>NZ_CP150297.1:0-5995000 GCF_045040645.1 Paenibacillus sp. FSL H8-0261 | reverse complement strand
TTATCATCTTCATATACGCCCTGCAAATTCTCCATATTTGGGTGATTTGAATGGAAACCTACAAATAGTATAGTAGCATCCTCGCGATGATTCTCATCATGTTTATGATTGGGTGGTATCAGCGCGAATGAAGAAGAACGAAAATGATAACTTCGGGAACCTACATTGGTAGTTCCTAATCCGTTTAAATAATAGACTAGTTCATAACATTCATGCTGGTGTGGTGGAATATAGGTATTAACCTCATGTGCTGCATTTACAATATATAGAACACGATCCATGATGAGCCTCCAATAATTATGTTTTAGCCGAATCGTACAAAATTATGACCGAAATCATATAATTATTTTCATTAATATTTGATATGATCGTATCAAGAAATCCGAAGATTAGCAACCTGACTGGCCATCTCGTTCGGAAATTAGTCGGATTATTCGTAAAAATTATAATTTTCTCTCTTTTTTTGAGTGTATTCGTTAAAATCATTAAAATTTTGACAATGTTACATGAAAAATGAGAGTTTCCATCTAAATCGTGAAATATACAACGGACTAAGAAGGAGAATCTCTCAAATTACTAACCAACTATAAATAGGGGGAATAGAAAAATGAAAAAGAAAGTTCTTTCTTTGTTGTTACTAGTAGTAATGGTAATGGTCACAGCCTGTGGAAATAATACGTCGAGTAATGGATCTTCCGCGAATGCAGGATCTAACGCAGCTGAAGGTGGAGAAACAGGTTCAGGGGATAAACTCAAAGTTGTACTTCTGATTCCAGGAACGCTTGGAGATAAATCTTTCTTTGACTCTGCGAATAGCGGTTTGCAAAAGGTTAAGGATGAGCTGGGTGCAGAAACAAAAGTTGTAGAAATGGGTGTCGATAAAACGAAATGGGAGCCTACGTTTAACGATATCGCCGCTGAGGACTGGGATGTTATTATTTCTGGCGGATCGGAAATTACAGAGATGTTTAATGCAACGGCTGAATTATATCCTGACAAAAAGTTCATTAACTATGATACCGATATAGATGAAGCACCAGAGAATATGTACAACATGTCTTATGCAACAAATGAAGTATCTTTTCTAGCAGGTGCAGTAGCGGCGCTAGCTACACAATCGGATATGGAAAATGCTAATCCTGAGAATGTGATCGGTTTTGTAGGCGGCATGGATATTCCAGGAATTAACGCTTTCTTGGTGGGCTACATTCAGGGCGCTCAATATGTTGATCCTGATGTGAAGGTCGCTGTATCATATGCTGGCGATTTCGTTAACCCGGCTAAGGGCAAGGAGCTTTCGCTGATTCAATATAACTCCGGTGTGGATGTTATTTTTAACGTGGCTGGGGGTACAGGTCTTGGGATCTTTGATGCAGCTAAGGAGAAGAAGAAATATGCTATCGGCGTAGACTCCGATCAGGCGATGTTGCTAAACGATACAGATAGCGAAAAAGCAAACTTGATCGTTACTTCTTCTATTAAAAAGATTGATAGTGCTATTCTGGGTGCCGTGAAGAGATTACAAGACGGTACACTTGAGATGGGTAAACGTGATGTGTTGAGCTTTGTAGATGATGGTGTAGGCATTGCAGAGAATGAGATCTATAAAAATATCTTCCCTGCCGATCTTCAGGCTAAAGTTGAAGAAGTGAAGCAAAAGCTGATCAATAAAGAAATTACAGTAGATAACGCGATGGGAATGGAAACCTCTGAAGTAGAAGCCATTCGTAACGCAGTTAAGCCTTAAGTATAGCTATAAAGTGATAAACCTACAGTTGGAGATTCTTCTTTTAGAAGAATTCCAGCTGTATATTTTTGCAGACCTCCAAGTCGAAAGGCGTTGAGACCTATGAACAAAGCTCTGCTGGAAATGCGGGGAATTACCAAGGTGTATCCCAATGGTGTCGTTGCAAATAAAGACGTGCATTTTTCTTTACGTGAGGGAGAAATTCATGCGATTGCGGGCGAGAACGGCGCTGGTAAATCAACTTTAATGAAGATCATGTTCGGCATGGAAGAGCCTAGTGAAGGTGAAATCTTTATCAAGGGTGAAAAAGTGAAGCTGCAATCTGCTCAGGATGCCATTGATAGAGGGATTGGTATGGTTCACCAGCATTTTATGCTGGTCCCTTCTTTTACGGTAGCAGAGAACATGGTGCTGGGCATGGAACCTCGTAAGGGCGTTGGCATCAATTATGCAGAAGCTGTACGCATGACCGAAGAGACTGCGAAGAAATACAATCTGGCAGTGGATCCAAAAGCAAAAGTGGAGGATCTCACGGTTGGTATGAAGCAAAAGGTTGAAATTCTGAAGGCGCTGCTGCGTGGTGCAAAAATCCTCGTTCTGGATGAGCCGACCGCAGTGTTGACCCCACAGGAAACAGAGGAATTGTTCCGGGAGCTTAAGCAGTTAAGAGAGCAGGGTCATACGATTGTTTTTATTTCACACAAGTTGAAAGAAGTTAAAGCGATCTGTGACAGAATTACGATCATGCGTAGTGGACGTAGTGAAGGTGTCTTCCAAACGAAGGATGTCACGGAGCAAGAAATCTCACGCCTTATGGTGGGCAGAGACGTCGTGTTGAAATATGACAAGGAGATTCTGTCTATTGGGGAGCCGGTACTCACTGTGCAGGGCTTAGGTGTAAATGATGCACACGGCAAAGCGTTGCTAACAGATATCAACTTTGCAGTACGCGGGGGACAAATTATCGGGATTGCTGGTGTAGAAGGGAATGGGCAGACACAGCTCATTGAGGCTCTTACGGGTAGCCTAAGAGGGGTCTCAAGCCAAGGCTCTGTGCTAGTGAAGGGAAAAGATATTCGTGAATCGGATATTTTAGATATTCGTAAGCTAGGCGTTTCCTATATCCCAGAGGATAGGATGCATCAAGGGATAGCCAGTGAAGCGAGCATAGCGGATAATCTGCTGTCCACTCAGTATCGTACAAAAGCTATGAATAAAGGTCCCTTTTTAAATGGATCACGAATTGCCAAGCTTGCAGTATCACTTGTAGAAGAATTTAAAGTCCGCTGTTCGGGACCTTCTCAGCCAATAGGAATGTTATCAGGTGGTAACATGCAGAAGGTTGTCGTAGCTAGAGAGTGTTCTACAGAACCGCAACTGCTTATTGCAGAGCAGCCGACAAGGGGCGTGGATATAGGCGCGGCGCAGTTCATACATCAAAAGCTGTTGGAGCTGCGCTCAGACGATTGCGCTATTTTGCTAGTGTCAGCAGACTTAAATGAGATCTTGGAGATCAGCGATAGTCTACTAGTGATGTATGAAGGAAAGATTGTTGCCTTTTTCGAGGAGCCTTCCAAGGTTAGTGAAGAAGAATTAGGGCTTTATATGCTAGGGATTCATCGACAGGACGAGGAGCAAATCAGGAGGGCCGTAAATCATGTTTAAAGTAAAATATTTTGAATACATTCGAACATCGGCAGTAATCGTAATTGCACTCGCTATTGCTTTTCTGATCATCTCATTGGTCAGCAATCAGCCGGTGAAGACGATTGGGATATTCCTATTTGAGCCGCTATCCAGTAAAGGTCATATCGGTAATGTGATTGAGATGGCCATTCCGCTCATGTTCACTGGGCTAGCAGTTTCCTTGTTGTTCCGGGCAAATATGTTCAATTTGGGAGCTGAAGGGATTTTCTATTTCTCCGGTGTTGTAACTTCCGTGTTGGCTATTCATTTAACGCTGGACGGGTGGCTTCATCCGATCGTAGCTATTGCTGCGGGTTCTATTGTTGGTGCGTTGCTCTCGGCAATACCCGGGATCCTCAAAGCCAAATGGAATGCTAATGAGCTCGTTACATCCTTGATGTTCAATAATATTTTGTTTGGAGTAGGTTTATATCTACTGAACTATCACTTACGTGATGCAAAAGCATTTGCCAATGTATCCTACAAATTCGAGAAAACGGCACTGCTGAGTAAAATGGTACCTGGGACCCGTATTCATACCGGACTTATTATCGTTATCGTGCTTATTATTGCAGCGCATTTATTCCTATACAAGACTAAATGGGGATATGAGCTGCGAATGACAGGCATCAACCGGAACTTTGCACGTTATTCAGGCATGAAGACCGCGAAGGTTATTATACTGGTTCACTTGATTGCTGGTTTTATCGCGGGAATGGGTGGTTCCGTAGAAGTGCTAGGGATGTACAATCGATTCCAATGGACATCGTTACCAGGTTATGGCTTAGATGGTGCTCTAGTAGCGATGTTAGCCAAGAATAATCCGCTATCCGTAATCGGCGCTGCATTGTTCCTTGCATATATCCGGATCGGAGCCGACATGATGGCACGTCTATCGGATGTACCTTCAGAGATGATTTCTATTATACAGGCGATTATCATTCTTCTGATTTCGGCTGAGCAATTTCTGAAGTTCTGGAAAAATCGGATGCTCTTGAAGGAGGCGAAGGAAGCGTGAACAGCTTGTTTGATGTAATTTTTACGACTGACTTTGCGTTTTCTGTTCTTCGAGTGACGACACCGATTCTATTCGCCGCATTGGGAGCGTTAATCTCTAATAGGGCTGGTATTATCAACATTGGTATGGAAGGCATCATGCTTGTTGCGGCGTTAGCCGGTGTCATTGTAAGCAGCTACACGCATAGTGCGTGGGTAGGTTTACTTGGGGCCGTGATGTCCGGAACACTGATCGCTGGAATATTAGCTTTTTTCACACTGAAATTTAAAACACATATCATTCTCGGCGGCGTAGCTATTAATATGTTCGCTTCAGGAGGAACCGTGTTTATTCTTTATCTGCTGAGTGGAGACAAGGGTTCTTCTACTTCTCTGGCGAGTAAAGTGCTACCTAGTGTAGAGATTCCTTTGCTGAAGGACATTCCGGTGCTGGGGCCTATTCTATCGGGACATCACATTTTGACGTATGTATCTATTATTGCTGTGTTTGTTGTCTACTATCTCTTAAACCGTACACCGCTTGGTCTGCGCATTCGTTCAGTGGGTGAAAATCCACATGCGGCTCAATCTGTTGGAGTAAGTGTTGTGAAAATACAGTATATGGCTTTGCTGCTTAGTGGATTTTTCGCTGGTTTGGGTGGAGCTTACATGTCGATGGGTTACCTGTCACTGTTCACTCGCGATATGATCGCTGGTCGGGGCTGGATTGCGATTGCCGCAGAGTCTATGGGGAGAAGTACGACAGTGGGCACGGCGCTGACCTCTCTATTATTTGGTACGGCAGACGCCTTGTCGAATGCGCTACAGGTCCTGAAGATTCCTGCAGAACTGATCGCGACGCTTCCTTATGTAGCAACGGTAATTGGACTAGTGATCTATGCCGTATCTGAGACACGGAAAAAGAATAAAAAACTTAAAAGCCCGCTAGTGAAATAGCGATAGGAGTAACGAGGATTTATACAACTAAGGAGTGAATGACTATGCGAACACCTATTATTATTGACTGCGATCCAGGGCATGATGACGCAATCGCTATCCTGCTTGCAATAGCAAATTCGGAGAAGCTGGATCTGCGCGGGATTACAACGGTTGGTGGAAACCAGATCCTCGATAAAATCACAGAAAACGCACTTAAAGTGATCAGCTTTGTGAATGCTGATATTCCTGTAGCCAAAGGGGCTGCGGGTCCGCTGTTCGGCAAGCTTGTTACAGGTGAGGAAGCACATGGTGAATCAGGCATGGACGGCCCACTGTTGCCACCAAGTAAATTCCGGCCTGTAGAAGAAGGCGCTGTAGAATTTATGCTGAATATTATCCGTTCTTCGGAGGAGAAGATTACGCTCGTACCGATGGCTCCTTTAACAAATATCGCCCTATTAATCACTGCTTATCCAGAGATTAAGGAAAGAATTGAAAAGATTTCACTGATGGGCGGAGGAATTTCTTATGGAAATGTAACCTCTACTGCGGAGTTTAACATCTATGTAGATCCTGAAGCTGCTCGTATCGTGTTTGAGTCGGGTATTCCGATTACGATGAGTGGTCTGGATGTGACCGATAAGGCAGCCATTTTCGAAGATGAGATCGTAGCATTGAAAGAGCGTGGGCCAGTGTCCACTATGGTCGGAGAACTGTTAGATTTCTATTCGATCTTCGGAAAGAAAATGGGCTATGTCGGTAGTGCACTGCATGATCCATGCGCCGTAGCTTGGCTCTTGCACCCAGAACTGTTTGAATCCGAGCATCTATATGTAACGGTAGAGACAGAAGGCAAGCTGACGCGGGGAATGACGGTTGCAGACAAACGAAAGAAGACGGATCGCCCAACGAATGTAGAAGTCCTGGTGGGAGTAGACCGGGAAGCATTTATGAAGTTGATTTTTGATTCACTGGAAAAGCTAGATCAAGAGCTGCTTGCGGCTGAAGGGAACTAACCTATGGCAGGATGGGAGAGACTTCAGGAGACGGTTCAGTTTGAATTGGTTCAGCGTGGAGAAGAAGGCTGCAAGATTGAAGGCTTCGCGGATAAACTAGCCGCTGCAGGTGCCGATGAGATTAAGCTGATGCAAGTATACAACGAGTTGATGGAGCTCACGGTTGCTGAGGACTTTCCTTATGAAGAGCCGTCTTCACTGGAGGAGATTCGTCGTCTTCGTCCAGAAGGTCCACGCAAGCTTGAGGCTGACTGGAGCGAAGCAGAATGGAGAGATAAGTTCTACGGAGCTTGGCTAGGTAGAAGCGTCGGTTGCGCACTTGGCAAACCATTGGAGTATTGGGACTACCTCTACGGTAAAGATGGACGTCCGGGTTGGGAGAATATTGAGCTGTGGTTCCGGGGTGCCGATGCATGGCCTATTAGTGGCTATACGCCTGGGCATTCACGGGCAGAGGCAGAATATGGTCTTGGTTTAAGTGATTGGACGTATGCGAGTACCAGCGAGACTATTAAGTTTATGGAGAGCGATGATGATATTCGTTACACGGTACTGGGCCTTATGCTGCTGGAGCAAAAGGGGCTGAGCTGGGATTCTTGGGATATCGGGAAGCTCTGGCATAAACATCTGACATACGCTCAGGTATGTACGGCAGAGACACAGTCGTATATGAATTTTGCGCAGGAAACGTCTCATCTGCATGGTGAGAAGCCTGCGGATTGGCTGGCGCGGCAGGAAAGAGTGCGGATGCACTTGAACCCCTACCGGGAGTGGATTGGTGCGGCTATACGCGCAGATGGACTGGCTTATGGTGCAGCAGGCCATCCTGAGCTTGCAGCGGAGTTAGGCTGGCGCGATGCTTCTTTTTCACATGTGAAGAACGGAATCTATGGTGAGATGTTTAATGCGGCGATGATTTCGGCTGCTTTTGCTGAAAAAGATAACGAGCGTATTCTTGAGATTGGTCTTAGTGAGATCCCTAGTACTAGTCGCCTGGCAAGTGACGTTCTACGAGGTATAGATATTGCGCAGAAGGCCAAAAGTGAGCGGGAGTTGGTAAGTAAGATTTGGGATACATTCAGCCACTATGATGCGGTGCACACCAATAATAATGCTGCTCTTGTAGCTGCTTCGCTGGTCTATGGCGGGAATGATTTTGAAAAAGCGGTCATTACATCCGTTTACGGAGGAATGGATACAGACTGTAATGGTGCTACAGTGGGTTCTATTATGGGAGCGAAGCTTGGAGCAAGTGTGTTGCCGGCTTCGTGGATTGAACCGCTCCATGATACGCTATATGCGGATCTACCTGGTTTTCATCCGATAACGATTTCGGAATGCGCGGAGCGCAGCTATCAGGTCTTCTTGAAGATTCGAGGAGAGCTTGGCGAAAAGTCTTAGATCAAGGATTACGAAAAGAATGAAAGGATGTCTTAAGCTATCGAGCTTAGACATCCTTTTTTTCGTGGCGATCTAGTTCTTGAAATAGATGTAACAGCGGGTTTAGGAGTTAGGTAACAGGAGAATCCTGATTTGAAGAGGGATTAAGCTCAGTCATTTATTGGGAGATAAGCACGTGAAAATAGTCCGATATAATGGGCTTTTATTCTTTAATCCTTTTAATCTGATATATTACTAAAATAAAAATGATGACACAGAACATAAAATGCCTTATTATTTAAAGAGATTTTTAGTAAAACAGTTTTTAAATAATTATAGTACAAACCTTGGCTTAGAAGGTTTCAGAATAAACGGAAAGGAAGGGGGAGTTTGCAATCCTATCGCTGAGTCGGGTGAGTAAAGGATTCAAGCTGAAGGACGGCACATATCAGGCGGTAGATGATGTATCGCTTGATGTGAAGAAGGGATCGATTCACGGGATTATTGGTGAAAGCGGGGCAGGGAAATCCACGCTGCTACGATTGATTAATCTGCTGGAAAAGCCGGATCAAGGGACAGTTACCGTAGAAGGGCATAATTTAACCGAAATGCCGAGTAAACAGCTACGGAAAGCTAGGGAAAAGATTGGGATGATTTTTCAGCAATTTAATCTGGTCAATAACGTCACGGTAAGCCGCAACATTTCGATCCCTCTGGAACTGGCGGGGGTGCCGAAGCGTGAACGGTTGAAGCGGGTGAAGGAATGTCTCGATTTTGTCGGATTGGCTGATAAGGCAGAGCAATATCCCGCACAGCTAAGTGGAGGACAGCGACAACGTGTGGCGATCGCCCGGGCGCTTTCGAACAGTCCAGGACTATTGCTATGTGACGAACCAACATCCTCACTAGATCCAGGAACAACTGCGGATATTCTAGATGTCCTGAAGCATATTAATGGGGGCCTTGGGGTTACGGTAGTGATTGTTACGCATGAGATGGATGTTGTCAAAAGCATATGCACTCACGTATCGGTGATGGAAAATGGTCGAATCGTAGATTCATTCTCACGCCAAGATGGTGATTTCCGGCCTGCTGCAGTCCGTACTGGCTCTTACCGGGATCAAATTCTGGGTAAAGCGGGGGAAACGCATGTTTGATAGTGTACTTCAATATCAGGCACAAATGTGGGAATCTATCGGAGAAACCTTTATAATGGTCGGTATTTCTGTTGGTGCCGCACTGCTGCTGGGGCTTCCGCTCGGGACGTTATTGTTTTTTTGCCGAAAAGGGCAGCTCTATGAGAACAAAACATTGTCACTGGTACTCAACAGCATCGTAAATATTATCCGTTCATTTCCATTCCTGCTGCTTGTGGTTGCACTCATTCCGGTCACTCGTTTCCTCGTCGGAACTGCGATTGGAACAATGGCTGCCACGGTTCCGTTATCCATTGTTGCCATTGCTTATTACTCTCGTCTGGTGGAGCAGTCTTTGCTGGAGGTTCCTAAAGGAGTCATAGAAGCGGCGTTGTCTATGGGAGCCTCGAAGCTGGGGTTGATCTTTAAGTTTCTGTATGTAGAGGCTCGTTCGGGTCTAGTGCTCGGACTTACTACCTCCACCATTAGTTTTATCTCTTACTCGACCGTAATGGGGGTTGTTGGAGGGGGCGGGGTTGGAGATTTTGCGATCCGTTACGGATATCAGCGTTTTGAGACTGAAGTGATGATCTATGCGATTGTTGTGATGATTGTATTGGTTCAGTTGGTTCAATTCACAGGAGGTACGATCTCACGGCTGTTAGATAAGCGTTAATCGTTCAACCCGTACATCAAATTTTGTAATACAAAATGGTTAAACATATAAACTGGGGGTTAGTTGTAGTAATGAAAAAATCAATGATAGTTGTGCTTATGTTAATGGTATTGGTCGTAGCGGGTTGTGGCTCTAATAAAGCAGCCGAGAACAATTCTGCAAAAGGTAGCGATGAGCTAACGAAATTAAAGATTGCTACATTGATTCCACCAATGACGGAAATTCTGGATATTGTGAAGCCACTTCTGAAGGAAGATGGCATTGATCTTGAAATCGTTGTGCTGTCTGACAATGTGCAGCCTAATGAGGCTTTGGCGAATAAAGAGGTAGACGCTAACTTTTTCCAACATGTTCCTTATATGAAGCAATTTAATGAAAGCAAAGGCTCCAATCTAGTAGAGGTACAGCCTGTCTATGACGCTATTTACGGTGGATACTCGAAACGTTACAAGAATGTTGCGGATCTGCCGGAAGGCGCAACACTAGTAATGGCTAATGACCCTTCAAATATCGGCCGTTCTTTACAAATGTTCGCTGCAGCTGATTTGATTAAGCTAAAAGAAGGTGTAGGCATCAAGGCTACACAAGCAGACATTACTGAGAATCCAAAAAACTTTAAGTTTGAGGAAGTAGATCTATTGATGTTGGCCCGTATGCTGGATGATGGAGATCTAGTGGCAATGACTCCGGCTTATGCCAGCCCGCTTGGATTGACACCAAAGAAAGATGCACTGATTACTGAAGGCGCGGATTCTGAATTCACGATCACCTTGGTTGCGCGTGAAGACAACAAGGACTCTGATGCGATTCAGAAGCTAGCTAAACGGATTAGCGGACCAGAAGTGAAGAAATTCCTTGAAGATAACTATGCGGATATCGCGTTGCCTGCTTTTAAATAAGCTTAAATAGTTAGATTAGTAATTCAACGAGACTTGTCCATTATGGGCAAGTCTTTTTTTACATATCAGAAAGTATGTATTGGGAGGCCCCGCTTTGTGGGGATATTTTGGTGTGTCACTAGAATGTAAGAACTGCTCTATATAATGGGTTGTAGAATAACAAAGCGGAATGGAGATGGGAAATATGTCTGTACTCAGTGCAATTAATCTCACAAAACATTACGGTAAGGGGACTAACCTGGTCAAGGCACTGGATGGTATTAATGTAGAGGTACACAACGGTGAATTTATAGCGATTGTCGGGACTTCAGGAAGTGGCAAATCAACGCTCTTACATATGCTAGGCGGGCTTGATCGGGCGACAGAAGGTCAGGTGATCATAGATGGTAAAAATATTTTTGGGATGAAGGATGATGAGTTGACGGTATTTAGAAGAAGAAAGATCGGATTTGTGTTTCAGAACTATAATCTAGTGCCGATTCTTAATGTATACGAGAATATTGTGTTGCCCATAGAGCTGGATGGAAACAAAATAGACAAGGATTTCGTGGATCATATTGTGAATACGTTAGGTCTTTCGCAAAAATTGGACAACCTCCCTGGTCAGCTTTCAGGCGGTCAGCAGCAAAGGGTAGCCATCGCACGGGCCTTGGCAGCTAAACCTTCCATTATCCTAGCAGATGAACCTACAGGGAACTTGGACAGCATCACTAGCCAGGAGGTCATTGGTTTACTCAAAGTAACAAGCAGACAGTTTAATCAGACGATTCTAATGATTACTCATAATGAAGAGATTGCTCAGCTTGCAGACCGGACCATCCGGATAGAGGACGGTAAAATTACTGGAGGGGCATTGTGATGATGTTTCCAAACAGTAATAAGCCCATTGTTAAAAAGCTGACGAGCAGAAGCCTGAAAGCCAATCGGACCCGAAATCGTTTTGTGATTCTGGCCATCGTGCTTACTACCTGGCTCATTACTTCTTTTTTTAGTATTGGACTGAGCAACTATAAGACCTTCGAAATGCAGCAATTGAAAATAAACGGAACCATGGCTGATGTCTACTTAACCTCCCCGTCAGAACAACAAATGAACAAGTTAAAGGAACTCTCCTATATTAAGACCATCGGACTCCAGTCCAGAGTAGGTAATGTGATCAATATGCCAGAAATAGGAGATCTTAATTTAGCTCTGCTCTGGTATGACTCTACAGAATGGACAGAGATGCGTAAGCCAGTGATCGATGGTCTAAAGGGAACTTATCCAGATAAGGAAAATGAAATCGCCGTTCCTTTATGGATATTACAGTCAATGGGGATGGATGATCCACAGATTGGTATGAGCTTGCCGTTAACTTACTCTTTTACCCGTGATGGGGTGAAATCTCAGCAAAGTAGCAATTTCGTACTAAGTGGATGGTTTACCGATTACAGTCATGTTCGTACCGGAAATTCTGGAGCTATGCTGGTATCGGGGGCTTTTGCTACAGCTCATGGCGTAGATCTTAAGAATCCCAAAAATGCCACTATTCTATTTAATGAGAAAAATACGGATGGACTTATCTCACGTTTGCAACAGGATATTCCTTTGGGAAAAAATCAAAAGCTTGAACCTGTCTCTAACCAATCGTCTACCTCTTCGGATAGAACAGCAACTTTGATTGGTTACGCTGGAATTATATTATTTGTTATGTTGAGCGGATATTTATTGATTTATAATGTGCTTTATATTTCTGTCTCACGGGATACAAGGTTCTACGGACTGCTTAGAACGCTAGGAACTACACAACGGCAGATTAAAAAAATAGTTAGGGCACAGGCTTCACGGTTAGCACTTATCGCTATCCCACTGGGACTTGCCGCAGGAGCTGTGACTTCCTTCGTAATGGTGCCGCTTGCTATGAGTACAATGGATTTGGATACGGGCGTGGTGATTTCTTTTCACCCGTTAATCTTTATTGGAGCTGCGTTGTTTGCTTGGTTGACCACCATGTTTAGCGCTATCAAACCTGCCTCTATCGCTGGCAAAGTTTCTCCAATAGAAGCGGTGAGATATACAGGGACGATGGTTAAAGCTAAGACGAAGCGGGGAACTGGCGGATCTAAGCTGCACCGACTGGCTTGGCGTAATATTTTTAGAGTGAAAAAACGGGCGATGGTTGTGTTTCTCTCTTTATTTCTGGGACTGACAACTTTTCTGGTGATCAATACACTTGTGCTTAGTATGAGTACAGATCATTTTATTGCTGAATACATGGATAACGATTTCACGCTGTCTAATCAAACGATGTCCTTTGGATTTGAGGGGGAAGAGAAAGCCAAGATTACAGGGGATATGATCAAGGAAATTCAGGATATAAAGGGAGTAAAAGAGGTCTTTAAAGCTTATACTGGGATAGGTCAGATCAAGTATGATCCTGAGGTGTTCAGTAAGTATGTGGATGAATTCGCAAAATCATATCACACAGATCGCCCTACCGATGATCAATTGGCTGAGCCTCAAAGCATGTTCTCAATGACCCATGTTATTGGGGTAGATGCAGATCAGGTTAAGAAGATGGAAGAAAAATTAGGAATCACTGTGGATATGGAACGTTTTGAAAAGGGTGAGATTGCCTTGCTGGACAATTTTAATCTCGGAGGTATTAAGATTGGAGATAACTTTCAAATTAGTCCTATAAATAGCGATGCAGCACAATCTTTCGAAATTGGAGGGCTTGCTGATTTCAGCTCTCTAGAGTCGTCACACTTTGTAGCTCCGAATGTATACATTAGCCATACTGCTATGGAGAAACTCATGAATGACCCACTTATAAGTAAAGTATATATTAATGCAGACCCAAAAGACTGGAAGCCGATTACCGATCAATTGGAAGGACTCATCGGCGGAGATGGTGAGCTGAAGCTGGAGTCGAAGCTGTATATGGAAAAGTTCATGGAATCGGCTAAGCTAACCTTTTACATTATGGGTGGCGGAATTGCGCTCATTCTAGCGCTGATTGGAATTTTGAATTACGTTAATATTATGTATACAGGGGTTGTAGCTCGGAAGCTGGAGTTCGCAGTGATGGAGAGTATCGGGATGACCTCTAAGCAGATGAGAAAGCTGTTGCTGTTTGAAGGGGCAGGTTATGCGATCATATCGACACTGCTAATCTCAACAATAGGCACATTAATCAGTTACGGTGCTTATAGCCTGTTCAGCCAAGAGGCTACTTATGCAGTATTTAGCTTCCCAACCCTTCCGCTTTCTATTGCGATTGTACTCGTTTTTGCGGTTTGCCTGAGTGTTCCGCTTATTGCTTATAAGCAAATCAAAAAGGACAGCATTGTGGAACGTCTGCGGCAAATGGAATAGAGCTAATTAATTAACAGCGTAGCCTTCCTATGCTTGTTAGAATGATAAGTATAGAGGTGAGTTTAATGACAACCATTCTAATTGTAGAGGATGACCGTCTCTTAAACGAGGGGCTGAAGTTCATGCTTGCAAAAGAAAACTATAATATTATTCAGGCCTATTCTTTTCAGGAGGCGGCTTCTAGAATTCAGGATCAGACCATCAGTCTGGTCCTTTTGGACATTAACCTCCCAGATGGGAGTGGTCTTGCACTGTGCCAGGAAATTCGGCGAACGAGTTCCATTCCGGTTATATTTCTAACTGCCAACGATACTGAGCAGGATATGGTAGCTGGATTTGGGCTAGGAGCTGATGATTATATTGCGAAGCCATTTAGCATGGTCGTACTTTTGCAGCGTGTTAAGGCTGTTCTTCGACGAACAGGCACTGATGAGGGCTTAGAGCTGTTTCAATACAAGGATATTACAATTAACTCAGCCAAAATGAAGGTTTACAAATATGGACAAGAGATAAAACTAACCACCAATGAGTATCGTCTCCTTGCTATCTTAACCGAGAATAGCGGCCAGGTTCTTACTCGGAGGTTAATGCTGGAGAAGCTATGGGATATAGAAGGTAATTTCGTGGATGAGAATACGCTAAGCGTAAATATTCGTAGGCTACGGGCCAAAATTGAGGATGATCCTAAAGATTGTCAATACATTAAAACCGTATTCGGCATTGGCTACACATGGGGAGAGTAAGGATGAAGAACCCTTTTAGAAAAATTATTTGGAGCTCGTTCACCCTTTTGGCAGTAGTCGTTGTGTTGTTTGTATCTATGCTTATCTATTATATGCCTGAGAAGCATGTAGTTATTGGATGCGTGGTGTTTATTAGCGTGATGGCTCTGCTGTTTATAAGCTTTGTGCTCGCGCTTCGTAAAGAAATGCTAAACACGCTATCTTCATTGTCGGGATTGATTCAAGATCTTATTAATGGACAAATGACTCAGATGTTCCCGGTGCAGGAGGATACACTCCTCTCTAAATTACAGCATCAGGTAATTCAATTATCTGAGCTGTTGTCTTCGCAGAAGCAGCGCTACCGTGAAGAGAGTCATGAAGTCAAAACATTGATCTCTGATATCTCTCATCAACTGAAGACCCCTTTAGCCAATTTAGGGATGTATAACAGTCTTCTTATGGATGAAGGGCTCCCCGCTGAAACACGCAGTGAATTTACCCGCCATATGGGTAGTCAGATTGAGAAGCTGTCTTGGCTTATGGAGAATCTGATCAAGTTATCACGGCTCGAATCCGGTATTATAGAGCTTCATGCTGCGGAGAAGCATAATCTTGAGAATACTGTGCTGTCAGCCATCAAACAGGCATTTCCAGCAGCCGAGCAAAAGAATATAGAGATCTTACTGGAAATGGATCAGGAGATTACGCTGCAACATGATCCCAAGTGGACGGGAGAAGCTATCTATAACATCATCGATAATGCTCTGAAATATACGCTCGGGTCCTGCAGTGTTAGAATTACGATTCGCAGATATGATCTTTTTGCAAGGATTGATATTGCTGATGGTGGAATAGGAATTCCTGTCACTGAGATTAATGACATCTTTAAACGATTTTACCGGGGAGCGGGTTGTAATGGAACAGAAGGTGTTGGTATAGGCCTTTATTTAGCCCGTAAAATTGTGACCGAGCAGGGTGGATATATAAAAGTGAGATCGGAGTTAAGTAAAGGCAGTGTTTTTTCTATATTTTTGCCGTTACGCTGATTCTGAATGTACTCGAAGCTTAGCCCCCTAAATTGGGGGTTTTTCTCATTAAAGTCGCTATTTCATTGAGGAAAAGTGCTTTGCTAGCCCTATAGTGGTCTGCAGTCGCACAGCTACCTCGACTAAGGTCCAGTACCAAAAACCGTCGTTGGTCTGTTTTGAAAGTCTGCGAATTGCTCTAGAATAAGGCTATAAGGTTAAGGACAACGAAAGGCGGTGAGAAAATAATGCAAAGAAGACAAGGAAACGGATTGGCGGTTGTGCTGATTGTGATTGGTGCGGTAATGCTACTCGGTTTAGCGCTTCCTCTGATTCACGGTATTTTCAGACTACTGTTCCCAGTATTGCTGGTTGTTCTCGGGTACTATGGGATTAAGAGTGGACGCAAGGTTATCGGTTGGGTACTAATGTTCATTGGTGTTATGACCTTGATCGCGAAGCTTTCCTGGATCATCGGACCACTGCTAGGTGTGGCGTTGATCGTATGGGGAGTGTCAGCTTTAAAGGGTAGAAGAAATGGTACTTATTAAGAAGAATTGTACTTAAACAAGAAGCAGGGAGGGAGCAGGAGATTATGAGTGTTTTTCGTCGCATGAGGGATATTACAGTAGCTAATCTAAATGAACGTCTAGAGCAAAGTCAAGATCCTGTGAAGCTAATTGATCAATTTCTACATTCAACTCGCGAGGAAATCAGTGAAGCTGAAAGACTGTATCAGCAATACGCTTCCCATACGAAGCAATTGCAGCAGCAAGTGAATCAAGCGACTGCCATGAGAAATAAACGTGAGGAACAGGCGTTACTCGCATTAAAAGCGGGCGAAGATCATCTGGCAAAGCTGGCTTTGCAAGAAAAGATCATTCACGAGGAAAAGTTGGAGCAGTACAGCGGGCTACTTGAACAAAGTAAGCAATCCTTGTTTGAACTTGAAGGACAGCTGAATGAGCTGAAAATAGAGTATCAGACAGTGTACAGCAAACGTCAGTATTACGCGGCACGGATGGAGTCGCTGAGACTACAGCAACGTATGAACCAAAGAGCAAGTGCTTATGGTAACGGCGGTGATGTTCCCAAAATGTTCGGACGTCTGGAAGATCGGATGTCAGATTGGGAATTAGAAGCGAAGAGCTTGCGCGATGTGCGTCGCATGGGACAGGAATATGCGGTGCAAGCAGGTGAGACTGTAGCAACCGTACTCGAAAGAGAAATGGCTCGCTTAAAGGAGAAACTGAACAATGGTGGAAAGGAGTAGCGCTATGAGTCGATTATATCGTTCAACTAGAGATAAAGTGATGACGGGTCTTGCAGGTGGATTATCTGAGACACTCGGTATTGATTCCACGCTATTCCGGATTCTGTTACTGGTCAGCATTCCGTTTACAGGAGGTGCCGTGATTCCAGTGTACTTCATTGCAGCGCTGGTCATTCCGAAGGAGCCTACGCATTATAATCCTTTCGGACCAGGCCCTGGTGCACCGGGTGGCCCATTCGATGGTCCTTACTCAGGTAGACCGGAACATGGACACGGACCGCATGCTAATGGCGGACATGGACCTTATGGACGCCAACCTAACTACAATCCTAATTTTGAGAAGAACAACGCATATTCAGCTCCGGATTCCGGTTTGGATGCGATGATGAAGGATATCGAGAAGAAGGCTTTGCAAAAAGAAGTAGAAGAACTCAAACAAAAACTGTCTAAATATGAGAAAGGGGAATTGTAAATCATGGGAGTATTTCAAAGAATTAAAGATATGACTAAGGCGTCGGTAAATGACTTGTTGGATAAGGTAGAGGACCCAATCGTAATGCTTAACCAATATCTGCGCGATATGGAGGCTGAAATCCACGAAGCAGAAGTTACAGTTGCCAAGCAAATGGCGAACGAACGCCGCATGAAACAACGCGTGGAAGAAGCAGCAAAAATGTCCGCACAACGTGGAGCACAAGCTGAATTGGCACTGAAAAACGGCCAAGAAGAAGTGACTCGCAAGCTGTTGGAAGAAAAAATCTACTTCGATCAAAAACAAGCGGAATACAGCGATCTTCATGCTCAAGCTGAAGTGCAAGCGAAGGAATTGGTTGGGCAGCTGCATGATATGAAGGATGAATTCTACAAGTTGCGCAACAAGCGTAACGAGCTCGTATCCCGTGCTCAAATGGCTAAAGCGAAGAAACAAATGACGCAAATCAGCAGCGTACATTCCATCGAAAGTGGCAGTGCGTCACTCGGATTCCACCGGATGGAAGAGAAGATTATGCAGCTTGAAGCAGAAGCAGATGTAATGCGTGCACCTTACAGCCCATCCGCTGCCTACACTAAACCAGTCGATGTTGAGAAGCAACTGAAAGTGGATGAGCAACTGGCTGCACTGAGAAGCAAGCTGAATGATACACCGGCTGCTCCTTCTTTAAACAAAAAAGAAGAATAAATCCTGTTCCTAAAACTTAAGTAGATATGATATGCTGGACAAGAAGAAGCCATACGGTATGGATCTCCATACCGATATGGCTTTTGTAGCGGCTGGCTATAATATATTGATGGTTGTAGTTTTGCTTACAAAGTTAGTTTTGCTACGCAAAACTTTTGGGAGGTGCGAAATGGATAAACGAAACCGTTTGATTGCCATCGGACTGATCGGTGTTGGCTGCATGATGATTTTTGGTAGATGGCTCGGCTTTTTCTCCATTGTCGCGCTTCTATTCCTGTTCCTAGGGGTCTACCGCACGACGTCAGGAAAAGTGAAGCAGGGTTATAAGCTGCTCGGGATTGGCGCTATATTACTTTTGCTGGATCATTTGGTGCTCGTGCTGGGGATTTGTTTGATTTCATTGGGGATGTTTTTTACTAAATCCAAAAGAGTTCAGCGTAAGGAAGGGTTTATGCAGAAGCAAAACTTTTCGTCTAGATTTGACTGGGATCGCTCACCCTGGGTGATGCATAGCCTCAGCTCATGGCATATCCTTGGAGAGGCCGATCTTGATCTTTCACTGGCTATGGCGGAGCAAAAGGAAACGGTTATGCTGTTTCAAGGAATCTTTGGTGATATGGACATTCAATTGTCAGATGATTATGGTGTAGAAATAGAAGCCTTTGTGCTTTTTGGATCGATTGAATTCGGTAATGGGCGCGATACTGGTATGCTAAACCGTCTGAATTGGAAGTCCCCTAACTATGAGAGCAGTGAATATAAGGTAAAGTTTAGTGTGTCTTATTTGATGGGAGATTTGGATGTGCGATTATCCTGATTAGTTTGATACAGAAGGGAGGGTCCCCGTATGGATAAAAAGAACAAAAATATGATGTCACGCAGTATGGGTGAGGGGGCTCTGTTCTCTTTTGTCATGCTGCTTGTGATATTGTACACCATGTATACATATGGCTATTTAAAGCCTTTTGAAAGCTGGATGATTGGATTACGCACGGCATTTACTCTAATTCTGCTGCCCATGGGGTTCGGGGTTGGCTTTGGTTTCTATCAGAGCTTCCGAGTAAAGCGAAAGTTGGAACGCCTGAGAGAAACTCTCGTATTGTGGGAGAAGGGAAACTTAACGCTATCTATGCCTGACTTGGGTGACGATGAGCTGGGAAGGCTCGGAGAACAATTAGGCCGAATTAGTGGAAAATGGGAAAACCAAGTGACAACACTGCAGCGATTGTCTACAAATAACGCGAAGCTCGCGGAGCAAGCACGAGTATCTGCTATTATGGAAGAGCGCCAGCGGCTTGCGCGTGAATTGCATGATGCAGTCTCACAGCAGTTGTTCGCGATCTCTATGACCGCCACGGCTGTAGGCCGGACGCTGGAGAAGGATTTTGACAAGGCGCAACGGCAAATTGCACTTATCGAAGAAATGTCTGCTGTAGCCCAATCAGAGATGAGAGCACTATTGCTTCATTTAAGACCTGTTTATTTGGAAGGTAAGGGATTAGAGCAGGGGCTGCAGGAGTTGATCAAGGAACTTAAGGTTAAGGTTCCGATTGAAATCGTGTTTGAGATGGACCCTGATGTACAATTGCTAAAAGGGGTAGAGAATCACTTATTCCGTATTGTGCAGGAGGCAATCTCCAATACGCTTCGTCATGCGAAAGCAGAAAAGATGGAAATCAGGCTGCATCGGCGAGGAGATACAGTTCGTTTGACGCTCCGTGATGATGGGATTGGTTTTGAATTGGATGATAGTAAACAAACTTCCTACGGTTTGTCGAATATGCAGGAGCGGATGAATGAAATCGGAGGTTCCATTCAGTTTATTACCGCTCCGGGTAAAGGAATGCGGATTGAAATTACCGTTCCGTTAGTCAATGAATAATAGGAGGAAAGAGTGACCATGGAGATGGAGGAAGCCATTAAGGTATTGCTTGTAGATGATCATGAAATGGTACGGATCGGACTAGCTGCTGTTCTAGGTACTGAAGACGGAATTGAAGTCGTAGGGGAAGCTGGAAGTGGTGAGGAAGGTATCCGCCTGGCACAAGAGTACAATCCGGATGTAGTCCTGATGGATCTCGTAATGGATGGGATGGATGGGATTGAAACGACCAAACACTTAATGAAGCAGTATCCCGAAATCAAAGTTATTGTGTTGACAAGTTATCTGGATGATGAAAAAATGTATCCGGTGATTGAAGCAGGTGCGTTCAGTTATCTACTAAAGACCTCACGAGCTAGTGAAGTGGCAGATGCCATACGCGCTGCGGCAAGAGGCCAGTCTGTACTGGAGTCACAGGTCGCCTCTAAAATGATGAATCGTTTTCGAAACAATGCAAAGGGTGAATCCCCTGCTTATAAAGAGCTTACGGAGCGCGAGATGGAAGTATTACGTCTGCTGGCGCAAGGTAAATCAAATCAGGATATCGCGGACCAACTAATTATTGGGATCAAGACTGTGAAATTTCATGTAACGAATATTCTCGCGAAGCTAGGTGTGGAAGACCGGACCCAAGCAGCAATTTATGCATATAAAAATGGACTAGCTGAATAATTGGATATCCCAATTGGTGTGAGTACAAGAACTGGCCAGAGTAAGAAGGGCTGGTTTTTTTGTGTGCACGAGTATATGAAAATACTTGTCTCCGTATAAAATCTTGTAAAGCGGACATCCTGTTTAGTAGATTAATAGACCGGATTGAGAGGGTGTTGGATTGTGGGGTATGTGGAAGAAAGTAAGGGGAAGAGACACGGTGCAGGCCGAAAAAGTGGTATTAAAGGAATGTTGCTGGTATTGATTCTATGCTGTACTGCGTTACTTTTGGCAGGTTTTCGGGGCGAAGGTGAAAAAGAGAGCAGTCAGATCGCCCAATTGAAAAAGTCACTTCCTCTCCTGACCTCCCTTGGTAAAAGTGTTACAGTACCCGGCTCCCCTCTTCGATTAGTTTTAAAATGGCAGGGAGAATTCAATGGTGATGGTCTAGAGGCTGGTGTCACTGCAACTAACCTATCCGATGATCTTGGGTTGGGAGAAACAAGCCGGGAAGACGGGGGGGAACATCTTACTTACCGTTCGGCTGCCGACAGAGCCGGTTTGCAAACCACTATGTTCTGGAGTGAGCTGGGAAACGGACGTAGTTATGTGATTGTAACCCTGGAGACACCTGATTTGTTAAATACTCCGGATCTGCAAGCTGAAGCAGAAGAAGCTGGCGCGAAACTTCGGAAGATCGGAATCGCAGCGGAATGGAACACCTCACTTCAGGGTGCTGCGAAGGAGCAGGAGGACCCTCAGAAGGCTCTATTGTTAACGGAGCAGAATATGTACGCACAGCTGCCCGATCTTAAAGTACAGGAAAGCTACGAAGACGAAACAACAGCCAGCCATACTTATAGTACATCAGCATTGTTGCATTCCGTAATCAGCGGAAACCACGAGGTAGTTCTACAGACAGCTATTCATCAGGATGCAAAAGAGGGCAGCAGCCGCGTTACGATTGGATTACCATTAATAACAATAGAATATTGAAAAAGACCAATCAAGGATCTATTGTAGAATGCCCGTACTTACAATTTTAACATCAACCTTGGTATGGAATTTTACTTTCCGGTAATCCTCAGACCAATTTTTGTTGCTCCAGACATTGTGATGATAAGCAATAAGTTTTCTTCCTACACCAAAGATATCACAGTTTGCCTTTTGGATTTCATTAACAACTGTCTTGGCTTCCTTTGTAAGCAAATCCGAAAGATCTTGATTGACTTTTTTAAGTTCTTTTTCGTCGAGTACATCCGTAAACTCTTCTACGACGGCTTGCAGCTCTAAGCCCAAATTCACATCAATGCTTTCATCAGCAGAAACGGATACCTTGAATTTTCGCTTTATTTTTTTTGAACCGACATTAATGGTAATGAAATTCCGAATATCATCGGAATGTCCCAAATCAAGTTTCTTAGTGAAGCGGGCATTTTTTCCCTGTTGTCCCATCAGCAGAACCATCATGATTGACTGATCGGGGTTCAACATTCCGCTGTAATTCTGGTCATGAAAGAGAGCCACCCCTTTCGTGATTATATCGCCCTCATCTCTGCCTAGATATGGAAGAGCAAAGTCATGCCCTGGATCCATCAGGGAGCGGAACACGGTATCTGCCGTCTCTTTTGGAAAAATACTCATTTCTTCCAGACTATCGATCTTTTGCTTAATGAATTCCCCGATCTTTAATTCCCCAACCTTTTTTTGCTCAAGAATTTGGGCAGCTTCTCCTTCCGTAATAATTA
This sequence comes from Paenibacillus sp. FSL H8-0261, assembly GCF_045040645.1. NCBI lineage: Bacteria > Bacillati > Bacillota > Bacilli > Caryophanales > Paenibacillaceae > Paenibacillus > Paenibacillus sp. FSL H8-0261. The sequence continues at coordinate 5,972,684 of NZ_CP150297.1, read as the reverse complement.
GCCGAACGTTGGATGTTGGATTGCTTGGATCCCTGTAATTCACATCCAGAATAGGGTACAGGCCACGCTCAGCCGTAGTCCTTCCCATAAGCTCAAAACCATATTTAATAAATCTAATGTTTCCCCTAACTTTATTTCGCAATTGATTGCTCGCATTGCGCACAGTCGGTCCGAAACTCGAATGGATTTCATTCTTGGTAGCTTTCTGCTCAATATCGGGGGGGATGATTAATTCGATGGTTTCTTTGATTTCTCCGTTCTCTGTATAATCAATTGCTGCACAATAAGCCAGATGCAGGTCTTTCAAATATTCCCGGTCCCAACATCCAGTGAGACAGATGGAAACAAGGGCAATTAAAAGTAAATGCGACTTGAATTTCATGTCAAACTTCATGCAAGACCACCTGGCTTTCTCTTCATAAATAGGGAAATCATCAGCAATACCATCGATAATCCGGCAATAAACACATAGGTCGCATAGTTAGCAGCTGTATCAAAAAGATGTACATCAGCAGGAGTTACAGGTGCAAGTGCGATCATAAAAGTAATGATTTTTACAAACGGGGCAAAATGTTTATGGCTTTTTCGACTAAATAAAACACTGAGTCCAATGGATGCTGCGTAACAGTAGCTAACAATAGAACAAACAAGCGTGATGGCCCAAATCGGCAGAAATAGGATATCTGCACGGTCCACGATATAAAAGTTAAGAGATTTTACTAAGTAGATGACGGGTTCGGGCATGATTTTGATTTGCTCGGAGTTAAATACCATTAGACAGGTAGAGACCACAAAGACATAGAGCAGGGTTACGAACCCACTGGCTAGACTAATGGTCATTAATTTTTGTTTATTTGTACCTTCGGAAAGCGGATAGACGATCATCATCATTTCGAAACCATACATAGATTTAGTTGATTCCTGTGCTCCCTTCACGACATTCCAGAATCCGTTCTCCAAAAGGGGGAGCATAAATTCAAAATGAGCTTGAGTTAAACCATAGCTGACAAATAGGATAAGCGGGACAAAAAGAACTGTTGCCAATGTATAGAATCTGGCCAACACTGTAAGCTTTTCCCTTGCCAAATAGAGAGTCATGATCGAAAAGAGGGTTAATATAGCCCATCTTGGTGTGGATTGCAGAATCCACCTCTGCAGCACCTCTACCGCACTGAACATAATATTGGAGCCAAGCAGAACAAAGTAACTGATGTAAGCGATTATAAGTATTCTACCGATAATTGGACCTCCGAGCTTTAAACATATAGTAAATAAGTTGAGTCCGGGGAAATTTTTCAGCAGAACCCATAGAAGAATGATAACAATTTGGGTAATGATGCCCGCAATCAAAACAGAGAGCGCTCCTCCACCCTTGGCCGCTTCGTTAAGCTTGAAGGGAAGAGACAGAATGCCAACCCCGATTTGAGCTTGAATCATAAAGCAGAAAAGTTGCCCCCTCGTTATCATTTTTTCTTTTTGAGTCATTCTTATAACTCCTGTCAGTTCAGATTAAATGATTATTCTTCTTCTGCCTCTGATTTGCTTGTATTCTTGCGGATGGACCATATCGGAAGGCGCAAAAAGGTGTCTTTCAAGCTTTGAATATTTACCGGGCTTAGAGGCGTAAGGTAAGGTTGTCCAAAAGATTCAAGCTTACACAAATGTACAAAAATAAGTGTCAACCCAAATGATATGCCAATATATCCAAACAAAGAGGCAGCAACCATAAGTGGAAACCGCATAAATCGGATTGCGGAGCTCATCTCGTTAGAAGGGATAAGAAAGGATGATATGGCAGTCAATGCTACTACGATGATCATTGCGTAGGAGACCAATCCAGCCTTAACAATGGCATCCCCGATGACCAAACCACCTACAATCCCAATGGTTTGACCTACACGGCTGGGCAGACGGAGCCCTGCCTCCCGCAGCAGTTCAAATATGAGTTCAAGCAGCATCGCTTCTACCAATGGGGGGAATGGGATCCGGGTCAGTGAACCTTGAATTGTGAAGAACAATTGCAAGGGAAGGACGCTGGAGTGAAAAGAAACGGTGGCAATATAGAGCGCGGGCAGTTGGAATGCTGTTACAAAACCAATCAGACGGATAAAACGGACAAAGGAAGCAATCAGCCATCGATTGCTATAATCATCCGGCGTCTGATAGAAGGTGAAGAAGCTGGCAGGTACAATCAGAGCTGTGGGATCTCCATCCAGCAGGATTGTGACGTATCCTTTCAGCAAGTAGAAGGAGGTATGGTCTGGGCGCTCAGTATTGATATGTTGTGGAAATATAGAGTACGAATTATCCTCCGTTAATTCCTGAATAAAGCCGGTGGAGAGCACCGAATCAAGAGTGATTTTTTTTATTCTAGATTCTACTTTTTTTACTAATTCAGGTTTGGCAAGGTTCTCCATATAGATTAAAGCTACCTTTTTGGGAGCGATTTTCCCAAGGGTGAAGTAGCGAACAGTAAGGTTTGGAGTGGTGATTTGTTTACGGATCAGGTATAAGTTAACCGTCATATCTTCAATAAAACCGTTATGCGGCCCCCGAATAACTGCTTCATTCAGAGGTTCGGTTATAGTTCGTTCGTGTTTGGCAGGAGTAGAGAGGATATAAAATTCAGATATTCCTTCAACAAAGTAGAGGCAGCCTCCGTTAATAAGTCCCTGAATGCCTTTATTTAGTTCTGTTTCCACACCGAAGCTGAGCGTTGTAAATAGTTTGGAAAGCTCTTTGTTTTTGCTATTGTGAAAAGGAGCAATCACATTCTGCTCAACCAGTTCCATGTCTGCCATGGACTCTAGATAAAAGAGAATTCCTTCAGTTCCGTTAAAGGATATTCTTCTTTTTTTGAGATCATTTGAATAGAACAAGGCTGCTTCGATGAAATCGGCGTTTTGATCTACAGTAGTGAATGAGATCTGTGTTTGGTCAGTCATTAAGGGCGCTCGACTTTCGAGTTATTTTCCTTTAACGTTCCCGAATGATTTGCAGAATATTCCTGAATGAAAGTAACTAATTGGTATAGGCGTTTGTCTGCACAGCTTGGGAAACAAAACGATTCACTTATATTAATGGATAAAGTACAAACACTTCGTCAATATAGATAGTTTTATAAGGTGAAGTATAATTAGTAATAAGAAATTTTAATTGAAATTTGCGAAATCCCGAGAGTATTTGTCAGTAATCTGATAGCATCCTTTTTAGGAATATGCTAAAATGACATAACGTCGTTTTCTCGACGCTGAGAATGTCAATAAACTATATTACATACAGAAAGATGAGGAGCCATGGCTGAAAATCAAACCCTTGATGCACTGCACACACCCGGTGCTGTCTTTTTTATCTTTGGGGCAACCGGAGATTTAGCCCGGCGTAAGCTTTTCCCGGCGATTTACAGCTTGTACCGTGAAGGTAAGCTGGCACATGATTTTGCGGTAATTGGCGTGGCGCGGCGCCCGCGTACTCAGGAACAATTTAGAAGTGATGTGAAGGAATCCATCCTTGAATTCTGCCGTTATAAAGCGGGAGAAGAGAATGAATGGAATGAGTTTGTACAGCATTTTGAATACAAATCTCTGGACATCAACGATATTGATGGCTTCCGTGAATTAAGAGCTCAAACAGAAGCTCTTGAAGAGAAGTTCAGAATTCCGGGCAATCGGATGTTCTATCTTGCGCTGGCACCTGAATTATTCGGCAGTGTCTCGTTCAACCTTAAGGCTGGCGGCATGCTGGATAGCACAGGTTGGAATCGCCTCGTCATCGAGAAGCCTTTTGGATATAATCTGGAATCAGCTGAGCAGCTGAACGAGCAGATCCGTGAGGTGTTCAAGGAAGAGGAGATCTACCGGATCGATCATTATCTTGGTAAAGAAATGGTTCAAAATATTGAAGTCATTCGTTTTGCAAATGCTTTTTTCGAGCCGCTTTGGAATAATAAGCATATTGCCAATATTCAAATTACACTTGGCGAAACCGTAGGTGTTGAAGAGCGTGGTGGTTATTATGACCATGCTGGAGCGTTACGGGATATGGGCCAGAATCATATATTGCAACTGCTGACTATGATTGCAATGGAACCACCAAGCCGTCTGCTTGCAGAAGATATTCGTGACGAGAAGGTGAAGGTACTTCGTTCACTTCGTCCTTATGGTACATCTGACGAGGTTCGTGAGAACGTCGTGAGAGCACAGTATATTCAAGGCTTGCATAATGGAAAGACCCTTCCTGCTTATCGTCAGGAAGATAAGGTTGATCCTGAATCGAGTACTGAGACGTATTTTGCTGCCCGTGTGTTTGTAGATAACTTCCGCTGGGCTGGAGTTCCTTTCTATATTCGTACAGGTAAACGTCTACCGGTGAAGACAACGGAAGTGGTAGTTGAGTTCAAGGGAATGCCAACCAATGTTTATTTGGGACAAAAGCATACGCTGGAGCCTAACCTGCTTGTTATCCGTGTGAACCCAATGGAAGGCATTTATGTAAAGATTAATGCCAAGAAGCCGGGTTCCGAGTCTGAAATTCAACCACTAGCTATGGACTTCTGTCAGAGCTGCTTGGTTGGAATCAATTCCCCGGAAGCTTACGAGCGTTTGCTTCATGACGCGGCACGTGGAGATTCCACTTATTTCACTCGTTGGGATGAGGTATCGTCGGCATGGTCGTTCGTGGATCGTATTGCGAAGGCTTGGAAGGAAGAGTCGAGTGATCTATCTGCTTATCCTGCTGGCACTTGGGGTCCGGTTGAAGCGGATCAATTGCTTGCTCAGGATGGCTTCCATTGGTGGCCGGTAAACGGTCAGGAAGAAGATAATGTAGTATGGCTGAAGAATAACTAAACTTTGCTTTAATGCTATCTCCCTGCAGAGGATGCAGGGAGATTTTTGTAATGCTGAGATTAGAGAACACTCAGCCTCCCCAGGCCACTCTGGCTCCAAATGCCGCTCGGGCGACAGGAGCATTTTTTAAATAACTGCACTTTGTACAATTAAAATCACATATTGGGTGGAAATTAGTCTTTTAAGTGTATTCTCTGCAACTATTTTCTCCGCATAAGGCCGAAAAGCTAGCACTTTGAATTTTTAATTGCATTAAATACAACTAAAGGCGATTGGAAATGCTAATACTTCTTTTAAGTGTAGGAAATACAACTATTTTACTATAAGAGACTGTGGAGAAATGTGAAACGAAATCAAGGGAGGGGCCTATATTCAACGGGGGGCCATGGGGAGCCCTGTTTTCAATTAACACACACCTCTTTGGGATGACCGAACGTACATTATCCTCCAAAATGCATGTTTTAGTCGAGCTTACGGACAAATGTATGCGAAAAACCTAATACAATGTGCCGCCAGTAACGTAAACGAGCCGAATGTATGCGAAAAACCTAATACAATGTGCCGCCGGTAACGTAAACGAGCCGAATATATGCGAAAAACCGAATACAATGTGCCGCCAGTAAGGTAAACGAGCCAAATGTATGCGAAAAGCCGAATATAGTGTGCCTCCGGTAACGTAAACGAGCCAAATGTATGCGAAAAACCGAATACAATGTGCTGCCGGTAACGTAAACGAGCCGATTGTATGCGAAAAACCGAATATAATGTGCCGCCAGTAACGTAAACGAGCCGAATGTATGCGAAAAACCGAATATAATGTGCCGCCGGTAACGTAAACGAGCCGATTGTATGCGAAAAACCGAATACAATGTGCCGCCAGTAACGTAAACGAGCCAAATGTATGCGGAAAACCGAGTACAATGTGCCACCAGTAACGTAAACGAGCCAAATGTATGCGAAAAACCGAATATAGTGTGCCTCCGGTAACGTAAACGAGCTAGCGCTGTTATCTGCCCTGAATCACATGGGAATGGGCTTGTTATAAGGGAATAAGTGCAATAAGGACGCAGTCAGGCGTTTTTCTTCTTGAACTATGGGAACTGGTGAACATAATATAGACTTGATTTGGGAGATATTTTACTGCAAAAGCTTTTTAGTAGATAATGTCTGCCGGATTTTGATATACTTTAGAGGATGCTTTCACTTGAAGCGGACTGGAGCTAGACCTAAGAGAGCTATTCATTCAGAAATGAAGGGGTATGAACGATGAGCAGAGCACCGATTTGAAGATAACCCCAGTGTAATTGAAGCAGAAGCAGGAATTTTATATATGAAGGGATATGTGTAATGAACAAAGCAATAGATCAGAAGCTGCAAAAGGAAGTGGACAGACGCAGAACCTTTGCGATCATTTCCCACCCAGATGCGGGTAAAACAACTTTAACGGAAAAACTACTGTTATTCGGTGGTGCTATCCGTCTGGCGGGAACGGTTAAGGCCCGTAAGGCGAACAAGCATGCAACGAGTGACTGGATGGAAATTGAAAAGCAACGGGGGATTTCTGTTACTTCCTCTGTGATGCAGTTTGATTATTTGAATCACCGCGTGAATATTTTGGATACACCAGGTCACCAAGACTTTAGTGAGGACACCTACCGTACACTAACGGCAGCGGATAGTGCGGTCATGCTTATCGACGTGGCAAAAGGTGTGGAAACCCAAACGACCAAGCTGTTTCAGGTATGTGCTAAACGTGGGATTCCGATCTTTACTTTTATCAATAAGCTGGACCGTGAAGGACGCAGTCCGTTTGATCTAATGGAAGAGCTGGAGCAGGTACTGGGTATTCGCTCTGTGCCTATGAACTGGCCGATTGGTAGTGGACGTGAGCTATGCGGCGTATATGACCGGATGAAGAATCAGGTGGAGCTGTTCCAAGGTGACGATCACTCCGTAATCAAGGTACAAAAGGTTGACGGATATCGTGATCCAATCATTCGTGAAATGGCTGGGGAATATCTGCATGATCAACTGTGTCAGGATCTGGAGCTGCTGGATGTAGCAGGCGATGCTTTTGACTATGAAAAAGTACTAAGTGGTGAACTCACACCTGTGTTCTTTGGTAGTGCGATCAACAATTTCGGCGTACAGACTTTCCTCGATAATTTCTTGGATCTGGCACCGAAGCCTGAACCACGCCGTAGTACTACAGGTTTGGTAGAACCAATGAACGAGAAGTTTACTGGCTATGTGTTCAAAATCCAAGCCAATATGAACCCGGCTCACCGTGACCGGATTGCTTTCCTGCGTATTGTGTCCGGGAAGTTCGAACGAGGTATGAGCGTGAAGCATGTACGTGCGGGTAAGGACATTAAGCTGGCCCAGCCGCAACAATTCTTAGCGCAAGACCGTGATATCGTAGAGGAAGCTTATCCGGGAGATATTATCGGGTTGTTTGATCCAGGTATTTTTAGAATTGGAGATACACTGAGTCAGGCCGGAGATTTGGAATTCGATGAGCTGCCAACATTCTCACCAGAGATTTTTGCTAAAGTGAGTATTAAAAATGCTTTGAAATCGAAGCAGTTCCAGAAGGGTGTCGACCAGCTGACTGAAGAGGGTATGATTCAAGTATTCCGTACGGTTAACTTTGACGATATTCTGCTCGGTGTAGTTGGACAACTGCAGTTTGAAGTGTTCGAGTACCGCATGAAGGGTGAATATGGTGTGGATGTTCAGTTGCAGCGTATGCCATACCAGTTCGCGCGTTGGATCGTAGATGAGGCTAAACCGGATGCGAGTAAGTTCCGTATTAACTCTACGCTCGTTACAGATAAGAAGGGCAATTTTGTCGTATTGTTCGAGAATGAATATGCTATGCGGACAGCGATGGATAAGAACCCGACAGCTACATTCCTAGAGATGGCTCCAAAAGCATTGCTATAGTAAGGAAGCTACAACTTTCTGATTGTTAATAAAAACCTCCGCCTTCAGCGTGCAACTGCACAATGGGAAAGCGGAGGTTTTTGACTAGTTGCGGCTACCTATGACGTGATATTCCCGGGAGTAATCGTCTCCAGGTGATCATGCAGCATAGAAACCAAATTGTCTTGCTTAGCGGTGTCTAAGTCCTTCCATATCATTTCAAACACGGCGCCAAGTCCCGGGAGTGCTGCTTCCGGTCCGTCTACCGAGCCTTCAATCATATGCCGCAAATCTTCTTCAGATTGACCATGCACTTTATGAATAATCGCCTGGCGTAAGTCAATAGTAACCGGCATAAAGTACCTCCTTTTTGAAATATAGTGATATTCACTTCGTTTTAATGTACCCTGTATAGGTGCTGGAAATTCAAGTTTTTGTTCGTGTATGCTATACTGTTTTAGATATAGAAATGCTACGGGAGGTACATAAGACATGGCCAAAAAACAATATGCCATCATTGGCATGGGGCGTTTCGGATCCAGTGTTGCGAGAGCACTCAGCGGTATGGGGTTTGACGTACTTGCGATTGATGCGGACGAGCAGCGGACACAGGAGATTTCAAATATAGTAACACACGCCGTATCTGCAGATTCAACGGATGAAGAAGCGCTACGCGCACTTGGTATTCGCAATTTTGATGTGGTGGTTGTGGCTATTGGTGAGGACATTCAAGCAAGTATTCTTACAACTTTAATCCTGAAGGACCTTGGTGTACCAGCAATTATCGCAAAAGCAAAAAGTGAGCTGCACGGAAAAGTATTAGGAAAAATTGGTGCAGACAAGGTGATTTATCCTGAACGGGATATGGGAATGCGGGTTGCGCATCATTTGGCTTCGCCTAATATATTAGATTATATCGAGCTGTCGCCTGATTATAGTATTTTGGACATGAAGGTATCCGGATCGATGCTCGGGAAAAATCTACAGGAACTCGATATCCGCGCAAAATATGGCTGTAACGTAATGGCTATTCGCCAAGGTGAAGAGATGAACATCTCCCCTCGCGCGGAGGATCGCTTGATCGATGGGGATATCCTTGTAATCGTTGGGCATAAAGATAACCTGACGAAGCTGGAGATCGCGTATCAGTAGGTGGTAACGTAATCATCAGGTTTATATGGGATTAGAAATGAAGAAGAATAAAGATAAGAGCAAGAATAACTGGCAAGGCATAAGAAAGGAAGACTTTATGGAAATCATGTCTCCGCAAAATACGCGGGTTAAAGAGTGGGCCGGGCTGCAGGAGAAAAAGCACCGTGACAAGGCTCGTAAATATATCGTAGAAGGCGTTCATCTGGTACAGGAAGCGCTGCTGGCTGAAGCAGATGTGGAATGCCTTGCTTATGACCTGGACAAGGGAATGCCCGCTGAACTCAAGGGGCTTCTTCAGTCCGTTCAGGGCATGGATGTGATCGGCGTAACAGCGGCGATCATCTCGAAATGCAGCAGCACTAATACACCGCAGCCGGTGTTCGCCATCGTGCGGAAGGAACAGCAGGCGGTAGAGGCTATCCTAGCGAAGAAGGATAGTCTGGTGGTTGTCCTGGACGGTGTCCAGGACCCCGGTAATGTCGGCACCATCATCCGCAGCGCGGATGCAGCGGGAGCAGACGGAGTGATCCTCGGCCAAGGCTGTGCCGACCTCTACAATCCGAAGACCATTCGTTCCACGATGGGCTCGATGTTTCATCTCCCGGTGGTGGAGGGAGATTTAAGTGAGATTTTGCCACAGGCCCGGGAACGCGGGGCATTGCTGGTAAGTACTTCGCTGCAGGGAGAAGAATCGTGCTATCAGCATGATTTTCACGGCAGTCAGTGGCTGTTGATTGGCAGTGAGGGCAAAGGCATTTCGCCGGAAACTGCGCGACTCGTGGACAAGAGTATCATCATCCCGATGGCAGGCCGCGCTGAATCACTAAATGCGGCGATGGCCGCGACGATTTTGCTGTTTGAGGGAATGAGACAGCGAGAGGCATAAGCTGCTTATAAAAAAGGAATGGACGATAAAAAACTGCAAGCTCATGATTGAGTTGCAGTTTTTTTGTCGTTTTTAAGAAGCCTGCTCAAACTGGCTATTGTAGAGCTCTGCATAGAATCCGTTCTGAGCCAGCAATTCTTCGTGGCTGCCGCTTTCCAAGATATCGCCGTCCTTCAGGACCAGAATCACATCGGCATTCTTGATCGTTGAGAGTCGGTGTGCGATAACGAAAGAGGTTCTGCCTTCCATAAGCTTATCCATCGCCTGTTGAATCAGCAGTTCTGTACGGGTATCCACCGAGCTTGTAGCTTCATCAAGAATGAGCATCGGCGCATCTTTCAGCATCGCGCGAGCGATGGTGAGCTGCTGCTTTTGTCCGGCGGACAGATTAACTTTATCGTTCAGTACGGTGTTGTATCCGTCACTTAAGGATTTAATGAAGCGGTGCAGGCCAACGGACTTGCAAGCCTCTATAAGTTTCTCGTCTGTTATGTTCTGCTGATTATAAATCAGGTTCTCTTTGATGGTACCCTCAAACAGCCAGGTATCTTGCAGGACCATACAGAACAAATCATGAATGTTCTCTCTCGTCAGGCTGCTGATCGGCGTGTCATCGATGTAGATTTCTCCGCCCGTCACTTCGTTGAACCGGATGAGCAGATTGACCAGCGTAGTTTTGCCTGCGCCGGTAGGACCAACGATCGCCACTTTTTGCCCAGGTTTTACATCTGTCGAGAAGTTATTGATAATCAGTTTTTCTGAAGTCTCATACGCAAATTGTACTTGGTCAAATTTTACTTTACCTTTAGCAGTTGGCAGTGTGTTCTCTTTATGGCTCTCGTCTTCCATTTCCTCAGCCTCCAGAAATTCGAACACGCGTCCGCCGGCTGCAGATGCAGCTTGCAGGCTCTGCGCGGCCTGGGCAATCTGGGACAACGGCTGGGTAAAGTAACGTACATACATAATGAAGGCGACGATAACCCCAAATGAAATCGTACCGTTCATGGCGAGTACACCTCCAACGATACAGACGGCAACGAATCCTAGATTACCAATAAAGCCCATCAGGGGTGGCATCAGCCCAGAGAGGAATTGCGCTTTGAAGGCGCTGTTCTTCAGTCCCTGATTTAATTCCTGGAAGGTAGTGCGCATCTGCGCTTCGCCATTATATGCTTTAACTACATTATGTCCTGTGTACACTTCTTCGACATGACCGTTGATTTTACCTAAATACTCCTGCTGGCTAGCAAAATATTTCTGCGATTTCTTCATAATGACCACCATAAGGCCAAAGCCGATGATCGTTGCCACGATAGCGGTAAGGGTCATAATTACATTGGTCTTCAGCATCATGACGATCGAACCGACGAACATAGCTAAGGCGGTTACGACATTACCAATACTCTGATTCATCGATTGCCCGATGGTATCTACATCATTCGTTACCCGGGATAAAATATCACCTGTGGCCGATTTATTATAGTAGGAGATTGGAAGTTTGTTCATTTTATGAGCAAGATCAGTTCTTAATTTCTTCGAGACCTTCTGGGTAATAATCGACATGATCAAGCCTTGCGAGAGTGACAACAACGCACCGACGCCGTAAATTACGACGAGGGTAATGCCAATGGTAGTAATGCCGTCCATATCGATGCTGCCGGCAAGACCAGCTGTAATTTTGTCGGTGATCTCGGAGAGTTTGTCCGGACCGAATAACGTGAGCACCGTTCCAGCTGCCGCGCAGATTAGCGCAATCACAATAACCGGAACATATTTACGGCAGTAGCGGAGCAGCTTGCTCCATGTATTCTGGCCTTTATTTTTGGTTTTCATTATGCAAGCTCCTCCTTTGTAAGCTGAGAATAAGCAATTTCCTGATAGACGTCGCAGGACTGAATTAGTTCGTCATGGGTTCCCATGCCTGCGATTCGTCCGGCTTCCAGCACAATGATCTTGTCGGCATCTTTAATCGTACCAATACGCTGCGCAACGATCAGCATCGTTGAATCATGCGCGTCTTTCTTAAGCTCACTGCGCAGTTTACGGTCAGTCTTATAGTCAAGCGCGGAGAAAGAATCGTCAAAGATTAATATTTCTGGACGCCGGGCAATCGCTCTGGCAATCGACAGCCGCTGTTTTTGCCCGCCAGACAGATTCGTACCGCCTTGGGCGATATGGGCATCATAGTTCCCCTCTAGCTTTTCTACAAATTCAGAGGATTGGGAAGTGTACACCGCATCTACAATATCTGAACTGAGGACCTGACCGGATCCGTTCTCACCAAATGCAATATTGGAGGACACTGTTCCGCCAAATAGAACAGCCTTCTGAGAGACATAGCCCATTTTATTCCGCAGCGCTTGCTGGTCGTATTCTCTGACATTGATACCATTTACCAGCACTTCGCCTTCTGTAGCATCATAGAAACGGGGAATGAGGTTAACAAGTGTACTTTTCCCGCAGCCTGTAGATCCGATAAAAGCAACCGTCTCCCCCTGCTTCGCCGTGAAGCTGATGTTCTCCAACACATATTCCTCTGCATCTGGATATTTGAAGCTAACCCCCTTGAATTCAATCTCATCTTCTCGCTTCACAGGGAATTGAGTTACTGATCCATTCTTCAAGCTAGGTACTGTTTCTAGCACTTCATTGATACGTTTAGCCGATACTTGAGCACGGGGCAGTAGAATAAAGATCATAATCAGCATCATAAAGGCCATAACCACTTGCATGGCATAAGATGAGAATACGATCATATCTGAGAACAAGCCCATCTTGGCAGTACCCTCGGCTGCTTGAATGAGCACTGCACCCACCCAATAGATGGAGAGACTGAGTCCACTCATAATCAAAGTAATACTCGGCATCAATAGGGTCATTACATTGTTGGCAAATAGGTTGGTACTGGTAAGCTCGTTGTTAGCTACAGCGAACTTCTGTTCTTGATATTCCTCGGCATTATACGCCCGGATGACACGAAGACCGTTAAGATTCTCTCTGGATACACGATTCAGATTATCTGTAAGCAGCTGCAGCTTTTTAAATTTAGGCAGGACGAGCACGATACAGACTGCGACAATAACTACTAGCAATGCGACCGCGGCACCTGTCGTAAGAGTCCATTCCCAGCTTTTGCCGGAAATCTTGAGTATCGCCCACACTGCGAGGATGGGTGCTTTCACAAGTAGCTGTAAGCCGATCACAATCAGCATTTGTACTTGCGTGATGTCATTCGTGGAACGGGTAATTAGACTGGCCGTTGAGAAGTTGCTGATCTCCTCCATGGAGAAGGACTGCACCTTATCGAACAATTTGGAACGCAGTCTTGCAGACAAATCGGCCGCTATTCTCGCAGCAATGCCCGCTACAACAACCGAGGTCGCCAGACTGCCAAGAGCACAGAGCAGCATCCAACCGCCTGCGACAAGGATTTCATTCATTTCGCTTCCTGGTGTCTGGATCAGCCGGGTAATATCACTCATGTAGTCAGGCAGTTCTAAATCCAGCCAGACTTGAGCGATAATGAACATGAGACTGATACCGAATAAGAACCATTCTTTGGGTTCCAGATTCTTGAGTAATTTCAACATAAGAATGACTCCTTTGCATTATCGTTGCTATGATCTTAACGGAGAATGATAAACTGAAAGTTAACTTTTGCTATGAAAAGAAAGAAGAGACCGTCCCTTAAGCCATAGAATGACTGCTTGGGGTGGTCTCTTCTGTTTGAGCAGATATACGTGAAGACATTAGCATTTTATAAAAAATACACATAATCTATGAATTCTTCAATAAAGTCTGCGCCAGTTTCACTTTTCCTTTTTTGATACATTGTGAATCCAACACTTTCGTACATCCGTTGAGCAGGGTTTAAATCGTCATTCGTGGTTACAATAATTTTTGTTACATCATTCTGGGTGATTCTATTAATTGCCTCTTGAAGCTGGATTTTACCATAGCCATTGCCTTTATGTTTTGAAGCAATGCAATTATGCCCAATTTCTGCATACTCAGGCATGTTTCTCGGGTCCCACACCACAAATCCGATGGGTTCATCATTTACAGTTGTGATAAAAGCATATTTATCTGCAATTTGTAAATGGTCAAAGAAAAAGTTGTCAAAATCCTGCCAATCAGAAATAGAGCTTTGTTCATATCTGCGATCAAATGAATACGCATCTGTCAATAATTCAAGGAGAATTCCCCGGTTAAAGCCGCTCAGTTTTTTGAATTGTACACTCATTTACTGGTAACCCCCAATTCTTTAGTTACCTTTTTAAAATCGGGGAGCAGCACGGTGAAAGTGGTTCCTTGCATTGGAACACTGTCGCAGGTGACGGTTCCGCCGTGCAGCTCAATGATTTTTCGGACAATCGTAAGCCCCAGGCCATTACCGGCAGTAGAGTGAGAGGTATCTTGCTGATAGAACTTGTCGAAGACCTTGGGAAGTGCACTTGGACTGATGCCTGCTCCATTATCACGGAACGTAATTTCAACCTGATCTTTCATCTGCCTCATAGTAACTTCGATTTCGCCGTGCTCGGGAGTGAATTTAATCGCATTGTCCAATAAATTCAGCCAGACCTGGTTCAGCATCTCTTTATTCCCAGGTACCATATAGTCCTGTACGTTGGCTTTGAAGGAAATATGCTTTTTCGTAAGTTTAGTATGAAGTAGCAGGACACATTGGCGAATTTGTTCTCCGACATTGAAGGGCTGTCGATCAGTTAATATTGCCTGTGCTTCCACTTTGGAGAGGTTCAATACATTGGAGGCCAGTGTAGCCAGACGGGTAGATTCCTCGATAACAATATCCAGATATTCATTCCGTTCATCCTTACTCAGCTCGTCATCCTTCAGGATTTCAGCGAACCCTTTAATCGACACAATCGGAGTACGGAATTCATGGGAGAAATTGTTTACAAAGTCTGTTCGCAGAATTTCAATGCCACCCAGTTCCTCGGCCATCCGGTTAATATTCTCGGAAAGAATCTTGAACTCCGGAGGGTGCTTGAGCTGCAGCCGCATGGAGAAATCACCTCCGGCCAGTTGGTCAATAGCATCAATAAATGTGCGGATTGATTTCAGCATTCTGCGACTGGTAATTACTGATGTGACGGTGCCGATAATAATGCAGGCAATCAATATAATCAAGGTGAGAATTTTTTTGTCCTGAAGAATCCGCTCATCAAGTAGGCCGAAGGCCAAGGACAAGTAGGTCAGAATTCCGGTGATTAACACTGTAATGAGGAAAATAATGAATACAGCAAGCGAGAAGTAGATTGGCAGACTGATTTTGCTGCTTAGCTTTTTGATCATTTTCTCACCGCCTTGTATCCGAGACCGCGGACGGACACAAGTTCGAATTCCGGATAGTTTTCAAACCGTTTCCGCAATCGGTTGATATGTACATTAACCGTAGTGTCCGTAGTCTCGCTGTCCATCCCCCAGATTTCGTCCATCAGCTGGATTCGAGTGAAAATGCGCTCCGGATAGGATAAAAGCTTATAAAGGAGATGGAATTCCTTCTGGGGAAGCATCTGTTTTTCATTGTCTCGAGTTACTGTTAACGTATCAAAATCAAGAATAATTTTACCGACTACAAGCTTACGGGCGCTTACAATCTGCGAGCGGCGCAGTAGGGCTTGTATTCTCAACAGCATTTCTTCTGTATCTACAGGTTTGGTCATATAATCGTCGGTTCCGAGGCGAAAGCCTTTTTTCTTATCTTCTGGAAGCTGTTTGGCCGTGGCCATGAGGATCGGGATCATGTTGTTCGCATTCCTTAGCTCCTCGGCAAATTCATAACCATCCATCCCCGGCATCATGATATCGAGGATAATCAGATCAATGTGCTGGATTTCAAGAACTTCCAGTGCCTGGATTCCATTTTCGGCTGTTAACACTTCATAACCTTCCCGTTTCAGGACAGCGTTCATCAACTTTCTGACATGCTTATCGTCTTCCACAACGAGGATCTTAATCATGGTTTCACTCCAATAGGTTTCGGATTTGACCCTTTTCCCCATAATTCTAATTGATAAAAGTGCTAAAGACAAAGTCTTTAGCGGTTCTTTAGATTCCATTGCGTTCTTCCTAAACTCCCTCGGCGTAAGTATCCGATCGGGCACTTTTTTGCTTAGTGGTATTAATCTTCTTTAAGGGGCAATCTCAGTTGAAATGTGAAGACATCATTAGTATGTTTAAGTGTTAAGGTTCCTTCGTGCAACTCAGCAATATTTCTGGCAATGGAAAGACCGAGTCCAGCTCCTGTTTGAATTCCTTCGCTATTTCTTGAATGGTCAACCTTATAAAATCGGTCAAATAGTCTTTTCTCTTGATCTCGTGTAAGAGGAGTCCCTTTATTTTCAATTTCTATGGAAATGTCACTATTGGTTGTCATCCGTATGTAAATGCTTCCTGGCTTGAAGGAATATTTTAATGCATTCATAAGAAGATTATCGATAGCCCTGGCAATTTTTTCGCTGTCAATTAAAGTAAATAGTGGTAAGTCAGAGAAATCTTTCACGAGATTCATGCTATTTTCTTGAGCGATCGGTTCGAATTCAAATAACAACTGATTCAAAAGCTGAGATAAATCGATTTTTTCTAGTTTTATCTGGGATTCAACTGAAGTAAGCCGGGTATATTCGAATAAATCATCAAGTAGCTTCTTCATATGAATCGCTTTGTTGTAGGTGTTTTGAATGAAACGCGTGTATTCTTCTTTATCTTTAAACGAACCTGTTCGTAAAAGCTCAATGTATCCAATAATGCTTGTAAGTGGTGTACGTAAGTCATGTGAAATACCTGTGATCATCTCCATCTTTGATTTTTCAGTTTCACGTTCCTTGATGATCTGTTTCTCTAGATGTTCGGCCATCCGATTGATGTTTAACGCCACCGATCCCAGTTCATCTTGTCGTTCGATAGTTACCCGGTAACTTAAATTACCTTCAGAAATAATTTGAAGTCCGTGCTCCAATGCAATTAAATCTTTGACAATCCCTCGGGTCAATGTAAAAAATGTAATAACAAAAATAACTAAAAACATGGGTGTAAGAAGATAGGCCAGAGATTTGAATAGCCATCCCCATTTTGTTACATTTCCTAAGTGAAAGAATAAGAGGCTAACTGAGATGTTTATTGTAATGGCAATTATTAAGCTCAATACCATCTTGATTAAAATATTGGTCTGAATTCGTTTGTTTTTTTCTGAATTTCGCATAATTTTAGTCAATTTTATAGCCAACTTCCCAAACTGTCTTAATGTACAGAGGCTCTCTTGGGTTTTCCTCTAATTTTTCTCTTAAGTTACGAATATGGACCATTACGGTATTTTCAGAATACCCATACGGTTCTTTCCATACATTCTCGTAAATTTTTTCCGAACTAAAAACTTGCCCAGGTCGGCTTGCAAGCAGCGTTAAAATCGAAAATTCTAGTGGAGTCAATGAAACATTAGCTCCCTTTAACTTCACGGAATGTTTATTTTTATCTATTATCAGGTCTTTAATTATAAGTATTGAATTGAATTCTTCCTTCCCAATTAAGGACTGGCGACGTAACTGGGCTTTTACACGAGCCAGTAGTTCCAGTGGATTAAATGGTTTGATCATGTAATCATCTGCCCCAGTAGTTAAACCTGTGATTTTATCAATGTCTTCTTGTTTGGCTGACAGCATAATAATAGGAATATTAGATATCTCTCTTATTTTGAGACAGGCTATGATACCATCCATTCGCGGCATCATGACATCCAGGATAACCAATTGAATGGATGTTGTTTGTATTGCAATCAGTGCCTCCTGACCATCTGCTGCTTCACGCACTTGGTAACCTTCATTCCGTAAATAAACATGAATAACATCTCGAATTTCAGAATCATCATCTACAATAAGGATTGTATTCATTAATTACAACGCCCCTTCTTCATTCATTTCTAATAGTTCCCTTTTTACGACAGACATAGACTATAGCAGGGGGGAGATTAAAAGGCACGAGCTCTATTTTTTCAATACTAAAATATTCGGATAATTGATTCTTCATCTGAAGTGAATATTGAAATGCAACAAATAATCCTCCTGGTTTTAGCGCTTGATAAATCTGTTCCACTAAGGTTTCTCTCAGTTCAAGCTCAAAATTAAAAAAGGGCAAACCACTAAAAATACAGTCTAGCTGATGAACATGTAAATCCTTCATTGTTTCTACTAATTGAGAAGCATCTGGATAACATGAGAAGTCAGGGTATTCTGTTTTTATTTTATTTCTCATTGTCTCATCCATTTCAAACAATAATACTTTTGTTGTTTTATTTACCTTAGTGCTAATTGCACGAGTGATTGCACCTGTCCCTGATCCAAGTTCAGCAACGGCCTTAACCTCGGGCCATTTCGCTTGTTTAACCATGGAATCTACGAGAAACCGTGAACTTGGTATAACACTACCAACCCGTTTTGGATGTTGAATAAAACTTCGTAAAAATAAAATATTTTCATTGAAGCTCACTTAGTTTTCCTCCATTAATTTAAGATTTAATTGAAATTAGGGATTGAATAAATTTGATAGAATGTGATCCCCGAAGTACGTACCTGCCGAGAAAAACATTAAGGTCCAACCTAAAGCACTGGTATAAGAAATAAGAGCAAATCGTCTATAACTTGTACTGCTTAGTCCGATTAATAGAGGGATGATATATCGTACAACTGGGATAAACATGCCAATGTACATAGCCATATTTCCGTATTTTTTCAAGATCTGCTCTGCTTTTTGAAAATGTCTATTCTGCTGGAATCTGTTCTTCAGTTTTTGACCGGAGAATTTACCTGCAAAATAAGCAAGTGTAAAGGCTGTTATTAGCCCTGACAAAATGCAGAAGTAAGTCATCCATGAATTAATTACCTCCATGTGACTCAGGGTTGCTCCGGTGAGGATTGTAATTTCGTTAGGGATTGGAATTCCAAAAGGTCCTAGAGTGAAAGCAAGATAAAAAATCAGATATCCATACTGATTGATTAGCTCTAAGATCGTATTACTGGCCAATATGACACCTCTTTCGCTCAGTTCAATACAGAAATCTTAACGAAAAATTCTGAGGATTTAGTGGTGAGAATTCTAAAGAAATCCTGAAGAGGTGTATGGGAATCCTATGAAGATGATGTTTTTATCCGGGATAAGCAAAGCGAAGTGTTCCTAGATCATAAAAATGTCTCGTCTGGATTATCAAGGTGAATAACTCTCAGTAGCTGGATGGTGAGAGTAGATATTCAAAATATTAGTATTTATACAAAAAAGTCCTGATGATCAAGAAACCTTTGATCAATCAGGACTTTTTTATTTTCATACACCGGGGTAATACTATATTAATGGGCAAACTAGGTTGTCTCCCGTTGGATTAGTTGAAACGACAGCGGCTGCAGCTCCATGTCCCGACCAAGCAGCGCTAGAGCCAGCAGAAGAAACGCATTCTCCGCCTGCCCCGCAATCGGATTCCGTACAGTGGTAATTCCGAGCGTCTGCGACAGCTCAGAATTGTCAAACCCAACGATGGCCAGATCGCCGGGCACATTTAACTGCTGCCTGCGTGCTTCGCTAAGGACGCCTACGGCAACCAAATCATTGGAGCACAGAATCGCATCTGGCCGGTCTGTTTCATCCATAAGGGAGCGCAGCAACTGCTCTCCGTCGCGGATACTGTAAATCGTAGAGTAATACCATTTCTCCATAACGGGAAGATTATATTTGGTCATGATTTGCTCATAGGCCAGGCGTCTACTGTGGGTATTAATGCTGCTGGGACGGCCAAAAGCATTAGCGATGCGCTTATACCCCCGCTCTATCAAATGCTCCAAAGCGAGTGTGTATCCATCATATTGGTTCATGGCAACGGACGGTATTTCAGGATGGTCCATACGCTGCCAGGATACGATGGGTCCGTATTTGCAGTAGGAAGAGATAACATTCTGTTCGTTGACGGAGGTTAGGATGAGTAGGGCGTCGACCCGTTTCATTTTGAGATCTTCAAAAGCCTGAAGCTCCTTCTGCTTATCCCCGCCGGTAGTATAAATAATCGTCTGGTATCCGTAACGACCTGAAATTTCGACGAAGCTGTTCATAAAACTCAGAATAAGCTCGTTTAGGTCCATGGTGATCATGCCGATTTGTTGTGTTTGACCTTTGGATAAAGAAATGGCATTTCGGTTAGGAACATAGTCCGTTTCTTTCATGATGGCGAGAATTTTCGCACGAGTCTCCTTGCTAACATGAGGCGATTGGTTCAGGACGCGGGACACCGTGGCTTTGGAAAAGCCCGACAGCTTAGCGATTTCGTCAAGAGTGGACATCGGTTTGTTCTCCTTCACATGATTAGTACTTGACATGTAACGCGTTCCAAGGTTTAGGATTCGAATTAGAGCAGTAATCCTATACTATCACAATAGCAAAGGCGGGAAAAAATATGGAATTGCAATTTCCAAAAGGATTCTTATGGGGCGGTGCTGTAGCAGCGAACCAGCTTGAAGGAGCATATCAGGAAGATGGTAAAGGGTGGTCCACCCAAGATGTTATGCCGAAGGGAATTAAGTCTGCGCCTACAGAGGTACCTACCGAAGATAATATGAAGTTAATAGGTATCGATTTCTATCACCGATATAAAGAAGATATTAAGCTGTTCGCGGAAATGGGCTTTAAAGTATTCCGGACGTCCATTGCCTGGTCCCGGATTTTTCCAAAAGGGGACGAGCTGGAGCCCAATGAAAAAGGTCTGCAGTTTTACGACGACCTATTCGATGAGTGTCATAAATACGGCATCGAGCCACTGGTGACTATCTCCCATTATGAAACTCCGCTACATCTGGCAAGAGAATATGATGGATGGGTTAACCGTAAGATGGTGGATTTTTACGAGCGCTACGTGAGAACGATATATAATCGTTACAAGAACAAGGTTAAATATTGGCTGACCTTTAACGAGATTAACTCCATTCTTGAGTTCCCATTTATGAGTGGCGGGATCAATACGCCGTTAGAGAAATTGAGTAAGCAGGATCTGTATCAAGCTATTCATCATGAGTTCATAGCAAGTGCTCTGGCTGTGAAAATCGGCCATGAAATCAATCCTGATTTCCAAATCGGGTGTATGGTGCTCAGTATGCCGATTTATCCGCTCACTCCGCATCCGGACGATTTGATCAAGGCAATGCAAAGTGATCACAAAAATATGTTCTTTGCGGATGTTCATGCTAGAGGGTATTACCCTGGCTATATGAAGCGGTTCTTCAAAGAAAATGGGATTCACATTCATTTTGAACCAGGGGACGAAGAGATTCTGAAGCATACTGTGGATTTCATATCGTTCAGTTACTATATGAGCACTTGTGAAACGGCTGATCCAGAGAAACAGATCAGAGGAGAAGGGAACCTGCTGGGTGGGGTGCCTAATCCGTATCTGGAAGCGAGCGAATGGGGCTGGCAGATCGACCCACAAGGCTTGCGTTATGTTATGAATATGTTCTACGACCGATATCAGAAACCGCTGTTTATCGTGGAAAATGGTCTTGGCGCTGTCGATCAGCTGGTATTAGATGGGAACGGCGAAAAGGTAATAAACGACGACTATCGGATCAATTATTTACGAGATCATCTGGTTCAGGTCGCGGAGGCTATTGCCGACGGAGTGGAAGTCATGGGCTATACAAGCTGGGGCTGCATCGATTTGGTTAGCGCAACGAGCGCCGAACTAAAGAAACGTTATGGCTTCATTTATGTGGACCGTCATGATGATGGTTCAGGTACTCTTGAACGATACCGGAAGAAGTCCTTCCACTGGTACAAAGAAGTGATTGAATCAAATGGACAGAACCTGTTCTAGGATGTCGGTTGACATCATGAATTGAACATGTTAATTTGTAAATAACAATTAATCGGATATCAGGATTGCTACTGCATAGCAGGCAAAACCTAAGTTTCATTTATGTTTACGGGAGATTTCTCTCTCGTGCATGAATGTGATTTAGGTTTTTTTGCGTTCATTCCTTCTCGATTGATTAATATATCGGTTACCAAAGGGGTGTAGGATAATGAGTTATGAACAGCTAGGTAAAGACATCATTCAATCTGTCGGTGGAGAGAAAAATATTAACAACGTAATTCACTGTGCTACTCGACTAAGATTCACGCTTAATGATGAACAGAAAGTTGATAAAGAAAAGCTGGATAAAATGGAAGGGATTATTGGTGCGGTTAGCAAAGGGGGACAATTCCAAGTTATTGTGGGTACCCATGTTGCTGATGTCTATAAAGAGATAAGCAAATCCATATCCCCTAGTAATAATTCTGGCGATAATACGGTTAAGAAATCTATAGGAACCCTGATTTTTGATGTGATTTCTAGAAGCTTCTCGCCTTTAATTGGTGCCTTAGCGGGTGCGGGTATGTTGAAAGCGCTATTAACTGTACTGACTTCGTTACATGTTTTAGCGGCGGATGGAGAGACTTACAAAGTACTAGCCGGCGCTAGTAATGCTGTGTTTTACTTTCTGCCAATTTTCCTAGGCATTACGTTATCGATTAGACTTGGTGTAAATGCTTATGTAGGGGGCGCTATCGGTGCGGCCTTACTCGAACCTAATATTACGGGATTAGCCAGTGTTGAATCTCCACATTTTCTAGGTATTCCTTTAGTAATGTCGGATTATTCATCGAGCGTTTTTCCGATTTTCATCGCCATCTGTATATATGCTTTACTAGATAAGCAACTAAGAAAATTTATACACAAGGATTTACAATTGTTCTTGGTACCTATGTTATGTTTGATGTTAATTGTTCCTTTAACCATTTTGGTTTTCGGACCGTTTGGAGTGAATGTAGGGAACTTAATCGGAGACGCTATTGTGTTCCTCAGCAGTAAGAGTGGTATTATTACGGGTGCAATTGTGGGGATTTCCTGGACGTACCTGACCGTGCTCGGTTTGCACTGGGGACTCGTTCCGATTATTCTTGAAAACATTGCTAAGGGTGGAGATCCGATCTATGCAATGGCAGGTATGGCTATTTTCGCCCAACTTGGTGTAGCCTTAGGGATTTTCTTGAAAACAAAAGACAAAAAGTTGAAAACATTGGCCGGAAGTACCTTTTTACCTGGCGCGCTCTCAGGCGTAACTGAACCTATTATTTACGGATTGCTGACACGTTACAAACGGACTTTTATTTATGTATCTATTGCCGGTGGTCTAGGTGGAGCGATGTCGGGTCTTGCTGGTGTAAAAATGGAAGTATTCGCATTTGTTAGCGTATTAAGTCTTCCTGCATTCTCACCTTTGGCTATTCAAGCGATCATAGCTCTTGGGACGATTATATTGGCTACGGTGATTACGATGTTCTTTGGTTTTGAAGACAAAAAGAAAGCGAATGCTGTAGAAGAAACATCAAATGGTGTAGAAGAAAAGACGAATACTGAAGAGAGCGAAGTTATTCTCCCACACGCTGTGAAAAGTACGACTGTTGTAAGCCCTCTAGCTGGTAAAGTAATCCCTTTATCCTCAGTAGATGATGCTGCATTTGCTTCTGAAGCAATGGGCAAGGGGATGGCAATCGAACCTTCAGAAGGTAAGCTGTACTCCCCGGTAAGTGGGGTTGTATCCACTATTTTCAGAACAGGTCATTGTATTGCAGTCGTATCGGATGATGGCGTTGAAGTCCTGATCCATATCGGTATAGAAACTGTGAAGTTAAAAGGGAAATACTTTGATGTGAAAGTGGAAGAAGGAGCAACGGTTAAACAGGGTGACCTACTGATTGAATTTGATCTCGAACAAATAAAAAATGAAGGCTATCAAAGCACGACGCCAATCATTATTACCAATACAGCTAACTATAGTGATGTCATTGGCACCAAGAAAGCGGCCATCAAACCGGGCGAAGATCTGATGACGGTTGTAGTTTGATTTAGTGGCTGGCCATAAGAATTAAAATGAAATCGATCTCTTAGTATGGATGCTGAGAGGTCGATTTTTTATGAAAAACATAATAAAAATATAGCTAGTTGCGCATAATGGATAGGATTGCTAGATGCTTGTCGATTAAATAAGTCCATGGTATGATTTTTATAAATTAATAATTGTGGATTGTTACTGGTCGTGCAGGCAAAACCCGAAGTTAAGCCATTTGTTTAATGGTTACTTTTGGGTTTGCCTTTTTTAATTTTTGGTACAAGGGGTTGCCGTATGCGGATCGAAAAAGTGTTAAACAACAATGTTGTTACTGTCATAGATGATCAAAATTTTGAACTGGTAGTCATGGGAAGAGGACTTGCCTTTAAGAAAAAACAAGGGGACTATTTAGAAGAAGACAAAATTGAAAAGATCTTCACTTTAAGCAATCAAAAGCTTTCTGATAAGCTAAAAACACTGCTTTCTGAGATTCCAATAGAGCATATGGAGCTTTCAGAAGAGATCATCAATTTCGCCAAGCTGCAACTAGGTAAAATGCTGGATGATAGTATCTACATCAGTCTGACCGATCATATCAGCTTTGCGTTAGAGCGATTCTCAAAAGGGATGAAGATTAAAAACGCCATGCTTTGGGAGATCAAAAAGTTCTATAAGGAAGAATATGAGGTTGGGAAAGCTGCACTTCAAATTATTCATTCAAAGTTTGGCATTATGCTTCCCGAGGATGAGGCTGGACATATTGCTCTCCATCTGGTGAATGCTGAACTGAATGAAGAGATGCCGAATATGGTCAATATTACGAAGATTATGAATGACATCTTAAATATCGTGAAGCATCATTTTAGACTAGAGTATGATGAGGAGTCACTCGCTTATTATCGGTTTATCACTCACTTGAAATTTTTTGCCCAACGTCTCATCAACGGCACTCCACCGCCAGATAATGAGAACGGCTTATTTAATTTAGTGAAGGAGCAATACAAAGAAGCTTTCGCCAGCGTTGAAAAAATAAAAATCTATATTGATAAAACATACAATCGTGAATTAACAAATGATGAAATGCTGTATCTCACCATACACATTGAAAGAATTACAAACCAAAAAATGGAGTAGCAAACATCCTAATGATCAAGGAAGCCCTTGATTTATTAGGATTTTTTTTAGAAAAAAGTCCAGCTATATTAAATTTTAACTTTGACTTTCGGTGGAATCACGTATAAGATAACTATTATGTTATCTATGATAATCATTATCAATAGAATGATAACAATTATCATAGAATATAACTTCGAGCGTTATATACAGGGGGATAAAGAGAATGCACAAAAGGTTAATTAGTTTATTTATGGTTATTGCTATCATATTGGTAGTATCGGGCTGTGGTACTAACCAAAAGAATAATTCAACATCAAACACGGGAGCAAATGACAAACCAGCTTCTGAAAACGCAAGTAGTGAATCTACAAGCGGTCCGATCGTATTAAAAGATTCTAAAGGCGAGGTTAAGCTGGATAAACCTGCGCAAAAGGTTGTAGTTCTGGAGTGGACATTTACGGAAGATATTATTGCGCTCGGAATGCAGCCGGTGGGGAATGCTGATAACGAAAATTACAAGTTATATGTAACTTCTGAAGTGCCACTCGATGCAAGCGTAACGGATGTTGGTTCACGTGATGAGCCGGATCTAGAGACCATTGCTTCATTAAAGCCAGATTTGATTATTGCGAATACGGGCGGACACGAAGGAATTTATGATCAATTAAAAGGCATCGCTCCAACACTGATTTTCGGTCTGTATCCGGAAGAAGGACAAGGCAATCAGTATACGTTGATGGAAGATACTTTCAAAACAATTGCAGCGGCTGTAGGTAAAACCGCGGAAGGCGATAAGGTTCTTGCTGACCTGGATGTACATTATGCGGAAGCGAAGGCAAAGCTGGCTGAAGCAGGTAAAGAAGGCTTGAATTACGTGCTGACGCAAGCTTACAGCTATCAGAATGCGGCAACATTGCGTCTTTTTACAGATAACTCACTTGCTGTACAAACATTGGAACGGATTGGTTTGAAGAACGACTGGAAACCCGAAAAATTCGAAGCTTACGGATTCACTACATCAACGGTTGAAGCATTGCCGGCTGTTCAGGATACTAACCTGATGTATATCGTTCAGAAGGATGATAATATTTTCACGAAAGAGCTGAAGGATAATTCCGTGTGGAACGGCCTTAACTTTGTGAAAGAAAATCGTACCTTCGGATTGAGCAGTACTACTTGGGTGTTTGGCGGTCCGATTTCCTCCAAAGTTATCGTGGATGAAGTTATAAATACATTAACGAAATGAGTGCTTTTATGAACGGGAAGAGCAGCAAAGAAGCCTCAAGTGGAATGACTTGGCGAATCATTGGAATATTTGGGGGCGGCCTTGCCGTCCTCTTTGTTCTGTCCATTCTAAGCCTAGGCTTCGGCGAAGCCAAAATTCCTGCAGCTACGGTATTGGAGGGATTGCTAAATCGCCAGGATGTGATGGAACATAATCTGCTCTGGGATATCCGGATGCCGCGTACGGTAATTGGCCTACTGGCTGGGGCTGCTCTAGCTGCGGCTGGAGCATTATTGCAAACGATAACGAAGAATCCGCTTGCTTCTTCAGATACATTGGGGATTAATGCCGGAGCTTATTTTATGGTTGTTCTAGGTATGGTTACTTTTCCAGCTTTGCAGCATGAGTTCCCATTTTTGCTTGCAGTAGCAGGGGGGCTGCTTGCTGCACTGGCTGCTTATTTGTTGAGTGGTGGTAAGGGGGCCACGCCTGTCCGATTAGCTTTATCAGGTATGATCGTGTCTATGGTTCTCGGCGCGTTTACATCGGCCCTACATATTTTTAACAAGAACGAAACGCAAAACCTATTTTTATGGGGCTCAGGCTCACTGATTCAGCTAGATTGGGACGGTGTTAAATATGCCTGGCCTTTTGTTATTCCATTGCTAATAGCAGCTATGCTGGCAGGTAGGCAGTTTGACGCGTTGGAGCTTGATGAGTCCACTGCTCGTTCACTCGGGCAACGTGTTGGATTGGCACGGGGGTTAGGTCTAGGTTTATCTGTATTGTTGGCTGCGGTCGTGGTCAGCGTGGTCGGTCCGATCGGATTTGTTGGTCTGGTGGCTCCTCATCTGGTTCGGCTTAGCGGTATTCGAAAGCATCACCTGCTCATTCCTGCGAGTGCGCTGTGGGGAGCACTGCTCATTACGGCAGCGGATACGCTTGCGCGTATGGTTCGTAGCAGTGTAGGTGAGATGCCAGTTGGGGCGGTTATGGCGATTATTGGAGCACCTTGGCTCATATGGCTGGTGCTCACCAAGATGAAGAATATATCGGGTTCAGGCTCAGGTCAGTCATCTATGAATATAGGTGGAACTGCGCTTCGGATGCGCTTTGTTCCGGCGGTGATAACCATGACCGTACTGCTCGTTGCGGTTATCCTTGTGAGTTTGTCACTTGGGGGAACGAGAATACCGATTAGTGAGCTACTGAGCAGTCTTATCCACAGCGGAGATGGATCTTATTCCGTCCTGCTGAATTTACGGCTTCCGCGTACACTCGTTGCGGCTGGAGGCGGTATCGCGCTTGCCATTAGCGGTGTCTTGATTCAAAGCGCTGTCCGAAATCCGCTGGCTGACGCCTCCATTATTGGTGTGACCTCGGGTGCTGGATTGGGGGCGTTAACCGTAATGGTTGCTTTTCCGGCATTGACGGTATTAGCAGTCCCTATTGCAGCAATTGCGGGTGGTGCTTTGGCTGCAGCCTTTGTGTTTGTTATGGCATGGCGTAGAGCCTTGAATCCATCTGTCCTTATCCTGCTTGGAATTGCAGTATCAGCAATTGCTTCTGCGGGAATACAGGTCATGATCGTCAAGGGCAGTTTATGGAGCAGCAGCTCCTTAATTTGGTTAACGGGTTCGACTTACGGACGAAGCTGGAATCAATTTAATAGCTTGTTTATCTTCCTGATTGTACTCGTTCCTTTTGCTTATTATTTAGGACGTAGATTCGATTTACTAGCATTTGGCGATGAGAGTTCAACAGGTCTGGGCCTGCCCGTTCGCGGAACTCGGCTTTGGGCGATGATTATCGGTGTGATGCTTGCAGCGGGAGCCGTTGCAAGTGTAGGAACCATTGGGTTCCTCGGACTTATGGCGCCGCATGCGGTACGGATGATGATTGGGCATCACACAAGACGATCTATTGTTTTGTCAGGATTACTTGGCGGATTGATGCTCGTGATTGCGGATACGCTGGGAAGAACCATAATGGCACCGAAAGAAATCCCATCAGGCCTTATTATTATGTTGATCGGAGCTCCGTATTTCCTATTTTTAATGTATCGGTCGCAAGTCAGAAAGGTGTAAGGTTTTGCTATAAGAAAAAAATCAGGGGTGCCCCATCGGCCATTTTTATGGCTTATGGGGCACCCCTGATTAGTTAGAGCTTACTCGATCTAGAACTCCTCCAACTTCGGTTCATTCGATTAAGACTTTCGCTTACGCTAGCTATCGGACACAGCTGACCTTAAATACCGCTTTATTTCGCATTTGAAGTGATAACGGACTAGCCGCTATGAGCATGAAGAGTACTCAATTTGCCCCTCTTCCAAGGGAATAACGTCATCTGGGTCCGTAAGCTTCAGCAAATGATGACAATTCATAGGTGCAGGCTACCACCGCCCAAAAACACAGAGCAGCGATTCTCCCATACCGGGGATCGCTGCTTTTTTAATTGGATATCATCGATTTGTGAACAATTATTTAACTATTATTCTTAATTTTGTATATTTTAGTTTGCTAGTTTATACTTGATTCTTATGTTGTATTATTTTGGAAATAAGGAGTGGGATTATGTGAGACTCTTCGACGGAAAAGGTATACGAGGCGGCAGCAAAACTATAAATAACTCTGGTGAATTAAGAATCAATATTTTTTTCTTTAGCACTTTTATTATTTTTTGTGTGATTATCCTTCGTCTTGCAGTCTTGCAATTTGTCGAAGGATCTACGCTAACTGAAGCTGAGGCTAATCGGGATACAAAAATAGTGCCATTATCGGCTATCCGAGGGAGTATTCTCGCGGCTGAAGGTGAGGAATTGGCGTATTCTACGCCTGTTCAATCTTTATATCTAACTTTGCAAAAGGAATATACTGCTACAAAAACAGATAAAACGACCAAAAAAACTACATTAACTGCTGAGGCAAATAATAATTCTAAGGCACTGGCTGGCAAGTTAGCAGAAGCCTTCGAAACCTATGGTGATCCTAATGATAAAAAAATAACAACAGAAGAGATCCTTGAGGCCATGGATTTATATTCTAAAAAATCATCTGGATATGTGGCTCGAAGAATTAAATCAGGCTTATCCAAGAAAGAAATTGCTTATTTTTTGGAGCATAAAAACGAATATCCTAATCTTGAAGTGTTAGAGGAAAGCTCTAGGCATTATGATACCGATACAGTGGCTGTACAAGCTGTTGGCTATGTGAAGTTTTTTAAATCCTCTACAAGTTTAGATCTTTATAAGGATGTACTTCAGGCGATGAAAAATAATCAGGATCCTGGACTTAACTATAAAGAGGATGAGCTCGTAGGCTTTGATGGCTTGGAGCTGCAATACCAGAAGGAGCTTCGGGGGCAGAATGGTTATAAGGAAGTTTCAGTAGATCCGCAGAACATGGCGGAAAAAATCGTTAATATTGAACCCCCGGTTAAAGGGAGCAATATCTGGACCACGATAAATAAAAAAATTCAGCTGAAGACCGAAGAGGCCATTAAAGACCAGATTCAGTGGTTGCATTCGCATACAGTTCAGGGGGAAACACATCCTGATGCTTTAACAGGTTATGCTGTAGCCATGGAGGTCGATACAGGCAATATTATTACGATGGCGAGTATGCCTGATTATGATACTAATTATTGGGCTACGGGTTCGATATTACCGGAGAAGTACGGACAAATCGAAAAGCATTACCAAAACGGAACGATCACTCCCTATTCATCAGGAAGATCAGGGCATAATTTCGAATCCACGGTGCTGCTCGGCTCGACAATAAAACCATTAAGTGTACTGATTGGATTAAAAGAGGGGTTTATAAATACATCTTCTACTTATCAAGATAAAGGAATCACTTCGTTTGGTAGAGAGGGACATGAGACCTTTGTAAGGAATTCATCGAATCATGTATACGGCTCTTTGTATCCTCACACAGCAATTGAAAAATCATCAAATGTATACATGGTTGATATGATCGGGAAAAAATTGTACGACAAATACAAGTCTAAGGCTATCGGTGTATGGGACACATATATGAAAGAATTCGGTCTTGGTGTTACAACAGGAATAGGTTTACCCAGAGAATACTTGGGTGATTTGAATTATAAGGCTGAAGCGAAAGCTGGGTCAGTTCAGTCTGCACTTGTGTATGCTTCTTTTGGACAGCAGGGGCGTTACACAGTTCTTCAGTTAGCGCAATATGCAGCTACTTTAGCCAATGAAGGGCAACGAATCAAACCACAGTTAGTAAGCAAAATCACTGATTCAAATGGGAAGGTTATCAAAGCGTTCAAACGGGAAGTGCTTGATGAAGTGACCCATTTCGATAAATCCTTTTGGCGGGAAATCAAGAAAGGGATGAACAGTGACGTTAAAAGTGCCTTCGGTGATTTCCCCTATGATTTTGCTCGTAAAACAGGGACTTCACAACAAACGGATAGTAAAAAAATTAACCGGGATAACGGAGTGTTCATAGCCTTTGCACCACGTGATAATCCAAAACTTGCTGTGGCTGTAGTCATTCCTGAAGGTGGGTTCGGATCAAATAGCGCCGCACCTGTAGCTAGAAAAATTTTTGATGCTTATGATTGGGAGTATGGTTTGGATGGAATTCCGAAAAAAAATATTGTTAAAAATATGAACGAATAATCGAAAGGAGAGAGCACACCGCTCTTTCCTTTTTCTTTTTCCAAGAGGGGGTGTGGAGGATGGAGGGGGAGAGTCTAGATTATTTTTTTGTAACCTATAAATCATGAAACTTTTATATACTTAGAAGCGTCAGATGAGTAGGTAAAAAATGTATTCGTCATTCCAGGAGGGTGGATCTGTGAAGAAGTTATGGATTTCAATTTTAGTAGTTTTAGTAGTCTTTCCGATGATGTTTCAATCCTCTGTAAAGGCTGCTACTCCGATCAGTATTATTATTGACGGGGTTCGATTGTCTACAGATCAAGCACCGGTGATGGTGAATGGGCGGACGATGGTGCCGTTGCGGGCTATTTTTGAAGCCTTTAATGCCACCATCAAGTGGAATCAAAAAGCACAAACTGTAACTGCAACTAAAGATGATACAACGATTATGTTAAAGATTGGCTCAAAGACCGCCACCATTAACAATAAGGCTGTAACTCTAGACGTGCCTGGTTTGAATCTGAAGGGGAGAACGATGGTCCCAACAAGGTTCGTCAGTGAAGCACTGGGCCATGAAGTGGGATGGAACCCCAAGACGCAAGTTGTAACTATAACGACTTCAGCCTCTAACGTTGGAAATGCAGGCCCAGTATCCAATGTAGTAGCGCAGGATGTGAGTGATTTCGGTGATGGTCGTGATCTTCAGGTTAGTTTCACTCGAGCGGCAAATGAGTCACTAGTGGATCATTACCGTGTTTTGATTGTGAAATCAGGGAATATTCTCAACTTGTCGTCCGCACAAACGATAACCTCTTACAATTATTCTACGGTATTACCAACAGGTACTAATCCTTCGATTCAATTGACTTCTGCTTCGAGGACTGTTGATGGTGATTCAATTAAGAGTAATCAAGCGTATGTGGCTTATGTCTTGACGGTTGGCAAAGGAAGTAATGCCAGTGCACTTTCTAGTGGATCCTCCACTATGACACTAGTGAATAAGACTGTAGCGGCAATAAATAATGTACAAGTAAATGATATAAGCGATTATGGGGATGGAAGAGATTTATCGGTAAGCTTCAATAAGCTGTCAGATGAGTCGAAGGTAAGTTCTTATCGGATATTTGTTGTCAAAGCTACTAATTATTCGAATTTTAATTTAGCTACAGCAAATAATGTGACCAGTGCTAATTACACGTTAGTCAGCAAGACGGGTAATAATATCACGCAAATTTTATCTTCAGGAGCCAGAGATGTGGACGGAGCTCTTGTTAAAACTGGCGTGAGCTACAGAGTGTTTGTCATGGCAATTGATAGCAGTAATGCAGCAAATAATGTGTTGTCTTCTGTTTCATCTGCAATTACGCTGTCCAACATAGGGGTTTCTAACTTAATTGTTAGCGACGTTAACAACTATAATGATGGCCGAGATTTGAGGGTGTCATTTACTCATGCGACGGACGAAACCTATATTAGCCAGTATCGTATCCTGGTAGTTCCGACGTCATATTACAGTAGCTTTAGTTTAGCTGAAGCCAATAATATATCGAGTGCCTACTATACAGCAGTGAGTACAACAGGTACTACAACCAATCAAGTATTGACTTCATCAACCAGAGATGTACGTGGAGCTTTGATAAAGAATGGAGTCAACTATAAAGTATATATTTTATCTATTGGAAGCAGTAATACTGGCAATGTGCTTTCGTCACCTTCATCGGTCATTACGTTGTTGAATGATTCTAGTGTGAGTATCGTCTCAAACTTGAGTGTCAGTGACGTTAACGACTATGGTGATGGCCGAGATTTGAGAGTGTCCTTCACTCATCCGACGGACGAAACCTATATTAGCCAGTATCGGATTATGGTAGTACCCACATCCTATTATAGTAGCTTTAGTTTAGCTGAAGCGAATAATGTATCAAGTAGCAACTATACATCGGTGAGTACATCTGGATCTTCTACCAGTCAAGTATTGAATTCGTCAACTAGAGACGTTCTCGGAGCTTCGATAAAGAATGGAACTAGCTATAGAGTATATGTGTTATCCATCGGAAGCGGGATTTATTGGGATTCGAATGTGCTCTCTTCCGCTTCATCGGTCATTACTTTGTTGAATGATTCTAGCGTAAAAGCCGTTACAAACTTGAGTGTCAGCGATGTAAATGACTATGGTGATGGCCGGGATTTGAAGGTGAGCTTTAGTCACGCCACAGATGAAACTTACATCAACCAATACCGGATTATGGTGGTACCTACGTCAGATTACAGTAGCTTTAGCCTGTCTGATGCTAATAATGTATCGAGTGCTAATTACACCTCGGTAAGTACATCAGGCAACAGTACCAGTCAAGTATTAGATTCTTCCGCCAGAGACGTACGTGGTAATTTAATAAAGCCTGGAATTAGTTATAAAGTGTACGTGTTAGCTGTGGGTGGTAGTAATTATTCAGGTCCCAATGCGTTATCCGGGGAGTCTTCGGTCATTACGTTGTCAACAACCAAGAGCCCAGTCATTTCTGTAACGAATGTAACGTATAAAGAGGACAATGGCAGAATCCTAATTAGTTTCGTCAAATCAGCCAATGAATCCAACATTTCAGAATACCGAGTCTTGGTTGTTCCGTCTAAACAAGGGTTTGGATCAGCGGATGCTATTGAGGTAAGATCTTCATATTATACGTCGGTAACCCCTAACGGGACGAATCCTTCAACATTCACTGCGACAAGGGATGTAAACGGAGATTCAATTGTTAAAGGTGTCAAATATAAGGTGTATGTTCTTGCTGTAGCGAATAATAGTGGTGTACAGAATGGTGGTCTTTCAAATTCAACAGAAGAATTTGAAATATAACCGAAATAAAGTTATTGTAAACATTTCAAGTTGACACCCTGTGTGATTTATCATATTATAATTCGTATTGTTATAAGTAAATAAACCAAACTCTATCCAGTGGATGGAGTGGCGGAATTTTGTCAAAGATGTATTCTTTGGTTTCAGTCGCCCCTTGTCATTTCGATGACAAGGGGCTTTATTATGTGATTTGGACGGTTCAATAGGACGGTTCAACAGAAAGGAAAGAAGATTACGATGAATATGAAGTTACTCAAATATGCTTTACTAGTATTTATAGGAGCATGTAGTTATGGATCGCTGTCAACGATCGTCAAGCTTGGAATGAACGATGGATTTAGAATGCAGCAACTGGTCGGGGCGCAATACTTTTTTGGATGGTGCATGCTGCTCTTGTTAGTTGTATTATTTTCCCGGAAAAAACTTGGATTAAAGGTAGGTGCTTCGTTATTAGGCGCGGGGATTACCATTAGTATGACGGGTATTTTCTATGGGTTTGCCGTTGAACAATTACCTGCTTCGATTGCGATCGTTCTCTTATTCCAATTTACTTGGATTGGTGTGATTCTGGAGGCTGTTGTAGATAGAAAATGGCCCAGTCGAGAGAAAATAATTTCAATGGTTATCCTTCTGATAGGAACCATATTAGCTGGGGGGATTCTAGAACCTAGTGTAGGCGAAATGACTACGAGTGGTATTGTTTTCGGTTTGATGTCTGCGGTGTCGTTTGCCTTTTATATTTTTGTCAGTGGGAGAGTGGCTACGCAGGTACCTGCTGTGAATAAAAGCTTGTATATGACTACAAGTGCAATGATTATTATTATGGTTGTTTTTTCCCCTTCCTTTATTTATGACGGAGCACTTACAGATGGACTTTGGAAGTATGGTCTTCCTTTAGGGTTGCTTGGTATAGTTATTCCTGTGCTTTTCTTTTCTATTGGTGTTCCGAAACTGGGATCAGGTCTGGGAACGATTCTTGGTGCGGCGGAGTTGCCGGCAGCTGTTGTAGCCTCCGTGTTAGTCCTGCAAGAAGAAGTATCCCTACTTCGCTGGGTTGGAATTTTCGTTGTTCTGATCGGAATTGCTGCACCACAAATCATACCGATGCGAACAGGGAAAAAGTCACCTAAACCTTCCTCCAAACCATCACTCCGTAAGGTAGAACTTTAAACTGTATACTAACATCGATGGTATGATCAGGTCCTTATAGGATGAGATCATCAATCGGTGTTTTTTTTTTGCGAAAAAAGATTGGTGTTAATTTTTCTGGTATGGCGAATCATTGTCTATTATATAGTGGTGCTATTCTATTTAATGGAGATGACCACTGATGAACCGAAATGACTATGACTATTTTAAGTCTTTGCACGATCAAGAAAATCCGCTAATGCTGTATAACTGCTGGAATGTAGCTTCGGCTAAAGCGATAGAAAAAGCGGGTTCACAGGCTATTGCCACAAGTAGCTTCGCTATGGCGGACGCATGGGGATATTCGGACGGTGAACAGCTCTCATTTGAGCAGCTGCTGTGGTCTGTTTTGAGAATAGCAGAACATGTATCGGTGCCATTGACGGTAGATATTGAGGGTGGGTATGCTGTAGATGTAGAGTCCTTAGCCAATAACATGGAACAATTATTCCAGCTAGACATCTGTGGGATTAATTTTGAGGATCAAAAGGTGAATCATCCGGGCGATGAATTATGGGCGATCGAGGAACAAAGTCATCGTATTCGAACTATACAGCAAGTGGCAGCCAAACTTCAGAAGAAGGTGTTTATTAACGCCAGAACCGATCTCTTTTTCAAAAATGGGAAGCATTCTTTGGATTTAGTGAATGAAGCAATAGAGCGTACCTGTGCATACGCTGCTGCTGGAGCGGATGGGATTTTTATACCGGGACTCACCGATCGAAACTTGATTGAATATTTTGTGCAGCAGTCACCACTGCCTGTAAATGTTATGGTAATGGATGGTATGATTTCAAATGTTGAATTGCAAGAGCTTGGCGTAAAAAGAATTAGCTATGGACCGTATAGTTACTTTCAAGCACAGCATAATCTTCAAGAAGATGCTCGAGCTATTCTGCAGATACCTGCACATTATTCAGAAATGAGCTAACAACACTATGATTACTAATAAACAGCAAATCGATAAATATTATGAGATGTTAGTCGAAAAAAACTCTAATTATGAAGGTGTATTTTTTGTCGGCGTAAAAACAACAGGTATTATGTGCAGGCCAACTTGCCCCGCTAAAAAGCCTTATAAAGAAAATTGTGAGTTTTTCGCAACAGCCAAAGAAGCTTTGTTAGCGTCTTATAGACCTTGTAAAAGATGCCAGCCTTTGTCTAATCCCACGAAAATGTCCTTAGAAGTAAAGCTTCTTGTCGAAGCTATTGAGCGTAATCCGGAAAGAAAATGGACCGATAAAGATTTTGATGAGCTGTCGATAAGTGCAAATACAGCACGCCGGCAATTTAAGAAGCAATTTGGGATGACCTTTATTGAATATGCACGTTCCAGACGTTTAGGGCTGGCATTCAAACATATCAGGAATGGGGATTCTATCATAAACGTACAACTGGACAGCGGGTATGATTCGAGTAATGGGTTTAGGGATGCTTTTTCAAGAACGATGGGAACGGTCCCGAATCACTCTAAGCAGATTAAAGTGCTGTACTGTACCTGGATAGAAACGATATTAGGGTCTATGCTTGCGATCTCAGATGAAGAGTGCCTTTTACTGCTGGAATTTGTGGATCGAAAGGGACTTGAAAACGAAATTAAGAAATTACGTACTCGCTTGAATGCAACTGTTTTGCCTGAAAAAGTACCGGTGCTAGAGCAAATTGAAGAGGAATTAACTCTTTATTTCGCAGGGCAACTTACGGTGTTTAAATCACCGATTCGTTATTTAGGCTCTGATTTTCAGCAAAAGGTATGGAATGAACTTCGAAGAATTCCTGTAGGCCAGACGGTCTCTTACAAGGAGCTTGCAGAGAACATAAACAACCCTTCGGCTTGTCGAGCTGTAGCCAGAGCTAATGGAGCGAATCAATTATCGATCTTGGTTCCGTGTCATCGCGTGATCAATAGTAATGGTGAATTAGGGGGCTACGGCGGCGGCATTGCAAGAAAAGAATGGTTAATCAATCACGAGAACAACCTTAGTTCGAAGGTAGCTTATTAACTAAAAACATACTGAACTCGATGTGTCTGAAAGTCTGGATACGTCGTTTTTTTATGCTTTTACCAGATTTAAAAGTACTGTTTTAAGCAAAAGAAGGAAAAATTATGAATTCACAACAATATCCAATTGTGTTAGCATAATATATATTTTCATAAGAAAGCGAGCCTTATCTTAGGAGATTGGAGTGAACATCATGCTGAAGGTTCTGATCGTGGATGATGAGCCCTGGGTACTTGAAGGGCTGAGAACGATGATTGACTGGGAAAAATATGGCTTTGAAGTGTGCGCGGAAGCCCATAATGGCTCAGAAGCATTGAGACTTATACAAGAATATAAACCGGAATTGGTCCTAACGGACATTAATATGCCGGTTATTAACGGTCTCGAGCTTATCGCAAAATTGAATGAAGTGATGACAAAGCCTCCGAAATTTGTGGTATTGACTGGGTATGATGACTTTAAATATGCACGTACGGCATTGCAGCAACGAGTGAATGACTATTTATTAAAACCTATTGATGATGAAGAAATAGAGTCCTTATTAAGCAGGATTACGCCTATGATCCAAAATGAAATCGCTTCCAATGAGGAGCTTGATAAGAAGCAATTCTTTGTCGTAAATAATATCGTCAACCGCCTAATACAAGGCGAGTATAACGAAAATTTAGAGCTTCTAACCCAGAGCACGTTGAAGCTTCAAGCGAATGCAGAGATAATGTGTATTCTTATCGAACCAGCCATGTCCATCAATCCATTGCATTCACGGATCGTCGACTATTTTCCCAAGGAATGTACCCGTTTCTTTCAGGATCGGTCGGGAAGAACAGGGATCATTCTTGAGTCTGCTTCTATTGGGAATGAGAGTCTGGACGCTATCGTCAACCAGATTCGTTCGGATATCGCTGAACATTTACATGAACCGGTACTCCTGGCGATTAGCACTAGAATGGTAGGCATATGTTCGATTCGAGAAATCTATATGCAGGCGCTTGATGTATGGAAACGCAAGACACATCAGCAGAAGAAGGGGGTTTTTCATTATTGTGAGCTTAGGGCTCTAAAGAAGAATGAACACCATGAGGATCACTTCAAACAGCTGCTGGATAAGGTTCTGGCAAACGATATAGAACAGATACAGCCATGTGTAAAAGAAGCGTTCGCCTCTTTCGTAGAGAATCTGTTGACGATTGAAATCGTGCAAGCCCAAGTGGCTCATTTGGAGCTTACAATTTGTACACTTATAGCTCAAATGAATGGTACTCCAGATACGATGATGATAAAGATTCAGCAAGAATATGGAAATTTAGGGGAATTAAATGATTATTTTGCATTAAGCCGCTATGTTCAAAGTCTATGTATGCTGGCGACGGTCTATCTATCTGAATTAGAGCAGCAGAATGAACAAAATACGATTTACAAGGTGATTCAGTGTGTGGATCGTGAATTTCGGAATAAATTGAAGCTTCAGGATTTAGCACGGCAATTTCATATCAATTCTACCTATTTGGGACAGCTATTCAGGAAACAAACGGGGCAGGGCTTTAGTGAATATTTAAATGCCAAAAGGATTGAGGAAGCCAAAAGTCTGCTTAAGCGAACGCAGCTGAAAATATCGGATATTGCGGTGCAGGTGGGATTCTCAAACACAGACTATTTTATTGATAAGTTCAAGCTGATTGTAGGGGTAGTCCCATCGGTTTATAAAAATGAAAATAAAAACTAATAGCTCTAGGGGAAGCAAGGTGTTTCGTATGGAGAGAAAAAAATTTAGATTTAGAAAAGTAGTGAATGACATTCCACTGAACTATAAATTTTCCCTCATTTACGTTATAGGCGTTCTACTCCCTATTATTATTATTAACCTTGTTTTCTTGGATCGGATTTCCGATTTGATCAAATCCAGAGAACAGCAAAACTTAGAAATCTCTTTAGAGAGGGCCAGAAAGGATATTCAAGATTTCATTGAGGGTGGAGTAGCAGTTAGTTATACGCTGTCCTCGGATAAGAATCTGTATGAATTGCTAGAGCGGAGGTATGGGAACTTGATTGAATTTTATGACACCTTCGACGAACAGCTTCGAGATCGGATGAACAGTTATATGCCAGTTAACAATCAACTTGAACGAATTACTGTATTTACGAATAATGACTCCATTGTTTCCGGTAGTAACTATCAGGTCATCACGGACAAGGTAAGGGAGAGTGAGTGGTATAAGCAGTTCAGTGCTGCGAATAAACATATGTTTCTTGCTGCTTATCAAATGAGCGCAGCGCCTAATGTGGCTTCTAATGCCCCGTATTTAAGTGTAATTGAGCGAATGGATGTATACAGCTCACTGAATACCTATGAGAAACTGCTTAGAATTGACCTGGATCTCAGTAAAATATATGACATTATAATTAGAGAAAAGGATTATTTGAGTCTTTACCTGGTTAACGGGCAGGATGAAATCATTATGTCTGCTCAGAGCGGGTATCAGAGGGGTACGAAGGATCCTTATCCTGTGTTCGAGCTTCAGGATGATGAGCACAAGGAAGACATACATATTGTACCCGTTGGCGGGGCTAGTTATATAAAAAGCTGGCGAATTATAGGGGTTACGCAAGGGGAGCGTATTGCTCAGGCGATTATGGAGATTCGAATTTATGCGGGTATTTTGGCGTCCATTGTCACCTTGCTCACAACCGCCTTTTTATATGTGATGTTAAGATCGTACAATTATCGGGTGAAACGGTTGTCTAGGCATATGCAGAAAGTAACGAATGAGAAATTCGATCTTATTCAAATCGATGAAGGACAAGATGAGATTGGTGACTTGATTCACAACTTTAATAGAATGACCACTAAAATTAATTCTCTAATTAACGATGTATACAAACTAGAGATTCAAAAGAATAACCTGGAGATGGAAAGAGTAAGGGCTGAACTGAATTTTTTGCAAAGTCAGATGAATCCCCATTTTCTCTTCAATACTTTAAATGCCATTTTAGTGGTCTGTACCAAAAATAATTATTCGGACGTTACAGACATCATTAAGAGTTTATCCAAGTTGCTCAGAAGACTACTTAGCTGGAAAGAAGATCTCGTTACATTGGAAGAAGAAATGACGTTCATTGAGATGTATCTGAAAATAGAAAAATTCCGGTTCAGAGATAAATTTGACTATCAATTTGAGATCGATGAGCAGTCGCTGCAATATAAAATTCCAAAGCTAAGCATGCAGCCGTTAGTAGAAAATTCCTGTAAGCATGGTCTGCAGGCCATAGAAGGACTCGGTATCATTAAAGTAAAGACGGAAATCGAGGATGGTCGTTTGCAAGTTACGATTTCAGATAACGGCAAAGGGATCGAACCAAGCCAGCTTAAAGAAATTTTATTTAATGTTCAAAATGAAGAAGCCTCCTCAGGAACGAATATCGGAATCCGCAACGTGTATCGCAGACTGGAACTATATTATGAAGATCAGGTTCGCTTTGAAATCAGCAGTGTCCCGAATGAAGGGACTGTTGTCACGTTTGGCATTCCGCTAAAGCTCCTGGAACGAAAAAATAGCTAGAAGGTGAGGGAGCCTATGAAATACAAAGTATTGTTGATCGATGATGAGCCTAGTGCTCTTGAGGGGATGCAGCTATGGATAGACTGGCAGGCGCTTGGCTTTGAAGTATGTGGAACCTCCAGTAATGGCAAAGAGGGCTTACAGTTAATAAAGCAGCTACTGCCGGATCTTGTCATTACAGATGTAAATATGCCGCTAATGAATGGTCTGGAAATGGTTTCCGCCTGGCAGCAAGAGGAGACTAAACCAATTAAGTTTGCCATACTAAGCGGTTATAGTGAGTTTGAATATGCTAAGACAGCTATACGTTATGGCATTAACCATTATCTGATGAAACCGCTTTTCGAAGAAGAGGCGTCAGAAGAATTGAAGGAGATATATCGGGAATTAGAACAGGAAACTCAGAAGCGAAGCTTAAATCAAATGGCAAACTCAGAGGAAGTTGTCTCTCTTCTTAAGAGCATTCTGAATGAGAAGGCAGAAGATAAGTCAGACTTTACAGTACTTACACGTCTATCGGAAGGCAAAAGCCTTTGGAATATTTGTTTACTACAGACAGACCCGACGATGTATACGGAAATCAGAGAGAAAGCAGTAGCTCTCCTAACGAATACGGAATCGATGTTTCTGATCGATCTGGAGGCTTTTTGCTTTGGAATCGTATACGGCTATCCTTCGGAGTCTGATGAGGGTGCCGCAATATATCCTGCAGTAGCTCCCTTGCTGAATGAACACCCTAAGCAAGCCATGTATATTGCAGTAGGGGATAGCGAGGGCTCTTTGCTTCAAATTGCGAATAGCTACCGAACGGCGAAAGAAGCGTTAATGTATTATTTTTATAATTCGGATCATTCGGGGTTCTTGACCTATCAGGGAACCAAGGATAGTCCCTTCAGCTACCACTATGATCAAATTCAACTGATGGATGACTTAATGAGGCCTATTAACACACTGGACATAAAAGGCTTTAAACAAGCTGTGGGCTTGGCCTCTCGCAGTTTTCGTGAGATGCGCATCGCTCCAGAGGTTGTGAAGAAGATCGTTATTCATATTATGTATAAGATCGTTGAGTTTACTTCGAAAGCTAGTGAAGTTCAGGTATCCTCCTTGTTAACCCAAATAACAATCCCCGAAATACGGGACTCGATGATGAAGTTGAACGATTTAATGCGTAATCTTTTATCATGTGGTGAGGCGAGTATTGATATTCTTCTAAAAGAACAAATCCAAAAATCACAGGGGATTGTACAGGAAATCAACAACTATATTGAAGCGCATTATCACGAAAATCTTACAATTAAAAAGCTGTCGGAGGTATTCTTCCTGCATCCAGTGTATCTGGGACAATTATTGATCAAGAAGAATGGCATTCATTTTAATGAGCAGCTGCATGACCTCCGGATTAAGGAATCTGCGCGTTTACTTCAACACAATAAGCTGAAAAACTGTGAGATCGCCGAGAAAGTAGGGTATTCCAATTATAGTCAGTTTCTCAAACAATTTGAAAAGAAGATGAAGATGAGCCCTAATGAATTTAAACATACGAATACCTAAACTTTTTGGGGGTACACCTTTAGTTCTGGTGTATTATCAATGGCATCATCACCTCTATAATTTAACTTGTAAGGGCTTACAATATGGTTACACCAACAAAATATGGAGGTGCTTTATGGGGGGCAAGTCAATATCAAAGTTCAAACTTAGTCTGATTGCTGTATTATCCCTAAGTTTTGCTCTAGCAGGGTGTGGTGGAAATAACAGCGGTAATACTGCTAAGGGGGAAAACAAACCGGCAGAAACAACAGCTGCAACTGCAGCTGGAACCGATGACAAGAAGGTAGAGCCTTTTGAAGTTAGTATCTTTCTTGGAGAAGCAGGTCAGCAACCCACACCAGATAACAAAATTTACAAGATGATCAAAGAAAAAACAGGCGCATCATTCAATTTTGAATTCTTGGCTGGAGACCTTAAACAGAAGCTTGGCGTTATGATTGCCGGTTCGGATTATCCAGATCTGATGAGTTCCAATACCCAACTGACGGCAGCAGGTGCATTTATTCCTCTCGAGGACTTAATTGAAGAACACGCTCCGAATTTGAAAGCGCATTACGCAGCTTACTGGAACATGATGAAGGATCCCAATGATGGACACATTTATACACTTCCAAACTATGGTGCGTACAATGGTGAGATGAATACAACCTATTACTCTGGCCCAGCTTTCTGGATTCAGAAAGCTGTACTTAAAGATGCCGGTTATCCAACGGTTAAAACTTTGGACGAGTATTTCGATCTTATCGTGAAATATAAAGAGAAAAATCCAACCATTGATGGTCAACCAACAATTGGGTTTGAGATTCATAACAAAGACTGGAGAAACTGGGGATTGTTTAACGCTCCTCAGCATCTGATCGGTCATCCTAATGATGGCGGAGTAGTAGTTAAGGATAACGTAGCAGAAATCTTTGCGGATAA
Organism: Paenibacillus sp. FSL H8-0261; assembly: GCF_045040645.1. Classification (NCBI taxonomy): domain Bacteria; kingdom Bacillati; phylum Bacillota; class Bacilli; order Caryophanales; family Paenibacillaceae; genus Paenibacillus; species Paenibacillus sp. FSL H8-0261. The sequence goes on along the minus strand of NZ_CP150297.1, from coordinate 5,929,898 downwards.
AGACTATGCAAAGCAGTACTATAAAAAACTTAATGATATGAATGCATTGGGTATTATTGACAAAGAAGCATTTGTAATGGATTATGACCAATATTTAGCTAAATTGTCCAGCGGTTCCGTACTGGGAATGTTTGATCAGCACTGGAACTTTGGTAAAGCAGAAGATTCACTCAAGACACAAGGGAAAGATATGAGCACTTATGTAGGTCTGCCTCTTGTGTATGATACTAACACCAAAGATTATTATCTGGATCGTCCTGCTCTTAACTTGAATAATGGATTCGGGATTACTGTCAATGCTAAGGATCCAGTGAGAATCCTTAAACTTATGGACACATTGATTCAAGAAGATTGGCAAAGAACCCTCACTTGGGGGATTGAAGGCGAAGATTATCAAGTGGTAGACGGTCGCTTTATAAGAAACCAGGAGCAACGGGATAACGCAGTTGATGCTACATGGAAGCTAAGTAACAAAGCAGAAGCTTGGTATGCTACCGCTCCGAAAATGCAAGGGTACTTTGCAGACGGTAACTCAACGGATGCGGCAGCCCAACCAGAAGAATATAAAGCAGGGTTGGAAGCGTATGACAAGGAAGTTCTTGACGCATATGGATTCAACAGTTATGTAGATTTCTTCAGTAAGCCTGGACCGAACCCAGTGGCTTATCCTGCTTGGTCGATAGATCTTGTTGAAAATTCTCCAGCAAAAATCGCCGATACGAAGATGGGAGAAGTTAAAACCAAGTACCTGCCAAAAGCAATCTTGGCTAGCCCTTCCGATTTCGATAAAGTTTGGACTGAATTTGTTGGAGAACTTCATAAAGCGGATATTAAAGCTTACGAAGACAGAATCAATGAACAGCTTAAATGGAGATTTGATACTTGGAGTGTTAAATAGTTAGAGCTTGCTTAAAAATCAGAAAGTGGTGGCTTATTAGCCAACCACTTTCTGAAATATATGGATGATGTGGGGAGAAAATATATGGATGAGATTTTAACGGGAAAAAAAGTTAACCGGCATCCTAAAAGAAAAAAGAAGCAACCGATTACTATGACCTTGATTAAGAATCAGAAACAGCTGATTTGGATGTCAGTTCCATTGCTGCTGTATATTGTACTATTTGCGTACGTACCTGTTTGGGGATGGACAATGGCTTTTCAGGATTATAAACCAGCTAAGGCATTTGGCGAACAGACATGGGTCGGCTTGAAACACTTCAAGTTTCTATTTACGGATGATACCTTTTTAAGGGTACTACGAAACACACTGGCTATGGGATTAATTAATTTCTTTCTAGGATTTATAACCGCGATAACATTGGCCTTACTTCTTAATGAAATCAAAAATGTATTTTGGAAAAGAACCGTGCAGACCATATCCTACCTACCTCACTTTCTTTCCTGGATTATTGTAACAGGGATTGTAGGTGTCTCCCTCTCGGTTAACGACGGGATTATCAACATCGTGCTCATGAAATTACATCTTATCGATTCACCAATCCTTTGGTTGAGTGAAGGGAAGTATTTCTGGGGTATTGTGGGTGCTTCAACCGTCTGGAAAGAGGTTGGATGGAGTACAATCATCTACTTGGCTGCTATGGCTTCTATAGATCCAGCTTTATATGAGGCTGCTGAGATTGATGGGGCTAACCGGTACAAAAAAATGTTCAATGTAACATTGCCGGGAATTAAACCAACCATTGTAATCCTGATGATAATGTCCATAGGACATGTATTGGATGTCGGATTTGAGGTTCCGTACTTGTTAGGGAACGGGCTTACTGTAGACTGGTCGGATACGATTGATATATTTGTATTGAAATACGGGATTGGGCAAGGGAATTACTCCTTAGCCACTGCGGGAGGCATATTTAAAACAGTCGTAAGTGTAACGTTACTGCTTTTAGCTAACTGGACGTCGAAGCGGCTAGGGGAAGAGAGGCTGTTATAATCATGGAAAAAACTCAATTAATACCTCAGAAATCTCCAAAAAGTAATAGTAGAAAACGTATGAGAATTATAGGGATCGAACCAGTAGTGTTCGGTACCTTCAATACTATCTTTATGATATGTCTAGTCATTGTTACCTTGTATCCATTCTTGAATACTATAGCAGTTTCCTTAAATGAGGGGAATGATACCATCCGCGGCGGCATTTATCTATTGCCTAGGGAGTGGACTATACAGAACTACAAAGCTGTTTTTGCCTCTGGTACAATTATTCCTGCTTTTTGGATTTCGGTAGCACGAACAGTGATATCTACGATCCTGAATCTATTTTTAACCACAATGCTTGCTTATACTTTAAGCCGGAAAGAATATGTTTTCCGCAAGCAGATTACCTTTGTTTTCGTCCTAACCATGTATTTTAATGCGGGTCTGATTCCAAACTATTTCCTAATTAAGGATCTTCATATGCTTAATACATTTTGGGTATATGTAATACCGACTATGATAAGTGCATTTAATATGATCGTCATCCGTACTTATATTGGTAGCATACATGAAAGTCTTATGGAATCCGCGAGAATCGACGGTGCCGGGGAATTTAAGATTTTCATGAAAGTAGTCTTCCCTTTATGTAAACCTGTTCTTGCTACCATTGCCCTTTTTGTCGCGGTAGGTGCATGGAACTCATGGTTTGATGCTTTTATCTACACCTCTTCCCGCCAGCACTTGAGTACATTGCAGTATGAATTAATGAAACTAATACAATCTAGTATGAATGCGAACAGTAGCGCAAGTGTAGCTAACGGGGCAGGGGTAACTGCGGAGTCAGCGGGGTCAATGGTAACTCCAAAGTCCATTCGTGCAGCCGTTACTATCGTTGCTTCGGTTCCGATTCTGCTAGTCTATCCATTCATGCAAAAGTACTTTGTAGTTGGAATGAACGTAGGAAGCGTGAAGGAATAAGTAGCTTGCACCCACTATTAAATAATAGGAAGGTTGTTTGTTGAATTATGACTCCATCTCCAATCACATACACGAACCCAATACTTCCAGGTTTTTATCCAGATCCTAGCATCACTCGAGCAGGGGATGATTTCTACTTGGTGTGTAGCTCCTTTGAATATTTTCCTGGGGTGCCTATCTTTCACAGCCAGGACTTGATTCACTGGACACAAATTGGTCATGTATTAGATCGTGTAAGTCAGCTAGATACACGTAAGAGCAAAAGCTCTGGAGGTATATTTGCTCCAACCATCCGGTATCATGAAGGAACGTTTTACATGATAACGACCGAAATACACGGGAAGGGGAATTTCTATGTTACGGCTACGGACCCAGCGGGTCCGTGGTCAGACCCGATTAGTATTCCTTATGGAGGAATTGACCCTTCCCTAATGTTTGATGAGGATGGAAAGGTATATGTAACCACCCAGCAGGGAGCAGATTATGATTCCCACGCTATTCAATATGAGATAGACATTGCTACAGGAGCAGCATTAACAGAACCTGTTGTCATCTGGACTGGGGATGGTGGACCTTGGACGGAAGGACCACATTTGTACAAAATTAACGGAATGTATTATATCATGTCTGCTTCAGGCGGCACGGCAAAGGAACACCGAGAAATTATCGGTCGTTCTTCCTCCCCTTACGGTCCTTTTGAAAGATTAGAGCAACCGATATTGACCCATCGCGGGACTGATAGTCCCATTCAGTATCTAGGACATGCTGATCTGATCGAAGATCGTAACGGGGATTGGTGGGCCGTATTCCTTGGAGTACGTCTAGTAGATTCCAAGTATACAGTGCTAGGAAGAGAGACCTTTCTTGCCCCTGTAACGTGGAATGAAGACGGATGGCCGATGATTGATAATAACGAAGATATCGTAGGAGTGGATATGAAGGTTCCGCGTGTAACGGGTCAATCACCAAAGCCTGCGCTAAGCGGAAGGTATGACTTTGAAGACGATGTATTACCGTTCGCAATGACCTTTCTTCGTAATCCCGCTGAGGCAAGCTGGTCTCTAAATGAACGCCCGGGATGGTTATCTCTTCGGGGTCAATCTAAGGGTCTCAGTGATATAGGACAGGTGGCCTTTATAGGAAGAAGACAGCAGCATACTTCAGCAGAATGGAGTACATTACTGGACTTTAACCCTACCGTGGACGGTGAAGAGGCTGGACTTTGTGCTAGATTGGATGAGCATGCACATTATGAGGTTGGCTTGGTGCAAAAAGATGGCCACAGAGTCATTGCAGCACAATTAACTATTGATGGAATAACCCGTGTAGAAGCAGAAGTACCAATTACAGCTGAGCGAATTTATCTGAAAATACAGGCGGAGCTTACCGAATACACCTTATTGTTCTCCTTGGATGGGCAGGAATGGAATAAGCTATCTACAGCGGCAGCATACCCATTATCCCCACAGGCCGTAAAAGGAAATGGATTTACAGGTGTTCTTATCGGTTTATATGCGACAGGTCATGGTAAAGTAGCTGAGGTACCTGCCCACTTTGATTGGTTCGATTATCGGTCATAATGAATAGCGTTTGTTAGGAGGGAACTTGTTGAGACAAGCTAGTGATTTTACAGAGCCTGCACTAAAGACAGTGTTCGCAGAGGATTTCAAGATTGGCGCAGCCGTCAACCCATTAACTATCCAATCACAGGAGCATTTGCTTGCTTATCATTTCAACAGTATTACCGCTGAGAACGAGATGAAATTTGAAAGTCTGCATCCACTTGAGGACACTTATAACTTTAGGGCAGCAGACCAGCTGGTTGCCTTCGCCAGGGAACATCATATGGCGATGCGCGGACATACCTTGATTTGGCACAACCAGACAACGGACTGGCTGTTTGAGGATAAGGGCGGAGGACCTGTAAGCAAAGAGATTCTGCTTGCACGAGTTAAATCACATATTCAGACCGTTGTAGGACGTTATAAGGAAGAAATTTATGCTTGGGATGTTGTAAACGAGGTAATCGCTGATGAGGGAGAAGAACTTCTTCGCCAGTCGAAGTTGCTCGACATTGTTGGCCCGGACTTTATCGCCAAAGCGTTTGAATTCGCGCATGAAGCCGATCCAAAGGCTTTGTTGTTCTACAATGACTATAACGAATCCCATCCATTAAAGCGTGACAAAATCTATAAACTGGTGAAGTCGCTATTGGAACAAGGCGTGCCGATCCATGGCGTCGGATTGCAGGCACACTGGAATTTATACGATCCTAGTCTGGATGATATTCGTACAGCGATCGAAAAATATGCATCCTTAGGACTTCAGCTCCAACTGACAGAGCTGGATGTATCCATGTTCCGTTTCGATGACAAACGGATGGACTTAAAGGCAGTACCTGCTGAGCTGCTCGAGCTTCAAGCAGATCGATATGAAGCGATGTTCGCACTGCTGAGAGAATACCGGGACGTGATTAGTTCGGTCACGTTCTGGGGAGCAGCGGATGACTATACCTGGCTGGATGATTTCCCTGTTCGTGGGCGGAAGAACTGGCCGTTCCTATTCGATGAAGGGCATAAGCCGAAGCCAGCTTTCCATCGAATTATCACCTCTGCCACGAAATCATAGAGTGGGCAAGCTGCTCAAATAATGAACTGTGAACCCGTCCTTTTATCGATTAAGGGCGGGTTATTTATAAGTTGATAGATTAGTAGTATGGATCTCAAAGGGCGGATTAAAGTGAGCGTGACAATTAGAACGATTCTGGAAGATTTAATAGGAGCCATGGAACAGATAGATGGGACTGTGGATACTCTTAAGCCGGGGAATCCGGAAATGGTGATTACAGGTATGGTTACGGCATTTTGCGCTACGCAATATGTTGTGGAACGAGCGGTTGCTATGAACGCCAATTTGTTGATCACACATGAAGGTGTGTTTTACAGTCATCATGAGACGAGCAAGTGGTTAGAGGCTGACCCTGTGTCTCGCGCGAAACGGAGTTTGATTGAGCGTTCTGAACTGGCTATTTTTCGTTATCATGATTATTGGCATCGGCATCAACCGGATGGAATCATGGTGGGCTTGCTACGAGAGCTTGAATGGTCAGCCTATGTGGTTGAGCAGCAATCCACTGCTACAATCCTATCGATTCCAGCTATGACGGTAAGTGAAGCGGCTCTGTATATAAAAAGAAAGCTAGGCATCTCCTATGTACGTGCTGCCGGAGACCTATCCCAGACATGCAGACAAGTGGGGATATTAGTAGGTTACAGAGGAGGTGGGACGATGGCTATTCCTCTTTTTAATCAGCATAATCTTGATTTAATTATTGCTGGCGAGGGCCCCGAATGGGAAACTCCAGAATATGTGAGGGATGCTGTCCACCAAGGCAGATCAAAAGCGCTGATTATGTTAGGTCATGCGGAAAGTGAAGCTCCAGGAATGAAATATTTAGCTGAAGTTCTGGCACAGAAATACCCAATGATTCCCACTTATTTTATTGCTGAACAACCGGTCTATCAGCTGGTTTAATTCGTATAAACCGAAATGAAGAATAAATTTGCATATTATGGAGAAAATGATTGGAAACCAGGTCACTGAGAAAGGAGTGTTTCAATGGAAATTCCTTTGGAGGCTGATGAAGTGTTAAGTCGTATCAAAAAGCTTCAAACCGATGGAAGCTCGATCAGCAAAAAACAAGTGAAGCAAAGCGATCCTGATCTTATGAGAAGTGCGCTGTTCTTTTTTCCGAGCTGGGAGCATGCATTGAAAAACGCCGATCTGTTGTAGCCATATGATTGTATAACGAAGCCGAGTGGTTCAGGGATTGATCTCTGATGGCCGCTCGGCTTTTTTTAGATATATTGAGTAAACAAGAGCAAAAGAAAGAGAAAACGAAGTGTATGCTCAATATGAAATGAAAAGCATGGCTTTCAACATTATTTTGCCCACGGCTCAACTTTACAAGAAACCTTACACGGAGTATGATTCATCACATAACTGACAATTACATAAGAAGTCCGCTTAATTTCCGTTAAGGAAAGCGGGGGAACCAACAACTGGGAACCAGTGTAACAATCGGTACTAGTTATGGGGTGAATCCTGTTCCAGGTGCATAAATGCATCCATGCAGGTAGGGCAACTCTCACTGCCCGAATCCGACAGCTAACCTCGTAAGCGTATGGAGAGAGGATGAATGGCGTATTTGATGATGAATAGCCACAGAGAATCCCTCTGTGGTTTTTTGCTGCGTTAAAAAGCAGATATAGTTGTAGAACCTATCTATGAAAGAGGTGTTAACTTTGCCTATTGCTAAACTGAATGGAACTTCGCTCTATTACGAAATCAATGGAACAGGGGCTCCGGTTGTGTTTATCCATGGACATGGATTAACACATAGTATGTTCAAGCCACAATTGGAGTATTTTTCTGATAAATATAAAGTGATTCTGTGTGATTTACGGGGGAATGGCAAATCAGGTGAATTACTGCAGGCCCCAAACGAGATTATTGAAACCCAATGTCTAGATATAATTATGCTATTAAATGATTTGGGTATTCGTGAGGCTGTTTTTGTTGGGAGTGCCTATGGGGGGCTCGTCGTTCAGCATATTGCGAAACAATATCCAGAACGAGTAAAAGCGATTGTTGTCGCGGATAGCTTTTGTAGAAGTCAGGCGTCAACGATAATCGGTAAAATCCAGCTTATGGCTGCTTATTGTAGCTGGTTAATGTATTACGCTCCAAGTGAGCTTGTACTGCCTTCGATTCGTATGATGTACCGGGAACGCTGGAATCTGGCTTATAACGAGATTAGAAGAGGACTTCTCGATAAACGTCCACGGGAATTGTATCGGCAAAGGCTGGCTACGAGCCATGTGGATTACACTAGATGCTTAAAGTCTTTTAAGCGTCCCGCCTTATGTATTGTAGGTGACTTTAGTGAATTTGGAGTTAATTGTATGAAGGATATGGTGTCTCAGCTGCCACATGCTCAGTTAGTGATCATCCCTAACGCATTAGATCCTAGTAATCTGTGTCAGCCGGAGAAATTTAATGCTATACTTCAGCGGTTTTTGGAGAAACAGCAGGAAACTCAGCAGATTAGTTGAACTTAGTGGTAAGTGAGAAATGAGGGGCGTCCCATAGCCGGGGAGTATGTACTGGCTACGGGGCGTTCTTCTGTATGTCTGTATTTTGTACAATGCTGTCTACTGATGTAAGATTAAAGTTATTCGATACTAACTATCTAAAGGAGCTGAGTCATGATGTCTCAAGCCGAAACCATAAAATTGACCTCATTATCTTCAAAAGGGGGCTGCGGCTGCAAAATCGGTCCCGCCGATCTCATGCAGGTTATTCGCAGTCTACCACCAACCGTTCCTAATCCGGATCTACTTGTGGGTCTTGATACCAGTGATGACGCTGGGGTATATCGATTAAGTGATGATCTGGCGTTAGTGCAAACTGTTGATTTTTTCACGCCGATCGTGGACGACCCTTATTCCTTTGGGCAAATTGCAGCAGCTAATGCGTTAAGTGATATTTATGCTATGGGCGGTAAGCCGCTTACGGTGCTTAATATTGTGGCCTTCCCTATTTCTGTTCTGGACAAAAGCATTCTCGGTGACATTTTGCGCGGTGCAGCAGATAAAGTGCAGGAAGCAGGAGCAACGCTTGTGGGCGGACATTCCATCGACGATAAAGAGCCTAAATTTGGATTGGCCGTTACGGGCCTTGTGCATCCGGACAAAGTAAGAACGAATGCAGGTGCGCAGGCAGGAGATAAGCTGATTTTGACTAAACCTATCGGTGTGGGCATCTTAACGACTTCTATTAAAAAGGATCAGCTATCCCCAGAAGAAACTACACGCCTTACGACAGTCATGTCTACACTGAATAAAAAAGCGGCAGAAATCATGGAGCCCTATGATGTACATGCTTGTACAGATGTTACCGGATTTGGGTTGCTTGGACATGCCTCGGAAATGGCAAAAGGGAGCAATCACGGACTGATTATTCGTCAAGGCGATGTACCGATGCTGCCAAGAGTAAGAGAGCTCGCGGAGCAGGGCTTTGTTCCAGGCGGCACTAAGAATAACTTTGCTCATTTGGAGGGCAGTATTCTTTATCCGGAAGAGATGGACCAATTAAGCCGCTATATTCTGTGTGATGCTGTGACTTCCGGTGGATTGCTGATCTCTGTTGCTCCTGAACAAAGTGAGGATTTGCTAAAAGAGTTAGTAGATGCAGGTGTAGAAGCAGCATTGATCGGAGAGGTAACGGAAGAACATCCGGGTCAGATTGCAGTTATAGCTGCGCAATAAAGTTGGAGTTCAGCTTAGAGGCGACCTAAGAAGTTAGCCACCAGAGGAGAGAGCGCATTGTTTCAGGATATTACACTGGAAGAACTAAGAGTGTTAAAGAATAAGAAGCAGATCACCGTTATCGACGTTCGATCTCCTTCTGAATATAAAGATGCAACGCTGCCGGATAGCTTGAATATTCCCTTTTTTGATGATGAGGAACGGGCTGAAGTAGGTACGTTGTATAAACAGACAAGTGTGCAGGCTGCGAAAGAACGCGGTTTGGAGATTGCTGCTGCGAAGCTACCTTCCTTTGTCAAAGAATTTGCTGCGATTCAAGGGGACAAGGCTGTATTCTGCTGGAGGGGAGGTATGCGCAGCCGTACAACTGCGACCGTACTTTCTTTAATGGATATTCACGCTTACCGATTGATTGGCGGCTATAAAGCTTACCGTAAATGGGTACTCGATGAACTGGAGTCCTATGAATTCAAGGCGAAGCCTTATGTCATTCATGGAAATACGGGTACAGGTAAAACAAACCTGCTGCACCGCCTGAAGGCACAGAGCTATCCTGTTTTGGATTTGGAAGGAATGGCAGGTCACCGCGGTTCTATCTTTGGCGAGATCGGACTTCATGCAAACAATCAAAAAACGTTCGATAGTCTTCTTATGGAGGAATTAATTAAGCTTGGGGATGCTCCTTATGTACTGTTTGAAGCGGAGAGCAAAAAGATTGGGAAGGTCGTAATGCCCCCATTCATGGCCGAGCAGAAGGAGATTGGAACACAAATTTGGATTGAGATGCCACTACAAGCCAGAGTGCAGCAAATCCTTGAGGATTATCGACCAGAAGAATATAAAGAACAGTGCATTTCAGCATTTCGAAGTATCAAATCGCGAATTCATATCCCCATTGCGGCGGAAATCGAGCGTTGCTTGCAAGCTGATATGTTCGGAGAGGCTGTTGCGCTGCTGTTAGAATACTACTATGATCCTAAATACGATTATACGTCTACTCAGTATGAAGGCATTGAGAGAGTTACCTTTAAGGTGAACAATTTGGATGAAGCTGAGGCTGCGGTAATCTCTTTTTTAAGTAATCAGAAGGTATAAGCTTTATGTATCGTAGTATGAGGGGTTTAGAGGAGGCTCGGCTTAACAAATGATCTATTTAGACTATAACGCTACAACACCTGTAGATAAGGAAGTAGCAGAGGTTATGATTCCTTATCTTTATGGTCATTTTGGCAATCCTTCAAGCAGTCATTCTTTGGGACAAGAAGCTAAAGTCGGAATCGAGCGAGCAAGAACACAGATGGCTAATTTCCTGAATTGTACGCCGGGTGAGGTGCTTTTTACAAGCGGGGGCAGCGAGTCGAATAATACCGTCATCAAGGGCGTCGCCCAAACGTATCGACATAAAGGCAATCACATTATTGTGTCTGCAGTGGAGCATCCTGCGGTAATTAAACCGTGTCAGTATCTGGAGCAGTTGGGCTACACGATTACTTATGTACCTGTTGACACGTATGGAATGGTGCAGGTAGATGATGTGAAAAATCAGCTTACAGACCAAACTATACTAGTTTCCATTATGCACTCTAACAACGAAACGGGCACGATTCAGCCGCTCAAAGAAATAGCCGAGGTCTGCCATGAACGGGGTGTCCTTGTACATACCGATGCTTCGCAGTCCGCTGGAAAAGTAGAGCTTGATGTGGCTGAGTTAGGGGTGGATTTTCTAACGCTGGCAGGCCATAAATTATATGCGCCAAAAGGGATTGGAGCATTGTACATCCGAGAGGGCATTCACATCGAGCCATTAATTCACGGAGCGGGTCATGAGCAGGGGAGACGTGCCGGAACGGAAAACACCCCTTATATTATTGGATTAGGAAAAGCCTGTGAGCTTGCTTCGGACTCTGCATCCAGAGAGCGTGTGAAAGAAGTAGCGGATTATTTCTACGATAGATTGCAGAAGGCATTTGGTGACAGAATTCACCTGAATGGTCATAGGCATAAGCGATTGCCCAACACGCTTAACGTTAGTTTTCTTGGAGCGGTGGGTCACGAAGTGATTGCTTCGCTGGAAGATGTGGCTGCCTCAACAGGCTCAGCTTGTCATTCTGGAGAAACATTGATTTCACCTGTTCTAAAGGCAATGAATGTCTCAGCAAGTATTGGGCAGGGAGCGGTTCGTTTTAGTGTGGGACGGTATACGACTAAAGCGGAGATCGATGAGGTTATCGGTAAGCTAAAAGAGTATTTGTTGTGAGTAGGCTGCCCCATTTTTGCTCAATAGCGTCTTTCCGGTCCGAAGATCCCCCTTTGAGGCGATAAATGAACCAATAGCGGCATCTGAGTCCGGAAGATCAAGAAATTTTAATCGAATATTATAACAAAAGCATCTGTCACTCCTTTAGTAGGGAGGGCAGATGCTTTTGTTTGTGTTAGTGATTATACGATAGTAAAGCCTGCACTTGCATAACCAGTGACTGTATTTACAAGGTTTAAACCTGTAGCAGTAGCTGAAAATACCATAAGAAGGCGAGTCTGTGGTGTTACAGTAAAATTGATGCCATTTGTAATTCCGCTGACAAAAGTTCCAAGATTAATTGTTCCTGTGATAGTTGGCAGAGGTACTAATGCCCCAGGAACAGGTGTGAATGTATTATTTGGTAAAGTAGATTGGAATAATTGTGCCGTCACATTTACGGAAGTACCAAGAAGTGATAAAGCTACTGTATTACTGAAGTATGCAGCAATAGATGTTATCACTCCTGAACGAGGAACGGACATTGCAAAGTTGATAAGAGGTCCAAGAACAGTACCTGTCAAATCTATATTTCCACCAACAAGAGAAATGCCTGTGGCTGAACTTCCGAAGCCTATAAGGCTTGTTGTTCCCACCAAACCACCTAAAATCGTGGTCATAATAATTGGTCCACCAGATGCCAGTGGAATGATTGCGCCATCACCGGTTGCCCCAGTAACTCCGGTAACCCCCGTAGCTCCAGCAAGCCCGGCAGTACCTGTAGCCCCTGTCGGGCCCGCAAGCCCGGCAGTACCCGTAGCCCCCGTCGGTCCAATAAGTCCGGCAGTACCCGTAGCCCCTGTCGGTCCAATAAGTCCGGCAGTACCCGTAGCCCCTGTCGGTCCAACAAGCCCGGCAGTACCCGTAGCCCCTGTCGGACCAGCAAGCCCGGCAGTACCCGTAGCCCCTGTCGGCCCCGCAAGCCCGGCGGTACCTGTAGCCCCTGTCGGCCCCGCAAGCCCGGCGGTGCCTGTAACCCCTGTCGGACCAGCAAGCCCGGCAGTACCCGTAGCCCCTGTCGGACCAGCAAGCCCAGCAGTACCCGTAGCCCCTGTCGGCCCCGCAAGCCCGGCGGTGCCTGTAGCCCCTGTTGGACCAGCAAGCCCGGCGGTGCCTGTAGCCCCTGTCGGTCCAGCAAGCCCGGCGGTGCCTGTAGCGCCCGTCGGTCCAGTTGCCCCTGCTCCAGGACCTGTCGGTCCCTGTATTCCTTGCGCGCCTTGAGGACCCTGAGGTCCTTGGAGTCCTTGAAGCCCTTGAGGTCCTTGAGGTCCTGGTGCTCCTTGAGGTCCTTGCGCTCCAGTCGCGCCCGTCGCTCCACCAGCAATTAGTAAATAATCTGACGAACTACCTGGTGTTCCTTTGGGTCCGGCAACAGTAGCTATATAAGTGCTGCCATTAAAGGTTACTACTTGACCCGCTGGATACAATGGGCTTTGTGCCGGATTAAAGACTACAATACCTTGCAGCCCAGCACCAGTGGCTCCTTGTGGACCCTGAGGTCCTTGAGACCCCTGAGGCCCTTGGGGTCCCTGAGGACCTTGTGGCCCCGTCGCACACTTAATAGGTAAGCCGAGTGCTTGTGAAATAGAAGCTTGAATATGTCTGATTTGAATTACCAACTGATCTTTGCAATGAGGGTCAATCTTCGTGGCGAGAATAAAAGATAATAACTCGGCTAACAGCTGTTGAAGATTGGTGCCAACGCTTACGACTGAGAAGGGACTGACTTCAGTAGAAACAATGGTTATTTCTACTACAGAAAGAAGCTCCGTTCTAAAAGGGCTGCATATCCTAGCCTCATGCAAGAATTCCATGAGCTCTCTTAACACTCTTTGAAGATTGGAAATATGAAGTGTAGTGGGATTCGTAAGTGCGGGAGGTACCACTGTAGCAAGCTCTGTGACTATTTTTAATAGTGCAGCACACTCTCTTTTTCTAACAGGACTGCTTATTCTTCCTTGTTTGTTTAGGATAGCGTCACCTTTAAATGGTCTATGATAATGATCTGACATGCTTCTGTATCTCCTCCTTGAGCTTCTCCTTTTCATACCTTTAAAAATTGGGAACCTGCCCAATCAGCATATTCAGAGAAGCTGAAGTTGTTACAGTAATCGCTCTGGAAGTCGATACACATGAACCTACATTAAAAAGGCAAGCCACCGCTAATACAGTAGCCTGCCTTTTTTTGATAGAGTAGTTTAGTAGTGTTATTGATCTGTACTCCGTTCGCATTCTCACTCAGCCTTCAGTTTTATGAACGAGTATTAGAACGCCTGTATTCCATCGGCGTGATGCTGAAGTTGCGTTTGAACATCCGATGGAGATAAGAACTGCTCGTGAAACCGGTCATTTCAGCAATATCCGATACGGACAGATCGCTCTCTTTCAAGAGGCGACATACTTCCTGCATTCGTACATCCATGATGACATCCACAATAGCTGTCATTGTTTGCTGCTTATAAAGACGGCTGACATATATAGGTGACAGGTTAAGCTCATCAGCAATCTGGTTCAGGCCCAGGCTGGGGTCCGTGTAAGATTGATTGATTTTTTGGTTAATTTGACGGATCAGATCACTTTGCTTAGAGCTACGTTTATCGGCCTGTAATTCCTGAATATCATCGAAGAGTTGGTAAAAAGCTTCTTCAAGCTCCTTCATCGTCTCGTAATTCTCAAGTGAAGGTATCTTGAGGATATCTTCCACAGATGTAGAGCTGAGCTTTTTGATATTATCGATGATTCTCTTAATCGATAGCGTCACCCTGGATAGCGTTAGTTCTAGTACATGGTAGGGGTATTGGTCCAATTCGCGCACGATGTCAGAGAAATGGCTACGGGCTTCGTCTGTTCTACCACTGGTGAGGGCATCGACCAGCTTTTTCTCGTTATCCGCAGGGTAAGAGTATAGGTTATTCTGCAATTCGTTAATCTTCTCCGCGTTGATTAGGCAGCCATGCCCATAAAAAAGTCTATGTTTAGAAGCTTCTTTGGCCTGGTTATATAGGCGGTTCAATCGATCTGGATTATCACTAATGGGACTGTACACTAGCGATAATCCTATTTTCAGATAATCGCAGCAAGCCACACGGATTTGTCGCAGCAGTACTTCGATCAATTCTGTATCGAGAGATTCAGCGGACGTCATACTGCTAAGTAACATAACTACGCTGTCATCGTTCATATCTACGCTTTCAACTTGATAAGTCTGACCGCAAATTTCCGAAGCAATATTCATGATCGCGAACTTGTATGCAAGTAGATAAGCACCTCGCTCTTGTCGCAGGGTATTGTATTCATCAATACGCAGCAATACAAGCCGATAACCTTCGTTTAAGTTGAAAGCAATACTTAGTTGCTCGAAATCACTAGGCTGGCTGCTGTGGGGGGCTTTTATACCGAGAACAAGATTACGTAATGAATTCTGTCTAATCGTAAACATGCTGTTGCGCTTGTCAGCTTCAAGGCTATTCATTCGGCTTACAATGGAATCAATAGGAAGATAGAGGCGTTTGGACAGCATTCTAGAAATGATAAGTCCGAATATTAAAATAATCAAAGAAATCAGTAGTGTTGTATTACGGATTTGGTTGGTCTGTTCTGTGATCACATTATATGGAGTAATGCGAACATACTGCCAACCAAGAGAATCTGGTGAAGTATAGGACACTAGCGATTTCTGGCCTTTAAAAGGAGCTGTGAAATAACCTGCGGAGCGGGATTTAACTTTATGCTCTATCCAACTGCTTTCATCCTCCGAGAGCTTCTCCAATGTCAGCTTGTTCCCCGATAGAAATCGATCTTGGTCATCTAGAAGGTAAGTCTTACCACTATCGGAAGTATTACTATTACCTAACTCCTTATTTATCCAAGCCGCTGAAATATTAACAATAACAGCAGAATTGATGGAGCGGTCCCAATTGATCGCATCATAACAGAGATAAGTATATACAGAGATAGCCTCTGATTTGGGTTCACCGATGGAGTAGGTACGCGGGATGGGAGTAAATGTTTTGTAATCCTGATAATGATTCAACATTTGAATGATTTCAGTGTCCTCTAATTCTCCTGTGGTGTACACACCGTTCTGCCCTTGCGCAGCCGAGATATATACCGTGTCATTATTCGGATTATATACATAGATGGATTCAATGTACGGCATAGAATTCAGATAGTTGTGGAGATCTGACATCGCAGCCGTAACCTCATAAACGGAGGGCTTGTTATAGAACAACAGGTGGGAAATAGTGCTAGTTCGATATAGTTGAAATGAAAGCGTTTGTGCCACTTCGGCCATATTGACTACCTTCTTGCCAGTCTGAGTCAGATCTCTTAGATCCGAGCGGAAGGTCTGTGTCTTCTCGACCCCGATATAGTATGTATAGTAGACAAAAGTAGAGACAAGAAGGGTTAACGATATGCAAAGGGTTATGGTGGTGAGCAGCTTGCCGTACAGTAGTCTTTTTCTTCGTAGACCATTATTCTTCATACCGTCCCCCCTGATCATCATATGAACTTCTTTTATTATAAATCGCCAAGAGTGAACAGAACAGTGAAGCAACCTTAGAATGTTGCATTTTTCTATCTGCAGGGAGTGAACAAACTAAATATTTGTGTACATAACAGCATTTTCTACAAGAATTATAAGTGTTAATCGGAAATAGACAAGCTTTGAAGTCTATCGAAGGCCCTTGAGTGATTTTACATAAATATCACAATTGTCCAATCCTTGTTTTGCAAGTTTGTGCAATAAGGCTTGTAAGCTTCACTTCTATGTTCAGGAGAATCTCCCTATAGTGGAATTATGCAGTTTCAATATTAAAGGGGAGTGAGAGATCTTGAGCCAAACCTCATCCAAAGGTATCTCAACCGTCGAACTTGGCATCCAGGCTGATGGTAGAGCACGCTTACGAACGAGAAGAAAGAAGAAAGGATTTCTGTATGAGCTGGTGCACAATCGGGTAATGTTTCTGATGCTGCTGCCCACCTTGATATTTTTTCTGGTGAATTCCTATTTTCCAATGGTAGGCATCTATTATGCGTTCACACAATTCGACTTCAACAGCAGCATGTTCAATTCCAAGTTTGTCGGGTTGCAGAATTTCGAGTTTCTCTGGAGATCCGGTACGCTAGTGAAGCTGACGATGAACACGATCGGTTATAACATCGCTTTTATTGTACTTGGGAATGTACTGGCGATTGTTTGCGCGATTCTGCTAAGTGAATTGAGTGGGAAGTGGTTTAAAAAAATCAGTCAATCGGTGATGTTTCTACCGTACTTCGTATCCTTTGTAATTCTCAGCGTGATTGTCTACAACCTATTTAATTATGACAGCGGTTTCTTGAATACGATGCTTACACAGTTCGGGCTCGATCCGGTCGATGTCTACAGTAAACCTTGGGCTTGGATCTTTCTGATTATCGTTTTCTATCTATGGAAGAATCTTGGCTACAGCATGGTTATCTATCTAGCGGCGATTACTGGCATCAGTGACGAATATTATGAAGCGGCTACAATTGATGGAGCTAATATTTTTCAGCGGATCTGGTATATTACGGTGCCGATGTTGAAATCGACCTTTGTAGTTCTTCTGCTATTCGCACTTGGCAGTATTATGAAGGGACAGTTCGACCTGTTCTATCAACTAATAGGTAATAACGGGCTACTCTACAATGCGACGGATATTCTCGATACTTACGTCTATCGTTCGCTCAAAGTAACGTTTGATGTGGGCATGGCGACAGCAGCTGGGGTCTATCAATCCTTATTCGGCTTTGTCCTCATTATGACGGTCAACTATATTATCCGCAAAATTAACGACGACTATGCCCTGTTCTAGGAGGACAAGAAATGCGAATTTATAAGGATAAATATACTAAGTTGCTTCATGCAATCGCCTATTTGGTCATCATTGGATTGTCGGTTGCTTGCTTGCTGCCCTTTCTTCTAATTATTTCTGCATCATTAACCAGTAATGAATCCATTATCCGCGATGGCTATCATCTGATTCCGGCACAGTTCTCACTTGAAGGCTACAAGACGGTATTTATCTTTCCGGATGAGGTGTTGCGTGCATATGCCGTTACAGCTACCACTACTGTAATTGGAACGATACTAGGACTCTTCTTCATGACTATGGCAGGTTATGTGCTTGCCCGGAAGGATTTTAAATATCGTAATACCGTTTCCTTTTATATCTACTTTACGACTTTGTTTGGAGGCGGGCTTGTCCCATGGTACATCATGATCACCAAGTACCTCGGTTTGCTGGACTCCTATGCTGTATTGGTGCTACCTGGTCTGATGACGCCATTCTTGATCATTCTAATGAAAAACTTCATTAAATCAGCAGTCCCCGAGGAGCTGTTCGATTCCGGAAAAATTGACGGGGCCGGTGATTTCAGAATCTACTGGCAGATTGTACTCAAGCTCTCCATGCCGGGAATCGCTACAGTAGGCTTGTTCCTTGCTTTGTATTACTGGAATGACTGGTTCACATCTTCTCTGTTCATTAATGATACTCATAAATACCAACTACAGTTCTATCTGTACAATGTTATCAATTCAGCACAATTTATTGCGCAGATGGGGGTTGGAACTGGGGTAACACTTGCAACGGAAGTCCCTACTGAGTCTACTAAAATGGCGATGGCGATTGTTGTGACCGGTCCGATTCTATTTCTGTATCCGTTCGTTCAACGTTTCTTCGTGAAAGGATTGACCATCGGAGCTGTAAAAGGTTAGAACCGTTAACCTACACCCTACCCGGGCTTAGGTACAATTGGCTAACATAGAAGCATAGTGAAAAGGGAGGATTCAGATGATCAAACTACGGGGTAAAAGTATGTCTATTCTGCTCACATCAGTACTGAGTTTGGCTCTACTGGCAGGTTGTGGAGGGAATTCGAGTTCCACGAATGGGGATAATACGGCAGTAAAAGAGAGCAACAAAGGCGGGAATACGTCTCAGGGTACCAACGCCGGGACAGAGGAGAAAACGGGGCTGGATACATCTAAGAAGGTTGAACTGCAATTTTATATGCTGGGCGATGCGCCTAAGGATCTTTCGAGCATTGAAGCGCAAATCAACAAGATGGCTAAAGAGGATTTGAATGCTACCGTTAAATTCATCTATACAACTTGGACAGATTGGGATCAGAAGTATAAATTGCTGCTTTCCTCTGGTCAATCGATTGATTTGATCTTCACTGCGGACTGGACACAGTATCAAGCTTATGCTAAAAAAGGAGCTTTTTTGGCTATTGATGATTTGCTACCGACGGCTGCCCCAGCCCTTCAGCAATTTGTACCGCAGGATATGTGGGATGCAGTTAAGATTAATGATAAGATTTACACTGTACCTGCGACTTATAAGGAATATGTAACTAACGGTTTCGTATGGCGTGAGGATCTTCGTAAGAAATACAATCTACCTGAGCCAACAGATCTGGCCAGCTATGAGGCTTATATGGATGGCATCAAGAAAAATGAACCGAAGATGATGCCGTTATCCCCTAACGGTAATGTGAGAGAGAATCTGCATGATCTTTACGCTGCACTTCACGGGATTGTCGGAAGTCCGTTACCTTATGGTGTCGGAATCAAGTATAGTGAACCTTCGAAAGCTTATCTATATTGGGGCTCGGAGGAACATAAAGAAGAACTATTGACCATGAGACGCTGGCAGGAAAAGGGATTTATTTCCAAAAATATATTAAACACGAAGGACACCCTTCAGGCTCCGATTATTGTGGGTAAAGCGGCAACTATCTTCGGAGATAACCCGACTCGCTTCAACGATACACTGATGAAAATGAAAGCAGCCCATCCTGATTGGGAGCTGGGTTACCATCCTTATGGTAATACGATTGGTTACGCCACGCCGGTTCATCCGATCCATAATGGATTCGCCATTCCGAAGAGCAGTAAGAACCCTGAGCGTGCATTAGCCTTCTATGAGAAAATGGTTATGGATAAACGTTATAATCAGTTGACGCAATACGGTATTGAAGGGAAAAATTATAAGGTTGATGCAGAAGGTTATTATGAGCTTATTGGAGACGCTTCTACGAACGGTTTCACTCGTGAAGGGATGAATGGCTGGGCTTGGCGGAACCCGGAATTTATGTTATTCGACAAATCCTATGATGGCGTCAAAGAGATTTTCGATGAGCTTGATAAGATTCAGAAGCCGGATATCTTCACAGGTTTCGCTGAAGATTACACTTCCTATCAGGCTGAAAAAGCGGCGCTGGAACAGGTAGAAAAGCAATACCTGTATCCGCTGCAAGCCGGATTGGTAGAGGATGTTGATGCGGGTCTAGCTACCTTCATGGAGAAGGCTAAGCAAGCCGGCCTTGAGAAAATTCAGGCGGAATATATCAAGCAATGGAATGCTTACGTACAGGAGAAGGGTCTGTAATAAATAAGAGCAAGGGATGTTCCTTAAGCCAAAAAGGCGAGGGAACATCCCTTTTTTTGTATTTTAGGAGACTACGAGAAGCGCTGGCGGAATTCCCGCGGAGTGGTTCCCTCAATGCGGACGAAGCTGGAGCTGAAGTAAGGCGCTTGATTGAAGCCGACCTCCTCGGCGATCCGGGCAATCGTGTAACTGGTCTGCATCAGCAATAGCTTACTCTGCTGAATTCGGTAGTGCAGCAGGTAATCCATAGGTGCACAGCCGTATTCCTTTTTCATGCAACGAGCGATATATACAGGATGAAAGTTCAGGTTCTCCCCTAGCTGCTGTGCTGTAATGCGCTCACGGAAATGACTACGCAAGTAGGAGGCAGCTTGCTCTGCACATATTTTGGAGGGAGAGGGACGCTCATGGCGCAGAGAGGCAGATAATTGCTGGAGAACCTCTTGGAATAGCAGCTGCTGCTGAAATGGAGTATCGCTCAAATGGGAATTAGGCGCTAGTTGATTCAGCTGCGAGAGCAGTTCTTCCATCTTGGACGGTTGCAGCAAAGAGGTATATTGGGGCAGCTGTAAGGTAAAAGTGCGTATATTAAATTCGTCTGAATGAAGAGGATGCTCCACTCTGTTGTGTTCTGTCTCTGGTGCTGTAGCCGTAGCCTCGGAGATATTCCAATCGCCCACTGTCTGAAAATGCAGCCAATAATAAGAGGTGTGTTCCTTGCAGCTGTCCGTACTGAAATGATGGCTATCTGGACGAAGAAGCAGTGCCTGACCTGCACGTACCTGAAAGGTGAGACCTCCTTCATTCATATATAGGCAGCCCTGCTTGACTACAAGTAAGTCAAATACCTTGATATTGTGGCGGCTCATGTGGTAATGCCCTGGTGAGAAGGTGTGCAATCCACTTACGATATAATAGGGCATTGGCGGGACGGTAAAATTAATAATGTTCATGGAGAGATCTCCTTTTATGAGGTTGAAATAATGAAATTATTGGTTTGAAATCTGTACCATCACCAAAAGTATATCATCTATAATTTAGTCTGACCTAAAGAAAAAATATGCTGTTTCTTAGGTCCAGTATGCATGTTTGGTTTAAGGGGAGGTTTATTTAGTGAAAAAAGAAAGACAGGGCTTTGGACTATGGGTATTGGCTTGGCCTATATTTATAGAGGTGTTTCTTCAGACCCTGCTAGGTACGGTGGATACACTCATGGTTAGCCGTATTTCAGACGATGCAGTCGCCGTAGTCGGCATTTCCAATCAATTGTTCGGTGCGTTGACCACACTTTTTACCACCTTTGCGGGCGGGGCGGGGATCCTGATCGCGCAAAGAATGGGTTCAAAACGTTTCAGCGAAGCGCGTACGATTGCAATCATGGGCGTATCGGTTAGTCTCATTCTTGGTATTGTCGTGAGTATCATCCTGTTCTTCTATGCGGGTCCAATAGCGGGGATTCTAAATATATCGCCTGAGCTATTATCACTATCCAATATCTATATCTCGTATGTCGGTGGCGGTCTGTTTTTGGTGGGAATGATTGCTTCCCTTGGAACAGCGATTCGTAATACAGGGAACACTAGAGGACCAATGTACACAGGGGTCATCATAAATGTCATTCACATTATTCTGAACTATACTTTTATATTCGGGATGTTCGGTCTGCCACAGCTAGGGCTTGCGGGAATCGCAATCTCAAGTATTATCAGTAGACTGGTCGGTGTGATCATGCTGTATACCATGTTTAGAGGTTCCTTCGAGATTAAGATTAGACTTAGGGATTTCCGTATATTTAACGGCAAGCTATTCAAGGAAATTATAAGGATTGCTTGGCCTCTAGGGATTAATTCTTCCTGCTGGGTGTTCTCTCAGTTGATTGTCTATTCCTTTCTAGCCGCACTGGGCGCAGAAGCGTTAGCCGCACGGACTTATCTCAATACCTTAGAGTCCTTTTGCTTTACGTTAGGGTATGCAATCGCGCTGGCTGGACAGATACAGATCGCGCATTTGTTCGGGGCAGGGAAGCTGAAAGAGGCTTATCGTAGTGCATATCGCACGCTGTATATCGGCTTGGCTATTGTATCAGCGAACATGTTACTGCTATTTCTTTTCGGCAGGAATCTACTAGGTTATTTCACTTCCGACCCGCGGATTATTGCGATTGGGATTTCCCTACTGGCCCTAAATCTCCTACTACAACCTTGCAAAATGCTGAATATGGGCATGGGTAATGCGCTGAACGCCATCGGCGATACCCGTTATACGATGTATACTTCCATCGTGTCTATGTCCATTATTGGAGTGGGATGTTCTTACTGGTTTGGAATCAGCTTAGGCTGGGGGCTCACAGGGATCTACTGCTGTATGATTGCTGATGAATTTGTGCGGGGGATGCTTGTTCTAATGCGCTGGAGAGGGAGGAAAGTTATCCGTCAGGCGGATATCGGTTTGAGTGAAGGGAATGCCTCACTACATGGAGCCGGGAAAAAGAGTACTTCGTTAACTATATGAGCGGGACTCTATAAGCCGACCCTGGTGGGCAATGGAATGCTTTCGGACTGGAGAGGCGCTATTCCTCGGAAAATTGCCCATAATGATGTCTTTTTGCCCAATAGTGTCTCTGGGGTTCGATAGTTGCCCAAAAGAGCCGTTTTTTCGAAAATAGCGACTCTGGAGTCCAATAGAAAGTTTGAGAACTGCAAGTAACATCGAGCGACAACAAACATCAAGCATTTCAAGCACCACTAAGCCCCCTAAGTGCGCCAAGCACCAATCCCCACATCTGTTGCGCAATCGCCCACCGAGCTGTGGGTGTTGGGTGATGTTTTTGGAGAGAGGCTACCCATGAGTAAATAATTACTTAGGGGTTAGCCTCTTTTTTGTGCGAGTATAAAATTTAAGTTTGATGGTTCTGAAATTTGATTATTCATTCATATAGAATTTGATTCTATGATATAAATGAGTTAGCCTTTAGAGCATGGGTACCTGTTTTATGAATACATACTACTGAAGGGTTTGAGGAAAATGCCGTTAAAATGGAGAGGCTTGACGATCCTAACACTGCTCTTAATGATGATACTAATATCGGGATGTTCTAATGGTACCGTTCACGTCACGGTGAATAAGAATCAAAGCGTAGATTTAGCAATGAATGTGAAATTGGATTCCCGAACAGAAGCATTGATCAACGATAAAATGGAGAAGAGTCTGACAGACAAATTGAAGGAGGAAGGGATTCAGCTAGAAAAACGACAAGAAGGTAAGTCTACAGTCTATGAAATCCAGAAAAATTACGCTTCATTTGAGGATATAGGTTCAACCTCTATGGGGCTGGATATTGTGGATCTACAGCTCGTTACTAAAAAGAATTTGTTATATACCACATATGATGTTGAGGCACAGCCTCAATTTAATAGTTATATGGATACCATCATGGATAACATGGGGACATTGAGTTTATCAAAGCCGATTATTCGGGCGGTGCTGAAAAACTTGGCATTTGATTTTAAATTAACGTTGCCAATAGACCTAATTGGTGATAATAATGCAGCCGTTGATGAAGGCAGAACACTTACCTGGAATGTTACCCTGGGGGATACGGAGCCGATCAAAATGCAGCTTTATGTGCCAAATGTATGGAATATAGTGATCGTGTTAATCATCCTAGTGGTGGTAATCATTGCTGCGATTCTATTTTTCGTCAGAAAAAGAAAACACCGCAAAGTAAATCGTGCTTAAGTAGTTCGAGATATGTATTGAAAGTGCCGGGAAGCCATGCTGCTTTACCGGCATTCTTTACTTTATAGCAGGTGTAGAGTTATAATTAGTACCAAGTACTAATATCAGATACTAAATGAAGAGGTGATTGGAATGACAGGTGCAAAAATTACAGCTATCGGAACTTATGTCCCGGCTAAAAGACTGACCAATGCCGATCTTGAGCAGATGGTGGATACTGATAATGAGTGGATTGTGGGGCGTACTGGAATTCGTGAACGCAGAATTAGTCGGCAGGATGAATACACAAGCGATTTATGTGTATCGGCAGTACAGGATCTAATGAAACGTTATGGAAAAAACGTTGAGGATGTGGATATGGTCCTTGTAGCTACTAGTACACCTGATTTTTCCTTTCCCTCAGTAGCTTCTTTGATTCAAGACCGCTTAAATATTCCGCAGACTGCAGGAGCTATAGATTTGAGCGCAGCTTGTGCAGGTTTTGTATATGCGCTTCATACAGCTCATAGCTATGTTGCTTCAGGGATGCACCGTAAGGTTCTAGTGATTGGTGCGGATACGATCTCCAAGATTACAGATTATACTGATCGCAGTACATGTATCCTTTTTGGTGATGGGGCCGGTGCAGTGCTTGTGGAGAGTGATAAGCAATCGACGGGATTTTTAGGCTTTCAGCTAGCTAGTGATGGCAGCGGCGCGCATCATGTGTATCGCACGGGTCTAGCCCATACGGTGAATAATATTGAACTGGTAGATACACAGATGCTCGTACAGAACGGACGCGAGGTATTTCGTTGGGCGGTCAGAACCGTTCCTCTCGGTGTACAGCAGCTTCTTGAAAAAGCAGAAGTGGGTTTGGAGCAAGTCGATTGGTTTATTCCACACAGCGCAAATATGAGAATGATTGAGCCGATTTGCGAGCGTATGAACTATCCGATGGAGCAAGTGCTGCATAGTCTTGTGAATTTTGGCAATACTTCTGCCGCAACAATTCCCTTAGCTCTTGATTTGGGCATTCGTGAAGGCAAAGTAAAGAACGGGCACAAGATTCTGATGTATGGCTTTGGTGCGGGGCTGACGCAGGCCGGTCAACTGGTAGAGCTGAACTTGGATGAGCAAGCAGGGGAGCCGACTTTATTGTGAGTTGTTCAGGTAAACATAAATAATAAAACATTGTTAAAGCAACGACCGTTTCTCGGTATTTTTTCGAGGAACGGTCGTTTTTGTTTCATTACTAAAAGTATTTCTGGGCATATATTATGCATGTATTAGGCTACTGTTGTGATCATATTCGGCTAATGATATGCAAATGTTATTCATTTATTAGGCATCTTTTGGGATTGAGTTAGGCGTTTTGACCCATATCACAGTCTTTGGATGCATCTTTTGAATTTTACAGATATTTAATGCTAGGCAAATAAACCATACCTACAATAAACACAGCAGACCCCAGTCTACCAAAAAAATAGTATGGGATGTACTTTGAATAAGATGAAAAAAGGAGGAGTTATCGAATATATCCGAGATAAGGGTAGTTAGCTCTTTTGTCGATGGAGAGTTCTCATGGGATTCAAAACTATAAAATAATGCTTGGGAGAGATGATTTTGTTCAGAAAAGGTAGGAAATTTGTTGCATTATTACTGGCACTCACAGTGATTGGTTCCACGATGCCGAATATCACCCCTGTGTTTGCAGCTGAAGAATCTGAGATTCTATCTGTAGATCAACCAACGACTTCTGTACCCACCGGCCGATATGAAGAAGCGCAGACGATCCACCTCACAACTGCAACGCAGAATGCTGACATTTACTATACACTCGACGGCACGCTTCCGGATGTTCATAGTTTGAAATATAACGGGCCGATCTCGATCTCCAAAACAACGAATTTGTCAGCCATTGCGATCAAAAATGGTGTGGCAAGTAAAGGAGTAACCTTCTCTTATATCATCAAGACCAAAGAAAAGCCATTACTCCAGTTTGTAGCGATGTCAGACGTACATGTGGGCTCGCATGCTTCAGCAGATGCACGTTATACCCAATTCTTTGATACGATAGGGTCGATTTTCCCGAACCCGGATGCGATACTCGTCGTTGGCGATATGATTAATGATAATGGGAACGACAAGCCTAATGACCATGTGATGGTTCGGGAAATTTTTGAGCAAAATTTAGCTAGAAAGCAGTGGAATAACACCCAGATCCGAATGGCTATAGGTAACCACGATTCCACCGTTGCTAAAGTCAACGAACATTATCCCACGGACTGGTTCACAAGCCAGCCGAATGGCTATTATGAATCTGAAATCGGTGGCTATCATTTCTTATTTTTAAACGGGAACAACTACAACTCAGATACAGGTCAGCGTAATTGGCTAAAGGGTAGACTTGCAGAGCTCACAGCTGAGCCGAAGAATCAGAATACCCCCATCTTCGTGAATGTGCACCAACCTATATCGAATACGGTAATGGATGGGCAACAGGCATCGAATCCTAATCTTTATACGGATCTCAAAGACTATCCTCAAGTGATTACCTTCTCCGGACATTCCCATCTGAATATTAGTGATGATCGCTCCATTTACCAGAAGGATTTCACTTCAGTTAACCTTGGCTCCATGTCTTACATTGAATCCGATCGTGGTTACTCCCAAGTGACTAAGAAGGGACTTGAAGGACGTTTTGAATTTCCTGTCAGTCAGGCCGACTTCGTTGAGGTATATGCGGATCGGGTTGAAGTGGATCGGATTGCGTTTAACGCAGATCCTGGAGATATCTACACAGACGGTAAGTGGACGGCTGAGCCGCAGCCTCCATTCAACAGTGCGGGTACAGTTGCTGGAGATAAGTGGGTCATTCAGCTAAAAGGCTCGACGAATGAAGCTATTAAGAGCAATTTCAAGTACACGACGGCTAACCGTAATAAGGTTGCTCCTGTATTCAATAGTGAGCTCGACATAACGAATCAGGATACGGTACCTTTACTTTCCTTTAAGCAAGCGAAAGATGATCAATCTATGCATCATTATGAAATCAATGTCATCGATAAAAGATCCGGAGTTAGCAGCAAATCTGTGAATGTATTCTCTGACTATTACTTTTCCCCGATTCCGAATGCAATGAATATTCCACTCGAAGGACTTGCGCCTCAAACTTCATACATTGTTCAAGTGACAGCTGTTGATGCCTACGGGAATCGCTCTGCAACTCTTGAGCAATCGTTCACAGCCGGCAATGAAGCACCTGAACTGACGCCAATTGATCCATCGACCATGTGGAAGGATCTAGTGGTCGATATGAAATTGGATGGAAACCTATCCGATGAAGCTAAAGACGTGACAGGGCTTGCAAGTCTAGCAGGCAATGTAACGTATGTCGATGGTAAATCCAATAAAGCTGCGCTCATTGCAGCGGGCAATAGTAATTATATTGATTTGGGCAAGCGTGATGATTTGAAATTCGGAGCAGGAAGCTTCACCGTGTCTTTCTGGCACAAAGGCAATCTTTCCGGGGATCAGACTCTCCTCTCCAATAAAAACTGGAATAGTGGCGGTAACCTAGGCTGGTATATTGGACCTGCCTCCACCAATGGTATGACCTTAAATATCAGTGATGGAACGAAAAGAGCGGATATTACAGCATCAAGTGTAGGAACGGAGTGGCATCTCTTTACCATTACAGCGGACAGAACAAACAACTTAGCAAAAGTTTATGTAGATGGGACGGAGAAAGCATCGGGGAGTATTGCCTCGCTTGGTACTCAAAGTGTAGATACAACCTTTAACACGCTGATTGGTGTGGATGGCAACAAAGGAAATGGCGGAGCAACGATTACCATAGATGATCTGAGAATCTGGAAGAGATCGCTCACAGCCACGGAAAACAAAGCATTGTCGGATTTCTATAAGGGTGTTCAGCTCTTTACCTTTGAACAGCTCACCACATTAATTCATGATGCTGCTTCCTTCCAAAAGAACAGCGATAAAGTCAGTGGTGTATCTTACCCGAAAGACCAGCTGGACGAGCTTGCGAACCAACTTCAGAAAGCCAGACAACTGACGGCAAGTAATAGCCCAACCGAAATTGACCTTGCTTATGTCGAGCTTCAGTGGGTCTATAAAAAAATACAACAGGCAGCAATATATTCCTTTATTCCTAAGAACGCATTCACTATCAACTCCTTTAGTTCTTATGCGGACAATGAAAATGCCAATGCTGCGAACATCCTAGATAACGATACCGCTACGATTTGGCATTCCAAATGGCAGGAGCCTGCAGCCTCATTTCCACATTGGGTGATTATCGACATGAAAGGTAGTAAGAACTTAACTGGTATTGGGCGCACTAGCCGCTTAAGTCAGACGGCTCTGGAATTTCCAAAGGATTTTGAACTCTACGCCTCGGATCAATTATCGGATTTGACCGATCCGGCGTACTTGAGCAATCCGGCGAATAAAGCGATCGGCACATTCCAGAAAACCTGGAAAGGCACGAGCTATCAAGACTTCAATATGCTGGATAAAGCGATACAAGGTAGATATGTGAAATTTGTTGTCACGAGCACCTATAACCCAACCGCTTTATTCACCAGTATGAGTGAAATCGATTTTACTGGTAGCTCAGTGCTCTCTGCGGATACACTTCTACAGATGTCCTTCGAGAATAATTTGGAGGATCAATCTGTAAATGCTATATCGGCAACACCGGTTAAAGATCCACAGTTCGTGAAAGGTCGCGTCGGACAAGCCTTGAGTATCGATTCCAAGAGCTCAGCGCTGCAATATGTTGATCTTGGCAAGCCAACAAGTCTGCAATTCGGTAAGGACAAGAACTTCTCGTTCGCATTTTGGGTTAAATCGCCTTCTGTCTCAGGAGACCCTGCGATTCTATCCAACAAAAATTGGGATTCCGGTGCAAATGTAGGTTATGCCTTAGCGCTGAAGGGAAGTGCACTCCAATGGAACTTTAATACATCCGGCGAATCGCGTGCAGATGCCCAAATTCCAAATGTTGTAGATGGCACCTGGCATCATATCGCCATATCGCATGATCGTGCTTCAGGGCGAGTTGATTTTTATAAAGATGGTGTTCCTGTAAATGTGACCAAAGTTAATGGCACGAACTATCAGGGTATAGCAAGCACCATGACCATTGCAGGTCGAACGGGTACGCTGGATACAGGATTGTCAACCATGATCGGAAATGATGGTACAGGCAATTACAGCAATGCGTTGCAAGTACAGCTTGATGAGCTTCATATGTATGGAAGAACATTAACCGCGCAGGAAGTTTCTAATATGTATAACAGTGCTCCGCCGCTTGCTTCCATTGAGGATTTTTCAGGTTCATTAAATCTGATTGGAGCTAAGCACACGGTTCAAGGTACGCAATTCCGATATAATCTAGATCTGCGTACACCTGATATGACGACTAAAGTGGACAAAGCTGTCGTTGAGATAGCTTATGATCCAGAACAGTTCGAATTTGTCAGCGCATCTCGCGCAACGAAGACAGACGCTTCGACCCCTGGTATCGTTAGACTAGAACTTCCAGGAGGTAATGTCTATAACATCGAGAATCCGCTGGAGTATGCAAAGTCCAGAATCTCGGAGCTCAAATTCAATACGCTTGGTGCTTCCGGCCAAGGCATCATTGAAGTTAAGCATGCGGATTTCTATACTGGATCAACAAAACTAACGATTAAGGCATTTGATTCGGCGCCTGCCGTTATTCAGATCCATGCTAAAGCTTCCGAAGATCTTAATGCAGATGGTTATGTTACGATAGGTGACCTTGCACTTGCGAAAGGCATTTCGGATGAAGAGCTGGCAGATATGGCAGCCCAAGCCCAATACCAGCCCTATAAACGTGTAGTTGTCATCGGGATTGATGGTGGGGGTGTAGCGGTCTCCAAGGATGCTCCTTATTGGGAGACGCCTAGCTCCAAGAAAGAAAAGGTAGGCGATCGCCTGCAAATTCCAGCCATTCGGAACATTATCGAGCATGGAGCTATTAGCTATACGGCTAAAACTACTTTACCTTCCAGCTCATCCCCAAACTGGGGTTCGATGATTAATGGTGTTGGTTATGAGAAGCATGGTCTATATAATGACGATACCGCAGCCTACACATACAGTGAATCATGGGACTACCCAACGGTATTCAAAAAAATTAGGGAGGCATTGCCTGCTACTAAACAAACGGTATTCTCCACCTGGAGCAACATCGTTCAGGGGCATATTGAACCTTCTGTTGGTGTCGAAGGGTATTCCCTAGGAGATGAAGCTGATGTAGCGGCGTTCACGCAATACGCAGCTAGCGGCAAAGCGAAAGATACCTCGTTAATCTTCTTCCAATTGGATGATATGGATGGAGCGGGCCACGGTGATGGATTCTATACGAAGTCGTATTATGAGCAAATAAAGAAGACGGATAAGAACATCCAGACCATTTATGATGCTTTAAAGAACAATCATTTGTTGGAAGACACGCTCATCCTCATGCTACCTGACCATGGTGGGGGTAAAGAGAATGCAGACGGAACTTTGGGCATGGCAACAAGTCATGGGCAAGATGAGCCCCTTGCCACCACAATCTTCTTCGCGGCGAATGGTAGAACTGTAGCCACTGAAGCAGGGAAGGAAAAATTGTTGCAAGGTGGGAATACGAGAGATTTGGCTGCAACGGTTCTAACTGCACTTGGCTTGAATCCAACGATTGGAGATTCTCATGTCATTGACGGTATGTTCATACCGCAGACTGAACAGAAACAACCAGGTGCTGCAGACTTGCAATTCACGAAATTAGTTGATGCTGCTACGCAAAAGGTTAACGGTTATGAAGTATCGATCAACAATGCGACTTCAGATGTGACAGCCATTGATTTGAATGTAGACTCCAGCAGTCTCATCTTCTCATCGATTGAACCGGCTCAACCTGGCGTTAAGATTGTGCGCAAAGAGACGGTTAATGGAATGACAAGAATCATTCTAACCTCAACGAATGGCATTCAAGCAGATGGTCCGATTCTTAAGCTAGGAGTATCACCGCAAGAACAGACTGCTGCTGTACAAATTACGCAAGCGATGATTGCCGATGCGCAAGGGCATGAAACGATGCCGAATTTGACCACTGCAACTAAAGAAGTGCAGATCTCTCAGGCAACACTAGTAGATCTTCAGGTGAACGGTCAATCGTTGAGCGGTTTCGCACCGGATCAAATGAATTATTCGGTTCGTGTACCTAATAATGTTTCGGTCGCAGAGGTCACTTATAAGGTGGCAGATCCATTACTAAGTGTTCGTGTCATGGGTGGTAAATCTCTGCAAGTAGGCGAGAATCTTGTGGAAGTTCACGTCCAAGCTCCAGACGGCAGCTCGAATGTGTATACCATTATCGTCATCCGTGAGTCAGAATCCTTACCTAACCAAATTCTGCTGTCCGATCTACGAATGAATGGGGAAACTCTACCAGCTTTTGCACCTAGTACGTTGAACTATAACGTAACGGTTCCCTATAGTACGTCGGTAACGGATATTACCTATACGGCATACGATCCGACTAGCGTAGTTAAGATTACGGGTAGTGGAGCCCTTGAGGTTGGTAGGAACGTCGTGAAGGTTACCGTGACAGCTCAAGACGGATTACAAAATATTTATACGATCATCATTACGCGTCAGCCTGAAGCGGAGTCTTCAAGCAATGCAGATCTGGTAGATCTTCGCGTTAATGGAACTACGATTCGTGGATTTGCCTCTGGGCAATACAACTACGAACTGACTGTACCTTACTCAACAACCGTTACGCGAGTAACCTATACAGCAGCGGATCCTATGGCTACTGTATCGATAACAGGCAGTGGAGATTTACATGTCGGCACTAATATGATCACCGTAACTGTGACAGCTCAAGATGGAACCAAACAGATTTACACTATTGCTGTTATGCGCGAAAATGATACCTCGACAACACCACCAACGGGTGGGGGGAACCCAGGATCAAGCGTTACGCCGCCAGTGGTGGTGAAGCCGGAGCTGCCTGCAGGGGTGGTTGTTATCCCAGATGAACTCTTAACGAAGAGTGCTGAAGGAAACATCATTTTGCAGCTTCAAGCGGATAAGAATCAAGTTATGATTCCGATCGATAAACTCGATCAGATCGGCAATAGGGATCTAGAGATTCAAGTGAATGGGGTTCGTGCCGTTATGTCCTCCAAAGTATTGAATGAGCTTCGTAAGCTTCTGCCATCAACTGCGAAGACAGCAACAATACTTTTGAAGATGGAAGCCACTCAATCGAATCAACTTACAATAACTCCACCGTATTCACGGGTTAGTGACATCATGGACTTCTCATTACTCATGTCAGATGAGTCCGGTAATAAATATTCACTGAAGCAATTCCCTGTACCCGTGAAGATAACACTACCGATTCTGAATGGAACCAATCCAGCTCTAGCGGGTATTTATCGTATTGAGGAAAATGGTAGCTTTACCTATCTAGGGGGGACGATGAATCCGTCCAAAACCAGTCTTACCGTAGATTTGAATCATTTTAGCCAATACGTTGTTCTTTCGTTCCAAAGCAGCTATCGAGATGTACCTGAAAGTCACTGGGCATACAAGACTATTCAGGAATTATCTGCTAAACAAATTGTGAAGGGACAATCTGACTCTATGTTTAACCCATCGGGTTCCATCACAAGAGCAGAATATGCAGCTCTCCTCAGCAGAGCGCTTTCCTTAACTGCGAGTCGTCCGACTTCATTCCAAGATGTAGTCGCTGGATCGTGGTACGAAGAGGCGGTCAATGCAACCTTTGAAGCAGGTATTATTCAAGGCGTATCCGAGGATCGTTTTAACCCGAATCAACAGATTACCCGCGAGGAAATGGCAGCTATGCTGGTAAGAGCCTATGCATATCGTACGGGCGTTAAGCCGGAAGCAAGCTCATTCCATGCGACTAATGACAGCTCTAAAGTTAGTTCTTGGGCAGTAACCTATGTACAAGGTGCGCTAGAAGCTAAACTTCTGACGGGTCATCAGGACGGTAACTTCCTTCCGCAATCGATGACAACCCGTGCCGAGGCAGCTCAGAGTATTTCAAATCTACTTGCGAAATTCTAAAATGAAATTGTAAGTTCCCTACATGAAAAATCCCCTCAAGTTAGACAATGCCTTAGACATCTTATCGAGGTCTGAGACGTTGTAAACTTTGAGGGGATTTATTCATGTTATACCTTAAAATTTCAATTGGCTTCCGCAGGACTCGCGCACAACAAGCACTGGCTCCACAACAAATGAACCGCCACCTGACTGATTGTTAATCAAGTCATAGAGCATATGGGCAGCGAGGATACCAAGTCGTTGTTTGTTCTGACGGATGGTAGACAGTCTTGGTGTAGTATATTTACAGGCTTCGATGTCATCACAGCCGATGATGGCGATATCCTCAGGGACCCGGAGGTCATGTTCTTTTAATGCACGGATGGCTCCTAAAGCCAGCAAATCAGAGGCAGCAAAAATGGCCTTTGGTAAACTGCCGCTTTGAATTAATTGTTGCATAGCCGTATACCCGCTGGACTCAAAGAAATCGTCGCCATGTACAAACCAACGCCGGTTCAAAGGGAGACCGAAACTTTCGATAGCTTTGGTATATCCTGCTTCCCGTAGATTGGATATTTCTGAATCCGCGGCACTTCCTATAAAACCAAGCTCCCTATAACCAAGAAGGTAAAAATGCTCTACGACCTTAGAGGATATTTGGAAGTTATCTGACATAACAAAGCCTGACTTCTTCCCTTTTAGTTCGAGATCTACCCCGATACAAGGGATACTGCTCATGTCCAGATCGTGGATCGTTGGCTCCATCTTCTGTCCAGATATAATGACACAGCCATCCACATTAAAATGAACAGCGCGCGCGAAGTAATCTCCGCTGCTAATAAATTTTTCGTTCGAAAAGAAGATGAGATCGTATCCCAGTACACCCATTTGTTTCTTGAAGGAGTTTAATACCTCAACGAAAAAAGGGTGCGTAAATTCTACATTAAGCTCACCCGCAAAAATCACACCGATCAGATTCGATTTTTTGGTTGCAAGTGTCTTGGCGGAGTTGGATGGTGAATATCCAGTTTGCTCGATGATCTCCAGGACTCTTTTCTTGGTCTTTTCCGAAACATCGCTGTAATTATTCATAATTTTCGAAACGGTCGAGACAGAAACGCCTGCCATTTCGGCAATCATTTTGATATTCATATGTAGTATAAGCCACCCTCCGCTTAATAGTTGGAATATGGGGGAAAGACTGTAGTAGAGCGGTTATTTATGAGTTTTTTTGAATGGAGTGAAGAGTAAAACAGTTGTTTTAAGTCTATTCTTATTGCCGAAACAAGTCAAACGGATATTTTAATACTGAGATATATTCCGAAAAAAAATAATGTAAAAAAATTCAAAATTATATCTTTACAAATATGGAAATCTAAGCAACAATAACATTGTCGAAACCGATTTCGATTCTTCGCTTGAATTACGAATATTACGAAATTCGAGGAGTGATGTTTAGGATGAAGAGGAATTTCACGGCAGCAATAGCTGCTATGCTCCTTGTCACCGGGCTGCTATCACCGGTTGGGAGCATGAATGCTTCAACGGCAGAGCCATTAAAGGGAAACTCACCTGATTCAGCGGCAACGAAAGTGGAAAATGAAACAATCGATGTATTGAAAGCGTTTACGGATGTATCTCCAAGCCATTGGGCTGCAGGTCCATTACAGCGTTGGAGCGCAAATGGGATTATAAGTGGATATGACGATGGGTCGTTTCGACCGGGTAAGGAAGTCACAAAGGCAGAGTTCGCGGCTATTATGAATCGTATATTTAATTATCAGGAGCAATCGGATAAGCTTCCAGCGGATGTGCTGGCTACAGACTGGTATAAGAGTGATATTGCCAAAGGGATTACAGCTGGATATTTAAGCAGTGATAAGAATAACAATATTTATCCTTCACATGCGCTTTCGCGTGCTGAGGCGGCACTATCCTTGGAGAAAGTGTTTCGTTTCAATACGGACAAAAGTAGCACAGCAGCATTCACTGATTTGAACGGAGTCAGTGATGAAACTGCGAAAGCGATAGCAGCCCTATCGAGTGCTGGCTTTATTAAAGGTTATCCTGGAGGTTTGTTTAAGCCTGAGGGCGGAATTACACGTGCAGAGCTTGCTCAGCTTGCTGATCGAATGGTTTCGGGACTCATCTTAAAATCTGGAGAGACTTCGCTTGGAACAGTAAAGGGCAATGTAATCATTAATCATGCCGATGTGGTTCTTAAAGATACTGTCATCCAAGGCAATCTTTATTTAACGGAGGGGATTGCCGAAGGGAATGCGAAGCTTGAAGGTGTAAAGGTAACAGGGACTACGTTTGTACGAGGTGGCGGTGAGCAGAGTATTGGCTTACACAATACTTCTCTTGGGCCGCTTCAAGTAGCCAAACCTAACGGCAAGGTTCGAATTTATGCCAGCGGTTCAACAGCTGTGGGTACTGTGCAGCTGCAGTCCGGAGCAATCTTGGAAGAGAGTAGCGATCTTACGGGAGCAGGCTTTGGGGATGTTGAGATGAACGTCGTTCCTCATATTATCTCACTTCGAGGGATATTTGCAGCGGTTCGCTCGGCAGACTCAGCAGTCAGCGGTTCTTTGCTAAGAATCTCAGGAACTGTTGCCAGTCTTACGGTGGGCAGCTCAACGCAATTGACTCTGGAGAACAATGCACAGGTGGCTGCGTTAATCCTGACTGCGAGCGCTGGAGGCACAGCGATTCAAGGCAGCGGAAGCGTAACCTCAATAGATAACAAAGCCGATGGAGTAACGATTGGCGGCTCGCCATTAAAGAAAGGAAACACTAGTAAAACGACACTGCCAGTAGCAACTTCAGCCTCAAGCAGTTCTGGTAATGTTGGTCCAATATCAACGCCAACCTCTACACCTGAAGCAACAGCTACAGCAACTACTACACCAACCGAAACAGCAACACCTACACCGAAACCAACGGCAACACCGACACCGACACCGACACCAACACCAACACCAACACCAACACCAACACCAACACCAACCAACGATCCATGGACGCTGGTTTGGGGAGATGAATTCAATGAAGGGACCATTGATCCTACGAAATGGACCTATGACCTTGGAGATGGTTCGCAATTTAACAATCCAGGTTGGGGCAACAACGAGAAGCAATGGTATACAAGTGATGAGAAGAACGCAAAGGTACAGGATGGTAATCTAGTGATTACCGCGCGTAAAGAAGCAGTAAGTGGCAAGGAGTACACTTCTTCGCGACTTAAAACGAAAGGTCTGTTTAGCAAGAAATATGGGAAATTCGAGATTCGGGCTAAAGCGCCTACCGGAAAAGGGTACTGGCCAGCGATCTGGATGCTGCCGGAGAACTACGAGTACGGAAATTGGGCTTCCTCTGGTGAGCTTGATATTATGGAGGGCTGGGGCAGCCGTCCTAATACGGTAGCGGGTACCATTCATTACGGCGGCGAATGGCCTAACAATGTATACTCTGGCAAAGAGTACGTGTTCCCGGAAGGCTCCACGATAGAACAATTCCATACGTACTCCATTGAGTGGGAACCGGGAGAAATTCGCTGGTATGTAGATGGTGAGCTGTTCTTGACCAAAAATGACTGGTACAGCATCAGCAATGGCCAGCCTGCGAATAATGCTTATCCAGCACCGTTCAATCAGGAGTTCCACCTGCTGTTAAATCTGGCTGTCGGCGGCAACTTCGATGGTGATCCAACACCAGAAACCGTGTTTCCAAAATCGATGCAGGTTGATTATGTCAGAGTCTATGAACTGACAGGCCGAGAGTATCGTGAGCCGGTACCAGTTACGCTGGATAAGGAGCCTTACTTGGAAGGCTCAAAGCTAGCACTTCCTGACGGAAACCTTGTCTATAACAACAACTTCACGGAGCAGGTTCCGGGAGATGATGGAATGGGCATACCGAATACTTCACATTGGGTTTTGTTTAAAGAACCAGGAGCTGATGCTACAGTTTCCACTGTACCGATTGGAGGACACAACTTCCTAAAGGTAAATATCAGTAATGCTGGAGGCAATGCCTATTCCGTTCAACCTCAAGCGATTGTATCCGTTGCTAAAGGTAGATTCTATAAGCTCAGCTTCGATGCCAAAACAGATGTGTCACGTAATATTAGTGTTAAATTAACGGGGGGAGAATCACGTGGCTTTGCGGCTTATTCTCCAGCGCTTAAGGCAGAGCTGACTTCCGAGATGTCCCATTACGAAACGATGTTTCAAATGAAGGACAACTCTGACATTGCAGCACGGATAGAGTTCAATATGGGAACTAACGCTTCACCAGCTTGGTTAGGTAATGTCCGTCTGGAAGAGGTAGATAGTATTCCTTTTGATCATGATGGAATAAAAACACCGCTCGGTAGCGGTAATCATCTGTACAATGGCACTTTCGATCTTGGTGAGCCCAATCGGATGAGCTATTGGCACGTAGAAATAGCCAATGGTACAACGTCCACTGCCAATGTAGATGATACAGGAAAGCTGAATCTGCAGATTGGCGGCAGCGAAAGTGGCGAAGTTCGATTGCTTCAGAAGGGAATTCAGCTCATACAGGGCCAAGATTATGAGCTTACCTTTAATGCTGCAGTATCCTCTGCACGTACTGCCACAGTTCAGCTTCTTGGAAAAGACGGCAACGTACATGCGCAGCAGTCAGTTAATTTAGCCCAAGGTGAACAACAAATAAAAGCAGTCTTCACCAACCTTGCAGGTACAACGGATCATGAGGGACAATTTGTGTTACTTCTGAACGGTGCTACCGATACAGTCATCTTGGATAACTTCAAGTTGCTGCGCACGAGCTTTTATTATGATCCATCACTTGTCTACTACCCGCTTGTGAATGGTGAATTCAACACTGAATTTCATGCCTGGGATCGGCTGTTGACGGAGCAGGGCGGACAGAGCACTGCTACTGCTACAGGTGGAACAGCGAAGTTTAACATTACGAATACGGGTAGCCAGCCATATTCCGTGATGTTGTTTCAAAATAACTTGAAAGCTGCAAGCGGAATAGATTATGTGCTAGAGTTTGATGCCAGTTCAACCATTGCCCGAAATATCGGTGTGAATGTTGAAAATGCGTCTTATCAGGCTTCGTTTACAAAAATTGTAGAGCTCACACCAGCAACGAATCATTACACATTCGAATTCCGTCAAGGCAGTAAGGACACATTGTCACTTAAATTCCTGCTTGGAAAGGTTGAGGGAATTAGTATTCCTCAAAGCCATGATATTATCATCGATAATGTGAAATTTGAAATCAAAAATGCACCGGCCAAACCGCAGGAATTACTAAGCGATAGCAACAATAACAGAGTTTCGCAGCCGATTGAGCTAACCTTCATAGACCATGAGGATTGGAGAAAGAAAATCATTGCAGTGAAGGTTAATGGTATAACACTTGAAACCAACAGTACACCATTGAGCCTGGAAAAATCACAATCGATGCAGCAGTATTTCCATCCGAGGGCAGCTATACAATCACTGTAGAAGCTGACCATTACGCAAATGGATCTGTGCTTCAGACGATACTTGCTAACGATAACAATCTAGTCATAAATGGCTCGTTCGGCAGTGGTAAGACGGGTTGGTCTACATGGTCTGGAGAAGGTGGTGTTTCTGCGTTTGAGGTAAAGGATGGCGTGGCAGAAATCTTGATTACGTCAGCAGGATGGGAGGCGTGGCATACACAATTTTACCAAGAGGGTATCCCACTGGAAGGCGGAAAAACGTATGAGGTGAGCTTTAAGGCGAAATCAACGGTTCCGCGGCAGATCATCCTAGAATACTCCAATACCTCTGCAGCTTCCGCTCAAGTTAAGTTTGATATTACTGCCGATTGGGCAACGTATGGCGCAAAATTTATGGTGTCCAATAGCAATCCGCTGAAGCTGAATTATCTGATCGGCAAATCGCTGGGCACTGATCCTACGGCTAACAGTACGCCACATACGATTTCTTTTGACGATATTGTGGTCCGGGAGGTACAAGGTGGTCCGCCAGTGAACCCACCAAGCGGTACGCTGGATAATGGAACCTTTGATGTGGATTCTAAAGGGTGGAGCCAGTATTTTGATGGAACTGGATCTGCTGCTGTAAAAGATGGGGAATTTGCGATAGATCTGACGGGCACAGGGCAAGCTGCTTACAGCGCACAAGTGGATTATGAAAACCTGAAGCTTATTCAGGGAAAGACGTATACCTTGAAGTTTAAGGCCCGTTCTACGGTAAACCGTAATATTCAGGTAGCTGTGGAGCATAAAGGCGGGGACTACAACAAATATATGGAAGCTGAGCTTATAGCTTTGACCCAGAGTATGAAAGAATTCAGCTACACATTTACCATGAACGGTGCGACAGACGCAGGGGCTCATTTGGTATTTTTACTAGGGCTTATTGATGGAAACAGTACGGAGACGAATAATGAAATTAGTGCGGGCAGCACGATTTATTTGGATGATGTAAGCTTAATCGAAAGTTAAACGAAAAAAACGGCAGTGTTTTCCTTTTTACAGGAGCACTGTCGTTTTTTGTTTTGGAATTAAGATTCTTCTTTAGGGATAAATTCGAAGATCTTACCATTCTCAAAGGATTCTATTAATTTTAGCAACCAGCGGTAGTAATTAATGGATTCGGTAATCTTCTCTTCATCTGTATTTAAGAGCTGCATAAGTTTACTATCGTCACTATACTCTTTTTTCATATCGTTAATTTCTGCAAGTGATTTCGCTAGTGAAATCATATTTCCTTCGACGGCTTTTCTCCATTTAATAGAGAAGTAATCACTGAAGTTCTGATGCCAGTCAGGCACAGTGGTAAACAGGTCTTTGCGAGTCCCTCTCCCCCAAACTTTATCGATCATTTTCAGATCTAGGAGGGTACGGACTCCCGTACTCATGGACGTTTTGCTCATTCCCATTGTTTTGCTAAGCTCGTCCAGTGTCACTGGACCTTGATTGAAATACATATAACCGTATAAATGCCCAATGGATAAAGTGATGCCGTATAGGTCCATATTTTTACCGATAGAGTCTATCACGCGTTCACGGGCCTTACTAATCTTCTCTATTTGTTCGGGTGTTAACCCTTCTAAATCGTTCATGATGTCCCTCCTGAGGAATAGGTCGATAGACTGCTGCAACCTTATACAATGTATTGTAATCAA
This sequence comes from Paenibacillus sp. FSL H8-0261, assembly GCF_045040645.1. Taxonomy (NCBI): domain Bacteria; kingdom Bacillati; phylum Bacillota; class Bacilli; order Caryophanales; family Paenibacillaceae; genus Paenibacillus; species Paenibacillus sp. FSL H8-0261. The sequence continues at coordinate 5,889,915 of NZ_CP150297.1, read as the reverse complement.
ATCCCCCTCCATAAGTAAAGAAATCATGAAGAAAGGAATTTGGTGTAAAACAGAGTATTCTATACATAAAGTACGTAAAGTTAAAACTGTACACTAAATTTTATCCGTATATGGTGTTTGCATGAATTTTCAATAGTCCGGTACACTACTATAAGTGAACTAAACCCGGATATATTTTCGGGAGAAGGAGGACGGCATGGCTATTATAGAGGTGAAAAAGCTAACCAAAGTATTCGGTCATGATGCGGGAAAGGCGATTCCATTATTAGAGCAAGGGTGGTCGAAGGAAAAGATCGCTCAGGAATTAAAGTTGACGGTCGGAGTCAACAAAGCCGAATTCAGCATTGAAGAAGGAGAAATATTCGTCATTATGGGATTGTCCGGCAGCGGTAAGTCAACGTTGGTTCGTTTGTTGAACCGTTTGATTGAGCCTACAGGGGGACAAGTCCTTTTTAAAGGAAAAGACGTCGTGAAAATGAACCCGGAGGAGCTTCGGCAATTTCGGCGCAAGAACATCGGCATGGTGTTTCAGAAGTTCGCATTGTTTCCACACCGGACGGTATTGGAGAATGCGGAATACGGACTTGAGGTTCAGGGCGTAGATAAAAAGAAGAGAACTGAACGGGCCATGGAGGCATTGCATCTAGTGGGTCTAAAGGGATGGGAGAATCATCGCCCGGATCAACTCAGCGGAGGGATGCAGCAGCGTGTGGGACTAGCAAGAGGACTTGCTAATGACCCAGATATCCTGCTCATGGACGAAGCCTTTAGTGCACTAGATCCGCTGATCCGTAAAGACATGCAGCAGGAGCTGCTGGAATTGCAGTCCAGAGTGAAGAAGACGATTGTGTTCATCACTCATGATCTAGACGAAGCCCTGCGGATTGGTGATCGGATTGCATTGATGAAAGACGGTGTTATCGTGCAGATTGGTACGCCGGAAGAGATTCTCATTCAACCTGCCAATAAATATGTAGAGCGGTTCGTGGAGGATGTGGACTTGTCCAAGGTGCTAACAGCAGCTCATGTGATGCGGCAACCGGAAACGGTTAGACCTGAGCGTGGACCTCGGGTAGCACTTCAATTAATGCGTGATAGCGGCATATTCAGCTTGTATGTGGTAGACAAAGAAAACAAGCTCTTGGGTGTTATTACAGCTGAGGACGCAGCACAGGCACTAAAGGATAATAAATCCATCCTAGAGGTTACACGGCGGGAGATCCCTCGTGTATATCCTGAAACGCTGCTCAATGATTTCTTTGAACTAATATCTGAGACACATTTGCCTGTAGCCGTCGTAGATGAAGCGGATAAATTAAAGGGCATTGTGATTAAGGGAGCCGTTCTTTCCGCACTCGCGGGTAACGCGGTACCGGAAGGAGAAGGATCTTAATGGACATTCCAAAACTGCCTTTAGGAAAGGCCCTCGAGTGGTTGGAAAACTGGCTAACTACGTATTGTGGCCCCTTGTTTGACTTTATCGCTACAATAATCGGTGGAATGGTTTCTGCAATTGAAGGTGCGCTGACCTTCCTGCCTGCATTAGTGCTTATCGTACTTATTGCAGCTTTGTCTTATTGGATTGGGAAATGGCGCATGGCTTTATTTGCGGTAATCGGACTGCTCTTAATCGATAATCTCGGATTATGGGGACCTTCGATGCAATCTTTAGCCCTTGTTCTAACCGCCTCGATATTGGCTGTAGTAATCGGCGTACCGATTGGTATTTTGTGTGCGCAGAGAAATGCGGTTAGAAATACAGTTACGCCTATTTTGGACTTTATGCAGACGATGCCGGCATTTGTGTATTTATTGCCAGCGGTATCTTTTTTCTCACTTGGGGTAGTTCCAGGTGTAATTGCATCGATCATCTTTGCGATTCCACCGACAATTCGTTTGACCAATCTCGGTATTCGTCAGGTTTCAGAGGAGTTAGTTGAAGCAGCCGATGCTTTCGGTTCAACACCAACTCAGAAGCTGGTTAAATTGCAGCTGCCGATCGCACTGCCAACGATTATGGCAGGCGTCAATCAGACGATTATGTTATCACTCTCGATGGTTGTCATCTCATCTATGATCGGTGCGCAAGGTGTAGGTGCCTATGTATACCGCGCGGTATCGCAGGCTAAGACAGGAGATGGGTTCGAGGCGGGGATTGCTATCGTTATTATAGCTATTCTACTCGACCGTTTAACGCAGAACGCACTAAAACCAAAACAGAGATAGGGGTTTTAAATAGATATGAAGAAAAAAAATATAGGTTTATTCCTGTTAGTGATTATGATGATTACTGTTATTGCCGGATGTTCATCCACTAGTAAAGAAAAAGTGAAATTGGCTTATGTGGCATGGGATTCCGAAATTGCGAGTACTTATGTTGTTAAAGAAGTACTTGAAACTAAGCTTGGAGCTACCGTTGAAATGCTGCAGGTAGATGCAGGCCCAATGTGGGCAGGGGTTGCTGATGGTAGTGCGGATGCTATGGTCGCAGCTTGGCTACCAAGCACGCATGCAGCTTATTTAGAGAAGTATGGTTCGAAAATCGAAGATTTAGGTGCTAATTTGAACGGAACTAAAGTTGGTTTAGCAGTTCCAGCGTACATGGATATTAATTCTATTGAAGACTTGAAGAACAGTGACCTGGCAGGTAAATTGAGCAATCGAATTATCGGAATTGAGCCTGGTGCTGGTATTATGACGACGACTGAAAAGGCTATTGCGGAATATGGTCTTAGTGAATATACGCTTCTAGAAAGTTCATCGGCAGCGATGGCTCAGGAGCTGCAAAAAGCCTATGACAACAACGAGCCTATCGTTGTAACGGGTTGGACACCACACTGGATGTTCGCCAATATGGACCTGAAATATCTGGAAGATCCAAAAGGTGTATATGGTGCGGATGAGCAAATCCATACGATGGTTCGTCAAGGTCTGAAAGAAGACATGCCGAATGTCTATAAGTTCTTGGATCAATTCGAGTGGACAGCAGAAGACATGGCGAAAGTAATGGTTGAGGTTCAAGGTGGGAAGTCACCAGAAGAAACTGCTAAAACTTGGGTAGAAAACAACCCGGATAAAGTGAATGCGTGGATTCAAGGTGTAGAATTGTAAGTAGATAGAATTCTGTGGTATGATGTGAAGAATCAATGGATTACAAAAGTGTAACTTGTACGCTAACCACTGTTCTTTACAAATGCACTTCATAAGCAAAATCATTCAATAAAACACCCCGGAAGGGGTGTTTTTCTTGGGAATATAAGCAAAGTATTCAAAGGAAAATATATACTTTGCATATATTTTAATGCTCACACTTATGCTTTAGCGAAGTAAATCAGGAGGCAGCTGCTGCAAGGAGTCAAGAGAGGAGACTGCTTCATGACAGAGACCATAAATACCTGGATAGATTGGCTGCTGCAAACGCTTGGCCTTAGTGGACCCTCTATTTTATTTGTGACGATTCCATTGGCGCTGTTGCAGAGTATATTAGGATTTTTTCCGTTCGTAATTTTGATTGTCCTCCATGTGTCTGTATTTAACGTTATTGGAGGTATGATAATTAGTTGGCTGGCTTGTAATCTGGGTGGAATACTGATGTACTTCCTCATTCGACGATACCTTTACAATTGGTTTGATCGAAAATGGAGGTCTAAGCTGAAAAGGTATGACAAATGGCAGCGTTACTTGGACCGATATGGAATTTGGACGCTGGTCCTTCTACGTACGATTCCCATTATTCCGAACAATGTAATCAATTTTATGTCCGCTGTTTCACCGATAAAAGCATCATCTTTTATTTGGGGAACCGTGCTTGGGAATCTGTCTTACATTTGGCTATTCGGTACGATCGGCTCAAGTCTAATTGTCCCTAGGGAAGAATGGAATGGATATATTACTTGGTATGCCGTGTTTATCGCTATTCTAATCGGTATCTTTATACGGCGGCACTGGGACCATCTACAGGAAGATAAACGGAGTAGAATGCACTAATATTAATTGATCATCAAATAAATGAAGAACGTTTCTTTGGCATTATCCGCCGGAGGGAACGTTCTTCTTTTTTGTCTTCTTTCCGAATACCTTAAACTAAGTGGAGGTGGCTTGACCTCTACGTAAGGTGGGAGGGACTATCGCAATGGGGAGATTAAGAAAATGGGGGAACCGAGGGCTAAGATTACCTGATCTAGGTCAGCTTCGGCTGCCAAAAATAAATGGGGGCGGGACGCCGAGGTTCTCTGGAAGAAGCTCCGCGTTCAAGTCAAAACCTAGTAGGGCAGCGGCAAGACCACAGAGTGCACGCTTTGAAGCTAAGCGAAGTAGAAGTCATATGAGATCATCCAGTAGGGCAGAGAGAAAGATGACCGTTTCCGGCGGAAACACGCGTAAGCCAAGAAGCCGGCGCAAATTTTGGTTGATTGCATCCTTGGTATTGATTGTGCTTGTACTACAAGCACTGCGATACGTGGAGCTGCACATGAAGCCACCTATCTTGCATTTAGCGCAAATTCGTGTGAAGCAGATCGCAACAGAGTCGATAAATAAAGCGATCACATCACAAGTTGCGAACGGAGGAAATGCGGAGGAACTAATTGATTGGAAGACCGATAAGAACGGGAAAATATCAGGCTTTATGTTGAACTATGCGGAGCATATGCGTATTACTTCGCAAGCAGCAGAGGTAATCCAGACCACGTTGCAGGATTTGCATAATCAGACAGAATATATTCCGCTCGGTCAGGCACTAGGTAGTCCTCTCATCGCCTCTTATGGACCTGATATCCCGATCAAGATTGAACCGCAAGGTGCTGTTAAGGTTGAACTCAGCACTCGCCAGCAAAATGCCGGAATCAATATGATTTTAGTTGAGGTCTATATCCATATTGTTACGGAGGTAGCGGTGGTTATTCCTTTTGACATGGAACCCCAAGTAGTGGATACGGAAATTCCTGTGTCATATTTGATGGTCGTCGGAGACGTGCCTATGTATTACTACGATAATCAGGGTCAGCCTGTCGGAGCTAATGGCAGCAGTGCCCCTGGAATTGCTATTCCTGCACCATCTGTAAGTGGAGATAAAAATGGAGTATCAGATCAGAGCAAGGATACCCCTGGGAATAGCCAAGAGGATAGCAATTCATCACCAGCTGCACCCAATTCTTCGAATACAGGCGCAGCTCATACAGAAGAAGGCGGCAAAGGTGTAAATGGAGGGAATTAAGGGATATCGTGCTTAACCGCTCATAGACTATAGGTAGAGTTGCTTTAAATAAATGGAGCGTGAGTCCAAATGTCACATGAATCGCTGAATATGGAACGCTTGGCAGGGAGATATGGTTTCCTTGAACGTGCCGGACTTTTACCCTTGCCAAGTGAAGATGGGATTTCTATTGTAGTTGAGCTTAGCCGTATGGAATGTGCCAGGGTCTGTTTACCCCTGTTGCTGCGCTACTCAGGAGTGGCTGTGCGCATTATTGCTGTTTCAATGACGCCCGATTTCCCCATGGAGGTATTAGCAAGACAGTTCTCGCCAGAGGAACCAGTGCTCTTCCTACCCTATGAGAAGGAGGAGTATATGCCCAACCTAGCTCTGGCCCATATCGAGACCACCTTTGCTGTTCTGCTTGAAGATTCGATTATGGTATCGCCTGGCTGGTTATGCGAGTTAATGTGGGCTTCCTTTGATGATGCTTCCGTTAGAGTCATTGCTCCGCGTTCTTCTACCGAGAGGGGGGAAGGGAAGAAACGGCTTCACTTTGGTACTCATCATGAATTAGCTGAGCATGTAAGCTACAGTCTTGGGCGGTATCAAGGCGAATGGCGCGAGGTGGAAGTGCTAACCGGATCTTGTCTTCTATTCACTAAGGAATTGATTCAGCGAATTGGCGGCTTTGACACCTCGCTTCAAGCGCGGCATCTCATGATAGCTGACTGGTGTCTCCGAGCGCGGCAGATTGGAGCGAAACTGGCACTGAGTGAAGCTGTGTATGTTCATGCTATTCAGTCACTGGATAGATACCTGAGAACGAAGGACGAATCCAAACAGACGAATGGCTGGCAGACATACTACAAGAAATGGGCACTTGAAAGCGGGATAGAGAACGAAGGACTTTTAGTACCGCCTACTGAATCCTTAAAATTTCCACAGCCGGTTATACCATTGGGCAGGATACCCTTAGCTTCTCCGTTGGTAACGGCCATAGTGTATTGTGATGAAGCTTGGGATTGTGATGAGCTGAAGGAGCAATGGATAGCTGCACGGGAGCAGCAGAGCTACAAGTATATTCGCTGGATTTGGATCAGAGATACTTTGCTGGACGCTGCTCCTGAGTTTCCAGTTAGCGAACATGATGTAGTGATAACGGTTCATGGTGAGGATGGATGGTTACGGGCGTTAAAGAACGCATCTGCATTATATGAGAGTGAGATCATTCTGTATTTGTCCACTTCTATCCAATATGAGAAACGTTATATTGAGCGGGTGGTGAAGGCCATAACCCAAGGCTCCGCTGATCTGATCGTAAGTTTATCGACTGAAATGGAGGAAGCGGGGGTTCATTTGCTTGCAGGGGGAGATTCAGCGCTCACTCTACCTCTTGAACGTGTTGCTTACAAAGGAGGGATCGTGCCTGGGATGATTAGCAATAGGAAGTTTACTTCCCGTCAATTGCTGCTTCACCCTAATGCCTCTCTGGTAATAGGCTATATTGGGGATTTGTCCGATTCCAAGGAGGCACACCCATGAAATATTTAATTCTAAGCGGAGGTTCTTGGGAGGACTACGAATATAAAAGATTGCTAGAACTTCTTCCCGACCGGGAAGGGGTCTGCTTTGCTGGACGAATGACCAATGAGCAGCAGACTAACAATCAGATTAGGGCAGTTGCGGCTGCAGATATTTATTCTTTGAACATGAAGCAATACACGATTCTTGTCTCTTCTCCTTATTGGCTCTCAGAGGTTCTCTCCTTGCAGGCAGCTTATGTAGTGGCTCTACTAGAACGTTGTCCGGAAGAAGAAAAGAAGTGTTTATGGGATAAATACAGCGGTTTGCTTGGCGCAAAAGCTGACCTTGTAGCCACCCGATCTGAACGGATATATCTAGAGCAGAGCTTACGCAGGGAAGGTGTGCTCTATCTCGGCGGGGATCAGCAGGAATCCTATGGAGCTACCTTTCAGGGAGATCGGCTGTATTTTCTTACGGATTATGAGGTGCTGTGGAGGAAGGCCATAGTGAACTTGTGGCAGGATTCAACGATATCACCTGCTGATTGGGTTATTATACAGCTTGAGTTGCGGGCGGACTATTACATTTCCATGTGTGCTAAGCTGCCCAGTCAACCTGTTGTACATTACTTGGCAGCTTCCTATCTGTACTTGTTGGGGGATTCCGTAGCAAACCGCTATCTGACGCAATCTTTTGAGCTCATGGTGCTGTATGAATATTTAGATTGCCTTCATTCACATTTTCGCTTTTTTTCGGCTATAGAGGGTAAGACTGGGGATTTGGAAACTGCTGTTCAACAATATACGATTACGGCATTTACAGCTGAGGAGAAGCGGGATGCGGAAATACAGCGGGGCTGGCTTCACTCCGGGCAGTACGAACTTGTCCGGGCAGAGCTGTTTCGTTTGAATGAGGATGAAGCTGCGGCAGTACGGATTCTGAGTTCGCTCACTACCTCAGAGGCAAAGATGTTATTGATTCAGAATTATATTCGGACCTTCCTATGGGAGAAAGCGCTAGAGCTTCAGCAAGATTTGGAGGGAAGTGTTGATGGGGTTATAGAAGGCACAATACACTTGCTACATGGCAGACGGCATGAGGCTATACGCAGCTTCTTGAATGCGGCAGGGCAAGACAATCAGGCGTGGCCGCTTTTATCAGAGATGGCAGATCTAGAAGAGGCGGTAAAACGATTGAAAAGGAGAGTGGAGGGATGAGTAGTCATAGATGGCCTCTCCGCAAAACAGCAGGTAACCGCTTGACCGCTATGATGCAGGTTCGAAACGAAGCTGGAAGGTATCTGGAGCAGGTACTTGAAGAACTGAGTGAGTTCGTGGATGACATTGTAGTTGTTGATGATGGAAGTACAGATCACACGGCACAGTTATGTCGTTCTTTTGCCAAGGTTACGAAGCTTGTGACACTAGAGACCTCCTTGTTTAATCGGGAGTGGGAGCTAAGGCGGATATTATGGGATTTGGCGGTATCTACGAATCCGGATTGGCTCCTGTCTGTAGACGCTGATGAGTTCTATGAAGAGGCAGCTAAACGGGAGATGAGACGGCTGATTGATCAGGATGTTTATGACTGGGTATCTTTCCGGCTATTTGATTTCTGGGGGGGCACCACCCATTATCGTGAAGATGAACATTGGAATATCCATACGAAGCATACTCGTACACTTGTCCGATATTTGCCGAATTTTCATTATTTCTTCCCGAAAATGGATCATCATGTTCCTAGGCTGCCGCTTTCTTACTCTGTATTGCCGGGTTTTCTTGCCGAACTGCGGGTGAAGCATTATGGATGGGCGGTTCCGCCGGAAGAGCTTCGACTTAAATATTCGCGTTATATGGAGCTTGATCCAGAGGGGCGCTGGGGGAGTCTGGAGCAGTACCAGTCCATTCTAGATGAGCGGCCCCATTTGATCGAATGGAAAGAATAGTTCTCAAATCCGAATCTGCCAGTCGGTTAGGTCTGACTGGCAGATCTAACGAGCAGCCCCCATAGGATTTGACCTGTGGAAATCCCATGGGGATAAGCTTTTGCCGCGAGTATGAGCTTGTAGTATGAGAGACCGACTGCAGCGGTAGTTCCCCCGATTCTGCCCAAAGCCATTTCATCTGATTGAGTGATCTTTGGAGTTTCCCCACAGGAGCAAGCTATTGCCACATATAATAGCCATTCGGCGCAGTCCGACGAGGCATTATAATGAGGGGTTTGACTGAGATAGATGGAACACCACTGTTTCTTTACGGGGGTAGGAGCCTCAAGCAATCCATAGTATAAGGGCTGCGGCAGCTTGCACCACTGGAATAAAGAGCCCTCTGATTGTCGATAAAGCGATAATACACTATCCCAAGCACCGACCTGAAGCAGTAATTGCATAGCGTAGCTCAGATCAGGAAGAACAGGCTTAATGTCAGAACGGCTTGTTATGATATGATGAATTGTTAGCATCCCCGGTCTGTATGGCGATATGGAGATAAGCCACTTCATGGCTGATTCAGTATCTCCAGCACGGCAAGACAAAGCCCAGAGATAACCGAGTATAGATGAACGTTCGGAAAGAACAGATGGATTATGAAGCAGCTGCTCAAGCGGTGCGAGAGTGTGTGCCCCCTCTTGCTGCTGAGTACAAGCAAGGAAAGCCTGCACAATGGTTTGAACGGCTAGCGGTAGCTGCGAAGCAAAAGAGAGAGTGACCAGCCATTCAAAGTCACGAGCATTGAGCGCCGCAGGCACAAGATAGCCTAAGGTAATTGGTGAAAGAGCGTGGATATGGCAGCGGGTCAATGCGATCAGACTTAACCTCTCTCCGGATAGCAGGCTTAGTGGGACAAGCTGTTTCCACGCATCCGTATAATCTGGTTTGAATTGTATAGCAGCCTCGTAGTGTTTCCGCGCGTTTGGATATAGAAATAACTTCTCGCATACTCTGCCCGCTAGTAGTTCTGTTCGATACGTTCCACTTCCCGAAGAAGATGGATATGGATGTGCTGTATCTCCGCTCTTCAGTGCTTGCTGCAAGAAGTGTCTAGCTTGTCTAAGCTGTCCTTGTTCGAGCAACAAAGCAGCATAGCCCTCTAATAAATCAGTGAAATCAGGAAACAATAAGCTCCCCGCATGAAAGACTTCCTCAGATTCCTGCTGCCTGTTACATCGTTGTAAGGCATAGGCAGTCTTTAGATAAATATCGGAGGCATACCCGGATTGGGTTGGAACATCAGCGAGTAATGGAAGAAGTACATCTGCCGCTGCATGATATTGTTCCTGTTGATAATGCTCTACCCCTAGTGCATAACGAAGGATTAGATGGTTCGGTTGAAGCTGCAGACCACTATTGATGAGAGCTAAATTGCGCTGGTATTTATTTTTGTGCTGTAGTTCATCCTCTAAATAACCGTAGTGATAAATACGCAATTCAGCGTAAGCAATTTCCCCCGCAGGAAGCTCCCAAATGCTGCTAGCCGTCTCCTCATGAATGATTCCACGAAAGATGATTCTTTCATCGTTTCTGAACAAGCGGCAGACATGATCGGTAACAAAATCCGCTTTAGGGGCGTCACCGATATAGTGGATAATGGGTAGCCAATATCCGTGAATATGCGATGCGTCCAGCAGGTGCTGGAGCTGCTCCCTCCTCCAATGATCTACAGCCTCATCGGCATCAAGTACTAGAATCCAAGAGGAAGTTGCATGCTTCAGACTTAGGTTTCGTGCTTTCGAGAAATCATTCTCCCAAGTCATATCGATGATCTTTGCACCGAACTTAGTTGCTATGTCTATGCTATTATCCTCAGACCCGGTATCCACAATGATGATTTCTGATACGATTCCTTGCACAGAGGACAGACATTTCTCCAAGTGTTTCGCCTCATTCTTAACGATCATACAAAGTGTGATATCGGGTGTGGTCATAGGAAACGTCCCTCCTATTCTGAAACTTTGGGAAGCGGAAGAGCTAGGCGTACTCTTTTGACCGCTGGTGAATAGGTAGCAGAAGAGGATAGTGAAGCAAGCAGACGATCCGCTAACACAATCTGTGAACGCCCCTGCTCAGATGCTTGATTAAATGCCACTTCTATAGAAATGGGCTGCTCTGTGGCATTTATCAGCTGTGCGGCTGCTTCATTACATCCCTCAGTCTGTAATAATTCTAGGAGAATCCTGTTATTAGTCACTGTGTAGTCTGGCAGATGAGCGTGGAACCAACCGTAAATCTCACTCTCACGACCTGCACATTTCAGGGCTCGTAGTAGCCGGGCAATGACGGGAGTAGGTTCGGGATGAAGCTGTGCGGTTTTGGTGTAACAAGCAATGGCTTCGGTCTCATCACCCATCTCTTCACATAATTGACCCAGCATATAATAGGTTAAAAATGAACCGAATCCAGCCTCAGTATGGTAGCCGGGAGGAGCAGCTCCGATGATCAGCGCTTGTAGCAACGCTACTTTGGCTTCTGCAAAGGCACCTAATTGTAAGAGTAGAGCCCCTTTGATATGAGCTAAGTCTGGGTAATCCGGATGTGAGCTAATCCCACGGTCACAAGCTGCAAGCGCCCCAGGGTAATCTTTTAATTCTGCAAGCGAGCGAATTTCATATTTATGCAGCAGGTGGATGTAGCTTGTATCAGGCGGTGCCTCTTCTAGTGATTGTTGGATATGTTTTAGAGCAGGTTGATACTCCCCCAAACGCATATACTCAACAGCCATATTAAAATGGTGGAAAGGATCTTTAGGATTTAACCTTAGCTGCTCTTTCAGCAGCTCGACATTTCGTTTGATTTTATCTTTCTTGACCACTACCCCTTCTGCGTAACCATAATGATGGATGACTACAGTGGTCAAATGCATCGGTGCCTGGGGTGTAGCTGTTATGATAGCCTCAGCGATCTGTTCGTGAATAATACCGCTAAACCGGTACTTAGGGCGATTACGAAACATCCGAATAATCGGATTGACGGTGATCGTCTGTGAAGCGGGGGTTAACCCTTTATGATTATGAATGCGTAGGAAAAATGCCTCGTACTCCATATGCTCGGCACATAGCAGTAATTCTCCCTTGCTCTCCTCACTTAATTCCTCATCTCCATCTAGAACAAGAATCCATTGTCCATGGGCCTGCTGGAGACCTGCGTTGCGGGCAGCAGCAAAGTCGCCGCTCCAAGGGTGTTGTATGATTTTGGCTCCGAAACTTAGGGCAATTTGAACTGAAGCGTCGGTCGATCCAGTATCCACTATAATGATCTCATCGACGACTCCCCGTACGCTTTTTAAACATTGGCTCAAGCTATCTCCTTCGTTCTTAACGATCATGCATAAGGAAATTAGTGGCTTTCTTCTTGAACGGTTCATAGGGATGACCTCTTTTCGTTCTGACGGAAGCTCCACTGAGTGTGCCAAGGTGTACGATTCAGCAAGGTAATGGATTTACGGATAGCTCCGATATCCTCCTGCAAGGGGCCATGAGCATGGGCATCCTTTAAACTTTGTAGAGCGTCTTCCATACTCAGCTTCGCTTGCTGAAGATAACAGAGGGATAAGCCGATCCTTGCGAATTCATGCTCAGGCTCTTGTTCCAGCGCTTGCTGAAACCATTCACTGGCTTCGGAATAATGCCCTTTGTCAAAGATCATCTCACCAATATAAAAAAGCACGCTTGCATCGGCGATCTTATCACGAACAAGTACAATAAATTCCTCTCCTGCGGCCTGCCAATTCCCTTCTTTATATAATGCTGTGGCAAATTCAGATCGATAAGCAGGGAACAGGTCCACTAAAGTATGACTAAGTGTGAGCTGATGCAGCTTTACGGATTGCCCGATGAGGTCGGAAAGGAATGAGGAATATATGTGATCTACCTCTATTTCTACCGGACATGCCACTTGTTGGCGTTGGGATCGCTCAATGTATTCCAGTCCAGAACGAAGTTCACCTGATATATGGTTGAGCAAGTCCTTTTTAAATTCTCCATATCGTTCCCATTGGCAAATGGCCCAAAGAGTATACCACTGCTTTTGATGCTCTAAACCAAGGTGATCTTGGGAAGCTAGTGAGGTCATCTGCCCTATAGCTGTACCCGCGTCTTCTAGCTTGCCGGTGATGATGAGTGATGAGATGATTCTATAAGCAGTATCCAATTCCAATGGAAAAATATCTCGGGATAAGGTAGCTATGGTCTCATAAGCATTTATCTCATATAAACTTTCAATGATCGCGGATCTACTGATTGAGGTAGTTGGGGGAACGAGTTGGATCAGTAAAGTGGCGATTTCCTCATCGGGTACAGCTAAGCGTTGAAAAGCAGCAGCAATCCCCTGCAAGGCGGGCGTATATAAAGAATGGTGTTGAAGTGCACGATGAAAAAATCTCGCAGCATCCTCAAGAAGACCAAGCCGCTGTGAGATTAAACCCATCCGGTATAGGGGGCGAAAGGTAGTCATTCCTTGTTCACATACATATTTTCCGCTAAGCACCTCATGCTCAGGAATGGACTCCGCATGTTGATAAGCTAATAGCGCACGTTCCAAAAGGCCTTGGCTCTCCAAAGATTGCCCTAACAAAAAATGCAAATCAGGATAGTCGCCATAACGCTCCAGTTCAATCATCAGCAAGGGGTCAATCGCATTCATTTTTCCTTGAGCATGATAAATTTTACAGAGATCCCTAATCATCGTAGGACGATAGGAAGCTTCGAGTACTACATGGTGAAGGCCTTGACGAAGCAACGTCTCAGCTTCCAGAAGACGACCGTCCTGACAGAAGTTTACTGCCAAATTATAGGAGTGGAAAGGATCATCCGGATATTCGGTTAAAGCGAGGAGCAGCAGGTGTCTATTTCGATTGATTTTATCTTTTCGTGTCATGATTTCAGGTAAATATCCAAAGTGTATAATCTCAAGTTGACTGTGCTCAATCGCCGAGAAGTTATGTTTGCTAAGGATTGAAGTGTCAATTCCCTCATGAATTCTTCCACTATATTGATAACCCTGTCCATTTCGGAATAAGCGGACTGCACTGTGTTTTACCTTATCTTCAGGTCGTACACCAACCCAATTATCAATGTTTACTGTAAAAGCCTGAGCTTGTGTGTTCTGCAGAAGGCTCCGGAGTTCTGTAAGTGGGGTCTGCAAGCACTCATCGGCATCAAGAATAAGAATCCAATTTGTTGAGGCATGAACGAGCCCTTCATTACGAGCTGCCGCGAAATCGTCTGTCCATTTCCGTTGGAAGACTCTAGCCCCGTGCGCTTCGGCAATAGCTATGGATTCGTCGGTAGAGCCCGTATCGATCATCACAATTTCGTCAGCACCAGCTACGCTTGCGAGACAGTGAGGCAGGAGATCAGCTTCATCTTTTACGATGAGGTGGACGCCAAGCGTAATATTATTCACGGTTGTTCCTCCTTGGAAAGCATTATGTGTTTGTTGCACATATGTATAGCTGCTGACACAAGCATAAACGCCTTCGGCGTCCTTATAGTTAAAGAAAAAGCACATGGATATCCATGTACTCTTTCTTGTTACAACATATGATGGTCATTTGGATTACGTGCCCTGAGCATTGAAACTTACATTGATCGTGGATGCAGAGCCTGAATTGGCTGATTGATAGGATAGGCGGGTATATTTCAGGAATCTGGCTGGCACTATGACATCGATAGAGCCTGCTGCTAAAGGATTATCCCCCGTGGTATCGACGAAATAGTTTGTTCCATCAGCACTGATTTCCACACGTGTGTTGACCGGATTTGCCCCAGTATTGTTAATGAAGAAGGAATACGTTCCCAGTACGCTCGTAGTAACGGCTGGTAGAGGTGTATAGGTGTTAGCAGTCGCAATACCTGTAGTGGTCTGTTCTATAAAGCTGCGTTGTGAAATAGAAGTGACACTACTAAGTGTACCAGCTGTGATTGTAGCTCCGAGCACACTAGTGATGGTGCCGTTAAGGATGTTGGTGACTGTACCTGCGGAAGATAGAGTACCAGCTGTGATGGTGGCACCGAGTACGCTGGTAATGGTGCCGTTTAAGATGTTGGTGACTGTACCTGCAGAAGACAAAGTACCGGCAGTAATCGTAGCTCCGAGTACGCTGGTGATAGTCCCGTTAAGGATGTTGGTGACTGTACCTGCGGAAGATAGAGTACCGGCAGTAATCGTAGCTCCGAGTACGCTGGTGATAGTCCCGTTAAGGATGTTGGTGACTGTACCTGCGGAAGACAGAGTACCAGCTGTGATGGTGGCACCGAGTACGCTGGTAATGGTGCCGTTTAAGATGTTGGTGACTGTACCTGCTGAGGACAAAGTACCCGCGGTGATGGTGGCTCCGAGCACGCTGGTAATGGTACCGTTTAAGATGTTGGTGACTGTACCTGCGGAAGATAGAGTACCAGCTGTGATGGTAGCTCCGAGCACGTTAGTGATGGTGCCGTTTAGGATGTTTGTAACTGTTCCGGCGGATGATAACGTACCTGCTGTTATGGTTGCCCCAAGCACACTAGTGATTGTACCGGCGGTAATGGTAGCTCCGAGCACGCTGGTAATGGTGCCCTCAAGGATGTTAGTAATAGTACCTGCGGAGGACAAGGTACCGGCAGTAATCGTAGCGCCGAGCACGCTAGTAATGGTGCCGTTAAGGATGTTTGTAACTGTTCCGGCGGAGGACAAAGTACCCGCGGTGATCGTAGCACCAAGCACGCTAGTAATGGTGCCGTTAAGGATGTTTGTAACTGTACCTGCGGAGGACAAGGTACCCGCAGTAATCGTAGCACCAAGCACGCTAGTAATGGTGCCGTTAAGGATGTTGGTAACTGTACCTGCGGAGGACAAAGTACCCGCGGTGATCGTAGCGCCGAGCACGCTGGAAATGGTGCCGTCAAGGATAATCGTTGTTAGATTTCCGCTTGGATCTGTAGTGAGTGGATGATCAATCAGCGAGGCATCCCGGCCGAATATAAGCGTTCTTAGATTATCAGGATTCGCTTGAAAAGAGCTATAGTTAGGCAAAGTTCCTCGTCCTTTCCTTATAAATGATTGAGTTATACCAAAAGACTGGGCTTGGACGTATACACAATCTTGCTTGCCAATACCTTTTGAATATAGCGTGGAGGCGGAGACTAACAGGGTGATCTCCCTGATTCTTAATTGTGTAAGAGATCATCGTTTTAGCTCCGCTTTTTTTTGTTTTATTTTGCTGCGCTTTTTAAGCTCCAGGTCGTTATGGATTTCATTCACTTCCTACGGGCTTTCTGGAACTCAATCCATGAAAAGGCCCAAACCGTCGTTTGAGCCCTGAGCCTAAATAAACCGCAGTCCAATAAGCTGCAAACCGATAGGGACAATCCTTAGCCATTCGAATGGTGTGATATTAATATATGGTGGGAAATAGGGGGTGATTGGGCAGAGAAAGCAATATACGCACATTCCCACAACCTGTTACTGAGTGTGGCATAAAATAGAATAAGCTTAAGTAAGGGGGGGATAACTCATGCCGAACGACTCAGTATTCAATCAGAGTAGCCAGCCACTTTTTACAGAACAAGTCAATACGTATGTTGCACCTGGTATAGATTCAGCTCCTGAGGGGGGAGCAGCTAAGGCGGGGTTATTGTTTGGAATCCCATTTACTTCTACGGTAACGACGGCTGCCCCGTTAGTTATTCAGATTAGTAATCCGGGAGGAAGCGGACGTACCTTATATGTATCCCGTGTTACTGCCAGTTCAGCGACGGCGGCGGTTACTTTATCACTACTTCGGAACGCTACGGTCACCGGAACCACCGTTACACCGATTAATTATAATTTTGGCAGTGCGTTAACCAGTGTTATGACGGCAAGAACCTCTACGGCTGCGCCTACTGGAGGTCCGGCTACTCTAGTATCTCTATTGCTGGCGGTCGGTCCGGTCATTGTTGATTTTACTGGACAAATTGTTGTTCCTCCCGGAAATTCCATCACTACCTCCGTAACGATTGCATCGGGGTCATCAGCGGCGACAACGTCTATCAGCTGGTGGGAATATTAGAAACAGGAGGGGATAAATATGCCTAATCAATTTGTATTTAACGACAACGATCAACCGCTTTATGTGGATATGGTGAACACCTTCCAAGCGCCAGATATTAGCGCGCCGCCTGAAATAAGCGCTTCGCAGGCTGCAGTCTTGTATTCAACTAACATATCCGCGTCTAGTTTGGTCGTACTTAGTCTAATCTCCGCAATCGCTTCTATTCGGATTAGTAATGCTTCAGGCAGTGGGAAAACTGTTTATATCTCACGTATAAGCGGCAGTATTGGCGGTTCTTCTCTACTATCCGCAATGTCGGGTAGCTTTACAATTGTAAAAGGAGGGACGGTAACTTCACCAGCAATCTTAACGCCAACGAATAATAATTTGGGCAGCTCGGCGACGAGTGCGATGACCGTTCAGTCTTCCACAGCAGCCATTAGCGGGGGAACGATGCTTTTCAATTATCAATTGGCACCGGGGGCTTTCACACAGAACTTTACGGGCAGCATCATTGTCCCGCCTGGGACTGCTATTTGTGCTAACGTAACCTCATCCAGCTCCGCCGTAGGTTTAACGATTACCTCAGCGTTGGGTCTTCTTTGGTGGGAACATTAGCGTTCTTGCTGCGAACCATTCACAGAGCTGAACCTTGACATCACTTGGGTTGAGGTTTTACATAAAAGGGTGGAATGTATAGAAAATAAAGGGGATTGGCATTATACAATAAAGTTGCATGTCAGATTGGAATGTGAAAAGAGGGACAATTATGGAAAGTTGTTTATTTATTCATGGCTTTACCGGAGGTGAGCATGAGATCTCTCCCTTGTCCCAGTTTATGGAGCAGCATAATTACCGTTCCAGAACGTTTACCCTGAAAGGGCATGGGGGGAGCAGGAATGATTTATTGCATTCGGATCGACATGATTGGCAACAGAGTGCTGAAGATGAATTGACAGAGCTGTTAAAGACGGATGAAGGTGTTCATCTGATCGGCTTTTCTACCGGTGCCCTTATTGCTTCACATCTTTCTGTACGGTATAAACCCTGGATCAAATCCCTTACTTTATTGTCCACTCCCGTATTTCCGCTGAATCCTGTGGAGATTCTTAAGACTCTTGGGAGCTTTTCCATGCTAAAAACGTATATTAATAAATTCACTTCAACGCCCCCAAGGGCGACGAGAGAGTTTCAACGATTGGTCCGGGAGAGTTTTTCAATCTATCCGCATATTGAGACTCCAACCTTGATCGTGCAGGGTAAGCGAGATCATTTGGTTAAGACTCGAAGCGCTGACTTCCTGCAGCATACGATTCCTACAGCCCAAAAACAGGTGATAATGGTGGATAACAGTGGTCATATGGTTTGTCATTGTGAAGATAAGGACCGGATTATGAATGAAGTACTGCATTTTATTCAGAGTGTAGGAAGCTAAGCATATAAGGTGAATAATGAACCCCAAAGAGCCCCCAATAAGGAGGCTCTTTTTCTTTGAAATTTTAAATTTTATATCTTGACAACGCATTCACAATCATGGTAATTTTTAGTTGGGAAACCGGTTTCCCTAAAATTATTTGTTTTTTGTGTTAAAGACGTTAAAAACATTAGAGACATCACTGGGCGGGCTTGGTTTTTAATCAAGGAAGTAGGCTTTAGAGTGTTATGAATACGCTTTAATAAGAGAGGGAGATGCACGCAATGAAACGTAGGTTATGGTATGTACCCGTTCTAATTACATCTATTCTTCTTTCTACCGTGATTAATTTGTTTGTCTTAACACCGCAAAAAGCTGAAGCGGCAAGCATCGGCACGATTAATGAGAACGACACTATTTATCAGATTATGGTTGACCGATTTAATGATGGAGATACTTCCAACAATGCTACTGGTGCGGCAATTCGCTATGGAGAAAACTCTGAGGAAGATTTCCGTTATATGAAAGGCGGAGACTGGCAGGGGATTATCGATAAGCTATCATATATTAAAAATATGGGCTATACCGCGATTTGGATTTCCCCAGTGGCTGAGCCACAAATGACTAACCGGGAAAACAACGGTACCGGTAAAAATACAGCCTATCACGGATACAACGTTAAGAACCCTAACGCTGCCAATCCATACTTCGGAACGAAGGAGAAGCTGAAAGAGCTTGTGGATTCCGCACATGCGCTTGGCATCAAAGTAGTGATTGACGTTGTGCCAAACCACGTCGGTGATTATATGCTAGGTTCCCAAGCCTATTATGATATCCCATCATTACAGCCAGTGGCTCCGTTCAATAATCCAGCATGGTACCACCATAATGGAGATATTAACTGGTCTCTAGCGGATGGAAGATATGATCAGTGGGCGCAGGATTACTTAGAGAATCATGATTTGGGCGGGCTAGATGACATTGATTTCGATGTTCCTGCGGCTAAGCAGGCGATATTCGATTCCATCAAAGGCTGGTTTGATTATACAGGCGCTGACGGTGCGCGTGTGGATGCTGCCAAGCTGATGAAGCCAACAGATATTGGTGAACTACAAAATTATCTGGGCGTTAATACATTTGGCGAGAATTTCGACGGAAATGCTGAATTTGTCTCACGTTGGGTCGGAAACAATAAGGAATGGGGCATGCTCGATTTCCCAATGTTCTTCTCCGTACTTAACAGCTTTGCTTATGGGCAGTCTTTTGAGTCCAATATCAAAAGCACCTTGGCACAGGATTCCTACTACAACGGGAATGCCAATCACATGGTTACCTTTATCGACAATCATGACCGCAACCGTTTTCTAACGGAAGCCGGGGGAAGCGTTGATAAGCTGCAGAATGCTTTAACCTTTATTTTTACAGTTCGTGGAACACCGGTTGTCTTCCAAGGAACAGAGCAGAACAAAGGCAATGGCAACAGTCAGATCATGACAGGCGGTATTGCGGATACTTGGAACCGTTGGTCTATGGTGAAACGGGATGCAAGCGGAAACGTGATTGAGAACTATTTTAATGAAAATGCCAGCACCTACAAGCACGTAGCCAAACTTAATGAAATTCGTAAAAATAACCCAGCACTACGTACAGGTACTCAACGTGAAATGTGGGCTGCACAGAACTTATATGCCTTCTCACGTCGTATCGACACTGGAACTAATCAAGGTCAAGAAGCTATCTCTGTATTTAGTAATCAATCTAATGGTTCGCAAACGGTAACTATCCCGCTACGTGCCGAGAGTAGTTTGACCGCAGGAACAGTTTTGTATAATCAGCTGAATACTGCAGATACAGTGACTGTACAATCAGGCGGAGTAACTGGAAAGCAAATTACTGTAACTGTAGGTGCGAATTCAGCCAAAATCTATGCGAAACAACAACAACCATCAGAAACAGTTCCTCCAACTACTCCGACTAATGTAACGGCAACTGTTCAGAATGCATCTAGCGCTTTGATCAGCTGGACGGCTTCTACCGACAACGTAGGCGTAACTGGATATGAAGTTTATCGTAATGGTGTCAAGGTAGGCACAACGGCGACTACTTCCTATACGGACAATGGTTTATCCGCTAGCACTACCTATAACTACACGGTAAAAGCATTTGATGCCGCAGGCAATCTATCTCTTCTTAGTGCGATTGCGTCTATTACAACACCAGCAGGGAACAGTGTCACGATTTACTATAAGCAAGGTTATACCTCGCCTTATATTCATTATCGCCCAGTAGGAGGTACATGGACGACATCTCCGGGTGTGGCTATACCTGTATCTGATGTAGCCGGGTACAACAAAATAACAATTAATATCGGCTCCGCCAGCCAGCTTGAAGCATGCTTTAACAACGGCAGTGGCACATGGGACAGTAACGGGGGAAGCAACTATCTATTCGGTACTGGAACCTGGACTTATACGCCAACAGGAAGTATTACATCGGGTGGACCAGTGACACCAACGCCAACACCAACAGTAACACCGACACCGACACCGACACCGACACCGACACCAACACCAACGGTAACACCGACACCAACGCCGACAGTAACCCCAACACCAACGCCAACGCCAACGGTAACCCCAACACCAACGACTACACCGACTGGCAACACTGCAACGATCTATTATAAGAATACGGCTTACAGCAGCTCTTACATTCATTACAAGCTGGATGGGGCGATAGTCTGGACGACGGCTCCTGGTGAACAGCTTCAAGCTTCTTCTTTCCCAGGATATAAGTCGATTACAATTCAGCTGGGCACTGCATCCGGACTGACCGCAGCCTTTAATAATGGCAGTGGTACGTGGGATAACAACGGCAGCAGTAATTACCATTTTGATGCTGGAACCTGGAGCCTGGTGAACGGAAGTATCAGTGCAGGGGAACCTCAAGCAGACAGTGTGACGTTTCGTGTAAATGTTCCAGCGTCTACTCCGGTGAGCGGACCTGTGTATCTTACCGGTACCTTCAACAGCTGGAATGCAGCGGATCCAGCCTATCAACTTACTAAAGGTAGTGATGGGGTGTATTCCATCACACTGAGCTTACCAGCAGGAACAGCGGTGCAATATAAAGTTACGCGGGGCACTTGGACTAATGTGGAGGTAAACTCGAACGGATCGGACATTTCCAATCGAACGCTTACTCCAGCAGGCGGCGCACAAACAGTGAACCTGACCGTTCAGCGATGGAAAGATCTATAAGTTACTATAAGAGTGGTTCAAAATACCTTTCACATGCCAAGGAGCGGCCCCCGTGTGGGGCCGCTCCTTGGTAAGTAGTACGAAGCTTATTCATTGTAGAAGATACAATAGAAAAGTAGTCCAATTATGAAGTTGCTCCAGAGAATTTAGCTCTCATCGTGGATTCACGAGGAATTAGTTCTGGCTCTAATAGCAAATGCTTGTGGGGTGCATCATTGCCACGAATGCGCTCCATCAGCAGCTGCCCTGAAGATACACCCAGCTTAAACGTATCGATATTAAGCGAAGTTAAAGGAGGTGTTGTATAACGGGACAGCGGATATTCATCGAAAGCGGCGATGCCGAGTTCAGATGGAACATCAATTCCGAGTGCTTTTGCGGCTTGAAGCACCCCAAAGGCTACATAACTGTTCATACACACCACAGAGTCTGGCCGTTCTTCACGCTGCAAAAGCTCAAGTGCAGCATGATAGCTATCATGTTCATCAGCCTTGCAGTTAATGATCCATTGCTGAGGAACGGTAAGATCCGCCTGCTGTAATGCGCTTAAGTATCCACCTAGGCGATGTGTATAAATTTTTTCCTGCTGCTGCCCGCCTATGAAGGCTATCTTTGAATAACCTTGTTCGATGAGATGCTCGGTCAGCATGTTGCCGCCTGCTTCATTATCGAAATCAACCCAACTTCCGGGGGTCATAATCTCTCCAATGGAGATGTAAGGAAACTCCAGTTGATTCAGTTCTTCAGATAGCTCTTCAGTCAGCACCGAGTTGTTGGCAATAATACCGTCGACACGTTTGCTAAACACAAGCCTATTTAGAAAATGGCCTTCTGGACTGCTATGTTGCACATTGGAAATGGTCAGCTCGTATTTTAAAGGTGCAATTACGCTCTCGATTCCACCAATAATGTTGTAGAAGAATTGGTTCAGAAACTCACTTTCTTTAGACATATCGACCAGTAAGCCAATATTGCAGCTGCTTTGTCTAGCTAACCCAGTAGCAATACTGCTTGGCGTGTAGTTCATTTGCTTCATAATCTCTCGAACCTTTTGTTTCGTTTCCTGTGATATTTTTGGGGAATCATTTAGTACTTTAGATACAGTAGATTTAGCCACATTGGCTGCTTTAGCAATATCAGAAATCGTTACTTTCATCGTCGTCCCTCATAACTTGAAAACGGTATTTGTAACCATAATAACACAAATTTAGCAGTCTCTCTAATGATGTATGAACAGATAGATAGAACGATAAAAGTATAGAAGGAGTCCATAAGTTATGCCTCAATCATGGTTTGTATATCATACAAGTGAAGATCCATTTGCCTATTCTGTAGGTACAGGGACCCTGAAGCTCAGATTATTTACACAAGCTGGACAGCAATTATCCTGTACCGTAATCCACTCGGATCGTTATGATTCTCCGGGGCAAGAAGTTCCTTTGCAGATGGAGCGGATTGGGTCGGCCGGTATTTATGAGATTCATGAAGCAATTATTCAGACCAGCACTAGAAGAAGCAGATATCTATTCCATATAGCGAATGCTGCGGGGCAGTATATCTGGTATGGAGAGAGGGGCGCGTCGGAGAATCGGGAGCGTGCAGGTTCTTTTCAATATGCATATCTTCACCATTCTGAGGCTTTGAAGTTACCGTTATGGAGCCAGGATGCGGTGACCTATCAAATTTATCCTAGCAGCTACAATGGTGGAACTCTAAAAGGCATTACGGACAAAATACCTTATCTACAGCAGCTTGGTGTGAACACTATTTACATGACGCCTGTATTTGAGTCTCCTTCCGAGCATAAATATAACACCTCCGATTATTATAAGATCGACCCTGCATTTGGCGATGTAGATGGATTGAAGACGCTAGTCAGTGAGGCACATCGCCATGGAATTAGGGTCATTTTGGATGCCGTGTTTAATCATTCGGGAGATCAATTCTTTGCTTTTAAAGATGTGATGGAAAAAGGCGAGCAGTCTCCATATAAAGATTGGTTCTTTATTCGTTCTTTTCCCGTAACACAGACGCCTGCCCCGAATTATGAGACATTCGCTAAAGCTGAAGCGCATATGCCTAAGCTGAATATGGATCATCCCGAGACGGCAGATTATATGATTGGAGTTGCCAAGTATTGGATTCGTGAAACAGAAATAGACGGCTGGCGTCTTGATGTAGCGAATGAGGTCAACCCGGCTTTTTGGTCCCGGTTTCGGCAAGAGCTAAAGTCTGAATTTCCTGAAATTCTACTCATTGGAGAGATAATGCATGCATCTGGGCCTTGGCTTAGAGGGGATCAATTCGATGGTGGCATGAATTATGTGCTTCGGGATGCCGTGCTGGAATTCTTTGCAGAGCAGTCAACAGGGCCAGATCGCTTTATGGAGCAAGTACTCCATCAGGAGGCGTTGTATAATGAACAGGCGAATTCGGCTATGTTTCAATTGATTGGCAGTCATGATACGTTGCGTTTTCTTACAGCGTGTAAGGAGGGGGGGCGTGGCTGGGACCGCGAGAGTACGGCAATACAGCGCATGAGGTTGGCAGTTTTTTTTCAGATGACTTATATCGGTATTCCGATGATCTATTATGGGGATGAGGTTGGGATGGAAGGAGCTACGGACCCTCACTGTAGAAAAGCTATGGTATGGCAAGAGCAAGCTCAAAATACAGCGCTGCTGAAGTGGTATCAAGAGCTAATTTTCCTAAGAAAAAGCTGTGATATTCTACGAAAAGGTAAGTTTCGTCCTTGGTTCACGGATGAAGTCCGTAATGTCTTCGGTTATACACGGGGAATGGATCAAGAGAAGATAGGTTTAATTATCAATAATTCTCCGAACGCGTACGAGCTTGAGCTTAATGTATATCGTTCGGATAAGAATTTGCTTACCGATTTACTGTCAGGAGCTACTTTTAAAAATAATAACAAGCTTATAGTGAGCATTAAACCGTTTGGATGTTTAATGTTGTACTAAAATAGTATAAGGCCTCTCTTCAAAAGAAGGGGCCTTATTCATCAAGAAACGGGTGTCATCTCCAAAGGATGGCGAAGCCGTTTCTTTTTTTAAATATAAGAAAGTATAAGTTTCACGCTATACATTATCCTTATATTTCTCGCATAAACGCTGACCGTCCTTTAGGGACGCTAAAGGCGTTTTTCCTTGTTTGTAGCACTTTTTTTATTTTTGTTCTTTAAGTCTCTATACTCCTGATTCTCCCATTGTTTTAGCAACGGAAAAGGGTCAAAAGCCCATTCAGTAATCCCTCGGTCACGGTAGATGCCAAAATGTAGATGTGGCGGGAATTTCCCTTGTGTTCCTGGATTTCCGTAACCTGAGCTGCCAACCCAGCCAATGATTTCACCTGGTGAGACGATATCTCCACGAGAAATGGATTTGTTATACCCGGATAAATGGGCGTAATAATGGTAACGGTTCTCGATATCACGAATTCCAATTCTCCAGCCACCGTAGCGGTTCCAGCCTTTAGTTTCCACTAAGCCAAAGCAGGTGCTGCGTACCGGCATACCTTGCGGTGCAAAGAGGTCAGTCCCTTCGTGAATACGTGCCCCACCCCAGCTTCTGCCGGTTCCCCAAGTGCTACGATAAGAATAAGAATTACTTAAGGGAAGTGGAAAAGCATTACCTGACAGGTCAAGCCGACCAAAATGTTCATATAGCTTAGCGAACTGAGCTATGCGCTGAGAGGCACGACCATTGTGATAATACTCCCAAATGCCAATGCTGAAATCATTAGGTGAATCACCATATTTCTGCAAGTGTCTAGCCATACTATATAGAACATCAGCATCATTCTCTGGATCGGCGATTCCATCACCTGAGCCATCACGGCCGAAGCCGTTAAAGAAAGTGATGGATTCAGGAGAAGTATCCTCCTGATCCGGGTTGAGTGGACCGGACCATACGGGTGCTGGAATCATGATTCCAGTAAGACGGTTGGTGACGGGTTTGTCTGAGGAACCTTTTTTGGCGATGGTGCGTTCATATTGATCAATGGCTGCGAATCTAAACCAAGGGATTCCAGTGGCTGCACTCAGTTGATCATAAATCCCCCTACGGGCAGACCATATGGATTCTTTGCTAGCATTAACAGAATTGCCGCTGCTTTCCACCGGTTGGACTGTAGCCTGTACTGCAGCTGCTGGAACGGGAAGGCCTAAACCACCCCAAAGGATAGCGGCCGCGGACAGACATAACATAGTTCTCCGGTTATTAGTATTCTTAAATAGGGCCAGCAAGATAACAGCCTCCTTTTGTCCGGGCGTAGAATTGAATGTAGGCACTTCGGATAAAGCTTTTATTATAGATTGAAGCAAAAGGCTACTTTTTATCCGTTCTTGTCTAAAGGTACCAGTAAATTCTTCGCCGGAATCGAAGTTGAGATGCCCTGCATATTTCACAAAAACAGGCAATTGTAAAGCGCACATGGTATAATATGAGGCAGCATCTTTCATCTGCAGCATCACATTCAGGAGGAAGCGGGGTTTATTATTTTGACGAATAAAACAGCAAAGCAGCCTAAGCCGGATTGGATTAGAATCAAGCTAACTACCGGTGATAACTATCAGGAAATCAAGAGCATGATGCGTTCTAAAACTTTACATACCGTATGTGAAGAAGCTAGGTGTCCGAATATTTATGAATGCTGGGCAAATCGAACGGCTACCTTTATGATTCTTGGTGATATATGTACTCGCGCATGCCGTTTCTGCGCTGTGAATACAGGGTTGCCGACAGAGCTGGACCTGCAGGAGCCTGAACGTGTAGCAGAAGCTGCAGAGGGAATGAACCTTCGCCATTGCGTGGTGACCAGTGTGGCCCGTGATGATCTTGCGGATGGTGGCGCCCAGATTTTTGCTGAGACGGTAGCGGCAATTCGTAAACGCCTTCCGTTATGTAGTGTTGAAGTATTGATTCCAGATTTCCTGGGAGAACGGAATAGTCTAGAGATTGTTATGAACAGTAATCCAGACATTCTTAACCATAATATTGAGACGGTGGAACGGATGTCAGACCGTGTTCGGGCTAAAGCGAAGTATCGCCGTTCGATGGAACTGCTGCGCAGAGCTAAGGAAATGAAGCCGGATATTCCTACCAAATCAAGCATTATGCTTGGAGTCGGTGAAGAGTGGGATGAGATTTTACAAGCAATGGATGATTTACGAGCCGTAAATTGTGATATATTGACTTTAGGACAATACTTGCAGCCTTCTCCAAAGCATTTGAATGTGGAGAAATATTATCCACCAGAGGAATTTGCACTGCTTAAGGAAGAGGGATTGAAGCGTGGCTTTAGCCATGTGGAATCAGCTCCGCTTGTTCGCAGCTCTTATCGTGCGCATGAGCAGGTGAAATCTGCCGCTCAAGCTCGTGAGGAGCGCACGGTTTCTTCTAGTTAATTTTTGATTTTTCAAGGTAGCAGGGGGCTGAAGGAGCGAAGCGATCTGAGTCTCCCACCCCTAGGTTACACATAAAAAAACGTTGATTTGAGTCATTGGAGAGAAATGTTGGAGCTGTAGGAGCGTTAGCGTTCGCCTTTGTTGATTAATTTCACCGCTGAATGCGGTTCAAATAAAAGAAATTAATCAACAACAGCGACCGAAAGCCCAATATTTCTCGGAAATGACGGCATAATCAACGAAAATACTTTCCTTCGAAAGGCAGGCGACAAAAGGTTTGATCGTTATAGGCGGAAAAGGCTACGAACTAATGTTAGATCATAAGGATGGTTGGAATCCGGAGGCGTTTCGCGGAAGATATAGCGAAGTGCTGGAAAGATACGACTACATTATTGGTGACTGGGGTTACAGTCAGCTGCGTTTGAAAGGTTTTTATCGGGACAACCACCCAAAGGTGAATCGGGATACAGCGATTTCTGGCATGGTCGATTATATTAATGAATATTGCAATTTTGGCTGCGCATATTTTGTGTTGCATAAGTTAAAAGAGGTACCACAAGAAGGTTTGTTCAAGGATATTCTGATCAAAGAAATACCAGAGCCGAGTGAGGAAGAAGATTCGGAGCTAGAAGCTGAAGATAATGATGGAGCGGCTATAGATAAGGAGCTCTCCTCTAAAGAAACATCATCTAAGCAAGGTTCGAATTCATCTGCTGCATTTAAAGAGATGACTTCTGCTAAGGATAGACCTTTGAGAGAACATCAAAGCCGAAATCACCGGGGTAAAGATTCGCAAGGGAAGAAATCCAAAAAGGAATTTCAAAGCAGACCACCACAAGGTCAATCCCAAAAACCCCAAAACACACAAAAGCCTCAAAATAATCAAAACACACAAAACACACAAAACATAGAAAATCCACAATCTTAACGATGAAAGCTGACCATAAGTAGAGTCCTTCTACGAATGAGACAGCTTTTTTCTTTTGAATAGATATGTACAAATAATAAAGGCAGCAAACCCCATCTCTGGAGAATTTCTGCCTTTTCTTATGGATTATTTTATAGATAATTTCAATTGCTTTTGTGTAGCATTGTAACTCCATACGAGTGCCGGAAACTTCTTCTTAAAGGCATTTAATTCAATGTAGGTCTCACCATTCTGAGATAGCGCCTCTTTGGAGGAAAGCGTAAAGCCGGTAGATGTGCCTGTTCCGCTCTTTACGATGATCTTCTTGTTCTTGGCATCCCAGGTGATCTCGCCCTCGACAAGCGCAGCCAGCACCAGCGATGAAGCATAAGTTTTATCGCCCTGCTTAACAAGACCAACATTACCAGCAAAAGGAACCCCGTTGATATTTAAGATATGATGATCTCCGGTGACTTCTAAAGTCTTCATTCCAGCAATCTGCAGGGCGGTAATCAACTGTGCAGTTTTCCCTTTTACCTCAATATCCGGTGCGAGACCAATATGATTAAAGTCTTCTTTTTTAGGTGTTAGATATTTCTGCGTGGTCAATTTCAGCATGTCGCCATTAGACACTGGAAGTAGGCTTTGAATACGCGCTTTGCCGTAAGAACGAGTGCCTACAACAGTAGCCAGCTTGTTGTCGCGCAGGGCGCCCGTAAGAGCTTCTGACGCACTTGCAGTGTATTCGTTGGTTAGAATTACGACGGGCACACCGATTTTGCTGCCACTAGTAATCGTTACAGGAGTTAACGCGCCACTTTGATCAGAGGTATACATCATGATGCCTTTATCCATAAAACTAGAGGCAATGTTGTATGCCGAATCCATGTATCCACCCAAGTTATCACGTAAATCAAGCACCATGGATTTCATTCCCGCTGTACGCATCTTCTTCAGCATAGCGGCGAATTCTTCATCAGAATTCTGTGTGAAACCACTTAGCGAAATATAGGCAATTTTCGGACCAATGAGGGTTCCAAAAACGGAAGTCGAGTTCAGTTCATTTCGGGTGACAACATAAGATTTTGTGACACCATTTCTGAGGATCAGCAGGGTGACCTTAGTGCCCGCGGCTCCACTTAGTTCCGAATCATCCGTTTCGTCAACAGGTATTCCGTTGATTTTGAGAATCGTATCGCCGCGTTTCAAGCCTGCCTTTTCAGAAGGAGAACCTGGAGAGATTTCTTCGATGTAGAGCTCTGTTGGCGTATATTGAAGTTTAACACCGATGCCAACGTATTCGAGATCAACCGCATGTTCAAATTGCGCCGCTTCCTCGGAATTGAAGTATTGGCTGTATGGATCATCCAGTGTGTTCACCATGCCGTCAATTGCTCCGCGAATCAAAATATCTTTATCTACATCTGAAAGATTATAGTTCTCTAATAGCTTCATTACTTCATTAATAAGATCACTGTTGTCTGTGGAAGCTTTAGCGGCATCTGCAGCGGAAGCCAGTGGAGCAAATGTAATAGATAAAGCTAGACAGCTGGTTAACAGTGCACTTATTATTTTTTTTGATTTCATGGAATCAAACACCCTTTTTATTAGGATTTCACAAGTTTATTGTAGATGCTATATGTGTCATCGATTGTCCATACACCAGTATCCGACTTGGATAGAATATAGATGAGGCCTTGCTCATAAGTCTCCTCTTCACTAGCTTCCTTGTCTTTGCTTTCTACATATATAGCAGCTTCTTTGGCACTGTAATAATAAATATTTGAAATGCCTGGAGTATAGGTAATATCATACGAAGCAAAGAAATCATCCAAATCTGCCTTGAGAGAGGAATCATATTCTTCTCCATATGAAGTCATCGTGGAAAGAACTGCTGTAGGATTCTGTTCGTTCATTGCTTGATAATACTTGCTAATAGTACCTTTGATGGCATCCGCATCGTTTTGAGGGATGTTGGCTGCTGGTTTTATACCTTGTTCATGAGTAAGGAGAACGGTCGAGCTTTGGGATTCCACGGATGAAATCTTCCAGCTTCCGTTCTTGCGGACCAGGGTATATACGTATTCATTCTCTGTATCTGGAGTATAAGTCCCACCTATTCTGCGTGAACTTTCAAGCGTATACACAGTGGCTTCGTCAGCTGTAATGTCGAGGATTTCCAAGCTATCAATAGTATTCTTTATGTCAAAAGCTTTAAAAGATTCATTGAGTTCGGCCACTGATTCCGTGTAAGAGTACTCCGGATCCATAAGGGAGTAGAAGCTAGTCGCTTTTTCTTCATTGAAATATTGATTAGACAAACGGATTAATGCTGTAATGGCTGCTTCGTCCTTACCTTTGGAGACAGGAGTAGTAATTTGTACACTTCTACTGGTAGAATTCCAGACAGCTGTGCCCCCGGTTGCCTCTGCGATAAAACGCAAAGGGATGTATGTAGTGCCGGCTGAGGAAACTGGTGCAGTGGTTAGTTTTTTAACGGTTCCGTTAACAGTAGCGCGGTTACTGCCAATTTTGAGGGTAATCGCAAGATTTGAACTTTTTCCTGTTACCGTTCCAGTTTTGGCATCCCAGAGAACTTGAAGTCCAAGCTTCTCAAAGACAACCCGGAAAGGTACAAGTACAGAATTG
The DNA here is from genome assembly GCF_045040645.1 of Paenibacillus sp. FSL H8-0261. Taxonomy (NCBI): domain Bacteria; kingdom Bacillati; phylum Bacillota; class Bacilli; order Caryophanales; family Paenibacillaceae; genus Paenibacillus; species Paenibacillus sp. FSL H8-0261. The sequence goes on along the minus strand of NZ_CP150297.1, from coordinate 5,859,535 downwards.
TTCGCTAAGTATGGGGATCCAGCGGTGAAGGAAACCTTACTTCCGTTAATATAAACATCAATTGGTTTCGATGCTGCAAAAGCCGGGACCGCAAGTATGAGGGCCAGTAGACTTATGCTTAAGAGGGATAAAAATCTTTTCAACAGTACTCTCTCCTTTTATGTAACTCTTTGTAAAATAGCCTCATTATACCATTTGGCTTCTCTCTCAGTCTATCAGTTGGTGTTAGTTTTGTCACACAAAAAAGCCGGAGAAATGGATATCTCCAGCCACTGAAAATCGTTGGATCGAAGGTTAATCTTAAACTAAAAAAGCTTCACGTACACGGTTCCAGAACGGAAAAGGACGGTACCTGGCGAAACTGACCTTCTTGTCCGATACTTGGCAGCGTACTGAAATCAGATCATCTACTGGGATATTGTTATGATCTATCGTGAGTAGTAAGCGCTGATCCTTACATGAAAGAATATCGCAATGGTGATGCTTCGGCAGTAGTAATGGCGACCCCATTGTTCGAAATACGCGGTTGTTAATTGAGGCGATTTCGGCAATCTGCAGCGCTTCTATAGATGGGTGAACCATGGCTCCCCCAAGGCTTTTGTTATAGGCCGTGCTACCAGAAGGAGTAGAAATACAAAGCCCATCACCCCGGAACATTTCGAAGGTAACATCATTGATGTCAACTTGAATCATTATAGTTCCATCTACCCCTTTAAGGGTAAATTCATTTAGGGCAATGTGGGACGAAGAACCGGATTTCTTGTGAATTTCCAGCTCAAGCAACGGATATTTCACGATACGAGGTTTCTGAGGCTCAGAATCCTCGGTTCCGCACATGTAGTCGATTAAGGTGGGTAGCTCTTCCGCTTGCCAGTCCGCATAGAAGCCTAAGTGTCCTGTGTGCACACCTACGAAGGCTAGATTGGGGATTTGATCGATAAAGGTATGAAAAGCGTGCAGCATTGTGCCGTCTCCGCCAATAGAGATGACGATTTCGGGAGACTCGGCATCCAGTTGCAGGTCCCGCTCCGCCGCCAGCTTGTGAAACTGCTCGGCAAGTTTGATTGATAGTTCATCACCGCGGTCCAGAACATAATATCTCAAGATGTACAGGCTCCTTTTGTATAATTCAGTCATACACCGATCATAATCAATCTTGACCCGGAACACAATATGTTAATCAACTTCGCCGTACCCATCGAATCATTGTCATGAATACAGGGATAAGCAGTGAGACTAGAATTGCAGCAGTTAATAATAGGCTCAGCAGGGCGAGGCTTGCCGTGATCCCTGAGGCAGAAGGAGTAAAGGCAGCAGAGACTGGTAATGATACCCATGCGGTAGACAGCCCTGTTTTCATCACAGGGTTCCAGAGCAGCAAGACCAATCCTGATGCGAGTATGGCGTGAATTAGCCGTGCAGTCAAAAATGGCAGATACCGCAGCCCGGTACCGTTCAGAATACTTGCCACCTGGGCATGTACAGATAATCCGCCCCAAGAGAGAATGAAGGCAGCTGCCGCTACCTTGAACTGAAGCGGGATGGAAGCTGCGGCTTCACCTGCTGAACGGGCACCGATTGTCACCTCAAAGAATCCGCTAATGAGAGCCTGAGCTAGTTCTGGAGGACCACCTACAAGGGACACAAGATGTCCGGTCATGTTAAAGAGGGAGGATAGGATACCGGCACGGGCTAGCAGTTCCATTAGCACATTGAAGAATACAACCAAACCGCCTACGACAATAATAAGCTTTAGCGAGGACTGGATTGCTCCCTTTAATAGCTCCCCAAAGCTCCGTCCATCTTTGCGCCGAGCCTCCTCCATGGCAAGAAGTGCTGCATGGATTCTTCCAAAACCTTTTTTGGCTGGAACAGAGGGGGCAGTAGAACTAGTTATGGATGGGTCTTGGGAGGGGGAGCTCTGTTCTTTGCGTCCATGGAACGACATTAGCAAGCCAACAATCAAACCGCTCCCATAGTGGGCGAGGGCTAGGATGAGCCCCAACGATGCGTCTCGAAAGAAACCAACGGATACTGCACCTAACAGAAAGATTGGGTCAGAGGAGGTTGTGAAAGCGACTAATCGTTCGCCCTCTACTCTGCTAATCAGATTCTGTTCCCGCAGCTTAGCGGTTAATTTAGCGCCAACAGGATATCCTGATACATATCCCATCGCAGCGACAAACCCGCCGCTACCTGGTATACCAAAAAGAGGGCGCATCAATGGATCGAGCAGTGCACCGAAGAGATGAACGATCCCTAGGCCTAGCATGATTTCGGATATGACGAAGAATGGAAATAGGGAGGGGAATAACACATCCCACCAGATGGCCAGGCCTCGTAAGGCTGCGCCAAGGGATGCCTCCGGATGAAGCAACATCAGCAGCATACAGCCTGCCAATGTTATTCCCAGCAGTGGGCCGCCAATCTTTTTAAAAGTCATAATTAACGCCTCCTGATCTATGGTTAGATGTATGCGAAAAGAAGGACAAACAGCACAAAAAAAATAAAGGAAGCGGTTACATAAATCGGTGCTTTTTCGTTCGAAATATGATATTATGTAAATAAGAAATGCACCCTCTGTTACAAGAATAAATGGGATGGAGTGATGGCGATGAGCGTTGTAGCCGGAGTTCTCGTTTGTGCTTTTGTATATGTGATCCGGGTCTCTCTCGTCCCTTCAGGTGATGAAGAATTTCGGACCTACTGACAATAACCTCCAGGCGCTAAACTATAGTTTAGCGTCTTTTTTCTGCCGTTTAGGGGCACTTTCGACGGATATCCGAGCCGTGCTTTTTTTTGGTATAATAAAGTAAGAAACGTTTCATTAATATGGAAGAGAGCTGGTAACCTCAATGAATCCAAATGAGAGTATATATGAGAACCTAGGAGGAGCTGAGGCGCTACATCGATTGGTGGAAGTGTTCTATGCCAAAGTGCAGCTTCATCCGCAGCTGGGTCCGTTATTTCCTGAAGACATTTCTCCTGTTCTGGAGAAGCAGTATCAATTCCTGACACAGTTTTTTGGCGGTGGCCCATTGTATTCAGAACTGCATGGACATCCCATGATGAGAGCAAGGCATATGCATATTCCCATTACTCCAGAACGTGCTGAAGAATGGTTGCAGTGTATGAAAGAGGCGCTTGAGGAGACCGGCGTAGAAGAGCCGCTACGTTCGTTCGTGCTCAGCCGTCTTGCAGGTCCCGCACATCATTTTGTTAACATGCCCCAGGAATAATAAGGGACAGGTTGATCCTGAAAGGAATGAGAGTACTTGCCAGAGTTAATACCCCTATATTCTATTAAGGTCAAATGTTGCAATTGTGAACATGAATTTTCAACCTCTCGCGTACGCCCTAGCCTAAAAAAGGCTATCCGCCGCGATGCTGATTTTTGCGCATATTACAAAAACGAGAATCCGGATTATTATGTTGTACGTGTCTGCCCGAGTTGTGGGTTTGCCTCTACAGAAAATTCAGCGGACAAGCTGACGGATCTGCAGCGAAAAACATTTAATGAACAGGTAGGAAAACGATGGAAGAGCCGTGACTTTGGGGATAAACGAAGCTGGGAAACTGCACTTGAGACCTATAAACTGGCGCTTTTATGCGCTCAAAGTATTAACGATAAGGATCGAATTATTGCAAGTCTGCTTCATCACATTGCCTGGTTGTATCGGTATCAAGGGAATACGGAACAGGAACAACGCTTTTTGCGCTATTCATTAGCTGAATATGTGAAGGTATACGAAAAAGACGGAATAGCTGGCAATGATGCCCGGCTCATGTATCTTATCGGCGAACTTAACCGGCGCATCGGAGAGTTCTCTGTGGCTGTAATGTGGTTCTCCCGCCTGATTAATGATCAGAAGATTATGGATGCTGCGATGATTCGAGCTGCAAGGGAGCAGTGGGTTGTGCTAAGAGAGCAAATGCGCGGCGAAGCTGTAGATATTGATGCCGATGGATTGCCTTCAGGTTCTTAAAGCTTCACGAACAACAAAAAGCGCAGAAGAGAGTAATGCTCTCGTCTGCGCTTTATAAAAATGGTAAGATTGGGATTTAGATGACCTTCTATTTATCGGACTGCCCGATCGAATAGGAGGTAATCTCCGTCGTTATCTACAACTGTGGGACTGGCGCTGCAACATGGGAAGACAAGTAGTTTTTTCTTGCCGTCACGAACGATTTGCAATTCTTTTGGCTTCATAGGGAGAAGAACATTCTCCGAGTTGCAGAAAGGGCAATACTGCACATACATATCGCCTAAAATAATGTCATAAGGCCAGGTATGACTAAAAGGAATCATTGTGAACCCTTCCCAGAAGGAGACTCTTCATTTCCATCCTCAGCTTGCGGTGAATTCTGCTTTTTGGATAGCTCAGCTATTTTTTGTAGCAAAATATGTTGGGGCATATGCATCAAGTGTTCCAGTGGAACGCCTAGTTGCTTGGATAACGTTATGGCTGTTTCCGGTGAAATTTGTAGTGGCTTCATATGGATGCCCTCCTAAAGTTTATCGGCTATGAATGTTCCGGTATCGTTATTCACTTTACCATGGTGTTAAGTCAATTACAAAGAAAACCAAATGAGAGCAAAGGAATGGTGAGAAGACATGAAACAACCATTATCACTGACTTGGGAACTTGATTCCATATTTCCTGGAGGATCGTCCTCTACTGAGTTAGAAAGCTTTTTAAAGAATCTTGAACAAGATATTGCAGCCTTACAGGGTCTGGTGAAGAATGCTGTAGCTCCAACGGATGTTGAGTCTACAAAGGCGCTGGACGAGGTTATAGAACTGCTTCAGAGCTGTTCAGGAAGACTTGTGGAGGTCTCTTCCTTCGCAGACTGTCTGGGCGCTCAGAATCAAATGGACAAAGGTGCGGTAAGACTGGCGGCTCGAGTGACAAGTATGCGTGCCGGATTCGAAGGCATTAGCTCACAATTCAGTAACGTGCTTCGTCAGACTACAGACAAGGTATGGGCAGAGTGGATGGCACGTCCGGAGATTGCTCCATTAACGTTCGTGCTGAGCGAGAGCCGTGACTTGGCCCGTGAGAAGATGAGCCCAGAGTTGGAAAGCTTAGCGCTTGAACTAGCCGTTGACGGATATCATGGATGGAGCGGGCACTATGATACGATTGTAAGCTCGATTAAGATCCCATTTGAGGATGAAGAAGGAACAAAGCTGCTCTCCGCAGGTCAAGCTTTTAACAAGCTGGATGATCCAGATCCGAAAGTACGTCAATCCATGTTCCATAAATGGGAAGAAGCATGGACCGAAGCAGCAGATAACTGTGCGGATACCTTGAATCACTTAGCAGGCTTCCGTCTGAAGCTCTATAAAGGAAGAGGTTGGGAAGATATTCTGAAAGATCCGCTGAGCATCAATCGTATGTCACAAGATACTTTGAATGCGATGTGGGACGTGATTACGAATAGCAAGCCTGCACTCGTGACCTATCTTCAGCGTAAAGCTAAGCTGCTTGGACTGGATGCTCTTTCCTGGGTAGATGTCGAAGCGCCAGTGGGTAAATCTTCAGGAAAAATCCCATATGATCAGGCCGCTAAAGATATCGTTACCCAGTTCCGCAAATTTAGTCCGAAGATGGCAGAGTTTGCAGAGCGTGCTTTTGATAATAACTGGATTGAGGTTGAGGATCGTCCGGGAAAACGTCCTGGAGGTTTCTGTACATCCTTCCCTGAGAGTAAGGAATCGCGGATTTTCATGACTTATAGCGGTACTACTTCCAATGTTTCAACCTTGGCACATGAGCTGGGACATGCTTATCATTCTTACTTGCTGGATGATCAACCTGTATTTAATCAGAACTACGCTATGAACGTTGCAGAGACTGCTTCAACCTTCGCAGAGGTCATTGTATCTGACGCTCAGGTTAAAGCCACTAGCAACGCTGAAGAGAAACTGGCGTTGCTTGAAACGAAAATTCAAAACAGCGTAGCCTTCTTTATGAACATTCACGCTCGGTTCTTATTCGAGACTCGTTTTTATGAGAAACGTAAGGAAGGCCTTGTAAATGCTGAGGAGCTGTCTGAATTGATGGTGGAAGCACAGAAGGAAGCCTTCTGTGGGGTGCTTTCGGAATACCATCCTCATTTCTGGGCTTCTAAACTGCATTTTTATATCACAGATGTGCCGTTCTATAACTTCCCTTACACCGTTGGCTACATGTTCAGCACAGGCTTGTATCGACTGGCTCTGCAAGAAGGAGCGTCCTTTGCAGACAAATATGATAGCTTGTTGCAAGATACTGGTGTGATGACTTTAGAGGATTTGGTACTTAAGCATCTGGGTGTGGATCTTACGAAGCCGGACTTCTGGCAAGGCGCTACAGATCTGATTGTAGCTGACATTAATGAGTTCTTGGAGATGACGGAGCAATTAGTTTGAAAAAGTCTAAACTAAGACAAATTTAGCGGTAGAAAAAACAACAATTTTTCAGCATGAACACGCAAAAGCCCCTGATACAAGGGCTTTTTTTAATGATAAAATGTCGAAAAATCACGATTTATAAAAAGAAATATGCGATTAATCTATGGATTTCGCGCATATATAGGGATAATAACCCAATTTTGCCGAATAATGTTGTTTGCCATTTGTTAGTAACCTATAATGAGTCTTAAGCCTTATATAAGGCACGCTAGAGTACCACTTGGCTAAACTCACAAAAATAAGCAAGCGCTTACGAAGTCAGTTCTGCGAAGTGCACTCAAATCAAGCTATGCTCACAAAACTTTTAGGAGGAGAAGTAATGCTTAAGACGGAACAACTATCATTAGCGAGACAGATGGATATGGTGTTTAAGGAGCTGCAGGAAGAATTATCGGGATTAACTTCTGGTACGGTTTTTGTGCAAATACGAAATAACATGATCGGAAAATTCGGGATACGACATAATCCTCTTTCTGGGCGAAGCGGGGGATTCACTGATGCAAAAGAAGGGATGACAGATGGACAACAGTCTTCTTTTCGACTAATGGCGCTGGAAAGCCTGAAATACAAGCGGCGTTGGACGCATGGTGAGATTTCTTATGAATTCGCCATTAGACAGGGAATGGTGATTGTAGATGCTACGTTGGAGTCCAATTATAATATGGCGAATCTAATGATTCGATCGCCTCGTAATGCCTTTGCTGAAAGTTCCGAACAGTTTTTTGGTTAAGCGTTGTTTACATAAAATTTCAATAATTGTGAAAATCAAAAACCCTCCCACAGCTTCGGAAAGAAGTGTGAGAGGGCTCAAAAGCTACTCGGCTTTAGGCTTTATGCTTGATATCGCCCTAGCCGGATAAAACACTTAAGATAACGTTGTTACTGACGACCAGACAGTTGTTGTTCTGCCAGTTGTACTAGACGTTTAGTGATGTAACCGCCCAGAGAACCAGTTTCACGAGAAGTGTAGTTCCCGTAATAACCGTCAGCTGGGATCGTTACTCCAAGCTCCTGTGCTGCTTCATATTTCAACTGTTGCAATGCCGCAGTTGCTTGAGGAACGACCAGGTTATTGGAACGGCTGCTACGACCTTGACCTGCTTGACCCATGTGTGTCACCTCCTTCGCCCGTTGTGAAGATAGTATGAGCGCTAAGAGGTTAATTCATGCATCACTTCGAAAGGTTTTAAGGATGGTAATTATTAGTGAAATAAAAGTGAGGATAGAAATCCTTTATTACTAGGGATTACACAAAAAAAATCGGTCTTCCCTTACGTAATCGCAAGGCAAGACCGATATAATGTATATCTGCTTTAAATCTCAGGATAGATCATTTCCAGCACGGTGGATAGATTCTGACTCTGACCGGGTTCTACCGTTAAAAGACCTGTGAAGGAAGTATCCTCGGATACATTCGGTGCATTCGCGAGCCATGTATAGGGCTCAACACACAGAAATTGATCAGCCGGTCCTTTGGTATATAGCACCCAGTGACGGAATAGATTCTCGTCAGCAGTATAACGAAGGCCATAACCATCATCGCGTAATAATAAGGCTTCTACAGGCTGTTTTTCTCCAATACGTAGAGCAGTATCAAAATTAGTTCCCTGCATGTTCATTCCGGTGTTCAAGGCTTCCAGATCACCAAGTGGAATCAGATTGCCGCTAGGGAGCAATTCATCGTTCAGTTCATAAATACTATTTACTGGGAGCTTAAGATTCCAGCGCTCAGGTTCTCCATCAATCATAAACCAGGTGTGATAACCGATCCCAAAAGGAATTCGATGATCTCCAAGATTTGTAACCTTTAAAGTTTGGGTAAATCGGGCTTCCTGAAGCCTAAACGTCATTTCGAATTTAAGTGGGATAGGGAATTGCTCCATCCAGTGAGGATCATCTTCCGTTCGGAATTCAGTAGTGACCGCGCAACCATCCTCATCTTCTTCAATATCGCTGACACACCAAGCCTGAGTTCGGTGTAGACCATGAATATGATTGTCATTAGCGGTATTCTGGTCAAATTGATAACTTGTACCCTCGAACTGAAATTGGCCCTTGCGAATTCTTCCGGGTGGAATTAATAGCGGCATGCCAAAATGGTAAGGTTTTTGCATAAAGAAAGCTTGATCGCTTTCATCAGGCCGCCGTAGAATTTCCCGTTGTTTCTTTACATCAAACAATGAAATCACGTTATTTCCTAGTCGCGGCAAAAGCGTGACTTCCAGTTCACGGCTGTGCAAAATATAAGTATCATAACCGCCCCACTGCCCTTTGGTCACCTGTTTCATGAGATATGCTCCTTTATCGTAACTGTAATCGAATAGAACATGGATAACCTTATCATAACAGATTTATACGGTAGTGGTTAAGTGATTTGACAACTTCTCTTTATGGTTCTATGATGAAGGCATTAATTCATGATGATAATGTGATGACGGGGACAAGTAGGCAGGTATTGCACCTTCAGAAAGCCGGTGGTTGATGCGAACCGGTAGGACAAACCTGATGAATGGACCCCTGAGCGCCGAGCTTGAACGGGAGCTAAATGCCCTAGTAGACCGGCCGGATCTTCCCCGTTAACGGAAGACTAAGGCTGTTTTCTTCTTGTCTAAACAAGATTAAGCAGCGAATAAGGGTGGCACCACGGTCTCACGTCCCTTGCGGATGGGGCTTTTTTTTGCGTTCTCGGAAACTTAGAAATGACATCAAACGGAGGTCTATATTATGAAAAAAGTAATGTCAGGCATTCAGCCAAGCGGTTCACTTACACTGGGGAACTACATTGGAGCACTGAAAAATTTTGTGAAGCTGCAAGATGATCATCAATGTTTCTTTATGGTTGTCGATATGCATGCAATCACTGTAGCACAAGATCCTGCGGCACTTCGTGAGCAGTCAGAGTCCGTAGCGGCCCTCTTTATTGCAGCAGGAATTGATCCTGCACGTTCTAATGTCTATATGCAGTCGCACGTGCCACAACACGCTGAACTGGGCTGGATCATGACGACACTTACAGCAATGGGCGAGCTGGAGCGTATGACCCAGTTTAAAGATAAATCATCAGGTAAAGATTCTGTTGGCGCTGGTTTATTCGTCTATCCTTCCTTGATGGCAGCAGATATTCTTGTTTATAATGCAGATCTTGTGCCAGTTGGAGAAGATCAGAAACAACATTTGGAGCTGACTCGTGATTTAGCTGGTCGCTTCAATAATCGTTTTGGCGAATTCTTTACCATTCCGGAGCCGTACATTCCAGAGGTGGGTGCACGTATTATGTCTCTGGATGATGGCACCAAAAAAATGAGCAAGAGCAGTCCAAACGCAGGCAGCTACATTGCTCTGTTAGATTCACCGGACGTAATCCGTAAAAAAATCAGCCGTGCAACGACTGATTCAGGACGTGAAGTAATTTTTGATCCAGCTAATAAGCCAGAGATCAGTAATTTGATGAGTATTTATTCCGAATGTTCTGGAATGACACTGGGGCAAATTGCCGATCGTTATGAAGGGCAAATGTATGGCGGCTTTAAGAAAGATCTTGCTGAAGTGGTTGTAGCTACGCTTGAGCCTTTACAACAAAGATACAATGAAATTCGTAGCTCGGGTGCGATCACAGATATTCTTGCAGAAGGTGCTGATCGTGCGCGCATTGTTGCAACAGAGACGCTGAATGGAGTTAAAGAGCGAATGGGATTTCTGCCAGCTCGTTAATCTAATCAGCGCTTAGGCTTTCCTGTTTGCGTCTGATCTTGGCCTTGAGGATAAATCCCCAGCCAATATTCATAACACAGAGAAATCCGAGCAGAAGTGCCAACCAAAAGCTATAACTGATCGCGATTGAAGCGGCAGTAAGAATAAGAATAGAAGAACAAGCGAACCAAAGTGAAAGTCCTTTACCCATTAAGAGAGCCTTCCTTTCTATGTCTGCTAAAATGAATCCCGGAGTATGATAATAATACTCCGGGATTTTTTTGTGATTATAGAATAGATCTCTGCGTAAGTCTACAGTTTCATCGTAAAGAACCAGGGTCAATGGAAAATCGTTTGTCGAGCTTCTCGCTGCTAAGCCAACCTACATAAGTATTTAAAGGTCGATATTGATTGTCCATCACTAATACAGCCACAAATGGGTATTGTTTGCGATGTAAATAACGTACGTCCCCCCAGCGAACCATATATCCTGAAGGAAGTTCCTCGACTTCGGCTACTGCATAAGAGGTGAAGTATAGAAAGGACTGAATATCAGGGTGCGACTTGGATATCTCCACAGCGGGATGAGTCGAGCATACAGCATGTTTGAACCATTCCAGTCGGTTATTGACTAACTGCCCAACATCATAGCTGCCATCTTTTTTCACTTTTACTACGTTCCAGCGCTTTAGTGAAATTGTAGGGATTACAATATAACGTTCGCCGGCATTATGATGTAAATCCTTGAGTTTGATATTACGCGTAAGGCGTGCGTGAACGACGGTTCTCCAAATATAATAAAGAATAGTACAGGCATACAGCGTAATAAATAAAGGTTGCGGTGGAATGATCCCGGTGATCCAGAGAAGGATGGCTGCGATATGGCTACCAAATATAAATGGATCAAAAATGTGGATGATGTTCCATGCAATCCATTTCTCCGTGAATGGACGTGCAGCCTGAGTGCCATAGGTATTAAATAGATCAGAAAATACGTGAACACCTACACCAATGAAGCTCCAGAGCGCAATATGGCTTAGAGCTTGTAAATCAGTAAAACCAAATAAGGGCCCTAACACGAAGGAAATCAGCGCGGGCCACAGAATTAGAAAGGGTAGAGAATGTGTGATTCCTCGGTGATTTCGAATATACATTGCATTGTCCTTCAGTCGTAGCGCAGTATCGGCATCAGGAGCCTGAGAGGCGAGCACTGTTGCCAGCATAACAGCCCCGGCCAGTTTCGGATCAGAAGCAACGATGGCATCAACGAAGGAAAGCCCAGCTAAGCCTAGGCCCATAACTAAATGTGTAGCAGTATCCATTGGTCAGTTCTCCTTTGTTGTTCGGAAGTTCTCTATTTAATAATTACCCAAATACAGCTCTGGTTATTAAGGGGATTGAAATAAATACAAAATAAATATTGTCACGTAATTGTCGAATTCATGAACTTACTGTTCCATGACTGTCAAAGTCTTCACGGGTTTGTTATGATAAAGTTAACAGCGAAGTTAAAAAACTTCGGTTAGAACGTTACATGTTCGTTTAGAAGGAGGATCATTAGGTGTGGACAATCATATAACATTTCAAGCTTCTTCCGACTCTGCAGCCATGTCTGCAAAATCTCCACCGGAAGGTGCTAGCTGGCGTGATTTCATTGCTGTAACAAAACCCGGTATTATCCGATCTAACCTTATTGCCGCCTTTGCGGGATATTGGTTGGCCTCGGGTTGGGATGTTCATTACGGCAGATTAGTTCTGACTCTGCTCGGTACAATGCTGGTTATGGCTTCGGCCTGCGTTTTTAATAACTATTTCGACCGGGATCTGGACATGAAGATGGAAAGAACCCGAGAACGGGGGCTTCCTACAGGACGACTAAAACCAAACACTGTGTTATTATACGCCATTGGGCTTGGTATTGCAGGTTTGATCGTGCTGTTTGCTTTTTCAGGTATGCTTGCCGGTCTGTTTGGAATTGTTGGTATGTTCGTTTACGTAGTAGTATACACGCTTTGGTTGAAGCGGACATCAACATGGAGCACCTCCGTAGGTGCGATTTCTGGAGCAATGCCCCCAGTAATTGGTTATGTTGCGGTTTCAGGAACGGTTGATCTAGGCGCTTGGCTGATCTTTGCCATGTTGTTTCTATGGCAACCCCCTCACTTCTGGGCGTTGGGCATTAGACGTAAAGAAGAATATAGAGCGGCAGGATTTCCATTGTTACCTGTAGTTAAAGGGACGCGACGTACGAAATTTCAGATGATTCCTTATGTAGCCCTTTTGCTGCCTATTCCAGTGTTAATGTACGCCTACGATTACGCAGGCATATTTTTTCTAATCATTTCATCAGCGTTGTCCTTGGCTTGGTTAGTATTGACCTTGATGGGCTTTAAGGCTAAAGATGATGAAGTCTGGGCGAAGAAGAATTTCCTCTTCTCCATTAACTACCTGACAGTTAGTTTGATCGTACTTGTATTGAATACGATTCACGGTTAAGAAGAGGGAGGGTATACGTGTCCGTGCAAACCTTTAAGCGTTATAAATGGACTTGGCTTCTGCTAATACTTGCTTTGATTATGGCTGGTTATCTGGCAATTAACTCTTTGAATTTAGGAAAAGAGAAATTGCCAGTAATCGGAGAAGTGCAGGACTTTTCTCTTGAAAATGTGAATGGAGACCAGGTTACTCTGGCTGATACACAAGGTAAAGCACGGCTGGTATACTTCTTTTTTACACAGTGTCCGGATGTATGTCCTATAACTACGTTTTTGTTATCTCAGACACAGAAGATTCTGGTCGAGGATGGCAGTTTTGGTAAAGATACGGGTTTTGTTTCTATCTCTTTTGATCCGAAGAATGATACTCGGGAAGCTATTAAGGCTTTTGCAGACCGGTTTCAGGCGAATTATGATGGATGGTATTTCTTGCGGGGGGATCAGGAAGAAGTTCGTAAGTTAGCGACGGATTCTTTTAAAGTACTAATCGCAGGGAATTCCAAAGAAAATTTCGTACATGCCAACCGTATAGCGTTAGTTGACCGAGACAATCAACTTCGTGCATTGTATGATGCAGGAGATACGGAGAACGTAACTCCTGAATTTCTTGCCGATCAGCTGACGAAATTGGCTCGGGAATAGAACATAAACATTAAAAACGCCTTTTTCGAATCCCTCTTTATTGAGCGGATAACGAAAAAGGCGTTTTTTTAAATATACGATAGTATAAGTTTTATGCTATACATTATCCTTATACTTGTTTCAGCTAAAATGGAAGTGGTTCAGGGTAGATGATGAAATCTTCTAATCCGGCTTTTTCGAGCTGAGTGATGTTGTATTCATCAGGCGTACCCTCCACACCAGCATATCCGCGACGAGTATAAATATGATCGGCATCAGGGAAGGCATCCCGGAGCACACTGCGTATTTTTTTGCCAGAGCTATCGTTATCCAAATAAAGGTATATTTCTCCATCTCCTACTTGTTGCCGGAGGGATTCTAATTTTAGTGTATTTAATGTACCAAAGGTACATAGGATTTCTACTTCCGGTACCAGCACGCGGCGTAATCTGCTGCGATCGTTCTTACCTTCGACAATAATCGTTATGGACATTAGCTGACAATCACCTCCGGGAATGTGTCCAAGCTTCAGGCTCATTATAGTTTACCGAAGGATCGTCATTTTTAACAACTGTTTCTGCAAGAAAGTCTTCATTCCCCGGGAAATGTCGTAAAAGCAAAGAATCATGCGGCTCGCCCGTTCCATTTGGAAGTGAGGTTCGATAGTTTACCAGTGTTTTTAGGTGGAAGAAGAAGCAATGCTACCATTAGTAGTAGAAAGGCTATGAAGTAAGGAGAAACGAAGGACCTTAGCTGTCCAGCAGCCACGGGCCCAGCGAATGCACCAAGTGACATGGCTATCGACTGCATGGAGAAAGTCCGACCCATTCGCCCAGGGCCACCGAGACTAATAAAGAGTGATGCCATTGCAGGAAACAACACTCCTTTGGCTGCGCCGAGCATAAAAAGAATCGCAGCAGTCGGAATCCTGTGAAATGAGGCGAGTGCAAAGAAGCTGATGGCCATTCCCAGTAATGCTGCTGCTATTCTTCCACCCGGAGAAAGACGGTTCAGGAAGAGCATGCTGAGTGTTACCAAAGCACCTAAACTGAGGAGTGACAGTAGTATACCAGTGGAAAGAATACTGTTGCTCCCTGTTTGAGATAGTGGGAGCTCAAAAAAGAGAACGCCTTGTGAACAGGAAACGAAAAAAGGTAAAAGGTAATACCGTTTGGATACCAGATCATCATCTTTCGTTGGTATAGAAGGTTTATCTGGAACTTTTAATGCTGATGGCGCTGAGCTTAGCGGCTTTAATATATGTCTCGAAGGCGCAGGTACACTAAAAAAAGCCATGATTCCTGTTGCGATAAGGAGCCATCCAAGTGTGGTGAAGGTGCCAGAGTAGCCGGCTTTTGCTACGATAAAAGCTCCCGCAGCAGGCGATACAACTGAAGCTAACGTATGAACGATACCATGTCCGGACATATATTTACCCTGCTCTGTGGCATCGGATGACAAAGAAGCGAGTAACGTCATACAGGCTGGAGAGAGGAAAGCGAGCACGAATCCACTTGCTGCTCTTAGCATTAGCAGATGCCATGGAAGCTGTACATGAGCTTGCAGCAGTAGGATAGCTCCCGCTGCGACAAGGCTGAAGACGATGTAGCGACGGGAGCCATTACGATCGACGAGTACCCCTGCAAGCAGATTGCCGGGAAGGTGGGTCAACGAGTACATGCCCATCATCCAGCCAATAAAGGTGGGTCCCGCACCAAGAGAGATGGCAAAGGGCGTAAGGACGGGATACTGAGCATGTAAATCGAAGAACGCCAAAAAGAGAAATAAGTATAGCCACAGCGCAGTTTTCACAGGGAAACACCTCCGAGAGCCACCTACAGCACAAGTGAATGCAGGACGGCGTAATAATGAAGAACCAATTCTTAAGCACTACTTGTACTTTACGTGGGACAGAGAGGGCTTATACCGCTTTTTTAATTCCGCTAGTAGGTATACCTTTTACGGAGGGTGGAACCATGAATTATGATGGGTATTCATGTATAATAATTAATATTGGCGTTATGTCTATGGGAAGAGAGAATCCTTGGGACGAAACTAGGCGATAGGGGTGTTGTGAGATTGATGGATCCAGAGGTATGGTCACAGTTTATAAGGGAAAATTGGCTAGTTATTGTAATTGCGCTTGTCCTGCTGTTTGCGGTTGTTAATTTGGTTAAAACCGTTCTGAAATGGGCGATTGTCATCGTGATCGTTGTAGGTTTGTTCATCTATAGTGGTGTTACAATGGACCAAATTGGTAACGCTGTGAATAAGGTGGCAGATGGAACGGTAAGCACGCTGAAGAAGGAAGCGCAAGAGGTTATGCTTAAAGAAGCGCAGGATGCGAAGTACACTTCAAATGGAGACGGGACCTTTACGATTACAACGCCGAATATTGAAGTGAAGGGCGCAGCGGGTGAAGATAAAGTAGAGGTTACTTTCCGTGGTGTGAGTCTTGGAAAGTGGAGTGTTACAGATACGACAAAAACATTTATCGAGGAAGCCCGAAAACATCAATAACAGGCTTGGACTCAAAAATATAACAAGCGAGCAAGAACGCGACTGAAAGGAGAGAGCGGATATGATAAACGGATGGATGACTAGTGTGAGTGATGCTAATATCATCTCCATCGCCCTCCTGCTGGTTGTAGTCTTCTCTCTATTGCAAGGCTGGAGCAGAGGTTTCTCAAGCGCTACCGGAAGATTATTTGGGCTGCTGGGAACAGGATTATTTACTATAGCATCTTTGGTATTAGCTATCCCAGCTGCGGCCTACCTCAATCCCTATGTAGAGACTTGGGCATCGGGGATTAGTCTTCCTGATACGAAGCTTACACAGTGGCAGCAAATTTATTATACGGCGGTGTCTGTGTTATCAGAATCACCGCTAGTTCGATTTCTATTGTTACTCCTGATTTCTTATCTGTTAATTCGTATGCTCTTAGGACTGTTATCCATGTTGCTTCCTTTTCCACAATTGCGGCGTACTAAGAAGTTTAAAGACAGAAAGATTACGCAGGTAAGCCGTATGGGAGGAGCAATGGTTGGATTAATTATCGGCTTAATGCGTAGTCTGGTAATTGTTCTCGCTCTTTTCATCTGTGTTGGATTAAATCCGGAGAGTGGATTTAGTCGTTATGTGGAGTCCTCTCCAATCTATAGTCAGAGCGCTGCTGCTGTATTTGAACCTATTGTTGGTGAGACTGTGCAGAAGAAACTTCCTATTCTGACGAAGACCGTTGCAGCAGAGATGAATGATATCCTTCGCAGAAAATATGAGGTTATCGATCATGAAATTCCTCAGGATATTATAGGAGCAGCAGAAGACATTGTTGGACAAGCGCAAGATGAAGAGAAAAAAGCGAGACTTCTCTATGATTGGGTAGGTACACGCGTGACTTACGATTATGCTAAAGCTGACAATTATTTGCAAAAAAGGGTCTGGCATGAACAGACACCACAGGATACATTCGACACTCGGCAAGGGGTGTGTATAGACTATGCCCGACTGTACGCTGTGATGGCTCGTTCACAGGGCTTGCAGGTAAGGGTTGTAACAGGTCAGGGTTATGATGGGCGTGGCGGTTATGGTGCACATGCTTGGAATGAAGTATATATAAGTGATCGGCAAGCTTGGATTCCGTTGGATCCGACTTGGGCTAGCAGTGGAGATTGGTTCAATCCGAAGGATTTTGATGAAACGCATATTAGGGAGAACGCCCTCTGAGTGAGGGCGCTGAACTCCTGGGGTGTGGTACAATAAACTCAAGTAACGTCAGTTCTAACTTAAATGCGAGAGCATGCTCACAATAAGCAGCTAAGAACTCACCTTCATCATAAGAGTAATGTCTCAGGCAAAGGGTTGTCAGACATTTTTTTGAAATATAAGAAAGTATAAGCACTATACTTTATGTCTTATATTTCTCGCTTAAACACTTACCTTCCTTATAAGGACGGTCAAGGCGTTTATGCTTGTAGAAGGGGAGAAAGCTGGTGAGTTTGTTTGGTAAGCAGCTCCCGCCTAAGGACGGGATATCTTCAAGAAATTCTGTGGGTTTGAGACTGAATATTTTTTTCTTTGGCACTTTTTTTATTTTTTGTATTATTATCGTACGTCTTGCAGGTTTACAGTTTACTGAGGGAGCTCTGTTGAGTGAAGAAGAAACGAGCCGGGAAACGAAAATTGTTCCGCTCGCAGCGATGCGTGGGATTATTTTTGCTGCCGAAGGAGAGCAGATTGCCTATTCAACACCTACGGAGTCGCTTTACCTTACATTAACTAAAGATTATACAGCTAGAACGACAGATAAAGTAACGGGTGAGACCTCACTTACGGAGAAGGCGAAGTACAACTCCGATATGCTTGCAGCAAGGCTTGCAGCTGATTTTGCTAAATATGGAGATCCGAATGCACCGAAGCTGACGCAGCAAGATATCTTGGATTCATTAGATTTAGATTTCAAAAAGTATTTAGGTTATGTGCCGCGACGGATCAAGACTGGATTAATTCCAGAGGAAATAGCCTATTTCATGGAGCATAAAGACAATTATCCGGGGCTAACGATCGTGGAGGAGAGTGTTCGTCACTACGATAAAGATACGGTAGCGGTGCAGACAGTCGGCTTTGGAAAGCCGTTTAAATCGACTGAAGATATAGCGATGTATAAGAATGTCCGTAGTGAAATGAAAAAAGATTCTCCCCCTGGACTTATGTATAAAGCAGAAGAATATGTGGGGTTTGATGGTCTGGAAATGCAGTATCAACGAGAGCTACGAGGAGAAAATGGTTATCAGGTCATTTCGGTGACTCCTCAGAATATGGCTGAGAAGGTTGAACAGAACGTTGCTCCTGTAAAAGGTAATAATATCTGGATGACCATTAATAAGAAGATTCAGATGAAGACAGAACAGGCCATATTGGATCAGATTAAATGGCTGCATACCAATGCTGTTCAAGGTGAGACGCATCCAGATGCTTTAACCGGATACGCCGTAGCAATGGAAGTGGAGACTGGAAATATTGTCGCCATGGCAAGCATGCCGGATTACGATTCAAATATATGGACTAAAGACTCCTTACCAACACCTGTTTGGAATAAAATTATGAATAATCATCTAAACGGTACGATTACTTCGAATTCATCTGGTAGATCAGGTCATGATTTTAGTTCACTTGTATTTATGGGATCTACGATCAAACCATTAAGTGTGTTAATTGGTTTAAAGGAAGGTTTCTTTAATACCTCAACAACCTATTCAGATGTGGGCATTACTTATTTCGGTAAGGATAATAAATCATCCGTAAGAAATTCATCGGGTCACGTATATGGTTCACTAGATCCGGCCAAGGCGATTATGAACTCCTCTAATGTATTTATGATTGATATGGTGGGTAAGCAGCTTTACAAGAAATATCCGGGGGATAAAGGCATTGAGGTATGGGACAGATATATGAAAGAGTTCGGGCTGGGTGTATCTACGAAAAGTGGTCTCCCAGGTGAATCAGCGGGCCAGATTAACTATACTGATCTTAAGGCCGCAGGCAGCTCGCAGGCCGCACTTATCTATGCTTCTTTTGGCCAACAGGGCAGTTATACTACATTGCAGCTTGCCCAGTATGCTTCTACTCTTGCAAATGAAGGAGTGCGTATTAAGCCTCAACTCGTTAGCAAGATCACGGATGCGCAAGGTAAGGCGGTTAAGGAATTTCAAAGAGAAGTGCTTAATACGGTAACGTTTGACAAATCCTACTGGAAAGAGATCAAACAGGGGATGAGCAGTGAAGTTAGTGCCTTTGATGATTTTCCTTATGATTTTGCACGTAAGACAGGTACCTCTGAAAAAACAGACAGAAAAAATATAAACCGTGATAATGGGGTATTTATTGCCTTTGCTCCGCGAGAAAATCCGAAGCTAGCCGTAGCGGTTGTTATACCAGAAGGGGGCTTTGGCTCCAAAAGCGCTGCGCCGGTGGCTCGTAAAATTTTTGATGCCTATGATTGGGAGTACGGGCTCGATGGTGTGCCGAAAAAGAATGTCACTCCTGCGTCAGGCCCCGTTCAAGAATAATTAGAGAAAAAGGAGAGAAATAAACTGTGAGTTTTTTCCGTAAGCAGGCCTCACCTCCAGATGAGACCAACAGTAAAAGTTCCATAGGCCTGCGACTCAACGTGTTTTTCTTTAGCACGTTTGTTATATTTTGCGTAATTATTATACGCCTGGCTGTGTTGCAATTCGTGGAAGGACCCACTTTAACTGAAGTGGAGACAAGCAGAGATACCAAAAATGTACCGCTAGCTTCCATGAGAGGTGTAATTTATGCTGCTGAAGGTGAGAAGTTAGCGTACTCTACACCGGTTCAATCGCTGTATATTACGCTCAATAAGGAGTATACCGCTAAGCAAACAGATAAAATGACCGGTAAAACTACCCTAACTCCAGAAGCTAAAGCCAAGTCAGATGCATTGGCAGCCAAGCTGGTAGCTGATTTCAATAAATATGGTGATCCAAAAGCTGAGAAGATGACAGAAGCAGATGTTATTGACGCACTGGATTTATATTTCCGGAAATCACTTGGCTTTATGGCACGGCGAATTAAGGCGGACCTGACTACTCAGGAAGTGGCCTATTTCATGGAACATAAGGGAGAATACCCAGGCCTTGAAATTGTCGAGGAAAGCATTCGTCATTACGATAAAGATACGGTTGCCGTACAGACGATAGGTTATATCAAGCCTTTTAAATCAGCAAACAGCCTTAATATTTATAAGAATATCTTAAATGCTATGAAGAACAATCCGGAGCCAGGACTAACGTACAAGGACGACGAATTTGTCGGATTTGACGGCCTGGAGCTGCAGTATCAGAGAGAGCTTCGGGGACAAAACGGCTATCAGGAAATCTCCGTCAATCCACAGAACATGGCAGAGAAAGTCGAACGTGTAGTCCCTCCTGTCAAAGGCAATGACGTCTGGACAACTATTAATAAGAACATTCAGATGAAGACAGAGCAGGCGATTATGGATCAGATTAAGTGGTTGCATTCCAATACTGTACAGGGTAAAACGCATCCTAATGCTTTAACTGGTTACGCTGTAGCGATGGAAGTCGATACGGGGAATATCGTCAGTATGGCAAGTATGCCGGACTACGATACGAATATTTGGACATCGGGATCCTTATCCACAGATGTCTGGAACAGTATCATGGATAACTACCAGAACGGTACCATTAATCCGATTTCTTCAGGGACGTCAGGTA
Organism: Paenibacillus sp. FSL H8-0261; assembly: GCF_045040645.1. Classification (NCBI taxonomy): domain Bacteria; kingdom Bacillati; phylum Bacillota; class Bacilli; order Caryophanales; family Paenibacillaceae; genus Paenibacillus; species Paenibacillus sp. FSL H8-0261. Next base: position 5,839,012 of record NZ_CP150297.1, on the reverse strand, counting down.
ATGGACTTAGGTCTGTACTGCTACTAGGTTCAACAATTAAACCTTTGAGCGTACTCGTGGGTCTGAATGAAGGTCTCTTTACAACCTCAACCTACTATCCGGATAGAGGTTTCGCGACTTTTGGTAAAACAGGTCATGAAACTAAGGTAAGAAACTCCGGAGGACATGTGTACGGTTCTATGGACCCTGCAAGAGCGATTGAGAAATCGTCGAATGCGTTCATGGTGGACATGATCGGTAAACGATTGTATGACAAATACAAAAGCAAAGGCGTAGATGTCTGGGATAAGTATATGAAAGAGTTTGGACTTGGTGTATCCACGGGAAGTGGTCTGCCAAATGAATTCTTAGGACAGATTAACTATACCAATATAGAGGCTGCGGGTAGCGCCCAAGCGGCACTTGTATATGCTTCTTTCGGCCAACAAGGTAGTTATACGGTGTTGCAGCTTGCCCAATACGTAGCTACACTTGCTAATGAAGGACAGCGGATCAAACCTCAGCTAGTTAGCAAGATTACAGATGCTGACGGAAAAGTAGTCAAGGAGTTCGGTCGTGAGGTAATAGATGAAGTAACAGCCTTCGATAAATCCTACTGGAAAGAAATTCAACAGGGTATGCGAAGTGAAGTTAGTGCTTTTTCTGATTTCCCTTATGATTTTGCTCGTAAGACGGGAACATCTCAACAAGTAGCAAAGGGTCAAATTCGTGATAACGGTGTATTTATTGCTTATGCCCCACGAAATAACCCTAAGCTGGCAGTAGCCGTAGTTATTCCAGAAGGAGGCTTTGGTTCCCAGAGTGCCGCGCCGGTCGCACGTAAAATTTTTGATGCTTATGATTGGGAATATGGACTTGATGGCGTTCCGAAGAAGAGTCTACAGTCAGGTAATAATACAAATGATCCTGCGAATGAAGGAACGACTACAGGTACTCAGTAACTTTGACTCTAAGGTGAATAATGATTAAAAAATAAACAGCTGCTCTATTGAGAGCATAAAAGAATGGAGGGGTGGCAATGACTGCCAAATACCGCCTGCTTGCTTTGGATATGGATGGAACCCTACTGAATGATGAACAGATTATTACACCTACAACGGTGAAATGGCTTCAAAAGGCGGTCGACGCAGGCGTTCATGTCTGTCTGTCGACAGGCCGAGCTTTTACAAGTGCATTTCCATATGCTGAGCAGCTTGGACTAGAAACACCTATGATTACGGTGAACGGTAGTGAGATATGGCGAGCACCACATGAAATTTATCGGCGATCATTGATGGATCCTATGCTGGTACAACAAATGTATGAACTTGCTAAAGAAGATGACATCTGGTTCTGGGCCTATTCTACGGAAAAAGTCCACAAACAGGATAACTGGGATGGGGATGTAACGGGCAGAGAATGGCTTAAATTCGGTTATCACACCGAAGATGATGAGCTTCGTCATAAACTGCTGCTTCGTCTTCAAGATATGGGTGGATTGGAGATTACGAACTCCTCTCCACATAACCTGGAGATTAACCCTCTAGGAGTGAATAAAGCAGCCGGAATCATGGAAGTCTGTAAGCTGCTAGGACTAGACATGTCCCAAGTTATAGCGGTTGGTGACAGCCTCAATGACCTTGCAGCGATTCAGCAGTCAGGGCTTGGGGTTGCCATGGGCAACGCTCAGGAGACGGTTAAAGAAGAGGCTGACGTTGTGGTGGCTTCTAATAATAATGATGGAATTGCAGAAGTCATTCAAAAATATATTTTTAATGAAGCTATTGCGAAGTGAATCCATAGAGCATATTTGCTATTAGGAGGTTAAGTGTTGACGATCCTGGGTTGGATTCTTATTATTGCTTTATTTGCCGTAGGGCTAGCGGGGGCTGTGTACCCTATACTGCCTGGTGCGCTTGCGATTTATCTTGCCTTTTTCGTATATGGCTGGTTCTTTTCTTTCGAGCCTTTTGGTGTCTGGTTCTGGATCATTCAAACGCTGATCGTTGTAGTTTTATTTATTGCTGATTACGTTGTAGGGGCGTGGGGCGTTAAGAAATTTGGCGGCTCACGTTCATCGATTATCGGGAGTACGATTGGGCTAATCATTGGTCCTTTTGTAATCCCAGCCTTTGGACTTATTATTGGTCCGTTTCTGGGTGCCTTTATAGGAGAATTGATCGTAGGTTCTTCACCAGCTAAAGCTGCCAAAGTAAGTGTAGGATCAATACTTGGGTTGTTTAGTAGTACTGTTGTCAAAATTGTGCTACAAATTATTATGGTCGTCCTCTTTTTTATATGGGTCGTCCGGTTTTAATTTTAACAGTGAAGAAGGGGAAATGGTTTGTCCAAGAAAGAGTCTTTCGTAAAAGGCACGCTTATCCTTGCTGCTGCAGCTTTGGTGGCAAGGGTACTCGGGCTTGTTCAGCGGGTGCCGCTGGATCATATTTTTGATGATGTGGGGAGAGCATCATTTGGGGTATCGAACAATATCTATTTAATGCTGCTCACCGTGGCTACAGCAGGTATTCCAAGTACGCTCAGTAAAATGGTCTCCGAGCGGTACGCTCTGAATCGTCCTGAAGAGGCGAGACAAGTGTATCATGCAGCATTGCTGTTTTCAGTAGCAGCAGGGGTAATCATGACGGCCTTGCTGTACATAGGCGCTCCGTTCTATGCGACACATATTGCTGATGTACCTGAATCAGCGATGGCAGTTAGGGCTATTGCACCTGCGCTTTTACTTTTTCCGGCAATTGCCATGATGCGTGGATATTTTCAAGGGCGCAACAATATGATGGCTGGTGGTATTTCACAGATTGTAGAGCAGTTCGCTCGCGTACTAGTCGCTATTTTACTAGCTTATATTCTATTACAGCAGGGGTATAACAATACAACTATAGCTGCGGGAGCATCCTTCGGTAGCGTAATTGGTAGTATTGCAGCATTTGGTGTCATGATTTATTTTGCAATCAAGCTGCGCCGAGAGGATAAACAGCAAGGATTAAATTACAATACCACTCAAAAATTGCCGATTTGGGGAATTTACAAAGATATTTTCACACTATCAATTCCGATCGTGCTCTCTTCACTTACGATTCCCGTAGTGAATGTAATTGATACTTCTTTGGCTGTTCCACTGCTTATCGATCAGATGGGTAGAGAGAGTGCAACAGCAGCTTTGGGTATACTAACCACGCGTGCTCAAAGTGTGGCCGGAATTCCACCGGTACTAGCCATTGCACTAGGAACCTCGCTGATTCCGATCATTTCAGCTGCTTATGCCCGTCGGGATGAGGGACACTTGAAGAAGCAAATTACACTTGCTTTGCGGATTTCTATCCTGACAGGGATGCCAATTGTGTTGGCACTTGTGGCAGCAGCTTATTCTGTAAACGGGTTATTGTTCAGCAGCTTGGACGGAAGCGGAATTGTGGCGATGCTTACGATTGGAACGATCTTTCAGATCACCATGATGACAACGAACTCCATCTTGCTCGGTATGGGCAAATCACGCATTTCAATGTATTATGTGCTAGTGGGTATTATTGTTAAATTAGTCGCAAGCTTCTTGCTAAGTAAGATATTTGGGATCTACGGGATTATCGGCGCAACAGCACTTTGTTTCGTAGTTATTACTATTCTTAACTTACGGATGCTGAAATCCATTGTACCTTTCGAAATTATGGGTAAACGGTGGGGCGGCTTCGCAATTGCGGTTCTGGTGTCCGGTGGTATTGGTTTTGGACTTAACCAAGCTGGAATTCTGTTAACAGATCTAATGCCTGCACGTCTGGCATTTCTGATCACTTGTCTTGTTGTAGGGGCCGCAGTTGTTGTTATTTATCTGGTCATGCTAATTGTACTGGGTGTGCTTACTAAACAGGAAATCTCCAGTTATCCGCGTGCATTGCAAAAATTGCTCCATCCGCTGATGAAATTGCAGCCTGCGCGTGTTCGTATGAGAGAATAAGTTTGACTTCTGCATGACATTTTGCTTCACTTAAAGAATATAAATTTGACAGATATGGAAGAAAGGACTGAACAAGCTATGGATAAAATTAGTTCTCCTGCTGAATTTCAGGTAGCCATTCAATCTCCTCGATTAACTGTAGCCATCTTCAAGGCGGACTGGTGCTCGGATTGTAAATTTATCGATCCTTTTATTCCTGAGGTAGAGCAAGCCTATGCAGATCGTCTAACGCTGGTTGAGGTTGACGTTGATGCTGTGGGTGACGTTAGTCAGGAACAAAATATTATGGGTATTCCAAGCTTTGTCGCGTATTCCGATGGGCGTGAATTGGTTAGATTCGTTAATAAATTACGTAAATCCCGCGAGGAAATTGAGAATTTCCTGGATAAAGCGGTTCAAGTGCATCAAAGCCTTCAACAGTAATTCCGGAAAACCACCGCTTTCGCCTGTTCGAGCAAAAGCGGTGGTTTTTTAAGATGCTTCTTCATTACTAAAAACTGCGGGTGATATTTTTGTCGACAAATCAGTTGAAATGGCTTAGTTATCTTACTTGCCTTATCATGTTCCTCGCTGTACTAGGGGGAGCGGTTGTAACGAAGACTGGATCGGGATTGGAATGCGGAAATGAATGGCCGCTCTGTCATGGGAAATTGATTCCGGCCTATACTGTAGGTTCGATGATTGAATACACCCATCGCTTGTTTAGCGGATTGGCAGGGTTATTGTCACTTGCCTCGATGATTGCCTTTTGGCGTTATGCTCGAAATCGGCGGGACTTGTTAGTATATGCATTTATGACGTTGCTGTTTGTAATTGTTCAAGGTGGTATGGGAGCGCTTGCAGTGATTAAATCCCAATCTGCTGCTGTAATGGCACTGCATATGGGCTTTTCCTTGATTGCTTTTTCAAGTTCTCTAATGCTGGCTCTAGGAACTAAAAGGCGACATGAAGCAGGTGAGTACGATCCTAAGATGGAGCTTCAGAAGAAACCCGTCAGTAAGGCTTTCCGCAATTTAACCTGCTTCACGGCCTTATATTCCTATGTTGTTGTTTATATTGGAGCCTTTGTTAGTCATACGGATTCGCGCGGTGGATGTTCTGGCTGGCCGCTCTGTAACGGTGAATGGGTTCCCGAGCTTTCCGGGGGAGTAGGTATTGTTTTTACGCACCGGATTGCGGCTTTGATCTTATTCATTCTTACTGCGGTGCTTGGACATTTAGCTTTTTGGAAACATAAGGATTACCCAGAGCTAAGAGCTCTTGGCGTAGCGGCTGTTCTGCTGTGCTTGATGCAGGTATTTAGTGGTGCTGCTGTTGTTTACACACTTGATAATGAAAGATTGTACATATTTGCCGCTTTGGCTCATATTTTGTTGATCGCTAGTTTGTTTGGTGTCTTATGTTATATGAGTGTAAGAGTCTGGCAGCTGAATCGTGCGAGAAATGTCGTTGTTGAAAAAAATCCAACGAATCCAATGACACCGTTGTAACACCCTTGGTAGAAAGTTCCCACCGTGGATAGAGTCGCTTTACCTGCGGAATAATAAAGTGGAAATCGGTATATCGTGGTGCTGGACAAAACTTTAGGAGGACTGGGATATGCTGCGGGTTATACTTGGAGAGCCGCCTCGAAAGAACAGCGGTGTATTGGCTGACGCGATGGAGAACATGGCCACATTTGCAGCCTTACTGCGCAAGGAAATGAACGCTCATGAGGATAATGACCATGAATACCGCAAGCTGGAGATTTGGACACGTGGACTGATCTCCTCATTGGATGAATTGGAGCAAAGCTGGTTCGCAGCTGCTTTTTACCGGAAATCGGTAATCGCTGGTTATATGGACGATATGTCACCAGTGGAACAAGGCGATTATGCGCGGTATGTTTATTTTTATAAAGATGGATTTATTCGTGTGTTCTCTCTTCTGGACAAGCTTGGAACGGTACTGAATCATTTTTATGACCTCAAAACCTCCAAATTAAAAACGCACTTTTCTTATTTTACAGTACTGCGTCAACTTCAGTTATTGAATGTGCATCCTGCATTAGCGGATCAACTGGAACAGATCAAGAACTCTTATCGTGATCCACTGGAGAATCTACGCAAGCGCAGAAATGCTGAAATTCATTATATGAATTCCGAAATGCAGGATGATTTATGGCAGCGGCATCAAGGCTTGCATGACAAAATTCAGCTTGAGGATTTAGATAGCCATCTTGAGGATTTAAAGCAGTCCCTTGAAATGAACTGTAAAACATTAATCGCGGCATTCAGCTACAGCAATGAACAGCTGCGTAAGGAAATAAGCAAGGCAAAGCGTGTACAATCCTAAGCGTTCAAGATATTTCCTTTTGACAAAAAACAAGAAACTTACTATACTTATGCTTGCATTAAAGTCTGTACGAATTCAAACATAAAATTTCATACTCTATATCTTATCGAGAGTGGCGGAGGGATAGGCCCGATGAAGCCCGGCAACCGATTTGTATACAGCGCGATTAGCGTTATGTACAAATGTCATGGTGCTAATTCCTACAATGACGCAAGGTTTGTGGTCGTTGGCAGATGAGAAGGCATTGTCTAAATAAACACACAGAGCCTCTTGCGATCTGCATCGATCGTCGGAGGTTTTTTTGTATGGAATAAGTGAATTATAAAGGGGGCGACGAGCGTTGATTAATCTAAAAGGAATAACAAAGGTATATGGAAAAGGCAGCCATGCGGCTACAGCACTTTCCGGATTGAATTTGTCTATCGAAAAAGGTGAAATATTCGGAGTTATTGGCCATTCTGGAGCGGGGAAAAGTACATTGATCCGTTGCATTAATCTGTTGGAGCGTCCGACAGAAGGGGAAGTATGGGTAGATGGCATTGAACTAACCAAGCTTACCCAAGGCCAGCTGCAGGAGCAGCGGCGCAAGATAGGAATGATTTTTCAACATTTCAATCTGCTATCTTCTGCGACTGTATATGATAATATTGCTTTTCCTCTACGACTCACAGGTACCTCGAGAGCAGATATTGATGCAAAAGTGAAAGAACTGCTTGCTCTAGTTGGGCTTGAAGAACACCAGGATAAGTATCCGTCTCAATTATCAGGAGGACAAAAGCAACGAGTCGGCATCGCTCGGGCACTTGCCAGCGACCCTGATGTGCTGCTGTGTGACGAGGCAACCTCTGCGCTTGATCCACAAACGACAGACTCTATTCTTAAGCTATTGCTCGATATTAATAAACGGTTCCATCTGACTATTGTGCTGATCACTCACGAAATGCACGTGATTCAGAGCATTTGCGACCGTGTTGCGGTCATTCATGGTGGTGGTATCGTTGAGCAAGGTAAAGTCACGGAGGTATTCCTGAAGCCGCAGCATGAGGTCACTCGCGATTTCATTCGCAGTGAATCACAGAATGAGGGACCCCTTCGTACGGCGCTTGACGCTGCTGCTGGGGACAACTCTCAGGCCGTCAAAATTACTTTTTTCGGAGAGAAGACCTACGGCTCTGCACTTTCCAATGTAGTACGTGAGACAGGTGTTAGCTTCGCCATTCTGCATGGTACCATCTCAACGATAAAAGACGTACCTTATGGACAAATGATTGTTCGGTTCGAAGGTCCAGCTGAAGCGATCGCTGTGACGATAGCCGAACTAACCGCTCAAGGCCTTGAAGTGGAGGTGATTTCGTAATGAATTTCGCAGACTTAAACTGGCAAGAAATGATGGATGCTACAGTTGCTACCTTGCAAATGTTAATATTCTCTGGATTGTTCACAATTATTCTTGGTTTACCACTCGGAATTCTATTGTATTTATGGGGAAGATCGAATAGTATAGTAATCAGAGTAATTTACTCGGTCTTATCATTCTTTGTAAACATCTTGCGTTCCGTACCGTTTATCATTTTGATGGTGGCTTTAATTCCTTTTAGCAAAACCATCGTTGGAACCTCCATTGGAGTACTTGGTACGATTCCACCGCTCGTGATTGGTGCAGCTCCATTCTTTGCTCGCTTGGTGGAAACGGCATTAAGAGAAGTGGATCGTGGAGTAATCGAAGCGGCGCAAGGGATGGGAGCATCCACGAATCAGATCGTTATGCGTGTTCTTTTGCCAGAGGCTCGTCCAGGTCTGCTCGCTGGGGTTACGATCACACTGGTTACACTGGTCTCCTATACGGCAATGTCCGGGATGGTAGGCGGCGGCGGGCTAGGGGATCTAGCGATTCGTTACGGATATTACCGATATGAGAAGGAAGTTATGATTATCTCTGTAGTCTTGATGGTCATACTGGTGCAACTGCTACAAATGGCCGGTGATCGACTAGTACGACATTTCACACGGAAATAAGGTACGTCCATATATAGCCTTATTCATACAAATACCAAGGATAAGAGGGGGATTTAAAATGAAAAAATTACTACTTACTTTTTTTAGTCTGACACTGGTTGTGGTGCTGGCTGCTTGCGGCAATAACAATAATGCTTCTAACTCGGCTGCTACTAATGCACCAAAAGATGGTGCTGCAACTGAGTCATCTGCAGAACCTGTAAAATTGGTGGTTGGTGCTTCACCTGTTCCACACGCTGAGATCCTAAAAGCTATTGCTCCATTGCTTGAAGCGCAAGGAATTAAATTAGAAATCAAAGAATTCACTGACTATGTTCAACCAAACGTTCAGCTTTCAGAGAAGAATCTGGATGCTAACTTCTTCCAACATCAACCTTACCTGGATGACCAGAATCAAAAGAACGGTTCGGATCTAGTTTCTGTTACAGCCGTTCACGTTGAACCTTTTGGTGCTTATTCCAAAAAAATCAAATCCATCGACGAGCTGGCTGATGGTGCGAAAGTAGCCATCCCGAATGATGCTACAAACGGTGGTCGTGCACTGATCTTGCTTGCCAAAAATGGACTGATTTCTTTGAAAGATGATACCAACATCACATCTACCCAAGCAGATATCACTGAAAATAAGAAAAACCTTAAAATCATCGAGCTAGATGCAGCAATGTTAGGTCGTCAATTGGATGAAGTAGATCTTGCCTTGATTAACACTAACTATGCTTTGGAAGCTAACCTAGTTCCTACTAAAGATGCTTTGTTCATTGAGGGTACGGATTCCCCTTACGCTAACATCCTGGTAGCTCGTCCTGACAATAAAGATTCTGATGCAATCAAAAAGCTTGTCGCTGCACTGAATTCTCCAGAAGCTAAAGCTTTTATTGAAGAGCAGTACAAAGGCTCGATCATTCCAGCATTTTAAGACAGAAAGCTAACTTAATCTCTAATACAGCATAAAACCCGCTGCCTAACGGCAAGCGGGTTTTATGCTGTATGTTGTAGGGGAAGTGTAAATCCTCTATAATAAGAAAATCCCGATCTCCTGAAGAGGAGGATCGGGAATGATATTGAATGGGATTAGAATACTTGCATAACTTCTTGTACGCCTTCTACTTCCTCAAGAAGGGCGCGTTCAATCCCGGCTTTCAAGGTGATCGTGGAGCTTGGGCAGCTGCCGCAGGCACCCATAAGTTTCAACTTAACGATGCCGTCTTCTACATCGACCAGTTCAACGTCGCCGCCATCGCGTTGCAGGAACGGACGAAGCTTATCCAGCACTTCCAATACTTCATCATACATTTCGGTGCTTTGTGCATTCTCACTCATTTCTCAATCACTCCTTTCATAAGTTCATTATAGTACAAAAAGTTAAAAAATAAAATGGTTAGGCGGAATAGGGAGATCATCATGAGACCAATTATTGAATTTTGTGCCAGTAACATGGGTCACGGAACAGACAAGCTAATGCATAAGCTGGAGGAAAATCCAGATTACGATGTGATCGAATACGGATGCCTGAACAATTGTGGGGAATGTTATTTAACTCCCTTTGCCATGGTTGAAGGTGACATCGTTGCTGCAGATACGGTTGCCGAGCTAGAAGAGAAAATTGATGCTAAAATCAAAGAGCTAGAGGCTTGGTTCAACATGGATCTTGACTAAATGCTTTTTGTGGAAAATAAAGGGCTGCTCTTTTCCGTTATAAATACGGAAAAGAGCAGCCCTTAGGTTTATCCTAAAGTGCGTTTTGACATCCAGAGCACCCCGCTCTTAAGGATACGGGGAACCCGTCCTTTGACGGAGCGTTGGCCCATCAGACCAAATCCAGCTTTCTTGCCTAGTGAGCCTAAGGTACCCTTTAGACGAATAGGATGAAGCTTAGGGGTCTCGCCGCGCCACATGGCTTGAATAACCTGAGCAACCTGCTCACCCTGCGCTCCTGCGGCTTGTGCGCTTGGAGCGAACGGCAGGCTGGCACAGTCGCCAATTACATACACTTCTGGATAATCAGGTACACGATAATATTCATCCAAAATGATTCGTCCTCCGCGATCCTTCGGGACTGTTAATTCCTGAACAACCTTCACAGGTTGGATCCCTGCGGTCCATACTGTAACATCTGAAAGAATTTCCTCTGTACCGTTAAAAAGCGCATCTTTCTCTACATGGGATACGGAGACACGTCCAAGTGTCTGTACTTGATGGTGGTGAAACCATTCCTCCACGTACTGTGACAGCTTCGCAGGGAAGGCAGATAAGACACGTTCACCGCGATCCAGAATAGCAATATTAAGATCTGGTCGGCTCTCCCGAAGCTCTGCCGCCAATTCCACTCCACTTAGTCCTCCGCCTACAATGTTTATAGTTCCATAAGGCTTCACATCGTTTAAACGTTGGTAAGTTTCGCGTGTCCCTGCAAAGGTCTGGATACTGCAAGTATATTGATCAGCTCCAGGGATGTTATGGTAATTGTCGGTACAACCTAGTGCAATGGCAAGTATGTCATAAGACACAGTCTCGTCAGGCTCCATTGTAACGATTCTACTCTCCAAATCAATGGAACTCACCTCACAGTAACGGATAGTGAGACGGGGATGAACCGGAAACTGGATCCGCAAGTGATAGTCAGTTACTGTACCTGCGGCAAGCGCATAATATTCCGTTTTGATTCCTTGATAAGGCATTCGGTCAATTAAGATAATTTCAATATCCTGTGGAAGGTGATTATTGAGCAATTCTTGAATTAGGGCCAAGCCGCCATAGCCGCCGCCCAGAACGAGTAGTGTTCTCATGCTGACCGAACTTCCTTTCCAATATAGGATAACGGATCTAGGTAGTCTTTTATTCGTATACCTTTATCGCATTGTAGAACGTGTCGCGTTCTACTGGAATTCGTCCAGCACCTTTTACTAACCAGATCAATTCATCGCGAGTGAGGCCTTCAGGTGTTAAGGCACCAGCCGCATGGCTAATGCGTTCTTTAAGAATAGTACCATGTACGTCAGAAGCACCGAAGTTCAGTGCAACCTGTGTAAGCTGAGGACCGATATTAATAAAGTAAGCTTTGATGTGATCGAAATTATCCAGCATCAATCGGCTGATCGCAATCGTCTTCAGATCCTCATAAGCGGAGTTGCGGCGCATAATTCCTGCATTCTTGTTCTTAGGCTGCATAGATAATGGAATGAATACCATAAAGCCATTGGTTTCATCCTGTAGATCACGAATCTGCATCATATGCCGGATACGATCCTCATGAGATTCAATCGAGCCGTAGAGCATAGTCGTATGGGTCTTCATGCCAAGCTGATGTGCTGTCCGGTGAACTTCTAGGTATTCTTCCACATTAGCCTTATCTACACGCATTTTTTTACGGTATTGATCGGATAATATTTCTGCGCCACCACCGGTAAGCGTCTTAAGTCCAGCAGCACGCAGCTGTTCCAGCACCTCACGAATACTCAACCCGCTAATTCGGGTAAAAAAATCGATTTCGGCTGCAGTGTATGCTTTTAAGGTTACCTCAGGAAAACGTTCATTCAAGGCTTTTAAAGAATCCACGTAATACTGGAAAGGAACCTTGTCATTATGACCGCCGACGATATGAAATTCGCGCACACCTGGATGAATATGCTGTTCGACATATTGCACCATTTCCTGACCGGAAAGGGTATAAGCTCCCTCTTCTCCATCATCTTTGCGGAAATTGCAGAATGCACAGTGAGATTCGCAAACATTGGTGAAATATAGACTCATGTTTTCGATAAAATATACCCTGTTGTTGTTCTTTGCGAGATTGACTTCATTTGCTAACTGGCCAATCGTAAGTAGGTCGTTACTTTGATATAAATAAACGCCATCTTCTAAATTCAATCTTTCGCCGCCACGAACTTTTTCAATAATGTTCATCATTCGGGCGTCTGTTTGGGGGGTGAAAAGAGTAGACATATAATAAATTCCTCCTGAAAGTTTTACGGGGTCCATTGCCCGCAGATAATTCCCAGACTTACCCAGACGGTAGCTGTTCATTCATGAAAATAAATCGGAGGTTTAGCCTCCGTGACAAATTTCCGAATTTTTACTTATGTTTGCCTTCCTTATTATAAACCTCTCTTATAAGGGGATCAACAGCTGGATATGGATGGTTTATTTTGGTGCGGCAGGTCAGGCATAAGGCAGTTGTGACTTGAGGGTAATGGAATAGTCGGTTATACTGAGTTTATTAAGTATATATTTTTAAGAAAGTAATTTTTGACCGGAAGGTCCCTTAAACATAAGTTTTTCTGTTGAAGTAAGTTAATTTATAGGAGGATATGATCATGATTAATATTAGCGAAAAGGCAGCAGAACAATTAAAGGCGATGCTTGCTGAACAAGAAGTGCCGAACATGTTCCTCCGTATTGGAGTAACGCCCGGCGGTTGCAGTGGATTCTCTTACGCTATGGGCTTTGATGATAATGAAACCGATCAGGACGTATATATGGACATCCAAGAAATGAAGGTTGTCGTGGAGAAAGAAAATCTTCGTTACCTTGATGGTCTCGAAATTGATTTTGAAGAATCCGGCATGACAGGTGGCTTCACTATTAATAACCCGAACGCTACTGCAACCTGTGGCTGTGGCTCAAGCTTCCGTACAGCTACGGATGCAGGAAAACCGAACGAAGAGCCTTGCTAATCGCGACGTTACGCCTTCAAGCCCCATGTTGAGTTCTACAACACGGGCTTGGAGGCTTTTTTATTCTCAATGACAAAAGTCATCACAAGGAGCTCTAAGCATGCTAATTAGGAAATTAAACGCAGAAGAACAACCACCCTTACATTTGTTGTTATTAGCCGATCCTTCCCTAAGTCTTGTTGAAGCGTATTTAAAAAGAGGGCAATGTTTTGTAGCTGAAGTGGAGAATTGCATTATAGGTGTCTATGTTTTGCTACAAACGAGACCTGAGACAGTGGAGCTAGTGAATATAGCCGTTGATGAGAATCAGCAAAGTAAAGGGATAGGAAAACAGTTGGTGTATCATGCGATTCAGAATGCGAGATTACTTGGTGCGAAGACGATTGAAGTGGGTACGGGAAATTCTAGTGTAGGACAACTGGCTCTTTATCAGAAATGTGGATTTAGGATTACCGGAATCGATAGAGATTTTTTTATCAGACATTATAGTGAAGAGATTGTTGAAAATGGGATCAAGGTAGTGGATATGATCCGTCTTACGCTAGATATATGAGTGACATACAAACAAAAGCCCTCCGATGGAATTCCTCGAGAGGGCTTTTGTTTGTTCCTGCGTACAATTAGGCTGGAATAATAAACTTGTAGTTAATCATAAACACGATGAGCCCTGCGGCTCCAAGGGAAAAGGCAATACAGCCAGCACCCAGTGCTCTGCGTCTGTCTTTAATGAATTTAAAGCCAATAGCGCAGATCAGTATAGTCGTTCCAGCCAATACGATGGACATCCCAAGCATGGCCACCCAATATAATACCTCGAAAAACTGAGCCATTCCGAGCCCTCCCCGCGCTGTTTTTTAGCGAGCCTCTAATTCATTATTATATAGTAGGAATTGAAAATGTAACCGCTATTAATAATACAACGATTTTGAAGATTATTCTAGTTATAGTGAACTCATCCATTGCGATTTAGATGTCGAATGTTCAGAAATGAGGTTCTACAAAATCTGCAATCTAACCTGCGAGGTTGAGAATGTTGTCGATACAAGCTCTAAGCCCTTTTTGCTAAGAGCTTCCTCCTACACGGACAATCATACAAGAGGGTGGGGCCTTTTCTGAGTAATGTATAGGGTAGGCTGGAATGTGAAAGGAGGGAAAGGACGATGTCGGGAAGACAATTGGCTAGCAAATGGTTGAAGACAGAAGCATTGCTCAGTGACGCGAGGGTTTCTCATTATATACCAATGACGAGGGTGTATTCGGCTGACTCACTGTTAGCCATGCTCCGGAGATACGGAAATGTTGTTATTAAACCAATAGTTGGCGGTGGAGGCTACGGTGTAATTAAAGTGTTTCGGGATAGTCGAGGTTATGGATTTACTTATATGGACAGAACTCGAATTTACAAGGACTTTAGATCCATGAGACGAGCGCTTCATTTCGTCAAGGTTAGACGTAAATATTTGATTCAACAGGGGATTTCTCTCGCCAGAATTGGTGGGCGTCCTATTGATTATCGGGTCAAAGTAGTGAGGAATGGCGGTGTTTGGGAGTTTCGCTCTATGGTGGGAAGATTGGCCCGGCCTGGCCTGTTCGTAACTAATTTATGTAAAGGAGGCACGATGCTTTCTTGTCGAGAAGGACTTCGCAGATCCTTGCCTCGAATTAAAGCCTCAGCGAAGAAAGCAGAAATGCGCAGGCTGACGCTCGTATGTATCGAACTGATGGAGCGGCATTTCCCTGGAATAGGCGAACTGGGTTTTGATTACGCCGTGGATTATTCAGGTAAAATATGGATTCTGGAGGTTAATACAAGACCTCAGTAAATTAACAAAAATTTTAGAATTGACGATAATAGAGTAGTAAGATAAAATTGCGTTTAGTTGCGTTCTTTTGGGGTAAATTATATTGTGATTTATTTACAATAAAAATATATTTTTAGCTGTATACAAGTGGTTCAGTCCTGTGTATAACTATTATCCCCATATTCCACTGTGCAGTTATCACCTTTGTAACGCTTACGCACATATTATACACAGGATTTCCACATGTACTTGTGGATAACACGAACGCTTGTTCGAAAAATGATAGTTTGATATGATAGATTCAGATCCAAATACAGGAAAGGTAGATGAACGTTATGGTTGAATTGTCCGATGAGATGCTTCTAGACTCTTACCATAGAGCGATAGAACTGCAACTAGAGCATGATTTCATCGCTCTTCTACTCGTTGAGATTCGCAAACGAAACTTACACTCTCCAGTTCATGCGGTTCTTCATTAAAAGAGCGCAAAGTATACCTTTGTAGCTGGCTACATATAAATAAACCGCGAGTCACAAACATAAAAGGGTATCCTGATAGGCTAGTATTGATAGGCCTGTCAGAATACCCTTTTTTATTATGGTAGATAGAATTAGAGTTTCATATTACTACTGTGTCCTGGTGAAAGCTTGGCTTCCGGATCGATGTAGACTTTTGCATTATTCACAGCCGTTGGGGCTTCGCCGAATCCTACAGCAATTAGCTTCAGCTTACCTGGATATGTGGTGATATCGCCGGCTGCAAAGATTCCCGGAATACTCGTTTCCATACGTGAGTCAACGACAATGGAGTTCCCTTCAATATCGATACCCCACTCTGCAATGGGTCCCAGAGAGGAAACAAATCCGAAATTGACGATTACACTGTCGACTTCGATTTCTTGTGTTTCCTTGGTCTTGATATGAGATAAGGTAACCTTAGTAATAAACTCGTCACCATGCAGTTCTGTAATTTCAGTAGGTGTAATTACGTTAACTTTGGAAGCCATCAGATTCTCTACGCTGTGCTCATGCGCACGGAATTTATCCCGGCGGTGAATCAGGGTTACTTGCTCCGCGATCGGTTCCAGCATTAGTGCCCAGTCTACTGCGGAATCTCCTCCACCGCTAATCAGAACTTTTTTATCTTTAAAGGCATTTAAATCATTTACAAAATAATGAAGGTTGGCTTTTTCAAACCGTCCTGCGTCTGGCAGTTCTAAACGACGAGGTTCAAAAGCGCCTACGCCAGCTGTAATGATAATAGCTTTACTGTGATATTCTGCTACATCAGTTGTAACAACAAAATGGCGTTCGTCCCGTTTCTGAACAGAAATTACTTTCTCCTCCAGCCGGATATTCGATTGGAACATATCCATTTGCCGTGTCAGGTTGTCAACCAATTCTTGTGCAGTTACTTTTGGAAAACCTGCTACATCATAAATGTATTTTTCAGGATAAAGTGCAGCAAGTTGTCCTCCCAATTGGGGCATACTTTCAATAAGTGTTACTGATGCCTGACGCATCCCACCGTAAAATGCGGCAAACATGCCAGCTGGACCGCCACCTATGATTAAAAGGTCGCTCATAGGAACGCCGGATTGCTCTTGTGTCACGGGATATTACACCTCCGAGTTGATATATTCATTTTGCCATACTTGTATTCTTTCTTATTATAAACATTGTGACACATACCTGCAAAGAAAGACTTTAGAACACAATAAGAATGTGACGTTTTTTAGTATTTTAATGTTTGATTAATAGTACACTAAGGTTTACAATGGATATGGTCAATTTAGAAATCCTTTAAGTTTGATTGGAATTTCTTCTAAATATAAGTGTATAAATTCACAAAAAGGACCGTACATTGTTTCAATAAAAAATACAAAGACAGATTTACCTCTTGGAAGGAGCCGGAACATGAGTAGTATTCCCAAAATCGTAATCTTAGGCGCGGGCTATGGGGGTATTTTGACCGCACAGCGCTTACAGAAGGCTTTGAACTATAATGAAGCGGATGTCACGCTCGTAAACCGTCACGAGTACCACTATTTTACTACCCATCTACATATGCCTGCCGCGGGTACAGACAGTATTGAACACACTCGGGTGTCTATTTCTAAACTAATCGATGAATTCAAGATCGATCTCGTTAAGTCATCTGTTCAGGAAATTCGTACCCAGCAGAAAAAGATTATTTTGGAGGATGGTACTCTTTCGTATGACTATCTCGTCATTGCTTTGGGCGGAGAGCCTGAAACATTCGGTATTCCAGGACTTGATAAATACGCACTGACGATCCGGAGCATCAACTCCGTTCGTTTGATTCGTGAACATATTGAGTATCAATTTGCCAAATATAAGAACGAGAACAATGCTCAGGAGCATATTAATTTCGTAGTCGGTGGTGCCGGCTTTAGCGGAATTGAATTTGTGGCCGAATTAGCTGACCGCATCCCTGGGTTGTGCAAAGAATTTGACGTTGATCCAAGCATGGTAAATATATATAACATAGAAGCTGCTCCAACAGCTCTGCCTGGATTTGCTCCAGAACTTGTTGAGTATGCGATGAACTTGCTCACTAAGAAGGGTGTTACATTCAAGATGGGCGTTGCGATCAAAGAATGTTTACCAAACGGTGTAATTCTGGCATCAGGCGAAGAGATTAAGGCTTCTACAATTGTCTGGACAGGCGGAATTCGAGGGAATCGTCTGATTGAAGCTGCAGGATTTGAAGCTATGCGTGGACGTGTGAAAGTAGATGAATATTTACGTGCACCAGGCCAAGACAATATCTTCATTATTGGAGACGGCTCCTTGATGATTAACCCAGAAGGGCGTCCTTATCCGCCAACGGCACAAATTGCTATGCAACAGGGAGAGTGCTGTGCACATAATTTGGTGGCTGCGATCCGTAATCAACAACCCAAGAAATTCGCATTCAGCAATAAAGGAACAGTAGCTTCTCTAGGTAAAGGTCAAGGGATTGCTGTAGTTGGCAGCAAAACTTACAAGGGCTGGACTGCAGCTCAATTGAAAAAAGTTGTGGATATGCGCTATTTGTTCATTATCGGTGGGATTCCGCTGGTTCTGAAAAAAGGAAGATTCTTATAAGATGCGTCACTGCAGCGTGCAGGTGCGTGGATTGCTGACCCGAGAAGAATTGGACCGATATAACGGACTGATTGAGGTTGGATCTTATCTGGAGGATCAGAATCAGTACGATCTAGCGTATGTTGTTCAAAAGGAAATTGATCTGCTCATTCTCCCTGGCATTGAACGCTTAAAGGAAAAAGGGCGAGCGCGTGACAGGGCTACGGCTGAATATTTGGAAAGTCTGCGTGATGATGAAGATGACAGCGAAGAGGATGAGGAAGCAGGAACTTCGTTATAGCGTTTAAAAAGGGTGAGTCTCCATAAAGATCTGGAGACTCACCCTTTTTGTTATTACAATTACAATTTAAGCATTTCTTCAAAAGAATCCTCAGTCAGCAGGTTGCCGACATAGAAAGGTCCGAATTCGCCGTAGCGAGCACTGACTTCATCAAAGCGCATTTCGTAAACCAGCTTCTTGAATTGCAGCGGATCTTCAGCGAACAGGGTTACGCCCCATTCCCAATCATCAAAACCTACGGAGCCGGTGATAATTTGTTTCACCTTACCAGCATAACCACGTCCGATTAATCCGTGAGAAGCCATCAGCTCCCGACGTTTATCCATATCAAGCATATACCAGTTATCGGCGAGCTCGCGTTTCTTGTTCATTGGATAGAAGCAAATATGCTTCGCTTGCGGCAAAACAGGTTTTAGACGTGCGATAACATGCGGATTCTGCATAGGATCACTACCATCGCTGCCCCCCGCAAGGTAATTGCTTAATTCAACAATACTTACGTAGGAATAGGCTTTAGTTGTATATTGAGCAAAAGCGATTTTGTTAAAGGCCGTCTCAAGCTGGTTCAAATCTTCCAAGCTTTCGCGCAAGAACATCATTACGAAATCGGCCTTCTGGCCAACGATGGAATATACCGCGGAGCTGCCTTGTTTGGCTTCTTCGACAGGACTCCATTCTTGCATAAAAGCATGTAATTCTTCCAGAGCAACGGCACGTTCTTCATCATCTGCTGCCGTCCATGCGGTCCAGTTCAGTGAGCGGAAGTCATGCAATGCATACCAGCCTTCCAGTGTCATAGCGGCTTCGTTCATGATCTCACTCCTTAAAAGTTTTACGAAGCATAGGCTCCGCTTGAAATAACATCGCGTAAAACTTGCATCGGAAGCATACGCTTTGTTTTACGAAGCATAGGCTCCGCTTGAAATAACATCGCGTAAAACTAGCTACGAAGCTCCTGCATCATAGACTATGTATGATTTATTAATCTATATGCATTGTATCGCAATCAAGTTGCTTAGAGCAAATGATGACATTCCGTTGTAAGAGTATTAGACCTAATTTTGAATAAAGTTCATTGCTTCGTGACATTTTTTCTAGTAAACTTACTACTAGCTCGTATAAGATGTGCGCTTCTTTATAGAAAGGGGTAGTGACGGTAAGATGGGGTTTATTCCAGTGTTTATCCTAACCGTTTTATTCTTTGTGATGATGTTTGGTATTGGATTTATTCTTAACATGTTAATGAAGACAACCTGGTTTCCCGCTTATCTATTCGTACTTATTATTCTACCCGTCGTAGTCTATTCCATTTGGGATAGAAGCGCGATGTCGCTCTGGGAGCATCTCTCCAGTTTCCACTTTGTTGATTACTTAACTGGTGTCGCTGGTCTTGCAGGTGCTATATTGAGTGGATGGACCATTCAAAAACTGCGCTTTGGCGGTTACAAGATGTTTTAAAGATTTAATCGGAAGACCTGCGGCTCTGATGTGAGAGTCGTTTTTTTGAACATATAAGCTTTTAGTTCTACGCTAAGAATCAATTTTGAAATTCAGCGAGAAACGGAACCTTCCTCATTTCCAGAGGACAGTGAAGCCGTTTCTTCTTGTTTAATAGAGGTAGATAATCGTATGAAAAAGCTGATTATATAGCGAAAAGAGTCGGAATTGGTAGTTTATTTACATTTCCGGCGACGTTTTTTATGATAGAATAGAATCCTGTATGAATTCGTGAAAACAAGGGGGTATCCGTAGATGCGCATGAGTAACTTACATCATTTCACCGAACATCATCGGTACTGCGTTTCCCGCGAATTTGGTCTTAGTGTTATAGATGGACGTATGCTTAGCTCTGTGTATCAGCCTATGGTAGGAGCTTTTGCAATCAGTTTCTATCGCTTGCTGGTTGAACATGTGCCAGCAGATAGCATTGGCTATTCTGGAGTGGAGCAACAGCGCAGATTATTTATGACGCTAGGCGTTGAACCAAATGAGAAAGGCCGCAAATATTTAATAGATCAGGCTTCCCGGTTAGAAGCGGTAGGTCTGCTACAGACCTGTCGAATCTATGTGCCGGAAACCGATGATTACTTATATGAATATGAGCTTATGCCGCCGCTATCGCCAGCTGACTTTTTTGCCACTCAGCATTTGACGTTGCTGTTACGCGATAAAATCGGCAAATTTGCTGTGCTGTCCTTACGGGAACAATTCTGGAATCGAGAGCCAGAAGAATGGAGTCGCAGATCCATAGGCAAAGAGAATATCTCCGTGCCTTTTTATGATATTTTTCAACTTAATACACATGTCATTGATTATGAGCTGGAGCAGGCACTTGCAGAAGTAGCCACTGTGCGTCAGCCTGGTATGCGTGAATCTGGAGAACAAGCGATTGGATATAGTGATATTATTTTGCGTTTTCCAAGAGAGTCCGTGAACCGGGCTCATGTAGAAAAACTGCGTTTTGACCATACTCAAATGGGTGTTATTAACTATGTAGCTCATAAGTACGAACTCAGTCCGCAGGATTTATGTCGTCTGCTGGATGAAGATGGCGTGTTCTCACCGGATGGCGAGGTTATTCTGGATGCACTGCAATATAAAGCGAGCCAGCATTTCAGGCAGGATATGAAACGACAAGAAAAGCGTGAAGTTGCTGCTGCTAAGGTTGTTTCCATCCGTTCCAGTGCCTCTGAAGAGAATGATGATTCTATAGCACCACCGGAGCAATCAGTAGAGATGGAGTATTATGTAGAAGTACCACCACAATTTTTGTCCAAATGTGACATCCACCAATATAATATGATGCTGCGGAACGAACCTTATACGCGGCTGCTTCAAACTTTTTTCCCAGGTGCAGTACCCAGTCATTTGATGGATATGTTCGAGAAAATAGATTTGAACTATAAGCTAAGCGGTGAAGTAATCAATGTACTTATTCATTACTTAATGACTATGGTAGCCTCAGGTGGAGAACAGCGAATGAACCGCAATTTTGTGGAGGCTATCGCTTCCAATATGCTGGTTAAACAGGTGAACACCTACGAAAAGGCTGTAAAATATATCAGGGATCAGTCCAAAGTGAAAGGCAAGGGAGCTACAACTAACACGGCGGCAGGATCTCGATCACGTTCATATGCCAAAAATACAGGTCGATCCGCTAAACCGGAAATTCCGATTGTGCTGGACGATGGAAGTGCCGGAACGGTATCGGAAGAGGAATTCGCGGCGATGATGAAGAAAGCGGCAGAAATTAAAGCCAACAAGAAAAAAGGCGTTTCCCAAGCGCCGTAATGAAAGAGAGGTGGAACTATGGAGTCTATGGGCGATGTGCTTCGTTCGATTAACAATCCAACTCTACGGCAGCGTCAACGCGATCTTGAACAGGAGTTATTCAATCATCCGCTTGTGAAGGCATTACAGTCTGAACATCCTGAGTTAGATGATTCGCGACTGCGGCTTCATATGAGCCGCCTGTATCAATATGTAGAGGAAAGCCGCCACTGTGCGAACTGTCCGGGTCTAGAGAAATGTCCGAATGATTTCCCTGGTCACTTTAGCAAACTTACGGTCGAGAGCGTGAATGGTTCGGCGGACTTATATGAGCGCAAGACGGCATGCCGGCTTAAAGTGGCACAGGATAATCAGGATAGCATCCGCAAACGTATCCGTAGCTTTTATGTGGACGAGCGTGTGCTCAATGGCGGTTATGATGAAATAGATATTATGGGCAAGGATCCACGCCGGGTCTCTGCTGTTAATAAAATATTTGATTATATCACGAGCGTTAAAGAAGAGGGTCTGACCTCGCGCGGGATTTATCTACATGGGACTTTCGGAACAGGCAAAACATTTCTGATGTGTTACTTGCTTCATGAGCTTGCTGTTGCCGGCTATACTGGAGTTATCGTATATATGCCAGATTTTATCGAGGATTTGAAGTCGATCATGATGGACGGCCAGAAGATGAAGGAAACCGTAGATACGTTGAAAAACTGCGATTTACTTATTTTTGATGATATTGGTGCGGAGAACTTGAATCCATGGGCGCGTGATCATGTGCTTGGTGCGATTCTGAATTATCGGATGAACCGTAAGCCAACCTTCTATACCTCGAATTATCCGCTCGATGGATTGGAGAAACATCTTAGCTTTACAAGCAAGGATGGCGAGGAGATTTATAAAGGCCAACGTTTGATGGATCGTATTGCTCCTTTTGTGGATGTCATTCCACTGCATGGGGAGAATCAACGAGGGACGATTAGATAAACTTGAAATATTCATAACCGTAACATTCAAAAGAGCAGCGATTCTCCTTTTATTGGAGGATCGTTGCTCTCTGTTTTTTCTTATTTACTCTCAAAAACAGAAGCCGCCCCCTAAGTAGCATTCACTACTTTTGAGACGGCCTCTGTTTATATTGCGATGATTCCCTTACTCCGAAATGAACTTAATGATAACCATGCCGAAAAAGACAACGGTCATAAATGCAGTCATTCCGAAAAATCCATTCATTAAATCGCCTAGATCATTGCGGGGTTCTTCGTTGATATGTTCTCGTGGGTCCCGTGCTTGCGCGTTGACATCCATAGCTTCTGCCTCCTTACAGGGACAATGCCTGTATTGTTAAGATGCAAATTGAGTTGACCATTATGAAATAAGTCATTGACATTTAATGCGCTTTCTTAGAGTATACCGAAAGGCTGGGGAGATTGTAAAGAAAAGAGTAACGTAAATAAAATTAGTTTGAGGGCAATATAATTGTATGTGATATATAACATATCCCTTAAAGATATGTTATACTGGAATTGTGTCGGTAAGTGGTAATTTGGTTATCATATTACATGAAACAATTTATTAACTTATATTTTCGGAGCAGCTTCCATAAACTAAGCTTTGGTTTAGAGTGGAGTAATGTTTCGTAAAACTTTAGAGGAGGAACAATATCATGGCTATCGTGAACGTGTCTGACCAAACCTTCAGTAACGAAGTGGAAGGTCAAGGTACTGTAGTAGTAGACTTCTGGGCTCCTTGGTGTGGTCCTTGTAAGATGATTGCTCCAATCTTGGACGAATTGTCCGCAGAACTGGGAGACAGCGTGAAGATTGCAAAATTGAATGTGGATGAGAATCCGGAAACGGCTTCCCGTTTTGGCGTGATGAGTATCCCAACCCTGATCTTCTTCAAAGACGGTCAACCGGTAGATAAAGTTGTGGGATTGAACTCCAAAGAATCCCTGAAAAATATCGTAGCTAAACATCAATAATTGTTAAATGCTACTGTTCGGGCCTCGGCCCTGCCGCTCAGCGCCTTCGGTTCATTCCGGAGGCGTTTTGTGTGCTGAATGCCAATTAATTATGGGTCCAATTTAGCTGGAGGGGATCATTTTGGACAATATCCGCAACAAACTGGCTCTATTACCCGACCTGCCCGGGTGCTATCTGATGAAGAATGAAGAAGGCACCATTATTTATGTGGGTAAGGCGAAGGTGCTTAAGAACCGGGTTCGCTCTTATTTTACAGGCAGTCATAATGGTAAAACTCAGCGGCTTGTCGCTAATATTGCAGATTTCGAATATATTGTTACGTCCAGTAACATGGAAGCGCTCATTCTCGAGTGCAATCTGATTAAGAAGCATATGCCGCGTTATAACGTACTTCTGAAGGACGATAAGACATTTCCTTATATCAAAATAACGAATGAAACTCACCCTCGGCTTGAAGTCACACGCCGGGTGATTAAAGATAAAGCAAAATATTTCGGCCCTTATCCTAATGGTTATGCTGCACAGCAAACGAAAAAGCTCCTCGATCGTATGTATCCGCTCCGTAAATGTGGCGTAATGCCAAAGGAAGTCTGTCTTTACTATCACATGGGCCAATGCTTGGCGCCGTGTGAGAAGGAAGTGCAGAAATCCGAGTATGAGCAGATTACGCAAGATATCGCTGCTTTTCTGAGCGGAGGTCATGATGCGGTTAAGAAGGATCTACAGCAGAAGATGCAGGAAGCTGCTGAGGAATTATATTTTGAACGGGCGAAGGAACTGCGGGATCAGATTATCCATATTGATGCATTGATGGAGAAACAAAAGATTAACACCACAGATACTAAGGATCGTGACGTATTTGGTTATGCGGTAGACAAGGGATGGATGTGTGTACAGATTCTGTACATGAGACAAGGGAAGATGATTCAGCGCCACTCCTCTGTCTTTCCGTTCTATGGGGAAGCCTACAGTGACTTTATGTCTTATGTGACGCAGTATTACAGTGATAATCCTGCTCTGCCGCAGGAGATTCTTCTGCCGGATGTGCTTGACGAGGAAGCAGTGGTTGATAAAGAAGCTAAACCGGCGATTGTCATTGCTGCTCCAGCCGAAGAAGATCTACAAAAGGGGGAAGATACCCCCGAATCGCCTGAAGAAGTTGAGGCCCGTGAAATGGCCGCTGCGGAAGCATCAGCAGCAGGTGTCGTTGATGCTGCAGGTGGCGCCTCTATTCTACAGGAGTGGCTCGGCACCAAAGTGCTAGTTCCACAGCGTGGCCTCAAGAAGCAGATGGTCGGTATGGCCTGCCAAAATGCTACAGTCGCAATCGACGAGAAGTTCCGGCTTATTGAACGAGATGAAGTACGTACCTCTGGTGCTGCAATGAGCTTAGGCGAGAGCTTGGGGCTCGAACGCTTAAGCCGGATCGAGGCGTTCGATAACTCGAATATTCAAGGGACTAATCCGGTTTCTGCGATGGTTGTCTTCATTGATGGCAAGCCCGCACGAAAAGAGTATCGTAAATATAAGGTTCGTACGGTGGTGGGTGCGGATGATTATGGAACGATGCGCGAGGTCATCCGGCGGCGGTATGAACGGGTGCTGAAAGAGAACCTGCCGATACCAGATCTTATCGTAGTCGATGGTGGTAAAGGGCAGATATCCTCAGCTATTGATATTCTGGAGAACGAGCTGGGGTTATTCATTCCGGTCTGTGGTCTCGTTAAGGATGATAAGCATAAGACGGCTCAGCTTTTGGTTGGAGATCCGCCAGAACCTGTCGCTTTGGCTCGGGATAGTCAGGAATTTTATCTGTTGCAACGGATTCAGGATGAGGTGCATAGATTCGCCATCACCTTCCACCGTGAACAACGTGGGAAGTCCATGGTTACTTCTAAACTGGACTCCATACCAGGTATAGGCGAGAAGCGGCGCAAGGCGCTGCTTAAGCATTTCGGATCACTAAAGAAAATTAAAGAAGCCTCCATAGAGGATTTTAAATCACTTTCTATTGGCGAAAAGCTGGCTAGTCAAATTCTTGAGGCGCTCAAGGATGAAGAGCCAGCGACATAGGCATTCGAAATACTGGAATGATGTATACGTAAATATAAAAAAGGTGTCACAGCAGTTTTCTGCTGTGACACCTTTTTTAATTATAGGTTATCCACCCGTTACTTCTTTAAATTACAGATGTAGGTTCAACCGGCTTAGGTTCTGATTTTTGCGGTGGATTAAACCGATAGACGATGTAGGCGACTATGAACGGCATGATAATCGCGAAGATACCAGCCCCTACATTCACGCTTTCCTTCATAAAGATCAGCGTAGCGCCCATCAGAATGCTGTCAAACACGACGTGACTGAACATGACGGCAATAAAGCCGTAACGAAGGAATATATAGCTAAAGAGCAAACCGATCACGGTCAGCTCAATAGGACGGGAACTGATGGGGTAGATCGGATACAGCGTATGGCCAAACGCCCAAACCAGCGTGGTGATCAGGCAAGCAATGAACGTGCTTCGGAATACTTTTTTCAACATAGGAATTCCGAAAAAACGATAAATGGCTTCCTCGGATAAACCAGCGAGCCATGCAACGATGGGCAGCAGCCAAGCATATCTCATGTTGTAAGGAGATTGAGTAGCGTCAGTAGTGGACCAGTTCTGCAAGGTAAGTGATAATACGATGAACATAAGGGTCTGCACCCCTAGCAGCACGAATGCCCAGACGTATCCAGCCCGGATACTATCCAGAACATATTTTCCATAGCCAGGCTCTTTAGCACGAGGCCATGGGTTCATCCCCTCTTCTTTTTTCCATAGGCCGTCCCCTCCAACTAAAGAAAAATAGAGCAGGGAAGACATTAGGAGGCTATATAAGGCATAAATGATGAACATTATGACGGAAGTTATCTGAGCCTCGAGTCCTTCGCCTGAGGATTCAGGGAGCATATTATAGGTGCTGATCATCATGATTACAAAATAAGCTGAGCTTAGGAATATTCCACGCTTAAAGGAGGTATGTTCTCTTCTAAGTATGCTGTAGATGAGTGCCAGAATTCCTAAAGCTAAAGTAGGCAAACCGTAGCCGAATAAAGTAAACTTTTCCGCGAGAGAGGTCTGGTCCTTTACATAGGTGGTATGCCAGGCTGGAGCGGTGAATCCTGCTTTAAAGCTGGATACCTGTTCGCCAGTGAAATCGAAATAATAGTGTAGTAAGGATTCGCCGATCTGAACGGAACGATCTGTATACACGAGCCCGTAGTTTCCCGTATTCGATTCAATTTGTAGCTTGGCGGGATTTACATCCCATTCCTGAAGCCAGGGACGGGCAAGATTTTCTTTTTGTGCAAGTGATAAGGTAGTACCCTTGTCCTCTTCTTTTGCACTGGTGGATACATTGTTTGGTAATCCGGTACCTGATCCTTCTGCACCTTGTGTGAAAGCGACAACTGCACCAGTATACATATTGAGGTCAACAGAGATCAGTGGCTCTTGTTCCGCTGAAGGACTAAGTGTTACACGGAAAATGTCAAAAGGATATCGTTGATCCAATTTCTTTTTTGTATAGTCCTCCAAAAGCTTCTCGCGGGACATATAACCATAAAAGGAAGAGTCCGTATCGTACAGTACATTCCACTGATCGGTTGGTGCTTTGGTGTAGTTCAGCTTTTGTTCTGCGAATGATATGGCTTTGTCGCGGGCTTCCGCCTTACTGATGACAGTAGTATCTTCCCCGGCAGGGCTATTTAGCACCGAGGGAGCAATTTGAAACATAATAAATAGAATAAGACCGATAATGCCCGAGATGATGAGCCTCTTGGAGAGGGCACGTTGCTGTAAGGGCTGGCCAACGGGATTCATGTAACGCCTCCTTGTAAACTGACAATGTTATGTTCCATTATAGTATTAGTGCCATGATAGTTACAAAAATCATCGTATATTCTTTTTATGGGTAATAGAGATATTATAGAATAGGTAGCTGAATATATACCATGAATTTAAGGTGATTATTTCTTCATTTTTCATGAAAATCGATGCAATTGCAGGGAAAACACGGAAAAGTGATGAGAAAAGGCACTCTTAGTGGTACATCCTCTCCAAACCGCATTTTTCATATGAATCACCATTAATAGTGTCTTTGTGATTTATCGAAATAACATATATAATTTGTATGCAATTGTATATAGCCGAATTTCAGGTGAAAACGGGGGAACCATAAGAAGTAATGAAAAGATGAGTATACGCCATAGGCGTTGTCTTTATTCATCAGGGGTGAATTTCGTTCTAGGAACGAATAGGGCAGCCTGCACAGTCCGAATCCGTCAGCTAACCTCGTAGGCTAATTTACTGCAGGAACCAAGGGTAGCATTGGTTTTCCAGTGCTTTTTTTGTTGGAATTCTTTAAATTTAGATAAGAGGGTGAGCGTAGTGGCTTCACAGTTTCGCAGGGTTTCTGAATCAAAGTTCCTGAAGCTCTCTCCGCCTCAGATTATGGTGCTTGGTTTTGCATCGATCATTCTGATTGGAGCCTTGCTGCTTATGCTTCCCATTTCAAGTACCAGTGGGAATGTTGTGAGTTTTATTGATGCGTTGTTTACTGCAACATCGGCCACCTGTGTGACAGGACTTGTGGTGCTGGACACCGGGACGACATTCACCATTTTTGGGAAAACCGTAATTATGGTGCTTATCCAGGTTGGTGGCTTAGGGTTTATGACAATGGCGACCTTATTTGCCATGATGATGAAACGCAAAATTTCCTTGCGGGACAGACTGATCCTTCAGGAAGCAATGAACCAAGGCTCTATGGAGGGGATTGTTCGACTGATCCGGAGAGTACTTATTTATTCCTTGGTCATCGAAGGCTGTGCAGCGGTGCTTCTGTCCATACGCTGGGCGTTTGATATGCCACTGGGAAAGGCCATTTATTTTGGAATATTTCATGCGGTGTCTATGTTTAATAATGCTGGATTTGATATTTTCGGGGATTTCCGGAGTTTAACCGATTATGTATATGACCCGCTAGTGAACATCGTGGTGATGTTTCTGATTGTCTCTGGCGGTATTGGTTTTATTGTCATGTCGGATCTGGTGGAGTTTCGTGTCAAACGTAAATTATCTTTGCATAGCAAAGTTGTACTCTCCACCACTGCAGGGCTTATTCTTATCGGCGCTTTGGTTATTTTTATATTTGAATTTACGAATCAGCGCACACTGGGGAATTTAAATTTCGGCGGCAAAATATTATCGGCATTCTTTCAGTCCGTATCGCCCCGAACCGCTGGCGCCAATACGGTGGATATTGCCGGACTGCGGCAAGCCTCACAGTTCTTTATGGTTATTCTTATGTTTATTGGTGCATCTCCAGGATCAACAGGTGGCGGGGTCAAGACTACAACCTTTACGATTATGATTGGTGCAGTAATCGCGATGCTGCGCGGACGTGAAGATGTTGTACTGTTCCGTTACCGGTTGGCGCAGGAGCGTATCTATAAAGCGTTGACGCTAACATTACTCGCTTTGCTATTGGTCCTCACGGTGTCGATGTTACTGTCCACAACAGAGGATAGTAATTTCTTAGCGATATTATTTGAGACGACCTCAGCTTTTGCCACGGTGGGACTAACCATGGGCCTGACACCTGAACTGTCTATCTTCGGCAAGATTCTGATCTGTCTGACGATGTTTGCGGGGCGGCTAGGTCCATTGACATTAGTGTATGCGCTTGGACCAAAACAGGGTAAACCATTGTATAAGCACCCAGAAGGTAAAATAATTATTGGATAGGAGTTAATCCGAAATGAAAGCACAGCAATTTGTAGTAATCGGGTTAGGCCGCTTTGGCTCAAGCCTTGCACTTGAGCTGATGGAAATGGGCTACGAGGTGCTCGGCATTGATCACCATGAGGAGCGTGTGGAGGAAATGAGCGATCACCTGACGCATGCGGTAGTGGCTGATGCTACAGATGAAGGAATTATGCGCTCGCTCGGCGTACGGAACTTTGACTGTGGGATTGTAGCGATTGGTGACAATATGGAACGAAGTATTCTGGCTGCGATTTTGTTAAAAGAGATTGGAGTCAAGCAAGTGGTAGCCAAGGCGATCTCGATCCTTCATGGTCGTGCGTTGTCCAGGCTGGGCGTGGACCGGGTTATTTTTCCGGAGCGGGATATGGGCATTCGTGTAGCACATCAGCTCGTGACACCCAATTTGCTGGATTATATTGAACTGTCCAAGGATTATAAAATCGTCGAGCTAACCGTTCCGTCTTGCATGAACGGGAAAAGCTTGTCAGATTTAAATACAAGAGCGAAATATGGCTGCAGTATTGTTGCCCTGAACCGGGAAAGTGGAATTATAGTGGCTCCAACGGCACATGATCATTTGAGTGAGGGCGACGTTATGGTACTCATTGGTTCTAATGAAAGTATTGATCGATTTGAGGATGAAGTTGTAAACCAAGATTAAATAGAAAAGCCCTCCGTCCTTTACATGGGACGGAGGGCTTTTTTTAATTAAGGCTGCACGCAGAGGTATGTACTATTTCTCTCGTTCCGTTAGAAACATCTCTTCTGTGACCTGCACGAGGCTGCGGGCCGCTGTGCTCAGGCTCCCATCGTCACGGTAAATCAGGCAGGTAGTTCGCTGAGTCTGCTCCAGCTCCTTAATATGCAGAGAGACCAGCCCACCGCCGTTTAACAGCTGCGGACGCAGATAAGACTTGGGCAGTAACGCTGCCACATTGACTGTCGGCAGCAGCCGCACGATGGCTTCGAAGGAGTCAATCTCCATCCGAACGTCTGGATCAATTCCACAGCGCTGGAACAGATCGTCTGTTAGACGTCGGTACCAGGTGCCTTTGGAGAACAGGATCATAGGCAGTCGGGACAGATCATCCATGGTTAGCTTGGTAGATTGATTCAGAGGATGATGCTCAGAAACAACCAGTCGAAGTTGATCCTCAAACAGAGAAATACAGCGCAGTCCAGGTTCTTGAATAGAGGAAGCGATCAGACCTATATCTGACTTTCCTTCACTGACAGAGGAGACAATTTCATGTGTTCGGCCTGTGATTAGCTTCAGCTCCGCAGTTGGGTATTTCTCCATATATGCGTTAACTAGTGGAGGCAGAGTGGTCTGCAGTGAGGTAAGTGACGCCCCTAAGGTGACGAGCTTAGGCTCGCCTTCTTTGTATTTTGACAATGCCTCCAGAAATTTAGAGCGCTGCTGCCGTTGTTCAAGTGCGTAGGAATAAGTAAGACGCCCAACCTCGGTTAACTCCAGACGCTTGCCATAACGATTAAATAGCGCGACACCCAGTCGTTCTTCCAGCTTGGAGATTTTACGAGATAGGGCAGGTTGGGACAGATTGAGCTGGCGGGAGGCCCGATTCAAGCTGGAGTGCTCCACAACCGCTGCAAAAACATCTAAATCGTCAAACATATTTATGATCCTCTCGTAGTGCAATCTATAAACAGTAGTGATGAAATTCATAGCCATGAAGACAATACTTCTTGCTCCATAAGGAAATAAAAGATTTGTCGGAAAATGTTGTTTCTCTAAATGAGAATTATTATCATATAAAATCTATTCTTATGCGTTTATTGTATAACGTTTAATAATTAGATTGCAATTCCCTTATAAGGGAAAAAGGAGTAACATGAAAAGTGACACAAGATATTCACATTTTGTGAAAAAGAAAACAAAGTCCGGAAAACCAAGGATAGCGGTAAATATAGACGTTTTGTCATGACATATTCTACGTTATCCTGTGTCAAATGTAGTTCCGGCGGTGAATACACAATAATGAAAACGCTGTTTTAATCGGAAAGGGGTTACTTTGTATGAAAGGATTTTATTCCAGAAAGATTCATTCCTTGCTAGGCGTTATCCCGCTTGGAGCTTTCTTCATTGAGCACATGATGACGAATTTTGCGGCTGTAGAGGGTGGCGCTTCCGGTTTCACTGACAGCGTGATATGGCTGAATAGCCTGCCGCTTGTCTTCTTCCTGGAATTGTTCGGTATATGGCTACCTCTGCTGTACCATGGCGTATATGGACTGTATATTGCCTATCAATCCAAGCCGAACTTGAACCGTTTCAACATTGAAAGAAACTGGCGTTATACGCTGCAACGCATTACAGGAATTATTACCTTTATCTTCATAGTCTGGCATTTGTTCCAAACCCGGGTTCAGGTGGCAGTTGGTAGTGTTGAGCATGAAGAGCTGGGCGGTCTGATGCATGATATCGTGACTCAACCACTGATGTTGACACTGTACATTATCGGTATCGTTGCAGCATGCTTTCACTTCTCAAACGGCCTATGGTCTTTCTTGATCAGCTGGGGAATCACGGTAGGACCTCGTTCACAGCGGGTATCCTCTTACCTTTGTCTCGGTATATTTGTTCTTGTAACGTTTATGTTCCTCATTTCGCTAGTCACTTTCCGTGATGCTGAATTTCAAACCGCAGCTTCCATAGCTCAGTCCATAAAGACTTTCATCTAAGTAATTATCCTCTCAGGACTAGATTCCAGAATCCTTTCTGATATTTTCAATAAAGGGAGTGAACTATCATGGCAACAGCAAATATCATTATCGTGGGTGGCGGTCTGGCCGGCCTGATGGCTACCATCAAGGCGGCGGAGTCCGGTGCGCATGTTCAATTATTCTCATTAGTGCCTGTAAAAAGATCACACTCCGTTTGTGCGCAAGGCGGCATCAACGGCGCGGTAAATACGAAAGGGGAGGGCGACTCTCCTTGGGAGCACTTCGACGATACCGTTTACGGCGGTGACTTCCTGGCGAATCAGCCACCGGTCAAGGCGATGTGTGAAGCAGCACCGGGTATCATCCACCTTATGGACCGGATGGGCGTAATGTTCAACCGCACACCTGAGGGATTACTCGACTTCCGTCGTTTCGGCGGAACGAAGCGTCACCGCACTGCATTTGCTGGCGCAACGACAGGCCAACAGCTTTTGTATGCGCTGGATGAGCAAGTGCGCCGCTGGGAGTCCGAAGGTCTTGTAACGAAACGTGAGAACTGGGAGTTCCTCTCGGCCATCGTCGACGACGAAGGTGTATGCCGCGGCATAAGTGCCCAGAATCTCAAGACGATGGAGATTGAGACTTTTCCTGCAGACGCTGTTATTTTGGCTAGCGGCGGGCCTGGTATTATTTTTGGTAAAACAACGAACTCCGTAATTAATACAGGCACAGCAGCAAGTGCGGTGTACCAACAGGGCGTACATTATGCCAACGGAGAATTTATCCAGATTCACCCAACGGCTATTCCAGGAGATGACAAGCTCCGCTTAATGTCGGAATCAGCACGTGGTGAAGGCGGCCGCATCTGGACTTATAAAGATGGAAAGCCGTGGTATTTCCTTGAAGAGAAATATCCAGCCTACGGTAACTTGGTGCCGCGCGATATTGCTACACGTGAGATTTTTAATGTGTGTGTGGATCAAGGGCTGGGCATTAACGGTGAGAACATGGTGTATTTGGACCTCTCTCACAAGGACCCGAAAGAGCTGGACGTGAAGCTTGGCGGGATTATTGAAATTTACGAAAAGTTCATGGGGGATGACCCTCGTAAAATACCGATGAAAATCTTCCCGGCTGTGCACTATTCCATGGGCGGTATGTGGGTTGATTACAACCAAATGACAAACATTCCTGGTCTGTTTGCGGCAGGCGAATGTGAATACCAATATCATGGAGCGAATCGTCTAGGCGCTAACTCTCTGGTATCTGCCATTTACGGTGGTATGGTTGCTGGACCAAAGGCTGTTGAATACATCAAAGGTCTGAAGAAATCGTCACAAGATATCTCTTCTTCTGTCTATGATAGCTTCCACAAAAAGCAGACGGACAAATATGAGTCTCTGCTAGCGATGTCAGGTACAGAGAATGCTTATGTGATTCACAAGGAACTGGGCGAATGGATGACCGCCAATATGACGGTTGTACGGCACAATCCGAAGCTGGAAGCGACCATTGGCAAAATCAAAGAGCTTAAAGAACGCTATCGCAATATCAATATGAACGATACGTCACGCTGGAATAACCAAGGTGTAGCTTTCACCCGTCAGCTATGGAACATGCTGGAGCTGTCCGAAGCGATGACACTGGGAGCGCTTATGCGCAATGAGAGCCGCGGCGCTCATTACAAACCGGAATTCCCGGATCGTAATGATGAGGAATTCTTGAAGACCACGAAAGCAGCTTGGACTGCAGACGGTCCGCAAATCTCTTACGACGAAGTCGATGTCTCACTGATCCCTCCACGGGTCCGTGATTATTCGAAGGATTAATCTTTCCAGCAGTGAAACAGCTTGCGAGGCAAGCTTAATGAAATAAAATTAGGCAATTTGAGGAGGGAACCATTATGGCGGAAACTGCTACAGCTCCCAAAAACGTAAAGTTTATCATCACCCGCCAGGACGATCCACAAAGCTCATCTTATGTTGAGGAATTTGAGCTCCCTTATCGTCCGGGTATGAATGTAATCAGTGCTTTGATGGAAATTCAGCGTAACCCTGTGAATGCCAAAGGTGACAGCACCGTTCCGGTATGCTGGGATTCCAACTGTCTAGAAGAAGTATGCGGAGCTTGCTCGATGGTGATCAACGGCAAACCTCGCCAAGCCTGCGCAGCGCTTATAGACAATCTGGAACAACCTGTACGCATTGAGCCAATGAAGACATTTCCGGTGGTGCGTGACTTAGTGATTGACCGTACCCGGATGTTCAACGCACTGAAACGAGTAAAGGCCTGGATTCCAATCGATGGTACGTATGACCTTGGGCCGGGACCACGTATGCCGGAGAAGAAACGGCAATGGGCTTATGAATTATCTAAGTGTATGACTTGCGGCGTATGCTTGGAAGCTTGTCCGAATGTCAACGAGAAGACGGATTTCATCGGACCCGCAGCCATCTCTCAAGTACGCCTGTTCAATGCTCATCCTACGGGTGAAATGAATGCGGATGAAAGATTGGACGCATTGATGGATGATGGCGGTATTGACGGTTGTGGTAACTCACAGAACTGTGTGCGCGCTTGTCCAAAAGGTATTCCTCTTACCACCTCCATTGCAGAAATTAATAAGCAGACGACAAAACATATGTTCAAACGCTGGTTAGGTGTGTAATAAGTAGTACCGCCGGATCTTTAATATTGAGCTATCCTCAATGGTGGATTTATATTCGCTGAGGATAGCTTTTTTGTTTATAATTGGTAGGGAATAGGAAATTCGTCTAGCTCAGAAGAATGAATAGCATATGCTATAATATCCATTGTTAACGTACGTTAGGTGTGGAACAACAGGGAGGAATAATCGTGATTTGTCGGGAGCATGATGGAGCAATTGTAATGGTTAAACAGCATGATCACGGGAAGTTAGCTGGAGAGCTTGCCATTTGGTTTAAGGAAGAGCATGTGCCAGAAGAAGGACGCCGGGATGAGGTGCTTTGGGCGGTAGCTGAACATGACCGGGGCTGGATTGATCTGGATGAGACGCCCTTTTGGAACGATGCGGAACACGCGCCTTACAGCTTTATTGATTTTCCTGTAGTGCCGAAGCTGACCTTTTATAAGCGAGGACTTGATGAGATCGAGGCGCGGACACCTTATGGAGCGCTTTTGTGCAGCTTGCATTTTGAACGACTCATTAAGATTTCGGGACTGGATTATCCAGAACTGACTTTATATCAAGAGCATGAAGAGGAACGTAGATCCCGTATTCACCGAGAACTGGAAGTATCTAAACCTATTGGTGAGGATGAGCTGTATTATGATGCCCGTCTTTTGGAATTCTGCGATGACTTATCTCTATATTTGGCTTTAAATGAACCGGGTAGCCCGAAATCTGAGGAGCATCCATGGTGGCGTGAAGGATTCTCTGGCAGTGAAGATTTCAGTTTTACGTCAGGTCGTACGATAACCGTGGAGTGGAAAGATAAGTCAACGTTAGTGCTGGATCCTTTTCCCTTTAAGAAGACGGTGGAAGTAGCCTTTATGCTGAAACGAGTCCAACGATCAGAAATTGCTAATAGAGGCATCGCACCCGCATACCGTGATACGCCAGAGGAAGAATGTAGAATTGTACTGACGGCTCTAAACGAAAGCTGAAGGGAAGGAGAAACTCCGTATGAAGATACAATCGTCTGGGGCTTCTCCCAATAAGAAAAATAATCATTCAGGTAAAGGCACCCACTCTAGTGCCTCTGGACGTCGATCTAAGGGCAAGACAACAATGACCCGACGGCAATTCCTGGTTCGAGGTGCGGCTACTGTAATCGGCGCAGGCTTGCTCACAAGTGGTTACGCTTGGCAAGGGGAGCCCAACTGGATTCAGGTTACTAAGCTGAAGTTGTCCTTCAAAGATATTCCCTCTGCTTTTTCAGGCATGAAGGTTGTCCATTTCAGTGATACTCACCTTGGGTTTAATAAGGATGCCCGTGATCTGGCTCGACTTGCAGAACGTATCGCTAAGGAGGAACCGGATCTTATATGCTTTACAGGTGACATCGTGGACAGCAACCCTGAGGATCTTGTAGATGCCATACCTGTATTGGCAGAGCTGAATGCTCCACTAGGAAAATATGCGGTGCTAGGCAACCATGATTTCAAGAATACGAAGCGGATTATCGAGTTGTTTACATCTGCTGGTTTCCGGGTGCTAAGGAATGAATCTTATCTTCTGAAAAGAGGCGGGGCAGTTATGGCTGTGACCGGACTGGATGATCTGCTGCATGGCGAGCCTGACCCTGTGAAGGCACTCAAGGGTGTACCTGCAGGAACCTTTACCGTTCTGATGATGCATGAACCGGATTATGCTGATATAGCACAGGCTCATTCCTTTCATCTACAGCTATCCGGGCACAGCCATGGAGGACAGATTCGCCTGCCGTTTGTAGGTGCGCCATTCACCCCTTATGGGTCTCAAAAGTACATAAATGGATTGTATTATACAGATACCAAGCGCATGCCAGTGTATGTGAATAGAGGTTTTGGCGAAACAGTCATGCCTTTTCGTTTTCTATGTAGGCCTGAGTTAACGGTGCTGACATTGCGCCATTCATCGGATGAATAGGCTGATATTTTAGCGGCATGGAGGAGGAGAGAGTATGAGCACTTATGAGGCAGTATCGTTCCAGGCGCAACAAGGTGTGGCGGTTGACCTTAGGATGATTCAGCCCGAGGATGCCTGTCATTTGCAGCAACTGCTCTCCCACCCAGAAGTGCAGGCTCATATTCAAATACGCACCGGAGCTGGATCAGACCTTGCTCAGGTGGAGAAGCTGGTGAACCGGATGTTATTCGCATTCGATCCTTGCGCGTTACATGCGGGTATCTATTTAAAGGAGCAGCAGAAGTTGATCGGTATTGTTGCTTTACAGCATTGGAACCGCCGTGAGGGCAAGGCCACGTTAGGATATATGCTAGACCCGGCGTACTGGGGAGGCGGATTGGCGACAGAGGCGGTTGGCTTATTTTTAAATTACAGTGTTCATACGCTTGGGATCACACGGATCGAAGGGCGCTGCCGAGGAGATAATATTAGATCCGAACGTGTAATGCTTAAGAACGGCATGATGCTGGAGCGAGTGATGCCCAGAGTAGGCTCCTTGGACGATGTAATGAAAGTATTCACATTGTTACACAAATGAAATAATGCCGTTATGAAACTCTAACAGTGTCCGGTTAAACTAAGTACATGACCCCCTTTTAAAAATATACTGCTTTGGGACCCGATGATTCGGGTCCATTTTTTTTTGTCAGGACCTAATCCGATCGTTTATGATTAACAAACAGTCGAATGAATTGAGAAGGAGGCGTAACATTTTGAATGATGTAATACAGACGTTAATGAATCACCGTTCTTTCCGGCAGTATTCTGATCTACAAGTGGAGCCGGATAAGCTAAAGATAATGATCGAATCGGCCCAAGCAGCGCCCTCATGGGTTCATGGACAGCAGGTCTCCATTATAGCTATCAAGGATCCTGCGCGTAAGCAGCAGCTTTCGGTCTTGTGCGGCAATCAGAAGCATGTAGCAGCAGCCCCCATCTTTCTGGTGTTCTGCATGGACTTCTATAGAGCGAAATTAGCAAGTAAAATGGAAGGCAAGTCTTTTGAAGCGGTAAAAGATGTAGATGCTCTGCTCGTTGGAGCTACAGATGTTGGTATCTCAGTGGCTAACGCGATTGCAGCGGCAGAATCCATGGGACTTGGGATCATCCCTATTGGGGGTGTCCGGCGCAATACAGCAGGCGTTATTGATCTGTTGAAGCTGCCGGAGTACGTATTCCCTATCGTCGGGCTCTGTGTCGGATATCCAGCCGAAGAGACCGCACAGAAGCCGCGGCTGCCGCTGGAAGCGGTGTTTCATGAGGAACAATACAATCCAGATGTGGAAGGTCTCCTGGAGGCGTATAATCAAACCCACCGTGAATATATGCAGCAGCAGGGATTAACGGAGAGAGATTGGACGAGCACGATTGCTCATTTTTACGATATCAACCCGGAATATGGGGATGCGAAGCGCACCCTGAAGCAGCAAGGGTTTACCTGTGACAACCTATAAATAAACGACAATGCACCAAGCGGAGATTGGTTTAACGGAGGGTAACCCCACCCCTAAACCAATAACGCTTGGTGCATTTGTTCAAAATAAAAGAAATCTTTACAGTGAAACTTTAATTTTCTCGCGCTGCTTGTAATAAACCCAATGTGTAAAACCTATCGCTTTTAGCTGTGCAGCTACCGCATCTAGGTCTTCTGCGACTCGGGACGGCTTATGCGCATCCGAACCGAAAGTAACCTCAACGCCAAAATGATGTGCGCGCTCCAGTATATCTTCTGATGGATACCAACCGCCAACCAGCTTGGTTCCGCCTGAGGTATTAATTTCGATCGCCACGCCGCATTCACTAATTACTTGCAGACAGTCATCAATTGGCTTTGGAGCAGGGATTTCTGAAAAAGCAGGATAATTTCCCTTCATCGCATCAATGTGTCCGAGAATTTGAAACATGCCACTGCGGGCGGAATCAGCAATCAATCGATAATAATCAGACTTCACACGAATCTGTTCATTTTTGCTAAGCCCTTTCCAGCGACCCTTGTTAAAGATACTGACGCCACCAACACTATGTACCGATCCAATCACATAATCAAAAGGGTAGGCGGATAATGTTTTGCGGTAAAGCTCGGCATGCTCAGGGAAGTAGTCTGATTCAATACCTAGCAGAACGTCGATTACACCTTCGTATTCTTTTTTGAGGGAGAGGACTTCCTCAACATAGTTTGAGAATTCGGACTTACCCATAGCAATTAGAGGAAAAGCTTGCTCGGAAGGGCTTCCGAAATATGGGGTGTGGTCAGAAATGCCTATTACCCCTAAACCTGCTGAAATTCCGGCTTCGATATAATCTCTAATCGTTCCATCAGCATGGCCACAGCGAAAATGATGTGTATGCAGGTCAAATTTCATCAAGATCAACTCCTTTAAACAAGGTTATGCAATTAGCTCAGAAGTATCGATTCCACTTTTGGGTGTTTTTTATTCAGACCCAATAAATTGTGTCTCCGGCATACCTTTGAGATCACTGAGAAACTGTCTCATGGCTGAGTTCACGTATTTTCCAGACTTCGTTATGACGCCTACAGGATGCGTGACTTCCAATTCAATAATAGGCACAATTTTGAGGGAACCGGCTCGCACCTCAGCGGTCACTGACTGCTTGGAAATAATGGCTGCACCTAAATCGAGTTCTACCATCCGTTTCACTTCCTCGCTGCTGGTCAGTTCCATAATTACCTGTGGCTCTATGCCATGCTTGGAGAATACCTCGTCGGCAAATTTACGGCCCACTGTATCCGGTGAGAGCAGAATTA
The DNA here is from genome assembly GCF_045040645.1 of Paenibacillus sp. FSL H8-0261. NCBI lineage: Bacteria > Bacillati > Bacillota > Bacilli > Caryophanales > Paenibacillaceae > Paenibacillus > Paenibacillus sp. FSL H8-0261. The sequence goes on along the minus strand of NZ_CP150297.1, from coordinate 5,799,666 downwards.
GCGGGGTTTTGTTTAGGGCTTCTATACCTGCAGTCTTAACTTGAGCCAGGGGGTGTCTAGGTGAGACCACCAACTCGAATGTATCATAATAAAGAATGGAAGTAGTCATACTCGGACTTCGTCCGATCAAATAGCCAATGCCGACATCGACAATGCCATTCTCGACATGTTGATAAATTTGAGACGAGGACATAGAGGAAATAGATGTTTTGATATGAGGGAACTGGTCTTTAAAATAGGACAAAATACGCGGCAAAATTTGAATGGCGATAGAGGTAGTAGTGCCGAGAATAATATGTCCTTGGGGATTATCTTCAAGGTCCGCAAGTCTCTGTTTAAGCTCCTCGACAATCGTTACAATTTGTTCCGCATGCTCCAGAAATACAGTTCCTCGATCGGTTAACGTAACAGGCTGGTTCCGGTCAACCAGCTGTGTTTTGAACTCTTCTTCAAGGCTCTTGATTTGTGCTGAAACCGCTGGTTGGGTCAAGTTAAGCAGTTCTCCGGCCTTGCGAAAGCTCATCGTTTTGGAGATCGTTATTAGTGTCTCCAGCTGGCTGATGTTCATGGAATACCTCCTTTGGACAAGCAAATATGAAAGTGATGGGGTGAAATATTACGTTCCATGTTGGCATTTGATTTAAATTATAGGAGATAATACCCGACAGAGCAATGTTGCAACATAAACAAACTTGGGTTCGAATTCGACATGTACATTAATTTTTGCTGAATTGTGCCGATATATAAAGTATAATAAATCCATATTACTTGGGACTTTTGGTATATGACTAAAGCACGATAAAGGGGGAGACAGGACTTTCATGAAAGCAGAAGTAATTAATCCGTTTTTAGAATCTGCACGGACAGTTATAGAACAAGTGATTCAGGTCTCGCCTTCCACTGGGAATTTAGGCATCAAAGAAATTGAACTGATCGATAATCATATATGGATTCAAGTGGGAATGACAGGCCAGCTGAGCGGAAATATTATATTTGGTATCGCAGAGCAGGTAGCCTTGCGAATGGTATCGATTATGATGGGCGGCTATGTGATTACGGAGATGGATGAGATGGGTCAGAGTGCAATTTCAGAGCTGGGCAATATGATCAGTGGAAATGCTAGTACGATTCTATATAATCAGGGGGTTTCAGTGGATATAAGTCCTCCCCAAATTATGAAGCTTGAGAGCATGTCCTTTTTGCCTCGCAGAGCACTTAGTATTCCATTGTTGATGGATGGGGTTGGAGAGATGGATATTCAGGTGATGATCTCTTAGGCAAGAGTTAGGAGCTGAAATACTTTTTATGGTACTTAAAGATAAGGTTGTTGTGATTACAGGAGCATCCAGCGGTATTGGTGCATTAACCGCACAAATGCTTAGTAAGCAAGGTGCGATTCCGATCCTTTTGGCACGTTCCGAAGCGAAGTTGAAAGAAACGGCGGCCGGTATTCCGGGCGTTTTTGGACTGTATACATGCGATGTAACAGATGCCGACGGTGTACAAGAGACCTTTGCTCAAATTTTGGCGACTTACGGCAGAATTGATATTTTGCTAAATAATGCTGGTTACGGTAAATTCGCCGCTTTTACAGAGATGGAGCCTCATGAGTTTGATGATATGATGGATGTTAACTATATGGGGATTGTTCGCTGTACGAAGGCTGTTGTTCCACATATGTTAGAGCGGGGAAGTGGCCAGATCGTAAATGTGGCTTCTATGGCAGGGAAGATCGGTACAGCCAAATCGGTAGCCTATACAGCCACCAAGCATGCTGTTCTCGGATTCACGAATGCACTCCGTCAGGAGCTGCGGAAGAGCGGAATCATCGTCTCGGCTGTGAACCCTGGTCCCATTGCCACTGATTTTTTCAAAACGGCTGACCCTTCCGGCAATTATGAAAAGAGCGTAGCTCGGATGATGATGACACCAGAACATGTCTCTTCCAAGATCGTAAAGGTCATGGAAACTGGCAAAGAAGAGATTGATCTTCCGGGTCTGGCAGGGTTTGGTATTCGGCTTTATGGTCTGTTTCCTCGCTTGGCGGACAAGCTTACTTATAATGCGATGAACAGAAAATAGAGCCTGCCGTCAGCATTATTGGCCTTCCATTTGGTGGAGAGGCCTTTTTGGCATATAATGAAGATATTATCTCAAGCGAAAAGGATGAATTACACTTATGAATAAAGCTTCTTTTGCGGCTATCGGCATTCAGGAAGACCTAGTTGCCCGATTGTCGGAATTCGGTATTAACGCTCCATCCCCTGTACAAGAGCAGACGATTCCACTTCTGCTGGAGGGAAGAGATGTTATTGCTGCTTCCCAGACTGGAACGGGTAAGACCTTGGCCTATCTGTTGCCTCTGCTTCAAACGATCAACCCGGAGCAGAAGGTGGTCCAAAAGCTGGTGCTCGCCCCTACACAGGAGCTGGCGATGCAAATCTTACGTGAGGCGGAACGTTATGGCGAACACCGTGGGATTCGAGTAATGGGTCTTATTGGCGGGGCAGCCATCAAACGCCAGATTGACAAACTGCGTGAGCATCCACAGCTTGTTGTGGGAACCCCTGGCCGGATTCGTGAATTGATTGGTCTTCGCAAGTTAAAGATGCATGAAGTCAGCACGATCGTTCTAGATGAAGCGGACCAAATGTTTCAGCTAAGCGGGGCCGGAGAGGTAACGAAAATTGTTAGCAGCGCACTGCGTTCACGCCAGCTCGTTATGCTGTCTGCAACCATTGGTCCGGAGACGAAAGCCTTGGCAAATCGTGAAATGAAGAACCCGGCAGAGGTTGGAATTGCTCCTGGTGTCATGACAGCAGAGAGTTTAGAGCATCATTACGTTGTAACTGAAGAACGCAACAAAATAGACATGCTGCGTCGGGTCATCCGTCATTACAATCCAGATAAGGCGATTGTGTTCGTGAATGCGACTGATGATATTGCAGAGGTAGAGGCTAAGCTAAACCATCTTGGACTGACCGCAGCCGCACTTTACGGTGATGCTGATAAAGTAACGCGCAGTAATGTACTGTCACGTTTCCGTGAAGGGAAATTCCGTGTGCTTGTTGCCAGTGATGTAGCTGCCAGAGGACTGGATATTGAGAATTTGTCACTGGTAGTAAGCTTCGATCCTGCCTTTGATTCCGAGCATTATGTACACCGTGCGGGTCGTACGGGTCGGATGGGAAAACGCGGATTATCCGTAACGATTGTGACAGAGCAGCAGACCTTTATTATGCGTAAATTTGCGCGTGAACTGGATATTGCCCTTGAAGAGCGGGAAATGGTCGGTGGCAAGGTGCTAGCAGCAGATGAAGCGCGCAACGCTTTGAATAGTGGACGGGGACGAAATGAGAGCAGCGGACAACGCCGCGATGTTTCTTCTCCGCGCAGCAGTAAGCCACAGGTGCGAACATCTGGGAATGCAGGAACTCAGCCGTCTACAACCAGCACAGAGCAGCAACCTGTTAAAAGACTGGCAACGATCCAGACAAGTGAGGCAAGCGTAGAATCACAGCGCGATTCTCAGCGCAGTGTGAACCCTTCTGCAGGCGCGCGTGGAGGTGCTACTCCTGCACGAAGCAAACGCAGCAGCAATGCGGAACGTGAGAAGAACCGTAAGAATAAAGGAGCACCAAAGTGGTTGAAAGACAAAACTCCGAGAGGTGACGGTCAATGAATAATTCTCCCGTATTGCAAATTACGGGCCTCAGTGGTGGATACAGCCTGAATAAGCCGGTGCTGCATGATATTGCACTTCAGGTGCAGCCTGGCGAGATGGTTGGTTTAATTGGTTTAAATGGAGCAGGAAAAAGTACGACCATGAAGCATATTCTAGGATTGATGTCGCCCCATAAGGGCGATATCACAGTAAAGGGTAAGACTCGTGCTGAAGATCCCATCGGATATCACAATGCTTTGAGTTTTGTACCTGAATCGCCTCTTCTGTATGATGAAATGACAGTACGTGAGCATGTTGAATTTACAGCAAGAGCGTATGGGGTAGAACAAAGTGACTACGAAACTCGCACCTTACATCTAGCCAAGCTGTTCCATATGGAAGATAAGATGGACACGTTGTCGACTCATCTATCCAAAGGGATGAAGCAGAAGGTTATGATCATGTGCGCTTTCGTGGCACGCCCTGCGTTATATGTGATCGATGAGCCCTTTTTAGGACTGGATCCGCTCGGGATTCGCTCTCTGCTTGATTTCATGATGGATCTGAAAAAATCAGGCTCCTCTATTCTGCTTAGCTCTCATATTCTTTCTACCATTGAGAATTATTGCGACCGCTTTATTGTGCTGCATAGAGGTAAGGTGATTGCTCAGGGAACGCTGGCAGAAATTGCGGCAACCACTGGACTACAGGGGCTGACTTTGGAGCAGCTGTTCTACGAGCTGGTTCAGGGAGGGAAATAATATGGATTTGAAAGAGCTGCGGCGCACGCGGCGAGGTCGATTCATGGGAAGTATGCTTCCTTATGTGGGATATATCATTCAAAGCGGCGTAGCTATGGTCTTCCTCTTTGTGTTGATTGTCTTCTCTGCTTGGTATACATCGTTGTTACAGAATGTGCCTGAAGGCATTCCTATCCGCTGGATTATGCTTGCAATACTGCTGCCTGCAGCAGTAAATAGCAGCTTCCGCACCTATTTGCAGACTCCGGATACGATCTTTCTATTGCCTCAAGGACATCGAATGAAGGAATATTTCGCACCTTCGTGGGTGAGTGGGAACGTATGGAAGATTGTTCGATTGTTATTTGTACTCATTACCCTTTGGCCGTTGTACATACGTACAGATGACTCGCCTAAGCGGCTGTTATTTACAATATTGATTCTGATTGCTGTGAAGCTAATCGCGAGTTACGGCTTATGGAAAGAGATAGCTATGCTGTCGCGTCCGATGGCAGGCATATTCACTTTCTTACGCTGGGCAGTAGGAGGATTAATTATTGCCGCTTGGTTGTGGCAGCCTGCCGGTAGAAGCCTGATATTTATGGCGCTATTAGCAGCAGCCTATCTTGTTGCACTATCCGTACCTGGACGCCACGCCGTACCTTGGGAAAGACTAATCGCCATGGAAAAAAATCAAGGTGGACGCGCCCTGATGGTTCTGGGTTGGTTCGTGGATGTACCGGGCCGTGAGCAACGGGTATATCCTCGTCGTTATCTTTCCAAATGGGGGGCTCGGCTGCCTTGGCGTAAGGATACGGCTTACCGCTATCTGCTGACCAAAAGCTTCGCCCGAGGAGATATCTTCGGAATCATTATGCGGATTTCGGTACTGGCTTTGCTGCTGAATTGGTTGAACCATGACAGTTACTTCGGTACAGCCATCTATTTGTTCTTCCTGTTCATTATTGGTGTACAATTGTCGGCACTCCGCAAATTGCATAGTGAGTCTTTTTGGTTGACAGTGTATCCCTTTCCTGAAGGTAGTAAGGCGGATAACACAACGCAATTCGTATTCCGCGCGCATCTGGTAGTGGCACTGATTCTTGGTTTACCTTTCTTAGCCTCTATAGGCGACCGCCTACTACCAGTGATTGGTACCTTTGCAGCAGGGATTCTGGTATCCTTTCTGTTTAAGGGATACTTGTCCCGCAAAGCAGCACGGATGGTTGATGAGGATTTGTAAGAGATTATTTCAAAATAAAAAAGGCTTTCTCAAAAGTAGAGGATTCTACGGATGAGGGAGCCTTTTTTTGTGTGGGGAATGAGGTGTACCACTGGAAAAGGGAAAGAGCTCAAGGCTCTCTCCCGAGACTGTCATCTTTAGTTAGACAAAGAGTGAACGGCTGATGATTACCAGCAGGATAAAGAGAACCAGAATGGCGCCAGTGCTTGTGAATCCACCGCCACAACAACCGTTAAATCCGCCTCTTACTTCTTCGCTCATGTTCATTCCCCTTTCGGTGTGTGTTGTACTTGAGTACATCGTATTGTATGTGCGGAGAGAGAAGCATGTATAGGCCAATGCCGGAGGAGTCCAGAAAAAAATCAGCCCCGTAGAAACGGAGCTGATTGGAAGGAATATGAAAGATTTTTTAAGCTTTTTCCAGATCACGAACGCCTGCGTATACAAGATCAAACAGATCTTCGAGCTGTTCTTCTTCGATACAAGAGAAAGCAATCCGCAGATCTGTTTCACCGAGAGCGATAGTGCCCAGTCCGTAATTATGAATCAGGTGAAGCCGAAGAGCTTCAGCCGAAACAGTATGCAGCTTCAGACACATGAAGTAGCCGGAGTTAAAAGGATAATACGTCCATACACCATCGCCGTATTTGCCGCTATCGAGCAGCGCTTTTACTTTATTCGCACGGCCCTTCATGATTTGGAACTTCTCTTCCTTCTGTTCTTCGAATTGTGGAGATTTTAGTGCATCCAATACGAAGGTCTGTGATGGGTGTGCACCGCTGGAAATAGTGGCGCGAATGATGCCTAATGTTTTTTGCTCCAATGCAGCCAGCAAATCCTTGTCTTCCGAGGCATAAGTGATGAAGCCAACACGGAAGCCCCAGACGAATTCTTCTTTAGTTGCACCGTCAATTTTGATTGGAAGCACACGTGGGTGCAGATGAGCAAGCTTACCGAATAATGATTCCTTTAGTGAGTCTTCAAAGAACAGTCCGAAGTAGGCATCATCACTTACGACAACCACGTTAATGCCTTCCTCAGCCGCACGAAGGATAGCTGCGACGATTTCATCGCCTTCCTTAATCCCTGGAGTATATCCTGTAGGATTGTTAGGGAAGTTTAGCAGAACGATCGCTTTTCCGCGTTCTTTTTGAGCCAGTAGAGCTTCTTCAAGACCCGTACTGTTAAAGGTCATTTCTTCTGTGAAAAGCGGATAGTTAACGGTCTCCCCATGGCGGCGAATTCCGAAGGTTAGTTCATAGTTTTCCCAATTCTTATCTGGGTAGATGATAGCGTCACCTGGCTCAGCGAAGAGGTCAGCGACAATGCTAAGCCCATGAGTCAAGGCGTTGGTTACAACAGGATTGCTGATGGTTTTATCTTCTAGCGATGGATTTTCGCGCAGCATCTTTTCACGCCATACAGTACGCAGCTCTGGTTTACCTGCTGGAGGAGCGTAACTATACAGATCCTTAGGATTGTAAGCGGAAAGTTTATCCTGAATGACGCCGAGGTGCATAGGTACACCGCCTTCGGTAGCAATACCGATGGTTGCGTTGTATTTCTTGGCGTGAGCTCCTGCTTCAGCAGATTGACTCAGGATACCCTCCTTAGGGAAGTAAATTTCTTTGCCAAGCGTAGAGAGCATATCATATACATGTTCATTTCCTGCTTTGATACTTTCGTTTAATTGTCCAGCTAGTGGATTCATCAGTTTCATCCTTCCAGGGTTCTTTGGGGATACATACTGTTAACATTGCCTAACATTATATCACCGCCACTTGCAACCGTCACTTGGAAAGATACGTTTTTTTAAAATTTAAGGAAGTTTAAGTTTTACACTATACGTAGCGCTTATTTTGAACGAGAAACTGGTTTATCCTTATCTATTATTCGGAGTGGTAGGGGCAGTATTTTTTCATCATTTCAATGGTTTCTTCATCACGTGGATGATTTCTTTCAGATAGGCCGGAAATGACCCCGGAACGTCCTTCTTCTTTTAGATTCTGCCCAAACTTAAACTTCGCCGTGATCTCATCTGGGGTAATGCGCACTACCGCGACGCCCTTTAGACGGGGACGGTATTTAGGGTCCTCTGCATCTATCTGATTATAGCCGCCCTCGGGCTGGAGTTTTTTCATAAATAAGGAGAGTACGATGGCTTTTTCGCTAATGTCTTCGACGGGCTCGGCTATGCCGTAGGCGGTAACACTTTTAAAATATGCGGTTGCTGGGCAGGCCATCTCTGGATCGCTAAAATAAGACGGAATCAGTGCATACTCATCCGCTACGGTAAAGCAGACCTTTTGCTGATTGCGGATCGCCTTCATTTTGCCGCCAGCATGACTACCGTGGAAATAGAAACAACCATCTGTATATACAAAATTCAGCGGTGTCACCCGCGGTAGCCCCTGTTCATCGCTTGTACCGAGAAAACCGAAGCTCATTCCGTCTAGAAAAGAGATCAATTCTTCCTCCTGATCTACTTGAAATTCTTTTCTGCGCATAGGGTTCACGTCCTTATTCTTAAGAGTGTAGAGCATTTGCTCCGATGTAGATGTTCTTTCAAGAATAGTAGAGTAGTTGACAATTAAAAAGGACCAATTAAGATAGTTTTTAATGGACCACTTGCTGGCCAAGGAGGGAAACAATGAATATTACGCTGGCATTCGATCAATATCTGGCGATACACCGCTACAAATATTTAGCGTTATATCATGCACTTCGCGCTGGAATATTGGAGGGAACTCTCCCGGGTGGCACTCAGCTGCCGTCTACACGAAGTCTGGCTATGCACTATGACTTGTCGCGCGGATCGGTCTCGCAGGTGTATGAAATGTTGCTCGCTGATGGTTATGTAAGGACGGTGACTGGACGAGGGACATTCGTATCAAAAGATAGCTTTGTTTCAGCTTCTGGAGATAATAAGCGTGAAAATGTGACTTTGGGTGAGGCGGCAGATGCTGCTGGGGGAGGCTCTGCATCTGAGAGAACGATCCCACTTTCGGTATGGGGAGAACGACTGCTCACGCGCCCGACACCCTTGTATGAGCAGCGTAGCAAGAATGTTGTAAGCTTCCTTAGCGGCGGTATGCGGATGGAGTACTTTCCTTACGCCGAATGGCGCAGTGCGCTAACGTATGCTGGAGGGAAAGAAGGCGGTATGCTGCAAAGCACTTGTCCTCCCGAAGGAGATGAAGGGCTTCGCAAAGCTATCGCTGCGCATCTGCGGATTACCCGCGGGATTCGTGCGGATGTAGAGCATATCGTATTGTTTAGCGGTTCGATGCAAGGCATCGTTATTTTGACCCAGCTGCTGCTGGATGCAGGGAACGAAGCGGTTGTCGAGGATCCGGGTTTCCATGGGATTCGCCGAGCGGTAGAGATCAATGGGGGACGATTGCTGGTAGGAAAGCTGGATGATAGCGGTCTAATTCCGGAGGATTGGGATGCGCGTCTGTTGTTTGTTACACCAAGTCGCCAATTTCCTACAGGTGTGGTGCTCCCTTTGGAACGGAGGCGTATCTTGCTGGAATGGGCGCAGCGACATGAAGCGGTAATCATTGAAGATGATTATGACAGTGAGTTTCGGTGGTCAGGACGTCCAATCGAGCCATTAAAAGCGCTAGATCGCGGAGAACGGGTCGTGTATATTGGCTCCTTCTCAAACACGATGTTCTCTGGCCTTCGGCTTGGCTTTGCTGTGCTTCCACCCTCTCTGGTAAAGCCGACGATCGCCGCTAAGGCGCTATATGAGCCTTTACCAGTCGGACTGCTGGAACAGCGGGCATTGGCTCGTTTTATGAATACCGGCGGCTATGGCCGTCATCTGCGTCGGATGACCCGCATTTATGGTGAACGCGGTCGCATCCTTAGGACGATGCTGTCGGAACAGCTTAATGAGCTGTTTGAGCTGCTGCCTGGCGATGCGGGGCTGCAAGTATATGCGCGGTGGCTACGCAGTAGAGAAGAGTTCGTGGCATTCCGGGCGGCAGCGCACAGGCGCGGCACGGATTTCAGAGATGTGGCGTTATATCAAGTTTCGCCGGGGGAGCCAGCCGCATGTTTTGCTTTTGCCCATCTGAATGCTGTGGAGCTGGAGGAAGGAATAAAGCGCCTGCTTTTGGCGTGGGAAGATGTACAAACTGCAACATGACAAGGTATGATGGTGGGGATGGGAAGCAAAACGAAGTGAATGCTGACGATGCAAGTTTTGCGGAGTAACTTAAGCAGATTATGCTAACAAAACAATGTGAATGCTTACGAAGTGAGTTTTGCGGAGTAACTCAAGTAGATTATGCTAACAAAACTTTTGGGAGGGAACGTTATGCTGCACGCATCGCCATCCTCTTTTGTTATATTACCTGCCTTGGCGAAGATTGTGTGCGAACCAAGCTGGAAATGGCAAAAAAGAGAGAAGTCGCTGCAAAATTATGATTTATTCTATGTATGGAGCGGGGAAGGGACGGTTATTCGTAACGGGGAACCCTTCCAAGTGGGCAAGGGGAGCTGCTTCTTGTTCCGTCCGGGTGACCATACTAGCGCTACTCATAATCCGCAAAGACCACTTGTCCTTACATATATTCATTTTGATGTCACCGGAGAGGTGACGGATGTTCCGCTGCCCTATCGCGTACTTGCAGAAACCGTTGAATTTGAGCATCTGCTTGCTCGTTACGTCCGGCTGTTCCTAGTGGATACGTACGCGGCTGAGGAAGAAGGGCAGCTTGTTCTAAAGCAACTAATGATTCATCTGCTTAGGGAGGACCGAGTGAAGCCTGTAGAACGTTATGCTAGCAACCATTTAACAGAGATTATTCACGAAATAGCGAATTATGTGAGCCAACATCCCGGGATTTCGCATCGCGTAGAGGATCTTGCTGCACGTGCAGGGCTGTCGCCTCGGTATTTCTCAATTAAGTTTAAGGAGCTTACTGGCTCTTCCGTTCAATCTTATGTCATTCGAGCTCGGATTGAGCGTGCTCAGCATTTGCTGCTCTACGCTGGGATGAATGTTACTGAGGTAGCGGATGCACTTGGATACCGTGACATTTTCTTTTTCAGCCGTCAGTTCAAGCAGTATACCGGAAAAAGTCCATCTGAGATCCGCTGATTTGCATTCGTTGTTTCAGTTATTTCATCCAAGGGTAAATACTTTGCAGTTTAGTTTACAGAGAATTTACATAACTTCTTGGAAGGGGAGACGCATGGGATGATGATCAGACGCCGAATCTGCAACACCGATTGTAAAAGTGGAGGCGCAGGGCTTTTTAGAAACCGTTTGAGAAGATTAAAACAATCGAGTGCTTTTGCCATAGATAGCTGGTTCTAAACTGAGCAGGTATACAATCGCTGGATATGACCAAAGACTTTAAATAACCGGGGCCAACAGGCTTCCGGTTTTTTTGAAATATAAGACATAAACGCTTACCGTCCTTTTAAGGATGCCGCTAGGCATTTATGCATGGCAAACTGAAGGATTTACCGTTCCTCTCGTTGTATTTGATACAATAGAATAAATCTCCTGTGAGGGTAATTTTGCATTCTGTTGCATATCTTACATTCAATTGCCCAAAAAACGCCCATACTAGAGATTATCACGGTGATCTATTGCATGATGTAACAGAGTTCTAGAGCATATAGGTGGGAGGAGAGATAAAATGTACGAAATCGTACTGATACGTCATGGTGAAAGCCAGTACAATGTGCAGAATTTGTTTACGGGTTGGAGTGATCCGGATTTAACCGAAAAGGGTATTCAAGAGGCTAAGGCTGCTGGCAAGCTTTTGAAGGATGAAGGGTATACATTTGATCTAGCTTTTGCATCGGTACTCAAACGATCGATCAAAACACTCAACTATGTTCTCGATGAAATGGATCTGCTGTGGATTCCTGTGCAAAAGTCCTGGAAGCTGAATGAACGGCATTATGGTGCACTTCAGGGACTTAGTAAAAGTGAAACGGCGATAAAATACGGTGAAGAACAATTGCATCTCTGGCGACGGAGTTTATCGGTTCGGCCTCCACTGCTTGAGCTTAATGATCCTCGGTATGCCAGAAATGATATTCGTTATAGCAGTATTCGTCCTGAGGATATTCCGCGAGGCGAGAGTCTGGAAGATACTGTTCATCGTGTGGGTGATTTCTGGAGAAACCGCATCGTTCCCCTTGTACGTAAAAAGGAACGGGTGCTCATTTCAGCCCATGGCAATACACTGCGAGCGTTGATCAAATTTATGGAAGATATTGATGAGGCAGCACTGCTGGAGCTCAATATTCCTACAGGAGTACCACTCGTGTACAAACTGGATGAGGACATTAATCCAATCAGCCGCTTTTATTTAGGAGATCCGGAACAGGTTGCGGCCAAGGCGCGTGATGTTGCTAAGCAAGGACATGTGTAATAGGCATAACAGATGTAAAGAGAGCATATAATGACTTGAAAAGATTAAGGGACAGCCATGGGGCTGTCCTTTTATTTTTAGTGTGGAGTAGGTGTCCAAAAGGTAAATGCAGTAGATGTTAATATATTCTCCATTGCCAATGATAGAATAATACTATATAGTTACATTGATAATGATTATCAATATCATTATATAATATGTCGATTGGAGTGAATTTATTTTGTTTAAATCTCCAAAAACTTATCTATTGCTTGTGTTTACTTTGGTTATAACGTTACTGCTAGCAGCTTGCGGACAAGCAGTTGAGCATAACACCTCCTCAGTAGATGGGACAGAGAGTGCCGTATCTTCATCAAACACCAATGACTCATCCAGCAAAGTGGACATGGTTACATATCAAGCAAGTAACGGAGACATTCAAGTACCCAGACATCCGAAACGGATTGTGGATTTAACCTCCTTCGACACTGGATACTTCTTGGCGTTAGGAATCAAACCGGTTGGTGTTATGAATGGTGTCTTAAACAGTCCCTACTTTGAAGGAATGCTGGAAGGCGTTCAAGGCCTTGGGGATGAGCCATCTCTTGAACACATTTTAGAGCTGAACCCTGATCTTATTGTTGTATTCTCCGGAATGGAAGGACTCGACAAGCTGGCCGAAATAGCGCCAGTAGTAGCCATTCAATACGGTGCAAAAACTATCAGAGATCAAATGCTTGATTTCGGTACATTAACGGGGAAAGAAGCCGAAGCTAAAGCTTGGGTGGAACAATGGAACAAAAAAATCAAAGAATTGAAGCCTAAGGTGTTAGCAGCTGTAGGTGGCAAAACCGTTTCAATCCTGAATCCATTTTCCGGTGGACTATTCGTATTCGGTCACAGCTACGGGCGCGGTGGAGAAATTATTTATAATGAATTTGGCCTGAAAGCACCTCCTGAAGCGCAGAAAGAAGCTATAGACAGCGGCACTGGTTGGGCAACAATCTCCCTTGAGAAGCTGCCTCAATTTGCTGGAGATATTGTATTCACATGCCCATGGGCTGGCGATACGAGCGATCCGAAAATCGTCTATGACAACCCCTTGTGGAAGCATCTTCCTGCCGTAAAAGCAGGCAACGTATTCCAACTGGACCCAACCGCTGATACATATAGTGATCCCGTTACGCTTGAAGCGCAGTTAAATTACATTACTGAGAGTCTTTTATCTGCAAAATAATTCTACTTCAACGAAAGTTCACGAACTTGCATTTGGTTTTTATAGCAGGGAGAATCGGCATTAAGCGATGCTGATTCTCCCTGCTATTTTTAATGTAGCTGTTTTATAATGGGCCCATCTTAACTTCGGTTTATAAGTTTAGCTATCGGCCGAGTGAGCCTTTTTAGTTATTTTGAAAAACTTGAATTCTGTGATACATGAGTATATTCAATAAATCTATGAGGATTTTCTATGTTAGGATGATATTTCTGATGATAGTATTCAATGTAAGTTTAAAAAGTAAAGGAGGAATTAATGAACATTTTCGCACGTTTTAATTTGTAAGTATGAGTTAGGAGAATTATGCAAAAAATCTAAACCGGTTTAGATTTAATCAGTAACACACTTGATGCTTGAATAAGCCTTACTCCACAGCGGCTAGCGCTCTTAGAGAATAACTCCTTCCTGAAAGTAAAATCATCCTATTGGTTTATGAAGCGAACGTTTATGCATTAGAAATTTTTAATTGAAATCTCGCTCTTTACGATGACCCATTATCCTAAGCTGTACCTTAATCGAAAGGAATGGTGATAAGTATGAGGAAAAATTGTAATCGCTTACTTAAAATATTATTCTGCTGCATTCTGATAACCTCAATCATAACGCCTAGTACCAGTTCTCCCGTTTTGGCTAAGGTTCTCCCGGGATTAGCGGATGTGTCCAGAGAAGTGGCCGCTGAAGGTATTGTGCTTCTGCAAAATCCGGATTATAAACTAGCAGGATCACAAGTAAATGAGAATGAACAAGTGCTCCCTATCAAGAAGAGTGAAAATGTATCGGTGTTTGGCCGCATACAAGCGCATTATTACAAGTCAGGCACAGGGTCTGGGGGCGCTGTAAGGGTAGATTATGTGAATGGGATTCTGGAGGGTCTTCGTAATAATCCCAGTCTCAAGTTAAATGAAGATCTGGCGAAGGTCTATGCCGACTGGATCAAAAAGAATCCTTTCAACAATGGCGGTGGTGGCTGGGCAGCAGAGCCGTGGTCACAGGCAGAAATGCCTTTAACCGATGAAATTGTGGATGCAGCAAAAGCAAAAACGGATACAGCTGTGGTCATCATCGGCAGAACAGCCGGTGAAGATAAAGATAATACGGACGTCAAGGGTGCCTATAAGCTGACAGACCTTGAAGTAGACATGCTCAACCGGGTCTATGCCAAATTCGACCGAGTGGCCATCGTATTGAACGTAGCCAACGTTATCGATATGTCATGGGCTAAAAACTATCCCAAAGCTGCTATTTTGTACACATGGCAAGGGGGGATGGAAGGCGGTAGCGCAGTAGCCGATGTACTGACCGGAGATGTTACGCCAAGCGGAAAATTGAGCGATACGATTGCAGCTACACTTGCTGACTATCCTTCTACTGCACATTTTGGCAGCAAAACTGAGAATTCTTATAGTGAGGATATTTATGTAGGCTACCGCTATTTTGAGACCTTTGCTCCGGATAAGGTGCTCTATCCATTTGGGTACGGACTGTCCTATACCAATTTCAAGATCACGACTGATAATGTCAACGCTGGTGAGAATGAGGTTGCAGTGACTGTAACTGTTCAGAATACAGGTAAGGTGGAAGGCAAAGAAGTTGTACAGATTTATTACGGTGCACCACAAGGTAAACTTGGCAAGCCGGCCAAGGAGCTTGCTGCTTTTGCTAAGACCCGGCTGTTACAGCCTGGGGAATCACAGTCGATCACCATCACGTATGATACCAAAGATATGGCCTCATATGATGATAGTGGAATTACAGGTCATGATTCATCTTATGTTTTAGAAGCTGGTGACTATAATATTTACGTAGGCAACAGTGTAAGTGACAGCGAAAAGCAAGGAGTATACAGCCTTAATGCTTTGAAGGTTGTAGAAACCTTGCAGGAAGCGCTCGCGCCAACTAAGGAATTTGATCGTATCAAACCAGGACAACCGAAAGAAAATGGTACTTTTACCACTGTCACTGAAAAGGTACCGACACGGACTACCGACTTGGATGAAAGAATCAAGCAAAATCTTCCTGCGTCCATTCCACAAACTGGGGACAAGGGTTATACCTTATTGGATGTATACAATCAGAAAGTGACTATGGATCAGTTCATTGCACAATTGTCCAACAACGATCTGGGGGCCATTATTTTAGGGGAAGGGATGTCTAGCCCTAAAGTTACTGCCGGAACCGCTGCGGCTTTTGGTGGTGTCACTAAAAATCTGCTGAAATTCGGACTCCCTATCGACAGTGCTGCCGACGGTCCTTCAGGAATCCGGATGGAGACCAATGCAGAGAAGGCAACCAGTATCCCGAACGGGACGATGCTTGC
This sequence comes from Paenibacillus sp. FSL H8-0261, assembly GCF_045040645.1. Classification (NCBI taxonomy): domain Bacteria; kingdom Bacillati; phylum Bacillota; class Bacilli; order Caryophanales; family Paenibacillaceae; genus Paenibacillus; species Paenibacillus sp. FSL H8-0261. The sequence goes on along the minus strand of NZ_CP150297.1, from coordinate 5,784,043 downwards.
CTGTACGTGGAACACCGAGCTGAATGAAAGATTGTTCGATCTTCTCGGTAAAGAAATGCTGATTAACAATATCGATACGCTGCTTGGACCGGGAATCAATATCCACAGAAGTCCCCTGAACGGAAGAAACTTTGAGTATTTTTCAGAGGATCCGTTACTGACAGGCATCATGGCTGTTGCGCAGACAAGAGGTCTTCAGAAGAACGGTACATCACCTACTATTAAGCATTTCGCAGCGAACAATCAGGAAACGGATAGACATCTTGTGAATGCACTTGTCTCTGAAAGAGCGCTTCGCGAGATTTATTTGAAAGGTTATGAAATGGCAGTGAAGAGTGGAAAGGCGCGTTCAGTGATGACGTCCTATGGTCCGGTAAACGGAACTTGGGCTTCCAGTAACTATGACCTGAATACGACCATCCTCCGTGGAGAGTGGGGCTTTGACGGGATTGTCATGACAGACTGGTGGGCGAAGATGAGTGAGGATCAGGGCTTCTATGCCACTACCAATCGTTATGATGAAACCAACGGCAAAGCCATGGTCCGTGCCCAAAATGACCTTTACATGGTAATTCCGAACGATTATGCAGAAACGCATAAGAATCGGAATAACAGTACCTTTAATACGATGACATCGCTTGCTAACGGCAGTCTGACCCTGGGAGAATTGCAGCGTTCTGCCAAGAATATCACGAGCTTTTTGATGAAATCTCCAGCCTTTGCAAGAACGGCAAAGATTGATTATGTGGTCAATTATACGCCGGGAAGAGATTGGTTCCGGGTGAATACGGACAAATCAGGAGATCCACAGCTCTCTGATATTACGGTTGGCGGCAAAAAGATCAAAATATTTAATCCATTGAAACTCGACTATAAAGCCTTTGGTGAAACGACTGAAACTAGCAGCTATCCTAAAGTCAAAGCTACGGCGATAGCTGGTGTAGACGTAAGTATACGACAAGCCGATAAAGATAGACCGGCTGCTGTAATTACTGCTTCGGCCGGAGGAGAGAAACGGATCTACAAGGTTATTTTCTCTTCGGAGGAAGGCTTGGAACCGATTTTTGAGAATCCGACCTATGCTTATTTAAAGAATATCTCTATTGATGGTAAGCCGCTTGAAGGGTTTGCACAGACTAGGTTCAGTTATGATGTAGGTCTCAGTAACGGGGCTACTTTACCTGAAGTTACGTTTGAAACGAATGATGGTGTAAAAGCAACGGCCAACGTAGATCTCATCAATAAAAGAGTGACGATCAAATGTATCAGCTCCGATCAGGCGAATTCCTATGTGATACAGTTTGGTACGACACCACAGAGCGATGAGTTCGATAGTACAAATCTAAGCAACTTCTGGACGATTAATAAAGAGACTGCTACCAATACAGAAAACAACAAAAACTGGTCTTTGAGCACTGCTCTCGGCAATTTGAGAATCATCGCTGAAAGAGGCGACTTCTGGAGTGATCATGCAGATTTGAAGAACTATTTCCAGCAGGAGGCCTTCGGCAACTGGGAAGCAACAGTGAAAATTAATATGAGCAAAGCGCCAAATCAAAATTATAACGGCGTCGGCATCACGGCTTCACAGGATAACAATAACTATATCTGGGTGAAGTATGAATACAGTAGCGGCAAGATCATCGGTATGACCAAAGAAACCGGAGGTACGGAGCCTGTTACCATCGGACAACTGTCTGCCAGTCAGCTCACCAGTATTTTTGGAGAAAAGAAAGAGCTGTATTTACGTTTGAAAAAAATAGGCAACAGCTATTCCGGTTATGTCAGCGCTGACGGCAAGGAATATATTTCACTTGGCAGTACAACTGCGAATTATGCCAATCCGAAGTTTGGATTACTTGCATCTAATGGAAGTCAGAATCTTACAGATCCATTTGTTGTTGATTTTGATTATGTCAGAATCAACAGTGATGTAGCTTTGGCAGTAAAGAAGATTGGGAAAAATACTAAATTGAAGGTAGCTGAGACGGAATTTGCCTCCATTACTCCGATAATCACGCCAGTAAGCAGTAATGACGTAGACGGTGGATTATGCTACACCAACACAAGTAAGGGAGAAGCCATCTCCTATAAGGTAAATGTAGAGAAAGAAGGCATGTACAAAGTCACATCACGAATTCGCTCTAGCCAATCGGATGTCGCCCAAATGTCCTTTGGCATCTATGATGGCGATAAGCTACTGGGTACCTTCGACCTCACCACGACTAAAGGGGTATGGAAAACCTTTAGAATTCCTGATATTCAGCTGTCGGCGGGCGAGCATACCCTTAGAATTGTATTTGAGAGTGCTGGTATTGACCTGAACTGGCTAACCTTCCAGCTGAAGCAGGACAATGTAGACACATCGGTGTTAGATGCGGATATCAAGGCTGCTCAAAATATCGATATGAATGCATACACAGCTTACAAAAAGCTCAAATTCAACGCTGTGCTGGATGAGGTTAAGGCTGTTCTTGCTGAGCCGATTAACGACGAGGTTGTTGCAGAAGCCATAGCTTCCTTGAAAGCGGCTATAACAGATTTGAGCATATCGTCTATGCCAATCAATATTGCTCCGAGAGAGACGCTGAAAGTAGAGAACGGTATTAGAATCTATCCTTATAATGCACCATGGATTTATGCAACGAATACCCAGTTCAGATTCGAAAGTGGTACGGACGCCATGAGTTATGTCAATTCTAATGACCTTGTTTATTTCGGTCAGGTTGACTTAACTAATCTTGTGGAAGTAAGAGTGCAGTATGCCCGTGAAGGCGGATCGTCTCCATCTTTTAAATTCTATACAGAGGCTGACAATACGGGTAAACCAGTTAAAAGAGCTACTACACAAGGAAGAGCATACGCTGATGCTTACAGCGGCGGAGGTTCTTTTGAACTTGGTAATGAATTTGCAAGCATTAGTTTTGCTCAGAAAGCAGGCGCTGCTTGGGGGAATTATGGAATGGCAAGCACTAAACAAACGCCTGGAAATTCTTACATTGATCATTATTTGACAGCGGAAACCTTCCTAGACAGAACCAAAGTGACTGGAAAACAAAATGTGTATATGATTTTTAACGGATTAAATGCAAATTTACAATATGTTGAACTCATTTATGCTGATCCGATTGAAGTCACCTTCGATCAGAATTATCTGGACTCACCGGCTCCTACCAAAGTAACCGCATTTAAAGGTGAAGCATTAAGCACCTTACCTCGGGTACCGGAACGTGAAGGCTACATTTTTGCTGGCTGGTTTGATAATAAAGAAGGGACTGGTAATGCATTAACCGTAGAAACGGTAATGAACATAAGCACGGTGTATTATGCCAAATGGACAGAAGATACCCATGCTAAAGAAATTATATCGATTGTTCAGCCGCAACTGCTGAGTGTGCCGTTCGGAACTGCTGCAGGAGAATTGAATTTACCAGCTACAGTGGAAGCTACATTGGGCAACAAAAGGGTAATTCACTTGCCTGTACAATGGGATAGTAAAGATTTCAACGGTGGAAAAGCGGGGAGTTATACGCTGGCAGGTAGCTTTGAGCTTCCTGAGGGGGTATTGAATAGTACCCATCAAACTGTTTCTATTACAGTGGTTGTACTGCCAGAAGGCACTAAACCTATCCAGATTACTAAAGTTGAGAAGCTGGAGGGCAAAAATGTTGAATTTGGCACCGCTTTTGATAAGTTGGAATTGCCGTCTTCAGCTACAGTAACGCTTGATACCTATGAGCAGAAGGAACTTGTTGTTAAATGGAGCCCTGCTGGTTATAACGGCAATGTGGAAGGATCATACGTGCTGAGCGGTACTATGGTATTAGAAGAAGGAATGATCAACCCTAATGATCTGAAAGCTTCCATCACCATTCAGGTAATGCCCGAAGTGATTCGTGTCGCTGAGATTGTCACAGTGCAGGATTTGGAAAGTAAGAGCGTTCCATTCGGCACTCCATTTAATGGATTGAAGCTACCATCATCGGTCATAGCTACTTTGAACAACGGTGAGACAAAGGCGATATCCATCGATTGGAATAGTGAAGGTTACAATAGCGATAAGCAAGGAGCTTATATCCTGAAAGGAGCGCTAGTACCTCTGGAAGGTGTCAGCAATCCCAAAGACCTGAAGGCATCCATTACGATCGAAGTACTGCCGGAGGTCATTACGATACCGGAAATCACGGCAGTGCAAGCACTAGCAAGTAAAAGTGTTGCTTATGGTACCAGTTTTGACGCACTGGAGCTACCAGCTTCAGTATCAGTAACCCTGAATACCGGGATGAATAAGGTCGTTTCTGTTCAGTGGAACAAGGAAGGCTATAACGGTAATACGGAAGGAACGTACACCATCAAGGGGGATCTTGTCTTCCCTGAGGGTATAGCTAATCCACTTGGCCTGAAGGTACAGATCTCTGTGATCGTTAAACCTTACAGCGGTGGAGCTGGTGGTCAACCAAGTACACCAACACCGACTACCCCAGCGGAACCTTCAGTACCATCGATTCCTGGAGAAGTCGTAAAACCTGGAGAACAGCAGCCTCAGTCTCCGATAACAGATGGAAAAACGAAGACACCGGAGCTAATCAGACAAGAGCTTAAGAATAAGTTTAAAGATGCTACTCTAATTCCTAGCTGGGCAGAATCTGCGATTGCAGCGCTGGTGGAGAGAAATATTATCGGCGGACGCACAGACGGAAGCTTTGATCCAAGTGGGAAGGTAAACCGTGCCGAGTTTGTTGCCATGGTAGTAAAAAGCTTCAACTTCAGCATGGGCGAGAATCAAAAGCAGTTTACTGACGTTCTGAAAGATGCTTGGTATCAAAACTATGTTGAGATTGGGACTTCTAATCAACTGATCAATGGTATCGGTAATGGCATGTTTGCTCCTAATAGCAGCATTAGCCGTCAGGACCTGTGTGTAATTCTATTCAATGCATTGAAGAGACTGAATGTTAAATTTCCGCAAGCGACTAACCATGACTTCCCAGATGATGCTTCTATTGCGGGTTATGCTAAAGAAGCGGTCTATGCCTTCAAAGATCTTGGTATAGTAAATGGAGGCAGCGGTGGAAAAATGGATCCGACAGCTTCGGCCTCAAGAGCTGAAGCAGCTGTGATCATCAACAATGTACTGGATTACTATGCTAGCGTAACAAGCTCTAAAGTGAAATAAACAAAACAAGGGTATCCCGGCGCCGATTTTTAATCGGTTAGGGATACCCTTATTTTGTTATATTATAGCTTTACTAAAGCGGCCGATGTAGCGTCCCTAGCAATTCCCCCATCTTTACCTTCGTGTTGACCTCAAGCTTGGGTCTCGGGGTAAAAGTACCGCTCTCCATAAGTAGTACTACAGTAGAGCCGAACTCGAAATAGGCTAGATCATCGCCGATTTGCCACTCGGTAGCGTTAGCATCCGTATACCCGATGCTGCTGACGTTCATCGCGCCTACCTTTACTACTGCTGTTTCTCCGTAGTCTCCGGCGATATACGTGATAAGACGTTCATTGCGATTCAGTACGCCCTTCATATGTCGCATGCCGAAATCGTTGACAGGATAGGCTCGTCCACGAATATGATCACTCTCAACCTTATGTCCAGTAAGGGGAGAGTGAATCCGGTGATAATCCGTAGGACTTAGATAAAGGACGAAGAAAAATCCTCTCTTGTATAGCTCCAGATGCGGAGAATGATTCAGTAGATCCTCGATCTTATAATCCTGCCCTTTTACATTCATAATCGTACCAGAGGAAATGTCACCCATAGCAGTAATCATTGCATCTACGGGACTAACTAAAGCGTCAGCATCGGTTGCAATAGGCCGCATGCCAGGCTTCAGCCGGCGGCTGAAAAACTCATTAAGAGTGAGATATTCTCCAGGATTCTTCTCCGCTTGGGCGGAGGGGATTTGATAAGTCTTAATAAATACCGGGATTAGAAAACGGCTGAGTCTACTATGAGAAAAAGACCCCATTAACCGTGAAAGCCATCGGTGCGAGGATAGCTCGGTCATTAGCCGCAGCAATTGTTTTACCATGCCCATCTCCCTTCCATAATACAGCAGTACGGTCGTATGTGGCCGCCTTCTGCTCTGCATTATATTGACATAGAATAGGAGACAAATCAATAACTGTTATATATGAGGCTGTTCTTTTCTAGTAAAAAACGTGCGTATCCCATAGGTCTTCGGTAACTCTCCTTCCAAATCTCCGTAAGGCCGGCTTTGTGAAATCCATAGCGTTGGTCGCGGCCATTGCATTCTATGAAGAAGATGCGACCATCCTTTGTAATGCCTATATCCAGTCCGATATCGGCCAGCCCTGGAAGGTCTTGTTCGAGACAACGAGCTATAACAAGGCTAAGTGTTTCGACAGCCATACGGATATGGGCCGCTATTCCTCTAGAGAAGGCTTTTTCCAGCGCAAAGGAAGAGCTTAACGCTTCTCCTCCACGGGCTATATTAGAGACAAACCCCCCAGGGGGTGCTAGTTTAGCAAAGAGACCGGTAACCTGCCAATCGCCTCCCCAGCCGCGTTGAACGGTGACGCGTAAATCAAAGGGACGTCCTCCAATCTCAGCAAGGGGAATACGCTCCTGCACGAGATAAGGGACAGAGGCAAGGCGTGCCCGGAGCATTTTTGGCAGCGCCCCCTGATATACAGGAGTGCTTATCCAGCGCCGCATGGAGGGGGAGAGATAATTTAAGCTCCAGCGCTGAGGCCCTTTACGAACCAGTCGCATGACCCCATTCCCAATGCTTCCACGGCAAGGTTTAAGAATAAGATCGGGATAACGATTCATCATTTGTTTGAGTCCAGATACGCCAGTTGTTGCTGGCAAAACCTCACGCAGCTCTTCATGCTGCTCAAGCAGTTCATGGATCTCATCCTTGCCGTATCGATTGCAAGTATTGTACACCAAAGGATGGTGCCGTAGCAGACGTTGCATTCCTGGGCTATTCTGGCTGTATATGGCCCGGTTATGGATGACAGTTGGCGTAGAAACTACTACGCTTTTATATCCATGAGATCCCTTTATATAGGCGGCGCTGAAGCCTGAGTCTGTATCGATGTCCGCGAGCTTCAGAAAGCAGGGAACTAGGCCGTATGCAGCGGCCGCCTCTTCATAGTTGGATAGAGACTCCTGTCCTGTTTTTAGCCGGGGAACGCCCCGGTGCATATCGGCATTTAGTAGTATTCCAACGAGCTTATGCCCCATGTTTGTTCCTCCTGTTTCTTCGGTCACGTGATTCCCGCTTTTACTACTCTTGTCATTGTATGTTTGTACCCGCATGTCAGGGTGGACGAATGCGCGGCGGCAGAAGCCTTTTTTTAAATATAAGAAAGTATAAATTTCATCAGAATCTTATTAAGGGCTTATCGCAAAAGGGTGTCATCAGCCCATACCGCTGCATATGATGCCTAGGAGAAACAATAGATGGAAGGAGGAGACTGCTTGTGAGGGGTTCCAAAAAAAAGCAGCCGCGCAGTCCACAAAAACGACTCTACTATGTAGATAATCCCAATATAAAGGAACTGAGCATGCTGGAAAGCAAAGGCAGTTCTAAGGATTCGGGGAGCAGCAATGACGGAGTCAGTAAAGCAGAGCTCGCTGATGTTCAGGTAAGTGGAGGAGCAATCGCTGAAGTCGTTCAAGAGGAATCAATTTCCGTACCAGTTCTGCAACCAGAGCCAGAGCCTATAGTGGAAGAGCAGCTTCAGAAACAGGCGGATAATCTTCCTGAGACGATTTGGTTCGCTCCTGAAAAAGAGCGGTTCCAGCCCGTTTATACAGATGATCTATCGGATGCAGCAGTTACAGGAGCTAAAATCGCTCCACGTACCATTGACGGTTCTAAGCTGAAGTTCGGCATTATTGGTACACCATGGTTGCAAGATTACGCTGTACAGAGCATCAATATCGCGGACAAGGCAGTTACTTCTTCGAAAATCGCGCCTGAATCCATTGTGGGTGAACATTTAGCTGAAGGAAGCGTAAGTGGCGGTAAACTGCTGGATCATTCCATCAGTGGAGAGAAGCTGAAGAACGGTAGTATTAGTCCAGAGAAGCTGGCTGATCGGATTATCGGCGGCGGTCAAATTGCGGATAAATCAATTGAGAGCCGTCATTTGAGCGATCTGATTATTACGGCTGATCTACTGGAAGATGGAGCGGTTACTGGTGAGAAAATAGGAAGCAGCAGCATCACAGGCCGCCACATCGCAAACGGGAGTATTGACCGTTCCAAGCTAGCTGATGCAGCAGTATCTGGCGATATAATAGCCGATGGTGAAATCAGCAGCTCCAAACTGGCTGATGCTGTGATTGAGGGTCGCCATCTTAGCGATGCTTTGATAACCGCTAGACATTTGGCTCCGGGAGCGATCGGACCAGGGCAGCTTGCCAGCAAGCTGATCGGCAAGGAGCAGCTCCAGTCGGGTGTAATCGAAGGCGCACATGTAGCGGATGGTGCTATTGGTTCCAAGCAGCTAGGTGCAGAAGTAGTGAGAAGCATCCATCTAAGTGCAGAAAGCGTACACGGTTCCCATATCAGCGACGGGGAAATAACGAGTCGCCATCTAGCTGACCGAAGTATCTCCTTTTTAAAGCTAACAGAGGGTGCGGTAGGTACTGCACAGCTGGTTGAGCAAGCGGTCACCTCATCGAAAATCGCTGATCAAAGCATACTCGCACATAAGCTAGCAGATGAAGCTGTAACCACCAGACATATTGCCAAATCCGCCATACGCGGACCGCAAATTGCTATGCAAGCTGTTTCCTCTAATCATCTGGAACGTGAGGCTGTGAACCACTCCCATTTAGCTTCGGAAGCGGTAGGCTCGGAGCAGCTTATGGATGAAGCTGTTCATACGGAACATCTATCCTCTGGTGCTGTTACTGGAGAAAAGCTGGCCTCAGAGTCTGTGGGTGCGGAGCACCTGCGTCCACAGAGCGTTACTTCCGCCAAGTTAGCGGACGGAGTGGTGAGCTCGGCTAAACTAGCAGCAGGATCGGTCATTGGAAGTACGATTGCTCGTGAAGTGGTAAGTGGTGAGCATATCGCTTTTTGTGCAGTGGAGGAGAAACATCTAGCAGATGCCAGCGTGAGCGGTCGTGCCTTGCAGGATGCTGTAGTGGATAAAGATCATCTTGCCACTGGAGCTGTGGAACGGAGACATCTCGGAGAAAATAGTGTGACTACTGCTGCGATTCAGTCCGGCTCGGTTTCGGGAGATAAGCTGGCTTCTGCTGCGGTGAGAGAGATTCATTTGGCCGCTGGGGCAGTGCAGCCACATCATCTGGCAGATCATGTGGTGACATCGTTAAAGCTGTCCCCGGAAAGTGTATCGACGGATAAGATTAGTGATTTATCGGTCACATCGGCTAAGCTTGCTGATGGAAGTGTGGATTCCAGTAAATTAGCAGTGTCGGCAGTTCAGGCAGAGCATTTATCTGTGAATGCAGTTCATTCAAAATCCATTAGCGATAGTGCGGTTCAGAGCAGACATATGAATCCGGGAAGTATCGGCGGGGCGCATATCCGGCCGTTGTCCATCGGAAATGGTCATATCATTCCTAATTCCATCTCTTCGATTCAAATACAGGAGGGCAGCATTAGCGGGTCTAAGCTGGCCAAAGGGGCTGTGGATTCCCAGCATCTTTCACCGGGCAGTGTAGACGGCAGCCATCTATGTATGGATACGATTGAAGGACGTCATATCGGGCATGGTGAGATCAAGCTGGCTCATCTAGCCGAAGATGCACGTAGTTCCGACTTGCTGCCAGAAGGCAGTGTTACCGGAGAGAAGCTCGCAGAAGAATCCGTAGATTCTATTCATCTAGTACCCGCAAGTGTAGACGGAAGTCATCTGAGGCTGGGTGCAGTAGAAGGTCGTCACATTCAGCATGGTGAAATCACACTGGCTCATTTGGCAGAAGAAACGTTTAGCTCTGAGCTACTGCCTAACGGTAGTATTACCGGCGAGAAGCTCGCTGAGGAATCCGTAGGTTCTATTCATCTCATGGCCGGAAGCGTAGATGGCAGTCATCTGAGCTCGGATACAGTGAAGGGACGTCATATTGGGCACAGTGAAATCACCTTAGCTCATCTAGCCAAAGATGCACGTAGCGCAGACTTGCTCCCAGATGGCAGTATTACCCGAGAAAAGCTGGCGGAAGAATCTGTGAACTCAAATCATCTTATACCTGGAAGTGTGAATGGCAGCCATCTGAGCCCGGATACAGTAGAAGGCCGCCATATCGGGTACGGTGAAATCACCTTAGCTCATCTAGCCAAAGATGCACGTAGCGCAGACTTGCTTCCAGATGGCAGTATTACCAGAGAAAAGCTGGCGAGAGAATCTGTAAATTCAAATCATTTAATACCTGGAAGTGTGGATGGCAGTCATCTGAGTCCGGATGCAGTGGAAGGCCGTCATATCCGAAATGGTGAGATTACGTTAGATCATTTGGCAAAAGAAACGCGCAGCTCTGAATTGTTACCCGACGGTAGTATCACCAGTGAGAAGCTGGCAGTAGAATCCGTAGATTCAAATCATCTAATACCAGGAAGTGTAGATGGCAGTCATTTGAGTCCGGACGCAGTGGAAGGCCGTCATATCCGAAATGGTGAGATTACGTTAGCTCATTTGGCAAAAGAAACACGTAGCTCTGAATTGCTGCCGGACGGTAGCATTACCGGTGAGAAGCTGGCAGTAGAATCCGTAGATTCAAATCATCTAATACCAGGAAGTGTAGATGGCAGTCATTTGAGTCCAGACGCAGTGGAAGGCCGTCATATCCGAAATGGTGAGATTACGTTAGCTCATTTGGCAAAAGAAACACGTAGCTCTGAATTGCTGCCGGACGGTAGCATTACCGGTGAGAAGCTGGCAGAAGAATCCGTTAGTTCTATTCATCTTGAACCTGGAAGTGTAGGGAGTAGTCATCTGAGTTCGGGTGCAGTAGAAGGCCATCATATCGGGTATGGTGAGATTACAATGGCTCATCTAGCACCAGAGACACGCAGCTCAGAATTACTGCCGGACGGCAGCATTACCGGAGAGAAGCTGGCAGAAGAATCCGTAGATTCAAACCATCTGGCACCAGGAAGTGTAGATGGCAGTCATTTGAGCTCAGGTGCAGTAGAACGACGTCATATCGGGTACGGTGAGATTACCCTGGCTCATCTAGCACCAGAAACACGCAGCTCCGATTTCCTGCCGGATGGTAGCATTACCGGTGAGAAGCTAGCAGAAGAATCCGTAGATTCAAACCATCTGGCACCAGGAAGTGTAGATGGCAGTCATTTGAGCTCAGGTGCAGTAGAACGACGTCATATCGGGTACGGTGAGATTACCCTGGCTCATCTAGCACCAGAAACACGCAGCTCCGATTTCCTGCCAGATGGTAGCATTACGGGTGAGAAGCTTGCAGAAGAATCTGTAGATTCAAACCATCTGGCACCAGGAAGTGTAGATGGCAGTCATTTGAGCCTCGGTGCAGTAGAAGGACGCCATATCCGTTATGGTGAGATTACACTAGCTCATCTAGCATCAGAGACACGTAGCTCCGAATTTCTGCCAGATGGTAGCATTCCCGGTAAAAAGCTTGAGGGTGGATCCATCTCTGCTTTCCACTTGGCTCCAGGTAGCGTGTATGGGGGGCATTTAGCAGGTGGTACGATAGATAGCCGCCATATCCGGCAAGGAAGTATTAACCTGAATCATCTGGCGGAAGAGGTATTTAGCGCCGATCTGTTGCTAGATGGCAGTATTACAGGTGAGAAATTGGAGGGTGGATCTATCCAATCATTCCACCTGGCTCCAGGTAGTGTGTATGGCGGTCATTTGGCAGGAGATACAGTGGATAGTCGCCATATTCGATCTGACAGCATCACTCTGAAGCATCTGTCAGAAGAGGTTCGTAGCTCCGAACTGTTGCCGGAAGGTAGCATTACCGAAGAAAAACTGGCCGAAGGTTCAGTGAATGCTTCACATTTACAGCCATGGAGTGTGTACGGAGAGCATCTTGCTGATCAGATTGTAGCAGATCGGCATTTGCAGCCCGGTATCATCAAACTGGAGCATCTTGCGGATGAAACACGTAGCTCTGCGCTGCTTCCTGATGCGAGCATCAACGGAGCTAAGCTGCAGGCAGGTAGCATCGAGTCCACTCATCTGGCTGATGGTTCGGTAGGGACGACAGAGCTTCAAGATGAATCGGTGGTGGCTTCCAAAATCTCTTCCTTCGCTATTCAAGCCCGTCATCTAGAGGAAGAAAGCGTTCAGGATTATCATATTGCTCCTGGTGCAGTAAATGGTGCTCATTTGGCAGTGAATTCTGTAAATGCTGAACATCTATCCTTCAGTCCGATTCAGACTGCAGGTAAGCGAGAAGCGCTTCAGCAGTTTGGAATGACAGCATTCATGTTCAATGGGGATGCTGAGAGTGTGGAAGTGACCGTATCGTTCGATGAGAACTTTGGTCATACCGGTTATGTGCTCGTCGCCATGACGAATCAACCATATTTCTATGCTTCCTTAAAGAGCAGAGCCAATGGAGATGCAGTGATACAAGTGGTGCGCTTGCGCGAAACTCCGCATTTCTATGGGGTCATTTCTTGGATTGCTATCGGCGCTCCGTTAGCCAAACCGGCAGTGGATGATCGTGTGTTTGATTAATTCGCAGTGATGATGTACAAAATGCTAAGCGCAGCCGATGGCTGCGCTTTTTGTTGTGTTGTCCTCCTAGCAATTAAGAGGGTGAGTACATTTGTCCTGTTTTCCACACGACAGGAGACAAAGGCCGTTACCCTGTTCGGCGTAGTACATAAACTGTGATGTAACCCTCAGCCTGACGAATAGGCTCTGTAAGGAAGGTGGATGAGCATGAAGCCCAAACGTACTTCTGCCCGCCGCACGGGACGGCGGGTCTCTCGGATCAAGCGGCGGACTTCACGTCCGGTGCGGCAAGTCGCTGCAGTCCCTACTGTTAACCATCCAAATCCCTATGTTTCGGTTATTATTCCGGCCATGAATGAAGCGAAGACCATTGCGGGAGTGATAGCCGGAGCTAGAGGGGTCCATCCGCGCTGCGAGGTTATTGTAGTCGTCAACGGATCAGCCGATCAAACGGCAGAAATTGCCCTTTCGCTTGGTGCGCATGTTATTTCCTATGAGTTACCGCTTGGACATGACGCTGGCCGTAGTGTCGGAGCAGAGGCAGCTAAGGGTGAGGTTCTCTTGTTTACAGATGGGGATTTAGTGATTCCTGCCTCGGGGCTACGTCCTTTCGTCACCGCTGTTAGCGGTGGCGCAGACATAGCGCTTAATGATTATTCCGGACCGGTACGGAGACTTTCGCCCCATCCGGTGGTGCTGTCCAAACATGCACTTAATATTTTGCTTGGCCGTCCGGATCTAAAAGGATGTTCGATGACGGCGGTTCCGCACGCAATCAGCCGAAGAGCGCTTGAAATCTTAGGGAGTCAATCATTATCTCGTCCCCCTCTGGCACATGCTCAGGCAGTTCTGAGTGGTTTACGTGTGGTAGCTGCTCACAAAGTGCATGTAGGGAAACTGAATGCGGTCAGACGTAAGGAAGATGGCACAGATCCTTTGCAGCAGTTGATTACAGCAGATCATATGGAGGCTGTATCCCTCTTGCTTGAACACCGGGGAAACAGGGCGGGGTTCAGCGACGGAACCCGGCGCAGAGAGATGGTGAGATGATGGTTGCTCTGTTACAAGTATCTGGTAGCTCTGCCGTTCGACGAGGAACAGCAACTCGTACGGTAAAGAAACGTTCAGCATCTAGTCAGGCCAAAACAACACTGGCACCCCGCCAAAGGGTAGCGAATCGTTCGGTAAAAAGAGGCACCCCTACCGCTCGGCCACCGATTCTGTCTCGGCAATCAAAGGTAGGTCGCGAGGTGCTGAATTTACCGAGCTTACGTGGGACCTTGTCAGTTATTATCTCCGCGCGTAACGAGGAGCAGACCTTGGGACGTCTGCTGCAACAGGTATCGCGGCTGGGACCTACTGAAATTATCGTCGTGCTTAACGGTTGCAGCGATAGCAGCTTTCCCATCTCCAGACAACATCGTCAAGCTATAGTTGTGCATTGTCCGGAGTCAGTTGGACATGATGTAGGGCGGGCTATTGGTGCGAAGCTGAGTCGAGGAGATATTCTGCTCTTCCTGGACGGAGATATGGTTATCCCTGCCTCTCAGCTCGGATTATTCACAGCTGCTGTAGATGGTGGAATTGACGTGGCTCTTAATGATTTGGATCCACTGATGCCTTCTTTTGGATTATGCGATGATGTTACTCGCAGCAAGCTGTTTCTGAATTATGCTCTTGGACGGTACGATCTCGGAGTTAGCTCTATGACGGCTGTCCCTCACGCGCTTTCCCGGAGAGCACTTGAGACTATAGGCTACCGTGAATTAATAGTTCCTCCTAAAGCCCAAGCTCGTTCTGTATTAGAGAAGCTAAGGGTGGAGAAAGTTGGAACGGTGAATGTGATTAAGCATAATCGGCTGCGTCAAGCGAACATAGGCGCTGGAAATGCTGTGGAGAAACTGATCATAGGGGATCACGCAGAGGCTCTCTTTGAGGTGCTTTCCCGTCGAGATGATGGGGGCTTACTTAATAGCGAAACGCAGCGTGAATACCGCAGACAAGTAGCCGCTTGGAGGAACCGGATATGACGATGACTAGTATTATTATTCCGACCTACAACGCGTTGCCACTGCTGCGGTCCTGTGTGGAATCGATACGTGCTTATACTCCACTGCCTTACGAGATCATCGTTGTAGATAATGCTTCATCAGATGGAACGGATGCCTATTGCCGCGCGAATCGTATAACGTTTATTTCATTGCCTGAGAATAGAGGCTTTCCATCCGCCTGTAATTTGGGTCTACTGCTAGCATCAGGAGATGAATTGTTACTGCTGAATAATGATGTGGTGGTTTCCCATAGATGGTTAACTAATCTGAAGAGATCGCTATATAGTGCTCCTGAAGTTGGTATTGTTGGGCCAGTGACAAACTATGCGAGTGGACGTCAACAGGTGAAGACTGATTATGAAAGTCTGTTAGATTTTCATAAGGCTGCAGAGATAACTAACCGTTCCAATCCTCAAAAATGGTTGGAGACTAAACGTTTGGTAGGATTATGTTTTTTATTCAAAAGAGAGCTACTTACTTCCGTAGGTCTGTTGGATGAGAGATACTCACCTGGACATTACGAGGATGATGACTATTGTTATCGCGCCAGGCTAAAGGGATACCGATTGCTCATCGCAGGGGATTGCCTTGTACACCATGAAGGAAGTGCGAGCTTCAAGCAGGTATACCACACCGGGCTGCAGGAGCTGGTGGAACGAAATCGTAAGCTCTTTATGAACAAATGGAATGTGGATCCAACGAGTTTCATATAAAGTGCAGATCCGAAGGCAAAGGACTTAGATAAAGAGGAGGAAAGTAAGTGAAAGGAGTCATACTGGCGGGCGGAACAGGATCCAGACTTCAACCGCTGACCCGGCTTATGAACAAACATTTGCTTCCGGTCGGCAAATATCCTATGGTCTGTTACGGCATAGATCGGCTTCGCCGGGGAGGGATTACCGACATTCTTCTGGTCATCAGTAAGCAATCTGCTGGTCTGTATACGGATTTTTTAGGCAGCGGTGCAGCATTTGGTGTATCTCTGACTTATAAGATTCAGGAAGCTGCTGGAGGCATTGCAGAGGCTCTCGATTTAGCAGAAGGATTCATTTTCCCTGGGGAACGGTTTGTCGTATTGCTTGGTGATAATCTGTTTATGGATGATCTGACGCCTTACGTGGAGAGCTATCTCCGGCAGCCTGAAGGTACAGCCAAGGTATTGCTGAAGCCGGTGGACGACGCACGTAGATACGGTGTTCCCGTGTTCGATAGTCAAGATTCCGCATGGATTGCTTATATCGAAGAGAAACCTGAGCATCCCAAGACCAAATTTTGCGTAACAGGTATTTATATGTACGATGAAGCTGTGTTTGACATCATCCGCCAAGTATCCCCTTCCAAGAGGGGGGAGCTGGAGATTACCGATGTAAATAATATATATGCTGCTAACCGCAGGCTCAGTTATGATGTTCTCAAGGATTGGTGGAGCGATGCGGGGACGTTCCAGTCTCTGCGGGAGGCGGGAGAGAAGCTGAAGGATGCACTGCCATAAGTGGCAGCGGTAACGTGGAGTGGTCGGCCTTGGGTCGGGCACTCCTTTTTTATAAACTATAAGAAAGTATATCTTTCACCATACTTTGCTTATATTTCTAAGAGAAACGGGGGTCGTCCTTATGGACGGCTCCCGTTTTTTCTTGATTGGCGCAGCAGTCCGGACGCCTGATCTCAAGCTTGCGTAGAGATATTATCTTCATCAATCCGGTTCTGTTTGCGGTATTTGAGCGGTGAGGTTCCGGTCATGGTTTTAAATACTCTTCCAAAATGGGTCAGGTTACCAAATCCTGCACGCTCAGCGATTTCCGAAACGGTTAATTTGGAGTCCTGCAGCAGGGAGCGGGCTTCTTTCAGGCGGGTGTTATTTACATATTCGCTGAAAGTAAAACCGGTTGTGTCCTTGAACGTTCGGCTTAAATGGGAGGTGCTTATGGAGAACCTGTCCGATATGTATTCCAGAGACAGAGGCTCAGCGAAGTTACCGTTGATGAAATGGATGATTTGGGAAATTTTCTTATGGGTCCGGTTCGTTTCTACAAAATGCTCGTTTTGATCCGGAAGCTTTTTTCGTTGGATGAAGATCAGCAGCTCCATCAACAGGATTTTCCGATAGTAGTCGAAATTTGGAGGTCTCTTGGTGTCTTCATGAATCAATTTGCTAAAAAGATTCTCGACAAAGATCTGGTCGTTGCCGCTTAACTTGATCGCATTTGATCTGGAGTGAAAGCAGGAGAAGAGGTCACATGGAAGAGGGCTGTCCGCAAAAAAGTCACGAAGGAACTCCCTTTTAAACAATAAAGTAACTCTTTCGTACATCGTACCGTTTACATTAATCAGTCTGTGCAGGTCATTAGCGTTAATGAACAATAAAACCCCGCTGACGATTTGAAAGGTTCGGTCTTCTATAAAATAGTACAGCTCTCCAGACACTAAGTAGAGAATTTCATAAGCATCGTGATAATGATTTGAAGGCATACTTGAGACATTTTTTTTCTCTCGGCTAATGTGAAAGGGATCAGACTTATAGAAGTTCATTTCCAGGGGTGTCATCTCCAATCCGGCGGGAATGATCCTCGCAGAAACATGATCCATACCTGAATCAATCGTATCACGTTCATTGACCTGTTGAACAGGATAGAAATTAAATAGCGGTAAAAGTAGAAAATCATTAACAATAACAAAATATGCAGAGATTGAATAGAAATGAATGCGCTATATTTACATATAAATCGTATTTAAGGAGGGGAAAAGAAAATCAGGGTCCGCTGCAAGTGAAAGTTAAAGCGCTTAAACTATTATCTGCGAAAAGAGGGAACGAGAGTGCAAAAGAAGGGTCATTTGAAAAGAAGGCTGCACCAATCCATTTCTTTGTTGCTCGTGCTTATACTGCTGCCATTCCAGATTGCAAATGCAGCACCTGCACCAGATGCTGTCGGTTCAGATTCAATAACCGGTGTAAAGACGATTGCCGAATGGGTGTTTGATGAGGCCGCTGAAAATGTGGGGGTAATCTCGGCTACATACGGCATCTATGAGACAGCGTCTACTTTTCGCAATGTAGGCGGTGTATTCGAGGATGTGGATGTAAGCAAGAAAGCGATCAGCTATCAGGGCTGGGACAATGGAAACGGGAAAAAGTATTGGCTTGCTACCGTGTCTACAACCGGGTTTGAGAAGATCACCTTATCCTCTGAGCAAAATTCATCCGGGTCAGGTCCGCGTGATTTTAAAGTGCAGACGAGTGTAGACCGACAAACGTGGGAGGATGTGCCGAATACGAATCTTAAAATGGCCGTCTCCAGTTTTGATTGCCCGGGAGATACCTGCAGACTGGTGAATACTCCCCTTCCGAACAGCGATGATCGGGAAATATTATATATTCGCTGGATCGTCAGCTCCGATAGCAACACCAGGGGGAATGATGAGGGCATAGGGGGTTCAGGTTCCAGTAGAATCCGAAATATCAAGGTGTCCGGCGAGCCGATCCCGGGGAAAGAACCTATCATTCCTACCGTAGATCTTGTCCAGCAGCCTGCAGACGGTTCTGGAAATGTGTCTCCCGAAGCTCCCGTTGAAATCAAATTCAACAAGGCCATTGCCCTTGATCCGGGTTATGCTGTCCGATTTGCCGATGAGAACGATCAACCGGTTGATGGGGTTACACTTGAAGTCTTAAACAGAGATACTTTGCGGATAAACCATCCTCCGTTGACTTATGGGAAGTCTTACACGGTAACTATACCCAAGGAGCTTATCAAGGGGGCAGATCTTGTGCCGCTAGTTCGGGAAGTTTCCTGGAGTTTTGGCGTTCAGGATTCGCCTCTTGCTCCAAAATCCATCAATATGACGTTTAACGGAGATCCAAAGACGAGCATTGCCTTGGCCTGGTACACGGATGCAATGACGGATACCGTGGTACAGGTTATAGAAGCCTCAAAGGTTATGGGGAACATTTTCCCGGAGAACGGGGCTTTGACTTATCAGGGAGAGGCCGAAGAAATTGAGACCTTTATGAGTAAAAGCGACAGAAGTACGAACCATAAAACGAAATTTATTAGTCATAAAGTCATTGCAGACCAGCTTCAACCGGGAACAGCTTACAAATTTCGGGCAGGTAACGGCAAATCAGGTGATTGGAGCTCTATCGGCTCGTTCACTACCGATGCTGCCGGCCACCAGCCTTTCCGTTTTATCGCTGGTTCCGATTCACAGGCTTCCAGCAAGTCTGACTTTGAGCCTTGGGGTGATACCTTCCGGAAAGCAGTTGATTATATAGGCGACCCTAAATTCCTGATCAGCGCCGGAGATCTGGTGGATAACGGTGATTTGGAGGAGCAGTGGCAATGGATGCTCGGAGCAGCCCAGAATCAATTGCTGCAAGTGCCATATGTGCCTGTACTTGGCGGTCATGAGGTCATGGATTATGACGGAGACGAGACGACGCCGAATAACAACTTCTACAACCATTTCAACTTGCCGAAACAGGTTGTTGCGGATACTCATGAAGGCTCTGTGTATTCTTTTGAATACGGTGATGCACTCTATCTTGTCTTCAATTCGCAGTATTCGGGGGCACTTGCAGAGAATGGGAAAGAAGTGGAATGGGCAGATGACCAATTCTGGGACCAGGTGGCCTGGATGAAGAGTACGGTCGCCCGCAGCGACAAGAAGTGGAAGTTTGTTACTTTTCACAAAAGCCCCTATGCAGCAGGTGACAACTCTGCACAATGGGAAGACGATCGCGTCCAGTTTTACAAGAAATACCTGATTCCCGCCTTTGACGAGATGGGCATCGATATGGTGTTCGAGGCCCATGATCATATGTATATGAGATCCTTCCAAATGTACAATGATGAAGTTATTCCCAAGGAAAAACTGACATTTGATGGAGAGGGCAATGCACTCAACCCCAAAGGCACGGTCTATCTCATGTCCAATGCATTCGGAAATAAATTCTATTATAAGAACAATCAATATGAACTGGATGAGAATGGAGAACCCCGCGAGATTCAGGACGAAAACGGGAATCCGGTTCCTTATGATGATTACTTTGCAGCCATCGACGAACAGCCGGAGAAGAAGATGTTTACGGATGTTTCCATCACAGACCGGGTGCTTTCCTTTACAGCATATACCGCAGCCGTAGCGGATGAGAATCAGCCGGACACCGTTGGCGACGGCCTAAAAGCATATGACAAGTATGGGATCAAGCGAACGGACACCAAGCCGGACCCGGCGGAAGCGGTGAAGGTGAAATTGAACGGCAGCAAGGCGGTTCTGACCTGGAGTGCACCTTCCGCAAGTACAGAACCTGTAAGAGGATTCCGGATTTATGAGAAGAATGACAAGGTGAAGACACACTGGAGTATATATGTGCCAGCAGCGGAAGGTCAAACGGAATACACCTACACGGTAGATGATATCAATCCTGCGAAAAAATATGAATTTATTGTCAAAGCGGTCGGCACAAGAATCAATTCAGATCCGGTCGAAGTCAGTACAATCGAAGGTCCAAGCGAGTCGGAGCCGCCTTCAGCACCTTCAGATTTAAAAGGAACTGCGGTTTCTCCTTACCAAATCAACTTGAAATGGACGGCATCGGCCGGCAATATTCAGGCAGCGGGCTACAACGTATACCGCAACGGCAGCAAGGTCGGCACGACGAAGGAAATATCCTACGGCGATACCGGGTTAACTCCGGATACGGCCTATAGTTATACTGTGAAGGCCTATAATGCAGAAGAGAAGGAATCGCTGGCGAGCAATACCGTTCAAGTAAAGACCAAACCTTCATCCACTGGAGAGGGTGTCCATAAGGCATTTCCGCAGCATACGTCTTATGTGGCCGGCTCCATTAAGCCGAATCACTTGACTCAGGCCCAACTGGACGCTACGGTGGGCAGATTATATAACGAGTGGAAAACAAAATATCTGAAACAAAATCCATATCAGTCAGACCAGTATTACGTGTGGTATAGCGACGGAGATTGGTTTGAGAATAACGAGATTACAGTTTCAGAAGCGCATGGCTACGGAATGCTGATTACCGCTTTGCTCGCGGGTCATGATCCGGAGGCTAAGAAGTATTTTGACGGGATGTATCGCTATTTCAGAGCACATCCAAGTGAAATCAATCCCGATTTAATGGCATGGCAGCAAGCGGATACTGGCACCGAAATTATTGATATCAATGGTGTGGATTCGGCAACCGACGGCGATATGGATATTGCTTACGCTCTTCTGCTTGCCGACAGTCAATGGGGCAGCAGCGGGGAGATTAACTACTTGTCCCAGGCCAAAAAGGTAATCAACGCCATTATGAAAAGCGATGTCAACCATTCCGAGTGGACATTGAAATTGGCGGATTGGGTCAGTGACAATGATTCCATGTTCGGCAATGCTACACGTCCTTCCGATTTTATGCTGCAGCATCTGAAAGATTTTAAAAATGTATCCGGAGACCCCAATTGGGATCGTGTTACCGATAAGACCTACAACATCATTAATAGTCTGTATGAAAATTACAGTCCCAAAGCCGGTTTGTTGCCGGATTTTGTATTCAAGGATGATACGGATGGGCAATACAAACCGGTAAGCCAGAAAATATGGGATACCCCGGATGGATACTTCCTGGAATCGGAAAATGACGGGGATTACAACTACAACTCTTCCCGTATTCCCTGGCGGATCAGTACGGATTATCTCCTGACAGGTGATAACCGGGCTAAAGAGCAGCTCAGCACGCTGAACCGCTGGATTCGGGCCAAGGCGGATAATGATCCGGCCAAGATCCTTGCGGGATATAAGCTGGACGGCACGGAAGCAATCAATGATTATGCAGACACATCCTTCTCCGCACCGATGATGGTCAGCGCCATGATCGATTCATCCAATCAGGAGTGGCTGAATAGATTATGGGATTATAATGCGGCTGTTTCCACCGAAGACGATTTATATTTTGGCAATAATTTGCGTCTGCTCAGCATGATTGTGGCATCCGGCAACTGGTGGACACCAACCATCGTTGATACTGAGGCTCCCATGGAACCAACAATAGAGAGAGCGGAAGCGGTATCCAGCTCTGCCATTGATCTAAAATGGACACCTTCCACGGATAATTTTGGAGTAACGGGATACAGGATTTACCGCAATGACGTTGAAATCAAGATCCTGGAGGCAACAGAATACAGAGATAGCGGTTTATCTGCGGATACCCAGTACAAATACTATATTATTGCTGTTGATGCAGCAGGAAATACGTCCAAGATAAGCAATGTGAGAATCGTATCTACATTAAAGGCCAGCGGGGACGGTAGCTCGGGCAGCGGCGGAGGTGGTAACCCGACTCCAACGCCAACGCCGGCAGCTCCGAAGCCAAGTGAAGGTCCGTCGACAACACCGGCACCAACACCGGAACTGCAGCCAAAGAAACCTGTTTTCAGTGATATCGGCAGCCATTTG
This sequence comes from Paenibacillus sp. FSL H8-0261, assembly GCF_045040645.1. NCBI lineage: Bacteria > Bacillati > Bacillota > Bacilli > Caryophanales > Paenibacillaceae > Paenibacillus > Paenibacillus sp. FSL H8-0261. Next base: position 5,761,850 of record NZ_CP150297.1, on the reverse strand, counting down.
TGGGCCAAAGAGGCTATTGAAGCTCTGGCGGCTAAAGGAATCGTTCAGGGAACGTCGAGTACTTTCTTTGAACCGGGCGCCAAGATGAAAAGAGCGGATTTTATCTTGCTTCTGGTCAGAGCGTTTGATTTAAAGGCTGGGTTTGAAGTGAGCTTCGCGGATGCCGATCAGGACGCATACTATTATGAAGCGCTGGGAATCGCCAAACAATTGGGCATTGCCAGCGGAGTCGGCGGCAACAGGTTCAATCCGGGAGCAGAGATTTCCCGGCAGGATATGATGGTATTCATCGTAAGAGCATTGCAGAAGTCAGGAAAATTAGCAGAGGCCGGTTCTATCTCCGACCTTGGCAAATTTGCGGATGCCTCTAAAGTGGCTGATTATGCCGTGAAGGCAGCAGCCGTACTGGTCAGGGAGGGCATTGTCCTTGGTGAAGGGAAATTGCTCCATCCAACGGGAGCTGCAACCCGCGCCGAAACGGCGGTTCTCTTTTACAGAATCATCAATAAATATTATTAATCCAAAAGGCCAACAGCCCGTTCCAAATGGACCGGGCTGTTGGCCTTTTATTTTCCATTTACACGGCCTGTTGCAATTTTCTAAAGTATCCTGAGTTCGCCAATCCACTTGTTTAGAGACGTAACTTGCCTTTATATCCTCGGCACCGTCCCGGCTTCTGCCGCATATGCTGTAGCAGGGCGTTTGAGCAAAGGAGACATGAAGGTGCAGAATAAAATAACCAAGGTCCTGCAGCACATGGCCCATACGCACGAACAGATGGCGCGGATACTAGATGCCGAGCGCCACGTGGCTGTCCGTATGTCGCAAATTGTCCACGATCTGCCAGATGCAGATCCCGGTTTTGACGGTATCAGCGGGATGATCGAAAGCTCAACTCAAGTAAACAAGAATATTATTGCTTACTTGAATGCACTTGCAGATCTGGAAGAAGCGATGGCTGAAGGGGTAGGCAGAGTAATTAAGGAATTGAACGGCCAAGAAGAAGAGTAACGCTATAGGAGCAGGAGGCGGATGATGAGCAGAGAAAAGGCTTATCTGCAAATGCTGGAGTCGACCGCCACTATCCAGTGGAACATTGCAATGATTCTGGAAGCTAAGGCGGTTGAAGCTGAAAAAGTAAAACAGTGGGCACAACATCATATCCACGCTAGAGCTTTCGAATCTCATGAAGAGCAGCTGAAGGAATCCCTCTCCATTCACGAAGTTATCGTGGAAATGGTCGAAGGGCTGACTAAACTGGAGAATGGACTCTACAGCAATTTAAAAGCAGTGCTGGGCAGTGGTGAAGATGATGGTGGCGGGGAAGGTTTTGGAGACATGTCAGGTGATGGATTCAGTTTTGGAGAAGACAGCAAATGAGCGGGGACCGTCTCTCTGAACATGCCGTCAAGCTGGAGATGATCCGCTCCATTTCGCGCAGTCAGGCTGCTTTGGCGGCCATCTTGGAGAGCATCGCCGAATTGACGGGGCAATCTGAGCTGACGGCCCGCAAATTGAGCGACAATATCAGAATCTTAAGTGGGTATCAGAGCGCGATGTGCCGGATGATGTCCGGGATTTCACTACATCAACCGAAACGGGGAATTCCTGCTGCGCCATGGCTGAGCAAGGCATACGCCGTAGGAACCTCCAGAGATCATGGAGCACAGGAGGAATAGAAGCATGAAGAAAAAGAGCCTTAGAACATTACGTTCAGGCAGAACCCGCAGACGCACACTACTGCTCTCGCGGAAAACGAAAGTGCGTAGAGGTCTAGCCCGCAAACCCCGCAGAGGACTTTCTCGGAAAGTCGTTCGTTATGGAAAGACGAAGAAGGGTCTTTTGGTACGAAAGAAAAGAAGACTCCGCCGCAAGCTTGTTCGAAAGGTGAGAGTTATACAAGCACCAGTTCATATAGTGCCGGTTATCGAGGCTCCACCTGCCCCGCAGGTCATTCCGCTCCCCCCGGACCTTGGCGTTTCGCCGGAAACGCCACCGGCAGACGCCTTTCAGCAGGGGTACACAGAAGCATACAACGTGGGGTTCGATGCCGGTTTCGCCAAGGGCTTCGAGGACGGGCATAAGCTGGAGTTTAATTGAGCAGCGGCAGGTAAGTTAAGAGGAAGGGACCCGGAGATCTAATCTATGACGTGTTATTCTGATCTTTCGTGTCCCTCAGCTTAGAGGGATTGCATCCTCTCTGGAATCATCCTACTATCGGAATTTGTCTCAGAATATGATAGACTTCTAAAACGAGAATCTATTCAGAGGTTTTCAGATGTCGATAAGAAAGAGGGGATAGCAGGATGCAAGTAATAAATGGGATCAGAAAAGCTAGACAGGATGAGATCGAAGAGATCATGGAATTGATCTCAAAATGTGTACAAGTTATGCAGGCCGCTGGAAGCGACCAGTGGGATGAGAGCTATCCGAATAAAGAGATTATCGAACTGGATATCGCACAGGGTACCTTATATGTATGTGAAGAAGATAAAGCTATCGCGGGTATTCTTGTACTGGATGAGAATGCTTCTGAGGAATATAAGAAGATCGAGTGGAAGCAAAATCAAGGGCCACATCTGATTATGCATCGTTTAGCAGTTCATCCACATATTCAGGGAAAAGGGATTGCGACTAGGCTAATTGCTTTCGCGGAGGATTACGCAGCGCGTAATGGTTACACAAGTATTCGGCTGGATACTTATGCGAAGAATACTAGAGCATTGGAAATCTATCCTCGCCTTGGTTATGACCATAGAGGTGAAGTGGGTTTTCCGAACCGCACGGCGAACTTTCCAGTATTCGAGAAGGTGCTGAAACCGGAACATAGTTAGGAAGCTTTAACATAAAAAAAGGTTCAGAGGGTTAACCTCTGGACCTTTTTTCTTTATTCCCTTAACGGCATGTCTGATATCGAGTATCGGTATTTTTTTGATCCCGGTTAAGGATAAGAAGCCTTCTACCGGATACGCCGATCAGGTAACGAACGTTAACGATATCTTCATCGCTCATATCATCAATGGACAGAACTGCTGTAAGGCGTATTCTTGTTGATGTGCGACCCGTAACGGTGAGTCTTCTTGGGATAAAAGCAATGGTTCCTGTATCTCCCGATATTACATAAAGCCTGTTGTTTCTAGAAACGGTTTTTAAATTACAGAACATGGTGTTGCTCATTGTAATGCCCCAGTACTTTCGAAAATACGAAATAACCTTAGCTCTGGTACTGAATCTAACCGGCAGACGATAATAATCGGCGCCATCAACGCGGATCACTCTACGAGAATCGGCAGAGTCGTAGACCTCGAACCATACTTTTTCAGCAGCGGCGATGAATGCTTGCAACTCATTTGGGGTTTGAGAAATTGTTGGCATTTGATCTCCTCCTCGCTATTACTTTATTAAAAGCGAAGCTATCGGTTCGGGTGATGGGACGAGTATAAAAGCGGAACTTAAGAAACATTGATAAGTAGTGTGGAAAATCATAATTTAAGTTAGGTTTTTTTACATACGAATAGAGATAATCATTGTTTTTAATTGTGAATAGATCTAATCAAGAAATTTGTGTTAGTTTAAATAACTTTCGTTGACATTAAACCTGTCTTTGTCTTATGATTGATTTATTCAAATTTGGAATAGAATAGCTTCTCTTTTCGTATATCCTTAATAATTGGTTTAAGGGTCTCTACCGGAAACCGTAAATTTCTGGCTACGAAAATATGCTACGGCATATTTTTGTGGCCTTTTTGTGTTACACCGTGAAACGGCAAACGAATGAACAATGAGGGGGATAAGGACAATGGGGAACATTCTGATCAAAAATGCTGAGATCATTACAATGAACAAACAGGAGGAAATTATTGTCGGGGATGTTCGAATTAATGACGATCTCATTGTAGAAATAGGCACTGGTCTGATCCCGCAGGGAGACGAAAAGGTCATCGATGCCACGAACCGTACGCTAATTCCCGGTTTTGTTCAGACGCATATTCATTTATGCCAGACGTTATTCCGTGGGAAGGGAGATGATCTGGAGCTTATGGACTGGCTGCGTAAACGGATTTGGCCGTTAGAGGCAGCGCATGATGAGGAATCCCTTTATTATTCGGCGATGCTCGGTATTGGAGAACTGATTTCCAGCGGAACCACTACGATTGTTGATATGGAGACTGTTCACCATACGGACTATGCTTTTCAGGCCATTGCTAAAAGTGGAATACGTGCTTTGTCCGGTAAGGTAATGATGGATCAAAAAGGAGGAGATGTGCCTGAAGCACTGCAGGAGGATACCGCTTCTTCTTTACAGGAAAGTGTGGATTTGCTTGAAAAATGGAATGGCTATGGCAATGGACGAATTCAATATGCGTTCTCTCCGCGTTTTGTAATATCCTGCACCGAACCCTTGTTAACCGAGGTACGAGATCTCTCCGCAAGGTATGATGTGAAGGTGCACACCCATGCTTCTGAGAATTTAGGGGAGATTGAGATTGTACAGGCGATGACCGGGATGCGTAACATCGTCTACCTGGACCATCTAGGATTAGCTAATGAGCGCTTAATACTGGCGCATTGTGTATGGCTGGATGTTGAGGAGCGGCGCATATTGCGGGATCGTGGAGTTCATGTAAGTCATTGCCCTGGCTCAAATCTGAAATTAGCCTCCGGAATTGCTGATACACCGGGGATGCTCCAAGATCATGTGTCACTAAGTCTGGGTGCTGACGGTGCACCGTGTAATAACAATCTGGATATGTTTAATGAAATGCGGCTCGCAGCAATTATTCAGAAGCCTCAACATGGACCTACGACGATGGATGCCCGCAGTGTATTTCGTATGGCAACTATAGGTGGGGCAAAAGCGGTAGGGATGGAAGATAAGATCGGTAGTATCGAGGTGGGTAAAAAAGCAGACCTAGTGCTCCTGAATCTCTTCAATTTCCATACCTTCCCCTCCTATGACGTAGATCCCATCTCTAGAATTGTATATTCAGCTACCCGGGCAGATGTGGAAACTACGATTATCGACGGGGAGATCGTGATGGAAAGAGGTCTGCTGAAGACTGTAGATAAGGAAGTTGTGTTAAATGAAGCGAACCGTTCTATTAAAAGATTGCTTAAGTATAGTTCAATCGTCTGAAGATTGATCAACTCATAGTTAACAGGGATGTTCCAATGCCGAAAGAGCAGCGGGGCATCTCTTTTTTTGAATGGAAGATAATTCTACCATTTTGATAAAAAAAGTAAGTATTGTTATACTAGAACAACCTGATATTTTACAAATTACTAGAATAGATTTGATATTTCGAACAAATGAACATGTAAGAGGGGATTATAAGTGAAAAAGCAAGGGCCGGATCGCGCCCATTTTTTTATCGTTGTTATATTGTTATGGTTAAAGCTGTTGCTTCTGAGAGTGTTGTTCTTTGATAGAATTGCTTGGGAATGGATTGCAGCGGATGTAGCGCCCGTTCTTTTTATTATGGGGATTTTAACGGTGATTACGCCATCTAGGGTGAGAACAACCGTCTATTGGATATTTAACGGCTTTTTATCGCTTTTGCTGTTCGCAGCCGCTGTATATTTTAATCACTTTGGTTCTGTTCCAACCTACCTGGCCTTATCTGAAATCAATCAGGTATTTCAAGTGAAGGCAAGCGTAGAATCTACCATAAAGAGTATTGATTACTTATTCTTTACGGATTTTGTCATCTTCGCTATCTATGGTTTGATTCGCAGATGGAAACAAGGAAAGACCTACCCGCGTGAACGCTTTAGTTCCCGGAAGACAGGATTCGTGCATGTGGTGGTGATTCTGGTATCCATTATTGGAGGCTTTTCTTTATCGGCATATTCTGTCCACTCTGCACGGGGGATTACAAATGAGCTTGTACAGGCGGAAACTGCCGGATTTCTAAATTATGAAGTCGTTGCTGCGATTAAGATTAATGAAGATAACAATCTCATTGGAACGGGTGATATTAAGGATACGATTGCGAAGGTTGACGCCCTGCAATCTTCCTATCCTTATAGTGACAAGCCAGCGGGTACGACTCCTGATTATTTTGGCTCACAAAAGGGTAAAAATGTAATTGTGCTACAATTAGAAGCTTTTCAGAATTTCCCACTACATCAATCCTTGGATGGTCAAGAATTGACGCCAGTCATGAATAAGTTAGCGGATGAGGGCTTTTATTTTCCTCATGTTTACCAGCAGATTGGTCCAGGGAATACATCTGACGCTGAATTCATGAGCAATACGTCTATTTATCCGATTGGTACTTTGGCCATGTCTACCGGATTCGGGGACAGAGAATTGCCAAGCTTACCACGACTGCTAAGAGATAAAGGGTATGAGGCATACACCTTTCATGTGAATAAAGTAGGGTTTTGGAATCGGAATGAGCTATATCCGGCGCTTGGGTTTAATGGTTATTATGACAAAGATTATTTTACGAATGATCATTTTAATGCGTTTGGTGCTTCCGATGAACAACTGTATATTACGGGTGTCGAGAAATTGACAGAGCTGAAGAAGAAGGGAACTCCCTTCTACGCACAGATGGTGACAGCATCCAGTCATCATCCTTTCAAAATCCCAGATTCCTTTAAGAAAATCACTGTGCCTGATAATTTGAAGGATACGATGCTTGGTGATTATTTGACTGCTATAAACTATACTGATTATGCCATAGGTACTTTAATAGAAGGTTTGAAAGAAAATGGATTGTGGGATAACACTGTTCTGGTCATGTATGGCGACCACTTTGGCCTGCAGCCTCAGGACGTTCCGCCAGAGCAAGTGGAAAGTGCACTTGGTGTTCCATATGATTCCCGGATCAGCCGCTTTAATATTCCACTCATTGTGCGTGTGCCGGGAATGGAGCAAGGGAAGGTAGTAGAGCGTACGGGAGGACAACTAGATATCCTTCCTACGATTGCTAATTTAATGGGTGTTTCACTACAACAAGAAGGTTATACAGCCTTTGGTCATGACCTGCTCAACATTGATCGTAATGTGTTAGGGATGAGATATTATTTGCCTTCCGGCTCCTTCTTTAATGATGACATTCTCTATGTCCCTGGAAAAGGATTTGCAGATGGTGAAGCTGTGTCGCTGGATACGCTCAAGCCGGTAACGGACTTCTCGAAATATCAGAGCGATTATGAGTATGTATTGAAGCTAATGAATTTGTCCGACGAATATGTGAAGCTGTTACCACAGAGATAGGGGGAATCATGAAAAAGTTCTGGAAACCGGAGTATCTCGTAAGCCTTGCCGGCTGCGGTCTCATTATTTATCTGCTATTCGTAGGACCTTTTATTGGGGTTGCTGATAATGGAGATTTCCTGCGTATGATGAATACCATCGGTCTGAACTACTATGATACTGCAGCATCGTATACCGACCAGTTTTTTAATTTTAGCCATTCTCGTTTTGCGTATGAGAATTTGTTCAGGGGCTTCTATCCTTCTTCACAGATTTTGATTGTGCTTGTACCGAGGTTGATCGGCGGGCTCATCCATGGCAGCTTTTTTGATGTTAGATTGCTCGGTGCAGTTTACGGTCTTCTTTTACTGGTGGCGACCTGGCTGCTGGTGAAGTACAATGCTCGCGGCTCTTATGTTACGGGGCTGCTGCTAGGTGCAGCTTTATTGTTTGTATTCTATGATATTGGGTATTTGGCATACTTCAACTCCTTGTTTGGAGAACCGGTATCGATGGTGTTTATGCTGCTGACCTTTGCACTGGGGTTAAGATTAACTAGCCAAGAAAAGCCTACGACTAAAGGGTTAACCTTGTTCTTTATTGCGATACTGTTTCTGGTCACCTCCAAAATTCAGAATGCGCCGATTGGGATTGCCTTTGCATTGATCTTCCTGCGGTTTATGACGCTTGATGGTGAGCGAAAATGGAGAAAGCTGGCCTTACGCTTTTCGATTGCGATATTTCTGGTATCCATCGTTATGTACGTGACGGCGCCAAAAGAGCTGAAGCATATTAACCTGTATCAGACTGTGTTTTTTGGGATATTAAACGAATCACCAGATGTGAAGGGAGATTTGCAGGATCTCGGATTGCCGGAGCGGTTGGAGGTACTTGCGGGCACGAATTATTTTCAGACCGATACAGTGATCAAACAGGATGATCCTTCGCTGGTACCGGATTTCTACGACCGGGTATCCCATAAGGATGTATTGTTCTTCTACTTAAAACATCCAGGACGGTTAATAGATAATATGGAATATGCTGCTAGTAACAGTATGGCGATTCGTCCTTATTATCTAGGGAACTATGAGAAGAGTGAAAATAAGCCAGCAGGTGCATTATCGTACACTTACAGCGGGTGGAGCGAATTCAAGAACAAGCATATTCCGCATACGCTCGGATTTCTCACTATATTCTATCTGGTGTATTTTGCCGTGGCGGTGTTCCAATATTTCCGTAGTCGGGATGTTCGGGGAAGAGTTGCTGGTGAACTGCTGATGTTATTGGGACTGATAGGGATTTTCTCCTTCCTGGTTCCGATTCTTGGGGACGGAAGGGCTGACATTGGTAAGCATTTATTCTTGTTTAATGTGTGCTTCGATATGATGGTTGTAGTCATGTTCGGATGGGTTGTACACAAGGTAGTGGGAATTGTAAGACGTTAATTTATGAAACAAATCAAACAGCAAGTTTCCGATTATGGAGACTTGCTGTTTTTATTAAAATATAAGAATTTATATGTTCCATGTTGTAAATTATCCTTATACTTCTCGCTTAAATGCTTACCGTCCTTATAGGGACGTCGAAGGTGTTTATGCTTGTTCATCCTCTAATAGCTCACGCAGCATACCCTGGCGGTCATTCATAAATGCTTTGGTCACGGTGTAGTGCTCTGTTTCCTCCAAGGCGACAGACCTTATGCCCTCACCTTCTAGAAGAAAAATCTCAGCTCCCGGATAGGACATTAGAATGGGAGAATGGGTCGCGATAATAAACTGTGAATCCTGTTGCACTAGCTCATGCATACGCACCAGCAGAGACATTTGCCGTAGAGGAGATAGAGCGGCTTCAGGTTCATCGAGAATATAAAGACCACGCCCTCCAAAACGATGAACGAACGCTGCGAAAAAAGACTCTCCGTGAGACTGCTCGTGCAGAGACTTGCCTCCATAGGAGTTCTTGATTGGTGGACCAAAACTAGGCTGTTCATCTAATTCATCAATGTAGGAAGCCACATTATAATAGCTCTCCGCGCGTAGAAAAAAGCCGTCCTTCGGACGTCTAACCCCTCTAGCAATTCTAAAATACTCATAGAGACTCGAATGTGAGGAACGAGTGTTAAAAGAGAAGTTAAGTGTTCCACCTTCAGGGTTAAAGCCCCACGCAGCAGCAATTCCCTCTAGCAATGTAGATTTCCCTGTGCCATTCTCCCCGACAAGAAAGGTTACTGGCTTTTGAAAAATAAGCCGATCCAGTGTTCTTACGGCTGGCAGATGAAATGGATAGGTTTGGAATGATGGAACCTGATCACGAAGCAGTTCTGCATGGCGCAAGTACAACGTGGTGTTATTCATAGTGTCCCCCTTGTGAATGCCATAAATAATCATTTCCGCTCAGATATGACGAGATGTAAGTCTCAAGCTAGACCTTTATAGTGTGTGTTCTAAAAGTACGGTTTTCAGCACCGAGAAGATTGAAAGAAGGTAGAAACTGAGGAGCGGAGCGTAGTGAAAGCTACGTGAGCACCGGAAGTTTCGCCTGAATTCAATATTCGATGTCGAGTAAGCTTCTTGGGCTACTTCGTGATCAAAAGCGGACTTTTTGAACAACCTCTTATAGTATACCAGCATCCTGTAAGTGGATGAAATCTTCTAAGGTTCGGGCAAGCCGGGCAAAAGACAGGGGACATCTGCCAATTTAGTTCTAGTAAAGACAGATGTCCATGAGGCGAGTGCTGACTCCGCATATAGTTATACTGTCTTGAGAATACGACGGGGCAGGGTGAAGGCCGTGAAAGCGAGAAAGAGAAAAAAACACAAGCATCCGCGAGAATATCGCGACGGTTATCACGAAGGATATCGTCTTGGCATGTGTGAGGCTGTGCAGCGTCTGAATACTCCAGGGGTCGAAGCTTGCCGACCATTTAAGTTAATGTATGTTCCTCAAGGATTTCAGGCGATCGACACTGGCGTAACGGAGGCGCTGCAGCAGCTTGTAAGTGAGCTTGTAATAAGTACTCCTGAAACGATGCTGGAAACCGCGGCACGGGAAATGCCTGGGGCAGTGCTAGTGATGAATGGGCTTCATGTATTCCCAGAAAATCATTTAGAACAGATTTCGGAGATAAGAAAGCTAGGCATCCCAACCGCCATTTGGTTTGTAGATGATCCTTATTTTACAGAGGACACTTCAGTCATTTGCAAGCATTATGATCACGTATTTACACATGAGCTGGGTTGCGTAGAGTTTTATCAATCCCTTGGGGTGTCATCGGTTCATTATTTGCCACTATGTGTCAATCCAAAGATGTTCTACCCACGGCGTACCGGCCCGCAATATCAGTATGACATTGTATTTATTGGTAATGCATTTCGTAATCGGACAGAGCTGTTCGACGAACTGGCACCTTATCTTAAGGGGAAAAAAGTGCTTATCGCTGGGGGGTTCTGGGAACGCCTCGCAACCTATGATCAACTTACACCTTTTATCAGCAATGGCTTTATCCCGCCTGAGGAGACAGCCAACTACTACAGTGGCGCAAAAATAGTCATTAATATTCACCGCCCGTGGGAAGAGGGTCAGGATAACCGGAATAGCTACCGCCTTCCTTCACGCTCCATTAATCCGCGCACCTATGAGATCAGCGCCTGCGGTACTATGCAGCTTACGGATGTTCGTGAGGATTTGGGAAATTATTATCGGCCTGGTTATGATCTGGATACTTTTGGCTCGGCTAAGGAACTGCAGCAGAAGATTGAGTACTATTTGAAGCATGAAAAAGAGCGGCGAATCTATGCTTTACGGGGATTACGGACTACCATGCGAAACCATACATTCACTGCGCGTATGCCTCATTTGCTGAATGTAATTGCTTCACGTGTATGAAATCTATAACGGGATAAAGGAGCGAGGATTATGAACAATAATGAATTTATTATGCCTACCCCCCCATTACCTCTTACACCTCCGGAGGAAGAAAAGCTGCGTGGTCGTCTGAGTGGTTTTAAGGGGGGGTATGATGAGGGCTATTTACGGGGGCGCCTTGCGATCCTGAATGGTCGATCTGAAGAAGTATTTCCTGTGCGGAATATTCATGTCATGTATGTCGCTTCTGGCAAAGGCTACCCTTACTCTCCTTTAGATGATGCGGTTCTTTGCGCGCTACAAAAATTAACAGCTCAAGTCACAATTACGGATGTGCGTCAAAATCTAGTAGAGCTGGCTGCAGCGCAAAGACCGGATCTGGTATTGGTGCTAGACGGTATGGATTTACCTCTTGAGCAGATCGATGCTCTACGCACTAGTGGCATTCGGACAGCTATTTGGCTTACTGATGATCCTTATTACACTGACTTTACGGTCAAGATTGTGGCTCACTACGATTTTGTATTCACACTTGAACGTAATTGTATTGATTTCTATCGGGGACTTGGTTGTCCTGAGGTCCATTATCTTCCTTTTGCTGCTCACCTGGAGCATTACCGTCCTACTACAACACGTTCGTCAGTGAATCGGGAAGTTAGCTTTATTGGCTCCGCCTATTGGAACCGGGTGAACTTCTTCCGTGAGATTCTTCCTGATTTAATGAACTATAACACAGTGATTAACGGAATCTGGTGGGATCGTCTGCCTGAGGCTCCGCTCTACGGTGACCGTATTGAAATTGGCAAATGGATGTCCCCACAAGAGACGTCAGTAGCTTACAGCGGCTCCAAAATCGTCATTAACCTCCACCGCTCGCACATTGATGAAGTGGTTAATAACAATACGCTTTCGATTCCTGCCGTTTCTCCTAATCCACGTACCTTTGAAATTGCAGCAACGGGCACGTTGCAATTAGTAGATGCTAGAGATGATATGGGATCTTTCTACAAACCGGATGAAGAAATTGTGACCTTTGCGAGTCCTCAGGAAATGATGGATAAGATCCGTTATTACTTAACCCATGAGGAGGAACGCCGGGCAATCGCGCTGCGTGCTTTTGAACGGACGCTCAAGGATCACACTTACGCAAAACGTATTCACCAGATGCTAACAGTAATCTACGGCTAGACTTAGGCCCAAACTGGATATGGAAATGTGCGCTTAGCAGGGGACAGGTGTCGTGCCGGCATCTGTTTTTCCTCGATATACTGTAGAACCGGACCTCAGCGTATGCCTGTAACCTGATGAAAAGAAGCTGATGGAGCGGCTTGGATAGCTGAGCGGAGGCAAAAGTGGGTTATGGGCTGAGAGGGCGAGGCTCAGGCTAAGCGAATGCTTCCGAAGCGAGTTTTACTGCGAAGTAAGAAACTTGAGCAACGCTTCGTAAAACTAAGCGGATGCTTTCGAAGCGAGTTTTACTGCGAAGTAAGAAACCTGAGCAACGCTTCGTAAAACTAAGCGAATGCTTCCGAAGTGAGTTTTACTACGGAGTAAGAAACTTGAGCAACGCTTCGTAAAACTAAGCGGATGCTTCCGAAGCGAGTTTTACTACGGAGTAAGAAACTTGAGCAACGCTTCGTAAAACTTTTAGGGAGGTGAATGGCTGCTCCAGGCCCTCGTTAGGGAGCGCCGAAACGCCATGGCTGATAAAGCTACAATCGTCCTCTTTTCACATGTATCTAATACACGCAGTATTACCGGAGCGGAGAAGCTGTTGTTGTTTTTCGCTCAGGAGCTTTCTCCGTACTTTAATTGTATTCTCGTTGCACCACAGGACGGCAAGCTGACTGCTCAGGCTCGAAGCTTCGGAATAAGTGTACAGTTGCTCTCGATTCCTCTTTTATATGGAATGTACACTCCTTATGCAGGGCTCGAGGCAGATGCTCGTAAATTCCAGGAAAGCAGGGAGTACCACGAGTTAACAGACTGGCTGACCTCTCTGCGCCCGGCGTTTATTATTACAAGTACCTGTGTGCATGCTTTGCCAGCAATGGCTGCCAAGTCACTGGGCATTCCGGTGGTATGGAAAATATCAGAGACGATAACAGACAATGAATATACACCCATTAGTGTAGGGCTGATTCATCGGAATAGCGATGAGATTCTGGCTATTTCACAAACGGCAGCAGCTTGCTTTCCAGAGGAAGTAAGAGCGGAGAAAGTGATTCAGCTTCCCCCTTCTTGGAATGACAAAGAGATGATGATTGAGGCTTGGAGCAAGCTTCGGGGCGAACGACGGCGAGAGCTAAAGATTAAACCGCAGGAGCAGCTGGTCGGTTATATTTCTTCCTTTATTAATAAGGAAAAAGGATTGGAACATTTTGTGAAAATGGCTGTGCTTGTGTACGCGGTCCATCCTAGTGCGAAATTTGTTGTCATAGGTTCAGCTGGTGACAAAAGCTACTATGATCGGTGTGTCCGCAAGGTAAAGCTCGAGGGTCTGTATACCCGATTTAAATTTGTTGGTTATGCTGAATGCCTTCCATCTGCTTATTGCGCTATGGATGTGCTGGTTGTTCCCAGCCTGATCCGCGAAGGCTTTGGAATGACCGCTTTGGAAGGAATGGCTTTTGGAAAGCCTGTGGTCGCTTACGACTCCGGGGGCTTGCGGGAAATCCTGCACTCAGCAGGCTGCGGCGAAAATCTCGTGCCCGCGTCGGACATTTCCGCGCTGGCCGAAAGAGTCAACGTTATGCTGGCGCAGCCGGGACTGGCGATAACCATAGGCGCCCAAGCGCGGGAGCGAGTCGACGCCGTTTATGGTCCGGCGGCTTATCGGAGCCGCCTGCAGGGTCTTGCGGAGATGTGGAGCCTCCGCTATTGCAGCACACCACCGGTGCGCGAGGCTGACAGCGTGGTGGAACTACCCGCTGTCCTGCCTGAATTGCCCGCTGCGTCGCCGGCTTTGTCGCGAAGCAAGGGCCTGCCGAGCCGCGTCGCCCGCAAGCGACGCGGCAAAGCCCGGGCGCGCCGGCGAAGCGGGCGCCCGTTGGTTTTACGCCGCGCTGCTCGCAAGCGGCGTAAGGGTTCTGCCCGGCGGCGGAGCACCGCCGGGGGCAAGCGCCGCCGAGCCCGCCGGGGTGGGCGGCGGCGCGCTGCGTAAGTGCCTCGCTTGCCGCGAAGGTGGCAAGCTGAGCGGAAAGAGGGGCATTTATGCTCCAGATTGTCGCGAATTCGGCTAAACGAGCGAAAAGAGGGGTATAAATGCCCCAGATTGTCGCGAATTCGGCTAAACGAGCGAAAAGAGGGGTATAAATGCCCCAGATTGTCGCGAATTCGGCTAAACGAGCAAAAAGAGGGGTATTTTTGCCCCAGATTGCCGCGAATTCGGCTAAAAGAGCGAAAAGAGGGGTATTTATGCTCCAGATTATCGCGAATTCGGCTAAACGAGCGAAAAGAGGGGTATAAATGCTCCAGATTGTCGCGAATTCGGCTAAACGTGCAAAAAGAGGGGTATAAATGCCCCAGATTGTCGCGATTCCAGCCGGAACCGCCAAAAGAGCAGTATAAATCCCACAAATTGTCGCGATTCCAGCTGGAACCGCCAAATGAGCGGTATAAATCCCGCAGATTGCCGCGATTCGAGCCGGAACTGCCAAATGAGCGGTATAAATCCCGCAGATTGCCGCGATTCCAGCCGGAACCGCCAAATGAGCGGTATAAATCCCGCAGATTGTCCCAATCTGCTATTCTACCAATCCTGCTAAAAGCCCAACCCGCGCTTCTAGCAGCCTCAGTCCACCCGACTGAGCCAAGTCAGACCATCATCAAACAGGCAGGGGAGTGAACTCATGAAGATCATGACGATTTTAGGCACGAGGCCTGAAATCATCCGCCTCAGTGTTATCATTCCGCTTCTCGACGAACATGCTGAGCGGCACATCCTGGTGCATACCGGCCAGAACTTCACCGCCAGTCTCAGCGGCATTTTCTTTGCAGAGCTGGGACTGCGGGCGCCGGATTATGTGCTGCAGGATAAGCAAGCAGGACTCGGCGGCCAGCTTGCCGCCATGTTCGGAGGGCTAGAGAGCATTTTACAGAAAGAACAACCAGACCGTGTCTTACTTCTGGGGGATACGAATAGCGCGTTATGCGCGATTTTGGCCGAACGAATGGGTATTCCGGTGGTGCATATGGAGGCAGGCAACCGTTGCTATGACCTAAAAGTGCCCGAAGAGAAAAACCGCCGTGTCATAGATGCCGTTTCGACCATTAATATGCCATATACACAGCAGAGCAAAAGACATCTAATCAGCGAAGGCTTCCCAAGCAGACGTATTGTGTTAACAGGAAATCCGATTCATGAGGTCATGACTCATTTTGAATCGAAAATCCAGGCTAGCAGCATTCTGGAGCAGCTGAATCTTACCTCAGGGCAGTATTTCCTTGTAACAGCACATCGTGCAGAGAATGTAGATGATCCAGAGTCCCTTGTACAAATTATGTCAGGTCTTAACGCAGTGGCTGAGCATTTTGGAATTCGTTTAATATGCAGCATTCATCCTCGCACTCGCTCCAAACTAACTGAGCAATTTTCTCTTCCAATGAACCCTCTCGTTGAATTTCATGAGCCCTTCGGATTTTTTGATTTTGTTTATTTGGAACAGCACGCCTTGTGTGCCATCACCGACAGTGGGACCGTACAGGAGGAATGCTGCTTGATGAAAGTACCAACCGTTACGATTCGCAGAACAACGGAGCGTCCCGAAACGGTAGATTGCGGAAGTAACGTGGTGTCAGGTGTTGACCAGAAAAGTATTCTACGTAGCGTCAAGCTGATGGCGGCGCTCCGTCGGGATTGGGAGGCTCCGGAAGGTTACTTGACTCCGGATGTTTCGGTAAAGGTAGTTAAATTTTTGCTTGGAGGGAACCTGCATGTTCAATAATAAACGGATTGTGGTCACAGGCGGCACCGGTTCCTGGGGGCATGAGCTGATTAGGCAACTTCTGCCGCAAAATCCTAAGGAAATTATCGTATTCTCCCGCAGTGAGTCCGCTCAGGTGGCGATGAGCCGGGAGTTCGAGGATCAACGACTCAGCTTTATCATTGGCGATATCCGTGACAAGGATGCGCTGGTCGCCGCGTGCCGTGGCGTTGATTATATCTTCCATTTGGCGGCGCTCAAACATGTTCCGGTCTGTGAGGATCAGCCGTATGAAGCGCTCAAAACCAATGTTGTAGGCACTCAGAATGTAATCGAAGCAGCCATTGTGAATGGCGTTGAGAAAGCCATTTACATTTCTACGGATAAGGCTGCAAACCCGTCGAACTTCTATGGAATGACCAAAGCGATTGGAGAAAAATTGTTCGTCTATGCCAATCTAATTGGCTCAAACACCCGTTTTGTAACCGTACGTGGAGGAAATGTGCTCGGAACGAACGGCAGCGTCGTACATTTGTTCATGAAGCAGATCAAGGACAAGGGACAGGTACGTATTACCGATATGAAAATGACCCGCTTCTTTTTCACACTACGCGATGCGATTACGTTGTTATTTAAAGCTTCTGAGGTTAGCTTAGGTGGAGAAATCTTTGTCATGACGATGCCTACTTGCCGGATTATCGACCTGGCTGAGGTGTTAATCGAGGCCTCTGGAGAGCCGAATGTAAGTATTATCGAGACCGGAATTCGTCCGGGGGAGAAAATACACGAGATTCTAATGAGCGATTTCGAAAGCTTAACAACCGTTGTCTACGATGAACAGTATCTAGTGATTCTCCCTACGCTGAACATGCCAGAGTTAAAGGCACATTATAGCGCTTATCCTCATGTCTCTTTTAATAGTTTCAGCTCCGAGACGAATCTAATGGATCAGGAAGAGATCAAAAGCATCTTGATTCGAGGAGGTTTCCTGCAATGAAGCTGCTTATCCTTGGTGGAAACGGTATGGCGGGGCATATGCTGGCGGATTATTTCCGCCGCCAGGGCAAGCATCACGTCTTCCATACAACCCGGGATAAGAGCGATCTTGGCGGGCTGTATGTAGATGCGAACGATATAGCCGGAGTAGAGAAGCTGGTCGATATCGTCTCCCCTCATTGCATCATTAATGCGATGGGGGTACTCAATCAATTCGCAGAACGTGACAAAATAGGGGCTTACCACGTGAATGGCTTTCTTCCTCACCACTTGTGGCGGATGGCGGAAGCTGTTCATGCAAGACTTATTCATATCAGTACCGACTGCGTGTTTGAAGGAACACGCGGGGGGTACACAGAAGAGGATGTTCCTGATGGAACCTCTGCCTATGCGATTTCGAAAAGTCTTGGCGAGGTGCGGCAACCTGGGCATCTTACGATCCGGACTTCGATTATTGGTCCGGAAATCCGCCCAGACGGCATTGGTTTGATGGATTGGTTTCTGGCACAGCGTGGTCAAGTGTCAGGATACCGCCGGGTGATGTGGAACGGAGTCACTACACTCCAATTAGCTAAGGCAATGGATACGCTGCTGGATTCCACGGTATCGGGGCTGATCCATTTAGCGCATCCGAAGCCGGTAAGTAAGTATGAGCTGCTTCAGCATATTCAGGCTGCTTTTCATAAAGAGGATGTGGAAATCATCCCTGAGGATGAACATGTTCAAGATCGAACATTAGTGAATACAAGAACGGATGTTAATTTACCGTTGCCTTCGTACCCATTGATGCTGCAAGAACTGGCTGACTGGATGAAACAGTCAGAGATGTCCCCATGAAAGGTCAAAAACTACTGATTACCGGGGCTGCCGGATTCACCGGTCGACATGCCGTTCATTTGTTCTTGGCAGGAGGCGCTGAGGTTACTGCTGTGGTGCGTCCGCCATCCACAGCGGGTGCCCTAGCTTCCGCTTTGTTTCCAGAAGGAGTGAAGGTTTATTACTGTGATTTAAGCAATCGGAAGGCCGTAGCCGAGATGATCAAGGAAACTACACCGGAGGCTGTCCTTCATTTGGCAGGAAACAACTCGGTGCCCGAGTCTTGGCGTAACCCTTTGCTCTTTATGGAGACGAATGTGATGGCAACGTTATATTTGTTAGAAGCCATGCGAAATCTACCTACCAGTCGAATTCTTGTAGCAGGCTCGCGACTTAAATTCAAACCGGGTGTGGTGGCAGGACCCCCACACCCATATAGCCTCAGCAAAACAATAGAAGAGCTGGTGTCTCTGGCTTGGGGGACGCTGTTTAAACAGCCCGTTCTGCTGGCTGAGCCCTGCAACCTAATCGGTCCCGGTCCTTCTACTGGTTTCTGCTCTTTATTGGCACAGCATATTGTTCGTAGTGAAGTACATGCAGGCGAAGAAATCCCTCCCTTTAAACTTTCATCTCGCTATGCATTACGTGATTTTTTGGATGTACGCGATGCTGTAAGAGCTTATGACTTTATATTGCGCGAAGGTACTAATGGAACCATTTATCAAATCGACTCAGGGACACAACGGCAACTTGGGGATATTGCGGAGCAACTGATAAGCCGCTCCAGTGCTTCAATTTCGATGGACTGGGGACCAGCACAAGCTGCTCTCTCTATTCCGGTTAACGGAGTGGCGGGGGATAAACTAATAACTTCAGATGCCTTTGCAACACCTGAAGACAATGTATCTTCACTGGGCTGGAAGCCGGGAATTGAGTTTGGTCAGTCCTTAACAGATATTTTGGACTATTGCCGCGTGAACTGGGAAGGACGGATGTTATGAGACCGAAAGTATCGGTAGTGATTCCTTTTTATAACTGCCCTTATATAGAGCATGCTTTGCAAAGTGTGCTTTCACAGTCTTGGGAGCCATACGAGATCATCGTCGTCGATGATGGCTCGACTGTTCATACAGATTTGATCAGACCGTATTTTCCACGAATTCATTATTTGGGAAAAAGTAACGGAGGGACTGCCTCCGCACTGAATCACGGCATTTTGCATGCAAGCGGAGACTATGTGGCTTGGCTCAGCTCAGATGACTTATTCTACCGAGACAAAATCAATAATCAGGTGCTGTTCATGGAGCAGAACAACCTGTTCATCTCTTATACCAACTTCAATTTTATTAACGGTCAATCTCAACTAGTTCAGATGAACGCATCGTTATTGTTTCCTAGTCACCTCGATTATTTACGTTGTTTTTTACAGGGGAACCCTATTAATGGCTGCACGGTGATGTTCAAACGAGAGGTATTTGGAGCGATTGGGCTTTTTGATGAATCACTTCCCTATACACATGACTATGATTTATGGTACCGCGCGATTCTGAACGGGTATGCACCTGTGATGCTGAATCAGTCACTCACCGCTTACCGTAATCATGAAGGGATGGGGACGCTTAAGTATTACGATGTCATTATGGCAGAGGCAGCTGCAACCAACGCTCGCTACAAGGGTCCGCTCCAACACTTGATCTCTTCGATGGGGGGGTAAGAAGGTTATGTGCCGGGAAATTGAAGTGAATGACTTTCTACCAATCTTATTGGAGCAGTTGAAATTCTGTGAAAGTATACTGGATATCGGCAGTGGCACCGGTACCCTGCTTGAACAGTATGAAGCCGCAGTTGTCCTAGGACTAGAAATTCACAGACCTTACCTACTGCATCGTGAATATAAATCACCTCACATTATTCCAGTGCATGGTGATGCTAGTCATATGGATAAATTATTTCTTCCTAAGACGTTCTCGGCAGTCACTTTTATCGATTCCATAGAACACTTTGAAAGGAAGGAAGGACAGAGATTACTCGGGATGGCCGAGAGAATCGCCTATAATCGTGTAGTCGTGTTTACACCTCGGGGTTTTTTTCCGCAGGAGGGAACGGACCATTATCACTTGCAAGGAGAACATTATCAAAAGCATCGGAGCGGATGGGAGCCGGAGGACTTTATGGAGCTGGGATATGCTGTAACTGTACTTAAAGGCTTTCATCATGCTCAAAATCCATCGTTTCTTGAGGCGTATGGTGAAGGCCATGCCCCGGTAGATGCCTTATTGGCTTGCAAAACAGTATAAAGAGCGAGCTTCAGGTGAAGGAGGTGAGCGCATGAGTGAAGAACCTAAAGTGTCGGTGATCATTCCTTTTTATAACTGTCCATATGTGGATCTCGCCATCCAAAGCGTCTTGGAACAAAGTTATTCGAACATAGAGATCATTGTAATCGATGATGGATCTACTCTTTGGATGGAAAAGCTTGAGCCCTTCAGGGATAAGATTATTTATATACGAAAAAGCAATGGAGGAACCGCCTCCGCGCTAAACAGAGGGATAGGAGTAGCTACCGGAACTTATTTTGCCTGGCTAAGTGCTGACGATTTATTTCATCCGAATAAAATCAATCACCAGATGCAAATGCTCAAGAGCACAGATACTTTGTTTAATTATACAGCCTATTATTATGTAAACGAGCAGGGTGAGCGGATTTCAGAGACGATAAGTATGATTTTTGACAGCAGGGCACAGTTTATTGAGACCATGATGTTAGGCTGTCCGGTGAATGGAAGTACGGTTCTTCTCCATATGGATATCTTCCGCACAGTAGGGAAATTTAATGAGAAATTGTTGTATACACAAGATTATGATCTATGGCTGCGTATTTTGCCGTATTATACATGGTCTTATATAGAGGAACCGCTGCTTGATTACCGAGTTCATAACGAAATGGGCTCAGTGATTCACAAAGAGGAGCAGAAAAAGGAGATTGAGCAGGTACAAGCAAGACATCGCCGGGTTCTATCACGCTTGTTGCAAAAGGAGAGAAGGAAATGAAATTAATATTTCCTGTTCTAACTCTAACTAGGGGCGGGGCGCAGCGTATGCTCACGGAGCTGGCTAATCGTCTGACAGAAATGGGTCATGAAGTGACGATCCTCTTACCCAGTGATGGTGTCGTAGAATACGAGATGAAATGTAAACTGATCTATGCAAAAGAAGGAGAACTGGCAGCAAGCGATTTTCCTGCAGGAGATGTGATTATCTCCAACTTCTATACCACAGTCGAGGTATCACAGCGGGCAAGTGAAGAGGGGAAAGGCATTCATGTTCGATTGGCGCTTTGTTATGAGCCTACCTTTTTACCTGACAATAGCCGTTCTTTTTCATCGTATAATATTGCATCCAACCTACTGGTTCTATCACACTGGCAACAAGGAATTGTCCAGATGAACCATGGGATTAAAGGGAGAATCGTACCGATCGGGGTAGGTCCTGTTTTTAAAAATACGAAAATCCGTGATCGTAATAAAAGGCTGGTAATTTCCGCGATTATGCGCAAACCAGAGGGCGGATTCTCAGCTCACCGTGAGCAGGATTATTTACTTCGGCAATTAAACAAGGTTAAAGCCCACCATCCAGAGGTTGAAATATATTTAATTTCTCCTCCCGGAGAACAAGCGGAATCTGCAAGGCTACAAGCCCTAGTGAACGACGAACGTTACCAAATAAGAACTCCAGCGAATGATACAGAACTTTGTTTCCACTATAGTGAGAGCGACATTTTCGTAAGTTCGAGTACGTATGATACAGGTTCGTTACCAGGGATCGAGGCTATGCGTTGTGGTGCAGCGCTCGTTACGGTTTACGCCGGTGGGAATAAGGAATATTGTACACATGGTCATAACTGTTTAATGTCCTACCGGTTTCAGAATCGGCTTGCAGATGACATTATAACCTTAATCAGAGACCCGTCTTTACGCCGTCGATTGGCTCGTAAGGGGGAAGAGGTTTCACAGGATTTCACTTGGGAAAAAAGTACACGAATATTTCAAAATATGTTATTTGAGATTGTATCAAGAAATCCATCTTAGTATGTCCCAAAATTATAAAAGAACCTTCAAATCCACAAAAAAGTGGTTTGAAGGTTCTTTTGCAGTTAGAAGATGGCAAAGGAGTTCATCATTTCACGAAAAGACTGCGCATATTTTTCCGTACCGTAACGTGAAACCATATAATTTCTTCCTTGCTGGCGGAGTGCATTTCGCATTGGCATATTGTTCATTAGCTCTAGCCCTTCATTGACGGCCGTTTGGATGTTGCCAAGAGGATAAAATTTACCTGAAATATTATGCACAATAAAAGATCTAACGCCGTCGGAATCCGTGCTAAGTACGGGACAAGTGCAGCAAATGGCTTCCGCAACGGCATATCCAAATCCCTCTGTAACCGAGGTGGATAACAGAAACCCACCAGAATTGGCTATCGAGGAATAATAAATCGGCATCACATGATTTGGAATATTGGTAAAGGTACTCAGACGGTCATTCAGACCTAAGGTTTGCAATTCTTCTTGGAAGAGCTGCTTTTGATCCTTTGTGGCTAATTCAGGATCATGAAACATCCATAAATGAAGGTTTGGTTTGTGAAGGCGAATTTGATGGGCAATTCTCAAATATTCGCGCCAATTTTTGTTGCTTTCCAGACGCCCGACCCAAGCGATGACCGGATCAGCGGGAGGCTCAGCAGGGATGTGCTGAAAGGACTGAACATCAACAATATTGGGAATGACATACCGATGTAGCCATGGACAGATTTCAATAAACAGCTCCAGTAAATGATCCGTTGGTGGGATTAAGACAGCGTTACAGTAGGAGCGGAAATAAGGAATAGCGTCTTTAATTAGATCTTCCGCATGACTTCGTTTTCCAAGTCCTTGAGATTCGTATATCAAAATACCGCCATAACCGAGCTCACGCAGACGCTTAAGCAATAAATAATCGGATGTAACAATAATGGCATCATAGTTATGTGTCTCAAGTACTTCTTTAATCTCCTCATCTATAGAGGAAATGAAGACCGGAAAGTTAGCCTTATTCTGGCTTCCTGAACCAGGCATTAGATATAAAACATGACATTCGATCCCATTACGCTGGAGACTCTCGCACCGCAGTTTATTTAAAGTCTCCACCCCGCCACTCGGTATATAAAACGTGAATAAAACTTTCATGCACGTGCCTCCTGACTTTTGCGGAGCAATACCGACTCGTTGAAATACGGCTTACTGTTTATAAGATACGCCGATGTGCATCCGCAGGTGACGGTAAACAGACATAGTTCCAAATCCTTTCAGGATAGCTTGTTCTTCGGAAGGTCATGCTAACGACTGTTACGCTGCACACACATACAACAATAGAGATGGAGGATGAATTCATGATGCGATCCAAGATCAGCATGTCAGTCTCAGCCGCATTACTTCTAGGCTTGGTGAGTATTACAGGGTGTGGGACGAACACGGCAGAAAAGACTAATGTGCAAACTAAAAATGTCCGGGGGGTAAATGACGGACGTATCGGTGTAAACTCCGTGCGCGGAGGAACAATGGGTACGCATAATATTACAAAAATGGAGGTCAGTCAGGAGCTTGCTGATCGTATTGCTGCTATGCCTGAAGTTCGCACTGCGAACGTAATGCTTGCAGGTAAAAATGCGTATGTCGCCGTAACGTTACATGATACAACTACTGGTCTTCGGGCCAAAGGTACTACATCTTATCGAGCTAAATCGTCTACAGTTCCTCACAATTATGGACCGACTGGAGTAATGTCGGGTACAGGAAGAGTGAAAATAGGACGCGATGGAATGAATGATACAGGGGCCGTAACGAATGGAACAAACGGAGCTCTGAGAGGCACTGTGAATACAGTCCCTGGTACAACAAGCACTGGACCTGCAACACTTGGCATGGGTACTCACAGAAATGGAACAACCGGAATGGGAAGTCTGGGAACAGGTACAGGTACAGGAACGACTGGGACAAGAACCCATACTTATAATAATGGACCTCTGCTGAATAGCAACGGTTCGAAACATGATGTCAATATGGGAATGGGTATTGGTAACGGAATGGGCATGGGAACCAGAAATACAACCGGAACCGGGACCGGAATGACAGATGGTTTGGGGACTGGGATGGGTATTCGCAGTACCACTCCAAACTACACCAATAGTACGCATGGTACGAATTACAGAAGTAATTCGACTCACATGAACAATACAAATAACACTATGAATATGAAAGAAACAGATACAGTAACTAAAGAAATTAAAGCGAAAATCGCTGCTGAAGTTAAAAAACATGATGCAACGATTAAGGATGTATATGTATCAGCAAACCCAGACTTTGTAGAGCGGGTTAACGTTTATGCAGAAGAGGCCCGTGCTGGTCATCCAATCAAGGGTTTTGTGGATGAATTCCGAACGATGGTTGAGCGAATCTTCCCGACGCGTAATTATTAATCAATAGTTCGATTTTATAAACAATAAAAAGCAACAGTCCTCACCTTTGTGTCGAGAATTGTTGCTTTTTTATTATATAACCACCTTATTAAATGGTAATTGGGCGACCGCCAATCCATACGCCTCGCAAATTCAATTCAGCGTCAAGACGCAGGATATCACCACGTTTTCCGGCTTCCAAGGTACCGATCGAACGCTCCATTCCAATGGATATCGCCGGAGTAAGGCTTGCAGCACGGGAGGCTTCTTCTAAGCTGAGCCCTACTTCTTGTATGAGATAACGGAAGCCGCGAATCATGGTAAGTGTACTACCCGCCAAAGCGGCAGGGTTATCTTTAAGTGTGGCGATGCCATCTTGAACCAGCACAGGTAAATCACCGATTGTATATTCACCATCACTAAGACCAGTTGCAGACATGGCATCTGTAATTAATAACAAATTGTTATCTTTTTTTAGATTAGCCACTAGAGAAATCGCTGCAGGATGAACATGTATGCCATCGGCGATGATCTCCGCACGAATGCGTTTATCGAACAGTACAGCACCAGCAGTTCCAGGCTTGCGGTGATGTAGCGGTGTCATTGCATTAAACATATGCACGGCTTGATTTAATCCGGCATCTGCCGCGGCAATAACCTCTTCAAAGGAAGCATCGGTGTGACCGAGAGCAGCGGTAATACCATGCTTACGGAGCCAGAGGATAGCTTCTAGTGCACCTTCGCGTTCCGGAGCCAAGGTGACTTGCCGGATCATGCCCGGATAATCATTCTCCCATTGTTCCAGCCACTCAATATTGGCAAGAACAATATGCTCAGGGTTTTGTGCACCGGACCATTTTGGGCTGATGAACGGTCCTTCCAAATGCATGCCCGCGATTTGTGTGTATGGCATCTCAGTGGCGCGATATGCGTTTATTTCGGCAAATACTTGGTCAATGGCTGGCTTAGAGGCAGTCATAGTCGTAGCCAGCATGGTAGTTGTGCCTTGGGAGCTGTGAAATTTAGTGATGGTATTTAAAGATTCAGCATCACTATACATAAAGTCGTGGCCAGCTCCACCATGTACATGCACATCTACAAATCCAGGGATGAGCAGGTCTTCCGAAGCTTGACCATCAGCTGGCCAGTGCGCGTAAGCCTCTGGAAGCCATGCTGCCTCGCCAGCATAATGAATTTGCTCACCCGATACGGCAATCACGCCATGCTCAATTAATCCTTGGGGAGTCAGCACCTTACCAAACAGTAATTTTCCTGGTTCTTTATTTATTTCAGCCATTTTCCTGCTCCTTCATCTACAAGGACGATTACATTCGGATGGCTCTGCAGTAAAGATGCAGGGCACTGGGTAGTAATCGGACCTTCAACGGCATTCCGGATGGCTTCAGCTTTGCCAGCACCGCGTACTAACAATAGAATCTGGCGAGCTTTGAGAATGCCGCCGATGCCCATGGTTATTGCTTGCCGCGGTACATCGTCCAAAGAGTCGAAGAATCTGGCATTTGCTTCCCGTGTGTCTTCAAGCAAATCAACGACATGGGTTTTGCTGCTCAGATTGGCATCTGGTTCATTGAACCCGATATGGCCGTTGCTTCCAATCCCGAGGATCTGCAAGTCAACCGGTCCGTTTTCTTCCAGCATTTTGTCGTATGCGAGGCACTCCGCTTCCATATCTGCTGCATTGCCGTTAGGGATATGTGTCTGTCCTGGGTCAATATCAATATGATTGAATAATTGCTCGTTCATGAAACTGCGATAGCTCTGCGGGTGATCAACAGGCAGTCCGATATACTCATCAAGATTGAAGGAAGTGGCTTTCGAGAAGCTTACAAGTCCTTTTTGGTGCATTTCAACCAATTTGGCATAAACACCAACTGGGGAACTTCCGGTCGCTAGACCGAGCACCGCTTTTGGATTGCTATGAAGCAGGCTGGCGATAAGATTCGCACCCGTTTGTACAAAATCTTCATCACTATTGAACTTAAGAATATTCATTAAGATTGACCTCCTCGTTTGTTTCGGTAATGTTGGACATTCAAATAAGATTGCTCCAGTCTAGGAATAAAATCCCCAAAACGGGTGCTGACCATTCCAGTAAACAAAATATCAATGATGTGTAGCTGGGCAATACGTGAAGCCATATCTCCTCGGCGCATTCCTTTTTCCAGAGAAGAGGAGAAGAGTGGAATATCAGCCAGAGTTGCCAAGGTGCTGCTGCCGTAAGAGGTTAGAGCGATGGTGCTTGCTCCGCTGGCTTTGGCACAAGTTAAAGCATCAATGGTCTCAGGGGTTTCTCCGGAATACGATACTGCGAATACGACATCGCCTTCAGATAGCGAAGAGGCAGATGTAATCTGCATATGGGAATCAGCGAAAGCGGTGCAATTCACGCCAATGCGGATCAGCTTCTGATAGAAATCTTGTGCGACAATGGAGGAAGTCGCCATCCCGTACAGATCCACTCGCCGTGCTTGGCACAATAAATTAACGGCTGCTTGTAATCGTTCCAGATCTAGGAGTGAAGTAGTATCCCGAATGGATGTCAGGTGGTTCGTTTGCATCGCTTCCACAATTACGGAAAGCGGGTTACCTGCAACGATATCCTGATAAGAAGAACCGCCATCCTGAGGCGCTGCATCGCTATGAGCAATTTCAGCCGCCAGCTTTACTTTGAAATCTGGGAAGCCTTTAAAATGCAGAACCTTACAAAAACGTGTGATAGTAGCAGGACTAATACCGCATTGCTCCGCGAGTTCTGTGATGCCCATATGAACGATTTCACCTGGTGATGACAGGATCCGTTCCGCCAGCTTGCGCTCCATTTGAGAGAGCTTGGACTTTTCATGCTCAAGTGCATATAAAATTGGGGACATCAATCCACCTCGACTTCTAATGTAGCTTTTTAAAATTATTTTTAAAATTACTTCTTCAAATAAGAAAATTATTTTCATACTCAGAATAAAACAAAATCTATCCGGATGCAAGGGGTAAAAATGAATACAATATGGATAATATGCGAGAATTATTAGTCTCTCTTCTATTTAAATAAAAACGGCCCACTCACAGAAGACTGCGAGGTGGACCGTTTTTGAACAATACCTGAAACGTGCTATACCGTAGAACGTTCAATAATGCGATACTCAAGCTTACGGTGTACAGGATGACTATCATTAAGGATCTGATCATAGATGATCCGAAAAGCTGTAACGCCCATTTCGGGTAACTGGTTATCTATGGTGGTTAGACCTAAAAGTCGTCCGATCGGCTGGTCGTCAAATCCGATGACGGCCAGATCCTCAGGAATACGGATACCGTTCTTCCACGCTTCGATGATTAGACCGGCTGCCACATGATCGCCTGAAATAATTAGGGCATTAGGCCGGTTCTTCATTTTCAGCAGTTGGTGCAGTACACGTCCACCGTCCTCTTCATTCATACAGTTATACATCATCCATTCTTCCTGAAAAGGCTGGCCTGTAGCGGCTAGAAAGTCACTAAAGGCAATTTGCCGGATAGAACTACTGCTGCCATGTTGTCTGCCTTCACAGTAACCTATCTGTTCATACCCCTTATCATGCAAGTACTGCAGGCCGGAGCGAAAAGCGGAATAATGTTCGATATACACAGAAGAGAAGCGGCGTTCACCTCTATCTTGGCAGATGACTATCGGGCCATATGCTGTATATTCATCAATGACTTCTGAGCTCATTCTCGTAGATACAATTACCACGCCGTCAATTTCTTTGTTGCGCAGCATCTCCAGTACCTTGAGTTCTTCTTCATGACGATAATCGGTCTGGCACAGAATCAAGCGGTATTGCGCTAGCAACGCTTCTTGGGCTAAGCCTTCAATAATTACAGAGAAATAAAAAATGTTGATATTAGGGATAATAACGGCAATGGCGTGGGTACGACCGGTAATTAGATGCACGGCATTCATATTACGCGTGTAGTTTAACTTTTCAATCGTATTTAAAACAGCGGTTCGTTTGGTTTCACTTACATAAGGATGATTATTGAGTACTCGCGAGACCGTTGTCACGGAAACACCAGCCATACGGGCGATTTCTTTTATATTAGCCATTCGAGAACAACAGCCTCCCTTTGGTGCTTGTGTGTAGTGTCTAGTCTTTTTATTCTATCATATCGTCCGTAAATTACTTTGCAAATAAAAAGCTTGCTATGGAATCCATTTCATAAATTAGACTGTAGTTGCAAGGGATTACCGGACTAAACCGGCGTAACCTAACGGGCGTGACGGACCGGTACATCTAGTTTCATTTCTAATGTAAAGGTCCTAGGATCGGCTTCATTTAAAATCTACAAAAAACGGTTGTCATCGTTAAAAGATGACAACCGTTTTTTTCTTTGTAGCTATACAGTTTGTGACGCTTTTGGTGCTCTATTGCGCAGCATCTCCCACACAATAAATGCAAGGACAAGCAGCTGAGGCACTAAAGTTTCCCAAGTTGGATACATCCCGAGCCAGCTAATAGAAGGTAACCCATCCTGTACATGTGCAGGTAGTTTCCCTGCGACTTGAAGGGAGTGAATGCTCTCTCCAAGAAAGCGGAATACTAAATAGTAAATAAGAAGTGTAGCTGTACGGAAGAAGGCGGCAATCGGCAATTTCGCACTTAAGGCAATAATTGCGTAACCCACAATCCCTAGAATCACTAGAGCACTACCGATCCCTAGCAGCAATTGAGAAACTTTAATGGAAGGGGCCATCCCTACATAAAAAATGGTGGTTTCTGCTCCTTCACGTAAAATCGCAAGCGCTGCTACGGAGGACAATGACCAGAGATTGCCCTTGGCTAATGCTCCATCCACTTGCCGTCCAACATAGTTGCTCCAATTTGCGGTGTTTGATTTACTATGCAGCCAGCGTCCAATGGTAAGCATCATAATGACGGCTACAAGACCTGTGATGCCTTCAATCATCTCGCGTGCTCCACCAGATGCGGCGCGGGAAATGGTATAGGTGAGTAGAACGGCTAATCCGATACTCGCTACAAGTCCTACAGCTGCGCCAGACCAAATCCATTTCTGTGCTTTTGCGTTGCCATCACGTTTCAGGTAGGCAAGAAGGGCAGACAATACGAGGATCGCCTCCAGTCCTTCACGCAGAAGAATTAGCGCAGCATCCCAAGCATTATAGGTTGTCTCACCAGCCAAAGGAGTCAGCTCAGTGACCATATTATCCAGGATCTTTAAGGCTTGATCTAGCTTAGGTGGATTAGAGAGCAAATAGCCAGTGACTGCTGCACTTTCGTTCTCAATATTGGTATAGACCGCTGGAGATGCGATCTGTACTTGTCCTTCAGCAGAGGGCCAATCTACGATGAATTGCTCCATGATGTTAGCTGCTTCTGCGCTGTTGCCTGCTTTGGCGTTGGAAGCAGCTTTGTTGAGATGGCTGATCAGTCCTTCAATAGATGCTGGTTTACCAGAAGTATCCCCAGCATCTATTGCTTTGCCTTCACTGTAATCAGCAAGCAGCTGATATAAGGCTTCTGCTTCTGATTTCGCCGACTCCTCGCGGAGCGGTTCTGCCTGCAGCGCAATGCGCAGCAGGCTGATCTTCGTCTCCAGCAAGCTGTAGACGGCGGAATTGTCGGCCCGGATGTTGCGCTCTGCCGGCTTCCATCCGCTGACGATGTCACGGTACGCTGCCGCTGCCGCGCTCCAGTCGGCGCTGCGCACCGCATCCCGCGTGCGCTCCGCCGCGGGCAACAGCTTCGCCGCCGTCTCCTGGCCGGCGGCTCCAGTGTCACCGCCGTCCGTGCCGGAGGCGGCGGTGACATACGCGTCCACGCTTCTTGCGAGCGTGGATAGTGCAGCTTTGGCGGGCGCACCATCGCCCGCCGCAAGGGCCGCCGCCGCGTCTGCAAGCGCGGCGTCAACGGCGGCAGCCGGACCGGCAAGTGCCGGGTCCGGCGTGTTCTCGTTCGCGGTGCGCCACAGCGCAGCGAACGCTTCTACATCGGCGGCGGCCGCGTCCCAGCGGCTCTGGCCGGCTTCGACGAGCGCGCTGCCGACAGGCGGCAGCAGCTCGTCGACCGAGCCATCACCCTCCGCCCCCGCCGGGTTAGAAAGCATCAGTATACATATGATGCTAAACAGAATCAGTACGGCTGCCTTCGATAGCAGCCGTTTATTAAGAGAGTACATCGGGATAATCCCCTTTCAATAATGGACAGGAATATTCGATTGGAAAATTAGGGCAGGCTTAGCCTAAAAGTGTTTCCCCGATGTAGCCGCCTTGGCGAATACCTGGGAAGCAGGCAAATACCGCACTGCCTGTATGCGTCATATATTCGTTTAGCCGATCACTTTTCGAGAGGCGCTGCTGGATCGCAACAAATTGCTTCATTAAATCCCGTTGAAAGCTGATGAATAATAATCCTGCATCGAGTTGACCTGTTGCGATATCTAATCCGCTCGAAATGGAGTAGGAGCGGCGCAGCATTTTGACTGTGCCGTCACCATGCGCTAAGGCTGAATGTGAATCCGGCGGAATGACGGGCTTCCCGGAAGCATCAGCCGCTTTCAGATTCAGATCATCGAATTCATCCTTTGCACCGATAGGTGCTCCGCTATGACGATAACGGCCGAAGGTGGCTTCTTGATCGCTCAGAGAGGAACGGTCCCAGACCTCAATTCGGAAACGTACACGGCGAACTGCCATATAAGTGCCGCCGCTCATCCATGAAGGACCGTCACTGCTGCTGTTCCAGACCACTTCGTTCATTTCTGCTTCGTTCGTAGTATCTGGATTTCCTGTGCCGTCTTTAAAACCTAGAAGATTACGTGGCGTCGCTCCCTTAGGATCTGCTGTTCCTGTGCGCTGGAAGCCTTCCTGTGTCCAGCGGAGTACGGCTGTGCCACGGGCGATACGTGCCAGATTTCGGATGGCATGGAAGGCCACCTGCAGATCATCAGCACATGCTTGGACACAAATATCTCCACCACACCACTTAGGATCCAGGTTGTCTCCCGTAAATGCTGGAAGGTCGGCTAATAGGGTTGGACGCTTGGAAGATAAACCGAATCTGTTGTCAAAAAAAGAAGGGCCGACACCAAAGGTAAGCGTACAGCGTGAAGGGTTTAAACCATCCACTTCACCTGTATCGGAGGGTGGGAGATTAGGGTTGTCATTGACGTCGCCAATGAGGCTGCCAGTAGTAAGAGAAGCTGCGGCAGTTGTCCATGCTTGCATTAGCTTTTTTACATCGGATAGCTTCGTTGTGGTCAGATCAAAGGCTGCGAAGTAAATAAAATTTTGCGCAGGGGTTAGAATGCCGGCCTGATGACTCCCGTAAAAAGGAATGGAATCAGCATCGGAGGTTACTGTTGGCTCAGCTACGGCATTGCGCGCAGCCATAATTCCACCAACACCTCCACCACCTAATAATAGACCAAGGCTAGTGGCGCCAGTAAGCCGCAGCATATCGCGGCGGCTTAGTTTTTTATCTAATATAAGATTGCTCTTGGTTTCTTCATTGAGAGGGGCACCCTCTGCATTCGCTGGTACACCGGTAGATCTATTTTGCTTATTCATGATGATCACACTCCTAGAATAGTTCCCATGTTGGACAATGGCTCAGCCAAGGCATCCAAATTCTGACTCAACTTACGCACATCTTCTTCCTTCAGCTCTTCATAGGAAACATATCCATCTCCAGATTTGAAAGGAGCAAGCTCAGCTTGCAAGGCTGCAAACCGTTCACCAATCGTTTTTTCCAGCTCAGCATCTTTTTTCGCCAGTTCTGGCTTTAACAGCTCGTATATCTTTTGGGCACCTTCAACATTAGCGACGAAATCGTACAGATCTGTGTGGGAGTAACGTTCTTCCTCACCTGTTACTTTAGAAGAAGAAACCTCATTAAGCAGTTCTACAGCACCAGTAACGAGCAGATTGGCATCGATCTCTACGGTCTCTACTTTCGCACGTAGAAGCTGGGCATCTTTCAATAATTGGTCAGCAACTTCGGTCATATCTTTGGTAGTGTTATCCTGCCAGAGTGCCTTTTCAAGCTTATGGAAGCCGCGCCATTCAGCAGCATCTACGTCATTCTCACGGGCATCAATATTCGGATCCAAATCACCAAGTGCTTCTGCAATCGGCTCAATTCGCTCGTAATACATGCGGGCTGGTGCATAAAGTGCCTTTGCATCCTCAATCTTTGCTTCTTTAACTGCGTTCGTGAAATTTTCTGTTTGCTTTACAAATTCATCACATTGCTCGATGACATATGTACGATATTGTTCAACCGCTGATGTAAAGTCGGCAGTAGTTGCTGTAGTAGTATCAGATGTATTTGTTGCCTTGGTACTGTTAGCAGCAGCATTTGCAGAGTTATTATTGCTAGTGTTGCTGTTATTGTTGTTACTGGAACATCCGGTAAATAGTATGGAGGCTGCAATTAGACCTGCAGGCACGGCATATGTGAATTTCATTGAATGAAGCACCCCTTTTTTTATATGTGAATGATAATCGTTATCATTTATGCTGGACTTATCATAAGTCCGTATACATTTACTGTCAATATAAAATTGTGATGTATTTCATAGTTATATTTTGCAAGATAAAAAAACTCCCGGGACTGGGAGTTGAGTTTGTAGAAATATATCTAATTACATCCGGGTATTAGTAAGTTAACACTTCGTTTGATTTGATCATTTATTTCTCGAACGCAGCAGATATCGGACACAGCTACCCTTAAACGCAGCTTTTTTCGAGATTTGGATCGCTATCGCACCTCATAGTCGCTATTGGCCTAAAAAACACCAAAGATTGCTCTCTTTCTGAGGAATAGCTGCACTGGAGTCCGAAACCTAGCTCAAAAGGCGAAAAATATACTAATAACGTGATCTGGGTCCGTAACCCTCTGAAGGAGATGATGAATACACTGTTGAAGCGGGGAGTCAACGACCAACAACACAAAACAGCGATTCTCCAATAATGGATGAATCGCTGCTATGTGTTGCTTACAGTTTTTATAATTAACCGGGCCGTCTCATTTATAGGAAAAACTACTTATTCGACATCCCCATTCTGTGTCGTCTTTATTTTATTGTTCATTATGGGATTCATGTTCCGTAGTGGGATGATTTTTGAATACTTCTGCGGCTTCCTCAGCAGAAAATTCCGGTTCGAATTTACCGACTAGTGGCAATTTGTTTAATTTCGTAGTTTGTACCTCTGCCTTAGTAGGTTGATTATTTTTCGAGTTGCTCATACTTACACCTCCTTTTAATAAGAAACAACAAGTTGTAGTTTGCCCTGTAAGGAGATGATTCTATCCAAGAGATTTTAAGTTTTGCGGGTGAATGTCCTCACTAAAGCGGTGTAATAAGCTTCGGATGGTTAAGCCCATTTTGTAGTTATGACAGCACCATTAACTTCATCAATACATAATATGTTTTGACTGTATCCCTTTACCTTGTTATACCAAACAAACCCAGGGCAAGGAGGGGTGACACCATTGAAGGGGAACGAACACCACAGCAAATTTCTGTTGACTCATCGTGAGCGCGAAGTTTTCGAGCTTCTCGTGCAGGACAAAACGACTCGTGATATCGCTGGTTTATTATTTATCAGCGAAAAAACAGTTCGGAACCACATCTCCAATGTAATGCAAAAACTAAACGTTAAAGGCCGTTCACAAGCGGTTGTCGAGCTGATCAAGCTTGGGGAGCTGAAAATATAGCTGGCCATGTCTTCGGAAGTGACGCGTTTAAGCCTTCTCCACCTCTAGGGGTGAGGGAAGGTTTTTTGTAGTGTCCGGAATATTAAATTTGACTACATTTTATGGATTGACGGATATTGGGAATGGTTGTAAAATCATCTTAAAGTTAAAACCTTTAAACTTTTGAAATCATTTTGATACTTTCGATAAAGATGAAACTGACATTCAATGTTCGATTCTCAGTCAGGACGTAGTTGTGGCGAGAAGAGTTAGTCCTTTTTTATTTCCCTGAAAGTTATAACGTTTAAACTATTGAACTTGGAGGCATAGAAGCTTAGATGAACATTCATGATGTAGCCAAAAGGTCGGGGCTCTCTGTAGTGACCGTATCCAGAGTTCTTAACAATTCACCTTCTGTACGTGAAGGTAATAGGCGGAAAGTGCTGAGTGCTATGGAGGAATTAAATTATCAGCCCAATTCAGCGGCGCGGAGTCTCGTGCGTGGCAAGACGGGAGTCATCGGTATGTCGATTACCAACTTTAACGACTCCTTCTATGACCGCGTGATTCGCGTGGTGAACCGGAAGCTGGCAGAACAAGGTTACTTCTTGGCCCTGTCGATAGCCGAGAATGAGGATGAAGGCGTTAACTTCCTGTTTCAGAAGGACCGCGTTGACGGGATTATCCTGTTATCTCCGCTTGAGGAAAAAGAATATGTGGAGGAGCTGAAAAGAAAAAATATTCCGTTTGTCTTGCTGGATAACCAGCTCCAGCATGAGGATGTTCCCAGTGTCGTCGTCGATAACTATCAAGGGGGGTATGAAGCTACCAAGCACTTGATTGGTCTTGGACACACCCAGATCGCCTATATCGGTGGCCCTTCGGTGTTCCTGAGTGTAGCTGAGCGCAAGCGGGGTTATGTACAGGCGCTGGATGAAGCGGGACTAACGCCTTTCGGCACGGAATATTGCGGATTTACGGTAAGTAGCGGTTATGAGGTGGCCAAGAGATGGATCCGTGAAGATAAGCTGCCGACAGCCATTTTTTCAGGAGACGATTTTATTGCTTTAGGTGTTGTTCAAGCCCTGCGTGAGGAGGGGATTCTGGTACCTCAGGATATCTCAGTGGTTGGCTTTGATGATCAGCAGTTCGTAGGTGAATTTTATCCCCGATTGACGACAGTCAGACAGCCTGAGGCGCAAATGGGCAGCATTGGTGTTGATTTGCTGATGAAATTAATCAATGGGGAGGTGATGCCAGCTGTTGTAACGAAGCTCGCTCCTCAGCTTCTCGTGCGTGAATCCACCGCATCTGTAAGGTTAACCTAAATATTAGGAGTGAAACGAACTGTGAAGTACTTTTTGGGAGTCGATGCAGGGGGCAGCAAAACTTATGCAATGATTGCAAATGAACAGGGAACGGTCATTGGTGTAGGCAAGGGAGGGAACGGGAATCATCAAAACAATCGTGAGCAGGCGGAGAACAATTTGGAACAGGCTGTATCGGGAGCGATTATAGCGTCGGGGCTGACAAAGGATCAGATGGAGTATTCCTGGTTCGGTCTGGCTGGAGCGGACAGAGAATCCGATTTTCGAATTTTACGACCAATCATCAGCAGACTTGGCCTTCCCCGAACTGAGATTTCCTGCGATACCTGGATTGCCTTGCGATCAGGTACAGAGAGTAATTATGGGATCGTGCTGATCTGCGGCTCGGGAGTGAACTGCGCCGGTAAAAATCCGCGAGGCGTTACATACCAATGTGGTGGATTTGGCTATCGGTTCGGTGATTACGGCGGCGGCTATGATCTAAGTATTGAGGTATTCCGTAGCGTTCTTCGGGCGGATGATGGAAGAGAGAAAGAGACTGTCTTAAGCGAACGCTTAATTCATTTGCTGGGCTATTCCAGTGTTTCGGAGTTAAGGGAGGATTACCTGGATCATTCCAGAGACTTGCCTCCCCAGATTGCTGAGCTGCTGTTTCAAGCGGCAGATGAAGGAGACCAGGTTGCCATCGGACTGCTAACCAAGCAAGGGGATGAGCTCGGTTTGGCAGCGGTATCGACAATCCGCCATTTGGCTATGGTGGAGGATTCCTTTGACATCGTACTTGCAGGCAGCCTATTGACCAAGGGGGATCGCTCAGGCATCATCCGGCGGGCCATTGAACAGAGAGTGAAGCATTCGGCTCCAAATGGCACTTTAAGGATTCTAACCAGGGAACCGGTTGTAGGCGCGGTCGTTTTGGCAATGGAAAGCAGCGGTGTGCGTGTGAATCAGGAGGTTCTTGATCGTCTATCACTGGGTAAGGAGGGGCTATTATTATGAAGGAGACTTTGAAGCTCGTTGTCATCGGAGCGGGTTCATCGTATACGCCTGAGCTTATTGAAGGCATCATCATGCATCATAAAGAGCTTCCCGTCCGCGAAGTATGGCTGGTGGATATTGAGGCGGGAAGGGAGAAGCTGCATACGATTGCGGAATTAAGCAAGCGTATGATTGCTGAGTCCGGACTGCCGATTACCGTGACCCAGACGCTTGAGCGCAGGGAGGCTATCGCCGGAGCAGACTTTATCTGTACTCAAATCCGGGTAGGTATGCTGGAAGCGCGAAAATGGGACGAATTAATTCCGCTTCAATACGATGTCATCGGTCAGGAGACGACGGGTCCCGGAGGGATGATGAAAGGCCTGCGGACCATTCCGGTTATTCTGGATATTTGCAAGGACATCGAGGAGTTAGCTCCGGATGCCTGGTTGCTGAATTTTACGAATCCGGCCGGTATGGTAACTGAAGCTGTTCACAAATATTCATCGGTAAAAAGCGTAGGCCTGTGCAACTCGCCGATCGGTTTTCAAAAGTGGCTCTCTGAGTTCTTCGGACTTCCTATAGAGAAGATCTATGCGGAGTTTGTCGGCATCAACCACCTGCACTGGGTATCCGATATCGTAATTGACGGTAAAAGCAAGCTACAAGAGCTCATTGATTACCCCCAGAACTACAAGGCGAGTAATGTGCCGTTTGATTCCTGGGACCACCGGTTTCTGAATGCTTTGAAAGCCATCCCTTCTTATTACCTGAGCTATTACTACATGACGGACGCGATGCTTGCGGAACAGAAGGAAGCAGCAGCAACGACCGGATCGCGCGCTGAGGTAGTGAAGAAGGTGGAGGAAGAGCTGTTTGAGCTGTACCGGAACGTAGAGCTAAAGGAGAAGCCAAAGCAGCTGGAGCAGCGTGGTGGAGCCTATTACTCGGAGGCGGCAGTGCTGCTGATGCGCTCCATTTATAATGATTCCCGCGATATCCAGACGTTGAATGTAAGGAATAACGGAATGATTGACTTCTTGCCGGACGATGCCTCCATTGAGGTGAACTGTGTGGTAACTAAACAAGGTCCGCTGCCGATTCCGCTGCGCAAAATTCCGCTGCCCGTCAAAGGCCTGCTGGCCGCGGTCAAGCAATACGAGAGCCTCACCATCGAGGCGGCTGTGCACGGAGACCGTGATATGGCTCTGCAGGCTATGGTTCATCATCCGCTCGTGCCTTCGGTCACCGTAGCTGAACAGCTGCTGGATGAAATGCTGGAGAAGAACAAAGCGTTTTTGCCGTTGTTTCACTAGAATCGTCCAGAGGAGGAAAAACGGATGAACACGGCCGAGAAACCAAGTAGATGGAAGAAATTCACCAGTCAATTGGATTTACAGTCCATGGTTTGGCCGGGAATTATCTTTGTATTCATTTTTAGCTACATTCCGATGTATGGCGTGGTTATGGCGTTCCAGCAATACGATATTTTTGGCGGCATTATGAAGAGCCCCTGGGTTGGATTTATGCATTTCAGAATGTTCTTCGAGGCACCGGAGTTCTGGAATGTGATGCGAAATACCATTGTGATTAGCTTGCTTAAATTGATTATCTCTTTTCCAGCACCGATTCTTCTTGCACTGATGCTGAATGAGATCGGTAATATGGGCTTTAAACGCGTTATCCAGACCGTCAGCTATTTACCGTATTTCCTGTCCTGGGTTATTGTATCCGGTTTTGTATTTTCGCTGTTATCTGTTGACAACGGAACGGTAAACTATGTGCTGGAGCGATTCAATCTGGTAGGGGAGCCAGTTAACTTCCTGGCATTACCCAAATACTTCTGGTCTATTCTAGTAAGTGTAAATGTGTGGAAGGAGGTCGGATTTGGGAGCATTGTCTATCTGGCCGCGATTGCAGGCATTGATCCGACTTTATATGAAGCCGCTTCCATAGACGGAGCAAGCCGATTTAAGCAAATTCACTTGATTACACTCCCCAGCATTACCCCCATTATCATCATCTTTATGATTCTTGCCATCGGCAGTCTGCTTAGTGCGGGCTTCGAGGACATTTTGCTGCTGGCAACCAATCCAATCCTGCGACCCTACTCCGATGTTATCGACACCTATGTGTACCGTGTGGGGATATTAAATGCCAGATTCTCTTATGCGACAGCGGTAGGGCTTTTCAAAGCGGTGATCAGTGTCATTCTGCTGGTGATGGCCAACAAAATCGCGCGCCGGGCAGATGTTAGTCTCTGGTAGGTACTACTACTCATAGCGAATGCTTCCGATGCAAGTTTTATTGGGATGTATCGACTGTAAGTAATGCTCCATAAACCTTTTAGGAGAGGTGAACAATGAGACTAAGCCTGGGCGACAAAATCATGCAGCGGACTATTTATATCCTTTTGACGCTGCTGGCGCTACTTATGCTGTACCCATTTTGGAACGCGCTGGTCATTTCCTTTAATCTAGGGAGCGATACGGCGCTCGGCGGTGTAACCTTGTTGCCGAGAGCATTTACCCTGGAAAATTATTATATTGTGTTTCAGGATCATCGCCTGCTGAATTCTTTTCTGATCACCATTCTTAGAACGCTCGGCGGCACGGCATTGTCCGTCTTCTTCACGGCCCTGTTAGCTTACGGAATGTCCAAGAAAACATTGCTTTTTCGAAAACAATATATGGTGTTCTTCATGATTACGATGTTCTTCAGTGGAGGGCTCATCCCTAGTTATTTACTAGTTCGCTCTTTGGGTATGCTGGACACCTTTTGGGTTCTGATTATCCCCGGCATCATCAGCGTCTGGAATATGATTGTCATCCGCACCTTCTTCAACGCTTTGCCGGAGGGGTTGGAGGAATCGGCCAAAATCGACGGTTGCAGTAACTACGGCATTTTCTTCCGAATCGTTATTCCCGTCTCCGGCCCGGTGCTGGCCACGATTGCTTTATTTACTGCGGTCGGTTACTGGAACGACTGGTTTACGGGAGCGATCTATATTACGAAAGACGAACTGCTTCCTATACAGACCCTGCTGCGGCAGGTTATGAACTCCAACATTATGACCCAAATTGGTTCATCGAATGCCATCGCGCTGGATCATATGAACCGAAATCGGACGATTACTACGAAGTCACTGACCATGGCTACGATGATGATCGCTACTATTCCGATTATCCTGACGTACCCTTTTCTCCAAAAGTACTTTGTTAAGGGCGTAATGATCGGTTCATTGAAAGAATAGCAGTCTCCATATTATGTAGAAAGAAGGGAAAAGAATGGGCAATCGTATGAAATGGGTATCGCTTCTGCTGACTTCGCTGGTGCTTCTTCTCGCTGCCTGTAGCGGAGGGGGGAATTCTAACACTTCACCAAACACAAGCGAGAAAAATCTGAATACCGAGGTCGCCACGGATGACGGCAGCGGGATTAAGCCCGTCACCTTCAGCTTTTATGGAAATTACGACTGGCTTACGACATCACCATGGGGGGATAATGAGGCGACAAAATGGATTCAGGAGAACCGTAAGGTTACTGTTGAACCGATTCAATCGGGAGGTGCGGCCGGAGAAAAACTCAACACGATGATCGTCGGTGGTGATTTACCGGATGTCATTTTTACTGACCGGGGATCCTCAGTGGAACGGCTGGTGCAGGCAGGGCAACTTGTTGCGCTGGATGATTACTATGACAAGTATCCGAACTTCAAGAAATATGTGAAGGAATCCACCCTGAATTTGCTCCGTTCAGATGACGGAAAAATCTATCAAATCCCCAACTGGTATACATCCGGGCAATTCGGCAACGGCGGATGGATGGTGAATAAAGATATTTATAATGAGCTCGGCAGACCGGCGCTGGAGACCTTTGATGATTTGTATCAATATTTACGCTTGGTGCAAGAAAAGTATCCGGATGTTGTACCTCTGGAGGTTGGCGAGAAGGGGGCAGGTCTGGAAATTATGTATGGCGGTTTTAAGGAGAACTCCACCAGTAAGTTCATTTCACTCATGGGACATCCGGAAGGCGACAAGCTGTCATCTATCTTGGACGATCCCGCTTACGAGGAGATGGTGCTGTATATCAATAAGCTGTATCGTGAACGGCTGATTACGCAGGATGCACTGCAGCAAACCCAGGATGCGGTCAAAGAAAAGGTCAATACCAGCCGGGTAGCGGTCATGGTCGAATCCAATATCACTACGTATGGAGCCGAGGGACACCGTGCACTGACTGCGAACAATCCGGACAGCGGTTATGAAATTATTTGGCCGATTCATAAAGCCGGACTAGACAAAACACAAGTGTTTGTAAGCGGTTTCGAGACGCTGGGTTGGAACGTCAGTGTCATTACGAAAAAGGCCAAGGATCCGGAGGCCATCTTCGCTTACTTTGACTGGATTACGGGTCCGGAGGGACAGAAGGTGCTTTTCTTCGGTCCTAAAGGCTTGTACTGGGATGAGGAGGACGCAGACGGAGCACCAATTCCGAATGAGAAATACAAGACGACTCCTGCTAACGAACGTACCGAAACGATGAGAAAATTCGAGGACTTTAACTGGGCGGGAAATACGACCTTTATTGATACGGCGAAAATGAGCTTAGAGGCGTTGCTTTCCGCCAACCAGAAATCATGGGAGACAGTGGCGCAGTCCACGGTGACCTGGAAAACCGCGCTGGACATTACGGAATTTGTGAATACCGATCCGCTTCCGGATACGGAGATTGGCATC
The DNA here is from genome assembly GCF_045040645.1 of Paenibacillus sp. FSL H8-0261. Taxonomy (NCBI): domain Bacteria; kingdom Bacillati; phylum Bacillota; class Bacilli; order Caryophanales; family Paenibacillaceae; genus Paenibacillus; species Paenibacillus sp. FSL H8-0261. Next base: position 5,720,789 of record NZ_CP150297.1, on the reverse strand, counting down.
ATCGCACAGAATGTCGGGGATATTTATACCCTTGCTTACGCACAAATGGTTCAGGCGAAGTCGGATGAAGAGGTATTGTCGGCACTGGAGACAGCCAAAAAGAACACCCAAAAAGCGGGGCTGGATAAGCTGCTTGAGTTCAGAACCGAAAAATGGCAGGAGAATGTCAAGAAAATCAACGCGACGAAATAAGACTTTTATAAAATCTTATACTTGTGGAGGCGATATTATGGCATTTGCTCTGAGATCGAGATGCATAGCAATGTTAAGCTTCGTATTGGTTTCTTCGATAGTAGGTGGTTCCGTGCCGGCTAAGGCCGATGAGGAGAGTAATCCCCCTTTTGAAACGGAAGTTATTGTACGGACCGTAAACCAGTTTAAGAACACGGCGGATGTCCATAATTTCATTCAGCTGTCCACAAGCTACGGTGTCGATGTCATCAGCATGAACGTGAAGCAGGATGAAGATGATGAGGTTCCGTCTGGAAGTGTATTTTATCAGAGTGATATCGCTCCGATCGCGCAAGGCTACGAGAATTTCGATGCCCTGCAGGCTGTCATTACAGCAGCCCATGCTGCAGGAATTAAGGTTCATGCCTGGATTCCCCAGTTCCATGATCAGCAAGCCTTCCTTGCTCACGATGAATGGCAGATGCAAGCGCTGGTTAACGGGGTTCAGACTCCGTTCACAGGTTCTAACGGCAACGAATACTTCGTCAATCCGATTCACCATGAAGTGCAGCAGTATGAGCGTTCCATCATTCAGGAAGTGATCGAGAATTATGCTGTTGACGGTGTTGTGCTAGACTGGATCCGCTTTGACAATTACAACATGGACGTCAGTGATTACACGGTTGCGAAGTATCAGGCGCAGTTCGGGTATTCCCCGCTCAGCATTGACTTCGATACGGATTCGCCTCAGCGTGAGCAGTGGAATGAATGGAGGACCGATCAAATCGGACAGTATGTGGGCGATATTCGTCAGGATATCACCCAGTCCTCGAAGCCGGATGTGCAACTCGGCGTGTATATTTTGCCGCCAGAATTCATTGAAGTTGGGCAGAATGTAGCGAAATTCAAGGATGATATCGACTTTGTTGCACCAATGGCGTACTTTGATGACTGGGAGTTCAATAGTGATTGGGTATACAGCACTTCCTACGGAATCCTGAAGGATACGAGCGACCGGATTAGCGGCAGTGACGTGGGAATTGTTGCGACGCTGGATAATGACTGGACAGATGATCAATATCAGGAGATTTACAAGGGAATCCGCGAGAATTATCCAGGTGTGAAGCGTCTGTCGTTCTTTGCTTACGGGGCCTGGCCAGAAGATGAGCTAGCCAATATCAAAGAACGTGAAACCTGGCCGACGCCAGGCTGGACGCCTCCGGTAGAACAAGACTATCCGGCTCAATTACCAGCAGGATGGAAGGCACGAAATATCGGTTCCATGCCGGGGAACGTTACCTACAATTCATCCAATAAGCAATATACACTCAGCAGCAGCTCTACGGATATTTGGGGAAATGGAGATCAACTGAATTATATATACCAATCCGTGAGCGGCAATGCGGAGATTATTGTTAAAGTGCAGTCCACTAGCCGATTGGACGGCTGGGCCAAGGCCGGCATTATGATTCGGGAGTCGCTGGGTCATAATTCGAAGCACGCAGATATGATGCTTACCCCCGAGAATGGGGCAACCTTCCAGTATCGTGCAGAGACCGCGGGCAATATGGTCGACCATACTGCGGCTGCCTCAGCTCCAAGATGGCTAAAGCTGACCAGAAGTGGAAATACCTTCAAAGGGGCTATTTCGACGAACGGGAATAACTGGCAGACGGTTGGAACTGTTCAGATCCCGATGAATCGCAAGGTGTATATTGGCATAGCGCTCAGCAATCCGGGGGATGATCCAAGGAATAAGGCCGTATTTGGAAATGTGAAAATTACGGATTAAGTCTAATACAATTACAACTATACATCATCATTCGCTTTATTTTCTATGGGCAAAGCAAAGATATCAGAGGCTTGATTTGTATTTAGACCTCCTGGAAAGCACCCGAAGCCTGGGGATTTGCTGTCAGGGAGAGAAAGAACGGATACCGGCTGACTTTGGAATCTGAGGATGTAATATAATCGGCAGAACACAGTGCAAAGCAGATTGGGTTAGAAGACATTCATCTCCGAAATACGGGTGAATGTCTTCTTTCTTTGCTCATAGTGTTCTGAAAATGTCATTTATCGTGTAATACAAAGCATTAAGTTCTTCCATATAAACTGTTTTTATTTTGGTTTTATCAGGATTGTCACTTATCATTTCCATAAAGACATCCGGATCATTAATGATACCATTAAGACTTGCGCGCTTTAACAATTCTGCATCGGAAATATCATCCTTAAACGACAGTCTTAAGATTTCCATAGTGTCGTTTACTATACCTTTGAAATTCTCTTCTTCCCCAAAGAAAGTTGCAATCTTATTCAAAAAGTCTGCATATTTATCTGGTATTTTTGAATTTTCTGAAAAAAATATCATTTATATCTTCTCCCTATATTAATCGAATTTTTAAATAGTTTTAAGTAATTGGCCAGTCTGAAATCATCTAATTATAGTCAGAAACATTATAATTGGATTTGGAACAATTGGCGGTTAAAAATGATACAGTAGTACTGTTTACACAGATTAAGTGAGTACGATATATCGGAAATTCTAACTTGTTTCATAGAGTTAAGTTATAGTTGACCAATTCGAAAGCGGCGGAGGCTGGGGATGCTAAAGACAGTATCAGTTATTTTTAATGAGCGACCAAAAAGGTGGGGATTAAGAGGGGATCCATATCTTTGGGATGAGCTAGAGAGGTACTTTCAGGAAGTGAATTATCCATGTACAGGTGAGGAGTTTGCAGAGATATTCAAATACGCATTTGAGGAATTAACAGGAAGTAGCTTAGGTGATTTAGATAAACAAATCTATTGTTAGAAATACAGTCATGGCGGTATGTCCAGTGGGCATGTTTGTCTGGAGTTTTGGATTGAAGTAGCGATTCCATTGCTAATTGAACGATTGGAGGGATGAGCAATTTAAATTGGTGAACAATCGGATGCATCTCACCTTCCCCCCACCACCAATGTAATGTAAAAACTAAACGTTAAAGGCCGTTCACAGGTGGTTATGGAGCTGAAAATATAGCTGGCCATGTCTTCAGAAGTGACGCGTTTAAGCCTTCTTCACCTTTAGGGGGGGAAGGTTTTTTGTTGTTTATGCATATTTGCTAAAAGAACATTCAATTGATAATCATTCTCAATACATATATAATTAATCCAAAGTAAGGGGAAGTAGGGATGAGCATGAAGCGTAGCGATGGTCTGAATGAAGCGGAAACGATTGATGCCCATAAGACGCTTAGATGCGAAGGGTTTAGTATTACTTACCAGTTGGACGGAAGCCACTTTGAGATAAAACCACCGGTCGAGTTAGGGGAGGGCAGCTGCCGGAGCCTGCTTACTCAGCGTTATCTTCAGATGACGGATTTTGATCTCCAATTTAATCGGGATATCGAAGCGAAGGGCGAGTTTAGAACACCTCGTACGGAGCTGATATTCTGTATGGGACATGGAATTGAATGGGGGACCTCGCTGAAGCAGGACTATTTTGCCATAGATACAGGAGAAAGTGTGCTGCTTCACGGCGGAGTAAGAAGTGAAAATTGTATATACCTTAGCGGAGCGGGCTACAGATTCCTCAGCATAGATATGAGTCCGGCACAATTTGAGCGGATGACCAGCGGACTGACCGAGGATACACGGCTCCAAGCCGGAGGAGGAGCTGGATTGTTTTTTGGCAAAAACGCTATCACACCATCTATCCGACTCATTCTGTCTCAAATTGCGGATTGTTCCTATAGTCAGGGTATGCGGGACCTCTATCTGGAGGGGAAAATGCTGGAGCTAATGGCTGTCTATCTCAATGAATCTTTATTTGAAGCTGATCGGATTTCCCACACAGTCAAGCTATCTAGAGATGATATGGAGAGCCTGCGACTAGCCAAGGAAATTCTGCAACGTGATTATTTACATCCACCGACGCTAGCAGGGCTCTCTCGCATTATTTGCCTCAATGAGTTCAAATTGAAGAAGGGCTTTAAGGAATTGTTCGGTTATACTGTCCATGCCTATGTGATCGAACAACGGATGCAAAGGGCACAGCAGCTGCTAGAACATGGAAATATGACTGTAAGTGAAGCAGCATCCAGAGTCGGATACGTGAATGTCAGCCATTTCTCAGCAGCCTTTCGTAAAAAATTCGGTGTGCGTCCTGGAGAGTATCTGATCAGTGGTAGACAGCGTTCTTTAGGAACAAGGATGTAAGCTCGCATCGAAAACAGATGCTCCTGATTTGGTTGATTATAATCCCGGAAACGGTAGCAACCATGAAGAGCGTTCCTATACACTAGTGCACAGAGAATCATTCTCAGTGCACTTTTTTTGTGCGTAATTATAAAGAGTGGGGGAACAGCTGTGAGTAAAACCAAAACTGGCATGTCGAGACTGTTGGAGATTGCCGGAGAGAAGCGAGGCCTGCTGATCCTGTCTGGTGTATTGTCATCTGTCAGCGCCGTGCTAATGCTGGTACCATTTTTGTCTGTTTATTTCATATTGGCCGAGCTACTGCGGCATGCCGCATCTCCTGGACAGGTTGATGGTGATGCTATGATTCGCTGGGGATGGATTGCACTCGGCGGATTGATCGGAGGTCTGGTGACCTCGTATTGCGGTATTATGTGCTCACATATTGCAGCTTTTCGTATTCAGTATAATCTGCGTGTACGAATGACCGAGCATCTGGGCAGACTGCCGCTCGGCTTCCTGAATGGAACTTCGACCGGCGCAGTGAAGAAGACGCTGGAACAGAATGTCGACAAGGTGGAAAATTTCGTAGCGCATCAGCTCCCAGATTTGGTCAGCGCGCTGGCGTCTACGGTGCTGATGATTGTGGCGATGTTCTGGCTGAGTCCGCCGTTAGCTGTTGCCTGTCTTCTACCGATCCTCATAGGAATGGTTGTGCAGTCAGCACTTATGATGAGCAGTAAGGGAAAAACCAGTGTGAAGCAGTATCATGATTCTTTGGAGCAGATCAATGCTTCGGCGGTGCAGTATGTGCGGGGGATGCCAGCGGTGAAGGTGTTCGGGCAGACGGTGCATTCCTTCCGAAAGTTCTACAGTGATATGACCAGATACCGTGATTATTGTCTGGAGTTTACGGACCGTTATCAGTCAGGCTATGTTCTGTTCAAAACATTACTGGCCTCCTCGTTTACCTTTATTTTACCGGTGGGTGTCTTTATTCTAAGCGGTCAGCCGAATTCCATGTCCTTTGCGCTTGTGCTGCTGTTCTTTCTAATTATGGCACCAGGCGTATCATCTCCGCTCTATAAACTGCTTATGCTGGCTTCGAGCACCCGGGATATCGGCGAAGGCGTAGAGCGGATGGATCGTCTTTTAGCGCAGCAGCCTGTACCAGAAATAGCAAAGCCGCTATCACCGCAAGCTTTCGACGTTGAATTTATGGACGTAACCTTTTCTTACAGTGAAGATGAGGGGGCTGCGGCTGCGCTCAGCGAGGTCTCTTTCCGGGCAGTACAAGGGAAGGTTACAGCGCTGGTTGGACCGTCAGGATCAGGTAAATCGACGGTGGCCAGCTTGGTGCCGCGGTTCTGGGACCCGCAAGAGGGTGCGATCCGTATCGGTGGAGTGGATATCCGTCATATGGCGATTCATGAACTGATGAATACAGTTGCTTTTGTATTTCAGGAGACCTTCCTGTTCTATGACACTTTGTATGAGAATATTGCCGTCGGCAAACCTGGAGCCACGCTGGATGAAGTCCAGGCTGCAGCAAGAGCTGCGCAATGCGACGAGTTCATCTCTCGGCTTCCGCAGGGATACGATACGTTAATTGGTGAAGGTGGCGTCTATCTCTCCGGTGGTGAAGAGCAGCGTATTGCGGTAGCCCGGGCTATCCTCAAAAATGCACCGGTACTTGTGCTCGACGAAGCGACTGCTTTTGCCGACCCGGAAAATGAGCATCACATGCAGCTGGCACTAACGGAGCTTATGCGCGGGAAGACGGTTATTGTTATTGCTCACAGACTCTCCTCTATTCGTGAAGCCGCACAAATTCTGGTACTGCGAGATGGGCAAATCGTGGAGCGCGGAGATCACGATAGTTTGATTGATCTCGATGGACTTTACACTCAAATGTGGCATGCCTACAGTGACGCTGGAGATTGGCATTTGGAAAAAGGAGGGGAACAGCTATGAAGGTATTGCACAATATTACTGCTGGCAAACCGCAGCAGCTGCTGAAGCCTGTACTTTTTTCCTTACTGGCTAACATAGTTAGTGTGCTTCCGTTTGCGCTTGTAATTGAGGCGGTGCGGTTGATTTTTGCTCCTTATATTACGGTGGGTGCAGAGCTTCAGATAGAACGGCTTTGGTGGATTTGCGCGGGACTAGCCGCTGTCATGGTACTGATGTTCCTGAGCGAGATCCCCGCTTACCGCACTGCATACCGCGGGGCTTACAATGTTGCGGCACAGGGACGGGCGGAATTAGCAGAACATCTGCGTAAGCTTCCGCTAGGCTACCTGACGCGCCGGGATCCAGGTGATCTGGCCAATATGATGATGGGCGATTTCACGCTGGTTGAGACAGGGATTTCACATCTGCTGCCACAGCTTGCAGGGGCTTTTGTACTGCCGATATTCGCACTTGCGGGTCTACTATTCCTCGACTGGCGGATGGCGCTTTCCATGTTCGTGGCGCTGCCGGTTGCCCTCCTAATTATGTACCTGTCAGGCAGACTGCGGCGCAGATTAGGGACGAATCATATGAAAGCGAAACTGAACGCCGCGAATCGGCTACAGGAGTATTTGAATGGTATTCGGGTGATGAAAGCCTACAACCTGACGGGAGAACGCTTTGTCCGTCTGGATAGCTCTTTTCGAACTTTGATGAAGGAAAGTGTGAAGCTTGAAGGGATGTTCGGACCGGTCATTCTAACGGCTATGGCTCTTCTTCGTGCGGGTCTGACCTTAATGGTATACGTAGGTGTGCATCTATTGTTAGGCGGGGAGCTCGGTATTTTGCAGCTGGCGGTATTCCTTATTGTCGGCACACGCATCTATGATCCACTGACGACGGCGCTCGCCAACTATGCTGAATTCCGGTACAACGAACAAGCGGGTGAACGCATCGTAGACCTGCTTCGCCAGCCGGTAATGACGGGGACTACAGCTCCGCTTCCAGAGAGCAGTACCATCCGCTTTGACAATGTTACCTTCAGCTATGGAGGTGAGCCTGTTCTCAAACAATTAAGCATAGAAATGCCGCAAGGTTCATTAACTGCAATCGTGGGTCCCTCCGGCAGCGGAAAGAGTACAGTGCTGCGTTTGATCTCACGTTTCTATGATCCTGACGAAGGAAGTGTTCTGCTAGGCGGACGGAATATTAAAGATATTGATCCAGAACATTTGCTAGGATCTGTGTCGGTTGTGTTTCAGGATGTGTACCTGTTCCAAGATACCATTGGAAACAATATTGCCTTTGGGCGGCCGGGCGCGTCGCAGCAGGATATTCAACAAGCAGCAGAAATGGCCCGTTGCCATGATTTCATAATGAAATTACCGCTAGGTTATGACACGCCGGTAGGTGAGGGTGGCAGTACGCTTTCCGGAGGGGAGAAGCAGCGGATCTCCATTGCTCGTGCGATTCTCAAGAACGCTCCGATTGTATTGCTGGATGAGGCTACTGCATCGCTTGACCCGCAGAATGAAGCCGAAATCCAGAAGGGAATTGATGCGCTGATTACGGGCAGAACCGTTATTGTTATCGCGCATCGGCTGAAAACCATACGAGGTGCAGACAACATTATTGTACTGGAAGATGGCCGACTGGTGGAGCAGGGACGGCATGAAGCTTTACTACTCCGAGGCGGATTGTACGACCGTCTCTGGAAGCTGCAGCAGCAATCCGTCGGATTCCGCATCACATCATAGGAGATGCTAATCAGACTTTTAGGAGGACAAATGTATGGCTTCACAAAGGATGAATCTAACTGGCCGATTATAAGCCTAAGTCTGGGAGAAAATTTTGATCAGGAAACGGTAGAGGAATATACCGCTTATTGGGAAGAATTGCTCTCCCGTCAATCCCCCTTTGGTCTGATCATGCTGCATTCTTCAGAGAAAAACGCACGTCCGGAGCGTGCAGTCACACAGCTGTATATGAACTGGTGCAAGAGGAACAAACATGAAATCGCTCAATATTGCTCAGGCATCGCGGTTGTAATGCAGAACGCCAAATTGCTCGCTCTTTACAAGCCGGTTACGGCAGTGTCTACTAAAAGAACCTACGGCTGTCCCGGAGGCGCCTTCGCGAAAGAGGTTGAGGCTATAAAATGGCTGGAGGAGCTACTGGCTCAAGCATTATCGGGTGCAAAAATTTAATATAGTTGCCCATATTTTGGGGATACACATTTAAGCTTTCTTCACCCTTTAGGGTGGGGAGGCTTTTTTATGTGCTTTCATTGTTATAGAAAGATAAGAATCCGCCAACCCCTCACAACCAACATGTCAGAGTAAGCTTTTTTAAATATAAATGGCGTGTGTTGAATGAAGATAAATAATAATTATTTGAAAGAACAATTAAAACATGTATATTGGCTAATGGTGGACCTTGTGCTGGAAAGACTACTATAACCAAGAAGTTTGTAGAGGAACATTGCCAATGGTTATTTCAAGTTGTCGAAGAGATGATGGACTTCTTTATTATTGACTTGCTGAAGTTACCTGATGACAAACCAATCATAATAGATTTAGGAATAATGCCTGAATTTATATTACTGTTTATCCCGGAAGAGAGAATGATATGTTTTTATACGTCCGATGCGGAGATAGAGAGATTATATTACTTTAGAGAAGACCATAAGATGATTCTGGACTGCATTAACGCTTATACGTTATATCCAGAAGAAACAATTAAACACAGTAATAAATCTATGATTAAGTTCTCCAATGAAATAAAGAATATTTGCACTAAGCTGGGGATCAAAACCATAGAAAGAACACCAAACATGAGCGTGGAAGAACAATTTAGGTTAGTTCGTGAACATTTTAAAATGTTGGGATAACTGAAAGGTATACCTACTCAAAGAAACCATTCCTTTGTCAGGAATGGTTTTTTCATAATATTTTGCGATCATCTAGTTGACCTAATGTTTAACATGATATCTTCCTTTAGGTACTACCAAAGGGGAATTTATACATAACTAGAAAAGTACACAGGTGTGCCCGTATAATAAATAGGAGCAAGTAATTGGCAGTAGACTGATGATGAGGGGAGATAAGACATGTTTTTCTTTAAGAAAAATAAAGGCATCACAAAAGAGGAACTGCAGGCCTTGGTTGAAGGCTTGGAGCAGTCTTATATGGATAAGGATGAAGAAGGTTTGAGCAAAAAATTTCATCCAGATAAGAGGGGAATGTCCTTTTTAAATCACTTTCAATTAATGATGACATTTCAAATCTATAATATAAAATCTGAAATTCTCGAATTTGAATTGCTGTCAATGGATGGCACTAACGCAGTCTTTACATACACTCGGAAGCATATTCATACCTGTGTCAACCCCGCCGATGAACGTGAGGAAAAAAGAAATCAAATTATCAGTTATTACGTTGAGGCTGTGAAGGAGAATGGTTCGATTTGGATTACGAGGTACAGCCCTTATAGCACGATTTTTGTAGATAAGAAGGGTGATTTCCTTAGTGGTGTGGATGCGGTCATTCCTCCTGGAGAAGAGATCAATTCAGGTATTGCGCGATTCATCCCGTATTTTCAGCTTGACAGCTATGTACCTGCAACATTCCATGTCTACAGTAACAGTCAATTTATCGGATATTATCCGCTAGGAGAATACCATCGGTACGAACCTTCGCATACGTTCACGATTAATTATTTTGATAAGATAGAGGCATCTTCTGTAGAGAAGCATACAGCGGATTATATCTCCCAAGAGACCTTGTTGACCGCTCAAGTACTGCATCAGACTGATAATAGCTCTGTAGTTGAGACGCAGTTGATGAGCAATAATGTATTAGAGCATGAACTTGTTACTAGCCTGCTTACCAAGAATGGCTTCTACATGATTAGATTTCTGTATGGCAAAGGGGAGCCGATGCCGCCAGAAGAGCGAGAAAAGTGGGAGCGTGAGATGGTCACTTTAATAGAAAAAGAGCACAGTAGTTAACTCAGAAACTTGCCGTTACAGACAGCACGCGAACCGTATCATAAGTAACGATAAGTTTTTTTGGTAATGAGAGACACCTGTAGTAGATGCGCTTGCTGGTTTGCGAGCTAATGAAGCCCGTTACTTTATGAATAAATACAAGCATGAATTTGAGGGGATGGAGATCCCAAAGGAGCTAGAAGAGAAGTTTAAGTTTGCTAGGCAGAAGTCCAAGCTAGCTGGAACAATTCGGGGTTCGTTTTTTGTAATTATAAAAGAATATTAAAGTAAGCAAAATTGCAACTTAGATGATTCATCAAAGAAAGGGCCATCCTGTAAAAGGATGGCCCTAAATCTTGCCAGTATAGATGATTTGCGTAGGTTATCTATGGGAAAGACCCCCAGTCAAGAGGCCGAATTTATTATTTGAACAACGAAAACTTGAGTAGCGTGCGTACTTCACAATTATTTTGCATGAGTAGCTAGGATGGTGAAATGTACGGTATAAATACCGTAGAAATGAGCTGAGGTGGCTAAGATGGTGAAATGTACGGTATAAATACCGTAGTCGCTATTGGCAAAGAATACAACAAACTTCAGGTTTTGTACATTAGCGGACTATTATAGTTCGGTGTTAACTTTCTAAAAAACACTTTTCCTTAACTGTAACTATTAATGTTAGTGATTTAGGTAATAAAAGAGTTAGTAATTTATTTCTTGGAGGATAGCTGTGGCATGCTTAGCAATGGCTATATCGACTTGATTGGAGGTTCTCTGGGAGCGTCAGATTTGATCTATTAAAATTGGTTTGACTAGTCACCTATCATTTGACAATGATAATGGTTATCGTTTACGATTTTGGCTTGTATAGGGATTTGCAGCTGCAAAGAATTAGCATGCTATTGGAATTGGGAGGATTAACAGTGAATTGGGAAGAATACATCCAGATATGGGACACTTCATGGATTCAACTGGTGGATATTCGCCAACATGTGATACGTAGACAGAGTAAGCAGCAACATATACTCCCAGCTAGTTGTTTTATATTTGTCGTGCGAGGGCAAGGTGTGATCTGGTTGGATGGTAATCGGCATTCATTAGAACGATTCTTTGTCTTACATGCGGGAAAAGGAAGTAGCATCAAGTTCGAGGTTGGACATGAGGATGTCACTTACTATTACATTTTATATAGAGGTACTATTTCTACTAAAGCTAGTAAAACAATATTGAAATCCTATCATATAAATAACCCTTTTCATCTGCAATACGCATGTAAACCTATTTCTCCGGTTGTTTTATATCGTCATGCGGAATCGATGTATGAGGAATGGAATCGCAGACCGGCTATGGAACGGTTCCAAGCGAAAATCCATTTCTATCAGTTCGTATATACACTTGTACAGCAGTTACAGCTTCAAGGAGTTGCCCCCAAAGAAATAGATTTAGTGGAACAGATCATTCAATACATTCACAAACATTATTATGAACCTATCTCACTTGAATTTATGGCAGAAGTTTGGAATTATAGCATTCAATATTTATCGAGGCAGTTCAAACGCCGGACAGGGAGAAGTCCCATTGAATATGTAATTCAGACGAGGATGGCTAAAGCGAAGGAATTACTGATTCAAACCGATGCCACCGTACAGGAAATTGCTGTAAACGTAGGTTATAGTGATGTCTTTTATTTTACCCGTCTGTTTAAGAAGCAGGTTGGGACGACGCCAGTTCAATACAAAAATAAGGTGAAGACAGGTTTGATCGTTTCAGATAGTCCATGGCAAGAGTTCTTATCCTCCATGGGCAAATATTCTTCTGCTTGTTATATTGATGATGATAATCATTATCAATTAAAACTTGAAGGGGATAAACAGATGTTAAAGGGGATCGAAACGAAAAAAGGATTAATGTTAATGCTTGTGCTTACACTGTTACTTGCAGCTTGCGGAAATGGGAACACTAGCCGTAATAGCAATGCGGGAGCAGAACCAACACAAAGTAAACCTTCCAATCAGGCCATTGAAAAAACGGGTTTGCGGAAAATAGCAACGGTCATGGGGGATGTTAATGTTCCAGCCAATCCCCAACGTGTTGTAGTTGATTGGGATTTGGGGCCAGTCTTGGCCGTTGGGGTAACACCGGTTGGAGCATCAAATACCCAACTGGAGTATTCTCAGTTTCTCAAACCTTTCTTAGATGAGACGGTACAAGATATAGGGGCAGAAGGAAGTATTTCTTTTGAGAAAGTATTAGAGCTAGCGCCAGACGTCATCATAACCTGGAATAAAGATGCTTATAGTAACTATTCTAAGATCGCACCGACCGTATTATTTGATACAAGTAAATACGCAACGATTCAAGAAGAGATTACAGCTATGGGAGAAATCCTTGATCGAGAAGAAGAGGCTAAACAGTTTGTGGCAGATTTCGAAAAACGTAAAATAGCTGCCCGCGAAAAAATTAATAATGTAATTGCAAAAGATGCAACTATTTCTATCGTAGATTATATCACGGTAGAGAAATTTTTAATGGTCATTGGTAATCAGGGTGAGAGAGGCGGTAGAGCTACTTACGATATTTTGGGTCTGAATCCCGCTCAAAAGTTCAAAGTGAAATCATTGATAAGGAAATGAGCCGTGTTGAAGTTTCTTGGGAAACGGTAAATGATTATGTAGGTGACTACGTTATTGTCCTTACCGTAAAGGACAAAGAACCGCCTAAGTTGCCAGCAACCTGGAAGATGTTGGATGCAGTCAAAAACAATCGAATTATTGAGATTGATATGGAAAAATATTTTGCTGCAGATTCATACTCCTCCTTGTTACAAGCTGAAGATATTGCCGACAAATTATCGAAGCTGGCTTCATCAAAATAACCTTATTGGATTGAACCTACCTGAAGCTATCTAAATATAAAGACGAAGCCTATTTAAACTGTACCCTATGTAAAGGACATTTAAAAAAAGTCTAGGCAGATTGAAGAAGATGATCTCTGTATTGAACAGGGGTCATCTTTTTTAAATCCCATTGATACCTGTAGTGGTTATAGTAGGTCATGTAATCCTTAATCTCCTGTTTTAACTCAATCAAAGTCAAACAAGGCTTAATGGAAGCTTGATCTTTAAAATGACCAAAAAAAGATTCTTGTGGGGCGTTATCCCAGCAGTTTCCCCGCCTAGACATGGATTGTTTCAATTTCATTTTCTTAACCATTTTTTGAAAATAAGGATGTGTATAATGAGATCCCTGATCAGAGTGAATGAAGGCACCATCAGCTCTTTTAAACCTTTGGTTTTTCTTAAGCTTTAGGAGAGTATCTGTCGCAAGATCCATTGTGATTCGATCTGACACGTGATACGCCAAGATCTCATTGGTTGAACTATCTTTGATTGTGGATAAATAGGCTTTTTTACCCGATCCGTAAAATAAATAAGTGATATCCGTCAGTAACACCTTACCTGGAATGTTCTGCTTAAACTCCCGGTTCAGCAGGTTAGGAACGACCCTATGCTCCTGAGTAGCCTTCATCATCCGTTTATAGGGATTGGCCCTCCTAAAGGGGCATACAATGCTGTATTTCTTCATAATCCTCCTAATCCTTTTCAAATTGTAGATCACCTTAAACTGGCCCTCCAATGTCATCTTGATGGATCGGGCACCTTTCTTTCGTCTTTTGAAATGAAAAGCTTTTAGAATGACTTCTCTTAGTTGCTCATCTTGCTGTTTCTTCTGGATTCTCTTTTGCTTTGCTTCGGAAGACCAATACCTGTAATATCCACTCCTGGAAACCCCGGATACTTTACATAAATAGTTGACCAAACGGGAGAGTTGATATTTCTCGATGATGTTATGAATAAGGACAAATTTCTGGCTAGATGAAAGTACTATCCTTTGTTCTGCCTCCTTTCCATGAAACGAATCTTTTTTAACAGTTCATTCTCCGCTCGCAGCAAAGCATTCTGAGCTTCTAGCTTGGCATACTTCTCTTCGAGCGTTAGCTCCCGTTTAAGGGGTCTTCCTGAGGCGTAGCTTCTTGTATCCTGCAAACCTAAGATTCCGTTCTCTTGGTAACTCGCACGCCATCTCTTTGCTGAGGATTCGACTCTTTGGAGCCCAATGACAGTTACGTCAAAACCACATACTTCAAATATTTCTCTCGGCGGCTTCCCCTTATTATTCTCTAAGATAAACAATTGCTTAAACGCATCCGTATAAGTAATTGCCTTTGAAGATACGGACCTCACATACGGATTGTTAGATAACTGCTTGATCTCTTTATCTGTAAATATTTTCTTACTCATACCATTCCTCTTCCCTATCTTCTTCGTTATAAACAAAAATACCCTACCGAGAGACTTTTTAAAAGTGTCTACTCGATAGGGTACAGTTTAATTATGGCTTCGTCTTTTGTAGTTTTGCATACCTTTTTCATCCTAGAAAATAAGGACCCTTTTACAAATGAACTATTGCACCGAAAGTACAGTCTCCAGCTCAGGGATATATTCCTTGACCATATTGTTGTCTTCCCACAGTCCTTTAGTCCCAGCTGGGGCTTGACCTTCGGAAACGACTAAGTACGGTTTGATGGTCACGGTACTCGGTATAGTCTGGAAGGGTTCAAAACGAACATTATAAGATTCGCTTAAGGGGTGAGCACCGATGGGCTTGAGTTGAACGCCACGTTCATCCACAATGTCAAATTGAAGAGCGATGACGCCTCCGTTAGCACCCTTATATTTCGAAGGGATAGAAGCGAGCATTTCTTCTACGCTCTGGCCCGGTTTGGTTTTGTACTCAATGGATAACTGCGTTGTGATTGGGGTGATTTCCACCTTACTGATCTGCAAGTTAATGTTATCGTGATGCTTGGTCTCCTCTGAAGTTAGTGCAGTAACAGGCGTTGATTTGGTAACAGGCAGAACGAATTCGAACGGGGCATCGTAGCCCTTTAACGTTACATTTACAGTCAAGTCAAACTGATCAGGGAACTGGACATTCTGTGTTGTTGTATTCGGCTCATAATAAGTGTTCAAAACCTGAACCATTATGCTGGAAGCAGTCTCACCATCCATTTGTTCGTAACTCCAGAGCAGAGGTTGGCCTTTATAGAGAACCTCAAACTTATCCACCGCCCCTTTATTGGCATCTGAAGGCGGCGAATTGGGCTCCGAAGCCAGACGGTTTCCAGGAGTGGTTATGTTCATAAGAATTCGGGTCCCGTCAAATAACAACGTTGGAATATTCATAGTAACATTGCCCTGGGTCACGCTTTGGTTTACGTTTGTGATGAAATCCTCGGCTTGTTGAACACCGGGATCTCCGTTGTTTTCGCCCCATAATGAATAGATTTGTCCCAAAACCGGAATTTGCTTGAGTGCATCAGCCATTGCGGGCGATACAAAGCCGGAAGCAAGGACTGTAACTCCAAGAATTGCAGCGGCTGCAGTGGAAATCAACCATTTATTAAAAGTTTTAGATACATTTTTCTTTTTCTGAACGGGGGAAATGGAATTATCGGTTTCCCTGATGATTTGGTAAGTCTCATTCAGCTTGGAGCGGGCAATATCCGATAACTGATCGGGAAGTAGGCTTTGGCAGTTCTTTAATTGTTCTTCTAACTTAGTGTTTACCATGTCGCAACTCCATTTCTTGATTGAATTGAGATAAATGCTTTAGCTTTTTGCGGGCGCGATGCAGCCGGGTCTTCACGGCTACCGTAGAAATTTCGAGAATGTCGGAAATTTGACTGATCGGCATGTCCTGTAGGTAATGAAGGTGAATGACAATTCGTAGATTCTCCTCAAGATGTTGAACGGCATCCCATATTTCGATTTTCTCATAATCCTTGGAAATGGAAGGGACTTCGGGAAGCTCTCCATAAGGGAGGGCTCTTGCGTTGTTTTTGATCATTTTGTTGCATTCATTAATCAGAATCCGGAAGATCCACGTTTTGAAAAAAGCGGGCTCTCTGAGTGTATGGATGGACTTAAAGGCTTTAAGCATCGTCTCTTGCAGGGCATCTGCACAATCTTCGTCTTTGTTGACGATGGACCTTGCAGTTCTATATAAAGGTAACTCTATCTCTTGCATCAACTGCACGAATGCTTCTGGGTCCCCAGCTTTGGCTTTGACGACAATAGGATTAATATGCAAAGATTTTTACCTGCTTTCTTGACTAAAAGTCTTAGGATGTTCGTAACGTTACTTAAATATTAGATCGGATAGGTAGCTAGAAGGTTACAACGAAAGAAAACCTAAGATATCCGAAGACTGCACCGCTTGGGCAAAATCAGGACACACGGGATTCTCCAAGCATTCTGGGTTCACAAAATAATGTAGTATCTGGTGGGGCAGTTTTGCTACTGAAAGCAAAAGCCCCCTCCGCCGTTTTGGCGGAAAGGGTCAGTCGTCCATGTTATTTGGTATTTTTAATAATGTTAGGTTTGTTTATTCAACAGTATCTTTAAATTTTCTATTTCTCTCTTATGAAAATCAACGGTCTTACCCTCTGTGACTCTCCAGTCCCTTTCTAGCAGCTCAATTATTTCGTGATGCTTTTCAATAGACTTATCATATTCCCCTTTTATTATATATATATGAGAAATGGCTTCAAATGCATCTGTATACTTTGGACTTGGCTGTAGTTCGTAACCTTTGGAATAGTATTCTATGGCTTCGTCGTACCTGCAAAGTTTAGCCATACAGTCTCCTCTGGAGGACCATGCAAGCCAATCCTCAGGATACAAATCAGTCATTTGCTCCCAGAGAGCCAGCGCCTGAGAAAGGTCGCCCTCTTCCTTGCATATCAGCCCTCCATATTTTTGATATAAATGACCAGGATGGATTTGGTTCAATTGTTCCAGAATTTCTTTTGCTTCAATACATCTGCCGTCTGCGATTAAGTAGTTCATAAGCCAAACATAAGCCTGCCAGTAATTCGGGTGATTCGGCACGAAATTCTTATAATACGCAATGAGTTTATGGTGATTTGAAAAGTTCCAATCAAAAATGATTCCATTCTCCGCATCTCGCAAGGCATTATGATTACTTTTGCTGTCCGGAGCTAATAGCAGCGCATCCTTGGCATAATGGGAAGCCAATTCACGGTGCTCATCTGAACGATGAATGTGTAACTGAGCTAGCAAGGTGAGGGATGGGGATTTTTTTTGCGCATCATTTAGTTTTCCTTTTAAAAATTGTTCAGCATAGTTAAAATCGTCTTCGGATATAAAATGTTCAGTACTAATCATATTTCCAATTCGTTCTAAATGGGTATCATCGGTTAATGCAAATAATTCATCAATTGTAACACCAAAAATCACGGATAAATCAGGAAGAATTTGAATATCAGGCATGGTTACATTATTTTCCCACTTAGATACTGCTTGGGATGACAGATTCAGTTTTGCTGCTAGTTCTTCCTGAGTCATTTCTTTTTGTAAACGAAGAGTCTTTATTTTTTTTCCTATCTCAATATTCATTTGGATAACCTCCAATTCGTATCATTTCGACTAGTCAATTGAATTATAACTTTTAGTATAAAATATCCTCAATGACCGCTTGGTTAAGCGAATTAACCTATCAGGTTACCTTGTAGGACGTTGGTTCAATTTATAAGAAGGGCCATCCGTCAAAGGATGGCCCTAAAACTTACCGATATAGACAGTGCGGTGAATCGTATCATAAGTTTCATCAGCCTACTAACGTGAGGCCATCGTGATATTCTTCTCCAGTAATTCTCCCACCTGTTCATTGTAGGTGATAAACAAGGTGCATTTGGTTCATACAAAGATGGTCATGTAAGCTTATTTTCCAGTACTTCAAGTGCAGGCAGCTCACTAACGTCAATTGTTCTTGATACGATTTGAGATCTATCGACAATTCTCCTCTGAGGGTTGGAGGTGAAGAAATGTAAAAAATTTACTTGTGATCTCGATTTTCTTTCTCAAGGTTGCGGAGCATATCTTGTTATGACATACTCGTCAGCAAATGGTTCACTAAGTTAAACGATTGAACGAAACGAAAGCGGTGAGAATCATTAATAAACAGCAACAAGTCGAAGTCATCAAAGACGATTTCAAGATGTGTCAGAAGGTCTTTTTAGCTATTGGTAATGAGACAAGACAATCTATTATTACTGTACTTATGGAGACTACCTGTACGAACGGGTTACGCGTAGGTGAGATTACTGAAAAAACGCATCTATCACGACCTGCTGTTTCCCATCATCTAAGAATCTTAAGAGAAGCCGGAATTATAATGGTGAGGAAAGAAGGCTCTAAAAATTATTATTTTATGGACGTTAGAACAAAATTAGGAGTGTTAAAAAATCTTATAAACCATCTCGATGAATTTATGGAACAATATTATTAGAATTGGAGGTTTCTTAATGAAAGCGATGATCATTGAAAAATATGGGAAAAGTCCTCTTCTAATGGCAGACATTCCAACACCTTCAGTAGTTGATTATGATGTGTTGGCAGAGATCCATGCGGCGAGTATTAATCCTATCGATTTCAAGGTGCGGGATGGCAAAACTCGTATGTTGTTGAAATACGATATGCCGCTTGTGTTAGGAAATGATTTTTCAGGTATAGTCACCAAAGTAGGAAACAAAGTAACTAAATTCAAAATAGGCGATGCAATATACGGACGGCCAAGAAAAAATAGAATTGGAACCTTCGCAGAATATATATCCATACATGAGGACGATATAGCCTTAAAGCCACAAAACCTTTCTTTTGAGGAAGCGGCATCAATCCCATTAGTCGGGCTTACATCCTATCAAGCATTACATGATATATTACAGCTATCGGCAGGGCAAAAGGTATTGATTCAAGCTGGCTCGGGCGGCGTTGGAACCTTTGCTATCCAGCTTGCCAAAGCGATGGGAGTTTATGTGGCTACAACTACTAGCGATGCTGGAGCTAATCTGGTCAAATCTCTTGGGGCCGATCAAATAATCAATTATAAAACAGAACAATTTGATAAGGTCTTACAAAATTATGATGGAGTATTCGATACGATTGGCGGAGAGACATTAGAAAAGGCTTTTAAAATAGTCAAACCGGGCGGACAAATTGTATCGGTATCTGGGCTGCCCAATGCACGCTTCGGAGTTGAATATGGGTCTGGTTTTATAAAAACGAGTCTTTTTCGATTGGTTACCCGTAAGCTAACAAAATTAGAAAAGCAATATAATGCCAAATACAGCTTCTTGTTCATGAAACCAAGCGGGAGACAATTGGAGATCATTTCGGAGCTTATAGAAGCAGGGAAAATAAAGCCTGTAATTGATCAAATATTCTCTTTCGAAGAAGCTCAGAAGGCGATGGAGTATTCTGAATTGGGCAGGGCAAAAGGAAAGATCGTATTAAAGATAAAGTGATAGGGAATTTAACCCCACTCGTAGAATATAACTACTTGTGTCAAGAAAGGAGAATTTCTTTGTGTTTTCACTGTTATAGGAAGATAAGAATCCGCCAGCTCCCCGAAACCAACGTGTTAAAGTAAGATACTACACAAATCATATGGGGTGTATCGGATGAAGATAAATAATAATTATTTGAAGGAACAATTAAAACATGTTTATTGGCTTAATGGTGGACCTTGTGCTGGAAAAACGACCATGACCAGGAAATTTGTAGAGGAGCTAGGCTTTCAAACATTGGGGGATGATGTCTTAAAATACAGACCATTCACTAGTCCTGTTGAATACCCTGCCCTTCAATTTCCTAATTCTGATTTGGATTGGAATAAGTGGTTCAATAAACCTGTAGATGAGCACTGTCAATGGCTATTTCAAATCGTCGAAGAGATGATGGACTTCTTTATCATTGATTTGTTAACAATGCCTAATGATAAACCAATTATAATAGATTTAGGAATAATGCCTGAACGTATACTACCGTTTATTCCAAAAGAGAGAATGGTTTGTTTTTATACGTCCTACGAAGAGATAGAGAGATTATATTACTTTAGAGAAGATCATAAGATGATTTTAGATTGTATTAACGCCTACACGATAAATCCAGAAGAAACGATTAAACACGGTAACAAATCTATGGTTAAGTTCTCCAATGAGATTAAGACTGCTTGTAATAAAATGGGGATCAAAACCGTTGAAAGAATACCAAGTATGAGCGTGGAAGAACAATTTAGGTTAGTTAGAGAACATTTTGGATTGTAGAGATGACGAAAAGGCAGATCTATTACAAAGACCCCTTCCTTGTTTAGGAGGGGGTTGTCTTTATATATTGGTGTAAATTTTAATATAAGTGCAACCCATCCTAAGAATTCTCTACTATATAGATAAGAGTGTTTAAAAGGAGAAAAACGAATGGAAGACCAAGGAATAATCCACCTATACTTACAGCGTTCACAGCAAGCCATTTTAGAGACTAAAAATAAATATGGGGCTTACTGCAGAGTCATTGCAAGAAACATTATTTCAAATTTCTCGGATGTTGAAGAGTGTGAGAACGATACATACTTAGCGGCATGGAATGCGATACCGCCTAATCTGCCTAGGAATTTTTCGGTATTTTTAGGGAGGATCATCCGTAATATTGCGCTTGATAAGTATGGTTATAACACAGCGAAAAAGCGTAATCGTGAGTTTGAAGTCATTCTAACGGAACTAGAAGAATGTCTAGCTTCGCCTGATACTGTAGAAACAGAGTATGAAGAAGGTGAGATCGCAAACTTAATAAATCAATTTTTATATGGCATAGATGAGCAAGCGAGAAACATATTTATTGGAAGGTACTGGTATTCCTATTCAATAGATGAGCTTTCTATGAGATTTAATATGAGTAGTAGTAAAGTGAAATCTATATTATTTAGGACAAGAAATAAACTTCGAGTTCATCTAGACAAAGAGGGGGTTAACCTATGAAAAAAGAAGATTTATTTAAGGAGATCGGACTCATTGATGAAAACTTAATTGAAGCGGCTGGGCACAATGGAACAGAGAAAAGGAAAAAAGGAATTTCTAAAAAGTGGGTTATTTTGGTTGCCTGTCTTGTCCTATATAGTTCAACCGCTTCAGCTTTATTAGCAACAGAATATTATAAAAATCAAAATTCAGAGCCTTACATACGTTATTTAAATGCTGAAGACATGGAGTTAGAGCCTGCTACTCAATATGATGCGGAAAAATTTCTACATGCTTTAAAAAGTGATAATAATGAATATGTATATATTGCTATTAATAGGCTGGTAGAAAGCTTTAATGATCCCACGTTGAGAGTAAAAGCGTTAAAACAACTTCAGCCATTTATAAAAAATGAGAATCAAAAAATCGCTGATGCGGCTGCTTTTGCCGTAGATATTTTGTCGAAAAGTTATCGGAGCCCTTATATTGTTAAGCTAGCAGACGGAAGTATGATATTTACGTTGTTTAATAATTATTCGGATTATGGAAGTCAAAATGTCATTTGGAGAATAAAAGACAATGTGCTTAAAGAGTATTTAAGTTTTTCTGCACCATCTATGTATATTACAAAAATTATCCCTTCTCCAAATCATAAGTTAATTGCGATCGTAACATGCTCTAATAAAAGTAATTTCGTTCAAATTAGCAATATTGAAGAGGGAATGACAAGTCCAGAGTTAATAGAATCTGCAAGAGTCAAATATGGTGCCCAAAAAGAACTAGATACATGGATTCGCAACGATCATGAGAATTATAGCTATGCTGATAACCTGGTGTGGAAAGACAATGATACATTAGTATTTGAAGGTTCTCTTGCCTACCAGAATACTGAGATTATTGAGAATGTTACTGTGAAATATCAGTTTAGTAAAAAGATAATAGAAGTAAAAGAGAAGGGGTTGTGACCATCGGATAAACGTACTTTTTTTTCTTGTCCACATTTATACCTTACCAAAACGATGGAATTGCATTTAATGAATAATATCGATAATAAGGGAGGTTTTGAGGATGGGAAATAGAAAAGCTGGCGGTTATGACCCCGTACAGATCTTTAACTCTACATCGTTTAATGCATTTGGAAAAGTTGAATATGCATCCATCTTATGTAGTGATGACAATTATAATGTTCAGCGTGACGAGACTTGGAAAGCTTCTAGCCGTGGAGTCTGCTTGGTGACTAGAATCACTGCAACGGTTAGAACACCGAGTGGAAATATTCAAGCGGAACCTTATACGTCTTCCGGCACTTCTTACAGCCAGTTTGCCATTATACAGGTAGGGGTAAATAAGTTCCAAGTGACGCGTGTTGTAAGTAACAAAAGACGTAAGTAAAATTGCAAGCGGGGGATTATCAAGGATAGGCACCAAACATGAAAAGACGACAGGCCAAAGATAAGAGGCTGGTCGTCTTTTTTTTCGTTCTAATGTTTCTTATACCATAATATTCTGCGATGCATTGAGGAATCTTTCAAGAGCCGGAATGGTCGTAAGTCCGGTTGATAATTGCCTTCAATGATCCAAATCCGGCAGTTCCTGTCGATGCCTATATCGAACCCGACTTGTCTAAGCTTTGGGTAACGCTCTCCCAGTCGTGTGGCTGCCAATAATGCGATCTGTTCCGCTTTGACAAGCAAGCTCCGATCTCCGATTCGGGCTAATTTGAGTGCCTCAAGGACTGGAATGGTGCGGCTAGCCACATTCGTGACTAGATATCCTTGCGCCGCAACTTTCGCGTATGAACCTGTCACATTCCAAGGGGATGAAGAGCTCTTTTGTCGCTGAACCATTATCCGAATGTCGAATGGCTTGTGTTGAATTTGGGCAAGCTGCAGACGCCTTTGGACAATATATCCACGACCTCTGTTTTTTTTACGGAACAATTTAAGTAACTTATCGCTGTCTGTCATGGTGAAGGCTTTCTTTTCGTTATGAATACGATAGGCGTTTGCACCGTTTCGTTTAATGAACAGGATATCCCTTCCGTAACTCCCGTTGCGGGGTTTCAATACGACGCTTTGATAGTGAAGCAGCATATTCGTTAATGCGTTCTTCTTAAGCAACTGTGTCTCTGGCAGCCGTCCGGCGAGAGAGGAACCTTTGCGAAGGATGCGATATTGCAACCATTTGTCTCTTTTGATTAACATTAGAATCACAGCCTTTTTCAATCTTCTACGGTAATTCTAAGTCAAATTAGGAATCAGCATAAGTGGATATTCGTCCATATTTATGAGCCGAAGCAGGTGAAAAAGGCTTTTAGGCGGCTAAATTTCATTACTGTTCAGCTTCGGCTGGGCGCGGATTATTTATTGGCATTCGCCCAAACACTCTTTCCACGAATGCATATGATGATTGTGCCTACTCATTGAAAGGAGCGATCATATATGGGATTTTTTCCAACGCCGGGAAGCGGCCAATTCCCAGGGTTTCCGGGTGGACCAGGAGGACCAGGAGGACCAGGAGGACCGGGTGGACCAGGTGGATTTCCTGGGACTCCGGGACCTCCAGGAGCTGCACCGGGAGGCGTTCAAGCGCCGACGGCACCTCCACCGCAATTCGTACCGCAAATGTCGGCCACCGCATTTGCCATCGACCCCGGTGCGATCAGAGGCTGTTTGTTCCGCAACACATACATTTGGCTGAACAACGGCGAGCAATTCTGGTTCTTCCCGGTATTCGTCGGGCGTAATTCTGTTGCAGGGTTCAGATGGTTCGGTCTCTTCTGGGGGTACTTCGGTATTGATTTGAATCGGATTCGCTCGTTCACCTGCTTCTAAGGCAGACAGCGAAAGAGAACAGCCCGGGGGCTGTTCTCTTTGGGGGCCTTTTATGGATTTATATCCTGGTATTTGTCGATATACAGACTCCCGTCCAATTGGAGCTCTGCGTAAAATACTTGATCTAAAGAATGAATGTTGGCTTTCTTTAATTGTTGGTTGAGCCAGACAACGGAGACATCTATTTTATTAAGATTCTTTTCTACGATTTTACCATCAACGATAAGCTCAGTTGGGATATTGTGAATAGGTGCAACGTTTACTTTTATATCTTTTTTTGTTGCAGGCAGCAGTTCTTCTTTTATCAACACGCTAAGTTTACCGTCAGGTTCCAGAATTGCAAATTCGACTTCTTCGGGTGAGAAGACATCCTTATTCCGAAGCAACATGCTTAAATCGTCGATGTTGAGGTGCTGCTTAGCTAATGCCTCTTCCAGAATCTTGCCTTGTTTGACGAGAATCGTAGGTTGGCCGTCGAGAATCTCACGTGCTTTGACAGAGCGCAGTCCGATCAATGCAACGCTGAACGCCAAGAGCGACCATAAGACCAAGCTAGATATTCCTTGCAGCAGCGTGATTTGTCTGTTGACGATAATTTCCGCAGTGGTGGAGCCGAAGGTGATCCCTGTTACATAATTGAAAAACGTTAGATGTCCGACTTGTTTTTTACCGAGAAGACGCGTCAAAACTAGTAGAGCAACGAAAGACGTTGCCGTACGAAATAGAATTTCTCCATATGTCATATGCTGAGCCCCTTCTTGCATAACAGATAGTCTTAAAGTGACCCCCATTTTCCTCGCTTATACTTGTTAAGTGAAAGGAATCGAATGAACATGAACGGCTGGACGAACGTTTAGATAGGACATGCCGTGTGTTTTTAGTTAGAAACTGACAAAAAAGTATCCTGACTTTATAATTGTTTTATATATCCAAGTAGTGTCGCTGATCAGGAGGACGGAATGCAATTTCAACCAATGTATTATGACGGGGAATTTATTAAAACCCCTCCTCATTACTTTGGCATGGACGGTTGAAGGACGAGTAAGGGAGCTCTGAAGGGACTTTAGCCAGCCTTCGATGGGTCTTTAGTAGGGTCGAAACAAGCGGCCGACTGAGACTATATGACGATTATTCTCTAATTGAGGCTGTGATGTTGTCATGACGGGGCCTGCTGGGTAATAAAGATGATTAGAACTTTCAAATTTGGCTGAATTTGGATTGGTAGCCATGGAAACGGAGGGAAAGATCATGGCGGCACAGACAGTATCAGGCATCAGCTCCGTACAGACCATTGCGGCCTACGGCGGTAAACAGAGTGATGTCAGTTCCCTGGAGAAACAGCGGAACCGGCTGATGATGGAACTGGATAAAGTGAATGCGGCACAAGGAAGTGAGATGCAGACTCCTTATCGCCGGGAGCAACTGCAGCGGAAAATCCGGCTGCTGGAGTCCCAACTCGTACAGAAAAGCGGGAGTAGCGCCGCCGTGAATTTTGTACCGGCGTCTCCGCTTCAAGATCACCTCCCCCTCTCGCGGATTGAGTGGAAGGGAGGCCTCAAGGGCATCGGTCTGACCGATCCCCGGACGGCGACGGTGAACTCGGAGGGCCATTTCGACGCGTTAATTTAGGCAAGAGAGAGAAGGTGCGAAAAGCGTCCGGTGATGAACCGGCTTTTCGCACCTCTTTTTTTGAATGCGCGGTGAACCGTATCTTAAGTAGCGGCAAGTTTCTCCTAGGTACCCAGCAAAACTGTGCATGAGATGTCGGATGGATGCCGACGATACTTGCTATATTGTTAGTGAAGGGAGGTCATTCGAATGGATTTGCTTGCAAATCTGAACGGGGCTTTACAATACATTGAAGAGAATCTTGCTGATGATATAGACCTGAAGGAAGCGGCTAGGTTGGCTTGTTGTTCCGAATATCATTTTTCTAGAATGTTCTCATTCCTTGCAGGCATCACGCTATCAGAATACATCCGTCGGAGACGCCTGACATCTGCGGCATTTGAGCTTCAAGCTGGAGAATTAAGAGTTATGGATGTGGCGGTGAAATACGGATATAGCTCAGCAGACGCATTTTCTAGAGCTTTCCAAGGCTTGCACGGTATTCCGCCCTCTTCGGTAAAGTTGCATGGCCCCTCATTAAAAGCCTATCCGCGCTTGACCTTTCAATTAACCATTCAAGGGGGAAGTGCAATGAACTATCGTATCATTGAAAAAGAGTCATTCTGTATCGTAGGGATTACGAGAAGGGTACCTATCCAATTTAATGGCGTAAATCCGGAAATCGCATCTATGTGGAAAAGCTTAACTAGCGATGACATTGACCAGCTCAAAAAGCTCTCGAATGTCGAACCTCAGGGACTGATTCAAGCATCGATGAATTTTTCTGAAGAGAGAATGGAAGAAAAGGGAGAACTTGACCATTATGTTGGCGTTGCTACAACCAAGGAATGCCCCGAAAATTTAACGAAACTAGATGTTCCTGCAGCAACATGGGCTGTATTCGAAGCCGTTGGACCATTTCCCGATACATTGCAAAATGTCTGGGGACGCATCTATTCTGAATGGTTCCCTACCGCTAATTATGAGTTGGCAAGAGGCCCGGAGATTTTATGGAATGAGAGTAAGGATATATCTTCACCGACCTTTAGAAGTGAGATTTGGATACCGGTTTTGAAAAAATAATAAACGGTGATTACTATTGCACTTCTGATTTGTCAGGCCATCCCATAAAAGGATGGCCTTTTTTTGTTGTGGGGGATGGTTTGTAAAGTTGAGATTGACCCTTATTTTTACATATGAGAGAATAATGGAAATTTTAAAATGAAAGGAAAATAATGTATGAGTAATCTTTTCCGATTCATTCCTATTAGTCAACTAGCAGATAAATTTCCGGAAGGATCTTGGTGGGCGAAGTTTTACCAGGATTTCAGTGACGAGCAGCTAGCCGCTTATTATGAAGGGGATTTGACGCTGCCTTCTCTTAATCTGGATTGGGAGCAGGCTTTCCCGCAACAAAAAGAGGTTATCATCATTTTTATCGATGGAAATTTTACTGTAGACAATCTCTATAATAAAGAAACAGATGGTGCCATAGGGCTTATGGTAACCGGTAATTTGAATGCGAAAAATATAGCTGTAGGCGGTCAGGAAATCTATGTTTCGGGCAATCTGATGGTTGAGGAAATATTGTGCGGCACCTACAATCACGGGGAAACAATTGTTATAGGTGATCTTAGCACTGCGGTTTTAGTTCAGGATGACGAGTACAGCATTAAAGTAGACGGGCAGAAATCTATTGCATGCTTAGTAAATGTATGGGAGGGAGACGGCGTATTTCAGGAGCTTCCGGTGGATATTCATGAGGTGTTGATTGATGAAGTTTTTCTGGATATGGATGAGGAGGACATGGAATTTTCCTTTTGCACGCTGGTGAATGTTATTGTAGAAGGGCGTTCCGCATTGAAAAAAGTAAATGAACCCCTCACGAGAAAGAAACCTGTTCATTTATATTTTACCCATAACACGATCAATGAGGAAAATATATTGAAATTGACTCAGTGTATTTTAATGACGGATGACAAACCTTCTTTTAATTTTCAGGAGCAAGGCGTATTTTTCAAAGTTCAGCTGGAGCATATTGATGCAGACGGGGATGAGCGGGATCTCAGCGTTTATATGAAAGATAACCGGCATCACTATTATATTTGGCTGGAGCATGATCATTCCATCGGTTTGTTGAGGAGAACTATAGATGAGGGGTCTGAGTGGAAGCACATTACAGAAGAGTCTCAGGAACAGCTAGCGGAGATTAGCGATTGCTGGACTATGTTGCTGACCTGTATTAATATGGCTGAGCTTTATTTACGAAACATTGAGGTCCAATATGTGCAAGACATTTTGCAACACGCTGTAATTCAGGAATTATATTCGGAAGAAGAGGAGGATGACGGGTTCTGGGACGGCTCAAAATATTACAGCTTCCGTAAAGCGCATACGGACGAGGACGGAGACTACCTGCATGCTCGGATTGAAATCAAGACTCCAGATGAAGCGTATTATTTTTATACAGTGGATCATGGAACTTATGTTTCCCGGCATTATCAGCCGCCCAATCAATATGGCAAGCAGGACATGTCTTTTTTGGACCTTAGGCGCTGGGAGGCATCAGAGCAGTATTTTACAAGATTCAAGCAATTTATTGATCAGAAGATAGAGGCTGGTGTAAATAGTTAGGTTTGATGACGTTCTAAGAGGTGAGCTTTGTCGTCAAGGAGCTCACGCATCACGCATGGCAACCGATCTTCCACCGAGGAGACCAGCATGGCTGAAACAACAAAACAGGCGAGAAGGAAGCACCAGCACTTCCTCCTCGCCTGTTTGTGTTCATGTATTTTGCCTAGGGTGTATCCATTTTACTCCGGTGTTCCTTGGGTTACCCCATGGATATACGTTAAGGTCGGGGAATCGACGGCCCCTAGCCCCGGATTATAGGTAAAGGAGTACTCGATGGTATCCCCGTGTTGCAGGTTATTTACAGGGTAGGTATAGTTACCGTTTCCTGCCGGGGTCATGGCTACGTTTAGCTGACCTATTTCGATTTTCAATACCTATATCCCATCTGGTAGAATAGGGAAAACCATATTTCTCTATATTCTAGTAATTTTATTATACGCTTGGGGAGGTAGACCATGGACAAAGAACTAACCGCACAGCTGACACAGTGGCATGAAGATGATGAACACCAGAAGATTGTAGACACCCTGATGGCGATTCCTCCAGAGGACAGAGATTACGAGGTAGTCAGCAGTCTGGCAAGAGCGTATAACAATTTGGGACGTTATGAAGAAGCGCTTGGACACTTCGCGATGATTGCGGAACAGGGGCAGAATGACCATCTGTGGCATTTTCGTGTGGGATATTCCTACTATTATTTGAATCAATATGAGGAAGCGGTGAGAGTGCTGGATATTGCCCATGACCTCGATCCGGATGATGAGAATACGGTCATGTTTCTGAAATTCAGCCAGCGCAAGCTACGCAAAGAACGGCACGCCGCAGCCAGACAGGCAATCAGAGAGCAACATAATGATTCGGGGACGACTGCAACTCCTTTTGAAGGGATGGACCTCTCCGAATTTTGGAAAGATAGCGATTATGCGCTAAAAGAATATGTTTCTGCCCCGCATACGGATGAGCTGATTGCTTCTGTAGAAGAAGAACTGGGTTACAAGCTTCCTGCCTCTTATATCAGTCTGATGAAGCAGCACAATGGGGGAGTTCCTTATAATACTTGTTTTCCGACGGAGGACGCGACCTCATGGGCGGAGGATCATATTGCGATTACGGGCATTATGGGCATCGGACGCGAGAAAAGCTATTCACTCTGTGGCGATCTCGGCAGCCCGTTCATGATTGAGGAGTGGGGGTATCCTGACATCGGCGTAGTAATTTGTGACTGCCCTTCGGCAGGCCATGATGTCGTGATGCTGGATTACCGGAACTGTGGGAGGGACGGCGAACCTGAGGTAATTCATGTGGATCAGGAAGATAATTATGAGATTACGTTCCTGGCCCAAGACTTCGAGACGTTTATACGCGGTCTGGTGAGTGATGAGGACTACGACACCTCTGAAGAAGATAAAGAGGAGGATTTGCGCAAAGTAGCCGTAGGCCAATTCTCGCCTTTGCTTGCGAAGCTGTGCAGCCATGTGTCTGAGGTAGATCAGCTTGAGCAGAAGATCCGTAGAGTCTGTACCCGAATCGTAGAAGAGAAGGGACACTTTTCCTTTCATGCGGATGAGCTTTCTACTCTGATGTACGATGTGCAGTTCTGGCTGTACACAAGCTCTTATCCAAATACGAGCCGTCAACAATATCTGGATGTATATGAGGAAATGATCGCTTTTGGCGGCGAGTTCGGTCAAGGCGGGTATGCTCCGGGCTGGATCAGCGACTGGCTGGATGGGCGAATACGGGAAGGGCTGATTGTTCAGAAAAACGGGGTGCTTTGCTTCACGGATCAAGCCCACTCTGAGGTCATTGCACGGCTGGAAGCAGAATCCGCAGAAGAGGACGTTGCCCCTTTTATACTCGTGGATCAGCAAGGTGGAGGCATGTCTGTCATTCTAAATGTGGGTAGCTACCGATCGGAAGTGTTCGAGGCCCGGGCAGACGAAGGATTTGAAGGTAACGGGTACGATTGGGCTTCTTTGGCGGCTGTGTTTGTGAACGAATATATGCCTGAATGGGTAGATACGATTCATTTTGACCCGGAAGCGGATATGTTCTGTGCTTATTCGGAGAATAGCGAAGCTATTAAGCAGTTCGCGGTGCGGTTGAAGCAGGCCTGTGAAAATGAGACGTTGATCCGGGATCTTTTTTCCCGCGCGGAGCTCGATTGATCACAACAGTATTCAGGGGCTCGGTCACACAGAAGGTTGAGAGAATGCGTCAGGTAGGAATCCGTTTCAAGGTTTGTTTTCGATGGCACCAATATATGGATGATACGGTTTTTAGCTGACCGTCAGCATCTGCTGCAAGGATGAAGGCTATAAGTCTTGGCCGCCTTGCAGCAGATGCTCTTTTTTAGAAAGTTACGGGCATAGATTTGAACATGTGAAGTGGATTATTTTTGATATAATATAGTTAAAATTTTAGTTATTGTATTCTATTGATAGGGAATAATGAGAGAAAAGGAGAGATGGAAATGACGTATATCGTTGATTTTAAAAATGTGTCTACGGTCGGAGTAGAGTCTTCACCTGTAGCAGAGGCGCTTGCTGGTTTACGTGCGAATGAAGCTCGTTACTTTATGAACAAGTACAAGCATGAATTTACAGTTGTCCCAGCTAACGAAAGCCAGGAAAACCTTGATTATGTGAGCCGAATTTTAAAAGAAGAACGTAATATTGAGTTTGCGGCAAAACCTTTAGAAACGTCGCGTTTTCAAGTGGAAAATATTAAATTCACTTATGTCTTTTATGAAGATGGACTTGAGGTTAATGTCATGTATACGGTTGATGATCCTAAGAAGCGAGCCGTTGGTTTTAAGCTTTCTGAGGGGATGGAGATACCAAAGGAGTTAGAAGAGAAGTTTAAATTTGCTAGGCAAAAGTCTAAACTAGCCGGTACAATCCGTGGCTCGTATTTTGTAATCAAAGGAGAGTATTAAAGGAGTAAGAATAATACAAGCCTCTATTCCGAGTGGCGGGATAGAGGCTTTATTTATTTGCTATCTGCATAAGCCAAGTATCTTAAAATGAGGGCGTAACCAAGGGATTCACGGTAACTGTAACCATCGGACCAAGTAATTTAAAGTCCATACTTTCTTTTAATTTATCTAATCCTGCGGAAATGATTTTACAGAATTATCTCCGCAAGGCGATGTATCCCCTGCTCAATTGATGCTTCATCTACTTTTGCAAACCCCAATACCCATCCCTTTCTTTTGCTATCCAGACAATAGGGTCCAAGAGGGTAAACACGTATTCCATGTTGTAGGGCTAAATTTGTCACAGTTTCTTCGTCGTATGATTCCTCAGCCTCAAGTAACATATGCAATCCTGTTTCTACTCCACTGAGTGTAAAACGCTCCCCTAAACCACTAGCCATAATAGCTTTTGTCATGATTTCGTGTCTTCTTCGATATACATTTCTGACTCTTCTCATATGCCGCATAAAATGACCATTTTTAATGAAATGGGTTAGTGTTAGCTGATCCATAATCGGAAGATGACGGTAAGTCAGCTCCTGTACCTTCGCTAGTTGAGCAATTGCCTCGGATGGACCTATAATAGCCGAAATACGAATGCCAGGAGCAATCATTTTAGAAAAACTCATGAGATACAAAGTATTATTGGATGCCTGACTAAACAACGTTGGCAGCGGCTCCCCACGATACCGGAATTCACTATCATAATCGTCTTCAATGATCCAAAACCGTTCTTGAACCGCTTTATGTAGCAATTGTTGCCGACGGGTCTCCGACATAACGACCCCTACTGCGCACTGGTGAGAAGGGGTGGCAAAGATCAGTTTGGATTGAGGGTGAATATGCTCCACCACTAGACCATACTCATCAACGGGAATAGGTACCACATTCATTCGTCGATATTTCATCGCCATCCAAGCAGCTGGGAAACCTGGATCTTCTACTGAAACTGTGTCCCCATCAGCTAAAAGCGACTGTGCGATTAAATCGATACTATGCTGAGCTCCTGAGGTCAACAGAATCTGATTAGTTTGGATATGTATGCCCCGTTCAAGGGATAAATAACGCTGTATTTGCTCACGTAATGGTGTGTAACCGTAGCAATTACCGTAAGCCCAGCTTGATAAATCCATTTCAGCAGATGCGTGGAGCAGCGATTGCCGCCAGCTTTTTTGAAATTGTTCATCCAAATAGGGTTCATGAGGACTGAAATCAATATCCACTTCTAGCTGTTCTTTACCTCTGAACCAGTCATGTAAATGATCAACAGCTGAGTCTAACAAGGAGAGTGAAGGAGGTGTGGGACCCTCTGTTTCTATTTCCTTCGTTGACACATTGAATTGCTTCCATTTACTAACTCGCGTTCCTCCTCGGCGAGAGGTAACAGTATAACCTCGACTTAACAATTCCTCATAGACGATCTGTATAGTTGAACGTGAGACACCTACGATGTGAGCAAGTTCGCGGGTAGGTATTAGTAATTCTCCTGGCGCCCAAACTCCGCTAGTAATATTATGAATCGCTTGATCAAGCAATTGCTGCCAGATCGGTCTCTTATCATTACGAATTACTTTCATCATCGTACACACCTCCAAATAGACGTCCAATCATAATAATATTAATTATGGATTGCTCTAAACGGTGATTTTTGGATATTTTAATGCAATCCATTCATTGATATACTACCGTAACAACGCTGGTATTCGCAATTTGGTCGTTGCCGCACGCTAGAGTTAAAGGAGAGATATCGATATGAATTCGGTTCGTTACAAGAGCAGGGAATGCCTGGATCAAGAGAAGATTGAAGGGTTCCTTCAGCAAGCGAGATTGGGTTATCTTGGGTTGGCTGATGGCAAACTCCCCTATGTTGTGCCACTTAATTATGTATGGACAGAAGGGAAACTCTATTTTCACGGGGCTGGAGACGGAAGGCGTAATCAGGTGATGAGTGTTAATTCAGAGGTGTGTTTTACGGTATGTGAGGAATACGGAACCATTACGGATCCGGTACCTGCGAAAACGGATACAGCTTATATGAGCGTAATGATATTCGGACAAGCAGAACCGATCACGGATTTGGATGAAGCCACTCATGTACTTCAGGAAATGATGAATAAGTATGTACCAGGTTACTATAATCGCCCCCTGTCCAAGCAGCATGTGGAGAAGTATAGATCAGCTGTATTCGGCGGTCCGGTTCAAGTTTATCGGGTAATTCCAAGCCATATGACGGCAAAAGAGAGTCCTATTGAAGCGGAAAAAATGTATAAAAAGGACATGGATACTGAACGCCAAGTTTAACCACAAGATATTCCCAACGAGTATCAATAGCTCAATAAACACGATAAGGCAGCCGATCAGTCAACGTGATCGACTGCCTTTATTCAGCTAATTGGGCAGATTACTTGAACACTATTACAATAAAATTGTTCAAATGATGAAATAATCTGTTATTAAAAGCGCTATTATTTACCATTTGTTATTTACTTTGAAATAAGATATTATGAAGTTAACTTCACATGAAGTAAACTTCATATGAAACGAACTTCACTTCAGAAGAATAAGTTAGTTAGGAGAATTACATTTGAAAAAACTATTCTTACAGCGACTTTTATTATCAATCTTGTTAATGGTATTGGGATTTATTCAATTATATCTCGATACATCGGAAGGATTTAATTATGGTTATGTCATGTTATTCATAGGTGGAATAATTTTGTTGATTTCAATAATTTCTTACCTTAAATCCCGCAATAACAAAATATTAGAAAGGAACATGTCAAAGGAATATGATGAAAGAGATATTTTAATTGATGGAAAAGTTTCTCACTTTTCAATGCGTTTTTTGATGTATGTAATTATAATTATTATGTTTTTAACTAATTTTGTAGTAATTCCTACAAATACTGCATTATTAATTGTTTTAATATCTTTAATCATTAGTGAATTTGGTTCTAGAAAATATTATAATCATGTCCTTTAATCAAGGAGA
This sequence comes from Paenibacillus sp. FSL H8-0261, assembly GCF_045040645.1. Lineage (NCBI taxonomy): Bacteria > Bacillati > Bacillota > Bacilli > Caryophanales > Paenibacillaceae > Paenibacillus > Paenibacillus sp. FSL H8-0261. Next base: position 5,686,575 of record NZ_CP150297.1, on the reverse strand, counting down.
TATTTAATGAAAAATAGAGTGAAAGAATTACGACTAGAACAAGGAATAACTCAACAAGAACTAGCTGATAAAGTAAGTGTATCTTCTAGAACAATCATCTCATTAGAAAAAGAAAAGTATAATCCATCTGTGCTACTTGCGTATAAAATAGCTTCAGTTTTTAATTTATCAATTGAAGAAACGTTTATTTTTGATGAAGATGACAAATAATATTTTTCATAAATATGCACATATGAAACAAACAATGGAGGAATATAATTGCTTAGTATATTATTTATTTTTGGGGTAGTTTTGATAGTTTGGGGTCTTTATCTTATGAGAAAAGAAGAGGGTTTATTTGGGAAGAATAGAAAAAGTAAAAACATATTTAATTTCATACTAATGGGACAAGCTTCAGGATTAGGACAATTTATAAGTGGGATTTTGTGTATTATAGTAGGGATTATCGCAATTATTATGAAGTAGTCATAAATATGAAGTTCTATTTTTTTAGTTGTGTTAGCGGCGGATCCTCCTTTAGAGATCCGCCGCTTATTCAGTTTAAAGGGGCTACTCATGATTTCAATAAATTCCTCAATTCCTATTTCTGTCCCGTCCCTTTTTTTTGAACGTGAGCAATGCTAATCTCCACAAAGTTCAGCACTTCGTCGGATACGGGATATAGTCCTGACTCTAATGTAGGGAGCTTCCTCACTTCCCAAAACTTCTCCATCAATTTCTCGTCTCCATTAAAGGTTTCGTGTGATAGCTTCATTAACTCGCAGGCAATGTTATAACCTTCATCAGATTCAGGTGGAACAGATTGCTGTATGCACCATTCAATCCGGCGCAGCAAAGAGGCATATTGCTGAGTGGTCTGGTCATTACTGTTGAGATTGGGGAGTGCATTCTGTAGAAATGCACTTTCGTCATCGTTGAAATAATCGATCCACTGTTTAGAAATGGGTTGTACGTTATGGACCAGATGAGAAACCCGATCCCAGGAGAGTGTACCTTCTAGATCAATCATGTTGATCAAAGACGTAGTATTTGCAATACTGCCCTGAAGAGAAGTAAGCTGCTCCTGAAGATGATTATGATGTGCGATTAGAATATGACGAAAAGATAGCTTGTCCATTACATTTTGAATGTCTTCAAGCGGTAGTGATAGTGATTTAAGCAACGTTATCTTTTCGAGAGTGAATAAATCTTCCTCTGAATAATAACGGCGGCCGTTATCTTCCTTATAACTCGGTGTAAGAAGACCGATCTGATGATAATAACGTAGAGTTCGAACGGAAATATTCCGCTGTTTGGATACTTGTCCTGTTGTCCATCTATTCATGTTTCTTCTTTCCTCTCGAAAATAATGCTTGCAGGTGACGTAACGTCACCTAATATCATTAAATTATATCACAGAGGATTGAGGGATTAAGGATGACCAGTACGGAAATGTGGAAGAAGATGGATCAGTGGACATGGCGTGAGTTTATTGCTTTACTTGCGCTTGAATTTGTATTCGTTATATTCGTTATCAAGTATGCGGTACAGTCAATGTATGAGCAATGGTTGGGGAATACTCTTTACTCAGGGACTCTTACAGGGCTTACCATCGCGATTGTACTTTTGTTAGGATTATATTTCATTGCTTTACGACCGAAGAAAATGTCCTGGACAGAGGTAGGAGTAAAGGGGTTTCCTGCGAAAGATTGGTGGAGGATTGCCCTGTGGACATTCATTCTCATCGTATTTAGTGTGGCCACTCTCTATCTCACGAGTTTTCTTGGGAATACGGTGGACAACAGCAAAACAGAGAGTCTGAAGCAAAATGTCACTCTATTTACTATAATTATTGGTATCGTGTCGGCAGGGATCGTGTCACCCTTTTATGAGGAGATATTTTACCGTGGATTTATATATCGTTGGCTACGGGCTCGTGTTAGTATGAGATGGGCGATTGTGATTAGTTCGCTAATCTTTACTTTTGCACATTTTCCCACTATGAATGCCATGCCCGTGAATTTTATTAGTGGAGTTGTGCTTGCATGGACCTATGAACGTATGGGATCGGTCGTGCCTGGTATGATTGTTCACGGTGTGTTTAATACGATTGCCGTATTGTTAACAGCGATGAGTTAGAATGATGATTATATTATGTATACACGATGAGCGCTGATGACAGGACACGATAGTTGAGTAATTATAAATAACTTAAGGATATGCCGGTTTCGCTAGAATCTTCATCAAAAAAAAGCCTTTTGGAATAAAATCCAAAGGCTTTTTGTATGCTTATTTTTTTCAAGACCTTATTCAACATCATAATTGATCAGAAAGAAAAAGTCTATACTTTGGGCTGGATTTTATTTACTATTGTGAAGCCGGCAAAACTTAATCAATGGAGTGTTGTTAATGGACGTTACCTATCATCTCGATCAGGCCGACTTACAGGATTATATTGGACGGATTTTTGGCACCAGTTATTTAGTTACTCGTGTTTCACGAATGCATGGTGGCGCACAAAAGGTGGTCTACAAGATTGAGTGCAGTAATGGATTTTCCTGCGTTTTGTATGTGTGGGATCTTTCCATGAATTATTTTGAAGAAGAAAAAGCGAATGAAGATATAAATGAACAGTCCTATGGAAGTGATTTGTTTGAATTAAACAATAAGTATTTAACACAACATGGAATTCAGACCCCAGCACTTTATGATCTGAACAAGGAAAGAGATCGTTACCCATTTGATTATGCGCTTGTTGAATATATAGATGGACGTAAGGCAGAAACCTTTTTCCAACATTCCGAGTTAGCTGCTCAAGATAAAGTGTTTCAGCAGTTGGGGGATATGCTTACTACTATGCATACCACCGAAAGGCAGTTTTTTGGGAAAGCCAATGCTAACGAGATCAGTACAGAACAATGTCATTCATTACAAATGGAAAATGCGAAAGTACAGCTAGCTTACGCCTCTCAGCATATGGAGAAGATCGGGTCTAATCAAAGTAAACTGCTCGATAAGTTGTATGAGCTTGAATCAAGAATTAAGCCTAGAAAGCAGTATGGATTTATTCATGGGGAACTGGGTCCTGACCATGTATTGGTTAATGATAAGCTGGAGCCCTTTCTGATCGATATCGAAGGAGCAGCGTTCTTTGATATTGAGCATGAGCATAGTTTTTTGGAGATGCGATTTGGAGATTTCTATCGGTATCTTAAGAACGATAAGCTTGATCCGGATAGGCTGTTATTTTATCAATTGCATCACCATATATCATTAACTTCAGCGGGTTTAAAGCTACAGCATAGAGGATTTCCCGATCAACAATTCGCAAAAGGTCTAGCTGAATATCAATCAGAACGTGCGCTTAGGTTTATCGAAAAATGAAGAAATGGAAATGAAGCAAGAAGCGGCGCGTCATCTCTTGTCAAATATCGTGGGGAGCTGAATATTCGAGTTAATACACGGTAACGTTTCAACGAAGGGGGAGTCAACCTAACCTAGGGAGACTCCCTCTCTCTTGTGCGTTCTAGGGACAAGCCTGACGGTAGTCAAGAGGTGTATACGAAAGTAAAGACTAGTATATAGATGGGGGTCCTTTCCTTTCCTATACTAGAACTAGGAAGAGAAGTAGCATGAAGTAGATGCACGACCTATTTTGAGACAATGTGGAGGGGTAATATGAAGAAAAAAAGTAGAATACTTCTGATCGTCGCATTGATCCTAAGTTTAACTATCACGGCATGCGGCAAAATCACAAATGAAGGGGAGAAGCAGCCTGAGAAGCAGCCTGAGACACCTGTGGAACAAAAAAATGAAGTGATTGAAGTTTCAACAGTTTCGGCAAGCGATCAGTATCTCAAATTCGATGAGGGCGAAAGCTTTGAGAAGAACTCGGTCTATGATGCGTATGAGAAAGATATCGGTGTGAAGCTCACGAATAAATGGGTGTCCGCCGATGACGTTCAATTCAAGGAAAAAGTGAAGATGTCCATCGCCTCCAATGATCTTCCGGACTTCATGAAGGTTAATGCTACACAGCTGAAAGAGCTGACCGAAGCGGATATGATTATGGATATCACGGACGTATATGACAAGAATGCGACGGATGAGACGAAGAAATTCTTGTCGATGGATGGTGGAATGCAACTGAAGACCGCCACTTTCGACGGTAAACTCATGGGGATTCCAAGTTCTTATAATCCGTACCAGTATCAGTTCCTCTATGTACGTACGGACTGGCTGAAGAAATTGAACCTGCCGGAACCGAAGACGATGGCGGATCTCTTGACGATCGCAGAAGCGTTCAAAACAAAAGATCCAGGCGGCACTGGGAAACCGTATGGAATTGTAATTAGCAAAGATCCATTTAACAACCAGTCCACAGCTGTTACAGGACTAATAGCATTCTTGAATAGTTACCATGCTTATGAAAATCTTTGGATGGAAGACGGAAATGGCAATTTGGTCAACAGTGACATTCAGCCTCAAGTGAAAGACGCACTTAAGGCGCTGCAGGAAATGTTCAAGAAAGGATTAATTGATCCTGAGTTCGTCGTTAAAGATGTGGAGAAAGCAGCAGAGCTCCTCTATAACAACAACGCAGGTATCGTATACGGCCAGTCTTGGGTACCGGCTCAGCTCGCTAAAGGCGCAGTAAAGGATGGTAAAGTCGTACAAGAGTGGGGCGTATTCCCGATTCCATCGGTGGATAGCGAACCTGCACTATCGCAGATAGGTTTGGGTGTTGACGAATATTATGTTATCTCCAAGCAAGCGAAGCATCCGGAAGGCGTTATTAAATTGCTGAACCATTGGATTGTCGTGGATAATCATCCGACGCCAGAACAGAAAGTGTATGAGTATGGTAAAGACCTGAAGGAGAAAGGCAACAACTACTGGCTTCTAAGCCCGCTTCGTGTTGGTAAACAAAAGGATAATAACGGTGAAATATTGCCAAAAGCGATCGAGAACAAAGACGAGAGCATTTTGGAGACGAAAGATCAAAAAACTCGTTACGAGCGTGCCATGAAGTATGTTGACGGTACCGATATCAACATGTGGTGGGAATATCTGATCTCAGGTCCAAAAGGTGCATATTCACTTGTTCCTGAAATTCAGAACAATAAACAGTACCTACAAAACAAATTCTACGGCGCACCGACTCCAACCATGGCAGATCGACAAGAAATCCTGAAGAAGAAGCGGGATGAAGTATACTTCAAGATTATGATGAATCAAGTATCCGTGGATGAATTCGATAAATTCGTAGAAGAGTGGAAAAAGCTTGGCGGCGACGAAATGACCAAAGAAGTCAATGAATGGTACGCGACTCACAAACAATGATAGCAGGAGAATCGAGGGGTTGAACACAAACGACCTCTCTTTTCTTTAACCTAGTTCTTAATTTTTAGTCCTATAGCGAGGTGGATGGCATGAATGTATTAACGAGTATGTGGAAGAGGGAGTGGCCGCTTCACTTGATGTTGGTTCCTGGGATCGTATTGGTCCTCATCTTCAGTTATATCCCGATGGCCGGCATTATGATGGCCTTTCAGAAATACGTACCGAATAAAGGGTTGTTCGGCTCACCATTTATTGGTCTTAAAAACCTTCAGTTATTGATGGATTACCCCGATATCGGCCGGATATTCTTCAATACAGTATACATTGCGGTGATGAAAATTGTAGCAGGTATGATCGTTCCGGTCACCATAGCGATACTTCTGAATGAGCTGCGGAAAGAATGGGTCAAACGGACCTTCCAGACGCTCGTGTACTTGCCGCATTTTCTATCATGGGTCTTGTTAAGCGGTATTCTAATCGATGTATTGTCTCCATCTTCCGGTATTCTCAATCAAGTGCTTGGCTTGTTTGGTATAGACCCTGTTTTTTTCCTGGGAGACAACAAATGGTTCCCTTATGTGATGGTCATATCGGATGTATGGAAAGAGTTCGGATTTGGTACGATTGTCTATCTGGCTGCGCTTACCAGTATTAATCCGTCACTGTACGAGGCAGCGGAGATCGACGGCGCAGGACGCTTTAAGCAGACGTTACATGTGACGCTGCCGGGGATGCTTCCTATTATCGTTCTCATGTTTACGCTTAGTATCGGGAATGTACTGAATGCGGGATTTGATCAAATCTTCAACCTATATAGTCCTCCGGTCTATGAAAGCGCGGATATTATCGATACCTTCGTATATCGTATGGGGATTGAGCAAGCACAGTTCGGTTTCGCTACGGCCGTAGGACTGCTGAAATCCGTCATCTCTTTCATATTCGTATCTATGTCCTATATCTTAGCCTATCGTGTAGCGAATTACCGCATTTTCTAATGCAATCGGCGGTAATTCAGAAGGGAGACACATCGTGCGTACTAACAGATCATTCGGAAGAAAATTGTTTTTGATATGTAATTTTATTTTTCTGGCATCCGTATCTTTGTTATGCCTCATGCCTATTATTCATATTTTGGCGCTCTCGTTCAGCTCCGGGCAGGCAGCATCCGCCGGAAAAGTCATCCTGTGGCCTGTTGAATTCACAACGGCTGCTTATGCTAACGTATTTGGAAAACCTGAATATTTACGCGCATTCTGGGTATCGATTCAGCGGGTCCTTATGGGAACGACAATCAGCATGTTCCTGACGATTATCACGGCCTATCCATTATCCAAAGATTCTCGCCAATTTCGGCTGCGGACCTTCTATTCATGGTTTTTCGTATTCACGATTTTATTCAGTGGCGGGCTTATTCCAAACTATTTAACCGTGAAGAACCTTGGGATGCTCGATACAATCTGGGCTTTGGTGCTGCCGGGAGCGGTCACGGTGTTCAACGTTATTCTGCTGCTGAATTTCTACCGCAGTCTGCCCAAAGAACTTGAGGAATCTTCGCTGCTCGATGGGGCGGGTCAATTTACTACCTTATGGAAAATATATGTGCCGCTATCGTTGCCGGCATTGGCAACGACAGGTCTTTTCACTATGGTGGGGCATTGGAATAGCTGGTTTGATGGTATGATTTACATGAATCATCCCGAGAATTATCCGCTGCAGACCTTCCTGCAGACGATCATTATCAAAATGGATTTCCGCTTTATTAAACCTGAGAGGGCAGAATTAATGATCAAATTGTCCGATCGTACGAGCAGGGCAGCTCAAATATTCGTAGCAGCATTTCCGATTCTTATCGTGTATCCGTTCTTGCAGCGGTTCTTCATTAAAGGAATTGTGATGGGGAGTGTCAAAGAATAAAATAGGGCACTCAAACTATGACATTGCATTGCAGGAGAACAAACGATGAAAATCCGATTCTTGATTAAAGATTCCTCTATATTCCAGAAAATAATGGCTGCCTTTCTGGCAGCCTTGTTTCCGCTCATGGCGATTACCTGGTTGATTAATGAGAAGGGTTCGGACAATATTCGGAGTGAAATTTCCGAGTCTATTCTAAATACGACTCGCTTCTATCTGGATTCACTCGACAAGGAAGCAGACCGGATCAGCCGTTATTTGCCGAACTATGTGATGGACAAAGACTTGATGGAAATTGCAACTACAGGCAATTACATGAGTTATTACGATCGTGCGCAAAAAATATTAGATATCCAAAGACGGCTTGAATTGATGAAGAACTCAAGTCCATTTATTCAAGAAGCAAGGGCGTATATCCCTCTTATCGACCGAACGATTCTTAGCAATAAATTTGAAACTTCGATGAATAAGCAGGAATATGCTTCTATGCAGCAAAACAAGAGATTATACGAAGAACCTTTCATTTACTGGAACGATCGATTATTTATTTCCATGCAATACCCCATTAATACCGTTAAAAATCCGATTTATATCGTAGCGGTTGAATTATCGACTATCAAAATCAGAGAAACGTTATCTCAAATCGGCAGCTCGCGTGGTGGACAGAGCGTATTGCTCAATCTGGAACGTGGTTGGGAGATCGAGAGTGACATGGATCCGGAACTGCTGGAACAAATGAAATCCTTCGCTGCGGATAAGCGGGAATTGCAAAAAGACGAAGGATACGAAACGATTATGTATAATGGTAAGCGGTTTCTTACGGTATATAAATACTCCAGTCTCTGGAATTCCTATTCGATTATGTGCATTCCCGAAGAGACGATTTTGGGTTCTCTTGAGATCTATCGAACATTGTTCTGGTGGGCTTGCGCGCTAGCTGTGGGTATTGTCGTTTTCTTCTCCTACTTTCTATTACGATTTATCTATCGGCCATTAATGAAACTTGTGCATTCCTTTCGGCGCGTTCAGCAGAATAGGCTGGAACCGATCGTGATCGATCGTGGAGCCGATGAGTTCGGGTATTTGTACCAAGCTTTTAATAATACGATCCGATCCTTGAAAACACTAATCGAGGAAAATTACGAGCAGCAAATCAGGAACCAGCGTTCCGAACTGAAACGATTGCAATCGCAAATTAATCCTCATTTTTTATATAATTGTTTTTTTGTATTGTGCCGGTTAATTAAATCCGAGAATCAGAAGGAAAAGGCTTATCAATTCTGCCTGTACATCGGACAATATTTTCAGTTCATTACTCGCGATGACGAGGATGATATTCCGCTGGGGCTGGAGGTCAATCATTCTCGCACGTATGTAGACATGCAAACCATATGTTACGGAGACCGTATTCAAGTCAAGTTCGAAGGTGATGTTCCCGATCTCTTCGTGCCGAGGCTGATTCTGCAGCCGATCATCGAAAATGCTTATAAGCATGCCTTGGGCAATATGATTCAGCAGGGTGAGCTATGGGTTCATTGTGAGCGGGTGGGCGATGTATTCTCCATCTATGTCGAAGATAATGGCCGAAGCATCTCCGATGCGGAGATTGAACAGCTTCAGAAGCGACTGCGTCAATCCACCACTAGGATGGAGGAAACAACCGGAATCATAAATGTGCATCGCAGAATACAACTGCGGTACGGTGAGGAATATGGCATTACAGTGTCACGTTCTGCTCTTGGTGGACTTCAAGTAAGAATCAATCTAAGCGCGAACTAGAGGAGGAATCAGCATGTACCGACTGCTAATCGTCGATGACCTTCCCATTATTGTCGATGGTCTTCTGGAGCTATTCAATGAGACCGATCATTTACAACTCGAGGTTATGAAGGCATATTCAGGTGAAGAAGCACTGGAGGTACTGTCTCATCATCGTATTGATATCGTGATTTCCGACATTAAGATGCCTGGACTGGAAGGGATTGAGCTGCTTCGGGAAATCAAATCCCAGTGGCCGGCCTGCAAAGTTATTTTCTTAACAGGATACAATGATTTTCATTATGCAAGGAGCGCAATTACGTACGGTGGGTTCGATTATATTCTGAAGGTCGAAAGTGATGAGAAAATTATTCAGTCCGTAGAACGGGCGATTGAGAAAATTGAAGAAGAAAATAACCAAGAACAGATGATCGCTAGAGCGCAATCCAAAATGAGACTGGCATTGCCCTCCCTGCAAAAAGAGTATGTGTGGGAGCTCTTTCAAGGCAAGCATGTATCGGATAGCCAATTAAAGCAGGCGTTCAAAGAAATCGATATCCCGCTTGATGCGACATTGCCGGTTTACTTGCTCATAGGCAGGGTAGACGCATGGAAAGAAATGTTCACGACGCCGGATAAAGCGTTATTGACTTACGCCGTACAGAACATTTGCGATGAGTATTTGTCCACGCAGGTCAGATGCTATTCCGTTGTATTCGAGTTATCCAAAATCGTCTGGATGATTCAACCGAAAATCCCGGATGGATCGTCTATCGAATATGGGGATCAGGATTGGATCAGAGCTCATCGGTATACGAGCGGAATTCTGGAGACTGTGCAGGGAAATTGCAAGAGATTGCTGAGTTTATCGGTTTCTTTCCTTCTTGGAAGTGAAGCAACGACATGGGATAACATATCTGATCGGTTTCACTCGATCAAATACGGCCTGGTACAAGGACATGGATTATTTAATGAGGTTATATTGACCGATAAAGACATACAAAGAGAAGTGAACGGTGATCTGAGTGGGAACTACCACGATGCCTTCTATCACGCCCGTGTTCAATTGCTGATGTCTTGTCTCGAGAATAATCATCGGGAGCAATTCAACAAGCTGTATGCCGAACTAACGTCCATTTGGAATGATGAGGAGTCGCCGAATGAGCGGAAGATCGAACTGTATCATTCGCTTTCAGCTATTTTTCTGTTCTATATCCATAAGAATCGGGAAATTCGGGATTACATCAATACGCTGATGGATCTGGATAAGTTATATCGCTATGGAGATTCCGCATCATGGTCGGAGCTGATTCAATACTTCTCGCAAATGGCGGATTGCTTCTTCGAATGGAATGCGCTGCGGGGTACGCAATTGCCGACAGAGGTCGTGAATAAAGTACATCGATATATTGAAGAACATATTTCCACTGATATCTCCTTAAATGCGCTGGCCGATTACGTGAGCTTGAATCCATCTTATTTGTCCCGACTTTATAAGCAAATCACTGGAATGGGGTTATCTAAATATGTGAACGACTATCGTAACCTGATCGCCAAAGATATGCTGCTCAACACATCCATGAAAGTGAATGAAATTGCTGCTGCCCTGGGGTACAACTCAGCGCTTGCGTTTATTCGCTTCTTCAAGAAGCAGAACGAAACGACGCCGCAAGATTTCCGTATGGCAAGGATCCATATACAGAATCAAGGTCAATAAATGTATATGAAATGTCAGTAACGATCTCTTTTGCCTCCGTTCCTACCGCCTTACAATGGAAGTACACTAGGTGCGCAAGAGGAGGAGTAGTCTTGAGAACATTAACAGCTGTATTACTTGGCGCTGGCAGTCGAGGAAGATATATTTATGGGCCCTACGCGGAGAAGTTCCCGAATGAATTAAAGATTGTTGCCGTAGCTGAGCCGGATGATGAACGTAGAAATCGATTTGCAGAGATTCATAGAATTGCCCCAGAACATGTCTACGATTCTTGGGAGAAAGTATTCGATCAGGGTCAAATTGCGGACGTGATGATAATTGCTACGCTCGATCGGATGCATTATATACCAGCGATGAAAGCGATGGAGCTAGGCTATCATGTCATGCTAGAGAAGCCGATGTCTCCTTCCATGGAAGAATGCATCGAATTGGAGCAAGCTTCGCTTCGGTATAAGCGATTGCTCGTCGTAACCCATGTCCTGCGATATTCCCCGTTCTGGTCTGGGATCAAAAAATGCATCGAAGACGGTGAACTCGGAACGATAGGTACGATTCAATTAACCGAAAATGTGGGCTACATGCATATGACACACAGTTATGTCCGCGGGAATTGGCGCAATTCGGAGGAGACGAGTCCCATGATCCTGGCCAAATCATGCCATGATCTGGATCTCATCTCATGGCTTATGAATCAACCGTGTACAAGCGTGAGCTCGTACGGATCATTACTGCATTTCAGGGCGGAGAACGCTCCGGAAGGCTCTGCGGATCGCTGTATCAACGGCTGTGAGGTTGAGAAGGAATGCGCCTTCTCGGCGATGAAAATATATATTCAGCCCCCGGAACACCCTTGGGCACGCTATATGACGAATGATTTGTCGCAAGAGGGGATCTTGAAGGCGCTGAAGGAAGGACCGTGGGGTCGCTGCGTGTATCGCTGCGATAATAATGTCGTGGATCACCAGGTAGTCAACATGGAGTTCGAGAACGGAGCGAATGCATCGTTCATCATGTCAGGGCTGACACAGAGCGGCACGCGCCGGGTTCAAATTATGGGAACACAAGGCGAGATCATCGGGGATATGGACAAAGGATCTTTCACGCTGTACCGCTATGTATCGGGCGAGAAGGTTGAGATTGGCTGCAATGTGGAAGGCGATGGCCATGGAGGCGGCGATGACCGTATGGTAAGCTCATTCCTGCGGAATGTGCGTCAATTCGACAGCAATCCATCGCAAGGCTTGACCTCGGCGACGGCATCCCTGCAGAGTCATTTGATCGCATTCGCGTCGGAACATTCGAGATTGAACGCAGGTCAGGCGGTCAAGCTTTCGGACTTGCAGAAGAAAGGACAAATGTCTGTATAAGATCAAATGATGCTAGGAAGCCTCTTTCGAAGTGATGGGATGCCGTCATGGAGAGGGAGGTTTTTTTGGTTCTCAAGGCATAATAAAAGACCGCTCTACTGGAATGACTTCCGGATCTGCGGCCTTAGGACAAGATTCTATTATAGGGTCAATCTGTATCTAAAGGTGGTGAAATTAATGGAATTTAACAGTCTTGATACGAGCTTCTTCTTCATAGGTGAGTGGTTTTGGGGATCTTGGAGTGTGCAAGTGGCGTTGCACAGAATATTCCATTTTTTGATAATCCTCATTACCTGAATTCATCGTTGGATTCCAATTTTCCGTTACCCAATTTTTAAGTTCTTTAAGACCTGCTAGCATTTCCTCCAGCCTCCTTTGGCGAAGAAACAATATATTTTGTATTGTTCTGGTTACGCTTTCATTATATCATAGAAATTAGTTTTTTAAAGCTGTGTCCACGTGAAAAACACAGTTTTTAAGTGAACATTGTGTGTTAATTAGGGTTTGTGCTTCCTATGGAGAAAAGTGTCTCCTTGTAGGAGACACTTATATTAGATTTAAAAGGATAATCTATTGCCCTTGAGAGCCGCAAAGGATTTCTAGTAATTACCAATACGGCAGATGACTTTAAGGTCGTAGATAGTGTTACTCTGATAATAACTAGAGCTGCATATATCGTCCGATATTCTATTTTTAATTGGAAAATAAGGTCTTATTTTATGGGCATTTACTTAAATGAAACTATTTTTCTAGTATGATCGTTCTTCTGGTGGAAATAAATTTTATTTTTAAAAAAATAGAGAAAATAATTTACAGAACTAAATTTAAGTGATATCTTGAATATGTAGAAAAGAAACCGTTCACATCTTAAGGGGGATTATCAATGACACTCAACAAGTTCCACGGAATTATACCTGCCTTCTATGCTTGCTATGACGATCAAGGAAATATTTCCGAATCCCGGACACATGCCTTATGTGATTACTTATTTGAAAAAGGAGTTCAAGGTGTTTATGTGGGAGGTAGTTCTGGAGAATGTATCTACCAGAGTCTGGACGAACGCAAAGCGGTACTTAGCTATGTAGCTAGTAACCTGAAAGGTAAAATGACACTGATTGCTCATGTAGGAGCCCCTTCTACTAGAGATAGTATCGAATTAGCAAAACATGCGGCGAGCTTAGGATATGATGCACTATCCGCAATCCCACCTATATATTTCAAATTACCTGATAGTGCAGTAACTAAATACTGGAGCGATATTATGGAGGCAACTCCTCTACCGTTCATTATCTACAACATTCCTCAGACTACGGGATATACACTAACTCCAGCTTTATTCGAGAAACTGCTTACTAATAAAAAAGTTATCGGCGTTAAGAATTCTTCTATGCCACCTATGGATATTGAACGCTTCAAAAGAGTGGGTGGAAAAGATGTAGTGGTCTTTAATGGACCGGATGAACAGTATGTTGCGGGAAGAATCATGGGAGCCGATGCTGGCATTGGTGGTACTTATGCAGTTATGCCGGAGCTGTTCTTGCAAGCTAATACATTTGTACTTGCCGGCAAGTTTGAGGAAGCAGGACAACTTCAAAGTGAGATCAACGATATCATCATCGCGCTTTGTTCCCTCAAGGGTTCTATGTATGCGGAAATTAAAGAGGTTCTGAGATTAAGAGGCGTAAACATTGGTAGTGTAAGAGCACCGCTTGAAGGGGTAGCCGCTGAAGATGCTGGTCCAATCGCAGATATTATGAAATTGATTGATCAAGCGATCGAAAAATATTGTGGTTAATGCAATGAAGAGAACCATCGTATGCTTTGGTGATTCCAATACTTGGGGCTACGACGCAGAGACGGATCAAAGGTTTAATGATGAAATACGTTGGACCGGGCTTCTGCATGCAGAACTGGGCGACGCTTATCGTGTCATAGAAGAAGGGCTTCCTGGTAGAACTAGTGTTAGTGACGATCCGCTATTTGAAGGGTTAGCCGGAATATCTTATCTCTATCCATGCCTCATGTCACATGCACCACTTGATTTGGTAGTGATCATGCTTGGGACGAATGATACGAAAGAAAGATTTGCACTAACTTCTTATAACATCGCACAAGGTATTGTTAGGCTCGCTCATAAATCTAGAGGGAGCGGGGCAGGTCCAGCCGGAAAAGCTCCAGAAGTGCTTGTATTGGTTATTCACTAGTTCGCTTAAGAACAGTTCAGATGTTGTGAAGATGCCTCCAGACTGGTGGCCTAAATCGATCACATTCTCCAACTATGTGGATGTGTTTCAGAACCAACCGGCTTTAAGATGGACGTTTAATAGTATTTATGTCTCAGGCGTATCTACGATTATCGTTATTATTGTAGGCGCTATGGCTGCCTATGCATTCTCAAAGATCAATTTTAAAGGTAAAGATATCATCTTCATTATTTTCATATCGAGCTTGATGATTCCTAAGGAAATTATGATCGTGCCTTTATTCCGGATTACACAGCAATTTGGAATGGTGAATTCGTATAACGGTATGATTTGGCCGAACGTCGCGGGTGCATTTGGAGTGTTCCTATTAAAAGGATTCTTCGATTTAACCCCTAATGCTTTAAGAGAAGCCGGAAGAATAGATGGTGCAAATGAATGGAGAATCTTTACTCGCATCATGGTGCCTATTATTAAACCTGGTATTGGAGCCTTATTTATTCTGAATTTCGTGCAAGTCTGGAATGATTATTTGTGGCAGCTGGTTATAGGCCAAGAGAACAAAATGAAAACATTAATGGTTGGTACTGCAACCTTAATGCAGGATCTGAATCCTAATTTCGCATATAAAATGGCCGGAGCCACCATTGCTGCAATTCCGATGTTGCTAGTGTTCATGTTATTCCAACGTTTCTTCACCAATGGAATTACAGCAGGAGCAGTCAAAGAATAAATAAAAATGTGGAGTGGGTTACTGATGAATACTGAAAATAATGTACTTAAAAAGATAAAACATAAACTAGTCGTCTCCAGTCAAGCCTTACCTGAAGAACCGCTGCATAGTCCGTTTATAATGGGAAGAATGGCTTATGCAGCATACTTGGGCGGTGCTTCAGGTATTCGGGCAAATAGCGTAGCGGATATTCAAGAAATTAAGAAAACAGTGGATCTACCTATCATTGGGATCATCAAAAGGGTATACGAAGGTTCTGAAGTGTTTATTACACCAACCCTGAAGGAAGTAGATGAGCTTTACCGCGAAGGGGTAGATATCATTGCTATGGATGCGACAGACCGGACTCGTCCGGATGGATCAACCATCTCAGAACTATTTCCTCACATAAGAGAGACCTATAAAGATCAACTGTTTATGGCAGATTGCTCTACATTTGAAGAAGCTGCTAAAGCCGTTGAGCTGGGGTTTGATCTTGTGGGAACTACCTTAAGCGGATATACAGAATACACCAAAGAGCGGTCACTTCCAGATTTCGAGCTAGTCAAGCAAATCGTAAGCAACTTCTCTGTGCCTGTGATAGCTGAAGGCGGTGTTTCCACTCCTGAAGAACTGAAGAAAATGTTTGATCTAGGTGTTTTTTCAGCAGTAGTCGGCTCAGCGATTACAAGACCAATGGAGATTACCAAAAGGTTTGTAGACGCTATTCAGTAGATTGGCGGAGAGGGTAGATAAGGATGAGAATTCTCGCTGTAGATATTGGCGGTACCAATACCAAGATGTGTATATGCGATAAACTTGGGAATGTTCATAACTTTAAGGAGTATGCAACTGAGAGCCACTTGGGAGGGCCGCATGTAATCTCAAGATTGCTTGATAAGATTGCAGAAAATGATGATTTTGATGCCATTGCTATAAGTACAGCCGGTCAAGTCAATGCTGAAGAAGGAATTATAGTCTATGCTAACGAAAATATACCTAGCTATACAGGGATGAAGATTAAGGAAATTGTAACTAATCATTTTCATAAACCTGTTATGGTAGAGAACGATGTGAATTCAGCAGCATTAGGCGAGGCTTATTATGGTGCTGCCCAGAACTTTAACAATTTCTTATGCTTGACGTTTGGCACGGGCATTGGTGGTGCCATTGTATTGAACCGCCAAATCTATAAAGGAGCAGATGGGGTGGCGGCCGAATTTGGTCATATCCTGACACATCCATTGTCAGATGCGGTGGAGGGACTGCCTTTTTATGAGAAGTATGCTTCAACCACTGCTTTAGTCAAGATGGCTCAGCAAGCAGATCCCGAATGTACAGACGGAAAAGTCCTTTTTGATAAAATTCACAAAGGGGACGAAGCTCTGAAACAGATCTTGGATTCATGGGTAACTGAGGTGTCCGCGGGTTTAGCCTCAATTATTCATATTTTCAATCCATCCGCTATAATTATTGGGGGCGGTGTTATGGAACAAGAAGATTTAGTTCAAAGGGTAGAGGAACGGACGAAGTCTTTAATTATGGAGAGTTTTGCGGGTGTAAGAATTGTTAAGGCCTCACTTGGGAATAAGGCAGGCTTGCTTGGCGCTTCCTCTTTATTCGCACATTAAATCATTGTAAAGGAGGGGCTTATTTGCGAACAATCAGTATTTTTTCTTCTATTCATTCCAAGTACAATAATTTGACGAATACGGAGAAGAAGGTAGCGGACTACGTCCTGGAGAACACGAGAAGTGTTGTCTATATGTCGATTACTGATCTTGCAGATGCGTGCGATGTAGGTGAATCAAGTATTTTTCGATTTTGCAAATCTTTAAGTTATAAAGGGTATCAAGAGTTCAAGATTGCACTCGCTCATAGTATCACTGTAGAGAATGAGATCCCGCAGCTTACGGATCAAATTCTAATGGACGACACTACTGAAGCTGTGGCTTCCAAAGTGCTGACCACAAATGTAAGTGCACTGAACGAGACCTATAATTTAATTGATATACAGAAGATCAATGAAGCTATTGATTATATGATAAACGCGGAACGAGTATCATTTTTCGGCGTAGGCTCTTCATTAATCACGGCGATGGAAGCCAAAATTAAATTTATGCGCATTACTAACAAAACGGAGTGTTTGATGGATTCACATCTTCAGATGATGTCTGCGGCGCTAATGTCTAACCGAGATGTAGCTGTAATCATTTCTTACTCCGGTTCAACTAAAGATAGTATCGAGGTTGCTAGAAAGGCGAAGGAACGAGGCGCTAAGGTGGTGTCCATTACGAGATTTGAAAAGTCACCTTTAACGTCGTATTCGGATCTTACCTTACTTTGTGGTGCTAATGAGGGTCCTCTGCAGGGCGGTTCATTATCTGCTAAGATCTCACAACTCTATCTGCTGGATATTTTATATGTGGAATATTTCAAAAAGACTAGTGAGCAGTCCATTATCAATAAAGAAACAACAGCTGCAGCAGTTAGTGAGAAGCTCCTATAAGTGCGAGTTCAAAAAGTATGGTTTTTAACACCGAGAAGATTGGATGAAGGTAGAAACTGAGGAGCGGAGCGTAGTGGAAGCTACGTGAGCACCGGAAGTTTCGCCTGAATTCAATATTCGATGTCGAGTAAGCTTCTTGGGCTACTTCGTGATCAAAAGCGGACTTTTTGAACAACCTCTGTAAGATAATTGAGATGTGAGGAGAATGAGACAATATGATCTTAGGTTCATTGTCATCTTGGGAAGAGCATAGCAGATACGAGAATTCAGTCATTGTAGAGGCTATTGAGGAATTGAAAGTCATCTTACGACACGAACCTGATCTCGGGCGAATCGAGATGCGCGGTAACGAGATATACGTTTCGATTATGGCGCTTGAGGCGAAGTCGCTAGAGGAACAGGTTGCTGAAAAGCATGAGGCTTATATTGATGTGCATTATCTGATCGAAGGTGAAGAAACGATCGGTTGGTCCCCTTTGCAAGAAGGGATCGAGGCTACTAAGCCTTACGATGCCGAAGCAGATTATGCGCTTTATCCTCCGTCATCCGATGAAATTTTGTTAACTTTGAAGCCGGGGATGTTCGCAGTCTTTTTCCCGCATGATGTACACAGACCTGGTATGGGTCAACCGGGCATGAAGATTAAGAAGGCTGTTATTAAGATACATGTAGGGTTATTAAGTTCATAGATTTTGTACAAGAGTGACAGACACATTCGATATTCTGAACGGTAAAAGTCAAGAAAGCAGCGATTCTCCTTTTTATTGGAGGATCGCTGCTTTGCGTTTCGGTCATTTGCAGCTTGCTTCTGTAGATTATGGGCAGGTAAAAGCCAAATCGACTTCTAGCACTACTGAAGAAGTGAAACGGAAGCTCTGATAGATAATTAGGGAAAATCTCCGTAAAATTCTGCGATTTTTGCTTATTTGACTAATAATTAGGGAAAATCTCCCTCTAATTCAACTGATTCGTTGGTGAATATAGATATTACCACGATTTTTAGGGAGGAATTCCCTAATTCTATTCATTAAAAGCAATTATCGGTTATAATCAGGGAGATTTTCCCTAATTACTCTCTACAAAGAATCCGTCCGATAATCAGGTTTCTCTAATTTTGTGACAACCACGTCTAATTTTACGTATAAACATTATAACGTTATATTTACTTAATGCGCTATTCGTGTTATTTTAAACATTATAATGTTATATGGAAAAAGGTGAGAACAATGGATGAAAGATACGTGCTCCGTCAGGTGAAACGGGTAAGCGGAGAAGAGATCGACATTGTAATCGAAAATGGCAAGATCGCTGAGATCACCCCGGCAGGTGAGGCGCATGGGGAGCAGGAGTGGGAAGGTTCAGGCGCGTACGTATCCAGTGGCTGGATCGATATGCATGTGCATGCCTTTCGCGAATTTGATCCGTATGGTGACGAGATCGATGAGATCGGTGTCCGGCAAGGGGTGACCACTCTAGTCGATGCCGGTAGCTGCGGGGCGGATCGGATAGGTGATCTGGCTCTGGACGCGTCTCAGGCTAAGACGAATGTGCTGGCTTTCTTAAATATCTCGCGGATCGGACTGCTAAGAATTGATGAATTGTCCAACTTGGAATGGATTGATAAGGAGAAGATCCTGCAATCCGTCCGAACCTACGGGGAGATAATCGTGGGATTAAAGGCTAGGATCAGCAAGAGCGTTGTCGGCGCGAGCGGGATTGAGCCGCTGCATATTGCACGAAGCCTTTCAATGGAGACGGGCCTTCCGTTAATGGTACATATCGGTTCAGCACCGCCAGATATCAGAGAGGTTATGCCCCTTTTGCAGCGTAAGGATATCGTGACCCATTATCTCAACGGAAAAGAGAATAATTTGTTTGCTGCGGATGGTCAGCCGCTTCAGGTATTGACTGAGGCCATTGAACGGGGAGTTCATCTCGATGTGGGACATGGAACAGCAAGCTTCTCTTTTAAGGTAGCTGAGGCTGCTAAACGTAATGGTATTGGATTGAATACGATTAGCACGGATATCTATCGAGTGAACCGAATGAAGGGACCAGTCTTTAGCATATCTAATGTACTTTCCAAGTTTCTATGTTTGGGCTATGCTCTGGATGAGATTGTGGCAGCGGTTACTTCCAATGCGGCGGAGTGGCTGGGCAGGCCGGAGCTGGGCCGAATTCAGGTGGGAGATCCTGCAAACTTGACTCTCTTCACCCTGCAGCATAAGTCTGCAGTGCTTGTTGATTCTGAAGGAGAAGAAAGAATGACGGATAAAGTAATCCATGCAAAAGGAGTGGTTATAGGTGGGGAATTCATTAAATGCGAAATACGGGCTTAAACGCGTAATCAATGCAAGCGGCAGAATGAGTATCTTGGGGGTGTCGGCTCCGTCTGACACAGTGATGGAGGCGATGAAGCAAGGCGGACAGAGTTATGTGGAAATAGCGGATCTGGTGGATAAAGCCGGAGATTACACGGCACGAATTCTCGGCGCTGAAGCAGCGCTTATCGTTAACTCAGCCTCCAGCGGTATTGCATTGTCCGTTGCGGCGCTAGTGACCCAAGGCAATCGGCGCCGCAGTGAACGTTTGCACCAAGAAGCCATTCCACGCAATGAAATCATCATTCTGAAGGGGCATAATGTACAGTACGGAGCTCCTGTGGAAACGATGGTCTATCTAGGTGGTGGGAAGCTAATTGAGGTCGGTTATGCGAATGAAGGCCGGGCCGAGCATATAGAGGATGCCATTTGTGAGCAGAC
The DNA here is from genome assembly GCF_045040645.1 of Paenibacillus sp. FSL H8-0261. NCBI lineage: Bacteria > Bacillati > Bacillota > Bacilli > Caryophanales > Paenibacillaceae > Paenibacillus > Paenibacillus sp. FSL H8-0261. The sequence continues at coordinate 5,666,313 of NZ_CP150297.1, read as the reverse complement.
GGCTGCCGTTCTGTACGTGAAGTCCCACCATGCAGTGCAGAAAAATATGTTATCCGTCGAAGAAGCATGGGAGATCGCAAACCGTAGGGGCATTCCACTAATCGTAGATGCCGCAGCGGAAGAAGACCTCTGTAAATATGTGAAATACTCTGACCTGGCGATTTATAGTGGTTCTAAAGCTATTGAAGGGCCTACATCCGGTATTATCGCCGGCAAACGTAATTATGTGGAATGGGTTAAGGTCCAATTGTATGGAATAGGACGCAGTATGAAGGTTGGTAAAGAAACTTCCTTTGGTCTGCTGCAAGCACTAGAGGAATACATGGTCAAGGAAGACAAGAGTGACACCGAGAAAGCGTCTTTGCAGGGATTAATGGTGTTGAATGATCTTCCGGGAATTCGTGTAACCATTGTGCAGGACGAGGCGGGCCGTTCCATCTATCGCGGCCGGGTTCAGGTTGATCCACAGCAGGCCGGAATTACGGCGAAAGAATTGGTAGAGGGGTTGCAGCAAGGCGAGATTGCGATCTATACCCGCGATTATGGAGTGAAGCAGGGATATTTCGATATTGATCCACGGCCACTTCTGGGGGATGATCTGCACGTGATTGTAGACAGCATTCATAAATTAATAGGGGGACAATAAGATGACGATTTCACAACGTTTTTATAAGGGCCGCACCGCATTAAATGTACTCGCTAAAGATATCGCTAATGCTAAAGAGATTTATGAAGCGGCGGAAGGATATGTGCTGGTCGGTGTGCTCTCTAAGGATTATAAGTCGGTAGAAGAAGCCGTAACAGCCATGAAGCAATATGGTCTAGAGATTGAAGATGCGGTATCCATTGGCCTAGGTGCAGGAGATAATCGCCAAGCGGCAATTGTGGCCGAGATTGCTAAGCATTATCCGGGTAGTCATATTAACCAGGCATTCCCGGTGGTTGGAGCTACACGCGCTAATCTTGGTGGGAAAGACAGTTGGATCAACAGCATGATCGCCCCTTCTGGTCACGCTGGTTATGTGAATATTTCTACAGGAGTCTTCAGCGCTGCGCAGAGTGAAGCGGCGATTGTACCTATAGCATCAGCAATTGCGCTTGTTCGGGATATGGGTGGTAATGCACTGAAGTATTTCCCGATGGAGGGATTAAGCCGTGAAGAGGAATACCGCTCTGTCGCTAAGGCCTGTGCTGAGGCAGAGTTCGCACTCGAACCAACCGGTGGAATTGATATGGACAATTTCGAGGAAATACTAGAGATTGCGCTTGAAGCAGGGGTGCCACAAGTGATTCCGCATGTCTACTCATCCATTATCGATAAAGAATCGGGCCAGACCCGGACCCAGGATGTGCGTGATTTGCTTGGAATTATGAAGAGGCTGACAGATAAATATGCCTAAACGAATCGGGGCATTCGGAGAAGTGATGATGCGTCTGCAGGTGCCGGGAGTTCAGCTGCTATCCCAGGGAAACAGCTTAAACTATTCATTCTCTGGTACCGGGGTTAATGTCAGCGCTGCACTGGCACGCTTCGGGCATGAAGGTTATTTGATTTCCCGTTTGCCGACTACTTCCTTGGGAGAGGCCGCCGCCGCGTATTTGCGGAAGCTGGGCATCTCTTCTAACCTCGTTATACGAGGAGGAGAATATCTAGGCTTGTATTTCTTGGAGAATGGATTTGGTGCACGTCCAAGCAAGGTGACTTATAGTAATCGTCTGGAGAGTAGCTTCAATACGGCTCCTGAGGAAACTTATAATTATGAAGAGATTGCGCGAAGTCTGGATGTGATCCATTTCTGCGGCATCACGCTGGCTATGAACGATAGTGTACGTCATCATATGAAATCCTTGGCTAGAGCTGTCAAACAGCAGGGTGGGACTGTGATCTTTGATTGCAACTATCGTCCGTCCTTGTGGGGACCGGAAGGCTATTCACAAGCGAAGCCGCATTACGAGGAGATGCTGCAGCTGGCCGATATCGTAATGATGAATGAGAAGGACGCAATCTTTATCTTGGGGATCAGCACTGAACAAGCTGAACGTGAAGAGCAACTGATCGAACTGATTCCAGCAGTTGCGAAGCATTACGATATCTCGGTGATCGCAGGCACCCATCGCAGTATTCATGGCGACAACTCACATTCACTGCGTGGGTTTCTTTATAAGAATCAGAGCTTCTTCTTTTCGGATACGCTGAGATTTCTCGTCTATGATAGAATAGGGGCTGGAGATGCCTATACGAGCGGAATTGTGCATGGCGAGCTAACAGGATTTACACCTGAGCAGACAGTACGGTTTGCCGCTGCCGCTAGTATGTTAGCCCATACTGTCGAGGGCGACACTCCCATGGCTTCAGAAGCGGATATACTTCGAGCTATGACTCTATCCGTAGGCGATGTAGAAAGGTAGTGAACCTCTTGAGTTTGTCCCGAAAAGATAAGCCCTTATATATGCAAATTGCAAATATTATAAAGGATCGGATTCTACACGGAGTCTATCCTATTGGATTGAATATTCCTTCCGAGCCTCAGCTAGAGCAGGAATTCAATGTCAGCAAGATCACTGTACGCGGTGCCATTCAGGAGCTCGTCCAAGAAGGATTTCTGGAAAAGGGGAGCGGCAAGGGGACGAAGGTGATCCGTAATACCTCATCATCCAAGCTGTCCAAGTGGAAAAAATTCACGGAAATTCTAGTGGATGAAGGGCACCAAATTCGGAAGCAATGGCTGAAGGCGGAGCGAGTATATAATGAAGTCGAAAGCGAAGCCTTTCGTTTATTCGGCGAACGTTGTATACGCTTGGAACGCATATATAGTCTCAATGATATTCCATACGTTCATTACACGCATTATTTAGTAAATGGTATGGATGATTTGGATCTACTGGACTTAAATGCCCAGTCCTTGTATGAACTGCTTGAAGAGCGGAGCGTTTCCTTAGAGAAACTGCGTGATGAATTTTCCGTTGCCGTTCCTCCGCCTGATGTAGAGGAGATATTGCTCCTTGATAAGAAGTGTCCCTTGCTGAAGCGAACTCGTTATTCTTATGATGAGCTGGGCAAGGTAACTGAGTATAGTGTAGGCTTTTACAATACAGAGCTGCAGAATTATGTAGTGAACTATGAGGTGTAGTTAAAACGACTCGTTATATCGCGGGTCAATTATTCATTAGCAAGAAAACCATGCGCAATCACATCTCCAACATAATGCAGAAATTTTAAAAGTTAAAGGCCGTTCACAAGCGGTTGTCGAGCTGATTAGGCTTGGGGAGCTAAAAGTGACGCATTTATACCTTCTCCACCTTTACGGGTGTGGGGAGGTTTTTTGTTGTAGAGGAAAACTAAAACCAAGCGATTGCTGTCCACTGATGGATGTCATCGCTTGGTTTAGTGTTTAAGATCGATATTCATGGTGTCAAAATCAACCTTGCATTTAGCTCTTATCATAAAATCAATACCAACAATTCCATCAAAGCCATAAGGCTCTTGTATCGAACCAAGCTGAATTGGTAAATCAGTCAAAGTAATATGTTCAATGAGTATGTCAGGAATCTGCTGCTCATAGCAAATTTCGCTAGTCCCCCCAACCCCATACATTCGTTTTGCTCGTCTATTAATAAAATCAACATGGATGCCTATTACAGCTAATGCATCGGTATCAAAGACGGTTGCCGCACTCCTAAAAAAATTCTTCTATAACCTCAACGTCGTTTCTGCTCGTATGAAATACATACAACTCACGCGTCGGATGAAGCTTGTGTAGTTTTTTGTAGCCGCTACAAGCTTCTTGCGGATTATCGTATTCTTGAATGATCGATAAATAATGGAAGTTAATGTTATAATTTTAGTTATATGGTACTGTACGGTTGATAAGACCTACATAAATTTCTTATATCTGAATCAATACCATATAAGCGATTGTACCGAATGCTATGGATAATAGCATATTTCTTCGCCAGAGATGAAGCAACGCGACGATTGCGACGGATATTAGCTCCGGTAATCCGTGATTACCGGACAATACGTTAGTGTTCTTTAGGCTATAAATAACAAGGAGTCCAATCGTTGCTGATGGAAGAACTCTACCTAGGTATTGAATGTACTTTGGGGTTGGACGTCCCGGTGGGAAAATAATGAACGGAATAAAACGTGTCATCATCGTGCCTAGCACAACCATGGCAATTGTAATGATCTGCTGAAAAGTAGACATCGTCATGCGGTTTCACCTACCGGTTCCTGTTGTTTACGAGTGATCGTAAGTGCTGCAATAATTAGGATCATTGCGGGGATCATGAAGCTGTCACGTCCAAATATGATAAGGCACAGTATGGAGATAACAACGCCTACTAGAGCACTTCTATGGGTCGATCCACTCTTCCATTGCTCAATAAAGATAACAACGAATAGTGCTGTCATCACAAATTCGAGACCTTCCATATTCATGTGAAAAATCGATCCGAATACTCCCCCGATACAAGCGCCTACGACCCAATAGCAATGATTTAGCAGCGTGACGAAGAACATATACCAACCGCGATCCACTCCTTCAGGGATCTTCGCGGAATAATTGATGGTGAATGATTCATCACAGAGACCAAAAATCAAATAAAGCTTCTTCAGCCCCGTACCTTTAAACTTCTCCAGCATAGATATGCCATAAAATAGATGTCGTGCATTAACCATTAAAGCAAACAATAATGCACTTAATGGATGATAAGCACCTAATAACAAGTGAACCGTTAGAAATTCCACCGATCCAGCATAAATAAGCGAGCTCATTAGAAAGGTATAGATCACATGAAACCCTGATACATTCATGTAAATTCCGTAGGCGATCCCCAAAAATAAAAAAGCGGCAAGAATGGGAAAGGTAGCAGGAGCCGCGGTGCGGAATGCTACATAAAGTTTGTTATTGTTACGCATGTTACTTACAACCCCTTAGCTTATGTCCATGTCATTGTAGCAGTGCGAATCCATACAATCAACGGTATAATTGTATGGATTACAATTTTGTGGGAGGACAATATGCCGATCAATTCTTTTGTTAATTACCCGATGTCGTGGCGACCTGACAGACATACGCTGAAGCGTCCGATCTATCATTCCATAGCCTCATTACTTGAACAAGATATAGCTAGCGGTCTTTTGGTACCCGGAACGAAGCTTCCCCCTCAACGTGAGCTAGCGGATTTTTTAGATGTTAATTTCACAACAATTACACGCGCTTATAAGCTATGCGAAGCTAAAGGACTCATCTATGCTATTACAGGAAGTGGAACCTTTGTGGCAACGAATGCAACGCGCTCGATAGCAATATCGAAGGACAAAATTTCTCATGACTGTATTGATCTGGGGCTTGTTGCTTCGTTTGAGCAGAGTAACTCGATCGTAGCTCAGGTCGCAAGAAGGGTTATGCATAGAGGCAATATAGAGGAACTATTAAATTACAATGATCCTACAGGAATGCCACATCATAAACTGGCAGGCCTATCATGGATGCAAGCATTTGGAATACAGGCAAATATCAATAACATCGCAATTGCATCCGGTGGCCTGAATGCGTTGGTCATTACGTTATTTGCTCTCTTCGAACCTGGACAACGGATTGCCGTTGATGTATTCACCTATTCTAATTTTATTGAGCTTGCCCGAATGTATCGTATTCAGCTTGTTCCGATTCCAGGCGATGCCTCTGGAATGCTACCACAAGTGCTGGATAACCAGTGCCAGCTGCTGGATATACGTGGTATATTCCTGATGCCTTCTTGTACAAATCCTACAACCGTTATGATGACTGATGGGCGGAAGCGTGAAATTGCTAACGTTATCCAGAAACATAACTTGCTGCTCATAGAAGATGATATTCATGCGTTCTTAACGGCAGGCCATTTAGAAGAATACAAACAACCGATGTACTCATTGCTTCCTGATCAGACCATCTATATTAGCAGTACTACAAAATCTATTTGCTCTGGACTTAGGATCGCTTATATCGTATTTGGAGAGAAATTCAAAGAGAGAATTGAGCGGGCTATTTTCAATATTAATGTGAAGACATCCTCCCTAGATGCCGAGATTATTTCTGAGCTTATTGTATCGGGTAGTGCTGCTGAGATTGTCGCATATAAAAAAGAACTGGTCCAAGCTGCGAACAAGCTATTTTCGACATATTTTCCACAAACAGCAGCCGAAGGGCACCCCTTAAGTTTTTTTAAATGGATTCCCTTATCAGGACACCGTACAGCCGCTGAACTGGAGTCAGAACTGTTACAACAAGGCGTTCGAATATTCCATTCCGATTGGTTTCTTAGTGGTGCCAGCACACCGGACAAGTATGTACGTGTAGCCTTATCGTCGTCATCCTCATTGGATGAGCTGGACACTGGACTGAGGATTCTGAAGCAACATATGTCCTTGGACTAGGATGTGTCTGAAAGCTCAGCTTACAGAGAGATTCTCTGTGGGCTGATTTGGATTTTTTGCATTTTAGTATGTGATAAATATAACTATTTAAATTTATGAATATACAAGCTGTGATGACTGATGTAAAATTACACTACCTGAAGCGTTCTGGAACAGCTTAAGGGCTTTTTGCATGCTCTTTTGCAGATTGCAAAGAATAGGGGCATGTCTACTATAGAAAGATTAATGGAGGTAGGAGAGTTTTATGAAGAAAAAAGCATTAAAAAGAATGTTGATGTTGTCGATGATGGTCGTTGTCGTCGCTGTACTTGCAGTAGGTTGTGGTTCAAAGAATAACACGAATACAGCATCGACAGAGGGTAACGCAGCAGAGACCTCAAATGAAGCTGTTACTTTGTCGCTTGGCTTACTGCCTTCGATTGATGCGATTCCTTTTGTAATTGCTCATGAGCAAGGTTTTGATAAGAAGCATGGAGTGAACCTAGATATCCAAACGTTCAAGAGTGCAAAAGACCGTGATGTCGCCTTTCAAGCAGGCAAGTTAGAGGGGATCAGTGCTGATTTGGTTGCAATTTCTATCTACAATGAAGCCGGGCTGGATGTGAAGATCACTAGCACAACTTTTGGTGAATTCGATTTATTGACTGGGAATGACGCCATCCAAGATGTGAAGGATCTGAAAGGAAAAACCGTGATTTTGTCCAAAAATACCTCCACACAATATACTGTGGCAATGATGCTGAAACAAGCGGGTTTAACGGAAGATGATATTACGGTAACTGAGGTTCCACAAATCCCTACCCGTTTAGAATTGCTTAAGAACAATAAGGCAGATGCAGCTATTTTACCTGAACCATTTGTAACTATGGGTAAAGCTTCAGGCTTGCGCGTGCTTAGCTCCACGCATATAGCGGGAGTGAATCCATTTGTACTGGCTTTCCCACAAACCGCTATTGATGCTAAGGCAGATGCGATTCGCAACATGTATGCTGCTTATGACGAGGCTGTAGCGTATATGAAATCTCATGATCAATCCGAATATATCGATCTTGTGATCAAAGAAGTTGGTTATCCAGAAACGTTGAAAGATGAGATCAAGGTACCTGATTATGTCCCTGCCAATCAAGTGGATGTGAAAGAAGTAGAAGCCGCATTTGCCTGGGCACGGGAAAAAGGTTTGCTTAGCAAAAATATCTCGGCTGAAGATGTGATTTCTGATGTCCAATTCAAGAAATAAAGGACTCGTCATTAAGGACCTTAAAGTAGAGTATAAGACAGGTCAACTGGCCTTAGGAAAGATGGATCTATCTTTACCGGAGCATGGGATTTACACGATCATCGGACCCTCTGGCAGTGGGAAATCAACTTTATTACGGGCGATTGCGGGCTTGCTGCCAAGCTATATGGGGCAAATTCTTTTTAATGAAAAATCCGTGCATGATAAAGAAACTCTGATCGGCCTGGTACCGCAAAACTACGGGCTTCTTCCATGGAAGACTGTACATGATAATATTCAAATCGCGATGAAAATCTCGCATACTGCGAGCACATCCAAGCAAGAACGGGAGAATCAGATTAATCAGTGGTTGTCATCGATGGGAATCTCTGATTTAGCTGACCGTTATCCTCTTTCTCTTAGTGGAGGACAGCAGCAAAGAGTGGCAATCGCCAGAGCGTTCGCCATTTTGCCCACTATTTTACTGCTGGACGAGCCTTTCTCCGCACTGGATGCGATTACGCGGGAAACGCTGCAGGTACTCTTTTTAGATAACTGGCTGGCTCACCCGACTACTACATTATTTGTGACTCATGATGTGGAAGAAGCGATTCTGCTGGGACAAAAGATTATCGTCATGCCGTCCAACAAAGAAGCTACACCTGAAATGATTGATAATCATTTGGTGTTTCATATGAAGCATGCGGATAAACGTGACAGTGTAGATTTCTTTGAGCAGACTAAGCGAATCAGAAAGGTAATGCAGGAGATATGGTGAGAAAAAATCGGATTCATCACATAATAAGACTGTTGTTTGTGTTCTTTTGTATGAATGTGGTTTGGTATATTGCCTATTTGCTTATGAATCATTCGATTTTGCCGAGTCCATTCGCTGTATATAACGCTATGTTTCACTTAGGTGGGCAGGAGATTGCTTTAAATGTGGGGTATAGCTTGTTCAGAATTTTTGCAGGGGTAGTGCTGGCGTTAATCATTGGACTGCTCATTGGTCTTCTGATGGGACGTTCGCTGACTTGGAATAAGCTGCTTGACCCTGTCGTCTATTTAACCTATCCTGTCCCAAAAATCGCTTTGCTTCCCGTTGTGATGCTATTCTTCGGGCTTGGTGAAACGTCTAAAATCTTAATGATCATGCTGATTCTCTTGTTCCAGATTATCATCTCCGTTAGGGATGGTGTGAAGGCTATTCCTGAGAATACCTATGATGTCTTAACGAGTATAGGGGCAAGTACAGTGCAGAAATTCTGGCATGTGACACTGCCGGGTGCACTATCAGTCATTCTGAGTACGATTCGTATTTCGCTTGGAACAGCGATATCTGTACTCTTTTTCACGGAGATTTATGGAACTGAGCATGGCATGGGCTTTTTCATTATGGATGCTTGGTTAAGACTGGATTATCCGGAGATGTATGCGGGAATTATGCTGTTTAGCTTGGTGGGGTTTGTCCTCTTCTTACTTGTTGATTATCTTGATTACAAGTTTATGAAGTGGCGGAATTAGTTGGAGATATAACTATAGCTTTCCTTTGTCGATTTTAGGCAAGGGGGAGCTTTTTTTGTGTGATTTTAGAGTGGCAACAAAGGGGCTTCAAATTAGTATATCAATTCGGTTAAGATGGATAAGTATTCGATAAACTGTATTGGATACACATCCAAACTAAGGGAGTAAAACGATGAATAAGCGCACATCGGGATTTGAGCACGGCACAGCATCCTTTGCTGAGAAGAAAGTTACCTGGCTGGAACTATTTTATGATCTGCTTTTTGTAGCTGCAGTTTCAAAAGCGAGTCATGTCTTGTTGCATGTAGAGGCGGGTACAATTCCACTTGAATATTTATCTAAATTTATCTTAATATTCATTCCGATCTGGTGGGCCTGGGTGGGACAATCGCTTTTTGTAAATCGGTTTGGACAGGACATCTTTTCACACCGAATATTTCTGATTCTACAATTATTTTTTGTATTAATAATGACGGCCAGCTTATCGGTTAACTTTGATCAATACTATATGCCATTTCTAATCGGTTATGTTGGCTTAAGAGCTATGACTGCCATTCAATATCTTACGGTAAATAAGAATGAAGCAGCTGATAGAAAGGACACTGCCCGTTACCTGGGAAGTCGTTTTTGGATTGGATTAGTGATCTCTGCTTTATCACTTTTCTTTGACTCTTGGATACGTTATGTAGTTTTGTATACGGGAATTACTATAGACATTTTGCTTCCATTAATCGGTCGGAGATACTTGGTGAAAAGCCCGATAAACACTCATCATTTATTAGAACGTTTCTCGTTGTTTACCCTCATTCTACTTGGCGAATCAGTGGTCAGTATACTTGCAGTCTTACAGTCTAGCCACTGGACGTGGCAATCTATTTTATTTGCATTATTAACTTTTCTATTAATTATAGCTATGTGGTGGCAATACTTTGATAATGTTGAAAAGAAAGTGGACAAAACCATAGAGACTGCCGGGCAAACTATAATTTATGGGCATTTATTTATTTATGTATCCTTAAGCATGATTGCAGCTTCAATCCAACTGCTATTTTTAGAACAATTAAATTACACATTTATGGTATGTTTTATTTTTGGATCGGTCCTGCTCTACTTCTTCTCTACCTCACTGGTCTTCCATAAATATAGACGTATACAGCAACGGTTAGGGATATTTCATTTGGCGTTATTATTAGGTATACTTGGAGTTTTTTTCGCAGTAGATTTGTTGTTCCTTATACCCAATTACCTGATCATTGGAGAAATGGTGTTATTTTTTGCTGTGTATGCAAAATTAACGACTTGAGCTTCGTTGTATCGAAGCTGAATAAATTGAAGAAGGAAGCCGGGTCATTGCAACCCGGCTTCCTTCTTTCATAATGGGAGTGTGCGGTATCCCCCTGTCGTTATTGCCCAAGAAGCGCTGGCACGATAAATCGGCCGAACACATTAGCTGGTGAGCCTTTCTTGTATTTATCCGCAGTAATGACTGCAACCAGCTCATAGGATGGAACCACAATAATATGCTGGCCCATGAAGCCAAGCGCAAAATAATAAGGGATCTCCTTTGGCTGCTGCTCCGTACCTGCATTGAATGATGATACCCACCAGTGCCATCCGTAGAAGCCCTTCTGTGGTAGCGTGGCTGCGACATAGGGGCGAGTGGACTTCTGAACAGTACCCGAATGAATGAGCTGTTGATCCTTCCAGCGCCCTTCTTGCAAATAAAGGAGACCAAATTTCAGCATATCCTCAGGCATCATATAAAGGCCAAACCCACCAGTATGTATGCCTTGTGGATCACTGTCCCAGCGATAGCTTTCGATGCCAAGCGGCTGAAATAGCTGATCTTCAGCAAATGCTGCAACGTCTTGTCCAGAACATTCACGCAGGATAGCGGATAAAATCTGGGAGCAGCCGGAGTTATAGTTCATCTCAGTGCCTGGCGTATGAGATAGCGGCTGGGCGAGCACAAACTTTATCCAGTCTGCGGTTCTAGTCATAGTCGGAAAGGAATTTTGCCCCCCAAATTCTGTCCAGTTAAAGCCTGCTGTCATTGTTAATAAGTGACGGATAGTGATTTCTCTTTTTCGTTGATCTTGATCCTCTTTTAATAAAGGGAAAAATAGAGAAATAGGTGTATCAGGTGGCGGAACGATTTGTTTATTTATGGCTATGCTGACTAAGGCGGAGAGCACGCTTTTGGTGCATGAGTTAATTTTACCTAGCTCCTTAGCGATTTCTGGCTCGCGATAATGCTCCAGTATAGGTTTTCCATGTTGAATGATTAGACAACTGCGAATTTCTAGGCCAGTAATACCGTCTATAAGCGGCTGAAGGTTCCAATCAGTAATGTGAATGGCCCCCTTTCATAGATGAGTTGAAGCTGTAGCTGCCTACCATTATAGCTTATATAGGATGCATTACATAAACCTTGTAATTTCCTGTCGTTAATTAAATATGGAAAATATAAGTAATTATCTGTATAATGTTATGAATCACGTGTTAGAGGAGGATGATCTTTTTTGAAAAGCAATAATACTCATTTTGTTCATCAGACAGCTAAAACGGTATTGATCACTTCAGTTGCACTCGCATTATTGTTACCGCCAGGCTTGGCCGCAGCCGATTCTACATCTGTTAGTAGCAATACTACGGTAACACAGGTTAGCACACAAGCGCCGGTGACTACAACGAACTCGGAGGCAGATCTTACAAAAGTGAAATTCACGCAGGAGCAAGCGATTGCGAAGCTAAAAGAATTATTCCCATCCCTAAAAGATGCAACGGTAAACAATGTACAACTGGGATCTAATCAAAGCTACCCCCCTCCAGCAAATCAAATGATCTGGAATATTCAGTGGCAGATTCAAGAGGGGAGTATGGGATATGGCTTTAGCAGTGAGGTAGATGCCATTAGTGGAGATATCATTAGTACGTATATTTCATACCCACGTGAGAATAACGAATCCTATTATCCTCCGAAAATATCGCAGCCTCAGGCACTGGAGATCGCCAAGGCTTTTGTGGCTAAGGCAGCCACATCGGTTAAGAGCAGTGATCTGCAATTAAATGAGAATGCTGGTTATAATTATTTTTCGAACACTTTATTCGGTCCTGTTCAATACAGCTATTACTTCAGTGTCATGAAGAATGGTCTTCCTTCTGGATCGGATAACATTAACATAGCTGTGGATGGCAACGGTAATGTAATTCAATTCTCTAAGTTTTCTCAAGGGCTTGAGTATCCGTCTGCACAGCCGAAGATTACCTTGGAGCAAGCACAGAAGCAATTTGCGGAACAGTTTGATGTAGGCCTTTTTTACATTCCTACTTATAAGAACGGAAAACCTAACAACTGGATTCTAGGCTGGCGCCCAGTGGATCAGTCTCTATATCCTATCGATGCATTGACAGGCAAGAGAATAGATTATGAAGGAAAAGAATCCGTATCCACCGCAGTCGTGTATTCAGATGTAGCAAAGAGTAAGGATGTCTTTCAAGCAAGAACTTCAACTACAGAGCTTACTTCAAAAGAAGCGGAACAGCTTGTAAAGAAGGTTGCATATATTCCAGCAGATCGTAAATTGATCTCCCAAAGCTTGAGAAATGACTATCAGGATACAGATCGGAAGATCTGGCAGTTATACTGGGGTGGGGCTAGTGGAAATGAACGCTACATTGGGGCTGGCTTTCCAGAACAATCCTCTGCCGAGATCGATGCAAAGACCGGTGAAATATTACAGTACCAGGTTCAAGCTTATGGTGCTGCTCAGGATAAGAAGAAGGAAGAGGCAGCCCCTGCTGGAGGGAAGAAGCTTAGTGAGGCCGAAGCTAAGACTAAAGCACTTAGTATAATAAATAGCCTATATCCTCAGGCGAGTCAGAAACTAAAGCTTGTAGAATATGGAGATAACTCAAACGTTACTTCAGACGGATCAGGATTTAGATATCAGTTTATTAGATATCATCAAGGCATTCCTGTGAGTGACAGTACCCTTACGGTTAGCTTGGATCTTTACGGCAGACTGATTTCTTACATGGGGAATCGGATAAACGGTATCGATGAAATCACATTATCTCCTGATGCAACAATTTCCAAGAAGGAAGCGCTCGAAAGTTATAAACCTAAATATCAGACTAAGCTGAAGTATACTCAGGTTGGTGGATACTATAGTTATAATAGCTATGCCGCGCCAAAGGTGAAGCTGGTATATGATACAACTTTTGATGAATCTAATGGATTATATCAGGTTTTAGATGCAGCCACTGGAAAATGGGTAGCGGTCTATGATTACCTCGGTCAGCAAGATGCTCAAATATCTGCAACGGATATCAAAGGTCATGCAGCAGAACAACCCTTATCAGAATTAGTAAAATATCATGTGATTACTCCGGATGCCGATGGTAAAGTAAACCCAGATCAAGAAATAACAGTTGGCGATTGGTTAACCTATCTTGCCAAGGCTTCTAATCCGAATTTCAGCAGTTATATTGCTAATAATGAACGGAAAACTGTGGCAGGTGTGAAGCCTGAGAATTCATATTATGATGTTGTTACTTATGCAGCAGATCGTAAGTGGATCAACAAGGATCAAAGCCTGCAAATTGATAGTAAGTTAACCCGGGAACAGCTTGCTGTTCAGCTGGCTAATTTTTTGAAATACAACAAACTCACAGCCTATCTTGATAAAGATGTAACGGTAAGTCAGTTCAGTGATAGTGCATCTATAAACAATAAGGGTGCAGTGGCTCTTGTTGTGAAATTGGGAATCCTAAAGGATGACAACGGCAAGTTTAATCCGCAGCAGACGGTAACGAAAGCACTGGCGGCTACGGTGATTATGAAGCTAGTGGAACTGCAAGGTAAGACTGATCAGATCATTGGTCAATAAGAATATATAATGCAGAGCCTGCTTCCCATTTGATGGTGGAAGCAGGCTTTTCTGTATGAGGAGCAAAATAGGGAGTAAAAGAAAACAACCCGAAAGACAAACACCTTTACAGAAGGGGTGTGTCTTTCGGGTTATATTTGTTTTTGCTATTCAAATACAATTAATGGAGCTGTTTATCTACTTCTTTAACTGGATTCTCTCCAACATTCTCTTCTACCTTGCTGCTCATAAACCAACCGATTGCAGCGATGAGCACGAGTACAACATAGAAGGTAACCTTCCAAATGGTACTATGCGCGAAATCCTCGGAAAGAACACCAAGTGAAGGGTGTGCCAAGGTAATGACTGCGAGCTTAACGCCGACCCAGCCTACGATGAAGAAGGCTGCAATTTCAAGACCTGGACGGGTGTGAAGCAGCTTAACGAAGAAGGAAGCTGCAAAACGCATAATGACCAATCCGATAAATCCGCCGGCAAAGATGACGAGGAATTGTCCCCCGTCAAGGCCTCCGATTTTTGGAAGACCACTTGCAGGTAGTGCAACCGCAAGTGCAACTGCGGCTAGGATGGAATCCACCGCGAAGGCGATGTCAGCAACTTCTACTTTAAAGACAGTAAACCAAAAGCTGGATTTCTTTTTGTTGACTGCACCGCCCGTACCGCTTTCAGCTGCTTCATCCGTAACGGGCTTCTTGATTAATAGTTTTCGGAAGATATGGTTCCCCGCGATAAACAGTAAATAAAGTGCGCCGATGGCTTGTACTTGCCAAATATCAACCAGGTAAGAGATGACAAATAGTGAACCGAAGCGGAACACGAAGGCTCCGGCTAATCCGTAGAATAGTGCTTTTTTTCTTTCCTCATCAGGAAGGTGTTTAACCATAATTGCCAATACCAGTGCGTTATCTGCGGCTAGTAGTCCTTCAAGTGCTACAAGAACTAGTAATACCCAGCCGTACTCTAATAATAATCCCCAATCCATTACTGTTGTCCTCCCTTTTCTTATGCAAATATCTACTAAAAGATACTTACCTTACCATTTTAACCAATTTTATATAAAAAAGACCTTTACCAAACAGATTAGCCTTTGGAATAAAGGTCTAACCTGATTGGTAAAGGTCTCGCTAACAATGTTGAATTGCCAATAAAGCCGGAGAATATCCTCATATTCTCGTATTGACGACTTTATTTAACAGCTACTCCCCTTTACGGGATATATTAAATTTTTGATTTAATTCGTTGTGATTTTGCCTAAGGAGATCATATACGAGTTGAAAGTTAATGTCAATAAAATGTTAGAGGAATAAGAGTTGATAGTAAGGGAATGTTGGAGGCTGTAAATCTGGAGTGCATTGCTAGGAATAGGAGAGTTTAATTTTTCTGAGAGGGAGATTAAAAGTACATGTATGTCTTTTAATCTATGCTGATAATCAATGAAGAAGTTTATTTTTATAACAAATAAAAGGGCACTTACTAGACGAATATCTATGTTCTCCTATAGGTAATTGGAGTAGTATACATTAGGTTTTCGTGGAGGTGCTAAAAATGGGCCATTCCAATCACATATCTAAGAAAAGCTGCAAAAAAAATGATTCTCCGTCAAAAAGAAAATATCATTTGGTTAAAAAATGTTCTTCAAAGAACTATTGTTGTAAGCGAAAAATCATCAAAAAGAAATGTGCTAATATTCGTACCCGCGGCGTCACTGGAGCAACGGGCCCCGTTGGAGTAGCGGGACCCACGGGAACGACGGGCTCTGCCGGAGTAGCGGGAGCCACGGGAACGACGGGTCCGGCAGGAGTAGCTGGAGTCACGGGAACGACAGGCTCCACGGGAGTAGCTGGAGTCACGGGAACGACAGGCTCCACGGGAGCAGCTGGAGTCACGGGGACGACAGGCTCCACGGGAGCAGCTGGAGTCACGGGGACGACAGGCTCCACGGGAGTAGCGGGAGCCACGGGGACGACGGGTCCCGCCGGAGTAGCCGGAGTCACGGGAACGACGGGCTCCGCCGGAGCAGCTGGAGCAGTGGGAGCCACGGGAACGACGGGTCCGGCCGGAGTAGCCGGAGTCACGGGAACGACAGGCCCCGCGGGAGTAGCAGGAGTCACGGGAACGACGGGCCCCGCTGGAGTAGCTGGAGTCACGGGAACGACAGGCCCCGCCGGAGTAGCCGGAGTCACGGGAACGACGGGCCCCGCTGGAGTAGCTGGAGCAGTGGGAGCCACGGGAACGACGGGTCCGGCCGGAGTAGCCGGAGTCACGGGAACGACAGGCCCCGCGGGAGTAGCCGGAGTCACGGGAACGACGGGCCCCGCTGGAGTAGCCGGAATCACGGGAACGACGGGCCCTGCGGGAGTAGCTGGAGTCACGGGAACGACAGGCCCCGCCGGAGTAGCCGGAGCCACGGGAACGACGGGTCCCGCGGGAGTAGCGGGAATCACGGGAACGACAGGCCCCGCCGGAGCAGCCGGAGCCACGGGAACGACAGGCCCCGCCGGAGCAGCCGGAGCCACGGGAACGACGGGTCCAGCTGGAGTAGCTGGAGTCACGGGAGCGACGGGCCCCGCGGGAATAGCCGGAGCCACGGGAACGACGGGTCCAGCTGGAGTAGCGGGAGCCACGGGAACGACGGGCTCCGCTGGAGTAGCCGGAGCCACGGGAGCGATGGGCCCCGCGGGAGTAGCTGGAGTCACGGGAACGACGGGCCCAGCTGGAGCAGTGGGAGCCACTGGAACGACGGGTCCGACCGGAGTAGCAGGAGTCACGGGAACGACGGGCCAAGCGGGAGTAGCGGGAGCCACGGGAACGACGGGCCCCGCGGGAGCAGTCGGAGCCACGGGAACTACAGGTCCAGCTGGAGCAGTGGGAGCCACGGGAACGACGGGCCCCGCGGGAGTAGTGGGAGTCACGGGAGCGACGGGCCCCGCGGGAGTAGCGGGAGTCACGGGAACGACGGGCCCCGCTGGAGTAGCGGGAGCCACGGGGACGACGGGTCCCGCCGGAGTAGCCGGAGCCACGGGAACGACGGGTCCAGCTGGAGCAGTGGGAGCCACAGGATCGACGGGCTCCGCCGGAGTAGCCGGAGCTACGGGAACGACGGGGCCCACGGGAGCAGCGGGAGTCACAGGCACGACGGGTCCCGCCGGAGTAGCCGGAGTCACGGGAACGACGGGCCCCGCTGGAGTAGCTGGAGTCACGGGAACGACGGGTCCCGCCGGAGTAGCCGGAGTCACAGGAACGACGGGTGCGGCAGGAGTAGCGGGAGTCACGGGAACGACGGGCCCCGCCGGAGTAGCGGGAATCACGGGAACGACGGGTGCGGCAGGAGTAGCGGGAGTCACGGGAACGACGGGCCCCGCCGGAGTAGCGGGAATCACGGGAACGACGGGTCCAGCTGGAGCAGTGGGAGCCACGGGAACGGCGGGGCCCGCCGGAGTAGCCGGAGTCACAGGAACGACGGGTGCGGCAGGAGTAGCTGGAGTCACGGGAGCAACGGGCCCCGCCGGAGCAGCGGGAGTCACGGGAACGACGGGCCCCGCTGGAGTAGCGGGAGCCACGGGGACGACGGGTACCGCCGGAGTAGCCGGAGTCACGGGAACGACGGGCCCCGCCGGAGCAGCGGGAGCCACGGGAACGACGGGGCCCGCAGGAGTAGCCGGAGTCACGGGAACGACGGGCCCCGCTGGAGCAGTGGGAGCCACGGGAACGACGGGTCCGGCCGGAGTAGCGGGAGCCACGGGAACGACAGGTCCCGCCGGAGTAGCCGGAGTCACAGGAACGACGGGTGCGGCAGGAGTAGCTGGAGTCACGGGAGCAACGGGCCCCGTGGGAGATGTGGGTCCTGCCGGAGCCACGGGAACGACGGGTCCGGCAGGAGTAGCCGGAGTCACAGGAACGACAGGCCCCGCAGGAGTAGTCGGAGTCACAGGAGCGACAGGCCCCGCTGGAGCAGTGGGAGCCACGGGAACGACGGGCTCCGCTGGAGTAGCCGGAGTCACGGGAGCAACGGGCCCCGCCGGAGCAGCCGGAGCCGCGGGAACGACGGGTCCGGCCGGAGTAGCAGGAGCCACGGGGACGACGGGCCCCGCCGGAGCACCCGGAGCCACGGGAACGACGGGCCCCGCCGGAGCACCCGGAGCCACGGGAACGACGGGTCCCGCGGGAGTAGCTGGAGTCACGGGAACGACGGGTCCCGCCGGAGTAGCGGGAACCACGGGAACGACAGGAACGACGGGCCCTTCGGGAGCAGCTGGAGTCACGGGAACGACGGGCCCTGCCGGAGCAGCCGGAGCCACGGGGACGACGGGTCCCGCTGGAGTAGCAGGAGTCACGGGAGCAACGGGCCCGGCGGGAGTAGCGGGAGCCACGGGAACGACGGGCTCCACCGGAGTAGCTGGAGCCACGGGAACGACGGGCCCTGCCGGAGTAGCTGGAGCCACGGGAACGACGGGCCCTGCCGGAGCAGCCGGAGCCACGGGAGCAACGGGCCCAGCTGGAGCAGTGGGAGCCACGGGAACGACGGGCCTCGCCGGAGTAACGGGAATCACGGGGACGACAGGCCCCGCTGGAGTAGCGGGAGCCACGGGAGCGACGGGTCCCGCCGGAGTAGCTGGAGTCACTGGAGCAACAGGCCCCGCCGGAGTAGCGGGAGACACGGGGACGACGGGTCCAGCTGGAGCAGTGGGAGCCACGGGAACGACGGGCCCCGCTGGAGTCACTGGAGCAACAGGTGCCGCAGGCGGAATAGCTCAGTTCGGGTATGTTTATAATTTAGGGGCTCAGGTGGTTCCAATAGAGGCGGATGTCTCTTTTGATACAAATGGACTTCTAACACCTGGAATTACACATGCCCCTGGGACCACTACAATCTCGGTTACTAATACGGGTAATTATGAGGTTGATTTTTCAGTTTCAGGTGTGGAACCCAATCAATTCGCATTATTCTTAAATGGCGCCGAGGCTGCAGGTACGGTATATGGTTCAGGTGCTGGCACTCAACAAACTAATGGGCAGGCGATACTCGCTCTCTCGTCGGGCGATGTTCTTACGCTGAGAAATCATAGTTCAGCTGCTGCAGTTACTTTACAGACATTGGCGGGAGGCACTCAGGCAAACGTCAATGCTTCTATAGTTTTAAAGCAATTAAGCTAGGCAACAAAGAAATAGATTTTTCAGCATTAAAAAAGCGTGCAGGACTCTATTAGAGTTCTCCACGCTTTTTGTGTTAGCCCTTAACCGCCCCAGCGGTAATTCCTTTTGTCATCTGTTCTGTGAAGAGCAGATAGATCAGGATGGTTGGGATCGCAATGATCGTCATAACAGCAAACTGAGCACCGTAGTTGGACGAGTATTCTCCGGCGAATTTCATAATGGAGAACGGAATGGTTTTGAGATCCTCCGAGGTGAGGAAGGTGTTCGCCATAATGAATTCATTCCAGGTGCTGATGAAATTGAGTACACAGATGGTAGCTAATGCGGGTTTCGTAATAGGGAAGATGATGCGGAAGATCACACCGTAAATGCCGCAGCCATCGATAACCGCCGACTCTTCAATCGCACGAGGGATGGTCTCTAGAAAACCAGTCATGATGAGCACACTCATTGGGATGACAATAGCCGAATAAGGCAGAATCAGTGTGTACATATTGTTCAGCATTCCGAGCTTGTTAAACAGAATAAAGTTCGGCAGCAGTGTCGCGTGAATGGGAATGATCATGCCCATCATGATAAGTGACAACACGATACCACTTAGCTTCCATTTCATACGGGTGAACGCATACCCCATCATCAGTGACACTAGTGCGGACAGCGCAACGGTAATTACTGTAATGATAAGACTGTTGGCAAAATAGCGTGGTACACGCCCATAGGTAAAAGCGTTTCTATAATTCTCCCATTGCGGGGGGGATGGCCATTTCAGAAAAGAGCTTCCGAAAAAATCACCACTCTTTAGCAGGGAGTAATCGATCAGCCAGATGAGCGGAAATAACTGAATCAAAGCAATGAGACAAAGAAACACCATCATTAGGATTTTGCCAGTTGTAGGTTTACTGCGCTTCTGTTTATGAAGCTTCAGATTGAGGGGCGAAGCGGCAGGTGCTAATGAATTATTCATATGATTTCCTCCGGTTACAGGGATTCTAAAACTCTCCGATATCTTTCTTCAGAACCTTGTTGAGTATTACGGTCAGTACAAGGCAGAACACAATGAATAGGATGGATATGGCATTACCGTAGCCGTAAAGCGACGATGAGAAGGCTGTTTTGTAAAGGTAGTTCCCTAAGAATTGCGTGCTGTTCGCCGGGCCGCCGTTGGTCATTAAGAACACGGTTTCCATTTGCTTAAGACAGGTTGTAACCGCGATGATAATGGCAACTCGCATCATAGGCGAAAGAAGCGGTATGATGATGCGCGTGTAGAGGGTATAGTTGTTCGCGCCATCGATCTTTGCGGCTTCGCTTAGATCACTTGGAATGCCTTGCAGACCTGAATAATATAGCAGCAGTGCGTATCCAAAACCTTGCCACATTACAACAATGATGATGCACCAGATCGCTGTCTTCGGATCTCCAAGCCAATCATGTGTGAGTGAATCCAGCCCAACGCCGCTAAGCAACTTGTTAAGCAATCCGTAATTGGGATGAAAAATCCCGCTCCACAGCTTGGCTGTAACCACAACAGAAATTACTGCGGGGATAAAAAAGATCGTCCGGAATATTTTTTCGTATTTGCCGGAATTGGTCAGGAATATCCCTATGAGAATAGCAAAGGGATGCTGTAAGAATACAGTAGCGGCGGTTAGTAACAGGGCATTGCCCAGTGAAGTCCAGAATACTTTGTCATGAAATAGGATTTCGCGATAGTTATCAAAGCCGATAAAATTGTACTTGCCGATCCCGCCCCAGTCCGTAGAGCCGTAATAAGCGCTCATGAAGATAGGGATGCAAATCATAAAAGCAAACAGGAATAACCCGGGTGCGATGAGTAGGAATATCGCTTTTTTGTCGCTTAACACTCTGTGCATGGAAATCTCCGTCCTTTGAAAGAGTAATCTATCTACTACCATCGTAACGGGAAGCCAGACCCTGGAACATGCCGTATATTTCAGATGATTGTACACATTTTTTAAATTATGGAATGATAATTTTCTCTGACGTCGAAGGCGCTTATGCTCGAACAACAAACCCCCGACCTCTGGGGGAAGTCGGGGGTTGTACGCCACTATTTATGATGTTAAATCAGAAGCGCCGTCATTCATGTACTTAGTAGTATTAGAGTTTATTTACCAGCCAATTTATCGGACGCAGCGTCAAGCGCTTTGGCGAATTCCGCTGTATTCATAGCGCCGGAGAGCAGGCTTTGGTGAGCCTCCATTACCTTTTGCTTGAACTCGTCGTTACCAATATCCTGTAGCGGAGTTCCGCTAGAAGAGGTCATCGAGCTGAAGACATCCACTAGTTCTTTTTGGAGTTGAGTTTCATTACCAGTTAAGAATTCATCGAATTTTTGCGCAGGTGTACCCGCGCCAGCTTGCCATAACATCTTGGACCAGTTCTCAGGAGCGAAGAAATATTTCAAGAAATCAACAGCAGCTTCAGGATGCTTGGAGTTTTTACTTACTGCATATCCACCACCGTACCAAGCAGCATCATCCGTTGATTTACCTTTATCTGAACCAGGGAAAGCGAATGCGCCTACATTATTACGGAATTCTTCAGAGAAGTTCACATCTGTAGCTAGGCCAGACTCCCAAGCGCCCATAAAGAACATAGCGGCTTGTCCTTGTCCGAACAAGTTACGTGCTGCACCGTAATCGGCGGTCAGCCAGCCGTCGGCAAAACCTTTAGCATTTGCGAAATCTTGCATTTCAGTTGCAGCTGCAACAAGACTAGGATCATTAAAGGATATTTTACGAGCAACAGCTTCATCCATCTTATTAAAATCACCATTTTGACGTTGAGCAACAAACTCATACCAGATTGGCAGCGTCCATGCGTCCATACCGTTCATAGCGATAGGGTTGATCTTGTTTGCACGCAATGTTTTGACAGCTGCGAGCAGGTCAGCGGTAGTCTTTGGAACCTCGATGCCGTTGTCAGCAAAGATTTTCTTGTTATAGAACATGACCATATAGTCGGCACTACGTGGCAATCCATACAGTTTGCCATCTTTGCTGAAGCCGTCCATGGAACCAGAAACAAACTGATCACCTTCGAAGTCAGCGCTGTTCAGTTCAAGCAGTAAGTCATTATCGAGCAGAGGACTCAGGAAAGAAGGCTGACCCCAAGCTTGAATGATATCAGGCATCTGATTGCTGGAAGCATATACTTTGATTTTTGATTTATAAGGTTCATCTTGAAGCGCTTCCACTTCTATCTTGACGTTAGGGTGCTCTTTCATATAAGCGTCGATAATGTCTTGCTCCACCTTGCCTGAACCGTTTGCCCGATCCGCAAGTGCGGTGAAGAACTTCAGTGTGATTTTTTCGGCTGGTGCGTTTGCTGTGGCCTCGGCAGTAGCTTCGGCTTTGTCATTTGCAGGAGCGTTTGTAGCTTTCGCATTGTTATTTCCGCCACCACAGCCTGCAAGCAGAGCTGGAAGCATTAGACTCATAAGCATTAGCTTGATTCCTTTACTTTTCATCAAAAACCCACCTTTTTAGAATGATGTATTTTGAAGAAACGATTGTTATCCATCAAGGAAGACGACAACGTCGTTTCTTCTTGCATCCTCATCTTAAGAGTTTCTGGCTAATAGAAACATGGTTCATATTTAAGAATGATGTAGGCATTTTTTAGCGAATGTAAAAAGCCGGTTCAGGGTGTAATGATTTCAGTTATACTTGCTTTACACATCTTTCTATTATAGAAGAAGGTGGTTCTCATGAATCGAAACTTTCGCTTAGTCAGCCGTTATCGCCATCTTCCGCTCCAATTTAAGCTGTTGTTATGGTTCGTCCCCCTGCTTCTGGTGACCATATTCGCTATGGGCTGGAACTCGTATCAGATCTCTTCACAGCAGGTGGTGGAGAAAATGAAACAGTCGCAGGATCATCTTACCAAAAAAACAGCAGAGCAGATCGATGAGATGGTACGGGGCATGATATCTTTTTCGAATACACTCTTTCTGGATGAAAGTGTGCAGCGGCTCTTAGCATCGTCTGAAGCACAAAAGGAACGTAATTCTGTATTTAAGACCGTTACCAATCTTATGGTTGCAGGCAATTCAATTCAATCGCTGATTCTGTATTCTTTAGACGATAACAATGGAGCAGAGCCTTTTGCTGCGAATCAGGCAGGATTGACGACAGGTATGAAGTACTCAGATTTTATCAAAACCTCGTATTATAAAGAAGCTATTAAAGCAGCAGGTAGCCCAACCTTTGGACTCTCCAGGCCGACTGACGGCATTTTTGTAGGCGATCATTATCATAAGATTGTGCTTTCCAGAATCATCATGAATATTTACACCTTAAAGCCGGCAGGACTCGCTGTGATCGGTGTGGATGCAGGGAAGATTGGGAGCCAATATCTCGACAATGCTGAAGATGATGTAGATATGTTCGTAATTGATCGGGATGGGCTGATTATTACGGCTTCGAATCCGAGCTGGATTGGCAAAAGAGATCTGGAACTTCCGTATTTTGCGGACAGCGACCCTAAGCTGACTGTGAAAAAAAGGCTGGAATCTACAGCGGATCATAAACAGTGGATTGTGTCGCATCTGCAGTCGGAGACGACAGGCTGGTATGTGGTGGTGGCTCATTCCAAGCGGCAGCTTGTTAAAGAGCTCGGTCAGATTTTACAGGTCACGATGACGATTGCTGTTCTGTGTTTAGTAGTTAGCCTAATGGTTACTTGGCTGGCAGCTGCCGCTATCACGAAACCATTGAAGAAGCTTTCCCGTTCGATGCGCAGACTACAAACAGGTGATTTCACGCAGCGGGTATTTTTTGAAGGAAATGACGAGATCGGCTTACTTGGGCATGGTTATAATCTAATGGTGCAGCGGATTAAATCGCTCATCAATGATGTATACGCCTCAAGAATGAAGCAACAGGAAGCAGAGTTGAAAACGCTTCAAGCCCAAATCAGGCCTCACTTTTTATATAACACGTTAAATACAATCTGTTGGGAAGCTGAGAAGAAGGGAGATAAAGAAATTGCCGATATGGTGTATTCTCTCTCTCAAGTGTTCCGACTGAGCTTAAATGATGGACGGGATACGTTTACTTTGGAGCAGGAAGTAGAGCTGGTGACCAATTACTTGTTCCTTCAGAAAAATCGCTTTAAGGAGCGTTTTGAATTCGAAATTTCTCTGGATGAGAGTATCAAGGATTTCACAGTACCAAAGCTGCTGCTGCAGCCACTAGCCGAGAACGCAGTGATTCACGGGATTGAGCCGCTGTCTGGAAGCGGGCTGATATCCGTTCGAGCTTACCGTATAGAGAAGACTATTGTGCTTGAGGTACAGGATAATGGTGCAGGGATCACGGCAGATAGACTTCTAGAGCTTCATCAACGTTTAGCAAGGGGAAATTCTTTACCTGAGGAAGACAATGTTGGACGCACAGGATTTGCGCTCATGAATGTGCAGGAACGACTGGCCTTATTTTTTGCAGGAGCCTCTTTACAACTAGAGAGTGTGGAAGGGGCAGGCACACGTATTATTATTCATATCACTGTGGAGGGGCCATAAATGATGAAGCTGCTGATTGCTGAAGACGAAGATACGATCCGTGAGGGCATTGTGAATATGATTGATTGGAAGTCACATCAGATTGAGGTCATGGGTGAGGCGGGGAACGGAAGTGAAGCGCTGGCTTTGATGGAGAATGAACAGCCCGATCTTTTGTTAACGGATATTCGTATGCCACAAATGGGTGGTCTCGAGCTGATTGAAGTCGCACGGCGTAGAGGTTACGGCTTCCGGTCGATTATTTTATCCGGGTATAACGAGTTTTCTTATGCGAAGCAAGCGATCTCCCTGGGTGTTGTTGATTATGTGCTGAAGCCATGCCGACCTGAGGAAATTCTGAAGACGGTACTGAAGGCCAAGGAACTTATTGAAAGACAACGATATCAGGAGGATGAACAGCTTAAAAGAGATCGTTCTTGGCATAAAAATGCACCGCTTGTCAAAAGCCAGGTTCTGTCTCAATGGATTTATCATCCCCCGGTTCCGCTAGAACGGCGACAGGAGCTGATCGGAGAGTTATCTATGGCGATTGGCTTTGAAGGACCACAAATTGGTCTGGTCAGCTTTGATTTTGATCCACCCTCCGCTACAGGAACAGGACAGGATTTTGTACTTCTACGTTACGCAGCGTTAAATATTATCAGTGAGACCTTGTCGCCTATCTATAGAGGAAAAATAGAGACTTTTCATGATGGCAATAACTTGCTATGGATTGGCAGCGGATTAGCTGGAACCGATTCTCGCAAGCCTTACCGAGCACCCCTCCAATTGAAAGAGCAGATTGAGAAGCTGCAGAGTAATTTGGAGAAATATCTCAAACTGTCAATCAGTATTGCCGTTGGCTCCTGTCGTTCGGATATTTCTGAAGCGCATCTGTCGTATAAAGAAGCCCTTCAGGCGATGGAATCGCGATTTTTGAACGGAAAAGGCGGTGTCTATTACTATACAGAAGGAACGGGAGTAATAGGTGGCGCTCCACAGGAAATCGGGATTTTAGATGATTCTGAATTAAATGTGCTGGAGGATGAAATGCTTGTGGCGGTGGGGGCTGGGAGCAATGAGCTCGCACTCGATCTGCTGGAGAAATGGCTGGATCGTTTTCGTAGCAATCCGGGATGTCTTAAGCAAGAAGTGAATATTCGGGCAACTGCTTTTGTAGTTCGATTAAAGAGACTCGCGCAGGAAAAACAAGTCGCTGGCTTCGAATGGAAGCAGCATTTGGTCAATTGGATGGAGCAGGCTCCACAGATAGAGACGTTGGAAGAATTGTCTACGATTTTGAATAAGGTCATGCAGAATGTGGTGGAGGCTTTTTCTAAACATCGTCCACTACATCGCACAGTAGTCACTGCTATGGAGATCATCCGCAATAAATACAATACCAATTTGACACTAGAGTATGTCGCGAAAGAAGCCTATGTTTCTAATACTTATTTAAGCTCACTTTTCCGTCAGGAGCTTGGTGTGAATTTTCTCGATTACTTGCACCAATACCGGGTAGAAGAAGCGAAAAAGCTGCTCCGCCAAAATCTAAAGATGTACGCCGTTGCAAAATTGGTAGGGTACGGTGAAGAGCGTCACTTCAGTGCTACTTTTAAAAAATGGACTGGACTTACACCTTCACAATATCAAAAGGGATTAGGGAAGTAGGGGGGATTTGTTATCTACTAGGCTCTGTGTGGTTAAACTCTACATATAGCTAAATAGGAGGTAACCGAGTTATGAACCCCAAATGGTGGAAAGAAAGCGTCGTGTATCAGATTTATCCGATCAGCTTCATGGACAGTAACGGAGATGGAATCGGAGACTTGCAAGGTATTATATCCAGACTGGATTATTTACAGGACCTAGGTGTAGATGTGATCTGGGTCTGTCCTATTTATAAATCACCTAACCATGATAACGGGTATGATATCAGTGATTACTGTGACATTATGAAGGAATTCGGTACGATGGATGATTTTGACCGGTTGCTCAGGGAGTTGCACGCACGTGGAATGAAGCTGATGATGGATTTGGTTCTGAACCACACGTCACATGAGCATCCTTGGTTTGTAGAATCCAGGTCGTCGAAGGACAATCCTAAACGGGACTATTATATTTGGCGAAAAGGTAAAAATGGCGGCCCCCCGAACAACTGGGAGTCTTATTTCAGTGGCTCGGTATGGGAGCTTGATCCGCGGACGGATGAATATTATCTACATCTCTACTCCAAATACCAGCCCGATCTGAACTGGGAGAATCCTGTGGTCATTGATAAGCTGCATGAAATGGTGGAGTGGTGGCTGAAGAAGGGTGTGGATGGATTTCGTTTTGATGCGATTGCACATATCGTGAAGACGAAAGGGTATCCAGATGCAGACAACCCGAACGGAACACCTACTGTAAGGGCCTATGGTATGTTCTCCAATCTGGAGGATGTGCATACCTTGCTACAGAATCTATACGATAAGGTGTTATATTTCTACGATATTATGACGGTAGGAGAAACCTCGGGACTCGGACCAGAGCAGGCGCTGGATTATGTAGGTGACGGACGCCGGGAGCTGAATATGACTTTTCAGTTTGAACATATGTTTCTGGATGCCGCTTCGCCGGGTAGTGGGAAATGGGATGTTGTTCCCTGGAGTCTACTTGAACTGAAAAAGATCATGAGTAGCTGGCAGACAGTTTTACATGAGAGAGGCTGGAATGCGAATTATTTATGTAACCATGATCAGCCGCGTTCGGTGTCTCGGTTCGGGAACGATCTCTTTTACCGGATTCCTTCTGCAAAAATGCTAGCGACCTTCATTCATATGCTGGAAGGCACTCCTTACATTTATCAAGGAGAAGAAATCGGTATGACGAATGTCTGTTTCGATTCCATTGATGAATACCGGGATGTGGAGACACTTAATTATTATGAAGAAAAGCGAAAAAACGGTGTTCCAGAAGAGCAGATTATGTCTGCGATTCATCATAAAAGCCGGGACAATGCCCGTACCCCTATGCAATGGGACGATGGACATGCAGGCGGTTTTACAACAGGGACGCCCTGGATTGAAGTGAATTCCAACCATATGGAGATTAACGCTGGCAATGCGGTTAAAGATCCGGATTCTATCTACAACTACTATAAACAGCTGATAGCATTAAGAAAAAAATACAAGGTGATCGTGTACGGCTCATATGAGCTACTGCTTGCAGAGCATACTGAGATTTATGCGTATAGCCGAACTTTAGAGGATCAGCGATTGTTGGTTATTTTGAATTTTTTTGATAGAGAGCCTGAATTCGAATGGCCAGCGGGGTTCGATCCCGATCAGCTGGAGTTATTAATCAGTAATTACCCGGAGTCAAAAGATCAGGATATTCGTTCTTTCAAGCTTCGCCCTTATGAAGCAAGGGTCTATTTGCAGCAGCGTGTGTAAAGGAAGTTTCAATAAGAGTTGTCATTAAAGCCCAAGAGGTCAAGATGATGACTCTTCTTTGAGTTTGTCAGCAAAAGACTGTACAATGGCGATACATTAGCATACATAAAGTGGAGTTGCGGGATGACGCCTGTAGGAGGAGAGGAGAGACAACATGACTGAATGGTATGAAAAGAGCTTCGGAGAGGATTATCTGATCGTATATAAGCACCGGGATTTCGGTGGAGCACGTAAAGAAGTAGATCAGATGATCGCCTGGCTGAGACTGCCCACAGGTTCGAAAGTGCTGGATTTATGTTGTGGGATGGGACGTCATTCTCTGGCACTTGCGAAGGAAGGGTACGAGGTTACCGGAGTGGATTTGTCGGAGGTCTTGTTGCGTGAAGCTCGATCTCAAGTCGGGGCGGAGAAGGTAACCTGGATCCGTTCCGACATGCGTGATTTACCACTAGATGGAGGATTCGATGCCGTAGTTAATCTGTTCACTTCTTTTGGTTATTTTGAAAAAGATGAGGAGCAAGTAAAGGTTCTGCGTGAAATCTATCGTCTGCTGAAGCCAGGTGGCAAGTTCGTTATTGATTTTTTGAATCCTGCGCATGTGATTCGTCATCTGGTGCCGCATTCTACGCGTGAGGACGGAGAGAATTTGATAGATGAGTCACGCCGAATTGAGGATGGTTATGTGAAGAAGGACATCATTCTAACTACTAAGAATGACCCTACGCCTCGTCAATATCATGAGCGTGTGAAGCTTTATTCACTGGAGGAGTTCAAGGAAATGATTGAGAAAGCGGGCTTGCAGCTCGAAGCTGTACATGGCAGCTATGAAGATGAGGTTTATGATGCAGAAAGGTCCACGCGGATGATCTTTGGTGGAACACGTCCCTAAATGGTTTCCGGAAAAAGATTTAAAGGTGGTGAACGCTCTATGTCTAAGGCAGAGATTACTTCATGGGACAAGAACATTCTCCAAGTCTCGGTACCCATGGACTCGCCTCTTCGTCAAGTGAACAGCTATATCCTCTCGGATGAAGATGGTAGAGTAACTATTATCGATCCAGGTCCGCGTAGCCCGGATACAGAGAATTGCTGGCTCGGGATTTTGCAGGAGCTGGACTTGTCGTGGATGGATATACGGGATATCGTCGTTACGCATCACCATCCCGATCATTACGGATTAGCCGGCTGGCTGCAGTCGCAGAGTGGCTGTAAGGTGTGGATGACGGAGCGCGCCCATGCGGAGGCAAGGTTGATGTGGGGCTTGGGCACTGGTGAGGATCTAGGGAATGACATGGATGAAGATACAGGTGAAGATACGGGAAATGGCGTAGACAATGATGTAGGCATAAATGAGATCTTACCGGATTATTTCATCCGGCATGGGATGACAGATGAGTGGTCGAACGGGATTAAAGCCCACTTGGAAAGCTTTAATTCCCAAGTGGAGCCGCAGCCTGCCGTTTCTTATTTCAATGTGGCGGAGCCCTTCAAGATGGGCGGCCGTGAATGGCAGCTCATAGTTACCGGCGGACATGCACCGGGGCATGTGAGCCTGTATCATGCTGGCAGCGGGCTAATGATCTGTGGAGACGCTGTACTCCCGCAGATCTCGCCCAATGTCAGCCTGCTGCCAGGCAGCGATCCACAGCCGCTGCAGACGTTCATTCAGGGGCTGCGGGAACTGGGCAGCTACCCGGTCAGCATGGCGTTCCCGGGTCATCGCGAGCCTTTCGCTGGCTTCGCGCACCGGGTAAGCAGCCTGCTCGCTCATCATGAGGAGCGGCTGGATACAGCGGCGGCGCTGCTCACCAGCGGCCCGCTTAGCGGATTCGCGGTGTGCGAATTTCTGTTTCGCAGCCGAGTAACCACCGTTCATCAGATGCGCTTTGCGATGAGTGAGACCCTGGCGCATTTGGCGGAATTGGTGCGCCGTGGACGGGCAGTCATGCTGGAGGCAGACGGCGGTTTCTCGTTCGCCGCAGCTGAAAGTGTTGGAGAACATATCAGCTAGAGAGTATCTTGCAAGATCGAAGTGAAGTAGATGAGTATAAAGTTTAAGAGCAGTCCTGTATTGTGGGGACTGCTCTTTTTGTATTTGAGTAACCTTGTCCCTCCGTTCCTCTATTCATCCTTCGATCGCTTCCATATTCATGCGTTAGCGTATGTATTCGGACTCAGATGACGCTATTCGTTGATTTTGAGCTTTTGAGGTTAGTATCGGACCGGAAAGGCGTTATTACTTGTACAGAGTAGTGTTTTGGGTCATTTTTGAGCGAATAGCATCTCTGGAGACCGTAAGTGTTCAAATTTAGGGCGATTTAAGAGTATAGCGTCTGCTGATTCCGACAACGTGTGCGAAACGCTTCTTATGTAGAGTAACTAACTATTGGTAGCTATTATAGGGAATTTTACCCTATAATTTTGGATTTAATGATTCTAAAGCTGTTTATATGGAATTTCTCCTTATAATTCTACTGATTTGGCTATGAATTGAGATTTTTATAGAGATTATAGGGAAGAATTCCGTATAATCTCTGGATTTGAGCCAAAATCGTTATTTTATAGGGAGGATTTCCCTATAGGCAACGAGCTCCTGTAGAACCCCCACCGTAGAACCCCCATAGCAGAAGCACCATCGTAGAACTCCTCGTCCGCTACCCACAAAAAAGCGATTGTCTCAGCAGCCCGCAGGGCTTGTGAAACAATCGCTTTTTCCTCAGAGTTTCATATAGTCGATCTGAAACTCATCATTAAGGTGTACCTAAAACTCCTCATTCCGGAGTTTCATCATATTCTGCAAGTTTCCTAGCGGCCTCTTCGCGATCCTCTGGTGTGTGGGGCAGATCCAGCTCAATTTCGCGCTCCGCTTGCTTGCGGTGTGCGATTCGGCTACTGGCTGCCGCCGCCACGGCTCCAACGATGTCGTCGAGATAGGTGTGGATTTGTCCGGTACTTTTGTCATTTAACCTTTGAAGAACGCCTGGCTTCAGCTTGTCCACATAGCCATAGTTGGTAAATCCGATACTGCCGTATACGTTCACGATAGAGAAGGCAAGAATCTCATCTACGCCGTACAATCCCTCATCATTTTCGATCATATCTTGAAGTGGGGAGAACAGCTTGCCCTCTTCTGCCATTACATCTAATTGAATGCCTGTTAGTACAGCATTTTGTACTTCTCGCTTGCTAAGCACCATCTCTACATTATGGATACATTCATCCATCGTTAAATTCGGATAGTATTTCTGTTGCAGGAACATAACGAGTTCCGCGATTTCTTCCAGGGTTACTCCACGCTTGTTCAGCCAGAATTTGGTCGCATCTGCGACGGCCTTGCTGTTCAGACTGTACGGAATTTTTTCGATTTTGTCATCAGCCATGTTCAGTCACCTCGTTGTTTAGTAAGTCATTTCATTACAGCAAACGTTAGTATGATGTTAAGGACTGTTGTTACCTCAGATTGTACGTTTACTGGAAGTATTTGTCCAGCGAGGGAAGTTTCAGCGAACTGAAATCCAGGCCCTACTTGAGATGAAGAAGTAGTTCACAGGCTTTTCCAACAATTTAGGATAAGCTGTTGTTATTTTTTGGACAAAGGTCTCGTATACATAGCAGTACAAATGATATCTAACCTTGAAAGGGGTAATAAATGATGAAACCTATGCAACAAATCCGCGGAATCTCCGCAGTATGCTTACTCGCAGTTCCACTGGCACTATCCGGCTGTGGGCTGTTTGGTTCAGAATCGGCATCGATTGATGCTCCGCCACCAGAGGTTGAAGCACAAATGTTACAGACTAGTGGAAATACTACGTTGGATTCAGGTGTATTCGGTCCTGTGACACAGGATGATACACAGACAGCGGTTAAAGGCAGCACCAAAACTTCACAGGGCAATGCTTCCGGAGATCGCACAACTGTATTTTTGGAAGATGGTAATGGATTACTCGCTCCTGTATCCCTAAGCTTGCCAAAGAGCAAAGATTCCAGCGCACTCAAAAACTCGTTAATGGCATTAGTGAGCAAGGGAGAATATGCCTCATCAGTGCCTGAAGGCTTCCTAGGCGTTCTTCCAGCTGGAACGGAAGTTCAAAATATTACGGTAGATAAGAAGTCGAATTTAGCTGTCGTGGAATTTAATAAAGAATTCAATAACTATGATCCTTTAGAGGAACGTAAAATCCTCGAAGCTATCACTTGGACGCTGACCGGTCAAGATGACATTAAAAGTGTACAGCTCTGGGTAGATGGTAAAAAGCTCACAGAGATGCCGCTTCAAGGAACTCCGCTGGATCGTCCATTAACCCGCACAATGGGCATAAACTTGCCGAAGCAAGGTCCACTTCTGATGAACTCCAGTGCGGTTACTGTTTATTTTTCCACAACATCTCCTGACGGTATCCAATATTATGTACCTGTAACCCGATTTGTACCCGCCGGACAAGAACAGCTGACTGCTGCTTTGAACGAATTGATTGCAGGTCCTGAATCCGGAAATGGGCTGGAAATGGTCATGACACAGGGGACGATACTTGATTCCGTTGATGCTGGGCAGAACGGTGTAGTTACCGTGTCCTTGACGGATGATATGTTCACAGATGGTAAAGGTGTACCCGCTGAAATGCTGGAATCGGTCGTACTGACGGTTGCGCAAAATTCGGATGATTCTCTGGTACAAATTCGCTTGAACGGCAAGGAATCGATTACGGATACAGATAATGTGGACTACAGCAAACCTGTTTCCGCACCTGAATATTTGAATGAGATCCCGTTATAGAATGACCCTGTAAGGTTTAAAAGATGCTTTTGTGCCTCCTCTTTGGTAGAATAAAAGTTGCTCAAAAAGACGTTACGTCCCAAGCATTGTGCTACTCGGTATTTATGACGGGGCAATGGGACTCACGCTAAACTTTTAGCTATACGATGTAGGAGGCAGAAAAGATGAGATCAAACGGGCGAAACGACGACCAATTACGGCCGCTGACAATAACAACCCAAACGAATAAATATGCTGAGGGCTCCGTGATCATTGAAATGGGAGATACTAAAGTCATTTGTACGGCTACTGTGGAGGAAAAAGTGCCTCCGTTTCTTAAAGGGCAAGGAAAAGGCTGGGTAACCGCTGAATATTCGATGCTTCCTCGGGCAACTCAATCCCGTAATCAGCGTGAAGCTGCACGTGGTAAGCTTACCGGACGGACTATGGAGATCCAACGGCTGATCGGACGAGCGCTTCGTTCCGTAGTTAATTTACAAGCGTTAGGCGAGCGTAGTATTACGCTGGACTGTGATGTGATTCAGGCGGATGGTGGTACGCGGACCGCTTCGATTACAGGTGCTTTTGTTGCTATGGCATTTGCTATTAACAAAATTGCACTTCAGCACAAGTTGCCTGTGTTTCCTATAACAGATTTCTTGGGGGCAATCAGTGTCGGTGTTGTAGGGGATAAAACACTGCTCGATTTGAATTATGAAGAAGATTCCAAAGCAAAAGTAGATATGAATGTAGTTATGACTGGCGGCGGTGCCTTTGTTGAACTTCAGGGGACTGGCGAAGAAAGACCGTTCACTCGTCAAGAGTTGGATCTTTTGCTGGGTCTAGGTGAGAAGGGAATCTATGAACTGATTGCTGCGCAGAAAGAAGCGCTTGGAGCGATTGCTCTCAAAATCCCTTCCGGCCAGCCGGGCCAAGAGGTGTAGCATGAAGTCTGACGGCGGTAT
The DNA here is from genome assembly GCF_045040645.1 of Paenibacillus sp. FSL H8-0261. Lineage (NCBI taxonomy): Bacteria > Bacillati > Bacillota > Bacilli > Caryophanales > Paenibacillaceae > Paenibacillus > Paenibacillus sp. FSL H8-0261. Next base: position 5,632,424 of record NZ_CP150297.1, on the reverse strand, counting down.
TCTTATTGTTGCGACGAAGAATAAGGGGAAAGTACGCGAATTCGAGCATGCTTTTGCCCCGCTAGGGCTGACAGTGAAAAGTATGTACGACTATCCGGATCTGCCCGATGTGGTGGAAGACGGAGCCACTTTTGCCGAGAACGCCTTTAAAAAATCCAAAGCCGTAGGTGACGCCCTTGGAATCCCGGTACTCGCCGATGATTCGGGTCTTTGCGTAGACGCTTTGGATGGCCAACCGGGTGTGTACTCTGCACGTTACGCAGGGGAAAATGCAGGAGATGAAGAGAACAATCTGAAGCTGCTTAGCGAACTTGAGAAGCTAAAACAGGGCGAGGATACCGGACAGCCTTTGCTAAGTACAGCTCGGTTTGTCTGTACATTGTCCTTATACGATCCAAGCTCAGGACGGGAGTTAACCGCTGAAGGTGCAGTGGAGGGATGGATCACATCCGAACCTGCTGGTGGTGGAGGCTTCGGCTACGATCCGTTGTTTTACTTGGCGGAATATGAAAAGACAATGGCCGAGCTAACGCTCGAAGAGAAGCAGCGGATTAGCCACCGAGGAACTGCGCTAAGGTCGCTGACTGAGAAGCTAGCTGCTGCTAACGACTTGAATTCCTAATCTAAGCGCTCCATGCGGTCGCATGAGAGATAAAATAAAGAAGCTTGCAGATCCAAGGTGGAGTACCTTGATTTGCAAGCTTCTTTTGATTTGTAAGGCTAGGCTGATAATTTTATTGGATTAGTTCAGCTTCCAGAGTGCAGGTGTTGCTGTCGGTTCCCAGCCCAGAAGTGAAGTGTGGGGCTGCAGACATGTATACGTTAACCCGTTGTAGCTAACCTTATCACCCGCTTTGTATGCGACTCCCGCTGCCCAGGCAGATATTCCTGGATTTGGCGTTGGCGTAGGTGCAGTGGTTGCAGTCGGTGTTGGTGCAACGGTCGGCGTTGGAGTAGGTGTCGCAGTTGCAGTCGGCGTTGGTGTTACAGTCGGTGTCTGCGTTGCGGTTGGTGTTGGTGTTACGGTAGGCACAGGTGTTGGTGTCGCAGTTGGTGTCGGTGTCGCTGTTGGAGTAAGCGTTGGTGTCGCAGTTGGTGTTGTCGTAGGTGTAGGCGTTGGAGTGATGCCTCCATACAGTTTGTCGTATTCCTGCTGGGACGAGCTTCCGTTCAGTGTAATTCGCTGAGGACCACCCGAGAAATTCAGCTTCATCATGCCTGGAACTTCCAGTGTGGCTCCGTTTGCAATCGTTTGAGATGCAGTCCCGGTAATACGATAGCGATTAAAGTCCCAATCCGTAGAGATTTGCTCTACAGTACCGGCTCCCCATGCAGAGGTCAGGGTTGTTGTTGTCGGTAGATCGAATTCCAGCTTCCAGCCACCGGAGATATCCGCGCCTGTGTTATTCGTTATTTTCAGGGAGTAGGTATAATTCGGATGATCGTAAGCGCCACTGAAGCTAAGACTGAAGTTCGTAGGTGCAGGTAGTTGTGGCTTCGGAGTTCCACCTGGCAGAGAGGCTGTCTTAAACTGGTCATAGGCAAAATCGGTCAACGAGTTGCCGTACGTAAAGGTGCCATCACTCTTTTCAGAGTAGTCGCCGGTCAGTTCCCAGAACATCATCCCTCCCAAGCCTTTTTGCTTGATATAATCCAGTTTGTAGCCCAGTGACTCCTTATCTTCATACGTAAGAAAGACCTTTTTGTCAGCGTTAAACAAGTATGGGGTTTTGGTAACGGGATCGAAATAACGTTTGTTCGCTGGATCTTTGAGCAGATTTAGCACATGCCAGATTGGATTTGCGCCGGCCGGCTGCTCTGGTGCAGGATCATTCCAGATTCCGTATACGCCGTCGGCTCCCCCTCCGGTTGTAGGAGCTGTACCATAAAGACCGGTGTTGTTGATGCCTCCATTTACATTCTTCCAGCCACGTGAGTAATAAGGAACTCCGATGACTATTTTTTCCGGAGGAAGCGTACCCAAATAGTATCGAACAGCCCAGTCGGTATTCAGAACCGGAGTGCCCAGCGCAGCTGTTTCAGTATCACGAGAATCCGGGTACAGGGCGGAATGCGGCCCTACATATCCATTCCAAGCGCCGTGGAAATCATAGGTCATAAGGTTCGCCCAGTCCAAATACTGGTTGGCTTCCCCTAGCTTCATTCCGCCCAGAATCCAAGAGGAGGCGGTTGCGGCAATGGTTAGGTCATATTTCTGATTGTCCTGTGCGCCTGCCTGATCCAGCTTTTCACGAAGCTTTTTCATGAGGAGCACATAGTTGTTGTAATTCACTGTGCGCAGCGGCTCAGCCACACCGAAGTCATTCGGGTTACCGGATTGACCAGTACCAGATGGGTACTCCCAATCAATGTCCACACCGTTGAATTGGTAGTTACGTAGAAAATCCACAACACTGTTGGCAAAGGTCTCGCGGCCAGCTTCCGAATTGGCCATGTTATAAAAACCACCAGAACCCGACCAACCACCAACCGAAATCAGGGTGCGGACATCGGGATATAACTGCTTATACATTACGAGTTGATTAAAATGTCCTTTATACGGCAAATTAGTTAATTGGTCAGGGTAGTCTTTTTCGATAGCTGCTGTACGGTCCATCAGATCAATCTTGTTCGTTTGAGGGTTTACCTTGGCGAACGCATAGTTAATGTGAGTGATTTTGCCCCACGGTATTTTGTCGACAGTATAAAATCCTTTGTTCTCCTGATCTCCCCACTCCGGGAAGTAAGCTACAATTTTACGCGGATGATCTGCAGCCGGAGCTGGAGCAGTAGGCGTCGTCCCTGCTGCTAAGGCTACTTGCGACGATCCACCTGCACTTGTGTAAAGTGGAAGCAGAATGATGGCGCTCATTAAGGCCGCAATGTAGCGTGCGGATTTACTTCGCCTATTACGTGTACTTATATTCATTTAACATTCCTCCAAAAGGGATAATATGACTGTGGGAGTAGACAGGAACGGTGATCCTTTCGCGTTAATAATGAGTCTTAATTCAGCTTCCAGAGTGCGGGCGTGGTCGCCGGTTCCCAGCCTTGAAGTGAAGTATGGGGCTGGAGGCAAGTATACGTTTTGGCGTTGTAGCTAACGATGTCACCCGTTTTGTAAGCGATTCCTACAATCCAGCTAGAACTCCCAGGGGTCGGTGCAACAGTTGCCGTCGGTGCTACTGTTGCTGTCGGTGTTACAGTGGCCGTTGGTGTTGGAGTTGCGGTTGGTGCCACTGTTGCCGTTGGAGTCGGAGTTGCTGTCCCGCATACGTTGATGAATTTCCAGACTCCAGCAGCACCGCTAAGGTCGGGACGATCGCCTTGAGTCCACCATTTAGCTTCATAGACTGAACCGTTGTAAGAAACTTGCTGGCCGCCAGTATATACGGCAGTCTGGTTCCACGCCGCTGCGCATTGTCCCGGAGTAGCCGTCGGCGTTGGAGTTACCGTAGGAGTCGGAGTTGCGGTTGGAGTTACTGTTGCCGTTGGTGTTGGAGTTGCTGTTGCTGTTGCGGTTGGTGTCGGAGTTGGTGTCGGCTGTATCACTCCTCCGCCAAGGTCGGCGTTCAGCTTGTTGGTCAGAGTTTTGTTCCGGTCACCACTTGTCTCCCAGAACATGGCACCCGCTAGGCCTTTTGATTTGAGATAACTGATCTTATGGCCAAAAGATTCTACGTCGTCATAGCTGATATAAGTTTGGTTCGTTGGATTATAGAGATAAGGCACTTTAGAAATGTCATTCCAATAACGGGTATAGCCGTTTTTGTTAATGTAATTAGCTTCGAGGTCATAGAAGTCATAACTCCCCTTTTCCCATGTACCCGTGGACGAAATGCCAGCGGACAATTGATATTGGCCATTTCCTGCGGCAGGAGCACCCCCCCAACCACGGCCATAGAATCCCATACCAAGCACTAACTTGTTCGCCGGTACGCCATTGGCTAAATAGCTGGTTACCGCTTTATCGACGTTGAAATTTTGCGGTTCGGTCAGGCCTGATGCAGAAGCGGCTGGATCATAGTACAAAGGAGCATTGTGACCGGTGGTCTTATTCCAGCTCCCGTTGAAGTCATAGGTCATAATATTGATCCAGTCAACAATGGAAGCAATACCTGCAAGATTATTGTTATTGACGTACGTCGGTCCTGCACCGGAAGCAATGGTCAGCAGGTAGGTTTTGCCGTCGGTCTGACCGGCAGCATTTAGCTTCTCACGGATTTTTTGCAATAGAAGTACATAGTTTTCCTTATCTTCGGGACGATAACTGTTACCTGCGAGCCCACCGCTGACTGGGTACTCCCAGTCGAGATCGACCCCGTCCATTTTATATTTACGAATAAAGTCTACCGCTGAGTTGGCAAAAACCTCACGGGTTACGGCTGTAGCCGCCACATCCGAGAAACGGTTCGACCAGGTCCAGCCCCCAACGGAGATCAACGTTTTCAGGTTCGGGTTCTTTTCTTTCAGCTTCCATAGCTGCTTCAGATTACCTTTGATGGGGTCATCCCATTTGTCATCTCCGAAGCTCTTTCCGGTGTCAATCCACGGGTCACCCAGAACAATCGTGCCGTTCGGAACGTTAATGGTCTGTGCTTGCTCATTTTGACAGCTCCATGTTACCGGATTAGGGCCGGTAGGGTCAGGGTTGCCGTGAATGCCATTCCAACAAATATCTGCGAAGGCGTAGTTAATGACATTCATTTTGGTAGGATCGATATCTGATACATTGTAAGCCCGCCCGTAAGCGGCCCAAGAAGCGTAATAACCAACCAGTTTATAATCCTGTGCGGCGTTGGCCGTTTTGGCACTACTACCCAGGGCTGAAAAAAGTGTAAGAACAAGCGCGGCGATCATCGCGATCGCAAAGGTCTTACGTGAACTTTTTTTCGTGAATATCATTGATTTTATACCTCCAAGGTTCAATGTGTAGTTCGAAATTCTTTTCGGCAAGAAACCCTACCTTCACCTCCCATAATTTGAAATTCACCTGTACCTTCACCCTTGCATATCTCTCATTCTACTGACACCCATTTCATAGATTTAGCAGCAAAAAAATAGCGGTCCACATAAAGCTTACACAATAAGTAAGCGCTTTCTAAACTGCTGTTTTAAGGATTCCTTTTTGATAAACTTGTAGATGTAACATTGTTGAAGGGGTGTAGGTGAGTAGAAGAGTGGGTTTGGAGTTCAATAATTAGGATTAATTTCTTATTTATGGGTGAAGGCATTTCTTATTTTCAAGCATAGAGAGCGATTATGCTAGGGATAAAATTCAGTAATATAGGGGGACATTTTTCTAATTCATGGATACTTGTTTAGGTGAACTTTGATAGAAAAGGTGTATGTCCTCTTTTTAAGGAAACTCATGCAGAACACATAACCTCCGATGTTATGAATATAAATTATATACATGCCTGCAATATTTTTACGGAATTACGCAACGCATCGCTGTTTCTTTTCGTTATAGTAGTATCATAAGGAAGGTGGTGGGTTCACCGATGGTTGTGTTTTGGTTGATCGCAGCCGGTGTCCTGTTTGTTGTAGAGATGATGACGCTTACTTTTTATCTGCTATGGCTTAGTATTGGTGCGTTGGCCGCAGGTGTGGTGTCGTTGATTGTTCCTGAAGCCATTTTGTTTCAGGTGATCCTCGGATCACTGGTCGCACTTGGTCTGACTATATTCTCGAAACCACTGGTTTCTAAATTTCGCAGTTCACGTGGGTTCAAGGATACAGGCACAGAAATCGTTGGCAGGCAAGGAGTCGTCATTGAGCCGATTGAGCAAGGGCGCTATGGGCAAGTGAAGGTAGGCGGAGATACGTGGAGCGCGAGCTCTGACCAGTCTTTGGGCAAGGACGAAGTAGTCAGAGTAGTGAAGAGAGGCACGACCATTATTGAAGTAGAACGATGGGGGGATATGAACTAATGGAATGGGCAATTATTTCAATTATTCTAGTGGTAGTCGTAGTATTTGTGGCATTAACGATCAAAATCGTACCACAACAACGGGTAGGTGTAGTGGAACGTCTGGGTAAATTCAATCGTCTACTGACGCCGGGTCTGAACATTCTGATACCTGTGATTGATCAGGTGCGTACTTACCATGATCTAAGGATTCAACAAGCGAATGTGCCTCCGCAAACGGTGATCACGAAGGATAACGTGCAGGTGCAGATCGACACGATTATTTTCTATCAGGTAGTGGGACCAGAGGAAGCTACGTATGGCATTTCCGATTATGTATATGGGGTAAGAAACATTTCAACGGCAACTATGCGGCAAATTATTGGTAAGCTGGAATTGGATGAAACGCTGTCTGGGCGTGAAAAAATCTCAACTGATATTCGTCTGGCGCTTGATGAGGCTACAGAGAAGTGGGGCGTAAGAATCGAGCGTGTGGAAGTCATCGATATCAAGCCGCCGCTCGATATTCAAGAAGCAATGGATAAGCAGATGAAAGCGGAGCGGAGCAAACGGGCGATTGTTTTGGAAGCGGAAGCTGCCAAGCAAGATATGATCCTGCGTGCTGAAGGGGATAAGCAGAGCAAGATTCTGAAAGCGGAAGGCGACAAGGAAGCACGTATCCGCCAAGCAGAGGGTTCAAGACAAGCACAGGAGCTGGAAGCTCATGGTGAGGCGAAAGCAATTCAAGCCGTGGCTGAAGCAGAAAAATCACGCATTGAGCTGATTCGCTCAGCAGGTCTGGATGAGCATGTGCTCGCATATCGCTCCTTCGAGGCTCTGGCTGAAATCGCCAAAGGTCCTGCAAATAAAGTATTCTTGCCAACAAGCGCTGTTGAAACGCTGGGAAGTCTTGGGGCGATTGCTGAGGTATTCAAAGCGAGCAAGGATAGTAAATAGATTTTACAATTCGTGCTTCTTCCGTTAAAGTAAAAAGCAAAAACAACCCTATGCATACGAAGCTATTGTTGCTCATGCAAACTTTGAAGGAGAGAAGCTACCGTGACACAAAAAGAAATCTCACCGTTAGTTGAACTGCTCGGATTACAGCCCCATGTTGAGGGCGGTTGGTACAAAAGACTTTGGAACTCCGAATTTGAAATTCCGCAGGAAGTGCTTGGGGATAGCTATTCCGGATCGCGCCATTCGGCATCTTCAATTTATTTTTTGCTACACGAGGGGGAACAATCTGATTGGCATACTGTTTTGTCCGATGAAGTTTGGTTCTGGCATTCCGGTAGTCCAATAGTGCTTAGTCTCGGAGGTAATGGAGATAAGCCTGAGAATGTGCAGGAAGTTATTCTGGGTCTCGATATTGCTGCAGGTCAACAGCCGCAGGTCGTAGTTCCAGCAGGGGTATGGCAGGCGGCTCGTCCGTTAGGATCAGAACCAGTACTGGTATCCTGTATCGTTTCTCCTGAATTCCATTTTGATGATTTCAAACTGATTGAGAAATAAAGAAGAGCGGGGGCTTTATATATGCCTCCGTTTTTTTATGAGGATTTTGGGAATGATGAAGCAGTCTGCTATACTTTTGTGGTAGCGCTTGCTTCTGAAGCGTGAATTTAGGTTAAGTAAGATTAATGAAATAACAATAAGCTTGGAGGGTTAAGCGATGAGTGAATTGAATGCACCGTTCTCGGGAGGTCCGACTTTAAATGATGGAGTGACCATGCCGTGGCTAGGCCTTGGCGTGTATCAGACTAAAGATGGGGAAGAGGTTATTCACGCGGTCAAGACCGCAGTGGAGCTTGGATATCGCAGTATTGATACGGCTGCTGGTTACAATAACGAAGAAGGTGTAGGTCAGGCTATTCGTGAATGTGGAGTGGCCCGTGATGAACTGTTTATTACGACGAAAGTGCGCAACCCTGATCAAGGCTATGAATCAACGCTGAAAGCGTTCGAAGTTAGCCGGCGCAAGCTGGGGCTGGACTATATAGATTTGTATCTTATACATTGGCCGGTGGCAGGAAAGTATCGGGAGACTTGGAAAGCTCTGATTCATCTGCAAAAAGAGGGACTCATCAAATCTATCGGTGTGAGCAATTTTCAGATTCATCATCTGAAGGATATCATCGAGGACACTAGCGTAGTTCCAGTGGTAAACCAGGTGGAATTCCATCCGCTATTGACTCAGCGCGAGTTGCTGAAGTATGCCAATGAGCAAGGGATCCAGCTTGAAGCGTGGAGTCCGCTTATGCAAGGAAACCTAGATCTCCCCCTTCTTAAAGAGCTGGCTGGAAAGTATGATAAGACCCCTGCTCAAATTGTACTTCGTTGGGATTTGCAACAAGGCGTAATTACGATTCCAAAATCGGTACATGCGGATCGAATTAAGGAGAATGCGGGATTCTTTGACTTCACGCTTAGTGATGAGGATGTTAAAGCCATCGAAAATTTGAACAGAGACCATCGTTTCGGTCCGGATCCGGACAATTTTAATTTCTAAAAATTACGAATACAAGCCAAACAGCAAGCCACCGATACGGGGACTTGCTGTTTGGCTTGTCGCTTACTGGATGGAGACGTTATATTTACGCAGCCAGAGATCTACTTGAGCTAGGTAAGCAAACAGCTGAGGACCGGACATGAGCTGACCGAACCAAGGCAGATTGGTAGAGGATTCTGGGGAAGCGGCGATCTCACGGATTTTGGCGGCATCGATTAAAGGAAGTATTGGCGAAGTAGAGTCATCTAGAATGTTCAATACTTGTGTTCGTACTGCGTTTAAATAGGCTGGATTGTGGGTTTTCGGGTAAGGACTTTTTTTACGATATAGCACATCATCTGGAAGAATTCCCTCAAGCGCTTTGCGTAAAATCCCTTTTTCACGACCGTTCAGGTTCTTGATTTCCCAAGGAATATTAAAGACATATTGAACGAGGCGATGATCACAATAAGGAACACGTACCTCTAGTCCGGCGCCCATACTCATTCGGTCCTTACGGTCGAGCAAAGTAGGCATGAAGCGGGTGATGTTTAAATAGGACATTACACGCATTTGTGCTTGTTTACCTGTCTCCCCATCCAATGTTGGTACTTCCGCTACAGCATCACTATATCTGTCACCCAAATATTCCAGCGGCCGAATCCATTCATTAACTTCAGGGGATAATAGACTTGCACGCATTTTAGGAGCAACTGACCAAGGGAAAGTACCCGAGGAGAGCATCTCCTCCCGATGGAACCAAGGATATCCGCCAAAAATCTCATCGGCAGCTTCGCCGGAAATGGCTACAGTAGCATTCTTTTTGATCTCACGGCAAAATAAATACAAAGAAGAGTCCACATCGGTCATCCCAGGTAAATCGCGTGTGTACAGCGCATTATCAAGTGCTTCTACAAGCTCTGGCGTATCAAATGAGATATAGTGATGGTTCGTATTTAATTCATCGACCATTCGCTTAATCCATGGACCATCTGCTCCGGGCTGAAAAGTATGGCTCTTGAAGTGTTTGTCGTTGTCGACATAATCGACAGAATACGTATCTACTCGTCCCTGGCCGTTTCGGTTGTAGTAGTCCACTGCAAGTGCTGTCAGCGCACTGGAGTCCAGCCCTCCTGACAAGAGCGAGCAGACAGGAACATCTGAGACCAGTTGGCGTTCGAGCGTATCCTGCAGCAGTTCACGTACTTTAGCGGCTGTCTCTGCTTCATTGTCAGTATGTTTTGCGCTTTCCAGCTTCCAATAAGCGTAACTACGCAGACCTTCGCGACTATAGATCATGGCATGCCCCGGACGAAGTTCCTGCATATCCTTATAAACACCGTGTCCCGGCGTACGGGCTGGACCGATAATAAAAATTTCCGCTAACCCTTCGGGTCCGACTATTGGCTGTACCTTGGGGTGCTGCAGCAGTGCCTTAGGCTCTGATCCGAAAACTAAGACGTCATCCACTTTACTATAGAACAGAGGCTTCACACCTAAGCGGTCACGTGCAAAAAAGACCTGATCCCGAAGTCCGTCCCACACTGCAAAGGCAAAGATCCCATTGAGCTTCTCTGCACAATCCGGTCCCCATTCGATATAGGCATGCAGCAGAACCTCGGTGTCACATTGGGTACGGAATTGATGACCCCGCTGCTTAAGTTCTTGTTTGAGCTCGGGTGCGTTATATAATTCGCCGTTGTACACAATCGCATATACCTGTTCTTCATGGCGGGTGATCATAGGCTGCGCGCCGTTCTCTGGATCGATAACGCTAAGTCTGCGGTGACCGAATGCGCAAGGACCTGAAATCCAAGTTCCAGCTGCATCGGGTCCGCGGTTTGCTAAAGTTTCAGTCATTTTGACCAGCAACTGCGAGTGCTGCGTGAGATCTCCGCGCCACTGGATAAATCCGGTTATTCCGCACATGATGGTTCATCCTCTCTTTTTGTGCGATTGTTGTCCTTACTTTTTTGCCAAGTAATACAGATATATGCCGAAGGAAGGCATAAAATGTATGTCCTTATCCGAACACTAGGGGAGAGAGGAATTTGCCAGGAGGGAAGGATGACAGGTGTATTATATTAAAGATGCCAAAATTCGCAGAATGATGGAGTATGACGGTGCGCCTTGTGCAGAAGTAGGTGTATTGCCAGGTGCTGTTAGTGATCCTGCGCTTTTGGTGTATATCGTAGAAGATCAGCGCGAGGAAGGATACGAGATTGTCCGTATCCTCACTAACGACGCGGATACTTCTACTGATTGGTTTGATAACAATATGCATGATGCTTTTAAAGATGTGACTTCGAGCGCGTTTACAGGCAGCATGATTATGACGCCAGAAGATGAACGTTCTAAGTTTCAGAGGGAATTAATGACTTATGGTGATTTGAAAAAGCAGCTGGGGGAGCGTTTTCAGAGGCTGGAGTAGCGTTGTAACAAGTTTACGGGACACATAAGTTCAACAGAAAGAGCAGCAGCCTTTTGGTCCAGGGCTGCTGCTCTTTCTATTATTGAGATCCCTATAACTTACTATTCATAGTCTTTTTCCTTAACCGTAGCTTTTATTCCTAATTGATCCGTAAGGGTCTTTAAAGGAACATAGGCTCGTCCTTGGAACATGGTACTTTTGCTTTTAGCGATCATGATAGTTTGATCACCGTATTGAATCTGCCAACCATCTTTTGTCACACTAACCGCAGCATTAATAGCCATTGCAAAATCATTAAGTGGAACCAGTAACGCCCCGTCTCCTTTATACAAGCGGAAGGGACCTTGACCTGAATAGACAACGTTCTTACCATTAACAATAATTTGTGCAGGTGCTTCGGGTGTTAAAAGATCCGAGTAGTTGCCTGAATAGACTCTTCCAATACCCCAATAGTCTTCCTTCCCCTTCTTAGTTATTATTCCGGTCGGCACATGCAAATACCCGGAGAATGAATCAATATTGAAATTAATGCGGACCAAATCATCGTTTACCCAATGGTAACCATGTAATCTTTTTCCACTTTCATGTGCGGGAAGTGTATATAATACTTTAGCTGTTTTCACATCAACAATAGTTGCTTCATACGCCGCTTTGGGATCTCTAAATGAATACGAAATAATCAAATGTGTGTTGTTTGGTGAAAAAGTGGACCCAGCCAAAACCTTACTATTACCCGGACTTAGAGGCGTGAATTTCCCGTTTAAGGTATAACCTACGAACGAATCTTTCCTTTTTGAATCATATTTTTCAGCGTACCGGATTTCGCCGATTTTCTTTCCCCATCGTTCAGATCCAAGGTGTGGATTAGGGAATACCTCTGTTTTATGGCCGTCAGGATAAAGTTGAAAGTACTTAGGCATAGATTGCTTTCCATTAATCGTGTTATTTTCTTCGAGTAGTATGGTGTTATCTTCTAATACCCGGTCATAATTCCCGATAAGTGGATCTCCATCCCGAGGATTGTCATTTACAACTGCAATCTGTTTATTTGTCTCAAACGAATAGACATACACCTTTTTTAACCTATAATCTCCAGGCCTAGAAGGCTCTGGCTCTTCTGTGCTTACAGAATACCCCTTGAAATTGCGGTATAAATTAATTCTTGAATTATAAGACATGCTATCAATTTGTCGAAGCACCTTTAATTTCTTTGTGCTCAGATCAAACTGAAGAAGACGAGAATGTTCAGGTCCAGTCTCTTTTCCTGTTTGAGTGTTATACATTCCATAACATTCAACTTGATAGGCTGTGTAACCCGTGGACAATTGGAACATCATACTATATGGCTTCCACCCACAGCCTATTGCCAGGGTGTTCGGTTTGGATGTATCTTTCTCTTCAATGTAACTGGCATTTTCCGGAATTTTGATCATGGCTTCTGGAAAAGAGTACTCTTGAATCGTAGACGTTCCATCGGAGTAATTATCTGAAGTTACTCGCACAATGGGAATAAGTGCGGATTTGTCGTCGGATAATTTGTGATCGAATACAACACTATCACGTATCCTTGGTGCACCTTCAGCTTTAGCGATCGTTGTGTTAGTAAAGATAAATACCAAGACAATCAATGTGAAAATAATAAGTTGTAGTTTTTTCTTGATGATAGAACCCTCCTTTATTTTGTAACAAATAATATAACCTACCTATTTATCGGTAAATTTCCATTAGTATCTTTGTCTTTGTCATAATTTAATAACTCTTTGGAACCTATGTATTGAATCGTTAATTAATAATTAAATGCGTAAGCGAAGCTTTGCTATGATGAGTTGAAATTCTGTACTTGATAAATTTGCTGAATAAGGTATAATAAATATCGTTGCGTCAATACATATCATTTATTCTTATATGTCCCGGTAGCTCAGCTGGATAGAGCATGCGCCTTCTAAGCGCACGGTCAGGGGTTCGAATCCCTTCCGGGACGTCAAGTAACAGCCTTCCTTCGGGAAGGCTGTTTTGCGTACAGGGAAAGAGAAGCCCAGGTGGTTCGTCGAAGCAAAGGCATCGATAGGATCAGCTTCGCAGTCAGCCCGAAAGGGCTGCATCCCGCCCGGGGCAAGTAAAAGCCCTTCCTTCGGGAAGGCTTTTTTTGCGTACAGGGCATCCTCACCAAAGTGAGTAAACTGAAGCTCTGATAGATAATTAGGGAAAATATCCCTAAAATTCAGAACTTTCTACTCAATAGACTAATTACTCTCAAAAAGGCCACCTTATAATTTGGGTTGGCCTAATTATACGAAAAGAAGGTGCCGAGAAAGTAGCCTCCACTACTTTCTCGGCACCTTGAGCCTTCCTGTGAGAAGGCTGTCTCGCATATGCCCACCGCTAAAGAAGCGGCCAGATCTCCTCCCAGACAGTGTCTAGAATAGCTTGCATATTATCTTCCATACTGTTAATAGCGATTACCACTTGTGCATCCGGTACAACAATGCAGAATTGACCATGAGCGCCATCGGCACGATAAGCATCGTGCGTACACAACCAGAATTGACAGCCGTACCCTTGGCCCCAATCACCAGCTCCGTTATTTTCGATCTGCTTTTGTGTAACAAAATCAACCCAAGCTGCGGGAATAAGCTGCTGTCCCTTCCACATTCCTTTTTGCAAAAGAAGCTGTCCAAATCGGCTTAGTTCTTCCGTATTGATCTGAAGTCCGGCACAACCGAGGGTGATCCCTTGAGGGGCCGTTTCCCAATCGACGTTTTCTATGCCTAGTGGGGTAAAGAGACGGCGAACGAGGTAATCTTTTACGGTTTGTCCGACACGGGCCTGAACCATTGCAGAGATCATAATGGTATCCCCGCTGCTGTAGGTAAACTGTTCCCCAGGAGGTCTGTCTAAAGGTAGCGATAGATAATGTTGTATCCAATTTACATCCTTCAAGGCCATTCTTTCTTCAACCCAAAACGGTGGGGAATCATGCCCTGTACTCATACGTAGTAAATCGAACAAGGTCAACTCCCCAGGTTGCATGGAAGGAAGGACTTCTTTATGAGTGAATGCATATTCTGGAAACACATCCTTAAGTGTTGTATTTAGTGATAGTTTTCCTTCTTCGATGGCTAGACCCACCGCCATGCATGTAAAAGACTTGCTGACCGAATGCTGCAAGCGCCGAATATCCTCTGCGAGATCCACTTTCCCCACTAACGTTCCATTTTTAAGCACAAGAACATTGAACACATTCAATCCACGTTCGCGGATCTGGGCTTCGAAGCGAGTCATGTTTAACATAAAATGTAGCCCTCTCTTTCTTAGATTCCAAGCTGGGATTAGGAAGTTTGGTAGTCGAAATCATTGAAAATGATGTGGAAACGTTTCCTCTGACTAGATATTAAATAGCTAAATCGATGCTATTCTATTCTTATTTTAAAGTCAATGCAAGCAGAAAGACTACTATTTAACATCGAAACAATTAAAATTTAAAACGAATTTGAGATGCGAATCATTTTTAGTCAAAAATCATAGGTTGACTTCTAAAAAATATCTGTCCATAATGAACGTATTAAGCGATTTAGATACGAAAACAGTCAAAATGATGTCATGGGAAACGTTTCCCATCATTTCATGCGTTTCCACCAAGCTGATTATATCAGGTGCAGGGGAGCTCATTATAGGGGTGAAACAGGGGGAATTATGAATATCAAGGATATTGCAAGGCTATCAGGCGTTGGTATCGCCACGGTCTCCAGGGTAATTAATAACTCCGGTGTCGTAAGTGATGCAACCAGAGCTAAAGTAATGGCTGTTGTAAGAGAACATAATTACATTCCAAATGGAAATGCAAGCAATTTGAAAAAAACGCGTTCTAATACGATAGCGCTTATGGTTAAGGGAATTGCAAATCCGTTTTTTGCAGACATGATCAAAGAAGTAGAGCGTCAAGTGAATCTGCGCGGCTGCCCGCTTCTGATCCAGCATGTTGAAGATGGAGTGGATGAGATCAATGCTGCTCTTCAGCTTGTGAAGGAAAAGAATTTATACGGGGTAATCTTTATGGGTGGTACATATGACCATTCTGAAGAAAAATTCAAACAATTGCCGATCCCATTCGTTTTGACTACCATCACGACTACGAAGGATGTTGATCCTGCCGTATTCTCCAGTGTGATCATTGATGATATGCAAGAGTCTTATAAAGCTGTGAGCTATCTAATTTCACTCGGACACCGGAACATTTGCTTTTTGGCCAGATTTCCTTTGGTTCAGCATACTACCGGAAACCGTCGTCTTATGGGTTATATTAAGGCGCTTGAGGATCATGGGATTGAGTATGATGCTTCCTTGGTAGAGGATTGTGAATACAGTCCAAGTTCTGGTTTCACGGCTACGAAAAGACTGCTTAATAAGAAAAAAGATATCACCGCTGTATTTGCCGCATCAGATACCATCGCTATCGGAGCTGCCAAGGCTTTATTGTCTTTGGGTCTATCGATTCCAAATGATATTTCGATCATCGGATTTGACGGTATAGAGATGGCAGAATACTATCACCCATCGCTGGATACGATTAGCCAACCTGGGGTGGATATGGCGAAAGCCAGTGTTGAAATTCTGTTTGACCTGATTTCGGGACAATCGGAGAACAAACATGTGGTATTCGAGTCTGTTTTGGTAAAGCGGGGATCTTGTAAGAAGATTAATAAACAAGCATAAACGCCTTTGGCGTCCTTATAAGGACGGTAAGCGTTTGAGCGAGAAATAGAAGGATAATTTATAGCGTAAGCATATAATTTCTTATATTTTAAAAAAGGTTCCGTAAGGAGATGACATATGGCACTTCTAACCGTTGAGACTGGTTCTCCTACCTTAAGAATGACAACGTCCATCAGTATCATCTCCCCCGTTGATTCGGGCAATACCACCGGAGGAACGCTCTATCTGTTACATGGTGCTGGCGACAATGCTAGCACATGGTACAGGCTGACCACCATTGAGCAGTATGCTAACAAGTATGGCTGTACAGTCATAATGCCTCAGGTAGGAAGAAGCTATTATACAGATATGGAGTACGGACTGGATTACTTCCACTATGTTACGCAAGAGCTTCCTGAGCTTTGTGGCCGAATGATGAGGCTGGATGATGATCCGCAAAAGACGTATGTTGCCGGACTATCGATGGGCGGATATGGGGCACTAAAATGTGCACTTACCTATCCTGAGCGTTACAGCAAAGTAGTTTCCTTATCAGGCGTTACAGATATTCAGAAAAGATTGAAAGACCCGCAAATGTCTTCGGATATGGCGAGGGAGATGGCAGGCACTTTCGGAAAACGCTTACAAGTTAAGCCGGATCAAGATCTGTATGCTTTAGCGGCTAAATTGGTCGACGATAAACGTAAGCTGCCTTCAATTTTGACCTGCTGTGGCTCGGAAGATCCATTTGTGGAGATGAACCGGGAATTTGCTTCTCATATGCAAGCGAGTCCCTATACATTTCAATATGTTGAGACTCCGGGAACACATGAATGGAGATTCTGGGAGGAACATCTGAAGACAACTTTTGATTTCTTGTACAACTAAGAGCAATGAGCAATTGCAGAAAGAGATATTATGGAGGATTTGAGATGAAAGACCAGCAACTGACGTCCCTGTTGAACCAGATGACGCTTGAAGAGAAAATAGCACAATTGCAGCAGCTAGCTGCTAATTTCTATGAAGGAGCGGAAGAAGGAGGGCAAATCACTGGCCCTATGGCATCCATGGGGATTACGGATCACATGATTGAGAACAGTGGTTCAGTACTTGGACTTTCGGGCGCAGAGCAAGTCATTGCCGTCCAAGAAGCTCATTTACGTAAAAATAGATTGGGTATTCCACTGCTGATGATGGCGGATATCGTGCATGGCTTTAAGACGATTTTTCCGGTGCCACTGGCGATTGGTTGCTCTTGGGATATGGAACGGGCGGAGCTAAGCGCTGAGATTGCTGCTAAAGAAGCGGCAGTATCTGGTGTACACGTTACTTTTGCACCTATGGCGGACCTTGTTCGGGACCCGCGTTGGGGAAGAGTGATGGAGTCTACCGGCGAAGATCCTTATTTGAATGGTAGGTTTGCCCGTGCATTTGTACGTGGATTTCAAGGAAATGACTTGACTGGTGATGTAAGTCGTGTGGCGGCTTGCGTTAAGCACTTTGCAGCCTATGGTCTATCCGAAGGCGGACGGGATTATAATACGGTCGATTTATCAGAACGTCAGCTACGGGAATATTATCTGCCAGCCTATCGTGCAGCACTGGATGAGGGTGCAGAAATGGTTATGACTTCGTTCAACACGATTGATGGGATTCCAATAAGCGGAAACGTTAAGCTGCTTCGTCAGCTGCTGCGTGAGGAATGGGGCTTTGACGGCGTGTTGATCTCCGATTGGGGCGCGGTGAAGGAACTGATCCCGCATGGTGTCGCCGAGGATGAGGCTGAAGCAGCACTTAAAGCTATCAAAGCTAGCGTGGATATTGAGATGATGACAGAGTGTTATGTGCACCAATTGCCAGCTCTTGTAGCTGACGGGCAAGTGGATGAAAGTATCATTGATGAAGCCGTACTTCGTATTTTGAAATTGAAGCAAAGACTGGGCTTGTTTGAGAATCCGTTACGTGGGGCAGATATAGAGAAAGAGCGTGAGGTAATTTTCTGTGATGCTCACCGGACAGCAGCGAGAGATTTAGCGGTTAAATCCTGCGTTCTACTGAAGAATGATCAGGTTCTGCCGCTTGCGACAGAGCAGCGGATTGCGCTAATCGGACCGTTTGCTAATAACGGAGATATTCTTGGACCATGGTCCTGGTTGGGTTCAACACAAGAAGCTAGCCGTCTTGCTCCAGCTTTTGAAGCTCGTGCAGCTGCAGGTAAGGTTACCGTTGCAGAAGGCTCCGGGATTGAAAGCTTTACAGAAGAGCAATGGCTGGAGGCGAAAGCGGCAGCGCTGGAAGCCGATGTGATTGTGCTGGCGCTTGGAGAACATTCGGATATGAGCGGAGAAGCTGGAAGTCGTTCAGATATCCGCTTGCCGGAAGCGCAGCGTGAGCTTTTGCAACGTATGAAGACGCTGGGTAAGCCTGTTGTGGTGGTGTTGTTTAACGGACGCCCGCTGGATCTTAGTGGTGTGATCGAGAATGCGGATGCTATTCTGGAAGCCTGGTTCCCAGGAAGCGAGGGCGGTGCGGCGATTACCAGTCTACTGTATGGTGACGAGAATCCGTCAGGAAGATTAACGATGTCTTTCCCTGTATCTGTTGGGCAAATTCCGGTCTATTACAATCATTTCAACACTGGACGTCCTCTACATGCACCGGGTGCGGACAAGCGTTATGTCTCACAATATCTGGACATTCCTAATGAGCCGTTCCTGCCATTTGGCTTTGGTCTTAGTTATACGACATTTAGCTACAGTGAACCGATCCTTACCGGTGAAATAATGACGAAGGATCAGCCTATTAAAGTAACTGTTACGGTGACTAATACGGGTAATGTACAAGGTGAAGAGGTAGTGCAGCTCTATATCCGAGACATTTCAGGAGAAGTTGTTAGACCAATGAAGGAACTGAAAGATTTTGCTAAGATCAGCCTCTCCCCGGGAGAAAGCCAGGAAGTGAGCTTTACGCTTACAGAAGAACAGCTTCGTTACTATCATAGCGACTTAAGCTTTAGCAGTGATCCGGGACAATTCAAATTGTTTGTGGGTCCAAATAGCCAAGAGGTTAAAGAACGCGATTTTCGCTTAACATTAGCTTAAGTAGAATATATACGACACAGGCTGTCGTAATAGAGGAGTGCAAGAATATGACTACTAATATGAATTCTAACATCCATTTAAACGCTGGAGACTTATCATTCACTTTTACAAACAGCGGGGACTTGTTCCAAGTTCTCCATGAACGGACAATGATCAATCAATTGCTGCCTAATATCGTGGATGGCTCCTTATCCAACCTATATTTGCGCATTCATAGTAATGGAAGCATTCAAGCTGTTCCTTTGCTGGGCATTCATTCTTCAAGCACTGTACGTAAGGCTGGGAACCGCTTGGTTTGGGAAGGTACTGCGGAAAACATCGAGTATCAGGTTATTTTTACTCCGACGGCTCAAGGCGCTTGGTTCTGGGACGTGAAGCTTAAAGGGCAAGATGCAGATGTGGATCTCGTGTACGGACAAGATGTGGGTATTGCCGATATCGGTGCTGTTCGCAGTAATGAAGCCTATCTGTCACAGTATATTGACCACGCCGTATTCGAGGATCAGTCAAAGGGATATGTAGTATGTTCCAGACAGAATCAACCGCAAGGTGGCAAATTTCCATATCTACAACAGGGTGCAATCACTAAGGCAGCAAGCTTCTCAACAGATGGTTTCCAATTCTTTGGATTGTCTTATAAAGAGACCAATCAACCAGAAAGCCTGAGCCGTGAGCAATTAAGTAATGAAATCTATCAATATGAATTCGCTTATACTGCGCTGCAATCGGAGCGGTTGAAGCTGAGTGGGGAAGCCCAGTTTGTATTTTATGGATTGTTCAAGCAAGATCATCCAGAAGCGATTACCTCGTTAGAATTCACGAAGGATGTTGCTGCGGCTTGGGAAACGGTAAAAGAGTTGCCTTTAGTAGCTGAAGCACCGCTCGAACGTTCTTTCTTGACGAAAGAGCTGGGAGCACCACTAGCTGCAAATTCTCTGACGAGTGAAGAGATAGAAGCCTTGTTCCCGGTTCGCTATCAAGAGGAAAAAGAGGGAGACCAGCTTCTATCTTTCTTCACGGAAAATTATGAGCATGTTGTATTGAAAGAGAAGGAACTTAAGGTAGAGCGTCCTCATGGTCATATTCTAATGAGTGGGGATAATGCCCGACTTAACGATAAGGTAATCACTACGACTTCCTATATGTACGGAATATTTAACTCTCAAATCGTTATTGGCAATACCAATTTCAACAAGCTCATGACCAATGCCAGAAATGCACTTAACATTCCAAAGGCTTCGGGACAAAGAATCTATGTACAGTGGAATGGCGAATATCGCCTCTTGACCATGCCTTCATTGTTCGAGGTTGGTTTCAACTATGCCCGTTGGTATTACAGAACAGATGGCGAATGCTTTATTATTACGAACTACACTACTGCAGATTCTCCGGAGATATTCCTGAATGTGCGTACGGAAAGTGGAAAAGCTTATCGCTATCTAGTCACTAATCAAATCACTATGAACGTTAACGAATACGAGCTTCCATATCAATTCAAACAAGAAGAGGGAACCGTAACCTTCTCGGCTGATAGAAGTGCACTAAGTGCAGGAGAATATCCTGATCTGCAATATAAATTCCAGGTACAGGGGGCGGATTTCACTCTTCAAAATGAAGGTAGACTTGTCTCTCATGCTGACCAGTCAGATGCGCCGCTAGCTATTCTGGAACTGTCGGAGAGCAGTGAATGGACATTGAACATTCAAGGTCTTCTGGATGGTAAGGAGATTCAATCGAGCAGCCGTACAGCTGAAGAGGAGATTTCCGCATACCGCGAGTTCTACAGCGGGGTTATGAATGGCTTCCGTTTGACGTTAGGTGATGGGTCCGAAGGTGAATTGTTTAAGGTAAATGCTCTAGCTTGGTGGTATACACATAATATGCTCGTCCATTATTCAGTCCCTCACGGATTGGAACAATACGGCGGCGCTGCTTGGGGAACCCGTGACGTGTGTCAGGGACCAGTGGAATACTTCATGGCTACGCAAAAATACGATCAGGTTCGTGAAATATTGCTGACCCTGTATGCTCATCAATATGAAGATGATGGTAACTGGCCACAGTGGTTCATGTTTGATAAATATACGAAGATTCAGCAAGAGGAGAGCCATGGAGATATTATTGTATGGCCACTCAAAGTGCTTGGAGACTATTTGGCGGTAACGCAAGACTACAGTATTTTGCAAGCGACTGTGCCTTATACTCGTAAGCATAGCTTTGATTTTACAGAGGAAAAAGCGACGCTGCTGGATCATGCACGGAAGGAAGTTGCTTATATTAAGAATCACTTCCTGCATGACACGCATTTGTCTTCTTACGGTGATGGAGACTGGGATGATACACTCCAACCGGCTAATCCACAGCTGAAGCAGTACATGGTTAGCAGCTGGACAGTGGCGCTTACCTATCAGACATTGAATCAGTTCTCAGAAGTGCTTCATAAAGTTGATCCAGCAGGTTCGGAAGAGCTGAAAGCGATGGTGGAGGGAATCCGTGAGGATTTCAACACACATATGCTTCAATCTGAGGTAATTCCAGGCTTCTTGTATATGGAGGACCCAGAGCAAGTGAAGCTTATGGTACATCCAAGTGATACGGAAACAGGGATCCAATACCGTCTGCTGCCAATGACGCGCAGTATGATCAGTGAGCTGCTTACACCAGAACAAGCCGAAGCTCACTATGAAGTAATCCAAGATAAACTGTTCTGTCCAGATGGCGTTCGTTTGATGAACCGTCCAGCTCAATATGTTGGCGGCGTAAGCACCCATTTCAAACGTGCGGAGCAAGCTTCTAACTTTGGTCGGGAAATTGGACTTCAATATGTACATGCACACATCCGTTATGTAGAAGCTATGGCTAAGCTAGGGAAAACCGATCAGGTCTGGAATGGCCTAGCGGCGATCAATCCGATCGGAATCCGCGACGTGGTGCCAAACGCTGAACTACGTCAGGCTAACTCTTATTTCAGTAGCTCGGATGGTAAATTTAACACACGTTACGAGGCACAGGAGAATTTCGATAAACTGCGTAATGGTGACGTAGCGGTTAAAGGTGGCTGGAGAATCTATTCAAGCGGTCCTGGGATCTACATGAACCAGTTGATCTCGAATGCACTGGGGATCCGTACGGAAGGCGGAGATTTAATCGTCGATCCAATTCTGCCGGAGTCGCTGGACGGAATGCGCTTTAGCTTTGAATATGCAGGCACTAAGGTAGACTTTATTTATCACCTTACGGGCTCTGATAACAGTCGGATTACTGTTAACGGTACAGAAGTGCAAGCCGAAGGTACGCTTAATCGCTACCGTAGTGGTGGTATCCGTATCAAACGTGAGGACTTTGATCGTCTCTGCGTAGAAGCTGGAAATGTGATAGACATCTATAAGTAAGATAATAAAAGAAGGGCAATCTCCGCGATAAGCGTGGAGATTGCCCTTTTTGTACTACATACGGCTCGGTGTCGGTAACCCAAGTACTTCAAGTACATCCCCTAAAGTATCCTTAAATCTCGAAGTGAGCCAGAGGCGAAAGGCGATGGTAGCCCCCGCACCTTTTAAAATCGGACATATAGAATAGAAGTTATTGAAAAGTGTGGCTAAGGTATGCGCGTATGTGCAGAGTATATTCGGCGTCAATTCTATGCTGGCAGAATACAATGTCTCCTGCCAGAGGCTAAGCTGTCTCAGCAAAGCGAGCTCTGCTTTTTCCATTTCGAGTGGAAATTGAAGCTTTGAGGCATCTGTGCTGAATGGGATTGTAGATTTGCTCAAAACACTGCTGGCACGGGCATAGGTGTACATCAGATAAACCCCGGTATTACCGGATATTTCGGTAGCCTGTTTGAAATCAAACACGATTTCCGTTCCCAGGTTAAACCGCAGCAGATAATAACGAATAGCAGCAGCTGCAATAATATGGCTGGAAAGACCCTCTTTGTCGGAGCGCGAATGTTCTATATTCTGTTCCATAAGCTTTACTAAATCGCTCACCTTAACGCCGATTCCTTGGCGCCCGGACATGGCATAAGAAGATTTTCCTTCTGAAATATCTATCCCCAGCTCAGCAGCAGAGGCCGGACTAAGAGAAACAACGCCATAACTTACATGATGGAGCTTCTCAGCCTGCTCGTTATATCCTAGTGCTCCTAAAGCCTGCTTAACCATTTGTTGCGGATATTCCTGTCTATAATCGATCACGTTAATAACACGGTCGGCATGTCCATAAGGCTCATGGGTTCCAGTTAATCCTGTGGTCCATAAACCAGACGAGAATTCACTGTAGGTGAAATCTTTGGATAGTAGACCGAATTTCCAGAGATGATAAGCAATGTCTTTGGCTGTGTACGTCAAAATCCCATTCGAACGCACAAGCACCTTATCCATCTGATGATCCTCTGAATCCGCTCCACTGCTAACCTCTGTCCCTTGCTTTAGCACCCAGCAGCCCGCAAGTTTGCCTTCAGTCTCCTGTACAAAAACTGCCGTTTGCTTCAATAGCTCAGATGCGGCTGTCCAGAATCCCTCTTTTAAAATATTGCTCTCCCACACCAGCAGGTCATAGTGAATACCAAAACGCTTCATTTCCGCTACATGTTCTCTCACAATACGTTCAGCGACTAAGTTGCCCAGCCACGCCTCATTACCATCACCCTGTTCAAGGGCATGCAGCATATCCGTGCGCTTGTGAGTGATCTCTGGATTCCGTGCATATTCTTTGTTCACTTTGGCATATAGATCCCAGCAATAATCACCGAAACGTTGATGTTCCCCTTCTAAAGGTACATTTAATAAACCAACGACTGTATCTGCCAGCTGGTTGCCCAGATCATCCACATAGTTATGGACCTCTACGTTATGTCCGGTTCTTTTCATTATTCTGACCAGCGCATCGCCGATGCAAGCATTTCTCAGATGACCTACATGAGCAGCTTTATTTGGATTGATTGAAGTGTGCTCTATGATGACCTTTTCCCTTGTGTTGTCAGGCAGATTAAAGGAATGTTTAGCCCACACCTGCCAATTCATATACAAATTAATAAATCCAGGAGCAGCTACTTCGACTTTTTGTAAAAGACCCGTGTATCTCTCTTGTAATTTAATTTCTGCTTTTACTAACTCTGCTATGACGAGAGGGGATTTACGCAGGAGTTTGGCTAGCTGCATAGCAATATTGCAGGAATAATCACCATGCTCTAGATTAGCTGGCTGTTCGATCAGAATTGCAACATCGTTTGGGTAGGCAACTTCTAAGGTGTGGAATACTTTTTTTACACTTTGTTCAATGCTGTGTTTGATGATTTGACTTAACATTTTATACCCTCCTTTGAAAATACAAAAAAGCCCTCGTCTCAAAAGAGACGAGGGCTTTAGCGCTCGCGGTACCACTCTCGTTGCTAAACAGATGTTTAGCCACCTTACAGGATAACGGTCTTCAGCCGGGACTTCCTACTTAGGTTCAGAAGTCCATCTCACGGGTGCGCTTCATTAGGTGATCTGTACCGGCTTGCACTTACCCGGCTCGCTGTGGACTAGAACACGTTAACTACTCTCCCGTTCATCGATGCTTGAATAATTTTTATCAGTATAACGAATATTTCGAAAAAAGCAATAGGGTGTTACTCAGTAAAGTCTAGAAGATGCTTGAGTTTTAGATTGTCCGATTAGTAGATTACAAATTCAAAGAATAGAAGGTTGTCTTTTTTTCGAGTGGCAATTCCTTTGCTTAAATGTCCACACATTAACTTTAAATACAGAATATTACTATATAGAGCTATTAATTATGAACCATGTTACTAGTGTTGTAGTTTTTAATCTTTCAAACTGCTGGTGGAAGGGAGGAGTGAATAAAGATGGCTTTATTTTCTACTGGACCTATAGATAATAGTCCAATTCTGGGGATCAGACAGACGCAAATGGTAACGGTAAAAGTAGTTAATCGTGATTCTCTTAATTCTTATAATCTCGTCATTCAAGGCTTCTTACTAAATGGATCAAGAACAATGTATGTGAATGAAATGGTAAGTCTCGCACCTAACCAAGTTCTAACTAGGAACTATTTTGCTGATTTAGACGCATTTGAATTTGAGTTTGTAACATTAGAAGAAGTTGAAGCAGAGATAGGGATCTCAGTCTGGGGAAAACAGGCTTCGGGAGAATTGGTAGATTCTCATCGTATAGTAGCGTGGGAAAAACATACAGCAATAATTTAAAGGAGTGTTGAAAATTGAGTTATTTATCTACCGGGCCGATAGATAATACCATGGTGGGAGGTATACGACCTACTCAACATGTTACGATCAAAATCGATAACCGAAGCGACGTTATTTCTTCTACGGTTCTCGTCCAAGGATATTATATGGATGGGACAAGAACTTTATATGTTAGTGAGCTTGTTAACGTTATGCCTGATCAATTTATAACAAAGGACTATTATGCGGATTTTGATGCGTTTGAATTTATTTTTACGACTTTAAGCCTGGTAGATGATCCTATTCAAATTTCAGTCTGGGGAAAAAATAGTGTAGGTCAAATTGTGACTGCTCACCGACTTGTCCATGCTGAATTACTTGGAGCAACGGTAGGGGCAACTGGTGCTACAGGGGCAGATGGAGCGACAGGGGCAACGGGTGCGGATGGAGCAGATGGAGCGACAGGGGCAACCGGTGCGGATGGAGCAACGGGAGCCGCCGGAGCGACTGGTGCGACAGGGGCAGTCGGAGCAGACGGGGCGACTGGAGCCGACGGAGCGACTGGAGCAACTGGAGCCGACGGAGCGACTGGAGCAACAGGGGCAGACGGAGCGACTGGAGCAACAGGGGCAGACGGAGTGACAGGTGCAACGGGAGCCGATGGAGCGACAGGAGCAACGGGAGCAGATGGAGCGACAGGAGCAACGGGAGCCGATGGAGCGACAGGAGCAACAGGGGCAGACGGAGCGACAGGAGCAACGGGAGCGGACGGAGTGACAGGAGCAACAGGAGCCGACGGAGTGACAGGTGCAACGGGAGCCGATGGAGCGACAGGAGCAACGGGAGCCGATGGAGCGACTGGAGCAACAGGGGCTGACGGAGCGACTGGAGCAACGGGAGCCGATGGGGTGACTGGAGCGACGGGAGCAGATGGAGTGACTGGTGCAACCGGGGCAGATGGAGCGACTGGAGCAACGGGAACCGATGGAGTGACCGGAGCAACAGGAGCCGACGGAGTGACAGGAGCAACGGGAGCAGATGGAGCGACAGGAGCAACGGGAGCCGATGGAGCAACAGGGGCAACGGGAGCCGATGGAGTGACCGGAGCAACGGGAGCGGCTGGTGTAACTGGAGCAACAGGAGCCGACGGAGTGACCGGAGCAACGGGAGCCGACGGAGTGACAGGGGCAACGGGAGCAGTTGGAGCGACTGGAGCAACAGGAGCCGACGGAGTGACCGGAGCAACGGGAGCCGACGGAGTGACTGGAGCAACAGGGGCAACGGGAGCAGCTGGAGCGACTGGAGCAACAGGAGCCGACGGAGTGACAGGAGCAACGGGAGCCGACGGAGTGACTGGAGCAACAGGGGCAACGGGAGCCGATGGAGTGACTGGAGCAACAGGGGCAACGGGAGCCGATGGAGTGACTGGAGCAACAGGGGCAGCTGGAGTGACTGGGGCAACCGGAGCCGACGGAGTGACAGGAGCAACGGGAGCCGACGGAGTGACTGGAGCGACTGGAGCAACGGGAGCCGACGGAGTGACTGGAGCAACAGGGGCAGCTGGAGTGACTGGGGCAGCTGGAGTGACTGGAGCAACTGGAGCGGCAGGTGTAACTGGAGCAACGGGAGCCGACGGAGTGACTGGAGCAACAGGGGCAACGGGAGCCGATGGAGTGACTGGAGCAACAGGGGCAGCTGGAGTGACTGGGGCAACCGGAGCAGTTGGAGCGACTGGTGCAACAGGAGCCGACGGGGTGACTGGAGCGACGGGAGCGGCAGGTGTAACTGGTGCAACAGGAGCCGACGGGGTGACTGGAGCGACGGGAGCGGCAGGTGTAACTGGAGCAACAGGAGCGGCAGGTGTGACTGGAGCAACGGGAGCGGCTGGAGTGACCGGAGCAACAGGAGCCGATGGATTGACCGGAGCAACGGGAGCAGTTGGAGCGACTGGAGCAACGGGAGCCGACGGGGTGACTGGAGCAACAGGAGCGGCAGGTGTGACTGGAGCAACAGGGGTAGCTGGAGTGACTGGTGCAACAGGAGCCGACGGGGTGACTGGAGCGACGGGAGCGGCAGGTGTAACTGGAGCAACAGGAGCGGCAGGTGTGACTGGAGCAACAGGAGCGGCAGGTGTGACTGGAGCAACGGGAGCCGACGGAGTGACCGGAGCAACTGGAGCAGATGGAGTGACTGGAGCAACGGGAGCAGCTGGAGCGACTGGAGCAACGGGAGCGGACGGAGTGACAGGGGCAACAGGAGCAGCTGGAGTGACAGGGGCAACAGGAGCGGCAGGTGTGACTGGAGCAACAGGAGCGGCAGGTGTGACTGGAGCAACGGGAGCCGACGGAGTGACGGGAGCAACAGGGGCAGCTGGAGTGACTGGTGCAACGGGAGCCGATGGAGTGACTGGAGCAACCGGAGCAGCTGGAGCGACTGGAGCAACGGGGGCAGCTGGATTGACTGGAGCAACCGGAGCAGCTGGAGTAACTGGAGCAACGGGGGCAACTGGAGTAACTGGAGCAACTGGTGTAACGGGAGTAACAGGAATAACTGGTGTGACTGGAGCAACAGGGCCGAATATTCAAGCTGAGGGATTCTCAGCGTTCCTATCAGCTTTGTCAGTTTCTACTTCTTCCCAACTGACTGGATGGTCTGTGGCTTCTCCTTTCTATTCTGATCCTTCCTTTAACCCTGTTACGGGAAATTACACAGTTCCGACAACGGGTAGATATTCTATTGAAGCGACCATTAACTATTCCACAACTGCCTCAATCTCAATTAGTCTTGGTAGTGGGGTTAATCCAGCTTTCGTAGTTCAGAGAACTTCTCCTACTTCAACAAATCTGGTAAGTGGATTATTCCCTGTGTTGGATGTGAATGTTGCGCTTATTCTAGATTTGAGAGCTATTTTGGGAAGTGGGACTGTAACGCTGGTTGGAGAATTTGCACTAACAGCAGGTGATGTTATTGGTTTGTTCTATGTTTCTAATGGCTTGACGGTTCCTTTGAATCTGGGCGGTGCCAATACTTCGGGTATAGTTTGGTCTGTTCATGAATTGACGTAAATTTATCTCTGAGTTTGATTGTGAAAATAGAGGATGCTCAGTAGCCGTAAGGATGGCTTCCTGAGCTATCCTCTATTTTGTTAACGGGACAAGTTTTGGGCAGAACGGAATAATGCTCCTAAGAGTTACAAGCTATTGAATATTGATAGATTTATAGATTTTTCCAATAGCACTCAATATGTATAGTAGTAGCTTTTGATAGATGTCCACACATTAAAAAGAGAAAAGAATATTACTATTAAGAGCCGAAAATTTCCAACTGGAAAATATAATAGGCTCATTGTTAGCGAATTTAGAGTAGATCGGAGGAATGATTATAGTAACGCTACTATTTAGAATTTTTTGCAGGCAATCTATTTAAAAATAAAAGGAGTTGATAACTTGAGTTATTTATCTACTGGACCTATAGAAAACAATCTGGTAAGCGGTGAAAGACCCACTCAGCTTGTTACTATTAAACTTGTTAATCAGAGTGATGTCACTGCGTCGTTGATTCAAGTCGAAGGATATTATATGAACGGTGCAAGAACACTATATGTTAGTGAACTTCATACTGTGGGACCTAATGAAGTACTAACAAATGATTATTATGCAAATTTTGATTCATTCGAATTTTCATTTACAACACCAACTTTGATAGACGATCCAATTCAAGTCTCAGTTTGGGGAAAAAGCAGCACAGGTCAATTAGTGACTGCTCATCGGCTTGTCTACTCTGAATTGTATGGTGAAAATATAGGTTATTCAGGAGCCACCGGAGATACCGGAGCGACAGGAAGTACAGGTGCGACCGGAGCAGCAGGAAGCGCAGGAGTTACCGGAGCAACGGGAAGCGCAGGTGCAACAGGAGCAACGGGAAGTACAGGTGCGACCGGAGCAGCAGGAAGCGCTGGAGTTACCGGAGCGACAGGAAACGCAGGTGCGACTGGAGCAACAGGAAGCGCAGGTGTAACAGGAGCGACAGGAAGCGAAGGTGTAACTGGAGCAACAGGAAGCGCAGGTGTAACAGGAGCGACAGGAAGCGCAGGTGTAACTGGAGCAACAGGAAGCGTAGGTGTAACAGGAGCGACAGGAAGCGCAGGTGTAACTGGAGCAACAGGAAGTGCAGGCGTGACTGGAGCATCAGGAAGTGCAGGTGCGACTGGAGCAACAGGAAGCGCAGGTGTAACAGGAGCAACGGGAAGTGCAGGTGTAACTGGAGCAACAGGAAGCGCAGGTGTAACTGGAGCAACAGGAAGCGCAGGTGTAACTGGAGCGACAGGAAGCGCAGGTGTTACTGGAGCGACAGGAAGCGCAGGTGTTACTGGAGCGACAGGAAGCGCAGGTGTAACTGGAGCAACAGGAAGTGCAGGAGTGACCGGAGCAACAGGAAGTGCCGGCGCAACTGGAGCGACTGGAGTGACAGGAACAACCGGAGCAACGGGACCTACTGGTTCAGGTGCAATCATTCCTTATGCTTCTGGTCTTCCTGTAGCTATGACAACTGTATTAGGAGGCTTGCTGAATACTTCAAGTATCGTAGGATTCGGAAGTAGTGCGACGAATATTAGTGCTGCTGGCGGTACGATAGATCTCACCGGAGCGGCTGGAACCTTGCTGAACTTTGCATTCTCAGTTCCACGCACCGGAACAATTACCTCTTTGGCGGCCTATTTCAGCACAACAGCAGCGCTTAGTTTATTAGGTTCTACAGTAACAATCACTGCTCAATTATACAGTTCTTCTACCCCTAACAATACCTTTACTGCAGTCCCTGGTGCTGTAGTCACATTAAATCCTCCATTTACAGGTGTCCTTTCACTTGGCACAATTAGCAGTGGTATTACTACAGGCTTGAGCATTCCTGTAACCACTGGAGAGCGGTTGCTGTTGGTCTTCACTTCAACAGTATCGGCCGGAGTCGACGTTGCTACAACCATTGCAGGCTACGCTAGTGCAGGAGTTACAATCGCATAATCTGATGATGATTATGAGGTATTTACTACAGAAAAAGGGATATCCCAAAAGCCATTTGGCTGAAGGATATCCCTATTTTTCTCCAAACATCATTACACCTAGATCATCAGAATTTCTCGGATGTCTTGTTCTGTAAGGGTAGATAACCCTTCCTGACCTGGCTGGATCACTTCATCAATTAAGTTCCTTTTCTTCTGTTGTAGCTCATACATTTTGTCTTCCACAGTACCTTGGGTGACGAGCCGAATGACTTGAACTACTTTTTTCTGTCCGATTCGGTGAGCCCGATCTGCAGCTTGCTGTTCGACGGCAGGGTTCCACCATAGATCGTATAGAATGACAGTGTCTGCTCCTGTTAAGTTGAGTCCGGTTCCGCCAGCTTTTAAGGAGATCAGGAAAATATCCCGCT
Source organism: Paenibacillus sp. FSL H8-0261 (assembly GCF_045040645.1). Classification (NCBI taxonomy): domain Bacteria; kingdom Bacillati; phylum Bacillota; class Bacilli; order Caryophanales; family Paenibacillaceae; genus Paenibacillus; species Paenibacillus sp. FSL H8-0261. The sequence continues at coordinate 5,602,181 of NZ_CP150297.1, read as the reverse complement.
CTCCTTCATTAAATTGATTACATAAATCTACGCGCTGAGACACAGGCGTTTGACCGTCTAGGTAAAAATATGGAATACCTTGATAGCCGAGTTCACGTCCAATCAAACCGAGCATTTCTGTGAACTGGGAGAATACTAGCATTCGTTTACCTGAACTGCGGCATTCCTCTATGATTTCAAACAGCTGCTCGAACTTGGCAGAGCTTCCTTCATACCCATCCACAAATAGAGCCGGGTGACAGCATAGCTGGCGCAGACGAGTGAGACCAGCAAGGATTTTAATCCGATTATTATTACCGAAGCTATCCTGGGTCAGATGCTTAAGCGCCTCTTTTTTCAAACGGGCGAGATAAGCGACATATAACTTCTTCTGCTCAGGGAACAGCTCACAGGCTTGGAGTGATTCGATTTTCTCAGGCAATTCTTTTAACACATCACTCTTTAAGCGCCGCAGCAAAAAGGGACGTGCCCGTTTAGCGATAGTTTCCCTCGGCAAATCGTGAAAAGCCTTCTTACCTGGAAATAACCCGGGAAACACAGTGCCGAAGATGGACCATAGATCTTCTAGCGCATTCTCAACAGGAGTCCCAGTAAGTGCAAAACGATGCCGGGCTTGAACAGCCATAACTGCTTGAGCGGTCTGCGTCGTATGGTTCTTTATGGTTTGCGCTTCATCGAGAATCAGGGTATGAAAAGATTTCTTAGCATACAACTGAACATCTCTTCGAAGCAGCGGGTAAGAGGTGATAATTACATCCGCCTTCGCTGCATTTTTTAAAATTCGACTGCGTTCCGTTAAGCTTCCATCTGCAATAACGGCCTTAATCTCAGGCGTGAACTTTTTAAGCTCATTATGCCAATTGTAGGTGAGAGAGGCAGGAGCGACAATAAGAGCGGGCAGACCACTCTGACGAATATCCGGAAGCTCAGAGAGCAGAAAAGCGATACTCTGCAGCGTTTTGCCAAGACCCATATCATCCGCTAAAATTCCCCCAAAACGGTAATGGGCTAGCGTCTTCAGCCACTGAAATCCATACTGCTGATAATCCCGGAGCACAGGAGCCAGACTTTCTGGTATAGGGAAATCAAGGTTCTCAGGATTGTGCATATTCGCAAGTAATCGTTTAAAGGATCTGCTTAGCTTGACTGAGTCACTTTGAGAATCGGAAGAGGTTAAGTGTAACCCACGAACGACTGGTAAAGAAAATTGCGCACCTTTAATCTCACCTTCTCGAATGCCCATCTCGTTCATAAAGGTGATGATTTCTTGGAGCTCCTCGCTCTCCAGAGGTAGCAGTGCCCCTTCGGGCAATCGGTAGTATTTACGTTTATCCTGAAGTGATTTTAAGATCATCACAATCTCAGATTCTGGAATACCACCCATGTCGAATTTAAAATCAAGCCAGTCGGTTTTCTCATTCCAACTAATACTCACTTTTGGTGGCGTAGTTCCCGTGAATAGTCTTTCTTTGACAGCGGTGGTCGCATAGACCGTCAATAGTGGTTCAAGCAACGGAATCGTGTGGTATAAAAAATCGTACTCACCGTCCTCATCCGTCATAATATACCCGCCTTCGGTTTTGGCGAAGGATTCATGCTCCATCAGCTCCAGAATTCGGGCCTCTCCTTCACCGTCGCGTATAAGAATCAAGTCCGTACCGCGAACATGGGCTTTTTCATCCAAAGGATTGATGATAATGTCACCATACTGAAACTCTAGCCCGGCGAGCAGTCGATCTCTCACGCGGTCCAGATAGAGCCTCGCTATAAGCTTGTGTTGCACAATTCGATCAGCAATAGAGTCGGCGATATGCACGTTTCCCAGTTTTTTCAGACCAGGAATAACCTTGTCCATAAAAGGCTCCATTTGTTCGGGGGCAATATCGATGCCATCTCGACGAGAAGATTCCAGTATTTTCTTCATCTCAGATAGGCGCATGCATTCCTGAGCAGTTAGCTTCAACAGCTTACCTTCAGACAGCACGAGTCCGTAATCGTCCAGAACTGAGATCTGCTCCAGTCCTTGAATATCCAGATGGTAGCCTTCGCCTTCGGCTTGTTCGAACGCAAAGCTAAGGGGCGGTGCTTCATTAGACATATGAATGCCTTCGTACAACACCTCTTCTTGTTGCAGATATACCGACTGGACCTCTGAAAGTGCGGGCTGAAGCGTCTCCCAGAAAAAAGGAGGGATAGCCAGCAGGCGATCACCCCCTAGGTTGCCACCATATGGAGAGTAGTTAGTGACGTTATCGCGATACATTTTTTCATTTAAGACAATTTCAATTAGCTTCTGAAGAACGATGTTATCTTCCTTCCGAAAGCTGTGAATGGCAGGGTCATAGACGAAATGCTTCGAGAATTCGAAGGTTTCTCCACGATGTACACGTTCCAGAAAACCTCTTATTCTATGAACGACATATAGTCGTTTCGAGCCGATTTTCATTTCTATTCCAAGCATGGTAGTGCTATAGCTGTAAGTGAATGGCTTGCAGATGAACTCGACATTTAAAGGGATTCTATTATCTACAAAAGCCCCAGTACCGCTCGGACGCGGCTTATGGTTACTGAACATGCCTAGCAGGCTGCTCACAAGATGCTGGTCTCTGGACCTTCCTCCCATGTCTCGCGTAGAATCCGTAACATTACGTGGGGTTAAGACTCCAGTATCTTCAATAGTAGAATGGCTGGAAGTTCCGGTACAGTCTGGCCGTTCTCCAGCAGTTTCAAGGGCATCAATGCTGATCAGTACGGCTGCGATATGTTTGCAGAAAGGCCCTCCATGCGTGTAAGCAGGACAAGTACATTCTGCAGTGACATCACCGTCGATATCGATGACAACCATGACTTCGTAGCCAATGCCCCCTTGAACGAGCGCTTCATAACGAGAGCGGGGAAGATCTGGGATGGATTCATTACGTTCTTCAACATCTATTATATCGACGCTTCCAGACTGGTAATAAGCCAATCCTTTTTCAAAAATAGACTTGCCGCACAGCAGCTTAATTACCCGTTCTGTCACACTAAAGCCCATAACATAATTCCTTCCTCGTAACTTGTTCTTCGAAAAGTCCGACTATTATATAGTCCTTATGATAACAGAACGGGCGTGCGCATCAAATAGGGGCTGCTACTCCACTAATCCCGTGCATAATAAAACGGATCGTCAGGTTAATCTCTTCCTCATCGTTCCAGTCCTTCTCCGGTTGTAGCAGCAGGCGATTAAGCAGATACCCACCAATGGATGAAATAGTGAAACGTAGAATAGCGGGTGTGGGTAATTCAATGACTTCACCTTTTGCCTTGAAGTGTTCAACAATTTCGATGACGCGCTCCAGCACCTTGCTTAGAATATTTTCTGCGAACTGTTCTCTGAGCAACGGTTGGAAAGGAATCTCCTGTATCAGAATCTTTAGCATTTTAAAATTTCTACGGGCGAACTCCAGACGATTGACGATAAATGACCGTAGGAATTCTTCAAAGCTGTCATATGGAACATCGAGTACCCCGTTGAAATTCCGCAGTACAAAAGGAGCGAGCATACGACTCATGGTGGGGCCAATGATGGAGAGCAGTAAATCTTTTTTCGTTTTGTAATATCGGAAAATCGTACCCTCTGCTACGCCTGCCTTTTGAGCAATTTCACTAGTCGCAGCAGCAGCGTAACCTTTTTCGGAGAACACCTCAATCGCCGCATGCAAAATGGAAATCTGCTTCGGTGTCAGTTTATCCTCTTCACTTATGGCCAGCAGCTCTTCAATCCACTGCTCTTCTATATTTTGTTCCGTAGAATCATATTCTTTCATTACAATTATCCTCCAAACTTGGTTCATTCCGTTCAACCGATGAAAGTTCTTAGTGAGGCTACATTTTCCGGTGTTTGCGCAGTGCCAATACATTCAGCACCATGAATAATAGTGAGAATCCGATCAGTACATAGACATCCAGAGCGATGGAATTCCATCCTTTGCCACGGATCATGATGTTCATAAGCGCTTCTGATCCATAATAAATTGGGGTTGCGTAGCCGATGCGCTGTAGCCATAGCGGTAGAGTGTCGAGTGGGAACAGTCCGCTGAGGAAAACTTGTGGCACGATAATAAGCGGGATGAATTGAATCATCTGTAGCTCGTTGGCTGCAAAAGCAGATAGTAGCGTGCCCAGCGTCAAAGCTGTCATCGACAGGAGTAAGGTGATCAGCATTACGTAACCAAAGCTTCCCGTCATCATAATGCCAAGAATCTGAATGGAAAACCACGAGATCAATAGCGCTTGGAATACGGTAAAAATTCCGAAACCACATACATACCCGAGTACAATCTCCCATCTTTTTAAAGGAGTGGAAAGTAAACGTTCAAGGGTGCCTGTAGTCCGCTCTCGCAGGAATGAAACACCGGCAATCAGGAATACGAAAAAGAAAACAAATACGCCAATCATAATCGGGCCGAAGCGGTCAATCGTCTTCATATTCTCAGAACCGTATAAGTAGCTGATCTGGGGCTGTAATTGCAGCTGTTCCTCTGTACTTGGTAGGAGCTTCTGAGAAAGCTTTTGAAGCGTCATAATTACCGCCTTGTTGGCTGTAGGATTGCTACCCTCTAACAACACTTGAGGGATGACTCCTGAATTCCCAACGTTTCCGTCCAAAGTGATCAAAGCGTCAATCTTTCCTTCTACTAGAGCACTTTTCCCTAGCTCTTCGCTGGCATACTCTTTAATTGTGGTATTTTCTTCTTTTAACGCAGCTGAGATATTTAGTGGCACACCGGATACTCCAATTTTTGGCTCATAGGCGTCCCCGTTGAATACCAAGCTCATTAAACTTAGAACGACGAGCGGTGCAATGAACATTAAGGCCATCGTTCTTTTATCATGAATAAATTGTCGCAAAATCCGTAAGGTGATCGCTCGAATTCTCATGAACGGACACCTCCATAATATAGAAAGGCTTCTTCAATAGAAGCTGAGCCAGTGGCTTCAAGCAGTCCGGCAGGTGTGTCGGCGGCAAGCAGCTTGCCATCACGGATCATTCCAAGGCGATCACATTTCTCAGCTTCATCCATGACATGCGTAGTGAGTACAATCGTGGTACCTTTCTCGTTCAGCGCTTTTAGTTCTTTCCAGATGGATAGTCGGAGTACAGGATCGATACCAACTGTTGGCTCATCAAGTAGAAGTAGCGGAGGCTCATGAAGCAGCGCAATCGCCAGGGATAGGCGGCGTTTCATTCCGCCAGAGTATTGATCTACTCTTTTGCGCAGATGCTCCTGAAGATCTACTAGTTCCATAACAGCTTTGATGCGTTTTCCGCGCTCCGCACCTTTTAGTCCATATAGCGCAGCGAAGAACTCCAGATTTTCTTTTGCGCTGAGTTCCGTATATAGGGCATCAGATTGAGCCATGTATCCAATTTGCTGCAGCATGGATAACTTAGGCATGGTGACACCAAGCACCTTTACCTCACCTGAGGTCACCTCATCGATACCTGTAAGCAGCTTTACTAGCGTTGTTTTTCCGGAGCCAGAGGGCCCTAATATGCCGAAGGTTTCCGCACGCTCCACTTGAAGTGAAATATCTTCGAGCACCTGTTTGTCTCCAAAGGCTTTACCAACATGGCTCACTGAAATGACTGGAACTTCCGAACCCATATTCATCTCCTCGATTCTGAATAGTCTGGGATACAGTGTGGTGTTACTGAGTGCTCTGCACAACAATAATGAGTGAGCGCTCACTCATTATTGTGCTCCGGAATCCAGTAAATGTAAAGTGCTAGATTTCCGCTACTTGAAACTAACTTACAATTAGGTGTAAATCGCAAAGTAGCGGCATTTTTGCACAAGATGCGAATACCTGCTCACGAATCAACTTGATATGATGTTAACAAGGAATCCAGCTGGGATGTTCAACAACTCAATGATGCAAATGCCATTGCTTCCGAAATTGATTAGGCGTTGTGCCGAAATGGGTTTTGAACAATTTGCAAAAATGAGAGCAATTTGTGATCCCCACTTCCTCGGCGATGTGTGCAACTGTGTATTTGCTTGAAGTCAGAAGATGAACGGCTTCCTGCATTCTTTTGACCGTTAAATAATCGGAAATACTGCTGCCTGTACATTCCTTGAACAAGTGGGATAAATGATGGGGTGAAAGATGCAGATCCTTGCTCATTTGATCAAGCCGCAAAGGTTCCTTGTAATGCAACTGCAGCCATTCCATAATACGTTCTGCCTGATGTGGTTTACGAAGCAATTGTTCCATGGAGGCCGGCTTCTGCTGTGTATCCCAAAGCGGCTTTAAAGTACGTAGGAACGTGATGAGAAACAATGAGACCTCTTCCATGAAATCATTTTTGTGCAAAGTTGGAAGCGTTTTATCCAGATCCTTCAAAAGAGCTATCAGGGATTGTAGGTCCTGCTGTTCATACCATCGAGGTGAGGCAGAATTGCCGCTGTGAATATGATTGAAAAAGCTTTGTAGGATGGGCCACTTTTCAAAATAAGCTTTAAATATGCTGGGCTCATAATGCACGATCGAACGCACGAACGGAACCGCCTCATTAATTTCAATTTGAATATGATGCAGTTGATACGGCTGGAAAATACAAATCATCCCTGGCTTTATTTCATAGCTATTTTGATCAATAATCAGCGTCCCTTTACCTTCATGAACAATAAGGATTTCAACACCCTGATGAGCATGGAATGTACCTTGATAGTCGTCTGTATTTGTACTTGTTCTTTTATATACAAAATAGAGATGGAACGGTTGTAAGTCCTGCTGCTTATGGTACGTCACATTCGTGTTCCTCCTATTAGTAGGGATGCGGATAACCTATCGTTTACAAAAGTATAAGAGAACCATTGCACAGCTAGCAACATCTAGATTAAAAAGTCTTACTCACTAATGGAGGACACCGAATTATGGCAGAACAAAAGACAGAATTACATAACGCAGGGTATAAAGCTTGGCTCGAATATCCTTATATTCAATCGAGTGCAGTAAGAGAGTGCTATTCTCCTTGGTGCTATAACATTTTGACAGTCAATCAAGATCATCCAGTGATCAAAAGTGCTGTGCAAGAACTAACACGTGCCATACAAGGAATGCTGGATATAGAAGCCACCATTGCTGAATCTCAGGATAAAGATAAACAAGCTTGTATTGCAATCGGTACGTTTGATAGTAATCATCCGTTGATTACGCATACCTTTAGCGAGGCTACAAGGACAGCAATTGGATCAGAAGGATATGCCATTCGAACAAACACGGAGAAGGACTGTATTGCAATAGGTGCTTCCACACCCGTGGGATTACTGTACGGTGTATTTGCATTCTTACGCTTGCTTGGAACGGGTCAATCTATTAAGGCGTTGGATATGTTGGAACAGCCGGTAAATACGCTCCGCATGATGAATCAATGGGATAACATCGATGGAAGCATTGAACGTGGTTACGCGGGGAAGTCCATATTCTACTCAGACAACGAAATCACTAAGGACTTTGATCGATTGGAAGATTATGCGAGAATGCTCGCTTCGATAGGAATCAATGCGATTGCTATAAACAATGTCAATGTACATCGGTTTGAAACGATGTTTATTACGGAGCGCTATCTTCCTGACATCGCGAGGGTTGCCGATATCTTCCGTACCTACGGGGTGAAGCTATTCCTAAGTATTAACTATGCTAGCCCGATCGAAATCGGTGGATTAAATACAGCTGATCCGTTAGATTCTGATGTACGCCAATGGTGGAAGGCAAAGGCGGTAGAAATTTATAAATTGATTCCAGATTTCGGCGGTTTCCTCGTAAAAGCTGATTCAGAGAATCGTCCAGGTCCATTCACTTATGATCGTGATCATGCAGAAGGTTCGAACATGCTGGCTGAAGCTTTATTGCCTTTCGGGGGAATCGTCATCTGGCGCTGCTTCGTTTACAATTGCAAACAGGATTGGCGTGATCGCTCCACCGATCGTGCACGAGCGGCATATGATCACTTTAAACCACTAGATGGTCGATTCATGGATAATGTTATTTTGCAGGTGAAGAATGGACCGATGGATTTTCAAGTACGGGAAGGTGTGTCTCCGTTGTTCGGTGCCATGAAGCATACGAATATGATGATTGAATTTCAGGTTACACAGGAATACACAGGCCAACAGCGCCATGTCTGCTACCTCATTCCTCAATGGAAGGAAGTTCTTGATTTTAATACGTACGCAACGAATTCGGAGTCATCGGTGAAACAGGTCGTCGATGGATCCATGTACGGTTATAAATATAGCGGCTTCGCTGCTGTTTCAAATATTGGTAATGATCATAACTGGACGGGGCATTTGTTAGCGCAGGCCAATCTATATGGTTACGGTCGTCTCGCTTGGAATCCGGAATTAAGTGCAGCGCAAATCGCGAAGGAATGGACAATGCTCACGTTCAGTGCAGAGGATGAGCAGTTAATAGATACGATTCGTGAGATCTTGTTAACCTCCTGGAATATCTATGAATCTTATACTTCGCCGCTTGGCGTAGGCTGGATGGTCAATCCAGATCATCATTACGGTCCAAATGTGGATGGATATGAATATTCGAAATGGGGAACGTATCATTTTGCAGACTTACAAGGGATTGGCGTAGACCGGACAATAAAGACGGGTACGGGATATGTTGCTCAGTATCAAGGAGCGAATGTAGATTTGTATGAATCGGTAGCTACTTGTCCAGATGAGCTATTACTGTTCTTTCATCATGTACCGTATACGCATACTCTTAAATCTGGTAAAACGGTCATCCAGCATATTTATGATACGCATTTTGATGGCGTGGATCGCGCAGCAGGGCTGAAAGAGAAGTGGCAGTCCCTTGAGGGGAAAATGGATGGCAGCAGGTTTGGACAGGTGGCAGACCGTCTGCACGAACAGGTACTACATGCCCGCGAGTGGAGAGATATCATCAATACGTATTTCTATCGAAAAAGCGGTATCCCAGACCAGCATCAACGTACAATATACTAAATATTAGCAGTAGGAGGAGTGTGTCCAGCAGGGCCACTCCTTCTATTGCTCCATCCCTTTGTTTCATAATCCTATGAGAAGAAAGGAAGATACACCTTGAATCAGAAAAGATTATTTAATGAGGACTGGGAATTCGCCAAGAGTACTTTAGAAGTGACGAATGCTGAGTCCTTGGATTTCCATCCCATCGATCTCCCACATGATTGGTTGATTTATAACACGTTAGACTTATATGAGAATAGTATTGGCTGGTATCGAAAATATTTTATAAATACGAAGAACGATGAGCAGCTATTGCTGTGTTTTGATGGTATTTATATGGACTCCACGATTTATGTGAATCATCAATGGGTTGGGGAATGGAAATACGGTTATTCTTCCTTTGAATACGAAATTACAGATATGCTCATAGACGGGGAAAATGAAATTCTAGTGAAGGTCGTGCATCAGAGTCCGAATAGTAGATGGTATTCAGGAGCGGGTATCTATCGGAATGTATGGCTCAAGACAAGAGATTGCAATCACATCGTGACAGATGGAATTTACATTCATACAGTACAAAAAAATGACGTTTGGCGAGTGGAGATCGACACCGATGTGAGCATTACAGGAGATATGCGGCTTTCCCAAACCATTCTGTACAAGGATCGAGAGATAAAGACCTGTGTTGAGAAAATCTCGGCTGGAGATCAAACACAAGCCACCTCACGTGTAAGTCAGGTGCTGACTGTAGAGAATGCTTTATTATGGAGCCCCGGTGAGCCGCATTTATATCAGCTAAAAACGGAATTGCAGCATAAGGCACCTGATCAGGGTTCTGATGAAGTGTGGACAACAATAGAAGAAGTAACACAGTGTATAGGCTTTCGATCGATTGTACTAGATCCGCAAGAGGGAATGCTTCTGAATGGGGTAAAGATTAAGCTTAACGGAGTTTGTGAGCATCATGATCTTGGAGCATTGGGTTCGGCGTTTCATACAGCAGCATTGCGAAGAAGACTTGAGATCTTAAAGGACATGGGCGTAAATGCAATACGCACCGCTCATAATATGCCTGCTGCAGAGCTTATGGATCTGGCGGACGAAATGGGGCTGCTTGTGGTTTCAGAAGCCTTTGATATGTGGGAGCGATCGAAGACCACATATGATTACGCAAGATTTTTCAAGGACTGGGCGTTAAAAGATGTGAGAAGCTGGGTCATGCGAGATCGTAATCATCCAAGCTTGTTCATGTGGAGTATTGGCAATGAAATTTATGATACGCATGCTGACAAGCGAGGGCAAGAATTGACGAGCATGTTGATGGAAGCCGTGCTTCAATATGATCCGAAAGGCAACGGGAAAGTGACCATTGGATCGAACTATATGCCATGGGAGAATGCTCAGAAATGTGCGGACATCGTAAAGGTGGCAGGCTACAATTATGCGGAAAAATATTACCATCAGCATCACGCGGAACATCCTGACTGGATTATCTATGGTAGTGAAACCGCCTCTATTGTGCAGAGCAGGGGAATATATCATTTCCCATTCGAGCAATCCATCCTGGCTGATGACGATGAGCAGTGCTCTGCACTAGGTAATAGCTCTACAAGCTGGGGAGCGAAGTCAGCAGAAGCGTGTATTATCGCGGAGCGAGATGCAGCGTTCTCATTAGGGCAATTTATATGGACGGGTTTTGATTATATTGGTGAACCTACACCGTATCATACGAAGAATTCGTATTTTGGACAGATTGATACAGCGACCTTTAAAAAGGATTCATATTACATCTATCAAGCGGCTTGGACAAATTACAAGGAGCATCCGATGGTGCATATTTTTCCCTATTGGGATTTCAATCCCGGTCAAATGATCGATGTTCGAGTCTGCTCGAATGCTCCCAAGATAGAATTGCTGTTCAATGGTGAGACTGTTGGGACCTATGAAATCGATCATGTACATGGAACGCAGCTAGCGGGCTGGTGGAAGCTTCCTTATGAACCAGGCGAGCTCAAGGCAATCGCTTATGATGAGGCTGGCCAAATCATTGCAGTAGACATCAGGAAATCGTTCGGGGATGCGAGTCGAATCTGCTTAAAAGCTGATAAGGGTACACTCCTTGCGAACGGCACAGATTTAATCTTCATCGAAATTACGATGGAGGATGAGCACGGTAATGCTGTTGAGAATGCAAACAGTCGCGTTCAGGTTCAGGTGGGCGGAGCAGGCCGTTTGATCGGTTTAGATAATGGAGACAGCACGGACTATGATCCATACAAAGGAATGAGTAGACGCTTGTTCAGCGGTAAGCTTATGGCGATTGTTGCTGCGAGTTTAGAAGCAGGTACGATAACAGTTGAGGTTACATCGAAAGGTGTAGTAGGTAGTAAGCTACAGCTTCAATCGCTCCCTGTGGCAGATCGTGGAATAGGCATTTCAGCTAACACTAGAAATCTAGAGTTGCCCTGTGTAATGGGAAATGTAGAAGAAATTCCTTTACGAAAGATAGAAATTATAAGTTATTCTGGACAACAGTTTAATGAAAATAGAAGAGACATGAATGTACACGCCATCCTTTACCCTAAAGACACTTCCTATACTGAAGTGGAGTGGAGTATTGTAAATGATGTAGGGATTGAGTCCAATCTAGCGCGGCTCGAACAACTGGGACAAGAAGCCAAGATCACGGCGTTAGGAGATGGGAGTTTCCGCGTTCGCTGTATGAGTAAGAACGGTACGGAAAAGACAAAGCTGATTTCACAGTTGGAATTTACAGCGAGCGGTCTGGGGACGGCTTACAAGGATCCGTATGGATTTATATCTGGCGGTCTACATGACGAGGTTAAAGGCGAAGTCGGAAACGGAAATGAACGAGGCGTAGCAACGAGTCGAGATGGTGAGACGCAGGTTGCTTATCGCGAGATTGACTTTGGAACTTACGGCTCGGATTTGATAACGATTCCCCTATTCGCATTGTCTAGCGAAGCCTACGAGCTCCAGATTTGGGAAGGCATGCCGGACGAAGAGAACAGTGAGCTTTTGGCAGACGTTATTTATCAGAAGGAATCGCAATGGAATGTTTATCAGGAGGCAACCTATCTATTATCCAAGAGACTCACGGGTATCAGCTCTATTTGTTTCGTATTACAGAAGAAGGTGCACATTAAAGGCTTCTCATTTGTGAAAAAGAACCGAGCGTTCGAGCAGAATAGGGCTGTGGATTGTGATCGCATTTATGGTGATACGTTCACCATCACGGAACAGGGTGTTGAAGGAATCGGGAATAACGTATCTCTCGTGTTCGAGCAGATGGATTTTACGACGGAAGGTACTTCAAAGCTTGTCATTTGTGGGAGAACTCCGATCGATAAGAATACCATTCATCTTCGCTTCGAAGAGGATGAAACATCTAACAATCAACTGATCGAATTTACACAGTCAGATGGATATGTAGAGCGAGTATTTGAGTTGGAGAAAGTGACAGGGGAGCAGAAGGTAACGTTTATCTTCTTGCCTGGAAGTCAGTTCGATTTCGGTTGGTTTCGGTTTGAATGATCGATTGTCCTTTCAACTACTACGATAAATGAGGTGCGTGTACATGTTAACAGGCAAGATGAATGCTGCAATAATGGATGAGCAATTATCAATTTCTGTGAAGCAAATAGATATTCCTGTTCCTAAGGTTAATGAAGCGCTAATTAAGGTGTATTGTATCGGAATTTGCGGGTCAGATGTTCATTACTATGAGCATGGAAGAATCGGTCGTTATGTAGTAAAGGAACCGATCATATTAGGCCATGAGCTGGCTGGTGAAGTCGTTGAGGTTGGTAAGCAGGTATCAAATATAGCTGTAGGTGACCGAGTAGCGGTTGAGCCAGGAGTGACCTGTGGACAATGCGACTATTGTAAATCAGGACGTTATAATTTGTGTCCAGATGTGGTCTTTCTTGCAACACCCCCAGTAAATGGGGCTTGGGCAGAATACATTGTCATGCCAAGCGATTATCTATTTAAACTTCCGGATTCTATGAGTTATGAGGAAGGCGCAATGCTGGAGCCATTGTCGGTTGGTTTTCATGCGATGATGCGTGGTAAGGTTCAACCGTTTGATCGAGTGCTAATAACGGGTCTTGGTCCGATCGGACTGCTTGCAGGACAAGCAGCAAAGCTATTTGGCGTTTCTGAAATTTATGGTACGGATGTCGTACCTTTTCGGCGTCAACTTGCAATGGAGATGGGCTTCACTGCAGCATTAGATCCAGTAAAAGAGAATGTTGGACAGCGCCTCAATGAGTTAACAAACGGATTTGGAGTTACACTCGTCGTAGAATCATCGGGTAACGCAAGGGCGATGGCGGATACAATTAAGTGGGTTCGCCGTGGCGGGAGAATTGTATTTGTCGGTTTACCAGCCGATAGTGCTATTCCGATGGACATGGGACAATTTATCGATGGTGAGATCGATGCTTATGGTGTTTTTCGTTACGCGAATACCTATCCGGCTTCGATCCAAGCGTTGCAGCATTCTTCATTAGATATTGAGAAAATAGTTACGCATCGCTTTGCGCTTACAGATACTCAAGAAGCTCTTGAAGTAGCACGTAAAGAGAAGGATACAAGTATTAAGGTAATGATTTATCCGAATATGCCTTAATGCGTGATATAAAAAAAGAGACCGTCCTAAAAGCCATGAAAATGGCTGCTTGAGGCGGTCTTTTTATTTTTATGTAAACTCTGTAAATACGCGTTATTACGCTTTAATATAATCTGCAAAATTCTCCAGTAAGTATAGGGAGTTCATATCTTCACGCAAATGATGCTGGACTAGCTCATCCACTTTGTCTGGTTCATGATTTGTCATACAATCCAGGATCATGTGATGCTCGCTCAAAATTTTCTCCAGCTTTTCTGCCTTTAGCGTATGCAAGCGTCGATATCTTTCATAATGCACATGGGAAAACTTAATTTGCTCCCACAAAAATTCATGTCCTGCTAATGTGAATAACGTCTTATGATAGGCGTCATCCAATGCAAAAAAGTGCTCAATGGCATGTACTTGATGTATGGCATTTTTTTGTTTTTCTAGGTTCTTCTTAAGTTCTATAATTCCTTTAAGAGTAAGGCTATCGCATAGACCTTTGATAATATCCTTTTCTAAAACGCTTCTTAAATAGATCATTTGCTCGACAGATTCCAAATCAATGTATGAAACCAGATTCCCTTTCTTCGGATACACATCAATATAGGACTCGAGGGATAGCTGCTTTAGTACATCGCGCAAAGGTGTTCTGGATATCTGAAACCGTTCGGATAACACGGTCTCACTTAGAATGGTTCCAGGTTTTAGTGTTAAATTAAGAATTTCGTGCTTTAATAGGTTCAAAATATCATTTTTGGTGGACATGAGGTTGCGTCTCCATTGCCGTTGAATTTGTAATGCGGATATCTGAAACGGGATCCTGAAATAAGATAGTGATTTCATTATATAATTTTTTAATCTTGTATACAAGATCGGGAATTATTGATTTTATGTCATTGACAAAAGGTATTATTTAAATCTAATATTTGAGTATATTATCTTGTATACAAGATCTCGACACATGAAATATAGGAGGTTTTATCTAGATGAACATGACATGGAGATGGTATGGGGAAGGCAATGACAACATTACGCTTGATCATATCCGGCAAATTCCGGGGGTAATGGGCATTGTCTGGTCACTACATCATAAGGTAGCGGGCGAAGTGTGGGAAATGGATGACATTCAAAAGGTTGCGGATCAAATTACGAGCAAAGGGTTTAGTACTGCCGTAGTAGAGAGTGTGAACGTCCATGATGATATCAAGATTGGACTCCCGACGCGTGATAAATATATCGATATTTACATAGACACCATACGGAAGCTAGCCAAGGTCGGTACTAAAGTGATCTGTTACAATTTCATGCCTATCTTTGACTGGACTCGGACGGAGCTGTACAAGGAATTGCCAGATGGCTCGAATGCTCTTTTTTATGAAAATGCGGCCATTAATGAGAACCCGCGCGACATGGTGAATCGTATTCTCGAGGGGGCAGGCGAATTTACGATGCCTGGCTGGGAGCCGGAGCGTCTTGCGAAGCTCGATGAGCTATTCGCCGCTTATGCAGATGTAACGGAAGAGAAGCTGTTCGAGAACTTGGTCTATTTTCTGAAGCGCATTATTCCTGTCTGTGAAGAAGTCGATATCAAAATGGCTATTCATCCCGATGATCCTGCTTGGCCGATCTTTGGCTTGCCCCGCATTGTCCGCAGCCGTGATACGATCCGTCGTTTACTTGACGCAGTAGATAGTCCGTATAATGGATTAACCTTCTGCACTGGGTCGCTCGGTACGAATCCGAAGAACGATCTGCCGGCTATGATTCGGGAATTCTGTAATCGCATTCATTTTGCTCATATTCGAAATGTTAAGGTTTTTGAGAACGGAGATTTTATTGAGGTCTCTCATCGTGGACGGGATGGCAGTGTGGATGTGGCAGAGGTTGTTAAAGCGTATCATGAGAATGGATATACGGGGTATGTGCGTCCAGATCATGGTCGTCATTTGTGGGGGGAAGAGAAGACTTGCCGCCCGGGGTACGGGCTGTACGATAGAGCAATGGGGATCATGTATTTACTTGGTGTGTGGGATAGTCTCGACAATACGATGGGGGTGAAGTGAATGCTGCTTCTGACAAGAGAGAGTATTCAATCATGTGCAGAGGCGTGGAAGGACGCTGACGTGGAGCTTCCTCAGTTTGATTATGAGCAGGTGGCGGAGAATACGCGCGTTAGGCCGGAATGGGTTCATTTTGGAGCGGGAAATATTTTTCGGGGATTTGTTGCGAATGCTCACCAGAAGCTGTTGGAGCTTGGAAAAGCAGATACAGGTATTATTGCCGCTACCTCCTCTGACTACGAGCTGATTGACAAAATTTATAAACCACATGATCATTTAACACTTCTCGTACTAATGAATGCGAGTGGCGAGTTTACAAAAAAGGTCATTAGCAGCATTACCGAAGCTATTATGGCAAACAAGAATCGAGCGGAGGATTACTGCCGTTTGGTTGAAATTTTTGAAAACCCGAGCCTGCAGATGGCCAGCTTCACCGTTACAGAGAAAGGTTATACCTTGACCGGTCCTGATGGAATGTACCTTGATATCGTAAAGAAGGATATGGAGCAAGGGCCAGAGCAGCCATCCCACAGCATGAGTGTGATCGCTTCTCTAGCGTACCGTCGATATCTTAAGGGGCAGTATCCGATGACTTTTGTCAGTATGGATAACTGTTCGCACAATGGGGATATGTTGAAAAATAGCGTGATTACAATCGCCAAGGCATGGGCTGCGAAAGGGGTTGTGGAGGAAGGTTTTGTTGCGTACCTCGAAGACGAGAGTCTCATAACATTCCCCTTGTCGATGATCGATAAAATCACACCACGTCCATCCGAGGTAGTACGTAATGCTTTACAGGAGCAAGGGATTGGCGGTATGGATATACTTATTACCTCGAGGAACGCTCATACCGCGCCTTTTGTTAACGCAGAAGTTAGTGAATATCTGGTCATTGAAGATAAGTTTACGAATGGGCGACCTTTATTAGAAGAAGCCGGCATTATATTCACAGATCGAGAGACCGTGAACAGGGTAGAAACGATGAAAGTTACCACCTGTCTAAACCCCTTGCATACTGCATTAGCGGTCACTGGCTGTCTACTAGGCTACACACAGATTTCGGATGAGATGCAGGATCAGACTCTACGTACATTAGTCGAGCGGATTGGGTATAAGGAAGGATTGCCTGTAGTTGTAGATCCTATCATTCTACGTCCACAGCAGTTCTTGGATGAAGTGCTGCAAGAGCGATTGGCGAATCCATTTATTCCAGACACCCCGCAGCGAATTGCGACAGATACGTCGCAGAAGGTAGGCATTCGTTATGGGGAAACGATCAAATCCTATGTACAACGCGAAAATCTTCATCCAGCTGAATTGACGGCGATTCCACTAGCAATTGCTGCTTGGTGCCGCTATTTGATCGGAGTGGATGATGAAGGAAATTCATTTGAGCTAAGTCCCGATCCGTTAATGGAGTCGCTTCAAGCGCATCTGCAGGGAGTGACTTTGGGAGATTCGACCTCTAATGTGCATAGAATTCTAGATAATGAGAAGATTTTTGGTGTACCGTTATATGAAATCGGTCTGGGTAGCAAGATTGAAAGTTACTTCTATGAGATGCTGAAAGGCCCAGGAGCTGTACGGAGAACGTTGGAAAAGCATTTAAATGAAGAGTTAGTGTAGATCACATTTACAAAAAGCCTCATGGAGTAAAAGCTACTGCACCCCGCAGAGCTATCCCCCATGAGGCTTTTTCGTGTCTAGTCCATTTGGTTTATCTGAATTTAGCAGTCTAGTACGCTAATATACCTACTTTTTCAAAAAAATAATTATAGTTAATATTTCCATAACATTCCTCTGCAACAGAGTTGACAATTGTAGACGAAAATGACATTAGCAGTTACCTATACGAAAAGGGTGAATCTAATTGAAAAACAGTAAATGGATTAGCGCAACGTTGGCTTCAGCACTTCTTGCAACTGTAGGCGTTGGGAGTGTATCTGCAGCTAGCATCGGCAGTAATGTAAAATCTGTGGCTACCAATCAAACCGCTGCAAAAACAGCAGTTAAAGAAGGTACAGCCACTTGGAATGTAAATGGTACGCCGATTGTGTTTAACACCATTAATAGCAGTGGTTACAAGTTGTACTCGCTGAATCAGGTAGCTGGTGAAATTGGAGCTAAGTTAGTACTTGGAGCTGGCGGGTTTGAACTTAATGACAGCAAAGGATTACATAATGTGAAGCTCAAAACAGGCTCAAAGAGCTATCAAGTAGATGGTAATTCCGAGACATTCACAGTTGCTCCAGTATTTTATAACGGTAAAACCTATGTAGAGCTTTCAAAGTTAGTTTATGCATTAGGTGGAGAACTGGATGCTGACGCTAGCACGATTCTAAGCTTTGCTCGTCCTGAAGGATTGTTTGATACTTTGCACTGGACAGCAGCTGGAAGTCTGATTGCGAACAAAAGTGATGCTGAATCTGCTCAACTTATCAAGTTCAGCACAGAGCCAGGTAACTACGAAGTATTTTCATCAAATGACAGTGCAGTAGATTTTGCAGTATCGCCGGATGGGCAGTGGGGAGCTTTCAATGATGAGACTGGTTTGTTGAATCTGATTAACCTGTCTAGCGGAGCTACTAAGACACTTGGCACTGACAATAGTGTAAAAACGGATCTGGTGTGGTCGAACGATGGTAAAAGTATTTACTTCGTCCAAGGTGACAAGCAAGAGAAACTCGCAAAAATCGCTGTAGACACTGGTGAAGTTAAATCCGTATTGGCAGACAAAGTAGAAAATAAATCCGAACTGCGCATTTCCGCTGATGAAAAGAGCGCCGTTTATATCGTTAACTTGACGGGTGTTGCTAAAAACGATGCGGACAGCACAGAAGATTCTCTTACTGTAGACTTCAGCTCTGCTGGAGAGCAGCTTTACAAGCTTGACCTGGCTACGAAAGATGCTAAACCAGCTGCACTGACAACTACACCGGATAACAAACTGTACCCTGAAATTTCTGCTGATGGTAGCGTCGTTTACCTGAGTGCAGATGCTGAGGGTAACGCAGCTAACACATTGAAGGTTGTAAAAGCAGACGGAAAAAGCAGCAACATTGCACTTGATGTTGAAGTAACTTGGTCTACTGGCGTTAAGAACGGCTTGGTTGTAGCAGGTTCAGCGGCAGATGGAAGCACAGTAGTCTATTCCGTTGATAACAATGGAGCTAAGACTGAGCTGTTCCGCTCCACTGAAGATGTATCTGAAGTAGCTGTTTCGAATGATGGAAGCAAGCTTGCTATCGTAAGTGATGGCGGTGTATGGGTGGTTCAAGGCGGTAAAGCATTGCAACTGTCGAAATAATAAATATCCCTAATCATATTTTAACGGCGTAGAGCCGAGAGGAGAAATTATACAAATGAAGATTTTCAAAAAGCTAACAGTAACGGCTCTAACGGCTGTAATTGCGGTAACCGCATCTTTCGCAGGGGTTGCAGCAGCAGCCGATTCACTTAAAGGTAAAATCACAGTTAACGGTTCAACCGCACTTCTTCCATTGACGCTTCAAGCGGCAAAAGAATTCCAAAAGCTGCACCCTAAAGTGAAAATCGCAGCCTCAGGTAAAGGTTCAGTAACTGGACCTCAAGCTGTTAAAAAAGGCATCGCTGATATCGGCGCTTGCGACTGGGATGCTAGCATCGACGTACCAGGCTTCAAAGCTTTTGACGGTCAAGTAGCAAACAAAGTAGCAGTTATTCCTTTTGCTACAATCGTTAACAAAAATGTTGGTGTAGATAACCTTACAACTGAACAGCTTAAAGGTATTTTCGCAGGTAAAATCACGAACTGGAAAGAAGTAGGCGGTGCAGATGCTGACATCGTGGTTATCACTCGCTCTTTCGGCTCCGGTACACGCGTTAACTATCAAGCTAAAGCTTTGGATGGCGGAGATATCGTTAAAAAGGCTAAGAACTACAAAGAAACAGGTTCATCCGGTGACATGAAGACTGCCGTAGGAACAACTCCTAACTCTATCGGTTATATCGACCTTGTATATGTAAGTGGCGACGTAAAAGCTGTTAAACACAACGGTATAGCTGCTACTACAGACAACGTAATCAATGGATCTTATAAGATCTGGGCTTATGGTTACTACATGACTAAAGGCCAACCTACTGGCGCTACAAAAGAATTCATCGAATACGTACAAAGCAAGAAGTTCCAACAAGGTTCCCTGAAAAAGCTTAAATTTATTCCGATCGCAGCAATGAAGGGCTAATAACATCTAAAGATCATATTGAACGGTAACAGCGGCCAGCTCCGATCTTGATACGGGGGTGGCCGCTTACAGGAGGGAAAGTATGGGGGCACCAGTCCAAGGCTTGGCAACTAGGGGAAAAGAGAGCGTAACGCAGGTTAGCGCTAATCCTAAACGTCATGGTAGACATTTGTTTAGCAACAAATTGTTTAAGTTTTATTTTTTATTCAGCATTCTTGCGCTTTGCTTCGTGCTTGGACTTGTAATTCTATTTATCGGCAAAACGGCTATGCTTCTGTTCGGCCATCTCTCGCCTGCGGACTTTTTCTTTTCCTTTAACTGGACGCCGGAAGAGGATTCTTTTGGAGCGGCTGCCTTCATTGTAAATACACTTTCACTAACTGCATTAACGCTGCTGATCGCAGTTCCTATTTCGGTAGGGATGGCAGTACTTTGTGCAGAGATTGCTCCAAAATGGATGAAGACTTTTATCCGTCCAGTGCTAGATTTATTGGTAGGGATTCCTTCAATTGTTTACGGATATATAGGCTTAACGGTATTACTTCCTTTCTTGCGCAGAATTAGTGGGGAGAGCTTAGGCGATGGCTTGTTAGCTGCTGCGCTGGTGCTCGCATTAATGGTGCTGCCAACGATTTGCCGAATCAGTGATGATGCCATTGTCTCTGTGCCGCGCAAATATCGTGATGCTGCATATGCTCTTGGATCTACCCGTTTACAGGTCATCATGCGTGTAGTACTGCCTGCGGCTAGCCGGGGAATTATCTCTGCGGTTATTCTAGGTATGACTCGTGCTGTGGGTGAGACGATGGCTGTAGTTATGGTTATCGGGAATACACCGCAATTGGCGAAGACGTTATTCACGCCAGCATCGGTGCTAACTAGTAACATCGTTATGCAAATCTCCAATGTAGAGTTTGACTCTACATGGAACTATGCGCTACATATGATGGCATTTCTCCTGCTAGTAATATCATTTGTATTAATTCTGATCATCCGCGTGCTGGGTAGAAAAAGGAGGGATGCAGCGTGAACGGATTCGCAAGTACAAAGCATACAGCGCGGGCTCAAAGAAACAATAAAATTGCAACCATAGGGTTTTATACGCTTGGGGCTTTAGTCATGCTGCTGATCTTCTGGCTGCTCTTCACGATTCTTAGTAAAGGTCTACCGGCACTTCGGCCCGATTTCTTGATTAAACAGCCTGAAGAGATTGACGCAGGTGGTGGGATTGGCCCGGTGCTGTTTAACTCCTTTTACATTTTGTTCATCTCGCTGTTTATTTCCGTTCCAATTGGTTTGGGTGCCGGAATCTATATGGCTGAATATGCACCAGACAATAAATTTACAGGCGCACTACGTATTTGCGTAGAATCCCTGTCATCGGTTCCATCGATTGTATTCGGTATGCTCGGACTCGCGATTTTTGCGGAATATTTCGATATCGGTCTGACGATTCTTGGCGGAGGCGTCAGCTTGGCACTGCTGAATCTACCTATGCTTGCGCGAGTGACAGAGGAAGCGGTACGTGCTGTCCCCGGGGAGATCCGCGAGGCTGGTTATGCGCTTGGGATGACTAAATTCCACGTGATCCGCACGGTAGTCCTGCCCGTTGCAATGTCTGCCATTGTTACTGGGATTTGTCTCGTTGCTGGACGCGCCTTCGGGGAGTCTGCGGTTATTATCCTTACCGCTGGTCTCAGTACCTCGGGAGAAATGTGGGATTTCAATCTGTTCTCGCCGGGTGAAACACTGGCCGTACATCTTTGGTATGTACAATCCGAGGCGATTGTAGAAGATGCACGTCAAATTGCTGATAAGTCGGCAGCCGTACTTGTATTTGTTGTTTTGTTTATCAATTTTGTCTTTCGATTTCCGCTGTGGCTTAGCAATCGCCGGAAGTAATGAATTGGGGTCTACGGGGGAAGCCTGTAGGCCTTTATTTGTTTATAGGGTTATTGATGGGGTGTCGATAGATTAGTAATGGATTGAAGTTTTTTATTCGTAATTAGGGAATATCTCCCTAAAATTCAGCGTTTTATGCTCTTTAGAAGCATAATTAGGGAAAACCTCCCTGAAATATCCTTGATTACTCATGATTAGCGGTTTTTAGGGAATATTTAGGGAGGAATTCCCTAAAAAGTTTGTTTTTTAGAGATTATAGGTAAATATCAGGGAGGATTTCCCTAAAACTATAGTCTCGGCAGGAAATAACCATTCGATCTGTTCAACCTATGTAGCTCCAAAAACTGAAAGGTCCTCGTCCTAATGTAAGCTGCCACGAATCCGATACCCAGTTGCTCATAATACGCCACCGTCGAGCTCCTAGTTCCCTCAACCAATCTAGTGTATCGAGCGTACCGCAGTTGATACAGCGCCCAAGGATGGTATGAGGAACGCCAACTGTACTCGGCCGAGCCTTAGTTACTCAACAAGCCTAGTGCACTGATCATAGACCAGCCGACACACCACCTTATGATGCCCCGAGAAGCATCACCAGCTGTCGGGTCCAGCCACATAGTATTCAACAACCTGTCCAATGATTGACACTATAATTTCGTCTGTTGAGCCGAATATTTTTACCTCTGGACTCGTTAACAGCCTCCCCGAAGGAAGGCTGTTACTTGCCCCGAGCGGGATGCAGCCCTTTCGGGCTGACTGCGAAGCTGATCCTATCGATGCTTATGCTCCGACGAACCACCTGGGCTTCTCTTTCCCTGAACGCAAAAACAGCCTCCCCGAAGGAAGGCTGTTACTTGCCCCGAACGGGATGCAGCCCTTTCGGGCTGACTGCGAAGCTGATCCTATCGATGCTTATGCTCCGACGAACCACCTGGGTTTCTCATCCCCTGAACGCAAAACAGCCTCCCCGAAGGAAGGCTGTTACTCTGACGTCCCGGAAGGGATTCGAACCCCTGACCGTGCGCTTAGAAGGCGCATGCTCTATCCAGCTGAGCTACCGGGACATGATTGCTGGCTGAAAAGCAAGCAGGAGTTATCATATCATGTACGTCGATGTTTTTCAAGCTGTTTTTTAAAAAGAGTACGGGGTATGCTATAATCTACAATTATTAAGTTTCGGAAGAAGCTTAAGGTCTTAATAACATTTATGACGTTTTAGAATTCAATTCACATAATTAGCTATAAGGAGGTGCCCTCATTAAAGATTCAGATTCCCCCGCCACAAAAGAGAATATCGTCCTGTTTCCCAAGACACTGGACTATTATCAAATCCAGCTTACGGTGATGCTGGAGAGTGAACGATACGGGGAAGCGATGGAGCTGCTGCGTTTTTTGTTGCAGTGTCAAGGACAGGAAGAACGAAATTACGAGGAATGGCGGTCTCTGCTGGAATGGCTCGAAACAGCTTTCCCCTACGCCTCTCAGAATGGAGATGCGGAAGGAGCCGTTCACCCCGAAGACGAAGATTTAAGGGAAGAAGATATGGCCCGTTTCTTGGCCAAATCAAAAATGACTGAGGATGCGGGGTATCCTCAAAAGCTGCTGCAGCGGATAATGAATGAGCCGCTGTCAGAGGCGACAATCCTAGCACTAGAGCAGCTTTCATATCTGGAAGGCGGCGGAGTCGATGAGGCGCTGACGGCATGGCTGCAGGGGGATAATGTTCACCCGCTGCTGCAATTTCGGACCCTTCAGACCCTTCGGCGGCGTGGGATGCAGGGAACAGTGAATCTGATTCGTGGTCACGAAACAGCAATTGTAGAGATTGAAAGTGTGCCGCTGCAGACAGAGGATTTTCCACCACAGGTGAGTCAGGTGCTCGAGCGGGTAGCCGAGCAGGCGGAGGTACATGAGCCAACGCTGTATTATTTTGCACAGGAGCTCTGGGGCCAGTTCGTCATGTCGATTTATGGATCGGAAGAGTATCGGAAAATACTGGATGGGGAAGACGCGCTACTAGATATTTGGGCGGGGGCGTTACACCAGTTTGTATCTGAGAGCTTAAACGGTACACGGCAAGAGGAGGAGACTCGTGGAATGTACGGCATTACAGACGGCATGCGCTTTCAATTTGAGGGGGCATATCGTGCGCTCAAGGGTTTTGTAAAGACTTCTCTACTTGATAAATAAAGTAATGTTGTATATAATATAATGGTTATTCTGTGCGTGGATTGTATCATTTTTTGAAGTAAACTTGTGAACCTATATTTTGGAGGGAAAAGTATAATATGAAAGCAACATGGGAAAAAATAGAGAAGAACCTTGGAGTTCTTGAAGTAGAAGTTGACGCAGAACGCGTTGCAGCAGCACTTGATAAAGCTTTTAACAAAGTCGTTAAGAAAGCTAACGTACCAGGCTTCCGTAAAGGTAAAGTGCCACGCCCGATCTTTGAATCCCGTTTTGGTGTAGAAAGCTTGTACCAAGATGCAATCGACATTCTTCTTCCTGAAGCTTACGGTGAAGCAGTTGAACAAACTGACATCTTCCCTGTAGACCGTCCTGAAGTTGATATTGAGCAATTTGCTAAAGGTCAATCCTTTATCTTCAAAGCGAAGATCACGGTTAAACCTGAAGTGAAGCTCGGCGATTACAAAGGTCTGGAAGTTCCAGTACAAAAAGCTGAAGTGACTGAAGAAGAGCTGAGCGCTGAGCTTGCTCGTCTGCAAGAGCGTCATGCTGAACTCGTAGTAGTTGAAGAAGAAGCAGCAGCTAACGGCGACATCGCTGTGATCGATTTTGACGGATATGTTGATGACGTACCGTTCGAAGGCGGAAAAGCTGAGCGTCATTCTCTTGAACTTGGTAGCAACTCCTTCATTCCTGGATTTGAAGAGCAAGTAGTGGGAATGTCCACTGGAGATTTCAAAGATGTTGAAGTTACTTTCCCTGACGAATACCATGCAGAGAACCTTGCGGGTAAGAAAGCAGTATTCAAAGTGAAACTGCACGAAATCAAACGCAAACAACTTCCTGCACTCGATGATGAGTTTGCTAAAGATGTAAGTGAATTCGAAACTTTGGAAGAGTACAAAGCAGATCTGAAAGCTCAGCTCGAATCCCGTAAACAGGATGAACTGAAAGGCCTTCGCGAGAACGCAGTTGTTGATAAAGCAGCAGCAAACGCTGAAGTTGAGATCCCAGAAGCAATGATCAACAGCGAAGTTGAGAACATGGTTCGTGACTTCGACACTCGTCTTCGTCAACAAGGTATGAACATGGATATGTTCCTTAGCTTCTCGGGTCAAACTCGTGAAGACTTGCAGAACCAAATGAAAGGCGATGCTGAAAAACGCGTTCGCAACAACCTGGTACTGGAAGTTATCGCTAAACAAGAGAACATTGAAGTTTCTGAAGAAGAAGTTAACGAAGAGTTGGCTACTATGGCTGAAGCTTACAAACGTACTCCAGAAGAAATTCGCAGCATCTTGGCAGCTAACGGTTCACTGGGCAGCTTGAGCGAAGAACTTTCTTTGCGCAAAACCATTGATTTCCTTGTTAGCAATAGTGTAGAAGTTGAAGCAGTAGAAGAAGCACCAGCTGCTGAAGACGCTAAAGCTGAGTAAGATTTTTCAAACTACCTAGAACGGCCGAGCAATCGGCCTCCATACAGATATGATAAGGCACGTAAGTTTCGTTACGTGCCTTATTTTTATCCTCGGGCACAGATATATGTGATTACATAGGTATCCGTATGAGCGTATGGTATTAAGGAAATTGGCGTGATGACGTCACTATCACAAGCGGTGGACAGGTCTGCTGTAGTGAAAAAATGACATCGGGCCGTGAACGTGTTAAAATATTTTTGAAACGATAAGACTAATCTGTATAGAGAAAAGAGGTTGGTGGCATGAGTCTGGTACCAATGGTTGTGGAATCAACAAGTCGTGGGGAACGTTCATACGATATCTATTCCAGATTGCTCAAGGATCGCATTATTTTCTTAAGCAGTGCGATTGACGATGATGTCGCCAATCTGGTTATTGCTCAATTGCTGTTCCTTGCAGCAGATGATCCCGAGAAGGACATTCACTTGTACCTCAACTCACCCGGTGGTTCAGTAACAGCCGGCATGGGTATATACGATACGATGCAATATATCAAACCGGATGTTTCAACCATTTGTGTAGGGATGGCGGCAAGCATGGGATCGCTCCTTTTAACAGCTGGGGCTCCGGGCAAAAGATACGCGCTGACTAACAGCGAAGTTATGATTCATCAACCGCTCGGTGGTGTTCAAGGTCAAGCGTCCGACATTTGGATTCATACCGATTGGATCCTCAAGACGAAACAGAAGTTGAATCAAATTTATGTAGATCGCACAGGTCAGCCCCTTGAAAAAATCGAACGGGACACAGACCGCGATAACTTCATGAGCGCGGAAGAAGCCAAGGAATATGGGCTTATTGACCAGGTTCTTTCTTCACCGATGAAATCTTAAAGGGGTGGTTAGATGTTTAAATTTAATGATGAAAAAGGGCAATTGAAATGTTCTTTTTGCGGCAAATCACAAGAGCAGGTTCGTAAGCTTGTAGCAGGACCGGGCGTTTATATATGTGACGAATGTATCGAGCTTTGCACGGAAATCGTGGAAGAAGAGCTCGGTCATGAGGAAGAGCTTGATCTGAAGGATATTCCGAAACCAAAGGAAATCCGCGATATTTTGGATCAATATGTAATCGGTCAAGAGCAAGCGAAGAAATCGCTGTCTGTTGCAGTTTACAATCACTATAAGCGTGTGAATAGCCAAAGCAAAATCGAAGATGTTGAACTGACGAAGAGTAATATTCTTTTGCTCGGTCCAACAGGTTCGGGTAAAACTTTGCTCGCACAGACGATGGCGAAGATTATCAACGTTCCATTTGCGATTGCAGATGCTACTTCCTTAACGGAAGCTGGTTATGTCGGCGAGGATGTTGAGAACATTCTGCTTAAGCTGATTCAAGCGGCAGATTATGATGTGGAGAAAGCCGAACGCGGCATTATCTATATTGATGAGATTGATAAAGTGGCACGTAAATCCGAGAACCCGTCCATTACTCGTGACGTATCCGGTGAAGGTGTACAGCAGGCACTTCTGAAGATTCTCGAAGGAACGGTTGCTTCCGTACCTCCACAAGGTGGTCGTAAGCATCCTCATCAAGAGTTTATTCAAATTGATACGACGAACATCTTGTTCATCGTAGGCGGTGCCTTTGACGGTCTGGAGCAAATGATTAAACGCCGTATCGGTAAAAAAGTCATTGGCTTCAACGCAGCGGTTGAAGGACAAAAGGATCTCAAGCCTGGCGAATATTTGTCGATGGTATTGCCTGAAGACTTGCTCAAATTCGGATTAATCCCTGAATTTGTAGGCCGTCTACCGGTCATCTCGACTTTGGAGCCGCTTGATGAGAATACGCTGGTGCGTATCCTTTCCGAGCCTAAGAATGCACTCACGAAACAATACATCAAACTGCTGGAAATGGATAACGTAGCGCTGAAGTTCGAACCGTTGGCACTCGAAGCGATTGCCAAGGAAGCGATCAAACGCAATACGGGAGCCCGTGGACTGCGCGCGATTATTGAGAGTATCATGCTTGATGTGATGTATGAAGTTCCTTCACGCGATGATATTAAGGATTGTGTGATCACGGAGCAGGTCGTTCAAGAGAAGGCTTTGCCTGAATTGAACCTTAAGAAAGACAAAAAGAAAGAGGAAAGCGCGTAAGCTGCTTACCTTAACAATACATGTCACTGTCTCCACCTTTCTTCCGCTTATCCCGCTTCACTAGCGGTTGCGAAGGGGTGGAGCTTTGGCGTTATGGGGGAGAAAAATCATGTTCTTGAGACACCAAACCCGTCCTGTCAATGTTGGCGGGCTCATTATTGGGGGAAACAACGAGGTTGCGATTCAAAGCATGTGTACAACCAAAACAGCTGATGTGGAGGCTACTGTAGCCGAAATTTTACGGCTTGAGGAAGCAGGCTGCCAACTGGTACGCGTTACTGTCAACAATGAAGAGGCAGCCGCCGCGATTAAGGAGATCAAGAAGCAGATTCATATCCCACTCGTAGCGGATATTCATTTTAACTATAAGCTCGCGCTGATGGCTATTGAGAACGGCATCGATAAAGTACGGATTAATCCGGGCAATATCGGTCGTCGGGAGAAGGTAGAAGCAGTAGTTAAAGCGTGTAAAGAAAAAGGAATTCCGATTCGGATTGGTGTAAACGCCGGTTCTTTGGAGAATCATCTCTTGGAGAAATACGGATATCCGACTCCAGAAGCTATGGTAGAAAGCGCACTGTACCATATTGGTATTTTGGAAGAGCTGGATTTCCACGACATTATCGTATCTTTAAAAGCATCCGATGTGCCAATGGCCATCGAAGCTTATCGTCAGGCTGCGGAAGTTATTCCTTATCCGCTGCACCTTGGGATTACAGAATCCGGCACCTTGTTTGCCGGTACAGTAAAAAGCTCCGCGGGTATCGGTGCACTGCTCTCTATGGGCATCGGCAGCACTCTGCGTATCTCGCTTAGCGCTGATCCGGTGGAAGAAGTTAAGGTGGCACGTGAGCTGCTGAAGACCTTTGGTCTGATCTCTAACGCGGCAACACTCATTTCTTGTCCGACATGCGGACGACTTGATATAGATCTCTTCTCCATCGCTAATGAGGTGGAAGAATACATTTCGAAGCTTAAGGTGCCTATTAAAGTATCCGTGCTCGGCTGCGCCGTTAATGGTCCTGGTGAGGCGCGTGAAGCGGATATTGGTATTGCTGGTGCCCGTGGGGAAGGTTTGTTGTTCCGTTACGGTCAGATGATTCGTAAGGTGCCTGAAGCGGAACTCGTGAACGAGCTGAAGAAGGAAATTGATGCGATTGTTGTAGCGTATGAGGCAACAGGAGAAATCCCAGGCCGCGCTCACGCTAATCTTGCACCTCCGGTGCAATCAAAGTAATTTGGTCTTTTACGAATTAATGATTCAATTCATAATAAGTGGCGAAGAACGCCCTGTTACACCCCGGTATATCCGGTGGTGGGAACGGGGCGTTTTTTTGCGTGGAATAAATTAATCAGGGGGAACATCGAATGCATTATGAACAAGCCCATGAAGCATTTATTGAGAAACATCTAGCAAGCAGGAATGGGGAACGACGAGGAAGGCTAGAGAGAGGGCATCGTCATGCCGAAGAAATGTTTTTACAGAATGTATGGTGGCCGCTTCGTGGAGATTTCAATGATCTACATCCGGAGTATGAAGTGCTGGATTGGCGCGGACGATCTTATTTCGCGGATTATGCTTTTTTGCCGGGGCCTATCAAGCTCTTGTTCGAGATCAAAGGGTATGCAGCGCATGTGAGGGACATGGACAGGCTGAAGTATTGTAATGAGCTAAATCGTGAGACGTTTCTGTACGGAATGGGTTACCAAGTAATTTCATTTGCCTATGACGATGTGGAACAACGCCCAGAGCTATGCATTACACTGCTGCGTGTGGTGCTAAGCCGTTACTTAATTGTAGATGCACCGCATGGAAAATTACTATTTGCTGAGAAGGAAATCATGCGATTAGTGGTTCGCCAAGCGGGGACAGTTCGTCCCAAAGATGTAGCAGAGTATTTTGCTATAGACCCCAAAACGGTACGATTGATGTTGATGAAGTTGTGTGAAAAGGGCTGGTTGAAGCCTGTGAGAAGAGGGATCGGTGTTAAAAATGTTGAGTATAGGCTGGCTCGTGATGTCCTTTATTACTGGGATTAACATAGTAAGTTTAATGGTTGATGGGCTAATGTTTAAGGAATTACCTGCAGATGGGATGCTGGAAGTGCGAATGACTTGATTAGAAGGAGTGGGGTATGGAGTATGGTAAGGAAGTTGGTATGTTATATGTAGTTAGTATGGAATGTGATAAGGAATGTGGTGAGGAGTGCCGTAAGATGTGTACTATGGAGCGAAATTTGAAGCATTAATAAATAATTAGGGAAAACCTCCCTGAAAAAAGCCTAATATCGTTCCAAATCGATCTTTTTAGGGAAAACCTCCCTAATAAATGAGCGATTCACCTTATTTATAACCATTTTGGCTGATAATCAGGGAATAATTCCCTAATTATCAGCCTAGAGTCCATAAACAACATATAATCAGGGAGGAAATCCCTAATTATCCGCTTAGAGACCATCTTAAGCTTCTTCCATAGATGACTTAACGCCATTGAGCACACAGTCGACAGAAATAGGGGCCTACCGAACGTGAACGTAGCTCCAAGGTCTATGACTGTTCATACTCATCTTCCAGCTAGAGGGGGTGGTGAAGAATCTGAGGTGCATCTAGCACTCCTTAGAACTTTCAACCCCCCATTTATAAATTCCTGCTACTTGTCCTACACCAACAATTCAACAAATCCTCAATTGTGCGTTTACTAATTACCGAAACGGCTATACTACCTAATAGTAGCCAAAGGTGGAAAGGTAGACTGAACGAAACAGGAGGATGACCTATGGAATTAAGTATAGTTGTGATGATCGTGCAGCTCTTTTTCGCGCTGGTTATCGGCGTATACTTTTGGAATCTGCTGCGGGGTCAGAAGACAAACAAGACGGCGGTAGACCGAGAGTCGCGTAAGGAACTGGATAAACTACGGAAGATGCGTATGATTTCACTAACCAAACCATTGTCGGAGAAAACTAGGCCGGCTTCTATTGGAGATATTGTTGGGCAAAAAGATGGGCTCCGTGCCCTGAAGGCCGCACTATGTAGTGCTAATCCGCAGCATGTGATTATTTATGGTCCGCCAGGAGTCGGCAAGACTGCAGCGGCGCGCGTGGTCATGGAAGAGGCGAAAAAAAATGTCCTTTCCCCTTTTAAAAGTGACGCCAAATTCACTGAAATTGATGCGACGACCGCTCGTTTTGATGAGCGTGGTATTGCCGACCCGTTAATCGGATCGGTGCATGATCCTATTTATCAAGGTGCTGGAGCCATGGGCGTAGCAGGTGTGCCGCAGCCAAAGCCAGGAGCGGTGACGAAGGCGCATGGCGGGATTCTTTTTCTGGATGAGATCGGTGAGCTTCACCCCATTCAGATGAATAAGCTGCTAAAGGTGCTGGAGGACCGGAAGGTTCTACTAGAGAGCGCGTATTATAATTCGGAGGACAATAATACTCCGGCTTATATTCATGATATTTTTCAAAATGGCTTACCTGCTGATTTCCGGTTAGTAGGTGCGACTACGCGTTCCCCGGATGAGATTTCTCCCGCGCTGCGTTCACGCTGCATGGAGATTTATTTCCGTCCGCTATTGCCGGATGAGATTGCAGTCATCGCGCGTGACGCGATACAGAAGATCGGACTGAAGCCAAGCCCTGAAGCAGTCACTGTTGTGCAGCAATATGCAACAAATGGCCGGGAGGCAGTCAATATGATTCAGCTCGCAGCTGGATTAGCGCTGACGGAGCAGAGAGATACGCTAAATGCTGCTGATGTAGAATGGGTGGCAGGCAGTAGCCAGCTTCCACTTCGAACAGAGCGCAAGATTCCTTCCGCGCCGCAGATTGGATTGGTTAACGGACTTGCAGTGTATGGACCGGGAATGGGCACCTTGCTCGAGATCGAAGTATCCGCAGCACCTGCGCAGAACGGTCAAGGTAGATTGAACGTAACCGGAGTAGTAGATGAGGAAGAGATCGGTGGAGGTTCTCGCACGATTCGGAGAAAGAGCATGGCTAAAGGCTCCGTTGAGAACGTATTGACCGTACTGCGTACTATGAATCTGGAACCAGACCGTTATGATCTGCATGTGAACTTTCCAGGTGGAACACCCATTGACGGACCCTCAGCAGGGGTTGCGATGGCAGTTGCTATCGTCTCCGCTATTCGTGGTCTTCCAGTGGATAATACCGTAGCGATCACTGGTGAGATAGGTATTCATGGGCGTGTGAAGCCTGTTGGTGGTGTAATTGCGAAGGTGGAGGCTGCTTTTCAGGCAGGAGCTACTACGGTGCTTATTCCAAAAGAAAACTGGCAGTCCCTATTCGCTGACCTCGCCCCACTACGCGTCATTCCAATGGAAACGGTGGAAGAAGTATTCCGTCATCTGTTCGGCGCCGATACAGCAGATGTAAGGCTTCCAGCAGTAGCTGGAGAGTTATTCTCAGCAGCACCTTCACTCCTGAAGGCTGATGCCGCTGGCGAGTCTGCAAAGGGTTGAGCTTAAATTATTACCTAAAATGTAAGCTAGGGTGTTATGGTTTCGATAAGTAAATCGAGACTTGTCGATGTTAAATAAAGGGAGCCGCAGGCGTGTCTGCTGCTTCCTTTTTTAAAGTATAGATTCACACTTTCCATAATCCTTACATTTCTTGGAGAAACGTTGCCGTTTTTTAAGGATAATAAGGTTGTTTATTCTTAAATTGCAAGTACTTTGTTGGTGTTTTGGGGCTGCTTTTGTTAGAATGAATTCATATGAGATTAATTGAGAGCCATGGGAGGTGCGAAAGCGATGATGACAAATAAAACAAAAGGTCGTCGTTTTCCTTTATTACCGCTAAGAGGTCTTCTTGTGTACCCAAGCATGGTTCTTCACTTGGATGTGGGCCGTGAGAAGTCAGTTCGGGCACTAGAAAAAGCTATGGTTGAAGATAATTTAATTCTTCTGTGTTCACAGTCGGAAGTGAATATTGAAGAGCCTGGTCAGGACGATATTTTTCGGGTCGGTACTGTCGCGAATGTGCGGCAAATGCTGAAGCTGCCAAACGGTACGATTCGTGTACTGGTTGAGGGTGTAGAACGAGCCGAAATTATTAATTATATCGATAATGATGAGTATTATGAGGTTATGGCGCGCGAGCTACCAGAAGAGGAAGATGGCGATCAAGAGTGTGACGCGCTGATGCGTACAGTACTTAATCAGTTCGAACACTATATAACGTTATCCAAAAAAGTGACACCAGAGACACTGGCTGCTGTATCCGATATTGAGGAGCCTGGTCGTCTTGCGGATGTTATTACGAGTCATTTATCGCTAAAGATTAAGGATAAGCAAGAAATTCTTGAGACGATTGATGTAAGTAAACGGCTAGAGAAGCTTCTTGATATTCTGAATAATGAGCGTGAAGTGCTGGAGCTTGAACGTAAGATCAATCAACGTGTGAAGAAGCAGATGGAGAAGACGCAGAAGGAATATTATTTGCGCGAGCAAATGAAAGCGATCCAGAAAGAACTCGGCGAGAAGGAAGGCCGGGTGGGAGAAGCGGAAGAGCTGCGGAATCTCATGGAAGAGAAGAATTTGCCGGAACGCGTGAAAGAGAAGATGGAGAAGGAAATCGATCGTCTGGAAAAAATGCCAGTGAGCTCAGCGGAAGGTGGCGTAATTCGCAACTATGTGGATTGGCTGCTGGGTCTTCCTTGGAATGAACAGACAGAAGATGACCTTGACATCAAGAAGGCAGAACAGGTACTTGATGAGGACCACTACGGTTTGGAAAAACCAAAGGAACGGGTATTGGAATATTTAGCTGTTCAGCAGTTGGTGAAGAAGCTAAAAGGTCCGATCCTATGTCTTGTAGGGCCTCCAGGTGTGGGCAAAACCTCACTGGCTCGTTCCATCGCACGTTCACTTAATCGTAAGTTCGTTCGCATTTCGCTTGGCGGTGTGCGTGATGAAGCGGAGATCCGTGGTCATCGCCGGACTTATGTGGGTGCGATGCCAGGCCGAATCATTCAAGGTATGAAGACGGCGGGAACGATTAATCCGGTTATCCTGCTAGATGAGATTGATAAAATGGCTGCAGATTTCCGTGGCGACCCATCCTCAGCATTGCTTGAGGTATTGGACCCAGAACAGAATAATACGTTCAGTGACCATTTTGTCGAGTTGCCGTTTGATTTATCGAACGTTATGTTTGTTACAACAGCGAATGTAGTGCATAACATTCCGCGTCCGCTACTCGATCGGATGGAAATGCTGTTCATTCCGGGTTATACGGAACTGGAGAAATTGCAGATCGGTAGCCGTTATCTTTTGCCGAAGCAGAAGAAGAACCATGGTCTTGCAGAAGATCAGCTGATCATCGAAGACGACAGTTTATTGCGTATCGTGCGTGAATATACTCGTGAATCCGGTGTGCGTAATTTGGAGCAGCAGATTGCAGCGTTATGCCGCAAAGCCGCGAAACAGATTGTGTCCAAGGAAAAAGAAAGTGTAGTCATTCTGCCGGATGACATCAAGGATTACCTGGGTGCATCGAAATACCGTTACGGTATGGCGGAGCTTGAAGATCAGATTGGCACAGTAACTGGACTGGCCTGGACTGAGGTTGGTGGCGATACGCTGTTGATCGAAGTAACTGTCGTGCAGGGAACGGGCAAGCTGACGCTTACTGGACAACTGGGCGATGTAATGAAGGAGTCGGCGCAGGCCGCTTTCAGTTATACACGTTCGAAGGCGGAGGAGCTGGGACTCCAGCCCGATTTTTATGAGAAGATCGATATTCATATCCACATTCCTGAAGGTGCGATTCCGAAGGATGGCCCATCTGCAGGGATTACGATTGCTACCGCATTGATCTCCGCACTTACGAAGCGTTATGTTTCGAAAGATGTGGCCATGACCGGTGAGATCACCCTGCGTGGACGTGTATTGCCGATCGGTGGACTGAAAGAGAAGTCTTTAGCTGCACACCGTGCTGGATATAAAAAGATCCTTCTTCCTAAAGACAATGAACGTGATCTGAAAGAAATTCCAGAGAGCGTACGTAATGATGTGGAGTTCATACCAGTATCTAACATGGATCAGGTCTTGCATCATGCGTTAGTTGAGCATCATAATGAAATTAGCAGTGAGCCACCGAGTAGTGTGCATTAGAAAGGAAGTCCTATGAAAGTTAATATTGCCGAATTTATAATCAGTGCCGTTGGCCCTGATCAATACCCTGATGATGCTTTGCCAGAGGTTGCTCTGGCAGGGCGCTCCAATGTAGGGAAGTCTTCCCTCATTAACCGAATGATTAACCGCAAGAATCTGGCTCGGACAAGCTCCACTCCAGGTAAGACCCAGCATATGAACTATTACCGTATCAATGAAGACACCATGTATTTTGTTGACTTTCCAGGTTACGGATATGCTAAAGTGTCGAAGACGCAACGTGCAACATGGGGCAAGATGGTGGAAAAATATCTATCTGAGCGCGATACGTTGAAGCTTGTTCTGCTCATCGTGGATCTGCGTCATCCGCCGACCAGCAATGATAAGATGATGTTCGACTGGTTGAAGCATTATGATCTTCCTATGTGTGTAGTAGCGACTAAGGCGGATAAGATTCCGAAGACTCGCTGGCAAAAGCATATCAAGATCATGAAGCAGGAGCTTGGCGTGCTGCCAGGGGATAATTTCATTCCATTCTCTTCAGAGATTGGCCTTGGTAAAGAAGAACTTTGGGGATTGATTGATGGGTATGTTCTCTCCTCTCCAGATTCTGAAGATGCTGAAATAGATGGAAATGAACCTCAGCAAGAGGAATCTACTGAAGCATAAGACAAGAACTCATTTACAATCAAGCAACCATTCCATTTGGGAATGGTTGTATTTTTTTGTGGGTAAAACTAAATTTTCTATGTGAAGGGACCGATAGATAACATATGAAAGATATCCATTGCCACATCTTACCCTTTATGGATGACGGAGCTACTGATTGGGAATCCGCTCTCGCCATGGCGCAAGACGCCTATAGGGACGGGATTACATCCGTCATTGCCACACCACATCACGCCAACGGTCAATATATGAATAACTCTGCTAGTATAAGAGAAGCAGTGGATCTGATGAATGAGAAACTTCGTCAGCATGGCAATCCACTGCTTGTTCTTCCAGGTCAGGAAATCAGAGTGTACGGAGATTTACTGGATGATCTGGAGCGGGGGCAACTGCTAAGTCTTGCAGACTCGCGGTATATTTTGCTAGAAATGCCTTCTTCACGAGTCCCACGCAACATGGAAGAAATCTGTCACGAGTTGATCATTCAAGGGTTCGTTCCGGTCATCGCCCATCCGGAGCGTAATGCTGAAGTAGCTGCCGATCCTTCTAAGTTAGAAAGATTGATAGAGCTGGGATCACTTGGTCAGGTAACCGCACAAAGTCTTGCAGGCGTCTTCGGGAATAAACTTCAGAAGCTATCCCTGGAGTTATGTCGTAGAAATGCAGTACATGTGTTGGCCTCTGATGCACATGACAGTGTTCATCGTCCTTTTGGATTACATGCTGCTTATGTGGTTTTAGAGAAACAATTAGGTCCTGAGGTGCGCGACTATATGCGCGAGAACTCTCAGCAAATTGTGGCAAATGGAGAGGTTATTCGTGGTAATCACGTACAAAAAAGGGGGAATCGACACAAATTGTTTGGGATTTTTTCCCGAAAGGGCTGACTAATCTACCTAATAGTGGTAGAATGGGTTTTATTGGGTGAATCGTTGATATACGTAATAGTGTAGACATAAGGTGAAATAGTCTAGGACTATAGTAACAAAA
This sequence comes from Paenibacillus sp. FSL H8-0261, assembly GCF_045040645.1. Lineage (NCBI taxonomy): Bacteria > Bacillati > Bacillota > Bacilli > Caryophanales > Paenibacillaceae > Paenibacillus > Paenibacillus sp. FSL H8-0261. Next base: position 5,565,800 of record NZ_CP150297.1, on the reverse strand, counting down.
GGAATTTAAATACATATAAAGAGGTGGATATTTAGTGACTTTGAAAAAGAAACTAGTAGTATCAACATTGGCAGTTAGCATGGCAGCGGTTGCAGTAGCAGGACTTCCGCTTAGCAGCAAAGGATTGGCAGCGCAGTTTGGAATCGTTGGAACAGCATCTGCTGCGACTAGCGTGGATTTTGCAAGCTTGAAGGAGCGTGCAACGAAGCTTTATAGCACGCTTACTGATGCTGATAAGCAGACGCTTCGTGATTTCCGTACTGAGCTTCAAACTCTTTCACGTGAACAACTGGAAGCAGACTTTGCACCTGTTTTGGCTCAACTTGAGCTCAGCGCTGAACAAAAAGCTACATTGTTTGATCTCTATTTAGAAGTAGTATCGTCTATCTATACTCCGGATTTATCCGCAGTGACAGATATTCTGAAGTCCCCAAATTATGAGGCTTATCAAGCACTACTTAAGGAGATCGGTAAACAAGCTGGTATAACTGATCTTTCCGTTGAAGAAGTTTACAGCTTCATCTTTGGTTCAAACGGTGTTGAACAGAAACTAATCAACCTGCTAAAAGGAAAATCAGAAACGGATCTGGCTGACCTTATTATTCATCCGAACAGTGAATTGGCGAATCAAGTGAAGACTATTGTTCTCGACAGCACCATTGGTACTGCCAACTATTCCTTGAGAGCGTCTCTAGCAGAACTTAAGATTACAAAAGATATGATTGCAGCAACCAAGAATAACGTTGAATCTAGACTTACTAATGAAAAAGCAGCCGCGCTAGTTCTGGCGAAAGCTTACTATAATGCCTATCTTAAATCATCTACAACTACACCGACTAATCCTAGCACTTCAGGTTCAGGTTCCGTAACAACTCCACCTGTACTAACTGTGGATCAGAAGCTGGCAGCCGCTGCTACTTATGATGTATCTAAACTGGTACAAGTAGTAGATGGTAAAGCAACTGTGAAATTGGTAGATACCGATACAATCAATGCATTGGCTAATCTTGCTGCTGCAGCTAAAGCTGCCGGTAAAGAAGGTACTGCCCTTACGCTGACATTGAATCTTGGCACGATCACTGCGCCTACTGTTGAAGTTCCGTTGTCCAAAGCTATTGTTGAAGCAGCTAAGACTAATGGCATTGCGAATATCGCAGTAACCTTTAATGGCGTAACCGTAACAATTCCAGTGAGTCAGTTCAGCACAGCAATCGCATTGACTGTAACAACTGCTAAACCAGAAGTGGTAACTTCTGTTACCAAACTGAAATTGGCTTCGGATGTATACGAGTTCGGACTCAGTGTGGATGGTGTAGCGACTAGCACATTCAAACAACCAATCACCATTAAACTTCCGCTTAAGAATACTGATGGTCTTGATAAAGAATTGCTGTCCGTAGCGAAGCTTGTATACGGTAGCCTGCAATTCCAAGGTGGTGTTCTTGACGGAGAGTTCATCGTAGAACCACGTGATACTTTCTCATCCTATGCAGTGCTTGAGAATAAAGTAAACTTTACGGATATTGCTAGTGTACAAGCATGGGCTGGCAAACAAATTCAAGTCGTAGCTGCAAAAGGCGCGATTGAAGGCGTAGGCGAAGGTAAATTCGCACCGAAGAGCAATGTAACTCGTGCAGAGTTCGCTAAAATGCTGATTCGTGCGCTTAACCTGGAGAATAATTCAGCTGTACAAAGCTTTAGCGATGTAAGTTCAACTGCTTGGTATGCACCATATGTAGCAGTTGCAGCAGAAAAAGGAATCATTACTGGACGCAGTGCGGCTAAGTTCGATCCTAATGCAACTATCACACGTGCAGAGATGGCAACTATGATCTCCCGCGCAGTGAAATCTATCAATCCAGCTGCAACAACGAATGTAACGGCAATCAGCCAATTCTCCGATGCTGCTAAGATCAGCGCATCTTTGAGAGATGGCGTAGCATTCGCAGCAGATCATAACTTGGTTATCGGAAATGCTGGTAAGTTCAACCCGAACGATACGGCAACTCGTGCTGAAGCAGCAGTAATTATCTACCGTACTATTAACTTCAAGTAAGTAAATTAAAAAGTATAGTATACAGCCTCCTCTCATGTAGGTGAGAGGAGGCAATTTTTTGCCAATAGGGAAGTGCTGTAATATAGTAACGAAATATTTCAGAAATAGCTTGGAGGTAATTACACTTGTCATCACAAGAATTGGATCTTCGCGATTATTTTCAGATCGTCAGGAAGAGACTATGGCTGATTGTTAGCATAGTTGTTTTGGTGTGCGGTGTTGCTGGTGTGTACAGTCTGTATATTAAGAATCCGGTGTATGAAGCATCCACTAAGATTATTGTTAACCAGACACCGAATCAATCGGCAGCAGCGCAGCTTGATTTGAACCAGATTAATACTAATATTCAATTGATTAATACGTATAAGGAAATTATTAAGACTCCGGCCATCCTTGATATTGTTACGAGAGATTATCCGCAGTTCAATATTACTGCAGAAGAGCTGTTGAAGAAGGTTAATGTGAGCTCCGTCAATAATACGCAGGTGATGACACTTGTCGTTCGAGATAATTCGTATCAGCGAGCCGCTGAAATCGTGAATGCCATTTCACTTGTATTCAAGGATGAGATTCCTAACCTATTTAACGTGGAGAACGTATCGATTCTGAATGAGGCCAAAGTGAATCCACTTAACGAGCCAAGACCCGTAGAACCGAATGTCTTAATGAATATGGCTATAGCTTTCATCGTTTCCTTGATGATTGGTTTAGGGATTGCTTTCTTGCTGGAATACATGGACGATACGCTGAAGACTGAAGCCGATATTGAGAAATATCTTGGTCTACCAACGATAGCGATGATTACAAGATTGGGTTCAGAAGAAAGCAAACAAGGCGCAACACAGGCACAGACGCAAACATCCAGAAAGGCGGGCGAACTCGAACATGTCACAGCTGCCAAATAAACAAAGACATCTGATTACCGTTACGAACCCTCGCTCCCCTGTATCTGAAGCGTTTCGTGCGCTACGCACGAATATTGATTTTTCCTCTGTAGATGAGACTATCCAAGTAATCATGGTAACTTCGTCCGGACCGGAGGAAGGTAAATCAACAGTTTCTGCTAATTTAGCTGCGGCTTACGCACAGGCAGATAAGAAGGTATTGTTGATTGACGGTGATTTGCGAAAACCGACAGCACATAAGACTTTTTCGCTTAGTAACCGATTTGGGCTATCTTCACTACTGTCGCAGCAGGCGGTTCTTGAGGATACTGTCCAAGATTCTGGTGTTTCCAATCTTTCCATTATGACCTCAGGACCGATTCCTCCGAACCCAGCAGAAATGATGGCTTCTAATCGGATGAGTACTCTTTTGCAGGACTTGCGCCAGCGTTATGATGTCATTCTTATTGATACTCCACCGTTATTGGCGGTTACAGATGCGCAGATCATGGCTTCCAAGAGTGATGGTGTCATTATGGTTGTCAGCTATGGCAAGGTGAAACGCGATATTGCTGTAAAAGCTAAAGCTAACCTTGATCGTGTAGGTGCGAAAATGCTTGGCGTGGTTCTCAATAATGTAAAACGTAAAGCCAGCGAAGGTTACTATTACTACTACTATGGAAATTGATTTGTTCTTTAACAATAATGTTGTTTTTGGAGGCACTGAAAATGACAGCGAAATCTAGAGTGATTCTTTTATTCTTCATTGATCTTGCGATCATTTGGTTCAGTATTGTGACATCTTATTTGTTTCGGTACCCTAACCATGCTCTTCAGGAATACGTTGTACAGATGCTGCAATTTGGTTTGATTGCAACATTTGCATTCGGTGGAAGCCTGATATACTTCGGTCTTTACCGAAGAATGTGGCAATATGCCAGTATCGGTGAGATTATATCGGTTTCTAAAGCTATTGTAGTAGGGTCTTTATTTTCATTTGCACTGGCGTATCTAATTTTGCCGGATAGAGTACCTCTTGCCATAGAAGTTCGGTCGATGGAGACTATTCTTTTATTAGTAGGTGGAGTTCGATTTTTGTGGAGAGTACTTCATAATGATCGAATCAATTACAAAGACACTAAGACCCATACACTAATTGTAGGTGCAGGCGATTGTGGAATATTAATTGCCAGGGAAATGATGGGACCTTCTTTTGCTCATACCAAGCTAGTAGGCTTCATTGATGATAGTATCAATAAATATCATATGTCTATACTGGGTGTGCCAGTGTTAGGCAATCGTTACGCGATTCCCGCTATTGTGAAAGAACGGGAAATTCATGAGATTATTATCGCTATGCCTTCCGTTTCACGTACTGAAATCTCTGAAATTATTAATCTGGCGAAGAAGACAGGGGCCAAACTTAAGATTATACCGGCGCTTAACGATCTGATCGCGGGAAAAATATCAGTGAAGAAACTGCGAGATGTTAGCGTTGAAGATTTACTAGGCCGTGAACCGATAATAGCAGATTTGAACAGTATTCTAGGTTATGTACACCACAAGACTGTGTTAGTTACGGGGGCTGGTGGATCTATTGGTTCAGAGCTCTGTCGGCAGATTGCCCCATTTGGTCCCGACAAGTTAATGTTACTTGGACACGGAGAGAACAGCATTTATATGATTGAAATGGAGCTTCGTAAGAAGTTTCCTGATCTGAATATTGTTACCGTAATCGCGGATGTACAGGACCGCAGTCGGATGATGGACGTATTCAGTAGCCATAAGCCACATGTTGTCTTTCATGCGGCAGCACATAAACACGTTCCATTGATGGAGCGGAACCCTTCTGAAGCCATTAAGAATAATGTCTTCGGAACAAGGAATGTTGCGGATTGTGCAGATAAATATGGTGCGGAGAGATTTGTAATGATCTCTTCGGATAAAGCGGTAAACCCAACGAGTGTGATGGGTGCAACTAAGCGTATTGCTGAAATGTATGTGCAAAGTCTGCATACCACAAGTAGCACGAAGTTCTCAGCCGTGCGTTTTGGGAACGTGCTTGGTAGTCGTGGAAGTGTAATTCCGGCCTTTAAAGAGCAGATTGCTGCTGGTGGACCAGTCACTGTTACTCATCCGGAAATGGTCCGATATTTTATGACGATTCCAGAAGCTGTTCAGCTTGTAATCCAGTCGGGTTCTTTTGCCAAAGGTGGCGAAGTGTTCATTCTGGATATGGGAGAACCAGTAAAGATTCTAACGTTAGCAGAAGATTTGATTACACTCTCTGGTTATGAACCTTATAGGGATATTGATATTCAGTTCTCCGGTATTCGTGAGGGCGAGAAGTTATATGAAGAACTGTTAACAGATGAAGAGAACTTAGGCTCTACAGATCACGGAAGAATCTTTATCGGTAGACCTAATGTAATAAGTCTGAATCAGCTAGAACTGGAATTCAAACGTTTGGAACGTGTTCTCGCTGAAGAACCTGAAGTTATTCGCGAAATAATCAATCAGATTGTACCGATGCAGCCCGTTGCCCAAGTTGCTATCAGCTAAATCATTCATAAAGGGGGATACATAAGTGTTCAACAAACGATGGAAAAAGATCCTTTTATGGACGCTGTCAATCATTGTAGTTCTGGGTGTAGGTGGTCTGTTCGCTGCTAATTATGCTGTGGATAAGCTGATGAATTCAATGGCAGATGGTTTTGATCTGGAGTCTGAGGATCAAGTTAGTGGTGGGCAAGATCAAGGAACTGCACCTGAAGAAACAGTAGCAGATGATAAGGTCGAACCTGTAGCTTCTGCAACACCTGCTCCATCAACAGATGATAAGGGAAGCAAAGATACTGGAGAAACAGGAAAAGATACAACAGCTTCTACTACTAGTGAACCTACGAAAGCTCCATCAACAGATCAAAAAGATACCTCTTCAGATGGATATACGGCACAGGTTTCAACAGATAAAGCTAAAGAAATTCAAGAGAATGTAACGATGAAGGATAAAGCAGATGTAGCTGCTATTGTACTCGGTCAACTAAGTGTATCTGATATCAATCGACTAAAAGATTTGGCCAAAGGTGGCTTAACCATTGACGAGAAGCGGGAAGCACGCAGTATCATCCTCGGTAAAGTATCCGAAGAACAGTACAATGAGCTTTCACAGGTTGCTAAGAAGTACGGTGTGAGTCAAGGGAAGACACGTGATCAAATTCTTAAAGAAGAAGAGCAATTAAAAGCGAAAGAAAAGGGAAGTGAATAAGTATGTCTAAAGCAACGCTACCAGTCATAGCTCTATCGTTAATAGCATCAATAGGGTTAGCACCCTTAACGGCATCCGCTCCTATTTCCGTATCAGCAGCAGCGGTACCAAATGCAACAACTAAGGTGGCAACAGCTACGGTCAAAGTACAAAGTATGAATGTAAAGATGATTTTTGACGGTGTTAGCATTCAACCACCAGTAGGGCAGTACGTGTTTATGTATAACAATACAACTTATGTTCCATTGCGGTTTATGTCATATGCCATACAGAAGAGTGTGAGCTGGGATGCTAAGAACGTTAAGGTTACCGTAGCAGAGCCTAACAGTTCAGAGCTAGTAGTGATTAAAGAGTATTTAATGAATGCAACAAATGGTACTAGTGCTTCAGCAGAATCTAAGAATCTTTTACTCAATCAAGTTAAGGCAAGTTATGTATTTAACGGTGCAACCAAGGCACTGCCTGCAGGCCAATCCAGCTTCATCTTGAATGGCTCTTTATATGTACCTATACGTTTTTTATCGGAATCTGTAGGTCATAACATTAGCTGGGATCAGAAGACGAAAACCATTACTGCCGCTTCTAAGGCGTATCAAGAGCAAGGTGGCACTAAGGATCCATCTCCAGTAGCGACACCAGTACCAACCGATTCAACAGGTGGTGCAGCAGGAGGTGCTGCCGGAACTGGAAAGGTATCGTATGAGACCATTACTAGTGAAGCGGAAGCCAAACTTACTGCGCTTAAAGATCAAAGCCAATCAACATTAATGAGCATTGCATTAGAGTATCTCGGAGCAAAAGATGAAGCGAGTAAAAAGAGCATTAAGGCTAAAGGTGTACAACAACTATCCTCGTTTAGTGCTAGCTTCAATAGTATAGTTGCCGACACTGAACAAAAACTGAACAGTAATGGATATAGTACGGGTATTATTCAGCATTATAGAGATGAGTTTGAAGCACAGCTTCAATTAGGTAAAACTATAGCTGAGGGCATGGCGGGTTAAAGACCCGCCATTTCAATGTAATATTAAATACAGCAGGAGTAAAGTTATAGGGTGGGGTAATATGAGTGAATTATCTAGAAAACAACACGAAATTAGTGGATATAGTAACGAACAGATTCAGTGTGAATTTAATAGTGTTTACAATAGATATATAAAGAGAGTGATAGGATTAATTATAGCTTTAATTCTAATAATACTACTGTTACCATTCCTGTTTTTGATTGCTATTGCTATTATTGTTGATTCAGGTTTTCCTGTATTTTATAAAGCTGATAGAGGTGGCTACAGAGGTAAAACATTTAAGATTTTTAAGTTTAGAACCATGATTAATAATGCAGATAAAATTGGTGGGGGAACCACTGCTCTAAATGACAATCGAATTACCAAAGTGGGGAAATTCCTGAGAAGAACTAAAATGGACGAAATTCCACAACTTCTAAATATTATAAAAGGGGAAATGAGTTTCATAGGCCCTCGCCCAGAATTGTTAAAATATACTTCACAATACAAAGGTGTAGAGAAGTGTATTTTAGAAGTAAGACCAGGCATTAGCGACTTTAGTTCAATAGAGTTTATTAACCTTGATGAGGTAGTTGGTAGTGAAAATGCAGATGAAGCCTATGAAAAGTATGTTCTTGAGCGAAAAAATTCTTTAAGAATAAAATATGTTTCTCAAATATCATTGAAAATTGATTGTGAATTATTCTTACTCACTATAAATAGAACTATAAAAAAAGCTCTAAAAACTATACTTCAAATAGGTGATACTAATGGAAAAAATCTTACTCGGTAATTCAGACTTAGAAGTCTCCAGATTATGTTTTGGTGGATGCCCGATGGGAGGATATAACTGGGGAGAGGTTTCAAAAATAGATTTAATCAAAGCGGTAAATGAAGGTATTGATAATGGTATTAATTTTTTTGATTCGGCAGATACTTATGGGTTAGGTGAAGGGGAGAGTACTTTAAGTGAAGCCCTAGGAGCTAAACGAAGTAAGGTCGTAATTGCGACAAAATTCGGAGTAAGAGTGGAGAATGGAAATACGTTCTATGACAATTCACCAGAATGGATAAATTATGCTGTTGAAAAAAGTCTAAAAAGATTACGAACTGATTATATTGATTTGTATCAACTTCACTATAGAGATAGTAAAACTGATATCAATGATGTTGTTGAAACATTGGATAAACTAAAACAAAGAGGACTTATTAGAAATTATGGGCTGTCAAATGTTAATCAAGCTGATATCAAAGAATTAAAATATCATACTGGTAAATTTGTTAGCTTTCAAAATGAGTTCAGCTTAGCATGTAGAAAAAATGAAAAAGATATTTTTACTTTATCACAAGAAATAAAAGCTAGCCCTTTAACCTGGGGAAGTTTGGGGCAGGGTGTGCTGACAGGAAAATACAATATCAATAGTAGATTTGCATCAAATGATAGAAGATCCAAAGAAATATATACTAACTTCCATGGTGAAAAGTTTAATAGAAACTTGGAAATTGTAAATTATTTAAAGGAGATGTCAGAAAATCTAAGCAAAACCATTCCTGCAATAGCTATTAGATGGATTTTAGATTATGTACCAAATTCAGTAGTTATTGCTGGAATTAAGAATACTGATCAATTACATTCTAACATTTCTGCTTTAGGTTGGCATCTGAACGATAATCAAATCAATTGTTTAGAACAGATTTCAATCCTAAGAGATGTTATGGATTATAGTGAGGTGGCAGCCACAAATGAATAGTAAAGGATTAGCTTGGAAAATACGTAGACATAGTATTGAAATGACCCATCTATCACATGGTTCTCACATAGGTTCTATTTTGTCAGTAGCTGATATCATTGCTGTGCTTTATAGTGGTGTAGCAAATGTGAACCCTGAAGATCCTAATATGCCAGATAGAGATAAAATTATCCTTAGCAAAGGACATGCTGGGGCTGCAATTTATGCTGCTTTGGCAGAAGTTGGGTTTTTTAGCGTTGAAGAATTAAAAACTCATTATGCAGATGGAAGTAGGTTATCTGGACATGTTTCACATAAGGGGGTTCCAGGTGTTGAGTTTTCTACTGGTTCACTTGGTCATGGACTATCTGTAGGAGCAGGTATGGCTTATGGTGCTAAAAAGGATAGCATACGTAATAATGTATTTGTGATATGCGGAGACGGCGAATGCGATGAAGGTTCTATGTGGGAAGCTGCGTTAGTTGCAAATCACTTCAAACTTAATAATCTTATAGCAATTATTGATCATAATAAAATGCAAAGTCTTGATTTCTGTGAAAATACAATCTCACTTTCTCCATTTGTGGATAAATGGAAATCGTTCGGTTGGAATGTAATCGATATTGACGGACATGACCATAATGAATTAAAGGAAGCATTATTAAAAGCAAAATTATCTGAAGAAAAACCTACAGTAATAATAGCAAATACAATTAAGGGGAATGGCATATCGTTTATGGAGAATGAAATACTATGGCATTATCGCTTTCCTCATGAAGGTGAAGAGTATGACACAGCAGTTGCAGAATTAAAAGAACAAAAGCCAGAAGATGTTGAAGATATGTATATAGTGGAGGTGCCTAGAGCATGAGGGATACCTTTGTGAAAACGTTAATGGAATTGGCTGAAAATGATAAGAACGTACATCTTATTACGGGCGATTTGGGGTTCGGTGTACTGAAACCTTTTTGGGAAAGGTTCCCTGATCAATTTACTAATGCAGGAATTGCGGAACAAAACATGACTAGCTTTGCAGCTGGGTTAGCTCTACAAGGAAAAACGGTATTTACGTACTCAATAGGTAACTTTCCTACTCTGAGGGCGATTGAGCAGATAAGAAACGACTGTGCATATCATAATGCTAACGTTAAAATCGTATGTGTAGGTGGTGGGTTTGTTTACGGATCGCTTGGAATGAGTCACCATGCTACAGAAGATTTGGCTATAATGAGGGCTTTACCTGAAGTCAAAGTCTTGGCTCCAGGTGACTTAGTCGAAGCAGAGCATGCAACGAAGGCAATCTATGAATACCAAGGCACCTGTTATCTTAGATTAGGTAGAGGCGGAGAACCACGAATACATGAAAATATAGAAAATTTTCAAATCGGAAAGGCAATTAAGGTGAAAGATGGTCATAAAATAGCAATATTTACAACTGGGGCTATTTTTGATGAAGCATTTGAAGCAAGAGAATTACTCATTATGAAAGATATTACTCCTGCGTTATATACGTTCCCTACAGTTAAGCCAATTGATAGAGAAACTATAACAGAATGTGCCTTGAAGTATGATGTCATAGTTACTATTGAAGAACATAATGTTATTGGAGGATTTGGTAGTGCAGTTTCTGAAGTGCTGGCTGAGTTACCTAATCCAAGAGCAAGAATAATAAAAATAGGATTAGATGATATCTATTCTAGTATAGTTGGATCTCAGAAGTATTTAAGAGATATATATGGAATGAGTGCAAATCAGATATCTAAGAAGATTAATGAGAATTTCTTAAGTGAGGAAAATTAATGATAAAATATAGTGTTTTGTCATCTGTTTATGAAAAAGAAAAGCCTGAATACCTAAAAGAGTCAATAAAAAGCATTTTTAATCAAACGGTTCCCACAGATGACTTTATTCTTGTAAAAGATGGACCCCTAAATGAAGAACTAGAGGAAGTAATTCGAGATTTTATGTATCAATACCCGAATAATATGTCAGTATTAGAGATTAAAAAAAACGTGGGGTTGGCGGCAGCTTTAAATATTGGATTGAAAGCTTGTAAATACGATTTGGTGGCAAGGATGGATACAGATGATATTTCAACTCATAATAGATTTGAGTTGCAATTGGCTGAATTTGAGAAAAACTCTAGCTTAGATTTAGTAGGTACATATATGGATGAATTTATTGATAATCCAAATGAGATTAATGCTGTTAAAAAAGTTCCTCTAGATCAGATTTCAATTTTTAAGTATGGAAAAAGGAGAAATCCCTTTAATCATCCTACTGTGATGTATAAAAAGAATACTGTTATTTCACTCGGTGGTTACAATTCTGTTAATCGTGGTGAGGATATAGATTTATTCATTAGAATGATACTGAATGGATCAGGTTGTAAAAATATTGGTTTGTCATTAGTAAAGTACAGAACTAATGATGATATGTTAGCACGTAGAAAATCATGGAGTACGACCAAAGCATATGTTGGCGTTATTTATAGATCATGGAGGAAGGGATATTCAAGTCTGGTTGATTTAACAATAGTGGCAGCAGCTCAGATAATCATTTCAATTCTCCCTTTAAAGATCGAAAGATGGGTATTTAGAAAATTATTTCGTAAGAGCCCTCCTTTAGTCAAAGGTAATAGGTGATAGTATGGAACAAAAAGTTAGTATTATTGTACCGGTATTTAATGCAGCAAAATATATCGAAGGATTATTAGACACCATATTAAATCAAACTCATAAGAATATAGAGATAATTTTGGTGGATGACGAATCAAGAGATAACTCGGTAGATATTATTAAAGAAAGCTTGAATTCTATTGATTGTGAATATTATCTAATTCAACAAACAAATAGTGGAGCTGCTTCTGCGAGAAATCATGGTCTAAATTATGCCACTGGGGATTACGTAGTATTTGTTGATGCAGATGATTTATTACACAACAGATATATTGAATTGCTTTTAAAAGTGGCTCTCACAACTAATAGTGATATTGCGATATGTGGTTTTATGAATTTTATGGATGAAAACCATACTAATTTAATTGCTGATGTGAGTGAGGATTTTGAAATTTTAGATCAGGAAAAGGCGACTGTTGATTTTGCACTAGGTTTATTAAAAACAAACCATTGGGCTATGTTATATAATAAGAATCTTTTGATTTTGAATAATCTTCAATATCCTACCAATTTTAAATATGGAGAGGATGTTTATTTTGCAACAAATTGTATGGCATATTCGAAGAAAATAGCTATAATACATGATCAATTGTATTTTTACAGGAGCACAAATACTTCATTAATGGGGAACATCACTAATGATATCAATACTTATGTAAATAATAGTATGAATATAAAAATAGAGCAGGAAAAAATCATCCAAGAAAAATGTCCAACTTGTTTTGATAAGTACACTTATTTTGCAATTCCAAGAGTCGTATTTTCATTAGTTAATAATATTTCTGTTCGATATAGTTATATTGAATATAGGGATATCTGTAAAACAATAAATGCAAGAGATAATTTGAGAAGATTGATAAAATTTCCAGATAAAAAAATCCGAATTGCCTCCTTCATCTTTTTAATCTCACCTAGAATGTTTAAGTTAATCAATACATTTAGGCTAAGGTTATAAAGATAGGGAATTAATTTCACAAAAGTTAATTATTATTATTTAAGTATTTAATGAGAATGGTGAGAAAAAAATGATTATAAAAATAAAATCGCACGATAAAAAGACTTTTTTACTATTGATAGCTTATCTAATTGTTCTTAATATAGTCATTCCTAGTATAGATCCTAATAAATGGGGTGAACATTATTTAATTGGGTTTGATTCGAACTATTCGATTGCTAAGCATTTACTGGGAGTTTTTTTTTCTTTAGTAATTGCGCATAGTACTTCAAAATTGTTGGTCAATGGAACTATTTCGAATTATATGATGTTTTGTATAAATTGTTTATATTTTATACCAGGCGTGGTTTTCTTGAGTTTGACAAGAAATGAAACTGGATATCTATTAATATATGCTTCTTTTTGGATAATACTTACTTTTATGAATGGTATTCTCCCTAAATCAAGCAATACGCTTTCTCTACTAATCAGCGAAAAATTTAAAAAAAAATTCTTTTCAATATTTGTTTTGTTAATATCATTTACAGCTATTCTCATAAGTGGTATTTTGAGCGATTTTAGGTTTGTTTTAAATATATTTGATATTAGTAATGTATATAAATTGAGATTCGCCTTCAGAGAGGAGAATACTCATTGGATTTTGTTAGCTTACATAACCTTTGCTGCAAAAATCATTCCTATTTTAGTCGTTATTTCTATTGAATTGAAAAAGAAATATATTTATATTGTTTTATTAGCAATCTCTCAAATTTTCCTTTTTTCTATAGGTGCAAATAGATTATTTCTTTTTGATCTTTTGCTTATAATTATGGTTTATTACTTTGGCAAAAAGAACCATAAGATTCTAGTGTATTTACTATTAGCAGTGTACTTGCTAATCTACGTAGAAAATTATATTAATATAACCCAGTATGGATTAGAACTTATACGAAGAATATCAATTACTCCTAATTTAATTAGTCAATTTTATTTTGATTTTTTTAAAGTGAATCCTCCGGATTTTCTAAAACAGCACTTAGATTGGCTAACTCATTATTTCAATCTGTATGAATCTAACTATACTACTCCTATTCCTCGTATAATAGGTTCAATTTATTCATCTAATATTGGTGAAAATATGAATACCGGTTTAGTTGGCGGAGGATTCGCAAACTATGGGATGTATTCTTTGATATTATCACCATTAGGTTTTATTTTGAGTTTTAGACTTTTAGATTCAATATTGTATAAATTGAAGGAGAATAATATTAAATTAGCAATTTCGGTTGTAATTACTACTTATTTAATTAATTCCAATCAGTTTTTTTCACTATTGTTTAAACCAAGTGAGGTATTAATGCTTTTTCTTAGTTTAATGTTTTTGCAAATGGAATTTAATGGTTCGAATGATGAGATAATAAATGAAAAAAAAATTAATTTTTGAGATGTATATTATTTAATGCAAATATTAGGAGGGGGAAAATTGAAAATCATTGCATTCTACTTACCACAATTTCATACATTTCCTGAAAATGATGAATGGTGGGGGGAAGGTTTTACAGAATGGACTACTGTTAGAAATGCGAAGCCACTATTTAAGGAGCATAATCAACCAAGAGTGCCCTATGAAGAAAACTATTATGATTTAACAAAAAAAGAAAATCTCAGACATCAAGCTCGTATGGCAAAAAAATATGGAGTTTATGGATTTTGCTATTACCATTACTGGTTTGATGGAAGGATGGTGATGGAAAAACCAGCCGAGATTATGTTAAATGACAAGGAAGTAGACTTGCCCTTCTGTATGTGTTGGGCTAATGAGGATTGGACAAGAGCATGGGCCAATAATAGTAAAGAAGTTTTAATTGGACAAACCTATGGGTCAAGAGAAGATTGGGAACAGCATTTCTATTACTTGTTAAATTTTTTCAAGGATGAAAGATATATAAAAGAAGATGGAAAACCTGTTTTTGTTATTTATCGTCCAGAAATAATCCCTACTTGTGTTGAAATGATAGATTTATGGCAAGAACTGGCGGTGTCTAACGGTTTTCCAGGAATCTCTTTTATATACCAACAAAAGTTTTATAATCACTTAAAGGAGAAGAGCGGGGATAGATTCGACTATGGTATAGAATATCAACCAGGCACTGCATTCCAATATATTTTGGACACAAAAGTAAAATATATTCTAAAAAGGACTTTAAAACGAATATTTAATAAATTACATTTGCCTTCGAATTTATTGAGCAGTACAACATTTTCGTATGATGATGTCTGGAATGTAATTCTGAATACAACGCCACGAGATGAGAAAATGATTCCTGGTGCGTTTGTAGACTGGGATAATACTCCTCGTCATAAACATAGAGGTCAAATTACATTAAACGCAACTCCCCAGAAATTTAAATTATATCTTTCAAAGCAAATTAAAAGAACAAGAGAGATTTACGCAAAGGATATACTTTTTATGTTTGCTTGGAATGAGTGGGGAGAAGGGGGGCATCTGGAGCCCGATCAAAAAAATGGATTTGCATATTTAGAAGCGGTTCGTGAGGCTTTAATAGAAAATAAGGAATTTGTTGATAAATAAATTTTTAGGATCAAAATGTGAAAATTGTGTTATATAAGACGAAAATAAGAGATTGATTAAATGCAAAACATTTAATCTTGTTCTTGTGAAATCTCAATAAAAATATGATTTATTCCATTATTTTAGCCTCTATCAATATTCTTTCGCTTTCTTTTTTTTTGTTATTGCTAGTATATCTATTTAAATGGTTCTGAACTTTTTGAGACTCTTAACGTGTAAAGTATTCAATTAAAATTCTAACTTAATGGATAAAATTAACTTTGAAAATATAATATGGGGGAGTTTCATGAAAGGTTTTTTTATTACAGCGTGGGATATGAGTAAAAGTGGCCCATTTGTAGGATCTGCCCGTAAATCTGAGGCTCAAGTAAAGGCGTTAACTGAACTCGGTATTGAGATGGAGATATATAACAACAAAAAGAAGTTAAGAAAGAATTTCATGACTAAAATTACTACTCGCTTGCCATTTACAAGTGTATCGGATTCTTTAATATATGATAAAAAATTAAATGGTGCTGATCTATATTATATCAGATTCAATTGGTCTGACTGGCCATTCTCTAAATTCGTTCAGAAATTAAGGAAAAATAATCCAAAGGCAAAGATCATTCTCGAATTGCCGGACATTGATTATATTCATCATCTATCTGATACATTAAAGAATTTTCCATATATCATAAAAGATAAACTTTGTTGGATGAAAATTAGTAAGTGTATTGATCGAATAGCAATAATGTCAAAAGAAAAGTTCTTACATGAAGTACCCTGCATCAAAATATTAAATGGAATTGATTTATCCATTGTTGATATTCGTAAGATCTCAATAAAAAATCATGAAATACATTGCGGAGCTGTAGCTTCTCTTCAAAAAGTACATGGATATGATCGCTTTATTAATGGTTTAGGGGATTATTATCAAAACGGCGGTAACAGAGAGGTTAAATTACATATTATCGGTGATGGAGAGATACTAGAAGAATTAAAGGATTTGTGTAAAAAGAGAAAAATGGAAAATAATGTATTTTTTCATGGATATTTATTTGGAGAAAAGTTGGATGAAATGTATGATAAGTTGGATATTGGTATATGTGAATTAGCACCAGGTAGGAGAGCTTTTGAACTATCGAGTTCGTTGAAAAGCCGTGAGTATCTAGCTAAAGGTTTACCGGTGGCTACAGCTTCAAAAATAGATGTTTTCGAAGAAAATAAATTTGATTATGTGCTTGACTATTCAGATGGTGAGGGTTCTATAGATATTCAGAAAATAATTGAATTTTATGATGCTATTTATTTTTCTCTAGAGAATTCAATGCGGGTTAGGGATGAAATTCGTAATTATGCTGAAAAGTATTTGAGCATACACACTGTGATGCGACCAGTAGTGAACTATGTGCTAGGTAATAATTTTGAAAATAGACGTTTCGAATAAATAAATTGGAGGCTATTATTTTGAAACAAATGTTGTTGGATAAAATTTTGAATAAAAAGATTACCGTTGGGGTTGTTGGTTTAGGGTATGTGGGGCTCCCGCTTGCCGTTGAAAAAGCTAAAGTTGGATTTAGGACTATCGGTTTTGACGTTCAATCTCTTAAAGTTGAAATGGTTAATAAAGGAGAAAATTACATTGGTGATGTAGTTGATTCAGAACTTAATGATCTAGTGAAAAAAGGACTTTTGTCAGCAACGTTAGATTTTAGTTTTATTAAAGATGTAGATTTTATCGCAATCTGTGTGCCTACACCACTAGATGAGCATCAGCAACCAGATATTAGCTATGTGAAATCCTCCTGCGAACAAATCGCTAAATATCTAAAAAAAGGAACAATAGTTGTTTTAGAGTCTACAACATATCCAGGAACTACTGAAGATCTCATAAAACCAATATTAGAGAAGGGTTCAAACTTAAAGTGTGGAGATGACTTTTATTTAGGCTTTTCTCCAGAACGTGTAGATCCGGGTAATTTGAAATACAATACGAAAAATACACCTAAAGTTGTAGGTGCTATTGGAAAAGATGCTACTGAAGTTATAGCAACTATGTACCGTGCGGTTCTTGAAGGTGATGTTCATACCGTTTCTAGTCCTGCAATTGCTGAGATGGAGAAAATATTGGAGAACACTTATAGAAATGTGAATATAGGGCTTGTAAATGAGTTGGCTATGTTATGTAATAAAATGGGTATTAATTTTTGGGAAGTTATTGATGCTGCTAAATCTAAGCCTTATGGGTTCCAAGCTTTTTACCCAGGGCCGGGCTTAGGGGGACACTGTATACCACTTGATCCATATTATTTATCTTGGAAAGCCCGTGAATATGGTTTTCATACTTCTATGATTGAATCATCAATGATGATTAATGATAGAATGCCTGAATATTGCGTGGAAAGAGCAGGTAAAATTTTAAATAGACAAAAAAAAGCATTGAACGGCTCTAAAATTTTAGTTCTAGGAGTAGCATATAAACAAGATATAGATGATTACAGAGAAAGTCCAGCAATTAGGGTGATTGAGGAACTCGAAAAAGAGGGAGCTGAGGTAGTTTTCTTTGATCCTTTTGTTAGAGAATACTTTAAACATGGAATAGAAAAAAAAGGTGAAACTGAATTAACACCAGCACTTGTAGAAAGTGTGGATTTAGTGATTATAACTACTGCTCATACAAATGTGGATTATTCACTTATTCAAAAATATTCCAAAGATATATTTGATACTAAAAATGCCATGAAAAGTGTAGAAAATAGAGCTAATATCGAATTGTTATAGGGGGTATATTTATGAGATTAAAGTATGCAATTATTGGCTGTGGGAGAATTTCACCTAATCATGTAGCAGCAGCACTTAATAATGATTTAGATATTATTTCATTGTGTGATTTGGAAAATAATAATATGGATTACATAATAAATAGTTTTGAGCTTTCGAGTACAGTTAAAAAATATACAAATTATAAAGAGATGCTACAAATAGAAAAACCTCAGTTAGTGGCTATATGTACTGAAAGCGGAAAGCATGGTCAAATTGCTCTTGACTGCATCGATGCTGGATGTAATCTCATTATAGAGAAACCGATTGCGCTTTCACTTGCAGAAGTTGATGAAATTATAATAAAGGCAAAGGAAAAAAACCTAAAAGTAAGTGCTTGCCATCAAAATCGGTTTAATAAATCAATACAGAAAATTAGGGAAGCGGTTCTAGAAAAGCGGTTTGGCAAGTTACTTCATGCTACTGCTAATATTAGATGGAATAGAGGAAGCGAATATTATAAACAAGCTCCTTGGAGAGGCACTTGGGAGCAGGACGGAGGTGCCTTAATGAATCAATGTATTCATAACATTGATTTATTACGATGGATGATGGGAGATGAGATAGTAGAAGTCGTTGGAATGACTGACAATTTACTTCATGATTTTATTGAAACAGAGGATTTAGGACTAGCATTAATTAAATTTTCTAATGGAAGTTATGGAGTTATAGAAGGCACTACTAATATTTATCCACATAATCTTGAAGAAACATTATATATATTTGGAGAAGCTGGCACTGTTAAAGCAGGTGGGAAATCAGTGAATTTAATTGATGAATGGTTATTTGCTGATGGTCTTGACGATCCAGATGAGGTAAAACATAAATACAAGGAAAATCCCCCCAACGTATATGGTTTTGGACATATTCCCTTATATGAAGATGTTATTGATGCAGTAATTAATAACAGGGAACCATACGTTACTGCAGAAGATGGAAGAAGAGCGCTTGAACTGATACTTGCAATTTACAAATCTTCCGCTGAAGGTAAAAGCGTTAAATTCCCTTTAGAAAGTATCAGTACTTATGATTTTAAAGGCTAATTTAGTTTGAGTACTGAGTAATTTTAATGGAATTAATAAATTGAAATTATCGCATTATTTAGGTTGTTATGATCGTAATCAAGTATAAAGAAAATATTTAAATCTCTCTATTAGTTCACCTGGATTTTTGATTAACATCTACTCAGAAATTGAAAGGTTTTAACAGTTGGAAATTATTTTATTGAAATTCCATTTTTAGTTTGTTTTAAGGTTAATCTAGGAGGAAGTAAACTTCTTTGGGGGAGATAGAGTGGAGTACTTTGTGCATCAAAGTAGTTTTATAGACGACAATGTAGAGATAGGGAAAGGAACGAAAATTTGGCATTTCTCACATATTCAAAATAGAGCGATTATTGGGAGATATTGTTCTTTGGGCCAAAATGTAAATATATCTAACGATGTGAAAATAGGGGATTATGTGAAGATTCAAAATAATGTTTCTGTTTATGAAGGCGTAGAATTAGACGACTACGTATTTTGTGGCCCTTCAATGGTTTTTACAAATGATCTGACTCCTAGAAGTAAATATCCTAAGGGTTCAGCAAATTTTAAAAAAACCCTAGTTAAATACGGTGCATCTATCGGGGCAAATGCTACTATCATATGTGGAAATGTGATAGGGAAATGGGCAATGATTGCTTCAGGAGCGGTAGTTGTACAGGATGTTCCAGATTATGCTTTAATGGCAGGAGTGCCAGCTAGACAGATAGGCTGGGTCTGTGAATGTGGTACTACACTTCGGGTAAATATGTTATGCGAAGAGTGTGGAAGGAAATACTCTATGGAAAATGAAAAGCTCATTGAAATTGAAAACTAAAATTATTATAGCGAGAGTGACGAAAAATGGAATTTAGAGATTTAAAAATACAATATAAAAAATATAAAAATGATATTGATTTAGCTATACAAGGGGTTATTAATGAAGCTAATTTTATTAATGGTAAAGAAGTTAAGGTACTAGAGAATCGATTAGCTAAGTATGTAGGGGTGAAACATTGTATATCATGTGCAAATGGCACTGAAGCAATGTCGTTATTAATGATGGCTTGGGGGATTAAAGAAGGCGATGCAATATTTATTCCAGACTTCACTTTCTTTTCTACAGGAGAAATTGTATCTTTTTGTGGAGCTACTCCTATATTTGTAGATGTGGATAGAGATACCTTTAATATTGATCCAGGTAAACTTGAAGAGGCTATTATTAGAATAATTGAAGAGGGAGTTTTAACTCCTAGGATTATTATTCCTGTTGATTTATTCGGTCTTCCAGCAAATTATTTTGAAATAGAAAAAATATCTAAAAAGTATGATTTATTGGTATTAGAAGACGCGGCTCAGGGTTTTGGTGGGAGTATTAACGAAAAAAAGGCTGGTAGTTTTGGAGACGCAGCAACTACATCTTTTTTTCCTGCAAAACCTCTTGGTTGTTATGGTGATGGTGGGGCAATATTCACAAATAATGATGAACTTGCAGAATTACTAAATTCCCTGAAGGTTCATGGGAAGGGAGAAGATAAGTATGATAATGTAAGAATTGGAGTTAACTCTAGACTTGACACGATTCAAGCAGCAATTTTAAATGTGAAGTTAACAGCATTTATTGAGCACGAGCTTGAAAGTGTAAATAAGGTATATCAACAATACACAGAAAGACTTCAAGGCATCGTTGAAATACCACTTATTAATGAGGGATATATTTCTAGTTTTGCTCAATACACAATTAAATTGAAAAATGAAAAAGAACGGGATAGTCTTCATGCCAAACTAACAGAAAATGGAATTCCGAGTGTTGTTTATTATGTAAAACCATTACATAAACAAAAGGCTTTTTCTAGTTATGAGTGTAATGTAGATGAATTGGAAATTAGTACTGAATTAAGTGGAATTGTACTATCTCTACCTATGCACCCATATTTAACAGAAGAAGAAGTGAATGAAATTACTGAATGTATTATAAATTCAATCAAATAGAAGAGGAGTTTTAGATTGCCGGGAGTGCATGTGATAAAAGGTAAATTTAATGAGTTGTGGAAAAGGGGCGCTTTTCATATTTTCATTGGAAGTTTCTTGTCGAAATTCGTCTCTTTTTTTGGTTCAATATTTCTTGTTCGTGCGTTATCTAAAACTTCGTATGGACAATTAGGTTATATTGAGAATATTTACGGTTACGTATATATATTTGCTGGATTTGGTCTAAGCAATGCTCTACTTCGATATGTAATATTAGGGAAAAATATAGAAGAGAAATTTGGATACTATAGGTATACGATGATTAAAGGTACGATAATTAATATCATCATCGTAATATTAGCTGGTATAGGTTTAATTTTCTACCCTCATCCAGAAGAATTTAAATCTTCATTTTTTTTGCTCGTTCTTCTTTTAATGGTATTGCCATTTCAATATTTAATTGATAGTAATTCATTGATATTTAGAGCTTTATTCGCAAATAAAAAATTCGCGATTGCCACTCTAGCGACTACAGCTATTTTAATTATTGGTAGATATATTGGAGCAACAATTAATGAGCTAAATGGAGTAATATTGGCAACTATTGTAGTGAATGTAGTTTTTGGTGTCGGACTTTGTTGGATTACTTATCGACTTTACTTTAAAGGTAAGCAACCTATTCTAATTCAAAAAAATGAAAAAAAAATAATTGATAAGTTTTCCATGCAGTATATGGTAACTAATGGAATATGGATAGTGTTTATGCTAAATGATATCTTTATGTTAAGTCGTTTTACTGGTGATGCTTCTGTTCTTGCAGATTATAAAGTTGCCTATGTTTTACCAGGGAATTTATCCATAATTAGTACTGCAATAGGAGTGTTTTTAGGACCTTATTTTGTGAAACATGAATCTGATAAAACTTGGGTGTGGCAAAACTATAAAAAGATGCTTATCACAATAGCCTGTATTATTATTCCTATAGTATCAGTTCTTTATATATTTGCAAAACCTATTATAACTGTGTTGTATGGAAGCCAATATGAATCAATAGTTCCTGTTATGCGACTATTATTGATAGCTTCATTTGCCAATTCTGGTTTGCGTTATACATCGGCACATTTGTTATCCTCTATGGGTAAAATAAAATATAACATGTTAATCTCAATATTTGGGGTGTTGGCTCAGATAGGTATTAATTTAATATTGATACCGGTTTATGGAGCTAAAGGTGCAGCATATACAAGTATTTTTGTATACTTATTAATGGCATTATTTTTGTTTGTTGTGTTTACGAAGAATTATAGGGTTAAATTACATTAAATCACTAATGTTATTGTTTTGCTCACATCAAAAATATTTATGATGAAGGAAACTTGGAAAATGACTTGTTTTGTTTGATAACTTTTTAAATCTATGAATGTTCATTTTACTCTAAAAGGAGTCTAATACATGAAAGGCATCATTTTAGCAGGTGGTAGTGGCACACGCCTATACCCATTAACAATGGTTACGAGTAAACAACTACTCCCCGTTTACGACAAACCAATGATCTACTATCCTCTTTCCACATTAATGCTAGCAGGCATTAAAGACATTCTAATTATCTCAACACCAGAGGATACACCTAGATTTGAAAGTCTACTAGGTGATGGTTCTCAATTCGGCATCTCATTACAATACATAGTTCAACCAAGTCCTGACGGTTTAGCTCAGGCTTTTATTTTGGGTGAATCTTTTATCGGTGATGATTCGGTTGCCATGATCCTTGGAGATAATATCTACTATGGAAATGGAATGCGAAAGATGTTACAGCGTGCTTCTTCTAAAGAGCTAGGAGCAACAGTATTCGGATATCATGTACAAGATCCAGAGCGATTTGGTGTTGTGGAATTTAATGAAGATGGAAAAGTATTGAGTGTGGAAGAAAAACCGGCTCAGCCGAAATCTAACTATGCGATTACTGGTCTATATTTCTATGATAATAGAGTCATTGAGATTGCTAAGAAAGTTAAGGTCTCTTCACGTGGGGAATTGGAGATTACCTCCATTAATGAAGCTTATTTAAATCTTGGTCAGCTTGATGTGGAACTTCTAGGTCGGGGATTTACCTGGTTAGATACCGGAACTCATCAAAGTCTTGTCGACGCAACTAATTTTGTACGGACTATTGAAGATCATCAAGGAATCAAGATCGCCGCTCCTGAGGAAATTGCATATATTAATGGATGGATTACCAAAGAACATTTGTGGAATTGCGGGGAGAAGTTGAGTAAGACTGGGTATGGTCAATATTTGATGAAGGTAGCTACAGGTAAAATACAATACTAATAACTGAAAGTGTGGCAGCGATGAAAATTACAGAAACCATATTGCAAGGCGTATTAGTCGTTGAGCCAGCTGTTTTTGGGGACCACCGAGGTTGGTTTATGGAGACATATAGTGGAGCTAAGTTCAAAGAGCACGGTATTGACATGGATTTTGTACAAGATAACCAATCTTACTCTGCAACTAAAGGAACATTACGTGGTTTGCATTATCAATTACATCCTAAAGCACAGACAAAGCTGGTTCGTTGTACACGTGGTGCTATTTTTGATGTAGCCGTAGATATCAGAAAAGGTAGTCCTACTTATAGTAAATGGTTTGGCATTGAACTGAGTGCTGAGAACAAGAAGCAACTGCTTATTCCAAAAGGGTTCGCTCATGGATTCATGACGCTAACAGAAGACGTAGAGGTTCAGTATAAGTGCGATGAGCTTTATGCCCCTGAATGTGATGGGGGTATTCTGTGGAATGATCCTTCTATTGGCATTGAATGGCCTATTCATGTTACACCAGTACTGTCTGCCAAAGATGAGAAGGCACCTTTATTAAAAGATGCTAATTTGAATTTTTTATATAATAACTAATATTAAAGCTAATAGATCGGAAGTGCGTTCATTGAGTGAGCAAAAGATGCTAGTTACGGGTGGTGCCGGATTTATTGGAGGCAACTTCGTACAGTATATGGTGGATAAATATCCGCAGTATGATATTGTGAATTTAGATTTACTAACTTATGCGGGTGATCTAACGAAGCATAAGGATATTGAGTCAAAATCGAATTATCGGTTTATTCAAGCTGACATTGCTGACCGAGAGGCAATATTGTCACTTTTTGAGTTGGAGAAATTCGATTATGTAGTTCATTTCGCTGCGGAGAGCCATGTGGATCGCTCAATTACTGATCCTGCGATATTCGTTCGTACGAATGTTATGGGGACACAGGTGCTGTTGGATGCTGCTAAAAAATACGGAATCACCAAATTCTTACATGTTTCTACGGATGAAGTGTATGGTGAACTCGATTTTGATCCTACTGTATTTTTTACCGAAGAAACACCTTTGCAACCTAACAGTCCTTATAGTGCTAGTAAAACGGCGTCTGATTTGCTAGTTCGTGCGTATTTTGAGACCTTTGGTTTACCAATGAACATAACACGCTGCTCGAACAATTACGGCCCCTATCATTTTCCTGAAAAATTGATTCCACTAACCATCTCAAGAGTATTAAATGAAGAGAAGATTCCTGTATACGGAGATGGAAAAAACATTCGTGACTGGCTCCATGTCTGGGATCACTGTGCGGCCATTGACCTTGTTGTACACCAAGGAATAAGTGGTGAAGTTTATAACGTAGGTGGTCATAATGAGAGAACTAATCTAGAAGTAGTTAAGACGATTATTAGTACCTTAGGGAAATCTGATGATTTGATCGAATTCGTAACCGATCGTCTTGGACATGATAAACGCTACGCCATTGATCCGACGAAACTTGAGAATTTAGGTTGGAAGCCAACTTATACTTTTGAGACAGGAATTGCGCAGACGATCGAATGGTATATTGATAATGCTGAATGGTGGCAACAAATCCTTAGTAACGAATCGCATAAGTGATTTATGAGTAACTTATCTGTTAAGAAAAGAAAAAGTCATTTAACTATTAGGAAATTTGTTCTTTTCATATGCTTACTATTGTTGATCACTGTTTTCTTCACTGCTGGTCGTTTTCTGCCCCTAACTCAACCTTCAAAACAAGCAGATGCCATTATCGTACTCAGCGGTGGCCAAGGTCGAGTAGAAAAGGCAGCCGAGTTATATAAAGCTGGTTACGCTCCTTATATAATTCTTTCCAACTCTAAAGAGTCAGCGAGTTCATCAGGTGACATGCTCCAAACCGCCCTTAATCTCGGTATACCACAGGACGCGATCTATACCGAGAACGCGGCCGAAAGCACCTATCAGAATGCTGAGTTCACTCTCCCTATAATGAAGGAACACGATTTTCAATCTGCGATTGTCGTGTCTTCGGAATTTCACATGCGGCGGATAAAGCTTCTTTTTGAACGTGTGTACAAAAAATCAGATATTGAGCTTACGTATGTAGGATCTGCCTCAGGATATAACGCTAAGCGCTGGTGGAGTGACCGAAAGAGTCGGGAAACTACGTTCAACGAGTATGTAAAAATGATCGGCAACACCTTCGGTTACAATGGACCGGAGGCAAAAAGCACTCTTGATCAAATTAAGAACTGGTTCCGTTAGCTTCCTCTAAAGGAATGGAGTCTTTCATTTAGATAATCATCGTAACGTATGGAATACCGTATACTTTATCCGAGGTGATCGTTTTGAGTGAATCGAACTTAGTTTGTAAATCATGTGGTAGCACTACATTCACCAAAGGCGAAGTAAGCAGCGCAGATGCTAACCTTATGCCTATTGGAAAATCCTTTTCTTTTGGCTCACCACTTATCTACACATTTTGTAAAAGGTGCGGAGAAGTAGCTTCGATAAAAGTTGAAAAACCCGAGAAATTTTGAGTTAGTTAATAATTAATCACAAAATAACCCATCCTAACCGTAGCGAACCTGCGGTTTTTTATTTATAATAATTATTATCTGGATTTCATAAAGCGTTCAAAAAATCTGTAAAAAGTCGTATTTTCGTGTGATATACTTAACACAGTGTTTTGAGATGTTGTGAAAGTGAATATTATGTAAAATATTCTTTAATATAACTGTACACAGTAATGAATAGAGACTAGGATGGTGAACTATCGATGCACATCGTCGTCGTTGGCCTGAATTATCGTACGGCTCCCGTGGAGGTTAGGGAACAGTTTGCTTTTGCGGAGAGTGATCTTCCGGCAGCGCTTCATCAATTGATGAAGACGAAGGGTGTGCTGGAAGGGGTCGTAGTAGCCACTTGCAACCGTACGGAAATTTATGTGGTCATGGACCGCCTTCATATGGGAGGGTATTTCCTCCGCGGTTTTATGGAGCAGTGGTTTGGAGTGAAAAATGAGCAATTTGCACAGCATATGTATATATATGAAGACGAGCAGGCGATTGCGCATTTGTTCCGCGTGACCTGTGGCCTGGATTCCATGGTGATTGGCGAGACGCAGATCCTGGGACAGGTGCGAAGTTCTTTTCTCACGGCTCAGGCTGAGGGTGTAACTGGAACTTGGTTCAACCGGTTATTTAAACAAGCGGTGACACTCGGCAAAAGAGCACATAGTGAAACGTCAATCGGCGAAAACGCAGTATCTGTCAGTTATGCGGCAGTGGAGCTGGGCAAGCGGATTTTTGGCATGTTCACTGGTAAAAGAGTGCTGATTCTCGGCGCCGGCAAAATGAGCGAGCTCACTGTAAAGCATCTATATAGTAGTGGTGCGGCTGAGGTGATTGTCGCTAACCGTACGCTGTCGCGTGCGATTGAACTGGCAGAGAAGTTCTCGGGTAAGCCAAGCACGATTGAAGATGCGCTAAAATCTCTTAATGAGGTAGATATCGTGATCAGCTCGACGGGAGCTGACGGCTATGTACTTTCGGCAGATCAGGTAGCGAATGCTATGAAGCGTCGCCCTTCGCGGCCGCTTTTTATGATTGATATAGCTGTACCCCGTGACATTGATCCTGCAGCGGCTAATGTGCCAGATGTTTTTTTGTATGATATTGACGATCTGGAGGGCATTGTGGAGAGTAACCTGGAAATGCGCCGGAGTGAAGCAGCGAAGATTGAAGTGATGATCGGTGAGGAAATGGATGAGTTCCAGCTGTGGCTTAAGACGCTTGGCGTGAGACCGGTAATCCGGGCGCTTCAAGATAAGTCGAATGCGATTCATGAGGAAACGATGGAGAGTCTGTTCAATAAGCTGCCTGAGCTGGACGAGCATCAGCGCAAGGTGATCCGTCGTTTGACCAAAAGCATTGTGAACCAAATGATGCATGATCCAATCAATGTTATTAAAGAGATGTCCGGTGGCAAGCAGGGGAATGAAGCTCTTGATTATTTCTCCAAAATCTTTGCGCTACAGGAACAGCTCGAATCTAATTCAGATGGCGGAGATTCCGCCCCGGTTAAGCAGTCTAGTTCCACAGAACGTACTGCCGGTAGCGGCGATTTTTCTGTGCCTAAGACGGTGCTTGCTCCGGCAGGCCTGTTGGGTAGGTGAGTGATATGCAACTGCTGAACGGAATATATGATGCCGCTCTGCTGCTATATGCCCTGAGCCTGCTGTTTGTTTTCTCGGATTGCCTTTATCGCAACCCGAGTGGGAAGCGGTTAGGCACGGGGCTTCTTGTTGTTGTGGGTCTTTTGCAAGCTGCAGGACTGGGGATTCGTTTCTCTCAGGAGAAGGGACTGCCCATTTTCACACCTTATGATTTCTTGTTCTGGTTTGCATTTAGTATTGTGCTGACTTCGCTTGCGGTGGCTTTTACACGTGGAGGCGAGTTTACGATTCTGCTGCTTAGTGTGGCTGGATTCTGTGTTTTTCTCCTAAATCGGGTGTGGCTGACGGCGGGGGGACATACGCTTGAGACTTGGAGCTCGGTGTATGGCTGGTTGACAATGCATGTGATTTTGGCCAATTTGAGTTTTGCTGCACTGACACTTGGGACGGTATTTGCAATATTGTACTTATTCCTGCACACCAGACTCAAAAGCAAGCAATGGAGTGACCGAATTCGTCGTTTACCGAACTTAGAGACTACAGATAAATATTCTTATACCGCTATTCTGGTGGGGACTCCTTTGCTGGCAATCTCTCTGGTGGTGGCTAGCTTATCTATTGTTTCTGAGGGACGGACACTATTATTGAAGGATTTAAAAGTACTAACGACACTTATTGGCCTTGGAATTTACATATTTTATATTATCTTTAAGAAATCCGGGCGGAAAAGTGGAGTAAGTATGGCTCGCTGGGCGATTTTAGGATATGCTTTTATTATCTTGAATTTTTTGTTGAATTCATTATCTGGTTTTCACGGTTGGAGCGGGGAGTGAAGAGTATGACTCGGTATTTGCCCATAATGCTGGATTGTGAAAAGCAACAGGTTGTGGTTATTGGCGGTGGTGCCGTGGCTGAACGGAAGGTGAGTGGGCTGCTGGAAGCTGGAGCGGTGGTTAAGATGATTAGTCCCTCTTTGACAGATACGCTTGCCTCTCTAGTGAAAAAGGGTCTCATGACCTGGCATGACCGCCCTTATGCTCCCGGAGATCTCCGTGGGGCCTTTCTCGTATATGCAGCCACTAACGATAGAACGGTTAATGAAGAGGTTGCGCAGGAGTCTAGGCGACTTGGCATTCATGTGAATGTGGCTAGCCATGCGGAAGCGGGGGATTTTATTACGCCCGGAGTTGTACGTAGGGGCCGTTTGACGGTAGCTGTATCTACTTCGGGTGCTGGTCCGCTTGCGGCTGCGAAGATTAAAAGTGTGCTTGAAGAGGCGCTGGATGCGGCGTATGAGCCATATTTGGATTTTGTACATACCATGCGAACCCGGATTAAGGAACAAGAATCTTCTGCTGAAGTTCGTAGCAGACTTTTGCGGAAGCTTGGGACGCTCGATGTATTGAATGAAATGAGAAACGGTAGCTTTATTGCGTGGAGCCCGGAGGATATGGATGCTTGGATTGCTGATCATCGGGCGGAGTAAAAGTGCGTGTGGACACTGTGAAGATTACAAAACTAGGTTAGATTAATGATATGAGTACGGCTAAAGTGGCTGAAATGGTCGAAAGAGCGGCAAAAATACCTCTTAATTGAGTAATAGTCGCAGATAGAGATAAATGAAGGGTATAAATACCCTTGAATTGCTCTAAAACGCTCATATTAGTCAAAAGAGGGGCAAAAATACCCCTTAATTGAGTAATAGTCGTCAAAAGAGATAAATGAAGGGTATAAATACCCCTGAATTGCACTAAAACGCTCATATCAGCAAAATGAGGGGCAGAAATACCCCTAAATTGAGCTATAACCGACGAAGGAGCTAAATAAAGGGCAAAAATGCCCTTTAAATAGTGCGTAGTAGCTTTTGGTTAGTTTGGATTACTATATACGGTCTACGGTGAAGAGTAAGAGGCAGACGTAATCAGGAGGAATGGACAATGCGTAAGATTATTGTGGGGAGTAGACAGAGTGCGCTTGCGTTGACGCAGACAGGGCATGTGATTGCGGATCTGGAGCGACTGAGCGAGGAGCATGGTTTTGGATTCACTTTTGAAGTGAAAAAGATTGTTACCAAAGGGGACCGCATCCTAGATGTCACCTTGTCCAAGGTAGGGGGCAAAGGGTTGTTCGTGAAGGAAATCGAGCAGGCCATGCTGGAAAAGGAAATCGACATGGCGGTGCACAGCATGAAGGACATGCCCTCCGAGCTGCCGGAGGGGCTGATCAACGGTGCTGTGCCGAAGCGCGTCGATCCGCGCGATGCACTGATCTCTAACGGAGGCGTCTCGCTGGACGAGTTGCCTCAGGGCGCACGCGTAGGCACAAGCAGCCTACGCCGTTCCAGCCAGCTAGCTGCGCTGCGGCCTGATCTGGTCATTGAGCCTGTGCGCGGCAACATTGACTCGCGGTTGGGCAAGCTGGAGAGCGGCGAATACGACGCGATCCTGCTTGCAGCCGCGGGGCTGTCGCGCATGGGCTGGCAGGATCGCGTGAGCGCCTACCTGCCGCCGGAAGTTTGCCTGCCCGCTGTAGGGCAGGGCGCACTCGGCATCGAGTGCCGCGCAGATGACGCCGACCTGCGGAAGCTGCTGGCGTTATACAACGACGCCAATACAGCGTTGACGGTGGCGGCGGAGCGCACTTTCCTTGGCGCGCTGAACGGCGGCTGCCAAGTGCCAATTGGCGCTTATGCGGTGCTTGACGCAGCCGCGGAAGCCACTACTGCGGAGCACAAAATAATCTCCTTAACCGGGATGGTGGGAACACCTGACGGTTCAACGATTTTGAAAGAAACTTGCACTGGAGTGGATCCGGTACAGCTCGGCGAAGAAGTCGCTAAGAAGCTGATCGCAAGAGGAGCGGAGAAGATACTGTCAGACGTTAGGGGATGAGGGGATTGACGGGGAAGGTTTATTTGGTAGGTGCAGGTCCCGGGGACGCAAAGCTGATTACTGTAAAAGGCCTCGAGTGTATTCGAAAAAGCGACGTGCTGGTGTACGATCGGCTGGCAAGTCCTAGATTGCTGAAATGCATGAAGCCCGGCGGCGAGAAGATTTATGTTGGCAAGCTGCCGGATCGCCACACGATGAAGCAGGAAGAGATTAATCAATTGTTAGTTGATCTGGCTTTACAGGGGAAAACAGTGGTGCGGCTGAAGGGTGGGGACCCTACGATTTTTGGCCGCGTAGGCGAAGAAGCGGAGCTGCTGCGCAAAAATGGGATCTATTACGAAATCGTACCGGGTATCACGTCGGCGATCAGCGTACCTGCTTATGCGGGAATACCTGTCACGCACCGCGATCATGCTTCTTCCCTGTCGATTATCACTGGACATGAGAGTCCAGATAAACTGGATCATTCCATTCATTGGGATAAAGTAACGAATGCCACGGGGACGTTAGTGTTCCTGATGGGCGTAGCAAAAATAGGATATATCAGCGCCCAGCTGATCAAGCATGGGCGCCCGCCAGAAACACCAGTGGCGCTGGTGCGCTGGGGTACTCGCGCAGATCAGGAGACACTGACGGGAACCCTCGCCGATATTGAGGCGAAGGTGAAGGCGGCGGATTTTCAGCCGCCGGCCGTCATCGTCGTTGGCGACGTGGTGCTGCAGCGTGAGCAGCTCAAGTGGGCTGAGGCGATGCCATTATTCGGCAAACGCATCGTGGTGACACGGGCTCGGAGCCAAGCGAGCGAGTTGGTGGATATGATTGAGGAACTCGGCGGGGAACCCTACGAGTTCCCGGTGATCGAGACGATCATGCCGGAAGGCGCAGAGAAGAAGGAGAAGATTGCAGCGGCGTTTGGCGCGCTGGAATCGTACGACTGGGTATTCTTCACTAGCCCGAACGGCGTGGAGTTTTTTTGGCGCCACTTGGCGGAGCAGGGGGCGGACATTCGGGGGCTTCACCGCGCAAGGATTGCAGCGGTGGGGCCGGGTACAGCAGCCGCGCTGGCGCAGCGCGGGGTGATCGCTGAGGAGCTTCCGGCGAAGTTTCAGGCGGAAGGTCTGATTGAGAAGTTCGGTCCCCAGCTGCTGCCGGGGCAGAACGTGCTGTTGCCGCGCGGTGATCTGGGGCGCGACTGGCTGCCGGACAAGCTGAGAGAGCTTGGCCTTCAAGTCACAGACGTCGATACCTATGAGACGGTTGTGACGGGTGAGGATGACGACGAGCTGCTGAAGCTGCTGGAGGAGGGGCGCGTTCACGCGGTGACTTTTACTAGTTCTTCAACGGTGCGCAATTTCATCCACATTCTGAAAAGAATGGGGCTCGAAGATCCGCTCCCATTGCTAGCTAACGTGAAAATAGCCTGCATCGGGCCATTAACCGAGCAGACTGCCGTGGAAGCGGGGCTTACCCCGGGACTGCTACCTGAAGAAGCAACTATTAATAGTCTGGTGCAGGAACTCTGTCGATGGAATGCGGAGACTAGGCTCAAGTAGTTTCATAGAGATAGGTGAGCAATAGCCATATTAATATAAGTAACCTTAGACTGGTTGTAGTTTGTACAATAGAATCTCTTAAATTAAGAATCAATTTCAATTCTACTGTACTCTGTACACTCAAAAGCTGGGTATAAGCACAAAATGAGTCCTCTAGTAGTCAAACAGTTGTATAGAGTGCATTAGAATGTGATTTCGAAGCATTTGAAGTCTTTTCTATTGCACATTCTGCAATGAAATCAGATTGTTAACTAACTGGCAGTTAGACGGGCAAACTATAAATGTCCGTTGTGTCTATATATTTTATTTTCAGGAGGATGAACAAATGAGCTTTCCAATTACACGTCACCGTCGTCTACGCGGTTCTGCTGGAATTCGCGGTATGGTGCGGGAGACCGTACTGAATGTGCTGGATTTTGTACAGCCTATATTTGTGACTTATGGAACAGGTGTGAAGAATGAGATTAGCTCGATGCCGGGCGTGTACCATTTTTCGATGGATACTTTAAAAGCAGAAGTGGACGAGATTGCCGCACTAGGTATTCCGGCTGTGTTGCTATTCGGGATTCCTGAAACGAAGGATGCTATCGGTTCTTCCGGTTTCGCAGAGGATGGAATTGTGCAAGAGGCTACTCGCTTGATCAAGCAGTGGTACCCTGAGCTGTTGGTCGTTGCAGATACCTGCCTTTGTGAATTTACGGATCACGGACATTGCGGGATGGTGCATACGCATACGGTAAACGGTGTGGTACACGGTGATGTCATCAACGATGCTTCGCTAGAGCTGTTGACCCGTACGGCGGTATCCCAAGCTAAAGCTGGAGCAGATATTATTGCACCTTCGAATATGATGGATGGATTCGTACACGCGATTCGTGCGGGACTAGATGAGAATGGCTTTGAACATGTGCCGATTATGTCGTATTCGGTCAAATATGCTTCGGCATTTTATGGCCCTTTCCGCGAAGCTGCGGATTCAGCACCACAGTTCGGAAATCGCAAAACCTATCAAATGGACCCTGCCAATCTGCGCGAAGCGCTTCGTGAAGCAGAATCCGATGTGCTGGAAGGCGCAGATATGTTAATGGTGAAGCCGGCTCTGGCTTACTTGGACGTGATTCGTACGATCCGCGACCAGTTTGATTTGCCTCTTGTGGCTTACAATGTGAGTGGCGAATATTCCATGGTAAAAGCAGCAGCGCTGCAAGGCTGGATTGACGAGCAAGCCGTTGTGCTGGAAATGCTGACTGGCATGAAACGCGCCGGAGCAGATATTATTATTACTTATTTCGCAAAAGATGCTGCGCGCTGGCTGCGTGGTTAATCTATACCTGTGTGACCAAGAACAGAATAGGAGTGAAGATAGATGAGTAATGAGCCAATGGCGCGTAAAGAGGAAGCGTCCCGCAAGGCTTTTGATGAAGCAAAACAATATATTCCCGGTGGGGTGAACAGCCCTGTACGGGCGTTCAAATCCGTAGGCTTGACTCCGATTTATGTGGATCATGGGATCGGATCGCGTATTTATGATATCGACGGCAACAGCTTTATCGACTATGTATGCTCATGGGGACCGCTGATTATGGGTCATGCGCATCCTGAGGTTGTAAAGGCATTGCAGGAGACGGCGGTAAAAGGGACAAGCTTTGGTGCACCAACTTTACTTGAAACTGAAATGGCAAAAACGGTTGTCGAACGTGTAGCCTCTGTAGATATCGTACGTATGGTTAACTCCGGAACGGAAGCGACGATGAGTGCGATTCGTTTGGCACGTGGTTATACAGGACGCAGCAAAATTTTGAAATTCGAAGGCTCCTACCATGGTCACGCGGATAGTCTGCTTATTAAAGCGGGTTCCGGTGTAGCCACATTAGGTTTGCCGGACAGCCCAGGTGTTCCTGAAGGTGTGGCAGTAAATACAATTACAGTTCCATACAATGATTTGGAGTCCACTCAGATTGCTTTCGAACGTTTTGGCAGTGAGATTGCCGCGGTGATCGTAGAGCCGATTGCCGGCAACATGGGTGTTGTACCACCACTTCCGGGATTTCTGGAAGGACTTCGCAAGTTAACTTCAGACAATGGATCTTTGCTTATTTTTGATGAGGTAATGACAGGCTTTCGTGTCAATCGTGGCTGTGCTCAAGGCTTGTTCAACATTACTCCGGATATTACCTGCTTCGGCAAAGTCATCGGTGGAGGACTTCCAGTCGGCGCTTATGGCGGCAAAAGAGAGATCATGGAGCAAATCGCTCCTACGGGACCGATCTATCAGGCTGGCACACTTAGTGGTAATCCATTAGCGATGGCGGCAGGACTCACTACGTTGAAGCTACTGACACCGGAAGTTTATGATCGTCTTGAGCAATTAGGGGCGCGTCTAGAGGCAGGCTTGAAAAAGAATGCAATCGAGACCGGTGTTCCACTGACAATTAACCGTGTGGGCTCTATGGTCTGCCCGTTCTTCACAGAAGGACCTGTAACGAATTTTGAGACAGCCAAGACTAGCAACACGGACCTATTCCGTCGTTATTTTGGTCATATGCTGAGCCAAGGGATTAGCGTACCACCTTCACAGTTTGAAGGCATGTTCGTATCGGCTGCGCATAGTGAGCAGGATATTGATGATACCATTGAGGGCCACTATAATGCCCTGAAGGCCCTTTGAGTATCAGTGCCGGAGAACGAACCGGTGGTGGAGCTTGGACTAGACGCGGGGAGTGGCTGGAAGTAACCCCCGGTAAAATCATTACTGGAGCTGGGGATTCTGAAGCTGCGATTGATAAGTGGCTGCTGGAAACTGTTGGTATGCCTGAGAAGCTTCATCTGCGTCTGCGCCGTGAGGGGGGCATTCAGTGGAAGGGAGATCGACTGCGACTGGCACTTTTTCCGGAACGTGAAGCCGGCATTGAACCGGTATGGGAAGAGCTTGAGGTGCTGTATGAGGATGATTTTTGCTTGGTTGCCCATAAACCGGCAGGGATGGCAGTTCATCCGGATGGCAGTGGCTTAGGTGTAACGCTGGATCACCTTGTAGCTGCGCATTATGTCGCTACCGGTGTTAGTGCAGCTGTAAGGCATATTCACCGACTGGACAAGGATACAACAGGTCCGGTGATGTACGCGAAGAATGAATTCGCTCAGCTTGTCCTAGACGAGAATATGCGTGGAAAAAGCATCTCGCGGCTCTACGCCGCGATCGTCGAAGGCACAGTGCCGCCTACGCTTAAAGTGATCGACGCGCCGATTGGGCGCGATCGTCATCATGCGGCGCGGAGAAGAGTCTCACCCGGCGGACAGTCCGCCGTGACTCGAATCCTCGGACGCGAAGCACTGCATGGCGGGAGCCTGGTGCATGTGCAGCTGGAGACCGGACGGACGCATCAGATTCGCGTCCATCTCAGCCATATGGGTCATCCCTTGTATGGGGATGCGCTATATGGCGGCCCGGTCTGGGCTTCCAGCGCTGCCGGCCGACATGCGCTCCATGGCGAGATGCTGTCTTTCCGCCACCCTTGGAGCGGTGAACAACTGGAAGTAAGCGATCCGTGGTCGGAGGATATGCTTCAGCTGCGGGAGCTGCTGTCTGAAGCGCCTTGACAGCTACGTTATAAACCTGAGAATCGTGGTATCAGCAAATGCTGGTATTACGGTTCTTTTTTTTATCTATTTTTTCGTAGGGTATATAATTTTCTGTTTTTTCAGAAAGAAGCATCTATCTATGTCCTAATAGCAAAAGCAGCATATAATACTTTGTTCATGCGGAGTAGTTCATCTATTGGCCGGCAGATAGGTTCGAATAGTCCCTGAATTTATGAAATTAATAGCATCCTGTCCGGTTAGTGCCACCAAAGTTGTCATGCCTTTCTGTTTGAAGCATATACATGTGGGGAGTAACATTTTGGGCTTATGCTCTGGGCCTGTCTCAGGGTTAGATTATGCCAAGAAGGAGGACATATCCCGTGTTTGATCAGTCCCACGGCTTGCGGTTTGATATTTATGAACGCATTCACCTATCGGAAGAGCTTCCGGGAATAGCTGAGCTGGAGGAGGTTGAACTACTTCCGGAAATCCAGGTGATTCAGCGGGAGGATCGTGCCGAGTTATATGGTCAGCTGTTGCTTACCGGACTCTACCGGAGTGAAGATGACCGAACACAACGTCTGGAGCATGCCATTCCCGTAGAAATCACTGTTCCGCTTACACGCGTCAGCTCGATTGAAGATATCGGGGTGGAGATCGAGAATTTTGATATTGATCTGCTCACGATGCGCACAGTGAATATAACAGGCGTATTATCACTGCGGGGAATCGGTGGTGCGGAGCCTCAACCACAACCGGCCTGGCAGCAGGAAGAGTACACAGTTGCCTATTCCCCTCTCAGTGATGACAGGGTAATCGAAGCATCTGCAGAGAACCAAGAACACGAAACTGATGCACTTTATGAAAATTCACAGTGGACCTTTGGTGAGGATGCATCGGAGGTTGCCGTAGAAGAACATGAGCATGCTGAAGCGAATGCAGGTGCATCAGAGCCCTCATTGGTCTCGAGTGGAGCTGGTCATTCGTCCCCTATAGTGAATTTCTCATCCGCTCATGAGAAGGACAAGGGCGCGAAAGCTCGGACGCATAGTCTGGATTCGCAAACAGAGGATTCCAAAGCAGGAATAGCGGATTACTGGTTTAAAGCTGAGTCACAGAATGAAGCTGAGGCCACCCAGCTGGATCAAGTTAGCCAGGCGAGTCAAGCGGATCAAGAGCAAGAAGCTGAATATACTTTTGCTTCAAGAGAAACCGCTGTTCCGGCAGCTAATGCTGATGCGGATCAAGATATTGCTGTATTCGCTTCGGAAAACGAGGCCAGTAATGAGCTTCATGCACAAGAAGAGAATGCTCAGCCGATCCACGAGAATACGAATGAAGTTCTTGTTTCTCAAGAGACTGTACCACAGTCAGAGGAGAAGCAAGATCTTAAGATTGCGCTAGGAAGCAAGAAAGAAGCAGAGGCTCCAGTCAAAGAGCATCTCACCTTCTCTTCATTACTCAGTTCTAGTCGTTCTCGTAAAGAACAAGAGGCTCTCCTATCTGAAGGAAATGCATCGGCTGCAGCGATCATTCCAGAGGCCGGAAATAATACGGAGTGGAAGAGCAGATTCATTGCTGGAGCAGATGGCGCTAACCTATTCCGTAAGGTTCGCCTTTGCATCGTGCAGCGTGAAGAAACGCTGGATACAATCGCAGAGAAGTATCAGCTAAGTGCGCGGGAGCTGGGAATGTATAATCGATTGTCTGGGCAGAGTGTAGAAGAAGGGCAAGTATTGTACATTCCGTAATTGAATTACAATGCGTACTCATATGAATAGGTGAATCCCGATCTGATAGTAGATCGGGATTTTTGTCTAAATATAAGAATATATAAGTTTCACGTTATAAATTATCCTTATATTTCTCGAATAAACGCTTACCGTCCGTAAAAGGACGTCGAAGGCGTTTATTCTTGTGTGACCGGAGAACGTTAGAATGTGGGGTATCTAACCAACGCAGAGTGATGAATCGAATGAAAATTCGACATATGCACGCTATAAGTCGAAATTCCGCTTAAAGTCCCGCTGTAGAAGCCTATTCAGGTTGACTAGGGATGACTCAAAATGTATTATGGAGTAAGCAATATCTAAGTAAAGACTGGGAACGGGAAGAGTAGGCGGTCAGCCCTTCAGAGAGCGGAATGCAAGTGCTGTGACATTCCGTAGGATACAGCCACCGAAGTCGCCCCGGAGTCGCCCTTCTGAGCTTGTCTTCATGGATATGAAAGATAAGTTAGGATGTGGCCGGTAGCAGCCGTTATCTGTACGAGTGTCGCGCTAAGCTTCTGAACCGCAAGGTAGAGAAGTGCAGGTTTATTTTTCATTGGCGCGAAACAAAGGTGGTACCGCGAAAGAATGGCCTTTCGTCCTTTGAGACGAGGGGTCTTTTTGTTTTTTAGAAACCAACTACAAGTAACCAAGTGGAGGTATCAGAGAATGGCTGACCAAAACAATCTAACAGCGGCAGAGTTGCCGAACTTGCAAGATACAGCGGCAGATGCTGCCGCTGCAAATGATTCTAAGAATGAAATGCCAACCACGTATGATCCGAAATCGGCAGAAACCAAGTGGTATTCCTATTGGACAGAGGGTGGATATTTCCGTGCAGGTGGGCGTCCAGATGCAAAAGCATACAGTATTGTAATCCCGCCGCCAAACGTAACGGGAATGCTGCACATTGGTCATGCGCTTGATTTTACGCTTCAGGATATCC
This sequence comes from Paenibacillus sp. FSL H8-0261, assembly GCF_045040645.1. NCBI lineage: Bacteria > Bacillati > Bacillota > Bacilli > Caryophanales > Paenibacillaceae > Paenibacillus > Paenibacillus sp. FSL H8-0261. The sequence goes on along the minus strand of NZ_CP150297.1, from coordinate 5,527,618 downwards.
TGATTCGTACAAAACGGATGCAAGGCTTCGACACGTTGTGGTTGCCAGGTACGGACCATGCCGGTATCGCAACGCAGACAAAGGTAGAGCAAAAGCTGCGTGAGCAGGGAATTTCTAGACATGATCTCGGCCGTGAGAAGTTCCTGGAGCAGGTGTGGGAGTGGAAAGATAAATATGCGAACACCATTCATGAGCAGTGGGCTAAGATGGGGCTTTCCCTTGACTATTCCCGCGAACGGTTTACCCTGGATGAAGGGTTGTCGAAAGCTGTACGCGAAGTATTCGTTAAGCTCTATAATAAAGGCTTGATCTACCGCGGCAAACGCATTATCAACTGGGACCCGGCGGCTCGTACAGCATTGTCGGATATCGAGGTTGAATATAAAGAAGTTAATGGTCACTTGTATCATTTGCGTTACCCACTCAAAGACGGTAGCGGATTTATTACAGTAGCGACCACGCGTCCGGAGACAATGCTGGGTGATACAGCGGTTGCTGTTCATCCGGAAGACGATCGTTATAAAGATCTGATCGGCAAAACGTTGATCCTGCCGATTATTGGTCGTGAGATTCCGATTATCGCTGATGATTATGTAGACAAAGAGTTTGGTAGTGGTGCGGTTAAGATTACACCAGCTCATGACCCGAATGACTTCGAGATGGGTCAACGTCACAACTTACCGCAGATTAACGTAATGGATGAGAGCGGTACGATGAATGAAGAAGCAGGACCTTACCAAGGTCAAGACCGGAGTGTATGTCGTAAGGCTATCACTGCTGACCTGAAGGAGCAAGGTGTGCTGATCAATATCGAAGATCATGTGCATCAAGTAGGACACAGTGAACGCTCTGGAGCGGTTGTTGAGCCGTACTTGTCCACACAATGGTTTGTAAAGATGCAGCCACTGGCTGAAGCTGCCATCAATGCACAGAAGGATGGGAACGGGGTTAACTTTGTACCGGACCGTTTCGAGAGAACTTACCTGAACTGGATCGAGAACGTACGTGATTGGTGTATTTCCCGTCAGCTGTGGTGGGGACATCGTATTCCAGCATGGTATTCCGAGTCTACTGGTGAATTGGTTGTGGCAAATGACGAGGAAGAAGCGCGCCGGATCAGTGGTCTAACCGACTTGAAACAGGACGAAGATGTACTGGATACCTGGTTTAGCTCTAATCTGTGGCCTTTTGCCACACTAGGATGGCCAGATGAGAACAGTGCAGATTTCAAACGCTATTATCCGAACGATGTGCTCGTAACAGGCTACGATATTATTTATTTCTGGGTAGCGCGGATGATCTTCTCAGCTCTTGAATTTACCGGAGAAAAACCTTTCTCAGATGTATTGATGCATGGTTTGGTACGGGATTCCGAAGGTCAAAAAATGTCCAAATCACTCGGGAATGGCGTAGACCCCCTTGAAGTAATCGAGAAGTATGGCGCAGATGCAATGCGTTACATGATTTCTACCGGAAGTACAGCTGGACAGGATCTACGCTTCCGTTGGGAAAAGGTTGAGCAGGCGCGTAATTTCGCCAATAAGATCTGGAATGCATCACGCTTCGCGTTGATGAATTTGGAAGGCGTAAGCTTTGAAAATATTGACATTTCGGGTGAGCTAAGTACTGCTGATCGCTGGATTTTGCACCGTCTGAACGAAACTTCTCGTGAGATTACGCGTCTAATTGACTCGTACGAGTTCGGTGAGACCGGTCGCCAGCTGTACAACTTCATTTGGGACGATCTATGTGACTGGTATATTGAGTTCGCGAAGCTGTCACTTTACGGATCAGACGCCGCGGCCAAAGCGAAGACACAGTCTGTACTTGCCTATGTACTAGACCGCACAATGCGCTTGATTCATCCGTTTATGCCGTTTATTTCGGAAGAAATTTGGCAGCACCTTCCGCATGAAGGGGAGACGATTACGCTGGCTGCATGGCCGGAGTATGATGCTGCTCTGGAGAATCCGCAAGCCGTAGCGGAAATGAACCTGCTGATGGATGTAATCCGGGCCGTTCGTAATATCCGGGCTGAAGTGAATGTACCGATGAGCAAAAAGGTTGAATTGATCATCAAAGCGGGTAATGAAGAGACGCTGAGTATTATCACCCGTAACGACAACTACATTGGACGCTTCTGTAATACGTCTTCCTTCGAAGCTGGCCTGAATCCAGAAACGCCGGATAAGGTAATGTCCGCTGTAGTAACAGGAGCAGAACTGCTTCTGCCATTGTCGGGACTCATTGATATTGAACAAGAAATCGCTCGTCTGGAAAAAGAAGTGCAGACGCTGAACAGCGAAGTAGAACGCGTAGAGAAAAAGCTGAGCAATCAAGGCTTCGTGGCCAAAGCTCCTGCTAAAGTTATCGAAGAGGAACGGGCGAAGCAGGCAGATTATTCTGCTAAACGTGAGAAAGTACTTGCCCGCATCGCAGAGCTGAGAGGATAAGAGACATGGATGACCTAAATCGGGGCGGAAGTACCGCCCCTCTTGCGACATACACCGAAGCGGTTGATTGGATCAAGAGCCTAATCCCTTTTGGGATACGGCCAGGTTTAGATAGAATCGAGATGTTGATGGACAAGCTGGGAAATCCGCACCGTCGGCTGAAGTTTATTCATGTGGCGGGTACGAACGGCAAAGGTTCAACTTGTGCTTTTTTGACTAGTGCACTTATACAAAGCGGCTATTCAGTAGGCACCTTTACATCTCCGTATATTACAAAGTTCACGAACAGGTTCCAATATAATAATACGGACATCTCTGAAGAAACGCTTGTCGAGCTGGTTAACCAATTACGTCCACTAGTCCAAGAAATTTCGGAAACGGAGTTTGGCTCACCTACGATGTTCGAGGTAACTACAGCTGTGGCCATTCTATTTTTTGCTGGCGTCTCTTGTCCTGATGTTGTCGTATGGGAGACCGGGCTTGGGGGAAGGCTGGATGTAACGAACATCGTGACTCCGATTGTTTCTGTGATTACTAATGTTGGTCATGATCACATGGATATTTTGGGAGATACGCTAGAGAAGATTGCAATGGAGAAAGCCGGAATTATTAAGACGGGCGTACCTGTTGTTAGCTGCGTAACTCAGCCGGAAGTCGTAGCGGTTCTGAAAGAGAAAGCAGCGGCTTGCCGCTCTACTCTTTATCTTGCCGGAGAAGATTTTAGCTATGAGGCTAATGAAATCCGTGAGGATGTGCAGACTTTTCATTTTAAGGGTCCCTTTCGTTCGCTTGAACTTGGGATCGTAATGAAAGGCGAGCATCAGATTAGCAATGCGGCAGCTGCCATGATGGTACTTGAGGTTCTGCGTCAGTATATGGCCTTTATGCTTGAGGATGAAGATGTGCTTGAAGGTTTGCGCCACGCATTCTGGGCTGGAAGGCTGGAAGAGGTAAGCAAGTCTCCAAGGATTGTACTGGACGGAGCACATAATCCGGAAGGTGCGGAGAGTCTTGCAAAAAGTCTGCCTCAGCTCTATCAATACGGTAAATTAAATTTACTTATGGGAATGCTGTCAAATAAGCATCATGAATCCTACTTTAAGCATATACTGCCTATAGTGGATACGCTCATCCTGACCGAACCGGATTTCCAGAACAAAATGGACGCGGAGAATCTGCAAGTTATCGCAGAAAGTCTGCGGGAGAAATATGCCAAGGAAAACTTGGCGATCATAGTAGAACATAATTGGGGAAAAGCGCTGCAGCTACTGAAGTCGATTACAGCGGAGGATGACCTTGCCGTCGTATCTGGTACGCTGTATTTAATCTCTGACGTACGCGGTACACTTTTGCAGCAACCCGATACTGAAAAAGGCTGGTGACGACTGTTGGATACTACTGAACGTGTGCATTTTATAGGGATCGGCGGCTACGGAATGAGCGCGATTGCCCGGGTAATGCTAGAAATGGGATATACAGTTACGGGCTCCGATGTGGCTGCCCAAGAATTAACGGATAAATTGATTGCTAAAGGTGCCAAGATTTATATCGGGCATACAGCAGAACAAGTAAAAGGTGCGGATCTAGTCGTATACTCTACGGCTTTGTCTAGTGATAATGTGGAATGGGTGGAAGCTGAGCGTCTTAAGATTCCAATTCTGCATCGTTCGCAAATGTTAGCCCGTTTATTGAATGAACGTAAAGGGGTAGCCGTTGCTGGAGCACACGGGAAAACTACCACATCCTCCATGATTGCACTTGTGATGGAAGAGTGCGACGTTGATCCAACGTATATTATCGGTGGAGAGATTATGAATGTAGGTACGAATGCAAAGGCGGGACAAGGTGAGTTTGTAGTAGCGGAAGCGGATGAGAGTGATGGCTCTTTCCTGCACTATCACCCTTGGCTTGGGATCGTTACGAATGTTGAAGCGGATCACTTGGAAAATTACGACGGAGACTTTAACCGTCTTAAAGCTGCATACGTGCAGTTCATGAACCAAACGCGCGAAGATGGAACTGCTATAGTATGCGCTGATGACGAGAATGTGATCTCTCTTTTACCCGAAGTAACAGGTAAGGTGATTACTTATGGCATCAAGTCGAACACTGCAGATTATATTGCCACTGATATCGTTCTAGGCGATCGTCAGGTATCGTACACGATGAATCATAATGGAGAAGTGCTTGGACGGATTGAACTCTCTGTTCCCGGACAGTACAATCTTTATAATTCAATGGCAGCGGTAATCGCTTGTTTGAAATCAGGGATTTCTTTCGAGAAAATCGCTGAAGCGATTGTGAAATTCCATGGTGCGAAGCGCCGTTTTCAAGTGCTCGGAGAAGTCAATGACATTCTGGTCATTGATGATTATGCGCATCATCCTACAGAGATTCAGGCAACGATCAGTGCTGCCAAGGCAACAGGAAAACGGATTATTGCGGTATTCCAGCCTCAGCGCTATACACGTACTTTCTTCCTGTTAGATGCTTTCAGCCGTGCCTTTAGCGAAGCCGACGAAGTCATCATCACCGATATTTACTCTCCGGCTGGAGAGAAACAGATCGAAGGTGTTACTTCTGCGAAGCTGGTTGAGCTAATCGTTAAGAACAGTAATGCGGGCGCGAGACATCTGCCAACCAAAGAAGATGTTCTAGCTGATCTGACACCTCGTATTGCTCCAGGTGATCTGGTGATTACGATGGGCGCAGGCGATATCTGGAAGGTCGGATACGCACTGGCAGACGGGTTGAAGAAGAAGCATTAAGTTTACAAATTGAGGCTAATTCGAGGATATTTATATTCTCTATTCAATAGCACTTCCCCAAAATTTCGTTCAGATAATCCTTGTGTTTATCTGAAGGGAGTTTAGAGGGAAGTGTTTTTTTGGTATTGTTAACGTATTTACTGATATAGTTATAAAGTGCTATAGTGCTGTCAGAAGAGGATCGATTTTTCAACGTATATTTGGGATCCCCACAAAGTACCCGAGTACGCATCGAAGCAAAGCCGCACTTTGTGGGGATATTTTCGCATAGGTGGTGACGTATGAGCTCCCTGCTTGAAATTAGAACACTGATTTATTTGTTTATTTTCGGAAATTTATTTATATTACTGCTTATAACCAATTATCGAAGTACCGCTGTTAAAGATACAGCCTCCACCTTGTTCATCCGATCAAAGGAAGTGCAGCTACTCTTTTGGTGTTCGATTTTATTATGGGATTATCTCCCTCATGCGTTGTCCATTCCGCTTAGCAATGCTCTGATCCTTGGAGGGTGCTGTCTAGAAATTACAGCGTTACTGCTGATGATGGGAGTACTGGGGCCAAAAATAAAGCGATATTACATCATCCTTTCGGTATTGAGCATAATTAGTTTTAGTATCATCGCATTATTTTTTAATCATTCCAACTTGCGCATCGCTTGTACTTCACTTTGGTCTATACTATTTATAGTTTATCCAGCTTATCATCTAACTGTGAATAAAAAGGCTACCCCTCTTCAAAAAATATTAGGCGTATTATTTTATGTATTTGCAGCGATTATGCTGATGCGGGCGCTTGTTGCATTGATTTGGGAGCCCGAGATGAATGTGTTCTCAACAAATCTCACGCAATATTTGTATTATTTGGGGATGTATTTATTATTTATCGTAGGGGCTGCCGGTTATATTCTTCTCTCAAATGAGCATTCCTTCGTCAAACTAAAAAGAATAGCCAGTTATGATGATTTGACGGGGATCCTAAACCGTGGAGCATTTCTTCAGGAAGCGGAGATAAAGCTTGAAAAGGCATTTCAAGCGCAGGAGTACTTCTCATTTTTGCTATTGGATTTGGATTATTTTAAACAGGTCAACGATACTTATGGTCATGATACCGGTGACATTGTGCTGGAAGAGTTCGCATCGACGATTAAAGATAATCTCGGAAATGGCGATTTGTTTGGCAGACTAGGGGGCGAGGAATTCGCAGTCATACTCTGTGGGGTAGATGAGCAGAGCTGCGACCAGAAAGCTGAAGCGCTTCGTGAGGCGATAATGAATACTTCCACTAATAAGGTTCAACAGGGGTACACAGTTAGTATAGGTGTAATTACGATCATTCCAGATCAGGAGATTTCGATAAATAAGTTGTACAAGCTAAGCGACAAGGCATTATATCAGGCCAAACAAGAGGGAAGAAATAGAGTCATCAGATACCGATATGTATACTGAGAGTCAGGAATACTAGGGGAGGTGAACTTCACTTATATGCATCTGGATCTCCAGACACTGCTGGTGTGTCTCTTTTTGTGGCAATCGTTCACGGTGCTGCTTATCGTGGTGTATCGTTTGCGTTATCCGCAGGAACAGACTTCTTCATTGTTTATCACAGCAAAATATTTGCAACTAGCAGCCTTGATCCTCTTATTACTGAAGGATTTTATAGATACACCACTTAGTCTACCGATCATAGCACTTCTTGCTTTGGCTGGAGGCACGCTCGAAAGCTTGGCGCTTCTAATGCTTCTCAGAGTATTCGGGAGCAAAGTGGAGAGATATTATTCTATATTATTCGGAGTATCCATTCTAGTTGTGGTGCTTATGTATTTGTTGATGCCAAAGGATCCTCTCGTTATTCCAGTCGCTTGTCTGGCTGGAGTTCTGATTATAGCCTATCCTGCTTATATACTATGTCTGAAGGTCATGGAGACTTCGCTACAAATAATAATGGGACTGCTATATTGTCTTGTCATCTTGTCGTTGGCGGGGAGAGCCTTAGAACCGCTGTATTCCGTATTAGGAATCAATACACAAGTTGCACAATTTCTTTATTTGTTTTTTTATCTCGGGATTTATTTGTATATGTTTCTAGGAACCGCGGGAATTATGCTGCTTTATAGAGAAGATTCCTTTGCAGAAATGGAGCGGGTAGCAACTTATGATGAGTTGACCGGTATTTTGAATCGCAGGTCGTTCGTTTTGCGTGCTCGGCCTTTAATAGCTGCTTCAGCGATGAAGAAACTGCCCTATTCTTTTTTACTGCTGGATGTCGATCACTTTAAGAGCATAAATGATAATTACGGCCATAATACAGGTGACCAAGTACTAACTGATTTGGCGTCTAAAATAGAGCAACAGCTTGGTCATGGTGATCTGATCGGAAGATTTGGGGGAGAAGAGTTCGCAGTGCTCCTGCACAGAGCCGATGAGAAGAGTAGTGATGTTATTGCTGAAGGAATGCGCACAGCTGTTATAGGTTCAATGATTCATGGCGTACCGCTGCACTACACGATAAGTATTGGAGTCATTACGATAGAATCGGGTGAACGTTTTTCTCTAAATAATCTCTACAAACTTTGTGATAATGCATTGTATCAAGCTAAGAAAAAGGGTCGGAACTGCGTTGTTAGAAGCTATGAAATATAAAAGTGTCTTCCTTTCGTCATTAGATGAGGAAGACACTTTTTTGTTTGCATAGGGAATAGTTCAGAATACCTAACGAGTATAAAATTTTGGAATAGAAAATTCATGTTCGTGTATTACTGGAAAAGTAGTTTTTTTGCTTGAATCTTCAAAAAAATAGCGATATATATAGGTTTATCGCAATGATTTTCGAATAAAGCATGAAAATATATAAAAATTTTAAAGGTTTCCCTATAAATCGACAAAAATTTTATGTGAAATGAGTTACTATTGAACTGCATCTAAAGTTGCAGTGATAAGTAGAGAGGATTTATATAAAAAATTCAAGGAGCCAGAGTCATGCGAGAAAGAATGCTGTTCCTTTCAGCACAGAATCAAAGCGCAGAGGATCTAGAAGGAGAAATGAGAACAGGGAGTATTCTCGAGATTTTGCTAGGGAAATTTGATATTGATTTGCTGACGTATGCCAGTACGCACAAGGATATGTCTACAAATGATGGAACTGCACTAACGGTTCATTACATTAACGGGTGCATTAACTCGTGGAGATCTATGCTGCGTCCCTTACATATATTACGGAATTTCACTAATCGGAGTCATGCGGAGAAAGACATGAAGAGTACCATCGTGGAGCTTTGTAGATCGAATAATTACAGACATGTATTTATATCGCATAGCTTGCTGGGAAATTGCATTGATATGGTTCGTAATCTGCTTCCTGAGGCCAGTGTTATTACAGATACGTATCGTTTTGAGAGCGGGCTTGCCGTTGGAAAAGAAATTGGGAAGCCGAGCAGCAGTAATCCTTATTATAAACTAAATGAGGCTTTGGTTCGGCGGAATAAGCGGAGACTAATGAATAAAACGGGTGTACTCTTGGCAACCTCGGAATGGGATGCCCTTTCATTCAAATCTCTATCCTTTGCGGATGCCCGTAAAGTTCATGTTGTTCCTCATTTCATAAAAATGAATGAATACGACGCTTTTACTGAGCCTGTTGCAAAAGAAAATTCAATGGTTCTGCACTGGAGTATGAACACCAGACAGGGGATTAAGGCTGCTCAAAACTTCTTTAAGAAAAGCTACCCTTTGATTAAAGAGCAAGTTCCTGATATCAAGTGTTACATCACCAGTCATGAGGTTCATACGGATGTGTTGTCGCTTGTAAAGGATGATGTATCGGTAATTATCACTGGACCTTTGAAACCATCTGCTGATTATATACGTCGTGCTAAAGCGGTTCTTGTACCTATCCTTGAAGGTTGTGAAGTCTCCAGAAACATTCTGGAATCATGGGCACTCAAAACGCCGGTGGTTACAAGTTCTATAGTATGCGAGCGATTGAACTGTGAGCATAACCGTAATATTTTGCTTGCTAATACCTCAGTTGATGTTGTTGCTAGTGTAATAACGTTGTTAAAGAATCCTGAGATGGCAACGATTATTGCTGATCGGGCGCATCGCACATTATTGAAGGATTACGAAGTGAATTATGTGAAGAACAAGATTCTTAGTCTTGTGTAAAAGGTACGCCCGAGAAGGCTCTGCCTGAGGTATATAAAAAACCCGCGAGGACGTTTTAGGGTCCTACGCGGGTTATTTTATTTTTGTATGATTTTACAGCAGGTTGCGGCGTAATTCTTCTGGAGATTTCGGAGACAACATTCCAAGTGGAATATCGAATACTGTACGCGCTCCACTCTGTCCTTCTTGACTCATACGCTGAGCGGCTCTGGCATAGGCCACGAGAACACTAGCTGTAAATTCTGGATTGCTCTCCAGCTTCAGGCCGAATTCAACAATCTGCTTCGTACCTTCCCCTGTTACACCACTGCGAATAACAAACCCGCCGTGCGGAATTCCGCTATGCTGAGCTGCCAATTCTTCTTCAGTGATGAAAGTAACCGTAGTATCATAATCTGCAAAATAGTTCGGCATATTCACGATTTCTGCACGAATGCGTTCTTGATCTGCCCCTGCTTCAGCCACTACAAAACACTCTCTAAGGTGTTTTTGACGAGTGGTAAGCTCTGGTGTTTCACCAGCGCGAATGGCCTCAATAACCTCTTGTACTGGAACGGTATATTGTACACCAGCTTTAACTCCATCTACTCTGCGGATCGCATCGGAGTGGCCTTGGCTAACGCCTTTGCCCCAGAAGGTGTATTCTTTACCTTGTGGAAGAATAGCTTCAGCGAGCAGACGATTCATTGAGAATAAGCCTGGATCCCAACCAGTAGAAATTACGCTGAGTGTTCCACCTTGTTTAGCTGCGGCATCAACGGTCTCGTAGAACTCGGGGATTTTGGCATGAGTATCAAAGCTGTCCACGGTATTAAACATCCGGGCAATGGCTGGTGTTTGTTCTGGCAGATCGGTAGCCGATCCTCCGCATAGAATCATAACATCCACTTTACCCTTATATTGTTCGACGGCAGAGATGTGTTCGAACTTCACACCGGCTTCTCCGGCTTCCAGTTGTCCAGGTTCTCTGCGCGTAAAGATCGCAACTAGCTCGATATCTTCACTTTGGTTGATAGCCTTACGTACACCTTTTCCTAAATTTCCGTAGCCTACAATAGCTGCTTGAATTTTTTGTTTCAGAAGAAGCCCTCCTAATCAGTAGTGAACTAAAGCATCATTTCTAGCTTACCTAGTATAGTGCACACTTTTAGCTCTTTTTATATAGTATATAAAAGGTACATGTAATGTAAACTGAATCTGCATAATCTTTCATAATTCCTATGGCTTAAAAATAGCATATCTCTCTATTGTCTATCATATATTTACTTATAGATTAGATGAGGTGAGGTGTAACTGTTGAATAACGGAAGAATGACATTCCGATTTGACGTGAACAAGGACGAGCCTAAACCAAAGCCTAAAGTGGTAGAGCGCTGGTCAAATGGCGGATTGGGCACAGCTGAAGAGTACGCTGAGGGACTGCGTCAAGAGGTAGGTCCAGCACAGCAAACATGGCTTTATGAGCCTGATTTTCGTTCTACGCATGAGGCACCGCCGGAAGATTCCTATGACTATTACTCGGGTACTGTAGATCCACGTCAGGAAGAATGGGACGAACAGGATAAGGATTTTAGATATACACAGCAATCGTATCTTCTGTCAGATATGGTTTCGGATAGCAGGGATAAATTAGAGAATGTATCCTCTGGCAGTTACGGAGGCTCTTATCATACTCGACGTCCTTCGTATTGGTGGAAATTGGCTCTTTCTGTTACGGGAGCCATCGGCACAGGGGTACTGCTTGGTTATGCTGCACTTTCTTTCTTTTACGGAGGGAATATGGACAGTAGCTCTGGAAATGGGACAGCAGACATGGCGGCTACTTCAGTGCAGTCCAGTGGAGCTAAAGATCCGGCAGGTGTAGGTACATCAGGATTACCAGTGACGGGTACTGAAAATGCAGGGAAGAACACCATCCCAGTTCAAGTAGCTGCGCAAAGCTATTATCTGCTGCAGTACGGAGTATTCAGTACACCTGCAGGCGCTGAAGAGGCTCGCCAGGAGCTGTTAACTGCAGGTTTGGCCGCGGGTATGGATCCTGCCGACGGCAATCGTGTGTATGCTGGAATATCATCCGACCGTGAACAGGCCAAGCTACTTAGCAGCGGACTAAAGAATCAGGGTATTGAACTGTATGTGAGAGAGGTGGCACTTCCCGGGGCTGAACAGCTTGTCTATACCGGTAATGCAGAGGAAGTGAAGAACTATTTCTCCGTGAGTGGGCAGCTGCTCAGTGAACTAAGCAGTCAATCTGCTTCTTTACTTAGCGCTGGCCAAACTAGTACGACAGCAAATACCCCCGCTATGAGTGATCTCCATCTGCAATGGAGTGAAGCAGTAAAAGTGCTGGAACAAGGCGTATCTCCTGAAGCCAAAAGCATTTGCGCAGCGTTAGAGAAATCAATGAGCCAAGGGATATCAGCCTGGAGTGAATATAACAAGAACAAGGCTCAGGGCCTACTTTGGGAAGTGCAAGAATCGATGCTGAGCTTTTTGACTAGCCAGAAACAGCTACTAACTGCAATGAATTAACTGATAGATTGTTGACATTAAAGACAGCAAGCCTCCAGATGTGGGGGCTTGCTGTTTTGGCGCGAAAGAGGAAATTATCCCTATATAACTTAAACTATAATTGATACGGAGGATGGTATCGCTCCGCAACTTTTAGTGCAAATGGTGGTAAACATTACCGTAAGGGATTTTACGTTTGTATTGATCACAATTTCACCGTATAATAATTAGGGTGTCAAAAAATGGCGAGGGAAGACTGAGATGAAGAAGAAAAATGTAGGAACACTGCTGTTATTTCTAATTCTAGGCTGGCTGGCTGGAGCCTGGATCGCCAAGCTACTGCAGCCGGTAAAGGCTCTTTCTTTTCTAACAACATCGACTGTGCTTAAGTGGTCTCCGCGAGCCGATTTGGACATCATAACCTATGACATCACTATTCATTTGAAATTGTGCATGCTAAGTCTCGTCGGTATTATTACAGCTGTATGGCTGTACCGAAGACTGTAACTCTCGTTACTGATCAAGAAGGGACGTTTACAACGTGGACAACTCACAACACATTATTTTAGCCTCAGGTTCACCGCGTCGACGAGAGCTTTTGTCTTTACTGGGCTTGCCTTTTGAGGTCATTACCAGCGAAGCGGACGAAAGCACACCACCGGACTTTACGCCGGAGCAAATCGTGCGCAGTTTGGCTCTACGAAAAGCAGAGGCTGTAGTGGCTGCAGCAGGAGAGCGTAACGCAGTAATTATTGGTAGTGATACGATTGTTGTACTAGATAACACTGTGCTAGGCAAACCGGTGGACGAGCTGGACAGTAAATCGATGCTTACCAGACTTCAGGGCCGGAATCATAAGGTATACACGGGTGTAGCCTGTATTGGACTTCCGCATGGAAAGACTATAGTGGAGCACCGTGTTACTTCCGTAACGATGAGAGCAATGACGGAGAATGAAATTATTGCTTATATAGCTACGGGAGAGCCCGCTGATAAGGCTGGCTCTTATGCGATACAAGGGCTTGGTTCCACCTTGGTGGAACGAATTGAAGGCTGTTATTTCAATGTTGTCGGATTGCCGCTGTCGCTTCTTGGCGAAATGCTGTCCGAGTTCGGTATAACTGTATTGAACCGGTAGGAAGCTTGGGAAAGAGGGATAGGGATGGAGTCGCAATCAGTAATGCTGCGGGACCTCCCCCATGAAGAACGACCAAGAGAGCGCATGATGCATTATGGGGCGGAATCATTAAGTCAAGCGGAGTTGTTAGCCATTCTGCTGCGTACGGGAACACGCCGTGAATCGGCTATTCATATTGCACAGCAGATGCTGGGGAAAATCGGTGGCCTGCGTGGGCTAGTTGACCTTAGCATCGAAGAACTGACCGAAATCAAAGGTATCGGCCCTGCCAAGGCCGTGCAACTAAAAGCAGGCATCGAACTTGGAAGGCGCCTTGCGAACTCCAGGTTTAACATGCCAGTCATTATCCGTTGTCCTGAGGACGCTGCGGAGATACTGACTGAGCAATTGCGTTATCTGCAGAAGGAGCATTTTGTCTGCTTGTTTCTGAATACGAAGAATCATGTGATAGGACAAGAAACGTTGTCTATGGGCAGTCTTAATGCTTCGATTGTTCATCCTCGTGAGGTATTCCGAGCAGCTATAAAATGTAGTAGTGCCTCTATCATATGCGCACATAATCATCCTAGTGGTGATCCAACGCCTAGTCCTGAGGATATCTCCTTGACCTCAAGACTGCTTCAGGCAGGCGAGATTGTCGGGATTGACGTGTTAGATCATCTAATTATCGGTGATAGCAGCTTTGTAAGCTTGAAAGAAAAAGGACACATGTAATATAAATGTGAAGATTTACTTAGGAAAAGGAGAATTAGCATGTTGGGTAGTTTTACGAAAGATTTAGGAATTGACTTGGGGACAGCGAATACGCTTGTCTATGTACGCGGTAAGGGGATCGTTGTAAGAGAGCCTTCCGTTGTAGCCATTAACACTGACACTAAGACGATTGAAGCCGTGGGTGAATCCGCTAAAAAGATGATCGGTCGTACACCGGGAAACATTCGTGCGATCCGTCCGATGAAGGATGGCGTTATCGCTGATTTTGACACAACGGCTACGATGATAAAATATTTTATTCGTCAAGCACAGAAACAACGTTCTATGTTCCAACGTCACCCTAATGTAATGGTCTGCGTACCATCCGGCATTACTGCTGTAGAGCAACGTGCCGTAGAAGATGCTACTAGACAAGCTGGTGCTCGCGAAGCTTACATTATCGAGGAACCTTTTGCTGCAGCGATTGGTGCAGATCTACCGGTATGGGAGCCAACAGGAAGTATGGTTGTTGATATCGGCGGAGGTACTACTGAAGTTGCTGTAATTTCACTCGGCGGTATTGTTACTAGTCGTTCCGTACGTGTTGCGGGTGATGAAGCGGATGAGTCCATCATTCAGTACATCAAACGTCAGTACAATCTGATGATTGGTGAACGTACTTCGGAACAGCTTAAAATGGATGTAGGTTCTGCCTTGCCACTTGAGAAAGCTGAGACTATGGAAATTCGCGGACGCGATCTCGTTACAGGCCTGCCAAAGACGCTTACAATTACTTCTGATGAGATCTGTGAAGCATTGTCCGATACAGTGAGTTCTATTATTGAAGCTGTTAAAGTAACTTTGGAAAAATGTCCACCGGAGCTCGCAGCAGATATTATGGATCGCGGGATTGTCTTGACAGGTGGAGGCGCCTTGCTTCGTAACTTGGATAAACTGCTTGCGCGTGAAACTGGAATGCCAGTTATTGTCGCTGAGAACCCTCTGGATTGTGTAGCGATTGGAACAGGAAAGGCGCTTGATAATATCCATTTGTTCAAGAGTCGCAGCAGTTCCAGTCTTCGCTCTAAGAGATAAGCCTATGTATTGCCACTTGTGTACGTCAACCCCTGTTATGGGAGAAATACTGTTGTTAGAGGGTGTTGAAACTGTTTAAACTCTTAAGCAATAAACGTCTGTTTATTCTGTTGATTACACTGGTGCTGTTCATTGTGGTGATGGGCTTCAGCTTGGCATCAAGGAGTTCCTTGTCCTGGCCGGAGAACTTTCTTAGAGATACTACTGGTTTCGTGCAAAAAATGTTCTACAAGCCCGCTGGATATGTAGCGGGCTTGTTTGAAGATATCGGAAATCTGAAAGATCTTTCTAAGGAAAATGAGCAGCTGAAGATTCTAGCCGCCCAATATGCACGTGATAAAGCGCAATACAATTTCATTCAGGTAGAAAATGAGCAGTTAAAGGAACAGTTGAAGTTCACGAAAGCTCAGGAGGAATTGTATAAATATCAATACCATATTGCGCAGGTGGTTAGTCAGACAACAGAACCAAGCAATAGTACGATTGTAATCGATTTAGGTGCTAAAGATGGCGTTCGACCAAATATGTCTGTGATTTCGGTGGATGGTTTGGTGGGTGTTATTAGTCAAGTCAGCAATTTCACCTCTACGGTGAAGCTGATGACCATGATGGATACGAATGACCCTAATTCTCAGCCGCCAATTGCGGCAACCGCTATTAACAAAGAGGGCAAAACCTTTGGTATGATTGAAAGCTATGATCCGAAGACAAACAAGTTATTGATGAACAAGATCCCGCCAGGTGATCCTATTGCGCCGAAGGATGTTATCGTTTCTTCTGGTATTGGGGGATTGTATCCGCGAGGATTGACCATCGGTACCGTTGAAAGCGTTGAGGTTGGTGAATTTGGATTAACCTCCACAGCAGTGATTAAGCCTTCAGCAGAATTTCAAGACTGGAAGCAGCTGATTGTTGTTTTTACGGAGGAGCGTGCTGAATAGTGAATATGCGCAGATCTGTTCTTGTTCTGTTACTGTTCCTCTTGTTCATTCTGGAGGGAACCATTCTGCCTTGGCTGATTCCAGATGTATGGCAGATGCGAATTATTCCGAATCTAGTGTTCGTTGTGCTATTGTTCGTGGCTGTATATCATCATCGTCATACAGCGCTTATACTGGGCCTAACTTTCGGACTATTACATGATGTCGTTTTTTATGGCAGAATTCTAGGAGCACATTCTTTTGCGATGGGTCTGTCGGCTTATTTAATCGGCCTTCTGTTTCAGATTCCGCGTGCGCCACTGCCTCTTATGATGACTGTGATTCTGCTCGGAAGCTTGCTAGAGGATAGTGTGTTATTTGGTATTTATAGTGTATTCAATCTCAATCAGGAGCCTTATAGCTGGGCTATTTTGAATCATATGCTACCAACGATGCTCTTTCATTTTGCTATTGCTCTGATCCTCTACATACCGTTACGACGCCAGCTTGAGCTGATCAAGAAAGAGAAGAGTACGGAAGAAGCGGCATAAAGAAGCTTCTATTTTCTTTCTTAATAAAGCAGGAATTTAAGGGGCCCGGCACGAATGAATGAGGATAGGGGGCCAGGCATATGACAGTAAAATCCAAGCATGTAAGGATTAAGGGCATCAAGGATGGCCTGATATTCCTGCTAGACGACAAGTGTCCCTTCGAAGATCTTCTGAGCGAGCTTCGCTATAAGTTGGAGCACAGCCATCAAAATATTTTGACTGGACCGATTGTCCATGTAGATATTAAGCTGGGCAATCGTCCCGTAACTGAGGAAGATAAGGAAGCTGTGCTGGAGATTCTGAAGGGACAGGGAAATCTACTGATTCGTTCCATAGAGGCGCTTCCAGTGCCCGGCAGTGAGGATAATGACGCGTTGTTTCTTATGAGCGGGATTCTTCGTTCCGGTCAGGTGCTGCACCATGATGGAAATCTTTTATATCTGGGGGATGTGAACCCAGGAGGAACTATTACCTGTTCAGGCGATATCTATATTCTAGGATCACTTAGAGGTATGGCGCATGCTGGAGTAGATGGAAATGAAGAGGCGATTATCGCTGCTTCATTAATGTCTCCGACACAACTGCGAATTGCTGATATTATCAGTCGTCCTCCCGATGAGTGGGAAACCCGAGAAAGCAGTATGGAGTTTGCATATTTAACGAACGGAGCTATGCAAATCGATAAAATTCATAATCTAGTCAAAGTACGTCAGGATTTAAATGTGTTTAAAGGGGTGTAGCCTCCATGGGAGAAGCGATAGTCGTAACCTCGGGCAAAGGCGGAGTTGGCAAAACAACCACAACAGCCAATATTGGAACCGCACTTGCACTGCAGGGTAAAAAAGTATGTCTCGTCGATACCGACATTGGACTGCGTAATCTGGATGTAGTAATGGGGCTTGAGAATCGTATTATTTATGATCTTGTGGATGTAGCGGAGGGGCGTTGTCGCCTAAATCAAGCACTCGTTAAAGACAAACGCTTTGATGAGTTGTATATGTTACCCGCAGCTCAAACGAAGGATAAAACGTCCGTCACTCCTGAACAAGTAAAAGATATTATTCTCGAACTGAAGAAGGAATATGAATATATTTTGATTGATTGTCCAGCAGGGATTGAACATGGCTTCCGCAATGCGATTGCCGGTGCGGATAAAGCGATCGTGGTTACCACACCAGAGCATGCTGCTGTGCGGGATGCGGATCGTATTATCGGACTGCTTGAGCAGTCACATGTGGAATCGCCAAAGCTGGTGGTAAATCGTATTCGCCCAGGTCTTGTGAAGTCTGGGGATATGCTTGATATTGAGGATATTTTACAGGTGTTGAATATTGATCTTATCGGAATTGTTCCGGATGATGAACTGGTCATTAAGGCCGCAAATAGTGGAGAGCCTACAGTTATGAATCCCGATTCGTCAGCAGCTATTGCCTACCGCAATATTGCTCGTAGAATTTTAGGTGATGCTGTGCCGCTAATGCAGCTTGATCGGAAACCGGGAGCATTTAAGAAGTTCAAGAAATTTTTCGGTATGGCTTAATTCTGCACCAAGCAATCTTACTATAGAAGCATTAACGGTCCCACCACTAGAGAAATCTATGGGTGGGATTTATTTATTTAGTGGTATTTAAGTGCTCCACCTTGGGCGGGCTTGTTCTAAAGAGACTTCCGTGCTTCATAAAATGGAAGTAAAACAAGCCCGTCCGGAGGGATAAACATGGATCTCAAATCAGATATCAAGAATCGCCGCAAGGAGCGTATCCGTAGTTTGCTGGAGGAAATCCCGAATATAGAAACAGCAGAGGTGCCTCCGTTATTCGTTATGCCCGAAAAGAGTACGAGCTTCAAGGAGTGGGGTACGGGGTTTAAGAAAAATGAGGAGCAATCATCTATAGAGCCTGATCCGGAAGTGATGTGGAAAGAGAGACGGGGTGGCTGGGAGGAACCAGGAGGAGGAGGTTCTAAATTTTCTTCCGGTTTTATTCGACGGGTTATAGCCAGTGTGCTTGTGTTTGGAGCGGTGTGGGGAGTTTTTGCAGTTCACCAGCCATGGTCCTATAAAGTCCAAGCCTTTATTAGTGACGCCTTGAGTAATGACATGGATTTCACAGCAGTGCGGGTCTGGTATGAGGAGAATTTTAATGGTGCACCGGCGTTCATACCGATATTTGGTGACAAAGACGAACCTGCTCAAAAGGCAGCAGCTCAACATGAGCTTAGTGCTCCGGTAGCTGGAAGTATTGTGGAGCCCTTTGCCTCCACGCTAAAAGGTGTAGAAATTATGCCTCAAATCGATTCAACCTCAAATGTGACGGTGAAGAGTATAGACATGGGACGTGTTCTTTCCATCTCTAAAGAATTGGACGGTGGCATTCGAATTGCGGTTCAACATTCTGGAGGAATTACAGCAGAATACGGACATTTAAATGGCACTAAGCTGGAGATTGATGACTGGATTCAGAGTGGAGATGAACTCGGTTGGATGCTGGAGAAAGAGGGCTCCTCAGCTCCAACGCTATTCTTTGCAGTGATGAAAGACAAGACTTATATTGATCCTACAGAAGTGGTATCGTTTGATTAGGATCTTAGGGATTGATCTGTCACTACATCCATTGTTCGTAATCATTATGTTGTTCTCTGTACTCACAGGACAATTTCTGGAGTTGCTAACTTTATTTACGATCGTCCTCATTCATGAAATGGGACATGTGGTGGCTGCCCTTTTAGTTGGTGTTACAGTCAAATCGGTTCAGCTTCTTCCGTTTGGCGGAGTTGCGGTTATTGAGGATCATGGGCGGCTCACCGCTAGTCGTGAGATTGGTATTGCACTTGCCGGTCCGCTGCAAAATGGAATCATGATTGTTATGGCTCTTGGGCTTCAGCAAGCAGGTTATGGTAATCAGGAATTTTTAATCTATTTTATAAATGCTAATGCCATTATTGCGCTCTTTAATCTTTTGCCTGTTCTGCCACTTGACGGAGGCAAAGTACTTCAGGCTACAGTTAGTTTATTTCTTCCTTATTACTATACTTTGCTATGGAGCGGACGAGTGAGTGTTGCTGCAAGCATTTTTGTGATTGTTTATGCGCTATTGCCTCTTGGAGCAGGTGGAGGTTTGAGGCTGAACATGGTTATGATCGGTGCTTTTTTATTGTATTCAAATCTCACGGATCATCGGAATTTACCGTACCGATTTGTTGCGTTTTTGATGAATAGGGAGGCGGTTTATGAGTATCATTTGCGGACAGGAAGTGTGGCTCGGCCAATTGTTGCCTTATCTGCGAAACCTTTAGATGCTATATTGCGTCTATTTAAACGTAATCAATATCATTTTATCTATGTATTAAACGGCGAAGGAAATGTTGTTGCTGTTGTGCCGGAACAGCGCTTAATATCTACCTACTTCGGAATGTAGTGTATTTATGCAGAGCGTGAGAAGGGATGAATGAATGAACGAAACCAGAGGTGAAGCCATGAAACAGATGATCGTTCACTGCACGCAGCACATTACCCGAATGGCTCTTCTGGAGAACGGAAGGCTTGTGGAGTACGCGGCTGAACGCGATCAGCAGCAAGGGCTGGTCGGAAGTTATTATAAAGGCCGTGTGATTAACGTACTTCCAGGTATGCAGGCTGCTTTTGTTGACATTGGACAGAAGAAGAATGCTTTTTTATATGTTGATGATGTATTGCACCCTCATTTGGATAGACAGCCGGATGTGAAGCCTTCTATCGAGACGCTTTTGCAGCCGGGTCAGGATATTGTTGTACAAGTAAGAAAAGAGCCTAGTGGCGGCAAAGGTGCGCGTGTAACGACCCATTATACATTGCCCGGTCGCTGGATGGTGTACATGCCTTTTGCCGATTATGTTGGGGTATCCAAAAAAATAAGTCGCGATGCAGAACGTAGCCGGCTCAAAGGAATTGGTGAACGTCTGCGAATGAAAGAAGAGGGGGTTATTATGCGGACCGTCTCTCAGGATGAGCCGCATGAAGCAGTGGAGGGTGATCTTTCATTTTTACGTGCGCAATGGGATAACATTACACGTCGGGCACAAACTGCAGAAGCCCCAGCTCTACTTCATCGTGATCTTAGTATTGTTCAGCGTTTTATAAGAGATGCTTTTAATCCACAGCGTGATCAGTTGATTATAGATTCTCCAGTTGCAGTTAAAGAAGCCAAGGCATTTCTGGATGACATGGCACCTGATGGGTACAAGCCTGTGAGTTTATATAATGGACCGGAGTCCATTTTTACAGCTTATGGGGTACAGGAACAGTTGCACAAGAGCTTCAGTCGCAAGATCACGCTGGAGGGCGGAGCGACAATGATCTGGGATGAGACGGAGGCGCTCACCGTTATTGACGTGAACACTGCGCAATACATTGGAGGAGCATCCCTTGAAGAGACGGTGACGAATACTAATTTGCTTGCAGCAGAGGAGATTGGTCGTCTGATCCGTTTGCGAGATACGGGCGGAATTATTATTGTTGATTTTATTGATATGGAAGAAGAAATACACCGTAAAATGGTTACCGAGCGGCTGGAGAAAGTGATCTGCAAGGATCGAACCAAAACCCATATTCTCGGTTGGACAAGACTTGGACTCCTCGAGATGACCCGGAAGAAGGCAAGACATGATTCAGCCAGCTTCGCACCTATCCTTTGTCAGTGCTGCGGAGGGACTGGGAAAGTTGGAGAATGGATGGAATGAGTTGACGATGGGCGATAAGTATGATAATATCTTCAAGTATGTGTTTGATTGATTCGGTCCTGCACATGCTGTAACCGCTCCGATCGGGTACATAAGCGCAGTTCCCACGGGAATCTGCCACCTAGACTAGGCGAGTCTGAGACATGAGGAGGTGCAAGTAAAATGTATGCAATTATCGAAACTGGCGGTAAACAATACAAAGTCCAAGAGGGCGATGTTTTGTTCATTGAGAAGTTGGAAGCTGAAGACGGCGCAAGTGTAACTTTTGACCGTGTATTGGCTGTTTCTAACGAAGGTGGTCTGACTGCAGGAACTCCGCTCGTAAGCGGCGCGTCTGTAACAGCTAAAGTCGAGAAACATGGTAAAGGCGCTAAGGTTGTAGTTTACAAATACAAACCTAAGAAGAACTACCACAAGAAACAAGGCCATCGTCAACCGTACACGAAAGTAACTATCGAGAAGATTCAAGCGTAAGAAGGTGCGTGAATGATTAACGTACGGATTACACGATCTTCGGATCTAGGAACTATCGTTGGCTTTGAGGTAAAAGGGCACGCGGGTTATGCAAAGCGTGGCGAAGATATCGTATGTGCCGGTGTTTCGGCCGTAACGGTTGGAACCGTCAATTCGATTGAGACTTTGACCGGAATCTCCATGGATACATCCATGAAGAACGGATTCCTAAGTGGAACATTAGGTTCCATTGATGATTTCGATACTTCCGCGAAGGTGCAATTGCTGCTTGAATCCATGGTCGTGATGCTAAATGATATCGCAGAATCATACGGAAAGTATCTTCAAATAGAGCAAGTAAATATTTAAAGAAGGAGGTTGACAACATGTTGAAATTGAATCTTCAATTGTTCGCATCGAAAAAAGGTGTAGGTTCCACAAAAAACGGACGGGATTCCCATTCCAAACGTCTTGGCGTGAAACGTGCTGACGGTCAAGCAGTAACCGGCGGTAACATCTTGGTTCGTCAACGCGGAACAAAAATTCACCCAGGCACTAACGTAGGCATCGGTAAAGATGATACGTTGTTCGCATTGGTGGATGGCGTAGTGAAGTTCGAACGTTGGGGCCGCGATCGCAAAAAAGTGAGCGTATACCCAGTTGATGTCGCTCCGGTAGCAGCGGCACTGGAAGCGTAAGCTTACGGAACCATATTTGCATGTAGAAGCCTCCGGCATGAGTGCCGGAGGCTTTTTTGTAGAATATTCAGAAGCGTATGTGGATACCTTTGAGCACTTTAGAAATGTAGACCTTCAGAGTTTTAAGAAAACATAAACATCCTTAGACATATGTGAAATCTCACGGTTATCTCTGGTGAACTACAGGGAACTGCTGTGTTATACTAGGAAATGGTAATTGATGAGGGTAATAATCTAAACGAAGTCATGAATTTTGCGAACTGAGGGACGGGGAGAAAGAATGAAATCCTGGAAAAGTGCAATCTGGGCAGTCATGTTATCCGTAATGCTTCCTTTAGGACTCGTGTATTGGCATACCTCCCTTTTGACGTGTCTGTTGCTTGGAATTTGGGTAGCAGCAACGGTTGCTTTCAGTTTGATTTGGAATCAGCGTCATTGGGAACGGGAACTGCGTATACAAGAGAACACTCTGCAACAGGCGGCGATTCGGACACTGAATCATCATCGTCATGATTGGATGAATGATTTGCAGATTCTTTACGGATATATTCAGCTTGGAAAGCCTGATAAATCCGTGGAGTGTGTGGAAAGAATAAAGGAACGCATAGCACTTGATAGTCGTATCGCTAAGCTGGGCATTCCTTCATTGGTCTTCTATATCCAATCTTTCCGAACTTACCGGACTAGTCTGGAACTGGAAGTTCAAGTGGAGGAAGGATTGCAACTGGAGGAGAAGCTAAACCGGGAAGCAGGAGATGAGCTGACTTCAGTGATCATGCAGACCGTACGAGCTTATCAATATAACGGACTGGCTCCTCAGGGTGAAACGCGCAAGCTGCGTCTTGGCTTTATTCAGGATGGAGGAGACATTCTTATCTCCTTCGAAGGTGAGGGAGAGCATGGCAATCCCGAGCAGCTCAAAGGGCAAATTTATAATATAGTACAAGGGAAAATCATGAAAGCGGAGCAGTTTAAGCCCAGCAAGGCTTATGTAGAGCTGCGTTTGCCGCTTGAAATGTGAGGAAGGTGAACATTAATGTTCGTAGATAAAGCTAAGATTTATGTTAAGGGCGGAGACGGCGGGGATGGTATCGTTGCGTTTCGTCGGGAAAAGTATGTACCGGATGGTGGCCCAGCAGGTGGTGACGGTGGCCGTGGTGGCGACGTTATCTTCCGCGTAGATGAGGGCTTGCGTACGCTGATGGATTTCCGTTATCAGCGCCATTTTAAAGCGGACAAAGGGATTAAAGGACGTAACAGAAGTCAGCATGGGGCGAACGCTGACCATATGATCGTGCGGATTCCACCTGGAACCATATTAATTGACGATGATACTCAAGAGATCATCGCCGATTTGACTCGTCATGGTCAGCAAGTTGTTGTTGCTCGTGGGGGTCGTGGGGGTCGTGGGAATGCTCGTTTTGCAACAGCAGCTAATAAGGCTCCAGAGCTAGCAGAGAACGGCGAAGAAGGTCAAGAGCGGTATATTGTTATGGAACTTAAGGTTATGGCTGATGTGGGACTTGTAGGCTTCCCGAGTGTGGGCAAATCTACGCTACTGTCGGTCGTATCCGCAGCTCAACCAAAGATTGGTGCATACCATTTCACTACGATTACACCGAACTTAGGTGTAGTAGATGTTGGGGATGGACGAAGCTTTGTAATGGCGGATCTGCCAGGATTAATTGAGGGAGCTAGTGAAGGTATAGGGCTTGGTCATGAATTCCTGCGTCACGTTGAACGTACACGGATCATTATTCACGTAGTGGATATGTCTGGTTCAGAGGGGCGTGATCCCTTCGAGGATTGGGTTCTCATTAATGACGAGCTGAAGCAATATAATGCGGCTCTAATTGATCGTCCTCAAATCGTGGCCGCGAATAAAATGGATATGCCAGAGTCAGAGGAGAATCTCATCGCTTTCCGAGAACGCGTAGCTGAGCTGCGTCCGGATCTTGAGGTTATGCCAATCTCCTCGCTTACCCGTCAGGGTGTTCAGGAACTGTTATATCGTGCAACGGATATTCTTGATAGTATTCCGGTGGCACCGGTAGTTGAAGAAGTATCAGGAACAACTGAACGTAAGGTTTATAAGCTGGAAGCGGAAGATAATAACTCGTTCACCATTACACGTGATAATGAAACATATGTGGTCAACAGCCCTCGTATCGAGAAAATGTTGAAACGTATGCAGCTTAGCACACATGATGCGATTCTAAAGCTCGCCCGGACTTTGCGACATATGGGTGTAGATGCAGAGCTTCGTAAACGTGGAGCTGTAGAGGGGACTATTGTCCGTATTGGTGAGTTCGAATTCGAGTTCGTAGAGAATAGCAGTTACTATTAATATTTAGCTGATTACAAAGCGCGACTTGTGTTCTCCTGTAGAGGAAGACACAAGCCGCGCTTTTTTTATTTCCTTATCGAGTATATTTTTTTCGTGAAAAGAACCCAAATCACGATATATATCGTATACAATTAATATCGAAATACACAATTTCCCATCCGGGAACGCATACGTTATTCATATATCATAGATGATGAAAGAGGGAATAGCAGATGGCAATTATAGAAGTGGTGAAGTACGACGGTCCTCCGGGGATTTTCGCATGGAAATATCCTAACCAAGAGCTAGGGACATGGACTCAGCTAATCGTTAATGAATCTCAGGAAGCGATCCTATTCAAGGGCGGACAAGCGCTTGATTCCTTTACGGCAGGGCGGCACACCCTGAGCACCGCCAATATTCCTATTTTATCTAATATCGTTAATCTTCCTTTCGGTGGGAAGTCGCCGTTCACAGCAGAAGTATGGTATGTGAACAAGACCAATTCGATGAATGTTAAATGGGGAACCAGCGCACCTTTACAACTCCAGGATCCTAAATACAAAATTATGATTTCTGTTCGTTCCTTCGGACAGTTTGGTGTAAAGGTTGATAATCCGCGCAAATTTTTGTTGCAGCTTGTTGGAACGCTTCCTCAGTTTGATCACGATACGCTCGTGAATTATTTCCGCGGCTTGCTTATGTCAAATATAAATGAACTGATCTCATCCTACCTTGTACATAAGCAAATCAGTATACTGGAGATTAATGCCTATGTTGCAGAGATCTCAAAGCATATCCAGGGGCGGCTAGCATCAACTTTTCTGGATAATGGACTTGAGCTGAATAATTTCTATATTGATTCCATTAATATTCCTGATGATGATCCGGCAACGATTCGATTAAAGGAAGCTTTAGCTAAAAAAGCAGAAATGGATATTATCGGATTCAACTATCAGCAGGAGCGTGGCTTTAACACGATGGAAAAAGCAGCAGGTAATCCAGGTAATCTTGGAGTAGGCATGATGAACACCGGGATGGGGCTTGGACTTGGTATGGGATTCGCTGGACCGGCTATGGATATGGTGAATCGTATGACCCGAGGGATGAGTTTTGATTCAGGGACTACAGTTGTGCGCCAAGAGCGCTCCTGTTCGAAGTGTGGGGTTATGAATTCTGTTGAGGGAAGGTTCTGCAGTGGCTGTGGGCATGCTCTGGAGAGCATTCAGCAAAGCGCATCGTCCGGAAACAAGATCAATTGTTTGGAATGTGGACATGAATTGAAAGCAGGAGCCAAGTTCTGTCCTGGTTGTGGCAATCCTTATCGTGCTTGTCCAACCTGTGGAGCAGATAATCCTGAGGGTGCATCTTCCTGTGTCTCTTGTGGAAAAGAAATGCCTAAAGCCTGTGGTAAATGTGGAGAAATGGTATCACCAGGGGTGAAATTCTGTCCTCACTGTGGAGATAGTTTGGTTATTAAATGCGGAGGTTGTGGGCATGAGCTGAAGCCTGGACAGAAATTTTGTGCAGAGTGTGGAACAAAAGCAGGCTGAAGGAGGACGTTATGAACAAGGGCAAAAGCTATATTCGTATCATCACCATTATTTATGTGGCTGCTATAATACTAACGGTGTTCTCCTTTATAGGGTTAGGCTTCTCTGAATCACTGTTTCGATTCGTGATTTCGCTAGTTGCTGTTCTGCTGGCGGAGAGTGTGGTGTATGGCTATTGTATTTTTTGGCTCCGTACTGCAGGTAGTGTGCAGCGGACCTCACCCGTTCTTCTCAGCGGTGCATTCATCACGGGGATTTATGCGGTTGGAGTATTCGCATCGGCTATTGTCTTTGATTGGCTACTGGAGTTGTCCCCTCTGTGGTATGCTGCCGTTCAACTGCTGATTCTTTTGATTGGTGGAATCACACTGGCTGTGATCGGGATTTATGGATGGAATGCCGGAACAGAAGAACAGCAAATGCAGAGGTCTTTGCAAGCTTTTCGGCAGCATCAGAGTGAAATAAACGAGATCAGTACGCTGGCAAGCAGCTGGAAGAATCCCGAAACTGAACAGCTTGTAAAAGTGCTCAATAAGTTACGAGATCAATTCAAGTTCAGTGATCCTGTATCAGATCCATCTTTATATGCTACTGAGGATATCATGCATCAGCAGATCTCCCTGTTGCATGATCATGTGAAGCTTCTGCTCATGACAAATGAGCCACGTGAGAACTGGCAAGCTGAAATCAACGAAATGGCCGACAGTATTAAAGCTACACTAGAGCGGCGAAATCGGGAATTAGCGGCACTTAAATAGGAGGAAATAACTACATGAACAGATTGAACATACAAGAGCCGTCACCGACCCCAGCGGGGAGTGCAGCGGTTCCTCTGATTAAATTAGACCGGACTGGGTTTGATTATGTCATTCTTGCAGCAGCTTATCTATTCACACCCATTGGACTCGTTCTTGCATTGTTACGTTTGATGCTAACCCATTATAAAAATCATCGGAGACCCACCAATCTAAATCTGATCATGCATGTATTTATCGGAGGATTTGTTGAACTCTCTATTGCAATGTTTGTGGATACCATGAGTGGAAACACTGGAGCTTCCGAATTATTAACGATCCAGATTTTCCTTGCAGTCATATTTTTGATTCCGGCACTTATTCTTGCGAGTGTGACAGCAAAAGCTAAATATACACTTTCTAAGCTTAACACTTCTTATATAGAACTGATTCAAAATAAAAATATCCGATATGTCGGCAGTATATCTGAACGGATAGGTCAAAGCGAAAGCGATGTACGGAGAGATGTCCAGTATCTAAAGAATAAAGGATTACTGGATATTGATATTGTACTTTCCGAGGGGCGTCAGACGCCAGATCCATCCATGGCAGCACCTAATCTTGTACATCCTGAAAGGACTTCAGGCTTCGGAGCCCAAGCTTCGGGACAGCAGATTCATTCTCAACCGCAGTCCTCACCGCTGCTGCCTAAGTCCATCCGTTGTCCGGGCTGCGGAGCACAGAACACGGTTCAGCCTAGTCAGTCTAAGAGCTGTGAATACTGTGGCACGATGATATCGTACAGTTAATGCCAAGGTTCTCCCTGAGCATTGTAGATATAACTTAACTAGGGGAGATAAAAGATGAGTAAATTGGATATACGAAGGCAGCCACCAACAACAGGCAAACCGATATATAAGCACGAATATGAGCGGACGGCGTTTGATTATACGACTATTGTGTTTGCGTATGTATTTGCTCCGGTTGGCTTTATATTGGCTGCCATTCGGTTATTATCTACACATTCCAAGAGACAGCGCAAAGCAAGCAATATTAACCTGTTTTATCATGCGTGTATGGGTGCCTTTGTAGAATTGGCGATCT
Organism: Paenibacillus sp. FSL H8-0261; assembly: GCF_045040645.1. Classification (NCBI taxonomy): domain Bacteria; kingdom Bacillati; phylum Bacillota; class Bacilli; order Caryophanales; family Paenibacillaceae; genus Paenibacillus; species Paenibacillus sp. FSL H8-0261. The sequence continues at coordinate 5,499,742 of NZ_CP150297.1, read as the reverse complement.
ATTTCATTATTAGCAAGCTACTCGGTCAAATCGATTATGTCGCACTCTTGATCAGGCTGGTGATTATCTACGCATTGTTTAGGATTCCCGCCATCAAATTGTCGGTTAGGGCCGTAGGATGGAGAGAGGGATTCACCTATCTTTGCAATGACTATATCGCTTTGGTTCTTGTGGACGGCATAAGGCATATCGGCAGCCTATCCGATATTCGCGGATTCAGTGAAGAGAACGTCCGCGAGGTTTTGGAATATTTAAAAGATCAGGGAGTACTTTCTCCAGATATTGTTTATTATGAAGGACGTGTAGACAATCCATTTGTAAAATTGCCGCCGAAGCTTATTTATTCCAAACGGGCACAAGCACTGGTGCGTGCGCCTGAGAATAACCTTCGCTACCGTAACAAGCGAGACCGGACAGTGTTTGATCGAATCATCATGGCGATTGCCTATTTGTTTGCTCCGCTTGGGTTTGTACTTGCGATGCTTCGTTTTGTAAGCACTCATTATAAGAATGAGCGGAAATCATTTAACTACAAATTGCTCTATCATGTATGTATGGGAGCTTTTATGGAACTTGCCGTCCTCTTCGCCGTGGGGACCTACAAAGGGGATTTTAAGTGGTTCACTTTATTGATCATTCTGGTGGTCCTCTACTTGATCTTTATAATTCCGGCGGACAGCTTTGCAGGGAGGGCTACCTTCGCAACAGAAAACTTTGATTTTCTGTGCAAGAAGTATCTCATGCTGATCATAGTGGATGATGTTAGACATATTGGTAATTTAGCTGATATCACGAAACAAAGTGAAGATGATGTACGTAGAGACCTACGGTATTTGGTGAGATGGGGGTTACTTGCTTCTGATCTTGTCTATTATGAAGGACGTGTTAAGCTCTTAGATAAACAACCGCCCAATCTTGTGCATCCTGACCGGGCACAGCCCTCCGCGGCATCAGAGAACCAGCCATCATCTGGGCGGCAGTCATTACCGGAGAGTAGGCCTAATCCACCTGTCCAACTGCCGAAATCCATCGTTTGTCCGAGTTGCGGTGCTAAGAGTAGAGTACTTCCTGGGCAGGATAAGATCTGTGACTATTGTGGGACGACGATTCCATACAGTTAGCGTACATACGATTGCCTGCTGCCCCCGGGAATCCGGGGGTTTTGCTGCACCGTACTCCCTGGCCTCAGAGTATACATATAAAGTTATTGCATTTTATAAGTCTTTTCCGATATAATGTCCACTAAGAAAACACAAAAGTCTTTGAGGTGAGGACGTTCGTGAAAGAACGCTATTATTTGGTCCGTGAGGACATATTACCTGATGCCGTACTTAAGACTATGCAGGTCAAACAATTGCTTGAGGCCGGGGATGCGAAGACCGTACATGAGGGTGTAGAACAGGTAGGATTAAGCCGGAGCGCTTTTTATAAATACAAGGATGGCATTCACCTGATCCATCAGCTCGAACGTGAGCGAATTGTTACGATCTCCATGGATTTGGAACATGAATCGGGGATGCTCTCCAAGGTTCTAGGATCTGTGGCGGGGCATGGGGCTAACGTGCTGACGATTCACCAGAGTATTCCGCTACAAGGACGAGCGAATGTGGTGATTTCCGTGGAAATCTCACATTTGAATGAGGAGCTCGGAGAGATGCTTGATAGTCTGAAGAATATTCCGGGAGTGAAGCGCGCCCTAATCGTTGGACAGGGATAGAGAAATTATATACGTAAAACTTTTAGGAGGATACTGATGAAGCCGGTTAAAGTAGGATTGCTGGGTCTGGGAACAGTTGGTACAGGTGTAGTTCGTATCGTGGAAGGAAATCAGGAGGATTTGAGCAGTCAAGTAGGCTCTCCAATACTCATTGAGCGCATAGCGGTGAATAATTCCAATAAGCTACGTGATATTGAGGTCGACCCTGCCAAAATAACAACAGATCCATGGGATGTTATTCGTGACCCTGAGATCGATGTAATCGTTGAAGTGATGGGTGGTATCGATGGAACAAAGGAATATATTCTTGAAGCTTTGGACCGCGGTAAACATGTCGTAACTGCGAATAAGGACTTGATGGCGCTGCACGGTTCGGAGATTCTGGCTAAGGCGCAAGAGAAGCAATGTGATGTCTTTTATGAGGCTAGTGTTGCAGGTGGTATTCCGATTATTCGGACGCTTATCGAAGGCTTTTCTTCAGATAAGATCATGAAGATTATAGGTATTGTGAATGGAACAACTAATTACATACTAACCAAAATGAGCCAAGAAGGCGCATCCTACAATGATGTGTTAAAAGAAGCGCAGGATTTAGGATATGCAGAGGCTGATCCAACTTCCGATGTTGAAGGTCTGGATGCTGCCCGCAAAATGGCGATTCTCGGGACCCTAGGCTTCCGTACTAACGTGGAGCTACATGACGTCAGTGTGAGCGGGATTTCAGAAGTGAGTAAAGCCGATATTGCCTTTGCAAAGCGTCTCGGATACGAAATCAAGCTGCTAGGTATTGCTGAACGTCAGGATGAGGAATTCAGTATCAGTGTTCAACCGACCTTGATTCGAGCAAGTCACCCACTTGCATCTGTAAATGGTGTCTTCAATGCAGTTTATGTGTATGGTGAGGCAGTAGGAGAGACGATGTTCTATGGTGCGGGCGCGGGTGCAATGCCAACGGCAACTTCGGTAGTAGCTGACTTGGTAGCCATTATTAAGAACCTCAAGCTGGGTGTTAATGGATTGAAGCAAAAAGTACCTTATAAGCAGAAGAAGCTTAAGAGTGATGAGGATATCTTTTATAAAAACTTCCTACTTTTACACGTTGATGATAAAGCAGGCGTATTGGCCAAGATTACTCAGGTGTTTGCCGAGTATGACGTGAGTCTTGATTCGGTAGTTCAGCAGGCCAATCCAAATAATCCTGATGCGGAGATTATTATTGTTACCCATAACGCCAGCAAAGCAAGTATGAATAAAGTGCTGCGCCACTTTAATGAACTGAAAGTCATCCACCGGATCAAGAGTCACTACCGTGTGGAAGGTTAGCACTGTAGATGGACTATACTTTCTATATTTAAACAATGAGTAAGGAGATTGCACCTGTTATGAGTACTTATGGAGTAGCAAGGGTTAAAGTACCTGCTAGTACTGCCAATCTTGGTCCGGGCTTCGATACTCTTGGCATGGCATTGCCGCTGTATGCCTGGATTGAGATGGAGGAAGCAGAGGAGACAGTTTTTCATCTATATGGTGACGAGATGAAGGGAGTGGCTCGGGATAAGAGTAATTTACTCTATAAGGTCGCTCAAATGGTATTTGCAGAGGCTGGCGTTACGGTGCCTGAAATATCTATTTCGATGTACTCTGAGATTCCGCTTACGCGTGGACTCGGCAGCAGTGCCTCGGCCATCATTGGGGGCATGGTCGCAGCTAATACGATGATCGGCTCTCCGCTCGATGATGCGAAGCTGTTTGATATGGCTACCCAGCTTGAGAAGCATCCTGACAATGTAGGAGCTTCCTTATTTGGTGGCATCATTACCGCAGTGTGGGACGGTGATCATGCGGATTACGTTCGCCTTGATCCACCTCAAGACCTTGAGGTTCTCGTGGTTATTCCTGAATTCGAGCTGGAAACCACAAAAGCACGGGGAGTGCTTCCAACAGAAATCTCAGTTAGTGATGCTGTGTACAACATCAGCAGAACCTCTTTAATGACAGCCTCGTTTGCATCAGGTCGGCTTGACCTGATCAGTAGAGCGATGCAGGATCGTCTGCATCAGCCCTATCGTGCAGCACTTATTCCAGGCATGGAGAAGCTGCTCGCGGAAGCACCTAACCATGGTGCTTTAGGAATCGCACTTAGCGGTGCCGGTCCTACCCTACTGTGTTTAGTTGATCGCCATGAGCCTCGTAAGCGAGAGCTTGAGGCTTTCCTGATGAATACGATGCAAGAACACGGCATCTCTGCTCAGACTTGCTGGCTGATGCCTTGTACTTCAGGTGTTACATCAGAGCTTCTTGAAAGAAACGAGATGCAAAACGTATCATTTTTGGATATGATAAAAGGAGAAGTACGGTTATGAAATCAATAGCGGTATTGCCGCAGGGCTCGGTATCTCACGAAGCGCTGCTGCATTTGTTTAACGGCGAGCCTGTAAAAATTGTGCATCACAAGCTAATTTCCGATGTCTTTCTCTCTACGGCTGGTGGCACCACTGATTACAGCGTTATCCCGATTGAGAATACTATTGAAGGCTCAGTTAGTCTACATATTGATTGGCTCATTAATGAGGTCGATCTACCTATGCAGGCTGAATGGATCTTTCCATCGATACAGAATCTCATCGGCCACCCGCTGGAATTCAGAGATACGAACGGCAATAAGGATTTCACTAAAATAAAAAAAATCCTTTCGCATCCTGTTGCAATGGCACAATGCATGCAATTTGTTCGGAAGCATGCACCTTGGGCTGAACTGGAGTCGGTCGGAAGCACCTCTGAAGCTGTTGAAATCGTTAAGAACAATCCTGACAAGGGCTGGGCTGCGATTGGTACTGCTCTTGGCGCAGCAACTCATGGGCTGGAGATTGTTGATCGGAAAGTTACAGATCACAACAACAACTACACGCGATTTGTCCTTGTCGGTCCGCAGAAGGTTGATCTTCCACGGAGCAGCAATGGTGTAAAGACGAGTGTCCTAGTTACGCTGCCGGAGGATTTTCCCGGTGCTTTGCATCAGGTCCTCGCTGCCTTTTCTTGGCGGAAGCTGAATTTATCGCGTATTGAATCACGACCAACGAAAAAGAAGTTGGGTACTTATTATTTTTATATTGATGTGCTGGAACCGATAGAATCAGTCCTGCTACCAGGAGCGATTGAAGAGATTAGCGCTTTAGGCTGTCAGGTTCGGATTCTGGGCTCGTATCCCACATACACCTATGAGGAAGAGAAAGCGGAGGTGCAGTAAATTCATGGCTGAACAATGGATCTATCTGGATGGACAACACGTAACTAAGGAAAATGCAAAGGTATCCGTTTTTGATCACGGTTTTTTGTATGGAGACGGCATATTTGAAGGTATTCGTATCTACAATGGTAATATTTTTAAATGTAAAGAGCATTTGGACAGACTATATGATTCGGCGAAGTCGATCATGTTGGATATTCCGCTCACTTATGACGAGATGCTGGAAGCTATGGCTGAAACGATTCGCCTTAACGACATGCGTAACGGTTATATTCGACTGATCGTATCCCGTGGTCCTGGTAACTTGGGTCTTGATCCACGCCGTTGCCCTAAAGCCAGCGTAATCATTATCGTTGAACAATTAGCTATTTACCCAGAGCAAGCGTACATTAATGGGCTTCGTGCTGTTTCTGTATCCCAACGTCGTAATATTCCGGATGCACTGAATCCGAAGATTAAATCGCTTAACTATCTCAACAATATCCTAGTGAAAATCCAGTCCAATCTGGCAGAAGCCGATGAAGCAATCATGATGAATGCTCAAGGATATGTTACTGAAGGATCTGGAGATAATATTTTCATCATCAAAAATGGTGTGGTCTTTACTCCTCCGTGCTATTTGGGAGCGCTTGAAGGAATCACACGTCTGGCGATCATCGAGTTATGTGAGAAATTGGGTATTAAGCTAAAAGAAGAACCATTCACTATGCATGATGTTTACATAGCGGACGAGGTATTCTTCACAGGTACTGCTGCTGAAGTTATTGCTGCGCGTGAAATTGACGGCCGAATCATTGGTGAAGGACAAGCGGGTCCAATCACTTTGAAATTGCTTGAAGAGTTCCGCAATGTTGTTGACAAAGATGGCTACAAGGTTTGGGAATAACAGTTAATCGTACAATTTTCTCTTTACATGCTAGTCGTGTAATGAGTATTGAATAGGCATTAGATATCCTTTCATGCATATGAAGAAGATGGCCGGAGGTCTCTGGTACATCTTTTCATGTCTCATGAAAGGATTTTTTTTATTTCAGGGATGTCATTCGCCCATGGGCTGCATAAGATGTAGTAACGAAGGAGGCGGCTGTACCGCATATAACTCTGTAAGAGAGCAATGTTCCATCCAAAGGGGGTTTGCTTTCAAAGCCAGTTTTGCTGTGTAGCTGTAAGAAAGCAATACTCCACAAAACTTTTAGGAGGTTAATGCTACGTGAAAATACACATTGTCAAACAAGGCGATAGTCTGTATGCATTATCGCAAAAGTACGGAGTGCCGTTACAAAAAATTATTGAAGCTAATCCACAGATCAGTAATCCGAATGTGCTGGCACTTGGTGAAAAAGTAAAAATACCTACGGCTCCTGTATCCGTACCGGATAACAGTGAAGTTTACTACAAGCATACAGTCAAACAAGGAGATACCTTATGGAAATTATCTAAGGCGTGGGGAATCCCTTTAAAAGATATGGTTGAAGCAAACCCCCAGCTAAAGAATCCGAATGTATTGATGTTAGGGGAAGTAGTCAACATTCCTAAAAAGACATCAAACGCTTCACCCGTACAGCCAGGCTACATGCCTTCTAATGCTTCTGAGAAAACACAAGTTGGCGGGAAGGAATATACGGGTCCAAAAGAACAGCCAGTAGCTGAGGTAGTTCCTGCACCAAAACCGGAAACTAAACCAGAGGTCAAACCAGAAACTAAACCGGAAGCAAAAGCAGAAAATAAACCAGAGGCAAAAGCAGAAAATAAACCAGAGGCAAAAGCAGAAAATAAACCAGAAGCTAAAGCGGAAACTAAACCTGCACCTAAATCATCGCCAAATATCTCGCCTTTGTACAATTCTGCACCACACCCATCGATGAATATGGCCCCTATTAATACTCAAAATGCTGCACCTAATGCTGCGCCGAATATGCAAATGGAAGTTGCTCCTGTGCAAGAAATTGAAATGCAGAGCCTATTTGTTCAGATTACAGTTCCAAATCAAGAGCCTGTAGCTCATCATGAGGCAGCAAAAGCTGAGATAAAGCCAGTGGCTTGCAAAGAGGAAAAGGCAGATGCTTGTGACAACATGGGATATCCAGGCCTAGGAGGAAATCCTTATCTCTATGATTCTTATCAAAATAGCCCAAATATGAACATGAATTGGGCACCAAGTTATGTTCAACCGGCGTCATATGGATCTGAATGCATGTCTCCATACTACTTTTCAGAAAATATGTATTCACCTAACATGAGTCCAGAACAATGGAATCCGAATGCTGCACCTAATGTGAGTCCAGAACAATGGAATCCGAATGCTGCGCCTAATGTGAGCCCAGAACAATGGAATCCGAATGCTTGGCCTAACATGAGTCCAGAACAATGGAATCCGAATGCTGCGTCTAACATGAGTCCAGAACAATGGAATCCGAACGCTTGGCCTAATATGAGTCCGGAACAATGGAATCCGAATGCTGCACCTAACGTGAGTCCAGAACAATGGAATCCAAATGCTGCACCTAACAATATGGAGGCTAATATTTCAGGGATGAACCCGATGTATGGGATGTCACCGAACCTTCCTTGGCCAACTACTTGTGGGTGTGGGGGAATGCATGTTCAACCCTATTCATATGAAATGCCCGTATATAATACCTATCCTGCATATGGAAACCCAAATGCATTCTCTGCTTATGGAGCGGGAACACCTAATCAGGGAATAGTTCCAGCATCTCCTCTTGGAGCTTTTGGCGGGCCGATAATGTCGAGTATTCCGTCTAATCCGCAGTATCCAGGTATTGGTAATTATTCACAGCATAATCGGGTTCCGGAAATCCAAGATCCTGAAACGTTTGTACAGGACACTCCCGAAGTTGCTAGAACAGTGAGTGAGGAATCTACTTCTGGCGCTTCTCTCAAGAGCAAGGGAACTGCAACGAAGGAAACGGCATCAAAAGCAAAGACCTCGAGTCAAAACAGCAGTAAGAAAAACAAAACAGCTGTGAAGTCTCAACGTTCAAATGCTGGTGGTCGTACAGAGAGCTCAAAGAAACGCAGAAATCCGTGGATTTCTAATTAATACAGTTCTGAACTAACATCCAATCTCTATTTAACGTGTAGGTTCTGATTATTAGAATCTGCACGTTTTTTATGAGAAGATGGGAACGAGAAGTAGGACTGAGGCGAAAGTACTTATTTATGTTTTTTGAATTTAGGGGTTGTTTTTAAAGTGGGTTATATGTTACATTATAAATCCAGTCGCAAAGAGGAGATATAAACTTTCGGTTGGTGAATGTTAATCCGGATGAAATTACAAAAGACTTTGAAAAAAAGTGTTGCAATTCATCGGAAAACATGATATATTATAAAAGTTGCTGCTGAGACATTAAACGGCGCCAACGAGAACTTGATCTTTGAAAACTGAACAACGAGTGAGTAGGGAATCACGAAAGTGATATCCAAAATTAGAGAATTAATTTTCTCGTCAGATGTTTCAAAATGAGCATATCGCTCTTTTCAATACTAATTGGAGAGTTTGATCCTGGCTCAGGACGAACGCTGGCGGCGTGCCTAATACATGCAAGTCGAGCGGAGTTGTTTTGAAAGCTTGCTTTCAAAATGACTTAGCGGCGGACGGGTGAGTAACACGTAGGCAACCTGCCCCTTAGACTGGGATAACTACCGGAAACGGTAGCTAATACCGGATAATTTCTTTTTTCTCCTGAAGAAAGAATGAAAGACGGAGCAATCTGTCACTGAGGGATGGGCCTGCGGCGCATTAGCTAGTTGGTGGGGTAACGGCCCACCAAGGCGACGATGCGTAGCCGACCTGAGAGGGTGAACGGCCACACTGGGACTGAGACACGGCCCAGACTCCTACGGGAGGCAGCAGTAGGGAATCTTCCGCAATGGACGAAAGTCTGACGGAGCAACGCCGCGTGAGTGATGAAGGTTTTCGGATCGTAAAGCTCTGTTGCCAGGGAAGAACGTCCGGTAGAGTAACTGCTATCGGAGTGACGGTACCTGAGAAGAAAGCCCCGGCTAACTACGTGCCAGCAGCCGCGGTAATACGTAGGGGGCAAGCGTTGTCCGGAATTATTGGGCGTAAAGCGCGCGCAGGCGGTCATTTAAGTCTGGTGTTTAAACCTTGGGCTCAACCTGAGGTCGCACTGGAAACTGGGTGACTTGAGTACAGAAGAGGAAAGTGGAATTCCACGTGTAGCGGTGAAATGCGTAGATATGTGGAGGAACACCAGTGGCGAAGGCGACTTTCTGGGCTGTAACTGACGCTGAGGCGCGAAAGCGTGGGGAGCAAACAGGATTAGATACCCTGGTAGTCCACGCCGTAAACGATGAGTGCTAGGTGTTAGGGGTTTCGATACCCTTGGTGCCGAAGTTAACACAGTAAGCACTCCGCCTGGGGAGTACGGTCGCAAGACTGAAACTCAAAGGAATTGACGGGGACCCGCACAAGCAGTGGAGTATGTGGTTTAATTCGAAGCAACGCGAAGAACCTTACCAGGTCTTGACATCCCTCTGAATCCACTAGAGATAGTGGCGGCCTTCGGGACAGAGGAGACAGGTGGTGCATGGTTGTCGTCAGCTCGTGTCGTGAGATGTTGGGTTAAGTCCCGCAACGAGCGCAACCCTTAACTTTAGTTGCCAGCAGGTAAGGCTGGGCACTCTAGAGTGACTGCCGGTGACAAACCGGAGGAAGGTGGGGATGACGTCAAATCATCATGCCCCTTATGACCTGGGCTACACACGTACTACAATGGCCGGTACAACGGGAAGCGAAACCGCGAGGTGAAGCCAATCCCATCAAAGCCGGTCTCAGTTCGGATTGCAGGCTGCAACTCGCCTGCATGAAGTCGGAATTGCTAGTAATCGCGGATCAGCATGCCGCGGTGAATACGTTCCCGGGTCTTGTACACACCGCCCGTCACACCACGAGAGTTTACAACACCCGAAGTCGGTGGGGTAACCCGCAAGGGAGCCAGCCGCCGAAGGTGGGGTAGATGATTGGGGTGAAGTCGTAACAAGGTAGCCGTATCGGAAGGTGCGGCTGGATCACCTCCTTTCTATGGAGAATCGTCTTCTGCAATGAAGACATTCAAATCGGAAGTTAAACTTCCAAAATCTCAGGTTTAGGCCTGTTACTCACTCGTTGCTCAGTTTTGAGAGTTTAAGCTCTCAAGTAAGACTTGATCCTTGAAAACTGGATACCGAAACGAATTTGCGTTTTAGAACATCTTTTAGCAACTTGTGCAAACAAGTAAATGTTATTAGTGAGATTTTTCTTAGGGAAAATCAAGGTTAAGCTAATAAGAGCACACGGAGGATGCCTAGGCGCCAGGAGCCGACGAAGGACGTGGCGAACAACGAAACTGCCTCGGGGAGCTGTAAGCAAGCTTTGATCCGGGGGTGTCCGAATGGGGAAACCCAGCTGTGGTAATTCGCAGTTACTCATCTCTGAACACATAGGAGATGTAGAGGCAGACCAGGGGAACTGAAACATCTAAGTACCCTGAGGAAGAGAAAACAATAGTGATTCCGTCAGTAGCGGCGAGCGAACGCGGAACAGCCTAAACCTAAGAGCTTGCTCTTAGGGGTTGTGGGACGTCTCACATGGAGTTACAAAGGAATATGGTAGGCGAAGAGGTCTGGAAAGGCCCGCGATAGAGGTAAAAGCCCTGTAGCCTAAACTGTGTTCTCTCCGAGACGGATCCCGAGTAGTGCGGGGCACGTGAAACCCCGTATGAATCCAGCAGGACCATCTGCTAAGGCTAAATACTACCTGGCGACCGATAGTGAAACAGTACCGTGAGGGAAAGGTGAAAAGCACCCCGGAAGGGGAGTGAAATAGAACCTGAAACCGTGTGCTTACAAAAAGTCAGAGCCCTATTAATGGGTGATGGCGTGCCTTTTGTAGAATGAACCGGCGAGTTACGTTTAACATGCAAGGTTAAGTCGAGAAGACGGAGCCGCAGCGAAAGCGAGTCTGAATAGGGCGATTTAGTATGTGGACGTAGACCCGAAACCGTGTGATCTACCCCTGTCCAGGGTGAAGGTGCGGTAACACGCACTGGAGGCCCGAACCCACGCATGTTGAAAAATGCGGGGATGAGGTGGGGGTAGCGGAGAAATTCCAATCGAACTCGGAGATAGCTGGTTCTCCCCGAAATAGCTTTAGGGCTAGCCTCGGTATAAGAGTAGTGGAGGTAGAGCACTGATTGGGTGCGGGGTCCGCAAGGATTACCAAGCTCAGTCAAACTCCGAATGCCATATACTTATTGCCGGGAGTCAGACAGTGAGTGCTAAGATCCATTGTCAAAAGGGAAACAGCCCAGACCATCAGCTAAGGTCCCCAAGTGTGTGTTAAGTGGGAAAGGATGTGGAGTTGCACAGACAACCAGGATGTTGGCTTAGAAGCAGCCACCATTGAAAGAGTGCGTAATAGCTCACTGGTCGAGTGACTCTGCGCCGAAAATGTAACGGGGCTAAACACACCACCGAAGCTATGGCTAGATACGTATGTATCTGGGGTAGGGGAGCGTTGTATGTGGGTTGAAGGTGTACCGTAAGGAGCGCTGGACAGCATACAAGTGAGAATGCCGGTATGAGTAACGAAAAGATCAGTGAGAATCTGATCCGCCGAAAGCCCAAGGTTTCCTGAGGAAGGCTCGTCCGCTCAGGGTAAGTCGGGACCTAAGGCGAGGCCGAAAGGCGTAGTCGAAGGACAACAGTTTGAAATTACTGTACCACCGTAATCCGCTATGAGCGATGGGGTGACGCAGGAGGGTAGTGACGCGGACTGATGGATATGTCCGTCTAAGCAGTGAGGCTGATGTGTAGGCAAATCCGCACATCATTAAGGCTGGGCTGTGATGGGGAGCGAAAATTATAGTAGCGAAGGTCATGATCTCACACTGCCAAGAAAAGCCTCTAGCCAGGAGAAGGTGCCCGTACCGCAAACCGACACAGGTAGGCGAGAAGAGAATTCTAAGGCGCGCGGAAGAACTCTCGTTAAGGAACTCGGCAAAATGACCCCGTAACTTCGGGAGAAGGGGTGCCCCGGTAGTGTGAATAGCACGAGGGGGCCGCAGTGAAAAGGCCCAAGCGACTGTTTAGCAAAAACACAGGTCTGTGCGAAGCCGCAAGGCGAAGTATACGGGCTGACGCCTGCCCGGTGCTGGAAGGTTAAGGGGAGTGGTTAGGGGTAACCCGAAGCTATGAACCGAAGCCCCAGTAAACGGCGGCCGTAACTATAACGGTCCTAAGGTAGCGAAATTCCTTGTCAGGTAAATTCTGACCCGCACGAATGGCGTAACGACTTGGGCGCTGTCTCAACGAGAGATCCGGTGAAATTTTAATACCTGTGAAGATGCAGGTTACCCGCGACAAGACGGAAAGACCCCATGGAGCTTTACTGCAGCTTGATATTGAATTTGGGTACGATCTGTACAGGATAGGTGGGAGCCGTAGAAATCGGAGCGCAAGCTTCGGTGGAGGCGCCGTTGGGATACCACCCTGATCGTATCTAGGTTCTAACCTAGTACCCTTACCGGGTACGGGGACCGTGTCAGGCGGGCAGTTTGACTGGGGCGGTCGCCTCCTAAAGAGTAACGGAGGCGTTCCAAGGTTCCCTCAGAATGGTTGGAAATCATTCGAAGAGTGCAAAGGCATAAGGGAGCTTGACTGCGAGACCTACAAGTCGAGCAGGGACGAAAGTCGGACTTAGTGATCCGGTGGTACCGCATGGAAGGGCCATCGCTCAACGGATAAAAGCTACCCTGGGGATAACAGGCTTATCTCCCCCAAGAGTCCACATCGACGGGGAGGTTTGGCACCTCGATGTCGGCTCATCGCATCCTGGGGCTGAAGTAGGTCCCAAGGGTTGGGCTGTTCGCCCATTAAAGCGGTACGCGAGCTGGGTTCAGAACGTCGTGAGACAGTTCGGTCCCTATCTGTCGTGGGCGCAGGAAATTTGAGAGGAGCTGTCCTTAGTACGAGAGGACCGGGATGGACGTACCGCTGGTGCACCAGTTGTTTCGCCAGAAGCATGGCTGGGTAGCTACGTACGGACGGGATAAGCGCTGAAAGCATCTAAGCGTGAAGCCCCCCTCAAGATGAGATTTCCCAATTAGTAAGACCCCTTGAAGACGACGAGGTAGATAGGTTGGAGGTGGAAGTGCAGTAATGCATGGAGCTGACCAATACTAATCGGTCGAGGGCTTATCCTATACTTAAGACGCAAATTCAATTCGGATTCAGTTTTCAGGCATCAAGTTCTAAACCATATGGTCCTAGTGGCTGTATGTTGATGAATTTTGTTTTCAGCATTTGGCGATGCTGAGACCTGAATAATGCATTTGTACCGCAAATGCCCGTTTGGTGGCGATAGCGGAGGGGTTCCACGCGTACCCATCCCGAACACGACCGTTAAGCCCTCCAGCGCCGATGGTACTTGGACCGAAGGGTCCTGGGAGAGTAGGACGTTGCCAAGCACGAAAGACCACTGTTGAGTAATCGACAGTGGTCTTTTTGTTGTGCCTTGTAGAGTGAATTTGCTTGTAAGGGTTTTTATGATAAAGTGGTTTAATAGAGTAACTAATAGATTATTCATGGGGGATAAAGATCTTGATTATATGGATCAATGGAGCTTTTGGTGCGGGGAAGACAGAAACTGCATATGAATTACATCGCAGACTTCCTGATTCTTTTGTATACGATCCAGAGAATGTAGGGTATTACATAAGAGCAAACATTCCCGATGTGATGACAAAAAGTGACTTTCAGGACTATTATCTTTGGCGTGAAATTAACCATTCTATGTTAAAATACATAGCTAGCGAATATAGGGGAACGATTATCGTACCTATGACCATAGTCAACCCAGAATATTGGATGGACATTGCTGGTAATCTAATAAATGAGGGATTAGAGGTTCATCATTTTACTTTGTGTGCCTCACGAGAGACGCTGCTCAAGAGATTGGGTGGTAGAGGTGAAGGGAATGACTCGTGGGCCGTTCAACAGATCGACAGATGCCTCACAGGGCTTAATAAGGACGTATTCAAAGACCATTTAGACACAAATAACCTGACTACTCTAGGAGTCGTAAAGATGATAGCTAGTAAGCTTGATATCACTTTAACGCCTATTATAGAAGAAAATTGAAAATATATTAATTCAGGTATTGCTATACTTCGAAATACATGATATAATCTTTTTTGTTGTCAAAACATTTTGTTTTCAATACGGCCCGTTGGTCAAGGGGTTAAGACACCTCCCTTTCACGGAGGTAACATGGGTTCGAATCCCATACGGGTCACCAATTTCTTTAAAACGTAATTGTTCTTCTGAAATAAAATGTTGCATTACAGGTTGGATTGTGTTATGATAATTGAGTTGCTTCTTTACATGGAGGCTTAGCTCAGCTGGGAGAGCATCTGCCTTACAAGCAGAGGGTCGGGGGTTCGATCCCCTCAGCCTCCACCATGAAGCTTTCTTATGGTAATGAATAGCTAAATATTTTTAATGACGCGGGGTGGAGCAGCCCGGTAGCTCGTCGGGCTCATAACCCGAAGGCCGCAGGTTCAAATCCTGCCCCCGCAACCAATTTTCATCAAGCAATTATATCTTTTGGAACCGTGGTGTAGTTGGCCTAACATGCCTGCCTGTCACGCAGGAGATCGCGAGTTCGAATCTCGTCGGTTCCGCCATTTTTCTTGCTTCATGAGCCATTAGCTCAGTTGGTAGAGCACCTGACTTTTAATCAGGGTGTCGAAGGTTCGAGTCCTTCATGGCTCACTTCTTAAGTGAGTCGGACACTAATACATATCGTGTGCGGACGTGGCTCAGCGGTAGAGCATCGCCTTGCCAAGGCGAGGGTCGCGGGTTCGATTCCCGTCGTCCGCTCCATATAAATTTTGCGCCCTTAGCTCAGCTGGATAGAGCGTTTGACTACGAATCAAAAGGCCGGGAGTTCGAATCTCTCAGGGCGCGCCATATTTTAACTTCATACTTTGCCGGCGTGGCGGAATGGCAGACGCGCTCGACTCAAAATCGAGAGGGAAACCGTGGAGGTTCGAGTCCTCTCGCCGGTATCAATTAGCAAGCGAAGCTCTTATGCGTTAAGCTAAGGGCTTTTGCTTTTCAAGTATAGTAAGGTAAATCATTATATTGTGGACTCTTAGCTCAGTTGGTAGAGCAGTAGACTCTTAATCTATTTGTCCAGGGTTCGAGCCCCTGAGAGTCCATCCTTAAAAGAAACGGCAGAGATGCCGTTTCTTTTTTTATAAGAGTTATACGGTTTCAATTATAGTCACAAAAAAAGCCACAAAGTACGATATTAGCGTACTTCGTGGCTTTTGATATTTATGGAAGGATATTACCCGCAGCGCGGTAAATTTCATACCATTCTGGTCTGGTGAGTGTAATATCGGATGCTTTGGCAATATCCCGCAATCGCTGCGTATTGGTTGTACCTACAACAGGCTGCATATTTGCCGGATGTCTGAGAATCCAGGCAATGGCAATAGCGGTATTGGTAACCTCTTTTTCAGCTGCCAAACGGTTAATGACCTCGTTCAATTCAGGGAACTTGTCGTTGTCCAAGAATACACCTTCAAAAAAGCCATATTGGAAAGGCGACCATGGCTGAATGGTCATGTCATGAAGACGGCTGTACTCCAAAATCCCGCCATCATGAACAACCGAACCGGAGTTTGTCATATTCACATTAAAGCCGGTATCAATCATACCCGTAAACATAATGCTTAATTGCAGCTGGTTGAACAGCAGTGGTTGCTTTACATTTTTCTTCAGTAGCTCGATTTGTAACGGGTTCTGGTTGCTGACACCAAAATGCTTGACCAATCCCTTGTTCTCCAGAATGTCAAAAGCCTCAGCCACTTCTTCCGGCTCGAACAGCGTGTCAGGACGGTGAAGCAAGAGCACATCGATATAATCGGTCTTCAAGCGTTTTAGGCTACCCTCTACGGATTGTAGGATATGCTCTTTGGAAAAATCAAAATAGCCCTTGCGGATTCCGCATTTGGTTTGGATCAGCATTTTATCACGCATACCAGGATTGTTCTGAAGTACCCCTGCGAATACCTCTTCAGCTTTGCCGTCCGCATAAATGTCGGCATGATCAAAGAAGTCTATTCCGAGCTCCAACGCACTATGTACATGTGTATCAGCCTCTTTTGCAGATAAATCCGCAATCCGCATACAGCCAAGCGAAATTTGGGACACGTCAAGTACACCATTCGCTACACTAATTTTCTTAACCATGAGTGATTCACTCCTTAGAATGTAAGTTAGAACTTGCAGTATTCTATCAAACCATATCACAAAGTGGGAGGCTAAGCCAATATGCCCTACGACGTATAGGTAGGTTGTAAGTAAAGTACAAAAAAGAGGCTGCCACATCAGTAGAATTCACTACTTTTGCAGACAACCTCTTTTTTTATACATCCATAATTAATATATGGAAGTGCTCAGAATCATTTTAGTACATATTCGGAATGTCGACATTAGGATCAATATCTGCTTCGTAGTCTACGCCATCTGTTCTAAAGCCAAACAGATTGAAGAAATCTTGGCGGTAGCCTTCAAGATCTGCCAGCTCACCTGCATTATCAGTTGTCAGCTCGTCCCAACGTTTCATAACCTCTGTCTGAACGTCCTCACGCATTTCCCAGTCGTCAATGCGGATCAAGCAGCTTCCGTCCGCAGTAGCCTTGCCTTCACCGTATAGGTGCTCAGAGAACAAGCGATACATTTGTTCAATACAGTTCTCGTGCAGGCCTTTTTCCTTCATCACTTCATAAAGTGCAGAGATATATAGGGGCACTACAGGAATAGCTGAGCTGGACTGAGTTACGAGCGCCTTATTAACGGATACAAAGGCACGTCCGCCTTTTGATGAAAGAAGGTCATTCATTTGGATCGCAGTCTGTTCCAGATCGTACTTGGCTTGGCCAATTGTTCCGTCCCGATAGATAGGGTGAGTGATTTCAGGCCCGATGTAGGAGTAAGCAACGGTAGTAGCACCATCTGCAAGGACATCAGCTGCTTGAAGCTGATCGATCCACATTCTCCAGTCTTCGCCGCCCATTACAGCGATGGTCTGACGTACTTCCTCTTCATTAGCAGGCTCAATGGTGGTCATGGATACTTCGCCTGTATGGAAGTTCAAGGTTTTATTCGAATAAGCTGTTCCCACTGGTTTAATAACGGAGGAGAAGGTTTCTCCTGTTACCGGATGGGTACGACGAGGTGAAGCGACACTATAAATAACTAAATCGATGGTGCCATATTCAGCTTTAATCAATGCAATGGTCTTCTCTTTAATCGCATCAGAGAAGGCATCGCCAACTATGCTGTGTGATTTAAGTCCAAGCTCTGCTGCTTGTTGTTCAAAGGCAGCGGAGTTGTACCAGCCTGCAGATGCGGTGCGCTGACCTTCCGCAGCCTTATCGAAGAACACACCAATGGTATTGGCGCCAGCACCAAAAGCAGCTGAAATTCTAGAAGCCAGTCCGTATCCGGTAGAGGCACCGATGACAAGTACATTCGCAGGTCCCTCAATTTTCTTTTGCGCTTTTACATATTCAATTTGTTGTTCTATTTGTTTGGCGCATCCCTCTGGATGGGCTGTTGTGCATATAAATCCGCGTGTTTTAGGTTGAATAATCATCAAGGAATTCCCCTTTGTATAAAAATTTAAGTCTACTGATACACAGAGAAAGTATAGCAAACAATATTTACTAATACAAAGAATTTAGGATATTCGATAAGAATCCGCTGCCCTGTATTTTTGTTTGTTGGCTAGCTGCGCTATCGAGTCTTGATCATTTATTAAGGCTTGCGGACTCCAGTGACGCTATTCCTTAGAAAAGGGGCTGCCCCAGTAGCCATTTCATGACTTCAAGGACAACCCCCTTTACATTATAAGGCGCTATTACGCCTTAAAGATTGAATCAATCGCTTTGATCTCATCTGGTGTCAGCTGAACTTTCAGAGTCTGGAGATTCGATACGATCTGTTCCGGACGTTTAGCTCCGGGAATAAGTGCGTCGATGGAAGGTACGGTCAAATACCAGGCTAGCACCACATGTGCGACTTCAACACCTTTGGCATCGGCAATTTGGCGAACCTTGTCCACCTTCTCCAGGTTTTTGGCAAAGGTCGCTCCTTGAAACATTGGGTTGTTCTTTCTATTGTCGCTGAACGTATCGCCTTGCTTATACTTGCCGCCAAGAAGGCCGGACGCGAGTGGGAAGTAAGGAACGAAAGAAATGCCAAGCTCCTGCGTGTAAGGGAGCAGTTCTTTTTCTGCATCACGGTGCAGCAGGTTGTAATGGGATTGGAGAACATCCACATGCCCGTCCTTGTTGGCTTCTCTCAGCTGTTCAATGGAGAAGTTGGAGACCCCGATCGCTTTGATCTTTCCTTCATCCTTCAGCTTCTTAAGCTCGCCAACAGCTTCATCCTTAGGAGTGCTTTCATCAGGGAAATGAATATAGTAAAGATCGATATAATCGGTCTGGAGGCGTTTCAAGCTGTCTTCCACAGACTGTCTTAGAAAAGCTGGAGAGTTGTCGATCGTAACCTTATCGCCAGTAATCTTGTGAGCGCCCTTAGTAGCAATAACCACATTGTCACGGCCGCCTCTTTCTCTCAGCACTTCTCCAATAAGTTCCTCGGATCTACCTGGACCATAGATAAAGGCGGTATCAATGAAATTGATCCCATGGTCAAGAGCGTTGCGAACGATGTCTTTACCAGTCTCATCATTTAAGCCGGGAAATAAATTATGCCCACCAACAGCATTGGCACCCAGTCCGAGAGGGAGTACCTGCAAATTTGTTCTACCTAAAGTTATTTTACTAGACATAATCAATCGTCAGCTCCTTAAAATAGAATATGAACTATATTAAGTATAGCTAATAGCCCGTAGTAAGACAAATTGCTGATTTCCAGCTTTATACATGAATATTTAAAGCGTATAAGTTATGATATAAAGAATAATTTTGCGTTCCCACATTTGTTGCCACAATGAAGTAAAGGAGGTTTGTCTTATGCTAGTTATTAATCAAAATGAAGTGGCTGAGTTATTAGCAATGGAGTCTTGCATCACAGTGATGGAATCCGTTTTGAAGGACTTGTCCGCAGGACAAGCCATACAGAGCTTAAGACAAGTACTCCCGCTGCACCAAGGCAATCTGATTGGCTTAATGCCGGGCTTTTTGCAGAGTGAAGAAGTAGCAGGCGCCAAAATCATCAGTGTGTTTCCAAGCAACCATGGCTCAGGTTTACCTTCCCATCAAGGGCTTGTTACGTTATTCGATTCTTCTACCGGTGTTCTGAAAGCTGTAGTAGATGGACAGAAGATTACCGCAATTCGTACAGCAGCTGTTAGTGCAGTAACCACTCGTTATCTGGCTAGAGAAGATGCAGAGGTGCTTGCCATTCTAGGTACGGGCGAGCAAGCCAAAAGCCATCTGGAAGCGATGCTACTGGTTCGATCGATTCGTGAGGTCAGAGTTTGGAGTAGGACACTTGCAAAGGCAAGAGATTTCCAAGCAGAAATGAGCCGTAAATATGGTGTGGACATCCTTGTGGCTGAGTCTATTCAAGAGGCAGTTAATCCAGCAGATATCATTTGTACCGTAACAGCATCCACAGAGCCTGTGCTCAAAGGGGAATGGCTGAAGCCTGGAGTACATATCAATGCGGTTGGAGCCTGTAGAGCAGCGGATCGTGAGCTGGATTCGGAGACCGTACGGTTAGCTAAGTTATATGTAGACCGATTGGAATCCGCGCATAATGAATCTGGGGATTATTTAATTCCGCTGAACGAAGGCGTGATTACTTCAGGCCATATTATCGGTGAAATCGGTGAACTGATCAGCGGGAATATTGAGGGCAGAGCTACAGCTGATGAGATCACTCTTTTTAAAGGACTAGGACTTGCAATAGAGGATTTAGCAGCAGCCAACTTCATTTATAATGAAGCTGTTAAATTACAAAAAGGCATTGAAATTGCATTCTAAGGAGCGACCACATGATGAGCACATATGAAGGTTTGTATGATTTCAAGTTGACGGAGCAAGACGAAGAACGGGCCGTACATTTGCATGAACAGAACATTAATATTGATTTGCTATTTCAAGGTCCCTTATCTCCAAACGCAATTCCAGAGTCTGTGTCTAAAAAAATAAAAGAGCTGTGTGAGCCCTATAAAGATGAGCCGATGATATACAGCAGCATGCCAGCAAAAATGATCACAAAGCTGTCGGCCAGCGGTGAGATCCCCGAGTATAAAAGTGAATGGTATAAATCGGGAATTACCGCGGGTAACCGGGAACTTCATTTAGAGTCCTTGGAAAGCATGATCAATAGCATGGCTGAAGTTCAGCTTCAGTTCGACTCCGCAGATTGGTTAGTTAAAGCTTTAACCGCAGAGGACATACGTGCAGCCAAGCGTAATGGCCATAAGGCGGGTATTATCACAGCGCAAGAAACGGATGGCCTAGGTACCAATCTGGACCTATTAGATGTATTACATAATTTTGGCTTAAGAATTTTACAATTAACCTATAACAATCAGAATCAGGTCGGTGCAGGCTGTGCAGAACAGTCGAACGCTGGGATTACGAATTATGGAAAAAGATTCATTGAGCGTCTAAACAAGCTCGGGATCATTGTAGATACGGGACATTGTGGAAAACAGACCACGCTCGATGCTTGCCAGTATTCTAAGACTCCGGTCATTGCTTCACACACGGGTGTAGAGGCTATCTATCCACATATGCGCTGTAAAAGTGATGAAGAGATTATCGCGATAGCGAAGACGGGTGGAGTCATCGGTATTTTTGCTATGCCGTGGTTTGTTCATGAAGATCCTAACCATACGACCATTGATCATGTGCTGGATCATATCGAATATGTGATTCGGCTTGTAGGCGTGGATCATGTCGGGATTGGAACGGATTGGCCGATGAGCGATGTGCTCTGGTCATTGGTTTATTTTAAAGAACATATTGCACCTAAGCTAGGATTTGCCAAAGGAGACGGACCTTCTACTGAAACCGTTGCTGGGCTTGAAAAATATAGCTATTTTATCAATTTTACTAGAGGTCTAGTGGCTCGCGGTTATAAGGATGAGGATATTGCAAAGATTATGGGTGGCAACTGGCTGCGTGTATTTGAAAAAATTTGGGGATAGGGGATAAATAGATGACAACATACTTGAACACAACTACATTTAACTTCTACTGTTCTGGCATTTATTCAGGGAAAATACATTTTACGGAACAACAAATTAAACTCGCTAAGGTTGATCCACGCAGACGAACACAAATGCAATACAATGCGCTGGATAGCCAGTTCAAGACCGTTCTTCCATTTCAAAAAATCCACGAACACATGGGCGCTTACGCTAAAGCAGAATGGGTCAATGATGAGGTAGTTCTAAGTAATGGTGATCTTTATCAAAAGCATATTCAGTATCAGGCTGTATTGGATGGCCGTGAGCTTACTTCACAAGTATGGGCGCTACGAAAAGAGACGGCACTGGATATTGTGACCTTGGATGGTGAGATTATTGCCTTTCTTACGCCGAATCGGTATGGCATCGAGCTGATTGTTAAAGCAGGATATGAGACGCTGACGCCTCTGGTTGTTTATGATGATCCCCTTTTGTCCAAGCCAGAGTATGGTGTAAATGATTTGGGTACGAATCTGATTCCGATGCGTGATGGCGTGAGACTGGCTACGGATGTGTTTCTTCCTGAGGGCATTCAGCCGGGAACCAAGCTGCCGACGATTCTTGTGAGAACCTGTTATGACCGTAACGGGAAAAAAGAGATTTTTATGAGATGGGCTAACAAAGGTTATGCAGTGGTGTCACAGGACGTTAGGGGTCGGGCGGATTCGGAAGGGGAATTGATCCCTTTTTATAATGAACGGGATGATGGCTACGATACGATCGATTGGATTATCGCGCAGGAATGGTCGGACGGAAATGTTGGCATGTGGGGCGCGTCCTATCTCGGCTTTGTGGTTGTCTCAGCGGCGACCAGCGGGCACCCCAATTTAAAGGCTGTTGTGGATGAAGTGAATGTCGGCTCACCGTTTGTAGATACGGCGCGTAAGGGTGGAACGCTTTGCTCTTGGCCACTCTTGTCTTGGACGCTTGCACAATCTGTGGGTACCCGGACGGATTTTGATATTTTTGGGGGCATTACGGTGAACCCAGAAGCGGCCGTCGATGCAAGACCGATTAAGGAGATTCCTCAACAAATGATCGGTAAAGCATCCGGACCATGGGATCTATGGAGCCAGCATCCGGAGTATGATGATTTCTGGAGAAACTGTACCTTTACAGAGCGTGGGGATCAGGTGAAGGTCCCTATGTATGTAATCTCAGGCTGGTATGACGGTGACAGCCCTGGCGTATCGGAGACTTGGAGAATGCTGACTGAACATGATGTGCCAAATCGTAAAATCCGTCTGGGTGCATGGGAGCATGGGCCAAACCGAGCCAGAGATTATGAGGGTGTAAGCTTCGGCAATGATGCAGTCGTCTATGATTATGATGTTTCTGTATTGCGCTGGTTCGACCGCTTCCTCAAAGGCATTCAGAACGGAATAGATCAGGAGCCTAGAGCCTCTTATTATGTCGTTGGTGAGAATCAGTGGAGAACGTCGGACGATTGGACACCAGTTGAAGCTACAACTACGCCGTTTTATCTTTCCAGTGCTGGTCGGGCTAATTCAGGACAAGGAGATGGGAAACTGCTCACAGCGCCAGAGGAACACTCTCCAGAAGATACTTATGTCTATAACCCAAATGATCCTATGAATGATAGCGGTGAGCGGGAGCCTGAAAATTTGCGGAAATATGAGCTCCGAAATGATATTCTTGTGTACACTAGTGAGGTGTTGACGGAAGAATTGACTATTGCTGGCGAATTGTCTGCTGTCATTTACGCCGCTAGCACAGGTAAGGATACGGATTGGGTAGTTACGCTTAGTGATGTGAATGAACATGGAGACTCTATCCGTTTATCTAACTATATTGTCAGAGCTAAATATCGTCATGGGTTTGATGCACCAGAACTGCTCACGCCAGGGCAAGTGGAGGCATACGATATTTTCATGCCGAATATTGCTCACAGATTTGCGGTAGGACACCGAATTCGTTTTTCGATAACCTCTTCCAGTAAATTCGTTGCTTTCCCGAATACGAATACTGGTGGTAACCCGTATGAAGATTCAGAGGCGATTACAGTGCTGCAGACTGTTTACCATAATAGTGAATATCCAAGCCATGTGAAGCTGCCGGTTATTCCTAACGCTTGAACGATACTGCAAGGTCAACCTTGCAATTAGGATAAAATAGCGATTATTCACAGAAAAGCGCATAAATGATCCCTTCTCAGGTCACAATAGGGAAAAACCAGAATGAAGGGATTAACGTGTCGCGCATAAAAAAACAACTTTGGCAGCGATGGAGACGTTGGAAAAAGGCGCTTTGGGTAGGGGCAGCTTGTTTAGCTCTTACTGTACTGGCATGGCGCAGTATGCAGGTACCTGAGGAAATCAGTGGACTGCTGACGGATTCTAGTTGGACGGATAGTGCCGAAAGCGAGTTGGCCGCAGCTGTATTTAAAGTAGGCGTGGACAGCAGTGAGGAGAAAGAGAAGGGCACCATAAAAAACGAACAACTGTTACAGACGATCGCTCAAAGCGGACGCAGCAGAACCGTTCATTTAAAAATATCGTATGTATCTGGGGAAGAAGTTCAGACATTGCCAGGTGTAAAAACCCCGCTTCAGCTTAAAAAAATAATTCACGAACACCCTGCATGGAGCGGCTTCATCAGCAGTGATGGAGATTTGTGGCTGGAACAAAAAGTGAATGATCTATCGACCCTAACGAAAAAAGAAGCCTATATCGGGGTCGATGCATTTGGGAACTTGAAATTATTTAAAGGCCCTCCGGTACAGGAAAAGGTTCTGAAGACCTTTTTTCAAATGGATATGGGTTCCTTGAAATCCTCTCTGCCGGAAAGTATTTGGAAAGAGCTTCATGAGGGCATTCGTGTACAAGATATTGAAGAGTACAACAGCGTATTGTCCACCTTCAGTGACTATGCGCGTGAGGCTGCCGAACATGTCATGCAGAATAAGCAATAGCATCCTTAAGCATATCAGCTGTCCTAAAGTCATTATTAATGGCTATAGGGCAGCTTTTTTTTGCAAATATAAGAAAGTTTGAGGTTCTCATTGTAGGCCTAAAGTTGTCATTTCGCATTAGAGGGTAAACTTTTTTTCTCCCGGAAGGGGTATTTTTGCTATAATGGTTTGAAGGAATACATATGTTCGCTTCATAGCGGAGTAATGGATGAAAACGGTGGAATAAACTGCCTGTTATAGAGGAGAGATCGTGCTTGCGCATTTTGGGAATTGATCCAGGGCTGGCGATTGTCGGTTTTGGCTTTGTGGATAAGGAAGGTCATAAGTTGACCCCGGTCCAATATGGTTGTATCCAGACTGAGGCTCACACACCTGAGGAAGAACGACTGCTGCATGTCTATGAAGGCATGGGTCAGCTCATTGATAAATATAAACCTGATGCTGTAGCGATAGAGAAGTTGTTCTTTGCACGTAATGTTACAACAGCATTGCCAGTAGCACAGGCCCGCGGAGTGACGATATTAGCTGCAGTACAGCGTGGCTTACCCGTCTCGGAATATACACCTATGATGGTGAAGCAGGCTGTAGTTGGTTATGGTAAGGCAGAGAAACGGCAGGTACAGGAAATGGTGAAGCTGCTACTGAAATTATCGGCGATCCCTAAACCGGATGATGTAGCGGATGCACTCGCGGTAGCGGTATGTCATGCCCATTCGAGCAGTCTTAATTCTAAATTAAATGAGGTATTGCGAAAATGATAGATTTCTTAAGAGGACCCGTCGTTCATTTAGAGTCGGAATATGTGGTGCTGGATGTGCAGGGCGTAGGATATCGGGTGTTCTGCCCGAACCCTTATGCTTTTGCTAAAGTAGAAGGGCCTGTAATGATCTATATTCATTATCAAACACGTGAGGATGCGACGCTTCTGTTCGGGTTCCCGACTCGGGAGGAGCAAAAATTGTTCCGCAAGTTGATTGAGGTATCTGGGATCGGTCCGAAGGTTGCGCTCGGAATACTGACAGGTGGAACTCCAGATCAGTTGATCTCGGCAATTTACCAAGAGAATATAACCTTCTTAACGAAACTGCCGGGCATTGGCAAGAAGACGGCGCAGCGGATGATCCTAGATTTGAAGGACAAGCTGGACGGACTCAGTATGGCTTCCATGCAAACGGGATTATTTGCAGTTCCAATGGAAGAAGCATCGGATGGGTTAGCTTGGCAAGAGGCTAGGGATGCCCTTAAGGGATTGGGTTATACCGAAAGTGAATTGGACCGTGTGTGGCTCGCTATGAAAAAAGAGGGCGCAGAGACAGGGACTGTAGATGTGTTGATGAAGAAAGCACTTGGGCTATTATATATTGCTAAGTAAAGCCGAACACATCCTTGAAGAAAGGGAGCGATAGGAATGGATGACCGGATTATATCCGCTAATTTGATGATGGACGAGCAAGCCGTAGAATTAAGTTTACGCCCTCGTTATCTGGGAGAATATATCGGACAGAATCAGGTAAAAGAAAACCTGAAAATATATATCGAAGCAGCCAAAATGAGAAGTGAAGCGCTGGATCATGTGCTGCTCTACGGGCCTCCAGGTCTCGGTAAAACAACACTCGCGAACATTATCGCCAATGAGCTGGGTGTGAATTTACGAACAACGTCCGGTCCTGCGATAGAGCGGCCGGGAGATTTAGCCGCCCTGCTGACGAACCTGCAGGAAGGCGATGTGCTGTTCATCGATGAAATTCACCGCTTACACCGGACGGTGGAGGAGGTTATGTATCCGGCGATGGAGGACTTCGCGCTGGACATCATGATCGGCAAAGGGCCAAGTGCCCGTTCGGTACGATTGGATTTGCCGCCTTTCACACTTATAGGTGCTACCACCCGTGCTGGCCTGCTGTCAGCGCCACTACGTGATCGTTTCGGAGTGGTCAGCCGCTTGGAGTTCTATACCATAGATGAGCTAAGCTTCATTGTTGCTCGAAATGCAGATCTTTTAGGAATTGAGATTGTCGGAGATGCGGCGGAAGAGATAGCGCTTCGTTCCCGTGGAACGCCGCGGATTGCGAACCGACTATTGAAGCGAGTCCGTGATTTTGCTCAAGTGCGCGGCGATGGGATTATAACCCCTGAGATTTCTGGGGAAGCCCTGAAGATGCTACAAGTGGATCCACGTGGGCTGGACAGCATCGACCATAAGATGTTAAGAGCGATGATTTCAAGCTTTCGTGGCGGTCCTGTAGGGCTGGATACGATTGCTGCTACAATTGGTGAGGAAAGTCAGACAATTGAGGATGTTTATGAGCCCTACCTGCTGCAGATAGGATTCTTGCAGCGGAGCCCTCGTGGAAGAATTGTAACCCCGGCCGCTTATCATCACTTAGGCCTTCCGCTCCCTCCGGAGCAGCACTGAGTCAGTAACTACATTTAAAAGGAGGATGCTGGATGAAGCATACGAAGATGAAATGGGGAGGAATAGCTCCACTAAGCAAAGGATTGCTAGCAGCTGCGATTGCTGTGGGAAGTCTCTTGATCCCTGCGGGTGCCAGTCATGCCGATTCTAATAGTACGATACGAGTTGCCCTTTATGCCGATATTGGTAGTAAATATAAATCTACCGTGCCAGTAGTAACTATGTTATCGACACAAAGCTTCACTTTGATGTCAAACCAACCTGGGAGCACTCCTTTATTATCGGTGCCTGCCCAGAGCAGAATTCGTGTTAGTGTGGATGGTTATAGAGTAAAGGTAATGGAGACTTCAAGCTGGAAAACAGCTGCCGATGCGGCTAAAAAGCTTCAGTCCACCTCTGATAAGCCTCAAATTTATATGATTTCTAGAAATGGAACCAATGTGTATCAGTTGTATACAGGTGTCTATGCCAGTGAAGCTGCTGCCAAGGATGGACTTGCCCGTGTAGTAAAGGCAGGACTCGGCATTCCTGCTGATCAAACCCCTGCGGTGAAAGGGGATAAGCATTTATCGGCGGGTCGCTATTCTTCGGAACAAGAAGCTGATACTGCTCTGAGTAGTATTACAGCTGCTGGTTTTGATGCCTGGAAGGTGTTTCTCTCAGGAAGTGATGGCAGTGCTCAGTTTGAGGTATGGGTAGGCGAAGCTGCGAACGACAAAGATTTGGGTGCTGTTCAGACCACAGTGTCTGCAGCATTGCCACAGCTTGCTATGTCTGCTGTAACTTCACCTGGGTTAATCATGCGTCTGGATGCTGGGCTGGACCTTAGCAGCGAGACACAGGCTAATCATTATATGGTTTCCGGAAATGATGCTAAATTTTTGGCCGTTGGTAATGAGGCTGGAATTCAGCTCGAAGAAAGATCCAAGCGTACCTACCGTGGAAATATGGAGCTAAGTAATTTGAGAGGTTCCCTAGCGGTTATCAATGAAGTGCCACTGGAACAATATTTGTATGCAGTGGTTGGAGGAGAGGTTTCCTCCAGCTGGCCGGATGAAGCTCTAAAGGCTCAGGCTGTCGCCGCCCGAAGCTATGCAATGGCGCAAGGCAACCGTTTCGAAGTAGCGAATGTAGTAGATTCTACATTGAGTCAGGTATATAACGGAATCGGATCAGAGGCTCCAGTTATTATTAAGGCAGTGGATGCTACTGCCGGTGAAGTATTGATGAGTGGTGGTAAAGTTATAGAGGCTGTGTTCTCCTCGAACAGTGGCGGAGTAACCTCTGATCCATCGGAGGTATGGGGCAATGGTGGAGATGCATTTGCTAGCGTTCCCAGCAAAGAGGATGTCGCAGCTACTGCGACCGCTAAGAAGTGGTATTATTTACTGCTCGCTAATGGCACCTCTGGATACGCACGTGAGGATAACATTAAATTGACAGGAAATAAAACAGCAGCGGGACTGGATATAGCGACAGCTACCACTAAAGATGTCAATGTACGCCCCCTTCCTGCTGTTGAAAGTAGTGTAAGTGCGGTAGGTAAGCTGAATCCAGGCGAGAATGCTGTTGTTCTAGACAAAGTCTATGAGTCCGGTAGTTATAGCTGGATCAAAGGGCCATACACCTCTGCCGACCTTCTAAAAAGCTTGCAGGGTAAAACAACTAGCACGCTCCCTTCTAGCATCCTTAATCTGCAGGTCACTCAGCGCGGCCCTTCTGGAAGAGCGCTTCAGGTGAAAGCAAATGGTCAGGCACTGGATGTGAAATATCCTGATATGTTCCGTTCTGCGTTCAATGGATTGCCAAGTACATTGTTTGATATTGTACCAGCCGGAAGTTATACTGTATTAGGCGCTGACGGTGCTACCAGCACGATTGGA
This sequence comes from Paenibacillus sp. FSL H8-0261, assembly GCF_045040645.1. Lineage (NCBI taxonomy): Bacteria > Bacillati > Bacillota > Bacilli > Caryophanales > Paenibacillaceae > Paenibacillus > Paenibacillus sp. FSL H8-0261. The sequence continues at coordinate 5,471,277 of NZ_CP150297.1, read as the reverse complement.
AGTTCACAGAGCGCAGGTGTACTCTCTGCATCAGGTAAGGTTAATGTGAACGGTAGTGGAACTGTAGTGATGGGTGGGGATTCCTCAGCCAGAGCGATTACTAACAGTTCGGGCTTTCTGTTCATTGGCCAAGGATACGGTCATGGTCTAGGCATGTCGCAATGGGGCGTGAAAGGCATGGCTGACAGCGGGTATGATTACAAGCAGATATTGCAACACTATTATCAGAACGTTACTATAGTTAAGGAATGAAGACAGACCATGAATGTAGACGCATATGATTTTCATTTACCGGAAGAATTAATTGCCCAGACACCACTCTCTGACCGTAGCTCTTCTAGACTACTCTTAGTAAATAAGGAGGATGGGGAGCTGGCTCACCGGCATTTTACCGATATTATTAATTATTTTCAACCGGGAGATACGCTTGTTCTGAACGATACGAGAGTCATTCCTGCCAGATTGTTTGGGGCTAAAGAAGATACGGGGGCTAAAGCTGAAGTGCTTCTCCTTAAGAATCTGGGAGACGATCGATGGGAAGCTCTTGTAAAGCCAGGTAAAAAGCTCAAGACAGGAGCGGTTATCATCTTTAGTGATGAGCTTCGTGCTGTTATTGAGGACGAGGCTGATATGGGTGGACGAACGCTTCGGTTCATTTATCAGGGTATTTTTCAGGAGATTCTGGACAGGCTGGGAACAATGCCATTGCCTCCTTATATTAAGGAAACACTCGATGATCGGGAACGATATCAGACCGTTTATGCTAAGCATGAGGGATCAGCTGCTGCTCCAACAGCAGGGCTTCATTTTACCAAAGAACTGTTGGATCAGATTGAAGCCAAGGGTGTAAATATTGCTTATATTACACTTCATGTAGGTCTCGGAACGTTCCGTCCGATGTCTGTTGAGAAGGTTGAAGAGCATGTTATGCATTCAGAGTATTTTGTAATGTCTCAAGAAACAGCAGACACTATAAATGCTACCAAGGAACAAGGTGGTCGCGTTATAGCGGTAGGGACAACTTCTTGTCGGACACTTGAAACAGTCGGAAGACAATGCGAAGGCGGTCCACTAGTGGAATGTAGTGGCTGGACGGATATTTTCATCTATCCGGGCTATAAGTTTAGTGTAGTTAATGCGTTAATTACTAATTTTCATTTGCCGAAGTCTACTTTGGTGATGTTGGTTAGTGCTTTGGCAGGTCGGGAACATATTCTAGCTGCTTATGAAGAAGCGATAGAGCAGAAGTACCGGTTTTTTAGTTTTGGAGATGCAATGTTTATTTACTAAGGTAAGAGGATGGGTTAACTTATGGCAGCAATTACTTATGAGCACATCAAAACGTGCAAACAATCCGGAGCAAGACTTGGAAGAGTCCATACTCCACATGGTGTGATTGAGACACCTGCATTTATGCCAGTCGGCACACAAGCTACAGTCAAGACAATGAGTCCTGAAGAACTGAAAGAGATGGATGCTCATATTATTTTGAGCAATACGTACCATTTGTTCCTGAGACCGGGCCATGATATTGTTCGTGAAGCAGGCGGACTGCACAAGTTCATGAACTGGGACCGTCCCATTCTAACGGATAGCGGCGGGTTTCAAGTATTTTCGCTTAGTGACATGCGCAAGATTACCGAAGAAGGCGTTCATTTCCGTTCCCATCTAAATGGGGATAAGAAGTTCTTGTCTCCTGAAGTAGCTATGGAAGTTCAGAACGCACTTGGCTCTGATATCATGATGGCATTCGATGAGTGTCCTCCATTCCCAGCGGAATATGACTACGTGAAAAAATCATTGGAGCGTACAACACGCTGGGCAGAACGTTGCCTGAAAAGTCATGCTCGCCCGAATGATCAAGGGCTGTTCGCTATCGTTCAAGGAGGTATGTATGAGGATCTTCGCCGTCAGAGCGCGGCAGATTTGACTTCCATGGATTTCCCGGGGTATGCTATTGGAGGGCTCAGCGTCGGAGAGTCCAAGCAGCTAATGTATGAAGTGCTGGATTATACAGTTCCCCTGCTGCCACAAGGCAAACCTCGCTATTTGATGGGCGTTGGTTCACCGGATGCGCTGTTGGAAGGTTCAATCCGGGGAGTGGACATGTTCGACTGTGTTCTGCCTACCCGTATTGCTCGTAATGGAACAACGATGACCAGTCAGGGAAGACTCGTTGTACGCAACGCAAAGTATGCCCGCGATTTTGGGCCGCTTGATCCGGAGTGCAACTGCTATACATGCCGGAATTATTCCCGCGCTTATTTGCGCCATCTAATCAAAGCCGATGAAACCTTCGGACTTAGATTGACGACATACCATAACTTGCACTTCCTGTTGGATTTGATGCGTAAAGTGCGCGAAGCCATCAAGGAAGATCGGCTGCTTGATTTTCGCGATGAGTTTTTTGCTAAATACGGATTATATGATAATCTTAAAGGCTTCTAAAGCTTCGTTGAGGTCCATGTTTTAATGTGCTTTGAAAGGGGGGAGAAATATGTTTCAATATGCAGCAGCAACAGGCGGAGGTAGTATACTGGGTCTTGTAGGTCCATTCGTACTTATGTTTGTAGTATTCTACTTCTTGCTGATTCGTCCGCAACAGAAGAAGACCAAAACACGTAATGCAATGTTGAAGTCTCTGAAAAAGGGCGATAAAATCGTTACTATTGGTGGTCTTCACGGTACGATCATGGAGATTTCCGATGATATCGTGGTTCTACGGGTCAATGATGTAACTAAACTGACCTTTGATCGCGGTTCCATTAGTCACTCCGTTGCCACGGACGTGGAGGAGAAAGTATAGTTTCGTTATTTAAAAGTACATAAAAAGCGGTGTCTTCTCATTAAGAGAATGACACCGCTTTTTTGACGTTCATCTTTCATCGTGATCTATGGGTTTAACGCATATCCGTTATTCGGCTGCGAACGGTGAGCGATTCTTCACGTCCCCGTAAGGTTAATTTGGCAAGCTGTACACCAACTGTTGAAGCTAGGACTGCTAGCAGAGTGCCGCCTATCATATCTGTAAGCCAATGAATGCCCAGATAGAATATACCAAAGACGATTACGACTGCGGAAATACTCGTAATGACCATCCACCGGCGGTTTCCTGAACGGAATGCCAGTAATGCCATCGTAACGGAAATGGACGTATGTAGACTCGGGAAGCAGTTGTTGAGACCGGATAGAGGGCGGTACTCTTGCTCAAACTTCGGAAATACATCCAGCATAGTAAATCTAACGCCTGCAGGTACATAGGACCATACCTCATTTACAGGGAAGTATAGGTAGAATGGAATTGCTACAGCATAGTTAATGATAATAGCATAGCAGGTAGCGTACAGCATCACACGGTTCTTATCTAACAGATAGACACCTAGAGAAGCTGCTAGTACAGATTGAAGCATGAAAATGTAGAAGAAAACTATGATAGGCGTTAGCCATGGACTATAGAATATATCCTGAACAGCTTGGACAAAATGCCCCTCTAGTCCAAATACAAATGATGTATAGTCTGAGGTAAGATGCATTTTTTCTTCAATTTGTAGTTCGTATTTATTCAAGACCAGTACACCAAACATGCCTACCATCAATAGCAAAAACTTGTAGGATCGCAGCATCTCTTTTCCGATTTCAACTAATGCCATGATTGGATTTCGACGAGCGCCAATCCATACTAATATCACTACTAATGCAACTGTGTACAAAACAATATGATTCATTGATTGGTAAAACAAAGCATTCGAAGCCTCCTTGATTCTCTTTATGAAGTCAGATGATCACAGTTTAACATATTTCCAAGGAATGTTTCGAATTTTATGGAATAATAATTTTAGCTTTTCTGTAAATTAACCCCAAACATTCCGCCAAGTGCACCAATTGCTGCCGCAGCTAGAACCCAAAGAAGGTCAACACCAGAGGGTGAGCTATCCAGTGCCAGAAATCCAATTAACAGAACGATAATCCCGTAAAAGATTCCTGTAAGACTTCCTTGATACCAGCCTTTGTTCGTGGCTCTGCGACCGGCGGTTAGTCCTCCGAATGCTGCGGCTATGCCGTGCACTATATAAGTGTACATTGAGAGATCCTGCTCCTTCAGACCGCTGCCCCATAATAAAAGAGAGAGGACAAACGCGCCAAGCAGCATCCAAAGGAATGATCGACATAGGCCAGACAATACAGGATTGGCTATTCTCCATGAGAACAGGCGCCGGATTAAATACATGGTACAACCTCCTAAAGTTTTTTTAGAAAAATAATCTACATAAGTTATTATTCATTCTATGGGGAGGCTTGCCCCAATAGTACAAGAATGGGCATTGTAGCCTTTTTACCATTAATTAATATGTGAGCTTCCGAATGTTCCCTGTGCTGAGCGGTCAGAATAGGGTTACATTAATCCACCCGAGAAAACAAGTCTGCGGGTGAGAGTGGAGGGGAGCGAAGCTATATGTCCCAGCATATCACTACCCATATTTTCTTGACCGTGCTGATGTATTTCTTCATATTCCTGTGCATGCGTATCATGGGGAAGAGGGAAATCGGTAAGCTGTCTGTATTTGATCTAACGATCTCAATTATGATTGCTGAGATTGCTGTTTTTGTGATCGAGGATATTAATCGCCCGATTTACGAAGGTCTGGTTCCGATGGCCACACTGGTTATCATTCAAGTTGTGGTTGCTCAGCTCAGTCTTAAGAGTAGAAAGATTCGGCTGTTAATGGACGGTAAACCGAGCATACTTATTTCTGGAGGCAAGCTGCACCGGGGAGAGATGCGTAAACAAAGGTACAATATTGATGATCTGTTGCAGCAATTGCGTGGTCAGAACATCGCTAGTCCTGCTGATGTGGAATTTGCGATTCTGGAGCCCAGTGGACAGCTTACCGTTTTCGAGAAAGACAAAGGACTTTCATCTTCCAATCAAACAGGCAATAGCAGTTCAGTTGCTGAGAACAATAAGACCGATGAGGATGCAGATGTAAGCAGTCAGAAAGTTAAACTGCCAAAGAACAAAATCAGATATGAAGGGCTTCCTATTCCATTGATTATGGATGGAAAGGTCCAAGATCATAATTTAGAGATGATAGGAAAAACAAGGTTCTGGTTAAGAACACAGATCCGCCAAAAGGGAGTATCAGATTTTCGGGATGTATTTCTTTGCTCCATAGACCATAAAGGCCGAGTTTATGTTGACCGTTTGGATAATCGATAACCTTTCTAAAGCCAACGCTTAATGAAAGGCAGTCGATCCAAATCACGAAGGGAAATAAGGCCAGCTAATAGACTGAGACCGAAGTACAGGGCCATTCCTATCGCAGAGGCAAATAAAAATTGAATCCATTGTGCTTCTGCAATGGGAATGGAGATGTATACATAATGCACGCCTGCTCCCATAATGATCATTGCACATAAGGTCTTAATGGTATCGGTTATTCGTAAGGATAATGAAATTAGACTGACTACACTGTACCCGTGCAGTAGAGTAACAAGAACGCTGTTCACAATAATGGCGATGATTGCGCCGTAGATTCCGTATTCTGGCTGTGAAGCTAATATAACAATCAGAATGATTTTGACTACTGCCCCAATAAGAGTATTGATGAGTGCCCTTCCCGGTCTGTCCATAGCTTGAAGTGCAGCTTGTAAGGGGGCTTGAACATAGATGAACAAAGCGAAAGGGGCCATTAGTTTTAGCATAGGAGCGGTGTCCGGATTTCCGTATAACAAGTTGCATAGTGGGACTGCCAGTACATACATAAGAACAGCAAAGGGAGCCCCTGTTACAAGAGCGAGTCGAAGAGCTTGGTGCATTCGTTTGTGAATGGTAGGCAAGTCCTTTCTCGCGGCAGCCTCGGATAAGGATGGAACCAAAGACACTGCGAGAGAGGAAGTTAACGCACCGGGAAGTAGCAGTAAGGGGATAACCATTCCCTGTAAAGACCCATATTGAGCAGTCGCGGCGGCTGTTGCGATTCCGGCTAGTGCAAGACTACGTACGGTAATTATAGATTCCAGTAGATAGGAAAAAGAACCGACAAGCCGGCTTGCCGTAACAGGAATTGATACACCTAGTAAACGCCGTAGTATGGGAGAATTTGATTGTACGGCATCTGGATCAGAAGGTATAACTTCCTTCTCAATCGTTTGCTGTTCTTGGATGGGGGGTGTTTTTTTATCCTTTTTGGTGATGACATAATATTGCCACAGAATGGCTAACATTCCGCCAATCTCTCCCACCGTTACGCCTAGCATCGCCCCAGCAGCTGCAAAAGCGATACCTTTAGGTAACAGCAGCCAAGAGAACCACAGCATAAAAAATATTCGCACGATAGACTCAAAAACTGAAGAAAGTGCGGAAGGAATCATGTTCTGCCTACCTTGAAAATAACCGCGGTATATTGCAGATACAGCAACAATTGCAATCATTGGGATCATGGCAATAAAAGTATAATAAACTCTGTGGTCTGTTAAGATCACATTGGAGACCCATGAAGCACTGACCAGCGCAACAATGGTAAAGAAGATTCCTAGTCCGACACTAAGAGTAAGGCCAGTCCGTAAAATTTGCCGCGATTTCTCAGGGCGGTTCTCTCCCTCTGCTTCCGCTACCATCTTTGCAATTGCTAGGGGAAGTCCGCCTGTAATAACAGTAGCCAGCACGATAAAAAATGGGTACGCGAGCTGGTATAGACCCACACCTTCTGCTCCAATGATGCGTGGCAAAGCAATTCGGGGTATAAATCCAAGCATTCGATTAATGATGCCGGCGGCAAGCAAGATTAAAGTTCCTTGTATAAAGCTCTGTTTCCTCAAAGGTCACGCCTTCTTCCCCAAATGAAATGAAACCCTGGCCAACTTGTCTATTCTTATGGATATGCTATACCCCTATCCCGGCATGCCTTGTTTTAGTAGTTGTAACTTTTTGTGACGGAAGGAGGAAAGCAGAGAACTTGGGTCGAATACCTATGGTAAGCATACGAACACGAGCGATCTTTGGAGGTGTCATCACGTGGAATCGGAACAGTGGAATCATGATCAACATAGTGAAGAAATCGAAGCCATGTGCCGCAGCAAAGCTGAAGAATTCCGGCTCCTCGGCTATGAGTATGTAACCAGCAAGGATATTTGGGATTGTATCAGTCGTAATTATGATAAGGACGGAATGCCTCCCTTACATAAGCTGGTAAATGATATTTATTCCTTAAAAGCCAATAGTTACATGACTTATTTGACTCTTGCAGCTTATCGGGGGTTGAACTGAACAATACACATCTCGCTTCTTTTCTTTGCGAAAAGCCTTATAAAGCAGTAAAGTAAGAGAATAATAATAACTTCACATCTCCTATATAAACGGATGTCTTGCTGATATGTGCAGGGGCGGCCGTTTCTTTGTGTGAGTATAGCTATGACTATGCTGTGAATTGACGGTCATTTCACGTGTAGCTATAATAGGAATATTGAGTGAATGAAAGGGGAACTAGCTAGAGCATGAAGAGACTAATGGGCTTTATTATTACCGTGCTCGTTTTGACAGGCGTCATGGCATTTACTACTCCTGGACTGCTGGACAAGGTTAGACTTGGTCTTGACCTGAAAGGCGGATTTGAGATTTTGTACCATGCAGAGCCTATGGAAGCGGGAGCAGCGTTGTCCCGAGCTTCACTGTTGAAAACAGCAGAAAGTTTGGAAAAACGGGCCAATGCGCTCGGAACCAGTGAACCAGAGGTTACAACTGAAGGTACTGACCGTATTCGTCTGAAAATTGCAGGCGTTACTGATGAAGCCGAGGTTCGTAAGAAGATGAAGGAGCCTGCAGTTCTGACTTTCCGTAGTGCTGCTGAAGGTGACGCTGAAGGTACTTACAGCAAGATCGAACTGGTAGGTAGTGATTTTGTTGAAGGTGCGGCAGAGGTTGGACGGGATAACCTGAATCAGCCAATCATCAGTATCAAAATAAAGGACAAGGATAAATTCGCAGAGATTACAAAACGCCTCTTAGGAAAGAATCTCGCAATTTATTTGGATGAGAACAAACTATCTGACCCTACGGTACAAGCAGTACTTACCGATGGTAGTGCGTCTATTTCCGGTCAGTATACAATTAAAGAAGCACGTGAACTGGCTGACACTATTAATCTTGGTGCGTTGCCACTGAAACTTACTGAGAAATACTCCCAAAGTGTGGGTGCAACACTTGGTAAACAATCGCTTGATCAAACGATCAAAGCTGGTCTTTTGGGTTCTTTGATTATTCTTATCTTCATGATCGGTATGTATCGCTTGCCAGGTCTCTTGGCTAGTTTTGCGCTGATCTTGCATACATGGCTGCTAATTGTAGTCTTTGTCTTAGCAGACTTCACATTGACGTTGCCTGGTATAGCCGCATTTATTCTGGGTATAGGGATGGCCGTCGATGCCAATATCATTACAAATGAACGGATAAGAGAAGAAATGCGCAGTGGTAAAAGTGTACTTTCCTCTGTTAAAGCAGGTAATAAATCCTCTTTCCGGACAGTAATGGACTCCAATGTCACAACTGTTATTGTGGCAGGTGTCATGTTCGCCTTCGGTACAGGTGCAGTCAAAGGTTTCGCATTGGTACTGATCGTGGAAATCGTTCTGAGTATCGCTACGAATCTTTATTTCTCCCACTGGTTGCTTAGCCAGCTTGTTAAAGCCGGTAAGCTGAACAAACCGAAGAGTTTCGGTGTTAAGGAGAGTGATATTCGTGCGCTTTAAGAAAGAGCTTGATTTCGTACATTTGAGTAAATTTTTCTATGTTTTTTCTATCGCCCTTACAGTGGCAGGTTTGATTTTCCTAGCAACCTTTGGATTGAATTACAGCGTTGATTTCAAAGCGGGATCTAATGTTGATATCTCTCTGTCTAAGAATTTGACATTGGAAGAGGTTAATTCAGCAGTTGAAAAAACTGGGATTTCAAGTGAGCCAAGCATTACGATAGGAAGTGAACGGGTTAACGTTCGTTATGATCAAGTGCTCGATGAGCAACAAGATGAAGCTCTTAAAGCAGAGATCTTGAAGCTGGACGAAAAAGCATCGTTTGAGATTAACACCGTGGATACTGAAATGTCTAAAGAACTTGCACGCAATGCGATCTATGCGGTTCTCATTTCTTGTCTAGGGATTATCATTTATGTAAGTATTCGTTTTGAATGGCGGTTTGCATTGGCAGCTATTGTTTCATTGATCCATGATGCCTTTATGGTCGTTGCAATCTTCTCCATCTTCCGCTTGGAAGTGGATTTGACGTTTATTATTGCGGTGCTTACGATTATCGGTTATTCCATCAATGATACGATCGTTATCTTTGACCGTATCCGTGAGAATTTGCGTTTTGGTAAACAAAAAACCTATGAGGATTTAAAAGAGCTTGTGAATAAGAGTGTGGCTCAAACTCTTATGCGTTCTCTTTACACAGCATTTACCGTATTTATTGCGGCGTTCTTCCTGTTGATTCTTGGAGGCGAGTCCATCAAGATGTTCTCGCTTGCGATGGTTATCGGATTGCTATTCGGAGCGTACTCCTCTATCTTTATTGCAAGTCCGGTCTGGCTACTGCTTAAGAAGCGTGAGAAGATAAAGGTAAAGAGCCCGGCTAAAGGGTAATGTCTCAAGGGAAATAACATGGCTACACTTGAATGAAAAAAACATCAACTTTATAATTTAAGAAAGCCGCGTCAAATGCGACGCGGCTTTCGAAATCTTTGGGGTAGTATGTCATGTGTATTGTATCATCATGAGATTACTTGCTAGTGGTAAGGGGGGCCTCGTATGAATAAAGAACGATCACCGCAAAGCAAGACGGTTGCTTGGACAGGGATCATCAGCGATGTTACTTTGGCAGTAGCTAAGGGGAGTTTTGGCTATATTTCAGGTAGCAAGGCTTTAATGGGCGATGCATTATATTCTGGAGCAGATGCTGCAGCTAAATTGGCGGATATTCTCCCATGGCGCTCTGAACAAAGCAGAAAGAGCAAGCAGCGGATAGAAGAGCGACGAGGGAATAAGGAGCCGCTTTTAGCTATACTTTTTTCGGTATTAATTCTTATGGGGGGGCTGCAAATCGCCTTCTCTGCAATCCGTGACTTAACCGAGGGACAGTCATCCACTCGCGGAGAACTTGCACTTGTAACTGTCTTACTATCTATTGTACTTAAAGAAGCTGTATTTCAATATCAATATCGGTACTTTAAAAAAATAGGTGATGGCAGTCATGCTGCTTATGCCAATAGTCATCGTTTCAGTTTGTATACTTCTATCACAGTATTAGTTGGGATATCGTTATCAATGGGGGGTACCTATTGGCATCCTCTATTCTATATGGACCCTATTGCTGCACTTTTAACAGGATGCTTAATTCTACGTAAAGGTTATTTGCTCATTGTTAATACTGTTAGTGTTAAGAATGCGCAGGAGCTACCTTCTGAGGAGGCAGCTAATTTTATTGAAACCGTACAACGTGTTCATGGTGTTATTCGTGTAGAACATTTGAAGGCACTTGAGCAAGGGAATTATGTGAATCTGCAAGTGAAGATCAGTGTAAATCCGCGTATTACGGTGATGGAAGCACAGGATATTTCAGAATGTGCAAGAAAGTTGCTGCAGCACAGGTTTGTTCATGTTGGTGAGGTACATATGGACGTAGTTCCTTATGATCCCGGTTATCCATACAAAAGTAATTATGAATTGGTGGATAATGATATTCCGACGCTGCTTCAGTAGTTCGTAAGGTGAGAGAAAGGTGAGCGCTATTGCTTTATTCAAAAACAAGATGGCAATCTCCGGCAGCCGATCCCGACGTCGTAAGGGATATGGCCCGGAGCCTTTCTATTTCTCCGCTCTTATCCTCACTATTAGTGACTAGAGGAATTGATACGCCACATGAGGCTCTATCGTTCATGGATGGCGGTGTGGAAGCTCCGCATGATCCGTTCCTTCTAAAAGGAATGGCCGAAGCGGTTCCCAGAATTAGAAAGGCTTTAAAAGAAGAAGAACATATTCTGATTTACGGCGATTACGACGCTGATGGTGTGTCCAGTACAGCATTAATGATTCATTTGCTGCGTTACTTAGGCGCTTCCTTTGATATTTATATCCCGCACCGTTCTAATGAGGGCTATGGGCTGCATAATCATGCTTTGGATTGGGCTTTACAGCAGGGTGTATCCTTGATCATTACTGTAGATACTGGCATTAGCGCCTATCATCAGATTGCTTACGCTAATGAACTCGGGATTGATGTGATTGTTACGGATCACCATGAGCCACCAGAGCTTCTCCCAGAGGCTTATACGTTGATTAATCCAAAGCTGCCTGACTGCCCCTATCCGTTCAAAGGATTGGCAGGTGTAGGTGTAGCTTATAAGCTCGCCCAGGCTATGCTAGGGGAGGAAACTCCCGAAGAATGGGCAGAGATAGCTGCTATCGGTACTGTAGCGGATTTAATGCCGCTGCTGGGTGAGAATCGTGAGATTGTTCGAAACGGTTTGGTGAGTATGCGAAATTCTCGATTCCCAGGTATTCGTGCCTTACTCGGTGTTAGCGGCGTGACCATGAATACTGTGAGTGCGGTTAATATCGCTTTTGGAATGGCGCCTCGTATCAATGCGAGTGGTCGTCTGGATCATGCTGGACGGGCAGTGGCGTTGCTTACAACCGAGCATACTGATGAGGCAGAGCAACTGGCTGGGGAGCTTGATCTGCTTAATAAAGAACGCCAATTGGTCGTAGAAAGAATTGTAGTGGAGGCCACTGCAAAACTGGAGCAGATGACTCAGGGTGGAGAAATACCAGACATCATAGTCCTTGCTGAACAAGGCTGGAATGTGGGTGTGGTAGGCATAGTGGCTTCCAAACTGCTGGAGCGTTACTATCGACCTGTAATTATTCTGGATATTCATCCGGAGACCGGCATGTGCAAAGGTTCTGCCCGCTCTATTCCTGGACTTGATATATATGCGGCGTTATCCTCTTGTTCAACCTTAATGGATCATTTCGGTGGTCATCCAGCAGCCGCGGGAATGAGTCTGCATCGGGACGGCTTAGAAGCCTTCGCTGAGGCATTAAATGAATACGCTGCTACTGTGTTAACACCGGAGCATTTCGTTCCTGTTGCTTCTGCTGATGCAGAAGTGTCGATTTCCGATTTGTCCCTACAGACCGCGCTTGAATTGGAAAGGCTTGCACCTTTCGGGATGTCGAATCCATTGCCAAAGTTCATCATTCGCGGGGCTACAGTGAAAGAGACACGCACCATGGGGCAAGAAGGAAAACACTTGAAGATCGTCTTGCAACAGGGTAAGAGTACGATCGAAGCCTTGGCTTTTGGTAAAGGGGATTTGGCTAAGCTGCTCCCTGTGGGCACCCCGATCAATGTGCTGGCTGAACTGTCGATCAACGAATGGAATGGCTCAAGGAAACCACAGCTGATGCTACAGGATTTATCAGTTCAGGATGCTCAATTATTTGATCTTCGTGGTGCTGCTGACGCTGTGCGGCAGGCTGCGCATATTAGAGAGCTGCTACTTCCCTATAGTGGTGCTGGCCCATATCGTGCTGCAGCAGTATTCCAGAGTGGACATATGTCTTCACAGACTGAATTGATAGGAATGTCCTTCTGGGTATATGATAAAGAAGCTGGCATTAGCGCCGCTATTAAGGATGATTCGATTCAGGAGTCAGGGCATGTCTCACTGTTATGTCTACTGGATATGCCGGAGACTCCTGAACAACTAGACGCGTTACTAAAGGCTTTTCCTAATGCTGATAATATTGCGTTATTGCATTCTATAAAGGATGGCCGAGAACGACTTATCATTCCGACACGGGATCATTTTAAAATACTCTATAAATTGCTGGCTTCGATCACTGCTGTTGCAACGCCAGAACATGAAGTGCTGCTGCGGCTAAGTCGACAATCCTCATTAAGTATTCGAATGCTTAGTAATATGCTAGATGTGTTCGAGGAGCTGGATTTTATCGAAAGAAGTCAAGGAAGTGTGACCTTTATTACGCAGCCTACAGCTAAAAGCCTTACAGCATCAAGACATTTTGTTAGACTGGGGCAGATGGCGGAAATGGAGCAGTACTTCATGGAAGGTAGCTTGTCTGAACTGCAGGATTGGATGTTATCACGCCGTTTAGGCGTATCATAAAGACTAAACAAAACAAAGCAGACGCTTACGAAGCAAGTTTTGCCGAAACGGACTCAAAGTAGCATATGCTAACAAAACAAAGCAGACGCTTACGAAGTAAGTTTTGTCGAACCGAACACAAAGTAGCATATGCTAACAAAACTTTTAGGAGATGAAAAATTTGGATTTTAAAGATAGTATTCGCGTGATTCCTGATTTCCCAAAAGAAGGTATTAGTTTTAAAGATATCACCACCTTGTTAAAAGACGGTGATGCATATCGCCAAGCGATTGATGCCTTGAAAGCTCTTGTATCCCACTTAGAAATCGATGTGATCGCTGGACCGGAAGCACGTGGTTTTGTAGTTGGTGCACCTCTTGCTTATGCATTGGGTGTAGGCTTTGTGCCGATTCGTAAGAGTGGTAAACTGCCGTATGAGACTATCGAGGTTGGATATGATCTTGAATATGGTAAAGACACACTTGCTGTTCACACGGATGCCATTAAGCCTGGACAAAATGTATTGATTGCTGATGATTTGTTAGCAACAGGAGGTACTATAGCTACTTCGGTTAACCTTGTGGAGCAGCTTGGTGGTAAAGTGGTAGGCGCAGCTTTTTTGATTGAATTGGTTGAGCTTGCTGGACGTAATAAGCTTTCTGGAATTGAAGTTATTACATTAGTTGATTACGAAGATTAATACGATAAACTTGTCTTTTCCCGGGAAATAAATCGGGTTTTATGTATCGAATAATGTGGAAAAGTGCAAACAACAGCAATTCTCTGTCACTACTAGCGGAGGGTTGCTGTTTTCGATTTTTTGCTCAAAAGAGATACGAAAAAAGACTGCTCAATCCATAAAATGGATCTGGAGCAGTCTTTTTGAATTATTAATTCATAAATAAATTAGTGAGCAGCTTTATCGCTTTCTCCACCTTCATTAGACAGTCCAAGAACTTCAATGAGTTTGAAGAATATGGCTAGAACGATACCAACAATCGTAGCTAGAGCCATACCACTGAGTTTTACGCTACCCATAGTAAGGGTTGTACCACTAATTCCGACAACAAGCACCAACGTAGCCATAATCATGTTAGTAGCTTTGGAAAAATCAACTTTTTGCTCTACGAAGATTCGTAGACCGGATGCGGCAATTACACCGAACAAAAGTAGTGATACACCACCCATTACAGGTGTTGGGATGTTAGCGATAACGGAGGAGAAAGTTCCGGAGAACGATAGCAGAATCGCAATCACTGCTGCGCCACCGATCACATATACAGAATAAACTTTAGTTAATGCCATAACCCCGATATTCTCACCGTAGGTTGTATTTGGAGTAGAACCGATAAAACCGGAGATAATTGTAGATATCCCATTACCCATCAGGGAGCGGTCAAGTCCAGGGTCTTTAGCCAGATCTCTGCCAACAATATTGCTGGTTACAAGTAAGTGTCCAATATGTTCAACGATTACTACTAGCGATACTGGGATGATAGTCAGGATTACATTCCAATCGAAGGATGGAGTAACAATGGTAGGGTGAGCTAAAAAATTCGCATTAGATATTGCAGCCGTATCCACCATTTTCATAATATAAGCTAAGCCATAACCAGTTACGATACCGATGAGGATGTGAATGATTTTTGGGAAACCGCGGAAGAGTACAGCTCCAATTACGGTTACGCCCAGTGTCACCATAGAAAGTGTGATTGCTTTGCCATCTGGAGTCCAGTCTGCAACTGCAACACCTTCAGGGGCAATAAGTCCTGCCATTCGCGCGGCAACAGGCACAAGTTCAAGTCCGATCGTTGCTACGATAGCTCCCATTACTGCTGGAGGGAAGACAACATCGATCCATTTTGTTCCTGCATAACGGATGATCAAAGCAACGAGCACAAAGATAACACCTGTGATGATGAAAGCGCCCAAAGCAAGCGAGTACCCTTTCATATGATCATCTTTATGATCAGCAAGCACTGATAATACGGGTGCGATAAATGCAAAGCTGGAGCCAAGGTAGGCAGGTATTTTACCACGGCAAATCCAAATGTATAGCAGTGTGCCGATACCGTTCATCAGCAAAATCATGCCAGGGTCAACCCCGAACAAGTTAGGCACTAGCACTGTACTGCCAAACATGGCGAACAAATGCTGTAGGCTTAATAGAAAACCGGGGCCCCATGGAAGTTTTTCATTAACTTGAATTTCGCGTTGCAATGGAGTTCACTCCTCTTTCTTAATGGATATGATGTTGTCCAGCGAAAATCCGCCTTTACTAGATTAAATAGAACTGGACATTTTTACAACAACATTTTCACAAGTGTTATTAATTTGTCCGATTTTCATAACTTTTACTTCTTGAGTACCATGAGATGGCAAGTGTTGACGTAATCCCTCGTAAGCGTCATAATTATAGACAACTTTGAACAAGAGCGTAAGTTGCTTGCGAAATGATTGGAACCTGCAGATTTCAGAATGATTGCGGGTTCATTTTATTATAGAAAGGAAACGGATACGACGAGAATGGGCATAGAGCGATTAATTGATAAGGCTGGCGCCTATATAAAAGATAAAGATCTTCTCCGCATCCGGGAAGCTTATGAATTTGCCGATCAGGCTCATCACGGGCAGATCCGCAAGTCGGGGGAGCCATACATTCTGCATCCGCTGGCGGTGGCAGATATTGTCGTCAATATGCAAATGGATGTTATATCTATTGTTGCGGCGCTTTTGCATGATGTTGTGGAAGATACGACGGTCTCATTGGAACAAATCCGCGCGAAATTTGGCGATACCTGCGCGATGCTTGTCGATGGCTTAACTAAGCTGGAACGCATCCGTTTTCGCTCAAAGGAAGAGCAGCAGAACGAGAATTACCGTAAGATGTTTATTGCGATGGCGCAGGATATCCGGGTCATCGTTATCAAACTAGCGGATCGTCTGCATAATATGCGTACGTTAAAGTATCAATCTGAAGAGAGCCAGCGACGTATTTCTTACGAAACGCTGGAGATTTTCTGTCCTGTAGCTGATCGTTTGGGGATTTCCGCGATTAAGTGGGAGATGGAGGATATTGCGCTTCGTTACTTGAATCCGCAGCAGTATTATCGCATTGCTAATCTAGTGCATAAGAAGCGGGCTGAACGTGAGCAATTTATCGACAGCGTAATTGGCCGTATTCGTGCCAAGCTGGATGAAATGGGCATTGAAGGTGATCTTTCAGGTCGTCCGAAGCATATCTACAGTGTCTATAACAAAATGAGTACGAAAAACAAACAGTTTAATGAGATCTATGACCTGCTGGCCATCCGTATCATTGTGGATAATATCAAGGATTGTTATGCAACCCTCGGAATTATTCATACCCTTTGGAAGCCAATGCCCGGTCGATTTAAAGATTATATAGCTATGCCCAAAGCCAATATGTATCAATCTTTGCATACAACAGTGGTAGGTCCTGGCGGAGAGCCAACCGAAGTGCAAATTCGCACTTGGGAAATGCATCGCACGGCTGAATTCGGGATAGCAGCACATTGGGCATACAAAGAAGGAACCAGCAATAATGTGAATCCTGAGAATCGGATGCCTTTTTTTCGCGAAATATTGGAGCTTCAGCATGAGGCCAAGGATGCCGAAGAGTTCGTAAAATCACTCAAAATGGACTTTTTCTCGGATCTTGTGTTCGTATTTACGCCTAAAGGCGAGGTTATTGAGCTTCCTGCGGGTTCTGTACCACTTGATTTCGCATTCCGTATTCATACGGAAGTGGGTAATCGTACGATTGGTTCTAAGGTGAACGGGCGGATCGTACCGTTGGATCACAAGTTGAAGACGGGCGATATTGTAGAGATACTGACATCGAAGCATTCGTACGGACCAAGCCGCGACTGGCTCAAGATTGCTCAATCCTCACATGCGCGAAGCAAAATTAAGCAATGGTTCAAAAAAGAAAAACGTGAGGAAAATGTCGAAAAAGGTCGCGAAGCGATTGAACGTGAGCTGAAGCGTCTGAATGTCGAGGTTTCTGAGTGGATTTCTGATGATAAGCTTTTAGAAGCAGCCAAGAAATTTGCTTTTAACGATGTTGAGGATATGCTGTCTGCCGTTGGATTTGGTGGGATTACCGCTTCGCAGATTGCTTCCCGTTTGACGGAAAAGCTGCGCAAAGAGCAGGAAGAAGCTGCTAATCATTTAGAGCTTACTTCAGAGATGAAGGAGATCAAGTCTTCCGGCGAAAAACGTAATCAACCGACCAATGGTGTTAGTGTAAAGGGAATTGAAAATTTACTTGTCCGTTTTGCACGATGTTGTAATCCGGTACCGGGTGACGACATTGTAGGGTATGTTACACGGGGCCGGGGAGTATCTGTACATCGCCAGGATTGTCCTAATATTCCGGGTGAAGGTGACGGAGAAGAAGCAGCAAGGGTGATTGAAGTGGAATGGGAAGGTACGATGGAAGCAAACTACAGTGTGGATATTGAGATTACAGGTCATGATCGTAATGGACTGCTCAATGAAGTGCTGCAGGCAGTTTCCGAGAGTAAAACGAACATTTCTGCGGTCACTGGGCGTTCTGACAAGAATAAAATGGCAATGATTCATATGACCATTCTCATTCGTAACACGGAACATCTGCAATCCGTTGTAGATAAAGTGAAACGAGTCAAGGATGTATATACAGTGAATCGGATCATGCAATAGGGCAAGGAGCGGAGTAGTACGATGAGAGTTGTAGTACAGCGTTGTAAGGACGCCAAAGTAACCGTGGATAAGGCAGTGACCGGAGAAATTGGCAAAGGCTTAATGCTGCTAGTTGGCGTTACGCATGAGGATACAGAAAAGGATGCCAAATATTTGGCGGATAAAATAGCAGGACTACGAATTTTTGAAGATGATGCTGGTAAAATGAACTACAGTGTCACAGAGACTGAGGGAGCAATTCTTTCAGTATCCCAGTTTACTTTATACGGGGATTGTCGTAAGGGGAGACGGCCGAATTTCATGGGAGCAGCAGCTCCCGCGGAGGCCGAGCGACTTTATGATTACTTTAACCAAGAGCTTAGAGCTGGCGGCCTTCAAGTGGAGACGGGGGTTTTTGGAGCGATGATGGATGTGTCGCTGACCAATTGGGGCCCGGTTACTCTCATTTTAGATAGCCGCAGTTAATGAAAAAAAGATGTCGAAAATTGCTTCTAGCGGAGCTAACTTTCGACATCTTTTTTTATTGTGGATGAGCAGTGAGTAAGAATCTTGTGCGGATAGAGCCTCTTGGAGCTGGATAAACTAAAGGTAGACAGTTATCCCGCACGATGCAAGGAGCCTAGTAATGAGACATTCACAGAAGGCATGGGTATGGAGAAGTATCCCGGCACTAGCGACAGGGAGTCCTGTAGAAGCCTATGCATTAGCCAAAAAGACGGAAGATGAAATTGAATCTCAAGTGATCAAAGGAAGAAGCCGTAATCTCTTACCGCGTACCTGAAATGGGTGGTGGAGGCGGCTTTTTGATGCGGTTAACCGGGGATATTTTCTGATTAGAGGTTAGAAATCATTGTGAGAAGGGTAATAGACGACAAGAAAGATAAATAAGTACCTATTCATTTGCACAAGCAGAGAGGAGAACTTATCACATGAGTAATGTTGCATTTTTACTAGCTAATGATTTTGAAGATTCTGAGATGAAGGTCCCTTACGATGAAGTTATAAAGGCAGGACATCAAGCTGACATTATTGGTTTAAAGAAGGGTGAGACCTTACTAGGCAAAAAGAAGGAAGTCTCCTACGCAGCCGATAAAGCCATAGCTGACGTTCAAGCAGGTAATTATGACGCGATAGTAATTCCTGGAGGTTCTTCCCCAGAAAATTTACGGCAAAATGCAGATATTTTGAAGTTTGTGAAAGAAGCAAACGAAGCTGGTAAGCCTATCGCTTCTATTTGCCACGGACCCCAAATTCTGATCAGTGCAGACTTGCTTAAAGGACGTACCATCACCTGTTATCCTCCGTTGAAAGATGATGTTGTGAATGCTGGTGCGGAGTTTAAAGATGAAGAGGTGGTAGTTGATCGTAATTACATTACTTCGCGTACCCCGAAAGATGAGCCTGCCTTCGTTCGTGAAATATTGAAGGTCCTGCAATAGCAATTAATAACACTGAGTCTTATAATCTAAAGGAGGTAATGGTAATGACCAGAAAAATCCAAGCATATTTTAGAACGGAAAATGAAGCAGAAGGTGCTAAAATAGCATTGATTAGTTACAAGGTAGATGGCTTGGAGGTATGGCCACTCACGGACCCTATTGGGGAAGATCGTAGAATTCTGTTTCCGATAGCCCCGTTTAGTAATACGACGTTAGCCGCAGGTACAGTGGGGACGCTTGGAACGGGTAGCACTCCGGCAGCTGGAGCTATGTTGGCCCCTGGTGTTGCCGCCTCCGAAACGCGTGATGAGCCTGAGACCCATTATAGCGTGGATGAAGACCAGGTTAGTGCGGATGTAGCAGATGGAGAGCTCGAAGATGGGGATTTAAGTAAACTTCGTTATGTGATGGACCTAAGTGTTGCAGAAGAGAATTATAATGAGGTTGTGGAAACCCTTCGGGGCAAAGGAGCATTTGTAGAGCAATTCGATTAACAACAATCTATTAAAATAAACCGCTTTCATGAATGTAATATAATCGTAATATTACATACATGTTTCCTTAATATAGCGTGTTTATAATAAAGGCATGACCCCCTTTTTAATAATATATGATGATGGACCTGCAGCATTTGGCTGCAGGTCATTTTTTTTGTAACGGTTGAAGTTAAAGGTCAAAAGTTGAAAGTTGTCGAATTTTTTATTCAGCTTCGCATTTCCTGCCTTGACTTTAGCACAGTAGTTCAGTAGAATTTAAAAATATACGATTTTATCATATGGTTTTGATGACGGGAACAAGTAATTCGAGGACCCACAACTCCAGAGAGGAATCCCCTGTAGATTCAGATGATATCCAGTACAATGGATGATCTATCGTTTCTGCTTGGCTGCAAGGATTCTGTTGATGAGCGAATGAATGACCTCCCCGAGAACGTACGGCGAAAGTGGGCAATGTATATTGCCGCTATCAGTAGCCGTTATGCGTAGGCGGGCGTTAACCGCTTTGAGCGGATTCAGAATGGTTCTGATCCGGAATGTGGGTGGTACCACGGGTGTATTATTGGTTATGATAATCCCTCGTCCCTGTTTTTTATAAACAGGGCGGGGGATTTTTTGTTTTGTTTAGCATGATGAAGTGATGAAGAGAGCAGATTTAGAGGGGTATTTTTTAGGAGGGATAGACTGTGGCTAAAGAAAGATTCGAGAAACCTACAGGAACGCAGGATGTGCTTCCGGGAGCTGTGGAGAAATGGCAGTATATTGAGGGGAAGGCTAGAGATTTATGCCGTCGTTTCAATTACCGTGAAATCCGTACACCGATGTTCGAGTATACGGGGTTATTCGAGCGTGGAGTAGGCGAAACAACGGATATTGTAGAAGGCGAGATGTACACGTTCAAGGATAAAGGCGATCGTGATCTGGCGCTGCGTCCAGAAGGAACGGCTGGTGTCGTTAGAGCTTATGTTCAGAACAAGCTTTACGGTGAACCTGATGTAAGTAAGCTGTATTATATCGGACCTATGTTCCGTTATGAGCGTCCACAGGCAGGTAGATATCGTCAATTCCATCAGTTTGGTATTGAGGCTTTTGGAGCTGTGGATCCGGCTATTGATGCGGAAGTAGTCTCCTTAGGCTATCAATTCTATAAGGATCTTGGCCTTAAGGATGTAAGAGTGGAAATCAATTCTGTCGGTAACGCACCTAGCCGTGCAGCTTATCGGGATAAATTATTGGGTTTCTTAAGACCAATGAAGGATACCCTTTGCAGTGACTGTCAGCGTCGTATTGAGCGTAATCCGCTTCGCGTGCTGGATTGTAAGGTAGATCAAGATAAATTTACAGATGCGCCTTCCATTTTGGATAGTCTGGACGAAGAGTGCACGACTCATTTTGAAAAGGTGAAGATGCACCTTGATATCATGGGTGTGGAATTCACCATTAACCCTCGACTTGTAAGAGGACTGGATTATTACACGCATACAGCGTTTGAATATAAAGCAGCAGGTATTGGTTCGATTGATACCGTGGGCGGCGGAGGCCGTTACAACGGTTTGGTTGAAGAAATTGGTGGACCGGATCAACCGGGTATTGGTTTTGGGATTGGACTTGAACGAATTCTCCTTATTTTGGAGGATCAGAAGGTAGAGCTGGAGACGGCGAAGCCACTGGATGTGTACTTCGTAGCTCTCGGTGAGGAAGCTGATATCGAAATCTCTAAGCAGCTATATATTCTGCGCAGCCAAGGGTTCTCAGCAGAACGTGACTACCTGGGCCGGAAAATGAAGGCACAGATGAAATCCGCAGACCGTATGTCGGCACGTTATACTGCGATTCTTGGCGAAGATGAGCTGAAGAATGGTGTAATTACCGTGAAGTCGATGAATACAGGGGAGCAGCGCACTGTGAAGCTGGATGAGCTGGGTCAGGCACTAGTTTAGACCATCTGACTAACGTCTTATGGTGACTGTATAGAGAAAGATTAAAATTGTATTTTTAACCATGAAGGGGAATGATAAATTATGCAAAGAAGTCATCAGTGTGGACAATTAACACCAGAACATATTGGACAGACGGTAACCTTGAACGGATGGGTGCAGACTCGCCGTGACCTTGGGGGCGTACTATTTATTGATCTGCGTGACAGAAGCGGTATTGTACAAGTTGTATTTAACCCAGACTACTCTGGCGAAGCCTTACAAATTGCTGATAAGGTTCGTAGTGAATACGTCCTGGCTGTTAAAGGTAAAGTTGTTAAACGTGATGAGGAAACCATTAACCGCAACCTGCCAACAGGTGAAATTGAAGTTCAAATTACGGACATTGAAGTGCTGAACGCAGCTAAGACACCTCCGTTCTTCATCGAGGATGGTGTGGAAGTAGACGAGTCTCTGCGTCTCAAATATCGCTATTTGGACCTTCGTCGTCCGGAGATGCAAAGAACCTTGCTGCTTCGCTCGAAAGCTTCTAAGATTTTCCGTGATTTCCTTGACAGTGAAGGATTCATCGACGTAGAAACACCGATCCTAACTAAGAGCTCACCGGAAGGCGCGCGTGATTATCTGGTACCAAGCCGTGTGCATGAAGGCGAATTCTTCGCATTGCCGCAATCTCCACAAATCTACAAGCAATTGTTGATGGTGGGCGGCGTTGAGCGCTATTATCAAATTGCTCGTTGTTTCCGTGATGAAGATTTGCGTGCTGACCGTCAGCCTGAATTCACTCAAGTCGACATCGAGACTTCATTCCTGTCACAAGATGAACTGCTTGGTATGATGGAGAAGCTGATGCAGCGTCTGTTCAAAGAAACTGTAGGAGCAGATATCGAGCTTCCGTTCCAACGGTTGACTTATGCTGATGCTATGGGCAAATACGGTTCTGACAAACCTGATCTGCGTTTTGGATTAGAGCTTGTAGAAATGAACGATATTGTTGCTACTAGTGGAGTTAAGGTATTCGCTTCTGTAATCGAAAAAGGCGGCGAAGTGAAATGTCTAAATGCTAAAGGCTGTGGCACTTGGACTCGTAAAGAAATCGATGATCTCGGACCTTATGCTGCTCGCTATGGCGCGAAAGGCTTGGCATGGATTCAAGTGAAAGACGGCGAATTCAAAGGGCCGATTGTGAAATTCTTCTCCGAAGAAGAAATTGCGGCTGTGAAGGAACGTACAGGCGCTGAAGAAGGCGACCTTCTCCTCTTCTCCGCTGATAATAAAAAGGTTGTAGCAGACGTTCTAGGCGCCCTTCGAGTTAAAATTGGACGTCAGCTCGGTCTGATTGACGATAACGTGTTCAAGTTCGCTTGGGTTACAGACTTCCCACTCCTTGGATATGACGAAGATCAGAAACGTTATGTAGCAGAACACCATCCGTTCACTCGTCCACGTGAAGAGGATCTGCATCTATTTGACACAGATCCAGGTGCGATCCGTGCACAAGCTTATGACATCGTTCTGAACGGTTATGAAGTAGGCGGAGGCTCCATGCGGATTTACAAACGCGAAGTACAGGAGAAAATGTTCGAAGCCCTTGGATTTACGAAAGAGGTTGCTTATGAGAAGTTCGGCTACCTGATGGATGCGTTCGAATATGGTACACCTCCACACGGTGGTATCGCTTTCGGTTTAGATCGTCTAGTTATGCTGCTGTCCGGTCGTACAAATCTGCGTGAAACCATCGCATTCCCGAAAACGGCAAGTGCAACAGATCTACTTATGGATGCACCTTCGCCAGTAGATGGTTCACAATTGGAGCAGCTGCACATTAAGCTGGCGCTTAAACCGAAGAAAGAAAAAGAATAATTAACTAATCGAAGCGGGCGAGGCAGATTTCTGCTTCGCCAAAGCTTTTGAAGGAGGCTGAACCTCATGCTACATCAGTTCTCACGCACGGAACTGGCGATCGGACCGGAAGGTCTGGAAATAATGAAGAACAGCACGGTAGCGGTGCTTGGCATCGGCGGTGTTGGCGGTATAGCAGTTGAGGCTTTGGCGCGTACCGGCATCGGCAGACTGATTCTGATAGATAAGGACACTGTAGACATCACCAATGTAAACCGCCAGATTCATGCACTCACAACTACGGTTGGGCAGAAGAAGGCTGAACTGATGGTAGACCGTGTGAAGTTGATCAATCCGGAATGCGAAGCGATTGCGCTCAACATGTTCTATACGGAAGAAACCTATGAGGAATTGTTCAAATTAAAACCTGATTATGTACTTGATGCTTCGGATACGATTATTTATAAGGTTCACATAATCAAAGAATGTCTGTCCCGTGGAATTCCAATGATCTCAAGCATGGGCGCTGCCAACAAAATGGATCCTACAAGATTCCAGGTAGCGGACATTTCCAAGACAACTTATGACCCTATTGCGCGTGTCATTCGTCAGAAGCTGCGTAAGGAAGGAATTAAGAAAGGCGTGAAGGTGGTTTTCTCTACGGAGCCGCCAATGAAGCCACGTCAAGATGTTACGGATAAGATCGTTCCGGAGAATGCGCCGGATCGACGTAAAGCGAAACAACCACCAGCTAGTAACGCCTTCGTTCCGCCGGTAGCAGGCCTGATCATGGTCAGTGTTGCCGTGCGTGATTTGCTTGAGGCTGGAGGCGTCAGCGTGTAAGTGAATCGCTGAGCTGAAGCTGTTTCAATTATAGCGATAGTAGTAGTAAAATGGACCAAAAGGGCGACCAGCTGAAATCCAGTTGCGTACGCCCTTTTGTTGTGGTTAACAGGCGGGTCTGCAAGATGCAGACCACAAATAGGCATAATAGTAGAACCGGGATGAACCGTTGATTATAAGCCTTATTATCCGGGTAATATCCGCCTGCGGAACTTAATATCAGTGGAGGTTTTTGTACATGAAATCAAATTTTTGGCGAAATAGTGTAGGGCTTGCACCTGAGAATGACTGGAAACGGGAGTGGGCTGCAGGGATCCTTTCGTATTTTGCTTCGGTATACATTGTAATGGTGAATGCGACCATTCTTCATGACGCGGGTATGCCGCTTAGACCAGCAATGGTGGCTACACTATTGACTGCCATTACAGGCTGTCTACTGATGGCCTTCGGTGGGAAGACACCAATCATCGTGGTACCAGGGATGGGGATAAACGCATTTTTCACATACACACTTGTACATTCAATGAATTTAGGTTGGAGAGAGGCACTTACTGTAGTTGTAATAACCGGTGTGTTATTCGCTATCGTGGCCTTCACATCGCTTTATCGTATTCTAAGTGAGGCGATTCCTCAAAACCTACAGCATGCCATTACAGTCGGGATAGGGCTTTTTCTGACCTTTATAGGACTGCAAAAAAGCGGGATTGTGATTGCGCATCAGACCACGTTTGTTGCTATAGGACATTTTAGCGATCCAGCAGTTATCACTTCCTGTGTAACCTTGTTACTCGCTTTAGTACTGTTTATCCGTGGGACCAACGGTGGTTTGCTTATCAGTATGCTGGTTGGTACAGGTCTAGCCTACTTGCTGGGAGCGGCTCACGCGCCTGAGAAGCAGGCATCCGGTCATGTATTTACGGGATATGAAAGCTTATTTCTGGGAATGGACTGGAGCGGCATAGTGAGCCTTGTGTTCTGGATTGCTGTTTTCTTACTGCTCTTAATTGTTGTATTTGAAAATATTGGGCTAGTCGCCTCACAGACTATGATGGCAGGGCGTCCTGAGCGCTTCAAGAGTAGCTTACGAGCACTCTCTATTGCCAATATCGCTGCAGGTCTCTTCGGAAGCAGTCCTGTAGTAGCCGCTGCGGAATCTAATGCAGGTATTGCTGCAGGTGGACGTTCGGGACTGACCTCACTCGTGGCAGGACTGCTGTTCGGGGCGACATTCCTGTTCCTCCCTCTGCTCTCCTACATTCCAGACAGTGCTATCGCTCCGATCTTGATTGTAATCGGTGGGCTTATGGTACAGAATGTGCGTGAAATGGACTTGGGAGATTTAACAGAGCTCTTTCCTTCTTTCCTAATCATGGTCATGATTCCATTCACCTATAGCATCGTAGATGGTATGGCTTTTGGATTTATTACTTATCCGATCGTGAAGCTTGCGGTGGGCAAGGGCAAGGAAGTACCTCCTGCGCTGTATGGGATTGCGGGCTTATTTGTAGCTAACTTTATTTTGCAAGCTGTGCTGTAGTCGTATGTTGGCTTGAAAGATTTGGTATTTTAGTGCTGATTATGCTACAATGGGTATCCTTTTTGCGTGAGAAGAGGGAATGAGGAGAATGAAAATTTAAGCTCGATAAACTTTTAGGAGGTAACTGAAATTGGAAGACAACTTTCAAAGTGCCTATCAAGAGGAAGAAGACAGGCTGAATCAAGCGCTTACTGAGATTGACACCTTACTGGAGAAACTTAACCAGACTCCGGTGTACACGGGACATGATTATACGGAACAGGTGTTAGAAGCGAACCGTGATCAGAAGCGCAAAGATCTTGCCAAGCTTCGGCAGGAGCCTTATTTCGGACGGCTTGATTTTCAGGGCAATGATGAGAAGCAGCGGAAGGCACTCTATATAGGCAAAATCGGCGTAGACCGCGAGCAGGTAAGCGACCGTCCGTTAGTCATCGACTGGCGCGCACCGGTAGCAAGCCTGTTCTATTCGTTTACCGGTGGTACGGAGCCTGCCTCCTATGAAGCTCCTGAGGGGCTGATAGAAGGACTGGTATACCTCAAGCGCAACGTAGTGATCCGGAAGCAGATTCTGGAGCGGGTCGCAGATACGTACAACCGGGAGAGTGACGCACCTGTGGTGTCAGATGAGTTTCTCGTCTATCGCCTGGGTGAGAACAAAGATAATCGTCTCCGCGATATCGTATCGACCATTCAGGAGGAACAGGACAAGATTATCCGTGCCGCCAAAAATACAGCATTGATCATACAGGGCGTAGCGGGAAGTGGTAAAACTACAGTTGCACTACACCGTTTAGCCTTTCTGCTGTATCAATACAAAGATCAGGTCTCTGCAGAAAAAATGATTATTTTTGCACCGAACCGAATGTTTCTGGATTATATTTCGGATGTACTGCCTGAACTTGGTGTAGGAAATATTGCCCAGAGCACCTTCCCGGATTGGGCTGCAAATGTACTAGGTCTGGAGCTTCCAGAGCAAGATGCTACGGAGACGATGAACCGTTGGTTCGAAACTCCGGGCGGCATGCCTGTGATTACAGAAGAGACACCTGGACGCTTCAAGGGTTCTACGGTGTTGATGGGAATCATAGAGTCCAGCATCAAGCTATTGGAAAGCAGCTCGGTACCTGAGGGTGATTTTATCCCATGGGAAGGTGCTGTACTGCGCCGCTCCATGATCTTGCGCTGGCATAATGAGGAGTACGCCCCTTATCCACCAGCGAAGCGTAAGGAACGTGTAATGGCACGGATACATCGCTGGATTGAGATGGAGTTGAAGAAGAGTCCGTCAGCTGCAGCTATGAAGGATCGCAAGAAAAAAGGTGCTGCGCGAGAAAAAGCATATAGTGCAAAATGGCCTAAGTATGATCCGCTGACGATCTATAAGCAAATCTTTCGTGCGGCTAAAGTCCCGGAAGATTGGCCGGTGGATCCACCTGAGAATATTCCAGCAGCTGTGCTGAAGGAAACGGCAAAAGAGCTGAAAAAAGGGATTATACGTGAAGAGGATTTACCACCTCTGTTATATATTTATTATCTTTTGAATGGGAACGAAGGCGGCGCTCGTTTTGATCATGTGGTGATCGATGAAGCCCAGGATTTCTCCCCCTTCCAAATTGCCGTGCTGGATTTATACGTGCGTGGACATTCCTTTACCATTCTAGGCGATCTGTCGCAGGGTATACACGCTTATAAAGGCGTACACGCATGGGAAGAGATGCAGACCTTATTTGCCCCTGAGAACACGGCTTACCATGCGTTGACACGCAGCTATCGTTCAACCATGGAAATTATAGACTTTGCTAATGGAATTCTATCCTCGGGAGTAGAAAGTTCGTTGTTGGCTGTTCCTGTCTTTCGTAGTGGTGACCCTGTTAGGATGATCTCCTACGGAGAAATAGTCGGAGAACGGGAAGCTGAAGGAAATGCTCGTTTGAGTACTATACAATCGGCACTGAAGTCCCTGTCTGGAAGGGAATATCGTACGGTGGCTGTGCTGACACGTAGTCTACGTGAAGCCACAGAGCTGTACGCTGAACTAGAGCAGCATTTTGAAGATATTCATCTGATCGACGGTAGTATGACTCAATATCAGGGTGGATTATCGGTACTACCTGTGTATTTATCTAAAGGTTTGGAATTTGATGCGGTCATCTTAGCAGATGCCGATCAAGACCATTACGGAGCGACAGCATGGGATGCGAAGCTGATGTATGTAGGTTGTACACGAGCGCTTCACGAGCTGTGGTTACTCCATAATGGGGAAATGCCTTCCTATGTGCAAACGGCGGTTGAAAGCGATTCTGAGGGGAACTAAGACTGGTGGAGAACAGTTATAACTGTTTTTGAACTTGTAACTCCCCTACGGGTATGGCTTAATAATAAGTGTCCGGCCGGGCAAGAACACTTCTGGAAGGAGGCTGAGTGAAATGATTTCAGTATACGAGGTGGTTTCCGTCTAAGACGGAAACCCGCTTAAAGCGAGGAGGCCGTAAGGCCTCCTTATTTCAAAACATGAGATATATGTACCGATTATTCATTAGGATTACGAAATGTGAATTAGAATGTAGACGCTACCAAGAGGTTTTTATATAATGAAATTACGGATTTTTCCAAATATGAGGAGAAGAAAGGAGGCAGGTGACGTGGAAATTACTTTATCAGTAGTTGACGGACGCATAGGAACACACCTGTTGAAGGAGGAAATGCAAGTTGAGTTATGTAAATGGGAAGGATGTGCTCCCCCCTGGCTTGCTCAAAGAGCTTCAGGGATACATCCAAGGTGAACTGCTCTACATCCCGAAGAAAACGGAAGAGCGGGTTAGATGGGGCGAGAACAGCGGTTCGAGGAAAGAGATAGCAAACCGCAATGAGGAAATTTTCAGTTGTCATCGAAAAGGCGATTCCGTAGCAGAGCTTCAGAAGAAGTATCATCTGTCTGAAGAGAGCATTCGAAAAATCATATCAAAAATGCGGCTGGCAATAAATTGCTAGCGTACAGTTCAAGCATAAACGCCTTTGGCGTCCCTATAAGGACGGTAAGCGTTTATGCGAGAAATAATAAGGATAAAGTATAGCGTGGAACCTATACTTTCGTATATTTTGAAAAAAGAGCATGGCTCCCGCCTTTCTAAGACGAGATCATGCTCTTTTTATTTTTTTGTGAAAAATAAGTCTATGGTATGATAATGGGAGATGTACATTGGCTTTTATAAGAATATAGCAAGGAAGTGGAGTTATGGATTTATTTTCTATGGGAGAGGACAACGGGAGCGGACGGTTGCTTGCGGACCGAATGAGACCGGAGAATCTGGATGAATATATTGGTCAAGAACATATCATAGGCCGGGGAAAGCTGTTGCGAAGAGCGATCGAGGCAGACCAGGTCTCTTCGATTTTGCTCTATGGACCTCCTGGATGTGGTAAAACAACATTAGCTCATATCATTTCTCATCACACACAAGGTGAATTCGTACGCCTGAATGCGGTGGAGGCTTCTGTGAAGGATGTGCGGGAGGTCATTGAACGAGCTCAAAATAATAAAACACTTTATGGTTCTAAGACGATTCTTTTTCTGGATGAGGTGCATCGGTTTAACAGTTCACGTCAGGACGCGCTATTGCCAGCAGTAGAAAAAGGTACCATTACATTTATTGGCGCAACTACGGAGAACCCGTTCCATTACGTTAACGGAGCACTTATGAGCCGTTCTACCTTGTTTCAGCTAGAGGCGCTAACGAGTGAACACAGTCTGGTCGCGATGCGCAGAGCTTTAGCAGACAAGGATAGAGGGCTTGGATTCATGGAGCTTCAGGTCGATGAAGAAGCATTGCTGCATATTGCTACCATGGCTAATGGAGATATCAGGCGGGCTTTAAATGCTCTGGAACTTGCAGCGTTAACTACTGCTCCAGAGGTAGACGGGAGTGTGCATATCACGCTGGAGGTGGCGGAAGAGTCGATTCGGCGCCCCATTGTGAAGGCAGATGAATCGACGCAGTATGATGTTCTATCTGCTTTTCACAAAAGCATTCGAGGTTCTAGTGATGCCGCCTTGTTCTGGTTTCTATATGCGGTAGAGAAATTGGGGATGGACCCGATGACTTTTATTCGTCGACTAATTGCAGCGAGCAGTGAGGATATTGGCTTAGCTAATCCCCAGGCTATGGTCCAAGCGGTGAGTGCGCTTGAAGCCTATAGAAATAACGGTTGGCCAGAAGCGAAGCTGAACATTGCGCAAGCCATTCTTTTCGCGGTGGAGAGTCCGAAGTCTAATGCCGTCTATACTGCTATTTCAAATGCAATGGCGAGTATGGATGAGATTAAATCCGCCGAGGTACCGCTACATTTACGTGATACACACTATAAAGGTGCTACTGCTCTAGGGCATGAAGGGTATCAATATCCGCACAATTTTCCGGGGCATTATGTGAAGCAGGAGTATCTGCCTAAGGAGATTTCTCAGCGTGTCTTTTATCAAGCGACCGAGCAAGGGAATGAAATTAAAATCCGTCATAACCAACGACTCCGACGAGAACAATAATCCACCAGTGACTGTAGTATCTTCCATTTTAATGCTAATAAGCAAATAAATTTAATGTAACACAAAAAATATTTATTCCAAAAAAAGGCGGCCTAGAGCCGTTTTTTTGTTGTCTGCGTTACTTTTAATCACATGAACGAATTTTTTTTATAGGAAAAGATTGATAATTTACCATAAGTTAATTAAAATGAACTACAAAGTTACGGAGAAACAAGTTTTAATTCCGATGGAAGTACTTGTACCATTCTTAATGGTGTTAATAATCATAACAGTCAATGTTTGATATGTTTCATGAAAAGAATGCTGTTATATCAAAATTTACATAATATTTCATTGGGTAAATTTTGAAACTTTTGCCGTTAGGGGGATTAATTTGAGCGAAGAATTACTAGAAATCAAGAATTTGTCCACATCGTTCAGAATCGTAGATGACTATTATGCTGCAGTAGACGATGTTACCCTGTCCGTTCGTAAAAATGAGATTCTTGCCATTGTTGGAGAATCCGGCTCAGGAAAAAGTGCGCTCGCCTTTTCAATTATGGGATTGCACACAAGGGCCAAAATAGACGGAGAAATCAAATACAAAGGTCAGGATATCGTTACTATGTCTCCTGCTGCACTCAACAAGCTGCGCGGTCAAGAAATGTCTATGATTTTTCAAGATCCTTTATCCGCATTAAATCCACTCATGATTATCGGTTCACAGATTGAAGAAGTACTCATCCTACATGATTCCAAGCTTTCGAAGAAGCAAAGAAAAGAGAAGGTCATTGATCTTTTGACCAAGGTTGGAATCTCCCGTCCCGAACATACATATCAGCAGTACCCCCACGAATTATCTGGTGGAATGAGGCAGAGGGTTGTGATTGCTATTGCGATTGCCAACGGCCCCAAGCTTTTGATCGCCGATGAGCCGACTACGGCACTAGATGTAACCATCCAATTGCAAATTCTTGAACTTATAAAAAAATTAAAAAACGATATGCAAGCAGGCATTATCTTAATTACCCATGACCTAGGGGTTGTGAGTGAAATGGCTGACCGGGTTGCGGTAATGTACGCCGGGCAAATCGTAGAAATCGCAGATATTTATACGTTAACGTCTAATCCAAAGCATCCGTATACAAGATCCTTGTTGAACTCCATTCCAACCGTTAAAGAAGAGAAGTCTAGACTTCATGTGATTCAGGGAATTGTCCCACCATTACAGAACCTTCCGCGTAAAGGATGCCGTTTCGCGGCCCGAACACCTTGGATTCCGGAATGGGAGCATGAGGAAAATCCGCAGCTGCATGAAGTAGCCCCAGGGCATTTTGTTCGCTGCACCTGCCATAATAACTTTCATTTCCCGGATACTAACGAGGAGGCAATCTACAATGGGACTTCTTGAGGTTAAAAATTTAGCAGTTCATTTTCCAATCCACGGCGGCGTTTTTCGAAGAGAAATTGGCGTAGTCAAGGCAGTTGATAATGTTAGTTTTACTATTGAAGCAGGCAAAACTTACGGTTTGGTTGGTGAATCCGGATCAGGTAAGACGACTACTGGTCGTGGAATCATTGGACTCAATTCTATTACTAGCGGTAGTGTGATTTTTGAAGGACAGGATTTGGCTTCAAAGGGTGTACGTAAGCAAAAAAATATCCGCAAGGACATTCAGATGATCTTTCAGGATCCGTACTCTTCCTTGAATCCTAAGAAACGTGTGCTGGATATTATTGCTGAACCCTTACGTAATTTCGAAAAGATGTCTCCGGGCGAAGAAAAAAGACGTGTGCAGGAATTGCTTTTGCAGGTTGGATTAAGCCCTGAAAATATTCTTAAATATCCGCATGAATTCTCAGGCGGTCAACGGCAGCGGATCGGTATTGCAAGAGCTATTGCGCTTAAACCGAAGTTGATTATTGC
This sequence comes from Paenibacillus sp. FSL H8-0261, assembly GCF_045040645.1. Classification (NCBI taxonomy): domain Bacteria; kingdom Bacillati; phylum Bacillota; class Bacilli; order Caryophanales; family Paenibacillaceae; genus Paenibacillus; species Paenibacillus sp. FSL H8-0261. The sequence continues at coordinate 5,438,868 of NZ_CP150297.1, read as the reverse complement.
GGATGAACCTGTCTCTGCGCTGGATGTTTCCGTACAGGCACAGGTGCTCAATTTTATGCAGGATATTCAAAAAGAACTGAATCTTACGTTTCTGTTCATCAGTCATGATCTCGGAATCATTAGGCATATGTGTGATCACATTGGGATTATGTATAAAGGACGTCATGTGGAGCAAGGGACTGCTAAAGATATTTTTGACAATCCTCGCCATATTTATACCAAACGTCTAATTGCTGCCATTCCTGATATTGATCCTAAGCAAAGAGAGAAGCAGACAGAGTTTAGAAAATCAGTAAGTCTGGAATATGAACAAGCGCACCGGAATTATTTTGATGAACAAGGCATGCCTTATCCATTGAAATCCATTTCCGAGACTCATCTGGTAGCCTTGCCTGAGAAAGGTTGAGATATATGTGGAAGATTATTGTTCGTAGAATTCTTATTATGATTCCTCAAATATTTCTATTAAGTATTCTTGTTTTTCTAATGGCGAAGGCGATGCCGGGAGATGCGTTATCAGGGATGCTTGATCCAAATATTGATCCTGCGGCCATCGATGCGATGAGAGAAAAGCTAGGCTTAAATGATCCGTGGTACATCCAGTACTGGGATTGGATCACTAAAGCGATTCAAGGTGATTTTGGTCAATCCTTCCGTTTCAAAATGCCTGTATCAGAGCTTATCGGTCAACGCCTCATGAATACACTTTGGCTGGCGATTGTCACGCTGATCCTTACATACCTTATTGCTATTCCACTTGGTATTACTAGCGGTCGTTATAACGATTCATGGCTGGATCGCCTCATTACTGGATACACCTATATTGGCTTTGCCGCACCATTGTTTATTTTCGCTCTCTTAATGGTATGGCTCTTCGGATTTCATCTTCATTGGTTTCCTACTAGCGGCAGTGTTAGTCCTGGAGAAGTTCCGGGTACGCTAAGCCACTTCTGGAGTAAGTTATACCATTTGCTACTCCCTGCTTTATCAATGGCGCTGATTGCAACGGTAGGAACGGTACAGTATTTGCGAAATGAGATCATTGATACGAAACAAAAGGATTTCATCCTCACGGCAAGAGCCAAAGGCGCTTCAGAGTCTCGTGTATATAATCGCCATATTTTGCGTAATTCCTTACTGCCGATTGCTGCATTTTTCGGGTATGAGATTACTGGGCTCATTGGTGGTACGGTGTTCGTTGAAAGTATCTTCAGCTATCCGGGTATGGGTATGCTGTTCCTCAGCTCGATAACGATCCGGGATTTCAGCGTAGTAACGGCCCTAGTTCTTCTGTATGGGGTTGCTGCCATCGTCGGTGCGTTGTTATCAGACATTATCTTAAGTATCGTAGATCCTCGTATCCGGATTAAATAAGAAGATGAACACTTTGAGGTGAATGAAATGGCAAAGACAAGCGCAGAGATAGCTCTGCTGCAGGAAACAGATAAAAGTCCATCAGGCTTCAGAATTGTTTGGCGAGAGATTATCCGGGATAAATTGGCTTTGGTCTCACTGGTTTTCCTATTTGCGATTATCGCCGCTGTTTATGGGATTTCCTTATTTTTAGATCAAAAAGAAATTGTTACGGTTGACTTGTTCGCCCTGTATGAGAAGCCTTCGGCTGTACACTGGCTGGGGACCGATTATGGAGGACGGGATGTATTCGGTCAATTAATTATAGGCACGCGAAATTCCATGTCGATTGCTTTTATGGTTACTTTTTTTACGGGAGTCATCGGTATTCTAGTAGGTTTGATCTCAGGTTACTTTGGTGGAACGATAGATAATATTTCGATGCGTGTTGTAGATTTCTTCATGATTTTGCCTTTTATAATGATTGTTATAGCTTTTGTGAGTGCAGTTCCTAAATACAATACGTTAACCTTCTCCTTTATCATGACTGCCTTTCTATGGATGGGGATTGCCAGGTTAATTCGTTCCAAGACGTTACAAGAGAAGGAACTGGATTACGTTCAGGCATCTAAGACCCTTGGTTCCTCCAATCTGAAAATAATGTTCACACAAGTGCTGCCGAACTTAAGCTCAATCATTATCGTCACGATGACTTTAAATTTGGCAGCTAATATTGGATTGGAATCAGGCCTATCCTTTCTAGGTTTTGGTTTTCCAGAAAGTACACCCAGTCTGGGTACTCTTGTAAGCTATGCGAGAAATCCGCAAACGCTTGAGTTCAGATGGTGGATCTGGTTACCCGCATCACTGCTGATCTTGGTACTGATGTTGAGTATAAATAATGTGGGTCAAGCGCTCAAACGTGCGACCGACGCAAGACAAAGAAAAGGATAATAAGGGAGGAAATGATTAAATGAGAAAAGCCATTCGTTCAAAAGCTTTACTAGTTTCATTAATGTTAGTAATGTTGTTCGCTCTTGCGGCTTGCGGCTCCAAGAACAACAACGGAGCGGCTGAGTCAACAGCAGCACCAAGTGCCAGTGCTCCTGCGGAAACCGCAGAAGCGACGGCAGCACCTGAAGCAGAAGACGGACTTTATAACATTAAGGATTTCAGTAACATTAAGACTAATCAAGGTGAAGCTATTGATGGCGGAACAATTACTTTTGGACTCGTTTCCGACAGTCCGTTTGAAGGTACCTTGAACTTGAACTTCTATTCTGGAGCTCCAGATTCTGAAGTGCTGAATTGGTTCGATGAAGGCTTGTTAACTTGGGACAAAGACTATGTGTACACGAATGATGGTGCAGCAACTTATGAAGTAGCAGAAGATGGACGGACCTTTACCTTTACGATTCGCGACAATGTGAACTGGCAGGATGGAAAGCCAGTGACAGCAGAAGATTGGCTGTTCGCGCATGAGGTTATTGGTAATCCGAAATATGATGGTCCACGTTACGGCTCTGACTTTACGAATATTGAAGGTATGGAAGAATACCACTCCGGAAAAGCAAAGACCATTTCTGGTATTAAAGTTCTGGGTGAGAAGAAGCTGCAAATTACTTATCTTAAATCTTCCCCTTCCCTGTTAACGGGTGGCATATGGATTTATCCATTAGCTAAACATATCTTTGGTGGCATGGATGTTGCCAAAATCTCCTCATCCCCTGAAGTTCGTCAAAAGCCAATTGGCTTCGGAGCTTTTAAAGTGGAAAGTATCGTTCCTGGTGAGTCTGTAGTATTCGTTAAGAATGAAGATTACTGGCGCGGCGCACCTAAATTGGATAAAGTAATTTTGAAGGTAATCAACCCTACGACTGTTGTGCAAGAACTGAAGTCTGGTGGAGTTGACTTGGTGGATGCCTTCCCTATCGATCAATTCCCAGATAATGCAAAAATGTCAAATGTCGAGTATCTCGGTGCTGTTGACCGTGCATATACGTATATTGGATTTAAGCTAGGTAAATGGGATGCGGAGAAAAAAGTCGTTGCTACCGATCCTAAAGCTAAAATGGCGGATGTGAACCTGCGTAAAGCCATGTGGGCTGCTGTAGACAATGATACAGTGGGTAAGAAATTCTATAGTGGTCTTCGCTGGAATGCAACAACTTTAATTCCACCTTCCCATCCGGAATTCCATGATGCTTCTAATCCAGGTGTACCTTATGATCCAGAAGCTGCTAAGAAGATCTTGGATGACGCTGGTTACAAACTTAACGGTGAATTTAGAACGAATCCGGATGGCAGTGAGCTGAAGATTAATTTCATCTCGATGACAGGATCGGACATTGCAGAACCATTGGCTCAATATTATGTACAATCCTGGAAAGCGATTGGTCTGAATGTGAATTTGGAGATGGTAGAATTTAATACGTTCTATGATCGTGTTGGACAAAATGGTGAGGATGATCCTTCTGTGGATGTTTACCAAGGTGCTTGGACTGTAGGGATTGATGTTGACCCAACAGGTCTTTATGGTAAAGACGCGATCTTTAACTTCCCGCGTTACTCGAGTGCAGAGAATGATCGTTTGCTCACCGAAGGAGTCTCCGAGGATGCATTCGATGTAAATAAACGTAAAGAGATCTATAAAGAATGGCAACAGTTTATGGTTAACGAGATTCCTGTATTCCCTACGCTTTATCGTGCGGCCCTAGTTCCGGTCAACAACCGTATACTGAATTATGGAATTGGTGATGGAACTGGACTTTACTATAATGACATTGCAGTTTCTGCGGATAAAGCTGCAGTAGCTCAGTAAATAGAAACAACACAGAACAGCAGTTCAGGGAGAGTTTCCTGAACTGCTATTTGTTTGATTCTATTTGAATCGCTCATTTGGTTATTATTCGCTTCAAAGTGGTTAGTTGTATTTCATGCAACTAAAACCTAAATTTTAGAGCTAAGAATGTAATATAATTGTACTTCATACATCTATTTTCCGGATGTGAAGATAAATAAGGGTTATCGGGTGATTTTAACTGTACATACTACAACTAAATCGAAAAGGGATTCTGAACACAAGAAATAGCTGTATAAAATACAGCTATTTCTTGTGTTTTCGTATATTAGAGTTAATGTTGTAAGTTATAGAATACACTTAAGCTTGCGCTGAAGGAACAACCTTCTCGGCATATTCTATCGTTCCGCCACCGAGACATTGCTCACCGAGATAGAAGACAACGGCTTGGCCAGGTGTTATCGCTTTTTGTGGAACATCAAAGTCTACGTTTATCGTTCCGTCTTCCCGTGCTGTAAGGGTCACGCCCTGATCCGGCTGGCGATAGCGGAATTTGGCGGTGCATTTTAGCGGCTCAAGACCTAGCTCTTGCCCGTTAATCCAGTTTACACCGGAGGCAATCAGACTAGTGGAGTACAGGCTGTGGTGCTTGTCTCCTTGGACTACATAAAGAATGTTGCGGCTAAGGTCTTTTTCGGCTACAAACCAAGGTTCGCCGTTACCGGAGCCACCAATGCCAAGGCCTTGGCGTTGACCCAATGTATAGTACATAAGTCCATCGTGGCGGCCTTTGATTTCTCCAGTTGTTATATCTACCATATCACCCGATTGTGCTGGAAGATACTGGCTGAGGAATTCACGGAAGTTACGCTCACCGATGAAGCAAACGCCTGTGCTATCTTTTTTCTTGGCAGTATAGAGTCCAGCTTCTTCGGCAATTCTCCGAACTTCCGGTTTCGGAAGATGACCAATCGGGAACATTGCTTTAGAGAGTTGATACTGTCCCAGCGCATTCAAGAAATAGGTCTGGTCTTTATTGTTGTCTACACCGCGGAGTAGCTTGTACACACCATCTTCTTCTATAACTCGTGCATAATGTCCAGTCGCTACATAATCGGCGCCAAGCTGAAGGGCTTTGTTCAGGAACTCTCCGAACTTGATCTCTCGGTTGCACATGACGTCTGGATTCGGCGTCCGGCCGGCCTTATATTCATCGAGGAAATAAGAAAATACTTTGTCGAAGTATTCCTTCTCGAAATTAACGGTATAGTAAGGAATATCAATCTGCTCGCATACGCGGCGAACATCCTCTGCATCGCTTTCGGCCGTACATACTCCGAATTCGTCGGTATCGTCCCAATTTTTCATGAAGATGCCGATGACGTCATAGCCCTGCTGCTTGAGCAGAAGCGCCGTGACGGAGGAATCGACCCCTCCGGACATGCCGACGACGACACGGGTGTCTTGTTTTGCTTTTGTCATCGTAATCACCATTTCTGTACCCAAAATACCGGTCATTCATGGAACACCCGGCTCAAAATGTATTATAACATACCTGTCTACTGTAAAGCCTTAAATAAGAGGCTGAGAATAGAAAAATGTCCACCAGGGGTGAACATTCTTGCAAAATGTTTCGTTTGCCATTTCATTTGTGACTTCGAATATGATAACATAAACTAAGAGTAATCATCGGAATACCTTGATATGACAAACGCATGACTTACCGAATCAATAGTATACAATAACTAGACACTAAACCGAAAGAGGTGCCCCTTTGAAAATATCAACCAAAGGACGTTACGGACTGACAATTATGATGGAGCTTGCACTGAAATTTGGTGAAGGACCGACCTCACTTAAGAGCATCGCTGAGAAAAATGGACTTTCTGAACACTATCTGGAGCAGCTAATTGCTCCTCTGCGTAACGCAGGACTTGTAAAAAGTATTCGTGGTGCATACGGTGGATACATTTTATCACGTGAGGCTAGTGCTATCACAGCGGGTGACATCATTCGTGTGCTAGAGGGCCCAATTTCTCCAGTAGATTTTACTGAAGAAGATGATGCAGCAAAACGCGATTTATGGCTGCGTATTCGCGATAGCATCGCCGACGTACTAGATTCCACGACTCTTCATGACTTGATTAATTATAAAGAAGAGAGCTTGGCGGACAACTATATGTTCTACATATAGTTAATGTATTTGGAATAAAAAACTTAAAGTTATAGCATTATCGATGTTTAAGCCCCCTTTTTGGGGGCTTTTTTAATGGGAAAATCACATTCAGAGTAATCAATGAAGCTTGTCTTCTCGATTACCGGGAGAAAGGTCCAGGTTACTCTCGCTACGCAAAAAAAGGATGCCCTATATTCGCTCGGCATCCTTTTAATTAATCATCAGAAGTTTATTAATAGCTTATTGATTATCACCAAACCAGATGTTCTCTGTACCGGTCCGCGTGTCCGTCCATACGCTCACTAGACGGCCTGTTTGGGGGACAATGGCATTGCCGATGTAGTCCCCAATTAGGGGAATACCGGTGACGTCAAAGGAAGTTGTCGTTATACGGGTGTTTGTAAACGTCATCCCCCCATCTCTAGATGTAGCTAGATAAACATCAAGGTTGAGGGGATTGACTCGATTAGTGTAATAGGTAACGAATATTGCACCATCCGCAGGGGATACGGTGATGGCTGGGAAAAAGTTTTGGGAGCCCACCGGACTACCTGTAATGGATATTGGTGCCCCCCAATCTACACCGAAATTGGTGGAAGTGGCAAGAAAAATATCGGAATAACCTTCTCGAAAATCTTGCCATACAGCATAGACATTACCTCGCGTCGTCGGTGCATTAGAAATATCTGCTGCGAGGGAAGGGTATGTCAGACATCTAAATGTATATCCCGGCAATGGATCTGGTGGGACTACAACGCTGGCGACCATGGTTTCAGGAGTAAAAGTGACCCCACCGTCTGAGGATGTGCGAATTTTAAGATCAGTATTACCGGGAGGCTGATTGATCCATCCCACGATAACAATCCCATTTAATGTAATCGCTATACCGGGGAATTCTTCGAATTCTTCGACCGAAGACAGCAGGGAGGGGCTGGAATAGGTATTACCGTTATCTAGGGAACGATTGAAGAATATCGTATTTCCCGGTATGAATTGTGTGTTGTAATCATGCGTATAACCAGTATATACATTTCCAAAAAAAGGACTTGATCCAGCTTTGTCGGTGACAACGACCACCTGATCATCATTTACAAACTGCCCAAACCCTTGATTCACGATGACTGGCGGTCCGAATGAAGAAGCATTGTCGGCAGATGTATAGGATACGATCGACCCGCTGAGACCGTCTGAATCGAAGGCGTGGGCTAATACTACGAAAGTGGTCGGAAAAATATAATCAATATGTGGTGCTTCGATGCCTGCAAATCCTGTCGGTAACGGCAATAACGTTGTTGTCCAAGTGGCACCTGCGTCAATAGATTTGTATAAACCTATGTTAGGAGGGCCTGATCGAAGATCAACAGCTACGGCAACCATAACTGAAGGATTAAGCCAATTTACCGCGATAGTGGGCTCAAACTGAACGCTTGCGCTCGGCGAAATTTGAATATTAGCCATGCTAAGCTCCTTTCGTCATAGAGTTTTCGTTACTTACGGGTTCAGCTGAGCTATGAAAGTAAGTTCGGATTGCAGCACTCTTTGATGGGGGATGACGTTTCCTGACGAATCCGTTCCGAACACCGTGATAATCGTGTCTGCCGGTGCGTTTCCAGTTACGAGAAATTGGACTTCATAAGCTGAATTGCCTGCGATATTAAAACTGAGAAACTGGCTGGTGTTCGCATTAACATTTAATGAGTTGGAGTAGACTAAACCTTTACTAACCAAGGTATTCCATACGTAAACGTGATAGACTACGTTAGATGAAAAACTAAGGTTGTCATTATCGATATTAATGACCACGTTGGATGCTGGGGTAGTACCTGTGTTCGTAATGATGCCTGTTGTTGTTGCCATGAGCTTCACCTCTTTATTAGTTTGCTATATATATATGAATTGAGATTCATTGTGTTTGGACAAGGGAATCAGAAAAATCGCGGAAATTGGAAATATGAGAGGTATGCTATTATTCCATGAATCTCCCCTTCCTCTTGCCTCGCAACTTACAAATTAATCCTGAATAAATTGATAGAAAATGAGGGGAGGAGTGATGGAAATGGCTTTTACAACAGGTCTTATTACTAATACGAGAGCTACTGGTACTGCAGCAAGTAATGTAGTGGTCAGCGTTCGCAACACAAGTAACGCGAGTGCAATGATGATCGTCGAAGTTTTCGGCGTTCCATATTCAACGCTTGCACTAACACCACTGTATGTCACAGGTTATTATGTTCCAGCAATGAGTTCTGATGTCAGAGAGTTCTTCATTGCAGGGAATGTCGCTTACGAGGTTCAGGTAAGTAGTCCTTATCCATTGGCTAATGTGGTGTGCTCCATGTACGGATTGGATGAGTTCGGAAATCTTGTTACAGAACAGAGAGTGCTTCAATCTGAATTAACGGAGATTACCGCACTTTCTTTACCTGTATAACAGTATTTTGGGGAAATCAAGAAGCAACCACCGATGAGAATTGGGTGGTTGCTTCTTTTTTAGGCGCAATAAATCCTCTTAGAGGCATTCACACAGGCACAAAGGTGGAATTTAAATATACTAATTTTATACTCCAATGTAGAGAGAGGTAAAAATCATGGCGGATGTAGGAGTAGTTATGCCTTTGTATACCCAAAAACCGGAATTCCTCCGGCAAGCTCTGGAGTCTGTTCTGCGCCAAACCTTCACCGAATTTCGACTGATCATTGTAATTGATGGTGCGCCAGATATGGAACCGCTTGTGAGATCAATAATTGCCGAGGATTCAAGGGTAACTATTATCTCTTATGTACAGAACAGGGGTATTGCACATGCGCTGAATACGGGCTTTGATCTTTTATTTAGCGAACCCAGTATTCAGTATTTGAGCTGGGTCTCCAGCGATAATGTTTATGAACCCCGTTTTCTCGAAATCCTTCGAGGGGCACTAGTGAAGGGGCCGCAGGAGCTAGGAATCGTGTACAGTTCTTTTCAAAGTATAGATAACGAGGGAAACCTACTTCATAACGAGCATCAGCTAGCTACTCAGCGAAATTACCAGTCACAGCCCAAAGAGAGATTGCTGGATTACTCGCTTATTGGTGTTTCTTTCATGTACAAATCGCAGGTTGCGAAGCTTGTTGGGGGGTACGGAATGGAGCCGGTGGAGGATTATGATTACTGGCTGAGACTTGCTGAACATTGTGATATTCGCTTTATCCCCGTGGAGCTGGTGAATTATCGTGTGGACTCTACCTTTAGTGTATCTGCACAGTTACATTCCACTGAAAATCATCGGAGATGGAGATATACGTACCACTTGACCCGCCATCAGGCGCGATTCCGTAGAGGGATTCGTCCTATGATTACCGTTTTATATCCTGTAGTAAATGCTGGTGCGGAGGAAATAGCGAGGATAGAGAATTTGTATGAACAGACGTATAGCAATTATGAGTGTCGGGTGCTGGATTTATCACTTACGGGTCAACCATCTGTTCTAATAGGTTCAATCCCTCATCCTGCAACAGAGTTTGTTTACATGCCAGGAGTTGTGGAGTCGCACGCGATTTGTGGAGCGCTAGAGCACTTGTCCACTCCCTACACGATAGTTTTAGGTCCCAAGATTTTCATTGGAGCACTCGATATTGAATACATGCTGGAGGCTTTGATTACTACCGGTGGAGACACGATCTCCAATTATTATACAGATGATCATAGCTTGATTGGATTCCGGCATAGACATGTCCCATCGACTAAAAATCACTACTATAATGAGCTGTTTCGAAGCACAGACTTGTATGATTTGTTGAAGATCTATTTTTCCTAAAATAATATGTGAATGAGTGATCGTAATGAAGATTTTGTTCACCTTTTTCAACCCGAGCGGTGGCATGCAGACCCTGAACCGAGTGCGCTGCCAAGCATTATATGATCGCGGTGTAGAGTGTCATTTGTTGTACACACACCCTGGAAAAGGGCAGCAAAATATCCCTAATATTCAAACCTATATTACCAATAATGATGACGAGATCAGGGGACTGATCACTCGGGAAGCTTTTGACTTGATTGTAGTGTGTACGGATATTTACTTAGCGGAGAGGTTCAGAGGGTTTGGTTACAAGGGGCCGCTTGTTTTTGAGGTACAGGGATTGGGGACCTTAGATGAAGCGGAGCAAGTTATTAGTAATTTTAATGAGCGGATTCACAAGCTAACCGATGCACTGCTCTATCCAGAAACCACTCATTTGCAGACGCTTTTTAAAGGTGGATTTCCATCTATTCCTCAATATTGCTTTGACAATCCGATCGATTGCGATCAGTTTGGATATACCAATTATCCCGCAAAAAGCTTTCCCATCCTCGGCTGGGTGGGACGAATTCAAACGAATAAGAACTGGAGAGAATTTCTACAAATCGGACAACGGCTGCTGGCGATCCATCCCGAGCTTTATTTATGGATTTTTCAGGACGATACTTTGTTTGAGCCGGAGCAAAAAGAGAGCTTCGAACAATTTGTAGCCGAGACAGGGATTTCCTCACGTTTGATTTCGCATTCCAATGTTCCTCACGGGCAAATGGCAGATTATATGAGCATTATTGGTGACTCGGGAGGACTGCTCTGTTCCACCTCTATTCTCGAGGGGTTTGGGTACGCCGTAGCCGAGGCAATGTTGTGTCGTTGTCCTGTTCTTACTACGGATTCGGATGGCATTCGGAGACTTGTCATTAATAATCATACTGGAAAAATATACACAAGAGGGCAGCTGGATGAAGCTGTGAATGCTGCTTTATCTTTAATGCATGATCCAGCACTGCGGGACAGAATTAGGATGAATGGCGAATGGCATATCCGAAACAATCTTTCCTCCGGGCTGTATGCGGATAGATTTCTCCAGATGTCTCATCAATTGATGAGACGCCGGTCTAAGATCGAGCGTCGATGGTCTTAACTCTGCGGTTATGCCGCAGGGTTAAGATGTTTTTTTAAATATAGGAATTTATATGTTTACGTTATAAATTATCCTTCTATTTCTGTGCCTCTTCAATTAATTCCTTTGCATCATTCCTAACATTTCCGACAGCCATGGAAACTGGATAGGCTCGCATTAGTTGTTGATCATACGGTTTCAGGAGCTTTATTAGAGAGGTAGTGTCCTGATTGCCCCGATCCAGCCATTCTGTCTCATCCTCAGGCTTCAAAATAACCGGCATGCGATTATGGATTTCAGCCATAAGCTCGTTCGGAGTAGTCGTTATAATCGTGCAGGTACTTAGTTTATTACCCTCAGGGTCCATCCAAATATCATATAATCCGGCCATAGAGAAAATACCTCCATCGCGCATCACGATCCGCATGGGTTGTTTGCTGCTGCCCTGCACCTTCCATTCGTAGAAGCCGTCAGATGGGATGATGCAGCGGCGTGAGCTTACTAAGCGCTTGAAAGAAGGTTTCTCCAGCAGCGATTCTGCCCGGGCATTGATCATTTTACTGCCGATTTTGTCATCCTTTGCCCATGAAGGAACCAGGCCCCAACGCAGTTCCCCAAGCTTATTGCTGGAACCTGTATGAATGACTGCCGGAATTTGCTGCATGGGCGCGGCGTTATATTTAGGGGCATAGTGGATAATGGTTGAATCATTCGCAAAATATCTGACCATCAACTCTTCCATAGTGACGGTTATTGTATAGCGTCCGCACATTATTTACACTCCCTAGTCAGTAGATTAGAAGTTCACTCCGTTTACAGCTTAATTTCATCATGTTATGCTCGGAATATTTCTTATTATAAACGAAGCGGAATGAATGAAGAAAGAGGTGCTCATTGGTGATTTTGGTAAGCTCTTGTCTAGCTGGCATGAAGGTGAGATATAATGGTACGGATTGTTTGGATGAGAAAATTCAGAAGCTTTTGAATGAGAATCAAGCGATTGCTGTGTGTCCAGAGTTGCTGGGAGGATTCTCAACGCCTAGAGAACCAGCCGAAATCATTGGTGGGAATGGCGAGGATGTGCTGGCAGGGACGGCTAAAGTAGTGGATCGATCAGGTACAGATGTTACAGATATGTATTTAGAGGGTGCTTATATTACGCTTGCAAAAGCCCAAGAGGTATCAGCTACGATGGTAGTGCTTAAAGAAAACAGTCCTTCTTGCGGCAGCAGTATGATTTATAATGGGGAATTCAAAGGGAAGAAAATAGCCGGAAATGGCGTTACTACAGCTTTACTTAGAAAAAATGGCATTGAGGTAACCTCTGAAGAGAACTGGCTACTATAATCCTAGCTTTCATAGGGAAATGATTACAATATTGTGTTCTTTCGCTTGTGGAAAACTCACTTCTCGCGCGGTATAATTTAATAGTTCCAAGTATAAACGCCTTCGGCGTCCTTTTTAGGACGGTTAGCGTTTAAGCGAGAAATATAAGGATAATGTATAATGTGAAATTTATACCTTCTTATATTTTTAGAAGAACTAGTTTCCTATACTCTAGAAGCGGAGAAATGAATATGAAATCCATCTATTTGGACCACGCCGCATCAACCCCGGTTCATCCCGAGGTGGCTAAGGTCATGCTGAATATAATGACAGAACAATATGGAAATGCATCGAGTGTACATCAGTTCGGGCGTTCAGCTAAAAGAATATTGAACGGGGCGCGCGATAATATCGCCGCCTTTTTGGGCTGTTTACCTGACGAGTGGGTGTTCACTGGAGGCGGCACCGAGAGCGACAATTTAGCGCTCTATGGAGCAGCAGCTGCAGTTTCCCATAAAGGAAAACATATTATCACCACCCAGATCGAGCATCATGCAGTGTTACATACCTGCGAAGAGCTAGAGAAGGAAGGCTTCAAAGTTACCTATCTCCCTGTGGATTCGACGGGCAGGGTATCTGTTACAGACGTAGAGGCTGCATTGCAGGAAGACACGGTGTTGATCAGCGTAATGTATGCCAATAATGAAGTCGGCACCGTTCAGCCTATCCAGGAGATTGGTCAGCTTGCTAGAGAACGGGGAATTCTGTTCCATGTAGATGCTGTACAAGCTCTAGGTGCACTCCCTATTACACTCCGAGAGCTTCCAGTAGATTACATGAGCTTTACTGCTCATAAGATCAATGGGCCTCAAGGGATCGGTGGTTTATACGTTCGAAGCGGAGCGCCACTGCATCCAAGACTTCATGGCGGCCTCCAGGAGCGCGGCAGACGTGCCGGAACAGAGAATCTTGCCGGAGCAGCTGGGTTTGCCAAAGCCGTTGAAATAGCGGTTAAGGGTCTGTCAGAACGTCAACAGAATATGAAGCTCCTACGCAGTAGACTGCTCGAGGAGCTGGATACTCTGATTGGACGGGAGCGTTACTCGCTTAACGGTAATACCGAGGAGTTTTTGCCTAGTATTCTGAATTTGAGCTTCCCAGGGGCTGGGACAGATGTTATGCTGATGAACCTGGATATGGAGGGGATTGCGGCAGCAAGTGGTTCGGCTTGCACCTCAGGATCCCTGGAAATATCTCATGTTCTGAAAGCAATGGGACTTCCCCAAAATATTTTAGAGTCTGCGATTCGATTTAGTATCGGTTTGGGTAATACTACTGAAGAAATCGAGTACGTTGCTCGAAAAGTTGAAACCATTTTGAATCGCCTACGTAAATGAGACTAGTTACTCTAGGTTTCGATCTGTATCGGGACGATTCGGGCTTTTGGCTTTCTGAGAACTCGTAAGTACACTCAAAGTGAGGGGACCGAGGCAGCCATGAGACTACAAGATCTGATCGGCTTGGCTGTATTTGAAGTTGAAGAGGGGAATGAAATCGGCAAGATTGTCGATATTCTACTCGATTCAAACTGGAATATTACGGGTATTGAACTGGAAAGCAAATCTTTTTTTGGTGGCCATGTGAAATTTGTGGCATGGAAAGATATTGTGGCCTACGGCGAGGATGCTGTCATGATTCGTAGTAAAGAGTCGATTGATAAGACAGATGCCGATCATATACCTTGTACTTTTCTATTAGGAAAGAACAAACTTAAGGATTTGAAAGTACTGACTACAACTGGAACTATACTTGGACGAATATCGGATGTTTATTTTGACCAAAAGTTGGGAAACACAATAGGAGCGCTGGAAATCAGTGACGGGCTTGTGACTGATTTGATCGAAGGCCGCAAATGGCTGCCTTGTTCTGATGAGATGTCCATTGGTGAGAATGCTCTAATGGTTCCTGCAATGAGCGAAGAACGGCTACAAAAAGCCATTAATATTGTTAACGGATAGGTGGAATGTATTATATGAAGTGTCCAAACTGTAACTCCAAAGATATCGGAAAGATTGGTTCCCACCAGTTCTATTGCTGGGGCTGTTTCATTGAATTGACGGTAAACGGCGAGAAAATGTCGGTGTATCAAGTTGAAGAAGATGGCACACTCAGCTCGCTGGACGATCTGTTCTCCGGGGATGATATGACTCAGGATTTCCCGCAAATTCATGCGTCGTCTTAACTATGAATCTTGCTTTGTAAGCAAGAATGATCTATGTACTTAAAGCGTCAATCTCCTTTCAGTTGAAATCAGCTGCAGGGTTATTGGCGCTTTTTTTGGGTTCCCCGCAAAGCATCGAAGCAAAGGCCTCACTTTGTGGGGTTATTTTGTGTGCTTGATGGTTATTTTGCTGCGGCCATACATATACTTATTTACGAAGCTAGTCCAGGCTACAGTCGCAGGAGGGTACACTCATGGAGCAATGGTCCCAAAGTAAGTGGTTCCGCTGGATGATCGGAGTGCTGCTCTCCCTGATCATTTTGTATTTCGTTTGGTTGCTTCGTCCAATGCTGCAGGGGATATTTGTATTTTTGAAGGCAATCCTCGCTCCATTTCTGGCAGCTATGATTATTTCCTACGTGCTGAATCCCGTCGTTAGTATGCTGGCCGGACGGAAGATGCCGCGTAGTGTAGCTGTTCTACTAATATATGCAGTATTCCTAACGGCGATTGCAGTGATTGCAATTAACCTTATCCCGATGTTTATCGAGCAGCTTGAAGAGTTGAATGAACATTTGCCAGAGATGACGCTGCAAGCCCAAGGGCTGATGCGACATATGAATTCTAGACTAATCCCGCCCGGGGTCGAGATGGGGATGAACAACTGGTTTTTCCAATTGGAAAGTCGTCTCGCCGAAGGGATTTCTAATTTTCTCGATAATATAGGGACAACGATTAATGTGCTGTTCAATGCTTTTATCGTACCGTTTCTAGTGTTCTATATTCTGAAGGATTTTGATGTGTTTGAGCGGACGGTGGTGTCTTGTCTGCCCCGCGCACGCCGCAAGTCTATTGTAACTTTGTTAAAAGATATCGATGATGCACTCGGCAACTACATTCGTGGACAGTTTCTGGTCTGCATTATTATAGGTGTGCTTGCTTATATCGGTTATGCCATCATCGGAATGCCGTATGCTTTACTGTTTGCCAGTGTAGTGGCAGTGTTCAATATTGTTCCGTATATGGGTCCCTTTTTGGGGGCTGCACCAGCCATTGTAATGGCTTCGACTGTTTCTTTTCGTTTAGTGCTGTTGGTTGCAGTGGTTAACACAGTGTGCCAAATCGTGGAAAGTAACATTATTTCACCACAGGTGGTGGGAAAGAAACTGCATTTGCATCCACTGCTCATTATTTTTGCACTTCTGGTTGGCGGTGAATTGGCGGGAATGATCGGACTTATCCTTGCTGTACCGTTCTTCGCAGCTGCAAAAGTCGTTATTCAACACTTTATGACGTATTTAATCAAACGAAAGCCCGTGTAAATAGGGTAAAACATTGACTATAGTCAACAGTTTTGTATATAATGTTGGGGAATATTACTGATGAACAGTCGGTATATATAGTTGATCGATGATGAGGAGTATTAATTCTATACCGTTATTGCAGAGAGCCGGCACTAAGGTGCGAGCCGGTTAACGGAACGGAGTGAACTCACCTCGGAGTAACGGCGCAAGTTTCAGGAAATCCGCTAGACATAATGGATGTCCTAGGTGAACCGCCGTCGCCTCACCCCCGCTAAAGGGTGCAAAGTGAGTGGCAGAATAAAGTATATTCAGCCGCTAACTAGGGTGGTACCACGGGAATTATAACCTCTCGTCCCTAGCGATAATACGCTAGGGATGGGAGGTTTTTTTGTAAATATAAGAGGGTATAGGTTTCCCGAAATACTTCATGTCTTATATTTCTCGCATAAACGCTCACCGTCCTTATAAGGATGCCGATGGCGTTTATGCTTGGTTAAGAAATCTAAGTAGTAATACTCCAAGGAGGAGCAGACAATGAGCGACAATCAAACAAACAGTATACCTGCCGGCGGTTACCGGGCGCAGGCTATTGAGCCCAAGTGGCAAAAGTTCTGGGATGAGAACAAAAGTTTTAAGACAGGTGAAGATCCAACCAAACCGAATTTCTATGCACTGGATATGTTCCCGTACCCTTCAGGTGCAGGACTGCACGTAGGTCATCCAGAAGGCTACACAGCAACGGATATCGTATCCCGTTACAAACGGATGCGTGGTTTTAACGTGCTGCACCCAATGGGCTGGGATGCTTTTGGACTTCCTGCAGAGCAGTATGCAATGGATACAGGTCAGCATCCACGTGATTTCACAGATAAGAACATCGATAATTTCCGTCGTCAGATCAAATCGCTGGGTTTCTCCTACGACTGGGATCGCGAGATCAGCACTACAGATCCAGATTATTACAAATGGACGCAGTGGATTTTCATCCAGCTGTACAACAAAGGCTTGGCTTATGTAGCAGAAGTACCTGTTAACTGGTGCGAGGCACTGGGTACAGTACTTGCCAACGAAGAAGTTATTGATGGTAAAAGTGAGCGCGGAGGACATCCGGTTGTCCGCAAACCGATGCGTCAGTGGATTCTGAGAATTACTGAATATGCTGAGCGTCTGCTTGAAGATCTGGAAGAGCTGGATTGGTCTGAGAGCATCAAGGATATGCAGCGCAACTGGATCGGCAAATCTACAGGTGCAGAAGTGAACTTTGAAATTGAAGGTCACGATGCTAGCCTGACCGTGTTTACAACACGTCCAGATACATTGTTCGGAGCTAGCTACTGCGTATTAGCACCAGAGCATGAACTGGTTGATGCTATTACAACAGAAGCACAACGTGCAGCGATTGCAGAATATTGTGTGAAAGCTTCTCATAAGAGCGATCTGGAACGTACAGATTTGGCTAAAGAGAAGAGCGGAGTATTCACGGGTGCGTATGCAATCAATCCTGTGAATGGCGCCAAGGCACCGATCTGGATTGCAGATTATGTACTTGCCGGATATGGAACGGGTGCGATCATGGCGGTTCCAGGTCACGATACTCGCGACTGGGAATTTGCTAAACAATTCGGCCTGAATATCGTTGAAGTCGTACAAGGTGGCAACGTTGAAGAAGAGGCGTATTCCGGAGACGGACCGCATGTCAATTCTGATTTCTTGAATGGACTTAAGAATGAAGAAGCGATTGCGAAGATGATTGCTTGGCTGGAAGAGAAGGGCGTAGGTAAAGGTAAAGTAACCTATCGTCTGCGTGATTGGCTGTTCAGCCGTCAACGCTACTGGGGAGAGCCGATTCCAATTCTGCATCTGGAAGACGGTACAATGAAGACTGTTCCGGTTGATCAGCTGCCGCTGGTACTGCCTGATGTAGATGCGATCAAACCATCGGGTACTGGGGAGTCTCCACTTGCCAATGTAACAGAGTGGGTGGAAACGATCGATCCTGAGACTGGTATGAAGGCTCGCCGTGAGACCAACACCATGCCGCAATGGGCGGGCAGCTGCTGGTACTACCTGCGTTATATTGATCCGAAAAACGATCAAGAGCTGTGCTCCCCTGAGAAGCAAAAAGCATGGCTTCCAGTGGATCTGTACATTGGCGGAGCGGAGCATGCCGTACTTCACTTGCTCTATGCACGTTTCTGGCACAAGGTGCTTTATGATATCGGCGTAGTGGAAACGAAAGAGCCTTTCCATAAGCTGGTTAACCAAGGCATGATTCTTGGAAATAATAATGAAAAAATGAGTAAATCACGCGGAAATGTCATCAACCCTGATGAGATTGTTGAAGCTTTCGGTGCAGATACACTGCGTGTCTATGAAATGTTTATGGGCCCTCTGGAAGCAACCAAGCCTTGGAATGAAAAGGGTGTTGAAGGGGTTCACCGGTTCTTGTCCCGTGTATGGCGCCTGTTCGTGAATGAGGAAGGTAAGCTCAATTCCAAAATCACAGCAGATGGCGGTACGGAAGAGTTCAAACGTACTTGGCACAAAACGATTAAGAAAGTCACTGAGGATTTCGAACATCTGCGTTTCAATACGGCGATTAGCCAGTTGATGATTTTCATTAACGATGCCTACAAGCAAGAAACCTTGTCCCATGAAGCTGCCGAACACTTTGTGCAAATGTTGTCACCACTGGCGCCGCATATTGCTGAAGAGCTGTGGCAACTGCTTGGTCATGAAGGAAGCATCAGCTACGTGGCTTGGCCAACTTATGATGAAGCATGGACAGTCGATGCTGAGGTTGAAATCGTTATTCAAGTTAATGGTAAAATCGTACAACGCGCCCTGATTCCGCTGGATATGGGTCAGGAAGAAATGCAAGCTCATGCGCTGTCACTTCCTAATGTGAGTGCAGCTGTAGAAGGTAAAACCGTACGCAAGATTATTGCGGTTCCTGGCAAACTTGTAAATATTGTAGTGGGTTAAGCGAAGAACGCAATTCTGCCCGCAGCATCGGAGAAATCCGTGCTGCGGGCTTTGTTGTTCTAACGTTCTTTAGGACCCTGATTAATAGTGTCGTGTCCGAATAGCTCATCAAGCTTAATAACATCCTCATCATATTTATCATGCGTTGTCGTGATGAGGCGTTCAAATACACCATCTAGACTGGTACGTAAGTGGTTTAACGCTTCTGCGGTAATTCCACCGCGAACAGCGACCCGTTCTTGAAGCTCTTGCGGGGTAAACTCCCCTTCTGTCAGCAATTTGCCTGTTCCAAGCAGCATTTCACCAGCGAGTCGGCTGATTAATGTCTCTTCAATTCCAGTGGCCTCAACGGCTGCTTCAATCCAGCGCTCAATGAAATAGCTTAAGAACGCAGGTCCACAGCTGGAGAAATCAGAAGCGATTCGGGTATGTGCTTCTTGGATTTCTAAGGGAACACCTATGAAAGACAATAGCTGTAGCAGTACAAGCCTGTCTTCTTTATTAAGCCTGCTGCCAAATATGCACAGTGAAGTCCCACTCTTGACGCAGTGCGTAATGCTTGGGATGATCTTGGCAATTTTGGACGGCAAAGCGGATTCCAGATGATGCAATTGAACTGGACTTGTAATGGATACGACAATTTGCTCACTCCGGAGACATGAGCCGATCTCATCTGTTAATGTTTTAAATTCAAGTGGCTTTACGCATAAAAAAACGATATCACTTCCTAACGCTGTCTCCCTATTGCTTCCGCAAATGGAAATGCCGGGGTGACGCTTCTCAAGCTCCAGCAGCTTGTTCATGCTGCGGTTGCTGGCAAGCACATCACACGGTTCTAGCGCTCCGGAAGAAAGAAAGGCGTCGATCAGCAGGCTGCCCATGCTGCCTGTTCCGATAAATCCTACTTTCACCTGTGGTTCCTCCTTTCTAGCATTGCTTTTTACTAACTGACATGAATTCTCTTCGTTATATGTATGCAGGATAGCCTTGGACAAATGACAGGTTTTGTATGAATTATTAAAGGGAATTCCAATTAAAGGAATGTATGAAGATTCACAAAAAAGTATAGGACGAATTTTCGTGAGGGGGAGCGCATTTTGAATAAAGGGAATATAGTGCTCGGAGTGGTTGTAGCTCTACTGGGTGGTGGGTTGCTATGGTCTGCAGGGAACAAGGGGGATTCCGGCATTGCCGGATGGGAAACCTTGAATGGAAGCATGGAACAAGCGATTGGAGTCGCTGAGCCAGATGAAGCTTCGGCTACAGAGGGCAAAGTGGGAGGC
Source organism: Paenibacillus sp. FSL H8-0261 (assembly GCF_045040645.1). NCBI lineage: Bacteria > Bacillati > Bacillota > Bacilli > Caryophanales > Paenibacillaceae > Paenibacillus > Paenibacillus sp. FSL H8-0261. The sequence continues at coordinate 5,418,521 of NZ_CP150297.1, read as the reverse complement.
CAGCAGACGAAGGTAGATAAGCAAAGTGCTGGGAAAGTTACAGTGGGAGCCGAAGCTACTGGGAAGACTGATGCTTCTGGGAAAAATGATAGTGCTGGAAAGGCTGAAGTTAGTGATAAGTCTGATGCTGCTCAGAAGGTGAAGGATACTGCACAAGTAGATCATACTGTCCCGACTCCAGTAGATGAAAAAGGGACAACAGTTACTGGAGAGAATGCTTTGGAGGCGCTTGAAGTTACCACGTCAGTCGCTTCACAGGATGGTAAAATAAATGTGAACACTGCGGGTGCTAAGGAGCTGATGGATCTTCCGGGCATCGGAGAGAAGAAGGCCCAGACTATAATCGAATACCGCAACCGTGAAGGGGCTTTTCGTAGTCTGTCAGATTTGGGGAAGGTGAAGGGGATCGGGCCCAAAATGCTTGAAAAGCTAAAGCCTTTAGTAATATTTTGAAGATATAAGGGTATTGAAGGTACTGTTGAATGTGCTACAACCGTTGTCCTAGTGAATACTTGCGGGGATGTGCTACAATAGTTAACAACTATTTAGAAGGATATGGAGATTGATTATGACTGCTGCTTATCGTAAAGACTGGGATACTTACTTCATGGACATTGCCTGCATGGTCTCAACTCGTTCACGCTGTAATCGCCGACATGTGGGTGCTGTGCTGGTACAAGGCAAGAAGTTGCTAGGAACAGCGTACAACGGGGCACCAATGGGCGTACCTGATTGTTCAGAGGCAGGCTGTATGCTCTCGGAGCAATATGAAATGGAAATCGTGGATGGCGTAGAGACAATGGTGAAGAAACAGCGCTGTATTCGCACGATTCATGCGGAACAGAATCTTTTGCTATTTACAGACCGAATCGATCGGGAAGGCAGTACCGTCTATGTGACAGATGAGCCTTGCTGGACCTGCGCCAATATGCTGGCGAACAGTGGTATCGTGGAAATCGTGTATTACCGACCTTACCGTAAGGATATGGAAAAGGTTGAAGCGATGATGGCTGCCAAGGGTATCATATTTCGTCAATTGGAGAACTATGAGCCGCCAAGTGAAACGATGATCAAAGTATCGGAATAGCTGATCTGTATAACACCAATTTAATAAGATGGCTTGAGGAAGAACCTCTCGTGCGCTTTTATGGCGTATGCAGAGGTTCTTTTTTTGTATCCAGTATTGTGAAAGGGGGATGGGCACGTGAAGGAAAGACCCTTGTTAAGCTTTACAGTATGTTGGGTGGCTGGAAGCGCAGCGGCTTGCTTAATCTCAGGGAACGGACTGCTGTTAGCATGGGCTGGATTAATACTTTTACTGGTGAGTCTGAGGGTGTGGGGAACAGTAAGTTGGAAATACATAGCCATGTTGTGTTTATCCATTTCTTTAGCGGCTGGATATTGGGAGTGGAACGAAGCTCGCAATATTAGCGGAATTCCTGAAGCGCTGGGTAGCACGATTGCAGAGCTGAATGAGAGCCCCGTGGAAGCTAGAGGCACGATCATTTCCGTCGTGGAACGGGATGGGGATCGGGTTGATTTTATAATGAAGCTCTTACATATGAACCTACTTGCAGAAGGAGATGATAATTCATCTGATCCTTTGGATGGACAGGACAGCAAGATGCAAGGGGAGTTAATCGCAGTTCAGATCAAACTTCTGGCTGAGCAAGAAATTGCTGTCGCTGCGAAGTGGCGAAGAGGGGATGAGGTGCTGCTTAATGGCGTGCTGGAAGAGCCGGCAGTAGCGCGTAATTTTGGAGGCTTCGATTATCGTGCTTATTTACATACGAAGAAGATTCATTGGCTATTGAAGGGGCAGGGAGCGGAAAATGTAAGGGTAACCGTGCCAGATTCATGGAGTCCGTTAACGATTTTTCGCTTAAATGACAGCGCGCGAACGGCCCTTGGGGCAGAGCTGGACCAACTTTTTCAAGGACGCCACTCTGGGTATATGAAGGGCTTAATCATTGGGATGCAGGATGATCTCGATCCGGATACCTTTAAGCAGTTCTCTCAGCTCGGTTTGACGCATATTCTCGCTATTTCAGGTATGCATGTAGCGGTGTATGTAGGCGTTCTTTTATTTCTGTTCAGACGCTTACGCTTGACAAAGGAGACCGCACTAACGCTCACTTTCTTACTCGTACCGGTATACGTCCTTTTGTCTGGTGCGGGTCCGTCCATTGTGCGTGCGGGGCTGATGAGTATGATTGCCTTGCTCGCTGCAAGAGTTGGAATGTTGAAGGATGGACTGAATATTTTGGCGGCATCGGCACTGGTTATGTTGATCTGGAATCCTTATATGCTGCTCAGTGTCAGCTTCCAGCTGTCTTTTCTGGTGACCCTGGGCTTGATGGTATACGTTCCGCTTATGAATCCTCTTTTGAGCATACTGCCACGCTGGCTTAAAGGTGCGGTCTCGGTGACGTTAGTGGCCCAATTAGTTTCTTTCCCACTCACGATTTATTATTTTAATCAGTTTTCGCTACTATCCTTTGTCGCCAATTTGGTCTTTGTACCTTTTATTACCTTTGTAGTATTGCCGCTAGGGACGCTTGCGCTACTGCTTGGACGACTATGGGAAGATGCTGCAAAAGTACTGGCACATGTTACGGAGCTGCTGAATAACTTTACTTATTACGCTGTGGAGTGGATCAATGAATTTACTGGTGGAGTACTGATTTGGGGCTCGCCCTCATTGCTGTGGATCGGGGTGTACTATGTTTTGTTGTATGGTCTGCTGTATGTTGCCAATCTAAGAAAGGAAGCTCGTTCTGCACCGCAATATATGGAGGATGAGACGAGGCCATTAGCGGAGGCTGGTTTATCTGTGAACAGTCACTGTGGGTTTGGGAGAGTGGAGAATGCACAGTTTGCTATTGGTGCTTCTAAGGTTGGACGCTGGAGCGGAGCGATTGTTCTACTATTGGCAGTTGGACTGGGGATGTTGCTGTATAGAGGTTATCAGTCGGATGGTCAAGCAGGTAGAGGTACAATTAGTTATCTGGATATTGGACAAGGCGACAGCATTCTCATCACTACACCGAGCGGAGCACATATTCTAGTGGACGGTGGTGGAACCTTAAACTTTGGTCAAAAAGAAGAGTGGCGCGTTCGCCGAAGTCCGTTCGAGGTTGGCGCTAAAGTGCTGGTGCCTCTGCTGAAAAAACGTGGGATCCACCGTTTAGATGCGATTATTTTGACACATGGAGATCAGGATCATGCCGGAGGACTCCAAGCCGTGTTGGAAGAGATTCCGGTTTTGGCGTTGCTTTTTAATGGAACGTTAGTTGATCGCGAGTTTTATATGGGGATGATGAGGACTGCACTGGAGAGGGATGTTCAGCTGTACGCTGTGCATCAAGGAATGACCCTATCCCCGGATGATGCGACAGAGCTGTCCTTTTTGTGGCCGGAGGGAAGAGATGGAGAAGCGTCGGGTACTCCTTATCAGAATGGCATTCCTCTACTGGAAGAGCAGAATCACGATTCGGTAGCTTTTCGCTTAGAGATGAATGGTAGGAGCTTTCTATTCACCGGAGATATGGATTTGGAAGCTGAAGAGGAGATTGTAGAGCAGGCTAAGCAAAAGGGCATCAGCGCTGGACCTGCTATTGATGTGCTGAAGGTAGCTCACCATGGGAGCAAAACATCTACTGGAGAAGCTTGGTTAGAATTCTGGCAGCCTGCAGCAGCGGTGATTTCAGCGGGTGTTAACAATCTGTATGGTCACCCGAAAGCTGAGGTGTTGGAGCGATTGAAAGATAACCAAGCATCTATATTCCGGACGGATCAGCAGGGGGAGATACAGATGCGGGTGCGGGCGGAGGGGGTTGAAGTGCGATATAAGTTGGTGGAGGCATTGCATTTTGTGCAATAGAACGCAATCCAAGATAGCTGGATCTTCATTCTACTGTACTTTGTACACTCAAAATGAGGGGAAACGCCTAATTCTCTGAATTTTAATAGTATCTATTGCATGAAGTGCAACAGAATCTTTCTATGGAGTTGGAAAATCAAGTTCTATTGCACGAAATGCAATAGAAAGCTATTTACAGATATATTCAGCTCTCCCCAATCGGACACGTGAGCACCATTGATGACGTTTAAGCGTTCATCGGTGGTGCTTTTTAATAGACAGATATAGAGATTATGCTGTTAAGTAATATATGACCTAATTATTTATTTTAAAGGGAACTTTTTCAAGTTTGGAAAGTCTTATTAGGCAAGGGGTGAGACGAAACATGCTAAGCGAAGATATGCCATATGCAGAAGCGTATGCGTCCGAGATGACCTTGCGGGAAATGATGGAGGAGTATGGATCGGATGTGTGGAATTATGCTTTTTTCTTAACTAGAAGCCGTGAGCAAGCGAATGATATTAGCCAAGAAGTGTTCTTGAAGGCATATAAAAATGTGGGGAAGTACCGGGGACAATCGTCGATGAAAACTTGGCTACTCACGATTACTAGAAATACAGCCTTTAGCTGGAGCAAAAATAGCTTTTGGCGCAGATTCATACCATTTGGGGATCAACCTGCCACTGTAACTGCTCTGTCTGCAGAAAGAGAAGCGCTAGGCAATCAGTATGCGAACCGAATCTGGGAAATTATTATGAACCTACCAGATAAGAACAGAGAGGTGCTTGTACTGGATATTCAGCATGGGCTATCGATCAGCGAAATGTCCGATTTACTGAATGCACCACAAGGGACTGTGAAATCTCGGCTCGCGCGCGCGAGGGAGAAGGTTAAGCAAGCCATCCAGAAGGAGGAGAGAGAATGAAAGGCAAAGCTGATAATAGTAATCCAGTGATGATCGGACAGACTGATTGGTATGCACAAGCAGGCAAAAGGCCTTTTATTGAAGATGGCTTTACACCTGAGCTGATGATTCAGATCGAACAGGCTGCTACGCTTAAAAATAAAAATCACAGACGTTATCGAATAAACAAAAGTGTGCTACTGACCAGTGTGGCTATGATTTTGTTGATAGGTGCACTTAACTTGCCTATAGGCGCATGGAAGAGTCATGGTCCAGTCCAATCTTCATCGGTGCAGTCACAAGCTGCAGGGATACTACCTTCTTCTACTCCTGCTACTAATGACAAAGCGTTAGAGCCTCCGACAAGTCCAGCAGAGTTTGAGATTAGCGGTAAGAAATATTACATGCCTTTGCCAATGAGCAGAGATAAGAGCAAAGCATATGCCGTTGAGACAACAGCGGGAATCCTTTGGTCGCCGCCGCCCCCGATGGTTGACTACAAGAAGCCAAAGTACACACATCCTACAGAACCGTTCACCCTTTACCTGAGCTCGAAGGACCAGACGGAGCTATCGGCTTCTTCGGCTACTAGGATATATACTTTTCCTCTTTATGCGGGAGGGGCAAGTACCTATCAATATTTGAGTGGGGTTTTTGGAGCAGGAGATTATGTCCTGTTAACTTCCTATAAAAAGACTCTTGGTGTAGGTATGTATGAGGATGGTAAGTTTTCGATACTTAATGTTAAAAAAGCAGCGGCAGGGGAAGCTGTGGTTCCGATCGCGCTTAAATCCTTTGACAATACACTTTTAGAATACAAGTCAATCATTGCTATTGATAAGGAACATGAGCAGCTCGTAATTAGTTACTTAGAATATGCAGGGGATAAAAAGTACAAAGAGAAAACCGTGCTTTATGATATGGAGACCATGAGCATTCCAACGCCTGCTATAGCAATTGGTTTTAAAGAGATTAAGGGAGAAACTTTAATCATGGATTATAAAGTGGGTGGGGAACAACGTAAAGCGGATATTCTTCTGAAAAATGGATTGGGGTGGCTGGATGAGAATTGGGCTTTTTTATCGGAAGAGCAACAAAATAAGCTTTATATGGATTATTTGAATTCTACTCCTTAGTAGATAATTCACCCAATAAAAGCTATACTTTTTGATAAAGTAATTTTCTTTTGAGAAGAGTGGAGCCGAAGTGATGAAGAAGTTAACAATTGATGATGTGGCTCAAAAAGCGGGAGTGTCGAAGAGTACGGTCTCCCAATTTTTGAACAAACGTTTTAAATATATGAGTGAAGCGACGAAGAATCGGATTGAGGCTGTGATTGAGGAGCTTAATTATCAACCGAATGGACTTGCGCGCAGTTTGAAACAGAATCGGACGCATATGGTCGGAATCATCGTTGCTAATATCGATTATTCGCTGTCTATTCAATGTATCCGGGCGATCGAGAACGAGCTGCAGCAACACGGAATCCAAGTAATCATATGCAATGCCGATGAGAATGCGGAAAAAGAAAGCAAGTACGTCGAAACCTTAGTTGCCCGCCAGGTGGACGGTTTGATTATTTTTCCTACGGGGAACGATTCATCTGCTTACAGCCGACTAATAGAGGCGGATTTTCCGTTAGTGTTTATGGATCGTCTGGTAGATGGAATCACTACGCAGAGCTTGCTGCTCGACAATGAAATGGCGGCCAAGATAGGTGTGGGACAGCTTACACAGCAAGGCCATGAGCGAATTGCTCTGGTCACCCTGCCGCTAGGGGAACATGCTATTACCCCGCGTAAAGAGCGGATCAGTGGTTATAAAAAGGCGATGGAAGAAGCGGACCTAACGCTGCGTGAGGAGTATATCTGTAGTGTGCCAAAAGAAGAATTAGCTACAGGACTGAAGCGCCTTTTAGCGTTGCCGGACCCTCCGACAGCGCTATTGGCTACGAATGATATCACGCTAGCAGAGATCCTGAAATATGCGAATCGAAATGCCATCGCTATTCCGGAACAATTGTCTGTCATCGGTATAGATGATGCGGAGTTCGCGCAAATTTATAATCCGGTCATTACAACAATTCGTCAGCCTGCTTACGAAATGGGTATGCAAGCTGCTAAGATTATACTCTCTTGTATCGAGGATAAAGGTGCTTCTGTTCCTATCACTTATCGTTTTCCGCCGACCTTGCAACAAGGGCAGTCTGTGAAGTCTTATAAATAAGTATAGGCTATAAAAATACAAAGAAATGCCGTTCCACAGTTCAACTGTGAGACGGCATTTTTTAATGAATATACTCAAATCTATGTGCTTAAACCTCCTGCTGCATAAACTTTGCAAGCTCCTCACGGGTCGGAAGTCCATCCATATCGCCAGGCGACATGACGGCTAACGCACCGATCGCATTGCCACGTTTGACGGCCTCAGCAATCGGAAGCTTTTCCAGCATCGCACTGATTACACCAACGGCAAACCCATCACCTGCACCTACGGTATCAACGACCTGCTCTACCTTAAACCCGTCTACATAACCTTCTCCTTCAGCGGATTTATAGTAAGCGCCTTCAGGTCCGAGCTTGATGACGACTAAGCTGACGCCACGCGCCAGATAATAGTCCGCAATCTCTTCTGGCGTACTTAGACCTGTAAGAATCTTGCCTTCACCGAGTCCTGGAAGGAACCAATCACAGCGTGTAGCCAGATCATTGATCGTCTTCACCATTGTTTCTGTATCCGGCCATAAACTAGGGCGCAGATTTGGATCGAGGGAGACCGTCTTTCCTTGTCGCTTCATAAACTCCATAGCATGAATAGAGAATTCATGACAGCTCTTGGATAAGGCGGCGGAGATACTTGTTACGTGTAAATGTCCTGCAGCATTAAAGTATGCCTCGTCAAAATCAACCAGACTAAGCTTGGAGGCCGCGGAATTTTTGCGGAAGTATTCGACTTTAGGATCGCCTGTAACAACCTTTGATTTGATTAACATACCTGTTGAATGTTCTTTAGTAAAAGTAATGTTGTCGGTATCAATGTTCTCTTTCTTCATTGCTTGAGCAATGAAATGACCAAAGTTATCTTCGCCAAGCTTCGTAACATAACCTGTAGGATGATTTAAGCGTGATAAGCCTGTAGCTACATTGCTCTCTGCACCTGCCAACGCTTTGGAGAACGAAAATACTTCATGCAGGGGACCCGTTTCATTCGCATAAAACATCGCCATCGGCTCCCCGAAAGTGACGGCATCCAGCTGTTTACTCATTTGAGTTCCTCCTAGGGTAATGAATTTATCCCAGTATAATGATGTGTAACTTGAAATTATCACATAAATCGGTTTTGTACAATAAAAGAATGCTTTTTAATCCGAATGGTGTTTTGGATAAAAGAAAACAAATAAGAAATAAATCCTTTCTATAAAAGGGTTTGTTGATATTATAGGTGAATTAATATCTCTATACCCAGAAAAATGTATTGACTGTTAACCGTATTGTTATTACTATCTGATTATAGATTATATCATTTTGATTAGTAAATTTAATAAAAAAGTTTATCTAAATTAGTATTTCATATTCATCTATGATCGTACCAAGAGAAAGGGAGTCTACTGATGAAGAAAATGAAAGTATTGCAGAATGTGGCGTCCGTTGGAGTTGTAGCCGTTATTCGTGCTGATAGTGCTGAGGAAGCTTTTAAAATGTCCGTTGCTTGTATCGAAGGCGGTTTGAATAATATTGAGGTAACTTTTACTACTCCGGATGCGGATGTGGCGATTAAACGATTGGTAGCGGAGTACGGAGATCGCGCAGTGATTGGAGCAGGAACTGTACTTGATCCATTAACGGCGAGAATAGCCGTTCTTGCAGGCTCGGAATTTGTGGTCAGTCCCTCTTTTGATGCAGAGACAGCTAAAATGTGTAATCTTTATGGTATTCCGTACATGCCTGGCTGCATGACATTAAATGAAATGAAGGAAGCATTGAAGTTTGGTGTGGATGTGCTTAAGTTGTTCCCTGGCAGTGCGTTTGGTCCGGATTATGTGAAAGCGGTTAAAGGTCCTATGCCGCATGTGAACATTATGCCAACAGGTGGCGTGGATCTGAATAATATGGGAAAATGGATTGCCAACGGCTGTATAGCAGTAGGAATCGGGGGTAATTTGACTGCACCTGCGAAGGATGGTCGATACGATCAGATTACCGATCTTGCGGCTCAGTATGTGGCGAAATTTAAAGAGGTAAAAGGTATTTGATTCTGTTTTGTTTTAATTCGATTAGATAGATTTATTGAAGGTTGTATAGCTGACGCATGTCAGCCGTACAACCTTTTTTATATACATATTTTCCGACATTCAGATTTTCTTACATTATATGTTTTCATAAAGTATAGAATGAGGACAAAGGCAATAAACTATAAAGTAGAAGAGTATGATGTTTGACTGACGTCTACGAATTGGAATGGTTTATTATCGGACCGGGAGTGAGTATATGCCTGCTTATCATGATAAAAAGCTGTATCTTGCAGCTGATGAAGAGGATGCGGAATACGTAGAAATTGCGTCGGCATTCCATGGTTGTAAGGTGACGGAAGGCCAGATCTATAGATTAGAGAGGAATTACAATAACCCTCATATTTTTGAGAATGGAGAGGCGTATGTTGTGGATGATGAAACTAGGGACAACTACGCAGTGTTCATGCTCTGCAAGATTGTGTTATATAAATAGAGTTATGTGCTCGATTCTAAGGTTATTTCTTGTTTACTGACGGCTTCTTTTCCGACAGGAGGATAAGCCGGTTCTTTTGGAAATGGGAGATATTTCTTACCTAAACGCTTGCCGGCTTTATTGAGATGCCGAAGGCGTTTATACTTGTGTCATTTTTGTTATAAAGTTATTCAAAAGAGTATTTGAATGATTGAAGTTTCCCCTGTATGCTTAGTAGGAATTATTGGTTGTGAAATGCTATGAAATGTGCGATAGCGCTTTATAAAAGATGGCTTAACATGACGTTCTAAGAAAAGTTTGGTATTCTAAAAATATTAATTACAGGGTTGCAACAAATTCGCAGTCTTGCGCGTCAGTAAGATTGCATAGAGAGGGGGAACCTTCGTGGTGGAGCAGGGACTCATCAGAGCCGCTCAAGCGGGCGATCGCGACGCTCTAATCACCCTATTGCGAGAAATTGAAGGGCATGTATATAAAACCGCCTTCTACATTTTGCATAATGAACAAGATGCGCTGGATGCATCTCAGGAGGCCTTGATCCGGGTTTATACCAAAATCGGTTCATATGAGGAAAAGGCCCAGTTCAAAACGTGGGTTCAGCGAATCGTTACCAATATTTGCATTGATAAATTCAGAAGAACTAAACCTACAGTTTCTATTGATGAGCATGAAATGGTGTTTCAGGATAAACACAATGTGGAACGTGAGGTTCTATCCTCTTATTTAGCTGAGGATATACGTGAAGCGATTGATCAATTGCCCGAGCATCATCGGACAGTCATCGTCCTGCGCTATTTACAAGATTTTTCTTACAACGAGATTGCAGACTGCCTGGATTTGCCTTTGAATACAGTGAAATCATATCTGTTTAGGGCCAGACAGCAGCTGCAGAATAGACTTCAGGAGTACCAGAAAGGTGGTGTATCGGGATGAAATGCGCGGAGGTGATGGAATGGATGCACCGCTATATAGACCAAGACTTGAGCCAAGATGAGATTGTTCAGATGTTCCGTCATATCGATAATTGTCCTTCCTGCGCGGAAGTCTTTGAGCGGCTGACACTTCTCTCCAAAGAATTGGAGCAGTTGCCAGACGTGAAACCCCCGTTTAGTCTGGTTGACTCTATTTTACCTCAGCTTGCAGAATTGGATCGAAGCAGTCGTGAACAAAGCGCTGTGAGAACCGAGGAACCAGTTGTAGTTCCATTTTCACGAGAAAGCTCCCGCGGTAAACCTTCCAAGGGAACCTCTATAGCAGCACGGACAGGCATTGGAGCTATCGCAGCTGCCGTAATATTAGGGATCGCTATTTTTAATATGCCGGATAAAATGCCTGGGGCAGAGGTAGAACAAATGATGCAGGATAGTAGTAAAGCGACCAGCGATAGTGCTAATAATATGGCTATTGAATCGCAAGCCTCTACTTCTGCTGAATCATATGAGGCTGCGCCTGCTAATAGCGGAACGGATTCGGGGGCTCTACCAGCTGCTCCTGATGTGAATGAAGATAACGCTGCATTAGATAGAGCGATGGGGCCGGTAGACCCTGCGTCGATGCCGACTTCTCCAACAGAAACTAATGCTGGATCTGGAGGACGGTCGATACCAGAACCAACAAATAATGTGAAGCCCAATCCTACGGAGAAGATTATGACGCCGAAGCCGGATACTGTAACGAAAGTTCAAACTCCGGATACTAGTGCTGGCGGTAATAATCAGTCCAAAGCTGATAAGAAGGATCAACCTGCTTCTATAGATAAAGGGATCGAAGGTGATTCAGCGACATCTACGGAGGAATCATTAAAGACTTCTGATGACTTCGGAATGGGCGTTATGGGTTTTAACATTTCTAATGATTCTAATGATTCTAATGTACAGACTTGGACTTCCCCTGATGGGCATTATGCCGTTGAGTTTGCTGGATTACAGCTTGTTATTTATAAGAATTCACCCGAAGGTTCAGTGGAAGATAGGATAGCAGTGACTTCTTATCCATTAGAAGGAAATTGGATTTCTGGAGAATGGTCGGCGGATAGCTCGCAGTTCACGTATGTGACGGAGAAAGATGGTGTGAATACCACTAAGGTGTACACTGTACAGGAAGCAGCAGCTTCTTCAACGCCGGTTACATCACCTGGGGCGACACCATCGAAGACTCCATCTTCAACGTCAACAAATTAAATTGAGGCTGGAACATTTTTCGAAGTTTCAGAATATACTATAGCAACCGGACAGGAACTAGAAAGTATAGGATTTGAAGAACATCGGTATGACCGTCGGATGGGAAGTTTCTAGGGCTTCTCACTCCGGCGTTTATATAGATGCGCCGCTTAAACGGAGGGGCTTTGGCCATGGCTGCCAGAGTTTCTCCGTTTTTGCATGTGCATTTATGTTGTTTTTTTTGCTACAATAGGAATCTGGGCAAATTGGGCTAGATGAATGGAAAAGGAAGTGGCGGAATGGATGCCAAAACGGCGATAAAAGAAATCAAACAAGGGAAAATCTCACCGCTGTACCTTTTGTACGGCAGTGAAAAATTTCGAATGAATGAATTCGCGGCATTGCTGGAAGACCAGCTGATTGCCAAAGAGGATCGCGATTTTGCGGTTATTCCCTTTGATCTCTCTGAGACGCCGGTGCAGGCTGTGGTAGAAGAAGCTGAGACTGTACCTTTTATGGTAGAACGTAAATTATTGCTGGTGCGGGACGCATCGTTATTTACAGCGGGAAAAGAAAATGCCAAACTTGAGCATCGTATAGATATTTTAAGTGATTATTTGCAGCATCCTGTAGATTTCAGTGTGATCGTCTTTATGGTGAATAGTGACAAGCTGGACGAGCGTAAGAAAATTGTGAAGACTGTTAAAACGGCGGGTACGGTATTAGCTTTCAACCCGCTAGGGGCAGAAGAACTGCTGCGCTGGGTAGAGAAAGGGATTCGTGAGCGGGGTTGTACGATGGCACCTGGCACCGCAGAGATTCTTATCACTAATGCCGGGACAGGTTTGCAGGGCTTATCCGCGGAAATGGACAAGCTATGTTTGTTCGCTGGTAAGGGAGGAACCGTAGATGCAGAAGCAGTAGAAAGTCTGGTGCATCGCGGAACGGAACAAAATGTGTTTACGCTTGTAGAGGACATCGCTAATCTGCGTCTAGATAAGGCGCTTGATACGCTGTATGAGTTGTTGAAGCAGCGGGAAGAACCCATTAAGATTGCTGCGCTGGTTGCGCGGCAGTTCCGAATTATTTTGCAGGTGAAGGATTTATCAGCACATAGTTATTCGCAAGGTCAGATTGCGTCTCAAATTGGACTTCATCCTTATGCAGTAAAGCTTGCAGGGGAGCAGGCCCACAAGTTCTCAAGTGAACGTCTGCGGCAAATTTTAAGTGCACTAGCTGATCTGGATTATAAGATGAAGACAGGAGCTATAGATAAAGTGCTTGGTCTGGAGTTGTTTATGTTGCGGCTAGGTACTTGAACAAAGCAGTGGAAAAAGTATATGGAGATGATCCATCTATGAAAAATGCCTAATCGGAATGAAAGTAACTTATTCAAAAGAGAAAAGTTGATCATTTAAGAAAACTACCTTCCTAAGGTGGTTTTTTTTCATTCAACTAACGTCTAAAGGAAACTATTACTTATATTTATTGAATAGTAGGCACAAAAAAACCCAACCGTATGAAACATAGCGGTCAGGTTCTTCAATTGCTCATTATGAATGTCGTCCTAGGCTTGAGCCTTAAGAGCGTTCAATTTCTTCGCCAAGCGGGATTTTTTGCGGGCAGCCGCATTTTTATGAACCAGACCTTTAGTTACGGCCTTGTCCAGCTTTTTGGAAGCAGCTTGGAAAGCAGCTTGAGCAGTTTCAACTTCCGTACCTGTCAGTGCTACATCAGCAGTTTTCACAGCTGTACGAAGCGCGGATTTTTGGGAAGCGTTCAGTGCACGGCGTTTTTCGTTCGTGTTTACGCGTTTAACCGCGGATTTAATATTTGGCATTGCATTCACCTCCTGTAAGACATTCGAAATCATTATCAAATGATTCACAACTTAAAATAGTTTAGCATGACCGGTAGTAAAAAGCAATACTTAAAGCTTTCAAATTAAACCATTTTAACCTGCATAAACAAGGGCTTTCTCTCGCACACTATCGACAAAAGAGCATAGGCAGAAGCTTGCAATTTGAGTTTTTGTTAGAAGTAACTCAAGGAAGTGTCTGCTCACAAAACTAAGTATCGCTTACGAAGCAAGTTTTGCTCGAAGTAATTCAATGGAGCGATGCTTACAAAACTTTTAGGAGGCTGGAACAATGGAACCGGATCTGCAGCTATATTCGGTACGCACGGACTTGGCGTTAGAGGCAAAGGAAATGGCTCAAGGGCCACAAAGGACGCCAATCCCTGGTGTAAACGAAGAAGTGGAAGAGTCTGATGGGATAAAAGTTACCCGGCTTGGTGTGGCTAACGCTGCCGGATCACAGGCGATAGGTCGCGCGATTGGGAATTATGTCACGCTTGAGGTACCAGCATTGCGCAATGGTGATACTGGCTTGCAGCAAAAAGTAGCTGAAGTCTTTGCTCGCGAATTCGAGGACTTCCTGACTAGGATTGGGATTGGTAAGGATGCATCTGTACTGATCGTTGGACTCGGTAACTGGAATGTGACTCCAGATTCATTGGGGCCGCTGGTGGTGGAGAATGCGCTCATTACTCGGCAATTTTATGAGCTCGTGCCGGATCAGGTCTCTCCAGGCTACCGTAAGGTAAGTGCTATTGCTCCCGGGGTGTTAGGGTTGACCGGTATCGAGTCGAGTGAGGTTGTACAGGGGATCGTGGATCGTACAAAGCCGGATCTTATTATTGCCATTGATGCGCTGGCATCCCGTTCGCTGGAACGGATCAATACGACGATTCAAATTGCTGACATCGGTATCCACCCCGGTTCGGGGATTGGCAATAAACGGCGCGGATTGACGCAGGAAATTCTGGGTGTTCCTTGTATTGCTATCGGTGTTCCTACAGTTTGCTATGCTTCGACCATTGTAAATAATGTACTGGAGATGATGAAGAATCATTTCGGACAAGGAGCTGGTCACACCAAGGAAATTATGGGGATGCTAGACGATATTTCTGAGCAGGAACGATTGTCATTAGTGAAGGAAGTACTTGAGCCACTAGGACATGATTTGATCGTTACACCTAAGGAAATCGATGAATTTATTGAAGGCATCGCCAATATTGTAGCCAGTGGTCTGAACGCGGCCCTGCATGATGCGGTCGATCCTGAGAATGTCGGCGCTTATACCCACTAATTGAATTATAGCTAGCACAAGTCCGGCGGGATACTGATGTACAGTATCTCGCCGGACTCTATGTCTATTCTCTCATTTACGGTTCTACTATTTCTCTTTCGCTCATAGATTTGGAGTATAAGAGATTACAGAGGGCTGGAGGAGGACATAAATATAATGAATAAAAAATGGTTTCAGCTTTGGAACATCGGCCGTTTACGTGGAAGAGTGCTGGATGCTTTATCGCTGGGAAGAACGATGCTGCTGTTGGCCGGAGGTTCGCTAGTATTTTTTATGCTGCTTGGCGCTGGTGGATTGGCCGGACAGAAGTTGAACTCTTCACCCATTCCATCTATGAAGGGGCTTGCGGCCTCCCTATCGAGTGGATTTTTCATGGAGCTGTTGGGGATGGAGGTACCCCATTTACCGCAGGGTAAAGAGCCTTCTGCTTTTTCAGGTGAAAAAGTGACTTCCTTTGTATTTCAATTGCTGACCAGTGTGAATCCAAGTGATCCGAAGAGTCTAGTTTCTCGTGAAGTGCCAGGCTTGGCAGCGGATGATCCATTTCTTTTGCGAAAAGGCTCGGGTGGCTCTACAGGAGCTCCTGTTGATTATCATCCGGGAACGGATGAACTGGCTGAAGGTGGAGGGGAAGAGGTTGATCCATCGGTTCCAAACGAAGTGGACAAGCCCGAAGATACTCCAGCACAGCAGCCTGAAGCGACAATAGCTCCGTCTCCTGAGCCATCAGGAGCTGCGGGAGGTACGGATAAGAGTGATCCGCAAAGCGAGACAGATAATACCAAGGACACCTCAGTTAAACGGATCCTTATCTATCATTCACATCCTCGGGAGGCCTATAACCCTCTACTAGGAGTAGCGAACGAAAATCCAAGCTCTGCGGTTTCAACTAAAAATGTAATGCTGGTAGGATCATATATTACGAAAAGATTGGAACAACGCGGGATTGGTACAGTTCATGCCAAAGAAGATTTTCTAACAAAAATTGCCGACTATAACTGGAATTTTTCTTACAAATACTCTCGAATGCTGGTTAAATCTGCAATGAGCTCAAACCAAGAAATGAGTGAACTTATCGACATTCACCGCGACTCGCAGCGTCATGGCAAAACAACTGCAGTGATTGATGGGAAAAGTTATGCTCAGGTGTATTTTATTATTGGACATGCGAATAAAGATTGGAAGAAGAACGAAGAGTTTGCGAACAAGATTCATCAAACGATTGAAAAGAGTTACCCAGGAATATCTCGCGGAATATGGGGAAAAGCTGCGGGTAAAGGAAACAACGGGGAGTACAACCAAACCCTCTCACCTAATAGTGTCTTGATTGAAGTGGGCGGTATTGATAATACAGCAGAGGAATTAAAGCGTACGGCTGATATCTTGGCAGATGCTATTGCGGATGTGTATTGGAGCAGTCATGACTCGGAGAAGGTAAACGCAGCTGGCAAGGCGACGAATCCCACAACCCAAGAGAGCAAGGGACAAACCAATGCTACAGCACCTCAAAAGTCGAACGGAGCTTCTTAAGCTATAGACATTTAATTAGAATAAACAGCCTTATTACCAAGTATTTAAAAAGGAGTGGCTTACATGTCTCGTTTCGGTAAAAAACTGGTTATGGTCGGTATTTGGGCAGGGGTCGGCATACTGTTAGGTATGCAGTTCAGCGGCAGCGGAGGGGCGACCGTCTCTAAGCTGTTGCCAGGCTGGACCGACCTATCGACTACGCCAACCAGTCAAGTGACGGGCATGCAATCACAGCCGATTAAGAATGGGGTTACACAAGGTGGGCAGACTTATGTGTATGTTCCGATGGTGATCGACCCTATCACAGGTGCATATACGCCTGTTTCTCCATTGCCTCAGAATAGCAATCCTGCGTCAACTACAGATCTTCCTCAGAAGGTGGTAGATGGGTATAATACGAAAACTCCAGAGCAGATTCTGATTCCTGAGGAACAAAAGCCGACAGTCGATGTGATAGCGGATAAAACGGCAGGCCTTCTGCAGCAAGCTTCTCAGAAGGGCATACGCTGGGTAGTCTCATTGTTCGATTCGGCGGAAGAATCACAATGATTTCAGGAGAAACAGTTATTTCACGGGTACGTGAATAGCTGTTTCTTCTGTTTTACGTAAGGGCGGGATTGATGGAGTAAGCTTGTACTGTTATAATAAGTGGATTAATATCAGGCTGTCTGTGGGGGTAAGGAATGACTGACGTTCAGAAAAGACAACAACAAATTCGCAATTTCTCGATTATTGCACATATAGACCATGGTAAATCGACACTAGCTGACCGCATTTTGGAATACACGGGGGCACTAACCACGCGTGAAATGCAGGAACAGGTACTCGATCAGATGGATCTGGAGCGCGAACGTGGTATCACAATCAAGCTGCAAGCCGTGCGTTTAACCTATCGTGCAGACGATGGTGTAGAGTATTATCTCAATTTGATTGATACACCGGGACACGTCGATTTCACCTATGAAGTTTCCCGCAGTCTTGCAGCATGTGAAGGCGCACTGCTGGTTGTGGATGCGGCTCAAGGAATTGAAGCGCAGACACTGGCCAATGTGTATTTAGCACTGGATAATAACCTTGAAATCCTACCTGTGCTCAACAAAATTGATTTGCCAAACGCTGACCCTGACCGGGTAAAGCAGGAGATTGAGGATGTTATCGGGCTGGATACCAGTGAAGCGGTTATGGCATCTGCCAAAGCCGGTATCGGGATCAAGGAAATTCTGGAGCAGGTGGTGAAGCAGGTTCCTGCGCCATCCGGTAATTCAGAAGAGCCGCTTAAAGCGTTGATTTTTGACTCTCATTACGATCCTTACAAAGGTGTTATCGTCTATGTGCGCGTAATGGACGGTAAGATTCGTGCGGGATCGAAGATTAAGATGATGGCAACTGAGAAGACCTTCGAGGTCATTGAAGTTGGCGCATTTATGCCGCGTATGACCATTGTCGATGAATTGAACATCGGGGATGTTGGATTTATCGTAGCTGGGATCAAGCATGTTGGAGATACCCGTGTCGGTGATACTGTCACTGACGCAAAGAATCCTACTGCTGAGCCGCTTCCAGGTTACCGTAAGATCAACCCGATGGTATATTGCGGTTTGTATCCGATTGAGACTTCCGATTATAACGATCTTCGTGAGGCATTGGAGAAGCTCCAGCTTAATGATGCTTCACTAAGCTTTGAGCCGGAAAGCTCGAGCGCGCTTGGATTTGGTTTCCGTTGCGGATTCCTTGGACTCTTGCATATGGAGATCATTCAAGAGCGGATTGAGCGCGAGTTCAATTTGCCGCTAATTACAACAGCACCGAGTGTTATTTATCGAATTATGCTGACCAATGGCGAAATGATTCAAATCGACAACCCGTCACATTATCCGGAAATCGGAACGATTGACTACATTGAAGAGCCATATGTTAAAGCAGCGATCATTGTGCCTAACGACTTCGTAGGTACTGTAATGGAGCTGTGCCAGAACAAACGCGGCGAGTTCGTAAATATGGAATATCTAGATACTAATCGTGTAACGATTACGTACGAGATTCCGCTGTCAGAGATCGTTTATGATTTCTTTGATCAGTTGAAATCCGGTACGAAAGGATATGCTTCTTACGACTATGAAATTTGCGGATACCGTCGTTCGAATCTGGTCAAGATGGATATCTTGCTTAACAATGAGCAGGTCGATGCCTTGTCCTTTATCGTTCACCGTGATCGTGCATACAACCGCGGTCGTATCATTTGTGAGAAACTACGTGGGATTATCCCTCGTCAAATGTTCGAAGTGCCGATTCAAGCCTCTGTGGGTACGAAGGTGGTTGCGCGTGAAACCGTTAAGGCGATGCGCAAAAACGTACTTGCAAAATGTTACGGCGGTGATATTTCGCGTAAGCGGAAGCTGCTAGAGAAACAAAAAGAAGGTAAGAAACGAATGAAGCAAGTAGGTAGCGTAGAGGTACCACAAGAAGCATTCATGGCAGTACTGAAGATCGACGAGTAGAAATTAGGTAGAGCCGGGAGAATATCCCGGCTCTATTTTTTTGCGCAGGAGAAGATTACAATAGGGTGGAAGGATTGTAAGCACATACACTGTAAGGGGAGTCCTCTTTTGAAACGATTATATTTGAAACTTACGCCAAGTACCTTTAAGAATCGGATTTTGTTAGCTTTCTTACTGTTGGTACTAACACCCATTGCCATGCTCGTTCTGTATAACTTCAAAGAGACAGAACAAATGCTGCAGGATAATGCGGAAACGAAGAACATAGAGCAGCTTATTGGGATTAAGAATGGTTTTGTTGATCTCATGAGTCTCGTTATGAAAACAGGGTCATTACTTGAACAAGATACAACGATTTTATCGATAATGAAGAATCCCGAGCAATCGGATGAAATCACGAGAAAAAAGCTCGTTGAAAACAAGTTTGGAGCGATTGAAAATACATTCTTCATGAGTGGAGCGACGGTGTATTATACTTTAATTGACCTTCATGGAAACGCATACACTTCCTTTATGCCGAGGGAAACCTTGAGCTACGACGAAATCCAATCGGAGGATTGGGTTCAAGCATTGAAGCGAGAAGGAGCGAATCGATATATATGGAATCCGAATGACAAGAATAATGTGGTCCGGGAAAGTACGACAAGTAAGAAAATGCTTAGCCTCTATGAGGTTATGCGTGATAATGGTTTTAACATTTATGCTTATGCAAGACTAAGTATCGATTATGAGGAGTGGTTTATTAGATCAACGTTAGGGAGTAAACAGGAAGGGTCTTTTTTTCTGCTCGATGCCTCAGGGAGAATGATGCTTAACCCGGATAAGGATAAGACCTTTTCTCCGGATATTGCGCAGAGTATTGTGAAGAGTGACCACCAGCGGCAGACAGAGCGTGCTGCATCCATCATCGATCCGAAGGAGAAAAGCTTATACACATACAGCTACATCGAAGAGTTGAATGGTTATGTCGTTAAAAAGGTACAGCTAGCACAGCTATTTCTTGAGGTGTATAAGCAGAAGCAACGATTTTTTGCTGTATTTGGAGTCATACTCCTGCTATTTGTTCTATTAACTTATTTTATATCATCGACGATTACAGTGCCGCTAAAGAAGCTGCAGAAGAAGATGGAGATGACCGCTAAAACGAATCTCAAAATGAAATTACCCGAGCAAGGGCGGGGAGAGATTCTTGCACTGACTCAGAGTTTCAATATCATGATCCATGATTTAAATGAGCTGTTGCAGCGTCTTCAGCTTGAAGAAAAACAGAAGCAATTCGTTCGATTTCAGGTGTTACTTTCGCAGATGAATCCACATTTCCTACTAAATACATTGAATACGATAAAGAGCATCGCCTTAGATAAAGATGATGATGAAATTTATGAAATTTGTGTTGCGCTAGGCAAAATATTGGAAACAACATTAAATACTGAAGTGGATTTGATTCTGTTAAAGGATGAGATTGTACTAATTGAATCTTATATGGAGATTCAGCGGCAACGCTTCGGACATGGGATTGAGATTCAATATGATATCAACGAGGAACTACAGTACGCATTAATCCCTAAATTCTGTCTTCAGCCCTTAATTGAAAATAGCTTGATTCACGGCTTCGGTCAGTCTGTGAAACAAGGGAGAATTGATATTTCCGCTAAGGTGACTGGACAGCAACTATATCTGCAGGTTAAAGATAACGGCATGGGGATAGAAAGAGCACAGCTGAATAAGGCTGCACGGAAACGAAAAGGAATCGGTGTTCAGAATATTAGGGAGAGCTTAGAGCTGTTGTTCAAGAATCAACGAACAGGCATGGACATTGTATCATCAGACACAGGAACTGAAGTGATTATCCATTTTCCACTTCTTATTTCAAAACCTTACGATGGAGGTAAGCTCACATGTGGAGAACGTTAATTGTGGATGATGAACAACCCGCGGTTAAAAGTATACGGAAGTTATTCTTAAAGGCTGGAATCCCGTTTGAAATTATAGGTGAGGCGGAGAATGGAGAAGTAGGCTTGCAAATGATTCGTGAGCTTCGACCTGATGTGGTAGTAACGGATATCAATATGCCAGTGATGGATGGGGTGAAGCTCCTTCAAGTTGCGCGAGAGGAAGGCTTCGACTGCCGATTTGTAATGTTGACCGCATTGAGTGAATTTGAATACGCTCGGCAAGCGCTCGTATTTGGAGCTTCGGACTACATTCTGAAGCTATCTTTAGATCTCCAAGGTTTGAAGCAGACCATGGGTAAGGTTCATGCCGAGCTGGAGCGAATGGTGAAGATGAAAAAGGCCGATAAATGGTTTCCTGAGAAGCAACAAACGGGACCGACAGATCATGTGGAGATGAACAAAATAATTGCTTATATTGAAGAGCATTATTCTGAAGACATCTCGCTCAAATCCATGTCAGAGTTGATACGAATGGATGCCAGCTATATAAGTGACTTATTCAAGAAAAAGACAGGGAAAACATTGACGAATTATATTCAAGAGCGGCGTATTCAGGCTGGAAAAATGCTGCTTGCAGAGACGAAGCTAACAATTAGTGAGATTGGGCAGCAGGTGGGCTTTGAGAACGATAATTATTTTATTAAAATTTTCAAAAAGTGGTGTGGCGTCACGCCAAATGAATTTCGCAAAGAACCAAAAAACGTTCTATAGTTTCCCAAATGTAGTTCATCCCCCAGAATCCGCTCTGATGATAAAGTTATAGACGTAGAGCACAACACATAATCCTTCCAAGGGGGAAGATATCGATGAAGAAAAAGTGGTATCCTGCAGTGCTTTCTGTCTTATTAGCAGGTACGATGCTGGCTGGTTGTGGTACTAGTGGAAGTAATGATGCGCAGGGCAGTGCAAATGGACAAACAGCAAAGGAGAAAATAAAACTTACGATGTGGGGGGCAGTTCCTGCAGAAGCCGGGCCTCAAGCTGTAATTGATAACTGGAATAAAGATCATCCAGACATTCAAGTCGAGTATATCCGTAATGTAAATGATGATGCTGGAAACTTAAAGCTGGATACTGCCTTGATGACCAATCAAAACATAGACCTTTTCATGAACTACGATCTTGCTCATTTACAGAAACGTATGGATGCAGGCGTTGCCTTGGATCTAAGCACGAAGACAGATTATGATATCGACAGCCAGATCGGCGAGGACGCAGCAATGTGGAAAATCAATGATAAGTACTATGGGATTCCTACAAAGAAAAACATGGCGTTTGTGTGGTTGAACAAAGATATGCTGGATGCAGCAGGATTACCGATTCCTGCGGTGGACTGGACCTGGTCAGATCTTGAGGAGTATGCGAAGAAGCTAACGAAGCCTGGTGTGTACGGATTATTGCAGGCAGATTCCTCCTTCTCAACAACGATGGACGGTACGCTTGCTGGAATGGGTGTGAAACAGGCGGATGGTACTTCAAACTTTGGGAATGATCTATGGAAAGAACACCTGGAAATATTGCATAACATGATGTTCGTGGACAAATCCACACCGGAATATGGCGAGCAACTGACCAGTAAAATGCCGGTTGACACCATGTTCTTGCAAGGCAAAGCGGCAATGCTGGCAGCAGGTGAGTTTATTTTCCGAAATGCGAACAACTTGAAAGACTATCCGCATGATTTCAAAACCGCGTTCGCCGCTATTCCAAAAGTGAATAAAGATCAAAAGGATTATAAATATTCGGGCGGTGTGGGTGACATGCTTGCTCTTAATGCGAAATCCAAGAACCTGGATGCAGCTTGGGAGTTCGCAAAATGGTATGCGGATGGCGGTATGCTGCCAATGGCAAGCGGGGGTCGTATTCCAGCCTCTAAGAGTGTAGATAGTAAGGAAGCAATGAGCCTTCTCATGAAGGGTGTGGAAGACAAATATGATACAGATTCAATGAATAAAATTGTATTCGGCAAATTCCCGTCCTTCCAGCTAAATGTAACTCAACAAGCCATTGATGCACGTAAAGAAGAGTATGAAAAATACTTCTTAAATAAGCAAGATATTGAAACCACGATGAAGAATATGCAAACCCGTTCGCAAGAGTTATTGAAGTAATGAAATAGTTAGCACAAAAGAGAAGGAGGAAGATTTCTTCGTTCTTCTCTTTCGTGTACCCATTTTTCAGCATACGAAAGGCGGCGATACCGTGAAGCGGAGAAGCTGGATGGACAGACAAGGCTGGATCGGCATGACCTTTATTCTTCCGAATATGATTGGTATTCTCTTATTCTTTATTATTCCTGCAATCTATTCCTTTGTCCTCATGTTTACGAATTATCAATTTTCAAATCCGAATTGGCAATTTACTGGGCTGGATAATCTCAAACGATTGTTCCATGACGATAATTTCTATGCCTCGATCAAATATACGGTGATATTCCTGATATCGGTTCCAGTATCGATGGTGCTCGCATTTATTGTAGCGCTATTTCTAAACCGCAGTGTGTATCTTAAAGGCGTATTACGTGGAATGTTCTTCCTACCGTATATCTCAAGTGGAGTAGCCGTTGCATTTGTCTGGATGCTGCTATTTCAGCCTTCACAGGGACCCATCAATGAAATGCTTCGCTGGATTGGCATAACATCGCCGCCAGGATGGTTTGCGGATACGGAAACCGCAATGTATGCCATTGATATCGTACAAATCTGGCTGATGCTTGGCTACAATATGATCATATATTTAGCTGCATTACAGGAAATTTCGACAGAACAGCTGGAGGCTGCCCGGATCGATGGTGCAAGCACATTCAAAACAACATGGAAAATTGTATGGCCTCTTGTTAGTCCCACAACTTTCTTATTAATGATTACCGGATTAATTATGACGATGAAATCGTTCTCGATTATTCAAGCCATTACGGCTGGAGGTCCTAGCGGAAGTACGACGGTCTTATCACTATTCGTTTATAAAACAGCGTTCAGTTATTACGATATGGGATACGCTTCAGCCATTTCATGGTTCTTGTTCGCCGTCATTCTCGTCATTACAGTCATTCAGTGGATCGGCCAAAAGCGCTGGGTTCATTACTAAATGATCCCACAAAGTGAAGCTTTGCGGGGGGCCCCGAAACCATAATTTAAAGGAGCAGGCGGTATGAATGAAAAAGCAGGAAACATGAAGGTGAAACTGCCAGTAACGATCATCATGTTTGTTCTAGGACTATTTATGATTGTGCCTTTCCTATGGATGCTCAGCACATCCTTTCAGACACCTGCCGAGGTGTTTAACAAATGGCTGCCTTCATCTCTCAACTGGAGCAATCATATTCGGGTGTGGACAGGAAGTCATGATTTTGTTCCGTATTATTTAAATTCACTTAAGATTTCAATTATTGGAACTGTGGGGGCTGTGTTTCTATCTGCCCTTGCCGCTTACGGATTTTCACGTACTTCGTTCAAAGGTCGAGATGGACTATTTGTCATATATCTATCCATGATGATGGTTCCACCTCAGGTGCTTTTTGTTCCAAAGTTTATCATGTTTAACTGGGTTGGGATTTACAATACGCATTGGGCGCTGATCCTACCAGCCATGTTCTCAATCTTCGGTGTATTTATGCTTCGGCAGTTCTTTATGAGCATTCCTAAGGAAATTACGGAATCTGCTTTTTTGGATGGGGCGGGGCATTATAAGATATTTTTCCGCTTAATTCTGCCATTAGCGAAGCCAGCAATAGCAACGTTTGCTATTCTCGATTTCTCCTGGCAATGGAATGATTATGAGAATGCGCTTGTATTCTTGCAAAGCCCTAAACTATATACCATTCCGCTTGGATTGCAGAATTTTATTCTTGAGAACAATGTGGACTACAACGGGATGATGGCTGCTTCATCGGCTGCGATTATTCCAATGATTATTATCTTCTTTGTGGGTCAGAAATACATTATTCAAGGGATTTCAAGTTCGGCTGTGAAAGGCTAACTATAGGAGGGGTACTAACATGAGAACAGAAACGGTTAAATCCGATGTAACAGTGGTCGGTGGTGGACTTGCAGGAATGAACGCGGCGATCGCTGCAGCGCGCCTAGGGTTAAAGGTAGCACTAGTGCAGAACCGTCCTGTACTTGGTGGTAACTCGAGTTCAGAGGTTCGGGTATGGGTATGTGGTGCAACAGGACATGGTGTAAATCGATATGCACGTGAGACAGGCATTATGGGTGAGTTATTCATCGAGAATCAATACCGGAACCCGGAGGGAAATCCATACTTATGGGATCTAACCTTACTCGAAGCCGTGAAGGCAGAGTCGAATATCAGCCTGTTCCTAAATACCGATGTACGCGAAGTGGAAGCGGAAGGTGAGGCAGAGGATCGGACGATTCGCAGTGTGATTGGTTGGATGATGGGATCTGAGCGGTTGATTACGTTCAAGAGTGAGGCGTTCATCGATTGCACGGGCGATGGTTTGGTTGGCTTCCTGGCAGGAGCTGATTTCCGATTAGGACGTGAAGCCCGCCATGAATTTAATGAGGAATGGGCACCTGAAGTGCCGGATAACATTACATTAGGCAGTACATTATTGTTTTATACACAGGATACAGGAAAACCGGTTCGTTATGTTGCTCCATCGTTCGCGAAGGATATTACAACAACGTCGATTCCGATCCGTCGGGTCATTCGGAGTGGAGATTCAGGCTGTCACTACTGGTGGATTGAGTGGGGCGGTGAGCTTGATACAGTGGATGAGAATGAACGTATACGTGATGAGCTAACCTCTGTTATTTATGGGATTTGGGATTAC
This sequence comes from Paenibacillus sp. FSL H8-0261, assembly GCF_045040645.1. NCBI lineage: Bacteria > Bacillati > Bacillota > Bacilli > Caryophanales > Paenibacillaceae > Paenibacillus > Paenibacillus sp. FSL H8-0261. The sequence continues at coordinate 5,392,939 of NZ_CP150297.1, read as the reverse complement.
ATTAAAAACTCAGGTCATTTTGATGCCGAAAATATGACACTGGAGTGGGTTGGCTCAATTCCGGGTAAACGTGAATACAGACGGTTTGTTGGCGATACGATCTTAACGCAAAATGATATTCTTGCTCAGCGTGAATTTGAAGACCGGATTGGATTCGGAGGATGGTCGATTGATCTGCATCCACCGCAAGGGATGTACGCAGAAGAGAGCGGCTCGAAGCATCTGCATGCGGATGGGATTTATCATATTCCATTTAGTTCGCTCTATTCGAAGAATGTGCGAAATCTACTCTTCGCGGGTCGGAATATCAGCGCATCTCATGTGGCTTTTGGAACAACACGCGTCATGGCAACCTGTGCGATCATGGGTGAAGCGGCTGGAGCAGGTGCAGCATTATCCGTCATCAAAGGTGTAACCCCTCGTGAAATTCGCAAGCAGCATATGCATGAATTGCAACAGGTGATGTTAAAGCAAGATGCTTCGATTATTGGATTGCGCAACGAAGATCCGCTAGATCTCGCGAGAAATAGTGAGATTCATGCGTCCAGTACGATGAAAGGCATAGTACTGGATCGACCAGCTGAAGCTTATGAGCTTTCTCATGACGTAGGAATTTTGTTTCCGGTTGAAGGAAATATCCTTGGGTTGAAGCTGCTTGTGTCAGCAAGTACTCAGTCAGAGTTGACCGTTGAGCTATGGACGACTGGGCGTGCGGAAAATTACGTTCCAGCAGAGTGTAGACAGGTTGATGTTGTAATAGTACAAGCTGGAGAGCAGCAATGGATTGATGTTCCGGTACAAGAGGAGCAGTGGAGTTCAATCGGCGAATGTAATATCTTCGCTATTATTCGAGCTAATGAGCATATTCAATTGCATATTTCAGAAACCCCAATCACAGGTGTTATTACATTTGAGCGAGGCGTGAAACCTGTAGTCGATTCAGCGCTGGAGGATCATCAGCCAGATCAGCCGGTGATGGAGTGGAGCATGAAACAGCTTGTACGCAGGCATTTCTGCTTTGCGGTAGAAACATCCGCATATGCTGCATCCAAAGTCACTGACGGGTATGTTCGACCTTTTGCAGGGCCACATAGCTGGGTTTCTGAGCCGATGACTGCTGGTAGAACGGAGTGGGTAGAGGCGCGTCTCCCAGATGCTGCTTCAGTCTCTGAAATTCATTTTACCTTTAACGATGATGTTAATGAGGATCTTATCAACTTACATCACCATGAAACGCCATTTCTAGTGATTCCTGAACTAGTAAAGGCTTACGATGTAGAGTTACTCATTGATGGCGTCTGGCAAGTCATGTTCCGCATCAAAGACAATCATCGCCGGAAGAACGTACATCGTTTAGAGAAGCCTGTCCTTACGGATGCTGTTCGGATCGTTGTTCATGAAACCAACGGAGGAGAACGCGCAGAACTCGTGGAAATGCGGATATATTAAGAAGAAACGGCTTAGCCGTCCTTATAGGGACAGTATCCGTTTCTGAGAGAAATACAAAATATATAGGATAACGTAAAACTTATACTTTTTTGTATTTTAAAATAGAGATCATTTATAAATGATCGCCCTTGGAGGGAAGCCGTCAGGCTTCCCTTTTCTTGTTTTTTAGATTACACTAGTCAAACGATATTTTTATATAAAGGAGACAGCTAATGACCACGAATACTAATGGCCGTCCCCCTGAGGCCGTATACATTCATATTCCTTTTTGTACCAATAAGTGCTTTTATTGTGATTTTAATTCCTACGTTCTCAAGGATCAGCCGGTTATGGATTATCTCCAAGCCTTGGATCGAGAAATGGAGCTGACCGTCAAGAACACTCCACCGGGTGTTATCAAAACGATCTTTGTCGGCGGTGGTACCCCAACAGTACTGAAGCCGGATGAGATGGCTTATTTTCTAAAATCAGTTCGGACACATTTCCCAAACTGGGATAAAGATATCGAGTTCTCTATGGAAGCAAATCCGGGAACTACGGATATAGATAAGTTGGCGGTTATGAAAGAAGGCGGCGTGAATCGGGTGAGCTTTGGTGTTCAGGCGTTTCAGAACGAACTCCTTACGGGCATTGGCCGGATTCATAATGTTGACGATGTATACCGCAGCTTGGAGAATGCTCGTGCAGTTGGTCTTAACAACCTGTCGGTTGACCTTATGTTTGGTTTGCCGAACCAAACTGTAGAGATGCTGGGCGAAAGTATTCGTAAGGCCTTGGAGCTTGATTTACCCCACTATTCTATTTACAGCTTGAAGGTGGAGGAGAACACTCTTTTTCACACCCTATTTAATAAGAACAAACTTCCTCTTCCTAATGAAGAAGATGAACTGCAAATGTACCTCTTGTTGATGTCATCTATGAAGGAAGCGGGCTATAACCAATACGAAATCAGTAACTTCGCAAAACCAGGTATGGAGAGTCGTCACAATATCACTTACTGGCGTAATGAAGATTATTATGGTCTTGGAGCAGGTGCACATGGATATGTGGGTCGTCAGCGTCATATTAATGTTAAGGGTGTAAATCCTTATGTTGAAGCTACACGTAAAGGGTTGCCTCGATTAGACGCATACCCAATCACTGAAGCAGAAGCGATGGAGGACTTTATGATGGTTGGCTTACGTATGCATGAAGGCGTCTCTAATGAGGCTTTTCAAGCGCAATTTGGGCGTTCGATAGAGGATGTATTTGCGAAATCCTTGCATAAGATGCTGCATGCGGGTCTACTTGAGCACGAAGAGGGGACTTATCGACTCAGCAAGCAAGGGATCCTTTTCGGGAACGATGTTTTCGCGGAATTTGTAGGCGCACTGACAGAAGTTTAATTTTAAAATACCCCTTGAATTGTAATTCACTCTGTTGTATATTTATTCATATTATCAACAGAGGGGTGAATTAAAGTGCTTGCCAAGACGGAAATGATCCGCCATTCGTCTCCAGCAGGAGACGCACAGGTGATTTGCAGAAATGCTGTGATAGAAGATGTTGAACCGTTGTATCTGATGATAGAAGAATACGCACAGCGCGGGATCATGTTGCCCCGTTCCAGGCAGGCGCTGACACGCCAGATCGATCAATTCGTTGTTGCAGAAATTGGCGGCAGATTCGTTGGCTGTGGGTCACTCTTCAGACTCGGGAATGATCTTGTAGAGATTCGATCGATCGGTCTGAATGACGAAGGTAAGGGCAAAGGTGTCGGCTCAATGATTTTAGAGAAGTTGGTTGAGGAAGCCAGAAACCAGAAAATCCCTAAGGTCATGGCACTAACCTACGCCGTAGATTTCTTTCTTAGAAACGGATTCGAAGTCGTTGAGAAAGAGATTTTTCCCGAAAAGGTATGGACAGATTGCGTGAATTGTAAAAAGCAGCATGCCTGCGATGAAATAGCAGTACTTAAGATGCTGAACTGACTTGACAATGTCAATGTCAGTTTGGTATTTTTGTATTAGTGGTTAGCACTCATCTGAGTCGAGTGCTAACGAATCGGAGCCAACAGCCGATAGGAGGGGATAACATGTTAACTGATCGCCAGAGAATGATACTAAATGCAATTGTAGATGATTATATTTCATCGGCAGAACCAGTAGGATCTCGCAGCATTTCTAAACGGGGTGATGTAGGGTACAGCCCTGCAACTATTCGAAATGAAATGGCTGACCTAGAGGATTTGGGTTATCTCGAGCAGCCTCATACATCGGCGGGGAGAATACCTTCCCATAAAGGATACCGATATTATGTGGATCATTTGGTACCGTGGAATTCCGCCGAAACGGCAGAGATGGGCACGATCCGCGCTTTTTTTGCCGAGAAGCTGAATGCGATGGAGCAGGTAATCCAACATGCGGCGATGATTCTTTCCAATATGACGAATTACACTTCCATCCTTCTGGGACCGGAGGTTTTTCATACATCATTGCGTCATTTTCAGTTGTTACCACTAGATGATAAAACCGCTGTAGCGATTATTGTTACAAGTACGGGTCAAGTTGAGAACCGTACGGTGAACATTCCGCCGGAGATATCCGTTTCCGAGATGGAGAAAGTGGTTAACCTACTGAATAGTAAGCTGGTCAATGTACCACTCTATAAGCTGAAGACTCGGCTGTATTCCGAGCTTGGCGAGGAAATGCAGCGTCACATCTCACATTATGAAGAATTAATGCAAGTGCTAGACATTGCGCTGGAAAGTGATCAAGAGCAGCGTATCTATCTTAGTGGAGCGACGAATATGCTTACACAGCCTGAGTTCAAGGATGTTGACAAGGTGAAAAGCATTCTTGATCTGCTGGAAGAGACGCCTACATTGCTCAAAATGCTGGCCCCTACAACAGGCGGCACAGGTATCCAGGTCCGAATAGGGACGGAGAACAATCATGAAGCGTTCGCTAACTGCAGTCTGATCACCGCCACTTATTCTCTTGATGGGCAGGCACTGGGGAGCATTGGTATCCTTGGTCCGACACGAATGGAATATGCAAGAGTGATGGGGATCTTGGGCATTTTATCCCGAGATTTGACAGCGATGCTGGCACACTGGTATAAGTGAACAGAGTCAACATTGATTACGTGAATGATTTTAATGAATGATTTTAAGGAGGTGAAGACAACTTGAAAAAGGAACAAGTTCAAGATGCTAATGAATTCAAAGAAGATTTGATAAATGAGGAACCTGAGGCTGATGTAGCTTCGGAAACCGACTCATTTACGGCAGAAGAAATTAGTGAAGGTGCTTCAGACACAGGTTCGGAGGTAAAACGTCTGCAGGATCTCGCTGATGAATATCAAGGACGTGCGTTGCGTGCGCAGGCTGATTTCGATAACTTCCGTCGTCGTACTCAGAAGGAGAAAGAAGAGTTGGCTCAATATGCCACCTCCAAGCTCGTGACTGAATTGCTTTCAGTACTGGACAATTTTGAGCGTGCTTTAGTGACTTCTCCTAGCAGCCCAGAATCCGAAGCTTTCGTGAAGGGTGTTAATATGATTTTCCGTCAGCTAGATGGGGTATTGAAGTCCGAGGGACTTACGGCTATGGAAACAGTAGGACAGCCTTTTAATCCTGAATACCATCAGGCTATTATGCAGGTGGAGAGCGAGGAGTACGAAGAGGGTATCGTAACGGAAGAGGTCCAAAAGGGATACCTCCTGAAAGATAAAGTCCTTCGTCCTGCTATGGTCAAAGTCAGCATGTAATCTGTATATATAGGACGGGCAGTATCTGTCCACCATGTACCATTCGAATTTTTTAAATATTTTATTATTTTAATGAGCGAATGCTCCATATACCTTTAGAGGAGGCAAATTATTGTGAGTAAAGTTATCGGTATTGACTTAGGAACCACGAACTCTTGCGTTGCCGTAATGGAAGGCGGCGAAGCCGTTGTAATTCCAAACCCAGAGGGCGCACGTACAACCCCTTCGGTGGTAGGTTTTAAGAAAGACGGCGAGCGTATCGTCGGTGAAACAGCTAAACGCCAAGCAATTACTAACCCTGATCGTACGATCAGCTCTGTTAAACGTCACATGGGTACTAACCATAAAGAAAGCATCGATGGTAAAGACTATTCCCCACAAGAAATTTCAGCAATGATTCTTCAAAAGCTGAAATCCGATGCAGAAGCATATCTTGGCCAAACTGTTACTCAAGCAGTTATCACAGTTCCTGCTTATTTCAATGACAGCCAACGTCAAGCTACTAAAGATGCAGGTAAAATTGCAGGCTTGGAAGTTTTGCGTATTGTGAATGAGCCAACAGCTGCAGCTTTGGCATATGGTCTGGAGAAATCCGAAGATCAAACTATCCTTGTTTATGACCTTGGTGGCGGTACGTTCGACGTATCTATCCTTGAACTGGGCGATGGATTCTTTGAAGTAAAAGCTACAAGCGGCGACAACAAACTTGGTGGCGATGACTTTGACCAAGTGGTTATGGATCATCTGGTATCCGAATTTAAGAAAGAGCAAGGCATTGATCTGAGCAAAGATAAATCTGCTGTACAACGTTTGAAAGATGCAGCTGAAAAAGCAAAGAAAGAATTGTCGGGCGTACTGACAACCACTATTTCTCTTCCGTTCATCACTGTAGTTGACGGAGTACCTCAGCATTTGGAGATCAACTTGACTCGTGCGAAGTTTGATGAGCTTACTGCTGGTCTAGTAGAACGTACTTTGGGACCAACTCGTCAAGCATTGTCTGATGCTGGCATGACGCCTGCAGACCTTACCAGAATCGTTCTGGTTGGTGGTTCTACACGTATCCCTGCTGTACAAGATGCAATTAAGAAGCTTACAGGTAAAGATCCACACAAAGGTGTGAATCCGGATGAAGTTGTAGCTCTTGGTGCTGCTGTTCAAGCGGGTGTATTGACTGGTGATGTTAAGGACGTTGTATTGCTCGACGTAACTCCGCTTTCCCTCGGTATCGAAACTGCAGGCGGCGTGTTCACGAAGATGATCGAGCGTAACACTACAATTCCTACAAGTAAATCCCAAGTATTCTCGACCTTTGCTGACAACCAACCTAGCGTTGAGATTCACGTGCTACAAGGTGAGCGCCAAATGGCGAATGGCAACAAAACATTGGGACGCTTCATGCTGAACGAGATTCCACCAGCACCACGTGGCGTACCGCAAATCGAAGTTTCTTTCGATATTGATGCCAACGGTATCGTGAATGTGTCTGCAACTGATAAAGGCACTAACAAGAGCCAAAAGATCACTATCACTTCTTCCAGCGGTCTGAGCGACGCAGAAGTAGAACAAATGATGAAGGATGCCGAGCTTCACGCTGAGGAAGACCGTAAGCGTAAAGAATTGGTAGAAGCGAAGAACAGCGCTGACCAACTCGTGTATTCCACTGAGAAAGTGATCAAAGATCTTGGTGATAAAGCTGATGCTTCCGAAGTTGAAAAAGCAAACGAAGCTAAAGATAAAGTGAAAGCAGCACTTGAAACTGACAATCTTGAAGAAATCAATGCAGCTACAGAAGCATTGACTGAGATTGTACAACAGTTGTCCATGAAGCTGTACGAACAAGCTGCTCAAGCAGAGCAAGGTGCTGAAGGTGGCGCTGGAGCTGCTGAAGGCGCTCCTAAGAAAGACAATGTAGTTGACGCTGATTACGAGGTTGTTGACGAAGATAAGAATCAAGGGTAACCTTAAACGATAAGTGTATAGGGCGTAACTGATAAATTCTTATATAGTTAAGAAGGGAAGGTCAAAACCGGGTCATCCCGTGTTTTGACTTTCCTTTTGTAATATCAGTTTGCACACTCTTCGCGAATGCGCCTTCTGATATTGTAAGAATAAACATCTGCTGGAACTGGATGGTCAGATCCTGGGGTTTTATCGTATAATGGTTTCTTTGGCAGGTAATTAGGAATTTGAGTATGTAATGTACGGAGGTGAAAGCAGTGGCAGATAAACGCGATTATTATGAAGTGCTTGGCCTCAGTAGAGATGCTTCAGACGACGAGGTGAAGAAAGCGTACCGGAAATTGGCGCGCCAATATCACCCAGACGTGAATAAAGCAGATGATGCTGAAGCTAAGTTTAAAGAAGTAAAAGAAGCTTACGATGTTCTTAGCGACGGACAACAGCGAGCTAGATATGACCAATATGGCCATATTGATCCTAACCAAGGTATGGGCGGCTTCGGAGGCGGCGGTGGCGACTTCGGAGGATTAGGCGATATCTTTGATATGTTCTTTGGCGGCGGCGGACGTCGTGATCCTAACGCACCACAGCGTGGTGGGGATTTGCAGTATACGATGACCATTGAATTCAAGGAAGCGGTATTCGGTAAAGAAACTGATATCACTATTCCACGTACGGAAACTTGCGATACCTGCTACGGCTCCGGGGCTAAACCGGGTACTAAACCAGAGACTTGTTCCACTTGTCATGGTAGTGGGCAACAGGAATTCGTACAGAATACACCACTTGGACAGATGCGTAATCGTCGTCCATGTTCACATTGCAGTGGTACAGGTAAGATTATTAAGGAAAAATGTACGACTTGTAGCGGACAGGGTAAAGTTAAGAAGCAGCGTAAGATTCATGTACGCATCCCTGCCGGTGTCGATGACGGTGCGCAGCTGCGCATGACTGGCGAAGGCGAGGGCGGCTTACGCGGTGGTCCTGCTGGAGACTTGTATATTGTCATCCGTGTCAAATCGCATGATTTCTTCGTACGTGAGAACGATGATATTATGTGCGAGGTTCCACTTACATTTGCACAGGCTGCACTTGGCGATGAGATTGAGATTCCTACCTTAACGGAAAAAGTGAAGCTGAAGATTCCTGCGGGAACGCAGACCGGTACTTTCTTCCGCCTTAAAGGTAAAGGTGTCCCACGTCTACGTGGATCTGGCCAAGGTGACCAGCATGTTAGAGTCATTGTTGTGACACCTAGCAAGCTGAATGATGAGCAAAAAGATTTGTTGCGACAGTTCGCCTCTCTAAATGGAGAAAACACACATGAGCATGAGCAATCTTTCTTTGATCGTGTGAAGCGTGCGTTCCGCGGGGACTGATATTTCTAACTTCATTAATTGAGCAAATAAATAATACAGCAGAGCAGCTATCCTCCCGTTATTTGGGGATCGCTGCTCTGCTTTTTTGATTAAGGCAGTTTGCTCATGTCGACTGTTAGTAGGGACAAGCTAGCCAATCTCATACGGTGCTTTTCATGCCAATAGCGACTTTGGGGTCCGTTAGCATACCAAATATCGCATAATCCAGCGTTTAAGGTCATCTGAGTCCGATGACTGCCTCGGAAACGCAAATGTGACTTATAGACGAAAAAGCCCCAGCAGTCATTGGCTGCTGGGGCTTTCTTTTAAAGTGCAACTAGATGTTGTTCGAAGAACGTAGGTCCTCAAGCACACGGCTCAGAATTGTTGCTGCTTGTGCACGAGTCAATGTACCTTGTGGATTGAAGCTGTCCGCAGTAACACCTTTGAGATAACCTTTGGTTACAGCATAGGCTACAGCGTTGCGTGCCTCCGCAGCGATGTTATCCGCATCCTTAAAGCTTAAAGGTGTCTTGGCTACTGTAAGATCAGCACCAAGAGCCTTAGCGATGATAAGAGCTGCTTCCTCGCGAGTCAGCACATCACGAGATCCACTTTCTTTGATGCGAGTACTCCAAGTGTCACCTTTTCCAAGTAGACGGTCGAAGAGCGTTAGAAGCTCTGCCTGATTTAAAGTGTCAGCAGGTTTAAAGCTGCCATCGGCTCCTTTGCCGGCAATGATACCATGTGAAGCAAGGATTTCGATATCGGTTTGAGCCCAGTGTGTGCCAATATCTTTAAAGCTTATTTTTCGGGATGCTGCACTGTAAGAACCGTCACCAGTAACGTTAAACTGTAGAATCCCTTCTTTAGAGATAGAACCAGGTAGTAGATAGGACCATTTATGATCCTTTGATTCTACATAAGCGGCAGTCTTTCGTGCATCATGAAGACTGTTGGCTTTTAGATTAAGCTGAAGGATGATCGGCTTTCCGGTTGTCCAACCATTTTTGATAGTGAGAATGGAAGAACCGATATTTAATGCTGCTGAGCTACCTGCTAAAACTGCTGTGTTGCCCGCATCGGTCAGACTAATCGTAAGGGTTAAGCCGTTGCTGTTGATGAAATCCGGAAGTGTCGCCGCTGGAATAAGTACATTGAACCCATTACCATTTAGGCGGAGCGCATTCTCCGATTTCTTTAACTGCTCGGCTTGGGCCGGGGTAAGAGTAACAACAACTTGGCTATATTTATTGAAGCTTACATCGCTAAGATCAAGAACAGAAGTTTTATCTTTTGCATTCTGGATCGAATTGGCTAATGCAGTGTCTAAGATGTTGAACACCGCTGAAGGCTTGCCACCTGCTGAATCTGCAGTCTCTACTAGCTTCCCAGATTTCAATGCGATTCCAGAAGCGGGAGTACTGGTTGCCGTAGGTACATTCGATTCAGGTGTAGGTGTTGGCTTCGGTGTTTCAGGTGTGTTAACAGTTACGCTTACCGTTCTCAAACCAGATGGGATCGTTGATGTTGTAGCATCATTCCAGACCTGTACATCGTATAGCTCCAAGTCGTATTTTCCCGCTTTAGATGGTTTGAAGGTTATTTTGCCTAGTGAGCCAGAGCCGTGATAAGCACCACCTGATAGATTGACGCTATACTGTGTCAGTTTGCGGCCGTCTCCGAGATCATAGGTTTCTGAGAATTCTGTAAGTGCAACACCAGAGAAATTCTCCTCTTGATACGTAGCCAGTTGTACGCTTGGCTGGATCGCTGGTGTTTCGAGAGAACCATCGTAGATGACAGCGAATGAAGCCCCATAGATGCCATAAACCTCATCTGTCACGGAATACCCTAGATCAACGGTTACCGGTTGTCCCAAATCAATAGTGGCTGCAGATAGAGACGGATTTACATTGAAAATACCATCCCCTGTGCTATAAAGCAGTCGCTGAGCATAATCATCGTCGTCCGCGCCATTACCTACTTTATCAACCACATAGATTTTGTACTCATTAAGCCCCCCGTTAACAGGAACGTCAATGGAAAAAGCACCATTACTTGCAATTACTCCACCGAATTTATAAGTATTCCCATCATAATGTTTACCTTCGGCGTACACGGTAAACCAATTTCCAATAGGTTGTGTATTAGAAATATAATAGGCCATTAGGTCATCATCAATAAAACCGCTGATTTGAGCCGCACCAGGATCGGTTGGCGCTTCACGTTCATACTCCTCAAGTGTGATGCCGGAAACTAATGGCTTCTCGGTATCAATTGTGAACTTGATCTTTTGTGTCTCGAGCAGTTGTCCATTGGGAAGCACAGGAGTGATGTAGTAGTGACCATCTGGTAAAGTGGACTTGGCGGAGGTCTCCAGGTCTGTTAACGTTCCATCCCAATTTGTAATTTCGTACACGCCACGATAGACCTTTTCATCGATAGAATAAACTGCACCTAAAACTGTCGCAGGAGCATCTATTGAAGAGGCTACAAAACTTATGCCATCCAGCTCTTCATTGACAGAGAAGGTAAAGGTGGTATCGTCTGAGCGTCCATCCCCATTAGGAGAAATCTGTGGATCTTCAAAAGAAAGTTGATTAACAGGCTCTAAATTGAATTTATCGCCAACAAGTGCATTAAAGGGAAGACGAAGAGTTTCTGTATCAGAGGTTAGGAATAGGATGCCTTCATATGCTCCCTCTTTTGCAGTGTCAGAAACCTTCAGTGTAAATTGTGCATAATGATCTACACCTGAGGTAATACTTTTTGGTGCAATATTAATACTAATGTCACCAGGCGCTTCTGTAAGCCATTCGGTGGACAGCGTGTAGGTTGATCCAATCCCTTTAAAGTCCTCTACATAGACTGATTTCGTTACACTAGCTCCCTTTGAGAGCAAGCCAAAGGATAAGGAACCTGTGTAATAAGGGATTTCTACAGTACCTGGAAGACCACTAATTAAGCTCTCCCCGACTTTAGCAATAGATTCAGCTTTAGCTGATTTCTCCAAATTAATTAATCCGGCACCTTGTTGATATAGTGAGTAAGGATTCCCATCACGGTTAAAGATAGGATCAGCATTGTTCATTAGCAGTGCTTTAATTTCATTTGGCTTAAGATCAGAGTTTTCACTCAGTAGCAAAGCTACAGCTCCTACAACATGTGGGGTTGCCATGCTGGTGCCGCTTTTTAAGCCATAAGCGTGTTCGTAATCACCATTCCAGCTAGGAATTGTGGAGTTGATACTGACCCCTGGCGCAACAACATCAGGTTTGATTAGATAATCCGGCATCCCCGGACCCATTGAGCTGAAGTTTGCTAACTGATTGACTTCAAGCCCTATATAGTAACTGATGATATCTTTAGCAGCATCCAATTGAGCTTTTATCTTTTTGCCATCTGCTTGAGTAATTCCGTAGGTAGGAACGTAATTCCCAGGCGCACCAAGGGTGGGAGAGATTTCACCAGTAGTATTATTAGCAATTAGGACAAGTTTGGCTCCAGCTGCTTTGGCATTTAGAGATTTATCTCCGAAACTCAGCACACCTCGATCGACAAGGACTACCTTATCTTTGACGTCCAAATTTGTGTAATCGGAAGTACCTCCAAGACCAGCGTAAACGATCTTACTGCCAGCTATATTATCAACTAAGTCTGGGGAGTAAGTTGCTAAGGTCCCTGGAATTTTTTTAACATCGCCAATATCAAAGAATGGGGTATTCACTGGGGTAGTAGAAGCACCTACACTAAGTGCGAGTTGAGATCCAGCAGGTTCGCCCAATGTTCCTACATCCGGTCCAGCGTTACCGGCGGCAACTACAACATTCACGCCCGACTTTATGGCGTTGTCTATCGCGATTGAACTTGCGGAATAGCTTTGGTTAACATCAGAGCCCAGGGAGAGGTTAATTATATCGGCTCCATCAGCGACCGCTTTCTCAATACCCGCGATTACAACCGCTGTTGGACCGGAACCGTAAGGGCCAAGTACGCGATACGCGTACAAATCTACCTCAGGTGCAACATCCAAAATTGTACCTGCTACATGAGTGCCATGCGAGGTTTCATATGGGCTACCATTTTTTGGAGGGGAGTTGGCATCAGGAGGTGTTTCTGACGGATCATTATCCTGATCATAGGCATCGTAACCGCCCTTATAATTATCCTTTAATAAAGGGTGGTTTTTATCGATGCCGGTATCTACAACCGCTACCTGTACCCCTTCTCCTGTGTAACCTAATGCATGTAGTGTATCCGCACCTATAAGATTGCCACTGTCCGAATAAGAACGTGTAACAGGCAAAGTCGCTACCTCTAGACTGTCTGCTAACGCATGTACTTCATCATTTGGATAAACAGCTGCAACGCCCGGAAGCTCTAACAGCTTGTTTACTTGATTGGCTGGCAGAGTAATGGAATATCCGTTAAAAATCTCACTGTATTCAAAACCGATGTCGGCATCGATTTTCTGCGCTGAGGAAATAAAGCTTTTATGCTCTGAGATAATTTTACTGCGTTGTAAGGAGACTGAGGATCGTAAAGAAGAAGTTTTAGCCTCATTTTCATACACACTGACTGGTTTATTAGTTAATTCCACGATCACGGATACTGGTGCTGAACCTTTGAGCACACCCGCGTAGTTATGAGGGGTCACACTTTGAGACTGTACATTATTAGCTAGGTTAGTTGATGTTTCAAGGGATGAGTTCGCAAATGCAGCGGATGGAAAAAGGACAGAAACAGCCAGTCCGAAGCTCGCCGCCCCAATACCAAATTTTTGAATAGAGTGTTTAAAGGTACGTTTCAAATAAGTTCATCCTCCCAAATGAATTTTTATATTGCAGGGTGTATCTGTAGTTCTCCTCCTCAGCGTAAAATGTAAAAAATTATGAAAATTAAATTTATTCTACAGCTATAACTTCAAATCGAATATACAACTTTAGCACTATATTGCAGGGAAGCGTCGAGGAAAATGTCGAATTCCCAGTAAATAAGTGGAGTATGAGAAAAAAAGGGCATAAAAGAAGTGAAATGAAGACAATATAAAGGAATGCAACAGATATCTGAATTTCAAGCGAGAGCGGGGATAAGATGTCGGAAAGATCTATTTTGGCTTATTTTAAAAGCCCTGAGGAAGCGGAGGGTGTTGCTCGTAAGCTCCGTGCACTTCGGGCCATTGAAATTTCCGTTGATCGCTTCAGTAGATATGGAGGCACGAGCTTTAGCTCAGGGGTAAACCCAGTGACAGGCAATGTTGCCAGAATGGACTCCATGACTGCTGAGCGTGCACACACAGGTATACTAGCTGCTGCTGATACCAGCGCCAGTGGGATGAGTCATGGCGGAGATGGAGGACCGACGGGTAGAGATATTTTACTTACGGTGATCTTGAATTCGGAGTCTCATGATCAAGCATTACGCTTAATTGAAGAAGCAGGCGGGATGATTTGAATAATAATTTTCTTAATAAGAAGGGAGATGATCGATACTATGGATAGAGAGAACTCGCAAATATTCTCAAAGACCGAGAAGATGAAAATGCTGTACGAGGCGAAGGCAGAGGACGTAGAGTTTTCAGCAGCGGAGGCAGATCTGGAGGATATCGAAGCCCAGGCCCGGGCTTTAGAAGCAGACAAACGTCAGCTGCATGAAATTATGAAAAAAGAATAGATGCTAAAAGCTAAGGCAGATACCTCACATTGTGGGGTATTTTTGCGTTCTGGTGTGTATAATTAGGAGAATAGCCCAAGCAGGGGGGAGAATATGGACAACGTTATTTTATGGATAGGTTTAGCACTGCTTATCGCATTCTTAACTTTTATGAATCAGAAGCAACTGTACTCTTCAAAAGTAAAACAGGCCTACCGTGAGCTGCGGGAGCTAACTGAAAAAGTTCGGCTGGAACGATCTGAGGCAAGCGATTTATACCGTTGGGAAGTAGAATTAGCCGAGATGGAGAAACACCCGAACGAACTTAATAAACTGGATGCTGAGATTGGGGTTCGCCAGGCGTTTGTGATGTATTTGGAAAGACATAGTCCTCTGGATGCAAGACTTCCAAGTTTAAAGGAGGCTGCTGCCCATCAGAAGGATTCAGTATGGGGAATCAAGATGGGAGATTACGGATCCAAGAAATAAGGAACTGTACATATAAGGGCTATGTTTGCTGGACCGTTTGGTATGTGCATTTTCAAGAGACAAATTAGTATTAATAGGAACTTGCTTCGAACCCTGGCTGGAATTACAGCTGGGGTTTTTGTGGTTAAAAATAAATACGGAAAAACTCCCTGTATTTTTCTCCAGGCGCCTAAAAATGTGAGCTTTTAGGGAGAATCTCCCACAAATAACTCTTAAAACTAGAAAAAGGCTTGATTTTATAAGATTATAGGGAGCATTTCCCTAAAAAAGAGATAAATCTTCGATATTTGTGTATTTATAGGGAGGTTTTCCCTAATTATCATCACTTAAAAGTATTTCAGGGATCAATCTATTAGAAATGAGCAATACTCGCTCGCCATTGGCCTTTTTTAACAACGAATTTTAATAAATTTAATAAGAATCATGTATTTCTCTCTGCGCAATAAGAGCGTATAATTGTTCAGATATACTTCATGATGACGCGACGAGTAACTTATAGATATCCAGGAGGAATTATTATATGGGAATGGTACACTCTCAGGGAGTTACCGATGAGCTTGTTGTCCGATCTTTAGAAAAAAATTTAGCGATTATAAGGTTTGATCTTGATCGAAGAGTGGCTTATGTGAATGACGTTTTTGCTAGTTCGATGGGGTATAACAAAGAAGAGATGTATGGGATGCATCATAAAGAGTTTTGCTTTCCTCACTTTGTAAATAGCCCGGGCTATGAGCTGTTCTGGCAGGATCTTTTTTCAGGGAAAAGTGTCCAGGATAAGATCGAACGAATGGATGCAAAAGGAAATGCGGTATGGCTGGAAGCTACATATATGCCTGTCTTTGATGAAAATAATGAACAGGTCATTGGCGTATCTAAGATAGCGACTAATATCACGGATCGACAAAATAACATGAGTGTTGTGGTACAGCGGATGCAAGAGATGTCGGACAGCTTAAATCATAGAGCCGAGAAAGGCATTGAACGTAGTCAAGAACTATTGCTGAGTATCGATAAAATAGCCGAAGTATCCATTGAAAATACACAGACTCTAGCTAATCTGGAGACACAAGCGGTATCGATTCAGGGAATTGTACAAACTATTCGTAACATTGCTTCGCAAACGCAACTGTTAGCGCTTAATGCAGCAATTGAAGCGGCACATGCCGGGGAGTTTGGGCGTGGTTTTGACGTGGTTGCAA
Organism: Paenibacillus sp. FSL H8-0261; assembly: GCF_045040645.1. Taxonomy (NCBI): domain Bacteria; kingdom Bacillati; phylum Bacillota; class Bacilli; order Caryophanales; family Paenibacillaceae; genus Paenibacillus; species Paenibacillus sp. FSL H8-0261. The sequence goes on along the minus strand of NZ_CP150297.1, from coordinate 5,377,077 downwards.
AAGAAGTTAGGAAGCTATCTTCCATGGTGCAGGATTCGATCATTCAAGTGAAAGATAGTGTGGATGCCATTACGCTGGAAATCAATAAGATCTCCAAAGGAACAAACCAGGTGCAAGAAAATATAGAAGCTAGTCAACAGCAGATTCAAATAGCCTTAGATGATTTCAATAATATCTCTTCCTCAGCCCAGGATTTAGATACACAAGCACGAGAGGTTATGAATATCATTTAATTTCTGTATGCTGTTAGCGTGAATATAAAGGAAAGCCAGTTCTCAGATTTATGGGGAGTGGCTTTTTGTGTTGCGAGTATAATTGCTATCTTTCATCTGTTATTACTAGCATCTATAGTTTATGCTCAGAAAAACGAACCTTTTCCAGAGCTTGGTTGTCATATAGATATCACAGATAAGAAAGGAGGGCGCGAGATTTGGAGACTAACCGGGAATTATTCGAAGCCTACAACAAGGATGTATATCGGACCTGCTACTATATGGTGCATGACGCCGCGGATGCGGAGGACTTGACGCAGGATGTGTTCATTACCGTATTTCACACGAATCGTGAGAACGTAGAGCATTTGAAGGCTTGGATTATGAAAATAACGGTCAACCATTGCCTGAATCATTTGAAACGGAAGCGTACTTTACAACAAAAAATCTCAGACAATCTTTATTTATTTAAGAAGTCTCCTGAAATCCCTGTAGAACGATTGATTGAGCAGCGGGAGACGACAATGGAATGGGCGAAATATTTGAGCCAGCTCCCAGTCAAACTTCGGATGGTGATTACGCTTAGGTACATGCATGATTTCAGCTTGGCTGAAGTATCAGACCTGCTATCCATCCCGCTCGGGACGACCAAATCAAGGCTGCATAAAGGGCTAAAGGTATTGCGGAGAATTTTGCTGGAGGCTGGGGTTCAAATTGAACGGAAAGAAGGCGAATCTTATGAAAAAGTTGGAGAATATGCTGGAGCATCAGTTAAATGAGGGTCAAAGTGTAACATATCCTGATTTTGAAAGCATGTGGGAGAGAATTGAACATAAAAATACAACATCTTTTCACGCTCGGATGAGCAGTGGTAGCCAGAAACAGGGGAGAAACTGGAGCAAAATAGCACTTGTTTCATCGTTTTCATTACTTCTAGCGGCGGCGCCAGTATATGCGGCAGTTCATTATAATTGGGATACAATGCTCCGTGAAAAAGGTGGTATTCAGGCGGCACTGGCACAAAACCTCGGTCAAAAGCTGGATCAATCGGTGACAAAGGACGGAGTGACGCTAAAGCTACATACCGCCATTGTGGATGAGAATCGAACGGTCATCTTATTCACATTGGATGTTGGACAACGACAGGACAGTGAAACTTGGCGTGTGACTGAGATGACCCTGAAAGGTACTGAGGGGGGAAATAGTTCTGGAGAGTATAATTATCTGAACTGGGACGAAAAGAACCGAATTTATAACGGTTATTTCGAAAGTGAATGGACACCAGAGAAGGACACCGTGAATGTTCAGCTAGTTACAAATGATATTCAGGCTTTTAGTGAACAATCGTTAGATTTGCCGCTGGATATTCACTCGACGGAGACACAGAGCTTCCCTATTGGACAGGAGGGGATGCGCAGCATAGAGGTGAAGCCATTTACCCAAGGTCAAGAGAAAATGTTATTCTCTTCAGCGATCATTTTTGATCAGCCAGAAGCAAAAGAATGGGCCTATCCAAATATTGTCGGTTACAAAAATGGAACGCTCATAAATTCGCTGCCTGGAGGTACTTTCGGTACACCAGGAGAAAAAGGGGAGTATACAGCGCAGCAATACTTTAAGGCGGAGGATGTTTCCGGTGGTCAAACGACTTATAAGCTGCAATATATGAAGAAAGAAAAAGATGTTAATGGACCACTTTCATTCGATCTTCAATTAAGTAAAAAGCAGATGGAGAGCGGGACGATAAAAACCAGTCTAAATCTGCCGCTCGAGGCAGGTGAGACTGATTACACGCTGGAGAATATGGTTGTGTCGCCTACTCAAATTCGAGTCACAGTTAGAAGTAAGGATATAGACAATGGCTTCCCTTATAAAAAGTATGCTCTTGAAGTAGCAGGCAAGACGCTTGAGGGGAATTTATGGAGATCTCCAGAGGGTGAGCCGGAGCTGACAGTGCTTCGTTTCGAACGGCCAGTCGACCTTGAAATTACGAAAGAGACTCCGATTACCTTTGTAGCTAAATATAAGGTGACTCAGCATGGTAGCTATAAAATTACCAAAAATAATGATGACAAAATACCGCTTCTTTTAACGAACATCTCTCAAAAGAAACAGACGATTATCCAGCAACTCAACGGGTATCCGGTGAAGTGGACCTACTATATGCAGGGATCCGATCTTTATGTAGAAACTGGAAGTGAAGATGCTCGCTTCGGTGGAATTAACCAGACACATATCGGGTTGGGTAAAGAGCGCATCCTAGGTAAACCGCTAACCGTCAATTTCGCGGGGGATGGAAACAACAAGGCCATTGATGTGTATAAGGATTTTAAAGGTACAGAAGCTACTATCTATATGTTCTACTATACAACTGATGATCCTGATAAAGAAACGAGAGTGCAGATCCAGTTATAAGAGTTAGAAGAAGCATAATTAAAGGAAATAGAATAACTTTTTTAGGGGATGAACCTTGTGTTCTTCCCTTTTTTTCGTATACAGTGAGTAGACGTTGTTAAGGTTTAGCTATGAATAATTAAAGGGAGGAAAAATGATGGAAGTCACTCGCTGTGCTTGGGTCAATGATGATCCTCTATATATTGCCTATCATGATGAAGAGTGGGGAAAGCCTCTGTATGGTGACCAAAAGCTGTTTGAATTGCTTATGCTGGAAGGGATGCAGGCAGGGCTGAGCTGGTACACGGTACTAAAAAAACGGGCGCGTTTCAGAGAGGTATTTGACGGATTTGATCCGAATAAGATTGTCCATTATGATGAAGCCAAAATGGCAGAGCTAATGAGTGATCCAGGGATTATTAGAAATCGATTGAAAATTGATGCTATCATTCGTAATGCGGGCGTGTATTTGCAAATTTGCGAGGAATATGGCAGCTTTGCAGAGTATCTCTGGAGCTTTGTCGGAGGTGTGCCAACTATTAATCATTGGAAGACTCGTGCAGATGTACCTGCTTCGACGGCTCAGTCTGATGAGATGAGTAAGGCATTAAAGAAGAAAGGCATGAAGTTTGTGGGTACTACAATATGCTATGCTTTTATGCAGGCATCGGGGATGGTGGATGATCATTCGCTCAACTGCTTTTGTAGGCGTAAAGAGGACGTCGCAGGTCGTTGAGCTGTAGTTTGGCGTTACACCAATAAGAAATGTTATACTATGAAGCGAATGCTTTCGAAGCGAGTTTTGCACGAGGTAAACCAATGAAGCAAATGCTCACAAAACTAAGCCTATGCTTTCGAAGCGAGTTTTGCACGAAGTAAACCAATGAAGCAAATGCTCACAAAACTTTTAGGAGGATTACATAAAGATGTTATGGCATGAAGTGACGATACATACAACAGAAGAAGCACAGGAAATGATTTCGAATTTTTTATATGAAGCTGGTGCGGGTGGGGTTTCTATCGAGGAATCCGGCACACTGAATAAAGAACGGGATACACGTTACGGTGAATTGTACGACCAACCTTTGAATGATATTCCTGAAGGGGAAGCGGTCATAAAAGGGTATTATGCCGATTCCACAGATATGGATGCTGTTATAGAAGAATTGACTCCACGGGTAGCCGAATTGCATGAGTACGGGATTGATCCAGGCAAAGCGTTGATTTCTTGGAAGACTGTGGATGAAGACGAATGGGCGCATGCTTGGAAGCAATATTTCAAACCGCTACGCGTATCCAAACGTCTTACCATTAAACCAACCTGGGAGGAATATACGCCTGAGAGTCCAGATGAAGCCATCATTGAGATCGACCCTGGCATGGCATTTGGTACTGGGACTCACCCTACAACAGCTCTGTGCCTCCGTGCACTTGAAAAGAATATTAGCGGCGGTGAAGAAGTTATCGATGTCGGCACCGGTTCAGGAATTCTGGCTGTAGGTGCGATGCTGCTAGGTGCAAAATCCGTATTGGCCTTAGATTTAGATCCGGTGGCTGTGGAAAGTGCACGGGAGAATGTAGCCCTTAACAAGCTTGAATCATCCATAACGGTAAAAGAGAGCGATCTTCTATCGCTGCTGGGCGGGGAAGGCGTAGCTGATACAGCGGCTGGAGAGATGTGGCCATCCGCTAGACCTGGTCACTCACTAGAAGGAGCCGTTCCTGCTAAGCAAGAGCAAGAAGGCAGCCTTGGCGTGACATTGCCTGTACAAATTGTAGTTGCGAATATTTTGGCGGAAATCATCGTATTGTTTACGGATGATGTGTACCGCGCGCTTCAGCCTGGAGGCCTCTACATTACCTCAGGTATATATAAAGATAAAGAAGGACTTGTAGCGAACGCGCTGAAAGCGTCTGGTTTTGAGATTATTGAAATATCCCGTGAGGAAGATTGGGTGGCGTTTACAGCCGGAAAGAGGTAAAGATGGATATATTACAAAATATAATTCGAGTAGATTTAGATCAGCTTCCTTTCCTGCTCATTACAATTTTAATTGCTTTTACAGTACATGAATTCAGTCATGCATATTTCGCGAATAAGTTCGGTGACCCAACAGCAAGATTACTTGGCCGCATGACGCTTAATCCTGCTGTTCATTTCGATTTCTTTGGTATTTTGCTGCTGCTAGTTGCTGGCTTCGGTTGGGCACGTCCGGTTCCGGTAAACCGCGATAACTTTAGTCGTCCTCGTCTCATGGGAGTCATCGTGTCGGCTGCGGGACCAATCAGTAACCTGCTCTTAGGAATTATTGGTGCTATAATCTACGGTGCACTTGCGGCAGCTGGAGTTCTAGATAATATCTCGAATGATCGCATGCTCGAGGCTGTATACTTATTCTTTGGCACCTTCATTCAATGGAACTTCTTTCTGTTTCTGTTCAATCTTATTCCGCTGCCGCCACTGGATGGCTATCGGATTGTGGAAGATATCGCCCCACGTTCGATCCGCGGCAAATTACAGCAATTTGAACAATGGGCTGTATTTCTCTTTTTATTGATTCTGTTTATTCCTGGGCTACGGACGTATACAATAGATCCGCTCGCAGGCTGGGCTAGTGAAATGTCGAGAACATTTGTACAGTTGTCTCTAAGAATTTTTGGCAGCTAAGGCAAGGGATGAAGTCTGTTCAACCTTTGTCAAACATTGTATTATGTAATTTGATCAAAATTTGATCGTTAATTTTCGTCTGACCGAACCTTATATTTCTTGAAGAAACGGGTGACGTCCTTATAAGGGCGACTAAGCCGTTTCTTCAAATATAAGAAAGTATAAGTATCACTCTATACTTTATGACTTATATTTTTCGATTAAACGCTTACCGTCCTTATAAGGACGCCGAAGGCGTTTATACTTGTTACTGAATTTATGAACAGGATGATGATGAGATGCAGCGATATTTCGTTACACCGGAGCAGTTTGGTGCGGATACCGTGAGAATTGATGGGGAAGACGCCCGTCATATCGCTAAAGTGATGCGTGGTAAGGCAGGGGACAAGCTTATTGTTAGCGATGGTGTTTCCCGTGAGGCATTAGTAGAGATTGCGCAGATTGAAATTGGGGAAGTCACTGTGAACATTTTGGAGTCCCTGGAGATGACGCATGAACCTCGAATTAAAATTACAGTCGCTCAGAGCTTGCCTAAAGCCGATAAGATGGAAACTGTAATTCAGAAGTGTACAGAGATTGGTGCTGTAGGCTTTGTTCCTTTTCTGTCAGAACGCACAATAGTGCAATACGACGAGCGTAAAGAAAGCAAACGACTGGATCGCTGGCGTAAAATTTGTAAGGAAGCTGCCGAACAGGCTCATCGGAACATCGTTCCGTCTGTAGGATCACCGTTGTCCTGGAAACAGCTTTTGCAGACTTTTAGTGAATATGATGCTGTTTATTTTTGTTATGAAAAAGAGGAAGGCTTACAGCTTCGAAGCAGCGTCGCTCCATGGTTAGCATCGCTTTCGCCGCAGTCTGGCGGGAAAGTTATGGTTGTGGTAGGTCCTGAAGGAGGTTTTACTCCGGAGGAATGCCTCAAGGCAGAAGAAGCCGGGGCAGTAACCGTAGGACTAGGACGGCGAATTCTGCGCTGTGAGACAGCGGGCATGGTTGCCGCTGCTTGTATATTATATGAATCTGGAGAAATGGGAGGAGCTTAAGAGATGCCATCCGTAGCGTTTTATACTTTAGGTTGTAAAGTGAATTTCTATGATACCGAAGCCATTTGGCAGCTATTTAAAAATGAAGGTTACGAGCAGGTTGATTTCGAGGGTCCCGCCGATGTATATCTGATTAATACTTGTACAGTAACTAACACAGGTGACAAAAAAAGCCGTCAAATGATCCGACGTGCCGTGCGCCGTAATCCAGAGGCCATCGTAGCCGTAACAGGCTGCTACGCACAAACCTCTCCTGGGGAGATTCTAGATATTCCTGGAGTTGACCTTGTCATCGGTAACCAGGACCGCGATCAGATCATGACACATGTGAAGAATATTGAATCCTCACGTCAGCCGGTCAATGCTGTGCGTAATATTATGAAGACACGTGAGTTCGAAGAGATGGATGTGCCAGGCTTTGCGGATCGGACGCGTGCTTTTATGAAGATTCAGGATGGTTGTAACAACTTCTGCACCTTCTGCATCATTCCATGGTCGCGTGGACTTTCTCGCAGCCGTGATCCAAAAAGCATCGTAGCTCAAGCGCATCAATTGGTAGAAGCAGGGTATAAGGAGTTTGTACTAACGGGTATTCATACCGGAGGTTACGGTAATGATCTTGATAATTACCGTCTTTCCGATTTACTGTGGGATCTAGATAAGGTAGATGGTCTGGAACGGGTGCGTATCAGTTCTATCGAAGCTAGTCAGATTGATGAGAAGCTGCTTGAGGTGCTGAACCGTTCCTCCAAAATGTGCCGTCATCTGCATATTCCGTTACAAGCCGGTCATAATGATGTGCTGAAAGTGATGCGCCGTAAATATACGACAGAAGAGTATTACGCCAAAATGCAATTGATCCGCCAGGCAATGCCAGATGTCGGGATTACCACTGACGTTATCGTTGGATTCCCGGGTGAGACTGATGAGATGTTCCGTGCCGGTTACGATTTCATGAAGGCTGTAAATTACTCGGAGATGCATGTATTCCCGTATTCCAAGCGGACAGGTACTCCTGCAGCGCGGATGGAGAATCAGATCGATGAGGAGATCAAAAATGTACGCGTGCAGGAGCTGATTGATCTATCCGAAGAAATGCAATTAGCATATGCCCGTAAGTTTGTAGGACAGACGCTAAGTGTGATTCCGGAAAGATCCGCTAAAGGAGCTCCGGGCCGCAATATCCAGCATGGATTCAGCGACAACTATTTGCAGGTCTTCTTTGATGGAGAGGATTCACTTCAAGGAGAACTTTGTGAGGTGAAGATCACCGAAGCTGGTGTGAACGAATGCCGAGGCGAATTGGTCGTGGTTAGTCAGAGCGGTCTTAAGCTGGCTGTTCGTTAAGGAATAGACGTTAGTTAAAAGACAGCAAAGGAGCAATTCTCCCGTTAATGGAGAATTGCTCCTTTGTATGTTTGGCGTTAGCTGAGAAATGCAACCGCATAGCAGAGAAATAGCTGCTACATGGGAGAGGCATAGCTCTCTCCTAATCTTGCGGTTTTCTATGGAGATACCAGCATACTTATTAGCCATTTGAGCATACTTTCGGACTCCAGGGACAATATTCTTGGAAAAGTGGTACATATATTAGCAGTGATTTTGTAAAGAAGCCCAAAACTGCGCCCGTATCGCCCGGAAGGCGTGAAACGTGAGAAAGAGGGGTATAAATCCCCCAGATATCGCCCGAAAGGCGCGAAAGATGAAAAAGAGGGGTATAAATCCCCCAGATATCGTCTGGAAGGTGTGAAACGTGAGAAAGAGGGGTATAAATCCCCCAGATATCGCCCGAAAGGCGCGAAAGATGAAAAAGAGGGGTATAAATCCCCCAGATATCGCTCGAAAGGTGTGAAACGTGAGAAAGAGGGGTATAAATCCCCCAGATATCGTCTGGAAGGTGTGAAACGTGAGAAAGAGGGGTATAAATCCCCCAGATATCGCTGAGAAGGTGGTGCGGAGCGCCTGAAAGAGAAACTCTCGCTTACAATCACTATAAATGACTTGTACTATGTCATCTTTTTAACTCTTTTGTGGACGAAACTGGCATGATGAATCTTGATTGTTACGCAGAAATAATGCAGCTATTCCTGATAACGAATTCTTACGAGTAGCGCCAAGAAGTGGTCAGATAAGAGACGGAGGGGAGCAGCAGCCACGGTAACTCATTGCTTTTGGGGTCCCCTGCATGATCAAAAAAACATCCGCAGGATCATGATCGAAACAATCCCAACCAGTACAGTTCCTAGCAAACTCCGGGTCTTAATAGCGATCCAAAAAGTAGGGATTGCCGCAAAAAGCTCAACGTTATTAGCAATAGGCGAGAATTTTCCATCATTTAAGAGGATCTCCTGACCTATTAGTGCCGCCATAACAGAGATAGGAACATAATTTAACCAGCGCATTCCCCATTCAGGCAATTCGAATCGGCTTAGAATCATTAATGGAACCACCCTTGGAATGAAGGTTACCAAAGCCGCCCCTAGAATAATCAAAAATACATCCCATCTCACTTCCATTTTTCAAGCACCATCCCTACTGTTGACGCAATGACCGTTGCAATAATGACACCCACACTACCGGAGAATACGAAGGAGCTAGCTACAGCGATGATTACTGCTAGGATTGAGACAACTAAATCAAGTTTTATTTTATTACGATCAATCATGGAAATAACAAGGATGCCAATGAACATGGCAGGTAAAGCAAACTGTAGACCGAATTGATCTGGATCAGAAATCCACTGTGCCAAAAAAGCTCCCGCTATATTCGCAATAAACCAATTTAAATAGGCAGTGAGATTAAGGCCATGCATCCATTTTTCACTGATTTGTTGCTTATTCACTGTTTGATTAATAGCAACTCCAAAGGTCTCATCTGTCAGCAGGGTTCCAACCAGCATGTTTCTCAGTGGGGTAAGATGCCGGAAATAAGGTGAAAGAGCTGCACTAAGCAAAATATGACGAAGATTCACGATAAATATCGTAACGATAATAGCAACAGGTGAGCTGCTTACAGCTATCATTCCAGCAGCTATAAACTGTGCTGAACCGGCATAAAGCATCAGACTGATCAAGGCAATCTCAGCAATGCTTAGCCCGGCTGTCTTTTGAACAACACCTGCTGCAAGTCCAATGCTCAAATAACCGAGTAGTGTAGGCATGCAATCTTTACCCCTTTAAGAAAGCTATCCTCCTCTTTTGGAGTAGGGATTGTCTCTAGTTGAAAGTTCTCTATACTCATCGTAGCCCCCATGGTTCAAAAAAAAGAATGTAGTAGCTATCATTTTACTTCCTAATATATTGATCAACCCTTCACCTGATTATCTAGTCTGAAAGTCCTGAATTTGGCTTTATGGAGTTATAGGGTAAACACTTGGTGTACAATTGTCGATATAAGTAAAAGAGTGTGGGGATAAACCACCAAACGACATTATAACCTAAGGGAGAGAACAAATGACTGTGTACAGGAAAATGACGAAAATGCTCCTCATCATGATATTGTTAGCTACTGCGGTTTTTCCGGTAAGTGTCTTTGCAGCTGCCGGCGATATCAACTCGATTGAGTTTGAAAGCTCAGCCAAAGTGCAGCTTACGGTTGGACAAACGCCAAAGCAACTGAAGGTATATGCGAATGTGGAAGGGTCCTCCTCCAAAAGAGATGTGACCGGTGCAGTGGTATGGAATTCTTCTAACACTAACGCTGTAAAAGTAGTAAATGGCTTATTGACTCCAATAGATAGCGGAAAGGCTATTATTACAGCTACTTATAATCATGCACTCGCTACTATAGAAGTAGAGGTTTCACATCCGATCAAAGAATTGAAGCTCGAATATAGCTCCGAAGGGAACTATAAATTGGGTGACGAAGAGGATAAACTGTTGGTCAAAGCCAATGCGATTGGTGGCGAAACAGCGACTTCTGCCAAGGATGTAACGGCTGATACCACTTGGAGCAGCTCCAATACAAGCGTATTGACGATTGCAGAAGGTAAAATCACACTGGCGGGTGAAGGTACCTCAACCATTACTGCCAAATACAAGGATCTAACAGCAACCTTTAAAGCTGTAGTCAAATTGCCTTATTCTGAAATTGAGCTTAAAAATGATAAGGGCATCGTAATTAAGGAAATTGAAATGCTCGTTGGCGATAATCCGGTGAAAGTAGCTGCGTTTACCAAAGAGACTACAAAGACGACCGCAAATGATATTTCAGAGAAAGCGGAATGGTCTTCTTCTAATACAAGTGTCGCTACTGTAGACAAGGGAGAAATCAAAGTACTGTCCGCAGGAAAAGCTGTAATTACAGTATCTTATCTGGGGATTACACAAACTGTGGATGTATATGTACGTGCTCCTTACGAGGCGTTATTGCTTACTCCATCAGGCGATCAATTCTTGTTTATGGGTGAGAGCTTGAACGTTAAAGCAGAAGTTAGAGATGCTGCGAATTCCACTCCGAATGTATCCAGTAGTGCAGTATGGAGTTCGGACAACCAACTCGCGGCGACGGTTACTGCGGGTACTGATGCTGCAGCGATCACCGCAAAAGCAGTGGGAACATCGGTTATTAAAGCAGAGTACAGAGGGATTAGTAAAAGCTTTAAATTGACGGTATACCCTACGATTACTGAGTTGGAAGCTGATAAAAAGGAACTGGACATGTACACAGAGGATTCCGTTAGTTTGCCAAAGGTCAACGGAACCAAGCTAGATGGAACGAAGCTGGATCTCAGTCAAGAAATCGAGTGGACTTCTGCCAACGATGAGATCGCCACCATCAAGGATGGCAAGCTCGTTGCTGAAAAGGCTGGTACTGTTAATATTGTCGGCAAAATAAAATCAGAGAATCCTACCTCCTCCAAAGCGGCTATCCGGGAAAAAAGTGTTGTAGTGAGTGTTACAGTTAAAGATAAGGTTCATATTTTGCTCGGACCAGAGGAAAACGTTGTGATTGTTACTGGTGAAGAGAAGGCTGTTCCTGAAGTCAAAGCTGTGATGGAAAATGGGAATGAACTCGATGCTACAAGTACTATGGAATGGGAGATTACCGGTACGAATGCAATTATCAAGACAACCTCTTCCGGCAAGGTAATCAAAGGACTGGTGAAGGGTTCTGCCACTTTAAAGGGAACCTACGCTAATAAGACTATTAGTATCCCGGTTACTATTGAACAAAAGGTTACTAAAATTGTTGTAGAACCGAATGCGATTGAATTGAATATTAAAGGTTCTAAATCCATAAAGGTAACGGCTTACTACTCTAATGGTAAGACGGGGAATATCTCCAGCAGCATGAATTGGGAGTCCTCGAATGAAGCAGTTGCCACGGTTAAAAGTACATCTGTTAAAGCCATAACAGAAGGAACTGCGACGTTATCAGGTTCTTACCAAGGGCTCGCTGCTAGTGTCAAAATTAATGTAGTTCCTAAGCTAATGAAGTTGACTGTCAACGAGAATAGACTGAAGATGGCTCCAGGAGCTGTTCAGAATGCAGTTGTGATTGCGCAGTATGATACGGGGAAGACAGCTATTGTTACTGGAAGTGCGGCGTGGACTAGCTCTAAGCCTTCTGTAGCTAGAGTATCTGCTAGCGGCCAGATTGTAGCTGTGAGCAAAGGAACGGCATCCATTAAAGGAAAGATTGGCACCAAGACAGTGACGGTAACCGTTACTGTGAAATAGATAAAGCAAATCATATAATAACTCTATAAGTGGTCTGGGTCTGCAAAGCCAACATTAATGTTGCTTTGCAGATTTTTTTATTTTAATCTATATTAATTCCGACTATTCCGATGTATAATTACATAAAATAAAAGAGACGCGTTGGGGGAGATGAAAATATGGCAAAACAAAAGGTGTTATCGATTAAGACGATTGTTGCGATTGGTATCGGTTCTGCTTTATTCGTTATTTTGGGCAGGTTCGGTTCGATTCCATCCGGAATTCCAAACACTAACATTGAGACTACATACGCTTTACTGGCATTGTTCGCACTGTTGTACGGTCCGTTTGCCGGATTACTCATTGGCCTGATCGGACATACACTGAAGGATGCGATTTTTTATGGTTCCCCTTGGTTCAGTTGGGTGATCGCTTCTGGAATTGTTGGGCTCGTTGTTGGTCTGCTTGTGGCTAGAATTGGGATTCATGACGGGGTGTTCGGACGAAAGGAACTGATTCGTTTTAATCTGGCACAGATTGTAGCAAACGCAATCGCCTGGTTCTTAGTAGCACCTGTACTGGATATTCTAATCTATGCAGAACCAGCGAATAAAGTATTCACACAAGGACTTATCGCCGGAGCATCCAATATAGTCACTGTAGCAGTGATTGGCTCACTACTCGCAATTGCATATGCAAAGACAAGAACGAAGCAAGGCAGCTTGACCAGAGAAGCCTGAGTAGAATATAATCCAAACCAAAAGCCGGTGGAGATCACCGGCTTTTTTATGGCTGTAAAACATATAATGGAAGTGAAATTCTTCAAACGAAGCTAAGAGGAAGGTCAAGGATGAAAAAAGCAGTGATTGAATTTAAGGATTTTAGTTTTCAATATCGAGCACAGCAGGAGCCTACACTCACAGATATCAACTTAACGATTGCCGAAGGGGAGAAGGTACTTATTGTGGGACCCTCTGGTTCTGGAAAAAGTACACTGGCTCATTGTATAAACGGACTCATCCCTTTTGCCTATAAAGGTGAAATGTCTGGGTCATTGCGAATTAAGGGTCTGGAGCAGAAAGAACTTAGTATTGCAGCATTGTCGGATCAGGTAGGGACTGTATTGCAGGACCCGGACGGACAATTTGTTGGATTAACGGTTGGAGAGGACATCGCCTTCAGTCTGGAGAATCACGCGGTTCAACAGGCCGAAATGATAGAAAAGGTAGTGGCTGCGGCAACAGCCGTGGATATCCACGAATATTTGGGAGCGTCACCTCAGGAATTGTCAGGCGGTCAGAAGCAAAAAACGACCTTAGCTGGTGTTCTAGTTGGTGATGTGGACATCCTGTTGTTTGATGAGCCTTTGGCAAACTTAGATCCATATACCGGCACAAAAGCGATTGAGCTTATTGACCGAGTGCAAAAAGAGACCGGTAAAACGGTTATTATTATCGAGCACAGACTCGAGGAAGTACTTCACCGTGCGGTGGACCGCATTATTGTGATCCATGACGGACGCATTGCGGCGGATATGCCAGCCGCTGAGCTATTAAGCACTCGCTTACTTTCAGAAGTAGGCATTCGGGAACCTCTCTATTTAACGGCTTTAAAGTATGCAGGATGTACGATTGCATCAGATATGAATCCACAGCATATAGATGAAATTCGGCTGGACTCTTGCTCCAGCAAGCTTGAGTACTGGTATGATAATAATAATTCGCAGCAGGATAAACGTGAGAGTCTACCTATCCTTGAGTTACATGATGTTTCATTCGGTTATGAGAAGAGCAGACCAGTACTTCATAAACTTAACCTTCTTATTCATAAAGGAGAAATGGTCTGTATAGCTGGGAGAAATGGTGCCGGGAAATCCACGGTATCTAAGCTTATCTGTGGCTTTTATAAGCCCACTTCCGGTTCGATATTGATGAACGGAAGGGATATTGCCAAGGATACGATTAAGGAGCGGGCAGAGCGGATCGGTTTCGTGATGCAGAATCCTAATCATATGATTTCTAAGACGCTTTTATATGATGAGGTTGCGCTAGGCCTTAAATTACGAGGGGTGTCCGAGGAGATTATTCGTGAGCGAGTGCATCATGTTTTGAAAATATGCGGTCTATACGCTTTTCGTAGCTGGCCCATCTCTGCGCTCAGCTACGGTCAGAAGAAACGTGTGACTATTGCTTCTATTATGGTCCTGGAGCCGGAAGTGATCATATTAGATGAGCCGACTGCAGCACAGGATTATAGGCACTACAACGAAATGATGGAATTTCTTTTGATGCTTCGGGAACAGGGAATGACGGTCATTATGATTACGCATGATATGCATCTTATGCTGGAGTATGCCGATAGAGCTGTAGTGTTGTCTGATGGTATTAAGCTTGCTGATGATAGCCCTGAGCGAGTATTAACCGATATAGAAGTAGTGAGGAATGCTAATTTGAAAGAGACCTCACTATTTACATTGGCTATGAAGGTCCAATTGGATCAGCCAGAAGAGTTCGTAAGAAGATTTATTGCATACGACAGGAGGAGCCGGGGCGGATGAAGGCCACAATGTTAACTTTTACGAAGCAAGATTCACCTATTCACCGTCTTACAGGCGCTACTAAGCTGATTTTATTTATAGTGTGGTCTGTGACAGGGATGATTACATATGATACAAGATGTTTAATAGTGATGCTATTATTTAGTTTGATTGCCTTTAGAGTCTCTAAAGTTCAATTTCAGGATTATGCTTTCGTACTATATTTTATCCTGATCTTCTTTGTGCTTAATCATATAGCTATCTTTATTTTTTCTCCTTTGGAAGGTGTAAAGGTTTACGGTTCACGTCATGATATTGTTCATCTTGTAGGTCGGTATACCGTTACATATGAGCAGCTATTCTATCAATTAAATATTGCCCTTAAGTATGCAGTAGTCATTCCCATGGCACTGTTGTTCCTTCTAACGACAAATCCTAGTGAGTTCGCAGCGTCTTTAAACCGGATTGGTGTGAATTATAAAATTGCATATTCTGTATCGCTTGCGCTGCGGTACATTCCGGATATCCAAAGAGATTATGAGAATATATCGTTCTCTGCTCAGGCACGGGGAATAGACATCTCTCGAAAAGAAAAGCTGCCTAAGCGGCTTAAAAATATCATTTCGATTCTAATGCCCTTGATTCTGACTAGCATTGAGCGAATTGAGAATATTAGTACGGCTATGGAGTTACGTGGCTTCGGAACTAATAGAAAACGGACTTGGTACAGCAGACGTCCGTTCTCAAGAAATGACTATATTGCTTTAATCTTATTCGCTCTGATCGCAATATCTTCGACGGTAATCACTTTTTACGATGGATCGCGGTTTTATAATATTTTCGATTGAAGTATAATAGTACAGTTGTGGAAAGTTTGGGATCAGGCGTTACAGTATATTGTTACGATTGAAGACGTTTCTCCAGTCTTGACCATACAGGCAGGTAACATAATGGCAGTGCGATTAGCGAGCATACTACATTAAAAATAGTCTGTGCATGGGCGATTTGTGAGGCGGCTCCTCCGCCAATCCATGCAGCAGTTGCTTGTAGGGGCCCAATAAGAGGTAGGAACAGTAGCGCACCGCCTACATTGAGCGCAACATGCGACCAAGCGACGAAGACGCCGGAAGATGAGCCGCCGATGGAAGCAATGACTGCCGTGACGCAGGTACCGACATTAGCACCGAGCACGATGGCTATGCCGAGCTCTGGCGGCATGGCACCCGAGGCGGCAATACCCATGGCCATGGCTATAACTGCTGCGCTGCTATGTAACAGGGCAGTTAAGCAGGCACCTGCGGCGAGTCCCCATAGGGCACTTGTGGCGGCATGATTCAGGAACCAGAGGAATAGGCCACTCTCTTGAAGAGTTCCGCCGATGGATTGCATGACTGCGATTCCCCATAAGACTAGGGCGAATCCTGATACAGCCAGGCTGATGAATTGCAGCGGCTCTGATATTTTCCGGCACAGTGCTACCGCCCGTGACGTATGTGGTAACTCGCCTGCTATAACCGCAGCTGCCCACAGACTCAGCGAGGCAGCCAGCAATGGGGAGGCCATGGAATTGATCTGAAGTCCGATCAGTTCTGTGGTCAAAGTAGTGCCGATGTTGCTACCTAAGATAATGCCTAGTGTACGAGCATAGGTGAGCAGGCCGGCATTCACCATACCGATCGTTAGCACGGTTACAGCCGTGCTGCTCTGAAGCAGGGCCGACAGCAAGCTACTGGCAATCATTCCTTTGATTGGTGTAGAGGTAGCCTTATTAAGGCTTCTAGTCATCAGAGGGCCTGCGAGCTTGGACAAGGCTGTTTCCATAAGCTTCATGCCAGCCAGAAAGATAATAAGACCATATATGATAGGGAAAAGCAGTTCACGGAACATAGGGCATACTCCTTTGGACGAGGGTTGTACACCAATATATGAAAGTAACAAGTAGGACATGTATAAAATCATTTTTAGAAAAACAGGGAGTTGAAGTCATTGGCATCGGTTATTTTAGAACGCAATCGTAAAAAAAGACTGGAACAGGGCCATCCATGGGTCTACGCAGGTGAAGTTGCATCAGTTGAAGGAAACCCAGAGGCTGGGGGATTAGTTGATGTCCTTAACCATCAAGGTCGGTTTCTGGCTGTAGGATATTACAATCCAGCATCGCAGATTCGGGTGAGAATTGTATCACAGGGACCGTTGGCTATAATGGACACCGCTTTTTTCACAGAACGGTTTACGAATTGTCTACAGCATAGAGAACGTTTCCTTCCTGGGGCAGATGCTTACCGTTTGGTTTATGGAGAGGCGGACTTTTTGCCAGGGCTTATTGTGGATCGATTCGGGGATATTCTGGTTGTGCAGCTCCTTACACTTGGAATGGACAAGCGCCGTACAGAGATTGTTGAAGCACTTGTACAGGTTATGACACCGCGTGGTATTTATGAACGCAGTGATGTTAGCGTGCGCGAACTGGAAGGGATGGAGCAGACTACGGGTGTGCTGTACGGGGAATGCCCGCGTCATGTTACCGTAAGTGAGAATGGCCTTAAGCTGGTAGTAGATATCGAAGAGGGCCAAAAGACAGGCTACTTCTTTGATCAGCGTGAGAATAGAGCATCCATTGCCCCACTCATGAAGGGCTGGGGTGGACGAAGTGGCATTACGCTGCAAGAAATCGAAGCAGAAGATGGCTCGTTACAAACTTTGCCGGTAAACAAGAGTGGTAAACACGTAACCTTCCCTTATTGGGATGGTGCTACAGTGCTGGAATGTTTCTCTCACACAGGCAGCTTCACTCTGCATGCTTGCAAGTATGGTGCGAAAAAAGTAACCTGCCTTGACGTTTCCGCTCATGCTATAGAGAGTGCCAAGGTCAATGTGGAGCTGAATGGCTTTAGTGATCGAGTGGAATTTGTAGTGGATGATGCTTTTGCCTACCTGCGCAATCAGGTAAAAGGTCTGGAGGAACGTTCGGAGCGGGCGACGATTGCAAGCGGAACGGAATCAACAGTAGCGTCTACAAATGCTAAATCCGGAGGCAAAACAACCAAAACGGATACCTCCAAGCCGATGACAGCAGGAGGAGGTAAAACTTGGGATGTAGTTATCCTAGACCCTCCAGCGTTTGCGAAAACTAAAAGTGCAGTAGCAGGTGCTTGCCGTGGTTACAAGGATATTAATCTACACGGCATGAAGCTGGTGAACGAAGGCGGATATTTGGTTACTGCAAGTTGTTCTTACCACATGCAGCCGGATCTATTCCTTGAGACGATTGCCGACGCAGCTAAAGATGCAGGTAAAGTATTGAGACTTGTGGAATGGCGTGCCGCAGGCAAAGACCATCCGCAGATTCTAGGCGTTAACGAAGGACACTATCTGAAGTTTGCGATTTTTGAAGTGCGGAGTAAGAAATAAGCTGGCTGTTCATATAGGTAATGGATTTTAATCCGTAAAAGGAGTCTTCGATTGAGGCCTCTTTTTACGGATTTTTTGCTATGTTCTAAGAAGAGTAGGATTCGGGATTAACAAGGTATGTCCGCTTAGTCCGAAAAGTTGCCAAAACAGCACGAAATTCATGAATGGCGACTCCTGAGTCCGAATGTAATCCATAAAGTATAAGCCGCTGTAGTGCGGCTTATATTTTATTTTGATGGAAGTTACGATCAAGCTTAATTTTGGGCTTCGGGTACATCATAAGATAATCGATGTACGAGTCGGATCAACAACTTTATCGAGGTGATTTTCCATTACAAGAGGGATATTTTATCGGTCATAGGCCGGTGGAATAGTCGAAGAGGTAGGACCAGAAGTTTCAAAAGTGAAACAGGGGTTATCCCTTGTATTTGATTTCATACGAGCCAATATTTAACTACTGGCTACTCAGAAAATTGTAAGGTAATATCGCCGTTATTTGTATAAGCAGATAATTTTTTCGAACCATTCTCTTTATTGGCAGGCAAATTGCTATCTCCTTTTTTTACCTTGCTTAAGATCGCGAAATCATCATATGACCCTGAAATTGAACCGCTAATATTTCCGTTTTTTGTTTCAAGGGTTATAGCCGTTCCTACATTCAATTTGTCCAGTTGGATATTTCCGTTATTTATGTTTACTTCCACTGTCCCTAAAAACACGATTGTCGGTAATACAATACTTTCATTTGATGTTTTTAAAGTCAAATTTTTTAAAGTTGCATCAGGTATCGATACCTGAATAGTTCTGGTTACTTGCGAGCCTTTTCCTCCGATATAGTCGTTCCATTCCTTATTACTGTCACTTACCATTGACAGTTCTTTATCGTCAGATAGATCAATCTTGTAAAAATCTTTCTCACTTTCATAGTAAACAATATGAATTTGTTCATCTTTAGATTGGAGGATATTTATTTTTTTGTCCTTTACATCAATTGTTAAGGTATCAATCTTTTGGGCAGGTATGATGTAATTTTTTTCCTCCATGGAAGTGGAGTCGGAGGAACATCCTGCTAATGATATCAATAGTGTCACCAATATGCCTATAGTAGTTAGTAATTTTTTTGCAGTACTTTTCATTATAAAATGCTCCTTTGTTAAATCATTTTTCTTTTAAATATAGCCAGTCCTACGAATGCCAATCTTAAGCTGCTATGCAGACAAGTTCCGATATGCAACAAAGCATTAGAGTTGAACATAATGATCTTGAAAAAGTCTACCCAAATATGTTGCAAGGGTTGGATTGGAATAAATACACAAAATGATAGTCACTAAAGTAGGATCTGTCAGCCAACCATACCAATATGACTGCATAGACAGCAATACATGTTTGATAATCCTTTGATACATGATTTAGTTCTTCATATTTGCCTTCCTCTCTGGTAATAAATTCATTTTGTATTTCGTTGCGTTTATCAGTCGCATATGTTTTAATCATCATAAACTTTTGTGTTACAAAAAGGTCAAGAGGGTAGATATGAACAACTATTTTACAATTAAGCAAGCAGCAGAGATCGTAGAGATGACCACTGAGACCTTGCGGCACTATGATCGTATTGGATTAGTCAAGCCATGCCATAAAGATGAATTGTCGGGATATCGATACTATTCCGAGCAGGAGCTCGTAAAGCTGCAAACCATTGAACTGCTCA
Organism: Paenibacillus sp. FSL H8-0261; assembly: GCF_045040645.1. Lineage (NCBI taxonomy): Bacteria > Bacillati > Bacillota > Bacilli > Caryophanales > Paenibacillaceae > Paenibacillus > Paenibacillus sp. FSL H8-0261. Next base: position 5,357,445 of record NZ_CP150297.1, on the reverse strand, counting down.
AAGCAATGGATCTTACTTTAATGGATATTAAAGATATTTTGCAGCAGAATGATCTCTCTAAAGTAATTGCATTTCTAAAACAAGCAGAAAAAAGAGCAGACGATAAAATTGCTCGTCTGCAGTATGCAAAATCGAAAATTAAACGTGCCTATCTACATTATGAAAATAAGTTCCACGACGGTTATAGTCAAAGTGAAAATTACTTTGTCAGACACATAGAGGAAAGGGTAATTATGCTTTCGAATAAAATGGAAAGCCCCACACTTAAGAATTTATGGGACTATCACAGACATTTCTATCAACAAATTGAAACGTCTCTGCATTCACAATTTCTGTTTGAAGATATGGCAGGAATGTTCACGACTGAAGGAATAACACGATTATTTGCTGTTTGCTTGAAATATCCGTCTTTAGAGGGGCTGACTGTGCTACCAGAAGGGGACTATCTGTGTGCAATTTGTACCGAAGAGAATAAGAATGCTGTATTACAAAATTTACTTGAAAGGGCAAAGACGGAATACGATGTGTGTCCAGATTTTGTTCTTCATAACATTATTGTGACTGGAATATTGCAGTGGGATTATCAGATACAACTGTTCATTAAGAAGGAAAAGAAAAATGTTTGATTGAAAGTCGCTAATTTAGCGGCTTTTTTTGATTAAGGAATCACGTTTCTTGCTTAACAAACTAGAAATACTAAACAGCAACTCACCAAAATACAATAGTTGCTGTTTACTTCGTAGCTTTTTTATTGTAAATCATTAGAAAATACTAGCAAACGCATGTTCTGATATGTGCAGCTATGTTATACTGAGGGGACGAGGAACGACTGAACTTTTTCATTTGAACATTATCAAACGGTGAGTATTTCACCTTGTATCATATACATTTTCTCCGCTACGGAAGGAGTCTATCATTTATGTCGGTAACCTTTTTACTAGGCCGCTCTGGTAGTGGCAAGACAACAAAAATATGGGAGTCTATTTCTTCTTCATTAGAGAAGGAGCCTCTTGGCGCGCCGATCATTATTCTTGTACCTGAACAAGGTTCCTTTGGAGCAGAACGGGGGCTTTTGACCGTAGGGAATGTGAAGGGAAGCATTCGGGCGCAGACACTGAGCTTTTCTCGGCTTGCCTATCGAGTGAAACAGGAAACTGGAGGCAGCGCTAGTCTGCCGATCAGTGAAGAGGGTAAAAAGATGTTGATTTACAAAATCATCAGTCGCCGTAAAGAGGAACTGAAATTATTCGGTGCCTCTGCCGACAGACCGGGTTTTGTCGAACGGTTGAATCAACTGCATACGGAGATGAAGCGTTGCTGCTTGGCTTCCTCTGATTTAGAGGAGCAGTTATCCGCAATGCGAGGCGCTATTGCAAGAAGTCCTATTCTTGAAGGCAAGCTGGATGATTTACAGCTGGTATTCAGCGATTTAGAGAAGGAAATGTCACGCCTCTATATCGACGAAGAGGATCGTTTAGCGGAACTAGCTGAGCATATTCCTGATTCCTCTTACATTCGCGGGTCGGAGATTTGGGTAGATGGGTTCCACGGCTTTACCCCGCAGGAATTCGTAGTGCTTCGAGAATTGATGCAGCAAGCATCGAAGCTGACCGTGTCCCTTACACTTGATCGTTCGTATCCCTATGGAGATCAGTTGAATGAGCTTGAATTGTTTCACCCAACTGCGGTTACTTACATTAAACTGCGTGGAATAGCTGAAGAGCTGGGCATTGATGTGTGGGACGAGCTTCTGGAGCCAGCGGTTCTTCCGCGTTTTGAAGAAAGTCCTGTTCTTGCTCATCTCGAAAGGGGATATGACCGCCGAAAGGTCTGGATGGGTGCAGATGAACTGGCAAATGAAGCGATATCTATAGGCGCAGCAGTTTCTCATAGAGCAGAGGTTGAGGGAGCACTGCGTGAAATGATCAGACTGGCGCGAGATGAAGGTGCAAAATATGGTGAAATGGCCGTATTGATGCGTAATATTGGAGATTACGAGCAACTGATTAAACCGTTGTTCCAAGATTACGGAGTACCTTTTTTTCTGGACCAGAAGGTAAATGAGCTGCACCATCCATTGGTAGAGTTTGTACGCTCCGCATTGGATGTGGTGCGTCGACGCTGGCGCTTCGAGGATGTATTCCGCTGTGTAAAGACAGAGCTTTTGCTACCGCTGGACGGTAGTATTACGCGTGAGGATATGGACGCCTTAGAGAATTATGTGCTGGCTTGTGGGATTCAAGGGTATCGCTGGACGGATGGCCGTTCATGGAAAGGGATTCCTAGCTTGTCGCTGGAAGGCGGCAGACAGATGGATGAAGAACTGCTTGCTACAATGGAGCGATGCCGTGCTAGTATAACGGGACCTCTATTTGCTTTTGAGAAACGGATACAGAAGAGTAGAAGCGGCCTTGAACTATGTACCGCAGTGTACAAGCTGCTTAATGAGACGGATGTTGCCCGAAAGCTGGAGAAACTTAGTGTCGGTGCTATGGAGAAGGGGCAACCCGAGAAGGCTAGAGAACATAGTCAGCTGTGGGGTGCAGTGCTTGATCTGCTAGATCAGATCGTCGAGATGATGGGCAACGAGAGACTTGAATTTGATGTGTTCACCGGAGTCCTAGAGACAGGACTTGCTGAGCTTAAGATGGGACTTGTTCCTCCCGCGCTCGATCAAGTACTGGTTGGTAACATGGATCGGACTCGACCAACGGGAGTTAAATACGCTTTTTTGCTTGGATTTAATGAAGGTGTTGTGCCTGCGCAGTTTAAGGAAGATGGAATTCTCTCGGAAGGCGAACGCTCTGTGCTTGAGAACGCCGGTATGGAGCTTGCTCCTGGTGCTTCTCGTAAGCTGCTGGACGAGCGGTTTTTGATCTATAATGCGCTAACGACAGGAAGTCGAAAGCTCTGGATTAGCTACGCCACTGCTGATGATGAGGGCAAGGCGCTTCTTCCCTCTGAGGTAATCCGTCATTTGCATAGAATGTTCCCAAGTGTTCATGAGCACAGCTTGGCAGCACTTCCACCTGCAGGACTACCAGAAGAAGTCAGAGATTCCATTCACCTCGGTTACATTGGTCATCCAGAACAGAGTCTTCGTGCATTGATTATGCAGCTACGCCAGTGGCGCCAGGGGACGGAGATACCTGAATTATGGTGGGATGTGTATAACTGGTTCGCTGCTGATGATATTCGTAGTCTCGAATTGAAACGTCTGCTCAGTTCATTGTTCTACCGTAACGTGGGAACGAAGCTAAAACGTGGAACAAGCCTTAGATTGTACGGTGGATCGACACTGCGAGGCAGTGTGTCCCGGATGGAGAAGTTTGTTGCTTGTTCCTTCTCCCATTTTGCATCTTACGGACTTAGACTGAAGGAACGCCAGCTATATAAGCTGCAAGCACCTGATATTGGACAACTGTTCCATGCTGCGTTAAGTGACATGGCGGTAAGACTGAAAGAAGAGGGCCGCGGCTGGGGAAGCTTGTCTCCAGAGGAATGTCGGCGTGAGGCAAGTGAGACGGTAGAACGTTTATCGCCGATGCTGCAGGGTGAAATTCTGATGAGCTCTAAACGTTACGGATACATCTCACGCAAGCTGAAAAATATTGTTGGACGTGCTTCTGTAATTCTGGGCGAGCATGCCCGCCGAGGCAGCTTTGAGCCGGTAGGGCTGGAGCTGGATTTTGGACCGGATAAGGAGTTGCCTCCTTTAAGAATTACGCTGCCGAATGGCTGTGTGATGGAGGTTGTTGGACGGATTGACCGTGTAGACATGGCCCGAGGAGAGAATGGAATTCTTCTGCGGGTGATTGACTATAAATCGAGTCAAAAAGACCTCAAGCTGCACGAGGTGTACTATGGATTATCGCTACAGATGCTGACCTATCTGGATGTGCTGCTTACGTACTCGGAGCAATGGCTCGGGCAACCGGCGCTTCCAGCAGGGACACTGTATTTCCACGTACATGACCCACTGTTAACCTCATCTAACGGGATGAACAAGGAACAGGCAGAACAAGAATTGCTGAAACGCTTCAAGATGAAAGGACTGCTTACAGCAGACCGCGAGGTAGTATCCCTGATGGATACGACTTTAGACAAAGGGTATTCTTCTATCGTGCCTGTAGCAGTAAAAGCTGATGGCAGTTTTTATAGTAGTGCTTCTGTAGCTACACCAGAGCAATGGGGACACTTATTATCATCCGTTCGGGGAACGATCTCGGATATCGGGACACGCATTACGGAAGGTGATGTGGCGATTGAGCCATACCGGATTGGGCAAGAGACAGCCTGCACATTCTGTTCCTTTAGACCCGTCTGCCAGTTCGATGAAGCCGTGGAAGGCAATGGCTACAACAATCTGGGTAAGCCAGGGAAGGACGTTATTTGGGATCTGCTGTCCCGCAAAGGAGGAACTACACCGTGAGTATGAAGTCTGAAATAGAAGCGAAACCGGTAGGAAGCATATGGAGTGATGACCAGTGGCGCGCCATCGCTGAGAGCGGTGATGATATCCTCGTTGCCGCGGCGGCAGGTTCCGGTAAGACAGCGGTACTTGTAGAACGGATTATTCGCAAAATCAGCAAGGAAGAGAATGGCTTTAGCGTAGATAGATTGCTGGTAGCTACGTTTACCAAAGCTGCTGCTGCCGAGATGCGCCAGCGGATTAGGGAAGCACTAGATCGGGAGCTTGAGGAGAATGGAGAGAATGAACATTTACGCCGTCAGCTGTCGTTGCTCGGGAAAGCCTCGATTACAACACTACACTCCTTCTGTCTGGAAGTAATCCGGCGTTACTATCAGATTATTCCTATAGATCCTGGTTTCCGTATCCTGAACGAACATGAAGCAGAGATGATGCGGCAGGAGCTGCTTCAAGAGCTACTGGAGGAAAAATACGGTGAAGTAGGTGAAGATGGCGCGGATAGCGTATTTGTACAGCTTGCTGACTGGTTCAGTGGTGAACGCAGCGATGATGCGGTACATGCGCTCATACAGCGACTGCATGATTATGCCCGCAGCCATCCTTGGCCAGAGCAGTGGCTTCGTGATACCGCAGCTGATTTCTCATTACCAGACACAGATAGCTTAGGTCGAACTCCTTGGGTGCTAAGTATTCTTGAAGAAGCGAAGTTGACCCTTGCGGGTGCAGCCAGTCAGCTTATCCAAGGCCGGGAGATCGCGCTACAGCCGGGTGGTCCGGCGCCTTATGCCGAGAATTTGACGACTGACCTTGAGATGGTAAATGCATTGCAGGAGGCTGTGAATGAACGGCCATGGGCAGAATTATATGATATTTTCATGGAAGTATACTTTGGAAAATTGAAAGCTTGTAAGAAGGATTCGACAGATCCTGGACTGCAGGAAATGGTTAAAGAACTGCGCGATAGTGTGAAGAAGAGTATTTTAGATCTTCAGAAGGCATTGTTTGGTCGTCCTGCAGATGTTTTTTTGAGAGAACTGAACGAGGCGGCTCCTCTTATGGCAGAGCTTGCTGAGACGGTGATAGCGTTCGGTGAACGTTATCGAATCGAAAAAGCAGGACGGGGTCTCGTCGACTTTAGTGATTTGGAGCATTATTGTCTGCAAATTTTGCGCCATCCAGATTCTCTACCAGGCCATTCCCTGCCTTCTGATGCAGCGATGGAGTACCGTGCCCAATTCGATGAGGTTCTGTTAGATGAATATCAGGATACGAATAGTGTGCAAGAAGAGATTGTGCGGCTTATATCCCGCGAAACACCTGGTAACCGATTTATGGTCGGAGATATGAAGCAAAGTATTTATCGGTTCCGTCTGGCAGAGCCGGGGCTGTTCCTGGATAAATACCGTAGCTTTGGCTCTAAGAATGCCGGAGGTGGCAGTAATACAGTTGGCGAATCCGAGTTAAGTGAGTTATCTGAGAAGCCTAATGAATCGTCCGGCGGTTCGGTTATCGATCTAGCCCGTAATTTCCGTAGTCGTATGGAGGTTGTAAATGCCGTAAATATGATTTTTCGGCAGATTATGAACGAGACAGTGGCGGAGATTAATTATGACGAACGTGCTGAGCTTGTGTATGGAGCGAATTTCCCGGGTGCAGCAGAAAAGGGGCCAGATACTTTTTTTGCACCAGAGCTATTATTGATCGATCGCGGAGCGGCAGCAGGTAAAGTAGAAGAGACTGAGGACGGTGAGACTCCACTTCAGGAGAGCGAAGCTATTGAGAGTGAGACTGCGCAACTGGAAGCACGGGCGATTGCTCGCCGCATTTCACAGATGACTGGCCTGAATGGCGGATCTCCGCTACTGATTTATGATAAAGGGCTTAAGATTATGCGCCCAGTGATTTATGGTGATATCGTGATTTTGCTTCGTTCGGCGAGAATATGGACCCCTTTAATTATTGAAGAGCTTCGAATGGAGGGAATCCCTGCTTACGGGGATCTGAATAAAGGCTATTTTGAAGCTACAGAAGTAGAAATTGCACTCTCACTCTTAAAAATAGTCGATAATCCTCAGCAGGATATTCCACTCGCTGGCGTGCTTCGTTCACCTGTTGTTGGTTTAACTGAAGAGGAACTGGCTAAAGTTAGGATGTACAGCCATGGTTCTTTCTATCATGCTGTACAAATGGCAGCGAACATGCAAGATGGAAAGGAAGCTGAGGAAGAATACGATCTTTTCTCAGCTCATGTGATAGAAACAGCAAGTGCAGCGGAAGAGAAAGTTACCTCAGATAATAATGATGAAATCATTAATGATGTGGAATCTGGAAGTGGAGCTTTACCGCAAATCAGCCTAAAGCTGAAGCATAAGCTTAAGAATTTTCTAGAACGGCTTGAAAGCTGGAGAGATGCGGCTAGACAAGGCAGTCTCAGTGAGCTGATCTGGCGTATTTATGGTGAGAGCGGCTATCTGGAATGGGTTGGAGGCTTGCCTGGAGGCTCACAGCGACAGAACAATCTTAAAGCTTTGTATGATCGGGCTGTTCAATTTGAGAATGATACTGCGGCGCGTGGGTTGTTCCGTTTTCTGGTGTTCATTTCACGGCTTCGTGAGAATGGCGGAGATCTTGGTGTAGCTGGTGGTGGCGGCGAAGAGGGCAATGGGGTCAGAATTATGACTATCCATAAATCCAAAGGCTTAGAGTTTCCTGTTGTTTTTATAGCGGGTATGGCCAAGCAGTTTAATCGGCAGGATTTGCATTCTCCTTTCCTGATGCACAAGGAGCTTGGCTTTGGGCCACGTTTTGTGGAGCGGGAAACACGGGTCAGCTACCCTACGCTTCCTTATTTGGCTATTAATCGTCGTACACGACTTGAATTATTGGCTGAGGAAATGCGGGTATTATATGTAGCTTTAACTCGTCCGAGAGATAAGATGATTCTAGTCGGTACCGTAAGAGATTTACCACGGAAAATTGCTAGCTGGAGCAGTGTGCAGAATCGGGATGAGCTACTGCTTGCTGATCATTTACTAGCCCGGGGTCGCAGCTATCTGGACTGGGTTGGACCGGCATTGATCCGGCATCCGGCGGCGGCTATTCTTCGGAAGCTAGGCGGCTCTGAAGGTACCGTCTCGACAGTGCTGCACAGCGATGTCTCAAACTGGAGCATCAGTGTGCAGAATGCTTCCGAACTGAATTCCGGGGCGTTCCTTCCTTCGGATAACTCAGAGGACAAAGCAGAAGAACGTCAATCTGTACTCAAGGCGCTGCAAAAAGGTGAATCTGTAAGTGTCTATGGATCAGTGAATAGCGATGAAATTGCTAGAAGACTAGAATGGCCCTATCCGTTTGCGGCTGCCTCTGGTATTCCTGCCAAAACCTCTGTTACAGAGTTAAAATCTTTGTTGTCGATGCAGGACCAGCCTTCTTATGATCTCTTAGAGGAAAGTGGCTATCCTGTCACCTCAACAGAAAACAATAAACGTACAGATGTGGCAGGAGCAGACAGTCTGCATTTGCGGCGTCCGAAATTTATGGAAAAGCGCAGTCTAACCCCAGCGGAGCGCGGGACAGCCTACCATACGGTTATGCAGCATATTCCGCTGGAGGGTTCTGTTGATCCTAAAGTTGTGGAAGAAACATTAGCCCGTTTGCAGAGATTAGCTATTCTAACTGCTGAGCAGGTGGAGGCGGTATCCCCCGATCAGATAGAGACTTTTTATACGAATGAACTTGGTCGTAGATTAATAGATTCTTCTTGGAAGCTTAGAGAAATGCCGTTCAGTTATATGCTTCCCGCAGGCGAGGCTTATGGAGGGCTCGATTATATGAATAAAGCCGTCACAGAGCTAAGCCATGGAAATAATAATGAAGGCTTTAGTGAAGGAGTGCTGATCCAAGGGGTCATTGACTGCCTGTTCCGCGAAGAGGACCGGATTATTCTGTTAGACTATAAGACGGACTCTGTTTTAGAACATCAGGGTGGGTTAGAAGCGCTTAAGGAAAAATATCGTTTTCAGCTAGAGTTATACAGCAAGGCATTACATGATATTTTGGGAGAACCGATCAGCGAGATTTGGCTGTACTTTTTTGACGGCGGACATGCTGTGAAATTATAAATCTATTCATTACCGCGTAGGAGCGGGGAAAGAGGACGAAGATGCGGATATTGCATACGGGAGATTGGCACCTCGGCCGAACGCTGGAAGGAAGAAGCCGGCAGAAGGAGCAAGAGCAGTTCATAGATGAATTGGTGGAGATCGCCGATTTTCATAAAGTGGATTTGATAATGATGGCGGGAGATGTGTACGATTCCGTTAATCCACCAGCGGCTTCAGAACAACTATTCTATGAGGCTGCCGCAAGGCTGACTGCAGGGGGCAGGCCCCTTGTTGTGATCGCCGGAAACCATGATCAACCGGAGCGCGTATCTTCAGTTTCACCGCTTGTATTAAGGCAGGGGATTACATTAGTGGGGCTTCCTACCTCAGAGCCAGTGACTGTTCATGCTGCACGCACGGGTGAGATCGCCAAAATCGCAGCTCTTCCTTATCCCTCCGAGGCGCGTCTCGGTGAACTACTTGCAGGAGATAGCGGAGAAGAGGAGCTTCGACTGGCTTATAGCGCACGGGTAGGCAAGCTCATGCAGCTATTGGGACGGGAATTTACGCCGCAGACCGTAAATTTAGCGATGAGCCATATTTATGTGCTTGGTGGTGTGGAAAGTGATTCGGAACGTCCGATTCAAGTGGGTGGAGCGTATACCGTTGATCCTTCTGCTTTGGCTTGTGGAGCGCAATATACTGCACTAGGACATCTTCATCGCGCTCAGCGTGTCAAAGGTGAAGGAATGATCCGTTACAGCGGATCTCCGCTGGCATACAGTTTTTCTGAAGCAGGACAGGCCAAATCGGTAACGCTGATTGATGTTGCGCCGGGCGGTGAGCCAATTTTTGAAGAAATTTACCTTCGCTGTGGGCGTCCGCTTGTAAGATGGAGCTCCACAGGTGGATTGCAGGAGGTATATAACTGGCTGGATGAAGGTAGAGATGCTTCTGCTTTTATAGATTTGGAGATTCGGCTTAGTGAAGCTATGTCGATGAATGATATACAGCGTCTGCGCAAGTCACGCGAGGGAATTATTCATATTCGTCCAATTTACCCGCAAATGGAGATGGAGCTTGAACAGACTTCCCGTTCACGTATGCCGGTGCAAGAATTGTTCCGTAAATTCTATCAGCGTCAGACAGGTGGAGCGGAACCGGAGGATAGCTTGATAGAGCTGTTCTTACAGCTAACCGAAGAAGAACGGCGTCAGCCAGAGGAAGGAGAGGAGAACTAAGGTGAAACCTATCCTATTAAAAGTAGCAGGATTACAGAGTTATAGAGAAATGCAAGAAATAGATTTTGAAAGTCTGTGTGAGACGGGTCTGTTTGGGATTTTTGGACCTACGGGCAGCGGCAAGTCTAGCTTGCTGGATGCTATTACTTTGGCGATGTACGGGAAAGTGGAACGTGCCGTTAATGGAACACAGGGGATTATGAACCACTCTGAAGATTTACTCAGCGTAGCGTTTACCTTTGAGCTCACTTCTTCCGCGGGGGCACGTCGTTATCGGGTTGAACGTAAATTCAAACGTACAGGAGAGCAAACCGTCAGCAACACGATTAGCCGTTTCATCGAAATTACATCTGACGGAGATAATGTTATGGCGGATAAGCTCGCAGATGTTACGCGCTGTGTGGAGGAGCATATCGGTCTAAAAATGGATGACTTCACGCGAGCGGTTGTATTGCCGCAGGGGAAATTTGCCGAATTCTTATCGCTTCGTGGCGTAGATCGCCGGCAAATGCTGCAGCGCCTGTTCCATCTGGAACAGTATGGCGATCAGCTTGCGATCAAGCTTAGCCGCCGGGTGAAGGAGAATGAGGCTGCGCTCCGCGCGCTGGAAGCGGAGCAGCAGGGTCTTGGCAGTGCAGGCAAAGGGGATGTAGAGGCAGCGGCGGAGCGCCTCGAGCAGGCCACCCTTTATGCTGCGGAATGCCGCCGCAAACTGGAGGCGGCGCTGCAGGTCTCGGAGCGTTTTGCGCGTATACGCGAGCTCCAAGAGGAACGGACCCGCCGCGAGTTACAGCGGCAGGGGCTGCTCGCCAAGGAGGAGGAGATTCTCCTCCTTGAACAGAAGCTCGGCCAAGCTGACGAGGCCGAGGCAAGGCTTCCCGCGCTGAAAGCATGGCGCAGCGCGGAAGAAGCCTTTAAGAGCCGATTGGCCCGCGCGGAGGGCCAAGAGGTGCTGGCCGCCGCCGCCGAGCAGGAGGCGGCGCGTGCCGCTGCCGTCGCGGCTGCTGCGCAGGCCGCACTTGTGGCGGAAGAGCCGGCCCTCCGGGAGGGGGCCGGCACCTATCGCCGCGCGCTCGAGCTCGAGTCCGAGCTCGGCGGCCTGCGGCGCGAACTCGCGGCTCTGCGCGAGCGCCGCGAAGAGGCCTCCCGCAAGCTGGCGGAGCTGCGGGAGGGCATGGCCCGGGAGCGTGAGCTTTTGGCCAAGGGCCAAAAGCGCCAGCAAGAGCTGCAGCAAAGCTTGCAGCCGCTCGGTGTCCGCTCCCAGGAGCGGCAGTCTCTGCAAGAAGCGATGCAGAGACTGCAAGGGCTGCACTCCGCCGAATCCCAGTGGGATAAGGCGGAGAAGGAGCGCCGCGAGCGTGCCGCTGCACTTGCGGCTGCGCAGGCGCGACTCGCGGAGGCCGAGGGCCGTCGCGAGCTGCAGGAAGCTGCTCGCGGGCAACTGATCCGCGAGGCGGCGCTGCATCAAGAGAAGCTGCTGGCGACAGAAGAAGCTGCGCGCGCCGCAGCGGAGCGCCTGGAGCAACATGTCAGCACTTTGGAAGCGGCTATGAAGGATCAAGAGCTTCACAGATTATCGTTAGCACTAGCTAAGGAGCTGGAAGAAGGACAACCCTGCCCTGTATGCGGCAGCGAGCATCATCCTTCACCTGCATTATTGCAGGATAGCTTAGAGCAACAAGAACTGGAAATGAAGCTTCAGCAAGTCCGAACATTGTCTAGACGGGCTTTGGAAGCTCGTCATCTGTTCCGTGGTCTTCGTGAACAGGATCAAGTATGGCTGGAGCAGGTATTTGGAAATGAAGTCATCGAAGCGGCAAATCACCCTGCAGCTGCAGGTTCAGAAGTAAGTAGTGCAGTTACTTCCACCGATTTAATCATTCCAGATGAAAAAGCCTTGGCAGAACTTGAAGCTGCACATTTGGGATTAAAAGGACAGTCAGGTGAAGTACGCCGAACTGCGGTACAGTGGCAGCAATCGATGCAGGCGGTCCAGCAGCTGTGCCTCAAAGAAGCGGCAGCTGTCGCAGGTGAACGGAGCTGGGTAGAAGGAATTGCTGCCAAAGCTGAGGAACTCAGCGCCCAGCTAACGGCTCTACGGCAGAACTGGACACAGCAGTTCCCGGATCTGGCACCTGGAGAAGTGGAACAAGCTTACCGTGATCTGTTAGCTAAGGATGCACAAGCTGAAGAAATTAGATCTCGACTTGATATCAGTGTCAAGTTTCTGGAGGAGAAAAGTGCTTCAGTGCAGAACCTTCAAGAGACCATAACGGGGCTGGATAAAGAGCTGGCTCAGTGGATCACACAGATCGAAGGCAAGGAAGAATTGCAGCGTGAAAAAGAACAGCGTCTACTGGAGTGGACGAATGGTCGTTCTGCTGCTCCTCTTCTTGCGGAATGTGAAGGACGTCTGCAGGAATTGTTAACTGCTCTGGAGACAAGCAAGCAGTCACATCTCGCAGCGGCGGAGAAGGCTCAGCATGAGGTTAAGGAAGCAGCGATTACTCGCCAGGCTGCGGAATCTGCGCGTGAACATTACGTAGCAGCTACCAGTCATTGGGAACAAAGCTTGGCTTCTTCACCGTTTAGTTCAGCCACTGAGGTTGAAGGAGCAGCGCTCACATCCGAAGCAAGGGAAATGGCTTATTCCCGCGTACGTGCTCATCGTGCCGAAGAAGCTGAGGTCTCGTTGCAACTGCGTAATATTGAAGAGAAGCTTGACGGAGCCAGCATAAGTGAAGAAGAATGGCAAGAAAGTCAGGGGATCTTAAGAGAAAGCAAGGCTGAGGATGAAGTATCTCTTCAGTCAAGAGCACGTGCAGAGCGTGATCTGGAGGACCTGCGGCATCGACATATTCGCTGGATGGAGCTCGAAGCTAAGCGGATTGAGCACGCTTCTATGCAAGATCAACTCTCCAAACTACAGACGGTCTTACGTGGGAACGCCTTTGTTGAGTACATTGCTGAGGAACAATTGATGCAGGTGTGTCAGTCCGCTTCCCAGCGGCTTCGATTCCTGAGTAAGCAGCGTTATGCATTGGAGGTTGATTCGGGTGGCGGCTTTGTGATCCGTGATGACGGGAACGGCGGGGTGAGAAGACCTGTCTCAACCCTGTCTGGTGGAGAGACCTTCCTAACATCCCTTTCGCTGGCACTTGCTCTTTCAGCTCAGATCCAGCTGCGTGGGCAATATCCGTTACAATTTTTCTTCTTAGATGAAGGGTTTGGTACTCTCGACCCAGAGCTGCTGGATACAGTGATTACTTCACTTGAAAGGTTGCATAATGACCAGCTGTCTGTCGGTATTATCAGCCACGTTCCAGAGCTTCGTGCAAGGTTACCGCGCAAGCTGGTGGTAGTTCCTGCTGAACAAGGTGGAGGGGGATCTCGTATCCTTTTGGAAAAAATGTGAAGCATTTTAAACTGTGTGATCGATATCACAGATACAGCATCAACGCGCTGTTATAATACAGCTAAGCCGACATTACTTTAGAAACACCTCGGCGGACGTATGACCGGGAATGTACTCCTTTTCATACGTCCGCCGCCGAATCAGCTTTATAAGCTGTGAAGGGTGTTTCTCTTTTTTTTGCCTTTTTAGGCCCTACGGGTATATATATAGCTCAACTTCATTTGTAAACGGATTTCATTCTGTAATAGATACAGTTTTAGAGTGTGGATGTTGAATCTTCTAGCGTCTTTCGTAATTGGTGATTATCCTGTATGATTATCTTATGATGAAGTGGAATTTCACCAATTTTTAGGAGGCAAGCACTCTATGGAGACCGTGTTTAGCAAAATTATTGAGGGTACTATTCCTTCCAAAAAAGTATTTGAGAACGAACGTATTCTTGCATTCTACGACATCGAGCCGGCTGCACCGGTACATGTGTTGATCATTCCAAAGAAGTTCATTGCTTCCATGAATGATGTCACACCTGAGGATCTTCCGCTAATTGCAGAAATTCACAGTGTAGCGCAACAGATCGCTATCGACCTTGGGATTGCCGAATCTGGTTATCGTTTGATCAATAATTGTGGTCCAGATAGTGGACAAGCTGTGCCTCATCTTCATTATCACTTGCTTGGTGGGGCCAAGCTGGGAGCTCTCACAGGAAACTCAGCTTCTCACGCATAGTACAATCATTAAATGTTGAAGAACTTGCCAGAAAAAAAGAATAACACGAAGGTTGACACCATATTTCCGTTTGACCTATAATGGAATTTGATAAACCGTGTTATGCTCTTGGACGGTATGGTCGGAGGGAGGGGAAACTGTGTCTGAAACGAAAGTTCGCAAAAACGAGACAATTGATGCTGCACTTCGTCGCTTTAAACGTTCCATCGCAAAAGATGGTGTCTTGGCTGAGGTGAAGAAACGCAAACATTACGAAAAGCCAAGCGTTAAGAAAAAGCTGAAGTCTGAGGCTGCTCGTAAGAGAAAGTTTTAGGAGGATTACCCACGCATGAATCTTAGCGAGAGATTGAACGAAGATATGAAGCAAGCGATGAAGAGTAAGGACAAGTTCACGCTCTCCACGATTCGAATGGTTCGTTCTACAATAAAGTATCTTGAAATAGATTTGAAGAGAACATTGGACGACAACGAAGTGCTTGATATCCTTAGTCGTGAAATCAAACAGCGCAAAGATGCCCTCCAAGAATTTGAATCAGCGGGTCGCGACGAGCTTGCCGCGAGTACGAAGGCAGAAATCGAGATTATTATTAAGTATCTTCCCGAGCAACTTTCCGAAGAAGAAATTAAAGCAATTGTACAGCAGACCATCCAGGAAACCGGTGCTTCTTCGAAAAGCGAAATGGGTAAGGTCATGAGCGCACTGATGCCTAAGGTCAAAGGTCGCGCCGATGGTAAACTCGTGAACCAAGCGGTTCAGCAATTTCTGCAATAATATAGCGCCAGCACCCCTTGTAAAAGGGGTGCTTTTCTTTGTTTTGAAACGTAATTACGCTTACAACGTAATAAAGTTTATGTGTCCCGGGTCAAGTTGAAGAAGGGAGGTAAAAACATTGAAAAGATTACGGAAAATTATGTTAGCCAGCATTCCAGTTGTTTTACTGCTACTGCTCTTAACGCCGTTTATCCCGAATGTCAGCGCTGATGTAACAGTACCAAAAGCACCGAATGCTGCGAATGGTGAGATGAAGAAAGGCCCTGTGTTTATTATTCCGGTTGATCAGAAAATTGAAAGAGGTCTGCAAAGCTTTTTGGAAAGAGGGTTCGCAGAAGCTGCTAATTATGGAGCGGTTCTAATTGTACTGGAGGTGGATACACCGGGTGGACTGGTGAGTTCAGCAGAACAGATTGGGACGATGGTAAGAGATAGTGACATACCTACGGCTGCTTTTATTAAAGGTGATGCCGCTTCCGCAGGCAGTTACATAGCACTTAACGCAGGTGCAATCATCATGAAGCCGGGCAGCATGATCGGTTCTGCATCTCTAGTAGATAGTAGCGGCCAGAAAGTAGATGACGCGAAGATGGTCTCCTACTGGAAATCAAAAATGATTGGAGCCGCTGCTCTAAATGAGCGTGATCCTGATATTGCTGCGGGAATGGTCGATAGTAATTTGGTTGTGGATAAGCCAGATCTTGGCGTATCTAAAGCGCAGGGCGAAATTATTGCCTTGTCTAGTGACGAAGCTTTAAAAGCTGGTTATGCTGATCAAATTACAACCACTCCAGAAGAGGCGATTACTTGGTTAGGTTATACTACAGATGACATTTTTCGTGTGGAGCATACGGGTGCCGAGAAAATGTCGCAATTTCTGACGAATCCGATTATTATGACGATTTTGCTATTCATCGGGATCACAGGCATTGTGATTGAGTTGATCGTTCCGGGCTTCGGTGCACCTGGGATTATTGGGACATTAGCCTTTGTTTTATATTTTTTCGGAAATTCTGTAGCAGGGTTTGCCGGATCAGAGACTTGGCTTTTGTTCATAATCGGACTTGTCATGCTTGTGCTGGAGCTATTCGTGCCGAGCTTTGGGATATTGGGGATACTTGGTTCCGTGAGCCTTGTGGCAGGTGTCGTACGCGCAGCATACAGCTTCACACATGCATTGTTTAGTCTCGGTATCGCATTCGCGGCTGCAACAGTAGTCATTGTGATTGTGGCTGTCGCATTTAAAGAACGTGGAATTTGGAATAGGTTTATTTTAAAGGATACGCTCTCTAAAGATCAGGGATTTGTACCTGTTGAAGAAAAGTTAAGCTTAGTTGGAGCTATAGGAAACAGTATTACTCCACTTCGTCCATCCGGAACGGCTATGATTGGCGGCGAGCGAGTAGATGTCGTTACTGAAGGCAGCTTTATTAGCGTTAATGCACCGGTCTCTGTTGTAAAAGTTGAGGGCGGACGGATTGTAGTGAAGGAAATTAAGGAATAAGGTAAAAGATAAAGGGTATGGCGAATAGTAGCTCCACAATAATTTACTGGAGGTTGTAAAGTTATGGAAGCATCTTTAATTACTTTTTTGTTGATTGCGGTAGTTGTAGTCATTTTGTTGAGTGTCTTTTTAAGCTTCTTCCCGGTCATGCTCTGGATTTCTGCATTGGCGTCAGGGGTTAGGATTAGTATTATTACCCTAGTAGCGATGAGACTGCGTCGTGTAACACCAAGTCGAATCGTTAATCCAATGATTAAAGCGACTAAGGCAGGTCTTGGACTGAATATTAATCAACTGGAGAGCCACTATCTCGCAG
Source organism: Paenibacillus sp. FSL H8-0261 (assembly GCF_045040645.1). Classification (NCBI taxonomy): domain Bacteria; kingdom Bacillati; phylum Bacillota; class Bacilli; order Caryophanales; family Paenibacillaceae; genus Paenibacillus; species Paenibacillus sp. FSL H8-0261. The sequence continues at coordinate 5,340,936 of NZ_CP150297.1, read as the reverse complement.
GTGGTAACGTAGACCGGGTGGTTAATGCGCTTATTGCAGCACAACGTGCAGATATTCCTTTGGAATTTACACGCGCAGCGGCTATTGATCTTGCAGGACGCGATGTGCTTCAGGCTGTGCAAATGAGCGTTAACCCTCGTGTAATTGAAACACCAGTTGTTGCGGCTGTCGCTAAAAACGGGATTGAAGTTAAGGTAAAAGCACGTGTAACTGTACGTGCCAATATCGACCGTCTCGTGGGTGGTGCGGGTGAAGAAACAATCATTGCCCGTGTTGGTGAAGGGATTGTAACGACAGTAGGTTCAAGTGATTCACATAAAGATGTCTTGGAAAACCCGGATTTGATTTCTCGGACGGTATTGTCCAAAGGTCTGGATTCAGGTACTGCTTTTGAGATCCTCTCTATTGATATTGCGGATATCGATGTAGGCAAGAACATCGGTGCGTATCTTCAAACCGAACAAGCAGAAGCGGATAAACGTATTGCACAAGCTAAGGCAGAAGAACGCAGAGCAATGGCTGTCGCTCATGAGCAAGAGATGAAAGCACGTGTAGTTGAGATGAAGGCGCTGGTTGTGGAAGCTGAATCTCAGGTGCCTATGGCGATGGCTGAGGCACTCAGAAATGGTCAAATCGGTGTGATGGACTACATGAACATCAAAAATATCGAGGCGGATACCCAAATGCGCGGTTCCCTCGGCAAAATGAATGATCAGGACGACAATAACCGTCCTAACAATAATAAATAAAAGGGGATGTGAATCTCCATGAGCTGGATCTATATTGTTGCGGTTATTATCTTCGCGATTGTATCCAATGTGAACAAAGCTACGAAGAACAAACCCAAAGGTACTACACGCGGAGGGATGCCGACCTTTGGTGGAGGAGACGGGAATCCTCTCCACCGTAATAAGGATGTAGACGGGAACAGAGATCAGCCAGAACTGTCTGGTAGCGGGTTTCCTGCTCCTGTTACTACATCCTCCCGTGAGTATGACGCATCACCTGCCTTTCCAGAGCCTGCGTACATCCCGACACCAGATTATTCTACTGGAGAAGGTATGTCTTTGGAGCATGCTGATGACGGAGTTGAGTTACGCACACAAAGAATGCAGGAAGAGGTGCGGCGTCTTCAATCTGCTTTTGATGGAATAGCTGGAGCAGATCCCAGGTCGAAGAAGACGAAGAGTTCATCCCCTGATACAGATGTTCAGTCAAATAGAACAGGGAATAGGGATGAGCTGCGTAATGGTGTGGTTTGGGCGGAGATTCTAGGACCTCCGCGTGCTCGCCAGCCGCATTCCTCCCGAAGATCGTAATTTTCGGTCAAGTAAACAATTAAGCCTTAGCTTTCTTATCTTAACGATAGGAAAGCTGAGGCTTTTTTTATGTTTTTTATACTTGAAAGGTGCTCCTTTATGAGTTCTTCTCATAAACAAAAGCGTTGCCGCATAAGGTGTACAGAAGGCAGGAAGGGGGAGCGTCTACTTATGACCCGTATTGGCCGCAGGCTGCGGGGATGGACAAACGGGGTGTTGGATTTACCACAGGACTTACTACAGGAAATGCCCCGGATCACCCTGATCGGCAATAAGGAACTGTATATCGAGAATCATCGCGGCGTGCTGCATTTTTCCTCAGGCCAGCTTAAGCTCGCGTTAGCTAAAGGATCGCTTGAAATCACAGGCGAGGATCTTGTCATTCGCAATATTCTTGGTCAGGAGCTGGCGGTAGAAGGCATTATCGGAGAGATCAGATATAAAGAAAGCGAGGGGAAATCATGAAGGAACCACCTCTTTCATCACTGCGGGGATTCGTTACACTGCATGTGACGGGGCCTCAGGTGGAGAGATTCATTAATGTCATTTCTGAAGCAGGTATAGTGATTTGGGATGTGAGGCCCGCGGAGGGCGGCGCTTCCCTTAAGCTGCTTCTGAATGATTTTTATGTCCTCCGTCCGATTTTAAAGAAGACAGGCTGTCGGATGCACGTTACAGGAAGAAGCGGACTGCCTTTTTTGATGGCGCGGCTTTGGAAACGTAAATTTTTTGGCATGGGAATATTAGTATTCGGGATTATGCTCTTTATGTTATCCACGATGGTATGGAGCATTAGAGTCGAGGGGAATGAAAAAATTGCCTCTGAGGATATATTGGCAGCTGCTCGCCAGGAGGGGGTGTATCCTTTTCAATGGATATGGCGTCTGGATGAGCCGGACAAGCTCTCTAAGGGGCTCCTAGCCCAATTACCCGGCGTTTCATGGATAGGGGTGCAGCGGACGGGGACGAGCATTAAAATTCAGGTGGTAGAATCTAAACAGCCGGATATCAAACCTCTACTTAGTCAGCGGCATTTGATTAGCAGAACAGATGCGGTGGTAACTGAAATATATGCGGAGCAGGGCAGACCGGTTGTAGCGCGTAACTCACGGGTTAAAAAAGGGGATATCCTGATCTCGGGTGCTTTAGGCGACGAAGAGAATGTACAGTACGTGGTGGCTAAAGGTGAGGTTAAGGGTCTAGTGTGGCATGAATACAATATAGAAGTGCCTCTTACAACAACAAATAGCTCATATACAGGGGAGCGTAAAGATCGAACCTATCTGGTGCTTGGTAAATGGGCTATCCAGCTATGGGGTTATGGCGATTCTCCTTTTGAGAAATCACGAACACTTACTGAGCACGATCCGCTGTCCTGGCGGTCCATTAAGCTGCCGCTGGGCCTAATGACTGAGAAAGAAATGGAGATTAGTGAAACAAGTGAGACATTAACTCCAGAGGCTGGATTTGAAAAGGGAATAGAGCGAGCGAAGAATGATATTTTGGCGCGTTATGGCGTTGATAGCGTCATCAAAAGTCAAAAAGTTTTGCATGAGAAGAAAGAGAATGGTAAAGTTTATATGAAAGTGATCTTTGAAGTAGAAGAAAAAATTTCCGAAGAACTGCCAATAGTAAACAATTGAGGAGAATGAGGCTACTTGTCAGAACAGACTGCAAGCATTCGTATTACTTTGCAAAATGCGGGAGAAGCGCAATCGCTGTTCGGCCCGCAAGATGGATTCCTAAAAATCATCGAGAGTGAAATTCCTGCTATTATTGATTCCCGTGAAGCAGAGTTAACGATACGTGGTGCGGAGCGGGAAGTAGACATGCTGGGACAATTGTTTAATGTGTTGCTGTCCCTCATTCGGAGCGGTTACATACTTACTGAACGTGATGTGCAGTACGCTGTGGAGCTGGCGAAAGACTTTCGGGTCGATCAATTGCTCGATTTGTTCAAGGGAGAAATTACAACAACTTTTCGTGGAAAGCCTATCCGTGTCAAAACGATTGGCCAGAAGCATTATGTGACAACGATCAAGAAGCGTGATATTGTATTCGGAATCGGTCCTGCAGGAACGGGTAAGACCTACTTGGCGGTAGTGCTTGCAGTTACGGCACTTAAAGAAGGTTCTGTTAAGCGTATCATTCTTACGCGCCCAGCAGTAGAAGCAGGAGAGAGTCTAGGGTTCCTCCCAGGGGATTTGCAAGAAAAGGTAGATCCATACCTTCGTCCGTTATATGATGCCTTATACGACGTTATGGGGCCCGATCAGGTGGCTAAGGCACTCGAACGGGGATTGATTGAAATTGCTCCGCTCGCTTATATGCGTGGTCGTACGCTGGATGATTCATTTATTATTTTGGATGAAGCCCAGAATACAACGCCTGAGCAAATGAAAATGTTTTTGACTCGACTCGGCTTCGGGTCCAAAATGGTGATTACGGGTGACGTTACCCAGATTGACCTGCCTCGCGGCAAGAAATCCGGTTTGATTGAGGCTAAAGCGATTTTATCCGGCATAGAAGAACTCGGTTTTGTTTATTTTGCGGAGCAGGATGTAGTACGGCATTCCCTGGTGCAGAAAATTATCGTTGCCTATGACCGCTCTGCCGAAAACCTCCAATAAAGGGGATTGTCTTCATGGCTTCAAAGCAACCATCTAAATTAAGCGGATTTGTATATACGAACAACGGATGGAAGTATAGCGCGGCGACACGCTATGCTCTTTTCCTGTTACTCGGACTTGTGTTCTACTTCAGTCTGTCGCCCGATCTACTACCTAAGCGGTACGATATTAAAGAGAATACGCTCAGCGCGAAGGAGATAACAGCGCCTAAGCAAATTTTGGACAAGAAGGCAACACTAAAGGCGGCGGAAGAAGCAGCCGAAGGTGTATCTCCTAAGTATAAAATCATCCCGATGAGGGCCGATAATCTTGTGACATCGCTGCTGGACCGGATTGATCGTCTGAATCAGGATGATTTGATTTCGCAAAGCGATAAGACTGAGATTTATCGTGATGAGATCCCGCAGAGAGCCAATGATTTTATTTTGAATTTCATAGCCTCAAATCGGGGTGCAGGTACTTATTCCGATCATCTTTTGGAGGAAATGCAATCTGTCATAAAAGAGCAGACCTATGTCATACCAGATGAAACTTACATTAAGATTCCGCGACTGACCTCTCAGGACATTATCGAAATGAAGCCTGTCGCTCGTGATATTGTGACTAGGCTGATGAACGATCAAATCACGGACGCCCAGACTGCGCGCGCCAAAGTGGCGGAGCAGGTCAGTATCAGCTCTCTGAGTCAGCGTACGGCGCGTGAGGTTGTGCAAGAGTTAGTCCGGCTCGTTATTACAAGCAATAAGTTCTATGACGAAGATGCAACGAAGGAAGCGAAGGTACAGGCTCGTGAGAACACACCTGATGTGTTTATTGAGCAAGGGGAGGTTCTTGTCGCTAAAGGGCAAAAAATCACCCCTGAGCTGTACGCCCTATTGGATGAGAATGGCCTGCTAAGCAATGAGGTCAACTATTGGCCTCAGGTTGGATTGCTATTACTTGCTACCATGCTATCTGCGGGTCTGATGGTGTTTATCCGTTACTCTGGCGGAACTGCGGGCTTCAAGTATAATAATTCCCAGTTATTAATGCTGGTGCTTGTGTTTGTTATTACGATCATCTCCATGCGGTTGACCGCAATTTTGCAGACGGATGTCCATTCCTATCTCGGGTATCTGGCTCCAGTAGCCATTGGTGCTATGCTGATTACCATGCTTCTGGATATGACATTAGCGTATTTCTGTTCTATTCTGATCAGTATACTCGCCAGTATCATTTTGAATGTTCAGCAGAATTCGGTGTTTGATTTTACCTTTGGCTTCTTTTCAATTGTTGTTTGTTATGTAGCTATTTTTGCCACTCATCGTGCAGGCCAGCGTTCCACATTATTAAAAGGCGGGATTATGGTATCCCTTTTTGGCTGTGTGACCGTCTTTATGCTGACCCTCTTAGCTGGTGGTGAATGGAAAGATGTAAGCACGCTGTATGCCGTTGGTTTTGCTTTTGCGAGTGGACTTTTGACTGCAGTGCTTGTGATTGGTCTGATGCCTTTCTTTGAAGCTACCTTTGGCATTCTATCTGCCCTGAAGCTGGTAGAGTTGTCTAATCCGAACCATCCCTTATTGCGCAAGCTTCTTACGGAAACACCAGGAACCTATCACCATAGCGTAATGGTAGGTAACTTGTCAGAAGCGGCCGCAGAAGCGATTGGAGCAGACGGACTATTGTGCCGGGTAGGATCGTATTATCATGATATTGGTAAAACAAAACGTCCGTTTTATTTTATTGAAAATCAGAATAATATGGAAAACCCACATGATTCTATTGAACCGAAGCTTAGTAAATCTATCATTGTAGCTCACGCCCGCGATGGGGTGGAGATGCAACGAGAATATAAGCTGCCCAAACCGATTCGTGATATTGCTGAGCAGCATCATGGGACGACGTTCCTGCATTATTTTTACCATAAAGCCCTGAAGCTGGCGGAAGAAAAAGGTGTAGAGCCTGATTTTACCGAGGAAGATTTCCGTTATCCTGGCCCGAAAGCCCAGTCGAAGGAATCGGCTGTTGTAGGAATTGCCGACAGTGTTGAAGCTGCGGTGCGATCCTTGCGCAAACCAACCGTCCTTCAGGTGGAAACGATGATTGAGAAAATTATTAAAAGTCGACTGGATGATCATCAGTTTGACGAATGTGATTTAACGATTAAAGAATTGGACATTATTGCACGGACGCTGAAAGAAACGGTCATGGGGATTTTCCATTCACGGATCGAATACCCAGAAGATGTGCGTAAGCCGAAAAAAGAGGAAGGGGCAGCTAACCCATGAGTTTGGAGATCGTTTGGGATAACGAGCAAGAAGAATACGAGATAAAGGACGATCTCATAGCACTGCTGGAGAGCATTTTGCAAAAAGCAGGTGAGGCGGAAGGGATCGATCAGGGAGAGGTTGCGCTTACTTTTGTCGATAACACTCGTATTCATGAGTTGAACTTGGAATACCGGGGAATTGACCGTCCGACGGACGTACTTTCTTTTGCGATGAATGAAAGCGGAGAGGACGAGCTGGACATTATATACGAAGTAGAAGAAGGCGAAGCGCTGGAAGATGTTCCGGATGTACTGGGAGATATCATCATTTCCGTAACTCGTGCTCAGGAGCAAGCGCAGGAATATGGTCATTCGCTGGAGCGTGAGCTTGGTTTCCTCTTTGTGCACGGATTTCTGCATTTGTTAGGATATGATCATCAGGATGAAGCTTCAGAGGCTGAAATGATGTCTAAGCAAGAGAAAGTACTAGCTCAGGTTGGGTTGACTCGCTAATGGTGAAGAACACGGCGGTAGGACATAAGAAGTTCTGGCACTCTTTTCGGTTTGCATCGCAAGGTATCGTATCGGCATTCAAATCCGAGCTTAACATGAAGGTGCATTGCTGTTTGGCTGTGGTTGTACTTGTTGCCGCTGCCGTGTTCAGACTTCCGCTGGCCAGTTGGATGTTGCTGCTCTTCTCAATCACGCTTGTCTTAACCGCCGAGTTGCTCAATACAGCAATTGAAGCGACGGTAGACTTGATCTCGCCGGAGATTCACCCACTGGCTAAGAGAGCAAAAGATACCGCCGCAGGAGCTGTGCTTCTTACGGCGGTGTTTGCTGTCTTAGTCGGGATCTATGTTTTTTACCACCCGATGATGGACTGGATTACCGGACTTATGTCATAATCAGGTTACAATTCAATTCAGGGGAGAGGCGGACCCGCGTTTTGCGATTCCGCCTCTTTGGTTACTGGATGTTTAGGAAGCGAGTTTTGTACGAAGAAAATTCAATGAAGTATTGCTAACAAAACTAAGTGGATGCTTTGAAGCAAGTTTTGTACGAAGTGATTCCACGATGTAGCGCTAACAAAACTTTAGGAGGACCCAAATATGGATTCCGCTCTTCTTATGCAAGAAGCGATTAAAGCACGTGCTAAGGCATATATTCCTTACTCCCGATTCGGAGTTGGAGCCGCCCTTCTTGATCAGGATGGTCATATTCATCACGGATGTAATGTAGAAAATGCTGCTTTTGGCCCAACCAATTGTGCAGAGCGCACCGCGTTATTCCGTGCCGTTGCCGACGGTCATGCTATCGGTTCTTTCAAGGCAATTGCCGTTGTTGCCGATTCCGATGGCCCCGTATCTCCTTGTGGTGTATGTCGCCAAGTTCTGATTGAGTTGTGTTCACCCGACATGAAGGTTATCCTTGGAAACATGAAGGGCGATATAGTTGAGACCACGGTGGGAGAATTACTTCCCGGCGCTTTTGGTCCCGTAGATCTGAAGCAAGGACAAGCTCCAGAATAAAATGAGGGTTTGATTTAATGCCTGTTTAAAGGCAAATCAGGTATAGTTAGACGAAGGTTGCTACTTTAATTGCACAGAATACAACTAAAACACCAAAACATAAATTCAAACTCAAATTAGTTGTACAAAGTACAATTAAAATTGTGCAGTCATCATCAATTAAGCTAGAATGATGCAAATTATGTGTTGTTAGAGTAACATTACGAGGTAAGCGCCGCGGCAACGCCGCTAGCGATTCTTTGCACATCGTAACTTGAAACCCTGCCTGTAAGCTGCATCACAGTAATCTTTATCCATGGTGAGCTTAATGCGAACCGTGTTAATAAACGACAGTGAAGCGTGTCCCCAACAGGGGACGAAAGCGCTCATGCACGACCGTCCCTCTAATCCCGCCGAACGTTGCAGGTACGTCTATTTCCGGGTGCCCAGAGGGCCGGGGCCCTTGGGGGCCCCCTTGGCTAAGGGGGATTTAGGGGGATCGAAAAAGCTTTGAAAAAGATTGAATGATTGAAAAAGATTGAACTAGAAGGAAAGTATGGAAGGAAGATAATATGAAATTCAAATCAGGCTTTGTCGCAATTATCGGCAGACCGAACGTAGGCAAATCGACACTCATGAACCAGGTTATTGGACAGAAGATTGCAATCATGTCGGATAAGCCACAGACCACTAGAAACAAAATCCATGGGGTCTATACAACGAATAATTCGCAAATCGTGTTCCTGGACACACCAGGTATTCATAAAAGACAGTCCAAGCTAGGCGACTACATGAACCAAACTGCAATGAGCACGCTGGGTGAAGTTGAGGCTGTGCTGTTCCTTGTGGATGCTGCAGATGGTTTGGGCGGTGGAGACCGATACATTGCTGAGCAATTAAACGGACTTAAGACGCCAGTTATTCTTGTACTCAACAAGATCGATAAAATAGAGCCGGAAGCATTGCTCCCACTTATGGCTCAGTATAACAAGCTGCATAACTTTGCTGAAATCATTCCAATTTCTGCCAAGATGGGTAGCAATGTTAACACGCTGTTAGAGCAAGTCGCTAAGTATTTACCAGAAGGTCCGCAATACTACCCAGAAGATCAAATTACGGATCACCCTGAGCAATTTGTGTGCGCAGAACTAATTCGTGAGAAGATTCTGCATTTGACGCGCGAAGAAGTACCGCATTCCATTGCTGTGGCTATCGAAGATATGAGGGTTGAGCCGAATGGTGTTGTGCATGTGTCTGCCGTTATTTTTGTTGAACGTGATTCTCAGAAGGGGATCATTATTGGTAAGCAAGGTGCGCTGCTGAAAGAGGTTGGCAGACGTGCTCGGACTGACATTGAGAACCTTTTGGGTTCGAAGATTTTTCTGGAGCTATGGGTAAAAGTGAAAAAAGACTGGCGTAATCAGGACCGCGTTCTGCGGGATTTGGGCTTCCATAAAGACCTTTAAGATCTTTATCCGTCATTCCTCGTTTGGCAGGAATTGCAAGGATAGAACCTGGCTCATCGCACATCCTAATTCTTGAAGAGACATCGTCTTTCCCAAGAAAGGATGAATACGAATGCGAAACTTTTCGTGGAAGTATTTTGCAATGACAGGAGACGTCGATGCTTACCTGCTATACAAGGAAGCTGGCTATCCACTTGAAGACAGTGGATTACAGCTAGTGGAAGAAGAGAAGGTCTGTGATGAAGAAGCGCAATAAGGACTGGTTGCTTGCCGAATGGTTGGGGGAAGAGGCATGCTACACAGGGTGGAAGGGATCGTCATCCGCAGCATGGACTACGGCGAGGGGAACGCAATTATTACGCTTTGCACCGAGAACGCCGGGAAAGTAGGAGTTCTGGTACGAGGTGCTAAGAAGGTTAAGAGCCGCCATGCTGCCCTGATCCAGCTGTTCACCGTCGGGGAATTTGTTTTTTTTAGAAATAACGGAGGTCTTGGAACGCTGAATTCCGGCGAGATCACGAAGTCTCACCACCCTCTGCGTGAGGATTTGATTAAAGCAGCATATGCATCATACGCTTGTGAACTGCTTGATAAAGTCCTGCATGATGAGGAGACGGGGAGCTTCTGGTTTCGCCAGCTTACGGCCTGCTTGAACGCACTTGAAGAAGATAAGGAACCTGGAGTTATCATAAATGTTTATGAAATGAAGATTTTGCAAGCAGCCGGTTATGGTCCAGAGTTCGACACCTGTGTGATATGTGGAGCTGAAAAGCCTGATGAACAACTGCTGATAAGCCCTCGCCTTGGTGGAGCACTCTGCCGCAGCTGTAAACATAATGATCCTCCAGCAATGGAGGTCTCTGCTCGTGCGTTGAAATTACTACGCTTATTCGCCAGACTTGATCTAACTAGATTAGGGAATGTGGATGTCAAAGAAAGCAGCCGTGATGAGCTAAAAAAAATTATGCGTGCCTTTATGGATGTGCAGCTTGGATTAAAGCTAAAATCACAGAATTTCCTGGATCAGCTCGACAAGTACAAGATTTGACGAAATCTGATTTTTCCGTTACTATAGGAACAGTTTAATTATAAGATTATCGCCGTTTTGCTCCACTTCGGGAGAACGTGCATTGATCGGGAAAGTAATGAGCGATATTGTCGCGATTCAGCGAGCTGGGGGTAGTGAGAGCCTGGCGGGACAATGTTCATGAACATGGCACCCGGGAGTACGGATATGGCGAATGAAAGTGGATTTCGTTCTTGTCTTTAGCAAGTGATATTGCTGAATCAAGGAATGGAATCAAGTAGGGTGGAACCGCGGGAGAATAAGTTAAGCTCTCGTCCCTATGTCTGTTAATCAGGCATGGGGGCGGGGGTTTTTTGTTGCTGTCAGGAGCGAAAAATGCCGCCTCCATGGTAAGAAGTTTTAAGCAAGATGAACTAAAAAACTTGTAAAGCGAAGGAGACGGTATTATGAACTTTCAGCAGATGATTTTGACGCTGCAGCAGTTCTGGGCTGAACAGAACTGTATTATCGTACAGCCTTATGACACTGAAAAAGGCGCCGGTACGATGAACCCTATGACATTTTTACGCTCACTAGGTCCTGAACCATGGAGAGTTGCTTACGTAGAGCCTTCACGTCGCCCATCCGATGGACGTTATGGGGAGAATCCGAACCGTCTGTATCAGCATCATCAATTTCAAGTCATTATCAAACCATCGCCTGATAACATTCAAGAGATTTACTTGGATAGTTTGAAAGCACTCGGCATTGATCCGCTCTTGCATGATATCCGTTTTGTTGAGGATAACTGGGAGAACCCTTCACTGGGTTGTGCAGGTCTAGGATGGGAAGTATGGCTAGATGGTATGGAAATCACTCAGTTTACGTACTTCCAACAGGTCGGTGGAATTGAGGCCAATCCAGTTGCCGTAGAAATTACTTACGGAATGGAGCGGCTAGCATCCTACATTCAAGATAAAGAAAATGTATTTGATCTTGAATGGGTTAGCGGCATGACTTATGGTGATGTTTTTCATCAACCGGAGTTTGAACATTCTACTTACACCTTTGAAGTATCTGATGTAAAAATGCTATTTTCACTGTTCAACATGTACGAAGAAGAAGCGCGTAGAGCGATGGAGCAGCATCTTGTGTTCCCTGCCTATGATTACGTGTTGAAATGCTCACATAGCTTTAATCTGCTGGATGCACGTGGAGCCATCAGTGTTACTGAACGGACTGGATTTATTACCCGAGTGCGTAATCTTGCCCGCTCTGTAGCGGCAACATATCTTGAGGAACGCGAGAAGCTTGGCTTCCCGCTGCTGAAGAAAGAAGGTGCTGACCGTGTCTAAAGATATCCTGTTTGAGATCGGTCTGGAGGAAATTCCTGCACGTTTTATCCGCGCTGCGATGGAACAGCTGCAAGATAGAACATCCAAGTGGTTGGATTCTGCACGGATTACCCATGCTGGAGTTACTGCTTATGCAACGCCACGTCGTCTCGCTGTTTTTGTTAAGGATGCGGCTGAGAAGCAAGAGGATATCAGCGAAGAAGTCAAAGGACCATCACGCAAAATCGCACTGGATGCAAACGGAGACTGGAGCAAAGCTGCTTTAGGATTTGCCCGTAGTCAGGGTGTATCTCCGGAGCAATTTACGTTCAAAGAGTTAGCTGGAGTAGAGTATATATATGCTACTAGAAATAGTGCTGGGGTAGAGACAGCTTCGCTTCTTTCAGAAGGGCTTTTAGGGATTGTAAATGCGATGACTTTTCCGAAAAACATGCGTTGGGGAGCTTACGATTTTAAATTCGTGCGTCCGATCCGCTGGTTAGTTGCTCTTTTCGGGAAAGATATTATTGATTTGGAAATTACGGATGTAAAAGCGGGTAATGTGAGCCGTGGACATCGTTTTCTGGGTACAGAGACTGTAATTTCGGAGCCTGCACAATATGTTGAGAGCATGCGTGCGCAGCATGTCCTTGTAGACGTGAAGGAACGGGAAGAATTGATCCTGAAACAAATCAATCAATTGGCTGAAGAAAAAAGCTGGACGATTGCGATCAAAGAGGATCTTTTGGAGGAAGTACTGTTCCTAGTTGAAACACCAACCGTGTTGTTCGGAACCTTCGACCCATCTTTCTTGAACATTCCACAGGATGTGCTGATTACTTCGATGCGTGAGCATCAGCGGTATTTCCCGGTATTTGATGCAGCGGGCAAACTGCTACCTTTCTTCGTAACGGTGCGGAACGGGAATGCAGTATCTTTGGATGTTATTGCTAAAGGTAATGAGAAGGTACTCCGTGCTCGTCTATCAGATGCCAAATTCTTCTATCAAGAAGATCAAAAGATGAAGATTGATGATGCACTAGCCAAATTGGAGAATATCGTCTACCATGAAGAGCTTGGCAGTGTTGGAGATAAAGTGCGTCGTATTCGCCAAATCTCCGATCGTCTTGCTGTAAAGTTGGGATTGTCTGATATAACCCTTTCTGAAGTAAGTCGGACTGCTGATATTTGCAAATTCGACCTTGTGACTCAAATGGTTTATGAATTCCCAGAACTTCAAGGCACCATGGGTGAAGATTATGCACGCAAAGCAGGAGAACCTGAAACTGTGGCAAAAGCAATCTTTGAGCATTATCAGCCAAGGTTCGCGGGTGATGCAGTACCATCGACAGATGCCGGTTCAGTTGTCAGCATTGCGGACAAGATCGATACGATTGTAGGTTGCTTCTCTATCGGTATTATCCCAACAGGCTCACAGGATCCTTACGCACTGCGTCGCCAGGCTGCAGGGATTGTTCAAATCGTGCTGGAGCATAAATTGCCGATTACGCTGCGCGAGATTTTTGAAGCAGCGATTGAAATTCATAAAAATTCAGGGAATTCGAAACATTCTGACGATGAACTACGTATAAACCTGTACGAGTTCTTCGGTCTGCGTGTTAAACGACTTTTATCCGACAATGTACGCTATGATGTTGTGGACGCTGTTACAGCAGCTGGCTTTGACAACGTGGTAGATGTTGTGGGCAGAAGCCGTGCGCTTATGGGTGCTGTGTTAGACCAAGCAGACTTTAAAATTACTGTAGATTCACTCACTCGTGTCAGTAATTTGGCAGCTAAAGCAACCAGCGAAGTGATTGATCCTTCTTTACTTAAAGAAGATGCTGAGCTGAAGCTGTACAAGACATGGCAGGAATTACACACACCGTATCTTGAAGCGATGTCCGCGAATAATGCCGAAGAAGCACTCCGTATTCTCTCGGGTCTAAAAGATGCTGTTACAGCATTTTTCGATTCCGTTATGGTTATGGCAGAGGATGAGCAGGTACGTGCTAACCGTTTAGCTTTGCTAGCTGGTATTGATGCTGACTCCAAGGCGTTTGCTGATTTTGGCAAGCTCGTTTGGTAAACGACTGAGCACCGGAGTTCCCGGCTGAATTCAAGATTCGACATTTGATCAAAGGACAGCTTTTTGAACAACATCTATAAGAAAAGTTTGTGTCTTATGGTATAGAATGTTGGTTTGGGGTATAAATATACGGAACGGTGCCAATGCGTCATTTGACATCCGTTCCGTATTTATGCATAGAAAGAAGGATTTCTTGCGGTAAGGGCGTATATATATTACACAGGAAATTGGTGATGATCATGGAGAAGAAGTCCCGGTCTAGAACTATAGTCGTGGATGGGGATGCTTGTCCGGTCAAAAAAGAGATTGCTGAAGTTGGCCGTGCCTTTGGTGTGCCGGTACTGATGGTATCTTCTTATGACCATGCACTGAAAGCTGAAGAGGGTGTAACGGTTGTGCAGGTGGACCGGGGAGATCAGAGCGCCGATCTATATATTGCCAATCATATTTCTGCTGGAGATGTGGTATTGACTGGGGACTATGGTCTCGCAGCACTTGCACTAGGGAAACGTTGCAGTGTTCTTTCTTTTCGTGGCCAGGAATATGACGATTCCAAAATGGATTTTATGTTGGAAGGCAGGCATGCCAGGGCCGTGGAACGAAGACGGGGACATTATTCTAAGGGTCCAAAACCTATAACGGCAGAAGAAAAAATATATTTTCAACATAAAATGACAAAACTTTTAATACTTTTGCAGGAGAATGTGGAGCAATAGCGAATTATATTTATTTGTTAAGAATTGAAGGTGGTTGAAGTGGCTAGCGGACACGGGAATATTCCGGAAGAAGTTATCGAAAGCGTGCTTGCACGTCATGATATTGTCGATACAGTCGGTAAGGTAGTCCATTTGTCCAAGCAGGGGAAATATTTATGGGGCCTCTGCCCGTTCCATTCGGAGAAAACCCCTTCCTTTACAGTTACCCCCGACCGGGGAGTATTTCATTGCTTTGGCTGCGGCATGGGTGGAAATGCCATCAAATTTAGGATGGAAATCGAAGGATTAACCTTCCCCGAAGCCGTCAAAATAATGGCTGAAGAAAGTGATATTCCCGTTCCTGAAGGTAAGGGAGGCCTAATGTCTCCTCCTGATCCGGAACGCGATCGGTTGATTCAAGCTTATGAATGGTCTGCAAAGTTTTATCATTACTTGCTGAAGAATACGGAACACGGCAAAGCCGCAATGGAGTATTTAAGAGCCCGGAACTTCAGCGATAAAATGATTGACCAGTTTCAGATCGGATATGCTCCGGACCGCTGGGATACTTTGCTACAATTTTTGGAGAAACGGAATTTTGACCTTGCTGAGATGGAGAAAGGTGGACTCTTGTCTGCCCGAGGTGAGGGTAAAGGCTATATAGACCGTTTCCGTGGTCGGATTATTTTTCCGATTGCGAACCGCACAGGCAAGGTGATTGCGTTTGCCGGAAGAATTTTTGGTGAAGGACAACCCAAGTATCTTAATTCTCCAGAGAGTAGATTGTTTAACAAAAGCCGGATTTTATACAATTTGCACCAGTCCAAAGCATCCATCCGCAAAACGCGGCAAATCGTCCTCTTTGAAGGATACGGAGATGTCATTTCGGCCTGGGAAGCAGGTGTGCATAACGGTGTAGCAACAATGGGAACATCTTTAACTGAAAGTCATGTAGCACTGATGAAGAGTCTGGCCGATGAAATTGTACTGTCTTATGACGGTGACCGGGCAGGACAAGCAGCTGCTATGAAGTCCATTCCAATGCTTGAAGGCAGTGGCTTGCGTGTAAAGATCGCCTTACTGCCAAGCGGGCTCGATCCAGATGAATTCATCTCAATGCATGGTGGAGAAAGGTTTATGGATCAGGTTATTGATTCAGCGGTTTCATCCATAAAATTTAAGCTTATATATCTGAAAAAAAACCATATACTCCTAGAGGAAGATGGCAAAATTGCCTACGTCAAAGAAGCTTTGGAGGTCATTGCTTCGTTACATTCCTCGACCGAGAGAGAGGTTTACCTAAGGGAAATCGCTTCTGAGCTGGAACTTTCAT
Organism: Paenibacillus sp. FSL H8-0261; assembly: GCF_045040645.1. Lineage (NCBI taxonomy): Bacteria > Bacillati > Bacillota > Bacilli > Caryophanales > Paenibacillaceae > Paenibacillus > Paenibacillus sp. FSL H8-0261. The sequence continues at coordinate 5,325,302 of NZ_CP150297.1, read as the reverse complement.
ATGATAGTTTGAAGCAGGATTGTAATTTACTTAGGGCATCGATGCAAAAAAACATCCCTGAAGGGGATAATAACGACAAAAGGTGGAATAATGGTAGGCATAAAAAAGGGCAAGTGCAGACACCAACTTTGCTGCCCGCTTATCATGTCGCGGAACGGCGTCTACTGTCCTTTATGATTCAGGACCCGGAAGCTGCCACGTATGTGGGCGAACGCCTCGGAGAAGATTTCAACATCGATGATCATGCGGCAATTGCCGCTTATCTATATGCCTATTACGCGCAAGGCAAACCACCCGGCATTAGTCGGTTTCTATCATCGCTTCAGGATGATCGTCTAGAGAAAACTGCTACATCAATTTCCATGATGGATACACCTCCAGACTGGAATATGCAGGTGCTGGATGATTGTATCCGTGAAGTACGGAAATACCCACTGCAGCGCAAGATGGATCAGAAGCGTGAAGAGATGATTCAGGCGGAAAAGTCAGGTGACTTTTTGCGTGCGGCACAAATAGCAAGTGAGATTATAGCCCTAGAGAGACAATGAAATGTTGACAGGATGTACCTAGGGAGGAGGGAGTCGAATTATGGCGAACGATCAGCATACTGAATTGGAAGCAGAATTTACTTTGGATCAGGTTAAGGATCAGCTTATTGAGCAAGGCAAGAAAAGATCATCATTGCTATACAAAGATATTATGGAGAAATTATCGCCGTTTGATCAAGACCCCGAGCAAATGGAGGAGTTCTATGAACAACTCAGTGATTTGGGGATTGAAGTTGTAAACGAGAACGATGAGGAGGTTAACAGCCTCCGGCCAAATGAGGACAATGAAGACAAAGAGGGCGATGAGTTCAGCTTTGATGATGATTTGTCACTGCCGCCAGGGATTAAGATTAATGACCCTGTCCGTATGTATCTAAAAGAAATTGGACGCGTTCCGCTGTTGTCGGCTGACGATGAAGTAGAGCTTGCTATGCGTATTAAGAATGGTGACGAGGAAGCCAAACGTCGTCTCGCTGAAGCGAACCTACGTCTTGTAGTAAGTATTGCTAAACGTTATGTTGGACGCGGTATGCTGTTCCTTGATTTGATTCAGGAAGGTAATATGGGTCTGATCAAAGCGGTAGAGAAATTTGACCATAACAAAGGGTTCAAATTTAGTACGTATGCAACTTGGTGGATTCGTCAGGCCATTACCCGCGCGATTGCGGATCAGGCACGTACGATTCGTATTCCTGTACACATGGTTGAGACGATCAACAAGCTGATTCGTGTCTCTCGTCAATTGCTGCAAGAACTGGGACGTGAACCTTCGCCAGAGGAAATTGCGGCTGAGATGGAGCTGACGGTTGAGAAAGTTAGAGAAATCATGAAAATTGCCCAAGAACCAGTATCGCTCGAAACACCGATCGGTGAAGAAGACGATTCACATCTGGGAGATTTCATTGAGGATCAGGAAGCCTTGGCTCCTGCGGATGCAGCAGCTTATGAACTGCTGAAGGAACAGCTGGAGGATGTACTGGACACGCTCACGGAGCGTGAAGAGAATGTACTTCGTCTGCGTTTTGGCCTAGATGATGGCCGGACGAGAACACTTGAAGAAGTGGGCAAAGTGTTCGGCGTTACCCGCGAACGGATTCGCCAGATTGAAGCTAAAGCATTACGTAAGCTTCGTCACCCTAGCCGCAGTAAACGGCTTAAGGATTTCCTTGAATAGTATTTCATGAACTGGACCTTCTGCTGCTCAGTAGCAGGAGGTTCTTTTATTTGAATTACGACCCTAAAAGTGCTGACCCTGTGTATCTGGAAAGAAGGATGAGCCAGTGAATTTGGAAAAACGCGAAATTATTATAAAAGAGATTCAGTATTGGAGAAACAACAGATTGCTACCAGAGCAATATTGCGACTTCTTAACCAACCTGTATGATGATGAAGCTGCGGCGAAGGATAGAAATCCGATTTCGCTGAAGAATCTACAGCAGGGAAACATCAAAATTTGGCTGTTTGGTTTTGGAATTATTTCCTTGATTTTCTTGATTAGTCTTTATTTTAGCGTTTTTCCCTGGCCTTTGCAACTTGCAACAGCACTATCCGTATTAATTATTTGTTATGGATATTCAGCGGTTTACAGGAACCGAAATCATGTTATTAGTCTTATCCTGGCGGGGCTGGGCAGTGTGTTATCGCTTGGTTTTGGACTATGGCTGATTGCTTTGCATGATCTTGATCCTCAGCTCTGGAGACCGATTCTGATTGGGGTTTGTGGCTTGTTATGGTGTATTCTGGGATTTGTGCTCCGTATAGGCTTGCTGCAGTATTGCGGTTATGCTTTTTGGGCCTTATTATATGCGGGATTCTTCGGTGGAAAACGCCCTGAGGCTTCGATGCTAGAGCTTGAGCTCTTATGGCTTCCACTCTGTGTAATGATGGTGTGGCTGAGCTGGCTATTACATCACAAAGTTAAAGGCGTTGCCAGTGTTTTTTTTGCAGTGGGAGTATCACTATGGATGATGCCGGAACTCGATGCTCTTTTATTGAGGCAGGATTATCCACAGTGGATTTCGTTTATGCTAATTTTAAAAATTGCGGTAGGCTTGGCCCTGCTGTTCTTGTTTCGAAAAAAATGGATAACGTGGGTGGCAACATGAACAATGTGAAATTATCAGATCGACTTCAGCAATTGCTGGAACAAATTCCGCAAGGAAGCAGGTTGGCAGACATCGGCTCTGATCATGCTCTGCTTCCTGTGGCTGCTGTAGAAAGCGGTAAGGCTGTATTCGCAGTAGCAGGTGAGGTAAACCCGGGTCCCTTTGATGCTGCTTGTAAGGGCGTTGCAGAGGCCGGACTAGGAAAGATAATCTCGGTGCGTCGAGGAGATGGCCTTGAGGTACTGGAACCTGGTGAAGTTAATTGTATCACGATCGCTGGCATGGGAGGGGCTTTAATTGCCTCGATTTTAGACCGTGGTCAGAGTCAAGGCAAGCTTAAGGATGTTACAACACTGGTACTTCAACCGAATGTGGGCGAGGATATTTTGCGCCGCTGGCTGTTAAATAATGAATGGGTTCTTACCGCTGAAAGTATTCTGGAAGAAGATGGCAAGTTATATGAAGTATTAACGGCTGTACCAGAGGATGCAGGTGCCGGAATTACAAATGCCAATGTATATCGAGAGATAACGTTAGGCGATTCCGCTATGGTTCGTGGTCAGGAGACCTTGCTACAGATGGGACCTTTTCTGATTCAAGCACCGAATGAAGTGTTTTTTGCCAAATGGCAGGGAGAGGTTCAAAAATTGGAAGGCATTCTTACTTCATTGTCACGTTCAGAACTCGAATCTGCGGAGAATAAACGGAAATTAATTCGAGAACAGATCATGGAGATTACGGAGGTGCTGCAATGCTTGCCAAAGGACAAACAGTAATTCAATATATGGAGCAGCTGGCTCCAAAGCATTTAGCTGAAGATTGGGACAAAGTTGGTCTGCAACTAGGTTCCTTACAGAAAGAAATAACCAATGTACTGGTTGCACTGGATGTGAACGATGAAGTCGTTGAAGAGGCAATTCGTCTCGGCTGTAATCTAATCATTGCCCACCATGCGATTATTTTTCGTCCGCTGCAAGGGATTCAAACAGACACTCCAATGGGCCGAATGTATGAAAAATTGATTAAAAATGACATCGCGGTATACATCAGTCATACTAATCTGGATGTTACCGAAGGTGGAATGAACGATTGGATGGCGGAAGCTCTTGGTATAGAGAACGGAGTGCCTATTAAAGACATTCATTCCGAGCAATTGTCAAAGCTGGTTGTGTTTGTGCCGAAGGATCATCATCAGAAGGTACTGGATGCCATTTTGAATGCAGGAGCAGGGGCAATCGGCAACTATAGTCATTGCAGCTTCAATATCGAGGGATACGGGACTTTTATTCCGGGAGAAGGTACAGATCCTTATATCGGGGAAAAAGGGAAGCTGGAGCGTGCTGAGGAGATCCGTATTGAGACAATCGTGCCACACAATATCCGCAATAAAGTGGTACAGGCTATGCTCAAGGCTCATCCTTATGAAGAGGTTGCCTATGATTTGTACACGATGGATCTTAAAGGCCGCAGTTTAGGGCTTGGGCGGGTTGGAAAGCTCAAAGAGCCTACCACACTTGGGCAATTCGTTGAGACGGTAAAAAAAGGTCTGAAAGTTGACCATGTACGTGTTGTGGGTGATTTGGATCGTCCAATTCGTAAAGCGGCTGTTCTCGGCGGTTCGGGTGGAAAGTATTATAACAGTGCTATTTTCCGCGGTGCGGATGTGTTGGTTACGGGAGATCTTGATTACCATACAGCACAGGATGCCGTGCTCGCTGGGATCACTCTGATTGATCCAGGACATAATGCAGAGAAGATCATGAAAGAGAAAGTAGCAGAGTGGATGACTGGGAAACTGGTGGAGCATAAGTACGATACAGCTGTACATGCTTCGCAGGTGAATACGGAGCCATTTAAGTTCCTATAAAATTGCCATTTAATAATGCTTGTGCCAGACAGGTGATGTCTGTATAATATATAATGTTGTTCGGAAAGTTTGACAGACAATCGCCGGTGACGTGAAGACGTCACGGGAGGAAAGTCCGGGCTCCATAAGGCAGGATGCTGGATAACGTCCAGTCGGCGCGAGTCGAAGGATAGTGCCACAGAAATGGACCGCCGATGGCCGCCTTAGGGCGGCACAGGCAAGGATGGAACCGAGGTGTAAGAGACCCCGAGGAACGCTGGTGACTTCGTTCCTGGTAAACCCCATCTGGAGCAAGACCTAATGAGACGCAGCAGATTCCTTTATTGGAATAGGCAGCCTTAGCCTGAGGCGCGTCTAGGTTGGTCGCTGGAGCTGTGCAGTAATGTACGGCCTAGATAGATGATTGTCGCTTATGGTGGGAGGGTAGTTCCCGATTGAACCACGACGAGCACAGAACCCGGCTTACGGCAAACTTTCCTAACTGCAACGTTATGATAACAACAACAACCATACAAGCGGCGGCGTATCTCGGGAAACCGGATCACGTCGCTTTTTTAAAATATAAGAAAGTATAAGTTTCACTTTATACATTATCCTTATATTTCTCGCAACGCTTACCATCCTTATAAAGACGCCGAATGTGTTTATGCTCGTGGCAAGAAGATATGTAGAAAGTGGGAAATGTGTAGCATGGGTAATTATCAGATTTGCGGGTTCTGCGGACATTTATATGAACGAAACAATAAGAGGATGTGCAATAGTTGTGATGAGATGTATCAGAGAATCAGGCGTATCGTAGAGACTTCACCCGACACGATGGTATTAAATATATCCCTTCAGACAGGGGTAAGTGTCAGTCGAATCATGTCTTTCGTTGAAAATGGATATTTTAGACTCAATAAAGATAGCATAGAAGTATCTAAGAAATAAATTACTCTAAGCATGGCTGAGAATTAAAAAAAACCCGTCTTCCTCATCCCATAAAGGATGAAGAAGACGGGTTTTGTCATGCTCATGATCGAATGCCGGTCTGACTCTCCTGCCATTGTACCAAAGCCTTCTCCAGACGCTGTACAGCAACGGGTACAAGCTCAGGTGGCGTATGTGTGAAATTCAGACGCATCTTATTCTTATGGGGCTGTGATGAATAGAACACTTCACCTGGAACAAAAGCAACACCGTTCTCTACTGCCAGAGGAAGTAATTCCTTCGTGTTGATCTCTTGGGAAAGCGTTAGCCAAAGGAACATACCGCCTCGTGGCTCCAGAAAATGAGCTCCTTCCCAGTTCTGCGATCGGAGTTCCGCGGATAAGAGCTTCATTCGGGAATAATATTCTCGTGAGATGACACGGATATGCTGCTCAATATCGAAATGCAGCAGCAGTTCATCTAAAGCGCGCTGGTCAATGGTGCTAGAATGCAGATCAGCTGCTTGTTTTGCCTTCGCGATGGTCTTGATTAGATTAGAATCGCCGATAATCCAGCCGGTACGCAAGGCAGGGGCTACGATTTTGGAGAAGGTTCCAGTGTAAGCGACACAATAACCGCCGTCATAACTTCTGTCGATGGACGCTAGTGAGGGTGGATAAAGATCTTTATTTTCTTCAAAGGTTATTTCACCATAGGGATTGTCCTCTAAGATAAGAACATTGTAGCGGCGGCAAATTTCAACGATTTTCTCACGACGTTCCTTACTCCAGGTTGCTCCTGAAGGATTGTTGAAGGTCGGAACTGCGTATAGGAGTTTGGGCCGTAGTTTCTGAATTTGATCTTCCAGGTGATCAGGCAAAATGCCTTGCTCGTCGTTATTTATCGTATAAATATCAGCTCGGTAAGAGCCAAGTACCTGTAAGGCTGCCAGATAAGTAGGAGCTTCAACAAGGACAGCATCACCGGGATCAAGTAGTATTTTACATAATAAATCTATGGCTTGCTGGGAACCTGTTGTCAAGATCATCTCAGATGCTGTAACAGGGATTCCTTGCCGAGTAAGTCTTTCAGCGATTTTGTCACGTAGTGGAGTAAAGCCCTCGGTTAGTCCGTATTGAAGCGATGAGGTATCGCTGGAGAGTACACGGTTATAAGCGTCTCGTACTGCCTCCAAGGGAAACAAATCCTCCCCAGGCAACCCGCCTGCAAGTGAAATGATGTCATTGCCCTGTGTAACTTTTAGAATCTCACGAACGGCTGATGATCCTAGATGATTGGCTGCGGCCGAGTATTTGATATCCATAAATGAGTTCTCCACCTTTCGATTTGGTGCTATCATAATAGCAGTACTGTATAACAGTAAAGCGTTGAATATAACAGTGGAGGTGAGGGGTTCATGCATATCGATTTGATTCGCAGCGGCAGTAAATCTTTGCCTCATCAAATCAGTGAAACCCTAAGTCAGCGGATCTCATCAGGACTGCTCCAGCAAGGTGTCCGGCTACCCTCCGTAAGAAGTTTGGCTACAACATTGAGAGTAAGTCAGGTAACAGTAAGCAAGGCGTACGATGTGCTTGAGAAGCGGGGGCTTATTTATTGCAGACAAGGGAAAGGCTGCTTTGTAACCGACCCTGAGCATACTAGAAGTCAGGAAGATGGTCGCTGGCAGGATGGATATGATGATTATTTGCCGCGAGCACAGCTTTGGCGCAATTTTGATTACTCTGAAGTAAAGTATCCCTTTCATATAGCTGCAATTCATAGTGAGTTACTTCCTCTAAAAAATATCGGTGACTCCTACGCAGCATTAGTCACTCAGCAGCCGGAGCTTATGGCAACCTACGGGAACTTCCAAGGGGATCTGGAGCTGCGAGGAATCATGAGAGATCATCTGAACGCACGTGGAATGGCACTCAGTTCCTCTGATTTGATGATCACAAGCGGAACTCAGCAAGGCATTGATCTGGTGGCTCGTACTTTTGTTGGAACAGGGGACGCAGTGTATCTTGAGGCTCCTAGTTATACTGGGGCTATTGATGTTTTTGCAGGACGAGGTGCAGAGATGATTTTTGTGCCTACGGACAATGAAGGGATGCGGGTGGACATTCTTACAAAAATGTGTGATCAAAGACCACCTAAACTGATTTATACCATTCCCACTTTTCAGAATCCAAGTGGAGTAACCATGAGCATAGCAAGAAGACAACGTCTGCTGGAATTAGCTCGCAGTTACCGTTGCCTTATTGTTGAGGATGATCCATTTAGTGATTTATATTTCCATGCGCCTCCGCCGCCTACGATCAAATCGATGGATTCCGAAGGGCATGTAGTATATATGAAGAGTTTCAGTAAAGTTATTGCACCCGGCTGCAGAATTGCCTGTGTAGCCGCTAGTGGGAATATTCTGTCCCGGCTTATCGCCGCCAAGTCCGCAAGTGATTTAGGGAGTCCGCTGCTTACACAAAGGGCGGTACTGCCATTCATAGCGGGCAAGTATGAAACCTATGCTGCTCAGTTACGAGTTACTCTCCGTGGTCGCATGGAAAAGGCGGCGAAGCTTCTGAAGCTTTACGCGCCGCCTGGAGTAAAATACATTCTCCCAGAGGGTGGTCTTAATCTCTGGCTGGAGTTGCCGGCTTCACCTGATATCGGAAGGCTACATGAGCTGGCCGAACAGGAAAGCATTTCTTTTTTACCGGGTGATGTTTGTTACTCTGCGGATACCCCTTCCCGGCATATCCGTTTGTGTTATTCACAAATGAATGAAACGGATATGGAGGAAGGCTTACGATTATTTCTCCGTTTGCTTGGTAGATTTTTGAAGATGGGTGGTTAAGGTTGTTACTTAGAGTTACTTAATCTTTGTTTCAATTGATTCATTTGTTTTTGGACATGCTGTGGCCATAGCTGTAGTGGAACCTGATTGCCGCTAGCGGCTTGCAATGTTTTATAGATATCGACCTGACCCCAGCCAAAATATTTGTCATGCCCGGGAGTGCCTAAATCAACAGCATTTTTGGTCATAAGATCCATAACTTCCGTATTCGTTAGATTCGGATTTAGTGAACGCACCAGACCCGCCAGCGCAGCGACATGAGGACTGGCCATCGATGTACCGGATAACGCGGCATACTGGCTGTCTGGGTAAGTGCTTGCTATGCTTTCTCCGGGTGCTGCGACATCAATATAATCGCCGTAGTTGGAGAAGGAAGCTTTTTCCCCTGAAGCATTTGTTGCAGCTACTGCAATCACTTCGGGATACGCAGCAGGAAAACCTGGTCGTTCTGTATTATCATTGCCTGCAGCAGATACGAGGACGATATCTCGGTCGTAGGCATATTTGATCGCGTCATGAAGAAACTGGGAATCCGCATAGTTACCTAAACTCAAGTTTATGACTTTCGCACCGTTGTCCGCTGCCCAAATGATTCCTTCTGCAACAGAATAAGTGGTACCTGCTCCTGAATTATCGAGTGCTTTTACCGGAAGGATCTTGTTGTACCAGCTGATTCCAGCTACTCCCTCTCCATTATTGACCAGGGCGCCTATAATTCCAGATACATGTGTCCCATGTCCAACATCATCTTCTGGAGTGGAGCCATTGGTGATCGCGTTATACCCTGTCAAAAGCTTACCCTTCAAATCCGGATGATTGATCTGGACTCCCGTATCCACTACGGCTACGATCACTTCTTTACTTCCCTTAGAAAGATTCCAGCCCAGCTCCGTTTCGATCGCTGGCAGATTCCATTGATAGGTGGAGAATAACATGTCATTTGGAGTAACTGTTCCCTCTGCGTTTTTAGATATCGTATCATTGGTTAAATACATATAGTGAGGCTCCGTATATTCGGGGTGCCATTTATTGGTGAAATAGTCTTTGAGCTCATAATAAGTCATCTTCTCCGAACGGAAAATATAGGCATACCCAAGCTTACGTGGCTTCTTGCCGTTGATATCAGCGGTTATCGTTTGAAGCTGCCCCGGAGTAGGTGAGTTGTTGCGGAAACGGACGACAATTTCATTCTCATAAAAATGGCTGGCGTTTTCGTTATCATGACCGGTCTTAACGGTGATATCTTTTAAATTATCGGTATGAACGGATTCTACACGATATTTACCTTCCTTCGGATAAGGAATGAGACGCAGGTTCTTCAGCTGATGGTCTGCCACACGACCAAGCACCTTTTGGTTAATAAGTGCAATGATGCCTACATTTTTTTCTTTGTTCCGCTGAGCGATAAAGTAATATTTCTCTTTACCGATTGTAAACGTTGGAGATTCATAGGATTGATGACCATGGATCGCTGATTTCGCCGTCTTAAGATATTTTTGCAGCTGCTGATTCTCCTGTTCGGTTCCTTGAGGGAATGAAGAGGACTTAAAGGTTTCCGTTTTATGCTTGCGAAAATCAATCCACATAAGCATAGTGATAAATCCGTGGTTCTGCTGCAAACGTTTTGCATACACTGATTTATCATGAAGCGAAGTCATTCCATCCGTTTCAGAGAGGAGCTTAGTCAAATGTCTGCTGACATCCACTCTATTCAGATGATCCGTCGCATCAACATCTTGAGATAAGGAGCTTTTCTTCAATGATTTTTCCTGTGAAGGGTTTGGTGCTGAATGTAGGGCTGAAGTTGGAGCAGGATTTGGTACAGCAACATTAGCGACTTCTCTGGTCGTCGTCCCATTAGTGGCAGGACGTAGCGCAAAGGTAAGTAATACAACTGTGAACGCAGCTGTTACCAAACCTGCAACCGTTAGATTTTTACGTGACATGATTTCCGCTCCTCTACGCATTGTAATGCCTATAGGTTTAGAAGAGAGCGTATGTTTTATGCATCTTAGAAAAGGATACCTTCCTAACGTTTTTTATGATAATATCAGAGAGAATAAGCATCTTGAGTTCGCATCCTGATATTGCAGGAGATACGTTGATAGATGTTCTTTTGATTTTCAGAAGGTTAGACTTCTCTGTGTTTGCATCCTGATATTGCAAGAATAAAGAGATATGTCTAAAGACTATTTCTTCATAAGATTAACTTTATTGACTACAAGAGCAGGGAATAATAAGGGGGAGCAACCGCCATGTCAGCAGCCAATGTGCAGAAATTATGTGAATCGACGAGAGACAAACTTAAAGATGTAATTGATAAGATGGAAATTTTTCTGAACGAGCATGCATTGCCTCAGCTTGTAACAGAAGATGATGAAGAAACTGTACAATTTTATCAAGGATTTCTGTCCGATGTCCGTCATCTGTTAGTGTTCTCGGAAATGTCTTATGAGAAGCTGGGAGTTGCGCTGCGTCGTGCTACATTCGATGAATCTTTTGCGCAGAAAGCGCTTTATAATGTATATCACTATGGCGTGAATAACTTCTTCTATCCAAAGAACGAAAGCTATTCTGAAGATGGACGTTATGCTTATACTGGACAGGATGCTATCCGTTTCCGTAAAAAGCCAGTTCGTCCGGCGCGTGATATCATTCTAGAAATTACCAAGACCTATGAAGAGCTACGCGATGACCTTACTTATTATGAGAACGACTATTTGACTGAGAAACGTATGCAAAATCAGGTTTAACAGTTAACTCGTTCGTGTAAAGGATCAGCACTTCGTCATAATGACGAGGGCTGATCCTTTTTTGACGTATTAGAATTTATATATTTGGGGCCCCCACAAAGTACCTGAGTACGCATCGAAGCAACCCCACCACTTTGTGGGGATATTTTGCGTGGGCATCGTTACATCAACTGGAAACCGTCCTGTCGAATAGGGGGTAAATCATGCGGACATAATGAAGCCGAGGTGATAAATATGTCGAGTGTAAAGCCATTAGTCAAATGCAGTGTAAGCAATTGTCATTATTGGGGCGAGCATAATTTATGCCGGGCAGAAGAAATTATTATTGAGATCGACAAGCACGCTGGCAGTGGATTTAAAGAAGAATATGCTGAAGAAATGACGAATGAAGGTCACCACGATCAAGTCGCAACATCGTCTGCAACATGCTGTTTAACATTTAAGCCGAACTCCTAGGAGGCCGCCCTAATGGACAGAGAAAAGGAACATGAATCAGGTTCATCAAATGAACAATCCGGTCCGAGAAAAGTTATTTTGCGTCCACGCAGAGTAGACTATCCACGCCGGGACAGAGAACATCAAGAGGAATATGCCGCAGAGGTGAATCCGGTTTCGATGCCGATCCGGGATACAACACCACGCGTGGCGAGTGAAGCTAAGGAGCATGAAGAGGAATATAGTGGAAGCAAAGCGATAGGTTATACTGGGCTAGCTATGGGTATTGCCTCCTTGTTTCTCTGGTCCATCATACTTGGGCCCATTTCAGTTGTGATTGGTTATTATGCATATGCCAAGGAGCAAAAAACGCTTGGGGCATGGGCGATGGGGTTAGGGATTGTATCCACACTTAGTTACTTTGTGATGATACCCTTTGCTCGCTAAAAATGAACTGGTAAGTTTGAATTATAACAGGCTTTAGACCTAAATATCAGGGTCTGAAGTCTGTTTTTCATTCCAGCATATAGCAATAATCTCGGATAAAATGTAATATTAAGCCGTAATTCATCGAAATCTAAGGTTAGACCAATAGATATGATTCAACAGGATCAAAGGAGTGCGCCGGTATGGAGATTAATCCCGCTGTAACCAATGGGTTAGGGCAGCTTAAATGGGTAAGCTTAAAGAGTGCAACCGACAAGAGTAGCTCAGCAAATGAAACTAAAAGATCGGGCGCGTCAGCCTCTCAGTTTGCAGCAATGCTTCAAGCTTTATCTTCTAACTCGTCTAATGGCGGGGATACAAACTTCTTGACGTCACTTCCGGATGCTTCATCAGTTAGTAGCTTGTTATGGCAACAGATCGGAACAGCTGAAAGCATCGATAGTGTAATTTCCGGGGAAATAACGGATACTAAACCAACAAGCTATGATGATCTGATTCAAACGGCGAGTGCTAAGTACGGGGTGCCAGTCGATTTGATAAAAGCTGTAATTGATACAGAATCTTCCTTTAATCCAAACGTTGTCTCTTCGGCTGGTGCTAAAGGATTAATGCAATTAATGGATGGAACAGCGCGTGGTTTAGGGGTTTCTGATTCATTCAATCCTGCTCAAAATATTGATGGTGGTGTACGCTATCTGTCTTATCAATTGAAACGCTTTGACGGACAGGAAAAGATGGCATTAGCGGCTTACAATGCAGGGCCTGCAAGGGTAATTAACCTTGGAGTAAGCAATGATCAAGAATTATTGGAGAAACTTACACTGCTCCCTAAAGAGACGCAGTCTTATCTCACTAAAATAGAACGCGCTCGCGCGGAATACGCTGTATAATAAAAAGGATCAAACAGGTATTTCCCTTAAACCACATGCTGGTATTTGGGATCACCGTTTGATCCTTTTTCGAAATTTAATAAAGAATGATTCTGTACTTTAAAGAAGTAAAGGAGACAATCGATATATGCTTTACTGGGATTATGCCGCCGCCACACCACCCTATGAAGACGTGGTGAAGACGATGGAACAAATTATGAAGCTGCATTATGCTAACCCGTCCTCCTTACACCGTGCCGGTAGTGAAGCGGCAAAGCTGATCAGGCGTTCACGAGAAGTATGTGCAGCTGCGTTATCTGTACAAGCAAAGGAGATCCTATTTACATCTGGGGCTACGGAGAGTAACAATTTAGCCATTAAAGGTGCTGCTTTGCAATATCAATCAAGAGGACGTCATCTGATAACTACAGAAATAGAGCATCCCTCTGTGTATGAAAGTTGTCTGCAGCTGCAGCAAAATGGCTGGGAGATTACTTTTGTAGCGCCTGACAGCACTGGAATGATTGATCCAGAGCGAGTGGCTGCTGAAGTACGGCGTGATACCGTACTCGTAAGTGTGATGCATGTAAATAATGAAATTGGAACAGTACAGCCGCTGATGGAGATTGGCAGGCTGATTAAATCCGTAAATCCACGAACCTTATTTCATGTGGATGGTGTTCAGGGATATGGTAAGCTTGCTGTTGACCTCAAAGGTTGGAAAGCGGATCTTTACAGCTTGTCTCCTCACAAAATTCGAGGTCCTCGCGGAGCGGGGCTTCTCTATATTAAAGAAGGAATTCAACTGTTCCCTTTACTTTCAGGTGGTTCTCATGAAGAGGGACTACGTGCTGGAACTGAGAATGTACCTGCAATTGTTGCTTCTTCCAAAGCCGTGCGGATGGGTGTTGAGCAGCGCGAAACCTTCTATGCCCGATTGCTCCCACTTCGGGATCGGCTGTTACGCTTCTTGCACAGCGTTCCTGAATTTGTTATAAACAGCAGAGAGGATGGAGCCCCTCATATTGTGCATTTCTCATACCCTGGCATGAAAGGGGAAGTGTTCGCCCGTAAGCTGGAGGAACTAGGGATGGCTGTTTCTACTCGATCGGCTTGCTCCTCCCGGCTGGCAGAACCTAGTCGTGTTCTATTATCTATGGGGAAAGATGTCTCTGTAGCTTCAGGAGGCATCCGCATCAGTTTCGGTGATAGTCACACTGAAGAAGATGTCGCAGCGCTTGAGAAAGCACTAATTACTGCGGTACGAGCTTTAAAGATTGCTGAAGGAGGTATGAAGTAACTAATGAGTGTGATGAATCAAGAATCTGCTAAAGGCAGTGCCAATAGTATTGATTATGCCGATATGCTGCTTTTGCGTTTCGGGGAGTTTACATTAAAGGGCAAAAACCGTGCCAGATTTGAGAAAACGGTACTACGTCATGTGAAAGAAATGATTAAGCCATATCCAAAGGTGGTTCTAACCAAAGAATTTGGAAGAATTTACGTGGAACTGAATGGAGAAACTGCTGCCCCATTGGTAGAAGCATTGAAGAATGTATTCGGAATCGCTTCTGTCAGTCCGGTAAAGGTGGCCAAGTCAGATCTCGAGGATATTGTGGCTGTCAGCCGTCATTTTTTGGAGATCATCGCTCCTGCACCGGGAACTACATTTAAAGTTAATGCACGCCGGGTGTGGAAAGAGTTCCCATATGGCTCCATGGAGATGAATAAGCTAGTCTCGACACCACTGCTGCAAGGCTATTCCGGACTTACTGTGGATGTAAAGTCACCTCAATTGGAGCTGAAAGTCGAAATTCGTCAAGGTCATACTTTTATATTTTGTGAAAATATTGCTGGTGTTGGTGGATTTCCGCTTGGTACGAATGGAAAAGCGATGTTATTGCTGTCCGGAGGCATTGATAGTCCTGTAGCCGGTTGGTCATCCATGCGTCGTGGACTCGAAGTGGAGTGCGTACATTTCTATAGTTATCCTTATACGAGTGAGCTTGCCCGGCAAAAGGTGGTTGATCTTACGCGGGTATTGTCACGATATGCGGGAGTCATCAAGCTACACTTAGTACCTTTTACAGAGGTGCAGACATCTTTTACCGGAATAGGTCAGGATAATCTGATTATTACGTTGATGCGTCGAGCTATGCTGAGAATTACTACACAGCTTGCTGAACGTGAGGGTGCCCTCGCGATCGTAACCGGTGAAAGTCTTGGACAGGTTGCTAGCCAGACGTTACCAAGTATGAATGTGATCGGTCGTGCGACAGAACTTCCTCTTTTACGTCCGCTGGTAATGATGGACAAAAGTGATATTGTAGAGCTGTCTAAGAATATCGGCACCTATGACCTGTCAATTCTTCCTTATGAGGATTGCTGTACATTATTTGTACCTAAATCACCTACAACGAATCCGAATTTACGGATTGTAGATAAGATTGAAGCTACGCTCCCAGGTTACTCTGCATTACTGGACGCAGCGATTGAAGCCACGGAGACCGTGCTGATCACTCCGTATGGAGATGAGAAGCCTAAAGATGTAGTAAGTGCTCAGGCTGGATTACAGGAAGAATGGTTCTAATATTATAAACAAAAGGCTGTCTCATTCGTAGCAACATCTACGGTTGAGGCAGCTTTTTTGAATTATTATGGCTTGATTGGCGTCTCCAGTGTCCTCCAATTAAGATGCCAACAATGATCACAAATATAAACAGAGCTCTCAATAGTGGATGCTGCTCAAAAAATGGGGATAGCTGCTGCTCATCTGTAATCATGCTTGAGGCTGTAAACCCTAGGACTGCTGAGCCAATATAAATAATCCATGGATATTTGTTGATTAATTTAATAAAGAGAGTGCTTCCCCAGACCACAATTGGAACGCTGATTAACAGTCCTATGACAACTAGAGAGATATTGTGCTTAGCGACTCCCGCAATGGCGATGACATTATCCAGTCCCATCGCAGCATCGGCTAGAATGATTGTACCCACAGCGGCCCCTAAGCTTTGACCAGCCTTGATATTCGTTGAATTGTTCTCATCTGTTAACAGCTTATAGGCAATTAGAATAAGTAAAATCCCGCCTGCCAGCAGTAACCAAGGGATTTTTAATAACCATACGACCAGAACCGTTGCGAAAATCCGTAATACGACGGCACCTGCTGTTCCAAGCACAATTGCTTTTTTTTGAGTGCTGATCGGCAAATTACGCGCAGCAAGTCCGATGACTATGGCATTGTCTCCCGCCAGAATGAGATCTAGAAAAATAATATTGAGCAGTGATAATACAAACTCCCATATGGATGTATTCAAGGCATTGTCACCCCTAAAGTTAGTTAAGATGAGCACGAAGATATGCTTAGTTTTGTATACGCAAAAAAAGGGGCATACATGCTTTCATCCTCAAAAAAAAGTTGGACAGGAAGCATAGCTTGTCACTTCCGAACATACATGTAGTTACATGTGATTCGGGGAGGTAAAAGCGAATGGAATCATTGTTGCTCCTTGGTGAAATATTGATGATCAATCTTGTGCTGAGTGGAGATAATGCTATGGTCATCGCGATGGCCAGTAAGGACCTTCCGGAGAAGCACCGGAAGATTGCGGTATGGTGGGGAGCTGCGGGAGCTGTTATTCTGCGCTGCTTGCTAACTTTTGTTGCGGTATTACTGTTGAAAATCCCTTATATCCAGGCTGGAGGAGGAATTCTGCTGCTATGGATTGCGTTCAAGCTGCTGCTGGAAGAAGAGGAGGACCTTAGAGTCGCGGAAACATCCTCCGTATGGAAATCCATCCGAACGATTCTCGTGGCTGATTTTATTATGAGTCTTGATAATGTCCTGGCAATTGCCGGTCTAGCCAAAGGGGATTTGGCTTTAATTGTCATCGGGATTGCGCTCAGCATTCCGATTGTAGTATGGGGAAGTGGCCTCATTGTGGGGTGGCTGCATAGATTTCCGATACTCATATTTATCGGCGCTTATATTTTAGCCTTTACAGCAGGTGATATGATGCTTCAGGATGCAAAATTAGGGACAATGCTCTCCTTTTTGCTCCCATCCACGCATTCCATACTGCCGATAGCTTTAGGAATATTAGTAGTTGTTACAGGAGCAGTTAAACGAAGAACAACATCACTAGGTTAATAAATTGCAATAAAAGGCAATACTACAAGGACATCTCCATAAATTGGAATCGTCCTTTTTTGACGTATCAGAAAGTATATATTTGGGGCCCCCGCAAAGTACCTGAGTACGCATCGAAGCAAAGCGCCACTTTGTGGGGATGTTTTGCGTGGTCAGTGATGGCATTTTGTGTATGTTTCAGATAATATATGAATAAGAATCCTGTCGTTTTCTGGGTATGAGACGGCAAGGTAATGAGGTAGACGTGAATTTGAAGGGATGGGTGAAGGATGTCTTCCAAGAATGACATGAGATTAGGTATATTCATTGTAGCTGCGGGCGTCTTGATTTTATTCGGTAAGCTGGGGGTCTTCGGATTTTTGGGACGAGCCCTTTGGCCGCTAGTGATTTTACTTCCAGGATTGGTTCTACATATGTTATTTTTTAGCCGCCGCGCTTCGGCAACAGTATTGATTCCCGCGGGAATATTAACGGTATATGGTTTATTGTTTGGTCTTTGCAATATATGGGGATGGGGGCTTATGAAATATTTATGGCCTGTGCTTCTGCTCGGCATTGCCGTAGGTCTGTATGAATATTCCATAAATTCTCCAAGACGGTCAGGGGGACTATCTGCAATTGCTGTAATACTAGGCGTTCTAAGCATAGCGCTTTGTATTTTCAGTCTTATGGGTACGGGTGTGATCTATCTAATTGGTATTGTATTCATTGTGGCAGGAATTTGGCTGATTACAGGTCGGGGTAGAACTCGTGGCCGAAATAGATGGTATCGAAGTTAATTAATGTTGGATCTTGTGAAAAAAAACGGAATTTGCCAACTGTTTTTTTCATAAAAAGACTTGCTTTTCATAGTGCTTTCACTATAATATTAATGTTATGTTGAAGCGTCGGCTTTCTGCCTGGCGCTTCTTTTGTGAGACTGCCGTGACATGCTAAGAATTTTAACAGTTTTAATTTGATAAATGAGAGGATTTGGATACAAATCATGCATTCAAGAAAAGATATTCGCAACATTGCGATCATTGCCCACGTTGACCATGGCAAAACAACACTCGTCGATCAGCTTCTTCAGCAATCGGGGATCTTCAGCGCACACGAACACGTACAAGAACGCGCTATGGACTCTAACGATATCGAGCGGGAACGCGGAATTACAATCCTAGCTAAAAATACAGCAATTACTTATAAAGAGTTTTTGATCAATATTGTGGATACACCTGGACACGCTGACTTCGGTGGCGAAGTAGAACGGATTATGAAAATGGTTGACGGTGTATTGCTGGTTGTTGATGCTTATGAAGGCTGCATGCCGCAAACGAAATTCGTTCTGCGTAAAGCATTGGAACAAAAACTTACACCGATCGTTGTCGTGAACAAGATTGACCGTCCAGCTGCTCGTCCTAAGGAAGTTATTGATGAAGTGCTCGATTTGTTCATCGAACTTGAAGCAAATGACGAACAATTGGAATTCCCGGTTGTCTATGCATCTGCTCTTAATGGTACATCAAGCATGGTTCCTGAGAAGCAAGATGAGACAATGCTTTCACTTTACGAAACAATCGTTGAGCATATCCCAGCTCCAACTGAAAGTGTAGAAGACCCGCTTCAATTCCTCGTAACGTTGATGGATTATAACGAATACTTGGGTCGTATTGCTATTGGCCGTGTAAACCGCGGTGTGATCAAACAAGGTCAATCTGTAACTGTAATTATGCGTGACGGTAAGAGTAAAACCGCACGTATTGAGAAATTGTTCGGGTTCCAAGGTTTAAAACGTATTGAAACAGAAGAAGCGGGCGCAGGGGATATCGTTGCTATCGCAGGGATCAAGGACATTAACATTGGTGAGACCATTGCTGATCCAGCGAATCCAGAAGCACTGCCTGTTCTTAAGATCGACGAGCCTACGATGCAAATGACTTTCCTTGTGAATAACAGTCCTTTTGCTGGTAAAGAAGGTAAATGGGTAACTTCCCGTAAACTGCGTGAGCGTCTCTTTAAAGAACTTGAGACAGATGTGAGTTTGCGTGTGGATGAAACGGATAGTCCTGATGCATTTATCGTTTCTGGACGCGGTGAGCTTCACCTTGGTATTCTGATCGAGAATATGCGTCGTGAAGGTTATGAAATGCAAGTTTCTAAACCACAAGTAATCATTAAAGAAATCGATGGTGTTAAATCGGAGCCACTTGAGCGTCTTATGATTGACATTCCTGAAGAAAGCATGGGCTCTGTTATGGAAAGTCTGGGCACTCGCAAAGCCGAAATGGTCAACATGATTAACAACGGTACGGGTCAAGTACGTCTGGAGTTCCTGATTCCTGCACGTGGTTTGATTGGTTACAACACTTACTTCTTGACTTTGACACGTGGTTACGGCGTTATGAACCATGCTTTTGACAGCTACGCTCCACTGGTTGCTGGTCAAGTTGGCGGACGTCATCAAGGTGTGCTTGTAGCCAGTGAGACTGGATCAACAACACAATATGGAATAGTGGGCGTTGAGGATCGTGGTATTCTCTTCTTGGATGCAGGTACAGAAATTTATGAAGGTATGATCGTAGGCGAGCATACCCGTGATAACGATATTATCGTTAACATCTGTAGAGAAAAAGCACTTACCAACATGCGTACCTCAGGTAAGGACGATACTGTAAAAATGAAGACACCACGTACCTTCTCTTTGGAAGGCGCACTTGAATATTTGAATGATGATGAATATTGTGAAATCACACCTAAATCCATTCGCTTGCGCAAAAAGATTCTGAACAAAGGCGAACGCGAACGTGTAGAGAAGCAACGTAAAATGGCACAAGCAAACGCGTAAGATCAGCTTATTATAGTAAAGAGCCGTCGGAGGTTTAACTTTCGGCGGTTTTTTTATAACAAAAACTTCCCTTACTGATGATATAATGTAAACGTATCTTAAATTTGGGAGGAGTGCGGTATCTATGCAAGTCTGGTTTGCTGAGCATCCAATCGTCGCTTATATTGTTATTTTTATATTGCTTACATTTGTGTATAATCAGGTATTTCGTGTGAATCAAAAGTTATCGATTGGCAAAGAGATTATGCTGTACATAATGATGGCAATCGGCTCCGGCATGCTCCTCATTTTTCAACATGATAAGCTACCGATCATTCAGTGTCTGCTGGTCGCCGTCGGATTAATGCTGATGGTACGGATACGTTATATCGTAGAAGCTCGACAGAAGAGAAAGGCTGCAGCTGCAGCAAAAAGACAGTAATCGAAACTTTTACTGCTTATGCAACGTCTATTTAAGTGTAGCAATTTTAATTCCAAATGAAATGAAGAGGACTTTATTCTACTATGAGTACACGAAACAGCAGTTTACCTCCACGAGCAAGTGGTCAACAACCGAATAATAGAAAACAGCCTGTGAAGGGTGCTCCTAAGAAAAAAAAGAAGAAACCGCAAAAGAGAGGCTTTTTTGGCAGATTAGTTAGAATCCTGTTAACCTTACTCATTATTGCGATTCTTGGCGTATTGGGCTACGGGGGCTATCTGTATTGGAAGCTTGAAAATGGGGTCTTTAATGCAGGTAGTAAAGGAACGGTTGCACCAGGACATTCGGCTACAGAAAAACCACTGACGATGCTTATCCTGGGTACGGATAATAGACCAAAACATCAATCTAGATTGACAGATGTTATTATGGTTGCAGCGCTTAATCCTAAGACAAAATCAGCAACCATTGTCTCTCTTCCGCGCGATACCTTAGTTGAGCTCAATGGATACAAGCAAACGAAGATTAACGAATTCTATGCTCGCTTTAAGGGGAAAGAAGATTCTTCTGGTATTTTGGCAGAAGATGAGATGAAGACAATGATGGGGAAATATCTAGATATTGACGTAGATTATACAACGATTCTGGATTTTCAAGGCTTCCGCGATGTGGTGGACGAGCTTGGTGGATTCAAAGTCAACATTAGCGATAATATGTGTTATACAGACAGCGTCGACGGTACGAATATCAATTTGAAAAAAGGTCCGGCGGAGCTTGATGGAGATAAAGCGCTAGATTATGTGCGATACCGTAAATCTAATTGCAAGCCTAAGACTAAGGGTTCAGACGATTTTGATCGGAACAAACGTCAGAATGAGGTCCTTCATTCACTGGTGGATCAGATGCAATCGCTTGGTGGAGTATTAAAAATAGGCAAGGTACTTGACGCAGTGGATAGTAATATGAAGACTGATATCGAAAATTCGCAGATTAAAGATATGATTGCGACTTATTGGAAGATTTCCAAAGATGATATCGAATTCAAGCCCGTGACTGGAACGTGGCGAAGTCCGTATGTATATATTAATGATGAGGAGCTTGAGGCTGCCAAGAAAAGCTTGCAGGATCGATTAGCAGGAGTTTCTGCTAATTCCACTTCAGAATCCACTGAGGCGCCTTAAAATCCTTAATAACACTTCGCCCTAAAATTGAATGCAAGTTTCAGCCTGTGCTATAATATAATAAATTGAATGAATTTACGCCGCATAGGGGGCCAGTACTTATGTCCGAAGCCGTTGCTCAGCTGAACGAAACCTTGTTATCGATGCTGCAATCGGAAACTTTTGTTCTTCTCAACACAGTTGATGCGGAATCAGGAGGTCCAACGTCCACGGCCATTTCGTGGATTTATGCAGTTAGTCCTAGTACTGTGCGTCTGGCTGTAGATCATCGTTCCAGACTCGTGAACAACATGAAGGTCAACCCGTTAGTAACCGTCACTGTGTTCGGTGAGGGCACTGTCTATGCTATTAACGGCAATGCCGTTGTAAAGCAGGATCCACTTCAGGATGTACCTTTCAAGATGTGCTGCTTTGATGTTGAAATTATGGCGGTGCGTAACGCGCTTTTTTATGGAGCGCAGCTTGAATCCGCCCCAAGATATGCAAAGGTTTATGATGGACGTGCCGCTGAGAAGCTGGACGGACAAGTATTTGCTGCCATGAAAAAAGCCTAGTGAGAATATCACTGGGCTTTTTTTGTCCTCTACTGTGCATTTTTAATCGGCTTAGTATCCTCTGGCAGCTGCGGCATGATTCGACCGATGATATCAGCCAGTTCGGATGAGAATCCGGAAATTGGATGTCCTTGAGAGATGTGACGGCTCATGTCCGCTAAGCGGCTGGAGAGATCCATATCGGCAGTGACAAGTGCACGTACGCTTCTAGGGTCTTTGCGGATAGCTTCCGCTACAGAATATTTAATGCTTCCAACACGTGATCGGTCTAGAGAACCTTCTACGTCAAGACCTACAATGGCTACCTTGTTCATGACTACACAGTGTGCACCATTCACACCAGGAACTCTTTTGGCCAACTGTTCAAAATGGTCCTTAAGTGCAATTTCACTTTCGCCCTTAACACTGACGGTGTGACCAGCTTTTGAGGTGGCCTTAGGATTAGTTGCACCATCGTTGGCCAATTGCCGAACCTCATGGTTTCCCGTACCCTTTACAGCATTCGCAGATTGTTTATTCTGAGGAGAGGGTGATGTCTTTTTATTAGCGATACCGCAGCTTGTCAATAGCAGCAGTACCAGCAACAGACACATTGATTTTCTCATATGTGATTACTCCTTTCAGCCAAGATCGTTTCTGTACCTTATCTTTTCCCTTGGCGGAAAGAGTTATGTATGATCAATCAAACCAGGCGCTGTGGAGGGGATAATATGAACAAGATATTTGTGCTAGATACCAACGTGCTTTTGCACGACCCCAATTCGATTTTCTCTTTCAAGGAGCATGAGGTGGTTATTCCGGCGGTTGTGCTGGAAGAAATCGACTCCAAAAAGCGCAACGCTGACGAAATCGGTCGAAATGCCCGCACGGTTTCCCGATTGCTCGATGGACTTCGTGAGCTAGGTCATTTGCATAGTGGTGTGGAGCTGGAGCATGGAGGCAAGCTGAAGGTAGAACTTAACCATCGCAGTTTTGTGAAGGTACAGGAAATGTTTGGTGAGGTATCTAACGACAATCGGATTTTGGCTGTAGCTCTCAACTATTTAATCGAAGAGAAAGAGAAGCCTGATCCGCGTCCCGTAGTGCTTGTGAGTAAGGATGTGCTGGTTCGTATTAAAGCGGATGTGCTAGGAATTACGCCAGAGGATTACTTGTCAGATCGCACTGGAGATTTAAATGAACTTTACACTGGTTACCAATCTCTGCAGGTACATCCGGCATTGATTGATGAATATTACAGTCACCGCTCTTTAACGGTTAAACAGCTCGGGTTGTCATATCCCTTGTACCCACATGAATTTGTGATCCTCAAGGATGAGATAGGCACGGGCAAATCAGCTCTTCTCAAAGTGAATAGTGATGCGACCCGTCTGGAGCCGCTTTATCTGGGCAATGATTCAGTTTGGGGGATCAGCGCCCGAAATGCTCAGCAACGAATGGCATTGGAGCTGCTTCTCAATGATGAAATCCCGCTTGTAACCATTACGGGTAAGGCTGGTACAGGGAAGACATTATTGGCGCTTGCTGCCGGACTATTCAAAGTTGAGGATGAGCATAAATACAAAAAACTGCTTATTGCTCGTCCAGTAGTTCCTATGGGTAAAGACATTGGTTATTTACCCGGAGAGAAGGATGAGAAGCTCAGACCCTGGATGCAGCCTATTTATGATAATCTGGAGTTTCTGTTCGACACCAAAAAAGCTGGCGATATAGATAAAATCTTAATGGGCTTAGGCAGCATACAGGTAGAAGCCTTAACTTATATTCGTGGCCGTTCAATCCCTGCGCAGTTCATTATTATTGATGAAGCTCAGAACCTTTCCCGTCATGAGGTGAAGACAATCGTCTCCAGAGCGGGTGAAGGAAGCAAAGTGATTCTTATGGGGGATCCGGAGCAAATCGATCATCCATATTTGGATGCTGCGAGTAACGGACTTAGTTATATTGTTGAGAAGTTTAAGCAGCAAGGGATTAGCGGACATATTACTTTGGAAAAAGGCGAGCGTTCCCGTCTGGCCCAACTGGCAGCGGATCTTCTCTAACCTTCAATCCTCTTTTCAGCCGGGAGAAGCATAAACTCCCGGCTTTTTCCTGCCCGCCGAAAAACGGCGGAGGGAATTAACGGTTGTGGTGCTTTAGATTGAGCGCGGTCAGCGGAGGGGGAGGAATTGTTCTGTAGAAGCGTTAGCGCTCGCCTTTGTCTCCGGATTTATACCGTTTAGGAATATAATCCATAAATCTGGAGACAACAGCGATCGGAAGAATAATCCGCACACGGAGCGCCCTTCGCTCACCAAAGAATTATGCACGAATAAACTCTTCCGTCGTTTCCCCTATATAATAGAAAGAGAACGTTTTCACATTCTAAAGACAAGCAGCGGCTGGTTTGGTAAAATAGGGGTGACGAATCATGGGGAAGGTGGGGAATTGTGCTGAAACGCAAAAATTATTGGCTGCTTTTTGCAATTTTACTACTATCACTGACAAGCTTGTCACCCAGTATGGAATTGAGTACCAATAACGACCCACATCCTATGAAAAAACCACAAAGTCAGTCGACAAACCCCTCTTCAGGGGAAGAGGGAACTATAGATAGCCTGCGCATAACAGTATCGTTAAATAGTGAGGAATTCAATGAACTGGAGCTTTTAAGCAATCGTTATACTTTAGAAAGTGGAGTAAAGGTAATATTAAGAAATATTGATAGCGAGGATGCAGACGAAGTTTTGAAGCATGATCTAACCATCGGGGATAGCCCGGATATCGTTATGGCGGATGGACGAAGTATTCTCGACTGGGCTACACGTGGATATTTATTGCCGGTGGATGTGTATCAGAGCATTCCGGGAACTGCACCGTTAACTCAGTTAATCCCATGGATGCAATGGAACGGATATAATTGGGGAGTGCCGCTGGATATTGACCCTTATGTACTTGTTTATTCACCACAGCGTCTTGCGGAACTGGGATTCACTACCTTACCAAGAAGTCTGGAACAGTGGAACACGTTGCTTCAGAATGTGCTTAAAGAGCAAGGAAAATATTTGCTCGCAATGGATACACGTAATCCATATGGATTGTCCGCTGTTATGGAGAGTATGAACAGCAGCTTGCTATCGGATAACCAAGAAGTGATAAATTGGACTCAGAATGCTCGCAGTTATTTTTACCTTACCAGTCGATATAACAAAGATGTTTGGGATATGATTCAGAGCGGAAGCGTTGCTGTTGCTGCTCTACCGCTATCTGAGTGGAAAAAACATGGGAATTCGTCTTTAGTTGCTGAAGCACCACTGACCGCAAGTAACGGGAGAGGACTTGAATCTTATTACAGCCGTTCCTTTGCACTTCCAGCTCAGTCCCCAAATCCAAAGGAAGCCGTGAATTGGCTGACGTTTATCACTTCTGAGGATTCTCAAATGGATTGGCTGGAGAACACGGGAAGCTTGCCTGCGCTGGATGTCCTTTATCGTTCAGAGCATGATTTCAAATATAGGCTTCCTTTTGGAGTCGAATTATTACTGACAGAAGAAACCGCCCCGGAGGTCGAATTCCAAGGCGGCTGGAGTAAGATTGTTGAAGCAGTATCCTTACTGCTTACAGGAAAAATGGATGCGGCCGGGTACAAAGATTTCATCAAGGAAGGCTTAGAATGAGATAGAAAGTTTAACTTGGAGGACGCCTTCTTTACTATCTACTTCTGTGGCGCGGAGGAAAGAAACGATTTTTCCAGGGTAAAAGCCTAAATCAAATTCCTCCTCAAGTGTTCTTCTAGTGGTGTCAGGTAATTCGAGACCATTAAATACAACATGATCTACTTGGAATATAAGTCCGTTGATGGGTTCTTCCTGTATGATGTAGTGACCGGTTAATGAAAGGGCTAAAGCTCCACTTTTTCCTGTGGCAGTAATCGTTCCGTCATTAAAATGAAATGCGAAATCGTTAAATAGCTTATTCTGGGACTGAAGGAATTCGTTTAAATCCTCTTCCTTCAGATTCAGAACATAAGT
The DNA here is from genome assembly GCF_045040645.1 of Paenibacillus sp. FSL H8-0261. Classification (NCBI taxonomy): domain Bacteria; kingdom Bacillati; phylum Bacillota; class Bacilli; order Caryophanales; family Paenibacillaceae; genus Paenibacillus; species Paenibacillus sp. FSL H8-0261. Next base: position 5,299,366 of record NZ_CP150297.1, on the reverse strand, counting down.
CATCCCCTTACGTGTAAGAACTCCCTCTCGATTCTGGACAAACTGCGGTAATTTATTCATTGCGGAAGACAATGCTTTGAAGTAAGTCTTTACCTCGCGCAAACCAATATTCTCCCAATATAATGTGAATTCTTGAAGTAGAGCGCTCATATTATCAGGATCACTACTGTCTTTAATCCCACCTTCAATTTCTTTATTGAGCGCGGCTACCCTAATTTTCTGTTCCTCCAGAGCGGTTCGCAGCTGTGCAAGATCCTTCGAGCTGCGCTGTGCAGTCTGGAGGGTCTTCTTTAGATCCTTATATTGGTCCTCGTATTGTGTGAGAATGTTGCGGTCATTTCCGATAATAATTTCATAATAATCGAATAGTGCCAGGAATCTGCTAATGCTCTTCGCGGATAGAAATGCGGCCAAGAGACCGTCTCTATCCCCCATATAATAAGAACGAAGGACCGCGCCTGCACGCTCTTGTTGGTTTGCGATGGCAGATTTTTTCTGGATAGCTTGCTCTTCTAGGTAATCTACCTTTTCTTCAAGCGCTTTTTGTTCAGCTGTAATCTTGATGATCTCCCGTTCGATTTCTGCGGAAGATAAGGTCTGCTCCAGAAGTTTACGGGTTTCTTCATTATCTGGTATAGAGGAATTGAAAAAAGAACCGCTAGGATCGGCAGACAGGTACATCGTAGATTGTAACGGAAACAATGTACAGCAGAAGAGAATTAGTATGGTTGCCATCATGCGGCTTTGGGCATTGCGGGAGCGCACCACACCACCACCTTTTTTTGAAATTTAAGATAAGAATTTATCTGTTTCACTCCATAAATCATCCTTCTATTTCTCGTAGAAACGGAAACTGTCTGTAAAAGACGGCAAAACCGGTTCTTCCTGAATGGATATATGTATGTACTAATAATATGTTTAACCCTTCTAAAATAGCATACATACAAAAAATCCCCACAAAGTGAGGCTATCCTTCAATGCGTACACAGGTATTTGGGGGACCTCATATATAATATATTAACTGATAAACAAAAAAACGGAAGTGATCCTTATTAGATAAGGACCTCATCCGCTTCAAGAGAGTACTGCAATTTATAGTGGAAGACCCATTTGAAAGATCGTCCAATAGCTGAAACCGGTGAAAGTCAAAATCATGTATGCCCAGAAAAGTAGGACATAAGTTTTTTCAGTAAACTTCAAATAACCGAGAATTACGAAAAAAGCGGTTTGCAAAAAGAAAAGCAAGGCCATTTCTGTCAGACCTCCGGCGAAAGCCATCAATCCAATAGCCAATGTAAAAAAACCTAATACCCGAAACATGCGGTCCAAGAGAGAGTCCCCCTTCCAGTATGTATCTCACGAATATTCCTTCGACTTATTATACCCGTTCAGTAAAAATGTGTAAACGAATTCATTGAAAAAAATACACTAATCTTGAAAAAATGTGATTTTTATAATTGACTGAAGTGATTAGTGCTTGAAAAAAGAGAATTTATTACTTAAAGCGTATGATGTGGGCAGATAATGGAAATACAATTTAGTATCAAATAGATTCTATGAACTCTATGAGAAGCATAGAAATGGAGTAAGCAGCTTTTATCCCTATTCACTACCCGGCAGAGCTGTCGGTTATGGAGATGGTTATTTCAAGATGTTGTTAGGAGGTTTGGTTGGATGACAGCCGTTAGACAGGATGCTTGGAGTGCAGAAGATGATCTAATACTGGCAGAAGTAACCTTGCGCCACATTCGGGAGGGCAGTACACAACTTGCTGCTTTTGAAGAAGTGGGTGAGAAAATCGGCAGAACGTCGGCTGCTTGCGGATTCCGCTGGAACAGCTGTGTTCGAAAAAGCTATGAAGGTGCAATTGGAATCGCTAAAGGCCAACGTCAAAAGAGAAGTTACCTGAAAAAGCAACCGTCGGTAAGAGGAGCGCAGGTAGCGGGTCTGATTCTCGGGGATACCGATGAGGAATTCGGACGAGGCGAAGGATTAAGTGAAAACACATTATCCATTGATGCGGTTATACGTTTCCTGAGACAATGGAAAGGTACAATCCAGGAGGCAGGACGCCAGCTGAAAATGCTGGAGAGAGATTTGCGCGAGAAGGAAGATGAATTAACAGAATTAAGATCTGAGAATGAGCGGTTGTCAAAAGAGGTTAATCTTGCTCAAAGTGACTACCGGGTAGTCAATGATGATTACAAAGCTTTAATTCAGATTATGGATCGTGCGCGTAGGCTAGCTTTCTTAAACGAAGAAGAAGAAGAAATGAAGACTCGTTTTAAAATGGATGGGAATGGGAATTTAGAACGTATTGAATAAAAGATAGGCAAATTAAAACACCCGTAAGTGGTTCGCTTTATTAGCGCCATTTGCGGGCGTTTTGGTTTTGTATTGTCATTTATGGAGGACGACAACGGCGGTTCTTCTTGGTATATTAAGGCTATACTTAGAAAAATTGCGCTTGAGATCAACAGGAGGATCAGATGAAAATCGATATAATCGGTGCGGGTTCACTTGGGCTGCTTTTGGCAGGGAGGCTGGCCCAGTCCGGGAATGAAGTGAGATTGTGGTGTCGAGGGGTAGAGCAGTGCCGGAAATTAAAAGATGAGGGCTTAACTGTGAGCTATGAGGATGGGCGCGATCCGATTTCGATTTCGGGGGATCGATTTGTGACCGCACCAATAGAGGGATTTGCAGATGCCTATCTTCGTGAGCCCAGTGATTGGATCATAGTAACGGTTAAACAGGACATACTACATAATGTTTTACCTGAATTTCTATCCCCTCTTAGGGAACAACAGGTACACATCATTTGTGTTCAAAATGGCATTGGACATATGGAGATGCTCAGTAACTTGCTGCCGAAAGCTAATTTATATGCTGCCGTAACAACAGAAGCTGCGAAGCGAAAGTCTTTAACTGAGGTCATTCATGCAGGTGTGGGGGAGGTATGGATAGGGAAATGGAGCTTAAAGGATGGACAAGCCCATAGTATACATACTGATTTACAAGTGAATTATTTAATAGAAGTTCTCATTATGGCAGGATTCTCAGCCTTTTTGTCGAATGAAGTGGATACCATGATTTACCGGAAGCTCCTAATCAATGCCGTTATTAATCCGCTCACAGCGATTTGGCGTATTCCAAATGGTGAACTGCTTGCTTCAGAAGAGCGCCTGCAGTTAATGAAAGAACTTTTTAGAGAAGCTACTATGGTATATGATGCCTTCGGAATTACTTATGATCATGATGCGTGGGATAACATTCTTAAAGTGTGCAGGACAACGGCTGGCAATACTTCGTCCATGCTGGCAGATGTTCTAGCTTCAAGAAGCACAGAAATTCATTGGATCAATGGAAGTCTTGTAGAAATGGCAGAACGCACTGGAACATTGGTTCCTTTACATCGCTTGATCTGCCAATTAGTTGAGGGAATATAGGTATGATCTCGGAGGAGAGGTGAAGCTATGGGATTGCTGATGAATTCGGTCGGTACTTTAAGTTTGATTCCAATAATACCGTTTTTAATTGTTTATTTCATTGGAAGAGGGTTAAAAAAAGATAAAAAGAAAACTTTTATGCTCGCTATGGACGTGACTACATTTTTTTTATTATTATCGGTCTCCGCATTATTTAACAACTTGTTTAATAACGGTTTTGGGTTTTATCTTATACTACTTATTGTATTAATATCCACTGGATTGATTGGAGGCGCTCAGAATCGACTGAAAGGAAAAGTAGATGGGAAGCGGTTATTTCGGGCAGTTTGGAGACTTTCCTTCTTTTTTATGAGCGTCGGATATTTATTATTTATGTTTGTAGGGCTAATTAAGTACATATCACAAGCGATGTAATGTTCCACTGCTCCGGTGAAGCGGCAACGTCACAAAAGTTTAAAGTTTTAATAAAAAAAGAATTTTCTGAAAACATACCACTAGATTTTTTTGACCACTGGTTGTATAATCATAAACCATATACCACATTCTATTTAGGGGGAACTGCTAGATGAAGAAGAGTAAAAGTCTATTGCTAATGCTTGCATTAGTACTTGTTATCGGCACAGTGCTTGCTGGCTGCGGCGGAAACAACGCGAACAGCGGCAATAAAGGTAATGCTGGTAACACTGGTAACACGGGAACTGGTAATGCGGCTACAGAAGAGAAATTGGCTGCGGACCAAACACTGAGAATCAACCTAAGCTCTGAGCCTCCAACATTTGACCCAGGATTGGCTCAAGATAGCCAAGCTCACACTGTCCTGACAACAATGTACGAAGGTCTGACTCGCATGAATGCTGAATCTGGTCAAGCTGAACCAGGTGTTGCTGAAAGCTGGGATGTTTCCGCTGACGGTCTGGTATATACTTTCAAACTCCGTGATTCACAATGGAGTAATGGCGATCCTGTAACAACAGAAGACTTCGTTCGCGCTTGGAAACGCGTGCTCGATCCTGCTGCTGCATCCGCTGCACCTTACGCTTATCAATTGTACTACATCAAAAATGCTCAAAAGTTCTACAACAAGGAAATTACCGATTTCAGTCAAGTAGGTGTCAAAGCGGTTGATGAGAAAACTCTCGAAGTTACTCTTGAAGCCCCAACTCCTTACTTCCTTGGATTGCTTTCCTTCTACACTTATTACCCTGTACACAAATCCATTGAGAGTAATCCAAAATGGGCAACAAGCAAAGATACTATGATCGTTAACGGTGCTTTCACTCTTACTGAGTGGACTACAGGTCAAACACTTGTTGTAACTAAAAACGATAAATACTGGGATAAAGATTCCATTAAACTTAACAAAATCGACTTCTCCCTTGTAAACAGCGGTGCAACTGAACTGCTCAGCTACAAGAACGGTGAATACGATCGTGCCGGTGGACCAACTGGTGAAATTCCATCAGAACAAATTCCAATCGTGCAAAAAGAACTTCCTAAAGAATTCAGCCGTAAAGGTATTGCTTCCGTATACTACTACGAATTCAATATCACTGAAAAACCTTTCACAAACGCTAAAATCCGTAAAGCTCTTGCAATGTCGATTAACCGTCAAGCTTTGATTGACAATGTAGTACAAGGTGGACAATTCCCAGCATTCGGTTATGTACCTCCGGGTATCGCTGGTGCTGATGGTGAATACCGTACAGCAGTTAAAGATAGCTACTTCACTGAAGATCTAGAACAAGCTAAAACTTTGCTTGCTGAAGGTCTGAAAGAAGAAGGTATGGATAAACTGCCTACATTCTCTTTGACTTACAACACAAGTGAAGGTCACAAGAAAATCGCTTTGGCGATTGCTGATATGTGGAAAAACAATCTTGGTATCGACGTACAAACCGTTAACCAAGAGTGGGCTGTATTTATTGAAAACCGTCAAAACCTGAACTACCAAGTTGCACGTGCTGGTTGGACTGCGGATTACAATGATCCAATGACTTTCCTTGATATGTGGGTAACAGGTGGCGGTAACAATGATACTGGTTACGCTAACCCTGAGTATGATAAATTGATCAGCGAAGCTAAAGCAAGTACTGACTTGAAAGTACGTCAAGACAAGTTTGCAGCAGCTGAGAAATTGCTCATCGAGCAAGATCAAGTATTGATTCCTTTGTACTACTACACTAACAACTCCCTGACTAAAGAGTACCTCAAAGGTGTTACTCTTGACTTCAGTGGTGCAATTGACTTGACTCGTGGATACTTGCTTGAGCACTAAGATTTAGCTCATGTAATTTAAACAGAATAGTTAGTTGACTGAAGTAACACAATACTTCGGGATATATATGTGGAACTCCATATATATCCCTTTTTTTTGTATTTCCGTCTATTTGTTATTTATTGTTATTTATAACATATTTAGAAAATGGACAAAAATCCGTTTTTTTCATAAAATCAATATAATGCTCTCAAAAAATTTGTCGGAGGAGGTGTGATGGGGATGGTTCGTTATGTCGCAAATAAATTCTTCTATATGTTGGTTTCATTATTTGTACTGATTTCAGCAACTTTTTTCTTGATGAAAGCTATTCCAGGGGATCCGTTTACTTCTGAGAAAAAAGTACCGCCAGAAATTAAAGCGCGTTTGATGGAGCAATATGGTCTGGACAAGCCGCTCTCTCATCAGTATTTTAAGTATTTAGGTGATATTATCCAAGGTGATCTGGGTGTATCCATGAAACGCCTGAATCAAGATGTATCACATTTGATCGGTCAAACCTTTTCAGCGTCGCTGAAGCTGGGACTCGTCGCAATTGTTGTGGCGGTTATTGTTGGGGTTCTTCTCGGCATGTTAGCGGCACTCTATCACAGAAAGTTTCTTGACAGCGCCGCGATGGTGTTGGCAGTTCTGGGGATTGCGGTTCCGAGCTTTGTAGTCGCGTCATTATTACAGTATGTGTTCGCTTTCAAATTGGGTTGGGTACCGGTTTCAGGCTTTAAAGGACCAATCTATTATTTCCTTCCTGTAGCAGCGCTCTCGGCACAGCCAATAGCATTTATAGCGCGCTTGACACGTTCAAGTATGCTTGAAGTTTTGAATGCGGATTATATCAAAACGGCTAAGGCTAAGGGATTAAGCTGGATGGCTATTCTAAGCCGTCACGTACTTCGTAATGGTATCCTGCCGGTTGTTACTTACATGGGACCTATGACAGCTAACATCGTAACTGGTTCGGTTGTTATCGAGCAGATCTTTGGTGTTGGGGGTATTGGTAAACAGTTCGTGGAAGCGATTGGTGTCCGTGACTATACCGTTATTATGGGGATAACCATTTTCTATGGTGTACTACTCATGGTGGCCCGTTTCATTACTGATATTGCTTATGTATTGATTGACCCACGTATGAAATTAAGTGGAGGAAAGGAGGGCTAAAGAGTGGCATCTGATAATAACTTGTTAAAGAACATGAATCTAAAACCGGAAGATTTTCAAAAAGTCGGTGTAGATGAAAAAGAAGCCGAGGTTATTCAGCGGGAGAGTCTCTCTGCCTGGAAAGATTCTTGGCAACGGTTGCGTCAAAACAAAATGGCGATGACCGCGCTTGGGATTCTAGGCTTGATCGTGCTTGCAGCGATTATCGCTCCCTTATTCTCGAAATATAACTATTACTCCAATGACTTGATGAATACCAATAAGCCCCCTTCCTCCGATCACTGGTTTGGAACGGATGATCTTGGACGTGATATTTTCGTTCGTACTTGGTACGGCGCACGGATCTCCTTGATCGTTGGTCTAGCTGCGGCAGCCATCGACTTGTTTATCGGTGTTATCTATGGAGGTATTATGGGCTTCTTCGGCGGCCGTGTAGATAATATCATGAACAAATTCTCTGAAATTCTGTACTCCATTCCTTATCTGCTTGTTGTAATTTTGCTTTTGGTTGTGCTTGAACCAAGTCTTGGTACCATCATCCTGGCCTTAACCATCACGGGTTGGATTACGATGTCGTGGATTGTACGCGGTGAAATTATGCAGCTCAAGAATCGAGAGTTCGTATTGGCTTCCCGTTCCATGGGTGCAGGTTCTGCGAGACTGTTGTTCAAACACCTTCTGCCGAACGCAGTGGGTCCGATTATTGTAACGATTACACTTTCTGTACCAAATGCAATTTTTGCAGAGGCTTTCCTAAGCTTCTTGGGTCTTGGTGTACAAGCTCCTATCGCTTCACTTGGATCTATGATTAACGATTCACTCACCGGTTGGTTGTACTATCCATGGCGCTTCCTGTTCCCTGCCATTCTGATCAGTTTAACCATGCTTTCTTTCAACATTTTCGGTGATGGTCTTCGTGACGCGCTTGATCCTAAGCTGAAAAAATAGGAGGGTTATGGATGGAACCTATTTTACAAGTCAAAGATTTGCATGTTTCGTTTTTTGTTAAAGGCGGAGAAGTGCAAGCTGTCCGTGGTATGAATTTTGAAATTGGCAAAGGTGAAACGGTTGCCATCGTCGGCGAGTCCGGCAGCGGTAAGAGTGTAACTGCACAATCGATTATGCGGTTGATCCCTTCCCCACCCTCTAAAGTGAAAAAGGGAGAAATTATTTTCCAAGGACAAAATTTGCTAGACAAAAGCATGAAAGAAATGGAATCCATTCGCGGTAAAGATATTGGCATGATTTTTCAAGACCCGATGACTTCTTTGAACCCAACCATCAAAGTGGGCAAACAGATCACTGAAGTTTTGATTAAACATCAGAAAATGTCAGCGGCCGAAGCGAAAAAGCAAGGTATTGAGATGCTCAAATTAGTTGGCATCACAAATGCTGAGGCTCGCTTTAACCAATATCCCCACGAGTTTTCAGGCGGTATGCGCCAGCGTGTAATGATTGCAATCGCGCTAGCCTGCCGTCCGGCTTTACTCATAGCGGACGAGCCTACAACGGCTCTTGACGTAACCATTCAGGCGCAGATCATGGAAGTTATGAGAGAGATGCAGCAAAAACTAGGTACCTCCATCATTTTGATTACCCATGATCTTGGCGTCGTTGCCGGTATGTGTGATCGGGTAATTGTAATGTATGCAGGTGAAGTTGTGGAGACCGGAACAAGATGGGAAATCTTTAAGAATCCACAGCATCCATATACCAAAGGTCTGCTGCGCTCGATGCCGCGTCTGGACCAAAAGAAGGGTGAGCCGCTCATTCCGATCATCGGCACACCGCCAGATCTGATCAAGCCGCCGATCGGCTGTCCGTTCACCGCGCGTTGCAATGAAGCAATGCATGTTTGCGAACAAATCGATCCCGGCGCCACAGAATTCAGCGAAACGCATATGGCGCGTTGCTGGAATCTGCATTCGATGGCCAAGGAGGTGCAGTACTCTTGAGTAAGAACCTAATAGAGGTAGAAGGTCTTAAGAAATATTTTAATGTAGGTCAAGGCAAGGTTCTTAAGGCTGTTGATAATATTAACTTCTCCATCCGTGAGGGCGAGACGCTTGGAATGGTAGGGGAATCCGGTTGTGGTAAGACTACTGCTGGACGTACAATTCTTCGCTTGTATGAGCCAACTGCCGGAAGTGTGAAATATAATGGTACAGACATTTATAAATTGCCTTCTAACAAAATGAAAGCAATGCGCCGTGACATGCAGATGATTTTTCAAGATCCGTACGCATCACTTAACCCGCGTTTTACGGTTTCTGATATCATCGGCGAGGCACTGGACATTCACGGAATGGCTGGCAGTCGTGCAGAACGTAAAAAACGGATCGAAGAGCTGCTCGATATGGTTGGTCTTAACCATGATCACGCTACTCGTTATCCGCATGAATTCTCTGGTGGACAACGCCAACGTATTGGGATTGCCCGTTCGTTAGCGGTAAATCCTAAGTTCATCGTTTGTGATGAGCCGATTTCCGCGCTTGACGTATCCATTCAGGCTCAGGTCGTAAACTTGCTTAAAGAATTGCAAGATCGTCTGGGATTGACTTATCTTTTCATCGCGCATGATCTGTCTATGGTTAAACATATCAGTGATCGCGTAGCAGTTATGTATTTGGGTAAAATGGTAGAATTGGCGGAAAGTGAAGAGCTTTATGCAAATCCTATCCACCCTTATACCAAATCTCTCTTGTCAGCTATTCCAATTCCGGATCCGGAAATTGAAGTAAACAAGAAACGTATTCACTTGCATGATGAGCTTGGTAGTCCTATTTATTCTGCTAACGAAAAGAGCAATGATAGTGACTTTGAATTAGTAGAAGTATCCAAAGGACACTGGGTAAGCAAAAAATTTGCTTAAATCTATAGCGAGTATTAGACAGGCGGGAGCGTTATGCTCTCGCCTCTTGTATGTAGTGGGGATATTTAATAATCATTTTAATGGATAAGAAAATAAAACGGCTGCTCTTGCATTGCTTTTTTGCAGGTATGTAATTCTTTTGACGCGGCCCCTGACTTTGGATACAATCATATAGAGTTTACGAACTTGGATTTACATATAACTGCTCAGTAGAACTGGAGGCACTAGCAAATGAATATTGTTAAGGAACCGCTCCCGGGTGGATCTGCACTCGCGCGCGACTATATAGAAAATTTTGAAAAAGTTAGTCATTTGTATGGTGGGGATTTCCGAAGCAAAGAGAGTAGAAGCATTCGGGCAGAATGGCTGGATCGTAGTGAGGGTCTCCGTGCAGACCGGACACAAGTTGCTGCATGTCTACGGCAATATAATGAAAAGCATAATTCACATGATGCGGTGATGTCTTCCCTGGCACTTTTAGAACAGCCGGGAACGTTAGTGGTTACTGGCGGACAGCAAAGCGGATTATTTACAGGACCACTACTTGTAGTATATAAAGCAATGACAACCATTATGGCGGCAAAAGAAGCAGCAGAACAGCTCGGTCGACCTGTAATCCCATTATTCTGGATTGCAGGAGAGGATCATGACTGGGATGAAGTGAATCATACGTATGTATTAAATCGTACGCAAGAGATTACAAAGATTAAGATAGAGAAATCAGAGGAGAAACGCTCCTCGGTGAGTAATATTCGTGTAGAAGATGAAAGCTGGCAGCAAGTAGTGGATCAGCTGGATGCGCTACTTCAAGATAGTGACTTTAAACCGCAAATTATGGAATTTATTCGATCTTCTTCGTTTAGAGCAGATAGTATGACGGATGCTTTTGCCAAGCTGATGGGTTCTTTATTTGGTAAATTTGGTCTGATCCTGCTCGATTCTGCTGATCCTAACCTTCGTAAGTTAGAAGAGCCTTTCTTTACTTCGCTAATTATGCAGAATGATGCACTGGAAACAGCGTACATGAATTCTGCTTCTGATATCGTGAACGCTGGGTATGAGCTTCAAGCTGACGTTACGGCAGGCAATGCCAACCTCTTTTATATACATGAAGGTGTACGATTATTGCTTCATAAGAAAGATGGCGTTTTTGCCGATCGCAAAGGCCAGGTATCGTTCACCCGTGATGAACTACTGGAGGAAGTGAAGGTTCATCCGGAACTATTCAGTAACAACGTGCTGACACGTCCGCTTATGCAGGATTATGTGTTGCCGGTTCTAGCAACAGTGCTAGGTCAAGGTGAGATTGCTTATTGGGCTATTCCGCATCGTGCGTTTGAGACCATTGGGGGACAAATGCCCCTGATCATCCCGCGAATGTCTTTCACAGTGGTGGAAGGTACGCTTCATAAGCATATGGATAAATATCAACTAAGCTTTGAGGATGTAAGACAGGGACTAGATCGTAAAAGACATGAGTGGTTGGCTGCACAGGATGAGCTGGGGATTGAACAACGTTTCGAAGAAACTAAAGCTACTTTCTCCGCCATGTACGAACCACTGATTGAGCAGCTTGGAACCATTCAGGCAGGTCTGCTAAAACTAGGGAATAACAATAAAGATAAGATTTTAGATCAGATCACTTTTTTACAAGCGAAAGCCCAAGATGCAATGGCAAAACAGAATGAAGCTGCAATCCGTCAATGGGAGCGAATCGAGCTGTCGTTAATGCCACTGGGTAAACTGCAAGAAAGAGTGTACAATATCATGTATTACTTGAACCGCTACGGACTTCCATGGTTAGATGAGCTGATGGCTATTGAACCGGATTATAGTGGGACGCATCGAATCATTTATATGTAGAGAAGTATTGCTCCATAAAACAAAGAAGTAACGCTCACAAAACTTGGATTATGCTTACGAAGCGAGTTTTACTGCGAAGTAAAACATAGAAGTATCGCTCCATAAAACTTTTAGGAGGTTTCATTATGAGTTCATCAAAACAAAATAGTATCGTGGCTGATATGTCACTCGCACCCGAAGGTCATTTGAAAATCGACTGGGTTCGTCAACATATGCCGGTATTGAACCGTATCCGTGAGCAGTTCGAAGCTGAGCAGCCATTCAAAGGACTAAAAGTATCTATTACGCTTCATTTGGAAGCTAAAACCGCTTATCTGGCGAAGGTAGTCAAAGCAGGCGGTGCAGAAGTAACTATTACTGGATCGAATCCACTGTCTACACAGGATGATGTATGTGCGGCGCTTGTAGAGGACGGAATTACCGTATTTGCTAAATACAACCCGTCTCCTGAAGAGTTCAAAGCCCTTAATATCAAGGCGCTGGAAAGCAAACCGGATTTGATTATTGATGATGGTGGGGATTTTGCTACATTGCTGCATTCGGAGCGTCCTGATCTAATGGAGAATATTCGTGGGGGTGCTGAAGAAACAACAACCGGCATCATTCGTCTAAAAGCTCTTCAAAAGCAAGGTGTGTTGAAGTTCCCAATGGTCGCAGTAAATGATGCTTATTGCAAATATTTGTTTGATAACCGCTATGGCACAGGCCAATCCGCATGGGATGGAATTATTCGAACAACCAACCTGATTGTTGCGGGCAAAACCGTAGTTGTTGTCGGATACGGCTGGTGCGGTAAAGGTGTTGCTATGCGTGCCAAAGGTTTGGGCGCAAAAGTGGTTGTCACAGAAGTGGATGCTATTAAAGCTGTTGAAGCACATATGGACGGTTTCGAAGTTATGCCTATGCTGGAAGCTGCTAAGGTTGGTGATTTCTTCGTTACAGTAACTGGTAATCGTTATGTCATTCGCGGTGAACATTATGATGTGATGAAGGATGGAGCAATCATGTGCAATGCAGGCCATTTCGACGTTGAAGTGAATAAGCCGGAATTGTCTGAAAGATCCGTATCTCAGCGTACTGTTCGCAAAAATATCGAAGAGTACCAGCTTCGCGACGGACGTAAACTATATCTGCTTGCAGAAGGCAGACTTGTAAATCTGGGTGCTGCGGATGGACACCCTGCCGAAATTATGGATACGACCTTTGCGCTACAAGCGCTGTCGTTAAAATATGTAAATGATAATTATAAGAGCATTGGCGTAAAAGTTGAGAATGTTCCTTATGAGCTGGATGAGCAGGTAGCACGCTACAAGCTGCAAAGTCTGGGCATTAACATTGATAGTCTGACTCCAGCACAAGTGGATTATTTGGACAGCTGGAATCTGAACGATTAATTACGGAACGCACAACAATAAAGTATATTAACCAAGTGTACCTTGAACTGAAGCAACTTTTGTAAAATATAAGAGAGTATAAGTTTTACGCTATACATTATCCTTATATTTCTCGCTTAAACGCTTCGGCGTCCTTAAAAGGACGCCGAAGGCGTTTAGGCTTGAAAAGCCATGCAGCGGACAAGATTCCGATTGTATGGCTTTTTTCTGTGGCGAAATGTTTTTTGGGCAACGATCCATCTGATTTAGCAAAAAATTCCTTTCACCAGAAAAAGGTTTTTGATTTTTAATGGCGAATCTATTATGCTTAAGTGGTGAAAAGTGGGGTAAAGTGGGGATTCGGGGATTAGGGGTGGGAAAAAGGATGTTCATGGGAGAGTATCAACACAGCATTGACGACAAAGGCCGAATTATTATTCCGGCTAAACTCCGTGAATTGCTTGGAACCTCCTTTGTGACGACCCGTGGTCTAGACTCGTGTCTATTTGTTTATCCCATGGAAGAATGGGCAATCATGGAACAAAAGCTAAAAAGCCTTTCACTGATGAAATCAGATGCCCGTGCATTCAGTCGCTTTTTTTTCTCAGGCGCAACAGAATGTGTATGGGATAAGCAGGGAAGGGTAAATCTGCCGGCCAATTTAAGGCAGTATGCCAAACTGGACAAAGACTGTGTTATTCTGGGCGTTTCGAACCGGGTGGAAATCTGGAACAAAGAGCTATGGGAGCAGTACTTCGAACAGTCCGAGGAATCGTTCAACGAAATTGCCGAAAAATTGGTGGATTTCAATTTTGATCTATAAAACACAATATCGAATACTGTCCTGGAGGGATGCAGCTTGTTTCACCACATCACGGTGCTTAAAGAAGAAGCGACAGAAGGGCTGCACATCAAAAAAGACGGAATCTATGTAGATTGCACTCTCGGTGGAGCAGGCCACAGCGCACTAATTGCTTCCAAACTTAGCGGCGAAGGCCGATTAATCTGTTTGGATCAAGATGATTGGGCTCTGGAGAACGCAAAAGAAAGACTAGCTGAATACGGAGACAAGGTTGTACTCATTAAGACCAATTTCCGTGATCTGGAGAGTGTACTTAAGGATGTGCCCTTTGTACCACAAAAAGATGGCATTCCCCAAGTGGATGGGGTCCTCTTTGATCTTGGCGTATCCTCTCCCCAGTTTGATGAGGGAGAACGCGGATTTAGTTACAATCATGATGCTCCGCTGGACATGCGAATGGATCAGACGGCGCTATTAACGGCTGCTGATATTGTGAATACGTGGTCTGAGCAGGAGATTGCCCGTGTGCTTTTCCAATATGGAGAAGAGAAGTTCTCGCGGAGAATTGCTAAGAAAATTGTAGACAGAAGAGAAGAAAGTCCTGTGGAGACCACAGGAGAATTAGCTGAGCTTATCAAGGAAGGTATTCCGGCGGCTGCACGAAGAACGGGAGGACACCCCGCTAAACGTAGCTTTCAAGGTTTACGGATTGCTGTAAACGACGAGTTGGGTGCTTTTGAAGAAGGATTACATAGCGCAGTACGTTGCCTTGCACCAGAAGGTAGAGTATCCGTTATCACTTTTCATTCACTCGAGGACCGAATTTGCAAGCAAATACTAAGCAGCTATTTAAGCAGATGTACATGCCCGCCTGACTTTCCGTTTTGTGTATGTGGCGCGAAAGGCACGCTTAAGTTAATCAACCGCAAACCGCTTGTGCCTTCTGAAGAAGAGCTTGAGCTTAATACTCGAGCCCGTTCAGCTAAGCTGCGCATTGCAGAAAAATTGTAATTGACGATAAAGGAGAGTCAGAGATGGCCTATACCCGCGGCAATTTAGCAGTTCAGCCCAAAAGAAAAGAAGAGGTAAACCCCCTTTACCGCGAGAAGACAAAAGTAGTTACCAAACGAAGAGTACTTCCGCTGCAAGAGAAACTTTTGTATATGCTGACGCTAGGAGTATGCGTTTTGGTGGCTATCACCCTGATTTCACGTTACGTTCATATTTATGATTTGAACTTGCAGGCCCAGAAATTAGATAAGGATATAGCGACTGCTAAGAAGCAAATTTCCACGTTTGAGATGGAGAAGCAGAACTTGGAGCAGAAGGTTGCCCAAAAGGCAAAGGATCTTGGATACGTAGCACCGGATGAAAATGCTACAATCTTTATTCCGGCGAATCCGATATCGACAGAAGGCGATAATTAGTGAGCGATTGGCAAGATCGCAATAAAAAAATTGTGAGGTTCGCTTATGGTAAAGAGAATAAAACTTCGCACGCTGTTTATAGGAGGGTGTATTACCCTCTTTTTTCTTGTTTTGATAGCTAGAGTGTTCTGGATTCAAGTTATGGAGGGCTCAGAATGGCAAGAAAAGGCTGCTACACTTTGGGCGCACACTTCGACTATCAAAGCAGAGCGAGGAACGATTTCTGACCGTAATGGGAGTGTGCTCGCAAGTGATGTCCCTGCTTATACTGTGGTTGTAAACCCGGCAGTCATTGCTGAAAAGGGAATTGGTGATGAGGTCGTCAAGGGATTGCATGAGCTACTCGGCAAGCCAGAAGATGAGCTGCGGAAACTGGTTGAAGCGAAAGACGAGAACGGTAAATACCTCAAGAATCGTGAGGTTCGAAACGAAGGCTGGAAGATCGATCAGGAACTTGCGGATAAGGTGAAAGAATTTTATGTAGCCCTAGGTAAAGAGCATAAAATTCAAGAGACTGGGATTGGTCTTGTTAGAGAGCAGAAACGATATTACCCTAAGGGTTCGCTTGCTGCGCATATATTAGGCTATACAGATCGAGATGGCAAGGCCATTATGGGTCTGGAAAAATCCCTAGATGAACAGCTTAAGGGTGCCGATGGCAAGCTGCTTTATCAAAGTGACGGTCAAGGGGTTAAGCTGCCGGATTCAAAAGATACTTATAAACCTGTAGTAAATGGCAGTAATTTCAAACTTACAATCGACAGTACAATCCAGCAATATATACAAGCGGCCATGGAAAAGGCATATGCGCAATATAAGCCGAAAAGTATGAGTGTCATTGCTGCTGATCCGAATACGATGGAGATTTTGGGGATGGCGAATATGCCTACCTTTGATCCTAATAAATATATGGATACGGGTGCTGATGCAGCGGGTTTCTACAATCATGCTATCAAATCAACTTATGAGCCCGGTTCGACCTTCAAAATTGTAACACTTGCTGCAGCTGTAGAAGAGAAGCTTTTTGATCCCGTAGCTACATTTCTGTCAGGATCTATCAGAATTAAGGGATACAGTAAGGCATTACATGATATTAATCGTGCCGGCTGGGGGCAAATCAGTTTCCTGGAAGGTGTGAAGCGGTCTAGTAACGTTCTTTTTGTAAAACTTTATGAAATGCTCGGACAAGATAGACTTTTACAGTATATTGATGATTTTGGCTTTAATGGGAAGACAGGAATCGATTTGCCAGGGGAAGCCAGTGGGGTCGTTAACCCTAACCTTGGACGTCCTATCGAAATTGCTACACTTGCATATGGGCATGGTAAAGTGCTAGTTACCCCGCTTCAACAATTGGTTGCTGTATCTGCTATCGCCAATGGTGGGAAACTGATGACTCCATATGTGGTAAAAGAGGTTACGGACCCAAACACCGGTGACACTAAGGTTACTCAGCCTAGTGTAGTGCGTCAGGTGATTGATGAGGCAAGCGCCAAGAAAACCGGTGAATACTTGGAGCAGGTAGTTGCCGATCAAGTCAAAGGTACAGGACGCAACGCTCACATAGAAGGTTACCGTGTCGCAGGTAAGACAGGAACGGCTATCAAGGTTGAAGGTAAGGACTACGTGAAGTCCAAAGTACTGGTCTCCTTTATTGGTTATGCGCCTGTGAATGATCCAAAGATCGCTGTTATTGTTATTATTGATGAACCGAACGTTGAGGTTGGCGGCGGTAAAGCTGCAGCTCCTGTATTTAAAGAAATCGTATCTCAGTCTCTGCAATACATGGGAGTTCCAAAGTTAGCGACTGAAACTAGCGATAAGGAAAGTAAAAAAACAGTTGAATCTGAAGCGCCTGTGCTCCGGACCACACCTGATCTGATGGGCAAAACGATGAAAGAAGCAAGAGAGACACTTCTGGATCAAGGATTTGATTTTGAAGTGGTCGGTGAAGAAGCTTCTGTGGAAACCCAATATCCAGAGGCTGGAACGAAGCTTGCTCAAGGACAGCGTATATACCTATTAAGCAAGCAAGGGGACAAGCCTACCATTCCAAAATTACAAGGAGAGTCGCTGCGTGATGCGCTTGAGATTCTAACACTTCTAAAAGTGGAGATTGCGGTAGAAGGCGAAGGATATGTCTCGGAACAGATTGAAGGAACAAAGAACGGCAAAACATTGGTTACTTTGAAGCTGAAACCATTAAATGATAAGAGTGAAGAGGATCCTACAACTTCGACTGCTGATGAGGGTACGGAATCGGAGAGTGGGCCATAGGCTTGTTCTAACCCCTGTTTGTCCCGAATAGTCATGAAGATAAGAGCTCATGTCTATAGGTGAAAGCGGGGGAGAACGGAATGAAAGTTTCGAAGGTCGTAACACGGCGGAGAATGTTGTGGACGCTGCTGGGACTGGCAGTGTTATTCGGTTCGCTGGTCGTGCGTCTTGCTTATGTGCAATTATCCCAAGGCGAGAAATTAAGTGACAAGGTAGAAGATTCCTTGCGCCGCAATATTCCTTTTACAGCCAAGCGTGGTGAAATTTTGGATCGTGAAGGTATACCGCTGGCCTATAATATCAGTACGCCTACGGTTTATGCGGTGCCTGTGCAGGTGAAGGAGAAGCAAAAGACAGCGCAGCAATTGGCGCCTCTGCTTGGGATGACCGAGGAGAAGCTGATGAGCTTGCTGACTAAAAAATCAATGTCGGTGAAACTACAGCCCGGCGGCCGCAAAATTACGATGGAACTTGCCGCGAGCATCCGTGATTTGCAGTTGCCGGGCATCGTTGTCGCTGAGGATAGCAAAAGATATTATCCGTACGGCGATCTTGCCGCGCATATACTAGGCTTTACAGGTATTGATAACCAAGGAATTACCGGGGTCGAGAACATATACGATAATTTACTTAAAGGAATAGCAGGCAATATTTCGTATTTGTCTGACGCAGGTGGAAGACTCATGCCTGGATCATCGGAGAAATATTCTGCCCCTCAGGATGGACTTAATCTGCAATTGACGATTGATAAACAGATTCAATCCATTATGGAACGTGAGCTGGATCAAGCTATGGTAAAATATCAGGCGCAGGGTGCTTGGGCTATAGCGATGAATCCGAAGAATGGTGAAATTCTGGCCATGGCTAGTAGACCGGGTTATGAACCGGGTTTATATAAGGAATATGATCCGCAGATCTATAATCGGAATTTGCCCATTTGGATGACCTACGAGCCTGGTTCGACGTTCAAAATCATCACACTTGCTGCAGCACTGCAAGAAGGTAAGGTAGACCTGCAAAATGATCATTTCTATGATCCTGGGTTTATCGAAGTGGCGGGTGCGAAGCTGCGCTGTTGGAAAAAAGGCGGCCATGGCAGCCAAACCTTCCTTCAGGTGGTTGAGAACTCCTGTAACCCTGGTTTTGTTGCTCTTGGGCAACGGCTGGGCAAAGAAACCCTCTTCAAATATATTCGTGATTTTGGTTTCGGCAGCAAAACAGGAATTGATCTAAACGGAGAATCTAATGGGATTCTGTTCAAGCTTAGTCAAGTTGGTCCGGTGGAGCTTTCGACTACGGCCTTCGGCCAAGGGGTCTCGGTTACACCTATCCAGCAGATTGCTGCGGTATCCGCGGCTATCAATGGTGGCAATCTCTATAAACCACATGTAACAAAATCATGGGTTAATCCGGAAACGGGAGAGACTGTATCAGAGGTGAAGCCTGAGCTTGTGCGGCAGGTCATTTCGGAGGAGACATCCAAGAAGGTGCGGGCAGCACTTGAGAGCGTGGTTGCCAAAGGCACGGGACGGCCGGCTTTTATCGACGGCTATCGTGTAGGTGGCAAGACGGGTACTGCACAGAAGGTTATAAATGGACGTTATTCTCCGACAGAGCACATTGTTTCTTTTATTGGCTTTGCGCCGGCGGATGATCCGCAGATCGTTGTCTACACTGCAGTGGATAATCCGAAAGGGATTCAATTTGGGGGTGTAGTTGCAGCTCCAATCGTGCAAAATATTTTGGAAGACTCGCTGCACTATATGAAGGTTCCTGAGCGCAGTGATCAGCTTCCAAAAACTTATAAGTATGGTGAAACTCCGATTGTGACCGTGCCTGACCTTACAGGTGCAACCGTACAAGATATCTATGAGGATTTAAATATGAATTTTAATCTGGCGCGTTCAGGCTCTGGCAATACGGTCATCAATCAGGCTCCGAAAGCTGGGGCAAGAGTAGAACAGGGCTCAACCATCAGGATTTATATGGGAGCTTCTAGTGAATAATGATAAAGGTATAAGGGTTCAGTTTGTATCCGAAAATGTAGAGTGAGGGATTACTATGAAAGTTAATGAATTATCTGCTTGTCTTGCCACTTCGCGTCTATATGGGGACGGGGAGGTGGAGATTACTGATCTTCAGACGGATTCCCGCCGTGTAAGTCCGGGTGATCTGTTTATCTGTTTACCGGGTCACACTGTAGATGGACATAAATTTGCGCCGCAAGCCGTAGCCTCTGGAGCATCTGCTATCGTATGTGAGCATAAGCTAGAGCTTGATATCCCACAGATCGTTGTGGATGACTGCCGTTTTGCGATGTCTGTCATGTCGAATGCATTCTTTGGCTCACCTAGCAGCCGAATGAGAATGATCGGGGTTACGGGTACAAACGGGAAGACAACTACGACTTATCTTATTGAGCGAATTATGCAAGACCAGAATATGAAGACGGGTCTGATTGGGACCATTCAAATGCGCTATGACGGCAAAAGCTACCCTATGTCAGGGACCACTCCAGAATCGCTAGATCTGCAGCGCTCGCTTCATGATATGGCCTCCAAAGGTGTGGAATGTTGCGTCATGGAAGTCTCCTCCCATGCGCTTCAGCAAGGACGTGTGAAGGGTGCGGACTTCCGTACAGCAATATTTACGAACTTAACCCAGGATCATCTGGATTATCATCATACAATGGAGGAGTATCGGGCGGTTAAAGGTCTATTCTTCTCTAGACTAGGAAATGTGATCTCTCCTTGGAAAGAAGAACGCAAATATGCGGTGCTTAATGCTGATGATGAGGCGAGCCACTATTTTGCAACCCAAACTGCAGCGGAAGTGATTACATATGGCATTGATAACAACGCTAATGTCCGAGCTTCGCAAATCTCGATCACTGCAAAAGGAACTTTTTTCCATGTAGATACGTTTAAGGGTGAGACGGACATTTCGCTTCGTATGGTTGGTAAGTTCAATGTCTATAATGCACTTGCGGCGATTACGGCAGCGTTGTTGGAGGATGTGTCACTGTCAGATATCAAGACTAGTCTTGAGGCGATTGATGGGGTAGCTGGACGGGTAGAGTCAGTAGATGAGGGGCAAGAATATGCCGTTATCGTTGACTATGCACATACACCAGACGGGCTGGAAAATGTATTAAGAACGGTCTGCGAATTTGCTACAGGTAAAGTGCTTACTGTGTTTGGCTGCGGAGGAGACAGAGACCGCACGAAACGTCCTTTAATGGGTAAGATAGCTGCAAAATATAGCGACATGATATTCGTAACCTCTGACAACCCTCGGACGGAGGACCCTGGGCTAATTCTGAAGGATATAGAAGCAGGACTAGTAGAGGATGGAGTCACCTCTGACCGGTATCATATGATTGTTGATCGCCGAGAAGCAATTGGGAAGGCTATTGAAATGGCAAGCTCTGGCGATGTAGTATTGATTGCGGGGAAAGGTCATGAGACCTATCAACTGATTGGCGGAGTGGTTCACGATTTCGATGACCGCATCGTCGCTAAAGAAGTTATAAGGGGTCGAAGCTATTGATTACAAGAACACTGGGACAAATTGCTGTGATGTGCGCAGGGGAACTTCCTGCTGCCGAAGCTATGAATATACCACTTACGGGCGTCGTTACTGACTCCCGTAAGATAACTACAGGTTGCCTGTTTGTTCCTCTAACGGGAGACAAATTTGACGGTCATCATTATGCAGCTACAGCTATGGCTGCTGGTGCTGCAGGGACCTTATGGCAGCGTGATAAAGGTCCTGCGCCTGAGGGTGGCGGAGTCATAATTGTTGAAGATACGCTAGAGGCGCTTCAGAAGCTGTCCGCTGCGTATTTAAATGAGGTCGCTCCGAAGGTTGTCGCAGTTACGGGCAGTAATGGCAAAACAACGACAAAAGATATCATTATGGCCTTGCTCGAAACGCAGTACAAGGTGCACAAGACAGAAGGAAACTTCAATAATCATATTGGTCTTCCGCTCACGATTCTATCCATGGCTGAGGATACAGAGATTGCAGTGCTTGAAATGGGTATGAGCTCGCGGGGAGAAATTGCTCTGCTGGCTTCTTTGGCTGCACCAGATGTTGCAGTCATTACTAATGTAGGTGAGTCACATCTGCTGCAACTGGGATCCCGCAAAGAAATCGCCCGTGCCAAGCTGGAAATAGTTGAAGGGCTAAAGCCAGATGGACTGCTAATTTATAACGGTGATGAACCGCTGCTGACTGAGGTAATGCAAGAGTCCACTTTTGAGGCTCCGGAGGGGATGGTGTCCTTCCGTTTCGGCCTGAACGGAGATAATGATGATTATCCGACTGGGATGATGTCCCATAGTGGTGGTATGACGTTTACGTCAAGCCTTCATAAGGAACATGCTTTTACATTACCGCTGCCAGGCCAGCATAACGTTGTTAACGCGTTGGCTGCACTAGCGGTTGCTCGCCATTTTGGAATTACAGAACAAAATGTAGAGAATGGGTTAAGTAATCTTAAGTTGACGGGCATGCGGATTGAAGTGATTCGGACTTCTTCCGGGCTTACACTTTTGAATGATGCTTATAATGCCAGTCCGACTTCTATGAAGGCGGCCATTGATGTGCTTCAAACTATGAAATGCAGTGGCAAAAAAATCGCAGTACTGGGGGACATGCTGGAACTTGGGCCGGATGAGATACAGTTTCATAAAGAAATTGGCTACTACCTAGACCCCGCAGTGACTGATTTTGTATATACCTATGGTCCATTGTCAGTCCATATTGCAGAAGCTGCAAAGGAAAGATTCGGAAACGAGCGTGTGCTGGCTTTTACGGATAAGTCAGAATTAACAGCCGTCCTTATCGAGAAAAGCAGCTCCAAGGATATTGTACTATTCAAAGGATCTAGAGGGATGAGGCTTGAGGAAGTGCTTCAGAGCCTTAATAAAGAGATTAAAGAGACCTAAAAAAATGGAGGGGGTGCACCCATGGATTATCAACTATTGTTATTGACTATTGCTGTTTCCTTTATCCTTGCGGTCATTGCCGCTCCGCTCTTCATTCCGCTACTGCGCAGGATGAAATTCGGACAGCAGGTGCGAGATGACGGACCGCAATCCCATTTAAAGAAAGCGGGAACGCCGACGATGGGCGGTATCGTAATCATCGTGGCTTTTACATTGGCTTATCTGAAATTTTCCGTGGTGAATAACGATTTCTACGTACTACTAGTGGCTACGCTTGGTTTTGGACTGATCGGATTTTTGGATGATTATATCAAAATCGTATTCAAGCGTTCTTTGGGTCTTACGGCGCGTCAAAAATTGTTCGGGCAGCTGTTGGTAGGTGCTGTGATGTGCGGTCTGCTGATTTCTGCAGGACATAGCACAAGTATCAGCGTTCCGGGTACTGATTTCAGCTTTGACTGGGGCGGCTTTTTCTACTATCCATTCATTATTATTATGATGATGGCAGTAACGAATGCTGTTAACTTTACCGATGGAGTAGATGGTTTGCTGTCTGGAGTAAGTGCTATTGCTTTGGCCGCTTATGCTGTTGTAGCGATGCAGGCTACGTCAATTGCGGCTGGCGTGTGTGCAGCGGCAATGATCGGGGCCGTTCTTGGATTTCTGGTCTTTAATGCCCATCCAGCTAAGGTGTTCATGGGAGATACCGGTTCATTTGGTATTGGCGGCGCGATAGGTGCGATTGCGATTGTCACAAAGAGCGAACTGCTGTTTTTAATTATTGGCGGTGTGTTTGTGGTGGAAATGTTATCTGTCGTGATACAGGTGGTTTCTTTCAAAACCCGTGGCAAACGTGTATTCAGAATGAGCCCGATTCACCATCATTTTGAACTTGGTGGCTGGTCGGAATGGCGTGTGGTAATTTCGTTCTGGGCGGTAAGCTTGATATTAGCCGCTGTTGGACTATTTATTAGCAAGGGGTTGTAGCGAATGAAACATCCAGATATGTATCGTGGTGAAGAAGTTGTGGTTCTTGGGCTTGCAAAAAGCGGTGTCCAGGTTGCTAAAGTGCTGCATGATCGAGGCGCTGTAGTTACGGTGAACGATAAAAAGGAAAGAGATCAAAGTCCCGAAGCTTCCGAATTGGAATCTTTGGGAATTTGTGTTATAAGCGGTGGGCATCCGGATGGACTGATTCATGAAGGTGTAAGTCTGGTCATTAAGAATCCAGGCATTCCTTATTCTGCGCCTCCTGTGCAAAAGGCTCTTGAGCTTGGCATTGAAGTAGTTACAGAGGTAGAGGTTGCTTACCGTCTTTGTGCAGCGCCGATGATTGGCATCACGGGATCCAATGGCAAGACGACAACGACGACCTGGGTAGGTCAAATGCTGGACGCTGCAGGTATGAATCCGATTGTTGCAGGTAACATTGGCACGCCTCTCTGTGAGGCTGCGCAAGAAGCTACAGAGGATAACTGGATGGTGGTCGAACTCAGCAGCTTCCAGCTCAAAGGTACGGAGACTTTCCGCCCCAAAATAGGTTGTTTGTTGAATATTGCGGAGACCCACCTGGATTATCATGGGAGCATGAAGGATTATGTCGATTCCAAAGCAAAGCTGTTCGCCAATCAAGTAGATACGGATACGGCTGTGCTGAACTGGGACGATCCTTTTTGCCGGGAACTTGTTCCGTATATGAAAGCTACTATTCTTCCGTTCTCTATGTCCGAGGAGCTCACTCATGGTGTGTTTGTTAGCCCATCCTATATTACGGGTCAAGATGACGATCTGAAGCGCCGCATCATCTATCGCGAATCTGCAGACCAAGAAACAATCATTGCTGATGTAGATTCCATTAGCATTCCGGGACGGTTCAACGTGGGAAATGCACTGGCTGCATGTGGAATTGCCATTGCTGCTGGAGCTGACCCCTCTTTATTGGGTGAAGTGCTTGCTTCATTTCGCGGTGTGGAGCACCGGCTGGAGTATGTGGCTGATAAGGCTGGAGCCACTTATTATAATAACTCCAAAGCAACAAACTCCAAAGCGACGATTATGGCATTAACGTCCTTTGAGCGCCCTGTAGTGCTGATCGCTGGTGGATTAGACCGTGGTTCCGATTATTTGGAACTGCTGCCTGTCCTGAGCGGACGTGTTAAAGCGCTAGTGGCGTTAGGGGAAACTAAGGACAAGCTAACGAATGTAGCGCAGCTTGCAGGATTAAAGCAGATTATCTCCGTCGATAATGGGGAGAGTGCCGCTGCCGTGCTTGAGCAAGCTGTGCAGGAAGCTTCCGCTCTGGCGGAAGAAGGAGATATCGTTCTTTTGTCTCCTGCCTGTGCAAGTTGGGATATGTTTACATCCTATGAAGAGCGCGGGCGTATTTTTAAAGAGGCGGTGCATAACCTTTAAGTAGGGGGGTGGATAAGCCCCATCCCTACTACGGATGCAAGAGGTGTGCTCCTGATGAACAAAACTCGTCATGCTCCCGATATTTGGTTGCTGATTCCTATTCTATCTTTGCTGGTGATCGGCATGGTGATGGTATACAGCGCCGGGTCCGTTCTGGGCTTCCGCAATTATGGAGATTCGTTTTACTTTGTAAAAAGACAGCTTTTGTTTGCAGGACTAGGACTAGTCGCAATGTTCGTTACGGCGAATACCGATTACAGGGTGCTGAAAAAGCTGGCTAAGCCGGCACTTCTGATCTGCTTTTTCTTACTTGTTATTGTGCTTATCCCTGGTATTGGTGTAGTACGCGGGGGAGCGCGCAGCTGGCTAGGAATTAGCTCCTTCGGGATCCAGCCTTCCGAATTCATGAAGATGGGTATGATTCTATTCTTAGCCAATTGGCTAGGAAAAGAGGAATACGACATCACTTCCTTCACACGCGGCTTGCTCCCACCACTTGCGCTTATTGGGTCAGCTTTCGCGCTGATCATGCTCCAGCCGGATTTGGGTACAGGTACCGTCATGTTTGGTGCAGCCTTGATGATGGTCTTCACAGCAGGGGCTAGAATGAAGCATTTACTTTCACTTGGAGTAGCTGGTGCGGCAGGGTTTGTTGCTTTGATTGCAGCAGCGCCTTACCGGTTGCAGCGGATTACCGCTTTTCTTGATCCTTGGTCCGACCCCCTTGGTGCAGGCTACCAGATCATTCAGTCGTTATATGCGATTGGTCCTGGTGGGCTCGGTGGCCTTGGATTAGGAATGAGTCGGCAGAAGTACAGCTATGTACCTGAGCCACAAACAGATTTTATTTTTTCTATATTGGCCGAGGAGCTGGGGTTTATCGGTGGTTTGGCTGTGTTGATCCTATTTCTTATTCTAATCTGGCGCGGGATGAAGGTGGCGATGAGTCTGCCTGACCGTTTTGGGAGCTATCTGGCCGTTGGCATCGTCTGTATGGTGGCTGTGCAAGTCATTATTAATATTGGTGTTGTTATTGGTCTAATGCCTGTAACGGGCATCACGCTTCCTCTGATTAGCTATGGCGGATCTTCACTTACACTGATGCTAACATCCCTTGGCATTCTATTGAACTTATCCCGTTTTGCGAGGTGAAAGAGATGCGTATCGTATTAAGCGGCGGAGGCACGGGTGGACATATCTATCCTGCGGTCGCTGTTGCTAGGCAAATGGAGTTGGAAGATAGCAAATCTACCTTCCTGTATATTGGTGGAACGCGTGGCTTAGAGAGCAAGCTTGTTCCTCAAGAGAATATCCCTTTCAAATCTATCGACATCACTGGTTTTCGGCGCAAGCTATCCATAGACAATGTCAAGACCGTGATGCGTTTCTTGAAGGGTGTTAAGGCTTCCAAAGAAATGTTAAGAGAATTCAAACCAGATGTTGTGATTGGAACAGGCGGTTATGTGTGTGGTCCAGTCGTTTATGCTGCATCCCGGTTGGGCATCCCTACTTTGATCCATGAACAAAATGCCATACCAGGTCTAACCAATCGCTTTCTGAGTCGGTATGCGAGTACAGTCGCCGTTAGCTTTGAAGGAACAGAGTCCTCTTTTCCGGGCAGCAAAAATGTGATCTATACTGGCAATCCACGTGCCACAACAGTTACTACAGCAAGTCCGCAACGAGGATTCGCATCGCTGGGGATTTCGGATGGCAGTACTGTTGTTTTGGTGGTTGGTGGCAGTCAGGGAGCTAAGGCTATTAATAGAGCCATGATTGAAATGGCCCCTAAAGTGGGTAAGGGTAATGGTGTTCATTATGTGTATGTTACAGGTGAACCTTATTTCGAAGAGACTCGGGCGGAATTGCGTCAAAAGCTGGGTAGCATACCAAACTGGTTGCATGTCCTTCCTTACGTTCATAATATGCCAGAGGTGTTGGCTTGTACCTCCTTGATCGTTAATCGGGCGGGAGCCTCTTTTCTCGCTGAGATTACAGCGCTGGGTATTCCCTCTGTACTCATTCCATCTCCTAATGTGACGAATAACCATCAGGAGGCGAATGCAAGACAGTTGGAACGTGAAGGTGCTGCTGTGGTGCTGCTTGAGAAAGATTTAAACGGCACGGCACTATATGAGGCGGTTCAAAAAATCATCGGAACTGAAGCCGTGCGTGAGCAGATGTCCGTGGCCTCCAAACGACTCGGCAAAAGAGATTCTGCGGCAGTAATCACAAGCGAGCTCCGAAGACTTGCGGGTAAGAAGTCTTAAGATATCATCGTTTTCCATACGGGTTTTCCTTATTGGCAGCTCTCTGTCACACACTTGGAGGAACGAACATAGGATAATCCTATAATCGTGACAATCACCCAGGACACTTCCAAACCTGAGATGTAGTGCAGGATATTCTTGAAATATAAGAAAGTATAAGTTTCACGTTATACATTATCCTTATATTTCTCGCTTAAACGCTTATCGTCCTTCTAAAGGACGCCGAAGACGTTTATACTTGTACATTTCATATGAGCTTGTAACGGAAGTGTTTGTGGTGGGTGAGCGGTAATCTCGGAGGTGATACATTGGACAAATTGGTGATTGAGGGTGGAAGTCCCCTGTCAGGCACCATTCGTATCCATGGAGCAAAAAATGCGGCGCTGCCGATTCTAGCGGCAAGCCTGCTGGCCGAAGGAGTTCACTCACTGCATAATGTGCCGAAGCTGCTGGACATCGAGACTATGCTAGACATCCTAGATCGGCTGGGCTGCAGGTGCGTGCATCAAGAGGATACGGTGACGATAGATACGTCTGCCGTCGGGACATCTCATATCCCTGAGGATTTAATGCGGCAGATGAGATCTTCCATTTTTCTAATGGGACCGCTGTTATCCAGATTTGGAGAGGTAACGATCTATCAGCCTGGGGGCTGTGCGATCGGAGAGCGTAAAATCGATCTTCATCTACAGGGACTTAAGGCGTTAGGGGCGGAGATCGAGGAGAGCAACGGAAGAATATTCTGTCGGGGTTCTAAGCTTATAGGGAGTGATATTCATCTCGACTATCCAAGTGTAGGAGCAACGGAGAATATTATGATGGCTGCCGCAAAGGCAGAGGGAACAACAACAATATCGGGGGCAGCGAGAGAGCCGGAGATACAGGACCTACAGCAATTTCTAAATAGCATGGGTGCTCAGATTATCGGTGCAGGTACGGACACCATCACAATTCAAGGGGTGAAAAACCTATATCCCTGTACGTACGAGGTGATACCTGATCGGATTGTGGCTGGAACCGTAATGATTGCTGCGGCAGCTACACGAGGGAATGTGACTTTGACACATGCCAATGCGGGGCATCTGACTTCGCTTATTCATGTGCTCAAGCGGGCTGGTGTTCAAATCACAGTGTGCAATGATATAATTAATATCAGTTGTATGGGGCGTCCACGTGCTGTTGAGAGAATTGTGACTTCTCCTTATCCTTCTTTCCCAACCGATCTGCAATCTCAGGTCATGGTGCTGTTGTCTCTCGCTGATGGTTTCAGTGTAATCAAGGAGACGGTGTTTGAGGGACGATTCAAGCATGTTGAAGAAATGGCGCGGATGGGCGCTGATATTTCTATTGATTTGAATCGTGCGTTTATTCGCGGCGTTCAGAGATTGTATGGTGCTACTGTGGAAGCTACTGACTTGCGTGCGGGTGCGGCTCTGGTTATTGCTGGGCTTGCTGCACAAGGGACTACAGTCGTTGAGCAAGCACACCATATTGACCGCGGGTATGATGGAATAGAGAAGCTGTTTCAGAAGCTTGGCGCGCGCATAAGCCGCAAGGTACCCGTACCGGATCCACTTGATTTGGCCAATTAAAGCTCCCTGTCTCCTTCAGTTCTACCAAGGAAGGAGACAGGGCCTTATTACGGAGATATGAGAATGACAACAACCCGATTACCTCTTCTTAAAGAGGACAAGCCTAAGAAAAAAATGAGCCGGAAGATTACGGCGATCCTGCTGCTACTGTTCACTGCGCTTCTTGCTGTGATTTTTTTCAGATCGTCTATTAGTCACATTACAGTGATAGATTTTCAGGGAAGCAAGTATTCTACTAGTGAGGAATTACTCTCGCAAAGTGGAATTCATATAGGTGGACAATTCTTTGCCGTTTCTACGAAGTCTGTGGAACAATCTTTGCTGGAGCTTAAGACGGTTAAGGCTGTGGCCGTAAAGAAGGATTTCCCCGGGGTAATCACAGTGAAGATTGAAGAGTTCCCTGCGGTGGCCTATGAACTGGAACAGGGCGGCATCTTGAAGGCGATTCTGTCGAGTGGAGCAGCGGTGACTGTTAATGAGACTGGTATTGCTGTAGAGAAACCTATATTAACCAACTGGGATCCAGCTGATCCTAATAAGGCTATCCTATGCCAAACGCTTGGAAGCATTTCTAATGAATTGACAAGTGATATCTCTGAGATTGTTCCCTCGCCAACCTTGTCATTTCCGGATCGTATCAAGCTCTATACTAGATCCCGTTTCGAGGTGATCACTTCCATCTCTTTATTGAAGAGCAAAGTGTCATACTTGAATCAGGTAATAGAGACAAAGGAGCCTGGACTTATCACGATGCTTGAAGCCGACTCGTATGTTCCTTTTCAGGTCGAAAGTGAGGAGCAAAAGGGCGATGAGCAAAAAGATGTGCAAGAGTAGAGTAGAGGTAAATAGTCCCTACTAATAGAGTTCAAAAAATGCTACAATCGGAGTTACGGGCAAGAAGCTATATCCCTCTTTTTTCTTCGATTTTTTTGAAATATAATCTTTTATATGGTTAGTAATAACCAAATAGGTATATATTTCTTGTGATAATTATCATTCTTATAAAAAATTATGAGTAACTAATCACATTTAGGGATGTTGGAATATTATTCCGTTCAAAAAATTTGTAGAAAAAAGAGGGAAAGGGTTAGGTATGTTGAATATGTACAGAGAAGTTTCCCGGGACCGGGATAAGATTATGCAAATTATTTCGATTATAACAGGAGGTGCCATAGGACTTGAGCAACAATGACATCATTGTTAGTTTGGACATCGGTACATCCAAAGTTCGGGCAATAATTGGGGAAGTTACCAATGGAACCTTTAATATTATTGGCGTTGGATCTGCTGATTCGGAAGGAATACGTAAAGGCGCGATTGTAGATATCGACCAAACTGTGCAATCGATCAAAAGTGCTATAGATCATGCAGAGCAAATGGTGGGTATTCAAATATCAGAAGTTTATGTAGGCATTTCCGGTAATCATATTGGCCTGCAATCCAGCCACGGTGTCGTGGCCGTTCAGAATGAGGATCGTGAAATCGGTGAGGATGATATCGATCGCGTTATTAAAGCTGCGGAAGTCATCGCTATGCCTCCGGAGCGAGAAGTGATTGATGTTGTTCCTAAACAATTTATCGTCGATGGTCTCGAAGGTATTCAGGACCCGCGCGGGATGATTGGTGTTCGTCTAGAAGTGGACGCAACCATCATTACGGGTGCTAAGACGCCAATACATAATCTACTACGATGTGTTGAGAAATCAGGGCTGAAAGTGAAGGATCTTGTGCTGATGTCTCTTGGTGCTGGTGGATTGGCGCTGTCCAAAGACGAGAAATCGATGGGATCTGTTCTGGTTGATATCGGGGCCGGGTCGACAACGATAGCCATATACGAAGAAAGTTCCCTTTGTGCAACCTCTACGATTCCGATCGGCGGAGAATTTGTAACTAATGACATTGCATACGGACTACGTACACTTACTGATCAAGCGGAGAAAGTAAAGCTAAAGTATGGTTGCGCATGGATTGACGATGCAGCCTCTGACGTTGTCTTCAAGGTGCTGCGCATTGGCAGTAATGTAGAGAAGGAATTTAACCAAGAGGATTTAGCGGCAATTATCGAACCACGGGTGCAAGAAATCTTCCATCTGATTAAACAGGAAGTGAAACGGCTTGGTTACAGTGAACTACCTGGAGGTTATATATTAACGGGTGGAACTGTTTCGATGCCTGGCGTATTAAAGGCGGCTCAGACTGAACTGGCTGCATCTGTACGCATCGCTGTACCGGATTATATCGGTGTACGGGACCCTGGGTTTACCGGAGGTGTTGGTATCCTGCATAATGTTGTCCGTAGCTTCCGTGGAAGAAGCAGTGGTGGAAGCAGCAACAAAAAGACGGTCAACCGGAGTAAGCAGAACGCCACTCCAAATCAGGAAACGGTTCAGAAGACCGGGTTTGTCGAGCGTCTAAAGAACATGTTCAGCGAGTTTATATAAGTGTAAGTCCAGATATACTTGGACCGGCCATCCAAGCACATTGAGGGGGAGATGGAACAATATGTTAGAATTTGATTTTGAAATGGAGAGCTTGGCGCAAATAAAAGTCATCGGCGTAGGCGGCGGAGGTAGTAATGCTGTCAACCGGATGATTGAAAATGGCGTTCAGGGTGTAGAATTTATTACGGTTAATACAGACGCCCAAGCGTTGCATATGGCCAAATCGGAGCACAAGCTGCAAATCGGGGACAAGCTGACCCGCGGGTTGGGTGCAGGAGCTAATCCTGAAGTCGGTAAGAAAGCAGCGGAAGAATCCCGTGACTTGATCTCTAATACCCTTAAGGGCGCAGATATGGTGTTTGTTACTGCAGGGATGGGTGGCGGTACAGGAACAGGTGCAGCACCAGTTATAGCTGAGATTGCTAGAGAATGTGGAGCCTTGACTGTGGGGGTAGTTACTCGCCCGTTCACTTTTGAAGGAAGAAAACGTTATAACCAGGCAATGCTTGGAATCGAAGCTTTGAAAGAAAAAGTCGACACGCTAATCGTCATTCCAAATGACCGTTTGCTTGAGATCGTTGATAAGAAAACACCGATGTTGGAAGCTTTCCGTGAAGCAGATAATGTTCTCCGGCAGGCTGTTCAAGGTATCTCTGACCTAATTAAGGTTCCTGGTCTGATTAACCTTGACTTTGCGGATGTAAAGACGATCATGACAGAGCGCGGTTCAGCGCTTATGGGTATTGGTATTGCAAATGGTGAGAACCGTGCGTCTGAAGCAGCACGTAAAGCCATCATGAGCCCACTCTTGGAAACGTCTATTGAAGGCGCCCGCGGCGTAATCATGAACATTACGGGAGGATCCAACCTCTCTCTATATGAAGTTAATGAAGCGGCTGAGATCGTTACATCTGCCTCTGATCCTGAAGTGAATATGATCTTTGGTGCGATTATTGATGAAGGCCTGAAGGATGATATCAAAGTAACAGTAATTGCTACTGGCTTTGAACATAAACCATTGCCTGAAACTCCAGGACGTCGTCCGGTCTCGACGAATAACGAGCCTGCGGCAGCACCGGATAAGAGTTCAGCTAATTTACGTCCTTTCGGCAATCAGAGTTCTTCTGACCAGCTCGATATTCCGACGTTCCTGCGTAATCGTACTCGGGGCAACAACGACTAATTAAATAGAATCAAGATTATACGAGAACACCGTATCGCTTAGCTGATTAGCTATAGCGGTACGGTGTTTTTTTGCGTAAATGTAATAAGGATCAAGCAAGACTATGAACGGCACTGTGTAGCTCCAAGGGGGTGATGGTTGACTAAGTAGTTACAGTAGGTGGTAACTGGTAGTCGGAGAGCGGAAAGCGGCAACCATTAACCATCGGATAATCCTGCAAAAATACAGTATTTAATAATAAGTAGATGGTTGAAGCGTTGATTCCTGCGAATCTGCAGTAATTCCTGCGCCAAATAAAGATTTCTAGCCAAAAGTGAGGATAATCCTGTATATTTGCAGTTTTTGGACTTCATGAAGCGGAGTTTTGCACAAAAAGTTGTATATTTGCAGGATTCCTCTATTCCATTAAATGATCCAGCGAATGATGGAGCGAATGACGCAGTGAATAAAAGATATAAGAAATTCCATAAAGAAGGAATAAATCCCCACGCGCTATAACTCGACAAAAAAACCGTAAGAATGCCCCCCAAGTTTAGACAGACTTTGAATGCGAGACTTTCTATACTAATCATATCGTCCAAAAACAGAGCCTGATCCAATTTGGCTAGAGGATAGATTCCGCCATTAAGCAGGTGAATGAACTGGTTGTTTATATTGACTTGATATTCGCCGCCAATCTAGTGATCGACGGAATTCTTTTGTGGCTGACAGGCTGGATGGTTAAGCTGAGAATCTCATGGTGGCGTTTAATCCTCTCAGCTCTCGTTGGCGCACTGTATGTAGTGATGATGTTTGTACCGGAGCTGTCTTTCATGTATACCTTCCTTATCAAGTTTGGATTGTCGGTGGTTATGTTATGGATTGCCTTTGGTTTTGGGAGTCTGCAAAGCTACCTTCGCACTATGGGAGCTTTCTATATTATCAATTTTGCAGCCGCAGGTGGAATTGTTGGTATTCACTATTTGCTGCAGAGCTCCAGCGACATTTGGAATGGTATTATGTTCACTGCTTCAGGAGGGCATGCCTACGGCTTAAAGATCGGCTTTTGGTTTGTCATTGCAGTATTCCCCCTGGTGTTAATCTGCTTCAAGGCAGTGCATTCTTCACGAATCAGAAGGGAGCAGCTTGAAACCTATATCGGTGAGGTGGTTGTTGAAATTGATGGTGTAAGTGTTTCCTGTCCTGGCCTGCTAGACACAGGTAATCGTCTCTGTGATCCTTTGACCCGCATACCGGTGATGGTGATGGAATCGACGCTCTGGGAGGGGCATCTGCCTGCTGCATGGAAAGGGAGACTCACTCAGGATGGTGCGGACAGACTTTTGCTAGAAACGGACGGGCAGTCGTTTGCTTGGCAGGATAGGATGCGACTAGTACCTTACAGGGGGATTAACCGAGGGGCATCATTTATGCTCGCACTGAAGCCAGACCTTGTGACGATAAAGCTCGGTGAAGATATCTTTTATAGTAAAAGAGTCTTAATTGGGCTGGATGGCGGGACACTCTCAGGAGATGGAGCCTATCGGGCGGTCATACATCCGGATTTAACTCAAAAAGAGAGCGCCACTGATGCAGCACTACCTTCCTAATCTTTAAAGCTAGCTGAACCAAACTTCTGATGGCTGAAAGCGGGAATTAAAAGCTTCATACGCTAACCGTGTACTTCTTGGAGGAGGAACAATAATGGTCAAATGGAAAATTGCTCTGCAGCTGCAATATTACCGCATGCTGTTTCTACTGGGGCTGAAGAGTCAGGAAATCTATTATATCGGCGGGAGCGAGGCTCTACCTCCACCGCTGACACGGGAAGAAGAAGAGTATCTGCTTCAGCGGCTATCTAGCGGCGATGCTGCTGTTCGTGCGATGCTGATTGAGCGTAACCTGCGCCTCGTAGTGTATATTGCTCGTAAATTTGAGAATACCGGAATCAATATTGAAGACCTGGTTTCGATAGGGGCTATCGGATTAATTAAGGCGGTTAACACTTTTGATCCCGAGAAAAAAATAAAACTAGCAACATATGCATCACGTTGCATAGAGAATGAAATTTTGATGTATCTGCGGCGTAATAGCAAGACACGGAGTGAGGTTTCTTTTGATGAGCCTCTTAATATCGATTGGGATGGTAATGAGTTGCTGCTCTCAGATGTTTTAGGGACGGAAAATGATACCATCTATCGGAACATTGAAGAACAGGTCGACCGCAAGCTGCTGCAAAAGGCGCTGGAAAAGCTGAGCGAACGGGAAAGACTCATTATGGAGCTGCGTTTCGGACTGCGTGGGGGCGAAGAAAAGACACAAAAAGATGTGGCGGATCTGCTCGGCATTTCCCAATCTTACATCTCTCGTCTGGAGAAACGAATTATTAAGCGGCTGCGTAAGGAGTTTAACAAGATGGTGTAAGGTGAAATTAGCAAGGAATAAAATGGCCAACCCGGGAGATAATGTACAGTAATGTTTCTCCTTGGGAGGTAAATCATCATGACCCGAAATAAAGTCGAGATTTGCGGTGTGGATACTGCTAAGCTGCCTGTTCTAACGAATGTGGAAATGCGGCAACTGTTCACTTCGCTGCAGCAGCAGGGCGAGCGATCCGCCAGAGAGAAATTGGTAAATGGTAATCTTAGGCTCGTTCTAAGTGTTATCCAGAGGTTCAATAATAGGGGAGAATTTGTTGACGATTTGTTCCAGGTGGGCTGCATCGGTCTGATGAAAGCCATCGATAATTTCGATTTATCACAAAACGTTAAGTTCTCCACATATGCGGTTCCGATGATTATTGGTGAGATCCGCCGTTACTTGCGTGATAACAATCCGATTCGAGTATCGCGTTCACTCAGAGACATTGCTTATAAGGCGCTGCAGGTACGCGATAGTCTGACCAATCAGAATTCGCGGGAACCGACGATATTCGAAATCTCTGAAGCACTTGGCGTACCGAAGGAAGATGTAGTCTTTGCCCTTGATGCTATTCAGGATCCAGTGTCCTTATTCGAACCGATCTATCATGACGGTGGCGATCCTATTTATGTAATGGACCAGATTAGCGATGATAAGAATAAGGATGTGTCGTGGATCGAAGAAATCGCCTTACGTGAAGCGATGCGTAAGTTAGGTCAAAGGGAGAAACGAATTTTATCCATGCGGTTTTTCG
Organism: Paenibacillus sp. FSL H8-0261; assembly: GCF_045040645.1. Taxonomy (NCBI): domain Bacteria; kingdom Bacillati; phylum Bacillota; class Bacilli; order Caryophanales; family Paenibacillaceae; genus Paenibacillus; species Paenibacillus sp. FSL H8-0261. Next base: position 5,263,872 of record NZ_CP150297.1, on the reverse strand, counting down.
AAGGGAAAACACAGATGGAGGTCGCAGATGAGATTGGTATCTCACAGGCACAGGTCTCACGTCTAGAGAAATCTGCGATTCAGCAAATGCAAAAGCATGTGAAGTCTTAAATCGTCTGAAATGAGGAGATATCCAGAATCCGTGATAAGGATTTTGGGTTATCTCCTCTTTTTACTGTTTCAGGAATTATATTGAGCCCCCGCAAAGTACCTTGGTAAGCATCTAAGCATAGCCTCACTTTGTGGGGATATTTCATGCATGTGGCCAAGCTTTCATAACATATATTGGACTATAGGTCTGATTGTACAGGGGTGGTGAGATGAACGAGGATTATTTAGGATCAGCCAAAAAAATGAAAATCTCTGATTTTCAGACTAAGGACGTTATTAACATTGTGGACGGCAAGCGGCTGGGCCAAATCAGTGACTTAGAGCTTGATTTACGCCGAGGTGTCATTGATGCAATCGTAATTCCCGGATACACTCGGTTTATGGGGTTGTTCGGAGGCGGAACCGATCTGATTATTCCATGGCGAAATATTGTCAAAATCGGGTCTGATGTAGTGCTTGTGAAGATTGAAGAATCAAGAATACCTCAAGGGCAGGACGAGCGGGAAACGATGTATTTGGAACGAGGGGACCGAGGCGAACGGCGCACTTATTAATTAGGTGCGTTTTTTGTTTTTTATAAAATGATTCGAAATGGCATGACTTAAAAGTTAGTAAATTTGATGTTCTAGCTTAAGCGGCATTTTGTAGGGGTATTTACATGTGGTACACTAAGGCGGAGGTGAGGATATGGAACCGTTTGTGCAGGGGAAGGAAACACTTATGCTGCTCCATCTGGAGCCTTGGCGTGTGAAGCATAAAGAAATTACAGCAGGTTTTACGGGTAGACAGGGAGGGGCTAGCAAAAAGCCTTATGACAGCCTGAATTGTGCATTTCATGTTGGGGATGTTCCGGAAGATGTCTTAACGAATCGTAGGGCGCTTGCGGAAGCTCTTGATTTCAAGCCGGAAGCTTGGACCTGTGGAGAACAAACCCACGGAGCAGAAATAGCAGTGGTAAGGGAAGCCGATCGTGGGCGGGGTCAAAAGGATAGAACCTCGGCATTTCAGGCAACTGATGGTTTGCTTACGGATGTACCGGGAGTTTTGCTGACTTCTTTTTATGCGGATTGTGTACCCCTTTATTTTTATGATCCTGTGCACCAAGTCGTCGGTCTTGCCCATGCTGGCTGGAAGGGAACTGTGGCCCAGATTGCAGCCGCTATGGTGAGTAAAATGGAGACCATTTACGGAAGCCATGCGCAGGACATTATTGCAGCGATCGGACCATCCATTGGTGACTGCTGTTATGAGGTGGACGATTATGTGATGGAGCATGTTCATAGACTGGAAGGTGATCTGAGTAAGCCAACAGAAACAGCCAATACTGTGGAGCTGTACAGAACATCTGACACAGATGAGAACAAATACATGCTAAACTTGAAAGAAATGAATCGACGCATTATGATTAAAGCAGGAATATTGCCGACTCATATCGAATGTACATCTTGGTGTACAAGCTGTAATCAAGATTTGTTCTTTTCTTATCGTAAAGAAGATGGGGTTACAGGCAGGATGACGAGCTGGATCGGAATAAAGGAGAGTTGAAAGTTGGCTTTAACACTGCAGGAGAGAATTGCTGAGGTAGAGGAACGTGTAGCACGTGCCTGCGCGGCAAGCGGCCGGGATCGAAATGACGTCAAGGTAATTGCAGTGACGAAATATGTTTCTCTGGAAATGGTGTCCTCCGTATTGGAGGCAGGCCTGGAGCATATTGCCGAGAGTCGCTGGCAGGATGCTGAGCACAAATGGAAGGTTTTAGGGGACCAAGGGACATGGCATTTTATCGGGCATTTGCAGACCAATAAGGTTAAAGACGTTATTGGCAAGTTTCAATATATACACTCTTTGGACCGGATATCTCTGGCGCAAGAATTACACAAAAAGGCGATTGCCGCAGATCAAGAAGTGAATGTCTTTCTTCAAGTAAACATCTCTGGAGAAGATACGAAATTTGGTCTGTCGCCTGAGGCGGTACCTGGATTTTTGCGTGAAATTGCTAGTCTAGACCGTGTAAAAGTAATTGGACTAATGACGATGGCACCTTTAGAAGGTGATCCGGAGCTTACCCGCCCTGTATTTCGCGGACTTCGTGAGCTGCGCGATGAGCTCAATCAACTTGCTTTGACACCTGAACCGATTACGGAGCTATCAATGGGAATGTCGAATGATTTTGAAGTGGCGATACAGGAAGGAGCCACCTGGGTACGCCTAGGTACGGTGTTAGTAGGCCATTAGGAGGGATCGTGATGAGCGTTATGAACCGATTTATGAGTTTTTTGGGCTTGCAGGAGGAAGAAGAAGTTGTGGAGCGGGAGCAAATCCACGAAGAGGATGAGTATGAGCCAGCCCCTGTCGAAACCCGCAAAAATCAAAGGGGCAACGTTGTCAGTATCCATTCGCAGAAGAATGTAAAAGTTGTACTTTATGAGCCACGTTCGTACGATGAGGCTCAGGAAATTGCGGACCATCTCCGTTCTCACCGGACGGTAGTGATCAATCTTCAGCGTGTCCGTAATGATCAGGCAATGAGAATTATTGATTTTTTAAGTGGAACCGTTTATGCCCTTGGGGGAGGAATCTCTAAAATTGGGGGCAATATATTTATGTGCACGCCAGATACCGTTGAAATTCAAGGTGCCATTACGGAAATCCTAGGTGACGATCCAGACTATAACAGAATGAGGTGAATGAGCTTTGCCCCAAATTGATTACATTATTGATATGCTGTTTAATATTTATTTTTACATGATTATTTTCTACGTACTGATGTCGTGGTTACCAAACGTTCGTGAGAACTTTATCGGAGAACTGCTGAGCAAGCTTGTTGAGCCGTATTTGACACCATTTCGTCGGTTTATTCCGCCACTCTTTGGTACGCTTGATATTTCCCCGATCATTGCACTATTCGTCTTGGAATTTGCGGCAGGTGGACTCAAATCCATTTTGCACTTAATTTTTTAGGCAGAAGTGATGAAGACAGAAGTTTACGGGCATTTTCATCCCGATGAAAGACAATTTGTGGACAAGGCTTGGGAATGGGTTACCCATGCTGGAGAATATCATGAGACGAAACTGACCGAATTTCTAGATCCGCGCCAAGGATTTATTCTGCAAAGTCTGGTCAATCGACATCCAGATGTTATCGTTAGATGGGAAGGCGGCCACCCTGAGGCAGAGCGGAAGCGAGCACTCATTGCGCCTGATTATCGTGATCTGGATCATGAGGACATGGAGCTGAGCGTTCTTGCGATAACCTCTGGTGAGCAAAAGTTTCTGGCGTTAGAGCATGGGGACTACATGGGCTCTATTCTGGGTCTTGGAGTAAAACGTGGAAAAATCGGTGATATTCATGTTCTGGACGATGGTTGTCATGTGGTAGTAGCTGCAGATATTGCAGATTATTTAGACATGAATTTAACTGGAGTACACCGAATACAGGTGAGCACGGAGGTATTGCCACTTTCTGCCTTGCGTAATAGTGAGGTGAAGCTGGAAATGATGGATTTGACTGTAGCGTCCCTACGATTGGATGGCATAGCCGCAGATGTAACACGGCTTAGCCGAAGCAAAATTCTTGCTCCCATCAAGGCTGGGCGCGTTCGGGTAAATTGGAAAGTGGAAGAAGACCCTTCCTGCGGACTTAAAGATGGTGACATGGTATCTATTCAAGGATTTGGTCGATTCAAGGTTCTAGAGGTTGGTAGTTTGACGAAAAAGGGCCGATACCGTGTTCAGGTTGGTAAATTTGTGTGAATCCCTTGCAGGAATCCGGCTTTACTTGTCGAAATTGATTATTTCGAGGGAATCAAACATTTTTAAAGCAGGACGCCGATATTTTATAAAAGAGGCGAACCATGAATGGCAGTTGGAACGTCGATACATCCTCTGCCTTTACTTGAAGTACAGTCTTTCTTCTTTGTCTGCTGCGCAGGTATGGTTCAGAGACTTAGAAGGTCCGAAATTTCTAGGAGGTGCACAGCATGCCATTAACACCGCTCGATATACATAACAAGGAGTTCTCTCGGAGACTTCGCGGTTATGATGAGGACGAGGTCAACGAATTTCTGGATCAAGTAATTAAGGATTACGAAAGTGTCATCCGTGAGAACAAAGAGCTGCAGAATCAGCTTCTGTCCATTCAAGAGCGTTTAGATCATTTTGTGAATATTGAAGAGAGTTTATCGAAAACGATCTTAGTCGCTCAGGAAGCGGCGGATGATGTGAAGAACAACTCCAAGAAGGAATCGCAGCTCATTATCAAGGAAGCGGAAAAGAACGCGGATCGGATTATTAACGAAGCGTTATCCAAATCCCGTAAGGTTGCTATTGAGACTGAAGAATTGCGTAAGCAAGCTTCGATCTATCGCACTCGTTTCCGCACATTGGTGGAAGCACAGCTCGAGCTGTTGTCACAGGATGACTGGAATGCCTTGGAGAGTCGTGAGGCAAGCGAGAACGTAACCTTTAAGGATGATGTTCTACATCGTATCTAATGCATTATGATGAATGAATGCTGCTTGAATTTATAGGGGGGAATTCCCTCTAATTTATAATTTCATGCTATAATCGGCTAAATAGAGGGAGTTATTCCCTCTATTTTTATTTTCCGCTAAAATCGATCATAATAAAGTATTCCGCCTGCACAGGTATACTCCTAATTGCGGATTTGGCTAGCGGTTGTTGACATTTAGACTTAAAAAGTCTATAAATAGAACATATCTGTATAATGTTTATATGTATTCGATGACGGGACAAGTACGACAAGGTAACGTTCTCCAGAGAGTCGGCGATTGCTGAGAGCCGATTGTTCGAACCCTGCCGGAAGATCTTCCCCTAGAAGTTAAGCTGAAGCGTTGATCGTGCGTAAGCTTAGCCGTCCGCCGGACGTTACACCGGACCTGTGCATGAGATTTACGCGCAGGACTGAGATTGTGCTGAATACACTCCCCTTAAGGATGTGCTCATGCGCAGAATTAGGGTGGTATCGCGAGCGTTGTCTCGCCCCTTTGGGGGTGGGATGACGCTTATTTTGTTGTTCCGGGGTGTCCATCCCCCTAAATCCCCCTTTCTAAGGGGGACCCCAAAGGGCTGCCGCCCTCTGGACACCCGCAATGTAAAGCCTCGTGCAAACGGGTACGGTGGTGGAAGCGAACGGACTCATGTGGCTGAAGGAGCGGCCCTTCTTAGGCTCCCCTGGCGGGTTCGCCTGCGGGGCCTTCACTGCTAGAGCAGACCGGCGTTTCACTCGCCGGTCCCAGTGGCACCCCGAGCCAGTGCTGCCCTGCGGGATCGCGGCTCGGGTACCGAAGGCAAGAGCTGAATGCGGCCAGCTGAACCAGACTGCCCAAGGATCGAAAAGAGCTTTAAAGACTAAACCATGAAAGGATTGACCATCACATGCAAAAAGTAGATGTCAAAGAAAAAGCACGGGCAAGAGATGTCCGCATATTGAAGAAATGGAGCGACGAAAATACGTTCCGTAAATCCATGGAGAATCGTGAAGGACGTCCGAACTATGTATTTTACGAAGGTCCTCCAACAGCGAATGGTGCACCGCATATCGGGCACGTGCTGGGCCGTGTAATCAAGGATTTCATCGGTCGTTACCAAACGATGAAAGGTTACCGCGTGGTACGTAAAGCGGGCTGGGATACACACGGTTTGCCAGTAGAACTAGGCGTACAAAAGAAGCTTGGCATCTCCGGAAAACAAGAGATCGAGGAATATGGCGTAGAAAAATTCATTCAGGAATGTAAAGACAGCGTCTTCGGTTATGAGAAGCAATGGCGCGAGTTTACAGAGGGTATCGGATACTGGACGGATCTAGATAATCCTTACGTAACTTTGGATAACACGTATATCGAGAGCGTGTGGAACATCTTGGCTACTGTGCATGACAAAGGGTTGCTCTACCGCGGACATCGGGTTAGTCCTTACTGCCCAAGCTGTCAGACTACCCTAAGCTCCCATGAAGTAGCCCAAGGCTACAAGACCGTCAAGGATCTCAGTGCGACTGCAAAGTTCAAACTGGATGACAGTGGAGACTACGTACTAGCTTGGACGACTACACCTTGGACGCTGCCAGCACATATGGCGTTAGCCATGAACCCTGACATGGATTATGTACGTGTACAACAAGAAGACGGTATCTACATTGTTGCCAAAAATTTGGTAGAGGAAGTAATGAAAGGCGAGCACACAGTCCTTTCTACACATAAAGGTTCCGAGTTTATCGGCAAAACCTACGCTCCTCCATTCGGATACATCAAGGCAGAGAAAAGCAATGTCATTGTAGGTGCTTCCTTCGTTACAGATTCCAGTGGTACAGGGATCGTACACATGGCACCGGCGCATGGTGAAGATGACTACAAGACTTGCCGCGAGAACGGCATCAGCTTCGTGAACGTGGTTGATAATTCCGGTAAGTATACGGATGTAGTGTCTGATTTTGCTGGACGCTTCGTGAAAGATTGCGATTTGGATATCGTTAAAGCTTTGTCTGAAAAAGGACTGCTTTACGGTAAAGAAAAATACGAGCACAGCTATCCGTTCTGCTGGCGTTGTGATACACCACTCTTGTACTACGCAACAGACAGCTGGTTCATCAACACTACAGCGATCAAAGATCAGCTGATTGCTAACAACAACAGTGTAGATTGGTATCCTGATCATGTACGTGAAGGCCGTTTCGGGAAGTTCCTGGATGAACTGGTAGACTGGAATATCAGCCGTAATCGTTACTGGGGCACGCCGCTTAATGTTTGGGTATGTCAAGAAACGGGCAAAGAGTTCGCTCCACACAGCATTGAAGAACTGAGAGCGATGGCGATTGGCGATGTACCTGAGGATATCGAGCTGCATAAGCCTTTTGTAGATAAGATCAAGCTACGCAGTCCTTTCAGCGAAGGGGCAGAGATGGTTCGCACACCAGAAGTTATCGATGTTTGGTTCGATAGTGGTTCGATGCCATTTGCGCAAAGTCATTATCCATTTGAGAACGAGGATAAGCTGAATGATCAATATCCAGCGGATATGATCTGTGAAGGGATCGACCAGACACGTGGATGGTTCTACAGCTTACTAGCTGTATCTACCTTGTTTAAAGGTAAAGCTCCATATAAAGCTGTTATTGCTCACGGTCATATCCTTGATGAGAATGGTCAAAAAATGTCCAAATCAAAAGGCAATGTTATTGATCCTTGGGATATCATGAACGATTACGGCACGGATGCTTTCCGTTGGGCGATTCTATCCGATAGTGCACCGTGGAATAACAAACGTTTCTCTCGTGGCCTTGTAGGGGAAACCAAATCCAAAGTTGTAGATACACTGGTGAATACGCATGCGTTCTTGACGCTTTATGCAGGCATCGATGGTTATGATCCTGCCGATCATCCTTTTAAAGTATCGGAACATAAGCTGGACCGCTGGATTTTGTCCCGTCTGAACAGCTTGATTCTTTTGGTAGACAAAGGACTTGCAGTAAATGACTTCGTGAATACATCCAAAGGCATTGAGAACTTTATAGATGAGCTGAGCAACTGGTATATCCGTCGTTCCCGTGACCGTTTCTGGGGTAGTGGTCTAGGTGAAGATAAGCTGGATGCTTACCGTACACTGACCCATGTGCTTTTGAAGACAGCGTCTTTGATGGCTCCATTTACACCGATGTTGTCTGAAGATATCTTCACGAACCTTGGCGGCGGAGAAAGTGTGCATTTAGCAGATTATCCGGTTGCTGATGAGAGCTTGATCGATAAAGAGCTGGAAGAGGATATGGAAAGTGCGAGACAAATCGTTGAGCTGGCGCGTAACGTGCGTAACGAAACAGGCATTAAGAATCGTCAACCGCTGTCTGAGCTGATCGTTTCGATGAACCGTGACTTCCATTTGGCTGAGTATGAAGAGATCATCAAAGACGAGATCAACATCAAGAACATCGTGCTAGAGACTAGCGATAGTGGATTTGTTGACTTCACACTCAAGCTGAATCTTAAAGTTGCCGGTAAAAAATACGGTAAAAACGTCGGCTTCCTGCAAGGCTTCCTAAAAGCTTTGGACAGTGACTCTACCCGCAAAGCGGTGCAAGATGGCTCAATCGCGATTGCGACGCCAGAGGGAGAAGAACTGGTGATCACTTCTGAAGAGCTACTCGTTGAAAAAGAAGCTAAAGCAGGTTTCGCCGCAGCTTCCGGATATGGAATTACGGTTGCGCTCAATACCGAAATCACACCTGAGCTTGAACAAGAAGGCTGGGTTCGTGAGATCATTCGTGCGGTTCAAGATTACCGTAAACGTTTGGATCTGCCGATCGAGAAACGGATCGCACTCACGCTGAGTGTAGACGATGAGCTTAAAGCAGCAGTTACAGCCTTTGAGAATGTATTGCGAGACAATGTACTTGTGACTACGGTTGATTTTGGCGGAGAACACGCTTTTGAAACGGTAGATGTCGGTGGTAAATCCATCGGTATCCATATTGAAGTGTAAATCTGCATTACCTGTCCCAAAACAGCATATACTAGCGGCACAAGTGTAAACAGAGAACTTCTGTTTATGCGGGAAATATAGTCTTTATATTTCGCCCGCGAAAATAACGAGCCTCGTGCTCAAGGAGATGTATTCTCTTTGACCGGGCTCGTTTACTTTGTGGCGAATATAGACGTATGAGAGGAGCTGTGGCTGTGGAGGATCAGAAGAACAGAATCTCCGTCAAGACATCCGGCAACAAGAACAGCCCAGATAAGGGAGCGGAGAAAAAGGTTATTCCTGAGGAAAACCCTGAGCGTTTAACAGCAGATCATCGCAATCCAGAAGACATTCCACTGGAAGAAAAAATGAATACAATGTATCGATTAACCTTTGAATGGGCCCATATCTTAGAGAAATCACGAATTTATCAGTATACGGAGCTGTTATATTCACCTTGGACTCTAATTTGGAAAAATATTTTATATGGAGCGGCTCGTGGAGTAGGGATCGCGCTTGGCTTTACTTTTTTTGCGGCAACGATCATCTATGTTCTTCAGGTTCTTGGAGCCTTGAATCTACCGATCATCGGAGATTATATTGCGGATATTGTACGAATTGTACAACGTCAGCTGGAATTCAAATAGCTTGTTAAGGCGAAGCCGTTTTTATTTGGTTTGTTGAAGGGATTAGGGTTCGGTCAATCTTCTTTGGTGGATTTATCCAACCTTGGGCTTCTATGTTTCTCCCCAGTCCGTACCTTTCCTTTTTTATTCTTTGGAGAGGGCAGCGCTGCTTTTTTTCCTCGTGTATGATGCGTAAGCCTCTCATTAATAATAAATATCGTCGGTCATCTTCATGACTAAGTTGTTGTACATTTTTAAAATAGTCGTGATTCACTTACGTTACACTCCTTGTATGTCGATTTCAGCATCGTTAGATCAGTTTACCAGCTGAATCTGAACATTTTCTTAACAAAATGAAGTAGAGCTGAAAAAAATAAAAAAACAGCGGGCCATTCCACGATGAAACTGGAACCGCACGCTGTTCATTTTTTTGTGGGGACGATGCTTTTACTCCTCGCCTTCGAGCGGATCAAGCATGTAACTTCCCTCGCCACTATCCTTGTAACGCTCGTAGCTACGTCCCGGTACTACAACTACATTGTTGCCTGTAATATCGGTGGCGATAAAGTTCTCCCAAGGCTCTACGCAGCCTTCAAGCTCATCGGCTTCAATCTCCATATCATTATAGGAGTCAATGTTGCTGCCCTCCGCCATGGCGGGGGAATCGGAGTTGCCATAGCTTTCTACAATCTGCCAGGCATCCTCACCGTCAAAGCCGTTTTGATCCTCTCGTTCATCGAGACTCGTACGCCCAAATGGAGGAGACAAAAATTCTTCTTCAATGGGCCGAGTAAAAGGTGCATTTTGACGTGGGGCATGCTCTTTACAATAAAGCGTGGAGGGAATAGCGGATAGACGCTCAAAAGGGATCGGTTTACCGCTAGCTTTACATATCCCATAGGTGCCTTCATCCATAGCGTTGAGAGCAGCTTCAATATCATCCAGCTCATGCTCGTCCCGCTCTAGCAGTGAAATATCCATGGAGCGGTTATACAAATCGGTGGCTGCATCGCCAGGATGGTTGTCATTCTCGGAAAGTTCTCCGGTGCCATCCCGCATGGATTCCTGTAAGCCGTAATTTTCATTATTCTGAAGCCTGTGCTGAATAGTATCACGGTCTTTTTCTAATCGGGCGCGTAGCTCTGAGAGCTGCTGTACTGTCAGGTGCGTCATGATGAGTAAGCTCCTTTCTGTACTTTTTTAAGAATCCTTCCGACAAACCGATTTGCACCGGATGGTTCTTTGTTAGGTTGACCTGAGAGGCGTTATTTTAGCGATGGAAAATAGTCCCCAAGATTAAGCGCCCGAGAGGTGTCACGCAATAGACGATCTTCTAAGGGCTGTGCTACAATATACAAGTCTTATAACAGTATTCGTACCGCATTTGGCGGGAAAAATAAGAACGGAGTGACAACTTCTGTGGTGTACTATTTGATTGCTCTTATTGTATTTTTGGTGGATCAGGGAACGAAGTATCTCATTGCCACACGTCTTGAACTTGGAGAACAGATTCCGGTGATCGGGAATTTCTTCCTAATTACCTCACATCGTAATCGCGGGGCTGCTTTTGGGATTCTACAAGGTCAGCAATGGTTCTTCTTTTTAGTTACGGTTGTAGTGGTTGCAGGTATCGTTTGGTACTTGAACAAAACTAGACATTCGCGGAAGATGCTATCGGTCGCCCTTGGACTTGTTCTGGGTGGAGCGATAGGTAACTTCCTAGACCGGATGATCAGTGGTGAGGTTGTCGATTTCCTTCTGTTTAATTTTGGAAGCTATAGCTTCCCGATTTTTAACGTTGCGGATTCATGTATCGTCATTGGGGTTGGGTTGATTCTTTTGGACTCCTTCCGCGATCTTAAGAATGGTGAAGAAATCACGGAAATCAAAGAAGTAAAAGAAGCAAAGGAAGTAAAAGAAGGGAATGAATGATTTGAGTAAAGACGTCAATCACCAAGCGGCATCTACGAGCGAAGAAGAGAGGGACGTCACGGAGTGGACCGTTTCAGCAGAGAACGCGCGGGAGCGAATCGATAAATATATAACGGAATCTTGGGAAGAGGATATTTCTCGTTCTCAGGTGCAGCTGTGGATCAGTGGTGGCCATGTTACGGTTAATGGGGCACCGGTTAAAGCTAACTATAAGCTCTCAGAAGGCGATAAAGTTTCCATTGTCGTACCAGAAGCGGAAGTTACAGACTTGATCCCAGAGAATATTCCACTTGAAGTTGTATACGAAGACAGCGATGTCATTGTTATAAATAAGCCGCGTGGTATGGTTGTACATCCGGCTGCCGGGCACCCGTCAGGCACCTTGGTAAATGCACTGATGTATCACTGCAAGGATCTGTCCGGTATTAATGGTGAGATTCGTCCAGGTATTGTACACCGTATTGATAAGGATACCTCTGGTCTTATTATGGTGGCTAAAAATGATGCCAGTCACGCGTCGCTCGCAGCACAGCTTAAAGAGCACAGTGTAACACGCCGCTATATAGCAGTTGTACACGGCAATTTGTCGCATGACAAAGGAACGGTTGACGCTCCGATCGGTAGAGATCCACATGATCGCAAGCTATACACTGTAACGGAAAAGAACAGCAAGAAATCTGTGACCCATTTTACAGTGATGGAACGTTTCGGTGACTGTACACTACTGGAGCTGCAGCTGGAGACTGGCCGCACGCATCAGATCAGAGTGCATATGAAATTCATTGGTCATCCGCTTGTGGGTGATCCGATTTATGGGCGCAGTAAAGGAACAGCTATGAATGGACAGGCGTTACATGCGGCGGTGCTTGGATTTATTCATCCTACGACAGGTGAATATAAAGAATTCAGCAGACCTATTCCGGAAGACATGGAAGATGTTCTGTTCACATTGCGCAGCAGATAAGTACAAATGAAGTGATAATTAGTCTATGGTATTGAACTCTGCTTTCCATCATATTTAATAACATAAGGATAAAGAGAAGGTTATGCCTTATTCTTTATCCTTATTTTTTATCACAGAAACGGATCTCTAGAAACATAAGCCATCCAAGGGACGGCGAAGCCGTTTCTTCTAAAATTAGAATAGATAGCCAGGAGATGAGATGAAAGTATGAGTATTGAACAATACCAAGACAGCTTCATTCAGACTAATTTTGCAGACCGTATCGGCGGTGCGAACTACGGCAAGGACACTTCGATTTATAAATTCGAGAAAATCAAACGTGCTAAAGCATCCGCAAAACAGGATTTTCCTGATATTGAATTGATCGATATGGGCGTAGGCGAGCCAGATGAGATGGCTGATGCAGGTATCGTGGCTAAGCTTGCTGAAGAAGCAGCTAAGGAAGAGAACCGTGGTTATGCGGACAATGGAATTGCTGAGTTTAAGACAGCTGCTGCTGATTATTTGCGGGACGTATTCCGTGTTGAAGGCATTGATCCCGTTACGGAGGTAGTTCACTCGATCGGTTCTAAGCCTGCACTGGCGATGTTGCCTTCTTGCTTCATTAACCCAGGAGATATTACGATCATGACGGTGCCGGGTTATCCAGTGCTGGGTACACACACTAAATACTTGGGTGGACAAGTGTTTACAGTAGAGCTGAAGAAGGAGAATAACTTCCTTCCAGATCTGAACGAAATTCCAGAAGAAGTTGCTCATAAAGCCAAGCTTCTTTACTTGAACTATCCAAACAATCCGACGGGCGCTAGTGCGACTCCTGAGTTTTTTGCTGAGGTAGTTGCATGGGCTAAAAAATATGATGTAGTCGTTATCCACGATGCACCATATGCTGCCTTGACCTATGACGGTTTGAAGCCGCTTAGCTTCTTGTCAGTTCCGGGTGCTAAGGATGTTGGCGTAGAGCTGCATTCCTTGTCCAAGTCCTACAATATGACAGGCTGGAGAATCGGTTTTGTGGCCGGTAATCCGCTAGTAGTTAAAGCCTTCAGTGATGTGAAGGATAATAATGATTCCGGTCAATTTATCGCGATTCAAAAAGCTGCGGCTTACGGTCTTGCTCATCCAGAGATTACTGAAGCGATTGCTGCCAAGTATTCTCGTCGTCACAACCTGTTGGTAGATGCACTGAACAGCCTGGGCTTCCAAGCTGAGAAACCAAAGGGCTCCTTCTTCCTTTATGTTGCAGCACCTAAGGGTGTCAAAGGTGGTCGCCGTTTCGAATCCGGTGAGGATTTCTCGCAATTCCTGATCCGTGAGAAGCTAATCTCCACCGTGCCTTGGGATGATGCAGGTCCGTTTGTACGTTTCTCTGTTACCTTTATTGCTAAAGGGGAAGAGGAAGAAAGACGTGTCATCTCTGAAATCCAAAGACGCTTAAGCGATGTGGAGTTTGAATTTTAAACATTAGTTAGACATTGAAGCCGCCTAGGGGAAACCTTGGGTGGTTTTTCTTTATGTGATGGCTAGTCTACTGTGGATTAGACTAGTGTAGAATAGAGCTACTGTAAGATAGGGAATTCTTCCCTCTAATTTTGTATTTTAGCTTCAATCCGCTAGAATATAGGGAATTCCCCCCTCTATATCAGCATATTTAATTGTATTCAAGGAAATCCTTCAATTTATAGGGAGGAATTCCGCATAACCTGATCATAATGATTATTGTGGCCTAATTATAGGGAGGTTTTCCGGTTTTCCCCATAATACCGCCTTCCTTTTGTTGTTAATAGAAGCAGTCTTGGAAAGTGTTGTAGTTTAGGCAGATAATGTTGACATGCAGGGTTTGTTCTGTCATAATTCTCATTAAATGAATAGCGCCTTTAATTCAGTCCTGTGAGGCTGGCAAGGTAACGTGAATCGAGGTTCGCGACTCTTAGAAAGGTATCCGTGTGTATACACCGGACTGTCTTTTTATGCGCGCGGCCACCATCTTCTTCATCTGCGGATTTCACTCCTTGCCTGTTATAGGCAAGGAGTTTTTTGATTTCCAGGAACTTGAACAGGCGAAACAAGTGGAGGGTGACAAGATTATGGTTACTGAGAAAAATGTAATTATGGACGAAACGGCGATCCGCCGGGCATTATCGCGTATTGCTCATGAGATTTTGGAGAAGAACAAAGGGATTGAGAATTGTCTGCTGGTCGGTATCCGGACACGAGGCGTATACCTAGCACAGCGCATCGCTGAGCGGATCAAGGAAATTGAAGGCGTCGAGATTCCTTACGGCGAACTCGACATCACGCATTATCGGGATGACCGTGAAGTAGGAGGCAGTGAAGCAGTAGTGAAGAGTAATGTCATTATTACTTCCGGCAGTGATGGCATCCATGATAAGAAGGTCATTTTGTTCGACGATGTGCTTTACACCGGACGCACCATCCGCGCAGCGATGGACGCTTTGATGGATTGCGGACGCCCACGAATGATTCAACTGGCAGTACTGGCTGACCGTGGACACCGCGAGCTGCCGATCCGACCAGACTACATCGGTAAGAATGTACCTACCTCAAAGCATGAGCAGATTGAAGTGGCGCTGAAGGAATACGACGGCAAAGACGAGGTCTACATTATTTCAAACCGGGAGGAACGATAACATCATGACACTTACCAAGGTAAAGGAACGTAGTCTGCTGGGAATAAAAGAGCTTGACCGGTCGGAAATCACTGGGCTGCTGGACAGAACAGCATACTGGGACAATCAAAGTGAGAAGTTAACTCCCATTTTGAACTCGCATTTTATTTCTAACATGTTCTTTGAGAACAGCACACGCACTCGTTTCTCCTTTGAAATGGCAGAGAAACGACTGGGTGCACAAGTACTGAATTTTACGGCTGCAGCTTCTAGTGTAGAAAAAGGGGAGTCGATCTACGATACAGTACGCACACTGGAATCGATGGGGATCGATGCCGGAGTTGTGCGTTTGAAGCCTGCAGGTGTGCTGCAGCAGTTAGCTGAGAAGGTGTCCATACCGCTTATTAATGCGGGTGACGGCAACAATGAACATCCAACACAAGCGCTGCTTGATCTTTACACCATGACCAAAACGTTTGGAGATTTAAAGGGTCTCACGGTTTCTATTATCGGGGACATCATGCATAGCCGGGTAGCACGCTCCAATCTGTGGGGACTTACAAAGCTAGGGGCTAAAGTGCAATTCTGTGCACCGGAGAATATGAAGGCTCCTGAGCTTATGGAATACGCACCTTATGTAACGATAGAAGAAGCTCTTAAAGCAGATGTAGTCATGATGCTTCGTGTGCAGCTGGAACGTCATTCTTCTGGCATCGTACTTTCCGCGGAAGATTACCGCAGACATTATGGTTTAACGGAAGAACGCGCAGCTAAGCTCGCAAAAGATACAATCATTATGCACCCAGCTCCGGTTAACCGGAATGTCGAGATTGATGATGCAGTTGTAGAGAGCAGTCAATCAAGGATTTTCCCGCAAATGTCTAATGGGGTTCCGGTTCGGATGGCAGTTCTCGAAAGAGCTTTATTATAAAGTTTAAAGAATGATGATGAATAAGGACTAATAAATATACACAAACATGAATTTTTATTATATAATAACGAGAGGGCCCGCAGCCGGGATCTGTGGGTAAAGGTAGAATCATGACAGTGATTATTAGAAACGCCAGCGTATTGAATAAGGAAGGCTTGTTAGAGCGGAAACATATTGTACTTGAAGAAGGTGTTATCTCGGCCTTAATCGCTGGAAATGAAGCTGCTCCAGAAGCTGGAGAGATCATTGATGCTGAAGGCAAGCTGCTCATTCCAGGACTCATTGATATGCATGTGCACTTACGCGAACCGGGATTTGAACACAAGGAAACAGTGGAAACCGGAAGTCGTTCGGCTGCCAAAGGCGGATTTACAACCATCGCTTGTATGCCTAATACCCGTCCAGTAACAGATACCCCGGAAATTGTACAATTTGTCAAAGACAAAGCACGTGAAGCAGGACTTGTTAAAGTACTTCCATATGCAGCCATTACGAAAAATGAGCTCGGACGTGAGCTGACTGATTTTGCAGCGCTTAAAGAAGCTGGAGCTATTGGTTATACCGATGACGGCGTGGGCGTGCAAAGTGCTCAAATGATGAAAGATGCTATGAACATCGCCGCAGCACTGGATATGCCAGTCATTGCTCACTGCGAGGATAATTCACTGGTTGAAGGCTGCTGTGTAGCCGAAGGTGAGTTCGCAAGAAAGCATGGCCTGAAAGGAATTCCAAATGAGTCAGAAGCGATCCATGTTGGACGCGATATTTTGCTGGCTGAAGCGACAGGCGTTCATTACCATGTGTGCCATGTAAGTACTGAACAATCGGTGCGACTGATTCGCCAAGCAAAAGAAATCGGCATTAAAGTAACTGCTGAAGTGTGTCCGCATCACTTGCTGCTCTCTGAAAAAGATATTCCAGGCCTTGATGCCAATTGGAAAATGAACCCGCCGCTTCGCTCCCGCCGCGATGTTGAAGCATGTATCGAAGGTTTGCTTGACGGCACACTAGATATGATTGTTACGGATCATGCGCCGCATAGTGAGGAAGAGAAGGCTAAAGGCATGCAACTTGCACCTTTTGGTATCGTTGGATTCGAAACTGCTTTCCCGCTACTATACACAGCGTTTGTAGCAACAGGGAAATGGGATTTATCCTTACTAGTACAAAGAATGACAGCTGATCCTGCACGGGTATTCAGACTGAACACCGGTGTGATGGATATCGGAGCTCCTGCAGATTTGACACTGATTGATTTGGAGCAGGAGAAAGAAGTAGACCCAGGATCTTTCGCAAGTAAAGGACGGAATACTCCTTTCGGTGGCTGGAAGCTTAAGGGCTGGCCAGTAATGACATGGGTAGACGGCAAAGCCGTATGGACTGAGAAAAACTAGCGGACTGGTGGGGCGGAGTTGCTGATCTTTACGGATGCAGCGATTGTGTACACGTTCACTCCGGAAGGCTTGTAAGGCATAAGCATTAGACTACAGAAACAAGAAGGAGTGGAATGGAATGCAGGCGAGATTGCTGCTGCAAGACGGAACTTTATTTACAGGTACCGCATTTGGCGCTGAGGGCGAGAAGACAGGCGAGGTTGTTTTTAATACAGGAATTACAGGATATCAAGAGGTGCTGTCTGACCCTTCATATTGCGGACAAATCGTTACAATGACTTACCCATTGATCGGGAACTACGGGATTACTCGGGATGACTTTGAATCTGTTCGACCTTTCGTACACGGCTTTGTAGTGCGCCGTCATGAAGAAGTACCTAGTAACTGGCGTGCTGAATATAGTGTGGACGACTTGTTGAAAGAATACGATATTCCAGGGATCAGCGAGATTGATACTCGGATGTTGACTCGGATTATTCGCCACTACGGAACAATGAAAGCGATCCTGACCACCTCTAACAAACGTGTAGAGGAACTGATGGAAATGATGGGGAATACTACGATTGAGGAATTGCGCAATCAGGTAGCTCGTACATCAACTGCAAGTTCGTACAGCAGCCCAGGCAACAAAGAAAGAATTGTACTTGTGGATTACGGTGCGAAGGCTGGTATCCTACGTGAGCTTAACGAACGTGGTTGTGATGTTGTTGTAGTGCCACATGATGTAAAAGCGGAAGAAGTTCGCCGTCTGAACCCAGATGGTATCCTACTGTCCAACGGCCCTGGGGACCCGAAAGATGTGCCTCACGCTGTCAAGACGATTTCCGAATTGCTTGGTGAATATCCGATCTTCGGCATCTGCCTTGGTCATCAGTTGTTTGCACTTGCTTGTGGAGCGGATACAGAGAAGCTGAAATTCGGTCACCGCGGTGGGAATCACCCTGTGAAGGAACTGGAAAGCGGACGCTGCTTCATCACTTCCCAGAACCATGGTTATACCGTGAATGAGGAATCTGTGAAGAACACTGAACTAGAAGTTACTCACATTAATAATAATGATAAGACTGTTGAAGGTATTAAACATACACGTTACCCAGCATTTTCGGTGCAATATCATCCAGAAGCGGCGCCAGGACCTCATGACAGCAGCTACTTGTTCGATCGCTTCCTCCAATTGATTGCCGATCATAAAGCAAAGACACCTGTTGTTTCACGTCAGGCACAACTTGCGGCAAACGCCAGAATCACGGCGCCAAAAACTAACTTACAGCTTGAAGCCGTGAAAGGAGCTCTATAACATGCCAAAGAACGATAAACTTAAAAAAATACTAGTGATCGGTTCCGGACCGATCGTCATTGGTCAAGCAGCGGAGTTTGACTACGCAGGAACTCAGGCTTGCCAAGCCCTTAAAGAAGAAGGCGTGGAAGTCGTACTGATTAACAGCAATCCAGCAACAATTATGACAGATACTAATATTGCAGATAAAGTATACATCGAGCCTATTACGCTTGAATTCGTAACTGCTATTATTCGTCAGGAGCGTCCAGATGGATTGCTTCCAACGCTGGGCGGTCAAACTGGCCTAAATATGGCTGTAGAATTGGCTCGTGCAGGGGTACTTGAGCAAGAGAATGTTAAGCTTCTCGGTACACAGCTTGATTCCATCGAGAAAGCAGAAGATCGCGATTTGTTCCGTGATTTAATGCGTGAATTGGAACAACCTGTACCTGATAGCACCATCGTTACGACGCTGGAAGAAGCTATGGAGTTCGCTGAGGGAATTGGTTTTCCACTGATTGTACGCCCTGCTTATACACTCGGCGGAACCGGCGGCGGGATCTGCGATAACGAAGAAGAGCTGCGCGAAACAGTCAAAGCGGGTATTCGTTATAGCCCGATCGGACAATGTCTGGTTGAGAAGAGTATTGCCGGCATGAAGGAAGTTGAATACGAGGTTATGCGTGATGCCAATGACAACTGTATCGTTGTCTGCAACATGGAAAACTTTGATCCTGTAGGCGTACATACAGGTGACAGTATCGTTGTGGCACCTAGCCAGACGTTGTCAGATCGCGAATACCAAATGCTGCGTACGGCTTCGCTCAAAATCATCCGTGCCCTGAATATTGAGGGTGGATGTAACGTACAGTTCGCACTTGATCCGCAAAGTTATCAATATTATGTAATCGAAGTAAACCCGCGTGTCAGCCGTTCCTCGGCTTTGGCTTCCAAAGCAACTGGTTATCCAATTGCCAAAATGGCTGCCAAAATCGCGATGGGTTACACGCTGGATGAAATCGTCAATCCGGTTACCGGACAGACTTATGCATGCTTCGAGCCTACACTTGACTATATTGTAAGTAAAATTCCACGCTGGCCGTTCGACAAGTTCATTCATGCGAACCGTAAGCTGGGTACGCAAATGAAAGCGACAGGCGAAGTAATGGCGATCGGCCGTACTTTTGAAGAGTCGATTCATAAAGCGATTCGTTCCTTGGAAATTGGTGTTCATCGCTTCCGCCTGCCAGGTGCAGAGACATTGGAAGAGAGCGTGCTGCGCGAACGTCTTGCGAAGCCTGATGATGAGCGTCTGTTCCTAATTGCTGAAGCTTTCCGTCGTGGTTACGGTTTGCAAGAAATCCAGGATATTACGAACGTAGACTGGTGGTTCCTCTCCAAAATTGAAGGTTTGATTAACTTTGAAGAGGTGATTCGCGGCGAAGAAACGTTGTCTGCGGAAACTCTATACCAAGCGAAACGTAAAGGCTTTACAGACCGTGCGATTGCTGAGATTCGTGCAGAAGGACAAGCGAACGGGAAATTTACCAAAGAAGCTGATGTGCGTGCGCTGCGTTTGGAGCAAGGTTTAACACCTGTGTTCAAAATGGTAGATACTTGTGCGGCGGAGTTCGAAGCTACTACACCTTACTACTACTCGACTTATGAGACTGAGAACGAGGTCATTCATTCTGACAAGCAAAAGGTTATCGTGCTGGGATCTGGTCCAATTCGGATCGGTCAAGGGATTGAGTTCGATTACTCCACAGTCCATGCGGTATGGGCCATTCAAAAGGCTGGATATGAAGCGGTTATCATCAATAATAACCCTGAGACTGTATCTACAGACTTTAATACTTCGGACCGGTTGTACTTTGAACCATTATTCTTCGAAGATGTCATGAACGTAATTGCGCAAGAGAATCCGATTGGAGTTATTGTTCAATTCGGAGGTCAAACAGCGATTAACCTTGCGGCACCTCTAAGTGCTGCTGGTGTTAAGATTCTTGGAACTAGCCTTGATAGCATTGATGAAGCTGAGAACCGTAAGAAATTCGAAGCTTTGCTGGCACGCCTTGATATCGCTCAACCGAAAGGCAAGACGGTTACCGACGTGGATCAAGCTGTAGAAACTGCACAATCCCTTGGGTATCCGGTGCTGGTACGTCCTTCCTACGTACTAGGCGGACGTGCAATGGAAATCGTATATAACGATACTGAACTGCTTAGCTACATGGTAGAAGCGGTGAAAGTGAATCCGGAGCATCCGGTATTGATTGACCGTTACATGCTAGGTAAAGAGGTTGAGGTAGACGCGATTTGTGATGGTGAGACAGTAGTTATTCCGGGCATCATGGAACATGTCGAACGCGCAGGTGTTCACTCCGGTGACTCTATCGCCGTATATCCTCCGCAATATCTGGATGAAGGTCTAAAAGAGAAAATCGCTGAGATCACAATTAAAATCGCTAAGGAACTGAAGACGATTGGACTGGTCAACATCCAGTTTGTTATCTATCAGAACGAAGTATACGTAATTGAAGTAAATCCACGCTCCTCGCGTACGGTTCCTTTCCTGAGTAAGGTGACAGGAATTCCAATGGCGCATTTGGCAACCAAAATCATTCTTGGCAGCAAGCTGAAGGATGACGGTTATACAGAAGGTTTGTGGCCGGAAAGCGATTATGTATCGGTTAAAGTGCCAGTGTTCTCTTTTGCCAAACTGCGCAGAGTAGAACCTACACTCGGACCTGAAATGAAATCAACCGGTGAGGTTATGGGCCGTGATAAATTGTACGCAAAAGCTTTATACAAAGGTCTGATCGGAGCAGGGATGAAAATTCCAGCCACAGGCGCTATCATCGTTACGGTGGCAGATAAAGATAAAGCAGAAGCTGTGGAACTTATGAAGGGCTTCCACTCCATGGGTTACAAAATCATTGCAACTGGAGGCACGGCACAAGCGCTTGAAGAAGCAGGCCTCAACGTAATGAATGTAAACAAGCTGGATGAAGGTGCGCCAAACATTCTCGACTTGATTCGTGGTGGGCAAGCTAACTTCGTCTTTAATACACTGACTAAAGGCAAAACGCCAGAACGTGACGGATTCCGAATCCGCCGTGAAGCGGTTGAAAATGGCGTCGTATGTATGACTTCACTGGATACAGTGACGGCACTTCTCAGAATGCTGCAGACGATTAACTTCTCGTCACAGTCCATGCCTGCTTTTGTCGGACAATTGAACTAATCTCATAAAGATGCATAGGGCGGTTTGCGTTTACGCAGACCGTTCCGCTATGCCTAGGGTCTAATAAATAAAGGGTGTAGATGGAGTCTGCACTGGATAGGAGCATGGTTGTGGGAGTAGGAGAAGTAGAGTGGAAAGCAATGGCGAATCGTCTGATGATCGCTTTGGATTATCCTGATGTGACTGGAGCAAGAGCCTTGATCGATAAGCTGGAAGGAATTCCTTGCTATATGAAGGTAGGCATGCAGCTGTTCTATGCGGCAGGACCAGAATTTATTCAAGAGCTGAAATCTCGTGGCTATTCTGTGTTCGTTGACGTGAAAATGCATGATATCCCTAACACGGTAAAAGGTGGCGCTCAAAGTCTTACGAATCTTGGCGCTGATATGTTTAACGTACACGCGGCAGGGGGCTCAGCCATGATGGCTGCAGCACGCGAAGGAGCGGCTTCAGCAGTTAGTGCTAATGCTGCCCTTAAGATGCCTTTGATTATTGCAGTTACCCAGCTAACCAGTACGAGTCAAGAAGTGATGAATAACGAAATTGGGATCGCTGGAGAGGTAGCGGATACTGTAGTAAGATACGCCAAGCTGGCTGCCGATGCGGGTCTAGATGGCGTAGTAGCATCGCCACAAGAGTCCGCAGCTATCGCAGAAGCTTGCGGCCCAGCATTTTGCACGGTTACACCGGGTATCCGGCCAGCAGGTGCTTCCTTGGACGATCAGTCCCGGGTTATGACACCTGGAAAAGCCATTCGTCAGGGTAGTCACTACCTTGTTGTAGGACGGCCGATTACAGCTTCACCAGATCCACGTCAAGCAGCACTAAACATTATTGAGGAGATGACCCTAGCATGAGCTCATTAAATAGAAGTGAACAAGTAGCAAGTTATCTGTTGGAGATTGGAGCAGTAGCACTGCGTCCCCAGGAGCCTTTTACATGGACCTCTGGTATCAAATCGCCGATCTATTGCGACAATCGTCTGACTATGGCTTACCCAGAAGTTCGTAACTATATTGCAGATGCCTTCGCGCAGCTTATTAAGAGCGAGTATCCGGACGCTGAAGTGATCGCAGGTACAGCAACCGCAGGTATTCCACACGCGGCTTGGGTAGCAGATAAACTGAACCTGCCTATGGCTTATATCCGTGATAAAGCTAAAGGCCACGGCAAGCAGAATCAGATCGAAGGTCTGATTAAGCCGGGACAAAAGGTTGTTGTTATTGAAGATCTGATCTCCACAGGTGGAAGCTCCATCAAAGCGGCTCAGGCCGTGCAAGAAGCTGGCGCAGAAGTGCTGGCTGTACTCGCAATCTTCAGCTATGAGCTGGATCGTGCAGTGGATGCTTTTGCTGCAGCTGAAATGCCATTACAAAGCTTGTCCAACTACAGCACATTGATTGATGTGGCTCTTGCACAAGGTAAAATTGAATCGACGGACGTAGAAGTACTGAAGTCTTGGAGAAAAGATCCTTCATCATTTGGTGTTTAAGCTTAAATAAATGAGTATAGTTTAGGCGAGCCTCTCACTTTTCAGTGAGGGGCTTTTATTTTTTAACAGACACAACATACTCAACTGTCATCCAAGACACGAATAGTTGTATTTTGTACACTTAAACTAACTTTTCTTAGAGGAATTGGCACTATAGTTGCACTTGGTTTTTAACTGTACAGAGTGCAATTAAAAGGAAAAATAAAATAAATGAAGCTCTAATAGTTGCAGAAAGTACAACTATCCAGTCGTGGAGGGTAGGATTGTGTCGGTCAGCGGAGATGTAGCAAGTGAGCAAGTGTGAGTGGGAAAGTGGAGATCGTGTATCTGCAAAAGCTCCTAGTAACATTTTTATGAGAATAATATGAAGAAATCGTAGTATAACTTTAAACGTCCTGTAACTTCCCTTCTTGATTAAAGCTTTATACTGTTACTAGGATTATGGATTATTTATCCATAAGATGTAGAAGAATCAAGTATTTTATGGGAGGATATAATAATGAATCATATAAACAACAATAAACGGCTGTGGCGCCGCTGGTTAAGCCTTGGGGTATGCGCTGCGCTGATACTACCCTTAATCTCTGATGGGTGGAATACGGCTTGGGCTGAGCCTTCTAAGGCTTCAGTGGAGCAACGTGTATTGCGTATTGGGAGTCTATGGTCTGGGGAGGACGATTCGTTTTTTCGTCAGCAGTTTACGGATATGTATGAGTTGCAGCATCCAGAAATCAAATTGGAGATTATTCCCGCTATAGATACGAATGACCTTCGGTACAATAACACCTCCTCAGACGCAAGCTCTGACAATTTGGAAAATATCCGGGCGATTATGGGAGGAGATAAGCCTGTTGATGTGATCGTCGGTGATAGCGCATTAGTGAAGAGTTTGGTGGATCATAATCTTGTCCAATCGCTGGAGCCGCTTATAGCGCGTGATCAGTATGATTTAAGCAATATGGCGCCTACGATGCTGAATGGAGTTCGTGAACTAGGTGGAGGAAGTCTTTTTGCGTTGGCGCCGATCTTCTCGTCTAGTGCGCTTTTTTATAACAAGGGAATCTTTGATGCTGCTGGTGTGGGCTATCCAACGGACAAGATGACTTGGAATGAACTGTTTACGCTGGCAGATAAGGTGACGAAGAAGTCGTCTAATAAAGAAACTCGGATATACGGGTTCTCGATGAACCGTTACTTAAGTGATCCATTCTGGGATATGCAGAGCTATGTCGCACCGCTAGAACTTACGATGTACGATAATAAGGGTCAGCACATGACTGTAAATACCACACAGTGGAATCAGGCTTGGACTACTTACAGCCAGTTGGTTAAGAAACAAATTGTACCTGAGCTAAGTGGGTTGGATTTTGCAGGAACAGAAGGGAATGCCTACAGTCCAATCCAAGGCGATCTGTTCCTCACAGGAAAAGCAGCAATGGTCGTTGGAGAATATGGTTATCTCAATGAACTGGCGGGAGTGGCCCGTAATGCTGCTAAGATCAAAAAT
The DNA here is from genome assembly GCF_045040645.1 of Paenibacillus sp. FSL H8-0261. Classification (NCBI taxonomy): domain Bacteria; kingdom Bacillati; phylum Bacillota; class Bacilli; order Caryophanales; family Paenibacillaceae; genus Paenibacillus; species Paenibacillus sp. FSL H8-0261. The sequence goes on along the minus strand of NZ_CP150297.1, from coordinate 5,239,291 downwards.
TACAGTCCCATCAAATGGGGTGTGGTTACTGTACCTACCTTTCAGGAAAAACCGGATGTTGCCATTGGAACATGGCTTGGTAATATGATGGCTATTAGTTCTACGGCTACTAATAAGGAAGATGCCTGGGATTTGATTAAGTTCGTCAACAGTAATGAGGTTGCGAAAATTAAAGCCCATAACAAGAGTGAACTGACTTCCCGTAAGGATTATATTACCGCTCAGACCCCTTCTGTAAATTTGGAAGCTTTTTATACGCTTAAGCCTTTACCTGCAACGGATCCTTTATTGATCAGTTTACAGATGCAGAAGCCTGGGATTAGCCGGATTAGTGATGTTGGACGTCAATTATTCATTGATGTTTATCAGGGGAAGAAAACCGTCGAGAATGCACTCAAAGCTTGGGAGAAGCAAGGGAATACCATGCTGGATACACTTGAAAAAGATCCCACGGTCTATTTTGACTCGATCGGTGAATGACTCTGGAATATGCCCTAAGCCACCAGTTTTCTGGTGGCTTATTTTGTGGAACTTGGGCATGATAAGTTCAGAGCGGTGTATCATAAATTTGCGAAAAGGAGAAGAGGGCATCATGAATTGGATATACTTCGCGAAACTGTTCAGGACCAGATTTCAAGCAGGTTGTTTGGCTAAAAGATTGGAGCAAGATGGCTGGATTTACGGTTATCATGACCCGCGTTTTGTAGAAATTTATCGATCCCGTAAGGGAAGGTACGGGGTTAGATTTCTGCCTTGAGAACTTTTATAAATTCTTCCTTGACGTAGACCCGATTTGTACTGTATATTATTTATTGTCGCTGTTTGAATATTTTTTCTGACGCGGGGTGGAGCAGCCCGGTAGCTCGTCGGGCTCATAACCCGAAGGCCGCAGGTTCAAATCCTGCCCCCGCAACCAATTTATTTACAACAGCAATTCTACATTCGGATATTTTTAGATCCGGGCCCTTAGCTCAGTTGGTTAGAGCGGTCGGCTCATAACCGATTGGTCGGGGGTTCGAGTCCCTCAGGGCCCACTTATCAAAAACCCTTACTTTGTAAGGGTTTTTTGCTGTCTACAGGATTAGTGATATAAAGAAAATAGGATGGGGAAAGACCAGAATTTTGCGCTTGCTAACGGATTTGCCAACGTGAATTATTTTTCTGCAGTTTCGAGCTGTTTTTCAGCGTATTTATTCAGTCCTGGTTCAATTTTGTCAACGGCCTCTTCCTGCATGATTGGGAGTAGGTGTGAGTATCGTTCGTTGAACATCGCAGGAGTCATATCCAGTCGTTCAGCAGCTACCTTTGGATTTATATAACCCCCGCCAGGGTAGCAACATACTAAATCATTATCCTCATATGAGTCTCCATATTCTTTTTTATAATCCTCGATTTGCATGTAGCGTTCTTAAGGTCATCAATAATATTCTGAAAAAGTTATACCTGTCGTATGGAATCATTCGTTCTCGGGCGTTGAATGACTAAACCATCACGTGTCCAGTTAGCCGTCTGGATCACCTTGAGTTCTTTCTTTTCGAAGTCGATATCACCCCAGCAAAGTCCAAGGATCTCACCACGTCTCATTCCAGTATAAATTGCCAATGAAAACACTATAGACTGGCGGGCGCCTCATCAAGCTAACAGGCAGTAAAGTTTAACTTAAAATAAACTTTCCGTTTCCCGCAGTTAACTTAAGGTGTAATCTGAAAGCACCTTTTTTTGAAGGTGATACTCATCAAGAACCGTATTTATGAAGGAGTAACTTAATGCAAGCTATTAAATCTATAATAGAGTGTCCAGAGCGAAACGATAGTTGAATCTACAGAGGGATGGTATCAAACATGGACTATGAAATCAAAATAGCAACCTTGGAACATAAAGAAATACTCAGTAACCTGTTACAATTCTATATTTATGATTTCTCAGAATTTATGGAGTTGCAGTTTGAGGAAAATGGTAAATATGGTAATTATCCAATTGATGAATATTGGTCTAAAGACCCCAATTATCCATATTTAATCAGTCTCAATGGGAAACTTGTTGGATTTGTCTTAGTCAAATTAAAAAATCGGGAAGAAGATGACGCATATTTTTCTATTGCTGAATTTTTTATTGCGAAGAAGTATCGTAGGCTGGGATTAGGGAGATTGGTTGCTAAAGATATATTTGATATGCACCAGGGAAAATGGGAAGTTTACCAAATAGATAACAACAAGCCTGCTCAACTCTTTTGGAAAAAGGCAATAGAAGAATATACAGGAGGAAAATTTACTGAACGAATTGAAGTAGGAAGAAGGACACAAGTATTCATTAGTTAATGATATTCAGGACTAGCAAGGGCTTACGCTAACGGGAAACGTGAGTCCAAAAACCAACAGTAGTCTAGGACTTTTTCTTACCAGTCATATATACATAATGTTCCAAATAATTTATATTAAGGTTCTAGGGTTTGGGAGTAATGGCATTGCAATTTGGAAGAACCTCGCCGGCATTGGCGAGGTTCTTATATTAATGGGGGTTGCTGGTTGACAAAAATGATAATTTTGTTGGTTATTCTTGCTATCATTACTGCTGTTTTTGTATTCAAAGTTTTATCTAGAAAGAAGAGTTACCCTCCCCAAAGTATAGTAATTGATCCACTTAAGATTACGATCCAGGACATAGACCGAATGGAAGACGGAACTGGCTTTGTAGAATATCTGTATCGTTTATTTTTGGCCATGGGTTATAGTGATGCATATAAAACGAGAGGAGGCAGAGATTTTGGATCTGACTTAGTGTTTACAGACAGGGAGGGGGTTCGAAATGTTGTTCAGGCAAAGTGTTATTCTTATCCAGTAGGGTTAGAAGCTGTTCAAGAGATCTATAGTTCCATGAGATATTACAGGGCAAAAAAGTCCATGGTAATATCCTCAAATCAATATACCTCAGCGTGTGAAGAACTTGCTAGTTATAACGCCGTAAGATTACATAGTAGAAGTGACCTTATAGAAATTATAAACTTTTTCAAGTCAGGGCAGATTGATAAAGCAAAGGATATCCTTGAGTCAGAGCCCAGGATTATACTGGATTCATGGGATAATAAAGCAATTAAGAAGGACTTCAAAGTTGAAAAACGATGGGCTGCGAAGAAATAGATAGTTCGTAGAACAAGGAGCTTTTATACAGATGAACAATGAAGATTTTCAATACAGAAATACATACTTTTTCGTAGGGAATCCAACGATTCAATGGATCACCATACTTGGCTTGGTGTTGTTAGGATTTGTATTGTTTTATTTGATTAAGAAATACATAAAGCAGAGAAAATGAAACCAGGTTTTTCATTATTGTTTATGATGTTGCGAATGAGGAACGACAATCTTTGATGGTTGTAATGTTGTGTGGAGCCCTCATATCTATTGGCGGATATAACTATTTGAAAAACAGAAAAGGTGTTTCTGGCCAACTGCGTAATTAATTGTGAGGGTCCAGTCCAGAAATGGGAGCGTTAAGGTTGCTGATGTTTATTACATCAGAAATGAATTTGAATTTAGTTTTAGCATAAATGTGTATATCAAATACCCCGTCTACCTTAATTGGTTAGCGGGGTTAATTTCATCTCTCATATACCCAAGCACGATCAGAAAACTGGCATATCCTACATTTGTATTCAATTACAAAGGAGGAATTCACGAATGGGCGAATTTGTTGGTGGATGCGGTATTGGAGAACGTGAACGTGAACGTGAACCTGAACGTTTTGTTGGTGGAGCTTTTACATCCACAGGTGCAATCTTGGTGCTCTTTATCCTGCTGGTCATCATTACAAAAGCCTGTATATTTTAAGTAGTATTAATTTACAAAGGAGGAATTATGATGGGTGAATTTGCTGGAGGGTTTGGCGGAGGTTTTACTTCTACGACTGCAATTCTGGTTCTGTTTATATTGTTGGTAATCATATCTAAAACTTTCTTGATTTAAGTTTCAAACCTCCCACTATGACCAGCACCCATAGTGGATATCTGCCAGTAGATACTTGCGGATTTGTAATGAAGATAATGAAAGTTGCCCCCATCAACATTAAGTCGTTGGGGGTAGTTTATGTTTATACGATAAACTCTGTAAATACTGGACTACGCAGCATGACTGATTTGGTCCAGATCCTCATTCTAATCTTTGCCCACAGTCGGGGCTTTAAATGGATAGATATCTCATTACCTATTTACCCAAGCGCTATAGGGGGAATTGCATAAGCTAAGATGTACTCAAATGCAGAGGAGGTAATTTGAAATGAGCGAAAATGTTGCTGGCTTTGGCGGTGGATATGGCGGAGGTATCGGAGGAGCCTTTACATCTACAGGTGCAATCTTGGTACTGTTTATCCTCCTTGTAATTATTTCTAAAACTATCTGTTTATAAAATGTTAGTCTAACTCTCAGTCACTCCTTTTTAAACATATATATTAATCGACAAAATCATTCTCTAATGTAAACCATACAGCCAACACAAAAAGGGCGCTTCGCAAAGCCATGAAATGGTTTTGCAGCAGCACCTTTTTTTGTATCCAGCTAGACTTTTCTAATGGGTATGGTGCCCGAAAAGTTGTCCCAATCGTTGTTCCTATCGCTGTACTCTCGGTTTTCGACCATCATTTTTATGGCTTCATACTATCCCATAGCAGCTGGAATGCCCCGGACTCGACCTCGAAGAATACAGGTGCCTGACCGTAACGTACTAGCCCTTGACCAAACAGCGTCAGCTCTACCCTGGCGTTGTCTTCCAGCTGGAGATAGAGAACCTTGCGGTCTTCGCTGTCGTAGATGCCTTGCGCGGTAAGAGACTCTGCTGCCAGTGGTTTGGCTACTTGGAGTGCCTTCAAGAAGCCATTAAGTGCCTCGTCGTCAGCGAGCGGTGTGTACTGCTGCTTTCCGTTGTTCCAGCTGTCGAAGCTTTCCCACTGTGCGGAAGTAATTCGACCTTCAAGATTTAGCTTGCCAAATAGATCAGCGCCGCTGTTTACGGTGATCCCGTTTGTATGCTCATACAGTTCGGCGAATACCTCGCCGTTGATTTCCGAATAGGACATAATCAGGAAATTGGAATCATATCCCTTTACGGAATAGATATCCGTTTCGCCGATGTTAGATGCTAACTCAATATATTTGTCTTTACCGCTCCATTCATCGATGCCACCTGTAGTACGTCCCAGCTTGTCACCGCGCAGAGCGGCAGCATCGGCTGCGTTGATTCGAGTCGCAGACTGTGTATAAATGTTATCTTTATATACGACTAGAGCGATCATATCTGCCATAACGCCAGATTTGGTATCCGGCAGTTCCAGCTTGGGGATAACAATGTTTCCGGACGCATTTGTGCCAGAATTGTCTGGTTGGCTTGGACCTGGAGTTACCTGAGCGATTTGCCCTTGAGTACTCTGGCCATTTAGCTGCTGCCATATATTAGGTGCAGCTAAGCCGATCCCGGCGGCGAGGACAATACTTGCCGCGATATAAACCGTCTTGCGTGGACGTTTCCGCTCCTGCTGTTGCTCCAGTTTGTCGATCAATTCTTTTTTCATCTCTTCACCTGGTTTCATAGAATCCACCGCTTTCTTGTATAATGTTCGAAACTGATCTTCTTTCATTGTGATTCCACTCCTTCCAGCTCCAGTTTTAACAGTTGCCGTCCCCGCTGAAGTCTCATCTTCACGGCAGACTGACTAATCTGCAGAATCTTGCTGATTTCCTGGATGGGATAGTCCTCGTAATAATAAAGATGGATTACGGTTTTATACTTCATAGGCATCGCCATAACTAACTGCAGTAGAGCCAAATCCTCGGGGGTGTCTACCGCAATCGGCTCAGCATTTTCCAGCTTAACCTCGCGCTTGCGCCAGCCTCTTCCCAGTAATGTTTTACAATGATTGGTGATTACCCGGATCAGCCATGCTTTCTGATGTTCAGCGTCTTTGAACTTTGGTGCTTTTTCTATCAGTTTGATGAAGGTATCCTGAGTGGCTTCTTCGGCATCTTGGCGGCTGCCTAAATGGACCAAAGCAATCCGGAACAGCATATCTGCGTAGATTTCGTAACTCTTTATCACATGATTTCCCGGCCGGGTCATGGATCGTTGCATGATTCAATGCCCCCTTTACCTATAACACCATTTAGGACGGCATTTGGTCACATTATGTTCCTGAGAAAATTTGTTAGCGTCTAGATCAAGGGTTAGAATCTAAAAAAGGCGCGATTGCCCCAGCAGCCATATCACTGCTGAGACAATCGCGCCTTTATAATAGAAGTTCCCCTTTACGGGAGGCCCTTCTCAATATGTTTATATGTATAGTTTGGATCAGTACCTTTTACAGGAGCCATGCTATATTGATAAATACGATCCTTTTCTTTTCTATAAAAGTATCTTGCATGGAGTTCATCTGCAAAGATAACCGTTGTACTTACGACGGGAGTCTTACCAATCTGGGTATAGACTTTATAGAGATCTTCATTCTTATAATCTCTCGCATCTACCAAATAATGAATCACTTCATTGTCCATGTGATTTCGGAAGGCCTGAAGCGCTAAAGAAGCGACTCCATATACAATAGCGAAGGTAATAAGAATTATTTTTGTTCTTTTCTTCATTAATTCCCTCCATTTAGATAAAATGTATATATTATAAGATAATATATTGTGACTGGTATGTCATATCTATTGTATCTTGTAATTTACACATTAGAAGGGAGGAAGAAAATGATGCAACAAGAAGAAAAAATACAGGAGCTGGAGCGGCGAATTAAGGTATTGGAGAATCATACTAGTCCCAGGCTACCAGGTCTCAAAATCTTATGGTTTATTATTTGGGGAGTTGTGGGTATATTCCTCATTCTAACTCTTATTGGTGTGATTCAGTTTGTATCCGCATAATAGAGAGCTTACTATTACAAATAAGGCAGCAATTTAACTACCGATAGGTAACCCGCGTAGATAAAGAATTGCCTGGGTATACTATACTTGCTGCCTTTTTATTATGAACTTACACAAATCATCTTCAGTCGTCTTTGGGTTCTTGCAATAAAATGGAGAAGGTCCCCGTTTCATGATCCACTTCAATCGACTCGATCCCAACAAAATCCGGAATTTCGGGGTGTACTGCATCTACGTTATAATCTGGATGAGTCATCAATAATTCAATTACTTTAATGGCTTCCATATCGATCCCCCTTGCGAGAAATTCCACCATAATTAATGGTCCTTCATTGCGACTACCTTTATTATCTCCGCAGTCATTATTGAATATGTGTTAATCGTTCTTCGTTTCTTCCCATCACGGCCAATAATTGCCCCTGAAAAACACGTCTTTGAATTTGATCAATCCGCTGTAAAGCCAGCTCGCTTGGCACTTGAAATTCTGCTGCAAGATAGCTGATTGCATCTTCCCGTTGCTCAGGCAATGTCATGCGGGAGATCATGGAGTAGGGCATAGCTGCATAAAGAATAAATCGCTCCGATTCATCCTCCTGTGCCCGCGTAAAATGTTCTGGCATCAATATTTGATTAGTACCATGGCGGAGCAGATGACAGAGCTCATGGAGAAACTCTAGCCGCTGCAGACTGGCTGGAAGCCGGTTGTCAATAAACATGGTGTACATCCCCGCTGATGCTTCGATGCTCTTGCTTCTTACATCCAAATAATGAACCCAAATATTAAGCCGTTCTGCAATATAAGCAATCGAAATTTGCGAAGGCTGAGTAAGGTTCAGACGCTTGTATAAATCTTCTGTCCACTTCTCCAGCGCAGTCATTTGATAATAGGATTTCATGTTATTCATATCATTCACCTCATTCAGAATCAGTTATAGGATCGTATGTTCGCATAAATGAGCAAAAGAAAAGCCCGAAGGCTATGTAAAGTAAAAAACATAAGGACACATAAGAACGAGTGTTCTCGTGTGTCCTTAGCATAAAGCAATTAAACACTAATATCAAGTGTTTTTCCTAAATTCGGAGCAACGCTTTTGCCCAGCATTTCCACCATCGTTTGACTCTGGGTTTCAGCCTGATTTTTGGCAATATTCATGACTTGTATTCCTACATTTTGAGCTAAGGATGCCTGGCTCATTGCCATTGATAATGCGGCTATATCCATATTGCACCTCCTTTGTGTATATCCTGTTTATCGACAGTGCCTACCTAATTCATTAGGTGAATAGCATTTGTTTGCCAGTTCGCCCAAACAGCTTATCTCCTTTTTACATATCTTGTGCTGTAGTCATTAATCATTAGGAGGAATTAATTATGGGAATGGAACATTGTGGTTGTAACGTAGGTCCTGTAGTAAGCCCAGTAAATGTAGGTCCGGTGTGTAGTCCTTTTACTTCAACAGGAGCTATTCTGGTACTCTTCATCTTGCTGGTTATCATCACTAAAGCTTGCTTATTCTAAGCTAGCTGATGCACATTGTAGCCCCATCCGGTATACCGGATGGGGCTATTCTTTTGAAGCACTGTTCACGTTAGCTTATTATTTGAACATAAATTCTACGCGGGTTCCATCCGCATAATCTTCTAACTGATTGCCAACCCAGCTTCCTGCACCGCGGTTATCTTTTGGGGTTATGTATTCAATGTCGGCCCCTTTGCCGCCTTCATTACACATGGCCATGGGCCATTCATCGCGGTCGTAGCCTTTTTTGGTGGGGATCCCTTTTAAGGATTCTTTGCGGTTGTCTTCAGCCTGCTCACGGTTAATCGTGCACGTCGCTGACTCCCCTTTAGCAATTGCGTCCTGAATGTGCTTAGCGGTCTCAGGATAACGATCTGATGGGAAGATCAGCTGAACAACTTCTGAATCGGATGTGGACGAGGGGGCTGCCGGATCTCCGTTCTGTTCATACCAGTAACCGCCCAAAGCAAGTAACACAACAATGATGAGACTGGTGAGTAATTTCTGTATTTTCAAATCTGCTCCTCCTTTTTTGGAACTTAAAATAGTATATCTTATATCATAATGCAGTGCGATTTAATATACTTAGGAAAAATAAGAGGAGGACGGAATTGGATATGGAGTATTTGATTACGATTGAAGATCAGACGCTTATTGCCTCTGCTGAAGATATTATTACTAGACGCTATGAATGGGGAAGACACCATGTAGGGGCGGCGCTCCGTACTAAGACGGGGGAAATCTTTACAGCGGTACATGTAGAAGCTAGCATGGGACGAATTACAGTCTGTGCAGAAGCGATGGTGATTGGAAAAGCGATATCCGAAGGCTACAAGGAATTTGATACGATTGTTGCGGTAAGGCATTCTGATCCGGACAGCGAGGAAAGAGAAATTAAAGTAGTTTCTCCCTGCGGGATGTGCCGTGAGTTAATTGCTGATTACGGGAAGGATTGCAAAGTTATTGTATCCGAGGACGGCCGGTTAGCTAAATATGATATTTCTGAATTACTACCGCTGAGATATACGAGGTGAATTGGAGATATAGTCAGGAGCCGCCGGGCTCCTTTTTTTATTGAGCCGTGAATTTATTCAGCAGTTCCTTACACTGTCCTAAATTAAATTACAACTTCATGTCCATTCGCTGAGTTCATGTCACTATTGTCCCCATACTATAACTTAAAAAAGTTAAAAGGATGTGAGAGTGGATGGAACAGCGCAATCTTCGAAATATGGTTGATTCGGCATCGAGGTTTGTGAGCGATGTTCAGTGGCAAATCGCGTTTCGTAAATTGCAAATGGCTCCGGCGGATTCGGAAACGGTACCTTCTGCTCAGAAATTGTTGAATACCCTTTATTTTCTGCAAGGAAAAGGATGGATTAGTGGACAACATGATTATTTGGAGAGCGCGGATGAGTTCAATGGGAAGCTGAAAAATACTAGCGGGCAATTCGCCGCCCTTCACGGCTATGAGCTGGGGGCAATCAATAATCAGACGGCGGCACTAATAGACAATCAGCGGGATTGGGTCGTTAGCAGCGCTATTCGCTGGTATAAAGCCGGTGGAATCGTAACGATTAGCTATCACGCTCAGTTGCCAGGGACTGCGCCAGCTTGGGATAACGTATCTACGAGCATAAGCAACGCTGATTTTGACAAATATATAACCCCGGGTACCTCTCAGTACAACGCACTGATCGCTGATCTGGATAAGATAGCCCTTTCTTTAAAAAAACTAAATGATGCAGGTGTTCCTGTGCTCTGGCGGCCGTATCATGAAATGAATGGCGGATGGTTCTGGTGGGGGAAGAAGATCAACTACGTGGGTCTGTGGAACCTTATGTTTGACCGTTTCACCAGCTATCATAAGCTGCATAATTTATTGTGGGTCTGGAGCCCAAATGCCAAAAATCAGTGGAGTGATGACCCTGCCGAATACTACCCAAGCGGTGACAAAGTAGATGTGCTGGCACTAGATATCTATGATGGGGATTTTAAGGGGAGTCACTATGATAGTCTATGGGATCTGGGTCGTGGAAAAGTGATCGCGATTGGAGAAAATGGAGAGCTACCGTCCCCTGCACTACTATCTAAATCACAGCCCAAATGGTCTTATCAGATGACCTGGGGCAAGCTTCTTTATGAGAAGAATACCGATGCGGTAATTAGAGCCTTTATGAATGACAGCTTTGTATTCACGCGGGAAGAGTATGCTGCTGAGGCGGCAATTGTAGCCGCTAAGGGAGACGGTGTGCTGCAGAGTGGACTATGGGGGCAATATTACAATAACATGACTCTTAGCGGCGCACCTGCGCTGACGCGAACCGATGCTAACATCCAATTTTCGTGGAAACAGGGTTCGCCTGATCCAACCATTCGAGTCGACGCTTTCTCTGTACGGTGGAGTGGAAAACTGACTGCAGCCTATAGTGAAACCTATACCATTTACTCCTCCTCTGATGACGGGGTACGGGTGTGGATTGATGGAGGGCTGATCATTGATAGCTGGGTGAATCAGAGTGGACAGGAGCGAAAAGGCAGTGTGAATCTGATAGCTGGCAAGCTACATGAAATAAAAGTGGAGTACTATGAGAATGAGGGTGACGCGCGAATTGTATTGCAGTGGGAAAGTCCTAGCCAACCCAAAGGGATTATTCCAGCAGGAGCGTTTTATCTTCCATAAGACGATATCCGAACTGATTCGAGCATCGGAATATTAGCGAAAAAGCCCCGGATTTCGGGGCTTTTTTAATGTGAAAGGTTCTTAGATTTGTTCACGGTAGCTAATGTTGTTGGCGATCTTCTCGTCACGAACAGCTTTGCGCAGAACATCTTTGACGGTTTGGGCATCATGGATTTTTCGGAAAAGAAGCTGAGGCGCTGAGGCATCATCAGAAAATACAGTTAATGTACCGATGCCGAGCATCCGGTCCATGATAGATTGTGCTACGGATAAATCGCGTACACGCAGTAATTCGATTTCTTCGACATTTTTACCGATAAGTCCGGTCTTTACCATAATGCGCTGGCTTGTAATGGTGTACGTAGTCGTGTTTAGGCGTACGATTCCTTTGAGGCGATCAGAGATACTGGCTGGTTTGCCTTTCCAGAGCACGACTTCTTGAGTAGCGTTTGGATTTGCTGATGGACGACGGGTGGTCACTGGAGCAGTTCCGTCAATGCTAGATCCGCATTCTCCACAAAATTTAGCGCCCTGCTTATATTCTGATCCGCAGGTTGTGCAATAAGGCATAAATACTCTCCTTCCCTGATTACAATTGAAATAATTATAACATAATAGTCATTTTACATAAATTTCATTTGCGCTTTACACAAACCGACATTATTCTGTTAAGTGGAGGGATAAATAATGAAAAAAGTGTTACTAATAGGAACGCTAATGCTGACTGTCATCCTTAGCGCCTGCAGCAATAATAATTCAACTTCATCGGCTCCTGCCTCGGAAGAAGAAGTGCAGGAAACCGTGCAAAACTTCTACAATGAAATGTCTAAACTTGATGAATTAGGAAAATCATCTTTAGCGGAGTTCAACGAAGCTATTGCTGCTTATTCAGCAGGAGAACTTTCGGACAGGCAGTTGGAGAAGAAGATTAACGAATTCCAAAAGACCGCAACAGACCTATCCAATCAGGCTGAGAAAGTGAAAATTTCCTCTAGCTTGCCCGAAGACATTCGTAAACTGCTTGATGAGTCCAAAATTGCTTTTCAAAGTGCTTATTCTCTAAAAGAACAGGCCTCTCAAGGTGCTGATTCCGCAGAGGTCACTGCTGAGAAGTTCGAGGAATTGAATCAGAACGCTGACGTCGCGATGCTATACGGCATTTCCAAGCTTAATGAAGCAAGAGAAGCAACAGGACTCATCGATGCTGATGGTCAGTCCACCGCTGAATCAGAGAAAGTTCAAGAATAGATCGAAATTTAGACGCTGAACAGTTCAACTGTCAGCGTCTTTTTGATGCGATTTTGAGCTTGAGTAGAGGTAACACTGCCAATCCTATAAATAAGCCGGCTACGATTCCTTTTGTGAGGTCTGAGAGGGTGCTGCTTCGATATACGAGGGGGTATAGACACAGGAATAATACGGGAATTAGGATGAGCAGGGCATTGTTTTTTTTCAATTGGAAAGCTCCTCTCATTTAGATATTAATTATTATACAACTTTTAGATAAAAGAGGAGGATTTTAAAGTGGTATCTTTTTCCTGATTATTGATTATTCAGCGAAGGTGTGGATATAATACAAACATACGTTCGTGTGTGGCGGAATAAGTATAGAAATTAGGGAGGGGTTACCATGGGCAAAAAGCTGGAGAAAAACGGACTGTGGGAAAGCAGTCGCATGATGCTGCCGGAGCATAAGGTAAGAATTATTAGGGATGAACGGGAGACCCTGCGCCGCATTAAGCCTATTCTGGATGAGCAGAAGCTGGAGGAGATCGAATGTACACTGGCCTTATCGTTACGGAGTCATGTGCGCGTCACTGTTGTGCTGTTTGATCCTTTTGAGAATACGACAATTAGTGGTTTTGTGACTTCCATTCACACCCACTCGCGTGAGTTTAAGCTACAGTGGGCGGAGGAATGGAAGTGGATCAATGTAGATGATCTAGTGGAGGTTTACATCGTCTAATGCTGAGAACCGCTGACTTCACTTTTTTCATAAGCAATTAGGGTCACCGTTGGGTTGCCGGTCAGATGTGCAATGGAAGCTTCGGCATTTCGAATAATTTCGAGTGCTTCTTCCTGCTCGCTCAGGGCAGCAACTTTATAGCTATCACTATGAATGTCCATATGTGTTCCCACCTTTCGCTAATATTTTGCCCTTTTTTGTAGAAATGATCCAAGGTGAAGAAGCTATGAATAGGTGCTTTTCAGGGGAGATCTCGGGGATACCGGGGTCTTTTTTTTGCAGATGCAAGCAGGGGTATTAGTACAAGCGAATGGGGAAGCGGGATCATTGATTATACCAAGGGGTGATTCTATGCTGACTTTAGATCAAGTGAGGGACAAATCGGCAGCGAGGCTTGTTGGGCTTCATCCTGTTTTGGCAGCAGGGGCGAAGGCTTTGATTCAGCAAAGCTATGCCAGAGGAGTGCCCATCGTTATTACTCAGGGATTGCGGTCGATTGCTGAACAAAATGCCTTGTATGCGCAGGGGAGAAGTAAGCCTGGACCTATAGTTACCAACGCCAAGGGTGGAACCAGCTATCACAATTATGGCCTTGCGTTTGATTTTGCGCTTTTGCTGCCGGATGGAAATAGTATTTCCTGGGATATGAATCGTGATGGTGATAAAGATAAAATAGCGGACTGGCAAGAGGTTGTACAGGTGGGAAAACAGCTAGGGCTTGAGTGGGGAGGAGACTGGACGTCTTTTAAAGATTATTCACATCTGCAAATGGCCTTCGGCTTAACTACGACTCAACTTCGGGCAGGTAAACGTCCTACGACGGATCAGGTCAATGAAGCTTTAAAAAGAATTACTGGGGAGGATGACCAGGTGAACAAAGACGTTAAAGTAACGATAACCTTAAACGGTACTAAACTTACGGAGGGTGTTCTTGATACCGGCGTAACATATGTACCCGTGCGTGCTCTGGCTGAGGCGCTTGGAGCAAAGGTTACGTATGACGCAGCGAGCAAGACAGTGAATGTTGTAAAAGAGTAAAGCTATTCATGTATAGACAGTGCCACCCAAGGGGAAATTATCAGTGATAACTAACCATAAAGGGAGGCATAACACTGTGAACAAGCTGATAACAAGCCTTGCATGCGGTACTGTACTGTCAATGAGTATAATGGGAGCTAGTTACGCTAATCCAATCGGGTCAGCCGCTTTAGGCGGTATCCCGAACGCGAATACGGGCATGGATGGTACCGTGAATAACACTCGGATGATGAATACGGAAGGCAATCTAATGAACGGTACCACGGGAACGATGAATCAGCATGAGAGCATTATGAAAGATAAGATTCGCACAGGGGAAAATTATAGACCTAACACCAATAACTACAATGAAAATTACACCCGGGATAACTACAACAGAAATACGGTAACTCCACTATCCAACACTACAACGGATGGTAGATATCGGGCAACCAGTACAACTACAAATACTGGGACTACCAGCAGAGGATCTAACTGGGGCTGGCTCGGATTGTTTGGACTCTTGGGCCTTGTCGGAATGAGAAGCAGAAGTGACGAACGCAGATAATCGACATGCCTAATAACCCGTGTCGGCACACGCTGGAACGGGTTATTTTTAATGTGATAAAACTTTTTTTGAAAAAGGGATTGCGCGTTATCGATATTCATGATATTATATTTCTTGTCGCGTTATACGTAAACATCGTATGAAGCAACAACACATAATATGCCGGGGTGGCGGAACAGGCAGACGCACAGGACTTAAAATCCTGCGGTACGTGAGTACCGTACGGGTTCGACCCCCGTCCTCGGCATCACAGTGAAAACCTTGAGAAATCAAGGTTTTTTTGTTTTTCTTGATTATTTTCAAAAGGGAATTGTATTTAGAACAATTATTAAGCGCACAGGATTTACTCCTTTAATTATGGAGTTTTGTCATGAAAGGTACCCAATTTACTAGCAAGTTCCTCTTCCCCGGTTAAGACCTCGATCATGATGCCCGCCCCCAAGCGAAATCCATACTCCTCCTCTGAAAGTCGCTCTTTCCAAATCTCTATGATTTCAGATGTTTAGCGCCATTTGAACCAATATGTTTTTTTAATTTCTTGCCAACGCATTAGATAATCAGAATTAGAGGCGACTTAATTGACAAAGAAGAGATGGCTAACTATTTTTATGTTGTTTATAGTCTTATTATCGGGTTGTAAAAAAAACAACTCAGATACTTTAAGTGATACACCAACAGCTAAGGATGAAGAGTATAATCTGATGATTACAAATAACAGTCCGTTGGATTTAAAAAGCGTAGTTGTTACTGTTGATGAAAAAGATACCATCCAAATGGACTCTTTGATCGATAGTAATATTAAACTTGGAGAAGTTGCAAAGTTCCAGATGAAAAATGGAAAACATGTATTTAAGGTTACACTCAATCCGAAAAAAATTACTCAGTAAGTAGAGAATTCACCGAAATTTTTAGAAAAGGAATAATTGTTGACTATGAAGTGATAATAGAAAAAAACGAAGTATCTATCAAAAAAATTAAAGACAATGAATAGATTGACTGTAGGAAACAGATATCATCAAAAACTTAGTCTCTTCTGAACAAAACACTAACATAAACGATATAGTCATTAATCTTTCAGATTTTCTAGAGGGTATGACAGGAGAGCTCCTAGTTAAGAATCCGATAAATTACTTGTTCAACTCTACTTTTGATGACATTAACTTAAAAGGCATCCCCTACCTTCTATAGTTGCATTCGTCCATCGGCAGCGATGGTAGTTGATGATCTCATTTTTCCAAATACGCATCTTTTTCAAACCACTTTTAACAGCTTCGTGGTCAATCTTATCGCCCTGTTCACACCAACGGTTAAATCCATTCGTTGCAGCTTCGGCATTGGGTGAATAGTTATACCAAGTAGTAAAAGCTTCTTTCCGTTCCCAACATTTTCGTAGGAGCGGAGAGTAACCGAGTAATTCATCCAGCGTTTTCTTACTCTCTGCAGATAGAGATTCCACTTGGAGATTTAAGAGACGATGGTTGGCTTTGAGCCATGCTTTTGCCCGTGGCGAAAGCTCACTCTGTATCGTTTTACGAACCTCTTGCAGGGCCACAATAACATAGCCATGGACATGAAAGCGATCAGCGGAGTCTGTTAAGAGAGTTTACACAAAAGATTTGACAGACCCTGAAGTTCGTCAAGAATCGAAAGATTCATAAAGAAACGCCATCCTTTCCTATAATTCTACAGAAAGAATAACGTCTTTTTTTGCTTTATGGGTAGTGTAAAACCTTAGCTTGATAGCGATGGGTAGCGTCAGGAAAATACGGTTATCCTGACGCTACCCCGTATACAAGTTAAGTTACAAACAACTAATTTGAACTTAATGCATTATTGACAGTTGCGCTGTCCACGATTTGAATAAATTTTTTAACCTTATCATTCTCATCAAATTCATATAGATGGCAAAAGTCTGCTATAAATGATTTTCCTGTTGCTTTATACGTCCCACTATATTTTCCGTAGACGATAACAGTGTGATTATTAAACGCATAGATTTCATCTTTTGCAGAATAGCCATCCCATTCGGTTCCAAGGCGTTCATGTACGTTTTTCACTACTTCATCTGGACCTACATAAGTACCCGCATAAGGAAATCCAGCAGCTTCTGTCCAAGATACATTATCACTTAAATACATTTTGAAGGCATCCAATTTTCCTTCACCGGTTAATACATACGTTTCATGTAATAATTTTTGGTATATATTCATAACATTACCCCCAAGAAATTTCTTTCGTTACAACTTTTGCACTTAATTCTAATACGCCTTTATTTGCATAGCCTGGATATGCTGCTTCAAGCTTTGCAACAAAATCCGTAGAAGTTTTACTTTCTTCGGAAGCTTTAATTGCAGTTTTTAGATAATTGATAGTTGCAATAAGTGCTTGATTATCTAAGGATTTTTCAATTGAACCATGGCTTGGTACGATTATGTTAGCATTTAACCCTTGTAACACTTTCAAGTTCTCAATCCAAGCTTCCATTGCTTCTTTTGAGCTAGTATCTGCTATGAAAACATGTATTTCGTTGAAAATATCAATGCCACCAATCAATAATTTCAATTCTCTGTTAAATAAGCTAGTTCTGTAATTATCTAAACCTACAAGTTCAAATGTTAAACCTTGAAAGTCAATGGTTTTTTCTGTGAATACTTGAGGCAATACAACATTACTTGGTGCGTTCTCTCCAAGTGCATCTTTCCAGACTTTTAATTTACCTAAGACAGAATGAACAATATGTTCAACAGTGGATTCTGTGGCATACGCAATGGCTTCTGGAAACGCTGCTTTAATACTTTCTAACCCAAAGTAGTAGTCCGGATCTCCATGAATAATAAAAATTTTATCTAAATATAAGTTATTTTTATTTAGGTAATCAACAATTTCTTTCGAATCGGATTGAGTAAATTTCGTATTTATTAAGAATGCATGTCCTGCTTTTTCAACTAAGGTTGCAGTCACCATAAAACTATTTTCTTCAGAACTAAATATCGTCAATTTCACATCATTTTGATTCATTTCGATTGTTTTAAACATAGAATTTTATCTCCTTTTTGGTGAAATTATTTAATAATATAACAATCTTTAAAACGTGCTTCAATTTTATCCGACGTCATTACTCCGCCACCAATAGGAATTAATTGGTTATCCTTGTGTAGAAGTAAAGAGGGATAGCTATTTATACCAAGTTGTTGAACCGTGTTGAAATCATTTTGAACATCTATTATAGTTTCTTGAGATTTTAGTCGCTCTAGTACTTGTTCAGGATCCAAATGATGATCAATAGCTATCTTACGATATGTTTCAGGGTCACTCAGACTTTTTCCATTATAATAAAACGCTTTTTGCATGGCAGAAGTAAATTCTAACAAACGGTTCGGTGCTAATGAACGTAAAGCTGAAAAGCCAATTGCAGCATCTTTTGAATTCATTGTAAAAGTACCTTCTGACAACAAAGCCTGATATGAAGGACCAAATTCTGCACCAGTAAGTTTATTAATTCTTTTATTACCTTCTGATATATATGAGAATTTTTTTATTGGCAGATTATCTAAAAATAATCCTCCAGATAAAACAGTTAACGGAATTTCAGGGTGATTTTTGTAAAAACCTCTAATACTTTCTGAAAATCCATAGCACCATCCACAATATGCATCCCATACATATATAAGGGTGTCTTGTTTTGTCTCCATTAAAAACGCCTACCTTTATTTTTTATTATTAACCAATCTCGCTGTTACTTAGAAATTCTCAGCTAACTTTTTAGAGCGTAGAATTGCATCTTCTTTAATCTATTGTGCTTTTTCAGGCGCCCTATTATGCCCTTCAACATCGATTGCTTCAAAAGAAGGGACGCAAAAAAAATTCATCATTACCAAAAGATGGCGATGCTCCATTTCTAGTTCTTCAGCTGGACCTTCAGAGTAGAAAGCACCATGTACTTGAATATGCAGTGCTTTTTTATCTGTAACAGGTACTGTTACTACTAGTTGTAACCATTGTAGTTACAACTAGAATGAAAGTCAATTCTTATTGACGAAAAAATTAACTTCCTATTATTGGGCTCAATCTAAAAATTAGTGGTTGATATGTTCAACTCAATAAACGGTGTCGATTGCATTCAATTAAAATGCCCGCCATATAACAACCACGATTGCGTGTGAAGTAGTGCCGGCGTTGGTAAGCTTTGATACGATTATGTCGTCCTTCTACGGTTGCACTCGTCCAACGGCAATGATGGTAGTTCACGATCTCATCCTGCCAATTACGCATGGTTTTCAAGGTGCTTCGCACGGCGCTTTCATACACAAAGGGCAGTAACGCAAAGCGTCTGCCCTTCATTTTGCTAACATTTTTGTTAACATGGCTACATATACAAATTTCTGAACGCAGAAAGTACAGAACACAAAAAAGTGCCGTCAACCCGCGTGGTTAAAGGATTTGTGTTTGTGCTTTCCGTGGTGTAGAAAAGGGGCTATAAAGGTTGTTTCAGGACTTAAAATCCTGCGGTACGTGAGTACCGTACGGGTTCGACCCCCGTCCTCGGCATCACAGTGAAAACCTTGAAAAATCAAGGTTTTTTTGTTTTATTAATTTTAAAGCTTCCTCCAAAAGCTAAAGGTCCTTTGTACTTAGGAATCACATCCGAGTACACAGAACTTAGGTTGATAATACTCTTTTTCAGTGCTTGTCAATTCACAAGCTCTGGAGAGGAGCTTTTTAATATGTAATATTTCATGAAGCACCGTATATCGAACGGTACGTACAGTGGTGTGAGAGATTGGAGTTCATTGATTATTGTCGAATAACATCTTAATTTGTTGTATTATTGATAAAGCTAGTTTTCAAGATTCAAGGAGGGTTATAGTTTGCTTACACTGAGAAGAGCCGAGCCGCGTCAAAGTAAAAAGCTCAGTCTCACATCGCTGCTTACGGGCTTGGTTACGCTGGTGGTTCTACTAACCTCAAGCATTCTTCTGATCGGTTCATACGAGTCCAAAAAACAATCATTGATGGAGACTACGCTCCATTTGAATTACTACAACGCTGACCGAATGACCAAGACAATGGACTCCTTATTTCAGTCCATGCGCAGCAGTTTGGAATACAGCGCTGCCACACTCTCCGATGACGATGGCTCAACGCCGAAGCAAGTAGATGATAATTTAGAACTGATGCGCAATAGTAGCAATTACTTCAATTCTATCGCTGTAGTCGATGCCGACGGGCTGGTCCGCAACGTAGTACCGACTAGTTTGGGGACAACAGGCGACCATATTACTTCTAAGGCCAGTTTGGAAGCTCTGGCATTCAAAAAACCTTACATATCCTCCCCCTACATGACCCCAACCACCAAGAGACTAATCGTTTTTATGAGTCAGCCGATTTTCAGCAACAATGGCATATATCGCGGTATTTTGAGCGGCACGTTTTATCTGCAAGAGAACAATATTTTGTCTATGATTTTTGGCGACAACAACGTGGACGATTCTGGCTCTTATTATTATATTGTGGATTCAAGCGGCCATCTGTTGTACCACCCGGATAAGCAGCTCATTGGGGAGGATGTCAGCAGTAACAAGGTTGTACAGAAACTTATGAAAGGGGGAAGCGGGGAACAGCAAGTGCGCAACACCCGTAGCGTTGAAATGCTTGCCGGATACTCCAGCGTACCGGCCAATGGCTGGGGAATCGTGGTCGTTTCGCCGATTAGTATCATTCATCATCAACTGATGGGCCACCTTCGGACAATTCTCTGGTATTCGTTGTTTCCGTTCATTATACTCCTGATGGGCGTCATTCTCGTAGCACGCAAGCTGGCCCGGCCTTTTGTGTACCTGGCAAATCTGGTGAGCAGAATGGGCAAGGAGAAGATTGAATTGCCAGAAGCGAAGCCGCAATGGAGCCGAGAGGCAGATCTGCTGACCAAGGCTGTGTTGCTTGCCGTGACGGATATTCAGAAGCAGACGGATCAACTGACCCAAGAGGCTACGACGGATGCTCTGACTGGTTTAATGAACCGGAGATCGTTAGAGTATACGATGAGTCAGTGGATTACCTCTGGGCAGCCGTTTTCGCTCATTGTACTGGATGTAGACAAATTTAAACTCGTGAACGATACCTACGGCCATCTCATTGGCGACGAAGTGCTGAAACATGTAGCCAAAGTTATAGTTACTTCGTTTCGCCCAGACGATGTTTGCCACCGCTACGGCGGCGAAGAGTTCGTCATCTTACTGGCCCACACTAGACCTGAGGAAGCCTTCACCGTAGCTGAAAGAGTCCGGAGGGCACTGGAACAAAGCAGGGGTCCAATCCCGACACGGGTTACGATCTCCCAGGGAATCGCCCATTATCCTTTTCATGCATTGGAGCGGGAGGGGCTGCTGGAGAAGGCTGATCAGGCGTTATACTTGGCCAAGAGCAGGGGAAGAAACCGGACGATGGTCGCTGATGTTTGAAACAATTGCTCGTAATATGCGGTACGTGCTTTATCCTCTGCATCATAGTGAAAGTTGAAAATGCGGCACCAGCAACAATGGAAGAAGCATTAATTAATTGATAATATTCCCGAGGAAAGAAAACCAGAGTGGGAGTATTATGATCGTTGGGTATTTCCTAAGAGCAAGTAATTAAGAAAGCCAGAAACGCACATAATTCTGACTATTAAAGGGCTAGGTGTTGAACTTTAAGCACTGAAAACGCCAGTGTTATCAAGGCTTTGGCGGAACAGGCAGACGCACAGGACTTTAAATCCTGCGGTACGTGAGAACCGTACGGGTTCGACCCCCGTCCTCGGCATCACTAAAAACAAGGGTTTCAGCTCATTTGAGCTGGAACCCTTGTTTGATTTTAAGCGGGTTTGCTGGCATTTTGCTAACGCCGGTTCATTCTGGTTTTATAACGGCAGCCTCCTTTACTGAATTTCCATCAAAGGAGCCGGATGCCAACAATATGCAATGTTCCCTTTTCGTACTCGTTTCTTTCGGTTTCCGCAAAAGGGCGTGTACATAGATTTGAATTCATCAGATCCAATGAAAGCGCATATTTATAAGGGTTACCAGGTTAGATACAGTCCGGATGCAAACATAATAACCATCGTATTATCAAGCGCAAACTTGAGCGGAATTAGATATGATGTTTTCAATTCAAACAACAACTCTGTTTTGAATGGTCTCATTTCCATAGCCGGAAAAGCAGCAGTTGCATGCGCTGGGGTAATAAAAGGAGGCAGCTATGCAGGATTTTGCAATGTCGATGTTATGGTTATGGATTTGCTATTTTATAGTGACTATTGTTGGAGTTTTACATACCGTATTTAATATTTATGCGTTAAAAATGAGTCCAATGGACGAAAAAGGTATGGGGGAGGGATATGAAAAAACAAAGCCTTGGCATCCTCTTTATAATGTCATTCTGTTTTCTATCTTTGGTTGGCTATATATGCGGGGGTTATCTGTACCCAACCTTGAAGAAGCTCTTATTACTGGGGTAATATGGGCCGGAGTTTGCATTATAATTGATGTTTTGGGCTGGGTGATCATTAAGCACCCTTGGAGTCTTTCTTTCAAAGAATTCTATATTCATTATCAGCCATGGATTACACTTATATATTTGGTTATTTTTATGGGTCCTGTAATCGGATATTTGTTCGTTTAATTAAATTTCATATGGAGCATGAGGACATTGAAATCGAGTGGTCATTGATTTTGGTTTTGCATGCTACACTTGTTCGAGTCATTGAATGTTATACAATTTTCCAGGCAGATGAAAAAGCTCTTAACTTTCTCATCTGCCTGTTTTTATTTTGCAGACCTGATCTCATCTTGCAAAGTTATAGTACTTCCAAGGGTGATGGCTTCATCGACCGCGAATGACAGTCTGATGTCTGTTAAGGCATCCGCTAATGAGTATGCTGAAATTCCCGTGTGCAGGAAGCTGGACATATTCAATAAGGCTTGTCCTATCCCAATCTCTTCATCAGAAAGGGGAGAGGGATGAAACGGGTTCTGAAATAGACTAAGCTGTCCTGCACGCAATTCATGCAAGGAGAGACTTTCCAGACTGCCTTCCTGTCCGCCTTGAATCCGACTAATGTTCATATACTCGGTCTCTTCGGTTCCCAGGCGACGGATAATCTCATTATCGCGAATTTCTCCATGTGATCCGCGGATGAGTACCCGGTTGGTACGGAGGGGCGAGAAATATTGGGAGCGAGTGAAGTCAAGCACAGCGCTTTTGCCGGAGGGAAACACCATAATTGCGATATCCTGCTGCTCTGTCTTCAGGTCATCTTCGGCCTCCCTCCCCCTATAAGAGAAGTCCATGATTGGAACCTCTAGCCGGCGAGCTGTGATTTCACATGCTGTGCCAGTGATCGAGAGCCATTTACGGATCAGGCTGATTCCATGATAACCATGCGCAACAGAGACTTGAACATGACCTACCTCGCCCAAATGTCCGGTTTGAATATAGGCGGTTCTTGCCTGATGATGAGGCAACAGCGGATATTGCTCGGCTATTTGAATCAGAGGGAAATCAATGGCGCTGGATCGAAGCAGTTCATATTCAGCCGGCGTAGAGGCGGTGGGTGTTTCGGCCAACACAGGTACTTGCAGCGCTGCAAGCTCCAACAGCAGTGAGGCGGCAGCGGTCTTGGACACCGCCAGGACCACAAAATCGCTCTCGGCCGCAAGGTGTTCTATCGAGCTGTATACGGTCAGTTTCCATTTGTCGATCAGTTGCTGGTATTTGGCAGGGTTGCGGATCAATACACCGGTTACCTGAAATTGCTGTGGAAGCAGGTGAGCCAACTTAAGATACATTTCCGCCCGCCAGCCGCTTCCGATTATTCCAAAACGAATAGGTCTGTTCATCTTTAAAGTACACCTCTAATGGTTGATTAGTATGTAAATACCTTCGTAGCACAGGCATCAGTTGTCTCTTATTATTGTATATAAAAAAATGATAGAGTACATAGGATTATGTATATTGTGAAACTATTACTTTTTATTGTCTTTAGCTAAGCTATCTTATGCATTTACATACAAAGGAGCGATTATCCAATAGCCGGATGATCGCTCCTTTGTATAATCCACTTCTGAAATTTCAATCAATGACCCATTCCGTGATTGTTAACGGTGTAAATTGTGGAACCCAAATCGATGGCGAAAGCACTTGCAGAGGCGATCATTAAGCTGGAACTAATCAAGACTACGACTGTAAGCAAGAACATTTTCTTTTTCATTAGTAAACTCTTTGACTATTATTTTTTCCATTATGTTGTGATACATTTGAAGTTGTGATTGATGAGCATGTTCTCTTAGGAGCTCAAAGAGTGCTACTGATTTCTTGAGGTTTGTATCGTTTTCAATTTTGATACTAAAAATCAGAGTTTCTAGAATAGTGTTGATTGCTTCGTTCATATTCTCTTGTTCGTAGTAATACATCACCAGCAAATAAATGTATTCCTCGTAATATCTTATATCCACATTAGTCACATACTTTTCTATGTCATTTACGTTGTTTTTAAGATCACTCAGAATCCAATCTACGGAATAGTTATATTTTATCGAGGATTCCAAGATGGTAATTAGTCCTGGCAGTAACTCTTCCTCAGCACTGTTTCTAATAAATTCAATATACTCCTTTAGGACCCCTGTCTGGCCTTCCAAAAGGTCGAGCACGTAGGTATTGGCTTTTGCAATATTACAGTAGTATTTGACTTCATTAATTCCTTCTTCATCTAATCCTTTGATCCATCCTAATTCAGCATATTTTTGAATACACATTCTAGCTTCAGGATACTTACCGAGCTTTTGCAGTGCGATTCCTTTTGAACATAAGCTAAATCCAAAATAATAGGGAATACTCCGCTTCAGGTTTTGTTCTCTCAATGTATCACTGCTTGTCTCATATATGAATGCAATCTGGGTAATCAATCTATCTGCAATTTCAATCATAGCACCCCAATTTTCCAATGAAAAAGATGCCTTAAGCATACTAGTTAAGAAATCAGCATTTAATCCATCCAAATCCAACTTCAATGCGATCTTCCTTTCTTCTGTATATCATTCATCTGTTATAGCTATGTCGGTTGTATCTCTAGACTATTCTTTATTTTACCAATAAAGTAAGTGATTTTCATCACTGGAACGAGGAAACAAGAGTTTGTTTTATGATTGTCAAAATATAACTAGGGTACAGTGTTTTTACTAAGTTCTTCGAATCGAAGGAATTATGTCTGTTAAGCTGTTTATTTGCCCCTCTGTTTTTGGGTTATTTGTACGTAAAATACCGAAATGTACCTATCTTGGGAATCCATATTCAATTATGATCTTCCCGAAAGAAAGCGCTATCAAAGTAATTTTGACCACATTTCATGAGGGGGTAAGGATGATTTGAAGCGAATGGGAAAAAGATTGGGTATGAGTCTCCTAGTATTCATTATTGCAGCAGCACAGTTCGGTTTTACAGGAACGAAAGGCAATGTTGCGCAAGCAGCGGAAAAGAGTATGGCCCAAAAGCCGTATATGGGCTGGAGCAGTTACAGTATGCAAGTGTATGATGGGGCAGGAAACTGGACATCGGCGGAGAGCGTTAAGAAGCAATCGGACGCGATGCATGAGAAGCTGCAAGCCCATGGATATGAATATATTAATATTGATGCGGGCTGGAATGGCGATATGGATGAATACGGGAGACCTATTCCTAGTGAAGTCCTTTATCCGAACGGATTTCAGGAGGTCATTGACTATGTTCATAATAATGGACAAAAGATTGGGATCTATCTGATCCCGGGGGTATCTATCGATGCATATAACCGAAATCTTGAGGTGTATGGGACAGGCGGCGAATGTCGTATTCAGGATATTACGGCCAAGCCGCTTACCATTATGGATTATTGGAATTCCTACACCTATAAAATTGATTTCACGAATCCCTGTGCCCAGAAGTATGTGGATTCCATTGCAGATATGCTTGGTGAGTGGGGGATCGATTTCGTCAAATTCGACAGCGTAACCCCTGGGTCGGGGATTGACAACTTGAGCCGGGATGCACGCGGCGATGTAGAAGCATGGTCCAAGGCTTTGGATAGAAATAACATCTGGTTTGAGCTATCCTGGGCGCTCGACCACAATTACGTAGAATTCTGGAAAAAATATGCTAACGGTTGGCGAATTGATTGGGATGTTGAATCTTATGACGGCAGTGGGTTGACAGCATGGCCGAGTATTTCCCGATTATTCCCCAAAGCAGCACTTTGGTGGCGGGATGCAGGCCCTGGCGGTTGGAACGACTTCGATTCTCTGAACGTTGGTAACGGCTCCATGGATGGTCTGACCAAGGATGAGCGAAAGACCGCGATGACGTTCTGGTCCATTTCTTCCGTGCCGCTCTATACAGGGAATGACATGACACGGCTGGACAATTATGGACTAGAACTGCTTACCAATGATGAGGTTATTGCCGTAAACCAAGCCGGACGTCCTGGTCATCCGGTATCGATGGATACCCAGCAGCAGGTATGGTATGCCAATAATGGAGATGGTACTTACAGCGTAGCTCTGTTCAATCTGGGTAGTCGGGGTGCGGAGGTTAAAGTCAAATGGAGTGATCTTGGCCTTGATGGTCCGGCTTCAGTGCGCGACCTATGGAGCCATTCCGAGCTGGGAACCTTTGAGAAGGAATTCAGCGGTGGCATCCTTGAACCCCATGCCTCTCGCATGCTTAAAGTAACCGCGCTAAGCGGTACATCAGCTGTCAATAACGATGATACAGGGATGCGCTACAGCGGAGATTGGAAGCGAAATGGAGGCAAGGAGCTGTTAGAGGGGAAGCAGGATCTGAGCATTACAATCAAGGATTCCAGTGCTGCTACGAACACTCCTCAAGAGGATGCTCTTAACTCTGGGGCTGACCCTACTGCGGATTCAGCTTCGGCAAGCAATACCACCGTTACGGATGTGGTTTACATTAATGATAATGACAGCGGCATTAAATACAACGGCACATGGCAGGTAAGCTCAGCCCGAGAACATGGAGATTATAATGGCGATGTGCACTATACCGAGAAGGACGGTGATTCTTTTGAGTACACCTTTACGGGAACGGGCATTGAGCTGCTGACGGAAAAGCATGAATCGCAAGGAGAAATGATTGTTACATTAGACGATGGGGTTGCACAGACTGTAAATGCGTATACAAGTGGACCGAGAGAGGTACAACAATCTCTTTATAGTGTATCAGGACTTTCTAACGGCCCTCACACGCTTAAGGTAAGCAAGGGATCGGGAAATTATATGCTGCTCGACGCGCTGAGAGTGACAACAGAAAGTCCGGCTGGGGGTCAGAACAGTTCTATTACTCCGACTTCCGCTGGGTTTGATAAAGCAACGGAACAACAGAAGGATGTCACAGTCACGCTTAATCTGCATGGTAATACGCTGAGTGGTATTGAGAATAATGGAGTGGCACTCCGCGAAGAAGATTATACGGTGACTAATGACAAATTGACCATTAAGAAGGAATATCTTGCACAGCAATCTGCTGGCATAACAAGTCTTAACATCATCTTTAACGCCGGTGATCCACAGACATTAGCGGTACACATTAGCGATTCTACAGGCATCCGTTATGTGATGGTTAATAATGACGATCCGGGAATCAAATATAACGGTACTTGGTCCCGCAGTAGTGGAAGAGGAATGGGCGACTACAATGACGATGTGCAGTATGCGGAGCAGAATGGTGATTCTTTTGAATATACCTTCAGAGGAACAGGGATTCAACTGTTCACTGAGGTAGACGAATCACAAGGGGATATGGATATTTATGTAGACGATCAATTCAAGGGCACGGTAAGCGCTTATCGAAACGGGCGATTGTCACAGCAGATTCTGTACAGTATCTCTGGGCTTACAGATGGACAGCACACACTCAAAGCTGTGAAAAAATCAGGCAGATTCATGCTGCTTGACATGCTCAAGGTAGAGATTCCGAATATGATTAATCCGATCGCAGCGAGCTTTGATAAATATCCTTCTGCTCAGCAGGACATTGAGATTACACTTCTACAACAGCCGGAAAGCTTTATAGGCATTACGAATGGATCATATCATCTGGTTCCTGGGACCGATTATACGGTAGCTGGTGACCGTGTTACACTGAACAAATCTTATCTCGCATCACAACCAGTGGGAAAGCTGAACCTCAGCTTTACTATTGGTGGCGATTATCTTAATGATGTGCATTCAACGACAGTGGACGGCGATTCCTTTGAATATACCTTCAAGGGCACTGGAATTCGCTTGATCACACCTACGGGGCCAGATCAAGGTGAAGTAGATATTTATGTGGACGGACAATGGATTCAGACCGTGAATACTTATAGTCAGAGTCGACTGACACAACAGGAGATTTACAGTATTTCTGGATTGGCAAGCGGCTTACACACACTTAAAGCTGTGAAGAAATCAGGTAATCTCATGCTGACAGATCAATTGAAATTCACAGTCTCAACCAGTGATGGCGGAACAACGAACCCTACAGAACCTCCAACACCAACGCCGACAGCAACACCTACACCGACTGATGCAGGGGGTCCGTCTATACCAGCCCAGCCTTCATCCACACCTACCCTGACTCCGACGCCAACTCCGGCATCTGGAACTGATGGGAAGGATGATGCCGAGACGATGCGACATTCGGCGTATATCAACGGATATCCGGGAGGCTTCTTTAAACCCGATGCTCCCATTACCCGTGCTGAGATGGCAACCATCCTAGCGAAGGTTGCTGAGAAAGAGGCCACTGGATCAGGCGTAACATTCAGTGATGTTCCCTCCAGCTATTGGGGGGCAGATGCTATTGCGAAAGTAGCTAAGATGGGACTAATGAACGGTTATATTGATGGTACTTTTAAGCCTAATCAACCATTGACGCGTGCAGAAATGGCTAGTTTAACAGCCATGCTGAGCCCGAATTCTACAACATCGGGCCGCGGCTTCTCTGACATCACCGGTCACTGGGCACAGGCAGCGATAAAGAAAGCCCAAGATATAGGCATAATGAATGGCTACAGTGACGGAACTTTCCGCCCGAATTCCAAGCTTACTCGTGCGGAAGCCGTTACAGCTATCAACAGAGTTTTGGGCAGGGGCCCGCTTATGGGTGTCACGCAGCCAGGGTGGAACGATGTTCCAGTCTCCCACTGGGCATTCGGTGATATTGAGGAGGCATCGACCGACCATATCTCGAAGCCTAGTACACAAGGCGGAGAACAGTGGACAGAATAAGTTGAGCGATGAATGAACGGAGGGGCCTTCTTTGGCCCCTTTTTTCTGAATGATATGAGATGAGAAAAAGAAGGGGGGATGAGCATGAATATTCTAATTACCGGAGCAAGTGGATTTATCGGAACGGCTCTAGCCAAGTATTTGGCAGATAAACATACAGTGATTTGTCTGTCACGCCAAGCTCCGGAAGGGGCTTTTGCGTATGTTCAGGGTTCTTTTGATTCGGCGGAGGATTTGAGCAGGCTGGACTCGTATGATATTCAGGCGGTGATTCATCTTGCCGCAGTTACTGGCGGATCTACTGAGGAGGAAAGCCTTGCTGTTAATGTGCTGGGAACAAGGAGATTGTACCGATATCTGCTTGACCACGGTTGCCAAAAGTTCATCACAGCGAGCTCCATTGCCGTGGTGGGTGGACTCACTGAGGATTTTATTCCGCTTGAGCTGCCTATCCCAGATGATCATCCCTGTTTGGCAGCGGATGCCTATGGGCTAAGCAAGGCTATGGTCGAGGAGTTGACCCGGTATTTTCATCGCAATCATAAAGATACCGACTTTATCAATCTTCGCTTTGGAGCTGTAGCCTCCCCAGGCTGGATTCCTCCTGTCTTGAAGACAGGATCCAAGCCAACGCTCCCGTTCATCACACTGGGGCATGTCCATGCTGAGGATGTGGTGGAGGGAATTACTGCGGCACTGGAATCTCCACTTAAGCCGGGGGTAAGAACTCTCAATCTGGTTGGGCCGGATGCTAGCAGCAATTTCCCAGTGGCTGAGCTCCTTACCCCGTTGGTGGGGAATGATTATAATTTGGATTATTATCATTTTTCCGGTCAAGAATATAAGCCTTTGTATGCTATGGATCGTTTCAAGGAGGAATTCGGTTTTGTGCCTTCACGATCTACCCGCCATACGATGGGTACAACTTAGAAGGGTTAACACACTGGAAAGATAAAAAAATTCGGATGGTGAATAAAAAGCAGTGATAACGGCGTATATCGCTGCTTTTTATCCAATTCTGAAAGTTTTAACACCTGTAAAATTGGGTTTGCACACTTGACTATTAAGTAAAATGTTTTAATCTATGGTAATGATAGCGCTATCGAAATGATATTAGGGGAGGGGTCACTACGCTTAAATATTCCAATATCTTTCGTAAATTCTTAATCTCCTATGTAGTCATTTTGGTCATTCCCAGCATTGGCGGGTATATGTCCTATCTGACTTCGATTTCTGTGACAGAGTCTATCTCTATTGAGAACGGGGTCACCCAGCTCCAGAAAAGTCAGGAAATATTGGAGCGCCGCATGGCGGAAGTGGAAGGATTTACCAGGCAATTGGCAGTCAACCAGGAGCTAAACGTTCTGATGAATGAAAGAGACAATGAGACGAACGTGTATGGTATTTGGAGAACGATGCGGAATGTCCTGACTTTCGGTCAGACGAATGATTTTTTGCAAAACTATTATATTTACCTCGCCAATTATAATCTTATTCTAACCCCAGGTTCTTCTTACCGACCGGAACATTACTACTCTAATTTCAATTATAAGGATCTTTCGCTACAGGATTGGACCAAAGAAGTACTTGAGAAAACCCACCGCAGTGAAATCAAGCCACTCAGTGACTATGTTAGCAGGGGCATGCAAACCTCCGTTATTACCTATATGCAGTCACTCCCTCTGGATAGTTTCAACGATTCCTCACCAGCTGTCGCGGTAGTGATCATAGACGAGAAAATCATTTCTAGTCTGTTATCTGGTTTAACTGAGCGATACGGAGGCTGGGTTCATATCAGCGATGCTGAAGGAAATACGATTGTCCTGCAGGGAAGTGATGAGCAGAAAATGGCCCATATGACCGCTGATTCGGATTTTGATAAAAACAAGGTTAGTCAGTTCTATGAAGACGATCTAGTGATCACGACTCGTTCCGATTCGAACGGCTGGGTATACCAGACAGGAATTCCCCGGCATATTTTGATGGAGAATGCTAACAAGATCAAGCAAATGTCCATACAAATTACGGGAGGAACATTACTCATCGGCTTGGTAGTTGGACTAATATTAGCTTACCGTAACAGCGCTCCAATCAACCATATGCTTAGCGTCATGAAGGAGCAATTTGGCAAGGAAGAGGCCTCCGCCAAGAATGAATTTGACTTTTTAAGCGGAAATATTGCCAATATGATCACCAAGAATAAGTTGCTGGAAACCGAACTTAATCGTCAGCTTCCGTTGGTCAGGGATGCATTTCTGAAGCGGTTATTAGCGGGTGAATTCAAAACGCATGATGAGATTCTCACTGCCGCTGAGCAGGTGGGGATTAACTTGAAACAGAACACTGGATATGTTGGAATTGTTCAGATTAACGGCTATGCCGGTATGGACAGCGTTGAAATTCTCAATGAGCTGAATGCTTCCCGTTTGCTGCTGAAGCAGTCCCTATCGGATCTCGGAGTGGATGTACTAATGACGGATATGGGCTCCGACAAAGTGGTAACTTTGTTTTTCTCCAAGGAAGAAGAGACCGACAAAGCGTATGAGGCAGAGAATATCACTAACATTCTGGAGAATTTGGCGCAGTACGTTTTTAATGAGTACCGTATTACTACTCAGGCGGGCTTCGGTGATCTTTTTACAGAAATAACGGAGGTTAGCCTTTCCTTTGACCAAGCCAAACAAGCTCTGGAATATGCCGTCTACATGAATAAAAAAGGAATTGTATGGAGTAGCGAAGCCCAAAATGAGAATACGACCTACTATTATCCACTGGATACAGAGCAACGTCTGATCAGTACCATTCGGGCTGGAGAGCTAGAAGAGGCTAAACGGATTGTCCGTGCGATTGTTGCCCAGAACATGGAACAGCGTGAATTATCCATGGAAATGAAGCAACAGCTTGTTGGTGAAATAAAAGGGACGTTTCTTAAGCTTCTGGATCAAAAGGCTTTTACAGAATACCCGGACATCGAGAGTGTGAAGCGGAGGGTCATAGACATTGGTTCATCGGAACGACTCGAAATGATTCAGACCGAATTTTTTGTCATTATGGAAGAACTGTGCGGACTTATTGCAAATAAAAAGAAGGATGTTCATATTCAGATTATTAAGCAGATCAAGGAATATACCGTAGAGAATTATTCGGATACAGAGCTGAGTCTGTACCGGGTAGCTGAACAGGTGGAACGGCCTGAAAAATACATTTCTCAATTGTTTAAAGAGGTTACCGGTGTCAATTTCTCTGATCATCTGATAAAAGTGAGAATGGATCAGGCTGTGATTTTGCTCAAAGATAGTCGGTATACGGTCGATGAGATTGCTATGCGGGTGGGCTATAACAGTTCACATTCTTTCAGACGGGCCTTCAAGCGGTTAATCGGCGTTTCACCGAGCGCTTATAGACAGTCTATTGATGAATAAACAGTTGTTTGGTGAAAATTAAGTATTAGACTGATTCATTAAAAGAAGCAGCGGCGGACCAAGACTTGATAAATAAAGTCTGATATGCTCCCCATACGGTAGACAGGCGAAATAAAAAAACCTGCTACTGTGAGGGGAGCTTATTCATGTCTAGAGGGAAATATAACGCTTTGGAGAAACTCACCATCCTCGAAGAGGTATCGAATGGGGAGATTGGTTTTTTAGCAGCTGCGACGAAATATGGGATTAACAAGACGACTTTAATGAAATGGCAACGTCGATATAAGACACATGGATATAAAGGGTTGGAGCGCCGTACACATCTTCAAAGGTACAGTGCTGAACTGAAGATCCAGGCGGTGAAGGACTATCTTGAGGGGGACTTGTCTCAGTATCAGATCATCGATAAATACAAGATTGCTAGTACGAGGCAGCTCTTCAATTGGATTAACAAGTATAATGGTCATAGCAGCTTAACAGCCTACAAAGGGGAAAGAACAGCTATGACAAAAGGGCGAACTACGGCTTGGCAAGAACGGATCGAAATCGTTCAGTATTGTCTGAGCAATCAATATGATTACCAAAAGACAGCTGGACAGTTTCAGGTCTCCTATCAGCAAGTATACCAATGGGTGAAGAAGTTTGAAGGTGGCGGCCAGGATGCATTAAAGGATGGTCGAGGAAGAAAAAAAGCCCCAGAAGAGTTAACGGCGGCCGACCAACAGAAACTCAAGATGAAGCAAATGGAGTACGAAATTGAGCGACTTCGGACGGAAAATGCATTTTTAAAAAAGTTAGAGGAACTAGAAAGAAGGCGACGCTAAATCAAACACGGCAGGAAACGATCTACCTTGCCATTCAAGCACTTCAAAAGGACGTGTCAGCAAGCGTTCAACTGCTATGCGAAATTGCAGGAATTGCACGCTCAAGCTATTACAAATGGCTAAATCGCAAGCCCAGCCCTCGTGAGCAGGAGAATGAGCAGTTGATCCATGTAATGATGACCATCTATGAGAAAGTGGAGCGCACTTTTGGGTACCGTCAATTAACTCTGCATATGCGCAGACAAACCGAAAAAACCATTAACCACAAGCGCGTAAAGCGGCTAATGAAGGTCATGGGAATTCAGTCCGTTATTCGGAGAAAGAGGAAAAAGTATGCCAATGCTACTCCACAACAGGTCGCGGAGAACGTCCTAAACCGCAACTTCCATGCGGATACGCCGAATGAAAAGTGGCTCACCGATGTAACGGAATTCAAGTATGGCAACGGCCAGAAAGCGTATTTAAGCGCTATTCTCGATCTCCATGATAAATCCATCGTCTCTTATGTATTAGGGCGTTCCAATAACAATCCACTTGTATTCCAAACGTTGAAACTCGCCTTACAAGAAGCCCCAGAAAACAGCCCATTGCTTCATAGCGATAGAGGCTATCAGTACACTTCACTGAGCTTTAAGAAGCTTCTGGATGGCAACAAAATGGTTCAGAGTATGTCCCGAGTTGGGCGATGCATCGATAACGGTCCAATGGAATCCTTCTGGGGGACCTTAAAATGTGAGAAGTATTATTTGCACAAGTACCATACCTTTGAAGAGCTTAAAAGGGACATTGAGGCCTACATTCACTTTTACAATTACGAACGGTTACAAGCAAAATTAAACGGCCGTAGTCCGATGGAATTTAGGACCAAGGCCGTTTAAACGATTTTGATTATTTGTACTGTCTACTTGACGGGGTGCAGTTCAGTCTTAGACTGCCGCTGTTGTCGTTCAACTAACGTTTCCCGATAGCTTTGAGGATCGCCGACGGTCTATGGATCACCGATCTCTGATCTCCGATATACGTGTCTACTTTACTTTATTTAATAAGCTTGTCACCATTCTGCTCAATGTCCCTTGATCGACGAAAGGAGCAAGACTTGCCAGCAGATCTGGGCTAAGATGTTCAGCTTCGACTCCACCAATCAACTTCTCGAGATTCTCCCTGTCCAGAAAAGGTGTGAGGCTTATGATCTGGTCCGCATCGATAGTGCCGTCTGCAACCCGGTCTACCAAGCGGTTTAATGTTTCTCTGCTAATAAAGGGTGCCAGCCCTTGAACGGAATGCCAGCTCAAGCTGCTCTCTTCTGCTTGTTGTACCAAGCGATCTACATGTTCTCTTTCCAGAAATGGGGCAATCCCAACAAGATTGTGCACTTCTAAGGAACCGTCAATCGATTTATCTACCAGTCGACTTAATGTGTCGCTGCTGACGAACGGAGCGAGTCCAGTAATAGTATTCCACACAATTTCGCCCTCTTCTGCCTGACGAACCAGTTCATCCAATGTACCTGTTCCAAGGAACGGAGCCAGCTTCATGATCACGTCTAACTTAAGGACGCTGCTGTCTAATCGTTCTGTAACCTTATGCAGAGCGCTTGCTTTTACAAACGGCGCTACTTCTACAAGCTCCTCCAGCTCCGCCTCTCCGGTATTGACCATCTCTGCAACTTGTTCCGGCCTGTTCTCTGCGATCTCCTCAACGATCGTTCCTAGGTGCGGGTGCTCCCGAATTTCTGTATTGTCTCCTGCATTTAAAATGTCGTCTACCGTTTTGCCGAATAATCTCGCAAACTTCGGAAGCGTTCCGATATCCGGTAGCGAGTCGCCCCGTTCCCATTTCGATACCGCTTGATGACTTACATTCAGTTGATCGGCAAGTTCCAATTGGGTCAAATCCTGGTCTTTGCGAAGCTTCGAAATATAAGCTCCAATTTTACGCAAGTCGAGCATTGTATACCTCCAATAAAACAAAATGTACAGTGCGCACTGTCAAAAACAGCATAGCATTTCTGCAAACGCAATCCTATCAAGCGTTGGTTGAATTGTCTCATGCGCTTTATTCAACTGCCGGTAGAATTGTCCAGATTGAAAATCTCCAGAGAGGGTCCTGATTCCGGAAAAATGGCCGTTCTACAGCTATTTTGTTCTCCCTGAATAGGGTTATTTGTACGCTGAAATGCCCAAGTGTACCTTTTCTTTGGGGATAAAAGTCAATTATGATCAACTCGTAGAAAGCGCTATCATAAACTACTGGCGGTTGCTTAGGGGGGATTGTTCTGGAGAAAGAAATAGTATTACATCACAAGTCGTTACCGAAGCGTAAGGGCTCTGTATTTTTACAAAATGCTCGTAGAAGTATGAAAAAGCACTGGCAGCTACATTTGCTCGTGATTCCACCTCTGTTATTTTTCCTCATTTTTAAGTATTATCCAATGCTGAATGCGGTTCTAGCCTTCAAGGACTACAACGTGATTAAAGGAATATGGGGAAGTCCATGGGTTGGATTTCATAATTTTCGATTATTTTTTGATAATCCACAGTTTTGGACGCTGCTCAAGAACACCATCATGCTTAGTGGTTACCTGCTGCTGGCGGGATTTCCAATTCCGATTATCCTTGCGCTCATGATTAATGAATTGCGCGGGGGAAGGTTCAAAAAGTTCGTCCAGCTGGTCTCATTTGCGCCTTATTTCATCTCGACGGTTGTCATGGTGTCCATTATTATGCTATTTATGGCACCTCGTCTTGGATTTGCGAACATCGCTCTCAACTTCTTCGGTTTGGAGTCGATCAATTTCCTTGGAGAACCGGGAATGTTTCGTTCGATTTATGTCTGGTCTGATATTTGGCAGACTGCGGGCTACAGTGCCGTTATCTATTTAGCAGCGCTTGCCGGTATAGATCCTACGCTTTATGAGGCAGCCAAAGTCGATGGCGCTTCACGCTTTCAAAAAATTCGTTATATTGATCTGCCAGGTATTGTGCCTACCATCGTCATCATCCTGATTTTGAATGTTGGGAATGTCATGGCTATTGGCTTTGAGAAGGTCTATCTTCTGCAGAACCCGCTCAATCTGGCGAATTCCGAGATCATTGCCACTTATGTCTACCGGGTCGGTTTGCTGAACGCCAATTATAGCTTTGCAACTGCGGTTGGTCTATTCAACTCGGTAATCAACCTTATTTTGTTGCTTACGGTGAATGGCTTGGCTAAACGCATCACAAACAACAGCATCTGGTAGGAAAGGAGCAACCACATGGCAGCAGTTCAACAAAAAATTAAAGAATCAACTGGCGATAAGCTATTTCTGACCACTATTTATATTCTACTCAGCCTCGTGGTCATCGCGGTGATTTATCCGCTAATTTTTATCATCAGCAGCTCGATTAGCAGTCCAGCAGCCGTTACCTCCGGTCGAGTCTGGTTATGGCCTGTAGATATTTCCTTCAAAGGTTTCAAGGTTCTGCTAAATACACCTGAGATCATTACAGGCTACGGCAACTCCATTTTTTATACAGCCGCAGGGACGTTCATTAGTGTTGTGCTTACGATCATGATCGCGTACCCTTTATCACGCAGAGGTTTCTTCGGACGCAACACTTTGATGATGATCATCACCTTTACGATGATTTTCAGTGGCGGGCTGATTCCGACCTATATGGTCGTGAAGGAACTCCATTTGATTGATACCCGCTGGGCACTGCTGATACCAAACGCGATTTGGGTATGGCAGGTCATTATTGCCCGGTCATTCTTTCAATCCTCCATTCCGGAGGAGCTGCTGGAAGCCAGCGAAATCGATGGTTGCAGTGATATGCGGTTTGTCTGGAGCGTTGTCATTCCATTATCGAAGCCCATTATCGCGGTGTTAGTCCTTATGTATGCGGTAGGACAGTGGAATGCATACTTTGACGCTTTGATTTATTTGAAATCAGCGAATTTGTTCCCGCTTCAGCTTGTCTTACGAAGCATCATCATCCAGAACAACAGTGCAGGTACAATGGATGCGATGAAAATGGTGGAGCGGCAGCAGCTTGCTGAGCTACTCAAATATGCACTTATAGTTATCGCTACTCTGCCTGTACTTGTTATCTATCCGTTTGTTCAGCGTTATTTTGTCCAAGGAATGCTGGTCGGTTCAGTTAAAGGTTAATTCACAGCTTTCAAAATCTGGAGAGGGGGAGAGGCACGCAGTAAAATGACAGAAAGATATCGTACTTGCCTAAATTATAAAAGGGAGTGATCGGATTTGAAGAAAAGTATGATGACCTTGTCATTGGTGCTGGTATTAATTCTTACGGTGGTGTTAAGCGGATGTGCTAATAAAAATACAGATAACACATCCTCGGCACCTGCTGACTCAGGTAACTCGGAATCAGCAAGCAAACCGGTGGAAATCAGCGTGTTCTCGGTTCAGGAATCCGGGATCGATGTTCCTACCAATAAATTTTCGAAATTTGTGGAAGACAAATTCAATATTAAATTCAAATGGGAAATCAACCCTTCAGACGGAGCCAAGGAAAAGCGCCAAATCTCACTTGCTAGTGGCGATTACCCTGATGCTTACCTGCTTACTCACTATATCGATCAGTTCTCACAGGCAGATCTTCTGAAGTATGGCAAACAGGGCGTACTGATTCCTCTGAACGATCTAATTGATAAATATGCTCCGAATATTAAAGCGGCTATGGAAAAGAACGATAATTTGAGAACGCTTAACACAGCGCCTGATGGTAATATCTACGGGCTTGTCGCTTACACAGAGTGCTTTCACTGCTCCTATCCGAGCAAAATGTGGCTCAATACCGAGTGGCTGAAGAAGCTGAATCTGGAAATGCCGAAGACAACCGAAGAATTCAAAAAAGTGCTGGAAGCTTTCAAAACACAAGATCCGAACGGGAATGGAAAAGCAGATGAAGTGCCGCTAAGTGGCTCTATTGAGGAGTTTGGTGTACGCATTGTACCATTCCTCATGAATGCATTTGTATACGATGATGACCGCAATTATCTGAACATGATGGATGGAAAAGTTCAATCGGCGGCTGTCACACCGGAGTGGAAGGAAGGCCTGACCTATATCAAATCTCTGTTTGACGCAGGTTTGATTGATCCAGGGGCATTCACACAGAATGCGGAAGCCTTTAAGAAAATCGGTGAAAATGCCGATGCGGAAATTCTGGGCGCTGGTGCGGGCATGCACCCTGCGATTTTCGTCAATATTGATCCGGGCAATAGAAGCTCGGCACACTACAATCCTGTACCACCGATTAGCGGACCGGAAGGTATCTCCTATGCGACTCATGATGCAGGTGGCGTATCCCCAGGAGCGAAATTTGTCATCACCAACAAAGCTAGCGAGGAAGCACAGATCGCTTTAATTAAAATGGTAGACTACATGTTTACTTCTGAAGGACAGACCAATGGTGGCAGTGGTATGAAGGGCATTGATTGGACTGATCCAGAAGAAGGCGACGTAGCACTGGACAAAGATGTTAAACCAGTGATCAAGACCATTCCTATGGCGGAGGGCGAAGCGCCGCGCAATGCGGGTTGGAGCGGCATGGGTCACTTCTATATGCCAAAAGAGTACCGTGATACCTTCGTTCAAGCTACTGACATCTACGCTTCCAGCGGTTATGAACGCAGATTGTATGATGCGACTCTGCTGTATGAGGGACATGAGCCTAAAGAATTATTCCCGATCTGGTCGATTTGGATTGATCCAAGCGAAATCGATGAAGCGAGCTTACTGCAAACCAACATCAAGAATTACATTGAGCAAAATCAGCTTCAATTCATCACGGGCAACAAGGATCTTAATAAAGATTGGGATGCTTATATAAAAGGTCTGAAAGACTTGAAGCTAGATCGTTATCTCGAAATCTTGCAAAAGGCTTACGAAACTTCTAAAAAATAAAATATTGAAATCAGAATCAGGTGCTGTAAGATATACCCCAGCACCTGATTTCTTGATTTCAAGGAAAAATATACATTTTTATTTACGGAGGATCAGTCATGACAGAAGAGAAACATTGCAATCATCAATTTGTGGTTCCAAGACGGGGACTACCGAATACAAGTGTCAGACTTGCGGGAAAGGAGCCGGTGACTGTCGCCTTTTTGGGTGGTTCCATTACAGAAGGGGCAGGTGCTTCCGACGCGGACACATTTAGCTGGAGAGCGCTGACTGATAAGTATCTGCAGGAGCGATTTGCGAATCATGAATTCCGCTTCATCAATGCGGGAGTGGGTGGAACGAATTCCACGCTGGGCGCTCACCGATTACAGTCGCATGTCCTGGAATACGGCAAGATTGATCTTCTATTCGTTGAATTTAGCGTCAATGACGGCAACGACCGGGAAGAATCCATTAGAGGTCTGGAAGGAATTGTGCGCCAGTGCAGACGGTTGTCGCCCGGCACTGACATTTGCTTCTTGTATACGGCAGCAGAGAAGAATCTGTCAGGGAGCAATCCCTTTAACATTGCCGTCCACGAAGAAGTAGCTGAGCATTACGATCTTCCATCTGTTAATTTTGCAGCTAGAGTTTATACACAGACCCAGGCCGGACAAATGGAGTGGACTGAGCTGGCTCCGGATGGATATCACCCCAATGATGACGGACATGCGCTGTATGCTTCTTTTTTACAGGAATATTTGGATGCAGCTCTTGTTCCTGATAACACACATTCAAATACCGGAAGCGCGTTAAGTATTGCTCCTCTGGAGGAGCAAAATTATGAATACGGTAATTTACTGGATTTCAGAGGCGCTGATCATGCAGATGGGTTCGAGCTACGCGAGCTTACCCCTGATGATCCACTGATGAACTGGCGATTTGGAACGGAGCATTTATATACAGATAGCAAAGAGGCATCTTTTTCTTACACAGTAACCGGACAGAGTGTGGGTCTGCTGCTGCTCTACGGCCCGGACAGTGGGATATTCGAATATTCGCTCAATGGCGGTCCCTTTCATGCGGTTAACTTATTCGATGAATGGTGTCCGCTTGCGTTTCGGCCTATTATTGCTATGTTCGGAATCGAGGAACAACGTCAGGAATTGCAAGTAACCGTGCGAATTACAGGGGAAAAGGATGAACAGAGTAAAGGCACCAGTCTGCGCATTTTGCAGCTAATGTACAATTGATTATTCTAACCTAGAGGATTATACTGCCTCTTATTAAGCGTTTACAATGCTAAGAAAGTTGGTGTTGATCATTTCTTTTACAGAACACAGCGTCGATTCTTCTCCTATCGTAATCCGCCTGACTGATTATGGTGTTCTGCCAGATTCCGGCTTGGATGCTCAGCCAGCCATGACAAGAGCTATTGAGGCAGCCGCCGAAATAACTGGGCCGGTCCTGCTGGATTGTCCAAAAGGCTGCTATCATTTCTATCCGGAAGCGGCCATCCGAGCACCCTACTACATTTCCAACACTACCAGTGAAGAAGAGAATCCTGATGTCACCAAGACTATAGGAATTCTCTTAAAGGGGCTGCACAATTTAACATTTGAGGGCAATGACTCTACATTTATCTTCCATGGCAAGCAGACTATGTTCTTGCTGGATGGATGCAAAAATGTAGAGATTCGTAATTTACATACCGACTATGCCCGGCCGACTGTGACAGAGATGGAGATTACTGAAAGCGGTACTCATTATTTCGATGTCCAGGTTCACCCCGATTCGCGGTATGAGATCAGGGATGACAAGCTGGTCTGGATCGGTGAGGGCTGGAGCTTCTCGGAAGGACCAATGCAGACCTACGATCCATTGCGCAATACGACTTGGCGGGTGGACAACTGGTCGGAGCTGGCTGATTCGGTTGAAGAGCTGGAGCCGATGAAGCTCCGCTTGCATTTTGATCATGGGCCTGAGGTTGTCCCCGGGCAAGTCCTGCAAAGCCGTGATGGTATTCGCGATCAGGTAGGTGTCTTCATTGTGGAGAGCGCTAACATCACCTTCAGCGATGTGGGGCTGCATTTTTTACACGGACTTGGTGTTGTAGGGCAGTTCAGCGACAATCTCACCTTTCAACGCATGGATATTTCGCCGCGCCTGGAGACAGGCCGAACGGTTACTGGCTTTGCGGATTTCATCCACATGTCCAGCTGCCGAGGTAAAATAACTGTTGCGGACAGCCGTTTTTCCGGTTCTCATGATGACGTCGTCAATGTCCATGGTACCTATCTATGGATCGTGGAGCAGCTGTCTGCGAATAGGGTGAAGGCTCGGTTCATGCATCCGCAGACTTACGGTTTTATGGCCTTCCATCCGGGAGACGAAATTGAATTTGTTCGTTCTGGCTCTCTGACTACCTATGCTGCTAATGAAGTGATAGAGGTTACGCGTCTCAATCCACGCGAGCTAATACTGACTTTAGCACAGTCTATTCCTGAGGGGATTGGCAGCCATGATGTGATCGAGAATGTAACCTGGACACCGGAGGTTGAAGTCGTAAATAATCACCTCGCGCGGGTACCGACCCGCGGTATCCTTGTGACAACCCGGCGTAAAGTAGAGATTAAGGGGAATGTTTTTGATCGGATGCAAATGAATGCGATTCTGGTTGCCCTGGATGCGGAGTCTTGGTATGAGTCTGGCAAGGTGGAGGATGTAACCATCGCCGAGAATCATTTTATTGAATGCGGGGGCATCGAGCATCCGGTTATTTTCATTTCGCCAGAGAACACAGAGGTTGATGAGAGCACTCCTGTTCATCAGGGTATAGTTATTAAGAACAACAGGTTCGAGACTGGTGAAACGTTAGTCCTTAGTGCCAAGAGCACCCGCGGACTGGTCTTCAGTGCTAACGAAATTGTCATGGGTGGGGAAAGTACGAACTGTCTTTCCAGTGTTGCGGATGCGATACGTTTAATCGCCTGTAGCGAGGTCGATATTCAGGATAATTAATTCAATGAGCTAGGGCAGGTTGTGTTAGATCGCGATATGGATCGGTAGATCGATGTATAGAAAACGCTTTATCTGATCTTTATAATGAGGGCAGACTTGGGGGAATACATTATTTAATTCATGACAGATCGTGAGGGAGAGAACCAATGAAACTTCAATATGACAAGCCAGCAAATGTATGGACCGAAGGGCTTCCGATTGGGAATGGCCGTCTGGGTGGTATGATCTTCGGCGGTGTGGAACAGGAGAAAGTCAGTCTAAACGAGGATACATTATGGTCGGGATTCCCGAAGGATGGGAACAATCCAGGTGCTAAGGAAGCTTTGCCAAAGGTTCGAAAGCTGATTCAGGAGGGCCGGTATACAGAAGCGGACACCCTGACTAGAGAGATGCTAGGTCCGTACACCCAATCATATCTGCCTTTCGGAGATTTACTACTTCGTTTTGAGCATGGTGGTGTTTATCAATCCTATCGGCGGACATTAGATATTGAACATGCGGTTCACCGCATTGAATACAAGATTGGTAATGTTACTTATACCCGTGAGATGTTCGCTTCACATCCTGATCAGTTGCTCGTGCTGCGTCTGACTGCAAGTGCACCGGGAGCGCTGAATGTACATGCTACACTAGATAGTTCGCTTCGGCATAGCCTTTACGCTCAGGGTGATAACTTTGTACTCTCGGGAACTGCACCGGAGCATGTTGATCCAAGCTATTTTTGGAGTGACAATCCGATCCAATACGGAGAACCTGGCAAGAGCAAGGGCATGGCCTTTGAAGGACAACTCTCCGTAGTAGCAGAGGATGGGGAAGTTACCGTTGACGGTAGTGGAATTCATCTGTTGGGAGGAACGGCTGCAACCTTCTATTTCAGCGCGGCTACAGGCTTTAATGGCTTTGACAAAATCCCGGGAGCTGAGGGGAAAGATGCTTCTGCTATTGCAGCTTCTTACTTGGCAGATGTGAATGGAAAGTCTTACGACAGCTTGCTTCAAGCGCATGTCGAGGATTATCGATCACTTTTTGACCGAGTGAAGCTCCAATTAGGTAAGACACAAGCCCCGGAGTCGATGTCCACGGAGCAACGGATTACGACATACGCGGCACAAGACCCTGGTCTTGTCGAGTTGCTGTTTCATTACGGGCGCTATTTGATGATCGCAAGCTCGCGCCCCGGAACACAGGCTACTAATCTGCAGGGAATATGGAATGCGGTTACCCGTCCGCCGTGGAGTAG
Organism: Paenibacillus sp. FSL H8-0261; assembly: GCF_045040645.1. NCBI lineage: Bacteria > Bacillati > Bacillota > Bacilli > Caryophanales > Paenibacillaceae > Paenibacillus > Paenibacillus sp. FSL H8-0261. The sequence goes on along the minus strand of NZ_CP150297.1, from coordinate 5,195,935 downwards.
CAACTATACACTGAACATCAATACAGAGATGAATTATTGGCCAGCTGAAATTTGTAATCTGGCGGAATGTCATGAGCCGTTGTTGGATATGATCGGAAATTTGGCGAAGATGGGTGCGGAGACTGCTCAAGTCAACTATGGTGCCCGAGGCTGGGTGGCTCATCATAATACGGATCTTTGGGCACAGACAGCACCGGTCGGGGATTATGGTGACGGAGATCCAAGCTGGGCTTACTGGACGATGAGTGGCGTTTGGCTGACACAACATCTCTGGGAGCATTATGCTTTTGGCGGGGACGAGGAATATTTACGGACTTCCGCTTATCCTGTGATGAAGGAGGCGGCTCTGTTTGCACTGGATTGGCTTATTGACGATGGTAACGGAAGGCTTATGACCTCCCCATCCACTTCACCAGAGCATAAATTCCAGACAGCGGAGGGCTTGGCTGCAGTCAGCGCAGGTGCTACTATGGATATTTCGCTCATCTGGGAGCTGTTTACGAATTGTATCGAGGCTTCGGAAACGCTTGGAACGGATGAGGATTTGCGTGCAGAATTGGTAAGTGCTCGTGAACGTTTATTGCCACTGCAGGTTGGTAAGTACGGACAGTTGCAGGAATGGTCCTTAGACTTTGAGGATGAAGATATGTATCACAGACATACCTCGCATTTGGTCGGTATCTATCCGGGCCGGCAGTTGTCAGAAGAAGAGACCCCTGAGCTGTTCGCTGCCGCCAAAACTTCGCTTGAACGGCGTGGGGACGAGAGCACGGGTTGGAGTCTGGGCTGGAGAGTTGCGCTCTGGAGCCGCTTCCGGGATGGCAACCGCTCACTACGACTGCTCTCAAACATGCTGCGGCTGGTGAAGGACGGGGAGTCCGAACAGTATAGTCACGGCGGGGTTTATGCCAATCTGCTTGGCGCCCATCCACCGTTCCAAATTGATGGTAACTTCGCCGCTTCTGCCGGAATTGCTGAGATGCTACTGCAATCTCACCTCGGGTATCTCGATCTGCTGCCTGCACTGCCAGATGAATGGCAGGAGGGAAGCGTGGCGGGGCTACGTGCCCGCGGTGGCTTTGAAGTTAGCATTCAGTGGGATAAAGGTCATCTCGTGGAAGCACAGATTACCTCCCTTCTAGGCAATGAATGTGTGATCCGCACAGATGCTTCGCTCATGGTGAGTAATGGCGGCAACGAGATGGAATTTGACCGCTCCGTAGATGGAACGGTGAGCTTTCCAACGACCGCAGGTCAGACCTACAAGCTTATAGTTGGTAAGCAATAATAGTCAGTTTCATACGAATATGGACAGCAGCAGAGACCTGAATTACAGGTCCTGCTGCTGTTTTTTTGTACGAATATAATGCTGATCAACAATTAGGGAAAAACTCCCTGAAATTCGGAGATTTTTGCTCGCAAGACTAACAATCAGGGAATTTCTCCCTGAAATTCATCCGATCTGGTGGTGAATTTGGAATTCACTCTGTTTTTTAGGGAGGAATTCCCTCATTACATTGAAATATAGTGTTTTCTGGCTTTTTTTAGGGAGGTTTTCCCTAATCTATCTCTTCTAGCTGCCCGAAGGTGAAAACGGAGTGTGGATACGAAATTGTTGAGTATGAGCAATATTTTATGTACAGCCTCTTCTTCTTGTCATCGACATGAATATTAGGGGGATTAAGGTTTGTGCTAGATGTGTTAGATCGCGGTATGGATCGGAAGATCGTTGTATAGAAAACGCTTTATCTGATCTTTATAATGAGGGCATACTTGGGGGACACAGGTACAGAGCCTGCCGCCTTCAAGGTCCAAAACGCAGTAACAAGGAGGCAAATCATGCTAACTGATAGTGCTACAACGGTAAAAGTGAATACGGACACAGCATCTCTTATCCGTGTAACCAATGATGAGGTGAATCTAGAGATTGATCTCGGGACGGGTGAAGCATCCGTTGCCCGCGGAAACACTTCTCATGTAAAAGGGATTCGCAGTGCATTCCGCTGGCAGGGCCGGGAATATAACACTGAACATTATCAGAGCCACACACTGAAGTCTCAGGAAGTGGTAGTTCGTGAGGGCTTTGGAAAAGGTGTTCACGTAGTCATTTTGCACGAAACGTCCCTGCTGCCACAGCTGGAGCAGCATTTCTATATTTATGAATCTTCATCATTTGTATTGATGCAAATCGTAATCGCAAGCGATGAAGAGATCAAGGCAAACCGGATGGCTGTCCTTCAGACCAAATCGGTGTCACTTGGCGGGGAGTCAGGGCAACCCGAAGAACCAAGCATTCTGCGTGTGCCGTACGACAACGACAAGTGGGTCAGATATACAGTAGTGAAGCCGCCGATGGATACGGAAAGCTATGAAGTAACTGCATTGTTCGCGCCGGAAAGCCGGCAGGGAATTATTATGGGTTCCATTACGCACAAGGTGTGGAAGACAGGGATTCGTATCAAAAGCGAACGGAGCGGAGGGATCGAGGAGCTGGATCTTTACGGCGGCGCTGTAAGTGAAATGACCCGCGATTTCCAACCACATGGTTATGTGAAAGGAACAAGAGTAGAGTCACCGCTCGTTTTCGTAGGGTTCTATGATGATTATAGAAAAGGGCTTGAAGCGTACGGTCAGGCTAATACCTGGATAGAGGCTCCTCTGTCATGGGATGGCGGCGTTCCTATCGGCTGGAATAGCTGGTCTGCGGCAATGGCTGAGCTTGATTACGATCTGTATACATCCACCAGTAATTTTCTGAAAAATGAAGTGCAGCCGCTAGGATTCCAGAATGAGGACACACTGTACATCAACTTTGATGCTTTCTGGGACAATTTCACACCAGAAGAAATGAAGAATGCACTGGACCTGGTTCGGGAGAACGGTCATAGACCGGGAACTTACTGGACGCCTTTTGCCTTCTGGGGAAGTCCGGCTCAGTTTGGAGATCTCGTGGAAGGTACAAACGGCAAATACACTTATGGTGATATCTTGCTGCGAGACAGCGAAGGAGAAATTTTGCCGGATGTTGATGGAGGGCTGGCCATTGACCCGACACATCCAGGCAACCTGCAAAGAATAGATTGGTATACGAATAAATTCATCTCGGAAGGCTTCGAGTATGTCAAGCTAGACTTCTTGGCACATGGTGCACTGGAAGGGCAACATTACAATCCGGAAATTACGACGGGAATTGCGGCATATCACTATGGGATGACTTACTTGCAGAACAAGCTCTCACCAGAGGTGATCGGTCGGCCGTTCTTTATCAACCTATCCATCGCGCCATTGTTCCCTTATGCATTTGCGCATAGCCGCCGGGTTTCCTGTGATGTCTTCGGCACGCTACACGATACGGAATATTTGCTGAACTCGTTGACACATGGCTGGTGGATGAGTCATACCTTGTACCATTACAATGACCCGGATCATTCCGTGCTCTACAAGAGCCACAACCAAGATGCCACTGGCTGGCATGAAGGACGGAGCCGACTAACTGCTTCGGTCATCGCTGGAACGGTACTTCTGCTAGGCGATGATTTCCGAAAAGAAGAAGCAGCCGCACGGGCCAAAGCGTGGCTGGGCAATAAAGAGATTATGGATGTCGCCCGCCTAGGGAAGACTTTCCACCCTGTCGAAGGGGATCTTGGTAAGCAAGCTTCCGATACTTTCGTACTTGAAGATGCAGAAGATGATGTATTCTATCTTGCTGTCTTTAACTATGATGCTGCGAATTCTGCTCATAAATCTATCTCCTTGGAGCGTGCAGGGTTGAAGGGTCAAACAGCTTACCAACTGCTTGATCTATGGGAAGGCACACAAGGGGAAACAGCGGGAGAGCTTGTAGTTACGCTCGAACCGGCAGAGTCTAAAATCTTCAAATTAACGGCAAAAGCCAACTGATTATACACATTGAAAAAAGAATACGCGCAACCGCTTCTCGCGGATAGCGCGTATTCTTTTTTGTTGGAGTCTTACATTCGTATTCGGCTTTGCGGATTAAGGCGGTACTGTGTGGGATTAATGCCGTAGCAGGTACTGAAATGTCTGGAGAAAGGATGAATGGAAGGATAACCCAGCTTTTCAGCGATCGCAGTCACACTAAGCTCACTCTCCAGAAGCAGTCCTGCCGCCCGCCTCATGACTAAATTATGATGATAGACGCGTGGCGTCATTCCGGTCTCCCGTAGAAACAGCTCATGGAAATATGTCCGCTTGAGCCCGCAGAACTGTGCCCAATCTTCGATAGACTTACCACGCTCGGGGTGGGTGTTCAAATATTCCAGCAGGCGGACAATACGATAATCACTTGGCTGATGCTGATGGAGGGCATTATACCAGCTCAAGATCCAGCCGTACAGATAGCTATTGGCCGTCTCATTACGATAGAACAGCGCGTCATTGTAAGACTTGGCAATCATCACAAGACTATCGTATAGCAGAGGATATTTAGCTAGTGGAAATACACAAGGCAACTCGTTCAGCTCGGCGCAGGGTGCTTCGGTGGCTTTTTTTTCAAATTGTAAGACTTCAGGGGCATGGATAAATAAAAGGTTATTAGATACTGGAGAGCGGTTGTCCCATAAATCAAAATAGATGTTGTAGGACGACAGTGGATGAGAAGGCAAGATATGAAAAGCATGGGGCTGACCGGGACGGAGAAAGACAAGTGTCCTCCGTTCAATCGGATAACGTATTCCGTCGATTTCCATCTCACCGGGGCCATCAGTAAACAAGTGGAACGCGTATGCATTACCGACTCTCAGATGCTCATTGCTGCTGCCGTCGTACACATAAGGCATGATTGCGCCGACATACGGAGTCATTTCAGATAGTTTATTCATGCGGCCCCTCTTTTCTTATCTTACCGTACAAATCGTCAAATAATCGAACAGGTCAACAAAGACAGTGATTCATCCAAATGATACGATAAATACAATGAATCCGCAACATATTGGATAGGTTTAAGAAAGTATGATTCATCTTGAAAGAGATGGAATTATGAATAGTTTTACACTATATAGCGGATTAATTAACAACATTTTTTAGAGGGTTGTCGCGCTTGCACAGATTCTACTATGGACAGGAGAAAATAAAATGAGCGATTTTAGATTATGGTATTCTACCCCTGCAACGGATTGGTCACAAGGATTGCCACTGGGCAACGGAAGAATAGGTGCGGTAGTGATAGCAGCTCCGTATCGTGAGGTATGGAACATGACCGAGGTTACCTACTGGTCGGGTCAAGCTGAGTCAGAGCCTGCTCCTTTCGGAGGCAAAGCTGCGCTGGAAGAGATGCGGAAGTACTTCTTTGCTGGCGATTATAACGAAGGTGACCGTCTAGCCAAACAACATCTGCAGCCGAAGAAACGAAATTTCGGTACGAACCTTGGTTTATGCGAGGTTGTCATTGACTTTGCAGAACAGGACACGGATTCCGGGTCAGCAGCGGCTATCGAGCGAGAGCTGGATTTGACCTGTGCGGTGGCTCAGACAGTGGTTCAAAGTAGAGGAACAACGCTGCATCGTGAGATTTTTGCCTCCCATGCTGATGATCTGGTGGTCTCAAGAATTTGGAGCGATGAACCGGGAGGTGTATCCTTTACGATCGGTCTGGAGGGTGGTTCAGAGTCGTTTACGACTCAAGTCGTGAATGACGACACTATTGAATTCAGAGGACAAGCCACAGAGAATGTGCATAGTGACGGCACTTGCGGGGTATGGGCAAAGGGACAAATTAAGGTAAGCATTTCCGGTGGTACGATGTACAGAGGGGACGGTCAATTGAGAATTGCCGGAGCCAATGAGGCGCGAATTTATTTTGCCGTCAGCACTGATTACCACCGTAGTAACTCGGACTGGGAAATGGAGAGCAGCAGCACCGTACAGCAGGCTTTGCGCAAAGGATATACGCAGTTAAAAGCGGATCATATCGCTGATTATGAGCAAGAATATGGGAAGGTGGATATCCAATTAGGCACCACTGGGAAGGTGGATCTACCTACCGATCAACGTATTCGATTACTGGCACAGGACCCGGAGGAGGATTCGCAGCTATTTGCGTTGTTCCTGCAATATGGACGATACCTGACCATTGCTGGAGCTCGTGAGGACTCCCCTTTACCGCTAAATCTACAGGGAATATGGAATGATGGTGAGGCTTGCCGCATGGGGTGGAGCTGTGACTATCATTTGGACATCAATACGCAAATGAATTACTTTCCGACGGAAGTCGTAAATCTTGGGGATAGTCATTTACCATTAATGCGCTATATTGAGGTTTTGTCTCATGCTGGAAAGTCAAGCGCTCGCGATTTCTATGGCAGCAAAGGCTGGGTAGCGCATGTATTCTCGAATGTCTGGGGATTCACGGCTCCGGGATGGGAGACATCTTGGGGGCTAAACGTTACAGGTGGACTATGGATTGCGACGCATCTGATGGAGCATTATGAATACAGTCAAGACCGTGTGTTTCTGGAGCAACAGGCATATCCAGTGCTAAAAGAAGCCGCAGCATTCTTCCTAGATTATATGACCATTCATCCAAAATACGGCTGGCTGGTGACCGGACCTTCGAACTCGCCGGAGAACCATTTCTATCCTACGGATAGCAGCGATGGGGCACAGCAGCTGTCTATGGGTACCACTATGGATCAGATGCTGGTGAAAGACCTTTTTGAGTTCTGTTTGAAATCTGCGAAACTACTGAATACGGACGAGGAACTACAGGAGCAGCTGGAGCAAGCGATATCCAAGCTGCCACCGTTTCAGATCGGCAAGAGAGGACAGCTGCAAGAATGGCTCGAGGACTACGAGGAAGCGCAGCCGGAGCATCGGCATTTGGCCCATTTGTTCGCGGTATATCCAAGTAATCAGATCACACCAGGTAAGACACCTGAACTTAGCGCTGCGGTGAGAGTAACACTTGAGAACCGGATGGTTCAGGAAGAACTGGAGGATGTGGAATTTACCGCCGCATTGTTCGGTCTCGGCTTTGCCAGATTGTATGACGGGGAAAAGGCCTTTAATCATATTTCTCATTTGATTGGTGGACTCAGTTTCGATAATTTATTTAGCTTTTCCAAATCGGGCATTGGAGGAGCGGAGTGCAATATTTTTGTGATCGATGGGAATTTCGGGGGTACGGCTGTTATTGCCGAGATGCTGCTGCAAAGCCATGAGGGTGAGATTCATCTGCTGCCTGCACTTCCAAAAGCATGGGGTACAGGATCGGTATCTGGACTGCGGGCCAAAGGAAATGCTGAGGTTGATGTAGCTTGGGACAATGGTCAATTGGTGGAAGCTACGATACGTACCTACTCACCAGGAACCGTGACACTTCGGTTGGGAGATAGAAGAGCTACTGTTCAAGGAGAAATAGGAGGAAGCTACTATTTTAACAGTCAGTTAGAGTTGGTATAATGATTCAGCGGGGGTGATATGAACCCCCGCTTTAATTATGCTGGGTTATTAGCGCATGATTAAAGGGCTATCCGGTCTGTTATGGACCGGATAGCCCTTTTGCCGATGTCTGCAAATTAACGATTTATGCCTGAAAATAACTTTCATTTATTTGGATCATAGTAGCCTAAGGCGAAAAGAATATAATAGAAGAAACAGATGCAGACAACAAAGAGGAGGGGACATCAGTGTATAGTATTTTTCTAGTTGATGATGAAGAAATAGGCCTTGAGATGATGAGAGATTATATCCGCTGGGAAGAAATGGGCATTTATGTCGTCGGAACTGCGAGTAATGGTAGAGAGGCTCTAGAGAAGATAGAGGCCATTAGACCTGATATTATTCTTACAGATGTCCAGATGCCGATTATGAACGGTATTGAAATGGCTAAAAAAATACATGAGAGCTATGACTGGATGCAGTTAATGTTCCTGACTGGGCATGACGAATTCAACTATGTAAAATCGGCTCTAAATGTAGGTGCTGTTGGATATTTACTGAAGCCCCTCGACTTGAATGAAATTGGAAGCGTTATCGCAAAGGTGAAGCAGCGCTGTGAGGAAGTTCAAATGAAGAAACGTTCCATGGAGGCGGCTAAAACGAACCTTCTTAAGGAGCTTTCCTATGAAAAAAATGCGGAACATGCCGCTGATCTGGCGACCAGCTATTGCAAGCTTACCCGTGAGTCTGAGAGGAATCGCTACGCAATGGCGCTGTTCAGTATCGATCCGATTGAGGCAGAGGGGGAACAGCAGAGTCTGGAGGATTGTAAGAACCGGTTGGTAGCTTTTCTGGATCATTTCTTCAAGTCGAAGAATATAGAGACGGTATTTGTGCCCTACAAAGATGGGGAGGTAGGTGTGTTTATGGAAGCACGCCAACAGCCTGGGTATTATGCGTGGGAGGATTTGGCCGCGGCTATCCGAAGTGGACTGGATTTCACAGTGACGGCAGCAGTCGGTGCACAGGAAACCGAATTAACGGAGGTTCATTGTCTGTATAAGCAGACGCGTGAAATCCTAAACGAGCGTTTCTATAAAGGTACGGGTTCAATTATTCATGCCTTGGCGATTTCAAACCAGTTTGATAGTGGGCATGTGCCACCTTTTAATAGGAAAGAGTGGTTTGAAGCTATCAATCAGCTAGATTTCGAGCAAGCCGCACAGAAGCTGCATCAGTATTTCGAGGGGCTAGCCACACTAAGAATCAAGAAAAAAAATATCTGCGATTGGGCGATTGATCTTGTCGACGAGCTGCTGGAGCAACTGCATCAACCTGTTCCTGAGGGGGTTAAACGGGCGGAGTTATATCATTCCATCTATAATGCACTGACTTTAAATGAGATTGAGGATTTGATCCTGGGCACTGCAGGCAATGCTATGAGCTTGCTGGGTGAGCGGCTTATGGACAAAAACACGAAGCTAGTTCACAAGGTTCGCAGTGTGATCGACCAGAATTTTGATCAGCCGATTACGATCAATAGCTTATCTGATCAGGTTTATTTATCGCCCAACTATTTACGCTCCATTTTTAAAGACAAGACTGGTATCACGATTCACGATTATTTAACACGTATCCGGCTCGATAAGGCTACAGAGTTGCTGGCTGACGGTTCGCTCAAAATTCAGGATATCGCCCAAAGAGTCGGTTACGAAAGCACGTCTTATTTTATCTCCCTATTTCTGAAGAACCAAGGAGTTACACCTAACGAGTATAGGAAGAGTCTATGATTGTGCCAGCGCTTCAGTTCGGCAAATAGGAAATAAAGTTACTTTCCCTTACGAATAGTAAACTTGCGATATGGATATTAATCCCTCTGCTTTTTACAATTAAGCATGTATTATAACTAGCACATGTGAGGGGCTTCATTCATCAAGGCAATCAAAGGAGTTTTAGTTCATCGAAAATCGGTAGCGCTTTCAAGATGCTTCTTAACCAACTCCTTTGATGACTTGATGGACAGATATAGCCCGAATATCACAAAAGTGCAAGGAGACCTACAAACGGAGGGATTAAATGTTTGGGAAAGCAATGAAAAGAGGATTTTTGTTCTTTGTCATCATCTGCTTGGTAATAGGCAGTGGCGGTCAGTTTGTCAGTACGGTTTATGCCGATGATACGGAGAATACTATCTATGAAGCTGAAGCTGATGGAAATGCTATGACTGGCAATGCTTCTATTTCTGAACACCCAGCGGCTTCCGGGGGGCAGAAAGTCGGAGGCATGTATCAAGGAAGCACTTTGCAGTTTAATCATGTGACTGTAAGTGAGAGTGGGAATTATAAAATTACAGTGTACTATATCTCTGGCGATTCGCGGCCATTCAATATCAGTGCCAATGGCGGCGATAAGCAGTTTGAAGAACCACCCAAGACAGTGGATTGGGATACGGTGGGAACTTATGATGTAACACTTCCGCTGAATGCTGGAGAGAACAGCATCCTGATTGATGACAACAACTGGTATTCTCCAGACATCGACAAGATCGTAATTCGTGGACTGGACGACAGCGACCCAGGTGAAGGATCTGGAGGCGACTGGAAGGAGAAGCTGCATGGAACAGTCATCGAAGCTGAAGCGCTTGAAAATATAATTACAGGCAACGCCAAGATAGCGGACAGCAGTGTTGGTTCCGGCGGGAAAATTGTAAAGGATATGAATAAAAACAGTACTTTACAGTTCACAAATGTCACTGTGCCGGCAGCGGGAACGTATTTGATCCGTATTTCCTATATTTCCGGTGACCAGCGACCTGTCTATTTGCAGGTGAATGATGGACTGGATGAATTGATTGATCTGCCAAAGACGGCAAGCTGGGATACGGTAGGAACTTATGATGTGGAAGTCTCCTTGCAAGAAGGGTTGAATAAGATCACTTTCTCGGATCATGACTGGTACTCTCCAGATTTCGACCGGATTGAAGTCATTCCATATACGATCAGTTATGAAGCGGAGTCTCCGGTCAATGATTTAACTGGAGAAGCACGAGTTGGCGATAGTCCTAATGCTTCTGGTGGTCAGAAGGTAGGGTATCTGAATGGTGGCAGTTCCTTAACTTTCAATAAGATTATGGCTCCTATGACAGGGGATTATCGGATCACGGTAGCTTATTTCTCAGGTGACCCGCGCAGCTTATACGTCAGCGCTAATGGTGGGGCAGAGCAGTATTATGAACTGCCCAAGACACCAGACTGGGATACGGCTCTCACATATGAGCTTACACTGCCCCTGAACGAAGGCGAGAATACAATCAAATTCTCAGACGGCAATTGGTATGCGCCAGATCTGGATCGCATCATTGTAGAACCGGCAATGGGAACAGATCCTAATCCTCCAGTTGAAGAGGATGGTGATCTGGGGACACCAGGGACTTCGAATAACTACGGGGCCATCACAGTTACCGAATATACTTATGGAACGCTCGTATCGAATGGACAATATGAGGTTTCCTTTAATACTAAGTCTGGATACGCAAGCTACAAGTGGACGGATGGTCAGAAGCTGCAAGGAATCTATAGCAGCATCAAACTCGGTGATACTCTCGTTGAGACTACAAGCTATGAGAATCATGCAAGTGCTGGTGCTCCAGTAGAAATTCAGGATGGCTTCGGCAAAGGGGTGGAGCTTACTTTTGTTCACACCTCAGCTGGACAGCCAACGCTCAAACAGGTTTACAAGTTTTATGATGATCAGAAGTATTTCTTAACTCGTCTGGATGCCATTAGTGATACTGCGCTACAGACTAATTATATGTCGCCTATTACCGTAAAACGTTCAGGTGGAGTAGATATCGGTGTCAGTGCAGATAACCGGGTACTGACCGTTCCTTTTGACAATGATGCTTGGATTCGTTATAAATCTCAATCTATGAACCGAGCGGATACCAGCTATGAAATGACGACTATCTTTAATAACTCGACACGCAGCGGCCTTGTACTCGGGTCGGTAACTCATGATACGTGGAAGACCGGGATCGACTGGAAAGGTTCTTCTAATCGGCTGAATGAGCTAGCGGTTTATGGCGGAGCAGCCAGCGACGTTACACGGGATACCCAGCCTCATGGCATCCTTACAGGCGCAGAATTGTCTTCGCCGATGATTATGGTGGGGGCATTCAGTGATTACCGCACAGGACTTGAGGAATACGGAAAAGCTAATGCGATCATCACACCTCCACTGTTGCTGAATCCTAAGTTGCCGCAAGGTGTACCTGTTGGTTTTAACAGCTGGGGAGCTTACGAAGGTACACTTTCATACCAAGACGTTGTGGATGTCTCCAATTACTATAAGGAGCACCTAAATGATTTCAACAATAATGGTAATGTATTTATTAATATGGATTCCTATTGGGACAATTTGAATGATAAGCAGCTTGCTGACGCTGTATCAGTAATTAAGGGTAATGGACAGCATGCAGGTATCTATTGGGCTCCATTTGTCTATTGGGGCAACAATATGAGCCAGTTTGTAGAGGGAACCGACAAAAAGTATACGTATGGCGATATTGTCCTCAAAGATGCCGAGGGCAAACCGCTGCCGACGCTGGATGGGGCTTTTCCTCTGGATGTGACACATCCAGGTGCTAAACTGCGCATGAATTATTTTTTGGACAAATTTAAGGATCTGGGCTTTACCTTTATCAAATTGGATTTCTTGACGCACGGTTCGCTTGAGGGACAACATTTCGATCCAACCGTAACGACAGGGATTCAAGCTTACAATGAAGGAATGCTTTATGTGAAGGATCGTTTGGATGGAAAAATGTTCATTAGCGCATCTATTGCGCCAATCTTTCCAAGCCAATATGCACACAGCAGACGTATTTCCTGCGACACCTACGGCAAGATCAATGAAACGGAATACATGCTGAATTCGTTAACTTATGGATTCTGGCAAAATGGCACGATTTACACCTATACGGATCCCGATCATTTAGCGTTGGCCCGCGCTTCCAGCTTAACTGAAGCTCGCAGTCGAATGAACTCTGGCGTCATCGCCGGTACCGTACTTCTCGGCTCTGATGATGTTAACGATCCAAAGGCACAGGAGTACATGACTGCCTTGTTTAACAACAAGGAGGTTCTCGAATTAGCGTTAAAAGGAAAAGTATTCAAGCCGCTGGAAGGAAATACGAATGCGAATGCAGCGGATACTTTTGTTATGAAAGACGGCAACGATTATTATATGGCCGTATTCAACTACAGTGCCAATGCCGCGGCAGACAAAGCAGTGAATCTCGGTCGCGCTGGACTGGATGCAGCGGAATCGTACACGATGCAAGACCTTTGGACAGGAGAGGTTTCGACGATTTCAGGAACACTCGCATTGTCCTTGCAGCCGACTGAATCAAAATTGGTAAAATTGACAGCTGCACCTAAGAAAGTAACAGGTGTAACGCTAGATAAGACAGAGCTAACATTGACCGCTGGTGAAACCGGCAAGCTGACGGCTGCGCTATCTCCGGAAGAGGCGGCGAATAAAGCAGTACACTGGACTTCGAGCGATACGTCTGTTGCCACCGTAGTGTACGGAACGGTAACGGCTGTAAATGCTGGGAAAACCACAATTACTGTGGAAACAGTAGACGGCGGCTTCAAAGCTACGGCAGAAGTTACAGTCAAAGCAGCCTCCACTGTAGAACCGGGAAATCCTGAAGTCCCTGCGAATCCGGGTAACAACAACGGTACTCCTGGTAGCATTGTAGATCAAGAGAATGGCGCGGGCACTCTAATCCTTACGTCAGAGATGCTGAAAGTAGATAGTGTGTCTGGTGAAGTAAACGTGGAGATAAAGGGAGATATACAGCAAATACAATTATCTTCTGATGTAGTTCGTCAGTTGGCGAATCATACGCTGGTTTTGAAGTCCGGTAAGTTCTCCATAAAGGTGCCTGCGGATCTGCTTCGTCAGTTGCAGAACAAGCTACCGGAAGCTCAGCGGGATGATAGCACGATAACCCTGAAATTAGTACCACTGAGCAATAAGGCTAATGAGATCATTGCAGCAGCGGCGGGAACTACTCATGCACAGGTTAGACTCATGGGGGATGTCTATGAGTTCAGTCTGTCAGTGACCACGAAAACTGGCACAATAGAAACGCTCTCTACGTTTAATCAACCCATTACGCTAAGTCTGACAGTGGGAGAAGGTTTTGATTCCAAGCGTGGAGGCATTTACTATATTGCGGATAACGGTAAGCTGGAATATATCTCTGCGAATTATGCTGATGGTGTATTGACAGCACAAGTTAACCACTTCAGTAAATATGCTGTGCTGGAGCTCAAACGGAATTTTGTAGATGTGCCAACCAATCACTGGGCTAGTTCTGCAATCCAAGAGCTGGCGGCGAAGCTGTATGTTCAAGGGACTGGCAAAGACAAGTTTGAACCTAACCGTGCGATTACACGTGCCGAGTTCACCTCTATGCTCGTACATTCCCTTGGATTGACCACTAAGGGAGATATTAGCTTTGCTGATGTTGCACCGTCTGCTTGGTACGCGGAGTCCATTTCTATCGCTTACAAGGCGGGCATCGTGAGCGGCAGGAGTGCGACCAAGTTCGAGCCGGCTGCACAGATTACCCGTGAAGAAATCACGGTCATGTTAATGAAAGCTTATGAGCTGAAGAATGGAAAAGTAACTGTTGCTTCAACTGACGCGGCATTCAAAGATATGAAGCAGGTCTCCTCTTGGGCAGCCGCTTCTGTAAAGGGAGCAGCCAGCCTAGGACTGGTTCAAGGTCAAAATGAAGGTCTATTTGCACCAAAAGGGATCGCTTCCCGAGCAGAAGCGACCCAAGTGATTTATAACTTGATTATGAAGTAAAACATTGCAAATATACAAATGAACGAAGGAGTTAAGCAATCTCTAGATGCTTAGCTCCTTCGTTTTTGGTGTTCACTGAAGCTTTATTAAAATGATAATGGTTATATCGAGGGGCTCGTGGCAAGCTCATGGTAACTAGGCTAGGTGAGAGCGATTAGGGAAAATATCCCTAAAAATAGCCAAAAAATTCTTGGATGCGATGTAATTAGGGAAATCCTCCCTAATAATCGGGCGAATTCTGAATTTACCTCCAAATCAGCAAATAATCAGGGAGGATTTCCCTGATTATCAGTATAATGAGCAAAAATCGCCAAATTTCAGGGAGGATTTCCCTAATTGTTAATCAATATTTCTGATTTCTCAACAAGCTTTGCGGTTATTCAGATGCGTCGTTCCTTACATTTCCTTTTGTGGTAAGCGAATTTGCACAGTGGTTCCTATTCCGAGCCTACTAAACACTGTAACGCCGTAATGCTCACCAAACCTCAGTTTTATCCGTCGATCTACGTTTGAAATCCCATAACCTCGCCCGGGTTTATCGTCAAGTAAAGTGTGAAGTGTCTCACGGCTCATCCCCATGCCATCATCAATTACAGATAGAATAATATCACTATTTTCGACTATGCCTTTGATATGAATATTTAGCGGGCTTTCCTGATTCCACACAGCATGAAGCACCGCATTTTCTACAAAAGGCTGCAAGGCTAGCTTGACTGTAGAGTAAGGTAAGATCGCTTCATCAATATTGTAGGTGATGTTCAGTTGTCCTTTGAATCGGATCAGTTGAATCGCATTGTAGCTTTGCGTCAGCTTCAATTCTTCATTAATAGTTAAGATGCTCTTTCCTTTATTCAGGGAGATGCGATAAAACTTGGCGAGATGAAGCACCAAATCCTGAATGCGAGTATCTTGATGTTTTAGGGCAAGAGACGAAATGGAGCCCAGTGTATTGTACAGAAAATGGGGGTTGATCTGGGCCTGAAGCAGGTCAAGCTCTGCCTCCTTATTCTGTAGCTCCTTCTGATACACTTCGGTGATTAGACTTTTTAAGCGTGTAGTCATTTGCTTGAAGGCAAAATGAAGCTGGCCAATCTCATCATTGCCTAAATATTCATCATTCGTAGGGTTGAAGTCACCACGTTCTAGCCGCCGGATCATTCGGATTAACATTCGAATACGCTTGCTAAACATCGATGCAGTAATATAAATCAGCAATAATGCGACGACTATAAAGCCTAAAGAGATTTTGATGATGAGCTCTGACAGTGATTTCGCATCCTGAATGATACTGTCATAAGGGAATATAGAGACGGTTTTCCATCCATTGGTGAGCGTGTTATAGACGGCGAAAGCCTTTTCCCCTTTATAGGTAGTATCAAATCTGCCAGAAGGCAATTCATCAAAGTTCTGATCAAGCATTTCCGGCAGACTTGTATTTAATAATTGTTTGTCGGCGGCTGATAAAATAAGGCCCTTGTCATTAACGATAAAAATATCTTTGCCGCCTGCTTCTTTCTCCATTAAAGAATAGATCACCGATTCGGATATTTCGAAGACCAGAATACCGTAGGGATATTGGTTGCGATTATTGTTCAGTAACCTAGCCAGTGTAAACATTGCGGGATTATCTTGTGACTGTGGTGAGGACAGATGAATAATATTCCCATGAGACTGCATCAGCTGCTTGTACAGCTCTGTCTCCTTCACTTCGGGTGTAACCGGCTTGATATAGTAATTATCTTTGGGCAGTGATGGATTATCGGAATAAATGAAAACGCTACCAAAATCGGGATAGGCAGCCATTACCGTGTCTATACGATTGCCAATATATTGATAGACGTCTAGATAAGATGGATCATCTTGATATTCGCTCGTGAGGTAAGTGGCTAGCCTATTATCCAAGTAAATAGAAGCGGAAATATGCTCATAGCTGTCCAGTTTGTTCTCCAGGTTCTTGTTGATCTGGGCCGTTGAATTCATCATATTGATGTAGATTTGATCGGTCAGCTTTGATTTTGTAAGTTCGAATGAAAAATAGACAAAAAGCATCATTGGAAGAATGGTGACCAGAACGAACACGAGGAATAGCTTGGAGCGAAAGCTAAGGTCGATAAAAGGCATATAAATATACTTTTTGTAAAAATGACGCATCGTAGAAGTCCCTTCTTTACTGTGAATTCACGGAAAGCCAAGTTTATCATATCAGACTGAATATCGAAATCCAATGCTCGAATGTTAAGAAACTCCTTTAAAAAGCGCTATCATTCGGAGGATTGAAGTATAGAAAGGAGCCCTATACGGACTTAAGATAAATAGGAGAGAAGCTGAATCGAGATGTAGCAGGGCATGCTGCACTAAATAAAAAGGGAGGGTATTTGATGCATAAAGCAAGCGCTATCAAAACAGTCAGGGGCAATAATTTTTGGTACAGATTAAAAGAGCAGAAATGGTTATTTTTGCTAATGCTCCCTGCCATAATTGCGACATTGCTATTTTCCTATGGACCTATGTTTGGTATGTATATGGCATTTACAAACTATCAACCGGGTGGAGGAACATTTTTTCAACAATTTTTCCATGCTGACTTTGTTGGCTTTAAGTGGTTTGAATATTTCTTTACCACAGGAGACTTCTACCGTGTAATGCGTAATACGCTTGCGACAAGCCTCTTGACCTTGTTATTCGGGTTTCCTGCGCCGATCATACTCGCGCTTGTGCTGAATGAAGCCAAACAGGGATTTTTCAAACGCTTTACGCAGACGGTTTCTTATCTACCGCATTTTATCTCATGGGTTATCGCCGCTAACATTGTAATTACGCTGCTAGCTTCCGATGGGATGTTCAACAATCTTCTAGTAACGCTCGGGATTGTTAACGAACCGGTAGCTTTTCTACAAAACGGACCTTTATTCTGGTGGATTATCGCCTTATCTAATATGTGGAAAGAAATGGGTTTTAGCGCCATTATGTACCTAGCTGCAATATCCGCTATTAATCCAGAGCTTTACGAAGCCGCAAGAGTAGATGGAGCTAGCCGATTCAAGCAAATGTGGAATATTACGCTCCCTGCTTTACGTCCAACTATTGTGATATTGGCTATTCTTGCAGTCGGAGGGATTTTGAATGCCGGCTTTGAACAACAATATCTGTTGCAAAATAACACTGTACTTGAGTACTCGGAAGTTATCGATATTTATGCATACAAATACGGGTTACAAAACAGCATGTTCTCATACGGGGCTGCCGTGGGGGTATTCAAATCCGTTATTGCCTTCATTCTTGTTGTAATCGTGAATCGAATTTCTAGAAAAGTGAACGACCAAGCGTTGTTCTAAATAACAAAATGGAGAGGAGCGCTTGAGATGTTTTTGAACAGATACGGAGATCATATCTTTAAGTGTTTTGTATATTTGATTCTCATCCTTGTGTTGCTAGTTACCTTCTTACCTTTTTGGAATATTCTCGTTCTTTCATTAAATGCTGCTGAGGATACTGTGCGTGGTGGGGTCTACTTTTGGCCAAGAGATATCACCTTTGATAGCTACAAACAAATTTTGAAAGATACCGAAATTATGAACGGGATATGGGTAACGGTTAAACGGACCGTAATTGGTGCACCACTATCAGTTCTTGTGATTACGATGCTTGCTTATCCGCTAAGCCGGCGGAATTTGATGGGACGCAAGGGTTGGAACCTTTACTTCGTCTTTACGATGTATTTCGGAGGCGGGCTAATTCCTTATTACATGGTGCTTAAAGCCCTGAATATGATCGACACTTTCTCCGTTTTTATTCTGCCAGGCTTGATGAATGTCTTCTATATGATTATTGTCCGTACCTTTATGGAAGGATTGCCTGGTGAGATTGAGGAATCAGCGAAGGTAGATGGAGCGAATGATTTAATGATTTTCTTCCGGATTGTACTGCCGTTAACAACACCAGTACTCGCTACGGTGGGCCTCTTTCAGGCAATATCGCATTGGAACTCGTGGTTTGACTCCTATGCATTTACTTACAGCTCAGACCTGAAGACCTTGCAAGCGGTCCTCGTCAAAATACTGAGTCAGTTCCAGACCGGAGGTATGGTATCGCAATCGCAAATGCTGGCAAACTCCGCCAAGCGAAATGCTGTTTCAAGCGATACGATCCGGATGGCAGCGACGATGGTTGCAACATTGCCTATCGTTCTAGTATATCCGTTCCTGCAAAAGTATTTTGTTAAGGGTATGACTTTGGGAGCTGTTAAGAGTTAATATGATTAAATAACCGAACGCCAGCCGGAGAGGAGTTGTCCAGCTGGCGGCCCTGAAGGGGGGTGAGCGGACAGACTTGCTTGGTTGCTTGATAGACTTGTGACGTAACTTAATTAATGGGAGGAATTAGGGTGTCTATGATAAAGAAAAACAAATTGTTGAGCGTAAGTATGACTGCTGCATTATCTGTGGGTCTATTAGCGGGCTGTGGCTCTAATGATGGAACAGACAATACAAACAAAGCGGCTGGAGACAATACAAAACAAGAGCCGATTACACTTACATGGTTTGATTCAAATACTAAGGGAGAGCCTTTTACTGATGCTGTCGCCCAAGAAATCACTAAAAAGACGGGCATTGAGATCTCCATTCAGCAGCCAACAGGAAATCCGACAGAGAAGCTAAGCTTGATGCTTGCCAGCGGTGACTATCCAGATGTGGTCGTGATGAGCCGTGGGGATGCTTCACTTGATAAATACATCACAAGCGGTGCCTTTATTCCACTCGATGAGCTGATTGAGAAGAATGGCCCTGATATCAAGGAAATGTATGGCGACACACTGACCAAGACTCGTTATAAAGACGGAAAGAACTATTACTTGGCTAACTGGTATGGACTAGATAGTGATCCAGTCTTCGGGATGCTGATGAGAAAAAATCTGCTTGCAGATCTGGCTCCGGACAAAGCAGATGGCAGAGCACCGCTTACAACAGATGAATTAGAAGCGATTTTGAAGGATTTTAAAGCAAAAAACAAGACGATTGATGGAAAAGAATCCATTCCAATGACCATGAACGGCGAGAATATGGGCGCCAACCTTGGAACATTCAAAGGCATGTGGGGTCTGAAAACTTACTATGATAACAATGGAACATTGCAATATGATGTTAAGGATCCAAAGTATCGTGAAATGTTGCTCTACGTAAATAAATTATACAGAGAAGGTCTGATTGAGAAGGAATTTGCGATTAGCAAAACGCAAACTTGGGTTCAAAAGCTGGCTACAGGCGCAGTATTCTCCACACCAGGCGCTTACTGGGATCCAGGTAACGGGAACGGAACTTTGAAGAAGGATGGCGGAGAAGATAATCAGCTCTTCCCATACAAGGTTGTTGCCCCTGGAGTAGACCCTGCCCAAACGACATTTGGACCAAGAAGCTCACTTGGATGGGATGCTATCGCTATTACGAAGAACAACAAGCACCCTGAAGAAACAATGAAGCTGTTCAATTTCTTGGCAAGTGATGAAGGACAGCATTTGCTGCTGTGGGGCCAAGAAGGTGTTCAATACACCATGGTGGATGGCAAGAGACAACCGGACCCTGCATTCTTGGATAGCTTCAAGGAAAACTGGGACGACACAGTCAAGAAGAGCGGTGTCCGCAAATGGTTGTGGTTTATCAAGAATGGTCTGGATGCAAATGAACAGCCTTACGATATGGCCGTTAAATATCAACGCAGTGAAGTAGATCAGATGGCAATCAAGAGTCTTGGGGATTCCGTATGGGATACAGCGGCATATGACAACTTGAGCCCTGATGGCGGAACACCTGAAGCACTGACTGCACAGAAGGTAAAAGATATTATGGATCAAAGCATTACGAGAGTAATCATTGCTCCTACTGAAGCCGAAGCCAACGCGACATTCGATAAGATGCTTGCGGAAATGAAAAAGGCTGGGGATGAGAAAGTAGAAGAAATCATTAACCAAAAGTACGCAGAGCGTATGGAGCTGTGGAATTCAAAATAATTATTGTAAGGGCTTCCTCTCTGCATTCAGGCAGAGGGGGAGCCTTTTTCTATGTTTTCAAATGTTAATTAAACTAGTCTATTAGCATGCGCATTTTTGCGGAAATCCAGCGGAGCCTGGTGATAGTACTTTTTGAATTGATGATAGAAATGGCTGACATTGTCAAAGCCGGACTCCAGAGCAATTTCGACCACACGTAGTTCAGTAGTAAGTAGCAGATTACGTGCCACGTTGAGCTTAAGTTGGTTGATATATTCTGTTGGTGTCTGGTTCAAGTACTGGCGAAAGGCCCGGTTGACATGACCGGCGCTTCTGCCCGATAACTCGTTCAGGGCATGAAGGCCTTTGTTTAAGTTTTCTTTTAGATGCATCTTGGAAACGGCATGTTCGAGCCACAGTGGGAATTCTGGCTGCTCGATGGTTTCTGGAGAGAAAAAATGCTGGGTAAGTGAATCTACGAGTATTCCTTTCAGATAAATCCTGGACTTTACTTTGTCTAAGGTAGAAAGCATTCGGATGCGTTCGAAAGAACGAATGAAATCATCCATCTCCATTTGAGATAACATGGCGATTCTAGGGAGCGGAGTATGTAATAGCCCGTGCAGGAATCCTTCTTCATTCAGGTAACTAAAGGCATCATTAATGAGGCTTTTTCGGCAGGGAATGTTCAGAAAGCGGCAATCGCTATCCCCGTCAGCTTCATAGCGATGGGTATCATCGGGCCGGATGAAGACAAGGCAGCCAGATTGAAGAAGCTGGGCAGCCCCGTTGACGATATGCCGGCACCGGCCTTCAGTGAGTATGAAAAATTCATAAAAATCATGCGTATGTTCTGGGGATACCTGACTCAGAGATTCTACCCAGAAGGGATCAGCTAGCAATTCGGGGTTTATATGGCTTGCCTCAGTGTATTTGATCATGTTTTTCCTCCAGTGTTAGTTATGTTAAAATAGCACACTATTTTTGCGAAAACAATAGAAGAAATGTATACATATTATTGTTAAAATTTTAATACAAGAAGTCAAAATAGCACATTTGTGGAGGCGAAAATATGCAACTTGTCAATCTAAACGGAAAATGGGAAATGAAACGGCTTCATGAACCGAAATGGCTGGAAGCCAACGTGCCAGGCTCTGTCTACCATGATTTGTTGAATGCAGGTGAAATGCCAGATCCGTTCTACCGCGAGCAGGAGTATGAGGTTCTGGAACTGTCCAATTACGATTACGAATATAAGCGTAGTTTTCAGCTGGAAGCAGGCGTACTAGAGCATGACCGAGTATTTCTGCTGTGTGAAGGGCTCGATACGCTTTGTGAGCTTTCTCTGAATGGAACTAATATTCTGAACAGTGACAATATGCACCGGACCTATGAAGTGGATATTAAGTCTGTATTGATACCCGGAGAAAATATCATTCATGCTATTTTTCGCTCCCCGGTAGAATTTACCCTAAGAAAGCAAGCGGAGTTGCCGCTTAGTGGATGTGCGGATGCGGTAGAGGGGATATCTCATCTGCGCAAAGCGCACTCCATGTTCGGTTGGGATTGGGGTCCGAAGCTGCCCGATCTAGGAATCTGGCGTAGTCTCTCTATTCAGGGTTACAACAGTGCTCGCCTTGATGATGTTTATATTACTCAATTCCATGAGAAGGATAAGGTCATGCTGGATGTTCGAGTTAGAACAGAGAGCTGGCAAGCGGCTGATCGAGAAATTGTGGTTAAAGTTCACACACCAGCGGGTCTGTGCATTGAGCATCGTGTGTCTGAAATGATTGGAACGGATCATCATATTGCACTGGAAATTATGGAGCCAGAGCTGTGGTGGCCGAATAATCTCGGTGCTCAGCCACTGTATAACGTAGAGGTTGTAATTGAGGAAAAGGCGCAGGAGTTAGATCGTAGAGAATTGCGGATTGGACTTAGAACCATTACTGTGAAGCAGGAAGAAGATCGGTGGGGAGAATCGTTTGCTTTTGAAGTCAACGGTGTGCTTATTTTCTCTACAGGTGCCGACTATATTCTGGAAGATAATCTTCTACCTCGCGTAACTAGGGAGCGCACGGATCGCTTGCTCCAAAGCTGTGTCGCTGCCAATTTCAATACGATTCGCGTATGGGGTGGCGGGTATTATCCGGATGACTATTTCTATGATCTGTGCGATGAATATGGCCTCATTGTCTGGCAGGATCATCTGTATGCCTGCGGCATTTATGCTCTGACGGAAGCCTTCGAGGAGAATATCACTCACGAGACCATCGATAACATGAAACGTCTTCGCCATCATGCTTCGCTAGGCTTGTGGTGCGGCAACAACGAGCAGGAGCTGGCTTGGGACGAATGGGACTGGGAGAAGCATTACTCACTGCAGCTTAAGGCAGATTATATTAAGCAATATGAGGTGCTTCTACCGGCAATAGCTAAAGAAATTGATCCGAATACCTTCTATTGGCGTGCTTCACCCTCCTCCAAGGGGAGCTTTGACAAGCCGAATGACGAGAATTACGGAGATATGCATTACTGGGGGGTCTGGCATGGGAAAGAACCGTTTACCGATTACCGGAAGCTATATCCGCGCTATATGTCTGAATTCGGATTGCAGTCTTTTCCGGGCTTGAAGACCATCGAGTCGTTTACGCTGCCGGAGGATCGCAATATCTTCTCTTATGTCATGGAGTCCCATCAGAAGAACAATACCGGGAATGAGAAAATTCTCTATTATATTGGGGAGACCTACAAATATCCGAAAGATTTTGAGTCTGTATTGTATGCCTCACAGCTGATCCAAGCAGAAGGGATGCGTTGCGGCGTTGAGCACTGGCGTAGACATAGAGGTCGCTGCATGGGTGCATTGTACTGGCAGTTGAATGACTGCTGGCCGGTAGCTTCTTGGTCCAGTATCGATTATTATGGCCGGTGGAAGGCT
The DNA here is from genome assembly GCF_045040645.1 of Paenibacillus sp. FSL H8-0261. Lineage (NCBI taxonomy): Bacteria > Bacillati > Bacillota > Bacilli > Caryophanales > Paenibacillaceae > Paenibacillus > Paenibacillus sp. FSL H8-0261. The sequence goes on along the minus strand of NZ_CP150297.1, from coordinate 5,172,725 downwards.
ATGCATTATGCGGCTAAACATTTCTTCGCGCCGATTCTTGTTTCTGCCCATGACGAAGGAACGAAGGTCTCCCTTCATGTCTCTAACGAAAGCAGAGAACAAGTTATTGGTGAACTGAGTTGGAGACTGCTTACTACGACATCGGAGGTCTTGCTGGAAGGCACAAAGCCAGTGGAGATTGCCGCGTTAAGTACTGCTGAGTTCGAACAGCTTGATTTCGGCCACATACTGGATACGAAAGGGAAGAAACGTGAGACTTATCTGGAATATTCTTTTGAGGTAGAGAGCGAGACAAAGAGTGGCGGCACGGTCCTGTTTGTGAAGCCGAAGCATTTTAGCTTCGTTAACCCTGAACTTGAAACTGTACTTACCGAGGAAGAAGAACAATTCGTCATTACTGTGAAGGCTAAGACGTATGCTCGTTTTGTCGGCCTAGACTTCAAGGAGAGAGATGCCATCTTCAGCGATAACTATTTTGATATGTCGGGTGGTACAACTAGGACCATTACCATCGCTAAAAAAGATCTCGACAAGCCGGCTACGGTGGAAGAACTTCGTGCACAGCTTACTGTACGTTCCGTATTTGATATTTAATTAGGAAGATTCACAGGAAGTAGGCCCTTATCTTGGGGCCTCTTTTTTTATGTATTTTTTTTACTATAGCCGCTAATAATCATTTATTGTTCTGCAAAGCTTAATAACATGAAATTGAATTTTTTATAGATCAATATTTTACTACTTAAGGTATAGATATTAAGATTGTATCCCCTTCCAATTATCTTTAAAATAGACTTCAAACAACAAGATAAATTAAGTCAGTTATATTACAACAAGATCTGATAAGAAGAGTAGGAGGATATTATGAGCATTTATTATGATGACAGCCGCAAGGTGTTTCATTTACAGTCTGAGCAGTCCAGCTACGTTATTGAAGTCGTTAGAGGTGAGCTTCCAGCGCATGTCTATTGGGGTCCTAAATTAGAAGGAATAGTGCAACCGCTGAATTTGGTGGAACGTTGCTCTTTTAGCCCGACCTACACAATGGAGGACAAGAGAATCTCCCTCGACACTATTCCGAGTGAATTTCCGTCTTATGGGAATGGTGATTTCCGGGAACCAGCGCTTGAGGTTCATTTGGTAGATGGTACGACCGTTACGGATTTCCTTTATAAGAGCTATAAGATCAATAAAGGGAAGCCTGAGTTAAAGGGACTGCCTTCCACTTATGTTGAAAGTGAAGAAGAAGCAGAGACACTGGAACTTTTTCTTCAAGATGCCAAAAGCGGACTGATTGCTGTATTAAGCTACACCGTGTTTAATAATCAGGATGTGATCACACGTTCTGTACGGATTGAGAATCAAGGTAAGGACAATGTGGTGCTGAAGCGTGTGTTAAGCGCAAATGTTGACTTCCATGATTCCGATTATGACATGCTGCAATTATCCGGTACTTGGACGAGAGAACGCCATATCTATAAAAGACCGCTTGTACCTGGTATCCACCGAATTGACAGTAAGCGCGGCGCGAGTAGCTCCACGCAGAATCCTTTTATGGCTTTGCTTGCAAAAGATGCAACAGAGGACCACGGTGAAGTATACGGGTTCAGCCTTGTGTACAGCGGAAGCTTTCTTGCGCAAGCAGAAGTGGATCCATACGGTATTTCCAGAGTGGGGATCGGCATTCAACCGTTTAATTTTCAATGGTTGCTTGAACCTGGGGAATCCTTCCAGGCTCCTGAAGCTGTGCTGGTAAGATCCAGTCAAGGGCTTGGGGGATTATCAAGGACTTATCACCGCCTATATCGGACCCGGTTATGCAGAGGCGAATTCCGTGATCGTAAGCGCCCTATTCTCATCAACAACTGGGAAGCTACCTATTTTAATTTTAATGCAGATAAAATCAAAGAAATCGCTCAAGCAGGCAAAGATCTCGGACTTGAACTGTTTGTCTTAGATGACGGCTGGTTTGGGAAACGAGACAATGATGATAGCTCCCTCGGAGATTGGGTAGAGGATCGCCGCAAGCTTCCTGAAGGTCTTGGAAAACTTGGAGAAGATATTACGGCAATGGGCATGGAATTCGGATTATGGTTCGAACCGGAAATGGTATCGCCAGAAAGTGATCTTTATCGTGAACATCCAGATTGGTGTCTTCATGTGCCAGGTCACAAAAGAACGTTAGCTCGCCAGCAGCTTGTTCTGGATTTATCCCGTAAGGATGTATGTGATTATATTGTGGAATCGGTTAGCTCCGTGCTGTCATCGGCTCCGATTACTTATGTGAAATGGGATATGAACCGGAATATGACGGAGATTGGATCTGCTCTTCTGCCAGCGGAACGTCAACGCGAAACGGCTCACCGCTATATTCTTGGACTTTATGATGTGCTGGAGCGTATCGTCACCCGTTTCCCTCATATTTTGTTCGAAAGCTGCTCCGGCGGCGGCGGACGATATGATCCGGGAATGCTGTACTATATGCCACAGACCTGGACCAGTGATGATTCGGACGCGATTGAAAGATTGAAGATCCAATATGGAACAAGCATGGTGTATCCTGCAAGCTCTATGTGTGCTCACGTATCGGCTGTTCCTAACCATCAGGTGCACCGTATCACACCACTCGAAACACGCGGTCATGTTGCGATGTCTGGTAACTTTGGCTACGAACTAGATATGACCAAGCTAACTGATGATGAGCGGGAGGATATCCGGAAACAGGTTTCTGAGTACAAGGAACTGAGAATGCTGATTCAGTTCGGTGATTTCTATCGACTGCTTAGTCCATTTGAGGGGAATCAGACTGCGTGGATGTTTGTTTCGGATGATAAAAAAGAAGCTTTTGCCACGTACTTCAGAGTTCTGGCCGAGCCTAATGCACCTCTCCGCAGATTGCGGTTGAAAGGACTCGACCCAGCTAAGAACTACAAACTTGAGCTTAACGGTGAAGTGTACAGAGGGGATGAGCTGATGCACTTCGGACTCTCACTTCCACAGCTTGAGGGCGATTTCAAAAGCTTATTATTTGTACTCAAAGAGGTTTAATAAGAAAAGGAGTAAGCCACTGGCTTGCTCCTTTGTTATATGGATCAATTTTCGAAAAATACATGTTTGGTTTGGAACGCTAGATCCTGTTCGCGGTAAGTTGAAGGATTGACCCCAAAATAGGACCGGAAAACCTTTCCGAAGTAGCTGGCATTATCAAACCCGGTTTCCGTCGCAATCTGGTTGATACTCAAATCTGTTGTTTTAAGCTTGGAAGCTGCCAACTCGATCCGCCGTCTTTTTAAATACTCAAAGGGTGAAAGATTGATGTTTTTTTGAAACAATCTGCAAAGATGATGTTTGGAAACACCAACATGAGCGGCAACATCGTCTAAGCTTAGATTATTATTATGCAGATCATCCTTCATGAATTGAATAGCGGCGTGAAGCTTGTCATTTTTTATATAGGTGGTTAACAAATTTGGTTTCTTGAGGTATTTCTCCATGGACAAGATCCACTGAAAGACTTTTCCCGTTAAAAGATGCAAATCCCTTTCTTCATGAACCTGAATGTCCTTGAATGTATTCCACAATAAATCTATCGAAACCGATTCTTGGGGGAGTTCTACAATTGGACCGCAATGAGCAGCGAGTTGGTTCCAAAGTGAAATCGCTAAAGGCCCCCGTAGATTGAGCCATAAAACTTCCCAAGGCTCGGTGCCTTCTTCCGGATAATAATACCTGTGTATGCTGGGGACAGTCACTAGAAAAGCTTTGCCCTTCGTTAACCGATGAACAACCCCATCTATTTCAATTCTACCTTCTCCCGATAATGTGTACTGAAAAATAACACAACTTCTCTCCGTCCGGTTCTGGCCGTTGAAGGAGTAGGCAGGTGAATCGAGTTGTTCCCAACCGATAGAATCAAACAGAAGCATGGAAGCTTCTTCTTCCGAGCGAAAGGTGTAGGAGGAACGGAACATTAGCAAAATTCCTTTCTAGAAAAAGCTTTTGAGTACAGATCAATAATTTACTACTGTTGTTTACTCTATCAAAGTGTAAACTTTTTTCGTTGTCTGTTCAATCTCTGTTGAATACGCAGGTCTAGATACTCATTTTTTATAGCACATGGATGCAATCTAATGAACTGTGATCTCGTTCGGTCTGGTTTAGATTATTCTCAGCTTTAAAAAAATCAGATCCGGTATGGTGGGGGAAATTACCTCACCTTTTTTGTTGCTTAAAATTCCCGATTACGCATATAATACAAACAAGTGTTCTTATTTTTATGGAGGCGATCGCATGCAAATCAGCATCGGCCAAATAATTGAAATTATATATCAGGATAAGGCGAGAAATATCAGCCAGCGGAAAATTGAAATACACAGTATCCGTGACGGACGCATACGAGCAAGCTGTCTGACTACAGGAACGCCTCGCATGTTCTTGGCAGCAAATATTCTTTCATGGCAACCCGTGCAGGAACAACGCCATGCCTAAGAATCGCGTCATTCTACTGTCTGATTGCCAGGCATTTTACGCCTCTGTGGAGAAAGCTGCCCACCCTGAATATCGAGATAAACCTGTTGCAGTGGGGGATCCAGCAAGAATGAACGGTATTGTGTTGGCGGCCTGCCCGCTTGCTAAAGCGAAGGGGGTAACAACGGCTTCGCGTGTAGGTGAAGCTTTAGCAAAATGCCCAGAGCTAATCGTAATAAGGCCACGCATGGGGACTTACATTAAAGTATCACTCTTGATATCAGAGATTTACCGAACATATACCGATCTGGTAGAACCCTACAGTATCGATGAGCAGTTTCTGGATGTCACAGGATCTCTTGCGTATTTCGGAGGATCGCTGCAGGATATGATTCATAAAATTCAGCACCATGTTTTACTTTCGACGGGAGTCTGGACACGGGTAGGTATTGGATCTACAAAGGTTATGGCAAAGATGGCGACAGATAACTACGCCAAAAAGATGAAGGATGGGATATATGAACTTTCTTTTGACCAATTAGAGACGACCCTTTGGAAACTTCCCGTGCAGGATATGTTTATGGTAGCGGCTAGAATGACCAAGAATTTTTGGCGTATGGGTATATCCACAATTGGAGATATTGCGCGAATGGAACTGTCAGAATTTAAGCGACGAATGCGAACTACCATGGGTAAGCAAAGTGATATTCAAGCGGAATATTATTGGCAAACTGCGCGCGGGCTAGATCCTAGTCCAGTGGTCACAGGAATGCGTCATCAAATCAAATCAGTGGGACATGGTAAGGCTCTGCGCTGGAATTTATACACCAGGCATACGGATATTGAGGTTGTGCTGCTTGAGCTCGTCATTGAAGTATGCCAGCGAGCACGGCGGTATGGTTATATGGGATCGGTAGTATCTATTTCAGTTTTAGAGACGGACGGAGAGCGTTCAAATGCTTACGAGCGTCAGATGACATTGCCCGAACCAACATCACTAACCCACGAAGTAGCTGCTGCTGCGCAAAAATTATTTGCAGACAACTGGTCGGGCCTTCCCATAGGTCGATTAGCGATTTCCTTGACTAACCTATCAGATGATAGCGTCATCCAACTTACACTCTTTGATGACAGGGTTCGGGCTTACAACAAAGAACGTGCAATCGATCAAATAAAAGCTCGTTATGGCAGTAAAGCTCTAATCAGAGCTTCATCTATGCTTGAATCCGGTGTTGCCCTAGAAAGAGCTGAACAGATTGGAGGTCACTATAAATGAGTAAACTTGAGGGTAATGAACGCTGGAAAACGAAAATGATCATGACCGAGCATGTTGAGCAGTATGAGGAACAGCAGCGTGAGAACCCAGATAAAATGATAACTATGGAGGAACGTACGATGGTTCGAGACCTCATTTTGCTTCCTTATATAGATACTATGGTTAGCAAGAGCCTGAAAGAGATCGAGCCCTCCAGCAACATTCTTAAACGTGCCTATCTGATGGCTGGTCAAGCCATTCAACGCCGGATCATGCAGGATATTTATCGGCTGCAAAAAGAGCTGAAACAGCGGAATATCAGGGTGCTGGCAGATGAACAGGAGGAATTCTTGGTGTATTACAAAATCTTTTGCCGAGGATATCAGGAACGCTTTGGTTTAACTCGAGATGTTATGCGTACAGAGATAAGCTTAAGGTTGACTAAATACACAGCTGAACTCGGAGCAATATTAAAAGATCATTTGAAATAAAACAAGGCTTTGTCAGTAATTATACTGGCGTGGTCTTGTTTTATGTGAACCAGAAATTAATCCCGGAGACCTTCTACTGATGGAATAATCGCCCAGGGATATGATAAGCTCATGTAGAGTTATCATATCCCTAAACAGAGGAGGGAAATCTATGAGCCGTTTGATCACAGGGAACACTTATTATGGATTTCAGGTTGTTAATGAGGAATTTATCCCGGAGAACGAATCCAACGTATTCACGCTGGAACATCTGAAGAGCGGCGCCAGGCTGCTGTTCGTGCAGAATCAGGATGACAACAAGGTATTTAGTGTAAGCTTCAGGACCCCGCCTGAAGATAGTACGGGGGTCTTTCATATTTTGGAGCATTCCGTATTATGTGGTTCAGAGAAATATCCGGTCAAGGAACCTTTTGTAGAATTACTGAAAGGCTCGATGCAGACGTTCCTGAACGCATTTACGTTTGGGGATAAGACGATGTATCCGGTAGCGAGCCGGAACGATCAGGACTTCTCTAATTTGGTGGAGGTTTATCTGGATAGTGTTTTTCAACCAAATATTTATAAGCAACAAGAAATTTTTGAGCAAGAGGGCTGGCACTACGAGCTTCAGCATCCCGAAGATGAGTTAATCTATAAAGGCGTGGTTTACAACGAGATGAAAGGTTCATATTCCTCGCCGACTACGGTATTGATGGATAGAATCAAAAAGTCATTGTATCCCGACACGATTTACCGTCATTCTTCAGGTGGAGATCCACAGGAAATTCCTGCGCTAACCTATGAGCAGTTTCTCAAGGCGCACAGCAATTATTATCATCCGTCTAACAGTTATTTTTATCTCTACGGAGACGTTAATATTGAAGAAAAGCTGCAATTTATAGACCAGGAATATCTTGGGTCTTATGAACGGAATAGCTTTGATACTTCCATTGCCCTACAACAGCCCATTGGAATGACGGAGCTGGTAGCGGATTATCCGATTCTGGAAGCAGAAGCAGCCACTGATAAGACTTATTTGAGTCTAAATTATGTGATTGGAACTTCTACTGATCGGGAACTGAACCTCGCTTTTGATATTTTAAAAAGCATGCTGATGGACAGCAACGCAGCTCCGCTCAAGCAAGCCTTGCTCGAAAGCGGATTGGGCAAAGACGCGTTTGCTTTTTATTCCGACAGTATGGTTCAACCGCTGCTAGGTATTACGCTGACGCATTCCAATGCCTCATCCAAAGATGCCTTTGTGGAGCTGGTGAAGACTACATTAAAGCGTTTGGTCCAGGACGGACTAGATGAGAAGCTGGTGCTGGCAGCGGTCAACAGTAAGGAATTTGAGCTGCGGGAAGCGGACTTTAACCAGTATCCGAAGGGTCTTACTTACAATATCGAAGTGATGAAATCCTGGCTCTATGACGGTCAGCCGACTACTCACATGCGCTATGAAGAGGTGCTCACGGGCATTCGGGAAAAGCTTGCGGACCGTTATTTTGAGAAGCTGATTGAGGACTATTTGCTGAACAGTGATCATTGCAGTGTGGTGGTACTGACCCCGTCCAAGACGATCGCAGCGGAAAAGGAAGCATCCACTCAGCATCAATTGAGTGAATACAAAGCGTCACTGCAACCAGATCAGTTGGAGCAGCTTGTTCAGAGTACACAGCATCTTCTGGCGCGGCAGAGTCGTGCGGATGCAGCCGAAGATTTACAGAAGCTACCGAGCTTGTCTTTACAGGATATTAACCGCAGCGTAGAAACTCAGGTGCCGACCCATGAACAAATCCATGAGGGCATAAAGGTGATCCACCATGAGGTAGCTACCCATAAGATTGCCTACTGCAAGCTTTATTGGGATACGGGTGTTATAGCTCCTGAACGAATTCCTTATTTGGTGCTATTGGCAGAGGTATTGGGCCAAATGGAGACTGCCTCTTACGCTATTAAAGAGCTCACCAGTGAAATCGGGATCAAAACCGGGGGCGTATATTTCAGGAATGAGCTCTATGGCGCTGCAAAAGCTACGGGGGCGAGTTATCAGCCTAAATTCTCTGCGCTGGTGAAGGTGATGGCGGGGCATATTGGTGAATCACTGGACCTACTGCGAGAGATACTCTATACAAGTGCGCTCGACAATCTGACCAAGCTGCAGGAAATCGTCCGCCGGGAAGCCTCGCAGATGGAATCGATTCTGAATCAAAGAGGGAATGAGATTGCGGCCAGCCGTCTGATGTCCTATTTCTCGGATATGGGAGCTTATCAGGAACAACAGGGCGGTGTTACTTATTACCGCTTTATCCGCGAGCTTGCGGAGACGTTCGACCAACAGGGAGCTCAGGTGGCAGACACACTGAAGGGCATCTGTGGGGATTTGTTCAATAAAAACAATTTGATCATCAGCGTGACTGGTACGCCTGATTTGTATGAAGAATTCATAGCTAATGCAGCGAAGCTGGGTATCCAGGATCGGCCAGTAGTAAATAGGCCTAAGATTACGGCACAGGGACATGCGGACAATGAAGGATTCATGTCTTCCAGCCAGGTGCAATATGTGGTTAAGGGATACGACTTCACTAAGCTAGGATTCACATATTCAGGCAAAATGCAGGTGCTCAAGAAAATCATGAGCCTTACCTATCTGTGGAATGCCGTACGTGTGAAGGGCGGTGCGTATGGCGGAAACCTGGTTCTGCGCAGAGATGGGATAATGATGTTCACCTCCTACCGTGATCCGAATTTGCAGGAGACGCTGGAGGTTTATGATCAGGCTTATCGATTTGTTGAGGGGTATGAAGCAGATCCCGATGAGATGACCAAAGCGATCATTGGTACCTTATCTATGCTGGATCAGCCTCTTAGTCCCAGCGCACAGGGACGGCGGGCGGACCGACATTATTTTGAACAGGTGACGGAGGCCGAGCTGCAGCGAGAGCGGGATGAAATCTTGTCGACAACACCGGAAGATATCAGACAGTACACCGATTTACTTAAGGCTGTGACGGAACAGAACTATTTCACTGTAGTCGGCAATGCGTCCAAGCTGAAATCGAAAACCGCTTTATTCGGAAAGCTGGAAGAACTTGTGAAGTGAGTTTCTCTAATCGCTCCTTTTCAGTACATGTCTACGGGCATGTGCTGGAGAGGGGCGTTTTTTAATAAGGTGAACTAAAAAAACATTCTACAAAGGAACAGCGGCCGGAAGTCCAAACATTCACCGCAGTCATGTACTTACCTAAAAGGAAAAATAAATCAGTTTATTTAGTTAGAACATTGACAGTTAGAGTTCTTACTATTATGATAATGATGTTACTTAGAGTTCTAACTAATACGAATGCGGAGGAAATAATAATGAGCAAACCCGTTGAAAATACACCATTTTCTAATTTGATTCGAGAGATCGGGATGAAACTAAAAAGTACAGCTGACGCCAGGCTGAATGAGCTAGGGCTGAATTCACAGCAAGGACGCATGATCGGTTATATTTTTGAGCATCAAGAAAAAGGTGTGATTCAAAAGGATTTGGCGGAAGTCTTTAATAGAAAAGGGGCGAGTATCACCAGCATGCTTCAAGGGTTAGAAAAGAAAGGTTATATCAAGCGTGTCACACCTGAAAATGACGAACGGCAGAAGAGCATTTTTGTTTTGGAAAAGGGCGCTCTTTTGGTCGAGGAGTTCAATGAGATTTTCTCTGAGGTAGAAGCAAGCATTACAAAAGCACTCAGTCCGGAAGAAACAGCAAACTTAAAGTCTTTACTGCAAAAAGTTAATTCAAGTCTATAAACGTTCGGAGGGTTAATCATGGAAACAGAAGTCTCCAATCAATATTATTTAGAATCGGCGCCGATCAAGAAGGCAATTGCTCATTTATCCATTCCTATGATGATCGGGATGTCTGTAGGTACCATCTATAATGTAATCAATGCTTATTTCATTGGCTTACTCCACAATACTAGTATGCTGACTGCCATTACGCTGGGTCTACCCATTTTCACAGTTTTAATGGCCTTTGGGAATATGCTTGGCGTAGGTGGCGGAACATTTATTACAAGGCTCGCGGGGCAAAAGGATACGGAGAAGGGAAAGAAGGTTGCCGGATACACTTTTTATGGAAGCATTATAGTGGGTATTCTTATTGCTCTAATAGCGATGTTAGCGATTGATCCAATTACGCGATTACTAGGCGCAGATGCTGCTACTCTAGACTTTACTAAGGCTTATGCTTTGACCCTTTTTGCCGGTGGATTTGCCATTGTGCTTAATTTTGCCTTGGAACAGCTAGTCCGTTCCGAAGGTGCCTCCAAAGAATCGATGTATGGTATCTTTATTAGTACGGCTTTAAGTTTAATTTTTGATCCACTCTTTATTCTTGTGTTGAAATGGCATGTGGCAGGTGCTGCGTTGGCGATGGTTTTAGCGAATGTGGGTTCCGCGATTTATTATGTCTATTTTTTAGAAACGAAAAGTGAGCATTTAAGGGGATTTTTGAAGCATTTCAAGATATCTGTTCGTGATCAATTAGAAGTATACAAAATAGGTGTATCGGAGTTATTGCAATTTAGTTTTGTGATTGTGAGCACGCTTTTGTTAAATAACTTCGCGATTCAATATGGAGAAAATGTGGTTGCCGGATTTGGTGTGGCCTTAAGAATTGTGCAAGTTCCGGAGTTCTTATCAATGGGCTTATTCTTAGGTTTGATTCCGCTATTTGCGTTTAACTTTGCTAGTCAAAATATGGCGAGACTTAAATCAACGATTAAACATGCTTTTGCCTATATCGGAGGTATTGCTTTTGTCTTTGTAGGTCTAGTGTTTCTGTTTAGAGGAACGATCCTGCATTTCTTCTCTAATGATCCTTCAGTGTTAAGTATGGGAACTTATATTTTGGTAGCCATGCTGATTTCTGCTTTATTTAATGGATTTACAGGTTTGTTTATGAGTATTTTTCAAGCGACAGGACAGGGAGTACCAACCAACATTATGGCCATCACACAAGGCGTATTGTTTATCCCTATGATTATCGTGTTACATTCTGTCTTTGGACTTCATGGCGTGATCTGGTCAATGACCATAACAGAAGTTATAACGAGCTTAATGGGCGTCATCTTGTTTATGATTTTTAGTAAAAAGCTGAAAAGCACGGGTGGGGATGGAAAAGGTGTTGTAGAGGTTGCGTCCGTGTAAAACGATCTCTGCTATACGTGGAAAAATAGAAATGTAGTGGATGGCGGGAGCATGGCTCGCGCTTTTTTTACAAATATAAGAAAGTATAAGTTTTACAATATACTTTATGTCTTATATTTCTCGCATAAACACCTTTGGCGTCCTTATAAGGACGCCAAAGGTGTTTATACTTGGTTGTCTAGAAAATTTCGTAACTAAAGGATAGGTAAAATTAGTTCCAAAATGAACAATTCTAGTTCTTATGATCAACGCCTACTTTTTCTACAATTATGGATAAGTAAAGGAGGAGAACTATGATACGAAAATTTCATCTTAAAATGGATACGCGCGAAGCAATCGCTGGGTATTTATTCGTCGCTCCACTGATGTTGGGGCTGATCATCTTGACCTTGATCCCAGTGCTGGGCTCACTGCTGTTAAGCTTCACGAACTGGAACTTTGTGGCTGGGTTAGGGGGGATTAAGTTCGCGGGCATGGATAATTTCATAAGGCTGTTTCATGATGATGCTTTTATGAAAAGCTTGCTGAACAATCTGCTCTTTATTATCACAGTACCGGTTACGATCATCGTTGCTCTGCTGTTAGCGATCCTGATTGATAAACAGGTGTTCCTGAAGGACTTGTTTAAAGTGATTTACTTCCTACCCTACATCTCCAGTGTAGTTGCCATCGCTATGGTTTGGCAGGTAATGTTTCATCCCTCATTAGGACCTGTCAATCAATTCCTGATGTCACTGGGGTGGAGTAATCCGCCAAAATGGTTAGCTGATATCCATTATGCTTTGCCGTCGCTTATGTTGATCCAGATTTGGATTCAGCTCGGGTACAACATTATTATTTTTATCGCTGGGTTACAGAGTATTCCGAAGGACCTTTATGAAGCGGCTGATATTGATGGGGCTAATAGCTGGCGGAAATTCCGCAATATCACGGTTCCCTGCATTTCGCCAACTACCTTTTTCCTGCTGGTTACAGGGGTCATTGGTTCATTTAAAATCTTCGATCTGATTCAAGTGCTGACACAGGGTGGACCGGCCAACTCCACGACCGTTATCGTTTATGAGCTATATGACACCGCCTTCAATCAATTGAAGACTGGTTATGCCTCTAGCATGGCACTTGTACTGTTCCTCATCTGCCTAATCATTACAGCCCTGCAGATGTTAGCGCAAAAAAAATGGGTCAATTATTAAAGGCAGAAAGGAGAAATTACAGTGAGAAAAGAGCTTCTATCCAGAACCATCTGGACAATCGCAATGGGCCTGCTAGGCATCGCATTTCTTTTACCATTTCTATGGATGTTGTCCACTTCCTTTAAACTGGAGAAAGATGTATTTAACTTTCCAATTCAATGGTTGCCACAGCAGTGGAACCTCATTGAAAATTATAAACAGGTTTGGTCGGGTGACTTCGCTCGCTATTATGGAAATTCCATTTATATTACGCTAGCCACGACTATAATTAATGTGCTGATATGCGCACTGGCTGCTTATGGGTTCTCCAAGCTGCGTTTTCCGGGTAGAGATGCGATGTTTGTAGTTGTATTGGCCCTTTACATGGTTCCTCCGCAGGCTTCGCTGGTTCCACAGTTTCTACTATTTAACTGGCTGAATCTGATTGATACGCATTTAGGATTGATCTTAATTAACAGCTTTAGTATTATCGGTGCGTTTATGCTCAAGCAATTTTTTATGGGGGTAAACAACGAGTATCTTGAATCGGCGCGGATGGATGGAGCAGGTCATTTTCGTTCTTTTCTACAAATTGCATTTCCGCTGATCCGTCCCGCTGTAGCTACTTATGCTATTCTGCGTTTTATCTGGACCTGGAACGACTATCAGTACCCACTCATTTTTTTGAAATCTAAAGAGCTGTTTACTATTCAGTTAGGTATTCGGTTGTTTGGGGACCAATACGGGGATGTTTATTCCCTCATGATGGCTGGTGCGGTATCTGCAATTCTGCCACTGCTGATTATTTTTGCTCTCGGTCAGAAGCAGGTTATTGAGGGAATTGCCCTCGGAGGCGTGAAAGGATAATAAAAGTCAAAATAGTTTCTCTTCGGTAGAATATGAGAACTTTCCTCGTCTATCCTGCATGTTAGGATGTTCTTGTAAGCAGTTACATAGCTTTGGCTGTAAAGCGAGGTATACCCAACACATTTATAGGAGGGTCTATATGAAAAAGAAATTATTATCCGTGCTTATGATCACATCTATGGCGTTGTCATTGGCCGCTTGCGGTGGAAATGCGAAAACAAATAATGCAGGAGCAACAGATGCGCCTGATGCTGGTGGAAATAAGGAGCCTGCAGCAGAGAAGGTTACGTTGAAGCTGAGTACCTGGCAGACGGAAGCCAAAGCGAAGTGGAGTACGATTATCGCAGAGTTTGAGAAGGCGCATCCCGACATTCATGTAGAAGTGGATCTACTGAATGAAAAAGGCGATTCAGTAGCCTCTATGCAGAAACTGGATTTGATGGCCGCTGCAAGTGACCCGCTGGATATTGTCGAACTGCCGTATACCAACTATTCGCAGCGAGCAGATATCGGTGTGTTAGCACCGATGGACGAATATATTCAGAAAGAAGGGTATAAGCTCTCCGATGAATATCTAGTGGACACTACGGTCAATGGCAAAGTCTATGCGTTACCGTCATCTATGCAGCGCTGGTTCGTGCTTCTTAACAAAGAAATGCTAGATGAGGCTGGTCTGCCGGTTCCGACCGACTGGACTTGGGCGGATTTCGAAGAGTATGCCAAGAAATTGACCAAGGGTGAGGGCGCAACGAAGCGTTTTGGCGCATATCTGCACAATTGGCCAGATTATTTCCAACTCCAGCTGATGAGTAAACCTGAGGATAATACTTTTCTGAAATCTGACGGAACCTCCAATGCCCTGGACCCGCAATTTAAGGCTAATCTGCAGATGATGAAGAAAATGATGTACGAAGATAAGAGTGCTACTCCTTACGAGGATATTATTTCGCAGAAGCTTGCCTACCGGAATCAGTATTTTAATGGTTTAGCAGCGATGCTTCCGATGGGTGACTGGATGGTTGCGGAATCGGGTGGAACGGATGCCATTCCAGCAACCTTCGTTACCGCGTTTGCGCCGATCCCTCGACTGGATAGTGAGAGCAAACATTACTCACCTGTTCAGCCAACCTACATGGGGATCGCTGCTAAATCCAAGCATAAGGAAGCTGCTTACACCTTTGTACGCTGGTATACCTCAGAAGGACTGGAAATTGGCGGACGTGTCTTCTCTGGCTGGGCGAAATCGGATACGAACAAATTGGTGGATACGATTGTGAGTGGTTCTAAGGATCCATCTATGATTGATGTTGAATCCCTGAAATATACGATGGAGAATTCGGCACCTGGTGCGACGCAAGTTCCGGCTAAATATGCGGATGAAGCTAAGAACAACGTTATTCCAGAAGCGGAAATGTATCTCCTTGGCCAACAGGATCTGGATGTCACCGTTACCAATATCGATAAGAAAATTTCGGAAGTCGTTCAGAACAACAGCGGAAAGTAGGCGGAGACTGATTGTACGCTTCCCCAAGGGGGCTTATAATGTGGGGGCAGGAAAGCATTTCTGCCTCCTGCTCCAAATTTAAAACAGATATGGGGCCTGTCATCCGTGTTTAGAAAGCATCAATCACTTCGAATGAAACTTGTCTGGTCTTCAATGATTTGCGTACTGATCCCGCTAGTCTGCATTTACATGGTTACAGATTATTTAACCCGGGATCTGATTCTGGAGAAGGCCGTTGGCAGCGCAAGAGAATCTCTCAATGCGTCCAGTGCCAATATGAATGCCATTTTTGAACAAACGCTGGAGCAGTCCAATTTTGTGCTTCAGAACAGCGAAATCAGGCAGATGATGTCTGCTGTTCCAGAGTCGCTCCATTCAGCGAAAGAGATCATCCAGTATAACCGTATGTCGCGGATGCTGGATGATATGTTCGTTCTTTCAGAGTATTTGAAAGTGACACTAATCGGTAAGAATGGATTTATTTATACGAGTTATCCTTATAGCGACTTTAATCCGAAAACCTTTTACAGCGAGCGTTGGATGTCACTATTGAAACAAACTCAGCCGATTTCGACTTTCTGGAGAGCGGAGCACGACACCTACTACAACTATTCTGATAAGGGCTCAGCCAATTGGGTAACTATTGCGAGACCTATACAATCGACCTCCAGCAGCACGATCGGATATATGATTATCAACATCAATGAGCGTAAACTCCGCCCTTATCTGAACAATGACAATGGCAAAGAGATGATGCTTTTGGATGACAAGGGAACTGTAGTCTCACATGCTGATCCAGCCCGAATTGGTGAAACAATGACGTGGTGGAAAAAGGAAGGTCGGCTTGATACTGTCGAGATCAGTGGGGAGAAATTTTTGTATGTTGACCAGGAGCTGAGCAGCAACAGATGGCAGATGGTGAGCATTATCCCTATGAAGGCGGCATTGTCAAAGAATAAACAGATTTTATTTATCAGCTTAGCCGTGCAAATTCTATTCTTTACCTTCTTTTCCGTTCTCTTAACCGTTCTAATCTCTAAGCTGACTCAGCCCATCGTGAAATTAAGTGCTTTTGTAAAGCGAATAGGTCGTGGTCAATTGGACGAACGTTCGCTAATCCGTGGGAATAATGAGGCGGCTCAACTGGCTCGTACCATCGACCAAATGTTAGATCGAATCGAGTCGATGATTGAACAAATCACCTATGAGCAAACAGGAAAAAGAAAAGCTGAACTGGAAATGCTGCAGGCACAGATCAATCCGCACTTTATGTTTAATCTGTTGAATTCGATCCGGTTAAATATTCTGATGCAAGGAGACAAGGAGAACGCCGAGTTGATTGGTTCGTTGTCGTCTTTGCTCCGTATGACCTTTAACAGAGACAATGAGTTTATCCCGCTTCGTGAGGAGACAGATACGATATCTCATTATGTGACTTTGATGAATTTTCGTCATGCCAATCAGGTCAGGCTGGAAATGAATTTAGCAGACGGAACTGCTGAAGCACTGGTGCCTCGGTTTATGATTCAGCCTATGATCGAGAATGCCATCATCCATGGTTTCGAGCAGTTTGGTGGTGAGATCTTTATTGAAGCTCGTATTATTACAACTACAGGAACCTTGGTTATCACCATTAAGGATAATGGTATCGGAATGTCACAGGAGAATTTAAAAAGACTTCGTGAAACCGCATACAGTAGTGAGCAAATTGCAGAAGAGGACAGAAAAGGATTCTCCGGCATAGGCTTACGTAATGTGGCCCAACGCCTCAGTATGATTTATGGTGCTTCATTTAAGTTGAATATATCAAGCGAACCTGATGTGGGTACGGAGATTTGTTTGGAGTTTCCACTGAACTACGGAAAGGTGGGTATAGAGAATGCTGACGGCAATTTTGGTGGATGATGACTATCCGGTTATCCGTTATTTGTCGCAAGCCGTGTCATGGAGTGAGCTCGGGATTGAACTCACCGGATGTTATTATAGCGGTCTTGAGGCTTGGGAAAAAGCACGGCAGAATCCACCGGATCTGATTATCACCGATATTGGCATGCCTAAGATGAACGGACTGGAGATGCTTGAGAAATTCAGAGCGATGAAGCCCGGAATTCGTGCGATTATTCTGTCCTGCCACAACGAGTTCAAATACGCTCAGCAGGCGCTGAAATTAAACGTAGGAGAATATATTTTAAAAGAATCACTGAATATCGAGCAGCTGGAACATGCACTCAGAACACTTGTGAAGGAAGTGGGTCTGAACAGGCAGCAGCATACCGAGATGCAGGTATATAAGCAAAAGCAATCACAAAACCGTGCTGCGCTAAAAGAAAAGTTTCTAAAAGATACGTTATACCAATCTTGGGACAAGGTAGCTTGGATCGAGCAAGCCCGGTCAAACGGAATTATGATCCATGCCAAGACCTACATTCCAATGCTTATAGTGATTGACCGTCCAGAGGAAGCTTCACGGGTGCGCCGTATGAGTGAATATACGATTTCTTTTGCCGTCGAGAATATTATGCAGGAAGTGCTTGAGGCTGATCACAGTTTATTTATTTCGAGATACAGCCATAAGGAGATTGTTATTCTTTTCTGCAGCGACCAGTCTTCCAGAGACCACCAAGCGATCTATCATTCCATTCAAAATGCAGCCTCTGCGGTACAGAAATATCTCAAGCTGTCTGTCTCCTGCATATTTGGTGCTGAGGCGCGCAGTCCTGAGGAAATTCGCGGAACACTGCAGCGGATGCTAAAGGAGAAGATTCAGCGGTTTTATTTTCCAGCGGCGGGCATTCACCGTTTTGAAGAGATTAGCTTTTCGCGGGATGATATTTATGCCGAATATGGAAGTCTGTACGCTGTTATTAATGATGATATTGCCCTGAATAGGGAAACAGAGCTTCGTGTTCATGTAAAGGAATGGCGAGAATGGGTGGCAACGCAAAAGTTTCATCCAAATGAAGTTAAGGAATGTGTTCTCCGGTTGCTGATGGACTTGCAATTGAAGACGAAACAGCTGCTCCAGTCTCCATTGCCTATGGCCGAAGAAAAGCTGTTTAGCGTGGTGAGTGACATTGATACCCTCGAGCATTTGGAAGAGTGGCTAGTTCAGTACTTGGAAGAATTAGCGCGGAAAATAAGTATATTCTCTATTAAGTCCAAACGGAGCGAAGTTATTAAAGCCCAGCAGTTCGTGATCAGTCATGTAACGGAGAAAATAACGCTGGAGGACATGGCTGGACGCTTGAACTTGAATGCCAGCTATTTCAGCCGCTTGTTTAAACGGGAAACAAACCAGAATTTCATCGAATATGTAAATATGCTAAAGCTTCAGAAGGCAAAAGAGCTGCTTAATCAGTCTGGAAAGACTGTGGAAGAGATCTCCGAGTATCTGGGATATGCCAACAAAAGTTATTTTATCAAGCTGTTTAAACGGGAAATGGGCATGAGGCCTAGTGAATATGCGGCTTGGCATTGAGTTTGGATTGGAGGAACCATTACTGTGGAACTGAAGGGTACTAAAAATGAATTACAAATGTTCTTAAATGACCTATATGCTCCGCTGGATAGTCGATTTACTTCTGGATGTGCAGGAATCGATATGGGAGCTACAGGATCAATATACAATGAAGCTACCGCGCTTATGGAAGCCTTCGCTCGTCCGTTATGGGGGCTTGTTCCCCATGCCAGCGGGGGAGGGGAGAGTGCGCTTTGGCCGAAGTTCCTCGAGGGGATCGTCAATGGGACTGACCCTGAACATGAAGAATACTGGGGTGAATTCTCAACCAAAGACCAGCGTATGGTGGAACAGGCTGTGCTGGGACTGGGGCTTGCTCTTGCGCCGCATAAGCTGTGGGAGCCGCTGAGTGATGTTCAGAAAATGCAGGTATATAACTGGTTGAACCAGATCAATCATGTGGATCGTTCGAACCCGAATAACTGGCTGATGTTCACGGTTCTTGTGAATGTGGGCTTTAAGAAAGTCGGATTGCCCTACGATAAAGAGATAATGAATAATTATTTGGAGAAGATTGATACCTACTACTTGAGTGATGGCTGGTATTCCGACGGGCTGACCGATCAGAGAGACTATTATATTGCTTTTGCTATGCATTATTATACGCTGATATATGCTAAATTGATGGCGGATGATGATCCTCAGAGGGCTGCAGTTTACCGGGAAAGATCCGCGCAATTTGCCAAAGATTTTATGTATTGGTTTGCTGAGGACGGAAGTGCGATTCCTTTCGGACGTAGTCTGACCTATCGTTTTGCGCAGGTCTCTTTCTGGAGTGCGCTGGTGTATGCTGAGGTCCTTCCTTTTTCATATGGCGTTCTCAAAGGAATTATAATGCGTCATTTTCGTTGGTGGTTTGAGAAGCCTATTGTGGGAATAGACGGATTACTAAGTATCGGATATGCTTACCCGAATCTGGTAATGACGGAGAACTACAATGCCCCCGGATCACCGTATTGGGCCTTTAAAGCTATGCTTATTCTTGCCTTGCCGGACGATCATCCTTTTTGGCAAGCGGAAGAAGAACCACTGCCTGTATTGAAAGAGATGTTACCACTCGAAGAGGCACGTATGCTGGTGAGTCGTCCGGAAGGAAATAAGCATGTTATTGCCTATACCTCTGGTCAGATGGCTAACTTTGATATGGCCCATAGCGCAGCTAAATATTCCAAGTTTGCTTACTCCACGCTGTTCGGATTCAGTGTGCCGAAGGCGGGTTATGGCTTAGTTCAAGGCGCTTACGACTCTACATTAGCATTGTGTGAATGCGATGAACATTACCGGGTACGCAGATTCTGCGAGATGTGGGAAATTGGAGAGAATTATGTATATTCACGCTGGCATCCCTGGAGCGATGTACATGTGAAGACATGGATTATTCCAGCGGGTCTGTGGCATGTCCGTATTCACAGCATTCATAGCGCCCGGTGTCTCGACGTAGCGGAGGGTGGATTTGCCATTGGCCAGTCTGCTGGCTTCTCACGCAGTGATCGGGAAATCATTCATGTATCTAACACTGCTGTCTCGGTGCAATTGCCCTGGGGAATCAGTGCCATACATATGCTAAGCGGTTTTGACCGGGGAGAATGCGTGCTACCCGAACCGAATACTAATCTGCTGAAGCCTCGGACGTTTCTTCCGAGCTTGATCTCCAGATTGGAGCCGGGAGATCAGGTACTGATATCTGCTGTCTTTGGAGCAACGAATACTCCGGAGAATCAGGCCAGTCTGGCTTCGCCGCCGCTTATTCAGTGGCAGTCAGACGGAAGGATTGCTGTATACGATCCTAGTAACGATGCACTTTTGCATACTGTTGATTTATTGGAAAGGAGCAACAAAGATGTGGACTAAGGCCATTGAGGATGCGATTCACAAAATTGGGAGTAACATTACTAACCATCCGGGCAAACTGCCCCATATCGCCGAGGGGCAACAGTACGAATGGGGAGACAATGATGATTGGATAGAGGGATTCTATGTGGGCATGATGTGGCTTGCCTACGAATATGGTAAAGATTCATTCTTTAAGGAGGCGGCAGCCTCATGGCTAGGGGACTTCAAGCATCGTTTGGATCAGCACATCGCTTTAGATCATCATGATATTGGCTTTTTGTATTCACTAACTGCAGTAGCGGAGTGGGAAATAACAGGCAGTGAAGCGGCGCGGGCTGTCGGTCTGCAGGCTGCAGATACGTTGTGTAAACGCTGGCGTGAAACAGCTGGAATCCTCCAGGCTTGGGGTCTAGAGAGTGATCCTGAGAACGGGGGGCGTATCATTATTGACTGTTTGATGAATTTGCCTCTGCTGTTCTGGGCTGCGGAGGAAACGGGGGACAATCGCTACTATGATATAGCCCTTCAGCATGCGTTAAAGAGCCGAAAATTTCTTGTGCGCGGGGATGATTCCTCTTATCATACTTTTTACTTTGATCCGGCTACGGGGAGTGCGATTCGTGGAGGAACTCATCAAGGGTATGAGGATGGTTCGACCTGGACTCGTGGTCAAGCCTGGGGAATATACGGTTTTGCGCTGGCGTATCGCTATACGCAGAATGAGGATTTTCTTATTACTTCTAAAAGCCTGGCTCATTATTTTATAAGCCATCTTCCGGAGGATAGTGTGGCTTATTGGGATTTCGATGTGCCTGTGGAAGCGGGGACCCCTCGCGACAGCTCGGCTTCAGCCATTGCGGCTTCCGGTCTTTTGGAGTTGCTGGATCTTCTGGACGCAGATGACCCGGACCGTGCTATTTATGAAGCAGCCTTACTCCGCAGCATGAAATCCTTAGCGGAACATTATGCGACATCCGGAAATCCGGAGGCGGAGGGGCTTCTAAAGCATGGTTCCTATCATGTCAGAGGTGGACGTGTGCCTGATGGCCATATGATTTGGGGAGACTATTATTATTTGGAAGCGCTGATCCGCATGCAGACCGGAATCCGAGGATATTGGTAGTAGGGTGAATGGAACAACGGTCCATTCACGTAGTGACCACAACGAGCGTCAACATACATCCTAATCTGAAAGTAAAGGGAGAGTTCCACAGCCATTTCATGGCTTGTGGGACCCTCCCTTTTTGTGATGTGCGTGTATTTATTCTCCATACAACATTCCTGTCTATATGAACTGATTATGTATTTGGATGTTGTGTGGATTCCCGAATGATCAGATGGGTAGGAAGGAGAACTTCTATAAAAGGCTCCTCGGGATGATCAATGCGCCAGAAGAGTTGTTCTATAGCTTTTCGTCCAAAGTAAGACAAATCTACATCCATCGTTGTAGTCAAAGGAGTTGTTATCCGCGATAACTGTCCATTATCAAAGCTCACAATAGATACATCTTGGGGGATCTGATACCCAAGCTTGTACATCACGGAATTGATCAAGAACCCAAAGCCGTCATTGACACAGAACCAAGCCGTAGGCTGCTTATCCAACTTTTGTACAGCGTTGAACACATCATCCATTTCTTCAATGGCACGATCGAACACCCATATTGGGTTGTATTCAATGGCAGATTGGTATAGAGCCAGGCGATAACCTTCTAAACGCTCGTAATAGCTTGGTGAGAATTGAATATTGCCGATGAAGCCAATACGGGTATGTCCCAATTCAATTAAATGCTGCACCGCTGTATAAGCGGCATAACGATTATTGGTAAGAATACTATCGGCCTTAAGATCAGGGTGATGGTGATCAATTAACACGGTGGGAATCCCTGTGCCCGTCACTGCTTGAATATATGGGGTCGTAATATGGGACAGAATCAAGATTCCTTCTACGGAAGGATCAAATAATATAGGAGGCAGAATCAATTGTTCGGAAGCGTGATGATCAATAGATTGAATAACCATACGCTTATTTCGCTTCGCTGCTTCCTTCTCAATACTCAAATAAATTTCTCCAAAAAAGTTACGTTTGGAAAATGCAAATTCTGATGCCAAAATGACAAAGGTTCCAGCTTCTTCTTCTGTGCTTTTGCGCCCTCGCGAATAGGTGTAACCCATTTCATTCGCAGTATCGATAATTAACTGTCTCGTTTCCTCACTCACACCGTCTTTACCGGACAGAGCCTGAGAAACAGAGTTCTTCGATATATTCAATCGATCGGCGATATCTTGCATTGTTACCTTCACCTTCATGCGAAGATACGTCCTTTCTAATTAGAAGTGTAATGAATATTCTTCCATACTGTCTCTCATAATACTAAAGATTATGCTGTAAAACTACATTACAACTATAAATTATTTTAACATTACAAACCATTTAAGTAAAGTTAATTTGTAATGTGATTAATTGTGTCTTTTTCATTAATACTCGAATAACAGGTTGACATTTTCGCTAAAAACTATAATAATAGCAATTGTAACGCTTACAAAGCCGCTTACAGATATATATTTATCTAATTTTGTAACGTTACAAAATTATATCTAGGAATTACAAAATGCTGCACTGATGTGCATCGATACTCAGGGAGGGTTTATTTTATGAAGAAGAAGCTTTCAGTAATGCTTGCACTTACGCTTGTATTCACGATTCTTGCCGGTTGTGGATCAAAGAGCAGTAATTCAGGCACTTCAGCAGATGGAGTAACAACTATTGAGTTCTGGGCTGCACCTAACCCGACTCAACAAGCATATTGGCAGAAAATCGCCAAAGAGTACGAGACTGTTAACCCTAAGGTGAAAATTAACGTAAGTGCGATCAAGGAGTCCCCTACTTCTGAGGCAAGTATCCAAGCCGCAATCGCGGGTGGAAGCGCTCCGACGATGACTGAGAATATTAGCCGTGGTTTTGCAGCACAACTTGCGAACAGTAAAGCGTTAGTTCCTTTGGATACAATAGCAGGCTTCGATGATATTGTGACAAAACGTAATATGTCCAAAACGATTGAGCCTTGGGAATTTGCGGATGGTCATCAATATGTTCTTCCAATCTACTCGAATGCGATGATGTTCGGATGGAGAACGGATATCTTGAAAGAAGCTGGTGTGAACGAAATTCCGAGAACATACAGTGAAGTGATTGAGGCAACGAAAAAATTAAAAGCAAAATACCCGGATAAATATCTTTGGGCGAAACCAGACTTAGCAGATCCTACATCATGGAAAAGATGGTTCGACTTCTTTATGTTGTACAATGCAGCATCTGATGGTAACAAATTCATTGAGGGTAGCCAATTTGTTGGCGATGAAAAAGCTGGTGTAGACGTACTTTCTTACGTGGACAATCTTCGTAAGGAGAAAGGGCTCTTGACTCAGAACGTAACGGAACCTTTCGAAAATGGCGTGGGTGTATTTACGGATGTCGGTCCTTGGACATTTAACATGTGGGCTGAGAAATATCCGGAACTTGAGTACAAAAAGAACTTTGAAGTCACATTGCCTCCTGTTCCGGACGGTATGGATCCAGCAAATGCGAAAACTTTTGCGGATGCTAAAGGAATTGTTATCTACGCATCGGCAAGCCCAGAGCAACAGGCTGCTGCAATAGAATTCATCAAGTGGGTATACTCGGATGTTCAAAACGATGTTGCCTTTTTCCAAGAAACGAACTTGCCTCCAGCACGTGATGATGTAGGTACGAATGAAGCATTTAAACCTGTATTTGAAAAAACGCCTGTATTGCAAGAGTATGCAAAAGCAATCCCGAATGCTGTTCCATCCATGGACAATCCAAAATTCAACGAATTGCAAACCTTTATTGGTCAAGAGGCCTTTAACAAAATCGTTCGTGGTGAGATTGATCCAAAAACGGGTTGGGACAATATGAAGAAGGCGATTGAAGGGGAACTTCAATAATGATTGAAAAAAATAATAATCGGTTAGGCTGGCTTTTTGCCAGCCCTTACCTTATTTTTTCGACTGTGTTTTTCTTGGGCCCGCTTATTTGGTCTCTATATTTGTCTTTTACTAACTGGGACTTGATTTCACCAACTTATGATTTTGTAGGATTCAAGAACTTTACCAAAGCATTAGGCACACCAGGGGTAAGATCGGCATTTTGGGTAACGTACAAATTTATGATCGTATTTGTACCGATTGTCACAGCCATGTCGCTTTTTGTAGCGGTAATTGTAAAAGGCTTACCTAAATTAAAAACCGTATTTCTTATTGGATTCTTCTTGCCTTACCTATCCTCAGGGGTTGTTGCATCCCTTATTGTTAAAGGTTTTTTGTCACATACAAGTCCTGTTCAGACGTTTCTAAGGGATCGGTTAGGTCTTGATATTGACTGGCTCGGCGGATCTTTCTCGGCATTGTTCGTCGTTGCGATGATTATGGCTTGGAAATTTACAGGTTACTATGCGTTAATTCTTACTTCAGGTTTAGAAAGCATTGATCAGGAAGTATATGAAGCAGCGGCAATTGATGGCGTGAAGGACAGCCAAAGGTTCTGGAGAATTACGTTGCCTTTGCTTTACCCTGCGATTTATACAACCTTAATTTTATCCTTTGGTGCAACATTCGGTATCTTTACTGAGGTCTACCAATTAACAGGCGGCGGACCGAACTATGCAACGAATACATGGCAAATGGAAATATACAGTCAAGCATTTAAGAACCTGCAGGCAGGTTACGCATCAGCTATCGCGATTATGGCTGCGGTTGCGACATTTATATCTATATTCGTAATCCGAAAAATTCTGGAAATGTGGGGTAAGCGCAATGGTTGGGTCTAATTCAAACATCAAGCTCCGGCTGTCGATCCGCTATCTGATTGCGATCGTACTGCTCGTGATTATGGTATTCCCCTATTTATATATGGTATTGAACTCACTTGCAGATTGGTCACAGGTAGACCGGAAGCTGATACCTACGAAATTTACGCTGCGTTCGTATCAATGGCTCTTTACAGGTGGTGAGACCGGGATTACAAGACCATGGATTCACGCCTTCTTTAACAGTGTGTTCGTTTCCCTGGTATCTACAGCCTTGATGATGATGTTCGCGATTATGGTCGCTTATGCGTTGGCGAAGCTGAAATTCCGCGGGAGAGACTCTATTAACAACTTTGTGTTGTTTCATATGTTCTTTCCGGCAATCATTCTGATCATCCCTAACTTTTTGATTATTCAAAAAGTAGGATTGTTCGATACGTATTGGGCGCTCATTATTCCCAAGGCGATGAGTTTATGGGGGATCTTCATGTACACCAACTTCTTTAAGGCGGTACCCGACGCTTTTATTGAAGCCGCCAAGCTGGATGGGGCATCCGATTTCAAAATCCTGTATAAGATTATGATGCCGATGTCGAAGTCCATTACGACCGTTGTATTCCTATTCCTGCTAATGGAACGCTGGACAGAGCTCCTATGGGATATGATCGTCGTCCGAAGTGACGGCATGTTAACATTGAACGTTTTATTATCTCAGATGTTCGGTCCGTATCAATCGTATCCGGGTCCGATGTATGCCGGTGCAGTGATGCTCACCTTGCCAATCATTATTTTGTTCATTATTTTCGGCAAGAAGTTCCAGGAAGGCATGCAATTTAACTTGAAATAGGTCTGCACAGGAGGGGTTATCGGTTGGAACAGCCGTGGTGGAAAGGGACGGTATTCTATGAAGTGTATATGCCAAGCTTCTGTGATAGTAACGGGGATGGGATTGGTGATTTCGGCGGTCTTACTTCCAAGCTGGATTATTTGCGGGAACTTGGCATCGGAGGGATTTGGCTAACGCCGTTCTATAAGTCTCCAAAAGTAGATAACGGGTATGACATTGCAGATTATTGTCAGATTGATCCAGACTTTGGAACGATGGAAGATTTCGAACGGTTTATTCAGGAAGCGAAGGCTCGCGGGATCAGAGTGATTGCCGATCTTGTCCTGAATCATACGTCTTCAGAGCATGCATGGTTCAAGGAATCCCGATCTTCAAGGACGAACCCGAAGCGGGATTGGTACATTTGGAAGGACGCTGTGAACGGCGGCGCACCTAATAACTGGGAATCGTTTTTTGGTGGAACCGCGTGGGAATGGGATGCTGCAACAGAACAGTATTACTATCATGGGTTTGCGAAAGAACAGGTCGATTTGAACTGGGCGAATCCCGAAGTTAAAGAAGCGATGAAGGATGTTATGGCTTATTGGCTGGGCAAAGGCGTAAGTGGCTTCCGGTTAGATGTTATCAACTTCTTATCGGTGTCCAATCAATTCCCGGATAACCCGATGGATGAAGTAACGGGTGAGCAGAAGCATGTACATGATCAGAATCAAGATGGAATTATGGATGCCATCGAGGAGATTAGCAGGTTTGTTCATGCGCATAGCGGAATGTTCATGGTAGGTGAAGTCGGCTCTGAAGATATGGATATGCTGAAGCGTTACAGCGGAACGGGTAAGTTTGATGTGGTCTTTAACTTTAATCTGGGAAGCCAGAAGGAATTTAGTCCAGAGAATTTGTTCGCCGAGCTTAAGACGATGGAGAAGGTGCACCGTGCAGATCAGGTTCCAACGTTATTCTTCGGTAGTCATGATATGGACCGCGTAATTTCGCGTTTTGGTGAAGGGGACGCGGAGATTGAGGAAGAACGGGCCCGCCTTATGGCAACGTTGGCCTTGACCGCAAAAGGGGTACCTTTCTTATATTTCGGTGAAGAGATTGGGATGCGGAATTTCGTAGCCCATAAGCTGGAAGATATGCGGGACATCCAAGGATTGAAGGCATATGAAATCGCACTACAGCGGGGGATAACCCGGGCGGAAGCCCTGAAAATTGCGAATGCAAAGGGAAGAGATGCGTCTCGCTCACCAATGCAATGGGACGCAAGTCCACATGGCGGGTTTACGTCA
The DNA here is from genome assembly GCF_045040645.1 of Paenibacillus sp. FSL H8-0261. NCBI lineage: Bacteria > Bacillati > Bacillota > Bacilli > Caryophanales > Paenibacillaceae > Paenibacillus > Paenibacillus sp. FSL H8-0261. The sequence continues at coordinate 5,145,486 of NZ_CP150297.1, read as the reverse complement.
GGAACACCATGGATTGGCATGGGCCCAAATTATCAGCAATTAAACGTGGAGTCCGAATGCAATCAACCGAATTCATTATTACATTATTATAAAAAGCTTCTCCACTTGCGCAATACACAGGATGTATTTCAATTCGGGGATTATGACGTACTGGAACGCAGAGGCAATCTTATTTTATATGTAAGAACATTGAAAGAAACCAATACCAGAGCGCTCGTAGCCTTGAATTACGATAATCAGAGCATACAGATTGATCCTAGTGAGCTGCTGGATGGGCAAGCAACTAATATATTATCAAGCCGCCGAGACATAGTGAGCGGTACAGACTTGGTAACTCTGTTGCCGAATGAAGCCGCAATATGGATGCGTGCGCCGCTATTATTTGACTAGAGAGGAACTTTATTATTATGAAACTGCTCAAGAATGCTGTGAAGACATGTGAACAACTGCTCATGGAATACGCGATGAAAGACGTATCCGTAACCAATACACAGAAATTAACATTCACAGGTGTAGATCATAAAGATGTCTACAATATTACAGCTCCATTCCAAGATGAGGGTGAGTGGGTGATTGCGGGTCGGGTTGAATCCCGTGACAGCGAGCATTCCGATGTCGTTTTTTTTGTCGAACGTGATGGACAATGGGTACCCCGTGAAGGAGCGCCTACCCTTGAACTTCAAGATCCTTTTTTCACGAAAATTAATGGCGAATTGATAGTTGGAGGCGTTCAAATTTATCCACATCCAGTAAAGGCTGATGCCTTAATGTGGCGTACAGTATTCTACCGCGGGAAGAACATCGCGAGCTTAGAACCATTCTTTAAAGGACCGGATGGCATGAAAGATCTGCGCCTAGTGGATCTGAAAGATAGCATTGGAGTACTGACCCGCCCTCAAGGAGATAAAGGAGGACGCGGTAAAATCGGCTTTACCCGCATTGCATCGTTAGAAGCGTTATCCATTCCATTGATCGAAGAAACACCGTTATTGGATGGACAGTTTGTTGATGAAGAGTGGGGCGGTGCGAATGAAGCACACTTGCTAAAGAACGGACTGCTCGGTGTTCTTGGGCATATCGCATCTTTTGATGATTCGGGCGATCGTCACTATTACCCGATGGTATTCGCTATCGATCCGGCAACAGGTGAGTACTCGGATATTCAATTAATCGCTGTACGCAATCAGTTCTTGCCAGGCGTTGCCAAACGTCCTGATTTGGAGGATGTCGTGTTCAGCGGCGGGCTCGTACGTCATGAGGACGGTACAGCTAATATATATGCAGGAATCAGCGATGCGGAAGCACAACGAGCAACAATCCCTGATCCTTTTGCTCAATTTGAAATTTTATAATTATGAAATCCATTTGGTTAAGGGAGTTATTACAACATGAAAATCTATCGTTATGAACAAAATCCACTTATTACACCGGCGGACGTTAAGGCGTATCACGATGACTTTGAAGTGATTGGTGCATTTAATGCCGGTATTGCTAGCTATAATGGTGAAATATTAATGTTTCTCCGTGTAGCAGAACGCCCAATTAGCAAGGATCCAAAAATTGTGAAAGCTCCGATTTATAATCCGGAGACCAATGAATTGGATATTTTGGATCTGAATACAGATGATGAGCGCTTCGACTTCTCTGATCCGCGTGTGATTAAGAATAAATCCGTTAGTGCTACATTTCAGTACTTGACTTCATTATCTTATATCCGAATCGCTCGAAGTAAGGATGGACATCATTTTACGGTGGATGAGAAGCCATTTGTGTACCCTTCCAATTCACTGGAGACCTTCGGGGTAGAAGATCCTCGGGTAACCCAAATTGGGGATACCTACTATATTTATTTCTCGGCAGTCTCCCCTGTGGGCGTTGGAGAATCGCTGGTATCAACTAAAGATTTCGTAAATGTAACTCACCACGGCATGATCTTTGGGCCGGATAATAAAGACGTATTGATTTTCCCGGAGAAAATTAACGGCAAATATTATGCATTGCACCGTCCAACAACGAAAAGTACGGGAGATCCGGAAATATGGATCGCAGAATCGGACAACTTATTATATTGGGGTAACCATAAGCATCTGATCGGTTTGCGTGAGGGGATGTGGGATAGCGGCCGGATTGGCGGTGGTGCGGTTCCATTCAAGACCGAGAAAGGCTGGCTGGAGCTGTATCATGGAGCCACGCTGGAACATCGTTATTGCATGGGAGCAGTTTTGTTAGATCTAAATGACCCCTCGAAGGTGATTGCGCGCTCCAATGCTCCTATCATGGAGCCGGAAGCGGATTATGAGAAGAACGGATTCTTCGGCGATGTTGTATTCTCTTGCGGTGCACTCGTGGAAGGCGATGTTGTTAAAATGTATTACGGAGTCGCGGATACATCAATGGCTTGCGCAGAACTTAGTGTACAAGAAATTTTAGATAGCTTGATATACGTATAACAATAAAACGTCAAAACCGAAGTGGTTTTGGCGTTTTAATTTGGGAGAGAGGATGAAGAGAATGAACATTAAATTAACTGAAAACTGGAAACTTCGTGATTTTCATGTGGGGGAAGCCCGGGATCTTGAAGTTGCATCGCCAGAGTTTATTGATTATTTCTGGATGACCACCTCAGTGCCCGGTGATATCCATACGACGCTTCGGGAGAAAGGTATTATTGATGATCCTTTCTTTGGCCACCAAGATCAGAAATGCCGTTGGATTGAAGAAAAGGTATGGTGGTATCGTACGGTCTTTTCATACGATTCTGATCTTAAACCTGGTGAGAAGATGGAGCTATTATTCGAAGGGTTAGATACCTATGCAACCGTATATCTCAACGGTGTGGAGCTTGGATCAACAGATAATATGTTCATTAGCCATTCATTTGATGTAACCCGTGAATTAAATAAAGGGAAAAATACGCTTGCCGTAAAATTTGATCCTATTCATGTACACGCAGGCGATAAAGTCCAATATTATTGGTCGGGCTATAGTAAGAAGCGGATTTGGACACGTAAAGCGCAGAGTCATTTTGGCTGGGACTGGGGTCCACGTCTGGTCTGTGCAGGCATATGGAAAGAGGTACAGCTGATCAAACGGCGTCATGCACATTTAGATCATGTGTTTGCCCGTACAACTTCGATAGAGGGTCAAGTAGGTGTTGTTGATGTGGATTTATGCGCACATGCTTTTGATCGCGGATGTTCGTATACGGCGCGTGTGGAATTATTGGACGGGACGGAGCGTGTTGCGGAAGCGAATGTCGCTTTGGACAGAGCTTCAGGGATTACAGTTGACGGGGCGATTACAGCGCGTACGCTTCATCATTCAGTTACCTTGCAGGTGATGGATCCAAAGTTATGGTGGACCCATGATCTAGGAACACCTTTCTTATATCATCTACGCGTTACGTTATTTGCTGATGGGGAGCTAATAGATACCTATGAGCAGCCATTTGGGATTCGAAAGATCGAATTGATGCAGCTGGATGAAGAAGGGCGCCATGCTTTCACTTTTGTATTGAACGGCGTAAAAGTTTTTGCTAAAGGTGCAAATTGGATCCCTATTGATAGCTTTATTGCGACCGTGCCAGATAGCCGCTATACACATCTGCTTCAGATGGCCAAGGATGCCAATATGAATATGATTCGCGCTTGGGGTGGAGGCATTTATGAGCGGGATATTTTCTTTGATGAATGTGATCGGTTAGGAATTTTAATCTGGCAGGACTTCATGTTCGCTTGTGCATTGTATCCAGATTACAATCGTAATTTCATGAATAATGTTCACCGCGAAATTGAGCAGGTCGTCAAACGTCTTCGCAGTCGTACGAGCCTTGCTCTATGGTGTGGGAATAACGAGAATGATTGGTTGTATGAGGCACTGTCCTCTAACGGCGAGATCGCGCATCCCTTTTATGGAGAAAAAATATATCATGAGCTCATGCCCGCGGTATTGGAGCAACTCGATCCCACACGAACGTTTTGGCCTAGCTCGCCTTTTGGCGGCAATGATCATAATTCGCGTGAAGTAGGCGATACTCATAACTGGCAAGTCTGGCATGGGAATAATGAGCCTCGTCAGTTTGGTGAACCGCAGACACAGGATTATAGTGTTGAAGGGATATCGTTCAAACGATTCAAGTCAGACTTCACGAAATTCGCCAGTGAATTCGGGCTGCATGCCGCTTCCAATCGTTACACCTTAGCAAAGAACATGCCGGACAATCAGTTCTATTGGGATAGCGATGAAATGAAGTATCGTAATAAAGATATCCATTATCCAAAGGGCATTATGCTCATGGAAGGTTATACAGGAGTTCCGAAGGATATCAATGAATATATTCAATTCTCCATGCTGACCCAGGCAGAGGGATTGAGGTATGGCATTGAGCATTACCGCCGTAATAAGCCGGATACAAGCGGAGCTTTATTCTGGCAGTTCAATGATTGCTGGCCGGGAACAAGCTGGTCTGTTATCGATTATTATGGTTTACCAAAGGCGAGCTACCACTATGCGCGTAAATTCTTTGCACCGGTACTCTTATGTGTGGATCATGATCCGAATGGACCGCTGCAGTTATGGGCTCTCAATGATCGCCGCGAAGCTTATCAGGATGAGGCGGAATTAACGATTTATCGGATGGATGGTACAATTGTATATCAGCGTGCATTCGATTTTACCGTTGAAGCGAATAGTAAAGTTAATTTTGCCAAGTTAACTGAAGCTGAGGTACTGCAACAGCATAGCCCACGCGAGGTTGTGGCTGTACTTCGTTCGAAGAAGATGGCGACAGAAGATTATGTACTCTATTTAAGAGAATATAAGGACATGAATTTTCAACCTGCACATATTCAGATCTCTGTGGATGAAGCGAAAGGACATATCCGCTTGATCTCAGATCGCGTTGCCCGGATGGTGATGATCGAACTAGATGCACCCTGGGTGTTCATGGACGATAATTTCTTTGATCTGATTCCGGGTGAGGAGAAGATGGTTCGTGTTCATCATGTTGATGCCGGGGCACTGCCTTGGGAGACTTTACGTGTAACGGCAATGAATGATGCGGGTTAACAAAAACTTGGATTTAAGGAGATGAGTTAAGATGAAGGCGGCTGTATTTCAAGGAACTAAGCACATTGAATTTAAGGACTGGGAAGCTCCGGCTGTTGGCTCCAAAGAAGTTAAACTTCGTGTGAAATGCTGCGGGATCTGTGGTACAGATCAGCATATTTATCATGGATACCCAGGGTCTGCGGAGGTGACAGCTCCGATTGTGTTAGGACATGAGCTTGCGGGCGAAATAGTGGCTGTGGGGGATGAGGTTACGACCTTGCAAGTGGGGGACCGTGTATCGGTTGATCCGAACATCTATTGTGGAAACTGTTATTTTTGCCGGAATGGAAAAGTACATTTATGCGATAACTTGCAGGCTGTTGGGGTGACTCGTGACGGTGGCATGGGCGAGTATTGTGTTGTTCCTGGAGCGAACTGTTACTTGCTACCTGATGATATGAGCTGGATCGAAGGGGCGATGATTGAACCTTTAGGTTGTGTACTTCACGGTTATAAGAAGCTGGATATCCGTAAGGCACACCAAGTCCTGATTATCGGCGGAGGTTTTATTGGTCAATTGTTCTTGCAGCTCGTCAAGGCTGCGGGTGTTAAAGGGATTATTGTCAGTGAGCCAGAAGTGTTCAAACATGACCGATTAGTCGAATTAGGTGCGGATGAAGCCGTATCTCCTGCAGCAGAAGGTGTGATGGAAGCTCTTCATCATCAATTTGATATTGTGATCGAATGTGTAGGCCGGGCGGATTCCATGGAGCTGGCGGTTAAGGCATCGCGTAAGGGTGGACAAGTCTTAATGTTTGGAGTTGCTTCCCCGGACACGTTGATTCAAGTCTCACCATTCGAAATTTTTACAAAAGAGTTGAACATCATGGGCTCTTTCATTAATCCATATACACATGAGGAATCGATTGCGTTAATTGAGAAGGGGATCGTTCAGATTGAGTCGTTGATTAGCCATCAGTTTTCGCTAAAAGATATACCGGAAATCATGGGCGAATATCCGAAACTGCGTGTTTCTAAAGGGATTATTGTGCACGAGAGGTAGTATTTAATCATAGTAAGCGTACAACAACGATGACTATTGGCTATTTGCCATAGGTCATCGTTTTTTTGTGGGTAAAAACTGGCTGCTACGAGGTCTCTCTTTAGAAAATATTGAAATTAATATTCAGTTAAGAATCCCTTCACTATCAGTTTACGATTCAGAGTTAGAGTTAAAGGAGGCCATGAGAAAAAGGAGCTTTGTCATGAACACAGATCCTAAAGTACTTATTGTTACGTCGGCATTTGGGGACGGGCATATGAAAGTGGCTGAGGCCATCGAACATTCATTTAGACGTCGGGGGATTAGTCGGATTACAACTCTGGATCTATTCGCTGCAGTCCACCCTACCTTGAATGAGCTATCCCGAAGATTCTATTTAAACAACACGGGGTATACGCAAGAATTTTATGGATTCTTGTACACAATGACGATCAAGATGAGGCCAGAGCAGTTCATGGGTAGACTCATCCATTCTATGGGCAAACGAAAAGTACAAAGGATCATCGACGAGATACAGCCGGATATTATTATTCATACCTTTCCTTATTTGGCTGCTGCTGAACTAGCTTCAACAACAGGAAGTCGAATACCTCTGTTCACGGTTATGACGGATTATGTAGTTCATGGCAGGTGGCTTCACCCACGAACGACGAAATATTTTATCGCTTCAGAAAGCATGAAGGCGACTCTGATGTCAGCAGGGATTGCTGAAGAGAAGCTTGTGGTCAGTGGGATTCCCATTCGCGAGGCTTTTGAACAGTCTCAGGATCGTGAAGCGCTTTTGCGCAAACATGGGTTAAAAGGAAATCGTCAATATCTATTACTAGCGGCAGGAGCTTACGGCGTATTAAGTGACATTGGCGGTTTAATAAAACGAGTACTGCTTCAATCAAGCTTCGATGTCATCGTATTGTGCGGAAATAATCATAAGCTTCGAGCAGCTACGGGGGAGCTTTTTCAAGAGAACCCTCGAGTTCACATTTTGGGATATACCGAAGAAATGCAGGAGCTGATGTGCATAGCTTCCTGTCTCTTGACCAAGGCTGGCGGGATTACCTTGACTGAGGCGATGGCTCAAACACTTCCAGTTATCGTCTATCGACCACTCCCGGGTCAGGAGGCAGGTAATGCAGAATGGTTATCTGGGCAGCATTTGATAGAGATTGCACGAAATGAGGAGCAGTTAGTAGAGCAGCTTCAGCGATTGGAGCATATGGCGTACAGAGATGAAAGGGAACAGCATATGAAGGTCTTTTCGCGGAAATCAGCCTCGGATGCTATCGTTACCGAAGCTTTAGAGGCTATTAAATTGCGTCAGCCCTCTGTTCCCGCAGCAAAATCCATGCTTGTTGAAGGGCAGGCGAAGACGATTCATGGATATTATTAGGAAGAAAGAAAGACAACAGCAGACGTTTACCCGCCTCGCAATGATTCTCTTTTTTATAGAGTGGATAAGAGGGGCTGTCCTAATCACGTTCTTACCCACTTATATATTGACGAGCTGGGGGCTTACAACGTCAGTAGTTGGCATTGCGGTCTCCGTACACTATTTAACGGACAGCTTGATCAAAAGCTTCATCGGCTATCTCTTGGATAGATATCCTGGGCGTACCGTGCTTCATGGAGGGTTCTTTCTTGGGTTCATTGGACTGTTATTGATGGTGACAACGCATAGTCCGTGGATGCTTATTGTAGCCTCTGCTTGCTTGGGTGCTGGATTCTCACCGATCTGGATCCTATGTATGAGCCAGGTATCAGAGGAAAAACGAGCACAACAGATGGGAACCTTGTACGTATACTGGATGGCTGGTCTAGGTCTGGGTCCCGTAATGATGAATTTGTTAATTGGTGGTGGGCTGTCACTGTCCCTTGCTGTCATTGGATTATTTTTCGTAGCGGGCTGGATCTTGGTAGGTCTTGTAAAGATGAACAACGTCTCGGTGCAGAGTGTGAATATATCCGTAGGTGAGCAGTTTGTATCTCTATGGAACAAAGTGAAAGAGGGAGGATTTCTGGTACCTGGCATGCTGCTGCAGACTACAGCGGGCGGGATACTAGTCCCTTTTCTAACAAGCTTTGCTATTTCGCATCTGGGTCTGTCCCATTCTCAGCTGTCTATCGTGTTATTTATGGGAGGAGCAGGCGTAGTTCTATTTCTTGTGCCCATGGGAAAATGGTTTGATCAAGTTGGAGGGAAGTGGTTCCTTGTCATTGGGTTCGGCGTATTTGCGGTTGCCTTGTTCGGCTTAACTTCTATTAATTCCTTCTCCGCCGCCATTGGGCTCTCGCTTCTGCTAGGGTGTGCTTATGCTGCTTTGCTTCCCTCTTGGAATGCTTTAATGTCCAGCTACATTCCCGAAGATTCTGTAGGGATCAGCTGGGGACTATTGTTTTCCATAGAGGGTTTAGGGGTGGTTATTGGTCCGCTAATTGGAGGCTGGCTGGGAAGCTCAGGAAATCAATTGCTGCCTTTTCAAGTCAGTGCCTGTTTGTTTGGATTGATTAGTGTTGTCTACTTGCTATCCCCCGCCCGATTATTTATTCACAGAAACAGAGGGATGGAGAAGCTTCCAAATGTATCGTAGTTAAGATTTATTTAATAGACTCTTCACAACGAATTTAGGAATTGCACCTAAGCTTAATATACAAGACTAAATAAGTAATGAAGGGAAGGAACAAAGAATTTCAATAAAATTATTAGTATATCTTCCTTAGGACAATCAAACAGACATTTTAGTAAAGTCGATAATACACTATAAAGTAAACCATTCCTTCCATAATGTAGAACTGATCTTTCTCAATACGCTCAATCACGCTTCAGTACTTATATAGGATTTTTATGTAAAGGGAACATGAACCGATACGAAATCGAATTCAAATTCTTTCGGAAAGGAGGGAATAAAGGAATGGTAATTTTGTCGACTGGTCCCATTTCCAATAATCTCATTGGTGGTGTTAGACCGTCCAGCTTCGTTACGATTAAAATAGATAATCGAAACGAGGCGGATTATTCAACGATCTTAATTGAGGGATTTTATTTAAACGGTACGAGAACTATATATGTTCAAGAATTGATGTTAGTACTAACAAACACTGTAATCACTCGTAACTATTCTGTAGAATTTGACGCTTTCGAATTTGTGTTTACGATCGTAGGTCCAGCTGAAAATGAAACGCAGGTTTCCTTATGGGGTAAAGATGAATCCCGGGAATTGGTAGCAGCCCATCGTATTCTATCGGACGAACTTTTAGGTAGCGTTGAAGTTGTAACGGGAGCAACGGGAGCGACAGGTGCAACGGGAACAACCGGAGTGACGGGAGTGACTGGAGCAACCGGAGTATCGGGAGCAACAGGAGCAACGGGAGTGACTGGAGCGACAGGAGCAACGGGAGCATCGGGAGCAACGGGAGTGACGGGAGCAACAGGAGCAACGGGAACAACGGGAACAACGGGAGTGACGGGAGCGACAGGTGCAACGGGAACAACCGGAGTGACGGGAGTGACTGGAGCAACCGGAGTAACGGGGGCAACAGGAGCAACGGGAGCAACGGGAGTGACGGGAGTAACTGGAGCGACAGGAGCAACGGGAGCAACGGGAGTGACGGGAGCAACGGGAGTGACTGGAGCGACAGGAGCAACAGGTGCAACGGGAGTAACTGGAGCGACAGGAGCAACGGGAGCAACAGGAGTAACGGGGCCTGTACCTGTATCGGCATTTAGAGTTAATAAAGATGATCAGCAACAATTAATTGGAGACACTGTTATCACCTTCCAAACTGTAGAATTTGATTTAAATGGTGAGTTTAACCCACTAACCTCAACATTTACGCCTATTCAGAATGGTATATATTTAATTATCGGATCGATATTCTTCGTAAATAATCTAGTTGCTGATTTCAAAGCATCTGTTCGTATTGAGAAAAACGGAGTGGTTGTTGCTGAAGATTCAGAAGTAAGTCTCGGTTCCTTTGGTAACGCAATTTACGTGGAAGTCTCTTCTATACTTTTATTACAGGCTGGTGATCAAGTACGTATCAGGGCTAACGCGTTGTCTGGCACAATATTTGCACAAGGGGGTATCGGTCTACCAGAACGTTGCCACTTTGAAGCTGCGAGATTTCCCTCGCCCACATAGAATCTTTTCTGTATCCCACTACCTGCCCATCGGAAGATAATGCAATAGGGTACTTGCTTAACGCGGGGGATTTGCTCTCGCTTTTTTTGCGGTTCACTGAGAAATGTCTATTTATTGAAGGCAAAGTTAAGCAACATCTGAGGTAGTTCTATGGTTTTTGAAGTATAAAAAATGTATTCGACTCTTATCCGGATATGCGGGACTATTTGGAGTAATTAATCAATTTATCCTCTCCTGCAACTCCCCTGACTTCCGGCGCCGCCGACTCATGAATACCAAAGACAATGCAATGATCGTGAGAATAATCCCAAGTACTTGAAATCCCTCAAAGCTGAACTTGCCTCTCATTACGATGCCTATCAACAAGGAAGAGAGAATGGTTCCCAAATATCTTGAAGTATTAAATAAACCGGATGCTACCCCGATCATTTCCTTGGGTGAACTTTGGAACAAAGCTGCTTGCATACCTACATTATTCAACCCATTGCTAATTCCGAATGCAGCCAAAGCCAGGCACACGCTAATAACCGGTGAAGATTGATTCAATGTCACGAGCCATACCGATCCCGCAGTCATCAATATTGCAGACACTAGTAGTGCCGGTCCTGGTCCGGATTTATCGATCCATCGTCCTGCTATTGGAGAAGTAACAAGAGAGCATAGGCCTAAGGTTAGCATAAGTATCCCTGTTTGATACTCGCTGACATGGCGAACCATTTGCAAGTAGGACGGAACTCCGAAAAAGAGTGAGTAAAAGAGTACATTGACGAGCATGAATTCCACATTAATCCATGTCATTGCAGGATATTTGGCGAATGTGCGTAAAGGGATAAAAGGCGAAGTCGCTTTTAACTCATGTCGTACGAACACCCCTAGCAGAGCGAGTCCTATCAGTGAAACAATGACATTTCCTAAAGCAATGTGCCCGGATGATTTTGCTGAGAGCAATCCAATGAGCAGGGCAACCAGACCCATTGTGAAGAGCAGAATCCCTGATCCATCTATCCAATCGAACCATTTGCGAAGAGACATGCCCGGTGCAACGGTTAATGACGAGTTTTCCTTAGGGATATTTCTCCAAGACAATAGAAAGCTCACTACCACAAATGGAATATTGACGAAAAAGATAGCGGGCCAGCCCCACCAGTGTATGATAACCCCGCCAATAAAGGGTCCAATGGCTGCCGCACCAGATAGGAAGATGGACAAAACAGACAGCGCTGTCGCTTGTTTTTCCGTTACATGAATTCGCACTATAGCCATCCCAACGGCAACCATCATGCTTGTTCCAATGGCTTGCACAATGCGGAACACGAGGAGCCACGCGAAGTTTGGTGCGAATGGAGCTAATAATGAGGCAATGAAGGCTACTACAAGCCCTGTAAGAAATATCTTCCTCCTACCAAATAAATCGCTGGCCTTTCCCATGACGGGTTGAGCGATGCTACTAGCGATGTAGAAAGAAAAAATAATCCAGGAAACACCTGTATAGTCAAGTTGGAATACATTTTGCAATCTTGGAATAGCAACAGAAACCATTGAAGAGTTTAATGGGTTCAATAGTATCCCTAGACCCACTGAAATCATTAACCACCAATTCCGAGCACTCATTTTGTGTCCCCCTAAAGCGTATTAATGTCATCCTACTTGATTTTAATTATTCATTCCAACGCATTTTATGTTATATTCTCATTGACTTAAAGGAATGAATGGGGTGCGAAATGGAACTTCTACAGCTGCAATATTTTCTCGCGGTAGCTCGGTTGGAACATGTGACCGAAGCTGCGCGAAATCTGCACGTTACTCAATCATCACTTAGCAAAACAATACAGCGCTTGGAGGAGGATCTAGGGGTCCCTTTATTCGATCGAGTAGGAAGGAACCTGCGTCTGAATGAGTTCGGAAGCAGATTTCTTCGCCGTGCAGAAAGAGCTTTGTTTGAATTGGAGCAGGGGAAGCAGGAGCTTAGCGATTTATCTCACCCGGAACATAACACGCTTGAATTAGCAGTGACCACCGCCAGTACATTACCCAATATCCTTCGCGAGTTTCGAAAAAAGAGACCTGATATTCAATTTCATGTGCAGATGCTGACTACGAAGGAAATGGTCACACTTTTGGATAGAGGAGAGGTGGATTTCTGCTTGTCCTCACCCCCTTTAGAAGGGGATGACATCGAATGCCAAGTCGTATTTATCGACCCAATCCTTGTAGCGGTTCCTAAGGGGCATCGGTTGGCAGATCGAAGCAGCGTATCTTTGATAGAGCTGAGAGATGAATGGTTCGTCGGGGTTAAGAGTGGTTATGGAACTCGGGATTTAATAGACTCTGTGTGCCAATCGGTTGGATTTACGCCTAAATATGTATATGAGGGGGATGAACCTGCAAGGTTGATCACTCTTGTGGAAGCTGAGATTGGACTTGCCTTCATACCAAGTACAGCAAGAAATTCACGGGAAGACATCAAATATCTCCAAATAGAGAATCACGAATTGGTACGGGAAATTGCTCTAATATGGCACAAGAGTCGGTACATTTCTCGGGCTGCTTTGGAATTTCGTGAGGTAGTTGTAGAATATTTCGGATCGTTATCCAAAGAGGTTTAAGACAATTGGGGATGGTTATCTAGAGGTATTTAACTGGATGCAAAAGAACAATTGCATCCAGCTCAAGGACGCATAGTCTATAGAAATATTTTATAATGAAGATGTAGAAGAATCAGGTAGTGTTTAGTTATCTGATGTTGGTTCTTCCATAAACCATGAGATATGGGTGCATCTCTTACAAATAAGTATAGCAGCGTTTTTATTCGCCCAGTCAAATCCTAGAAAGGATGCTCCGCTTGTGTTAAGCAGTTTATAATCCAGATGAAAGGTATCGTTTTGACAACAAGGACAGGTTATTCGCGCGCCTGCAGCACTGTATCTCATTTTAAAAACCTCCTGTGAATTTGTATAGTTCTTTAACGCATCGGAGGTTATTAAGGTTTCATGTACTCGAACTTACTAGTCAATTTGGGGTGGAATTATGAATAGCTGGGAAATAGCTTTGTCAAAGGTATGTGAGCTTTATTTTTCATCGGAAGTGAATTCGAAATTAGAATGGATCTTGGTTGGCTCGGTGGGTTCGGTTTTACAGGGCTGTGAAATGACTCCGGGAGACGTTGATATTTATACAAAAAATAAAGAAGGGATTGCACAATTTGCAGAACTTCTGAAGGAATATTCCTTGCTGGATAAATGTGAATTCCCTCATGGAGAGAACTGGTTATCCTCTTTAGAAGAACCTACATACACTCAGACCTTTTCTTCGGGCTTCTCATGGACAAAGGGGAGTTGGATCATCGATGGGTTTAAAGTGGAAGTTGTTCATATCTCCAATTCAGCGGGAATTCCTGATTCTATGGATGGTGATGGGATATGGGAAGGTGGTCAATTCATTTGGAATCGTTTTAGGAATGTAACAATCGGACGGTACACTATTCCTACGGTTCCTCTAGAAATACAGCTAGAATCAAATTTAAGAAGACAACGATCAGACAGGACACAAGCGATTATTACTGCATTGCAAAAATATGGCTACGATCAAGAACTAATCGAAAAAGCTCTATCAAAGAAACACTTACCTTATTTTTATTCTCAAATGAATTGAGCTAAGAAGGTTATTACTAAAAAGGGAATTAACTGGTATAATATGGTTTATAATCGAGAAAGGTGTTGATTTCTATGTCTGACTTTTTTGATCCAGGACCTAATCCAAATGTGACGGACCCTGGCGGTCATAAAGCAAACCATGATGTCAATGCGCAAAAATATCATACACAAGGTGTTCCTGGATTTTGGAGCGAGGTAATCAATCTCTTCATCGTGGTGGCAATAATTGCAGTTATTTTCTTACTCATATGGATCTTCTAATGGCCTTGTAATGAAAAAATGACAGCCCTCATTTAACTTGAGGGCTGTCATTATCGTTATTGAGCTGAGTATCCTCCATCGATGGAATTAATTTTCTGCCAATCCTCATCTGAGACAACATTAAATTTCATTCCATAAACATTCTGTTTCTGGCTTACTTTCTCTAGCGCTATCTCATTAATGTCTGCGGCAATAACGATAAGATCATTGTTAGTGTCAAAAATAGCCCGCCTGCGGTCATAACGCCACTTTTTGCAACTCCAAGCATTAAAGCCAGTCCTACTAATACCCACCACGCAAAATGGATTTTTTCTTGTTGTGATTCATGATGTCCTCCTCGTTTTCTCTATGATGAAATAACCTACATTTGCTCCATGCCGGACATTCACCCAATCATTCTTAAAAAATGCGATATTTCCTATAGACATATCATAGTTGTCGTCTATACAAATCTCATTCCTCAGACGGAGAAAGTATCCATCTGGAGCCAGTTATCTAAATTTAGATACTCAAATAAAATAAATTTAACAATGGAATCACTCTTTTAAATCGTACGGGAGAGGATGGTTATAAGGTGGAGAAAATTATAGAAGTACGGGGGATTAGCAAGGTCTACGAGAAAAGAAAGACGAAAGAGAAAATACATGCCGTTCGTGATGTTTCTTTTCATGTGAATCGTGGAGAGGTGCTCGGTTTACTAGGTCCCAACGGTGCTGGGAAAACATCAACAATAAAGATGCTCTGTGGTTTGTTAGAATCGGATGGGGGTTCTATATCCATTAATGGCTTAGATATTTGTAAGAAGAGACTCAAAGCGTTAGAGCATATCAGTGCTGTATTAGAAGGGAACCGGAATTTATATTGGCGTCTTACGGTTCGGGAAAATTTAGAATATTTTGCAGGTAACCGGGGGTACTCTCGGAAGCAAATTTCCGATCAGACAGATAAATTATTAGAGCAATTCAACCTTAAAGAAAAGGAGAATGAGCTGGTTAATGGATTATCTCGGGGGATGCAACAAAAGCTGGCAATCGCTGTGGCGTTATTAGCTAATACGGATGTCATCTTGCTGGATGAGCCAACGCTCGGTTTGGATGTTGAGGTTAGTTATGAATTACGAAATATTCTAAAAACGATAGTGAGGGAAGAGAAACGTACGATCATTATTAGC
Source organism: Paenibacillus sp. FSL H8-0261 (assembly GCF_045040645.1). Taxonomy (NCBI): domain Bacteria; kingdom Bacillati; phylum Bacillota; class Bacilli; order Caryophanales; family Paenibacillaceae; genus Paenibacillus; species Paenibacillus sp. FSL H8-0261. The sequence continues at coordinate 5,130,153 of NZ_CP150297.1, read as the reverse complement.
TCACATGATATGCCTGTCGTTCAGGAGCTGTGTGACCGTGCCATTATCATTAACAAAGGTGAGGTTGTGATTGACGACAGGGTGGAGAATTTACTTAAGTTATTTGAAACAAGGGCATATTCCATTAAATTAGGTGAGCAATTAAGCCCTGAACAGGAGAATAAACTGTTGAGTATATTCCCTTTAAGTACTTATAAAGCAAGCTCTCATGAAACGATCGTGGAAGTGAATTTAGAGCATGGTCAGGATATCTACGAGTTGTTCGATCTTCTGAAAGAGGAAGGAACGATGGTGGAAAGTATTGATCGAATAACCATTGATTTTGAACAAGTGTTTATTCAGATTGTGAAGGGAGGTAAGACTCATGAAATGGCTCCATTTATTTAATGCTAATTTTCGTAAGGAATATATTGAGTTGAAACGATATTTGCCGAACACGATTGCATTAGTAGTCACTTTTTATATTATATTTCTGGCTGCATTTTTTGGAATTATGTTCATAGGAGATCCAGCTAGTTTTGATACGAATGTCCAATATTCAATTGTAAGTGTAGTCTTTTGGAGCTTAACGATGATGACGATGAACTTTATTGGTTATTCGGTAATCACAGAAGCGACGCGTGGAACGTTAGAGCAGTTATATATGTCTCCCATGGGTGTGTGGAAAATTATGCTCACGCGGATCGTCAGTCAATTGGGCTTACAGTCCGTCATTATGATTCTCTTGCTGTTTGGTGCGATGCTAACCTCGGGACAATGGTTGAGTCTTAATCCCATGACAACGATCCCAATCATTATAGTTACTATGATAAGTATGGTAGGCGTTAGTTTTATGATTGCTGGTTTGGCTATTATTGTGAAACAAATTCAAGCATTTCTACAGATTTTCCAATTTGTCTTGATGGGACTTGTATTTGTTCCGATCACTGTAGCTCCGTTTTTAGCTTTTGCCCCATTCGTTAAAGGCGTGAATATGGTAAGAACGGTGATGCTGGAGAATCTAACGTTAACGGATCTATCTTTATCTGACTATGGCGTATTAATATTAAATTCGCTGGTTTATTTGATTCTAGGGCTCGTTGTGTTTGATCGCTGTGAGAAAATAGCCATGAAGAAGGGGCTTCTGGGGCAATACTAGCGCACACAATCGTTTATTTATTAGGTATAGCTAATACTTATAACCTGCCATAACTCATTGGTGTAACGGTATAGGCAATCGGATATGCTATATTAATTTTAATAATTTGTTCACGAGGAGATTAATATATGAGCACTCAAACCGAACCTAAAAAGCGAACCGTTACTCCATTTCGATATGATATTGTTGGCAGCTTCCTGCGCCCTCAGGCGTTGAAAGAGGCTAGATTAAAATTCAAGAACAGCGAAATTACAGCAGAGCAGTTGAAGGAAGTAGAGAACGACGAGATTGTGAAGCTCGTGCAAAAACAAAAAGAGGTAGGTCTTCAAGCGGTAACCGACGGCGAATTCCGCCGCTCTTGGTGGCATCTCGACTTCTTCTGGGGCTTTGATGGTGTAGAGCGGACCATTATTGATCAAGGCTACCAATTTAATGGCGCGGAGTCGAGACCAGAAACTGCCCGACTGACCGGAAAAATAAGCTACAGCAGCCACCCTTTTGTATCACATTATGAATTTTTAAAAGGCGCTGCTGGTGAGGACGTTGTTGCGCGTCAATCGATTCCTGCGGCTGCGCAATTCCTGTTTGAGCTGGATCGGGTAGAAAATAAGGAAAGCACGAATGAATTATACCCGAATCGTGAAGAGCTAATTTCGGATATTGCCAAAGCATACAAAGCGTCAATTCTAGCCTTTTATGCAGCGGGCTGCCGCAGCATTCAAATCGACGATTGCACGTGGGGAGCGCTGTGCGACGAACAGTTTATAGCATTTATGAATCAGGTTGGTGTGAATGTAGCTGAATATGCGAACGAGCTTGCGAAGTTGAACGAAGAAGTGGTATCCGGTCTGCCGGAAGATCTCGTTGTAACGACACATGTATGCCGAGGCAATTATGTTTCTACTTATGCTGGAGTAGGCGGAGGTTATGAACCTATCGCACAAACACTTCTGAACATCAATAACTACTCAGGTTACTATCTGGAGTTTGATACTGAACGTGCAGGTGACTTCAAACCATTACGCTTCCTAAAAGACAATCAGCAGGTCGTGCTTGGCCTGTTCTCTTCCAAATTTGGTGAGCTGGAGAGTAAGGAAGATATTCTAAAGCGTATTGAGGAAGCGAAGCAATATGTCGATCTAAACCGGATTTGCCTGAGCCCGCAATGCGGCTTTGCTTCCACGGAAGAAGGTAACCACCTTACAGAAGAGCAGCAATGGCGCAAGCTTGCTTATATTAAAGAGATTGCTGAAGAGATCTGGAATTAACTCTAATTAAAAAGTAGACAGAGACAATACACCTTTAACCATTCGGATGTTTATCCGTACGGTTAAAGGTGTATTTTGATTTAAAGAGTGTACATGGATTTACTTGGCGTGCTGTCACTATACCAGTGGATTGAGAGTAATTAGGGAAAAGCTCCCTAATAAAAGCCGATAATTACTTTAAATGAATGGAATCAGGGAATTCCTCCCTAAAAAACAGAGTGAAATCAAGATTTACCGTCAAATCAGTCGAATTTCAGGGAGGATTTCCCTAATTATTAGTCTGATGACCAGAATCCTCTGATAATAAGGGAGGAATTCCCTAATTATCTCCAGGGCGAGCATATGATTGAGCTTTACGGAGCAGAGAGACAGAGAATTAATTTGGAATTATTAACTCGCGGCACTTGCTGAGTTGCCCACGATTGTGGTTGCAATGGCAGAAAATTGTGAGTGTTCAGTAAGTAGAGGAAGCTTGGAATGCTCCTTCTGACCTTGGAGAACGAGTTGTTTTTGTGCCATCCTCAGCATTAAAGAAATCCCCCCCGTTTATTAAACGGGGGGGATTTAGTCTAAGAGGTATGAGGTGCCACTTATTAATTGTCTTTAGAGTGTCTTTCGCCAACCTGGAATTCATCGGCGTGTTCAAACATATATTTCACGGTCAGTGGCTCTTGCCCCGTCAATTTTTTAAAGTCGTCTGTAAAAATATCCATTTTCCCTTCACGGATAGCCTGTCCAAAAGTAACCATGCCTTCGGAAGAAAAGGGTGCTTCGGAACCTTCTTTAAATGCACCGTCGGTAGTTCTAGGCACACCCATGGCTTCGAATACGGCATAATTCTCTTCATCCGTATTTTCTTTGTAGGTGATATGATTACCGGTTACTACATTCCCGATCTTAATGAAGTCAGTAATCGTCATTAATTCTTGTCCATTGATATCAAGGATCGCTTCATGATAATTTTTGGAGGCTAGGGCATGAGCAACGGCTTTTGCACAATCCTTCCGCGAGATATAAGCCATTTTACCGTCACCCTGATTGTTTGTTAATACCCCGTCACCCTTCACATAAGTGAAGTAATTGGTAATCATCGCTTCCGCGTATTGGGAATTACGAAGGAAAATATAATCGAGCCCTACGCTTTGAACATAACGTTCGGTATAAATATGATCGATTTTTTCAACGCTTGGATTGGTTTCATCAGCCGCATTTACTAGAGAAGTATAAATGATCTGTTTGACTCCGGCTTCTTTGGCAGCATCAACCACATTTCTGTGTGCATTTTGGCGTTTCTCCCCAACAAAAGGCATGGAGATCAGAGCAAGTTTATCAGCATGAGCAAAAGCTTCGGCAAGGCCTTCCTTGTTATTAAAGTTGGTCACATGTGTTTCAATCCCTTGTTCCGCATATTCTTTCAAACATGCTGGATCGTAAGCGCAAAAAATGATTTGGTCCTTATCTACCAGCTCTAACAAATATTCCGCAGCTTGCTTCCCTAGATTTCCATCGACACCCGTCAACAATAATTTACCCATGATCATCGTCACTCCTTGTGGATATGATTTATACCCTTATAGTATGTGAAAAAATGAACATAGTCTAACACATAAAACTTATGGTCGATTGCTAAAACCAATTTGGATCTGCTGAAGGAAGGAGGGCAAGGCAGGGTTTGTATTATTTCTGAGATAACCAGCTTCGATTGCAAAGGTATGATGTGAATCCTCTAATGGGATTAACCGGACTTTATCTTGAAGATAGGCGAGCTGATAGTTATCCGGAAAAAAGCCAATTAAATTCTCCGTGATGATATAAAACAATTCTGTCTCCACATCGTCTGCGGTTCGAAGGATGTTAGGCTGATAGCCGTCTTCAATTGCATGCTGGATCATTAGATGATAAGAGTTTCCAATAGCTGTTGGATTCAGCATGACTAGTGGATGTTCATATAACTCCTCTTTGGCGATCGATTCATGATGAAAAAGAGGATGGTGATGACTCACAGCCGCACAATAACGTCCCTTATATAAGGGATAGGTTACAATGTCCTCTTTTCCCTGAAACTCGGAGTCAAAGGCAATAGCTACGTCGTAGATCCCCTTTTGCAAGTATTCTGCAATATCTTTTAGCAATACTTTATTCAGTTCCAGCTTAATATTCGGATGATGATCCTGAAATGAGGGAATCAATTTCAACAAACTTTGGATATCCGTCATCGCCGCATATTCGATACTCAGGGATTGCGTATTATACTTTTGAAAGTTTTCCATGCTCATCTTCATATGGTTATATTGCTTCCAGAGGATGAGAGCTTCGCCATAGAAAAGCCATCCGGCTTTGGTTGGTTCGATAGGGATCTGCTTTCTGTCAATCAATTGAATGTTGAATTCCTCTTCAAGCGCGGCGATTTGTTGACTAATGGTGGTCTGCGATACATAGTTCTTTTTAGCTGTTTCGGTAAAATTTCTGCATTCAACGAGATCAATAAAATATTTAATCCTTCTTATGTTCATAGGATCCTCCGCTTACCGCTGTTTGCTTTATTATACCCCAGATAGCAAGAAGAGAGCCTCATTTACGAGACTCCCTTTTTGTACTCATCCTATTTTGTATAGTTATCGAAATAACCTTGAATATAAATCATCGGTGTTCCTTTATCGCCACTACCAGAAGTCAAATCAGATAATGAACCAATCAGGTCCGTTAATCTACGAGGAGTAGTCCCTTGTGCTTCCATCGCACCAACCAGGTCATCATTTTTATTCTGGATGTATTTAGAAATGGCTTGTTTCAGCTCTTCACCACGAAGATGAGAGAAGTTGTTATCGGCCAAATATTTCAATTTCACTTCATTTGGTGTTCCATCAAGTCCTGCAGTGTAAGCAGGAGATACAACTGGATCTGCGAGCTCCCAGATTTTTCCGACTGGATCTTTGAATGCTCCATCGCCATAAACCATAACTTCTACAGTTTTACCTGTAATTTCTTTGATTTTTGTTTGGATACCATCTACGATAGGTTGGCAGTTGTTTGGAAATAGTTTTACGCTTTCTTCTGTTGCTTTATTGGATCCAAGCAGACCATAAGCTTCGTTAAAGCCACTGCCATCAATGGATTGTGTAAGAATATCATCCAGACCAAATACTTTTTCAGCACCGTTGTTTGTGAGAATACGCTTGGTTCTGAAGCGAGTGTGAATATCGCAAGTTAATACATTTTTTGTATAGTTTAAAATGGTTTTTGGGTTGTTGGAGAAGATGACTTCGCAAGCCACACCTTCAGCTTCAATCAAACCTTTATAATATTCGATATAGTCAACACCTGTGAATGGGTGCTTAATATAGCCGAAAAGCTCACGGAATTGAGCCTCTGTTAACACATCCGTCCATGGATTAACGCCCTTAGCATCTAATTCGTCGATGTCTACAAGATGGTTGCCCACTTCATCAGCTGGATAGCTTAGCATTAAGACTACTTTTTTTGCTCCTTTGGCAATTCCACGTAAGCAGTTAGCAAATCGGTTACGGCTAAGGATAGGGAAAATAACACCCACAGTTTCTTCACCGAATTTTGCCTTTATATCAGCAGCAATATTATCAATTGTCGCATAGTTTCCTTGTGCCCGAGCCACAATGGATTCCGTTACGGTTACAATATCACGATCCTCGATCGTGAAACCTTCGACTGTTGCTGCATTCAATACCGTTTGCACTACGATTTCTTCAATGTTATCCCCATTGTTAATGATAGGCCCGCGGAGTCCACGTACCACTGTTCCAACTACTCTTTCCAATATGATCTCTCCTCTTATAAGAGTATACTCTATATATAAGTAATGGTTATAAACCCTATATTACTATACCCTTTTAGAGCGATATAAGTAAAATTAATGTTTATAATATCTAATATAAAAATGGTTTATAGATATAGAAGCTTTTAGAGGTTTTTTGCATTGTCGTTAGAGATAGAAAATCAATTTCTCGGGGAGGGAGAGCCGTATGAACAAAATGGACCGTTTGTTAGCTATAGTGCTTGAATTGCAGCGTAATAAAGTGTTGCGAGCGGAGGATTTGGCGGCTACGTTTGAAACGAGCGTGAGAACTATTTATCGGGATATTCAGGCACTTAGTGAAGCGGGCGTATCCATAATAGGAGCGCCAGGGCAAGGCTACTCCTTGATTGAGGGCTATTTCCTGCCACCCGTTAGTTTCACGCTGGACGAAGCAGTGACATTGCTTATCGGGACTGACTTTATCGAGCAGTGGTTTGATGCCCACTATGGCAATAAGGCTAGAAGTTCTAAAGCAAAAATAGAAGCTATCCTGCCAGAAGCCATCCGCACTGAAGCATCACAGATCCGCAAAAGTTTTCGTTTATTTGCATCCGCAGCAGATATAGCACCAATACAAGAAAAGGCATGTCTGGAAGCTATTCGTCGAGCGATATTGGAGAAAAGGAAAATAAGATTTCGTTATTCCAAAAGAATCGCCGAAGCCGATGGGAACCGTCAAAGTATTCGTACGGTTGCTCCTTACGGACTTGTGCTTCATCAAGGATCATGGGTACTCGTCGCCTGGTGTGAATTGCGTCAAGACATCCGTCATTTCCGGTTATCCCGAATGAGGGAGCTTATTGATCTGGAAGATAAATTTATACGGCCAGCGGATTTTCAATTGGAGGTATACCAACCTCCTGATGATCGTAACGTTCATGTGATTATCTTAGTCCATTCTGACATAGCTGATAAGGTAAGGGAATCGAACAATTTCTATATGGAAACTATAGAGGATCATGCGGAAGGCTTACGGGTTACTTTTCGAGTTCGAGAGCCAGCGGAATTGCTGCAATGGGTGCTGGGCTGGGGAGGTGGCATGGTTGTGCTAGAGCCGGAATCTTTTCGCCATCAAGTGAGAAACGAACTAGAAATAATGTTAAAACGCTACTGACATAACGCTGTCAGTAGCGTTTTTGTATACTTGGATAATCAATGACTACAGGAGCTGATATATAATGATTACAACAAAAGAAGCCTTACAACGTTTCGAAGAAACTGCGACATACTATATTCATGAAGTAGAGCGATTCAATCTGGAGCAGCTGAAGCAAAAGCCAAGTGAAAACGAGTGGTCCATCGGACAGATGGTTCAACATCTCATTAACTCGGCACTGTATATGCAGCTTCGTAATATTGATCAATGTCTGGTGCTCAACCAAGATCCCTTGGTATCTCATGTGGGGAAAACCGAGGATGGTGCGGCTATATTTGCACAAGGCAGTTTTCCGCCCATTCGTATTCAGGTTCCGCCTTCCGCCCAATATACGCCGGAGCAGCCGGAGAGCAAGGAACAATTAATTCAAGGGCTACATTCAGTCATCCAAAGAATGAGAGAGATCGAACCGTCTCTTGAAAAAGCGTCCAAACAAAATACCGTATCTCACCCGCGATTCGGTGGACTATGCGCGGAGGAATGGTTCCTGCTTATTGAGATGCACTATCGTCATCATCTTCTGCAGCTGGAGCGATTAAACAATGAATTGTTTCGGAAAGTGTTGTAATACCAAAAAAGAGGCCGTTGCTGATCTACAGCAACGGCCTTTCGTCGTAAAAGAAAGGATCTTAATTTCCTGAGCCAAGCGTCGCTTGAACATAATCTTTATATTCACTCGGATTAACTCCAAAATGCTTCTTGAAAAGTCTGGTGAAATAAAATTGATCATGTATACCGATTTGCGTAGAAATCTCTTTGACATAAGGGTTGCCCTTTAGAATTAACTCTGCGGCTTTCTCCATTTTTACGGTGTTAATGTAATGAATGATACTCTGGCCGACTTCTTCTTTAAAGATTCTGGATAGATAGTTCTCACTTAAGTTGACCTGCTTGGCAATCAGAGATAAGGTCAGCTTTTTCTGATAATTTGCATTGATATAATCAATAGTTTGTTTAACATCCCTATTATGGGTAGTCACAATCTGTTGTTTTTGATGTGAGAATAATTGAAATAAAAGCTCCATCTGCGTTAGAATCTCAGCACTTCGTTTACTGTTTGCAATATTCTCAATAGTTGTTTTCAAAAGCTTTGGATCTTCAACGATAATGTGAGCATCGCATAATGGAAGATAGTGCAGACAATTGACGATGAATGTTTTGGCTTCAGCCGGCTTTATTTGTTTCGATCTGCAGGTCTCAAGGAAATTTTGAGTGGCTTGATTAACGGCTTCAACGCCCGAACGTTTCCAGGCCTGTATTAAATTCGTAGAGAACTCATGAACGTTTTCGAAATCGAGCGTATCATTTAAATGGACAATCTCGGGATCAATAATCGTTATTTCGTTGTAAAATTGGATTTCCAAGGATTCTTTACATCGTTCTAGCATTACTTTCGCCTCAGCGTATCCTCTAATGGGCTGGGAATAAACAATGGTAGGGGTAATGGAAATATACATTTTGATCAACTGAATGACTCTATGGATAAAGTCGGTACGGATAATTTGCTGATTGTCTAAGGTATCAGTGGAGATTAGCAGCAACAATGCATTCGATTCAAGCTGAATAATTTCGAATTGATCTACGGTTTCCAGGATATCTAAGATGATGTTTTCAATGAAGGATACCGATAGCTGGTTTTTCCGTTGGCTAGGGCTGGCGCTATTTTGCTCAAAGGTGATGTAGAACAAGTAGCAGCTATTTTCACTAAAAGCGAGTGTTATAGAATTTTGCTGCTCAAGCTGATTCATATCATAATATGGGTCGGTAAAATAATCTTTTAAAATCGCATTCTTCACACTCTTTAAATTGTGTTGCAAGAGCTGAGATTGTGTCTCTAGCTGCTGCTTGGACTGAAGCTGTTCTTGGATTAGCTGCGTGGATTTCTCCAGCAACTGGATGAGGTCCGCAGTCTTCATACTAATCTTAAGCATATAATCTACAGCGCCAAGTACTAATGCTTCACGAACCAATTCATACTCCCCGTGGTTACTTGCCACCAGGATTTTCCCGGCAAACCCTCTGTTATTGAGTTCTTTTATCAGCTGCAAACCATCCATATTGGGCATTTTGAGATCTGTAATGATGATATGTGGATTAAACTTCTCAACAAGGGTTAAAGCTTCAACTCCGTCAGAGGCTGTAGCACAGATCATATATCCAAGCTCTTCCCATGGAATCATGGTTCTGAGCGCGACTTTTACAATGGGTTCATCATCCACCAGCATTACATTATACATTGGATACACTAGTATCACCCCTTATCTTCTTCGTAGGTTTGTTTGGGGATAATCAGGCGGCAACAGGTTCCTTGACCCACCAAGCTTGTGATGAATAGTCCGTAGCTCTCACCATATTGAAGCTTAATGCGATCGGCTACATTAGAAATTCCGATACCGGACAGCGTATCAGCCTTTTCCGATTTTTTCGTGTCAAAGCCTTTTCCGTTATCAATGATTTCTATAACAAGTGTGTATTCATTTTTTGCGTATGCCCTAATGCGGATAAGAACTTTTCCTCCAATATCCGTAACCCCATGGATGATAGCGTTCTCAGCGATCGGCTGCAGAATAAGTTTAGGGATCAGACTATGTAATACCGATTCATCTAGATCATATTCAACATCAAATCGATCAGCATAACGTATTTTTTGAATAGCAAAGTAATTGTCCAGATTATTAAGCTCTTGTTTGATGGTTATTTCCTCATCTTGATCGATGATGGTACTGCGCAGTAATTCTGCGAGAGAGGAGATACCATCACTTAGCACCGGAACCTGGTTAATCATTGCGAGCCATCGCAAGGAATTTAGAGTGTTGAATAAAAAATGAGGGTTAATCTGTGATTGTAGCATTTGTAATTCAAGCGAACGCTGCCTCTTTTGATCTTTCTGTTGATCCTCTATCAGTTGCTCAATCCGGCTGACCATGCTATTAATCCTATTAGCCAGAACACCCATCTCATCGTTGCTGTGATCTTCTATACGATTGGATAAATTGCCATAAAAAATTTGATTACAGAAGACAATGATTTGTTTGATAGGCTTTAGGATACTTTTATACAAGACGATGATAATTAGGATACAAAGGATTACAATGATGCTGACGACGATAAGGAGTCCAGTGGTGATTTTACTTGTCTCAGAATTAATATAAGAGAAAGGAACCGTAGAAATCATGTACCAGCCTAATTGATTATTATTGATATAGGAGATCTGATGCATTTTGCCATTGACTAAGCCTTGAAAGGAATGGTTCTTCTGAGCCTCTTGTTCCTTGATTTGCTTAAACAGTTGACCTTTATCATAGGCTTCTCCAAGTGTTGTACCCTTTAGGTTGGAGGACATCACTATTCCTTCTCTATTCATGATAAGCAGATTAGAACCTGTTCCTAAGTCCACACTGGAAAGAATGACTTTTGAGAATAACTCCCCGCCGATAAAAACAAACACATAACCTAATGGAACGCCAATGTCTTCTTGATCAAAAATTTTACGCCCCAGGACAATCGTATGGGAAGCACGATAGCTTTTTACATAATTAAGACTGTCATAAGGGGCATTCAGATCTACCTGTTTCATGATTTCCCCATACTTTGGATTGGGAATGCCGTCATAGCCTAATTCATAAATAGGTTCGTTCTTGGAATCTATGATCCGAACGTTCTGAACATATCCCGGATAAATGGTTCTGTACACATTATCCATAGCGTGGTTAATAGTAGCATTGCTAGGAGCGGGTTCATTAGGTGCTGCCGTTAAACGCTCCTGAATAATAGGATTGGTAGAAACAGATCCGGCAAGATATTGATAGTTATTAAGCTCGCTTAACATCGTTCGATTGAGCAGTGTCAAAGCCTGAAAGGTAGATTTGCTTAATTTATTGTTAATGGATTTGGAGTAGATAGTATAGGAATAGAAACCTATAAAGATGATTGGAATCACGGAAACGATTAAGAAGATAACGGTTAAGCGATTTTGAATTTTAATTTTTCGTATGATTTGTGGGGGACTAGGAAAATACCGCTTCCCTTTGTTATGACTCAGGTGGATGACCTCCCATTCGATATCCTTTACTTACAAGTTAACATAAAAAGAAGAATGGAATATATATGCATGGGAGAAAAGCAAGAATAATCTATGGAATCGTTAGTATTATCCATTCCTTTAACCGCTAAGTTTACAAGTCATGTGATGCTGATGAATAAACATATCTGAAACCTGAATGAGAGATGGATAAAATAATACATAGGTACGTTTGTATTGTAAATGTAAATAAAACGTAAACACTTCTATACTTAATTTATCAGATAAAGCGTTTTCAATAATTAATCTGTGGTTGGGTCATTAGTAAGAACATCTTAAGGAGGGCGTTTATGAGAAAGACAATGAGTACGTTATTAGCAGTTACGCTGTTGGGTGTAGGATTGATTGGCTGTGGGAATAGCACGAATACACCAGCTGCCTCAAAGGATTCGAATTCAACAAAAGCTACGAGTACAGCGGAAGCGACAAGTACAACGAACGCCGAGAATACTTCTAAAGAGGATGCTAAGAAGGATTTTGATAACAAGGAACTGAGTATTGCTGTATTCCAAGGGGGATATGGCGCCGATTATTGGAATGAAATTGTCAGTAAATTCGAGAGTACTTATCCAGGGGTAAAAGTGAATATGACGATCAACCCTAAGGTTGGTGAAGTGATTAGACCACAGATTGTTGCCGGTAATCCTCCTGACTTCCTATCTGTTACGGATACAGAGCAAAGTGGGATTATGCTTTCACTCATTAAAGAAAAAGGACTTCTAGATATCAGTGATGTATTCGAAAGCAAGGCCTTAGATAAAGATGAGACGCTAAAGGATATGATTCTTCCAGGAATGCTGGACAGCACAAGATTTCAGCCGTATCAAGACGGGAAGATCTATCTGGCACCTTTTAACGCTGGACCGATGGGCTTGATTTACAACAAAACTTTGTTCGCGGAAAAAGGCTGGAGTGTTCCTGAGACTTGGGACGAGTTCTTTGCATTAGGCGATGAGCTGAAAAAAGAAGAGAACTTCTTGGTCAATGCAGATGGAACGAAAACGAAAAGAGCGTTGTTCACTTACCAAGGTATTTATCCGGACTATTTGGAAGAAATTCTGTATCCTGCGATTGCTAGTGCGGGCGGTAAAGAAACGTTGGATAAAGTCTTTGCTTATGAGGAAGGTTCATTTAAGAACGACACGATCAAAAAAGTATTGGATATATTCTACAAAATATCTAAAGACGGATATCTGATGGATGGCACGGTCGCTTTGAACCATACCCAATCGCAGACCGATATGATGATGGGGAAAGCGTTGTTTATTGTAAACGGCAACTGGATGGAAAATGAAATGAAGGATTCACCAAGAGAAAATGGCTTTGAATTTGGGATGACAACCGTTCCTGTATTTAATAAAGGAGATCAGAAGTACGTGCTTTCCAGCTATGAGCAATTCTCCATTCCAGCAAAAGCTAAAAATCCAGAGCTGGCTAAAGAATTCTTAAAGTTCCTGTATACGGATGAGTCCGTTAAATTATTCGCGGAAAAAGCTAATGGTGCGTACGCACTTAATGGTGCGAAGGAGCTGTCGAAGCCATACTTGACCAAAGGTGTATATGACATGTTTGAGGCTTACAATGGTTCCATTTCAATTCTGCAAGGCTGGCAATCCTTACCGAAGGGCTCCAAAGTTAGTGTAGTCACTGAAATGTTCAAGAATACGATGACGCCAGTCATGACAGGTCAAATGACCACTGACCAATGGATGGATAATGTTGAAAAAGCTTTTGCACAGATTCGTAAAGAGAAAGAAGCTAGTAAATAATTTATAGCATCTCATGCCAATGCATCCTGTTAAGAATGGATAAGGACATCTATGAACAGGATGCATTTTGCATGAAGAGGAGTGAGAAAGATGTCTGAGATGCAACTAACGGAAGTAGCTCCTAGAAACAGAAAAATAAAGACTAAGTCAACGAAAACTAAAAATCCGAAGCTATTCATAGCCGTATGTACCATTCCTGCGCTCCTGTTGACTCTCGTATTTATGATCATTCCAACCTTTCGGGCATTCGTTATGTCTTTTACGGATGCAACCGGGATGAGTGATGAGAACAAGTTTATCTTTCTGGATAACTATAAATATATGTTCCAAGATGAGATGTTCCTCAAAGCGCTTAGTAATACGTTCAAGCTGATGCTGGTCGTGCCGGTAGTTACCTTAGCCTTTGGCTTAGTGCTTGCTTTTCTATTGACGCAGACGAAGCTGAAAGAGAGAGGCTTTTACCGGACGGTATTCTTTTTCCCCAGCATTATCTCTTTGACGGTAGTCGGGATCATATGGTCCTTTGTGTTTCATCCGAACATGGGGATCTTGAACAATATTCTCTCAAGTATTGGGCTGGATCAACTGACTATGACTTGGCTTGGGGATAGCCGAACTGCATTATGGTGCGTTGCGGTCACTCTGATCTGGCAGGCGGTTGGTTACTATATGGTGATGTATATCGCTGCAATAGATGGGATTTCTGCGGATGTGTTCGAGTCGGCGACCATTGATGGTGCAGGATATTTCCGGAAGCTTGTCAGCATTACGATCCCACTGTTAAAAGAAATCATTGGAATAACCTTCGTGCTGTCCCTGGCGGGTACGATCAATTTAAGCTTTATAGTCGTAACAATCATGACCGGCGGTGGACCGGCAGGTGGTACTACTGTATTACTCCATTACATGTACACTCAAGGGTTCCAAAATGCGAACTTTGGTTATGCCATGGCTATCGCAATCTTTACGCTTGCGTTTGCCTTTGTCCTTTCTTTTCTGTCTAGACTACTTACAAATCGAGCAGAAGGGTAGGGGAGAAGGGTGAATAGTAATCAACAGAGTCTTATAAAAATGAACATTATCAATTGGATCACTCGGCTGTTTCTGATTGTAGCTACTATTGTTTTGTTATATCCGTTTGTATGGAATCTTTTAGCCTCATTTAAGAGCAATACGGAATTTCTAACCGATCCATTCTCCTTTCCACAAGCCTTACACTTGGATAACTATGTACGTGCTTTTCAGAAATCCAAGATGGGAAGTTATTTCCTGAATTCTATCTTTCTAGTGGTGCTTTCCACTGCGATTCTAGTTATTTTTGTGGTCCCTATAGCTTATGTATTAACGAGATTTAAGTTTTGGGGTTCCAAAATGATTCTTAATATTTATATGGCCTGTATCTTTCTCCAAGCTTCTTATATCATGGTTCCTTTATTTATTCAGGTGAATTCTTTCGGGATGCTGGACAATCGCGGGATGCTCGGTTTGATCTATGCTGTCCTTCAGTTTCCTTTTGCGATCTTTGTGTTAAGCGGATTTCTGCGATCTGTCCCTAGAGATTATGAAGAGGCCGCCAAGATTGACGGTTGCGGGAATACAGGGGTACTCGTCAGAATCATTGCGCCACTAGCTAAGCCGGGAATTGTAACGGTCTGTATGCTGGCAGCGATGGGCTTTTGGAATGAGTATCCACTGGCATTAGTTCTAATTCAAACGGATAGCAAAAAAACATTACCGGTGGGTTTAGCCAATCTGTTTGAGGTTCAAAGGTATGCTACAGATTGGAGCGCACTATTTGCCGCATTGATCTTGGTACTCATTCCAACGATTCTCCTATATGTGGTAGGACAAAAACAATTGCTCCAAGGAATAAGCGCTGGTGGAATTAAGGGCTGAACTACAAAGTCATGGAGGGAATTTGTGTGGACAAAGGAAGATTTACACTACCTGGTGAAACAGGAATGGAAGAGGTCATAGCCGATCTTGTAGAGAGATGGGGCGTAGATGCTGTACGTGACAGTGATGGCACGAGTCTATCGCAGGACATTCTTGATATGGGTCTGCAAATCTATTCAACGCTTTGTCTGGTACGTGAGGACAACGAGTGGGCAAAGCAGCATCCACAGTATAGACAGCAGATTTATCTGATGTCTGCACCATTGATTGTGACACCGAAGGTGAAGACCATCGATATTATGGCAGATTTTTTTGCAGATCAATTTGTTCCTAATACAGATGTGGATATTAAAAAGTATTGGCAGGTTGTAAACCGGACCACAGGAGAAATAGTACCTTCGGCACATTGGAGTTATGCAGAGGGGATCGTCACGCTTGACCAGGCGGAACAGTTTCACAAATATACCGTCAGTTTCTTGGCCTATCAGATTTGGGAACCGGTCTCTATGTACAATCACATCACGAATAACTGGACGGAAGAGCATCGCTTACCACTGGATGTTCGTTATCCCGAGGCGCAAGAGCATGTATTGAAGGTGCTGAAAGATTGGCTAGCAAAGCATCCGAAGACTGATATCGTTCGTTTTACTACCTTCTTTTATAATTTCGACTTGATTTTTAATAAGGAAGGTAAGGAGAAGCAAGTTAATTGGTTTGGCTATCTAAGCTGCGTAAGTCCATTAGCATTAGATCAGTTTGAACAAACTTATGGATATCGTCTGACTGCGGAAGATTTTGTGGATCAAGGACGATATAATACACCGTTTATGAATCCGACGCCAAGGTATTTGGACTGGATGGAATTTAATCAGAAATTCATTGCAGGTTATGCCAAACAATGTGTTGATATGGTGCATGATTTCGGTAAGAAAGCCATTATGTTCTTTGGGGATCACTGGGCAGGGACAGAGCCTTATGGTAAATATTTTTCCGAGATTGGGCTAGATGCAGTGGTCGGGGCTGCCGGAGATGGGGTTACGACCCGTATGATCGCGGATATTCCGATTAAGGATACCGAAGCCCGGTTCTACCCTTACTTCTTCCCAGATATATTCTTTGAAGGTGGAGATCCTGTTGGAGAGTCCATGCCGATCTGGATAAAATGTCGCCGGGCACTTATGCGTAAATCGGTTGGAAGAATGGGGTATGGCGGATATCTAAGTCTGGCGTACCAATTCCCTAATTTTATTGATCATGTGACGGAGATTGCGACTCAGTTTAAAGGAATTCATGCAAATGCTGAAGGGACTCAGCCGTATAAGGCATCGTTTAAAGTGGCGATTCTTAATACTTGGGGCTACATTCGCAGCTGGCAGACGCACCAAGTGGCTCACTCTTTATGGAATCAAAGATGTTATTCCTACATAGGGGCACTGGAGTCACTCGCAGGCTTGCCTTTCGACATTGAATTTATAAGCTTTGATGATATTAGACAACACGGGATTGATCCTAGTATCGGTGTGATCATTAACGCGGGTGATGTCCATACTTCTTGGAGTGGCGGAGATCATTGGAGCGATCCAAAAGTGGTGTCTAGCATTCGTGAATGGGTGCATCAAGGCGGCGGTTTTATTGGAATTGGTGATCCAACGGCATATGAGCATCAAGGGGTTCTTTTTCAACTAGCGGATATTTTAGGTGTTCAAAAGGAAATGGGTTTTACAGCAAGCGTTAATAAGCCTAAGGTAACGCCAGTAAAGGAGCATTTCATTACGGAAGATCTGGAAGGCGACATTGATTATGGTGAAGGGATGACCATGATTTATCAAGCGGAGATTGGAGCACAAGTCTTGGATATACACGACAATAGCTGCAATCTTGCCGTGAATTCATTTGGGCAGGGTCGAGGTGTTTATATTGCAGGGCTGCCGTATAGTATCCAGAATACTAGATTACTGAGCCGGGCGATCTTTTGGGCTGCACATCAAGAGGAACAATTGTATTCTTGGTTCTCATTGAATCCGAATGTAGAGTGTCATGCTTACCCTGAGACTGGCCGCTATTGTGCTGTAAATAACACAGCGGAGACCCAAAAGACGACGATCCTGATGGAGAACGATTTGAGAATAGAGCTGGAATTGAACGGGATGGAAAGTGTGTGGCTGGATATGAATATGTAACTTCACTTTAAGACATACATTTAAGGAGTCAGTCGTAACTACGGAGAATATTTGGACTTGCGGCCGCTGTTGTCTCAAACTTTCCTGAATTGTACCGCTTCGATAGAGTAATTGGGGAATTTCTCCCTGAAATTCCGGGATTTTTGGTCATTAGATTAATAATCAGGGAAAACCTCCCTAAAGTTTTGCTGATTCGATAGCAATTAAAGGAATCCCCCTTATTATTAGGGAGGATTTCCCTGATTTCGTTCGTTTAGAGCGAATTTTGATTATTTTCAGGGAGTTTTTCCCTAATTAGTTTTAGAGCCGCCCCCTTCTTCGATTTTTCAGGGAAGGGGGCTTTTGCTTTTTAATCATAAGCATGAATCCATCAACCGCAATGTTTTTGGCGAGTTCTTCTTACTTGGATTGAGATGTTCTGGGGTTTCCGTATCTAGAGAATCCGGGACAACTTGCGATACGCCCGCGGAGAAATCCCCTCATTCGCCGTGAACACCCTGCTGAAATAATGGATATCGGGATAGCCGACCTGATCGCCCACCCTCTCAATCGGCCAATCCGTTTCTCGCAGCAGCTTACGCGCTTCCCTATGCCGGATCGAGCGGAGATATTCTCCGGGAGGCATACCTGCGACCTCTCGAAAGAGCTTGGCAAAATGGTCCTCATGCATATTCATGGATGTGGCCATGGATTTATTGGTCCAGCGTTCTGTTAACCGCTCTTCTATCTCGTCTATTAATGCCCTGATCCGCTCGGTGTGAACTGATGACTTAGCTGCATCTCGGGAGCTTTGCGTTCGAAGCAGCGAAGTCAGAATACCAAGTAGTAGCCCTCGACAGACCCACTCATAGCCGGCAGGCCGCATAGTGAATTCATGAACGAGCTGTTCCATGGCATGAACACATTCGGGTGGCGGGGAGTAGATCGGTTCTTGTGACAATGGCATGAAGGGGACAGTTACGGCTTCAAAGGCGAATTTATCGTGTATGACTTCATCCTCATTAACTACCATATCTTCATCATGTGTAATAATTGATTCCCCAAAGAAATCAAAATGGATTCCAATAAGCTTAGTGTCTGAATCTGACAGGATAATATTCTGATGATATACCCCAGATGAGAGGAAAATAAGCTGCCCAGCGTTCAGTATATATTCTTCCTTATCCATCTTTGTTAATAATTTGCCCTGGCGAACATATAGTAGCTCGAAGTCATATAGCCTTCTTCTTTGGAAGGTGCAAGGTGGAAGTGTCTGCAATTGTGCATAGTGAATTCCGGGTGCCCAATCACGAGAGGGTACCTGCTTTCTTAGTGGGTAAGAGGGATCTTTGTCAGACATGTCACTGCCTCCTGAATGATTAATAGAATAGACCGGAATAATGCAAAAAGTCTCTTCTTCGCCTAAATAAATCGAATTTTAAATCTAGTATAATATAAATAATTAAAGGATACAAAGTGCATCTAAGCCTAGGAAGTGGAAAACGGAAAAGAACAAATAGGAGGAGGATTTAAATGAAAAAGGGAATAAACATCTGGTCGTTTCGCGAAGGAACTGAAATTAAAGAATGCGTACGTCTAGCCAAAGCGGCTGGATTTGAGGGGATCGAGCTGTCATTAAATGAGTCAGGTGAACTTGGCCTGCAAACCACTGAGAAAGAAGCGCGTATCCTTCGTGATTCTATTAATGAAACGGGTCTGGAGATCGCGGGGCTGGCAACAGGTCTATATTGGTCTTATGCGATGACTAGTGAATCTGAAGCGAATCGAACCAAGGCAATCGACGTATGCAAAAAGCAACTGGAGCTGGCGGCTGCGCTAGGTGTAGATACAATTCTTGTCATCCCTGGCGCTGTTGGTGTGGATTTCATCGAGGGCTGTGAGGTTGTTGATTATGAAAAAGCTTATGATAGAGCGCTGGAAGCGATTAGTCATTTAGCCAAGGATGCTGAGCAAGCAGGCGTTTCGATTGGTCTTGAAAATGTGTGGAATAAATTCTTGCTGTCTCCGCTTGAATTACGTACTTTTATTGATACGGTCGGTTCCAGTTATGTAGGTTCCTATCTTGATGTTGGAAATATCGTGCATTCCGGTTATCCAGAGCAGTGGATACGGATTCTAACCCATAGAATTAAAAAGGTGCATTTCAAGGATTACCGTCGGACGGCTGGTGGGCTTCATGGATTTGTTGATCTGCTTGCCGGAGATGTCGATTATCCAGCAGTTATGAAAGCGCTTGAAGACATTGGATACAACAATTATGTTACCGGTGAAATGATACCGTCATACACACATTATACGGAGCAAATTATTTTTAATACTTCTGCAGCTATGGATGCCATTCTCGGACGTACCACTTTCAAAGCTTAAAGTAAGGGGGAAGGTGATGCTCAGTCTATAGCAATCATTGAGGCTGAGATACAATCCGCTGGGCTGGAAGGTGCTTGGATAGAGCTTAGAGCTTGTTTAATTATTAATCATTTAGCTGGGGAGGCTTCACTATGTTGAAAATAGGTTTGATTGGCTTTGGATTTATGGGCCGGATGCATTTTGATAATTATGTTCGCTTAACGGAAGAGGGGCATCCCATCGCCCTTAAAGCCATCTGTGACTTGCGAATTGAGGAATTGAAAGACGGTAAAGCGGACGGCAATATGAGTACCGCTCGAGAAGTGTATGATTTAACAGCTTACAGTCTCTATGATGATCTGGAGAAAATGATAGCGAATGAGGAACTGGATATGATCGATATTGCAGTTCCTACTTACCTGCATGCTGAAATGGCTTGTTCGCTGCTGGAACGAGGATATCATGTCTTTTGTGAGAAGCCGATGGCTAGAACTTCAGTAGAAGCGCAGAAAATGGTAGAAGCAGCAGAGCGCAGTGGAAAGAAATTGATGATCGGGCAGTGCCTGCGTTTTTGGCCAGGGTATGAATATTTGAAAGAAGTTGTGGAAACTGAGCAATTTGGTAAAGTGACAGAAGGGTATTTCTACCGTGGTTCAGGGGCTCCTAAAGATTGGTTTCTGGATGAGAAGCTAAGCGGTGGATGCATTGTGGATATGCATATTCACGATACGGATATGATTAACTATCTGTTCGGCAGACCGGATAAAGTATCGACCTTGGGACGAAATGTTCTACCGGGAAGCGGATATGATATTGCTTCTACACACTATTTTTATAAGGATGCAAAGGTGATCAATGCTCAGGTGGACTGGACGCTGGAGGGCGACTTTGGATTCTACATGGGGTACAGGGTTAACTTCGAGCGAGGAAATGTTGTATTTGATGGTAGTGGAGTCAAGGTGAATCCCAATGATGGAGCAGGCTTTACGGTGGAGCTTTCCCCGGATGCGGGTTACTACAGAGAGCTGGTCTATTTCTTGGATGCGATTATTCAAGATAAGCCGATTATCATTTGTACGCCTGAGAGTGCAGCAGATTCTTTGGAAATCATAGAGGCGGAAGTACAGTCAGCGAATGCCGAAGGGGAATGGATTGTACTTAACTAGCAGGATATAGAGGATGCATAGGCGTGACTGGAGGAACGATCATTGCAGATGATTTCTCAGTCACGTCTTTTTGGCATGCATTCTCAGCTAACCTTTATTGCGCTGGAATTTTGTGTTGTCCCTAGCATAGTGTGATACGGAGCCGTCATATCTTCTAAGGCGTACCTGTACATCGGAGAACTCTTCAACGATTCCTGAGGCAACCTCAGAATACATTCCATCAGGATCAAGCTGTAGGGCAGTGATATAAGTTTGGGATAAAGCGGCTATGAAAAAATCAATATTTTTATTAAGTGTATGTGGCATGGTATTCCCTCCGGTGATATCTTCAACATGTATGAATATAAATAATCCTAAGGAACTATTTTACCACGATTTACGGATGAATTTGAGGAGGAATTACTTGATTTCGGTCAAAAATATGCGAAATTTGGTTGTAATTGTATTAAAATCCGAAGATCATCCGAAGGCAGGTAGCGAAGTTGTTTCGCTGTCTGTCTTTTTTTTACTTTCTGGTTTGAAAAGAAACCTGCGGACGGATATGATTTGTGTAGTGAAAGGATGATCGCCAAATGACTGAACAGCTACAAAGAGCCAAGGAGTTATACACACGATTCCTGGGTCATTTTTTAGATATGCATAAGGCAGGTTTGCTTAAGGAGTATAAGAGTTTTGAAATTCCTAGAGAACAAGAGATAGAATGGCTCAATGAAATGGCCTTGGCGTACGCCGAGCAGTTGTCAATCCGAGATTGGGATGCAATTACTGCACTAGACGCTTTATCGAGAAACTATCAAGACAGCTGGATTGTGGAGAAGGTATCTTCTTTTGCCTCGCGGAATATGATGAGTGCGGATAGTCTGGTTAGATTGATCTACACAGAGAAACTGGTAGGGATTATTGGTTCTCATAAACAAGTGATCTCAAAAGAACTATTATTTGAGGCCTGTAAAGTTGCTGTGCAAATTCTCGAAAATGTAATCTCACAGCCGCTGGTCATTGACCCTGGACATGAGCTTAAGGAGCTTGGCCTTAAAGATAAGAGAGCTTTGAACAGTCGTGCAGAGCAAAGCTTAGAACAGGTGAAGGTGCTAATTAATTAACCGTTGGAGGGGAAATATGAAATTACTCGTAGCGCAACCTAATCACGAACCCCATTTGGAGCATTTGCTCAAAGAAATGAGCAGACAGGATTCTTTTGACGCGGTGTTGTATCCAGAAGGTTATGTAGCAGATGAAGCCAGTGTGAAGACTTTATGTGAAGTCGCCAAAACATATGAAAAGCTGATCATTACAGGATATAGGAACAGCAATAACAAGGATAGAGCGCTAATGATTCATCCTTCTGGGGACATCATTTTGGAACGAGCCAAATCGCCGATGGATGAACAGCTGTATCGCCCGTCAGTTGCGGAAGCGGATGGCCTTAGTATTGGTTATTTGCTGTGTGTTGAGCTTCTGCAAGGATACGCTGGTTTGGAAGGACAGGCTAAGTCGTTAGATTTCATCGCACATCCGATTGGGGTAGGCATGTTCAGCGAAGAACAATTTGAATTATGGATCGAGGAAGCCACTAGGATTGCTGTGAAATATAACACGATGATTATTGGGACAAGCCATGCTGACGGATCTTACCGAAATTGTGGAATTTCGATTCCCATCTCATATTGGATCGACTCTACCGGACAACCTATTTATATTTCGCGTAATGATACGAGAAGTCGAATGATTAATCTCGATACTAGGCAGGTTTATGTTCTAGATTAGGGAATAGCCGAAGTTGACACACTGTTGTCAAATTGGGTGTGCTACGATTTCATAACAGATTAACTTCTGATGATTTATAGAAGAAAATGAGGGATACACAATGGCTGAACCTTTAAAAGCGATGTACAATGAACAATTTCTGCATGGTTTTGGCGAAAAGATTCGCAGTGTACATAGTGTTTTCGACACTGATGCATTTGTAATTTCGGCTATGGCTGAACCTTGGGATACGCTCGAACTGAAGGCAAGGATGCGGCGGATTACGGAGACACTGGGAAGTCATTTACAGCTTCCTTATGAGGAAGCACTGGCGATTCTGTTCGCTATTACTGAGGATTGTGTGGGATTTCCATACTTGATCTTTCCAGATTTTGTAGAGGTATTTGGTCAAGGGGCTGAGCATTGGGAGCTGTCTATGCAGGCGCTGGAAAGGTTCACACCGAAGTCGTCAGCAGAATTTGCGGTTAGACCGTTTCTCTTGCGTGAACCGGAGCGGATGATGGAGCAAATGTTAGTATGGTCGAAGCACCCCGATGAGCATGTGCGCCGGTTAGCAAGTGAGGGGTGTCGTCCTCGTCTTCCATGGGGACAGGCTCTCCCCATGTTTAAGCTAAATCCAGCCCCTGTGCTGCCTGTGCTTGAGCAGCTTAAGGCGGATTCTTCCCTATATGTGCGCAAGAGCGTGGCTAACCATTTGAACGATATTGCGAAGGATCACCCGGAGGTGGTACTTGAGACAGCTCGCCGCTGGATAGGTATAGATCCCCTCACAGACTGGATTGTGCGGCATGGTTGTCGTTCTTTAATCCGTAAAGCTAATCCGGAGATTATGGCTTTATTCGGATATGCGGAGCAAGCAGACGAAGCAACACCACTCATAACGAGTGCTTCTATAACGATTGATCCTACCCAATTGCGAATTGGAGAAAACTCTGAATTACAATACGAACTTCAAGTTTGTGAAGGAGCTCCAGCCCGTGTTCGAATAGAATATGGCATCTATTTCGTGAAGGCTACAGGTCGAACCTCTCGTAAACCTTTCTTATTATCGGATAAAACAGTACCTGGGGGTACAATTCTGTCAGGCAAACGGACGCATCGCTGGGCGGATTTAACCACTCGTCGTCATTATCCCGGGGAACATCGGATTGTACTGTTGGTTAACGGGCGGGAAGTTGCAGATACGTTGTTGAAACTTGAGGGGGATCAGTAAATGAAAAAAGAAGTATTGATTTTTATTTCTAATGGATATGCAGATTGGGAAGCTGGCTATATAAGTGCCGAACTAAACAAGCCAGAAAGTGAATACAAAGTTAAGACAGTTTCTTTAAATAGCGACAATGTACAATCTATGGGCGGATTTACTATTATTCCAGACTATACTATAGATAGTTTACCCGCCCAGTTTGAAATGTTAATTTTAATTGGGGGTACAGGCTGGAAAGATAATTCAGCGATTACTCCAGTGATTGAAAGTTGTATTCAGAATAGAACTCCTATAGCGGCTATATGTGACGCATCAACCTTTTTGGCAGAGCGTGGCTATTTAGATGAGATTCCTCACACTGGAAATTCATTAGATTACTTAAAAGAGTTCGCTCCTAATTATAAAGGACACGCAAATTTTTTAGAAAAACAGACCGTTTCGAGTGAGGATATCATTACTGCTAATGGTACGGCTTCTTTGGAATTTACAAGAGAAGTCTTGAAGAAGTTAAAGGTTATGCCATTAGAACAAATCGATGGATGGTATAACTTTTTCAAAAATGGGTTTTATCAAGAATAATGAAGTCATGAAAAAAGGTGTTCTCAGGTCTTATCGACTTGAGAGCACCTTTTTACTTACTTTTTCACTTCTGTAACACCCGTTACTTTTCCTTGATCCGAGGTATCGAAGGTGGATTGATACTTAGCATCTGCGAAGTAAACATTCCCTTCAACCGTTGCATTTACTAAACTGAAGCCATCTGCTTCGACGTATACATCACCAATAAATGTGCCGCCTTGAATACGGGCGTTTTTACTTTTGATCGTAAGTTTTGGTGCAGTTAGTTTATAGGAGTTAGTAATATTGTGCTCTGCATCTTGTGTGTAGAGAGCGATTTTTCGAGCAGGTTCATCTTTATTCGTGAATTGTCCGTCCAGCACGAGATCCTCGGTGAAGGTTAAGTCTTTCAGCGTAGCAGCAATCCAAGTACCGTCCGCACTGATTGCCTTTTTAAAGGCCTCTTCATTATCCACTACCGACGCTGAGGTTACAGCATCAGTGGTGTTATTAGTGTTGCCAGCGTTATTGGTGTTACCAGGTGTAGTTGTGGCGGTAGGGGTAACATTGGCATTGTTATTGGTTGAGTTTCCGCATCCGACCAACAGCACAATTGCAAATACTGCGGCTACGCTTGCTATCTTTCTCATCTGTATAACCTCCCTGAGTAATTGTACTGATATCCTACGAGCTTAATATAGACTGATTAGTTAGTATTAATGTGGTGTAAGCACAAACGCTTACCGTCCTTGAGGTACGCTGAAGGCGTTTCTGCTTGTGGACACAATAATATTTACCGATCATTCTACAAATGGTAATATAGGCCTGGACATCTCTGGCGTATAGTATGACCTGGAAAATATGAATTATTCGAAGAAATTCACGAAAAATAACATTCTTCTTTTGATGAGGAAGCATTTTGGATTACAATAAGTTAAGGTGAAAAAAGGAGCTGTACCAATGGCTAAACAGAAATATTATGTAGTATGGGAAGGCAAGCAGCCGGGAGTCTATAGCACTTGGGCGGAATGCCAGGCGCAGACCGATCACTATACCGGAGCCAAATATAAATCGTATGAATCTAAAGCGGCGGCAGATGCGGCATACACAGCGGGCTGGAAAGGTAATTGGGGAACAGGGTCATCAGCATCCGGTGCGGCTAAGTCTAAGGGGACAAGTTCTTTTAAACGAAGTGCTACAGTGGAAACCTCAGCGGAGATCGATTACAACAGCATTTCTGTGGATGTAGGAACTCGTGGCAATCCGGGTCCAGTCGAATATAAGGGTGTGGATACGCAAACCGGAGATATTATCTTCTCTTGTGGGCCGATCAAGAAGGGCACTAATAATCTAGGTGAGTTTTTAGCGATTGTGCATGCTTTGGCGCTCCTGAAGAAAGAGGGAAGTAATAAGACAGTCTACAGCGACTCTGTGAATGCAATGAAGTGGGTAAAGCAGAAGAAAGTAGCGACAACCTTGCCACGCGATGCTTCAACCGAGGAAATATGGGTACTTATTGATCGGGCAGAACGTTGGTTGCAAACCAATACATATGACAATAAAGTGCTTAAGTGGCAGACTAAAGAGTGGGGCGAAATTAAAGCAGATTATGGTCGGAAATAGTTACAGTAAGGTTCTGGGTTTCGGCTAGAGGAGGAGAATTGGGGATGTTCGGCAACGATTGGGATGAGATATTACAGGATGAAATGCAAAAGCCCTATTTTCTGGAGCTAATGGCTAATCTGGAAAGTGAATATAAGGAACATACAGTCTATCCGCCAAAAGAATTACTGTTCACGGCGTTAAAGCATACACCTTATAGTGAGACAAGGGTTGTTATTTTGGGACAGGACCCATACCATGGAGCGGGACAAGCACACGGTTTAAGCTTCTCGGTAAATCCGGGGGTGCGTATACCGCCTTCACTGCGTAATATTTATACGGAGTTATCGGAGGATATCGGTGTACCAATTCCAAATCACGGATCCTTACTGCGATGGGCAGAACAGGGAGTGCTTATGCTCAACTCAGTACTAACGGTACGTGAGGGAGAGCCGAATTCTCATAAAGGTCTAGGCTGGGAGACATTCACAGACACCATAATGAAGAAGTTAAATGAAAGAACTACGCCGATGGTGTTTATTTTATGGGGAAGTCATTCACAGAAAAAGGGTGCCTTCATAGACCAAAGTCGTCATGAGGTTATTCAGTCTCCGCATCCGAGTCCGCTCTCGTCGTATCGTGGATTCTTTGGTAGCCGTCCTTTTTCGAAGGTCAATCAGTTTTTGGAGTCGAAGGGAATGAAAGGAATCGATTGGTTCATTTCGGACATATAACTAATGGGATGTTGGGAAGGGGGAGGGAGCAATGAAGCATTGGGTTGGTAAACCGGTTATCATGTACTGCGGGGACGAACCTTACACGATCATGAAAGGCATTCTGCGCAAATGGGATCTTTCCGCTTCTGTAGCGGTCATCGGTCATCAGGAAATTGCTGTGCCATTTCGGGATATTGTGGTCATCAAAGCTTTGGCTCCTAGAGAAAGAGCACTGCCTCCAGTCTTGCATTCTGTGGGTTATGTGATGAGGGAACGGCAGCAATTTGATAATGCAGTATACTTTAAATCGGCTGTAAGTGTTTGGAAAGAAGATCGGCTGATTGCTCTGAATACGACCATCATTTCGCATACCAAAGGTTCAGTTACACTTCAGGATGGACAGAACCTTATGAAAGGCAATCATATTTTTGTAGTTCGTTCTTTGCGAGGTTAATTTCAGTAATCCTATAAAGAAGCACAAAAAGGTACATCTCCAATTGGAGATGTACCTTTTTTTATTTATGGAATCTCATTCAGTTCGTAAGTGCTATAGATTCTCATGCTTGAGAGGCTCAGCCTCTTCCTCTCGATCTGCAACAATAATCTCATACACTCGTAAAAAAATAATTTTGGCAATCATATAGACGGGCAGCGCAATAAGCACACCAATAATACCGTAGAAATCCCCACCTATAAGAACAAGTAGGACCGTGGTCAGTGGATGCACATCTAATGATTTGCCGTAAATGATCGGTGAGAGTACATTATCTTGGATTTGCTGTGCAATGAATATGACGACCAGCGACCATATTGCCATCGTGGGTGATTCAATGAATCCAACAATAACTACGGGTACTCCCGCAAGGAAAGAACCCACATAAGGAATGAAATTGAGCGGTACTGAAATTACTGCGAGCAGCAGTGAATAAGGCAATCCGATGATAAGGAAACCGATATACAACATAATACCGAGTACGACGTTTAGCACTACACGTGTGACGATGAAACTGCTCAGTGCGCTGTCGATATCCCCGAACATTTCTTTGCTTTCTTTACGGTACTTTCTAGGGATTAAGCCCTGTAGTTTTGGTGACAGCTTATAATCATCTTTTAGCATGTAATACAAAATGATGGGCAAGGTAGCGATTAGAATAACAATGCTGGAAACTACGCCGATCAAATTGGACATCGAATTGGTCACCCAAGTAATAGCCTCGCTAAGATATTCTGATATACGGGCAGCTACGTCGGAGTCCCCTTGGAAAAAGCGTGAGAGTGTCGGATTATCCCTTAAAGCATTGAACTGATCCTGTAATCCCTGAACAAGGTAAGGCGTGTTATCAATAAAGTTCTGAATTTGTTCTTGCAGTGTCGGCCAGACTAGAACCCAGAAGAGAATAAACAATCCGGCAAACAAGAAATAAATGAGCAGGATGGAGAATGCCCGGTTTAATTTTCTTTTCTCAAGAACTCTTACTAACGGTCGTAATAAGTAGTACATGAAACCTGATAGTACCATGGGAACGAGTAATAATCTGATAATGGCAGCCAGTGGTGCGAATAGAAACATTACTTTGGAGCCCAAGTACAAAATAAGTAAAAAAGCGATAATAGCAAGACTTGTCCGAAAATACTTCTGTTGTTGCAATAGGAACATCCCCCAAGTTCAAAATATAATCTATGTAGTTTAATAACCCTAATTCACATGACTTGATTCAAAAGAATGGATTACTCTCCTATAGGTAGTTCTTGGCATATCCGTGGAGGATGACCCTATGACTGAGGCTACGCCAAGTAAGTTGTTCACAACACATAACCATAACATCATCATATAAATCGCTCGGGGGCTTTGTGGATCATCTTAACTTCCGTCTAGAAGGTTTCTTCGTGGAAAGGGTGAATATTTCTGGTACTTCAATCTTGCCTCCGGTTTCCTTCGTAACTTGTCTTGCCTTGACGAGAGATAAAAAAGCAAAAAATTCCCCTAAAGTGGCCAGTGCGGCAGCAATGATTTCATAATCTTCAGCACTTAATTCTGCTGTTTCCTCACTATTACCGTTCCCGTTGTTATTTCCATTACTATTTCCATTACTATTTCCGTTACTCTTAGCATTGCTGTTACCGCCCATTTTTTTGTTATTTCTTCCGTTGGTCATTTCTGATCACCCGCTTTTTCCTATATGTAGTATTAATATGTTTTAAACATCAGTGAGGAGATAGGCAATTGGTATGTAATTTTCTTATGGGCTTGTTTCACCTTGAGCAAAGCATGAAATCATTCCATTTATTACATTTTGCCGGAGTATCATTTTTAATGTTAAAGCGCTTTACAGATGATGAAAACGCTGTTAAAATCATAAACGAGCACAAATGATCAATAACAGTCATATATAATCAAATAATGGTCATGGATTTCCAAAGATAAGCGCATTTAATAAATGGGATAGCACTGTAACTTAAAGGAGCGAACCACGATGTTGTTTGAGGAAGAGAGAAAACAAAGAATCGTGCTTTTTGTGGAAAAGAATTCAAGAGCTTCGGTACAGGAGCTAAGTCAGGAACTGGGCGTGTCTGAGTCTACTGTGCGCCGTGACCTGAAAGAGCTTGAAGAAGCCAAGTTGCTGAAACGAACGCACGGCGGGGCAGTATCCCTGCAGAGTGTTAACTTTGAGGCGACTTATCCAGATAAGGAAGATCGATTGTTGGATGAGAAGCAGAGGATAGCACGCAAGGCCGTAGAGATGATTCAGGAAGGCGATGCTATTCTGCTGGATGCTGGAACCACAACGCTACAGATTGCCAAAGAGCTGAGGGCTTTTTCTAATATCAAAGTCATTACGAATTCGATTATGGCGCTTAATGAACTGCGGGATTGTCGCAATATAGAAGTCTCGATTACAGGCGGAATGTTGCGGCCGGATACATTGGCTTTTGTAGGACCGATTACAGAGCGCTCTTTAGAGATGGTAAGAGTTGATAAAACCTTTCTTGCAACCAACGGATTAGACTTACGAGAAGGAATCACTACACCTAATATGCTTGAAGCAGCGACCAAACGTAAGATGATCTCGGTTGCGAAGCAAGTAATTCTTCTGGCTGATCATAGCAAGCTCGGTCAAGTATCCTTCTGTAAGGTTGCCGACGTGACGGAAATGGATCACTGCATTATTGATTCTGGTGCGTCAGATAAGTTCATCCGTGAGATTACGCAAATGGGCGTAGATTTCTCGCTGGTATGACCTTAGGTGGAGGATGTTCTACGGTTAGAAAATGTCTTAATTTGAGTGGTATGGAATCATTGTAAGATCGTTTGGAGAAATTACATTTGCCGCATGTTTAGCCGGTAATCTATGGCTTAGAAAACCAAAATAATTGAGGGATAATTATGATCTATACAGTAACGCTTAATCCTTCCATCGATTACATCGTGGAAGTTGAAGATTTGAGACTAGGTGGCTTAAACCGGATGAAACGTGATTTGAAGCTTCCTGGAGGTAAAGGGATCAACGTATCACGCGTGTTAAATCAGCTTGAGGTTCAGAATAAAGCTATAGGCTTCCTTGGTGGATTCACTGGACGATATATTGAGGAATGGTTGCGGAAAGAGTCGATTTCAAGTGATTTCGTATTTGTTTCTGATGATACCCGAATTAATATCAAGCTTAAGCATGGAGAGGAAACGGAGATTAATGGTGCAGGGCCCATCATCCGAGATACGGAGGCAGAGGCATTATTACAGAAGATGGCTGTTCTGAATACAGGCGATGTTGTGATATTGTCCGGAAGTGTTCCTCCTTCACTGGGTGCTGATTTCTATGACAAGTTGATATCTGTATGCAAGCAAAGAGGGGCCGAATTTGTCATTGATACTACAGGTTCAGCGCTGAAAAAGGCACTCCCTCATCAGCCGTTGCTCGTTAAGCCTAATCATCATGAGCTTGCAGAGCTATTCGGCGTTACGATACAGACTAAGGAAGAAATTATTACTTATGGTCGCAAGCTGCTCGAAGCTGGCGCGAAGCATGTGTTAGTTTCAATGGCTGGTGAAGGTGCCTTGTTCATTACGGAACAGGGGGTATACCACGCCAATGCTCCAAAAGGAGCAGTAAAGAATTCTGTAGGCGCAGGCGATTCTATGATCGCTGGATTCGTTGGCACATTTTCTTTGACTGGAGATTTAATGGAAGCTTTCCGTGCAGGTGTTGCCTCAGGTAGCGCAACAGCTTTCTCTGATGACCTGGCAGATAGAGCATTCATTGAGCAGCTGAGACCGCTGATCAACATCTCAGAAGTGTAAGCTAACAGCATTCAAAGTACTCAAGGGAGTTGGAAGATATGAGAATTACGGATTTGATGATAAAAGATACAATGATTATGGATTTAAAAGCAACCACTAAGGAAGGTGCAATTGATGAATTGATTGCCAGTCTTGCCGCAAGTGGTCGTATCAATGATCCTGTTCTATTTAAAGAGATGATCCTCAAGCGTGAAGAGCAGTCCAGTACTGGGATTGGTGGCGGTATCGCAATGCCACATGCCAAGACTAAAGCGGTGAATGAAGCGACCGTTGTGTTTGCCAAGAGTGCGACGGGCGTCGAATTCGAATCGCTTGATGATGAGCCGGCTCGGATCTTCTTTATGATTGCCGCCCCAGAAGGAGCGGGCAACATGCATCTTCGTACATTGGCCTCGCTGTCCAGACTGTTGATCGATAGCGAATTCATTGAACAGCTGATGAATACCCGAACGCCAGATGAGGTATCCGCCTTGTTCGATGCGAAGCAGGCGGAAGGAGAAGCCAAGGAGAAAGAGAGCGAAGCTGCTGAAGCTGTCAAGAAGTCAGAACCTGAAAAGCTAATCGTCGGCAACCCGGATTCCCAAGCATTCGTCGTAGCTGTTACTGCTTGTCCTACTGGAATTGCGCATACCTTTATGGCTGAAGATGCGCTCAAGAAGAAGGCTCTGGAAATGGGTGTTAATATCCGTGTAGAGACAAATGGTTCAGAAGGTGCCAAAAATGTCTTAACACCCGATGAGATTCGGCGTGCAAGTGGTGTAATTGTGGCAGCAGATAAACAAGTGGAAATGGCCCGTTTTGATGGTAAGCCAGTACTGCAAAGACCGGTTAGTGACGGTATTCGCAAATCGGAAGAGCTCATTCGCAAAGCAATGAACGGCGATGCACCGATTTACCATAATGAAGGTCGTAGTGGTAATGAAGGAGAGTCGAAAGAGAAGTCCGGCAGTATCGGGAGTAAAATATACAAGGACTTAATGAACGGTATCTCCCACATGCTGCCGTTTGTAGTCGGCGGTGGTATTCTGCTGGCGATCTCCTTCCTGATTGAACAAGTCGGTGGAGAGAATCACCCTCTATTCCAACTGCTGCAGACGATTGGTGGCGGTGATGGTGCCTTCCATTTCCTAATTCCGGTTCTTGCTGGATTTATTGCGATTAGTATTGGTGACCGTCCAGCCCTGATGCCAGGTATGGTTGGCGGTTACATGGCCTTGAATTCCAACGCTGGATTCCTCGGCGGTCTGGCTGCGGGTTTCTTGGCTGGTTATGTTGTTATCGGTCTGCGCAAACTGTTTGCAGGTCTTCCAAAAACGCTCGACGGATTAAAGCCGATTCTGTTATATCCGGTATTTGGTCTATTGATAACCGGTGGATTGATGTATTACCTGTTCGATCCGATCTTTAGCTGGATGAACGTAGGACTCATTAATTGGCTTAACGATCTTGGAACCGTTAATGCAGTAATTCTGGGTCTCGTTCTCGGTGGAATGATGGCTATTGATATGGGAGGTCCTTTCAATAAAGCGGCCTACACTTTTGCCATCGGGGTATTCACTACCAGTGGAAATACTAACGGATTCATGATGGCGGCTGTAATGGCAGGCGGTATGGTTCCTCCACTTGCAATAGCGCTGGCTACTACCTTCTTCAAGAACAAATTTACAGAATCAGAACGTAAATCAGGGTTAACAAACTATGTATTGGGCTTATCGTTCATTACAGAAGGGGCGATTCCATTCGCCGCTGCCGATCCACTGCGTGTCCTGACTTCTTGTATCCTAGGTTCAGCTGTAGCTGGTGGTCTCACTCAGTTTTGGAATATCAACGTACCAGCACCGCATGGTGGGATCTTTGTAGCCGCGCTTTCGAGTCATGCGTTGTTGTTCTTATTGGCCGTTCTGATCGGATCTGTTATTTCCGGATTAATGCTCGGATTATGGAAGAAACCTCTTGAGGCAAAGTAATAAAATAAATAATTTGAACTGCTGGGTGCCAGACGCTTCTTCTGGTGCTCGGCAGTTTTTTTGAAATATAAGAATTTTTATACTTACGCTAAAAACTATTCTTCTATTCATCGTCCCTAAGAGGAAGCCGAAGGCGTTCTTCTTACCTAAACTTTGACCACGTATGCCCCTCAACCCTTGCGAGAATAATCTCCTTCATTGAGGTTTATTTTTGTATAATTGAAAATATATATAACAAGAGGGCAAAGGAGCGAGCGAGATGATACTGCACAAGGGGGAGGTCTTGTTCCGTCAAGGGGACAGCTGCGAATTCTTATATAAGGTGAAAAATGGGCTGTTCAAGGTAACAAGGCTTCATGAAAATGGGAACATGGTGTTGTTCAACATCTTGTATCCTGGTGAGATGGTTCCCCATCATTCACTCATTTCGCCAAAGGAGGCGCATGGAACAGCGGTTGCGATGATGAAGAGCGAGGTGGAGGCAGTTCCTTCAGCGGAATGGTATCAACAGGTACGTGATGAGCCAGGTCGAGCGATGGAAATCGCCATCCTTCTTCAGGAGAAGGTACGGTTTATGCAGACTCGGCTTGATCACCTTACTGTTGGAACACCCGCAGAACGTATGGAGCTCTTAACCCGTTGGTTCAATGACTACTCTCATGGCGCAGCGCTAACAGAGCTTTTGACACAGGAAGAAATTGGACAATTAATCGGTGTGAGACGCGAAACAGTCAATCGTTTGTTGCGTACCGTGGAGTGATTCCTGCCTATTTTTATAGCTAACTGTTTAGAGTAGGGGATCTCCGTGGTATAATGTATTCAGAACTTATTAAATTACAGAAAGGATCAGGATACCATGTGTCCCCGAAGGACGATTCCCCAAAGGACGATTTGGAAACGTTATGATCTGTCTTATACTTAGCTTCCCTGTAGAAGGTACGTGAACCGTTGTTACTCGACGAACCGCCTCTGCGAGGGGAAGGAGTATATATATGCGAAGGAGCAATACCTCCGGTTTTACCCGTCGTAGAGGTTGGTGGGACGTTTAGCCGCCATATACGATAAGGGGAGACCTGTATGAGGAACCACAATTACGGAGTGAATGTACTGCTCCGGTTGACAGTCATTTTGTTTGGAACATTTTTGCTTGCATTTGCTTATTATCACATCAATTTTCAGAACCATTTGTCTGAGGGCGGATTCGTAGGATTATCGCTACTCGGCAAATATGTATTAGGAATTTCACCTTCAATTTCAACTCTGCTTCTAGACGTTCCAGTACTCTTGATTGCATGGATGTTCAAAGGGAAAGCGTTCGTGTGCAACACTTTTGTTTCTGTAGGAGCTTTTACAATCTTTTACGGACTCATGGAACGTTATTCCGGTTTGGTCATCAACTTGCAGAGCAACTTGGCATTAGCAGCTCTTTTGTCTGGCGTACTGACAGGTTTAGGCGCGGGAATTATTCTGCGAAGCGGCGGCGCAAGTGGTGGAGACGATATTTTGTCGCTGCTGATCAGTGAATGGAAGGGAATTAAAGTAGGTACAGTATTCATCATGTTGGACGTAGTCGTTCTGGCATTATCACTCTTTTATATGCCTGTTAGAGAAACGATGTATACGGTGATGGCGGTAGTTGTAGCTGGTTATGTGATCACCTTTACAACCTCTTTAGGTAAACCAAAGTTAGTGAAGGCGCCAAAGATTCAGTCTACGCTTCGTAAGCCACATGATGGTACGGTAATATGAATAAGACTGTATAAACAGCTTATTTCGGGGATATACTATATTTAAGGTCAGCCAGAATTTCTGGTTGACTTTTTTTGTTGTATAAGTGACGTGATTTAAAGGGTTGAAGATCTCAGTGGCGTTGCTTGGACGTTTCGCTCATAACAAAAGGTGGCGTACAGTGAAAATCCTGTACGCCACCTTTTAGTTAATTTAAGACTCTCTTGTGCTCGTCTTTGAATCGTGTAGAGACATTTGCGACCAGCTTGCCCTTTTATTTAGCCCACGGCATTCGTGATGGCTTCGCATTCGTCCGAGCAATGACCACTGTGCTGTGCTTCACAGTCCTCACAGCAAATATGCTGAAGGTGGCAAGCATCGTTGGCGCAGTTGATGAATTGGTCAGCTGGCTGACCGCAGTGATGGCAACGACCAACAATGATATCCTCGTCGGTATGATTAATCTGTACGGAGATCCGCTCATCGAAGACATAACATTTTCCATCAAACAGTTGGCCCTGTACCTCAGGGTCTTTACCATAAGTCACAATGCCGCCATCCAGCTGGTACACCTGCTGGAAGCCTTCCTTCATCATAAACCCGCTTAATTTCTCGCAGCGGATTCCGCCTGTACAGTAGGTTAGGATTGGTTTATCTTTTAGCTCGCTCATATTCTCGCGAATCCAGTCCGGGAATTCTTTGAAGCTGTCTACTTCAGGGCGGATGGAACCGCGGAAATGACCAAGATCGAATTCGTAGCCGGTACGACCGTCTAGAATTACCACATCATCGCGCTTCATCATTTCATAGAAATCTTTAGGCGCCAGATGCTCTCCGGTAATCACGTTAGGGTCCAGTTCATCCTCGACCCGGAACGTCACGAGTTCCTTTTTATAACGAACGAAGATCTTTTTGAAGGCATGACCATCAGCCTCATCGATCTTGAAGACGATATCGCTAAACAGCGGATTTGCGCGCAAATCCTTCATGTATTGCTCGGTTTGGGCAATCGTACCGGACAGTGTCCCGTTAATGCCCTCATCTGAGATGAGAATTCGTCCCTTTACGTCAAGCTCTTTGCAGTAAGCCAAATGCTCCTGAGCGAATTGTTCTGCATCCGGCACTTTTACAAATTTATAGTATAGCAGAATTGCATATTCCGATTGTGGTTTCATTCTTTTCACCTTTATCATTAGAATTAGACTACTAAATAAACGTTTAAGTATAAAAAGTATTGTAACATATTATCAAGACTTGAAAAAGATACTCTTGAATCGGTAATGGTTAAAACTTGGATATTAGTAAGAAAAACAGCGCAATGAATATGTCTGAATCATCATGCCTATGGGGGAAGTCTGCGAAGTGGCGGAGCGAGTGGATGAGACGATATTTTGTCGCTACTGATCAGTGGATGTAGGAGTCAAAGTAGGTACTGTATTCATCCTGTTGGATGTAGTCGTTTTGTCGGCTGGGATAACCTGCATTTTTCGGGGATACTACGATTAAGGTCAGCCAGAATTTTGGTTGACTTTTTTTGCTGGAAATAGGCGAATAACATGGATAGTTATGATTGGCGAAACCATGAATCACAACGCGCGTATTAATTTTCATTCGAAGAGTCACATGGTGACTTTAATAATAAGGAGGAACTGCGGGATGAGTGCTCACGAGATTGATTATGTCATTATGGGCGAGGAAATTCAGTGTGTGGAGGTGCAACTTGACCCCGGAGAGAGTGTAATTGCCGAAGCTGGAAGCTTCATGATGATGGATCAGGAAATTACGATGGAGACGATCTTTGGTGATGGTAGTGGGGGGACGCGAGGAAGCGGACTGATGGGTAAGCTGATGGGTGCGGGCAAGCGTCTGTTGACAGGGGAAAGCTTGTTCATGACCGTATTCACACACAGCGGTTCTTATGGACGAAAAAGTGTCACCTTTGCTGCCCCATATCCAGGGAAAATCATCCCGCTCGATCTTCAGCAATATGCTGGAAAAGTGATCTGTCAAAAGGATTCATTCCTCTGTGCGGCGAAGGGAGTCTCGATCGGTATTGAATTTCAGCGCAAGCTGGGCACCGGATTTTTTGGTGGAGAAGGCTTTATTATGCAAAAGCTGGAGGGCGACGGTCTTGCATTCGTACACTCTGGCGGCTACGTTATGGAACGCACACTGCAGCCGGGAGAGACGCTCAAGTTGGACACAGGTTGTCTTGTCGCTATGACGTCTTCCGTGGATTATAATATTGAATTTGTAAAAGGTGTCAAAACCGCCCTATTCGGCGGCGAGGGCCTGTTCTTCGCCACGCTGCGCGGACCCGGCAAGGTGTGGGTGCAGTCACTGCCATTCAGCCGTATGGCTGACCGCATTCTGTCCGCAGCTGGTAACAGCGGACGCAAAGAAGAAGGCAGCGTACTTGGGGGACTCGGCAATCTGCTGGATGGCAGATAGGTTTGGGCGAGGTTGATGGGTAGAACATTCGAGGCACAGAATAAGCGGTTTTAGCGAGTGGCTTATTAGGGGGAGACAAGGGCAGAAATACCCTTGTCCTGTGCGTGTTGGCCCGAATAGCGCGAAAGAGGGGCAAAAATGCCATAGATTTCTGGGAAATGGCCCAAATGGAGCGAAAGAGGGGTAAAAATACCCTAGATTTCTGGGAATTGGCCCAAATGGGGCGAAAGAGGGGTAAAAATGCCCTAGATTTCTGGGAATTGGCCCAAATGGAGTGAAAGAAGGGTAAAAATGCCCTAGATTTCTGGGAATTAGCCCAAATGGAGTGAAAGAAGGGTAAAAATACCCTTGATTTGCACGGATTGAGCGAATCCACCAAAAGAACGGTATAAATCCCGTAGAAATGGCCGGATTGAGCAAATCCAGCCAAAAGAACGGTATAAATCCCGTAGAAATGGCCGGATTGAGTGAATCCAGCCAAAAGAACGGTATAAATCCCGTAGAATGGCCGGATCCATTTCTAATTGCTTCAGCAAGACATTGGTTACTTATGTTCGATGTGATATCACCATTCGACGTTTGAATTATCGACTCTGTGATGTCCACCGCTACTGTATCTGCAACTAACTATATAGTGAGACCCGTGAATGATTATGCTCATTCACGGGTCTTTTTTTAGAGGTTGGGCTTGGGATAGTTTAATTCATAACCATCAAATACCTGCCTCGCGTTAGGCATGACGATTTGCCTCACATTACGCATGACGATCAGCCTAACTTTACGCTGACGATCTATCGCACAATCCCCCTAACAATTTGACTAACCCTGTCCGCGATGTATATATTATTTGGCAAAGCCCTTATAAGAGGTTGTTCAAAAAGTCCGCTTTTGATCACGAAGTATTCCAAGAAGATTATTCGACATCGAATATTGAATTCAGGCGAAACTTCCGGTGCTCACGTAGCTTCCACTACGCTCCGCTCCTCAGTTTCTATCTTCATCCAATCTTCTCGGTGCTGAAAACCGTACTTTTTGAACACGTACTATATTGTTAAGGCTGTGACCGGAGGCATGATATGTTCAAAATATTTATTATAGAAGATGACCGTGGACTGGTGGCTCTGCTACAGGATTATTTACATAAGTTTGGATATGAAACACAGGCTGTGAATGATTTCGAGCGGGTTCGCACTCAGTTTGAGACGTTCGCTCCGCACTTGGTTCTTTTAGATGTTAATTTGCCAAAATACGATGGGTATTATTGGTGCCGCCAGATTCGTGGGATTTCCACCTGCCCTATCCTTTTTATATCTGCCCGCGATGGCAAAATGGATCAGGTGATGGCGTTGGAGAACGGAGCCGACGATTATATTACGAAGCCCTTTGATTACGAAATTGCGATGGCCAAAATTAAAAGCCAGCTACGACGCGCCTACGGTACTTATGCGGGAAGCAACAATGAGCGTACACTAACCGTTGCCGGAATGGCACTGGATGTGGAGCGACTAGTCCTTACCCGAGGAGAAGCCAAAGTGGATTTAAGTCACACGGAAGCCAAGATACTAGATGAGCTGATGCAAAAGTCGGGAACTATTGTTACCCGCGACAGACTGCTCGAAAAAATCTGGGATGATCAAGCCTTTGTGGATGAGAATACGCTTAATGTCTATGTCACCCGTGTACGTAAAAAGCTTGCTGCTCTTGAGATTACGGACGGTCTACAAACCGTTCGAGGTCAAGGCTACCGCTTGATTCCGAATTGGGGGGATGAGGATTGAAGCTATTTTTAAGGGAGCAGATCCCTTTAATTGTTGTCTATCTAGCACAGCTCATCTTGATCACACTAGTATATCGGCTGGATGGGGGCAGTGGGGTGAGTGTTAGTCTGTACGCTGCTCTTCTCAGCACTTGTCTGCTGCTTGGCTACCTCGCTTATCGGTATATCAGCAATCGTACGTTCTATGAACGACTGGAGACTGTACCCACCTCTCTAGATGAAGCTGGCGGTCCATCACAGGATTCTCCGCTTGCCGTGAGTTTACGAGGACTACTAGGGTCACAATTCCGCCTCTAC
The DNA here is from genome assembly GCF_045040645.1 of Paenibacillus sp. FSL H8-0261. Taxonomy (NCBI): domain Bacteria; kingdom Bacillati; phylum Bacillota; class Bacilli; order Caryophanales; family Paenibacillaceae; genus Paenibacillus; species Paenibacillus sp. FSL H8-0261. The sequence goes on along the minus strand of NZ_CP150297.1, from coordinate 5,090,954 downwards.
AAAAATGATTTACACAGCTACCGCCACAAGCTGGAGGAACATATTCACTTTATTAATCAGTGGGTGCATGGGATGAAGACGCCATTGTCTGTCATCCATTTGATGATTCAAGATAAAGACGGACCGCCTTTTACGGCGATAGGTGATGAACTGGACCGTCTGAAAAAAGGACTGGACACTGTACTTTATACGGCTCGGCTAGATACTTTTGAGCATGATTTTTACGTGGAACGTTTGGATTTGGAAACCCTCGTACGTAGCGTGACCTCAGAGCAGAAGCGTCTGTTCATACGTAACCGTATATTTCCTACTATTAAAATAGATGAACGAATCGCCGTAACCACAGATGAGAAATGGCTAAGTTTTGTGCTTACGCAAATTATTACGAATGCAATACGTTATACGACGGAAGTCGGCAAACATGTATATTTCCATGGGTACATACAAGAAGAAAAGAGAGCAGTACTGGAGATACGAGATGAAGGGGTTGGCATTCCAGCAGGTGATCTGCCGCGTGTGTTTGATCCTTATTTTACAGGTGTGAATGGACGAACCTTTCAAGAATCCACGGGGATGGGTCTATATCTTGTGAAACAGATCTGCGGAAAACTTGGTCACGAGGTGAGCATTTGCTCAGAAGAAGGTAAGGGCACGACCGTGCGGATAGTGTTTAGGGAGTCCAACCTTACAAAAATGTAAGGTCATTGTAAGTTAGAGAAATGGCAGCCTGTGTATACACTTTGTATAATGAAGGCAATCCAGTCGAAAGAAGGAGAGGTAACACTTGCCCATTCTAGATGTTCATAATTTATCAAAAATATATGAGGGTAAAGTGTCCACTCAGGCATTGAATCATATTCGTTTTTCTGTTGAAAAAGGGGAGTTTGTTGGCATTATGGGACCTTCGGGGAGTGGAAAAACAACACTGCTCAACACGATCGCCACCATCGACCAGCCGACCTCCGGTCAGATTCTGATCAACGGCCGAGATCCCAATCTGCTTAGCAGAAAAGAAAAGGCACTCTTTCGCCGCCATGAGCTTGGTTTCGTCTTTCAGCATTTCAATCTGCTGGATACGCTCACTGTAGAGGAGAACATTGTGCTGCCTCTCACGCTTGCTGGTGTCCGTGTTACGGAAATGGAGAGCAGATTGAAAGAAGTAGCAAGTATGCTGGACATTGAGCATTTGCTGCAAAAAAGGACATACGAGATTTCAGGTGGACAGATGCAGCGGACCGCCATCGCCCGGGCGATGATTCATCGCCCTTCATTGATTTTAGCAGATGAGCCTACAGGGAATCTGGATTCCAAAGCTTCAGGTGAAGTCATGAATATGCTGACAGAGGTGAATCAGGAAGAAGGGGCAACCGTGCTGATGGTCACACATGACGCAGTGGCTGCAAGCTTTTGTAACCGAGTCATCTTTATTAAAGACGGACGTTTTTATAGTGAAATGTACAGGGGGAGCAGTAGAGGCGCCTTCTTCCAAAGTATCATTGATATGTTGTCTCTGCTTGGGGGAACTAGCCATGACCTTTCGGCAATTCGCTTATAGGAATGTTACACGTAACAAGCGTAAATATGCGGCTTATTTTGTCGTCAGTGCTTTTTCAGTGATGATCTTTTTTGTGTGCGCATTGTTTATTTACCATCCGGATATTTCTAAGAGCTTGGTTTATAGTACAGCTGCTCATACAATGATGGCGGCAGAAGCCATTATTTATGTGTTTTGCTCCTTGTTCGTTCTTGTATCGGTCGGATCATTCCTGCAGTCACGTAAGATGGAGTTTGGGATTTTATTGATGCATGGAATGACGAAGCGACAGCTGAACATGATGGTATTTTTGGAAAATATGATGATCGGCACCTCTGCCATCCTGACAGGTACTTTACTTGGGTTAATTCTAGGTAAGTTGTTTTTGATGATCGGATCTACTTTTCTAGGGATACCTCTTTTAACGTTTCATCTTCCATGGCAGGCGCTTGTACTAACGATATGTAGCTTTGCGCTGTTATTTATTCTAATCTCGCTAAGCACGTTCTTCTTTATTGGGAATGAATCACTGATGCGGCTGTTTCAGGGAGAACGAAAAGCAGAAGAGGAACCTAAAGTTTCCTTGGTGTTATCTATACTGTCTGCTTTATTGCTGTTAACGGGCTATTTTATGGCAGCTACAGCACAAGCGGCTTCGGTTGAAAAGGTGATGTTCCCCGTCGTTATAATTACGGTTGCGGGTACCTATCTCTTTTATACTCAGCTCAGTATTTACACTGTTAAACTACTTAAGACGATCCGGCGCCTGTATTGGAACCACACGAATATCATTACTTTATCGGGTTTGTCTTACCGCTGGAAAGAGAATGCCCGAATGTTTTTTATGGTGACGATTGTATCCGCAGTATCTTTTACTTCAGTGGGAGTATTCGCATCGATCCATACGCTTTCCAGAGAGTTGAAATTGGACTATCCCGCAGCAGTTGGTTATGTAGCCAAAGGCAATCAATTGCAGGATCCTTTTGATCAGCATTTGGACGAAATTAAGGAAGAGCTTACAACGCTCGGTTTACCCTATGAGACACTTAGTATTCCGATTAAATACGCAGAGGTGGAATCTCAGACCGGGCCAGATCGCACGTTAAGGCTTCCCTTGATTGCTTACAGTGATTATAAGCTTGCTCTGCTTCGTGCAGGGTTTACGACGGATGAGCAGCCTCTAAGTGGAGATGAAGGACTGGTGATGATCGGTTCGCAACGAGACCGAAGTCTGCAAGCGGGTAGAGTAAAGCCGGTATATACCTTGAAGCAAGGTCTTTCCATTCGAGAAATGGGTTATACCCAAAATGTTCCGATTGCTGAATATCTATTGCCGGAGCTGGATGGAAGGGATGGGGGAGATTTCAGTGGTGTTGTGATTAGCGATGAGCTTTACAAGGCTATTCATCCCGTACAGACCGATTTGTATACAGGATTTTACATGGATGACTTCCCGCGAACAGTAGGTATAGCGGCGGATCTTGCTCATAAAGGGAAACGGTCCTATGAAAGTAACTCGCCATACGCGATTGTTGTTAGCGGCACGCTGTTTGAAATACAAAGAACATTGTACAACACGATGCTATTCGCTTCTTTACTGGTGGGTACTGTCTTTTTCATTGCAGCAGGCAGCTTCCTTTACTTCCGGCTGTATACAGATCTAGATCATGATCGCCATCAATATTCTACATTGTCCAAAATGGGACTTACAGATCAAGAGCTAAACCGAATTGTAACGATACAATTGTCGTTGTTGTTTTTTGTTCCGGTTGGGGTAGCCATTTTGCATAGTGTGTTTGCCTTTATTGCGCTTCAGCGGTTGTTTTACTTATCTATTGCTGTGGAGACCGGGGCGGTGTTATTGGGATATTTGGCTGTCCAGGGACTTTACTTCTTTTTTATTCGCAGCCGTTATTTACGCAACTTGAAGAAGAACTTGATCTGAATAATGGGGGTTACGAAATGCAAGCATGGATTACAGATTTTATGGAGCAGTTTGGTTACTTTGGTATTTTCCTTATGCTCGCTTTTGAAAATATATTTCCACCGATTCCTTCCGAAGTGATCCTTCCTTTTGGCGGATTCATGACAACCACAACGAATTTGACCATTCCTGGTGTAATTATTGCTGCTACGCTTGGCTCACTGCTGGGTGCAGTAATTCTCTATTATATCGGTCGTTTGTTGGATGTAAATCGCTTGGAAAAGATCGTTGAACGCTGGGGCGGCCTACTCCGGATTAGCAAAAAGGACATCCACAAGGCTGACGCTTGGTTTGACAAATACGGCTATTGGACCGTATTATTTTGTCGGATGGTTCCACTAGTGCGTAGTTTGATTTCGATCCCTGCAGGGATGTCGGGCATGAAATTTGGAGTGTTTATGATCTTCACAACGATTGGTACGCTGGGATGGAATCTATTGCTGGTGCTTATTGGTGCGGCATTGGGTGAGTCCTGGGAAGACATCGCCATGTATATGGATATGTACTCCAACGTAGTGTACGTGCTTCTTGCAGGTGGAGTAGTGATCCTTGGGTATTTGTTCTTCCGCAAGCGCAGCCGGAAAATGAACACCGAAGGTTGAGCCGAGAAGGACTTATAGATAAAAGTTATGATTAAAAGGAGGAGAACAAATGGAGCTATTAACGATTATTAAAGCTATTATTTTGGGAATTGTTGAAGGATTGACTGAATTTGCTCCGGTATCCTCCACAGGTCATATGATTATTGTTGATGATATGTGGTTAAAATCGACAGAGTTATTTGGGCAATATACGGCCAATACGTTCAAAGTGGTTATACAGCTGGGGTCAATATTAGCAGTTGTAGTTATTTTTAGAAATAGGTTCATTGAATTGCTGGGCTTAAAGCGCTTCAGCCGCAAGCAGTTGGATCCTGTAACCGAGCAACAACCACAGCTTGAAAAAGGCGGCCACCTGAAGCTTACACAGGTGCTTGTAGGTTTAGTGCCAGCAGGCGTGCTGGGGGTTCTGTTTAATGATTATATTGACGAGCATTTATTCTCTACATCCACCGTGTTAATCGGTCTAGTAGTCGGTGCTGTATTAATGATTATTGCGGATCTATTCGGACCAAAGAAGATTCAAACGGAGAGTGTCGATCAGATTACATATAAGCAGGCGCTAGGTGTTGGTCTGGTCCAGTGCTTCTCCTTGTGGCCGGGATTTTCTCGTTCCGGGTCGACGATTTCTGGTGGTGTTCTTCTGGGTATGAGTCATCGCGCTGCTGCTGATTTCACGTTTATTATGGCTGTTCCAATCATGGCAGGCGCCAGTTTACTCTCACTGATGAAGAACTGGCAATATTTCACCATCGATGCCCTGCCGTTCTTCATTGCAGGCTTTATCAGTGCCTTTGTATTTGCACTATTATCGATGCGTTTCTTCTTGAAATTGATCAACCGGATTAAGCTTTTACCATTTGCTATATATCGCATAGTACTTGCTGCAGTAGTATATTTCGTGTTTTTCTAAATCCGTTATAAGGAATCGATATAACAAAAGCCCCCGTAATCTATTGCAGATGACGGGGGCTTTCACGTATGATGACATCAGATTTAAGACACTCACTTTATCCTTATAATTCTCGCATAAACGCTTACCGTCCTTAAAAGGACGCTGAAGGCGTTTTAGCTTATGGATGATAAGAAAGTATAAGTATCACGAAATACTTTCTTATAATTCTCGCATAAACGCCTACCGTCCGTATAAGGACACCGAAGCGTTTTAGCTTGACAATATCGGAGACAGGTGCTTGCCGGAAATTAGTAATTCGGTAGGCTTAATAGGGAAATTCGGTTTGAAGCCGATGCGGTCCCGCCACTGTAACGGAAGAGTCCATAGCAACATATGTCACTGGCAATTTACTACTGCTGGGAAGACTGCTAAGGATGTTGACACCGCTAGCCAGGAGACCTGCCTGTTTCAACAGCACTGCTTCACCTACGGAGGATAGGAAGGTGTTAGACGTTAACCATAGGTATATTATGGGCGTCTTTCCCTTTGACTTTTTTAGGGAAGGGCGCTCTTTTTTATAGGAATGCAAGTGATATCGAGTCCAAAATAAGAAGATGGAGAAGGGGAGCTGCAAAGTGACGAACAAAGTAAAAGTAAGCAATCTTGGCTATCCAAGAATCGGAAAAAACCGCGAGTGGAAGAAAACGTTGGAAGCCTTCTGGGCGGGAAAAATAAATGAGGAAGCGTTCCGTACTGAAATGACAGGAATTCAGCTTCAGCATTTGAAGACTCAGCAGGAGGCAGGCATTGATTTAATTCCGGTAAATGATTTTACGTTCTACGATCATGTGCTAGATACAGCTGTAATGTTCGGGATCGTACCTCCACGTTATGCGTATGATGGTGGCGACATTGGGCTTGATCTTTATTTTGCGATGGCTAGAGGAAATGCTGAGGCTACCGCTTGCGAGATGACTAAATGGTTCAATACGAACTATCATTACATCGTTCCAGAGATCGGTGCACAAACGCCGCGTCTGACCGAGAATAAACCACTGGCAGCTTATCGTTTTGCCAAGTCCCAAGCGGGAATTGAGGGTAAACCTGTGGTTTTAGGCCTTTATACATTCCTTAAGTTGTCAAAAGGATTTGCATCTGCGGATATTGCGAAGATTGCTGCTCGGTTTCTTCCGGTTTACGTTCAGCTGTTGCAGGAACTGAAGCAAGAAGGAGTAAGCTGGGTACAAATTGATGAACCAGCGATTGTTACAGGAATTAATGAATCAGAATTATCCTTACTTCACTCGATTTACACAGAAATTGCTGAATCCGTGCCTGGATTAAATATTATTCTGCAGACTTACTTTGAAGCTGCTGAACCGCTGGAGGCACTGTTCAAGCTTCCGGTACAAGGTTTAGGTCTCGATTTTGTCCATGATGGAGGGACGAACCTGGCATCGATTGAACGTCTTGGCTGGCCTGAGGATAAGTGGCTGGGAGCGGGTATTATTGACGGACGCAACATCTGGCGCTCGGATCTGGATGCTAAGCTGCAGCTGATCAAGAAGCTGAGTGTACATGTACCGCTTGATCGTCTTATTCTACAGCCTTCTTGCAGTTTGCTGCATGTTCCGGTTACTGTTCAGGGTGAGGTGAAGCTGAAGGCAACCGTCAAGGCTGCTTTAGCTTTTGCTGATGAGAAGCTTAGAGAGCTTGGCCTGCTTGCTGCAGCCTTAGAGGGTACAGCAGAAGCTGCTGCTGCGTTGACAGCCAGTCGCGAAGCCCTTACGGCCTTCCGTGCACTTCCTGAACGCGGTCGTAAGGATGTGGCTGAGCAAGTTTTCGGACTTACAGATTTACCAGACCAACGTAACCTACCTTTTGCTGAGCGCCTGAAGGTGCAGCAGGAGAAGTGGCAGCTGCCACTTCTGCCAACGACAACAATCGGAAGCTTTCCACAGACCGTAGAAGTGCGCCAGGCAAGGTTGAAATGGCGTAAAGGCGTATGGAATCAAGAGCGTTACGACGGGTTCGTTCGTGAGCAGATTGCAGATGCAATCACTTTCCAAGAAAAGCTGGGTCTGGATGTACTCGTGCACGGTGAGTTCGAAAGAACCGATATGGTGGAGTTTTTCGGGGAGAAGTTGGATGGTTACTTATTTACTAGTAATGGCTGGGTTCAATCCTACGGATCACGCTGCGTTAAGCCACCAGTTATTTATGCGGATATAGCTTTTATCCAGCCTATGACTGTAAAAGAAAGCGTCTATGCTCAGTCGTTAACTTCCCTTCCTGTTAAAGGTATGTTGACTGGTCCTGTTACGATTCTCAATTGGTCTTTCGTACGTGATGATCTTAGTCGGGAAGCAGTAGCGAATCAAATTGCCTTAGCGCTCCGTCATGAAGTTAAAGCATTGGAGGATGCAGGCATAGAGATGATTCAAGTAGATGAACCGGCTATCCGTGAAGGACTTCCTTTGAAGGCTGAAGATCATGAGGCATACTTGAATTGGGCGGTGAAGTCGTTCCGTATCGCGACGAATCATGTGAAGGCTACGACACAAATTCATACCCACATGTGCTATAGCGAATTTAATGACATGATAGACTCCATTTCAGCGATGGATGCGGATGTTATCTCTATTGAGACTTCACGTAGCCATGGGGAACTGATCGTTAGCTTTGAGGAGCAGGCGTATGATAAAGGAATTGGTCTTGGTGTATATGATATCCATAGTCCACGGGTTCCTGCAGTAGAAGAGATGACAGCTAATATTGATCGTGCGCTGCGGGTGCTTGATCCTGAACAGTTCTGGATTAATCCGGATTGCGGTCTTAAGACACGTGGCTGGCAGGAGACAGAAGATGCACTTCGTAACATGGTAAAGGCTGCCGCTATTGCAAGAGAAAATGCAGGAGTTAGTGCTTCCAAATAACATAAGAAGTATACAATAAATCATAGCCGGGGAATTTCTCCCTGGCTTTTTATTTCAGCCACTTGATAATAATTCTCATTCTTGATAGAATGAGAAAAGAAAAGAAGGAACCGTGGAGGGTCCCTTCAAATCATCACCTTATTTGCTTTCGAAAGTCTTGCAATCTGTTTCTTCTGCACGTGTAGGTTCTTGGGAGCTGTGGAAAGCTACAAAGATAGAATCAGCACTGCATTTGTTCTCTTCTGCCCAGTGGGTGCAGGAGTTAACTTCGCAAATTACGTCTTTTGCCATGAGGGTTCACCTCCCCTTTTAGTAATAGACAGCATTATTAAAAAACTTCTCTGTTCAACAAGGTGGAGCTTGTCCGAACAGAACCGTGTTCTGCCCTCATTCATTATGAATAGAGGGTTTTTGGTATTTTTTTACGTGTTTAGACGTGGTAATTGTACCAAATAAAGTGCGTGTAAGCAAATGAGTTATTCGATAACAGAAATGTGACAAAGTTATACAAATAATTATAAAAAAGCACAAAAGATACTTATTACTTACATACCTAAAAATAGAAAATAATTCTAAATATCTATATTATTACAAGAATTATATGGTAATATTTTCGATAGGGAACGGCCGCTCCTAATCTGAAATATTGGAGGATGAAGATGTTGAAAAAGTTATTACTATTCCCTTTTGCCTTAATGCTCATCTTGTGCTTACCTATTTATGCAGGTGCAGAAGGTGTACATAATGACCAAGCTCCTCAAATAAGTGAATCAGAAATCATAAAAGTCTACAAAGCCTCAGCTACGGGATTGTCAGAAATTTCAGTAGAGGAGTACAATGAAATTCTTGCACAAGGTCAAGCTTTAGAAGCTGCTAAAGAGGGGCTGATACCAAGTATACCCCTGTTCATAACGGACTCTTCCTTTGATGACGCTTCTGTAATTGCACCTAGAGATGCTTATCAAACAACGATATACTCCTACCAACAAAATGGTTATGTCTCATATGTCACTAGAAGTGGTTTGACTAGAAGAATCTCTCAGCCTGTATATAATAGTGCTTCTGCAAATTCGTTGTTAAACATTAGCTATTCAGTATCTCAAGGCTATATCGCGAATACAAGCTTTGGTGTAACCGCAAAACAAACAGCTGTAAGTACTGGTATTACTGGTGGCTCATCATGGTCTAATACTTATGGTGGCAGTAACACGACAACTGCATCAGTGAATCCTTACAATTATGCTTGGATGGAATACACGCCGATTATGAATAACTCATTTGGTGTGATTACGGAGAAGACCTATGCCAATGTTCAGGGTTCTTCAGTTCTTGTAGGCACTACTAGTTATGATGTTGATATTTACATGGCGAGATTATTAAGCGGTTCGTTACCAGATGGCGTATATGCCATTAAACAAAGCGCTTCTAACCCAGGTTGATTTTTGCTTGAAAAATAACAGCTTAAACTAAAAGAGTTGCAGAAATGCGACTCTTTTTTTTATTTAGAGAACATAATTCATAAGAAACTGTACACAATTCCATTTTCCAGTGCAACCTTCCAAGTTTTGGAACGTCTTAGTAAAGAGTGACGGAAGAGATCTGCTTAGAACAAGACATTCCGTAACGATATTATGATCCGTGCAAGCGGTATCTATTACATTTTTGGAGGAATGAGAATGCGCAAATGGGGTCTGCATTACTTATGTTTATTAATTCTTACGGTAGTCTTGGCGGGTTGTGGCTCAGCGGATAGAAATTCAGCGGCAGATAGTTTGGCAAAAGAAAATGGTAGTACGAGTAACGACGCAGCAGTAGAGGTACAATCGCAAAGCTCGATGGCCTCAACAGCGGATCAAAGCACTTCGGCAGCTCCTGAGGCAGAAGCAACTGGCAGCGAGAATATGGCTGTAAAGGGCTCCACATCAGAAAATACAGTTCAAGCAAGTGCAGGATTTACTGGTAGCGATGTAGTAGCGGGCTTGAACAAGAAGCTGATCTATAAAGCGAATCTTAACATGGAAGTAGAAGACTATGGAAAAGCACAGACTGAAATACGTAATTTAGTAACCATGGCCAATGGATATATTATTGAGTTTAATGAAAATATGTCGCAGTACGAGCAAGGTGGGACGTTTATCCTTAAGGTGCCTGCCTCCGGATTCTCACCTTTTCTGAATAAATTAGAACAAGTAAAACACGAATCTCTACAGCGCAGCATTCAAGGTCAGGATGTCTCAGAAGAGTATGTTGATCTGGAGTCACGTTTGAAGGCAAAACAGCTAATGGAAGCACAATATACAGAGTTTATGAAAAAAGCGACGAAATCCACTGATCTGGTCGCCTTCGCGAACGAGCTTGGTTCGATTCAAGAAAGTATTGAGCAGATTAAAGGTAGAATGCGTTATATCAATCAGAATGTATCCTTTTCTACGGTAGAATTGAGAGTGTATCAGACGGATGAAAGCATTGCTGTGAAGGAGAAGGAGGAGCAAGGGCCGTTACTGGAACGTGCTTCAGATGCTCTTAAAGGAAGCTTAAATGCGTTATCTGTATTGTTTCAGTGGATTGTCGTTATCCTTGCAGGAGCGTTACCGATACTCATTGGAGCAGCTATAATTTTAGCTATTGTTTTAGTTTCCCGTAAAAATATTCGCGAGCGTCGGGAGCAGCAGACCGAGAGAATTCGTCAGCGAAATAAGGAGCTGAACAGAGAGCAAATCATCCCTGCGGCAACAGAGCCTAAGGAGGCAGTTTCAGAGGATAATTCGAAGTCTAATAAGGAAACAGAGGACTCAAAGAAAGAATAGCCCTGCAAGCATAAACGCCCTCGGCGTCTTCATAAAGACGGTAAGCGTTTAAGCGAGAAATATATGAATAATGTATAACGTGAAAATTATACTTTCTTATATTTTAAGAGAAAAAAACGGTTGTCATCCTAAAAGGACGACAACCGTTTTTTTATGTGCTGAGGATTGATGTTTAGGCAGGCTGGAAGAGTATACGATACTCCCCGTATCCTTCCTTCTCCAAATCCTCTTTCGGTACAAATCGTAGCGCCGCCGAATTTATGCAGTAGCGTAAACCGTTTTCTCCGGGACCATCGTCAAAGACATGGCCTAGATGGGAATCCGCTACTTTGCTGCGCACTTCAGTGCGGACCATCAAATGACTGAGATCCGTCTTTTCTTTCACAGCGTAGTCCCGGATGGGACGAGTAAAGCTTGGCCAGCCGCAACCGGAATCGTATTTATCCTGCGAGCTGAATAACGGTTCGCCAGATACGATGTCTACATAAATACCATCTCCATGGTGATCCCAAAAATCATTCCGGAAAGGAGATTCTGTTGCACTGTTCTGAGTGACTTCATATTGAAGAGGGGTTAAACGTTCTTTCAAACTTTGTTTGTCCTCTTTATGTGTCCAGTGGGTTTCGATAAAATCCTCTCGGCCAGAACCTTTACGATAACGTTTGTAGTGGCCAGGATTCTTATGATGGTAGCCTTGATGATATTCTTCGGCAGGATAGAAGGTGGTTGCCGGGAGAATCGGGGTTACAATCGGACTAGAGAATCGACCGCTTGCTTGCAGAGCTGCCTTGGAAGCTTCTGCTTGTTCTTTTTGTTCGTCCGAATGGGTAAAGATTGCTGTTCCGTAAGAAGTCCCGCGATCATGGAATTGTCCACCTGCGTCGGTAGGGTCAATTTGCTGCCAGAACAGCTCAAGTAACTTGCTATAAGGGAAAATATCTGGGTTGAACGTAATTTGTACAGCTTCAACATGTCCTGTCGTTTCAGAACAAACTTCTTCATAGGTTGGGTTCACTGTATGACCGCCGGTATAGCCAGAGACGACACTAATGATACCTGGCAATTCTTCGAACGGCGAGACCATACACCAGAAGCATCCACCTGCAAAGGTTGCTTTTTCCGTCTTGGTATTTATATGGTTAGTCTGATGTTCACTCATTGATATCCCTCCATTCACATAATGCAATTAAATAGATCACAATTTAATTATAAAGCAAATACTAACTGCCTGCCAGTTTGCAACCGATAAGTTCTTTTGCTATCGGCTGTTCTTCGCTTCTTGAGAGCGCGGGCGCAAGCTCAGTCCAGCGATAATTAGCACAGCGGCATAGGCGATGATGGCAATAACCGCACTTACAGGGTCCTGAAACAGATGATCCCCAAGGAAAGCGTATAATGCAATTCCCGGTATTTTTCCTATGCCGGAAGCTGCAATATAGCTCCAAAAAGGTAGACCGGCAGCTCCAGCGTAGATGTTAACCGCTGTTTGGGGAATGATTGGCATGAGTCGTGCTAGGACAATCGAAGCGAAAGGTCGCCGCTCAATGCCTACTGTGAACTTTTCGAGTGCGGGAATGGAGGCTAAATAAGCTCTCGCTTGGCTTTGAAACAAGTACTTCACAACACCAAAAAGGATTGCGGCAGCCAAATTAGTAGCTAGCCAGCAAATCAAGGCTCCCACTAAACCTCCGTATGCATAACCGAAGAATCCGATGACAGCTTTATAAGGGACAACTGGAAACAGGGCCAGTAAAGTTGCAATCCCTATAGAACTGAAAAGATTATGATCCTCTTTCATCCAGCTTAGGATGTCATATCTGTAGATAAACGCAAGGATTGTACCCGAAACATAAAGAACAATCGAGAACCATTTCTTCATAGATAATATGCCCCTTCTTCCACTCATTCATCTCATCATACGGGATATGAAGTAAATATTGAAGCAAAGATCAATTGTCAGAGAATGAGAAGCAGGTATAATAGCATTTGTAGAGAACAAAGAGAAAAGAACGATATATTGAAGTGTTAAGAGGGGGATGGATCAGTGATTGTACCTGAACGTAAAAGAGTCGCCATAATAGGAATCGGCAATATAGCCCGCAAAGTATATTTACCACTGCTCTCTCAGCATGATTATGCCGAGGTAGTTGGTGTTCTTAGTCATTCACCGACAACGGTGGAGCAGGCCGTTCATACCTACCGTTTTCCTAAAGGGACGACTAATCTGGAAGAGCTGTTATCTTGGGATCTGGATGCAGTATTTGTACATAGCCCAACAACTACTCATTATGATATAGTAACAAAATGTCTCGAACGTGGGATTTCGGTATATGTAGATAAACCACTTTCCTATGATCTAGAAGAGTCCAGAAGGATGGCAGAGCTAGCACAAGATAAGGGGCTTTTGCTAGGAGTGGGCTTTAATCGCCGTTTTGCCCCAATGTATGTCACCGCCAAGCAATGGCTTGAGGAAGTCGGTGGAATTAGTCATTGCAATGCGATTAAACATCGAACGAAGCTACAAACAGGCAGCAGCCGCGAAACCGTGCATGATGATCTGATCCATCTGCTTGACCTGCTGTTGTGGTTGTGCGGAGATCATTATGAACTGCTTCGTAGTCATCTTCACTCTAGTGGAGCAGGTCGTCTGCTGCAGGCATCTGGAATGTTGGGCTGGAATCATAGCGCAGTAGGGATGTACAGCATGGTTCGTCAAGCTGGAGTGAATCTGGAGAAGCTTGAGCTGCACGGAAATGGCAGATCGGTGGAAGTAATGGATCTGGACAAGGCCATTCTTTATGAAAAGGATGCCTTACCGCATATTCAAGGCTTTGGAAGCTGGGATACTATACTCGATAGAAGAGGTTTTAGTGGAGTGGTCAATAATTTTCTTAGCAACATAAATACACCAGAGCTTTGCAGCATTGCTGCTTCAGCGGTACTGCCTAGTCATATGCTGGCGGCACAGCTTGCTGAATGAGGTCTCTGAGAAAGGAGAAGAATATATGGAGGATAACCGTAAATTAGTGGAGGAACAGATCATCGAAAGTTATAAGCGCGAAGAAGAGATGATGATTCTTGTATTCGCTCAGTGGTGTGTAAATAATGGACTCGATCCACATGCTCTATACTTGCAGGCTTATCCGCAGCAGGAAGGGAATGAAGCCTTGCGTCAGGCACTTGCCCTCACGGTTTCCGCAGAGGAAGCGGGGGAGATTTCTGATGACACCGTTTTGGGTGTACTTTCGCTTTTTGGAAATGATGACTTGGCACAAATCGTAACTGAAGCGATTGCTCTAAGGGGATCTAAAGGACCAATGGGGGATTGACATTGGGGATATAATAATAGAGTCAGATGAACTTTTTTCGGTAAACGATGTTCATCATGGTTAAAATGTGTTAATATTATATATACTAACTAATAGTAAGTTTCGCTAGTGAGAGGTGAGAACAATGGAAGAACATCAATTTGCGATGTGTCCCAGATTTGAAACAGCCTTCTCTTTCTTAGGCAAACGTTGGAATGGACTTATTATTCAGACATTGATGAGTGGACCGAAGCGTTTTAAAGATATCTCCGGCCTCATTCCTTCAATGAGCGATAAGATGCTGTCCGAGCGGATGAAGGATTTGGAAGGTGAGGGTATCCTGGTTAGGCATGTATACCCAGAAACACCCGTACGTATTGAGTACGAATTAACAGACAAAGGCCGTGCGTTGCAGCCTGTTATGCAGCAGATTCAGTCTTGGGCTGAGAGCTGGGTAGACTAAAATTCACAGTAATGTTGTGGCCCTTTTTCCGGAATGGTGGAAAAGGGGCTTTTCAATTTCTAAATATTAGACAGTGACAGTTTTGTTCCAATCCTTTATGCTTGAAAAAAACTTGCACAGTTTAAAAATAATTGTAATATAATAGAAAAACATTGTATGATCCTTGAATGGAAACGCTCGCGTATTGGTTTTTGCTCAAATCTACTCAGCTGGAGTACAGGCATAGCAAAACTATTAGGAGGCGAGGGAGATGAAGACGAAGACGACCCTGTTTTCCCGGGAAATAACGTATGGAAAAAAGGATGTTGCTGAGCTAGAGAATGCTTCTATCAAAGTACAGCTCATCTATGACAAGACGTTGTTCATGCTGCATAGCCATCTTCCTGATTCCTTATGGGATGCGTGGATTGGCGTGCCTTACAGCATTATCTCTTCACTCTACAAAGGAAACAATGATAGTGGGACTATTTTTCAAAAATGGATTCAAAGTCCGACCGGCTGGAAGTGTATTGGTTGTGAACGGCACTGTCTGGAGTCCACGGAACCTCCACAGGATGTAAATGCGGCGAATCATGGGCGACAATATAAGTTTCATAACGGCATTCGCCAGAGTATGGTGCTTCAAGCCTTAATTTGGTCCATGTACGAGAATACCGTATTATTCAAACCCTTTTTAGGCGACGAGCCTTTTTTTGACGATGATGATTTGCATACGATATCCTCTTATTTCGTTCCAACTTATCTTAATGAGTTCCACCTTATTGAGCGGTCTAAGCCATGTAAAGAATACAAAGATCAGAATATACGAGTCTTTCAGGAATGGATTTCCGCACCTGATCTTGTCCTTAAATGGAATGGTGGCTTGACGGAAGGCAGATGGATGACCGGTGTTTATATGGATCACTCCCGTTTTGCCGGATTGGGACCTTATTTGAAGGATTCAAAGGGACAGCGGACGTATATGCAGGCTTATGTGCAATAAAGTGAGTTGAAAAAGCACCTTTGTAGGCAAAGGTGCTTTTTTGCGTTTACTTTGCATGTACATCCATCTCCAATTTCGTTCAAAAATAAGATACAATTTCCGTGCGTACAATCACAAGTCAAAGTTCCTTTCAGGGTTAAGGTGAAGAAGTGGATAAGATTTATTCAGAACCTAATCCCATAACCCAAGGAGGAGCTATAATGGAAACTAAACAACTTAATAATAGTATTTCGGATTCGAAGCAAGCACAATCGGTACAGGCTGGGTTTACCCCAGATGCACTAGTGAGGGATATTGTATTACAGTTCCCTAAAGCGGCAGATTATTTCAAAGCAAAACGGATTGATTTCTGTTGCGGTGGAGCTAAACCTCTTGCTGATGCAGCTGCTGAGCGTGGTCTGGATCACGAGATAATCATCGGCGATCTAAACAAGCTGTTCGAAGAGTATCCAGTACCCCAAGAGGAAATCGCTTGGAATACTGCACCTTCAGAAGAGTTAATTGACCATATTATTAACAAACACCACCGTTATCTTCGTGAAGAGCTACCCCTCATTAGCCAAAATGTAACTAAGGTGTATCGAGTGCATGGCGGGGATTCTCCCCATTTGGTGGAGTTATATAACTTGTTCAACACACTTAAGGAAGATTTACTTGAGCATACGGCTAAAGAAGAAGAAGATGAGTTTCCTAAGCTGTTGACATACGCTGCTAATCCTAGTCAAGAAGGCCTGACATCGCTTCGTGAGTCATTGTCTGAGCTGGAGAGTGAGCATGATGGTGCGGGCGATATTTTGAGAAAAATACGTAGTATAACAGATGATTTCACTCCACCGGCGCATGCTTGCACTACCTATCGATTGACATATGCCCGGCTGGAAGAGCTGGAGAGTATGACTTTTGAACACGTACATTTGGAGAATAATATATTGTTCCCTAGGTTTCAGTGAAGGTGAATAGCGTTCTAAAGAGTCCCTTAGGGGGCTTTTTTTATAGGGAATTATAGAAAGTAAAGAAATGCGGATAACTCCGTTGAAAAAGGTAGAAGAAATGATCGTGAAAAATATGGGTAAGATCGATTGATGGATGGATGGCGGAAGGATTGCTTAAAAGCGGACTACGAGATAGCGCCGAATGAGCAGAAAGAGGGGGATAAATCCCCCAGAATATGTGAAATGACGCCATATGAGCAAAAAGAAGGGGATAAATCCCCCAGAATATATGAAATGACGCCAAATGAGCAAAAATAGGGGGATAAATCCCCCAGAATATATGAAATGACGCCAAATGAGCAAAAAGAGGGGGATAAATCCCCCAGAATATGCGAAATGACACCGAATGAGCAAAAAGAAGGGGATAAATCCCCCAGAATATGTGAAATGACACCGAACGAGCAAAAAGAGGGGGATAAATCCCCCAGAAAATGTGAAATGACGCCATATGAGCAAAAAGAAGGGGATAAATCCCCCAGAATATATGAAATGACGCCAAATGAGCAAAAAGAAGGGGATAAATCCCTCAGAATATGCGAAATGACGCCGAATGAGTAAAAAGAGGGAGATAAAGGTTAGCTTTCAAAAGTTTTTTGCCAATTTTTAATATCATTGGGGAGATAATTAAAGATACTGCGAAGTAAGCTTGTTATTACTTATTTGAGAACATGGCTTGTTTAAGTTATCCTTAAAAAGACAGTATACATAACTTTACAAGCCTGAGACGCTATATGGTCATTAGGCGGGACAAGGCGGTGCCAGGATGCCCATGCGATCTTTGTGGAAATTGATGTTAGGATTAGTCATTGTATTCATAATAGGTGGATGCTCTACTAACAATGACGGCAATAGTAATGCTAATAATGGTGTGGCAGGATCAGAGGGACCGACAATATCAATAAGGGTTGGAGTTAATGAGCTGCTTACTAAACCATCAGATAGGTTACTTAGTGGGAGTTATAGAAATGGAATATCGATCATGGAGCTACTGAAAGGTAGTAATGTTGCCACATTTGCTGAGGATAACTCAAGCATTGTTTCGGTAAAGGATTTTTCGCTAGAGGCGGGAATGGTTTGGGAGCTTCAGATGGGCGGTCAAATCATTGGGAATGCGGATTGGAATAATACTGTAGGGTATGATTCACAGCTAGTCTTCACCGCGAAGTCGAAGGACCATCAAGCACCACTTCAAACTGTAAGGCTGACCTTGAGCGGTGGAAGTGTTGAAGTAGACTTGCATCATACGTATATTATGTTATTTGAAGAGGATTTAACTGTAAGAGATTTGCTCAAAAGCTGTAGTAGCGTACAGTTGGCCGATGACAATAAAAAGGTGCTTTCCGTCGACGATTATACTCCTCTTAGTAATGAAGAATGGAAGCTGAAGGTGAACGGAAAACAACTACTCGATGATGGAATGGATATGAAGCTCAGGGCTCAAGATGAATTGGAGATTTTATTGACTTTACGCTAAAAAAACGTACATTAAGCCAGATCAACGGTTGTTCAGAATCGTTAATCTGGCTTTTTATGTGGAAAAGATATCTAACAATTATCAGTACACTAAAGTGTGAAAATATTCACAATCGAAGTGACTGCAATCACAATGACGACTTGAATTTGAACCGTATAATTCCAATATGTAGAAGAGAAATTGATCAGGTATTCATAAGCTTGAGGAGGCACCTAACCATGACAACGATAAGAGAAAAACTAGTATTAGTCGGCAACGGTATGGCAGGCATAGGTACGATTGAGCAGATATTGAAGCTGGGAGGAGCTTATGACATCACGGTTTTTGGAAGTGAACCTCACCCCAATTACAATCGGATCATGTTGTCTTATGTTCTTGAAGGAAGTAAGACCCTTAATGATATCATCCTAAACGACTGGAATTGGTATGAAGACAATAATATAACTCTACACACGGGAACAACGGTCACACGAATTGATGAAGGCTCGAAGCAAGTTGTTACGGATAGTGGGATGATAGTCCCCTACGACAAGGTAATTATTGCGACAGGCTCGAATTCGTTTATTTTACCTGTACCTGGCAGTGATAAAGAGGGCGTTGTAGGATTCAGGGATATTTCAGACTGTGATGCGATGCTGGCAGCGGCCAAACAATACAGCAAAGCGGCTGTCATCGGCGGGGGTTTGCTTGGGTTGGAAGCGGCAAAAGGTCTTGTGAACCTTGGTATGGATGTTACCGTAGTTCATTTGATGGAAGATCTGATGGAGCGTCAGCTTGATCGGAATGCCTCCTCGATGCTGCAAGCTGAGCTTGAGCGTCAAGGCGTGAAATTTGCTATGGGCAAACAAACGATAGAATTGAGCGGGGAACAGAGAGTAAGTGGATTGCGTTTTAGTGATGGCAGTACGCTTGCTGCAGATTTTGTGGTAATGGCTGTTGGAATCAAACCGAACGTGACCTTGGCAAAAGATAGTGGAATTTCCGTAAATCGTGGGATCGTGGTGGATGATTATTTGCAAACTTCCATGCAGAATGTATATTCCATCGGCGAATGTGCTGAGCATCGCGGTATGTGTTACGGACTGGTGGCTCCACTATTTGAACAAGGCATGGTTCTAGCTAAACATTTATGTGGTAGCGATACCAAGCCTTATGAAGGTTCGATTGTTTCCACGAAGCTTAAAATATCTGGGGTGGATGTATTTTCTGCAGGTGAGTTTTTGGATTCTCCTGAACACACTGTGATTTCAAGCAAAGATGAATGGAAGAGAACTTATAAGAAAATTTTGCTCAAAAATAATGTGATTGTCGGTGCGGTTTTGTTCGGTGATGTAACGGAGTCCGCGAATCTGCAAAAGCTAGTAAAACAAGGCGCGGTAATGACCGATGAGATTTATACGGAGGTTATGGGAACAGGCTGCTGCGGTGGCGGAGCTAAGAAGAGCACATCCGTAGAAGCAATGGCGGACGAAGAAATTGTCTGCGGCTGTAATGGTGTAACTAAAAAAGCGATCGTAGATGCTGTCACTGAACATGGTTTTACTACTGTGGATGAGATCAAAGCATGCACTGGCGCTACTCGCTCTTGTGGTGGTTGTAAACCCGTAGTAGAACAAATCCTGCAATTTGTCTTAGGTGACAGTTTCCAGCAAGCTGCTAAGCAAGGTATTTGTGGGTGCACAACGCTTAGCCGTGATGAAATTGTTGCTGAAATTACAGCTAAAGGTCTTAAAACAACAAAAGAGGTCATGAATGTACTCGGTTGGAAACAAGAGGAAGGCTGCTCCAAGTGTCGTCCGGCGATTAACTATTATCTAGGGATGATGAACCCTGATACCCATCAAGATGAGAAAGAATCCCGATTTGTAAATGAAAGAATGGGTGCCAATATTCAAAAAGATGGAACCTACACCGTGATACCACGCATGTATGGTGGGGTAACTACGCCGGAGGATTTGAAGAAAATCGCCGACGTCTCCCTTAAATATGACGTGAAAGTTGTGAAGGTAACTGGAGGGCAACGCCTGGATCTAATCGGTGTGAAGAAGGAAGATTTGCCTAAGGTATGGGAAGAGCTGGATATGCCTTCAGGCTACGGTTATGCCAAATCCCTGCGTACGGTTAAGACTTGTGTGGGCTCCCAGTTCTGCCGCTTTGGCACACAAGATTCGCTGGGAATGGGCGCGCTCATAGAACGTAAGTATGAACGTCTTGATTTTCCTGCCAAGTTTAAAATAGCTGTCAACGGCTGCCCACGTAACTGTGCGGAATCCTGCACGAAGGATATTGGCATCGTTGGAAATGATGGTGGTTGGGAAGTGTTTATCGGTGGTAACGGTGGGATCAAGCCACGGATCGCAGACTCCTTCTGCAAAATTAAGACCGATGAAGAGTTGATCGAAGTGTGCTCCGCAGTGATGCAATATTACCGTGAGACCGGCAATTATTTGGAGAGAACTTCCGAGTGGGTTGAGCGTATGGGACTTGAGCGGATTCAAATGGTTATTTTGAATAATGAAGATAACCGCAAAGAGCTGGCCGCACGGATTGACTTTGCTCTGACTCAGGTTACGGATCCTTGGAAAAAAATGCTCAATGACAGCAGCACTCGTGCTGCGCTTTTTGAAGAAACAAGAGTCTAGCGGATATAACGCACACAGAAGGGGAGAGACCAATGAATAAGACAATACAAACGTATCCAATAGGATCAGTACAGGATTTCCTGCTGCAGATTGGCCGTGTGGTGATTGCTGGAAATGTGGAGCTGGCTGTATTTCGTACCTCTGACGGAGCGATCTATGCACTTGAGAATCGGAGCCCTCATCCAAAAGGGGGGCCGCTTGCGGAAGGGATCGTTTCGGGTCACTTTCTTTATGATCCACTGTATGATTGGAAAATAGATCTTCGCACGGGTGAAGTTCAGGCACCGGATCAAGGTATCGTTATGACTTATCCAGTCTCCCTTGTCGGAGACATTGTGACAGTGAGCTTGTAGACACCGAAGCTTGTAGTAAAGGATGAAATAGAAAACGGTGGGGTGGAGTATTATGTTTACTCAAAGTGTGGAGAACATTGTCGAGGCGGCAGTCAGCAAGCGAGACCAAATGAATGAAAGTTTACCAAGATATTTTCTAGCAGCCCTTTTGGCAGGGGCATATGTAGGCATTGGGATTATCCTTATTTTCTCGCTGGGAGCGCCTCTAGCGGCTGCCAAATCGCCTTTCCAACCCCTCATTATGGGTGCATCCTTCGGTATTGCCTTGACTCTTGTTGTGTTTGCAGGCTCAGAGCTGTTTACCGGAAATAATATGTTCTTTACGGTTAGTACACTTGCTGGTAGAACAAGTATCTGGGATACTGTCAAGAACTGGGTGCTTGTGTTTGTAGGGAATGTGATAGGGGCAGTGATTTTAGCACTTTTGATTCGAGGAACTGGGCTATTCAGTGCGGCTCCCCCAGAGCATCTGATCTTTGCGGCTGCAGCCAAGAAAATGAGCCTTCCGTTTTCAGAGCTATTTTTCCGTGGGATTCTATGTAACTGGCTGGTCTGTCTAGCGCTATGGATGGCCTCACGCGCCAAAAGTGAAACTGCCAAGCTGGTTCTAATCTGGTGGTGTTTATTTGCCTTTATTGCGAGTGGATATGAGCACAGTGTGGCTAATATGACGCTGCTGAGTGTTGCTGTGTTGCTCCCGAATCACCCTGACACCGTTACAATTGCCGGATGGATCCACAATATGATTCCTGTTACCTTAGGAAATATAATTGGCGGTGGCGTATTCGTCGGTATGGCCTACTGGATGATCTCTCCCGTGCGTGGTACTCAGACCAAGCGTTAAGAGTATATATAGTTATAGGGCTGACCCAATTTCGGGTTCAGCTCTTTTTCTAAATATAAGAAAGTATAAGTTTCACGCTATAAATTATCCTTATATTTCTCGCATAAACGCTTACCGTCCATTAGGGACGCCGAAGGCGTTTTTGCTTGTCTTGTGGGATAAAAAAAGACGCCTATGTTAGGCGCCTTTGACCACTCTATTTTATAATGTGCAGAATAATTGGGTCATGTATGTTTCATTGAGGAGAATAGAGGGTACATTATAATGGAATTAAATTCGGCAGATCTCGTTTGGACACATTTCGCAGTGGCAAATTTCCTGCAGCATGCCAAGATCCTTGATGACAATCATACCGTTCTCGTACTCAACCGCGTCTTTTTTACGCAAGTCACTCAGCATCCGGTTCACACTCTCACGAGTAGCGCCGATCATGTTGGACAAATCTGTATGCGTAATTTTTTTGTTGATGAGGATGTTCTCACCATCGCTGCTCTTCTCACCATAAGTATTACCAAGTCGAATGAGAGTGGAGCAAAGTGCGCCTGGTTTGCCATACATCATCAGATCACGGAATTTCGTTTGAGTTAGACGGTGATGAATGCCCATCCATTTCATAAAGTCGATGGCAAAATCACAATGTTGGCAAATGAGAATTTCTAAATCCTTTTGCTCGATAACGCCAACTTCACTTTCTTCAATCACTTCTGCAGTAAAGCTGTGCTTGGTGCTGAAGAATGGGTCCGCTTGACCTACCATATCGCCGGCTTGGTACATATAAAGAATAAGTTCTTTACCTTCATCCGTTGATTTAGTTAATTTCACACGTCCACGTTTGATATAAAACAATTTATCCGAGTAGTCGCCTTCCCAGAAAAGATGTGAACCCTCTGGAACAACGCGTTCTTTCATAGTAACAAGAAGTCTGTTGAAATTCTGTTCGGAGAAACAGTTTGTATTTCCGTGGGCTTCGATGACATTGTAATGTTCTTTTAGCATAATCGACATCCCCTTTATTCCCTCAGTTTTTCAGTAAATTTTAAATTAATTATACCTCTAAAATCTTCGATTTGGTTAAGAAAAACCATTTAAAAGTGTCGAATTTTCAACATTGTGATTATTTTCACTTCAAAAGTGCTAGATGTAATATGATTTTTAACTAAAAAGGAGTAAGAAGTATATGTTCTTTATATATCAGCAGTGGCAATCCATTATTCTCAAATAATGGGTCTGTTGCTGTTTTTTTTGCTCTTATTAGATTCTACATATTATACTGCAAAAATTCATGATATAGAAATCCGTTCGATTTCAACTCCGTATAAATGCACACATCTTCATTAAGGTCAGACATTGGCGCAACGGGTATGGAACGATATCCTGAGAATGGAGCAAAAACCAGGAGAAGGGGAAATCATACATGGCTAAAGTGGCTGACAAATATCTTAAGGTAGATCCTTGGGCAATTATTGAAGAGGGCTTTGATCCAGAACGAAATCGGACCTCGGAATCTATTTTTTCACTGGGAAATGAGTATATGGGTGTGCGGGGGTATGCTGAGGAAGGTTACTCTGGGGATTCCCTGCAAGGCAGTTATTTCAACGGGCTAAATGAACAATTGGACATTGGCAATCATTATAAGGGGATTATTCGCTCGCTGAGATATATGGTAAATGCGGTGGACTGGCTGTATACGCGGATCACTGTGAATGGTGAACAGCTTGATCTGGCAAAAAGTAAGATATCAGATTATGTGCGCAAACTGGATCTTCGTAGTGGGACTTATCGGCGGGAGCTAATCTGGCACCTAGATGATGGAAAAATCTTAAAAGTTGTCTTTACACGCTTGGTAAGTATGACGATGTCTCATCTGGGACTACAGCGGGTGGAATTTGAGCCCCTTAATTTCTCGGGCAGCGTGGACATTTGTGCAGGTCTTGATTTCAGCATTATTCATGAGGAACGCGGCGAATGTATGTGGAGTAGTCTCCGCAGTGGAGAACAAGGATCTACCACAGCTATTATGGCGAGAACAGTGAATACAGCTAACAAGCTATACTCTAGCTTTTCTTTACAATCTTCACAGCCGCTTCAGCTTACGCGAGTTGAACATGAGAAATTTATTGGACAAAGCTTTACTATGGATCTTGCTCAGGGAAAAGCGACCCATTTTACAAAGCTGGTTATCAACTATTCGGATAGTGAATCTGCCCATACAGCTGAAGAGCTGTGGAGCAAAGGGCTAGCTCTTGCTGAAAGTGCAAGCCAACTGAGCGATACTCAAATATTCGCGAATCAGACGGCATATTGGAATGGTATCTGGGAGACAAGTGATATTCGGATTGAGGGCGATCCTGAGAATCAGCAGGGCATTCGTTTTTGCATTTTCCAGCTTTATCAGACTTATCATGGTGATCATCCAGGGTTCAACATCGGCGCTAAAGGATTGACTGGAGAAGTGTATCGTGGTTTGGCGTTCTGGGATACAGAGTCGTATTGCTTACCATTCTATATGTTTAATAATCCTAAGGCCGCTCGGAGCCTGCTGGACTTTAGATATAAGACATTACCTCAGGCTATGCAACGTGCTAAAGATGTTGATTGCGATGGCGCTTGCTACCCTATTGCTACAATAGACGGAACAGAAAGCTGTGATCTCTGGCAGCATTCGAATCTTCAGCTTCATGTAGGGACTGCTATTTCCTATGGTATCTGGCATTATGTCAAAAATACTGGGGATAAAGAATTCTTGCACAGTAAAGGCGCTGAAATGCTGATCCAGATCAGTAGATTCTATGCTACACGCGGTCAATGGGGTCAACAGAGTGGGAAATATGGATATTTTGGCGTAATGGGTCCTGATGAGTTCCAATTGATGGTGAATAATAACTGCTATATTAATTTGATGGCCCAAAAATCATTTGAATACACCTTAGACACCCTGAGTGAAATGAAAGAACAGGCACCAGAGGCTTTTGCAATGGTTGCGGAAAAGACGGGACTCCGTGACGAAGAGCTTAGCGATTGGAAAAATAAAGCAGACAATATGAAGATTCCGGTTGACGAAGTGACAGGAGTATTTGAGGAGCATGATGGATTCTTCGATATGCCACATATTGATATTCATTCCATTCCTGTAACAGAGTTTCCGCTCTACTCGAACTGGTCGTATGATCGATTGTACCGTTATGACATGATTAAGCAACCGGATGTTCTCATGTTTATGTTCTTATATAATGGACAATTCTCTAAAGAAGCGAAGCTTGCTAACTATGAATATTACGAGTCTAGATGTATTCATGAGTCTTCACTTTCACCTTCGATCCATTCCATACTGGCAAGCGAAATCGGTAAGCCAGAAGAAGCCTATTCGTTCTTTGAATTTGCGACAAGACTGGATTTAGACAATTACAACCGTAACACACGCGAAGGATTGCACACGACTTCGATTGCAGCCGCTTGGATGAATATTGTGTATGGCTTTGGAGGTATGCGTTCAGATGGGGATCGTTTGTCCTTCCAGCCTTCATTGCCGGAGCGCTGGAACGAGTATAGCTTCCAAGTGATGTATGAAGGGGTATTACTACGTATTTTGGTCAACAAGACTTCAGTAACGCTCACCGCAATTAATGGGGGTAGCACTGATATTACAGTGTATGGTCAGTCAATTACGGTGGACGCATCCGGGACGATGCTTCCGCTAGGTGAAGGGATGTTGGCTCGATGAGCTGGGCGGTTAGGGATAGCTGTTTTGACAAGCAACTTGTGACGACGAACGGGAACAAATATATGTTAGGCAATGGCTATATGGGGTATCGCGGGACTCTTGAGGAATTCGGTAAAACTGAGTTAGTTGCCGTAACTTTAGCTGGTCTATATGACAAAGCGGGAGATAAGTGGAGAGAACCTGTCAATGCTCCAAATGGATTATGGGCCAAGATTGTCTGCAACGGTCAACCTTTAAGTGTGCTAGAGCGTGAACCGAGCTCTCATGTTCAGGAGCTGAATATTCGTAGTGCCATTCATCATCGGAGCACTGGCTATAGTCTATCTGATGGTGGGATGTTGACATTTACAGCAGATCGTTTCGTAAGCCAGGACAATCTTCACCTGCTCGTTAGTAAATACTCTATCCATAGTACACAGGACTGCCAAATTGTGATTGAGACCGGGATTGACGTAGATGTATGGGATATCAATGGTCCCCACCTCTATGGTCAAAAAGTAAAGTCACAGGGTGAGGTACTAGTCTCTTCCTCCACTAGTGGAGAATTGAACATTCCGGTAGTTGTGGCGGAGAGAGCCGTATTTAATTTCGGAGATCAGCAACTGGATGAGGGCGCTAGTATTCGCCGGATTTCTTTTGAAGCGCGTGCGGGTGAGACCTATGAATGGTTTAAGTACGTTGCGGTATATACTGGACTTGATGTTAGTGTGCCGGAGTCAGAAGCAGTAAAGTCTGTCCTAGCTGCTGAAGCGCTCGATTATGACGAGTTATTAAAGGCTCATCGCCAGCAATGGGAAGAAAGATGGTCGCTTAGCGATGTCATTATCGAAGGCGATGAGGATGCCCAGTTTGCTCTAAGATACAGTATTTATCAGCTGTTAATTATTGCACCTACAGTTTCGGAAAAGGTTTCTATCCCGGCTCGAGGTTTATCGGGTCAGGTCTATAAAGGGGCCGTATTCTGGGATACGGAGATGTTTATGCTGCCTTTCTTCCTGCATACTGATCCAACGGTTGCTCGCAACCTGATGATGTACCGGATTCATACCTTGGACGGAGCTCGCCGGAAGGCCGCGGAATATGGTTTTTTGGGAGCATTCTATGCTTGGGAAAGTCAGGATACAGGAGACGATGCTTGTACACTGTTTAATGTGAATGATGTATTTACCGGTCGACCAATGCGGACTTATTTCCGTGATAAGCAGGTTCATATCAGTGGGGATGTTGTACATGGGATCTGGAAATACGTTCAATTTACAGGTGACGAGAGTCTGCTGACTAGCGGAGGGGCGGAAGTGATCTGGGAATGTGCCCGGTTCTTCTACTCTTATGCTTACTATAATTCAGTAAAAGAACGCTTCGAGATTCTAGATGTAACAGGTCCAGACGAATATCATGAGCGTGTGAACAATAATGCTTTTACGAATGCTCTGGTTAAGGAGACACTGGAGATTGCCTTGCGCACAGCAGAATTGCTGCAAGATAAGTATCCGGAAGTGTACAATCAACTCTCTACAGAGTTTAGCGAAGGTCCGTTTCTGACAGAGTTCAAAGCTATGCTGGATAGCTTCTATGTTCCGCAGCCAGACCCTGCCAGTCTTGTCATCGAACAATTCGACCGTTACTTCACCTTAGAAGATGTTAGGCTGCCAGATTTGAAATCCCGTGTACTTAACAAAAATGAGTATTTGGGTGGCGGTAATGGATTAGCCACAACCACAACAATACTGAAGCAAGCAGATGTCGTATTGATGTTGAATCTATTCAAACATTCCTTCACCAAGGAAGTGAAACAAGCGAACTGGGAATTCTACGAACCGCGCACCGAGCATGGGTCAAGTCTTAGTCCTTGTATCTACGCTTTGGTAGCTGCCGATATTGGATCGCCGGATTGGGGATATCCATATTTTATGCGCACGGCTACTGTTGATCTCACGGGAGAATCTAAGCAGTACGTAGGCGATCTTTATATCGGTGGTACCCACCCAGCCGCTAACGGTGGTGCTTGGATGGCTGCAGTGCTTGGTTTTGCAGGGTTGGATTATGATGGGGGAACTGTCCATATCAAACCTTCACTGCCTAAACATTGGCAGTCTGTTGAGCTTCCGGTTACGCTTCGGGGGAATACCTTTAAGCTGCGGATCAGCAAGGATGAAGTTACAGTTTCCACAGCAGCCGACTACAGCGGGACTCTGGTGTTCTCGGTACAAGGCGGAGAAGGAAAGTCCTGTGGTGCAGGTGAGAGCTTGCGGCTAACCTTGGCTGAAACAACAGTATAGACATTAACTAACAACGGAGAGGAAGTAAATCCATGTTGCAAAATATGAAGGGTGCCATTTTCGATCTGGACGGCGTTATCGTAGATACGGCCAAATATCATTATTTGGCTTGGGCGAGTCTTGCTGACGAGCTAGGCTTTACATTTACAGAGGAGGATAACGAACGTCTTAAGGGCGTGAGCCGGATGAGATCGCTCGATATCCTTCTGGAAGTTGGTGGCCTACAATTTGAAGAAGCGGAAAAGCTTGCGATGGCGGAGAAGAAGAATCGCTTATATGTAGAGTACATCTCTAAGCTTGAGGAGTCGGAACTGCTTCCTGGGGTCAAAGAATACTTAACTGGACTGAGAACGCGCGGAATTGGAATTGCGTTAGGTTCAGCTAGTAAGAATGCAGAGTTTATTTTGAATAAGCTGAACATTACGGATCTGTTCGATGCCGTAGTTGACGGTAACAAAGTGTCACTTGCCAAACCGGACCCGGAGGTATTCTTGATCGCTGGTCAGGAGCTAGGCTTACAGCCGGACGAATGTGTCGTGTTTGAGGATGCGGAAGCGGGCGTTCAAGCAGGTAAGGCTGCAGGTATGAAGGTAGTAGGCATAGGTAAGCCGGAAGTGCTGAAGGAAGCCGATATGGTTGTAAAAGGATTGTATGAGTTGTTGAGTTAAATAAAAAGGGGACCGACTCCAAAGTAGCTGATGCTACTGTGGGGTCGTTTTTTTTGCTTTAAATTCCTGTGCTCACGCTGTGTATTTAGCTATCAAGTACAACTGCGCACACCAAGTAGTAATGTCGCTCATTGGGTAATCCAATCGCTCATCCAAAGGCTCAACAAATGTGAAGCCCACAACAGTGTAAAGCAGAGGCGAATAATACCTCTCATAGCCCCACGCAGTGGCCTTCACTCTCCCGCCCTATTTTTCTATTTTTGTTTTTTAAGAATCGCGGTGATGGAGTTGCGGAGTGGAGGTTTGGAGCTGGAGAAACGAAGTGGTCGCCTTTATCCTCGGATTTCTACCGCCAAGCGGTATAAAATCAGGAAATCTGAGGATAACAGCGATCGTAAGCCCAAACGCTCCACGCAGTGACGTCTATATCACCATGCTCTTATAATCCGCACAACAGAAAAAAACTACATACAAATGACCATAAAAAACTTTAAAATGAACATATGTAAGCGTTTATCCCTTTGATATAGTTATTTAACCCGGAGGTGTGACTATAGTGTTGTCTAGGCTGATTAGATTGATTCGAAAGCTGAGCGTCAAGCAGCAGCTCATCCTACTATTCCTGATTATGATTTCTCCTATTTTCTTTTTGAACATATATGGGAATTTGAAGGCAGAGCAAATACTGAAGCGCCATGTTACGAATGCATATGTGGAATTGAACAAGCAGAACTTTACGATCATTAATCGGGATATCGATACAGTTAATAAGATCACTACCACCGTGATTCAAAATCCTCTGATTCAGCAAATGAATATGACTGGCTCGGATACCATACTGGAGCGGGTCAAACGATATGAGACAATAGAGAAGCTGTTGGTCAGTTACTCTCAGGGGGCTGAACGTGGTGATGGCATCTATTACTCCCTTTATATATACGATCCGAATGATTATTACTTTTTCGCTCCCAATTTTCCACAGGTTAAGAAGGCGGGAGTTTATTTCTTTTCTAAAGCCGAAGAGCCTTACTGGTTTGAGGAGGTTGTTCAGAAGAAAGGACGCGGCTCGCTGAAGTTCACGGAGAGGCTAAGCGCACAAGCGGAGAATTTAAAGACACTTACTTACATGAGAGCTGTAAACAACATTTCCAGAAAAGCGGAGACTATAGGGGTTTTGGTCATCACCAAAATGGACTCAAAAATTGGAGAATCTCTCAAATCGATCTCTTTGCCTGACGGCGAAATTTACTTAACAGACTTAAACAATCGTGTTCTCGCCTCCACTACGAATAATACTGGGGAAGTAATTGCGTTGCCGGAGACGGTTGTTGCCGAGGATCTGGAAGGTACAGTGGATGTGATTACCTCCGATTTTATCTATGTGGTTAACAATAACCATGCGCTTGGACAAAAACTGGTCTACAAAGTTCCGGTAAAGGCGCTACTGCAGCAACAGAATGAAATGAAAAGTGTTATTCAATACATCACCGTGGCTTATGCAGTATTTGGACTAATTATGATTACGTACTTCTGGCGTTCATTAATGACTCCTTTGCAAAAGCTGGCTTTTTTCGTGCGAAAATACGAGCCGGGTAATCGAGTTCCAGAGACACCACGGAGGGGGAGTAACGATGAGGTCAGTGTGCTGATTGCTTCTACTTATGATATGGCCCGAAGGCTGAACGGATTAATCACATACAAATATCAGATGGAGCTTAAACAGAAGGAATCCCAGCTTCAACTTCTATATCAACAAATCAACCCTCATTTGCTTTACAACACCCTAGAGAGCATTTATTGGAAAAGCTCTTTAGAAGGAAATGTCGAATCCGCCGAGATGATCAAGGAATTGTCCAAACTAATGAAGATCAGTCTTAGTCGGGGAAGGGAGCTGATCAGCCTTGAAGAAGAGCTGGAGCATGCAACGGCCTATATCAAGCTACAGCAGCACCGTTATGATTATGTATTTCAAGTTGTGATGAATATTCACCCGGATACGAAAAGCAACCTAATTCCAAAAATCACGCTGCAGCCATTAATAGAAAATGCTATTATTCATGGGGTTAAAAATATGGGCGAGGATGGCGAGATCATCATTACTGCAGTATGTGAGGATGAAACCGTTAGGATCTCTATTGAAGATAACGGCTATAAGTCTGTTGACTATGAAGCCATAGAAGCTGTATTGAATGATGAAAGCCCCAATCCCACTAGCGGTTATGGTATCCGCAATATTAACCAGCGTATTCATTTACATTTTGGCTCTGATTATGGCATCAGCTATACCCCTCGTACAGAAGGCGGAACGCTAGTAACAGTTAAGCTTCCGAAATCGGAGAATCAGGACTAAGGAAGGGGAGCATGCAGAAATGTTCAATATATTGGTTGTGGATGACGAACCATTGATTTGTAAAGGATTGAGCAATTTATTAGCTTCATCCGGGCTGGATATTTCTAATATCTATACAGCTAATAGTGGATTTGAAGCACTAGACTGTATACGTATGGAGGAAATTGATCTGCTCGTTACGGACATACAGATGGGTGCGATGAGTGGAATTGATTTGATGCAGCATGCCAAACTAGCCAAACCATGGGTACAGACCATCGTAATTTCTGCTCATGAGACGTTTCAATATGCTCAAATGGCTGTTAGGCTCGGGGCAAAGGACTATTTAATCAAGCCTTTGAATAGTGAGCAGTTTTTGGATTCCGTTCGAAATGTGCTCCTTAAGATGGGGAAGCCCTCACCAGAACTAGATGTCTTCATGTCTGGAATTAACGAAAGCTTTCGACTTGAAGAGCCGTTGCCGGAATATAGCAAGCTC
This sequence comes from Paenibacillus sp. FSL H8-0261, assembly GCF_045040645.1. Taxonomy (NCBI): domain Bacteria; kingdom Bacillati; phylum Bacillota; class Bacilli; order Caryophanales; family Paenibacillaceae; genus Paenibacillus; species Paenibacillus sp. FSL H8-0261. Next base: position 5,059,645 of record NZ_CP150297.1, on the reverse strand, counting down.
TTGAACGAATTGCTCATTGACCCTGGAGTTGTACTAGCTGATGGAGATAACCTCCTGAAGCTGGATAATCTGAAGCTACAAGGGCCGTATTTTTCCGTCTTAAAACTTAAGGTACCACTGTCTGGAGCGAACCAGGAAAAGCAGTATACTATGCGGGACAGACGGCTTCTTTGTTATGCTGCGCTGAACATTGCCAAAGAATTAATGGAAAAGGAATGGAACTCGATAGCCTTTTATGCGCCGGATGGAGAAATTACGATCATTATTCAATGGGATGAAAAAAGCTATGAGGATTCTTCTGCCGGCCAAATCAACAGGCTAGATATACTTGGTCGTAGTCTACATTTTAATATCCATAAATATTTACATCTGAACGTAGTCATCGGCATTAGCCAGATTTTAAAGGGGCTTTCGTTTATGGCCGTTTTGAACCGCCAGGCCTCTAATGCAATTCTCTGGAATAATGAGCATAGTGACCATTACGTGTTCTATTATGGGGATTTCAACTGGAACAGTTACACAAGTGATCCTTCTGTAGAAGAACTTCATACGCATAGCAATCTGATCGTACAAAAAGCAAAAGAATATATTGACGAGAACTATGCTCAAAAAGGACTTACTATTCACGATGTGGCTAAGAAGAATCATGTTAGCCCCAATTATTTGAGCTACCTATTTAAGAAAAATACAGGTTATAACCTGTGGGAATATGTAATTAAGCTCCGGATGGAAGAAAGTCGGGAGATGATTTTGAATACCGATCTTCGCAGATACGAAATTGCGGAACGTGTGGGTTATGAATCGCCCGAGCATTTTAGTAAAATTTTCAAAAAATATTATGGAATCAGCCCCAGCGAATTGAAGAAGTAAAAACACTCATGACTTCGGTAGATATAGACATGTTCAGTACAACCCTCATTTCCTACAATTTAAGGTAGGAAGCATTTTGCGAAAAATGCTGATAGAACAATGGAATGAGGGAGCCTGATGAATCAAACCGCAGTAGTAACCGAAAACCCGGCGACGCTGAAGGGGACACCGTACAAGCAAAACCGCTGGAAGAAAAACTTTTGGGGATATATGTTCCTCGTACCTGCCGTAATTATTTTTATTATGTTCTTGTGGGTTCCAATTTTTAAAGGCTTACTGTACAGCTTCTACCATGTTGATTTTGTGAAAGGTAATAGCTTTGTAGGCTTTGAGAACTACAGTAGAGCACTTAGTGATCCAGATGTTTTGACCGCATTAAAGAACACTGGGTATTACATGTTTCTATGTCTTATTATCGGTTTTTGGGTTCCGATTGCTTTTGCCATCATGATCTCGGAGCTGAGAAAGTTTGGGGGCTTTGTACGTGTAGCGGCTTACCTTCCTTTCGTAATGCCTGGTGTGGTTCTCTATGGACTGTGGAGATGGCTTTATGATCCGGTGGGCCCGATTAATGCGTTACTAGGCACAATGGGTGTGGATCAGGTTGCCTTCTTAACAGATACAAGATGGTCGATGATTTCCCTTGTGTTTATGGAAACATGGCAGCAGTTCGGATCAGGGATGCTAATATACTTAGCTGCTGTACTCAGCATTCCAAGAGATTGGTATGAAGCCGCTGAGATTGATGGAGCAGGTATATGGGCACGTATAAAGTACATCACATTGCCTTCACTGCGTAATTTAATCTTTTTGATGCTGATCCTGCAAATTATTGGTACTTCACAAGGGTATCAGTCACAGATGGCGCTGCTTGATGGCGGGCCAAATAATACTACGCTTACCTATGCGCTGTTGATCGTGAAATATGCATTTACAAGACTCGATTATGGAACAGCTACTGCGCTTGGCATGTTAATGTTCATTGTCCTAGGTGGTTTGGGCATTTTACAGTTCAAGCTTAACAAGGAGGACTACTAAGATGAAGAGCGCAGATAGAGGAATTCTTTCAGAACACGATTTGAAAAAAACAAGTAATAAGATTGTTTATGGCTTGATGTGCGTAGTCATTTTAGTTATGGTTTTTAGCATGCTGTACCCGATTTGTATGACGTTATTCAACGGGTTGAAGTCGAATCAAGAGGTGAATTCATTCCCGCCTCATTTTTTCCCTCAGGAATGGCACTTCAGCAACCTTAAAGACGCGATGAACTACATTGATCTACCCATGTTCCTTAGAAACACCATTTATATCTTTTTAGGGAATATGGTCGTGACTCTTGTGGTTTTGGGAATGTCAGCTTTTAGTATTTCTCGTATGAATGTTCCTTACAAAAGAGCTATTTACTTCTTCTTTCTGATGACATTGTTTATTCCGGCGACCAGTTACATGATCCCGAACTTTGTCAATTTGAAGGAGCTCGGATTGCTGAATCAGTATGCGGCTTTCTGGTTGCCAGCGGGTGCGAACACTTTCTACTTTCTATTGTTAAAGAACTTTTTTGACGGAATTCACCCGGAAATCTTTGAAGCAGCACGAATTGATGGGGCCTCTGAGCCGAGAAGCTTTTTCTCCATTGCCGTGCCACTATCCATTCCGATTTTTGCTACATTAGCGATCTTTATCTTTTCTACCGCATGGAATGACTGGTTCTGGCCATCTCTGGTTATGCACAGTGAAGAGAAATATACGCTTGCGACAGCCATTTATAAATACGTTATTAATGTGAAGGCACTCAATACTAATATTAAATTTGCAATCCTGTTTATAGTATCCTTGCCTCCAATCATTGTCTTCTTGATTTTCCAGAAATTCATTATGCGTGGGGTTGCTTTGTCGGCAGTGAAAGGATAAGCAATTATCGACGAATTTAACCATGGATCGTAAACATGCACATGAAAGGAATATAAATGCACCTCGTTTGTAAACGGTTTCTAATTTATGATCGATATGTAAGATAATTATGAATTGAAAAGGGGAGTTTCAATGCGTAAGTACTCTAGCGTTCTACTAAGCGTACTTGTAGCCGGATCGTTGCTATCTGCTTGCAGCGGCAACAATAACGGAAACACAGCGGGGAACAAAGGCGGGGAAGCATCTGCTGCGCCAACAAATGCTGTAACGGATAATACAGCAACCGCTACGGATGCGCCAGTGGATGACATTACTCAAAGAAAAGTGACGATCAAGATTCACTATCCAACACCTGACCTGACTGAAATAAGAGCACAGGAAGACGACAAAATCAAACGTTTCCAAGAGGTATATCCGAACGTAGAAATCGTTAAAGACGACTGGCAGTACAATGTAAGTGAAATAGGAATCAAAATGGCTGCGAATGAAGCACCAACCTTCTTTAATACTTTTGCTACAGAAGCTAAATTCCTGGTTGAAAAGGGCTGGGTTGCTGACATCACAGATCTGTGGAACAAATATGAATTTAAAGATCAAATTAACACCGTGCTTCAAAATCAATTTATTATCGACGGCAAAGTTTTCGGAGTAACACAAAAAGGTTATGTAACAACCACTATGATCAACAAAAAAATGCTGGATGAAAAAGGCGTAGCCATTCCACCTATGGATTGGACTTGGGATGATATGCTGAACACGGCTAAAGGCGTAGCTGATGCCAAAAAAGGTATTTCCGGAATTGCTCCAATGGGTAAGGGGAACGAAGCAGGTTGGAACTGGACCAACTTCCTGTTTGAAGCTGGCGGAGAGATTCAAAAAATTGAAGGCGGTAAGGTTATAGCTACATTTAATTCCGATGCTGGCGTTAAAGCACTGGATTTCTACAAGAAACTTAGATGGGAAGCTAACGCGATTCCACAGGACTGGGCACTTGGTTGGGGCGATGCTGTAGGTGCGTTCCAACAAAGTCGTACAGCAATGGTAATGGCCGGGTCTGATGGCGTTATCGAGCAAGCGTTGAACCAAGGTGGACTGAAACCTGAGGATGTGCTTACGTATCCTATGCCAGCTATGGAAAAAGGCGGAAAGCACACAGGGGTACTTGGTGGTGACTATCTAGTAATTAATCCAAATGCTACGCCAGATGAACAAGAAATGGCATTCCGCTACATTACTTTTGATTATTTCTCTGACAAAGGTTTGGAAGCGCTGGATGCAATTCTTCAACAACGTACAACCGATGGCAAATACTTTATCCCGCCGCTCTTAGACTACTACTCAGCTGATTCTGAGTTTGGTAAGAAGACCAAAGCGGTTTATGACAAGTACACAAATGTATACCAATATAGCCCTGACATTATGGGACTTTTGGATGGTAAACCTGAAGCTCAATACAACACACAGGACTATTACGCAACCATGTCCAATGTTATTCAAGAGCTGTTCTCCAAAAAAGGAACGGATTCCAAGAGCCAGTTAGAAGCAGCAGCTAAAACAGTGCAAGAGAAATTCTTTGATACGATTAAAGCGGAATAGTTTAATGCAAAAACCGGCCCCTTTGGGGTCGGTTTTTTGTTGTGAAGATTTATAAATTTATAAATCTTCAGAAATAGTGATAATCAATTGGAAATTATTACAGTGTAGGGAAATCGTAATTGACTGTGATGAAGAGAATACATTTTTGTGTACTGATTTTAGATATATGGAATAAAAAGGAGCTGAAATTTTGCTTATTAAAGTATAATTCTAAGATTTAAAGGGTTTTATAGCACATAATATGGTAAAAAGACTATAATATGATCGAATGAAAGCGCTTTGAAAACAAATCAAAAAAACTTTATACTTTGTGAAAGATTTCACTATACAAGGTGGAAATCATGTGATAAGATAAATGTGTAGAGAAAAACAACTAAAAATTGACAGGAGGACGAGGGAGATGGCAGTTAAGAACGAAGTCGCCGCCCAAGTTAAACAAGTTACCGCTGAAGAGTATATTCAGAATTTAGTGGATAAAGCAAAAAAAGCGCATGAGGCGTTCATGGCGCTAGACCAAGAGCAAGTTGACACAATCGTTCATGCAATGGCGTTGGCTGGACTCGACAAACATATGTACCTCGCAAAATTGGCCGTAGAAGAAACTGGACGCGGCGTATACGAAGACAAAATTACGAAGAACATCTTCTCAACTGAATATATCTGGCACGGAATTAAATACGATAAAACAGTAGGCGTTATTGAAGACAACGCTTATGATAGCTTCCAAAAAATTGCTGAACCCGTCGGAATTGTTATGGGTATCACACCGGTAACCAACCCTACATCCACCACGATGTTTAAAGCGTTGATTTCGATTAAGACACGGAACCCTATTATATTCGGTTTCCACCCATCTGCGCAAGAGTGTAGTGCAGCTGCTGCAAAAATTCTTCATGATGCTGCCGTGAAAGCTGGCGCTCCTGAGAACTGTATCCAATGGATTGAAATGCCAACAATGGACAAGACAAACGCATTGATGAACAACCCAGACGTTGCTCTTATCTTGGCAACTGGTGGTTCTGCAATGGTAAAAGCAGCTTATAGCTGTGGTAAACCAGCACTTGGCGTAGGCCCTGGTAACGTACCTGCTTTCATTGAAAAGAGCGCGGATATTGATCAAGCCGTAACGGACATCATTCTTTCTAAAACATTTGATAATGGTATGATCTGTGCTTCCGAGCAAGCTGTTATTATCGAAGAACCAATCTTCGATCAAGTGAAGAAAAAAATGATTGCTAATGGCTGCTACTTTGTGAACAAAGAAGAAGCTGCCAAACTGACTAGTGGAGCAATGAATGTAGATAAATGTGCGGTTAACCCAGCAATCGTAGGTCAATCCGCAGTGAAGATTGCTGAAATGTGTGGCATTCAAGTCCCTGCCGGCACAAAGATTCTGGTAGCAGAACTTGAAGGTGTAGGCACTAAATATCCACTTTCCGCTGAAAAATTAAGTCCGGTTCTTGCTTGCTACAAAGTTAAGAATGCAGATCAAGGTATCGAACGCGCAGCTCAAATTGTTGAATTTGGTGGTATGGGACATAGCTCGGCTATCCACTCCAACAACGAAGAAGTAATCATGAAGTTCTCTAACCGTCTGCAAACAGGACGTATTCTCGTTAACTCGCCTTCCACACATGGTGCGATCGGCGATATCTATAACACTAATATCCCTTCGTTGACTCTGGGCTGCGGATCTTATGGACGTAACTCCGTGTCGCAAAACGTTACAGCAATCAATTTGATCAACGTGAAAAGGGTGAATCGTCGTACCGTGAATATGCAATGGTTTAAAGTACCTGACAAGATCTATTTCGAAAAAGGCGCTACTCAGTACCTGACCAAAATGCCTGATATCACACGTGTCGCAATTATCACTGACCCAATGATGGTTAAGCTTGGATATGTTGAAAGAGTTGAACATTACCTGCGTCAACGTCAAACTCCTGTAGCTATCGAAGTGTTCTCTGAAGTTGAACCAGATCCATCGACAACTACAGTTGAAAAAGGTACTGCAATGATGAACAGATTCCAACCGGACTGCATTATCGCACTTGGCGGCGGTTCCCCAATGGATGCTGCAAAAGGAATGTGGTTATTCTATGAACATCCAGACGCAGACTTTAATGGTCTGAAACAAAAATTCATGGATATCCGTAAACGGGTATACAAATTCCCTAAACTTGGTAACAAAGCTAAGTTTGTAGCGATTCCAACTACTTCGGGTACAGGTTCGGAAGTAACATCTTTCGCAGTTATTACCGATAAAACAACTGAACAGCACACCAAATATCCTTTGGCTGACTACGAGTTAACTCCAGATGTGGCTATCATTGATCCAGAGTTCGTATACAGCTTGCCAAAAACTGCAGTTGCTGATACAGGTATGGACGTATTGACACATGCTATCGAAGCTTATGTATCTGTTATGGCGAGTGACTATACTGATGGTCTAGCTATTAAAGCGATCCAACTGGTATTCCAATACCTTGAAAAATCAGCGCTGGAAGGCGACAGAGTAGCACGTGAGAAAATGCATAACGCATCAACACTTGCTGGTATGGCCTTTGCCAATGCATTCTTGGGTATTAACCACAGTTTGGCGCATAAATGGGGCGGACAGTACCACACTGCTCATGGTCGTACTAATGCGATCCTTATGCCACACGTTATCCGCTACAATGCTAAAAAACCTACGAAGTTCGCTTCGTTCCCTAAATATTCGCACTTCGTAGCTGATGAGCGTTATGCTGAAATTGCCCGTATTCTGGGATTGCCAGCTCGCACAACTGAAGAAGGTGTAACTAGCCTGATCAATGCTATTCGCGATATGAATAAAAAATTGGGCATCGAAGAATCGTTCCAACAACTGGGCTTTGATCCTAAGGACTTCGAATCCCGCGTAGATTACTTGGCTGACCGTGCGTTTGAAGATCAATGTACAACTGCCAATCCTAAGCTGCCACTGGTATCTGAGCTTGCTGATGTATACCGTAATGCGTTCTACGGAAGATTTGATAATTAATAAGTGGTTAAATAGAGAATAGGATAGTTGTGGACTTAGATAAAGGTGACAAATATCACTCGAAAGGTGATATTTGTCACAGTGTTTTTATAGAAAATAAACTAGAATGTTTATATAAACAACGGTCCCACATATGAAATGTTGATTGTGAAATTTGGAACAACCACATCTTTTTGGGGATCACGAGACACGGGATCAACCTTCAAGCCCGCGATCTCTACAAATATAATAAATATAGATGGAGGGATTTAGCATGTCGGTGATTGAAAAAGAAGTAAATGAAGTGAAATCCGGTTGGAGAAGTTTTACAAAAGGTAAATGGTCCAAGAAAGTTGACGTTAACAACTTTATCGCTAGTAACATTAAGCCTTATGAAGGTAACGAAGAGTTCCTCGTAGGTCCTACTAGTAACACAACTGAACTGTGGAAGATTATTTCCCAACTGAGCAAGGAAGAAAGAGAAAGAGGCGGCGTATGGGATGTTTCCCTAGATACTGTCTCCACAATCACTTCACATGCTCCAGGCTACATTGACAAGGACAAGGAACAAATTGTAGGCGTGCAGACTGACGCTCCTTTCAGACGTTCCATCCAGCCATTCGGCGGGATCAAGATGATGGTTGATGCTACGAAGGCTTATGGCTTCGAGCTTCCACAAAACATCGTTGACATGTTCACGAACATTCGCAAAACGCATAACCAAGGCGTATTTGATGCATATACACCAGACATGAGAGCAGTGCGTAAATCCGGCGTTATCACAGGTCTTCCTGATGCTTACGGCCGTGGACGTATTATCGGCGACTACCGCCGCATAGCTCTGTACGGTATTGATTTCTTGATTAAAGACAAAAAGCAACAACTAGCTGAGCTTGAAGTTGATTCCATGACAGAAGAAGTAATTCGTTTACGTGAAGAACTGTCCGAGCAAATTCGTGCACTGGGCGAATTGAAAGAAATGGCAGCAGCTCACGGTATGGATATTTCCAAACCAGCGACGAACTTCAAGGAAGCTACTCAATGGGTATACTTTGGATATCTGGCAGCAGTTAAAGAACAAAATGGTGCGGCGATGTCCCTGGGACGTGTTTCTTCCTTCCTAGACATATATGCAGAACGCGATATTGAAGAAGGTACTTTGACTGAAGAACAAGTACAAGAAATTGTCGATCATTTCGTAATGAAACTGCGTATCGTGAAATTCTTGCGTACACCTGACTATAATGACCTGTTCTCCGGCGACCCTACTTGGGTAACTGAATCCATCGGTGGTATGGCTGAAGATGGAACCACTCGTGTTACCAAGAACAGCTTCCGTTTCCTGAACACCCTGTATAACTTGGGTCCAGCTCCTGAACCAAACTTAACTGTTCTGTGGTCCGAAAGATTGCCTGAAGGCTTCAAAAAATATTGTGCTAAGGTTTCTATCGAAACTAGTGCAATTCAGTATGAAAATGACGATCTAATGCGTCCATACTGGGGTGACGATTATGCTATTGCTTGCTGCGTATCTCCAATGCGTATCGGTAAACAAATGCAGTTCTTCGGCGCTCGTGCCAACCTGGCAAAAGCTTTGCTGTATGCTATTAATGGTGGTAAAGACGAAAAATCCGGAGCACAAGTTGGACCGGAATTCCCAGCGATCACTTCTGAATATCTGGATTATGACGAAGTAATGAAACGCTTCAAACCGATGATGGAGTGGTTGGCTAAGACTTACGTTAACACTTTGAACATCATTCACTATATGCATGACAAATATTCTTACGAACGTATCGAAATGGCACTGCATGATCGCGACATTCTGCGTACGATGGCTTGCGGTATCGCTGGTCTGTCCGTTGCAGCTGACTCGCTGAGTGCTATTAAATACGCGAAGGTTAAACCGATCCGTAACGAACAAGGTATTGCAATTGACTTCGAAACCGAAGGCGAATTCCCTTGCTACGGTAACAATGACGATGCTGTAGACAACATCGCAGTAGAATTGGTTGAAACCTTCATGACAATGATCCGTAAAAACAAAACTTATCGTGATGCTGTGCCAACTCAATCGGTATTGACCATTACTTCGAATGTAGTGTACGGTAAGAAGACAGGTACAACTCCTGACGGACGTAAGAAAGGCGAACCTTTTGCACCAGGTGCTAACCCAATGCACGGACGCGACAAGAAAGGTGCTCTGGCTTCACTGAACTCTGTAGCCAAACTGCCTTACTCCGATGCACAAGATGGTATCTCCAATACGTTCTCCATCGTACCTAAGGCACTGGGTAAAGACGATGAATCCTGTAAGTCTAACCTGGTACACATGATGGACGGATACTTCCATAATAACGCTCAGCATTTGAACGTTAACGTATTTAACCGTGAACAGCTGATGGACGCTATGGATCACCCAGAGAACTATCCACAATTGACTATCCGCGTATCCGGTTATGCAGTTAACTTCATCAAGCTGACTCGCGAACAACAAATGGACGTAATTAACCGTACTTTCCACGGTTCAATGTAATTTGTTTATATTTATAAAGATCTTTCATTGAGATATGCACTAAAATATTTGCAAGGAATTACCGCTCTTGTTTCAAGGGCGGTAATATCTTGTTCAAGAATCATTAAAATTTTAAATTTTACGGTCGCGATTAAGGAGAACACAGTCTTAAGGGCAGGGATTCTTCTTCGTGAAAGATGGACTGTTAGTCAGTCCTGGAGAAAGGATGACATCCTATGATTAAAGGTCGCATACACTCCTTGGAAACCTTTGGAACCGTTGACGGACCTGGTATTCGATTTGTCTTATTTATGCAAGGGTGCTTGCTGAAATGCCAGTATTGCCATAACCCTGATACTTGGGCTTTAGATGAAGGTAAGGAAATGACTCTAGAAGAAGTGCTTTCGGAGATCGAGCCATATTTAAACTACTATCGTTCATCCGGTGGTGGGTTAACTGTATCCGGTGGAGAACCAACTTTGCAGGCACAATTTGTAAAACAGTTATTTACGGAAGTTAAGAAGCGTTGGAATTTGCACACCACATTAGATAGTAATGGTTATAACGAAGGTGACAAGATTAATGACTTATTGGATGTTACGGACTTGGTGATGCTCGATTTGAAGCATATTGATGAAGAAGCACACATTAAGTTAACTGGTAAATCTAATGATCGGACCTTGAAGCTTGCACGTTGGCTGTCAGATCATAACCGTAAGATGTGGATTAGACATGTATATGTTCCAGGCATTCATGACCGTGAAGAGGACCTTATCAATCTAGGTCGTTATATTGGAACCTTAAATGGCGTTGAGAAATTTGAAATCTTACCTTATCATCAAATGGGTATCTATAAATGGGAAATGCTCGGCAAGGCTTATGAATTGGATGGAGTGCCATCCCCTACGGATGAAGAAGTTCAGCGGGCGTACCGCTTAGTCGAAGAAGGTCGTAAGCAGACAGCGTTGGTATAATTCTTACCTACATTAAGTGGAGCCGTTCCTTCAGTGATTTACTGCTGAAGGAACGGCTTTTTTTGTTATGAGGGACGTCTGATGTCATTTAAAGGGGTAATTTTGTATTTTCGCTTTAAAAAAATGGTATATTTACTGCTGTTAATTAACGACTTGGAAATCCGTTATGATATATATTGTATCATTGCATTGAGTTTTTATGATTATTTTCAAAGTATATGTATGGTTAAATCACGCTATAAAGCTTTTAATCGTAATTATTACTGAAATAAAGTTATATTATATTACATATTGTGTAGTTGATTCCGCTTTCATTAGAGATTTTTATCCCTATAGTGGATGAATCTTAACCTTACGAGAATGGAATCTGTTTTCTATAATAAGAAGTGTAAAGCACAACATTATATGGGGGGTCACAAGAAATGAAAAAAGGTATGACTTTGCTATTGTCCCTGATTTTTGTATCATCAGCTTTACTGGCAGGTTGCGGAAGCAACAACAATGCATCTTCTAACAAAGGAGATGGAAACGCTACCGCGACGAATTCAGCGGATGCTACAAATGCTCCAGCAACAGAAGAACCGGTTAGTAGCGAGCCGTTCGAAATGACGATTCGTCACACTCAAATCGGTGCCGACAAACAGAAACGTTTAGCTATTCTGCAAGAAGTAGTGAAAAAGGTAGAAGGCGATGTACCGGGTCTGACCTTTAAGCTTGATGGAGTAGATTCAGATGTAAACCGTAAAGAAAAATTACGTGGTGAAATGGCTGCAGGTAATCCACCAGAGATCTTCGATCTTTTCGGAAGCCCTGACTCTAAGATCTATGCTAAAGAAGGTAAATTACTCGATCTGACTCCAATCCTAGAGGAACTTGGAATTAAGGATAAATTCTCAAATCTTGATCCTTTCACTTATGAAGGAAAAATTTACGGATTGCCTATCGGTGGATCTGGTGAAGGTTTCTTCTACAACAAAGAATACTACAATAGCAAGGGTTGGAAAGCTCCAACAACATTTGCTGAATTGGAACAACAATTGGCTGACATCAAGGCTGACGGAAAAGTACCTTTGGCTGGTGCATCTAAGGCTGGTTGGGTACCACTTATGCTAGCTAACCACTTGTGGTCACGTTATGCAGGTCCAGATGTAACCGCTAAGTTTGCAACAGGCGAAGCTAAATGGACTGATCCAAACGTTGTAAAAGGTTTTGCGAAGTACAAAGAATGGGTTGACAAAGGATACTTCAAAAAAGGCGAACTTGGTTTCGAGTATGCTGAATATACAACACAATTCACTAGTAGCGAAGCAATCCTCTTGTATGATGGTACTTGGAAATCTTCCGTATTTAAAGCCGGACAATCTGGCGAAGGTTTGATCGGTAAAGTTGGATTCTTCAATATTCCTCCAGTTGATGGTGGCGTAGGCGACCAAACTGCATTGATGCGCGATGTAAACAATGGCTACGGTTTCTCTGCTTCTGCTGAGAAAGATCCACGTCAATTGGCTGCTGTGAAATCTTTCATCAAAAACTTGTTTAACGAAGAAATGCAATTACGTGGTCTTGTTGAAGATGGCGTACTGCCAGCAATGAAAATTGATCAAAACGTGCTGAATGAAAATATTACGGATGATCTGATGAGCGAAATCGTAGGTGTACTTAATAACTCACAATCTTCGTTCCCAGCATTTGACTCACTTGTTCAAGCTGATGTAACTACAGAAATCAGTAACATTCAAATTCAAAAGCTAATTGGTGGTCAGACAACTCCAGAGAAAATGGGCGAAGCTTTACAGAAGGTACAAGAAGAAGCAAACGCAGCAGTTGAATAAGTAGCTGCAAATTGAATGTACCCTGGTGCCAGAACCAGGGTACATTTTTAAACTCAAAGAAATTATGTGTTTGCAAAGATCTAAAAGCTTCATTGTTCGCCAGATGTCAAAGCAACCGGAGGTAGTCATGAATAAAGCACTAAGAAATCCATTGGTATTTTTTCTTTTTATTCTTCCAGCACTGATCTTGTTCACGATGTTCTTCATCTATCCCATCTTTAGTTCAATCTATTACAGCTTTACTAGCTGGAATGGGGTATCTGACACAGTCAAGTCTGCCGGAATCAGTAATTTTGAGAAGGCATTAGGAGACGAACGATTCTGGATATCTGTCAAAAATAACGGTTTCTTTATTCTTTTCTCCTGTTTTGTACAGGTACCGTTAATCATATTCTTCTCGTTATTGATATCGAATGTAAAGAAGCTAAAAGGCTTGTATAAGACAGCGGTCTTCATGCCTTCTATTATGTCTACAGCAGTTATCGGTATTCTATGGGGCTTCATTTATGAGCCCAACATTGGACTTTTAAATAAGGTTCTAGGCTTAGTTGGTATTGATCCACTTTACTGGCTGTCGGATGAAAGATTCGCAATGTTATCGATCCTGATCACGAATGCTTGGCAATGGACCGGATTCTACATTGTAATGGTACTTGCAGCTATTCTGTCGATACCAGGTGAATTGGATGAAGCAGCTGCCATTGATGGCGCAACTGGATTCCAACGTGCTACACGTATCACGCTTCCTTTAATTGTTCCGATCATTTCTGTTGTAATCATGTTGTCCATTGCTGGAGCAATGAAAGCGGCGGATATCGTCATTGTAATGACTAAGGGTGGACCTGCTGGTTCAACCGATGTAATGGCAACTTACATGATTAAATATGCTATCACTAACTTTAAGTATGGGTACGGTAATGCCATTGCAGTCCTGATCTTTGTATTTACATTGGTGGTTACAGCTATTTATCAGCTGCTGATAGCCCGACGCACAGAAAGGATTGAATACTGATGCCACGCGCCCTGAAAAAAAGTCTGCCACACGTCGCACTATTGTCCTATCTACTAGTTATTCTATTTCCTTTCCTGTTCGTGTTATTCTCCTCTGTGAAAAAGGATAACAATGCAATAGCACTTAACCCTTTTGGGATTCCAAAGGAGTTCGTCTTCAATAACTACGTTGAAGCTTGGGTAAATGCCAAGATCAGCACCTACTTTTTTAACAGTTTGTACATTTCCATATTGGCTTCTGTAGTATCTATCATTCTAGCGTCTATGTTTGCTTTTGCAGTTACTCGGATGCGCCAAGGCAAATGGAATACGATTTTGTTCACCTTAGTTATGGTGGGAATGCTCATTCCAAACAACGCATTGATGCTTCCTATTTATACGATTGTACGTAAGATGGGAATTCTGAATACGCACTGGGCATTGATTATCCCTTATATCGCGAATGCAATTCCGTTTACGATAATTATATTGGCTGCATTTATGCGCTCGTTGCCTAGAGAAATTGAAGAGGCAGCGGTCATGGATGGGTTGAAGGCACCAGGTATCTTTGCTAAAATTATTGTACCTCTAACCGTACCTGCCATGGTTACTGTATTCATTGTTAATTTCCTGGGCAATTGGAACGAATTCTTGCTGGCAAACTACTTCCTATCAAATGATGAACTACGTACGCTCCCAGTGGGTATGGTTCAATTCCGTGATCAATATCAGATGAACTATGCACAAATGTCAGCGGGTATCGTCTTCAGCGTTCTGCCAGTAATTGTGATTTATGCGATTTTACAGGAAAAAATTATTGAAGGCGTAACTGCGGGTGGCGTAAAAGGATAACTTTTTTTCTCAGTCAGGAGCACTAGCCGATGAATTTGCGCTATAAATTATTTACGGCATTTTTGGGCCTGATAATCATTCCCTTATTTATTCTAGGCATGCTTATGTTTTTCGTGACTTATAACTCTATTGAGAAGAAGTACAGTCAACAGTCGGAATACTCACTCAAAGCAATTAGTTACAGTATTTCAAATGTGTTAAAAGATATGGATAACGTTACAGACAACGGAATTGCTACCTCGGTTTTTCATATGGCACTTAGCGCAGAAGATCCTTCTAATCAAGATTTGACTGATGCTGAGCAACTCAATTTGAATGCAAGCCAGCGCAATTTCCGTAGTCTGTTGTTTAACCATCCATCGATTAGCTATGCTTTTTTATACAATTTTAACGGTAGAGGTAACTCTGAAATCGTGTCGCTTTTTAATAAGGAAAATTTCCGAACGCTACCCTATGATACTTTCAAAAAAAGTGATTTGTACCAGGAAGTAATGGATTTGAATGGCGTGCCAAAATGGCTGGCTCCTCATGAGTATCCCGAACTTACAGGAACTGAACCTGTGTTTACACAAATTCGACTCGTGAAGGAACTGAGCTTCTTTCAGAACATAGGTATCCTTGTTGTACAGATCAAAAATTGGGAGCTCGAATCGATATTTCGCAATTTAAAAATTGGGGATAGTAATCAGGATGTTTCGTTTATGCTAGTAAATGATGACGGAATGATTCTATTTGACCCAGATCAAAAGCTGGATGGGCAGGATATTCAGTCATTCGCGAATAAAGAGATTACCTTCAAAAAAGGGTTTCAGAGTTTTAAAACAGAGTATAACGGGGAGAAGAGTATTCTCTCCATGTATCATTTAAAAGATTATCCTTGGAGTCTAGTGTCTGTAACCTCATGGGACTCTTTATCTCGAGAAGTTACAGTATTTGCACGCTGGTTTGTAGGGGTTATCTTCCTTTGCTTTTTGGCAGCGGTGATCTTCAATCTATTCTTTATGAATCGCATTACTGGTGCAATAGCCGTAATTGTTCGTTTTATGCGACGTGTTGAGGATGGAGATCTAACTTCGCGGGTAGAAGTGAAGGGGAATGATGAGTTAACGCTTCTTGGTAAGGGCTTTAATGATCTTATGGATAAAATTAACCGATTGTTTAACAGAATCCATTTGGAACAGCGTCGCAAGAATCAAGCCGAGATGCGTGTTCTACAGGCTCAGATTAAACCGCATTTTTTATTCAATACGTTAGAGTCGATTAATGTTCTGGCTATACAGAATGAAGGCAAGAAAGTCAGTGAGATGGTCTACCGACTGGCAAGTATTTTACGAATTAGCATTCAGGATCGAGAAGAAATTACACTGGATGAAGAGATTAAACATCTGCGCAATTATTTGGATATTCAAAAATTTAGATTTGAGGATTTATTTGAATACGATATTGATATCCCACAAGATTTGATGAGTTGCGGCATTTTAAAGCTTACTTTGCAACCGCTTGTAGAGAATAGCATTCAACATGGATTTGAGGGTATTGATTACAAAGGTCAAGTTTCTGTGAAAGTTTGGGAGAAGCAAGGGGACTTAATTTTACGAATTGAAGATAACGGTATTGGAATTACACCATCTCAGTTGTCTATTTTCCAATATATTGTGAATGATCCTGTGGAGCAAGAGGTTGAAGTTGAACGGGAAAACCGGATGAATCTTGAACGTAGAGGCCTTGGCATTCGCAGTGTAGCAGATCGCATCCGCATTGAATACGGTGACAGATATGGAATATTTATTTGTTCCAGTCCAGGATATGGTACTATTATTCAATGTGTCATACCTAAATACGAGCAGGGGGAAGATCATTATGCTAAAAGTATTATTGGTAGATGACGAAGCCCCAATTCTGAATAATCTGAAGAGAGTGTTGCCATGGCAGGAGATGGGGATGGAGGTAGTCGGTATGGCGCGAAGCGGTATGGACGCCTTGCGCATTGCTGAAGAGGAGCAACCCGATCTTGTGTTGAGTGACATTCGTATGCCAGTGATGGACGGGTTAACTTTTGTAGGAAAGCTGCGGGAATTGGGATTGGATAGTGAGGTACTGCTTCTTACCGGGTATCAGGAATTTGACTATGCACGGGAAGCGATCCGGCTTGGGGTAAAAGAATACATTTGTAAGCCGATACATTATGAGGAGCTTGGCAATAAGGTACGTGAGATCGGAGCTAATATCCGTAGTAAACAGTTTAAGAATAAACTGTATAATAGCATCCCTTTGTTTCAAGAGATTCCTGAAGTTGACAATGGCAAAAAAACGCCGGATCAGCTAATGAACTTGGCCGCTCAATACATCACTGAACATCTTCATTCAGATATCGGGATTGAGGAAGTGGCGAATAAGATCGGCATCAGTGGCAGTTACTTCTGCCTCTTGTTTAAGAACCGTTTTGCAATGACTTTCGTGGAATACGTAACACAACAGCGAATTGAAGCTGCCAAGTTTATGCTTACTAACAGCGATAAGAGCATTACGGTGATTGGTTCCGGAGTCGGTTATCAGGAACGACGTTATTTCACGAAGGTATTTCAGAAGCAGACGGGGATGTCTCCTAAGGAGTATCGTGACCGGTGCCGAACCGAAGTGTTATGAGGTCGGCGGCGTATGGTGATGTTTAGCGTCACTGCAAGGAATGTCTGTTACTCAGCATGGTGAGGTAAGCGTCACTACGGAGGAATGTTTGGACTTTCGGTCGCTGTTATCCTCGGATTTCTTGATTGGAAACCGCTGCTCGCGGTTGAAATCCAATGAAAGCATATGCTTCCGAGGTAGCTTTCCAAGGAAAGCTTTTAGGCGAACGCTACGCTCCTACAGTTCCAAACTTCCTCTCCGCTCCTTCTCCCTCACCACACTTCGTTGTGGGTATGGGGTCGTCCCACTCCTGCGGTTGTGGGGACTCCTTAGGGGAAAGAAGAGATTATCGACCAGCCTGCGGCTGTGATAAAGGTACATAAGTTATAACCAATTTAATGATTTTAAACAGTAGAGATGATTATCCTTAGTTATTAAGGATAATCATCTCTTTTTTTATAGAAATATAATATGCTCCCTATACTCCCAAAATTTATCATATGTTTTAATTAGAGTGTAAGAAGGAAGTGCAAGGCGATAGCCAAGCAAGCGTGAAAAAGGCTCTAGATTGGGACGATGGGGAAATGGGGGAACAGAACATGAGTGTGACGAATCCTTCCGTCAGCTTGTCAGAAGTAAAAAAACGCGGCAGGGGGAGAGTGCCGAATTTTCTGAGAGTGATGAAGAAATATTGGGTGTTCTATTTGATGATGCTCCCAGCCATTATTATTCTGATCATCAATAACTACATACCGATGTTAGGGACGGTAATTGCTTTTAAGGATATCAATTACCAGAAGGGCATTCTAGGCAGTGATTGGGTCGGGTTCTCGAACTTCAAATATTTATTCTCGACAGAGACGGCGTGGATCATTACAAGAAATACCCTATTGTACAACACTGCGTTTATTGTACTCACACTATTTTTTTCACTGGCTTTTGCGATTATGTTTAACGAAATGCGCAGCAGATGGCTATCGAAATTCCATCAGAGTGCGATGTTTCTCCCATATTTTCTCTCATGGGTCGTCGTCAGTTATTTAGTATACGGCTTTCTGAGTGCAGAGCACGGGTTCATGAACAAGACACTGCTTCCGTTCTTTGGGGTTGATCCAATTGAATGGTATTCGCAGTCGCAATATTGGCCTGGGATTCTAGTGATAGTAAAGCTGTGGAAAGAGATTGGCTATACGACGGTCATTTATATGGCCGCGATCATCGGCATAGATCACGAATATTATGAGGCTGCGCTGATAGACGGTGCTTCTAAATGGAAGCAGATTCGTAAAATCACGCTGCCGCTGATCAGTCCGGTTATCATCGTAATGACGCTACTGCAGATTGGTAGGATTTTTAACGCAGACTTCGGATTGTTCTTTCAGGTGACTAGAAACGCAGGAGCATTATACTCCACTACGCAAGTTATCGACACCTATGTATATCAGACCTTCCTGGCGATTGGTGATATTGGGATGTCCTCTGCCGCGGGTCTCGTTCAATCTATTGTAGGATTTCTACTGATATTCTTAGCAAATCTAGCAGTACGACGAATAAGTAAAGATGATGCGTTATTTTAGAGGGAGGTGAGCGTGTTGAGCCAGACAGAAACTGCAATCGGGCCGTCGGGTCGTACAGGAAAGAGAGCTAAACGGCAAAAACAACCCAATGAAATTTCTAATATCTCCAATTTGTTAATTAATATATTCTTCTGGATCTATACGGCGATTTGTGTGGTCCCACTGATCCTCGTGATTATCGTATCGTTCTCAGATGAACAATCGGTTGTGCAGCACGGCTACAGCTTTTTCCCGAACAAGTGGGATATCTCGTCATATGAATTTCTGTTAAAAGATTATTGGCAAATCATAGATGCGGCTGCCGTTTCCTTATTTGTGACGGTGGTTGGAACGATTCTGAGTCTCGTAATTATGGCAATGTATGCCTATCCTATCTCGCGTGGGGATTTTCCACATCGTAATTTCTTTTCGTTCTTTATGTTTTTTACACTTTTGTTTAATGGAGGCTTAGTGCCCTGGTATCTAGTTTATACTCAAATGATGCATTTGAAAGATACGCTATGGATTCTGATTATGCCACTGCTGGTTTCAGCATTCTTTGTCATTATTTTACGAACCTTTTTTGCAAACACAATCCCGCCGGCACTAGTTGAATCCGCTAAAATTGACGGGGCACCGGAGTTTCGGATCTTCGTTCAAATCATTCTACCTTTGTCGTTACCGGTGCTAGCTACAGTGGGATTATTTCAAACCTTGGCGTATTGGAATGACTGGTATCTAAGCTTGATCTTTATTTCACCCGAAGGGCATGTCAATCTGCAATATCTAATGTATAAGACGATGTTGAACGTTCAGTTCCTGACTGCAAGCCCTCAAGCGATGGCTGCCTTAGCTGCACAAGGTGTAGAAATCAATCTGCCGACAGAGACAGTAAGAATGGCAATGGCTGTTATTGGGATCGGTCCTATCGTATTCGTTTACTCCTTCTTCCAAAAGTATTTTATCAAAGGACTTACCGTTGGTGCTGTTAAAGGCTAATGAGGATTGAAATGGCTTAATTCGGCGCTCCATGCAAGTGTGTGAACGTCCGATTCAGCATATATAAATATTTTGAGGGAGGTTATGGTATACATGAAGGCTATTCGAACAAGCACACTTTTAACGCTGATGCTTATCGTAGTACTCAGTCTTAGCTTAGCTGGATGCGGAGGGAATAACGGGAATAATGAAGGAGCCTCACCAGCGCCAAGTGAAAATACAACCGCTACCAATGCTGCGGCAACAGATGAGCCCGCTGCAGATCCTACAGCTGAACCGGAGAAGAAATTAGATCCTTATACTGTTAAGTTAATCTATGTCGGTGCCGTTCAAAAGGATGAGCAGGTTGTAGAAGACGCTATCAATAAGCTTCTGGAACCTAAAATTAACGCCAAATTGGATATTGCACCGATCGACTGGGGTCCATGGGACAATGATGTTAATCTGAAGATTGCCAGTCAGGAGAAATTCGATATTATTTTTACAGCCCAATGGAAAAATTATGTAACCAATTCAGCTAAAGGTGCTTACCTCCCACTTAATGATGATAACGGCAAGTACGGCAATCTATTGAACGAATATGGCCAAGGGATTCTTAAAAATCTCGACCCGCAATTCTTAAAAGGTTCTGCGATCAATGGTGTGAATTATGCCGTTCCTACGAATAAGGAGCTAGCAGCACAAGGCGGGATCGTTTATCGCTCCGATATTGCTGATGAACTGGGTATTGATATGTCGAATGTAAAGACCATTCAAGATTTGGATGCCGTGCTCAAAGTCGTAAAGGAGAAGAGACCTGACCTAACTCCACTGTACTTCAAGCAAGGAGAGACCTTTAACTCCCAGTACATGGCGCAGTACGATACGCTTGGTGATGCTTCAATTCCGGGCGTTCTGCTTAAGGATTCATCGGATACTAAAATTCAATCCATGATTGAACTGGATCGTTATAAAGAAATCATCAAGCTTACTCGTGAATATATGAAGAAAGGTTATATTAACAAAGATGCGGCCGTGGCTACAAATTCAACGCAAGATGCAATGAAGGCCGGTAATGTCTTTATGACAGTACAATCACTTAAACCTGGTAAAGATAGTGAATTGGCTAATGCTACAGGTTTGGTCGGAAAACTGAAACAAATTGCTTTTAACGAACCGACGATTTCTACTAGTGATGCAGCAGGATCAATGTTAGCGATCTCCGCTTCCTCGGGTGATCCAGCTCGTGCCATGATGGTATTAGATCTTTTGCACACGGATAAAGAAATCAATAATCTGCTCGTATTTGGTGTAAAAGGTGTCCATTATGATGTCGTTAGCGGTGATACGATTAAAGCTACTGAGAAAACGGGTGACTATAATACCGCTGCCGCCTGGATGCTTGGAAGCCAATTCCTGAATCCTGTATGGGAAAGTGAAGCTCCAGACAAATGGGAGCAATTCAAGGCCTTCAACTCCAAAGGTAAAGCTTCTGTTGCGCTCGGTTTTAACTTCGACGCATCCTCTATGAAGACTGAAATGGCAGCTTGTAAAGCTGTTATGGATGAATATGACATCAGTTTGGATACGGGTTCTGTTGATCCCGATACCGTATTGACTAAGTACGCCGACAAGCTGAAGAAAGCCGGACTTGATAAGATTATTGCAGAGAAACAAAAACAACTAGATGCTTTCTTGGCTGCTCAAAAATAAATACTTTAAATGAAACTAAAAGGCTATCCCCGGCATGATTAATGCGCTGGGGATAGCCTTTATTGTACGCTTGGTGAATAGGTTAGCGGAAAGAAGTATCTATTTTTTGCACTACCTGAATGGCAAGTGACCAAGCCTGCTCGGGATCTAGCTTACCTTGCTCGGCTTTGGTTAAATACTCGAGCATATTTGTTTCTACATCGGCGTGGTGCGGACCGTAGTAGGTGGGAACTACTTCTTGTGCTGCTGTAGAGAGGACACGTCCAACCTCAGAATTAGGAAAATAGGGATCAGACAGGTTATGGATCTCGGGATCGTCATAAATTTCGGGGGTGGAGGGAAATGCCCCTTCTGACTTAAATGAAATTAGCTGTTGTGCGGGCTCGGTTAACCATTTGATAAGCGCGAATGACTCCTCTGGATGACTGCCTGTTCTAGGCAAGGTAAGGACGGAACCTCCTCGATTAGCGCTATTTCCTGGGATGGTCGTTACATTCCATAATCCGCTGGCTGTTGGAGCACTACTCTTGATATGATCAATCATCCAAGCCGGACAGAGCATCACTGCAAAGTCGCCGTTTAGCAGACCTGCGCCCCAGCGCTGTGTATCTACAGCAATACCTGCGGATAGATTCAGCTTCAGAGCTTGAATTGCAAAGTCCCAAGCCCCTTTTACTGCTGGATTATTTCCTATGATCAGCTCTTGGGAAGTGGGGCTGTAATATTGAAGCTTGGACTGACGCAGAAGGGTTAGATAAAGATTCTCTAAGTCATTGACAAAGGCTTTACCTGTTGCCTCATGGACTCTAGTGCCGGCTTTGAGGAATTGGTCCCAAGTTTGGATTCGCTTTGCTACTTCTTCAGGTTTGGTAGGGAGTCCAGATAACGCGAAGATATCAGTCCGATACAACATAGCATAGGGACCAATATCAGTCGGTAATCCGAAGATAAAATCATTACCGAGCACCTCCTGCCATTTCCAACTCAGAAATTGATTCTTTAGATCATTCGCTCCAAATGTTGTTAGATTATAAAAATAATCGGGGAACTGCTTGAAACGATCCAAATAGCTAATATCAATGGCCGCCACATCAGGGGAACTATATCCTGCTGCGAATGAAGTTTGCAGCTTGGCGGGAAGCTGCGTGGAGGTTGAGGTTTGAATATGGATTTCTAGCTCGGGATGCTGCAATTGATACTCTGCTATAAGCAGCTCAAGACCCGATCCAGCTGTAAGCCAGATGTTTAGCTGGATCGGGTCTTGAAGGTCGATATCTTCCTTGGAAGGAGAGATCTGGCAACCGCTTGTATGAAGCAGCAATCCAAAGCTTAACAGGATAGTCAACAACTTAGCATTCACATGCAAGAGAACACACCTCGTCTTTATTTGTTGTGCTTCTGAAATTCCTGAGGAGTCATACCCATGTATTTCTTGAATATGAGGCTGAAGTACGCAGGATCTTTAAAGCCAACTAATTCGCTAACTTCGTAAACTTTGAGCGTAACATTATTTAGCAGCTCTATTGCTTTTTGAATACGAAGCTTGGTAAGAAAACTGGAGAAGCATTCTCCTACATCGTCTTTGAACAGACGGCCTAGATAGGTTGGATTCATGTATAATTCATCTGCAATCATTTTGAGAGAGAGGTTCTCTTGGAGTCGCGAATTCATAGCCTCAATCATTATAGAGATTACCCTGCGTGTAGCCTTCACCTGTAGTTGTTCCGTAAGCTGTGGAGAAGCTGAGCACATGGATACTTCACTATAATAGATAACGGGTCGGGTACTATCCTTTTTGAGCTGTTGGCACGCCTGCAGGCTCTCATGATAAGCTGTTGCGAGGGCTCCAAGATCATAGTGAGGGTTGGAGACACCCGCGCTGAAAGGCGATTTCAAGAGGCTAGACAGCTTAATCATCATTTCCTGAGTTAGCGTCTCATCGATTCTTTCGGATTGTTCATAGGGATAAAACAACATGATTATCGCTTCTTGCTCCTCTTGAATGCCGACAACATTAGCGTAAAGCGAAAAACACTCTTCTAATATATTGATTACGGCTGCATACATCGCTTGTTCAGACCAGTACTGTGGCATAACATCACCTAGGTGATTTACAGTAATGATGACAAAAGAATGAAAGGGAGGTATGAGCTGTTCTTCAAAGTAGGGTAATGGAATGCCATAAAGTAGATCAGAAAGGCGTTTCTCCCGAAGATTCTTTTCTCGCAGCTGCGAGACTTGCCTGTGTTGCTTCTTCAATTCCAGACGTTCATACACACTTGTTACGACTTCGAGGATATTTTCAACTGAATTTGGCTTGACCAGATATTCTCGTACACCGTACCTTATGGCTTGGCTGGCATAGGAGAAATCCTGATAACCAGTGAGCAGTATCGTCTCGGTGTCAGGGTAACATTCATGGATATGCTTAGAAAGCTCGAGTCCATCCATGCCAGGCATACGTATGTCTGATATTACAAGGTCAATTGCCTGCTCTTTTAACAGTTGTATCGCTTCTAATCCGTTCTCTACTGAACCAATGATGCTAAAATTATGGTTCGCACTTCCCAGCATTTCTGACAGGGATCGTCGGACAAAACTTTCGTCGTCAACAATTAACACTTTCATCACTTCACCCCCTACCCTTGATCGAACTGTAATGGAACAGTGACTTTTACGAGTAAGCCTCCGAGCTCGCTGGTTGATAAATGAAGGCCAAATCCATGTCCATAGATTAGTTCTATACGATGATTCAGATTGGAGAGACCGATACCGGTGTGGAGCAGCTTCTCCGGATTAACCTCGCCGCTGATTAAGGCCTCTGCCATTCTTGCCTCGCTCATGCCTTCTCCGTTATCTTCTACTGTTAGCACAAGTGAGTTGCCTTCACTATAGGCCCGAATACGTATAAGCCATACTTCGCGTAGTGTAGGTTCAAGTCCATGCGTGATAGCATTCTCTACAAGGGGCTGAAGGGTTAGCTTCATAAGCTGCCTATTCATGACCTCAGGATTCACGTGCAGATCAACCTGTAGTTTGTCCTCGTAGCGTAGTTTTTGCAGGTAAATGAACCTTTCTAGTTGTTGTAAATCTTCCTCAACCGTAACAAATTCCGATCCACGATCAATGCTGTATCGAAGCAAATCGCTTAGTGCAATAACCATCTGTGACTCTTCTCGCATATGTTTATTAGCCAGTGACCAATAGATGGTGTTCAATGTATTGTAGAGAAAATGAGGGCGAAACTGTGCTTTAAGAGCTACGATCTGAGCTTGTTTTTCACTGATTTGTTTGCTTGAGAGGTCAGCAATCGTATGGTCTAGGTTTTGAAGCATAGAGTTATAGCTTGAGTATAGGATAGCCATTTCTTTATTCATGGTTGTTTTTACAAACGGTAGCGTGGTTCCGCGTTCAACGTTGCTTAGCTTGGTTGCGAGATTACGAAGCGGCTTAGACAGTGTCCACGAGAAAAAGAAGGTAAACAATAACGCTGCGGCCATCCCGAGCAGGCCAATTAAAATAATATTTCTGCGAATGCCATTTAAATCTTTAACAGCTTCTTTAGAATCAATGTAAGCAAAAATGCTCCACTCGCTGTAGGGGGAATAAGCGTAGGATACGAACATATTGCGGGAGTTTATGGTATTTGGGATGATTCGTGCTTTATGATTACTGAATTGACTTAGAATTCTATCATCCATATACAGACCTATCTCATCTGGATCGGTGGAATAAACAATGGTGTTGAAGGAATCAACAATTTGAATTTTCTCATTCTTACCAAGATGAAATTGGCTGACAGCGTTATGGATAACCTCCACAGGAAGGACGAGAAATAGGGTTCCTAGCCGATTTAAATCATTCCAATCATTAATTTGCCTAGCTCCCATGACCACAGGGATCGTGCCGTTCTGCCATACATCTGCACCAAACCAGAGCATACGGCCGTTATTCTGGGCTATAGCTGGAAACCAATAGGCGCCGCGGATTTCTCTCTCGCTGTCCCAGATTACTTTTAAGGAGCTGCTATTGGTATATACCTGATTATCTGAAAGTCCGAGCAGCTTGAACTGGATGTCATAATTGATGGAACGTGTCTGTTGATCGATGTAGCGGGTGATATCCATAGCGTCAGTAGGAGGTGTACGGGATTCTGCTAAGTCTCCTAGTGTTTCTTGTATCAAGGGACTGAACATGATCGTAGAAGAGAGTTTGTCGTTATCTTGAAGAATAGCGTCCATTTTACCTTGAAGCTGTTTGACGGACTCCAGAATATATTGGTTCGACCGGTTAAGAACGGCTTGGGATGACGAACGGTAGGACAAAAAAATCGTAAAGGCTACGATAGTGAAAATGATCAGTGAGAAACCCATGATTAATTGAACGAGGATGGAGATTTTCTTGGACATGTCATCACCCGCATGAAAAGATATTCTTCCATACATTGTAACAAAAGCAAATGAAAGCGAATATACCTTGCTGTAAAATACACATATTTATATGGATAATCTCATATTTTTCGGGTAGCGGATGAAAGGTTGTTTTTGCTTGTTTTAATACTGGGTTAATCTTTCTTTACTTTAAAATGAAACTTTTTGCGGTCGGATGCGTCTAATACTATGTTTTGTTATAACGAACGTGGCAAAAAGCAATTCTTCCGCTCCGCTGAGAGCGGTTGCGTTTTTGCGGGGAATATAAGAGGAGTATGAAAAAGACAGAGACCTACTTATATTTACAAATAGGAGCAGAGGAGTCATATCATGGATTTGAAGAAATTAACGTTAGTTGCTGTTTTGGCCATATCTCAGGCCGCCTCGGCAGTGCCGGCTTTTGCTGAATCTGTCAATAGTACCTCAGGTAATACCAATGCAGTAGGAGCAGCTGCCACATCTGCGACGGATGTAATGCCAGAAGCTACTGACCCATTGCCGCCAATGCCAACTGAGGTACCAGGGGGAGTCGTATCACCTACACCAACTCCAACTCCAATCTCTGGGGCAACAGCTGAACCGACGACAACAACTGAACCGACAACAACATCCGAACCTACAGCAACAACTGCACCAACTGCTACACCACTCCCAAGTGCAACACCTGAAACCACTACACAACCTACACCAACGGATGGTGTTCGTGCTGCAGCTAGTAATCAGCTTGTACTTATGATGAACAGCAACAAAATGTACCAAAACGGCGTTGAGTATTTGGCTAATCAGCCAATGGCCGTGAAGAATGGCGTCTCATACGTTTCGATCCGAGCTATGGTAGAACGCGTAGGTGTGAAATACATTTACGATTATAAAACGAAAGAGACCATTGTTACCAAAGGAAGCGACGTAATGCGCTTTAAAACGGACAGTAAGATCTATTCCGTTAATGGTAAAAATGTGACGATGAAAGGTCCAGCTTACCAAACTAATGGTACATTCATGGTTCCTTTGACGTCCATCACCGGGGCATTAGGCATTCCTTATACCGTAGATAATGTGCAAAAACGAGTGATTCTTACGCTGAACACGAAACCTAAAGCTTCTTTTACAGTGCCAACTGAAATTTATGCTGGTGATCCTGTGAATTTCGTGACCTCCAGCTCTTCACCGAATGGTACGGCCATTGTCGATGAACGCTGGGAACCAAATAAGCAAAATATCTATGATACACCAGGATTTTATGTAGTATCCTATTCCGTTATGGATGCGAATGGACAGTGGAGTGATCCATACTCTGTGACCATCAATGTACTTAAACCAAATACACCGCCAGTCGCTAATTTCACGACAGACAAAGATTCTTACAAGATGGGTGAAATGATCACTTATTCGGATCTAAGCAGCGACCCAGACGGTGATCCAATTGAAGTGACTTGGACGAACAAAGCAGAAGCTTTCTTTACACCAGGTCCAGCAACAGTCGCTATTCAAGTAAAAGATTCACATGGCGCAATCAGCACTTTTGAGAAGACCATTAATATTTCAGATGAAATCTTGTACAGTAAAGAAGATTTCTATAGATTATTCGGTGCTCCGGGTAGCGTATTTAACATCGACGGATCGATGGTTCCAACTTGGCAGAAGGTAGCTTATAATCTTTCTTCTGAGCCTTATACCCTTATCCGCAGTAACAGTCCAGAAACAGTGAATACGGAAGGGATCACGTATAAAGAAACATCATTCGGCGGAACTCGCTTTTTGGTCCACCACAAGAATAATATGAATATTAAAACGAAGGTGTATGTGATTGCTAAGAATAACAATCTGTACCCTACGACAATTACAACAGAGTATGTAGGCTTTGGTGGTCCGATCTCTTATCCTGAAGGTACTGGTAAAATGTCAGTGCAGCGGTACTGGGAATCTATGCAGACTAGAAGAGATTATAAGACAACAGTCCTACAACCAGGAGAAAGCGTCTCGATTCTTACAGATCTAAACAAAACTGCAATGAAACCAGGAGAGATTGTATCCCTCCAAGCGGATTTATTTAGTGATTATCCTATTGAATATAATGTCATGCTGATCGATGCGAATAAAGATCCTCTGACTACACTTCCTACACTTCCAATATTGGATCGTGATGGGGTGCATAACCGGGGAACTTATGCTGATTCTACACGCATCATCACGGTTACCGACGAAGTAGGAACAACTCCTGCGAGACTTCTTCTCGGTGACAATTTGAGTGATTTGAATTTGACTGGTGTAGACCCAATGAATGGTACTGAAGCATCCAATGCAGGTAATTTCGGCGTGTTATACAAAATTAAATTCGATCGTGTTGCACCTAACTCATTAATTACATTTAATCCACGTGGCGGTAATTACATGGGACCTGTCATGGTTAATGGTCAAATTGTACACATGCCGACATCGGGAAGTCTCTCATCGGCTGACATGAACAGTGTGATTTATCGTACTGGCGATTATGGCGGCTCCGTGGAGATCTTGTTTACAGCAGCTTCTGGTAGTAACTTGCCGGTGAATTTCCTGGTTACACCACTGCCAGCGAAGAAATAGTCATGTAGATCCATTACAAAAAGATTGTGATTAAAAGCTATTGATCCTAAATACTGATTAAATCGACCGTATATTTCTCATATGGGAAATATACGGTCTTTTTTTGATATTTATTTATTATATAAATTTGTGTGAATATCTTAGCGCGGTAGAGTGCGAGAACGATTGTTCGTCTGATGTTTTGCTGCGGTATCACAACTGAAAATAAGTATTGAATGATATCATATGAGTAATTCTTAGTGGGGGAATAGTGACAAAATTTATAGATTACTGTGAAAATTGGTTAATTCTAAAAATTCATATTGTACAGATTAGTTTAGAGAAAACTTGGGAACAGGGACAGAGATATTATATTAAGATAGTAGACGAGAAGTGCGATTAAATATGAATTAGCAATTAATTTGTAATGTTTCTTGTTGGTATTTAATCAACTAAAGACGTTCGGGGAAAGAGTAGCAAACACGATGATGTAAAAATCTATCCGCTTGCAACGCTCATTATCTGATATTCCTAACAACTATACGAAATAAGGAAAAAGTAAGGGGGTCACCTTTAAAATCATCAAGAATTCTCATAGAGTCGTTTTTTCAGGTTGACAATGAACCAACTCCAACTCTAATTTAACATGGAAAAATTATTAAAATATGCTGTTTGCTCATGTTGTAGTTTATTTACTTGATCTACCACTAGATTCATACTGCTGTATAGCAAAGTTACGATGTTAAAATGTAACCTCGTATTCTGACTTGATTGCAGCCTTACGTTGTTTAATTGAAAGAACTCTTTTTGGTAC
The DNA here is from genome assembly GCF_045040645.1 of Paenibacillus sp. FSL H8-0261. NCBI lineage: Bacteria > Bacillati > Bacillota > Bacilli > Caryophanales > Paenibacillaceae > Paenibacillus > Paenibacillus sp. FSL H8-0261. Next base: position 5,030,425 of record NZ_CP150297.1, on the reverse strand, counting down.
GTATTTAATCGTTCAACCGCAGATCTTCGCTTAGCAAACTCCTTCCATGAAACAATGCCTCGTCCGTCTTCTGAAAAAAATTATTTCTGTTCTACTTTAAGCTTTTTTGCAGCAACCAGTTTGTTCGTCCCTTCTTGAAAATGAAACCACGCATTTTCGGTTCTTTCGTTTGTTTCATCGGCCTTGATATGCGTTGCATTAATAGCTTTAGTGTCGTCAAAAATGAACCCTTCTTGAAGAGCAAGTATCAAGATCAAATCACTCTTCTCTTTACAATTGATATAAATCTTGCATGGAAAACAGACACATGGCATAGGAAGCTTCCATGTCTCATTTAGTTTAATCGCTTAACCTATTCAAGATTCGGGGAGGTACTCTTTTTTTTGTGCTCAGAAAACCTTGTTATAGTATGGGATTGAAGTTATTCAATTGATCAATGTACATATATTGTAAAAAAGGTTGTAATCTATCAGAACATGGAATAAAATTAACTAGAAATTCCAAATATTCAATTTAAGGGGAGGCGCGATAATAAAAGTTTTGTGAAAATAAATGTAAAGAGGAGAATGAACAATGAATTTTAAAAATGCAGCTCTTTCTGTAGTAATGATCACATTTTTAATACTTTCACCCTCTGTAAGTGCGGAATCAACAAGTTCACCAAATACAGCCAGTAAACAGAAGAATTTTATTGATATTCAGAATAAGATTGGTGTGTCCCAAAATGTTATTGATGAATTTATCAGCGAGGCATCTAACGAGATTCAAAAAGAGAAGCTTATTAAAAGTCTAAAAGGATTTATTCAAGCTTCCTCTGAGCACGTCTACGATTACATAAGCGTAGATGAAGACGGTTATTATTTTTACGAGGAAGATACAAATGGTGGTAGAAAAGCGTTTTTTGTTCCAATTGATCATTCAAATTCAAATACAAATGTTGATTCATCAGTTGGTTCTGGTTCAGTTACCGAAGAAGTATACTCGAACAGAGATCAAATCTCACCACTTGCTAATACTGGTGCAGATTTACCCGGTGGAATTGGAGGAAGGCAGTACATAGTACAGAGTGGAACATATATTTCAACTTCAGCGACTGTAGCAGCACCTTCACAAGTGTCCAAATCTACAGGTGAAAACGCATATACCTATACTGGTTTCTTGGCTGGAGGCAACTCTGCTGACATGGGATTGATGTATGATGAAAATGTTGGAGTAGGCCTTGCTGAAAAAGGTTGGAAACCTGCAATTCAAATTAACGGAATTACAATAAATCATTCATACGATCCATCTTTTAATAAAGTTCAGTCATCCAATGCTTACCTAGCAGGTTCCCAAGTTACAATTTATGCATGGTACAATTATAATAAAAAAATCCGTATGAAGATTGATGGTACTGCTATCTGTGCTGACATTGGCTGCTATAGTTCGGCTGATACACCGTTAACTACGATTATAACGTCAAATACTGATTATGACATCAAATCAACTAGTTTTCAAAAATGGAAAGTTTTATCGGTTGTGACGGGGGATAACGTTGGGAAAAACAAGTCTGAATTCACAAATATCAAAGTTGATGGGACATCGGTTTTTAGTAGTGCTTTCCCAAGCCCAGATCAAGACTATGCTACCGTAACACGAGATGCGAATAATAAAGTTACCATTACCGTCACCGGAGAATAAGTTTAAATATATAGCCAATTTCCTATCTTCTCTGGAAGTTGGCTATATCTAATTAAGCGACTCCACTGATATCAAGACATGAAGGAGCTGTAGTGCATGAAAATATCAATGAAATTAGGACTGTTATTCTTTTTCGCTGCTTTTATTATTGTTTCGTTTAGACAAGGGCCGGTTTACGCCAAAGATCGAGTTAGAACTATATTATACGGGAGCTCCATCCAAGGAGAACACTCACCAGTTATCAAGAATGGATCGGTTTTAGCTCCCTTTAAAGATATTTTCAATTCATTGGGCTTTACTGTAACTTTTGACTCTGCAAGCAAGACTATTACTGGAAGTAAGTCGGGCACTATTATTAAATTTTTAATTAATCAAAACACTGCATGGATTAATAATACTCCCTTCACGCTTCAAGTGCCCCCTCAAATCATTAATGGTACAACTTATGTTCCTTTACGATTTATTGGTGAGGCAAGTGGGTTGGAAGTGAAGTGGTATGGTCAGTCACAAATTGTCTCCCTATACTCCAAAGAGAATCTCTTCTCAGTTATGAATGGAGGGAAATTTGGTTATATAAATGCACAAGGCAAGGTTGTTATTGATTATCAGGAGAAGTTCTCTGATGCTTATGCGTTTAAAGAAGGGTTGGCTATTGTGCAATCAGGTGGTAAGTTTGCAGGTTTTATCAATCAGCAGGGTAAAATCGTGATCCCAAAGGGGGCTTACTATGATGCGAAAAGTTTTTCAGAAGGGTTGGCAGCATATAGAACCGTTATAATATCCACCTCGCCTGACTCAGTCATATCTAAATACGGTTATATGGATATAACGGGAACAAGTGTCATAAAGCCAAAATACACACGTGCGAGCGATTTCTCTGAGGGGTTGGCGGCAGTTCAAATAGGAAGCAAATTTGGTTTTATCGATCCTTCAGGCAATCTTGTAATTAAGGCACAATATGATAGCGCCATGGATTTTAGTGAGGGGCTCGCTCTTGTTAAGATTAAGGATGCTTTCAGTTTTATCGACAAAAAAGGGAAGGCAGTTATTGAAGTAGCCTATTCGCAGGTAGAATCATTTTCAGAAGACTTATCGGTTGTGAAGAAAAATTCCAAATACGGTTACATTAATAAAACAGGGAAATTAGTTATTCCTGCCATTTATGAAGCTGCTAATTCATTTTCTGAAGGATTAGGGGCAGTACGTCTTAATGGTAAACAGGGTTATGTAGATAAGAAGGGAGAATTACAAATATTTAGCCAAGTTGATAAGTCAAGTAATTTTATGGGAGGACTTGCAGTAGCAGAGTCGGGAGGCAAGACTGGGTTTATCAATAAAAGAGGGGAATGGGTTATTCAACCAACACTCGCGTGGGCAAATCCATTTTTTTATGGACTATCATATGCATTTGTTGATGACGGGGAAATTTATATTAATCAAAGCGGGAAAATTGTATGGAGAAGATGACATCCTTAAAATCGTTAAGAAATTGAGGGGAGTTTAATTTTAAAAACAAAATATTGTTATAAGTCCTATTATTTCATTACTAGCTATTCTTGTGATTTTTCTGATTTATCTCATAAAATATACGCAAAGTACGACTGGGGTATCTGTATTTGAAGAAATGCCAAATTATACAGAAGTTAAAGGGAATTTATGATGATGAAAAGTTGAAATATGAGAAACAACCATCTCCGAAAAATAGGATGACAAACATTTGAAAGTCGTATGAGGGAAAATCTATCGAACGGATTGATGAAGATACTGAAATAATCAGCCCTTTACTCTAGAACTTCTATTAGTGATATATTTTCCTGTTGTTACAAATATTCTAAAATGTCAATGAAACTACTATAGTTCCATAAAATACTAAATATGTATTTGCAATATAAAGAATAAATAGTATTATTATATTGTAAATACCAAATTCAGGGAGGTAGTAAGTGTGAACAAAGCTAAAAAGACTTTTATAACAACGCTTTCGATGATGACTTTGATTTTAGCACCAGCCCAGTCAATTTTTGCAGATGAAGCAGTTAATAATTCTAGTATTCAACAACAGGAAGTTCAGAATTTGTCAAGCGATTCTGTAGCACTGCGGGGTCAAGTCAGTTACTCCTTGGGAACTACCTCAACATCTATATATTTAAATGGATCGGTTACGATACAAATTGATGCAGGCATTTATGATTATTACTCTATTGACATATACGATGCGAATGGGAGTAATGTATTAGCTTATGATCCAGGTAACTTATCGGCTGGTCCTCATACGTTTACTCATAATGGATTTTATGGTTACCATAAAATCCTTGTAAGAGGATTCCAAAATAATGGATCATATAAGGTTATATGGCCATGAACGAATCTAAATTAGTAATTTTCTAAGTATAAACATAAAGAAGTATGTGACAAGTTTTTTAGATAAGCTATACTCATCTGTTATAAGAAACAGAAGGAGAAAATTAAATTTAAGATAGTTGCACTGAGCTCTACTATTATATTTTATTGGTATCCTATTATTGTATATCTCAAATGCAGTATATTAATTACACCATTTATATTTGTGAAATGCTCTTGTATGCTTAAACTATAAGCTAACAGGGGCATTTTTATTTTTATGATAATGATTTAATAGTCTTATACATGACAGTGATCTTTTTGATTATCACATTCTTTGGTGAGGATTAAAATGTCTGTTGAATTAGGTTCTATTGAATGAGTTGATTTATCTAAACTTCTATGTCTATTCACCAAATTTAGATGCTGAACTATATTCTATTTTTTATTTTGAATCATTATGCGAAATGTAGGCTCAAGGGACCAAGTTTCATTGACGGGGCATTTATTTTGGGGCATTATTAAGAGAGTGAAGCATAAATGAAATGAACTGAAATGTTATGGGAGATGAGCGTATGCTGTCGACAGAACAAATATTAGAGGTCATGTCGGGGCAAGGTCTGCGAATCACCGACCAACGCAAAACGCTTGCAAAGTTATTCGGCGAGAATAAGGGTTATTTGTCAGCGAAGGATGTCTATGAGCATATGGGCCGCAAGTATAGCGGACTTAGCTTTGATACCGTGTACCGCAATCTGCGTGTAATGGAAGAGCTTGGTGTACTTGAACAAATCGTCTTTGAAGACGGCGTGAAATTCAAGGGAAGCTGTAATCATCAGGATCACCATCATCATATGATCTGCCTTCAATGCGAGAAAACCTACCCGATTAATTTCTGCCCAATGAATTTAACGGAAACACCTGATCAATTCCGGGTAGTCAAGCATAAATTTGAGGTGTTCGGTTATTGCAAAGAATGTGAAGAGAACCGGGAAGAAGAACTAGTCGCAGCAGCTAATCACAAAAAAGGGGTCTAAGGATGGCTACCCTTCGTAGAACGATTCAGGCTCCTATTCGGGTGTACCGCAAGTACATTTCCCCGATTAAGCCTGCTACTTGTCGCTTCTATCCAACCTGCTCGGCCTATGCTCTGGAAGCTATTGAAGTCCATGGTCCACTTAAAGGATCATGGCTTGCTGCCAAGCGGATTGCTAGATGCCATCCCTTCCATCCAGGGGGACTTGATCCGGTTCCACCTCTTGAGGAACACCCGACCAAGAAGGATTCTGCTCGTGCGACTTGACATGAGCCCTTGCCATTGGGTATATTCACAGGTAATAGTATGAATTCCGAGGAACGGATGAGTAAATCGGTACGTCCATTACAGAGAGCCGGAGCGAGCTGAAAGCCGGTATGGTGCGTTAGATTGAATATGGTCCGGGAGGAACTGTGTTCGAGCGGGAACTGCAATTGAGGTTCACGTAAGATAACGGCGTGTTCCAGCGTTAATGGACAGTTCCCGAGAGGGAACTGGCGAAGCCTGCTCTCTGTGAAGAGACAGGAAATTTGGGTGGTATCGCGTGAGTTATACTCTCGCCCCATTATAGGGGCGGGAGTTTTTTGTCTTTTTATGAAAGAAAGGATGATTAATCAATGAGCGAAAAGAAAACTTTTTACTTAACTACACCTATCTACTATCCGAGTGATAAGCTGCATATCGGACATGCTTATTCTACCGTAGCTGGAGATGCAATGGCCCGCTACAAACGTCTACGCGGCTATGATGTAAGGTATCTTACAGGTACAGACGAGCATGGTCAAAAGATTGAACGGAAGGCAGAGGAAGCAGGTAAAACCCCTCAGCAGTTCGTAGATGACATCGTTGTTGGCATTAAGGAATTATGGCGCAAGCTAGACATCTCCAATGATGACTTCATCCGTACAACGGAAGAGCGTCATAAAAAGGTTGTTCAGGATATTTTTGATCGACTGCTCAAGCAAGGTGACATCTATAAAGGCGAATATGAAGGCTGGTACAGTATTCCGGATGAAACCTTCTATACAGAAACACAATTGGTTGATATCGTTCGAGATGACAATGGCGTAATCATTGGTGCAAAAAGCCCTGATAGCGGTCATCCGGTTGAACTGGTGAAGGAAGCGAGTTATTTCTTCCGGATGAGTAAATATGCAGATCGATTGCTGCAATTTTATGAGGAGAATCCGGAGTTTATTTTGCCGGAATCCCGTAAAAACGAAATGATCAACAACTTTATCAAGCCTGGTCTGGAGGATCTTGCGGTTTCCCGTACGACTTTCGATTGGGGTGTTAAGGTTAAAGGCGATGAAAAGCATGTAGTGTACGTATGGATCGATGCATTGACAAATTACATTACTGCTTTGGGTTACGGTTCCGAGGATCGAAGTCTGTATGATAATTTCTGGCCTGCTGATGTGCATATTGTCGGCAAAGAAATCGTCCGTTTCCATACGATTTACTGGCCAATCATTCTAATGGCGCTGGGTGAGCCTCTTCCGAAAAAGGTATTTGCTCATGGCTGGCTGCTCATGAAGGATGGCAAAATGTCAAAATCCAAAGGGAACGTAGTAGATCCAGTTACATTAATTGATCGTTACGGCCTGGATGCACTTCGTTATTACCTGCTACGGGAAGTACCGTTTGGTTCGGATGGTACATTCACACCGGAAAGCTTTGTAGATCGGGTTAACTATGATCTTGCTAATGACCTTGGTAACCTGTTGAACCGGACAGGTGCGATGGTAGAGAAGTATTTCGGTGGAGAGCTTCCAGCGTATGAAGGAAATGTAACAGCATTTGATGGTGAGCTTCAAGCTGCGGCAGAGAATACTTATGCCAAAGTAGAAGAAGCGATGGAAAAAATGGAGTTCTCCGTAGCGCTAACAGCGATCGGGATCTTTATCAGCCGCACCAATAAATATATTGATGAGACACAGCCTTGGGTGCTTGCTAAGGATGAGAGCAGAACAGCTGAGTTGGCTTCCGTAATGAGACATCTTGTGGAAGGTCTTCGCACCGCTTCCATTCTACTGCAGCCGTTCTTGACGCAAACCCCAGCGAAGATTTGGGAACAGCTTGGCATCGAAGTTGGTGAATTAACGACATGGGACAGCGGTAAGACCTTTGGTCTGATTCCGGCAGGAACAAAGCTGGTGAAAGGCAATCCAATCTTTCCACGCCTGGATGTGGAGCAAGAGGTAGCTTATATCGCCGAAGCCATGGGCGCTGGTAAACCGGCTGCTGAAGCGACCGAAGCAGCACCTGCGGCTCCTGCGGTATCCGAGCCTGAGGAAGAGCATAAAGAAGAGATCGGCATCGACGATTTCGCCAAGGCTGAGCTTCGGGTAGCTCAGGTCATTGCAGCTGAGCCTGTGAAGAAAGCCGACAAGCTGCTGAAGCTGCAGCTGGATCTAGGTTATGAGCAGCGTCAAGTCGTTTCTGGTATCGCGAAGTTTTACACACCGGAAGAGCTGGTAGGCCAAAAAGTGATTTGTATTGTTAACCTGAAGCCAGTGAAACTGCGCGGAGAATTGTCCCAAGGGATGATTTTAGCGGCTTCTAAAGGTGATCAGTTAACCATCGCCACAGTTCCAGACAGCATGCCAAATGGAGCTATTGTGAAGTAAGATTCGTTATGTAGAATCTATATATGTAATTGTTATATAAGAAAGGGAATGCTCCTTCAGCCAGCTAGGCTGTGGGAACATTCCTTTTTTCAACGTATAAGCAGGGATAAAATTCAGAATCATCTTATTAGGATTTATTGTTGACTTATCGTAATGATTACTATTATACTTCTAATAGTAAAGATTACGATTTGAGAGGGAGATCAATTTAATGGTTGCTATGAAGTCACGAATAAGTCTGCTTATACTTGCATTGGTGCTTGTATTTACACTCACTGCATGTGGACCTAAGAGCAGTGGAAGTATAGTTGAAGGGAAAGTAAATGTTGTAACTACTTTTTATCCTATTTATGAGTTTACTCGGGAAATTGGTGGAGATGATATAAATGCCATTAATCTTCTTCCGGTTGGAGTAGAGCCGCATGATTGGACACCACGCAGTCAGGATATTGTCAACACCTCCAAAGCGCAATTGTTCTTGTACAATGGAGCAGGGCTTGAGGGATGGGTTCCTAATTTTCTAAAAGGACTTGATAGCAGCAGTAAAGTGGAAGCTGTTGAAGTAAGTAAAGGTGTTGATTTAATAATGACCGATGAAGATGACGGACATGATCATGGGGGAAGCGGCGAAGAGGATCATCACGAAGATGATGCTGATCATAATAGCCATTCTTCTGAGGACAGCCTTCATACGGACCCACATACCTGGGTAAGTCCGAAATCAGCGATCATCATGGCGCGCAATATAAAAGAAAGCCTTCAATCTGTGGACCCTGAGCATAAAGATGGTTATGAAGAGCGTTACAATCAGCTTGCTGAACGTTTACAGGCTTTGGATAGTAAATTTGAACAGGAGCTTACCAAGCTGCCTAACCACAAAATTGTAGTTTCGCACCAAGCTTTTGCCTATCTTGCCCGTGACTATAAGCTTGAGCAGCATGCGATTATGGGATTATCCCCAGACGCTGAGCCGCGTGGACAGGATTTAGTAAACCTGGCGAAGATGGTTAAAGAGGAGAAAATTCAATACATCTTTTTTGAAGAGCTTGTCTCCGATAAACTGGCTAAGACGTTAGCGGCTGAAGCTGGTGTGTCTACTATGGTTCTTAATCCGGTAGAGGGTCTTACTGCGGAGCAAGAAAAGAACGGGGATAACTACTTCACCTTGATGGAGAAAAATTTGCAAAATCTGATTATGGCTTTACAATAAAAAGGAAAGTATAAGGAAAAGGCGGTGCTAAAGCATGCAATCGGTATCCTTGGACTGCCATCAGCATATCATCGATATACAGGATCTTTCTTTTTCATATGGTGAACAGAAGGTGATCTCGAATCTTAACTATAGTGTAAGAGAACGAGACTTCCTTGGTATCATTGGTTCTAATGGAGCTGGTAAAACAACACTGATGAAGATGATCGTCGGTTTGCTTCCGGCAAGCAGTGGTGAAATCAAATTATTTGGAACGCCTGTCCGCAAGTTTAAAGACTGGGAACGGATAGGTTATGTTCCACAAAAGAACGCCTTCAACCCGCTGTTTCCAGCAACGGTGCGTGAAGTAGTGCTATCTGGTTTGTACAACAACAAGAATCTTATTCGAAGAGTATCTAAGGCTCAGCATCGTCAGTGCGAAGATGCACTTGAAGTGATGCGGATACAGGATATTGCGGAGAAAAGAGTAGGCCAGCTGTCAGGCGGTCAGCAGCAACGTGTATTTCTAGCACGTGCGTTGATCAACCATCCGGATCTGCTGATTTTGGATGAGCCTACAGTCGGTATTGATGCTGAATCACAAGCAGGATTCTTTGAATTAATTACACATATGCATGCCCATCATCATATGACATTCCTAATGGTGTCGCATGATATTGACATGATTAAGAATTACTTAGGGAATGAACCTGTGCAAACGAACGGTAAGATTAACTTTTTCTCCCGTCATTCTCATGATTTGCAGAATTGTACAGAGGAGAACCTGCAGCACACGCTCTCTTAGGTCATAGTTAAACTCTGGTAGTAAAAGGGAACACTCGATTATTGGGGGCCTACATAGAGCATCGGATATGTTCAGCAACCCCACCTCCTACGCCAGTTGCACTTGACGGGTGTCCAGAGGGCAGAGCCCTTTGGGCCCTCCCTTAGGAGGGAGGGCTTGGGAGGGATCGAAAAAAGATTTTAATAAAAGCTTTAAAAAATGTTTCAATTGTTCTACGGAGGAGAGTTAAAGTTGGAAATTCTATTTAGCGATTTTTTTCAGCGAGCGCTTGCGGGCGGTCTTCTGATAGGTATTACAGCGCCGCTTATAGGCGTTTTTCTTGTGCTCAGACGTTTATCTATGATTGGGGATACGCTGGCTCATGTTACGATAGCCGGTGTGGCACTTGGTTTTTTGACAGGATTTTACCCGCTGGGAGCAGGTCTTATTTTTGCAGTGGTGGCTTCCTTCGCGATAGAGAAGCTGCGCAAGGCTTATAAGAGTTATGCAGAGCTCTCGATAGCCATAATTATGTCGGGCGGAGTGGCTTTAGCCTCACTCTTTTTCACTTTAGGAAAAGGTTATAATGCAGATGTTATGAGTTATTTGTTCGGTAGCATTTATACGCTAGACAATACCGATTTAATCGTAGTAGGGATCGTAACGATAGCAGTTGTAGTAGTAGTATCGCTGTTCTTTAAGGAGTTCTTCTTACTTAGCTTTGAAGAGGATGCTGCTAGTGTCAGCGGACTCCCAGTGAAGCTGCTTAACATGTTGATTACCATTCTGACGGCGCTTGTAATCAGTACTGCGATTAAAATTGTTGGATCTTTGCTAGTATCAGCTCTACTGACCATTCCTGTGGCCATCAGCTTATTGTTATCTCGAAGCTTTAAATCCTCAGTCATTCTATCCGTCATCATTTCGGAAATTGCTGTTGTAGGCGGACTAGTGGTTGCAGGAGTTTGGAATCTGGCCCCTGGTGCAACCATTGTGCTTTTACTCATATCACTATTAGTGTTGACTTTGATCGGTAAAAAGGGTTTGCCAGCATAAACAGCGAATAAAATATAGGGTATGCCCTGAAGTGATTCGAATGCTGGAAGGAGAGCCGCTACCTTGTCTAATATCAATGCAGGAATAGCCTTAGCAGCAGGGGTAGCATCATTTATATCACCCTGCTGCTTACCGCTTTATCCCTCTTATTTATCGTATATTACCGGATTATCCGTTCAGCAATTGAAGTCAGGCAGCAATACCAAAGAGGTCCGTATACGCACAATAACCCATACATTGGCATTTATTTTAGGTTTTTCAGCGGTTTTTTACACCTTAGGATTTGGTGCAGGACTATTTGGACAATTTTTTAATGGACAGCGTGATCTGATCCGGCAATTATCGGCGATTTTGATTATTGTGATGGGATTATTTTTGCTTGGGATCTTTCAGCCGCAATTTCTACTTCGCGAACGTAAGCTTGATTTAAAATGGAAGCCGGCGGGTTATGTGGGATCCTTTATTTTTGGGATCGGTTTTTCAGCGGGCTGGTCTCCATGTATTGGACCGATTCTGACTGCGATTATCGCACTTTCTGCAAGTGAGCCTGGCACGTGGTTTACGTTAATTACGGCTTATAGCATAGGGTTCGCATTGCCATTCTTTGTCTTAGCCTTCTTTCTTGGAGGAGCCAGACGTATCCTTAAATATTCAAATGTGCTGATGAAGATTGGTGGCGTTCTCATGGTATTTATGGGCGTTCTGCTCTTTACAGATCAAATGTTTCGGATCACAGTTTGGCTACAGGGAATCACACCAGATTGGCTCATTTTTTAAGTGAAATAATCAATTCCTGCTTCTGGAAAATGTTCGAATATCCGCTCTGTGATAAACTCTCGCAGGGCGGTTTGCTGTTCATCTGGATAGACATATTTATTTTGTCCCCAGCGTCCCCATTTCTTCTTACGCTTCTCCATGTCCATTTCTAGCTTGGATTTGGGGTAGCGCTTCTCTATAACCGTCTTAGCCGTTTTGGTGAATCGATGCTGAATCATTTCGAAGGTTAATCCTTTTCCGACTTCAGGGGGGAGGGTCTGGGCTAACTTGGCCAGTAGCTCAGCATAACCTTCTTGCCAGCCGTCATACCAAATAATTGGAGCAATGATAAAGCCAAGTGGATAACCCGCCCGTGCTACCTTTCCAGCGGCTTCAATACGCTCCTCAAAGCGGGAGGTGGCAGGCTCGAAATTTTTGATTACATAATCTGCGTTGACGCTGAAGCGAACTCGGGTATGTCCGTTATGCTCCAAAGCAAGCAGTGGTTCAACATGTTGGTATTTGGTCACAAAGCGCAGGCGGCCAAGGGGTTCTTTTGCCATAAATGTAATTAGTTCTGCCAGAGAGCCGGTAATATGCTCAAGTCCTAAAGGATCTGATGTGCAGGCAGCTTCAAAAGTGGTGATTTCTGGATTGCGCTCCTCAATATATTTTTTGGCAGCATCTATAATGTCACCTGTGTTTACATATACGCGAATGTAGGGCTTTGCTCCTAAGGTAGTCTGCAAATAGCAATAATGGCAGTGCCCCATACAGCCGGTGGCAATGGGAATAGCATAATCAGCCGATGGCTTGGATTGGTCAAATTTCAAAGTTTTGCGTAGGCCGACAACAAGCGTTCTTTTGGCAATTTTATATTGCTCGACCTCAGTTTCACCAGGGAAATTCATAATACGATTATGTGATGTGGTCATACGATATGGGATATTGTTAGCCTTTACCCATTCCATTATTTTTTCACCTTTAGGGTAATTTAAAGCATTCGGTTCAAAGAAAACAAGCTCTGGAAGAAAAAGTGCAGTAGGTTTTCTGGGTCTTTTTACAGTAGAGGGCTCTGGCGTCACTATAGTCATAAATTCACGCTCCTTTTGAATGACGAGTATGTTTATTATGTCTAACTCAGCCCCAATAGAAGCATGGCAAACATGTGCAACTCATCTGTAAGTTCCTTTGAAGGACTTGCCAAGGTGCGTTAGAAACATGTATCATTGTTAGAGCAAGGTTTGGCCCGGCGCCATGCTCATTATAGAAAAGAGGTAAAGTTTAATGCCAACACCCAGCATGGAGGATTATTTGGAGCGCATATACAAGCTCATAGATGAGAAAGGTTATGCGCGGGTCTCGGATATTGCCGAGGGACTGGAAGTACACCCCTCCTCTGTGACCAAGATGATCCAAAAACTGGATAAGGACGAATATCTCATCTATGAGAAATATCGTGGGCTTGTCCTAACCAACAAAGGGAAAAAAGTAGGAAAACGTCTAGTTGATCGCCATCAACTATTGGAGGAATTCCTCGGATTGATCGGAGTACAGCAGGAATACATTTATAATGATGTTGAAGGAATCGAGCATCACTTAAGTTGGGATTCGATTACGCGTATTGAAACATTGGTAGAATATTTCCGCCGCGACGAAGAACGTGTACAGACTTTATATGCGATTCACAACGAACTGACAAGCGATTCTTGAAATGTTTTTCCCGAAACGGATACTGTCCTAAAAGTTATGCGCAGCAAGGCTTTCGTGAGCATAATCAGTGGATAGTATAGCCGTTTCTATTTTGTTTAGTGCAACCTTTCCCAGTTTTTAGCGTCAAAACGGATACAGTCCTTTTAAAAATATAAGAGAGTATGAGTTTTATTCGGTACTTCTTATATTTTTTGCAGAGACAGATACCCCCTTTTTAGAAGGAGGCATTCTCTCATCTGCTTGAAGGATTTATCCGTTTTTTCTTATTTTTTGGATACATATTTTTTAGATTTGGGGAGGAATTATGAATTATCGTAAATGGATGTTGAGTTTGTTAGTACTTATGTTGTTTCTGCCTTTATGGTCTCCTGGTGCACGCGCGGCAGCGGTGCAAATTACGATTGAACTGGATGGAGAGGCGCTGGTTAGTGATGTGCCTCCGTATATCACAACTTCCAATGTAACGATGGTGCCAATAAGTGTGATCAGTAAAGGATTAAATGCCGGCGTAGTATGGAATCAAAATAGTAAGACTGTAACGATCACTCAAGGAGATACGGTTCTCAAGCTGACCAGTGGCCTGAAAAAAGCATGGGTAAACGATACTTCGGTAGCGCTGGATACATCCGTGCAGATTAAGCAGGGGCGGGTAATGGTACCCATTCGTTTTGTAAGTGAGCAATTGGGACTGCAGGTGTTATGGGATCAGGTTAATAAGCATATTTCCTTGATCTCCAACACTGAACCACCACAATCTGTCGATCCAGAAAAACCAACGACACCAACGACACCAACGACACCAACGACACCAACAGTGCCGACGTTACCGACTATCCCTGGTGGATCGACTGGTAAGGAGATGAAGGGGGCTTGGATCTCTACCGTATTCAACCTGGACTGGCCTTCAACGTCTTCGGCAGGAAATGAAGCGAAACAAAAGCAGGAGTTTGATAATTTGTTAGACAAGCTAAAGGCTGTTGGCTTTAATGCTGTATTTGTTCAGGTTAGACCTTCAGCAGATAGTCTGTATCCATCGACTTTAGTTCCTTGGTCTAAGGTATTGACGGGTACACAAGGGAAGAATCCGGGATATGATCCTCTAAGCTATATGGTCAGTGCTGCGCATTCCCGCGGCATGCAGTTTCATGCTTGGTTCAACCCATTCCGTGCAACGACGGATGCTTCCACCTCAGCGTTAGCAAGTAACCATGTGGCAAAAGCACATCCAGAATGGATTGTGAATGCCGATGGTAAGAAATACATTAATCCAGGTATTCCGGAGGCTCGCCAACATATCATCGACACGGTGATGGAAGTGGTTAAAGGTTACGATATCGATGGTGTCCATTTGGATGATTACTTTTATCCTTCAAATGTTACTTTTGCCGATGATGCTGCTTATTCTACCTATAATACGAAAAAGCTTTCTAAAGCTGATTGGCGCCGAGATAATATTAATGAATTTGTCCGTCAGTTGGGAGAACAGATTCATAAGGTGAAGCCAAAGGCTTCTTATGGGATCAGTCCTTTTGGAGTATGGCGAAATATTAAAAATGATAGTACAGGTTCGGACACGACTGCAGGGGTATCTGCTTATGACAGCATGTATGCGGATGTTCGGACATGGATTAAGCAGGGCTGGATTGATTATGTCGCTCCGCAAATTTATTGGAGTTTGTCCTTTAGCACAGCTCGTTATGACAAGTTAGTAGATTGGTGGGTAAAAGAAGTCGAGAATACGAATGTTAAACTCTACATCGGGTTAGCTGGTTATAAGGTCGGAGCCAGTGATCAAAAGGCTGAATGGCAAAGTGGAGATCAAATTATTAATCAGCTCAAATATAATGAGAAGTACGAAGAGGTTGCAGGTAGTATTATGTTTAGAGCGAATGACGTCGTAGTCCGCAATCCGTTCGGATTGTCGAGCTTACTGACCTTTTATTTTAAATCCTAATAGTTTAGCTGTTATTCATAAGGAGTCATGAATGTTCCCCTGTGCTCATAGATAAGCAATAGAATCTATGGGAAACGGGGGATTTTTGTGTATGGAGATTAACGCAGTATTTGAAGGAGGAGGCGTAAAGGGGATTTCTCTTGCGGGAGCAGTTGAAGCTACAGAAAGGGCAGGCTGGACTTTTAAAAGGGTAGCAGGAACCTCCTCAGGTTCGATTGTAGCCACTTTACTAGCAGCGGGCTATGAAGGGGAGGAAATGTGTCGGATAATCCAAGGAACATCCTTTTCATCGTTTCTGAAGCGAGGTCCCATTTATAATACGGCTATCGTTGGTCCTGCGCTGCGAGTGTTATTGAAGAAAGGATTATATTCTGGAGAAGCCTTGGAGTCCTGGATAAGAGCATTATTACTGAAAAAGGGGATCATCACCTTCCGTGATCTGCCTGCCGGTAAATTATCTATCATCGCATCCGATATCACAAATGGAAGGATATTGGTCTTGCCAGATGGCTTGGAGCAGTATGGGATCTCTCCGGAGCATTTTGAAGTGGCCAAGGCAGTGCGAATGAGCTGCAGCATTCCTTATTTTTTTGATCCTGTGATGTTAAGACTAAACGGGCAGGCAGCAAGAGGGAAATCCTTTGCCGAGCAGTTTGTGTATGTTGTAGATGGTGGGCTCTTGAGTAACTTTCCTTTGTGGCTATTTGACAGCAAGAATAATGGGAGCAAACAACCTGGGAGCAGAATTCCTACGGTAGGTTATCAAACGGTAGGTAAGACCGATCCACAGCCGCATAAAATTAGAGGGCCATTCAGTATGCTCCAAGCTATGGTAACCACCATGCTCTCTGCTCATGATGAGAAGTTTATTGAAGGGGATAAATTTGTTCGTACGGTAAAAATTCCTACGCTTGGGATTGGGACGACTCATTTTGAAATTACAAAAGCGCAAAGCGATGAAATGTATGCTGCTGGACTTAAAGCAGGAGAAGATTTCTTTAAGGAGTGGCGACCAAGATAACGAGCGAGGTATCCATATGAGAAAAAAGCATCCCGCACGTTACTTAAAACGTGGAGATGCTTTTTGGAGTTCTTATGAAGTTAGTGATACTTCGGAAGCTGATCGTCATTTTTCCCTTTACTTCCTTCGATCACTTGGAAAGGATAGCTTTTGCGTTTGCCTGGTGCAGCTTGAGTCTTGCGAATTCCTGCTACCTTTGACATGGTCTTCTGGGAAGGCTTCACTTTAACCTTAGATCCACTGCTGCTACGAGCGTATTTACCTGGTCCCATTTTTTTGTAAGCATAATAAATGATTGCTAACAGTACTAGGGGGAGGATCAGCTTCGACAGCGTAAAAAAGGGCTCAGTCAAGACTCCAATCACAAAACCGAAAATCGCAAGCGTAACCGTAATCCAAAAAATTAAAGCATGCCTGATCATAGATCACTCATCCTTTCGCAGGATCCAATATGCCGCCTGACACACTTGCCTCCGAATATCCTCTTGCTTCAATCGCAGCATCAAGCTCACGCATACGGTTAAAAGAGGCAATAGATACTTCTACCTGATCGTCTTTTGGCTCTTTGGTTGTAAGGAGTTGCAGCCACAATCCAGGGTAACCCAGATATTTAAGGCCTGGTACTTCTCTTACCGCATTGGTTCCCTTTAGAACTTCGAACGATACACCAATTACGACTGGCAACAAGATAATCCGTTGGATCACTCGTTCCCAAAGATTATCCCATGGGACTACGGAGTAAATGATCACACCGAGGATAATCGTCAGCATCATAAAGCTACTTCCACAGCGGTAATGCAGACGGCTGTATTTCTGAACGTTCTGAACAGTCAGTTCTTCGCCTGCTTCAAAAGCGCTGATGACTTTATGTTCGGCGCCGTGATACTGGAACAGTCGCTTGATCACTGGTGTTTGAGAAATCGCCCATAAATAGACCAGCAAGAGAATCATTTTGATGCCGCCTTCTATGAGGTTGTGCAGTACGTAGTTATCAAATACATTTTTAAATAAAAAATCCTCTACAAATACCGGAACAAGCGTAAAAATGAGCTTTCCGAACAAAAAGGAGAGAATACCCATTACAGCAACCCCAAAAATCATTCCAAGGCTCCAGCCCTCATCCTTTTTCTTCGGCTTCGCTTTTTCCTTCTCGATATCTTCCGGTTCCAATTCATCTTCAGCGTAGGATTCGGCTGAATAGTTCAAGTGCTTAGAGCCTTTAGCGCTGGCATCTATTATACTGACAAGGCCGCGAAGCAGCGGAATCTTGCGCAGTTTCGTGACCCAGCTCTTATCGCTTTTGGGTACTTCTAAAAATGTGATTTCCTGATTCTTGCGTCGCACGGCTGTTACATTGATATGCTTACCGCCGAACATGACGCCTTCAATGACGGCTTGGCCGCCGTAACTGGGAGTTTCCTGGGACAACCAATTCACCTTCTCGTATTTAATATGATTTATATAATACATTGTAACTAATTTTTGAAGACATTACTAGTTGGATCGCCTTTTGCTGTACATACTATCTTCTAGAGAGAACGAGAGATAAATCGGCATTGAAAATAAAGAAAGCGAGGCAATTTCATGAGCAAATCTCATCAACAACAATCGGGGCATACAAATATTTGGCTTTTTGCACTCGAATTAGGTTTTTTTGCAGGATTAATTTGGGGTGGGCTTCATTGGCTAGTCTATTGGTTCAGTTTTACCAAAGTCAGCCCTGGCTTTATCGCAGAGCCTTTTTTCAGGCATGCGTTTTTGACAACAGCATTTGGACATTTTGTGGGATATATGATGTTTATTGTATTTTCTGTCATCGCCTCCATGCTATATGTACTGCTTCTCCGTAAGCTGAAGGGACCTTGGCCAGGCCTGGTCTACGGCGTTTTATGGTGGGCGATTATATTTATTCCCGGCTCGCAGATGTTTCTTATGCAGCCCCCATTCAAGCTGCCGTGGAACACTGTCATTAGTGAGTTCTGCATTTTTCTGCTATGGGGAATGTTCATTGGATATACAGCAGCGATCGAGTATACGGACGAACGGAAGCGTGAGCAAAGTACAGCGCTTGCCTAACGGCGCGAAAAAACTTCTCAAGGGGATATCCCTATGTTAAAATACAATGTGGCTATTTCGAGAGGAGAATGAAAATGGGTAACAAGCGTGTCTCCAAGCTGCGTAAGGTTTTGCAGGATCAAGGATTGGATGCAATGTTGATAACTAGCGGTTATAACCGCCGCTATTTAAGTGGATTTACCGGATCGTCCGGTTATGTACTGGTGACAAGTGATGATTGTTATCTGCTGACTGACTTCAGGTATATGACACAGGCCGCGGACCAAGCAATGGGGGTTAAAGTTGTAGAACATACAACTAAGTTCATTGATACAGTTCGCGAGCTTCTGCCTTCTGGTAAAGAGGTACGTATCGGTTTCGAACAGGATGATGTTTCATTCAGCGCGTACACCTCATATGCAGAAGCACTTAAGCCGGCAGTGTTAGTTCCAATTTCCAAAGCTGTGGAAGACCTTCGTATGTTCAAGGATGAGGAAGAGCTTGCCGTTATGCAACGTGCAGCAGATCTGGCCGATGCTACATTCAGTCATATTCTGAACGTGATCAAGCCGGGCATGACTGAGCGCGATGTTGATTTGGAAATGGAATTTTATATGCGTACCCATGGTGCAACTTCTTCATCGTTTGATACGATTGTTGCTTCAGGTGAACGTTCGTCCATGCCACACGGCGTAGCAAGCAGCCGTGTAATTCAAGGCAATGAATTCATTACCCTTGATTTCGGTGCATTACTTGATGGCTATTGCTCAGATGTGACAAGAACCATCGCACTCGGAGCACCGGATCCGAAGCTGAAAGAGATCTATGATATTGTGCTGGAAGCTCAGCTACATACTTTAGCACATATCAAGCCGGGTATGACTGGACGGGAATGTGATGCCTTGGCACGTGATATCATTGCTAGCTACGGATATGGTGAACAATTTGGACACAGCACAGGCCATGGACTTGGAATGGAAGTTCATGAGTGGCCGCGTTTGTCCAAACTTAGCGACGATATTATGCAGCCGGGGATGGTAGTAACTGTGGAGCCTGGTATTTATTTGCCGGGAATTGGCGGAGTACGTATTGAAGACGACATTGTGATCACGGAGAGCGGAATATCACTGCTGACCCATTCGTCTAAAGAATATACAGTACTGTAAGTAAGTGTGATGTATTAGATTGATTATAAATTTTGGAGGGATTTTTAGTGATTTCAGTAAATGATTTTAAAACAGGTTTGACCGTAGAGGTAGAGGGAGATATTTTTACCGTTATTGATTTCCAACACGTTAAGCCAGGTAAAGGCGCAGCATTTGTTCGTTCCAAGCTTAAGAACTTGCGTAACGGTAATACAGTAGAGCGTACATTCCGTGCAGGTGAAACGATTGGCCGTGCTATTATCGAAAACCGTGGTGTACAATATCTCTATGCCAGTGGATCGGACCACGTATTCATGGATAACGAAACTTATGACCAATTCGAATTGTCCGAAAAGCAATTGGAATGGGAATTGAATTTCCTTAAAGAGAACATGACTGTAAACATCGTTAGTTACAAAGGTGAGATTCTTGGGATCAACCTTCCTACCAGCGTAGAGTTGAAGGTTGTTGAAACTGAGCCTGGCGTTAAAGGAAACACGGCTCAAGGTGCTACGAAATCGGCCAAGCTTGAAACCGGACATAGTGTTCAGGTTCCATTGTTCATCAACGAGGAAGACATCTTGCTGGTTGATACTCGTGAAGGTAAATATATCTCCCGCGCGTAGGAAACAGAACAATAACCTAGATATTACCAGAAGAGCCTCCCCGTTTATACGGTGGAGGTTTTTTTATGAACAGTAACGGATAAATATGCTGTGGAAACCTACATTAAAATACTGGAAGTTGAGTAAAATAAGCACAGCTGAAGGGCAGATGCTGACCTTATCTTTTTTTTTCACAGCGGGGAAATTTAATAAATTTTTTATGAAACCATTAACGCAAGGCACTGTTTTCGTATTATACTGATTTAAAGCGGGAAACCGATTAGAAGCAACTACATAGACCGATATGGGGAGTGAATGGGACTTTGTCACTTTATGTTATGAAATTCGGAGGCAGCTCCGTCGGCGACACTGAACGAATGAAACGCGTCGCCAAGCGCATCGCAGACAAGCAAGATGAGGGGCATCGCTGCGTTGTGGTTGTATCTGCAATGGGGGATACAACAGATGATTTGATCGATACGGCGAAGCAACTAAACGGGCAGCCGCCCGCACGTGAAATGGATATGTTGATGACGACAGGTGAACAAATCTCCGTCGCTCTATTGTCCATTGCCCTGCATGGGATCGGGCGGAATGCAGTTTCTTATACAGGATGGCAGGCTGGATTCCGAACAGACGAAACTCACGGCAGAGCTCGTATCAATGAAATTGACCCGCGTCGTGTATTAGCGTCTTTGGAGCGTGAACAGATCGTGATCGTTGCAGGCTTTCAGGGAATGACTGTGGACGGTGAGATCACCACATTAGGCCGCGGTGGTTCGGACACAACAGCCGTAGCATTGGCTGCTGCTATTCAAGCAGATGTATGCGAGATCTATACCGATGTAGATGGTATTTACTCCACAGACCCACGTATTGTGAAGACGGCACGTAAGCTGAAGGAAATCTCTTACGATGAAATGCTGGAGCTTGCTAATCTGGGAGCAGCTGTATTACATCCACGTGCAGTGGAGTACGCTAAGCGTCATCAAGTTAAGCTGGTCGTTAGATCGAGCTTTAATCATAATGAAGGTACCGTTGTGAAGGAGGAAACAAGCATGGAGCAGGGAATCGTAGTTAGTGGTATAGCATTTGATAAGAATGTAGCGCGTGTCAGTATTCTTGGAGTTCCTGATGTACCAGGTGTACTCGCTCAGGTCTTCGGTAAGCTTGCTGAAGAGGGCGTTAACGTAGATATCATCGTACAAAGTGGTGTACAGAATGAGCAGGCTGACTTCTCATTTACAGTTTCTCTTGATGAACTGGATCGGGCGAAGGAAGTAATTAAAGAAATTCATAAAACTTTGCCTTATCGTGAAGTTACCTCCGAGGATAACCTGGTGAAGGTATCCATCGTTGGTGCTGGTATGGTCAGCCATCCAGGGGTAGCGGCTCAAATGTTTGATGTACTCTCCCAAGAGGGTGTAAGCATCAAGATGGTCAGCACTTCTGAGATCAAAGTATCTTGCGTTATTGAATCAGGCAATTTGCCATCAATCATACAGGCGCTTCATACCGCCTACAATCTCGATACAACAGAGCAGGCTTTTGTCGGAGGTCCTAAAGATCGCCGATAAGAGCTGCTGAGTAAACAAAGAGGGATGCCTTACAGCCAAATGGCTGCGGGCATCCCTTTTCATTTATATAACAGCAAGGGATGTAGGTCCCTGAATTTATCCTAATCGTTTGAACCGGCCCTGAATCTCTACAGTCTCCACAACATTGACGAAGGAGCTTGGGTCTGCCTCAAGAATAGTTCTCCGCAGATTTGCAAGTTCATACCGAGTCGTTACAGTCATTAGCATGGTATTTCCCTCATGACTGTATCCACCCTCTGCATTGACGACAGTGATGCCATGAGGTAACTCTCTGAGACGGGTCAACATCATCTCCCGTTCTTTGGTAACGATAAAGCAGGTCAGCTTCACATGGCGAATATGGATCATATCGACTACTCTACTCTTTACAAAAATACAGAGCATAGCGTATAAGGCGGAATCCCAGCTTTTAAAGAAGCCTAAACTCAGAATAACTAATCCATCCATTAAGAACATGATATTCCCCATGGGAATATCCCGTTTACGTGAAATAATCGAGCCTAATATATCAAATCCCCCAGAAGAGCCCCCAGTACGGAGAGAAAAACCAACGCCCCCAGCAATAATTACTCCGCCGAAAATACTTGCAAGAATGGGGTCCTTGGTCATTTGCACCTCAGGAATAATGGTAATGAACCAGGTGGTGGCCACGACGGAAAGCAAGCTTAGTAAGATGTATTTTTTCCCCACTGCAATAAATCCCCAGACAATTAAAGGAAGGTTTATTACAAAATAAAGCTTAGAAATGTACTTCGGATCCGTTAAATAACCGACGACCGAAGCCACCCCTGCTACCCCACCGCTCAGAAGCTGATGAGGAATTAGAAACAATCGCATCCCGCTTGCAATTAAAAAGGCTGAAAAAATAATGATAGCTACTTCCTTGAGTGGTCTGACTACGGTCCGCATGTTTTGCGGTAACCCGTAACTTCGAACTTGCATGACACAAATCCCCTCTTTTTCTTATGTCTTTATAGTCTGCTCTTTTTGAAAATATAAACCCACTATATTTCCAATTAACAAGGATACCACAGATGGAAGTGTTCGTAAAAAATAATTTTATCGTACTGATTATATTTATTTATATAGGTGTGTACTATGAACTCTTTCACAGTTGGACTTGCAATTCTGTCATTTCTCCTTGTCTAAAGTGAGTAATTATCGCATATCCATGGATAAGAGAAGGACAAACCAGCCCTGAATATCATTCTGTGTGAAATAGTAAAAGTTAGGAGTGGAGTGGATTGGACAAGTATGTAAGCTGGATGGCGACTCTTCGGCTGTTCTCGGGTAGTGCGGAGATTATAGCTGCACTGATTATGCTGCGGTTGAATCAGGTAGACAAGGCGCTTGCAGTCAATTCTGGACTAGCTTTGGTAGGCCCGACGATCTTGATATTGACGACAGCGATCGGACTCACAGGGATGGCTCAGCAGTTGTCCTGGAGCAAACTGGGCTGGGTCGGTTGCGGTGTAGCCTTTCTCTTAATCGGGATTCTAAAAAAATGATAGATGATAGGCATATTGAGCGCGTACAAGCATAAATATGGAATAAAGCAATTAGATAGAGGACAACTTGGGGGTACTTTGTATGGCAGATGATTGGTTGCAATTGTTTCCTGAAAAAGTAAGAGCACTATTAAAGTGCCTTCCCCTTCCGCTACTTGGAATGGTGGAAGAGATTCGGGTCCGTGAAGGTCGTCCGCTGGAGATTAACTATTCAGGTAAATATCACTTTCTTAGAGCAAATGGCAGCGTAACGCAAAGGCCGGAAGAAGCCTATAGGCCGGATCGGGAGGACACTCATAGACTGCTAGATCTGATCAGCAACCATTCACTATATACGATGGAAGAAGAGCTGAGAAAGGGATTTATTACGATTCCTGGCGGCCATCGAATAGGACTTGCTGGTCGGACGGTGCTGAGTGGTGGTGGTGTGGAGCATCTACGCGACATTACAAGCTTCAATGTTCGCATAGCCCGTGAGGTTCCCGGAGTCGCGGATAAAGTGCTACCTTATCTGCTGGACAAGGGGAGGCAGCGAATGATGCACACCTTGATCCTCTCGCCTCCACAGCACGGGAAGACAACACTTCTTCGCGATATCGCAAGACAAATCTCCTTAGGAGATTTGGGGAAACGTGAAGGCGGAAGACCCGGTATGAAGGTGGGGATTGTCGATGAACGTTCTGAGATTGCCGGAAGCAGACGCGGGATTCCCGCCTTTGATGTTGGTCCGCGCACAGATATCCTCGACGGCTGTCCCAAAGCTGAAGGCATGATGATGATGATTCGTTCCTTGTCACCGGATGTATTGATCGCTGATGAGATTGGTCGTCCTGAAGACGCTGAAGCAGTCACTGAAGCGCTGCATGCTGGAATATCAGTCGTTGCTTCGGCTCACGGTAAAGAAGTAATAGAACTGGCTCGTAGACCCGGGCTTGGCGGGCTATTGGAACAAAAGATGTTCGAAAGATACGTCATTCTGCATCGCTCAGAAGCAGGACTCTCCTTTCGTGTTCTGGATGGACAGAAACGCGGATTACTTCTTATCTCACTCGGGGATCGATTAGGTGGTGATTTACATGCTTAAGCTATTCGGTGCCGTTCTGATTGTGCTGGCTGGTACGTTAGCAGGGCTCCAATTTGCAAAACAATATGCAGACAGGCCAAGACATATCAGAGGCTTGATAGCAGCGCTACAGCGGCTGGAAACAGAAATTATGTACGGCTTTACCCCATTGCCTGAAGCTATGCGGCGCATTGGGATTCAGTCTAAGGAACCGCTCAAAACGTTGTTTGTTAAAACAGCTGAGGAGATGAGCCCACCCCATGATCGAAGTGCCCAGGATGCCATTCAGAGGGCTATGGACTCGCATTGGAAGTCTACCGCATTGAAGGGGACAGAAAAAGAGATTCTCCGCCAGCTCAGTTGTACTCTCGGTACAAGCGATAGGTCCAATCAGAGCACTCATATCGCGTTAGCATTGCAGCAATTGAAGCAGGAGGAGTCGGTGGCCAGAGAGGATCAAGGCAAATATGAAAAATTGAGTAAAAGCCTGGGTCTGCTGCTTGGAGCATTGATCGTCATTTTGATCTTTTAGCGAGGTGCCAGGAATGAATATTGAAGTCAATGCGATTTTTCAAATTGCCGGCATTGGCATAATTATCGCCATGATACACACGGTGCTTAAACAGATGGGAAAAGAAGATTTCGCACATTGGGTTACCGTAATCGGGTTCGTCGTTGTGCTATTTATGGTTATTCGAATGCTGGACGGACTGTTGCAGGAAATAAAAACGATCTTTCTTTTTCAATAGGCGTGCTATGGAGATCATTCAAGTTGTTGGAATAGGGCTGATATCGACCATATTGATTCTCGTGCTGAAGGAACAAAAACCGATGTTTGCCTTTCTCCTCGCTACTGCCACAGGGATTCTGATCTTCCTGTTTCTAATCGGCAAGATTGGAATGATACTTTCCACACTGGAGCGGGTGGCAGAGTCATCGGGGATGGAAATGATCTATTTGAAGACCGTGTTCAAAATCATCGGAATTTCATATATCGCTGAATTTGGAGCACAGATTGTGCGTGATGCAGGGCAGGAATCGATTGCTTCCAAAATAGAGCTCGCTGGAAAAGTCCTCATTATGGTACTAGCTGTACCCATTATCAGCATCATTATTGAAACGGTCATGAAGCTGCTACCTGCTTAAAGCAATTGAAGGAAGCTAAGCAACGATTAGGGAGGAGGAGTTATGCAAAAGTGCAGTGTTTTTCGTCCTCCAAAATTAAAAATAATACTGCTGCTGCTGCTCCCATGCTTCTTCATTCTATGGTTTGCAGGTACAGCTCAGGTGGCCATAGCTTCTCCAGCAACTCCAGCACCTGGATCGGGGAACTCCTCCCCAGTAGACCAGTGGGTCAAGGGTCAGGTGAACAATCTGCCAACAGATAAGGTGGAGTCGTACTGGGATCAACTGATGAAGGATTACGGAGGTTTTTTTCCAGACGGGGCAACACCATCACTTATGGACATGCTGCTTCCAGGGGATAAGGGACTCAGCTTACAAGGTGTATTATCTGGGCTTCTTGGATTTATGTGGCATGAGGTGTTGTACAACGGAAGGCTGCTGGTCACGATTGTCATGGTCAGTGTGCTCAGCATGATACTGGAGACGCTACAAACCGCTTTTGAGCGAAAAACGGTCAGCAAGGTGGCTTATACGCTCTGTTATATGGTAGTGCTCGTTATTGCCGTGAACAGCTTCAATATCGCTATAGGTTATGCGAAGGATGCTATCGACCGGATGATTGATTTTATGATGGCCATGATTCCGCTACTGTTTGCGTTACTAGCTTCCATGGGGAACATTGTTACCGTCTCGGTCACACATCCACTAATTGTTTTTATGATTCATACCGTTGGCACACTGATCCACACCATTGTCTTTCCACTATTATTCTTCTCGGCGGTGCTGCATCTCGTAAGTGCATTGTCGGAGAAATACAAGCTGACCCAGTTGGCGAATCTGCTAAGAAATATCGGAGCTGGATTACTAGGAGTACTGCTCACTGTGTTCCTCGGTGTGATTTCAGTCAGGGGAATTACGAGTTCAGTGACAGATGGTGTTACGATCCGGGCCGCTAAATATATTACAGGCAACTTTGTTCCGGTCATCGGAAAAATGTTCGCAGATGCAACAGACACAGTGATCTCAGCTTCACTCCTGGTGAAGAACGCTATTGGGCTATCCGGAGTGATCATCATTTTGTTCCTTTGCGCTTTTCCGGCGATCAAAATTCTGGTGCTTGCTCTGATCTACAATGTAGCTGCTGCTGTAATGCAGCCATTAGGAGAGACGCCGATTGTGGTCTGCCTCCAGACCATCGGAAAAAGCATGGTGTACGTATTCGCTGCTTTGGCAGCTGTATCGTTAATGTTTTTTATGGCCGTCACGATCATGCTAACCGCTGGCAATTTAACCGTCATGATGAGGTGAGCTTGAAGGCTATGCTAACAAAACTTAGTGGGTGCTTACGAAGCTAGTTTAGTACGAAGAAATTCTCTGAAGGCTATGCTAACAAAACTTTTAGGAGGGAAACGATGAGCTGGTTGGGCGATTGGCTACGAGAGATCATACTTGTCGTGCTGCTAGCATCATTCGTTGAATTACTGCTCCCAAGCAAATCCATGGAGCGTTATGCAAGGCTGGTGCTGAGCCTCCTGATCTTACTTACCATGCTTAGCCCGATCGTTTCTCTCCTTAAAGGTGACGCAATAGCCGAGCTGAGTATAGCCATGGGGCGTCAGGAGAAAGAGGGAGGCTTATTCACAGGAGGGGGAAGTGGAGATCCCTCTTTGGAAAAGATTCTGGCAGATGGTCAAAAGCTTGCACAAGGGCGACAGGATCAAAGCCTAAAGCTGGCCGCAGAAGAGGTTGCTGAGCAAATGAGGGAGCAGATCATCAGCGAGACCGGCAAACGCGGGGTTAATGTCACTGTAACGCTCGGCATGGGGAAATCCGGCGGCTCCGGTAATGAAGATATTCCTGTCATCTCTGCAGTGAAGGTCTCAATGTCCCAAGCAACAGCTAATTCCATAGGGGCTTCCGGTACTTCCAGCGCAGCTGCTGCTCCGCCGATTGCAATCGCTCCTGTAGAGCCTGTAGAAGTAAAGATCGGTACGAATCCAGAGAATGGATCAGCTTCTGCAGATGAGCCCAAAGCAGTGAACGGAAATGTAACAGAAAATAACACGCCTTCAAGTGAAACGGAGTCCATCGTAAAGCTGTTGGAACAAAAATGGGATTTAGATCCCAAAGTAATCCAAGTAGATGGCGGCGTTGTGAATAACGTCAAGTTATGAGTCTGTAGCTTCTAAACTATCAATGTTAGGAGGGATAGGAGTGGGCAATTGGCTGAAAAAGCTGGAGCAATGGGCTGGGGGTGGGGCTGGCAGTCCGAAGAGAAGTCATACTTTCCGCTGGCTAATCATTCTGGGTCTGCTGGGCGCAGCGATTATGCTGTTTAATTCCTTCGTCAATGTGAAGAAGATTGATAACGAGAATACGGGGCGTGAGCCACCGCTGAATCAGTCCTCCCAAACGGCGCTGGTGCAGAGTGATCCTGGAGCGACTAACTCGTTCGAGAGTATTGAACAGACACTGGAGAACCGGACGAAGGAGATTTTGGAGAAAATCGTTGGTGTCGGTACCGTTGATATCATGGTCACTGTGGAATCCACGGAAGAAATTGTCGTGGTGCGAAATATGAACGACTCCCAGCAGCTTAGTGAGGAGACGGATGCCAGTGGTGGAAAACGTCACACGACACAATATACGAGGGATGGCGAAATCGTAACCTACTCGCAATCGGGTGATGAAACACCTATTGTGACGAAGCGGATTAAGCCTCAGGTACGCGGCGTACTGGTAGTTGCCAAAGGTGCAGAGAACAAAGTCGTTCGTGGACTTATCGAGCAGGCTATCGAAAAAGGCTTGAATGTCCCAATTCAGCGCATTTCAGTAGTACCACGCAAACAAGAGTAGCAGGAGAAAGTCAAGAAGTGAGTGCTTCCGAAGCAGCCACTAGATTAAATTTTAGGAGGAATTAAGAATGAACGGCAAAAGACAAACAATATGGTTGGTTTCTATGCTCAGTTTGATGGTTGTACTCTCGGCATACTATTTATTTACTGAAGATTCAGGTGCATCGGTTCCAAAAGACACAGCAGGAACTATGCAGGTAGACTCCTTGAAAAAAGATACAGCAAACGCAGCATTACCAACGGTTGGCGACAAAGGCATCGTTGTGAACGAAGTTGTCAATCAAGGAGATGTTGTTGCTGATGGAGGCGTTGTAGATAACGCTAGCGGCACTACAGCCACTGACGATAGTGCAGCCACTGCAACTACTGATGACAGTGCAACTACAGCGGTTAAGGATGATAGCAGTAAAGCAGCAGACAGCGGTAACTCTGAGAAAGCTTCTACGGACACTGCTGCAAAAGACTCCAGTAAAACTTCTGACACAGCAACTAAGGACACAGCAACTAAGGACACAGCAGCTAAGGATACAGTAACTAAGGATACGGCAGCTAAGGATACAGCGGCTACTACAACATCCAAAACCCCTGCTAAGAATGATAAAGAAATCCTGGATGAAGTAGCTTCACAAAGTGTATCGGCGAGCAGCATGTTCACTAACTACCTGTATGAACGTGAGCAAAAGAATCTAAAGAGCCAACAAGACTTACTGGCTTTGATTAACGATATGGAGAAGACGCCTGCTGATAACGCAGTTGCTCAAGAACAGCTCCTTAACCTTGAAGAAAAAGAATCTAAAATTACGGGCATCGAAGAACAGCTTCAACAAAAATATGGGGAAGCCATCGTGAAGGAAGAAGCTGGGGACAGCTATAAAGTAGTCGTACTGAGTGACAAGCTGGATGTAAAACAAGCGGTTAGCATCGTTGATCTCGTAATGAAGGAACTGAGTGTGTCTCAGGATAAAGTTAGTGTTCAATACGTTTCCGAGAAATAATAAGACGTGAAATTATAGGAAAAATGACGAAAGAGCTCGGGTTCTCCCGGGCTCTTTCCATTTCTAGCGTTTATGATATAATACATAAAGTTATCTTGTCCGCTTAAGAAGTGGCTTCGAGAGAAAGCTGAAGGAGTGAACTAATGTATGTTCAAGTTGAGCGAAATTAAGGAATTAATTAAATTGCTGGACCAGACCTCCTCTGTACATGAGTTGGAGATCGAAAGCGAAGGAATGAAGCTTGCAATTCGCAAACCGGATCGCCCTGAAGCTGATGGAACAGCAGTACAGGCGACTCCTTATAATGCCTATCCCTTTACGCCTGCCCCGCAGCCGCAGAGCGTGCAGCAAGTGTCCTATCCAGTAATCAGTGAGGTTCCTCCAGCGCAGCAGCCACAAGCCGTCGCAGAAGGCAAACTACATAAAATTGTATCTCCAATGGTGGGAACATTTTATAGTGCCGCTTCTCCGGAAATGCCATCGTTTGTTAATGTTGGAGACCGTGTTGGTGAGAAAACAACGGTATGCATTATCGAAGCGATGAAGCTGATGAATGAGCTGGAAGCGGAGATTAAAGGTGAAATCGTGTCCGTACTGGCCGAGAATGGTCAGCTTGTAGAATACGGTCAACCACTATTCTTGGTTAAACCGGAATAAATACCGCAGATTACTTATGGAGCGGAAGCTTCGCAAAACTTTGGGAGGAAACGCATGAACATTCAAAAAGTGTTGATTGCCAACCGCGGCGAAATCGCGGTCCGCATTATTAGGGCCTGCCGAGAACTGGGCATTTCCACCGTCGCGGTCTATTCGGAACCCGACCGGGATTCACTGCATGTCCGGTTGGCTGATGAAGCTTACTGCATCGGTCCGATGCCGTCCAAGGACAGCTATCTGAACTTTACAAATATTATGAGTGTAGCCACCTTAACAGAATGTGATGCCATCCATCCTGGTTATGGATTTTTAGCTGAGAATGCAGATTTTGCAGAGATTTGTGAATCTTGCAATATTATCTTCATTGGGCCATCTCCAGATGCAATCAACCGTATGGGTGATAAAGCTGTGGCGAAGGAAACCATGAAGCTGGCTGGAGTTCCGATCATCCCGGGCTCAGATGGCCTTGTAGGTGATGTTGAGGAAGCCGTCATGCTGGGTCGTGATATCGGATACCCGATTATCATTAAGGCTACCGCAGGTGGCGGGGGTAAGGGCATTCGGATTGCTGAGGACGAGGAATCATTGGTGAAGCAGATTACTGCTGCACAACAGGAAGCGCAGAAGGCGTTCGGCAACGCTGGTGTATATTTGGAAAAGTACCTTACAGGTATGAAGCACGTAGAAATTCAAATTATTGCAGATAAGCATGGTAATGTAGTGCATTTAGGTGAACGCGACTGTTCCGTACAGCGTCGTCGCCAAAAGCTGATTGAAGAGGCACCTTGTTCTGTACTTACACCGGATATCCGTGAAGCGATGGGGAATGCAGCAGTTCGTGCAGCACTCGCTGTGAATTATTCGGGAGCGGGAACGCTTGAATTCTTGCTTGGACCGGATGGACAGTTCTACTTCATGGAGATGAATACTCGTATTCAGGTAGAGCATCCGGTAACGGAAATGGTTACGGGTGTGGATTTGATCAAGGAAATGATTTCGGTTGCAGAAGGAAATCCTTTGTCATTTACACAGGAAGATATCGTGATTAATGGCTGGTCGATTGAATGCCGTATCAATGCGGAAGATCCAGAACGTAATTTTATGCCTTCACCAGGTAAAATCGGCTTTTATTTGCCGCCTGGAGGTCTCGGTGTTCGTGTAGACAGCGCGGCGTACCCTGGGTATACGATTTCCCCTTTCTATGATTCTATGATTGCAAAGCTGATTGTATGGGCACCCACACGTCAGGAAGCGATTGCAAAGATGAAGCGTGCCTTGGC
The DNA here is from genome assembly GCF_045040645.1 of Paenibacillus sp. FSL H8-0261. Classification (NCBI taxonomy): domain Bacteria; kingdom Bacillati; phylum Bacillota; class Bacilli; order Caryophanales; family Paenibacillaceae; genus Paenibacillus; species Paenibacillus sp. FSL H8-0261. The sequence continues at coordinate 4,999,380 of NZ_CP150297.1, read as the reverse complement.
TGAATTTGCCGTGGAGGGAATCCATACTACGATCCCTTTCCATCAGAAACTGTTGGAGCATCCTGTATTTCTGGATGGTAATTTTGACATCAAGTTTCTGGAAGAGTATGAAATTTAGGACGACTTCGCTTTGTTTGTCATAAAGTTCGTCAAATGATATAGTATGTTTAATAAGAGACGTGCTTTACGCTTGAATTTATGAGAATCTTTGTTGAAAGGTGTGAAGTCTAAAATGAGTACATTGCCGACAGAATACGAACGGACAGAAATCGGTGAGATCCAGATTGCTCCTGAAGTGATCGAGGTGATCGCAGGTTTAGCGACCGTTGAGGTTAAAGGTGTAGCTGGCATGAGCGGTGGTTTCGCCGGTGGTATTGTTGAGCTTCTCGGACGTAAGAACTTGTCTAAAGGAGTTAAAGTAGAGGTTGGACAACGCGAAGCTGCAGTGGATGTTTCTGTAATCATTGAATATGGTAACCGTCTTCCTGAAGTGGCTGCTGAAATTCAGCGTAATGTTAAGCGTTCCATCGAGACTATGACTGGTCTGACTGTTGTGGAAGTGAATGTGCATATTCATGATGTACAATTCAAGAACAACAACACTGTAGACAAGAACGAGGAAGCTGAAACGGTTCTTCGCGTGAAATAACAGTCGTCGTTCTTCCATAAACCCCCGACAGTAAAGTCGAGGGTTTACTCTAATTTAAGGAGGTTATGAGACTCGTGGCAAAAATTTTGGACAGACTTTTGCTGTTTGTCTACAGCTTAAGTATCGGAATATTATCTGTTATTGCCATCCTCCTCTTGAGCGGTGCTATTCCTAAAACTTTGGAGATTGAGAATGGACCAGCAGCTTATATTACTGCAATTGTAGTAGCAGTTGTCTTGTTCCTTCTGAGCATCCGATTTTTCTATATCTCTTTGCGTCGTGATCGCGCTTCTTTACCTTCTGTTGATCAGCGTACAGAGTATGGGGATATTCAGATTTCAGTGGAGACCATTGAGAATCTGAGTCTGAAGGCTGCCGGTAAAGTGAAGGGAATCAGAGATCTCAAATCGCGTATTCGCGTTTCTCAGGCGGGCCTTGAAATTACAATTCGCGCAGTAGTGGATGGTGAACATTCATTGCCGCTACTAACCACAGAAGTGCAACGTCAGGTGCATGATTTTGTGCAGGAGACAACCGGTATTCCGGTTGCTGATGTGTCTGTATACATTGCTAACCTCACGCAGTCTCCAAGCTTCAAAAGTCGAGTGGAATAGAGGTGAATTTCCCTTATGTCTTGGAAAGAAGTATGGGAAAGTCACGGGGGTAGAATCGCCGGAGTGACTTTCGGCATTGGTCTAGGTTTGATATATTTAATTTGCGGTTTTTGGGATATGTTGTTCTTTGCACTGGTAGTGTTCATCGGATATACGTTCGGCAAAAGAAAGGATAACGCAGAGGCTCCCCTGTTTCAGTGGCAGGAGCTGATTACGCGTCTATCCGGACGCTGGCGTCCCTTCAAGTGAACCGCGATAGTCTTTTTCCCGGAGCAGGAAGCCGTAAGTTTGTGTTGTCCAATGCCCCTGGAAGAAAGACTTTGCGGTTTTTTTAATTGTGAAAGATATCTTTAATGGACATCGGACAATAATCCTCTAAGGATTAGGGATAGAATTCGAAGGATTTGGGCTTAAAATAATTATAGGCGATGTCATTAAAGTCTGAATTATTATCACACTTGAGGTGTGAAGTTATATTTATGGTTGCCCGACGTTATAGAAGTTTGAGTAAAGATGTTAATGCGATATAAGATTTTAGGAGGAACACATGAAAAGACGTATAGCGAGAGAGATTATTGTCCAAAGCCTGTATCAGATGGAAATGAACGATGTAGAGAGCGCGGAAGCTGTGGAAATGCTGCTGGAGGAAGCTTCAGAGGAGAATGAAACAGAGCGTGTAATTACGGACGAAATTCAGCTTAAGCACTATGTGGTGGAGCATGTAAACGGTGTGTGGGAGCACAAGGTTGCAATTGACGATATGCTTGAGCATTACTTGAAAGGCTGGCAAATGAGCCGTCTGTCACGTGTGGATCGTCAAATTTTACGTCTTGCGGCGTATGAAATGGTGTTCGCGAATGATGTTCCGGCTAAGGTTGCTGTGAATGAGGCTATAGATTTGGCCAAGCATTTTGGAACGGATGATTCCGGTAAGTTTGTAAACGGTGTGCTTGGTAAGATGATCCAGGAGATCGATACAATTAAAGCTGACCATTCTTAATTTTTAAAAATATAAGCAAGTATAAGTTATTCACCTATTCTTTATGTTTTATATTTCTCGCATAAACGCTTACCGTCCACGTAAGGACGCCGAAGGCGTTTATGCTTGTACAATAGTAAAGTATATAAAAGGGGAGAGACTATCATGACAGCAGCAATCATCAGTGGTAAACAAGTATCTGAGGAAATTCGTATTGGTATTGCCCAGGAGGTTGCTGAACTGGCGAAACGTGGCGTGAAGCCCGGTCTGGCAGTAATTCTAGTAGGTGAAGATCCAGGATCACAAGTTTATGTTCGCAACAAGGAAAAATCTTGTATCAGCCTTGGTTTCCATTCGGAAGTGCATAAACTGGATGAGTCTACTACTCAAGAAGAATTGCTGGCTCTCGTAGCGCAGCTTAATGGACGCGATGATATTGATGGGATTCTAGTTCAACTTCCATTGCCTAAGCATATTGAGGAAAAAGCTGTTATTGATGCGATCTCCGTGGAGAAAGACGTTGACGGCTTCCACCCTGTAAATGTAGGTAACCTAGTGATTGGTGCTGACAGTCTGCTTCCTTGTACACCTGCAGGTGTAATTGAACTAATCAAACGTACAGGAACAGGAATGGCTGGTAAACATGCTGTGGTCATTGGCCGCAGTAATATTGTAGGTAAGCCAGTGTCTTTGTTATTGCAACGTGAGAATGCTACTGTGACGATGTGCCATTCCCGTACAGCTAATATGCAAGAAATTAGCCGTCAAGCAGATATTCTAGTTGTTGCGATCGGACGCGCGAATTTCATTGACGCTTCTTACGTGAAACCGGGTGCTGTTGTCATTGATGTAGGTATGAACCGTTTGGATAACGGTAAGCTTGCGGGTGACGTTGATTATGATAGTGCAAAAGAAGTTGCCGGATACATCACACCTGTTCCGGGTGGGGTTGGACCGATGACGATTACAATGCTGATGAGCAACACGCTGATTGCGGCTAAACGCCGTCACGGCTTGGAATAGGGGTAGAAATTCATGGCGGCAGAGCGGCAGGTCTATTCGATAAAAGAACTCAACCGTTACATCCGCATGAAGCTAGACTCGGATAATTTACTTTCGGATGTATGGATTCGCGGAGAGATTTCCAACTTTACACATCATGGTAGCGGTCATATGTATTTCACGCTAAAGGATGAGAGCAGTCGGATCAAGGCGATTATGTTTGCTTCTCATAACCAGCGCCTACCCTTTATTCCGAAGGAAGGTGCTCGGGTAATTGCTAGAGGTAATGTGACCGTATATGAACGGGACGGGCAGTATCAGTTCTATGCCACACACATGCAGCCTGATGGAATTGGTAGTCTATATTTAGCCTATGAGCAGCTGAAGAGCAAGCTTGAGCAAGAGGGGCTGTTTGCAGAAGCGCGTAAACGCCCTTTGCCTCGCTTTCCAAAGTGCATTGGCGTGATTACTTCGCCAACGGGGGCAGCTGTGCGGGATATCGTGATTACACTCCAGCGGCGGTTTCCGCAGGTGGCTATTGTAATCTATCCCGTACTGGTGCAAGGCAAAGGCTCCGCGCCTTCGATCGTGAAGGCGATTGGAGCGCTGAACCGCATGGGTGAGGCCGACGTGCTTATCGTCGGCCGCGGCGGCGGTTCGCTCGAGGAGCTGTGGGCGTTCAACGAGGAGGAAGTCGCGCGAGCGATATCGGCATCAAGGATTCCGGTCATCTCGGCCGTTGGCCACGAGACCGATTTCACGATTGCCGATTTCGCCGCCGATCTCCGCGCGGCTACGCCCACAGCGGCCGCGGAGCTGGCCGTGCCACACGCCGGCGAGCTAGCTGCGCAGCTTCGCCAGCAACAGCAGCGGCTGCGCCAAGCGCTGCAAAGACGCGTCCAGCGCGGACGCGAGCGTCACGCGGGGCTGGAACGCTCGCTGGCGCTGGCAGGCCCGCGCCGCTCGCTGATGCAGCACACGCAGCGGCTGGATCAGCTGCGTGAGCGGCTCCAGCGCTCAGCGGATGCACGGCTCAGCCGTTCCCACGAGCGCAAAGCTGTGCTGCATCATAGTCTGCAGCGGTTCCATCCGCACGGCAGTGTTGCCGCTGCGCGTCAGCGCACCGAAAGCATGCGCCGTGAGCTGATGGGTGCTATACAGGCCCGCCTGCAGGAGAAGCGAGCTCGCTATATAGCGGAGATTCGTCATCTGGATGCACTGAGCCCTCTTAAAGTTATGTCGAGAGGCTACAGCTTAGTCTATGACGAAGCAGAAGAACATTTAATCAAATCGCTGACCGAAGTACAGCTTGGCGATCTTGTAGTGATAAAGATGAATGACGGACAGCTGAACTGCCAGGTATGGGGAATGAAGGAGGATGGCAAAGACGATGACGAAGGAAGCGGAACTTGATTTTGAAGGCGCCATGGACCGGCTGGAGGAAATCGTACGTGAGCTTGAACACGGCGACGTTCCCCTGGAGAAGGCCATCGATTTATTTCAGCAAGGTATGAAGTTATCTCAGCTTTGCGGCAGCAAGCTTGAGCAGGTAGAGCGTAAGATCGAAATGATTACCCTAGAGGACGGAGAACTGCGTAAGAAGCCGTTTGGTGCACGTCTGGAAGGGGACGCCGATGACTCGCTTTGAGCATGAGCTTGAGAGAAACTCTGAAGGAGAAACAGTGCGTCAGCCACTGGAGGATTACATCGCGTCCTTAAGCGATCTAGTCTCACATGAACTAGAGGTTATTCTCCCCACACAATGGATGGTTCCAGAGAATTTGCAGCAAGCCATGAAGTATTCACTTATGGCTGGGGGCAAACGCCTCCGGCCACTGCTGGTGATTATCGCATGTGAAGCACTAGGAGGAAATAGAGAGGCTGCCCTGCCTGTCGCTGCTGCTATAGAGATGGTACATACCTACTCGTTAGTTCATGATGATTTGCCTGCCATGGATAATGATGATTATCGGCGCGGGAAGCTGACGAATCATAAAGTCTTCGGGGAAGCGACCGCTATTCTTGCGGGTGATGCCCTTCTGACCCATGCTTTCTACAGTGTGGTACAAGCCTCGCGTAAATTTGGCGTCCCTGCGGAAAGTGTACTATCCATCGTGGAGGATTTGGCGGAAATGGCAGGCCCTCGTGGTATGGTTGGCGGTCAGATTGCAGATATGGAAGGCGAGCAGGGTCTAACCGATCTTGCACAGCTAAAGTACATTCATCTGCATAAGACAGGAGATTTGATTATCTTTTCGCTACTAGCTGGCGGTCGTATTGCAGGTGCTAACGAGCAGCAGCTTGAGGCTTTGCATAAATTTGGAACAGCCATTGGACTCGCTTTTCAAATCCAGGATGACATTCTGGATTTGGTTGGAGACGAAGGTAAACTTGGCAAAAAAACAGGCAGTGATGTTAAGCAGCATAAAGTAACTTATCCTTATTTTATTGGCCTCGAAGCATCGCGAGAAGAAGTGAAGCAGCTTACAGAAACAGCCCGAAATGCTGTTCTGAACGGTGGTTTTCATGACAGCCAGCGCCTGCTGGAAATTGCAGATTACTTAATGGCACGTGATCACTAATTATGAACTTTCGAAACGGCTGTATTTCGACAGCCGTTTCGTTTGTGTTATAATGGGTTTTATATAATTTACAACATCTAGGAAAGCGGGGAACTATACGTGCTGCTTCCACAAATAAATGATCCTAAGCAACTAAAATCATTGTCAGTCGATGAATTAACTACCTTAGCGGAGGAAATTCGTCGATTTCTGATTGAGAAGCTTACAGCAACTGGGGGGCACCTCGGATCCAATCTAGGAGTCGTGGAGCTCACTTTGGCTTTGCATTATTGTTATAACAGCCCTCGTGACAAAATGATTTACGACGTTGGGCACCAGGCTTATGTTCACAAGATCCTGACTGGTCGTCAAGACCGCTTCGATACCTTGCGTAAATATCAGGGCTTGTGCGGCTTCGTTAAGCGCTCCGAAAGTGAGCATGATGTATGGGAAGCTGGACATAGCAGTACCTCATTATCGGCAGCAATGGGGATGGCGATGGCTCGCGATCTCAAGGGTGAAGACAATAAGGTTATTGCCGTGATTGGTGACGGTGCTCTTACTGGTGGAATGGCGTTTGAAGCACTTAACCATATTGGCCATGAGAAGCGTAAGCTGATGGTTATTTTGAACGATAATGAAATGTCAATTGCTCCTAATGTAGGGGCGATGCATAATTATCTAAGTAAAATACGTTCAGATCGCCACTATTTGCGTGCCAAAGATGAAGTAGAAGGGCTGCTTAAGAAGATTCCGGCCATCGGAGGACGATTAGCAAAGACTGCTGAACAGTTAAAAAATAGTCTCAAATATATGATGGTACCTGGAGTATTGTTTGAAGAGCTCGGCTTTACGTATCTCGGTCCTGTAGACGGACATGATCTGGAGAAGATGATTGACACCTTCCACCAAGCAGATAACGTGGCTGGACCTGTGTTGGTACATGTACTAACAACTAAAGGTAAGGGCTACAAACCGGCTGAGACCGATTTCTATAAATCACATGCCATTTCACCATACAAAATTGAGTCGGGTCAGGCGCTTAAAGCTGTGGGTCCTCCAATGTACACGGAAGTATTTGGCGAGACGCTGATCGAACTGGGTCGGGAAGATTCCCGTCTGATTGCTGTTACACCTGCGATGCCAGGAGGCTCGGGTTTATTTCCTTTTGCTAAGGAATTTCCCGATCGTATGATTGATGTCGGGATTGCTGAGCAACATGCGGCTACGCTTTGTGCAGCTTTGGCTATGGAAGGGATGAAGCCGGTATATGCGGTGTATTCTACCTTCATGCAGCGTGCCTATGATCAGATCGTCCATGATATTTGCCGGCATAACGCGAATGTTATGTTCGCCATTGACCGCGCGGGGTTTGTAGGTGCGGATGGTGAGACTCATCAGGGTGTGTACGATGTTGCTTTTATGCGCCATATTCCGAATATGGTGATGATGATGCCAAAAGACGAAAATGAGCTGCGTCATATGATGAAGACGGCGCTTGAATATAATGACGGTCCGATTGCTTATCGCTATCCGCGTATTAACGGTACAGGTGTAGCAATGGATCCTGAGCTGCGTACTATTCCAATCGGATCATGGGAACGACTGCGTACAGGCGAAGGTTATGCTGTTGTAGCTTGCGGACCTATGGTTCAAGTGGCTGAAGAAGCCGCTGATTTACTCAAGCGGGAAGGGATTCAGGTAGGCGTCGTAAATGCGCGGTTCCTGAAGCCACTCGACAACTCCATGCTGCTTGATTTGGCTCACGCTGGAACCAACATGGTTGTTATTGAAGAGGCTTGCCAAGCGGGAAGCCTCGGCAGCTCGGTATTAGAATTCTACGCAGAGAATGAAATTTATGACGCTCGTGTACATCTGATGGGTGTACCTGACATCTTTGTGGAGCACGGCTCTATTAAAGAACAGCGCCAGGAAACAGGTCTTACTGTAGAAGCGCTATGTGCACGTATCAAGTCCATGATGGCTTTGAGTGCTTATAACTACAAAACAACTTCGACTTCCTAAATGGAAGCCGGAAATTAGCAACCCTTTGAACGATCGGGAGATGACCATGGAACACCGTAAAGAACGGATAGATGTACTACTTGTTGAGCAAGGTTTTTATGAAAGCCGTGAGAAGGCTAAAGCAGCCATTATGGCAGGACTGGTGCTCGCGGATGAAGAACGCATTGAAAAGGCTGGTATGAAGGTGTCACGGGAGGCCACCCTTAAGGTTAAAGGCTCTGTGCATCCATATGTCAGTCGTGGGGGCCTAAAGCTGGAGAAGGCTCTACGCCAATTTAATATTGATCTTACGGGAAGGACCATGCTGGACATCGGTGCTTCTACTGGAGGCTTTACGGATTGTGCACTTCAGAATGGAGTAAGCCATGTGTACGCGATTGATGTTGGCTATAATCAGCTGGATTGGTCGCTGCGTAATGATGAACGCGTTAGTGTGATGGAACGAACGAATTTCCGATATATGACGCCTCCAGATTTGGTGGGTCCGATTCCAGATTTTGCGAGTATTGATGTTTCATTTATCTCCTTAAAAATAATTCTTCCACCGCTCAAAGCTTTGCTTAAGCGCCCGGCGGATATTGCTGCGCTGATCAAGCCACAGTTTGAGGCAGGACGGGAGAAGGTTGGTAAATCAGGTGTAATTCGTGATTCTGCTGTTCATAAAGAGGTATTAATTAATGTACTGACCATGGCGGCAGAGCTGGGTTACCAGCTGCAGGGATTAACCTTTTCACCGATTACAGGCGGGGAAGGCAATATTGAGTTTCTTGCTCACTGGAGACTAACGCCTGAATTGGCGGAAGCTGAAGAAGGTATATTACAGCCTTCAGATGCTGTATCATCAGTCATTCCAGTGGAGGATTTTCCATCCCTAGCGGATGAAGTGATTAAGCAGGCTACGGGTACTTTTAATGTAAATTCGACTCATGGAAACTCATCGCGCCGGTGAGTTTCTTTTTCCATATGGAAAATAACAATTATTCGGAAAGCTTCTAAAAAGGCAGCTTAGAAGAAGGAATTGGCATGGCTTCACGCGAATAAATCACCGAGGTGATTGATAGTGGCGGGTAGCTCAGACAAGGTCGTCATGGCGTTTATTGGAGTAGCATTATCGATTTTTATAATTTATCGGATATATATATGGCTGCAAAATTCTCCGCGTTCTTTCATGAAGGATCAGATCCCGTTTAATAAAGTGATTATTCCTCACCCATCTATAGACATACTAGAGGATGAAGGGTACGAGGTCGTTGGAGGGAAGCTCAAAATCCCGTTGTCCTTCAACGTAAACGGGGCGCAGATGTATAGCCGGTTATTTATAGATTATGTGGCGACTAAAGAGGAAGGATCAATATATTTGGTTATCCTTTCTAGACCGCGGAAACCTTTGGATTTCACAGGCAGTGGCTTACGAGATACCTTGCTTCCGTACTTGCTGATTTATCCGGAATGTAGCGGAGTTTTGTATGTTAATACTGCGGCGGGATCTATTCAAGTGATTAAGCTTGGCAGAGATGACGGAGAATCAAACTGAGTCCATATTTAACTAGGTGTATGCTTCCGAAGTAGTTTTGCCGAAGCAATTCGGGGAGCATCGCTTACAAAACTAAGTCCATGCTTCCGATGTAGTTTTGTCGCTGCTAATCTGGAAGTGTCGCTTACAAAACTTTTAGGAGGCAACAATGAAGGGTCAACGACATATTAAGATACGTGAGATTATTACGCAAAAGGATATCGAGACACAGGACGAGCTGGTAGAAGCCTTGCGTGAATCTGGTTTTCAGGTTACTCAAGCTACAGTATCTCGAGATATTAAAGAGCTATTGCTCATCAAGGTGCCTATGGATGATGGAAGATACAAATATTCGCTTCCAACTGACCAACGGTACAATCCAATACAGAAGCTGAAGCGCGTTTTGGTGGATAATTTTGTGCAGATCGATTCATCGGCTAATCTTGTGGTGATGAAATGCTTACCGGGAACGGCTAACTCAGTCGCTGCTTTGATTGATAATATTGACTGGCCACAAATTATGGGGACCATCTCTGGTGATGATACCATTCTAATTATTTGCCGCCAGCCTGAGGACAGTAAGACTGTAATTTCACAAATCATGGGTTACATTTCTTAAATTATAAGAAAGTATAAATTTCATTCTATCAAATTCTTATCATCTTCTCGGAGGTGCTCTATTAGTGTTAGAAACCTTGTCTATCCGCAATCTAGCCGTCGTTGAGGCGGTAGATGTGCATTTTTATCCTGGCTTCCATGTGCTCACAGGGGAGACTGGGGCAGGTAAATCCATTATTATCGATGCGCTTGGACTGATTGCCGGAGGGCGCGGCTCCGCGGATTCTATTCGTTACGGTTGTGAAAAAGCAGAGATGGAAGCGCTCTTCAGCCTCCCAAGCGGTCATCCCGTCTGGGATACTTTAGAGCGTCTTGGCATTGAGGCTCAGCGTGAGGAGCATCTTATAATACGCCGTGAACTCACCTCTCAGGGTAAAAGTACATCACGTGTAAACGGACAGATGGTCAATCTTACTATGCTACGTGAAATTGGCGAGCAGCTGGTTAATATTCATGGACAGCATGAACACCAAAACCTATTGAAGGCAGAACGACATTTGGGACTGCTGGATACATACGGAGAACCCATTATCGGGCCGCTAAAAGCGGTATATCAGGAAAAGTATTCAGCCTTTGCGAAAGTGGAGAAAGAGCTCCGAGAGCTGCAGGAATCCAGCCAAAAGGCTTATCAAATGCTTGATTTGTACCGTTTTCAGTTAGAAGAAATTTCATCTGCAGCATTAAAACCGGGAGAAGATGAATTACTTGCCGAAGAACGGGTCAAACTATCCCACAGTGAGAAAATGATGGATTCCGTATCAGGTGCATATGAGCTTCTCTACGATAGACAAGGCTTAGAATCCATAGGTAATGTCATTTCCAGACTCGAGGATGCGGTTCGTTATGATGAAAAGGGTCTTAAATCCGTGCTTGAGCAGCTGCAATCTTCTTATTATCAACTAGAGGATGCTGCATTTCAGCTTCGTGATTACCGAGAAGAGATCGAATTCAATCCACAGCGACTCGAAGAAATCGAGAATCGTCTCGATTTAATTACCGGACTCCGCCGTAAATACGGAGATAGTGTAGAACAGATTTTAGCTTATTATGAACAAATCCATCGGGAAACCGATCTGCTTGAGAATAAAGATGAATATCTGGAGAAACTGACGACCAAACGCGATGCATTGCTTTCTGTATTGATGGATGCAGCTACTGAATTAAGTGAAGCACGGAAGCTGTGTGCGTCTGATTTAGCCACGCAAGTGGAAAGTGAGCTTAAAGATCTTCAGATGGAAAGAACCTCGCTACAGGTTAAATTAGACACGTTGGAGGACCCACGTGGAGTTGATTATAAGGGTCGGCGTATTCGTCTTACAAGACAAGGGATCGACAGTGCGGAATTTATGATTTCCCCTAACCCTGGCGAGCCGTTAAGACCTCTTGGCAAAATTGCCTCGGGTGGTGAGTTGTCGCGAATTATGTTGGCAATGAAGAGTATTTTTGCGCGTCATGATGCGATTCCAGTTCTGATTTTTGATGAGGTAGATACCGGTGTGAGTGGTCGGGCTGCTCAATCCATTGCAGATAAACTGTATAAGCTGTCCTCCACTTGTCAGGTGTTCTCCATTACGCACTTACCGCAGGTGGCTTGTATGGCTGATCATCAGTACTTAATCCGCAAAAAGGTTGAGGACGGAAGAACCATGACGGAAGTGGAATCACTCTCGAATGATGGACGTGTAATGGAGCTGGCCCGAATGCTGGGTGGGGTGGAAATTACCGAAAAAACATTGCACCATTCGCAGGAAATGCTTAATTTGGCCGAGGCAAGTAAGGCTGCAACAAGCTAAGCGGAACAATGATTGACAGTAATAAAAGCCTGGGGGCAAGGTTATCTTATAGGTACGCAATTGGCGACCACCTTTTTCGTCAAGCGAAAGAAGCAAAAGGGAGCGTGACAGCCATTGAAGCCTAACCTCAGGAAGTTAATGCCAGGCCTTTTATTTGCCTTCTTTCTTAGTTTATCGGGCATAACGGGAACCCACCAAAGTTTTGCCGCACCACTGAACAGTGAACCTGCCAAGGTGACTGCGCATGGAATGAAACCGGAACTGAAGGTGATCCCGGGAGGTCAAACGATCGGAGTAAAGGTGAAATCAGCAGGTGTTCTGGTTGTTGGACATCATCTGATTGAAGTATCCGAGAAATCCAAGCTTTCCCCAGGTGAGGTCAGCGGTTTGGTGCCAGGTGATTTGATGATCTCCATTGATGGAGAGAAGTTGGACGAGTTATCTAAGGTGGCCAAGCTTGTGGATCGTGCTGGAAAAGCGAATAATTCTCTGACGATTGTCTTTAAACGCGCTGGGAAAGAGCATACAGCCAAGCTGAAACCCGCGTATGATATTAATGACAAAGTCTGGAGGTTAGGCCTGTACATTCGAGATTCTGCAGCGGGTGTCGGCACGTTAACTTTTTATGCCCCGAAACAGGGGGTTTATGGAGCTTTAGGACATGTGATTACGGACATGAATACAGGAACACCAATTGTTGTTGGCAGCGGTCATATTGTTCAGTCCAGTGTAACTTCGATTTCTAAAAGCCAGGATGGCGATCCGGGTGAGAAACGAGCCCATTTCTTAAAAGAAAGCCAAGTGCTTGGTAATGTGGAGAGTAACACAGATTTTGGAATCTTCGGTAAAATGAGTCGTAATCCCGAGCATAGTCTTTATAAAGAACCTATTCCTGTGGCAATGAGCAATCAAGTCAAGGAAGGTCCAGCTGAAATTCTTACCGTTGTAGATGGGCAGCAGGTAGAACGATTTAAGGTTGAGATCATTCATGTGGCACATCAGCAGACGCCGGCGACAAAGGGTATGGTCATTCGTATCACAGATCCGCGACTGATCGATAAGACAGGTGGTATCGTTCAGGGGATGAGCGGAAGTCCAATCGTTCAAAATGGACGGCTCATCGGCGCTGTAACTCATGTGTTTGTAAATGATCCTAAGTCCGGTTACGGTTGCTTCATCGAATGGATGCTTAAGGATTCTGGTGTAACCCTACAGGAGAATAGGTATCCATTAAATCTTAAGGCGGTTTAGCCTTAAGATTTTTTTGTCGAAGGAATACGAAGATCATCGAAACTTGAAATAAAATATTTAATTATAATCCATGCCAGAAAAAAAATAAAGAAAAATAATTTTCGACAGAAGGGAATTCAATCTCCATGTCGAAAATGTTAAGAGACAAGAAAAAAATGTTATTTTCGAATAGCAGATATAATTAAGGAGGAAGCAGCCAGTGCAGAATATTGAAGTGTTGTTGGCCGATGATAACAGGGAGTTTACGAATTTGCTTTCCGAATACATTTCTGAACAAGAAGATATGACGGTAACGGGTATCGCCTACAATGGTGAAGAAGTGCTTCAAATGCTAAGCGAAGCACGCAAAGTTCCCGATGTCCTTATTCTTGATATCATCATGCCACATTTAGACGGTCTGGGTGTCTTGGAACGTCTGCGTGATATGGATCTGAATCCTCAACCGAAGATCATCATGCTGACCGCTTTTGGTCAGGAGAACATCACTCAAAGAGCTGTACAGCTTGGTGCATCCTATTATATTTTGAAACCGTTCGATATGGAGGTCCTGGCAAATCGTGTACGTCAGCTTGTAGGGGTACAAGGCAGCATGAGCTCATCCTCTAACATGTACAACTATTCGTCGACGTCCAGATCGAATGTAGTGCCGCTTACGAAGGGCAAGAATCTTGATGCTAACATTACCTCGATCATCCATGAAATCGGTGTTCCAGCACATATCAAGGGCTATCAGTACCTGCGCGAAGCGATCACCATGGTATATAACAATATCGAGATCCTTGGTGCGATTACAAAAACACTCTATCCAGCCATAGCAGAGAAATTCAAGACCACGCCTTCACGCGTAGAACGTGCCATTCGCCATGCGATTGAAGTGGCTTGGACCCGTGGCAACATCGACTCCATCAGCCATTTATTTGGCTACACGATTAATATCTCCAAATCTAAGCCTACTAACTCGGAATTTATTGCCATGGTAGCAGACAAGCTGCGGATTGAGCATAAGGTTAGTTGAAAGGGTTAGGGGCACTGCGGGGTAAGGGATTGTGGGTTGCTGGAAGGTGTTTACAGACAGTATATAAAAACCGATAGACTTGTTTTGAATCCGATAAACTTTTTCCATCTCACCCGATAAACCTTTTTGGTTTATTGGGTTTTGTTTTTGTAGGAAAAGAGATGGAGGATTTGTATGGAGTTATCGGATTTGGAGTTTTTTTTAGAAGACTTTTTAGATTGTCAAAACAAGAATTTATCACGTAAGACCGTTAACTCTTATGAACAATTTTTAAAGTTAATTCTTAAAGAATCAGCATGATGTGAATAAGGAGAATTATTTAAAAATCCTGTTGAGAATATCTCACAAATAAAAACTGTAAGAGGATAGAAAAGGGGATATGTTAAGAAGAGTTTAATTGATTATTTAAGCACTGTTTCTTATAGAGGAAGCGAGATTGCGATAAAACCACTTAATGATTCAAAATATCTGCTGAGTTTTCACCCGAACCAATCTGCAAAGTAGCTCTGATTTCACTGATTTCTTTACGATGAAATTGGGCTTTTATTATATAGCGAATTAAGAAAAAAATTTAGGAACTTTATATTTTGACTATTAGATAATAATATATATTATGAAATAATATAGCGAAAATCGCATTATTATAGTCAAAAATACAAAATATTACAAGGAAATATATTCTATTTTATTTATCTGATGTGACATACAATTATCTCATTCCAAAAGGAGGTAATTATATGAATTATAGTAAAAAAATATTAACTAGTCTTCTTATTTCAAGTTTTGCGGTTTTCCCTGTTTCAGCTTTTGCTGACGACACATTACCAACTTCAAGTCTGGAGTTGGCAGAGATTAATGTGGTGCATCAAGAGACTCAAAAGGTTGCCGATTATCAACTTGCTGCCGTACTACAAATTGCTAAAAATGCTGTTGAAGAAGAAAGAGATAGTAAAGTAGCTTTTGCAAAAAGTGCTGACCAAACTACTTATGATTACATTACTTTCGATGAACAATATACTTATTTTTATGAAGAGTCGGCTAATGCTGCCCCAGAATTATGGGTAGTAGATAAGACAGATACTAATGTGGAAAGTCTTCTAGCGGGAAATGTTAATGAATTTAATGAGGCTAACAGTATTAACGTCGCTCCTAGAGCTGGATTTATTGGGGATGGTGTAGGCGGTAGAATGAATGTTAATACTACTGGTAGCTATCTTATGGCACTAATGCAACTACCATTAGCGGACAGTAATATAGTGAGTCTGGATAGACCGAATCATATTGCTTTTAACTATGGTGGATTTGAATATACTACGACTGTTACCGATGGTATTGGTTCTTGGGCAGCTGACATGGGTGTGGAACTTTATAATAATTTAGGGCCAAGTGCTACGTCTTATGGATGGAAACCAGTAATAATTCTCAAGAAAAAAAATCGTCCATATGTAAGTGAGACAAATACAGGTTGGGATCAATATCAAAGCGCTACTTTCGATCCTAGCTATAATCAAGTACAAACAAAAAATGGTTATAAACCTGGCACAGCTCCATTAATGTATTTTTGGTACAATTATAATGGAAAAGTAAGAATCAAAATTGATGGAACATCTATTTGTCCAACACTCGGGGGCTATTCTCTTCAAGACACACCAAATATAACAATAATGGAATCAAATGCAAGCTGGAATATTGCCTCAATAAGCAGATGGAAACTGTTATCAACTGTTTGGTCTAAAACTGATACAGGAAAAAATAGAACGACTTTTTCTAATATCAAAGTTGACGGAACACCTATTTCTAGCAGTGCATTATCAGGCCCACTGAACGATCATTCGAATGTCACTGTCAGTGGAAATAATGTAATTACAATTGTTGTAAATAGTGACATTTACAATTAAAATAATGGACAGTAGATACTTTTGTGTCTATTGTCCATTATTATTTAAAGGAGGAATCGTATGAAGGTAGTTTTCAAAGCAATCTTACTTACATCTGTTATTACGTTAATGCTAGGAGGGACTGGCGTAAACGCTTCACGCAGCAAGCCAGTCATTTACATTAATGATGAAAAGTTAGACATTTATGCAAATGTCACTTATCTTGGAACAACTCTTGTCCCTATGCGACCCATTTTTGAAAAGTATGGAATGTCGATTGAATGGGATAATAACACAAAAACTGTGACAGCATCAAAAGATAATAAAGTTATAGTGTTAACAAATAATTCTTATGATGCATTATTAAATGGAGAAAAAGTTGTATTAAATCAAGCACCATCACTTGAACCTACGAGTAATATCTTTTATGTAAATCTGAGATTTATTTCTGAAGCATTGGGGGCAAAAGTGAATTGGGAAAAAACAGAGAATGATGCTAAGATTCACATTGATTTTGCAAAGTAGTTTTTATTTATTATCATAAATATCAAATAATAAATGCCTACCGTTGATATGGAATGGCGTTTATTATTTGCGTTATATTATAAATTTGGTAGTAATTTAAAATGATTAGTTAGAAAATATCTCCTGCTTAAAGAACGTATGCTCGGTATATAATGCATATACAAAAACAAATATTCTATAAGGGGGATGTTGGCATAGATTTCTAATGATAAGTGAACCACTGTCCGCGGCAAGAGCTATCAATAAATCAATGCAGCAAAAAGACACTGAGATCTGAAGTGCTCCCTGTCAAGTGGACAGTGTAAAAAACAAAAAAAGTTAGTTTAGATACCTCAGCTCGTAATACAAGAGCTGAGGTATCTTCGTTATGCAGCACGTCGGTATTCGTTAGGTGACAAGCCATCCAAACATTCTACGTAGCGATAATTATTGTAGTAGTGAATATATCGGCTAACCTCTGTGAGGACATCTTCATAGGTGTCATACTTTGTAAGATAATAGCTTTCTGACTTGTAGGTACCCCAAAAACGCTCAATAGGTTGGTTGTCCAAACATCGGCTCACACGAGACATGTTTTTCTTAAATCCGTACTTTACATGAAGTCGGTTATACTCATGAGACGTGTACTGGAAGCCTCTGTCGCTTTGTAGAAGAGGAGATACGCCAGGATTCTTCGCGTAAGCCCTTTTCAACGTATCCATCACGAGTTTATTGTTGTTGGAATGGCTTAATACCCATGAAACAATGGAATTATCATATACATCAATAATGGCACTCAAATAGGCTTTGCGCCCATTCCCGTACTTCAGTTCTGTCACATCTGTACACCATTTTGAATTAGGGGAATTGGCATCAAAGTTACGGTTCATTACATTTTCAGCTACATGGATCTCCGTAGCTTTCACATAACTCGCTCGTTTTCTGCGAATGACTGCTTTAAGCCCAAGAGCACACATAATTCGGTAATAACGCTTTTTGTTGTACTGCTTTTTGAGCTTTCGGTTTAATTGCGTGCGCATTTGACGGTAGCCAAGAATCCCTTTTCGCTTGTCATATCGTAGCTTTACTTCTTTCGCTAACGCACGAGTTTCAAGTTCTATGCAAGAGGGTTTCCATTTTAACCACTTGTAATAGGCAGATCGAGCAACCCCAGCTAACGCACACAACTTCGTAATTGCGTGACCTTTTTCTTTGTTCAGTTCTTGAATCGCTTGATACAAGTTTACTTGTCGAACGAGGGTTAGCGTGTATTTCGTCGCTTGATCTCTGCCAACTTTTTTGCGAAGTCATTCTCCATCTCTAGGTATTCATTTCGCGCTTCTAGCTCTTTAATCCGTAGCTTAAGACGTTCATGCTCTTCTAGTTCTTCTACAGGCTTTTTACGACCTCGATTGTCCTGAAGAGCTTCCTCACGGCCAGCTTGATATTTCCGAACCTATGCGTAAACTTGCTGATAAGATACACCGTACTTTTCAATCGCTTTCTGATAATCCAATTCATTAGCGATGGTATATTGTGCAATTTCAATACGTTCTTCGAAAGTTGTTTTACGTCCTTTGTTCATATGAGATAGTCCTTTTCCTTTATGTGTAGGTTTTAATTCTATCTCATTAGTATACTTGGTAATCCATTTGATCAAAACACTTCTACTTGAAATATGATGCTTGTTTGTCGCCTCTTCAACGGAGAAACGACCAGACAATACTTCGTTAACAACAGCTAGTTTGAATTCCTTTGAGTATGTTTTCCATGTTCTCGATTCCTTTAACCCGTCTAAACCATCTGCTTTATATTTCCTAATCCATTCTCTTACCGTGTGCGAACTAAGACCTCGCTGTTTTGCCTCATAGTTTGGATTCGACTTGTGCTCAAGGCACAGCCGTACGACATGTAATTTTACTTCTAAAGATGCTGGACTTCTTTTAGACATTAGAAAAACTCCCGTCATTGAAGCAGTAGAAGTTTTTATTTTTTCTACTGTCTACTATGACGGGAGCATATCAATCTTATTCATCAGTGTCTTTTTTGTAGACATTTTCCCACCAGAGGGTTGTATTTAAAGCAGCTTAATCAGCTCTTCTAGCTCGTCAACCATACCTTTTGCAAGTTCAAAATTATTGTCTTTTAAAGCTAATTCTATTTTCATTTCAACTGCTTTTTTATTTTGTTCATTTTCTAAATAATCTTTATCAAAATGACTGGCATAAATCATCTTTCTGAATTTTCGCATACTCATTTTTCTAATCGTCTTATCGTCAATGATTAATACATAATCCATACCATTTACTACAGAATAGAAATCATGAGAAATCATGAGAATCGCACCTTTATAGTCTTCAATGGCTTTCTCCAGTGCGATTTGTGTATAGGTGTCTAAATGACTTGTCGGTTCATCAAGAAGCAACAAGTTTGCTTTGCTAGCAGAAACTTTTGCCAATTGCAGTATATTTTTTTCGCCACCAGATAAAGATTCTATCTTTTGATTAAGAATTTCTCCTTCAAAGCCATAGTTTGAAAGATGTGCTCTAATCTCGTCATAAGTTGCAAACCCAGCATCGATGAAGTCTTCTAGTATGGTATTAGAATCCTTTAGCACTTCGTCTTGAAGCTGAGAAAGATAAGCCACTTTAATATCAGCATTTATTTCAATTGAATCATGATTATTTTTAAAGATATCTCGGAGTAAAGTCGTTTTCCCGGTACCGTTTGGACCGATAAGGGCTACTTTATCTGTAGGTTTCATCTCAAAGTTAACATTTTCTAAAATCAACTCATCAAAGGAAACACTATAATTATTCACATTTAAAACAGTGATGTCTTCTTCAATTTCATTGTCCACACCAAAACTGATTTTCGGTTGCTTAATATCAACGAATGGCGCTTTAATTTTTCGCGCTTCCAATCTTTCTTGAAACTTAACCCTAGCTTTTAACGCTCTCCCTCTAGATGCTTCTGAATTATATGTTGCGATCGCTCTAAGATTATCAATAATGTTATCGTATCTCTCAATTTCTTCTTGTTCAGCGACTGCGATTTCTTGTAACTCAATTTTCGTCTGAAGTAATGAGAAGTTATACTCAATATATCGCCCATCGAACTCTTGGATCTCCATGTTTTCAAGGTGTATAATTTTGTTAAAACAATGATTTAATAGATAACGGTTATGCGTAACAACTAGCAATATTCCTTTGTGAGCATTAATAAGATTTTTAAGTGCATTTAGGTTTTCAAAATCTAAAAATACATCGGGCTCATCCATAATCATTAAGTCTGGACTAGTCAGCATTTCCTTCATCACTTGAATAAGCTTGAATTCCCCACCACTTAGATCGGATACCCTAGCATCTTTTAGCTTCAAGAGGTTGGCTAAATTTAGTTTCTTATTAATATTGCTTTCAAAATCATTTCCATCCATTGAATCAAAGGCATCTAGAGCTAATTGATACTTTTCGAGTAATGAATCAATATCTGATGATGTTTCCATTTCAGTGAGAATAGCTGTTATTTCATTTTGTATCTTAATAAATTCTTCTCCTATATATTCAAAAACGGTTGTTTCTTTAGTTCTGTCTACTTGTGAGAACTGACTTACATATCCAATTTTGCAGGTTGGGTCAATTTCTAACTTGCCTTCGAACAAATATTTTTCTGGATCCATCAGTATATCGATCAGTGTACTTTTACCACTGCCACTTGTTCCTATAAAAGCGCAATGTTGTGCTTCTTCAAGCGTAAATGAAATGTTTTTATATAGTTCTTTTTGCGGGAATGCGAAGGATAAATTATCAACTTTTATCATAGTGTTACCTTTCTTTATAACTAAAATAGTGACTACTAATAGAGGTATTGAGGAGCATAAGATTTTGAGTTTACCGTTGATAGAGTAACATTGTTTACAACTAACATCAATCATTTCGAAATAAAGTTGTTCGTGAAATCGAAAAACACAACTTGGAACAATAGGATCAAGCTTACTCAGATGGCTTCTTATAGCTAGACTACATATGGTCAGTAGTTGAGTTGGCTGTGGCAGAGTCTCTTAGTATATCTTTCATGTTACGAATTAATTGGTTATAATTGGAAGAATAATAAGCTCAGGAGGTTCGTAGATATGAAGAAGAAAATAGTAGGGATTGTAGCAGCGGCGTTGTTACTTGGTGGTTCAATAGGATTCGCAGCGAGCTCGTCTTTAATTGGCGCTAAAGTTTCCGGAATGTATACGATAAAACAAGACGGAAAGAAGATTGCAGATGCGATTGTAGTAAATAACTCGGCCTACGTACCTGTGCGCACGATGTCCGAAGCGACCGGAGCAGGGTTGACGGTTGAAGGAAAGACGATAATATTGGAGAGTAAGGAGACTGAGAAGGCAGCGCTAAAAGCAAGTATTGCAGCGGCTAAACTCCGGGAAAGATTAGCAGGGGCAGAATCAAGCGTTCAAGTTCTCAAAGAAGCCATCCAACTGGCGGAAACTACTGCGGCCGACCGAACAAGCGCAGCAGACCAAGAGGCTCGAAGAAACTATATCGCGGAGTTGAATAAACGTGTGGATTTCATGGAAACAGAAATTGTGCAGCTCAAGGAGCAGCTCGGCGAATAATAAATGAATAATGATGAAGAGTCTCGCCATTACTGGTGCGGCACGTTCGACGATGAAATTGGCCGTGCACTTGCGGATTAACGCGCAGTGAAATGTCCGACATAGGCGTAGATAGTGGCTGAAACAGCAACAAGTAAATAAATTCTCTTAGCGATTCTTCAATGATCTGAAGAATCGTTTTTTTGTAATGACGGGAGAGTTTGTTTTCTTCGAACAAATGGATGATAATAAAGGAATGAGCTAGGCTAATCGCATGACATCGTTTTTATAAACTACATAACTTTATACCCTAAAAGCGAGGCGTAACGAAATGAATACATCTGAGTTTCAACAGTATGTGAAGAAGTTCAGTGAAACCAAAGGTTTTGACACGAGCTCCATTGAGCAGAGAA
The DNA here is from genome assembly GCF_045040645.1 of Paenibacillus sp. FSL H8-0261. Taxonomy (NCBI): domain Bacteria; kingdom Bacillati; phylum Bacillota; class Bacilli; order Caryophanales; family Paenibacillaceae; genus Paenibacillus; species Paenibacillus sp. FSL H8-0261. The sequence continues at coordinate 4,977,966 of NZ_CP150297.1, read as the reverse complement.
TGCTGTACTTAATGACTGAAGTAGGGGAATTGTCCAAAGAGGTGCTATCCGTATCCTTCGACCCCGGTGCAGAGAAGAAAGAAAACTTGGGATTTGAGATGTACGACGTGGTGTGGAATATTTTTGATCTAGCCAATAAACTGGATATTGATCTAGAGCAGGCATTTAAACGTAAGCTGGAAATCAATGAACAGAGATCATGGGAGTAATACAAAACAATCCAAGGACATCCCGCTCGGGAAGCCTTGGATTTTTTGATCTATAATTTTTTATTTAAATGAAGCATAACCTTCATCAGCCATTACAACACTACCGTTAATTGCACTAGCTTCTGGTAAGGAGAGCAAGTATACAGTGTCTGCAACTTGTTCAGGCAATGTTAATTTGTTACCCATTACTTTGCTCTTCATCTGGTCGACCATTCCTTGATCTTTATATCCTTGGATAATTGGCGTATCTACAGCGCCTGGAGCAACGGCAAGCACGCGGATGCCATGAACGGACATTTCAAGTGCTGCGGATTTAGTCATCATAATGACCGCACCTTTGGAAGCGTGATACGCGAATGTACCTGGGGAAGCTAGGAATCCAAATACAGAAGCTGTATTGATGATGACCCCTTTGATGCCGAGCTCACGCATTTTTTTACCTGCTGCGATAATACCGTGGGCAACACCATGCTGATTGACATTAATAACACTATGATAATCCTTAAGGTCTTGGTCTAGTACAGGAGTGACGCGGCCGATCCCGGCATTGTTGAACATAACGTCAATTCTTCCATATGTGGCAACGGTTTTCTCAACCAGTGCTTCTACCTCTTCGTATTTTGAAACATCCGTTTTGACGAAAATAGCTTCGCCACCATCCTTGATGATCTGTGCGACCGTTTCTTCACCTAATTGTTGATTGAAATCGGCAACGACCACTTGATCACCTTTTCTTGCAAATTTGATTGCGGTTTGTTTCCCGATTCCACTGGCTCCACCTGTAATTACGGCTACTCTTTTGTCTGTCATTTGGGACTCCTCCTCGAGAAATATAGTTATACTAGAAATATAGGTTTATAAGGTGAAAAGGTTATTTACTAACTTATTTACATTGTAGCACTTGTCTAAATTAATTAAAATTTAAGTAAATTTAATAGATGTTAAGTAAATATTAACTTAGGGAGTGATTCAAATGAATTTAGAGCAATGCGAGAATATCGTAGAAGTCGCAAAGATTGGTTCACTAACCAAAGCTGCTCAAAATCGTCATATCACCCTGTCTGCCATAAGCCAGTCCATAACACTGCTGGAAGCGGAGCTTGGAGTTACTTTGTTCATTCGTTCGCGAGGCCAACGAGCAGTTCCCACAGCAGAGGGACAAGCCATTATCGGCAAAGCAAATGAAGTCTTGATGAAAGTAAATGAATTAAAAGCTGAAGCACAGATCTACAGCGATGCGCTTAGTGGTCATTTGAAGATTGCTACGATTCCGGGACCCATGCATCTAATCGTGAAGGTCATATCCGGTTTTAAAGCGGATTTTCCAAATGTGAAAATAGAGATTTTTGAAAAGGGACCTAAAGAAATTCTGGATAATGTGCTTCAGGATGAAATGGATATCGGACTGATGGTCTCGCCAGAGGGCTTATCAGAGAAACATAAAGGAGTCGTATTCGAGGAATTAATGGAAGGTAAGATTGTTGTAGGCGTACATCCTCAATCACCACTAGCTCTAAATACAATAATTACACCCGAACAGTTAGTAGGCCAGACGTTGGTTTTATACGATGATCATTACATACAGGACTTTGTGGAGCGTTATTTACTGAAAGTTGGGCCGATGAATATTCTTTTTACAAGCAATAACACCCGTGCCATTGATAATGCAGTTGCGTCAGGACTCGCGATCACGATTGGGATGGATTATTCTTTTCTAAAAACATTTGAGGGTTCTCAGAAGATCATGAAGACGATCGAGCTACGATCACCAGATCGTAATACTCCGGGGTCCATTGTTTCAGCTTCTAAACAAGGATCGAAAACGGTCAGAAGATTCATCAACAGGTTGAAACATGAATTTGAGGAGGGGATTAGAAGAAGTTAACAGTATGCCTTGGTAAATTTTATCTAACCTTTACGCTTCCTAGTTATTATAACCCTATGATGTTGTCCAAGCTCAGATCGTTATTAGGACAGCCAAGTGGGGAGGATGTCAACACAGTGAGAAGGTATCTAAGGCAAATTAATGTGGCAGTTATTTTTATTTTGTTGATTTCGTTGTTGCAGCCGGGAGTATTTGTTCACGCTTCCATTTCTGATTTACCAGCAACAAACTACGGAACCGTTATTGATGTACGTCAAACAGAGCTCGCACATGGGGCGATGTACACCTGGATGGATCTTCAGAATGAACGTGGTTTACAAAAGATTCATGCAGTGGAGTTCAACCCAGGGCAAGGCCATTTAGAACTGCGGGCAGGTACGAAGGATGGAAAGGTATACGGTATGAAGGGTGTTACAGAAATGGCCGCTTATGCGGATTCGCCTGGAAACCGAGTGATCGCAGGGATTAACGGTGATTTTTATGAAATCTCCGGTTTTGCCACGGGTGTTCCGAATGGATTATTTATGGATGATGGTGTAATCCTGAACAGTTCGATTTCAGCTTTTACTTTCGGTTTAAAAGAAGATGGCAGCTCGATTTATGGGGTGCCGAAGCTGACCAAGAACGTAACGATTAATGGAAAAACAACTAATTTAACCAGCATCAACCGTTATCGAAATACGAATGAGCTGGTTCTTTATACGGAAGATTATAATACAACTACAAAGTCGACCAATGAGGGTGACGAGGTTGTTCTAGATATTGTCGAGGGAGAAGTGAAGAGCGGTCAGACCTTGATGCTGAAGGTATCTGAGATTCGCAACAATCAAGGCAATACGCCGCTTACCAAAGGAAAAGTAGTTTTGTCTGCTAACGGAACGTCTCGTGCTGTTCTGCAGGGGTTATCGGTTGGCGATAACGTTATTGCGACCTTTGCGCTTAGCGGAGAATGGAATGATGTGAAGGTAGCCATTGGCGGCGAAGGGCCGCTGGTAAAAGACGGAATAGTTCAACAAGGTGTAGGACCTTTAGGAATTCATCCGCGTACAGCCATTGGGACAAAAGCGGACGGAAGTCTCGTTTTATTCGAAGTGGATGGAAGATCGCCAGGTTTTAGTGAGGGCGTAGATACCGATGAGCTTGGCAACATTCTGAAGGATATGGGCGTTGTGAACGCCATGAATCTGGATGGTGGCGGCTCTTCTACTTTTGTGGCCAGAATGCCGGGTGCATCTGGTGTCAAAATGATGAATCAGGGCTCTGATGGCTATGAACGTAAAACCGGCAACGGTTTGCTGGTCGTCAACACAGCCCCAGAGCAATCATCAGCTTCTAAGCTAGTTGTGCAACCGAATGCGGAACGTATTTTGCAAGGCTCCAGCTTTATGTTCAAAGCAGCAGGAATGGACGAGAACGGCCATCCGGCACCTTATTCGGGTACTTTGAATTGGCAGGTGGACGCTGACCTTGGTACTGTCGATGCGAACGGAGTCTTCACCGCAGGAACCACTGCCGGCACAGGAACGGTAAATGTAGAGGTGGGGGCAGTCAAAGGCAGTGGGGAAATCGAAGTCGTGGATAAGCTCACAGACCTTAGGTTTCCTGATGAGATCAAAACTTATTCTTCAGGTGCTGCTGCGCAATTAACTGTGAAGGCGCTACGTAATGGACAGGTAATTCAAGCCGACAACCATAGTTTTGAATGGCGGGTAGAGGGCGAGATCGGAACTGTAGATGAGAAAGGTCTGTTTCAAGCGACGAGTGAAAATGGGAAGAACGGGAAGATTTATGCTAAGTACGGGGACGCCCAGACCTCTTTTGAAGTAAATGTAGGGTTACCGCCTGTAATGCTGGAGGATTTTGAGAATGGCATTGATAAATATATTGCCTCCAGTGCAGCAGCTAACAGTGTGGCGATTCAGGAAGTGACTGATCAGGATTTTGTCCGTAATGGGGATAAAGCCTTAAAGCTGGAATATGATTTTGTTAATAAAACAGGCACATCGGGTGCTTATTTAGCCGCAAGCTCAACTGCCAATCGAATTCAGATTCCGGGGTATCCTGAGAAAATCAGTATGTGGATCTACGGAGATGGCAAAAAGCACTGGCTGCGGGGACAAATTCGTGATGGCAATAATGCGGCAGTGCCCGTGGATTTTACCGATCAGGTAAATGGTGTGAACTGGACGGGTTGGAAATACGTCGAAGTATCCGTGCCTAAGGGGAAAGCCACCCCGTTAACGATGGATATGCCTGTTCGCTATATGGAGACAAGCAATCTTAACAAGAGCGCAGGTGCAATTTACGTTGATGATATTCGTGCCATTTATGGTCCGATAGAGGAGGATAGAACTCCTCCTGTGCTTAAAGATGCCTATCCTGGCGTGAACGAAATTGTCAAAACAGCTACGCCGACCCTTTCCGTCAATGGTGAGGATGATGGTTATGATCCAGTGGTGCATCCGGGAACGACCTTAATCGATCCGGACAAAACACGAGTATATGTGGACGATCAAATAGTGGAGCATGGCTTTTATCCTCCAAAGGGTCAGATCACTTATAAACCAAAGGTTCCGCTTACAGAAGGCCGTCATAAAGTAAAAGTTGCCATTCGCGATTTGAGCGGTAACCAGACGATAAAAGAATGGTATTTTACAGTGAATTTGGGCTCTCCATTCTATGTGTACAAAACACCAGAAGCCGTTTATGCCGGGAACACTTACACTTTGGATGTAACGGCAGAGAAAGCGGGTAAGCTGAAGGAAGGAAATCTTACGTTTGCTTTTAATCCGGCTGCAGTTAAAGATTTGCAGGTAATTCGTGGGGATAAGGTATCAGAAACGCAAATGGAGTCAATCATTGATCCAGCTTTGGGCACTGTGCGTCTTAACCTAACGAATATCAATTCCTCCAATCTACGAGATACGGATCTCATCGGACAAATTCAATATACGGTTCGAAATGATTATGTGGGTCCCTTTACTCAGGAGCAGCTCGCTGGGGAGACAAGCAAACCTTTTGTAATTGAAAATACATCCGGATCTGTAACTTCGACAGAAGGTGCCGGGGTTCCTATTTCTTTTATTGGAGCGGCTGTTGAATCTCTTGTAAAGACACAGTTGATGCTCACTTGGAACCATTATGATCTTGCGAAGGGCTTTGATGTGTCTTTTGCGGTAAAAGATCTGAATGGAAGTGTCGTTGAAGGTGCGAAACTGTTGTTCGATGGATTGGAGGTACAAGGCGCAACTTCAGGGGGAAGTGGGACACTTACTACTGGCCTTGTCACTTCAGCAGAAGGAACTTTTAAATTGCAGGCAGTAAAAGGAAATACCTATAGTCCTGTAATGACGTTCAAGGTTGCTCCATATGACGGTACTGCTGCCCCGCGTAATGTTAATGTTACGATGGGCCAAGATGCAGCGACTTCTCGCCAGTTTACTTGGCAGACAGAACCGCTAACCATGAATACTGTAGTAGAACTTGTGAAAAAAGCAGAGTTCACAAGCTTTCAAGCCCTGAATGTAACAAAAATTACCGGCAACAGTTCAATTTACAACACCAACAATGATGGAACGATGCGAGTTCATAAAGCGGAGGCAGTAGGGCTTATCCCTGGAACCGAATATGTATATCGTGTGGGGGATGGGGAGTCAAATGTAAGTGAGCAAGGAACCTTCGTTACAAGCGGAGGGGAGAGCGCTTCTACAAAATTCCTGTTTATCGGAGATTCTCAAGCAGATTCTAAAGCGGGATTTGGTCTTTGGGGCAATACGATAGAGGCTGCTTTTGCCTATATGCCGGATGCTGAAATGCTGGTTCACGCTGGAGATATGGTGGATAAAGGCTTTGAACAAGAGCAGTGGAACTGGTGGTTTGATGCAGCCCAAAAGCAGCTGATGAATACCACGCTTGTTCCGATTATTGGGAACCATGAAGTGATGGGAACCAATGGCGATGGGGATTACCTGGCGCAATTCAATAACCCGCAAAACGGTGCGGCGAGCGTAAAAGGTACGAATTATTCTTTTGACATTCAGGATACACATTTTGTGGTTATGAATACAGAGCATTCAGGTGCTCCATTCACTGAACAGGCAGAGTGGCTGGATCAGGATCTATCAGCTACAGATAAAAAGTGGAAGGTGATTTTTTTCCATCAAGGGCCCTATGGCAGCATCTATTCGAATGAACAGGTGCAAGCAAAGTGGGTGCCGGTGTTTGATAAGCATAATGTGGATCTAGTGATGAACGGTCATGATCATATTTACTTGCGAACTTTTCCAATGAAGGATGGTAAACAGGTAGCAGAAGGCGAAGGCACACGATATGTTATCGGCGGTTCCTCCGGTCCTAAGTTCTATGCGCTAACGCCACGTTTTTGGCAGGAAAAAATATATGACGAAGATGAGCAAATCTATACGGCTGTTGAGATTGAGAAGAACGAGATTACGGTTACCGCAAGAACAGTAGACGGGGTTGAGATTGACCGTTTAGTGATCGGCAAATTGGATCCGGAATCCATTACGCTTGATCAAACTGTTGTAGAGCTTGAGCCTGGGGCTAGCCTGCAATTGCAAGCTAAGGTGGGGCCAGAAGAGGCTAATCATCTGACGAAGATTTGGTCCATCGTTCCTGATCCGGCAGAATCAGTTGTTACTGTAAATGAAAATGGCTTGGTTACTGCATTGAAGCCAGGGACAGCTAAGATAAGAGTCACAGTGGCAGGTTACCCGAATATTTTTGCCGAAAGTACGATAACTGTAGATGCGCTGCAAGCAATTAAGCTTCAGGGTAAAAGACAGCTTAAACCAGCAGAGGTCGACCAGACAGTCACCGAAGCAGTCTATGCATCCGGTAAACGAATCCCAATATTGGATGGACTTCATTATTCCAGCTCGAATGAGCATATTGCTACAATCAATGAACAGGGCTTGGTCGAGGCTCATCAGGAAGGCTCTACTGTGATCTCAGTAACCTACAGGGAGTTCGCCTCGGAGTATAGTCTCGTCGTAACAAATGATGAGGCTCCTATTCTTACGGAAATAACGATAAAAGGGCCGGATTCGCTGGAACAGGGAAATAAAGGCTCCGTTGTTGTTCAGGCGGTATATAGTGACGGAAGCAAGCAAGAATTGGTCGAGACCGTAAGGTATGATACATCTGATCATTCCATTGCAATGATTAGTGAGAATGGGGAGCTTCACGCATTGAGTGCTGGTATAACAAAAGTCAGCGCTGTTTATAAGGGGTTCAGCACTGAATATATTTTGACAGTAACTAAGAGCACGCCAGGTACGACTCCAACACCAAGCCCAGAGCCAACACCAACACCAGGAGGCTGGGTGCCGGGACCTGCTGTGACACCAACGCCAACTGCTACACCGACACCAACTCCGTCGGCATCTGCACAAACAGGTGTAGTAACTATAACAGCCTCTCAACTGTCAGAGAACAAGAATGCTCAAGGTGAAGTTGTGGTTTCTGTTGACGGATCGGTTACGGAATTGCTTTTGCCAGGCAATGTGGTTGAACTGCTTGGACGCGCACCGCTTAGAGTGGTTATGCAGGATTTATCCGTTACGATTCCTGCTACAGTACTGGCAGAACTTAGTAAGCTAATCTCAGCTGAGGCTCTTGCCAAGAGTACGATTTCACTACGGTTGAACACTTTAGCTAGTAATACAGCCGTGGATCTGTTGGATCGTGCAGGTACACTAGCTGGAGCACAATTGAGAGCGAAAAGTGATCTGCAAGAATGGTCGCTCAGCATCCTCACAGAAAATGGCCAGTCCTTCTCATTAAGACAGTTTGCAGAGCCGATCACGATTTCATATAAGGTCGGTGCGACTGTAGAGCAAAGCTTACTGGGTATTTATTTTATGGATGATGCCGGTAAGTTGGAGTATATGAGCAGTACATGGATGAATGGTTATCTATCTGCTGCTGTCAGTCATTTTAGTAAATATGTTGTATTAGAATATGACAAAACATTCAATGATCTGAAGCCGGATCACTGGGCTTACCTTGCTGTGAAGCAGCTTGCGGCAAAACAGCTTGTACAGGGGGTAGCTGTGGATCGTTTTGATCCAAACCGTGCGGTTACACGTGCGGAGTTTACAGCGATGTTAGTCCGTGCGCTTGGCTTAAAAGGTCAGGCAGAAGCTGGTTTCACTGATGTACCTGCTGATAAATGGTATGCAGAAGCAGTAGGGTTAGCAAAACAAGCTGGAATTGTTAACGGTCAGACCGCTTTACTGTTTGAACCGGATGCCAGGATCTCTCGTCAAGAGATGGCAGCGATGCTGGCTCGTGCATATGCATACGCCAAGAACAGCGTATCTGTAGCTAGTCTTAACGTTTCAGCATTTAATGATATTGGCACTGCACCACAATGGGCTCAAGAGGCTATCAGCGAGGTGTACAGACTTGGATTGATGCAGGGACGTGCTGTAGCGCAATTTGCTCCGAAGCAAAACGGCACACGTGCCGAAAGTGCACAGATGATCCTCAATCTGTTGAGTGTTATGAAGTAACGATTATGGCCAGTTCCAGGTTGTTGGGACTGGCTGTTTTTTTAACTAATTGGATTAGCTGGAAGCACACAATGGTTCTCAGACAGTAGATGGTTTGGGATCGTTATGGACTGTATTGCAGCTATTTCAACTTCTTGGTCTTTTTCCAATTTTTCGGACATCATAACTCTTATTGTCATACTTTTGCACCGAACCGTAGTATATTTTAATGAACAGTTGCATCTGAGTCCGATAGCTGGGTGAAATGGCATAAATCAGCTTAATAAGATCTCCTCGGTCCGATACGCTGTAATTCCCAACCAACGATTACAATCCAGAGCCTGGCAGATGAGTATCAAATATTATCCGTTTTTTTGGAAATGTAGTATTATATTGGGTTTTTGGTACTGAGAATCACCCTTCAGAGGCAAGTAATTACTAGTATTAATTGTTATAAGCCAACACAAATTGTTATGTTGTGTTATGATAGTAGGGAGGTGACTCCCATGAATGATTTTGAGAACTATCCCGATGAGCTGGGTAATTTCATTCGGCACATCAGAAAGACGAGAGGGTTAACCTTAAGAGGACTGGAAGAAAAGAGCGGCATAAGTTACTCACAGCTTAGCAAGATCGAGCGTGGAGAGAGTATTCCGCTAAAAGACAATCTGGACAAGATCATCGAAGCACTTGGAACAGATCTGAAGAATCGGATGTATCATTTGGCAGACTATATGCCAGATATTGAATATATCAAGACCTTGAAGCATGGTTATGAGCTGCCACAGCTTAAACAGTCTCAGGACTACATTTATGAGACGGCATTTAACAAGCTTAAGGAATTCAGGGCAAAGGAAGGTAAAGAAACATCTTACGTTTCCTTTGATTCTAATGAAGTCATAGTTTATGAAACGGAATATGGGGCAGGAATGGTAATAGAGAAGATTGAGAAATACAATCTTACCGACGTCCTGAACGATAAGTTTGAGGGTTGCCTCGACTCCTTAAGAAAGAGCCCTCGGAAAGGGCGTCAAGCCTTTCTATTTGGCGAGTGGTTACGGGAGTGCGTTTATGAGCTGAAGGAAGAAGAACAGGATCAGGTCATACAAGCGCTCAAAGAATTTACGCAGTTTAAAGTACAACAGATAAAGGGTGCTTATAAATAATGTGTGTTTCATAAATGATCTCAAAAATGAATAATGTTGCCCTTTCTTGCAGCCATCTATTCATCTTGATCCATAAACTAACAACTAAAAATGGTTTGACAGAAAAGGGGATATTAATAATGAAAATTAACATGAAGTTTACCAGCAAGGGAAAAGTCGCTATAGAGAATTTTAATAACGAGGAATTGCTGGAGATCTTCGCACGATACATCAAGACATTATCCAAAAAGTATGATATCGAAGTTGATGTTCCTCTTGAAGAGAATCAAAATATTGTTGGTGATGGCGCTGTAATTGCGACTGCACAAAATGTGAAATGCGATGTAGAAACATTTTTCAAAGAGCTGGGTAGAGATATTAAAGTTCCTTTGAAGAAAAGACTTGGCGGAAAATTGGAAAATGTATTTAAAACGGAAATTACGGAGTAGAAGATTACTCTATTTCAGGGAGTAGTCCTTACTGAACATAAAGAAGGTAGGGCCTTAAGGAGGCTCTACCTTCTTTATGTTGATGATGTTAACATGAAGACAATCTAGAGAACACTCGCAGTGAAGCCATAGGAAGTTATGTAATTATGTCATAATTTGCGAATTAATTTGTGTATGGGGATGTTATGATTTTTCAGTTTGTATGAGATCTCTACTGTCTAAGATCTCTCTAACAATCTCTATGAAATCTGGTAAAGCTTGTGCCTCAAGCGCTAATTTATAGATGTTAAGTAATTCTTCATCAGATATTGATTCAAGAGATGAGGGGCGTGGTGAGGGATGAAAATAGTAATTCATTTGGTTCCTCCATCATATATTTGTTTTTATTACACATTTATATATATGGTATCATTTGGAATACAATCCGTCTCCTGTCATTCATCCTATGAATTTTTCTTTACATCTTAGGGGAATTATGGCATAATAGCTATTTTGTGTGATAATGGATTGGTTTACTTTGAATTTTATAAACAAAAACAATCCCGACATGTTTAGTACATGTCGGGATTGTTTTAATCAGAATCTTTCTTATGAGTAGATAAGTACTTCTTTAGGCGAGGTTCATTGGATTCCGAAACGGTAGTGAACTGCTTACCTTGATTAAAGCATACAATCTTGCGTCCGGGATCATAGCCTTCTATGTTGTTGATATTAACGACGTTGCTGCGGTCAAGGCGTTCGAATCCCTTACCCTCATACGCTACGGAAAGATCGGAAAGCGTGGTGGGGAGAATAAATTCGCCTTCTTTCGTATGGACGAATATTGTATTCTTATAATTGGAGAAATACAATATATCTTCCTCTAGAATATCACTAGAGGAACCGTCTTTCTGTAAGACACGCATCTTTTCCCCATCCTTGTTTGATTACTTGCGCAGTTCTTTTGGAATCTCAGGGCTGTTAGCAAGTGGTTTCAGAATTGTTGCAAAAACAACAGCAGAAATACCTAATAGGTTAGAAGCATAACGAGCTAAATTTTTCTTCATTTGATTGGCCTCCTTTGTAATGGAATTATAACTGTAAAGGATTGAACTAAAAATGCCAATCCAATGACAGACGAATGGATCCAAAAATTCAAAGAAACCAGAATTATGGAAATGATCTTTAAACCCAAATACCATTCTTTGGGGATTTGCGCATTAGCATCAGGATTTGGAGCACATAAGATCATTACAAGCAAAGAAAAAAGATTAATCCAAAGGATATGGTTATGTATTAGATAAGTGATATGAGGGATCAGTGAACAGATAAAGATAGATACAATATTGCAGGACCTTGCGGATTTTAAATGCACTCCACCAGAAGACATTCTTAGGAGCATGCAGCTAAATAAGGCTAAGAATGTTTCCTTTAGCTGTCCAGTGAGCCCGCCGATGCATAACGAAGTTATAATAATGAATAAAGTATTTAAAATAATGCTAAGGGCATAATGCATGATTTCAATGGAATGCGTTTGCTCTGGATTACTTTTCTTAATGAGCTCAACAATTTTAAAAGTTAAATGACTCATAGTTATTTCTATCCTTTTTGTGTGAGAAATATAGATATCCCCATAATAGTACTCCATAAAAAATTGGGATGAAGAAAGAGAAAAAAGATTCAAAAAAGTAGGTGAGTAAAGTAACGACAATTACTGTAGGAAGATTAAGAGCAAATAATAATTTTTCGCTAGTCGTTGGTTTAATTCTTACATCGGGTTTGTCAGGTACAAAGTCAAATCCAATACGTTTATGACCCACATACATACCAATGAGAACCGCGGCTAATGCTGATAATATCTGCATTGTCATTATGTTTTTTGTAATCGGTTCCGAAGTATTTAGAGGCATGTTGATTACAGAGTCTAATAGATACATAATTATGGTTTGAATCACCGAGTAAGCTTGATAAGCCATTCCGGTTAATATGGAAGCGTAGAAGGGATGAATCCGGAATAACATCCACATAAAACAAAACATTAGTGCATATTGTGAGAAAGTATCTAATGAAGCTATCCCATAGTTGATTCTAAGGGTATAAGAAAAAAAGCCCATAATAAAACTAGCAAACAACATCTCTTTATGATATAAGTCAATTTTGAAAATTTTGAAAGCCAGAAAGAACATTGCATAGGTCTCTAGTATTGAAAATATCATAAAAAGCATAAAATCTATCATGCCGACACTCCCGATGACTTCTAGTTTAACTAACCCTATTATTGCAAGTATCGTATAAAATGGACTAAAATACAACAACTACAGTATAATTTCCCTCCTATTTTTTCAAAAAAATTCAAAATGAGAGGGGTTTAGACATGGATCGACGTCCAGAAAGCAGTGAGTATCTTGAAGAATTATCAAAGTATGTCGATTTAGTGCCAGTTGAAGGGGACATTTGTACTGTTTTTAGAGCGCAGACGGATGAGATTTGTAGCTTTATTTCGAACCTTACGGAAGAACAAGGAGAGCATCGTTACGCTCCTGATAAATGGAGTATTAAGCAAATGGTTGGCCATCTAGCGGATACTGGAAGAATTATGTCTTATCGTTTGTTGCGCGTTGCAAGAGGAGATAAGACCCCGCTGGCGGGCTTTGATGAAAAGGACTATGTGCCTACCGCAAATTTTGAAGCACACACTCTAGAAAAACTACTGGCTCATTACAAGCTTGTCCGAGAGTCAACGCAAGCTCTGTTGGACACTTTGCCGGAAGATGCATGGACTCGTAAGGGAACGGTTAACAATGCAAACATATCCGCGAGAGCAGTGGCGTGCGTAATGATTGGGCATGATCATCATCATTTGAATATTCTTAAAGAAAGATATCTGGTTTAATCGAGTTTTATTTTAAAAAAAAGCATTCCTGAGGCCATTGCGGCTTCGGAATGCTTTTTTAGCTAAAGGTATATATTTGGGGCCCCCCGAAATGTACCTGAGTAAGCATCGAAGCAAAGCCTCACTTTGTGGGTATATTTTATAGTGGAGGATTCTTGTGACATTTACGGCATACTGGATAGTAGGCTTCATTGCCGCCAATTTGGATTTGCTTGCCGCTGTATACAGGCTTACCATTTTCTACTCTTAGAGCCATCGTTGCTTTGCGCTCGCAGAACCAGCAAATGGTCTTCATTTCCTCGATTTTATCAGCGTAAATCAGCATGTATTTGCTGCCTTCAAATAGCTGGTTCTGGAAATCATTTTTAAGTCCAAATGCCATAACGGGAATGCCTAGTTCATCTACAATCCGTACTAGCTGTAGAATGCAGTCCTTGCTTAGAAATTGACATTCATCAATTAGTACACAGTGGGGTTTGGGCTGGTTACTGCTGACGATATTATAAATATCGGTATTCTCGTCGACGGGTATGGCCTGTTTCCGCAGCCCAATACGGGAGGAGATAAAACCAACTTCGTCCCGATCGTCTATGGATGGAGTGAAAATGAGCACCGATTTCCCTTGCTCTTCATAATTATGCGCAACCTTGAGTATCTCAATAGATTTACCGCTGTTCATTGCTCCGTATTTGAAAAACAATTGTGCCACTTCCATCTATCCTTTCGTATAAGCCAATTATCTAATCTTAAAAATGCGACCTTATTAGAGTATCATATTCGTGTCAGCTGTATCCAGTGAAAACATTACGATAGAATTGAATGTGGTATGATAAAAGGAATCATGTGATTGGAAAGGAAGTAATATGTGTGACTGAAAAAATAGACGAATACAAGGAACGGTTAGCTCTGATTCAGCAGAATGGAAATCTTTCTATCGAGGCTGAGGCTTTGCTGGAAGAGATGATGGCAGATTTGGTGGAATTGAATCGAAGCAATAAAGCGCTGCGGCGGGCAATAATGAAAACTGGGCAGGCTTCCACAATGTCGACTCGTTTAAGGGATGCACTGTACGAATAGAAAAAGAGGGTATGCGAATGGGTTTGATTTTCTCTTTTCTCAAAAAATATAAAGTCGCTGCAATAGCTGCCCTAGTGATGATGCTTATTGAACTAGCGGTGGAATTGTCACAGCCTTTACTCATTTCCAAAATTATTGACCAGGGCATTAAAGAACAGAATTCCTCTGTAGTATGGCTCTGGGGCGGTGTATTGATCGGCAGCGCAGTAGTCGCGTTTATAGCTGGGGTATTAAGTTCTTTTTTTGCTGCCCATGCGAGTCAGAGCTTTGCGTTTGATCTTAGGGACAAGTTATATGAAAAGGTACAATCCTTTACATATGAAATATTCAATCGGTTTGCTACCTCGTCGCTGATCACGCGTCTGACCGGCGATGTATCGCAGCTGCAGGACACTATATTTATGAGCCTCCGCTTTATGACACGGGTGCCACTGGTTGTGGTGGGCAGTGTGATTATGGCATTGGTTGTTCATGTGAAGCTGGGATTATTTCTCACTGTAGCTCTACCTTTGTTGCTTCTCTTCCTTTACTTCATCATGAGAAAAGCTTCTTTGTTATTTCGCAACGTACAAAATCGGCTTGACGGTGTGAATGGTGTAATCCAGGAGAATTTAACGGGAATTCGCTTAATCCGTGTGTTCGTGCGCATGGGGCATGAGATTGGACGTTTTACGGTCTTTAGCGGGAATTTGATGAAATCCACGGTATCTGCGCTACGTTTGACGGAGACAACGATGCCATTTGTTATGCTTATTGTGAATGCAGCGATTATGTCGATCCTATGGTTTGGACGGATTGAGATTGCAAATGGGGATGCTACTTTAGGAGAAACTGTTGCAGTTATTAACTACTCTTTACGAACCATAGGAGCGTTGTCAGCTATATCTGGACTTGTCGTTACAATTTCCCGAGCACGTGCCTCCTCACAGCGTATTACAGAAGTGATGTCAGCAGGCGCTGGAGTTAAGGAAGGCGGAACCGCAAAGGGCGAACCGATACAGGGTCACGTCCAATTTGAAGGCATCAGCTTCAAGTATCCTGAGAGTGATATTTCGGTGCTAGAGGATATTACTTTTGAAGTTGCTGCTGGTGAGCGGGTAGCGATCATGGGAGCCACCGGATCAGGAAAGTCTTCTCTTGTCGGTCTAATCCCACGTTTATATGAAGAGACAGACGGTATCATTCGCATTGATGGGCAAAAGAGCACCGATATCGATATTTCAAGATTGCGGCGATCGATCGGTTACGTTCCTCAAGAACTGCAGCTCTTCAGCGGATCGATTCGCGATAATATCGCTTGGGGCAATGAATATGCCACACAGGAACAAATCGAACACGCAGCGGCTGCCGCACAAATTCACGCAACAGTGATGGATCTGCCCAATGGTTATGACACAATGCTTGGTCAGCGAGGGGTAAATCTGTCTGGTGGGCAAAAGCAACGGTTGACCATTGCTCGGGCGCTTGTGAGGAAACCTGCTATTTTGATCCTCGATGACAGTACGAGTGCGCTTGATGCTGTGACAGAAGGACTTTTGCTGGAGGCACTGAAAGAGATTTCATGTACAACCTTCCTGATTACTCAGAAGATTAGTTCTACAGCATCTGCAGATTTGATTCTGCTGTTGGACGAAGGACGCTTAATCGGTAAGGGAACACATGACGAGCTTATGACAAGCTCTGCGCTGTACCGCAAGATTTATGAATCACAGGTAGAGGAGGCGAAGCAGCATGTTCAAAGCAATTCTTGAACCCTTTCGTCACCCAAAACCCGTCATTGAGCTTGGAGCAGGAAGAAGCCTTGGCTCAGCTGCTGGAGGGAAGCCAAAAGCAAAGGCGAAGGATTGGGGCGGCACGCTCATGCGGATTTGGAGCTACCTTGCCGAGCGTAAAGCTAAGCTTTTTCTCGTTCTGTTAATGGTAGTCTTCAGCTCGGCTTTAGCACTGCTCGGGCCTTATATGATTGGTAAAGCTGTGGATGATTATCTGGAAGGCACTGGCGGACGATCGTGGACGATTTTTCTGATCAGTCTAGCTAGTGTTTATATCTTCTATTCATTAACTTCTTGGCTGCAAAATATATGGATGATTGAAATTGCCCAGGAGACCGTATATCGGATGCGCACGGAGTTGTTTTCCCATCTTCATCGGTTGCCCATCTCATTTTTTAATCGGAGACAGCAGGGCGAAATTATGAGTCGCCTCACCAACGATATTGAGAACGTCAGCTCTACGCTGAATAGCTCAGCTATTCAGATCTTTTCCAGTGTTTTGACATTGCTCGGAACGGTGGGGGTAATGCTCTGGCTCAGTCCTCTATTGACGCTGCTCACGTTCCTGGTTGTGCCGTTGATGTTATTAGGCATGCGCTGGATTACTCGGCGTACGGGTCCGCTTTTTAAGGAACGTCAGCGCAATGTGGGTGAGTTAAACGGTTATATAGAAGAGACGTTATCCGGTCAACGGATTATCAAGGCTTTTTCACAAGAGGAACGGGTCATCGCTGGTTTTCATGAACGCAATGAGCGAATTATGCTCTCTGGATACTGGGCACAGTCGATTTCTGGCTTCATTCCTAAGCTGATGAATGGACTTAATAATTTGAGCTTCGCTATTGTGGCTGGAGTCGGTGGTTTGTTAGCGATTCGCGGAGCGATTACGGTCGGTGTGATTATTGTGTTTGTAGAATATACGCGTCAATTTACTCGCCCTCTTAATGACTTAGCGAATCAGTGGAATACACTACTGTCAGCGGTTGCAGGAGCGGAAAGAGTGTTTGAAGTGCTGGACGAAGAGACGGAAGCTAAAGATGAAGGTGCAGCCACTTCGCTGGTTAAAGTTGAAGGTGCAGTGAAGTTCGAAAAGGTATCTTTTTCATATGACGGAAGTTCTAACACACTGCATGATATTAGCTTTGAAGCGAAGCCTGGCGAGATGATTGCCTTAGTAGGACCTACCGGTGCCGGCAAAACAACACTTATCGGGCTGTTATCTCGTTTCTATGATCCTAATCAGGGTAAGATTACGCTGGATGGCTTAGATGTCACTTCGATTCGGCGTGAAAGCCTGAGGAGCCATATGGCGTTTGTATTGCAGGACTCCTTTTTATTCAAGGGCAGCATCCGCGATAATATTCGTTACGGTAGACTGGATGCTTCCGATGAAGAGGTCGAGGCGGCGGCCAAGCTGGCTAACGCTCATTCTTTTATTATCCGTATGCCGGAAGGTTATGATCGAATGCTCTCTGCAGATGGTAGCGGTATAAGCCAAGGACAGAAGCAATTGCTATCCATTGCAAGAGCCATTCTTGCCAATCCTTCGATGCTTGTTCTTGATGAAGCCACTAGCAGTATCGATACGGTGACCGAAATCAAGATTCAGGAAGGACTTCAGGCGCTAATGAAGGGACGGACCAGCTTCGTTATTGCCCATAGACTGGGCACTATCCGTGCAGCTGATCGAATTCTTGTTCTTCAAGGGGGCAGATTGCTGCAGCAGGGCTCCCATGAGGAGTTGTTGAAGCAAGGTGGCTTGTACAGCGAGTTGGTGCAAGGCGGTCGTAGGGAAGTGCTTGATAAGGCTAGGCTTTAAGCTGTGCATAAAAAGGCGGGAGTTTTCAAGGAAGCGCAGGTCGCGTCCATGAAAACTCTCGCCTTTATGTAATGTGTGGATATTCATTATACATATGAAGTGAGCTGTTGGATGGTTTAATTGCAGAATGTGCAATAGATTTCGGTTGTACAATGAGGGGATGATTAAGCTGCTTATGAGATCGTTTCTTGCGCGGCAGCTTGTTTCGCTTTTTGTTTCTCCTTGGACCGAGGGCCAACATAATTACGTTTGCGGTCTCTTGTTAGAATCCAGCCGCCAAGGAAAGTCATACCTGCTGCAAAGAGAAGAAACCCTCCGCCGAAATGCAGCCAAGCGAAATCTGGAACAACGGAGTCATCGCCATGCATAGAGATATAATCAAAAATATCGTCCTTCATCATTAAGAAGCCCTTCATTGCGATTAAACCAGGAAACACAAGAATAAGGATGGCAATGAAGCGTGAAATTAATAGTTTCATAAGTGTCTCCTACCCCTCTTAGCCCATTAGATTCAACCATATGATAACGCTTTAGTAAGAAAAAGTCCATTTGGATATGACGTTTATAAGTTTTGTAATACTCTAAAAAGAGAGTACAATATACAATGTAAAATGAACTTACGTGTAATGACTGGAGGATACATATCATGACAATTTCATGTGACGTGGCCATACTTGGCGGAGGAACCGGGGGATATGTGGCAGCCATTCGCGCTGCACAGCTTGGAAAGTCCGTCGTCGTCATCGAAATGGACAAACTGGGAGGAACCTGCCTGCACCGTGGCTGCATTCCTAGCAAATCGCTGCTCAGAAGCGCAGAGGTATATGCTGAAATCAATGAGAGCGAGAGCTATGGCATTGAGACAAGCGGTGTACAGCTTGTATTCCCAAAAGTACAAAAGCGCAAGGAAGCGGTAGTTGAACAACTTCATCAGGGCGTACAATATTTGATGCGCAAAAATAAAATACAAGTTATTAAAGGCAAGGGGCGCGTAACGGGTCCCTCTATTTTTTCCCCGCGTAGTGGTGCTGTTGCTGTGGAACTAGAAGACGGTGAAATGGAAACAGTGGTCTCTAACCATCTTATTATTGCTACAGGATCTCGTCCGCGTGTATTACCTGGTCTGGAACCAGACGGGAAAGTTATTCTTAGCAGTGATGAAGCGCTCACCCTCGACGAGTTACCCTCTTCCATCATTATTGTTGGAGGCGGAGTAATAGGGGTGGAATGGGCCTCTATGCTGGTTGATTTCGGAGTGCAGGTAACGGTAGTTGAAGCTGCTGGTCAGTTACTGCCACAAGAGGATGAAGAGGTAGCTATAGAGCTGCAACGTTTACTTAAAAAACGTGGGGTTAAAATACTGACTGAAGCTACAGTGGATGCTGCAACCTGCAAGGTAACGGACGATGGAATTTCGATTGATGCCCGTAAGGGAGAGCAAACTCAAAGTCTATCCGCAGAAAAGCTACTTGTATCCGTAGGTAGAGTAGCGAATGTAGAGAATATTGGTCTGGAAAATACTGATATTCGCTTTGATAAAGGAATTATTGCTGTAAATGCTAGTATGCAGACGGCTGAGCCACATATTTATGCGATTGGTGACTGTATTGGTGGACTACAACTAGCTCATGCAGCCAGCCATGAAGGCATTATGGCGGTCAACCATCTCGCTGGTGAGAAACTTCACCCTTATCATACACATCTTGTACCGCGTTGTGTCTACACACGTCCTGAAGTTGCGAGTGTGGGTCACACTGAGAAGGAAGCTAAAGCATTGGGACATGATGTAGTAACTGGTAAATTCCCCTTCTCGGCCATTGGCAAGGCGATTGTGTACGGTCAGAAGGACGGGTTTGTTAAAGTTGTGGCGGACCGAAGCAGTGGAGATATTCTCGGTGTGCAGATGATAGGTCCGCATGTTACCGATCTAATCGGGGAAGCTGCATTGGCTCAACTGCTGGATGCAACACCTTGGGAGGTTGGCGAGGCTATTCATGCTCACCCTACACTTTCGGAGATCGTTGGAGAAGCAATGTTAGCTGTAGATGGAAGATCTATCGGGATTTAGCTTTTCTTTTTGGGTAAAAAGGGATTATAATAAACTCAAGCCAAGTCTTAGTACCAGGTTTTAAGATCAGGATACAATTGGTCTTAAATCCTGTAAGACTCAGGCTTTATGAATAAGGAGGTATCTCTTTATGGAATCCCAAGATACTGTAGAAACGATTAACAGACATAAGCAGCTTGGACTAAGTGACGGCCAGGTCATCGATATGTACAGATATATGCTGCTCGCACGTAAATACGACGAGCGCAGTCTGCTGCTTCAGCGCGCTGGCAAGATTAACTTTCATGTCTCCGGCATTGGCCAGGAGGCGGGTCAGGTAGCAGCAGCATTTGCGCTGGACCGGCAGAATGATTATTTTTTACCTTATTACCGTGATTATGCTTTCGTACTCTCCGTGGGTATGACTACTCGTGAATTGATGCTGTCTGTGTTCGCAAAGGCAGAAGATCCAAACAGTGGTGGGCGGCAAATGCCAGGTCACTTTGGTAGTAAGCGTCTGCGTATTGTGACAGGCTCAAGTCCTGTAACCACGCAGGTCCCTCATGCGGTTGGTTTTGCTTTGGCAGCCAAAATGCAAAAGAAAAAATTCGTCTCATTTGTAACCTTCGGGGAAGGCTCTAGCAACCAAGGCGATTTTCATGAAGCTTGTAACTTTGCCGGAGTGAATAAGCTGCCGGTTATTATCATGTGTCAGAATAATCAGTACGCGATCTCTATTCCTGCTCACAAACAGCTTGGCGGTAAGGTCAGCGATCGTGCTCTGGGTTATGGGTTTCCAGGTGTGCGTGTAGACGGCAATGATCCACTGGAAGTATATCGTGTCGTTAAGGAAGCTCGGGAAAGAGCACTTGCGGGTGAAGGTCCTACGTTAATCGAAGCCATGATGTACCGTTTATCTCCACACTCCACCTCGGACAATGATTTGGCTTATCGGACCAAAGAAGAGGTTGATGAGAATTGGAAGAAGGACGGCGTAGCAGGATTCCGTAATTACCTGATCGGTCTGGGACTTTGGAGTGACGAGCAAGAACAAGATCTTATTGCCGAATGCAATCTTGAGCTTAAAGCAGCAATCGAATATGCTGACAACGCTCCGTTCCCGAAACCGGAAGATACACTGCTGCATGTTTACAGTGATTCCGACCTGAAAGGAGGAGCATAAATCATGGCTATAATGGAATATATCGATGCCATTCGGCTCGCGATGAAGGAAGAAATGGAACGCGATGAATCCGTGTTTGTGCTTGGTGAGGACGTGGGGCTCAAAGGTGGCGTATTTACCACAACAAAAGGCCTGCAAGAACAGTTCGGAGAAGAACGTGTACTAGATACACCGTTAGCGGAATCAGCTATAGCTGGTGTGGCGATTGGTGCAGCTATGTATGGTATGAAGCCGATTGCTGAAATGCAGTACTCTGACTTCATGCTTCCAGCAACGAATCAAATCATTAGCGAAGCGGCCAAAATCCGCTATCGTTCAAATAACGATTGGAATTGCCCGGTTGTCATACGTGCGCCTATCGGCGGTGGTGTATTCGGCGGTCTGTACCATTCTCAGTGTCCGGAATCGATTTTCTTCGGTACACCAGGATTGAAGATTGTCGCACCTTACTCTGCTTACGATGCAAAAGGACTTTTGAAGGCAGCCGTACGTGATCCTGATCCGGTTTTATTCTTCGAGAACAAAAAGTGCTATAAGCTGATCAAGGAAGAAGTGCCAGAAGGTGATTACACCGTTCCTATTGGCGAAGCTAATCTGCTGCGTAAGGGAACAGATATTACGGTTATTGGTTATAGTTTGCCATTGCATTTTGCGATGCAAGCAGCAGAAGAATTGGAGCGCGAAGAAGGCATTACAGCGCATATTCTGGATCTGCGGACCTTGCAGCCTCTTGATCGTGAGGCGATCATAGCTGCTGCTCGTGAGACAGGGAAGGTTCTTATTGTGCACGAGGACAATAAAACGGGCGGTATTGGTGGCGAAGTGGCGGCGATTATCGCTGAGCATTGTCTATTTGAACTAGACGCGCCGATCTTCCGTCTTTGTGGTCCCGATGTTCCAGCGATGCCAATCAGCCCTCCAATGGAGAAGTTCTTCATGCTTAGCAAAGAAAAAGTGAAGGCGGAAATGCTTCGACTGGCGCAATATTAAAATAGTTGAGTGGACGCGAAGCTTCGTAAAACTTAAAGATTATGCTTACGATGCAAGTTTTACTGCGCAGTATTTCTAAGAAGCGAAGCTTCGTAAAACTTTTAAGATTATGCTTACGAAGTGAGTTTTATTTCGTAAAACATTTGAGGAGTGAAAAGATGTCTGACAACCAAAAGTTGACTGACGTGATCATGCCGCAGCTGGCGGAATCGCTAGTATCGGCGACGATCGGCAAATGGCTGAAGAAACCGGGCGATCCGGTAGAGCAATACGAACCAATATGTGAGCTTATTACAGATAAGGTAAATGCTGAATTGCCTTCAACGATAGATGGAGTTATGGGTGAACTATTAGCGGAAGAAGGTCAGGTTGTCAATGTCGGCGAAGTCATTTGTCGTATTGCCGTGCCTGTGACTGCATCTGCTGCTGTAAACGTGACTAACACTAATACAGTTGTAGCTAATAATGTTGCAGAACAAAATGCGACTTCAACTGCTAACGAAACGATGCGTGCACGCTACTCTCCTGCGGTACAGACTTTGGCGGCTGAGCATAACATCGACCTGACTTTAGTTATGGGTACTGGTATGGGTGGCCGAATTACCCGTAAGGATGTGCTGGCCTTCATCGAAAGTGGCGGAGCTACATCTCCAGCTTCGATTTCTGCTAGTCAACCAACCCCAGTGGTGTCACAACCGCCTGCTCCACAGTTCGTTCAAGCCCAAGAGAAGAAGGCGGAAGAGCCTCTTCGCCATTCGGGTCTACATTTGAGCGAATCTCCTCGTATTCCAACAATTGAAATCGAGGGTGGACGAGGCAGCAGTTCGGAATACCTGATTGATGTAACACCAATCCGGAATACAATCGCTACAAGAATGCGCCAAAGTGTCTCGGAGATTCCGCATGCTTGGACAATGATTGAGGTAGATGTGACTAATCTGGTCGCACTGCGCAATAAACATAAGGATGAGTTCAAGCGTAAGGAAGGTATCAATCTAACCTATCTGGCTTTCATGATGAAGGCTGTTGTGAGTGCGATTAAGGATTATCCGATTATGAACTCTGTCTGGGCTGTAGACAAAATTATTGTCAAACGTGATATCAATATCTCGTTAGCGGTAGGTACTGAAGATTCGGTTATCACTCCTGTAATTAAGAAGGCTGATCAGAAAAACGTTGCCGGGCTGGCACGTGAGATTGATGAATTGGCACAAAAAACCCGCGAAGGCAAACTGAGTCTGGAAGATTTGCAGGGAGGGACTTTCACTGTAAATAATACCGGCTCATTTGGCTCCATTCTCTCTTATCCAATCATTAACTATCCACAGGCAGCGATTTTAACGTTTGAATCGATTGTAAAAAGACCTGTGGTCATTAACGATATGATAGGTGTAAGATCAATGGCTAATATTTGTCTGTCGCTGGATCATCGGATTCTGGACGGAGTGATTTGCGGTCGTTTCTTGCAACGCGTCAAGGATAACATTGAAGGATATACCCCAGATACGAAACTTTACTAAAAAATAATAACGAGCCAAACTGTGCAGGCATGAGACTGAAAAAGGGGACCTGACGGTATGAATAATTCGGATATTCGTAAGCTGCAGATTTCATATGACCCTATTATGGAGTATGGGGAGGCTTGGGATCTGCAAAAGGAAAGTGTGCACGCCATTGATGCTGGTGAGCAACCGGAACGATTGATTCTTTTGCAGCATCCGCCTACCTATACTATTGGTTCACAGAATCATCCCGAACATCTTCTTCTAGATGAAGAGCAGCTCAAAGAAAAAGGAATTGCGCTGTTTGAAATCGACCGGGGAGGAGATATTACATATCACGGACCGGGTCAGCTTGTAGGTTATCCGATCCTTATGCTCGGTGAAGAAGGTAAGGTAGATTTACGCGGGTACTTGCGCAGTCTGGAAGCAGTGATTATTGATTATTTGGCATCCTACGGAATTGTAGGAGAACGGAAGCCGGAGTATACAGGGGTATGGGTTGGCGACGAGAAGATCTGTGCCATTGGTGTTAAGTTTAACAAAAGCAAATTCCGAAGAGGGTTTGTTACTAGCCATGGTTTTGCTTTTAACATTTCTGAAGGAATATCTGGATACGGCTTTCAAGGGATTATTCCATGCGGTATCACTGAATTTGGAGTAACTTCCCTAGAGGAGTGTGCAGGTCGTCATTTTGAACTTCAAGATGTTGCCAAAGAATTGGTTCCGTATTTTCTAAGACACTTTCCTTATGAAGAGAAGGATGAGTTCTTTGGCACTATGGCTTAAGGTTGATTAACGAACTAACAGGCAAGCCAAATAGCGGCAAGGGGGTCCCTAGCCGCTATTATCAATGTTCCTTGTGAAGATATTATCCTGCAAGGAAAGGCTCGATAACCATAAAGAGCGTAGAGGCAATCATGGCGAACAACATGACGTAGATGAAGATTTTGAACCACTTATTACGTTGCATGAGTAACTCCTTTAGATTTAGTTTAAGTTAATAGCATAAAGATGGTCTTTCTGTACAACCATTGTAACGTATTCACGAAAGAGAGGGAAGTCCAGTGATTTCACAAGACAGATTGATTCAAGAATTTATGGAGCTTGTCCAAGTTGATAGTGAAACAAGAAATGAACGGCAGATTGCCGATGTGCTCAAGAGTAAATTTAACGCTCTTGGCTTAGAAGTTACCGAAGATGATTCCCAGGAAAGAACTGGACATGGAGCGGGTAATCTGTTCATTACCTGGCCGGCTGAGAACGGTGGATCTGCGCCAAAGCTTCTGTTCACTTGCCACATGGATACAGTTGTTCCTGGACAAAATATCAAGCCTACGCTCGGCGCGGATGGATGGATTACAAGTGACGGCACTACGATCCTTGGAGCAGATGACAAAGCTGGGCTAGCTGCACTGTTCGAAGCGATCAGAGCGATTCAAGAGCAAAAATTGCCACATGGTCAGATTCAGTTCGTAATTACTGCGGGTGAAGAATCTGGATTGCTAGGTGCACGTTCGATGGATCCGAGCAATTTGGATGCAGACTTCGGTTTCGCACTCGATTCCAATGGTGAAGTCGGTGCGATTGCAGTTGCGGCACCTACACAAGCTAAGATTACGATGCAAATCTTCGGAAAATCAGCTCATGCAGGTGTTAATCCAGAAGACGGCATCAGTGCGATTCAAGTAGCCAGCAAAGCGATTGCAGCCATGAAGCTTGGTCGGATCGACAACGAAACGACTGCGAATATCGGTAAATTCGCTGGCGGCGGACCTACGAATGTGGTGTGCGATCACGTTCAATTGGACGCAGAAGCACGTAGTATCGTGCAGGAAAAAGTTGGCGATCAAATCGCTTCGATGCGTGAAGCACTGGAGACCACTGTCCGCGAATACGGTGCAGAATGCGAATTCCGCAGTGAAATTATTTATCCGGCGTTCAGCTTTAATGAAAATGATCCAGTGGTACAGCTTGCGCAGCGGGCTATCACTTCTATGGGTCTTACGCCGCGTCTGTTCCACTCTGGTGGAGGAAGTGACGCTAACGTATTCAATGGCTTAGATGTTCCGACCATTAATCTCGCAGTAGGATACGAGCATATCCATACCACTAAGGAACGGATTAAAGCCGAAGATATCGTTAAAGTGGCTGAGCTTGTAGTAAATATTGTTAAAGAGAGTGTGAAGGGCTAACCTTCTTATAAAATAACAGAGCAGCGATCCTACCGTAACGGTGGATTGCTGCTCTGTATTTTTTTATGGGGAGTTTAATGCAGCCAGATTTAGGGGCATCCAAAAAAGTTATTTGAGGCTAAAGGACCCAGATGACGCTATAAGCAAATTTATCGCCTTTTGGGACACCTCTATATTCGGATGCACATGTATGATTAAATCCTAAAGGAGAGAGTGAATTTAACCTGCTTTGGTTGGGATGATCTTGGATTGATCCTTTAGGGAGAGAATGTATGAGAGAGGCATATCGGGCCCATACCGCTCTATCCACCTAGCTAAAATGGCCTTGATTTCCTGCGGTTTACCTACCATTGTAACTGCGGATGAGCTTGTACGGCTGAAGATTTCGTTCATCTGAAATTCCTTCTTTCCCTTTAAGTTTGCTATAATACACCGTATGCACAATAGAGAAAAAGGAGACCAGAAACTTTATGGGAGAACAACATTTGCACAGCAAACCCGAGCTTGATGAAGTGACATTGTCTACACAACCTGTTTTTGATGGGAAGATTATATCTTTACAGGTGGACACAGTGAGACTGCCTGATGGAAATACTGCGACACGTGAAGTTGTGAAGCATCCCGGCGCCGTAGCGGTGCTTGCTTTAAACAACAACAAAATGCTTGTTGTAGAGCAATACCGTCAGCCCATGCAACGCACTGAAGTAGAAATTCCGGCTGGGAAGCTGGATAAAGGTGAAGATCCATTAGTTGCGGCTGGTCGTGAACTTCAAGAAGAGACTGGATTTCACAGTGGAGATCTGAAATTGCTTAAATCCTTCTATACTTCTCCCGGCTTCGCCGATGAGATTATTCATTTGTATGTGACTACTAATGCAAAGCCAGGGGATATGTCCCTGGACGAGGACGAATTTCTAGAAGTTTCGGAGCTTACCCTGGAGGAAGCGTATCAATATATGGCTGACGGGCGCATCGCGGACGCGAAGACGATGATGGCAGTGTATGCTTGGCATCTATACACGCTGACAGGCCAATGGAATTAACAACTGAATTGAAAAGTTTCTATTGCGATCTGCATGTTCATATTGGACGAACGTCGGAAGGACAAGCGGTCAAAATCAGCGGTAGCCGCGAGCTTACCTTTGCGGGCATTGCCAAAGAGGCTGCAGAGCGCAAGGGACTAGAAATGATCGGTATTATTGATAGTCATTCACCAGGCGTTCTACGTGATATTCAGCGTTCCTTGGAATCTGGAGAGATGACGTTAGCTGAAGGTGGAGGGATTGCTTACCGAGGGACTACGATCATTCTGGGAACAGAGATTGAAATCCGCGAGCCTGGGCGAAAAGAGTGCCATGTGCTCGCCTACATGCCGGACGTGGAGCGCATGACCGATTTTAGTGCGTGGATGAGCCGCTATATGCGGAATGTGAATCTAAGTTCCCAGCGCCTGTATGCTCCGGCTAGGGAGCTTCAGGATGAGATTTATGGGCGGGGAGGCATTCTTATCCCTGCACATATATTCACGCCTCACAAGGGCTTGTACGGCTGTGCAGCGGAGCGTATGGCAGACATCTTTGATCTGGATCGCATAGCAGCAGTTGAGCTAGGGCTGAGTGCAGATTCGGAAATGGCGGGTTATCTTTCTGAGCTGGATGACTTCACATTCCTAACGAACTCTGATGCGCATTCACTGGGCAAACTAGGTCGAGAGTATAATGTAATGGCGTTGGCACGACCTTCTTTTGCTGAACTACGACTCGCACTAGAACGTAAGGAAGGGCGGAAGGTAACTGCCAATTTCGGACTTAACCCCCGGCTGGGTAAATACCACCGAACCTACTGCGGAGGTTGTGGCAGTATTATTGACGAAGCTTATGTCACATCGGAACGCTGCCAGTATTGTGGCAGTCTTAAATTGGTGAGAGGTGTATTCGACCGGATCCTAGATATCGCAGACCGCAAGACGCCTCTAGTACCCGCAAACCGTCCGCCTTATCACTATCAGGTTCCACTTGAATTTATTCCAGGCCTCGGGAAGGCTAAGATGAACGCGTTACTGCAAGCTTTTGGCACGGAGATGAACATTTTACATGGTTGTGGTGAAGCGGAAATTGCTAGCGTAGTAGGAGTGGATTTGGCGGCTATGATCGTTCGGGCCCGCTCAGGCATATTGGAATTATCAGCAGGCGGTGGGGGAACATACGGTAAAGTCGTACAACCTGGAAAGTAGAGTTATTGTCCTAAGGACAAGTCATATCGCGGGACGTTTTCTCATATGGTGTAACATGTAACCGGAAAGGGGAACGTCTCGATGCGTAATTTAAGGCTGATGATGAAGGAACAGACGCCTCTGTATATTTTTGTCGGCGTATTATTTCTGGTAGGTGTTGTATTTGGAGCTCTTATCGTTAGTGCGCTTACGATGGATCAGCAACAGGAGCTGGGGGATTATCTAGGAAATTTCTTTGTAACGGTTGATCAGCAGGGTCTACCCGCAGCACCTGATTCGTACTGGAGTATAGCGGCCTTAAATCTGAAATGGATTGGGCTGATCTGGATCCTTGGATTATCAGTCATCGGGCTGCCGGGAATCTTGATTCTTGATTTTCTTAAAGGGGTATTGATCGGCTTTACGGTCGGTTGTCTAGTAAGTCAATATTCATGGCATGGAATGCTGTTCGCATTAGTCTCCGTGGCTCCGCACAATCTGGTACTGATTCCTGTGTTGTTAGTAAGTAGTGCAGCGGCGATCGCCTTTTCCTTACAGATGATTCGTAGCCGAGTGCTAGGACAACGTCGGACGCCAGTGACTCGACCTTTTACTATGTACACCATATTGTCACTTGTAATGGCACTGTTGATTCTGGGCATTTCTAGTTTTGAGACCTATGTTACGCCGATCATGATGCGCTGGGTTACGCCTTCACTTGTACAAGCAGTGACTACCTTGGGCTTGCAGTAAAAGCGTTTGACTTCTCAAAGCGACACCCCCTATAATGGAAGAAGTGGTTTGAAGACCGGTGAGGTTATTTTCCAAGGGGGAGGGAGACAATGGAAGCTCGGATAGACAAAATTAAGCAACAGTTACAATCCCAAGGATACAAGCTTACACCCCAACGGGAAGCGACCTTAAGAGTGCTGCTGGAGAATGAGGAAGATCATCTTAGCGCAGAAGATGTTTTTATGCTCGTGAAAGAGAAAGCTCCCGAGATCGGTCTTGCGACTGTATATCGTACCCTGGAACTTCTTAGCGAGCTTCACGTCGTAGAAAAGATTAACTTCGGTGACGGTGTCGCCCGTTATGATCTGCGAACAGATACTGCGAAGCACCATCATCATCATTTGATTTGTGTGCAATGCGGTAGTATGGATGAGATTCGCGAGGATTGGTTAGGTCCGCTAGAAGAGCGACTGGAGAAAGAATTTAATTTCACAGTGCTTGATCATAGACTTGATTTTCATGGGATATGCTATCGGTGTAGCGATAAGAATAATTCAAACGGAAATCCGTCCTAAGTCATCTTATAATGAAATTCACTTCATAAGCTCTCCCCGGTTTTTTTACCGGAGAGAGCTTTTTAAATGATTGGTCTATTGGGGGTATACATATCAGTCCGTTTTGGTGCATAAGGTGAAGGACGAGCAGATCTTAACTGTATGTTAGAGGGAGGCGTCCATATGATCGTTTCTGTGCCCAAAACAGTTCGAAAGCTGTATTTTATGATCATGTTTGTGGCTCTAAGCTATTTGCTCTACAGTGCTATGAGCTGGCTTGGTGAATGGATCAGTCCGATAGAGAATTATGGAATTCCTGAAGGCTCCGCTGTTCGGGCTTTTGATCATGCCGATCGTGGTGATGATGGTCTGGATACAAGACAGCGTTTGCGCTTCTATTACTGGTATGGAGAATGAAAGCTTCGCAGGAAGCAGGAACAAGCGAGAAGAATGTCGAAGAAAACAAGGTGGATTCATGCAGCGTATACTAAATGTACACATCTGCAGAACCCTCATGCTGAATGTGCTGCAGGAAGTCACTATGAGTAGCTGCGCCAGGACAGGAGCGTGAAATAATGAAGTCACACTTGCAGCCGTTTTTACATTATTTGTCCGGAGATAAAGGCTTGTCCCCGAATACACTGGAATCTTACGGTAGGGATGTATCGCAGTTTCTGGAGTTCGCTGAAGAGCGGGGGGCTAGTCAGCCTGATGAGATCCGAAGATCGCATGTGATATTATATCTTGGCTCATTACGCGGAGCTGGTCGAGCAACAGCGACGTTGAACAGGAGCGCAGTGTCCCTCCGTGCTTTTTTTCATTATTTGCTGAAGGAACGTTTGATTGAGCAGGATCCAACATTGGACATGGAGACCATGAAGCCTGATAAGAAACCTCCTATGGTGCTTACCATTTCGGAAATAGAGCAGTTATTGGCTGCGCCGGATGTAAGTACGCCACAAGGAATGCGCGATAAGGCTATGCTGGAATTACTCTATGCAACAGGCATTAAGGTCTCTGAATTAATCTCACTTAACGTAGATGATGTGCACACGGATATGAAATTTGCGCGTTGTACAGGAACTTCTGGCAAGGAGCGGGTAGTTCCCATTGGAACCCTTGCAGCTGAGAGTGTAGCGGCTTACACTTCACTTATGCGGGACAAGCTGCTTCGTGATCACCAGGAGGAACCAGCCATGTTCCTGAATAGTCTAGGCGGAAGATTAACCCGGCAAGGCTTTTGGAAAATCATAAAAAAATATGCACGGGAAGCAAACATTGAGCAGGATATTACCCCGCATACACTTAGGCATTCCTTCGCAGCCCATTTACTGGAAGGCGGAGCAGATTTGCGTTCCGTACAACAAATGCTGGGTCATGCCGATATTTCGACGACTCAGATTTATAACGGTATAGCCCGTAAGAATATGAAGGAAGTATATGAGAGCCACCATCCTAGAGCTCGATAATTCTGCTTTAAAGATGCTTTTTGTGAGTAAGATGGTTATGATGGAATCATACTGAAAGGATAGACTGGGGAATGATCCGCAGGTTATCTTTTAGCAGAAACGGATACCTGATAAGCGGTACATTGTATCGCTAACTTCGGAAGCGAATGTCTTCTGGAAGACGGTACAGCCGTTTCTTCTTGTTGGTACGAAAGAATATCTATATTAAAAAAGGAGTGAAGACAACTATGTCCTCAT
The DNA here is from genome assembly GCF_045040645.1 of Paenibacillus sp. FSL H8-0261. Lineage (NCBI taxonomy): Bacteria > Bacillati > Bacillota > Bacilli > Caryophanales > Paenibacillaceae > Paenibacillus > Paenibacillus sp. FSL H8-0261. The sequence goes on along the minus strand of NZ_CP150297.1, from coordinate 4,947,105 downwards.
TTAAACGAATTGGTTTTATTGTTCTAGATAGTGTTGGTATCGGTGAAGCGCCAGATGCTGCGAATTTCGGTGATGCTGGGTCGCACACGCTTGGTCATATATTGGATCGTGTTCCTGGTTTGAAGCTTCCTAATCTCCAGAAGCTCGGGTTAGCTAATATTGCTCCGCTGCCCCCGCTAGAGCCTGTAGCTTCACCAACAGGGTACTACGGCAAAATGCAGGAAGTATCTGTAGGCAAGGATACGATGACCGGACACTGGGAGCTAATGGGGCTGAAGATTGAGGTTCCTTTCAATACGTATCCTGACGGTTTTCCAGCAGAATTGATTGAGAAGTTCGAAGCGGCAACTGGTCGTAAGGTAATCGGGAATAAACCGGCTTCCGGTACGGAGATTCTTGTTGAATACGGCGAAGAACAAATGAAAACCGGTGCTTGGATTGTCTATACCTCTGCGGACAGCGTATTCCAGCTTGCTGCACATGAAGATATCATTCCACTCGAAGAGCTGTACAGCGCTTGTAAAATAGCCCGTGAGCTGACGATGGCTCCAGAATTCTCGGTTGGTCGCGTGATTGCTCGTCCATATGTTGGCGAACCAGGGAAATTCGTTCGGACGCCAAACCGGCATGACTATGCTGTGAAGCCGCCAGAACCAACGGTAATGAACGCGCTGACTGATATCGGTAAGGATGTTATCGCAGTTGGTAAGATCAACGATATCTTTACAGGAGAAGGAGTTACGGCTTCTTATCCAACGAAGAGCAATGAACATGGAATCGAAGTTACTATTGAGCAGCTTCGTCAACCGTTTGACGGTTTCCTGTTTACGAATTTGGTGGATTTTGATTCTTTGTATGGACATCGTCGTGACCCAGAAGGATACGGCCGTGCACTGGAAGTGTTCGATCAGGCCCTGCCTGAAATTCTATCTACGCTCGGTGAAGATGATCTATTGATTATTTCTGCAGACCATGGTAACGATCCGATCCATAGTGGAACTGACCATACCCGTGAATATGTACCGCTCTTAATCTATAGCCCGCGGTTTAAACATCCAGAAAGTTTGGGCATTCGTGAAACCTTCTCTGATGTAGCTGCAACCATTGCTAATAACTTTGGTGCGAAGGCGCCGCAGTATGGGACAAGCTTTTTAGCGAAACTGCAATAAAAGGGTTGTGGGTTGCTCCACAACATCAATGAAGGAGGATCATCCATGAGCGCATTAACTCAAAAAGAAATTCAAGAAGCAGCTATTTATATAAAAGACAAATGTCCGGTGGCTCCGGAAATTGGATTGATCCTTGGTTCAGGCCTCGGTGTGCTTGCAGACCTTATTACTGATGGAGTAAGCATTCCATATGATGAGATTCCTCACTTTCCTGTGTCTACTGTAGAAGGACATGAGGGCGAGCTATTAATTGGTATGATCGAAGGCCGCCGAGTCGTGATGATGAAGGGCCGCTTTCATATGTATGAGGGTTATGGACCGGAGGTAACGGCATTCCCTGTACGGGTTATGAAAGAGCTTGGTATAGCGAGTTTACTAGTAACGAATGCAGCTGGTGGAGTGAACACAGATTTCACGCCGGGTGATCTTATGCTTCTTACGGATCATCTTAATATGACTGGGCGGAATCCTTTAATAGGACCTAATGATCCTGCACTTGGTGTGCGCTTCCCAGATATGTCGACCGCCTACAGTCGCCGCCTGATCCAGGTAGCCAAGGAAACGGCAGCTCAGCAGAATTTCGAGTTCAAAGAAGGCGTATATGCAGGTCTATTGGGACCTTGCTACGAAACGCCTGCTGAAATCGTAATGCTTCGTACGCTAGGTGCCGATGCTGTGGGCATGTCTACTGTATCGGAGACCATTGTTGCTCGTCATGCAGGTATTGAGGTTTTGGGCATCTCCTGTATTACTAACATGGCCGCGGGAATCCTGGATCAACCTCTCAATCATGAAGAGGTGATGGAAACTGCAGAACGTGTGCGTGAACGTTTCTTGAAACTGGTCTTAGGCTTTATTCCGAAAATGTAATTTCGGGCACTGCATTTTGAATTACTGGGAGGTCATAATTATGACACAAGTGATTAAATTTAAGCCATTGACGCATGAACAGGTAGTTAATTTAACTAAACCAAAATATATCGGATTTGCTCGCGCAAATGTCCGTGAAATGCAGGTGTAAAATGAGAGCTGTCGACATTATTCAGAAAAAAAGAGACGGTGGAGAGCTGAGCCGTGAGGAAATATCCTTTCTAATTCAAGGCTATAGTAAAGGTGAAGTTCCTGATTATCAACTTTCCGCTTGGGCCATGGCGGTTTATTTTCAAGGCATGAACGCACGGGAGACCGGTGATCTAACGATGGAAATGGCGATGTCCGGTGATCAAGTGGATCTGAGCCCAATCGCAGGCATTAAGGTTGATAAGCACTCCACAGGTGGAGTGGGAGATAAAACCACCGTGGTGCTTGCACCGTTGGTAGCCTCTGCTGGAGTACCGGTAGCGAAGATGTCCGGCCGCGGACTTGGGCATACAGGAGGTACACTTGATAAGCTGGAGTCGATCACTGGCTTTTCTATAGAGATGGATCGCGAGCGTTTCTTTGATCAAGTAGGGGAGATCGGAGCTGCCGTGATCGGCCAGTCGGGCAACATTACACCCGCTGACAAAAAGCTGTATGCCCTTCGGGATGTAACAGCAACTGTTGAATCCATCCCTCTTATTGCAAGCTCAGTGATGAGCAAGAAGATTGCAGCGGGTGCAGACGCCATTGTACTGGATGTCAAAACCGGCAGCGGTGCTTTTATGAAGACGCTTGACGATTCTATTGCGCTTGCCCAGGCTATGGTGGATATCGGCACCCATTTGGGTCGTAATACCGTTGCGATCATCAGTGATATGGATCAGCCACTGGGTTACGGGATCGGAAATGCGCTGGAAATTAAGGAAGGAATCGAGACCTTGAAGGGTCACGGTCCTAAAGATTTGCAGGAAGTCTGCCTTATTCTGGGCAGTCAGATGCTTGTTCTTGGCGGTAAAGCCAAGGATGAAGCGGAGGCTCGTTCGATTCTGATGACACATATTGAAGATGGCACAGCGCTGGAGAAATTCAAACAGATCGTGAGTGCGCAAGGCGGAGATGTTTCGCAAATCGATGATCCGGAGAAACTCCCTGCTGCTAAACGATTCATTGAAGTGAAAGCGAAGACTAAGGGTTTCATTGAGGGGATTCAAGCAGAAGAAATCGGTATTGCTGCTATGCTGCTTGGTGCAGGACGTGAAACCAAGGAATCTGTAATAGATTTGGCTGTAGGTATTCAACTCTCTAAAAAAGTTGGAGATGCTGTAGAGATTGGGGATACACTTGCAGTATTGCATATCAATGATGCCAGTGATAAGAAAGTGGAGGAAGCTGAGGGCAAGGTGTTAGAAGCTTACCGTATTACTTCTGAATCGGTTCCACCATTGCCATTGGTGTTCGCGCTTGTTACGAAGGATGGAGTAACACGGTACTAGCCAAGGAAATGTAATTATTGTCATGACAAAGACCTGAAATAGACAGTAAAACAGCGAGCCTCGTTAATAGGAGGCTCGCTGTTTAACGTTTTTGACGGAGCAGCTACAAATGCTTATCGATAAGATTGAAAATCTGAGAAGCCCCGCTGCTTGTATTACATAATACGACCACAGTCTCTCCACTAGCCGGATAGATAGCCGATCGGAAGGAAACACCGGGATCGTAGCCCATAATGTGAAACTTGAACACTTTTTCTTCTCGGAGGGTGATCCATACACCATAACCATAATAGCCTTCACCATCCACATGTATGTGGGGAGTAAGCAACAATGAAGTGAGTACTGGACTCAAAAGGGTATGGTTCATTAGCCCATTCCAGAATAACTGCATGTCAGGAGCGGTTACGAAAGCTCCACCGTCAGCGCCTCCTTTTACCGGGATTGAATAGATGTTGCTTCTCCAGCTACCGTTCTCTTCTTCTATGTATCCTAGTGCACAGTTGGCTGGTAAGGCATCTAACGTAAAGTAACCGGATTGCTCCATTCCGCAAGGCTTAAAGATGTGAAGCTCCACATAATCGGAAAAGGACATTCCACTCAATTCCTCCACCAGAAGACCTAGCACGATATATCCGGCATTGTTGTAGTGGAAACGTTCACCAGGGGTCCACATCATGGGGAGGTTTCTAAACATCGGTATAAAATCTTCCAGTTGCCGTAAAGTGTACATAGGTTGTGTCTTCCACAGTTCTTCGAAGTCATCCATGATTGTTTCATCAAAATAATCTGGAATCCCAGAGCTATGCGTAAGCAACTGATGTATGGTGATTTCAGAACTAAAGAGAGGGAACTCTACCTTCTTCAGATAGTCTGATAATCTGCTTTCGAAAGAAATCAATCCTCTTTCGACCAGTTGACAGACGGCAATTGCTGTGAATATTTTACACCCGGAAGCGATCCCGAACCGAGTATGAATATTGTTTTCGCGCTTATCCGACTTATTGGCATAACCGTGACAGCTGCTGGCGATTTCTTTATCATATTGTTTTGCTAGTACTACGCCTGAGAAATCGTTCTGTTTTGCTTCTGTCTCAATATAAGTTTCTAGTGGGTTCATTCGTATATTCACTCCTCTTTAAGACAGTATAGGTTCTTAGTTAGCATTCGTTGAAAGTCTACGATTTACCTTTAAAAGTCCTAAAATGAGAGCTAAAAAAATGGAAATACTTTAAATTTGAAATATTTTTTAATCTCCCCTATAATAAAAATGCTCTGCAACTGCTGCTGGGCTTTTTTTAATTGATGACATCCTTACTTCTTGAGATAAATAATTGTGGTTATTTCCTTAAAAATGGAATAATTTTCACCCTTTCTGACGAAACTGGAACACAGTACCTGTGATATGAAGGTTAACGTTCAGGAGGGGAACCATTGTGAGAAAAATGCGTTTTGCTGTGCTTGTGCTCTGTATCGCTGTATCGGTTCTAGGACCTATGTCAGGCGCTTATGCAGAAGAAAAAACCAAGGACTCTGGCAGTAATGCTGCCGCTGTAGACCTCGCACCGGGAGCACGTTCTGCTATTTTGATGGACGCTGGTACCGGAACTGTTATTTATGAGAAGAACAGCCATGATAAGCTGCCTCCCGCAAGTATTACGAAGATTATGACGATGTTACTAACGGTGGAAGCGCTGGATGAAGGAAGGCTGCAGCTGACTGATAAGGTGCGAACAAGTGAATATGCGGCTTCTATGGGCGGATCGCAGATTTTTCTGGAGCCTGGTGAAGAAATGTCGGTAGACGATATGCTTAAAGGTATCGCTATGGCTTCTGGTAATGATGCTTCTGTGGCGATGGCGGAGAAAATAGCTGGTTCAGAGAGTGCTTTTGTCGATCTGATGAATAAACGTGCAGAGGAACTGGGTCTAAAAGATACCCATTTTGCCAACTGCAACGGTCTTCCAGCCGCCAATCACTATTCCTCAGCTTACGATATTGCGGTCATCAGTCGTGAGCTTTTGAAGCATGATCAAATTATCAAATATACCGGTTCCTATCAGGATTACTTACGTAAGGATTCAACCAAACCGTTCTGGTTGGTGAACACGAACAAGCTAGTGCGTTTCTACACTGGTGCTGATGGTTTGAAGACTGGTTATACTGCTGAGGCAAAATTCTGTCTGTCCGCTACAGCAGCAAGAGATGGCCTACGTGCTGTCGCTGTTGTGCTAGGCGAGCCGAACACAAAGACGCGCAATAGTGAAGTGTCAGGCATGTTCGATTACCTGTTCTCGCAATATAAAGTACACACGATCCACAAAGAAGGGGATGCCATCGGCACCCTAAAGATTGAAAAGGGCGTAAAATCCGAGCTGCCGATAACGGCCAAAGAGACGTACAGTGTTCTTTTGAAAAAAGGTGTGACTCAAGAAGGCATTCGCTACGAACTAGTATTGCCGGAAAGCGTGAAGGCTCCAGTAGCTGAAGGTCAATCTGTGGGCAAGCTAGTGGTCTACCAAGGAACCCAAGTGATTAAGGAATATGAATTAAAAGCAGGGGAAGCTGTGCCGAAAGCAGGCTGGTGGAAGCTCTTTAAGCGCACAACAGGCTCGATGTTCGGCGTAGATTAAAAACAGTTTTTTTGTAGATTACCCCCATGTACTCTGTAGATTCATAGGGGTTTTCTTCTAGTTTTGTCGTGAGGCAGGATTCCTGATTTGCCGCGTAGAAAACCTTGTCCTTGAAGGGAATAGGTACTGTCTTTCAAGGTCAGTTTTCAAAGCAACGAAGAGGAGAGTGGCAAGCATGAATTCTCATGTGGAGATGGAGCATCACAGGGGTGTGTTGATTGTCCGTTTATCAGGGGAGTTGGATCATCACGCAGCCGATTTTGTAAGAATGGATATGGATGAAGCGATTATGCGTGGTCAGGTATCGCATTTGGTTCTTAGTCTTAAGCATCTGCAGTTTATGGACAGTTCAGGCCTAGGCGTGATTCTGGGAAGGTATAAACTGATCCACAGTAAAGGTGGAAAAATGGTTGTGTGTGATGCAACGGCACCTGTGAAGCGGCTGCTGGAAATGTCAGGCCTGTTTAAAATCATGCCCCTATATGACGACGAGAGTACTGCACTCTCGGATTTGGAGGTTGCGTTATGACAAATAGTAAGGCTGGTAACTTCATGAACGTGCAGTTCGCTGCACGCTCGGAGAACGAATCGTTCGCGCGTGTAGTCGTAGCGGCGTTCGTTTCCCGGCTTGATCCTACAATGGACGAGCTGAATGATCTGAAGACAGTCGTGTCGGAAGCGGTCACCAACTGTATTATTCATGGGTATGATAGTGATCCGGAAGGTATTGTGACCATTTCGGCATCGCTAGACAACGAAACGGTACATCTAACCATTGAGGATCAAGGACGGGGCATTGAGGATTTGGAGCTGGCGCAACAGCCGCTGTATACCTCTAAGCCAGAGCTGGAGCGGTCGGGCATGGGCTTTACTATTATGGAGAATTTCATGGATGAATTTGAAGTCACTAGTGAACCGGGACACGGTACTTCTATCTCAATGAAGAAAACCATCGTCTCGAAAAAAGCTTTATACAATTAGGGGTTGGAGCCATGGATGCAGAGTCAAAAAAAGCTCCGCCGACCTATTTGGACGATGCGGAGGTCAAACGTCTTATCGCGCTCAGTCAGGCCGGAGATAGTCTTGCCCGCGACACGCTTGTAAGCTGTAATATCCGACTGGTCTGGTCGGTAGTACAGCGGTTTATGAACCGCGGGTATGAGCCTGACGATTTGTTCCAGATCGGTTGCATTGGACTCCTGAAGTCCGTTGATAAATTTGACCTCAGCTATGAGGTCAAGTTCTCCACTTATGCGGTGCCGATGATTATCGGTGAGATTCAGCGTTTCCTTCGTGACGATGGCACCTTGAAGGTCAGTCGTTCCCTTAAGGAAATGGCTAATAAAGTTCGTAAGATGAAGGACGAAATGTCTAAAACGCTTGATCGTCTGCCTACGATTGGTGAAGTTGCGGAAGCGTTAGGGGTTACACCCGAAGAAGTGGTATTCGCGCAAGAAGCCAATAAACCACCGACCTCTATCCATGAGACGGTGTTTGAGAATGATGGAGATCCGATCACGCTGATTGATCAAATCGCTGACGAATCACAGGAGCGTTGGTTCGATAAGCTGGCATTAAATGAAGCTATCGGAGGCCTCAGTGAACGTGAACGTCTGATTGTTTATCTTCGCTACTATCGTGATCAAACGCAGTCGGAGGTCGCCAGTCGCCTAGGGATCTCTCAAGTACAGGTATCCCGGCTGGAGAAGAAAATATTGCAGAATATCCGTGAGCAGATTGCTCAGTAGGATAAAGTTATTCATGTAATGACGCTTGTAAAATAGCGAATTAGAACAAAAAGCCGCCCCGAAAAAGGGGGGGCTTTTTATGTGGAGGTGATCTCAATATGCATTCACTCGGCGACGAGAATGTGATCACATGGTCTATGGATATGGAAGAAAATCTACTGACGATGTCGAGAATTTTAGAGGAATGGGTTGGTTGCACAAGTAAGACTAAACCGCACAGCCCTAGTTTTTTACGGGAACTTGTGAATGTAGTGGATCGTGATCGATATGATGCTTACATGGAAAGATTAAATGCTGGTCATATCAGTAGTCTTGAGTATCGGATGCAATTACCTACTGCAGGACTGAAGTGGGTTCAAAATATCGGCACGCCTATCCTAAATAAGGAGAACAAGGTCTGCCGAATAGATGGGGTTATGCTGGACATTACTGAACAAAAAACGGCACAAATTCAATTAGAAAGCACATTTTCTTTGTATCAACAGATGTTCTCTAATCTAGATGTGGCGGTTTGGTCTTACGATTACGTATCTAAGAAAGTGTTATTTATATCGGATGCCATTCTCAATATCACCGGTTATTCCGTTGAGCAGGCGAAAGAGGATGACTTTTGGCTTCGTATTGCACATAAGGAAGAAAATCCCTTGTTTCATGAGATCATATCATCGGTTGGTCAAGGGATTCCACAACTTAGTGAATATCGAATCATCCACGCAAGTGGTGAGCCTCGATGGCTACAGGTCAGAATCATACCTAGTCTAGATGAATCCCAAGCGGTGGTTCGGCTAGACGGGATCTTGGCAGATATCACTGAAAGAAAGTTAATGAAGGAGGCATTACTCAAAAGTGAACAGCGCTATAAATCCTTATTTGACTATAACTCAGACGTCGTATGTGAGGTGAACCTGCAAGGTAATATTTTGGCAATCAATTCTGCAGCAGAGCAAATTACTGGAGAAGCTTTAAGTATGGTCGGAGAGAACTTGTCCATCATGAATCTATTTGGAGTAGAAAATATACCGAGGATGTCGGATTTATTTGAAAGAACAGTACGGGGATCTGCTCAGCACTATGTTGTTGCCTCTTCGCGTAAGGATGGATCAGTGAGCCACTGGACTATGAAAAATATCCCTATTTATGTGAATAGTCGTATTGTGGGTGCTTTTGTGGTCGCTAAAGATATAACATCAACAGTAGAAGTAGAACATAAGCTGGCACAGCGTGAAGCAGAGTACAGACTTATTATTAATAACATGAAGGATATGATGGGGGTTCTGGATCAGAAAGGAAATTTTATTGTAGCTTCGCCTTCCTGCGAAACCCTAATCGGTATTCCTGTAGGTCTAATCAAAGACACTACGATACTTAAGTATATTGATCCAGATGAGCAAGAAAGCTTGCGAGAACAAATATCAAATATTTTTCGGACAAAAGCAAGCAAGATGTTTTACAATCGTTTTATTCACACAAAAGGTTATATCTTAAATTTAGAATGTCTTGCTACTCCCGTTCTAGGTGAGGATGGAGAAGTAATGAGTATCGTAATTGTAGCAAGAGACATTACTAAGAGAGTCCAAATGGAAAATGAATTAAGGGAAAGCGAGGAGTTCAATCAGCAGCTGATCAAGATGTCGCCTGAAGCGGTTGTTCTGCATAGCGATTATAAGTTTGTTTATGTAAATTTCTCTTGTCTTGGATTGTTTGGAGTTAGCGATGAGAGTCAACTGATCGGTAAAAATATTTTCAATTGGGCGCATCCGGAGTATCTGCCGCTGGCGAAAGAACGCATGCGTGAGATCTATAAAGAACCCTATAAGATCTTAGTTCCTATTGAACAAAAGGTCGTACGTTCAGATGGGACGATTATCGATGTAGAGGTAACAGCTAGCTCCATTTTGTACAAAGGAAAAGTCGCATGTATCTCTATATTTAGGGATATTAGTGATCGAAAAAAAGCAGATGAGGATAGACAACATACAGAGCAGATTATTCGAGAGAGTGAGGAACGGTATTTTCGCCTGCAAACGAGTCTCGATCAGTTCTCCGAAGATCTTTTTGGTGTGATGAAGATTAGTCATATGGAACAGCGGTTACTTAGAGAAGTCAGAGAAACTCTGCAGATAACAAATATAAAATTTATCGCAGTTGAATCTAACCATGATAAATTATGTGAAATTATCGAGACGGAGCAAGGGTATTCACTCAAGATCGGGGAGTCCCGAGGAAAGAGCTACTTGCTATCGATTAACGAGAAGACGCTTTTACTAGAAATCAGTTCTATTCGAGTGTGGCTGGAGACGATTACCCGTTATGTCAGTGTTCTCTTTGATCATTTTTTGCTTATCGAAGATTTAACGAAGGATCTTGAGCTAGCGGCTTCTAAGCAAGTGGCCCCTACATGGCTTCTTCGCTTTATGTTTAATTTATCAGAGAATGAGCGAAAACGGCTTGCTCAGGATTTACATGACTCAGCGCTCCAAGAACAGATTATCTGGTATCGTAAGCTGGATTTTCTCTTAGGTGAAAGGTCCATTAATGGGGAACTTAGAGAACAACTAGAACAGATCTCAGAAGGTTTACTTGATGTTATTTATCAACTGCGGATTATTTGTAACGAGCTCCGACCTCCTGCATTAATCAATGAAGGTCTTATCTCCTCGCTGGAGACGTTGTTTGAATTTACGCAGCTACGTACCAACTATCAGATTTATTTCGAGTCTGAAGGATTCACGCATAAGTTAGATGATGAAGTGCTTATAGGTCTGTACCGTATTGTGCAAGAGCTTTTAGCTAATGCAGCAAAGCACTCTTTTGCGACAGAAGTCCACATCACCTTAGTTAGTGAAGACAATCATATTCATTTGGATTATAAAGATAACGGAATCGGAATGAATTTATTTGGTGAGGATTCACTTACAAGTATGGGGATTTATGGGATGAAGGAAAGGGTTCGAAGTATGGATGGGTCAATAGTATTCCGATCGCCAGATAAAAAGGGATTAGCGGTCAATATATCTATACCTACAGATTAATCATGCGGCATAACAATTGGATAGAGGGGTAGTCATAGGCATGATTCAAATATTGTTAGTGGATGATCATCCATCTGTGATGGAAGGGACTAAAATGATATTAGAGCAAGAGGGAGACATGAAGGTTACTCTAGCTAATTCAGCTGATGAAGTGCTTGAAATGGTGAGTAGTCATTCCTTTGACGTAATGTTATTTGATCTTCATATCGCGGATGTGAATGGGATTGATTTGGCGAAGCAAGTATTAACAATGAACGCGGATGCGATTATCCTAATCTACACCGGATATGAATTTACTAACAAATTTAACCTGATGATAGAATCGGGGATCTTTGGGTTTATCTCAAAAACAACCAATAGAGAGCAGTTGATTACAGCGGTACGATGTGCATTAAGAGGGGAAGTCATTCTGCCGTGGACCTTAGTCAAGCAGTTAAGAAAAGTACCGCCTAAAGGATTAGAAATCAATGATGAACAAGCAACCTCCATGATTAGCAAAAGGGAACATGAAATGCTGACGGAAATCGCAAAAGGAAAAAGTAATAAGGAAATAGCGGAGATTGTGCTTATGAGTCAGCGGTCACTAGAATATAGTTTAACGAATTTGTTCCAAAAGCTAAATGTGAAATCTAGAATTGAAGCGGCTATAAAAGCTAAACGGCTCGGAATATTGAAGGAATCAGATTTTACTAATTCATTGTGAAAATACGTAACAACCCTATAGATTGAAATCCCGATCACTAGATAGTGAGGCGGGATTTTTTGTTTTGCGCGTCATTGCGGAGGTACGCAATAATTTTGCGTGATCACGCTATTTATTTTCGGTTACCATATTCTTCTTACCGTTTATGATGAAATAGTTCCTAAGAATTACTAAAAATTGACTAACGTAATGAGGTGCAGAAGGATGAAATGGTTTTATAATTTGAGAACAGCAGTGAAGCTAATCTCAGCATTTGTGTTGGTATCAGTCATTTTATGCTTTGTAGGATTCTATGGAATAAGTAATTTGAGTAAGATGGATGAGTCCATCGAGGATATGTATAAAAATCGCTTAACACCGATTGCCTATCTCGGTGAAGCGAATGAACTTTTTTTAACGAATAGAATAAACATCCGGGATATAAATACGATGGCCCAAACCGAGGTGAAGAAAAAAGAATATCGGGATAAATTACATAAGAATGTCCAAAGCATTGAAGACATCATGAGTAAATATAGTAAGACAAGATTGAGAGAAGAAGAATTAGAGAAAATGAAGGCTTATCCTGAGATCTGGCAACGCTATACCACCAGCGTGGATCATGCAATTGAATTGGATAAGAAGATCATTAGTAATGAAGAATATACGAATTATTTGCTAACAGGAGATTTACAGCTGGCCACTACGGAGATGACGGATTTCTTGCAAGGTTTAATTGATATCAATATGAAGCAGGCACAGGAATCCAGTGATAACGCCAATGAATTATATCAATCCTCTCGGTTGATTACCTTTAGTGTTACTATCATTGCACTTTTAATCAGCGTGGGTTTTGGCTATCTAATCTCGCAAATTATAGCACGGCCTCTTAATCAAGTGATGCGCCTGCTAGGTAAAGTAGCCAATGGAGACTTAAGCGAAACTTCGAATCTAAATTCTAAGGATGAGATCGGAAAACTTGCGAATTCTGTGAATGAAATGGTTCTGAACTTAAGGCATACTGTGGGGGGGATTTTGTCCTCTGCGGAAAGTGTCTCGGCGGCAGCACAGCAAATATCAGCAAGTACTGAGGAAGTAGCTAGCGGCAGTATGAGTCAAGCCACTGCAGCGCAAACGATGAATGAGTTGTTCCGAGAATTGTCTGAAGCGATTAATTCAGTAGCTCAGAGTGCAGAGCAAGCCTCAGAGCTGTCAGATCATACGATGCGTATTGCTCAGGATGGAGGTGCGGTGGTTACTGACTCCATTCAAGGGATGACGTTACTTAACAACCAAATGTCTAGACTAGAAGAAGGCTCAGATAAAATTGGCGAGATCATTGCGGTCATTGATGATATTGCAAAACAGACCAATCTGCTGGCTCTTAACGCAGCTATAGAAGCGGCTCGTGCAGGTGAACAGGGCCGAGGTTTTGCCGTTGTAGCGAATGAAGTAAGAAAGCTAGCAGAGCGGAGCAGTGGGGCTACTAAGCAAGTCACGGACATTATTAAAGAAATGCAGAAGAATACGCAGCATAGTGTGAAGGCTGTAGTCGATGGCGTAGCTTTTTCACAAAAAAATGGGGAAGCCTTTGATCATATTCTCTCTATGGTGAACGATACCGCTCATAAAGTAACAGAAATCGCTGCTGCCAGTGAGGAACAGGCCGCGCAGTCATCAGAGGTGTTGTACTCGATTGAGAGCATATCGGCAGCAACGGAAGAAATGGCGGCAAGCAGTAGTGAAACGGCAACAACGGCTAATGCATTAGCACAGCTTGCGGAGGAACTAAATGCACTCGTATCTATTTTTAAAGTTAAATAAACCGTGTCATGGGGATCATCATTGATAGGAGAGGAGAAGTAGTGCAAAAGTTAAAGGTGCTCGTTGTAGCTACTTCAGTAATGATGCGTAAACAGATCTCGAACCTTATTGCGGAGGATTCAATTATCGAGGTCATTGGAGCAGCTCGAAATGCATCCGAAGCGGTTAGCATGGTTCAAGAACTCAGGCCTGATGTCGTGACGATTGATATAGAAGTGCCGGAATTGAATAGTTTAGTAGCGCTCTCTAGTATTATGTCGCAACGTCCAACCCCTATCCTTATCCTAAGCTCGGGATCAAAGGATGGAATAACAGCAACTATCACAGGTCTACAGAACGGAGCAGTGGACTTTATATCCAAGCCCACTCAAATCCATGGACCTGATTTATCCCAAATAAAAGACGAGCTAATATTCAAAATTAAACAAGCTGCTCAAATTCCTTTGAGAACCCTTATCCTTAACAATATTACTGTTTCGAAAGTGATGACAGGACTACAGGCAGAAGACAATTCTAAGAACGGATGTACGGATGAATTCAATCAAATCGTAGCCATAGGATGTGGAGTTGGTGGTCCGAAGGCGCTTGAAATCGTAATTAGCTCGCTCCCGGCAAACTTCCCATATCCTTTATTAATCGTTCAGCATATGCCACCCAAGTATACGAAAGTATTAGCAGAACGATTGAATCGATTCTCAAGTGTACGGGTGGTTGAGGCGAAAGATGATCAATTGGTACTTGGAGGAACGGCATATATTGCACCTGGTAATTGTCATATGACCGTAGTTCAGCAAGGGCAAGTATGTAGAATCAAACTTCACAAGAAAGCTCCAATGAACGGATACCGTCCATCCGTTGATGTATTGTTCGAATCGATTTCTGGACTGAAAAGTCTGAAGCAGCATTTGATTCTAATGACCGGAAGGGGAAACGATGGCGCGAGAGGCATGCTGATTGCCAAACAAGCTGGCGCCCAATCTACCCTTGTAGAGTCGCAAGAGACTTCGATTGTAAATGAAATGCCTGAAGCGGCGGTTGAGCTCAAGTGCGTGGATTATGAAGTTCCTTCATTTTTGTTAGCCTCGAAGATTATGGAGGTTACGGGGATGTTGGACGAACAAATTTGATGAATAATCATTACCATAGGCGTTGGTAGGAGGAAAATCCACCAACGCTTTTTTATGTAAACCTAGGGTTTCATCCCAAGTGGGGATAAAATTCCTATAGATTTATTCCATGTTGACACCTCCAAATGATAACGATTATCATTTGAGTTGTGAATGGCTTTAATTGTATTGGCGAAGAAGGAGAGGCTTTCGATGGCTTTAAAAATATTGAATTTGGAGATTCATGATCTTTTTGAACAATTTACAGAGCGGATAGAAGGGCATGTTGAGCACAACCAGTGGGAACAACGTCTTACCATACCCTCGCATATCGGTCAGGGAAGCATTACACGTACGCGGATTCGTCCAGGTATGGAGATCATGTATACGGATATAACTTACGAACAAGATATGAAGCTCTACATTCAGGAAGCTTGTCCGTTATTCGAACTAAGCTATAACGTGAGTGGAGAAATCTATTGCGAATGGAACGGCAAGGAAAGTCACACGGAGAAACAAACAGGCAATGTTCTTTTTTTAGAGGATGTTCAGGTGTATGAAGAGAAAAAAGCTGGTGTCTCCAATCAATTGTTAGAAATACGGCTAGCTCCTAGCGAACTGCTGTATTATGCCGGAGATCTAGCGGAGAAACAACAGATGGAGACCTGGCTTAAACATCATCGTGGAAATATTGACCGTTATCCTGACACTGCGGCGATTCGAAAATGTGTCTTTGAAATGATCCATTGTACTTATCATGGAACATTGAGACGATTATATATGGAGAGCAAAGCGCTTGAATTTATCGCTTTATTTGGGGAGTCCGATGGTTACGGCTCTATGAGCGGGAGTATGACGTTCCGGCATGATGATATTATAAATCTAAAGCGGGTACATGAGTTGGTGCAAATCCATTTCGAACAACCGCTGTCCATACGTGAGTTAGCCAAGCGGGTAGGCATCAATGAATTCAAGTTAAAAAAGGGTTTCCGTGAGTTATTTGGCATGACGATCTTCGAGCTTGTTCGTATAAAGCGGATGGAGAAGGCACTTTGGTACATGGAGGTAGAAGGTTTGAATATAGGAAAAACAGCCGTTTCGGTCGGATATAGTAATGTCAGCAATTTCACGACAACCTTCCGTAAGCACTACGGCTGCAATCCAAGCGAGTACTTAAAACGTATCGAACAACAGACTTTGGAGCGAAATAGGATCTAGAAGGATTTGTACTTACAGATGGCTTCATGCAGTAGGACATAGGGTTCGGAATCGAACACTATATTCTGCCTGTTTGAGGTTTTTTTGTGTTTGCTCCCTTATCAAGGAGTAAACCTCCCTTAACAGGTAGAGAAAAAGACTATTATAATTGATAATCATTATCATAGATTTCATAAAGAGGTGGTCATACAATGCAAGAAGTTGATTCGCGACGTTGGTATGCGCTATGGGTTATTCTACTTCCAACATTACTCATTTCATTGAATACTTATATGATTCAAGTCGCCCTTCCATTAATGCAACATCGCTTGAATGCGAGCTTCTCTGAAGCACAGCTTATCGTCACCGGATTTTCGCTAGGATTAGCTGTGGCGTTGATCATTAGTGGTAAGCTTGGGGATATATACGGCAGAAAACGAATGCTGATTATCGGAGTGAGTGGATTTACGATTATGGCAGTGTTGGGTGGTTTGACCTCAGATCCGACACTTCTGATTGTTATTCGCATCGTACAAGGTATGGCAGCTGCGCTTATCCAGCCTCAGGTTTTGTCTACACTTCAGGTCAGCTTTCTGCCAAAGGAAAAAGGGCTTGTTTTCGGTATTTATGGTGCAATGATTGGCATTGGATTCGCTTTCGGATTCATTCTCGGAGGCACTATTGTGAATTGGAATCCGTTCGATCTCGGTTGGCGGACGGTATTTTTTTTCAATGTGCCTTTCGGACTTCTCGTCTTGCTGTTAATGCCGATTGTTCCTGAAACACGAGCCGAGCAGACGCACAGTATTGATTGGACGGGAAGCTTCCTACTGCTGATCAGTTTGTTTCTGCTGATCTATCCGTTATCTGAGGGACAAAAACAAGGGTGGCCCTTGTGGATCTCAGGCTGTCTAATTATAGCTTTATTCGTGTTGTTTACTTTTATCTGGGTTGAAAATCGGAAAGGAAAGCAGGGGAATTGTCCATTAGTCGATCTGTCTATTTTCAGACATAGAACATTTAGTATAGGTCTGGCGACCGTGCTTGTCCTTTATCTAGGCATGTTCTCCTTCTTTTTTGTTTTAAGCTACTATATGCAATTTGGCTTGCACTATAATGTTCAAGATACAAGTTTGGTTTTTTTGGCTATAGGTATAGGCTTTTTTCTGACTTCCCTAATCTCGTCTCGAATGGTCAAAAGATGGGGGATGAGTGTACTTAAAATAGGAGCGCTGATGATGGGATGCTCTAGTTTATTGCTTATATGGGAGCTAAATGTGGATGCGACGCATCTGCTGGGCGCACGAAATATTTTAATATTATTGATATATGGCTTCGGTCTCGGCATGGCTACTACACCATTAGTCAACGTCACGCTCAGTTCAGTACCAGCAAGGATTACGGGCACAGGATCAGGTCTGATCACTACATTTATGTATTTAGCAAACTCGTTAGGGGTGGCTCTAATCGGTATTTTGTTCTCCACTTCGTTGAAACATTCTCTTTTGGAAGCAGATTTATCGGATTATGTAAGGGCGTTTTCCTTCTCACTGGCAGCTATCGGAGGACTTGCTTTTACTGGTTTTGTTTGTCTTTGTTTCTTGCGAGAGCGGAAATGATAGAAGAGGAATCAAGTTTTCTTGTTCTGTGAGCAATCTAACAACAGTTCTCTTCACTTAGTTTTATAGTATTTACAGGAATAACATAATTCCATTTAATGTTAATCCACTAAGCTTTGAAGGGGAAGGTGCGAGCATGCCTATTCTAGAGGTAGAGAATCTCTCAAAAGAATATAAAGGCAAGGGCAAAATGAATGTGTTTCGGGCGCTAAACGGCATAAGCCTGAGTGTGGATAGCGGAGAGCTTGTTGCGATTATGGGGCCTTCGGGGAGTGGTAAAACGACGCTGCTAAACATCCTTAGCGGGATCGACACGGAATTTAGTGGGGTAGTCCGGATTGCAGAGACTAGTATAAGCGAGATGTCTAAGAATGAGCTTGCACTGTTTCGCCGGCAGCGAATGGGGTTCGTTTTTCAAGATTACAATCTGCTGGATAGCCTGACCCTACGGGAAAATATAATGGTGCCCATGGTTCTGGATGACCAAGAGGTAGACGACATCAATACCAAGACAGATGAGACGTTATTGCTCTTTGATCTGGGCGAGGTGAAGGATAAATATCCGTATATGGTTTCAGGAGGACAGCAACAACGAGCGGCGATTAGCAGAGCGATTATTAATGATCCAGAGGTGATCTTTGCGGATGAGCCGACGGGGAATTTGGATTCCAAATCCTCAAGTATAGTGATGAAGACCTTCGCCAAACTGAATGCTCTGAAAGGAGCAACAATTGTGATGGTCACACATGATCCTTTTGCGGCCAGCTATTGTAATCGCGTACTTTTTATCAAGGATGGGAAGGCTCTATTAGAGATTACTAGGGACAATAAAGAGCGGAGAGCATTTTTTGATAGGATTCTGGAGAGTCTGGCCTTCATTGGAGGGGGAGAAGATGACCTTTAGGAGAATGGCTATTCAGATTTTTAAGGCGAACCTTAGAAGGTATTTGTTATTTTTCTTATGCAGCAGCTTTACGATTATGGTCTTTTTCGCCTTTTACTCACTGTATACAAACCCTGATTTTAATGACCCCTATCAAGTGAATGGAATGGTGTCTGGTAATTTATATGCTCCTTTCTTGGTTATGAGAGTGTTTGCTGTTCTATTTATTGTATATGCGCAAATGGCCTTTTTGAAATTTAGAAAAAGCGACTTTGGGCTGTTAATGGTGCTTGGAATGACGAGCCACAATATCCGTAAAATTATTTTGTTAGAAAATAGCATGATCGCATTAGCTTCGATTCTCACGGGTTTAGGTGCAGGGTCGGTCTTCTCCGGTCTTTTCTTCTTCATCATCTCGTTGTTTGTTAATATAGGGGGCAGTTCTTTTTCACTTACACTGGAAAGTTATCTATATACCATTAAATTCTTCGGGATTATTTACATAGCTGTGATTGGAATCCAATTAATATTAACGCTGAGATACAACATTGTACGCCTTTTAAAAGAATCCAGAACCGCAGAACGTAGCCTTCTTCATGGTAAAATCACAGGGATCATCGGAGTCGTATTACTGGGGATCTCCGTTTATGATATGATTACTCATTACAGTCCTGATGATGCCCGTATGATGTTAATCAATCTGGGAGTAAGTATGGTGGGTGTCTATTTGCTGCTGTCAGGACTTGGGGACTGGATGAAACTTTTTATATCGCGATCAAGCAGAACCTATCACAAGCACCTGCTGTTTAGTTCCAATTTGATCTATACCCTTGGTCGCTCCAAAATAGTGCTTTCTCTTATCACCTTCCTCGTCTTCATCACGATTTCTCTAAGCGGTATTATTTTTTATTTGACCTGGAATGCTGAGGATATTCCTGTTGCAAACAATCCATATGATATTGCCTATTCAGAAGTATTCGGAAAAAATAGTATCTCACCAAAAATACTAAGCGAGATCACGGATCATGGCGCCACGCCGCTGCTTTCACACCAAAAGCTGGAGTATATCGACTTGTTTAATTTCAAAATATTTCTGGACCAGAATATAAATGCATTAATCGGCACTGATTATCATGTGGAGAAAGATCACTTTCTTAATCTTGCCTTAGTTGCTCGAGGAGAAGAATGGAAGAATCAAAGACCAGAGATGCCCACCTTCGAAATGAAGCTTTCTTCCGGGAATCATACGTTGTACTCACAAGGACTTATATTTAAAATGCTATTTAACCCTGTGCCGAATCTTATGAATGGTCTTCATGTCATTGTAAACGAAGAGGACTATATGGCGCTGAAAGCGGAAAATAAAAAAGCGATCGGTAACCTTCAGCTCCTGAATTTTAAGGATTGGAAAAAAACTGCGGATATAGATGCTAAGTTAAATGCCGCTTTAGCCAAATATAACAAAGACAATACAGAGTCCTGGTATGGCAATGAACGGCACGAAGCTCTCGTATTCTCTACGAAGTCTAGAATAAGTGACTATCTACAGTTACAGGAGTCTGGCCGATTTGGAATCTTCGTAATTTCATTTGTTGGTTTAATATTTTTCGGCGCCTCCGGGATAGTGCTGCATTTCAGTATTCAGACCGATTTAGAGCGTGAGAGGATCAAATTCAGGAAGCTGAACAAGATTGGAATTACTTCTAAGGACGTGGCTCGCATTATAGGCGGCCCCTTAAAAATGCTGTTTTTTCTCCCGTATGCATTAGGCATTGCATTGTCTTCTTTTTATGTTGTTAGTTCTTCCAGGGTTGAAATGTCTACAGCTCTGGAGCCGATGTGGTTTTGTTTGTTGGTAGGCGGAGCGTATCTTTTATTACAAGTCCTTTTTTATCGTATATACACCAAAATATACACTCACAATATGCTGGCTCATATCGAACTGCTTGATATTCCCACAACGAATAATACAAGATGTGAATTTAATTCCAATTATGATAATATTAACAAATAAAAACGTAGGGGGATTCCATTTGAAAAAGATTTTTTCCAGAATTGCAGTCGCATTAATGATCTTGACCCTTGTTGCGATAGTCACTTGCTTTTATATTGGTGAATTCACCTATGCGTATGGATTAATTTTGGTGCTGTTTTTCGTATTTGCGGGGATGGGGCAGCTCTATAAGCTTAAAAATGATGAGTATATGTACAAAAAATTAAATAACACCGATGAGTATAATGAATATACTAGATGATATAAATTTAACAGAAACTTCTTATGAATAACCAAAACACCCCACTTTAGGCGATGCCTAATAAGTGGGGTGTTTCTTTATGTGTCTATTCTTATTTCTTAACGTTGCGCTCAAGAATCATATCAACGAACAGATCGATTTGTGCGGTAATGGCAATAGGATCATAGCGATAGAAGGTATCAAAATCGTTGTAGAACAGATGGTCGTTCTTCGCAGCAGCAAGTCCGTTCCAAACGGGTGATTCCTTCAGCTCTTTCAGCTTATCACCTTTTTTATCAGGATCATAAGTAGTTAGGAACATGTAATCCGCTGCATATTCTGGCAACAGCTCCATGGATAGCTGCAGTGTTTGGTTGTCATTGCTGTTCTTAGTAGGCATTTTCAGCTTAAGTGCATTATAGAGGGCTTGTCCACCACGGCCCGCATTGTTACCGAAGGTCCATAGCTCACCTTTGTCAGTCAGCTCATAAATTCCGAATGTATCATTTTCATTCACGACACCTTTAAGCTTTTCGCGGCCTTCAGCAGCCTTTTTCTCAAAGTCAGCAATGAATTGCTCAGCTTTATCAGGTGCTCCTACAATATCTCCAAACAGTTTTACGGTTTCATAGATGTTCGTAGCAGTTCCGTATGGAATATGAATGGTTGGAGCGATTTTGGATAAAGCATCATAGTTGTCATCGTACATAACTACAATTAGATCAGGTGCAAGTTCTAGTGCTTTCTCTGCGTTGACTGGAGCACCAACATCTTGTGTGTTTTTGAGCAGGTCTTTCAAGAAGGGGTTATCAAAAGTACTAGGTTCAACGCCTATGACGTTAGCTCCAACGGAGAGTAATTCCCCACCATAATAATCTGTAACGATCCGCTCAGGTTTAACTGGGATTTGAACAGTACCTTTAGTAGTTTCATAGCTGCGCATTTCGGCAGCGGAAGCATCAGGAACAGCCGTTGCCTCTGCACTCGGGGCTGTTGTTGCTTCAGTTGTTGCTGTTGCTGTATTAGATGAAGCATTGTTGTTTCCCCCGCAAGCCGTCACAAATACAGACAATAACATTACGAGTGCCAGGATGGGGAAAAGGGTCTTTCTTTTTAGCATGGTAAACCTCCCTAAGTATATGTACCAAATGATAATAATGAGAATCATTATCATCATTATTATCAATTTGAACTGTATCAAAGCTTAGAATTTCTGTCAATGCAATAAATTAAATGGTACCAATTAAATCTATCTATTGCCAAACCTAGGAAATGTAATTTACAATAGTCTAATGATAATGAGAATCAATTTCACAGAAATAGGGTGGCATTCATGAATCAACAGATAACTACCAGGATAGGAGCCGATAAAGGAGTAGTTAAACGAGAATTTCGTTCACGTCCTTGGGCGGCAACATTAATCTTGGTCGGCGGTCTGGCGCTATTATTATTAGGAATCGCTGTTTCCGTCTCCTTCGGTGCAGCAGATATTAAGCTGTCTGTGGTATGGTCAGCTGTGTTTCACTTTGATCCGGAGATCATGGATCATCAGATTATTAGAGAATTAAGATTACCTCGTGTACTTGGCGGAGCAATGATAGGGGCTAGCTTTGCAGTTGCAGGTGCCATTATGCAAGGGATGACGCGAAATCCATTGGCTGATTCAGGTCTGATGGGTATCAACTCAGGCGCAGGATTTGCGCTCGCATTATGTTTTGCTTTTTTTCCAAATTTATCGTTTATGTATTTGATTCTATATTCTTTCGTGGGTGCCGGCGTAGGTGCGGGCGTTGTATACGGAATAGGATCACTTGCTAAGGGAGGCTTAACTCCTGCTCGTTTGGTGCTGGCCGGTGCTGCTTTTAGTGCGCTTTTGTCTGCGCTGAGTGAAGGGGTAGCTTTATATTTTCACATCGGTCAAGATTTAGCCTTCTGGTACGCGGGAGGTGTGGCTGGAACGAAATGGATCCAACTCAAAATCATGTTCCCTTGGATAGGGGCCGCTTTAATTGGTGCAATGGTAATCTCTCGATCGATCACGATGCTCAGTTTAGGTGACGATGTTGCGAAAGGTCTAGGTCAGCGTACAGGGCTTGTGAAGTTGGCAGGTGCATTAATCGTATTGATTTTGGCTGGATCATCGGTTGCAGTAGTTGGTGCAGTTGGTTTCATTGGACTAATTATTCCGCATTTGACACGATTTTTTGTGGGTGTCGATTACAGATGGATTATTCCTTGTTCAGCGATCCTCGGCAGTCTACTTGCTGTATTTGCAGATTTAACTGCGCGGATGATTAATCCACCTAATGAAACGCCACTTGGTGCTATTATTGCACTGATTGGTGTACCATTCTTCCTTTATCTTGCACGTAAAGAAAGGAGGGAGCTGTAATGATGGAAAAGACGACATTCGGTTCCTTCGAAGCCGCCAAAAATAAACGGGGCTTAATTATCATGATTTCGTTGGCTGTACTAATTGTGATTGCTTTTATTATTAGTATGAATACAGGTTACATACGTTTGACTCCTATGGAGTTGATTAATACATTGTTCGGTAAAGGAACCGACAAGCAGGAGTTAATCTTGTTTCAGTTTCGGCTGCCACGTATTGTGATTTCCGTTCTAATTGGGGCAGGTCTGGCTGTATCCGGTGCTGTGATGCAGGGCGTCTTTCGTAATGCGTTGGCGGACCCTGGTATCTTAGGGATTAATGCTGGTGCAGGAATTATGGTTATGCTGTTGATCTCTTTTTACCCTACGGCAACCGCGGCTCCAGTGTATCTGCTGCCAATGGTAGCGTTCGTCGGTGCGGGGCTTACAGCTGCCTTAATCTATGCTCTAGCTTATAAACGGCACCAAGGAATATCGCCTATGCGTCTACTGTTGACTGGTGTAGCTGTCGCAGCTGGGATGAGTGCAGCTATGATCGTGCTTACGCTCAGGCTTGATCCAGAAAAATACCAATTCGTCGCTACTTGGCTAGCAGGCAGCATTTGGGGAACAAGCTGGAAGTTTGTACTTTCACTCCTACCGTGGATTCTTATTCTGGTGCCTTATGTCATCTATAAGGCAAGGGTGATGAACGTACTGAATCTAGGGGAGCAGACCGCTGTGGGACTTGGTGCCGCAGTAACGAAGGAACAATTTCGGCTTCTTGCGGCTGCGGTAGGATTAGCAGCGGCGAGTGTCGCTGTCAGCGGTGGAATTGGTTTTGTGGGATTGGTCGGACCCCATTTGGCGAGACGGTTAGTTGGGCCGAAGCATCAACTCATGCTTCCGACTTCGGCACTGCTTGGGTCACTACTCGTTATTACAGCGGATACCATTGGACGCTGGATCCTCCAGCCGTCTGAGATTCCTACGGGTATCGTTGTAGCTGTAATTGGAGCACCATACTTTTTGTATTTGTTAGCCCGTACGAAATCTTGATGAAAGTAGGCTGATCTCTCACCAGAAGGAGCGAATTATTAACATGTTGCGTCGTTTTTTTGCTTACTATAGGCCCTATAAGGGATTGTTTATTCTTGATTTTTCTTGTGCTATTGCTGCTGCACTACTTGAACTGGTCTTTCCGTTAGCCGTTAACCGGGTAGTAGATGATCTGCTGCCAAGCGGCAATTGGAGATGGATACTCTATTCATGCCTCGGCTTGCTGGGGATATATATTGTCAGTGCCTTTATGCATTTTGTCGTCACTTACTGGGGGCATAAGCTGGGGATTAATATCGAATCGGATATGAGAAAAAAGCTTTTTGACCGAGTTCAGAAGTTATCTTTCAATTTCTTTGACAACAACAAGACCGGCCATCTAGTATCCCGGATGACAAATGATTTGATGGACATCGGTGAGATTGCCCACCACGGTCCAGAGGATCTCTTTATAGCAGTAATGACACTGCTCGGTGTGTTCGGCATTATGCTCAGTATCAATTGGCAATTAGCTATTCTGACGTTTGTGATCGTTCCGCTTATGATTTATTTATCCATGTACTTCAGCCGGAAAATGTCTAAAGCCTTCCACATTATGTTCGCGGACATTGCTGACTATAACGCACGTGTGGAGAACAATGTAAGCGGGATCCGCGTTGTGCAAGCTTTTGCTAATGAGAATCATGAAATTTCCCGTTTTGCGGTCAATAACGAACGCTTCCGTATAACAAAGCTAATGACCTATCGAATTATGGCTTGGAATTCATCCTTTAGCTTTGTTCTCATGAAACTGGTCTCGTTATTTGTTCTCGTATGCGGAACATATTTTGTAATCCAGAAGCAAATGACCTACGGTGAATTTATTGCTTTTGTGATGTTGTCCAATGTATTTTTAGGACCATTACAACAGATTAACTCGGTCATTGAGACCTATCCCAAAGGCATTGCAGGTTTTAAACGTTATCTCGAACTGCTGGAGACGGAGCCGGATGTTGATGATGCGATTGACGCTAAGACAGTTCATGATCTTAAGGGGAATATAACCTTCCATGATGTGGCTTTCGCCTACAGCGATAAAGAGAACGTACTCCAAAATGTGAATCTGTCGATTCAAGCAGGAGAGACCGTTGCTCTGGTCGGTCCATCTGGTGCGGGTAAGACAACGCTTTGTAGTCTACTACCTCGCTTCTATGATGTAAGTGAGGGTAACATTAGCATTGATGGAATTGATATTCGTTCCATGAAGCTTGAATCTCTTCGTTCACACATCGGGATTGTACAGCAAGATGTATTTCTGTTTGACGGAACCATCCGTGAGAATATCGCTTACGGGCGGTTGGGTGCCTCCGATGAAGAAATCTGGGAGGCAGCACGGCGCGCCCAACTGGAAGAGCTGATCAAATCCCAGCCTGCTGGGCTGGATACTATGATCGGGGAGCGGGGCGTTAAGCTCTCTGGAGGTCAGAAGCAGCGGCTGTCCATTGCCCGGATGTTCCTGAAGAATCCAACGATTCTCATTCTAGACGAAGCCACATCGGCGTTGGATACCGAGACGGAGTCCGCAATTCAGGAAGCACTTGCGGAGTTGTCACAAGGTCGTACGACGCTTGTTATAGCTCATCGATTGGCAACGATCAAGAATGCCGACCGTATTGTTGTTGTTGCGGAAGGTGGTATCGCTGAACAAGGCAGACATGAAGAACTGTTACAGACTACCGGAATTTACAGTCGACTACATGAGGCACAATTTGGAGCGTAAGAAGCTAAGGGCATCAATAGAATATACTTTTGGAGGGACATAATGAACAATCAACTGGAATTATACGATGTAACGATTATTGGCGGCGGACCTGCTGGGATGTATACAGCTTTTTATAGTGGAATGAGAGACCTCAAGACGAAGTTGATTGAAGCGAAGGATGAGCTCGGAGGAAGAATGCTTATTTATCCTGAAAAAATGATCTGGGACGTAGGCGGAGTAACGCCGACTCTCTGTCATCAGCTGATCGGGCAGCTCAAGGAGCAGGCGCAGACCTTTGAACCCACCATTGTGCTGGGACAGCAAATCATGAATCAAGAGAGACAGGAAGACGGGACATATATCTTAACCTCGTCTACCGGGGAACAACACTGGACACGAACCGTTATTCTGGCAATTGGCTACGGAATCCTACAAATGGCTAAGCTCGAAATCGAAGGTGCGGATCGCTATGAGGTGACGAATCTTCATTATACCGTTCAGGAGCTAGAGCCATTCCGTGGCAAAAGAGTGCTGATCTCCGGCGGAGGAGACTCTGCAGTAGATTGGGCAAATGAACTGGAGTCCATTGCAGCAAGTGTAACGATTGTGCACCGTCGTGAACAGTTTGGAGGTCATGAGAAAAATATTGTGCGGATGAAGGAATCTTCGGTCAATGTCCGCGTGCCCTATGCAGTAAGCCAATTACACAGCAGTAATGGGGAAACGATAGATCAGGTGACGATCAACCACATAGAGACAGGTGAATCAGAGCAATTTGAAGTGGATGCAGTGATCGTAAACCATGGTCTTAAGAGCGATTTTGGTCCGTTAAAAGAGTGGGGCCTTGATATGGGCGAATGGTGTGCGAATGTATCTGATAAGCTGGAGACCAATCTCCCAGGCATATTTGCAGCTGGTGACTTTGTGGATTATACAAGTAAGGTTCGTTTAATTGCCGGTGCTTTCACGGATGCAGTTCTGGCGCTTAATAGTGCCAAGCTGTTCATAGATCCAACTGCGGCTAAAGTTGCTTATGTGTCTTCTCACAATGAGCGGTTCAAAGAGAAGAATAAGGCGCTTGGTGTCGTTGACGACCATTAATAGCGGTAAATTCTTAAGGAATAGGTTTGATTTTAATTGTTGAGCGTATAGGGCTTCTTATCCATTTCGAGCGGAGAGAAGCCTTATGCGCCTTCTTTATATTTCAAGGTTTAATAGCCTGATGATCTGGAAGGGAGCAGGAATGAAGCTATCTAATAATAACCCGGTACACAGAATTTATATGTTAAAAGAGGCTGGAAAACGCCAATGCGGCGGTGGTCACTTCAGAAATCTCCAGATGGCCCAGTCCCCACTCTTCCTGACACCAATAGAAGCTACCGTTCTAATAATCATTGAAGGAGAGACAGTAGCTCTTAAAATAGGTGAAATTCTTTTTTTAAGCGCAGGTGCGACTTATCATATTAATGCTCCATTAGAGTCCGTTATCTCTGTTCTAGCAATCTCATATGAGATATATGGGCTAAGCAATAGCACTGAGCAAGAATTGGTCTATGGACTTTGCCGTGAATTTTTTCCGGTCAATGGGATCTTACCAGTACGTACGACGAATAAAATAACCCGCTTATTCAGCGAATTGGAAGACGTTGCTGCCAATAATTTAGAAGCACAGGCAGATAGAATTCAATCCTTGCTGCATCAGCTGCATCAACTGGTTGTAGAGGCTGATACTGAAGCAGACATTACGGATAGTTCATATTTCAGAATGCTCTCTTATATTCACCAGAACATCCAAAAGGAGATTACGCGAGAGATGATGTCTAGAATGATGGGATTTAATCCTCGCTATTTCTCAGTATGGTTCCGCAAGCAGACGGGGTGGAGCTTCACCGAATATGTAGCTCATTTAAGAGTGAATAAAGCGAAAAAATATTTGATGTCCAGCCAAGCAACAATCCAGCAAATTTCTCAAAAAGTAGGCTATTCAGATGGACTATATCTGAGCCGGAAATTCAAGCAAGTCACCGGGATGACTCCAACAGATTTCCGTTTGCGTCCCAAACCGAAGCGGATTGTAGCGTTGCAATTTTTCGGGGATTTACTTGCGCTGGGCGTGAAGCCTGTCGCGGTTGAAAAAGATGTGATGAACTACTCATTGCTTTTACAGCCGGAACTGGCGGATGTACGATCGTTTGAGTTGCAGGGATGTCCGGCGGAAGCGGACTTGTCTGGACTGGAAGCTGATATAGTCATTGCACCGACCTATCTGGGCCCCCGTCAGCTTAAATGCATGGAAAAGTTGGGTCCACTAGTTACGGTGGAATGTGATGAAATGGACCGCTTAGAACAGATTCGTTTATTCGGCAGACTGCTGGGAGAAGAGGAGAGGGCAGAAGCATGGATAAGACACTATCATTTGAAAATAGATTTGGCCAAGCAGCGCTTGTCCTCACTAATTGAATCTGGTGAAACGGTAGCGGTGTATGAGATTAGGCAAGATAACAGTATTTATATCTGGAATCATACAGCCCGAGGTGTGTACAATCTGTATCCAATGCTAGGGTTAGCTCCGCCGGACAAGGTAAGGTCAGATGTTCTGGAGCGGAATGATCATCTATGCATCTCACTGTCGGAATTGCCAATATACGCGGCTGACCATATGTTTGTGGTTGTATCAGGACGAGAGGACTGGATGTCGAGAACACGTAAACGCATTAGCAAGAGTGTGGTTTGGCGCAATCTTCCAGCATTCAGGAATGAACGCATATATTACCTCAAGCTTGAGGAATTTTGGGGCAGCGAAGGGCTTGCACTCGAACGTCAGTTGGAGATACAGACAGATTTGTTAATCGGCCATAAGTTAAGCTGACAATCGTCCATAGCCAAATTGATGTATTAGCGTGTATATATGTTTTCCCACGGAGACGTTATATTAAACATGGATATAAATGATATTGATTATCAATATCACA
This sequence comes from Paenibacillus sp. FSL H8-0261, assembly GCF_045040645.1. Lineage (NCBI taxonomy): Bacteria > Bacillati > Bacillota > Bacilli > Caryophanales > Paenibacillaceae > Paenibacillus > Paenibacillus sp. FSL H8-0261. The sequence continues at coordinate 4,918,485 of NZ_CP150297.1, read as the reverse complement.
ATAATATAAAGTCTCAAGGGGGATTTACATTGTACAGAGTAATATCGTTAGGAAAAACAAGTATGATAGCCGTTGTACTTACGCTGGTGCTAATGTTGAGCGCATGCGGACAAGCTGCTAATCAGGGGAATGCTCCAGCTAGCACGTCTGCTGAAGTGGCTAAAAGCACTAATGATTCTGTAGTTGCCAGCACGGAGACGGCTGCTGATGCAGAGTACTGGACATACGAAAGCGAGAAAGGTCCGGTGCAGATCCCACGCAATCCACAAAGAATTGTAATTCCGGTACAAGACTTTATCGGTGATCTTCTGACGCTGGGGGTGACGCCCATTGCCGTAGCTGGGAATGACATCTTGAACCATCCATATTTCAAAGAGGCGCTTACAGGTGTAGAAGTAGTGGGCGATGACATGACGGTGTCCCTGGAGAAAATAACGAGCCTGGAACCGGATTTGATTATCACTTATCAGGAAGATACCTATGAGCAAATCTCCAAGATTGCTCCGACTGTCTTTATTCCTTGGGGCAAATACGACTATAAGGAACGATTGATCGAGATCGGGAAAATCTTGAACAAGGAGCAGCAGGCTGTAAAATGGATGGCGGATTTCAATCAGAAGCTGGAAGCGAAGAAAGCGGAATTGGCCGATCTGATCGCAGCTGACAAAAAGGTGGCAATCTTTGAAATTGCCGGTAAAGAGCTGTATCTATACGGTTCGTCATATGGGCGTGGTGGAGAGATTATATACAACGGATTGGGGCTGCATGCACCTGATCTTGTCGAAGAGGTAGCCTTTAAGGAAGGCTGGGCTTCCCTTTCTCTCGAAACGCTGCCCGAGTATCTAGGAGAAGCTGATTATATATTCCAAGGCTTCAGCCGTGGTGTGGAGCAGGACAAGCTGGACATTCTGGACAGTGTCTTCTGGCAAAGTCTACCTGCTGTTAAGGCGGGTCATGTGTTCACTTACGATCTCAAAACTTATTATCTCTCTGATGCTTATGCGCTGGACAAGCAGCTGGATGAGATAGTCACGTTGTTGAAGTCCCTACAATAAGTTAAATTTGAAGCGTGAGATAAAAACACTCACAGATAAAACGCATTTAGATGCTTATAAGTTATCTTAGTAGGAATTTTGTACAACAATAAAGGGATGTCCGCTTAGCCGCTATGGCTTCGGACATCCCTTTTCCTCATGCATTATTTATTATTTATTATTTATTAGCCAATCGGCCAGCTCTTCGGTCTGGGTTAATACCGCGATAGGGTCATAATACCAGGAACGTTCTTCTTTCCAAACATAGAGGTGTCCATTTTTGACTGCAGGAAGGTTGCCCCAAAATGAATCAGCCTTGTAATCAGCTTCTGTAAGGTTATTTGAGGTTAAGATAATATAATCTCCGGCATACTTAGTTAACGCTTCTTTAGATATTTCCGCCCATTGCTTCTCCATAATCTCCGCTGCTACTTCTGTAGGCGGCTTGCGACCAAGCGCTTGATAGATGGGCTGTCCGCCTCGGCCAAAGTTATCGCCATAGACCCAGATAGATTTTCCACCGTCTTCCATGATGGAGAAGGTTGCATCTGCCGGGAGGGCCTTGTCCACTTTTGCTTTAGCTTCGGCTATCCGTTTGTCATAATCTGCAAGCCAATTCTTTGCTTCTTGTTCCTTTCCAAGGAGTTCTCCGAAATAGGTTAATTCTGCATGAGCATCTTTTAAATCCCCGTAAGGCACAATGATGGTAGGAGCAATTTTGCTAAGCGTTTCATAGCTTTCTGCTTGTCCCGAAATAATCAAGTCAGGATTTAGTGCGATGATTTTTTCAGGTGACATTTTACCGTACGCTCCTGTGTCTGTAACACCGGTAAGAGCCTCCTTATAATACATATTCTCTAAGGTCAAGCCTGGAGCTCCGATAGGAATGGTATCAAGAGCTATTAGACTTCCCAAGTATTCCTCAGCGACAATTCGTTTAGGATGAACAGGGATTTCAACATCACCTTTTACGGTACTTACTGTTTTGACAGCAGGGGTTTCAGCACTTTCTGCTTCTTGACTAGTTTCGGTTGGTGCTTGTGTTGCTGCTGTTGTATTACTGGTGTTACTGGTACCACCTGTATTCTCCACCGTAGTATTGGAATTTCCACAAGCTGATAGGACTAGAATTAACGTCAGCATGAAGGGAAATAGAAGCCAATGATTCTGTTTCGAAGTATTCTTTTGTAGATTATGCAATTTGTTGTTCCTCCTATGGTAATTGATTATCATTCTCAATAAGAACTTTACAATCTTCTCTGGTTATTTACTATGGACGAATATGATCTTCGTTTGTGCATATTTATGATGTCATCACACGCAGCAATTCTTTAAGCTGTGCTTGAGAAGACAGCGGATCAAATCCATAGAACATGTCACCCTGGTTCAGGATGTATACCCGATTGTTACGGACTGCATCTAACTGCTTCCAATCACGAGAACGCAGAAGGCGAGAGAGGCGTTTTCTTCCCTCAGAAGATGATGGGATGCTAGTGATAATAATATAGTCTGCAGGATAGGTTCCGATTTCCTCAATAGAAGACACTAGATACCCTGAATCCATTATTCCGTTCTCCATAATGATAGATGGTGGCTTGAATCCAAGATCTCCGTACAAAATCTGACACCCCCTACCGTAACTGCTACTGAAACAATAAGCTGCTCGGGAACTAAGCTCCCAAACGATAGCTGTCCCTCTTTCCGATCCTATCGAATGGTTCAGTTTCTTATTGGTAGCATGGCAGAGCCCATCGTAATGACCTAACCATTCTTCTGCTCGCTGTCGCCGGTTGACTACATCAGCGATCAAACCAAATTGCTCTCGCCAGCTCATTTGCATAAAGGGTAATTCAATGACCGGAGCAACTGGAGTCAGCATCTTATTCTCAGGAATATTGTAGCTGATAATGATATCTGGTTCTGCTAAAGCTATCGAATCAAATAGAAGGGAAGAGTTACCTTCGTTCATCGTAAGTTGTTTGGAGGCTGGCACTTGCTCTAAGCTCCGATGCCAATCCGAATAAACACCGAGTTGAGGCATAATTTCCAGTACCCGTAGGATAGCTGTGTGATTGTAGTTTAAAGCAACAATTTTTTTGTTCTTATTCTGATAGGCTGTAGGTGAAAGACCCACAAGCTGCTTGAATTTACGGCTCAGATAAGTTCCTTCTTCATAACCAACCTCATGCGCCAGTGTTGTTAGATTTGGGGAACTGGTGAGGATTCGCTGCTGTGCTCTGCGGATTCTTAACAGTGTAATATAAGCGCTGAAAGTTTGGCCCATAATTTTACGAAAGGTACGTGAGAAGTGTTCAGGGCTTACCCCAGCTAACGTAGCCATCTGCTCCCGAGTAATATCTTCGTTGTAATGAGCTTCTATGTATTCAAACACATTTTCAATCCAGCTTCCTGACGTCTCCTTTTTTGCAGCCAATTCATGATGAAGATCCACGATGAATTGAGTGAATAATTGCTGGACCTTAAACGGTTTCCGATCATCAGGTTCTATCCAAGCACTGTAAAGCTCACCAGACAGTGCGATCAATTGTGTGGAGGCGTGGTGTAAGGCTGGGCTGCCATTTAGAAAATAATGCTCTTGCCTATGGTTGGGCATACTGGTGTACTCTATCCACATCCCCTGTAACTGTTGCTCATTCTCTAGCTTCAAATTTGAAGTTGCAGCAAAGATCATGATGCTTCCGGATTCGAGGCTATGAAGTTCGCCATCTATCTCAAGCTGACCTTTACCTTCCCAGACAAACATAATACAGGAATTCGTAGCTGGGATGTTATCGGTTGCGTAGTGGGAAAGACTTGTTAGGCTACTAATCTTAACAGGCATATAAAAAGGATGGGAATGATGTGGCATCCCGCCGGATTGGATGGGCATGGTAGAAATCGCTCCCTTTTTTCAGTGATAATCATTCTCAATTATAGTATACCAGTCTTTCTTTCTATTGACTATAATGGCTCTTATGATAGTGTTTAGAATAATCCGCTAACGAATATTTTTAAGTATGAAAGGAATGGGGATTTCATGACAACTTGGAATTTACAAGGAACCGTAAGTCACTTGTTGATATGTAATGGTAGCAGCTGCAAGAAACATAAAGGTGAAGAGGTAGCTGAAGCGATAGAAGATGAGATTGAAAAGCAAGGTGCACAGAGTCTTATACATACGACGGTAACCCGTTGTAATGGTAGATGTTCAGATTCCTGCGTCGTGATCGCATACCCTGAAGGCGTGTGGTATAAAGGGATCACACCTAAATCAGCGAAATCGCTAGTACGGAAGCATTTACAAGGCGAGAGACTTGAGGATCATCTGCTGTATACATATGATGGTCAGCTGATGGCTGCAAATGACAAGGGAGCTAAAGGGAAGAAGAAAAAATAGCTGTTCACTGATCGAAGGTTCGCAGCTAAGTGAAATCTAAGTAGAAATGATTGAAGTACCGTCAATGCGCTGGCGGTATTTTTTTGTCTTTTCAGGAAAGCAACTTCGTTTCTTTTTGTTTAGTAGAGGATTATGATTGAATGAAAGGAAGATCTAGGGGGAATAGACATGTTTAAGAGGTTTACAGTGGATGATCATGCAGAAACGGCGCAGTTGTTTGCGGAATCTTTTTGTGAATTACATGAAGAAACTTTTCATACATATATGATGCTTGCGACTGAAAAATACAGTACTACGATTGCAGAATTCATGGCGTAGCAGATGCCAAAAACCTGGATTCTAACAAAGTATATCAATCCATTGGTTTTGTGGAGGCGGGCAGAATTGCAGATATCAAATTTGACTTGCGCCCCTAACGTTGACTATGCTATTAAAAAGTGAATAAAATAACACTTCATATAAGGTGGCGCATGGGGGAGAGGGTTCGATGGAGAGGCTGCAGGTGTGGCCGGGGAAGTTTAAGAAGTTTTTTCTGAACAATAAATTTGTGGTAACCTTACTTATTTTATTGTTAACTGGGGTAACTATCCTGGTGTTCTCAAAGATACCGTTTATTTTTACGCCTATATCTGTATTGCTGCATACGGTGGCTGCACCATTGTTACTATCCGGTATCGCTTATTACTTGTTGAATCCGTTAGTAGACCTAATGGGAAAAAGATTCAGGATGAAACGTGTGTATGCAATCATCATTCTTTATCTGTTAATTGCGGGTATTATTACGTTGATTCTGGTGATGGTGATTCCGATTCTTCGAACGCAATTATCTGGTTTGATTGACGATTTTCCAAGGTATAGTGACTTGATCCAGGAACGATTTATGAATCTGACGGGAAGCGAATTCTTTGGTCAAGTTCAAGATAGTATAGGAACCAACCTAAGTGAAATCACCAGTAAAATTACGGCTTGGGGCACTTCTTTTCTGAATAATGCGCTAACAGGTGTAGGAAGCTTCGTCGGAGCCGTTACGGAGATTGTGCTGGCGGTGGTGACGACACCGTTTATTCTATTCTACTTGCTTCGTGATGGAAAAAGATTGCCAGATTACATTTTGAAATTTATACCTACCGCGCTGCAGCCGCAGACTCGGATGGTAATGTCGGAGATGAACGCCCAGGTATCTTCCTATATTCGAGGGCAAATTATAGTAAGCTGCTGCATTGGTGCGCTGCTCTATATTGGCTACTTGATTATTGGTCTGGAGTATTCACTTGTCCTTGCCATTGCTGCTGCATGTACAGCAGTTGTTCCCTATTTGGGTCCGGCAATTGCTATTACACCAGCCTTAATTGTGGCCATGGTCACTTCGCCATTTATGCTGCTGAAGATGATCATCGTTTGGACGGCTGTACAGCTGATTGAAGGAAAGTTTATCTCTCCGCAGATTATGGGCAAGACACTGAAGATTCATCCGATCACGATCATTTTTGTGATTATTTTTGCCGGAAAAATGTTTGGCGTTCTTGGCATTATCCTTGCAGTTCCTGGTTACGCGGTGCTCAAGGTTGTATTTACACATATTTTTCAATGGTTCCGGTTCCAGTCCGGATTGTATAAGCAGATTGAAGAGAATAAGGAATAATGTGGAAGGGTGAAATGTAATGGTAGGACCGATAGCAGTAACCTCTTACGGTAAGCTTCAAGGACGAGAGGAGGATGGCGTGAACGTTTGGCGTGGAATCCCTTTTGCCGCTCCACCAGTTGGAGAGCTTCGATTTCGTGCGCCGCAGCCACCAGAAGCTTGGAGCGGAATTAGAGATGCTTCTGAATTTGGTCCAGTTAGCCATCAGCCAGCGGATACGAGAGGTACGCGTTTCGGTGGCGTAACACCTCGTCATTCTGAAGATTGTTTATATTTAAATGTATGGTCACCTGCATCCCCAGGCGAGGCACTTCCTGTAATGTTCTGGATCCACGGGGGTACATTTGTGACTGGTGCTGGAAGTCAGCCACAGTTTGATGGCACTAGCTTCGCGAAGAACGGTAATGTAGTCTTGGTGACGATTAATTATCGACTGGGACCATTTGGTTTTATGCATCTGTCTTCGCTTGGTGATGGATTTGCCTCTAATCAAGGCTTGCTGGATCAAATTGCCGCGCTGGAATGGGTAAAGCTTAATATTGCCGCCTTAGGAGGCGACCCTCAGCGAGTTACGGTATTTGGAGAATCAGCGGGCAGCATGAGTATCGCTGCCCTTCTGGCTATGCCTGCTGCAAAGGGATTATTTGCTGGAGCGATCATGCAAAGTGGGGCTGCTCAAACCTTGCCAAATCAGCAAGGAAAAGATATTGCTGTAGCATTACTTACTGAACTTGGCATTTCTCCTGATGGAGATACCAGCCTACTTAATACGTTCTCAGCGGAACAAATTATAGAAGCAGCCACAAGAATGACCATTAAATTAACGGGTGGTTCAATAGGCATGTTATTTCAGCCTGTCATTGATGGGGATACACTTCCTGTAGATCCTGCACAGGCTGTGGCAGAAGGATCGGCCCAGGGTATTCCTTTGTTGATTGGAACCAATCGAGATGAGGGTAATTTATTTTTCAGGGGAGAAACACCAGGTGCAGACTTTGATGAATCGCTCAAGGCGCTGGAGCAGATGATGGGAACTGGAAGTCTGGCGGAGGTTGCCAGCCACTATTCTTCTACATGGGAGGGACAGGCGGAGATTCTAACGGATCTATATTTCTGGGGAACCTCTATATCCTTAGCTGAGAATCAATTGGCCTATGCGCCTGTGTGGATGTATCGTTTTGATGGGACGGTCCCTGGCCATCCATTGTTAAACAAAGCTGTACATGGTGCGGAAATTGTCTATGCTTTTAACAATCTGTCTCATGTAACTCGCTTGGGTGCGGAAATTACACCCGCAATGCAAAAATTGGCTGAAAGTATGCATGCGGCATGGATTGCCTTTGCTCATCGAGGAGACCCAGCGACATCTGAGCTATCATGGCCTGAGTATAATCTGGAAGGACGTCCTACACTGATCTTTGATGAAGAGATGCGAGTAACTCAAGATCCGGATTCAGAGAAACGCAAGAGAATTGTCTCTATTCTGGTTTGAGAAGTCTGAGGGGATGAGCGGAGATGAAGGTCCAAGGGTTTAATCATGTAACGGTTAATGTAAGTGATTTATCACGCTCATTGAATTTTTATACTGGTATTTTGGGTCTTCAGCTAATACACAAAGGGAATACAGATGCTTATCTGGAATGGGGAAGCGCATGGATTTGCCTCATTGAAAAGCCAGAATACACTGAATTAATGGGCAGTGTAATTGGGATAGACCACATTGCCTTTAGTATAGCGGAAGAACATTTCGAGGAGGCTTTACAGGTACTCCGTACCCACGAAGTACGAATCATTAGAGAACCTGTTAAAAGGGGAGTAGGCTGGACCGTCAACTTTCTCGATCCAGATGGGATTCAGTTAGAGCTACACACTTCTAATCTAAGAGAACGAATGAGTGTTTGGAATAACAAACAAGAATAAAATAGAAAGGGGAGCTTCTTAGCTAATTGGCTAAGAAGCTCCCCTTTTTTCTATCGACCTAAATATTCCTTAATCCCTAGAACTACTGCTTCGGCTATCCTATTCTGAACATCTACCGTGAAGAGTAATGCTTCGTCCTTGGTATTACTTAAGTAACCACATTCTAATAAAATGGCTGGCATTTTAGTTTCTCTTGTTACATGATAATTTGCTTGACGAACGCCTCGATCCTGAAGACCTGTAGCAACAGTAAGATATTTATGAACGGTTTGCGCGAATAATAAACTATCTTTACGTGTGTAATAGGTCTCTGTACCACTAGGATTGCTCTTACTGCCCACTGGGATACTATTGGCATGAACAGAGATAAACAAATCTGCTTTCACCTTATTGGCGAGGTTGGATCTGTCCTGCAGGGTCGGGTATGTATCATCACTTCGAGTGAGCACAACCTCAATATTTGGCTCTTTCTTTAGTAATTCTGCAATTTTTAGTGCTGTTGGCAAGGTGAAATCCTTCTCTTTGCGGTTACTTCCAGTGCCAGGATCTTTCCCACCATGTCCTGCATCAATAACGATTATCTTCTTGTCTGTGTTGCCAGTAGAAGGTGGAGGCGTTGTGACCGGTACTTCAGGTACAGTGGTTGCAGGAGGCGTTGTGCTTGTCCCATTTAGATCCACTATAATAAGTCCGTCGTTAGCATTCGTTACACTGTAGTTATTCGCACTGTTCAGATCAATCACGATCCGGATCGTAGAGGGAGAACTACTGAATAATGAATAACGAATGGTTGAGACGTTAGGATATTCGGTAATCGTCAACTGCCCACTTTGGTTTTTTCCGACAGAAAGGTTCTGATGAAAGCTGTCGCCAAAGCTGGTATTCGGTAAATCTACGACAATTCGGTCTTTATCTGTCATTGTGAATACATTTGGTGTTACACTGCCGTTCATCGCGATGATGAGCTTGTTATCGATGAAGCTAAGATTTGTGACTGCTGCCGTCGAGGTGTTTCCATCAGTTGTTGTGTTACCATTCGATCCATTATCAGAGGGTGCGGTTACAGATGTGTCTGGAAGTGTAATTTCTGGTTCGCTTCCGCCAATCTCTGGAACTGGAGAAGTTAAGTATACCGTTTTGGTCACATTATCCCAACCGACAGTAGTTCCTGTCTGTTCACCAACAAATCTTAAAGGAACGAGGGTCGTGTTGCCACTGAGAAAAGGAGGGTTGTCCAGTTTTACCTGTTTCCCCGAAGCCTCTGCCATCGCATTATTCACGATAAGCTTTAATGTCGTTCCCTTTTGCTCAATGGTTGCAGTCTTGGTCACATTATCCCATTTCACGGTATAACCAAGCTGCTCCGTAACGAGGCGAAGTGGAACCATCACGCTTCCATTTACAATTTGGACTTGTGCTTCTTTTGAAATCTTAAGATCATTGCCGTCTAGATTGATGTGTGTCTCTGCAGAGCCGGCATAACCAGTTCCTGGATGAACCAGCACCAACAAAAGCAGCAGTAACGCCAAAAAACCAAACTTCTTCATCTGCAATCCCTACCATCCCCGTTTCTTGGTTTCTAGCAATTCTTACTTTTTCTTCCTATGATGCAGTTTCGGCTTATATAAATCTTAAACGACAATAGTTTCCAAAAGTTGCGCTCTTTTAGAGTGAAAAAGGAAAAATTTCGGTATAAAAAGCGAAAAGAGAGCTTTCCCAAACATTTGGGTTAGCTCTCTTTCCCTAACAATATTTTATTGCAAAGAAGTATAACCCGTTTTTTCTACCAATTCCTGACCTTGAACAGATTGCATCCAATCTAGAAAGGGCTGAATATTGGGGTTGTCACTTCCAGCAGTCACAGCATAAAATTCTGTTGCCAAAGGGTACTGTCCACTGCGAATACTCTCTTTGTCGGGCTTAACACCATCGATGGCGAGTAGTGCAATTTCCCCACTTTGATTCATTTCTGAGGCGTAAAATAAGAAGCTGTACCCGAGTGCATTTTTATAATTGCGATAACTGGAGGTTTGTTTAATAATTCCGCTCATAATATCCGCCACGTCTTCCTTAGGAGGTGTCATGAGTGTAGTGTCTCCCATAAACTTTTGCAGCATCGTCTGGCTCCCACTATCCTCTGGGCGTTGAAAAGCGCGAATACGGTTATTAGCTCCGCCTACATCTTTCCAATTGGTGATCTTGCCTGCGTAGATATCTTTAAGCTGGGCGGTGGAAAGTCCAGTTACTTCGTTTCGTTTATTCACAAAAAATACGAAAGCCTCGCGGCCGATGGGTGTGAGCTTCAGCTCGACGCCTTTTCGCTTCGCATGTTTCTGTTGGGCAAGAGAAGGAGCAGCGACAAAGATAATATCAGTTTCACCTTCGATTAGTCTTTTGTAAGCTTCCTGTGTGCTACTGCAAATCACTTGACTTGTTTGAAAATCATATGGATTATAACTGGCCGCAGGATAAGCAGATTGCACGAAAGCTGAATACAGTGGGTATAGTGCGGTTGCACCATCCAATTTTGGTAAGTTGTTATCGATATGATATGAAGAAGGTTTATCCAAATTCACTGCTTTGGTATTCTCAGCAAAAGGTTCGTATTGTACCAAATTAACTTCCCGATCATCGACCGTGGCAATGCTGTTGATATATGCTTGTTTGATCTCATATCCTGCGGTTACGAGCACACTAAGTCCGAGGATGGATAGCAATATAATATTGCTTGTTTTTCGGGACAACACATTAAATATAAGGAGTACAACATAAATAGCTATCACAACAGATAAAATCGCCACAAGTGGAGTATAAAACATTAGTCCCCCGAAAAGCGCGGTAATTATCGAACCTATGAATCCTAAAAAAGCTATGACTCCGACAGCAAAAAAGGAAAACAATAACTTCGTCCAGAATGACTCCTTCATCCAAAATGATTCTTTCATAACAACCTCCTTAGAAAAATTCCTAAACTATGGAAAAATAAACATAATTTCATTATACAGATTTTTTGGGATGAGACAGTAGAACAATAACGAAAAAAATATGTAAGAAAAGCTGTGATACATGAAAATTTTATGTATATTTTCATAAAGTACTGGACGAATGGCAAGAAGAGGTTTATTCTGAGATTGTGAAAAAAACAACGGAATACAAGATTCTCGGGGTAGGGTGAAATTCCCAACCGGCGGTAATGTTCAAAGCGAACTGAGCCCGCGACTCACTTGTTCTGCTTGCAGAGAAGTGACTGATCTGGTGTGAATCCAGAGCCGACGGTAAAGTCCGGATGGGAGAGGATCATAAGATAAAGGCGCTAGGAGTCTATCCTGTACGTCTTTATTGATAATGCCCCCGAGTCGACCTTTTATGGTGATTCGGGGGTTTTTGGTCTCTTATCGAGGGTTTGTATCGACAAGGAGAATGGAATTATGAGTAATGTAACAGCTTCATCATCAGCTAATAAGGTAAGCAGCACGTCGCCGTTACGCAGTGGGTTTTGGCTCGTTGTGTTCGGTGCAGCACTATGGGGCGTGGATCCGCTCTTTCGTATTATCCTCTTAAAATCTTTGACCTCATCGCAAATTGTTCTTTTGGAGCATGTGGTGCTTTTCTTGGCTGCTTCCCCTGTTCTTTGGCGTCACCGGGCGGAGCTAAAAGGTATTGGATTTCGCCAGATTGGAGCTTTGCTAATTGTTTCCTGGGGAGGTTCTGCCGGGGCGACAATTCTATTTACGATGGCACTCTCCAGTGGGGATTTAAATGCTGTGCTGTTGCTGCAAAAGCTTCAGCCAATATTCGCTATCGGTCTTGCAGCCTTAATTCTTAAAGAACGTCTGCCTAAAAATTTCGGAATCCTCATTATTGTGGCACTGGTAGGAACCTATCTGCTGACCTTTGGCTGGAGTATTCCATTCGGACATGTGAACAACTTTATCGGTGTTAGCAGTCTGATGGCCTTAGGAGCGGCCGCATTGTGGGGTGGATCAACAGTAATGGGACGTTATCTGCTTGGGTCTATGAAATATGAGACAGTGACTTCCCTAAGATTTATATTGGCGCTGCCGTTGCTTTTTGTTATCACCACATTAGAAGGTGCTCCTTGGCAGATTAATGGTGGATTTGGTGCATCTGCTGCCATAGCCATTAATTTGTTGCTGCAGGCTCTGCTGCCAGGACTACTCAGTATGCTGATGTATTACAAAGGACTCAGCACTACCAAAGCTTCCTTTGCTACATTGGCTGAACTAAGCTTTCCTATGACGGGAGTAATCATTAACTGGATCGTATTCCAGCAGCTCGTCACGCTACCGCAAATTATCGGGTTCGCGTTGATCTGGACCGCTTTATTTTTCATATCGAGTCAACAATCTAAAGCACAAACGCTCTGAACAGACTCTGATTGTATAGATTGAACTAAATAAAGTATAAAGGGATGACTGGAATGCCTAGCGGCTTTCGGATCATCCCTTTTTGTATGTCTCTACAATACATTAGACTGCAAAAACTGCAGAAATGTTTCGTACGTAGCATATAGCGCAATAATTTAAGCCTTTACAATAGAGAGGACGATAATAGTGCTTGAACAAGCTATCACCTGTCTACCTCATTTTGCAGGGAGAAATTATCTATGCGTTAATGAAGATTTATTTGTACAATAGAGGCTATGACATTTGAGTCGGAGTGTGAAGGAAAGTGTATAGATATAATTTATTTACCAAAATCGTAAGTATCATGGTCATCATGCTGATTCCTATTACGATCCTCTATTTCTATTCCAATAAGACGACCACGGATGTGCTACGTACGGAGTTAAATACTTCGAACAGCAATCAGCTCAGTTTTTTTCAGAATCAAGTAGAGAGTAATATGGAGCTGTTGTCCTCCTGGCCGATCCTGCTCATTCATGATCCTGATATTTTGAGTTTGAAGGATACTTATTTGAAGGGAACACATTTGAACCTGGATGCGATAAACCTGATTAAGCGGATTCAGACCAAAATCAGTATTCAGGAAAGCTCCTCCAACTGGAAGAGTAAGTTGTACCTATATTCACCGTCCATCCACCGAATGGTGTCAGAGAATGATGCTATACCGTATTCGGATGAGGATTTGAAGCGGGAAGTTAAGTCAGGCTGGCATGTAGAAAAGATCGTTGAGCAGGATGGCGACCATTTTGTGTTCTCTTGGTTTTCTTTTACCCCCTTCATGTCAGAGTTCACTCCTGAAAAGGTCAATACGATTATGAAAGTGGAGTTTGACAGCCGAAACATTGAAGATATGCTGGATAAATTCAAAAGTGATGGCAGGAGAGATCCTTTTTATTATAAACAGGGTACTGGACTTATCTTTAACCGTAGTGCTGACAAGCTGCTAGCTAATGAATTGGTAAAAAGGCTGGAGCAAGAGCAGCTGAAGCAAAGTGAAAATCGTACAGTGAACATTAATGGTGAGTCCTACAGTGTAAACATAGTCTATTCGGATAAAATGGGCTGGTATTTGATCGACTATATGCCGCTGTCAGAAATACTGCATCCGATCCAAACCTCCAACCGCTTATTTTATTTTGCTATTGGTGCATTGTTATTAATGAGCTGTCTCGTAGCCTATCTACTGTATGTTCAGGTGCAGGTGCCCGTTCGATTATTGGTTGGAGGCTTCCAGAGGTTGAAGCAAGGAGACTACTCTGCGCGGGTGGAGATCAAAGGTAAGAATGAGTTCAGCTTCCTGTCCGGAAGGTTTAATAGCATGGTGGAACAGATTCAGAAGCTGATTGAGAATGTGTTAATGGAAAAGATCCATGTCCGAGAAGCTAGATTAAAGCAGCTTCAATCCCAGATCAATCCGCATTTCTTCTATAATTGCTTCTCATTTATTACGAGTATGGCGAAGCTCGATAATATGGGTGCTGTCGTCGGTATGTCGCATAATTTATCCCGGTATTACAGATATACGACCCGCCAAGAACGCGATCTTGTTGCTTTATCTGAAGAAACGGAATTTGTGACTCACTATCTGGAGATCCAAAAAATGAGGATGAGCAGACTTCAATATGAAGTTCTTATCCCGCCGCAAATGCGGAAAAGAGATCTTCCTCCGTTGGTTCTTCAGCCTTTGGTCGAGAATGCGGTTATCCATGGGATTGAGCCTGTCTCTAAAGAGGGGCTGGTGCGAATTACGGGCACATGCAACGGAAGAGTTATGACATTAACGGTTGAGGATGACGGAAAAGGCATGACCCCGGAGGAAATTATCGTATTGGAAAATAAGCTAGGCAAAGCGATGGATGAAGAAATGGGCTGCGGGCTTTGGAATGTGCATCAGAGAATGCGGCTGCGTTTTGGTGAGGATGCAGGATTGACAATTGCACCATCATCACTCGGAGGATTGCAGGTTAAACTTCAGTGGTTGTTACCGCTAACTGACAATAATATGGATGACATCTAGGAGGGAATATGATGATAGAGATATTGTTAGTCGATGATGAGCCTTATGTAACAGAAAGTCTGGCCCGCACGATTCCGTGGGACGAGATTGGCGTAAAACAAGTACATCAGGCGGCATCGGGTGCCGAGGCTCTGGAAATATTGGAACAGCAGGACATAGATATCATGGTTACTGATATTTCGATGCCTGGAATGTCCGGTTTGCAATTAATTGAAACGGTGAGCGAGAGATGGCCGGATATCCGGTCGATTCTGCTGACAGGTTATTCTGATTTTCAGTACGCTAAGAAGGCGATTCAGCTACAGGCTTTTGATTATATTTTGAAGCCAGTAAGTGATGAGGAATTTATCAATAGTATCTCCGGAGCGATTGAGTCTCTAAAAGATGAATGGGAGGCACATGATAAATATCATTTGCTACTCTATAATCGCAAAGCCGATTACAGTGTCTTACGGGCTAACTTGATGCATGAATTACTGCTTGGTAGAGTGCTGTCTGAGCGGACACTTGCATTAAAGCTTAAAGAATATGAAATCTCTTTCGAATCAGATGTTGAAGCGGCGATGTTATTGATTCAGCTGGGTAAGCATTATGCGGCAATGGATCATCATTCCGTCTCCTTAATGGAATATGCCATCGGCAATATTGCCGAGGAGCTCTTTAAGGAGCAGTTCCATGTCTGGTTTTGCAAAGCACCCCATGATTGTTTAATTTTGCTTGTGGAACTGAAGCCAGTCATCCAGCGAGAGTTAGAGAAGTCGAATAATTACGATGCTGCGAGACAACAAATCCTTAAGTCAGCGATCGCTAACTTCAGAATTAGTGTGAGTAACTACCTGAAGGGTGAGATATCGCTTATCGTAACGGAGTGGTTTGCTTTTCCCGAAGGGATGACGGCTGCCTATCGAAGTGGCTTAAGTTCAATGTATTTGACAACACATAATGAAACAGGCTCGGTACTTTATCTGGGGGATCGTCATCTTCAGGAGATGATGAGCATCAAATCACTCGAAAGCCTTTATCGTCCGCCAACGCTCATTCATTTGCTGGAATCTAAACAATGGGATACAGCCCGCCAGAAGATAGCTGATGTGTTCCGAGATATGGAGAATGCACGCTTTTCAAGTGAGCATCTGTATGAAGTCTTTCTGTCCATTACTAATGCATTCATGTACATTGCCCACAAAGGGGGGCAGTTCATCTCACAAATCGACCAATATGCGTTCGATCCGATGTTGACTCAGAGCATCATTGTTTCTTTTGACAAACTGAAGGACTGGGCGTTCGATATGCTAAACAAGCTTCAGAAGGAACTCTCAGAAAGTGATCAGAACACGAAAAGTTACATTATTAAGCAGGTACATGAGCTGGTAGGGAACCATTCTGGGCATGATCTGTCGGTCAAGACGATAGCGGATCATGTGTATCTGCACCCCGTATACTTATCTAAAATATATAAAGCAGAGACAGGAGAAGGGCTCGGAGACTATATTATCCGCATGCGGATGGAACGTGCACTTTATTTACTTAAGAATACGAATAAAAAAATCTATGAAATCACTACCGAACTCGGATATCAAAATCCCCAATATTTCAGCAAAATGTTCAAAAAGCATTACAATATGACACCAAATGAATTTCGTGACGGATAGAGAGGTTGAGAAAGGTGCAGAAACCTTGTTTAAATGACGTATTCGACATCATCTTCGTTCCCTATAATTAAGTCATAACCAACACTTAAGGAATCTAAGGGGGAACAAAATGAGCGCGATGAAGAGAAAAAAATGGCTGCCGCTCCTGTGTATGAGTATGCTTTTGGTAGGTAGTCTCGCAGGTTGCTCGAGCAATAATGCTGCTGATGGAAAGAATACAGCCGGTGATACGACTACCAATACAACATCTAATTCTGAAAACGCCTACAAGGATAAATATGATCCTGAGGTAACCATTACAACGGTATGGGGTGTTGACCCTGAGCTTAAATTCAAGAATGGGGAAAGCATTGATAATAACGTTGCTACGAAGTGGACAAAAGAAAAGTTCGGCATCAATATTAAATCACTTTGGTCCATCACAGATACGAATGGTGCTTTTGGAACCAAGCTACGCCTGTCGATGTCATCTGGTCAGGAAATGCCCGATGTTGTAACGATCGGTACAGGTGATAGCACGATTGCTCAGGATTTGATCGATTCCGGTATGTATGCTGAAGTGGGGACCCTGTTCGATAAATACGCCTCAGCTACTTGGAAAGAAGCCATGGCACAGGATCCTAACGTATGGAACCAATACAGCCGCGATGGCAAAAAAATGGGTCTTCCTGTACTTGATTACGCGTACAACCATGATTACATTCTCTGGATCCGCCAAGATTGGCTAGACAAGCTAAATATGCAAGCACCTAAAACGATTGATGAGCTGGAAAAGGTTATGGATGCATTCAAGAATCAGAACCCTGATGGCTTGGCACCAGATAAAGTAACTCCGCTCAGTATCGGCTTTAAGACATCGATGAACACTTGGATGGGCGATCCTTCCTGGATCTTCGGTGCTTATGGAACGCTTCCACAGCAGTGGAATCTTGATGCTGATGGTAAATTGGAATACGGTTCTGTAAATGCAGGTATGAAGCAAGGGTTGGAAAAAATGAAGGAATGGCTCGCAAAGGGTTATATTCCTCAAGAAGCAGCACTTTGGGATGAGAACAAAACAGCTGAGCCAGCAGTGGCGGGTACAGCAGGTATTCTCCCAGGACCTTACTGGATGAGCGGTTGGCCGCTTCAGGATACTGTGAAGAATGCTCCGAATGCTGTATGGGCTCCAATTGAAATTCCAGCGGGACCAGATGGTAAAGTTATGCGTCATGGTACACAGTTCACCAACGGTGTAACTCTGATTAGCACTAAAATGAAAAATCCAGAAGCATTCTTCACCTATCAAAACTATCTGTTCGATAACTTCGCTGATCCTAAGCCTGGTAGCGAGCTGGATAATGGTCTCTTCGCAGGATATGACTATGAACTAGATGCAAACGGTAAGATGATTGATAATGAAAAAATTGCTGGTGGTTATGTGAACAGCGTTCGTTATATGCTGGTTCGTGACGGTGCCCGGATTCCGGATGCCCAAATGAAAGCCCTTCTTAACCTTGCAGATGGTGCTGAACCAACCACTCGTTTGGAGAAGGATGTAGCTGTGAACTACGGTAAAGATACCCCTGCAGCAGCGAAAGTTCTATTGGCACAAGAGGATAAATCCTTCAAAAATATGTTCACCGGTCCTACTACTGAAACTATGAAATCGAAGATGGATTATCTGAACAAAATCGAGAACCAAACGTTTAATGAGATCATCTATGGCAACAAGCCACTAGAAGCTTTCGATACCTTCGTAGCGACCTGGAAATCAGGCGGTGGCGACCAAATCACTAAAGAAGTAAATGAATGGTATGACAGCGTAAAATAATGCTCTGTTAAGGGTATGAGTAGCACAATTCGGGACTGTTTCCTCAGCTGTTTATTTAGCTGTGGGAACGGTCTCTTTTTGCGTTAGCGGTTATTCGAATTTGTATAAATTTGCTTCTGTTTCTATACGGTAAAGAGATTGGTTTTGTACCATATATATTGGTTTTGCTCGCTATTTGGGGAATCCTGTCGTTGCTATAATTTGAGTATGGTTACAGAAGAACTTGACACGATATGGGGGACCAAGGATGAGAACACTTAAAAAAACATGGCCATTTCACTTAATGTTGCTGCCGGCGATGATATTCCTGATCATCTTCAGCTTTATACCGATGGGCGGAATTGTGATGGCGTTTCAGGATTATAAGCCATGGCTAAAAATTTCGGGATCAGCGTGGGTTGGATTAGATAATTTCCGCTATCTATTTGAACGTAATGACAGCATGCAGGTCATTTGGAACACATTGATTATTGCCGTTCTGAAGATGATCTTCAATCTGGCTGTGCCGTTTGTGTTCGCCATTCTATTGAATGAGATTCGCAAGGTTTATATACAGCGTACAATTCAGACATTGGTTTATTTACCTCACTTCTTGTCTTGGGTCATCCTTGGCGGGATCTTGCTAGATTTGCTTGCTACAGATGGCTTCGTCAATCAGATCCTCGGCAGTATGGGGATTAAACCCATCTTTTTCTTAGGAGATAATAACTGGTTCAGATTCACGGTCATTCTCACGGATGTATGGAAGGAATTTGGTTATAACACGATCGTCTTCCTGGCTGCTCTAGCAGGAATTAACCCTTCATTATATGAAGCTGCTGAAATAGATGGTGCAACCCGCTGGAAACAGACACGTTTTATCACAATGCCTTCTCTACTGCCAATGGTTGTTGTAGTAGGTACTCTGGCTCTCGGAAATGTATTGAATGCAGGGTTTGACCAGATCTTTAACCTCTACAATCCGCTGGTCTATCAGAAAGGCGATATTATCGACACCTTCGTATACCGGACAGCTATTCTGAATGGTGAGATGGGTTTTGGTACAGCAATCGGACTGTTCAAGTCAGCCATTAGTATGGTCCTAATCCTTGTTTCGTACAGTCTGGCTAAAAAATGGGCAGGATATCGCATTTTCTAAACTACCAATGGAAGAGGGAGACCTATGTATTACAAAACTAGAGGTTATCGTATTTTCAACATATTCAATACTTGTTTTCTGATCATACTCGCACTCATGTGTATTGTTCCTCTGATTCACGTATTAGCTGTATCTTTCAGTGCCAAGTCTGCGGCTGATGCCAATCTGGTGGGCTTGTGGCCAAAGCAGTTCTCTCTGGAAGCTTATAAAAAGACAATGAATAATCCGATATTCCTACACTCTATATGGGTATCCGTACAAAGAACTGTACTCGGAACCGGACTTACGCTTCTGATTACTTTTCTGGCAGCTTATCCGCTATCTAAGGAAAACTCGGCCTTCAAAGGCCGGAATGTTTATTCCTGGTTGTTCGTGTTCAGCATGGTGTTTAATGGTGGTCTGATTCCATTCTATATTGTTATTCAAAAGATTGGCTTAATGGATTCCTTCTGGGTACTCGTTCTGCCAGGTGCGGTGAATACATTCTTGGTAATTCTGATGCTGAACTTCTTCCGCGGTATTCCTAAAGATTTGGAGGAAGCTTCGCTAATTGACGGCGCAGGACATTTCCGTACCTTGTTCAGCATTTACTTACCGATTTCATTACCATCGATTGCGACGATTGCACTGTTTAGTATGGTGTTCCACTGGAACTCCTGGTTCGATGGACTATTGTATTTGAACAATTCTAAGCAGTTTCCGCTGGCGACCTTTCTGCAGACCGTTATCATTCAACGGGATATGAGCTCCATGAGCATTAATCCGAAGGAGATGGAATTAATCTCGCAGACAACGGTTAGAGCCGCGCAAATCTTTATCGGGGCTGCTCCTATTCTAATCGTATATCCATTCTTGCAGAAGTATTTTGTTAAAGGAATGACACTTGGTTCTGTAAAGGAGTAGGGATGATGATAACGACATTTATTAATGGAATGGACATCTCGTTTTTGGATGAAATAGAGCAGGGTGGAGGCAAATTCCATAGTCGCTCTCTTCCGACTGCTGAGGAAGGTGAGGATTTACTCCACATCCTTAAGGACAATGGAGTAAATGCCATACGGCTTCGGATTTGGAATGACCCTCCAGGCGTCTTTTGCAATTTGGAACGGACGCTGGTTATGGCAAAGCGGATCAAAGAAGCAGGGCTGGATTTTCTACTGGATTTTCATTATTCAGATAAATGGGCGGATCCAGCTAACCAATGGAAGCCAAAAGCTTGGGAGGCACTTGACTTCAGTGGTTTGACATCCGCCGTGTATGATTATACACGCGAGACCCTTGAAGCATTACAGTCCCAAGGCACACTGCCCGATATGGTGCAGATCGGTAATGAAATTACGCCAGGCATGTTATGGGGAGAAGGCAAGGTTGATGGAGATTGTGATACTCCGGAGCAGTGGGAGCAGTTCACTACGCTAGTTAAAGCAGGTATAGCGGGTGCGAAGTCCGTCGATTCTGACTTGTCCATCATGATCCACATTGACCGGGGTGCTGATCATCCGGCGAGCCGTAACTTTTTTGATCGTTTCTTAGAACATGGCGTAAATTTTGATGTTATCGGATTATCATTCTACTCTTGGTGGCATGGTACTTTGGACGACTTGCAGCTTAACTTGAATGAATTAGCGCTGCGTTATAACAAGGATATCATTGTGGTGGAAACAGCCTATCCATGGACACTGAATGCACCTGAAGGATTTCCAGTAATTGTGAATGAGGAAACCCAGCTCCATGAAGGTTATCAAGCCACAGTAGAGGGTCAAACTAAGTATATGAAGGATTTCATAAACGTAATTGAGAATACACCTAACGGAAAAGGAATCGGCTTTTATTACTGGGAGCCTGCTTGGATTCCTTCGCAAATGGAATGGTCTGTTGGGCATGAGAATGGGTGGTCCAATTTAGCTCTGTTTGATTTTGAAGGTAAGAAACTGGATTCGCTCCATTTCTAAAGATTATTAGAAAAGAAGACAGCCAATGGTTAAGCACCGTGGCTGTCTTCTTTTTTAATTCAAAAAGGCATCTAAAGCCACCGTAGGCTTACCAGAAGAATCAAAGGCACCTTTTGTGTAAGCGTACCATGTACCATAACTCTCCGGCTCCCAATAGAACACGCCAAGCCCTTTGCCGCCACTTACCGATTTTGTTTTGCTAATGATGTCGGTAAGAAAAGCTTTAGCCGTTGTTGGAGCACTAACGTCCATCCCGACCTCAGAAATGATCACTTCTTTACCATACCGGGCAACCATATCATTCATATTCGTTAATGTCTGAGCATTCAGTGTAGACCAGTTGCTTGTAGTAGGATAGAGTGACATGCCGATCACATCATAGTTGGCACCGTTAGACTTCAGACCGTCAAACATCCAGCGGAATAAGGAATTGTCGTAGCCGTTAGAGAGGTGGACGATGACTTTTGAACTACTACTGACCGCTTTTACTGCACTATATCCTGAATTGATCAACGCAGCAAAATTGCTCATACTTACAGAAGCCTTTCCATCCTCCCAAAGCATTCCATTATTCGTCTCGTTCCCTACCTGTACCCATTCCGGCGTAACACCGCTAGCTTTGAGTGTATTCATAACATCATACGTGTGGTCATATACCGCTGTCTTTAGAGCTGTAAAGTTCTTGCTGGTCCAGGCAGCAGGTTTCTTCTGATTGCCGGGATCTGCCCATGTATCACTGTAATGAAAGTCAATCATGATTCGGAAACCCATGTTCTTGGCCCGAACGGCCTGTTTCACAACATCGGCTTTGTTAGAGAAATTAATGGAAGGGTTAACCCAGACCCGTAGTCTAATGGAGTTCATTCCGTGATCTTTGAGAATTTGCAGTAGGTCTTGTTTCACACCGTTATCATTGTAAAAAGACCAATTATAGTACTCCATCTCCGATAGCCAGCCTACATCAGCCCCTTTTGCAAAAGTCGTAGCAGCTTCCGCTGGTTTGTTATTCCCAAAGTTGAAACACATACTAAACACGAGAGACAGGCAAACGAACAATTTGAACGTTGTTTTTGAGTTCTGTTTGTTCATGATCATAACCTCCGGATTAGGATTTTAACAACAGGCGCCCTTAGTTTAGCGATGGTTGTATCCGTTTACATAAAACTCCTCCCTTTCTCTTTTATAACAAAATTGTAAGGTGGGGTAAGCATTCCCGATACCAATAAAAATTCAACATTTCAGCATCTTTGGAAATTGATTCAGAGCTAAAAGAGTAAAAATAAGGCTTTACTCCCATACTACCGTTATCTTGCACCGGAGCTACTTGACCACAACCTTTAGGAGGAATGCGGATGAAACAACATTCTGCTCCCGCCATCTATATACAGCTTAAGAACCGGGTGACGGTGCCCAAAGGTAAAGGTGTCACATTGGGTGATATTGCATTTTTGATCGCGGAGCCAGAGCTGAAAGAGTCGCTGGAATCTATTCTGCTAATGAAGCCAGAGCAAAGTGACGGCAATCTGATTTTGATTGATCTTCTGATGGTTATTCCCCGCATTTATGAGCTTTTGCCGGAAGCGGACATTGAGCCGATCGGCGAAGGGAGAACGATTGTTCAGATTGAAGGTCCAGTGGAGAGGCGGAAGCCTTCAGTAGCGATGTTTGTCTTAGTGTGGCTGCTGCTGTTCTTTGGGTCTGCGCTGACCATCATGAATTTCCATGCGGATGTAAACATGCAGGAGGTTCAAATCCGAATCGTGGAGATGATTACCGGTCATCGGGATGAGCATCCGGTTGTATTTCAGATTGCGTATTCTGTAGGAATCGGCTTTGGGATGGTCATTTTTTTCAACCATTTATTTAAGAAAAAGTGGAATGAAGAGCCTACACCGCTAGAAGTGGAAATGTACCTGTATCAGAAAAATATCGACCAATACGTCATTAATGAGGAGTATAGCAAAATGAGGCGCCGTGGAGAAAATCAACCAGAGAACGTGGAGGACGGAAGATGACGGCACCTATAACACTAGGGTTGAATTTGCTGCTGGGTATTGCAGGGGGGATCGCTGTAGGTGGTGGTGTGATCGCTTTATTTGTGGTTCTCGACATGGTGCCCCGTCTGGCTCAATTAACTTCTTCTTACGATAAAGTACATTGGTACGAGGGTGCGATGGTAGTTGGATCATTGCTAGGAACCGTAAGTGATTTTTGGAATTGGAAAATATCCTCAGGTCCTTTAGTTGAACTTGGTATAGGACTTTTTGACGGGATTTTTGTCGGGATGCTCGCTGCAGCATTGACCGAGGTATTAAATGTGCTGCCGATACTCGCTAAACGCTTGAACATGACACATTATTTGTTCGGGCTGTTAATGGCGATGGTAAGCGGGAAGGTCGCGGGTTCTTTGTTCGACTGGTTTGTATACCGACAGTAAACGGGGGTTATGGAATGAGCAAATTTATTCACAGCGGTGATTCTGTGCCAGAAGAGGATCATCAGGAAGAAAACGCTGCGGCTGCCGCAGCAATGAAGAATACCGCAGAGGATCTAGTTGATGATCATACCGAGATTAACGGAGCTTCTATGACCAGTGAAGACGCAGATCCGGCGGAAAATACTACAGCAGCTGATCCGAGTCAAGAACAGCAGGATGCAGAAGCATCTGCGGAGCTAGGGGCAGAAGAGCAGAGTACCGAAGCGTCAGCACAGCCCGATTCCGGGCAACAGGATGCAGAAGCACCTGCGGAGCTAGGGGCAGAAGAGCAGAGCACCGAAGCGTCAGCACAGCCGAATTCCGGGCAACAGGATGCAGAAGCATCTGCGGAGCTAGGGGCAGAAGAGCAAAGCGCAGAAGTATCAGCTCAGCCGGATTCCGGGCAGCAGGATGCAGAAGCATCTACGGAGCTAGGGGCAGAAGAGCAAAGCGCTGAAGCTGCACAACCGGATTCCGGGCAGCAGGATGCAGAGGCGTCAGATGAGCTCGGGAATCAGGAACAGAATGAGCCTAGTAAAGGATTTTTTGCCAGGTTATTCGGCTTAGATTCAGACTCGGAATCCGAAGATGAGGCGCAAGATCAGAATACCCAACAAGCAGGCGGATCAGAGTCGGCAACAGAGTCCGGGGAAGAATCTCAAGCCAAAGTGACGCCAAAGTCCAATCTATCTAAAAAGCAAGCGCAACAAGAGTCACAAGACAGCAATAAAAAGGGAAGCAGCAAGCTACAGAAGAAACGAGATCGCGAGCACTCCAACTCATTAAAAGAATCCGTCATTTACTGGCAAGGTAATGATGAAATCCCAATGTCCTTGCAAGATACGAAACAAACACTTACTGAGGTAATGGGACTGGGCACAAGCTTTGATGTAACGTTCAGACAGATGTCCTTTGGCGGACATAAGACAGCTCTACTCTGTTTAAGTGGTTTTACCAACACAGATGTGACCGATGATATTCTAAAACGTTTGACCTATCTCACCTCTGAGAATCTGTCTACGGGTGTGCTGTCTAGCTTTATGAATGAATATGTCCCTCATATCCAGGTGGAAGAGGGGAATTCTTTAAGTGAAAGTATCGAGAAGGTACTTGAAGGCTTGAGCGTGCTATTCGTCGAAGGTGAGAACAAAGTTATCATCATGGATACTCGTTCTTACCCTAGTCGCAGTCCAGCCGAGCCTTCGATTGATCGGGTGGTGCGCGGTGCGCGCGACGGTTTTACAGAGACTTTACTGAGCAATATCTCGCTTGTCAGAAGACGGGTTCGAGATCCAGGGCTGAAATATGAGCTATTTCGGGTTGGACGACGGACACAAACAGATGTATGCGTGGCTTACATTGATGATATCGTTGATAAAACACAGGTTATGTCTGTTATCGACAAAATCAAAAGCATTGATATTGATGGTATTCCTCTGGCAGATAAACAATTAGAAGAGGCGATTATCGGCGGTGGATGGAATCCATATCCTATGGTGCGTTATTCTGAACGCCCCGACGTCGTAGCTTCCAATTTATTGGAGGGACGGGTAATACTGTTTGTAGATACCTCACCAATTGTTATTGTTCTTCCGACTACTTTTTTTGATCTTTGTCAACATGCAGAGGAGAATCGTCAGACTCCTTTTATGGGAACGTACTTGCGGTGGGTCCGTTTCATCGGTATATTTGCGTCCATGTTCCTGCTGCCGCTATGGATGTTGCTTGTCATTCATCCTGAACTAAAGCCGGCTATGCTGGATTTCATTGGACCTCAAAAGACCGCCAGAATTCCAATACTCGCCCAGTTTCTAATTGTGGAGCTTGGGGTTGATTTACTGCGGATGGCTGCAGTACACACACCAACGCCTTTAGGTTCAGCGATGGGTCTGATTGCAGCTATATTGATTGGCGATATAGCGGTTCAGAGTGGTTTGTTTGTAAACGAGGTAGTTCTGTATATGGCTGTAGCCTCCATCGGTATGTTTGCAACCCCAAGTTATGAGCTGGGTCTTGCGAATCGAATAGTCAGGCTTGTGTTGCTAGTTGCCGTAGCGGCATTCCAGGTGCCAGGATTTATGATTGGCACGACGCTACTGACTATTTTCCTAACTACCCATCGCTCCTATAACTCGTCTTATATGTGGCCGTTTATACCTTTTAATGCAAAGGCGATGAGTGAAATTCTAGTGCGTAAGCCAGTCTTAAGCTCGAAGACAAGGCCGTCTTTCAACAAAACTAGAGACAATACAAGGGTGCCGCCTACTCAAAAGAATGATTAACAATCGTAGGAAAATACAAAACTACTGCAAATTAGTCCATTCAATGGAGTTCCCACTGTCTGTTATACTGAATACACTAAAGACAGGGTGGAACCTTGATATTCCACAGAAATTGGAGGACTAAAGAATGTTTCTACACGGTACTAGCCGAATTAACGATGCTGGGCATTTGGAGATCGGCGGATGTGATGTAACTGAATTGAAGGCGGAATATGGAACCCCGCTATATATATTGGACGAGCAATTGGTGAGACAACGTTGCCGGGAATATATGGATGCTTTTAAATCCTCTGGACTTGGGTTCCAAGTAGCTTACGCAAGTAAGGCGTTCTCAGTAATGGCTATGGTTCGTTTGGCTGATGAAGAAGGCTTGTCGCTTGATGTTGTATCTGATGGCGAACTTTATACTGCTTTGCAAGCTGGCTTTCCTGCAGAACGCATTCATTTTCATGGCAACAATAAGACGTCTGAAGAGATCGAAATGGCGATTGATGCCGGGATCGGCTGTTTTGTAGTCGATAATCTGGTAGAGCTTAATCTTTTGCAGTCGATTGCATCACGTAAAGAAGTTAAGGTTAACATCTTGTTACGTGTGACACCAGGTGTC
Source organism: Paenibacillus sp. FSL H8-0261 (assembly GCF_045040645.1). Taxonomy (NCBI): domain Bacteria; kingdom Bacillati; phylum Bacillota; class Bacilli; order Caryophanales; family Paenibacillaceae; genus Paenibacillus; species Paenibacillus sp. FSL H8-0261. The sequence continues at coordinate 4,892,128 of NZ_CP150297.1, read as the reverse complement.
GAAGCTCATACGCATGAGTATATAACAACAGGCCAGACCGATTCCAAATTTGGATTTGATATCGGTAATGGATCGGCTTATGAAGCAGTTAAAGCGGCAGTCAGCAAAAAGAATTTAGTGCTGCTTGGCGTACATTCCCATATTGGTTCTCAAATTTTTGAAACGGATGGATTCCAGCTTGCTGTTGAACGTGTAGCGAGTTTTGCTCGTAGTGTTAAAGAAGGTTTGGAAGTGGACTTCCGTGTAGTAAACCTAGGTGGAGGTTTCGGTATTCGTTATGTTGAGGGGGATACCCCATTACATGTTTCTGAATATGTAACTGCAATTACGGATGCCGTGAAGACTCATTTTGCTGGAATCTATAATGCTTTGCCTGAAATTTGGGTGGAGCCGGGCCGTAGTATTGTTGGAGATGCAGGTACTACACTTTATACAGTAGGTACGAACAAGGATATCCCAGGCGTGCGTAAGTACGTTGCCGTTGACGGTGGGATGACTGATAATCCACGTCCTGCATTGTACCAATCTAAATATGAGGCATTACTTGCTAATCGTGCGAATGAAGAGGCTACAGAAACTGTATCCATCGCTGGTAAATGCTGTGAGAGCGGAGATATGCTGATCTGGGATGTAGAGCTGCCTGAGGCTGAAAGCGGCGATCTGTTGGCTGTAGCCTGCACAGGCGCTTACAATTACTCCATGGCGAGCAACTACAACCGGCTTCGTCGTCCGGCTTTAGTGTTCGTTCAGAACGGACACAGTGATCTTGTAGTGCGTCGCGAAAGCTATAATGATCTTATTGCCAACGATATTGTTCCTGAGCGTATCGCTAAACAAGCTGCTGTTGCTAAGTAACAGCAGCTAATGTTAGGTAGGGAAAACTGGTAAGGCATAAAGAGCAAGCAGGAATTACTCCTGCTTGCTTTGCTTTGTGCGTAGTTTCATAGTAATATAATTGAGGTATTCTAAATTTGTTAATTTTGAAAGGGGTCATTTACATATGGCAAAGCAAGCGAAAATTACTCTTGAAAATGGCGGCGTAGTGCTGATTGACTTGTTCGATCAAGATGCACCAAACACTGTAGCTAACTTTGAAAAGCTAGCAAAAGAAGGTTTCTACAATGGATTGACATTCCACCGTGTTATCCCTGGTTTTGTAGCTCAAGGCGGATGTCCTAACGGAACTGGATCTGGTGGTCCAGGATACACAATCAACTGCGAAATCAACCCAAACAAGCACGAGCGCGGAACACTTGCTATGGCACATGCGGGTAAGAACACAGGCGGAAGCCAGTTCTACATCTGCTATGCACCGCAACCACACTTGGATGGAGTTCACACTGTATTCGGTAAAGTAGTTGAAGGTATGGATCTTGTTGATACTTTCAAAGGACGCGACAAAATGACTTCGGTAGAAATCATCGAAGCTTAAGAATTCTTAATTTAAAAAGGCTAGTCTCCGGATTATCGGAGGCTGGCCTTTTCTTATTTAATAAGGAATCCGGCTTATTCGTTTACGTCTCGATTTACGCTGCTCTGGCACCCAGAAGAATACCAAATACATGAGCAGAAACACAATGAAGGCAAACAACTCTTCAACAAGCAGGTAATAAGGATAAGGCCCGAAATAATCCAATACAGAATAAGTGCTGGGCTTATGAGATAAGAACATGTAGTTAGATCCTAGGATGTAATTGGCGATCCACACACAAGCGGCCACAATGTTTAGTCCAAGCATGGTGAACAGGAGGGATTTCCAAGTGGGCTTATAGCCCTCAATCCAGGTCATATAAAGAGAAGCGAGAACAATACCACCATGTGCTATAAAGAACAGTAGAAATCGGAAATGAGGGAATGGATAGACCAGATTCGGTGTGAGTAAAGCAATGAATGCTCCACCAATCCCAGCAAAATACAGAAAGGAATATAGTGCTCGGCTGCGAGTGATCAGCATGATAACGGATAGTAGTAAAGTAATTCCGCATAGTTCGAGCGGGAGTGAGCTGCTGGATTGCCATACGCCTTGAGAGAGGTACCATATTTGAAGTCCTGTTTCTGAGAACAAAAGAATAATAATCAGCAGCAAGCGCACACTTTGCCGAAGTCTCACATCAGTCCGAATCTCGAATCTTAAACTGTAAAACAGTATACAGACCAATGTAATGATAGACAGAGCAATCCAATGTGAAGGGGAGAACATAATGAAATCCTCCGTACGCTGTCGATCAAAATAAGATGAAAGATGCATGGAACCAACCTCCTTCGTACCTAAAAAGCACTTCAAAAAACATCTTTGTAAATTTTTGATATTTTCTGTTTCGAAACATCCAAAAAATGGTTATATATGTATGCATTCTGTCAGCTACCCACAAAAGGATGGCTTTTCATTATTTTAACATAAGATGGGGCAATGGGCGCGGAATTACATAAGAAGCATTCGAGCATGAGGAATGGCAGAGATTACGCTTCAAGAGGGGATACAAACATAGAAAAATCAAATTGGAAAAGGAATTGGAGGCTTTAGGATAATGTTAAAGAAAAGAATAAGTGTGATGATCGTTATTCTGATGCTTGTAGCGCAATATGCCTATGGCATCGGGTTCACTCCACAAGTACAAGCAGCGGCAATCGATCAAGAGCGGAATATCATCACCAGTGTCTCAATGGCTGTATATGGTGAAGACGGGCAGACGGTTACGGATAGCGTCTATGAGCAAGAAGCTAATGTAACATTAGATTATACGTGGTCTCTTCCTAAAGCTCATCCGTACAAGCAAGGTGACACCTTTACCTTTCAGCTTCCAGAGCAGTTTCAGCTTTTTAATGATATTAGCGGCTTGTTGGTCTCAGAGGATGGAGATGTAGGAACTTTTACAGTTGAGCAGTTATCACACCAAGTAACAATGACCTTTAACGACTACATAGAAACGCATGATGACGTGCAAGGAACGCTTCGGATCAATACTAAGTTTGATAAACAAAAAATCTCAGGAAGTACTGTTCAGCAGATTTTATTTCCGGTGAGTGGTGGTGTTCAGACGGTTACTGTGAATTTTAAACCGAATGTAGGATCGACCATTGAGAAGAGGGGGATTCCTCAGGGTTTTAATGCAGAACATATTCTATGGTCTGTTGACGTAAATAAATCATTAAAAACTGTTGGAAATGCAGTCGTAACGGACCCTATACCAACAGGTTTGTCACTTAGCACTCCGGTTACTGTGAGTGTGTATCAACTGAGTATCCAGTTGGACGGTTCGGTAACACAAGGTGCACTACTCGATACCAGTAAATATTCTACAGAGTTCACAGGAGGATCGTTAAATGTTCGTTTCACTGATCCTGCGATTTCGAGTGCTTACCGTATTGAATACTCCACAGCTATTACTGATGAGCATCGGCTAAGCTTCACGAATACAGCGACTTTTACAGGAGATGGGCAAGTTCCTGCAAGTTCTTCTGCTACTGTTCAAGTAGAACGAGGAGGAAGTTTGAACAAGTACTCTAGCGGATATGACTGGAGCAATCAAATCATTTCCTGGGCAATCGAATACAACTATAATAAAAAAACGATTACGCAAGGAAATGCTGTACTAAAGGATTTGTTTAATGATTCTCAAGCGTTAGTAGCCAATTCGATAAAAGTATACACGGTGCAACTGGATTCAGCGGGTACAGCAACGTTGAGTAATCTTTTGACCAAGGATATTGATTACACTGTAGTTGCAGCTTCAGATGTGAATAAGTCAGGGTTCACCTTACAATTTAAACAAGATGTAACATCTCCTTATCGAATCGAATATAAGACCAAAGCTGTAAAGCGTGTGTTTGAAGATACCATAATCACTAATACAGTTACGGACAGTACCTATACTGGAGAAGCTACACGCTTAATACGGTCAGCCATTTTGTATAAGAACTTATCAGGCGTAGATTATCAGAATAAAACGGTTGGATGGAAAGTCACATTAAACAGTGATAACTATCCAATGGGTCAGGTTGAAGTTACGGAGTCATTCCCGTTTGGCGGACTGAAGTTTATTCCGGAATCACTCGTAATTAGAAATTCTAATGGGAATGTAATGAATCCTTCCAAATATAGTTTGGTTTACAATGCTCCTGTTCAGGCTAATAAAGGATTCAAGGTTGTCTTTAATTCGCAGATTACTGGTCTTTATACCATTAGCTATACAACGGAATTTAATAAGGATTGGATTTGGTCTAATACTGAAAATTTCAATAACAAGGTTAGGATGGACTGGTTAGACACGTCCGAAATTCCTCGCACAACAGAAGCAGAAGGGTTATTTATTCCAAGAACCGAAGCGAAAAGCAATGGTTTGAAGTTTGGTTCTTATAATGCTTCAACTAAAGAATTAGCTTGGACATTAGGGGTCAATTATAATAGCAAAACGGTTGCAGAGCCAGAAGTCGTGGATATTTTGAAATCGGGTCAAACCCTGGTTCCTGGATCGCTGAAAGTATACACCATGAATGTTGCTAAGAATGGAGACCCAACGAAGGGTGTCGAGGTAAATAGTAGCAAATACACTTACAGTGTTAATGGTAATAATGAGCTGAAGCTCTCTTTTACAGATGCTATTCAATCCGCTTATTATATAGAATTTCATACAAGTCTTGAAGGCAAAGTCATTGGCACTTCTATTGATAATAAAGCCAATCTCTATGATGGGGCAAAAAAGGTATCCAAGGATTTGAACGCTACCGTAAAAATTCCTTATGGAGACGAATATCTCTTGAAAAATGGTGTTCAGAATGGCGAAAAAATCGATTGGAGCATTCAAATTAATCGTAGTCAGTCTACTGTGAAGAATGCGTTAATCAACGATACTCCTAGCGCTAATCAGATTCTGCTGCAGGATTCATTCCATCTGTATCCTACAATCGTAGCTGAAAACGGGGATGTAACAAAAAGCGGGCCTGAATTGATTCAGGGTATCGATTACAGTTTAGAAATAAAAACGGATGTAGACGGCAAGCAGTCGTTTGATTTAAGCTTCGCCAAGGAGATTAGTAAACCTTATATTCTAGACTATCAATCCCTGATTATGGCGAATACAGGAGACAAAGTAATTAATACTGTTCGTTTCAGTGGTTTTAATGTTATCGAAATAAGCAAAGATTCTTCTAAAGAAATTATCGTCGGTGTGTCGAGTGGATCAGGATCAGGCAGCGGGGTTAGAGGTTCCTTGATGATTAAGAAGCTGGATGCAGAGGACAACTTGAAGACGCTGGCAGATGCAACTTTTGCACTCTATCGCCTTAACGGCTCAGACCGGGTATTTATTAATAGCTTAACCACAGATTCCGCTGGTACAGCAACATTCAATAAATTATGGTTGGGTAACTACGTATTGATTGAGACGACAGCTCCTAGTGGCTATGTACTTGATCCTAAAGAGCATCCAGTGTCCATTCATTCTTCATCAACGAATCAACTCGTAATTACGAATCAAAAAGCAGTTGAGCCTACGCCTACTACAACGCCAGAACCAACTATAGTCCCAACCGCAACACCAGCAGCTTCATCGGAACCGACGGCTACTCCGTCAACAGAGCCGACATCAGGACCTGCGTCTACACCAACCTCAGGAGCCCCAGGAGGTCCGTTAACACCTACACCTACGAGTTCGCTGGTGCCAGGAGTAATCATCAATGATCCGGCAGTACCTGCTGGCCCTGGGAATACGACCGATCTGGAATCCGCGACATCAGAAGAAGTAGGAACTCCTGATTTAGTTATTACAGATGAAAATGTTCCTTTGGGTGAAGTCGACATTGTTGATGAGGAAGTTCCGAAAGGCACAGTCAACAACAGCACTTCAAGTGCCCCTCAGCTTCCAAAGACGGGAGAAAGTAGCCCTGCGCCGCTCTACATGACAGGTATTGGATTAATAGCCATAGGCTATATTCTAAACCGTGTGTTTAGACGTGGAGGAAACTTAAAGTAAGTGAATAAGTATGATTTGAAATTGAACTGAAAGAAGCACCCGGCGTGATTATAGTCGGGTGCTTTTGTTTATGTTCAGAACCTATTCACTTGCAGGGAAGGAAGTCTCAAATTCGGTTTGTTTACGTGAGCTTTTGGCTGAAATCGTTCCACAGTGGAGCTCTGTGATGCTCTTGGCAATCGCGAGTCCTAAGCCGCTTCCGCCAGTCTCTCTGGAAAGTGACTTATCTACACGATAAAATCGCTTGAATAAGTGGGGGAGATCCGTGGCAGGGATCGGGTTACCGTAATTCGTGCATGTAGCAATCACTCTGCCGTCTTTTCTATAAACGGAAATATCTAGAATCTTACCTTCTTTACCGTATCTAACCGCATTGGTAAATAGGTTCTCATATAATCGTACTAACTCGTCCGCATCACCATGGATAATCAAAGGGCTCATATCCGTATGAATACGGCAGGTCATATCCGCTTGCTCCAATACGGGAGCGAATTCCTCGACAAGCTTTTCGAGCAGCTTGCCGAGATCTACAGGCTCCATATTAAGGGGAAGCCCGTTGCTGCTAACACGTGTATATTCAAATAAATCGTCGATTAGCTTTTTAAGAGTCAGGGACTTCTCATAGGCGATATTCACATAATAACGCAGCTCAACCTCGTTCTTATAACGATCCTTCTCCACATATTCCAGGAATCCCAGTACAGAAGTTAGAGGGGTTCGAAGATCATGGGATACACCAGTGATTAGGTCGTTTTTGGCTTTCGCTGCTGCTCGTTCTTCATCTATAGCGGATTTTAGCTTACCCGCCATGAGGTTCATATTTTCCGCGAGTTTACCGAGTTCATCCGTTCCTGTTACTGGTATCTTGAAAGATAAATTGCCGTCAGCAATATCTTGAACCCCGCTTGAAATGTTATGAAGATGGCTTGTTGTATTTCTGGATAGCTTCAGGATGAAAAAAATAAATAAAGGAACCCCAATAAGAATCACTATAGGAGTAGAACCGATGTTATTGGTCACCCAGCGGATGAGTTTAACGCCCCAGAAGGAATGAGAAGGATTGAGCCATAGCAAAAGGGATGTCCCATAATAGCCGACCAATAAAATTGCTGCTGTAAGAGCTAGACTCGTTAGGCTAAAGCCAACTATTTTCCAAGATAAGGTATCGAATCTTTTAAAGTTCATCTAGAAGAACCTCCTTTTTCCAGTTTGTAGCCAACGCCCTATACCGTCTTTAAATACTGTGATTTTCTTGAATTAGCTTCAATTTTTTCTCTGATTTTTCGAATGTGTACGATGAGTGTATTACTGAGTCCAGTGATTTTATCTAGTTCCTGACCCTTGGCAGATCGGGAATTTTTGTGTTTCCCGAATTTTTATACAGGCCTCTATACCGTCCGTACTACAAGAAGTATACAATATTCTCGATTGAAATCCTTATTTGAAGGCTGGCGAGGATCGATGGGAAACAGTTTGTTTAGCTCTTTGAAAAACTTAAGGCTATTATAAAACCGTCCACATACCAAAGATGAAACAGGCGAACTTCCCAATGGCGGCATGTAAAAGTAAAAAGTAAACTTAATAGTTTCTTAACAAGCCTTAAGATTTGGGAAGCGGCTATGCTATAATAATTTCAAATTCAATAGGTTGGAGGAGAATTGGAAGATGTGGAAAGAGTTTAAAGCTTTTGCCCTGAAAGGAAATGTACTAGATTTAGCCATTGCTGTCGTTATCGGAGCAGCTTTTGGTAAGATTGTGACTTCATTAGTATCTGACATCATTACGCCAATTGTCGGCTTGATAACAGGTGGTATAGATCTGAAGGATCGAGCTCTAAGTGTTATGGTTATGCATAATGAACTGATTATTCCTTATGGGCAATTTTTGCAGGCGGTAGTTGATTTCTTTATTATTTCCTTCTCAATCTTTATGGTGATTAAACTGGCTAATAAATTCCAGCGCAAAGAAGCCGTTAAAGTTGAAGTCGTGGAGACGCCAGCACCCGCAGAAGATATCGTGTTGCTAACGGAAATTCGTGATTTGTTGAAACAACAAGAACGCGGATTGTAATTGGAAAAAGAAAAAGAAAAAGCGCCTGGAGATACAGTCCAGACGCTTTTTCTTTTTTTTATGTAAATGTATGGAATGGGTTTTAACTGTACATTTGCAGGCTATATATAACCATGTCGTTTCTTCTAGTAATCACCATACCTCTCAGAATTAAGTTACAAATTTTAAGTAAATATATAAAACGCACTTGCATTTCGAAGGTGTAAGTGATAATTTTGTTAGTAAGGAAAACTTGAACCTCAATTAAATAAAGGATCAATCCTTCAGGGCAGGGTGTAATTCCCTACCGGCGGTGATGTTGTTGTAGAGTGCTTATTTATTAAGTTTATCTACCACACTTAGTCCGCTACCCGGCTCGCGTTGTTGACGCGAACGGTGGACCCGGTGAAATTCCGGGACCGACAGTATAGTCTGGATGGAAGAAGGAGAGGTTAACCGCTTGTCTGTAATAGACAGGTGGACTGCAGTGTTTTCATTTATTATGTGCGATATTTCACAATTGCCGTCGTTTGACGGTTATTTACGCACACTTTTATTTGGACTGCCGATAAACTCTCGCATAACCCATCTTTACTCCTCCTGGAGAATGAGATGGGTTTTTCTGTTTTTACGCATCAGATAGACAGTAAGTGGATAGGAGGAACGAGATGGATAATATGAATGACGAGTTTTATATGTCGTTAGCGCTGGATATGGCAGAACGGGCCCAAGGACAGACGGGAATTAACCCTGTTGTTGGCTGTGTTGTTGTAAAGAATGGAGCGATGATTGGACTTGGGACTCATTTGCAGCGCGGAACAGGTCATGCTGAGGTTCATGCCTTGAATATGGCGGCTGGCCAAGCACAGGGCAGCACTGCCTACGTAACACTGGAACCATGCAGTCACTATGGCAAGACTCCGCCCTGCAGCCAAAGGCTGATCGACGAGGGAGTAGCCAGAGTGGTAGTCGCTTGTGAAGATCCTAACCCTCAGGTTGCGGGTCGCGGCGTTCAAATGCTGCGTGAGCATGGCATTGAAGTAGAAGTAGGGTTGCTGCGTGAACGTGCGCTGCGGTTGAATGAGCGTTTTATCAAGTATATTTTGACAAAACAGCCTTTTGTTACGCTCAAGAGTGCCAGCACGCTGGATGGTAACCTAGCTACCAAATCTGGTGACAGTAAATGGATTTCAAATGGTGAAGCGCGGGAGATCGTACATACGCTGCGGCATCGGCATCAGGGAATAATGGTCGGTGTGAACACAGTGATTGCAGATAATCCTTCACTGACGACAAGAACGGAAGTGCCGGGTATTAATCCGATACGGATTGTGATTGATTCTGGACTACGTATTCCTTTGGATTCAGCAGTTGTAAGTGACGGTCTAGCGCCTACTATCATCGTGACAACTGAAGCCGCAGATGATGAAAAGAAAGCAGCACTTCTTCAAGCGGGGGTGCAAATCATTGTTAGCGGAGCAGGACCACGGGTGGATTTGAAGGCTGCTATGGTAACACTCGGTGAAATGGAAATCGGATCGATTTTACTTGAAGGCGGAGGCACGCTAAATGGTGCGATGCTGGAGAGTGGGCTAGTTGATCGAGTGATTCTCTTTTTCGCTCCAAAGATTGTTGGCGGTGGTGCTGAAGCGAAAGGGACGTTCGTATTTCCTGGTATAGAGCTAATGAAGGATGCGATTTCTCTGGAGGGATTGGAAGTAAAAGTGCTCGGAGATAATGTATGTATCAGCGGTACTCCGGTACGCTAAAGTGAATGGTTACAAAACTTAATCGTGTGCTTCCGGAGCAAGTTTTGTTCGGAGAGATAGCGGAGAAGTGTTACTCACACAAAACTCCTAGGAGGGAAAGCATGTTCACTGGATTAGTCGAAGAAGTTGGCACTCTGAGAAGTGTCTCCACCGGTGGAGAAATGATGGTGCTGAACATTGCCGCTTCCGTCATCATGGATGATTTGAAGATTGGTGATAGCGTATCGGTTAATGGCGTCTGTCTTACAGCGACAGCTTTAGGCGAGAACTATTTTACAGTGGATGTCATGCCTCAGACCTATCGAAACAGTAATCTGAAGGAGCTACGTCCTGGCAGTCGGATGAATCTGGAACGAGCAATGGCAGCCGGTGGTCGATTTGGAGGTCATATTGTTCAGGGACATGTAGATGGCACTGCTGTCATCAAAAGCGTAAAGCGTGATCAGAATGCAGTAGTCTATGAGATTGCGCCGGACCGCAAATCGCTGTTTAAATATATCATCCCTAAAGGGTCGATCACGATTGATGGCATTAGCTTAACAGTAGTAAAGACGACGGCTTCATCGCTTACTGTATCCATTATTCCGCATACGCTAGGGGAAACTGTGCTAACTTATAAGCGGGCAGGAGATAGTGTGAATATTGAGTGTGATGTCTTGGGCAAATATGTAGATCATCTTCTTCATTATGGCTCAGCTGCACAGGATGAAGAAAGTGATAGCAGTTCCGGGATTAGCCGCGATTTCTTGGCGGCAAACGGATTTGTTTAAATAATGAGTAAGCTTACGAAGAAGGGAATAATCCTTCGTAAAGCTATTAGGAGGATAGGATCATGAGCGAACAATCGAAGAAGGATAGTGTCTTGGATCCGATTGAAGAAGCGATATATGATTTAATGCGCGGCAAAGTCATCATCGTGGTGGATGATGAAGATCGTGAGAATGAAGGGGATTTTATAGCTCTTGCTGAACGGGCGACACCAGAAGTCATCAATTTTATGATCACTGAGGGACGTGGTTTGGTCTGCATGCCAATTACCGCTGAGCGTGCGGAAGAGCTTGAACTACAGGCTATGGTCAGTCACAATACAGATAATCACGGCACAGCCTTTACTGTATCGGTTGACCATATAGATACAACTACTGGTATATCAGCAGGGGAAAGATCCTTGACTGTAAAGGCCATGATTGACCCTAAAGCGAAGCCGTCTGATTTCCGTAGACCTGGCCATATGTTCCCGCTTATTGCGAAAAAAGGTGGCGTACTACGCCGTTCCGGACATACAGAGGCTGCTGTTGATTTAGCCCGTATGTGTGGTGCATATCCAGCCAGTGTGATTTGTGAAATCATCAATGAAGATGGCTCGATGGCCCGGTTGCCTGATCTGGTTGAGATTGCTAAGAAGCATGATCTTAAGTTGATCAGCATCAAAGACCTCATTCACTATCGGAATGAGAAGGAACAGCTCGTCAATCGCGAGGTGTCTGTACGTCTGCCTACCGATTTCGGTGAGTTTCAGACCATTGCCTATACAAATGAAGTGGATGATAAAGAACATGTAGCATTGGTGAAGGGCGATATTTCCGGTGATGAGCCAGTGTTAGTACGAGTACATTCCGAATGCTTAACCGGTGACGTTTTCCACTCCCATCGCTGCGATTGTGGTCCCCAGTTTGAAGCAGCGCTTCGGCAGATCGAAGCTGCTGGTAGAGGCGTATTGCTCTATATGCGTCAAGAAGGCAGGGGCATTGGTCTTATTAATAAGCTTAAAGCCTACAAGCTTCAAGAAGAAGGACTCGATACTGTAGATGCCAATCTAAAGCTTGGTTTTCCAGCAGATTTGCGTGATTACGGGATTGGAGCACAAATTCTGAAGGATCTAGGTATAAGTCAAATTCGTCTCTTAACGAACAATCCTCGAAAGATCAAAGGGTTGGAAGGTTATGGATTGGAAGTTGTTGAGCGAGTGCCAATTCAAATGCCGGAGAATAAGGATAATACTAATTATCTCCATACGAAGCAGGCGAAACTTGGGCATTTGCTGTCTTTTGACGACATTGAACAAAATGAGGATTCGAAAGTATAATCACACATAATAAAAAACGAAGGGTAGATGAATGATATGCCGAAATATTTAGAAGGACATTTAGTTTCCGAGGGGTTAAAATACGGAGTCGTAGTAGGACGTTTTAATGAATTTATTACTAGCAAGCTTTTGTCAGGTGCACTTGATGCATTTAAACGCCATGGTGCTAACGATGATGAAGTAGATGTTGCTTGGGTTCCAGGCGTGTTTGAAATTCCGTTAATCGCTCAAAAAATGGCGGAAAGCGGTAAATACGACGCTGTAATCACTTTAGGAACTGTTATCCGTGGCTCTACAACGCACTATGATTATGTATGTAATGAAGTTGCAAAAGGGGTAGCTGCGATCAATCTTAAAACCGGCGTGCCGACGATTTTTGGCGTAGTAACTACTGAGAATATTGAACAGGCCATTGAGCGTTCAGGAACCAAAGCAGGGAATAAAGGCTGGGATGCTGCGACTGCTGCGATTGAAATGGCGAATCTTAACAAACTGTTTAAGTAAGACAGCTATTGACGAATCAGTCGAATTCGTGCTTATTTATAGTATAAGAAGAAAGCATGGATTATAGAGCCCTTTCTACTTGTGTAGCGTCCTTTAGGGCGCTGCACTTTACTTTTTTTGGCGGGAGGATGCTTCGTGACTGTATTGTACAAGCTGGAAACGTTTGAAGGTCCGCTGGATCTGCTTTTGCATTTAATTGATAAGGCGGAAATCGACATCCAGGACATTCCGGTCGCCGAGATCACCGAACAGTATATGGAATACCTGCGAAGTATGCAGGAGCTTGAACTGGATATTACGAGTGAATTTCTCGTGATGGCCGCAACCCTATTATCTATAAAGAGCAAGCTATTGCTGCCCAAACCACCGGTCATTGAGATCGATGATTTTGAATATTACGAAGAAGATGAATTTGATCCACGAGCTGAACTTGTTCAGCGACTGATTGAGTATCGTAAATTCAAGAGTATTGCTGTTCATTTAATGGATATGGAGAGCGAGCGGAGCTTGATTTTTACGAAGGAGCCGGAGGATCTGGGTCCATACGTGCCTGAAGAGATTGACCATACGCTAAAAGGACTACATACTTCCGACCTTATAGCTGCTTTCCGTAAGGCACTTAGTAAGGCGGCAAGAAGGTCATCTTACCAGCGGATCACCCGGGACGAAATATCGGTAAAAGATCGTATACGTGATGTATCGGATGCGCTGCAGCGCAGAGGAAAAGGCGGAAGGCTCCATTTCTCAGCACTGCTTCACGATGAAATGGCGCGACACGAAATCGTAGTTACTTTTCTTGCGATTCTGGAACTGATGAAAATGAAGGCGATTTTTTGCTATCAAGAGAAATTGTTTGATGACATCGTAATGGAGTGGAGAGGAGGAGAACACTTCAATGGATTACAAAACGCTGAAATCGATTATTGAGGGCCTGTTGTTTCTATCAGGTGATGAAGGGATCTCCGTACGGCAAGTCGCCGAGATTACGGAGCAGCGGCCAGAGCTTGCAGCTGGGGCATTAGAAGAACTGAAAGAGGATTATGTAACACAAGAGCGGGGATTGCAGGTAGTCCAGATTGCCGGAAATTATCGGCTGGCTACATTACCTGAGCATGCCCATTATTTTGAACGCTTGGCTTATTCCCCATCCAGATCAACCTTGTCTCAGGCCGCATTAGAGACATTGGCGATCGTGGCCTATCGTCAGCCCATTACACGGGTGGAGATCGAAGAGATTCGAGGCGTGAAATCCGAACGTGCTATTCATACGCTGAATAATAAGGATTTGATCCATGAGGTTGGCCGTGCCGAGGCTGTAGGACGCCCAATTTTGTATGGGACTACTAAATCATTCTTGGAGAGCTTTGGCCTCGCAAGTCTGAATGAGCTGCCTGAACCATCAAACTTCGAATCCACTGATAATTTGGAAGAGGAGACGCAGCTACTGTTCAATAAGCTGGATACTCAAATGACGTTCGAGGATATTGAGCAACCATAGTTTTTTTGTTATTTCGCAATGATTTGTATTGCTGGGACTGCCCATAAACCATTCATATGGTTTATGGGCAGTCTCTATTTTTTTGTAAAGCCACTTTTTTTAACCAAACCCCGAATTTTTTCCAGATTAAATTGCCATACTAAACCAAAGGTTCCCATTATTAAGGTTTCTTGGAGGTAAATACGTGACGTTATGGCTTGGAATACCCCTCGGATTGCTGGTACTGGCAATGATCCTGGTTCTGTCTTCATCTATCGATTTCCGCATCCGGTGCTATAAACATGACAAAAATGATCTGATCGAGTTAGATGTTAAGACACTTTTTGGTCTGATCAAACTCCACTATGAACTGCCTCGATTGGTCTTTAAGGGATTGGAGCAAGGCGTGCTTGGGAAGTTTAAAGAGACGGGTACCGCGACTACAGGTGTTGACACTGTAAAGGAAGAGCAATTCGATAAAGAAAGAATTGAGCGCTGGCGGGACAATGTACAGCTAGCAGTGAAATCCACACGTGGATTGAAGAAATGGTTCAAGGAAACTGTATCACATGTCAAAGTATCAAAGCTCGACTGGTCCACAGACTTTTCACTAGGTGATGCGGCAGACACTGCCATAGTATCAGGAGCCGTCTGGGGATTGAAATGGAGCATCGTTGGATTTATTTCGCAGAGGGTCAAATTGAAACACAATCCACGAGTGTTTGTGAAGCCTGTTTTTCAAGATGAGCATTCTTTTTCAATGGAGTTCGTATGTGAGGGTAAATTGTCCGTTTCCTATGCCGTATACGCATCATTGCAGCTTATTCTTCGTGTCTTGAGGGAGGCGGGGGGAATCAGTAAGTGGAGAAAAATACTAAAACGGATGCGTAGGGAGTCTCATGGGCAAAGTTTAGAATGAAAGTTACATACAAATGCGTGGATGTGGGGATGATAAGCGCTGTAGAAGCAAGAGAAATCGTACTCAATTAAGGAGGAAACAATATGAGCGACCATCCTATTCAGGGTCTAATGCAAACAGCGATGGAAAATATCAAGGGCATGGTAGATGTTAATACGATTGTTGGAGATCCAGTACAAACACCTGACGGTAGTATTATTCTGCCGATTAGTAAGGTGGCCTTTGGGTTTGCTGCAGGGGGTAGTGATTATCGAGTAGAGGATTCTATAAGTGGATCAAGCTCCCAAGGCGGTGTCAAAATGCTTCCTTTTGGTGGCGGTAGTGGGGGCGGTGTCTCCATCAGACCGATCGCTTTTCTAGTGGTTGGTAAGGATGGGGTAAACATTGTGCCACTCGACAATCAAACGCATTTGTTCGAAAAAATTATCGATGCCACGCCTGGGCTCATCGACAAAATCCAGACCATGTTCCAAAGCAGCAGTTCTTCAGGTCAAGCTGGGTCAACTGCTACACAAGCACCACAAGCACAAGCATCACAAGCACCTGCTAAACCCGATCCAAGTACATCCCAATCTTCAACACATTAGGTACACATAATTCAACAAATAGCCTCGGGGATATCGCCTTACATCAGGCGGTGTCCCTTTTTGTGTGGAGAGGACATACCCTAAGGCTGGTCCGCATACACTTGTACAACATAAGCATGAAATGAATGACTTTACTTAAGAACCGATAAGAATCCGGAGGATAAATATGAAGACAATAACCCGTAAATTTCCAATCGCCTTATTACTGAGCATTTTGCTGCTGTTTCTGACACCGCTAACTTTGATTCATGCGGAGAACAGCTCCATATCTACGCATGCAAGGGCAGCGGCGCTGATTGATGTGGAATCCGGGCGTATTTTGTATAGCAGTCGAGGAGATGAGCCGATGCTTATTGCCAGCCTGACTAAAATAATGACTGCCCTCGTCGCTATTGAGAATGGTGATTTAGCATCCAAAGTCAAAGTTGGTAAAAATGCTTTCGCCAAAGAAGGCTCCTCTATTTATTTACAGCAAGGTGAAGAGATGACGCTGGAAAATATGCTGTATGGTCTAATGCTGCGATCTGGGAATGATGCGGCAACAGCGATCGCTGAACATATCGGCGGTTCTGAAGAAGGGTTTGTATACCTGATGAACAATAAGGCTGAAGAGCTCGGATTAAAAAATACTCATTTTGCTAATCCGCATGGTCTAGATGCTGAAGGCCATTATTCGAGTGCTAACGACTTAGCTGTGCTGACGGCGTATGCTCTTCATAATCCTGTATTTAAACAAATTGTGAAGACACAGGAGAAAACTGCAGACAATCCAAATGAGAAATGGGATTACAAGTGGAGAAACAAGAATAAAATGCTGTACTTATATGAGGGCGCAGATGGTGTGAAGACAGGATATACCAAAAAAGCGCTACGCTGCCTTGTCAGCTCAGCGACCAGAAACGGCCAGCAGCTTGTCGCAGTGACCATAAATGATGGGGATGACTGGAATGATCATGCCTCACTGCTAAACTTCGGGTTTAATCATTATCCACTAAAAACAATGATCGAACGCGGGGACCCCGTGAGCGGTTATGACTTCGTGACAGCCAAAAAATTCGCCTATCCGCTCGGACAAGGGGAGCAGGATAGAGTGACCACCAAACTTGTCTTAAATCAGATCCCTTCGGCGTCAGCCAAAGCTGCAAGATCAAACTTTGGATTACAAGGGGTTCTCGTTCTTGATCTAGGTGGCAAGGAGATAGGCCGGGTTCCAGTATATACACGAGAGTCCTTACCACCTGAGGAATCCGCTTATACTAAAAAATACAGTACAACGCAAGCACACACTTATCCTGCTGATAATTGGTTTCAGGCTATAGGGAGTGCACTGAAGGCGTTATTTAAATTGGGTGAAAGTTCCAAGTAAGCAGATAGCTGAATAATGAAGAGGGAGGCGTATCCATGATTAACGGGATCTGGCTAGGAATGATCATCATCGGTTTTCTGTTCGCCGCCGTTAACGGCAGAATGGATGAATTTACAGCCGCCGTATTCGACGGAGCCAAGAGTGGGGTTACAGTAAGTTTCGGCTTAATAAGTGTGCTTGTATTCTGGCTAGGAATCATGCGGATCGCAGAGGATGCTGGTTTGCTTAAAAAAATAGCCAAGATTCTTGGGCCAATCGTAGCCTTCCTCTTTCCAGATGTGCCGAAGGGCCATCCTGCAATCGGATATATTCTCTCCAACATGAGCGCTAATTTGCTTGGACTTGGCAATGCGGCTACACCTATGGGAATCAAGGCGATGCAGGAGCTGCAGAAGCTCAACCCGGATAAAGAAACGGCCACACCAGCCATGTGTACCTTACTGGCGCTTAACACAGCAAGCATTACGCTAATTCCCGCGACACTAATTGCGATCCGATTGAATTACAATTCGGCAGATCCTGCGGGAATAGTAGGCACAACCCTCGCCGCAACGGCTGTGGCGACTCTTGCGGCTATAGCGGCTGACCGGTTTTTCCGAAGGATGACATTGCTGCGCAAACCTCCAAAGCCGCCGTCAGCAAAGTCTGGTTCTGCTCCATTGGCCAAGACGTCGCTGCCTAATTCTTCATTGAAAGGGTGAGCATGACTTGTACCAGTTAATCAGTCTCCTATCGGCATGGGCGATTCCGGTCATGATTACGTTCATCCCGCTCTATGCTTTTACGCGTAAAGTCCCGGTGTATGAGTCATTTGTTGAAGGGGCGAAGGATGGATTTGGAACGGCAATCGCGATTATTCCTCATCTTGTGGGAATGCTTGTGGCGATCAGCGTCTTTCGCGCATCGGGCGCACTCGACTTTCTAATGGGATTCATATCTCCTGCTCTGCGGGGACTTGGCGTACCTCCAGAAGTACTGCCGCTCGGCCTTCTGCGGCCCCTCACTGGGACAGGCTCGCTTGCTTATACCACGGATCTGATTCGCGTTCATGGTCCGGATTCTCTAATCGGCATGATTGCCTCCACCATACAAGGCAGCACGGACACAACGCTCTATGTATTAACGGTTTATTTTGGAGCCGTTGGTGTGCGTAACGGACGTTATGCACTTAAGGTAGGTCTATTCTCCGATGTTGTTGGCTTCGTAGCCGCGATCGCAGTCTGCCTCCTGCTTTTTGGGTAGGAGGCGTCACCCCCTTTCCTTCCTCGACATATGCTATTGCAGCAATGTGGAGGGAGGCAATCCGCTATGAACTACAAAGGTTTTATTCTGCATCAGTCTCGCTGTACTTCCATTAATGGCAAAGGCTTTGATTTCTGGGTTGGTGTGGACGGAGCCATTTATGCAGCACCACTGCTGACCGATCCGGAGTATATTCACATTTGCTTGGAAGGTGATTTCAGCAGGGAAGATGGTATTCCTCCATTATCTGGAAGGAAGGAACAGCTATTTGCCACAGGTAAACTCATTTTAGAACTGGTAGAGCGCTACCAAATCTCCCCTTTAATCATCGAACCCCACAATATTTACTGCCCAGGCGCATTTTTTCCATGGAATGAACTTGTGATTTATCCCTCTGATGGTTATCATTAATCTGAGGTGACTAGTCGAAAATGGAAAGATTACAGAAAATTTTGGCGCAGGCAGGTGTGGCGTCCAGACGTAAGTGTGAAGAAATGATTTTGGCCGGTAAAGTGGAAGTCAACGGGGAACTCGTAACTACGCTTGGCACGAAGGTGGACCCCGCAACAGATATTATTAAAGTCTCCGGTAGACTGATCCGGGGAGAGAACAAAATCTATATTATGTTCAACAAACCTAAAGGAGTCATTACAAGTGCTTCCGATCCAAAGGGTCGCAAGGTTGTAACAGACTACCTTAAAGGAATTACAGAACGGGTTTACCCTGTAGGCCGTCTGGATTATGATACGGAAGGACTGCTGCTGTTAACGAATGATGGAGATTTCGCTAACTTGCTTACCCATCCTAAGCATCATGTACCTAAGACGTATCACGCTACGGTCAAGGGTATTCCGCACGGTACTGCACTGGACAAGCTAAAGGCTGGGATCAAGCTGGAAGATGGTATGACAGCGCCTGCCGAAGTAGAGTACAAAGATATTGATGAAGCGAATAAAGAAGCAGTAATCAGCATTACGATACACGAGGGACGTAACCGTCAGGTACGACGCATGTTTGATGCGATTTCACACCCCGTTCTCCGTCTGAAGCGGATTTCATTCGGGGATATTATGCTGCAAAATCTTAAACGTGGATCTTACCGTCATTTGACTAAAGATGAAATTAACCATCTGCAGCAAATTGCCAAAGCAGGATTACTCAAAGAAAGAACTCCACGTAAAGAGTCATAAAGACACACAATATTCACAATTAAACCCCCTAATACTGTGACGAAATTCGCTATAATGTTCATAGGATGTTCACACCTTACAACATAAGTATGAGTTGCGTCACAGAAGGGGGCTTTACATGTGGGTAAAGCGAGAAAACCAATTCAAATCGTAATTCTGTTTCTAATCGTTCTAGTGGGTGGTTATGCCATTGGTTCCTCTGTATTTGGTGGAAGCGGAAAACCAGAGGAAGGTAGTAAAGCGCCTGCCATTGATTTGCTGGGTCTTGATGGACTTGGGCATACGTTAGACGAGTATAAGGGTAAGGCTATTGTGCTGAATTTCTGGGGCTCATGGTGCACGCCATGTGTAAAAGAAATGCCGGCTCTCCAAGCACAATGGGAAAAATGGAAGGACAAAGATGTAGTCGTTATTGGAATCAACGTAGGTGAAGATCAGATGACTGTCGAGAATTTTGTGAAGCAAGTCAATATTGATTTTCCGATTTTGATGGACACGGGACGAGACGCTGTACGAAGTTATGGTATTTCTCCGCTCCCCACTACTTTTTTTATTAATGCAAAGGGTAAAATTGACAGCATTCATATTGGCCAGCTTGATTTAGATTCACTAGATGATCAAATTGGGAAGCTGGTGGATTGATGAGTGAACGCGAGGCTTTTATAACCAATACCAAATGTGAATGCGGCCATCAGAACCCTGTAGGCACTGTTCTATGTGAAGCATGCGGAAAACCGCTTGGCAAAGAATCGGACTGGGGCGAGAATCTGGAAATGCGTTATGATGGTGTAGCCCGTCGTTCGCAGCGTGTTAATCCAAGCATTATTGATCGAGTTTGGAACTTTTTTTCATCTGTCAAAATAGCGATATATCTAATCGTTTTGACACTGTTAGGATCTATGCTGGGAACCATTTTCCCTCAGGAGAGTACTTTCCTTAATATTGATGCATCGAGTTATTATAAGCAGGAGTACGGAACAGCTGGGGACATCTACTATAAGCTTGGACTTTCACATACATACGAATCCTGGTGGTTTGTGACTCTACTCGTAATGATTGGTGCTTCATTAGTCATTTGTAGTTTGGACAGAGTACTTCCGCTATATAAGGCATTAACTAGGCAGAAGATTCGGAAACATCGTCAGTTCTTAACTCGGCAAAAGGCTGTGCTAGTTACTGAAGTGCAAGAAGAACCAGAAGCTTGGGTTGCTCGGGTGGTTCAGCCTATGCGTAAAAAGGGCTACCGAGTCAAGACGGATGGAGGAGCTCTGCTGGCAGAGAAACACCGCTTCAGCCGCTGGGGGCCTTACGTAATACATATTGGTTTGATTATTTTTTTACTTGCTGTACTGGCAAGAGGATTGCCGGGTCTCAACATGGATCAGCATCTTGCTTTCCCGCAAGGGGAGATTACACAGATTCCGGATACTACCTACTATTTAAAAAACGAGAAATTCACCGTAGAGTTCTACACAGATGAAGAGATGCCTGAGGAGTTTCGAGGCAAAAAGATCCTTCCAAAATTATTCCAAACTAAAGCAGTGCTTTATAAATGTACCGCGGATTGCGCAGATCCTACTAAGGAACCGCAGCTTACCGAGGTGACAACGCATAATATCCAAGTAAACTCACCTTTGGATTATAAAGGATTGAAAGCGTATCAGTTTGATTATGATCTAACACCTGTACTGCGTTCTGTACAGCCTGTGCTTAAGAATTCCACCACTGGGGAGTCGTACGGTAAATTCAAACTGGATATGAAGAATCCGCAGCGTACGATTACAGCGGGACCCTATACGATGACTTTAAAAGAGAAGTATATGGATTTTGGACTGAATGAGGATGGTCAGCCGATATCTAAGTCGCCTTATCCGAATGCACCAGCATTCTTATTCTTGATTCAAGGACCGAATTTGCCAGCGGAAGGGCAGCAGTACTTCTATTTTCCTAAGCAGGTAGATAAGTCTCAGTTTCAGCAGGTGGCTATTAACGATAAGCTTGGTGGCAGCAATAGATTTCTTGAGCTTGAAGTGGACAACATGAGCGATGTTGATTTTTCGGAATCGACTACATACTTGAATATACGTATTGATCGTGCAATGCCTTTTGTATGGTTAGGTGCAGCAATCGTGATGCTGGGTTTAATCCTTGGATTTTACTGGCAGCATAGACGCATCTGGCTTACCGTTGTAAACGGAGAGCTAATACTCGGAGGACATACGAACAAGAATTGGTTCGGTTTCCGTCGTGAGATCGTTTCTATTTTAGAAAAAGTAGATATGGTAGTCGATGAAAAATCAATAGATAATGGAGGAGGCCTTACATGAGCTTGCTCGATATCAGCAGTGCCGTCTTTATTGCCGCATTCTTATTATACAGCGGGTCGTTTATGTTATTCACTATCGCTATCATGGGTCGCAAGTGGTCGGGCCGCAAGCCAGAGGAACATACTGCTCGATGGGGTAAAATAGCTTTTATTGTTTCTTCTATAGGTCTTATCTTTCATCTTATTTATTTCTTTACACGTTGGTTTGGTGCAGGACATATTCCAGTCAGCAATATGTATGAGTTCATGACTTTCTTATCCATGATGGTTATGGTAGCCTTTACAGTGATGTACGCGATCTATCGCAAAGTTATTCTCGGTCTGTTTGCAGTTCCAATTAGCATTATTGTGATGGCGTACGCAGCTGTATTTCCACAGGAGGTTCAGCCGTTAATTCCATCCCTGCAATCGAACTATCTCAAGATTCACGTAACACTGGCAGCACTAGGTGAATCCTTTTTCGCGGTAGGTTTTGCGGCAGGGCTGATGTATCTGCTACGGACTGTTAATTTTTCCAGTAAAGAGAAGGCGGATCGTAAGCAACAGAGACTGATTGAATTTACTCTCTTTTCAATCATTGTTATAATTGGGTTTCTGGGTTCAGTTTTTGCTTTCCGCGGAGCAGGTTATGAGACTGTTTTTGTCCGTCCCAACGTTACGATTGACAGCGCAGGGCAGGAAAATAGTACAATAGAGAAAGTGAGTTATCGAATGCCGCCGATTGTGGCTCCTCACAATAGCGAAATAGAAAGCTTCCAGTCGTTTCTTGGCATGAAAGAACCTCTCTTTGAAGCTCCTTCATGGATGAATGGTGTGAATGCTGGCCGGAAGTTTAATACTGTAATCTGGTCGATTCTTTCCGGATTACTCCTTTACGGAATTCTTCGCTTGATCGTACGCAAGCCACTAGGCGCAGCGATTCACCCGGTTATGGAGGGGATTGATGAAGGCGATCTAGATGAGATAACGTATAGGGCAATAGCCATTGGCTTTCCTATTTTCACATTAGGCGCTTTGATTTTTGCAATGATATGGGCGCAAATAGCCTGGGGAAGATTCTGGGGATGGGACCCCAAAGAAGTCTGGGCACTCGTTACTTGGCTCTTCTATAGTGCTTATCTTCATTTACGATTGGCTCGTGGATGGCAAGGGCGAAAATCTGCCTGGCTTGCCGTTCTAGGTTTTTTGGTCGTAATGTTTACCTTAGTTGGCGTTAATCTAGTCATCGCCGGACTTCATTCTTATGCGGGGACGGACTGAGCATAGTTTACCTGCTAACACAGCACAATGGATTTAAGGTTACGTTCTACTGTATTTGATGAAGGGGTTGTTGTGAAATGGCAGATCATTTAAACAGAATTCTGGTAGTGGATGATGAGGAACGCATTCGCCGCCTGCTAAAGATGTATCTTGAAAAAGAAGGTTATGAAATCGACGAAGCTGAAGATGGCGAAATCGCTCTTCGCAAAGCAACAGCAAATGACTACGGTCTAATTTTGCTGGATGTTATGCTGCCTGGCATTGATGGAATGGAAGTGCTGACCCGACTCAGAGGGGTCAAATCGACACCTGTTTTAATGCTTACAGCTAAAGGCGAAGAGATTAATCGTGTACAGGGCTTTGAAATGGGCGCGGATGATTATGTCGTGAAGCCATTTAGTCCTCGCGAAGTGATTTATCGCGTGAAGGCCATTATGCGCCGTTCTTCAGCAACAGCATTTTTGTCCAAAGAGAGCAACTCCAGTAATAACATTGTATTCACTCATCTTATTATTGAGCATGACGCACACCGAGTAACTGCTGGCGGTGAAGAAGTGAGTCTGACACCGAAAGAATACGAACTGCTGCATTATTTGGCGATTTCACCGGATAAAGTGTTCTCTCGTGAAGAACTACTTAAAGATGTTTGGAATTATGAGTTTTTCGGAGATTTGCGTACAGTCGATACCCATGTTAAGCGTCTTCGTGAAAAACTGAATAAAGTATCACCGGAATCCGCGGCGATGATTACAACTGTATGGGGTGTAGGCTACAAACTTGAGGTACCTAAATAAGTGAACTTCTGGAGAAGTCTTGTCGGCAAGCTGTGGGTCACGATCATCTGCCTGGTCGCTGTCGTGCTTATTACACTCGGGTTGTTTCTACTTCCCTATATCGACAGCAACTTTGCTAATTCCGGCGATATCAAACGTTTATTTATGTATACGTGCATGATCGGATTTTCTTTGACGACATTCTTCGCGTTGTTCTTGTTTACCAAGATCACTCAGCCGATGCAACGTGTCATCGAGGCTGCAAACAACATTCGACGTGGTGAATACGGAACAAGGCTGACGCTGGTCACAAGTGACGAGATTGGCCAATTGGCGACTTCCTTCAACCATATGGCTGAGGAGTTGGAAGAGAATATTCGCAGTCTGCACCATGAGAAGGGCCATCTATCCAGTGTATTACGCAGCATGAGTGATGCTGTAATCACCTTTGACATCGAAGGCCAGATTATTCTGACCAACCCGCATGGTCAATCGCTACTTGAGAGCTGGAGCGATTTAGAGTGGGAACAAGAGAGTGACATTGAACCTCATACGGAAACGGCTGAGAGTAATGTTCCACCTCCCCTGCGTCCTTTATTTTTGAGCACGTTGAAACAAGGCGGCGATGAGCGTTCTAATGTACATGTCCGGCAGGGCGTGTGGTCCGTCCATATGGCACCTTTATATTCTGAGGGGAGCATTCGTGGAGTGGTTGCTGTTCTGCGTGATGTGACTGAAGAAGTACGACTCGAAAAAATGCGCCGTGACTTCGTGGCAAACGTCTCTCATGAGATTCGGACGCCATTATCGATGATGCAAGGTTATAGTGAGGCTTTACTTGACGGCATGGCATCTTCACCAGAGGAAAGCAGTGAACTGATTCAGGTCATTCATGATGAATCGCTCCGTATGGGACGTCTTGTAAAGGATCTGCTCGACCTTGCGCGAATGGAAGCTGGACATACGGATATGTTGAAGGCAGAAGTAGATGTGAACGAACTGCTGGAACGAGTGTATCGCAAATTTTCCGTACGTGCGAAAGAGCGTGATATTCATCTGCAGCTAAATAAAGAGAGCGATGTCCTTGTTCTTAAGGCAGCGGATGAAGATAAGCTTGAGCAAGTCTTAACCAATTTGCTCGATAATGCTTTTCGTCATACGCAGGGTGGCAAGAAGATCACAGTTCATACAGGAACTTGTGTCTTAGAAGGGCGTCGCTATTTTGAAATTAAAATTCAGGATGAAGGCGTCGGCATTCCGCAGGAAGATCTGCCTTATATATTTGATCGTTTCTACAAAGCCGATAAGGCACGTGTACGGGGAGAATCAGGTGGAACGGGACTCGGGCTTGCGATTGTTAAAAATATTGTTGAGTCGCATCACGGAACCATTTCAGCTTCCAGTAAGTTGGGCGAAAGTACAACCTTTACCCTAAGACTTCCTGTCGAAAAACAGTAATTCCAAACACAATGTGTGATAGCGCCTCTGACAGCAGAGGTGCTTTTTGTTGAAACAAACACATTAATCTTGTTCATCGTGGAACATATCTCATTGTTTATGCTTGGGAGGCCATCAAATGATTTTATCTTTAGACCAAGGGACTACCAGTTCACGAGCCATAGTGTTCGATGAGGACGCTAGAATCGTCTCACAAGGGCAATATGAGGTTGAACAATCTTTCCCACACCCTGGCTGGGTGGAGCATGACCCAGAGCAAATTTGGGCGTCACAGCTTGCAGCTGCAAGAGATGCGATTACTCAGGGCGGGATAACACCTCTGGAAGTATATTCCATTGGAATTACAAATCAGAGGGAAACGGCCCTGATCTGGGATAGAGCAACAGGCAAGCCGATTTATCCTGCGATTGTGTGGCAGGACAGACGTACTGCAGAGCTGTGTGAAGAGATCAAGAGTAAGGGGTTAGAGGGACTCATTGCTAGCAAGACGGGACTCGTTGTGGATGCTTATTTTTCTGCAACAAAATTCTCCTGGATTCTTGATCATGTAGAAGGCGCACGAGAGCGGGCGAATAATGGCGAGCTACTAGCTGGGACAGTAGACAGCTGGCTAATCTGGAAGCTTACTGGCGGGGCTGTACATGCTACTGATGTAACTAATGCATCGCGTACGATGCTATATAATCTACATGAGCGCTGCTGGGACGAAGAGCTAATGGAGGAGCTTCGTGTACCACGCTCCATCCTGCCAGAAGTGAGGATGTCCGGTAGTGAATTTGGAGCAGCAGACGCGCAGTGGTTCGGGACAGAAATACCTATTCACTCTGTATTGGGGGATCAACAAGCTGCTTTGTTTGGACATACTTGTCTTGAACCCGGCAGTGCCAAAAACACATATGGAACTGGATGCTTTATTCTGATGAATACAGGTACAGAAGCTGTAGTCTCCAGTCATGGGTTGTTGACCACTGTAGCTTGGGGAATGGGGGATGAGCTCTATTATGCACTCGAGGGCAGTGTGTTTGTAGCCGGAGCGGCTGTACAATGGCTTCAGGAGGGGTTAGGACTCATAACGGAGCCGGCAGGCTCGGAAGACAAAGCGCGGGAAGTAGAGGACAGTGAAGGGGTTGTCGTCGTACCTGCTTTTACTGGACTAGGTGCCCCTTATTGGGATATGTATGCACGTGGAGCAGTCTTCGGTCTAACTAGAGGAACCACCTCGGGGCATTTGGTAAGAGCAACGTTAGAGTCATTAGCATTTCAGTCTAGAGATGTAATTGGGGCGATGGAAAAAGATGCAGGCATGCCATTGACCGGACTTCGTGTAGATGGTGGAGCGGTTCGTAATGATTTGCTGATGCAGTTTCAGTCTGATATCCTCGGTAGTGAAGTTACTCGAACTACATATGCGGAGACGACTGCGCTGGGAGCAGCACTTCTGGCTGGATTAACCTCAGGAGTTTGGACAAGAGAGCAGCTAGAAAGCTTTAACAAAGCTGAGAGGGTCTTTTCGCCTGTAATGGGTATAGATGAGCGTGAACGACGTTACAACGCCTGGAAAGACGCTGTAGCGCGTACCATGGGCTGGGAAAAACATGAAAGATATCAGTGATCAGGGAGATGCATATGTCTATGTTTAATGGAACAGAATCTGATCTACCGAGTGGACTATCTAAGCCTGCACTTCGAGCACTTCATGGTGCTGGGTATACACAGATTCACCAAATCAGTAAGCTCACTGAGTCAGAGCTTCTGCAGCTCCATGGGATGGGACCAAAAGGGATTGATGTACTACGGCGTGCGCTCACTGAAAAGGGGTTATCCTTTGCCAGCGAGTCCTAAAGAACAGATCAACCTAAAAAGCGGCAAGCTAAGGATAATCCTTGGCCTGCCGCTTTTTAGGTTGTAACGCTTAATATTCAATAACAAATGCAACGTTTTGCCATCCAGCGCCCACTGTCCAGAACAGAACTTTATCTCCGCGTTCGATCTTTCCTGTAGTAATAGCTTTGTGTAGAGCGATAAACGGGCTACTGGTTGAGGTGTACCCGAATTCATCACCTATGTAAACCGCAACCTCACGATCAATACCCACTTTTTCACAAACACCAACGATATTAGGCAGTGAAAGCTGTGAGAAACAGGCCGCTTTAATAGATTCAGGCGCTATGTTGTTATCAGATAGAAGCGTGCGAATCGATTCAGAAGCAGCATCTACGCAAATGGAATCATCAAATGGAATGAACTTCACATTGAATTCTCCAGCCGCTACGCCTTTTCTACCCAGATTAGCCAAGCCTTCAGCCGGGAACATGGAGTTGCCATAAACGCATGTGTCTGTTTGATAGACAGAATCAATGAAGCCTACCGCATTATCATCGCGCACAAGAAGGACTGCCGCAGCTGCATCACCGAAGTTAGCATAATAGACTGGATCATTCTTATCTGCATGAGGTGCTACATAATCGGATCCGATGACCAAAGCACGTTTAATTCTAGGATTGGCTTGCATTTGACGGCTCACCTGTTCTACGGAAGCAGTCATACCTGCACAGTTAGCGTTGCTATCTATACAAATTGTATGGGATGCGCCGTTAATTAAACGGTGAATCATTAAAGAGTTAGTAGGAAAGATATATTCAGGAGTTTGACTTGCATAGGCAATAAGATCGATATCAGCGCCAGTGAGACCATTTTTATCCAACACATTACTGGCAGCCTCAAAAGCCATCGTAAGAGAATTTTCTTCCTCATTCTTAATGCTATAGCGCGTATCACGACCTAAAGTGGTCAGTAGACCTCGGATATCAATACCCTTTTCGTCAAAATGCTTAATAAAAAAGTCGTTACCAACTTTATTACTAGGATGATAGATATCAATGTCTTGAATACGAATTCCGGTCATATGAATGAATCCTCCTGAAAAACTCTATAGTTTTTTTAGTTATAAGAAGAATTAAGCTGTAACGGTGGAAATGATCTCGATGTTATCTAGTCCTGCTTTACGACCCAGACGAGCAAGCTGCATTTTAAGAATTGGGTTATTCTCAAGGGTTAGATTTACTTTTACAAATCCATCATTCTTAAACATTACGAAGCAACCTTCCAAAAGAGGTACAACATCAGGTGCAGTTACGTTTAGCTTTCTGCAGTCGATTTGTAATTCATAGTCTGCTGGAGTGATAGGATTAATAGTTTGTTGATAAGCTTGGATAGATTTCAGACCATCTTCTTCAGAAAATGTTCCTTCCAGCTCAATATTGATCACTTTTTTAGTAGTGTCTGTCTTTAAAATAAACTGTCCCACGTTAACATCTCTCCCGATATTTTAATTTACTGAAAATAGTTACTTTATTTCTTCAATCGTTTCGAGAAGAATATTAAAAGCGGTGATGATTCTAGGTGCCCCTATAGCGGGTACTAAGTGTAATAGAATACCTTTGAGTTGTTCTACAGTAACTCCCACACGAAGAGCCATGACATAATGAACACCCAATTGATCAAACTGACCCATCGAAATCAGGGCAGAGATAACTGCGATTTCCTTCCAGTCAGCTTCGATTGTGTTGCGTTGAAAAATATCGCCGTAGGCATTCCCCATAATAAATTCAGCCAAATCGGGGAAATGTTCTTTAATCGGAGCCAGTGCTTTAGCTCCGTAGTCTCCAGAGAGATTCGTGAAGTGGTTCAGACCACTGTTTACATTGTCTTTCATAAGTGACCTCCTAATTTAGGTTCAAAGTACGGTGAGCAGTCGGAGGGACCTCATCACGGTCTGTTAGCAGTTCAATGACGGCAACACGGTTGATGGCAACAGCGTCCTTGATGGCTGTTTCGAACTCCTCCGCTGTCTCACATTTGTAACCCTTAGCGCCTAGTGATTCTGCGAATTTCACAGCATCCATAGGGACTTCGTAGATAGTTCCGTCAATACGTCCTGTAGTTTTTTCCATACCTTTTAGAGCCATATCTAGCTGTTTATTATTCACAACAATGAATATGACAGGAATATCCTTGCAGACAGCAGCGTTAATCTCTGCGCCTAGCATCATAAAGCAGCCATCTCCTGTAATGCAGAAGATCGTTTCTTCTGGAGCAGCAACCTTTGCACCAATCGCCATTCCGATGGAATTACCCATACAAGCAAAGTAAGCATCGAAAACAAAACTGCCCGGTTTCTTAACCTTGTACCATTTCGCAGCATGGAAACCGTGACTTCCATCATCAACAAAGACTGTGCTGTTATAAGGAATCAAATCACTCATCGTACTCAAGACCGATGCAAGTGAAAGGTTTGGTAAAATCGGAGGCTCTTCGGTATAATCGGAATTTGTCGGTGCTTCGCGTTTTGTGATGTTGTTCGTGTCAATATTATTGAGATAGTAAACTAGATTGTCGCGTAGATCTCCAGTCACTGGAA
Source organism: Paenibacillus sp. FSL H8-0261 (assembly GCF_045040645.1). Lineage (NCBI taxonomy): Bacteria > Bacillati > Bacillota > Bacilli > Caryophanales > Paenibacillaceae > Paenibacillus > Paenibacillus sp. FSL H8-0261. Next base: position 4,862,730 of record NZ_CP150297.1, on the reverse strand, counting down.
TCGTTTTAGAGAACAATATTTTTCCGACAAAAGTCGGATCGCTATCAAACTGAATTAATGTTGCAGGATGATTTTCCCTTTTAAGATTACAAATAGTCATATCACTTAAACGTGACCCGAGAACGATAAATAGATCACTTTGATTCAGCAAGTCATCCCCATGGGTACAACCGCCTACTCCAATTGGACCGTGATAGAGTGAATGATCCCAAGCTATAGCCCCTTTACCACCTGGAGATGTAACTACAGGAATATTAAATGTTTCCGCTAATTGAATTAGCTCACTATGTGCTCCTGAGCGGTTAACGCCCTTACCTGCGATAATTATTGGATTCTTAGAGTTATTTATAGCATCAAGTACACGGTCGATATTAGCATGGCTAACCAGTGATTCGCGTTCAGGGATTACAATATTACATTCCTCTAGCAATTCCGTTTGTACATCAAAAGGAATACAAAGGTGAACTGGACCACGATTACCGCTCAAAGCAATGGATATGGCATGATTAAAGATTGTGTTAAAGTGATCTCCACGTTCAATAAGCTTGCTATATAAGGTGGCAGGTCTAAACATATCAGCTAAATCAGCTAGAAAAGAGGTAGAGTCCTGACATTGGGGAATTCCAAGCTCTTTAATAGATTGATGGCCAGTAATAAATAGGACAGGTAGGTTGTTAGCCTTAGCATGTGCTGCTGCAGTTAATAGGTTTGTTCCACCAGGACCTGAAGTACCAAAAGCTACACCTAGTTTTCCAGTTTTAAGCGCATACCCGGCTGCTTCGAAGCCGGAACTGGACTCATGTCTCCCAGGAATAAATTCAATACCGTAATCTACCATTTTAAGAACAATAGGACAAATGGATTTCCCAATAATACCAAAGGAATGGGTAACACCTAGGTTCCGTAGTGCTTCCGACATGTAATCTGCGACTGTCTTCAAAAAATACACCTCACAAGTTGATTGTTATTTTAAAATCAAACATTAGAAAACCTGTGCTCTGAATTAGGGCACAGGTTGGTGGCATAAATCGCCATAGAGACTGAACAATAGTTCAGTCGTCTTGGTTTTCTGCAACCTGGCAGTCATGGCCTCTGATTAAAAATGAGGCTGTAGATCCATGGTTTTGCGTCATCCTCTTTCGAAGATTTTGCCAATATTAATTTTAAAATTTATAAGAAGAATTTTCCTTTACAATATATTCCTAGAGTACCTTTGTCAATATATTTTCGCAAATTAACTCGAATTTTGACGAAAGTCTTGTCCAACCTATGAAATAATAGATATAAAAAAACTCCCCCTAAGTCAAAACTTAGGAGGAGTTTTTGGACTTGTTTATATGATTTGCAAGTGACTTAAAACTTGAAAATATGGATAGTCTTCTGTAGATTAAACACAGCCTGTGTCATTTTCTCAGTTTCTTCAGCGACGGACTGCAGGGCATTAATTTGTTCATTCATAGCGGCGGATACTTCCTCGGTGCCGGCAGCGGTTTGCTGTGTGATTGCAGAGATATTCTCTATTGCACTTGAGATTTTCAAGGCACTTTCCAACATCAGATCACTTTCAGCAGAGAAGGAAGAGATTTGCTCGGTAATATACTGCACACTTTGCACAATTTGAGCAAAGATATGAGCAGATTGAGTGATCATCTCATTCTGTACCTGTACGACTTCTTCGTTGATAGCGATATTGTCAATCGCTTGTTTGATATCAGTTTCGATGCTCCGAACTAAGCCAAAGACTTCCTTCGTTGAAGCCGTTGATTCTTCGGCAAGTTTACGAACCTCCTGTGCGACTACAGCAAATCCTCGACCATGCTCCCCGGCGCGTGCTGCTTCGATGGAGGCATTCAGCGATAAGAGGTTGGTCTGTTCAGCGATCTCTGTGATGGTTTTTGTAATCATCGTAATTCCGCGAGCATTATGAGACAGGGCTTCGATAGTATCAGCTACTTTTTGAGTAGCCTGGATGTTTTTGCGCATGCCTTCAGCTTGAGTATCAACGGACTGCCGTCCTTGTTCAACTAGTTCTAATGTATGTATTGAACGTCTGTTCATTTCTTTCGTTGAGTTCGTATAATTGGATACTTTATTCTCAATATCTTTAATGGATTCTGTCATTTCAGCGATATCCGTAGATATTTCATTTGCACCAAGAGCTAGCTCGTTAGACGAAGAGGCTACCTGTGCCATGACAATTTTCAAATTCTGATTCTTATCTTCGATTCCACGGCTTGCATCCATAACTTGACGAGTGATTTGTGATGCTTCTGTCAAAATCTTCTTGAGCTTGTCAATCATAGTATTAAAGGAACGACTTACGTCCCCCATAGAGCCGTTCTCATCGGCTCTACTAGTAAAATCCCCTTTTGAAATACTATGAGATACATTCGCGATGTCATCAAATGAAGATGTAAGCGTTCTCTCGATAAAGCGGGCCACGGGGAAAGTTAGAGCAGCAAGAACTACGATTAGAACAATACCCAAAATAATGTTGCCTAAGATCATAAAAGTAACTAAAACAGGAATGGCAAATAGTGCGGCAACGAGGTAACATCCGGCAACAATTCTTTGTTTTAACGGAAGTTTATGCATCCAGTTCATTGGTATAATGTCCTCCTTATTAATATTATGTATTGGTGTTATTATATGGGATTTAAAGGTGATTGGTCTATAGTAAGAACTGACATAAATCTTCTTTTCGGAGTAGTTCTTTAGATTTCGTGTCAAAAATCCTCATAAATAGCGGAAATTTTTGCGATAGCAGACTTTACCATCTCTAAAAGTTCTTGCGGTGAAAGTACAATAACCGAGGGACTAAAAGAAAGGATTATCCGGCAGGCCGACTCGATCGTATTAAATTCGGCATCTACGTTTACCCACTCTGCTTTGCTAGTTGGCTCTATCAATTGGACAGAGACGAATCTTTCTCGCTGTAATTCTTTTAAGACAGAGGTTCTAACCCTTAGCTTTACTTGATACTTTGGCAGTGCTGCTTTAAAGGCCGTGGTGGACTCTTCCCAGTACTGTTTTAAATCAAAGTCATCAGGTCTTTTAAACCACTCATGTGTCTCCTCAACGTTAACTAATCTGGACACACGAAAGGTCCGTAGTTCATCTTTGCTTTTGGCTACGACATACCATACTCCGCGTTTTGCAACTAACCCAAGAGGTTCAATGAAACGGACCGTTGTCTCGTTGCTCCGGAGATAAGTGATTTTTACTTTGCGGTCCTCCCAAAGTGCTCTCTGCAGTACAGAAAGGAACGGATAAGTCTCATCCGAAGGATGCCAACTGGCGCCATCAATATGAATACGCTCGCTTAGGTAATTTGCTGGGTTACTAAGTCGATGTGAGGATGCAGCCTCTAGTTTGAGAAGAGCGGAAGAGTAGTCGTCTTGTATCCCCAGATCCTTCATTATAGATGCGTCAGCGGACAGAAGCAGTGAACCAATCTCTTGTGGCTTCATTCCCGTTAGGGAGGTTCGGTACCCTTCAGTAAGCATCCAACCTCCTTCACGACCACGTTCAGCTAAAATGGGTATTCCTGAAGCACTTAATGCTTCCATATCACGAAACACAGTTCGTTCTGATACCTCGAGTGTTTGGGCCAATTCTCTAGAAGTCATTTTTCCACGATTTTGCAACAGAAGTAATATTGATAACAAACGGTCGGCTCTCATTAGGCTATTGTACCTCCTCGAATTATTGATTAGACGATCACCATTAATCATTTCTAAATCATGATTATATTATATATGTCAGTTGATGTCATATATACGGGCTATACTTATAAAACGTAAGGAATGTTCACAGAATTTTGAAATCCGAATTCAGGTGGAAAGGGTTGAGGGCTATGACATTGAAAGGGAAAGTCGCATTGGTTACCGGGAGCAGCAGAGGTGCTGGGAGAGGGATCGCTCTAGAACTAGCAAGAAGAGGTGCTTTTGTCTATATTACAGGGAGGACCACAGATGTATCCGTCACAGAGCATATTAAGGGGAGCATAGATAGCGTACTTAGAGAAATAAAAGAGAGTGGAGGTTCTGGTGCGGTAATACGATGTGACCATACGAAGGATCAAGAAACAGAAGCAGTGATCCGCCAGATCGCTGAAGAGCAAGGTCGGCTCGATATCTTAGTTAACAACGTATGGGGAGGCAATGATTTAGCTATCGAGCAGAAGCCTTTTTGGGAGCTGCCTACAGCTCATTGGGACAATATGTTTAATGCCGGTGTGAGAGCACAGATGATCACAAATTATTACGCAATTCCCTTGATGCGCAAGGCAAAAACTGGTGGTCTAATTATCCATACAACCTTCTGGGATCATTATAAATATTTAGGCAACTTTTATTATGATCTTTCTAAAAATGCACTTTTACGTATGGCTTTCGGATTGTCGAAGGAGTTAAAGGATGACGGCATTGCGGTTATGCCACTTTCACCTGGATGGATGAGAACAGAAGCGGTTCTAGAAGCCATGAATACAGATGAGGAACATTGGCAAGAAGTTGAGGAACTGAAAATGAGTGAATCGACGACATATATTGGTCGAGCAGTGACTGCACTAGCCGCTGATCCAGAGGTTATGTCTATGTCCGGTGAGCCACAGCAGGTTGGAAAGCTTGCTGAAAAGTATGGTTTTACTGATATTGATGGAAGGATAATCCCTTCGTTCATAATATAGGAAGAAAGAGATTCGTAAAATATAAGAAAGGCCACTCCAGTACATTCTGGAATGGCCTTTCTATATTATAGATTAAAGAAGGATGATTTCTTCAGCGGTGTTAATTTCTGGTAAACCAGCGAGTTTCACAAGGACTTGCTTAGGAACGGCTTTGTCAACGGTCAGCAGCATGATTGCAGCGCCCCCAACAATTTTACGTCCCACTTGCATGGAAGCGATGTTTACATCGTTCTCACCAAGCAATGTACCCACGAGTCCGATAATCCCTACTTTGTCGTTATGGGATACAAAGATTTGATGACCTTCAGGAGCAATATCAACTGGGAACTTATTCACTTGAACAATCCGTTCTCCGTAACCTTGCAGCAGGGTGCCGGCAACAAGATACTCTTGGTCACGATCAGCTTTTAGAGTAACAGTAATCAGGTTGGTAAAGCCTTTAGTTTTAGAAGCTTTAGTTATTACTACGTTCACGTCGCGTGTTTTCGCTAAATGCATGGAGTTTACGATATTAACGTCCTCTGCAAAGTGGCGGGAGAGCACACCTTTTACAATGTAGCGGGTTAGTGGTTGGGTATCTACATCCGAAAGATCACCAGCGTATTCAACATGGATCTCACGGATAGCAGCAGCTGCAATTTGGGTAACAAAGCTGCCCAGTTTTTCCCCAAGCGTGAAGTAAGGTTGAAGCTTATTCATTACACTTGGAGCCACTGGAGGAATGTTGACCGCGTTAATGAACGGTTCATTACGCAGAATATGCAACACTTGCTCCGAAACATCGATCGCCACATTTTCTTGAGCTTCAATCGTAGAAGCGCCAAGGTGAGGAGTCACGATGATTTTTGGATGAGACAGGAAAGGATGATCTGCTTGCGGCGGCTCTTTCTCGAATACGTCGAACGCAGCGCCAGCAACAATACCGCTATCTATAGCTTCTACTAATGCCATTTCATCAATTACACCACCACGTGCACAGTTGATGATGCGCATTCCCTTTTTCATCACTTCGAATTGTGGGCGAGAAATCATATGGCGTGTTTCCGGAGTAAGTGGAGTGTGCACAGTAATGAAGTCTGCTCCGCGAACAACATCGTCTACGGAAGCCAATTTAACTTCCATCTTTTCAGCACGTTCAGCTGTTAGGAAAGGATCAAAAGCAAGAATTTCCATACCGAAAGCTTTAGCACGTTTAGCCACTTCGCTACCGATTCTGCCCATTCCGAGTACACCTAAAGTTTTGCCACGAAGCTCTACACCTACGAATGTTTTTCTATCCCAGGTTCCACCGATTGTTTTTGCATAAGCTTGTGGAATATGACGGGCCAGAGCCATCATCATTGCGAAAGCATGCTCACAAGTCGTAATTGTATTTCCATCAGGAGCATTGATTACAACAATACCACGCTTTGTTGCAGCATCCAGTTTGATATTATCTACACCAACACCTGCACGACCAATTACTTTTAGATTTTTTCCTGCTTCGATGATTTTGTCTGTTACAGTAGTTTGACTGCGGACAAGGAGGCCATCGTATTCACCGATAATTGCAATGAGTTCGTCTTCGCTGAGTCCTGTTTTTTTGTCAACAACTACATCTTCTGCGTCCATCAATTGCTGAATGCCCAAATCACTGATTGGATCCGATACTAATACTTTAAACATGGTTTCTTATCCCCCTTAAAGTTGAAAAGCTTTATATGTCGAGGATGCCTTTTTGGGCAATCCACAATACCTGAAGATTCACGAACTAGTAGAGAAAAAACATGTGATAATAGTAGATCAACGCGGTGTCGCATAAAAGAAGCTGCGTGCAGAAGTGCCGCGGAATCGGTAACTTTGGGCAAAAGGATAGTATAGATTAGGTATTTAGAAATTAAAAAAACTCCCGACCCCCATACTACTGCCGTAGTAAGGGACGAGAGTTATCTTCGTGGTACCACCCTAATTCACTGCAACTTGGAAGAAGCAGCCTCATTGGCCTGCAAAGGCCACACTGGTAACGGAGTTGATCCGATTGCACCTACTTTAAGGTTCGATACAATATCTCAGGAGCGCTAAAGACATCTGTTTGTCACCGGTTTGCACCAACCACCGGCTCTCTGAAGACTTCCAGAATCTTTGTTCCATCATCGTTTTTGATTGATTAATTTTTTCATAATGTAACACGGTAATGTAGATGTGTCAATAGGCTTTGAAAGTTGGCTTTCTTGAAGTGAACTTCATTTTTCGTTATGATTCAATGACTGGTTCTATTCATAAAAAAACGGGAGCTGTGGAATCGTCTCCTTGCTATAGTACTGCTCTCGCCACTTCATAAAATCCTCTACCTGTATAGCACCTGTGGAAATAAGCAGGGTTACTGAGGACTGAACATCCGTAAGATTCAATGAACTGGCTGTACCAGAATGTATCAAATCGTCTATTTTTGCAGTAATGTCCTGGGGATCGTAGGCTGCAAAAATTCCGCGATTTAACATCATATCAGCGATGGATGCGTTCTTTTGAAGAAGAGGCATTTTTTTCCACTGAATAAAGGACATGGTCTTTAGCTCACCAGCAACAGAAGGGATTTTCTGGTTTGTCTTAGAGCCCCACTTTAGCATAGAATCATAAAAGTTCTTTTGTGCGAGCAATCCGAATTTAACCGCACCGGCAGTATAAGAATCATTTTTCAGCAATTTTGCCGTCTCTGCACCAGATGCACTTGCACTTATTTCACCAGAAGCTTTTGAGAATAAAGTTAAGCTTTTGAGTATGTTTAGCTGTGATTGATGTAATAAGGGAGAGTCGGAAAAGATAGAATCCTGGTTAACTCTTTCATATTGTTTATCTGCTAGAAGGCTAAGATTCTTCAAAGCTGCTGCATTTACACGGGCATCTGTACTGCGTGCCAACTTGTCCACTTGTGTGTTCCAATTCTGCTTGAATTCCCGATAAGGCAAAAATACGTTATGATAGAAGGTAACAAGATCCTTCTGTTGGTAAGAGCCCGTGAATTCTTCTAATCCATATCCATTACTGCTCTTTTGTTGCTCATATTTAGCTTCCGTTTTGTCTGCGCCAACCTTGACGCCTGTGAAAAATGCGGCGAAGGCGCAAATAAGGAAAAACAAAAAAAATAGAGTGTACAACATTTGTGTACGGGAGTTACGTTGGCTCATAATAAGTGCTCCTTTTTCTGGGGGAATTATCCTATGTATTATGTATTGATAGCAACATTATGGACGGTTTCTCTTTCGGAGCTGCCCCAAAAAATTAAAGAACAGGCAGGTCACGATGAAAAAATTCAAATTTGGCGAGATTAAGATAAAAAAAGTAGAGCCAGGTCAGTTAACAGACCGTCTTCTGCTCCTCAATCTCTACATTACTCAGGGGCTTACATTAATTATCGGTTTGATATGGATATTATTTCAGAAAAGAAATCCTTTTCAGCTATTAATTTTTCCAGAAAACGTACAATTTGTGGCATGGGGTCTTGGACTTGCTGCTGTAATGCTGGTAGTTGATTATTTATTGACTCATATTGTACCTGAAGAAAGCATGGATGACGGGGGAATAAACGACCTTTTATTTCGAAATCGGCCCGTATGGCACATTGTTGTAATTGCAGCTATGGTATCGATCTGTGAAGAGCTTCTGTTCAGAGGAGCCATTCAGTATTCCATTGGTCCTTATTGGACGAGTATTTTGTTTGCTCTTATTCATGTTCGCTATTTGCGCCACTTTGTACCTACCGGATGGGTATTCTTAAGCAGCTATGGTCTTGGATATATATACATTCAATCAGGAAGCCTATGGGCACCTATACTATGTCATTTCTTCATCGACCTTTTCTCTGGTCTGGTGATCCGCTACAGGAGGGAATCATGAGTGAGGAATTGAGCCGGTTGAAGTCTCGTCAGAAAAAGCGCAGTGGCGAAGGCAAAACTTCTGGCAAAAGTAAAAAAACGAATCCGCGATCGGAGGGGGCTCCTAGAAAGAGCAATCATTCCCGAACAACAACGGCAACTTTATCAAGGAAAGCGCGCCGTCCGGCAGCTTCTGCGAAGGGATCTAACGCTGGAAACAAAGAGCAGGAAGAATCTGTTCCATCACGTTCGAATACGTATTCATCAGAACGTGTTCGGCTTAGTAAAATGTTTGTTAACTCTCTGATTTTCATTTTTGTAATATTGCTGGTAGCGCTCCTCTGGTGGGGAATCGAAGGGGCGCCGCCTTTGAGTACTTTATGGTGATTTTTTGGATTTGGGGATTGGTTGTGGTTGTGCTTTTGATTGCGCTAATCATTGCAGTGATTATGGTGAGTAACGCCTTTAGAAGCAGAATTATTACCGAGGAAATAATTTTGAAGTCGCTCCCAGATGAGTTTGATGGATTTCGTCTCTTATTTATAACTGATATCCATCGCCGCCGCCTTCCAACAGCACTGCTGACTCCGTTAAAGGGAAAGGTGGGTGCTGTTTTATTAGGCGGTGATCTAACGGAAAAAAACAGTCCTCTGGATCGACTGACTGATAATATGACTTTAGTGACTTCTATTGCTCCTACCTATGTAGTACATGGAAATCATGATTATCGAGCTGATATTTCACTAATTGATCAGATTATCCGGGGCAGTGGTGCAAAGCTGTTAATGGATGAGAATGTGCGTATTGAACGTGAGGGAGCTTCTCTTTGGTTAACGGGAGTGGATTTTCCGAAAAAGGGTGGTAACACTTCTTATCGTCCATTACCTGAATTAACGTCACGTGCTTCTTCAATAAATAACACTTGTCGTATCATTCTTGTTCACGATCCGCTCTGGTTGTCCAAACGTCAAAGTGTGCCAGCGGATCTGATATTAGCAGGCCACACGCATGGAGGGCAGGTCATTCTTCCTTTTTTGGGTCAAAGACATGTGGAAAATTTCTATCATAAATATGATGCAGGAATGTTTCAATGGCCCAGAAGAGATGGGACAGGAAGGGATGCGAAGCTGCTGATTAGCAGAGGGTTTGGAACCTCTCACTTGCCGATCCGCTGGGGAAGTCCTGCTGAGATGCACGTGCTAACGCTCCGTAAAGAGAAACATTAGAAAACTGTCTTTGTACCGATTGAACGGGTGGACAAAAAAACAGGTAATCTCCTTTCCATCAAGGGGATTACCTGTTTTTATTTATCCTAATTAGGAATTAGCGCATCTTAAGCTCAATACTGCGAGGATCTACAAAGCTATAGCCCTTGCCTTCAAGAGTAGTAAGCAGTTTATCCAACGCTTCAACTGTCCAAGGTAGCTCATGCATCAGAATATTACTGCCAGAATGCAATTGATCCGTCACATTTTTGATTAACTTATCTGTTTTTCCGGTTTCTTTCTCTTTCATTTCCCAGTCCAGTGATCCATTGGACCAGGTCATATACAACATCCCATTCTCAGCGGAAATCTTCTTCCCTACATCTCCGCCAGCACCATGTGGGGGACGGAAAAACTGAGGGGCTTCACCAATAATCTCCTTGACCGCATTTTGAACGTCTTCGATTTGCTTTTTGACCTCAGTGTAAGACTTGTCCTTCAACACAATATGATCCCAGCTATGGTTGCCGATAATTCCTCCGCGGTTATGAATTAACTCTAGAAGCTCGGGATGCGCTTTAACGCGGTATCCATTCACGAAGAAGATCGCTTTGGCCTGATGTTTGTCCAGAACATCCATTAACGGATTAATCATTTCCGCATCTTTGGGACCGTCATCAAAAGTGAGTAACACGACTTTTTTATTTGTAGTTTCCTCATTTGGGACGATGTCGTAATTTTTGTTCATATGGTACAGCAGTGGAATTTCAGCGGAGGCTTCATCTTTACTGGCTGTATTATTACTACCTGTAGTTCCTCCATCTGCTGTCGCTTCAGGGGTAGGGCTGGCTGTAACTTCAGGAGAAGGCGCTGTAGTTTCTGCGCTCTGTGTAGCTGCCGCCGTAGGCGTATTGTTTGTGGTGTTTGTATCCTCGGCTGTCTTTCCATTCGCACCGCTGTTGCCACAGGCTGTCAGCAGTAAGGTAGCCAGTAGGAGCACTGATGTCATTTTACCCACTTTTTTCAACTCGCTTTCTTCTTATTAGGTTGCATGAGCGGCAATCTTTCCGCGAACACTAAACATGATTTTACCATACAAGGAGGCTGGAAATATGAATACTTCGTCATTTTTATGTGGGGTGCTGATGGGCGTCGCAGCCAGTATGATTATGTCCAAAAAGCGGAATTCTCTAATGTCTTCGCTGGGGCAATCGGGCGGTTCCATGAGTGGAGCAGCAGATAAAGCAAAAGAAAAAATAATTGGTATGGCTACGACAGGGTTTGGAAATACTGCTGCTTCAAGCAGCAATGCAAGCAGTAATACAAGCAGCAATGCTCAAAGTAATGGTTCGAACAGCGGAACCTCTGAGCATAAAACGGAATCACCGGCAAAATCAAAAGAATCCAATCTCAAATTACTGAAGGATTTCATTCGCAACAATCCTGAAGTGAAGAGCGAAGTGGAGCAAATTCTTAAAGAAACGCATACTGCCATACCGGGATTGTAACCGTAAAGGACTCCTTCAGAATCATTTTGAGGATGAAATATTCCGCAAAATGATTCTTTTTTATATTCAAGGGCTTGAAAATGGTTTATGAATTAGAATAAGCTCTTCAGTAGTGGCAATGCTTTAAGAGGATTTTATATATTTATTTTCGTGCATTTATCTCTGCAAAATGATAACATACATACATAGTAACCATTTTTGGCTCATTACTCGGGACTCATCATACATTATAATAAATGAGCTTGCAAAAGGAGGATCCTGTCATGAGAATAGAGCGATTAAGTCAAGATAAGATACGGATTTTCCTCACTTTTGACGACCTGAGCGAGCGGGGCATCCAGAAGGAAGACATGTGGCAGGAAGTTCCCAAGGTTCATGACCTGTTTACGGAGATGATGGACCAAGCATATAGTGAACTAGGTTTTGATGCTACCGGTCCGCTTGCCGTAGAAGTTTTCGCATTGCCCGCCCAAGGCATGGTCGTTATAGTGACCCGAGGAAAATATGATCACCATCAGTACGGTGCGTCCGGGGAAGAAGAATTGCCAGAAGAGATTTACGAAATGGAAGTTACTCTTGAACAAAGCGACTCCATTGTATATGCATTCCGCGATTTCGAGGTTCTTGTTGAAGCGGCCCATGTGCTCATTGGTAATATTACTTCCCAGGGGAAACTGTATTCTTATAACAATAAATGGTATCTGTACTTCGATCCTAAGGAATTTGAAGAAACAGCGTTGTCAGGTCTTGTTGGCGTACTAGCTGAGTTTGGAGATTCCTCACCGGTTACTGAAGCTGTCCTCGATGAATACGGGAAGACAATAATGCCGGAGAATGCAGTCCAGTTATTGTGCACTCATTTTAAGCGTCAGGATTAAATAGCATGATAGGGCTGATAAGCATCATTTTAGCTGATTAGCCCTATTCTTGTTCTTGATGGTATGGCGGTCATTCTTGAATTAAAGCTGGTATCTGCCTTACTGTAATCAGCAGAATAAGGCGCTAGGGATATAGGGAGGTTATTCGGTGCTCGTGTTATCGGTTATTTCGTCGGCAGTAGCGCCGGGACTTGCTCTGCTGACCTTTTTTTATTTGAAAGATAAGTATGATCAAGAACCGCTTCATATCGTTATTAAGGTGTTCCTGCTAGGCCTTCTGATTGTATTCCCTGTTATGATCATTCAGAGAGGACTAATGCTGGGACTGAATGGCGGTCCTTATGTGGAGTCGTTTCTCATATCCGCTGGCGTGGAAGAATGTCTAAAATGGTTTGTGCTTTACCATATGATTTACAATCACACCGAATTTGACGAGCCATATGATGGGATACTATACGCCGTAGCGATTTCGCTCGGCTTCGCAACAATAGAAAATATAATGTACGCTTGGTATAGCAATGCATCAATCGGTTCCATGTTCCTGAGAGCTCTGCTTCCGGTTTCTGGACACGCTATGTTTGGTGTAATCATGGGCTATCATTTAGGGAGAGCCAAGTTCTCAAAAGGAGCTAAAACAAAAGGGATTCTGTTAATTTCTATCTTGCTGCCATGGTTGTGGCATGGGATTTATGACTTTATTTTGAGTACGACAGCTAACTACTGGATATGGTTTATTGTTCCTCTGATGGCTATTCTATGGTACGGAGGGATGGGGAAAGTGGATAGGGCGAATAGCCGGTCCCCTTTCCGCTTTCTGAAACGAGAAGAAGAGGTTAACCTATAATCGAGATGGACACACTTATATTCAAAGGATTGTTCCTTAGCGGGAGATTCCAGAGAGGAGAGAGGTGTCTTTTTTTGCGTATAAAAGTCCGTATACTTTGCAAACAATGCGGTGAGACCTACATATTAAGAGGGATAAAAGAGCAGGGTGTGATTCAAACCGGCTTTAAGCAATGCCTTTGCAGTAATAGCAGTGGCTTTGAAATTGAAGAGAGAGCATAAGCGCTATGCTATGCAAATTTGGAGTGAAATCCCTCTATTCAAACACTTTAGTCATATTGTGTTACAGAAGGGTGCATAAGACTCCTAGTTTATTGTCAAACTAACGCCAATAAGCTATCGAAAGGAGTCTTGTAGCCCTATGTACAAAAGATTAAGTGCTGTAATGTTCCCGCTGACTGCGCTGCTGTTAATTGGAGCGCTCGTGTGGGGTTATCAGGAGAATCAGGAGAAGAATGCGATCCTAATTAAGGCGGAGAACCAATATCAGCGTGCCTTTCATGATTTGTCTTACCATGTGGAGCGTCTTCATGGAGAGCTGGGAAACACACTAGCTGTTAACTCCGCTTCTAACGGGATGCACCGCAAAGGACTTGTTAATGTGTGGCGGATGACCAGTGAGGCGCAAAATGAAATTAATCAGTTGCCACTCACATTACTGCCATTTAGCAAAACGGAGGAGTTTCTGTCCAAAATCTCAAACTTTTCTTATAAAGCTGGGATTCGTGATTTCGCTAAGAAGCCTTTGACAGATGGTGAATTGAGCAATTTAAAAGCATTGTATAAGAGCTCTGGAGAAATCTCAAAAGATTTGCAAGATGTTCAGAATAAAGTGATTGGTAGCCGTTTGCGCTGGATGGATGTTGAAACCGCATTGGCTACAGAGAATAAGGCAGAAGATAATTCGATTATTGACGGCTTTAAGTCGGTGGACAAACGTGTCGAAGGTTACCCTGACCTGGATTGGGGTCCTTCAGTTGCAAGCATTTACGATAAACGCTCTGTAAAAATGCTCGGAGGTACCCCTGTTTCAGTTGAAGATATCAAACGTAAAGCCATTAAGTTTGCTAATGCAGGCTCGAATGCTAAGGTAGACGTTAAAGAAAACGGAAAAAATACGAAGTGGCCTTCTTATACGGCTACAGTCAGTGGTACGAATAATAAGCAGATTATCAGTATGGATTTCACCAAAAATGGTGGTTTACTGATCTCTTATTACGATAACCGTGAGATAGGACCTGCTAAGGTGACCCTAGAAGAAGCAGTTTCCAAGGCAGAGCAGTTTCTTAAGAAAAAAGGATATCCTCATATGACTGCGGTTAATGCTGACCGTTATGATAATATCGGGAATTTAACCTTTGTAACGAGCCAAAATGATGTCTTGATTTATCCTGAGAAAATGACGATCCGTATTGGACTTGATACTGGGACAGCGGTTGGATTTGAGGCTAGCGAATATGTCAATGAGCATAAGGACAATCGTAAAATTCCAAAGCCAAAGCTGACTCTGGCGGAAGCGAAGAAATTTCTGAATTCGGATTTCAATGAGAATTACCATCGCATGGCGTGGATTAAAAATGATGACTCCGTAGAAGTCTTGACTTACGAATTTGGCGGAGAGGTAAATGGTACTCAGTATCGTATTTATCTTAATGCGGACGACGGCATTGAAGAGTCCGTGGAAGAAATCAGGCCTTCTTCAGGGGTAGAACAAAAGTGAAAAAACAGGGCGCATCCATTATTTGGATGAGCCCTGTTTTATTTTTGAAATTCAAATAATATTTATCTCATTGGGTGATATTCCCATGCTATAATCATTGTTAACTATACTGATTTGGCGGTGACATCTTTGTATCCTAAAATTAATGAATATCTATACATACAGGTTGCTTCCAGTGACGCTGCTGAAGCAGAAGTTGAATATAGATCGAGAATTGCAGAGACAGAAGACGACGCATTCCTGATTGAAATTCCTATGCAGGAGAGTGACGGTCGTCTGAAACGACTTTTTATGGGGGACGAGCTTTCGGTTTATTTTATTACTGAGGGTGGCATTAAAAATTACTTTAATACTCATGTTCTCGGGTTTAAAGAAGATGTAATTCGTATGGTCCGGATACAAAAACCAGAGGCGGATTCGATTTTCAAAATTCAGAGACGAAGCTTTTTTCGGGTGAATGCAGATCTTGAATTAGCTGTGAAGGATAGCTTTGGCAAAAGATTCCTTGTACGTACAGATGATATCGGCGGCGGAGGAACGTCTTTCTTGGTGGATCACCAAGTGAAGCTCGAGGTGGGAGCGAAATTATCCTGCTGGGTTCTAGTGCCTTATCGAAATGGTAGTATTGAGCATGTGGACTTTGAAGGTGAAGTGGTTCGGATTAAAAAGCTTGAAAACGGACGCCAATTGGCCATGCTGAAATTTGTGGCTATTACGGATAATGAGCGTCAGAAAATAATACGTTACTGCTTTGAACGACAGTTTGATTTCCGCAACCGATAGGCATTTTTCTTAGCTCTATTAAGTGTTCTGATTTTGCACTGAAGTATAAACTGTGGTATAATTTTATAAGTCGCAGGCAATGCCTGCTTTTTTCTTGATAATATCATCAAGCATATCCATTTGTATGTGCTCCTTGATATTGCAGGAACGAACTTGACATCGCTAGATGCTTTTCTTATGAAAGAGTGTTTGAGGAGGAATGCCCCGTTGGATAGGCAGGGTACACATACTTACGACAGAATTAACGTCGCCATCGACGGACCTGCCGGGGCAGGCAAGAGTACTGTAGCCCGATTGGTAGCCCAGAAGTTGTCTTATATTTATGTCGATACAGGCGCAATGTACCGGGCAATCACCTGGTATATGATCCGAGAAGGCATAGAACCGGAAGATCAGAATCAAGTGAACCAGAAAGTTCACGATATGGTTATTGAGCTTATTCCGGAAAAAGACATCCAGAAGGTGCTGATTAATGGGGAAGACGTAACGCCGCATATTCGGAGTCTTCAGGTTAGCGGCCTTGTGTCGCAGTATTCGAAGATCGAAGGTGTAAGGTCCAGACTGAGTCATTTGCAGCGTCAGATGGCGCTTCGCAAAGGCGTTGTAATGGATGGCCGCGATATCGGTACGACCGTGCTGCCCGATGCCGAAGTAAAGATTTTTATGACGGCAAGTGTGGAAGAAAGAGCTCTCCGTCGTTATAAGGAATTGAGAGACGCGGAATCGGTGACGCTTCAGCAGCTTGAACATGATATTGCACAGCGGGATCGTCTGGATGAAGGACGGGAGATTTCACCGCTGCGACGTGCGGAAGATGCGATTCTTCTCGACACGACCTTTATGGATATCGATCAAGTCGTGGAGGCCATTGTATCCCATTGTAGATCTCATGTTGACGGGGAGAGAAATCATTTATGATTTATGTATTTTGCCGAGGATTGCTTCGCTTGATTTACGCAATTGTTTTCCCGCTTAAGATTGTGGGGGAAGAGAATGTGCCAAAGGAGGGCGGGGTGCTGCTCTGTGCCAACCATATTAGTTTGCTGGATCCGATGACTATCGGGATTAAGTTAGACCGTCAAGTAAAGTATATGGCTAAGGCAGAACTTTTTGAGGTTCCTGTGCTTGGCTGGCTCATTAACAAATTGGGTGCTTTTCCGGTCAAACGTGGTGGTGTAAGCAAAGAATCCATTAAAACGGCCCTTAACACACTTCGTGGTGGTAATGTCATGGGTATCTTCCCGGAGGGTACGCGTAACTCTGACGCCGGAGTTGCCAAGAAAGGTGCTGCAAGCTTTGCACTTCGAAGCGGTGCTGCAGTTGTTCCAGCCGCTATTGTCGGTGAGTACAAACCCTTTCGACGGATGGTTGTAGTCTATGGGGCTCCTATAGATCTCAGTCAATTTGCCGGTGCAGGAAGTGAATCTCTCGAGGCTGTTACCGATGTCATTATGGAACGCATCAATGAGATGAAGAAGTCGGGTATACCAACTGTTGGTTAAGGGATAAACGGAATCACAAATTTCGTCCTGTGCTATGATTAAATAACGGCATAGTCGCTATTTTTTGGAACATACTATCTTCAAGCGTAATTTGTAATACCAAGCAATGCTTGTTTTGAACTCTGCTATACGCAGGTTTAAATAAATGGGGTTTTGAATCGAGGAGGCTAATCACATGTCTGAAGAAATTAAAAATCAGGAAACTACGGAGAGCAATGAAACCGTAGAAGCGGTGGAATCCGCTGTGACAGAAAATAACGGAGCTGTAGAAGAAGTTGCTGCCGTTAACGAAGAAGAAGTGACTAACCAAGCTGACTTGGAAATCATTTCTCTGAAAAAAGGCGATACCGTGAAAGGAACAATCGTCAAAATTGAAGATAACCAAGCTTATGTAAGCATTGGATATAAATACGACGGTGTGATTCCGATTCGCGAATTGTCCGCAGTACAACTGGACAACGCTGCTGCAGCAGTAGAAGTTGGACAGGAAGTAGAATGTAAAGTTGTTAGCATCAACGACAACAAGGAAAGCCTTGTTCTTTCCAAACGTGCTGTTGATAGCGAAAAATCATGGGAAGATCTTGAGAAGTACTTTGCTTCCCAAGAAGCTTTCGAAGTTACTGTGGCTGACGTTGTTAAAGGCGGTCTAGTAGCTGATGTTGGAGCACGTGGATTTATCCCAGCTTCCATGGTTGAGCGTCACTTCGTTGAAGATTTCAGCGATTACAAAGGCCGTACCCTTCGCGTTAAAGTGAAAGAACTTGACCGTGAGAACAGCAAAGTAATCCTGTCCGCTAAAGAAGTTCTTGAAGAAGAGTTCGAAGCTAATAAGCTTAAAATTATGGCTGAACTGTCTGAAGGTCAAATCATTGAAGGTACCGTACAACGTCTGACCCAATTCGGCGCATTTGTTGATGTTGGCGGAGTTGACGGTCTTGTACACGTATCCGAAATCGCTTGGAATCACGTAGAGAAGCCTTCTGATGTAGTTTCTGAAGGTGATAAAGTACGTGTTAAAGTACTTAAGGTTGATCCTGAAAAAGGAAAAATCAGCCTGAGCATTAAAGCTGCTGCTCCAGGTCCTTGGGACTCTGCTGCTGGCGAAATCAACATCGGTGATGTTGTAACAGGCGTTGTAAAACGTCTTGTGAACTTCGGAGCATTCGTTGAATTGCTTCCAGGTGTGGAAGGTCTTGTGCACATTTCACAAATCTCCCACAAACACATTGCTACTCCACACGAAGTATTGAAAGAAGGACAAGAAGTACAAGTGAAAGTACTGGACTTCAATCCATCCGAGAAACGTGTTAGCCTGAGCATCAAAGAAACTGAAGAAGCTCCAGCACCTACTGCTAGACCTGAACGCAGCAACAGCAGAGACAGAGCTCCTAAAGAAGTATTGAATAACCCTAACGTTTCTCTAAGCAACGAAGGCCTTAGCTTTACGCTTGCTGAACGTTTTGGAGACAAGTTGGACAAATTCAAAGGTAATAACTAATCCTGCTTTTTGAATATACGGGTAAAGTAATCGGCGAGCCCTCGATACGGGGGTTCGCCGATTCTCTTTTTCCAGTGACAGAAAGATTTATTGGAACTAACATGAGTGTTAGCCAATTTTAATGTTTTTTGCTATGATGAGTATCGTAAGGATGACAGGAGGAATGAATATGGCAAGACCCGTTGTGGCAATCGTTGGGAGGCCTAACGTCGGGAAATCGACGATTTTTAATCGGCTGATTGGCGATAGATTGGCCATTGTAGAAGATAAACCGGGGATTACACGTGACCGGATTTATGGTATTTCAGATTGGAACGGTAAGTCGTTCAGTGTGATTGATACCGGAGGTATTGAAATTGATGGAGATGACACGATTCTGAAATCAATCCGCGTTCAAGCGGAGCTGGCGATTGAAGAAGCGGATGTTATTGTATTTATGTGTGAGGCGAAGAGTGGTGTGACGAATTCAGATGAAGAGGTAGCTCAGATTCTGTTCCGTTCAGGTAAACCGATCGTTCTTGCCATCAATAAAGTGGATAATATGAAGCGTGCAGATGATATTTATGAGTTCTATAGCCTAGGTTTTGGAGATCCAATCGGAATTTCCGGTAGTCATGGTACAGGACTCGGTGACTTATTGGACGCTGTCGTAGAACGTCTGCCAGAGAAAATAGATGATGAATATGATGACGATGTCATTCGTGTAGCTTTGATTGGCCGTCCGAATGTAGGTAAATCCTCTTTGGTTAACGCAATTCTGGGTGAAGAACGCGTTATCGTTAGTGATATTGCAGGTACTACTCGCGATGCTATTGATACGCCTTTTGAACGTGATGGACAACGTTATGTGCTTATCGATACTGCAGGTATGCGCAAAAAAGGCAAGGTATATGAGAACATTGAGAAATACAGTGTTATGCGTGCGATGCGTGCGATTGAACGGGCTGATGTGGTTCTCGTTGTAATTAACGGTGAAGAGGGCATTATCGACCAGGACAAGCATATCGCTGGTTATGCACATGAAGCTGGTAAAGCATCTATTTTTGTTGTGAACAAATGGGATGCCATTGAGAAAGACGACAAGACTATGCAGAACTTCGAATCTAAGATTCGTGACCACTTCTTGTTTATGAGTTACGCACCGGTTGTCTTCTTGTCGGCTTTAACTAAACAGCGCCTGCAAAAACTGCTACCAGTGGTGCAGCATGTATCTCAACAGCATGCACTACGCATTACTACGCATCTGGTGAACGATGTTGTATCGGACGCCATTGCGATTAACCCTCCTCCAACTGACAAAGGCCGTCGCTTACGTATTAACTACGTAACGCAGGTTGCGGTGAAGCCACCGACGATCGTGGTGTTCGTAAATGACCCATCGCTGATGCACTTCTCCTATGAACGTTACTTGGAGAATAAAATCCGCGCGGCGTTTAATTTCGAGGGAACGCCAATCCGTCTCTTTACACGGCGCAAATCCGAAAACGAAGGTTAGGGGAGAAGAAGTGTGGCGCTTGAACTTCTGGTTATCGTTGTAAGCTATTTGCTTGGTTCTGTCAGCTTTAGTGTGCTGTTCGCCAAGCTACTAAAGGGAATTGATATCCGTCAATATGGGAGCGGCAATGCGGGGGCTACCAATACACTTCGTGTACTGGGAAAAGGTCCTGCGATATCTGTGCTAGTGCTGGATGTACTGAAGGGTGTTGCCGCAGTTTGGTTAGGAACTTGGGTAGGCGGCTGGGGAACCTGGGTTGCTGCTCTTTGCGGAATCGCTGCAATTGTCGGACATAACTGGCCGCTTTACTTTCGTTTCCGTGGGGGAAAGGGCATCGCTACTACGATCGGTGTTATGGCCACACTGTGTTTATGGCCTGCACTGCTCGCTGGTGTTATCGCCATAGGATCTATCTTTATCACTCGTTACGTGTCACTTGGCTCGTTGATTTTTGTCGCGCTGACACCGGTCTTTCTATTGTTGACAGGATTTACACAGCCTGTGCTCTGGACCAGTATTATCATTGCGGTTTTTGCCTTCTGGCGGCACCGGACGAACATTGTTAAGATTGTAGAGGGCCGTGAGAACAAGATAGGCTCAAAAGTAAAAGGAGGGAATCGTGTTGTCTGATAAAGTAACCGTACTAGTAGCGGGGAGCTGGGGAACTGCGCTGGCAAGTGTGCTGGCTGCGAATCACTCGGAAGTTTATCTGTGGACACGTAACTCTGATCAAGCTGCCGAGATCAATGGTTCTCATTTCAATAATAAGTATTTACCGGGGATTTCTCTGCCTGCAAACATCATTGCAACCACCGATCTGGAGACCGCAGTTTCCGGTTCTAAAGCGGTTGTTATTGTAGCCCCATCTTCAGGTATGCGACAGGTTGCTCGCAGTCTGAAGCCGTTCTGGAGGGATGAAATGCTATGCGTTCATGCTACGAAGGGCTTTGAGACTGAAAGCAAGAAACGGATGTCCATCGTTATTGCTGAAGAACTCGGCTGTGACGAAGGGCAGATTGTCGTTCTCTCCGGACCGAGTCATGCAGAGGAAGTAGTGCGCCTGTGTCCTACTACAGTTGTTGTGGCTTCACCTGATGATAAGCGTACTGCTGAAGCACAGGAATTGTTCATAAACAATGATTTTCGTGTATATACGAACCGTGATCAGGTAGGAGTAGAGCTTGCCGGCGCACTAAAGAATATTATTGCACTCGGTGCAGGTCTATCCGATGGTCTAGGATTTGGGGATAATGCTAAGGCGGCGCTTCTGACACGTGGACTGGCCGAGATTTCTCGGGTGGGCGTCGAGCTTGGAGCGAATCCTTTGACCTTTGCAGGGCTTGCAGGTGTTGGCGATCTTGTAGTGACTGCTACGAGCCAGCACAGCCGTAACTGGCGTGCTGGCTTTATGCTCGGGCAAGGGAAACCACTGGATGAGGTACTGGAGTCGATGGGAATGGTTGTCGAAGGTATTCGTACCACGGAGGCAGCTTATGCTATTTCCATCAAGCTAGGGGTCCAAATGCCCATTACAGATCAAATTTATCATGTCCTTTTTAAAGGTAGAAGTCCGCGTAGTGCTGTTGAGGCTCTGATGGGCCGTGATCGTAAACCTGAGCTTGAGGCAATATCTCAGGAAACTTGGGAGCAGTGGCATTCCTGATCCTGTTCACCTTTTTCCGCAAATTCTCATATGTTGTATTGGGGATTGACGGAGGAGGGATGAAAAGTGAGCAGAGATTTTTCCAAGGATGCATTGAACGCCATTAACAAAAAGGCGGGCAAGAACATTACGGAAAGTGCCGTCAAAAAGCTAGCCAGTACGGTCAAACCAGGAACTACGCAGAATGAAGCCCAGCTCCGCCAGTTAATTAAGCAGGTGTCATCGATGGCGAAAGTGCCGGTCAGTGAAGCTACTGTGCAGGAAATTGTTAATGCCGTCAAAAAAGGCGGCGCAGGTTCCGGCACAATGGAGTCTTTAATGAAAATGATGCTTAAAAAATAGCTTTAGGTTGGGTGAGTAAAAGATTCAGAATCCATGAGATTCTGTTATCTTTTGCTCTTTTTTTATTTATTGGTAAACTCTCACAGCTAAAATATCTTAATAATAATATATAAAAAATGATGTTTTTTTACAGAATAGGATAAGGTCATGATATAATAATCCCTAATATATTACAGGCGAATGGGGGCTTTGACCTTGGATCCGATGACAAAAATGTGGTTGTCCCTGATTGCAATGCTGATTATGGGACTGTCTGTATTTCTAATAACTTTTGCTCGGAGCAAAACAAAGGGACTGCTTAAAGCACTGCTATCTATCCTTGCGTTTGTCATCATGTTAGTTGGCCTATTGGGCGGAGTTGTTTCGATTATGTAAGCAGTTACATAATGTTGAGGAAGGAAGTAACATCATGAAATCGCAAAATGGCGTCACCGTTATGTTTCAACCTGAAGGTCGTAAAGCTGTGGTGAATCGTGGTATCTCGTTAATGGAGGCAGCTCGTAAAGCCGGAGTGAGCATTACCACTCGCTGTGGAGGCAAAGCAGGCTGTTTGATGTGCAAGGTTAAAATTGCGACTGAAGAGGCCACAGCGCTGAGACCGCCAGGGGATATTGAACGACGTAAGCTTGGAACTACGTTAGAAGAAGGAGTGCGTCTGGCTTGTCAGGCTGCCGTATGGAGCGATGTGACCGTTCAGGTGCCAGAAGATCCACTTAAGGCTGCTGTACGCCGTAAGCTTGAAGCTGCGCGGCGTGGGGAAGAAGATGAGCTGTGGTAGTGTTAGATTGTCACCGTGGGAGGGACTCGGTTGGAGTTTATACGAAGAAAGAAGAAGCTAAAGGCAGGAGCAAGACTTTTTCTGGTAGTGATGTCAATCGCTCTTACTCTTTCCGGATGTCTGTATCCTGGAGAAGAAAAGCGTGCTAGCGTTAATTATCGAGAAAGTGTTAAACGGATACAAGCAGCCGTTGATGATTTTCAACAAGAGGAAGGTGTGCTTCCGATCCTTAATGCGGATGAAGCTACTCCAAGATATGAGAAGTTCCGGATAGACCTAGGCAAGCTGAACAATAAGGGATATTTGGATGATATTCCGGCTACGGCTTTTGAACAGGGCGGAAGCGCTTATTTTCTTATTTTGAATGAGGAAAGTGATCCAGTAGTTAAGGTGATGGACCTTGTTACCGTTCAAAAGGTGAATGATGTGCAGCGTCAGATTAATCGTTATAAATCAGCTCATGACGGCTCTTTGCCCGTACTTGATGAGCTATATCCTGGACTTTACACCATTGATCATAAGAAGGCAGGAACAAGCTCCATATCATTAACTAGCGTCTATTCCGGGCAGGTTCTTGATTTCATCATGGATAAGGCTGGAATGGTCTATGTAGATTATGTCTTTGATATTATAGCTGCCATCGAAAAGAATGGTGGGGAACATGACGAGAAAAAAGATTTGCGACTAGATCTGGAGGAAGCTTCCTATTACGTGCCCGTGAAGTCTTTGCCGTATCTATGGATTAACAATCAGCCTGTCCCGCAGTCTCCTAGTTGAAGTGAAAGTTAAAGCTTAAGAGCGTCTAAGCTTCGGTTATATCCGAAGGATTAGGCGTTTTTGTGTTGTTCAGATATTGCCTTAACAGAAGCTTAATTGTCTTACATAAATCGTAGATGGAATTAAGGTTCTGTTTAATGGCGCGTAAGACTGGATTGCTAGAATGAAGGTAAGAAAGGAGATTCAGTTCAGGCTAGAGATGAATCGTGAATAATTCATAATTGTTCAAAATTAGAAACAAAAGGATGTTGATGACATGAAAAAAAATATCATATGGACGCTTGCAGCGGCCTTAGCCCTGACCCCACTTATTCCTACAAGCGCGATGGCTTCCAGCAGCGTAGCTACGGTTTCTTCTAAGACGCTAGAGAAGCTCGCTGCTGAGAAAGCAACGCTTCTAACTGAACAATATGGGATAACCAGCGTACAGTATGCCTTGATCGACAATGGAGTGATCAAAGTATCGGGACAAACAGGAATTAACGACAAAGCAGGAAAAATCCCTTTAACGAAGGAAACAATCTATGGTATTGGCTCTACGAGCAAAATGTTTACGGCGTCAGCGGTCATGAAATTAGTTGATGAAGGCAAGATCAATCTCGATACTCCTGTCGTACAATATATTATGGATTTTAAAATGGAAGATGAACGTTATAAAAAGATTACCCCACGCATGTTGTTGAATCACTCATCCGGTTTGCAGGGTTCGAGTTTAACTAGTGCATTTCTATTTGATGATCCAGATACGTACGTACACGATTCACTGCTGGAGAACTTGTCTACACAGAAATTAAAGGCAGAACCGGGAGCTTTTTCAGTGTATTGCAATGATGGATTCACGCTCGCAGAAATTCTTGTAGAAAGAGTCAGTAACATGACATTTACTACATTCATTCATGACAATTTTGCTGTACCTTTGGGTATGAACCATACCATGACGCCACAAGACATGGTAGATTCAAGCAAATTTGCCGGCCTTTACTCTCCTGCATATGAGGGGCAGCTTCCAACGGAGACGACCAATGCGATTGGTACAGGCGGAGTCTACTCTACTGCGGAGGATTTGGTCCGATTCTCGCAAATCTTTACTGGGAAGCGAGCAGATGTACTCTCAACCAAATCAGTACAGGCCATGGAGCAAGAAGAGTATAGAAAGGGATTTTGGCCCAAAGACGGGGATAATTCTGCTGACTACGGACTTGGTTGGGATAGTGTGCGATTATTCCCTTTTAACGATTATGGTATAAAAGCTCTTGTTAAAGGAGGAGATACACAGATGTATCAATCCTCCCTCGTCGTGCTTCCTGTACAGAATATGGCTGCAGCAGTCATTACCTCGGGCGGGAGCTCCTCAATTAATCAACTGCTGGCAAGTGAACTGCTCCTTCAGGCGATGAAAGAGAAGGGCGCAATTACAGAAATCAAGCCTGATAAATCATTTGGCAAGCCAGTTAAGGCTGACATGCCAAAAGATCTTGTGAAATACGCAGGTTATTACAGTACTCTAGGCGATCAGTGGAAGGTAGCTATCAAAGACGGGGAACTCTTGTTATCAGGAATGACTGCTCCGGAACAAAAATTTATTTACACCACGGATGGAACTTTTGTTGATGAGGAAGGCAGCACAAAGGTTAATTTTGTAAAGGAAAGCAACGGACGGACTTATTTGTGGATGAGCCAGTATATTTCGGTTCCTGAATTAGGCCAGCTTGCGTATTCTGAATATAAGGCGGAGAAATTGGAAGTTGCAGCACTGAATAAACAAACCGCAGATGCATGGGCAAAAAGAGAAGGTAAGTTATACTATCCAGTCAGCGAGAAATTCAGTTCCATCACCTATATGAACATGATTAGGCCAACAATACAGACAAGTGAGGGTTATTTCAAAGGTATGAAGATAACAGGTCCAAATACGGCTGGGAGCCAGCACCAAATTCCTGGCATCGCGGGCCGAGATACATTTGATATTCTTTTCTATGCCAAAGAGGGCATAGAGTACTTTAATGCGGCTGGAACCTTGTATATGAGTGAGGACGGAGTGAAGCCGCTCTATAAAGGCAAATCGTCGATAGCTACGATACAAGCTGATGGTTATGCTAGATGGTTCAGTGTTCCCGAAACAGCGGCTGGAAAGAAAATGGTAGTTAAGATGCCAGCAAAAGGTGCTTTTATGGTATACGATGAAACGGGAGCCCTAGTGAATAACACGGTCATTAGTAGTAACAATGAGGTTGTACTACCTATTAAGGGCAATATTGTATTTGCCGGGAATGCCGGAGCTTCATTTGGTATTACGCTACTGAAATAGAGAGTATATACGCATATATGGATTGGGCCAGCTATTATAGCTGGCTATTTTGTTAGTTCTATCAATGAACCCTACCTCATATGATGGATGAGAAAGCTTCCGGGCGTCAGACGCCTTGCGGCGCGCACAACTAATTTTTAGAAATTACATTGCAAAATGCGCGATTATGGGTCATAAATTCGTTCCGGATACATATGATGATACTAGTCCAAATGCATGTCCGAGCATTCGGAGTTTAGCGCGGGGCCAGTACGTCCCGGTCGAAAGCAGCTAGGCTTCGGGCGGGCATACGATAAGTCCGGTTGATGTCCTGCAAGGGTCAGATTACCGGCGGAACGCGAAGTCGATGCTCTTCAGGCATTTTTTCTTCGGAGTAATATGAGGAGGGGATCTCTTTTGGAAAAAGTGGATATTTTCAAGGACATTGCCGAGCGTACCGGCGGAGACATTTATCTTGGCGTCGTCGGCGCGGTTCGCACGGGGAAATCGACATTTATCAAGCGCTTCATGGAAACAATTGTCCTGCCTAACATCACGAATGAGGCAGATCGGGTAAGAGCTGTGGATGAGCTTCCGCAAAGCGCAGCAGGCAAAACAATTATGACCACTGAACCTAAGTTCGTGCCTAACAACGCAGTCCAAATCAAGGTTGCGGAAGGGCTTGAGGTTAACGTTCGACTGGTAGACTGTGTGGGTTACGCTGTAGAAGGCGCTAAAGGCTACGAGGATGAGAATGGACCACGAATGATCTCTACACCTTGGTTTGAGGAGCCAATTCCTTTTCAGGAAGCGGCAGAAATCGGGACCCGTAAGGTCATCCAGGAGCATTCAACGCTTGGTGTTGTAGTAACAACAGATGGTACGATTGCAGAAATTCCGCGGAACTCGTACGTGGACTCTGAAGAGCGCGTCATTGCAGAGCTGAAGGAAGTGGGTAAGCCATTTGTGCTTGTCATTAACTCCACTCGCCCACGCAGTGAGGAAGCACAGCAGCTCCGTAGCGAGCTAGCCATCAAATACGATATCCCTGTCATGACACTCAGCGCAGCAAACATGACCGAAGAGGATGTAACAGGTGTACTGCGTGAAGTATTGTACGAATTCCCTGTTCATGAAGTAAATGTGAACTTGCCAAGCTGGGTCATGGTGCTTGGAGAGAATCACTGGCTGCGTAGTAGCTATGAGAACTCCGTTCGCGATACGGTAAAAGACATTCGCCGCTTGCGGGATGTTGACCGGCTCGTATCTCAGTTCACAGAGTATGATTTTATCGATAAAGCAGGCCTAAGTGGTATGAACATGGGTCAGGGTGTAGCAGAGATCGATCTGTATGCCCCAGAAGAGCTGTATGATCAGGTTCTGATGGAGGTAGTAGGGGTTGAAATCCGCGGTAAAGATCACTTGCTCCAGCTGATGCAGGAATTCTCACACGCGAAAAGAGAGTACGACCGTTTCTCTGAAGCTTTAGAAATGGTCAAGACTACCGGTTATGGTATTGCTGCTCCTTCACTAGCTGAAATGGCGCTAGATGAACCAGAGCTGATTCGTCAAGGCTCTCGCTTTGGGGTTCGCTTAAAGGCCACCGCACCATCTATTCATATGATTCGTGTTGATGTTGAATCTGAGTTCTCACCAATCATTGGTACAGAGAAACAAAGTGAAGAGTTGGTCCGTTATTTGATGCAGGATTTCGAGAACGACCCAATTAAGATTTGGGAATCCGATATTTTTGGGCGCTCCTTGCATTCCATTGTGAGGGAAGGTATTCAAGGCAAGATCGCGATGATGCCGGATAATGCGCGCTACAAATTGCAAGAAACGCTTGGTCGGATCATCAATGAAGGCTCAGGCGGACTTATTGCAATTATTCTCTAACTTAAATTTAAGCAGATTGGAAGAGTGGGAGAGATCCCACTCTTTTTATGCGTAAAAATAACGAAACTTGATTCCTAGTTCCTATAATAACGGTGAATCTGACTCAATTTTTTTTCTGAAAAGAAGAATTAACCTGGTCTTATAGGTCTATAAAATTAGATGGGAATTAGATGTTTATGCAAGCATAGATGATAATTTCTACTCCTTTTTTGTCTAACTGCTTGAATTTATGGATGGGCTGTATTACTATAAGTTTGTTGCGCTTCAAGGTCTATGGGCGCCAGTGTTCAGTAATAAACGGGATTATCACGTATATTTTACGTTTAAACGGAAACAGTGTATGATACCGGAAATTTACTCAGGGAGGTGAGAAAACATGAATAAATCTGATTTGATCAATGTAGTTACAGAAGCAACTGAACTTCCCAAGAAGGATGCTACTAAAGCTGTAGATGCGGTTTTCGAAGCAATTACAGAAGCGCTGCAAAGCGGTGATAAAGTACAACTGGTTGGATTCGGAAACTTTGAAGTGCGCGAACGTTCCGCACGTAAAGGCCGTAACCCACAAACTGGTGAAGAAATCGAAATTCCTGCAAGCAAGGTACCGGCATTCAAACCTGGTAAAGCGCTGAAAGACGGAATCAAATAAAGATTTCTACATATCAATCCCATAGTCTTTTTAAGTAACAACTATGCCGCCCTCCAAGGCGGCATTTGTTTTTTGGAATAGCATGGGCTGTACATTAGGTTTAGAGGAGGATCAGCGATGACGGATAAAAATACGAGCGAAAATCCGCTTCCGACAGGTAGCGACTATATTGTGGTTAAGGCCAAAGAAAATGGCGTTCAAGTCATTGGGCTAACTAGAGGTACGGATACACGCTTTCATCATACAGAGAAGCTAGACAAGGGTGAGGTGTTGATTGCCCAATTTACCGATCATACCTCAGCAATGAAAATCCGCGGAAAAGCTGAAATTTTAACGAAACACGGACAATTGGAAAGTGAAAGCTGAAAAGCAGGCATAGCCTGCTTTTTTTCAAAATATAGTAAGGGTGAATGATCATATCCACAAAAAAGTGGGTACTATGGATAAGGGGGGCGTGTCCATGAACAAAGCC
Source organism: Paenibacillus sp. FSL H8-0261 (assembly GCF_045040645.1). Taxonomy (NCBI): domain Bacteria; kingdom Bacillati; phylum Bacillota; class Bacilli; order Caryophanales; family Paenibacillaceae; genus Paenibacillus; species Paenibacillus sp. FSL H8-0261. The sequence continues at coordinate 4,833,893 of NZ_CP150297.1, read as the reverse complement.
TGGTTGATTGGTGCCGTATTACTCTTGACTGCGACCTCTGCTGTTATTTTGCCGAAACTGGCAGACTTAGACTCATCCGTACAGCAGAGAAATGGGACAGTGGAGACTTTTACTGGCAGCCATAACACAGTGCTGGGCAATGACAATCTTGTTGATGTTCTGGGCGCTCTTCCGTTGACCTTATCCATAGATAGCGTTGGCTGGGAAGATCATGTTCTGTCACTGGATCTGAAAGTGAGCGGGAACGATCATGAACCTGAGGAACTCTATCAAAATATGGCTCTGGCCATTTCCTTTGCTATTCAGGAAACCTCGAATGTGGATCAACTTCTACTTCGCATTGTGGTAGAAGATAAATGGCTTGGTAGCCGCCGACTGCTGTTAGCTGGTGATATCAGACGTTCTGAGTGGTCTTATACGCTGCAAGATGAACTTCAGTCTGCGGGTAATCTTCCTATATCGGATCGTCTCAAAACGGGCTTCCGCATTAGTGAAACCGAGCTCTGGAAGAAACAGTTCATTTATCCTTAAATGGATTAAAAGAAACTCAGGCGTACCACAGTGCGTGACAAAAAAACATGTGATATAATAGACAAGATTGTGAACAAACGAATTATTATTATGTCAATGGCTTCGGAGGCTGAAATGAAACCGTACTGCATACCGCAACTGGCTAAACCCTACACCGACTACGACATGATTCAGAAGCATACGGATTTGCCGCCGTTTTCTGATGGCCGGGGTCATTTGTTATATATTTTTCTAAATCATGCTTCTTCTGCAAAAGGAAGTGCCGGAGAGTTGTACACGCTTGTGACAGCGCTTGTTCAACTAGGTCTGGACACGCATGAGGTCATTGACCGTTCGAATGATAGACGGGGGGGAGACCCTATGCGTTCCCGTCAATTGAAGGTACTAGCTGGCGATTACTTCAGCAGCTGGTTTTACCATTTGCTTGCAAAGAGTGATCAGATCGAGATGATTGGAATCTTGAGTAAGGCGATTGCAGATTTCAATGTCTTGAAAGCGAATCTCTACGTGAAGATGAGAGGCATACGCCTTTCGGCTGAACAATACTTGCGGCACATGGTACAGCTGAATATGCGGCTGTTCCTTTCTTTTACGCCTATGATTGAGAACTCCTTAGTGGAGCTGTGGGAAAAACTGCTGGCAGAATTCAGTCAGTGCGAGACCGTTGCTATTGAACTTCTTCGTAGTGATGATCCTGCGAATGCAGGGAATGGCTATTGCTACTGGAAGATGATGGAGACTGCAACAGAGGAAGAACGTAAGCAACTTCAAGACCTAAACCTTGATCAGAAGGAATGGAAGATGCTAAAAATGAAATATAAATGTGATTCGCAACTGACGGACAAGCTTCATCAATCGCTTCAGTCTATTCAGGGCCTATTGCAAAGCGTTAAAGACGAGAGTTTACTTAGAGAGCTAGAGATCGCGCTGGATCGTTTTCTCCTGCAGATGAAGGTCACAGGACAAGCAGCCGTGGAGGGTTAAGGGATGACTATGGAAAAAACGACAACTGCTGTGGGTGACAACAGCAAACCAAAAGAGCAGTTTGTACATTCCGTATTTGAGAGTATTGCTGGAAAATACGATTTGATGAATGACATCCTAAGCTTTCGCCGCCACAAGGCATGGCGTAAATTCACGATGAAGAAGATGGGGATGAAGCGCGGGGATTCGGCCGTTGACCTATGTTGCGGAACCTGTGATTGGAGCATCGCTTTGGCGGAAGCTTCGCAGACTGGCAATGTAATCGGACTGGATTTCAGCGCAGGTATGCTTGAAGTAGGTCGCCGCAAAGTGGAAGAGCGCAAGCTTCAGGACCGTATTTCGCTGGTGCAGGGAAATGCTATGGAGCTGCCTTTTGAAGACAATGAGTTTGATTATGCAACGATTGGATTTGGACTACGCAATGTGCCAGATCCTGTTCAAGTGCTTAACGAAATGAAGCGGGTAGTGAAACCTGGTGGAATGGTTGTATGTTTGGAGCTATCCAAGCCGATGAAACAGCCGTTTAAAGGTGTATATTTCTTTTATTTCCAGCGTGTGCTTCCATTGCTGGGTAAGTTATTCGCGAAAAGGTACGAGCAATACAAATGGCTGCCAGAATCATTGGCAATGTTCCCAGACCGGGAGCAACTGGCCACTATTTTCCGTGAAACCGGACTTCAAAAAGTGGAATCCTTCCCCTTGACCGGAGGCATCGCGGCATTACATATTGGGCTCAAGGAGAACGGGAATGTTTAAGAAAATCGGTATCTTTTTACAAATGATTAAGTTTGAACATACGGTATTTGCTTTACCCTTTGCCTTTATGGGTGCTTTACTGGGATCCGTTGTCATGAATGATAGCCTCCCATCCTGGAGTCAAATTGGCTGGATTGTAATCGCTATGTTTGGAGCACGCAGTGCAGCTATGGGATTGAATCGATTAATAGACCGAATCAGTGATGCCAAGAATCCACGCACAGCGGGAAGAGCGATTCCTGCAGGGTTACTTAAGATCGGTGAAGTTGTCATTTTTATAGGCATTTCGTTTTTCTTGCTCTTTTGGGCAGCCTTTAAATTGAATCCTTTGTCAGCTAAGCTGTTACCTATCGCTGTATTCCTTCTTGTTATTTATTCATTCACTAAGCGCTTTACATGGGCATGCCATCTTATCCTCGGCCTCACCATTGCGCTTGCACCGCTGGGCGGCTGGGTAGCTGTGACCGGTAGTGTGAATTGGACTTCAATGGTATTTTACTTCACAATTGTGTTTTGGACGGCTGGTTTTGATGTTATATACTCTTGTCAGGATGTTGAATTTGATCTTAAAGAAGGCTTAAAATCCATTCCAGTGCGATTTGGGGTCCAAGGTGCACTCGTTATTGCTCGTGTGTTTCACATTCTTACGGCGATTGGATTCGTATCGCTGCTGTTTTTGACGGATTTAAGCTGGTGGTATGTGGCTGGTATGATCCTCGCATATATTATTCTCTTTTATGAGCATTATATTGTATCTCCGAGTGATCTCAGTCGTTTACAGACCGCTTTTTTCACTATGAACGGCGTGCTAAGCATCGTGGTGTTCTCTTTCACTCTGATTGACTTGGTGGTGCATTTCAAAAAATGACGCTTACTAAACCGAAAAACTTCGTGGTAGGAATTACAGGGGCAAGCGGTGCTATTTATGGTATTCGTCTGATCGAAACGTTGCTATCGCTAGGCTACTCCGTTCATTTGGTAGTAAGTAATGCGGGCTGGCGCGTTTTTAAAGAAGAACTAGGTTATATCGCATCAGACCGGGAAGGCTTTTTGAACGAAAAGTTCAAAGGCTATCCCGGTTCTCTACTTTATCATCCTGTCGCTGATATCGGTGCATCTATTGCAAGTGGTTCGTTTCGTGTGGAAGGGATGATTATTATGCCTTGTTCCATGGGAACATTGTCTGCGGTTGCTAATGGAACCTCCGACAATCTGATGACTCGTGCTGCTGATGTTATGCTTAAGGAAGGACGTCCACTGGTCCTTGTTCCTCGTGAGACACCTCTGCATGCTATTCATCTTGAGAATATGTTGAAGCTGTCCCGTCTGGGGGTTCGGATCATTCCGGCAATGCCGGCGTTTTACTTTGGGCCACAAAGTATGGATGATCTGATTAATTTCATGGTGGGTAAAGTGCTTGACAGCTTTAATATTGAACATCAATTATTTCGCAGATGGGGGGATTGAAAGGATGGAGAATAACAGCCACACCATCATAGGCAAAATCAGCTATACTAACTCATGGCCGGTATTTCACAATTTTCATCCCTCTGCACTGAAATATCCGGCAGAGATGGTGAGTGAGGTACCTGCCATTCTTAATCAGGGGATGAGTCGTGGAACGATTCATGTGGGTGCATTATCCTCTTTTGCGTATGCTGAAGCCAGTGATAAGTTATTGCTGTTACCTGATTTATCGGTAAGTGCGGACGGTCCTGTGAGGTCTATTTTTCTTTTTTCTCGAGTGCCTCTTGCACAGATAGGTACAGGTACGATTGCTGTTACGAACACTTCTGCAACATCGGTAAATTTGCTGAAAATTTTAATGGAAAAGGCTTTTGGCAATAAACCAGAATATATTAGCGCTAATCCTGATTTGGATGCTATGATGCATCAAGCAGATGCCTGCTTACTCATTGGTGATCATGCGATTAAAGCCTCTTGGCAGGATCAAGGGTATATCGTTACGGATCTGGCGGAGCTTTGGAAAGAATGGACGGGCTTAGGGATGACCTTTGCGGTCTGGGCAGTGAATCGAAAAGCTGCGAATGACAAACCGGAAGCCATTGCGGAGATTGCAGAAGCTTTTGCTGAGAGTAAACTGCGGGGACTAAGTGATTTAGATCCTATAGTACTTGCAGCCTGTTCGACAATTGGAGGAACTAAGTCTTATTGGGAAGGGTACTTTCGCAATTTAAGCTATGATTTTGGAGAAAGGCAGCAGAAAGGTCTGAACCTCTATTTCCGCTATGCCTATGAGATGGGTCTGCTGCCGCAGGCAGTGAAGATGGAGATTTGGAGTCATAAACTGTTGACACGGGTGAAGGAATGAAACGACTGCAAATATTCGGATTACTGAACAGAGACATGGATCAGATTGAAAAAGATTTGTACCGTAGCGTACAGGGTGATGACGACCTACTAACCGAGACTTCTCTGCATTTATTAAAAGCTGGCGGTAAAAGATTGCGTCCCGTATTTGTTTTGATGGGTGGGAAATTTGGAAAGTATGATCTTGAGAAGCTGAAGCGTGTGGCGATACCGCTAGAACTAATTCATAGCGCTTCACTAGTTCACGATGATGTCATTGACGATGCAGAACTGCGCCGGGGTGAACTTACTGTTAAGGCCAAATGGGGCGATAAAATTGCCATGTACACCGGTGACTACATATATGCGAAAGCACTGGTGATGACGACGGAGCTGAAGAATCCGCGAATTCATCAGATTTTGTCCAAGGCCATGATTGAAATGTCGATCGGTGAGATGGAGCAGATTCGTGACTTCTTCAACAGTGAGCAAAGTGTGCGTCATTACCTGCGGCGGATTCGCCGCAAAACAGCGCTGTTGATTGCAGTCAGTTGCCAATTAGGTGCACTTGCTGCTGATGCTGAACCAGAGGTGGCTCGTCTACTTTATAATTATGGATACAATGTAGGGATGGCTTTCCAGATTCGTGATGATTTACTTGACCTCTCAGGCACCGAAAAGCAAATCGGTAAACCTCCAGGAAGTGATATGCGGCAAGGGAACATCACCCTTCCTGTCATTTATAGCCTGGAGGATGAAAGATTGCGAGCTCCGCTTCTTGAGGAGTTGAAGTCTATTCGTGAAGGGCACAGCACAGTAGGGCGTGCTATTGATCTTATTCTTTCTGGAGACGGAATTGTCCGTTCCGAGGAGCTGGCTTCGCGATATATCGCGAAGGCACTTGCTGCACTAGATCAGTTGCCTAACAACAAGACTAAGCGTAATCTGCGCGATATTGCCTTTTTTGTAACAGGTAGAGCTTATTAGTATTTTGGTGATCATGAAATTAAACGTTTCCAGAAAGCTCGGTTTCTGTTAAGATAGCGTCAAAACAACCCAACTAATGGGAAATTGGAGAGTGCCTCTATGGAAAAGACGTATCTGATGGTCAAACCGGATGGAGTACAACGTGGATTAATTGGGCGTATTGTCTCACGCTTTGAAGATAAGGGCTTTAAGCTGGTCGCTGCAAAGCTGATTACAGTTAGTGAAGACCAAGCAAAAATACATTATGCGGAGCATGCTGGCAAGGACTTTTTTTCAGAGTTGGTTTCTTTTATAACTTCAGGTCCAGTGTTTGCAATGGTATGGGAAGGTGATGATGTTGTAGCATTATCCCGTACGCTCATTGGTAAGACGAAGGTAGGAGAAGCCTTGCCGGGTACGATTCGAGGCGACTTTGCCAGCCATACACCGCTTAATTTAATTCATGGATCAGACTCGCCTGAAAGTGCAGAACGAGAAATTGCTAATTTCTTTACTCCAGATGAATTGAATCTTTATAACAAAGAGATCGCAGTCTGGATGTAGGAGCCAAGCGGGAGGCGGGGGATTAACATGTCTGATCGTAATGTTGCAGCATTAACAGCAGATTCAGATTACATCGGGTTTATTCATCATGTTAAGCAAAGCACCGGAATTGATCTGGCTCAGTATAAAGAAGCGCAGATGAAGCGGCGTTTAACGACTCTTCGTGTGAAGAATGGATATCAAACCTTTAGTGATTTTTTTGCCGCAATGATGAAGGACAAGGAATTATTTTATGAATTTTTGGACCGAATGACGATTAATGTCTCCGAGTTTTGGCGGAATCCGAATCGGTGGGAAGTACTGCGAGATATCATTCTTCCTGACATACAACAATCTGGTCGCAGATTGAAACTGTGGAGCGCTGCATGTTCCACTGGAGAAGAACCCTATACGCTGGCTATGATTTTATCGGATAAGAATTTATTGGGGCAGACTGGCATTCTGGCTACGGATATTGACGACGGTGCGCTTTCCAAAGCAAAGCAAGGTTTGTATCTGGAACGTTCTTTAAAGGATGTGCCTAAGGATGTTGCTGCGCGTTACTTTAAACCCGAGGGTCATTTATTCAAAGTTAGCGACACGCTTAAGAAAAACATAGATTTCCGTAAACAGAACCTACTGCTGGACAAGTTCGATGAGGGTTTTGATCTTATCATTTGTCGCAATGTAATGATCTATTTTACTGAAGAGGCGAAGAATAAGCTCTACCATAAGTTCTCGGCTAGTTTACGTCCAGGCGGGTATTTGTTTGTAGGTAGTACAGAGCAGATCTTTACGCCAGCGCAATATGGCTTTGAATCGACGGAAACCTTTTTCTATCGTAAAAAATAAATACTTCTTGCTCCTTCGTCTGTGTACTTTTATAGGTATACTTTCGCTATCGTTCAGTGATACTGGGTAGTAGAATCTGTAAGCTAAGCGAAAGGATCGTTAAACCGATGGACAAAAGCAAGGTCATTGCCGCGTACAAACGAGGCTTTATTACCGTTCGTGAGTGCGGGCAAATTCTCGGTGTAGAAGAAATGCAATTGAAGCGCCTTCTGCAACTGGAAGAGCGTAAGTCTACATTTCCTTCAACAAGTCAGCGGATCGGAAGCTAACAAGTGCCGGACCGAGCCGAGGAGCGCCATTCATACTCTTTAGAGTATGAATGGCGCTTTTTCTTTACACAAAAACCAATTCATTTTGTCGCGAATGGAGTCGTTTTAGGGAGATCCCTTTCTTGTCAAAGAGGATTGCCTATACTATAATGAGCAAAGATCATTAGGATTTTAGCGGTTTACAGTTTAAAAGTATAAAAGGGGGAACGCAGCATGAGTTTGCGCTATTTAACAGCGGGGGAAACGCACGGCCCCCAGCTTACGGCCATTATTGAGGGATTGCCAAGTAATTTGACATTGGATTTTGAAGAGCTTAATTTTCAATTGCAGCGTCGACAAAAGGGTTATGGACGTGGACGTCGCATGCAGATTGAGAAAGATACGGCACAAATTGTAGGTGGAGTGCGTCATGGCTATACTACAGGTGCTCCAGTAGCCTTGGTAGTAGAGAATAAAGACTGGACCCACTGGAAGAACATCATGAATATCGAGCCTATTCCTGGCAGTGACGAAGAAAAACGCCGCGTAAATCGGCCGCGTCCTGGCCATGCAGACCTGAATGGCGGATTGAAGTACAACCATACAGATCTTCGTAACGTACTGGAGCGCTCCAGTGCTCGCGAAACAGCAGCCAGAGTTGCATGTGGCGCTGTAGCCAGACAGCTGCTTGCAGCTTTTGGCGTGAAGGTAGCAGGGCAAGTTATTCGTATCGGTGAAATTGAAGCGCCTGCTAACGATCTGCCTATTGATGAGCTGATTGAGCGGACAGAACAGTCCTCTGTCAGAGTTGTCGACAAAGAAACGGAACAGAAGATGGAGGCTTACATAGATCAGATTAAGGAAGAGGGAGACTCCATCGGTGGAATCGTTGAATGTATCGTCGAAGGACTTCCTATCGGACTTGGCAGTTATGTACAGTCTGATCGGAAGCTTGACGGAGCAATCGCTGGGGCGGTAATGTCGATTAATGCATTCAAAGGCGTTGAAATTGGCATTGGGTTTGAAGCTGGCAAATTGCGAGGATCGCAAGTCCATGATGAAATTATGTATGAAGCTTCTAAAGGATACTACCGTGCAAGTAATCGCTTAGGTGGTTTTGAAGGTGGTATGACTAACGGCATGCCGGTTGTAGTTCGCGGTGTCATGAAGCCGATCCCTACCCTTTATAAACCGCTTCAAAGTGTGGATATTGACACGAAAGAACCATTTACAGCGCAAGTTGAACGCTCCGACGCTTGTGCAGTTCCAGCGGCGTGTGTTGTTCTGGAAAACGTAGTAGCTTGGGAAATCGCAAAAGCTTTCCTTGATAAATTCGGTGGCGACTCACTGGAAGAAATTAAAGCGAACTATGAAAATTACCTATCACAGCTGGAGAGCTACTAATTATGCGTACTATTAATGTAGATTTGGGCGACCGCTCGTATCCTATTCTTATCGGTAGTGGTTTACTAAAGGACATCGCCCATTATTGTACTGAGGCCGGATTTTCGGAGCGTAGTCCACTGTTAGTAGTGAGTGATACTGAAGTAGCGCCAAGGTACTTGCCGGCACTTGAAGAAGCTTTACGTTCTCACGGTTATACTGTGGTTAGTCACATAATGACGGCAGGTGAAGCCTCTAAATCATTAGCCGTGTATGAAGAAGTCATGACAACCGCGATTCAAGCAGGATTAGATCGCAATTCAGCAGTTTTAGCTTTAGGCGGCGGCGTGGTTGGCGATTTAGCAGGATTTGTAGCAGCAACCTATATGCGTGGAATCGGCTTTCTGCAAATTCCAACGACGATCCTAGCTCATGATAGTAGTGTGGGTGGTAAAGTGGCGGTCAATCATCCATTAGCCAAAAATATGATAGGGGCTTTCTATCAACCGTCAATGGTACTCTACGATTTGGATACATTACGTACTCTTCCAGCACGGCAAGTGTCATCAGGTCTGGCTGAAGTGTTAAAGCACGGTCTCCTCGTGGACAAAGAGTTCGCATATTGGTGTCGTGATCATGCCGAAGAGCTGCTAGAGCTGAATGTCGAAGCCTTAGGTTATGCTTTAGAGCGTGGCTGTGCAATTAAGGCAGATGTAGTGGCGAATGATGAGCGTGAGCATGGACTTCGAGCGATATTGAACCTTGGACATACGATCGGACATGCCATTGAAGCAGTTGGTGGGTATGGTGTGTTTCTGCACGGAGAAGCGATTGCGATTGGGATGGCGGGTTCAGCGCTATTGGCTGCGAAGCTTGGGCGGGATACTTCCATTTATGAGGATACTGTATCTATGCTGACCGCGCTGTCACTGCCTGTACGGCTTCCTTCCGAGTATGATGAAGATGAACTGATGGACGCTATGATGCATGATAAGAAATTCAAGGAAGGCAAGATGACCTTTATCGTGCCTGATTCCATAGGCTCTGTAAGCATTGTGAACGATGTGCAGGAGTCGCTTGTGCGAGAGGTTCTCGCAGAGCTTAAGAAGGAGGGAAGACCGTGGTAAACCGAGGAATTCGCGGAGCAACAACCGTGACTAAGAACGAAGAGGCAGAGATTTTACGTGAGACCGTTATATTGCTGCGGGAGATCGTAGAACGTAATGATGTTATAGCTGAGAATATAAGCAATGTATGGATTACGATGACCAATGATCTGGATGCTACTTTTCCTGCAAGAGCTATTCGTGAGATTGAAGGCTGGGAAATGGTTCCACTTATGTGTTCAACGGAAATCCCGGTTAAAGGAAGCTTGCCGATGTGTATCCGGTTGATGGTACAGATTAATACGGATAAATCGCAGCGTGAGATTCGCCACGTTTATCTGAATGAGGCTCAGAAGCTACGTCCGGATTTATCAGAGAGCAAGTCTTAAATTATAGTTGTGGGTTGTCAATGACCCTCGTCATCATGTATAGTGTAGTTAGCCGAGTATAGAAGAGTTTAGTTTAGTTGAGATGAGTATAGTTGAGCAGAGTGCGAGAAGTTTTTTAGATTAGCATGTATCGTGTAAGCAGAGTCTTTATTTTGATATGCACTGAAGTCATTTATCAGTGATATATCTTATTTAGGGATAAGTCTGTAAACACTACATAATTATGCTAATCAATGCTCAAAAACATATACTTACTTACACAAACCCTCTACTTCGGTAGAGGGTTTTTTTGTATTTCGGAACCATTCATATATCTAAGGGGGCATCTAACAATGACGAATCCAAGTGTTCAAGAGGTGGTAAAGCTGTCGCGGGATTATAATCTGATTCCTGTTGTAAAGCGACTGCTCGCGGATATGGAAACACCTATCCGATTATTCCAACGTTTCGCTGAACGTGATCGCGCGTTCTTACTTGAAAGTGTAGAGGGTGGAAAACAATGGGCACGGTATTCGTTCATCGGTAGCGATCCCTTTTTGATGATATCCGGTAAAAAGGGTGCAATTAACGTTGAAGTCGGCGGAGAGAAGAAGCAACTATACGGAAAGCCGATTGAGGAGCTTAAAGCGTTACTTCGTTCATACCGTAGTCCTAAGCTTGACGAAATGCCTCCATTTACTGGAGGGGCTATCGGATTTTTCGGATATGATCTGCTGCAATATTATGAGAAGTTACCTCAGCATCCTGTGGATGATCTCCAAATGGATGATATAAGATTTATGTTTTGCGATCGGATTATTGTTTTTGACCATGTGAAGCAACAGATTCTGCTTGTTGGTAACCTGCATGTAAAAGACGGAGATACAGATTCGGATATCAGATCCAATTATGAAAGTCTGAGTCGTAAGCTGGAGGCTATGGCCGAAGATCTACAAAAAGAAGGCCCTAAGGAAAATGTGAATCGTCGCAGCATTCCGCAGGATATCGAGCTTGGAGAGATTCATTCTAATCTCACTAAAGAGCAGTACATCAACAATGTAGAACAGGCGAAGGAATATATTCGCTCAGGCGATATTTTTCAAGTGGTATTGTCACAGCGGTTGCATATTGAAACGGAAGTTTCTCCATTGCATGTATACCGGATGCTCAGAACTCTTAACCCCTCTCCTTATATGTACTATTTGAAAATGGACGAGGAGATTATTGTTGGCACTTCACCTGAAGCACTCGTAAAGGTGGATGGAAATCGTGTAGAGACACGGCCGATTGCTGGAACTAGACCAAGGGGTGACAGTGAAGCAGCAGACCGGGCGTTTGCTGCGGAGCTCTTGGAGGATGAAAAAGAACGTGCGGAACATCTGATGCTTGTTGATCTGGGTCGTAATGATCTAGGGAGAGTATCCAAATTTGGTTCAGTAAAATGTGATTCCTTTATGGAGATTGAAAGATACTCCCATGTCATGCACATGGTATCGAATGTGTCAGGCACGCTCAGTGAGGATAAAGATTTCTTTGATGCCTTTCTCTCCTGTCTGCCTGCCGGAACGGTTTCTGGGGCACCGAAGCTGCGAGCAATGGAGATTATAGCAGAGCTGGAAAAAGAAGCTCGAGGTGCTTATGCCGGAGCAATTGGATATTTAGGGTTCTCAGGAAACATGGATTCTTGTATCACCATTCGTACCATCATCTTCCGGAAAGGTCGTGCGTACGTACAGGCCGGAGCAGGTATCGTTTGGGATTCGGTTCCCGAGAAAGAGTATGAAGAAACGGTGAATAAGGCGAAGGGCATGCTGAAAGCTATTCGTATGGCAGAAGCTATGTTTCCAACCGAAGTGAAAGAAAAACAAGTTATCAACCAAGATTATATGTACGAATATACCCCTGAACAAGTGGTTTGATTTATATAGTAACTCATTAAGGCTGGGAGGAAGAACATTATGGATGCAACGAAATTAATTCAATCAGGAATCGCCGGACTAATCGAAGGCAAGAATCTGACACGTACAGAAGCACGGGATATAATGGGTGCTATAATGCTAGGAGATGCTTCACAAGCGCAAATCGGTTCACTGCTGACCGCTTTACGAATTAAAGGAGAAACCGTGGAGGAGATTACGGGTTTTGCAGAAGCTATGAGAGGGTTCGGCACATCCGTACTGACTGATCGCGCACGCTTGTTAGATACTTGTGGTACGGGCGGTTCCGGCATCCATAAATTTAATATTTCAACCGCCTCAGCAATTATTTCATCAGCGGCTTCTGTAAGAGTTGCCAAGCATGGAAATCGCTCTGCTTCAGGCAGAGCGGGAAGTGCGGATGTACTTGAAGCCCTTGGCGTAAACATTCATCTGAATGCAGACCAAGCCCGAGAATGTCTGGATCGTATCGGCATTTGCTTTTTATTCGCACAAATTTATCATCCTTCGATGCGGCATGCAGCAGCTCCTCGCAAGGAGCTTGGTGTACGTACGATCTTCAATATGCTGGGTCCTCTTACGAATCCCGCTGGAGCTGACCGTCAGCTCCTAGGGATTTATGACCGAAATAAGACGGAGACGGTGGCTAATGTACTGAAGGAGCTGGGTTCCAAGCGCGCAATGGTTGTAAGCAGTTCGGATGGTCTGGACGAGATCAGCATCTCAGCCTCTACATTAGTGTCTGAACTAAAAGAGGGTGTAGTGAGCACTTATGAAATTACTCCGGAGGGATTAGGTCTTAACAGACATCCACTTGAAGCTGTTTTGGGTGGAGACGCAGCAGAGAACGCAGCAATTATTACCTCTGTGCTCCAAGGTGAGATCAATCCCTACCGAGATATCGTGTTAGCTAATGCAGGAGCATGTATATATGTTGCGGGTCTGGCAGATACCATGGCCGGAGGCGTCGAGAAAGCTAAAGAAGTAGTGGATTCGGGTAAGGCATTATCCAAGCTGAAACAGCTTGTTGTGATGACGGAGGAGCTTAATTATGTATCTTGATAAAATTGTCGCTACAAAGATCAAAGAGGTGGAGGCGCTCAGTAATAGCTTTTCTCTAGCTCAAGCTGAACGTGATATAGCAGCACTCCCTCAGACTAGAGGCTTTCGTAAGGCTCTGACCCAGGGGAAGAACAGGGATATAGGTTTGATTGCGGAGGTAAAGAAGGCATCCCCTTCAAAAGGGCTGATTCGTGAGGATTTCGATCCTGTTTCCATTGCAAAAGGTTATGAAGCGGGCGGCGCTGATTGTTTATCTGTTTTGACGGATACGGATTATTTTCAGGGAAGCGCTGCTTACTTGCAGCACGTGAAGGAAGCTGTAAATCTGCCGCTGCTACGCAAAGATTTCATTATCGATGAGAAACAAATTTATGAAGCGCGTATTCTTGGAGCAGATGCGGTGTTGTTAATCGTTGCTATTTTGACACCGGATAAACTGTCTCATTTTATAGAAATAGCTACTGGACTTGGAATGGATGTATTAATCGAAGTTCATGATCGGAATGAGCTTGCAGTGGTATTAAGTACAGACAAGATAACACATCCTAATATTCTGCTGGGTATTAATAATCGTAATCTGCGTACCTTTGAGACGTCCTTAGAGACAACGGCAGAGCTGGCAGCACTAGTACCTCAAGGGGTACCTGTGATCAGTGAAAGCGGAATTGCAGGGCCAAGTGATATTGACTACTTAAGAACGACTGGCGCTCACGGGGTCCTCGTAGGGGAATATCTAATGCGTCAGGCAAATGTAGAAGAAGCGGTAAATGGATTGCTAGGAATGCTTCCAAATGGAAAGGACCGTGTCCGGCATGGCTGAGACATTGGTAAAAATCTGTGGACTTCAGGACGTTGAAGTGCTAAAATCTATGTTACACTTACCACTAGATTATATTGGATTTGTATTCGCTCCTAGTCGTCGCAGGGTTACTCTGGAGCGTGCTTCCGAACTGATTGCTGAACTTCCGCAATGGAAGACTAGTGAAAAACCTAAAGCTGCAGGGGTTTTTGTTAATCCAGAGCTGAATGAGCTGAGCGAACTGCTTTCCGTTGTGTCACTAGATGTCATTCAGCTACATGGGCAGGAAAGTCCAGCCTTTTGTCAAAAGGTTCGGCAAGCTTTCCCACAAGTTCAGGTGTGGAAGGCATTGTCTGTTGCTGATAAAGAGCGTGATGACGCTGATAACAAATATACATTGGAACAATACGCAGGCTTCGTCGATGCTGTGTTGTTAGATACTTATGATCCTCAGCAGAGCGGCGGGTCTGGGCGCACGTTCGCTTGGGAGAGGTTGCCTGATTATCAGGAAATCGCGCTACGAAATGGGTTGCCGTTATTTGTGGCTGGCGGACTTCATCCTAATAACGTAGGAGAGTTGCTAGATACTTATGCTCCGTACGGAGTAGACGTGTCTAGTGGAGTAGAGAGTGAAGGCGTTAAAGATATTATTAAAATGACAGCTTTTGTGGAAAGGGTGAAGCAATCATGACACAAGTACCGGACCAGCATGGACGTTTCGGTTCATTCGGAGGGCGCTTCGTGCCCGAAACTTTGATGACTGCATTGATTGAGCTGGAGGAAGCCTATGAGAAGTATTCGGCAGACCCTGCTTTTCAAGAAGAAATAGATTATCTATTAAAGCAATATTCCGGACGGGAGACCCCACTGTATTATGCGGAACGTCTAAGTAAACATCTGGGAGAAGCAAAAATATATTTGAAGCGTGAAGATTTGAATCATACGGGCGCTCATAAGATTAACAATGCGATTGGTCAGGGAATTCTGGCTAAAATGATGGGTAAAACCAAGGTGATCGCTGAGACCGGAGCTGGTCAGCATGGTGTAGCTACTGCTACAGTTGCAGCCCTACTTGGTATGGAATGTAAGGTGTTTATGGGGGAAGAGGATACTCGTCGCCAGGCACTCAATGTATTCCGTATGAAGCTGCTTGGTGCTGAGGTAATTCCCGTTACTTCCGGATCGCGTACCTTAAAAGATGCCGGCAACGAAGCGCTTCGCTACTGGGTTAGCAATGTGGAAGATACTTTTTACATTCTCGGTTCTGCCGTAGGCCCACATCCTTATCCGATGATGGTTCGTAACTTTCAGCGGGTTATTGGTGATGAAACGCGGCGCCAGATTCTGGAGGCTGAAGGAAGACTGCCGGATGTGCTTGTTGCTGCAGTAGGCGGCGGTAGTAATGCTATCGGCATGTTCTATCCATTCGTAGAGGATAAAGGTGTCGGTATGATTGGTGTTGAGGCAGCAGGCAAGGGAATTGACACACCATTTCATGCGGCGACGATGAGCAAGGGGACTCATGGCGTATTCCAGGGTTCGATGAGTTACCTTCTGCAGGATGAACATGGTCAAGTAACAGAGGCTCATTCCATCTCCGCAGGTCTGGATTATCCAGGCGTAGGTCCTGAACACTCCTATTTAAAAGATATCGAACGCGCAAAATATGTTCCGATTACGGATGCAGAGGCGCTTGATGCACTGAAGCTGCTATGTGTAACGGAAGGTATTATTCCAGCTTTGGAGTCAGCACATGCGATAGCCCATGTAGTGAAGATGGGTCCAACCCTTACCAAGGATGATATTGTTGTTATCTGCCTGTCAGGCCGGGGAGACAAAGATGTGGAATCGATCATGGCGTACACAGAAGGGAAGGGAAATGAATGACAACCGAAACTACAAACCGGATGGATTTGGTATTCCGGAAGCTTAAAGCTGAAGAACAGACGGCATTAATTCCTTTTCTGACGGTTGGAGACCCTGATCTGGAGACTACGCTTGCCATCATCGCAGAACTGGAGGCGGCAGGTGCAGACATTTTGGAGCTGGGAGTACCTTACTCTGATCCGCTAGCAGATGGCCCTGTCATTCAGCGAGCGTCTGCACGAGCTCTGCGGGGGGAGGTTCACCTGCGTACCTGTATGGAGACCGCGTTAAAAGCTCGTCAAGCCGGAAGCAGCCTGCCCTTTATTTTGTTTTCCTATTACAATCCTATCCTGCAAATGGGGCTGGATACATTTTTCGCAGAACTGAATGCTCATGAGATTAGTGGTCTTATTATTCCAGATCTTCCTGTCGAGGAATCAGAGGAGATGCGTCGCCGCAGTAGTGAAGTTGGCGTTAATCTCATTCCACTAGTTGCACCGACCTCAAGTGAACGTATTGCGAAGATTGTCTCAGGTGCGAGTGGGTTTATCTATTGTGTATCCTCGTTAGGTGTGACAGGGGAACGATCCACTTTCCATGCTGATGTAGAGGCGTTTATTGATTCCGTGCGTCAAGCTACGGATCTGCCGGTGGCTGTAGGATTTGGGATCTCAACTGGCGAACAGGTGGCCCGCTTTGCTCAGATTTGCGATGGCGTGGTAGTAGGTAGTGCGATTGTTCGTAAAATAGAAGAGGTCATTCCGCTGCTCGATAATCCCGCTACACGGAATGAGGGGCTGTTGCAAATTCGAGAATTTGTGGCACAATTAAAAAGACCATAACAGTGTCATTTTGACCTGTGTATAGTGGAGTAATCAACTATGGAGAGCGAGGACTATTCATGAATCCAAAACCGAATATAGTTAATCTCCCTGTCTACAAACCAGGGAAACCTATAGACGAAGTTAAGAAGGAGCTTGGCTTAAGTGAGGTTATTAAGCTTGCATCCAATGAGAACCCGTATGGAGCTTCCCCGAGTGCTAAAGAAGCTATTCTAGCAGAGCTTGAGAATCTTTATCTATATCCAGACGGATCGGCCGTTGAGTTGACGGCAGCACTTGCCAACCGTCTTGGTGTGAACAGCGATAATATTATTTTTGGCTGTGGTTCTGATGAGATTATTGCTCTTATTGCTCGTGCTTTCTTCTTGCCAGGTGATGAGACAATCATGGCTGACCAGACCTTCTCTGTGTATAAGAGTAACGCAGATATCGAAGGCGCTGTGTCCATCGAGGTACCACTTGTAAATGGTACACATGATCTGGATGGGATGCTGGCCCGTATTACGGACCGTACGAAGGTTATCTGGATTTGTAATCCGAATAACCCAACAGGAACGATTGTACCAGAGGAAGCCTTGGTTTCTTTCCTTGATGCTGTTCCTTCCAATGTAATGGTTGTTCTTGATGAAGCATACTGTGAGTACGTAACAGATCTTTCTTACTCCAACGGTATCCAATTATTAAATCGTTATACGAATTTGGTTGTGCTTCGCACATTCTCCAAAATTTATGGCTTAGCCGCATTGCGTATTGGTTATGGCGTTGCTAGTCCTGAGATTATTTCATTGATCAACAAGGTACGCGAGCCTTTCAATACCACTCGTCTTGCGCAAGCCGCGGCTCTTGCTGCCTTGAATGACCAAGAATACGTGGAGGAATGCCGTCGTCTTAATAGCGCGGGTATTGTCCAATTACAAGGTGAATTCAAACGTCTGGGCCTTGAATCCTTCCCTGCACACGGGAACTTCATTATGGTAGATGTTCGTAAACCTGCAACCGAGGTTTTCGATGCTTTGATGCGTAAAGGAATCATAGTAAGAGCGGGTCATCAAGTTTACCCTACTTATATTCGTGTTACTGTGGGCTCAGCTGAACAGAACACAGCGTTTATAACTGCGCTGGAACAAACGCTTATAGAGTCTGGTGTGCGCGCTTAGTAATAAACAGCAAGACTAGACTAAAAAAGGCAGGTAGTTCAAAGAACATGACGACAAAAATAGCTATATTCGGTGTCGGTCTGATCGGAGGCTCACTGGCCCTTTGCTTTAAAGGCAAGGAGGGCCTGACCGTCGTAGGACATGCCCACCGTCCTGAATCCGCGAGTAAATATATAAGCAGAGGTGTGGTTGATCAAGCCACGCTTTCTGTTGAAGAAGCGGCACTTGATGCTGATTTCATTTTTTTATGTGTACCGGTAGGGATGTTAGAGGATTATCTGCAGCAATTAAGTAAATTGCCTCTAAAACCCGGCTGCATTATTACAGATGTAGGAAGCACGAAAGCTAGTATTGCCGCATGTGCGGTCTCCTTAGATATTCCTGGAGTACATTTTATCGGCGGACACCCAATGGCAGGATCAGAGCGCTCAGGTGTTGAGGCAGCTTCATCACTGCTATTTGAGAATGCCTATTATGTGTTGACGCCTCCTCCAGGAGTGCCAGATGAGGCTTATCATGCACTGGAGTCTCTACTACACCACACAAGAGCACAGATAGTACGCCTTGATCCAGAACGCCATGATGAGATTGTAGGTGCCATTAGTCATTTACCGCATATTATTGCTGTTGCTTTGGTAAATCAGATTCGTGCCTATGACGATACCGACTCCTTATATAGCACGCTAGCTGCAGGGGGCTTTCGGGATATCACTCGGATTGCGTCCAGCGATCCTATAATTTGGCGAGACATTTTGCTGAACAATCGTTCCGTAATGCTTCGTTTATTGAAGGATTGGAACGAGGAAGTTTCTTCTTTTGTTCGTCTCCTGGAAAGTGAAGATGGCGTAGGAATTGAAGAGGCTTTCCAAGAAGCGAATGGCTTCCGCAGTCAGTTGCCTGAACGGCGTAAAGGCATGATCGCACCTTTATTTGACCTACATATTGATGTACCGGATCATCCGGGGATTATCGGTCGTATCGCTACTGAGCTGGGGGATCAAGGCATTAACCTTAGCAACGTACAAATCATCGAGAGTCGTGAAGATGTGCCGGGTATTATGCGCCTATCTTTTCGACAGGAGAACGATATGGAACGTGCGAAGGTGCTTCTGCAGCAGCACGATTATACCGTATATGTGTAGTTAGTAGCCCTTCCAATATGGAGGGGCTTTTATTTCGTTTTAGGATCTGAAAGAGCATACTGTTGAAAACAGCTACTGCTTCAAGTGGATGCAGAAGAGGGTATTAATAATGAGTGGGGCTAATACAGCGCTTACAGGACAAAAAAAGACCGCTTACAAAGTAAGCGGCTACAGTTCACAATAAATTGGAACCGTGTAGTATTTGGATAGGAGTGGAGAGAAACCATACTGTACTTTTATTATATGTATACGTTTACATTTTGTCAACAGTTTATTAAAAAGAGATTAAAGTCACATTACAGTGATCAAAGTCTTATGGTTGAACTTCATGTTCGTTTATAATCTGTTGTCAGGTCATGCTGACGAGATTACTGCTCTGAAGTCTATTAATGTCATCCTATGAGAATCTGTGATACAATAGATCTGGTATATTTCTAGATTCGTTATAAAATTTATATGCTCATAGAAATATGCCATTTTTCTTTTTATATTCATCACAATCATCATGCCTTAATTATTGGGTGTTTGAATATACATAGGTGTATTTCAAAATTGAAGAACGGATAAGTTGCACGTCATATATTTTCCCTTAAATTCCCACAAGGAACGTTTGTCTTACATAAAAGGTCGACAATATCGTTTCTTCTTGTAATAAACTAAAAAGTTGTAGTAAACCAGCGCAACTTTTAAAGCCCAAACCGGTATAATAAGTACGGACCGGACGGGAAAAGACGTGCAAGGGCGAGGAGGGCCAATCTCACCATGACGGATTCCCAGTTGATCCAGGAAATTAAACAAGGCAACACAGAATTATATTCAGAATTAATGCGTCGTTATCAACGAAAAATATTGGCATTTGTATATCATATGCTTAGAAACTCACAAATGGAGCTAATTGCAGAGGACCTTTGTTCGGAGACTTTCTACAAGGCATTCCGTAGCTTGCATTCCTTTCGAGAGGTAGATGCTTCCTTTTCAACGTGGTTGTACACTATTGCTCGTAATACCGTGCTAAGTGAGCTTCGTAAGAATCGTGCCGGAAATGTATCCCTAGAAGAGAGTGGATATACTCCCGTTGCACCGTTTGAAGTAGCGCCTGAGCAGGCTGCATTGCGTAAAGAACGGATGAATTTGGTTCGTGAGGCAATTAATAATCTTCCGGAGAAACAACGCTCTGCGTTAATCCTGCGTGAATACGATCAGATGGATTATCAAGAAATTGCAGAAATTTTGGATCAGAGTGTAAGCTCCGTGAAATCATTGTTGTTTCGTGCCAGAAGTAGTGTGAAGCTTCAACTCGAATCCTATTTCAATGAGCCTGAAGTTGAAGAGCAGGTTGAGAGGGTGTAAGGCGAATGAATTGCAGGGAAGCGCAAGAATGTATTCCGCTCTTGTGGGACGCTCCCCCCACACATCCTAGGCGGATTTTGCTCGAACAACATATTGAAACTTGTCCTTACTGCGCTGCTGAATGGTCTCTGTGGCAAGAGAGTAGCCAGCTTATGCATGATTTGAAAGAAGAGATTAGTGAAGAGCGTGCAGAAGTTATAAATGTTAAAGTTATGGAGCGGATTTATCTAGAGAGTCCTTGGTTGATGCCAGGGGATGGGAAATCCGCAGGGACATCTGCCATTGTTCGTCATAGGCTTAGTCTCTGGATCGCTTGCTTCCTGGCGGTATTTTTGTCTAGTGTTCTTTACTTTACTATGTTTAGAACACCTGCAGATATCACTGTGGCTCAAAGTGGAATTGTAGAGACTGGCGTTGCTGGCTCTATGGAATGGACTTCTACTTATCCCATTTTAGGCTCTGAAGGTGGGATTATTGAACCGCTTGTAGTAAATATGGGACCTACTCATCCTCAATATTGGATGATGTTATCCATGCTTGGCGTGGGTTTTGCAGTGTTTTCGTTAACCCGGCTGAATCGATATCGCAGATCATAAAGGGTCTATTGATGTATGACTTAACTATTGCAGTATATAATAGTGTTAAGAATGATGTAGGAGTCCCTTTATGTAAAGATAAGGGGCTTTTTTGTATTCTAATACGCATAAAAGAAGACTTTTTATTTCATCCATGTTACATTAAGAGACAAATACTTGGGTGAAAAGGGGGAGGTAATATGCTAATCGGCTTGATACGCCATGGATTGACGGACTGGAACGCAATTGGAAAGATACAGGGGCAAAGTGATATTCCGCTTAATGATGAAGGACGGATGCAAGCTGCTATGCTTGCTGACCGCTTATTACAAGAGCCGTATCGCTGGGATTATTGCATTACAAGTAACCTTTCCCGGGCAGCAGAGACAGGCAAGATCATCGCTGATAAATTAAATGTACCGTTGCTTGATCCTGATGATCGGATCCGGGAACGTGCCTACGGGCAAGTAGAAGGACTTACTGCCGCTGAGCGTGAAGAGAAGTGGGGGAAAGATTGGAGTCAGCTTTCACTTGGTCAAGAAACTGACGAACAGCTTCAAGCACGTGCACTTGCCTTTATGGAGGATATTTCTGCGCAGCATCCCAATCGGAACATACTAGTTATATCTCATGGAGGGTTCCTCGCTCAACTGTATACTGCATTTTACAAAGATAAGTATTCTGAGCGAATTGGGAATTTATCCCTGACAATTTTGGAGAAAAAAGAACGGGAATGGAACCCTATTCTATATAATTGTACTCGCCATATCCTGCAAAATCAGCGTTAACCCGTGCATCGGGTTATTTTTTTTGCGCAAAGGGGAATAAAAAGGGCTGTATTTCCCATAATGGTAGTAAAACGGTGAGGCGATAAAACATGAATCTGGCGGATATGCTCACTTATGCAGATATTGGACAGCTGACCGCCATAGCGGGACGCTACCGGTGTGAATGCAAGCAGAATTCCAAACATGACTTGATCCAGAGTATTTTGATTATGCTTGGAAGCAGAAGTTTTATGGAGTCTCATATCCGGGAATGTACTCCGGAGGATCTACGGTTTCTGAATACATTACTTTTTGATGAACGCAGCTACTTTAGTCTGGAAGATTTGTTGGCTGTAGCTAGACAGGCTTCTTTTGATGCTCCAGAAGGAAAGACCGGAGGCTTCCGAGAAATGGTGTCTCGTTTCAAAAGCGGAGGCTGGCTCTTTAGCGGTTCCTCCCAGCAAACCAGATACTTGTTCCAAGTGCCTAAAGACTTGAAAGAGCGCTTTCGTGAGACGATGAGCGCACATATCAAGGATAAGGTTGCGGTTAGCTCTGAACCAGCCATGTATCGAAATGAAGGAGAATTGTTATTAAGTGATCTGGTTATGCTTCTGAGATATATCAAGGAAAATGAGCCAGAGCTTAATCAGGAAGGGGCAATGTATAGGCGGTATCAGCAAGGAGTGATGAATGCACTTCATATTCCGGAGGATCTTCTTAGCAAAGGCGGCTGGAGATTTGGTTATGGTAGGGCATGTGAGCATTATCCGCCTAGATTAGCGCTCCTGTATGATTATGTTCGTCATCGCCGCTGGATCACTGAAGAAGGTTTTCGGCTAAGGCTTACGGCGACAGGAGAGGCAGTGTTAGCCAACGGAAAATGTGACTCGTTGATGCAGATATTCTCTTTTTGGTTAAAACTATATAAGGGGGCTGTACCAAACCTGCCTTCACTTGTGTATTGGGTAAGCATTAGTGCTGGGAATTGGGTGAGCGTACCTTCATTAGTGGATGGTATTGGGTGGTTAATTAAACCGTTCTATTATGACAATGCTGCCTCTATTCTGGAGCAACGAATTATTCGGATGATGGTGCACCTTGGGATGCTTAAATTAGGGGAGACTACTGCTGGTCTCACTGTGATGATGACGCCGTGGGGGATGGAGATGGCCGTGCCTAAACATCTATAGTAGTATGAAGGCATACAAGCAAATGCTTATGGGGATTACATACGTAGATGAGGACTTCGCTTTGGTTGTTGATAGGAACAATAGATGAAGTATTGATCAGAATGGGTAAATATGTAGAACGTAGACAGGATTGTTGAATATGATTTAGTAGGTGCCGTCACTTTTGAAACCGAAAACAAAATCATCTTGATGGATATCAAAATATTAAAGTAATAAGGATCTCTTAAACAGCGGAGGTGTATCGAATGGACAAAATGAAGGCTACGTACGAAGTGATGCTAGGACTTGCGGCAGAAATGGTGTGGGATGAAGCGCTGCGAAAGCGTCGCTCCGACATCTTGCACCGTGAGATTGACACGGCGCTGGCTACAGGAGATAAATTGGCTTTTCGAAATCTTACAGAAGAACTTAAAAGTTTGGCATAAAGAAATGCGCATAGCGCATTTCTTTTTTTATTAAATAGGTACCTATTCAACTCACTTTCTGTATCAATTAGAGGTGAAGGAAGACGGGTGAAAATCTAAATCTAGACGTTTGTCTTCCTCTTTCAATATAATGGGATTTATAACATCGGGCAAATTTGTGAAAAGTGGATGCGAAGAAGGATCGCAAATAGGGAGATGACATTAATGAAATTCAGTGATTTTGAAGTTGAACAGTGGGAAGAAAATCGAAAGTTCTATGATACATGTCTCATACCTTTTACAGGATTAAGTGGGTCCGAGAGTCCCCCTGAGACGGTTCAAGCATTAGAAAGATTACGTGATTTTATGGATTTGGTGGAAATACCGTTTAAGGGACGGATTGTAACTTACCCGGCGATTCAGTATGGAGGGGAAGGATATGTCGATCTAATTAATGAGGTTTGCCGAAAAGTCAAATCCAGTGGTTTCCAGTATGCCGTGGTGTTAACAGCAGATATAGCACTTCTGGAACAAGAAATTTTTGAAAGCGATTTAGTACTCTCTCTGCCTATCATTGAGGGCTCTCTGGAAGGTAAGATTAATAGTGATATTGGTATGAAAATTCAAAAGATGTGGGGACGGTGAGTCTCTTTTAAATGTGACAGAAAATCAACAATTGTAAGCAGAAATCACTTTTTGGCCTGTCACAAATTAGACAATATTCTTGACGGGTTTTAGTGCCTAAGCTATTATTAGGTTGAATCGAAATGGTATGTGATGTATTTCATTGAAAAGATTTGAAAACGGATTATTTATAGTAAGGCATCTCTGATCGGACACCTTAGATACTTTCTTATATCTTGAGAAGGGGGTTATATAACAGTATGAGCAGCCATAATGATCAACAGGATATTTGGCCTGAACAACCACCCAGCCGTAAAGAGATGTCGCGCAGGCAATTTTTGACCTACACGCTAGGTGGCGCTACTGCTTTTATGGGGGCAGGTACAATTCTCCCAATGGTCCGTTTTGTCGTGGACCCAATATTACATAAGAAGGGCGCAGGTGATTTTATAAAGGTTGCTGAAATTAGCAAAATCACCGAAGAGCCCCAAGAGTTTACGTTTGAATTGAAACAGAAAGACGGATGGTACGACAGCACAGCGACGCTGACTGCGTGGATCCGTAAAGACGCAAAGGGTGATATTTATGCGCTTTCACCCATTTGTAAACATTTAGGATGTACGGTTGGATGGAACAATGATAAGGCACATCCGGACGAGTATCATTGTCCTTGCCACGGTGCGCGTTATACCAAACTCGGCAAAAATCTCGAAGTAGCTCCAAAACCGCTTGACCAGTATAAAACGAAATTTGATAACGGGTGGGTTCTTTTGGGTGATATTGTGCCTAATACAGTAGCTAGTGAGGAGGCGTAGGTTCTAATGTTTAAAAATGTCTATAACTGGATTGACGAACGTTTGGATGTTACGCCAATTTGGAGAGACGTGGCCGACCACGAGGTTCCTGAGCATGTTAACCCGGCCCATCACTTCTCTGCGTTTGTGTATTGTTTTGGCGGACTGACCTTTTTTATTACAGTGATTCAGATCTTATCGGGTATGTTCTTAACGATGTATTATGTTCCAGATATTATCAATGCTTATGCAAGTGTTGAGTATTTACAATCTAGTGTTGCCTTTGGACAAATTGTTCGCGGAATGCATCACTGGGGTGCCAGTCTTGTCATTGTTATGATGTTCCTTCATACGATGCGCGTCTTCTTTACAGGCTCTTATAAAGCTCCGCGTGAGATGAACTGGGTAGTTGGAATGCTCATCTTCTTCGTAATGTTGGGGCTTGGTTTAACGGGTTACTTATTGCCTTGGGATAATAAAGCTTACTTCGCGACTAAAGTAACACTCGAAATTGCTAACTCTGTTCCAGTGATGGGACCCGTATTGAAAGAACTTATGCAAGGCGGTACGATTGTTGGTGCAGAAACGTTGACTCGGTTCTTCGCACTTCATGTATTCTTCCTCCCAGCGGTGCTTCTTAGTCTGCTCGTAGGACACTTTATTATGATCCGCAGACAAGGGATTTCTGGACCGTTGTAAGTTAATCTAAGAGAGGAGGAATACGGATGGCACATGGAAACAATTCTAAGGAAAAGGTTGTATATGTCGGTGATACCAGAGTTCGTAAAGGCAATGGATTTATCACACCTCCAGACTATTCAGCCTATCCTGGTAAATCGGAAGCCTTTATCCCTAACTTTCTACTGAAAGAATGGATGGTTGGCGTCGTTGTACTTGTAGGAATATTAGTGCTTACTATTTCAGAGCCAGCGCCGCTAGGGTTTCCAGCGAATGCGAGTGCTACGGTTATCCCAATTCCTGACTGGTATTTCTTGTTTCTCTATCAGTATTTGAAGCTTCCTTATGCTTCAGGTGATTATATCGTTCTGGGTACATTAGGTGTAACCGGTGTAGCTTTTGGTTCACTTCTTTTAGCACCATTTCTTGACACGGGCAGAGAACGTCGCTTCTATCGTAGACCGATCGCTTCATCTTTGATGTTCTTATCGCTAGCGGCGATTGTGTACTTAACAAATACCGCTTGGACGGAATACAAACATGAAATGACTGAAACTGGTCAAATTCCTGAAGATGTTCAACGGGAAGAGAAGGCGGCAGAGAATAGGGCGAAGGGGCTTCCAACCTCGAGTGCAGTTAAGGCAAAGGAAGTAGCGATTGTAGATAAGGATGATCCGGCTATGGGGCTGTTTAAGCAAGCTACTTGCATCTCTTGTCATGCGGCGGATTTGAAAGGGGCAGGCGGGCCTTCACTTCGCGGCGTTGGGGACACCCATGATAAAGAAGCAATCCTTACTATTATAAAAGAGGGTCAAGGACAGATGCCGAAGATGTATGATATTGCTCTGGGAGCGGGGCTTTCGGATCAAGACATTGATGCCTTGGCAGACTGGCTTGCCAAACAAAAAAGCGAACAGTAAAATAAAAATAACGCAAAACCTGATCGAAACTGCGGTCAGGTTTTTGTATGTCTAAATGTAAAGTTGCCACTACTTGGGAGGTTAATGATCTGTATGTCCGTTCTTGATAAACTGTTTAAGCACCGAGGAATCATTTGGTTGTTATTTATTGTGAATCTTCTCGGTACCATTTATGGCTACATATGGTATGGCAATCAATTGGAGTTCACGGCGGCTAACTTTCCGCTTTGGTTGCTCCCGTTTGTTCCAGATAGTCCAACCGCGAGCTTGTTCTTTACCTTGGCGCTGTTGCTAATGCTCTTTCCTCCAAAAAGCTATACGGGAAACAATGTAAGGGAGCTTATTGAGGCGTTAGCAGTTGTGACGTCTGTGAAGTATGGGATTTGGGCAGTAAGTATGATTTTTGCTGGAGGTTATCAAGGAGATATTCTGGTTTGGAAAGACTGGATGCTGGTGATCTCTCATTTGGGGATGGCGGTAGAAGCTTTGATCTATGCACGATTCTTTTCTTTCCGCAAAATGATTCCGCTAGCGCTGTTCTGGACCCTTGCTAACGATATGCTGGACTATTCCTATGGAATATACCCATGGTTACCTTCTGTACTGAATGATGATGTCACACAGGTGCAATATTTCACGATGGCGCTTACGGTGTTTAGTGTAATTGTTGCTTGGTTGTTTAGTAGTAGACAAAGACCAGTAGACTCTATCTATCAGTTTAAGAACAGGTTCTAGTAAGCAGTTCTAACCCTTGTCCGCCTGCCATACATTTAGAATTATAAGAAGTATAAGTTTTATACTATACTTTATCCTTATAATTTTACGAGAAACGAATATCGTCTAATAAAGACGACAACGTCGTTTCTTCTTAGGTAGGAGGGGGATGTCTCATGCTCCGAGGGAGATATTATGTGTTGGTTATTCTAGTGTTTTGCTGGTTATTGACCAGCATGAATGTTGAAAAAGCCTCAGCAGCGCAAGGGAATGCTGGTGAAGGTTCTGGCAAGGTTTCGAAGCAAAGCGCCGACGTTAGTTCGGGCAACGGTTTGACAGTGATGAGCGGAAAGACTGGAGCACAGCAGCTAGAACAAGCCGCTGAGGCATTGTATGGGTATGTCTTGGAAGGGGATGTGATGAAGGTCCGACAAGAGACCGAAGAGATCTCTAGGATCATAGTGTCCTCTTCTTTTGAAGGAATGACCTCTGTAGAGGGCATTAATGCGTTGTCAGGGGTCATTATGGACCTGAAGGCTGCTGTGGCAAGTGCAAAAGTATCTCAGCAGCAATTGGAGGCTACAGCTACCAGGTTACGATTAGCTGCCAACAGTCTGAATCAACCCGGACAACCCATTTGGCTTCAGTATTATAAGCTAATTCGCGAGGATTTAAATGCGATGGAACAAAGTGGTGCTACAAATGATCTGACGGGATGGAAAACGGCTGTAGAGAGGCTACAGGGCAGGTATGAAAATATCCGGCCAGCGGTGATCGTCTCTCGGAAACCTGAAGTTGTAAATGCTTTTGATTCTTGGCTCTCTTATGCCGCAGGCATTCCTTCTTCCTCACAAAAAATCGAACGGGCCCGGTTGCTTGAAATCGTGTCTTATGGTCAGGATACTGTGCGGGTAATGTTCGGAAAAGAGAAGGATGAGCCGGCTTTGTCAGTACCCCTGGCCTCACAAGAATTTGGGATTTGGGGAGGACTAGCCGCAGGGTTTATTATCGCTGTATTAGCTTATGCGGGTTATCGTAAGTACCGTGGAGAGAATCAGAACTTCAAACCAATTTAGTGGAATGGTTATATAAATAAGTAAAAGGAGCGGGGAAGAATCCCCCGCTCCTTTTTTAACGAATCAAAACTTATATATTTGGGGCCCCCGCAAAGTATCTGAGTACGTATCGAAGCAAGACCCCACTTTGTGGGGATATTTTATGTTTCTCTGAATCCCTCGCCTTGTACGTCGTGCACATCGCTAATAATTACGAACGCGTGCGGATCAATCGATTTGACCAGTAAACTAAGACGGCGAATTTCCTGCCTTGAAACTACACAGTACACCATATGTTTGGCTTGCTTAGAATACGCACCGATTGCAGGGATGAGTGTTACACCTCGTTCTAGTTCAGCAGTTATTAGATCAGCAATTTGAGGTGCCTCATCACTAATGATTGTAAATGCTTTGGCGGCATAAGCGCCTTCCTGGATAAAATCGATGACACGGGATGCTATGAACACTGCAACGAGTGTGTACAGAATTTTTTCTTTGGGAATATAGAAGATGGAAGAGCCGATAATGAAAATGTCGATGGCCAGAATAATCTGCCCCATACTCCAGCCGAAATTCCGTCCCAGAATTCTTGCCACAATGTCTACGCCACCTGTAGTGCCACCAAAACGGAACACAATCCCAAGCCCGGTTCCAAGTGTTACCCCTGCGTATAGTGCAGCAAGAATAAAGTCATGTTCGGTACTGAAAGGAACAATCCATCCAGCAGAGATCAATCTTTCGAAGATCCACAAGAAAAGGGACAAAGATCCGATTCCTACCCCTGTGTATACAATTTGGCGGCCGCCTAGAACTTTCCAACCGAGCAGAAACAATGGGAGATTGATAAGGAGTGTTGTTAAAAAGATTGGAATGTCAAAGGCATAATTAAGCAGCAGTGTGATTCCCGTTACGCCGCCTTCCATTAGTTGACTGGGAATGATGAAATACAGTAGTCCGAATGCATATACTGCGGTTCCGAGCATGATAGGGGCAACTGTTTTGCTGATTGAAATTACCTTGTTTGAATTCATGGAATCCCTCGTTAGGCCTTGTTTAGGCAGTTTTTCTTTTCCTATAAAAAGTATACCTTTTCTTGCGGGTGTTAAAATATTCAAAAAAGATTTGTCTTCAAAACGTCTTTACGATAACATAGGGGCAAACAGAAGGCAAGATATACAGAGGGGGCAAAGATACATTTTATGGACAAAAGTCTTGGTGACATTCAGCGTGAAGTAGACGCTTATATATCGCAATTTAAAGAAGGATACTTCAGTCCGCTGTCTATGTTAGCCCGCATGTCCGAGGAAGTCGGAGAGTTGGCGCGGGAAGTCAATCATGAATTCGGTGAGAAGCCGAAGAAATCTGATGAAGCAGAGAATTCTATAGAGCTTGAATTGGGAGATATTTTGTTTATTACTGTTTGTTTTGCAAATTCTCTTGGGATTGATCTGACTGAAGCACATAATAAGGTCATGCATAAGTTTAATACCCGAGACGCTGGTCGTTGGACACCAAAAGACACCGATTAGGCCTCTATAACATATGCTGTACCAAACGAACGGGATTTAGCCGTGAGGATGGTGAGGATATGGATCAAAGGGATTATGTAAGAGAAGCCTATCGCTCTATATTGCGTAGTGACTTTGCAGAAGCTATTGTTTGCTTTGAAGCCGCGATTGCAGCAAGTCCGGCTGATGCTGAAGTCAGATATCGTTGTTCCATAACGTATGCCCGCAGTGGTATGCTAGATAAAGCTTTAGTTCATGCTCAGGTGGCTATGAAGTTAGATGGCAGCAAACCTGAGTATAGTCTACATCTACAGCATCTTCAAGCTATGATGCATGTACAGGAAGCTAAGCGGTTGATAGAAGATGAAGATAACAAAACTCGTAACCCGTATCATCCGATTACGCTACTTAAAGAGGCCATCACCCTTGATCCATTATATGGGGATGCTTATGTATGGCTTGCCATCGCACATAGTCGGGTGAATGAACATATGCAGGCTATGGCCGCCTTGAAAGAAGTGATTTCTTTACATCCGGATGATTCTGGCTTGCGAGAATTGATGGTAGACCTTCAGAAATCCATACAATCGTATATGCAGTAACTATATAACTAGTGAAAGCGAGGATGAAAAGATATGAGCAACAAGATCAGAGTTATCGTATCCGGTGCAGGCGGGAGAATGGGTAAAGAGGTTGTTAAACTTGTGCTGCAGGACGAAGAGTTGGAGCTAGCGGCTGCGGTAGATCGTTCAACAATGGATATAGATGCAGGCCGTCTAGTAGGTCTCGAAGACTCAGGAGTTATTGTAACTTCAGATCTTGAGGCTGCCCTCGCGGGAAGCAACGGAGATGTTGTGGTCGATTTCACTACACCACAATCAGCGTATATGAATACAGTGCTAGCCATTAAATATGGAGTGCGTCCGGTTATCGGTACAACCGGATTCACACCGGAGCAAATTGTGGAACTGGACAAGCAGTGTCAAGACCAGGGGATAGGTGGACTTATTGCTCCGAACTTCTCCATAGGGGCTATTCTGTTGATGAGATTTGCGGCTCAAGCTTCAAAATACTTTCCACATCTGGAGATTATCGAGTATCATGGTGACCAAAAACTGGATGCTCCATCCGGAACTGCAGTCAAAACAGCAGAGATGATTTCAGAAGTACGGGAAGAGCTTCGTCAAGGAAACCCTAAAGAAGAAGAAACGATTGAGGGTGCGCGTGGGGGTTACTATAATGGATTCCGGATACATAGTGTCCGTCTTCCTGGTGTGTTTGCCCAAGAAGAAGTGATTTTTGGTGGGTTCGGACAATCCTTAAAAATCCGGCATGATTCTTATGAGCGAGCAGGCTATATGCCAGGCGTTAAGATGGGTATTCAAAAGGTAATGGGATACACTGGCTTGATCTATGGATTTGAGCACTTTATAGAATAGACAGGGGAGAACACCATGTTAAAGATCGCATTTATTGCACATGATCGTAAAAAAGATGAAATCGTAAATTTTGTATTAGCCTATGAGCATGTATTTGTAGGTCATGAACTATTTTCTACGGGGACTACTGGCCAACGGATCATGGATGTGACTAGCTTGAAGATTCATCGCTATATGTCAGGACCATTGGGTGGAGATCAGCAAATTGGGGCAATGGTAGCCCAAGATGAATTGGATCTTATTATTTTCTTGCGCGACCCATTAATGGCACAGCCACATGAACCAGATATTACAGCTTTACTTCGTCTATGTGACGTATATGGTATCCCTGTAGCAACGAATATCGCAACAGCTGAGGTGCTTGTGAAGGCGATTGATCGTGGTGACTTTGCTTGGCGTGAACTCGTCCATAAATACAAACCAGGTGTTGATGAATGAAGCTGGACATTCTTGTATTTGGGGCTCATGCGGATGATGCGGAGATCGGAATGGCAGGTACGATTGCGAAGCATACCGCTGCAGGACTAAAAGTAGGTCTGTGCGATTTAACAGCTGCGGAAATGTCCTCGAACGGTACTGTAGAGCTACGCATGGAAGAGGCACAGCAAGCTGCTGATCTGCTTGGCGTGTCTGTGCGGACGAATTTGGGTTTATCTGACAGAGGGCTGTTTATAACAGAAGAGCATGTGGCCGCTGTGACAGCAGAAATTCGCCGGTTTGCTCCTGCGATTGTTTTTGCTCCTTATTGGGAAGATCGTCATCCGGATCATATTGCGTGCAGTAAGTTAGTAGAAGAGGCTGTTTTTAATGCTAAACTACGTAAATATATGCCGGACAAGCCGGCAGTTCCGGCTCCACAGCTGTTTTTTTATTTTATAAATGATCTAGGACGTACGGATCTTATTGTAGATGTTACTAAACAATATGGGCTGAAGGAGCAGGCGTTGTCCTGCTATCGCTCCCAGTTCACCAAGCCGCTCGGTGCCGATGCTGTATCCACACCGCTAACGGAAGGTTATATTGAACGTGTTCGTTCCAGAGACATGTTGCTTGGACAGCGGAGACTTATTCCCTATGCGGAAGGGTTTGCAACAAAAGTTCCCTATGCAGTAGATCTGTTTACTGCAGGGGATCAAACTATATAAGGTATAGAAGGGGACGGAATATGGATCGTTTGAAAATAGGCATCACTTGTTATCCGTCTCTTGGCGGCTCAGGCGTAGTAGCGACTGAATTAGGAAAACTCTTGGCCGAGAAGGGACATGAAGTTCATTTTATTACACACAGCATTCCGTTTCGGTTAGGGAAATTCCAGAAAAATATATTTTACCATGAGGTAGAGGTTAATGATTATTATGTATTCAAATATCCTCCTTATGATTTAGCACTTGCTACGAAGATGGCTCAGGTTGCCAAAATGCAGAATTTAGATCTGTTTCATGTTCATTACGCCGTTCCGCATGCTGTTTGTGCTTTCCTTGCTAAGCAGATGCTTGGTAATGATATAAAAGTTGTAACGACTTTGCATGGCACTGATATTACGGTACTTGGACAGGATGAATCGCTAAAAGATCTAATCCGTCTTGGAATTAATGAAAGTGATGCCGTAACAGCCGTATCGAAGGATCTCATTAGAGAAACACGAGAAGTGCTGGATATTACGCGCGAGATCGACCTCACTTATAACTTCGTTGATCATCGTGTCTATTATCCACGGGATGTATCGAATCTGCGAGAAGATTTTGCTTCTCCTGAGGAGAAGATCTTGATGCACATCAGTAACTTCCGCCCAGTTAAAAGGGTAAGCGATGTTGTCGATATCTTTGCTAAAGTGAATCGTGAAATCCCTTCACGTCTGCTGCTTGTTGGCGAAGGGCCGGATCTTCCTAAGATTCAAGCTAAGATCAGTGAAATGGGTCTGGATGATAAAGTCCGCTTCTTAGGAAGACAGGATGAGATTGCTCAAGTTATTTCGTTGGCTGATCTTCTTCTGTTACCTTCTGAGAAGGAAAGCTTTGGTCTGGTCGCCCTGGAAGCGATGGCCTGTGGTGTTCCGACTATAGGTTCGCAAACCGGAGGCATTCCGGAGCTCATAGAACATGGCAAGACAGGATTCATTGCTCCAATTGGTGATACAGAAACTATGGCGAAATATGCAATCAAACTCCTATCGGATGATCGCATGGTGGAGCAGTTCAGACAAGCTTGTCTGGAAACGGCCTGCAAAGATTTCTGTAAGGATTCGATTACAAGTCAGTATGAGGATATATATTACCGTGTGCTCGGGCGCAAGGTACCTAGACTGGATACAGTCAGGGGGTAAGGAGTTCGTAATGAAATGGAAAATGGCGCCATCTGCTATGGCTCTTGCGGCGGAAAATGTAATTTCTGAGCTAACGCAAAACAGCCATGAGGCTTTTTGGGTTGGAGGCTGTATTCGCGATGAGCTATTGGGTAGGCCAGTGCATGATATGGATATTACAACTTCAGCAGTGCCGGAGGAAGTGATAGCCATCTTCGCACGCAGTATTCCGACAGGGCTAGCACATGGGACGGTCACTGTGCTTCAGGATGGGCATGGATTTGAGGTGACGACATACCGAACTGAAAGCGGATATGTCGATCATCGTCGTCCGGACCATGTTGAATTTGTTAGTGATGTGAAGGAAGATCTTCGTCGTCGTGATTTTACGATTAACGCGATATGCTGCGGGCTGGGTGGAGATTTGATTGATCCCTTCGGAGGCGAGAAGGATCTAGCTCTCCGTGTGATCCGCTGTGTGGGTGATGCAGAGGAACGGTTCGATGAGGATGCGCTTCGCATGCTTCGCTGCGTTCGTTTCGCATCGGTGTTAGATTTCTCCATCGCTAAGAATACGTGGAGGGGGCTCCTGCGTCAGCGAGATAAGCTGGCGCATATTGCTGTGGAGCGTGTCCGCGCGGAGCTGGACCGCATCGTAGAGGGGCCGCATCCTCGGCGCGGCCTTGCTATGCTAGCGCGCTGTGAGCTGCTCGCGCGCGGCAAAGCCCCGTTCCCCTGGACCGGAACCGATCTGGCGGCTGCTGCCGCTTTAACGGCCGGGATAGGGGAACTGGAGAGCGCCACCTGCGGTGGGCGCTTCTCCTCCATGCCCTGAAGCAGTCGGCCCAGGAGGCCGATGAGCTGCTGCGGGCATGGACGTTCTCTGGGACGACGCGTACCAGCGTCGTCCAGGTGCTGCGGGTCCGCGAAGCTTGGACCGCTGCCCTGGAGTCTGTGCCGCCAGGGGAACCGGGCGGCACGGATCTACTGCGGCGGCGCTGGATCGCCGCCGTGCTGACCTTCGGCGTGGAAGCCGCCGAAGGGTGGCTCTCGCTGCTGGCGATCCTGCCAGCAGCTGCCCTTTCCGCTGCGAATCAGCCAGCGGACTCGGAAGTCTCACCCGCTGTCAACACCCAAGCGGTCTCAAAAGACTCGCCCGCTATCACCGCCCCAGCGGTGCCTGCAAGAGAGTGGATCGTGCAAATGCCACTGAAGAGTCTCTCGGAGCTTGCTGTTACAGGCAATGAGTTGGCGGAAGCGCTTGAGAAACGTCCAGGACCTTGGCTTGGCAATATGCTGAGTGCACTTCTGCAGGCGACTGCTTCGGGAGATCTTCTTAACAATAAACAAGAATTGCTGCTTGAAGCAAAAAGGATGGATGGACATGAGCTATGAAAAAGCGCTGTCGCTAACCGGGTTGAAGCAGGAAGCTTCTGATTCGAATTGGCTAGACAGAGTTCAGCTCCTGGAGTCTGTCGTATCTACTCAGGAGGAAGCCAAACGATTGGCGGAAAACGGTGCACCAGAAGGAACAACCGTAATCGCTGAAGAACAGACCGGTGCTAGAGGGCGAATGGGTAGGAAATGGTTTTCTCCTCGTGGCAAAGGCATTTGGATGAGTATTGTATTGCGTCCGAATTTACCTTTGTTACAGACTCCTCAGTTAACACTGCTTGCTGGGGTTGCAGTCTGTAAGGCAATTCGCCGTGTAACCGGAGTAGACGCCGGGATTAAATGGCCAAATGATTTGCTTGCGGGCGGTCGAAAGATATGTGGAATTTTGCTCGAGTCTTCGCTAAGAGAAGGAGAGCTTCATTATTGCATCGCTGGGATTGGAATTTCTGCGAACTTGACTGAAGACGATTATCCTGATCATCTGAAGGAAGTAGCGACTTCTCTTCGGATTCAGCGGGGCGGTGTCCCTATTGACCGTTCGGAGCTGGTAAGAGCTGTACTGAATGAGTTAGAGCTGCATTTCAATCTTTACATGGAACAAGGTTTTAAACCTATCAAAGAGCTGTGGGAGTCGATGTCAGTTACTTTGGGTCGCCAAATCGCTCTGAATAGCCCTCAGGGACGCTCTGAAAGCGTTGTGGTAGGTTTGGATGAGTTAGGTGGACTAATCCTTAAAAACAGCGCAGGAGAGATTTCTAGCGTATGCTCAGGTGAAATCGAGCTATTATAAATCTTTTTTATATGACAGGGTGTCATCCCCTGTCATATTTTTTTCGTGTATTTCCGAGTCCTTTTTGTTATACTATGGGGCAGAGGCGGTATCGTTTTGCGAACTGTACTCTTGATCTGATGAACTTATAATGGTTTTATTATTGGAATCACCTTCATAACTGCGTTAGACGGTTACGTTGGATTCTGCTCTGAGCCGTAAGGACCGAGACAGAAGGGACGATCGCGAGTGACTCTTTTTTGCCCTTCGGACCTTTTTAGCAAATCGTTGCTAAAAGGTTTTTTTGTTGCGATTTTTACGGGGATGTAATTTCAAAAAGGAGGACGAAGAGAGAAATGGCAAACAAACAAGCACTTAATATTGTGAAAATGAAAAAAATGAAAGCAGATGGTGAGCGGTTAAGCATGCTGACTGCTTATGATTACCCATCGGCTCTACTTGCTGAAGAAGCCGGTATCGATCTTATTCTGGTGGGTGACTCCCTGGGAAATGTGGTACTTGGATATGATACAACTTTACCTGTTACGATTGACGATATGGTCTACCACACTCGTTCGGTAACTCGGGGCGCACAAAAAACATTCATTGTGGCAGATATGCCATTTATGACCTACCACGGAAGTATAGATGAAACCTTGCGGGGTGTGCGCAGACTGATGCAGGAAGGGCGGGCTCATGCCGTCAAAATGGAAGGCGGTCTCGAAATTTGTGAGACAGTTACTGCGGTTGTAGCTGCGGGAGTTCCTGTGCTGGGGCATATTGGACTTACACCGCAATCGGTAAATATGATTGGCGGCTACCGCATTCAAGGTAAGGACGCCAAAGATGCAAAACGTCTGATGGATGAAGCTAAGGCCCTTGAAGCAGCAGGTGCTTTTGCAGTGGTACTGGAGCTGGTGACAGAAGAAGTGGCACAAGCAATTTCTGAGGCACTGAGCATTCCGACCATTGGGATTGGTGCAGGTCGTTATTGTGATGGACAGGTATTGGTTTTCCATGATTTGTTGCGTTATGCCTCACCCTACCGTGAGAAACGTTTTGTCAAAACCTACGCGGATGTGGGTAGCCTGATTCGTGAGGGTATCAGCCAATATGTGCAAGAAGTGAAGAATCGCTCGTACCCAGATGAAGGTCATGTTTTTAAAGCAGATGAAACCGTTCTGGAATCTTTATACGGCGGTGCCGGAAAGGATGGGGAATAAGATGAGAGTCGTCAGAAGCATTAAGCAACTGCGCGAAGCTTTGGAATATATGAGACAAGGTGGGCATACCCCGATTGGGTTTGTTCCAACCATGGGATACCTGCATGAAGGACATGCCAGTCTGCTTCGGCGGGCAGGAGAAATGAGCAACACGGTCGTTATGAGCATATTTGTGAACCCGCTGCAGTTCGGACCGAATGAGGATTATGATTCCTATCCGCGCGATGAAGAGCGTGATTTGGAGCTTGCGGAACGCGAAGGTGTCGATATTGTATTTATCCCCAGTGTGGAAGAAATGTATCCGCAGCCTACCCGGACTACTGTCTCGGTATCAGAGCTTACCACTCGACTTTGTGGGGCTTCGCGTCCAGGGCATTTTAATGGCGTAACAACAGTTGTTAATAAACTATTCAATATCGTGCAGCCAGATTATGCTTTCTTCGGGCTAAAGGATGCTCAGCAAGTAGCTGTGCTCCGCAGAATGGTATCTGATTTGAATATGAATGTTGAAATTGTACCTTGCCCTATCGTTCGTGAAGGAGATGGACTTGCACTTAGCTCGCGTAACGTATTCTTATCTCCAGAGGAACGTTCTCAAGCACTGGTGTTATCTCGTTCCTTGCGTGAAGCACGTCAGTCCATTGAAGAAGGAAAAGTAACAACCGTTGCTGAAGTGCGGGAATTGTTGACCTCGGTTATTTCCAACTCTCCTTTGGCGGTCATTGATTATGCGGAAATACTGACTTTCCCTAATCTGGAAGGCTTAGAGAACGAAGTTTTATTAACGGATGTAAATGGGGAGATTATTATAGCGCTTGCCGTGAAGTTTGGCAGAACGCGATTAATTGACAATAATGTATTTATTCCAAAGGAGGTTGCCGCTCTTGTTTAGACATATGATGAAATCCAAAATTCACCGCGCGACGGTGACAGAAGCCAATTTGAATTATGTGGGAAGTATTACCATTGATGAGAACTTAATGGAAGCGGCAGATATTCTTGAGAATGAAAAAGTGCAGATCGTGGACAACAATAATGGTTCACGGTTAGAAACCTATGTTATTCCAGGGCCTCGCGGCAGTGGTGTGATCTGCCTAAATGGTGCAGCTGCACGTCTTGTTCAACCGGGAGATACAGTAATTATTATTTCGTATGCGATGCTGTCTTCGGAAGAACTGGAATCGCATAAACCAACGGTGGTATTCGTGGATGAGAACAACAGACCAGTGAAGCTGGCTGATCATGAATTGCATGCTACAATCGCTTAATTTATGGACTTACGCCATGTAATGAATGGCAGGGATGAAAGACCCCGTTCTCGCAGAAAATGAAGTCAGGCAAGCTGAACTGATTTCATCTTCAGTAAGGGGGGATAGCCCATGTTTCAACATTTGTTTGCTGAAATGAACAAGGTGCTTCAGGAGATCGTTACAGATTACCCTACAGCGGAGGGTGCCCGCCGGAATGAGCTTTTATGCAATTATAATATGCTGCATCGACTTAGTGATAAAGTGATGGATGAATGGCTGGCCTTTGCAGAGAAGCTAAGTCACTTTCGTGAAAGTGTAGATTTTACGACTGTGGTTGAAGAGGAAGTGCCAGAGCAGGAAGCACCCGAGCTGTGCATGGATACTTTTGTTAGAGGTCAAGGGTATTATAAGCTGCTGATGTATGGGAAATGTATTGAACAGTTTAAGGAAGTTATTGTGCAATATCCGGATAGCTTGGCTGCTCGATTATATTTAGCCATCTCTTACCTGCAGGAAGGGGAGGGGGAAGCTGCTTGGAGTCATCTGAACCATATGCTCGGTTTGATACGGGAAACCAAGCTGAAGGCAATGGTTTATAACGCTTTAGGTTGCATCAGGGCCTCTCAAGAACGGTTCAATGAAGCGCAGGAGCTGTTTGGCCTTTCTTTGCAACTTGACCCGGCACTTCCTGAACCAACCGTTAATTTGGAGGTTTGCCGCCGCCGAGGAGGTAAGCTTCATTTCGGAAATCAGCTTGTTTCATTATTGTAAATTATTACGTTTACGGTTTATTATTCCGCATTTTCATTCAAGCGATGCATCCCCTGAACCAGTGGTGTGCATCGCCTTTTTTCGCAACTTCTGTTATGCTGATTAAGAGTCTCAATTGAAAGGGAATAGAATTATAATGAAATTTGCCGTGCTTGATTTTGAAACAACGGGAACCCAATCCGTGGGTGAAATTATCCAGGTTGGCCTTGCAATTATAGAAGAAGACCGGTCCATCTCCCGGGTATATGGTTCCTACGTCAAGCCCGGAACGCCGATACCTCCTTTTATAACTGGTCTAACGGGGATTACCGACGATGATGTAAAGGATGCACCTGAGCTGGATGAGATGATGATGGAGCTTGTCCCACTCTTGGATGATGTTGTGCTTGTAGGGCATAATGTCGCATTCGACTTCCATTTTTTGCAAAATGCTTTAGACCGATGTGGGTATTTACCATTTCAAGGGCGGATTTTAGATACGATTGATTTTCTGAAAATCTGCTTTCCTTCCCTCACATCCTATCAACTAGGATCAGTTAGTGCACATTTTGGAGTGACGCACGATCGTCCGCATCAGGCAGACAGTGATGCTCTCGCAACTGCTCTTGTATTGCTGAAATGTCTGGAGGAGCTCTACGATTTGCCTCTGCTGACGATTCAGAGACTCTGTGAGCTGTTTACGGAAGAGGATAGTGATCTGGGTTGGTATTTTGATGGTCTGCTGCGTGAACGGGAAGCGGAGACGCTTCAGCCCGAAGGTGATCTGACTTTCTATCGTCAATTAGCGCTTGCTGTAGGAGACTGGAACGAATTAGCTCCACCTCGAGACGAGCATGCTGAAAATCCACTACACAATTTATCTTTTACAGATTATATGGATGAAGTAACGAAACGACTTAAAGAAACTTTGCCACAGTATGAAAGCCGAGAAGCTCAGGATATTATGATCAATGAGGTGATGACGGCACTTGCCGAAGACAAGCATCTATTGATCGAAGCAGGGACAGGAACCGGTAAATCCCTTGGTTATTTATTGCCTGCCATATACCAAAGCGTACGCACTAATGAAAAAGTCATGGTCAGCACTCATACTATTAATCTGCAGGATCAATTGCGTGAGCGTGATATTCCTTTGTTAACGCAGGTAGTTCCTTTTCCATTTAAAGCTGCAATTTTTAAGGGCAGAGGGCATTATTTGTGTCTTCGTAAGTTCGAACATAAAATTAATAAAAAAGACTTTATAAGTCCGAGGGAAGATGCGCTTACTGCGGCTCAGATGATCGTTTGGCTGACACAAAGTGAATCAGGAGATGACGAAGAGCTTAATCTAAGTGGACGTGGCGGAGATTTTTGGGAGACGGTGGCAAGCGATACCGATTCTTGTCTGGGTCGCTCGTGTCCCTGGTTCCGTAAGTGTTATTATCATCGGGCTAAGCATGAAGCTGGTATTGCAGACGTGGTCATTACGAACCACTCTAAACTTTTCGCAGATGTTAAGGCTGGGCATCAACTACTTCCGGCTTATGAACATCTTGTAATAGATGAGGCCCATCATCTGGAGGACGTGGCTGGCAAGCATTTAGGCATGCATATGAAGCATTTCACGGTGGCACATACACTATCGCGTCTTTATAAGGATAGTCGAAATGGCCAACTTCCTACACTTCGCCAAATGCTTCAGTCATCAGGCAGTGAGGAAGCTTCTGAATGGAGCGGAGTGATCGATAGAATCTATCCGGACCTTCTTACCGTAAAAGAAACCTGGGATCTGCTTAGTGATAAACTATTCAGCCTCTTGCCGGAACGCAGCGATGCAGCGGCGGGAGAAGCCGGCCAGTTAGTCATGCGGCTACTTCCTACCCGTAAACCGAAAGATTGGGATGAATTGGTTGCTTTAGAGAATACTATGAATCTGACATTAAGCGAAATTATCCGTAAAGGTGATAAAATGCTTAATGAGATGCGAGATCAAGAAGGTCAATCTTCCTCAGATAGCCTAGTTACCGATATTAGCGGCTTATTTAAGGATTTAGCTTCTATACGTGAGCAAGTACGGTTTTTTATGGGATTAAATGATGAGAATGTAGTATATTGGCTGGAGGCGAATGGAAATTATCGCAGTAAATCGCTACAGCTGTATGCCGTTCCTGTTGATGTTAGTACTCAGCTTAAGGAGCTGTTTTTCGACAAGAAGAAAAGTATCGTACTAACTTCGGCGACACTCTCTGTGGATAAATCTTTCCAGTTTATGATTGATAATCTCGGACTTAATGAAGCTGCGGAAGAGGGGCGTCTGATGACATCACTCCTGCCTTCTCCCTTTAAGTATCGGGAGCAGGCGCTGTTAGTTATTCCGCGGGATTTCCCAAGTGTGAAGGGGAGTGTAGGCGATGCCCGATTTGTCGATACACTCGTACAGTCACTAGCAGAAGCAGCTATTACAACACGTGGGCGGATGCTTGTCCTGTTTACTTCTTACAAGATGCTACGCCAGGTTTACGATCCTCTGAAAGAGGCTCTAGCCTCACAAGAGATCACGGTGTTAGGTCAAGGCGTGGAGGGGGGCAGCCGTAGCAAGCTGATCCGCCGTTTTCAGGACAGTGCAGCTTCTGTACTGTTAGGAACAAGCAGCTTTTGGGAGGGTGTAGATATTCCAGGTGAAGCATTAACATGCTTGGCCATCGTGAGACTCCCATTTCAACCGCCAAACCACCCCCTAGCGGAAGCGAAGTCTGAGTTATTACAAGCCCAGAAAAAGAATCCGTTCATGAAGTTGTCTGTTCCTCAGGCGGTTATTCGCTTCAAGCAAGGATTTGGGAGGCTGGTACGGACAGCGCAAGATCGGGGTATTGTTATTGTGTATGACACAAGGGTGATCGAATCTCACTATGGGAAGTATTTCCTCTATTCGTTGCCTGGCCCGAAAATGGAGCATATGCTTACGGATCAAATGGTTCCTCGTATAGCGGAGTGGTTGGAAGACGGAGGCGTTTCTTGAAAAGAACGTCATCGATCTTATTAATCACTCTACAAGGAAGGGCGGTATAAGAATACCGCTCTTCCTTGAGACGAGGTGCAGATATTTCGATAGGATTTGAACAGAATATCACTTAAATTAGGAGGTAAATTATGAAATCGGATAAAATATCAGAAGCCGTTGTTCGCAGACTTCCTGTGTACTTGCGTTTCTTGAATGATCTCCAGAAACGTGAAATATTAACCGTTTCCTCACAAGAACTAGGACAAAAACTTGATTTAAATCCTGCTCAAATTCGTAAAGATTTAGCTTATTTTGGAGACTTTGGTAGAAAAGGTATCGGGTATGACGTAACTTATCTTATTGAAAAAATCCGTCATATTCTGAAGCTGGATCAACAATTGAATGTGGCTTTAGTAGGTGCTGGTAACCTTGGACATGCATTATCTAATTACAATGCTTATCTGAAAGATACTATGAAGATTACCGCTATATTTGACTCCTATGCACCTAAGGTAGGGCGGAAAATCAACTCTCTTACCGTTCAACCGATGGAGGAGCTTGGTCAGACGGTTCGTGAGCAAGGTATTCGAATTGGGATAATTACTGTGCCTGATTCAGAAGCGCAGAATGTAGCAGATATTCTCATTGAGTCTGGCATTGAGGCGATTTTGAATTTTGCACCAGTGATTCTAAAAACACCATCGAATATCCGGGTTCATGCTGCCGATTTTACAACGGATTTGCAAAGCCTTGCTTATTATTTGAAAGACGGAAAGGAAGAAAGCGGAAATGAAGAGCAGTAAAACGATTATTAAGGGCGGGCGTTTTCTTATTCCGGGAACGGATGAGCCGGTTCTGAGCGGATATATGACTATTGAAGATGATTTGATCACTTACATAGGAAAAGAAGAACCTTTAATGGAAGATGATGTGCAAGTTGTTGATGGCAGTCGTCTGCTGTTTATGCCAGGTCTGGTAAACACACATGGCCATGCCGCAATGTCATTGC
Source organism: Paenibacillus sp. FSL H8-0261 (assembly GCF_045040645.1). Lineage (NCBI taxonomy): Bacteria > Bacillati > Bacillota > Bacilli > Caryophanales > Paenibacillaceae > Paenibacillus > Paenibacillus sp. FSL H8-0261. Next base: position 4,791,321 of record NZ_CP150297.1, on the reverse strand, counting down.
TTCGTGGTTATGGAGATGATTTAGCACTTCAGGTGTGGCTTCAAGAGAAGATGTGGCCGATGGAAGCGAAATTCACTGGAGAAGATGTATACTGGGGAACCTCCTTGTCGGTACTGGAAATGCTAAAAGGTGGTACTACAACCTTCTTGGATATGTATGATCATATGGATCGAGTAGCAGAGGTAGTCGAATTATCAGGCATCCGTTCCGTACTGATGAGAGGCGTAATCGGATTATGCCCAGAGGAAGTACAAAATCACAAGCTTGCGGAAGCGATTTCTTTTGCACGAAATTGGCATGGTAAGGCTGATGGTAGAATTACGACGATGATCTCGCCACACGCCCCATATACTTGCCCACCGGACTTCTTTGTTAAGTTTGTACAAGCGGCACATGATTTGGATTTACCGATGCATACCCATATGTCCGAGACCAAACGCGAAGTGGAGCAGAATGTGGTGGATTACGGACTTCGGCCTGTAGCGCATTTAGAGAAGCTTGGAATGTTCACACGTCCGTCTATTGTTGCACATGGCGTTCATTTGAATGATGAAGAGATCGAGATACTGGCTCGTCATGATGTAGGCGTGTCTCATAACCCAGGAAGTAATCTGAAACTGGCTAGTGGAGTGGCTCGGGTTACGGATCTTCTAAAGGCTGGTGTGAAGGTGTCACTGGGTACAGATGGTGCGGCAAGCAATAATAACCTGGATATGTTTGAAGAGATGCGTCTTGCAGCCCTCATCCATAAAGGTGTAAGTGGTGATCCGACGGCTGTCCCAGCTCCGGAAGCGCTGCGTATAGCTACAGAGTATGGCGCAAAGTCTATCTTTTTAAATGATGTGGGTAGACTCGCTGTTGGCATGAAAGCGGACTTTATCGCGATTGATATAGACCAGCCGCATTTGCTACCACACACAGATCTGTTGTCTCATGCTGTATACTCTGCCAGTGCCAAGGATGTTGAGCATGTATGGGTGAATGGTAAACAGGTTGTAAAACACGGAGAATGTGTAACGCTAGATGAGGAAGCAATCCGTCGTAAGGCACAAGAATCATTTGATGGACTGCTTAAACGGTAGTCTAAGATCATAACGAATAACTGAAAGGCTGTGACTTTCTGCGATTGCAAAGTTACAGCCTTTTGTGTTTCTGATAATTAGATCATTGAATTGGATATGAAACTTTGGATAAACACACAGGTGTGTTATATAATCAAAAAAGATATATTACTAGAAAGGGAGCTGTACCTTGAAGAAAAGGAAAAAATGGATCCTCCTGGGGTCAGTTCTGATTCTGCTCCTTCTGTTCGGACTTATCCAGTTCTATGCTTATATTATGAAAGATCAATGGAACGAGCGAGATATCGCTAAGGATGTCGCTAAAACCAGTGCTGGTCTGACAGAGGTAACCAAAGCGCAGAAATCCGTGTGGGATGAAAATGCGGTGTACTGGGTCTTAACAGGGAAGAATGAAGCCGGGACCGAGTTGATGGTTTGGGTACGTTTTACTGTAGACGGGAAGTTTGCTGAAGGAACCGACGCAGTATATGCTGAAGAACTAAGTAAAGGAACCTCTGAAGCGAAAATACGTAGCCTTATAAAAGCCGATCTTCCGGACATCAGCATTGAGCGGTTGTTGCCAGGAGTATATAACGGGGAGTATGCTTGGCAGCTTTTTTATAAACAAAGCGGTCGATATTATTATCAATTTTATCGGTTCTCAGATGGGGCTCGAATGGGTGAAGGTTACAGTTTACCTAGCCGTTAAATTAAACAAAAGCATTATAGGAGAAACAAGCGGACCATTTATGGTTCGCTTGTTTTTGTTCCGATGACATATTATTTGATATACTATAAGTATACGAAATGTGATATACTATAAGAGTAGTTTTTATATATTGGGATTTAAAGATTCATGCGAAAAAAGGCCTGTTAGTTAAGAGTAACAGCCCTTTTTTGTCGAATTAAATCAATAAATTTAATAAAATGGAAAGAATTAAAAAATAAAATTTTAAATATCTTCACACTTTTTTTCAATATAGTATATACACCTGTGATATACTACTGTTTGTAATTAGAACAGTGTTAGTAGAACGTCAGGCTCTGATGAGCTCTTAGCAGCTATGACTTTGGATCATTCTGTTTACATTTTTTCATCTTTGAGAGGAGGACGTTTCTTGAAATTACGTCTTGTACCTGTACTGATAACGTCTCTACTGTCGGCTATGCTATTATTCGGAGGATTCTTTTTGTATCGTCAGTTTGCTTTACAGGAACCGCTCCAAAAGATTGTAACCGGATTTGAGGGAGTAAATACTTCACATATTAGTATTAACCGCGATGAGGTCACTTTGAAACTTGATTTGCAGCCGGGCACGAATTTACGTGATCTAGTATCGTATGTATCCAAAGAAGGAAAATCAGTGATTGAAGGACGTAAACTTAAACTCGATGTGGAGCAAAATTCAAGTGAACTATTGGATGATTACTGGGATAAAGCGATGTTCTCTGTAGCTGAAGCCATGGAGAGCCGTAAATATACGATTATACCTACAGAACTTGATAGATTGAAACAGCAAAATACGGAATTTAAAGATGTGATAGCATCTACTGATATCGACGACAACAATGTGTACGTAAGCTTGAGTAATGGAAAAGAAAGCAAATTTATTATTTTGCCGCGAAAACCTGCGACCTTGGGGGTATGGAATAATGCCTAAGTACCTTAAAGAAATTTTACTCGGATTTATTCCTGTGCTGTTTATTTTCATGGCCTTTTTAGGTATTAATATATTCCCGATTGTTATAGCAGCTGGAATGCTTACTGCATTACTTATAATTGCTCATTTGCGTGGCGGGCTTACGGTGAACGCTGGTGCTGGAAAGAAACGCAAGAAGGAAGGACCTTCAAAGCTCACTTTTGAAGAAATAGGTGGCCAAGATAATGCGAAGCAAGAGCTTCGTGAGGCACTCGATTTTTTGATCCGGCATGAGGAGATCAGTAAATTTGGGATTCGTCCTTTGAAAGGGATTCTACTCACTGGCCCTCCAGGAACAGGTAAGACCCTTATGGCCAGAGCAGCTGCCCATTATACAAACTCTGTATTCGTGGCTGCATCAGGCAGTGAATTTGTAGAAATGTATGTTGGTGTCGGGGCCGGCCGGATCCGCGATTTGTTCAAGGATGCCCGTAACCGTGCTGTTAAGGAAAATAAACAGAGTGCCATTATTTTTATTGATGAAATTGACGTAATCGGCGGTAAACGTGAAGGCGGCCAGCAGCGTGAATATGATCAGACCTTGAATCAGCTGTTGACTGAGATGGATGGTATTTATAATAACGAAACTCCGCGTATTCTACTGGTAGCTGCAACAAACCGGAAAGAAATGCTTGATTCGGCATTGCTACGTCCTGGACGCTTCGACCGTCATATTCAAGTGGACATGCCTGACAAAAAGGGCCGCAAATCGATTCTCGAATTGCATGCGAAGAATAAGCCTCTTCATACAGAGGTGAGTCTCGACAAAATCGCTGAAGAAGCCTATGGCTTTTCCGGTGCTCAGCTTGAAAGTGTCATGAATGAGGCTGCGATTTATATGATGCGTGAGGACTTGACGAAAGTTGAGCAGCGGCATCTGTCGATGGCGATTGACAAGGTAATGATGGGTGAAAAAACGGATAGAGAAACAAATCATGAAGAGAAAAAGAGAGTCGCCATTCATGAATTGGGACATGCCATCATGGCAGAGCTCCTACGTCCCGGAAGCGTTAGTCAGGTTACGCTGACTCCGCGTGGGCAAGCCCTTGGTTATGTGCGACATAATCCTCAGCAAGAGCAGTATTTGTACACCAAAGATTATCTCGAAGATCAGATTATGATTGCACTTGGTGGAGCAGCTGCTGAAGAAATGTATTATGGTGGACGAAGCACAGGTTCACGCGGTGATTTCGATCAGGCGCTGAATATTGTGGAAACGATGATGAAGTCAGGTTTAACTTCGCTGGGTATCGCTAAGCTGGAAATGGTTACCACTGAAGAGCTTATGAAGGAAAATAGTAAGATATTGGATGAGTTGATGACACGCACTCGTGAGCACCTTGAAAAGCAACGAAATGTATTTGATTACTCTCTTGACATTTTAATGAAGGAAGAAGTACTCTCTGGAGAGCAATTTCGATGTCAATTTCGTGACAGCGTCCTTTTACCAGCATAAATATTTATGCTGGTTATTTTTTTTTACTTTTCAGGCATGCTAAGATATCATTATATGTCGGGCTTTATAAATTTTTGCGACAGACAAGGTACAATACAAAAGTATAGATACCTGAAAGGATGGAGACTTTTTTATGAATTTCAAAAAAATAGGTGTCATCGGCGGTGGCACAATGGGACAAGGTATTGCTGAAATGTTAGCAGCCAAAGGCCTGGATGTATTACTAGTGGAGAAAACCGCGGAGAAACTGGACTACTCTTACGAAATGATCGAGACAAGTCTAGATAAGCAACTGGAGAAATGGGCGATCACTCAAGCTGAGAAGAAGCTGATTCTTAGCCGCATTCAAAAAGTGACACATTTCGCGGAGCTCAGCTCTTGTGACATGGTTATCGAAACCATTGTTGAGGATTTGGAAGAAAAGAAAAAGATTTTGAATCAATTGGATCAAGTATGCCCGAACCACATTATTCTTGCCAGCAATACATCAACACTTAGCTTGACTGAACTTGCAAGTTCTACGATGTATCCGGAACGCGTGATCGGAATGCATTTCATATATCCTGTAGCTAAAGTGGATCTTGTAGAAATCGTACGTGGTCTGAAAACTTCAGATGCTACTTTTGAAGATACAAAATCCTTTGTTGATGAGATTGTTGAGAAAAAAGGTGTAATGATTTATGAATCCCCAGGATTTGTAACATCACGCCTCATTTGCTTGTTTATCAATGAAGCTATGCATGTGCTGCAAGAAGGCGTTGCCTCCGCACAGGATATTGACGATGCTATGCGTATTGGTTATCAATTCCAATATGGACCGCTTGAAATGGCTGACAGATTTGGCCTGGATTCGGTACTTGCGGCACTCGAAAATATGTTCCGTGAATACGGAGAACTGAAATACCGTCCTTCTACAATTCTTAAGAAGATGGTACGTGCAGGACAACTGGGTATGAAATCAGGAGAAGGCTTCTTCAAGTACGACAAGGATGGTGACCGTGTATGAATATTTTAGTTATTAACTCAGGTAGTTCTTCTTTGAAATATCAGCTGTATAACATGACCGATGAATCGGTTTTGGCTAAGGGTTTGGTTGAACGTATCGGGATGGATTCCTCCATTCTGAATCATAAACCTACTGGCAAAGCGGAAGTGACAGAAGTAAGTGAAATTCTGGAACATAATACTGCGATCCGCAAAGTCCTTGCTTGTCTTACAGACAAAGAGCATGGTGTAATTGAATCTATTAAAGAAATTGATGCTGTAGGTCACCGCGTAGTGCATGGTGGAGAGTTCTTCAAATCCTCCGCACTTGTGGATGCTGACGCAAAAACGAAAATTCGTCAATTGTTTGACCTTGCACCACTGCATAACCCAGCAGCAATGATGGGGATTACGGCTTCTGAAGTAAATATGCCAGGTGTACCGCAGGTTGTTGTATTCGATACTGCATTCCACCAAACCATGCCTGAAAAAGCTTATATGTACGCTATTCCTAGAGTATTGTACAATAAATATAAAGTTCGTCGTTATGGCGCACACGGTACATCACACGACTTCGTAAGCAAGGCTGCTGCGGAGTACTTGGAGCGTCCGCTGGAAGATCTGAAGATCATTACTTGTCATATCGGTAACGGCGGTAGTGTAACTGCAGTTCAAGGTGGAGTGTCCGTGGATACTTCCATGGGTATGACCCCTCTGGAAGGTTTGATGATGGGTACTCGTAGTGGTGATCTTGACCCAGCAATTGTCCCTTATGTGATGAACAAGGAAGAATTGTCCGTAGGCGAAGTTAACTCCATGTTGAATAAACATAGTGGTCTCTTAGCAATTTCGGGCGTAAGCAGTGACATGCGCGATATTATTGATGGTATGGAAAAAGGTGAGCCTAATTCCACACTAGCTTTTGAAATGTATGAGTACCGCTTGCGCAAGTATATCGGTTCATATACGGCTGCCATGAACGGTGTAGATGCGATCGTATTTACTGCCGGTGTTGGTGAAAATGCTTCATTGCTTCGTGAGAAACTGCTAAATAACCTTACGTTCCTGGGTATTGAGTTGGATGCTGAAGCTAACAAAGTTCGTTCCGGCGATCCACGTCGTATCTCTACGGAAGATTCCAAGGTACAAGTGCTAGTAGTTCCGACAAACGAAGAACTTGTCATTGCACGTGATACACACCGTATTGTGCAAGGAATTAACGGCTAAATTAGAGGAGAGATTGAAGGCATGGCTAACAAGAGTGTAATTAAGAACGTGAATGAACATGTTGGAGAGAGTGTTGTTATCGGTTGTTGGGTAAACAACAAGCGCTCCAGTGGTAAAATTCAGTTCCTCCAGCTTCGCGATGGTACAGGTTATATTCAGGGAGTTGTAGTGAAATCAGAAGTGCCTGAAGAGGTATGGGATGCAGCTAAGAGCCTCACACAGGAAAGCTCTTTGTATGTGACCGGAATTATCCGCGAGGAACCTCGCAGTCAATCTGGTTTTGAAATGACTGTAACTGGAATTGAAGTTCTGCATCTTACAGAGAATTATCCAATTACTCCGAAAGAGCATGGCGTAGATTTCTTGATGGATCACCGTCACCTCTGGCTGCGTGCCTCGAAGCAGCGGGCTGTTCTGGTAATTCGTGCGGAAATTATTCGTGCAATCCAACAGTTCTTCAACGAGAGTGGATTTACAAAGGTGGATCCTCCGATTCTGACGCCAACGTCAGCAGAAGGAACTACTAACTTGTTCCACACGAAGTACTTCGATGAGGACGCCTATCTAACACAAAGCGGACAGTTGTATATGGAAGCTGCGGCAATGGCACTAGGCCGTGTATATTCCTTTGGACCAACTTTCCGTGCAGAGAAATCTAAGACTCGTCGCCACTTAATTGAGTTCTGGATGATCGAGCCAGAAATGGCCTTTACAGATCACGAAGAAAGCTTGAAGGTTCAGGAAGAATTTATTAGCTTCGTAGTGCAATCTGTATTGAAGAATTGCCGTGCGGAGTTGGAAGCGGTAGGTCGCGATATTTCCAAGCTGGAGAATATCAAAGCACCATTCCCACGCATTACTTATGACGATGCGATCAAGTTCTTGAACGATAAAGGCTTTGAAGATATTGCTTGGGGTGATGATTTCGGTGCACCTCATGAAACAGCAATCGCAGAAGCATACGATAAACCTGTATTTATTACTCATTATCCTGCTTCTTTCAAAGCGTTCTATATGAAGCCAGATCCAAACCGTCCGGAAGTCGTACTGTGTGCGGATATGATCGCTCCAGAAGGCTACGGAGAGATTATTGGTGGTTCACAGCGGATCGATGATCCTGCGCTGCTTGAAGAGCGTTACAAAGAGCATAATCTTTCGATGGACTCTTACAAATGGTACATGGATCTGCGTACTTACGGATCTGTACCTCACTCTGGTTTTGGACTTGGACTTGAGCGTACTGTAGCTTGGATCTGTGGCCTTGACCATGTACGTGAGACTATTCCTTTCCCACGTACACTGTACCGTCTCTACCCATAAGTTCTTATATTTGAAGGGGGACGTTCATGGACGGCAAAGGATGGAGTACCTGGGGCGAAGGCGTCTCCTTCGGTCTGGAGAACGGAATGGCCGTCATACCTTACGCATTACTGAAGTATTACCGGAAGCTGAATTTAAGCGGAAGTGAAGCTATGCTGCTGATACATCTGCTTTCTTTCAGGCAGGTGGAAGGGATTGACTTCCCTTCTCTTGAGGAGCTTCAGGTTGTAACTGGCCGTAGCATATCTGTACTAGCAGGAGAGTTACAGAAGCTTATGAAGGAAGGTTTTATTAGCATCGATGGAGACAACGATGAGCTAAGAGACATCCATTATGAACGCTACAATTTCTCAGGGTTATACGGAAAGCTTGGTGCTTATCTAGCGACAGTTGTACAAGAGCATGAGCAAGATAAGCACGTAGGTGGCTATGCAACGTCGGCACCGCGGGCTGCTTCAGGGGGTGGATTCGGCGCAAAGCCCCCCTTATCTCCTTCTCAACTCGGGGCTGAAGAGGAAAGCCGAAATCTATTCAGTATTTTCGAAAAGGAATTCGGACGTCCGCTATCTCCAATGGAGTGTGAGACGATATCCAGTTGGGTGGATCAAGACCGGTATCCCGAGGAGCTGATTCTGTTAGCGCTGAAGGAATCTGTATTTGCAGGAAAGGTTCATTTCCGTTATATTGATCGAATATTGCTGGAATGGGCCCGCAACCGGGTCAAGAACGCTCAGGATGTAAAGAACTATACACAAAAATTCCGCAATGGCGGAAGATAGATAGATTAGGAGAGAACCGCACTGCTTTAGCCCATCGCTAAAGTCAGTGCGGTTCTTTTTAATATTTTTATAAAAAAATGCAGGGGTAGTTGTTATCGGGCGCGTCTATTGCTGTGGGAAGGAGGGGAGAGTCATTGAAGAAGAGGTATTAATCCAGCGGATTTGCCAAGGTAACGAGGATGCGTTCCGTCAATTTGTAAATACATACAGTCAGCAAATTTACAAAATTACTTATTCTGTATTACGCGATGTCAAAATGGCTGAAGATGCTGCTCAGGAAGCTTTTTTACAAATGTACAAATCTCTCCCTGACTACCGTTATCAAGGCTTAAAGTCATGGATTACACGGATCGCCTTAAATAAGGCAATTGATGCGAAACGTAAACGTGATCGACTTAGGGAACTTCCTGTTGACTATGAGCTTGTACTGAGCCAGACCGCTTCCAACGAAGAGGATGTGTTGTCAGGTGTTATACGCCGTGATCGGATGGATCGGCTGCTCGGTGAAATCAATAGCCTGCCTGAAACTCATCGTGAAATTATGGTGGCTTATTATCTGGAACATAAAAAATATGATCAGATTGCTGCAGAGCAGGGAATTTCCCTGAAGACGGTAGAGTCCAGATTGTATAGGGCGAGACAATGGATCCGAAATCATTGGAAGGAGGACGAATGGCTATGATGAAGCGTGGAGACGATCTAATCCAACGGGAACAAGCAAAATCTTATATTGAAGGTCACATGGACGAGGCGACCAGAGAAGATTGGGAACAGTTGCTGCTGGAAGATACGGAAAGTTTTACTTCATACATGGAAATGTTGGATGAGCTACAGGAGGATCTGCCTTCATTGGAGAATTCGTCTATTTTTACAGAGAGGGTTATGGCAGATTGGGCTAGTATGACGGAATCGTCAGCAGCATTGGAACAAGTGACGGTTGAAGAAGGGGTACGGCGATATCGCTGGTATGAAAAGACAATCTTTCATTATGCGGTTGCCGCGTCACTTACGCTGTTGATTATGACATCTGGTATGTTTGATAAGCTGCACACAGGTCAAATGGAGCTTATGATCCCTAAAAAAGATAATTCCCCATCATTTAGCGAGCAAGTCATACAGGCAACTAGCGGATGGTTGGATCAGCTAATGGGCAGCAGAAAGTGATGAGAGGAGAAATGAAATATGCAACAGCAGCGTAGTAAATTAAAAGCTTTTTTTCTTAATTTGATTCCTGGAGCAGGTCATTATTATATGGGAAAACGCCCACAGGGAATTGTTTATCTTCTGTTAAGCTTTGGCATCTTATTTATGTCATTCTTAATAGCTGTGGCTGAAGGTGCCGAGGATATTCTATTAATGGGTGTGATAGGGTTCCTACTTATTGGGACGGTTTCGATGGTGCATCTGGTGGTTAAAATGCTCCAGATGCCTGCTCCGGCAATGACTCCAGATGGATCGAATTTTGATTTTTCTTCAATGCCCGCTAAGACAGACGATAATGAGCGTGTACATGTAATTTTATTATCGTTCATTCCAGGATTGGGTCATTTTCATATGGGGTTGATGCAGCGAGGATTGTCTTTCCTCATTTCTTTCTTCGGTTTTATGACCGTGATGTTATTCCTGGCAGGGATTACGTCAAGTGATGTTTTCCTTCTCCTGTTTGGCGTATTACCAGTGATTTGGTTATATTGTATGTTTGATGCGGTTCAGTTAATCCATCGTAAGCAAGCTGGAGAAGAAATGGTAGATCGTACTCTATTCGAAGAGATGGAGGCTGGTCGTGAGGAGGGGCGCCGTAGCAAAGTTTTGGCTACATTGCTTTCTGCCTTTCCGGGTGCCGGACAAATGTATCTAGGGCTGCAAAAAAGAGGATTACAGCTCATGCTGCTATTTCTAGGGAGTATTTATGTCATGGATCTACTGCGTTTAACGCTGCTATTCTTCCTCATTCCAGTCATTTGGTTTTACAGTTTGTTCGATGGCTTACAGCTTGTCAGCCGACATGGACGTGAACCTTTACAGGATAAGCCAGTCATAGAAGGATTTTTAAATCATCAAGGATGGCTTGGAGCTGCTCTGATGTGTCTAGGACTGTATTACATTGTAGTTAATGTCGCAGTTCCTGCGCTTGATATCAGATTTCCTGGATGGCGTTTAGAGTATATAGTCAATGAATATTTCAGGACCTTTATCGTATCTGTGCTGTTGATTGGCGGTGGTTTGAAGCTGATGGCGGGAAGCAAGAACAATAAAGGGAGAAAAGGGACAGGTGGTCATTCTTGAATAATCCGACAGAATTACAGCAAGGAGTTAATGTTTCAAGTGAGCGTCCGGTTGCTGAAGATAAATCAAGACGCTGGCGTGTGGGAACGTTGTCGATGGGATTGAGCCTTTTATTTCTGGGAGCACTAATCATGGTCTCGCAGTGGAGGGGCGCCGAAGTGTTTGAGACGACGCTTGCTTGGTGGCCGATCATTTTTATATTATTAGGCTTAGAAATTGTGATATACACTTTATGGTTTCGTGGAAAAGGAAAAATGTATTATGATGTGCTAAGCGTTCTGTTCGTAGGGTTTATAGCTGTATGTTGTCTGGTTTTTGCGGGATTTAGTTCTTTAGGATTAACACAGGAATTTCGCCGTACCGTTTCAGCTGTGCAAGAAAGTTACGCATTGCCAGATTGGAAGGGAGCCGTTCCAAAGGGCGTTAGTACCATCATTATCCAAGCTGCAGAGCCTTATGGGATTAAAGTAGATCAAACGGGTGGAAACGAGCTGAATGTATTCGGGAGTTATTCTTCAAATAAAGGAAAGCTACAAGAAGCACAAGAACAACAGCTGCTTCAAACTAAGCATGTTGGGAATACGCTATACATCATTTTAGGGGAAACTCCTAGAGATCTGCTATTCGATAATTCTAGGAACACGCTGGACGTGACTGTTGGGGCTCCGGCTAATGTTAAAGTGATTGTTCGAGATACTTATGGAAATGTTGTAACGGGCTAATCATGGCCTTAAATTGAAAAAAAAGATCGCTTCCTGACCAATGTGGTATGGGAAGCGATCTTTTTATTTTACGAATGCAGCTCTTTCTCAAGCGCAGCGCCCATTTCACGGGAACGTTCGGCACAGCGATTTACTGCCGCGATGACAGTTTCGAAAAATTCTCCCTGCTCGAGTACTTCTATCGCTGCTAGTGTAGAGCCATTCGGGGATGTGACCTTTTTACGAAGTGCAGCTGGATCCTCGCCCGTCTGTTGTACCATTCTAGCAGCGCCAAGAACCGTTTGAACGGTTAACTCCGTGCTTTGATCAAGCGGCAGTCCGCCCCGTATACCGGAAGCGATCATTGCCTCCATCATATAATAAATATAGGCAGGCCCACTGCCGGAGATACCCGTTAAGGTCTCCATGCGTTCTTCATCAATGACTGTTGTTAGTCCGACAGCTTCAAAGATGTTGAGTGCTAGGCGTCGTCCTTTCTCATCTACTTCTTTGGAAAAGGCTATGCCAGTGGCACCAAGACCTATGGAACTAGAAGTATTCGGCATAGTACGGACGATGGGTTGCTCTTTGCCAAGCAGACCTTGCATCGTTCGAATGGACAGCCCAGCAATTACAGAGACTATGATCTGATCAGGTGAGAGAAGTGGGCTGAGTCCCCGAAGTGCTTCTGCAGCGTCTTTTGGTTTCATAGCCAACACGATTACTGGTGAGTTCCGTAGGTAATCTGTTTTTTGTTCAGGATCATTTGTACCGATTACACCGTAACGACTTCTTAGTTCTGCCAGACGTTCACTACTGCTACGGTTAAGCATAATAACATTATCGGATTTTACGATACTACGGCTAATCATCCCGCGAACGATGGCTTCTGCCATAGAGCCTGCGCCATAAAATACAATATTATGATTCATAAGTGGAATGGAAGGTTGCTGACACATGGCTCAAAATCCTCCTAAAAGTGGTGTAATTAAAAACGGATGCATGGACACTAACCCCGAATTTGACCTGTTCCGTAAATCTTATATTTGGTTGAAGTAAGAGCAGGCAGACCCATCGGTCCACGGGCATGGAGTTTCTGTGTACTAATGCCGATCTCTGCACCAAATCCAAATTCAAAGCCGTCTGTGAAGCGGGTTGAAGCATTGTAGTAAACAGCTGCAGCATCAACCTCCTGTAAGAAGCGTGAAGCGTTATCCGGATCTTCAGTTACGATACATTCCGAGTGCTTCGTGCCATACTGGGCGATATGCTGCATAGCTTCGTCTAAATCGCTGACGATTTTGATATTCAAGATATAATCATTATATTCAGTAGCATAGTCCTCTAATGTTGCAGGTAATGCCCATGGAACAAAGGATAATGTTTCCTGGCAGCCACGTAATTCAACGTTAACATCACGGAAAGCTTCGGCCAAAGAAAGCAGATACTCGTTTGCGTAATCCTTATGAACGAGTAGCGTCTCCATGGAATTGCAAACTGAAGGGCGCTGTGCTTTGGCATTCAGACTAATGTTCTGAGCCATTTCTGGCAAAGCGCTTGCGTCGAGATAAGTATGGCAGATGCCTGCACCCGTTTCAATGACGGGCACGGTTGCGTTAAGCACAACATTTTGAATCAGAGAACTTCCTCCGCGAGGGATAATCACGTCAAGTAGTCCGTTGAGCTTAAGCATTTCATCAACGGAGGAACGGTTGGGATCTTCGATCAACTGTAGCGCATTTTTCGGCATTGAAGTATTTGCTAGAGCGTTGTGAAGAACCTCGACAATTTGTCGGTTGGAGGACAGGGCGGAGGAGCCACCACGCAACACAACAGCGTTACCAGTCTTTAGACACAGACCAGCGGCATCAACAGTTACGTTTGGACGTGCTTCATAGATGATGCCGATGACACCGAGTGGAACACGGAGTTTCTGGATGTTGAGACCATTTGGACGTTCAATAGTTTCTAGCGTGTCACCAATTGGATCAGGTAATACAGCGATTTGTTGAAGTCCTTCTGCGATACTGTTAATTCGGCCTACATCTAACGCTAGTCGATCAAGCATGGACTCGGGAGTACCACTTAAGCGTCCGCGTTCCAGATCTTCCCGGTTGGCAGCAATGATAGCTGGAGCTTCACGACGCAGCGCATCAGCCATAACTAAGAGTGCTTCATTTTTTTGGCCGGTAGTTAGACTCGCTAATACTCCGGTGGTTTCCTTGGCTAATTTTGCTTTATTGACAACTTCACTCATGACGATTCCTCCTTAATTTTATATGGGCAAAATTTTTACCTCAATGTAATCCATTCGTCACGGTGAATGACCTCCAGCCGGTGTACTTCTCCCAGCTTCGGTACAATCTGACGGCTGGGTAAACCTTGAATACTGCGCAGCTGAGTGTCATCGTAATTCACAATCCCGCGTCCCAGCAATTTGGAGTCTGGTCCAAGGACTTCTACAACATCCCCAGCGTGAAAGTTACCTTCGATCTGTTTGACGCCGACAGGCAGCAGACTATGACCGCCATGAAGCAGCGCTTCAACGGCGCCTTCGTCAACGTACAGGGAGCCGAGTGGGGTGGACATGAAGCCAAGCCATTGCTTTTTAACAGGTAAAGAAGATAACTTGGTTGCAAAATAAGTACCTCGGCCCGAGCCTGTCGCTGCGAGTTGTAAATCCCCTGGTTCGGTAGCTCTCCCAACAAAGACGGGCACACCGCCTCGTGTAGCGATCTTGGCAGCATCGATTTTTGAACGCATGCCACCTGTCCCCACACTAGAGCCAGCTCCACCAGCAATAGCATAAATCTCCGGCGTAATATCATCAACGAACTGATAGCGAACAGCGTCGGGATGTTTCCGAGGATCTCCACTATATAAGCCATCCATGTCAGTTAAGACGAGCAATCTGGTGGCTTTCAGCAGGTTAGCTACCAGCGCGGACAAAGTATCGTTATCACCGAATTTTAACTCATCAACGGAGACGGTGTCATTCTCGTTAAATACGGGTACCGCTCCTAGGCGAAGCAGCTCTTCTACCGTCATCATCGCGTTGTTCATAGCTCTGCGACTACAAAAGTCGGTACGGGTTAGTAGGATCTGTGCTGTGGTTATTCCATGCTCGGCAAAAGCTTCCTGATATGCCTGCATGAGCAGTACTTGGCCTACAGCAGCAGCTGCTTGCTTCTCATGCAGCAGCTTCGGACGTGTAGGATAACCGATACTGCGAAAGCCTGCGGCTACAGCACCGGAGGTTACTAATAACACCTCGCAGCCGTTTCTCTTCAATTCGGCAATCTCTGAAGCGAAGAATGACACGGCTTCGCGATTCAATCCGCCTTCTGTTCCAGTCAGTGAGCTGCTGCCTATTTTGACTACGATTCGTGTCGTCATATCTGTTCACTTCCTCAGTATTTTTATAGATGCTGAAAACGACAAAAAGCCCCCATCCTTAGACTTAGCAAAGGACGAAAGCTTGTAAACTTCCGCGGTACCACCTTCATTGATGAGGGATCATCCGACTTCATTCTCGTAACGGGAGGATCCGTCCTGCTTAGCACAGGCCGCTCGGGGGTAGGATTCGGAACGAAAACCGCGGTAAATTCTTTCAGCCTGTCGGAATTTACTCTCTAGGCGCGGTTAGACTCATTCTTACTGGTCCCGTCTGCACGTTTCACTTATTTTCAATAGAATACCATGGAGATGGTTGCTTTGCAAAGGAAAAACGAAGGAACTATTTCTCGCATTAGAAAGCTTTGATTATTCTGTTTAACCTCTAAGTAAAGGTATAATCTGTTACCAAGAGGTGGATTAAATTGACTAAAGACAACAATCCTGAGCAGGCGCAGAATCAAGATCTAAACGAAAAAGCAGAGTTCCAGAATAGTGTAACTCGTGAATTTGTGGAAGATCATACAGGGACACCTAACGATAATGGGCCAGTTAATGAAAGTGTGGCTCGGTGTCAGATGATCAGAGCGGCCTTCCAAGGGTCTATTCTTCGGTTAATTCAGATACCGTAGATTTAAATGTTTCTACAAAAGCCTTAGCGGCTTTAGATAAATAACGTCCGCGTCGATAGGCTACGACAAGTGTTCGGCTAGGGGCAGGATCAGTGAGCGGTAAGTAGACAGGGACGAATTCACTCCGCGGTGCACGGGCAATAAAATGAGGCACAAGAGTTACACCCATTCCAGTGGCGACCAGTGACTGAACTGTTTCCATGTTATTGCTCTCAAAAACAATTTTTGGTTCGAAGCCAGCGTTTCGGCACAGATCCATAGTCATTTTACGGAAGCCTTGGCCTTCTTTAAGTACGATAAATGGCTCGTCCTTTAGTTCTTCCAAAGAGGTCTTAGTTCCATCTAAGCTACGTTTAGCTAGCGGGTGTTCGGGTGGGACTGCAAGATCGATCCTTTCCTCACCCAGTTCTTCGTAAGCAAGTGCCGGAATTTCGAGCGGCAATGAGAGCAGGCTTAAATCAGTCTGACCACTCGCAGTGAGCTTCTCTAGGTTCATGGAGGAGTCTTCGAGCAGAGTGATTTCTACTTCCGGGTAATTTTGTTTAAAAACCGGAAGCACATGCGGCAGTAAATGTGCACCAGTGATCGGCATACTGCCTACAACGACGCGCCCGGTACGCAGTTCAGAAATATCAGACATTTCTTGTCGCAGCAGTTCTACGCCATCAATGATGATTTGGGCTTGCTCTACGAATTTAGATCCAGCATAGGTCAGTTCAACAGAGCTGGTATTTCGCTGGAACAGCATTACACCGAGCTCTTTTTCCAGCTTGGAAAGCTGCTGACTGAGTGATGGTTGGGCAATGTGCAGCTTGTCCGCTGCACGGGAGAAGTTTTTTTCGGCTGCGATTTGCAGTACATATTGTAGTTGTCTCAGTTCCATGTATAAACTCCTTTGGGAGATTGTTTTTACTTATAAGTATAACCTATGAAACTGAAGTTTTATATAGGTTCGCATGTAAGTTCGTGCACGAACGCACTGACCGGCAAATAGGAAGGTGTGGTTTACCAGTATTCGCTGGAGTCCTTTATGTTTGCCGGTCTAATTTTGATGCTACGCTATTACGTCTTACTATACTTTGCGGGCTGGAGAGATGCTTTGAGGGTTGTTAAATATATTTCCCGGGTCATATTTAGCTTTGACTCTCCGTAATCTAGGATAGTTCGCTCCATAATATACTGGTCCGGAATTTTTAATTCCCTGGTCTGGAACGTTGATGTAGCTCCCCACGATAAATGGCTGCAGTTTCCGACGTGTATTTCGTACTACGAATATATTTCTGGCAGCTTCCGATTTCTTGATCCATGAGCTATTCCACTCAACATAGAATTTCGCTTTACGCCAGTAAAAGGCTGTAGATTTGGGTGACTTACGGCTCACAGCTCCACCCCAGTTGAGGAAAAAGAAACCTGCGAATTCTCCCTCCACTTTCTCTAAGAATTCACGCATGGACTTAATTGCCTTGTCCGGGAAGGGTTTTCTTACGAAACCGCTGGAGAACTGGTTGCTGACTCTTTGAGTTAGCACTGGATCAGGCGCTAACATAAAACTCACTACTTTTGTATAGGGCATAGAGCGGATGATTTGATTCGTAGGCGTTCCAACGCTCGTAACGGGCTTTAAGAGGCGGGAAGCCTCTGCCTTTGATCCGAGGAACAGCCCCGTCATAGTGACATTTCCGCCTTTTTTCGGACCAATGGATAATTCACTGCCCAGTTTGGTATTAACGCAAGGAGCCCAGAGTTGCCAAGCTTTGAATACCTTCTCGAACTGATCCCAAGGCCAGGTGATACGAAAAACGGTAGCCGAAGCTGGAGCAGGACGTACTTTGAATTTGTAACTGGTGTAAACTCCGAAATTCCCCCCGCCACCTCCGCGGGAAGCCCAGAGGAGATCAGAGTTACTATTCTTATTGGCACGAATAATTTTCCCTTTGGCATCAACCATTTCGAGTTCGATTAGATTATCACTAACAAGGCCCACGGTTCGCTGGAGCGGCCCGATACCCCCGCCTAGGGTGATGCCTCCGATTCCAACCGTAGGGCTATCGCCGAATGGAGCCATATATCCTTGCCCAGCAAGCGTGTGTGCAATTCTCCCCACAGTATTTCCGGTACCCACAACAACAGTTCCTGATTTTTTATTTAGTTTGATTTTCTTCATTTCACTTACATCGATGACGA
Source organism: Paenibacillus sp. FSL H8-0261 (assembly GCF_045040645.1). NCBI lineage: Bacteria > Bacillati > Bacillota > Bacilli > Caryophanales > Paenibacillaceae > Paenibacillus > Paenibacillus sp. FSL H8-0261. The sequence continues at coordinate 4,773,598 of NZ_CP150297.1, read as the reverse complement.
TTCCTCCGGTGACCTGTGAAAGATTAACCTCCAGAGAATGTCTACCGCTTCTTGCACGGATGGGGACTTTATTCTCGTTAGCCCATTTTATGGCGTTCGCAACATCTTGTGTTTTTTGTGCGAAAACAAACACTTTCGGGAATTTGTCAGTATGCGGATCCCAATTCTTACGTGCCGTTTCATACCCTTGATCACCTTTGAAAATAACTCGCCCGGTAAGTCTCGTTCCTGACCTCAATTGTTCCAACTCCTTCTGCGCTAACAAATGCACTGCATTTCAACAACCAGGACCCGATATAGTATGAAGGGCATTCGTCTAAGGAGTGGGCTGACTAGGGTCTCAGCATAAAAATCATCTTCAATTTATAGGTTAAACCTATCACTTCTATAGATATCATATCTTGGAATTATAAAGATGGTGATGTTATATTTAGATCATTCAAGAGAGACTCCACGCTCTCTTCCAATGAACGATTCTATTAATGAGGTGAAATTATGAGCAACAAGACAATGTTTGAAAAGATTTGGGATAATCATGTTATTCATCAAGAGGAAGGTAAACCTAGCATTATTTATATCGATCTGCATTTGGTTCATGAAGTAACTTCTCCACAAGCTTTCGAAGGACTTCGCCTCAGTAACCGCAAGGTCCGCCGTCCTGAGCTGACTTTCGCTACAATGGATCACAACGTTCCTACCAAGGATCGTTTTAACATTAAGGATCCAATTTCCAAGCAGCAAATTGATACACTTTCTAAAAACTGTGCTGATTTTGGAGTTAGATTGTTCGACCTGAATGATATCGATCAAGGCGTTGTACACGTAATGGGACCTGAGATCGGTTTGACGCACCCTGGTAAAACTATCGTTTGCGGTGACAGCCATACCTCCACACATGGAGCATTTGGTGCGCTGGCTTTTGGTATCGGTACTAGTGAAGTTGAACATGTAATGGCTACCCAATGTTTGCAGCAATCCAAAGCTAAGACTATGGAAGTTCGTTTCACAGGTAAACGCAATCCTGGTGTAACAGCAAAGGATATGATCCTTGGTGTTATTGCTAAGTATGGTACTGATTTTGCAACAGGTTATGTAATTGAATACACAGGTGAAGCTATTCGTGAGCTGTCGATGGAAGAACGTATGACCGTCTGCAACATGTCGATCGAAGGTGGAGCAAGAGCAGGTTTGATCGCTCCTGACGAAACTACTTTTAACTATCTGCGTGGACGTCAATATGTGCCGCAAGGCGAAGCATATGACGCTGCTGTTGAAGGATGGAAGAGTCTTGTTAGTGACGAAGGTGCTCAGTATGATACGGTGGTTGAATTCGATGTGGAGACATTGATTCCACAAGTGACTTGGGGTACTAGCCCGGGCATGGGTACAGATATCAACTCTAGCGTGCCAAATCCGGCTGACTTTACCACTGAAAATGAACGCAAAGCTGCTGAAAAAGCGCTTGAATATATGGATTTGACTCCTGGAACTCCTATTTCTGAAATTCCAATTGATTATGTATTTATCGGTTCTTGTACTAACGGACGGATCGAAGATTTGAGAGCGGCAGCCGTGGTAGCAAAAGGCCATAAAGTCTCTGACAAGGTTACTGCCATTGTTGTTCCTGGATCTGGTCGTGTTAAAATGCAGGCTGAGAAGGAAGGGCTTGATAAAGTCTTTACTGACGCGGGCTTTGAATGGCGCGAAGCGGGATGCAGCATGTGCCTTGCGATGAACCCTGATGTACTGCAACCTGGGCAACGCTGTGCATCTACCTCGAACCGTAACTTTGAAGGACGTCAAGGTCGCGGTGGACGCACGCATCTGGTATCCCCAGCTATGGCTGCTGCAGCTGCGATAAAAGGCCGTTTCACTGATGTACGTGATTGGAACTATAAGACGGAAGCTGTCAGCTCATAGAACTAGAGAGAACACGGGAGGATAAAACTATGGATGCTTTTAAAAAATTAACAGGAATTGTTGCACCAGTAGATCGGGTGAATGTAGATACGGATGCTATTATCCCAAAGCAGTTCTTGAAACGGATTGAACGGACAGGATTTGGACAATTTTTGTTCTACGAATGGCGTTTTGATGAAGCTGGTAACGATAACGCTGCCTTTGAAATGAATAAGCCACGCTATAAAGGTGCTTCTGTCTTGATCTCACGTGCTAACTTTGGCTGTGGTTCCTCACGGGAACATGCACCTTGGGCGATTATGGATTATGGGTTCAGAGTTGTCATTGCACCTTCTTATGCAGATATCTTCTACAACAACTGCTTTAAGAATGGCATTTTGCCGATCAAGCTTTCGGAAGAGCAAGTGGATGAGCTGTTTAATCGGACAGCCGAGCATGATGGCTACCAATTGACCGTGGATCTTGAGAGCAATACACTTCACGATGAATTTGGACTGAGCATCAGCTTTGATCTGGATGAGCACCGTCGTCAGTTCTTGCTGCAAGGTCTGGATGATATCGGATTAACCCTTCAGCATGCAGATGAAATTGCTGCGTATGAAGAGCGTCATGCGGCTAAGTTATTCTCTTAATAATAGGATATAACTGGTTTGATTCTTAACTTTTACAAAAATTACGCAAAACTTCTATTTCCGGGTGTCGGAAATAGAAGTTTTTTTGCTATAATCGAAATATTGATTGGTGATAAAGGAAACATTTGGTGATTTCTGTCGTCTTAATACTTATCTAGATCTATTACTTGCAGAAGGAGCGGGAAAATGAGAAGAGTTGGGTATCGAACGTTGCTACTATTGTTGCTGCCATTATTATTACTATCATTCACTGGACGTGAAGCTGCCGCAGCTGGTAGCAGCTCAGGCAGAATTATTATGGACAATCAAGAGCTTGCTTTGCCAAAAGGAATTAAACTTGAGAATGTCAATGGTAGCGTTATGATTCCCGTCAGAGTGGTAGTGGAGAATCTTGGATTTGAGGTATTGTGGGAGCAGAAGGCCCGCAAAGTAACGGTTCACCAAGATGGAAAAAGCATTGAGCTGGCTGTAGGAAAAAAAACAGCTGATGCGGATGGAGTAACGTTTGATTTAAACGCAGCACCCAAGCAAAGCGGTGGTACAGTTCTCGTTCCGATTCGCTTCGTAAGTGAGCAGTTCGGTCTAAAGGTTGGCTGGGATAATAGCGATAAAACGGTCTATTTGACGGGTGGACAAGCTTCGGTGGCTACACCTGAGGGAACCGTTACTAGTCCAACAGCAACAAGTACTCCTTCTCCAACCCAGATTACTACACCCGGCGTGGATAATGGCACAAGCACTGGAAGTGTTTTGCCCTCACCGACACCACAATCATCCTCAGTACCAGGAAGCACTGGTGTGAATGCAGCAGGTCCGCTGGTAAATGGGGCAGCCTTCACTGAGAATCGATTAATCATCGCTGTTTCTGGGGCCCCTAAACCTAGCATCACAAAAATGAGCAGTCCAGATCGAATCGTCGTAGATTTTCCCGGTGCAGCTTTTGCTCCTGATTTCGTAGGAGGTCTACCGAGTATTACCACAAACGGAAGTCCGCAAGGGAAGCTGGATGTTACTGGTTACCCTCTAGTTTCTGAGATCCGGTATGCGTTGTTCAGTGTAAGTCCTTCTACTGTTAGGTTCGTGATTCAAACGGTCGGGAGCCAGCCTTATCAATTAAGTACGGATGAAAGTACTGGACTGGTGACACTGGATTTGAATGTTACAGGCAGTGAAGGGAACCCCTCAGGTGGTAGTGGAATGACAGGAAAGCCAGTTGTAGTTCTCGACGCGGGTCATGGAGGGACACAATCAGGAGCAGTCAGTCTCACGGGTAAGCTGGAAAAAGACTTCAATCTGGCAGTTATCCGTAAAGTACAAACACTACTTATGCAGGAAGCTTTGGTTGACGTCGTATTTACTAGGACTGAAGACATTACGTTGGGTCTTCAGGATCGAGTAAATATCGCAGAAGCAGCAAAGGCTAATCTATTTATTTCAGTGCATGGGAATTCACTAGAGTTGGGTTATCCGAATAGAGACAAAATAAATGGCAGTGAAACGTACTATTCGCGTAGTGGGAGTCTGCCGCTTGCTCAGGTCATGCACAAACATCTGATAGCAGGTACTGGATTCAAGGACAACGGAGTAAGAACGAAAAGCCTGCATGTTACAAGAGAAACCAGTATGCCGGCAGTACTTCTAGAAGTGGGGTATCTTACTAATTCAGGAAATGAATCAGGGATGTATAGTGAGCAGCTTCAAGACAAATTAGCGAGAGAAATTGTAGCCGGTATTAAGGAATATCTAGGACTTTAATGCTTAATGTTGGTGAGATTTCTCAATTTTTATGGAATATATTCGCAACCTTTATAGATTATTAGCGTCTAATAGAGGTCTGAGGTTGACGTAGACAGGCCATCACGATCGCCATTCACAGGCGAATACTAGATTTAGAGGTGTAGAATGAAGAAATTCAGTTTGATGTTGTTTTTGTTGCTCTTAGTATTTGTTTTGCCTGAGAACGGACATGCTGCTGCCGGGAATAGTAAGATTTTTCTGGACGGCAAGGAGCTGACCGCAGGGCAAAATGTCCCGGTTGAGAATGTGAATGATACAATCATGGTGCCGTTAAGGTTGATCTCTGAAAGCCTTGGATATAAGGTGGGTTGGGATCAGAAGAGCAAGACGGTAACGATTGAACAGCAAGGAAAAGTCATCAAATTGGTTGTGAATCAAAAGATAGCCTCAGTTGATGACAAGACAGTAACACTTACCACAGCACCTATCCTTCGTAGTAATACGACACTTGTACCGATTCGGTTCATTAGTGAACAGTTCGGATTAAATGTCTCGTGGGACAACGTGAAGAAGAGTGTGTATATTATTACCCCAGGATCCTCAAATGATAACGGCAGTTCAGGTGGAAATACTGAAAATGGTGGATCTGAGGTTGTACCGCCGGTAGATCCTTCTAAGAATTTAGCGATGGTAAATGGTGTGAGCTTTAGCGAAAATCGTTTGAGCATAGCCATGGAGGGTAATTCAGTACCGAAAGTGACAGTGATGACTGGGCCGGATCGGTTAGTTGTTGATTTACCTAATGCCACCTTCTCAGACCTATTTGGCACAGGACAGATCCTTGATCCTGACCTAAACGGTAGCTTGGAAGTGAAAGATTATCCCGATGTATCAGGAGTACGTTACTCCCTTTATAGCACGAATCCTTATACAGTACGTTTTGTAATCGATTTGAACTATGCTAAAAATTACAACGTTAGCGTAACTGGAGACGATTCTAAGCTGGTTGTAATCGATCTAAATGCGGAAAGCACTGATGATACTACTACACAACCAGGAAATAATGGCAGAAAGCTAGTAGTATTAGATGCAGGGCATGGTGCTAAAGATTCTGGAGCAGTGGGTGTTACAGGTAAATACGAGAAGAATTTTAATTTGGCCATCGTACTTAAGACAGCTGAATTGCTGAAAAAAGAAAGTAATATTGACGTCGTGTTAACACGAAGTAATGATACTTTCTTGGAGCTTAAAGAAAGAGCAGCTATGGCGAATAATTTAAAAGCTGATATCTTCATATCTGTACACGCCAATAGCTCAGGTTCCTCATCAGCTAGTGGAACAGAAACGTATTATCAACGGGAAGCCAGTAAAGCATTGGCGAACGTGATGCATAAATATCTTGTTCAAGCTACAGGGCTTAGCGATCGCGGTGTACGTTATGGGAATTTCCATGTTATCCGTGAAACGAAAATGCCTGCAGTATTACTTGAAGTGGGATACCTTAGCAACAAAAAAGATGAAGCATTGCTCTTTACAGATGCACTTCAAAACAAAGTTGCGGCTTCAATAGTGAGTGGGATTAAGGAATATTTGGGTATAAAATAACAGACCAGTGGCAGACGAGCGCCGCAAAGTCAGCTTTCTGCTTTTATTTTAAAAGGCAAGAAGTGGTTTTGCGGTACCTGTCTGCCCGTATTCATCTAGAGGAGGCGTTTATTAATGATGAAACAAAAATGGAGTACAATTGGGATCGCTACACTGCTTCTGCTAGTGATTGCTGGCTGTGGAGACAAGCCTACTGCGGCTCCAGCAAATGGTGTGGAGCAAGAGACTTCAAATGTTGTAAGTGGTGCGGGAGAAAGTACACCGGCTCCAAGCGATGAACCAGGAAACGAAGTGACTAGCACTCCGCAACCGACAGCAGATAATAGCAACACAGAAACTCAGGCAACTGCAAAGCCAGTAGCAGAAGAGAAGCAAAAACAGAGCCAGAGTATCGATGCATATTATACGGATTCACAAGTTATGGATCTGATTCCTGCTAAGACTAGCATTAGCTTCTCTGACGATGCCCAGAAATATACAGAGACGTTCAAAGCATTGCAAAGCAACGAGAATACCGACCTTGTATCATTATGGGGCAAGATTGAACTGAAATCGTTAAAGTTTGTTGATGGTCAAATTGTGATGGATCTTCATAAACCGGATGAAGCACAGCTGGGTGCTGGTGGGGAGTCCTTAGCGATTTCATCACTTGCCAAAACCTATTTTCAATTTGAAGAAGTAAAAAGCATCGAAGTTTTGGTGGATGGTGAAAAGGTTGAAAGCTTGATGGGTCATGTTGATCTAATGCATCCAATGACTAGAGATAATAGCTAATTGTTATTACAACAAAGGATAAAAGCATCTAACTGACGAATTTTAAACTATACTATTTATTTGAGTCATAGAGAGGGGAATAATCTATTGTCCGCGCAAAAAAGGTCAAAACGTCCATTGAAGGCTTATTCTACGAAAGCAGTATCGGCTGTTATGGCTGGAACCATGATTTTTAGTGGCGCAAGCGCAGTGTTTGCAGATACAGCCGCTACAGCAGCAACAACTACTACACAATCTGTTGGCATTTTTAGCGATGTGAAGACAGGCTTTTGGGCTGAAAAGCATATTTATAAATTAGCATCACAAGGAATTGTAGTTGGTAATAATGGTTTGTTCCGCCCTGGGGATTCTGTAACTCAACAGGAAGCTGTGCTTATGGCATTACGTTTTATGAAGTTGCAGGATAAAGTGGATACTTCTTCTACGGTTGCCTTACCTAATGATTTTAAGGTTACGAATTATTACAAGGATTATGTAGTGTTGGCTTTTCAACAAGGCCTACTTGATAAGGCGACTGAAATGGCTCCAGATAATCTGAAGACTTCTTGGGGAGAACGTAAAGCCTCCCGCGAATGGATTGCTGAACTCTTAATTCGTGCACTAGGAAAAAGTGCAGATGCAGCCGTAGCAGCTAGTGCGCCGACAGGCTTTGCGGATGATGCTAAAGTGTCTGCAAACAAAAGAGGGTACATCAACGTTGCTGTTGATCTGAAACTAGCCAATGGTCTTGACGGTAATCGCTTTGATCCACAAGGGGCTGTGACCCGTGCTCAATTGGCGACTTTTTTCAGCCGCGCAGAAGCTCACAATACGGTTGAATATGACAACACGGTATCAGGAACAATCAGTCAATTAGCAGGTGGGAAACTCTCCGTCTATAACAACGGAAAGACTTCTACATATACCCTGGGAGCAAGCACCGCTTATTACACAAGCGCTTCTGAAAGTAGAATAAATCTAAGTGATGTCCAACCTTACACAAAGGTTACTGTAATTGGAGCGACATATAACGCAGCCTATGTTGAAGTGACTGACCCTACACAACAAGTGGAGAGCCTTTCCGGAAGCTTCGCAATGGTAGCACCTGGTAATAAGCTATGGCTGAAATCAGCTACTGGGTTCAGTGAATATTACTATGATGAAACGACTACCTTTGTAGATGCGAATGGGACTCCAATTGAACCTGCTTCGCTGGTAGCAGATAGTGTAGTTACGTTGCAACGTGAAACTTATAGTGGGTCACATAAAGTGGTCAAGGTTCAAGTGACTTCAGGCGTTGTTAACAAAACGACGACAGGTACCGTTCAAAGTATAGATCTTACTGGGAAAAGCATTACGTTTAAAAATGCTGCTGGTACGGTGGAAACCTTTAAATGGGAAGATGGAACTTCATTATTCAGCTCGCAATCATCAGTGCTGCAGCCAGCAGATTTAAAGACAGGTGCTGCTGTTAAATATACGATTAAGGAAAATGTGATACGTACTGTAGAAGTGACAGAAGGTGTTGAACGGACAGTTCAAGGTGTACTTACCGAACTGAGCAATTCAACAGTTGTGTATAAAAAAACGGACGGAACACGTGAAGTTAAACTGTTAGGCACGAAGCCGGTGATTGTTATTCCGAATATGAATAGCGCTGTGGCTGATGATCTTATAGCTGATACAGTAGGTGGGGACAAAATTCAGCTTACGCTGAACAGCAGTGATCAAGTCATAAAGATTGAAGTGTTAAGCCGTCAAATTGAGCAGTATAGTGGAGCGACGGTTATTGACTATAATACTAAAACACAGCTGTTGACAGTTATGGATACTGAAAAAAAGGCACATGTCGTTCAGTTGGATGAAAAAACAAAATTGTTGATTGAAGGCGTACTTCCTAACTTAAGTAATGTCGGTACGAAACTTGTTGAGAACCGTAAAGTGAATTTAACGGCAATAGGTCAACGGGCTCTGTCTTTGGAAATTGTCACAAAGTACGAAGGAACCCTGTCTGCTGTTAATTCTTCTTTTAAAACAATTGTATTGAAGCTTAAGGACAGTGGGCAAACTATAACAATGCCTTATCCACAATTAGTTGATATTTTTGGGAAGACTAATCCAACCTTAAGTGATGTTCCTGTTGGTAGTAATGTGACAGCCTCACTGACAACTAGTCAGGATCTAATTGCAGTATTGAAAGTAAAGACCGTTCTTCAGGTTGAAGCAGCAACCGTTAATTCTGGAACCAACCGTATAAGTATTAAATGGAATGGGGGGACCAGTGAGATTAATACTGCGGCGCTCCCAATAACAAATGAAGCCGGTGAGAGCATTAAGCTAACCGCTTTGAAATCGGGAGATTTTCTGAATGTGACTTTTGATGGAAGCACACCGCTCGCTATTCAGGCAGTTAAGCTTACAACTGGTCAGATTAGTTCAGTAGGAGCTGCAACGAATAGCTTAATTGTGAAGGAGTATGCTGGAGCAGCACAAAACTTTACTGTAAGCGGTGGGGTTAGAATCATACGTGATGGCGCCACAACAACTGCTCTTAGTAACTTAACAACAGCGGACAGAGTGGAGATTCGTAAAGACACGGATGGAGCGACAGTCATTCGTGTGTTACCACAGTTAACTCGTTCATTCTCTCGCTATGACAGTACGACGAACTCATTGGTGACTAAGAGAGCTAATCTGAACGATAAGTATCAGTTCACTCTTGCTTCAAATGTATATATTCATCAAGGAGATACGACATTGTCCGTGCAATCTTTGAAAGAAAATGATAATATTATAATGTATTTCAATAATGATATCGTGGTTGAAATTGTGAAACAATAGTAGCAATGGTGGATTTCTGAGTGAATCACCGTCTTGACACAGGAGCTTTGCCTGCGTCAAGACGTTTTTTTTGAAATATAAGAAAGTATAAGAGTTGTATTTTCTTGAAATGTATGAAACCATACGTTATAATACAGACTTTGCTTATATTTCTTTACATTAGAGATGACACGCTCATGTGAGTTTTAATGAGCGTAATCGCTCCGTGGAGGGGACACTATGAAAGTTGCAGAGGTCCGCCACATTTTGGATACGATTGGAGACTTGTTCCCTGATGCTCATTGCGAGCTAAATCACAGTAACGCTTTTGAATTAACGATAGCGGTACTGTTATCAGCCCAATGTACGGATGCAACGGTGAACAAAGTGACCGTGGACCTGTTCCAAAAGTACAAAGCCCCCATCGATTATATTTCTGTACCGCTGGAGGAATTGGAGGGGGATATCCGGCGCATCGGCCTATATCGTAACAAAGCTAAGCATATTCAAAGCCTATGCTCTATACTCATAGAACAGTATGGTGGCGAGGTGCCTGAGGCTCATGACTTGCTTGTAACTTTACCCGGTGTAGGTCGTAAAACTGCAAATGTAGTAGTATCCAATGCTTTTGGAGTTCCTGCCATTGCAGTGGACACGCATGTGGAGAGGGTTGCTAAACGACTTGCATTAGCAGGCTGGAAAGATTCTGTGCTGGAAGTGGAAAAGAAGCTGATGAAGGCTGTGCCACGTGACGAATGGACGATCACTCATCACCGGCTTATCTTTTTCGGACGATATCACTGCAAGGCACAGAACCCAAAATGTCAAGTTTGCCCGCTCCTTGATGTATGTCGAGAGGGCAAAAAACGTATGAAAACAGCTGTTGTCAGGAAAGCTAAAGATCATACGCCAAAAAGTTAGAGTTGAAGAAGAGGATGGGATAGAGATGAAATGCATTTCTGTATACACAGATAATTTTGAAGTGTTCTCGGATATTTTTGATCGCGTAGTGGAAAGCCCACTCGAAGAGAACGAAGAGCAAGAAGTAGAAGGTATCACGATCAGTCATTCCGGTGACGTTCCTGAACACTATTTTGAGCGTATGTCAGTGAAACCTGAGGTTGTTGTAATGAGAGATAAATCTCGTGGTTTGACTATTCTGCAACACGGAAAAGTATTCGAAATTCTGTTGCCTGTTTCGGAAACTGCATAAATTTAGAAGTGATAAAAGGAGTCGGCCCTAGGGTTGGCTCCTTTTTTGCTTCTTACTTTTCTAGCGAAAAAGCAGAAAGATGTTTGAATAACCTCATTTCGTAAGAGATGATAGGTTATTTTGTAAGTAGTGTGTATTTAATTTGTGTCAAACTGGTGATAAACTGTAATTATTATTTATAAAAAAGGTTCTGCGTGACATCACAGAAATTACACCTGTATAAACATTGAATAAGCATAAACGTCTTCGGCGTCCTTATAAGGACGGTAAGCGTTTAAGCGAGAAATATAAGGATAATGTGAAATTTTTACTTTCTTATATTTTAAAAATGAGTCTGATTTCGTATTCTTGAATGGGTTATATTCAAAGCATGATTAGATGGTAACAGTGGAGGTGGAGAGTCAGTGAGAGCGGAACAGGTTAGAATCGAGAAAGAGACATTAAGTGAAACGGCATCGCTGCTTTTCCAGTTGCGTGGATTAATGCATCGCTGGGGTGATGAAGGCTCTGAACGTATATATGAAGATTTACAACATAAAGAGGGTGGGAATGAGCTGACCCTTGCTTTTTGCGGACATTTTTCGGCAGGAAAATCCAGTATGATCAATCTTCTTTGCGGCAGTTCAGTGCTGCCTTCTGGACCTGTGCCGACTAGTGCGAATATTGTCTCTATTCGCAGTGGAGTTCCACGAGTGCTTATTTATCCTAGAGTTGAAGGAAGTAAAAATGATCCTTCTCCTATAGAGACAACTCCAGAAAGATTACAAGAATACTGTCGAAATGGTGGTGAATATTCCGCAATTGAAGTGTGGAATGAGATACCACTGCTAGGCAAGGATGGCGTACTATTGGATACACCTGGTGTAGATTCGACGGATGATGGTCATCAGGCGGCCACCCGCTCTGCGCTGCATTTAGCTGATGTCGTATTTTATGTAATGGATTATAACCATGTACAGTCAGAGAATAATTTGGCCTTTGCTAAAAATCTTAGTGACTGGGGTAAACCTTTGTATCTGATTGTTAATCAGATCGATAAGCACAGGGAACAAGAGATTTCCATTGAGGAATATAAACGTCAACTTGAAAATGCTTTTGAACAATGGGGGATTCATTGTGCGGGAATTCTATTCACCTCTCTCAAAAAGAAAGAGCATCCTCTTAATCATTGGGATCAGCTACTCAGCCTTATAACCGAACTGTTGGAACAAAAGGAACAGCTGCTTCAATATAGCTTGTCTCGTTCTATTCATCATACAGCGGATTCTTCTCTAACTGCATTCCGTGAAGATCAGCAGGAGGAAAGAGCAGCTCTCCTTGAAGAACTAGAAGGTACGAATGCAGAGACAGTGACGAATGAACTGAAGTCACTCGAAGAAGAGAAGGAACGACTTGAGGCGTTGCCTCAGCAGTCACGAGCAAGTTTGCGAACTGGTCTAGACACCTTACTTAATAATGCTAATCTAATGCCTGCAGATGTAAGAGAGGCGTCGGGAAGCTATATGGAAAGTGCTAGCCCTACGTTTCGATTAGGGTTATTCTCTACGGCTGCACGGCGGGAGAAGGAACAAAGTAAACGACTGGCAGTCTGGCAAGGACTGTTGACCCGAGAGGTTTCCGCTCAGCTGGAATGGCATTTGATTCAGCTGGTACGTGATTGGGCGGAGAATCTCGGGCTATGGGAGGAGGAGGCGGAGACGACTCTGAAGCAAGGGTTCCCGGCGGTGAGCCAGGAGTGGCTGGCGGCTGCAGTTAAGCCGGGAACGGGGTATAGCGGCGAGGCGCTGCTCAATTTCTGCCGCACACTTGCGGCTGATATTAAGAGCCAGTTCCGCCGTGCCGCGTTAGCGGTGAGCGATGTGCTGTTAGCGAAGCTGCCGCCGCTCATGGAGGAGCAGCGTGCCGTACTCCAGCGCCGCGAACAGGCTCTTGCGCGGCAGGCGCGCGCCGTTGACGCGCTAGCCGCGCTGGACCGCGCGGCAGCTGCCCGCGCGCACGAGCTCGCGGCGCTGCTGCCGCCGCGCCGGCCCCTCACCCCCGGCATCCTGCCGGAGGTGAGGGTAACCCCGCGAGCGGCTGCGCAGAGCGCCGCACCGCGGGAGGTCCAGCCGCCGCAAAACGTCGCGGCTGGAAGTGCCGCCGCCGCAAATTGGGCGGCGGGAACGGCTTCGCCGGCGGGCGGACGCCGCCGGCTATCGGCAGCCGCTGACGCGCTGGCGGCTGCGGCAGAGCTGCTGCGCCGCGAGCCAGCGATGGCATCGGCGGCGCGGAGTCTGGCCGCACGGGCGGAGGATCTCGCCGGCGGCCGCTTTACCCTCGCGCTGTTTGGTGCATTCAGCGCGGGTAAGTCCTCCTTCGCCAACGCTTTGCTCGGCGAAGAAGTGCTGCCCGTGTCTCCACATCCCGCCACGGCTGCGGTCAACCGCATATTAGCGCCGGAAGGTGACTTCCGCCATGCCAGCGCGGTTGTCACAATGAAGACCATGGCAGATTTCTGGGATGACATCTGCCATTCCTTCAGTGTGCTGCAACTAGGAGAACCACAGCAAAACTCATGGACAACAGTTCTAGCAAGCTTGCCTGCTAGGGGAGTTCATCCCTCTGCGTTGCCACATGCTGGATTTCTAAGGGCAGCAGCGGCTGGCTGGGCAGAAGCTGAGCCCTTGCTGGGAACGGTGCGAACGGTTGATTTAGAAGAATACCGAGGCCTTGTAGCGGAGGAGACCCGAGCCTGTTTTGTGCAGGGGATTGATTTGTATTATGCCTGTCCATTGACCGAAAGCGGAATTGTACTCGTGGATACACCAGGAGCCGACTCATTGCATGCTCGTCATACAGGCGTAACCTTTAATTACATGAAAAACGCAGACGCGATTTGTTTTGTTACCTATTACAACCACGCCTTTTCAAAAGCAGATCGAGGTCTGCTTGCGCAGCTAGGCCGTATTAAAGATAGCTTTGCACTTGATAAAATGTTCTTTATTATCAACGCTTCTGATCTTGCTTCAGGCGAAGATGAATTGGAAGAGGTACGAGAACATGTTGCTCAGAATTTACGTGCAGGCGGCTTACGCTCGCCGAGAATTTATGCACTCTCTAGCTTGCTTGCTTTGGAAGGGAAAACCCAGCATGATTATGCACGCTATGAGGCTTCCCGTTTCCATCATTTTGAGCAAGCCTTATCAAGCTTTGCGGGAGATGAACTTCCTCAACTTTCACTTAACGCAGCTGCAGAGAGCATCGCATCTGTTCGCCGCAGGGCGGAAGAGTGGCAGAATCTCGCTTCCATGGCGGCAAACGAGCGTGAAGCAGGATTAAAAGAAATGCAAGAACGTCGTCAGCTAGCTATGAAGAGACTTTCCCTATTGGAGACCGAAGAACGTCCTAGCAGAGATCTTGTTCATGAAGGTGAGGAACTGATCTATCATGTCTGTCAACGAATTAGCTTCTCCTTCACCAGAAATTTTCAGGAATCTTTCCACCCCTCATTATTACGTGAGGACGCAGGAAATTTAAAAGCTATCTTCGCTGCGTGTGGTGCAGAGCTGATGCGTACCACTAAGCGTGAATTGGAGCAAGAGCTATGGGCGACAACGCTGCGACTAGAAAGTACCGGGCGTAGACTTGTTCATGAAGCGGCTGAAGCGGCTGCTACTGAGCTGTTTTTCTCTACTCAAGAGTTTCATCTGATGGAGAATGAAGAAGCAGCATGGCCTTCTCCTAGTGAGCTGGAATGCCAGCTTCAGTCCGTGGAATGGCCAACCTTATGGGGATATTTCAAATCCCCTCGCTATTTCTTTGAAGGCGCTGGCCGGGAGCAAGTCAAAGGTGCGGCTGAGCCTCTTGTGAAAGAAGCTGTTAATGTTGCGGCGGCAGAGCAGAAGAAAAAATTGCTTGCGCATTATGTCGATTGCATAACCAGAGAATTAAAGGTTGCTGCAGAACGCCTACAAGAAGGGTTAGCGGAGCAAGAGAAAGCGATGTTAGATCTCCTTAAAGGGGGTGAATCCGCAGATCATTGGGGTCAATTAGGTCACCAATTATCTCTCTTGGAACAATCTTTCGTTGATAGATTAGACAAAAATCTTTGAAATTTGTAGGAAATTGTCGAAGAACACTTGCAATCTGGCGTATGATGGATGAAAATAAAGAAGCCTGAAAATATACAATGAAACTGTTTTGTTTTCAGAAATTTATGGAAACGAGATAGTCAATTTGCCGAAAGAGGTTGAAATCGACAATGTGGGGAGCTCCTTTTTCAGCTCAAAGCCGCAAGCTGCTGCTACTGGGCAGCGGGGAACTGGGTAAGGAAGTCATAATCGAAGCTCAACGTCTTGGCGTAGAGACCGTAGCTGTAGACCGTTATAGCGATGCACCAGCGATGGGTGTAGCTCATCGTTCACATGTTATTGATATGCTGGATGCAGAGGCGCTTAAAACGCTTATTCGCTCAGAAAAACCGGATGTTATTGTTCCGGAGATTGAAGCAATCGCTACTCATGCTCTTCAAGAGCTTGAAGAGGAAGGTTTCTTCGTTGTTCCGACCGCACGAGCGGCTCGTCTGACCATGGACAGAGAAGGCATTCGCCGACTTGCTGCTGAAGAACTTGGATTGCCAACAGCGGATTATCGTTTTGCAGATAGTCTGGAAGAACTGCATCAAGCCGTTGCAGAACTAGGCACTCCTTGTGTCATCAAGCCGATTATGAGTTCTTCCGGTAAAGGTCAGAGTGTTTGCAAAAGACCGGAGGATGCGGAAGAATGCTGGAACACTGCTTTGGATGGAGCGAGAGCTAAAGGGACTCGTGTTATCGTAGAGGCATTCGTTACCTTTGAAAGCGAGATTACACTTTTAACGGTGCGGTCCGTGTCTGGCACGATATTTTGTCCACCTATTGGGCATATTCAGAAGGACGGGGATTATGTCGAATCATGGCAGCCTCACTTTATGAAGGCGGAACTTCTGGATGAAGCTCAGTCTATTGCCAAGGCAGTTACCGATCAGCTCGGAGGTTTTGGTATTTTTGGAGTGGAGCTTTTCTTGACGGATCGAGGCGTATTGTTTAGCGAAGTGTCCCCTAGACCTCATGATACGGGGATGGTAACGATGGCAACGCAGGATTTATCTCAATTTGCAGTGCATGTCAGAGCTATTCTTGGTTTTCCAGTCCAGTCAGTACAATTACTGACACCAGGTGCCTCAGCTACGCTGAAGGCTGAAGGAGAAGGACGAGCTTTTGTTGTGACCGGAATTGGTGAAGCTTTGGAACTACCTAGGACTCAGGTTCGGGTGTTTGGTAAACCAGAAGTCCGTCCAGGGCGGCGGATGGCTGTAGCATTAAGTGCGGCGGAAAATGTGGAAATCGCGCGGACGGTAGCCAAGCAGGCAGCGTCTATGCTAAAAGTGGAGGTAAATGAGGATGAACAGTAGTACCATGGCACCTGTACTGGAAATTCGCAAATGCGGCTTGAATGATCTGGAGAGAGTGACAGCGCTTCTGCGTGAATTCGGCTATCCAACAACGCTTAGCGTGATGAAAGAGAGACTTGAAAGCATGGAGAATAACCATCTCCAATGCACGCTTGTTGCAGAACTAAACAATGAAGTTGTGGGAATGGTCGGTCTTAGACAGGTAATCTCGTATTACAAACAGACAGATTGTATCACTGAGATTACTGCACTTATCGTATCAGAAGAACTCAGAGGAAACGGACTCGGTAAAAGACTTGTGGCCGCAGCTGAAGAATGGGCACGTGAGCAAGGTTGCTGTCAGCTCTTCTTGAGAAGTGGTAACCGCGTAGAACGCGCACCGGCACATGCTTTTTATCGTCATCTAGGTTTCGAAAAGACAGCAGGCTATCGCTTTAACAAAGCGTTGCTATAATACTTATAGGTTCCGATCATCCCCATCCCAGCTACGGCGGGATGGTTTTTTTTGCTCAAAATCTATTTAAATAACTTAACCATAGATGGAATAGTTTGAATCATATAGAATGAATTTTATGACAGTTAAATAAATCGTGTCCAAAGAGGGATGAGAAATGTACAAGTTAATACTTGCTGAAGATGAAGAAGATGTAAGGGAAGGGGTCATCAGTCAGATTGATTGGGAGCACTATGGCTTCGAAATTGTAGAACAGGCGGAGAATGGACGAGAGGCAGCGGATGCGATAGATCGTTTACTCCCGGATGTAGTTGTGACTGATATTCAAATGCCTTTTATGAACGGGCTGCAGCTGGCGGAATGGATTCGCGAGCGGCATCCTAATACCAAGATCATTATTCTGACAGGGTATGATGAATTTGAATATGCACAGAAGGCGATTAAACTGCAAATCGATGAGTATATTTTGAAACCGTTTTCTTCACAGGAGCTGATTGATGTTCTGCTAAAGGTCAGAGCCACTATAGAGGCTGAAATCGCAGAGAAGGAGAATGTTTTTGTACTCAGTGAGCATTATCGGAAAAGTCTGCCTGTGCTGCGTGAGCAGTTTTTATCTTCACTAGTTTCACGCAAGTTACGAATGAATGAAATAGACGAGAAAAGTTCGGAATACGGAATAGATCTACATGGAAAATGGTTCCAAGCCTCGGTAATTAGTGTGGATTATATTCGTCCAGAGCGGGAAACGGTTAGCCTTACCGCAGGTAAGCAAATTTCTTTGCGAGATACGGGAGAGAGAAATTTACAGCTCTTCGCTGTGCTGAATATTGCAGAAGAATTATGTAATAAGCATAATTTTGGCAGGGTGTTTATCCATCGTGATGAGGTAGTGCTTCTTTCCATTTGTGATGCAGGAGAAGAAACTGAAATTACGGGGAAGACTTTTGAAATTCTAGAAGAAATCCGCCACAATGTGCAGCGGTTTCTTAAGCTAACGGTAACCGCTGGTTCTGGAACGGTTTGTCACTCGCCTGCTATGCTATTTAACTCCTTTGGAGATGCCATGCAAGCGTTAGATTATCGTCTCATTCTTGGCAATAACAGAGTCATTTGGATCGAGGATGTGGAGTCACGTTCGAATACACTCTTGGCCTATGATGAATTGACCCAGCAGTCCTTAATCCGAACGATTAAGATGGGAACCGTACAGGAGCTTAAGGAGGTCGTGGAGGAGTTATTTGGCGGATTGAATGCTGAGCAGGTATCTACTCAGGATTATCAGATTTTTTTGCTGGAGATTATTACATCCATCCTGCGTGTAGCCAAAGAGTCCGGTAGTGATGCTGATAAGTTCGTTGGATCTGGCATTTCCTCATTAACTGAGATGAATAAATTCAATAGTATGAGTGAAGCCAAGCAATGGATTATTACGATCTGCAGCCGGCTAATGGACTCTATTGCCTTAGAACGCCAATCTAGCTATAAGCTGCTCATTGATGAAGCTAAAGATTACATCCGTAGCCATTATGAGGAATCGGATATTTCTATCGGAAAGGTCTGTCAGCATTTACATATCAGTACGGGTTATTTTAGCAGTATTTTTAAGAAGGAAATGAAGATGACTTTCGTTAGTTATCTCTTGCAAATCCGATTAGAGGCAGCAAAGGAACTTTTACGCTCCACGGAACTGAAGGCTTTTGAAATCGCCGAGAAAATTGGCTTTGCTGATCCTAACTATTTCAGCTTTTGCTTCCGTAAAAAATATGGTCAGTCTCCCAAAGAGTATAAAAATAGCTCCAGAGGAGGGTAGTTATGCGGCAAGAAAAGCCCTATTCTTTTCGACTGCGGCCGCAGCATCCAACAGGGGGGAAACGCCGGTTGTCCTCTAAGCTGCGTAGTATTCAAGTAACGATTACGCTCACTTTTACATCCGTTGCCGTTCTTGTAGCCGTTGTTGTCAGCCTTATGCTATATAACAAGTTTGCGAAGACAGCAGAAGAGAATGCCAATATGAATATGCAGCAGATTATTGAGCAAGTGAACTACAATTTGGAGCTTTATGTTAAAGGAATGCGAAATATTTTTGAAACAGCAGAAGATCAAATTACGAATAGTCCCTCCGTAGACTCCGCTTTACTGATGGAAAGAATGGCTATGTTAATGGGAAGTAGAGAGGATCTGGTTTCTGCTGCGGTTTTTACTCCTCAGGGGAAATACGTCGTGGGTACAGCAGGACAGAAGTTGCGCAGCAACACACAATTAGAAACCCAGAGCTGGTTTACAACGGCCAAAAGAACATCTGAGATCTCCTATTCAGCGCCCCATATTCAGAACTTGTTTAAAGGTCAATATATTTGGGTTGTGTCGATCAGTAAACTCATTCAATATCAGGAAAATGGAGTCCTAAAAACGGGTATCCTCCTGATGGATTTTAACTTTCGCACCATAGATGAGCTGAGTAAGCAGGTTAAGCTTGGTAAAAGAGGATACGCTTACATCCTCGATCAGTTAGGCAACATCGTGTATCATCCGCAGCAGCAGCTTATTTATGCTGGTTTAAAGTATGAGAATGTGGAGCCGGTATTGGAATATGCTTATCGTAGCTATTTGGATGAGTCTACAGGTGAAAAACGATTTATTACAGTACGTACGTTAGAACAAACCGGGTGGAAAATAGTAGGTGTTGCTTATTATGACGAGATCGTGACCACCAAGCGTGATCTGAACAACTTTTTATCCTGGTTCTTAGCGGTAGTTATTTTATGTGTAATTATCGTATCTGTCGTTTTGTCTGCGCGAATTGCCCGCCCGATCCGTAAGCTGGAACGGACACTTCAGCAGGTAGGAGAAGGGGATCTTAATACTCGAATCGATGTGAGTGGCGCCTATGAGGTAGAACAGTTGTCTAAACGCTTTAACCTCATGCTACAGCGTATCCGTCAATTGATGGATCAAATTATTTATGAACAAGAGACGAAACGTAAGGGTGAGCTTGAAGTTCTGCAATCCCAGATTAATCCACACTTTTTGTACAATACTTTGAACTCTGTGATCCGGCTTGCTGAGCGTGGTAAGACGGAGGAGGTCGTTACAATGATTCAATCTTTATCTAAGTTTTTCCGAATTAGTCTAAGCAAAGGGAATAATATGATTACCGTGCAGGAAGAGCTTGATCATATTCGTCATTATCTCGTCATTCAGAGCTTTCGTTTTAAAAATAAATTCCGCTACGAGATCATTGCACAAGATGAAGTACTGCAGTGTCAGACGATTAAGCTGATTTTGCAGCCGATTGTAGAGAATGCCTTGTATCACGGAATAGAAATGATGCCTGATGAAGGCTTTATCTCTATCCAAGCAGAACTGAAGGACAATCTTGTCATTATAAGGATAAGTGATAATGGATTAGGAATGTCCAAGGAGACTATGAAGGTTATTTTGACAGGCGGCAGTAAGAGTATGAGTGGTTCCGGGGTAGGCGTAAGAAATGTGAACGAGCGTATTGAGTTGTACTATGGCCGTGAATATGGACTTTCTTTTGAAAGTGAAATTGAAGAAGGCACTACGGTTACCCTTATCTTCCCGGCACTAGCAAAAGGCGAAGGCAATGAAGGGCTTAAGGGGGATGAGACATCGTCATGAAAACCTTTCGTTTTTGGCTAACCTTGTTAATGTGTGCGGTGTTATGGACTACAGTTACCTCTTGTTTTAATTCAGCGCCCAATTACATCAACACAAATAAGACCCGTAATATTCATCTTATTGTGAAAATGAACAGGGGCGATTACTGGAATACGGTTAAATTGGGAGCAGAAGCTGCAGCGCAGGAATTCAACGTCAAATTAACCTTCAAAGCTCCGGACTCCGAGAGTGACATCACAGAACAGGTGAAAATGGTGCAGGACTCCATAAAAGAAAAAGCAGACGTGATTATTTTAGCTGCAAGTAGTTACATGGGGCTTGCTCAGGTTGTAGATCAGGCGGCTTATTCCAAAATCCCTGTCATATCCGTAGATGCGGAAGTAGGTTCAGCAAGAGTAAGGACATATATTGGTTCGAACGGCTATGAAGCGGGTCAAAAATCTGCAGAACGATTGATCAAGCTGTTAAAAGGATACGGCGAGGTTGGCATTATTAACTTCACCAATTCAACGCAGAGTGAGAAGCTGGAGTCTTCTAACGGCATTGAGTATGGTGCAAGAGATGCGGAGGAGCGGGAGAAGGGATTTTTAAATTACACTGCACGTTATCCGAATATACAAGTGGTTGAGATTTCATACACGACCTCCAGTATTAAGGATGCAGAAGATCTTACACAACTGATGCTGCTGAAGCATCCGAATCTTCGGGGAATCGCGAGCCTGAATGAGACTGCTTCACAGGGGGCGGCAATGGCTATCCAAAGTCGGGGGCTGCAAAATATAAAAATGGTAGCCTTTGATAGCTCTCCTTCCATGATGGAATTGCTGCAGGACGGTACTGTTCAAGCAACAGTGATCCAAAATCCTTTTAGCAACGGGTATTTGGCTGTAAAACATGCCGTTGAAGTGATCGAAGGAATCGATGTACCAGAACGCGTCGATACAGGAACAAAGCTAATTGATTTGGACAATATGCTGTGGCCAGAGAATCAAAAGCTGTTATTTCCGTTTGTTAGATAGAAGCTGATTTAAAATAGGCGCCGAAGGCGTTTATGCTTATACGTTTCGTGTAACGGATACCATCCTTGAATGGGGCGGTATTCGTTTTTTATTTTAGAATATAAGAAAGTATAAATTTTTAATGAAAATCATCCTTATATTTCTTCTTGGGTTCATTAGAATTTTTATAGTAATGAGTAGGATTTTATATTCGCAAGCGTTTTCAGGTGAGGCATAATATGGATGTACCCGAGACGATCAGGGGCAAACAAAAAAAAGAAGTATAAATAGGAGGTCAATGAATAATGAAAAAAATCACTTCCGTTCTATTAGCTAGTGCTTTGCTGGGTGCTGCTCTGACAGGCTGTGGTGGCAACAACAAAACTACAGATAGTGCTACAGACAAGGCAACTAACGCTCCAAAGACTGAGAACTCGGGCACTACAACAGAAACGCCTAAAGTTGGGGTCGCCATTTACAAATTTGACGATACTTTTATGACAGGTGTTCGTAACGCTATCGATAGTGCTGCTAAAGGCATCGCTACAGTAGATATCGTAGATAGCCAAAATTCACAACCCACACAAAATGACAAGGTTGACTTATTCATCACTAAAAAATATAACGGGATGCTGATTAACCCAGTTGACCGTACAGCTGCTGGCGTCATTATCGAAAAAGCAAAAACAGCAAACATTCCAGTGGTATTCCTTAACCGCGAACCGCTTCCTGAAGATATGAAGAAATGGGATAAAGTTTATTATGTAGGTGCGAAAGCAGAAGAGTCCGGTACAATGTCCGGCCAACTGATTGTTGACTACTGGAAAGCACATCCTGAAGCGGACAAGAACGGCGACGGAGTTCTCCAATATGTAATGCTGAAAGGTGAACCAGGACACCAAGATGCTGAGCTTCGTACTACTTACTCTATTCAAGCTATCGAAGATGCAGGAATCAAGGTAGAGAAGCTGGCTGAAGATACAGCAATGTGGGATCGCGTAAAAGGACAAGAAAAAATGGCGGCATTCCTTGGCTCCCACGGCGACAAAATTGAAGCGGTTCTTGCTAACAACGATGATATGGCCCTCGGTGCAATCGAAGCTCTGAAAGCTTCAGGCTACTTTACGGGTGACAAATTCATGCCGGTAGTAGGTGTGGATGCAACTGCTCCTGCGATTCAAGCGCTGGAAGATGGAACAATGCTCGGTACGGTGCTAAATGATGCGAATAACCAAGGTAAGGCTGCCATCACAGTTGCTGCTCTGCTTGCTAAAGGCGAAACGCCTTCGAAAGATAATGTAGGCTTTGATATCACTGACAACCAATACGTATGGATTTCCTACAAAAAGATTACGAAAGACAACATAGCTGACGCTAAGTAATTAACCTCGGCTACAGAGTTAATCATGATCATATGACAGCACGGGGAGCGGATAACCGCTCCTCGGTATTTCTTTTAGGCAGGGAACAGGATGGAACCGCTGTGCCTCTCATAAAAAAGAAAAAAAGCGTAGGGGGCGTAACAACATGGAAAAAGCTGAGTTTTTGCTGGAAATGAACAACATTACTAAAGAATTCCCCGGCGTTAAAGCGCTGGACGATGTTAGTTTAAAAGTAAGACCGGGTTCGGTGCATGCACTTATGGGTGAGAATGGTGCAGGTAAGTCTACACTTATGAAATGTCTTTTTGGTATTTATTCACCGGATGCCGGTGAGATCTTTTTGGATGGCGAGAAGGCTTCCATCAGCAGTTCAAATGATGCGTTAAAAAGTGGTATTTCGATGATTCACCAGGAGCTGCATCCCGTGCCGTTCCGAAGTGTTATGGAGAATATCTGGCTAGGACGTTTTCCAACGAAGGGAATCGGACCGATTCAGTTTATTGACCATAAGAAAATGTTCACTGACACGGAAAATTTGTTTAAAGATCTGGATATCGACCTGAATCCCGAAACATTAGTGGGTAAGCTTTCCGTATCCAAAATCCAATCCATTGAAATTGCGAAGGCTGTCTCTTTTCACTCCCGAGTTATTGTAATGGATGAACCCACTTCTTCCCTAACCAGTGTGGAGGTGGAACATTTATTCCGGATCATACGGGATCTCAGAAGTAGAGGCGTAGCTATTATCTATATATCTCACAAAATGGAAGAGATTCTCGCAATCTCTGACGAAGTTACTATTATGCGTGACGGTAAAAAAATCGGAACCTGGCCAGCGGCGGAATTAACTACAGATATTATCATTTCAAAAATGGTGGGCCGCGATTTGACCAGCCGTTTCCCTGAACGCTTCAACGTACCTGGTGAAGTATACATGAAAGTGGAAGGCTTAACCTCTCCGGAGGAAAGATCTTTTAAAGATGTGTCTTTCGAATTAAGACGTGGAGAGGTCCTTGGTGTTGGGGGTCTGGTAGGTGCCCAGAGAACTGAAGTAATTGAGGCGTTGTTCGGTTTGCGAGCCTTGAAATCCGGAACGATCTCTATTAAAGGCAAGGTTGTTACTATCAATTCTCCGAAAGATGCTAAGAAACACGGAATGGCTTTGCTTACCGAAGAGCGTCGTGTAACAGGCATATTTCCAGTCTTGTCTGTTCATGAGAATGGTGCGATTGCTAATCTACATCGTTATCAAAAACCGTACTTCCTGCTGAATAGCAAGAAGAAAAAAGTTGAAGTCGATAAAATGATTGAAAAATTACGAACTAAAACACCTACAACCAAAACGCTAATAATGAATCTTTCTGGTGGTAATCAGCAAAAGGTCTTGCTTGCTAGATGGCTGCTTACTGAGCCCGAAATCCTGCTTCTGGACGAGCCGACCCGTGGTATCGACGTAGGGGCTAAATTCGAGATTTACTCCATAATTGCCGACTTGGCGCAGCAAGGGAAGAGTATCATTATGATCTCCTCTGAAATGCCGGAGCTGCTCGGAATGTCTGACCGTGTAATGGTCATGTCGGAAGGACGGCTTACAGGAATATTAGAAGGCGAGCAAGCTACGGAAACCGAAGTTATGCGTCTCGCTGCACAGCATTAAGGAGTACGGATAGGAGAATATGTTTGCGTAATTTTAAGGGGGATCACTACTAATGAACGTTAAAAAAGCTCAATCCTTTGTGACTCAAAACGCAATTTACATCGTGCTGGTACTGCTGATTATGGGGATCATCATATATGATCCAAACTTTATGTCCATCAACACCCTACGTGACGTACTGATTCAGTCGTCTACACGCGTTATCATCGCACTTGGGGTTGCCTTTATCCTTATTACGGCAGGTACTGACTTGTCCGCTGGACGGGTGGTTGGTTTTACGGCAGTTATCTCCGCTTCGATGCTGCAAATCCCAGACTATTCCCGTCGTTTTTTTCCAGATCTTCCGCAAGTGGAAGTATGGCTCCCAATCCTAATTGCTATCGTTGCTGGTCTTCTCTGTGGACTTATAAATGGTATTGTCGTTTCCAAGCTTCATGTTCCGCCATTTATCGCTACCTTGGGTACAATGCTAATCGTGTACGGGCTGAACTCCCTGTACTTTGATATGGACCCGAACCAATCCCAGCCAATCGGCGGTCTGCGTCCTGATTTCACCAAGATCGGCTCGGGCTTCATCGGGAGCGGCCAATATTCAATCCCGTATATCGTGCTGATAGCCTTGGGTGTCGCTGCCATTGTGTGGGTGGTATTCAATAAAACCAAGCTGGGTAAGAATATGTATGCTATTGGCGGAAATATGCAGGCAGCTAAAGTATCCGGTATCGATGTTTCCAAAAACCTGATTTACATCTACGCTATTGCTGGTGCGCTTTATGGTCTGGCGGGTGTTCTGGAAGCTGCTAGAACAGGTGGAGCAACTAATAACTACGGTAACATGTATGAGCTTGATGCCATTGCAGCTTGTGTAGTTGGTGGTGTATCTACAACCGGGGGTATCGGTACTGTGCCGGGTGTTCTAGTGGGGGTTATCATCTTTACTCTCATTAACTACGGTCTGACCTTTATCGGTATTAGCCCGTACTATCAGTTGATTATCAAAGGTTTGATTATTATAGCCGCTGTCGCATTTGATATGCGGAAGTACTCTTCGAAGAAGTAGTACCGTGGTGATTAGGGAGTAACGTGATAGAGAATTAGAGATTTAGGCGTAGTGATTAAGGGTTAGCTCCGGGGAATATTGGGCTTCTGATCACTGTTGTTCTCAGATTCCTTGATTGATACCGCGTTAGCTCCGCTACCTATATCACCTCGCTGGGGCAGGGCAGAAGAAGCGTTTGCTAGTTATCGCAAACGCTTTTTGGCATGCCTTTTTCGATGGCTTCGCTTCGAAAAAGTAGCAGGTAAAACAAACAACTAACACTGTCACAAATAAAATTGCGACAACCAAAACTGCTATAACTAAAACTGTTATAACTAAAACTGCCGCAAAAACACTGATACAACTAACACCGTCACAACCAACATTGCTACATCCAATACCGCTACAACAATATCGTGCGAACACCTTCTCCTACTGCCGCCAGTAACCCTATAGCGATTTAGCCACGTCTAAGACCAACTTATATTAGATGCAGACACTTCACTCGTTTTTGTTTGAAATGTGGCAAATGAACGGTAAAAATCCCGTAGAATCGGCTGAATTGAGCTACAGGTGGTAAAAGAACGGTAATAATCCTGTAGAATCGGCGGAGTTGAGTTATTTGAAGCGGATGCATGAAGAAACAAGGGCATTAAAACCCCAGAAATAGCGGAAAAGAGCCAAAGTGGAAGAAACAAGGGCATAAATACCCCAAAAATAGCGGAAAAGTGCCATAGTGGAAGAATAAGGGGTATAAATGCCCCAGAAATACCGAAACGAGCTACTGTGAAAGAACAGGAGGTGTAACTACCTTGAATCGATAGAAACGAGCTACATAGTGAGATAGTGTTGACGAAACACGCTGATAGCAGCAGAGAGAACGGAATGATTGCGTACAAGCGGTAGCGTTCGCCTTTGTTTCCGAATTTCATCCGAAACTGAGGTGCAAATCAAGAAATTTGGAGACAGCAGCGATGGGAGTAACATTCCGTTCGTGGAGCGACTGCTCAGCACATACCGCATCATCACATCAATCGCACTTCCGTGCTCACTCAACACATCTCGCAAAAAATCAAACCCACCCACATACTTACTCTGCACATCCTACGTTACTCCTCGCTCCAGGCGTGCTCCATCCCAGTCCCTCCGCCCGTTAGTGTCCGCTCACGCAAGCCCCACCTCACCACTTGCACAGCTTTCAGTCTCGCCGTCACGTTCTCCCTCACGCAACACCTATTACACACCCTAACCCTTCTCCCACACCTCAAAGATCAAAATCACATAAACCAACATTCTCCCATATTCTATAGGCAAATGCCTTTGTTAAAGGGGAGCGACTCGATGTTAAGGATTAGATTGAATGAGCTGGGGAAAGGGAATGACAATGGTCCATTGCAAGCGGATGTATGGAGATGGGACGGCATTGGCTGGAACGAATATATCACGCAGCAAGAAGAAGATTTCATACGCACAGAAGAGGAGCTGTTCGTTACGATCCCGGCAGAGGCGGGATTATATCGTGTAGACTACTCAAATAAGCCTTATGAGACGCCGTATGTATTACCGGAGTGGGTTGATGATGAATTAAGGAATACTGGGCTACATCCGGCGCCTTTTAATCTTAAAGAGGGTATGCTCTGGGGATATATTAACGACGAAGGTCGTGCTCAGATTGAACCTAGATACGAATATGCTGAGGATTTTCAGAAGAACGGGCTAGCAATTGTACAACGAAAAAACAGTAGCGGACTGATCGACAGCTCTGGAAGGGAGCGGGTGAAGCCCATTTACTCGTTTATTGCCCCTTTTTCGGAAGGACGCGCAGTAGTATCAGATGCGAAAGGGTACACATTTATCGATGAAAAAGGTAAAGAGGTGACTCCAGCCCGTTATGATTATCTAAACTCATTGCATGAGGGACTTGCATTATTTTCGAAACAAAATACAACGGGTGGTCCATCACTATATGGGTATGTAGATGCGCAAGGCAAAGAGGTTTTGCCTGCAATTTATGTGGACGCCAATGATTTCATGAATGGTGTGGCTTTAGTCAAGATTAAAGAGGGGGAGTACGCACTCATTGATCCTGAAGGGAAGATTCTCTATACGTACAATCATCCATTCGTAGGGAGTCCGGGTGATGGGCTGCTCTCCTATCAAGAGACTGAGAACGGTAAGTACGG
This sequence comes from Paenibacillus sp. FSL H8-0261, assembly GCF_045040645.1. NCBI lineage: Bacteria > Bacillati > Bacillota > Bacilli > Caryophanales > Paenibacillaceae > Paenibacillus > Paenibacillus sp. FSL H8-0261. The sequence goes on along the minus strand of NZ_CP150297.1, from coordinate 4,746,132 downwards.
CTATTTAAACACGGATGGAACAGTAGCTATTCAGCCACAATTTACTTCTGCCTTACCTTTCTCTGAGGGGCGTGCAGTGGTGAATACCGCTGAGAACTATGGCAACGCCTACGGGCTGATTGATAAACAAGGAAAAATGATTATCCCCGCGAAATATTATGAAGTCCTGCAGCTTGGTGAAGGTAGAGCAGCTATAGGAACACCAATATTCCCTAGTCAACCTTATCGAGGCTCACGTTACATTATCGCTGATGCAGAGACAGGAGCAATTCTGAGCAATCATACCCTGCTTGGTGTGAATAATTATCAGGACGGACTGGCATCTGTATATGATGCTAAGGAGACTTTTTTTATAGATCGAACTGGAAAAAGAGCAGCTCAGCCTCCAGTTATTCAAGGGACGGGAACACTTACCCTCAGTGGACGCTTAATTAGAGCAGATATAGATCAACGTACAGCATATTATGATCGTCAAGGGAAGCAGATTTGGAGGCAAAATGGAGTCATCCCACTGAGACCTCCATATTCCGTAGTCGAGAAGAAGTACAAACCGAACAGGGATTATCTGGTTTACTATCCGGTTGTTGAAGGAATTGCAAGCGCGGAAGTTTCTAGAGAGGTTAATGATAAATTACGGAAGCTTTCGCTAGTCGAAGACCCAGGTAGTAATGGAGCAGCACAGGATTTCAGTTATAATGGTGATTTTTCAGTGTCCTTTTTCCGCAAAAACCTTTTAGTGCTGGAGTTAACGGGTTACCGTTATCCTTTTGGAGCAGCCCACGGCATGCCTACCAAAATCTTTACACATACTAACGTACGTAACGGAAGGTTCTATAAGCTAGGTGATTTGTTCAAGCCAGGAAGTAGATACGTGGAGAAGCTCAGTAAAATCGTAGGTAAGCAGATTGAGAATGATCCTGAGTACTCCTATGTTTTTCCGGATACGTATAAAGGAATTACCTCAGATCAGCCTTTCTTTGTAGATAATGAAGCGTTATATCTTTATTTCGCACCTTATGAGATTGCTCCTTATTCTGCGGGTTTTCCTACTTTCCGTATTCCTTATGCAGAAATTATGGGACTTATCTCTACTGAGGGAGAATTTTGGCAGTCGTTTCACTAGTTACTTTTTATCTTTTAGCACATAGAAGTTGCTATTCTCTCGAGAATGGCGACTTTTTTTGCTTTTTAACGCCAATATCGAATGCAATTCATGCTCAGGAAACTTACAATCAAGACTAGTAAATGTTAAAAATTAGAAGAGCACAGCTGATAGATTTATGCTACAATGACTGAGGAACAAATTACAACTTTGTAACATTTGTAGCTGGTCACTCTAAGCAGAAGCATATAGTACACACAAGAAAGAGGAGATGGCAGAATGAAGAACAAGAGATTAAGAGCAATTATTGGTGGTAGTGTAGCAGCTGTTATGGCACTTAGTATTTCTCTTCCACTCGAAGCGAATGCGGCCTCAACTGAGGTAACAGTAATTAAATCAGGTACTAGCTATGAGCAAGTTTTACAATATTTAAAACAAGCTAACCTACAGGGATTCCCTATTTTTAATAGCACAATCGTGGTGTCCAAGCCTCAAACAGGAACGGTTCCAAATAAAGATACATCTACCGGAACTCCGGTTACTAAGCCTTCGGATACAACTACTGTAACCAAGCCTGTAACTAAGCCTTCGGATACGACTACTGTAACTAAACCTGTAACTAAACCTACAGAAACTACACCTACTACAGGTGCTGCGAGCAATAAAGGAACTTATGTTCAACAGATCGTAACGCTGGTAAATAAAGAGCGTGCAGCAGCTGGTTTGAAGCCTGTTTCTGGGTTGGACAGCCTTCATAAAGTAGCAGCTACAAAAGCTACGGATATGCGTACTAATAACTATTTTTCACATACTTCACCTACGTATGGTTCACCATTCGATATGATGAAATCCTTTGGGATCACTTATAACGCTGCAGGCGAGAACATCGCCATGGGTCAAAAAACACCAGAAGAAGTAATGAAAGCATGGATGAATAGTCCTGGTCACAAGGCTAATATTTTGAATGCTAACTTCAATTATATCGGTGTAGGGTATGACAATAACTATTGGGTTCAAGAATTTATTGGTAAATAATTGAAAAAAGTTGCTGGAATCAAACGTTCTCCGATGAAAATCGGGGAACGTTTTTTTGTACCAAAACTTTAATCGCTAAATTTTTTTGAGAATTTTCGTATTCAGATTCGGGTTAAATAAGCGGATTAGCTGGATTTATTTCTATTTTAGACATTTGCAAAACCGGTATGGAAGATTTATGTTTATGTACATAGTTAAGATCTTTGTAAAATGTGGAACAATACATAATAGAACGGCACACGGAGGGATGGCTTTGAATGATTCAAAGTGGACATGGCGCACGGTCAGCCTGATTTCCATAGTAACAACAATAATTCTAATTGTAGGTTTAGTTTATGCGGTCAGAGACATCATCTATCCGGTTGGAGAAGCGTCAGGGACCAACTTACCTCAGCAAACAGCCGCTCCAGTGACGGAGACGGTTAAGAAGCTCAAAGTTGTTGCTCTCGGAGATTCGCTAGCCAAGGGAACTGGTGATAACACCGGAGAAGGATTTGTTAAGCGTACGGTTAGTGGTTTATCCGCTAAAGGTGTCGAAGTTGATTTACTGGGTAATATGGGAATTAATGGTTTAACAACTGCTGGACTGCAAAGCAAGCTGGATGAAGATGGTATAGATTACGCGCTGCATATGGCGAATGTCATTCTGCTCTCGATCGGAGGGAATGATTTATTCAAGGACTCCAATATTTTGCAGAATAGTGGCGCACTTCAAAGTGAATCCACGACTGATCAAGAGCTGACTCCAGAGTCTTTGCTAGCAGCCCTTCCGGAAGCAGTAGAAAGATTAGGTAAGATTCTGGAGAAAATCACGGAAATCAATCCAAACGCTCAAATTTATTATATGGGGTTATACAATCCCTTTGGTGATATACCAGATCTACTTGTACCAGGTAATCAGGCGGTTGCGAAGTGGAATAATGCAGCAATGGATATTATTAATAAGCACAGCAATATGACATTGGTTCCAACCTTCGACTTGTTTAACAAGCATTTGGGCAAATACTTATCAACGGATCATTTTCATCCGAATGGGGATGGCTATCAACGAATTGGAGAGCGATTCATTCAGGCTATACACTAGAACAGAAGTGAGAGCCAGCTTTCTAAGAATGATGATTTGTATTAGATAAAATATCCTTTGAGCAAGTACTAGCCGAGGAAATGACAGTAACAAGGAGCTAAGGAGAATATGACAAAAGCGAACAGTGGAGAATCCAGCCCGGTCGTCTTGTCTGTAGACGGGGTACGGAAAAAAATAGGGCGAAAGTGGATTATAGATGATGTTACGTTTGATGTGAGAGAAGGAGAAATCTTTGGCTTCCTCGGACCCAATGGAGCTGGGAAGACAACTACGATTCGAATGCTTGTCGATTTGATTCGTCCAAGCGAGGGCAAGATTACGGTATGTGGTTACAATGTGAACCGAAATCCGGAAAAAGCGTTGCAATTTGTCGGCTCTATCGTTGAGAATCCTGAGGTATATACTTATTTGACGGGATGGGAGAATTTACAGCATTTTGCCCGAATGCAGCCAGGTATAGATAATGCACGTATTAGTGAAGTTGTAGATATCGTTCGGTTGGATCAACGAATCCATGATAAGGTAAGTACATATTCGCTTGGGATGAGACAACGACTTGGTATAGCGCAGGCTCTTCTGGGACGTCCGCGTCTGCTTATTCTGGACGAGCCTACAAATGGCTTAGATCCAAAGGGAATTAAGGAGCTGCGAGAATTTATACGCAAACTAGCAGATGAGGGTTTAGCGGTATTTGTATCGAGTCATTTACTTAGTGAAATCCAGCTTCTCTGCGACCGTGTTGCAATTATTAGTAAAGGGCGAGTACTTGCAGTGGGTGCGGTTGATGAGCTGATCGCTCGAAATTCTCCGTATGTACTTTGGGAGCTGGAGCCTTTTGCTGTTGCTAAGGGATTACTGGCTGATCGCCCGGATATTCAGATTCAGAATCTGGAAGACGTTACCTTGGATGATTCAATAATTGCAGGTATGGGCCCGAATTCTTTAATCACAATTATGGAGCAGGATTTGATCCCCGAGATTGTGGCTGTTATGGTGACTGCTGAAATCGAAGTTAGGGCTGTGCATAAAATCAATCCGACACTGGAACAGCTATTCTTGAAACTAACGGAGGGTGAGAACGTTGAATAATATGCTTCCGCTAATCCGTAATGAATGTTTAAAAATCATAAAAAAGAAACGGTTTTATGTTATACTGCTGATTCTGATTGTACTGGTGCCTATGTTCACCTACGCTCAAATGCGCTCAGCTGAGCGTAGCCGAGATAAATTCAACTCCGATTGGCGCCTGGAGATCCAGCAGCAGATCATTGATAATCAAAATTCTTTGGGTAGCGACCGAATTCCAGAGGAATGGAAGACTTATCGGCGAATATTTGTACAGCAGCTTCAGTACTACCTTCACCACGATGTGAATCCGAACGAGCCAAGTGGCGTTACCTTTACCCGTGAGTTTATGGATAATTCCGTTACTTTATTTATTCCGCTACTCATTATGGCGGTAGCCTCGGATCTAGTTTCTGCGGAGCGAACTACAGGGACGATCAAAATGCTGCTGACAAGGCCAGTTAAGCGTTGGAAAGTTTTGTTTAGCAAATTAGCGGCTCTGCTTATGTTTGTCTCGCTTATTGTGCTCTCCACCTTTGTGATCAGCTACCTTATCTCTGGTCTTGCTTTTGGATATAAGGGCTTTAATATCCCTGTCTTTACAGGCTTTAAGATCAGTGGAGACTCGGTGGATATGTCTACTGTGCATGCAGTACCACAGTGGAAATATATGCTTATGCAAGGTGGATTGGTCTGGTTCGTAAGTGTCGTAGTTGCCCTGCTTGCTTTTATGATCTCTGTACTTGTAAGGAGCACTGCTGCTAGTATAGTGGTCATGATGGCAGCGCTGATCGCTGGAAATATTCTGACTAATATGGCTTCAGCCTGGACAACAGCGAAATATTTATTTATGGTAAATCTTGGACTGACCGGTTATTTGTCAGGAACTCCCGCACCCATAGAGGGGATGTCCTTGTCATTTTCCATGGCTGTACTGGCTGTATGGGGGGCTGCTTCGGTGATCATTTCATTCGCCGTCTTTACGAAAAGGGATATTTTGAATTAGAATGTACAAAGTGACGAAAACGTTTGTTTGCATTTCTAGAGATATAAGAAAGTATAAGTTTTCACTTATACTGTATGTCTTATATTTCTCGCTTAAAGGCTTACCGTCTTTATAAGGACGCCGAAGGCGTTAATGCTTGAGTATAGAGAAAAGAAGGAGGAGCATGAATGCTCGAACAGATCGATATGTTTGCTGAAGTTTCTAATAACGGCGAGAATAGCCGTACTGGATACGATGCTGACGACATTCAAGTGCTCGAAGGTCTGGTTGCAGTACGCAAACGACCTGGCATGTATATCGGCAGTACAAGTTCTTCGGGACTACATCATCTAGTATGGGAAATTGTAGATAATGCTGTGGATGAGCATTTAGCCAAGTATTGTACGAAGATTGACTTACTACTTCGCAAAGATGGCTCAGTAACGGTGACGGACAACGGTCGTGGGATTCCAACTGGAATGCATAAGACAGGAGTGCCAACGCCGCAAGTTGTATTTACAATTTTGCATGCAGGCGGTAAATTCGGTGGATCTGGTTACAAGAAATCAGGCGGTTTGCATGGCGTAGGGGCTTCAGTAACGAATGCTTTGTCTGAATGGCTTGAAGTAGAGATTTATCGTGAAGGCAAAATCCATCGTCAACGTTTTGAATATTGGGTGGACAAGAAGGGGAAAGAGCATGTTGGCGAACCAGTAACGGGCCTTGAAATTCTGGGCAACACCAACAAAACCGGTTCGAAAATTACTTTTAAACCGGATATTCGCGTCTTTCCAAATGGAATTGCCCTGAATTATGATACGCTGGCAGAGCGAGTACAGGAGATTGCTTTTCTGAATTCCGGTCTGCGTATTACGCTGCATGATGAGCGGAGCAATCGTCAGGACGAGTTCTTTTACGAGGGTGGAGCAAGCCAATTCGTACAGTTCTTGAATGAGGGCAAGGATGTTCTACATGATGTTATTCACTTCAGCGCTGAAAAGGACGATATCGAAGTGGAAGTAGCCCTTCAGTACAATGGAGGCTATACAGAAACCTTGGCTTCCTTCGTTAACTCCATTCCTACTCGTAGCGGCGGTACTCATGAGACAGGCTTTAAGACCGCGTATACTCGTGTGTTGAATGATTATGCCCGACGTACACAGCTGCTTAAAGAAAAGGATAAGAATTTAGAAGGAAATGATTTGCGCGAAGGTATGATGGCTGTCATTAGTGTCAAAATGTCCGAGGTTGAATTTGTTGGACAGACGAAGGATCAGCTTGGTAGTGCTTCTGCTCGTAGTGCAGTAGACTATATCGTATCTGAGAATATGGCTCGTTTCCTGGAAGAAAACCCACAGGTAGCACAGAGCCTTCTGAAAAAATCAATTCAGGCCTCGAAGGCTCGGGAAGCAGCTCGCAAAGCCCGCGATGAGATCCGTACAGGTAAGAAACGTAGCGAGAGCTCGAATCTTGGCGGAAAATTATCACCTGCGCAGTCTAAGGACGTTACACGAACTGAGCTGTTTATCGTAGAAGGTGATTCAGCTGGTGGCTCAGCGAAGCAAGGCCGTGATTCAAAGATTCAGGCGATCTTGCCGCTAAAAGGGAAACCGATGAATCCGGAAAAAGCCAAGCTGCTGGATATCCTGAAGAACGATGAATATAAAGCGATCATTTCCACGATTGGTGCAGGAATTGGTCCGGATTTTACCGTCGAAGACAGCAATTATTCCAAAATTATCATTATGACCGATGCGGATACAGATGGAGCGCATATTCAGGTGCTGCTGCTGACATTTTTCTATCGTTATATGAAGCCGTTAATAGATGCCGGAAAGGTTTTTATTGCTCAGCCTCCGCTTTATAAGCTGACCCGCAAAACGGGCAAGCTGGAAACCGTAAGGTATGCATGGAGTGATGAAGAATTGCAAAATTACTTAAAGGAATTCGGCAAAAACTTCGAGCTTCAGCGTTATAAAGGATTGGGTGAGATGAACCCTGATCAGCTGTGGGAAACAACGATGAATCCAGAATCGCGTACACTGCTTCAGGTGCAGATTGAGGATGCTGCTAAGGCTGAGCGTCGTGTTTCTACACTGATGGGTGATAAAGTCGATCCACGTAAACGCTGGATTGTTGAGAATGTCGATTTCACTGAAATTGTAGAGTAGTTGCAGTTAGTAGTGCTGCAAGTGACGATAATCCCGATTTTCAAAAAGCTTGGTGATTCTTGGAACGTTGGGGAATTTTGGAACTGTAGGAGCGATAGCGCCCGCCTTTGTCTCCGGATTTTATCCGCATTAGCGGTGTAATCAAAGAAATCTGGAGACAACAGCGGCCGGAAGTCCAAAAATCCCTGGAGTGTTCATGAGAATTACCACACTATTTTAAAACGGGCAGTTTGAGGAACAGAAGGTGAGCCAAGTGAGTAGTTTATCAGAACAATTTTTGCCGGCTTTTCTGGAAGAGGTCGTCGGTGACCGCTTTGGTCGGTATTCCAAATATATTATTCAGGACCGGGCGATTCCCGATGTCCGCGATGGACTTAAGCCTGTACAACGCCGTATTCTTTATGCGATGTACGATTCTGGCAACACGCCTGACAAGCCGTACCGTAAGTCGGCCAAAACCGTCGGGGATGTAATGGGTAATTACCATCCACATGGTGACTCCTCGATTTACGACGGTATGGTTCGTATGGCACAGCCATGGAAGATGGGGCATGTTCTTGTTGACGGTCATGGCAACTGGGGCTCGATGGACGATGACCCAGCTGCGGCAATGCGTTATACAGAAGCACGCTTATCTCCGATTGCAATGGAGATGATGCGTGATATCGAGAAGCGGACGGTGCTGTTTAAGGACAACTTTGACAATACAGCCAAAGAGCCTGTGGTTGTTCCTTCCCGGTATCCGAATCTACTCGTAAACGGCACGAGTGGGATTTCCGCAGGCTTTGCCACTGAGATTCCGCCACATAACCTACGTGAGGTTATTGATGCTTGTATCGCAGTGATGCAGAAGCCGGATATTGAACTTGAAGATATCATGACCTTTATGAAAGGTCCGGATTTCCCTACAGGCGGCACTATTATGGGCGGAGACGGCATCATGGATGCTTACCGCACTGGTAAAGGCCGTATTTATTTACGCTCCAAGACTGAGATTGAAAATATGCGTGGAGGCAAGCAACAAATCGTGATTACGGAAGTTCCATTCCAAATTGTAAAATCACGACTAGTTACCTCCATGGAGAATATTCGATTAGAGAAGAAAATCGATGGCATTGCTGAAGTTCGTGATGAGAGTGGACGAGAAGGACTTCGGATTGTAGTTGAACTCAAGAAAGAAGCGGATGCCCAAGGCGTTTTGGCGTATCTGCTCAAAAAAACCGATCTACAAATCACCTATAACTTCAATATGGTGGCGATTGTCAACAAGGCTCCGCAACAGCTTGGTCTTAAAGCCATCCTGGAGGCTTATATCGCGCATCAGCGTGAAGTAGTGACTCATCGCACCCAATTTGATCTGGAACGCGCAGAAGACCGTGCTCATGTCTTAGAGGGCTTGGTTAAGGCACTGAATATTCTGGATGAGGTCATCGCTGCCATCAAAGCATCGAAGAACCGTCAGGATGCTCAGAACAATCTCGTGTGGATGTTCGGGTTCAGTGAACGTCAAGCGGATTCTATTCTTACCTTACAATTGTATCGTCTGACGAATTTGGAGATTACTTCACTCCAAAAAGAATTGGATGAAATGATGGCAAAGATTACACATCTGCGTGGCATTTTGGAAAGTGACAAGAAGCTCGTAGCTGTAATCCGTAAGGAATTGCTGGAGATCCGCGACAAATACGGGATCGATCGCCGTTCGCTGATCCAAGGCGAAGTTGAGGAGCTTAAGGTTAGCCTTGAAGCGCTGGTCAACGCAGAGGATGTGTTAGTAGCACTTTCCGCTGACGGTTATATTAAGCGTACAAGTATGCTTTCCTTTACCCGCTCTGGTGGGGAACGTCATACATCAGGCGTTAAAGAAGGCGATCATATCGTTAAGCTGCTCGATGTGAATACCCGTGACAGTCTGCTGGTATTTACGCGCAAGGGGCAGTACTTCTTACTTCCTGTTCACCAGATTCCAGAGTTTAAATGGAAAGAACCTGGTACTGCGATTGTTAACGTTATCGGATTGTCTAAAGGGGATGGAATCATTAGCGTGATTCCGGTCAATAATCTTGATGATCCGCAGCAAAGCCTCGTGTTTATCACCCGCAGAGGTCAGGTTAAGCGTACAGAGCTCAAGGAATACTCTACAAGCCGCTCTGGAGCCGTAGCAGCCTGTAAGGTAGCAGACGGTGATGAGATCATTACAGTGGCTACTAGTACGAATGACAAGGACATTGTACTTGTGACTCGTGAAGGAATGAGTATTAGATTCCATGAGAATGAAGTTAATCCTATGGGCCGTGTTGCATCCGGTGTAAGAGGCATTCAGCTTCGTGAGGGCGATGAGGTGATTTCTTGCTTCTGGGTCAGTGAAGATGAAGGTGAGATCCTTTCTATCTCCGATATCGGATATGCGAAACGTTCATTACTAGTGGATTATCCATCTCAAAGCCGCGGTGGCAAAGGGATGCCAACCTTTGAATTTAAGGAAGGCAAGCGAGTACGACCAAATGGCAGTAAATTGGCAGGGGCTTTCTATTGCAGAGAACCGCTGGAACTTAATGCAATTACACGGGAGAATGCACATCATACATTCTCTTCTGAATCTGCACCACTTGGAGAGCGTCGTTCTACAGGCAAACAGATTGTTCCTGTGGAGAAAAAGGATGAGATTGTTAATCTTTTCCCAGCAGTTAAGTAAAACAAACTAGTAATAAACAGATTTGTTAAAATAACTTATCAAGGTGCTTAGTCAATTCTTCTTGAGAACTGACTAAGTGCCTTTTTTTAATTTTCCCGCTTATCAGTTTAGAAGATTTATTTTTCTTCTTTTGCAGGAAATGGAATTTGTTTCGCGAAAATGTAGTTATACCGGATAGAACCGCAAGGAAAGGAAGGAATCAGTGTGCACGCTTCTGAATTCAGTAAAATTTGGCATAAAATTTTAAAAGATTACAAACTACATATGGACAGTAATCTTGCCCCATCGCTAACGGATGCCCAACTCACAGTACTTGAACTGCTTCAGGAACGTGATGCCATGAAGCCTTCTGATCTGGCTCCACATCTGGCGACCAGTCCTGCAGCGGTTACTATGTTACTTGATCGGATGGAGAAAAATGGGCTTATCATTCGGGAGAGAGATGCTGCGGATCGCCGTATTGTATGGGTGAGTATAACGGAAATTGGAACGCAGGAGACTGTACGTGGTTTGAAGATCCGCAGTGATTTTTTTGCAGAAGCGCTTGATCCGATATCCTCTCATAATCAACAGCTACTACTCTATTTAATGGGCAAAATGGTTGTTACAACTGCACCGGAAGGTTCTACACCATGAATATATACAACAACACTTTATTTCAAAAAAAGAAGGCCATCCATTAACGGATAGCCTTCTTTTGTAATTCCTTGGACCATAAATCCCAAGGATGGGTTTGCGGAGGCAGGGAAATAAGTTCTACTTCTTCTTTAGTAACAGGGTGGGGAAAGCCTACAAGTGCAGACCACAGTGCAATTTGCTGTCCAGGTCTGTTCACCGAAGCCCCATACTTCTGATCACCGTATAAGGGGCAGCCGATGGAACTGAGCTGCACTCGAATTTGATGTGAACGACCGGTAAGTAAATCGATCTTGAGCAGGCTGTAACCCTCAGCGCTGCCAAGTACTGTGTAATCCAGAATGGCTTCCTTACCGCCGGGTGTTCCTTCCCGGACTACAGTGACGGTATTGCTCTTGGCGTCTTTAAGCAGCGTATTGGTAAGACGGCCATGAGATGCTGGTGGTTTTCCGTGCACGACCGTTAAGTACACCTTATGAAAGCTGTGAGTTCTGACACACTCGGATAGTCTTGAGGCTGCTTTTGATGTCTTGGCAAAGATCATTGCACCCCCAACCGGACGATCCAGGCGGTGGACTAGCCCCATATAGACGTTGCCAGGCTTGTTAAAGCGTTCCTTCACATCTTCTTTGAGCAGGTTGAGCAGATCAGGATCTCCAGTAGCATCCTCCTGAACAGGAATATTCACGGGCTTCACTATGCCTAGAAGATGATTATCTTCGTATAACACTTCAAAGCGCTTCGACATTCCGTCCAGCGGCTCGTTGCTGCCAGATAAATGCTGTGTCATGGCTTACGCCTCCCAGCGTCCCAGAATACCGCATGGCAGGTTCATGCCGGAGGAAGTGATCGGAAGACCGATTTCACCGGAGGTGAGCTTCCCGCCATAACGTTTACCCATGGTCATCGACAACATATTACGTAGGACAGTTGGAGAAATCCCAGTGGTGTATGAATTGATTAGCATAAACAAAGGTTTGTCGCTCATTATTTGCATACAGCTCTCAAGGAAAGGATATAAGCTGGATTCCAGCTTCCACATTTCTCCGCCAGGTCCTCTTCCATAGGAAGGCGGGTCCATTATAATCGCATCATACTTACTACCACGACGTTGTTCACGTTGTACGAATTTGAATACGTCATCCGTGATGTAGCGAACTGGACGCTCGCCCAGACCGGACAGCTGGACATTTTCTTTTGCCCATTGCACCATTCCTTTGGCTGCATCCACGTGAACAACAGAAGCGCCGGCACTTGCGGCGGCTACAGTAGCTCCACCAGTGTAAGCAAATAGATTCAGTACTGAGATCGGACGGTTAGCAGCCGCAATCTTGTCCATCATCCAGCTCCAGTTGGCCGCTTGTTCAGGGAATAACCCTGTATGCTTAAAATTTGTAGGACGCAAATGGAATTTTAATTTTCCGTAACTAATTTTCCAATCATCCGGAATTGTTTTCTTCATTTCCCATTGTCCACCACCGGCTGAGGAACGGTGATAATGACCGTGTACATCACGCCATTTCGCTGTCTCATTGGAGAGTGGCCAAATAATTTGTGGATCCGGACGGCGCAGGATAATGTCACCCCAACGTTCAAGCTTCTCTCCACCGCCAGTGTCAATTACTTCATAGTCTTTCCAGTCGCTAGCTATATACATTTTTTAATCCATCCTTCAAAAATTCATTTAGCCTTTATTGTACATCATTTCACCATATAGCTACAAACAAAATACGCACAAGGCCAACACTCTACTTATTTTATCCAATGAAGATTATGTGTATAATATTTCCATGCTCACAGCTATTATTCTGGTAGATCAAGCAATGATTGTATATGATCAGATATCAGAGTCTTTACAATATTTATGATCGGAGAATAGCAGCTTATGTTCAATCTCGCGCCTCTATATTTCCCGATAACTGCAAATCCAGCACAAACTAGTGAATTTCTACCCAGTCAAGCTTTGCAGCCATATATTCGCTGTTTCTGGGGTTCTGATACACCGCGTATTCCTACAGAGGCATCCGTCCACGTAGTGGACAAGGCATCTGGTTACGAACCTCGAATGGAAACAATTATTCCAGATACATGCATGGACATTATTTGGAATCTGAATGAATCGACAGGCTTAACAACTACCGTTTTTTCCGGCATTAATGATGCTCCTTTTGAAGTCCCTTCAGACAGAGGGGAAGGTATGATCTCAACCTTTGGTATCCGATTTCATTTCTGGGCCGTTCATTTTTTTGCAGATGACCATCTCCGGGATGTCCTGAATGCATTTGTAGATGTGGACCAATACTTTTGTACTTTTAAAAAAGAGCTAGGATTTCTGCTGGAACAAGCAAATTCTATGAATGAAAGGATAGCGGCAGCTGAGGCTTATCTTTTTCAGCGTCTTGAGCGTGGTGGACGGACTAATGATCGGATGATGAATGCAATTTACACCCTAATTAAACAAAAGGGTGTGGTAACAGCTGAGGATTTGGAAACCAGCTCTAATCTAAGCAGACGTCAACTAGAAAGACTGTTTCAAGAATACATAGGTGTATCGCCTAAAAAAACAGCTGACCTTGTGCGATTTCAGAATGTATGGCGGGAAATGTATCAACTGCCTGTGCAGACGAAGAATATGCAGGATCTTATTTTTACGTATGGATTCAGCCACCAGCCTCATTTTATAAACAGTTTCAAGAAATATGCAGGAAGAACACCACTTGAGGCTTTAGTCTATGCGGGCAGATAAATGTCGCAATTTTGCAATACAAAGGGTGCTAGCCTTGTTAAACTCAAGTAAGAAATGGGTACTATGATGATGAGAATGAAAGGGGACAAATTATGATTTCGTCTTTTGAAGGTACTAACATCTACACTAAGGATACTGCTGCGTTGGCTGCATTTTATTCGGAGGTGCTAGGGATTCCAATTCCGTTCGAAGGCTACGGCAATTTTGATGGCGCAAAGATTGGATTCGACAAGAAGCAGCCTGGAATCATCATTTGGGATGAGACGAAATGGGAAAAGCTCACGACTGGCTTTGTTAATTTAGTATTCGGCTGCGATAATCTCGATGAGACGTACGAGCAGTTAAAGGCTAAGGGACTGGATTGTCAGCCACCGGTTACGATGGCGTATGGCGGGAAAGAAATGAATTTCCGCGATCCAGATGGTAATCACATTACCTTGCTCGAAGGAGCATACTAAATAATTTTGAACAAAAAAGGGATTGAACGCAAACATCAACCGTGTGAATAAACGGGAGTTTGCGTTTTTTTTATTTTATTCATTTGACAATGATAATCATTATCAAATAGAATGAGGGTGAAGCACACATCATTTAAATTTTATGTTTAGTAATGGGAGGAACAGAAAGATGACTAAAGTGCTAGTGGCATACGCCAGTCTAACTGGAAACACTGAGGAAATGGCTGAATTGATTGTAGAGGGAATACGCCAAGCAGGCGGTGAAGCCGTTTTGAAATCGGTCACTGAATGTAACGCGGTTGAGATAAATTCATATGAAGGCGTCCTGTTAGGAGCATACACTTGGGGAGATGGTGAGCTACCTGATGAAGCTCTTGATTTCTATGAGGAGATGGATGAGCTTGATTTGACCGCTATGAAATCAGCAGTTTTTGGCAGTGGAGACACAGGTTACGCGATTTATTGTGGAGCCGTGGACTTATTCGTGGAGAAGTTAAAGGAACGTGGAGCTGTGATATTACAGGATAGTCTTAAGATTGAATATGGCCCGAACGCTGCTGAAAAAGAAGCTTGCCGTCAATTCGGTCGTCAATTTATCGAAGCTTGTATGGTGGCATCATAGGATGGGCGGGCCAGCGGGAAGTTGGATGAAGAACCAAGTGAATTTACATACGCCTCCATATAAACGACTGCATGATTATCGAGTGGAGCACATTATGCTTGGAGGGGCCGAGAATTTATCAAGCGGAGCTCCAGCGACCGGGCTCCCACGCTGGCGCCAACAGGTTCAATATGCTGTAGGGCATACACTTAACGACTTTTATAGTTTGCTGCCTGAAGTTCGAAGGGAGACACCGATACAATTTCTGTTAGAGCGTCGTTGGCCACCTAGGGGGGATGCTTTTCCTTCATTACTACAATATTGGGATATCAAGACGAGTATAGCGGATGAACTAATGCGTATCGTTTCGACCAATCATTTACTGGAAATTCCGGTAATGCTATACGAGCAGTGGTATGTGCCAGTCCCGGAGCTGAGCTTGGAGCTTTCGATGATTACTCAATTAGCTTGGAATTCTACTCAGAATGGTCGAAGCCTGAACATTCAGAAATTTATGGTGAATGGCAATGAGGATACTATTGCGGGCTTTTTGCATATGACTAACGTCTTTTGTTATGCGGCTTACGGTGAACCTGCGGAGACCGTGGAAATCTACTCCTTGCTAGAGGGTCGTAAATACTCTTACAAGGGAAATGCAGTCCTGTATAAGGAGTCTTTGGATTATGTTCGATTGTTATCTGTATTTCTGGAGCAGGAAGTGCACGCTGATGGCTCATTAAACTGTAGTGACCGTAGAAATGATAGAGGCGAAGCTAATGTTGGAGGTTTCGGGCTCATGTGAGTACTCCTAATAATAAAATAAGGCCTCCTGCTCTACAGGCGAGAACGCCCATTAGACAGGAGGCTTTAATTCTATGGATTAGCCGATATAACGGTAATAATCCTGTTTATTCTGAATGATAAAGCCACAGCTTTCATATAGCTTAAGCGCATTGGGATTATCTAGAGCGACCTCGAGATTAATTCCATTATAGTTTTTACGTTCTCGTTCGATCGTTTGAAGAAGTGCACTTCTTCCAATACCTAGCCCCCGTAGCTTCTTGCTGACAGTAAATCCATAAATCCAGGTTTCATTATCTTCGGTCCACAGCCGCATTTTACCAACAGGTTGTCCGTCCATTTCGATCATAATATGTTCTTGCAGGCCTTCCTTTTTCTGCAGGTCATAGAGTTCGGCAGCATCTTCAGTCTTTATGTCAAAGCCTCCACAATCCAGCTCAACGAGAATTGGGGCTTCGTCTTCACGAGCAGGGCGTAAGATCACAGTCCCTGTGGCTGAGCTTGCTTCAGAAGAAGCAACCGAATTTCCGCCCCATTTCATTTGGTATTCCGCGTGATTAAACTCTAGTGGTAGCGTTTGAAGGAATGCTACACCAGATGATGAGGCAGCAGGAGCGTTTAGAAGTAGGGTATCAACATTGCCTCGTTTGATAATAGTTTGCGCTCGGTTCCACAGTGAGGTGAAGATGCCCCGTCGGCGGTAGCCTGGTCGAACCATGCCACAGACCTCCATATCGCTTCCAAATCCATAAAGTCCTAAGAAGCCGACGAGTAAATCATCTTCATATGTCACGAGCCATTCCGTATCTCCTACGCTTGATGGCTGGCGAAGCATATCCCAATTCAATTTCAGTGAAATTCCATCATATTGCTCACAGCGTTCTTGTAATTCTTCTATATTTCTCAAAGTATCAGTAGTAGTCAAACCCGTTTCCTCCTAAAGTGTATTTGAACTAAGTGTATTAGTTCGAATAGGTTAATAAAGCTTCACGGAAACGGGAACGGAGATCAGTCTCGCTCGCCTGTGTTCCCGCTCAGCACGTCCTTATACTCCGGATGCTTCTCAAATTGATGAGCTGCATAGGAGCACACAGGAACAATTTTCAAATTTTCATTTCGAGCCTTATCTACAACAGCCCGTACAAGTTCTTCACCGGTACCTTGACCGCGCAGTTCCTCAGAGACACGAGTGTGGTCAATGACCAATTCCCCAGCATCTTTATCCAAACTGTATGTGATCTCGGCAAGGTCCTTACCGTCATTCGCAACAAAAAAACGTCCTGTTCCAGTTTGAATTTGCATCTTATGGCTTCACTCCTAAAATGTTATTGCCTATATTTTACTACCACGATTTGCAAAAAGCGAGGAACGAAGCAGATTGATTGCTCGCCCTGGACGTTTGATGGCGTTCCATAGATGGATTTATCGAGGAAGTTAGGATTATTGGTGTGAATGATGCGCTCATGTTACTCAAGGCAGTTGCTTTGTAATGTTTGTTCTGCAAGTAGTCTGGCTTTGCGGAATGGGGACAGGAGGCAGACGTGATCGAGTGACTTTTGGCGAGCCGAGAAGGTGGAAGGGTTTGAATTTCTGGACAAGCTAGTGTGCTGGATACGCAAGCCGGCCCAGACATTCCCAGCACTCTGAGGCAGGAATATCCAGGACAGCCGGACTCATGGAATCCTTGAGACCTCAGCGTGGCCAAAATTCCTGTTATCATAATCATCCACTGGAGCTTTCGGACTCAGATGACGCTATTTGCAAATTTTTAGCCGTTTGAGTAAAGTTTCGGACTCCATTGCAACTATTCCTTAGGAAAAAGCACAAATTAGGCGATTTCTATGCCAATAGCGCCTATGGAGTCCGATAGAACCCCAAATTGGGGGGAATACTGCTTATAAGGTCCACTGTGCCCGATAGCAACTTCGTGAGGGTATGTGTTCACCGATGGAGCCGAACTGTAATGTCCTGCTGCATATGAGTAGCAATTCCCTTTTAGACTCTCGCAATCTCAAAATCAAAGTGAGATGCAAATAAATTCTGCATTCAAACAGTAGTCAAACAGCAGTCAATGAATTTTTATACACTCCCGTTTATAAAGTAGCTTGCGTATTCTCAGGATAATACAATAAGATTAAGAGAATATCTCACTACTGAAAAGAACCGCTAGCAGGAGGAATCATTGTGGAATACAAAGTTGAGGTTGAATTTGGATCGATTTATGAGTTATTGAATAGCTTACATACTTATCTATGCAAAAAATCCTATAAGAAGATTGACCTAGGGGTAGCGTGGGTTACTGAAATTGAAAGCACCCTAAGTGAGGAACTATTATCCCGTCTGAAGGAAACCGAACTAAACAATGAATGGAAAATGTTGAATCTGCTCATTTACTGTTGTCCATTCAAGGATGATGTAGACAGTGTGCTGAACTGGATTGAAGGGTTAACAGTTGGCGAGTTATATGAGACCTTATCAAAATATGTAAAGGTATTTCCAAGCCATATGGAGGATTACCGCAATCGCGTAGTATTTTTACTCTCCGAATGGAACCGCCAGTACTTTAGTCAATGCAATCCTGCGATTCTAAGCAAATTACAGCAGCATACGGATTTGAAGAACATGGAGCTTAATGAACTGGAAACTGCTGATTTTGTGAACAAAACGACCAACGGATTTTATTTCATGCCTACGGATGGGCTTAAGAAGCTTGTACTAATTCCACAGTATCATTTTCAGCCTGCTAATATCATCTATTGCTACGGTGAACTAACAATTTGTCATTATGCGGCCTGGATTTCGATGGAGAACGAGGAAATTTCACCTTTTATGTATAGAGCCATTCGTAGTCTGGGTGAAAAAAGCCGCCTGAAAATTCTCCAAGCTCTTAGCGGTGGTCGCAAAACATTCACCGAAATTGTTAAGCATGCGGGGATCTCGAAGGGGATTGTTCACGATCATATTTTTAATCTTCGTTGTGCGGGTTTGCTTCATGCCTATATTGAAGGGGAGAATGTCACCGGATATAGTCTGCGTCTGGAAGGCATTCATCGGATGAATGAGCAGCTATTTGATTATTTAAAATAATCATTTCACAAAAAAATATAACGATCTAAAAGTCAGAATTCTCTTATGCAGAGAGGGTTTTGGCTTTTTTTATTTGTCTTAATTTTCATTTGATTCTGTTTATAGAGAATTTTTTTAAAGTTCTCTCTTTACAGAACTCGAAAACCTTTCTATAATGAACATCAGAAGTTATTCATACTTAACAGGTAGGAATTATAGTTATTATTCTATTAGAGAGAAAAGGGAGATAGGTACATGAGAAAAAATGCGATTGTAATCACTTCATTACTGCTTACGGGTTCACTGTTACTTTCTGCTTGCGCTAACAACAGTAATAACGAATCCTCGTCTGGTAACAACGCGGCTGCAGGGTCCAATTCAACCAATGTGGAAGCAACAACTCCGGCAGAGACTGTTCTTGCGGGTGCGCTAAGCGAGCCTTTTACCGCAACCGATTTGTCCAAACTTCCAGCAGTTGCACAGAAACGTACAGACACCATTATCGTAGGGTTAACGGACCCAAGCGGAGCTTTTACTCCGTATTTTCAGCAAAGTGGTTATGATGGCAATGTATCTTCACTGCTATACGCTTCTCTCGTAACTGTAGACGATAAAGGCGTTCCAACACCGGAGCTTGCTGAGAGCTGGGATGTTTCGGATGATCAGCTTACATACACATTCCACTTGAGAAAAGATCTAAAATTCAGCGACGGTTCACCATTGACAGCGGATGACGTGGCTTTTACTTGGACGATCCAATACGACAAATCGTATGACGGTAGCTCCCAGCTTCCATCACTAAATGTTAAAGGCGGCAAAGCCTATAAAGATGGTACTTCTACAGCAATAGAAGGGATTAAAGTGATTGATCCACAGACGATCTCAGTGACACTTGAGCAACCAAACGCAACAGCGCTGGTACAGCTCGGCTCGAATGTTCTGTCGAAAGCTTACTATGGCAAGGACTATAAATTTGGAGATCTTGAATACATCAAGAAGCTGCATGAGAAGCCACTTGGAGATGGACCTTACAAGCTGGAAAAATTTATTCCGGGGCAAGAAGTTCGTTTTGTGGCGAATGAGAATTATTTCAAAGGTAAACCCAAAACGGAACATTTCATTTATAAAACTACGGAAGGCGATGTATGGCAGTTCGTAGAAACAGGTGAGGTAGACTACGCTTCTTTTAGTGCGACAGACGAGAATATCGAGAAGCTGAAGGCGCTCGGTTTTGTGAATATTATTCCTTACACTCCAAGCACCTATGGTTATTTGCAAGTCAATCTGAAGCATGAACAGCTCAAGGATAAGCTTGTACGTCAAGCCATTGTGTACGGTCTGGATCGTCAGAGTATTTATGTAGATGCAGCGCAAGGTGCAGGCTCTATTGCCAATATCCCGGCATCCCCTATCTCTTGGTCTTACACAGAGGAGGGCATTAATCCTTACAAATATGATCCGGAAAAAGCAAAACAATTGCTCGATGAAGCAGGCTGGACAGTAGGCGCGGGTGGTATCCGTGAAAAAGATGGCAAACCGCTCACCATTCATTACCTCGGTTCCAAGAGCAAAAATACAGATATTTTCATCGCTGTAGCTAAAGAGAATTTTGAAGCACTGGGTATCGATTTCCAGCCTGAGGTATTCGCAGACTTTAACTCTCTGGTATCTAAGGTAGAAGGTGGGGATTACGACCTCGTATCCTTCTCCACTAGTATGTTGACTGATCCGGCTGACGGGTTTATGCAATTCTTCGATGGAGAAATCACGGATTATGACAATCCGAAATTCCTGGAGCTATACAATAAAGCCTTAGCTACTACTGATATTGAAGCACGCAAAGCGGTATACAAAGAGCTGTATCAGCTCTTCAATGATGAACTGCCTATTATTTTCACAAGTTACAAAAAGACTGTATACGCCTATAACGGACGTATTGAGAATCTATCGGTCAGCCCGTTCATCGGTCTTGCTGGCAGTCTGCCAACTTGGAGCCTGAAATAAATAAAACAGTGTCCCCTGCTCTGATGAGCAGGGGACAAATCATAAGGAGTCTGTCATGAGCGCTTATTTATCGAAAAGACTGTTGTACATGGTCATTATCTTATTTGCGGCATCATTATTGATCTTCTGCCTGTATGCATCAACCCCCGGCGATTTCATAACTGGAAATATCAAATTGACTGCAGAACGTAAAGCTGAGCTGCGTGAGATCTACGGCTTGAACAAGCCGATGCTTGAGCGGTATGGAATCTGGATGAAGAATGCGCTGCATGGCGATTTCGGGTATTCCTTAGCCCAACAAAAGCCTGTGCTGCAGCTTTTTAATGATTATATTTGGAATTCCTTTCTACTGGCTGCCGTTTCCACGTTTCTGACGTGGGTGATTGCAGTTATTATTGGTGTGATTTCAGCCTATAAGCAATATTCATGGTTCGATACTCTCGTGATGATCGCTATATTCGCAGCAATGTCACTGCCGTCATTTTTTATAGGCTTATTCCTGATCAAAATCCTGGCCGTCGATCTCAAGTGGCTCCCTCCGGGTGGAATAATCACGACAGGTAGTAATGCTACGGGTCTGGCGTATTTTAAGGAGATTGTAACGCATATGACCCTTCCGGTTGTTGTTATGACTCTACTTGGATTGGGCTCACTCACCCGTTATTTCCGCAGTAATATGATCGATGTCTTAAAACAGGATTATATCCGCACCGCCCGTGCCAAAGGCTTAAAAGAACGAAAGGTGCTATTTACACACGCCTTACGTAATGCCTTGCTGCCCGCAATTACACTGGTTGGTTTCGAGCTTCCAGCACTATTTGGCGGATCACTTATTATTGAAAAAATATTCAATTGGCCTGGGATTGGCCAGCTGTATATGCAGTCCTTCGGACTTAGGGATTATCCTTTGCTGATGGGCTTTACGATGTTTATTGCCATACTTACCGTCATAGGAACGTTGCTTTCGGATGTTTTGTACCGGATTGCCGATCCTAGAGTTCGGCTATAGAGAGGAGGAAGCTGACGTGGCAGTTCAAAGTAATGTAGCGGGTATCTCGAAACCCCAGACCACCAAAGGAAAATCCTCTTTATTCCGGCAATCCCTTCGGAGGTTGCTGAAGAACAAGCTGGCGGTATCCGGGTTTGTGGTAGTGATCTTTATGTTTGCGCTTTGTTTTATTGGCCCGCTGTTCTCACCCTATACGGATAACAAAATAAATATGGCACTGATGAACAAGGCCCCTGATATGAAGCATTGGCTTGGCACTGACGCGCTGGGCAGAGATATTTTGACCCGGGTGATGCAGGCAGGACGCATTTCACTAACGGTAGGACTGGCATCAATGGTTCTTTCAGTGTTTATCGGGGCTCTTTTGGGAGCCATAGCTGGGTATTACCGCGGAATCGCCGATCAAATCATAATGCGGATTGCGGATCTTCTATTGACGGTTCCGAGTTTGCCGCTGCTCTTTATTTTTGGAGCATTATTATCGGAGTGGAAGATTCCAACGGACTACCGGATGTATATCGTTATGCTTATGCTCAGCATTGTGAGCTGGCCAGGTATGGCGCGTATGGTACGGGGGCAAATGCTTAGTCTGCGAGAACGTGAGTTTATGCAAGCAGCTGTAGTATTAGGCCTTCGGGATCGCCGTAAATTATTTAACCATTTGCTGCCGAACATTATCCCGCTGCTGATCGTTATGGCAACGCTCAACATCGGTGGTGCTATTCTGAGTGAATCGGTTCTTAGCTTTTTTGGGCTAGGTGTTATGCCGCCAACGCCAACCTGGGGCAATATGATTGACGCAGCGAATAATATGATCGACTTCAAGGATCGGCCGTGGCTGTGGATTCCGCCTGGGCTATCCATCTTCGCGACAGTAATCGCGATCAATATTTTTGGTGACGGACTCCGGGACGTACTTGATCCTAAACAGAAGAGGTAGGTGACCCTCACATGAGTGATTTAATGAATATAGACGGTCTAAGTACATACTTCTTCACGGAAGAAGGAAAAGTGAAAGCCGTTGATGATGTAAGCTTCCGTGTCCGTGAAGGAGAGACGGTCTGTATCGTCGGAGAATCGGGCTGCGGCAAAAGTGTAACTGCGATGTCCATCATGGGTCTTGTTGAAGAGCCAGGGGGCAAGGTTGCCCATGGCAAAATTGATTTTCAGGGTGAAGATTTGTTGCAAATGGACAAAAACACACTGCGAGCCATCCGTGGCAACGAGATCGCGATGATATTCCAGGAGCCCATGTCCTCTCTTAATCCTGTAATCAAGATCGGTGAACAAATTATGGAGCCGTTGATCGTGCATTTGAAGATGAATAAGAAGCAGGCGCGTATCCGGGCGATTGAACTAATAAAACAGGTAGGCATATCACGACCTGAGCAAATTGCTGATAGTTATCCACATGAATTAAGTGGAGGGATGCTGCAGCGGATAATGATCGCTATTGCTATCGCATGCAGTCCAAAGTTATTGATTGCAGATGAACCGACAACGGCGCTGGATGTAACGATTCAAGCACAAATTCTGGATATGCTTCGTGAAATTAAAGACAACTCCGGCATGTCTATTCTATTAATCACCCATGATCTGGGTGTAGTCGCGGAGATGGCTGATTACGTGATTGTTATGTACTCCGGAAAGATTGTGGAGGAGGGGGAGGTTGTTGAATTGTTCAACAATCCCAAACACCCTTATACGAAAGGGCTGCTCAAATCGAAGCCAGTTATCAATCAGCGGCAGGATGAGCTGTATTCCATACCAGGTCAAGTGCCAAATCCGCTAGAGCTGGTACCCTCTTGTTATTTTCATGACCGCTGTGAGCATTGCATGCCTGTATGTGTCAGCCAGCAGCCCCAGCTTAAAGAAGTGGTCAGCAGACAAAAGGTAGCTTGCTGGTTGTATGAGGAGGCGGTTGTTCATGCCTGAGGCACTGCTTGAGGTCAATCATCTGAAGAAATATTTCCCTGTCACTAAGGGATTGCTTAACCGGACGGTTGGGCATGTAAAGGCTGTTGATGATATTAGCATCACGCTTCAGCCAGGGGAGACGTTTGGGCTTGTAGGAGAATCCGGGAGCGGAAAGAGTACGGTCGGACGGACGATTTTACGGCTAACGGATAAAACGGCAGGAGAGATCAAATTCAAAGGGATAGACATTCATTCTTTGTCTCCCGCTGAATTGCGAAATATCAGACCCCAAATGCAGCTAATCTTTCAAGACCCGTATAGCTCACTTAACCCTCGGGTCCGCATAGGTGATGCTATCGGAGAAGCTTTACTGGATCATGGGTTATGCTCAAAATCAGAGGTTCGTGATCGGGTACTTGAGGCGCTTGAGGCATGTGGTTTATCCTCTTATCATATTGATCGCTTCCCGCATGAATTCTCAGGAGGACAGCGACAACGGATCGGAATCGCGCGTGCGCTTGTGCTGAATCCTGAGCTAATCATTGCAGACGAGCCAGTCTCGGCCTTGGATGTATCCATCCAAGCACAGATTATTAATTTATTCAGTAAACTGCAGCAGAGCCGTGGGCTAACCTATTTGTTTATCTCCCATGATTTGAGTGTGGTTGAGCATTTATGTTCAAGAATCGGTGTTATGTATCTGGGATCTATGATGGAGACGGCTTCTAGAGATGAATTATTTAAGAATCCGCTCCATCCGTATACCAAGGCATTGCTATCAGCTGTTCCAATACCTATTCCCAAGCTGAAAAGGGAAAGAATTGTCCTTAAGGGGGATATCCCGAGCCCAGTGAACCCGCCTTCCGGTTGTAAATTTCATACCCGGTGTCCCTATGCACAAGAGGTTTGCAGATCTGAAATCCCGGTATTCCGGGATGCCGGCAATAACCATTTTGTAGCTTGTCATTTGGTCTGATAGCTGTCAAAGATACAATGATGATTCGCTCCTAAGTCTTGAATAATTAAAGTTGAATTGTATAATAATACAATTTGACCTTATTTTTGCCTGTGCTCAAAAATTTTTAAGGGTTTCGAAGCCAGGTTAATGGGGTAATAGAGAGTGGTTAGGTTAGACGTACATATCTAATCGGTCTAGTATAAAATCCCTACTTAGGAGGAATCATCGTGAATACAACAGTACGTTTGACAGAAAGATCCGGCTCGACTTCTTCACAGCGCAGAAAAGGCTTTGTACCGGTAGTCGTGTACGGTGCAGGTTCAGATAGCCAGTCCTTTACAGCGGATGCTAAGACAATTACCGGGATTTTGGCTAATAACCCTCGGGCAGTATTAACCTTGGAATTACCAGACTCGGGTAAAAAGAACGTTGTCATCCAAGAAATCCAGCGCCAGCCAGTATCCAAACAACTGCTGCATATTGATTTTCAACAAATTGATATGAAGGCTAAATTGGATACAAAAGTGGCATTCCACTTTACAGGTGATCCAGTAGGTGTGAAGAGTGGCGGCGTGCAGCAAATTGAATTGCATGAGCTGGATATTCGCACACTTCCAGATAAATTAACGGCATCCTTTGAGGTGGATCTCAGTGGACTAGATATTGGTGATCAATTGCTGGTGTCTGATCTTCCGAAGCATGAAGGCTGGGAAGTATTGACGCCTGAGGACACTTTGATTGTCCGGATCGCACCTCCAGCAGCTCAAGAGCCAACCGATGAAGATGCTGCTGAACCAGCTGCAGTCGAAGCTTCTGGTGAAGATAAAGCAGAATAGAATAGTGATTAAATCATAAAGAGCAGATAGAATCCTACCCAAGGAGCTGTCTGCTCTTTTTGTTTTGTCTTCGTGAACACGAATTAATAAAATAAGTGCGGTCTTTCGTATAGTTTCTTAAATGGGATTTATGGTTGTTTCGCCTCATTTAGTTAAAATTTTACAGAAAATCGTTGACGAATAGGCCGCGAAGGCTGAAAATGAGGACAATTACCATGGTAAAGAATTCAAAAGTTCCTGTTGTCGCTGTTTGAAAACGCTTTAGTATTATGCTTCAAAGAACTCTCATTGCCCAGTTCATCATGATTATGAGGAGGAAAGTTATGAAGATGAGGAAGCTGTTTTCGATCTTAATGACAAGTCTGTTGGTGCTTGGGGTAGCTCTACCTTTTGGTGGAAAAGCGAGTGCAGATGCCACAAGTGATGCTTCAAATCGTGCTTTAATCTGGTTGAAGGCCCAGCAGGATGCAACAGCGGGATATGCTTTTGAAGGCTTGGTAGATAGCTTTGAGGATTTCTGGGGTCCAAACAACCCCAAACAGATTGTATACACGTATGATCAAGCTGTTGCAGCCATTGCCTTTATTGTAAAAGGTGAGCGGGCACGGGCAGAGCAGGTGTTGAACAAAATGCGGGACATTCAGGACCCTTCGGGCTTCTGGCTGAACTCTTATTGGTATAACAATGGCTACGGAGAAGAAATTCGTAAACATGTGGGGCCGGTTGTATGGATGGCAATGGCAGCTATGGCTTATGAAAAGCAATATAATGACACGCGATATCGTCCGATGGCGCTCAAAGCGCTCGATTGGAGCTTACAGTATAAAAAAGCAAATGGCAGTATCGCAGGAGGATGGAGTGCTTGGAGTAACTCTGATGAGCCTTGGAGCTCTACCGAGCACAATATCGATATTTACCGGGTGCTGCAGTATTATGCTTCGGTAGATTCCTCCAAGGCAGCCACGTATAACAGTGCAGCTTCTGGAGTGAAAACATTCCTGGATAATTATGTGTGGGATGACAGTGTCAAACGCTTCAAGGGAGGCTGGAAAAACGATACGAATTTGATCGACCCTAAAATTCCATTGGACGTGAATCCATGGGGAGTATTGGCCTTAGGAGTATCCGGCACCCATAACTACGGTGCAAGCTTAACTTATGTGGAAAATGCCTCCGGCACCCCGGGGACCCTTGCAAATCCGCGTTACAAGCAGACGCTTACTTACAATGATGCTGGGAATACGCTGACCGGCTATGATTTTGACTGGACGGATGAAGTTTTACCCGCATATGACGATAACGGGAATCAAATCGGTAATACGGGTGCTGATGTATGGTTTGAAGGAAGTGCATTTATGTCGCTCGCCTACTTTATGCAAGGCAATGTATCCAAAGCGGATGCCATTAACACTGAAATTATTAAAAAGCAAGGCACAAGCGGCGCTTCACTAGGGGGAATCCCCTATTCGCTGAAAGGGACCAGCAACAGCTATTGGGTGATGGCACAGCAAAACTGCGTGTCCAGCACGGGTTGGTTAATTCTATCACTACACCGGTTTAATCCATTCACAGGTCAATACTTGACGGGTGGTGGTAATACTGGAGATACGACAGCACCTACTGCACCTGCTAATCTGACAGTAACCAGCAAGACGGATACAGCAGTTAACATGAGTTGGTCTGCTTCAACTGATAATGTTGGTGTAACGGGATATCTTGTTTATCGTGGAACACAGCAGGTAGCCTCTGTGGCAGATACTACAGCTACTGTTACTGGACTAACTCCAAGCACAGCCTATACGTTTACAGTAAAAGCTACGGATGCAGCGGGTAATCTATCATCCGCTAGTAATGCCGCAACAGTTACTACAAATCCCACTGGAGGCAGCGGAGGCGGTGATCATGTGACGGCTGACTTTACAGCAGGGGTAACGAGACTTTCTTCAACAGAAGCGAGCATTTATATTACACCTGTGACCAGTGCTCTTTATGTAGATGTGCATTATAAGGTTAACGGGGGGCCACAACTTAATTACCGGATGACCAACAGCTCAGGTACATGGGAGCAGACGGTGAGTGGGTTAAGTGCTGGCAGCAGCATTGAGTACTGGTTCACTTATGAGAAATCCGGTCCACAATATGATTCAGCGCATTATACCTATGTGCAGTAAGGTTAATGAAAGACTTAAACGATAAGATTTGTAGATAGAGCAAGTGAAATAAAGAAGGCTGTCCCAGATGCCATAGTATTGGCTCGGGAGGGCTTTCTTTTCTTTGTTTTAGGCTATGTTAAATCATATTGTTGATATTTAAGTTTTACGAACGTTTGTTCTGTTATTAAGATGACACTATGGTAAGGAGTTGATTACCCATTGGATTTGAAGGAAATGAAGTAAATTCCAACGGAATCATTCCAAGGTATCGTCGAAATGGACGAGGGGTTTAGTGCAACAAATTTACTTTTACAACGTATATATAGTGCTTCCATATTTAGGGATATTAAAGGGATTAAGAGGAATGTTACTGAAGTATATCTACGAACTAACAAGGTTTTCCATTAGTATTAATTCAAATAATTAGAGGTGATTTCATGAACAAATCTGGATTTTTATTTTTTATTGCTGCAATTATATTTTTAATATCAGGATGTCAAAAGGCTGGTTCCAACGATGAATTAGCTAAAGCGCAGGTGCAGGTTAGTGCATTAGGATCATCATTTAGTATCCCTACACTGGATGGATATGAAGTTAGTTATGTACAACATAAATTCCCTCCAAAGGACAAACAAGGCAACTTTATTGGAGATAATCAAGAAGTTTTAGTCACATATACGAAAAACAAAGGGAAACAGGAGAAGTTAACAAAGGAACAAAAAGCGTCCAATGAAAGAGAAATCATCTACGGACCTTATCAAGGAGAAACACTCATTGAAATAACCTATAGCAATACTCAAGTTGATTTGAACGATGCTGATATTATTGATATTAGCGGCAATCAGGTGCAAAAAATAAAAAAAAGTGATTATACGTTTTTAGCATTCAATACTTCAAAAGGTTCAATCACTTTAAAGTTCAACAGTTTGGATGAGGATACAATTCTAAGCATTGCTCAACAAGCAGTAAATGAAAATAAATAGGATGGAGTCAGAGACTGCTTATGCTATCATGGATGCTTCGGAAAAACTTTCAATTGCTTTGAAGAGCTTGTTTAAACCTGACGGTATAAGAATTTGTCAAGATGGAGGGAAGTTTAACGACCTTACCCATTACCATATGCATCTCATTCCGAGGTACGAAGGTGATGGATTTATCTGGGGTGAACCATTACACCCACATGGTGCTGAAAAACGATTAAGCCAAACCCAAAAAAAGATTCTGAAGACATTAAGTGAGGAAAAGAGAAGGAGTCGATAAAGACTCCTTCTCTTTTTGTCATAAATTAATATGCCTAGCTTAAATCAAAGAATACAGTGAGGGTAAAAGAGCGAAGATCCTCCTCTAGACGGAGGTTCACTCTTTTCTTGTGTCGTAAAATCTTGGAGGGAAACTTTAATGCAATGATTTGTTGCAGTAGGAGATTTAAGGAGGAGTGTTTTATTTACAACGTAACAGTGTTATGTTACGATGTTTTCGAGGAGTGATCGCATATGGAAGATGATTTGATTTCGAAGAAGCAACTACTGGATTTAACCGGTATTTCATATGGGCAATTGTACCGCTGGAAAAGGAAGCAGTTAATCCCCGAGGAATGGTTTATTCGCAAATCTACCTTTACTGGACAAGAGACTTTTTTTCCTAAAGAGATGATCTTGTCGCGAATTCACAACATTGTGAATATGAAAGATGGGCTTTCTTTGGATGAAATGGCTGATAAGCTATCGGATAAGGCATCCTTTGAGAAGGTGAGTTTAACTGCTAAGGAAATTATAGAACGTAACATTGTTTCGACAACAACACTGAGGAAATTTGGAGAAAGTCTCGGTGATGAAAGTAAATATACTTTTGAGGAGCTCGTTCATTTATTCGCTGTAGACCGCCTGCTTAGTGCTGGGGAAATGAGTATGGAGGAGGCGGAGCTTCTGTTTCGCACTTTGCAGGAGAAAGTTTCAAGGCTCGAGAGTGGAAGCTGGGAGTTGTTTTTTGTCCGGAAAATGGGGGTTTCATCTTTCATTCTGGCACAAGCGCCTGCGGAGTTATGGTTTGATGAAGGGGTTAGATTAGTCAGTAAAATGACATATGCAGATTTGATCGAACAATTGAAAGGTAAGCTTGCCTACAAGCTTGTTGAATAGGAGGAAGAGTAATGGACAAACATCAGCTGCCTGATTTGATAATAAACGGGGTTAGTGGTGGGGCCGGAGGTACTTACAACAACGTAAACATGGATGGTGTAGGTAAAGTAGTCGGACCGATCGTGGCGCGAATGTTTAAAGGAAATGGGCATATGAATTTGAATGATGATCTCACAGCAGAAGAAGCAGAATGCAACGGGGTCATCAAAGTGATGGGTAATATGCGTTTTGGTACCCTAAAGGTGGATGGGGTTCTTAATGTAGGTAAGAGTTTTCGAGGTGAAAGCTGTACCCTTAACGGAATGGTGAGTGTCAAAGGGGATTGTGAACTTGAGGATTTTGTAGGTGAAGGTAGCTTTAGTGTTGGTGGTTTACTAAGTGCCGGTCATGTGGATTTCAAACTGCAGAGTCAAGGGAAGGCTAATGAAATTGGTGTGGAAAGCCTCGTGATACGGCAAGTGAATAATGGGTTTTGGAGTAAGATGTTTAGCGGAATCATCCCTAAACTTCGACCTGAGCTATGTGCTCGAACGATCGAGGGAGATTTTATAGATGTAGAATATACAACTGCGGATATCATCAGAGGAAATATTGTCATTATTGGCCCAGGCTGTACACTCGGACGGGTAGAGTATCGCGAACAAATTACAGTGCATCCAGAGGCTAAGGTTGGAAAGGTGGAGAAGGTCGGTGAATGATAATCTGAAAATAATTGGAACGACATCTTCAGCCGGTGGTTCTTTCAAAGATGTTAAGATCACTGGAGAATGCAAATTCGCTGGAGATGTGAATTGCGAAAAGATGAATCTGACTGGAAATGCCAATATAGCTGGAAATCTGCATATGAAGCAAATGAAAATCACTGGCGAAATTGCACTCGAGGGTAATCTTGAAGGGGATTCCTTACGTGGACAGGGTGAAATAAAAGCAGTCTCCGTAAAAATCGATGAGCTTCATCTCTACGGAAATTTGGATGTGAAGGGTGATTGTGAAGGGGAAAAATTGCAAATTTCCGGTGCCTTAAGCGTAGCTGGATTACTTAGTGCTGAGCATTTGGAGATTAAATTGTTTGGTCCAAGTAGTGCGAAGGAGGTTGGGGGCAGTATCTTAACCATTAAGAAGAGTAAAACTGGAAGACTGCTGCATATGATGAAGCCAACTTCGAAAATACTGTTTGAAGCGGGGCTAATCGAAGGCGATGTTATTGATCTGGTCAATACAAAGGCTAATATGGTAAGGGGAGAACGTGTAATCATTGGTCCGGATTGTGAAATTGAAACGGTGGAATTCCGCGATACACTAGAAGTTCATAAGCACGCAACAGTGAAGCATCAAGTGAAGATATAAAGAGAATTGTATAATCATTTTTTTGAGAAAAAGAGGAGTGGAACATATGAGTGCTGCCAAATCGCCCAATCTGGGTATTGTAATCGCAGGTCTCCTATTAGGAATTCTTATGGCCTCCATGGACAGCACCATCGTTGCAACTGCAATGGGTAATATTGTTGGGGAGCTTGGCGGAATGGACAAATTTGTCTGGGTGACATCAGCCTATCTCGTAGCCGAGATGGCGGGTATGCCCATTTTCGGCAAGCTGTCTGATATGTATGGTCGTAAGAAGTTTTTTATTTTTGGAATTATCGTATTCATGGCGGGTTCGGCTCTCTGTGGAACGGCTGATACAATAACTCAGTTAGCTGCGTACCGGGCTATTCAGGGCATTGGTGGTGGGGCGCTGGTGCCAATCGCTTTTGCCATCATGTTCGATGCTGTTCCGCTGGAGACGCGGGGCAAGCTCGGCGGGGCATTCGGAGCAGTATTTGGATTGTCGAGTATATTTGGTCCATTACTGGGTGCGTATATTACCGATCATATTGCTTGGCAGTGGATATTTTATATTAACTTACCCCTTGGACTGTTGGCTTTTGCGATGGTCGTATTCTTTTATAAAGAATCGCATGAGCATTCTAAACAGCCCATTGACTGGTTGGGCGCGGGTACGCTGCTTGGTTCAGTCATTTGCTTAATGTTTGCGCTGGAGCTAGGCGGGAAAGAGTATGCTTGGAATTCTTCCATGATTTTTGGTTTATTTGCAGCCTTTGCCATCCTTGCAGCAGTGTTTCTTGTTGTAGAGACTAGAGCGAAAGAACCGATTATTTCCTTTGCTTTGTTTAAAAAAAGATTATACGCGGTGAGCATTATCTGTGCACTATTTAGCGGTGCAGCCTTTATTGTGGCTTCTGTGTATATTCCGATCTTTATTCAAGGGGTATTGGGCGGATCAGCTACAAATTCAGGACTTGTATTGCTACCAATGATGGTTGGCTCAGTGGTTACAGCTACGATGGGCGGATTTCTGATGTCAAAAACCAGTTACCGCAGCCTGCTGATTCCTACATTCGCACTTTTGGTGATCGGTACTGGACTTGTAGCGACACTCACGCCGGATGCTTCACGACTGCTTGTTACTTTATATATGATTTTAATTGGGCTAGGGATTGGTGCTTCATTCTCAGTGCTAAGTACGGCATCTATTCATGGATTGACGGCACAGCAACGTGGCTCTGCCAGCGCAACGCTGAATTTCATTCGTTCACTGGGCATGACCATAGGCATTACCACCTTCGGTATCATTCAAAGTCACTATTTCTCAGGCAGTCTTACCAAGCTACTCTCGGCTAATGGTGGAGGAGCGGCTCCGGCGGGAGCTATGGATTTTAAAGATCCGCATGCTTTGCTCTCACCTGAGACTAGGGCGCTCATTCCACCTGAAATTCTGGGTAAGATTACAGCTGGGTTATCCTCATCCATTGTAAACACCTTTGCTTGGGCGGTAATTCCCGCTGCTTTAGCATTATTGGCTTCGTTCTATATGGGACGTCAGAAGATGGATGCCTCTGCGGAGGGGGATGTTCAAGCGTCTGGGCATTAGCATGTAGACTAGATAATATTCGTTTGATTATGTTTCAGTGAAAATAGACATATAAAAAAACGACCACCACTTCGGGTACTTCCTAAGTGGTGGTCGTTTTTTGTCTAAAGACATATATGCCCTCCATCACTAGTCCCACAAACAGGTAGAAAATGGTCGATTGTACTGCGAATCTGGTTCACAAGTATCTGACGGTTTCCCTGATAAGGCGTTCTGCTCTCTATCTCGCCAGAAGCTCAGATTCTGATACTCTGAAAGCGTAATCAAAATCTGGGTATAGGAGATTCCGATATGGGGGTACCTGCTGGCGAACTGCTTCCCAGCGTCGATCCGGTTCATCGATCCCGCTGGAAGATGAAGAAAAAACATAAGTTGTTCTTCATGGCTTTTCCATTTCTTGTTGTCACCTTTATTTTCTATTATCTGCCGATCAGCGGATGGATTTATGCCTTTTATGATTTCATTCCCGGAATACCGTTGTCAGACACGCCTTACGTTGGTTTGAAATGGTTCAAGACGATTGTATCTAATCCGACGCAGACCGCAGAGGTTCTGCGGGTGCTGAAGAACACGCTTGCCATGAGTTCACTCGGATTAATTACATCCATCTTTCCAGTGATCTTTGCCATTATGTTGACTGAGATTAAGTCAGGCTGGTACCGCAAGTTGGTGCAGACACTAACCACGATTCCAAACTTTATCAGCTGGATTCTGGTATATGCATTGGCATTCTCGTTGTTCTCTGTAGATAACGGTGTCATCACTCACATTTTAGTACAGCTTGGAGTGGTTGATGAAGGGTATAACTTCTTAGCCTCCAGCTCAAATATTTGGGTCACGATGATCGTCTGGTACTGGTGGAAATCGTTAGGCTGGGGTGCTATTCTCTACCTTGCTGCAATCGCAGGCATTGATCAGGAATTGTACGAAGCTGTTGAGGTGGATGGTGCAAGTCGGTTCCGCAAAATTTGGCATATCACCATTCCAGGTCTGATTCCAACCTTTTTTGTACTGCTTCTGCTCTCCATAGGTAATCTAGTCAATAACGGGATGGAGCAGTACTTTGCCTTTCAAAATGCGATGAATAAGGATTCTATTGAAGTGCTGGATCTTTATGTATACAACATCGCTTTCGCGAACAACTTTCCTTTTGCGACGGCCGTCAGCATGTTGAAATCGGTTGTCAGTGTAATTCTACTATTCGCAGCGAACACGTTGTCTAAGATGGTGCGTGACGAATCTATCATTTAAGTCAGGGGTGATCCCATTTGAGAAAGAAAAAACTAACGGCTGGAGAACTTATCTTCCAGATTATGATCTATACACTCTTTGGATTGTTCACCCTGTCATGCATTTACCCATTCTATTATTTGTTCATCAATACGATCAGCTCGAATGATCTTAGTGCAGCGGGGTATATCAAATTTTATCCAAGACAGATCCATTTTGATAACTATAGTAAGGTTCTAAGAATCAGCGGTTTAGGACATGCGGCAACAGTCTCTGTGTATAGAACGGTTGTCGGGACGTTGCTTACTGTGGGGTCTTCAGCTTTTTTAGGATATTTGTTCACCAAAAAGGAAATGTGGGGCCGAAGTATTTGGTACCGGAGTGTCGTGGTTACGATGTATTTTAGCGCAGGTCTGATCCCTTGGTATATTACAATGCACAATTTGCATCTGACCAATAATTATCTGGCTTATATTTTGCCTACGATTATTACGCCATTCAACATCATTCTGGTCAAAACCTTCGTTGAGGCCATTCCTCCATCCCTTGAGGAGTCAGCGTCTATGGATGGCGCTGGTTACATGCGGGTGTTCTGGAGCATTATTGTACCGCTTACTACGCCAATTTTGGCTACGATTACGATTTTTTCCGCAGTGAATCAGTGGAACTCATTTATTGATACGGCGTTTCTGATGACAGATACGAAGTACTTTACGCTCCAATTCTTGTTATGGCGTTATTTGAACGAGTCCAGCTCGCTCGCAGCTTTAATTCGTAATTCACCAGATATGGCCGCTAGTGTAGCGAATATGCAGACTCCAACCTCTGTACGGATGACGGTAACGATGATCGTCGTATTACCGATTCTAATCGTTTACCCATTCTTCCAGCGCTTTTTCGTCAAAGGGATTATGATCGGTGCGGTTAAGGGCTAATGGGCTACCGGATCGGTAACGAAATGGGGTTTTCCTCTGCTAGGAGCAGAGTTGAACTATAAGTGAAGATACGAAAGGGAGGGTATAAAGCAATGAGACTAAGAAGAGCATCGCTTGTCATGCTATCCGTAATCCTGGTCTTTGTTCTGGCAGCATGTGGCGGGGGGAATAATACGGCTAACTCGGGTAAAAACACGAGCACAGAGAAGCCTACGTCCGCTGCAACGAATGCGCCGGCGGAAGAAACAGCAGCACCGGATGACGGAGCACTTGATCATTCCAAGCCGCTGAAGCTGACCGTATTCTCTACAACAGCTAACTATGCGGGTCCACAAACCGGATGGTTTGCCAAAATCATCAAAGATAAGTTCAATATTGAGATGGATATTGTAGCTTCAAACCTTACAGGTGGAGATACCAAAATCTCTGCTATGATGGCATCGGGTGATCTTGGAGATATCATTATTTTCGGTGATGATAAGAACCATTATCCAAATGCGATCAAAGGAAAGCTTCTCTTAGACTGGACACAAGACGGACTTCTGGACAAATACGGAAAAGACATTGGGAGTACATTCCCAAAAGCGATTGATAAAGCAAAGGTTGCTTTTGGTGGTGGATCATCCGTTTTTGGCATCGGAAACAGCGTAGCTTCTAATCCATCTGGACCTTCTGAAGGGAGAGATATGACTTGGGGGCCAGACCTGCGATGGGATCTTTACCAACAAATCGGAGCACCTGAAATTTCAAAGATTGAAGATTATTTGCCCGTGCTGAAAAAAATGCAAGAGCTTGAGCCCAAAAATGAGCAAGGAAAGAAAACCTATGCCTTCTCGATGTGGTCTGACTGGGACGGCAACTATAAAATGACACTGGCGAAACAGTTCGCCAACATGATGGGCTATGACGAAATTCCTGATACCGCTGTATATGTTAAAGCAGACGAAGAGAAATATTATGACTTCTTATCCGAAGACAGCTGGTATATGAAGTCGCTCAAACTGTATTTTGAAGCTAACCAAATGGGTCTGGTGGATCCAGATTCTATGACACAAAAATTCGACGATGTTGTAGCGAAATACAAGGATGGTCGTCTGTTGTTCTCTTGGTTCCCGTGGCTAGGGGCAGCAAACTACAATACACCGGAAAGAACAGCAGAAGGTAAAGGTTTTGCATTAGTTCCGTTCAAGGATGAGCTGATGTATTCCACTGGCTTCAATGTATACGGTGGTAACGGTATTATAGCAATCGGTGCAAAAGCTAAAGAACCTGCTAGAATTATGGAATTTATTAACTGGATGTATACTCCGGAAGGTGCAATGATCTCTGCAGGAAGCGGAACAGCGGTGCCTAACGGACCTAAAGGTCTGACTTGGGATATGGATGCAAGCGGTAAACCTGTCGTGACTGACTTTGGTTGGAAGGCTTATGCCGATCAACAGAATACACAAGTGCCTGCAGAATATGGTGGTGGTGACTACTACTACGGCTCTAATCAAATGAACTTCTCTTTTGTAGTTCCGGCGATGGTGAATCGAGACAATAAAGAGCCATACGATCACAATCTATGGACGACAACCCTAGAGCGTAATCCGTCTAAGCTTGATAGTGACTGGAGAGCGAAGATGGGCGTTCTGACGCCTAAAGAGTATTTTGAGAAAAATAATCTATTGGCCGTAGCACCACAAGGCTTCACTGGAAAAGAACCATTGATGATGGACAAAACACTGGAGCAAAAGAACAAACAAATTGGTACGGTCATTCAACAAATTTCTTGGAAAATGGTTTTTGCTAAGGATCAAGCCGAATATGACAAATTGAATAAAGAAATGCATGATAAGGTGAACGGTCTCGGCTATGCCGAAGTTATGGATTTCTCGATTAAAAAGGCAGAGGAATTGTTCGAGGCTCGTAAAAGCGTGAAATAAGGTGTGATTAGAAAAATACAAATAGGGCGGGGCGGCGTGGAGGCTGTTCTGCCCTATTCTATTCAATTAAGGATAAATGTGGTATTCTCACATTGATATATATATAGAACGCTTACAGGAAGAAGGAAGAGGATCATTCGGATGGTAAGAGTACTTAAGCGTAATCATACCCCAGTTGTCAAATCCTTACGGAATACCTTATTCATCTATCTAGTTATCGGAACACTTCTTCCGCTTCTCTTAGTAGGATTCGTAACCTACACCTCTATTTACTCTATTCTTTCAGGGAAAATTGGCAATGGTATAAGTGCAAGCTTGAAACAGGAAGCCTCTAGCTTGGAGAATGCCATCGACAATATGGATTTTGCCTCTAAACAGTTTGCGCTGGATGGTCAGATTGTGGAAGAAATGTCCTCATTTATTCAGGAAAAGCAAATTTATCGCAAATCGCAAATGATGAACTCCATCAACCAGAAGATCAACCTCGTTAATTTCACGAATCCCTACATTGGACTTACAGCCTACATTATGCCAAGCAGTGATGATCCGGTTCTGTTCACGAATATGAGTGCGCGCAGAAATTTCGATATCAGTACGTTACCTTCTTTTATGCGATATAACGGAGCTGATTATTATGGACCGCATTCTACGATGTATGCCGTCGGCGATAATCTCGTGTTCTCAGAACAGCGCATTGTACGCGTACCAGGTGAACATAAGCTATATATTTATTTAGAGACGAATTACAGCCTGCTTCGCAAAATATTTAATCAGGAATCTTACGGAATGAAGGTTAACCACCTGCTTGTGAATCAACAGGGCACTAGCACTTATGTCATTGATGGTAAATTACCTCAAGGAATTATCAAAGCTGCTGGAAGCAACTCTAATCTATCACATGAAACACTTACCGGATATCATCTGTTTCGATACGCTAGTCCACAGGGATGGAAGCTTATTGCAGTAGTTAAAAAGTCCGAATTCAACAGTGAAATTTATTCTTGGTTCTATAAAATGATCCTGCTCGCGTTCTCGACACTACTCTTTGCCGGAGTTCTGGCTTGGATGATTTGGAAAAAGATTTATGGTCCTTTGCGCAAGGTTAACCTTGAAATTAATCGAATGGCGGAAAATGTTACCTCTCCGGTTGCCTACACGAATGTCGAAGAGTTTGATTTTGTGCTTAGTAACTTCCAGCAGATGAAGAAACAGGTGAATGAGCTGATTGTTGCGGTAGCCCATAATGAGAAGCAGAAAAGCCAATTCGAGATTGAAAAGCTACTTAGCCAGATTAACCCTCACTTTTTGCATAATACATTGAATACGGTGCAGTGGATGGCAAGGCTTAACGGTCAGAAGGAGATCGACAAGCTGGTTACTCTTCTTGTAAAGGTGCTGCATTATAATCTGGGCAAACAAAGCATCATTGTTACCCTTGGAGAGGAAATTGAAGCGATCCGAAATTATATGGAACTGCAGCGCATCCGTTATGACTATGAATTCGAATTTAACGTGGAGGCTGATGAGGATGTATTGTCTGTGGCTGTCCCCAGATTCTTACTTCAACCTCTTGTTGAGAACTCGATTTATCATGGACTAAGCGATAATGGCAGGGTGGACGTCTTGATTACAGAGCATGGTGAAGGAGAAGTTCAGCTGTGTGTAAGAGACAATGGGGCTGGAATGGATGTGGATACGTTAGATCAACTGCTGTCAGAGGATGGCGCCAAGAAACGGGGGCTCGGAATCGGATTCTCGTACGTGAACCGGATGCTCAGAACCTACTATGGAGAACAAATGAAGCTAGAGATGTACAGCAAGCTAGGGGAAGGTACGGTTGTATCTATCGTGATTCCGAGGAAAGGTAAGGAGGACTTCGATGATTAAGGCTGTAGTGGTTGATGACGAGAGACTTGTGCGGAAAGGCTTCATATCTCTAATTGATTGGTCATCCTTAGGGGTTGTGATTGTCGGCGAGGCGGGAGATGGCAAATCGGCCTTGGAGCTACTTCAACAACAGGATGTGGATCTGTTATTTGTAGATTTGACCATGCCCGGCATTTCTGGGTTCGAGCTAATTAAACTAGTAAGGCAGCGTTTCGCAGGTATTCGCTGTGTTGTGCTTACTTGCCATCATGAGTTTGACTATGTGCAGGAGGCCATGCGTTTAGGAGCCGTTGATTATATTGTCAAAACTCTATTGGAGATGGAAAATGCGGACGAGACTATACGTCGCCTGGTCGATCGCATCAAATGGGAGGACAATACAAGGGATGCACTGGTTCATGGTGAAGGTAAAAGGATAGCTGCAGACAAGGCACTGCTCTATTTACCATTAAGCAGCCACTGTAATGAAGAAGAGTTATTTCACCTATCCTTCGTGAAGAATAATCCGCTGATTACCTTTCATGAGATGTGGATGTCGCCCTTGCTTCACCGGTTCTCGGAAGAGGAGGGGAAGCGTGAGCTTAAGAACCAGCTTTCTGGGAGATGGCAGACCGCGCTCATCAGTGGGTTAAGAGATCAGTCACTACAGGAATTGGAGGAGCAGCTCACCACGAAGCTTCGGCATATGCTATTTTATCATTCTAGTGCTGAAGAACTGACCTTTCTGAATTATGAGGAACTAAAGAAGGAAATAGCGATTCCCCATTTAAAACCGGATGAAGCTGATCTATTCGTGCAAGCTCAAAATCTCAAGTGGACGATTGATGGAAACGAATGGGAGAATTTTGTAACGAACATACTCCTGCAGAAGCCAAGGCAAGATAGATTTCTAACGTTCGCCCATTCCCTTTTGCAAAGCTGGAGTTCTTTACTTTTGAAGTCAGAGGATGCTGTTCAACTGGAACGGGATATTTCTTTTAATTTGAACTGGTGCCATTGGAAGACCTGGCTGCGCCGATTTTCTGATCATGTGGGAAGGAGAATGCTCGAGCTAGGATTGACTAAAGAGGTGATGTCTTGCCTTATTCGCGCAGTTCGTTACATGCAGAGCCATGCAGGTGACAAAATCAATCAGAGCGACGTAGCGGCGGAAATTAATATGAGCCGTGGTTATTTCAGTCAATGTTTCGCTCGTTTTGCCGGGGAGACATTCGGTGAATGTTTACGGGGAATGCGGCTTGAGTTGGCTAAATCATTATTGCGGGAGACTTCATTACCCGTCTGTGAGATTGCTTCAAGGTCTGGCTTTGAAGATGACCGTTACTTCAGTAGACTGTTCAAAGAACGTATTGGTCAGCACCCGAGTGAATATCGTGCGGAGGGGAAGGACCAATGATGAGATTGTATAGATCCATCCTCTTACTTGTAATGATGATCGGACTTACATCATGCCGTGACCAGAACAAAACAGTAGATTCTACTCGAAGTCCTCAGGGTGAGGTCGAAGATGCTTCTATAGCGTATAGCAAATACGAAGATCCAATCGTGATTCGTGTAGGATTTAAGGTTCCCGATTCCAGGCTAAATACAGGTGACAGCAACGACAACAATCCAATCACCCGTTATTTGGAGAGCATTACGAATATCAAGGTAGTTCACTCTTGGGAAGCGAAGGGTGAAGATGCTTTTAATCAAAAAGCACAGCTTGCGATCGATAGCAATGATTTGCCGGATGCGATGGTTGTTGATCGAGATCAATTGAAGAAACTCATTGATAATGACATGATAGAGGATCTTACAGAGACCTACAATGTATATGGCTCTGATTTAATTAAGGATATGTACAATTCTACTCAGGGTGAGGCATTATCCGATGCTTCTCGATACGGTAAATTATACGGATTGCCTAATGTAGCCATTGATGCGGATTCGCCTGTTCTGCTCTGGGTGCGTCAGGATTGGCTGGATAAACTGGAGCTGCAGGCACCGCAAACCTTCGAAGATATTGAGAACATAGCGAAGACTTTTATTGAGAAAGACCCCGATGGCAATGGCAAAAGAGATACGGTCGGACTTAGCGGCTATAAGAATATCATCTATGGGACAAAGCCATTAGTAAATGGTCTGGATGCTGTGTTTAGTGCATTACATGCTTTTCCCACCAATTGGATCAAGGATAACGCTGGGAATATTGTATATGGATCCATTACACCTGAGACCAAACAAGCACTTGCCAAA
This sequence comes from Paenibacillus sp. FSL H8-0261, assembly GCF_045040645.1. Classification (NCBI taxonomy): domain Bacteria; kingdom Bacillati; phylum Bacillota; class Bacilli; order Caryophanales; family Paenibacillaceae; genus Paenibacillus; species Paenibacillus sp. FSL H8-0261. The sequence continues at coordinate 4,705,522 of NZ_CP150297.1, read as the reverse complement.
CTGGCTGATTGGTATAAAAGAGGGTTGCTGGACCCTAATTTTGCACTTTACAAAGAAACGCAAGAGCCTATTATTACAGGGAAATCAGGCATGTTCTTTGGCCCGTGGTGGATGCCGTATTATCCTTTGTCAGAGGCGGTTGCTCTCGATACGAAGGCAGAATGGAGAGCGTATGCTGCTCCACTTGATGAGTCTGGTAAGTTTGTTGCTCATTTGGCTCCGGTAACAGACCGTTACCTTGTTGTGCGTAAAGGTTTTGAGCATCCAGAGGCGATTATGAAGCAGTTGAACGTGTTTACAAGACTTGAGAGAAGACAAGACCCTAATTCGGAGGAAGTTAAGAAGCTGGATGATTTCTCTGCGCAAACAGGAATTCAGCTGCGTGCTTATTATCCGTTTGACCTTTTAATTGATTATTCGGATGCGATAGAGAAACATTATGCAGATATCCAGCAAGCTTTGCATGGCAAAATAGACCCGGATACATTAAATCCAGATACCCGTCTCATCTATGATCAATGGGTGGAGGACACGGAACAACCAAAGAAAGATCTGGAAGGCTGGAAAGCAGCGAATGCATATAAATATGGAGTTGCCGTCTTAACCTCTACCGCTATTGAGGGAGTGCGAGGGGTCTTTTACGGAAACACCCTACTAATGAAGAGCAAATGGACGGAGCTGCAAAATCTGGAGAGCGAGACATTTTTGAATATTATTGTGGGCGATTCACCGCTTAGTGACTTTGATGTTTTTGTAGCGAAATGGAAGAGCCTTGGTGGGGATGAGATTACGAAAGAAGTTGCTGAGACCGTAAAATTGAAGTGAACACGGGATGATATAGGTTTTTCTCTAAAAGTAGCGGAGTGAATGGACTGATTGTGGAAAAGTGGAGTGTCCTCACCAAGGAAACGGGAGCATGATCGATAATTAGGGAATTCCTCCCTGTAATTCTGAGATTTCTGCTCATCTGACTAATAATTAGGGAATTTCTCCCTATAATTTCGCTGATTCGTTGGCAAATACCGATATTACTCTGATATTTAGGGAGGATTTCCCTAATAATTCTCAAAAAAAGAAGCTGTCCTTTAAGTAGCCTTTACTACTTTTGAGACAGTTTCTTTTTTTGTCCTATTCTTCGTCAATGCTGATTTTTTGAAGTAAGTTGCGAAGCTGCTCTACTTCCTCGCTGGTTAATTTACCAACTAGGCTCTTGTTGTAATCATCTAAAATAGACTGAAGAATTGGCGAGAAATCGATTGCTTTAGGCGTTGGATACAGTAGTTGAGAGCGTCGATCATTAGGATCTGGTTTACGTTCAATATAACCCGAATTCTCTAATTGCTTCACGGAGCGTGCGGTGGTGGCTTTATCGAATTTTAGTTCAGAAGTTAGTTGATCTTGTGTAATCCCTGGTCTGGAAGTAATTAGTTTTAGAAAACTATGTTGCCCGCCACTACCTATTCCATAGGGCATGAATTTTTTTACCAATTGCTTTTGATTTTGACGATGAAAATAGGAAATCAACTTTCCTATAGGCTCTTTTTCCAAGATATAGACACCTCTTTGGGTTTATAGTTCGCGCATTTGCTACTCTGAGACAAAGTGTACAATAAAGTCGTTGCGTGCGCAACTAAATTGATGTACACTGGGTAAGTAAGTTTTGTTGCGTACGCAACTAAACGTTGATTTTATATTCAATGAGGTGTTAGTTTATGAGTTCTATTAGCGCAACTTATCAGGAAGATAAGGAAATTCAGAAGAAACGATGGATGATTTTAATTGTTCTGAATATTTTCACCTTCATGTCCACACTTGATGGTAGTATTGTCAACATCGCTCTGCCAGAATTATCGAAACAATTGAAGCTGCCTATGGCACAAATCGAATGGGTAACCACAGGATATTTGATGGCGATTTGTGCTGCGATTCTTTTCTTCGGGAAGCTTGGAGATATTGTCGGGAAGATTCGAATCTTTAAGATTGGTACGATAGTTTTTGTTATTGGTTCTATGCTGTGTGGATTTAGTTTAAGTTTACCTGCATTACTTGCTTCGCGTGTCATTCAGGCTATCGGAGCTTCGATGACAATGGCGAACAGCCAGGGAATCGTTACGGATATCTTTCCTGCCAATGAGCGGGGTAAAGCGCTTGGTTTCATAGGTACATTCGTGTCTCTGGGAAGTATAGCTGGCCCTAGCTTAGGTGGGATTATGGTTTCTACATTAGGCTGGGAGTATATCTTTTGGGTGAACATTCCTATTGGAGTGATCGCTATCCTGTTAGGCTGGAAGGTACTGCCTAAGGATTTAACTAGGACGAAATCTACAATAGACGTTCCGGGTAGTTTACTCTTCGCTATTTTTATCATAAGTTTGTTCGCAGGGCTTTTATTGGGACAGCAGCTCGGTTATGGCGATAGCTTAATTGTGACGTCTTTAATCGTAGCTATAGCCAGCTTCATTGCTTTCTTATGGACGGAGCTTCGCCGGAAAGAACCGCTACTACAATTATCATTATTTAAGAATCCGTTGTTTTCATTAAGTATTTTATGTGGGTTTCTCGTGTTTACAGCGAACTTCTGCTTTAATATCATCGCGCCGTTTTATGCACAGAATATGCTGAATCTATCGCCCTTTGAAGCGGGATTCCTGTTGATGTTATTACCGATATGTATGGTAGTCGTAGCACCAATAAGCGGAGCTTTATCGGATAAAATCGGGTCTGAATTCCTAACTTTTGCAGGGCTGGTAGTCATGGTTATTGCTCAGTTTGGATTAGCTGAGCTTCATGAAGGAAGCTCTGTTGTGCTGGTAGGCGTGTGGATCGCTATGTTAGGAATAGGGAGTGGTCTGTTTCAGTCGCCAAATAATTCGCTTGTGATGTCCAAGGTGCCTAGAACTCAGCTTGGTTCTGCGGGCAGCGTCAACTCGCTTGTTCGTAATGTGGGGATGGTCGTTGGTATTACGATAGCTACGACGATTCTCTTTCATGTGATGAGCAGTGAAGCTGGTTATCGGGTAACAGGTCTAGTTCCAGGTCGACCAGAGTTATTTATCAGTGGGATGCATGTAGTGTTCATGACTTCGGCATCCATATGCTTTGTGGCTGCACTGCTAACGGGTTGGAGAATGATTAGTGCAAGAAGCGCCAGAGTGCAGACTTCGGAAAGACCATAAGGAATAAAAGAAGAAGATCCTTCTGACGCTACGGCGTGGAAGGATCTTCTTTGTGATGATATTGAAGGGCTTTCTTAATGGCTTGCAAGTATTGATACCGATAATGATCATCCGGTTCTAAATAGGCACCCTCAGCCCACTCGTTCCAAGCGTTAATATAAATAAAATCACTTTTGAACATCTTCTTGGTCCTCTCAATTTGTCGTGACAGGTATTGACCGAATTTGTGAGGATTTGCACCTAAAGTACTTTGTCCGGCAGCACCTTTGCGTGGTGTATTATCCCAGTTAACAAATGCTCCCGGATATATAATTTCCCCATCCCTATGAGGTGTCCGTTCTAACATAGATTCCCATAATTCATCGTAATCAATGACAATATGCTTTTGATCCTCCACCTGCTTGGAACTCCATAAGTGCTTTACACCGCCATGTGCGAATGTGTAGTGAGGCTCGAATTCTAGACTGGCGTCGAACCCGTGCTCTGTATTTAGGGGGAATCCGCCCAGTGTCCGGACAAGATGAAGGCCCTTAAGTCCGTTTTGCTGAGCCAAATCACGCCAACATTGAAGCATCTCATCACACCGAGGGATGCTGGAGGATCTATAGATAATGAATACTGGTTTGTCGTCTACGCAAATATATCGTTCATCTTTGAAGGCCTCCAACAAAGCATAAAAATGCATTCGCCAATCCCGTTCTTCTCCATATTCTTGTGGCATCAAGACATCTTCTTCAGTGCCATCCCAGCTACGTGTCCAAGGTTCGTTAGCCCAAGACAGACAAAAGGGGAAGTCAGGCTCTTTGCTGGCAAGAATCTGCTGAACCGGTTGTTCCAGAAGTCGCCTGCCATTGAACCAATAGTGATAATAACAAAAACCGTAAATGCCATGAGCTTTTGCAGTTTCTGCCTGCCATTGTTTCACATTAGGGTCCGTTAAATCGTAGTAGTTATTATTTAACGGTTTTTTCGGTTGATCATGTTCAGGATAAAGGGCTGTAGCCTTCCTGACATTTGTCCATTCTGTAAATCCCTCTCCCCACCAGGAATCGTTCTCTGCTATCTGATGAAACTGAGGCAATACAAAAGCGATGCATTTCAAGTCAAGTCACCCCCTATGGTTCCGTGAATATTTTTTTGAGAAGCAGCTTTCCCTGCTGAAGATAAGAATGATTGTACTTCACTTCCTTTAGAGCACGAGAAGCCGAACTTCTCCTTGCATCACTATGAGCAATATAGTACTTGAAGCTCTCAGAGAGCTCTTTAAAGTTCTGGAAACGAATAAGGTCTTCTTGTGTGATGGGGTAACTTTGAAAATGGGGATGATCTTCCACGAACTGAAATACGCCGCAAGCAGCGACCTCCATAATTTGCTGCACAGATCCTGTGCAATTGATGATGATCCTTGCTCCATTATAATAGTTAGATATTTCTGTTTTATCGTAGGTGATGTCTATGAAATTTATGGTGGGCTCCCACCCGCTACCAAAGGTCATTATCTTGAGACCATGAAGTAGTTCCGAATGAGCTAGGGTTTCAAGAACACTATTCATTTGAAAATGGCCGAGAATGAGTACGTCACTGTGGTAACGGTTCTCCACACGTCTTGGATAATAGAGTTCTGTATCTGGAGCATAAGGGAGGTAGCACGAATGTTTCTCACGTAAACCTTGATAATAGATTAGATTAGCTATGTTCTGTGTGAAAATATAATCGAATAACAGCGCTAGATTACGTTCTGTTCGCGTAAGGCAGGTCGCATCTGCCATCCATACGGCCTTAGGAGCGTTATAAGCTTTGAGGGCAGGAATATTCTCCTCAGGGAACAGGGATTCTGATCCCAAGGCTAGTATCAGATCAGGCTGATACTGTGCTAAATATTCTTCTAGATTATGATGTAACTTAATGGCAAGCACTTCTTTGACCAGATGCCTTAGCTGATCTTTAAAAAGTCGTACATTAGGCATTTTATCACTTATCTCTGAGGGGACCAGAAGCAATACTCTTAATTGCTTTAGTTCCCGTGTTATGGTTTCCGCTCTGTAAGAGTTCTCGAGAATGAGATTATGGTGTTGCGATTGATGAACTTGGCTGATGGAGACTTCGTGAGTTGAGGGCCTTTGAGGAGTGAGCCTAGTAGCTGTCTTCTTCATAATTCCTCCTGTATTCATTGGAGCCAGTCGTTCGCTCTAGCACCTAGTCTTGCTAATCATTATATGTGTAGGGGGTTCATTTGACTTTAGGTATACGACCATTAATCTGAATCTTGAAGGAAAAAGCGGATTTAGTAAAAGATGTATATCTATCTATGACCGGATTGTCTTGTCTAACATAAAATATACTATAAAACCTGAAAGGGATGATCGTCTTGCCAACCTTCGATAATATTCTTGTTACAGGAAGTCAGACCATTCAAAATGATCTGCATGTTAACGGGAATGAGACTATCGATTCAAATCTGCACTTGAATGGTAGTCAGACGATAATGGGAAGCCTTAATGTGAACGGTAGTGAATCTATACTTGGTCATTTGGGTGTAACCGGTGAAATTAGTGGTGCAGGTACCATCAAAACTGCGACCCGTTTGATCGCGGTGAATCAGGCTTTGTCACCAGTTTCAGCACCTACGAGCCTTCAACAAGTCAGATATTTCGCTGTGGGAGTTTCAAGTCAGACAGGACTCGTGCTGAAGGGCACGGATGGAAATGACTATGTATTATTTATCGATTTGACCGGGGGAACACCTAATATTGGGATCCAGCGGGCTTAAATCTGATAACATTAACATCTTCAAGCTCTGAACAATAAAAAACAGCAAGTCGCCTAGGTACAATTAGGGACTTGCTGTTTGAGGGTTCTATTAGTTCTTAAAGCTGTGAATTGGAGCAGGAATTCGTCCGCCTCGGTTGATGAAGTTGGCACAATTGAAGCCGTTAACAGCCATGACAGGCGCATATCCAAGTAGGCCGCCAAATTCTACGATTTCGCCTACATCCTTGCCAATGACAGGAATGACGCGAACAGCGGTTGTTTTGTTGTTGACCATTCCGATAGCAGCTTCATCGGCGATGATGCCAGAGATCGTCTCTTTGGTGGTACTTCCCGGAATAGCAATCATGTCCAGTCCTACAGAACATACACAGGTCATGGCTTCTAGCTTCTCAAGCGTAAGAGCACCACGCTGTACGGCTTGAATCATTCCGTGATCTTCACTAACTGGAATAAAGGCTCCACTGAGTCCACCAACATAGGAGGAGGCCATCACGCCACCTTTTTTAACATTGTCATTTAGAATCGCCAGAGCGGCTGTTGTTCCTGGTGCGCCAGCTTCTTCCAGACCCATGACTTGAAAGATCTCCGCAATGGAATCCCCAATTTCTGGTGTTGGAGCCAGAGATAAATCGATAATCCCAAAAGGCACGTTCATCCGTTTTGATGCTTCCTGCGCAACTAGTTGTCCCACACGCGTAACTTTAAACGCAGTCCGTTTGATCGTTTCACACAGGGTTTCGAAGTCCTGACCCTTCACTTCCTCTAATGCACGCTTGATTACACCCGGGCCACTGACGCCAACGTTAATGACACATTCCCGTTCACCAACCCCATGAAAGGCTCCAGCCATAAAAGGATTGTCCTCGACAGCATTACAGAAGACAACCAGCTTAGCACAGCCGATGGAATCCCGATCCTTGGTGCGTTCCGCAGTTTGAATAATGATATCACCCATTAATTTCACAGCATCCATATTGATTCCACTTCTGGAGGAGCCGACGTTGACGGAAGAACAGACTCTTTCAGTGACTGCGAGTGCTTCTGGGATACTGTCGATTAGAATACGATCACCTTTGGTGCACCCTTTTTGCACAAGCGCAGAGAAGCCGCCAATAAAGTTAACGCCAACTTCTTTGGCAGCCTTGTCCAAAATTTCCGCTACAGGCACATACGTATCCGTCTTCACGGCACCAGCAGCAATAGCAATAGGGGTCACAGAAATCCGTTTATTAACAATGGGTACACCGAATTGTCTTTCCAGATCTTCACCTGTTTTGACGAGCTTCTCGGCGGATCTAGTGATTTTGTCGTATACGTTTTGGTTAAAAGTTCTCATATCTGTATGTGCACAATCCATGAGGCTGATCCCCATCGTTATAGTACGTACATCCAGATTCATTTCACGGATCATCTTATTCGTTTCTTGTACTTCCACCAGTGATATCATGGTCATCCTCCTAAATGCGGTGCATAATATTAAAAATATCCTCATGCTGAAGCTTGATTTCCACGCCGATCGCTTCTCCGATCAAATGTAAATCCTCAACAATATCCTCAAATGCTTTAGTCGCGCCAGAAATGTCTACAATCATCATCATGTTAAAATAATCTTGTACAATCGTCTGAGAAATATCCAGAATGTTCAAATTGTGCTCGGCAAGATATGTACATACCTTGGCAATAATCCCTACTTTATCTTTTCCTAATACAGTAATAATCCCCTTCATAAATACAGCCTCCCTTTGTATATGGTGATTACGCCGTGTAAACGGAATGAACCATTCCAATCATTATTACAAATGCTGAAGCAAGCTTCAACCAAAGGTTTTTTGTCCGTTTGATCATTTTTATATAAAGTCCTATGAATTTAAAGAAAATTCGATTGACAGTATATGAAAAATATGATGAAGTGAGAGATTGATACGATACTCTGAAGGAGTAAATATGACTACACAAAAATATAAAAATATGGTTGAAGAGCGGACCAAACAAACCCTCCAGGAATGGTCGGAACTGTCGGAAGTTAACGAGAAGGACATTTATCGTTTTTTGCATAATTTGAAAGGTACGGCAGGAACAGTGGGGTTACAAGAAGTTGAACAGTTTGCCGATGCAACGTTGCCCTATTTCATGGAAAGTAGCCTTAAGAGCTGGTCTATTGAAGAGTGGGGCGATTATTTGTATCCGCTTATTCCACTGTTTAACCAAGATTCATCGGTTTCTCTAGGTTCAGTTAAGACGTTAGACAAAAAAGGAAATGATGATGCGCTCCCACATAATGATATTTTGCTTATTGATGATGATGTAGAATTAGTGGCTTATTTAAAAGAATCATTGGAGAAGCAGAACTATTATGTAAGCATTGCCTTGTCCGCTGAACGAGGTCTCAAGATTTTTTATGAAACCAAACCGGATCTAATTCTTCTGGATATTCTTTTGCCTGATATCAGCGGAATTGAGGTCTTGAATCAAATTATCGGCAAAGCTAAAAAAGAACGTATTCCAATCATCATTATAAGTGGGGAGTACTCCAAAGCGACTCAACTGCATGCGTATAGGCTGGGCGTGATGGATTTTTTATCGAAGCCTGTAGATATTGATTTATTTCTGGCTTTGATTAAAAACCGCTTTGAGTTAAAGCGGGAGTGGCAGGAATCCATCATTGTGGATGAATTGACGGGTGCGTTTAATCGAAAACACTTTAATCAAGTGATGAAGCAGCTGATTTGCGATTTTAAGCGCACGGAACGGGTGTTTTCTTTAGCACTGATTGATCTGGACTATTTCAAAAAGATTAATGATACATATGGTCATCTAATCGGAGATGAGGTATTACAGTCCTTGTCTGAGCTTGTAAAGGGTTCGATTCGCATGGAAGATACCTTTTGCCGCTTCGGTGGAGAAGAGTTTGCTGTGTTTCTGCCAAATACGGATGCAAGTTCTGCATTGACAGTAATAAACCGTATTCAGGAGCAATTTGCTGCCACCGACTTTTTTGCGAAGAATGAAGTCTTTCATGTGACCTTCTCGAGTGGGATATCAGAGGTAACAGAAGCTGAGAATATTGCCGATAAAATTGTAGAAGAAGCAGACCAAGCTCTCTATGCCAGCAAAGATGCCGGAAGGAATCAGACTACACTCTACACGGACCATTTATCGTCGACTAAAAAGCATTCGGTTCTAAATGTAATTGTTGTGGATGATGATGCGTTGATTCGAAAAATAGTGACTCATCAGATTGATACTTGGGAGCCGGAGGATATTGCTGAGGTGAATATCAGCAGTTATGCGAATGGGCTGGATTTCTTGCAATCGGATTGGTATTCCATAGATGAGAAATATATTATTCTACTGGATGGTGTGATGCCGGATCTTGATGGCGTTGAAGTCCTGGAAAGAATTCGCAAGACGTATCCGGAAGTGAATATATTAGTGATCATGCTGACAGGGAGAAATAATCAGGCGGATATTGTACATGCCCTGCAGATGGGTGCCGATGATTATGTAGTAAAACCTGTCCATATGCCTGAGCTGTTGTCCCGAATGGAACGGTTGGCTCATAGATTTTTGTTCTAACACGAAGGGAATTGTGCGAATATGCAAAAAATAATGGTAGTGGATGATGAAGAAGTATTACGGATGTTAATCGAGGATACATTGGAAGATTTGGAGAATGTTGAGATTCACACAGCGGAGAATGGGTTGGAAGCTCTAACTAAGCTGTCTACGGATCCTTATGATTTGGTGATTCTGGATTATATGATGCCGGAAATGACAGGGATTGAAGTGCTTCAGCAGCTGGATGAGGAGAAAAAGAAAACTACAGCTATATTAATGTTAACGGCCAAAGCACAAGATGTAGATCGAATTCGAGCAGTTGAAGCAGGTGCGCGTTACTTCATGCCGAAACCATTTAGTCCGATGGAACTCTTGCAGATTGTGGAGGGGATCCTGAGTGGTGAAGGAAAGTAACGCTAATCACAGCATCAAAAATAAATATTTCCGCATCATTGTATTAGTGTTTTCTTTAATCATTCTTATGGGAACTGTTTTTTTTATTTTCATAAACTATGAGCAAGATGAATTAAGTAGAGAACGTGAAAGTTTGCAGTATAAAGCAGACACGATCAGTGAGATGGCGAGCACGTTAAATGAGGTGTTTTTCCGAGCTAGGGGATTCACTTTGCTTAAGGACGAGAATGAATTAAAGCTCTTAAATGCAGCCCTAGTAAAATTTGATCAAATTCTGGATACGTATTCTAATCTTAATTTATCCGCCGAAGAAGCCTTGTTTAGAGATGGTTTAAAATCATTTTATGTCCAGTATAAAAATAAAACGCTACCGGAAGCGATTCGGCTTGTCGAGGCTGATGATTATGCTGCTTTGAGAGTACTATCCGGAGATGGTATTACTAAATCAGTGAATGATTTTCTAACGTATACGAAAGAGTACAGACAGCGATCCGATGCAGCATTAAATACCATGGCTATGGATTATATCAAACGAGCTAACGAATTCACCTTTATCGCCTTCTTTTTTAGCACGATTATTCTACTGTTCTTTACCTTTATGATCTGGCGGATTCTTAAGAATTTAATTAATCCTATTTTGAAGCTGGAAGGGGCCACTCATTCCTTGGCTGCCGGTGAGGAAATTCTTCTCGGCAAGCTTAAGCATCAAGATGAGATTGGTCGGCTTTATAATGCATTTCTAAATATGGCCAGAAGTATTCAGGACAAAGAAGAAGAATTGATGATGCAGAATGAAGAGTTACACGCGCAGCAAGATGAACTTCAGGATCAGCAGTACAGACTGCAACGTTCGCTTAGTGAAATAGAGAGTATGATGAAGGCACTCGATCAATCCTCAGCGGTGGGGATCCTTACAGATAAAGGCGTATTTACCTACGCGAATGATAATTTAAGCAAATATACCGGCTATAAAAATTCTGAAATTATCGGTTTTACCTATAAGTTATTTGAACTCTATAATATATCTAGAGAACAAATGCAGAAGATCTTCAACAAATTATATACGGGCGGGGTATGGAGCAATGAACTCCAGATTCTGACTAAAGACGGATTGCCAATCTGGATGCATCTGACTGTCGTGCCGTATCTGAACAATGAGGGTGTGATTTATCAGTACATTTTTATCGCGTATGATGTCACCTCTATGAAAAGTGTACAGCTGGAGCTAGCGGAAACGCTGAAGAATACAGAACAGACCAAAAAAATGCTTGAACTTAATAATCAGCTGAATCATGACATTACGTACACCTTAGATAAACAAGAATTCGCAGATAAGTTTATTCAGTTCATGCATCACCTGTATTCATTTGATTCGAGTTTCTTCCTTCTTGTAAAAGATAAGATCGCGGCTGTTAATGGGATTCCTCAGGAAAATGTAGAGCGTTATCTCGATAATGAGAATAATGAAATGTTATATCGTTTGAAGATGGAAAAAACTTATCTGATTAAGCGTCTAGCTACGCAATCGGAACAGGGAATTTCTGCGAATGAGGTCTACTGTTATGATTTCTATACCACTGTTGTAAATGCAGAAGATGAGATTCTAGCTGTATTTTGCGGAACCCGGATTGGACATTCTTTCAGTAAAGAAGAGATTAATGAGGTTCAAGGAATGATGAACCGCGTAGCTCTGGCGATTGAACGTTTATTCATGTACGAAGAGATTGAACATGGGCGAAAGCTGAACCGCGATATCGTGAATAACGTAAACGAAGGCATTCAGTTCGTGAGTACAGAAGGCGTGATGCTTCAGATGAATAAGGCGCTGTGCAACATCGTTAACTATGACTGGATTGAAGGTACACTGACTCCTAGAAAAGAATGGATGGATTATTTCATCGAACGCTCGAATGAGAACCATGAGCTTCGGTCGTTTTTTGAACAGGCAATCTCTGAGGATGCTCTGGAGTCCAGCAGTATGCAATACTCCATTGGAACGGAATCCAAGAAGCATATTGATGTTTATGCGATTCCTGTTTTCCGCCGGGAGCTTAGAATTGGTACATTGTTTGTATATAGAGATATCACTAGGGAGTACGAGCTGGATCTTATGAAATCTGATCTTGTCAGTACGGTAAGTCATGAGCTGAGAACACCATTGTCGAGTGTATTAGGATTCACGGAACTGCTATTGTCCAAAACCATGAAGCCTGAGAAGCAGCTGAAGTATTTGGAGACGATTCATAAGGAAGCGAAGCGGTTGACTGAGCTTATTAATGATTTTCTGGATCTGCAGAGAATGGAGTCAGGGAAGCAGCAGTATATCACGGAGCATGTAAATCTTAGTGAAATTGTCCTTGGGGTTATAGATCAATATAAACTTAGTAGCACGCATCATGTGCTATTGGTGGATGAGGCTCTGAATGCGGAGGTAGACGTGGACAAGGATAAGATCGTCCAAGTTCTAACGAATTTGTTAAGTAATGCGATCAAGTTCTCACCGTCTAACAATGAAGTGAAGGTACTGCTGCATAATGAGCTGGATCATATTATTGTGCGTATCCAGGATAATGGTCTGGGCATTCCAAAGGATCAAATCGGACAGCTATTCCAAAAATTCAGACGAGTGGACAACAGTGCCTCCAAAAGAATTGGTGGAACAGGTCTCGGTCTTGCCATCTGTAAAGAAATTATTGAGAAACAAAAGGGAACCATCGGTATTGATTCGGTAGAGGGTGAAGGGACAACCGTTTGGTTTAGCCTTCCAATCCTTAATGCAGAAGCAAGCCGGCAGCAAGATGAGCTGAATAAATGGAATGCCGATAAAGAGCTCAAACCTAATGTAATGATTGTTGAAGATGATTATAGTCTTTCGTTGCTTTTATCAGAAGAGCTAAAAGGGAAGGGGTTCCGTGTTACCCATCACTATCATCCACAACAAGCTTTTGATCAGGCCTTGAAAACACCATTTGTTGCGATCGTGGTTGATTTGATGCTTGGTGAAGAACTGGACGGCTGGGATTTGATCCGAATGCTAAAAGAGGATTCGAGAACAGAGAATATTCCGATTGTTATCTCTTCTGCTCTGGATCAATCAGATAAGAACCAATTGAATGATGTGATACAGAAGTATTTGACGAAGCCTTATCCGCCAGGTGAGTTATCAAATACGCTTGAAGAGATTGTGAAGATAAAGACAGGGGTAGGCGAGGTATTATTTCCCGAAAGTAAGAAGGATTTATAGTTTTTATTTATCACAATATTTTATAAATAGTATCATTTTTTATAATGAAACCGATCAAAACAGGGCAAATCATACTGTTTTGATCGGTTTTTACGTACTTTATTGATACTTTTTCAATAATTAACAATTTTTAGGTGAAAATGACTTCATTGATCGTTTACAAATATTGTGATAGCCTGATTTTATGAGGTTCTAAAAAAGGCTCAGATAAATTCAATTGAGGCACGGATCATAACCAGATTTCATGTTTAGGAGAGGTGGATATTGTTGCAACTACAGGTAACGAACAGTCCTTTTAACGAGAACCAAGTCGAGCTTCTCAATCGTCTTCTACCAACCTTAACGGAGACGCAGCAAATATGGCTCAGTGGATATTTGTCCGCGATTGGACGTACTACGTCGGCAGCGCCAGCAGGCGCTGAACTTCAAGTGCCATCGAATACGATTGGAAACACAGAGGCTGGCGCTGCCGTAACGAGCCAACCAGCAGCCTCACGGGAAGTGACCATATTATTTGGTTCGCAAACGGGTAATTGCCAGCGACTTGCGGGGAGCTTGTCCCGCAAGCTGGAAGAGCAAGAATTTCAGGTCACACTCTCCGCGATGAACAATTTCAAACCTACAGCGCTTAAAAAGGTTGAGAATCTACTTCTATTGGTGAGTACTCATGGAGAAGGTGAACCACCTGATAATGCAAGGATTTTTCATGAATTTCTTTACAGTAAAAGAGCTCCTCAATTAGAGAACCTGCGGTTTTCAGTTCTGGCTCTGGGAGACACCTCTTATGAATTTTTCTGTCAGACGGGTAAAGAGTTCGATCAGAGGTTAGAGGAACTTGGTGGTAAGCGCCTAAGTCCACGTGTGGATTGTGATCTCGATTATGACGATTCCGTTACCGAATGGTTTGAAGGTGTAATTGGTGCATTAAATGCAAATTTAAATGCTCCAGCGATTGCTGCAAAAGCGGTTCAAGCCGCGGAGGACGCAGAGTCACAAGAACCTCTATATACTCGTAATAATCCTTTTAAGGCAGAGGTACTGGAGAATCTGAATTTGAACGGACGCGGCTCGGACCGGGAGACTCGCCATTTGGAACTATCGCTTGAAGGCTCTAATATACAGTTTGAACCTGGGGATGCACTGGGAGTATATCCAGAGAATCATTCTGAACTGGTGGACGCTATTATTCATACTATGGGCTGGAATCCTAATGATAAGGTTCCGTTTAATAAGAAAGGTGATGAAGGAGCCTTACGTGAGGCACTTCTGCATCATTATGAAATCACTGTATTGACCAAACCTTTGCTGGAGCAAGCGGCAAAGCTGTCTGCTTCAAACAAGCTGAGTGAGTTATTAGCTCCAGATCGTGCTTCGGAGCTTAAAGCGTATATTCAAGGACGCGATCTACTCGATTTGATCCAGGACTTCTCACCGTGGGAAGGTCCAGCCAGCAGTTTTGTGACGATTTTGCGGAAGCTTCCTGCACGCCTATATTCTATCGCTAGCAGTTATAAAGCTAATCCGGATGAGGTTCATCTAACCGTCAGAGCTGTACGTTATGAGGCTCATGGTAGGGAACGTTACGGAGTCTGCTCAGTGCATTGCGCAGAAAGAGTAGAGCCGGGAGATACATTGCCTATTTACATTCAGCATAATCCTAACTTTAAGCTGCCGACTAATCCGGAAGCACCGATCATCATGATCGGACCAGGCACAGGTGTTGCACCATTCCGCTCTTTCCTAGAGGAACGTGGAGAGCTGGGAGCGGAAGGGAAATCTTGGCTGTTCTATGGGGATCGGCATTTTGTAACAGATTTCCTGTATCAGACAGATTGGCAGAGAATGCTAAAGGATGGCGTTCTAAGCAAGCTGGATGTCGCCTTCTCACGTGATACCGAAGAGAAAGTATATGTACAACATCGCATTTTACAAAAGAGTCGTGAGGTTTATGAATGGCTGCAAGAAGGTGCTCATATCTACGTTTGCGGTGACGAGAAGTACATGGCGCATGATGTTCATTCTGCACTGCTTACGGTAATTCAGAGTGAGGGCGGACTGAGCCTTGAAGCGGCAGCGGCTTATCTGGAAGATATGCAACAGACGCAGCGTTACCAGCGTGATGTCTATTAATGGATAGATGGAGTTATCGAATGACTTCGGGGGGAGATAACAACAATGGCAAACAATGAGAAGGTTCAGCCGATCGGCGGGCCTCCAAGTGATGTTGAGCATATTAAATCGGAGAGTAACTATCTGAGGGGTGCATTAGTTGAGACACTAAGCAATCCGATTACGGGTGGTCTACCTGAAGATGATAATCGGCTGCTTAAATTTCACGGAAGCTATATGCAGGATGACAGAGATTTGCGCAATGAACGGGAACGTCAGAAGCTGGAGCCAGCATTCCAGTTTATGCTTCGCGTAGTTGCCCCAGGTGGTGTAGCTACACCGGAACAATGGCTGGTGATGGATGATCTGGCACAGAAGTATGGTAACGGAACCTTACGTCTGACTACAAGACAGGCATTTCAAATGCATGGCGTTCTCAAATGGAACTTAAAAAAGACCATTCGAAGCATCAATGATACGCTAATGACAACCCTTGCAGCTTGTGGGGATGTCAACCGTAACGTAATGAGCAATCCGAATCCTTATCAATCTGAGGTGCATGCAGAAGTCTATGAATGGGCGCGCAAAGTTAGTGATCATCTATCCCCACGTACTCCCGCTTACCATGAAATTTGGCTAGACGGTGAAAAGGTAGTGGATAGTTTAGGAGATCGGGCAGAAGTTGAACCGATCTATGGTCCGGTATATTTACCGCGTAAATTCAAGATTGGTCTTGCGGTGCCCCCTTCAAATGACGTAGATGTGTTCTCGCAGGATCTAGGCTTCATCGCTATTCTTGAGAATGATAAGCTGGTAGGGTTCAACGTTTCTGTAGGCGGCGGTATGGGAATGACGCATGGCGATACCAGCACGTATCCTCAACTTGGCCGCATCATTGGTTTTTGCCGTCCTGATCAATTGATCGATGTAGCGGAGAAGACCGTAACGATTCAGCGAGACTATGGAAATCGTTCTGTCCGCAAAAATGCACGGTTCAAGTATACGATTGACCGCCACGGTCTGGAATGGTTTGTCGATGAGCTGCATGAAAGACTCGGATGGCAGCTTGAGGCGGCACGTGAGTACCATTTCGACCATAATGGAGACCGCTATGGCTGGGTGAAGGGTACGAATGGAAAATGGAATTTGACGCTTTATATCCAAAGCGGACGGATTCATGACCAAGAAGGGTACACATTGATGACTGGACTGCGGGAAATTGCCAAGATTCATTCCGGGGATTTCCGGCTTACGCCGAATCAGAATTTAACGATTGCTAACGTAACCACTGCCAAAAAGCGAAAAGTGGCTGAGCTGGCTAAACAGCATGGACTTACGGACGGAGCTCATCTGTCTGCGCTACGACGCAGTTCGATGTCTTGTGTGGCGCTACCAACCTGCGGACTTGCAATGGCTGAAGCAGAACGTTATTTGCCTTCGTTGATTGATAAGCTAGAGCTTGTCCTTGATGAAGCTGGTCTACGCGATGAGGAAATCGTGATCCGGATGACAGGCTGTCCTAATGGGTGTGCAAGACCGGCACTAGGCGAAATCTCGTTTATTGGTAAAGGTCCAGGCAGATATAATATGTACTTGGGAGCAGGTTTTACGGGAGATCGCTTGAACAAAATGTATAAAGAAAACATAGATGAAAAAGAAATTCTGGAGACGCTGGAGCCAATTCTTCATCGTTATTCAAAAGAACGTCTGCATAGCGAGCATTTTGGAGATTTCGTGATCCGTGCAGGTTATGTCAAAACGGTTTCGTCAGGTCTTAATTTTCATGACTAATCTAATTTAGACTGAAATGGGTGTCCCAGAGCCTGCATTATGGCTGCTGGGACACCTCTTTGTTGGTTGGCCTTACCCTAACCACATTTTCATAAGAATAAGGGAAGTTTTTTAGTTTCAGACAGGAATAAATATTTTTTTTGCTTAATGATTTGGATTTCTCGTGTTTTTCTTTCATAATATAAAGGGGAAACTAAATACAAAAGAAGAGCCATTGCCCGAGAGTGATGTGTTCTGTACAGAAGAGGCGATATTATGATTATCATGAAAACGATGGAAGAGATCGAAAAAATGCGTGCGGCGGGAAAAATTCTCGCTGAATGTCATCGTCAAATTGCGCAAATTCTACAGCCGGGAATTACTACCTGGGAGATTGATGAATTTGCAGAAAAATTTATACTGTCTCAAGGAGCGACTCCTGAGCAAAAGGGATATAACGGATATCCGTATGCAACCTGTGCCTCTGTAAATGATGTAATCTGCCACGGATTTCCGAAGAAGGAACCACTTAAAGATGGAGATATAGTAACCATAGACATGGTAGTTAACTTAGATGGCTGGTTGGCAGATTCCGCATGGTCATATGGGATTGGCAACATTAGTGAGCAGGCGACTAAATTACTAGACACCACAAAAGAATCTTTATTCCGTGGTATCGAGCAGGCAGTTGCAGGCAACCGTATCGGGGATGTCGCTCATGCTATTCAAGTTTACGCAGAGTCTAATGGTTTTTCAGTTGTGCGTGATTTTATTGGTCATGGGATTGGTTCAGAAATGCATGAAGCACCAGAGGTACCTCACTATGGTCCGGCTGGCAGAGGACCTCGTCTTAAAGAGGGGATGGTATTTACCATTGAACCGATGCTGAACACAGGCAGCTACAGAACAAAAATTGATGCGGATGGTTGGACTGCACGTACCATTGACGGCGGTCTGTCAGCACAGTATGAACATACATTAGCTATCACCCCTCAAGGAACCATTATCCTGACTGAACTATAATTTAGGGTAGAAAATAGACCTGATTAGCTTCATCTTCTCATGATGTTGCTGATCAGGTCTATTTGTTGTTCAGTTAATCAGTAATGTTGCGAGTATAATATTCAATGATATCTTTTCGACGAATAATTCCGACAAACACGCCTTCTTTATCAATCACAGGTACAAAATTCTGATCTGCGGCGAGCGTCAGCATATCCTCCATTTCGGCATTTATGAGAACGCTCTCGTTATGAACATGCTTCTGGATATCGCTTACTGGAACTTCTCCTATATTGTCAAAAGTTAGACCTGCTGTGTTTTTCAGCTTCCACAATAGATCACCTTCCGAAAGTGTTCCTACATATTTTCCTTCATTATCAATAATAGGGATAGCCGTATAATGGTGCTGCTCTAATTGTTCTAAGGCTTCCAGCATGGATAGTGAGTTAGTGATATAGGCAACTTGATCTTTAGGCAACAAAAAAGAGGATATTTCCATCGGCATGAACTCCTTTGTATTGAGATTTTTTTAGTTAGGCTACTTTTATTTAAACATACTTTTTGAAGGGATAGGTGTTTTAAATTTTATTATTTAATTATAGGTGAAAAGACCTATTTAATGATAGTCGTATTTTGTCGATTAAAGATAAGGTATATTATCCTAGAGTGGAGTTGTTCAGATGGCGTTATATCGTAGGCTTTCTTTAACGGTTAAATTTGTTCTGGTAGTAAGTTTAGTTATCATTGTTATCTTTTTCTTTAGTCTAATCGCGAATCTGCTTAATCTTCGAAGTGTGAGCATATCGAACGGTGAACTAGAGGCGGAAGTTGCTGGGCGAAGTTATGCGGAAACTATTCAGAATAGTATGGTAGACATAGAGTCGGCAGCAAAGGTATTCACAGATGTACTGGTTGAATCAAGAGAACATCAAACTTTGAGTCGTGAAGAAGTTATTTCTACAATGAAATCGATGCTCGAGAATAGACCCGAGCTTTTTGCAATTAGTACATTGTGGGAACCCAATGCCTTCGATCAAAACGATCAGGCTAATATCAATAAGACGCCATATGATGATGGTACGGGGCGTTTTATTCCTTATGTTCTTAGAAATCAAGGTTCAATAACGGTTGAACCCTTAAAGAATTATGATGTAGAAGGTGCGGGTGATTATTACCTTTTACCTAAAAAAGAGAAAAAACCGATCTACATTGAACCCTATTCCTATGAGACGACTGGTGGGGCTATAGAGATGATTTCGGTTATGCTGCCTATTTTGGACAAATCGGGCACTTTTCTTGGGACGGTAGGATTTGATGTTTCGTTATCAAAGCTCCAGGAGGATGCTGATAAATATAAACCTATGGGTGGATACGTTTCTCTAGTCACGGGTAATGGTAAATATGCAGCTAATCCTAATGATCCAGAAAGTGTACTTAAAGATTTCGGTGATACGGAAGAGAAAGCTGCACTGTGGAGACAAGTGAAGAATGGGAAGTCGGTTCAGGGGTACACCAATAATTCCAAAGGAGAAAATGTACTTCGTATTTTTGTTCCGATTCCACTGCCAGAAAGCGATCAGGTATGGTATACGCAGACTGCGATTCCTAAAGCTACAATCATGGCTGACTACGAACAAACGAAAACAGAATCATTTATTATCATGCTTGTTGGGATGCTGATTCTAGGAATAGTTATAGTCTTACAATTATGGTTAATGGTGATCAAACCGCTTCGAGTATTATCTGAGAAATTGCAGCTTATGGCTCAAGGGGACTTAACACAAACATTGCAGGTTCGAAATGATGATGAATTCGGTAAGATGTCTTCACATTTTAATCAGATGACATATAAGCTTCGAGAAATGTTTGGACTTGTGGCTGATTTATCGATGTCAGTGGGTGCTACTTCTGAAGAGTTGACAGCGAACGCGGAACAGACAGGGAAAGCTGCTGAACAGATTGCTGTGGCTATTGGACGAGTCGCCGAGGGAGCGCAACTGCAGAATGGTTATGCAGGAGAATCTTCTCTGGCCATGAGCGATCTTAGCATTGGAGTGCAACGTATCGCTGACTCTTCATCAGCGGTGTCTGCATCTGCAGACGAAGTAACCGATCAAACGAAGAGAGGCAGTGCACAGCTTCAAATGGCGGTGAACCAGATGACAGAGCTTAAGCAATCCGTGGATGAGACGAGTCTGGCGATTGAACGACTAGGTGAAAGATCTGTACAGATTAGTGGGATTATTGGTCTGATCTCGAATATCAGTAAACAGACTAATCTATTAGCATTAAACGCAGCAATTGAAGCATCCAGAGTGGGTGAACAAGGTCGTGGATTTGCTGTAGTAGCTTCGGAAATACGCATGTTGGCGGATCAAACGAAACAAGCTGCCGAACAAGTTACTGAATTAGTCGAACATGTGGTCCAAGATACTAATCAAGCCTCACAGGCTATGGCTGTTGGTAATGAGCAAGTACGTATCGGTGTGCAGGGTGTATCTGACAGTGATCTTTTGTTTACATCGATTCTTGCTGAAATGACACAGGTTACAGATCAGATTCAGGAAGTATCTGCAGCTGCACAGCAGATGACTGCTGGTACAGAGCAAATTTCAGCTAGTGTAAAAGTATTAGCTGAACTTGCATCAGAAGCGTCCGCAGATTCACAAAGTGTTGCAGCAGCCTCAGAGGAGCAGCTTGCTTCTATGGAAGAAATCTCAGCTTCGACGGAATCCCTCAGCTCAATGGTGCAAGATTTGCTGGACAAATTGTCTTATTTTAAAATTTAAACTGATGTGATATCGTGATTACAGGTGGGAAACCCTGTCCTTTTCTAAAGGATTAGGGTTTTTTCTATTTATTACATAATCTAAAAGGTATCTACATGCCATCGGATGTGCTATAATCAATATATCGAAAGTAGTTACCTGCTAATTCACATAGCGTAGAGGGTTATTCTTAAGATGACAATAACCTTGTACCATATGTGAATTTTTATTTTTTTAGAGATTTTGCAAGAGATTTTTTTGGGATAAGAATAACATGTAAATTAAAAAAAGGTGGTAATTATATTATGCAAACAGGAACAGTGAAATGGTTTAACGCAGACAAAGGCTTTGGTTTTATCGAGGTTGAAGGCGGAGAAGACGTATTCGTACATTTCAGCGCAATCACTGGTGACGGATTCAAATCTTTGGATGAAGGACAACGTGTAGAATTTAACGTAGTTCAAGGCAATCGTGGTCAACAAGCTGAGAATGTTGTAAAACTCTAAAGTTGTGAAAAAAATCCCCAAACTTATAGTTTGGGGATTTTTTTAAATATAAGAAATTATAAGTTTCACACAATACTTTATGTCTTATATTTCTCGCTTAGTAGAAAGGTGGCGGATGTAAGTGCAGGTGTTTGAAGACTGGAATTTAAAAGTGAAGAAAACCTTTAACGCTACAAGCAACAAAGAAGTATTGACTGTGTCTGAAGCCGGTAGCTTGCTTGGTCTGTCTAAAGATCAAATGAAAAGCTATGTAGACCAGCATAAGTTAACCAAAGTCCCAATTATGAGAAGTGTTGTCAGGTATCTTTTACTGAAAAGTGAAATCGATACGATCCTGAACAAAACCTAATGTAACCTCAATAAACTTTGCAGACCCATCCTTGATAGGATGTGGTCTTTTTTTTGCCTCAAAAATTTCTTATAAAAAGAAACTTATCGATCCAATGATCGTCTATAATAATGGGATATTTAGGTAATGGAGGGTAGGCAGAAATAAAAAGTGATGTTCATTAATGATGAGAAGTCGCATAAACAGAAAGGGTAATTCATTCAAATGAAAAATAAACAGAGCACTCATCCACCTGCTTCATTTGCTTTAAGTAGAATCGAGAAAAAGAAAGTGAAAAAGAATAAAATCAGCAAGAAAATGAAGATTTGGTACTTTTCGATCGCTACCTTACTTCTTGTTGGGCTGGGATCCTTTATTTTTCGTAAAGAACTAATGATTTTTGGGTTTGATAATGTTGTAGCGCCAACTATTGAACACACCCTTGAAGAGTCCTATGTGCCGTTGGAAGACACTGAAGAATCTGGATTACAAGCAACGACGGAAAATAAAGACCGTCCTTTCTCTATCCTTCTACTAGGCACCGATCAGCGTGGCAAAGAAAACGGACTTTCTGATTCCATTATTTATACAGTTATTCGACCTATAGACCATAAAGCACTGCTCGTCTCCATTCCCCGTGATTCATATACTGAAATTATTGGAGCAGAAAATATCAAAGGAGCACGAAAAGAAACCAAGATTAATGCAGCGCATTCCTACGGTGGTCCTCAGATGAGTGTGGATACCGTTAAGAATCTACTGAACGCACCTATTGATTACTATGCTACTATTAATTTTAATGGGCTTGTGGGTGTTACAGATGCTCTTGGAGGAGTGGTGCTTCCAATCACCAAGGTGATAGAGAATAAGAGCCCCGATCATGAGAAACTAAGAATTGAGCCGAACAAACCGATCTATTCCGGTAAGGAAGCTTTAATGTATGTAAGATATCGGGAAGATTCTGATTTTAAGAGAACAGAGAGACAAAGGATTTTCCTAAAAGCAGCGCTTGATCGGATGAAAAGAATAGATAATATTCTTAATATACAGAACATTATTGAAATTGCTGGCAGTAACTTTAAAACCAATATGAAGTCAGATTTTATTTTGGATTTGGCTAAGAAGGTAATTCTTGAAGGTGGAACCCCTGAAATAACGAGTCATATGCTCCAAGGGGAAGGAAAACATACGGATCAATGGTATTATATACTCAATGAAAATGATGTAAAGCGTACCCATGATATGATTGAGATTTGGCTGAATCCAGAATCTACGGAGGCTGATCTAATAACTGCTTCTAAGGATGATGCTGCATAATATTTTTGCTATTCTATTTTATATTCACACGGAGGTTAGCTTCTATGGCAGTAAAATCAAAGGAGCAAATGATACTCGAATTTAAGTCTCTTATTCCATTCGTGAAATCATTAGAAGAGGTGCCAGATAAACATTGGGATAAGCCCATAGCTACTGGTAAATGGACCGTGAAGGATATTCTCTGTCACCTCATGCTCTGGGATAAATATTTCTATGAAGGTGCTATTAAGAAGATTATTTTGAAAGAACCACTAACAACGAAACATTTGGATTTTAACGAATTTAATGCTAACGCGATTGAGTATGCCAAATTGTTATCCAAGCAAACCTTGATTGAACAATTTGTGCTCTACAGATCTAGAATTTTAGATGCAGTCTCTGGATTAACGGATGAAGAATGTGATTTGGAATATAAGGATGGAGACCGCAAGAAGTTCAGTGTTCGCAAGTATATGAGAAGTTTTATACCACATGATAAGCATCATAAAAAACAGATTGAACAATTTCTAAAATACATACAGCAAGGTTGAAAGTTTGCCTTTTATGGTTTAAGCTTTAGCGCGATTCTGAACCAATTTCATGGATTGGCGAATGAGTATTGGGCCGAACATGCTGCCGGCTGAGGCGGCTATAAAGGAATGTAAGGGAAACCTAATGGCAAAGTAAATGACCGTTCCAGCTACAAAGTCAATAAGAATGAATTTCTTGATCTCGGATAGTGGGATTGTGACGAATACAAATGATTCTTTATTTTTCAAGTGGTTGACCTCCTATTTGATAACGCAGCATATAAATCCACTGTTCATTCTATTTTGAGAACAAGATGTCCCATTCGAAATATTTAGACTAACGGCATAGAAGAGTAAAGGGTGAAGACTCGAATGGATAATCAGGATCATCAAAAAGAGCGGAAACCGCTATTATATATACAGACAGCAAATCATGTTATGGAAGAAATCAGGAAGAGAAAGCTTCAGTCACATGATCTTGTCCCATCTGAAGGGGAGATTGCCAAGTTGTACGGTGCCGACTTTAATAAGCCTGGCTTTGAATTCGTTCGACCATTACCTAGTCATCAGCTATATGAGCCCATCGTGACTGATATGAAGCGAGTAAACGGCAAACGGTTCTTGCTACGTTTATGCATGCCGGTACAAGCGTATGAATTATATGGTGCGCCGAAGGAACTTGAATTAGTGTATGATTTTGAGCATGAAGGTACGGTTGACGTATCACTGCAATGGTTCGGAAAAGAAGCGAACCGCCTTCCAGAAGCAAGCTGGTTCGGTTGTGCATTGAATGTCGATAATCCTAATCTTTGGATGATGGATAAGATGGGCTTGCCAGTCTCACCTTTGCGTGTAGTGAAGGACGGGAATCGTAATCTTCATGCCATTGGACGTGGCGTTAGTTATCAGGGGGCAGATGGGAGCGCCTTTATCGAAACCATGGATGCTGCTTTGGCTGCACCGGGTCAAAAAAGACTGCTACAATTCGATAATTCTTTTGTTTCTCTAGATAAAGGATGGCATTTTAATTTGCACAACAATATCTGGGGTACGAATTTCCCTATGTGGTACGGTGAAGATGCAGTATTTCGTTTTCGTCTAAATTTACAATCGAACCGTAAGTAAAATAATAAATGTACTTGTGACTGAAATGCACCCCTTAGAATAAACATTGGAAAACCCTCTGGGTCCGATGTCTTTCTATGAGGTGCATTTTTGCTCAGTTTCTGCAACTGATAAGATCTCAATGTTAAAAAGACAAATTTCCACTTGGAAAATTTGGTTTTCATAGGTGATATCCCATATTCCGCCGATTTCTTCTACCGCATTCTTTACGCTTTTTAGACCGATACCATGAAAATGCTTGTCTCGTTTTGTTGTGGCTAATTCTCCGAAATGATTCGTACGTATTGAATGCTGATATGGATTCTGTATTCTGATAAATAAAGTACCCTTATGATAATGAAGTTGGAATTTAATATAAGGCTGAGTCACACCTGGATGCCTGCATGCTTCTATGGCATTATCAAGGGTGTTCCCTAGAATAATGCTAAATGCATAAGCATCTAGGTCAAGCTGAGGTGGAATCTTAATATCCGTTTGAAAGGAGATACCCAGCTTTTTGGCAAATTGCGACTTGTAATTAATGATAGAGTCGATTAGGATGGAGCCGGTATTACTTTCACCTGAAGAGAGTTCTATTACTCCAAGAAGCTTATCCACATCATTCAGTCCGGCTTCTTTTTCCCCAGCTTGTAATTGAGACCTCAGGCCGAGCAAGATATTCCTGAAATCATGTTGAAACGTAAAGACTTCTTGCTGCCTTTCTTTCGTGAGCAGATACTGGTTCATATAGTAGGTGTTCTGCTGTTCCAACAAGTAGTTTTTATTCTGTGCCGATTGTATGGTTAATACACGATCACACAAAAGAATGATCAGGAAGTTGATCAATAGCATTCCTCCGGACAAAGTCGGATACAACGCCGGATATTCCCGCAATGACAGCTCGCCCGATAATTTTGCAATACTGAGAATGCTGATAAACGGAAAGCAGAACAGCCCGATCCAATACCAACTGCTTAGACTGCCCTCGCCAAAAGCTTTGGTAAAACGAAGCGTGATCTGTACCAGTATAAACATCAGAATCTTAGACAAAAACAAGGTAAAGATGTATCCGCTTGTCGTATACACAGGTGCAGTAGCTGCATCTGAAAGAATAATCAGTGCGACTATAAATAAAGCAGCACCAATACGCCATTGTATTTTTCCTTTATACAAAAAGGACAAGAGAACGATCCCCACTATATTAAGCCCTAGCATCCATAAGCCGGGGAGTGGGCTGTAATGAAGGAGGAGTACAAAAATATAATAAGCAGTGTATACGGAATAAAGGATTACTTTGGATTCCCAAAGCCGTGGGAAACAATGGTCATAGAAATAATGAATGATAAATGGGAGAGCTGCCAGTGTGAGGGCATAGAACAGCTCATCCAGTAGAATATTATTCAAGCAGACTCCCCCTGAATTGCAAATAACTCTTTTTCACTACGGTGCTTTGCTTATCGCTAATCGGAAGTTCTTCCCCACTCGTTAATACAATTTTTTTGCCCTGAATTTGTTTTATGTAATCGAAATTCACAAGATACGATTGATGAATCCGCACAAACTGCTTCGAAGGTAACTTTCCTTCTTCTATAGATAAAGTACTGTAATATTCCGTTTGATCTTCCGTTGTTTGCAAAATGATTTTTCGGCGATCACTTGCCAAGTACATAATATTACGGATTGGAATAAGTAGTTTAGTTCCACTTTGGTGTACAGGCAGTAATTTTGGTTGGTTTTGCTGACGCTTGACCTTTATTTGCTGAATCATAGAGATTAGTTTTTTTTCAAAAGACTCGTTATGTATAGGCTTCTTTATAAAACCGGAAGGTTGAACGTCAAATAGTTGAACATGATACTCTTCGTGGCTCGATACGTAAATCAACCGAACCCTATCATTATCACAATCTCTCCGTAATATATGACCCGCTGTTATTCCGCTTATTCCCTTCATTTCTATATCCATAAAAATAAGATCAAATGGACAACCATGTTGAATGGCTTTCGTGAAACTTTCACCAGAATAGAATATCGATACCTCTATCTTTACAGTCTGCTGAATGGGATGGTTAAGGATCAATCTCTCAATATATTCTGTTGCCTTGAAATCATCATCACAAATAGCAATATGTATCATGTGAAATTCCCCTCCTGTGTTATAAATAATAATACATTATATGGGAGTATATTCAACCTTTATCCTTTTAGGGATCACTTGGAAGCGGCGAAAGTTACATTTATTCCCGTGTTTTTTACCATTGCGATTAGTAATTCTAGTAAACATGCTAATTTAATATCAATTAGTAGCAGACGGTATGGAGGAGTTGAAAAATGAATACAACAATCTTTGAAGCTGAGGGATTAACTAAACAGTACGGCAGTGCAAATGCGCTTCATAATATAAATATGCAGATTAAACAGGGTGATATCTATGGCTTTGTAGGTGAGAATGGAGCAGGTAAAACCACACTCATGAAAATAATTAGTGGATTAGTTTACCCTACAAAAGGGACTATCCAATTGATGGGTAAAAGTAGTGAGAAGGACATCGCACGAGTCAGAAAAAAAATGGGGGTTTTAATAGAGCTACCTGCCCTCTACCCCCATATGAATGCTGAAGAGAATTTAAGCTTTTATTGTAAGATTCATGGTATTTCGGATTTCAAGAGAATTAAAGATGTGCTGAATTTAGTGGGACTAACGGATGTTGAAAACAAAAATACAACGGAATATTCTCTGGGCATGCGTCAACGCTTAGGGCTGGCGATTTCCCTTCTCAATGAACCGGAATTTTTAGTGTTGGATGAACCGATTAATGGACTTGATCCTACAGGAATTGTAGAGATGAGAAAATTATTGGCTAAGCTGGCACATGAAAAAGGGGTTACCATCTTGATTTCCAGCCATATCTTGAGTGAACTCCAATTGTTAGCTACCAAATTCGGGTTTATTCATAAAGGGCAGTTCATTAAGGAAGTCTCTGTGGAAGAACTCTTACAATCAGCCGAAGCGCAAATTTGTATTAAGACCGTTGAAATAGCTGCAGCAATAAACGTGCTTAAGAACGATCTTAATATTCATTCGATCACATTGTCAGAAGCCGGAGAAATATTGGTTCCCAAGGATTTGACAGATCTTGAACAGTTAATGTCAACGTTAATTAGAAATGGAATTCCACTTGAAGGAATTAACCTGTCCACAGCAAATCTTGAGCATTATTATATGGATCTGATAGGAGAATGAGCAATGAGGGATTTTCTGAAAGCTGAGTCTTACTTTATAAGAAGGGATATCATGTTTAAGGGAATTTCTCTTCTGTTCCTTATAGCAAGTCTGGTACTAGCAATCTGGATTGGCGGTAAAGGTGGTTTTGAAATCGGTAATCTCGCGGAACCCTTAACGATTGTGACACCTTTATCTTTATTTTTTTATTTTATTATTCCGGTTTACGTATGTTTTTTTGCAACCGAAGGATTTGAATATGGATCTATCAAAGTTATCCTGGCTTCCGGACAAAGTAGGTTTATCTATATCACGGGGAAATACCTTTCTGTTTTTAAAATTATTATATGGTGGATTTTACAATTTACAGTAGTGTTTTATCTCGCTTATATGATAGCTGCTTTGATAATTGGGACTAACATCGGTAATCGTAATTTTTCTGCTGACTTGATTCAGGTTTCCCGTGTACTGGGATTAAATATCCTTTATTTATCAGCTTATGCTGCTCTAATCATTATGGTAGGTATTCTTATTAAAAGAACGGCTTCAGCGGTGGTTGTAACTTTTCTAATTATATTCGGAGACTTCATGATATCCGGTTATTTCCGTGATGCTTCCTCCGCATTGTTAAGGGGGATTTCAGACCATGCTTTAACGA
The DNA here is from genome assembly GCF_045040645.1 of Paenibacillus sp. FSL H8-0261. NCBI lineage: Bacteria > Bacillati > Bacillota > Bacilli > Caryophanales > Paenibacillaceae > Paenibacillus > Paenibacillus sp. FSL H8-0261. Next base: position 4,677,068 of record NZ_CP150297.1, on the reverse strand, counting down.
CCCAAGTTATGAAGTTTTCCGGAATCTACGTCGTTAATTCACAACATATAGTCCTAACCGGAGCAAAGAGCTTTATGGAAGTGGTGTTGATTCCTGTGATTATCATAGCTATTAGTTTGTCTGTCACCTATATTTCGTTTGGAAAAAGAGATATACACGCGTAGATAAAGGAGGAATTGAAATGGACAGGGGTAATAGATCACCAAAAACGATCGTTATTATAGGTGCGTTGCTAGCTATTGTAGTTTTTGTTGTTCTTTTTGTTGGTATTGAGATGGGATGAGGCTAGTCTCAGTATATGTTGCGGGGAGTTATGTGAAATGAAATACAATGTAGTATGGATCAGCATTAAAGAGTTATTTCATCCTTACCGTAAAAACATTTGGATAATCAGTATTGTTATGTTGGTGACTTCTGTAGGGAGCTTTTTGACTCCTTGGTTTACCAAGCAACTTATTGACATTGGTATTCTAGGTTTGGATTTTTATCGAGTTATTCAATACGTAGGACTGATATTTTTAGTATTCCTTATCCAACAATTACTTGGTATTTTTCAATTCTATTACTACAAGGAAATAAGTGTGAGAATACCATATGACTTGAATAAGAAAGCATGTAAACATGTGTTATCCGTACGCACGAAATTTTTTAAAGACAGAAATTTCTCAGTAGTGATGTCTGAGCTTTTTCAAGATATCGCCAACATATCGTCTTTGACAGACACGCAATTTTTAACATCTTTCGTTAATCTATTTAAAGTTTTCGCCGGCTTAACAGCATTGTTTTATATTAACTGGAAATTAACTCTAGTTATGCTCGCTACAATTCCAGTCAAAATGCTAATTAGCAGTTTTTTATATAAAAAGCAAGTAAAGGTATATGAAATCATTATGCACTTGCAATCAAATTTCTCAGAATGGTTAGGGGATGCAATTAGTGGCATTGAAGCGATAAAAGTATGGGGGATTACTGGAAAACGACTAGCGAAACTGAAAGTGAATCTGGATGGAAGTAAAAATGCTAAATCCAAGTTAATGCGTTATGGATTTATTGATAGTATATCGGGTTCATTTATGACGACATTGTTTACTTGTGGTCTTTACTTGTACGGTGCTTGGTTAATCCAAAAAAATGAAATCACTATTGGCGGTCTGGTATCTTTCATTTCGTACTCATCATTGGTATTTGAACCAATTACTATCATTTCGTATTTGATTACGCAATTATCCAGCGTGAAACCAGCCTTTGAGCGGTTTTTAAAATTTCTAAATACGGATGCTGAAATTGATAAACCGGAAGCGAAGGAATTATTAGAATCAATATCTATCAATGATCTTAAATTCGAAAATGTATCCTTGGTTTATGAGAATGAAAAAGCTCTGGATCAAGTGAATTTCACCATTCAAAAAGGTGAGAAAGTAGCGATTATTGGTTTGAACGGCAGCGGCAAATCATCTGTTGTAAATCTGCTGCTAAGATTCTATGAGCCTACTGAAGGCAGCATCAAAATAAACGATAAAGATGTGAAAGAGTATACTTTTGAATCCTATCGCTCAATATGGAGCTTGATGGCTCAAAACAATTATCTTTTCAATGATACTGTGGCGAACAATATCAACATTTCTGAAGAGCTTACACTTACTGAGATATTGGAAAGCTGCAAACAGTCAGGGGCATATTCATTTATCCAAGACCTGCCCGAAAAAATGGACACTCGAATTGGTTACAATGGCGCTAAACTATCGGGTGGACAAAAACAAAAAATAGCACTCGCCCGAACATTAGCACGTAAGGATACAAAAATTCTGCTATTGGATGAAGCAACCTCAAGCTATGACTATTACTCGGAGCAGGTTTTTAACGAGGAATTGTTATCTTCAGATCGTTATATGATGACTATCATTATCACGCATCGACCGGAAGTATTAAAGAGATTAGATAAGATTATTTATTTAAATGGTGGCAAGGTTCTTGGGATAGGAACTTTTGATGAGTTGTATACATCTCAGGAGAGTTTTAGAGATATGATTACTAGTACGCAAAGGGAGGAAACCCCGGATGCCTTTTATTCCTTTTCAAACGAGAGCGAATCTACATTACGTCTATGACATGAATAGAAACAGTATTTATAAAATCAAACAGAATCAGTATGAAGCGTTAAGTCATATTTCTGAAGGCAGTTATGAGGAAGCTGATGTAAATGTGCTTAAAGATTTTCAAAAGAGAGGGCTTTTAGCTGAATCTCCGATTCTACAAATTGAGCATCCGGCCAGTCAAATGTTGGAGTACCAGTTAGAGCGCTGTGTTAACTCAATCACTTTTCAAATGTCTCAAAATTGCAACTTGCGTTGTGGTTACTGTCCTTACTCAAGCAATGAAATTTATAATAATCGTTCACATTCTGCCCTGAATATAACCTGGGATACTCTGCAGCAAGGGATTGATTTCCTTGTAGCCCATTCTAAAGACGTGGACCACTTGCATGTAGCTTTTTATGGTGGGGAGCCTTTGATTGAAAAAAAACTCATCATAGATACTATGAAATATACACAGGAAAAAGTCAGCGGCAAAGAAATTTCCTTTGGTATGACTACTAATGGCACACTTCTGGATGATAGTTTTGCAAGGGAAGTTCGTGATTTTAACATATCCATTATGATTAGCCTAGATGGACCGAAGGATGTTCATAATGAAAATAGGACGTTTGTAAATGGACGTGGTTCCTATGAGATTGTATATCGTAATGTTGTACATATTCGAGATAACTATCCTGATCTATATCAAAAACTGAAGTTCAATACAGTTATTAGTCCAGATGGTAAGTTCGAAGAAATCTTTGATTATTTTAGAGCGGGAGAAGGAGTTAGTGACCTCTCTAAAGTTAACTTTAATACACTATCCATGAACTATACAGAGACGGAATTCGTTTATGGTGAGGCTTATTTTGAAGAACGAAATTACGAAGCTTTGAAGGCATATCTATTGCTGCTAGGAAAAGTAAAAGAAGAGCCTGTGGCCTATCATAAACGTGATATTGAAACCATTTATAGCTACAAAGAGTTTCTTTCGCCAATCAATGAGACCCCAAAAATTGCTCATCCCAGCGGGACTTGTATACCAGGCTTGAAAAAACTTTTTGTAGATGTAAACGGTAACTTTTTTCCTTGTGAGCGTATAGATGAAAATTCTTCACTAATGAAAATGGGAAATCTTCAGGATGGTTTTGATATTAAAAAGGTTCGAGAAATTTTGAATGTTGGAGCAGTTACGGAACAACACTGTAAAGAATGCTGGGCCTTTCATTGCTGCTCTATATGCCCCGCTGCAGCGGATAATGGAAAGGATGAACATTATTCAGAAAGCTATAAGCTTAGCAAATGCAACAGGGTTAAAGCGTCGGCATTAGAGAATTTGAAGAACTATACGATGATGAGGGAATTTAAATATCAGTTTAAAAGAGAGGATATTTCACTGTGAAGAAAAAACTGGCGGTTTACCCTTTTCATAAAGGTCTGATGCCTTTATTGCTAACAGAAAGTGAGCTTCAGAATTTCGAGCTGATATATGCCGTAGTTCCAAAAGGCTGGGAGTCATTCGATGAAGTGGACGACACTAAAAAGGCTTTAATATGTGATGAAGAGAGCTTTTATTTAAATGATCTGATTAACTCAGTTGATGTACTGTTATTATGTAAGCCTCAATTTCAAGTTGATGAATCAGGTTACTGCCGGTTAACTTCTCTTGCAGAAGAGAAGGGAAAGCATATTATGTACGTGTCTGAATTAAAAACTGTATTAAACCAATCAACCATAGAGGGTTGGGAGTGTCTGGATCTAGAGCATCCTTCTATATCGAAACAGAATGCATTAGCGAGTATCGACGTCCCAGTTATTTTAATTATGGGGATGGGGGAAAACTGCGGAAAATGGAATTTGCAGCTTAAACTAAGTGAAAACTTTCGCAATTCGGGATATAAGATGAGTTTGATTTCCAGCAATGCACTATCTAGATTATGGGGATACCATACAATCCCAGACATTATAGACGGCAATGATCTAACGTTTTCAGAACAGGTCGAGAGTATTAATGCCTATATTAAATATATAGAACAAGCTGAGAATCCAGATGTCATTATTATTGGAGTTCCAGGAAGCATTCTTAAGTATAGCACTTCAGTTCCCAATGGATATGGGTATATACCTTTTCTAATCAGTAATGCAGTCACACCAGATATCACAATATTAAGTTTGTATAACGGAAATTACGAAGAATCCCATTTGAAAGAAATGAAGTCCACTTGTTTGTACAAATATGGCGTTAATATTGATTACTATCATATTTCTGAGAATGTTTGTTTATATAATCCAGAAGCAAGACAACTAGAATACTATTCTGTAGATTATCTGGACTCAATGGAAAATAACTCCTATTCTCAAGAGGGGATGTATACTTTTAATCTTTCTAATTCTACAAGCCAAGAAGAGGCTTTTAGAAGAATTATAAGTGAGCTGCAAAATAATATTCCGATGATTTAAAGGAGGAGAAGGAGTTGTTGTATCTAAACGAACAGGTTATAGAAGAAACAGTCAAAAATTATGTTAAAGAATTCGATAGAACGACCAATCTATTAGGTGTAACTTCTGTTAGAAATATCATTTATATTTTAACAGATCTCGAGAATGAACTAGGATTCCAAATCAATGATTCTTTTATCCGTGAAATCAAAGACTTAACTGTAGAAAAACTTATTGAAGTTATACCGAAACATCTAAAGTAGTGGCATAGAAATTTCGCTCTATCATTCTCAATGCTGACATAAGAGATGTATTCAAAACAGACCCTATGACAAACTGAAAGGAGGGGACTAAACAATGGAACTGAATAAAAACGCTTCTCAACAAGTAGCTCCTATGGTCTCTACATTTGCAGCTTGCTGGTGTATGTGCCTATGCCTTATTTTTACAGAAAAAAGACATAGTGACCAATTAGATGCTTTGAATGCAGTTAAAAATTAGTGAATTTATGCATCATTAATTGAGATCCTGTTTTTGACGAAGTTTTATTAGAAAATTGGCTGTTTTGGATACATCCTTTATGTCAGCATTTAAACTCTAATATAAAATCTCCGGCAACCATATTGCCAGGAGATTTTTTTGTTCAGGGCTTGTTTTGATTGGGCTGATATCGGAAGAGTACTGAAAGTCACAGAGGATTATTTTAATTATAGATATAATGAAAGCGTTATCTTTTTATTGCAGTTTACTTAAATTAAAAGGAGATAAGCTATGAGAGTGAACAAAGTTTCTTTTAACCAGCTTGTGTTTATTTGTTTAGGGATTCAATACATGTTAATGCATTTGTTCTCTGCAGGCGAGGCGATTGTCATCACATCCATAGAGCTTGTTATATACATGATTTTTACCGTTGTTGGCCTTGTAGGATTTTTTATGCGGAGCAGAAAAGTGGATAGTGAGGCTATTTCCGGATTGGTCGCATTATTCTTCAGTGTATTATGGATGGTATCTTTATTCTCGCAATTTAAGAAAGAAAGCTACCCAGATGCTTTAACGGTAATTAATTCGCTTGGCGTAGCTACTGCCTTACTTGTGCTTCTGGCTGAGTTCATCATTATAGCTAAGGCCTAGCGTAAACACAAACAAAAAAACAAGACAGGTCTATTTTAAACTGTACCCTATGTAAAGGACATTTAAAAAAAGTCTAGGCAGATTGAAGAAGATGATCTCTGTATTGAACAGGGGTCATCTTTTTTAAATCCCATTGATACCTGTAGTGGTTATAGTAGGTCATGTAATCCTTAATCTCCTGTTTTAACTCAATCAAAGTCAAACAAGGCTTAATGGAAGCTTGATCTTTAAAATGACCAAAAAAAGATTCTTGTGGGGCGTTATCCCAGCAGTTTCCCCGCCTAGACATGGATTGTTTCAATTTCATTTTCTTAACCATTTTTTGAAAATAAGGATGTGTATAATGAGATCCCTGATCAGAGTGAATGAAGGCACCATCAGCTCTTTTAAACCTTTGGTTTTTCTTAAGCTTTAGGAGAGTATCTGTCGCAAGATCCATTGTGATTCGATCTGACACGTGATACGCCAAGATCTCATTGGTTGAACTATCTTTGATTGTGGATAAATAGGCTTTTTTACCCGATCCGTAAAATAAATAAGTGATATCCGTCAGTAACACCTTACCTGGAATGTTCTGCTTAAACTCCCGGTTCAGCAGGTTAGGAACGACCCTATGCTCCTGAGTAGCCTTCATCATCCGTTTATAGGGATTGGCCCGCCTAAAGGGGCATACAATGCTGTATTTCTTCATAATCCTCCTAATCCTTTTCAAATTGTAGATCACCTTAAACTGGCCCTCCAATGTCATCTTGATGGATCGGGCACCTTTCTTTCGTCTTTTGAAATGAAAAGCTTTTAGAATGACTTCTCTTAGTTGCTCATCTTGCTGTTTCTTCTGGATTCTCTTTTGCTTTGCTTCGGAAGACCAATACCTGTAATATCCACTCCTGGAAACCCCGGATACTTTACATAAATAGTTGACCAAACGGGAGAGTTGATATTTCTCGATGATGTTATGAATAAGGACAAATTTCTGGCTAGATGAAAGTACTATCCTTTGTTCTGCCTCCTTTCCATGAAACGAATCTTTTTTAACAGTTCATTCTCCGCTCGCAGCAAAGCATTCTGAGCTTCTAGCTTGGCATACTTCTCTTCGAGCGTTAGCTCCCGTTTAAGGGGTCTTCCTGAGGCGTGGCTTCTTGTATCCTGCAAACCTAAGATTCCGTTCTCTTGGTAACTCGCACGCCATCTCTTTGCTGAGGATTCGACTCTTTGGAGCCCAATGACAGTTACGTCAAAACCACATACTTCAAATATTTCTCTCGGCGGCTTCCCCTTATTATTCTCTGAGATAAACAATTGCTTAAACGCATCCGTATATGTAATTGCCTTTGAAGATACGGACCTCACATACGGATTGTTAGATAACTGCTTGATCTCTTTATCTGTAAATATTTTCTTGCTCATACCATTCCTCTTCCCTATCTTCTTCGTTATAAACAAAAATACCCTACCGAGAGACTTTTTAAAAGTGTCTACTCGATAGGATACAGTTTATTTAAGACTTGTCTTGTTTTTTATGCATCCCCAGAAATGAAAGCACACCCTGAGCATTCCGCTTAAATTCATATTCTGAATCATGCTTCGTATGATGGAATCTTGTTTCCGAGATTGGATAAAAGGGAGTGACTTCTACATCATTCCAGACAAAATAGTAATCTTGCCCACTACGCTCCACGCTCGCTTTGCAGCCATATCCCTCATAGGTTCCCATATAAGAAGCATAAATGCTATCATCAAGCGGGTAGGCTTGCGGAGAGATCGGCACCCTTACAGGTTCGCCGAAGACTAATCCAGCTAGCGATTCTGTTAACTTAGTGACGGGTACGCAATCATAATTAGTCAACATGATGACGCTTGTTTGATCTTCGGGGTATCTATGCAGTTCACTTCGGAAGCCGCGATAGGCACCGCCGTGATACATTCTTTTTCGATCAAAACGTTCGTCCAAGAACCAACCAAATCGATATTTGAGATTACTGGAATGAAAAGCCATCTCTAGGGTGTTATGAGACACTAATTGATCGGAGTACAAGGCTTGATCCCACAGGAAAAGATCGGCAGCCGTCGAATACATCCCGCCAGCGGATAAGATAGAACTCATATCTATGTATTCCCCTTGAGTATACTCTCCCCAAGAAGAATGATAAGGTGAGGCTAATTTTTGAATAATCTGCTGATTGTTATAAACTCCTGTATTTACCATGCCCAGAGGCTGTAATATAAAAGTAGTGATATAATCTTCAAATGTCATCCCTGTAATCTTCTCAATAATCATCCCCAGCAAATAATAACCTGAGTTGTTATAGGCAAATGAAGTGCCAGGCATAAATGCAGGGGGCTGACTCACAAATAGCTGTAACATCTCCCGTGGAGTCAGCTTTAGCTTATTAAATTTTTGATTATATTCGGGTATGGAAGTGTAGTTGGCTATACCAGAGGTATGTCCCAGCAGGTGAAGGATGGTAATCCCCTCTAGTTCATGCTGCTGAGGGAGATATTTTAGGATTGGATCTTCCAGTCTTAGACGTTTTTGTTCTTTCAGCATCAGGATAGCCATGCCAGTGAATGATTTGGTAAGTGACCAGATCCGGAATTTGGTATCTAAAGTGTTGGGGACCTGATGTTCAAGATTCGCATATCCGTACGCTTTATGTAACTTGATTTCTCCACGCTGAGCTATTAAGACTGTGCCACTTAATGGCCAGCTTTGTTCGTATTTATCTAAATAGTGCTCCAGACGCTGGAACTGTGTATCCACAGGTAACCCCTCCTTAAAGGCATATTCTAACATAATAATAAATTCAGTTGAAGTGGAGAGAAATCGATGAGATATGATTGTTTGATTATTGATGATGAAATTGAGCTTGCGGAGACCACCTGCGAATATTTTAATTTGTTTGATGTTCAAACCGCATTTGTTACGAGCGCCGATGCCTGTCGGAGCTTTTTGAGTGAGCATCAGGTGTCGATGTTACTCCTAGATATTAATTTAGGTGGTGAATCCGGCTTCCAGTTATGCAAAGAACTGCGTCAGACGACCGGGATTCCCATCCTGTTTATTAGTGCCCGCTCCAGTGAGGATGATGTATTAATTGCGCTAGATATCGGGGGAGATGATTATATTCATAAGCCGTATACCCTAAGAGTGCTGCTGGCAAAAGTAAAGGCGGTGCTTAAACGGTACAACAACGAAGTTGTAGCCGAGTCCTCCCTTCTTGAATCCGGACCCATCCAGATTGATCCCGAACTCAGAAGGGCAAGTCTTAACGGCGTACCCCTCAAGCTGAAAACAATGGAATATAAATTGCTAAAGTTTTTGATCCAGCATAAAAATCGGGTAATCCCTAAAGAGGAGCTATTTACAGGGGTATGGGGGGATGTTTTTGCGGGAGATGGCACCTTAAATGTACATATCCGTCATCTTCGTGAGAAGATTGAGCAGAATCCTAACGATCCACAGTACATCCGTACCGTATGGGGCATCGGTTATGCTTTTGAGGATAAATAAGCTATGACTAAAAAACTGCTGATAGCTCTGATGCTCACTATACTCGCTGCAAGTATAACTCTCTTATTGCTGATATTTAATTTGAAGGTGGAGACCTCAACAGACCGAGTGGCGATCAATACCATTGTTAAGCTTACAGAGCAGCATTGGGATAAGCTTGAGCCGAAACTGTACAAGGAAAGTCCCTATGATTTCGCCATTATTGATACTTCTGGTGAACTAAAATATCAGACTGAAAATGCGATTTCCGTTAGCGTTAATGAAGCTATCAATAATCGGGATACCTTAGTCGACGTTGTTGTTCAGGATCAGCTGGTGGGTAAAGTAATTATTAATAATGATTACCGTACGATTTTTATACATATGAAACAACAATTTATACAAGTTTCAGTTGCGATGCTGCTTTTGCTTACAATTCTAAGCATCCTCTATATTTGGTTCCTGAATAGATCCATTCTTCGTCCGTTTCGCAAAATGCAGCTATTCGCGAACCATATCGCAAGAGGTGATCTTGAAGTGCCTCTGGAAATGGATCGTAATCATCTATTTGGTGCTTTTACCGAAAGCTTCGATATGATGCGGGAAGAGCTTGCGGCGGCTAGGCACAGTGAATATTTAGCGAATAAGAGTAAGAAGGAGCTGGTTGCTAGTCTCAGTCATGATATTAAGACACCCGTCGCTTCGATGAAGGCGATTACGGAACTGATGTTATTAAGCGCAAGAGATGAGAAGACAAGCAGACAGCTAAACACCTTGTATTCCAAAGCGGATCAGATTGATCGTCTGGTCACAGACATGTTCCATTCCACCTTGGAGGAACTGAATGAACTAAACGTCAGCTTAACGGAGGAGAATAGTCACCTCCTGACCCAAATTATAAATAATGTGAACTTCTACGAACGGATTTCAGCAGCATCTGTGCCAGACTGCATCATTATGGTGGATCCCTTACGGCTGCAGCAGGTCATCGATAATGTGGTGAACAATTCCTATAAGTATGCCTACGCCGGTACACCCATCGATATTCAATTCGAGATTAGGGATCATTATCTGGAGATTGATGTTCTGGATTATGGTCCGGGTATCCCTGAGGAGGAATTGCCTTTAATATTCAATAAATTCTTTAGGGGCAGTCTGGCCGTGAGCCAGAACGGTGCAGGTCTAGGTCTGTACATTTCTCGTTATATGATGCAAAAAATGCAGGGCGACATTGTATGCTCCAATCGGGAGGATGGATTTACTGTAAAGCTGCTGATTCCTTTAGCAGGATAGAATTAAGAATTCGCTAAGGATTGCACAAAGACATGTTAAGAACATTTAACGTACGATTAGGTTGCAATTACGAATGAGTCTGTGATTGCAGCCATTATATTGTGCGTAGAGCTAGGGTTACTATTAGCGTAATTAATGAGCATGAACGTAAATGGAGTGTTCAACATGAACGAAGTGAATAATAAAGTATTGATGCAGACCTATAAGCTTGGAAAAACCTTTTCCCATGGAGGAACTCAGCAGCATGTATTAAAAAATCTAGATCTGACCTTATATCATGGTGATTTCACGATTATCATGGGCAGCTCTGGTTCTGGTAAATCAACACTGCTGTATGCCATTTCGGGAATGGATAAACCAACGCTTGGAGAGGTCTTGTTTGAAGGTCAAGATATTACGGCGATGAGTAATGATCAGCTGGCGATATTCCGGCGGAAGAATTGTGGATTTGTGTTTCAGCAGATCCATCTGCTCGATTCAATGAGTGTGCTCGACAATGTATTATCAAGTGCTTTTCTTGTCCAAAAGGATAGAGCTGGGGCTGTGGAAAAAGCCAAAAAGCTGCTCTTAGATGTAGGCCTGGATGACACCATCTGGGGTAAGTTTCCAGCACAAATCTCAGGAGGAGAAGCTCAGCGTGCCGGAATTATCCGGGCCCTGATCAACAGTCCAAAAGCGGTCTTTGCGGATGAGCCGACTGGAGCGCTAAATAGCTCAGCAGGAATAGGGGTACTGCGTGTCCTAACCGAGGTAAATAAGCAGGGGCAAAGCATAATTATGGTAACCCATGATCTCAAAACTGCGCTGCGTGGTAATCGGATCTTGTATCTGCAGGATGGAGTAGTCATCGGAGATTTGCGCCTTTCCCCTTATAGCGAAGATAGTGGACCTGAACGGCAGCAGCAATTACAGTCCTTTCTGACCGAATTGGGGTGGTAGGGATGAGAAGCTTAATAGGAAAGCTTGCTTGGTCCAATATTCGTAAAAGAAAAAGTGCAACGATTACACTCTTCGTATTGATTATGATTGCTGCGCTGCTGCTGAACATTGGCCTCACAGTCAGCTTGAAGCTTAATTCTTTTCAGCAAGAAAAAATATCGAAGCTAAATACACCTGATATCACCGCTTATTTTCCTTTAAATGAGAATGTGAAGAATTATGAATCTCTGGTGGATAGCTATCCTTATACTGAAACATGGGAGAATGAGGCGGCGCTTCTGCTACCTGATGTAAAGATAAACTACGGGGGAAACAATACAGCTATTGCTTTCTTGATTCTTAATAAGGATTCGCAGCGCTCTATGGGACTATTTAATACCACTTCTCGGTTGGAACCTGCGGATCAAAATACAATTTATTTGCCGTATATCTTTCACGGAGGCTCAGGGTATAACCTTGGGGATACGATCTCGTTTGAATACGATAACAACAAATTTACTTATACCATCGGTGGATTTACGGAGGAACCCCTTTTTGGGACATTGACGAATGGGGCTTTGAAAATATTTTTAAACGATGAAGGTTATAAGCAATTAGAGGAACGGCTTGGGAAAGAAGTTCTATTTAATTTTTTATCTGTACAATTAAACGAACGGGCGAAAGAAGTCAAGCTGGAGCAAAAGTTGAGTGAACAGATTTTTGGATCTGGAAACACAAGTTCATTTTTAGTCATGCGAACTGATGTGGGGCTCGAAGGTAACCGTGTTTTTGTGAATATTTTAGCCGCTATTCTGATTGTATTTGCATTGATTATGGTTGTAATCTCGTTGATTGTGATCAGGTTTCAGATCTTCGGGAATATTGAGGATAACCTAACCAACATCGGTGTTTTGAAAGCGAACGGTTATACGTCAAGGCAGATCATATCCTCATTTCTTTTACAGTTCGTCTCAGTGTCTATAATGGCCTCCATACCGGGAAGTTTGATTTCTGTTCTAGTCATGCCCTTAGTAGGTAATATGATTTCGTCTTCGGTTGGACTGTTGTGGCCGACAACTTTTGAATTATTAAGTGCTTTGTTGAGTTTGCTTATCGTTACGGTGCTGATTCTCTTAGTTGCCTACCTGTCTAGTAGAAAGATTCGAAGGATTACTCCGATAGCAGCTCTTCAGAGCGGGCTTCTTACCCACAATTTTAAGAAAAATCATTTTCAACTAGCGAGCACTTCATTGAATTTGCAATTCGCCTTAAGTCTGAAGTCTTTATTTAGACAGACCAAGCAGAATTTTATGATCGTGCTGATCGTTGCAGGGTTGACCTTTTCGAGTATATTTTGCTCCATCCTTAATTTTAACTTTAAAGGGGATACTTCAGCCGTTTTAGATTTAGTGGGTCTAGAACGTACCAATTTGCAACTTGATCTAAAAAAAGCTGATCATGATCCAAAGATATTTGCAGAAGTAGAGGCCATGTCTGAGGTTCAGAAGATCTCCATATTGGAAGGTAGAGTAGCTTCTATAGATGATTCCAGTTTTATGATCCGTGTATCTGATGATTATGCCAAGCTGGAGACGCAGACGGTCTATAAAGGTAGGCAGCCCATTTTTGATAATGAAATTGCGATATCCGGTGTAATTGCAAAAATGAAAAATAAATCGATTGGGGACGAGATTCCAGTTACGTTTAATGGGGTAACCCAAAATTATTTGGTGACTGGTCTTAGCCAGCAGATTAATCAGTTAGGTATGGTTGCTACCATAACAGAAGATGGAATGAGAAAATTGCAGCCGAATTACTCAGTCCAGTCCATTAATGTGTACTTAAAGGAAGGGGAAGATCTTCAAGTCTTCATTCAAAAGCTTGAAGAACGTCTCCCTGGACAATGGAACGTAACGAACATTTTAGACATGTTAGAAAGTACGCTCAGTACATTCACTTCAGCAGTATCTTCTATGACAGCAGTCATTACCGCGGTCACAATTATAGTGGTTAGTCTAATTTTGTATTTGGTGATTAAGACGTTGATTATGAAACGTAAGCGGGAATTCGGTATTCTTAAAGGTATCGGATATACGACCTTTAATTTGATGACACAGATTACGTTCAGTCTTTTTCCGGTGATTGTAGTTGGAGTATTATTGGGGAGTTTAGCAGGTTATTTTTTCTCGGATTCGGCGTTTGTATTATTGCTTTCAAGTCTAGGCATTTATAACGTTCAGCTGGCGGTTAGTCTGCCTCAAGTGCTTCTACTGTGTGCTGTCATTCTAGTTGTTGCTTATGTGGTATCCATGTTAGTTGCAAGACGGATTCGGAAGGTCAGTGTATATGATTTGATTATGGACTAAGAGCTTGAACAAGAAACAACGAGCTGGAGGTAGGCTGCACCTGTATTAATAGGTTCCACAGCCACTCCATACTCGTTGTTATTTTTATTACATATTCATTCGTCCGTCATCATAATTGAATTGCCAATCGATGCCGAATTTATCTTTTAGACTACCATAACACGAGCTCCAGAAGGTTTCTTGTAATTCCATACCTACTTTTCCGCCTTCTTTAAGCTTATGGAAATATTTCTTTATGCCATCCAAATCCTTACTAACTACCGAAAGACTAATGTTATTTCCTTCTACAAAAGGCATGCCCGGAAAAACATCAGAGAACATTACATTACTGCCTTCGATATTCAAGCGAGTGTGCATAACTAAATCTTTGGCTTCTTCAGGAAGAGTGAAATTGGGATCAGGTGGTGTTTCGCCAAAGGTCATGATTTGTGGACGTTCAACGCCAAATACCTCCGCGTAAAATTCTGCGGCTTGACGGCAATTCCCGTTGAAATTCAGATAAACATCGATAGACATTTACTTCACTCCTTAAAAGTTTTATTGGCATCGAAAGCATAATTTAAAGTTAAAATTTAAGATACCTCGCGACTTCCATATTGTATCATTTACCAGTGTATAAACAAATATACTTATAGTCTCATTTGGTATGAACTTTTACATGATTATAAAAAGGAGCCGCTGGAATATGATCCAGCGGCTCTTTTCCTATGATTTAATTCGTTTACCGAGCAGAACTAGTAGCCAAATGATACCAGCACCTACTATGGCATGACCGAGACCCGCAATATGCGGTAAGAAGCTGATATCAGTCCCGTTAATTTGCAGCATCCCGCGAGTGGCCATAGTACCGATCGTGATCAGGAGACCAATGTTATATACAATGTACCATGCGCCAAAGGATTTAGCTTCATGGATATTAAATAACTTGGCTAGGATCAATGCGATTATAAAGAAGAAGAAGCCCAGTACAAGGATATGAGTATGAAGTGCAACTAAGATGGTGTTTCCTTCGAAATCATTCATTTTGGTAATTTCACGATAAGCAACACCTGCTATCAAACCAAGAATGGCATAGAAAAAAGACGTGTAATACAATTTTTTCATGATCATGACTCCTTTATGTTTATTGTTATATTGAAATCATATCTTTCAAATAAGAACGCAGTATGAACAAATGATTATATAGTGATTAATTTCACGGAATTGACAAAAATAAATCTCTTAAGCATGTCCCACATAGTTTCCACACAATATTCATCTATAATCATTAATATTATTGAACCCCACTATTCATTGAATTCAGGGTGTTCGATGGCACGGGAGGATAAATATGAAAAAAGCGGATTGGATCATAGCCATTCTAGTTATGGGAATGGGTCTGATGTGCATGTTGGTTTCAGCAAATTTTTTTCGTATTGATTTTTTCCGTATTATAAAGTAGGAGATGGTTTTTTTGAAAAGAGGAGTATTTGCATTAATCTGTGTTGTTATTTTGTCATTTGGAATTGGAACAGCAGCGTATGCTGCCGGGTTTGCTCCAAGCACTTTTAAAGAGATGTTGCCCTTTATGAAAGAAAGACATCCTAACTTAGGTGATTCCGAGCTAGAACAAATGTATAAGAGCTGTCATCAACAAGAGGGCATTTCTAATACTCGTGGAATGATGTAAGGCTATGCTGATATAGAGTCAACTATAAACAACGCCTTTTAAAAAGAACCCTTTGTTGCATACAACAAAGGGTTCTTTTTTTATCTTTATCATCGCATAAGTATCGTATTACAATCTTAAGTTGCTGGGTTCAATGCACCCTGATACTCATACATTAAATTGTCAATAATCTGCTGTACGGACAATATCTCTTTAATCTCATGAACTCTGGACCCGGCAAACACTAATCCGTTCTTAACATCTCCTCTAAGCGAAGTTAGCAGGGATTCCATGGTACAGAAGCGATGCGAACATACCTTTAGACAATTAGAGCATTTTGCTATTTTTAATTTGGCATCATCACTAATACGTTCTGTGAATTCATTACGAATCGCTCTGCCATCTAGCCCAACTGTAGACTTAATTAGAATAGTATCACCTTGCTGAGCATCTACATATTTTTGTTTAAAGGCCAAAGGAGCATCACATTCATGGCTCGCCACGAAACGAGTCCCCATCTGAACACCAGAAGCGCCAATCCGAAGGGCTTTTGCGATATCATTTCCCGTCAGAATCCCACCAGCAGCAATAACCGGAATCGAAACGGCTTCTACAACCTCAGGAAGAATTTCGAACATGGATCTCTCTGTGCCCAAATGGCCTCCGGCTTCAAATCCTTCCACTACGACTGCAGAGGCACCAAGTCTTTCGGATATTCTGGCTAATTTGGCGGAGGAAACAATAGACACCACAGGAGTACCATACTCTTTACCCCAAGCATAAATATCTCTGGAAATCCCGGCTCCAGAAATAATAAAGTCCACTTTTTCTTCCAAAGCGACCTTCATTTTATCAGCAAAATCCTTCATCGCGAATAGAACATTCACACCGATATATCCAATCCCTTTTGAGAGCTCTCTTGTTTTGCGAATATGCATTCTCAGTTCATCAGTGGTGATTCCTGTACCGGAAATGGTGCCGATCCCGCCTGCATTGGCTACAGCAGCAGCTAAGCCACTTAAGGATATGCCTACGCCCATACCCCCTTGAATTACAGGAACCTTGGATTTAATATGCCCAAATTGGATTGTTGGCAGTTTCATATACGCACCTCTTTCACTAGTTGTAGACCGTTATAAAATGTCTACTGGAGTAACAGTTATAAAGGTATCACAGTTAAATCTTTGCAGATGTGACTGTGCGCATGCTCAAACTATGTTAAATATCATGTTCATATTATAGGAGGGAGAAATATAGAAATCCGTTTATGATACAATAAATAGCAATATTATAAGGAGAGAAGGACTATGTATGGAGTTTGAATATTTGCTTCGTGTAGTTGGAGCTGGAATTTGTGGTGTTTTAGTTGGCTTTGAACGAAAAAGTCGGATGAAAGAAGCGGGAGTTAGAACGCATTTTATTGTTGCTTTAGGTGCTGCACTTATGATGATCATTTCAAAATATGGATTTCAGGATCAAGCTGATTGGTCCTATGTTAAGCTCGATCCCGCACGTATAGCTGCCCAGGTAGTAAGTGGAGTGGGATTTCTTGGTGCAGGAATGATTTTCATGCATAGACACACTGTGAAGGGCCTGACAACTGCAGCGGGGATTTGGGCAACGGCGGGACTAGGGCTGGCGATTGGATCGGGCCTATATATTCTTGGTGGAGGAGCAACAATTATTATCTTACTTGGACAAAAGATTTTGCATGGCCGATACAGTTGGCTGGCCTCACCGAAAACGCAACAGATTGTGATCTGTCTGACTAATTCAGAAGGAGCCGTGAGTAGAATTCAACAGCTCCTTGAAGAAAAAAATATTACCATTTTAAGCTTTCACGCTGAAAATAATAGTCTTGCCTCCGAATTGAATTTAGAAATTATCGTAAAATTTCCTGAATCGTTTAATGCTGTGAAATTGTTGTCACTGATACAAGAGGACGCGTCTGTTAAGGCAGTAGAATTTCAATAATTTTTTTAACACTACGCATCAAAAGTTGGTTTCTATATGAAGAACTTGCTTTTGATGCGGGTGCAATCTCCATTTCACTATCAATCCGCGCACGATTCTACCTTTTTTCCAATATTCAGATTCACAAAACTTCTGCATCAACCCCAAACCTCTTTTGTTTTTAAGATATTTCCTCCACCTCTAAATTAAGTTTTTCCTATTTATAGTTTCCGCTCGGTCTATTATGAGAGCGGTTTTGGTCTTTAATGTTATGTTTGTGTTATGTATTTATTGGAGATTGTTATAAAAATCACATATTAAACGCTTTCATTTATTTCGAATAAAAAAATATGTCATTTATATTGACATACAATCAATGAGCCTTTATTATTAATCCCATCACTGGAGAAACTAAACTGAAATTTAATCAAATAATACATTAGCGTAGCTTAATTGGCAAATTTCTTCTTATTTTTATAGTTTTATTAGTTTGATTAATGCACTGAAGAAAATAATTAGGAGAATGTCTGTGAAAAAGCACGATCAGGATTTTATGAAGCGGCAAAATCGTTTGACGGTCTTCGAAATCATAAAAAATCAACAACCAATTTCTCGCGCTTCCATTGCCAAACAAACGGGTATGAGTCCTACAACTGTAAGTCGAATTGTTGGGGAATTAACTGAACAGGGCTATCTACTGGATTCGGATCAGGTATCGTCAGGATTAGGTCGGAAATCAACGTTGCTAGCTATGGTTGACGCTTCTGTATTGTCGGTTGGGGTTGAGCTGGATCGCAGTCTTATGATTGTAGGTATCGTAGATTTGCAAGGTAAGCTTCTCTGCAGCAGGCAATACCCGCGTACTCCGGACGAGAGTCCAGACAAGACACTGGAACGAATCAATGAAGCGATTAAACAACTGACGCAGCAGCATGTGATTGACAGAACGCGTATCGTCGGTATTGGCGTTGGACTTCCTGGCATTGTGAATAACGAAGAAGGTATTGTTGTCTTCTCTGTTCAGCTTGGATGGAAGAATGTTGCCTTAGCAAAACGCCTAAAGGAACTAACCGGTTTTGAAATTGCTGTAGATAATGAGTTGAAAGTTAGAGCTCTTGCTGAACACCTCAAAGGCGCTGCTGTTGGATCTGTCCGTACCGCACTATTGGGCTTCGGGCAAGGCGTTGGCTCGGCGATGATCCTTGAGGGAGAGATTTATCGCGGGGTGATGAACAGTGCTGGTGAAATAGGGCATACGACAGTGGATCCTAACGGAATGATGTGCGAGTGCGGTAAGGCGGGTTGCTTACAGACCTATATAAATATCAGTTCATTGTTGTCGGAAGCCAATCGGATTCGTCCGATTCGCACGATCGAGGAGTTATTTGAAGCAAAGGATGCAGGAGAGCATTGGGCGGTTCATTTGATCGAGCGTGCGCTCATGTATATGGCGATTACAATCAACAATGTCGTATGCATGTATAACCCCGATAGTGTGATCCTGAGTGGAGAACTCGTAGACAAATTTCCGGATATTTATGAAGCAGTCGAGAAGCTATATCTTTCACGCTTCACATGGGAACCCCTTCGTGGGTCTTTCTCCATTCATCGTTCGATGTTGAACGAGAATGGTGTAATTATCGGGTCTGGACTACTATCGCAAAATCGTTTTTTCGCATTGGATTAAAATAATTACATCGAAGGAGGTTGTACAGATGGGGTTTACAACATTAGTAGAAGAATATCGCGGTGGCTTACTGGAGAATGTCCATTATGGTGCAGTTAGCGTGGTCGATGAGAAAGGTAATATTTTGTATCAAGCAGGTAATCCGGAGCATATGACCTATCTTCGTTCAGCTGCTAAACCATTCCAAGCTTTACCGGTTATGAAGCGCCGGATCGATGAAGTTTACGGTTTGACAAGTAAGGAAGCCTCACTCTTTACTGCTTCGCATCGGGGAGAGGCCTTTCATATTGAAGCACTTGAATCTCTTTTTCACAAAATGGGATTAAAAGAAGAGGGACTTCATTGTTGTTCTACATACCCACTGAATGAGGAAGCTAAGGCGGAACGCCATCGGGCGAATGAGCCCACTCGTAAAATCTTTCATAATTGCTCAGGTAAACATGCAGGGTTAATGGGCCTTAGTAAATATATGGGTTGGGATATAGATACTTATTATGATCCTAACCATCCCGTGCAACAGGAGATCATTGATATCATGGCTTATATCGCAGAAGTATCGAAGGAATCCATTCCTCAAGGGATTGATGGCTGTGGTCTTCCTATCTTCGCACTCCCTCTTCATAAAATCGCTTATTCATATTTAAAGCTAGCCTGTCCTGATTTGATTGAGAATACGGAAATACGTAACGCAGCTGCTGCGACTGCAAAGCTTATGAACGATAATCCGGTGATGATTGCAGATACGAAATTCGTCTGCTCAGAGCTACTAAAGGATGATAATCTGACGGCAAAGGGCGGCGCTAAAGGTGTATATGGGATTGGACTCCGAAAGGAACGAATCGGTATCTCGCTAAAAGTATCCGATGGTTCTGAGCAAGTCTGGCCTTGTATCATCGCATCGATTCTGGAACGTTTAGGCTATAGCAATCAAGATACGATTGATCGTTTATATGCACTCGTGCCGAACACTATTGTTAATGATGGCGGCACAGTTGTAGGCGAACGCCGTGCTGTATTCCAATGGGAAGTCTGATTATAAGGATCGAGAATAATCTTCAAGTCTCATGAATAATTGGACTGGGAGCTTTTCTAATACATCGTTTCTAAAGGGGAGTGTATAACATGAAAGTAAAAGGAAAAGTATGGTCAATGTTCATGCTGCTGCTTATTACAGTAGTAGTGACTGCAGGGTGCGGCAACAAAGCGAACAACGAGGGACAAGGCGGCAATACCGCTGGTGGAACGGAAACTAGCACCCCAACTACAAAAAATGATAAAGACATTGTAATTGCCATCAATTCTAACTTTATTACGCTGGACCCTCATAACGCAAGCGATACACATTCAATCAGCGCTGCCAGAACGATGTACGAAGGTCTAATGGGTTTTGATGAGAATATGAACGTAGTTCCTGTCCTTGCTGCTAGCCATTCCATAAGTGAAGACGGGTTGGTCTACACGTTCAACTTACAAGAGAACGTTAAATTCCAAGACGGTACTGACTTCAATGCTGAAGCGGTTAAAGTAAACATCGCCCGTATTCAAGATGAGAAGAATAATCTGAGACTGCGCAAAAGCTTTGCAAAGGTAGCAAAAGTGGAGACTCCTGATGCCAAAACCGTGGTTATTACACTCAGCGAGCCATACAACGCATTTTTAAATAAAGTTGCTATGGCACCTATTATTAGCCCGAAAGCTTTAGAAGAAAACGGAGCTGATATTTCGAAAAAACCTGTAGGAACGGGTCCGTTTAAGTTCAAAGAATGGGTGCAAGGTGATCGTCTAGTTGTTGAGAAGAATACGGATTACTGGCAAAAGGACTTGCCGAAAGTGGATAGTATAACCTTTAGACCCGTACCAGAAAATGGATCACGGATTGCGATGCTGAAGACTGGAGAGGCTGATTTCATTTATCCAATGCCTACCGAGCAAGTATCCGAGGTTGAAGGCCTTGAAGGAATTACTATAGATACCATCGATTCAACCATTGTTCGTTATGTTACTTTGAATACGATGAAGAAACCTTTCGATGATGTAAAGGTACGTCAAGCCATTAACTATGCTATCAACAAAGATGCGTATATCAAGGTGGTGAAATCGGGTCTTGGCGCTAAGCTTGATTCCACGATGTCATCCAAAACACAATATTATTCCCCACAAACAGGTTATGACTATGACATTGAAAAAGCTAAACAATTGCTTGCTGAAGCGGGATATCCTGACGGATTCGAAACCGAAATTTGGGGTGAGAATGAATCTGAAACTATGAAGGGTATGCAATTTATCCAACAACAGCTAGCGCTTGTAGGCATTAAAGTAGAAGTGAAGTCCATGGAAGGCGGTACTTTATCCGACCAAATTAACGCTGCTAAAACACCTGAAGAAGCAAAAATTCAAATGTGGTATGTCAGCTGGTCTCCATCCTCCGGTGATGCAGATGGTGCTACTAGAGGGTTGTTCAGTAGTGAAATGTTCCCACCTGCTGGCTCGAATACAGCTTATTATAAAAATGAAAATGTAGATAAATGGATTGCTGAAGCAAACAAATCTGTTGATCCAGAAGCGGCTAAATCCATTTATGCAAATATTCAAAAAACAGTATGGGAAGATGCTCCGTGGGCATTCATGGGCGTTGACCAAATCATCTCAGGCAAAAGATCGAATCTGGAAGGTGTCAAAGTCTTCCCGGATGGTTCCATTAATGTCCTAAATGCAGAAGTGAAATAATTCAATTCAAACGCAAAATTTAATTTCCCAAGAATTGAACGAGGCCGCTTCTTAAGAATGGTAGGAAGCGGCCTCAACTAAATCATTTGTCGATACTGAAGGGGGCTTATGAGTTGGGTAGATATGCTTTACAAAGACTCCTCGGGGTTATTCCGTTGCTATTCATTGTATCGGTATTAGTCTTTCTGTTTATTCACTTAATTCCGGGCGATCCGGCCCGGCTTATTGCGGGTAAAGACGCCACACTTGAAGAGATTCATGGCATTCAAGAGCAACTAGGTCTCAATCTGCCGCTGTGGAATCAATACATAAACTACATGAGCGATCTACTAAGTGGTAATCTGGGCAATTCGATTCGATCAGGGATTCCAGTAACCGATATGCTAGAAAGTAGAATAATGCCTACCTTGTGGTTAACGTTTCTCAGCATGGCTTGGGCGCTTGTCATTGGTCTTCTAATTGGTGTTATTTCAGCGGTTTATCGTAATAGATGGCCTGATCACTTAGGCACATTGACAGCCATTTCGGGGATGTCGATTCCTGGATTCTGGTTAGGTTTGGTACTCATTCAAATTTTCTCGGTAGAGCTTGGTTGGTTTCCGACCGGTGGTGTAGATTCCTGGAAGTCGTATATTCTTCCTTCCATTACACTTGGAATGGGAATTATGTCGATGCTGGCTCGTTACTCACGGTCATCGATGCTAGAAACGTTACGGGAGGATTATATCCGTACTGGACGTGCGAAAGGCTTACGCGAGTATGTTGTTATTAGCAGGCATGCGCTGCGCAATTCTCTTATACAGGTCGTTACTGTAGCTGGACTTCAATTTGGGTTCTTGCTTGGTGGATCGGTAATGGTTGAGACAGTGTTCAGTATTCCTGGCCTTGGTAGACTGCTGGTGGATTCCATTTTGTTCCGGGATTATACAGTTATTCAAGCTTTGCTGCTGCTGTTTTCAACACAATTTATCCTTATCAATTTAATAGTAGATTTATTGTATGGCGTGCTCAATCCGAAAATCAGGTTTTCTCAGTAAGGTAGAGTAACTGAGAGGCAGAATTACGATAGTTTTCTATAGGGTGAATATAGGATTAGGAGGGATATCATGAGCGACAATTCGGCGGTAATGGGAACTAATTCTCCTATACCCGGAGAGGTAATAGCCCCGGAGAAAACAAAAGGCCGCGCGGGTGTTTTTATTCGCAAGTTCAGCAAACAAAAGATGCCCCTTGTGGCTGCATTTTTTATCATATTGCTTTTTTTAATTGCCATTTTCGGGCCATTTCTGACCCCTTATAATCCTGATGAACCGAACTATGATGCGCTAATGCAGGGTCCGTCTGCCAAGCATTGGGCGGGAACGGATGAATACGGCCGTGATATTCTAAGTCGCTTAATTGATGGTACAAGGTTGACTTTGGCGGTCAGTCTGAGCTCCGTATTGATTGCAGGTGTACTTGGAACCATCCTTGGTCTTGTCAGTGGATATTATGGCGGTTGGCTGGATCGGATTATTATGCGTGGCAGTGACGTATTGTTCTCATTCCCTGATTTACTGCTTGCCATTGGGATCGTCGCTATACTTGGGCCTGGTTTATCCAACGTTGTGATTGCCGTTGCAGTCTTCGGTACACCCTCGTTCGCCCGCATTATTCGGAGCGTAACATTGTCTGCGAAGGAAACATTGTTTGTTGAAGCTGCCCGTTCAATGGGTGCAAAGAATCGCAGAATCATTTGGCGACATATTTTTCCTGAAACAGTCCCTAGTATCATCGTTAATCTATCCATGAAAATTGGCGGGGCAATCTTAGCCGCTGCGTCACTGAGCTTTCTTGGAATGGGTGCGAAGCCAACGGAGCCCGATTGGGGGGCAATGTTAAGCATGGGGCGCGATTATTTAAGTATAGCTCCACATATCGTTTATTTTCCGGGTTTAGCTATATTTTTGACAGTACTTGCATTTAACCTGGTCGGGGACGGACTGCGCGATGCTCTTGATCCCAAAATGAAAAACTAAGGAGGGACAAGACATGACTCAAAATTTGCTGGAAGTACAAGGGCTGAAAACGGAGTTCAAACGCGGCGATGGAAGTATAACGGCAGTTGCAGGTGTTGACTTTGTGATTAAGAAAGGTGAAGTGCTGGGTCTAGTTGGAGAATCCGGCTGTGGCAAAAGCGTTACCTCACTGTCGATTATGCGGCTCCTTAAGGATACGCCAGGCCGAATTTCTGGCGGTTCTGTTCGTTTCGAGGGAACGGATCTGACAAAGGTTACGGACAAAGAGATGCGCCAGATACGGGGAAATGAAATGGCGATGATTTTTCAGGAGCCGATGACTTCGCTTAATCCTGTGCTGAAGATTGGTTTGCAATTGATGGAGCCGATCATGTTGCATTTGGGTTATGGTCGGAAGAAGGCTCGTGAACATGCCATTCATATGTTGCGGTTAGTTGGTATACCACGTGCGGAAGACTTGGTGGATGAATATCCGCATCAGCTCTCTGGCGGTATGAGGCAGCGTGTAATGATTGCGATGGCGATGTCTTGCCACCCGAAACTGCTGATTGCAGATGAACCAACGACGGCGCTTGATGTAACGATTCAAGCTCAAATCCTTGATCTAATGAAGCACCTGAAAGAAGAACAGGATATGGGAATGCTGCTCATAACCCATGACCTTGGTGTAGTAGCAGAACTATGCGACCGTGTAGTCGTTATGTATGCTGGTCGTGTAGTGGAGGAAGCTTCCGTTCATGAACTATTTGCAAGACCGCAGCATCCATATACGAAGGGATTAATTCAATCCGTTCCTAAGCTGCGTCAAAACGTACGTCGCTTGGATTCCATTAAAGGGAATGTACCTGATCTATCACAAATGCCAGCAGGTTGTAAGTTTGCGCCACGCTGCGATTATGTCACAGAGCGTTGTCTCTCGCAGGAGCCAGAGTTACTCCCGATTGAGGGACTAGAGCGAAAGAGTCGTTGTTGGCTTACACAGCAGGAGAACACGGAAGGAGGGGAACGTTTGTGAAGGAGACTCCACTCATTGAAGTTAAAAGTCTGAAGAAGTTTTTTTCGGTGAAAAAGGGCTTTTTCGGAACTACTAGATATTTGCACGCAGTTGATGGGATCTCATTCGCTATACGTAAAGGAGAAACGTTCAGCCTTGTGGGTGAAAGTGGCTGTGGTAAATCTACTACGGGTAGATTAGTGACTCGCTTGCTGGAGCCGAATGACGGTGAAGTGTGGTTTAAGGGTCAAAATATTAGCCATATCTCAGACAATCAAATGCGGCCTATTCGTAAAGATATACAGATGGTGTTCCAAGACCCCTATGCTTCGCTTAATCCACGGATGAAGGTGAAGGATCTTGTGGCTGAACCTCTGCTCATTCATACAAAGCTCTCGTCCAAAGAACGGGATAAACTAGCATGCGAGTTACTAGAGACAGTGGGATTGAATAGTATCCACGCCGAGCGCTACGCTTTTGAGTTCAGCGGTGGGCAGCGACAACGGATTGGAATCGCCCGGGCGTTGTCTGTTCGCCCAAGCTTAATCGTAGCAGATGAGCCTGTGTCAGCACTGGATGTTTCGATTCAGTCACAAGTGCTAAATCTGTTGCAGGATCTGCAGGAAGAGTATGGCCTGACATATTTATTCATTTCACATGATCTAAGTGTTGTTGAGCATATTAGTGATCGAATCGGAGTTATGTATCTTGGTTCGCTCGTAGAGACGGCGGATAAGGATACCTTGTATGATCGTCCAATGCATCCATACACACAAGCACTGCTATCTTCTGTACCTGTACCCGATCCTACCTTAAAGAAGGAGCGCATTATTCTGAAGGGAGATCTTCCAAGTCCGGTTAATCCACCGTCGGGATGCCGTTTTCATACAAGATGTCCTTCCTGTATGGAAATCTGTAAGCAGCATGTACCGATATTCCGAGAAGTCGAACCAGGTCATGAGGTTGCGTGTCATTTATTTGATGAAGAAATGCTGAAATTAGAGCGGTAACTGAAATTGTGAGATAACTTTACGGAAAAGAAGGGACAGCGATGAATATCTTATTCGATTCCGCTAATGTGGCGGATACTATTGTCTATTTAGCTTATGACGAGGAGTCTTTTCCTTTTAAGCTGGGAGCGCCCCACAAACAGTGCAGCAGTGTGACTTGGTTACATGCTCGCACTGAGGAAGAGTCTGATGTGTTAGCGGTAGGAATGGGAAAGCGCAAGGATATTACGCTTGAGAGGATTCGCCGAGCGGGTGGAGCTGCTGCTCGTGCAATTCTGAAGGAAGGACGCAGTAGTGCTTCGCTTGTTCGCTTAGCATGGGAGGCTATAAATAGGAATAAGGATATTACTGTTGCTGATGAATTACAAGCTTGGATGGAAGGTTGGATTCTCGGCTTGTACCGTTTCCAAACTTATCGGGGAACTACCAAGGTGGAAGGCTCTGTTGATTTACAGCTTCAATCGATAGATTGGCCTGAGCTGTCATCGATTGAATTGGAAGCTGTACGGGTTTCTGCACAGATACGCGCTGAAGGAGCAGTAGTTGCTCGCGATCTTGTGAATGAGGTACCTGGGACACTGAATCCTGATCGTTTTGCGGAATGGATGGCAGAATTTTTCGACCGTGATGATGCTGCTTTGAAAGTCCATATCTATCGAGGACAGGAGCTTGTGGAACTTCAGATGAATGGGTTGCTCGCAGTTGGAGCGGGGAGTAAGCACGCTCCAGCCCTAGTTGAAATTCGTTACAAGAGTAACCCTGAATTACCGATGTTAGCACTGGTAGGTAAAGGTGTAACCTTTGACTTAGGTGGCATGAATGTGAAGACGGCTAGCGATATCAGCGATGCACGCATGGATATGGGGGGTGCAGCTGCTGTAATTGGGGCTATGGATATTTTGATACGGAAGCGTGCCAATGTAAATGTGACCGCACTTATTCCAGTCGTTGATAATGTGCCAGATGCTGAGGCTATGTTACCTTCGTCTGTTATCCGCTACCCTAACGGGGTAACTGTTCAGGTTGCGAATACGGATGGCGAGGGTCGACTTATCATAGCGGATGCGCTTATTCATGCCGCGAATATCGGAGCAAACCAAGCTGTTGATATCGCTACCCTAACTGGAAATGTCGGTGCGGCGCTCGGATTAGGCATCGCGGGCATATGGGGCGATGCAGATATAACGCAGAGCCTGGTTGAGATCGGGGAGCGTAATGGAGAACGACTGTGGCCCATGCCGTTAATGGATGAATATGAAGCAGATCTTCGGAGTAATTACGCTGATCTCCGCAATGTTAGTACTTCCCCCTTTGCAGGTGCGATTACAGCAGCCCTATTTATTCGGCGCTTTGTAGCAGAATCGATGAGCTGGGTTCATATTGATATGGCTGGGACGGTACAGTACAAACAGGATGTAGGGTACTCAGAAGCTGGAGCGACGGGATATGGTGCACGCCTCCTCGCCGATTATGTCATGAAGCAAGTACATCATTAACAACTGGAAGAGTGGGTGAAAGTTATGAGATTGGAAATCATCGCTACTTGTATGGATGATGCTCTGACGGCTGAGGCGAATGGCGCAGATCGTCTTGAGCTCATTACTGCCATTACGGAAGGTGGATTAACACCAGGAATAGGGTTGGTGGAGCAGGTAGCCAAATCGGTTAGCATTCCTGTCTTTGTTATGGTCCGTCCGCACAGTCGATCATTCAACTATTCCAAGGATGATATTTTGACCATGGCTGCAGAGATCAGGCAGATTGCAGCCAGTGGTGCTTCGGGAGTTGTTCTTGGCGCATTAACACCGGAAAAAAAGATCGATGAGCATGCGCTTGAAATATTATTACCGTTGACAGATGGCTTACAAGTAACCTTCCATCGTGCTTTTGATGAGCTGGAGGACCAAATTGCAGGTTATCGGACGCTTTGTAATTACCCGCAAATCACTCGTAT
This sequence comes from Paenibacillus sp. FSL H8-0261, assembly GCF_045040645.1. NCBI lineage: Bacteria > Bacillati > Bacillota > Bacilli > Caryophanales > Paenibacillaceae > Paenibacillus > Paenibacillus sp. FSL H8-0261. The sequence goes on along the minus strand of NZ_CP150297.1, from coordinate 4,649,365 downwards.
ACTTACCTCTGCTGGACCAGGTCCGGCACCCGAAGCCATTCCCGCTATGCGTAGGCTAGTAGAGGAATCAAGAGGTAGTTCGATTAGTATATTGGCTGGAAGTGGTTTGAAGCCAGAAGGTATTACATCGTTTATTCAACAGACCGGAGTCACAGAAGTGCATTTTGGATCGGCTGTTCGTCATGGCAAAGATGCTTTGTCGCCAATCGATCCAGTAGCCCTGCGGGCGTTAGCTAAGAATATTCATTCGAACGGCTAATAATAGATAGTGAAAAGGTGAATGGTTATGCATAAGGCTGAGAGCTATGTAGTAGGAATTGATTTAGGCGGAACAAAAATTGCCGCAGCATTATTCGATTCAAAGGGTACCGTGTTGAATCGGGAATTAATGGAGACAGCTGGCGCGCGCACCGCTGAAGAGGTGGTGCAGCGAATGATCGGAATGATCCGCTCTGTATCCGAAGGGCGACCGCTGATTGGAGTCGGACTGGCTTCTCCTGGAGCTGTGAATAGCCAGGATGGAATCGTAATTCACGGTACCAATCTTCCTGAATGGGATAATGTTCCACTGAAACATTGGATGGAGTCAGAACTTGGCATAGAAGTGAAAGTGGTAAACGATGCGAACGCTGCGGCTTGGGGCGAGTATGTAAGAGGAGCTGGCAAAGGCTCGAACAACATGGTGTATGTTACCTTCAGCACAGGAATTGGAGCTGGAATTGTTATGGATGGTGAGCTACTGCTCGGAACGAACTCATTTGCTGGAGAACTCGGTCATAATATTATTGACCCGCACGGAACGGAATGTAGCTGTGGAAGATATGGATGCTGGGAAGTATTTGCTTCGGGTACAGCGATTCGGGATATGGCACTGCGGAGTATGGAGAGCAGAACGTCGATGATTACAGAGCTGGCTAGTAGAAGTGGTGAAAAGATTAATTCTCGACACGTCTTCGAAGCGATGGCACTAAAAGATCCGGTGGCTGTTGAGGTGATTGAGCGAACGATTCATTATATGGCGATTGGATTAGCTAACGCGGTACATACGTTTAATCCTGATCGTATTGTAATTGGTGGAGGCGTAAGCAAAGCTGGTGAACTACTGTTTCCAGCGCTGAGAGAGAAAACAGAGGAACTTGTCATGAAGCCGTATAAAGGAACTTATACTATTGAATCAGCAGGTCTGAGGGATGATGTAGGTCTTATAGGCGCTGCAGCATTATTTCATACCGTCTAGACTATCTGAACTATTTATCAAAGCTAGCGAAAACGGAGGGGCTGAAGAGATGGGTACAAGAGAAGAAAGAACGAGATGGTTCTTACAGGATAGATTCGGTATGTTCATTCATTGGGGATTATATTCCATTCCAGCACGAGGTGAGTGGATTCGTGGAAACGAGCGAATGAGTAGAGAGCATTATATGACGTATTTCGATGAATTTGACGCATCTCGATATGACCCGAAGAAGTGGGCCAGCGCAGCAAAAGCAGCGGGGCAGAAGTATGCGGTTCTTACGACCAAGCACCACGACGGATTCTGCTTGTTTGATAGCAAGCTAACAGATTTTAAAGCGACTAACACGCCTGCTGGACGTGATCTCGTTCGAGAATATGTAGACGCTTTCCGGGCGGAAGGTATTGCTGTAGGTCTGTATTACTCTATTATTGATTGGCATCATGATGACTACCCTGGATATGGTGATAAAGCGCATCCTGATCGGGATAACGAAGCGGCTAAAGGCAAGCCGATTGATTTTGATCGATACTTGGAGTATATGCATGGACAAGTGAAGGAACTGTTGACGAATTACGGCAAAATCGACATCATGTGGTTTGATTTCTCCTACGACAATATGACCGGAGAGAAATGGAAAGCAACGGAGCTAATCCGTATGATTCGCTCTATCCAGCCGGATATTATTATCGACAATCGTTTGGGTGGGAATATCCGCGCGGCCGAGCCAGAAGAATATGCTGGAGATTTCTTTTCTCCAGAACAGATCATTCCTCCCGGTGGCATTGTTGACGTGAATGGTCAATCCATTCCATGGGAAGCATGCATTACGCTTAATGATAACTGGGGCTACCATTCCGAAGATAAAAATTATAAATCAACCCAGCAGGTCATTCGCTCAATGGTCGAATGTATCAGTAAGAATGGGAACCTCCTCCTTAATGTTGGACCAGATGCTAAAGGTGAAATGACACGGGAATCACTGGTTATCCTTGACGAAGTTGGGGAGTGGATGCGCCTTAATGGCGATAGTATTTATAGATGCGGGAAGTCTTCGCTGCCTAAGCCAGAGTGGGGACGTTATACGCAAAAGGGCAACAAGTTGTATGCGCACGTCTACGACCGTGGAATTGGCCCGATCTATTTCCAAGGCTTGAAAGGGAAGATTAAAAAGGCTAGATTACTACGTGATGGTACCGAGCTAAAGGTGGAGGTGCCGTGGATGGCTGAGGAATATTCGGATGTTGACGGTGGAGCGTTTATTACATTAAAAGGGGCTAAGCTTCCCGACGAGATGGATACGGTTATTGAGCTTGAGCTTCTTTAATTAAACCAGATAGAGTGTCCCATAAGTCATGAATGGCTGCTGGGGCACTCTATTGTTTTTTGATTGATTCCTATAATAATTACGACATATACAAAGTACCTATCGAGCACAGATGACTCTAATCGAAGTATTATTGCATTTTTGGGATGTTAACGGATCGGTGCTGACTGACACTGTGAAAGCTGTTGAAGCTGTTGAAGCAGGCAGCCAACGAATCAGAATACAAAGCGGCGATTCTCCAAATAACAGGAGAATCGCCGTTCTGTGAATACTAAAGGCGAGCCTTGCGGAAGCCTTCATATATATTGAGGACCGCAATTAAAATCAAGACCGCTATTCCTCCACCTACTAGCCCCGTTTCAAACTGGTTAGCTGTAGTAGTTAATAAATTAGACATGTAGTTAATGAATTCTTGGTTAAATACATTCGGATTTATAAGGATAATAGCGAATACAATAAGCACAATGAGCTCGAGGGCCGTATTACATAATGCTAATTCTCTAGTCCATTGTCTCTTGATTAATTTATATATAGTTAATGCGACTTCTAATCCGATCACAATAAGAATAATAGGCCAATAATCAAGTAACACATGCTGATTAAAAGCTGGGGCTACGAAGTTAAGTGCGCCTTCACCGCCTCTATAGACTCTGATCAGGTGTTCAGCATTAAAATAAACAGTAGCCCAAATGGCAGTCCACAGTAAACTTCCGAACACTTCGAAGCTTGTAATTGCTTTTTTCTTATGGACAAGCGCGATATCCTTCAAATCATCAGGAGTCCATTTCCTTAATTTTGTAGTAAGTGGATGACCTTCCTTTCCTTTATCCGCCCGTTCGATAATAGCGAACACAACAGTTATCCAAAAAAAGACTTGGATTCCTACTTCAAGGAAGGTTCCAATTCCTCTACTTATAACTGCAGTAACAATCTCCGCAACTGTTTTATCTCCGCTATAGCCAATCAAGTAATCAGCAACCAGAGCGATTAAAGAAACAACTACAGCGATCGGTATAATCATTTTTAACAACGTAACATATAAATCGAAATAGCGTGGGCCGATGAGATACATGGGCTGATCGCGATACTCACTAGCTAAAATAGCGGGATTGCCCAATTTTGTAAGGACGGCTTTTACCTCTTTTTCGTCATAATCATCCGGTAACATATCCTCGATGGTAGATCGTAATTCGAGAGCGATATCCTCCCGATTTTGTTCCGGTAACCTCCGAGTCACTTCATGAATGTAAATCTCAATTAGATTCATGGTCATCCTCCCCTTGTAATAGGCCGTAGAGCTCTTTCGAATTCTTAAGCCATTCTTCCTTTAGCTGTAAAAAAATTTCTACGCCATAGTCACTTAGAACATAATACTTACGGGGTCTGCTCTCGGATGTGTCCCAGCTGCTCGTCACTAATTCCTGTTTCTCTAATCGGCGAAGTAATGGATATAGGGTGCTTTGATCAATGGTAATGCTGGAATCCTCCAATAATTGAACGAGCGAATATCCATACTGGGGTGTTCGTAATTGACTTAAAACGGCTAGCGTTAACGTACCTCTCCTAAGCTCTGTGATTAAAGAATTTAATAAAGTACTCATTCACCCACCTCATTATTTAAAATATAAGGATTTATAATCTCTTATAAATTGTTCTTATATTTTTGGTTTAAACGCTTGCTGTCCTTGAGAGGACGTCGAAGCCGCTTATACTTACTATGTGTCATACAGTATTCGATCTATACTATGCATCATACACTATTGTCGTTCCAACATCAATTGAATAAAAAAATCTTCTAAGAAATAAATAAGGAAATTTTTCTATTTTGTGAAGCAGTTTGATTAAAAGGAGGTTGTGAAATGATTCCATTTTTTAGTGACAGACCGAATGCTTCTACATGGGAGGTAGTTAAACCGGTTCATAAGGGTTGGTCAAAGGGAAGTTACTAATATGCTGAGCCGAGCGGAGAGTGTTCTGGAGTGGTATGATGATTTTCATATTCCGAAGTGGTATTTGGCAAGCGTGTAGGATTTCTACTGAGCTTGACTCCTCGTCAGTTTACTAGTATACTCATATTAACAAATCAAATAACACATAAAATAAACAAACGATGGACGTGACCAAATGAGAAACAATGGATTCACTGAAGATAACCAATTAAGCTTATTGATCTGGTTGCGGCTGGTTAGGGTATATGAGAATAGTAACGATCTTTCCAATGAATTCTTGAAGCAATTTAATTTAACAGTTAATCAATTCGATACCTTGGTACAAATATTATTACATCAGCCTGTAACACAGATGGAAATTGCCGAGCATCTAACCATTACTAAAGGTGGGGTATCCCATATGCTTGGCAGATTAGAGAAAGAAGGATGGATTGAACGTAAACAGGATTGGAAAGTGAAGTACATTACTTTAACGGAAAAGGGCCAAACACTTATTGAGAAGGTACTGCCCTTGCAATCGGATTTCCAAGCCTCGTTATTCGATCCACTGACAGATGAGGAGAAGAAAGTGTTTTACAGCATGCTTAAAAAGATTCATCGCCATAGCCAAGATGAGAATCGACTCCCGCGAGGTGTTCAGTAGTGTCGCAAAAGCTTTATTGATAATAAAGCTTACTTTTTTCCTTATCAGTATACTAGTAAACCTAAATTCGATAAAATTCATTAGGAGGTTTTTAAAATGAAACAACAACCTATAAACGGACAACATCATGTGTCTATGCTTACTAAGGACGCTAAACAAAACTTATGGTTTTATACAGAGGTACTGGGACTGAGACTTGTAAAGAAAACGGTCAATCAAGATGATCCATCCATGTACCATCTATTTTATGGAAATCGTAATGGTGCTCCTGGAACCGAAGTATCTTTCTTTGAAATGCCAAATGCAGGTCAGACCCGCAAAGGGACGAACAGTATTAGCTCTTTCTCCCTTCTTGTTCCTAGCGATGAAGCCTTGTCATATTGGGCTAGTCGATTAGATTCTTTTGAAGTTCCTCATGAAGCGATTGTAAGTATCGGGGAACGTAAGTCGCTTACTTTTTATGATAGAGATGAATTGACGGTCCATTTAGTATCGGCTGAAAAAGATAACGGTATCGAGCTAGTTGAGCCGTGGATTACAGAAGACATCCCTCCAAAGTATGCCATCGTTGGGTTAGGACCCGTTGAATTGACTGTACGTGAGGCTGGCCGCACAAAGACGGTTTTGGAAGATATCTTGGGCTATACACAAGTTCGGACAGTACCATCGATGGGTGATTCCAAGATTATGGTAGATATATATGAAACGGGGAAGGGTGGTTTATACACCGAGCTCCAGGTCAAAGAAGTAAATGACAAAGATCGGGAGAGACCGGGTAAAGGGAGCATCCATCATGTGGCTATAAGAGTGAAGGATATCGAAGAACTAACCGAATGGGCCGCCAAGATCACTGCTGCAGGCTTTAAAAATACAGGGGTCATTGATCGTTATTACTTCCATTCCTTGTATTTCCGGGATCCGAACCATATTCTTTTTGAGCTTGCTACAGATGGCCCGGGATTTGAGATTGATGAAACTTTTGACGCGCTAGGAGAGAGTTTGACCTTACCTTCATTTCTGGAAGAACGTCGTGAAGAGATTGAATCGAAGCTTCATCCTATCCGCTAAACCTAATACAACTATGAAAAGAGGACATAATCATGATGGAACAATATAGAATCGATGAGAAAAAAGGGTTGGAGCTAGGTTTATACACGTTAGGTGATCACACCACAGACGCCTTAACAGGCGAAGCAATTAGTGAACGACAACGGATTCAAGAGATCGTAGCGGCTGCCAAATTAGCTGAGGATGCTGGATTAGATGTATTTGGAGTAGGCGAGAGTCATCAACCTAAATTCATTACCTCAGCTGCCTCGGTTGTCCTTGGAGCCATTGCAAATGCAACCGAACGTATAAAGCTTGTCAGTTCAGCAACTGTACTAAGTACAGCAGATCCTGTACGTGTATATGAGGACTTTGCAACATTGGATTTGTTATCAGGCGGTAGAGCAGAGATTGTTGCTGGACGTGGATCGCGTCTCGGGGCCTATGAACTTTTTGGTTATGACGTAAGAGATTATGAAGAATTGTTCGAAGAGAAAATTGAATTGCTCATGAAAATAAATGAGTCCGATCACATAACGTGGGAAGGGAAATTCCGCCCTGCATTAAATGATATGGAAATCTTCCCTAAGCCCTTAAATGGAAAGTTGCCAATTTGGCGAGCGGTTGGGGGACCTCCAGCAAGTGCAATTAAGGCGGGAAGAATGGGGATCCCGATGATGCTGACCACCCTTGGTGGCCCGTCATCTGCCTTTAAGGGTTCTGTAGACGCGTATCGTATGGTTGCTGCAGAGTCAGGGTTTAATCCAGCAGACCTTCCCATCAGCACAACTTCTTTAATGTATATTGATCCGGACTCACAAAAAGCATTCCGCGATTATTATCCATATATCAATCACTTGATGAAAGAGCTTCGTGGGTCTTACTATCCGAAAGAACAATTTGCGGAAGCGATGAGTGTGAGAAATGCACTGCTCGTGGGAAGCCCGCAACAAATTGTGGAGAAGATCCTCTATCAACATGAGATGTATGGCCATAATCGTTTTCTAGCTCAGATTGATGTCGGTGGGTTACCTTATGCTCAAGTGGAACAAATGATTGACCTGTTCGCATCTGAAGTAGCACCAGCCGTAAGACGTGCTACAGCTAAGAAATAAGAAAGAGGGGATAGTATGAAGATCATTGGGATTTCAGGATCCATTGTTGGATCGAAGACTAGAATTGCTGTACAGCAAGCACTTAACAACATCACAGAAAAGCATCCGGATTTCGACGTAGAACTAATTGATCTAGGAGATTATAAGCTGGAATTTAGTGATGGACGCAGCTACATGGATTATACAGGTGATACCAAAGTTGTTCTGAAGAAAATCATGGCGGCCGACGCGTATATCATTGGCACCCCAGTTTTTCAAGCTTCGATTCCAGGAACACTTAAGAATCTATTTGATTTACTCCCGGTTAATGGGTTTAAGGATAAAGTTATCGGTATTGTAGTAACTGCAGGTTCTTCAAAACATTACTTAGTGGCAGAACAACAACTGAAACCGATCCTCTCTTATATGAGAGCGGTGGTGGTTCCTAAGTATGTTTTTATTGAAGAGAAACAATATGACCGGAAAGTAATTGTGGATGATGAAATTATTTTTAGACTGAATCGACTAGCTAATGAATTGGTGAATACCACGAATGCGATGCAGCAAGTGAAACAAGCGGAAGAAGCAGCGTTTTTCTTTTAAAAAGAAGGGCTCTGGTTAAGAAAATACCTTCAGTCTGTAATATAAAAGGGTATTTTATCCCTAACGTTGTATTTCGTGCAACAGAATGGATCCAAAAGAAAGGGGATCTGAATTCTGTTGCATTTTTTACAATTAAATATAGGTTAAAACTCTTTTTTGAAGGTTTTCAGCAAATTCTAATGTACGAAGTGCAACAGAAACCTTTTTTTGAGGTCTGTATATGACTTTCTATTGCACATTATGCAATGGAATGGAGTTCATATTCTAATTTAATCTCGTATTTCAATAGAATCAATAGTAATATCGACATAGACATGAGCAAGAACTTAACCATTTTGTTAAATAACTGGAAGTATATAATTTGAGGATTCATTTCTGAAAAGGGGGAGTAGTGTGACGAATAACCTTATTGCAAATAGCAGGTTGTATAATCAAATGATTGCAGGCTCTTTACATCACACACCAGAGCAGGTCGTGAAAAAAATGGGGGCTATGCAAGCGCAGGACTATATGCAGGCGGTTTGGGCCATCGGACTACGTTCTCCTGCTACGAAATTAGCTGATATAGAGCGTGCAATCGCTGACCGTAAGATTATTCTTACTTGGACGCTGCGAGGTACGCTTCATTTCGTCCCAGCAGAAGATGTAAAATGGATGTTACAGCTCTCTGCACCGCGTTTAGTATCACAAACGAAGCGGCGAATGGCTGAGCTTGGACTTGATGATCAGACACTGGAGCGCTGTAGAGAAATTATTGTGGATGCTCTAAAGGGCGGGAAGCAAATGGATCGTTCGGTCCTACTTCAGCTAATAGAAGAGGAAGGCATCCACACGGGGAATCAACGCGGTTATTACATGCTCTGGAATAGTGCCTATCAAGGACTGATTTGTTTTGGTCCGATGAATGGTAAACAGCAAACGATTGTATTGTTAGAGGAATGGGTGCCAGATTGCCGAGAGTTATCTTACGAACAATCGTTGCAAGAACTCGCGTTGCGGTATTTTACAGCCCGTGGATTAGCGACCGTTCAGGACTTCGCTTGGTGGGCAGGCATAACCCTTACAGATGCCAGACGAGGGCTAGAATCTGTGAAAAAAGAACTTCAATCGACAGATATAAATGGCAGTGAGTATTGGATGTCTAACCATCGAGTAGTTTCAGCGGATGAAGAGTCAGGTATCTATTTACTTCCAGGTTTCGATGAGTACATTCTTGGTTATAAAGACCGGAGTGCTGTACTTGAACCTGAGACGGCTCCTTTAATTGTTCCTGGCAACAACGGTGTTTTCCTGCCTATGATTGTTGTTGGTGGCCAAGTTATAGGTACATGGAAACGTTCGATTAAGAAAAAAGGAATTGAGATAGTCATTCATCCATTTAGAGAACTTGGAAATGCTGAAGAAGCTGTGTTTAAAGCTGCTGAAAGATATGCTGCTTTTATTGACCTGCCGATACTGAAAATAAATGTATTTAGTTAATTAATGTACAAACCTTTCCAAGTGCCGTTTGGAATATCATGTTCTGAGAATCATAAGGTTTTTAGTGCAAATGAAATCCATAAGGTAAGATAAGAATTGATCCGGATAAGTCTTGATTCTGAATATAGAATGCAATCTGTAAGTTGTTGGATTTATGGTGATCAATAAGAATTAATCTATCATCTGTAATAATGAATGCATCACGGATCAACTTAAAGCCCATTTGAATTTCTTCCTGAGGCATAAGATAAGCTCCGTATTGACTCTTTAATTCTGGAATGGTTACCTCTGAATAGTTTCCCAATAAGCCGCCCAAAAAATTGCCCATTAAATTCCCTCCTGATTGTAGTTCCTAATTGTGGATGTAGGAGAAACTGTATTTAGTAAAAATCAAAAAGACTAACCAGAAAGTCTGGCTAGTCTTTTATGTTGTTCGATCTTTTTATTTCACTTTAATGCCCATGGCTTGCGCAACCTTAGTGAATACTTCGGTATTTTCGTATACTCCTGTAAACAACTGAGCGTTTTTGCCCATGGCCGTAATTGGAATATCCACTGCTGTATGACCTGAAGTTGTCCAGTCTACAACGAAATTCTGTTTAGAGTTAGCGATGGCAAACGGACCATCTTCTTTGGAAATGCCGTCACCTGATTCATCTTCAGCGTCTACGGCTTCAATAGAGAATCCACCTGTTTCATGGTCGGCGAGAACTAGGACAAGGGTATCCGGATTCTTTTTAGCGAAATCTTTGGCAATCTGTACGGACTTATCTAACTCTTGCCCCGCTTTAATCGTCATCTTGGCATTGTTTTGGTGTGCAAATTCGTCAGTACCCTCTTCTTCAACCATCAGGAAAAATCCTTTTTTATTTGCTGCAAGCGTGTCTATCGCTTTTTTCGTCATTTCAGGCAGGGATACAACCGGGTTGTAGATATCTCCTTCACCCTCTGGCTTTTGCTGGAACATTTCCTCATTTGCAAATAACCCGAGAAGCTTGCCGCTTTTCGCCTTTTGCATATCGGTTTTGTTCGTTACGTAGGAGTATCCAAGCTGTTTCGCTTTGTCTACAAGGTTCCCCTGCGTTCCTTTGCTCTTCTCTGAAGGATCTTCAGCTGGCTCATCTGCGAACTTACCTGGATTCCCAGCAGGATACCAGAAGTCTTCGCCTCCACCGAGAAGAACGTCAACTTTGCTCTTGGTCAGAAGCTGCAGAGCGATATCACTTTGTTTGGAGCGATCTTCAACATGAGCACCGAAGGCAGCGCCTGTAGCATCAGTAATTTGGCTGGTAGTTACAACGCCTGTAGATTTCCCTGCTGATTTTGCATATTCCATAATGGTTTGTACGGATTTTTTATCTGCATTCATCCCAATGGCACCGTTATAAGTCTTGATTCCGCTGGCATAGGCTGTGGCTGAAGCAGCTGAATCTGTAACAGGGACAGTGGAGCTTGTATGAATTAGTCCAGCATATGGCATAGAATCCATCGCTAGATTTTCTTTTTCACCTACTGTAGCTAGGCGGATGGCATTGCGCTGGGCAGTACCCATTCCGTCACCGACAAACAGAATCACATTTCTTGTGTTTGATGAAGCTGCATTGGCCTGATTTGGTGCTTGTGTAGTGACTACGTTGGAAACGAAGAGAGCAGTTGCTGCAGTCGCTACAATTGCCGTCTTAACGCCGTACTTTTTCGGTGATTTCATAATTTCCCTCCTAATGTATGTTTACAACCTCATAGTATAGTAATTACATTAAGAGAATGTTTTCGGATATTGTAAAAAGTGTAAATTGTAGCGTGCTTGAAAGGATAGGATTTACAGCAGGTAAGATTTCAAAACAAAATATATCTAGGTGTATTATTACAATATTGAATATATTCATTTCCGAATACAGATTTTAAATGCTGTTCTTCCTGAAGAATAAGTAAATGAATGGCTACAATGTTAAGAAAGAATATAATTAGTGTTAATGAATTTGGATACATAAGATACAATCCAACAAACATGAGATCAAAACCGACAAATGCGGCGTTTCTACTAAATTTATATATACCGTGCGTGATGAGTTTTGTTACAGTAGACTTATCAATCCCAACTCTCCACGAAGTACGCATGGCAATCATTGCTTGTATGAAAATGGAACATCCGAGGGCTACTACACCAACACCGATAAAGTGAATCGCCGGATGATTAAAATGTTCTCCTACTAGTGTAACTATGTATGACTCCGCTAAGGAAAATGTAAACCACGCTGCTCCCCACACAAAAGTAGTAGTCTTAACGAACAGCTCGGTATAATGGATCATAGATCGTTTATTTCCTTTAGCTAATACGTTTCCTTTAATATGGTTCTTTTTGTAAAGTATAAGGAGCTTCAAAAGGTAAGAAATAAGGAATATGGAGAAAAGAATTAGGGATAGGATATTTTTTAGATTATTCATTGTAATTTCCTCCTCACTAATACATATGAATGATTGCTCATATGTTTGCTTATATCTTATTTCCTGATGCTGTGCATGTCAACTAAATATTGATTTAGGGGGATAATGTGAAAACGTCAACGTATAAAAGATGGTGGTTAGGGGTCCTGATTATTGCGGCTATTGCATTAGTAAGTACTAGAATCGGAATGCTGGTCAAGCCATCGGGGTTGTCAACATATACTTCAAAAGAGTATAAGGTCACTTTGAAGTATCCCTCCGAGTGGGTAGTGGATCCAGAATATGCTGAGAGGTATCAGGGGGACGACGGATTTTTTCAATTATCCGCTATTTCTGGAGAGGGGTTATCCATCGATGAAGTAGCAAACAAGGATGCATTTCATCAACTGAAGCCTTATGGCTCTGATCCACAAATCATTGAACTGACACTAGAGGGGTTAAAAGCGGAAGAGAAAGCACGATTGATTGTGCCTTCTGCTGATCAGGAAGAGGAATGGAATCAACAGGCTGCTATTATTTTGAAATATCCAGAAGCGGTGAAAATAGGAGATTCTTTGTACAATTATTTTATTTTATGGGCGGATATAAAACATGTGGAGGACATAGGTCAGACTGTTCGATTTACTGGAAAACCGTAAAGTGTTTGCACACGAAGAAAGTCTGCTGGCTTAATTACCGGTATTTCTAGGAAATATTCCAACTGCCATTTTTGTGTTTTTTGAGCTTGACGACTCGTGGGATTATCCCATGGGGGGTACACTCTTAGTGCTCTTTTGCCACCTTCACCTTTATTGGATAATATATCTTGTTTACCTAGCACAGCTTTTGGAAATACAAATTGACCAAAGTGACTCTCATTGCGTGTACTTATAACGAAGAGATCAGCAGGATCTGATATATCATAGGGTTGGATGGGGCCATCTCCAATTCTCTCCCATAACGTGACAAACTGCCCGATCTTTGTAGGTGTGATTTTTGCAACACGGAATCTAATGGATAGCGCGTTTAAATTAAATATATACGCCCCATAATCAGCATTGTGTGGTTCATGAATGAGGTCAGAGCAATCAAGATTGCACGGGTTATATACAAGCTCTTGGGTAGCAAGCAGATCACTATGAATGATACCTGAAAAGCTGTGATTCTTAAATTTCATCTGTTCAAATCTCCCGGTTGAGTTCCTTAGAAACTCCTAATGTTCTCTATCTTAATGCAAGAATAGGGAGTTCACAACCGTGAACAGAGCACCTTTCCCTTGAGACTGGAGGTAGTCGTATGAAATCCATACATAAATTAATTGAAATTTTTAAGCTGAGTGTTTTGAATATAGAGTCTGTTCCAGAGTCGTTTAGTTCTGAAGTGTATAAACTTACTCTTAATAATCTAGACAACGTATACGTGAAAATTCCATACAACAGGGATAAACTGGTTCGCGAATTTGAGATGCTTGAAAGACTAAAGGGTGTTATACCTGTTCCAAAAGTATTGGATTTCTGGGACGGAGATAATAGAAGTGTCGGTGCATTGCTTCTCTCCGCTATAGATGGGGTGCCTTGTACGAGTAACATTGATCAGAGTCTGGCGTTTCAAATCGGTAATTATCATGCCATGCTTCATGAAGTTACCATGCCAGCGTATGGATGTTATGGATCCGATGGTTTTCAGATGGTAGAGAACAATAGCTGGAGATTATACCTGAAAAATAATTTTGAAAAGTGGAAAGAACCTTGTAAGGAACTCCTTCATCCTGATTTATTTGAGAAATGTATTACTCACTTTGATAGCGTATATTCGGCGTTACCTGAACCTGATGGGCCTTGTGTTGTTCATATGGATTTTCGACCAGGCAATATATTAATAAAAGATAATCGAGTCGTTGGTATAATTGATTACGAGAGCGCTCGTGGTGGTTCCTCTGAAATTGATTTTACAAAAATAAACCGATACGTCTGGGAAGTGAACCCGCTAACACGGCTCCCTTATGTGCAAGGCTACGAATCGGTTCGTCCTTTACTTGATCTGGAAGCTATAATACCGTTTTATAGTTTTTATGATGCTTTTAGTGCGGTAGTTTGGTGTAAAACCAGAGGGATTGAGAACAATAAGGCATTTCTTCAGGAAAGTATAGAGGTATTGCAAAGATCTATAGAAGGAATGAGTTGATGGAAAAAAATGTGAAATGACTTTATTGCATACTCGGGAAGTGCTGTGCTTGCTTTATTGAATAATCCTATGCTTGGTAACGCTAGACTTAGAATGTTCAGATGCGGTTATGAAGGAAGTATTTGAATTTCAAGGAAAAGAAAAGTAAATAAATAGAAGTGAAATGTTTAATCATATGGGGGAGTAGAAGATTTGGAAATAAAAAATAAACAAGTTGAACAACGGTATTGTCCTTTATGTAAAGAATTAAATCATTGTGGTGCTAATAGGGGTGATTGTTGGTGTTTTCATACGGAAATTCCTGCAGAACTACTAGAAAGGGTGCCTTTGGAACTGAGAGGTAAAGCCTGTATCTGTCAAAGATGCGTAGAGGCGTTTAAAAAACATTAAATTGAAATTTAACTAACTCAAGACGAAAACAGTAATTATATTGTGTATACTTAAATAGTAATATAAAAAAACATATGGGGGACACAGATGAGAAAGCCTATAATTGCAGTTGATATGGATGACACGATATGCCATCTAGTCAAACGAGCTATATACCATAACAACAATGATTTCCCCACTCATGTACTGAAGTACGAGGAAATGCTTGATTGGAATACGGATCATTTACGTCATCCAGATTGTACACAAGATGTATTCTATGGGCGGCCTGGTTTATATGAGGAGCTTGAATTATTCGACGAGCATGTTGTAGGTGAAATGGAGAAGCTGCACAATGCTTATGATGTTATTATTGTTACGGCGGCCCAGCCCAATGCAGTTGTTGAAAAATGGAACTGGCTGCAGAAGCATATGCCGTTTATTCCCATCGAAAATTTCTTCCCATGCAAACGAAAGAATCTTATTAATTATGATCTTCTGATCGATGACGGGGTTCACAACTTGGTTCCTGCATTGCAGGACGGAAGGAAAGTACTCTGTATTCCGCATCCATGGAATTTGAGAGCCCGTGAACAATATGGATTTCCATTATTGACCTCCTGGGAAGGTGCGAAAGAGAAGATTGATCAGATTTTTGAAAATTCAAGAGACTAGCTGATTTGAGGAGAGTTGCTCATATAGAGCAATTCTCTTTTTTTATGCTTTTTAGATTTTTTTGCCTATTTTTTTCGTGACTACTTCATCTGTCGTAGTAATTATGGTATACTGCAACTACTACGACAGATGAAGTAATCATAGGGGGTACCATTTTTGATCAGCAGTGATGTTATACGTGGTTACAATGATACGATGATCCTCTACATGCTGCTCGATGGGGAATCCTACGGGTACGAGATTTCTAAGAATATCAGGCAGCTAACTCAGGAGAAGTATGTCATGAAGGAGACAACACTGTATTCCGCCTTTACCCGGCTGGAGAAGAACGGGTACATTGAATCCGTTTATCTGGATGAGAGTCTTGGCAAGCGGCGCACATATTACCGGATTACCCCGCTGGGTCTCGCCTATTACCGAGAAAAATGTGAGGAATGGAAGGTTACGCAGGAAGTTGTAAACCAATTTATCAAGGAGTGGTGATAGTGCATGGAGACGATCATAGTATATCTGGATAATATGTTTGCGGGTCTGCCGAAGACTCCGGAACTGGAGCATTTAAAGCAGGAGCTGCTGTCCGGGATGGAAGATAAGTACCTGGAGCTGAAGCGGGATGGCAAGTCTGAGAATGAGGCGATCGGTATCGTTATTTCGGAATTCGGCAATATTGAGGAGCTGACTGCTGAGCTAGGCATCCGTCCAGCCGGACAGGAGAAGACTGTGCCCATGCTTAGTGAAGAAGAGGTTTATGCTTATGCGGCTGCTAAACGTAGCTCTGGATTATGGACCGGTCTCGGTGTTTTTCTCTGCGCATGCGGGGTGGCGCTGTTGATTACTCTTAGTACATTGTTTGAAAATAATGCTGATATGGCTGATAAAGGTTCGATGCTGGGGATGGTCGGAATGTTCGTGCTGGTCGCTGTGGCCGTTGGGATGTTCATTTATAGCGGCATGAAACTCGAGCGCTTCGAAAGTCTAGAGCAAGGCTTTCAGCTACCTTATGCGCTCAAAACGGCGCTTCAGCGCAGTCAAGCCCTTTATGCTCCGACTTATCGCCTTGCTTTGATTGTGGGCGTCTGTCTTTGTGTGCTGTCGCCGACCTTTATCTTCGCAACTTCTTATGTCAACGATGACTATGCTCCATATGGAGTCGCTGCTTTTCTTTTTATTGCGGCTGTGGCGGTGTTTCTATTCATCTATTACGGGAATATTCAGGGAACTTATACGAAATTGCTGGAGGAGCCGAACATCACTGCAGAGAAGCAGGAAGAGAACCGATTTGTTGGAGTTGTTGGGGCTGTGTTGTGGCCTTTGGCGACGGCGATTTTTCTGTTTACGGGCTTTGTCTATGGGCGATGGGACGTTAACTGGGCTGTATTCCCAATTGCTGGCATCCTGTCCGGTATGTTCAGCAATGTGTATCATATTCTAAAGCGCAAAAAAGTCTCCTGATTATGCTGACTGCACATTAAGGTAACCTCATCCTTTGGAGGTTACCTTTTTTCTTTTGTCCAATTTGCTGGAACATCATTGACATGATGTATTAAATGTATTTAAATGGAATAGACCGACGGTCGGTCTATAAAAAGGAGGACTCAGAATAAATGAGAATTTCCAAAGAAGCGGAAGAACGCAGAAATGAAATATTAGATAAGGCAGAAATGCTTTTTTTTACGAAAGGTTATGCGAGAACTACAGTGAACGACATCTTGCAGGAGATCGGGATTGCCAAGGGCACGTTCTACTATTATTTCAAGTCGAAGGAGGAGGTTATGGAAGCAGTGGTCACACGATTCATCGATGCTGGAGTAGACGTTGCGAAGATCATTGCTGCTGATTCAAAGCTCTCCGTACATGAAAAGCTACTACAAATCATAATGGCACAGAAACCTGATTCGGAGAGAAAAGGTCACATGATTGAACAGTTTCATCAAGCTGAGAATGCACTAATCCATCAGAAAAGCTTGGCTGAAACTATTTTGAAGCTAACACCTGTGTTGACAGAGGTGATTGAGCAGGGAATCGAGGAGAGCTTGTTCCACTGTCCTTATCCTAAAGAAACGATGGAATTTCTGTTGGTTGCCTCACAATTTTTATTGGATGAAGGGATTTTCAAGTGGCAGCCGGAAGAGATCATTCTCAAAATTCAGAGCTTTATTTATATTATGGAGACTTCGTTGGGAGCTGAAAAAGGAAGCTTTTCCTACGTAACGCAAATGTTTGAGTAAGGTCCGTGCAGGGAGGATGAATGAGACGTAGGGGAGAGATCGTCAATGCTGCTACAAATTGTGAAAAAAGATTTTCAAAGAAATAAAATTATAACGATCGTCTTATTTATTTTTATGATGTTATCGGCGTTGCTTGCTGCTTGTGCTTCTCAAGTCATTATGGAATTGTCCGGTTCTTTAAGCCATTTGCTGGATAAATCAAAGGCTCCCCATTTTGTTCAAATGCATTCTGGTCCAATAGATAACGCAGGTATTCAAAAATTCGCCTCTACAAATCCACTTGTTAAGAATCAACAGACGGTAGAAATGCTAAGGATAGATGGCTCGCAGATTGTCTTGGGTAACAGCAATAAGTCGGAAGAGAACAGCGTAATGGATATAGGTTTTGTTAAGCAGAACCCATCATTTGATTTGCTGCTGAATTTAGAGAATCAAGTGATTAGGGTAGCTGAAGGAGAAATCGCAGTTCCTATTTATTATATGAAGCAGAATGATCTGAAGATTGGTGATCAGGTTACCCTTTCCAATGGACAGTTAGATCAAAAATTTATGGTTACGGATTTTGTTCGAGACATCCAAATGAATCCAGCTATTGTTAGCTCTAAGCGCTTTGTCGTAAATGACACGGATTATAATGTACTTAAGAAGAACCATGGAGAAGTTGAGTACTTAATTGAATTTCAAATCACCGATTTAAGTAGACTTAGCGAGTTCCGGAATACCTATCAATCCTCAGATATGCCCGCTAAAGGACCAATGATAGACTATCCTTTATTTAAGACGCTGAATGCGCTGACAGATGGGATTATTGCAGTTGTCATTATTTTGGTAAGTATCCTTCTTATGATTATTGCCGTCCTATGTTTAAGGTTTACGATGATTGCGACTTTAGAGGAGGATTATAGAGAGATTGGCGTCATGAAAGCAATTGGGATCTCACAGCGAGATATTAGAAGGATCTATTTGGCAAAATATATGGTTATGGCAGCATGCGCTTCACTGCTAGGATATTTATTATCTTTGGGTGTGGTGCGATTGTTTACAGCGAATATCACATTGTATTTGGGGACTGCTCCGAAAACGATCCTTCAGCCTATTGTTCCAGTCTTAGCGGTCGGTTTGATCTTCGGGATGATTGTGTTCTTTTGCAGAGTTATTCTTAGAAGGTTTAATCGTATAACAGTAGTAGACGCTTTAAGGTCAGGGACTGTGGGAGAGTTGAAAGGCAATAAAAGTAGAATGGTGCTGAGTAAGCGCAGGCATATAAATGTGAATGTTTTTCTTGGCCTAAAGGATGTTTATGGACGCTTCACCATGTTTGGATTGTTATTCTTCGTATTTGTGATCTGTCTGTTTATCATTCTTGTACCAGTAAATATATTGAATACCCTTCAGTCTCCTCGGTTTATTTCTTATATGGGTGTAGGTCAGAGTGACATGAGAATAGATTTGCAGCCATCTGATCAAATAGAGAAGCGATTTAATGAAATGATAACGACGCTAAATAAGGACTCCGAAATAGCTAAATTCTCACCATTAATTACTTCTCGATTTAAAGTGCTAGGCAGCGATGGCGTATGGGAGAATATCAATGTTGAAACAG
Organism: Paenibacillus sp. FSL H8-0261; assembly: GCF_045040645.1. Classification (NCBI taxonomy): domain Bacteria; kingdom Bacillati; phylum Bacillota; class Bacilli; order Caryophanales; family Paenibacillaceae; genus Paenibacillus; species Paenibacillus sp. FSL H8-0261. Next base: position 4,630,506 of record NZ_CP150297.1, on the reverse strand, counting down.
GAGATTTCTCTATTTTTCCGCTCACCTATATTAACGGAGGAATCCCTGAAAGTGGGGATGAGATTGCCCTTTCTGATCTGAATGCCAAGGAATGGAACAAAAGGGTAGGGGATAGCGTTCTTTTGGAGGTAGATGGCACTTCGAAAAAATTGACGGTTAGCGGGATCTACCAAGATATAACGAATGGAGGTCGAACTGCAAAAGCCCGATTACCGTATGACCCGAAGTCCGTGCTATGGTATATCGTAGCTTTAGATGTGAATCCGAATGTTTCCGTTCAGGAGAAAATGGATCAATATGCAAAGTTATTTTATCCAGCCAAAGTTACTCATCTAGAAAGCTATTTATCTCAGACGCTCGGGAATACGATTCGCCAATTAAAGCTGGTCACTGGCTTATCCATTGCTATCTCGATATCAATTTCAGTATTGATTACAGCTTTATTTCTAAAAATGCTGCTAGCGAAGGACGTCTCGCAAATTGCAATTTTGAGAAGCATTGGCTTTACGTTAGAAGATATTCGAAAGCAATATCAGGTAAGGCTGCTACTGGTTTCTGGTCTTGGAATCATTCTCGGAACCTTTGCAGCTAATACCATCGGTCAAAAATTCACTCAATTACTCGGATCCTTTATGGGAGCATCCCAAATACAGTTTGTAGTTAATCCGGTAATAGCTTATCTTGTTCTCCCTCTTTTTTTCATGCTCATTGTAGCACTCACAACCGTAGTAAGCACGATATCGATGAAGAAATCCAATTTATCTAAACTGATTGTCGAATGAGGGTGAGGTGGTAGTATGTTCATATTAGAGACGAAGGGTTTAAATAAAACCTTTGTAACCGGGCAAGGAACCCCGCAGACGGTATTAAAAGATGTTCATCTACAGGTATCAAAGGGAGAATTCGTAGCTATAATGGGGCCTTCTGGCTCAGGGAAATCAACATTGCTCTATACGATCAGCGGCATGGACCGGATGACTTCAGGAAGTGTTGTTTTTAAAGGGCAGGACATCAGTGGTCTTTCTGAGAGTGAATTAGCTGAACTGCGTTTAAATCAAATGGGATTTATTTTTCAGCAGATGCATCTTTTAAAAAACCTGACTATTCGGGACAATATCATCTTATCCGCTTATCGAGCTAAAATCGTTAGTCGTAGAACCATCAATAACAGAGCCGCTGAGTTAATGAAAAAAACCGGAATCTCCGCACTCGCTGAACGTGATATTACACAAGTATCGGGTGGACAACTGCAAAGAGCAGCGATCTGCAGGTCAATCATCAATGAGCCTGATATTCTATTTGGTGATGAACCAACAGGTGCACTGAACTCTAAAGCTGCTAGTGAAATTATGGAGATATTAATAGATATTAATCAGACGGGTACAACGATTCTACTGGCTACGCATGATGCGAAAGTCGCTGCTCAGGCAGAACGTGTCCTGTATATGCTGGATGGCAGCATAGCTTCTGAGCAATGGCTTGGTAAATTCAATCGCATAAATGGGGACTTAAAAGAGCGGGAAGAGAAGTTGTCGGCTTGGTTATTGAAGTTGGGATTCTGATTGATAGGAAAGGGATACATAACATGGGAAATCTGAATTATAACTTAAATTTCGAAATGCTATGTGCAAAATACGGGTTAGGTCATTTAAAAGATGAACCAGAACAGGTAACAGGTGGTCTTCTACACAGAATGTATCGTCTACAAACGGACAAAGCGCTCTATGCAGTGAAAGCTCTAAATCCTCAAATTATGCATCGGGATACAGCCATGAACAACTATACTCTTTCTGAAAAGGTTTCAAATATGGCTTATCAAAATGGGATAAATGCAGTACCAGCTATCGTGTCCAAAGATAGTTTTATGCATGAATTCGAGGGTCAATTCTATTTATTATTTCCATGGGTCGAAGGTAAGGCATTGTCATCAGGAGGTATTAATATAGGGTGTTGTAAAAAGATTGGCGAAAACCTTGCTAAAATTCATAAGATCGATTTCGCTACACTTCTTGATCATCATCCTAATGAAAATCTTGAGGCAGTAAATACATCCACTGTTCGTTGGAATGAATATGCACTAAAAGCAAAACAGGATGGTTTGGAATGGTCTAGCTTGCTATTAGATAACCTGAACCAAATAAATCATTGGGAACAACTTGTAGATTCTTCAGCGGAACAATTATTGAATCATATGGTTATCAGCCATCGGGATTTAGATCAAAAAAATGTACTATGGGATGAGCATCAGATACCCATTATTATTGACTGGGAAGCAGCAGGACCTATCCATCCAACCCAAGAGCTAATAGATGTAGCCCTTTATTGGTCAGGCTTTGAATCGGGAAGTGTAAGCAAAGATGCTTTCTGCACGCTTATTAGTACCTATCGGGAGCAAGGTGGCGAGATTTATGCTAACTGGTCCGACGTGCTAAACTATGGTTTTCATGGGAAGCTAGAATGGTTAGCTTATAATATCAGACGATCACTCGGACTGGAGAGTACAGATGATGCGGAGCGAGAGCTTGGAACCCGTGAAGTAATAAATATAATCACTGCTTTAAATGACTATGATCACTTTATTCCTCAGTGTATCGAATGGTGTAACCAAGACTACTAAAGGAGAACTTATATATGAATGTAGTAAACGCTACTATGGAGGATATAAGAGGATGGCTGGAGCTGGCGGCAGAGGTGGAGTCCCTTTTTGGGCCGATGGTAGATGATCCGAATTTCACTCTAGCGTTAGAAAAAAATATCAGGCGACAAAGCGCTTTTTGTGTACGAGAAAACAATGGTTCGCCAGGTTCAAGATTACTTGGAGCTGTGTTATTCTCTTCATCCAATGCCCCTAATTACAAGATTGGGTGGTTATCTGTTTCAGCCATAGAGAGAAATAAAGGAGTTGCGACAGCCCTTCTTAACAATATTCTCGAAAGTATCGAAACCCCAGCAGAGATATTCGTTACTACATTTGGTGAGGATCATCCAGAGGGTCAACCTGCTAGAAGATTTTATCAGAAGTTTGGTTTCTTTCCTATGCAGGATGGGGTTCCAAATGGCCTCGAAGGTGGCTCAAGACAAAATTTCAAGCTGACGATCGCTCACAAGGATTCATTATGAAAAAAATAATTTATTTATCGGTGATTTCATTTTTCTTGCTAGCGATTTCTTTCAGCCCATTGTTCAACTATATCCGTGAGTATATGATTTCAGATCAAATCAATCAGCGTTATGAGATCAACCATGCTGAGAAAGGGTATAACACGTTAAACGTTCAAGAACTAACGGTTGATGATAAGCATATTAAGATCCAAGAAGAAAATACAGGCAGGAAAGCAGAATTGACCCTTTGGGATGAAGAGGAGAGTGTCCCACCTGGTGATATTGTGAAAGTTCAGTTTTTATTAAATGGTCAAAAAATCTCAACTCCTGATGAAATATGGTTGTCTAATCGGGAACGAGGAAGCAGATATTTCTCATGGATAGATATCCTTACTGTTACGGATCGAAAGACTGGCGAGAAAGAAATTAATATAGTCCAAAGACTTACAGATGATAGTCAGCCGATGGAAAAGAGAAAATGGAAAATAATCACGATCTCACATGATGGCAGTATAGAAGAAAAGGTGCTGAGTTATGCTCAAAGAAGTGACAATCATCTAGGGGTGAAGCTTATCGAGTTCTCGGGTACATCACTTATGGGTATGGGCTACTATTCGGATATTACTAAAAGTTATCCAAGTGTATTTTTCCCTCTAATTTATCCATTTTTAACAGGTGTCGTGGGAATCTTCTTATTGATCATTATAGTTGTTCAATTACTGATCGAGCTTCATAATAGGCGCGTTATTAGGAAAAATGGGCGATAACGGTCATAAGATATGTTCTAAAATTACTTATAATTTCGAATCACCTTTAACTTGGTCAAGGTTAATAAAGCAAACAGTAGTAGCAGGACTCCGATGGAACCCATGACAGGGGCTGGACTGAAGTGATCGGACAGGAATGAAACAGCTGTAAGACCAAGTGAGGGTGCTACACTCATAATGGAGCCTAATACACCGAAGACTCTACCTTGTATATCCTCCGAAACTTCCAGTCTGAGGATTGTATTTATCAGCAATGTACAGAATGAGAACATAAAGCCAATTAGAAGAATGATGGGAATGGCTAAGGCAGCAGTAGTGACGAACGATAGCAGGAGGTACAGGGGACCCAGACATAGCAGTCCAGTCATGATAAAGAAGCCGCGATTCTTTAATTTAGAGCCGAGAAACAAGATCATGCTGGAACCAATCATATAACCTAGAGGAATACAGGCTTCCATGAGTCCAAACTGAAAGGGACTAGAATTCCATACTTTGACGGCCATAACTTGCGTTAGCATCAGTGAAGGCATAAAGAACAAAGTGAGCGTAGGAAGCATGATGATTATTGCTCGGGCGAAGGGGTATCTCCAAATATAACGAACGCCATCCGCAAGATCCTGTGTGAATTTTCTTTCTTCTTTAGGTCCGGTATTCACTCGGTTTGGGAGTGGAAGGGAGCGGACAGCAAGAACTAGTAGAAAGGAAACGAAAAATGTAGCTCCATCAAATAATATGGCATCTGCCGCTCCAAAACTTGCTACAAAAATACCTCCAGCCGAATACCCAATCGTCCTACAGATGTTCTCCGACAGGTTCAGAATCCCGACTGCTTTTTGCACATGTTCTTTTCCAACTACAGTGGTAATTGAAGCTTGATACGCAGGGGATTGGAATAATGCTGAGACTGTCGTAAGTCCCGTTAATATGGCCACGATAATGAATGATGTAGAAGACATGGAAATGGTCAGAGCAAGCGTAACTGCTAGACCGCAGCTTATCAAATCAGTGATTAACATAATGGTTCTGCGATTGATCCTGTCTGCGAGTGTGCCTCCTATCGATCCGAGTAAAGAACTGAGCAATAGATTGATTATCGTAATAATGGCAATCATTTTAGCGCTTCCGGTCGTCTGAAGTACCCATAAACTTAAAGCAATGCTGTGAAAGGTATTTCCAAACAAAGAAATGGAATAGGAGCTGAGTAGCAACATAAATCTCCGGTTTCCCCAAAGGGTTGGATAGGATTGAGCGGTGGTGGATGCATGTTTTGCTAATACAGGATCTGTCATAGGTAACTCTCCTCTCGACTTAAACGTTTAAGTGAATATCGAAAAAAAATTAATCAACAAAATAACGATTATTCTCTTGTTTGGAGTAGTCAGGACGATGTAATAACTCCTGCATTAGTTCAAAAGCAGTGGCTGATTTATCCCCAGTGAATATGAATTTCTGAACGTCTTCTCCAAGCATTTCTGGGCAATTACAGGTACATAGAACAGAAAGACGTGCGAATACCCCGGATTTTTCAACACAACTTCCAATAAACTCATTAATAACTATGGCCTCTTTGTAGATCCCCTCCGATAAGATTGTATTCAATTCTTCCATATTTTGAACTTTGAATATTGCTTTCTCAGGTAAAGGAAGACTATCTTGGATAAAGTTAGTGAGCAGGGAGTTATTGAAGCTCTCCATAATTAAACAAACCTGTGAAAGATCCTCCGGCATTACCTTCCGTAGAGCTGAACGATAATTGTAAAGAACTTGCTTAAACAGCTTATCTTCAATCATGCTGTCGATCAAAATCAAGGGGATACCTTCTACAAAATGTTTGGAAATCGAATAGAAGGATTCATCGTGCACATCGATCAGAAAGACGGCTTCGAGCTTTCTTTCAACGATGATATTCAGAGAAGGATGGTCAGTACCAAGAGAATATAGCAGCGTATGATATCCGGCATCCGTTAAACGCTGTTCCAAAGCACGAATAAAGGTGAACTGGGCATAGAGTTTCCAAGGTGGCATATAAGCAGAATTATGGACAAGTACCCCTACTAATCCCGTTTTTTTATTGGCAAGCGAACGGGCTGCTAGATTAGGAATGTAATGAAGTTCTTCGGCAAGTGACAGAATTTGATTGCGGGTCTTCTCAGGAATGGTTTGGTTATCGACGCGGTTCAGAACATAGCTTACAGTCGCAACGGAGACATTAGCTTGTAGCGCGATGTCTTTCATTGTAGTCTTTTTCACCAGTAAACTTCTCCCTTGCTGAGATATTTATTTCCAAATATTATCATTAACACTTGAAAAGAGTCAACGATTGACTTTATACCAAGAAGCAAATGATGCTTGTGTTCATTTTTATAATTTGGGTAAATAGATATAAGAAGCTAAATCAGTCAGCGAGAAGAGGTGTGGCTCATGGGAACGAATCTTAATCGGGAAGAGAGCGCGCTGTGAAACCGCTTTAGATACTGACACAAATTTGTGAAATTATTCACTTAATTATTAAGAATTTTAATATATAATTAATTCATAATCAAAATTAGGGGGAATCGAAAATGAGACTATTTAAAATGATTTTAGTGGCTGGGGTTTCGGTAGCAGTATTGGCAGGTTGTGGAGCAAATGAGGATAAAGCAAACAATTCGGCGGCAACTTCAGCTCCGGCTGCTGAGCAGACAGATGCTGTCACTACAGCTTCGATTGTGAATCAAGCAGATGCATTTACTAAGGCTGTTAGCAAAGATGGAAACTGGATTGTTGCGATTCTAAATGATGTAACGATTCCTGATGAGGTTGTTGTAGCTGGAGAATTCCGTAATAAAGGAGCCGCAGATGGCGACATCTACCGTAAGATTGCCCTTTATTCGCAAGATGCTGATCACAAGATCACTGCTACTTATACACTAACCGTACCAAAGTTTACAGTACAAAGTGAGAATTTGAAAGTTGAAGGCGGAACGATTAAAGGCGATGTTTATGTAGAAGCGAAAGGCTTTACTCTGCCTGAAACCGCCACTATTGATGGTAACCTCTATTTCGCAAGCGAAGATCTGAAAACATCAGCTGTTATTGATGGAAAAGTGACTGGAACAACAGAAGTTAAATAATTGCGTAATCAACTTATACAGTAGAAGCCAATCCATAGACTATGGGTTGGCTTTTTTCTTTTTGTGATTATGTGATCTTCAGTTGATTTTCTTAATATTGAACTTATAATATTACTACCACTACTAGGAGGAACACATATGTCTAAGGAGTATTCACGCACATATATCGAAAGTGTAAAGCTTGAAATGTTAAATAGATTGGGACTTAAGCAAGTGTTCTTTAAGGAGCAAATAGGTGACGGCCTGATTTTTGAAGCGGTTGGTTTTGATAAAGGGAGCAAGCATCGTTTTTGTGTTAGACCGAAGACGAAAACAATTGACGAATTTATTTCAGGAAAATGGATGAAGGTCCGCAGCTTTACAATCAAAAGTGTGGAAATTTAAAATTCAAGTCTAAAAAGGGAACCCCATTTAAATCGGAGTTTCCTTTTTTATTTTTGAGAAGGATTCATTGATAATGTGAAGTATCGCCGTACAGATCGATGGTTGTATTGTTGTCAGTTAGGGTTACTTTACACAATGCTGTAGAGAGAATATCCGGTAGTTCCCCTAATTCCTGCAATGATTTATTGAGAAAATGAGCCATAATTACTTTCAGGGTCATCCGATGCGTGACAATAAGTACCTCATGTCCTTCATTATCGTTAATGATACGCTCAATAGTCGGCGTTACTCTTTGTTCAAGCTGACTATAGGTCTCACCTGGGGCTAGAGGAATAAAAAGATCAGGTCTGGTGAAAAAATGATTGTACTGTAATGGATATTCTTGTTCAATCTGATCTGTGTTCATTCCTTCCCAAATGCCCATGTTAATTTCCATTAATGAAGCTTGCTGTTGAATCGGTAAACTCCGATTTCCTCGTAAAATCTGCGCAGTATGCAATGCTCTTGGACTAGTACTAGAATAAATGGCTCCTAAATTCTCACCTTCCAAACGTTCTCTCAACCATTCCGCTTGCTGTTCACCCAAGGTTGTTAACGCTGAATTTTGATGACCTTGCATTCTTTTCTGCAAATTCCATTCGGTCTGCCCGTGACGGGTTAGAAATAATACTGTCTCTTTCATTAACGAAACCTCCCTTTTGAATAGTTGTAAGTATAAGATAAATAATTATAAATAAACAATATATAATAGTTAATATCCATAATGTATAGTTATAGTAAGAAAGCCGAAGGTCCGTTAAACAATGATTTTATTTTATATAGTTAGGAAGAAATCAGGATGAACTATCATGTATTAAAATTGTTTTATTATGTTGCAATAACAGGGAGTGTGACCAAAGCCTCTGAACGTTTGCACATCAGTCAACCCGCTATATCAGCGCAGATCCGCAAATTTGAACGGGAGAATAATATCGTATTATTAGAGGTCATAGGAAAGAGAATGGTGCTAACACCGATTGGGAGAAAACTGATCGAACCACTTGAAAAGTTATTTGCTATGGGTGAACAGGTACAGCAGATTATTGAGGATTATCATAAATTTCCTGCGGGCCATATTCGGATTGCAGGTAATTATCTGGCCACAAGCATACTCATCCCCCGGTGGGCATCATTATACAAACAATCTTTTCCGAAGGTTAAAATTCAGATCTCTACTGCTAATTCTCATGAAGTCATGGAACAATTAAATAACTTTGAAGCAGACGTGGCGATTTATAGTGATATGGCGTTTCCTTCTCATCATACAGGGGTGTTCGAACATCGGGAGTTGTACAAGGACGAGTATGTGTTCGTAGTTTCTTCAAATCATTCTTTAGCCAAGCAGGAGGTTAGCTTTGAGGAAGTGATGGCTGAGGCATTTATTATGAGGGAGGAAGGTAGTGCAGCCAGAGAGAGAATTGTACAATTATGTGAAGAAAGAAAGGTACAACATCCGAAGATCGAACTGCAATTTAATGGAGTAAATGAGGTTATTCAAGCCGTGATTGCCGGCTATGGGATTAGTTTTGTATCTGCGTTGTTAGCAAAGCCATATCTTGATCAGGGTATGTTAGCCAAGGTCGAAGTGGAAAATGTAGTCTCTAAGCATTCGATATGGATGAGCCACAGAAAGAAAGAGCTTCAAGAAAGCTATATCCAGTCATTTATTAAGCTCGTCATGAAACGATTAAAAGAAGAGGATAATTTATACTCGATTCCAACGCATACACCTTAATTAAAATAACTTATGAATTACGATGTATGCATTGAACTGAGATCAAAGATTGGAATGTAATTGAAGCAACTCAGGTGCACTAATGTCTTCTGCTTCAGAAGATTTAAATTGAATGTTATATAATTGTGAGTATAGCCCATTCATTTCTAATAAAGACTCATGTGTACCTTCCTCAACAATCGAACCCTGATTTAACACGATAATTCTAGATGCTTCACGTATGGTGGATAGTCTGTGTGCAATAACCAATGTGGTTCGATTCTTCATTAACAAATCAAGAGATTGCTGAATCATTCGCTCAGATTCGTTATCGAGTGCGGAAGTTGCTTCATCTAGAAGAAGGAGTGGAGCATCACGAAGAAAAGCTCTGGCAATGGCTATGCGTTGTCTTTGTCCACCAGATAAAGTCGATCCATGTTCACCTAGGATAGTGTCATAACCATGGGGCATCTTCGTAATAAACTCTTCTGCACCTGCGAGCCGAGCGGCTTCTCGAATATCCTCTTCGCTAGCTGTACTAGAACTGAAGGCGATATTGTCTCGTATAGTTCCTGAGAACAAATAAGGGGTTTGGGGAACATAGGTAATCATTGCACGTGCTTCTTCAAGCTGATCATGTACAGACTTTCCATAAACCGTGATGCTTCCTGCAGTAGGCTCATAAAGTCCATTACATAATCGAACGAGCGTCGTCTTCCCTGACCCGCTTGGCCCGACAACCGCGATAGTTTCTCCATGTTGTATATGAATATTAAGCCCTGTAAATAGGGAGGCTTCATTATCCGTTTTACCCGAATAGTTGTAGTGGACATCCTCTATTTGTAATGCAGCTACCTCTACGGAAGCAAATGTTGAGGAGCTGGATTCTGGCAAAGGATGAGTAGCTCCTTCATCAGGTGCATCAAGTATAGCGAATACGCGGTCAGCTGCACCTAAAGCCTCCTGGACACCTCCCCATGTTTGAGACATATGGACAAAAGGCCATTGAACCCTACCCATCAAAATAATAAAAGCGAGTACTTCACCTGCTGATGTTCCGCCACTTAGAGCTGATAACGCAATTAAAGCGGCGCATGTCACCATTACGAGATTGTTGATAAAGGCAGAAGATTGCCATAAGAGACCATTTAGAAGCGATTTTCGCAGCTGCATTCTTCTTAACTGCTCACGTTCTAACGCATATTTATTTAAGAGAGTTTCTTCAAGCGAAAAGGCTCTTACGACCTTCATTCCTTGAAGCGTTTCTTGTAAGATTCCTCGTAATTCCGCCTCTTTTGCATATATTTGAGTAGATAATTTTCGTAATCTGCGATCAAAGAAACGTCCGGAAAGAAAAACAAGGGGACCCGATCCAAGAGCTAACAGGGCGATCCAGACATCCATTTTAGCCAAATATAGAAAGGAAATGAAACAGAGAAGTAGATTATAGCCTAGATCGTATACGATGCTGTTTATCATCCCCATGGCCATCCCTGCATCCTTAGTGTTACGCGAAGTCAAATCACCTGAATGCATGGACTGAAGGTAACGGAATGGAAGTCGGTGACTTTTGTCAAACAGCTTCGCACGAATATCCCAAGCCATCCGACTTTGCATAACAAAGCGGAAGTAATGCTGCACCATAAGACAGCAGATAATGATGACACAAGCAATGGCACAGATTACAGTTATACGTGTTAATGCATCCATATTGGCGTTGTTGATCGTATCAATAAATACTTGCTGAATGGCTGCAAATCCTATGTCCATTACGAGTTTAGCAGAGAGCAGGAGTACAGCCACAATAAATCCAATTCGATAAGGGCTAGCGTAAGAGATTAATCTACGCAGAGCATACCCCAATTTTAGATTCTTGGATTCCATCTCATTCATATCTCTACCTCCCTGACCAGAGTAGAAATATCAGCCTTCTTCATTGAGGTCTCAACCATATTGTAATACTGTCCTTGTAAAGTCATTAACTCCAGATGAGTCCCAGCTTCAACAATAGAACCCGCCTCCATATAATAAATGTGATCTGCATCTCTGATGGTAGATAGTCTATGCGCGATAACAACCGTTGTACGATCATGCATGAGTTCTTGCAGGGCCTGGCCGACAATCTCCTCATTATGGCTATCAAGTGCAGCTGTGGGTTCATCAAGAAGGAGAAGCTTAGGCGCTCGGACAAACGCTCTGGCAATAGATAGTCGCTGCCTTTCACCGCCAGATAAGGTATGGCCCCGTTCCCCAATGGAAGTCTGATATTGAAGGGGGGTTCTCATAATAAATTCATGTATCCCCGCACTTTTTGCTGCTTTAATAATTTCTTCATAGGTTGCGTCAGGTCTTCCCCATGCAATATTTTCATATAGGGTTCCAGTGAACAGATAAGGCTCTTGAGAAACATAAGCCAAATGATTACGCCAAGACTTAGGGGGGATGCTGCTTAACGGCAACTTACCAGATTGGATGACCCCTTCATTAGGTTCATAGGTTGCGAGTATTAATTGAAGGAGGGTGCTTTTCCCACTGCCACTAGGACCGGCAAACGCAGTTACTTTACCTGGTTCTATGGTTAGATTAACGTTAGTTAATACTTGATGATTACCATAATGAAAACCTACATTCTCAAAGGTGATAGGGTACAAGCCACTAATTGCTTGGTTGTTATTCATCGGCGTTTCATTATGAGAATCTTCCTGATTACATTCACGGCTTGCGTCTTCTTCTGGTAAATCAATGACTTCAAACAATCGTTTACCTTGCGCCAGCGAGGCTTGTAATTCTGTCCATAGATTAGCCAGCTTTGATACAGGGTTTGTAATTTGCTCGAAACAAATCAGAAATGCCGCCACTGCTCCCACATCCAATCTCCCTTGGATAACTAGATATCCGCCGTAGGAGAGAACATATAGCAATCCACTAAGAATAACGGCAAAGGGCATATTATAGCCCACAGCTTCTAAGCGTGTGACAGGTAAATGAATGTTGAAATATTGCCTAACACGTTGTGTGAATTGATTATGCAGCTTAGGTGCAAGGGAGAAGGCACGCACAACCTCAGCACCCTGTACCGTATCTTGAATAAACATTTGTTGAGCGGTTTCAATTTGCTGTCTTTGCTCGTGCATGGAACGTAGGCGGGAAGTGAAGGGAATCATCACAAGTGGAACAAGCGAGCAAATCAATATAGTTCCGAGCGTTAAGACATATTGGAGTGAGAGCAGATAAGTTAGGAGAAATGTAATTTGCATCAGATTACTGAATAGTTCAATGGTCTTCTGATTGATACCTTGCTGAGCAGCTGGGGCAGAATCATTGATACGACTAATGAGATCAGCAGAATGATAACGATCCAAATCTTTCATCTGTACGTTTAATAATCTAGCTAGCAGTGATACCTGAAGCTTGGAGGTCGACTTGAATTCAAGCACACCTGATAAGTAAGTCAATAAGAAGCTGGCTAAAGCATCTACAATAACGATTATTAGAGCAAAGATAGCACCAGACATCAAAAAGGACATGTTCTGATTCGTAGCAGCGTTGATTATACGTCGTAAAGATTCGGCTATCCCAACTGTTGCAAGGGAAACGACGGCAGCTAAGAGACATAATATGAGGTACCAGCCTAAATAGGGTTTTCCAAGTTTCAGTAAACGCATAAAAGTGTTAGAAACTACTTTGGATTTTTTGATCGAGTCTGCTTCTATGTTTGTAGATCCATTCAATTTAGACCCTCCCCACTATGGTTTTAATTTGCTGTGGTTCACTTAAAAGATAGGAGGTTCCTCATCGAGCATGACTTTTGTGGTGACGGCAAGTAATTCTCTCAATTTATCCATTCGAAGATGGTAATATAATCGATGATCGGTTCTTTTTAGTTCGATAAGGTCTAAAAAGAATAGGAAGTTGGCATGATAAGTTACTGCCGCGGGCGTAATGCCAAGTGCTGATGCAATTTCTTGTCCATAGTGAGGGCGATTCCTTAAGAGCAGCAAGAAGTCTAAACGTCGTTTATCCGAGAATGCTTTTAAAAAAAGTTCAGTTTTCTCTCGATCAGCAGCAGGTCCGAATACATGGTCATTAAAAATGCCGAATATAACCCAAGCGATACGGGAACTTCCTGCGTAAAAGAAGAGAACATGATTCCCAACTTGTGAGAAAAAGCTGACATGAAAAGTAGTGGGAACATCATAAACTGCAGGTTCATTTTTGTTGATATCACGAATGAATCTTTCAGGATTCGCTAGGAACAAACCTTCATAACGCTGAGAGGCTTGTTCAGACTCCCTTCTTAACTCCTCTTTCCAAAGTGAAAAGACATCCTTGTAGAACTGGTTTAAGAGCTGCATATAACGTAGCTTAGTTTCTTCGGGATAAGCAAGACACTCTAGTAATGGCCCCTGCGCTTCAATCACATCCAGCTGCGGTTTTGTTCTTGCCACAAGCTCAGCCATTAAGCGGGTATCCTTCTTGACGATTTCCCAATCGTTTCCTTCTAGCAACTCATCTAATTTATCGTAATACACACCATATACCATTTCAGCAACTACCTTTTCTGCAGGACTCTTTTCCAGGCGATTTATCCATGCTTCGGCTGTTTGTGGTTCTGGACAAGTGCAAATGGATTCATAGAAAGCAAAATCGAGTGCTTTATGAAAAAAGTTGTACTGGAAAAAAAACTGAAGTTCTCGGTAGGAGTGAGGTGACAACCGTGCTCGTGCATCTTTATGATAAGACAACACTTGTGGGTCCATTTCAAGTTTGTAATCCTCTGCTGCCTTAAGCAACTGCTCTTCACAAGCAATCATTCCCATAGAAACAATGAATTCCAAAGCTTCGTTATATGCAAATTTTATGTTCGATAGTAAGGTATCTTTCATGTTATCTTCCATCATAACCTCCGATATTTCTTGTTATAGAATTTAAATGTTGGGATAATACAAGTAATATTTAATGATTACTTAATGTTAAAATAAACCATTCGCTTTCTTTTGTAAAGGGATATTTTACAATTCGTACTAACTGCTGGGATTCGGTTGTCGCGCATGGTAAACTATGGATAAAAAATAGGAGGGGATATGATGGAACCAATCGTGTTCAAACAAATTGAATTTGTACGTAGTGTTACTGTTCGTGCAGTTGAAGAACTTTCCGAGGAACTACTAGATATCATTCCACAGGGCTTTAATAACAACGTTAGATGGAACTTGGGACATATTTATTTGGTGCAAGAGAAGTTCGCTTTTCATTCCGCTAGGGAGCTTATGCAATTGCCGGAAAGCTTTGAACGATTATTTGCAAAAGGTACTAAACCTGCAGAGTGGAGCGAGAAACCACCAACACTTGAAGTGTTAATTGAGATGCTTTCGGAGCAACCCAAACGTATTCAGGAAGCTATGCACAATCGCTTAAGTGAGCAAGTAACCCCTCTTACAACGGGTAGTGGATTAACTTTAAATACAATCGGAGAATTCATAAATTTCACGCTTTACCATGAAGGGATGCATTTTAATACAATCAAACTATTAAATCGATTTGCTGATAAAAGACTTTAGAGATCTTTAGTAGACAAAAGTCTAAGGTCAAGGAGGTATTCGATGGAGGTTGGAAGAATTTTAGGTATTGCATATAATGTGATCCCAGTTAAAGACTTGGAGAAATCTGCAGCTTGGTTTGTGAAACATTTGTCGTATCACTTCATAACAATTTGAGTTCTGAAGATGTGAAAGTCGGAAACATTAGCGATGAAGGTGAGTATGGGAAGTTTTTTGTATTTGAAGATCTGGATGGTAATTTATTTGATGTCTGGGAACACCATGATTGTGAACTGGTTTATTAGCCTCACTAAGGATATCGAGTTCAATCGATATCTTTTGTTATATATTGGAACGAAAAAAGATTTGTAATGAAAACGGTTTTATGATAATCTAATTAATGTAATACATGTAACCGGTTACACATTGGGGGATGAAATGAATCATGATGACGATTAAAGATGTTGCAAAAATAGCTGGAGTGTCGGTAGCAACCGTTTCTAGGGTGTTAAATGAATCTGGTTATGTGAATATCGATACTCGAAAAAAAGTTGAGGCAGCTATCAAAGAAATGAATTATACCCCTAATGAGGTTGCAAGGTCATTGTATAAACGGAAATCCAAATTAATAGGACTTCTATTGCCTGACATTACGAACCCATTCTTCCCGCAATTAGCACGTGGGATAGAAGATCGGATGCAGGAGCATGGTTATCGGATAATCTTTGGTAATAGTGATGAGAACGAGGAAAAGGAATTGGACTATATTCAAACCTTTATCCAAAATAATGTCATTGGCATGATCTCATCAACCAATTTTCCCGAGAAAGATATTTATTCTAATTTGAAAATTCCGGTTGTATTTCTTGACCGTACTTCTAATGACAGTCCCTCCGTATATGCAGATGGCAGAAAAGGCGGACGCCTTGCTGCTCAAGAAATCATTGCACGGGGAAGCACCAAAATTACAGTCATGCAAGGACCGGCGCATATTAAACCGGCGCAGGATCGATTTCAAGGTGCGATTGAAGTACTTGATGAAATGGGAATCACTTATCAAGTAATCCAGACTTCATCTTTCTCCCACACGGAAGCGGAACAATGGGCTGTAGAGTTATTTGATAAATATATAGACACAGACGGCGTAATTGCAAGTAATGATATCGTGGCGACAGCAGTTATTCATGAAGCACATCGCTTAGGTAAAAGAGTGCCACAGGATCTCCAAATCATTGGATTCGATGATATCCCACTTAGCAGCCTGTTGTCTCCTTCGTTATCCACTATCCGTCAGCCTGCACATGACATGGGCCGTGAAGCGGCTGGTTTACTTATTAAGTTAATTGAGCAAGATAAAGTAGAAGATAAAATCATTCAATTACCCGTCAGCTTTGTGGAGCGGGAAACAACAAGAAGTAAAGAATAGATGACAACATAAGAAAGGTTGATGGACATGGCTAAGATTTGTGTAATTGGAAGTTGTTCAATGGATTTGGTGGTAACCTCATCTAAGCGACCTCACGCAGGAGAAACTGTTCTTGGAGAGAGCTTCGCTACCGTTCCAGGAGGCAAGGGAGCGAATCAGGCCGTAGCTGCTTCGCGTTTAGGGGCAGAAGTTATGATGGTTGGTTGTGTAGGTGAAGATTTCTATGGTACGGAGATCATGGAGAATCTTAAGAAAAATCGGGTTCTTACCACCAATGTGGAACCGGTTACACATACCAAAAGCGGTACTGCTCACATCATTTTAGCAGAAGGTGATAATAGTATTATCGTTGTAAAAGGAGCTAATGATTCAGTTACTCCTGCTTTGGTTGAGCGAGCACTTGATGCTATTAAAGGATCTGATATGGTGCTAATCCAACAAGAAATACCCGAAGAAACGGTGTCTTTTGTAAGCGAACTTTGTCATAAATTTAATATCCCTATGCTGCTTAATCCGGCACCTGCGCGTCCCATTAGTGACGCGATTATAGAAAATGCCGCCTATCTGACACCTAATGAACATGAATGTACGATTTTATTCCCTGGGATGAGTACTACAGATGCCTTACGGAAATATCCAAACAAGCTGTTTATCACAGAGGGAAGCAATGGCGTACGATTTTACGATGGAGAACAAGAAGTTCTGGTTCCTACTTACAAAGTTAACGCTATAGATACGACAGGTGCTGGAGATACTTTTAATGCGGCATTTGCAGTTGCTTTAGCTGAAGGCAGCTCCATTCTGGATAGTGTAAAGTTTGCCAATCGAGCGGCTTCCTTATCCGTTACTAAATTTGGTGCACAAGGTGGCATGCCGACAAGAGCAGAAGTGGAGGCGAATCTTTAGTTATGAAGAAACAAGGGATATTAAACAGTCATATTTCCAAAGTGCTTACTGACTTAGGCCACACTGATACAATTGTCATCGCAGATGTGGGGCTTCCAGTTCCACCAGGTGTTCCGAAGATTGATTTGGCGGTTAAACTAGGGGTTCCTAGCTTCCAAGATATCGTTGATATCATTTCGGAGGATATGGTCATCGAAAAGGTGATCGTTGCAGAGGAATTAGAGACTGATAATAAAGTCACCTCTCAATACTTGAATAATAAATTTAAGGAAATACCGATAGAAGCATATTCACATGAGCAATTTAAGCAGCTGACGATGCAGGCTAAGGTTATTATTCGCACGGGTGAAGCTAAGCCGTATGCAAACTGTATTCTACAAGCTGGGGTCTATTTTGGATAAAAAGGGGGTTCTAAGTGTATGCACATTACGATGAAAGATATTCATAAGTCTTTTGGCGCTAACCGTGTATTGACCGGTGTGGATTTTGAACTTAAGGATGGTGAAGTTCATGCCCTGATGGGTGAGAATGGCGCAGGTAAGTCTACGCTGATGAATATTCTGATCGGTCTGCACCAACGTGACCAAGGCACCATTCGTATAGATGATCAGGAGAAATACTTTACGAATCCCAAAGAGGCAGAACAATATGGAATCGCATTTATCCATCAGGAGCTGAATGTATGGCCAGATATGACGGTTCTGGATAATCTATTCATTGGCAAGGAACGAACATCCAAATTCGGCCTGTTAAATAGGAAAGAGATGAAAGCGTTAGCAAATGAACAGTTTGCTAAGCTCTCTGTGACCATTCCTTTGAACCAAGAGGCGGGGGAATGTTCAGTAGGTGAAAAACAGATGATTGAGATCGCTAAAGCGCTTATGACTCATGCGAAAGTTATTGTTATGGACGAACCTACCGCTGCATTAACCGAGAGAGAAATACAGAAACTATTTGAAGTCATTGCCTCGTTAAAGAAGGAAGGCGTCTCTATCGTCTATATTTCGCATCGGATGGAAGAGATTTTTACGATATGTGATCGAATCACCGTTATGCGAGACGGGAAAACCGTAGACACGAAGCCCATTCCTGAAACTAATTTTGACGATGTAGTTCGGAAGATGGTAGGTCGTGAATTAACGGACCGGTTCCCTGAGCGTAATTCTAAACCCGGAGAAGTGGTTCTTGAAGTTAAGAATGCTTCAAAGAAAGGGCAATTTAAAAATGCTAATTTCTCTGTGCGAGCTGGCGAAATCATAGGATTCTCTGGATTAATGGGATCTGGACGTACAGAGATGATGAGAACCTTATTCGGATTAGAACCATTAGACCAAGGTGAGATTTGGGTGAAGGGACAGAAGATTACCATTCGGAATCCCAATGACGCTATGCAAGCTGGAATCGGCTTTGTTACAGAAGACCGCAAAGATGAGGGGTTAATCCTAGATTTCTCTATTCGAGATAATATGGTACTGACGAATTTATACGACTTTGCCCCTAAAGGTGTAATCAATGCTAAGAAGGAACAAGAATTCGTGGACATGCTTATTAAACGGCTACACATTAAGACACAATCATCATCCACTTTGGTCCGGAATTTATCTGGGGGTAATCAACAGAAAGTAGTTATCGCCAAATGGATTGGTATTGGCCTCAGTGTTCTTATCCTTGATGAGCCTACACGCGGCGTCGATGTTGGGGCAAAACGGGAAATTTATCAGCTTATGAACGAATTAACTGAACGTGGTGTCGCCATTATTATGGTATCCTCAGAACTTCCTGAAGTCTTAGGGATGAGTGACCGCATCGTAGTTGTTCATGAAGGGGAAATCAGTGGAGAACTTTCACAACAGGAAGCTACGCAAGAAAAAATCATGACGTTAGCTACAGGGGGGCAATAGCAATGACTACTATCAAAGATGAGAGTGTAAAGAAAGGTTTCCAAATCGGGCAAATCACGCAGAAATTAGGGCCATTACTAGGGTTAATCATTCTAATTATTATCGTAACCGTGCTGAACCCAAGCTTTATGGAACCCCTTAATATACTGAACTTGCTTAGACAAGTCGCAATTAATGCGCTTATCGCTTTTGGGATGACCTTTGTTATTCTAACGGGTGGTATCGATTTATCTGTAGGGTCTATTCTAGCTTTATCCAGTGCCTTCACAGCCAACTTGATGTTGTCAGGCTGGGATCCAATCTTAGCTATTGTTGTGGGTTGTTTAGCGGGTGGACTGATGGGGATGGTCAACGGACTGATGATTACGAAAGGCAGAATGGCGCCTTTTATTGCTACACTGGCGACCATGACTATTTTCCGCGGATTAACGCTTGTATACACGGACGGTAATCCGATCACAGGTCTTGGTGACAGCATGACGTTCCAATTGTTTGGCCGTGGATATTTACTAGGAATACCTGTACCTGCTATCACGATGATTATCGTATTCGCTGTGTTGTGGATTGTACTGCATAAAACGCCATTTGGCCGTAAAACGTATGCTATTGGGGGTAATGAGAAAGCTTCCATTATTTCAGGGATCAAAGTAGACCGCATCAAAATAATGATCTATTCCTTAACCGGTATGTTATCAGCATTGGCTGGTGCCATCTTGACCTCTAGATTGAACTCAGCGCAACCAACAGCAGGTACATCCTATGAGTTGGATGCGATCGCGGCAGTAGTATTAGGGGGGACGAGCTTAACAGGTGGCCGTGGACGTATCGTAGGCACATTAATTGGTGCTCTTATTATCGGGATTCTGAACAATGGCTTGAACTTGCTCGGCGTATCATCATTTTACCAAATGGTAGTTAAAGGGATCGTTATTGCGATTGCTGTACTCATAGACCGTAAGAAAGCCGTATAAGGGGGATTCCACATGAAAAAGCTCACATTAATTTTTACTTCCTTACTCTTGATTCTTATGACGGGCTGTTCCTTAGAGCCTCCAGAGTGGGCAAAACCGAACAGCGGCGGGGGCCCAGGGAATATGAAGATTGGATTATCCATATCTACCTTGAACAATCCGTTCTTTGTATCTGTTAAAGATGGAGTTTTGGCAGAAGCTAAGAAGCTTGGTATGGAGGTTCTCGTTATCGATGCGCAGAATGATTCGGCCAAGCAAAGTAATGACGTTGAAGATTTAATGCAAAAAGGTGTAAATGCGCTGTTAATCAATCCAGTAGACTCTTCAGCGATCTCGACGGTTGTTCAGACAGCTAACAGTCTAGATATTCCAGTCGTTACTTTGGACCGTTCTGCAGATAAGGGAGATATTAAAGCCCTTGTTGCCTCTGATAATGTAAAAGGTGGATCAATGGCAGCTGAATATATTGTAGAGCAGCTTGGAAAAGGTGCAAAGGTTATAGAACTAGAAGGATCACCAGGAGCATCAGCTACCCGTGAACGCGGGAAAGGATTCCATGAAATTGCCGACACGCAGCTTGAGGTGATTGCGAAGCAAACTGCTGATTTTGACCGTACGAAAGGGTTGACCGTTATGGAGAACCTTCTCCAAGGAAATCCAGATGTACAAGCGGTTTTCGCTCATAATGATGAAATGGCTCTTGGTGCTATAGAAGCGATTCAGAGTTCAGGTAAGAATATTCCTGTCATCGGTTTTGATGGAAATGAAGATGCACTTAAATCCATTGAGGCGGGTAAACTCACAGGAACCGTTGCTCAGCAGCCTGCATTAATTGGGCAGTTAGCGATTCAAGCAGCGAAAGACGTATTAGATGGCAAGACGGTTGAGAAACTGATTGCCGCACCTCTAAAACTGGTCGTAAAAGAATAAGTAAATGAATATAGAAAAACACTGCATTCGCCGATTTGGTGATGCAGTGTTTTTGATATATATAAGCTTATTTTTCCTCAATTACTCTATCCGGTAACTGTGTTACATAACTATCTGATAGATGGAGAAGCTCTAAAGCACGATCGAACTCATCCTCGGTCGTTTGTTGCGTGTGGTTACCATCGCCAGATAAGGTATAATGCTGACCATCCTCGAAGCCACTGCCAGATAGGAAGAGCTCTTCATTATTTACGAACGATCCTGTTGGCAAATAATAGCGCTGAGGAAGTAGGTTATAAGTCGATTGATTCAATAAATCTTGTCCGAAATGAATATGATCCGCAAGAGAAACACCCAATAAATTAGATACAGTAGGCAAAATATCCACTTGACCGCCCAACTGTTCTTTTACACTTGGCGTTGTAATCCCCGTCGCTGATAGGATCAATGGAATATTAATTAATTCGCGTTCCGTATATTCATGACCAAGGATTTCCTGTAATAAGACGTGATCGTTCTCTTTTAGAGAGAAGATAGGAAGTCCGCGGTGATCTCCGTACAATGCAATCAAGCTGTTATCCCATACCCCATTTTGTTTGAGCTCATCAATAAAAAGTCCAAGTGCATAGTCAGCATAATTTTGAGCACGAATATAATCCCCGACTAATGTTCCTTCGAATCGTTCTGGAAGGGCCATTTTGTATTTATCCTCAGGGATCGAGAACGGATTATGCGCTGACATCGAAATAACATGGGAGTAGAATGGCTGATCCTTCTGATCCATCCTTGCTAGCTCTGCAGCTGTTTTCTCATACAACACCTCATCAGAAGCTCCGTAAAATACCGTGTCCTCTTCACCATAATATTCCTTATCGTAATATCGATTAAATCCTAAGGCAGTATAAAGCTCGCCACGGTTCCAAAAGTCGACTTCATTGGTATGGAATGTTGCCGTATCATAACCTTGCGCTTGAAGCAGCTTAGGTAAGCTTGGAAGCTCTTTTGGCGCATACATTTGAGTGGCTGGACCATCAGGTGGAACATAGAAAGAAGTATTTACAATGAATTCGGCGTCAGAAGTATTTCCTTGTCCAACCTGCTGGTAGAAACGCGGAAAGTAATAACTGCTAGCCGCAAGCTTATTCATATTCGGCGTAATTTCTACTCCATCAATCTTTAGATTGATTAAGAAGTTCTGGAAAGACTCCATCTGAAGAATGACCAGGTTCTTTCCTTTGGCGGCTCCAAATTGAACCGGATTAGAGGTTGCTTGAATTCCTTTGGTCTCGTTAATCGCTGCTTGTGTAATCTTAGCGACGTCGATTTGTTCTTCTTCTTGATTGGCTAATAGAGAGTAAGCTTCATAATTGAGAATGCCCATTTGCTCGGCTTTAACGGTTTCGTTCATACTGGCTCGGTTAGGAAAAATATTCATTGCGCAAATGACGATGGAAACACAGAATAAGATCGCAACCGCTTTCCGGTTACTTTTACGCGACATGGCTTTTTTCCAATTAAGTGCCTTCTGTTTTCTCAACATGACCAAACCAATGACAATGATATCCACAAAAATAAGCATATATTGCGGACGCATGACCGAGAAAATACTTTTCTTAACAGCTCCAACTTGCTTGACCTGATCTAATACTTGTGAAGTAGCAATAATGCCAAAATGATTATGATATACAATGAGTGAGAAAAATAGTGTAGTGATCAACACATTGACCAGCATGTAGATGGCAATTTTTCGTTTCGTTGCGAACCATTCAATCAAGCAAAAGACTAGAAGCACAAAAGGGATTTCTTTAAGCCATGTGGTCCACGTAGGCCCGTCTTCAAAGAGAAAATACCAAGCAAAATAACTTTTAACTAGCATAATGAGAGAGAAAAATAATAGGGATCTTTTACTGAGTGTACGAGGTTCTTTAAACGGCATCTCTTATGCCCATCCTTTTCTTTTAGATTAGTTCATTCTATTACTTGAAGTGTTTAAAATCAACTAGATTGGGGTATAGAAGAGACTTATTTTCCTTAATATTACATTTAGGTGAATGAAACCATACATAGTATAAAAAAAATTATTTTTATGGGAAATGAACTTTTTAAGTTACTCCTAACTCTTATAGGGGAGAGAGGTGAAGGCATGGATGTTGCTCGTTGGGTGAAAAAAGCCAAAAAGGGGAATAAAGAAGCATTGCTCCACTTAATCATGTCTGAAAAAGACGTTTATTATAGGCTAGCGTTCAGCTATATGGGGAATGCGCATGATGCCATGGATGCCATGGAGGAAATGATCGTCACACTTTATGAAAAGATCGGTCAACTAAAGAAAGAGGAAGCATTTTATAGCTGGAGTAAGACGATTTTGGTGAATGGCTGTAAACGACTACTTCATAAGCGCGGCAAGCTGGTGCTGTTAGAGGATTGGAGTAAGGTTGACGATAGGGAAATAGGCCAAGTAGTGAGTAGTAATGATCCTTATCGCAGAAGTGAGCAGCAAATGGATATGGAGACCTTGTTGTTACAAGTAAATGAACATCAGAGAGAAGCGATTCAATTAAAGTATTTTCATGATCTCGATTATCAAACGATAGCTGACATTACGAAGGTTTCGATAGGAACGGTAAAATCAAGAATTTACCATGGATTACAAACGCTCAAAAATCAGTACAGAGGTGATGTTGATGAACAATAACGTCGAGCAACAATTAGCTGATGAGAAGACACGCATAGCGTCCATTACCGCACCTGAAGAATTAGAAATGAGATTAAGAAAGGCTTTGAATTCGGCTCCCGCAAAAAGAACGAAAAGAATAGCACCGATTTGGAAGGTTGCGGCGGTTGTTTTATTGGTGACAGTGATCTCTGGACAAAACTACAATGCTTTTGCTTATTATGGAAAACAGCTTTTTGGCTTTGATGAATTGCTTAATGGCACAACTTTACAACAGCTAAATGAAAAAGGGTTGGGCCAAAACATCAACAAGAAAACTACGTTACTAGACGGAACAACTCTTACCATTAACGGAATTATGGCGGACGCCAATCAATTCATTATGTATTACATCTTAACTAACCCAAATGGACTAGAGGATATGTCTGTAGACGCTTTTAGACCCTCAAAAATAAGTGGTTTTTTAACCGATTCAAACGTAGTAAGTGGGACTGCGTTAATCAATGAAGGTCATACGGAGATTAAAGGACAGATGTCGTTTGACAGCGTAAATCCATTTTCAAAAAAACTAACGTTACACTTTTGGGAGCAGCTAGTAGAGAACGGCCAGATGAGCGAAGGAACAGTTACGTTCCCTTATAACCCTAATGAGGCCATGGAAACTCAGATTAAACAATCGATCAATAAAAAGATTAAAGTCGACAAAGGTACGATTACCTTCAAATCAATCACAGCTACACCAACGATGACTGTAGTAAAAGGGAAGCTGGATGTCGATAATTTTGATCGAGTGAAGCTTGGATTACATGGGATACAATTAATTGTCGATGGAACACCTGTTGAGATCCTGGGTAGTGGTAATCAAACCTCATTAGGTGGAAGAACATTTGATATTCGCTTCGACACATTGCCTAAGGAGCTACATGCCATGCAGCTAGTCGTTAAAGAGTTTCCTGGATATCAAAAGCTGGACGAAAAGTATTCCCTGAATTCTCTTAGTGATAAGCCATTTATGTTGGGTGATAAAGAATTATGGTTAAAAGATGTCTCCAAAACCTCTCAAGGCATCGAAATAACAATCGCTTCTGACGATGATGTAATGCTGGATGGTGTGTCTATAGAAACGAACAACGAGAGTACACCTTTAAAAACAACGATCAATCAAAAAGAGACAAAGCAAGTGGACGGCAAACTAATGAAAGAACGAACTTTATTATTTGATACACAAGTAGAGCCTGAGTCACTACTAATAGAAGGGATGCACTATTTAAAGGCATACAATAAAGTGATTGAGATTCCTGTGAAGTGAAGAAAAGTGTAATATCCATTTTTTATAACATATGGTAATCTATATGGACGTGAGAAAAGGAGGGGCACATGGATCATATAGGGGTTTATAGAGTAAGGCGTCCGTCGTTAATACCACTGCTGATAAGCATCAGTGTGCTATTGGGTATTCAATTATTTCAAATTTATAACCTAAACCATCGCTATACAGCTAGCGACGATTTAGTGCTTTCTTGTTTACTTTATGGTCAGGCTATCTTTTGTCTGATTGTCGAAATCGTGTTAGTCTACAGAATATTTACCATCAGAAGGGTTGTTGAAATTCAGATTCAACCGGAATCTATATTAATAGAAGATCTAAGAATAGAAGCAGATCGGATTAATGATATTTATATAAAAGGATATTTTAGTCCTGTAGTTGGGATTAGACCTAAAGTGAATAAATTTGTTCCTTATAAATTATGTTTTAATTTTCTGTCACAAAAAGATGAAGATGAAGTGATGAAACAGTTAAAGGCTTGGGCCGAACGAAATCAGATCAATGTATCTCATAAAAGTTTTTCGAGATGGCTCTAAGCTCCTCTAAATTAATATACGAAATGAAAGACACTGACTCCTTGTTGGTGTCTTTTTTTTGATTAAATCGTTATGTCATATGACATGTAACGAAGCTAATTGGTGACAGAACGTTTCTAGCTAGAATGACAATCCGTTTGTGATACTCAGAACAGGTGTACTATTTACAACTAACCCTATAGAGGAGAATGGATTATGAAGAAAAAGACACGCAAGCTTAGCGTCATCGCACTATTATTATCAACAGCTGTATTTACAGCATGTTCAGCACCAGTCTCCACTAACGCAACCAGTTCGAAAGGATCTTTTAATGGAAAAGAAATCGAGGCTTTCGCGGACCCTATATTTGCGCAGAAAATGAAGGAATACAATGTGAACGGATCCAATTTTGTAGTGGTTAAAGACGGAAAGGTGCTCGTGAATAAAGGGTACGGATATGCGGACAAAGAAAAGAAAACCCTTGTCGATAAGAATACCGTCTTTCAGATCGCATCCGTGTCGAAGACATTTACCGCTTTAGCAGCTTTGCAGCTAGTGGAACAAGGAAAGATGAATCTTGATCACGATATCAATGCGTATCTTGGCGGAATGAAAGTACCAAATGAAACGGAAACTCCGTTAACCTTAAGAAATATGTTATCATACACAACGGGCTTTGATTACCCGGATAAAGCTAACTTTGTTGCACCGGAATATGTAGATCAGGACATCCCCATGAAAAAGTTTATGACGGAGCATATGCCGACTGTCGTTCGGACGCCGGGTGAAGCGTATACCTATGATAATTTTGCCTTTTTACTTGCGGGTTATGCGATTGAGAACGTAAGTGGTACCCCGTTTTATAAGTATATGGAGAACTATGTGTTCAAACCGTTAGGAATGAACTCTACTAGTGCTCGATTTACCCCAGAGCTTTTAGCTAGAATGGCCACGCATTATGGACCAGATGGTAAACCTCATCCAACCTTTGGGCATGCGCCTACCGATGGGCCACAGGGCAGCATCCTTTCCACAGGAGAAGATATGGCTAAATATTTAACTCTTTTTCAACAACAAGGTAGCGTGAATGGGAAGCAAATCATTAGTAAAGAAACCACGAAGATGATGCAAACGTACTCTGTATTTGCGAATGAATCGCTTCCGATGACGACGGTTGGAGGATTTGAAGGGTATCGTAATGATCTGATGAATGGCTATCATGTGGTTCTCAAAGGTGGAAATATGCCTGGTCATCAATCACTGATCGTATTATTGCCAGAGGAGAATACCGCTTTCTACATGTCCTATAACAATGACACAATGATGAGCTTAGACATTTATGAAGCCTTGATGGATCACTATTTTCCTGAAAAGAAAGCACCAGAGGCGCCAACGTATCTCCCATTGCCTGCATCAGAAGCTACTAAATATACTGGAACTTATTTGAACACCAGATTCTATTTCTTGAAATCGAACTTCACCTATGCAGATGGCAATCTGATTATGGAGACTGGAACAAGCGGTACACATACGTTACGAATGATTAATCCGCTATTGTTCGAAGATGAATTAGGTAACAAATTGGCCTTTAAAAAAGATCATAAAGATCAGATCGAATACTTTTATTATACGAATCCTAATAGCCCAGACTTTGTTTCAGATGCTCGTAAGGTTCACACGAAGCCAGCATTCGCTGATGTATCCGAGGAGAGCGCTTATAAATCTTACATCGACAACCTGTATTCGCTTGATGTGATAAGTGCTAAATCTGGCAACAATTTCGAACCACAGGGAACGATGACGCAAGGTGAGTTTATGGATGCTCTAATTCTTGCTCATGGTTGGTACGGCTTTCCTCATTTAATTGAGGGGAATAAAGAATTAACGAAAAAAGGTATCCCTGGTTTTGATCGTAATGCTGTTATTACAAGACAAGTAGCAGCCGTTATGATTCAAAATCTAAAACAAACTAAGCAAGCTTCAGAAATTACGCTTAAAGGTGACACAGACTCATGGGCCACTGATTCGATCATAGCATTAGTGTCACAAGGCATTGTAGATCCTGATACAAAAGTGAATGATGACGGGTCTGTCGATTTTCGTTCTAAAAAGCCTTTGCTTCGCCAAGAAGCGAGTGCTTTACTTGATCTTGCTTTTGGATACTATACGTTGCCAATCAAACACTAAGAATTGGACACCTCAGAGAGACTCTTTGGGGTGTTTTTTTTAATGATAGGAGTTTAAGAGCTAAATGAAATTATCGGTAGTATAAGGTTGTTTTAGATGCTAAAATTACCCAAAAGAATTTTCTTACAGCAAGGAGGTATTCTGTTGGATTACAAAGGGTCATCGGTGTATGACAATGAAGATTTTTTCTATAACTATTTATTGAGAAGAAACAGAGCGGATAGCCCAAATAACATTATTGAAAAGCCGGTTATATATGATCTTATGGGCGATGTACTTGGGAAAAAGGTGCTCGATTTAGGATGCGGGGATGCTAAGTTCGGATATGAGTTGCTTGAGCAGGGATGTAACTTTTACGAAGGTGTGGAAGGTTCAAGTAATATGGTCAAAGCGGCAAAAGAACTGTTAAATACATCTAAACGTGAGATTCACCATGCTACTATGGAGAGTTGGAATTACCCAAAAGAGAAATATGATTTGGTAATCTCTCGATTGGCTATTCATTATTTACAAGACCTAGAACCAATCTTTGATAGTATCCGTAGTGCGCTTATCCCTAATGGTCAGTTTATTTTTAGTGTACAGCATCCGGTTCTAACATCATCCATGAAAAGTGCAACAACTTCAGAAAGAAAGTCGGACTGGATCGTCGATAACTATTTTGAAATGGGTAAGAGAATGGAGCCTTGGATTGGAGAAAGTGTAGTTAAGTACCACAGAACTTTTGAAGAGTATTTTCAGTCACTGAAACATGTTGGATTTAAAATAGAGGATATTAGAGAATGTAAACCAAATCCTCAGTTTTTTAATAGTGAAGGAGAGTATAAGAGAAGGATGAGGATCCCACTTTTTCTCGTGTTTAAATGTATAAAATAGTTTGTTGAAGTAACGCTAGTCTAATGAGCATATGAATGAAAAGAATTGCAATAAGGAGGACTAAGATGAAACGGATGCAGTACATACGCCCAACCGAGCATTACGATCAAAGAATTACTGATATCGATGAGCAGATTTGTGCATTGATAAAACAACGTAAGGAACGCTCGGATAATAATCCAGGATTCCCACCCTTTGAGTATATTTCAGATTGGGCGGCGAGGTTTGAACTCTACGAGGATTTCTTGAAAGCGGTATTTGGGACTTTATTTAATGAAGAACATTTTAAGCCGATGGTCGAGCCAACTGATTTTAGAAAACATATTGCTGTTCTACAATCTATTGAGGCAGATGAGTTCTTCTATACACTGACCTCAATACGACAATACAGTAATGCAAGTGTTGTCACGCTTAGTATAGATTGGGATATTACCTCTGAATTATATGCCAATAAACTTAACCATTTTGAGCTGTATATAGGAGAAGCGTATGACAGTAGAATGACGAATGGCGGAAGTTCATCAGGGCATGCAGCTTATAACTACGTAGTATCTCCGCCACTCCCCGACGATATCTCCGGTATTAAATTAGAGTTCAGGGAATTTAGTTCACCCTTAAAGAAGGACGGGACAGGTACTGAAATTGTGTTTAAGCTAGAATAACTATACAAAGTATTTTAACAATAGAATCTAGTAGGAAGAGGTACGTATCTATGAATCAATTGATCTGGCTAACTGGACTATCGGGTTCAGGTAAATCTACGCTTGCAGAGGAACTGAAAAATCATATTGAGAATTGCTACATTCTGGACGGTGATACATTGAGGAGAGGTATTAATCAGGATCTTCAATTTAGCGAAGAGGATCGATTGGAAGTTGGTAGAAGAATTGGTGAGATTGGTAAGATTCTGCTTGATGCGAACCTGAATGTGATCGTTGCCTCGATCTCTCCCTACCGCTCTACACGCGATAAGGTCCGTTCTCTCATAGGGGATTCCTACAAGGAAGTTTATGTTCAATGTCCTTTGGAAGTATGTGAGGAGAGAGATCCGAAAGGTCTATATAAACAAGCAAGAGCCGGACAAATCAAGCATTTTACGGGTATTGATTCTCCATATGAGGAGCCCGTTAGCCCGGATGTGATCGTAGAGACAGACAAGTTTTCTTTAGATGAATGTGTGTTGAAAATCCTTCAACACACATCAGCTATCGGGAGGAAATAAAACATTTATTAAATTTGATAGAAAAGACGAGCAAACGAATCAATTGTTGCTCGTCTTTTTTACGTTCCATTACGAGTAACACCGCTGGAAAATAGTTCTGCGAATATCATTGTAAATGATAATCATTATCATATATGATGGGGATATAAATCTCTCAACATGGAGTGATAGAGAAGGGGGAGCGCAAGACGGTGACATTGAATGATCAAGCTTTGCTATGGAATCAGGCATTCATCAAGATCATAGATATACGACATACAAGAATGGAACAAGGCGAGGAGCTGCATGCGTACAGAATGCCCTCAAGCGTCTTCTTATATGTGACTAGAGGTAGCGCACATCTCCAACTGGACGGCATAGCACACCGCATCAGCCGGTTTTCATTGCTCCATGGGGGCAAGGGTCTCTACCTTGATATTACGGCAGATGAGCTGCTGGAATACTATATTATTTTGTATAAAGCGGTACTAGCACTACCATCCCGTCAAGAAACGATCAAGCTGATGGAGAAGCACAATCCGTTTCAAATGCAATATGTATTTAAGCCCCATTATCCGATTTCCGTTTTCCATCATGTCACCTCCATGAGCAAGGAGTGGCATCGCTTAGATCTACTCAATAAGCTTCAAGTTAAAGCGATATTTTATCAAATGGTTTATGAAATTCTAGAGCAGATGGAACGCCAGAATATCATAGCCGTTAAGCCTGACTTGGTGGCCCAAGCGGTTCGTTATATTCATGAACGCTATCGGGAGCCGATAACGCTTGAGACGCTGCTTGAACATCTTAGTTGCAGCTCCAGACAGCTACTGCACGCCTTTAAGAAGCAAGTGAGAACGAGCCCGATCGATTATTTGATTCAATTGCGGATGAGCAAAGCGAAGCAGTTGCTTCTATCCACAGATTTCACGCTGAAGGAAATTGCCGAGAGTGTAGGCTATACCGACAGCTATTATTTCAGCCGTATCTTCAAGAAATACGAGGGTGTTTCTCCCACCAGCTTTAAAGAAGCAGCGTTGCAACAGGAGCAGCGTCGAAATAATCCATCCTTCGTGTTCAGATCTCCCATTGTTGCTAGAAGGCAGCAACGTTATATTGGTAATGAGTTTGAGAATCATTATCAATATAAAAGAGAAGGGGAAATACCGATGTATCGTAAGTCAAGAACAACAATGGCAGCAACCTTATTATTTTGTTTCGTTCTCTTTTTGAGTGCATGCTCGACAGGGGGAACGAATGTCACACCGACAAGCAACAGCACTTCTACTAATAATGTTGCAACTTCCGCAAGTCCAGCTGCGAGTCCGTCGACGGATGTAAGTAATGACACAAGAGTGATTAAGCATGCGATGGGGGAAGAAACGCTTACCGGCGCCCCTGAACGTGTTGTCATATTGACCAATGAAGGAACAGAGGCACTTTTGGCACTGGGCATCAAACCGGTCGGAGCCGTTCAGTCTTGGATTGGTGACCCTTGGTACGACCATATCAAGAAAGACATGGAAGGCGTTACGGTTGTGGGAGACGAGCTTCAGCCGAATATTGAATTGATCGCGAGCCTCAAGCCGGATCTGATTATCGGTAATAAGGTCAGACAAGAGAAAATCTACGACCAATTAAAGCAGATAGCTCCGACGATATTCTCCGATGACCTGGCAGGAGATTGGAAGATTAATTTCAAACTCTACTCCGAAGCTTTAAACAAGCAGGAAGAAGGAGCGCAGGCGATGGCGGACTTCGATAAACGAGTTGCGGAAGTCAAGGCGAAGCTCGGTAGCAAAGCAGACACGAAAGTGTCGGTGGTGCGCTTCTCCGCGAAACAAGTGCGTATTTATCAGAAGCAAACGTTCTCCGGCGTGCTCTTGAGCCAATTAGGAATTGCACGGCCTGAATCGCAGGATAAAGACTCCTTTATCGAAGTTATGACCAAAGAGACGATTCCTAGCATGGATGGTGATGTTCTCTTCTATTTCGTGTCGGAGACTCCGGGCAAGGACGATGCATCGAAGGTCGTGGAGGAATGGAAAAAAGATCCGTTGTTCCAAAATTTGAGCGTTTCAAAGAACAACAAGGTGATTCAAGTCGATGAAGCGATCTGGAACTCGGCAGGCGGATATGAAGCAGCCAATCTGTTGCTGGACGAACTCGTTAAATACTTTGATGTGAAATAATAAAGGCGGATCGAATCAACAAGCTGGCGCTGTATTCGCGTCAGCTTGTTGACGATTCCGGCAGTTTAGTTGTTAAGACTGCCAATGAATAGGAGGCTCGGTGCAGACGTGAATGGTTCTTTCCTAAGCAAGCGAAAGCTCGCCGGCCTAGTTGTCGGTGCAATTTTGCTTCTAATTAGTATGTTATGCAGTGTATTGTATGGTCTTCATCAATTCAGCTTGAAAGATCTATGGCTGGCTTACAGTCAATTCAACGGTTCGAACGAACATCTTATTCTGACGAAGGTTCGTGTTCCCCGAACCCTGATTGCGGCACTGGTGGGGGCAAGTTTAGCAGTAGCCGGGGCAATTATGCAGGTTCTGACAAGAAATCCGCTGGCTTCGCCCTCTGTCTTCGGTGTAAATGCGGGCGCTGTGCTATTTATTGTCATCGGGCTACTCGTATTCGGTTCCTCGTTAACGATGAGCGGCATGGTCTGGCTTGCTTTCGCAGGTGCGGTCGCAACATCGGCGGTTGTCTATACGCTTGGATTGCAAGGAGGCGGTTTCGAGCCTGTAAAGCTGACCTTGGCCGGCGCTTGTATGGCAGCTTTCGCTTCCTCTATTACATCCGGCATTATTCTAATTAATAAGCAGTCGTTGGAATCAGCCCTATTCTGGATGATCGGCTCTGTAGAAGGAAGAAATCTGGAGCATTTATTGATGGTTCTGCCTTATATGGCAATAGGAATGACGATCTCACTATTACTATCGGGCTCGTTAAATATTATGGCGATTGGAGACGATAGCGCGAAGAGCTTGGGACAGCGTCTAACGCTGGTCCGCGTGCTGTCGGCTACGGCAATTGTACTATTGGCGGGAAGCTCGGTAGCAGCAGCTGGTCCGATTGCTTTCATAGGACTTATTGTCCCTCACTTATGCAGATACATCGTTGGGCATGATTTTAGATGGCTGCTTCCTTATACCGCATTAGTTGGGGCGATTCTTTTGGTGACTGCGGATTTAGCATCGCGCTTTATTCTGGAATCCAGAGAAGTTCCGGTTGGTGTCGCAACGGCGATTATCGGCGTTCCCTTTCTGATCCATGTGGCTAGGAGGAAACAGCATGCTTAAAGCGCGTATAGCGAAGCATTCGTTCTTGTTGTTTTTAGGTTTAACATGTATTGTTGCCGCCTTGTCGCTCCTTAGTTTATCCGTTGGGGGAGTTAGCGTACCATTAAAAGAGGTACTTGCTTCTCTTACGGGGCGAAACGCAGAAGCCAGTAACCTGATCATTATGCAGTTCCGTTTGCCTCGAATAGTAGCCGCTATACTCATTGGCGCAGCATTGGCAGTAGCGGGTGCGCTATTACAGGGCGTCATCCGCAATCCTCTCGCTTCGCCCGATCTGCTGGGTGTAACCGGAGGGGCATCGGTAGCTGTGGTTGCCTTCATGACTTTCGTGACCGGGTACAGTATCCACTGGGTACCGTTCATTGCCATCGGCGGCGCGTTGGTTGCGACAACTATTAATTATGTATTTGCTTGGAAAAAAGGTGTTTCGCCGTTTCGGCTGGTGCTGATCGGTATTGGCATTTCTACCGCAATGGGCGCGCTCACTACGTTTCTGCTAATTAGCGGGCCGGCTTATTTGGCCGCACAAGTGCTGAATTGGATGACGGGAAGCATCTACGGCACCAATTGGAGTTATATTGAAGTGCTGTGGCCGTGGGTAGCGGTATTCATTCCTTTATCGCTACTGCTCGCGAAGGAATTAAATGTGCAATCCTTAGGTGAGGATGTCGCTCGCGGGCTTGGAAGCAGGCTTCAGTTAAGTCGGATGATTCTCTTATTTTATAGCGTTGCACTTGCCGGTGCTGCAGTTGGCGTAGCCGGGACGATATCGTTCATCGGATTGATGGCACCTCATATCGCCAGAATGCTTGTTGGAAATTCTTACAAGCTGATC
Source organism: Paenibacillus sp. FSL H8-0261 (assembly GCF_045040645.1). Classification (NCBI taxonomy): domain Bacteria; kingdom Bacillati; phylum Bacillota; class Bacilli; order Caryophanales; family Paenibacillaceae; genus Paenibacillus; species Paenibacillus sp. FSL H8-0261. Next base: position 4,596,793 of record NZ_CP150297.1, on the reverse strand, counting down.
ATCCCGGTATCCGCCTTAATAGGTGCAATCATTCTACTGTTGGCGGATTTGGCAGGAAGAATGCTTTTTCAACCGCTAGATGTTCCGGCAGGCGTGTTCACAGCAGGCATTGGAGCTCCTTTTTTCATGTATCTGCTGTTTAAGCGCAAGAAGATTTAGATCTTCTTTCAAGAGGATGAGAACAGAGGGAGGCAAAGAATGGTTCAGAAATTGGAGCTTTTTGACGTAACTATAATCGGTGGAGGACCGGCGGGGTTGTATGCTGCCTTTTACAGTGGAATGCGCGACATGAAGACGAAACTGATTGAGGCGAGAGAGGAACTCGGAGGAAGGACATTAATGTATCCGGAGAAGATCGTCTGGGATGTCGGCGGCATGGCCCCGAATCGCGCAGCGCAGCTGACAAAGCTCATGATCCAGCAAGCTCAAACTTTTGATCCGACCATTGTACTGGGTCAACAAATTACCGGGTTAGAGAGATTGGTTGATGGCACGATGCGTATAACATCTGCGACCGGAGAGCAGCATTGGAGCCGGACGCTGATTTTGGCCATAGGCCATGGTGCGCTAAAGCTTGCTAAGCTTAACCTGCCCGGAGCGGAAAATTACGAAAAGGATAATCTCCATTATAACGTTACCGATGTGGCAAGCTTTCGCGGTAAAAGAGTGCTAATCTCCGGAGGCGGTGATTCAGCTGTCGATTGGGCTAATGAACTAGTAGGAATCGCTTCAGCGGTTACGCTCGTGCACAGGCGGGAACGATTCAGTGGTATGGAACGGAATGTGAGGCGGATGAAGGCATCGAGCGTTCAAGTTCTTACGCCATATGCCATTAAGGATTTATATGGGAATGGCAATCGCCTTGATGCTGTTTCAATCGCTCCATTAAATGCGGACGGGGAATGGACGGATGAAACAGAACAGGAGCATCTTGCGGTGGATGCCGTCCTAATTAATCATGGGCTACGCGGGGATTTAGGCCCTATTGTAGATTGGGGGTTAGTGAGAGAGGATTGGAATTTTAATGCGGACGAGAAGCTGGCAACCAATCTTCCGGGAGTGTTCGTGGCTGGAGATACGGCAAATTACGGCAGCAAGCTTTATCTTATTGCCGGAGCTTTTACGGATGCAGCGTTAGCCGTGAACAGCGCCAAGTTGTATATCGAGCCGGATGCGTCAACAAGAGCGCAGGTCTCCTCACATAACAGTAAGTTTGATGAGAAGAACAGGGCGTTAGAACTTGTAGAGGAACGAAGCTGAAGGGATGACTTACAAGCGATGTAAATTCATTAATAGTTTTGGAAAGTTTATCTATGTTTGAAGCAGAATTTCAGCTACTATTGTTAAAGGATAGAACAGTAACTGTTCCTACACTAATTCACATAATTAATAAGACGGTACACTATCTCCCTTATAGATTAGTGATGCTGAATCTGCTTATGTCTATGGATCTCTACCTATCTATCCTTCTAATTTATGATCGGAGATGGTATAGATGAACTCATTGAAAAATAAAATAGCAATCGTTACTGGAGCAAGCAGATCCACAGGAATCGGAACAGCCATATGCCGTTCACTTGCAAGCCAGGGGGCAGATATTTTCTTTACGCATTGGCATCCTTTTGATGAAACGGAAGGGAATGGTGGAGAAAAGGAATGGCCGGAGCAACTTTGTGCAGAACTGAAAAGCTTGGGAGTCAGGGCGAGTCACATGGAAGCAGATTTTTCCAATCCTGAAATCTCAATAAAGATTATGGATCAGGTAGAACAAACTTTAGGAAATGCTTCCATTTTGATTAACAATGCAGCTTATTGCGTGCCCACGAATTATCAGAACCTGAGCATCACTTCGTTAGATCAACACTATGTAGTGAACAATCGTGGCACGGTTTTACTCAGTACTGAATTTGCCAGAAGATTCGAAAAGAATCATTCAAAGGGGACTCCAGGTAGAATTATTTTTATGGTTTCTAAAGGGCCTGACCCTGATAACCTGGCTTATATATTGACAAAGGGTGCATTAATTGGATTAATTGAACCTCTTTCTGTTGGTTTAGCTCCGCTACATATCACAGTTAATGGTTTTGATCCGGGTCCTACGGATTCCGGGTGGATAACGAATGAGATGAAAACTCATTTTTTGCCTATGTTTCCAATGGGAAGAATCGGGTTGCCTGAAGATGCAGCTAGAGGCATTAGTTTCTTAGCGAGTGATGATTCGCAGTGGATTACGGGGCAAGTGATAAAGTCTGAAGGTGGATTTCTAGGAAAATAAAGACATGAGTATTTCATCCTGGCTACCGATTGAACGGTAGCCTTTTTTAGTTAGTGGGCAGACTATCGATACAAAACATGGAAATTGATGATATAATATCCAAACTCAATAATTTAGATATGAAGGGAGAAGCCCATCATGATTACTCTCAGAAAGATCACACTAGAAAACCGACGTGCTATTTTCAATTTGGAGGTTTCAGACGATCAACGTCGCTTCGTAGCGTCCAATTTATCAAGCATGGCTTCGTGTTATGTCCTTGTAACCAATGGTGGTCATCCATTTCCGTTTGCGATTTACGCGGATGAAGAGCCGGTTGGTTTTGTGATGATGACTTATGGTATTACTGGATATGAAGTGCCATCCTTTGTAAATGATAGCTATTGTATCCTGCGACTAATGATTGATAAACGATACCAGAATCAGGGCTACGGCCGAGAAGCCATGACAAGAATTTTAGAATTTATCCGCACTTTACCGGCAGGCCCCGCACAATATTGCTGGATTTCTTATAAGGCTGATAACTTGCCCGCTAAAAGGCTCTATGAAAGCTTCGGTTTCCGTGACAGCGGCGAAATTATTGAAGAAGAGCTAACAACCGTATTGCGACTTTGATTTGCTTTTTACTTGGAGATTTCGAACCGTTTTGTGAAATCATCGTTACTTTGAAGCAGTATCAAATCACAATTCATGTATCGGAGATGGAACTGGCTCCCATGTATTGATCGATGTCTCATAGCAATGAGAGAAACTGCTACTCGAAAATGCTAGTAACGGTTTATACTAATTATCTATATTCCAACAGTTCAATTACATTGCCAAACGGATCTACAATGGCGCTATAGATGCCTGGAGGACACTCGCGAGGTTCATCGTATTGCACTTTGATACCAAGCAGCTTATATTGCTGAATAGAAGCGACTAGGTCCTCGACTTGGAGTCCAATTACAACTTGTGATTCTCTTGGATACTGAACTTGAGTATTGAGCTCCACTTGACAGAGTACAATCGGGATAGGTTCGTGCTTCAAGCTAATAAGGCAATCATCATATTGGGTGGAGATTTCGAATCCTAATTTATTACAATAGAAATCAATGGCTACAGTCATATCTGCTATGTTAATAGAAATAACACTGATATTAGGCATACAATTATTCCTCCAATAGGTTAGAATACGTGCACAAACAAGGGATAGGATCATTTATTGACAGCACAATATTCCTTGACCTGCCTCTAACTTGCTCTTAAGACTTGAAAGCATCTGTGCCCAAGCCTGCTCATGCCAGCTTCTAGCGGTTTGTGAGGGTTCAGATTCTGTCCATCCCGAATGACATATCGTAACAAGTGTACCATCGGAAAGAGCTTTCAATTTCACCTCAATCTGTGTTAGATTTGCGGGCTTATTCATGACTTCAGCGAACGGATCAGGACCTTTCCATTCAAAGACGAGTGTATGAGATGCTTCTATCCGAAGTATTAAACAGCCAGCAGTACTCATCGATCGCTTGTTGCTAGGATCGAAGTAAAGTTCGTATTTCCCGCCTTCCTTCAATTCGACTAATACTTCTGGTGCAAACCATTCCGATAGACGATCCGCTTCAGTCCATGCCTTCCATACCAATTCTAGACTACTGTTAACGACGATTTGTGATACTAGACTCATCTGGTCACCTCTTATCAGGAAGATTACTGTCAATTTGATTAAGTATATGTGATTAATCAGCTTGTAAAGTCTTCTAGTTTGCTCGCTTTCGGTTAAATTTCTCAAACAATAACAGCGGCAAATTAACGACGATTGGTGGATCATGCGGGAGAGGATCTCTTAAGAGGATGTGTACGTGCAACTTCGTTGTAATATTCACTTCAACAGGTTCATCAAATTTCCCTCGCAAACATGTATCTAACTTAAAATAGTCAACAGGATTACGACTCCATGGAATACCTGCTGCAAGTATGTAATACGTAGCAGGTGAGATATCAGTAAATATGCATTCGCGATTGCGCATATTGAGCGCAGTACCGACGATGGGTTTCTGATCGGGAATGGGGCGTGGAAATAAACCTACAAATAATAGACCGCGAAAATCCGGTGGTGTCTCTAGTTGACAGTGAATACACATTTGTGGTGAGGATGGCAATGTATCAGATGTTAAGGGTGTGTGTTCATATTGATTCATATGGGAGAATAATTCAGACGAAGTGGCTGCAAACTTCTTAGGTGATAGGCCGACGAATTGCTTGAACCGATGATGGAAGGAGCCGGCACTTCGGAAGCCTATCGAGAGCATAATCTTCGTTAGCAACGAAGGTTGTTTCAGCAGCGCTTGTTTACCAGATTCTATCCGCAAGGCGGACAAGTATTGGCGTGGTGAAATTCCTGTTGCCTTCTTAAATATTCTAGTGAAGTGATAGGCGCTATAACCGACTAGATGAGCGAGTTGCTCTGAAGTTACTTCTTCATCAAGATGCTCCTTCATGTATTGAATAGCTAGCTCCGTCGCGTGGATATAGCTATGATGTGGTAGATGAGTAGGCTCTACGTTAACCATCTCCTTCATTATCATAGGGGGTTCATAGTGTGTAATATTAAAAAAACCTATATATGTAGTATTTTAGGTTTTATTTGAACGCAGTACAATGCTTAGTTGAAAATATGTAATAAGGAAAGCTCGAGGTGTGAAATGGACAGAGTAGCGAATATAAGAACTGAAGAGAAGAGATATCATGACTTGTGTTACGATAGTTATAATTTGTTCGAGCCAGGTTCCTGGCTACATAGACCCGTAAAGACGGTAATCGATCTATTAGAAGAATACAGAGATCAAGAATACTTAAGTGTATTAGATTTAGGAGCTGGGATTGGTAGGAATAGTATCCCCATAGCGGAATCCATGAAAAATAGAAATGGAAAGGTAGTTTGTGTTGATTTATTGGAGTCGGCCATAGAAAAATTGGAAGGTTATAGTCGAAAATTTGGAGTCGAACCATTTATTGTAACAAGACTATCTGACATTGAATATTTCATTATCGATCAAGAGGAATATGACATTATCTTAGCTGTATCTGCCTTGGAACATATAAGTTCGGAAAAAGCTCTGGAAAGTAAACTTAACGAAATGATTATTGGAACTAAAAGAAATGGAATCAATTGCATTATTATCGGATCGAACATACAAGAGGTAAACCTTGAAAATGGACAAGAACTAGACCCGATGTTTGAAGTGAATATACCTACAGAAAGAATGATTGATTTATTAGTTCAGCAGTACACTGGATGGGAAGTTAAACAACAATTTGTAAAACAAATAGAATATGAAATTGATAGAAAAGGCCACCCCGTAAAACTGACAACAGATTGTATAACCTTTGTTGCTAAAAAATATAATAAACACTAGGAGATTGTTATGCCTTTCACTTTTGCTCATCCTATTTTTGCACTTCCTTTTAAATATGTGAACCCAAAATACTTTAGTGCTACCGGCTTGATTCTAGGAAGTATGTCACCTGATTTTGAATATTTTATTATGCTTGAGCCCCATCAAAGTATAGGGCATTCTATAATAGGATTATTTTTACAGGCAATTCCCCTATGTGTGATTATTGCACTAATTTTCCATTTTATAGTTAAGGAGATATTAATATTGCATCTTCCTTCGAACTATAATATAGATCAACGAGCGTACAATACCTTGAGCAAGTGGAGATTGACCTCTAAGGGCTGGGTAGTGTTCATCATATCTGTGATTATTGGTTTCTTTACTCACGTGTTCATCGATGGTTTTACACATTTCAATGGTTACTTTGTAGAACAATTTCCCCCATTAAGGGATATAGTGATTTATAATTTCACTCTTTATAAAATATTGCAGCATTCGTTTTCTATATTCGGATTACTCATGGTAACTTGGATCATAGTTAGGTCGTTGTATCGAGATCGAGAAACGGTAACAATGATACCAACAGTTACAACAATACAAAAAAAAAATTTTCTGGACATCAGTAGTTGTTGTAGCGATAGCAGTAACTAGTATGAAGTTACTTTTTAGTTCGAGCAGGAATATAATTGGTATTCTTGTGGTTTCGCCTATTACAGGGGGATGTTTAGGAATATTGCTTGTATCGATCGTAATAAGAGGTTTACAAAAGACAAAATAATCATAATTCGATTCGTTAAATAAATTACGAGTAAGAATATCATCGCATCATTAAAGCATCTATTGAATGTTTTTTGAAATAATAGAATTTGTAAAATTTTGAGACTGCGGAGAAATGTGAAACAAATTCAATGGATGGTCCTATATTCAACTGTTGGCCATGGGGAGCCCTGTTTTTTATTAAGCACACGCCTCTTTGGGATGTAGAACGGACAGAGTGGATCTTATATCCTCCGAAATGCATGTTTTAGTCGAGCTTACGGACAAATGTATGCGAAAAACCGAATACAATGTGCCGCCGGTAACGTAAACGATCTAAATGTATGCGAAAAATCGAATACAATGTGCCGCCGGTAACGTAAACGAGCCAAATGTATGCGAAAAATCGAATACAATGTGCTGCCGGTAACGTAAACGAGCCAAATGTATGCGAAAAACCGAATACAATGTGCCGCCGGTAACGTAACGAGCTAAATGTATGCGAAAAACCGAATACAATGTGCCGCCGGTAACGTAAACGAGCCAGCGCCGTTATTCGCCCTGATTCACCCGGAATGGGCTTGTTATTAGGGAATAAGTGCAATATGGTCCGTCCCTAATATATGTGCTTATTTCATCGAAATAAAGGCTATACGGTTGGTAAGCGGAACCTCACACGGATACGAGTATGGAATTACGGATGTACTCAGCTTGTAACTTTACCTCCAAGGACGCCGTCAGGTGCTTTTTTTTATTATTTTAAAAATGGTTGAGAAATACATAGTTAATAAGGGGAACTTTACTTATAATATTATTTTAGCGTATTTTTCCAGTACGCTGTATTTTAAGCAACACTAGGCTGAAAGGAAGTTATCCCTTGTTTGAGACTTTGCTTTTAAATTTCTTGTTTTTATTGTTTCCAATCTTAATTTTTCTACTTTTCTTTGAGAATCGTGCTTTTGCTTATAATAGTAAGATTCTAGTTCTACTGTCGGCAGTGACCATGTGTCTCTGCATAGCGAAACCTTTTAAACTCGATATGGGCTTTATTTTTGATTTGAGATATATCCCGTTTATCATTGTGGCTCTTTTTGGTGGATACAAGAACGTTCTACCGCTATATATCCTTTTAAATATCTATCGATTCTATGTGGGGGGAGAGGGTACGTTACAATCCTTTCTTTTCGCCACTTCAATCCTAATCCTGGTTCCTCTATATAGTAAAAGATTCTTAAAACTAGATTCGAAAAGTCGCATCATCGCGGCAACAATAATTTCTTTTCTGACAATGGGATTTTACCTAATTATATTAGGTTTTACACAGGGGAGTTTAAATCGGGAATATTGGTTTCTCACCTTAAATGCCTTTACGACGCATGTCGGGGTGATGTGTATCAATATGATCTTAATAGAAAAGATTATTACTAATATTAAGAATCGCGACCGAATTATGCAATCTGAAAGATTAAATGTCGTGAGCGAGCTAGCGGCAAGTGTATCACATGAAATCAGAAACCCGCTTACAGTGACCAGCGGTTTTTTGCAGCTGTTGAATAAATCGAAGACGATCACAAGGGAGGAGAAACAGTACGTAGAGTTATCTCTATTAGAATTACAGAGGGCTGAAAAAATCGTGAGTGACTATCTTTCATTTGCAAAGCCGCAATCCGATAATATGGTTTATTCCAACATGCAGGACGAGTCAGAATATACTAAGAATATCATCATGCCTTATGCCACTATGCACAAAGTAGATGTCAAATTTAATTTTAATAATTCGCTATTCAAAAATTATGATCGGAACCAAATACAGCAATGTCTTATTAATCTGTATAAAAATGGAATCGAAGCCATGAAGGAAAAGGACGGTGGTACGCTGTTCATCGATATTTCGGAAAAAAAACAAAATATTATTATCAGTATTCGCGATACTGGCATTGGAATGACAAAGGAAGAAATATCGCGTCTCGGTAAACCGTATTATTCGACCAAAGCTGAAGGTACGGGACTGGGGATGCTTATGGTCTACAGTACCATTGATAAAGTGAAGGGCATTGTTGAAGTTGATAGTGAAAAAGGCAAAGGCACAACGTTCCTTATCACCATTCCAACATAAGGGCAAGTTGCAGAGCGTCTCGTTTGCTGTTTATCCCCCACTAGGAGTGTGTAATACCTTTCATGAATGGATTTCGTGTCATAAGGGCAACGACCCTGTGCGAATTCCCATCTGGAGGTGCAGTAATGGATATATTTGTAACTATAGGTGTCAAACTGATCATTAGTTTCTTTGGTTTGTGGATCATTACCTTTATTACTGGCCGCAAGACGCTTAGCCAATTGACACCTCTCGATTTCTTGTCATCATTGATTTTAAGTGAGATTGTAGGGAATACGATATACGATGATGAGGTGAAGATCTGGCATCTGCTGTTTGCGCTTTTCATCTGGACCGCTTTGTCTTATTTGTTTGAAAAGGCAACGACCCATTTTGTGAAGTTCGGGAACATGGCGGAAGGCCGGACGGTGTTGCTTATTGACGATGGCAAAGTGAATCAGGATTTGATGGAAAAATACGATATTGAGTTTACCCAACTGCTGTTTATGCTGCGGCAGCAAAATATTTTTTCTCTAAGTGAAGTGAAGTATGCTCTGCTCGAAACGAATGGCTCACTGTCGATTATGCGCAAGTCTGAAGAGGAGCAATCGGAGCAGTCTTCCTCTTTTTCCATTACAGTTATTGATAAAGGTAGGCTGCTGGAAGATTCGATGCGTGGCAGAACGATGAATAAGATACAGATCCAGGAATGGATCGAGGAGCAAGGTTATAAACGCGTTGAGGACATTGCTTATGCTGAATACAAGGAAGACGGATCACTCTATATCATACCTAAAAACAAACCATAAATCTTGTTAATAGTAATATATTTTAATGGAGGTACATCTTTATGGGGATTTCTTTATGTAGAGCAGACGTAAGTGATGCGGAATTTATTCATCAAATGCAAGTCAAAGCCTTTATGCCATTACTGGAGAAATATAAGGATTATGAAACCAGCCCTGCCAATGAGTCCGTAGAACAAATGATAAACCGAATTAATCAGTCTTTTACAGATTATTTTATGATTAAGACTTCTGATATTGCTGTGGGCGGTGTCCGAATCGTTAAAAAGGAAAACAATACTTACCGTGTCAGTCCCATATTTATTATGCCAGAATACCAGGGGATGGGGATCGCCCAGCAGGTTTTTGCAATCATTGAACAGAGATATAATGACGCGAAAAAATGGGAGCTGGATAGTATTGAGCAAGAGCAGAGGAACTGTTATTTATATGAAAAGGTAGGATATAAACGAACAGAAGAAACAAAGCGAATAAACAATAAATTAACTTTAGTATTTTATGAAAAATATATGGATTAAAATTTAGACAGCGGACAGCTCGTGTCCACTGTCTTTTTTTGATTAAAATTAATAAACTCTAATACGCTTCACAAATAACGATATAATTAATCCGATAACTGCAATTGCTGCGATAAATAAGTATGCATGTGTAATTCCTGCGGTTAAAATTTCAGGCTGTGCAGCAGTTGGATGTGTATTAGCGAATCGTGTTTGTCCGCTAGACATTAGTGTAACAGCGAACGTTGTACCAAGAGCACCTGCGATTTGTTGAAGTGTGTTCATAACAGCAGCCCCATCCGGATAGTATTTCACGGGTAACTGATTTAAGCCATTGGTTTGAGCGGGCATAATGACCATAGCTAATCCGATAAACATAGCGCAGTGTATTAAAATAAAGGTCAGGTTACTGGTTTCAGTAGAATTGCTTGTAAATAGAAAACCTGCAATGGTTGCGATGGAGAATCCAAGCGGCAGCAATAATTTTGGACCGAATTTATCAAATATTCTACCCGTAACTGGAGCCATAGCTCCGTTAATCACACTGCCTGGAAGGAGTAGAATTCCTGCAGCTGTAGCTGATAACAATAAACCTCCTTTTAAATATAACGGTAATAAAATGGCAGAGGATAAAATGATCATCATTCCTAAAAAGACCATTATCAGACCTATTGTAAACATAGGATATTTAAACACTCGTAAATTTAGCATCGGCGTTTCCAACTTAAACTGTCTTAATACAAATAGGATTAAGCTGATGACACCAACGATAAGAGGCAGATAGACAATGATTTCACTTAAAGCATGATCAGCGATGTTGCTAAATCCAAATACGATGCCACCAAATCCGAAAGTAGAAAGTAGAATGGATAAAATATCTATTTTAGGTTTAGAGATTTTGGCTACATTTTTGATAAATGTTAATCCGAATCCAAATGTAAATAATAATAAAGGTAAACTTGTCCAAAAGATAAACTCCCAGCCCAAATGATCCACGATCAAACCAGACAAAGTTGGCCCGATGGCCGGTGCGCACATAATAACAAGTCCCATCATCCCCATGACAGTTCCACGTTTATGTGCAGGGAAAATTATTAGAATAATGTTCGTCATTAGGGGCAGCAATAAACCAGTTCCCAAGGCTTGCACTAAACGCGCAATTAATAAGGAGGTGAAATTGGGGGAGAGGGCAGCAATTAAAGTACCAATGATAGATAATAACAAGGATGCTGTGAATAATTGTCTAGTGGTAAACCATTGCATTAATAGGGCGGATATCGGAACGAGGATTCCTAGTACAAGTAAGTATCCTGTGGTTAGCCATTGAACCGTTGAGGCGTTGATTGAAAATTCATCCATTAAGTTGGTAAAAGCCATATTTAAGGCGGTTTCACTAAATAGCCCGACGAATGCACCTAGCATAAGTGAGAAGGCCATTAGGGCGGGACGTTTAACTTGAACAGCTGCTGTTGATTCCATGATAGGGATAAACCTCTTTTCAGAATTGATTCGTATTATTTTTGAAGAATAGATGATATGTCAACTATAGAGCGGAGGATATGCATTTATGCCTCACTTACATTATTCTGCACACGAGTTAACAAAGTTGTTAGCGCTGAGTACTCCGCAGGAGAGAATCCTGTCGCTATAATTTCGTTTAATTTGATTGTCACCTCATTGATTGTAGTCTCTAATTTCCTGCCTTCGTCTGTGACAAAAACATTTACCGAACGACGGTCTTGCGTACTTGGTACTTTATGAATGTACCCCTTGTTCTCTAAGCTAGCGATCATTCGGGCAACACTGGCTTTATCCTTCCCAAGTTTATTAGCAATCTCGTTCTGAGATAGACCTTCTTTCTCAAGCAACAAAGCCATAAGTAAATGTTGTTCAGGCGCAAGCCGAACGGGTGCAAGCAATTTTGTTAAATAATTGGCTATTTCTAAGTGTAAATCTCGAATAACTAACCCTAGCGGGTCTTTGGAATCCATATGATCTCTCCTAATTAGAAAAATAGATGATATATCAACGTTTATGATTTGTTTATATTAACATAAAGTAACACATACATGTCAAGTCAAAGAGAAATCAAGTACATAGGATTAACAAAATTTATAGTAGAATTATAGACTTTGGTACAAGCGTGAAGACCTCTTCCACAATATATTGTTGTAAATACAGTGTAGGAGGGAAAATCATGAAGCAAAGAATATCTTCAATAAGAAGAGTCAAAAGTTCTTTGAGTAAAGGAATAAAAACGAAACGTAGTTCCGGAACGAAAAGAGTAGGGAAGTCAAGGATTCATATTAGACAAGCTAACGCATTTGAATTGCAAGTTTTTAGATTAGTCAACGAAGAACGTACGAGTAGAGGAATCGCTGCCTTAACTCTAAATACGCGGCTAACTGATCTTGCGGTTTTGAAATCAAGAGATATGAGGGATAATAACTATTTTAGTCATACCTCTCCAACTTATGGTACCCCCTCTCAAATGCTAGATCGATTTGGAGTGGAGTGGCGTGCTTATGCAGAAAATATCGCGGCGGGCCAAGCAACACCTGAAGCAGTAATGAGAACGTGGATGAATAGTACTGGTCATAGAGCTAATATTTTGGATCCTCGCTTTACGGATATTGGGGTTGGTTATGTAGGGGGAACTGCGACTAGTCAATATCAACATTATTGGACACAACTGTTTATTCAGAAACCATAAGAGATCACAGAGAAGCCACTCTATAATGAAATACGCCTCTGATTGTGTGTCTAACCATTGAGGTGAAGTTCATTTACGGGGTGGTTTGTTTTGTGTTTTTGAACTGCTTTACAGAAACCTTTCTGGAAGAATGTCGTCTAACAAGATATGGAATTTTGAGGAGGGGAACTATGCGTAAAAGATGGATACTTATAGGCGTCTTGCTGCTTATGGCAATCACTCCATTGATTGATGTCACAAAGGTACAAGCCGCAAAAGTATTGTTTGACGGAACTAGTAGTGCGGAGCAACTAAAAGCACTAGCTTCGATTAATAAAATTCGGCAACAAATGGGGTTGGATGAAGTGAAACTTGATCCTGCCCTCGTTAAGGCGGCGATTAATCATGCTCGCTACGCTAATGCTAATTTTACAATAAAGTCTGAAGGCGATTTATCTATAGAAGTGAGAGGTCGTGAGTTCTTTACCCAACAAACGCCTAAAGAGAGAGTGTTAACGTCGGGTTTAAGCGGAGAAGTACCGGAGATTATGGAAACCGTATATATGAAAGAGCGGGCCTATGATGAATTTGATATGGCTTCAGAGATTAACGAGCTAGCAGTTATGCATGATCGCAGGGAAGTGATGCTGACCCCGGCAGTTGCTTCTATTGGCATTGCACGAGTGGGTAAGTCTACCGTGATTGTTGGTGCTTTGAAGTCAGAAGGCGTAATGACTACACCAGCGACTGCGAGCGTATTTCCTTATGATGGAATGACGCGAGTGTGGTCAGGCAACATTTACAAAATGAATGCACAGCAGTTAATTCAAGGAGAAGCTACAACACTTACGGTCTTTAGTAGTTTACGGGATGTAGCAGACATAAAGGCTAAACTAAGCACACAGGCAGGCAACCGCCACATTAGTATCCCGCTTAGTGTGAAGAAACTCAATTCTGGTTACGGGTATGTACTAACAGCGCAGCGTCAGTTGAGGGGCGATCGGGAGTATACCGCGGAGGTTTCATTTCAATCCGGTGGCGAAACGCTAGTGAAAAAATGGACCTTTAAGACAAGCCCATTCCTGTATCAGTTGAACATTGATGATATGCCACTTCTATCAGCACCGCCGCTAAACATTGTGAATGGCATTTCAGAAGTGCCCATGCGTTATCTCTTTGAGTTATTTGGAGCCAGGGTAGAATGGAACAAGGCAACTCGCACGATTACCGCTGAAAAAAATGGACTTTCTCTGAAGATGACCATCGACGATCATACAGCCTACATTAATGGACAAGCTGTGCAGATGAATAGCCCACCTCATCTATACGGTTACGCGACCTATGTTCCTCTCCGATTTATATCCGAATCGTTCGGATATGATGTAGAATACGATCCGATCGAACGTTCGGTGGACATTTGGACAGGTCTTTTATGAATATAAATAATCTATTTTTCCACATACTATATTGTAATTATAGATACTTCAACGACCCCAAGAGAAATTGGAGCAAGCTCGTTAGAACCCTTCAGCATCATGAACTTCTCTTAGTGACTGGAGGGAAGGGCAGCTTTATGATGGAGCGAAAACGACATTCGTTTAAAGCTGGTATGTTATTCTATATTTCTCCAGATGTTAAGCATTCAATAGAGATAGATGCTGAAGATCCCTTATGCTTTCTGTCCGTTCATTTCAACTATGCGAAGGTGAGCGTGAACGAGGAGAACTGGGGAATTAGTGATGATGTGGATTCACTCCATTTGCAAGCTGTATCCGAATTGAAGGATTATTATCAAGTGGAAGATATCTTCGGACAAATGATTCAGAGCTGGAATACTAAGCTGCCAGGGTATGAATTTGTAGCGAAGACTTTGTTACAGCAGCTTATCATTGCAATTGCTCAAAATACACAAAAACAAAGTCAAAATTACTCCACTTCATTAAAGGTGGAAAAAATTATTAATTATATGCATCAAAAGATCAATGAGAAAGTTAGCTTGAGCGAATTGTCAGATTTGGTACAGCTTTCACCTGCTTATTTATCGAGAGCATTTAAAGAGATTACAGGTTATTCGATCATTGAGTTTTTTAATAAAATGAAAATTGATAAAGCGAAAGAGCTGATTCTTGAAGGGGACATAAAAATCAAAGCGGTTGCGCAAACCCTTGGATTTACGGATGAATTTTATTTCAGCAGAATTTTCAAAAGAATGACAGGCATCAGCCCTTCGGAATTTCAGAGCAAAAATGTCCATGGAGTTTAGAATAATGCATGGTATAGAGCCAATCTGACTGTTAATATGAGGTTGTTATTGTTAGCAGAAAGAAGGCTTTTTTATGTCCATGTGGAAAAGGAATTTGATCGTTTGCTGGTTTGGTATGTTTGTAACGGGTGTAGGTATGAGCCAGATTGCGCCAGTATTGCCACTTTACATTAAGCATCTTGGCGTGGATAATGCCGATTCCGTTGCTCAGTTTTCTGGCATTGCTTTTGGGATTACCTTTATCGTTTCAGCCATATTTTCACCCATTTGGGGACTGGCGGCAGACAGGTTCGGACGGAAACCAATGCTTTTGCGGGCAAGTCTTGGGATGGCGATTGTGATCAGCTGTATGGGTTTTGCACCTAATGTGTATGTATTAATTGCACTAAGATTATTACAGGGCACAATAACGGGTTATAGTACAGCTTGTACTACATTAATCGCAACTCAGACGGATAAGGAACATGCAGGATATGCTTTAGGAACCCTTTCAACAGCCAGTATTGCTGGAGCCTTGCTTGGCCCAACGATTGGTGGCTTCATTGCAGAAAGCATGGGTTTACAAAGTTCATTTTTTGTTACGGGTGGACTGATGCTGGTTGCCTTCATTACAACGGCTTTGTTCGTGAAGGAATCTTTTCATCGTGAAGATAAAAAGACGCTGAGTATCAAGGAGGTCTGGATCAGTGTTCCAGAGAAAAGCCTAACGCTAACCTTGTTTGTAACCTTCTTTATTCTAACTGTTGCTTTATACTCTGTAGAACCAATCATTACGGTATATGTTACTCAGCTCTCCAAGAGTGCTAGTCATGTGGCTCTGCTTGCAGGGATGACCTTCTCAGCTTCAGGGCTGGCTAACATCATTGCTGCTCCAAGGCTTGGCAAGTTGTCTGACCGAATAGGTGCTCAAAAAGTTATACTAGTTGCGCTTATAGCGGCAGGACTTCTGTTTATCCCACAAGCGTTTGTTCAGAATCCTTGGCAGTTAATGGGTCTGCGTTTTCTACTAGGATTAGCGGCAGGTGGGTTAATACCTTCTGTGAATATCCTCGTTAAGAAAATAACACCAGATGCGCTTACAGGCAGAGTGTTTGGATTTAACATGTCGGCAGGTTATCTTGGCACATTTGCGGGTTCGGTTCTAGGTGGGCAAGTGGCAGCCTGGTTTGGGATCCGAGATGTATTCTTTATTACGAGTATTTTGCTATTGATAAATGCAGGCTGGGTTTATTTTAAAGTGTATAAAAAACTAAGCTTAAATGGGAGAGAAGACAATGGAAGACTTAAAGAGATCAGAAACTGAATGTATTGATGCAAAGAAAACGGCGCTGGTTGTAATCGACTTGCAAAATGGAATTGTTAACATGCCGAATAAGGCTCCACATACAGGTGAGCAGGTGGTTCAGAAAGGTAGCAGTTTAGTTCAAGCCTTCACGGAAAAGGGGGCATTTGTAGTACTTGTAAGAGTATCCTCGTTAGATGGACAGGATATGTTAAGACCTCAAACAGATCTGAAGATGAATGCAGGAGCCATTCCAGAAGGTTGGGATACCTTGGTACCTGAATTATCTGACTTCAAAAACGCACATGTGATATCTAAACGTCAGTGGGGGGCATTCTTCGGAACGGATCTTGATTTACAGCTACGGCGTCGTGGTATAGATACAATTGTCTTGTGTGGTATTTCTACATCCATAGGTGTGGATACGACAGCTAGAGAAGCTTATCAGCTTGGTTACAACCAAGTTTTTGTGGAAGATGCAATGACTGCTTCTACGAAAGAAGAGCATGACTATGTGTGTAAAACCATTTTCCCTAGGATCGGCAAGATTCGGTCGAGTGGTGAAGTAATATCCCTGTTAAAATAGGATGAAAAGCCCTCATGCTCTCTGTAATCCCAGAGATTGTCATGAGGGCTTTTGTTTGAAATCATGTACTTACATGAAGATAAGGAGTAGTATCCCAGCCAAGAAGCAGTAATAAGAGAAGTACTTCAAATTACCTTTAGCCATAATCCCCATAAACCAGCGCATAGAAAAATACGTAACGATTAGTGTAGTGATAAATGCAATTAAGTATGGAATTGCTAGTTGCGCTCGGTTCGGGTCACTGGCAATATCAGATGCACCCATAACAAGTCCGCCCAGACTGATTGGAATATACAACATAAAAGAAAAGCGTAAAGCAGTTTCTTGCTTCATTCCCACAGCAATGGAAGAGATGACCGTTGCGCCTGAGCGACTTATCCCAGGAATAAGAGCTACAGCTTGGGCAAGTCCGACTATGACTGCATCCTTCGCTTTTAAATCCCCATCTTGTTTACGACCGCGAAGATTACGAATTAACCATAAAGCAACCCCGGTTACCAGCAAGGCGATGGACACGGTGTGTACTGACGAGAAGATCTCCTCAATTTGGTCCTTAAAGAACAAGGCTACGATAACCGCAGGCATGGTGCCAATGATAATGTACAAAGAGAACATAAAATCTGACTTATATTCCTCTTTGCGGGTCAGAATAAATTGAACGAATCCAGTGATCAATCTTCCGATATCTTTGCGGAAAATAAAGCAAATCGCAATTAGAGAAGCCGTATTTGTTAGGATTTCAAATGATAGCCCATTCTGTTTTAAGCCTAGCAATTTCTGCGCGATGATTAAATGGCCGCTCGAGGAAACGGGGATTGGCTCAGTTGCCCCTTGAACAAACCCTAGAAACAAGTATTTAAGCCACAGTATAATATCTTCCATTTTTCCTCCCAGTATTTTTTGTAATCTTTTTAATCATATCTCATTCAATGAAGAAATGACAATAGAACCATCGTGCCATATCTAAGTTCATCCCCTTAAATGAGGACTTGACTGAACCAGTTATAATATTCCTGAATGGCTTGTACACTAACCGAGCCTATCGCGAAAGTAAATTAAATGAGGTGGAACTATTTGTAGTTCATTAATTAAAATTCATCGGCAGGGCATTCCGAAAGCCGCCAGCGTTCTGGCAGAAGCCTTCGCAAAGGATGATCCATTGTATCAGCATATTTTGCCTGATGAAACAACCAGACTCCGCGTATTAAACATTTTTTTTCATCGTTATATTGAGATGTTGTATCCTTATTCGGATTTACTAACGACGTCAACAAATTATGAAGCTGTCGCCTTGGTGTTCCATTCGGAGCGTCAGAGCGGGACATTGATTTCGAACGTCAACTATATGAAACAAATTGGGCTGGCGATTCTCAAGTGTTTACCGATTTGCCGAATCATTGGTGTGCGAGGATTTATTCGAGGGTTAGCCACTTTGCGCAGTATGAGTTCCTTATGGTTATCGATGTTTGGTGATCAGAAGTATATGCATTTGGATATGCTTGTAGTGCAGGAACGTTACCGTGGGCAAGGATATGTATCAAAAATTATGATGCCGCTGCTCGCCGAGTGCCGCGAGAAGAATGCATTATGCACGTTAGAGACACAGACGCTAAGTAATCTTCCCATCTATGAGCATTATCAATTCCGCACGGTTAAGGTTATCCCTTTACCCAACAGTACATTAGAGCAGTATTGCATGGTATGTACTCCAGATTCTGCAGAGTAGAAATGCGAGGATAGAATCTATTATTTTGTTTAACAATAAATAGCACAACCTTCGATGAATTGATATAATAGAAACATATATTCGCGTACTTCAGAACCCTATACGGATGTATACGGGTTTTATTTTTATTTGGTGAGGATGGCAGAAAGATGAATTGGTCGGATTTTGGCGAACGAAATAAACGATTGAATCCCCTATGGAATCTGGGGGCTGGGATGAACCTTGGCGAAATCCAACCGTACAAAGAAATGGTATCTTTAAGCATCTTGTTACAAGTCTATTATTTGGAGCTAGAATCCAATGAGAGAAGATCCAAGGAAGATATAATAGCGTTGGCTTGGACTGCATTGGAACGGTTCAATATTGCGAATCTCGGGACTACTGAATCCGTAGAACGTTTAGTAGACGGCCTGCTCTGGAGCGGAAATGGTGGGGATTTCGAATCCTATTATTATGATGATGCGGCTCGGCAAATGTCTGTGCAGAAATATAAGTATTTCATGGTGGATGAGGATGCGACCCGCAGTAGCTGGGAAGAGAGCGGCAGAACAATCTATCGTCTCTCTGAATATGCCATGGAGCTTATTTTTATGAGTCATGAGATTATTGAAGAGTTCCAGATCAGCATCAAGCTGCTCGAGATTCAGATGCATATTAAGCATGGACGTGTAACTCGGGCGCTTCAGGATGTGAATGAGCTTATCTCCCGGGTTAGGAAGATGACTCATGAGCAGCAGGAATACCGGAATGCATTGCGCCGTAACCCGAAGCATATTTTTAGTGAATTCGGAGTGGCCCGGCATCAGAGACTTGAAGGAATTCATCAGCAATTCGATGAAGAACGCAAGCATTTTGATAATATTCATCGTTCTCTGGCCCGGCTAGCCAATGACGAGAAAGATGTGATCGACTTTAATGAGATCCGTATTCTTTCTGAACGAGTCGAGCTCTCAAGGCGTGTACACGATGAGCTGGCTGAGATAGTCTTGAATATTTTCGAGGTGGAGACCAACTTAAGATTGAACTTTCCTGAACTATTCTGGGGAGCCGCCGGCTTTAATTTCCGTACGCATGTATGGGAGGAATGGGTTAAAGAAGAGGGGCTGCCAAGCGGTGACAGCTTTGAACTGCTGCTCGGCGGATTGTTTGCTCCGAATCAGGATTTTGTCTATCCACTTCCTTGGGCTTGGGAGGAACAAGAGGTTGGTTTTATCCCGGATATAGTAATAGATGAACTTGAAGATGAGCTCTATGCTGAGAATGCTCAATATATTCCTAAAGGTATTCCATGGGCGGAAGTCGTTGAACTGTGGAAGCCTGTGTTCAGTGCGCTAGCCGAGCGGGGAAGCTTTACGTTTACTACAGAAGCTTTTACCGAGGAGGAATTAACAAGATGGGCACGCACACCGGATGCTATTGATCTATGGGTGCAGTTTTTTCATTCAGAGATTGTAGTACAGGAACAGGCTCCGGAGAACAGCAACGGATCTGATGAATGCCAGCTGCTAATCAGGTACGTACTAGCGGATGATCCTCAACTGGAGAGCTTGCACGGCAAGCTGTTGCGGACGAGCATTGCGCAAGAATCAGCCCTAAGGGTACGCTGGTCTGGTCTAGACATGAGCCCATATACTATTACGATCGTGGAGAGGTGAGAGGTTACTAGCATGAGTTATACATTAGAACAGGTACAGCAAGCTTCACGGCTATTTTTTGAATTACTTCGTAAAAAAGTAATCCCTCTCGATGATCCTGCGGCAGCGGAATGCCTGCAGGATGCAGGAACATATGATGCGCTTCAATATGTTGCCAAGGAGGCAGGCTGCCGAGTGATGAATTCGGGACACCGTCTCCATTTGTTGGTCAATCCACTCGGGTCAGTGTTCGCCACCAACTTTACCCAGTTGAAGAATAAATACTCACGAATTGAACGCAAAACTCATTTACATATCATTAATATCATCATCCTTGTGTTTCTGGCCGAGATGGATCAGGACGAGACTCACTTTAAGTCCGCGCAGGACAGTATGTCCTATATACAGATATCCGATCAGGTGTCTTCACTTTTCCAAGCATGGATGCAGATGGATGATGAAGGCCGGTTTAGTCAGCAGTGGCGCTTGGATATCCAAGCGATGTCGAAGGTGTGGACTAACCTCTATATGCAAACTAAGAGTCAGGAAGAGAGCGATCTTCTGACAAGAGGCGCAGGCTCACGAATTGGGCTGATTCATGAAGGCATGAAGCTCCTGGAAGAGGAGAAGCTCGTGTTCATCTCGGAGTCAGAGAAGCGGATATTCCCACGGGAAGAGCTTTATGAGAGAATGCGGTATTTATATCATGATGTTGACCGGTATCAGGAATTGAAGAAACTTATCGGACGAACTTTAGCTGAGAAAGACGGTGCTATTAATGCCGCGGATTGAACGCATACGGATTACAGGACTTAAATATGAGAAAATGCTCAAGAAATATGATGATATGATTCTGGACCTCTGTAACGAAGAGGGGCCAAGCAATACGCTTATTACGCTTATGAATGGAGGCGGGAAGGGCGTACTGCTGCAATCCATATTTCAGTTATTAATGCCTAAAACACCATGGGGAAAAGACAGTGAGAACCAGGTGGAAGCATTTTTTCATAATCATAAAAAACAACTTAAACCTTACACCTTTCATGTAGCTATCGAATGGCATCTGGACAACAATGAGCGTAATGAATATATGACGACTGGTATTGCTATGACGGCACATAACTCACTGGATCAGCAGGATATTAAAGTGGATTACCTTCTATACGCACTTACCGATTATGGCGATGCGTCTGAACTCACCCTTTCGACGTTGCCACTCTTCGATGAAGAGACTGCTGAACCTACGAGTTTTGAAACGATCCAGCAATTTATACGAGATCGGCGGGGAGAAATTGTACCTTTCGGTAGCCATAGCTCGGATTTAAAAAGATATTATGATTTCCTGGCTACCCGGGATATCCATATCGCCGAGTGGCGCAATATGCGGCGGATCAATGGGGAAGAGGGTGGTATTAAAGGTTATTTTAAGAAGAATGACGCCTTTACCAACCATAACTTATTCGAAAAGCTAATTATCCCTGAGATTGGCTCCAGTCTAAATGAGGGACCCAAAGAAGAAGACAATACGCTGCAGCGGATGTTTATTGACACGGCGACAGTAGCTCAACGTCTACCGATGCTTGAACAGCGGGAACAGGTCTATACAGAGTTTCTTGGCATGGCTGCACCTTTATACGAGCTGGTGAAGCTAGGAGTAGAGGCAGAGAGTGTTGTTCAAGAAACTGAACTTCGTGGGCGTCAGATCTATACGGTTATTCATGAAGAACAGAGAAATGCGGAAGAAGAGCGAAGTAAGGTTGGTAATGAACTGGCGGGTCGTTATCAGGATGCGAAGCAATTGCGATTTGAGACGGACAATCTAAAGTATTTGCGCAGTAAGGAAGAAATGGAACTGAAACAGGAAGAGTTCAAAAAGCTTAGTGATGATCAGAGACGTGCACGTGGACGGCTGGACGATTCCAAGACTCAGGAGAAAAAGCTTGAAGTGGCTCATTTCTTAGCTAAACGTATGCTCCACACACGACAAATTGAGCAATGGCAGAAAGAAATTCAAGCGATCGAAGGATCTCTGGAGATGAAAGAACGTCAAGAGGTCATTCAGACGGCTAAAGAAAAGCTTCGTAAACAATGGGATGTGGTGTCAAGCCTCTGGCAACAAACGATCAGAGGATTTGGAAACGCTGAGCGAGCACTGACGACTGAAGAAAAAGGTCTGCGCAAGGAGCGGGAGAGCTTCCTGTTGGAGTTAGCAGGCCTGGATATCCAGATTAATGAATTGACGCTATCTATCCGTCAATATACAGAAGAACTCGGAACATTCGCAGCTCAGCATGGTCAGGACGCTGCACATGCTCCGGTGGCGGCGCTTCAACGTACGATTTCAGCTGCCAAAACGATACTTCTGGATATGGAAGTGCTAGACGAACAGCATAAAGAGGCAGAGAACCGAAAGCTGGCACTGCATAAGAATCACGCAGAACTCAGCGAGAAGCATCGCTCTTATGAACGAGAGGTAGACGAGCTCGGGACACTGCTTGATTCGCAGACCTATAAAGAATCACAATTATGGTCACAGATTGTTGTTCTACTGGAAATGTTTGATGAACATAATCGTTTGGGAGCTACTGGCCTTTTTGAAGAGCAGGATACGATTCAACTACGATTTATCCGAAAAATGGATGAAGTGGAGCAGCAAACAAAACGTTCCAGACGAGAGTACTACAATCAGCTTATGGACGTGGAACTTCAGAATCAATCCTACTGGCTGCCGAATTCAGATATTCTCGCGGTCAAGGATACACTCGATTCGCTCAAGATTCAATCCACACCGGGCAGTTCCTATTTAAATGATCGTCCATACCTTGAACGTGAGGAAGAACTAGAGCGCCATCCACTCCTTCCTTATAGTCTGATTGTTACCCGGCGCGAAGCTGATAAAATCAAACCGGATTTGCTGAAGGACACACTGCTCAAATCAGCGGTGCCTATCTTTATCCGTGAAGAGATGGCAGCTTCAGATCCAGTATCTTATAAGCTTCTAGCTAACCAAGGCCCACAAATGGTACTGGAGCCAGATCGGTTCTTAAACTTTAAGAGCGGTATTCAGGCAAAGCTTAAGGAGCAAGAACAAGTGCTTCAGGACGCGGAGGCTTATTTATCGAAGTTGAAATCTGTGCGTCAGGAATATGAGCGGTTATATCAAACAGAGAACACTGTGACGATTACAGCCAAACGCAATACCCTTATGAAACTGCAGAGTGAACTTCAGCAGAGCATTATCAGTCTGAGCAACGAGATTAATGAGAACGAGAGCACGCTTGCTCGGATCGGTCGGGAACTTATCGAGAATAAAGCGCTTAGTGCAGAGCATGAGCAGAGAGCAGCAGCGTTGCAAGGTTGGATTGAACGTTCGAAGAAACATGAGCAGGATCAAAAGGAGAAGAAAAAGTATACAGATCGTAAGAGTCTAGTGAGCAAAGAGCTTGCGAGTAAGGACCAGCAACTCGAGCATCTTGAAGCGCAAATGGTAAGCCTTGGCGGAGAGCGTGAGAAATGGATGGGAGATGCCAAGTATGCTCTGTTTCCTAGACTGCAGCATTGGTTCCCTGAAATTGTATTTCCGACATATCTTCAGCTTTCGGATGATATGGAACCCACACCAATAGATCCCGTAGAGCAGAACCTTCTGTTGCAGCAGCTCAGTACCGTTGAAAGTCTGCAGCAATCGCTGACGGAGAATGAGCTTGAAATTCGAACAAGAGCCGCCCAGATTAAAGCGGCGAGCGAGAATCTAACGGAGCTTGAAGCCAGCCTGAATCAAGTGGATGAGAATTGGCGGAAGGTAACAGAGCCTGCTGAATCTACTGAATCCATTATGGCTGCAAGAAACCGTCAAAAGTCGGAAACTGCTTCACTGGAAGAAGACTATCAGATGGTTCACGATTCTTTCATCCGTTGCCAGACCGAATTAGAGAATTTGCAGAAGGAATTGCGTAAGGTAGAAAAAGGAATCAAAGAGAAACATGAGCGTGCCGTGGAAATTTGGAATGAGCAACTCGAGCAAAAAGAGGCGGACATTCAGGAGCGTTCCCAAGAGAATGAGCTCATGCTTAACCAGTGTAAACGATCTTTGGAAAGAATGGATGCGCTTATTCAGACGTTATCCAATCAAATCAAGATCATGAATGCACATATTGAGGATCGGGTCAATCTACGGACTGTGCCAGAAGAATTAATGCTGAGCGTAAGAGAAGGCTGTGAGTCACTGGTTGCTGACTGGCTTCTTCGTATTAAGGATAGCCGAGTTAGACGGGACGAGGTCTCCAGAAAGGTGAAGGAAGAGAAAAATTCATTAACTGGAAAACTTGCCAAAAACGAACGGAATTCTGAACTGGAGACCAAGATTCTAGATCGTTTAAATACGGTTCATTGGGATAACTTCGCTATTGCTCAGCAAGTCCTAGATTCGATGTTACGTAGCTCACGCGATCAGATTGAGAGCATTCAAAGTGATAAGGAGGATATGGATCTGTCCCGCAAGATGTGGGTCGCCCGGGCTTCTTATCGTGTAGTACAAATCATTGATATTATGAAGCGAATGGAACGTCGGATGATTATTCATAACGAGAATAATTATGCCTTCCCGCTGGTACGCCTGAATTATAAGAATATCAATATACCGAGATCAAGTGATGAGGTAGAGCCGATGGTGAGCGACTATTTCAATCGGTGTATCAATGAACTACTCTCAAAATATCCAAAGATTGAACAAGTACCAGCGCTGGTAATCAAAGAGGTTATAAATGACGGACGAATCGTCTATGCGGCGCTTCAGAATCGCTTCCCGATTCTTCAGGTATATAAACCAGTAACGGAAAATTACTTCCTCTACGCCGCTCCAGAAGACTACCATTATTCCGACTGGGAAATCATCAATCGGGGTGCGCTGGATGAGGCTGTCGGCAGTGGTGGACAGCGCCAATCTGTACAGCTGCTGGTAGCCATGATGATCATGACACATAAACGTGTGAATCGTGAGAACAAAGGGTGGACGGTCTTTTTATATGACAATCCTTTTGGAGAAATGGTTTCTAATAACGTGCTTGATCCCGTATTTGAAATTTCTAAGGCTCTAAAATTTCAGTGGCTGATTGTAACACCACCGGAGCTAGTGAAGAATGACGTTAGCGTTCGCTTTGGTGTGTACTGGCAGCTCTATTTCGGAGGCGTTAAAGGGGATATGTTAGAATCCACCCTAGTCAAGGGAGGAAGAAAGCTCGTTCCTGTTTCACTTTTTTGACCCCTTGTATCCATAATGAAAGAAGCTCTAGTAGCATAATGCTGCTGGTATTATCCCCTCATGGTTGACAGTGAAAAAAGAGCACATGGTATCATGTGTTTAACACAGTCGACCGGAGGGGATTTTTCATGGCTAAAAAAGGGCAGACGTTTACGAAGTATTCAGAAGAATTGAAGAACGAGGCGGTTCGACTTCACTTAGAGGAGCATATGAGCTATTCACAGATTCTAGAAAAACTCGACATCAAGAGCGATGCTCAGTTGGTGAGGTGGATACGTAAATTTAAAAGTGGGGAGACCTTTGAGGACCGACGCGGAAAAGGTGGAAGGAAGCATTTTGACAGTAAAGACGAAGAAATCGCGTATTTGAAGGCACAGGTTGAATACTTAAAAAAGCTCAATCCCAATCTACATGGGGAGGGAAGTTGGATACAAATACCCGGTGCCAATCCATTCAAGAAATGAGCGAGCGATACCCGATTGTTTGGCTGTGCAAACTGGCTGAATTGTCCCGGGCTGCATACTACAAATGGAAAAAGACCTCTGACCTGCGGGAAGCACGCCAAGAGAAGGATACGAACCTTAAGGAACATATCTTAGCCATTCATCGGCTACGTCCTGCCCATGGCTATAAGCGAATGCGTACAGCGCTTCGCAAAGAGGGATTTCCCGTAAACCATAAGAAAGTTCGCAGGTTGATGAGAGAACTAGGCATCCAATCAGTGATTCGCAAGAAACGCCCGTTTGCCGGGCGTAAGCCTTCTGTCTTATTTCCAAACGTACTCAACCAGGAATTCACAGCCCACGCTCTTCAGCAAAAGTTAGTCACGGATATTACCTATATCCGTACAGGCCACGAGTTTGTCTACTTATCTGTAGTGATGGATCTGTACAACAACGAGGTTGTGGCTTGGAGAATCTCTGTCCGTAATGACTTGAAGCTAGTGGTAGATACTGTGAAATCTCTCCAAGACTCAAAGGCTCTCCTGCACTCAGACCAGGGCTTTCAGTACACTACTCGGACGTATGCCCAGGTTTTAGAGGACAAGGGTTTGGTCGGTAGCCACTCCCGGCGGGGGAATTGCTACGACAATGCTTGTATAGAGTCATTCTTCTCTCACCTTAAGACCGAAAAATTGTATTTGGAGAAACCCAAGAATCTTGAAGATGCTGAACATTTGGTTAAGGAGTACATCCTTTACTACAACAAGGAACGCTTCCAGAAAAAACTCGGCGACCTGTCTCCGGAAGAATACCGGAACCAGATCGCCGCTTAAAAGGCTTCTTTTTTACTGTCTACTTGACGGGGCTATGACCACTGCTGGAGCTTCTTTTTCGTTATACATTATCCTTATCTTTCTCGCTTATAACGCTTACCGGCCTTAAAGGACGCCGAAGGCGTATATGCTTACTATAATAGAATTAATAAAATTTCGAGACTGCGGAGAAATGTATGCGAAAAACCGAATACAATGTGCCGCCGGTAACGTAAACGAGCCGAATGTATGCGAAAAACCGAATACAATGTGCCGACAGTATCGTTAACGAGCCAAATGTATGCGAAAAACCGAATACAATGTGCCGCCGGTAAGGTAAACGAGCCAGCACCGTTATTCTCCCCAAATTACCCGGGAATGGGCTTGTTATTAGGGAATAAGTGCAATATGGTCCGTTAAGCGGAACCTCACTACGAAGGTATGGATACTAGTATGAATGAGGATCATTCATTGCGGCACTTCATATGCTATACCGCAGCTTCCTCTGGCTCTAAAATTTTTGGAATGGTTACCGTAAATGTAGTGCCTTGCTCAGGAACACTTTCTACACTGATCGCTCCGCCATGATTATGTACAATATTCTGCGTGATCATAAATCCAAGGCCTGTTCCTGTTTCTTTTGTCGTATAAAATGGTTTACCAAGTGCTTTAATCTGTTCCTCTGTCATCCCGCAACCTTCATCTTGCACGCTGATTCGGGCTTCGCTTTCATTTGTAAGCACATGAATATATATGTTTCCTCCACTATTCATGGCTTCCATCGCATTTTTAAGTAAATTAATAAATACCTGTTTCAGCTGATAAGCCTCACCATGGATCCATATGGAGTGATCTGTACAGACAGGGAGGATCTGAAGGTTTTTCAGTGCAGCTTGTCCATTCATTAGTGTGGTGACTTGTTCTAGTAAAGATAATAAATCCACTGGTTTACTGATATGCGTCGTTTGTGGCTTGGATAAGACCAGCAGCTCGTTAACGATAAATTCGATGCGTTTCAATTCTGACTCAATAATGAAAAAATATTTATCATTCATGCGCTCGGAAGAGCGAAGCAGCTTCATGAAGCCGTTAATGGCGGTAAGCGGATTTCTGATTTCATGCGCGATTCCAGCAGCTAATTGCCCTGCAGTAGATAATTTCTCGGATTGGATTAGCCGTTCTTCTTCCAGCATTTGCTGAGAGACATCTTTAAAAATTCCGATAAATGCCATGTTTCCATTGAAAATAATCGGTAATGTGAATCCATCCACAAATTTCTGCTGACCGTTTAAGCAATTAATTAAGTAGCAAACAGAGCCAATCGTGTCACCACTGTAATACCTTTCCCTTCGTTCTTGGAGGATTGCATGGTTGGTAAGGTCTACAATATTAGTAGTGGATGTACCCACCAATTGATTCAGGCTCTCCGCATGGATTAACTGTAAGCCCGCTGAATTCACATACTGAATAATCCCTTTTGCTGTAATAACAACGGTCAGAGGTAATCCCTCCAGGAGTTGCAGGAATGATTTATCTTTTTCTAGTAGACTGCTTTCCGCTTCTTGCAGCTGAGTTTCTATATGCCTGATCAAGGTCTTGTTCTCAAATTGAGTAAAATAATATAGGGGTGCACCATTAGCTCCCGAAACGATAGATATGGAGATCTCTATTGATAACAGCTGTCCGGTTGGTAGGTAGTAGGCCTGTTGGAATCGATGCGGATGGATGTTCATAGAGGAAAGAGACCTTCCAAGCTCAGCAATTTCATGGATCTGACTTAGAAGGGTTCGGACGGATGGTGAAGGTGTTATTAACTCGTTATGATCATATCCCAATAGGGTACTTAGGGCTGAATTCCATTTTAGGAACGTTCCATCTAACGAAACTAGAGCCATTCCAATTACAGCATGTGTAAAAGCAAAATCAAAACTTTGGAATTCATTGGACCGCACTGCTATTCACCTCTCATATTCTTTCCACTATATGTAATAGTCATAGTATAAAACATATAATCAAATAAAATATATAAATTTTTATGTGATCGAGAATCGTTCGAAATAGCTATGTGTTGTTGTGAAAATAAGGGTGCAAGAGTCAAACGATTTCAGTTAGAATTAAAGGATATGTTGTATTTTTAGAAAGTGGAGGCGTTGTGCCGTGGAATCAATCGTTGGTGAAATCAGAGAAATTAATCGCTATCCAGTCAAGTCATTTGCAGGTGAACGATTGGAAACCTGTGTAATAGAACCGTATGGAATGTTAGGTGATCGCTTCTGTGCCTTTTATGATGAGTCAAAAGAGGGCTGGTGGCGGTATTTTACGGCTAGAAATAATCCTAAAATGCTTACCTACCAAGCGCAATTTATCAATGGAGAAATTCATGTAAGGGCTTCGGATGGACGAACCTTTGGGTGGGATGAGCATTTATTGGAAGAAATCCAAAGCCAAACTAAAACGCGAATTACCATGTCTAGTATAAAAGCTTCACATCCACAGCCAGAGCACCCGCAATTGTTATCGGTGGATGGCGCCAGTATTTTACTCATTACGGATGCTAGTTTGAAGAAGCTAGAGGCTGCGTGGGGACATTCCTTAGATCAGCGCCGGTTTCGTGGGAACTTTGTTATAGCTCTAAGCGATGAATCTCTTTTCGAAGGGGATTGGATCGGGCGGCAGCTCTCCATAGGAGATGTTCAGCTACAGGTAGATAGTTTTTGTGAGAGATGTATGGTTATCACGATGGACCCGGATAGTCAGGAAAGAGACCCTAAATTATTGAAAAAACTAAACCAAGAATTTGAACTACACTTCGGAGTGTACGCTTCTGTAGTTAAGACAGGGGAAATCAGAATTGGAGACAAAGTAGAATTAATGGATTAGATAATGATATAAACGTCCTTTACATTCTCATATGGATAATTTACCCTTTAAAGGAATGGAAAATTCATAGCGGGAGGGAATGTATGAAGAAGAAAATAATATCCCTGTTGATGGTATCTTTACTTTTAGTAGTTTATCTTCCAACGAATGCATTAGCAGCGGATAGTAGCAAAACGCAAACATATGTGAACACTCAGAAGGTCGCAGCAGAGAAGGCAGCATTCTTAACGGAAAAGATAGGAACGACAAGTCTCCAATATGCTCTTATCGATGGCGATAATATCGTTATGAGCGGCACAGCTGGATACAGCCATGTGGAGAGCAAGACAGCACCAAGCACTACAACGATGTATGGAATTGGCTCGACGAGTAAAATGTATACGACCGCTTCTATTATGAAGCTCGTTGATCAAGGAAAGGTAGATTTGGATGCACCTGTCGTATCGTATCTGAATAATTTTACAATGGAAGATTCACGCTATAAGCAAATCACCGTACGAATGCTGCTGAATCATTCATCAGGTCTTGGGGGTTCGAACTTATCAAACTCTTTCTTATTCAATGATTCTGATTCTATCGCCAAAGATAATTTGCTAGCGACTTTGACAACTCAACGCCTAAAGGCAGATCCAGGAGCCTACTCAGTATATTGTAATGATGGATTTACGCTGGCGGAGTTGATTGTTGAGAAAGTTAGTGGAATGGACTTCACTACATTCATCCATCAGAATTTTACAGGTCCTTTAGGGCTTGGGCATACGAAAACGCCAGTAGATTCTGTGGATTCTAGACAGCTGGCAAGTGTATACAATGCTACCTACCCTGCCGCTTTACCCCAAGAGACGATTAACGTGATTGGAACAGGGGGCATCTATTCTACGGCTGAAGATTTGGTGCGATTTGCAACTATTTTCACTGGAGGATCGAAAGAACTTCTGTCAGAAAAATCAGTAAAAGCGATGGAGCAAGAGGAGTACAAGCGTGGAATGTGGCCAAAAGGAAAAGATAATTCGTTTGCGTATGGATTGGGCTGGGACAGTGTAAATTTATATCCATTCAATCAGTACGAGATCAAAGCTCTGACAAAGGGTGGGGATACAACTCTGTATCATACTTCACTTGTTGTATTGCCTGATCAGCAGATGGCAGCAGCTGTGGTATCTTCTGGTGGGGATAGCACAACCGATCAGATGCTTGCTAACGAAATATTGCTCAGTGCGCTACAAGAAAAGGGAGTTATCAAGGAATTAAAACCTACACCTACATTTAAAGCTTCGAACAAAGAGGTTATGCCGCAGGAATTGCTGGATTATGCTGGTGTCTATGCTGATTCTACACAACTGATGAAGATAGAGATTAGTAAAGCTGGGGAATTGAGTATATCTTCGATTATGGCACCTACATTTCCAGCTCAGAAATTTTCGTATAATACAAACGGTGAATTCTTAGATGCAACGGGTACTAATAAAGTCAGCTTTGTGAAGGAAAGCAATGGTCGTGTCTACCTTTGGATTCAAGGGTACGGGGTCATTCCAGGGCTTGGTGAGACTGCTCTTTCTCAATATTCAGCTGAAAAGCTAGAGGCAAACGCTTTATCCAATGAGGTCTTGTCAGCTTGGCAGCAGCGTCAAGGGAAATTGTATTTTGATGTCAGTGAGAAGTATAGCTCACAATTTTACATGAGTATGCCAGTAGCTGGAATTGCTATGTTCCCTGATGCACCGGGCTATATGGGCTCAAATAAAATAACTGGGCCGAATAAAGCTGAAATGACCGTGCAAATTCCAACTTTAGGTGGGCGCGATCTTGCGGATATTGTTTTTGAAAATAAAGAGGGCGTGGAGTATCTCAAGATTGGAAACCAATTATTTATAACGCAGGATGCCATTAAACCTATCTATGCCGGCCCGCAATCATTGGTAACCATTCAAGCAGATGGATATGCGAGATGGTATGAAGTACCTGAGACAGCATCAGGCAAGTTGATGACAGTAGGGCTACCACCTAAAGGTTCCTTTGCTGTCTATGATGCGAATGGTGTGTGTGTAAATTTCTCTACTGTCAGTGGTCTTACGCAAGTTAAACTTCCGAATAACGGGAAGATTGTATTTGTAAGCGATGTGGGTGCGAAGTTTGAATTGACAATCAAGTAGTAATAAACCATTTAAGTATATTTTATTAAAAAAGATCCTGTTATCCAGATAATATATCTGGATAACAGGATCTTTATTAGAAAATTCTATATTCCCTATTTAAAATTCTTAGAAAACTCTTTTATTTTATCTACAAAAATCCCCTTGAGCTGATCAGTACCTTCTTTGGGAGCCTTATAGGCTTTATAACCGCCAAAGGATTCGATGCAAACCGCAGCTTTCTTTAGATCATCCGGAAAATTCTTCTCAATTAATTCCTCCGTAGTCTTTGGTTTTTCGTTACAAATATAGTAGCCCATCTTCTTATTTAGTAACTCATCTTTATTTTTTTTGATAAAATCACGAATCGCTTTATATATTTTCTCGTCTCTTACTCCAGCACCTAAAATAATGCTATCAAATGCCTCAAGACTTGGCTTCTCTATTTCAATATTACAGATCTTACTCTGAGGAAGCTCTTCTGATAATACCTTTGCGCATTGCTCTGTTGCCCCTGATTTTGTAGCGTATAGAATAAGTACTGCCATTGTGGTCCCTCTTTTCAGTTTAAATTGTTCAGGTTTCAAAATACCCTCGCAAATCGAATATCTTGATAATCGAGATATTATCTATACTATCGAAAATGCAGATCTTTTGTCAAGTTAGCAATAAGTTCTCATGCGTTAATCAAACACCCTTATTATGGTATCATAGGGATAATTACGCTATCACTAACTACATCTTTTAAGAATCAAACGATAAAGAGGGGAGTGGAGATAAGTTGAGTATTATCGTAATGCTAGTCATCTATTTTTTGCTTGGAGTATTCGTGATTAAATTAGGCATCGATAACTCTAGAAGTACGCAAATATCTAAAGAATTATTAAATGAGTTAAGAGAAATCAAAGAACTAATGATAAGAAATAAATATGAATAACTTCTTAGAAGGAGGCAACAGGATTGATTATTCCATTTTTATTATTAATTATTGCTTTTTCTGGTTTTTTTCTAAGGATATGGATTGTTGGCCCGGATAAAGAAAAACTTTCTGACGACGGTAATGAGCTAAATATAAAAGGTAAATTAATACTCGGACTTATTGGATTAATTTCGGTAATTCTCATAATGATAGCTGATGGCGTACAGGGGATGGGAATGAAGTGGTTTTGGATTGTATTCATAATTATTTCCCTAGGATTTCAGTCATTTATTGATTGGAAATTCTTAAAGCATACGAAACAACATATCGTTTCACTGATTTTGTTAGTTGAAGGTGTGGTGTTAGTTTATTTCCTTTTTTAATCGTTTGTACCATAAAGCTTAATCTCCTGTCGCGTGCAAAAGGGATTAGGCTTTTTTGCTTATTGTAGATAAACGATCCTTTTGATTTATTGATCACTTTTTCACATAAGAGGAGGGTTAAAATCTACCCTAGTTTAAGTTATTATTCGCCTATCCGAATTCATGAATGGAGCTTTATAATCTCAAATGTAAGCGTTTCCTAAATGAGTATAAAGGGGATGAGGAGATGACGACAAAAGGGACAAAACGTTTTATTTGGGGATTTCTTATAGTATGGGTCATGTTAATGACGATCTTTACGTTTAATGATCTGAATCTATCCAAAGCTCTGTATAACGAACATGAATCGCGGTTTGGTTGGTTTTTTGAGGTATATGGAGAACATCCAGCTTTTCTAGTGTTATTCGCAGCTGGGAGTATTCTATTTAGTACGGTTAGAAATGAACGGTTGATAAAGAAGATTATGGTCCGTCTGGTGTCCGGATTATTCATCCTACTTAGTGGATTTGGTATTATAACGATTACTTTAACTCGTGGGTATGGGCTGGATGGGGATCATGTTATGATCAACAGTTTAATTATAACCGTACTATTTGCAACGTTGTGTCAATGGCTATTGAACCGTATAGCTGTTCAAACGCTCAGACAGTATAATCGTGCTGCTTGGGCAGCTATCGTGATCGTATTCGCGGAGATTCTGCTTGTAAATGTCCTCAAAATCTTTTGGGGAAGGATGCGTTTTCGTAATATGGAGGGCGATTATTCTCTATTTACAAGCTGGTTTCTCCCCCAAGGCATTCAAGAGAACGGCGTCACAACGGAAGCATACAAATCCTTTCCTTCGGGTCACTCTGCCAATGGCTGGACCATGATGCTGTGGATGATGTTTATGCCTTTCGCTAATAAATGGCGCAATATCATGCTTGTCTGTGCGGTAGTGTGGGGAATCAGCACCTCGACTAGCCGCGTCATTATGGGAGATCATTTTGCAACGGATGTATTATTTGGAGCGTTTATTACAATTACTTGTATGCTGCTGTTCTGTAAGCTCTTTAAGGTTGACCTGTATCCTAATAGTCAGCCTAACGCTACCGCTCTGTTAAAAGATAAAAATGCCCCCTATTTTCGTTAAAATACGGACAGTTTAAAAGAATCAGCTTCAGTACAATGCAATTAAGAAAGCGCTAACAAAATGCGGCGCAGGGGAGATGGTAGTATGAATGAAAATCAAATGCCATGGAGAGAGCGAATTAGTTATGGGCTAGGCGATACCGCGTCAAATCTAATTTTCCAGATGACAACACTTTACCTCATGTACTTCTATACGGATGTGTTTGGTCTGAACCCTGGTGCAGTAGCTGTGGTATTTCTTGTTGCACGGGTAATCGACGCGATCGTCGAGCCGTTCATTGGTGTCATGATTGACCGCACGCAAACAAAGTGGGGGAAATGCAGACCCTATTTTCTTTGGCTTGCTGTTCCTTTCAGCTTGACTGCAGTACTTATGTTTTTGACGCCGGATTTTGGTGATACGGGCAAACTTGTATACGCATACATTTCGTACACCGTGCTCGGTATTATGTATTCCGGTATTAATCTACCACTGTCTGCAATCCTGCCAAGTCTGACTAGTAATTCTAATGAACGTACAGTGATCAATACGGTTCGTATGATATTCGCCGTAATTGGGGTTGTTACAGTTAGTGCTGGAACGATGCCGCTTGTGAAAGCTTTTGGTGGTGGCGATCAAGCAAAGGGTTTTCTGGTCACCATGATCTTGTTCTCAAGCATTGCACTGCTGCTGTTTCTAAACATGTTTGCGAACACTAAAGAACGCGTAAAAGCCATTGATGAAAAACCGCTTCCGATGAGAGAAGGTGTTAAAGCGCTCAAAGGCAATGTACCTTGGTTGATCATGCTACTGATGAGCTTGTTCCTGTGGATCACAACATCGATACAAGGACAGACCAGCATTTATTATATGACCTATTATATGAAAAAGCCTGAACTCATTCCTATCGTGAATTCGATGCAATTGTTGATGATATTTTCGATGGTGATCGCTCCTTTTGTAGTGAAGAAAATTGGGAAAAGGAACACAATTATTATGGGATCAGTGGTGTCTATCATTGGCTACCTTATTGCAATTACTGGGGGGAATGCCCTTTCTGTTCCGGTGCTGTTGGCAGGGCTTCTTATAAGCGGGCTTGGCATGGGAGTAGGAGCAGGTCTGATTTTTGCAATGATGGCCGACACGGTTGATTATGGGGAGTGGAAATCAGGTGTTCGGGCACAAGGCCTACTTTATTCAGCTGCTAGTTTTGGGGTTAAGGTGGGGATGGGACTCGGTGGAGCACTTGGTGGGGTGATATTGTCGATGGGTGGTTATGTAGCTAACTCCACGGCGCAGTCAGAATCCGCATTAGCTGCGATTTCATTTAACTATTTGTGGGCACCGATTATTGGCCAAATTATTATGATTACTTTGCTGTTGTTCTATCGTCTTGACAAGGATCAACCCGTTATGATGCGTGAACTCGAGGAACGTCGCAATTCTTCTATCGCTATGTAAAGAAACGAGTCATTCATAAGGAGTGAAATGAACATGGTACTTAACATTCAAGAAATTATTGCACAAATGACTTTAGAGGAAAAAGCAGGTCTTTGCTCAGGACTAGATTTCTGGCAGACAAAAGCCGTCGAACGACTAGGTATTCCATCCATCATGATGACAGATGGTCCACATGGTCTGCGTAAGCAAAAAGCTGGGAATGATCATTTGGGTATATTCGATAGTGTCCCTTCTACTTGTTTTCCGGCAGGAGCTGGAATGGCTTGCTCTTGGGACCGGGAGCTAATCAAGCAGGTAGGTGCAGCCATTGGGGAAGAGTGTCAGGCAGAAGATGTCTCTATTTTACTGGGGCCTGGAGCTAATATTAAACGTTCACCCTTATGCGGCCGCAATTTTGAATATTTCTCTGAAGATCCGTATTTATCCTCCGAGATGGCAATAGGCCATATTGAAGGCGTTCAGAGCCAAGGCGTAGGAACTTCGTTAAAACACTTTGCTGCAAATAATCAAGAGCATCGGCGTATGTCTGTAGATGCAATTGTAGATGAGCGTACACTAAGGGAAATCTATTTGGCGAGCTTCGAAAGCGTGGTGAAAAAAGCGCAGCCATGGACCGTTATGTGCTCCTACAATCAGGTGAACGGCGAGTATGCTTCAGAGAATCCGTATTTACTCACGGATATATTAAAAGAAGAATGGGGACATGAGGGGTTCGTAGTTTCTGACTGGGGTGCGGTGAATGAGCGAGCTAAAGGCTTAGCGGCAGGTTTGGAGCTAGAAATGCCGTCAAGTAATGGTGCCGGTGATCAGAAGATTATCGATGCGGTTCAGAGCGGAACATTAGCTGAAGCAGCACTGGATCGTGCGGTGGGTCGCTTGCTTTCTATTATTTTCAAAGCTGTTGAGAATGACAAAGAAAATGCTTCCTATGATCCTGAGGCACATCACCAATTAGCTAGAGTTGCTGCCAGAGAAAGTATGGTGCTACTCAAAAATGAGGATGGGTTGCTTCCTCTGAAACGTGAGGGCTCCTATGCCGTGATCGGTGATTTCGCCCGTAATCCACGGTATCAAGGTGGTGGAAGCTCACATATCAAGCCAACTAGGTTGGATGATATATATTACAGCCTTCTAGAAGAAGCGGGTTCATATGCGAAATTGAGTTATTCTCAAGGTTACGTTTCTGATAGCGATGAGCCGAGTCTGGAACTTATTGGGCAAGCCATAGAAGCCGCTTCACAAGCAGATACGGCGATTGTGTTCGTCGGATTGCCAGAGCGCTATGAGTCTGAAGGCTACGACCGGACTCATCTTCGTATTCCAGAGAGTCAGATCCGCTTGATCGAAGCAGTCGCTGATGTTCAGCCTAACACTGTCGTTGTGCTGAGTAACGGATCGGCCATTGAAATGCCTTGGATCAGCAACGTCAAAGCTGTGCTTGAGGGTTATCTAGGTGGGCAAGCGCTTGGTGGTGCCATCTCCGATCTGTTATTCGGAAACGTAAGCCCATCAGGTAAGCTGGCAGAGACCTTCCCTATGGAGCTAGAACATAATCCTTCCTACTTAAATTTCCCTGGCGAAGGAGATACCGTTGAATACAAGGAAGGATTGTTCGTAGGATACCGCTACTACGATGCTAAGCGAATTTCGCCTTTATTCCCGTTTGGTTATGGTCTCAGCTATACAACATTTGCATACTCTGATCTTTCGGTAAGTTCGCACTCTTTGAAAGATACTGACACGCTGCAAGTAAGCGTGAAGGTTACCAATACTGGCGCTATGCAAGGCAAAGAAGTAGTACAGCTATATGTAAAAGACGTACTCAGTAATGTGGTGCGGCCAGAGAAGGAGTTAAAGGGCTTCGCGAAGGTAGATCTGCAGCCTGGGGAAACGAAGCAGGTAAGCTTTACGCTTGATAGCAGAGCGTTTGCTTATTATAACGTGAAGCTGAAAGATTGGCATGTGGAAACCGGTGAATTTGAAATTTTGGTGGGAGCTTCCTCCCAAGAGATCCTGCTTGTTGAGTCTGTGGTTGTTGAATCAACTGTATCCCTCGCTAAATCCTATACCCGTAATTCAACTATAGGTGATCTTATAGGAGATCCACAGGCTGCTGCTATTATTCAAGCCATGCTGTCACAAGCTGGTGAGATGATGCCCATGCTTCAGGATGGCTCGGATATGATGATCGAGATGATGCGCAACATGCCGATTCGTGCAATGGTTATGTTCAGTCAAGGTGCTATGACGGAACAAGGGTTGGATGAGCTGATTAATCTATTGAATTCCAATAAATAAATCTGGGAGAGTGAGATAAAAGACATGATAGATTTGAAAGCTAAACCGTTTCATCTAGATGATGAGGGGATTAAATGGGTAGAACAAATCTTAGCCTCTCTGGATTTGGCGGGCAAGGTCGGGCAGTTATTTTGCCCGATCGGGTTCACCGATGATAAGACACAGCTGGCACTTTTGACACAAGGGATTAAGATTGGCGGGATTATGTTCCGTCCCGGTCCAGGAGAGCTGGTGCAAGAAACACATCGCTACTTGCAGGATACATCGGATATTCCGCTGCTAATTGCAGCTAATCTTGAAGCAGGAGGTAATGGTTCTGCGGCAGAGGGTACTTTCTTCGGCAAGCAGCTGCAAGTGGCGGCGACGGATAATACCGAAATGGCTCGTAAACTTGGTATCATTGCCGCGCGGGAGGGTGGTGCTGTAGGCTGTAACTGGGCTTTCGCACCCATTCTCGATATCGACTATAATTTCCGTAATCCGATAACCAATGTTAGAACATTCGGTTCTGATCCGCAGAGAGTAGCTCGCATGAGCAAGGCGTACACCGAAGCGATTCAAGAGCATGGCATGGCCGTATCTATTAAACACTTCCCTGGGGATGGCGTTGACGAAAGGGACCAGCATTTGTTGACCTCTATTAACTCACTTTCAGTGGAAGAGTGGGATGCTACCTTTGGGAAGGTATACGCGGATTGTATAGAAGCTGGCGCACATACGGTTATGGTAGGGCATATCGCTCATCCCGCCTATTCCAGAGAATTACGTCCGGGGATTACAGATTTGGAGATTATGCCTGCAACGTTAGCTCCTGAGCTTTTAAATGATTTATTGCGTAACAAGCTCGGCTTTAATGGATTAATTACTACAGATGCTACGCCAATGGCGGGATTCACGATGGCAATGAAGCGGGAGCTAGCGGTTCCGACATCCATCGCTGCGGGTTGTGATATGTTCCTCTTTAACAAGAGTTTAGAAGAAGACTTTGCCTATATGATGAAAGGAATTGAGACCGGCATTCTGACGGAGGAGCGCGTGAACGAAGCAGTGACTCGTATTCTTGCAGTGAAAGCTGCGCTGGGACTTCATAAGAAGAAACAACAAGGCACGCTCGTTCCAGAAAAAGAAGCCCTTGCCGTCCTTGCTTGCGAAGAGCATGTGCGTTGGGCTCAGGAATGTGCAGATGAGTCAGTTACATTAGTGAAGGATACACAGGAGATGCTCCCCATTAGTCCTGAGAGTCACAAACGTCTACTGGTATTCACACTAGGAGGCGAGGAAGGATTATTCGGAGGGGCAGATATTGCACCTTACTTCATTTCCAAGCTAAACGAGGAAGGATTCGAGGTAACGCTCTTCAATAAGAGTGAAGTTGATTTCAGTGCCATGTTCGGAGGTGTAAAAGCGTTAACGGATCACTATGATGCTGCGGTCTATATCTCAAATCTGGAGACCCATAGTAATCAAACCGTTGTACGGATTAATTGGGCACCTCCATTTGGGGCAGACATGCCATGGTTTATTCAAGAACTGCCAACGATGTTCATTTCTGTAGCGAATCCTTATCATTTGATCGACGTCCCGCGTATACCAACGTTCATTAATGCCTATTCACCAAGTAATTATGTGGTAGATGCACTGATTGAGAAGCTTGTGGGGCGTTCCTCCTTTAAAGGAGTTAATCCTGTGGATCCGTTTTGTGGCTATTGGGATACACAACTATAATTAGAATTCATAGAGATCTGTAATAGTATCAAGCGATTGAATAGGATAGTTCTATTCAATCGCTTTTTTTATAATATAATAGGACATAATACATATATTGAGAGAGTGAGAGGAGGGTGCTAGTTGCAAAGCTACACCTACGAAAATATTGAGATGGACGATCATCTTCCGGTCCACATGTTTTTGCACAGTACCCATCAGGTCCCGAATCATTGGCATGATAGCATTGAAATATTATTCGTACTCAAGGGGAAACTTGAACTTTTCACAAAGGACAGATTTAGAGAGTTAAATGAAGAAGATTTGTTCTTGATTAATGCTAATGAAATTCATGCGATTAAAGCTGAAGAGAATAATTTGGTGCTAGCGCTGCAAATTCCAGTTTCTTATTTACTTCTGATTGAACCTCAGATCGAAAGAATGTTATTCGATTGTAATTCTGCGGCTGCTAGCTATGAAGAACAATCTAAGTTTGATGAACTTCGTACATTGCTGGCTGAGATGATGCTGCTTCACAATAAGCGCCCACAAGGGTATCATCTACGCATACAGTCCTGTCTTCTTAATTTAACTTATTTACTCATGCAAGGATTTCGTGAACAAGACCAAAGTCCTGAGAAACATGATGATAAGCATCGTGAACGGCTATTGCGAATTACCTCTTATGTCAAAGAGAACTACAATCGGGCAATTAACATCCAGCAGTTGGCCCTTCAGGAGTATTTGACCGTTCCGTATTTATCGCGTTTTTTCAAAGAGTATATGGGTACTTCCTTTACCAAATATGTGAATGCGGTGCGTTTGGATAAAGCTGTAAAAGATTTGACGCTTACCAATCTATCTATCACACAGATCGCTCATGATCATGGGTTTCCCAACCTGAAATCCTTTAATGCGGTGTTTAAAGAGTTCTATCGACAGACGCCTGGAGAATACCGGAAGACCGTCTTGAACGGACGCAGTTCATTTCAGAAAAGCAGTGTGGCCCAGTTTAACTACTTTGACATGAATCCCACACAGGCGTTTGAGTCGCTATTCAAATATCTGCCTAACAAGAATTTATCAGCTACTTCCAATCTACCAGTTGCCCTTCATATACATAAGCAGACCCATGAGATTTCGGTAAAGTCTAACCAAAGCAAGGAGCTTGCGCATACTTGGAAGAAGCTCATGACGGTAGGAAAGGCCAAAGAGGTATTGTTTGCAGAGGTACAAAGACATATCAAGCAAATGCAACAGGAGATTGGGTTTCAGTATATACGGTTTCACGGTATTTTTGATGATGAGATGATGATTTATGGCGAGAATGAGCGGGGAGATGTGAGCTTAAACTTTGCTTATAGTGATTCATTATTTGATTTTTTACTGTGCTCCGGATTGAAACCGTTTTTAGAGCTCTCTTTTTTACCACGCCAGCTTGCGGGAGAGGGAGCTACTTCTGTTTTTTATAAAAAGAGCTTGGTGGGTAGTCCTAAGGACCTCGGTAAGTGGAATCAGATGATTCATCAGTTTATTACACATTACATCCATAGATATGGCATTCATGAAGTGAGGCAGTGGTATTTCGAGGTGTGGAACGAACCGGAAATCCATATTTTTTGGCCAGATACTTATGAAGCTTACTGTGAGCTGTTCATTTCAACATTTCAAACCATCATATCCATAGATTCTGAGCTACGTGTGGGGGGGCCAGGTGTTTTATCT
The DNA here is from genome assembly GCF_045040645.1 of Paenibacillus sp. FSL H8-0261. Lineage (NCBI taxonomy): Bacteria > Bacillati > Bacillota > Bacilli > Caryophanales > Paenibacillaceae > Paenibacillus > Paenibacillus sp. FSL H8-0261. The sequence goes on along the minus strand of NZ_CP150297.1, from coordinate 4,555,676 downwards.
CTTACGTTAATGCAGTCAGATTGGCTGACAAGGTTTATGAATGATGTGTGCAGACGAGGCGTAAAGCCTGATTTTATATCCTTTCACAGTTATCCGTATGATGAATCGTTAAGATCAACTCAAGTGATTCAGGTGGATTATGAAGAGAATCCGGATGTGTTGTTTCAGAAAATAGAGCTTTCAGCGGATACAGAATATTTATCGCGAGTCATTATTAAATTGAAGAAAACCGTATCGGAAGCTATGGGAAGTGATGTTCCTGAACTGCATATGACAGAATGGAATGCCACAGGCTCTCATCGTGATTTAGTGAATGATACATGCTTTAAGGCAGCCTATATCGTGAAAAATGTACTGGAAAATATGGATGGTCTCCATAGTTTTGGTTATTGGACGGCTACGGATTTGCTAGAGGAGTTCAAAATGTCGTCAGAAATGTTTCATGGAGGTTTGGGGCTGATGACATATAACGGGATACCAAAGCCATCCTTCTACGCGTTTAAACTACTTGCAAAATTAGGCCGCAAATTCATTCATCAAGGGAAAGGATATTACATTACTAGTAGTGATATGGGGCTGCAGGTGTTGATGTATGCTTACGCGCATATCGATTCATTGTACCAAAAAGGTGATGCCTCGCTCATTAATCGCACGAATAGATACGATGTGTTCGAAGAAGGTGGAGACATAGAGTTGACGTTGGAGCTTGCAGATATTCAGCCAGGCTCGTATACGATCAAAAGACATACAATTAACAGGCAAAATGGAAGCGTTTTCGACCTGTGGGTACGAATGGGGGCGCCTCATCCTATAGATGCTGACACCCTTAATTATTTGAAACAAGCCAGCTGCCCGCAACTGACCTTTGAACAAGTCGAAATAACGAGCACCTATTCGTTAATTAGTAAGTTGTCTCCGCATGAGGTGCAGTTGGTGGAATTGATGCGCTTATGATGGGGTTATTTACAACTGGACAGAATCCTGGGTTCGATAGACAAAGTTCCTCGGAGTATTGCGGTTGAAGCTTGGATAGCTCTGTGAAATAGTAGCTGATCATATGATTACCACTTGCCGATCCATTCTGAAATGACAGTGATAAAAAAGTGTGGACATGACTGTAATAGTACTTCGTTTCCCGTTTAGGTAGCCTGTATACATGTGGAGGCGCGTAGGTAACAACATCAAAGAGATTGGCATAACGGTAACTCTTGCGGACATATTGTTTAAAAGCATTAACGAAGTTCGGATCGCCTACACGTGGTGAACCATAGGTGTACAGAATAGGTGAGATGTGCGAGGTGTTGGCCGCAAGATCAATAGCACATAAAGTGGCGAGTGCTCCGCCAAGACTGTGACCAGTAATGTATAAGGTCTTATCGGGAGATAACTTAGCGAGTGTAGAGATAATCCCATCGCGCGCTGATGAGTAGATATTCGTGAAACCGCGGTGGGTAAGGGTATCTTCTTTAATGTAATTGAATCTCTTTTGTGAGGCCATAACGTTTGACATCCAATCGGTTGTGGAACTGGTTCCCCGGAAGGCAACGATAATCTCTTGTGGAGATTCCAAAATAAATCCAAAGCGTTCCCACACCTCGCTGATGGATCTTGCTTCAATCGTATCCACGATCTGATAATCTAATGGAACGACGAACGAACCCTCTTTATTTGAGAACTGCGCATAGGTCTGTCCGCAGATAGCAGCTAGAAAGATAGCCCTTTGCTCTTGATCATTTTTGGTACCCATGTGCATCCCGCCCTTCTTCCTAAACTATATTAGGGGGACGAGGGAGAGATTCCTATATCATGCGAGACCCTGTACTAATGTGAAAGGGCTAAATTCTACACCGCTTGAATACTTACTTCAGATGATCTGTTATTAGGAGGTTTATCGATATGAATCTAACTTTAGTGTACGTAAATGATTAAATTACTTCGAAAGTCAAAAGTTCAGCGACGCTTAATGATTTCATTTCTGCTGCTGGCTATTATCCCACTGTGCACCTTCGGCTTTCTAGCTTACCATAAATCGAATGAAGCAATCACCTCTAAGACAACTACCTTTGTAAATGATATATTACGCCTCTTAGGAAGCAAGATCGGAACAGAAGTGGCCAAATATGAGACTTTCGCCGATCAAATCATGTTGAATGGAGATATTCAGCAAGCACTGCTCCGCTACAATAGATTGAGTGATCTTGATATTAGTAACATACATAAGAAGTTTGAAGACACTGTGTTAAGCGATAAATTTTGGCTGTTTGCTACAATCAAAACACTACAGATTCTAACTAATAATGGACAAGTTCTGTACGATTATGGATACGAAGAATTTACTACAGAGGATAAACAGCGAATATTTGCTCAGGCCAAACAGAATAAAAGTGCAGATATCTGGACCACAGCCCATACGACAGCTGGTGATAATATCCTTTCATTGTCTAGGAGGATTCCACTCTCATATGGATCGGGTGAAACTGTGGGGTTCGTCATTATGGGGATTGATGAGGAATTATTCTCACAGATTTTGTTTGGAAGCATTAATATGGGGCAGGGTAGTGAACAAATCATTATGAATGATGCAGGAGAAATATTGACGAGCAACAACCACTTGTTTCAGTCGGATCAAGATTTGGAAGCTAATCGTACTTTAAATCATTTGATTAATTCCCGTATGGAGACGGGGACAGTAACGCTGCGGGCAGAACCCTACTTTTTCTTAAATACACATAATGAGGTACTTCATTGGAATGTAATTAGTTTAATTCCGCAAGCCTACTTGAATATGGGATCTGTAGAGATTAGAAATGAAATGTTCTTCATTGCCGTCATATGTGTAGTTGTTTCATCCTTATTTGCAACCTTCATCTCTGTTAGTATCTCCACCCCCCTTAAGAAGTTAGTGAGTGGAATGAACCAGGTCATGCGAGGTAATTTAAAGGTAGAAATAAACGACAATCATCCAGATGAAATCGGATACCTTTCAGGGAAATTTGAAGCCATGATCGAGGAAATCAAACTATTGATTGACCGTGTGGAGCAAGAACAGGCACAGAAGAGGGGTATTGAGCTACAAATGTTGCAGGCACAAATTAATCCGCATTTTCTATTTAATACATTGAGTTCGTTAAAATGGACGGCGATGCTAAGTCAGGCGGATAGTGTAAGCAATGGTTTAGGTGCACTGGCTGAATTACTTCGAAGTACAATTGTTCAGAAGAATGAACGGATAACGCTTGGGGAAGAGCTTCGGAACATCAAGAACTATGTCGTTATTCAACAAATTAGATACGGGATGTCATTACAGGTTGATGTGCAAATTCCTGAACAGTTATTAGATACTCAAGTGTTGAAATTTTTGCTTCAGCCCATTGTAGAGAATTCGATTATTCATGGACTAAGCGGCGAGAATATGGAACCTAGAATTACAATGACTGCTGAATTGAACGGAGAGGTGTTAAAGATTAAGTTAAGCGACAATGGGAAAGGGATGAGTGCTGAGAAGTTACAGGAGATATTGCAACTTAAAGATAATCATTCAGAGAATCGATTAGCAAATATCGGTATTGGAAATGTACGGGAGAGAATCAAATTACATTATGGAGACCCCTATGGATTAGAGATTTGGAGTAAGCCTGATCAAGGCACGGATGTTATCATCACGATACCTTATATTTCTACACTTCAGGAGGACTCAGCTGATGCGGATACTAATTGTGGATGATGAGAAAATAGTGAGGATTGCACTTAGTACACTAATTAAATGGGATGAATATGGTTTTAAATTAATGGGTGCTGTTGCAGATGGATACAAAGCTCTTGAGGTCATAGAGACAGAATCGATCGATATCGTGATTATGGATCTAGTGATGCCTAACATGGATGGACTTGAATTAATCCGAACGCTCAACGAACGCAAATTCACTGGGAAGTTTGTGGTGCTTAGTAATTATGATGATTATGCTTACGTGCGGGAAGCCATGAAACTTGGAGCAGAAGATTATATGTTGAAGCTGACGCTTAAGCCAGATGAGCTGATTGTCTTGCTGACGAAGATCTCGGAGCAATTATTAACGGAACGAGAGCTTAAAGAACAGGACATTCATATGAAAATTAAGCTTAATGAAACGCAGCTTCAGCAACGGAACAGCATATGGAGAGAGCTTCTTTTAGATCAGGAGCAGGACATGGTTTATTTGTTACAAGAAACACAGAAGTACGGGATACCCTTCGATAGACTTGCTGGTAATCTTATTATGATAAGAATCGATGATTATGTGGAGGCGCTAAGTAACGGCAAAATTAATAACAAGAGGCTACTTAGCTTTTCTATAGCGAATATTGTGAAAGAAACCGTGTCTGATCACTTTGCATTTGATTTCATAGAGATGGAGAGTAATCAGTATATTGTTATAGTTTATGAACAGAGCGGTTATTCTGACGAACCCAGTTGGTTACTGTTGATGAATAACTTAGTGCAGATGCTTAAGCTGTATTTGAATTTAAGTGTCAGCATTACATTAAGTGATGCATTCGTAGGTTTGAAGCAGTTGAGAGAACAATACACTTTGTGTCTGCGAGCATCTACAAACAACTTTTATACGGGGCCTGCATCTGTCTTGGTTGCTGGGCATTCAAAGTTAACCCAGTCACTACACTCCATTAATTATGTGGAATGGTTGGATCAAGTCAAAGCAGCAGTTGAAGTAGGGAACACAAAGCTAGTATTGGAGAATATAAGCATATTATTTAATGAGGCAAAACAAATCAAATGGGACCCTTCAGCCTTAAAATTTCACCTTTTGGGATTATTATCTGACCTAGACAACTTGATCTTAAAATGGAACACACAAGTACTATCATCCACTGAACAAAATAGAGTAGGGGCAACAACGCTCTTAGAGAGTTTTGAGAGTGATATTTCACAAGCTGAGTCTATGGAAGGGCTTAGTCTATCTATTGAACAAGCGATGCAGGAAGCCATTAATCTATTGTATCAAGTTAAAAGTAATATTTATCGCAAAGAAGTACTTCGAATCACGGAGATTTTGCAGGAGAATGTTGAGAATAAAATAACGCTTGACCGTCTCGCTCAAGAAGTAAATATGAATGTTAATTACTTATGTCGTGTATTTAAGCAAGATACGGGCAGAAGCATTGTTCAATATATGAATGAACTAAAAATCAATAAGGCAATTGAATTGTTAAAGCTTCCGGATACGAGGATTAAAGAGGTGGCTTCACAAGTGGGGATAGATGATCCGTTTTATTTTAATCGGGTATTTAAGAAGGTCGTGGGGCTTAGTCCTTCAGATTTCCGTAAGAAATTACTCGCAACTAAATAAGTCCAAGGAGGAGGCACCTGTTATGAAATCTATGGAATCTATTAAAAATAGTTTAATATTCGCAGGTGTGATCCTATTATTATGGGCTAGCACAGGATGTACTCCTTCAGATTCGAGCTTGAGCAAAATACAATCCTCCCAAGTGAAACATGAGTTTGCGAACAAAATTCTGAACTTAGCAGTATTTGAGGGAGGGCAAGGAAAGGATTATTGGCTCGCGGTGAAACAACGATTTGAATCAGACTATCCAGGGGTAACGGTTAATTTGACTGCAAGCCCCAAGATCATGGAAATACTTAAACCGCAAATCGCAGTTGGTAATCCACCCGATATCATTTATATCTCACAGAGTGAGACGACAGGTATGATTGAAGAAATGTTAAGAGATAAATTATTACTCGATTTGACGGATGTATTTGAAGGGAATGCTCTCGATAATCAAGAACCTCTTAAGAATAAAATGCTGGATGGTATTTTAGATTATGCTAATCCCTTAGGGGATGGAAAAATTTATGCTGCACCGTTCTATACCTCTCCAATGGGGCTAATCTATAACAAGACTCTTTTTGAGAAAAAAGGCTGGAAGCTCCCAGAGACATGGGATGAATTCTTGAAGTTAGGTGAGCTCGCTAAGAAGGATGGAAGATCACTATTTACCTACCAAGGTTTGTTTCCGGGTTATTTAGAGTCTATTTTCTGGCCGTCAGTGGCATCTGTAGGGGGGATGGAAGACGTCTGGAAGGCGGAAAATTATGAGAAGGATGCATTTAGGTCCGATTCCGTCAGACAAATAGCTGAGGTGTTGAGTGCTATAGCACAAAAAGGTTATGTCATGCCAGGAACCGTTAAGTTAAGCCATACACAAGCACAGGCTGCTTTTCTACAAGGTAAGGCATTGTTCATTCCTTGCGGAATATGGATAGAGAATGAAATGAAAGGCACTCCACGCGAAGAAGGATTCGAATTTGGTTTTCTCGCACCACCTGTGTTTAATAAGGGGGATCAGAGGTATGTCATGTCCTATTTGGATAGCCTGTTTATTCCCGCCAAGGCGAAGAATATTGAACTTGCCAAGGAGTTCCTGCGTTATCAATACAATGATGATATCGTTCAGTTAAATGCGGAGAAATCCAAAGGTATAGTCACGGTTAAAAATGGTCTGGAAATCGTAAAGCCATACACTTCTCCAATATTCTATGATTCCGTTCAAATATCTCAAAAAGATGTAGCACCGATTGTTTTTCAATGGAAACAAGCATCGCAGCTAGTCATCAAAGACGTAGAGGCAATATGGAACCCCATAACTGGCCTAATGAGCAATACGCTGACTGTTAAACAGTGGCAAGATGAGGTTGAGAAAATAACCAAGAGTGTGCGGGAATTAAGTTCTTCTATAGAATAAACCTGTTTATTGAGTGTCCTAAATCGTACAGGTTTTGTTCAATTCTGTTAATGGTAGCTTTAGCATTTAGCAGTGTAAAATTGGATTAACTATATGGGATTGGATGTGACGTGAATGAGTGTAGTCATTTCAACATTAACTCTTGAAGGTGCATTATTAGAAGGAGAGAATCCTCTTCCAATGTTCAGAAACAGAGACCATCATACAAAAGTAGGGGATAATGGTACACTTACGCCAGAATTGAGACAGCAGCTGGGTGAACATACAGGTGGGAGATATTTACCTTATCGCATGCAGGATCGCTATACACGTGAAAGAAAACCGATGGTTATGAAGTCGATTGTATTGGAAAATGACATCTTAAAAGCAGTCTTTTTACCTGAGTATGGAGGTAGACTCTATTCGCTTAAAGATAAACGTACGAACAAAGATATATTGTATACAAATCCTGTCTTTCAACCGGCTAATTTAGCGATTCTAAACGCTTGGTTCTCTGGAGGGATTGAATGGAATGTGGGACAGGTAGGTCACACCTTTACGACCGCCTCTCCCGTGCATGCTGCCAAATTGATGGATGATAAGGGCAATGAATTTCTAAGAATTTATGAATATGAGCGTTGTAAAAACATTTTTTGGCATATTGATTTTCATCTTCCTCAAGGGGCTAAGGAGCTCTCTGTCTATGTAAGAATCATTAATGATAGCAAAGCGTCGATTCCTATGTATTATTGGACAAATATTGCAGCACCGGAAACCTTGCAATCAAGAGTATTCTCATCCACTAGTAAGGTTATCTATATTGATCACCAAGTGAAGGGGTTTGGATTGGGAGATTTGCCAGTGCTTCCTTCAGTTCCAAATGAAGACTCGTCATATCCAATGAGAATTCCTTTCTCTAACGAGTATTTTTTTCAGACAGAAGCAGATTATAAATCCCCGTGGGAAGCAATTGCCTATGAGGATGGTAGTTTATTCTACGAACGTTCGACTAGCCTCTTAAGATATCGTAAATTATTTTGCTGGGGCAACCATGCAGGTGGTAGAAGATGGTGTGATTTCTTAGCGAAGCCAGGCGAAGGTAATTATGTTGAGATACAAGCAGGGCTTGCTCCAACACAGATGCATGGACTAGACATGCCTGCAAATTCAATATGGGATTTCACTCAAATATTCGGTATTACTCAGGTGGATGCACATAAGGCAAATCAAAGCGATTGGTCTGAGGCTCGGGATTTTATTGAAACGCAAGTCAATGAACAATTGCAAGAAGATGAGGTGTATATTCTTCATGAGAAGTTGCAAGCTTATGCTAATTTAACACCATCAGAACTATTGCACTCAGGCTCAGGCTGGGGAGCACTTGAGGACATTCGTAGAAAAGCTCATAATGAAAGGTCGATTCCGGATGGATTTTTATTCTTGGAATCCAGTATTGCAGCACCGCAACTTCCATGGTTAGCCCTGTTACAAGAGGGAGGTTTGCCAGTGGGAGATGTGCAAGATATTCCGGCCTCTTGGATGGTCCAAGAAGAATGGATGGAATTGCTTCGTACCAGTCTAGAGCATGCAGATAATCAAATATGGAATTCCTACTTGCATTACGGCATTATGCTCTATGAGTATGGAAAGGAAGATCAAGCAATAACTGCATGGCATCAATCGCTTGAATTGAAGCCGTCTGCTTGGGTTTATCGTAATCTGGCGATTACCTCTGAACAGAGAGGAGAGGCAGATCAGGCTCTGGTCTATTATGAACTGGCGTATTCTTTATACAATGGCTTTCCTGACAGAGCATTTGCAGATGAGTATATTAGCATGTTGATTAGAAATAAACAATTTGCTAAGGCTTGGAGTGTGTACGAATCACTTCCTGAAGAGTTCAGGCAAAGTGATCGTCTCCAAATTATTATTGGAGCTGCTGCTCAGGAGTTGGGTCATAATGAATTCCTATTATACTTATTCCAGAAAGAATTTGCTGTGATTCGTGAAGGCGAAGTTACGATTGTGGAGCTGTGGTATAAATTTCAAGCTAAAAAGCTAGCGGAGAGCCGAAATACTGTATTATCTGAAGAATTAATGAAGGAAGCTATCACCCTATATCCACCGCCTAATAACATTGATTTTAGAATAGTGGGAGCTTAACCAAGAGAGAGTTTCGATGATTTTAATCGAAGCTCTCTTTTTTTTAGGATGCTGAAGGTGATTAAAATTTAGATAAAATTGTGCATGCTTTGTTCAATATCGTCGATGTTAGACCTGAGTTGCTTCGTTATATACTTACTTGTGAAAGCGCTTTCATATTTGAGGGGGATGCTACACACGTGAAAAAAAGACAAAAGAAGCTCACAGGTTTGTTGCTTGCTATGTCGATGGTTCTAACGTTATTGGCTGGTTGTGGATCAAGCAATACCACGAACAATGCTGCCCCGCCTGAAGCAACTAAGGAGAACACCCCTACAGCTACAACTGAGGCTACCACCGAAGTTAAAGCTTCTGGACTAGAAGGTAAGGTAGTATTCTGGTCGATGTGGAGCAGCACTGAACCACAAGCGAAGGTTATTGAGTCTGCAGTTGCTGAATTCAAGGCGGCTAATCCAGAAGTTGAAGTGGATCTGAAATTTACCGGTCGTGATATCTTAAAATTGATCAAGCCTGCTTTGGATGGAGGAGAGCAAATTGATATCTGGGAAGCCGATCCAGGTAGCCCAGCTGGTATTCAAGGGATGAAAGATTACGTTATGAAGCTTGATGATTTGCTTGCTGAGCCATCCATCGGAATGGAAGGCAAGTCAGTAAAGGATTCAATGATTCCAAGCTTGTTAAGCTGGATACAATCGCTATCCACAAAGTACGGTTTAGAAGAAGGTATTTATTCGATTCCGCAGCAACCGTATGCAGTACTCTTTTTCTATAACAAGGAAGTGTATGAGAAGGCTGGGATAACAAAAGCACCTGCCACTTGGGAAGAATTCCTTGCAGATGCTGAAAAAATCAAAGCAGCAGGTTCAGCACCGCTTACCTTTGATGACGCATATCGGGACTTATTTATTGGATCCTATCTGGCAAATGCGATGGGGGCAGATTGGGTAAGCCAGCTTGTGCAGGATAAGACCGGTGAGATGTGGAATGATCCAATCATTCTTCAATTCGCTAAAGATATGGCTAATTTAAACGCTAAAGGTTTTTTCTCTAATAAAATTGCCGGAAGTAAATATCCTGCGGCTCAGCAAGATCTCGTGCTTGGTGGTTCTGCCGCTTATCTAAATGGAACATGGCTTCCGAATGAAGTGCTTGCCACCTCAGGACCAGATTTCAAATGGGGCACGTTTCAATTCCCAGATGTTCCAAATGGAAACGGTAAAGGTGGAAAGCAAGGGTTGATCTTTGGATCTCAAGGGATGTTCATTAATAAATCGAGCAAGAATGCAGAGGCTGCTTTTGAGCTTATCAAACATATCGTTAGTAAGCAGATACAAGAAAAAATGGCGAAGGATGCACTTGCGATCCCAGCAACTATTGATTCTGAATGGCCTGCGATGCTTGCAGAAGCAGAGGCTGCTTTTCTAAATGCAAAAGAAAATATGCCTTGGGGTGGAGGTATTGGTGATGGAGGCGACTTTACGCTTGCTACCATTGTGCCTACCTTCATGGAACTTATCACTGGAAAACTGAAGCCAGAAGAATTCGGGCCGAAGCTAAGTGCGGAAGCTAAGAAATTCTACGCCGGTAAATAAAACATAACAGTTCCAAAATTCCCCTCCGTCACTTCGTTCCCTTTTCTCGAGTCTTTTTGTTCAATCTAGATTTTATGTAAATCTATATGTGGCGGTCAATAGCGGCAGCTGCATATAGATTTTTTTAGAGTATTAGGAAGAATAAGTTGCACATTATGATGCGGGGGATACAAAGATGAGAATTAGTAAACCGATTATGATGCTATTCCTTCTGCCTGCTATCCTGGTTTATATGTCGATCTTTTTTTATCCAACCTTGCGGGCAGTGTTTATGAGCTTTTACGAGATATCTAATATAAACAGTAGTATCAGTGAATGGAAATTTATTGGTTTAGACAATTACTGGGGGTTATTTCATAATTCCTATTTCTTAAATTCTTCATTAAATGTGCTTAAGATTTGGATTATTGGTGGACTCATTGTTTTCGTTATGGCTTTTTTCTTCTCAGTGCTTATTTCCTCCGGCGTTCGTTTCAAAGGCTTCTGGAGAGCCTTGATTTACCTGCCTAATACTGTATCAGTTGTTGTCATGTCAGTAATATGGCTTCAGTATGTGTATAATCCAACCTTTGGATTGTTGACACATGTATTTCGCCTTCTTGGACTTGAACAATTAGCCAATATTCAATGGACGGATGACCAGCATTTATTTTTATCCATGCTGATCGCTTTTTGTTTTGGATCAATTGGTTATTTCTTATTAATTCTTGGTGCGGCCATGGATCGGATACCTAATGATTACTACGAAGCAGCATTATTGGAAGGAGCAAACACAGTATATCAGTTCTTCCATATTACTCTTCCGTTACTCCGTGATGTGTTTAAGACCACGTTGGTGTTATGGACGGTTACAGCCATTAACTTCTTTGTATGGTCTTCCATTTTCGGGAGAAATGATCCACATACGATGACTCCTGGCTATTATATGTACTTGAAGGTATTTGGTGGGGAGAGAATTTCTGATACGCAAGCTTTCAATGTTGGAGCAGGAGCTGCGATTGGTGTGTTGATTACTGTTGCAATTATTGGCTTTTCCTTCTTGATTGGTCTGTTGTTTAGGAAGGATCGTTTAGAATACTAGGAAGGAGGAGACAATATGCGTCTTCACTCAATCACTCGAATCATTCGATATGTTCCATTAGTAGTCTGGCTTATCTTTACAATTATTATTTTTGGATACGCATTCCTTGCTTCACTCAGCACGACAAGAGAGATATTTACGAATAAACTACTGGCGAGCGGATTTCATTTCTCTAACTATACCCGATTATTCGAAGAAACGAAGATCGGCTTGTACTTTTTGAACAGTCTAGTTTATACGGTAACCTCTTGCGTAGGTATTATTGTTGTTGCAGCTCCGGCTGCATATATATTGGGACGAATTCAGTTTAGGGGGAAAAGGTTAGTTAATTTAATGTTTATCTCGGCATTATCAGTTCCGGGGCTACTGATCTCGATCCCGTTGTTTTCGTTATTTTATTCATTGAATTTAACAGGCTCGACATTTACGTTAATCTTTGTATACATTTTTACGAATGTCCCTTTTGCTGTATTTTTGCTTACAGGGTTCTTTGCATCCATTCCGAAAGAATTGGAGGAATCAGCAGCGATCGATGGATGTGGGCCGATTAAAGCTTTTATCAAAATCATCTTACCTATGGCACAGGCTGGTATTTTGACGTTAACGATTTTTAATGTGATGGGGATCTGGAATGAATATTTTTATGCTCTGATCTTTGCTAATAATCCGGATCGACATCCAATAGCATTAGCACTTCAATCCATTGTAGTAGGATATACGAATACTGGTAATTACTCGGGTATTTTTGCTGCGTCACTTCTGGTGTTTCTGCCCACGTTTATACTTTATCTTCTTGTGTCCAGAAAGATCGTTGCTGGAATTACAATCGGTTCTGTAAAAGGTTGAGGTAATAACCATCTAATAATATAGGTGGTTATTTGCGCACCCATAAGGATTCCTTAGGAAACTTAACTTGCGACAAGGAAACCCATACAGTACACTTTCTTTAACTAGTACAAACCTAAGATAGCTTGGGAAAGAACTTTGAAAAAGGAAGTGTTAAATAGTGGATTTAGAGATGGTCATGCAGGAGCTGGAAGCGCTTGGCAAGGAACGAACCAAGAAAATATATATGTCTAATGGAGCAAAGGAGCCGCTATTTGGCGTGGCTACCGGAGCAATGAAGCCAATCTTCAAGAAAACCAAAATAAATCAGCCATTGGCTGAGGAACTTTACGCGACTGGGAACTATGATGCCATGTATTTTGCTGGCATCATTGCTGATCCCAATGCAATGACGGAAGCGGATTATGACCGATGGATGGATGCGGCTTATTTTTATATGCTGTCCGACTTTGTAGTGGCAGTAACCTTGGCAGAAGCAGATATTGCACAACAAGTTGCCGATAAATGGATCGCGAGTGGTGAAGAGCTGAGAATGTCAGCGGGCTGGAGCTGTTACTGCTGGCTGCTTGGCAGTCGGCCGGATGTTGAGTTTTCCGAAAGCAAGCTTGCTGGTATGCTTGAGATGGTGGAAAATACGATTCATGATTCTCCAGAACGTACCCAATACGCAATGAATAATTTCATGTACACAGTGGCCGTATCTTATTCGCCACTTCATGATAAGGCCAGTGAAACCGCAAGAACTGTAGGGCCAATTGAAGTTGATAAGAATAAGGCAAAAAGTAAATTGATTCACGCGTACGCAAATATTCAAAAAGCAGTCGACAAAGCTCGGCTTGGTTTTAAACGCAAGCATGTAAGATGTTGATCTAGCAGAAGCTTCTAGAGAAGAAAAAGGAAAAAGGATTCCCTGAAACTTCACTCTGCGTTACTATATAGAAATGACTCCAAGTGGGAGAGAGAAGGGGGAAAAGCATACATGGGCAACTTATTGGAAATTTTGCACAAGGAAGTCGTACCGGCAGAAGGCTGCACAGAGCCGATCGCAGTTGCGTATGCCGTCTCCTTGGCGGCAGAGCTTCTCGAGGAAGAAATAACGGGGATTCAGCTGCATCTCAGTGGTAATATTATTAAAAATGCAATGGGAGTGGGCATCCCTGGGACAGGCCAGACAGGTCTGCCTATCGCAGCAGCCCTTGGTGCGGTGGTCGGACGTTCGCACAAGGAGCTGGAAATCCTATCAGGTCTGACTCAGGATGAGCTAAAGCTGGCAAATGACCTGCTTGATCGAAAGCTGCTAAAAGTGGAGATAATGGACACTCCTGAGAAATTATATATTGAAGCACAGGTGAAGACAGAGAATCATACAGCGACTGCCATCCTTGCTAAAGAACACACTAATATAGAATATCTGGCTCTGGACGGAAAAAAAGTGACACCTAAGAAGTCTAAAGCAGATTGTGGCAAGCCTGGACTTTCTGATACTGAAGCCTATGAAGGCTCTGTAGATCGGATATTTGAGTTTATAACTACGGCTCCATTTTCAGACCTTAGCTTCCTCTTGGAAGGCGCTCGGATGAACAAAGCGATTTCCGAAGAGGGACTCCGAGGCGATTATGGGTTGCAAGTAGGGAAGAAGATGAATCAGCAATCTGCTGTGAATTTGTTCGGCAATGATGTAGCGAACAAAATTATAGCGGCCACTGCTGCGGCTTCAGATGCTCGTATGGATGGCAGCGCAATGCCTGTGATGACAACAGCGGGCAGCGGTAATCAAGGCATCGCCTGTACGCTTCCTGTTATATCTTTGGCGGAATTACTTGGCAAGGATGAAGAGACGCTAGCTCGGGCGCTTGCACTAAGTAATCTGGTCACTGTGCATATCAAGCATTATATTGGGCGGTTGTCGCCTTTATGTGGTTCAGGAATTGCAGGTGGAGTTGGAGCGAATAGCGGGATCATTTATCTCATGGACGGCACTCTTGAGCAGATCAAGCATGGGATACAGAATACGATAGCCTCTTTATCAGGTATGATTTGCGACGGTGCAAATTCAACCTGTGCGCTGAAGATATCCACCTCCACCAATACGGCGATTCAGGCAGCCACACTGGCGATGAACAATATTGCTCCTACAACCAAGGATGGAGTTATTTTCGAAGAGGTGGAAGACACTATCCGCAACATGGAGCGGCTGGTTCAGGAAGGTCTGGCGGATACTGACAAGACCATCTTAAATATCATGCTCTCCAAAGGCGGAGCGAATTAGCTTCCTTTAAGGTAATAACAGGTTAGAACATCATAATTTAAGACCGTCTGGTTCCCTACATGAATGGCAGGAGACTGGGCGGTCTTTTTATCTATTCAGTAAGGGTATTTGTTATTGCGAAGATTTGCATTAAATTTTAACATAACTTATTCTGAGATCATAAAGGCATAGACTGATGGTATAAAAAGGAGATATTATGACGGAGAAGATAGATATAGGATGGAACTTTGAGAACAGTTATGCTCATCTGCCGGAATCCATGTTTACAAGGATCAAACCAACTCCTGTGCGTAAGCCGGAGTTAGTTATTTTAAATGAAACATTGGCTACTGCCTTAGGGCTGAATAGCACAGCACTACATAGTAAGGAGGGTGTTCAGAATCTTGCAGGCAATGAAGTCCCTGAAGGTACTGTGTCCCTTGCTCAAGCGTATGCTGGACATCAATTCGGACATTTTACCATGTTAGGTGACGGCCGAGCTGCACTGATTGGTGAGCAGATCACACCCCAAGGTGAACGCGTAGACATTCAGCTTAAGGGCGCGGGAAGAACACCATATTCTCGTGGTGGCGATGGCCGAGCCGGACTTGGACCGATGCTTCGTGAATATATCATCAGCGAAGCCATGCATGGTTTGGGTATTCCTACCACTCGCAGCTTGGCAGTGGTAACTACTGGAGAAACGATCATTCGAGAAACAGAGCAGCCTGGTGCTATTCTGACCCGAGTTGCTGCAAGTCATCTACGGGTGGGCACCTTTCAATATGTTGCAGCGTGGGGTACTGTTGAGGATGTCCGTACTCTGGCAGATTACACATTACAAAGACATTATCCGGAAGCTGTTTCTCAAGAGAATCGTTATCTTTTCCTGCTTCGGGAAGTGATTGGACGTCAGGCTGAATTAATTGCCAAGTGGCAGCTGGTAGGATTTATTCACGGAGTAATGAACACCGACAACATGGCGCTTAGCGGAGAAACGATTGATTATGGTCCTTGCGCCTTCATGGATGTGTATCATCCAGAAACGGTATTCAGTTCCATTGACCAGCAGGGTCGTTATGCTTATGGCAATCAACCGGGTATTGCCTCTTGGAATCTCGCGAGATTCGCGGAGACTCTCCTGCCATTGCTGGCTGATGATCAAGAACAGGCGATTCAGCTCGCTGAAGAGGAAATTGCAGATTTTAAAGAGCGGTCTTACCATCACTGGCTCTCAGGTATGAGGGCGAAGCTCGGAATCTTCA
The DNA here is from genome assembly GCF_045040645.1 of Paenibacillus sp. FSL H8-0261. Taxonomy (NCBI): domain Bacteria; kingdom Bacillati; phylum Bacillota; class Bacilli; order Caryophanales; family Paenibacillaceae; genus Paenibacillus; species Paenibacillus sp. FSL H8-0261. Next base: position 4,539,755 of record NZ_CP150297.1, on the reverse strand, counting down.
ACGAAGAGGTAGAGGATGTAGCGCTAATTGAGGATCTGCTAGATTTGATGCAGAAATATCGGGCAGACTATACCAATACCTTCTGTGCCCTAACTTTAGAGAAGCTGGAAGAAACCGCTCTGTTTGGTGCAGCGGAATTTACGAAGTGGCATGAGTTATGGCAGGCTAGACTTAGCAGACAGCAGCAATCGAAAGAGGTTTCGCTGCAGCTAATGCGCAATAGTAATCCTGCGATCATTCCGCGGAACCACAGGGTAGAAGAAGCGCTCCAAGCGGCAGTACAACAGGAAGATTACAGTGTGATGGAGCGATTGCTTAAAGCTCTTTCCAATCCTTACGCGTATTCCCCTGAACAGGATGAATACTCGGCACTACCTGAGGAATCAGCACGTCCATATCGAACCTTCTGCGGCACTTGATTTGCTGATAATGATCTAAATAATGAGGTGAAGTAAGAATGTTTCATGCATATGATGTTCTGGCTAACCAGTTGCTAGCTAATGCGAATGATCCAAGTTGGTATGTGCCCTTTGAGGTAGCCGTAAAAGACTTAAGAGAAGAAGAAGCATTTTGGAAAGTAACGGAAGAAAGCAATAGTATTGCTGAGATAGTGCAGCATCTGCTCTACTGGAATGAAACTTGGCAAACAAGGTATAAAGAAAAGAGTGTCCATGCGGTTCCTTCAGTGGATAACAATAATACCTTTGTCGTTGCAGAAGGAGTAACGTTCCAAGAGCTTCAACAACAACTCTTAGAAGCTCTTTTACGTTGGCAGGAACTGATTACAAAGGAACAATTGGATGCCGATGTTCAAGAATTCCAAGGCAGTCAGTGGTGGGGAGTAATAGGCAATGTGACAACACATAACGCGTATCACGTGGGGCAAATCGTTTTTATTCGAAAGATCCAAAAGAGTTGGAATCGCACTATGAAGTGAATTGAAGGACGTTAACGGATGTACATTCATCTGGCTAACGTCTTTTTTGCGAATATCAATGAAGATAAGTTGCAAAAAATACTTACATATACTTATAATTACGTATTTAATACTTGCAAATACTTACTTAATAACTTATGATGACTTTAGGAGGTGCATACATGATGTTTCAAGAGGAGAGATTGTTAAAAATACTCGAATATTTGAAACAACACCAATCGATGAGTGTTCAAGAGATCTGTACGCAATTTGATGTATCCAGAGATACCGCACGTAGGGATATTGTTAGATTAGTACAAGAAGGTGTTGTGATCCGAACGCATGGAGGGGTATCGTTACCTGAGTTACAAAAAGAATTGTTATCTTATCAGGATCGATTGATCGATGAATCTGAGAGTAAGCAGAGGATAGGGAAGGCTGCGGCGCAGCTTATCCAAGATCATGAGACTGTGATTTTAGATGTATCAACCACCGTGCAGTTTGTAGCAGAACAGATCAGCGCGAAGGATATTACGGTTGTCACGCACTCGATTGATAACGTAGGGATCTTGTCACAGCGGGAGGATCTGCAAATTTATGTTCTTGGTGGTTACTTGAATGTGAAAAACCGCTTGTTATATGGCCCTTCTATTATCGATAAACTTAGTGAAATCCGTGCTGATAAAGCCTTTATTGGAGCATCCGCGATCCGTGCTGATGGACTCTATTATCCATATGAAGAAGATGTGCGGGTGAAGAGAGAAATGGCCCGAAGATCAGATCAAGTCATCTTAGTGGCTGATCACACCAAATTTATTGGCAAATCATTTTTCCGTCTAGACTTTGAGTTCGTTGACATTCTAATTACCGATCGGGAACTCCCCAGTGAGATCAGAGAAATTCTAGATCAGAAGAACATCACAGTGATTGAATGTCCAGAAGAAACTGAAGAGGCTCGAGAGCAAGACTGATAACAAAACAGAGGAGGATATTTATGTCTTATATTCTGCAAAATGTACAAGTGGCGCTTCAGAATCGTATTGTCCCAGCGGCTAATGTGTGGATTTCTGAAGGGAAAATCATAAAGATAGATACAGAGGATCTTTCGATTCCAGAGGGACAATATGAACGGATCGATGGTGGTGGCCATTTATTAGTACCCGGGATGATAGATGTTCATATTCATGGCGCCAATGGCTTCGATATGATGGACGGTACGGAAAAGAGTATCCAAGAGGTCTCAAGTGCTTGTGCTTCATCTGGCTGTACCTCATTTTTGGCTACCTCTGTGAGTTCTACGCTAGAAGATCTTTTAGAAATGATTCGTAGTGTCAAGCGTGTGATCGGACATGAAGTGGGCGCAAAGATCGCAGGTATTCATTTAGAAGGACCTTACTTGAACCCGAAGCGAAAAGGAATGCAGAACGAAAAGTATCTACGCCATCCCAACTTAGAGGAAATGAACCTGATTTTTGAAGAAGCGGGTTCACTCATTAAGATGGTTACAATAGCTCCGGAGTTGCCGGGAGGGATGGAGCTCATTTCCTTTTTGAAAGAAAAGGGTGTAGTTATAGCCATCGCTCATTCGGATGCCACATATGAAGAAGCTAAACAAGCCTTTGCGTCGGGGGCAAGTCATGTTACGCATTGTTTTAATGGCATGCGGCCTATCCATCATCGAGATCCAGGGGTAATTGTGGCTGCTTTTGAAGAGAAACATGTAAGTCTTCAAGCGATTGTGGACAACGTCCATCTGCATCCTGCAATTATTCGATTAATGCATACCTTGAAAGGACCAGAAGGAATGGTCTTGATTACAGATGCACTGCAAGCTATGGGATTAGGTGATGGGGATTATATGTTTGGAGGCCATCATGTTACGGTATCCGAGGGGGTAGCGAGACTGAAGGATGGAACGCTAGCTTCAAGCACAGTGACTATGAATGAAGCTTTACGTTATACTGTCGAAACTGGAATTCCATTGATAGACGCCGTAAAGATGGCTTCAACTACGCCGGCCAATATTCTTGGACTTCAACAAAAGGGGACAATAACATCCGGCTTTGATGCTGATCTGGTCCTCTTGGATGATGAATTTAAAGTGTGCTGGACAATGGTGAATGGTCAAATTTCATAAATCATGATGAATACAGGTTACTTCTGCTCAATGCAGTTGTAACCTGTATTCATGTGCGGTTATGCCAAACATGCTTTTAAAATGCCGGTTCAAATGAGTTAAATCCACAAATCCACAATCTACTACAGCGGCATAGATATCCTTAGTTTTCTCAATGGACTGCTTGGCATGCTCTACCTTGCAATTTAAGAAAAATTGATAAGGTGATATTCCTGTATGTGTCTTAAACTCTCGGATAAATTGATATTTGGAAAGTCCAAACTCTTTACAGAGATCATCTAGTTTCAGTACATGTTCTAAACTGCAGTACATCATTTCCTTTGCTTTTTTGACAAATTTATTATTTATCCTGTGCTCTGTAACTAGTTCAGTATTAGATACTAGATGAACCAGGTTTAACAACAGCTCACTGCACAAGGACTCCTCTTTGCCATTCTGGATGGCATGACTTAGCGCTAATATGCACTGTGCCAATTTGTCATCGTATAGAATGGGAGAGGCGAAGCGAAGTTCTTTTTTTCCAAGGATCTCTTGTATCAAGGTTGGTTTGATATATAGCATGACATAATCAATACCTGCTTTATCATATGAATTGCCATCATGCGTTTGCTCTCGATTAAATAGCATTACGCCATTTTTATGAGAGGATTGCAAGCTACCATCAAGGTTATATTGCTGAATGCCACGTAAGGTGACACCGATTGCGTATTCCTCATGGCAATGTTTTTTATAAGTGAAATCACTCATGCTAGCTGACAATGTTAGGATATCTGCTGACTTTTTATAGTTGAATTTCTCCACGCTCTTAACCTCCACGACTTATAGGATTCCCGATATCATAATGGCAGAGTATACTAAAAATAGTGCCATCAGAGTATTTAGAACTTTTTGGTGATTTTGCAGAAATGCTCTGAAGATTGCCCCAAATACAACCCATGTCGTAAAAGCAAAAAATCCGATCACAGTTATAATTATAACAAACATAAATAAGGTGAGAGAAGAAGTATAGAATGGCATTACATAGCTGGGAATGACTGTTAAAGTAAATAAGAGCACTTTAGGATTCACAAGTTGCATAAGTAAACCCGACCGAAAATTGGCATTTGGATTAGGCTTGTCTTCCATTGCACCCATTTTAAAGATTTTATAAGCAAGATAGAGCATATATATACTTCCGACGACTTGCATAATGATCAGGATATTTGGGATGACCTCCACCAGAACACGATTCATCAAGGTAGAAAGGATAAGCAATAGACCAAAAGCCATCGTAGCCCCGTATACATACCGCATGGTTTTCTTAGCCCCTGAATGTTGCACGGAAGAAAGAATAACAATATTGGCAGGACCGGGTGAACATGTAACTACAATGCAATAGAGAAGAAAGGAAATTATATTCATGATGACCTCCAGTAAAAGTTGTCTTATGAATATAAACCTCATAACTTGATTGTTTATAGTACATTATTGCAGAGGAGATCAACATAATGAATGAGACAAAACATTTAACTATTAGTACACTCACTGAGGGCGATTATGTATCTACATGCCGGGTATTTGAAGAATCAATATCGGATGCCTTTAACAAAGAAGGATTAGGTCACTTACTAGAGGATATACAAAGTGAAACCGATCATAAAAAGCAAAAGGCGCTATCTTCACTGGAAAAGGCAAACTCGGATATTTATTTCTTTACCGCTAAAATCAATGGGAAGGTTGTGGGTACGATTTCCTATGGTCCCTGTGGTGAGACTATTCAAATCTGTGCAGAACATCAGTTGGATCATTTGGGGGAACTGGGCAGTTTATACGTGTTGCCAAGCTATCAGGGGCAAGGGATTGGTTCGGCATTAATTAAGGAAATAATGACATTTCTAAACGAACAAGGGATCGAGCAATTTTGTTTGGACAGTGGCTATAAACGTGCACAAATCAAGTGGAAGCGTAAATTTGGGGAGCCTTATAAGGTAGTAAAAGATTATTGGGGACCCGATTCCGATCATATGGTTTGGTTGTGTAATGTAAGCGATCATTTAGAATAAGGTTTGTAAGAAATGTTTAACCGGCAAGATAATGGTAGTTATGATGCCAGCAAATGCTTCTTTTATGATTTGGCCAGCTATGATAGCTGGCTTTTTTAGCATGATCTTGGTTTTGTATTATAGAGTAGAGAGAATCTTTAGCCAGGTTGCTTTCAAACTAGCGAGCAAGCAGAAGCTTCATCTGCACGTCCATTTGGCTGTGCATGGAGATGGGGTCGCTGACAGCGAAATGTTCCGGGTCTATGGAATAGATATGATTATTTTGTACAGCCTTTAGCTGCTTCCAGATGAAAGTCTTCTCCAGCGCTCTGAATCGAACCGGATCAAGAATGCTCACAAATAATCGGTCACCTGCGTATAGCGAAAGTTGCTCCTCTGTAATCAGGCGATAAGCCTCACGGTTAAGCATCTCTTGCTCAATAATGGGAGGGGCTGTCATGCCTAGTCCATCATATAAATTATAAGCTCCACGGCACCAGAAGTTACCAAACACATAAATGGAATCAGTGCGTATTTCGATAACAGAAACCGTTTCTTCCTTGGATATGAATCCCCGTAATTCGGTTCTGTGACGCTCAGCTTTCTGTTCATATTGCAAAATTAGCTGCTGCGCTATCCTCTGTTTATTAAAAGCTTCGCCGAGCATCGCCAGTAAAGTCATTGGTTTATGGTCGTTTTGGGAGAAGATCATCGTAGAGGCAACGGCTGATAGCTCTTCACATTCCTGTTCGTTCGATACCAGTATATATTCCGGCTGTAACTCAGCAATCTCTTCCAGTTGATAAGGAATATTGTTCACCCGGTGAATATCCAGACTAAGGTTTCGCAAGTAGGGTCTGTTGGTTAAATTCTTTGCGGCTGCGATGGGCCGGATGCCAAGTGCGAGTAAATGACCGAGGCAGGTTAGTGCACAAATATGAGCTGGTTTGTTCTCGTAGTTGCGGACAAATTGTCCGGGCGTTAAGCCCTCCGTCTGCTTAAAGCGACGGTTGAAATAAAATTCATCCCTGTAACCGACCTTGACGGCGATCTCTTGCAGGCGCTCGCCTTTTAATAAGAGTTGTTTTGCTGATTCCATCCGCAAGTCCGTAATGTACTCCAAAACATGCTTTCCAGTAATGTGCTTAAACCAGTGGGTGAATCTGCGTTTGCTGATTTGGGCTTGCGCAGCAAGCTCCTCTACGGATATCTCTTCGGTAAAATGCTCCTTGAGCTGTTCAATAATGGCTAGTACTGATTGACGTGTAGTTTCGGAAGCAGGCTGATCTTTCGTGCTCTCTATCATGATTCGCATCAGCTTTTGAAATCTCGCGTGATTGTCCATTTGCCGTGCAGCAGACTTATCATTCTGGTATTTGCTGATTTCCCTGACGATGCGCAGCGGAACTTTTGTAGAGGAAATACGGCATTCACCGACTTGCAAATAGGTCGTGACGGGTCTGGCTGTGTTGCCTAGGATGGAAAAGTTGAGCAGCCAAAACGAGCCGCCCTGACCATGGAATTTGCTCATGTCGATAATCGATCCAGGACTAAATATCCAGCAGCTTCCAGCCTTTAGCGTATATTCTTCATCGTCCCAACTTTGCGAGACCTCACCGTCCTCCATGACCAACAAGGTATAGGAGGTCAGCGGTTGCGGGGGGATTCCACTTGATGGGGAAGTAACAACATGTTGTAAATGGTGCAATTCGAAATAAAGGGTATGTACCGGCCTTGTGACCTCCAAACCGTTCCTGTCCAAGTGAAAACCTCCAAGTTCAATTGAGAATTATTATCAATTAAAGAAATCATACAGTAAAGCTACCAAGATATCAATTGATTCCTTCTAGTTATTAAGCAGCCCAATAGTATAAAATAACGTCCCATCCTATCCTTGTCGGTGTTAAGAGCAGAAACTATACTGGCTATAGTTGATAATGATTATCAATAAAACAGAGAGATGGGCGGAGACAATGATGGTAATTCAAAGCAAAAATATACTGAAAGGTCTAGCTGTGCTTTGTATCGCAATGACATTAAGTGCGTGTGGCAGCAACGGCGGAGGCAGCCAAGCTAAATCGACTAATACAGCAACGGCTGCAACAAACCAAGGAAGCGGACAAGAAGGGGTATCAGCAACCAAGTTTGTAACAGATGCTTACGGTAAACAGGTGGAGATTCCAAGTTCACCCAAGCGGATTATTTATACAGATAACACGGTCGGGGATATTTTGCTATTTGGCGTTCAACCTATTGGACTGATTCAGGATGGGCTTCAATATGCCGTGTACAGGGATGAAGTGAAAGACGTTGCTGATGTGGGCTGGCCGCCGAGCCCGGAGAAGTTGATTGAGCTGGAGCCTGATCTGATTATTACCTCGATGACAGATGCGCAGCAGCTTGATGTTATGAGAAAAGTTGCGCCAGTTATTCAGACGAATGAGTGGGATCCAATGCCTGTACGCGTGCAGAGAATTGGCGATTGGCTAGGCTTTGAGAAAGAAGCGGATGAATTTCTAGCGAAGCATGAGGCTGACATTAATGAAATGTGGGATTCTCTGCTGCAGAAGGGCACCATTCAGAGCGGTGAGACGGCTTCCGTCTTTCAATATATGCTAGGTCAAAATAGACTTAGCGTGTATACAACAAGCTATTTGCCAACGTTTGTCTATAATGAGAAAGGATTCAAGCCGACGGCAGGTATCCAAGAGCTGATTGATGATCCTGAGAACTACGGATACTCGGACATATCGGCTGAAGTGCTTCCGAATATGGCAGGAGACCGGATCTTTATTGTTTATTTTGACGGTCCTGAGCTGGATGCGGTTAAGCAAATGATCAACGAGCCGATCTGGAGAGATTTGCCTGCCGTGAAGGCGGGGAAAGTTTATTTTGTAAACGGGGGGCTGGGCATTACGACAGATCCGCTCGCGAGAGAAGCATTAATTAAACAGCTTCCAGTTATGTTGGGAGAGCAGTCATGAGCCATTCTCTAGAATTATTCGATGTTACGATTATTGGCGGCGGCCCTACGGGATTGTACACGGCCTTTTACAGTGGTATGAGAGAACTGAAAACCAAGCTCATAGAAGCTCAGGACGAATTGGGCGGTCGCATACTGACCTACCCGGAGAAAATGATTTGGGATGTTGGAGGAATCACCCCTGTCCGCGGGGAAAAGCTGATCGACCAGTTGGTTCAGCAAGCACAAACCTTTGAGCCGATGATTGTGCTCGGCCAGCGTATCCAGCATTGTGAGCGGCAGAAGGATGGAAATTTCCTATTGACGACAGATACTGGTGAGCAGCATCTCACTCGGACGGTTATTCTGGCCATCGGTTACGGCGCTCGCAAGCCGGCAAAGCTGGAGATCGAGGGAGCAGATCGTTTCGAAGTGACCAATCTGCATTATACGGTGCAGCAGCTGGACGGCTTTCGCGGCAAGCGGGTATTGATCTCTGGCGGCGGTGATGCCGCTGTGGATTGGGCCGTTGAGCTGGAACCGATTGCGGCCAGCGTGACGATAGTCCATCGACGCGGCGAATTCGGAGGACATGAACGGACAGTAAGCCAAATGAGACAGTCTTCCGTGACGATCCTTACCCCCTTTACGGTAAAAGCGCTTCATAGCCAGGATGGCAAAATTATAGACACTGTCACCGTAGCTCATACTGTTACAGGCGAGCAGCAGAAGCTTGAGGTCGACGCTGTGGTCGTCAGTCACGGGATGAGATGCGATTACGGTTCGATCCGCCATTGGGGGCTTAATATGAATGAATGGAACATGCAGGTAGACGACCAAATGGTTACCAACATTCCGGGTATCTACGCAGCGGGTGATTTCGTTACTTATCCGAGCAAGGTGGAGCTGATTGCGGGTACCTTCACCAGCGGTATTTTAGCGTTAAATAGTGCGAAGAAGTACATGGAGCCGGATGCCCCTTACATGGCCTACGTCTCGTCCCATAACGACCGTTTCAAAGAGAAGAACCGCGCACTAGGCGTTGTGGAGGAAGAGGAATCAAATAGCTGATGCATTTGCATGCAGACAGGGCTGCCCGAATGGGGTGGTCCTTTTTGCTCATTTATAAGTATAATTTTTGTGAAAAAAAACAGTCCCTATGCTACGTGCAGAGGTTTTTTTTGTTTAGACAGATGAGTTTTTGTCGTGTAATAAATGGAGATGACTGAAGTCATTAATAAAGAAACCGTTAGCTATCTAAACTGTACCCTATCGAGTAGACACTTTTAAAAAGTCTCTCGGTAGGGTATTTTTGTTTATAACGAAGAAGATAGGGAAGAGGAATGGTATGAGTAAGAAAATATTTACAGATAAAGAGATCAAGCAGTTATCTAACAATCCGTATGTGAGGTCCGTATCTTCAAAGGCAATTACTTATACGGATGCGTTTAAGCAATTGTTTATCTTAGAGAATAATAAGGGGAAGCCGCCGAGAGAAATATTTGAAGTATGTGGTTTTGACGTAACTGTCATTGGGCTCCAAAGAGTCGAATCCTCAGCAAAGAGATGGCGTGCGAGTTACCAAGAGAACGGAATCTTAGGTTTGCAGGATACAAGAAGCTACGCCTCAGGAAGACCCCTTAAACGGGAGCTAACGCTCGAAGAGAAGTATGCCAAGCTAGAAGCTCAGAATGCTTTGCTGCGAGCGGAGAATGAACTGTTAAAAAAGATTCGTTTCATGGAAAGGAGGCAGAACAAAGGATAGTACTTTCATCTAGCCAGAAATTTGTCCTTATTCATAACATCATCGAGAAATATCAACTCTCCCGTTTGGTCAACTATTTATGTAAAGTATCCGGGGTTTCCAGGAGTGGATATTACAGGTATTGGTCTTCCGAAGCAAAGCAAAAGAGAATCCAGAAGAAACAGCAAGATGAGCAACTAAGAGAAGTCATTCTAAAAGCTTTTCATTTCAAAAGACGAAAGAAAGGTGCCCGATCCATCAAGATGACATTGGAGGGCCAGTTTAAGGTGATCTACAATTTGAAAAGGATTAGGAGGATTATGAAGAAATACAGCATTGTATGCCCCTTTAGGAGGGCCAATCCCTATAAACGGATGATGAAGGCTACTCAGGAGCATAGGGTCGTTCCTAACCTGCTGAACCGGGAGTTTAAGCAGAACATTCCAGGTAAGGTGTTACTGACGGATATCACTTATTTATTTTACGGATCGGGTAAAAAAGCCTATTTATCCACAATCAAAGATAGTTCAACCAATGAGATCTTGGCGTATCACGTGTCAGATCGAATCACAATGGATCTTGCGACAGATACTCTCCTAAAGCTTAAGAAAAACCAAAGGTTTAAAAGAGCTGATGGTGCCTTCATTCACTCTGATCAGGGATCTCATTATACACATCCTTATTTTCAAAAAATGGTTAAGAAAATGAAATTGAAACAATCCATGTCTAGGCGGGGAAACTGCTGGGATAACGCCCCACAAGAATCTTTTTTTGGTCATTTTAAAGATCAAGCTTCCATTAAGCCTTGTTTGACTTTGATTGAGTTAAAACAGGAGATTAAGGATTACATGACCTACTATAACCACTACAGGTATCAATGGGATTTAAAAAAGATGACCCCTGTTCAATACAGAGATCATCTTCTTCAATCTGCCTAGACTTTTTTTAAATGTCCTTTACATAGGGTACAGTTTAATCCTAGTGAAGGTTTCTTTTTTGATTTCATTTTGTTTCCAAATTATTTATGTCGTAATATTATATATATAATGTCGCATTTTCCTACTAATAAAGGGTTTTGTTCTGTGATATTTTATTAGTAGATGTCAGAATAACATATATACGGGAGGCACAAGCAAATGACGATTAGAATTGGTAAGATTAGCTATTGGCATGTACATGCTTGGGACTATACGAAGCAAGCTCAAGAACATGAGGATACTGTATTGGCTGCAGTTTGGGATGAAGATGCAGAGCGTGGGAAAAAAGCTGCCGAAAGCTTAAATGTTCCCTTTTTCGAATCACTGGATGACCTGCTTGCGCAAGAGGATATAGATGCCGTCATAGTGGATGCGCCGACCAATGTGCACAGAGATGTAATTGTTGCTGCGGCTAAAGCGGGCAAACATATTTTTACGGAAAAAGTAATTGCCCCCACACATAAAGAAGTTGAAGAGATCATAAGCGCAGTGGAAAAGAACGAGGTGAAGCTGACCGTATCCTTGCCACGTCTAAATGATGGATACGCATTAACGATTCAAGAAGTTCTAAGTCAAGAACTGCTCGGAGAGATTACTTACGTTAGAGTTCGCTTATCTCATAATGGGGCTACAGAAAACTGGCTTCCCGATCATTTCTATAGCTTGGAACAATGTGGTGGCGGAGCTTTGATTGATCTGGGCTGTCATCCTATGTATTTGACGAAGCTTTTCTTAGGTCAAGATGTGACCGGTGTAAGTGCTAATTTTGGTTATGTAACGGGCAAGGAAGTAGAAGATAATGCAGTGGTAACATTATTTACGGATTCAGGAGCAATTGGTGTGGTCGAGGCTGGTTTCGTGAATAGTCATTCGCCGTTTACCATCGAGGTACATGGAACCGAGGGGACTCTTCTTTACGGAACACCAGAGGATAAGCTTCTTCTTAGAAGTAACAAATCCGCTGACAAAGAGGAAGGATGGAAAGAAGTAGCGCTACATGCTAATCGTGAAAGCGCATTCCATCAGTGGGTTAATCATATCCAAAAGGATACTTTCGCCACCGAGAATGTTCAAATTGCTGTGGAGCTTACGAGATTAATGGAGGCGGCGAATCGTTCTGCTAAAGAAGCTCGTATGATTCGGTTAGCAGATCTAGACGCTTAACCGGTCTCCACCTGTTAGGAGGATTTAACATTGAGTAACTTTCCCTATGAGATGATGTTTGAGAAGCATGATATGCTCGAAAGATTGGATATTTCAATCCAATGGGGACATTACGAGATAACAGTTCTTAGATTTCATTTGACCTCTTTTCCGCCGGGAAGAGTCATAGATTTCCATAATCATTCTGAATTCGAATTTCATTTTATTCCAAGAGGAAAGGGAGAAGTGACTCTTGGCGATTTAAAATACCCCTTGTCTGAGGGAATGTTTTATTTAACCGGACCGGGTGTCATGCACCGCCAAGAGGCGGATCCAGATGATTCTATGGAAGAACTGTGTCTACATGTGGACATCAAAGAGAAGATCAGAGAGGAGGTTGATCCTTGGGAGGTTGCGGAGGCTGAGACCTGTGTTCAGAAGCTAAAGCAGCTACCACTAGTTCCAGCGCAAGATTATCACAGCGCTATGAAATGTTTTCTTGAAGCCTATGAAGCTTGTGAAGGTAAACTAACGGGATATTACACTTCCATTAAACATCTCGTAATCAGCATTTTATTAAAGGCAGTAAGAGCGTATGATGCAGGTGGAATTCGAACAGAAGCACCTGTTAGAGATATGTCAACTTATCGGTACCAATACGCCATTCAATATATGGAAGCTAATTATTCAGGAGCTGTTACCTTGGAGAATGTTGCTGAAAAGCTGAATATTAGTTCAAGGCAGCTGCAGCGAGTGTTTAAACAAGTTAACGCCGATCAATCTTTCAGTAGGGCGCTTGAGGATATAAGGTTGAAAGCGGTCTGCCGTAAGCTTGAAGAAAGCAATTGTCCGATCGAACAAATCGCTCAAACGGAAGGGTTTACGAATGCTACATATTTGCATATTGTCTTCCGCAAGCGGTTAGGCATGACTCCAGCAACTTATCGAAATACAAAACAAACTAATTAGAAGTGAGGGTGAAAGATATGAGTAAAGTGTTTCGCGTAGGAATTATTGGATGTGGTGGAATTGCGAATGGCAAGCATCTTCCAAGTTTGAGCAAGCAAAGTAAAGTGGAGATCGTAGCTTTTTGTGACATTATTAAAGAACGTGCTGAAGAAGCAGCGGAGAAATACGGTACTAGCGAAGCTGCTGTATATACGGATTACACAGAACTATTAAAAGATCATTCGATTGATATTATTCATGTGCTTACGCCGAATGATGCTCATGCAGAAATTTCAATTGCAGCCCTTGAAGCAGGAAAACATGTTATGTGCGAAAAACCAATGGCCAAAACGGCAGCAGATGCCAAACGAATGGTGGAAGCAGCGAAACGTACAGGCAAGAAACTAACCATTGGATATGACAACCGCTATAGAGAAGACAGTTTGTATTTGAAAAAAGCATGTGAGTCCGGGGAGCTTGGTCATATCTATTTTGCAAAAGCACATGCCATCAGACGGAGAGCGGTACCGACATGGGGAGTATTCCTCGATGAAGAGAAGCAAGGTGGAGGACCTCTGATCGATATCGGAACCCATGCGCTGGATCTAACGCTGTGGATGATGGATAACTATAAACCAAAAGTTGTGCTGGGCACCAAATATCATGAACTCTCACAAAAAGAAGAAGCCGCCAACGCCTGGGGACCTTGGGACCCTAAAAAGTTCACCGTGGAGGACTCAGCCTTTGGGATGGTCGTAATGGAGAATGGCGCCACAATTATGCTGGAAGCGAGCTGGGCACTCAATTCTCTGGATGTGCATGAAGCGAAATGCAGCTTGAGCGGGACTGAAGCAGGCGCAGATATGAAGGACGGACTTAGAATTAATGGAGAGAAATTCAGCAAGCTGTACACCAATAAAATTGAGCTTGGGGCAGGTGGCGTTGCTTACTATGAAGGAAAAGCAGAAAGTGCACCTGACATCGAATTAAGAAAGTGGATCGAGGCTATTGAACAGGATAAAGACCCGGTTGTAACACCTGAACAGGCTTATGTTGTTTCGCAAATATTAGAAGCGATTTATGAATCTGCACAAACGGGTAAGGCTGTGTATTTGGATTAGATTTTTGACAAGCATAGCGATATAGAGTAATATCCACTTGTGATTTAATTACAGGGATCTGAGACAAGACTCTCTCTTTACTGGGAGAGTTTTTTTGTTTTTTTTGCATGTTTGAATACTGGGTTATAGGGGTGAAGAGCATGAACACTGTAGAACGCAATCAAGTACTTATTGTGGAAGATGACGATAATATTAGACGGTTTATAGCTATCAATTTAACGAATAATGGGTTTGTGGTTAGTGAGGCTGCTTGTGGAGAAGCAGCATTGCAGAGCTTTGAGACGAACCGGCCAGATGTTATTGTTCTGGACATCATGTTGCCGGATTTAAATGGGTTTGAGATCTGCCGGAAGCTAAGAGAGCAGGATCCTGGGGTCATTATCATTTTTTTAACAGCACGAGGACAAGATCTGGATAAAATCAATGGCCTTGAAATGGGTGCCGACGATTACATTGTGAAACCTTTTAATCCATTAGAACTGGTGGCACGGATCAAAGCGATATTGCGTCGTACAGAAACAGCTTTAAAACCGCAAAAAACTATCCTTCAAGCTGGACCGATTCGCCTGGATTTGAACTCGAACAAGATGTTTAAGCACGATGACATTATTGAATTAACCCCGAAGGAATTCCAGTTGATGAAGACCTTTTTAGAGCATCCGGATACAGCACTATCTAGGAATGAATTAATGAACCTGGTCTGGGGTGAGGATTTTATTGGTGATCCAAAGACAGTAGATGTTCACGTGCGTAAGCTAAGAGAGAAGATTGAAGAGGACGCCTCTAACCCGCATTGGATTGAGACTGTATGGGGGCTCGGATACCGCTTTAGAAAGGATGGTTGAAGAATGGGTATTCAGAAAAGATTAGTAGGAAGCTATTTTGTAGTGATCTGTCTTACTGTGCTCATTCTTGAGATTATTCTTAATTTATCTGTACGTTATTATTATTTTCATAATATAGAGCAAACCCTGATGAATCAAGCAGAACTGTCGGCTTCTTTTTATCAGCAATATTTTAGCGACGAGGATTTAGAGGCACAATCGGATAGGTTGTTAAAGGGCTTTGCCAGCCATTCCGATGCACAGGTACAGATTATTAATGCTGAAGGTCGGCTGTTGCAGGATTCTAATGGAATCCAAGGCGATTTTACGATGACAGATAATATGGATGTGCAAGCAGCCATAAAAGGGCAGCCCGGCAGTTGGAAGGGTGAGGACCCTGTAACCGTGGAAGCTATTTTTACGGTATCCTATCCTTTACAAGCCAAAGGTAACATCGTTGGGGAAGTAAGATTTATTACCTCCTTAACGGAAACGATACATACAGTTAATCAAATTGCGGTTTTGCTGATCGGGGTAGGTTTGCTCGTGATTGGTATTGTCACCTTGCTTGGATTATTACTATCTTGGACCATAACCAGATCCATTAAAGATCTGAAACAGGCAGCAGACCAAATGTCCGAAGGAGATTTCAGCATAAGAGTACAAAAGCGTTATCAAGACGAGCTTGGTTCCTTGGCAGATACATTGAATATGATGGCCAGTCGAATCTCGAAAAGTGAACAGCTTAAGAATGATTTTATCGCATCCGTATCCCATGAACTGCGTACGCCATTGACCTCGATCAAAGGCTGGGTAATCACCTTGAAGGCGGGTGGGGAGAGTAACCAGGCTCTGTTTCATGATGGGCTTGATATCATTGAATCTGAAAGTGACAGGTTAACTCATATGGTGGATGAATTATTGGATTTCTCCAAATTGGATAACGGAAGAATCGCAATTCACCTCACGACTGTGGATCTAACAGTGCTGTTGCAGCATATTGGCAGACAACTCACCCCTAGAGCAACCCGACAAGGCATCTTGCTTCAAGTGAAAATAGAAGAGAATCTGCCTGTCATTCAAGCTGACGAGAATCGTGTGAAGCAAGTTATGATTAATCTCATTGATAATTCGCTCAAATTTACTAGTTCCTCAGGTCGAATTCTTATTACTGCCCATACGGTTCCAGGGAAAGTTGTAATTACGGTTGAGGATACTGGGTCAGGCATCGCAGAAGCGGATTTAGAGAATGTGCGGCGAAAATTCTACAAAGGGGATCAACAGGCGTCAGGCAGCGGTTTGGGACTGTCCATCTCGGAACAGATTATTACGTTGCATCATGGCGAGCTGCGTATAAGCAGTACTTTAGGTAAGGGGACGATTGTCCAATTTGACTTGCCGATATAAATAGAGCTCAAATTTAACTATTTCATAACCACTTTCATCTCTTTCACAGATAAAATACTATATATGCGGACAAGCGAGGAGTCGATGATCCAAATGCCGAGCAAATTCATAAAGATAGGTGCTATGTTAACAACGATACTTTTGCTCGGAGGATGCGGAGTGCCGGCGACACCAGGAGAGCTCATTAAGCCTCCATCATCTGAAGCAAGCCTGCAGCGAGACAAAACGAGCCAGGAATTTATCAAATGGCTTCCCGACAAAGCTCAATTGATAACTCCGTTGGATGGACAAGAGGATAATGCTATCTCTTTTGGGGATATGGATGGAGACGGTATCGACGAAGCAGTAGTTGTATATGAGTACAGCAAAAACAAAGGTTCTTCTATAAAAGCAATGCTGCTTAGGCAGGAAAATGAAGCGTGGCAAAAGATTTCGGAGGTTGAGGGGTTTGGGTATGGTCTGGATTATGCCGGATTTTATGATGTCGATGATGATGGCCATAACGAACTCGCTCTGGGCTGGTCATTGGGCGAGGCGGGGAACGGACTGGATATTTATACGCTGAGTGAAGATAAATTAAAGCTGTTATCGAAGAAGGCGTATCAGGACAAATTTGATCTGAGATAATCATTCCACTTTATAATCCGCTGCACTTCAGCTTCATCTTGAAACAAGATGTATTAGTGCTCAGGCGGATTATTTATGATGCTCATTTTACAACAAGAAAAATACAGAAATTAAATAGAGGTTGTATCATGTTTCTCACCACCAAAATTGCAAAGCTGGACAGATCCGTACTTTTTCTCGTAGCATGCCTAGTTGGTATTGGTACTGTTGCTATTTATGGCGCGACTACGGATACACGGTTAGATGGTCTTTACATCAGTTCGTTGTATTTATTTGCTTTATTTTGCATACCCATGTTATTCATCGCATTGGTAGATTATAAGATTCTATTAGGCTGGTTAGCGTATCTCTTTTATAGCGTGGGTATTGGTCTACTTGTGCTAGTTAAGCTGGTTGGGGAGAACCTCAATGGTGCCGTGCGTTGGTTAAGTATTGGAAGCTTTCAGCTCCAGCCCTCCGAACTGGCTAAAATATGTACGGTGCTGCTCATTGCTCATCTATTGGGTAAACGAGAAGGACAGCAGCTTCGCTTTTTTCAAGATTTAGTGCCGGTTTGTTTCGTTTTTTTTATTCCTTTTATTTTGATCATGGATCAACCCGATTTGGGTACAGCGCTCGTTTTTGCGGGCATATTGCTTAGTATGCTTTGGATAGGTAACATCCGTGCTCTATATATGATCTTGATCCTCGGTGTGGTGATTATTTCGATTGGCACGATATTATGGCTCTATTATGCCAACTTCGATTTGTTATCCAAGATTGTCGAGCCCCATCAATTGTCACGAATTCAGGCTTTTTTGGACCCGCAGAGTGATCCCGATAAATCTTGGCATGTCAAAAACGCAATGATAGCCATTGGCTCCGGTGGACTATCGGGTAGTGAAGGTATTTTTTTGCGAAAAGGATATATTCCATACGCGTATTCCGATTCGATCTATGTAGTCATCGGTGCAAAATACGGTTTTATAGGTTCATCCATTTTGCTGATGCTATATTTATTGCTCGTCTATCGAATGATCTTTATCGCACTCGAAAGTAGGGACCGTGCAGGGGCATATGTTGTCACCGGGTTTATCGCCATGATTATCTTTCAAGTTTCTGTTAACCTTGGAATGCATCTTGGATTGCTGCCCCTGACGGGGATATCCTTGCCGTTTATTAGTTATGGAGGTAGCTCGTTACTTACTAATATGATTGCGATTGGCATAGTGCTAAGTGTGAAAGTCCATAAGGATGAAAGCACGGATTGAAAAAGCTACTGGAACTGAGTGGAGGAAATTATGACTAACAAACGCAAATGGACAACAACTCGTAAAATTCTGACGAGCATTGGACTTATCTTAGGTGCAACGATTATCGGAATTGGAGTATATGCAGGGTATTTATACAAAAAGACGGATAACGCGATAGAGCGCATAGCTGCTCCAGTCAACGTCCAGCCAACCGCTGCCCCAGAGGAAAAAAAGGCGACGGTATCGGTTGAACCTATGATTTTTCTGCTTGCCGGGGTAGATAGTCGGGACGGTGGTGGTGGGGTAATGAATACCGATGTGCTAATGCTTGTCAGCTTCAATCCTGACACGAAGTCGACGAGTTTCTTATCTATACCGAGGGATTTGTTGCTAAAACCTAAATCGTTGCCCTCTCGCAAAGCTAATTATTATTATGCTTACCATTACATAAAAGATAAAACTGAAGCTATCCCTAATACAAAAGAGTTTTTCAGCAATTTACTAGGTCTGCCAATTGATCACATGGTTGTGGTGAATTTTGATGTGCTGAAGGAGACGGTGGACTTGCTTGGCGGGCTAACCATTGATGTCGACATGGATATGAAATATATCGATTCGGCAGATGGAACGAACATCGACTTAAAGAAGGGCTTGCAGAAGCTGGATGGCAAACATGTGCTTGATTTTGTGCGTTACCGCAAATCGAATCAAGGAACGGCTGAATCCTCCGATTTTCAGCGCAATGATCGACAGCAGCAAGTAATTAAGCAGATTCTGGATAAGCTAGGGAATTTCCAAGGCGTGTCCCAATGGGGGAATGTATTGGACATCATCGGTGAAAATGTGAAGACTGATATTCCACAAGCAGATCTCCAGCAATGGTTGTTGAACTTCCCTAAACTCAAACCAGATCATATCAATTCCTTACATGTGGAATCTCTTTGGAAGAGTCCATATGTGTATGTGAATAAAGAGGATCTTAAACAAGCACTTACTACTCTGAGTACGGAAGCGGGCGTTAGCTCCGAAAGTTCATTGCACTTGGAGAATATTGGGACGGTAGATTAAAAGGCTATCACTTAAACTGCTCTTAGGAGCAGTTTTTTTTTTGTGTTCTACTAATAATCCCGATAACCAGTAAAGTTATCCGTCAACGGGTAGAGGCCTGACTTCCAAGCATAGTACCATGAACACAGCGATTATGAATCGTACATTGTTTTGGTTTACTTGAGAGGAGAAGGGAATTTCATGAAATACAGATTGGGTATTATGTTTCTAATTGTACTGACAGGGATGATATCGATAGCTGCATTTAATCCGATTATTGGACCGCTTGCTCGAAATTTGGGACTTAGTGATTTTCAATCAGGATGTTTGGTATCGGTAGCGGGACTTTGCTGGCTGCTCGGAGGATATTTTTGGGAAAAACAAACGTTCATGAGCCGAAAATGGCTGCTTGCTTCGATCATGTTCGTCTATATGGCAACACTAGTCATTTTTGCACTGCTGGCTGATTATGCAGTACATGCTGCGAGCAAAACTAGCCTGTTTTGGAGTTTCTTTATACTTCGCGCAATCGCCGGTTTTTTCTTTGGAGGTATTCCAGCATTAGCACAAGCTTATGTTATGGGCTGGAGTACAAAAGAGACCCGTACTCAGGGAATGGCATTATTCGGTGCAGCCAATGGACTTGGCTTCGTAGTAGGACCTGCAATGAGCGGAGGAATGGCTTCGCTGGGACTCACCTCACCAATGTACGCCGCAGCCATATTATTATTCACCTTGGCTATTTTATTTCTAGTGTTTATTCCTAAAGAAAAGAATATCGAGATCGAACGGCAGGCGATTTCACTTTCACCCAACGACAAACGGATACGCCTCTATTTATGGATTGGACTATTGCTATCGTTTGCTCTGAATATCGTGCAGGTTACTATCGGATTTTTTGTGCAAGACAGCCTTGGATACAGTACCCAGCAAGCCACTCAGTTAATTGGAACGGGTCTGGCTATCTCGGGAGTAATGGTGGTGCTCTCGCAAATTGTGATCAGCAAATATCTCAAATGGCATCCTAAGAAGGTGCTGCTCGTAGGGCTATTATTTGTGGCTTTGGGTCTGCTAGGCTTATTATTGTTTATCAGATTTGCTTATGTGGACTTTACATTCTTGGGAATTGGCATCGGCTTTACATTGCTTGGCTACAGTGCGGGTGCTTCAATGGCGGTTCAAGACCATGAGCAAAGAAGCGTTGCTTCCTTTATTGCGGCCCTTCAAGGTGGAGGATCATTCATAGGTCCAGTTATAGGCACAGCTTTATACACCGCTAATATGGCACTTCCTTATTCTTTCTGCGTGCTGTTGATTGGTATTGTAGGTATCGCGAATTTGAAAAAAAGATTAGCGGATCGTGTGGAGAGTTGTTAAATAGAAATGCTGCTCATAGAGTAGATTCTAAGCTGTCGAGGGAGTCTCGACAGCTTTTTTATGATTACTACGCAAAATAAATTAGCAGATTCGGAATTCATGGTCTTATTTACGTTACTCCATAGTTTTACAAAACCTCCTTTTTCTCAATAAGTTATTTATGGAAACGATAGTATAATATTCCTAAAGGGAGAGTGATGAAGTTTAATACAGCAAGAGGGTTCATGGATTTGGGATTCGTAAGAAACATTGCGTTTATTAAGGATGCGAAGGAGTTTAGAGAACATACTATGAATTTATTTAAGAGAGTAGTCCCAAGAGATATAACATTGATAGTTTTAATACTACTGCTAATTACCGGAACATTTATTACCGCAGTTCCTTCTGCTAAAGCCTTAGAAGTAGGGAATCAGGATGCTAATACCGGTGTGAAAGTGCAAAAGATTGTTGCCAGCAATCTTCAATCCTATGCTTTAGATACCCAAGGAAATCTGTGGGCTTGGGGTCAATATAATAACTTTGGGGAGATAGGGAACGCAGCTCCTCAAGAAGTTTCTTTCTTTAAAGATAAGCCAATTAAAGATATTCAAGGTGGTAACCAATTTCTACAGGTGCTTCTAAAAGACGGTACGGTATGGGGACGGTTTAACTATTCAAAAGATACTGCATCATTTAGTCAGATTAAGGGGCTTAAGCAGATCGTACAGATCAGCGATGCCGAGGCATATGTTTATGCCACACAGAGTGATGGTACCGTCTGGATGTATGTGCCTTCTGAACCCGGCAAAGCAGCGGTAAAAAGACCTGAGCTTTCAAATGCTGACTTTAAGGCATTCTTTGATACATACGCTATTAAAAACGACGGAACAGTGTGGAGTATAGGCAATAAATCATCGGTTCCTATCCAGGTTGAAGGTCTTTCTAGTATCAAGAAGATTATTAATGGACAAACGAACCAGCCCAATTATGCCTTGTCAGAGGATGGACAGGTATGGGGCTGGGGTGTCTCAACCATTTACACTTCAAGTCCAAACACAGGTGTAATCAATCTCAAGCTTCTGCAGGGAGAAGAAGGTGCAGTTGAACGGATTGAAGGGTTAGAGGGCATTCAGGATATTACTTCTGGAGAGAACTTTTACACCGTTCTGAAAGAGGATAGGACAGTCTGGGCCTGGGGTTTCAACGATCGAAACCAACTGGGAGATGGGACCACCAAGTATTCTGTGCAACCGGTCAAGGTTTCAAATCTGAACAATGCCGTTGGATTGAGCAGCGGATGTATGGCGGCTCATTCTTTTGCGCTTCTAGCGGACGGAAGTGCTGTAACTTGGGGAGATAACTCCAAGCAGCAGTCTGGTACTGGTTTAGATCAAAAGACTATTGCTACTCCGCAAAAGGGTCCCTTTTCCGCGTTAACAGGGGACGCAGAGAGACAGTTCACATTTACTTTTGATGGTGTTAAGGGAAACGAGCTAGGGCAAGCTGCAAGCAATGGTAAGGGTCTGATTATTATTCCTAAGCTGACGGGTTTCCTTGTATCTAAAGATGGAGGTGCAACCTGGAGTACAAGGCCTTTACCGATCAATTCAAGCAAAATAAGTATCACTTATCAACATGATCGCTTCTTTTTAAGTGATCAGAATTTAAGCGTACCTCATCTGTATTATTCTCTGGATGGAGAAAAGTGGATCGAAACAGCAGTTGAACTACAGTCATCGGTTTTGAAATCTTACACGATCACTTGGCAGAATAATCAATTCATTCTGTTGTCTTATCCGGATCAGACCATGAAGACGGAAGTTTACACTTCCACGGACGGAATCATGTGGAACTTGCAAGGAACGGTTGGTGAACGTCTGGATCAGATTTACTGGAACGGTAAGCGTTATTTGATGACTTACGGGGGATATACGTACTATGGCTCCGTGGGTACTCGGAATCAATTCATTTATATTCCGAGTGATAAACGAAATGTTGAGCTAATTGTATATACATCCGATAATTTAAACCAGTGGACCCAACAGTCTGGTAAAGTAAATAACAATCTAAAATATAAAGCAACAATAAATGGAAAACCGATTCGTAACTATTGGTTGACTTTTGATGAGCTTCAGTCTGATGGCACACTTGTATTTTATGATACCGAAGGCAATAACCTCAGTACTAAGGATGGGATTAATTTCAAGCTTGTGAGAACTTCAGATATGTTCTCCGGTCTGTACAGCCGTAGCGAAATATTCTGGAATGGCAAGCAATACCTAATCTACGCTACTCGATTTCGCGAAGAAGGTATAGTGTTTGTGTCCACTGATAAAGTGAATTGGCAGCAGCAGAAAATTCCTAATATGCCTCTGGGGATGATGGTGACCTATACCGGGAAATATTTTGTTGGTTATTCGGGTACCCGTCTGGCCGTATCCAAAGACGGTTTAAAGTGGGATTTAAAGCAGAGTGGGAAGCCAGATGCTTCCTTCAATCAGGTTGTAAAAGGGAATGGAACATATGTCGCCGTTGGATCACTCTATACGTATGCAGTTCCAACTGTTGCAACTAGTAAGGACGGAAAGAATTGGCAGCAGATTCTGCTGGGTAACAGGGAGGATACTACAGTAAACGGTCTGACCTCCGTGGCTTGGAACGGTAACGTTTTTGTAGCGGTAGGATTGCAATATGCCTGGACATCCAAAGATGGTATTGCTTGGAACAGAAACAATAAGCCTCTGGATGCCGAAATGAAACATGTGGTTTGGACTGGTAAACAGTATGTAGCTATCGGGCATGCTAAAGGCAATGATAAGAAGTCGATGATCTACTCTTCAGAGAACGGAACAACTTGGAAAAAAGTCTATGACTGGTCTGGTAAGCTGACGGACATTGCAACTCATAACGGAACCACTGTTGTAGTCGGAACTAATGGCAGTAAAGCCATCGTTGTGCAGAGTACTAATTTAACCAAATGGAATCTGCAGACCTTTACGCTGGGGAATGATCTTCCTAATTGGAAGCAACAGCAGAACGACTATGAAGAAGCTTACACTTTCTTAAATGTACAATGGGCGAAGGATAAATTCATCATTGTATCGGATCATATTTATAGCTCAACTAATGGTCTGCAATGGACAGCAGTAAAGGGACAATATGATGAATATATAAAAACCCATGCCGCCAGCAGTAACGCTAGTAGATTAGTCTGGACAGGAAAAGATTACCGGTTCATAAGCAGCAACAGAATTGGAGTCTCGAAGGATTTAAAGAGCTGGAACTTCTATGAGCATAATGAATTTTATAATTTTAATGAAATGCTTTGGACAGGAACTGATATGTTGGTGACCGGGGCTGGTGGATTGCTAGTGCATTTACGCGAAAACTAATAGATTAAGTAGCGGTCGATCCTCACAAGTGATTGAAGCTATTAGAAACCTTATGAAAAGACGAAACGTATTACATCAGTAACTATGCGTTTCGTCTTTCTGTATGCATGGAGCAAATGTCCAGCTAACGAAATTTTGGAGCAGAAAGTTTATTTTATCAAGTTTTTTACCTCGTAACAGTCTTCCAATTAATAGTATAATAAGAACTCGTAGGAGTTATTTGAATAAAGTTGTATACATACTCTATTTGAGGAAGAAGGAGCTGAGAACATGACTGTTAAGACTACAGCGGAACAAATCCGCATTATAGAATATGATCCTTCTTACGCTAAGGCGGTTGCAGAAATGTGGAACCGTAGCAACGAAAGCTGGGGTGGAGGCACCAATCAGAGAACAGAGGATACAGTACGCCGCGAGATGGAAATCTCGTCCAATCTGAATGTGTTTCTCGCCGTTAATGGTGAGGAAGTGGTTGGTTTCTGCAGTTTTGCCCATTACCGTCAAGACGAAGGAGCTTTGTATGTCCCATTGTTGAATGTACGACCTGATTATCACGGATACAAGGTAGGTCGTAATCTGATTTTGAACGCTGTTCGCACAACAATTGAAGCGGGCTGGCCACGTCTTGATCTGTTTACTTGGGCAGGCAATACGAAGGCCGTACCGATGTATAAGAAATGTGGATTCTTTTGGGAAAAAAATGAGGATTACGTTCATCTGATGAACTTTATTCCGACGGTTCTGCAAACGGAAGCACTCGCTCCTTATTTTGAACAGCTGGATTGGTATGCAGATAGTACCCGTGAACTGCCCATTCAGCCGGATGGTCGCCGGGAGCGTGGTTTTGATTTCTTCGATTACACTTGGCAAAAGGGAGAACTCTCCTTACGTGCAGAATTCGAGAAGACCGGTCGCGGCCTGACGGCTCTTGATACACCTGACTATGAAATCTCCACGGAGATTGACGATCACGATCTTGTATTCGGTTCCACCTACAAGATTCGCTATCACATCAAGAATCGTTCGGCGTCTGATCTGGCTATTGAGATCAAAGGCCAAAATGACAAGAATATTCGTTTTGGCTTGTCTGCTGCACCAACACTCGCGCCAGGAGAAACAGTTATCGTAGAAGGTGAGTTCGAGCTTGATCCGATTCGTGAAGAGCAAAACGACAAGAAGACTCACCCCGTGGTTATGAGCAAATGGATCATCGGTGGCAAGCGCGCTGAGTTCCGCATAGGTGTTGCTCCTAAATTCCCGCTGAAAATGATGATGGAGTTGCCAACACGTGAGCTGTATCCGGGTCTTCCCGCTGAGCTATATTTGAATGTTAAGAATAATTTTGCAGCGGAAGCGGAATTTTCTTTTGATTTGCCAGAGGAAGAATTTTTGACTTGGGCGGATCGGACAGTAAGCTTCTCGGTTCCAGCTAAAAGTAAGGCTTCCATCCGAGTACCCTTTACCCTAAATTCATATGCCCTTTATTCACGGGATATTGAGGTGACGGCTGTTCCGGCTGGAGAGAAGGCAGTGTCCTTCATCAGCAAATTATCTGTGCTATTGAAAGGAACACATGGCCGCTTTGGTGGGGAAAACGGGGATCAGTGGGTGGCTGTAAACGGCACCTACTCCGTACATCTTAATAATAACGACAATGGGATGTGGATTGAATATCCCGGCTCGAGCCATAATTTCTGGTTGACCCATCCGAAGTTAGGTAAACCATTCGCCGAAGAATTCTCGAAGAAACAGGCTAAAGAAGTAAAGATCTATTCCGAAGGAGAGGGCCAAATTCTAGAGACTCTTTATGAATCGGATGAATTCCCGGGTCTGGAGATAAAAAGAGTGGCTAAGCTCTTTGCAAACGGAATCGCTGAGTTTTATAGCGAGGTACGCAATACTAGTAACCAAACGTTGGAAGAGGATATGTATCTGCTAACGAATTTTGGATTTTTTGGCAAACGGCTCATCCTGCCTTATCAGGGTCATTACGTAGATATGGGCGATGCTTATTCGGGTGATCCGAGTTATTGGGACAGCGCTCAAATTACGGAAAATTGGTTGTTTAGCAAGGAAGAAAATGTCACATGCGGCGTTTGCTGGGACCCTTCGCTGAAGCTGCTTCGTCCGGAGTATCCACTTGGACTGGAACATAATCTTGGTCAAATCGCTGCTGGAGATGTCGTACGAACAAAGGCGCTGGTGTTCGCTTTAAACACCTTCCTGAAGTGGTCGGATTTCCGCACCTTTGCCCGGAAGCAGCTGGATCCGATCACACCTGTGTTGGATGATCATCTTGAATTAACGCTCGGCGGTGGAAATCCGTTTGCGGCGGGGGCGCTTCATGCGGAGTTAATCGAACGAAAGATGACTCCGCTTAATGGAAGCCTCGAGCTGTATGTACTAACGGATAGAGGAGAGGAGCAGAAAGTCGCTGAGATGGAGCTGCAAAGAGAGCAGAATCTGCACTCCGCGGGCTTTGAGCTCTCACCTGAGGAAGCGGAATCTTCTTCAGAACACAGCCAATCAGGACAGAAGGTACGAGTCGTCTATCGTGGAGAGGATCGTATTCAAGAGCGAACCGGCCTCTGGTTCCCTCAAACGGAAACAGCAGCTGTTGTCTGTGGCACAGAAGAGGGACCAGCGGGTCCTATTTACACTGTGAGCAACGGAGTTCTTTCTATTGCAGCTGCTCCTGATTTCGGCAGTGTTGTGCATTCCCTGAAGCACCATGGAGAAGAATGGCTGGATAGCTCCTACCCGGAAGCAGCACCACGTTCCTGGTGGAATCCTTGGCATGGTGGACTCGGTGTAGGTATTTCAGGCATAGGTGGATTTAGTCGTTTGGAGGAGCCAAGAAGCGCAGCTTGGACCGAGCAAATGGATGTTCAGGGCAATGTATGGAAAGGATTACGTATCACTACTTCGATCGAGAAGCAGGAAAAGAACCGAGGGATTGTTGTTAATCAGCATTACCTTATGCTCCCCGGCGTCCCTGTGCTCTGTGTGTTGCATTCGGTGACCAATGACAGTGGAATGACGCTGCCGAATTATTCGTTGTCGGAGGAGAATTATATCAAACCTTCGCCAGTCTATGCCGAAGGATGGATGGAATTCTCCAAGGAGGGCAAGTTCTTATTAGGAACGGTTGAAACTTATCTTGAGGCCAAGGGACTATTGCGAATTGGTGCATCTTCGCGTAAGGATATGCTGCATATGGTGAGCAGTCATCCGAATCAGAGTGCCTCGGCGTATGTGAACAATAAGGTATTTAATCACGGCGTGCATCATCATCTTCCGCTTCTCAATGGAGAAACCGTTTGGACACAGCCGTCCTTCCTGATCATGGGAGAACTCGCTCTGAATTCAGAGGATGTCCGCAGTCTTTTGAAGCTGACCTTTGCTAGACCTACTGACGAAAAGGAGATCTTAAATGCCGATCATTGATATTCACATTCATCTGTCGGACATCGACAGCTTTCATCAAACAGCACTGGATCTCTCCAAAGTCGATTACACTGCTGCCGGGCTCAAAGCGGAGTTTGATAAGAACGACGTTATTCTGGGCATTGGAATGGGGGTATCGGAGCAGACGAAGGGAGCTTTCCCTGACTCTACTTCCCCTAATCCGATGGGCCTTGACTTGGAAGACACTGTGCCGCCTTTCTTAATGGAATGCGTGGGGATCAATCCGAATATGCTCGGAGGCAAGGATGCTCAGGAGGAGCTCGACCGAATTGAGGCACGGCTGCAAGCGCCCGAGGTGGCTGGTATTAAGCTCTACGCCGGGTACTATCATCATTACGTTTATGACAAAATCTATTCACCGATCTATGAGTTGGCAGCCAAGTACGGCACGCCTGTCGTCATTCATACCGGTGATACGTACTCGATGAATGGATTGCTTAAGTATGCACATCCTCTTACCGTGGACGAATTAGCATTCCAACGACGTGATGTGAATTTTATGATTTGCCATCTTGGCGATCCGTGGGTGATGGATGCCGCCGAAGTGGTGGCCAAAAATCCAAACGTCTATGCCGATTTGTCCGGTCTTGTGGTCGGTGATCGGCCTCATTTTGAACGGTTCATGAATGAACCTCTGTTCATGGATCATTTTCGCCGGGCGCTGGTGTATTCCGACCACTATGAGAAAATGTTGTTCGGCACGGATTGGCCACTCGCTCCTATTGACCTGTATGCGGAATTTGTCCGCCGACTTGTCCCTGAGCAGCACCACGAAAAAGTATTTTACGAGAATGCCTTCGCCTTATTTCCACGCATCCAGCAGCGGATTGCGGCGCTCTAAGCATTACGAACAAGCCATCCTTTAGTTCTTCTAAAGGATGGCTTGTTTTTTGTAAAAGGATATTAACTCATCTAGCAACCCTATCATAGAGAACGTAGTCCCAAGTCTCAAGTGCCTTGGGATTTTTTTGCTAAGAGGGGTAGTATAAAATCATGCTTAACCGGGTTATTGTTTGTCCTGGATTATGATATACATGGGGTTTGTCTGCGAGGAATGTGATAGAATCACCTGATTTCAAGAGGTATTCATTGTTATTGACACGGAAAGACAATTCTCCGTCAAACACGGTGATTAATTCTTCGGTACCTTCCATATGAGAATTGGCATCAAGGTATCCACCCTTGTCTATCTCCACGGTATAACCTTCAAACCGTTTACTTTCTTCAAATGGAAAAGATAGATACACTCGATATTTTCCGTTATCTTCAAGCAGTGGCTGAATGTCACTTCTTAAGATTACTCTTGTGTCAGGCTTTGGGTAATCTATCAGCGCAGAAAATGAAATTTTTAAGCCATTGGCGATTTTCCAAAGGGTTGTAATGGTTGGTGTCGATTCGCCTCTTTCGATTTGACCAATCATTGTTTTGCTGACTCCTGTTAATTCCGCAACCTTTTCCAGGCTTAACTCTTTACTTTTTCTTATCTTTTTTATATTTTCCGCAATAATTAGATTTATTTCTTCCACTGTAATTACTCCTGTCTCCATTTACTTTATAACGATCGTGATATACAATAAAACGCACAAATGTACGTTGTAACGTCTGATGGATACATTATAGCATACAAGCTGGAAGGGGAGATATAATTTAGTGTTTGTTTCTTTGTTTTTATATGCATTTGTTGCAAGTTTTACTCCGGGACCCAATAATATTATGGCAATGGGTTTTGCAAACCAAGTTGGGCTCAAAAAATCAATGAAATTTTGTTTAGGAGTGGGTACAGGATTTTTTATAATCATATTGTTATGTTCCTACTTTAATCTACTTTTGAATAATCTTCTTCCACAAATTAAATCTATTATGGCTGTAATAGGCGGAATCTACATGCTGTATTTAGCAGTTAAAATGATTACAAGTAAACAAGCAGAAAGTGATACAGCTGGAGATAAACACAATAGCTTTATTGCAGGAATGCTTTTACAATTTATCAATCCAAAAGGGATATTATATGGGATCACAGTTACATCGACATTTATCCTTACCTATCCTTCTTCCTCTTTTAGATTATTGAGTTATTCTTTAATTCTTGCTTTCATCGGTTATATGGGCACTTTTTGTTGGTGTTTGTGTGGTTCTCTTTTCAAAAAAATGATATCTAAATATAGAAGTCAATTTAATGTACTGATGGGACTGTTGTTAGTGTATTGTGCAGTTTCGATAGTGTTGGGATGAAGGATTATTAAGGGAAAATCAATATTCGACCAATACTTTTTTGTCTAGTTATTTTTTACTTCTAAAGCTTATGATATTGATGTATTGTGGATAGATACGAGGACAAAGGAGATGCAATATGCTACCATCACTCACATTTCTTAAACTTCAATTAGAGGGAGTTCTGCGTAATAAATTCGAGCAGGGGCATCAAACCTCCGGTTATTTAGCTAAGTTGGAAAAGCTCCCTGCAAGCTATGATGCCTATCTAGAATTCGCCCATAGCTTGGCTGTCATTCCAATGAGGGACAACTGGCCTTACTATGAGCCAAACGATTTAGATGAGATATGGCGGGAATGTGATCCGGCTCGACCTCTAGGTCAGGTCGGGATTTTGAATCTGAAGGATAGCTCAAAGCGTGTAGAGGCAGGTTTCCTTGCTTCAGTCTGTGGCTCAATGCTAGGCAAACCGATAGAGGTAAACCCCAGCTTGTTGGAATTACGTCAAGCGTTAACTTCTGTAGGGGAATGGCCACTGAATGATTACATTTCTGAAGAAACTCTCCATGCGCTGGATCGTCGTCATTGGTCTTGGTTTGAGACGACACGGGGGCGAATTCGTTATGTGGCACCTGATGATGATATCAATTACACATTAATGGGAATGATGGTGCTAGAACAATTCGGTGATGGTTTTTCGAAAAGGAATTTAAGAGATTTATGGTTAAATCATCTTCCGCTAAGTACAACTTGGGGTCCGGAAAGAGCTATTTTGATGCGATCAGGTATTAGCTATTTGGAACATGATAAGGAACTATTCAATCATTCTGAAATAGAGGCTTGGCCTGATTTTATGGTGCAAGGTACGGAACTATGCGGTGCGGCGATTCGTGCAGATGCTTACGGATATGCCTGTCCTGGTCAACCTGCTCTGGCTGCTGAGCTAGCTTGGCGGGATGCAAGTTTTACTCATCGCCGGACCGGTATTTACTCCACGATGTTCATTGCTGCTGCGATTGCTGTTGCTCACGTGCAGCGCGATCCCATTGAAATAATCAATACGGCTCTGCAATTCGTACCTAAAAGAAGCCGATTCTACGAGATTACTAAAGATTGCCTTGAGATGGTAGCGAATGCAGATGACTGGCTGGAAGCGTATCAGAGCATTAACCATAAGTATGCGAATTATTGTCACTGTGATGTTTATCAGGAAATAGGCACCTTAATTAATACCCTGCGATTTGCAGACAATGTTGGTGATGGAATATGCAAGCAGGTGATGCAAGGCAACGATACGGATAGCTTCGGAGCAACGGCTGGCTCTCTGCTTGGGGTTTATTTCGGTCCTGATCACTTGGAATCAAGGTGGCTTAAACCTTTTCAAGATCGGATTCATACGGGGCTTTCTAATTTTCATGAGCAAAGTCTTTCTTGTTTAGCGGAACGGATGGGGCGTTTACCAGAGCTGCTGCAAACCGGTCGTTATCAAGTTCAGCCTAGTGAGCTCTATGTGAGCAAGAATACGGATCTCGATACATAATAAGCTTACAAAAAGTCCACAGCAACAAATGTTGCTGGTGGATTTTTTTGCTTTTTATTTTTTTGAATTAGAGATGAATAATTCAATCGTGCTTTACAAAAACTTTATTCGATTAAGTCACTACTTTGCCAAATCAGGAGGGGTCGTTATTAAACCATTTATCGTAATAGTAGCGCTATTGCTCGTTACAGCTTGTTCGGGTAATCAATCTGCCAACAACCAAATGACTACTCAACAAACGAAGGTTGGACATCATGCTGGCAAAACAGCTACAACAACAACCTTAACTCAAGCTTCTTCTATTTCCACAGAGAATGCTGGGAAATCAACGATTAAGGCTAAACAAGTACCAGGCGATGTAACGAAATGGCTGGATGGGTTTATCCGCACTACTCCACCTACAGGTGGTACAACAGGGGATCAAACCACTTATCCGCAAACTTCCGCTAATCCACAGCATTCTGCTAATCCGCAACAATCGGCCAATCCACAATATTCTGCTAATCCGCAAACCTCCACCAATGCATCGGCATCTGTGCAGAAAGTGTTGGAACTGGTAAACAAAGAAAGAACAAACGCAGGCTTGAAACCCCTTAGTTTGAATAGTGAGCTGTCGAAAATGGCTTTGGCTAAAGCGCAGGATATGTCCGACAACAATTATTTTGACCATCAGTCACCAACCTACGGATCTCCGTTCGACATGATGAAGGCATTTGGGATCTCCTATAATACAGCAGGGGAAAATATCGCCAAAGGCCAGTCGAGCCCGGAAGAAGTAATGAATCAATGGATGAACAGCCCTGGTCACCGTGCCAACATCCTGAATAGTTCCTTTACTGAAATTGGAATAGGTTACTATAACAGTGAGTGGGTTCAAGAATTTATTGGTTAGTGTGATCAGCAATCTAAACGTCACATATTAAAAGCTAATTTTAAAACCCATGTCATCAGACATGGGTTTTATTTTTATAAAGGAGGGTAGTTAATTCCACATATGGCTGGAAGATCGAAATGGATGATCACTATTTCGTCTGGGTTTTGTCGACATGCTCGGATGGTTGACCTTGCGATGATGGAGATTGCTGTGGCAGCCATTTTTGTACCAGTGGCCACATTAAATAAGTTATTGTGCCTACAATCAAGAAATTAAAGATGATGAGTTCTGAGGTACTCATGACGCGAAAAGAGGCCATTAGATTACGAAATGTTTCTTGTATGTTAAAGAGTGAAATGAAGTCAAGCAGAAAGGTCAGTGCTATTACTAAGATTAATAAGAGTATAGTTACGACGAATATTTTCATACTACTTCCCTGCCTTCATTGTTAATCTTCCAATAATATTTGCTGTTAATGGGTAGAATAATCACGCAAAGAGCAGCAAATAATGGAGAGAAAGGTGAAGGGCATGGCAGAGGATGGCAATGCAAGTAGCAAAAGTGCTGGAAGCAATCCACAATGGACCGTCCCTTCAATTCCGATTGATTCAACAGAATTAAGAGTCAATTTAGAGCAGATTCGCCAAAAGACAGGGAATAGTGGAGATATAATTATTCGAGAATTTACGATTGGGGGCTCGGAGGAGGAGCTTCAAGCCGCAATTATTTATGTGGATGGCATTGTTAACAATACAACCATTAATCAATTTGTCATGGAAGTCTTGCTGAACGTCATGCTGAGTAATGAACAAAGGACATTAAATGATCTGGTCCAAGTAATCACTGATAAAATTGTTCCAATCGGTGGTCTGAAGACGCTTGTTCAATGGGATGAACTCTATGATGCTCTGTTGTGGGGGCAGACTATTTTATTAATTGATGGATCGAATGAAGCCCTAGCGATTGCTACATCGGGCGGTGAAGTCCGCGCTATAGATGAGCCCGGTACGGATACTTCTATTCGAGGATCTCGTGAAGGGTTTGTTGAAAGCTTAACGACAAATATTTCGATGGTTCGGCGTCGCATAAGAAATCCTAATTTATGGCTGGAATCGATGACATTAGGTCAAGTTACACATACCAGGATAGGGATCATGTACATAAATGGGATCGCGGATGATAGCATTGTTGAAGAGGCGAAGCGACGTCTCCGCAAGATCAAATTGGATAGCATTCTGGAATCAGGATATATTGAGAAAATGATAGAAGATCAGAGTTTTACTCCGTTTCCAACGGTCCTACCTACAGAACGCCCAGATACCGTCGCTGCTAATCTTTTAGAAGGAAAAATTGCAATTATGGTGGATGGAACCCCTTTTATGCTAATCATCCCAGCCGTTTTTAATCAATTCTTTCAAATTACAGAGGATTCTTATCATCGGTATGATATCAGTGTTGCATTGCGGCTGTTACGAATCGTAATGTTCATCATTTCGATGATTGGACCTTCTTTCTATATTGCAGCAACAACCTTTCATCAAGAAATGATACCAACGCAGTTAGTGATTTCGCTTGTTTCACAGCTAGAAGCAACGCCATTTACCGCGTTTGTTGAGGCGCTATTAATGGAGGTTATTTTTGAAATTCTGCGTGAAGCGGGTGTTCGTATGCCAAAAGCAATTGGATCAGCAGTATCCATCGTTGGGGCACTTGTCATTGGGCAGGCAGCTGTACAAGCAGGTTTAGTGTCAACGGCAATGGTTATTGTTGTTTCACTTACAGCTATCTCTAGTCTAGCGACGCCTGTTTTCTCAATTGCTGTATCCGCGAGATTGTTACGTTTTCTCCTCATGATCAGTGCAGCAACGTTCGGTTTCTTTGGAATGATTCTTACCTTGATTATGATCATTGCACATATGTGTAGTTTACGTTCATTTGGTGTACCTTACATGGCTCCTTATAGTCCAATGATGCATGTAAAGAATAGTCAGATTCATGCACCTTTACCGATTTGGATGAGACATTTGATTCCAAAATTGATGAAGAAGCCTACAACAGAGCAAGTGGGTGATCAAGATGGGACGTAGAATGGCACGGTTTTGTTTGTCGATGGTTATGATTGCTCTCCTTACGGGTTGCTGGGATAGTCGAGAGTTAACGGATATCGGTTTTGTGGTTGCGATGGCGATTGATAAAGGAGAAAAAAAGAACATTAGGGTTACGGTTCAGATCGTGAATCCTGTAAATGTTTCAAGTACACAAGGAGGAGGTAGCCCAATGCCTTTACCTCCAACCACATATTCAGCAGAAGGAAATAATGTATTTGATGCCACTCGCGTTCTCTCACAAAAACTTTCTAGGCAATTGCATTATGGTCATGCGATAGTTCTCTTGGTAGGTGAAGATTTAGCTACAACACAAGGGATAAAGAAGCTTTTTGACGGCATTGAGCGGGATAGTGAGTTTCGTCCTTCCGCTACAATGGTTATCGCGAGGGGAACGACGGGAGAAGAAATCATTAAACAACGAACGAGTCTCGATAATTCACCGGCCATTAAAATTAAGAAAATGGTAGCTGAAACCGAGAAAGCCTTTGGTGAAAATATTGATGAGAAAATATACCAAGTCATTCAAGCCATCGTCTCATCTGGTAAAGAACCTACGATTACTGGCATTCAACTCGATTCTACAAATAAAGAAGACAAATTAATGGCTAATGGGATTGCTACTTTTAAAGATGGGAAATTAATGAGGTGGTTAGACGGAAATGAAAGCCGTGGATTCTTATGGGTGTTAGGCAGAGTTAATTCGACATTGTTAACCATGGATTGGAATGGTCAGCCACATACAATCGGGATCGAGAATATACGAACCAAATCATCATTTCATTCAAGCTTTGATAAATCCGGTAAACCAATTATTGAGGTGAAGATTGGCGCGGATGCAAATATTGGTGAGGTTGATGTCCCAATTGATGTAACTAACCCGAGATTGTTCTTGCAAATTGAGCGCCTGTACATGCAAGCCGTTCATGATGAAGCGGTAGCCACGATTAAATTAATGCAACAGCAAAAGTCGGACATTTTTGGATTTGGAGAAGTGGTGCATCGTGATCACCCTAAGCAATGGAGAACGTTAAAGCGGGATTGGAACGATGTGACCTTTTCCACGATTGAAGTAAAAGTGAAAGTGGAGGCTTATTTGCGTAATACTGGGTTGCGTAATAGAACCATAATGGAAAGTATCGATAATAGCTGATAAATGAATTGTTCATAGAGAGAAGGAGTGACGTTGGAAAAAGCAAAGATCAATCCCCGTCAATTGCTTATCCTTGTATTGATGTTTGAAATCGTGAGCGCGATTATCTCCGGATTTGGTGCGGAAGCCAAGCAAGATGCATGGATCACCGCAGTCCTCGGAATGCTCGGGGGAATTTGTTTATTTCTAATCTATCATCGATTGTCTTTATTTTATCCGGATCTTCCGCTCACGGAATATGCGAAAAAAATATTAGGGCCCGTTGTGGGTCGTATCGTCGCCTTGTTATATGTCGTCTATTTCTTGTTTAATGGGAGTTTTGTAGTCCGTGAATTCGCCTCAATGGCTGTATCCTTTGTTTTTACACAGACTCCCTTTCTCGTTATTATTGCTTTGATGCTACTTTCGGTTATGTATGTCATTGGAAAAGGTATTGAGGTGTTGTCGAGGACAGCAGAGCTCTTTTTTTCTGTGTTACTTCTTGTTACTGTCACCGGTCTAAGCTCGATCCTTACGTCTGGGAATGTAAATCTTCAAAATTTAAGACCTGTACTCGAAGAGGGATGGTTAACCGTGCTGAAGCAATCGATTCCAAGCACCGTTGTATTTCCTTTTGGAGAGATTATAGTGTTTTTGATGTTGTTTCCCTATGTGAATAAACCCCAACAAGTGAAGAAAACAGTGATTACAGGATTATTGATCAGCGGATCTTTTATCGCGTTTGTTACGATGCTAAATGTGTCTGTCCTCGGTGCGGATCTATTTACAAGAACACAATACCCATTGCTGACAACCTCGGAGTTGATTGAGGGAAGAGCTTTACTAGAACGATTGGATGTATTGTTTCTCGTCACGGCTATTGTCGGTGGTTTTTTCCGGATCGGCATTTATTTATATGCGACACTAATCGGTGCGGCAACATTGTTCGGTATTCCCTCCTATCGTAAATTAATGATCCCTGTGACTATGGTTATGTTTATTTGTTCCATTGCGATGGCAGGAAACTATGTAGAATTTATCTATACAGGATTACGTGTCGTCCGGTTCTATGTCCAGATTCCGATGCTGTTTATCATTCCACTAATACTTCTAGTGATGGGCTGGTTTCAAGAGAAGAAGAAGCTGAAATCTGCGAAATAAGGAGCTTATATTCTAGAGTTGCATTTATTAGCCTTTACAATTATACTCGTCATAGCAACTATAATCATGTCTATTATCTGGAGGCTATACCATTGGAATTAGAAAAATACATAGGCGTAATTGTACACCGGGCAGATTTAAAGCTGAATAACTATTATCAAAAAGTGGTAAATCCCTTTGATATTACGGTGGACCAATGGGAGATCCTCGTTATTCTTTGGGAGAGTGAAGGGATTACTCAAAAGGATATTGCTGAAAGACTCTATAAAGATCAAACTAACATTGCGCGTATGCTCTTCAAGCTTGAAAAGAAAGGCTTTGTTCATCGTGTAACCCATGAGACGGATAGAAGATCTTTACGTGTATATCTAACCTCTAAAGGGCGTGAAATAAAAGATGAGATTCTTGCCCCCTCTCTTGAAGCGTATAGAAAGACCATTGAAGGGTTAACTGAGGAAGAGGTTGAAACCTTTAGAAGGCTACTTTCTGTCATTCATAATAATGTAAAGGATTTATAGTAGATTTTGTTTGTAAAAAGAGAAGCTCTTCATCCCAATTAGTTGCTATGACGATTATCGTCAAGACCATTTGTTTTGGATTGTTTGTTTTTTTATTACTTAATATTTGCTATAGCAACTAATGCTTCGACAATTATAAGGGGGATACAAAGATGAGAACCAGCAATGATAAAATCGGGATTTTTGATGCCCAGTACAGTGCGTTGACTATCGGTATTATTCTGGCAGTCACAACAGTAGCATTTGAAGGATTGGGGGTTACGACGATTGCACCAAAGGTGGCGCAAAGTTTGAATGCGATCCATTATTATGGTTGGATTTTTAGTGCATTTCTTTTATCCCAAATCATTGGCACAATGGTCATTGGACAGCAGATTGATAAGAATGGTGTATATAAATCATTTGTAGTTTCTATTCTAATCTTTGTTACGGGTATCGTCATTGCAGCAACTTCCTTCAATATTTACATGTTGATCGGCGGAAGAGCTTTTCAAGGTTTCGGAGCAGGTGCACTTTTAACTTGTGTATACTCCAGCATTACTTTAAGTTACCCTGACAGTCTAAGAACAAAAATACTTGCAGCTTTCTCTAGTGCTTATATTCTTCCAGCATTAATTGGTCCTTATATCGCAGGGCTTTTAGCCGAAAATCTTTCGTGGAGGTTTGTGTTCTGGCTTGTTCTGCCGTTCATTGTTCTATCTGTATGCTTAACGCTCCCATTATTTCGTAAGTTACAAGCTGAAAATAATAATGCTTCAACGACGAAAAGAGGGACGTATAAAGAAATATATGCAATTTTATTAACATTAGGAACAGGGCTGCTATTAGCAGGATTAGGATTTTTACCTTCTTGGAAGGGGATTGTGATTTCAATTGCAGGGGGCTTAATTATGATTCAACCTTTACGGAAACTGCTGCCTGAGGGTGCTTTAGTAGTTAAAAAAGGTTTGCCGGCAACCATTGTTACTAGAGGGCTGTTTGTTGCATGCTACTATGCTGTTGAAAGCTATGTTGTTCTAGCTCTAACAAATGTTAAAGGGTTATCGGCAGATATTGCGGGCTTAATCGTTGCTGCTGGGGCTATAAGTTGGTCAATAGCAGCGTGGATGCAATCCAAGCTTGATGAACAAGACCATGGGAGGGGCCGTAGACAACGGGTGACGATTGGCGTTGCTTTTATGATAGTCGGAGTTGCGCTGGTCATAACCGTGATAGGCATTTCAGGTAATGGAATCGTGCTTGCAGTGTTCTCACAAATACTTACTGGTTTTGGAATAGGCCTGGCACATCCAACCACGGGAGCCATTGCACTACAGCATGCCGAAGATGGCGATGCAGGTTCAATTTCAGCAAATATTCAATTTATTGATGCGTTTAGTCCTGCTCTTAGCATCGGATTAGGCGGTGCCCTAATTACCATTAGTGAATCCTTTGGATGGGGCGTAATGACAGGAATCCTCTTGGCCTTATCGATCCAGCTTCTTTTCGTAATTTTAAGCTTTATAGCTACTTTCCGAATTGCGAAGAAGGCAAGCTGAGGCAGATATAATATAACTGTAATTTAAAATTGGATCAGAACTGTTGATTCTTATGCTTTTTCATGTGGAATCGAATAAAAGTGACCAACAGAATCAGAAGAAAAGGCAGGATGTAAGCCAAATTAGTAATCAACGGCCAAGTAGTGTTTACGATTTCTGTGAGCTCAGATTCTTGTGTGTAAGTCGTTACTGACAGCAGAAGGCAAATAAAAGCAAGCGGGAAGACAATCAGTCTTTCATTTTCCAATCTCAGAAGCTCCTTCATGACTTTAATAAGAATAAGCAGCAGGATTGAAGCCTTGAAATAAAAGCCAATAATCAATGAAAAACCGATCACGGACTCGACCCGTTCTATAGTTTCCTGAAAATAAATTAACCTCGCCAACTGGTACAATGAATATTTTAAGCTGCCGGACAGGGGTCCCAGTACCATAATACTGCTAATGACAGAAGCAATTAACGTCAGGGCATTTATAAGGAGTGCCAGATACATTTGTTTTCCTAGCTTTGATTTATCTTCTTTATGCACAAACGGTAAAATTATTGAAAAAACGATTAGCTCGGAATAGGGAAAGCCATAGACTACATATGCAGCACTCAGGATAGGTCTAACTCCATCAGGCATGATGGGCAGCAGGTATTCGGGATGATACAAACCTGCTACAAGAATCCAGACCAAGATAATAAATCCGAACATTAGAGACATTAATACTGCGGCCATACGGGCAATTACTTCGATGCCAGCGAGCGCTGTCATGGCAATCGTTATAAAAAACATCGTATTTACCGCATAAGTAGGCGTTTCTTTTAACATCGTACTTTTGAAAAAGGTACCGATCTCAATGACAATTCCTGCGACATTCCAAAACAAAACACATGTGAAAGGAAGTAATAGAACGAGAGTCAGCCCATTTCCAAGCACAGCGCGGCTTTGTTCCACAAGTGATAGCTCTGGAGCTCGTCTATTTAAATATAGAATACCGGATAGCAGAAGCATTCCTGTGGCCGAGGCAATGATGAGAGAAATCCAAGCTCCATTGCCAGCAAAGTTAGTTAGTGAAGCAGGGACGATGACGATTGAAGAGCCTGTCATAAAGAAGAGAAACAGCATGGACATTTGGATAGAGCTAACACGTTCTTGCTTATTCATACGTTCCTCCTCTTTCTATACACTTATGAAATAGCCGGGTTGATCCAATGGACGATGTGTTCAGCTGGACCCGTAAGTAGATTGAAGAGCGAGTCCAAATTAGGCCATGGCTTTGCTGCTATGAAGATAAACCCGAGATAAAGAACCGGCAGCAGAAGGACTCCATAGACCACTCGATCACGAACGGAGGCCTGTCTAAACTTTGGGAGGTCATGGGCTAGCATAGCGGAAGCTAATAGCAGTACACAGATAATTTGTCCCAGCATAGCTACTACTCCTTTGTCCCGAATATTGTACCTGAGTTCATACCAGTGCTTAACACTTTGACTTCAACATTGATATCGAATTCAGTCTGAGCAATCTTTTCCTTCCATACCGGCTCTAATTGTTTCCACTGTTGCGGATTTCTTCGATAGATCTGATTACCAATCCCAAGTGCATCTACTTTTTTTGTTTTAAAAAAATCGGTAGTATGTTTCACCTGCTGTTCTACCTGAGCTACAATTCGCTGTTCAAATTGTTTCATGTCTTTAGATGTTTTTAAATGTGAACAGCGTAATTCTCCGATTGTACCTTCAATTGCAATTTTTACACCGACGGAAACAGAACCATTGTTCACGGTTGGAGTAAGCTTACTGTTGAAGGTGAGCACTTCAAGAGATTCCTTTTTTCGCAGCGCATTTTCGGTCTCATTGGTGCAAGGGAATTCTAAGGCTCCATAGATATATCTGTCCATCAGCATCATGAACGCCTCAGTATCTTTCTCCTTCAGAAGTTCTACCATTTTCCCGTCTTGTATTAGCGCTAGTCCTGATATTATTGCTTTATTATCTACACCGGTCTTATGCAGGTAAGGTAGAACAGAAGTGTTGGAGGGACTGCACATTTGAATAGCCAGCTCATAGAGAGGGATTTTGGAAGTTTTTGCGGCATAAAGAGCACCACTCGTTTCCATTCTCTTATACTGTTGACCAATGGTTTGTTCAATAAACGGACTTACATCTAAAAAAGGTGCAGCGGCTTGTTCAGCTATGAGGGGAAGAACGGTACCACGCGGCTCTTGATCCCTAGAGAAAAAGTCAAGCACTTCCCTTATGTTCACGTTTCTGGCTAATTGTTCACCGATTAAAATGACACGCATATGATCCCATTTGGCTTTGCGGCCGAATTTTGCAGGGATCTCTCGTATGGCTTCAAAAAAGGTCTCTCCACTCGTTGAAATATTAATCCCCTTGGAAGCTGGATTCCCTGACTGCCCCATTTCAATTTTGGTGGAAGGATTATAGAAATGAGTCGTTATCACAAAGCGATCATCTTCACCTTGGTCAATGGCTACTGCTTGTACATACCCATACTCGTCAAGTTCTTTATTATCCCAACATCCGCTAGTTAGGCTGAGAACAAGAAGGCAGATTAGCATGGTAGTAATTCGTTTCACTATATCTACTTCCTTCCTGAAGTCTTTTTGTATAAATGACGACTACGAGGTGAATGAAGCAGTAGCTTTCTCGGCAGAACGAAAATTGAAAAACGTACTTTTTTAAGGTCAAGTGGAGCCAACGAGTCTAAATACGGCTCGCCTAATGAACGCAAGGTAGTCAGATGAAGATAAATCAGTATAAAACCAACCATGATACCAAGCCCTCCGAACGTTGCCGCAAGAATCATTAATGGAAACCGCAAGATCCGCAGTGC
Source organism: Paenibacillus sp. FSL H8-0261 (assembly GCF_045040645.1). Lineage (NCBI taxonomy): Bacteria > Bacillati > Bacillota > Bacilli > Caryophanales > Paenibacillaceae > Paenibacillus > Paenibacillus sp. FSL H8-0261. The sequence goes on along the minus strand of NZ_CP150297.1, from coordinate 4,498,509 downwards.
AATGGCCATATTGTATTGAGGGAGAGCAAAAGAGGCAATCCCCGTTAAGGCGACGACAATAACCATAACCGGAGAGGCAATTTGCGATTGTATAGCTGCTTGTCCTATGACCAATGCACCAACGATGCTGACGGCTGACCCGATCGGTCTAGGCAAGCGTATGCCCGCCTCTCTTAATAGCTCAAAGAAAAATTCCATGATTAATGCCTCGATCAAGGCAGGAAAGGGAATGCCTTCGCGCGTGTTAAGAATGGCAAGTAGCAAAACAGTGGGAATTAGTTCGGAATGGAAGTTAGATAACGCAATATAGGTGCTAGGCAATAACAGCGCGATAATGAAGGCAGCCACTCTAATCAACCGTATTAAAGATGAAAAAATGGTTCGGTAGTAATAATCCTCGCTATTCGTAAAAAATTCCATGAAATTTCCAGGACATATCAATATGGAAGGACTTCCGTTTACCATAGCAATAATTTTCCCGTCAAGTAGAGCGGTTATAGCTGTATCTGGTCGTTCTGTGTAGCGGACTTGTGGAAAGGGAGAGTAGAGAGAATCCCCGATCCACTCTTCGAGATAGGATACGTCAATAATCTCTTCCTTTTCAATATCAGCTATGCGTTGCTTGAACTGTTGTAATGTTTCTGGTTTCACTACTCCATCCAGGTAACCAAAGGACAACGTTCTTTGAACCTGCTTACCGGAAGTGAAGAACTCAAACTTAAGATTAGTAGTCTTTAATAAGCTACGAATAACACCAATATTACGCTCCAAGCTTTCTATAAAGCTGATGTGTGGGCCCTGTACGGTTGGCTCAGTAATAGGCTCAGAGGTTTGACGCTGCTCAACATCAAGGGCATAATATGCGACTGCTTTCTGCCAGCCATCAAAGAGAATTACAACCTTTCCGTCAAGAATTCCCTTAACGGCATGATTGATATTGTCCATCAATTCAAGGAGTGGGGAAGTAACCCCATTTTGTTCAAAGAAAGAGATGACATCTTTAACATTTACATCTGAGGCGGGACCTAGCTCATGCGGAACTAGATTTTGCAAAGTATCTTTAAAATGATTTGTAGGGTCAGACTTGGTAAGTGTATTGAAGTAGATTGCCAAGGCTTGATACCTAAGATCAGGGCCATAATTCCAAGGGATAATCTTTAGATCTGAACAATTGGCAAAACAATCGCTAATCATCTGCAAATTGTCCTCGAGAGATTCAGAGATGGCATGGGACAAAGGATCCTTGATTGAAAGCTCATTTTTGGTTTCTGTTTGTGGATGCAGCTTAGGATTTGCCGGAGGTATCTTGGGGCTGAAAAATTTCCGCATGCAGTTCTCCTTAATAAATTAGATGTTAAGTGATTTTTATCTTCTCCCTGATTTAGGAATTTATTCTAGTTAGATGTGTGCTTTAATCTGAATGCAAATTTAGATTGATCAGATTGCTTTTTCACTAATGGAGCTTGATTCTCAAATCCCATCTTTATGGGATTGGTCCTGGCAATGGATCTACTTATAATTGTTAGTAATTCTTAGACAAATATGAGTGGGGACGGGATCAGTATGATTGTTGCAAAAAATACAGAGCTAGCGGGCACCCGCAGGCGACTGTTGGGGATGATGGCGGCTATTTGTATGGGAGCTTTTATTTCCCATTTTACAGCCGGAATTATGAATGTATCGCTTCCTTTTTTTATAAATCATTTTCAGACGGAGCTTGCAAAGGGTTTGTGGATCACAACAGGGTACCTACTAGTGATTACTGCGCTTCTCCCTGTGATGGGAAAACTGGGTGATCGTTATGGGTTTCGCCGCATTCATAATCTCGGATATGTGATTTTTACAGTTGGTTCGATCTTGGTCGCTTTTTCACCTAGTCTGCCAATATTGCTTACGCTTAGAGTTGTGCAGGGCATAGGCGCTGCGATGTTCCAAGCAACGAATATTGCGCTCATCACCATCCATATGCCGAAAGAGAAAAGAGGACATGCACTCGGAATTCTGAGTACGGCAGTCGCACTGGGCGGGATGACAGGCCCTATTGCGGGAGGGTTGATTGCGGAGTGGCTTAGCTGGCAGTGGCTATTTTTGATCCATGTTCCTGTGGCGATTGTGGCTACAGTTATGGCATACCGGTACATTCCGAGCCGTGTGCAAGATCGTAAATCGGGAACTGTCAGCATCGTGGGGGCTAGCTTGTTCATGGTATGGATCACCTTGCTTCTTCTCGTGATAACAAATGGGAGCAAGTGGGGGTGGGTGTCTACGCAGACGATGGCGAGTTTGATGGGGGTTATCCTGCTGTTGGTCACGTTTCTATTATGGGAACGGAGGCAAAAGACACCTTTTCTACCTCTTCGGGCGCTGAGAATTCCTTCTGTGGCGGGTGGCTTGATCGTTAGCTGTGCCTCTTTTATTCTTTCTAATACCTTGCTTGTCCTTATTCCATTTTATTTGATGGGAGCAGCGGTTCAGTTTTCGTCCTCCACGACCGGTTACATTATGGCGGCTTATCCCATTGCATTGGCCTTTGCAGGTCCACTTGCAGGCTACTGGTCCGATCGTTATGGTTCTCGTCGGCTGATGCTTATGGGGCTGAGTGCTATGGGAGGCGGGTTCGTCCTGTTGCTAGTATTTTTAGAGAATATCCCGGTCTATGGAATCGCTGCGATTCTATGTCTTATTGGACTTGGGATGGGGCTCATTGCTTCTCCGAATAATAGCTATATTATGCAGCAGACGCCTAAGGAACACGTAGGTTCAATTGGAGGAATAATTGCCTTAACACGAAATGCGGGGATGGTGTTTGGCTCAGCACTTGGACTTGGAATGGTGAGTGGAGAGTTAGGACAGGAGAGTCCGCTTCAGGCGTTCAAAATGGTTTTTGGGATTAATCTTTTCATTTGTATAGGCGTTAGTATAATGATGGTTGTTATCAATAGACGGCCATTTAAATCTGCTTGATCTAAAAAAAAATGTGTGTGTAATCACAACTCAAGGTTTGGTGTTCTGTTACGTTGAGAGTAACGAAAGATTATCTAAATATGGAGGATAACGATATGTTTTGTTACCAGTGTGAACAGACACCGACTGGCGGTTGCACCGTTGTTGGAGTATGCGGCAAAAATGAAACCATTGCGAGTTTACAGGACACGATGATTTTTGCCTTAAAAGGAATTGCAGCTTATGCAACACATGCTCGGCAGCTAGGATATAGCGATCCTGAAGTGGATCGTATTACCCACGAAGCTTTGTACATGACCTTGACCAATTCCAACTTTAATACGCAGGAGCATTTGGAAATGGCGATGAAGGTTGGAGATGCGGCGGTTCGCGTCATGGATCTGCTGGATCGTGCGCATACGGACCGCTTCGGGATTCCACAACCAATCACAGTCAGCCAGAATAAAATTGAAGGTCAATGTATTGTGGTGACAGGGCATAACCTGTATGCACTCGAGGAATTGCTGCAGCAGACGGAAGGAAAGGGCATCAACATCTATACCCACTCGGAAATGCTACCTGCCCATGGCTATCCTGCGCTCAAGAAGTATAAACATCTGAAAGGCAACATCGGCAAAGCTTGGTACGATCAACGCAGACTTTTCGAGCAGTTTCCTGGTGCGATTCTTGCAACTACAAACTGTGTGATGCCGATTAAGGGTACGTATGCAGACCGCTTTTTCTCATATGAAGTAGCAGGGCTGGAAGGTGTAGCGAAAATCACGAATGACGATTTCTCCCCACTGATTAATCGTGCGTTGTCATTACCTGCGGCTGATGTAGAGTCAGATCTGGTACTTACGACAGGATATCATCATGAAACAGTAATCGGGCTGGCACCAGAGATCATTCAAGCTGTCAAAGATGGGCATATCCGCCGGTTTTTCGTCATTGCAGGCTGTGACGCGCCAGGTAAAGGTGGGAATTATTACCGCGAGTTGGCGACCTCCTTACCGAACGATACCGTCATTTTAACCACTTCTTGCGGAAAATTCCGCTTTAATGACGTAGATTATGGAACTGTTGGAGACACAGGCATTCCGCGTTATATTGACCTTGGGCAATGTAATAATTCTGGTTCTACGGTGAAGATTGCTTTAGCTCTGGCTGAGGCATTTGATTGTACGGTGAACGAGCTACCTGTCAGCATCGTGCTGTCTTGGTTTGAGCAGAAAGCAGTAGCCATTCTGCTTGGTTTGTTCAGTCTTGGCATTCAGGATATTCGTATCGGACCGAAACCGCCTGAGTTTATCTCGGATGGGGTGTTGGATGTGTTGGTAGAGCTCTTTGGATTGAAGCTGATTACAACTGCCGAGGAAGATATGAATGCGATGTTGGCGTTGTCGTAGGTTAATATGGGTGCTTAACACTTGAGACATATGGAGTGCTGTGTGTCATTGGTTAGGGCACAACATTTAATATTGTAAGACTAAGCTCAAGCTGAGAAAAAAGCTTGAGCTTTTCTTGCGTTTTGAAGACAAGCTAACATACAAACACACGTTACGACTGGGGGGATCGCTTTTTCAGGGTTATTGTCTACAGTTATGAATTGTATATTTTTATATTGTTTCGTAGCTGTGCTAAAAATTTATTTGCTGCATTAGAAAACACTTGATGTTTTTTCCAGATAATATTTAAATTAGCCTCTAATTTGGGGTTTAAAGGTTTAAAGCAAAGCTTGCTATCTCCTGATGTATTAATAAGTTTATCCAAGCACAATGCATGTCCAATATTTTCCTCTACCATTCGTGCAGCATTGTAAAGTAGATTATAAGTTGCGACAATATTGAGATCCTCAATATTCGCTCCAAACCATCCTGTGAATTCGTTGCTGACAGCAGTTTGACGTGAAATTAACAGTGGTTTATCTATTAAATCTATTGGCTGGATGAACTGCTTGTACGCTAGAGGACTATCTTTGCGCATTAAAACACCCCAAACATCAGTAGCAGGTAATTTTATATAATCATATTTTTGTTTATCTGTGGGTTCTATGACAATGCCAAAGTCTAATAATCCACTGTCTAACCTGCTAGTAATATCGTCAGCATTACCACTGTATAAATCAAATCGAATACTTGGATAATGTTCAAGTAATTCTTTTGATGCTCTGGCAATGAAATTCATAGCTTCTGTTTCACCACCACCAATGTAAATTTCTCCGCTAATCAGTTCTTTTGATTCTTTAAAACTGGCTTCGGTTTTATCTACTAGCTCAACGATTTCCTTCGCTTTTTTAAATAAGTACTTCCCTTCATCTGTTAAAGTAATTTTCCGATTTCCTCTTTCAAATAAAGTTGCTCCTAATTCCATTTCAAGGTCTTTTAATTGTCTTGATAATGTAGGTTGAGACAAATGCAGCTGTTTTGAAGCAGCCGATATATTCTCTTCATTCGCTACAGCAATGAAATAGCGTAATACACGAATTTCCATAACAGTCTCCTTATTATATCTATGCTTAAAAAGCATAAGAGTGTATTTGGTATAAGTATTAGTCATTTGAATCATATCAACTTATGATGTGAATGAAAAGGGATGTGAACAAGGTCGCTAACATATGAATCGAATTATCAGAAGTATAATTAAATTGGGCTGGTGATTTTTAAAAATGGAGATGAAAGAATTTATTGATTTTTGTAAGAAGGGAAATTCAATTTCGGGTGAGGATAAAGAATTGTATGGATTATTAACTCAATGCAGTTATCAAGCTCAAAAGATCACCATGGAATTGAATACATCCTATCATTCAAAAGAAGAAATAGTGGAGATTTTTAGTGAACTTACAGGCAATAAAGTTGATTCGTCGTTTATGTGTTTTCCGCCGTTTTATACAGACTTTGGGAAAAATATTACTATAGGAAAGAATGTGTTTTTCAACATAGGCTGTTCCTTCCAAGATAGAGGTGGAATTAGTATAGGGGACGGTACAATGATTGGTATGAATGTCACGATTGCTACTCTTAATCATGGGTTACCTTCAGAAACGAGAAATGTAACCTATCCCTCTCCAGTTATCATTGGAGACAATGTATGGATTGGGTCAAACGCTACCATACTGCCCGGGGTGACGATTGGAGATAACTCTGTTGTTGCGGCAGGTGCAGTTGTCACAAAAGATGTTCCAGTGAATACTGTCGTTGCAGGAGTACCGGCAAAAGAGCTTAAAAAAATTATTAACAATTTGTAATACATCTTAAAAACTCAAGCGTAACGCCGCTTGAGTTTTTTCATGCATGCATATTGCATTTCGTTGGTAATAATCCAGGTACACAAGCCAAAACGATCATAATAAAGATTCCCATCAGTGATTACTGGCGGGGTTTTGTTATATGATTAACCCCATTTCACGGAGTCTATCTTTAATTTTCTTTATACGAGCTTCTTTTTCGGTAGCTTCAGTTAATACCACCACAGATGTTTCGTTATACTTCTTTATAATCCTCTTTAAAGTTAATTCTTTCATATCCTTTTTACTCTGCATTGTAACACGAGGGACAATGGTATGGTTTTCTATGGTCTTGGGATCTGCAGAAATTCGTTCTAGTAAACGAAGTAGAAGCATCAGTCTTTTGTGTCCCAACCTCGGAACTTGGTATAGTTTTTTCCATGTGGAATTTAGTAGATGATCAAGGTTTATATATCCCTTGCAGTATAGAGCATTTATGAGGCCCGTTAAATTTGGTCCCTGCTCTTCTGCATAAGCAACAGTTGCAATACAAGCAATATCCTTACTATAAAGATGCGCTGGAAGTGGGAAAAATTGTATTAATGCCGCATTTCCATCGATGATGTCATTCATGATGATTTACCTCCATTAAAATATTTGGTCATTATTCATGTTTAGAATTCTGGTGAAGATTGTGCAAAGTATTAATACACTCTGCATTATTAAAACCTAATCAACTGATCATTTTCTGAACATCAGCAAAGCCCATTGCCTGAGCTTGTAGAATATTCAGAAGATTTTACTATTTAATAAGTAACAATCGACTCCAATATTCGCTGCTGCGCTTCGTAATCAACGCTAAGTAATGGTATGATGTAGGCATCAATTTTATGGGGTGCACTATAATGGATATTCGAATCAAAGAACTGCTTGATGCCACACAGCAAAAATATGGATTGGACAACTACTACTTACACTCTCATGAAATTTATCGCGATGTTACGATACTGGGAGAGACCAACTATTTTCTTAGTATGGAATGGTTTCCTGCACATATGAAGGAATGGAAGGGCGATTACAATCCGGAAGGAACTGCCGTCATCACGATTGACCTACAATCCCGCAACTATAAAAGTGTGATTTTTGTTGGCGGGATATCTTATGCGAATGGGACACCATTCCAAAATATAGATTTTAACGGAGTCATCCGGTGGATTGAAGATGAGGCAAGGATTGTATACGGTAAACAATTCCACTTAGAGAAGGAACAGATTGGAGAATATCATTTTATTGAAAAAATAGGTAGCATACCAGTCACTCCTGGTGGACGGATCGAGCTTCGCTTCGATGCGGAAGGCAGGCTTGTTTTTTACAGTGTATATGGCCAGTTTCCTTCCAGCTCCATTGTGCACAAAGAGAACTATACTCTCACACTTCAAACGATAGAGCCACAGGCGAGGAAACAACTACAGCTTATAGAATATCCGGTGTACGAGACGAAGCAACTCCTGCCGATCTATGGGATAGAAGAAATCTACATTTCAAATGACGGAACAACCACCATCCCATTTGAGTTTATATCAGGTACGAGAGCACGACTGAATATTGATCAAGTAATACATTGGGAGCAACAGAATACGGAGCTGGAGCCGTTCGAAAGGACGGAGATACGCCTACTTGAGGTTGTTTCCATTGAGCAGGCAATAGCTAGTGAGCCGCATCCGGACTCATTTCCTATCACAGACGCAGAACAAGCCGAATGTATAGCCGCAGTCGAAGCTGGTTTAAGCCAGCTCTTTCCGGATGAATCCGGAGAATGGATGTTGAAGACTTTTCAACGGGAAAGAGGACATATTCAGGCAACACTGAGGATGAAGGCGCCAAGTAATCGTATATTCCAGCGTAAGATCCTCCTGTTCATCGATGTGCAGAATTATAAGGTTATAAATTATATGGATAACAAGCCAATGCTCGATATGTTTGATGAGTTCAAGAGCGAAGAGGGGATTTCTGTAAGCCATGACGAAGCTTATGACAAGCTCAAGGGATGGTTCGAATTAACACCCGTCTATGTGTATGATCCTGGGCAGAAGAAGTATGTGCTGTGCGGGAAGTTAGATTGTAATTATGCTGTGAAGGCCACTAGTGGAGATGTGGTGGAGTTGAGTAGTTTGGAATGATAGTGCAAGCTTTCTTATACTGAGTAGGACGAATAAAGGTAATGAAGTATAGTAAGGTGATGCAAATATAATAAAATGAGTAGAACTTACTAATTTTGTGAGTTACTTTGGGAGTTGAAAATATGACGACAGCTACAGGAACCAAGGAAAATCCTTGGAAGTTAAAGACACCACCGCAAACATCCGAGTATGAAATGTACAAGGTCGAAAAAGACGGTAAAGAAATTATAGTTTGCACTGTAGGGAAAACGGTTTTGCATTATGACTACCGCTGTATTGAAGATCTGCACGCCATGCTTATACAAAATGGTGATTGGATGGAGTTAGGAAGTGCTGATGAGCAAAAACCAGCAAAAGAAGGTACCGTTGAAGCATGGGGGCGTTCACCTGAAAACCCTGTCGGCGGTTGGTATGGATTAAAGAAGGGACTTCGGGGGCGATTCGGAATGTATATCCCACCGTTGCTCGAAGAATTGGGTCTTGCGGAAGTAGAGCATAATCCAAGAAACAATCGGATGAAAGCGATCTTGTAAACGAAGGAGAGCCTAAAGGCTCTTCTTTTTTTGAGCCATGCCCCTAACCGGTGGTCTTTCGTACACATTGCAGTGATTAATTTAGTTACAAAACGTTTTTTTTAGTTACATAAACTTTCAAGAGCAGGGCCTTTGCCGTTAAGCTGATTGTAAAAATATTCACAAGGGGGCAAAGCTATAACATGAATAAAAAAGTAACCACTGCTCTTATTCTCGTTCTCTCAGTCATGCTTGTTATCACAGGATGTGGCAACAGCAACAGCAGCAATGGAAATGGGAACAAGAACACCAGCAAGAACACCAGCAAGAACACCAGCAAGATCAACGAGACAAAGGAAACTGAAGCCGTTTCGGGAGCATCCAAAGCTAGCTATACACCGTACGATCAACTAAAAGATAAATATGACATCATCATTATTGGTGCAGGCGGTGCCGGAATGTCTGCTGCACTTGAGGCGAGAGCAAAAGGTATGAACCCGGTTATTTTTGAAAAAATGCCGGTTGCCGGCGGAAATACAACAAAATCATCTTCGGGAATGAATGCTTCTGAAACGAAATTCCAAAAAGAGCAAGGCATTGAAGACAGCAATGATCTGTTTTATGAAGAGTCCTTAAAAGGTGGCCATGATACGAACGATAAAGAGATGCTTCGTTTCTTCGTAGACCATTCCGCAAGTGCGATTGATTGGCTGGATTCTATCGGGATTAGATTGAATAATATCACGATTACAGGCGGGATGAACGAAAAACGCACACACCGTCCTGAAGATGGCTCTGCAGTAGGACAATACCTTGTCAAAGGTTTGGTGAAAAACGTACAAGAACAAGGCATTCCCCTTTTTGTGAACGCCAATGTCAAGGAAATTACCGAAAAAGACGGTAAGGTCAATGGCGTCAAAGTTATCTTTGACCAAACGGAAGAGAAAACGATTACAGCGTCTGCTGTCGTGGTGACAACCGGCGGTTTCGGCGCCAATTTAGACATGATTTCAGGAGTCAGATCTGATTTGGAGGGGTACGTTACCACCAACCAGCCGGGCAGCACCGGTGACGGTATCAAGATGATTGAGAAGCTCGGCGGTACCACAGTCGATATGGATCAAATCCAAGTTCACCCGACTGTGCAGCAGGAAAAATCCTATCTCATTGGGGAGGCTGTTCGTGGGGAAGGAGCGATCCTGGTTTCAAGTGTAGGCAAACGTTTCACAAACGAACTGGATACAAGAGATAATGTCACCGCTGCAATCAATAAGCTTCCTGAGAAGTCTGTGTTTCTTGTATTTGATTCCGGCGTAAAATCTCGCGCTAAAGCGATTGAACAATATGAAAAAATGGGCTTCGTTATCCAAGGAGATTCGATCGAGGCTTTGGCAAAAGAAATGGACGTACCAGCAGATCAGTTGAAAACTGCACTGGACACATGGAACAGCGCGGTGACGAATAAACAGGATGCCGACTTCGGTAGAACGACCGGAATGGACAATGACTTGTCCGGCGCGCCATATTATGCAATTAAAATCGGCCCGGGAATTCACTACACGATGGGAGGAGTGAAAATCAACACCAACACAGAAGTTTTAAATAAAGACGGACAACCGATTCCAGGCCTTTTTGCAGCAGGCGAAGTTACCGGAGGCTTGCATGGTCAAAACCGGATCGGCGGTAACTCTGTTGCGGAAATCATTATTTTCGGCCGCCAAACGGGTATAAAATCCGCTGAATTCGTAAAAGCACAATAAGTTATCCTCCTGCCTCTTTTCGGCTTGGCAAACAAACGCTTGGGCTCATCTTAGCCATGCGTTTGTTGTGTTATTATGACGGTGTAGCGTATAAGGTCATAGCGATCCTTGCACGTATACGTTAGAATGAAGAAAAATTTCCGGAGGGACAGCTGATGAAAATTGGCAAACACACACTTCGGCTGCAAACTACAATTACTTTGATGATTGGTGCAGTTCTTATCATAATGCTGCTAGTGGTCTATGTGCTATTTAGTATAAAGGTTTCCTCACAAACAAAATCCTCGTTGGAACAAAAGGCTGTGATCATTTCCCGTACGTTATCGCGTAACCCTCTAATTATTGAAGCGTTAAACAAATCACGCAGCTCGTCTGAATTGCAAAGCTACACTGAGGAAATCCGATTGTTGAACAATGTGGAATTTGTTGTGGTCATGGATATGAATGCAATCCGATATTCCCATCCGGACAAGGACAAAATTGGTAAGCATTTTATCGGTGGCGATGAAGCTGCAGTCTTGCAGGGGCGGGAAAGTATCTCGGAAGCCGAGGGTTCTTTGGGCCCATCTGTAAGAGCGTTTTCACCTGTCTTTTCTGCAAGCGGGAAACAATTAGGAGCGGTGGCAGTAGGAATATCACTGGGAAACATCAGACTTGCCATAAGAGAGAACGTGGGAATCCTTTATTGGGGATTGCTTATAGGCAGTCTAATAGGGGCTGCGGGAGCATTTCTGCTGGCACGTGTTATCAAAAAAATGATGTTTGGCATGGAACCGGCCGCTATTGCTAAGCTTTTGGAAGAGCGCAACTCCATGCTACAGTCAGTTAGGGAGGGAGTCATTGCCGTTGATAAAGAGTCACGTATTACTTTGATTAATACAGAAGCCAGGCGTTTGCTTGCAGCCATTGGCATGCAGGATGATCCCTTGAACCAGTCGGTAGAGAGCTTTTGGCCATCACTGCGGATGAATACAGTGCTCAAAACCGGTGAAGCCAGCCAGGACTTGGAGGTGGAGCATAGCGGTGTTACGTTACTGGCAAACGTGGTTCCCATTCATGTAAAGGGGGCTGTAGAAGGTGCAATTGCCACATTCCGTGATAAGACGGAGATCAGCATACTTATGGAAAGGTTATCTGGCATCTCCTTATATGCTGAGGCATTGCGTGCCCAGGCGCATGAGTTTATGAACAAGCTGCATGTAATATTAGGATTAACACATATGAAAAGGTATGATCGGTTGGAGGCGTATATAACAAGTACTGTCACAACAACACAGGCAGAGATGGGAACGGTGGTGAGACAAGTGAAGGACCCTGTGATGGCGGGATTTCTATTGGGTAAGCTGAGCCGGGCCAGAGAAGCCGGAGTTCGGCTGGTGCTTCTGGAGGATGGGGTTCTGCCGGAGCCTAGCGATCCGGAACGCTCCTGCCAACTCATTACGATAGTAGGTAATCTTTTGGATAATGCAATGGAAGCGCCGGAAGGTAGAGGCAGCAAATATATTCATTTCAGCTTTCAATATCAGGATAAGACGCTGATAGTTACGGTTAGCGATAATGGAAGCGGTATCCCAGATGAGAAATTGCCGCTTATTTTTCAACAGGGGTATTCGACAAAAGGAAATGACCGAGGCATCGGCTTGTATCTGGTTGAGCGGAGCCTTAAAGCTATGGGAGGTAAGATTGTTTGTGAAACAGGAAAGGGAGAAGGGACTCGATTTACGGTTAGTTTACCCTATCGAGCAAAGAGTGATGGTCAATGATTAGTGTATTGATTGTAGAAGATGATCCGATGGTAGCCGAGATGAATAAATTCTATCTGGAGCAAGTGGAAGGTTTTCAGTGTAAAGGCTGGGCAAAATCAGTGGGTGAAGCTCTCCTCAAATTGGCAGATGAGTCTTTCGAGCTGATTCTGCTGGATATTTACATGAAAGAGAGCAATGGATTGGAACTGCTGTCCGCTCTCCGTCGAGGCAGCAAACGAATAGATGTGATTATCATTTCGGCTGCGAGCGATAAGGACAGTATCCGAGACGCGCTTCAGAACGGTGCAGTCGATTACCTTATCAAACCGTTTGAGTTTCAACGCTTTCTCGCAGCCCTTTCCGCCTACAAGGAGCAGCATTTTCTGTTCCGCAATCAGGATTCCCTGGATCAGTCTGAACTAGATAAGCTAACCGGGTATAGGAAAGAGCCCTCGGCCGTTCAGGATTTATCCAAGGGCTTTACCCGGCATACATTGCGGACGGTCTGGAAAGCGGTGGAGACCCATAATGCAAATTCCTTTAGCACTGAAGAGATTGCAGTTAGTTCCGGAATCTCGCGGGTTTCGGTCGGGAAATATCTTGCCGTCCTCGTAGATATGGGAGCGCTGAACAGTGAATTGACCTATGGCACCATAGGAAGACCTGTACAGCGATATCGCATGTCTTCCCGCGGCAGTTCTGTGATTTCTAAATTCATATAATTTTTTGGAGTGGGCCGCCGGTTCCGTGTTTTATAAGGAATCGGCGGTTTTTGATTGCCTATTTTTGATAGCGCTTACTTTAATAATTTTTATAATTCAATCAATAATTACGTAAAAACAAAAGCGCTTTCATTTCCGCTACTATAAGGCTAGAAAAGAGTTTAGGAGGAAATGAAAAATGCAAAATACGATTCCATCACCTGTTTCCCAAGGAAAGGAAGGTCCCCTGCCAGAAAAGGCTGCCTTCATTCAAAAATGTAAGCAATTTAAGGTGGGTGTCTTTCCGCTCCCTGTGTATCTAGCTCTGGCAGTGGTCATTCTTCTTGCAAGTGTGGCGGGGAAGCTACCGAATGACATGATTGGAGGGTTCGCTGTCATTATGGTTCTGGGTATTCTGCTGAGTGATATCGGTATGAAGCTTCCCTTGTTGAAAAATATAGGCGGCCCCGCAATCATGGCCCTTATGATCCCATCCCTGTTAATTTACTTGAATTTGTTCAACTCTACTGTGACAGACGCTGTCACTACATTGATGAAAGAGGCCAACTTTCTGTACTTGTACATCTCCATCCTGGTGAGTGGCAGTATGCTCGGTATGCACCGCAAAACATTGGTAGCGGGTATTACGCGGATCTTCATCCCGCTGATCGTCGGGACGATTGCCGCAGTTCTGGGCGGACTACTGGTAGGAACGCTCACAGGTTATAGCATGTATCATACTTTCTTCTTTATTATCGTACCGATCCTTGGCGGTGGAATCGGTGAAGGCATTCTTCCTCTCTCCATTGCATACTCAAGCATTCTGGGTGGACACGAAGCGGGTTATTACGTATCGCAGATGATCCCGTCGGCAATTATCGGCAACGTATTCGCCATCATTGTGGCGGGCTTCCTGAAACGTCTGGGCGAGAAAAAGCCCCATCTAAGCGGTAACGGTACACTAGTCAAATCCGGTGACGATCTACAGCATGACAATCCGGATAACAAACCCAAAGATTTCATGATGATGGGTGCGGGACTTCTGATCGCATGCAGTTTCTTCATTGTTGGGGCATTGCTTGCAGATTATGTAGGGATACCCGGACCGATTGTCATGATTCTGATGGCCGTACTGATCAAATGTGTCAAGGCACTTCCCGAAAGATTCGAAAATGGGGCTTACCAGTTGTATAAGTTCGTTGCTGGTAACCTGACATGGCCGCTCATGGTAGGTTTGGGCATGCTATACGTTCCTCTGAAGGATGTAGCTGCCATTATCTCTCTACCTTATGTGCTGACCTGCCTCGCCATCGTCTTCAGCATGGTGGTTTCCGGCTATTTTGTGGGAAGAAAAATCAATATGTATCCTGTCGATGCGGCAATTGTAACCGTCTGCCATAGCGGCTTGGGTGGAACCGGAGATGTAGCCATTCTCTCTGCCTCCAATCGTATGCAGCTCATGCCTTTTGCCCAGATCTCCACCCGGATCGGCGGCGTCAGCACTGTTATTGTGGCAACTATTCTATTGCGGTTTTGGAGCTGATAGGATGTCAAGCATATGGCCAGAAAGCTTATATAGAAAAATATATTGCAATTAACAGGAGGAACAGTAATGAAAATAATGGATGAAGTAATGAAGATGCATGTCGGCGGCAAGCTGGAGACCGGCTTGAAGAACCCTATTCGAAGCATGGAGGATTTATCCAAGGTATATACACCCGGAGTAGCTAAAGTGTGTCAGGCTATCGCCGCAGACCAAGATAAAGCATACGAATATACGATTAAGAAAAATTCGGTGGCGGTCGTTAGTGACGGAACAGCTGTACTCGGACTTGGCGATATCGGTCCCAAAGCAGCCATGCCGGTCATGGAAGGCAAAGCAGCGTTGTTCAAACAGTTTGCAGATGTGGACGCTTTCCCAATCTGCCTGGATACAAAAGATACCGAGGAAATTATCGCGATTGTCAAAGCAATCGCCCCTACCTTCGGAGGCATTAATCTTGAAGATATTTCTTCGCCACGTTGCTTTGAAATTGAAGCGAGACTTAAGCAGGAGCTCGATATTCCAGTCTTCCACGACGATCAGCATGGAACGGCGATTGTGGTACTGGCTGGAATTTTGAATGCGTTAAGAGTATGCAACAAGGACATTAAGAATGTAAAGATAGTGGTGAACGGTATTGGAGCCGCCGGTATCGCCGTATCCAAGATGCTCCTGCATGCCGGTGCTGTAAATTTGATCGGTGTGGACCGCCAGGGTGCAATTAACCGTGCTGTCCATTGCGATAAATCGCATTGGAGCGAGTTTGCACTAATTACAAATCCTCATCTGGAGATAGGTTCCTTATCTGAAGTTATTCAGGGTGCTGATGTATTTATCGGACTATCCGCCCCCGGTGCCTTAAAGCTAGGTGATGTAAAAAGAATGGCTGCTGATCCGATTGTATTTGCCATGGCCAATCCTACTCCGGAGATTGATCCTGAAATTGCCGCGCCTTACGTCAAGGTTATGGCGACAGGGCGCTCCGATTTTCCTAACCAAATCAATAATGTTCTCTGTTTTCCCGGTATTTTTCGTGGAGCCCTTGACTGTGGCGCTACTGAAATCAATGAAGATATGAAACTGGCTGCTGCAGAGGCGATATCTTCGGTAATTGACGCCAGTGATCTTCATGAAACTTATATTATGCCGAATGCGTTTGATCCACGGGTAGTGGAGCGTATCCGGGAAGCGGTTATTCGAGCGGCGCTCAAGAGTGGTGTGGCAAGAATAGGTACGTTAATGGAAAGCAATAATACATGATGTTAGGTAACTCTGCCTTATGCTTGTTTCTCCATTCGCTGGAAGAATATCCAAGCATGTCGGCGTAGGTATAACGCTTCGCGGTGGATTGCTGCTAGCGATCATTGGTTTGGCTTCTATGGGGATGATTTCTAATCTGCCGCTTCTTATTGTGATGAGCATCCTTTTTGTGGCGGGGATGGCACTAGCCGTTCCTTCACTTGTTTCGCTTGTTGGGCAAGTGGGCGGCAAGATGCGCGGGATAGCTGTATCTGTATATACTTTTATATTGTTTACAGGCACAAGCTTTGGTCCGATTATCTCGCTTCAATTGATGAATCATGTAAGTTATTTAATTACGTTTCTTCTATTGGCATGTATTCTGTGCATTGGGTTGCTAGCAGCATGTCTTATTCATCATGAGGAGGCAGGGGAGTTAAACAGCCAGTAAATTTGTGATCAATAAACAAAAGACGATGAAATGACATCATAACGATTGTTTATTCAAGGTAACTTCTTTTGAAGTTACCTTTTTACTTTGAAGTCACGTGGGCCCGTAATGTGGTCTGGAGAAGCTTATGTCCTAATGAAAATAGTTGTATAAAAATTTGATATACGCGCAGAGAAATTCCGGTGAATAGCGTCAAATAGAAGTGGACGTTAAAAAGATTTAATTTGGTTCATTATGTTCCTTGTTACAGTCGAACAGTGCTTAAGCTTTTTGTAAGAATCCGATAAGAAAAAAGAAAGTTCTGTTATGTACAATGTATGAAATGAGAGACTATAACTGTATTAAGGATGGTGGATGAGTTGGGTTTCAAAATACGTAAAACCACAGTGCAATCCGTCTGGATGATGTGGGAAAAAGCTTTTGCGTTGCTTTCACATTTTCGCGGATCGCATAAGTCGAGTTTTGGTATATGTACCGTGATGCTAAAAAAACACCGAGGACAGCCAATTGTATGCCAGGACGCCACGGTCATCAACCAGGGGGAGTGGGTGGGAGAGCTCCACCTCGATAATGGAAGCATCCTGAAGTTGATCCAGTCCGAAGGATCGGATCGTGCTGCACTCCAAACGGCTCGCATGCTGCGTAAATCAATGCAGCAAATCAATGAAGCCTTCGAATCGCAGTCCGAGTTCAGGCAGGTCAAGGCTTTATTGGGGATTACACTGCTCCATCGGGGATTAACACACGGTCTTGGTTTTGAACAACAAAATATAAAGTCCGGTGTTTTTGAACGCATCACCACCATTTATCTTCGATTGCTGCTGTCTGCTATGCATCCGGAAGGGAGACACAGAATCAGTCGGCGAACCGAACAACTGGTCCCGATGTTACTGATTCATTCACGGGCCTCACTGAAGAATAGGTTCTCACCCGGACAGAACTACTCTGGATAAGTCTTAAGCTTGTTATATGGAGGTGTAATTATTCTTACATATTTAATAGGAGGGATACTATGTACCGCCACTCTTTACATGTTTATTCCGAGTTTGATTACGCGAGTGAGCGGCTTTGGTTTCTTTCGCAAAGGAACGGTAAAAAAACAGGTGGCATTCACTTTTGACGATGGGCCACATCCGAAATATACGCCGATATTGCTGGATTTATTGAAGTTGCATCAAGTGAAGGCTACTTTTTTCGTGCTAGGATCGAGAGCGGAGCAGTATCCAGACCTGATCAGAAGAATGGATCGGGAAGGCCATCAGATTGGCATCCATAATTATTGTCATACCTCTAACTGGCTGATGCTGCCCCGTACGATTAGGCGAGAACATCTGGACCGCTCTGCTGATATTATAGAGTCTATAGTCGGAACCCGACCCAATCATTACCGTCCACCCTGGGGATTAATCAATCTATTTGATTTCTTTCGATACAAACAGTATCGAATTGTTCTATGGTCGCTGAAGGCAGGCGACTGGAACACCCGGGTCTGTCAAACCCGGATGCAGGCCACTCTGTTAGGTGGAATCACCGATGGCTCCGTTGTCTTACTTCACGACAGCGGTGAGACTGTGGGCGCGGACCGGCATGCTCCTTATTTTATGTTGCAAGCTTTAGAGGAAGTGCTAAACCAACTACAGGCAAGAAACCTGCAATTTGTTCGTCTTGACGAAATGTCTTGACGTATTCCAGTGTTTTTGCTGTTAAGACTTAAATTGTTTGCGGAAGCAGAGCGGCGAGATGCCCATCAATAATTTGAAGGTTCGTCCAAAATGGGAGGTGTTATCAAACCCAACCATTCCCGCAATTTCAGTAACATTAAAAGAAGAGCCGACCAGCAAATCACGCGCTTCTTTAATGCGGATGTTATTGATATATTCAATGAAGCTGAACCCGGTGGCTTCTTTAAAAGTTCGGCATAGGTAGGAAGAGCTTATGTCGAATTTCTGTGAAATCTCACAGAGCTTAAGCGGTTCCATATAATGTTGATTTACATAATTAACGATGTCCAGGACTTTCTTGTGTGTACGATTGGATTCCACCATTGGAGCAACACGGCTGTCGAATAGTTTACGATTAAGATAGAGGAGCAACTCCACCAATAATAGTTGTTGGTACTGTTCATATCCGCGGGCTTGCTTCTTTCCCTCCTGAATCATCTTCTGAAAAAGCTGTTCGATGAAATACTGATCTATACCGGTCATCTTCAAAGCGCGGTAATCACTTTTGAACAATTCGAGCAGTTCCTCACTTTGACCACCGGTACAAAAATGCTGCAGGAATTCTTTTTTAAACAGCAGTGTAACCCGTTCATACATATTGCAGCCGGAATTAACCAGTTTGTGCATTTCGTGAATATCCATAAATAGCAACGTACCGCCCGCAACCTGGTAGGTTCTGTCCCCTATAAAATAATAAAAATCCCCGGATATTAAATACAGAATCTCATATGCATCATGATAGTGTCTTGAAGGCATGCTGGTGTATACCTGTTTCTTGCGGCTGATCTCAAAAAGAGTAGACTCATAAAATACCGGTTTCATTCAGCACCTCCTAAGAGGATTGTAGACTTAATCTAGGGGTTATAGCAATATATGTATAAAAATTAATAATTACAAGAAAATACGTGCTGTTTGGACAAACTTTTTGAGATAAGCTTAATTTGAATTACCAAGTGTTGGAAAAAGGAGGGCTGTCATGCTCAGCTAGGTTGGGGATAAGGTTCGCTGCCACTCAAAGTTAAAGCGCTTAAACTATTTAATCAAAGGAGAGATTGCGGTGCTTAATTCAACGAATAGTAAGGTTTCCAAGAAGATGAGATTTTCATTGATGATCCTGCTCAGTTTTTCAATGATTTTTTCTTATGGCTATCTGTCCAGTGCATCTCAACAGAAAAGTTATGCGGCAGGGAACCCTGATTCTAATTTCTCACCGGCAACACTTCAATTCTTGCGCGACAACACAGGTCTGGATGGTGAGCAGTGGAACAATATTATGATGCTTGTCAACAAACCGGAGCAGGACGATCTGAACTGGATCAATTTTTACGGATATTGTGAAGATATTGATGATGACCGCGGATATACGATTGGAATATTCGGTGCGACTACAGGCGGCTCAAATGATACCGGTCCCGACGGTCCGGATCTGTTCAAGGCATATGATGCTGCCAAAGGCGCGAGTAATCCTTCGGTTAAAGGCGCATTGGCCCGGATCGGTGTCAAGGGTTCGATGAAAGGGAAGATCCTCGAAATCAATGAAAGCGAAGAGAGCTTCTGCAGAAAAATCGGAAATTTGCAAAATGATCCCGAGTGGAGAGAGGCTATGTGGAAAACGTTCTACAATATCTACATTAAATACAGTGTGGAGCAGGCCCGCAATCGCGGCTTTAACTCGGCATTAACTATTGGTTCCTTCGTGGATGCAGCGCTGAACCATGGAGCTACTGGCGGCTCCGAGACTCTTCAAGGGCTTTTGGGTAAATCAGGAAGCAGCACAGATGAGAAGACTTTCATGACCAAATTTTATAAAGAACGGACCAAGATTGTGGATACTAATGAGTACAACTCTCCGCCTAACGGCAAGAACCGTGTGAAGCAGTGGAGCAATTTGCTCAACATGGGAGAGACAGACCTGAAGGGTGCAGATTCGGCAGTCCTTCAAGTCACCGACTGGGAACTCCAATAACAGGAATGCGAGAGTAGACAAAACCGCCGTTCTTCTTGGAGACGGCGGTTCGATGATAAGTGAGATTAATGAAGAGGGAGATGGTCGAATGGATAACCACCAATCTTATCTCAAAAACAGATTTCCAAAGGTAATCAGTCTAATGGTTGTAGGTTTGCTGCTTGCCATGGAGTTGACCGGTTTTGTTTCAGCAGGAAGGGAGGGAAATGAGGAAGATCTTGCAAGCGAAGTTACTGCAGCTCAGGAAACGATTGCCCAGTGGATTTTTAAAGACAAAGGCGAGAACGGGGTATTTCCGGCTACAGGCGGGGTATATCAAACGGCTTCATCCATTCGTGATGTAGGAACAAATACGGATGCATACACCTATGAGCCCAGTGAGAACAGCGTACGCAACCAGGGCTGGCATGAAGGAACGGGCACTAAATACTGGCTTGCCACGCTTTCTACCCAAGGCTTCGAAGGTATCTTCCTCTCTTCACAGCAAACTTCTTCAAGTACAGGGCCTAGGGATTTTAAGGTGCAATACAGTATAGATCAGCAGGAATGGACAGATGTTGCGGGCGGCAACCTTGTTCTTGCCCAGAACAATTTTAATTGTTCCAATAATTCCTGCAAATTAACGAACCTCGCATTGCCTGCGGGAACTAACAATCAAGATGTACTCTATATCCGCTGGGTGGTTAACTCTACGAAAAGCGTGAGCGGGGGAACAGTGTCCAGCTCAGGCTCAAGTAGAATCAAAGATGTAGTAATTAAAGGAACACGTAGCAGCGGCGAACCTGGGGACACTCCCACACTTGAGGTAAGCAAAACTCCCGCTTCAGGGGCTGCAGATGTTTCCCTTAATGCAGAGATCACTGTGAAGTTTAATAAAGCCATCAGTCTCGACAGTGGTTATCAAGTTGTAATCACAGAAAACAATGTTCCTCTTAACAACATCTCTGCTTCGCTCCTCGGTCAAGACTCGGTTAAAGTCAGCCACCCTGATTTTATTGCCGGCAAAACTTATAAAGTGACCATCCCAAAAGAGCTTGTTAAGGGGACTACGGATGGCCGGACACCGGAGAACGATATTACCTGGAGCTTTAAGACGAAGTCTCCGGATACCGGAAACAAAACACCAACACTGCTGAACATGACTTTTAATGGGGACCCAAAGACAAGTATCGCCTTTGACTGGTATACAGCCGAAACCGTCAGAGGTACAGTAGTGCAAGTGGTGGAGGCCTCCAATGCGGGAGGAAGCGAGTTCCCGGAACAACTGGCAACCTCTTATGAGGGCAGCTCAACAGTTATTGAAACCTTAATGACATCAGGAGACAGAAGCTCCAAAAAGTATAAAAAGTTCGCTAGTCACAAAGTTATTACAAGCGGTCTCAATCCTGGAACTAAGTATATATACCGGGCCGGTAACGGTGATGCGGACGGCTGGAGCGAGGCGGGTTCTTTTACCACGGACAAGGCGGATAATCAGGATTTCCATTTCCTCTACGTAACCGACACCCAAGGCTCAAGTAAATCGAATTTCGATCTGTGGCAGGATACTTTTAAGAGAGCTATTGAGAAAACGGTAGATCCCAAGTTTGTTCTTCTTACAGGGGATCTAACGGATGACGGTGATCTGGAGCAGCTGTGGCAGTGGTTCTTGGGTGTGCCGAAAAAAGAATTTGCCAATGTGCCATTTGCACCGATTATCGGCAACCATGAGATAGAGGATTATCCGAATAATAACTTCTATAACCATTTTAATCTTCCAAAAGATGTCGGGACGGGTGCTCATGACGGGTCTGTATATGCTTTCGAATACGGTGATGCCCTGTTTATGCAGATCAATTCCCAGTACGAAGGGGAGGTTACGCCGTATAAAGCGGATATTCAGTTCACGAAGCAATTGGAATGGATGCGGAATCAAGTGGCAAAGACCGACAAGAAGTGGAAATTCGTCTCGATGCATAAGGGAGCGTATTCTTCAGGGGATAATGCTTCGGCAGAAAGCGACCGGGTAGAATTTTACCGGAAATATCTGATTCCTGTATTTGATGAGCTGGGTGTGGATATGGTGTTTGAGGGACATGACCATATGTATATGAGGTCTTTTCAAATGCTGAACAACGTTCCGATTAAGAATGTCATTACCGATGAGCAAGGAAATGTGCTGAATCCCAAAGGGACCGTGTATCTAATGGGCAACTCAGCCGCTTCGAAATTCTATGCTATTAATCCAGACGCTGACACTTTTTTTGCAGCAAAAAACGATCAGCCCAACAAGAAAATGTTCGTGGATGTTTCCATTACAAACGATGTGCTGAAATTTACATCCTACACAGCAGTTAAAGATAAACCCCTTGCCGTCTATGATGCTTACAGTATCAAGCGGACTGACGTCAAACCTGGCATTGTCGAAAATCCAAGCGCAGTAAGACAGTCAGGGAACCGTGCTGTTCTTTCGTGGAAAGCACCAGCAAATAGCTCTGAGCCGGTGCGAGGTTACCGGATTTACGAGAAGAATGATAAAGTCAGCACGAATTGGAGCGTTTATGTGCCGGCGGTAAGCGGTCAGACGAGTTACAGCTATACATTAAACGGCATAGATTCTGCTAAATCCTACAATTTCGTGATTAAAGCAGTGGGGACGAGAAATAATTCGCTTCCAGCAGAGGTAGGAATGCAATGAATCCTCGAAAAACAAAATTACTAACCGAATGTACCCTGGTTAAAAGACACTAGCTCACGCTAGTGTCTTTTTCCTTCCAAGGGCAAAGACCTATAAATATTGCACCTTATGTATATTTTATCTGTGTTTCGGAATTTTAATCCCCTTTATAATAAGGTTTGTAACAGGGTTGGTAGGCCGGCCGAGCTTTACAAAACGAAAAAGAAGAGGAAGCTACAATGTCAAATGAAGCAGGGAAAAAAATAAAGCTTTCACGAATCGGAAATTCGCTAAGGCAACAGAAATATCTTCAACTTATGGTGCTACCTGGTCTTATATGGCTAATTGTTTTTTGCTACATCCCTATGGTCGGACTTTTTGCAGCATTTTTTGATTATAATCCTTTTCTGGGAATTCTAAAGAGTCCATTTGTAGGCTTCGCGCACTTTAAAGAACTGTTTCACGATGAGTTGTTCTGGAATTCGGTAAGAAACATGTTCGGGTTAAGTTTAACGAAGACGGTTTTTGCCATCATCATGCCGATTTTGTTTGCCTTAATGCTTAACGAAATCAAGAATATGACCCTGAAAAAAATCGTTCAGACGGCGAGTTATCTTCCGCACTTTATCTCGTGGGTAGTTGTTGCAGGACTGTTTATTATGTGGCTCAACACCGATGGCATTGTCAATCATGTACTGATGTCGCTTGGTTTCACCAATGAGCCCCAAGCTCATCTGAATTCTCCCGGAGGCTTCTGGATCTGGATGGCAATTATTGACACCTGGAAAGAGACCGGGTGGTGGGCGATTATATATCTCGCTGCCATTGCTGCGATTCCTGTAGAACAATATGAATCTGCTGTGGTGGATGGAGCAAGTCGCATCAGAAGAATGATTAGCATCACTATTCCGTCCATTAAATCCACAATTATGATGGTAGTTATCCTTAGTATTGGAAGCATGATTTACGGAGGACTCTCCGGATCAAATCTGCAGCAATCTCTACTCTTTGGGAATTCGCTCAATTATGACAATTCCATGATTTTGGAAACCTATATCGTAAATATGGGGCTTTCCCAAGGTCGCTTCTCTTATGCTATTGCTGCAGGGTTAATCTTATCATTGTTATCGTTTGTGCTGTTCAGTGGAGCAAATGCAGTCAGCCGTAAGTTAACAAACACCAGTTTATATTAACAAGCAAATTCCCGTATAAAGTGAACCGTCAGGAGCGAAGGAAATGAAGGGAAATACAGAAGACAAAGTCATCAACATAGTTCTGTTTATTCTTATGTCGATTGTCACCCTGGTAACGTTGTATCCATTGTACTACTCATTCATCATATCCTTGAATGATGCCAATGACATCGCCGAAAAAGGCTTCATCTATTTATCTCCAAGAAAATTCACACTTGAGAATTTCAAGATTGTTTTTACAGAGAGCAAGTTAGCTCATTCATTCCTAATTACAGGGGCGAGAACGATTTTGGGTACAATTGCAAGCGTATTGTTTACTGCTTGCGTGTCTTACCCCTTATCTAAAAAATACTTGGCCCTTAGAAGCTTCTATATCCGGACGGGTGTAATCACCATGTATTTTTTTGGTGGAATCATTCCAACCTATCTGCTGCTCAACTCACTTGGATTAATTGATACCTTCTTGGTGTATATCATACCTTCCCTGTATTCATTTTTTAATGCCATTTTGTTTATTAACTTTTTTTCCTCCATTCCCGATGCGTTAGAGGAATCAGCCAAGATAGACGGTGCAAATGATTGGCGTGTTTTCTGGAAAATATTCCTTCCGTTGTCTGCGCCGATTCTGGCCACCGTGTCGTTGTTCTATGGAGTACAGCAATGGAATTCATGGTTTGATGCAGCCTACTACACCAATTCACCAGACCTGGCCACCCTGCAACTGGTTCTTTATCAGATCATCAGTCAATCGGAAGGAGCCGCGATTGCTGCAAATTATCTCGGAGCCGGTAAGCAGAATATTAACATTATTGATTCCATGAAGTATGCAACTATGGTTGTGTCCGTCGTTCCGGTAGCTCTCGCGTATCCATTCCTGCAGAAATATTTTGTCCAGGGCATGATGGTGGGCTCTGTAAAAGGATAATGCTCGATATCTAGGTCACTTGCCTTGATATACACACAAAAAAAGGGGGAAAGAAGATGAGTAAGGGGAAAAGGATTGTGTCAATCTTTATGGCAGTAATGATGGCTGTTGTTTTTAGCGGGTGTCAATCGAATAAGGATGCGGAGAGTTCAAGTCAGCCAGCAACGGGTACAGAAGCAACTGCGGGTTCGGAAGAATTGACGCAGGAACCTCTAGTTATCAAGCATTTCTATAATTATGACTGGTTCAATGTCGATTGGACAAGTTCGCCCTCCGGTCAGGAAATTCAAAAGCAGGCCAATGTAAAGATTGAATTAAGCAAAGCAACTTCTGGTGATAATACCAAGCTAAATATGATGGTTGCTTCCGGTGACATTCCTGATTTGATTACAACCAACAAGGATGATCCCGCCATCGATTTAATGATCAAGAATGGCATGGTTTTGCCGATTTCTGATTTTATTGATCAATATGCGCCTGAGATTAGGGAGCAGAGTGAACCAGAGGTCTTTAAATACTACAACTATAAGGATGGAAAGCAATATTTCTTCCCGTCGTTTCTCGTTACCCCATATGACCTTCAACAATCAGATTATAATACGGTTAGCGGAGGTGATGGAGTAAGCGCTATCAGAAGTGATGTTTATGAGGCAATCGGAAAACCAGATATGTCAACGCCTGACGGATTCTTTAATGCAGTGAAAGCAGCAAAGGAAAAGTTTCCTAAGCTTACCGGCTGGTATTTCGGGGCTTTCAACAAAGATCTGACCTTCTTTAAAGCAGGTGAATTTCAAGGTTATATGTTCCCTGCTACCCAATTCGGCATCCATGTATATGATGTAAACGCGGATGGAAAGCTCACATCGGGTGTGCGTAATCCGAAATTCACTGAATTCGTAAAGTTCATGAATAAAATGTACACGAATGGATTAATGTCCTCTGAATCATTCGTAGATGCGCAGGATATTAAAGAAGCTAAGAAACAAAAAGGGGATACGATCGTATTCTCCGGGATCGTGAATGATTTTAACGAAACGATCAAAACTCAGGATAATCCGGAAGTGGGCTGGGAGCCTCTACCGTATTTCCCGGATGGTAAGTATTTCAAAGATGGCTCTGGTTGGACAGCTACGCTGATCTCCAAGAAAGTCGCTGACCCTGAACGGCTGGCTAAATTCATCTCTTTTATGACTTCTCAAACAGGTAGAGAGCTTGATGCTTATGGGGTAAAGGGCGTTCATTGGGAGATGAAGGAGATCGATGGGAAGCAAGTACCAAGACGGACTCCGGAATTCCAGACCTTATACGAAACCGACGGAAGCAAATATCAGAAGGAAACAGGGGTATCCACCTACTTTGCTTTCTCGGATGACTATATCCATGGCAGAATGGCTGCACTTACCGATTCCGAGAAGACAGATTACAGAAAGAACTTGGAGAGCATTGTCAAGCCGCACAAAGAAGCGGATATCGCATTGGGACTTATTCATCCATTGTCCACTTCTGAAGAAGGGATTATCCAAAATAAGCTCAATGAGCTCTCCAAAGCGTACTACCCTAAAATGGTTATGGCCAAGAACGAGGGTGCCGCTTTAGATACCTATAATGAGTTTGTGAAGAAGGCGGAAGACACCGGTTTGGCAAAACTGGAGGCTGCTTGGACCGCTAAGTATGCGGAGTTTAAATAAGTCAGCTTAGCAATAAAATAATGTTAATCAAAGAAGTGGATGAGTGTGACGAGAATCAGGCTCATCCTTCTTCTTTTCGCAAGGAAAACTCTTAAATCCACTACAAATCCGCGTTATACGTTTATTCGGGGGATACAATGAAGGAAACCATTAAAATCTGCAAAAAAGGGTATGACATTGTCATCGAGAAAGGTTCTGGCTGCATCAGGGAATTGTATGACAATAAAGATGCTAACCGGGTGAACCTTGTTGACCGCAACAGGCGATTCGGGAGCTTGGCCGCAACCTTTAAAGACAAGAAATCATACCATACAGAAATAAGCCATGTCGCAGAGTCCAAGAAACACATCGTTATAGATGACCAACTCATCACCCATTCTTTTTCTTATCTGAGAGGTTCCTGTGCCGTTTTTACCAATTTCGAATATAACTCCACCTTAAAATACGAATTTATGGACGAGTTTTTTATCCTTTCCATTGAAGCTGCAGACACGAATATCAGCCAATTCGGCATGAACCTTGATTTCAATTTTTTAGGGAAGTTAGGCACAGGATATGAGGATCAGGTGATCCCGACATCCCCCTATACCTCAGCAGACGGCAAAGCCTCCTATTATCTAATGACAAGGCCTAACGGCAGATGGGTTCTGGTTACCTCACCTCAACCCCTGGCTGGGTGGCGACTGGAGTATTCTCCCAATAATTTTGGACATTTTATTCTCGGATTGAAGATGTTTGAGAGCTTTGATGATGTTTTTGTTTCAGATTCAGGCACGAAACAAAAACATACGATAGCCCTTAGGATCGACTTTCCCGACACGTACAGGGAGGCCATGTCGCTTGTGAGCTCCGCCTTGGGAACCCCCGTTCCCTATTTTCCGGTTGCAGGGGGAACATTGGGGACAGAGCTTCCCGTGACTATTGAAGGAGTGTATAACAAAATTATCCTTCATTTACCATCAGGTAACAGCACGGATATTACAGAGCATGTAGTAGAAGATAGCGGCGGATATCAGGTTTCAATTAGGCTTTGTGAAGAGGGATTCTACAGGGTTGAAGCATTTGGAAATTCCCTGAACAGCTTGGACTGTGTATTATTCAGCTTCAGCGGCTGGAACGAGCTGTTCCGCAAGGCGAGCAGTACTATCGAACAACCCTATCACTGTGATGAGAATCTTGCTGAGGGAGGGGTGTGGTGCTGGGCTCTGTGTGAACATATCAAGCGGTTTGGGGTGAACCCGCAATTGGCGGGCAGGGTTTTAGAACATATTGATCATAAAATATTGAATCTGTCCGGAGTCTCCCCTACGCCAGGATGCTCCATCGTACCTTATCCGCACAGGTTTGAGGGTCGGGAATATGGGCCTTACCATATCTTCGAGTCAACCCGAATACAAGAGCAGTTTTTTGGGGTGTCCATTCTTCTATCTGCTTATCAAGCATTCGGCAATTCAAGCTATCTGGAGTATGCGATTGATACCTTGCTGAACCTGCTCCATGAGCATATTGCCGAGAATGGGGCCATCCTGTGTTATGAGAAAGGAAGAGAAATCGATTATACCACCGTATGCGCCCCGGTAATTGCAGTGGTGGATATGGCGAAGGTGCTTGGGGAGAGGAGAGATCCCAGAGAGGCTGTCTTTCAAGCAGCAGCCGTGAAAATTGCGGATTATCTGCTGCAACGGGGATTTCATTTCCCTACGGAGGGGGATCAGGAATACTCACAGGCGGAGATGGAGGACGGCTCGATCTCCTGCACGGCATTATCCGTTCTGTATGTTTGCTTTCACATTGAATTCAAGCATGAATACATTCGATTTGCCAATAGTATTCTACGGCTTCATGATGCCTGGAAGATGTACACGCCAGATGCCCGGATGTACCATTCATCCTTCAGATGGTGGGAGACCATCTGGGAAGGCGATCAGGACGGCCCGTGCATCAATGCAGGACATGCCTGGACGATCTGGCGGGGAGAAGCCGATTTCTATTACTCACTCCTCACAGGGGATATGAACAGGCTACTCTCTTCCTACAATGCTTATCTAACCAATCTCAGCAAGATTCAACAGGATGGCACTGTATATGCCTGTTATATTCCGGATTATATTCCTTATAGCACGGAACCTGGGGTGCTGGTCCACCGATACCCGCTGAAGCCAGACCATTCTCTCTCCAGGTATGTGTGGCCGCGGGCAGTGGACACCTGGTTTAAATCGAGCGGCATTCACAGCCAGAAGAGTAAGCCGATTGCTTTGAATGGTGAAGTTACGTTTCATGAAAATTGCCTGGTTTTTATGAGCACGGCTCCCGAGTTTAGTTATTTTTTTGTTGGTGATATAAGGGGAAGAATCAGGCTTGCTACTGAGAAGAGAATCACAATCATATCTCAAACAGAGTATTTGTCAGTATACCAGGGTCGTATTGAGGCTGCTCAGGGAATCCGCTGCGAGATTACACCGGAGAACAAATGGATTGAAATTGAATTAGGGTAATCTCCCATGCAAGAGGGCAGTAAAGCTCAAAAAATGTTCTTTTTTTGTCGATTTCAGTAGGTATTGATATAATAAATTACGGTCGCGGCAGTGGATACTGAGGGACAGAGAGGGAAGAGTTATGTTAAGAATGCTTCGGGGACCCGTAAACACCAGCTATACTTGGAAGATCATGATTTGCTTTGTGCTTGTTCTTCTCATACCCGTAACCTTGTCGGCTGTTTATATCTATATTCGGTCTGTCCAATATGTGGAGGATCAGTCTAAGACCGCCCTCAAGGAAGCCTTGGCAAAAGAAAAAGAGAATGTGAATCAAATTTTCAACGATTACCGAAAACTCGGGAGCCAAATTGCGCAATACCCTTTGCTGATTTCATATTTTGATGAATTATATATGTCCGATACCAACAAGATTGATTTTTCCTATCATTACCTCAATTCTTTTATGGATTGGGTCCGCAGCCTGGAGACTACGGAGTATCACTTCCGGTTCTTTACTGCGAATGACAACACCTTTCAGAATGAATGGATTTACCATTCTAAGCCTTACCGTAACGAAGCATGGTTTGAAGAAGCGATTCAGGCGACTTACAGCGCTCCATATTGGGAGAATCTCCACAAAGCCCGTATCTTGGATTATGACAAAGTCAAGAACCCAGCGATTCGCGATCAGGAAATCTCCTTGTTCGTGCCTATGTTATCCTATACAACCAACGATAGAAACACGCTGCTGGAAATTTTTATTGCACCTGACGCTATTTTTGGTGGTCTCGGCAAGATGGAGGAGTTCAAACAGGGAGCCGTGTTCGTATATGATAGCGTAGGTCAACTGGTGTATGAATCCAATCATCTCCCGGCAGGTGTTCTCTCACAGCTATCCTCCCAATTAAACAAGGCTGAACAAAGTACATCCAATATCGTTACGAAGGTGGGAAGCCAGTCCTTTCTGACGGAAATCCAGACTTTAGAGAATCCTAACTACAGAATTATTGGAATGTTCCCTCAGAATCTGGTTATCCAAGAAACCACGAAAGCGCGAAACACCTTCGTAGTTTGTCTCGTAGCCGCACTTATCTTGATGATTCTCATCTCCTATGTTTTTTCCAGAAAACTGATGAAGAAAATAAAAAAGCTCGTAAAGGTCATGAGGAGCGTCCAAGAGGGCAACCTGAATACCCAAGTGGTAATTGAAGGAAATGATGAAATTGACGAGCTTGGCAAAGATTTTAATAGAATGCTTAACAGGATAAATGAATTGATCGAGACGGTATACAAAACGGAAATTCTTCAGAAGGATGCGCTGTTGAAAGCGCTTGAGAACCAGGTGAATCCTCACTTTCTGTATAATACGCTGGAGACCATCAAGATGATGGCCGAGATCAACAGGGAAAGGGAAATCTCCGATGCGTTAACCTCATTGGGCGCTATGGTCCGCTACAATTTGACAAAAGACAACAGGCTGGTCCTGATAACGGAAGAAATCGAACAAATCAGGAGCTATTGCAGTTTGCAGAATTTGATGATGAACGGCCGATTGGAGCTGGTATGCTCGATTGCAGAGCAGATATATTCGTTAAAGATGCTGAAGCTGATCCTTCAGCCGATCGTAGAGAATGCAATCCTCCACGGGTTTCGCAACTTTGATGGTCAATGTGTCATCAAAATTTCGGCCGAGGTATACCAAAATAATATCCGATTCACAATTTGCGATAATGGGAACGGCATTGAGCCCGGGAAGCTCAGAGCCTTGAGAGAACGGTTGGAAAACAACCATAAAAACAGGTTATCCCCAGGTGAGAATGGAATCGGTCTGTCCAATGTCAATGACCGGCTTAAGCTGGCGTATGGAAGCTGCTATGGTATAGAGATTGAAAGTGAAATGAGGGAAGGAACCCGAATTTATATCAGCATTCCGGTTATTGATTAACCAAGGAGGGATGAACGTGTATTCATTATTGATCGTAGATGATGAGAACATCATTAGAAAAGGGTTGCGAGTGATTATCGACGATCTTGGGTTCTCGTTCAGGGAAGTGGTGGAAGCCGAAAATGGAGTCCAAGCTTTGGCAATATATGAGAAACACAAGCCGGATATTATTATAGTCGATATTCAAATGCCTCATATGGACGGTATTGAATTTCTTAAAAAAATAAGGGATATAGGTGCTGATAGCCGGGTTATTATTTTCAGCGGCTACAGTGAATTTGAATATGCCAGGGAAGCTATTCGTTTTAAGGTTACCGAGTATTTGCTCAAACCGATCAAGAGACAGGATCTGGAGGCTGCCCTGAAGAGGGCTTTGGACGATCTGGACCAGGAAAAGGGAACGGAAGAACTGCCTCCTGGGAGCCTCTCCGAGACAGATGGGAATATGCTTAAAGATATGCTGCTAAGCGCTGGTGGGAGCGATGAGGTCTTTCAAATGTTTTTATCCGAACGAAGGATTGAAATGCCTTGCCCGCATTTCATCATTTTATATGCACAGTTTACCCACCTGCAACTTTTTTCAGATGCCGGACAGGGAAGTATTCTCCCTGCAACTATGCTCGGCAGTAAGCTGGTGGCAATGTTTCCTCAGGTACTGTCTGTTCCGCATGTGAAAAACAGTGTGATCTCTATCATCAACATAAAAAAAGGAGACGGTTTGAGAGAACTTCGAGCCTCTTTAAACGAAATAAATGAATATCTCCGGGAAAAAGGGCTTCGAGTAAACTGGGGAGTCAGCGGTATTAGCAGTAAATCTGTGCCTCTGTACACGCTGTTTAGGCAGGCCAAAGCCGCCTTCATGGAAAAATTGGTATACGGCGAAGGGAATATTTATTTTGCAGATGAACTGCCTAAACTCGCTGACAGGTTGCACTTTAACGAATCTGATATTACCCAAATGATATCCATGCTCAGAATGATGGACACCGGGAGGCTGGAAGTCTTCATCAATCAGAGGTGCAATGAGACAAGTATAAAAGGAATGGTAACGGTGAAGGAATACCAGGACAAGCTTTGCAGCTTGCTTATACAGGTGGGGTCCGGTATAAACGGTTCCGAAAAGGCCGGTGTTTTTATGGCTAATAACATCTATCAATTCGTGGAGGAACTGGAGGAATGTACTTCTTTACCGGCGGCCAATAAGCGCTTTATTGATACTTTAGTATTGATAAGTACCTATGACCATAAAGAAGGAACAAAATCAGGAGACAATAAATCAATTGCGCTTGTCAAACTATTCATCCAGAAGAATTTCCACAAGGTAATCAATCTCGATATGCTGGCAAATCAGGTTTCCATGAATCCTTCCTACTTCAGTGTATTGTTCAAAAAGGAGGAGGGCATATCCTTAACCGATTATATTGTGAATGTCAGAATAAACAAGGCAATGGAATACCTAATAGATCCCCAGTTCAAAGTGTACGAGGTCGCAACCAAAACCGGATTCAATGATGAGAAGTATTTCAGCAAGGTATTTAAGAAAAATGTGGGAATTACACCTAAGGAATATAAAGAAAAAAGCATATTCCACATGTAGGTTTATTTTTAACAACAATAAATGCGATTTCAATAAATATGGCACGCTTTCTTGAAATTTTCCATTCTTTTTTACAGGCAGTGTTGCTAATATTCAGATTGTAGTCCCCTACAACACAAGTTTAGAGGAGGAGAAAAAATGACTTGGGCTAAGAATAGGTTTTATTGGATGTTTTTTTTATCTTTTTTGGTAGCGTTTACAGTCGGTTATGTCCGGCATGCCGAAGCAGCAGGAACTAGTACAGTCTATCCGTTTCCGGCAAGTCTCGCTTCAAACAGCGATTTTCAGGTGTGGGTCGAAAACACTTCATCACCCGTATGGACTGCACCGGGAATGGCCGCTACCCCCAAAGCAGTTACCAGCTTCGCATTCACGGGTACGGTGACTGTTAAGGTACAGTACAAGTCCAATTTCACATCAGCTAATATTATGCCTTCCCAATACGGAATAACGTATACTAAACCGGCGGCCAACCAGCTTCAGTTCACGTTAAACGATTATAAAAAAAGCAAAATTATTATTCAGATCGACAACGATCCGAATAAAGAGCTTTTCTTGTTCGGGGATCCGCCTGTAGCGACGCCTCCTGCCGGTGCAACCGTCTATCAAGCAGGGGCGCATTATCCCGCTAATAATGAACTCACGATGCAGGACAATCAGACGATTTTCCTCATGCCGGGAGCTGTTCTGCATGCCAGAATTGATACCGCTAACAATTCCAACCTAAAAATTCTGGGCCCAGGAATTGTTGTTGCCTATGATACAGGTGTGAATCCGAATGAATCAGAGTTTGAAAACAACATGGTATTCTATAAATCCAACAATGTCGAGTTGCGGGATTTCATCCTGGTACGAAATTTTAACGACAATCTGATCCATCAACTGGTTGTACGCAATACGGACAATGTGTCCATAGACAATGTTAAAGTTATTAGCGATGCTAGATGCTCTGACGGTTTATCGCTTGGTGGAAATAATGGGGTAGATGTTAAGAATTTCTTCAGTGTATCCGGTGATAATAATCTTGTCATTGGCTGGTGGGGCAAAACCGATAATGTAACGATCGATAATTACATTGCTTATTTCCCCGAACATGCCGGCATTGCTCAAACTTCAGCCATCTTCGCTCAGGGAATTGAGGGAACTAAGCCGGGCGAGGATACCAGCTCGATTGGAACTGTTCGCATTACTAACTTCTATGCCATAAAGCAAACAAATGTACTGGGAAGCATATGGGGTAAAATTCAGGACAATATCGATAATTTTACGATCGAAAATCTCTATACCGAGCCGGGTTCGACTAGGGACAACTTGCTGTATTTTGACCTGAATGTATCCTCCAATAAAAATTTCAACCTGAAGAATGTATACTTTGATAAAACCACTGGAGGCTATCTTAGTGATAAATATTATGTAAGATTTGACAACGTATATTATAAAGGCAATTTGGTCGCCAATACTTCCGCTGCTAATGTTACAGGCTCTGGGAAAGTTCAAGTGTTGAATGGGACATCCGGGAAGCACTATGAATTTGAAAATGGTCAATTGAATGGGCCAATTGCCGCCAATAAGAATTATGCATCCTTTGGAAAAGCTGTGGCCGTTATGAACAGTGTAGGGAGTTTCGCGGAAGTTACAATAGATGTGCCTGTAGCCGGAGACTATATACTGGATATTGCCTATGCGAACGGATCGGGGGCGGATGCCGCCCAAAGCGTCTATGTAAATGGAATTTACAAGTTCCAGGCATCATTCCCCAAGACAAATGCTGGATGGGACCAGTCTGCCTCCTCATGGAAGAAAGTATCTGGCGTCGGAACGGTAAACCTGCAAGCGGGGACCAACAAAATTAAAATCCAAAAGGATTCCAATGACCTCTACACAGCAGACCTTGACTATCTTGAGGTAACTTTAAAGCCTATCCATGTGGAAATGGAAACCGGAACCGTTGAACCGTTGGTGGAGGCGCCCTGATTGTAAACAAGTACTATGCCTCCGGATTGAAGGCTGTAGGGGTTATGGATGCTGTAGGAAGCTATATCAATCTCACCGTAACCGTTCCGAGTGTATTTGTTTTACCAGGCTCAATTGGTTCCATTTGAGTATAAATGTTTTCATGTATTCCCTCCGATTTTAATATGGAAATATTACTAAGCCCAGCCAGAAGTTGTAATGAGGTAAGTTAATATTTAACGTTAGTTTATCATGAAAATTGTCGGCCATATACGAGTGCCAAAATTTGTGAAAAGGTAATTGAAAGATATGATCGAAACAGTAAAAAACCACGAAGTACAGTTTCACTGTATCTCGTGGTTTTTTAAGATTTAGGTATTCGATGCTTTTATTACATCATTACTTCAACAACCATAACGCCGGGGAATTGGCAGGCTCCCAACTGGTTAGCGATGTATGGGCTTGACGACATTCATACACAGCACCATTATAGGTTACCAACGCACCGACTGTGTAAGAGGTATTAGGTGCCCAAGCTGGGGTTGTAGACGCTGTCGCGGTTGTTCCATTGATGGTGCTGGCCACTGATTGATTGTCTGCGGCGTCGATGGCATATACACTGAACGTATATGTTGTGCCTGCACTAAGACCTGTTACTGTATAATCCGTTGTGGAGCCAAGTACAGTGGTGATTAATGCCGTTCCTCTATAAATACGGTAGCCTGTAACACCAACATTATCCGTTGACGGAGTCCACATTAACTGAATGCTGGATGATGTTGGGGTCCCCATAACATGTAAGCCGCCGGGGGCTGTCGGTGCTTGCGTGTCATTACCGACGGGTGCATCGGTAGTAACACTGACGGAATTGCTTCCATTTGAGACATTGCCAGCAGCGTCTCTTGCCTTGACACTAAAGGTATAGGCAGTATTCGCGGTTAATCCCGAAACGGTGTAAT
This sequence comes from Paenibacillus sp. FSL H8-0261, assembly GCF_045040645.1. Taxonomy (NCBI): domain Bacteria; kingdom Bacillati; phylum Bacillota; class Bacilli; order Caryophanales; family Paenibacillaceae; genus Paenibacillus; species Paenibacillus sp. FSL H8-0261. The sequence continues at coordinate 4,463,129 of NZ_CP150297.1, read as the reverse complement.
TTAATGTTGTGCCGGATACGGCAGCGACCAAATTAGATCCGTTAAATACTTGGTACTCTGTCACACCGGTATTGTCCGTGGATGCGGTCCAGGCTAAGGAAACGCTGCTGGATGTTTTTGCAGTTGACGTCAAAGCTGCTGGCGCGGAAGGCGCTTGGGTATCTACAGGGTTGCTGCCGCTAAAGTTGACATCAATGACATTATAGAAGGCGTTCGGAGTATCTGCGACTTCCCACACAGCCAAGATGACGTGATATCCACTACGTTCTGGAACGTTACAAGTGTCTGAGTAAGAGAAGGGTGGCTGAACACCTCCATAGTTCACCGAACAGAAAGGAGTAAGGTCGAATGAATCCCGAGTAAGAGCGGAGTTAGGATTCCAGTTGGGCTTTGTAATATAGTATTTCCAGCTTGCCGTCGAATGAGCGGCAGTCAGTTTCCAAGTGAATGTATTTTGTCCAGCAGATATGTTGACTTTAGACCAGCGCGTTGCCGATTGTTCATCAAGCTTAGGAAAAGCTCCGTTAGCACTTGCAATCTTCCCGTCTGCTGGCCCTGCAGCAGGGAACCCCTTAGGAGCTTCTAGACTTTGGGGCTCATAAACAATCGGGCCACAATCTGTATTTTGTCCGGATTTACAGAGTGCTGCCCGGCTAGCAGGTCCTTCAACATAGCCGTGAGAAAAGGACCTTTCCGGGAATAACATTACAACCAATGAAATTATCAACATGATACTCCCATAAGCTAGAAACTTTACCGAAGGTGAATGAGAAATGCGAATAAATGACATTTTATTCCTCCTTTTTTGAAATATGCACTGCGAACGAATGATGCATTCAGACCCGAACGTCTTGTCTCAATTACAACTCCTTTCTTTGTTGAACGTATTTATATAAACTCACAAAGAGCTCATATATCGACATGAAAGGTAAGAGAAAAATGTGCGCAGGGCTAAATTCATTGAATGATAACATTTGTTATAACACCATAGTGATTATATTCAAATAAATGGTAATTGTCTACCATAATTAGGATAAAATGAGAAAAAAATAAGCTGTTTTTAGTATGAAATGACTTCCTCGGAACCTGATCTACATTCCCCCTATCTTTCCATATAATTCTTGAAATTTGAAAGATTCATTTTAAATTATGATCAAACGATTAATATACCATTTTCTTAATTTATCTCTTTCTTTATGTTGTTTTCTTCTTTTTTTGTGATGAAAAATGAAAACTACTGTATGTAAAATAAAGAGGGAAACTATATATTATTCAGAAAATTACAATAACAACGCTTTCAAAGGTTGCTATTTTTGGTTTTATTTACTATTATTAGTTGGAATTACTAACAAAGGATGTAAGTGATTGAAATTAGTGTGGGATTAACTGTCTGGAGAACAGTTCAATTCATAGAATTATAAGCTTTAGATAAATAAAAAGGAGTGAGGAGATGCAATACTTTTTTTATTTGTTAACCTTCATTTTTATTGGGTTTCAAACTCTTTACACAGTCATCCCTTTATTTTTCAGTAAAGTTAAGAAGTTGAATAACGATTGTGATGAAAAATCGATTTCCGTTTTAGTTCCTGCTTATAACGAGGAGCTCACTATTAAGAATTGCATAGATGCAATGGAGGGCCTAAATTACTGTAATTATGAAGTCATCATTATTAATGATGGTTCAAAGGATAAGACGTTTCAAAAATTAAATGAGCTTTTGGATTTATCGATAAGTGATAGAGAAGCAGAGGGTAAGCTTTCATACGCTGCTATTAAAGGAATTTATTTTTCGGAGAAATATGAAAAAATAATTGTAATTGATAAATTCAACGGAGGAAAGGCAGATTCTCTTAACGCCGGCATCGATTGTGCGAATTCTGATATTGTTATCACGCTGGATGCAGATAGCATGCTGGAAATAAACTCTCTTAAATATGTAAATCAATATTTTCAAGATGATAAGATCATCGCCTTAGGTGGCACGGTAAAGATCGTACAGGGCGCTGAGAAAAGGAACGGAGTTATCCAAGATAAATTTACTGGTAAAGGTATTATAAAAAGCCAAGTTATCAGCTACATCCATGGATTTTATGTTAGAAAACTAACACAATCGGTTTTTAATTCAATTGTCGTTATTTCAGGCGCATTTGGTGCTTTTTATAAGAGTATATTGGTGGACGTTAACGGGTTTAGAAGTACTGTAGGCGAAGATATTGATATTACCTTAAAAATTCACGAGTTCATTAAAGCGAATAACTTGAATAAGAAGCTCGTCTACGCGCCAGAAGCCGTATGCTACACGGAATGCCCAGAAAACTTAAGTAACTTTTATAAACAAAGAATACGCTGGCAAAAAGCTTTTGTAGATTGCATATTAATCTATTGGTCTAAATTATCGCGAAAGTTTAGCGTTGGCGTCAGTCTCTTTTTTGCTATTGATGGTTTTGTTCTAGGTACATTAACAGCATTTACAAGCGTTTTTTATCTTATACAATCGCTCTTTCTAGGTACAAATTTATTTAAGGCTTTTATTCTCTTGTTGTCTGTTATTGTCATTAATGCACTGCAAATCGGGATTTCTCTCTATTTATGCAAAAAATATGGCAGCAATTATTCAGTTAAAGATTATTTTAGGATGTTTTTGTTTAGCCAAGTTGAATTACTAACCTATCGAAATCTGCTGCTTTATATGAATATCGTAGGCACATTTAAATACTTTGATAATGACGAGGGCTGGGGATTCGTTGAGAGAAAAGGTGTTTCAAGTATCAGCTAGTCTCCTATTGTAACTATCAGCAAACTATTCATCGGGAGGTATTTATGAATCATATATTGAAAGATAAACGAATTATATTTATAGATGTATTAAGAATAATATCCATCATAGCTGTCATCATTCTGCACTACACTGCAGACTTGCTTACAAGGACAAATGATTTCAATACAACCTCTTGGTGGATTAGCAACTTTTTTAATTCGATATCCAGATTTGCTGTACCAGTGTTTTTTATGATAAGTGGTGCGATGATCCTTAGAGTGGAAGTGAAATCATATCGGCAGTTTTATATTAAAAAAGTAATTCCTTTAATCATTTCCTTAGTTAGCTGGTCACTCATTTATGCCGTTTACACCCAATATTTCATTCAAAAAAGCAGCATGGGCGTTTATGATTTTTTCATTCATTTTTCGTACGGTTTAATTTTTGATAAGAATTATATACATTTATGGTTTCTATATGCAATTATTGCGATCTATATAACAGTTCCATTAATTAGTAAGCTGGTAAAAGTGTGCAGTGAAAAAGATTTAAGATATTATCTGTTAATATGGTTTTTGGTTAGTGTGGTTTATAAATTCATCTCCGACCTCGTATTCAGATTGACCTCCGAATATATTAATATTCCCATAACCAACATCCCCTTGTTCATGGGTTATCTAGGATATTTTATCCTTGGATATTATCTCTTCAACTATACGATATCCATCAAAGCTAAAAATCTTTTCTTTAACTTAGGCATTATATCCTTTTTTGTAACGCCATTAGCGACCTACTTTTCTTCCTTATATAGTGGTGTGTTAGATGAAATGTTCTATGGCAACTATTCACTCTCAACATTTTTTATGGCTATTGGAACGTTTATCTATTTTAAAGAAAAAGAAACTGCCATTAGCGAGAAGTTGAATTACAAAGTCAAAAAAATAATCAGCTCCATTTCCAAGGCTAGCTTTAGTATCTACTTAATTCATTTGTTAGTTGAAATATTGGTATCCAGAAGAGCAGAAATACAAGCTACTCTACTCCAATCCATATTTAACCTTACTTTTAATGTCATTATTATATTCTTATTTAGCTATGTCACGGTTAAAGTTTTAAATCTAAATAAATATATTACACATGTATTATTTGGGGGAAGAAGTTAACATGATGAAAATAAGTATATATACAAAAATCTTCATAGCTATATTAGCTATAGGCATGGGAATTTATTATTACACTCTCAATGATTCAGACAAAAAAATAACCTCCGTGTACATACCGTTATGGAAAGACTTTAAAGATCTTAATCTAAAAGACAAAAACATTGATATCGCTATTCTCGCCTTTGCCAAAATTGATAAAACCAATGTATATTTTGATCTAGACCCTGCTAAAAATGAGATCATTAAAGAAAATATAAAGAAGCTGCAAGCAAATAATAAAAAAACGAGTTTCATACTTGGTGTTGGTGGGTATAAAGCGGACGGATTCTCCGATGCTTCATTGGATGAAAACCGGTACTCCTTTACTGAGAGTATGATCGCAATGGTTAAGGAGTTAGATTTAGATGGGATTGATATAGACTGGGAATATCCAGCCTTTGATTCCTGGAATACAACTAAAGCCAGACCGGAAGATACCAAGAACTTTACTAGTCTTATGAAGGAACTTAATGAAAAACTGGATAGACTGCCGCGTAAAAATAAAAATTACTATTTAACCTTTGCTGCTGGAAATGAAGATTGGTTCTTCAAAAACGTTGAGGTTAAAAAAGTAGAAAAATATGTGGATTTCATTAATGTCATGAGCTATGACTTGACTGGAGCTTGGTCAGATACAACAGGGTATAATTCGAATTTATTTATAGATAAGTATAAGAAGAGCAAAACCAGCGTGGATCGTATTATTCGGTTATATTTAGATCGTGATGTTGATCCGAGCAAGCTTCTCCTAGGTATTCCAGCTTATTCATACGGATGGGATAATGTTAAAAGTGATGTGAATAATGACGCCTCATTTTTACTGGGTAAACCTATCAATATCGACAAAGTAGATTTAAGCTACAAGACGATAAAAGAAAAATATATGAGCCAAGATCGATTTAAACGATACTTTGACGATACAGCGAAGACGGCTTATTTGTATGATGGTGATACTTTTATTACGTATGAAGATAAAGAAGCCTTGCAGGCAAAAGTTAAATATATCAAAGATAAAAAACTGGCTGGTGTCATGGTGTGGGAGTATTCTCAAGACTCCGAAGACGGCATAGTAAAGTATTTATCTGATAATCTGAACAAGTAGCTACTGTTAAATAGAAGATTATATGGACAATAATGTGTTAAGGCATTAGGGATGCAGCCCACTATCAGTAGCACAGGTCAAGTCAAAATATGCACAGAATTTAATATATTAAAAGAGAATAGGTGCTGCTCCCGCAAACAATCCTCCTTTAAACTAGAAACGTACTTAACAAAAACTGCTAGAGGAGGATTCAAATGCGCAAAAAGGTTATCGGGAGAATTTGCAGTACAGTTATGGTTTGCAGTCTGCTTGCAGCAGGCAACGGAACGACCTACGCCAGTGGCGCCAATAACTCTGATGCTCCTACAAACAATTCAGTCAAGAACGTGATCCTGTTTATTACGGATGGGATGAGCTTATCCGATGTGAACTTGGCCAGATGGTATCAGGGCGGACAGGTGCTTGCGATGGATAAGTATTTTAGCGGGCTGGTCAGAACCTATTCTACGGATTCACTTACCACAGATTCCGCTGCGGGAGCTACGGCTTATGCCACAGGCCATAAGGTTAAGAGTGAGACGGTCTCCATACTGCCCGACCGAATCACGATGCCGTTCGTGGACGCAGTTAAGCCAGAGGACGTGAACAAACCTCTGCTTACGATTATGGATGCAGCGAGAATGGCAGGGAAAAGTACAGGAACGGTATTTACTTGTGAATTAACGGATGCGACGCCGGCTACATTTTTAAGTCATGCCTACACGCGTGACAATGCGCAGTCTATTGCAGAACAGATGGTCTACAGTGGCGTAGATGTTCTTCTCGGGGGTGGCTCCGGGTATTTGGTACCCGGCAAAGAAGACATTAACCGTAAGGACGGAGAAGATTTAACCAAAATCCTGAAATCAAATGGGTATGAATACGTAACGGATAAAGCAGGTTTAATGAATTCTAAAACGAATAAAATCTGGGGGCTGTTCAACCCCGAAGCACTGGATGCTGATTTTGATCTGAACCCGCAAAAGCAACCGAGCCTTGCTGAAATGACCAAAGTAGCGATAGAGAAATTGTCACAGAACGAGAAAGGTTTTATTCTGATGGTCGAAGCAAGTCAGATAGACTGGTATGGTCATGATAACGATCCGGTGGGAATTATGAGTGAGACATTAGCATTTGATAAAGCTTTCAAAGCCGCTGTTGATTTTGCAGAAAAAGACGGAAATACAGCAGTCTTGTCCGTTTCGGATCATGCTACTGGCGGGCTCAATATGACGAACTATGATTCCACCAAAGACCTAGTCTCCGTGTTGAAGAAAGCGAAGCACACCAGTTATTACATTGAAGGCAGTATTAATGAGCACAATTTCAAAAAGGTCCTTGCGGATAATTATGGACTTAGTGATTTAACCAAAGAAGAAGCGGATCAAGTCAGATTAGGAATGAAAGATAACCTTTCGCCGGTCATCGGTAAAATCTTGGGGAATAAGATAGGCGTAACCTTCTCTACGGATGATCACACATCGGAAGAGGTTGGATTGTTCGCCTACCATCCGGCTAATTATAAACCGACCGATTTCGTGAACAGCGGTGTAATCCAGAATACGGATGTGAATAAGTATATTCAAGAAGTGACCGGACTAAATCTGGCGCAACTTCAGGATACACTGTACGTATCCAGTGATAAATTCAAGGCCAAAGGAGCTACGATCACCCTAGACAAGACCGATAAGACTAATCCGGTGGTTGTAGTGAAAAAAGCAGGCCAAGTTCTCAAGCTGCCTATAGATAAAAACATCGCCATTCTGGATGGCAAAACAACGAAACTCAATGTACTGACAGTAATGATTAAAGATAAAGTGTGGGTTTCACAGGATGCATTAGACTTGATTCTCTGATTATTACAGTTCAAGGTATGATTGTTCGACTAAAAGTTAAAGCGCTTAAACCCAAAAACCCCTTATAAAAAAGGGGTTTTTGGATTGGAAAAAGAAATTTCGACTTGTATTGAGAAGAGGGAAGCGAAGCTTTTATCGTTTTGTTGCAGGCTTTGTTCCATAGGTCATCAAGCGCCAAAGCTTTTCTAAAGGTCCCATGGAAAAGAACTTGAACCAGATGGTACTAAAAATGATTTGAATTATATAAATCAGAACAGCGATGTAGAGAATATCTTTGGGTGAAACGACTTCGAGACCTATCGTTGAAATGATTGCCGTCCCTATAATGCTTTGAGCTACATAATTTGTAAATGCCATTTGACCCACCCGTGATATGGGTGTCAGGAATTTCACCATTTGTTTGTTTTCTAATAGTAGAAATAATGTTGTTAAGTAAAACAAAGTGGTTGGAAGTGATCCTAAGCCCGTAACTGAATCTACATTGCTGCTCCCGCTTTGAGAAGCGTTCCAAATCCATAATGAGAAACCAACGAACAAAAGAAATGATGCCATTTGAATCCATCTAATTGGTTTTGATAATTCTTGTATATGTGTCAGCCAACCTGACTTTGCAGTTAAAAAACCGGCTAAAAACATAATAAAGATTTGCATAGCGTCATTAGAAAAAATATCAAGGATAGATGAGACTGCCCCTTGAGAGGGTAAAAATATTTTTACCATCAAGGAAATGATGTAAATGGATGTCATACCCATAAACCACTTTTTAAGTGTAGAAACCGTTGTGTGATAAAAAGGGATCAGAAACAATCCGATAATGGCGTATACGGGTAGAATGGTTCCCCAAAAGATAAACACATGAATGATTCCCAGCAGCAAGAGGATCAGTAAACGTCTAGCCATACGCCATCTAGGTTTATCTCCCCGGCTTTCGGCTCTTGAGGCGAAAATGTATAGACCTACTCCGAATAGGAATGAAAAAATAGAAAAGAACTTTTTTTGTACGAAGATGATTATCAAAGTATGGATGATTCCATTAATGCCACTATAGTCTGGTAAGGGATTACCTTCCATAATAACTTTAAAGGCTCCAACATTTATCAGCAGAATGCCAAAAAGAGCAAGTCCGCGAATGATGTCGAGTGAAATGATTCTTTCTTTTTGTGAAATCGAGGGATTCATTAATAGTTCTCCTTTGAAAATAGTTTCATTTGCTTAGAAGTCAGTATAAGTTGAGAACCTTACAATAAATTGATGCCAACATTACAGGAACCTTAAATATGATAAAATGTTCCAACTCCAGTTGAATTAGAATCAGTTTTATGGTTAATATAAATACTAAATAATTATGGGGTGTGAACTAGAAATGTCAGCATATACTCAACCAATCTTTGTGGCAGCGATCTTTTTTGTTGTTTTAGCGTTTGCCTTATTTATCCCGTGGCTCATTTATACATATAGAAAATACAATTATCTACCATTTTCTACCACATTGATTTCATTTTCGTTTATCTTTTACTTTCTAGCAGCGTTATTTTTAGTATTGTTGCCGTTGCCAGAGATACGCAATACTTGTTCGCTACAAAAACCGGGCACACAACATTATTCACTTATGCCATTTCAATTTATAGTGAGCACCTTTGGGAATAGTGGGATCGTGTTATCACAGCCTGCAACTTATCGACTGTTATTTAGCCAACCCTCATTCTATCAAGCGTTTTTTAATTTCTTGCTATTATTACCTTTTGGTGTTTATTTGCGATACTTTTTTCAAGACAAGAAACACTGGAAGAAAGCTCTAGGCTTCACATTCCTATTAACATTATTTTATGAGATAACACAGGTCACCGGCATTTACGGGATTTATAATTGCCCTTATCGCATTTTTGATGTGGATGATTTATTGTTGAATACATCTGGCGGGGTATTGGGTTTCTTTATTGCTCCAGCCGTGTTGGCGCTATTCCCATCAAAAAAGAAAATTAATGAGAAAGCAGAAAGATTATTGGCTCTTGATGAAGTAAGAGGGATGTCTGTGTTGCTGGCAGTTATTATTGATATTTTTATCAGCAACATGGTAGTTCAAGTTATGTTGAGTATGACCAACGTTAATTTGGTTAGTGAATTTATTGCAAGTACAATTACGCTTTTTATAACCTTTTTTATTATTCCATGGATTTGGAATGGATCGACAATTGGAACGAAAATTATGCGCTATCGTTATGACAGTAAAGTAAGTCGAGTGGAAACTAACAAACGATTATTTAAACGTTTTGGTGCGATTTACGCGATGTACTTCATAACAGTCATTGCGAATACTTTGAATAACGTGGAAATATCAATGGATTCTCCATTTTATAAGGCATCTATATTCTTAACGCTAGGTGCTGGATTGACCTCTATCATTTTAACGATCGTGTTGTTCATTCATATTATATTAGTCGTGTTTGGCAAACAAAAACGCCGCTTTTACTTTGATGAAGCTTCTGATTTATATACAACGAGAAAAAAATGAATTCTTTTCAATCGTAAAGGGGTACTCCGTAGTCTTAAATGGCTACTGGGTACCCCTTTTTTTGGATTTAAGCTTATTGTAAGGTTGGCATGAATTTGCTGTAAGGTTCACAGCCTATAGTATAAGTATCAGCAAATTATGAGGTGAAATGAATGGAACCATTATTAAAAGTAGAGAACATAAAAAAAGTATACGGGAAGTTAAGTGCTGCTTACACAGCCTTAGAAAACGTGTCTTTTGACATTCATGAAGGTGAGTTTGTAGGGATTATGGGACCTTCCGGAGCGGGAAAATCAACCTTGCTAAATTTGTTAGCAACTATTGATTCCCCAACTGAAGGGAAGATTTATATGAAGAACAAGAGTATTCATGATATGAAGGAAGCAGCCTTGTCAGACTTCAGACGTGAACATCTCGGCTTCATCTTCCAAGATTACAATTTACTCGATTCCTTGACTGTAAAGGAGAACATATTGCTTCCTCTGGCGATTGCTAAAATTCCAGCGAAGAAAATCAATCACCTCGTGACTCAGATTTCTAAAGTATTTGGGATTGAAGATCTACTGGCAAAATATCCTTACCAAATCTCTGGTGGTCAAAAGCAAAGAACCGCTGCGGCTAGAGCGCTCGTGACAGAGCCTGCACTGATTTTGGCTGATGAACCAACAGGTGCGCTTGACTCTAAATCAGCAACAGATTTATTGGAAAGCTTAAGCACTTTAAATGAAAATAACAACTCGACCATTATGATGGTGACTCATGATGCCTTTGCCGCAAGCTTCTGCCGCCGGATCATTTTCATCAAGGATGGTTCATTTTCAACAGAAATATTTCGTCGTGATCAGACACGCAAAGCCTTCTTCCAAGAAATCTTAGATGTTCATGCGGCCATTGGGGGTGAGGTAGATGACGTTATTTAGTCTAGCAAGAAAAAATATAGCCAGAAACTTTTCACAATATTTTTTATATATTGCATCGATGGTGTTTAGTATCATCATTTACTTTACATTTGTGACCTTAAAATATAGCGATACGATAGCAGAACAGACGGCTTCATCCCAAAAACTTGGTTCACTAATGAGTGGGGCGGCAGTCATTCTCATCTTTTTCGTGTTCATATTTATTGCTTATTCCAATTCATTTTTTATGAAAAAGCGTAAAAAAGAAGTCGCATTGTATGCGTTGCTAGGGGTACGTAATCGTCAAATAGGTTTTATGCTCTTTTTCGAAAATTTATTGTTAGGATTATTCTCTTTAGTAATAGGAATTGTACTTGGGTTCCTATGTTCAAAAGGATTTATGACGATTTTAATTCATTTAATGGGTTATGACGTTGTAGCACCCTTTACATTTTCAGCGGCGGCAGCGATGAACACGGCTATCGTATTTCTAGTTATATTCTTAGTAACATCGTTTCAAGGCTATCACTTGATCTATCAATTTAAGCTGATTGATTTATTTCATGCTTCCAAAAAGGGAGAAGTGGCGCCTAAACCATCTATGATAGTAGCCTTTCTTGGAGTGTTACTCATTGTCTTGGGCTATTGGCTTGCAATGCAGGACCTTTTCACTTCTAAGGTATGGGAAAAAATTGGATTCCCCTTGACTGTATTAATTATTTTAACAACGGTTATTTTGGGTACATTTTTATTGTTCCACAGTGTGACTGGCTTTGTGTTAGCAATGATTAAGAAAAATGAAAGGTGGCTTTGGAAAGGCCTTCATGTCATTACTATTTCGCAGCTGCTCTATCGTATTCGTGGGAACGCACGTACATTAACTGTGATTGCCGTGTTGAGTGCTACGACAGTAACTGCCGGTGGAGCGGTCTATGGCCTTTATTACAATACGAATGACTCGGCGAAAACGATTAATCCGAATACCTTTATGTATCAATCGATAGATGCAGAAATGGATAAACAAGTGAGTGCTGTACTATCAGATACAAAATACGATGAAAATATTGAAGCACTATCCATTACGTTTCATACGAAAGAATTAAACTCGTCATCAACATTCGATAGCTCTGATAAAAGAGGATATACAGTTATCGATGAAAAAACATACAACCAATTAGCAAGTTTACAACATAAAGAAAAATTAGATGTAAAGGACGGCTACGCGGTTATTTTAGATATCGGATATGACAAAAGGTTCTCACCTATATATACAGGAAAAACTATAACAACAGGAAACGGCCATCCTCTCACATTCCAAAGCTTTAAAACGCAAAGCGTATTGAATGTAGGTACAGCAGGTATAACCGTGGTAGTCTCGGAGGACCAGTATAAAGTGTTGCAAAATGATGGGGAAGTGCTGCACTATCGTGTTCTTGGGGTAGATGATGCTTCTGTAGATTTATCTAAAAAAATTGCAAACCAATTACCTGAAGAAGCGCTATTTTCAAGTGGTCCACAAGATTACCAAACAAGTTTGGAAGGTGTGGGTTCTCTGCTGTTTATAGGAAGTTTCCTTGGTCTAGTATTTCTGGCTGCTACAGGCAGTATCATTTATTTTAAGGTTTTAACAGAGGCAGAAGAGGATAAATCACAGTACAATATGCTGCATAAAATGGGTGTCAGTGCAAAAGAAATGCGAAAATCAATTGCGTCACAGGTATTCGTTATCTTTGTTGTACCGCTTGTAGTAGGGTTATTGCATAGTGTAGTGGCTTTAAAAGCATTCTCTAGTCTACTGATGATAGATTTAGCAAAACCTGTGTTGCTCTGGATGATTGCTTATACCGTAATTTACGGGTTGTATTATTTCTCAACCGTAGCTTCTTACAATCGTATTATCACACTAAATAATAGAACAGAAGGATGATTGAGATGAAAAAATTTCTAATTACTATGGGTATTTTGTTTGTTATTGGAGTTGTAGGGGTCTTTGCTATAGCCAAGATTGATTTCAATCGCTTCAATGCCGAAAATTACTACTTACAAATCACTGAGGATGGGGAACCCCATGAATATAAACTGAGCGATGGTTCGGTCATGACCTCTTATTCTTATACACTAGAGGCTACAAATGCCAAAGGTACTACAATTCCACTGGAATTTAATGCACAAAAAAATCTTCGTAAAGGCGCCTACTTGAAAATGTATGTAAAAAAAGGTGATCAAGTCTCCTCATACGATGAAGTGAAATTAGAGGATATTCCGCTAAAGGCACTAAAAAACTAATAAATTGAAGAAGGGCTGTCTCCAATAAAGTAAGTGGAGAACAGCCCTTTTCTCTGCCTAATGAGTAAGTAAGTCATCTGTATTATAAAAGTATAGTAATGGTGGTACCGGTATTTTCATCGCTCGTCAAATCGAGGTTCCCCTCATGAGCCCAAATAATGTCTCTTGCGATGGCCATACCTAACCCAGTTCCATGCTTACTCGTTGTGTTTGTACCCCGATAGTAGCGTTCGAAAACCTGTTCCAGATCTTTAGCTGGAATACCCTGGCCATTATCAGAAATTGTAATTTGGGTATGCGGACTAATGGTTTCCACTCGAATCTTCACCACAACATTTTCATCGTTATGCACCAGCGCGTTGTAGATAAAGTTAAGGATCGCTCGTTTTAGTAATTTTTTATCTACTTTATGTACGGCTTTAACCACATTTGCCTCAAACTCTATCTGCCGTTCACCAAAGGTCGGGTCATTTAAAAGTTCAATCGTCATTTCTCGTAGAAACTGAACGAGATTCACCTCTTCAAATTGCAGGGATAGCTGGTGATTACGCAAACGTGTCGTTAAATTGAGGTCATCTAACAGATCTTTCATATACATCGATTTACTCTTGATAATTGACGTGTATTCCTGTAATTCTTGGGCTGTTAAATCTGTGGCACTGTCGTTAATAAATTCTGCATAACCTTGAATAGAAGCAAGTGGTGTCTTCATGTCATGTGAAACATTGCTAATCCATTCCTCACGCATTTGATCGAGACGTTTACGTTCCTCTTCATGTCGATCGAGCTTTTCAGATAGTTCATTCATATTACGAAAAACATCTTCATAAACACCTTTGGGAGTAGGCATTTTCTTAAAACGTCGTTCCCTGAGCTGTTGAATACCCTCTATTAATGTATGAAGGGGTGCAGTTAACTTTTTCCCAAATAGAAATCCAATGAGGATTACAATAAGCACATCAACGATTAAAAAAATGAAAAGAAAAACATTAACATCTTTGAAAATTTTAGCGTAGTCATAGGTCATTACGTACCGGCCTATTTTTGGATTATTAATCCCTAAAAAGTAACTGAAATTTTGGGCTTCGCTGACAAAAACCGTCGTGCGTGCATCTAATTCTTTATATTTATACATTTGTACAATTTCAATAGGAGAATACTCTGTTTTCAATTCTTCAGGGGTATAAAAGGCAGCTGCTTGCTCCCCTTGGTCATTCAAGAATTGTACCCAGGCGCTCATTTCTTGTAGTTTTTTGAGACCTTCTTCATTCACAACAGGTTTGCCAGCCTGTAATTCTACGTATTGTGAAAAGGTCCGGCTAAAGGTTTCTGCAGATGCTTCTTCAGTGCCAAAGTTATTATTATTTACCTTTATAACGAATAAGGAAAGGAACAAAATCGCGTTTACAATACCAACGATCACAACAATAGTCATAACCGATCTTAAAAAGCGGAGTGTCAATTTCCATTTCAACTAGTCTCACTCCTTGGTATTTAATTTATAACCTAACCCTTTAACCGTCAAAATAAAGGAAGGATTTGAAGGGTCGGCCTCAATTTTTTCGCGTAAGCGCCGAATATGTACCATCACTGTATTATCGGAACCAAAAAAATCTTCACCCCATACCTGTTCAAACAAGGTTTCTTTGCTTATGATCTGATTAGGATGATGCATGAAACAGCTCATTAAACCTACTTCTTTGGCGGTAAGTACAAGGGGTTCGCCATTCTTTTTTAATTCTGTCTCATTTGCACTAAGCTCAAAGGGGCCAACTTGCAAACTTTTCGGAGCCTTTTTTTCCTCTGTAAAGCCAGCTCTTCTCAGTTGTGCCTTTACCCGATAAGCGACTTCTTTTGGACTGAATGGTTTAGTGATATAATCATCGCCACCTATCGCCAGTCCTAACAGCTTATTAATTTCCTCATCCTTTGCAGACATAAATAAGATCGGTGCATTTGATGTTTCCCGAATTTTTCTGCATAAGTCATATCCTTCACCATCTGGTAGCATAATATCTAGCAAGATAAGTTCAGGATTATACTCCTGAAACTTGTCCCATCCCTCTGCAACTGTCCCGGCAGTTACAACGTCTGCAATACCTTCTTTATGTAAAACTGCCTTCATCAGACGAGCTAAATCATCTTCATCGTCTATGATTAATACCCATTTATGACTTGCCATTTGTTTCCCTCCAAATCCGTCTTTATGTACATTATTACATTATAAAGGACTCTTTATTTCTTGCGCAAAAAAATCGCAAAAGAAAGGCTTGCATGAAGATGGGTATTACTTAGACGAACATAGCAAAGCAATATTCGGTGATTTATTAAAATTCATTCTAGATATAGCCAAATCAGGTAAGGAGGAGAAATTGTTACGCCCCCTGCCTTCCATGGCATTGATCTGCACTGTATATGGCCCTTTGAAGATGTTCGCTAAAATGATGGAGGAAGGTGAGTTACTGTATTCGCTTGAGCTCGAAGAAGAACTTGCAGACAGCTTTTGGAATGCCATTAGATGGCTTGATTGCAGCCCTGGGCGTTGATTACAGCATATTCCTGATGATGCGGTATAACGAGCTTGAAGGGGATGTTGGATCAAGAATTGAGTGGCATCACGTTATATGGTTGGTGTAGTATTGTCTGCTGCCTTTATTCTAGGAGGCACCTGCGCCGCGTTGATTCCTTCGGGCGTAATGACACTTATACAGGTAGCATTCGTATTAATCATTGCACTATTATTACTAAGTGTAGCGGCCATGCCGGTGTTCTTAACTGCATTAAAGCAGCTTGCTAGCAAATTAAATAGTTCAAGCAACGGTGCTACATCAAAGAATGTAGTTGACAAATCGAGTCATATTTAGACGGCAGTAAAATTTAAAAATACATGCGTTATACGTATGCTGAGAACAATAGAAAGAATCTTCGGGGACCTTTGTGGTCCCTTGTTTCACCATATCAGAAAGTATATAATTATCGACTATACCTTACAACTTTATTACGCTATAATCAACGTAAAGTCACCAGATGACCTAAGAGTAGGATGATTTTAATAGATTAATTAATATTAGCTTTTGATATGCCAAAACGTATTTTGTTATTGAAATAGGTTGTTTATATTGTTTATGATATTATTAAAGGTGTTAATTAAATCTAGAGTAGGTAGATTATGAGTCTAAATGACAACGTATTAATTAAAATTCGTGAGATGCGAGAGAGTTTTACACCAGTTGAACGATTGGTCGGAGATTACATTTTAGAAAATACGGAAGAGATCCCTCATTTGTCGATTAAGGAATTGGCTCAATCGAGTAAGACAAGCGATGCATCTGTCCTTCGTTTCTGTAAGACGATGGGTTACAGCGGATACCGCAATTTTATTGTGAGTATATCGGCATCTTTGGGTTCTCGTGATGAGGATTCAAAGGCTCAATATACAGATATTCAGCCAGGTGATGATCTCTCGACAATTATATCAAATATTTCATTGAATAATTGCAAGTCCATTGAGGATACGCTTAGTGTTATTGATCGAAAAGAAATTACAAGAGCTGTAGAATTACTATGTCATAGTAAGCGAATTGTTTTCTTTGGAATAGGTGCTTCGGGACTCGTTTGTATGGACGGGGAACAGAAGTTCTCGCGAATTAATAAGATGTGTCATGCCTATACAGATGGTCATAGTCAGCTCACGGCAGCAACTTTACTTGAGAAAGATGATGTTGCCATTTTCATTTCTAACTCTGGAGCAACTAGTGATATTATTGATGCACTGGAAATTGCCCAAAAGAATAGAGCAAAATGTATTGCGATTACGAAGTACAATAAAAGTGAGCTTGCGGAGCGGGCGGATATTGTACTGAGCATATCCACACCTGAAATAACAATCCGCAGTGGGGCTATGGGCTCGCGTATTGCGATGCTTACGATCATCGACATATTATTTGCTGGTGTCGCAAGTGCAGAATATGAAGAAGTAAAAACCTACTTAACAAAAACGCATAATATATTAAAGAAAAAACTTAGAAATTAGGTTCTGATAGAATGAATGTGGAGGAAAGCATTGATCATGGATCAATGCTTTCTTTTTTTGTATTTCATTCACTTATTCGTGTACTAAAATGTACTACTTATCAATCCATGTCAGATTATCTACATGATGAATACGTTGATCTAATGAATATAATAAGTAGTTTAATTCAATAATTAATAGCTTGGCACACAATTATGAGGAAGAAAATGAATGGAATCGAAGACGAAACATCATCCGCTTGAACACGGATGATGTAACTTTATGTTTCGTTTGGAGCGACAATCAGCAAATAATACATTTTTTTAAATCGATTTAACCTTAGAGCCATAGCGATCAAAGCAATTAGTAAAAATTTAAATTGCATCTTGTAAGCGCTTTATAAATGTGGTATAACATAGTGTGTAAGGAATGAAATAAAACATCAGAATTTATTTTCTTTATGAAATTATATTTCAAAATCTATTGACGAAGCGATGGTGTTGTATTAGTATAAGAACATAATAATTGTAAGTTAATCTAACGCGTTTTGTTAATTGCATGACAGATTAAGGCTGGAAAGAAGGAGGATGGCTATGAATGACTACCTTGCGGGATTGACAACAGAGGCTGTGAATCCAGACACATTAATGATTGATGAATGTACTACGGAAGAAATGATCCAGTTAATGAATCAACAAGATGCACTGGTCCCCAGAGCTATAGCTGAGGAGATTCCGCAGATTGCAAAGGCGGTAGATATTCTACATCATAGGTTGTCTAATGGTGGAAGAATGTTTTACATAGGAGCTGGCTCATCAGGAAGATTAGGTGTTCTGGATGCTTCCGAATGTCCTCCTACCTTTGGTACAGATCCTTCCTTGGTGCAGGGCTATATTGCTGGTGGTGATATTGCTTTGCGTACTGCGGTTGAAGGCTGTGAAGACGATATGGATGAAGGGATCGCATTAATCGAAAGCATTGGTGTAACAAACAAAGATGTACTTATTGGGATTTCGGCAAGCGGTAGTGCAAACTACGTTATTGCAGCTTTAGCGAAAGCAAAGGAACTTGGAGCAGCCACTATCGGTGTTTGTAACAACAGAGGCTCAAAGTTCGAACCCATTGTAGATGTTTGTATAACACCTGTTGTAGGACCTGAGGTCATTAGCGGTTCGACTCGATTAAAGGCAGGAACTGCTCAGAAGTTGGTGCTTAATATGCTGACAACATGCACAATGGTCAAGTTAGGAAAAACGTACAACAACTTGATGGTTGATCTGAAGGCTAGTAATTTTAAGCTCGTAGATCGCTCGATTCGTATCATCATGAACACGACTGGTGTAGATACATCAACCGCCGCAGAAACACTTGAAAAAGCATCTATGAACTGTAAGCTGGCAATTATGATGATTAAATCGGGGTTAGATGCAAAAGAAGCAGAACAAGTACTTAACGCAAACGGAGGACGCTTGAAACAGGCAATCGCATCATTGGTTTAGGTGTGAAAAGTGGAATAACAGGATGGATGCTATTAATAATTGAGGAGGCTGTTTTCGATGAAAAAAAGATCACGTGGATTAACTCTGTTTTTGTCAGGAATCATGATGGTATCACTATTATCGGCTTGCGGAGGAAACGGAAATAACGCTCCAGCTTCTACAGATTCCGGTAACACAGGAACTAGTAACGGTGGTTCTGAGCCTAAAAAGGATACGATTACAGCACTTTTACCTCCGATATCAGCGAACTATCAAACACGTTTTGCTGATATGGAAAAAGAATTTAATACACTACATCCTAACTTGACTTTGAAAATCGAGCCAGCGAGCTGGGAAGATATGACGCAAAAACTTGATACTCAAGTAAATGCAGGTTCTCCTCCAGATATTGCTTTTATCGGTGCTTCAGGAATTTCGAAATATGCAGCACTTAATGTACTAATCGACCTTAACGGTGCCCTTTCTGATGAAGCCAAGGCAGATTATGACGAAGTTCCATTGAAATATTTCCAACTAGGTGACGCTCAATACGGCCTACCAGCGTATATGGAAATCCACACTATCGGTGGTAACAAACAATTCCTTGAAGAAGCCGGAATTGATTGGAAAAGCATTCAACAAAACGGTTGGACTTATGAAGAGTTCCGTAATGCAATTTCTAAAGGCGTAGTGAAAAATGATAAAGGTGAAACTACTCGTTATGGTTTCGTGTTCGCAACATCTGGTGTAGCATCTAAAGACTATCTAGCTATTCTTGCTAAAACTGCAGGTTTACCAGATTACTTCGATAAAGATCTTAAATATACGTATACAAGCAAAAACTTCTTGGGTCTACTTACATCTATTCGCGAAATGATCAACGATGGTTCTATGCCTAAAGAGCTAAGCTCTATCGATGCTGGTAAACGGTGGAACATGTTCCTAACGGGTCAAACGATGATCACAGGTAAAGGTTTATCTGCATTTGAAAACTCTGCTCGTCTAAACAATGAGAAGATTAAAGCGAACGATGGTTCAGCTGTTGCAGATTCTATTGAAGTTGATTATATTTCACTTCCAGTCCCAACATTCAACGGTGCCGATTATGTCCCTACTTCAATCGTTGATGGTTATATCGCACTTCGTGGTAAAAAAGCTCCATCTGAAGAGCACATCAAAAATATTGCCCTAGCAACGAATTTCTTGTCTTCTGGTTCAATTGCTGCTAACTACAGTAATGAGCTGTTCTTATCACCAATTACTGAATCTGCACGTAATGCAGAAGTACTTGAAAAATTCCCTCGTAACGAAGATAACGTTGCTGCAGGTAAAGCTATGATGGCAAAAGCGCTTCCGGCTCGTACAGATATTCCTACTGATCTGGCTGCTGAAGCATTAAAAATTGAAACAGAAGTTATTATTCCTAAACTACAAGCCTTACTTGCAAATGAGATTGCTCCACAAGAAATGTATGATGCAGTTAAAGCTGCTGCAATTAAATCTTTCGGTAAAGATGGTATTGTAGTTGACTAGTCTGTCGTAGGCTGACATGTGAAAGCTGTGCGTAGCTAGAACGTACAGCTTTCCTTCTAAATTAGCTAGAGCTTGTACTGTTTTTAGAAGAGAGGTGCGACCCAATGAATCAAACGTTGACTAAAAGAAAAAAATTGAAACTCGAAAGTGACTCAGGTTGGGGATACGCGTTTATCGCAGTAGCACTTATTGCGTTTTCTTTATTTACCGCATATCCAGTCATCAATGCTTTTATTATCAGCTTACAAAAATATGGTCCATTAGGATCCACTTTTGTCGGCATGGATAACTTCGTTAACTCGTTTTCAGATGAACTTTTCTGGAAAGCACTGAAAAACACGTTAGTATATACGCTATTAACTGTTCCGTTTAATATTCTTCTATCATTTTTAATTTCAATTTTGATTATTCCTTTCAAGAAAAAAACACAAACGATCTTTAAAGCACTATATTACTTGCCAGCCGTAGCATCTGGTGTAGCGCTTTCTGTTGTGTGGCTGTGGATCTTCGATCCGTTAAAATCAGGTATTGCCAATAAGCTCGTGAGTTTTTTAGGTATTGAAAATCAAAACTGGCTTGGTTCCAGTGCAACTGCAATGTTCTCACTTGTGTTAATGTCATGGTTATCAAGTCATGGTACAGCAATTATTATTTATATAGCCGCATTACTCGCTATTGATAACAGCTATTATGAAGCAGCTGAAATTGACGGCGCGTCTTTCCTGCAAAAGCTTTGGTTTATCGTTGTCCCTTTCCTTAAGCCAACAACGCTATTCCTACTTGTTACTGGTGTTATTGGTTCCTTCCAAGTATTCCAAAACGCTTATCTTATGACAGGCGGTGGACCAGACCATGCAACAACAATGGTAGGTTTGTTAATCTTTAACAATGCGTTCACATATTTTGAGTTTGGTGAGGCAGCGGCACAATCATTAGTTCTAGCAGCGATTATCGGATTTATATCTTTCCTTCAATTCAAGTTTATAGGTAAAGATGTAGAATACTAGGAAAAGGAGCAGAATACTATGGGTTTGTACAACAATAGCTTAAGAAGCAAAGGGTATCTGTTTATACGTAATGGTGCAAACATTACGTTCCTTATCCTATTTGCCGCAGCTACCATATTCCCGATATACTTTATGGTCATCTCCTCGTTCGGTGATCCGGTAGAAGCTGGTGCAATGAGCTATTCTATCCTACCATCGAAGATTTCATTTGAATCTTATAAATTCTTCTTTAACTTCAGCAAACATACATGGGACTGGTTATTGAACTCCTTTATAGTGGCAGCGTGTATCACGGTATCTAACGTATTTTTTGCTACACTTGCTGGATATGCTTTTGCAAAAATGAAATTTAAAGGGAAAAACATTTTGTTCGCTATTTTGCTGGGATCTATGATGATTCCTGTTCAAGTCACTCAGGTTCCACTATATATTTTGATCGTAAACATTTTTGAATTACAAAATACGTACACAGCGTTGATTATGCCGAGCATAGTAACGGTATACAATATCTTCTTGGTTAAGCAGTTCATGTCCTCCATTCCAGGTGAAATTATTGAATCTGCTAAAATCGAAGGTTGTTCCCAGCCTAAAATCTTCTGGTATATCATTATGCCTCTATCTAAAACAATTATGGCAGTACTAGCAATCCTAACGTTCATGGCGGCATGGAATGACTTTTTCTGGCCGTTCCTAGTAACGAATACGATGGATATGCAAACCATTCAGGTCGGCTTGAAAAACTTTCGCTTTGCGAATACAACTTACTTTGCACCGATGATGGCGGGGGCAACCATTTCAGCAGTTCCAATGTTTATTTTGTTCTTCAGTTTACAAAAATACTTCCTTGAAGGGGTAACAGTTGGAGCGGTGAAAGGTTAATGGACAAACAATCAAAAGTTGATGCAACATACTTAGTTGGCTTGATGTCCGGTACATCAGTAGATGGTATTGATGCAGCAGTAGTTAAGCTTTTCCCATCAGCCGAAAAAGAGCATGGAGTAGAGATTGAATTACTGGCTTTTGAAAACACACCTTTTGAGGTGCAAGTTAGAAACTCCATATTTGAGCTTTTTGATCCCGCTAGCGCTACGATTGATAAGGTTGGCGCAATGAATATGTGGCTTGGCGAATTATACGCCCAAGCCACATTATCCGTTATAGGGAAATGCGGCCTTTCGCCTTCGCAAATATTCGCAGTAGGATCGCATGGTCAAACAATCTATCATGCTCCGGATGAGAATGTTATGGGCGGTTATAATCTGCATTGTACCGTTCAGATTGGGGATGGTGCAGTGATCGCCAATCGCACAGGAATTCCTTGCGTATCAGACTTTCGAGTTGCTGACATGGCAATGGGTGGACAAGGAGCTCCGTTAGTACCATTTACCGAATACTTATTGTTTAACAATCCAAAGAAAACACTTCTGATGCAAAATATTGGCGGAATAGGCAATGTGACTGTTTTGCCTGTAAATGCCTCACCGGATGAGGTATTTGCTTTTGATACGGGTCCTGGAAATATGATTATCGATGGCCTTGTATCGCAATTATTTGCACCAATGACAATGGATGTTAATGGCGAAATTGGTGCGGGCGGTCAAGTGATAGATGAGCTATTGAAATGGATGCAGCAGGATAAATATTATAGGATGCCGTTACCAAAATCGACAGGTAGAGAACGGTTTGGCCAACAATACGTGGCACAAATTATTGAAATGATGAAGGTTAATAACTGGAAAGCAGAAGATGTTGTTGCAACAGCTACGTACTTAACTGCCTGGAGCATCGTCGATAGCTATGAACGGTATATTGCACCGCAGCACCAGGCTGAGCAATTGTTAATTGGCGGCGGTGGAAGCTATAACAAGACGCTTTTGCGTGATTTACAGCACTTATTTGCACCGCATAACGTGCAGGTGCTGACGCAGGAGGATATCGGTGGTAATAGTGATGCTAAGGAAGCAATTGCTTTTGCTCTGCTAGCGTATTACACGATGGAGCGCTTACCAAACAATATCCCGCTAGTAACTGGAGCTTCACAGCCAGTAGTAATGGGCAAAATTTCCTGGCCCTATATTGGACGTTCACAGGAGGCTTAAATGTTGCAAATCAGACCCTTTTCAATTGAAGATCACTCTGCAGTTGTAGAGCTTTGGAATCGTGAGGCTACAAAATATGATTATAAGCCATTTACAGAGCGAGAGTTTCAAGATACATTCATCGACCATCCTTATTTTGACGCTGACTGTATATGGGTAGGCTGTGACGAAAAAGGGATTGTTGGTTTTGCAGCTGGCTGCTGCGGTGACGATCTCCCTCTTGGAGATGTGGCCGGTTATATTACGAGTGTTATTATAGATACCCATGTGGCTTCTCTGGAGCTTTACGATGCTTTTCTATTGCGTTTAGAAAAAAGATTCCAAGAACTTGGGAAAAGACAAGCGGATGTATTGTTTTTCAACCCTGTTAAGCTGAAGTGGAGTATACCAAGTGCACCTCAGCATGAGCATAATAATGCCCCGGGCATCAGTAAGGACCAGCCATTATATGAAGCTTTAATTGCTAAAGGCTACGAAGATCGAGCGACGCAATGCGGCATGTATTTAAAACTCGGAAGCTTTATAGTTCCCGAAGATATTTTAGATAAGGAAACCAATGCAAATAGCAAGGACTATTACATTACGTCCTATGTCCCTGATTTACATACAGGGCTTGAAGCAACGCTTGCTGCCCTGCAAAATCCGCAGTGGAAGAAGGATGTTGTTACTTATGTGAAGGTTGGCGCACCACTTGTAGTAGCTGTGAACGGCAACGAGGTTGTGGGCTTTGCAGGTCCAATTATTTCGCAGCCTGATGGAAGAGCATTTTTTTGCGGTATCGGAGTGCACCCAGAGCATGAGGGTCATGGCCTTGGCAGTGTATTATTTTTCAGAATGGTTGAAGCTTTTCAAAATGTGGGCTGTCAATATATCTCTCTATTCACTGGAAATAATAATCCGGCTCTTCGAATCTATCAAAAAGCGGGCTTTACTATTGAAAAACAATTTTCTATTTTGCGGAGGGAACTTTAAAGATGAGCGAAAAATTCACAGTATTAGCAATTGGAGCACATGTTGGTGATGTGGAGCTAGCTTCTGGTGGTGTACTCGCTAGTCATAGTTTAAAGGGAGATCGCATTGTGACACTAGCGTTAACTGCGGGTGAACGAGGGGTCCCGGCAGGACAGGATATAAAGGAATATCGTCAGCAAAAAGTGAAAGAGGCACAGGTTTTTGCGGATATGCTAGGCGGTGAAGCCATTGTATTCGATGATTATTGTGACGGAGAGTTGCCTGACAATCAGGAAATTCGTATGGAGGTTTGTGATGTAATTCGTCGCGTGAAGCCTAACATTATTATTACACACTGGAAAAACAGTATGCATAAGGACCATGCGCTAACGCATCATATAGTAAATGATGCCCGTTTCTTCGCAAGTCTATCATCCTTTGAACGAGCGCTCCCCGCGCACTTTGCAGCAAGATTATATTACTCCGAAAACTGGGAGGATGCGGTTGATTATGTCCCTTACGTATATGTGGATTTCGATCAAGCGGCATTTGATCTATGGATAGATGCTTTAAGCAAGCATTGGTTTGTGACGAATAGCAAATCTTTCAAATACATGGATTACTATAAAGCACTAGCAGTTGTTCGCGGCTGTGAAGCAAGAAAGACATATGCAGAAGCATTTATGGTACCTGCTGAAACGGTGAAGGTTAGGCAGTCTAGTCTTTGGTAACTATTCAACTAGCTAAGAGGGAGTGTTTCTATGTATAGCAGGAAACAATCCCTTGTTCTATCCATTTATGCGAAAAAGCAGCTAGGAGGCAGCTTCATATGGTGTTAAATGGGATTGATTCTATAACGAATTATCGTTATTTGTTCGAAGGTAAGCGCGTAGGATTGATTACAGCACCGACAGGTCTTACGAAGGATTTTGCATCAACGATTACTATATTACATGAAAATTTTAATCTTGCTGCGATGTTTTCACCTGAGCATGGCGTTCGCGGAGATTTGGATGCAGGGGCATTAGTAGACACTTACATGGATCCTTTTACGAATGTTCCAGTCTATAGCTTGTACCGTAAAGACTCCAAGCGTTTAACAAAAGAAATGCTGAATGAAGTAGACATCATTGTATACGATATTCAAGATGTTGGTGTACGCTATTACACATTTATTTATACGATGCTGTATGCACTTGAAGATTGTGCAAATGCAGGTGTAGAATTTGTTGTTCTTGATCGTGTTAATCCGCTTAACGGGGTAACGGTAGAAGGGAATGTCTTGAAGCCCGGCTTCAAATCATTTGTTGGAAATTACGAGCTAGCCGTACGATACGGCTTAACAGCAGGTGAGGTAGCAACGATGGCAAATGATCAAATGAATTGGAATGCATCGCTGCATGTCGTTCGTTTGGAAGGCTGGGAACGGAGCATGTCCTTCCCGGATACAGGATTAACTTGGGTTCATCCTTCACTTGGAATACCACGATATGAAACGGCGTTATTATATACAGGAACATGTTTATTTGAAGGCACAAACTGCTCCGAAGGACGTGGAACAACGTTCCCTTTTGAAATGATTGGTGCTCCGTTCATTCAAGCGCAGCAATTGGCAGATGAGATGAATGCAAAAGGTATCCCGGGTGTGCTTTTTCGTCCAGTTCATTTCAAGCCAACGTCATCTAAACATTGTGGCGAGCTATGCGGCGGGGTACAAATTTACATTACAGATCTCCAAGTGCTGAGGCCTTTAGAAGTTGGGGTAACCTTATTATTTACGATAAGAGATTTGTACGAGCAATTTTCATTCCTGCCTCCTGTGAAGGAGGGCTCTCGTCCATTTATCGATTTGCTGGGGGGAGACAACATGTATCGTACGGAAAATATGCAAGCCAAGCAGATGCTTGAACAGTTTGCAGCGGAAAGCAAGCAATTTGCAGAAATAACACAGCAGTATCATTTATATTGCTAGAGGAAGGTGAGTAATTGATGAGAACAATAGAACATATGAGCTTGCGCGAAAAGATTGGACAAATGTTCGTAACAGGCTTCCCTTCAACCGAGATCACTCCTGAGCTGAAGGAAGTTATTGAGCATTATAAAGTCGGCAATATTATTTTATTCTCACATAATATCGACAATAAATATCAATTAGGCGAGCTTGTTACTGAGCTGCAGCAATGGTACACGACACATACTGGTATCCCGGGTTTTATTACGATCGACCAAGAAGGCGGTCGAGTCACTCGTATGCCTAAAGACGCGACCAATGTTGCTGGAGCCATGGCAATTGCTTCTTCAGGACGACCTGAAAATGCGTATGCAGCAGGCAGAATGACTGCCAGAGAATTGAAAGCATTAGGTATTAATTTTAATCTAGCTCCAGTTATGGACGTTAACAATAATGCATTGAATCCAGTCATAAATGTTCGTTCATATGGTGATTCTGTTGCAACAGTATCCCAGTATGGAATTCAAATGATGAAGGGATTGCTCGATGGAGGCGTCATGTCCTCACTTAAGCATTTTCCAGGTCATGGTGATACAAATGTCGATTCACATATTGGCTTGCCTACCATTGAAAAAACACTTGAGGAATTAGAGCAGCTTGAGCTGTTGCCGTTTAAGGCCGCAATTGAGCAAGGCGCTCAAGCGATTATGAGTGCACATATTTTATTTCCGAAAATTGAAAAATCCGGTGTGCCCGGAACTATGTCTCATACCATTATTACAGAGATATTAAAAGGAAAATTAGGATATAAAGGGTTAGTTGTATCGGATTGTTTAGAAATGGACGCGATCAAACGATACTATGGTACGGCAAAAGGAGCGTTAGGAGCTGTTAAAGCAGGTATTGATTTGGTATTCATTAGCCATACTCCTGAGACAGTGAAGGAAGCGATTCATTTGATCGAAGAAGCTGTAGCCACCGGTGATTTGGATGAAGCGCTGATTGATGCAGCTGTTACAAAAATTTTAGCTTATAAAGCACAATATGCGACGATTGAGGAGCTAGATTATGAACTAGTTGGCTGCGATGTACATCGCCGAGCAAATGAGCTAATGCGTACGGAAACGATCTGCCTCATTAAAGGTGAGCTCCAGCCCATTCATACCGGTGACGAGCAAATGTTATTTATGGGTTCCTATTCATACCGCACCGATCTTGCGTCCAGCAGCTTGAATCAAGCTCTTAGCTTTCCGCAATATATGGGGGAGCATTTTAATACAGCTTATGAGATTATCGACATTGACCCGAGCGAGGAGCAAATCAACGCTGCGCTGCCAAAGGTACAAGGCTACAAGCATATTGTTATCGGCTTGTTCAATGCGCGTGAAAACAAAGGTCAGCTTGCGCTTGTTCAGAAGCTGCTGGCAGCAGGCTGCAAAGTAACGGCCATTACATTAGGTCGCCCATATGATTTACCGTTAATCGAAGGCGAGTTCTGCGGAATTGCGGCATTTGAGTATACACTTGATGCATTCAAATCACTCCTTCCAATCCTAAATGGTGAAGTTGTACCCACCGCCAATATTACGATACAGATGTAGATAAAAAGTACAACAAGGGGACATAGGTATGGCATTTATCGTTGGAATTGATGGGGGTGGCACGAAAACAGCTGTCACCATTACGCATGACCAGGAAGACTCTTTATTCACCTTTACTGTAGGGCCTATTAATTATAACGGTGGTGATGCTGATGCTATTGCCGCCTCCTTTGAGGAAATTTTTAGTCAAACGAGGCTCTACTGCGGTAATTTACAAGAAGTTGCTCATATATGTATAGGTGCGGCAGGAATAAGTAATCCGCTGGTCATCAATTTTTTGGAGCAGCATGTGAGAAATAACGGTTATATCGGGTCATTAACGATTACAGGCGATCAAGAAACCGCATTATACGGGGCACAAAATGCGATGCAAGGCATCATTCTCATTGCCGGTACAGGATCGATTTGCTTTGGGGTCAATGAAAAAGGAGAGCAGCATCGCACAGGAGGCTTTGGTCATCTGATTGATGACGAGGGAAGCGGTTATAGCATTGGGCGCGATCTATTATCCATATTAGTTCAAGTGGAGGACGGAAGAATAACCGATACGGTCATCCCAGCGATGGTATATGAGCAGCTTGGATTAAGCACTGTGAAAGAGATTATTGGCTTTGTTTATGATAAAAATACGACGAAAAAAGATATTGCGCAGCTCGCACCGATTATGACGACCGCATGCGAGAAGGGCGATGCACATGCAATAGCGTTAGCGGAGAAATGTGCAGCCAATCTATATGAGCTTGTTGTGCCTGTTATTGAACGGCTTAAGCTATATGAAAGTCCGATTGCGATTGCAGGAAGTGTGCTGCAAAAGTCTCGCTTTGTGAAAGAAGCCTTGGAGAGAAAGCTCGCACAGAGCTACACGCAAACAAAGCTGATTTTGCCGATTAAGGATGCAGCCTACGGTGCTGTCCTGTTAGGAAGATCAAAAATGAACAACGACTAGTTTTTGTCGCTATGGAAAAATAAGGGTGTGTCATAAGTCCGAGCAGTTGGACTTGCGACACACCCTTATTTAAAATGGTAGGAATCAAAAATGGCTTAAAATTTATCGGTCAAATAAAACACAGCTTGTTGTTTCGGAAATAGAGCTTGAAGGATGTTAGCGTGCTCAGTACTGTCCTTTGCTGCGCCTGCTTCATTATAGCCGAACATGATATAAGTCATTAGCTCACGTTCATCTACTTCTATTGAAGTATAGGGATTGGTATGATTACTAGCATCGGAAACAGAAAGCTGCTTTTGCTTATAATCCAAGTAGATACAGTCCTCATTGCTGCGAAGTGCAATATGCAGCTCCTGGTCTGCAATTATGTTGCTACGGTTTAGGCGATCTTCTAATTCAGGCTGAAGCTTATGGAAAGTTGAACTGAGATTGATCATTTTCCACATCGCCATATTGATTTGAATTGAATTTGCTTGATGTTGTTGGTAATAGGAATATAGCTTATGGTCCTCTGGGAGCATCGCTAATATTTGCTTTGCATTTTGGCGCAGCTGACATAAGGCATGAAACAAAGCTTCAACGCCGTTTTCGGCTTCGTTCAAATACAATAATTCATTAATAAATACTTGTTCAGTATCTTTCTTTTCAATGATGCCATAAGCGACGATTTTTCCATTTCTGCGAAGGAGCAAGCAGTCAACTTTCTTCCATTCCGGCCAGGTCAATAAATCATTCCAATACGTTCTACTTCGGATCACGGTGTAGGTACGATTCTTATTGAATTGTTCATAGATGAAACGGATATCATCGAGATAACAGGCTTCAAAAGGAATGATTTCATCACTGTTTTGCTGCTGCTCCAAACTTGCTGGTTTTTCAATTGCGAAAGCAGTCTCCGGAATAAGTCTCCAGCCAGCCTTTTCATAAAACGCATGCTTGCTAGCCAAAAGCAAGCTTATATCATAATCGGTTTCTTTCATATAGTTGGTCTGCGCATGAAGAATTTTGTGTGCAAGCCCCAGCCCGCGGTAATTTAGATCTGTACCGACACTCCCCATTGCACCCGTTTTCAAGATCGCTTGACCGACTCTAATATGAAACGGAAAAATTTGTACATTAGATGCAATCTTATCGTCAACCATCGCAAACCATGTTGTATCTGGATCATATGTGGTGTCTAGGTCTAATCTTTCTTGGAAAAAAGCTCGGCCTACGGAAAAGCATTCATCTAAAATATCGTAAATCTTTTCAAGCTGCTCTCTAGTTGGATGGTTCATTACGATGATGTTTGGTGTCGTCGTCATCTTTCATTTCCTCCTGCGCCGTAATGTTGGGATAAATTTAATAAATGAAAAAAACGGTTTTTTTGAAATTTAATTTCTTAACTTATAGTTTAATGTTGAAAAAAAAATTCGTCAATAATGGAACGTTTGGTATCATAGAAGTGATACAAAATTTAGATTGCTCAATATAGTCTAAATGAGTATTAGGAAAATAGCGACTTCGGCTGAGCAATTACAAGCACAAATCGCACAAATGAAGGCGCAGCTTAAAAAGAAGAATGATAAACCGTTCAAGAACTTTTTGCGAAAAATCGGAAATATTTTCATACCAATGATTCCTGCATTTGTTGGAGCGGGTTTAATTGCGGGGAAGTATGATTTCGCAAATTGAGCTAGACTTAAATGAATTGCCAGAATCAGAGAAAAAAGTAGCGGAGTACATTCTTGCAAATGCTAAAGAAGTGCTGCATATGACCATACATGAGTTAGCGACAAAAGCGGAGGCAAGCAGTGCGGCGGTTGTTCGTTTTTGTCGGTCGCTTGGAATAGAGGGCTTTCCAGCGCTGAAAATCCGTTTATCCGCGGAGGTAGAGTACACGCCGCATGTTAGATACTTTGATGTTGAATCGAATGAAACGTTGATTCCATCATTGATAAATTGCTGTCGAACACCATACTGACCTTTCAGAATACGGCCAGTTAACTCGACGCGCAGTCTATTGAGCACGCAGAGGTTATTTATGTTTATGGTGTAAGGCAAAAATGTATATGCGATTTCAGATCGTCATTTATTGGCGGGAGCCATGGCTACGAAATCAGAAAATGCCGTCTTCTGGGGAATTTCGTATAGCGGTGAAACGAGAGAAGTTATTCAATTAATAAAACGAGCTAAGGAACAGGGAAAAAAACAATTAGCCTCACTCGTCCTGGTAATAACAAGCTTTCTCAGCTTGCT
This sequence comes from Paenibacillus sp. FSL H8-0261, assembly GCF_045040645.1. Classification (NCBI taxonomy): domain Bacteria; kingdom Bacillati; phylum Bacillota; class Bacilli; order Caryophanales; family Paenibacillaceae; genus Paenibacillus; species Paenibacillus sp. FSL H8-0261. The sequence goes on along the minus strand of NZ_CP150297.1, from coordinate 4,432,719 downwards.
GATGTTTCTTTATTTACATCACGTGCGCCGGAAGCTAAGCTTCGTAGTTCGGCAACAAGCTCCAGATTTGCTCAATTATTTGTGCTTGATATTGTTTTTAGCGCATATGCTTCTGCTCAGCATGATTTTACGGTGGAGCAGCTAGCGAAGACAAGAAAAATGATTGAAATTTTGAATGATTAAAATGCGATAAGAAGCTTCTACCAGAGTATGGTGGAAGTTTTTTTATTGTAAAGTGCTTTAAGCAGATCGAATAGACATTTTGAATGGAGGAGATTTTCTGGAAGCTAAAGTAATAACACTTATTTGAAAGAAAAGACGAAATTCAAAACAAGAAGAATGAGAATGTTATTTTATTGCAGATTTATCCTGCGAGGCCCGATTTTAATCCTCAGCTGGATAGTTTTACACATATTCTTTGTTATGAAGCGAGTAAACCAGGTGATGTTCCGTTAGATATGATAAGTCATGCTGTCGCTGAGAGTAAGTATGTTACTTACCTGATTTTGAACAGACGTATCCCTTGAGTCGTAATTTTCTTTTTTTAGGGGGAGTTCAACTTTCTTACCCCGCCAACGGCAACGAGATTTGCTCCACTTGAATCTCTTGAAGCTTTTTGAGGGTCGTCACATGATTTGGAGGCAGGATTGTGGCTCGCAAGTGCTCAATCATCCGCTCAATTAATCGAAACGCATTCCGCAAGATAAACCACTTCTCGACGCGCTTTGTTGTACGAACCGTTACTTTTTTATACTTCATAACGGAAGTTAGTTGATTCGATTCTTGTGCAAACGCTAGTTCCACTTGCTTACGGAGATTCAGCATGTGCTCTTGTAGCATACTGCCCTGTGAAACAGGTCCGTAGAAAAACGGGTTTTCCTTGAAGAAATAGCCAAACTGCTTCTCACAAAGGCCTTGTAGCGGACAGGCGGCGCATTTGTCATCGTCTCCGCGAAAACAAGAGGTATATGTTTTTTTATCGAATCCGTCGAAAACAAGGGCGTGTCCTTGCTCACATTCCGGTTTTCCTTCATGGGAACAGAGTTCAGGAAATATCGTGTTTTCTGATTTCCGTTACGACCGCTACATCATGCTTAAGGCGCGCTTCTTTTTGATCATCGGCATCGAAATAACCTAAATCGGCCACCAGATAATCGACCTTGAGTCCTTCGATTTTCTTCATTATTTCAATTGGCGGCAGCATTAATTTGACATCCGCCGTATCATTGGGCGGGATGACCGATCCTTTCGGGCTGGGGCAAACAATGGAATGCTTGCGATAACCAATGAAAAACTTGTTCTGGTTCGCCTTCGCTCGTTGAACGCCGCAGATGGCGTCGTGATCGGAATACGTCTTCTCGCAAAGTCTGCAGCTCAAACTGTAAGTCCATGAAAATGCATCTCGCGTATGGTTTGATGTTGGTAGGGGTACCTTCATTTTACCGTTCCTCGTAAAGGTGCATTTTTTTTAATACAACTTTATGAGCTTTTTGAACAGGCTCTTTAAAGATACAGTGTTTTTCATTTTAATGATTTAAAGATTAATTCTCCAAGTTATTGGAGCTATTTTTGCACATAAATCAATTAATTTAATTCAATTGAATTAATCAAATGAATGAATTATACTTGCAATGTAACAGGTTCATTCATGACATCTATTGGAGGGGGGCCATTCGCATGTATACGGTTGGATGATGACAAAAGGCAACGATCAGCAATGAACTCTGGAAAGAAATAAACGTTAGGAGGAGAAAGAGGTATGAACAATCAAGATACTAGAATCCCTACCTACTCACTTGCGGAAAGAGATCGTAGATGGAACATTGCAAATCAGCTAATGGAAGAAGAGCATGTGGATGTATTGATTGTGTATGGAGATCGAGAAGGTGCGTTCCCTGCTGTATTTAACCCGGACACCTACTTTACGAATGAGCGTCCAGGTTCTATTGTCATTTTCCCTAAGAATGAAGAGCCGATCTCTTTTGTCTTTTTAGCCACTGCTGTGGAAGATCATATTCAAGCTGGATATACGAATACGCAAGGCTGGATACGCCCGGAAAATATGTATGTCGGAAAAATGGGTGCGCACATTGTCAAGATTATGGAAGAGAGAGGACTTACAAATAAAGCATTTGGTGTGATTGGCTTAGAGCCTTATCCTCCCTATTACTTTGATGGAGCCATGCCCTATAATACTTGGCAAACGATCCTAAAAGGATTACCGAATGGGACCTTTAAGCCTGTGGGACACAAATTTTTCGCACTGTCTTCTGTGAAAAGTCAGGAGGAGATCGCGGTATTAAAATGGTCAGCGAACGTTGGGGAAAAAATGTGCCAGGCGATGCTTGAGGCAACGAAGCCAGGCGTGAGAGAAAATGAGATCTATGCGGCAGCGATGAATGCTTGTGCGACCCATGTCGGGTTCACGACAACGATATTAATGGGATCAGGACCAGAGTTCGTAGGATGGGGATTGCCCGCATGGACATATCGACCAGAGGAGCCGCGGGTGATCCAAGAAGGAGATATTATTTTGGCCGAGGTATTTTCATCATTCGGAATGCTAGAGACGCAGCATCAGCCTTCAATCGCTGTAGGAGCTGTGCATCCGGATTTTGAGCGGGCGGCAGCGGCAGCGAGACAATCGTATGAGAACGGAGTAAAAGAGCTGCGGCATGGGGCTACTTTCGGAGACGTGGTTAAAGCGATGAATGAGCCGATGCGTGAAGCAGGAGGTTGGCACGTTCATCCGCTTATTCATTCCATTAGTCCATTTGGTCTTATTGGGGTTGGCGATGAGATTGCACGGTTGCCTGAGGCGAGAGAGTACGGGAAAGTGCTGCCGATCCCATCCATAGGGTTAGAGACCGAACTCAAGACAGGAATGGTGTTTGCATTTGAGCCGAATTGTGCGATTGGTAAGAAGGTCATTAATCTTGGTGGAACGGTGATCGTGGGTGAAGCTGAGGGGATTGAACTAAATAAAAATTCTACTCAGCTGATGAGGGCAACTTGGTAAAATGGCAAAAGGGTACGTATAGAAGAATGTTTATGTCTTCGTTACGTACCCTCTTTTTAATGAGAATAGCCGCTGCATGTACGAATCGACATTTCGCCAAGCTCTTTGGCGATCAAAGCAATGTGTACTTCATCCAAGTCTTGAATCCCTTGGCGTCTCAAATAGGTTTCCTTCGCCACAGAGAACGCAACCGATTGTCCAACAATTGCATGTGCGATTAATATCGTTTTTGGATCTTTTGCGTCTAGATCCATTAATTTACTCACCAAGACGGCAATCATCTGATGTAGTGGCTGGAAGAATTGTTCATACAAAATGTCATAAGCCTCTGTAGGCTGCATCTGCTCTCTTGCGATAAATACACTTCTTGCATTGGCTTCATGATTACCAATCATAGTCTTGGAAAATTGCGTCATGACTTTTTTAAGAGCTTCTGCGGCTTCTTCTTTTGACCGTTTCTCAATCTCTTCTGTCTCAATTAAAGCCTGCTTCAAAAAATCATCTTGAACGGCTGCTGTCAAGCGACGGGCAACCGCTAAGTACAATCCTTTTTTTCCACCGAAATAATACGGAATCGCCGATTGGTTCACACCAGCTTCATCTGCAAGGGTCCGCGTACGTACGCCTTCATAGCCATTTAATCCAAAGATCCGCAGCCCTGCTTCTAATAAACGAGTTTGGGTGGAGTCTTCATTTCCTTTATTCATATCGTTGCTTAGGTTTGTATTCAATGTCCATTCCTCCATACTGTTGAGTATAATTAATTCAAATGAATTAATCAAACTAACTTCCTTTATGAAGTGACGGATTGTACCGAGCAGCACGGCACATATGCTTCCTCTCCATGACCAACAGCGAAAAAAGAAGAAATATTGAGCCGCTCTAGAAGTAAAAGAGTGAATAGCAGTCTTCAAGCTACTCTATCTGGTCCTTTATCGCTCAACCCATGTCTGCGCAAATCATAGCGAAGAATATGATAGTGTTGCTGCAAATAAGGAACAATCAAATCCCAAGAACGTAAATTCATACCCGCTCCGTGGATAATCAGGATAGCGTCTATTTGTTGGTTAAGAGAGTTAGAGTGAAGATATTCATAATAAATGTTCATACCATTTCGATCAATATAAGGCATTTGCTGTTCAGTTTCCTCTCTTCATTAAATCGTGAGATTAATCGCATTCAGCACCGAGTGTCACTTTAGCGTCCATAGGAATCACTCGACAAGCGTTGGATAATGTTTATTTATTATCCACACAATTCATCCAAATTGCAGAATATTTAAAGTAAGTGTCCGAAATCCTATCCTTTACCTACATAGAATTTCAAACAGATGTACTTGCCATAATTCAGTTGTCAGATGAGTAGCTCTGCGTAGCGAAAAAACTGGATAAATTGTTAATTTCACCCCTATAGTGACTAAAATCGATTATAATTAAATTTAAGTTCGATTACTATTCCTAAGTTAATAGGATGGGTTATAGAGTTTTCAAATACATACTTAGGTATAAGAGGAGGCGGATGATATGACGATAATGCCTGTTATAGTAATGATCTTTGTATTTGTTCCTGCCATTGTACTCATGGTAAGCATGCCTTATTTAACAAGAGAGACGATTAGTTTTGGGGTCACCGTCAGCGCTGTACAATTCCAAAGTGAGCCTCTGCGCCAGATGCGGAAGTCATGTGTTAGGATCAGTGCTACCTTGCATACCATCCTATTCATTGTTTGTATCATCTGTCTAATATACGGTGATGAACATTCCAAGCAACAAAGTTGGATCATTGTCACTTATTCACTCGCCATGGTCGGAATCTCCCTAGTCATAAACATTAGCTATCATTTCAAAATGAAAAGTTTACTACCTATGCTGCCTATTGCTCTGGAACCATCGATCATGGCAGTGGACACTGGATTTCGGAAAAGAAAAATTGGCTTGTCTAATAATTGGTTCCTCATTCATGTTTTAATTACTGTTGTTAGTATTGTAACTGTGCTACGCAACTACGATCTGATTCCTGAACAGATTCCGATCCATTACAACAGCAGTTGGAACGTAGACCGCTATGCAGCTAAATCTTTTAGTTCTGTGTTTATGCCTACGATAATGCAAGTGTTCATAACACTTCTGTTCATATTTGAGAATTGGAGTATTCGCAGAGTAAAGCAGCAGGTTCAACCCAATGATCCTAACCGTTCCATCAGACAAGACGCAACTTACCGCCGTACTTGGTCATATTTTATGCTTACAGCAAGCTTCTTAATGGTTATCCTGTTTTCCGTCGTGCAACTAAACATGATATCTCTGCTTAACATGAATTTCGCTATCCCTATTATCCTAATCATAATAGCCCTTATTATCCTATACGCCTTGGCCTTAACGTTCTGGGCTGGTCAGGGCGGAAGCCGCTTGGAGCGATCTGCCGATAGCTCCAATGTCAGACCTGTCCATGATGATGATAAATGGCGATTTGGTATGATTTATTTCAATCCCAAAGATCCAAACCTAATCGTCGAGAAAAGGTTCGGAGTTGGCTGGGGATTAAATTTCGGTCACCCAGTAAGCTGGCTGTTTTGGCTCGGAATTATTGTACTGTTAGTTGTGGTACGGTAACAAGGCTTGGAGGTTAATATACTCACTGGAGTATAGACGAAGTTAGAGTTTCGAAACAGAATATTTACCGAAAAAAACGCCTAAAGGGCGTTTTTTTATTATCTTTAAGGATCTCAGTAATATCTTTTTTGAATTAAACCGCATATTAAAGAGTATTTCTCGTATTAATATCTCTTTGTTACAATCAGATTGTTATCTAAAGGAGGGTATAAAATGAACTATCGCAAATTAGGAACGAGTGGCTTACATCTAAGTGAGATTGCTTATGGTAATTGGATTACACATGGTGCTCAAGTGGACAATGATACTGCCCATGCTTGTGTTCGCGCTGCATTGGATGTAGGGATCACAACATTTGATACTGCAGATGTATATTCCGATACGAAAGCTGAGATGGTGCTGGGCCAAGCATTAAAAGGAGTGCACAGAGCTGATATCGAATTGTGTACCAAGGTGTGCCATCCCACAGGGACGGGACGTAACGCAAGAGGTCTGTCCCGCAAGCATATTATGGAGGCGTGCCATGCTTCACTGAACAGATTACAGACCGATTACATTGATATCTATTATGCGCATCGCTTTGACGCAACAGTATCCCTTGAAGAGACCTTCTTGGCTTTTTCGGATCTGGTGCGTCAAGGTAAGGTTCTCTATGTCGGGATAAGTGAGTGGACGGCGGATCAGATATCAGAAGGTGCTATTTTGGCGAGGGAATTGAAGGTGCCATTGGTGGCTAGTCAACCTCAATATTCGATGTTATGGGCGCGTAATGGAGACGGAGGTAGTTCAAGCTTGTGAGCGGGAAGGGATTGGACAGGTGGTCTGGTCACCGCTTGCTCAAGGGATTCTTTCAGGCAAATATATGCCAGGGCAACCATTGCCAGAGGGTTCTCGTGCTTCAACAGCTGCGGGCTCACCTTTTATGAATAAATTGGCGGGTCAATGGCTTCGGACTGAGGTGCTTGAGGCGATCTCGAATCTCTCTTCCATCGCCAGCGAAGTTGGGTTGACGCTTCCGCAGTTGGCTATAGCATGGGTGTTGCAAAATCCACAAGTCTCATCTGCAATTATTGGGGCATCCAAGCCTGAGCAAGTAATAGAAAATGCCAAAGCTGCGGGAGTTCGTCTGGATAGGAAAGTTATGATGCAAATCGATAGGGTGCTAGAAGGACTCGTTGAACGTGATCCTAGAAAAACGGGCTGAATATTATATCATTCACCATTAATAGCTTCTGAACTCATTTGTCCTATGATCTCTAGTAACGCGGATAAGGAGGCACGATCGGAATCGGTTCTCCAAGCGGCATAAAGGGGAATCGATGGTGTGCTTTCTTCAAAGGGACGAAATACGACACCTTCACGCTGAAAAATAGCAACTGATGAGGGCACAATGGAAACTCCAAGATTAGCAGCTACCAAGTTTACAATGGTGTACATCTGAATGGCTTCCTGTACAACATTCGGATACATGTCGTGTTGGGCGCAGAAGCTCATAATGAGGTCATGAAAAGGAGCTCCTAAATGACGTGGGAACGATATAAATGGCTCTAAAGCTAAAGAGCGAATGGATAACACCGGTAAATGAGCTAGGTGATGCTGCTCTGGCAAAACGGCAATAAGCGATTCATTGACTAAGGGACGATGCTCGATATGTTTGCCCGACTCTGTATAACGTACAAATCCAATGTGAATCGTTCCTTCATGTAAAGCCTGCCACTGCTGAGCAGACGTCATCTCATGTAATGTGAGTTGTACTTGTGGATAACGTTCCCGAAACATTTTTAACATATCAACCAATACTCCACCAGCTGCAGAATCTATAAATCCAATGTTCAAATGTCCGATAATTCCTTGATCGACTAATTGTGTTGTTTTAATAGAGCGTTCCAGTTGAGATAAAATGGATTTAGCCTCCTCTAGAAATACCGCCCCCGCTGGCGTTAGACGAACTTGTCTTTTGTTCCGTTCTAATAGTTTCACACCAATCTCATTCTCCAGAGCTTGAATTTGCTGGCTTAAGGGAGGCTGCGTCATATTCAGCTTCTCTGCTGCACGGTTAAAATGCAGTTCCTCTGCTACTGCGATAAAGTATTGCAATTTTTTTATGTCCATACTCTTCATTCTCCCTTGGAATGTTTCTCCAAGCAAGTATAAGGATCTTTGAACGAAAATGAAAGGAAGGGCTTGTTGTCTTCCCATGAGCCTCCCACCCCATCTTAATTTTTGACAAAAACATTATTGCAATTAGATCGTAGAATTTGTTAAAGGGGACTAGAGATGGTTTTATTCGAGTGCACGATGCGCTAGACTAGAAATGACGAACTGTTAGATTGGTCATAAGGGGGAGAACGACGATGATAAGAGGATTAACAACAGCAGGTTTGGGTGAGATGGGTTCTAATGAAGAATATATCAGACTTGCGAGCCAATTCGGCTTTCAGTCGATAGACGCAAATCCATTGGAGTTAGTGCAGCAGTATGGTAAGGATGGGGCTGTTCAATTGCTGGAAAGTCATGGCATCATGTTAGGATCATTTGGTTTAGCGGTAGATTGGCGCACGACAGAGAATAGCTTCAGGGAAGGGTTGAAATCGCTTACCCAAATGGCTGAGGCCGCTGCTGCATTAAATTGTACGACATGTTGTACATATATTTTACCTTCGACAGATCTTCCGGTCGCAGCTTTTATGATTGCAGCCACAAGACGTTTAAGAATATGCGCGGAAATATTAGGCGCTTATGGAATTACATTAGCATTAGAGTTCGTAGGCCCTCATCACTTACGTACACAATGGGCAAATCCACTGATCTGGACGATGCAAGATACGTTGAGCTGGATGGAGACGATCCAAGTAAGGAACATCGGATTGTTATTGGATTCTTACCATTGGCATACGAATGGATTAACGAGTGAGGATCTGCTGAAATTACAACCGCATCAAATTGCATATGTCCATATTAATGATGCTAAACCTCTACCGATAGAGGAATTGTTAGATTTCGATCGATTGTATCCAGGAGAAGGTTCTATTGATCTCACAGGATTCTTGGGAAGCCTGAAAAAGACCGGGTATACCGGTGTGATCGCCCAAGAAGTTCTGGCGCCGGCTTCCGCGCAAAGTTCATCTGAATTATTTTCTCGTTCTAAAGCAGGCTTCGATAAAGTATTCTCATCACTGGAAAACGTACCCATATAGATTGAACTTGAAAATATTCAAAAAAGGGAAAAGTGGTGGAAGGGAATTTTGGAACTGTAGGAGCGGTAGCGTCCGCCCGAAAGCTTTCCGTAGGAAAGCTCGCTTCGAAAGCATAGGCAGTCTGCGGATTTCAACCGTTAAGAACGGTATAAATCAAGAAATCTGCAGATAACAGCGGCCGGAAGTCCAAACATTCTCTGGAGTCACGACCAACCCGAAATAGGAAAATCATCAGATCATTCTATATAGCATTTGATGATCTCGCGTAAATTAAGTTCTATAAAAACTTCTACCGAGTGTTGGTGGGAGTTTTTTTCTGTTAGCAAACGCTCTCCCCATGTGATAGTATTTCACTAAAATACGGAGATGACTATTTAGCGGATCCAATGTTAGTGGGAGGGGAACAGTCGTGTCAATTCGGATAAAATTACTGTTATCTTATACGGGAATGCTAGTCGTTAGTTTACTTATGATCGTAATGACGGCAGCTTTATTTACAATTGCATCAACTGGAGATGTTCATAGTCTTCGGGATTTTTATAAAGTGCACTATCAATTAAATCCGTTGTCGGAGCAAGAAGAATCTATTTTTTTAGAATTAAAGTATTTAGCCAAGCATGACCCGGATGAATTGCAGAACAAGGATTTGTTACTGGAATATGATTTTAAGCTAAAGACAGAGAAAGCGGGACTATTTGTAAGGCGAGTGAATGACCCTGTGTTTGAATCGCGCACCTTCAATCAACCTGAATTAAAGGATGCTTTACCTCCTTACGATCTCAATAACTATCAGATTCGTAACACGTTTAATATTAAAGAAAGATTTTATGGGTATGCCAAATTTGACTTTAAATATTCGGATGGGGCGAAAGGCAGTGTTTTCGTCATCAAAGAGCATAGTCCTTTTGCGGAACTCACACGGAGGCTGCTACCAATCTTTTCATTGATATTAATTGGCGTTCTTGTAGTTGCGAATGTGCTATTATATCGCTGGATTACAAGAAGTGTTATTAAGCCACTGAACAAGTTAAGGGATTCCGCAGAACGAATTCAAGAGGGTGACCTTCAATTTGAACTTAACCTGCAATCCAAAGATGAGATTGGGGAGTTAAATAAAGCGTTTGAGACGATGAGACAGAGGTTACAAGAGTCAGTGAGCCTTCGTCTGCAATATGAGGAGAATCGGAAAGAATTAATCTCAAATATTTCACATGATTTACGTACTCCGATTACGAATATTAAAGGGTTTATTGAAGGCATACGAGATGGTGTCGCCAATACACCTGAGAAGATGGACATGTACGTCGACATTATTTATAACAAAACCATTGGAATGGATAAATTGGTTGATGAGTTGTTCCTATATTCCAAGCTGGATTTGAATCAGGTCCCATTTTCGTTCGAAGCGGTGGATATTATTGCATTCCTTGAGGATTGTATCGAAGAGATGCGCTACCATAATGAAAATAAAGGAGTTTCATTTCATCTAGACGACCATAACTCCGAACGTATTGAGGTTATAGCAGATTTGGATAAATTAAAACGGGTATTACTGAACGTAATTGGAAATGCGCTGAAATATATGGACAAGCCGGACCCTTTCATCCGTTTTTCTCTGCAAGTGGATAGTGAATGGGTGACTGTTGAAGTGAAGGATAATGGAATGGGTATTGATGCTGAAGCACTTCCACATATCTTTGAACGGTTTTATCGTGCAGAGCCTTCTCGGAATCTATCGACAGGCGGTAGCGGACTTGGTCTTGCGATAGCTCGTCAGATTATTGAAGGGCATGGTGGGTCGATATGGATGGAAAGTGAACCAGATGTGGGATCAAGCTTGTTCTTTACTTTAAAGCGAACGACTGACGAAGGAGGATTTCATTCGCATGACACGGATTCTAATTATTGAAGATGAGGCAACGATAGCGCAATTGGAAAAAGATTATTTTGAGCTGAATGGTTTTGCCGTGGATATATGTCATACAGGTTCTGAAGGGCTTGGGCAGGCTCTTGAAGGGGATTACAATCTTATTATCGTAGATTTGCAGTTACCTGGCATCGATGGCTTTGAATTATGCCGCCGTATTAGGGAGGCTAAGGAAGTGCCGATCTTTATCGTATCTGCGAAGAAAGAGGAGATCGATAAGCTTCGGGCGTTTAATCTCGGAGCGGATGATTATATTACGAAGCCCTTTAGTCCAAGTGAATTAGTGGCAAGAGCGAAAGCGCACCTAACGAGATATGAACGCATGCTCAGCAAGCTAGAGCCAATGGAGAAGCATGAGATCCAAATCCGTGGAGTTCATATCGATAAAAATGCCCGCAGAGTGTATGTACGTAATCATGAGGTTTTGTTTACCGCTCGGGAGTTCGATGTACTGGTCTTTTTAGCGAGTCATCCGAATCGGGTATTCAGCAAAGATGATTTATTCGAACGGATCTGGGGGATGGACTCCAGCGGAGATATCGCAACGGTTACGGTTCATATTCGCAAAATACGGGAGAAGCTGGAAGCGGACCCCTCGAATCCACAATATATTGAAACGGTGTGGGGTGCGGGATACCGGTTTACGGTGTAATGGCGTTTCTCTTTAAGGTTTTCGATAATTTTAAGCTCTAGTTAATACTTTATTAATAAATCGTTTCTGGGGAGTTTATTTCTTTCCTTTATCATTCAGTTATAGACATGAACAACAAATAACTTAATGATCTGAGGGGGAAATATAGTGAAAATCGTAGCTAAAAAAGCAGCAGCATTAATGGTCGCAGCAACACTAGGAGCAACCTCTTTACCCTTTGCGGTGTTAAATGTACAAGCAGCACCTGCATCAAGCCATAACGGGATATCCGCAGCAGCATCCAAGTTATCAGATAAAGAAATTCAAGAAGCCGTTGAAGTGCTTGCGGGACTAGGTGTGTTACAGGGTTATGCAGATCATTCGATGGGTGTACACCATCCAATCAATCGTGCAGAATTAGCGAAAATGGTAGTATTGACCTTTAAATTACAAGGTGCCGAGGAGAACATTACTCCATTCACCGATGTGAATTCGAACGTATGGTATTACAAATATGCGTCGGTACTTGTTGGTTTAGGGATAATGGAAACGGTAGATGGTAAATTTAACCCTAATGAAACGGTAACGGATGAAGAAATTGTGCAAGTTGTATCGAAGGCGTTGAAGCGTGATGTCTTATCGGTTAACTACTGGGCTAATAAGTTGAAATCCACTTCTGGACCTGTAACACGTGGCGAAACAGCGGCCTTACTGAATACAGCACGTAAAGCAATGCCTTCCGATAAAGCTCAAATTACAAGTGTGAAATCGATCAATGAAATTACATTAATCGTAACCTTAGATGCTCCTTTGACAGCTGAGAATGAGGTGTTTGCTAAAGCAAAAGAAGATTTTGTATTCAATGACGGTCTAACCTTGACGAATATGCCGCGGCTGAAATCGGGTTCTGTTGCAACGTACATTGTTCCTACATCGGTGCAAAAAGCTGGAACAACCTATAACTTAACGTACAAAGGTAAGAATGCAGGATCATTTGTAGGAAACGCAACCAAGGTAGATATGACAACAACCACTCAGGTAACCAACGATACCTTTGAGATTGAAGCACTGAAAACAAATGGCGTCATTGACTATGGATATGTCATCTCTGCATACAGTGGTGGACGTGGTGCTAACGCATTTGTTTTGGATGAGAACAACAGATCAAATGGCATCACGTATCAAATCATTCCTTCCATGCAAGGTAGACAAGTAACGATTACCCCAGAAGGTGGAGAATCCATCGTTGCCAAGTATGTTCCATTTACACAATCGACAGATGGTAAGATTGAGCCGAAATTCCGGCTTCCTGAAGGACAAGTCTTGAAACCAGGTGTGAAATATACCGTAACATCCGACTGGGCCAATATATCAAATCCTTCATTCGAAGCAAAAGAAATAGCGCCACTGCAAATCTCTGGCGCTGAAGCTGTCAGCGATACATCCATCAATGTATCCTTGGCTCAAGACCCTGGTGATGAATTGTTTTCGGGTCGTAGTGTACAACTAACCGCTCCAAACGGAGACAAATGGGTTGCAACCTATAAATTCTCCAGTCGTAAAGGTGCCGTAGGTGTATTCGATATTACGGATAGCGGTAAATTGGCTGCTGGGACAGTGTATACTGTGACACCACTAGGCGCATGGGCAACCTCTCAAGCCACATTCACTTCGAAATAAGGCGAGTCTACATGAAAGGTGTTGAATGTCATGCGCTTTCTCGTCTTAACACTCTTACTCTTTATATCAGGATGTCAGACCGATGATTTCAAGGTGTTAAACAACCAAGGGCAGCAATCAACTCAGGAGGTGAACAATGAAATGGATAAGCTGAACCAAGCACTGTTAGCAGCGACTCGTCAAGGAGATAAGGAGCTTATAACAAAACTATTAACAGACGGTGCAAATATTGATGTTACAGATAATGAGGGTAGAACGCCCGCTTTAATCGCTGTACACACGAATCAACTGGATATATTCAAATTATTGCTTGAAAAAGGTGCCAACATCAATATCCGCGACAATCGCTCGGATAATCCACTTCTTTATGCAGGCGCTGAAGGAATGCTTGATTTTGTGAAGGTATCTATTGCTGCAGGTGCTGATACCTCAATTGTGAATAGGTTTGGGGGGACCGCACTCATCCCTGCTGCAGACCGTGGTCATGTGGATATTGTGGAAGAACTTCTTACAAGTTCTGACGTCAATATTGATCATGTCAATAATCTGGGTTGGACTGCATTACTAGAAGCTATCATACTGGGCGATGGGGGCAAAGAACATCAGGCTATAGTGCAATTGTTAATACATCATGGTGCTGATATTCATATAGCAGATTCTAACGGAGTTAGTCCCTTACAGCATGCGCAAAATAGGGGTTATCAAGAAATGGTAGAAATGCTAATGAACAAGAGTAGTGATTCGATATAATTTAAAAAAAGGGAACTCCGCTCAAAACGGAGTTTCTTTTTTTTGTCCTTTGAAACTAGGATTACCCACCTCTAGAAACCTCATAATATAGTATAATCAGACTATAATATTCAATAGCGGAAGATGGGAATATAGCACTATTAAATTTATCGAAGAATGAGGCGTACATGAGAACTTCGGAGAATAAAATTAAGTTAAGTCATATGTTATACATAGTAGTATTTATCAGTATTTTAATTATTGTACGTTGGGGCTGGTATAATCATTTTTCGTTATCCAATCCTCCTGCTGTGAAGCAAGGCGTGTTAGATTTACGTGGGGTGGACATTGAATCACTAAGCACCTTTCCGCTGGATGGTGAATGGGAATTTTATCCTGAACAATGGGTGAATGCTACCAATATCGACAACGCTACGAAGGGGCAGATGCTTCAGGTACCGGGTAACTGGAATGCTATATTTAAGCCTGAAGAGCAAAAAAAGGCATATGGATACGGAACTTATCATTTGCGAATTCTGCTGGATCAACCCTTATCTGAGCCACTTAGCTTTTGGTTCCAATCTATCTATACTGCATCTGAAGTGGAGATTAATGGAACAGTTCTCTCACGGTTTGGTGTGTTATCTGATGAGAAAGAAGGCCATGTTTCTGTCACCAAGTCATTCCTGATCAGTTATACATCGATAGATCAGAAACAAATGGATCTGTTTGTTCGGGCATCAAATTATGAGTCTCCGTTAAAAGGAGGCATTGTTAGGTCTGTAGAGTTTGGCATTCAACATGAGATAGATACAGTCTACTGGAATTCCATCGGCTTGCAGCTAATCGTAGGGGTACTGCTTCTACTACATGGGCTGTATTTATTGATCATCTATTTGATGGATGTGCGAAAAACAGAGTTGATTATTTTCTTCTCGATGATGGTTGCAGCGGCTGTATCCATTGGGGTTGAACATAATGGACTATTGTTCCGGTTTCTTCAGGTTGATTTTGCCTGGACGTTGAAGCTAAAGGTTCTTTCGTATATAGGGTTCTGCTTGTTCCTGTTCCTGATGGGTAGAGAGCTTTATGGGAATCTGCGGAAAGGCAAGGCCTTTTATAGTTACATCTTCTCACTCCTCGTTTTTACACTATTTATAATCTTTGGTCCAGAAGAGATAGTGCTATATTCAATCGAAAAAGGGGTCTATATGATCCTGTATTACGTTCCAGTATGTTGGACGGCTTATTATTTTATAAAGATGGTATCCATTCGAGCTGAGGGTGCACTATTTTTATTATGTT
Organism: Paenibacillus sp. FSL H8-0261; assembly: GCF_045040645.1. Lineage (NCBI taxonomy): Bacteria > Bacillati > Bacillota > Bacilli > Caryophanales > Paenibacillaceae > Paenibacillus > Paenibacillus sp. FSL H8-0261. The sequence continues at coordinate 4,417,619 of NZ_CP150297.1, read as the reverse complement.
CAGTGCTTGCTGTGATTAACAATATACTATGGGCGTCTGTTTATTACGTAGGAACCTCGCAATTTATGTTTTATCCGGTAGATTTAATTGCTGCACTAGCCACTTTTTCTGCCTATTGGTTTAGAAGATACTTTAATCAGTCCCATCAGAATGTGTTATTAAACGCTCAATTGGCAGAGACGAATAAATTAAAAGACCGTTTTCTGGCGAATACGTCACATGAACTACGGACTCCCCTACATGGAATTATGAATATTGCCCAGAGCGTGTTAACGAGGAAAAAACATGTGCTGGATGAAGAGAGTCAACGTGATATGGAACTGCTAATTATGGTTAGTCGGCGGATGTCGCTCATGCTGAATGATTTGCTTGATGTGGTGAGATTGCAGGATAAACGGATTGTGATGAATATAAAAGCAGTGCATGTAAGCTCCTTGGCTGAGGGCGTGCTGGATATGTTACGCTTCCTTACCGGTGGAACAAAGGTGGAGCTTAGCATGCATATTAATGAGGATTTGCCGCGTGTACATGCTGATGAGGAGCGATTGGTACAGATTCTGATAAATCTTGTTCATAATGCACTTAAGTATACCGAACAGGGTAAGGTTGAACTGGTCGCTGAACAAGTGGGTAGGGATGTATGGATACATGTTACGGATACAGGAATAGGTATGGATGAGGCATTGAAGAAACGTGTCTTTATGCGCTATGAACAAGGGGCTTACGGGGAAGGTGGTATTGGACTGGGACTTAGCATCTGCAAGGAACTGGTCGAGCTGCACGGGAGTGAATTATTGCTGCAATCGCAGCCGGGTCAGGGGAGTAAGTTCAGCTTCAAATTACCCGTAGTAGATGAGCGTGTTCAATCATCTATTTCGGATGTTCAACTAGAAAAGGATACGATAACATTATCACCATTCAGCGCATGGATAACAGCTGAGACATCTACTATGGTAGCTGCCACATATTCCACGAAGGAAGTAGAGCCACTCTCTAAGGTTGATTCAGACTCTGATATTATACGTGTTCTGGCAGTTGACGATGATTCGGTCAATCTAAAAGTTTTACAAAATATTTTGTCAGATGGAACCTATCAGATGGTTACTGCGACTTCTGCACGGGAAGCGCTGGATAAGTTAAACCATGATCGATTTGATCTGATCATCACTGATGTGATGATGCCGGGCATGTCTGGTTATGAATTGACAAGATTGATTCGTGAGCGGTTCACGATGTATGAATTACCTATTATACTACTGACTGCTCGTAGTGAGCGGGAGGATGTCTATGCGGGCTTCTTGGCTGGAGCAAATGATTATGTCACCAAACCGGTAGATGCGATGGAATTGAAGTATCGAGCCTTGTCCCTTTCATCTATGAAGCGAGCGGTCAATGATCGGTTGAGGATGGAGGGTGCTTATTTACAAGCGCAGATCCATCCACACTTTCTCTTCAATACACTGAATTCGATCATGTCCTTAAGTGACTTTGATACTGCCAAAATGAGAGAGTTATCAGATGCGTTCACAACTTATTTGCGCATAAGTTTTGACTTCTTAAATGCAGGCAAGCTCGTTACGCTGTCACAGGAGCTTAAACTGGTGGAGAATTATATATATATCCAGCAGCAACGTTTTGAAGAGAGACTCCATGTGGAATGGGAAGTAGATGCGAATCTTGAAATGTTGATGCCTCCGCTTACGATTCAACCACTAGTTGAGAATGCTGTTCGACATGGCGTTTTAAGTCGCGCTAAAGGTGGAACACTGCGTATTCACATTGAGACACGTGCGGATGCTGTTCATTTTAACATTGTAGATACAGGGATTGGAATGGACGAAGCACAAGTCAGCATGTTGTTAAATCCGAATGGCTATAAGAATCAAGGTATTGGGCTGCTTAATACGGATAGAAGATTGACGCAATTATATGGACAGGGCTTGCACATTCAAAGTATTCCTGGCTTGGGAACTACGGTGTCATTTATCATTCCTGATAAGGATTGATTATGATCATGGGGTAACTCCTTGGAGTTATCCCTTTTTGGTGTTTTCTTTAGAAAATTATGTGAATATTTCACTATTGTTGCATCATTGATTGTAAAAATAAAAGCTACCTGCCATTATTACAGAGAAAGGAAAATTTGTGATCAAAAAACCATTCATGATAGGAGAATTAGAATGACTAATAACTTATTTGTAAAAGAGACAAGAGAACAACTGAGCTGGATGAATTGCCCCGAGCGTTGGGAGTTTACAGACTTAGATGAGCTTACAATAATTGCACCACCTAAATCGGATTTTTTCCAAGACCCGGCAGGTAAACATTTCGCAAGTTCAGCGCCATTCTTATCCACCCCTGTGGGTACTTCCTTTGAAATGACGACCAGAATTAGTGTCAATATGCGGCATAAATATGATTCAGGCTGCCTCATGTTTATGATGGACCATTATAACTGGGCCAAAATTTGCTTTGAGTTTGACGGACAGTATCCCATAATCGTGTCTGTGGTGACAAGGGAAGGGATGTCAGATGATTGTAACTCCGTACAAGTTGCTGTAGACAATCCGTATTTGCGTATTACCAAACAAAATCATTGTGTTACCTTCTCCTATTCAGAGGACGGAGCGAATTGGACACTGATCCGATATTTTGGAATGAAGGAAGGTGCTGAATGCGTAGCAGGTGTTGTCGCACAATCTCCCCAAGGTGAAGGCTGCTCAGTGAAATTCGACTATTTGAGTTTGTCGGAATCGAAGGGTGAAAGCCGCTTCTAATGGATCAATTTTTAATGAACAATCCTTTTCGGTCTAACTGTAATTGTTTTGAAGTGAATTGGATGATGAATTCCTCCACGGCGGATATGGTAGCAATGATACATACAAAGACATTCCAAATGGTGTGATCGATGTGGAGAAGCCATAGAGGAGTTATAAATAAGAGGAGTCCGGTCAGTTTATTGCCATAGGTGTGAATGCTTGCGTAAGTTTTGAATTTTCGGAGGGCAACCCCTATCGATGTTAGACGGATGACCGCGATCATGAAGATCCATATCATGATTTCGAGCGTAAGTCCCAGAAGCGGATATAGTGTAAATAAGGAGACCGCTATCAGTATCGTGTCGGCTGCGGAATCCAGTTTTGCTCCAAGGCTACTTGTTGTGTTCGTCATTCTAGCAATAGGTCCATCGATCAGATCGGTGACCCCGCAAAGGATATAAATTACAAGGAAGGCCAAACTTAGCGGATCGAGGAATAATAACAACATTGCCAAAATGATTCTGCCAAACGTAATTCCATTGGGTATTCTCTTCATCATTCAATCCCACCTTTGTATACGACCTTATCTTATTTCTATTTTACCAGAGGAGTGCAAATTCTATAAAAAACAAGCCGGAGCGAATGCTCGCTCCGGCTTGTTTCTATGTTTGTTAAAGCTTATTGCGCGGATACAGACTTGAACCATTCGTTAACTTCTTTAGTGATTTGGTCACCGCCATTGGATTTCCAATTGGCAACGAATTGGTCAAAGGAGTTTACTGGCAGTTTGCCATAAATAATTTTGTTGAATGTTTCCATTTCGGACTGACGAAGCAGGTTCCATTTGGAAACCATCGTTGGTGTAGCAGCACCAGTAAAGTAGTTTTGTTTACGAACGTCTAGTTGTGACATAACCACTTTTCCTGCCGCCCAGTTTTCTGGTTTACGGAACTCTGCCATTTGTTTTTCATAAGGTGTTACAGGTGTCTCGCCGTCAGCAAGTTTAACCAAAGTCTTCATAAACAGATCAGGAATACGGGCCGGACCTGTTAAGAATGGGAATTCATTGGAGAAGTCTTTAATCTTGTCTTTATCACTTGTTGGTTCTCCATCAATCATATCCCAGTCGTAACCTTTAGCAAAGCCATATTCATATTGACTGCCTGCAGCGGGGTTAGCTAAGTTATCAAGCAAGTAGTTATAGTATAAGAAAATAGCTTCTGGGTGCTTAGCATCCTTGTTAATCATGATACTAGCATTTACACCGGAATTCTGCCATTTGGTTCCAATCAAACCATCTGGTCCTGCTGGAACCGGATAACCTTTAATCTTCGCTCCAGGTACATTCTTCATAAGATCGGGAGCAGGCCAGTCTGGAACCCAGTTGGCGCCTGGCAGAATACCAGCTGCACCTTTCGTGAAGCTCTCAGCGGATTTACCTTCATCCCAAAGGGCGGAGTCCGTGTGAATATATCCTTTATCCATCCATTCGCTAAGCTTTGCGAGTGCTTGCTTAGCACCTGGGTTAATGGAACCATATTCAAGATTGCCATCTTTATCTTTGTTCCATTGTTCCTCAATTGTACCGTATGCCCCGAATAACCAGTCTAGTTGGCCCATCCAGGTATTTGTGTTGTTTTTCAAAGAAATTGCAAGCGGGTACACATCTTTAGGCGCTAAGCCATCAGGGTTTTCGTTCTTAAATTTGTCCATGATGTTCTCAAGATCGGCGATGGTCTTAGGCGCTTCCAGCTTCAGCTTTTCCATCCAATCTTCACGTAACCACAAGAGCGTATCATCATTGTCGGTATATTCAAGGATCGGCAGATTATATTTCTTACCGTCTTTAGTGAATGGGTACCAAAGTTCTGGATGTGCTGCAACGTGATCTTTCAGAATTTTGTTTGCATACTTATCAAACAACTCATCGATAGCGATGAACTGACCGGAATCAATAAGCTGATTGGTCAATACTGCGTTAGTTGGTGCAAAAACGAAATCAGGAAGCTTTTCGCCGGAAGCAATGGCAAGTTGAAGCTTTTGTCTGTATTGATCGTCATTTGCAGGATACCAAGTATCTTTATGCTTCATACCCAATGTTTCAAGCATCCAGCGATCGTGAACGTTGTTTTCTTTGGTATCACCTTGAACATACTTCTTAGGCATCAATACGGCACTGAACTCGATCGGTGGATCGTATTTGCCTTTTGCGAAAGCAGCATCTGCTTCGGATTGGGTATTATTGGTAGCGTTACCATTTTTGGCATTCTCATTAGATGTGCCGCTACTGCCACATGCTGTGAGAGTGATAAGTGCTGTGACCGTGAGAAGCGACCACATTTTCTTGAACTTGATCATTCTTCAATTCCCCCTACTGTGTATGATCTTTACAAGTGTAACTTTAACAACTTGTCGGGGATGTCATCTATATGAGATTTTTAGTTTCGATAGGACTCTATCATGTTATTTGTTAGTATCTCTATATTCCTGCGGCGTTACCCCAAACTGCCGTTTGAATACTTTGATAAAATAAGCAGGGTCCATATATCCAATTTCCATGCTGATTTCATAGACTTTTTTATTGGTGGTCTTCAGCTTATGACAGGCACGATCCATCCGCAAGCGCGAGATATAATCGCTAATGCCTTCACCTGTTTCAATCTTATAAATTTTTGATAAATGGGTCGGATGGAGATTTACATGGTCAGCCAGAACACGTAATGATACATCATCATGTAAGTTCTTATCCGTATAATCTTGAATTTTCTTTACATACTCGGAACGTATGTCTTTGATTTCGTTGGATGTGCCTTCTTTTAGATTGGCTAGAACACTTAGCGACCATTTTCTTAGTTTACTAATGCTGGTAAAAGCATCCCCACTTTGTAACGCTTCTATATCGGTCCCCATTAAGTTTGCTAGCGTATGACCATTGCGATGTGCAAGATTCGTGAAAGAAGCAGTAATTAAAAAGCCAGCCTCCATGCAATGCTCCCACGATTCAGACCATTTCTCATCCAGCTCGGCACAGACGGCAAGCAATTTCTCTTCGGCCGCATCCCAATGTCCACTCTCCAGTAGATGAATCAAAGAGGGTGGAGTATAAAGAGCGTCTAAAGGCCCTTGTGTTGAGGGAAGCTCCAAGTCACTGACCCGCATAATGAATTCTCGCTCATCTCCGACAATTTGGCGGAAAGAGGAGGAGGCCTGATGAAAACGATTCGACAGCTGCTCAGGAAACTTGAACCACTCCGTGATTACAATGGATAGTGAGCCTTTCAGAAATTGCTTGACCTTATATTGAAGTTGTAAAGAAAGCTTCTCTAATATGGATTCTTTTCCAAGGTCAGCTCCTTGTTCTTTAAGCTGGAGCAGAAACACAAGATATCCATGTTCCTCTTTAACGCCCCAGACTTCCATAAATTCTCCCATAATCTCTTCAGCCATATTAATAATCGCATATTCAATCAAGGTTTGATCGGTATTATCAAATTCTCTGAATTCTTCTTCCATTCGTACCAGCATCAATGCGGCTTCTCCGGATTGAAAGGGCAGATCGTAACTCACGAGCTTCCGTTCCCATTCACCGGCTTGAAAACGATGACCTTGTAAGGCATCCAGTAGCAATCGCCCTCGTAAAACAGGGAGGTTCTCACGGAGGGTAAACTGGGTTCGTTTAAGAGAACTTATAAGCTCCCATTCAGCATTCAATTGATTGATCGCATTTTTGACTGCTCCGAGCAATTCATCATCAGTCGGCGGTTTAAGCAAGTAATCCACGGTCTTGTTCTGAAGTGCTTTTTTTGCATAATCGAATTCTGAATGGCCGGATAAAATAATACATTTAATTTTTTTGTTATGTTTTCTTATCCGCTCTATCAATTCGATTCCCGTCATTTCTGGCATTTGAATATCTGAGATTACTATATCAATGGGATGCGTATCGATAATTTGTAGCGCTTCACGTGCGGAATAAGCTTTATGCACATGTTCAATTCCTAGCGTATGCCAGGGTTTAGTCATGGAAAGATTATCTACCCAGTGTGCTTCGTCGTCTACTATGATCATCTGCATGTTGTTAGTCTCCTTGATGTTCCTTTAATTTATAACTATCATCCTCAGTTGGGATTTCCCAGATAATTTCTGTTCGGAATCCACCGAGAGGGGATGGCTTGAAGGTAAGACTTGAATGATTGCCGAACAGGTGAATGATCCGCTGATTTGTATTCCAAAGACCACAACCCATTTCCTCCTGCAAAGGCTCCTGCATTTTACGGTTTAATGCTTCTAGCTGATCCGGATTCAGGCCAGGACCATCGTCATCGATATAAATTCTACAGAAGCCGTTTGACTTCTCACCACTAATCTTGATCTCACCTGATGAATAGGACTTCGCTACTCCATGAATCACAGAATTCTCCACCATAGGTTGAAGCATTAGGCGAGGTACCGATTGGCTAAGCATATCCTCAGGAATATCAATATGATAATCAATTCTGCCATTACGCAGTTTCTGGATATCTAAATAGTTGACCAAGAGCTTGATTTCTTCCTCCAAAGAAGCCGTCTCCCGTTCCATACGGGTGGTATAACGATAGTAAGCACTTAGATTATAAGCCATTGAGACGACAGCGTCCTCATCTTTCATCTGGGCCATATTGATAATATAACCAAGACAGTTATAGAGAAAATGCGGATTAATTTGCGCTTGAAGCTGCTTGAGGGTAGCTTCTCGAGCGCGGATCTTTTCATTAAATACATTTTCTATCAGGTCTTGAATTTGATGGGACATATCGTTAAAACGACGGAACAGAAACGAAAACTCATTTTGCTCATTGCTATGAAGCCGTACGGAGTAATCTCCTTGCTGTACGCGCTGTAAACCACTGACTAGTTTTTTAATCGGATATTGAACGTTTCTATACAGCAGAATGGAAGAGGATACTCCCACAACAAACAGCAGAATCATTGTGATATAGAATAAATCTCGACTAAGAGAAATCGGTTTGAGAATTTGATAAAGGGGGACAACATCTACTAAATGCCAATCCAAAGAGGCTGATTTCACAGAACTGACCAAATAGTTCTTCCCATTTAGTTTCACCACATCCTGAGTTGTATTCTCCGGAGAGTGATTATCCAGGTAATTAACTAGTTCGTCGGATAGCTGCTTGTCCGCGCTACGGTTGAGGATCGGTTTCTCCCCTTTGTGATAGAAGAACGGATCGCCTTGCCCACCTGCTTTGTACGAATCGAGCATGTTCTGAATGTTCGTATAACTGAAGCTGGCTTCAATGACTAGGCTACTTCCTGTTAACGTCCCCGGCTGAGCTAAGGAATCCGTTAAGAACCAGTAAAAGGATTTTAAATCGCCTTGAGATTCCACACCATGATCACCATACGTCCATCTTCCGCTCATATTTGCTTTTAAATAATCCTCATCATACCCGATGGGTCTGTCGTAATTGGCGATGACATCTTTATTCTGCTGTGAATGAACGGCGTATCTGGTCGGCCAAATATCTGTAACCCCAGCTTGAAGCACCATCTTTTCCTGGAGGATATATCTGGTCTGCATCTGATCATAACGATCTTCCCATACATTTAGTCCATTGAATGCCCTGACGTTGGGATCTCTTGAAAGAATAAGGGTGAAGTCCATCATCTGATTAATTCGAGAATCGATCTGATTGGATAAAAAAGTGAGTTGTTTCGTATTGGACGTCTGCAACTCTTTGCCTACAACCTCGAAGGTGACGTTATTTGAAAAGGTATACATGATAATGATGGGAATGAATAGGAGTATGATCAAGCTGTTTATTTTGGCAAACAGACTAAATCGAGATTGTAAGTTTCCTCTAAGTATTGTAAAGCGCTTCCATAAATTCATAAATGCCCCTCCAGATGTTGTCCTAATAAAACCCTATCAAGCCTAACAATGTTATATAGTCAAACCTGAGAAACGCCTGATACTATTTATAGCAGAGATCCCCATCACACACAAAATATTTTTTTTGGGAACAGGAGAGAGCTATGGAGGCTAATATGGAGGTTAACTCGATACCACAGGCGAGCCTAGAAAGTCAGCCGAGTAAAAAAAGAAAAAAAGGCTTTAATCAACCATGGATTCTCCATTTTATGGTGTTGCCAGCGGCAATCATGGTTTTTATTTTTTCTTATATTCCGATGTCCGGAATTCTTATGGCATTTCAAGACTATAAACCTGCACTAGGTTTTTTTGATTCCGAGTGGGTCGGACTTAAGCATTTCAGGTACATGTGGGAGAATGATTATTTCCTGTCCATTACGTGGAATACGTTATTTTTTGCTTGCTCCAAAATTGTTTTGAACTTGATTATTCCGTTTATCTTCGCCTTATTGCTTAATGAGGTAAGAAGAATGGGCCTTAAAAGAACTATTCAAACACTCGTTTATCTTCCGCACTTTCTGTCTTGGGTTACACTTTCAGGGATTCTCATTGATATCCTTGCTCAGACAGGTATTGTCAATCAATTCCTCACATCTGTATTCGGCATCAAGCCGATTTTCTTCCTAGGAGACGGCAACTGGTTCAGGTTCACTATCATTGCTAGTGATGTTTGGAAAGAGTTTGGTTTCAATACGATTATCTTTTTAGCGGCACTTTCGGGTATCAATCCATCACTTTATGAAGCTGCTGAAGTGGATGGGGCGGGGCGTTGGAAACAAACGATGTATATCACAATTCCTGCGTTAATCCCAATCGCTATCGTAATCGCCACCTTGGCACTGGGTAATGTGCTCAACGCAAACTTTGACCAGATCTTTAACTTGTACAGTCCATTGATCTATCAACAGGGAGATATCATTGATACTTTCGTGTATAGAGAAGGTCTACTAAGCGGACAGTTCAGTTTCGCAACCGCAGTTAATCTATTCAAATCGTTAATTAGCTTAGTCTTAATCGTAGTCTCTTACCGACTTGCTTATAGATTTGCAGGGTACAGAATTTTCTAGAAAGGATGACAACTGATGTACCATAAAACAATTCCATATCGAATATTCAGTATAATCAATAATGTGTGCTTGACTATCCTTTCCGTGCTCTGCCTGCTACCTTTGTACCACTTACTCATGGTATCTCTTAGTGCATCCGCACCTGCTAATGCTGGATTAGTCACATTCTGGCCGATTGGCTTTACCTTTGAAGCCTATGCAAAGACGTTTAATAATGTCAATTTCCTTAACTCCTTGTGGGTGTCTGTGGAACGGACAATACTCGGAACAGGACTAGCGCTGGTAGTAAATACGGTTGCAGCTTATGCGCTGTCTAAGGAAACAAGAGTCTTTCGTGCAAGAAACGTTTATCTTTGGTATTTTGTTGTCACCATGCTGTTCAGCGGTGGTCTGATACCGGGTTACATTCTAATTCTGAAGCTAGGTCTTATGAATTCATTGATGGCACTTATTCTTCCTGGATTAGTTGCTGTATTTAACATCATTTTGCTTCTGAATTTCTTCCGTACCGTACCTAAAGATCTTGAGGAAGCAGCTTTTATTGATGGGGCAGGGCACTTTCAGACCTTTGTGAAAATATATTTACCGGTCTCCTTACCTGTTATTGCAACCGTCTCTCTATTCCTTATGGTAGGACACTGGAACGCTTATTTTGACGGTATTATTTATATCAGAGATGCAGACAAGCTTCCGTTAGCAACGTTTATGCAGACGATTATCGTTCAGGCAGATATGTCTAAGCTTGATCCGGCAGCCGTTGCTAATTTATCACAACGAACCATCCGGGCCTCGCAGATTTTTATAAGTGCTTTGCCAATTCTATTGGTTTATCCTTTCCTGCAACGTTTCTTTGTAACTGGGATTGTGGTAGGTGCTGTAAAAGAATAATCTCTTTTTAGAAAAAGAGTTTGAAGAAGGAGCTACGGTTCTAGTCCAAGACTAGAACATGTAGCTCTTTTTTTATTTAGATGGATTTCATGGCTAAACTGGATAATTATTGAAAACAATAAAAATATTCAGAAAATTTTCATATGACGATCAAGCTAACATAGGCTATAATGAGGTCTAAAAAAGAAAAAAAGAAAACGGGGCATAAGAATGAATCAATTTAAAGGTGAAAAAAATCTTCTCTCAGAGAAGAAGGAGCGTTTCTCTTCCGCCGGCTTTATTTTCGCAGCGATCGGGAGCTCAGTAGGACTGGGGAACATGTGGAAATTTCCGTATATCACTGGGGAAAATGGGGGAGCGGCTTTCTTCCTTCTCTTCATTGTATGTTTAGTGTTGATCGGTTTACCCGTATTGTTGGCAGAGTTGGCCATCGGTCGTAGCGGACGTGGAAGCGCGGCTACTGCATTTGTACGAGCCGGAGGCGGGAAGAACTGGATGGCCGTCGGATTTCTGCAAGTCCTTGCACCATTTTTAATTCTTTCCTTTTACATCATTGTTGCAGGATGGACGTTGAACTACGCAATGATTGCCTTCAATGGACAATTGTTCAGTTCCAGTAATTATGCAGGTGAATTCAGCTCCTTTATATCTGGACCTATGCCAATTGTTTGGCAGGGGATAGCAATCCTTATAACGGCGGGTGTTGTTATTCTTGGAGTATCAGGCGGAATCGAGAAATTTAATAAGGTATTGATTCCTGGTCTGGTTGTTCTCCTAATTGTATTGATGATTCGTGCGGTTACCTTACCAGGTGCAAACGAAGGAGTAGCCTTTTTCCTAAAACCAGACTTTTCGGTGCTGACGGCGGAATCTGCGCTAGTCGCTTTGGGACATGCTTTCTTTTCATTGTCGCTTGGGATGGGAATTCTCCTGACTTACGGCTCATATGTGGATAAAAAACAATCGCTAGGAACTGCTGCACTCGCAGTCGGAGCAGGAGATTTGTTATATGCGTTTATCGCAGGATTGATTATTTTTCCGACGACATTCTCATTTGGCATTGCTCCTGATCAAGGTCCTTCGCTAATTTTCATTGCTTTGCCAGCAGCTTTCTCAGCAATGCCATTTGGTGCATTCTTTGGTGGTTTGTTCTTTATCTTGCTGGCGATTGCCGCTTTAACTTCTGCCGTATCTCTGCTTGAGGTGCCTGTATCTTTCGCGATGGAGCGCTGGAATTGGAGCCGGAAACGTTCAGTTTGGATTTTGTCATTAGTATGTTTCCTCCTCAGTATTCCTTCGGCGATGTCACTGGGAATGGTCCCTGAGCTATCGTTTGGCGGCAAAGCGTTGTTCGATTGGGTGGATTTTGTAACTTCTAACATTATGTTGCCACTAGGCGGTCTGTTGGTTACCATCTTTGCCGGTTATTTCTGGAAAGGGGCAGCAGAAGCGGCTGGGCTTAAGGCAGGTTGGTTCCGCGTTTGGTTGTTTATGCTCCGGTATGTTGCGCCGATTCTGGTGTTCTTGGTGTTGCTTCATACTTCAGGGATTATTAAATTTTAATTTAATTCAATTTCTAAAAAATCATCAAAAAAAGCTCTACGACCCTTGTGGTTGTAGAGCTTTTTTTGATATTGAAGATAAATACATTATTCCTCTAAATCCTACTTGACTAGGTGGATTAATTGGAATATAGTATAAAAAAAGATTGAACGAATCAATTCAAAACTAATAATTGTATACAATTATACAAATATATTGTTGAGGCTCTTGCCCGACAGATTATCGATGAGGAGCTACATGAATATGGCGATACGATCACGGAGGTTGTCAAAGGATAATACCTATGATGCATTAAAACAAAAAATTATTGATAGTGAATTAGAGCCGAATCAGCCTGTACATGAAGAAAATTTGGCAGCGTTACTAGGGGTTAGTCGTACTCCACTAAGAGAGGCGATACAGAGATTGGAGAACGAGGATTTTCTCATTCGACAGCCAAATGGAAGACTTCGGGTGGCTTCTGTGACACTCAAAGAGGTTGAAGAAATATTCCAAATTCGCAGCATGCTTGAAGGCTATATCGCAAGAAATGCAGCTAAGCATGCTACAGAGAACGATATTGTTAATTTAACGACGATGATTACAAAAATGAAACACTCCTTCCAACTTGGCGACAATCAGAATTTTGTAACCTATGGATTTGAGTTCCATGATTATTTATCAGAAATCAGCGAACTAAAAACATTCGAGAAAGTTCTGAATCAATTAAGAGATCATTCCCTTCGCTATTGTAGATTCGTCTCCATGCATGGAGATTGGAATACACAGGCGGATGAAGAACATGATCTTATCTTGCAAATGATCGCTGACCACAATGAAGATGGCGCTGAAAAAGCAATGCGAGATCATATTTTAAGCAGTCTAGCTACTGCACTTGACCGGATTAAAGGTATTGAAGAAAAGTTGGAAGCATAAAGAAAGGGGAGCACTTTACTATGAATATACTTAATGAGGTTGATCAAGCATTAGCGAATCAATTAATTGATGTTCGTAGAAACCTACATAGAGAGCCTGAATTAGCTTATGAAGAATTTAAGACCACAGAGAAATTACGGGAATGGCTGACCCATGCCAATATTCATATTCTAGACCTTCCTTTACAAACCGGACTTATCGCAGAGATCGGACAAGGTAATGGACCTGTTGTAGCTATTCGCTGTGATATTGATGCACTTCCGATAGAGGAACAGACTGGATTACCTTTTGCTTCTGAGATTCCTGGAAAAATGCATGCTTGTGGGCACGATTTTCACACGGCTACGATTCTAGGAGCTGCCTTATTGTTAAAGGCACGTGAAAGTGAATTGCCTGGCAAGGTTAGAGTATTGTTCCAACCAGCAGAAGAAACAGGGCATGGAGCGGAGAGTGTCTTAGCATCAGGAGGACTCAAGGGTGTTGACGCTATATTCGGTTTACATAATTCACCAGACCTGCCTACAGGAGCTTTTGGAACAAGAACAGGAGCTTTAACAGCAGGTGTTGATCGGTTTGAAATTACGATTAAAGGTGTCGGCGCTCATGCTGCGTATCCTGAAAAAGGTGTGGATTCCATTGTCACTGCGGCTCAGATCATTACCTCGCTACAAACCATCGTAAGCCGCCAAAACAGTACCACTGAACCGGTTGTGTTAAGTGTCACCAGAATTAATGGGGGCTTCACATGGAATGTCTTACCGGAAAAAGTGGAATTAGAAGGTACGGTGCGAACTTACAATGAAGAGATTCGTCGCCAGATTCCAATCCAAATGACCCGAATCATCGAAGGAATTGCTGCAGCTGCTGGGGCAGAGGCTAAACTTCATTGGTATCCAGGACCACCAGCAACGATTAATCATGGCGAATGGGCTGACTTTACCAAAGAGGTCGCTTCAGATGCCGGATATATAGTACATGACATCCCTCCGCAAATGGGAGGAGAAGATTTCTCCTTTTATTTACAACAGATACCGGGTGCTTTTGTAAATATAGGATCAGGTTCAGCCTATGCTTTACATCACCCTCGGTTCGATGTGGATGAAGCTGCGATTTTACCCGCTGCGAAGTACTTCGCTTTATTGGCAGAACAAGCGCTGGTGAAGCTACAAGTCAAAGCTTAATTAATCTCCTAGACCTAAATCCTAAAGATGATTGAGAGGAATGTATATGATTGAACTAAAGCAGGTTTCCAAAACGTTCACTCGGAAAGGAATCACGATTGATGCTCTTAAAGGGATCGATTTAAAGGTCGATAAAGGCGATATCTTTGGCGTTATCGGCTATAGTGGTGCGGGGAAAAGTACATTAATTCGTTTAGTCAATTATTTGGAAAGACCTACAGAAGGACAGGTCTTCGTTGCTGGGCGTGATTTAGGAACCTATAACGATAAAGAGTTACGGGCGGCTAAGAAGAATATCGGCATGATTTTTCAACATTTTAATCTATTAGAATCTAAAAAAGTATTTGATAATGTAGCGATTCCTCTAGTTCTCTTAAAAAAGAATAAGAATGAAATCCGCCAGCGTGTACAAGAGTTGCTAGAGTTTGTTGGATTAAGTGACAAAGCAGGGAGTTACCCTAGTGAATTGTCAGGTGGACAGAAGCAGCGGGTCGGGATTGCCAGAGCGCTTGCCTCGAATCCATCCATCCTATTATGTGATGAAGCGACTTCTGCCTTAGATCCACAGACAACACATTCTATTTTACAGCTATTAAAAAAAATCAATGCAGAGTACAACATTACTGTGATGATCATTACACATGAAATGTCTGTCATTCAAGAGATTTGCAACAAGGTGGCGGTGATGGAAGAGGGCCGAATTATTGAGCAAGGAAGCGTTCTGGATGTATTCGGTAGTCCGAAGCATAAGACGACACAGAATTTTGTGAAGACGGTTATTCAAAATAGCATTACGCCAAGCGTCCAAAAATCCATCAAAACAGAACCCGGAAGTGTCCTTTATAAACTTAATTTTGTTGGAGAAAGCGCCTCTGAGCCTATCCTGTTCGAGATGATTCGATCCTTCGATATGAAGGTCAATATTTTATTTGCGAACACGACCGAGATTCAGGAAACGACACTGGGTACAGTAATTATTCAATGCAGTGGAGATACAGCTGAGATTAACAATGCGTTATCTTTCTTAAAACGTCATGGAGTCGGTGTAGAGGAGGTAGAATCTAATGTTTTCGACCACATTAACAGGTGATCAATTTCTGCAGGCGATTATTGAAACGATTCAGATGGTTGGCGTCTCCTTGTTTGTTGGTTCTTTGATAGGGATACCCTTTGGTATATTGCTTGTAATCACTCGTCCTGGTGGGGTTTTGGAGAACAAAGCGCTTTACGCCATACTAAATCCGATCATCAACATTATACGCTCTCTGCCTTTTATTATTTTACTTGTAGCGATTGTACCTTTCACACGTTTGATTGTTCATACTTCGATTGGGACAAGCGCAGCGATCGTACCTTTAATTATCTACATCGCACCTTATATTGGCCGTTTAGTAGAGAACTCCTTGCTTGAAGTGAACCCGGGAATTCTCGAAGCTGCTGAAGCGATGGGTGCTACGCCATTTCAAGTGATTTGGTACTTTTTGTTGCCAGAGGCGGTTGGATCATTAATTCTGTCTTTGACAACGGCAACGATCGGGTTGATCGGTGCAACTGCAATGGCTGGAACGGTAGGGGGCGGCGGTGTCGGCGACTTGGCGATTGTATATGGATACCAACGTTTTGACACGGTTGTAGTCGTAGCCACTGTGGTTATTCTCATTATTTTAGTGCAAGGCATTCAATCTTTAGGCAACACGCTAGCAAGAAAAATTCGCCGTTATTAGTCATTACATATTCCGGGAGGGAGTTTGGCAGATGAGTGAATGGAGCAAGCAAGATCGATTTAAAGCGATATTATCTGGAGAAAAGGCAGATCGCTCAATTGTAAGTGGTTGGCGGCATTTTATCGACAAAGAACAAACTGCAGATGATTTAGCGCAAACTACGATTTCTTTTACGAAACAATATGATTGGGACTGGGTCAAGATCAATCCTAGAGCAACTTATTTGGCGGAAGCTTGGGGCAATCAATATGATTTTACGGATTATCAGACTGTATTTCCAAGGCAGCAAACAACAGCAATTCCATCAGCGGTTAATCTATGGGATATCGAAGTTAAAGAGGCGGTGCATACAGCTTCCTTGGCAGAACACTTAGAGGGTGTTAGAAAAATTCGTCAAGGACTACCTGATACCCCACTAATCCAAACGGTATTCTCACCATTGACTGTATTGCTATTTATTGTAGGACGTTCTGCTTATGTTACAAAAACAGTGTTTGGCATTGAGCATCCAGTAACTTTGCAGTCGTTATTTAAGGAGCATCGTGCGGCAGCGCACCATGCATTACATGCGATTTCATTAACCTTAGCCGATTATGTACAAGAGCTGCAGCAAGTGGGTTCTGACGGTTTGTTCTACGCTGTGACAGGCACCGCTCACCCAGGATTATTTGATGAAGCCATGTTTGACGAGTTCTCCAGACCTTATGACTCTATTGTCTTAGAAGCTGCAAGCTACGGCAAAAACATTCTTCATACTTGTGGGGCTTATGCCCAGCCTGAGAAATTTAATGATTATCGAATTGATGGGATCAGCTGGGATACTGTAGCCGAGGGGAACCCTGGTTTAGAGGCGGATCTTAAAGCTACTAAAGTAGGTGGCGTCGATCATGGGCTGTTCGCTGTAAACGATATCGCACAAATTAAGCAGCAGGCTAAAGAAGCACTGACATTAATGAAAGACCAGCCTTTTATTCTTTCTCCAAATTGCGCTATCCCGCTTAATGTGACGGATGAGGCGTTAGCACAACTAAAACAATCTATATTTGAATAGGAGATGAAGTTATGAAAAAGTTGATAGTAGTGTTGATGATAGGGGTTCTAGCGGTGTTGACGGCTTGCGGGAATAGTCAATCCGATAATTCTGGAGATAAGAAGAAGCTTACCATTGGATTTGGTGTGGGAACCTATGAGGAGCAATTCCGCCAATCGATCCTTCCGATCCTAGAGAAACAAGGCTATAGCGTTGAAATTAAGTCCTTTTCTCAAAACATGCAGGTCAATCCTGCGATGAAGGAAGGCTCCATTGACGCAAGTATCTTCCAAAGCACAGCATACATGGAGGCAATTAACAAAGAAATCAAAGCAGACATGGTAGGAATTGCTTATGCGCCTGGTGCACCACAAGGTCTTTATTCCGTAAATCATACTACACTTGACGATGTTAAAGATGGTACAACCGTAGCTGTTCCGAATGATCCGGTGAACCAAGAGCGTGCACTTCGTATCCTGGAAGAATTGGGTTGGATCAAGATTAAAGATGGCGCAGGCGTAGCTGATTTTAACATCAACAGCATGGAACCGGATAAATATAACATTGATATTAAAATATTGGACCCTGCTCAAATCCTAGTTTCACTGCAAGATGTTGATTACGGCGTTGTAAACGGGAATTATATTGCTAATTCAGACAGAAAGATTACGGATGCCTTGAAAATCGAAAATACGCCTATGGAACACAGAATTATCGTATCGGTTAATAAAAAGGATGAAAATACACAGTGGGCGAAAGACTTGAAAGCAGCTTATGAATCTAAAGAGTTCGAAGAATATATTCGTGGAATAGAGAAATATGATGGTTTCATTCTGCCTGAAGCATGGGACAACAATTAAGTAAGGAAGTGAACGCAAGTGACACAAGAAAAGATTCATTTTATCGGTGGAGGACAGATGGCGGAAGCGATCATTCGCGCATGTATATCCAACAACACCCTGTCGGTAGATCAAATTAGTGTATCTGACATTAATGAAGCTCGTCTTCAGTTTTTGAGTACCAAATACGGAATAGATACGAAGAGCTCACAGGAGCAAAGCCTATCTACTGCAGATCTGATTGTGGTTGCGGTGCGTCCAAAGGATGATTTAACTACACTTGGACAAATCGTACAACAATTCGCTTCACCTACCGCAGTCATCGTATCGATTGTGGCAGGTGTGACGAATGTCCAATTAGCTGGTTATTTTGGAGCTGAGAGGTCCATTATCCGTGTCATTCCAAATACATTAACGGATACAGGCTACGGATATAGCGGTGTAGCATTAAATGCTTACGCTAGCCGTGATCAAGTGGAGCATTTCTTACTCGGATTTGGTAAAGTGCAATATCTGGATGAGACATTAATGGATATTTTCACTGGATTTGGTGTGGCTGGCCCCAACTATATTTATTATTTCATTGAGTCTTTTGTAGATGCAGGTGTGCTTGCCGGATTGCCGCGTGAGCAAGCCTGGAATGTTGCACTGGAGAATATGATGGGATCGGTAGCTATGCTGCAGCAGACAGGGCTGCATCCAAGACAACTGCTAGATATTAATAATTCACCTGGCGGAGTTGGGATGCATGGCTTGTACGAATTAAATAACAGTGATTTCGCAGCAGGTCTGCAAAGAAGTGTTCTGGCAGCTGTGAAGCGTACTACTGAGCTAGGAGTGAAGTAATCATGGCAACAGTGAAATGGGATCATTTAGTACACTACGTCAATGATCTGTTTAAACCGGTTGAAATTTTTGGAGCTCATGATTTGGTTGCTTTTAAGGGAGGTTCTCATAAAGATTGGGGAACCTATAACGCATTAAGTTATTTCGGGCTAACCTATCTGGAATTTCTGGGCATTGAGAATCTTGAGTTGGCAAAGGCAACTGAACATAATCTAGTGGTGAAAGACGCTGTAAAACTTCTGCCGGAGCATGAAGTCTTGAGCAGAGTAGTCATCCGGACAGATGATATTGAAGAAGTAGCGGATTCCCTTAAGGCAGCGGGTTTATCACTATCTCCAATCATCGATGGGAAGCGTCTAGATAACGAGGGAAGATTAATCGAGTGGCGCATGATGACTATCGGTGGTGACTTTCAAGGCCTAGTCTATCCGTTCATCATTCAATGGAGCGGGACAGATGCAGAGAGGTTAGAAAGATTATCATCGTCTGGAGTCATCCAACCTCATCCTGCAGGTCATGTTGAAATCGTGCGCGCAGTATTCCATGTCTCCGATCCTGCAGCTACCGCTAAACACTGGGGATCGATATTCGGATTGCCTGTAACAGAGTCAGAGGACGGTACTTTTATCCTTACGATTGGAGATAAGTCTTTTGCTTTCGTACATGGGGACGAGAACCAGTTCAAACAGGTGTTTTTTGAAACGGATTCGTTAGCGCTGAAAGGGAAGACGATTCAGATCGGTGACGGGGAGTATGTTTTTGTATAAGGCATTAGTTTCTATATAATTTAAGATGAAAAGACTTGCTCGAAGGTATTGATACCTCGAGCAAGTCTTTTTGCTATCCATTGATGTGATCTTTTTGTTTTAATCAATTTGTAAACCAGATGAAATTCCATTTTATAGTAATATAACCATGATAACGAAGATTGAAAACCTCGAGTATGCAGTTAAGAGATAACTTTCAACGGATTAATTCATGTACCAAAAGTATAGTGTCCACATTGATTGGGATTGCAATTGAAGAAGGATGTATCCCTTCTGTTGAGATTACTTTGAATAACAAATGTTTTTTGCGATGATAACTTTTTCAAGTACAGATAATCGGCAGTCATCGAAATATCGTTGTTGTCACAAAACGACTCCTTATCTCGTTTTATATGCAGACGGAATAAGGAGTGGTTGCAATGAAAGAATTGACATGCATCGTTATTGGCGGAGGATATGCAGGTATTAATGCAGTTAAAGCGATTCGGAAAACATTTAAGGGGCAAGCAAGTAAACGAACACTCCGACTTATTTTAATCGATAAGAACCCTTATCACTTTCGCAAAGTATTGCTTTTTAAGCCCGCGGTCGGAGATGAAGAGATTACTATCCCTCTGACTAGGTTATTTCCCGAGGGGGTTGAATTCGTTCAGGCTACTGTAACGAAAATCGAATCAGGGGAAAGAAGGCTACTTTGTCAGGATGCTGTAGGAAATAAGAATTCGATAAAATATGACTTCCTCGTTTTGGCGGTGGGCAGCGTCGTGCGGCAACCCGACTCTGATCTAGGAGGTATAGCATTAGCGAGTTTAGACGCTGCGTGGAAGATCCGAGAGGCATGGCGCGCGAATATAAAGAAAGCTGTAAAGGAAAAAAGCTCGAAAGAACGTCAGAGATTAATGACCATTGCCGTTGTTGGAGCGGGCATAAGCGGCATCGAGACATCTGCTGAACTAGCTTATTTTTTTCGTGATGATGCGGTATCATTGGGACTTGACCCGAATGCTGTAAGGATAAATTTATTTAACGCGAATAAGAGACTTTTCCCAGAAGGCCCGGCAAAAGTAGGGCTTAAACTGGAACGTTCACTTGACGCTTGCGGAGTAACTACCTTACATGGAAGTAGGGTATTACAGGAGAAAGAGGGAGTGCTAACCTTATCTAACGGCGAGACGATGTCCGCTGGCCTATGTGTCTGGACGCTGGGGCTGTTACCCAACCCAATGCTGCAAAGCATCGGGTTACCGATCACTCCGGAAGGATACGTGATCGTAGATGCAAGTTATCGGGTTCAAGGGGCCCAGGGTGTATACAGTATCGGCGACTGCGCGCGAATCGTAGACCCTGCTACCGGACGGGTGGACGGGAAGACGTGTAAGGAAGCGACCGCCCAAGCAGCAAGGCTTGGAAAGATTTTATCGGCGGATATTGCAGGGCGTCCGGCACCCATGCATAAGGAATTTATTGACTTTTTTTGTTTTGCCTTAGGTCCGGAGCAGGGAATGGTATGGACACATCAATGGGGGTTAGATATTATTTTTACAGGAAAGCTGGGTTGGCGAATAAGGAAATTCACATGGGATTCGGCAAGTCTGTTAAAATAATGTAAACAGAGGGTTAGTGGAAAAGGGTGGAATTTTAAGATGCAAGAGTTATATGAGCATTATAAAGGGCTGCTTTTTACGCTTGCCTACCAACTGACTGGATCGGTCTCCGATGCGGAGGACGCTGTGCAGGACGTATTCCTGAAGTTGTATGATGTAAAGCTGGATCGATTGGTTGAACCTAAAGCATATTTGTGCAAAATGGTAACTAATCGCTGTCGGGATTTATTCAATTCGGCGCGTAAGCGGAGGGAACAGTATTTCGGGCAATGGCTTCCTGAGCCTCTTCTTACTCCGAATGATGAATCGTTTGAATCGGTTGTTCAAGGCGAGCTGCTGTCTTATGCTATGCTCGTATTGCTTGAAAGGCTGTCCCTTACGGAACGGGCAGTGTTCGTGCTTCGTGAGGCGCTCGGCTTTGAATATGCTAATATTGCTGAGCTCGTTGGCAAAAGCGAAGCGAATTGCCGCAAGCTGATCAGCCGTGCGAGAGGAAAAATGGGGATTACCCCCGATGAACCAGTCAATCCCGAAGCTGCAAGCGAAGAGTGGGTCCGTCGACTCCTAGCGGCTCTCGAACAGGGTAACGTGGATAGGGTTGTATCCATGCTCGCCAAAGATGTCGTGTTGGTCTCAGATGGAGGGGGTAAAGCCTTCGCCGCCGTCCATCCTATTGAATCGCGCGATCTCGTCGCCCGTTTCCTTCTCGGCTTAACTCGTAAGGCTCCTCATTACGAAGGAGGCGTGCATGTAGAAATGAGGGATATAAATGGCCAAACAGGACTCGTTGTCCGTTCAGGAGATGGCATCGTAACTGTTGCGCTAATGCATGTCGAGAGAAATTCGATTCGCAACTTATACTTTGTTAGGAACCCAGATAAGCTGAGGCATTTATTGAAATGAAAAGAGGATTTGAAAAAAATCGCCGTTAGAACAGTTATCGAGATGTGGGGGAGTGAGCACTCCGGTAACACTAACGGAGTTGATTAGTAATAACAAGGAATTCAGGAGTGTATCAACACTACTAGGATCAGAATAAAGGAATACAGTGGATTAGCAAACAAATCACTTAAAGTGCTTGTTAGAAGTTAAGTATAGTGGTAATCAAAGGTGAGGGTTATGTTATGCCAAAAAATGATAATATGCTAACAATTCTATGGATGTTGAATTCGGGAGAGAAATTGACTGCAAAGCAAATATCGGAAAAGTTAGAGATAAATATAAGAACAGTTTATCGGTATATTGATGCACTATGCGTCAGTGGCGTCCCTATCATATCCGACACAGGGCACAATGGAGGGTATAGCTTACTGCACAATTTTATCAAATCTCCTCTACTATTTAGTATTGATGAAAAAAAGACACTGCTTCATGCTGCCCTATTTGCAAAAGAAGCCGGATATCCTTTGAGTGAGGCATTAGAGAATGCAACATCCAAGTTGAAAATGTATTCGAATCAGGAGCAGGAAAGTATACTAAGCCATCATTTAGCCGGATTTGAAGTAATAAACCGCAGGGGATACCCCGCTGTTCAGCCGGTATTGCAGGAATTGGAGCACGCTGTAGCAAATGAATGGTCTGTAGAAATTTCTTATCGTAACAGTCATGAAGAGCAGTCCCCAAATAGGGTAATAGACCCCTATGGTGTGGTTAATTGGAACAATAAGTGGTACACAATTGCATTTTGCCACCTGCGGAATGAGATCCGCAGCTTTCGGGTAGAACGAATTCTGAACATCACACGCACGCCATTCTCATTTAGGCGTCCCAATGATTTTTCAGCGCGTACTTTTTTTATGAAAAATCTGTTACCAGATGTAGTAGGTAAATCCGAATTAATTTCTTTAATTATTGGTGGCAGGGCAGAGGCGTTGGATGATTTATGCATACATTGGTTTTTGGAGCATCATTTGCAGGAGCGGACATCAACGCAAGCAATTTTTTTACTTGAGGAAGAATCACTGTATACATATGTTCCGTATATAATTCTTCCCTATGGGAAATCCATTCAAGTTATAGAGCCACAGAATCTAAAGAATAAACTTGTGGCGGTTGCTTCAGAGTTAATGGAATATTATCAAGTTTAACAACTTCACTGACAGCAGATGTCAGTGAAGTTGTTTTATTATAATGATAACCACTCATTAAAGATGAATGGTTGCTGTTACCTAATAAACTTTATGAGGAGCACTTAGAAATGAATAATACAGTATATCTTTATGTGTTTGATACCATGTCCGATTGGGAAATAGGTTATTTAACCGCCGAACTGCACTCTGGAAGACACTTCAGACAGGGGCTGGGTCCAGCAAAAATAGTCACCGTTGGGATAGAAAAGACTCCAGTAACTACAATGGGCGGATTGAAAATAATGCCTGACATTAAAGTGGATGAGTGCAGCATTAAAAGCGTAGATGCACTGATTTTACCTGGTGGAAATACATGGACAGAAGCTATTCACGTGCCCATATTAAAAATTGCCGAGATGTGTTTAAAGGAAGGGATAGTAGTTGGAGCAATTTGCGGTGCTACCTTAGGACTTGCTCAAGCAGGATTGTTAGATTCACGTTGGCACACAAGCAATGATTTGGCCTACCTTAAAATGATTTGCCATTCTTACACGGGCGAAGAATATTACAAAGTGGAATCTGCTGTCACCGATGGGAAATTGATCACCGCATCCGGAGTAGCTCCATTAGAATTTTCTGTTCATGTTTTAAAAGCGCTAGATGTATTTTCTCCAAAAACATTAGACGCTTGGTATCGACTTAATAAAACTCAGGAACCTAAATATTTCTACGAGTTAATGAATTCAATCCAATGACAGTATAGGGATATTAGGCATGTGGAGTGCTTTGTGTTGTTGATTCACTAATAATGTCTGAAGACCACATTTACCTATAAATAGAAGCCCAGGCGTATTCAACGCTTGGGCTTTTGCAGTTTGGTCTAAGCCGCGCTATCATCCAATAATTCTCTAGGGGGTCATGATTTTTATTTGATCGGAATGTACAGATCTACTTTGGAATCAGGATGATCATATCCTAAATATCGTTGATCGTATAGCTCAAAATCCTCACGCTCGTCCATTTCCTCTTTCGTGTTAAGGAACCACGTTCCCCAAATATAATGGAACGTTTGGGCAAGCGTGCGCAGTGTACCAGTGTGAGTGAATACGGCGTAACGCCCCTCTGGAATTACCTTTTGTACAAATTTTGCAGGAAGTCCTTCAAAAGAAGCCACTTCGATGCCAGCGACCTCCGTAAATAGCACCGTCTTTATATTCTGTTAAACCAAAGCCTTCGAGTTTACGAGTGTAAGCAATCTTATGTGCTGTATTTTCTGAAACAATATTGCCTAGCTTATACCCAATTTCATAGCTTGTTCCTTTCAAATCCAGTGTATGAACGGAAATCGTTAACATCCTGTTCCCTCCTTTTTTCTACAGTTTAAGGTGGAAAGGGAAGCAGTGCATGATATTTTGTGCTGTTTTTTTCGCTCAATACCAAAATAAGTTTTTTTACCGCATAACAGAAGTTAATGGAGGATATAACAAAGGTCCATCATATCTTATCGGATGGGCCTTTACTGGGGTGACTGTTGCAATTCCGCCGTTTATTCTACCTCACTAAGAATCTTTTCAATTTTTTCGATGCGGGTTCGAATTTGCGACAATTCCTCAGATGATTTGTCTTGTCTATGAGAATTCCGAATCCGAATACCATTCCGGAATAACCATATAAACTTCCGCTGTCTTGATTCATGGATAGACCTCCTATTATTCATCATCTATTTGAGAAACTTTGGCACATAATGTTGGGGCCAATTTCGTAATTATTTCCGGCGTGAGTAGGAATTTAAAATCCGTCAGCTCATGTTATTTAGGTGATAGTCCATACTTTTAGAATAGTGGCGCATATTATATTTTAGGAAGTAAAAGGGAGGGATAATCAATGAGCTGTGGAGTTGGAGGCAGATTTACTTCTACTGGAGAAATTTTGGTTCTTTATATCTTATTGGTAATTATATTATCTGCTTGTTTCTTTGTATAATAGCAGGCTATCAGAAAGAACAATAGCCACTGTTCCAAGGCTATTGTTCTTTTTTTGCAAATGTTGATGGACATGCCAATCCTTTATTTCGTTCCAATAACGAGAATAAATCCGATGAATTCATGATAACGGTCCATTATACTGTTGTACTTACTGATCACTTCCCAAATCGTGTGGTCAAGAAAGGAATCAGTATCCATTTGTTGATAATGGTCTGGATGCTCTGTAAGATCCTCACTTGATTTAGGAAACAAGAAGGGACCATCTATCTGTGAATGATAAAATCCCATAGTGTTTACTAATGCTGACCATTTATTAAAGTCCCATAGATTCTCAACATGATAAAATGTACTAATCATTTGATTAATTTCTGTAGACATAGGTTTATATTGAATCATTTCTCTGTCAAAAAGCTTGCCTCCAGTCCGCAGAACCCTATAATATTCCGAGAATGCCTTTTCTGTATCAGTGAAAATGGATACAGACTCAACAAGAATCACATCAAATGACTCGTTAGGAAAAGGAAGCGAACTTGCGTCACCTACTAAGAATTGAATTATAGATTTCTCTTTTTCAGCCCGTATTTTTGCTTTTGAGATCATATCTGGGTGAATATCTATACCTATTACATCATGACCTTGTGCAGCTAAATAACAAGATGTTCTGCCAGTGCCACAACCAACTTCAAGGATTCGGGAAGCAGGTGGTAGTGGATATTGTTCAAATTGCTTTAAAGTTGCAGTAAACCCTCCAGGATGAGCATTTCCAACACCTAATTTAGCAAGCATATTCAAATATTCCATGAGTGTAAATTCCTTTCACTGCGGGTCTTATTTTATAATATGAAAAAAAAATAACTTTGTACCGCAGTGCTAAATATTAATGACTTAAAAACATACATAAAAAGAAAATGTTGGTTTATTTTTAAATTAAAAGCCAGGTCGTCAAGCAATGTGCGTAATTGCTTGACGATCTGGCTTTTTTTGCTAAAAAGGATATGATTGTCCGTTCTTTTAGTAGTCTCCGATTACAAGTTGGGGTTTTATTTAATTTATTCAAGAACACTTGAAAATAATGTAAATGTAGAGTATTGTAAGTGATAAGTAGTAAGTAGTAAGTAGTAAGTAAATCAAAACGCTCACCATACGGAATAAATATCATCCAGTAAATACGAATTTATGGATAGGGGTGGATGGTTATGATGGATTTAAAATTAGCACCGAGTTTTTCAGTGATCGCGCTTAATGCACAGAGAAGTCTTCATATGACTACTGTCAAGAAAGTGTCTTTACGCTGTATGGCAGCAGCGGTTATATTGGAGCTTTACTTAGAGGGATGTTTTACGCAATCAGAGAACAAGTTAACTTTGCCCAAGGAAGGATTTGATCAAGTTCATTCAGCACTTTATAGAGAAACGGTTCTACAGCCCTTGCTTCATAAACATGCTGAAGTGAAGGGTGATCTTAATTGGTGGGTAAAAAAGGCCTCCATGCTGTCTAACAAACAATTAAAAAAGTTCGAGACCGCGATTTCAGATTATCTTAAAGCAATGGATTTGCTTGAAGATATCCCAAGTCTGTTAGGGAGCGACATGTATTTTGATACTGCCGAAGTTGAAGTTAGAGCGTATCGCAGTAATATGGAGGCGTACACAAGCATTACAGAGAACATTCGCGCAGAGATTTTGGAAGAGGGTTCAGTAACGGATGAGGTCATTTGTATGCTGTGGCTGCTTCGTGAATGTGGATGCATGCATGATTTCTTCTCGCTAAAGGAAATAGAAAAGGTAAATATCAAACTACATGATTTATACCAAAGTAATTTATGGGCAAAGGCATTGCTTCCAATACAAATTCGCCATGGAATTGAGTTGGGAATCAAACGCTTTTTAGAATTGAAGACAAAGTTTGCGAAGACTTTTATTGGTAGTAGCATCAATCTTGTATTCCCTGCCCTAGAGCCATCGCGAGCTGTCTTTATAGAAACAGAGTCTTGGTTTGATAATTCTAATCAAAGACTAGACGCAGTTATTACAAGATTATTGTCCTATGGACATGAAGTTAAGGTGATGGAGAGAGGATCGATTGCGACCCTTAAAATTGATAATTTGTTATACGATGCGATCCCGCATTTTGTAATGATGAAAGTGCCAATCCAAGGTGTGCGTCTTGTTCCGAAGCGCCCGCTGTAAAGGAGTTGGTAATCAATGTCTAGACAACGCTCCATGGAGAATATTTTGGCTTCAGAGTATGTATCTATAGGTGAATTGGTAAGAATCACAAACTCTCGTTATAGTACACTCAAACATTACACAGAAGAAGGCATGCTTCCCTTTGAACAGGCCGAGGAGAATTTAACACGCAGATATAAAAGAGAGGAAACCGTCGCACGCATTCTTTGGATCAAAGAGATGAAAACAAACGGTTTATCTATCCCGCAAATTAAAGAAGCTTTAGGAATGAATTAAACATCGGGATTCCCGGTGTTTTTTGCTTTTTTAGTCAAAGAATTATAAACCCTCAGATAGCCGTGCCCCAATCATCTGAACAAATTGCTCAGCCGCAATAGACAGCTTTCGATCCCGTCGTACTGCAAAACCTATACTGCGAGGTAAAAGCGGATCTTCTAACTTCAACTCATGAAGCTTTCCACTATGAAGATCCTCTTGCACGAAAGAACGGCTGATAAAAGCTGCCCCATACCCTAATCTAGCGAACTCTGCTAGCAGTTCTATGCTCCCCAATTCAATATCTGGCATTACCGATAATCCCTTAGTCGCAAACCATTGTTCAACAAATACTCTAGTACTGCTCCCTTGAGAAAATAAGATTAAAGGCAGCTCTGACACTTCTCTCATGGTAAGTGAACGACTAGCTAATTCTTGATAGGCTTCACCTACTACAAAACAATCCTCTAACACAGCCAGCGTCTGTATATTTAGCAGTGGATCGTGAAGCGGCATATGGACAAAGGCACAGTCGATCTCACCATCTTTTAAACGCTTAGTGATGTCTGGCGTCTTCCCATGAGAGAGACGAATTCGTATACCTGGGTATGTGCTATGAAAGGTATTCAACTGCGGCAACAAAAGGTGCTTGATCAGATAATCACTGGCTCCGATTCGTATTTCTCCCTCATTTAACTGCTTCAAGCTCTCCAGATGCTTCTGTGCAGAATCCAGCATGGAAAAGGATTGCTCCACATATTCAAATAGCGCTCGTCCTTCTTCTGTAAGCTCTACACCTTTGGACAGCCTGTGAAACAGCTTCAGCCCTAAGGCTTCTTCCATTTGTTTAATGGCATAACTCACAGAAGGCTGTGTAATATGAAGTTCCCCTGCAGCTTTTGTTAAATTTCGATGACGTGCCGTTTGCCAGAAAATACGATACCACTCCAAGTTGAACATGTGGTATAGATCACCTCTATATCATTATGGTAAAAATCCAATTTCATTTATTTCATTTCATTCATTATAATCAGGCTAGAGGAATAATTCAAAGGGGTGGATGAAGTGGAATCCAATCAACCGGACTTAGAAGCACGTTCTCCATGGTCAACGAATAGCGATAAACACATAGTGAAGATTAGCCCAGCGAAAGCGGTAATCAATGGGACGATAACCATATCAGGAAGCAAAAGTCTGACGAATCGGGCCTTGGTAATCGCTGCTTTAGCTGATGGACGTTCAGAAATAAAGGGAATATTAAGAAGTGATGACTCTTACTGGTGTATTGAATCATTAAAAAAACTGGGGATTCCCGTTGTGATAGAAGAAGAGACAGCTGTTGTGGATGGATGTGGCGGCAACTGGCCGAATCCGACTGGTGAGCTATATGTAGGAGCGGCAGGTACGGTTGCGAGATTCTTACCGGCTGCACTCGCGGCAGGGACTGGCACTTGGACAATGAATGGAAGTAAACGGCTTTGTGAGCGACCACTCGCGCCATTACTCAATGCATTAACAACCCTGGGTGCACAATTTGAGTATAAACAAGCCGACCGTTGTTTACCTTTTACATTAGAGGCAAAAGGTCTGCAAGGAGGAAAGGCAACCCTGCCCGGCTCCACTTCAAGTCAATTTATAAGTGGATTACTGCTAGCCGCACCGTATGCCAAAGAACCGGTAACCGTGTATATTGATGGAGAAGTTGTGCAAAGAGACTATGTAGAGATGACCCTTACTATGATGGCCTCCTTTGGTGTAAAACCAGAAGCATCTCAGGACGGTCAATCGATAACGGTTCCTGCAGGAAAGTATCAAGGTCACACGATCACTTTAGAGCCTGATGTATCCACATGCTGTTACTTTTGGGCGGTAGCTGCACTTACGGCAGGACGTGTACGAATTGAAGGGATCAATGCTAGCAATACAAGTCAACCTGATATCGAGTTCTTAGACGTTCTGGAGGTAATGGGCTGTACCGTTGTTCGTGGGGAGAACTTTGTTGAAGTACAAGGTGTCCCACGGCTTAAGGGTGGATACACAGTGAGTATGAAGAAGTGGTCGGATCAAACACTAACAATGGCTGCTATGGCTATTTTTGCAGATGGTCCAATCACTCTAAAGGATGCCGCACATATCAGACATCATGAATGTGATCGGATAGCCGCGATATGTGAAGAAATAAGTAAGCTCGGAATACGTGTGGAAGAGTTTGAGGATGGTCTAACGGTATATCCGGGTCAGCCAATCCCAGCATTACTAAATTCTCATGACGATCACCGGATGGCTATGGCGCTTTCTTTAATCGGCTTGAAGATTGAAAATATTCAGATTATCGACCCTGGTTGTGTCTCAAAGACCTGTCCAGATTATTTTGACCGTTTGTCAGCGTTAGGCGTACAGGTCCAATACTAAATAAGGAGTGCATATATAATGGCAGGAAATACATTCGGTGAAGTGTTCAAAATTACAACCTTCGGTGAGTCACATGGTGTGTCGGTAGGGGTCATAGTGGATGGTGTAACACCAGGCGTCGAGATTAACGAAGCGTATATACAGAAACAGATGGATCGGAGAAAACCGGGCCAATCTTCAGTGACTACTCCTCGTAAAGAATATGATGTTGTCCACATACAATCTGGAGTATTTGAGGGGAAAACAACAGGTACACCGCTCTTTGTAGTTCTTCAAAACCACGATATGAGACCAGAAGCGTACAGCGAGATCCAGGACGCTTTTCGTCCGGGCCATGCCGATTTTACTTATTTAGAGAAATACGGCATTCGGGATCATCGTGGTAGTGGACGTGCTTCAGGTAGAGAAACTGCGGCAAGAGTGGCCGGAGGTGCGATAGCTCGTAAGTTGTTAGAGAGAAGAGGCGTACAGGTAGTAGCGTACACAAAAGAAATCGGAGGCATAAGATGTGAATCCTTCGATGAGGGTGTGATTGAACAAAACGCTGTCCGTGCCTGTGATCCAATTGCAGCTGACAAAATGATTAAAAAAATTGAGGGGTTAGCCGAGATTGGGGATAGCTGTGGTGGCATTGTAGAATGCCGTATTCGTGGCGTGGTTCCGGGTCTTGGAGAGCCGGTCTTTGATAAATTGGATGCAGAACTGGCGAAAGCTATGCTGTCCATTGGCGCTGTTAAAGGGATAGAATTTGGAGCTGGCTTCGAAGCGGCAAGGATGCTGGGGAGTGAGCATAATGACGCGATGAATAGCGATGGTTTTCTTACTAATCATTCCGGAGGAATCATCGGGGGGATTAGCACCGGACAAGAAATCGTATTTCGGATTAGTGTAAAACCGACCTCATCCATTTCTGTACCACAGCAAACGACTAACATCAAAGGGGAAGAACAAGAGATACGCACCGAAGGTAGACATGATCCATGTATTTGCCCGAGAATCGTCCCTGTTGTAGAGGCTATGGCCTGTTTAGTGCTGGAGGATCAGTACAAACGCCAAGCCGCTATGCTTGGATAATTCTAGAGCGGCATAATGGTGATGTTTGATTTTGACATGATCATTGAATTATTTTCCATTTAATGATATTTTTAAGATCGAATCATTGTCTCAGTCTACCCTGGAAGGAGCTGTACCATGGAACGATCAATTTTTATGAAAAGCATTGCTGCCCCTCTCGGCTTAATCCTGTTCTTGACCAGTATCGGTCTTGCCATTTCCTTTGCCTTCCCACAGCGGTCAAAAGCAGCGGTTGTTAAGTCTTCTGCTGCTTTTAGTTTGTTTGAGCAAAGAGTGAAGAAACCTTCATCTCTCAGTCTGGCCCAAGCCACCTTAGTCAATCGTATTGATGAGATGACGCTAGCAGAGGCTAATTTAGCCGTTTTACATTTGGAAAATGCCCTGAAAGCTTATCTACCTACAGCAATCAAACGAATGAATACGCCTGCTATTCAACAAGATATCAAAGATATTTATACTCCAGGCATGTCAATGGTGCTGGCTCGATCCAAGGTGAAGCAGTCCCAGACCCGTGTTGTTCTACAGGACTTGACTACCATGGACTATAAGCTTGAATTGGGTGGCGGACGCTTTTATCCAATCATTCAATACAAAAGCTTCAAAGTGTTCAAACCTTACGTCTCCAAAGATTTGCAAGCCTATATCGAGCTGATGGCTACTGAGTCTGAGCAACCCTCTGCTGTGAACGGAACTTTGCTGATCAACTGGTACAAGGTCATAGAACGGGCTATGGCATATGAAGATTTTTTGTCAACCTATAAGTCTTCCAACCGTACAATAGCTATTAAGGAAGCCTATAACGTAGCCAAAGAATATGTGTTTAACGGTGCCCAAAACTCTCCGCTCTTTGATAAGATAACGCAAGTGATGAGTGAAGAAGCGGCAATTGCATACGAGAATACATTGTCAGAAGCGGGGCCAGAGCAGATTGAAGCCAGCCCACTACTGATCCAGCTTGAAGAATTTTTGATGCTACTGGAGAAGAACGGGGATAAGAAGACGCAGGCTGTTAAGGATTTTCTGAAATCGATTTAAGCTATAAAAATTTCAAAATAATAACTCTTGGAAGGCACTAACGTCCTGTTAGTGTTTTTTTTGCGAAAGGAGAACCTATGAACCGAATACTAGTCATTGGATCTGCTGGATCGGGCAAATCTACCTTGTCTCGCAAACTACATTACATACTTGATCTCCCTGTTGTACATTTGGATACCTATTACTGGAATGCCGACTGGGTTCCTAAACCAAATGAAGAGTGGAATAATATTGTCGAACAATTTATCAATGAAGAGCATTGGATCATGGATGGTAACTATTCAAGAACGATGGATATCCGAATTAACAAAGCCGATTTAATAATTTTCTTAGATATGCCTAGACTTCTATGCATCTACCGAATTATCAAACGACGAATTATATATCACAAGAAATCCAGACCGGATATGAATCAAGAATGCCCAGAAAAATTAGATTGGGATTTTGTGAAATGGGTTTGGAATTATAGAAAAAAAGGTCGAGTGAACACTATAAAGAAACTTGAGCAGATTAAAGGACGTAAAGAGGTTGTTATTCTGAGAACGAGGAAAGAGATGGATGAGTTTATAGGGAAGGTGGAGAAGGAAGGGGCTGGTCTGGGATGACTTGCAAACTGTTAGTTCAATCTGTAAATAAGTCATTAGAAATTGTTGATTTGTACTTTGTACAAGGATGGTGTAGATACTATCACAACGGGTCATCCTGCGGTTAGAAAGTTTAACAATTCTAAGTTATGGGATGATCCTGAATGGGTGGATGGTGTTTTGAAAAGCTTGAACAATATAAATTCGAACTGAACTCTTGAGCATGTAATTGGATGAAGAGCCAATAGAAATGATAAGCAATAAAAGCAGCGATGTGCTAAGGTTTTAATTCTCAGCCCTAGCACCGCTGCTTCATTTTTAGAGCATCTAATTCAATTCTGCTATCATCTCAAGGCTTTACCCAGGATCCCTTCAGATCCATTTCTCGAATACATTCAGCCGAGTCGTTCCTGTTGTCGTTAATCATTGGTGTGACCGGGTACACTTGCATTTCATCTGCTGAATAAGGCCGCAGAATCGGATTCAGTGCTTCCAGATCATTTGTCTCCTCATCAAGCCATCGAGTGATATCCTGTGGGGACAAAATCGCCGGCATCCGGCTCTCAAATTCGCTAATTAGTGGGTTAGCTTCTGTCATAACCAAAGAGCAGGTGCGAAGAGGCTCCCCGCGCGTATCATGCCAAATCTCGTATAGACCAGCCACTCCGAACATACTGCGATTATTCATGACTACCCGAACTGGATAAGTCTTCTTTCCTTCTCTTTTCCAATAGTAAAATCCATTGCACGGGATAATACAGCGCTGCTTGTCCACCATCTTACGGTAGGTTGGATTCTGATGCACATTTCGTAGATCCGCATTGATCGCATCTTTACCCCAGTAAGGAACGAATCCCCAGCGGAACTCGTCTAGAATTCGCTCACCATCCTGTTGTAAAACTACCGGCATATCCTGAGTGGGACTAATATTATAGCGGTCTTTATAGTAGTACATCACCCGGTTAATTTCAAAATGATCCCTAATTTCCTGCAGTTCGGCCGCCAGGGAAAAACGTTGACACATGAAACATCAGCCTCCTTTTGTTTCGTAGTGTTTGTAAAAGGAGGTAAATTATTCATGATTTCCGTAGTCATTCATTCGCAATTTTTACAGTTGGCGCCTATTTTAGCGATCACTCCGTATTATGATGTAAACAGACTTAAACTGTTTCCAGGTATGGAGGTGGATATCGCGAGACAGGTCATATCCTGCTGATCGGACTTAAGGAGAATGTTCTAGCAGTTCGGGCTTTACTGGATGAGCATACGCAGGAGGGGGATTTTATTACTTTCAAGGTGCTGGACATGGCCGACGAACATAACCTTTGGAAAATCGGAGCTCATCCCTTCCGAACTTCTACGCCATTACATCAACTGGACCCGGAGCTGCTTCGGAGATTAGATGCTTTTGATTTCAATGCAAAGGATATTTACATGCAGGGGGCAGAGACTTATAAGAACCTGATCACACCATTTGCTGAAACGCTTGGTGTACCTGTGATTGCCGGTAGTGATAGTCATCAATGTCTGCAATATGGGATGTTCTGAATCGGTTGAATATTACCTGCTCGACGGTTGAGGAATTGAAAGAAACTTTTGAAGCAGCTCATTGGTGAAGCACCTTCCAGAGATGAAGCAGAGGTTGGCAACATGGTCTAGCCGATTCCAAACATTCCTGTTATACTTTTTTCGTGAATGTAATCGGAGGTGGTACTGTGCTAATGCTGGTTTGCCCATTAGCT
Source organism: Paenibacillus sp. FSL H8-0261 (assembly GCF_045040645.1). NCBI lineage: Bacteria > Bacillati > Bacillota > Bacilli > Caryophanales > Paenibacillaceae > Paenibacillus > Paenibacillus sp. FSL H8-0261. Next base: position 4,383,162 of record NZ_CP150297.1, on the reverse strand, counting down.
AGAAGTTCCTCACGCAAAGCCTAAATTAGGGCGATACTTTGCGTGAGGTGCGATAGGATGGATGATCGCCCAAACTAAATATTATCGTTTCTAATAATGGGCTTTGCACCTTATGAAATTTCAAAATATAAGGGGCTGAAGAGCAATGAATACACCGTTTATTAGAAACCATCAATATAATTTTATTAAGAAACAAACAGACTTCCTTCTAAAAACACTGCGAACTGTAGCGGATCGAAGAGTCTTGGAGACGGTAAGATATCGTTCTTCGTTGAATGTTGTAGAAGCTTTTCCAACACTAAGTGATAGTCAGCAGCAGTTGCTGCAACAAATATCTACCTTTGAGACTGCATACGATTTTCAGAAGTATCTTAGTGGATTAGAGCCTTATTTAGAGCCTTTTCCACAGATTACATCGAAACAGATTCAGAAGTTATTCCCTAAGAATAAGAAGCTGAAGGTACCTGGTTTATCAGCGATCGACTTTCGATATATGACATATCTGAGCTGGATAGATATTGCTACCAATAAATTATTTATTGTATATCCGTTTGAAGGACAGTTTATTGGTATTGAGGGTAGAATGACACCGATGAACAAGAAGGGGTATTGCCTGTTCTGTAATCGGCAGCAACAGCTAGCCTTCTTTACGGTCAAGACCAGGCTTGCGAAATCTTCGCCGGATGATTATTCCTCCATTGGCCAATATATTTGCATAGAGAGCCAAGAATGTAATCATAGGATTACGGATACAGCAGCGCTAGAGAGATTCATTCTCTCCACTCGTGCATAATGTTAAGATTAGCAAAGGGCCGCCTCTTTAGGCAGCCTTAGACAATAAACAAACAGGGTTTTGAAACGAGTGATATCCGTTTCGAAACCCTGTTTGCTGTTAGCTCAATCCTCCAAATTATCATTTAAATATTGTTGAAATAGAAACAAAAAAATAATGTGATATAATATTGTTAATGCAAGAGTGGGTGGGAGGACAGGTCATGAACAAAGAAGATCAGATCCTAATGGGTGTCAGGGACCTATATAATAAGATGGTTTGGCTTAACAAAGATAAGATGGAAGCAAGTCTTAAGGGTTATACATCTTCCGAAGTACATTGTATAGAATACATTGAAAAAAATGTAGATTCCAACGTAACAAAACTTGCGGAGTCCTTTTTTATGACTCGCGGTGCCATAAGTAAATTAACTAAGAAACTCATAGAAAAAGGCCTGATCGAAAGCTACCAGAAGTCTGATAACAAAAAAGAAATCTATTTTAGGCTTACTGAGCAAGGAAAAGTAATTTATAAAATCCATGAGAACCTTCACAAAGAGTTTCAAGAGCGGGATAAAGCCGTCTTTGCGCAGATAACCGAGGAACAATTTGATAGTATGCTTAGTTTCGTGGAAAAGTACAGTAGTCATTTGGATGCGGAAATAAAGAAACAGGGTAAAGATATTAAATCGGAATAAAATTTGAATAATGAAAATGAAACCACATGCAGTCGGGCTCTATGGAGAACGGCTGCATTTTTATTGTTATTATTTTGTTGACAAGGAAACAAAAAGGCGATACGATAAACATGTTTCCTAGGAATCAAAACATTAACTTTAAGGAGTGAACATAAATGTCCACATTTAAATCACACAATGAACAGAACACAGGACAATCCGTAGATAAACACGCCTTAATATTCGGTCTTATCTCTGTGTTTCTTTGCGGAATAGGCTTTAGTATCATAATGCCTGTCGTCCCATTCTTAGTGCAGCCTTATACAAGCAGTCCTGGAGAACAAGCAATAGTTGTTACGATGCTGACCTCGGTATATGCAGTCTGTGTATTTTTTGCAGCCCCCGTACTTGGAGCTTTGAGCGACAAATATGGCCGGCGTCCATTACTCTTAGTATGCCTGTTGGGTTCCGCCGTCGGGTACTTGGTTTTTGGCATAGGAGGGGCTCTATGGGTACTATTTGCTGGACGTATAATCGAAGGGATAACAGGCGGGAGCATAAGCACGATCTTTGCATATTTTGCAGACATCATTCCTTCGCAGCAGAGAACCAAATACTTCGGATGGGTAAGTGCAGTTGTAGGTGTAGGCACCGTCATTGGCCCAACGATAGGCGGATTACTTGCTAAGTTTGGTTATTCTGTTCCCTTGTATTTTGGAGCAATCATAACTTTATTGAATGTTGTTTATGGATTCTTTTTTATGCCAGAGAGCCTTGCCAAGAAGAATAGACTGAAAGAGATCACCTTTGTAAGACTGAATCCATTTTCACAGCTTGCAAACTTACTTTCCATGAAAAACTTAAATAGGCTGCTAGTCTCAGCGTTTTTACTCTGGATTCCTAACGGATCTTTACAGGCAGTATTTTCTCAATTTACGATGGATACTTTCAGCTGGAAGCCTGCACTAATCGGACTTATGTTTTCGATTATGGGTCTCCAAGACATCATTTCACAAGGTTTGATCATGCCAAAGCTTTTGAAGAAACTTAGTGATAAACGTATAGCAATTCTTGGAATGGCTTCGGAAATTATCGGTTACAGTTTTATTGCGTTATCTGCGTTGTTCTCATTCTATCCTCTTTTTATCGCTGGAATGTTTATATTTGGCTTTGGGGATTCGATCTTTGGGCCTTCATTTAACGGGATGCTTTCCAAGTCTGTCGATTCTAGTGAACAAGGTAGGATTCAAGGAGGTAGCCAATCTATTCAGGCTTTAGCAAGAATGATTGGGCCTATCATTGGAGGTCAGATTTATGTATCACTAGGCCATGCCGCACCCGCATTTATGGGGATGATCCTTATAGCAGCAGCCATACTCGTTTTGTATAAGCGTCAGGATGTAATTATGTAAACTACCTACGTTTAAGAACATATAAAAATAGGGTTTCAGAACTCAGGGACAAGTTCTGAAACCCTATTTGTCATAGTTATTGTTTGTTTTTGGAATCTTTATTGATAACCCGTGCAGGACGAGTTACCCAGTTCGTACGATTCATCGGTTTAACTGTATCAATTCTGGTATTTGACGGTTCATTTGAAGCTTCAGTCGATTCTGTTTCAGTAGATGTTGTAACTTCTTGATCCACGCTTTTTTTCCTTGATAGTCCTGTTCCATCATGCTTGCCTCGGTTCCATACTCTTCCCTTACTCATACATACACTCCATTTCTATACGCTTATTCATAAACCATATCATATTAGGACAAGTTAAGGAAGAATGACATAAGCACAAATTGAAGGATTTTTCAAGTTATATTGGTTACTGGAGATTTCATTTGGCGATAGCTATAATAGTACTGATATTGAAAGGAGAGTACTTATATTATGGCAATCAAGATCATAACAGATAGCGGTTCTGACCTACCCCTTGACTACATGGAGAAGTATAATGTTTCCGTGGTCCATCTACCGGTTCATTTTGGGCATGAGTTAATGCCTGCGGATACGGATACGAAAACCTTTTATGCTAAAATGAGTGAATCCAAGGAGCTACCTACTACGGCAAGTCCAAGTCCAAACCAATTCCTTGAGACATTCAGGCAAGTAGAGGAAGGTACTGACATTATGGTCATTTGTATGTCCTCTAATATTAGTAGCACTTATCAGACGGCTATGATCGCTATGGAAATGTACCAAGAAGAAGGACACACCAATGCGATAGAGGTTATAGATTCCAAGACCTTTTCTGGCGGGTTGTCGCTGATCGTGGGCCTTGCGGCGAAGTGGTCACAGACTTGTTCAAGTCTGCAGGAACTGAAGGACAAGGTGCTTCAGCAAATGGATGAAGTTCGCGCATATTTTACACTGGATACACTTGAGAATGTAATGAAGGGCGGACGTCTAAGCCGGATATCAGGAGCGGTTGCTTCCGTGCTAAATATCAAACTACTGCTTAAAATCAGCGAAGAGGGTACTGTTGAGGTAGTGGAGAAGACCCGGGGTCTTACAAAGGCATTAAACCGGCTGCTTGCGCATTTGGATGAGAAGCAGCATGACTACGAGAAGGCTGTTATCGCTATAGTACACAGTAACTGTGAGAAGCTTGCGCTTGAGATTAAAGAACGCATCTTACAAAAGCACCCGTTCAAAGAAGTTTTACTCTCAAGTATGGGACCTGTAATGGGAACCTATGCGGGTGAAGGTGGAATTGGTGTTGCTTTTTAATAGGACTCCGAGGGCGTTTATATTTGCCAGCAGATGTTCAGATTTCTGGAATTATACGATCGTACATGGGACGAGTTCCTGTGTGCGATTTTTATTTAAATATAAGAATTTGATGGATGTAATAATTTAGCTATTCTTTAGATTGCGTTTAGGTGAGTTTAATAATCGAAGATTATAGTTAGATGGGGTGATTACTGTGTATACAATTCTAATCGCAGATGATGAAGCAGAAATTGTGGAATTGTTGAGATTATATTTAGAGAAAGAGTACAACATTGTGGAAGCGAACAGTGGGACTGAAGCGTTAATGCAAGTGCAGAACCAAAAAATTGATTTAGCGATTCTTGATATTATGATGCCTGGTCTAGATGGACTGCAATTATTGAAGAAAATTCGTGAGTTCCATCATTTCCCGGTGTTATTTTTATCTGCAAAAAGCGAACATTACGACAAAATACTGGGACTTGAACTCGGTGCCGACGATTATATTTCCAAACCGTTTAATCCTTTGGAAATTGTAGCTCGTGCAGGAGCTTTACTGCGGCGGGTACATCATTTTGACGCACAGATTATTGAAGAAAAGGCAGCTGAACAAATTGTGTTGGGAGAATTGAGACTGGATCAAAGCCAGTGTCTACTCTATCGTTCAGGAGAACCCGTCGTTCTTACTTCTACTGAGTACAAAATTCTGGAATTAATGATGAAACAACCGGGTCGGGTCTTTACACGAAAAAAAATATATGAGGCGGTATGGGAAGATTTCTATGTGTACGAAGATAATAGTATCATGGTACATATCAGTAATATCCGGGAAAAGATTGAGGAAGACTCCAAAAAGCCGGTTTATTTAAAGACTATTAGAGGGCTGGGATACAAAATTGAAACGCCTATGGAGCAATAGAGATCAACGACCTTTACAATCATCGCTGACGCTGGATTTTTTGTTATTCATCTGCATTTTGTTTTTTCTTGTGATTGTTTATTATTTGTTCATTAACCTTGATGTGACCCATATGTTCGAAAAAAATAAAATCGCTGATCCTGATTTGAAGGTTGAAGCGAGTGCCTATCGAGATAATCTGGAGCATGGGATAGAAACCAAACGGCTTCTGCATAGCGGTGGGTGGATTGAGATCTTGGGTCAAGACAAGAAGGTCATCGACGTAGTTGGAGAGAAGAAGGACGATGTAACACAATATACCGACAATCAGCTCTTAAATAACCTGGAAAACGGAGAAGATCAGGCGTACTTCTACTCGTTGACTACACGTAATAATGAGAATGAATCAGAGTGGCTGCTTTTGAAAATCCCTAGAGAAGTTATCGACATTTCAATTAATAGTGATCCATTAGTTGAATACTTCAACCACTCGCTTTCATACTATGTTTTTTTAGGAGTTGGAATGGTTCTCTTGCTTATTATCGTGTACAGCTATTGGGTGGCACGAAGAATCAGGAAGCCGCTGCGTATTATTACGCTTGGTTTGAAGCAGATGATTGAAGGAAATTATGATACTCGTATCTCGCTATATGCAGAGAAAGAATTTTCGCAAATTGGGGAGACTTTTAATTATATGGCGGACGTAATTGAGAAGACAACGAAAGAAAAACGTCAAGCAGAAGAAAGTAAGAAACGCATGATGGTTGATCTTTCTCATGATCTGAAGACACCCATTACGAGTATACAGGGGTTTGCACAGGCGTTGGTTGAAGGTCGTGGTGAGGACGAAGAACGCCAGAAACGTTATTTAACCTATATCTATAATAAATCCTCGCAAGTGACCAAGCTGATTCAAAATATGGTGGAGCTACTTAAAATAGATTCCCCAGATTTTTTACTACGAATGGAGCGTCATGAATTGGGCGAGTTTATTCGTGAAATCGTTGCAGACTCCTATGGTGAGATTGAACAAAAGAACTTCATCCTGCAGCTGAATGTTCCTGAACAGGAAGTCTTCGCAAGCTTCGATGCGGAGCTACTCTCGAGCGTAGTTCATAATTTGATCTCCAATGCTTTGACCTATAACCCGCCAGGCACTCATCTGCGAGTGGAGGTTATCCCCTCGGAGAGCGAGGTTACCATTGAAATTGCAGATACCGGAGTAGGCATTCCTGAAGAGCTTTGGTCAACGCTTTTTGATCCGTTTGTTCGAGGAGATAAAGCGCGGTCAACTACAGGTGGGACGGGTCTTGGTTTATCCATTGCTATGAAAAATACAGAGAAAATGGGTGGAACGCTTCATCTCAGTCGCGGAAAGAAGGAACCAACGGTATTCACCATACGTATTCCCAAATAACGAGATGAAAGACACCCGAAAATAGAAGATAGGAGAGAACTATGGCTAAACTGAACACATTTATTCGAGTTTGTATAGCGATCCTTTTGGTGTTAGGCATCGTATTTTTAGGCTCACAAGTTAATTTTATTTTCAGTCCAATCTTGTCTTTGTTTAATGTTATTATCGTGCCCTTAATGTTGGCAGGATTTTTCTATTATTTACTCCGACCTCTAATCAATACTTTGGAGAGATATAAACTAAATCGCTCTGTTGCGATCATCATCGTATATGTGGTCATTGCATTGCTCTTGTTTGGTTTTAGTATTGGAGTATGGCCTTCACTTCGAACACAGCTAATTAATTTTGTCGATAATATGCCAAATCTGATCGCAGCGGTGAATCAGCAGTTATTGAGGCTCGAGGACAGTGGATTCTTGGCTTCTATTATCCCAGCAGATATGGATCTTGCTTCCCAATTGACTGAATATTTGAATAAAGGATTTAATCTGATTTCGAACTACGTAACGGGTCTATTCTCCTTTGTTTCAAATTTCGCGATTATTTTATTTACCTTTCCTATTATGTTGTTTTACATGCTTAAGGAAGGTGGGAAATTTGGTCGTAAGATTGTAAGTTTCTTTCCAAAGAAGTATCGTGGAGAAGGGACTACAATGATGAGTGAAATTGACAGTGCGTTAAGTGGATTCATTGTTGGTCGGGTATTAGTCAATCTGGCACTTGGTGTTCTGATGTATATTGGTTTCCTTATTATTGGACTACAGTATGCATTGTTGTTGACAGTGATTGCTGTTGTGATGAATTTTGTACCTTTCATTGGTGCAATTCTTTCCAGCATCCCGATTTTTATTATCGGATTCATCCAATCGCCGTCCATTGCAGTATGGTCCATCATCATCGTTCTTGTAGCTCAGCAAATTCAGGATAATCTGATTGCTCCCTACATTTTTGGGAAAAAGCTTGATATTCATCCGCTGACAACGATCATCTTAGTGTTGGTTGGTGGAGATATAGGCGGGATTATTGCGATATTGCTGATTATTCCATTGTATATGATTGTGAAAATCCTCTTGACCAAAGTGTATAATTTGTTTGTTAAGAACCACAGGGCAGAGTCAGAGGTAGAAGTAGAAGTAGAGGTAGAGGAGAGCCTTTAATATCTCTTAAATTAACAAATATGGAGGTTGTTTATATGAATGAAGGAACGGAGCAAGGATTAATTCATATCTCAGATGATGTAGTCACATCGATCGTTGGACAGGTGGTTCTGGAAACGCCAGGTATTGCCGGGATGTCAGGAAGTAATATTTCGGACAACTGGGCCAAACGTTTGGGCGGTAAAAATGTGAAAAAAGGATTGTCTGTAGAAGTGAAGGAAGTAGACGTTGCCATCGACCTGCGGGTTATTGTTAATTACGGATGTGTGATTCAAGAGGTCTGTTATATGCTGCAAAAAAATGTGCGTAATGCTGTGGAGAATATGATGGGCTTGTCCCTTGTTTCGGTAAATGTGAAAGTTGAGAAGGTAGCCCTTCCAGTATAAGGATATCTCTCAAATAGGCACCGTGATATAGGCTTCTGCATAGAATGGAGCAAATCCATTTACGGAGGTCAGAGCATCCATGTCGACATATAACACTGGGCAAGAGCAGAATGTGATTTATCAGGCCGATCCTACGGTGATCCGGCACCTGCACGGTGTCCGTGATTCCTTGCATCAATCTTGCAAGCCCTACCTAAACCATAGGGTGAATGTACAGACTTTAGATGGCTTAGTGCATGAAGGCACTATTGCCGGAGTAGATAATAAACATTTGTATTTGAACGTTGCAGTAAATGGGCAAATGCCACGCGGATATTATAACCCTTACCAACCGTATCATCCGGGTCATGGTCATGGTCCGTATCCCGGCCCGGGTCCTTACCCAGGTCCTCCTAATAATAATGTGATCTTGCCGCTTGTGTTGTTCGAACTGCTGGCTATTTCTTTACTCTAAAGTTGAATTCTATTGAATAAGAGCATGTACTGGTTTTGCGATCGTACGTTGACGCGACTAGTCATGTTCTTTTTTTGTGTAATTGATGTGTACTCTTGATATAATTGCTATAATACTGGAGGTGTCATATGATTAAATATCCGATTTTGAACAAGAATGCGACAATAGGGGTAACAGCACCTTCATCTGGAGTAGGCGCTCAAAATGCAGAGTTAATTAAGTTGGTTTCAAGCCGTTTGGAATCTAAAGGATTTAATATGATTTGTGGGGATACGGTATGGACGCAAGAGAAAGCCAAATCCGCACCGGCCAAAGTTCGTGCTCAGGAGTTTAACGAGATGATGGGCAGTGAGCATATTGATATCCTTATTCCGCCTTGGGGCGGAGAATTGTTAATTGAGGTTCTTGAATTTATTGATTTTGATACTATGAAGGACAAGTGGATCTTAGGCTATTCAGATATTAGCGTGCTGTTGCTTGCAGTTACGTTAAGAACGGGGATTGCTACGGCGCACGGGACTAACCTTGTTGATTTAAGAGGAGAATATTCAGATGATACCACAGCCATGTGGGAAGCGGTTCTAGAGACAAAATCAGGGGATTCTATCGCCCAGCATTCATCGCTTAAATATCAGGGGGAATGGCAACATGATGCTCCTACGCCTTATGTATTTCACTTGACAGAAGATACCCGTTGGAAGACAGTATCCTCTGGTCCTGTAACTATGAAAGGGCGTCTGCTAGGGGGATGTATAGATGTAATTAGGCATCTGATTGGCACACCATTTGGCAATCTGCGGCATTTCCAAGAACAAATGATTAAGAATGAACCGATCCTATGGTATTTGGAAAACTGCGAAATGAATACGGTTGATGTACGTAGGTCATTAGTTCAGATGAAGCTAGCAGGTTGGTTTGAGAATTGTTCTGGCATTATGTTTGGCAGAAGTCCTGCTAATCGACCAGTAGAGAACTACACGGCCGAAGACATCTACGCAGAGCTTTCTGAGGAACTCCAGGTACCTATTGTGTATGATATCGATTGTGGTCATATTCCACCGCAAATTACGCTTATTAACGGTGCGTATGCTGAAGTTGATGTGACGGACGGAGTAGGAACGGTAAAGCAATTTTTCTATGAATAAATGCATACAAAAAAAAGGGACAACCATTTGGGTTGTCCCTTTTAATATTAGTTCTGTGTATTTACAATTGCAGTGATTTCCTCGTCCAGGTCTAGCCTTACATCTTCGCGGTATGCACGAATGCCATATTCGCTAAGCATGTAACGTAGAATCGCCTCGATCATGTTGGACTCAACTAAATATTGACTACGTCCCTGTACCCAAACCTCAGCAGAGTATCCGGTGTCTTCTTCCCAGCTCAGTTCTACTTGAACATCTTCAGGGCGAACCGCTTTACGTTCAGCCATGTGTAGGCAGAGGGCATTGATGATCTCATCCATGCTTAGAACCATTGTTGACATTAGTAACGCCCACCTTGATCTTCTAAACGACGACGTTCTTTTCTGCGACGGAAGAAGGACATCACGAGCATTACGAGCACATAGATAGCAAGCATATTAATGACGAATCCTAGAATGTTACCGAAGGCACCCATACCGGCGAACATTCCGCCGAACAGTAACCCAGCCAAACCACCGATCATCATACCTTTCATTAAGCCGCCACCGCTGAAGAATCCCCGTTTCGTATTCGCAGTAGATCCTGCTGTGGAGCTTTTAGTGCTATCGCTTTTTCTTACGTTATCGGTTGTTGATTTTTTTGGAGTTGTTGAATAGCTGCGAGTGCCGGATTTAAATCCGCCACCACCTCGCTTCGCATCCACAAAGTTCGGGGTAGCTACGGCGAAAAATAGAGTAAAGGCCATTACAATCATCATTACGCGTTTCATTGGTTTCATTTAGTACGAAAACCCTCCTGTGAGTATGAATTTGTGTGCATGTTCAGTATTACGCAGCTAGTCCTACTAGGTTTCAATTTTTATTTAAAATATAAGAAAGTATATGCTTGTCATAATTTATACTTTTTTAATCAGAAAAAAAGCGTGGATCCAGGATCCACGCAATTAGCAGATAGAAGGTAGTTACTTAAATCATTTATACCCATCAACGACAAGCTCAAGCGCTCCGGTAGCCGGATCGATGATCATGCCATGCACTGGTACATTTGGGGGTAGTAATGGATGCTTATTGATCAGATTCACAGTTTGGGATACCCCATCTTGGATATTGTCAAACCCGCGTAACCACTTGGTAAGCTTGATCCCGGAATTCTCCAGCGTGTTTAGCACCTCTTCGGATACTCCGCGTTCTTTTATGGAATTGATCATATGATCTGCATTGAGGGAAGCCATACCGCATTCATAGTGCCCAACTACGATAACTTCCTCCGCGTCAAGTTCATATAACGCAACCATGACACTACGCATAACACTACCAAAAGGCTGAGAAATAACCGCTCCGGCATTTTTGATGATTTTAACATCACCGTTTTTAAAATTCATCGCTTTTGGTAATAGTTCAACCAGACGGGTATCCATACAAGTGATAATCAACATTTTTTTATCTGGATAGCGGCTTGTTAAATACGCTTCATACTCTTTATTCTCTACAAAACTCTTATTAAAGTTAATAATATCGGATACATGGCTCATGGCTATTCTTCCTCCCTAAAATCACTGAATTGTACTTACATTACGCATATCTCTTACCAGGATATTTTTTCCGTAAATCTGTGAATCACTGTCTAGCTTAAAGGAAGAAAATCTCTCCTCGGCATCCAGACGCATCTTGTCCTCATAAAAGATTTCCTGCTGGCGGCTTACGATAAAGGGAAGGGAATCACTTTCAATCCTGGAATCGCCGTCCTCCACTTCTGAAACAATCAGTAATACATTAATTCCGTCACACCCGCAGCCTTCCGTATCATAAAAGAGCTTGAAAAATCCTGGCCGATCTTCAAGCCTTTCCTTCAACTTCCTTTCTGCGAGAGGTGTAACTTGAATCATCATAGCCTGTTCACGCTCCTTTGAATTTTGTGCGAAGCAAGATCTGCTTCTTATGTAACCCATTGAATATTTTAAATTAGAGATGTTATCTCTGAAGTTGATTATACTCATTCAAAAAAGTATCATCAAGAGGAGTCGGCAAAACAGAGAAAGCAGGTGTAATAAAATGGAACAGCAAGTGAAGGAACAGTGGGAGAAATTTAGCGAGTTATTATCAAAAATAAGTGGATATTCAGAGGCCATAGAATTACTTCACTGGGATTTACGCACCGGTGCGCCACGTAAGGGAGTGGAGGTTCGTTCGGGTACGATAGGGATGCTGAGTGGAGAACTGTTCAGACTCGGAATTTCGGAGGAGATGGGAGATTTTACAGCATTTTTTACCCGTCCTGAAGTGATTTCCCAGCTATCACATGATCAGAAGAAGATCGTTACCGATTGCCGTAAAGAATATGAGCGCAGCAAGAGCATCCCTTCCAAAAGATTTGAGGAGTACGCTGTCCTGTCCGCACATTCCCAAACCATCTGGGAAGAAGCCAAGGAGAATGATGATTTCGCTACTTTTGAACCTTATTTAAGCAAGATAGTTGCTCTAAAGCAAGAATTTATCGATTATTGGGGTGTAAAAGGAACGCGGTACGATACGCTTCTTGATATGTATGAGCCTGATCTTACGGTAGAAAAAGTGGATGAAGTATTCAGCCGCCTGCGCAGCCGTTTGGTACCATTGGTAGAAGCTATCGCTGCTTCGCCCAATAAACCGGACACAAGCTTCTTACAGCAGATCTTCCCTAAAGAACAGCAGGAAAAGTTCGGCAACTTTATTTTAGAGCAAATGGGCTACGATTTTGACGCAGGTCGTTTAGATGAGAGTGTGCATCCTTTTGCAACAGGATTGAATCCAGGCGACGTTCGTATTACAACCGCTTATCTGCTTGATAATGTGACTAGTGCCATATTCAGCTCACTACATGAAGGTGGACATGCGCTTTATGAGCAAAATATCAGCAAGGATTTTGTTGGAACACCACTGGCACAAGGTGCATCGATGGGGATTCATGAATCTCAGTCGAGACTATGGGAGAACATGATCGGACGCAGCCGGGCTTTCTGGCAACGTTATTACGGGGATCTTCAACAACAATTCCCGGAACAGCTTGCAAATGTGGAGTTGGAAGATTTCTACCGGGCGATCAACAGCGTGGAGAACTCATTTATCCGGATCGAAGCAGATGAGCTTACATACAATCTGCACATTATCGTGCGTTATGAGATCGAGAAGCTTATTTTTAATGAAGGCCTTTCTGTAAAAGACTTGCCTCAAGTATGGAATGCTAAGTATCAAGAGTATCTGGGTATTACTCCGCCATCTAACGCACTTGGTGTGCTGCAAGATGTCCATTGGTCTGGCGGGGATTTCGGATACTTTGCTTCCTACTCCTTAGGTAATATGTACGCTGCACAGATTCTGAATACACTTCGCAAAGAGTTACCGGAGTTTGATGAGTTAATTGCTGCAGGGAACCTACTACCTATTAAAGAGTGGCTAACCGATAAGATCTATCGTTTCGGCAATAGCTTAACGCCTTCACAAATTATTGAACAAGTAACGGGAGAACCACTGAGTCCAGATTATTTAGCTGATTATTTAGAAGCGAAGTATACGGAGATTTACAAACTGTAATCCAGTAGGGTACGCGTGGTATAATAGAAAGAAAGCTTAGACGGAAGGATATGGATATGGCAAATACTCACACCTACAGCCGGAGAGAAGAAGTCGCGAATGCGATTACGCACGGGATTGGAACGTTATTAAGCGTGGCTGCACTTGTTCTGCTTGTTGTTTTTGCAAGTCTGAAAGGAACGACATGGCATGTGGTCAGCTTCTCCATCTATGGAACGACAATGCTGCTTCTGTATCTGAATTCAACACTAGTGCATAGTCTCAAAGAGGGTAAGGCGAAGGATTTGTTCGAATTTTTCGATCATTCCGCTATTTATCTGTTTATTGCTGGCACGTATACCCCCTTTTTGTTAGTCGCCATTCGGGGAACGCTTGGATGGAGTTTGTTCGGCGTTATTTGGGGAATCGCAGTGTTCGGCGTTTTCTTCAAGGCATTTTTTGTTAAAAAGTTTCTGTTTATGTCTACCGTATTCTACATCGCAATGGGCTGGCTGATTGTAATCGCTTGGAACCCTCTTTCGGCTGTTGTAGCAGACGGAGGAATGATCCTGCTGATGGCTGGAGGTATACTCTATACATTAGGTACTGTTTTTTATGTATGGAGAGGGTTTCCATACCATCATGCGATTTGGCATGTATTTGTCCTTGCGGGTAGTGTCACACACTTCTTCGCCGTATTGATTTATGTACTGCCGATCCAATAATTTCAAGCGTATTTATTGCGTGAAAAAGGGATTTTTAATAAAGAAAGAGATGACAAGCAAAAATGCTTGACATCTCTCTTTCTTTTAGGTATCATAAGGGACGTTGTGAAGGTGTAAAGTGTTTTTCCTTGACGAAGGGAGTGCCCTTAATGAGTCAGGAGAATAGGCTCGAGAAAACGAATCGTATCAATCTGCTTTTTGCCTTTTATGAACGGCTGCTTACAGATAAGCAGCAAACGTTTCTTAAATATTATTTTCACGACGATTTTTCCTTGGGAGAGATTGCCGCTGAATTTGAAATCAGCCGCCAAGCCGTTTATGAACATATTAAACGGGCGGAGCAAGTCCTAGAAAATTATGAAGAAAAACTTGGTTTATTAGTGAAGCATGAGAGTCGTACCAAATATTTAGAAGAACTGCGCAGACTGCCGGAGAATGGGATGCTGCCTGAGCAATATAAACTTCGGTTCGCGGAGATCGTGGATCGCTTGCAGAGGTTAGAGTAGCATGAAGGGAGAAACTGCATATGGCGTTTGAAGGTTTAACCGGAAGATTGCAGAATGTGTTCAGCAAGCTGCGCGGTAAAGGTAAAGTATCCGAAGATGACGTAAACGAAGCTATGCGCGAAGTACGGTTGGCCCTTCTGGAAGCCGACGTTAACTTCAAGGTAGTTAAAGAATTCGTGGCTAAGGTGAAAGAAAAGTCTATTGGCACAGAAGTGATGGACAGCTTTACACCTGGGATGGTCATTATCGACATCGTTAACAAGGAACTAACCGAGCTGATGGGCGGAAGCCAAGCGAAGCTGGCCAAGTCGAACAAGCCACCAACTGTCATTATGATGGCGGGTTTACAAGGGGCGGGTAAGACAACCACTTCGGGTAAGCTGGCGAAGCTGTTACAGAAGGGCAATCATCGTCCATTGCTTGTTGCGGCAGATATTTATCGCCCTGCTGCGATCAAACAGCTTCAAGTACTTGGAGAACAAATTAAAGTTCCAGTATTCTCGCTAGGTGATCAGACTAGTCCGGTAGAGATTGCCAGACAAGCTGTACAACATGCGAAGGATAACGGACTTGATTATGTAATTATTGATACTGCAGGCCGCCTGCACATTGATGAAGAATTGATGGAAGAACTGAAGCAGATTCACAACATTGTAAATCCTGATGAAGTTCTGTTAGTAGTAGATGCAATGACCGGTCAAGACGCCGTGAACGTAGCTGAGAGCTTTAATAAGCAGCTTGAGCTTACAGGGGTTGTATTGACGAAGCTTGACGGCGATAGCCGCGGTGGTGCTGCGCTATCCGTCAAAGCCGTAACTGGTTGCCCGATCAAATTCGCTGCGCTAGGTGAGAAGATTGACGCATTGGAGCCGTTCCATCCGGAACGTATGGCTTCGCGGATTTTGGGTATGGGTGACATGTTGTCGCTGATTGAGAAAGCTCAAGCGAACATTGACACTGATAAAGCTAAGGAAATGGAACGTAAGATGCGCAATGCAGAATTTACGTTTGATGATTTCCTTGAGCAAATGGATCAGGTGAAGAAGCTTGGCCCGATCGATCAAATTCTTGACATGCTGCCTGGCATGAACAAAGCCAAGGGCATTAAGGATTTGAAGGTTGACGACAAGCAAATGGGTCGCGTTGAAGCCATAGTTCATTCTATGACTAAGACGGAAAAGCGTCAGCCCGAGATCATCAACCATAACCGCCGCAAGCGTATTGCTGCTGGTAGCGGAACTTCGGTTGCCGAGGTCAACCGTCTCATTAAGCAATTTGATGAGATGCGTAAGATGATGAAGCAATTCTCAGGCATGATGGGCGGAGGCGGCAAAGCCTCTAAGAAGAATGCGATGAAGCAGCTTAAAGGTCTAGGTGGAAAAGGTATGAAGTTCCCTTTTAAATGATCTTGCTGTTCTAATATCTCGAAACTATTATAAGGAGGTGATTTTTCGTGGCAGTACGTATTCGTCTGAAAAGAATGGGAGCGCATAAAGCGCCTTTCTATCGTGTAGTGGTTTCCGATTCCCGGTCCCCTCGTGACGGTCGTTTTATCGAGGAAATCGGTTATTATAATCCGATTGAACAACCGGCAGTAGTTAAGATCGATGAGGAAAAAGCTCTTAAATGGCTTCAAACAGGTGCGCAAGCATCTGATACAGTACGCAACTTGCTTTCCAAAGCAGGCGTAATGAAGAAGTTTCATGAGCTTAAGCAACAGAAATAATGACTGATTGCGAGGGTCCTCTATGGAAGAATTAGTTGGAGTAATTGCTAAGGCTTTAGTGGATCATCCAGAAGATGTGACGGTACGAGCGGTGGAGAAGGATCACCTAATTGTCTATGAACTGTCCGTACATCCTGATGATGTTGGAAAGGTCATTGGCAAACAAGGAAGGATCGCTAAGGCGCTCCGTACAGTAGTCACATCTGCAGCAGTCAAGAGCGATAAACGCGTAACTGTAGATATTTTATCTTAAATGATGCGTACAATGAGGGGCTAGGGATAGTATATCCCGGCTCCTTTTTGTTCAAATATAGATTAGATGAAGCTTGTAAAGGAGAGGGTTATATGACAGAAGAGTTAACCGTAGGCAGACTTGTAAATACGCATGGTATTCGTGGGGAGATTAAAGTACTATCACATACCGATTTCCCTGATGTTCGTTTTGCTGCAGGTAAGAAGCTGCAGGTGATCCCTGCAGATGGCAGTTCTAAATTCGAAGTAACTGTAGAGTCCGCTCGTGAGCACAAGGGTATGTTCATCGTTAAGCTCAAAGGGTATACGAACATCAATGAAGTGGAAAAATATAAAGGAAGCCTCCTGAAGGTTCCGAGTAATGATCTGGTTGATCTCCCTGAGAACGAATACTACTTCCACCAAATCGTCGGTTGTGAGGTATACACGGATGAAGATGAAAACAAACCACTCGGTACGATTACAGAAATCTTACAGCCTGGTGCGAATGACGTATGGGTTGTTAAACCTGCAAAAGGACAAGACATTCTAATTCCTGTAATCAACGATGTAGTCCTGAATGTGGATATAGAAGCCAAACGAATTGTTGTCCATTTGATGGAAGGGTTATTGCCATGATCAGAATTGATGTGCTTACGCTCTTTCCAGAAATGTGCGAAGGCGTATTCAGCACAAGTATTCTTGGTAAAGCACGTGAAAAAGGAATAGTCTCCTTAAATGCTGTGAACTTCCGTGATTTCTCGGGAAATAAGCATAATAGTGTGGATGATACACCGTATGGCGGTGGCGGGGGTATGGTGCTCAAGCCTGATCCGATTTTTAATGCAGTCGAGCATGTGCTTGGTATTACACCGAACGAGGAAGATCACAATCGATCTGATGAAGTGGTTTCTGTGAAACCACGTATCATCCTTATGTGCCCACAAGGAAAAACTTACAATCAGAAGATTGCAGAGGAACTGGCGCAAGAGCAGCACCTAATCTTCATATGTGGGCATTATGAGGGATATGATGAGCGGATTCGTGAGCATCTGGTAACTGATGAACTCTCAATGGGTGATTACGTGCTAACAGGTGGAGAGCTGCCTGCGTTGACGGTTATAGATTCCATAGTCCGGCTTCAGCCAGGAGCACTTGGAAATGAAACCTCTGCGATATCTGACTCGTTCAGCACTGGACTGCTAGAATATCCACACTACACACGTCCTGCCGAGTTTCGCGGCTGGAAGGTACCGGATATTTTGCTGAGTGGTCATCATGCTAACATCGACATATGGCGGAGAGAGCAGGCACTGCTGCGCACGTTGGAACGCAGACCGGACCTGCTTGAGACTGCAGAACTTACATTGAAAGACAAAAAGACACTGGAACGTCTAAGAAATGTGGACAAACCGGAGTGATAATAATTTAATGAAACAGGTATATTTGACGTCTTTTTAACGTATCTTACGTTGAGGAGGCGTTTTTGTTATGTGTACCTGAGAACAAATAAAATAATAGTTTTCAAAATAATATGAGTATTGGTGCGTTAAAAGCTTCTTTTTAGGGTAATGAATAGAGGTGCCGCACTAATATATGCAGCTGATAACGCAGCAAGCTTAACTATTGAAGGGAATGAACTGAAGTGACTACGAAGACGCATGAAGAATTCAAGCCTAACGTGGACACAATCCACAAGGAAGCGGAGCCGCTCCGCACCGTGAATGATATTATCGATTTTTATACAAATCGCAATGCCCATTCGCCATTTAAAGAGTGAACATATAAGATTGAATGTTAGGGATTGATTGTTAGGCTTAATAAAACCATTAGATACAGTGAATTTTGTGTTCGCTGTCGCTAATGGTTTTATTCTTTTAGAAGGTAACAAAGCTTGAATCCTATTACTCCGGTTAAACTATAAATAACCACTTTCCGATGAGATCTAGCATCTCAGCGAAAAGTGGTTATTTTTGAAATTATAAGAAAGTATAAGTTTCACGATATACTTTATTCTTATAATTCTCGCACAAACGCTTACCGTCCTTAAAAGGACGCCGTAGGCGTTTTAGCTTGCTATAAAAGTTCGTGGAGGCACATGTTATTCTTTGCGTAATATTTTGTGTACTCCTGTAAGGAGTGAGTACAGCGCAACACATACGAGAACAGTAACAGCCCATGCGTAGTTGCGAACGGTGTAAGTAAGTGAAGCTAAAATAACGAAAATGGTGATACGCAGTACGCCTTCTTTAATAAACTGTTTTCTTTCTACATTCATGAGATTGGCCTCCTCGAATGGATGGGATATTGCGGACTGTTAGCCGTAGATAGGTCTTACATTATCTATAGCCTTGAGGAATACGAAAGATACAAGGATCGAAAAAAGTAAATATTGACCCAAAGTCCGACCTATGTAAGTTCGCCGTTACCGACCTGTACTCCTACACATAGATTATATCATTACGAACAAGGAGGAGTACACTAGTGGAAGCTTATTATAATTGTTTGCGTTGTAAGGATAGAAGGGTGCGGATTCTGACTAGAGACGGTAGACAGCATGAAGGTGTTATTACAGATGTAGACAGATACAATGTTTACTTAAGAACTGACAATGGTTCTGTGCATACTTCTGCTTTTTGGGGAAATTCTTTTGCCGGAAATCAGATCTTAACTTTAAGTTTATTCACTCTGTTAGCCATCGCATTAATCTAATCATTAGGAATCAAAAACAGACCGCCCAATTATCCCGGACGGTCTGTTTACTGCTGATTACTGTACTGTAATTGCGCCTATATTTGAGCTTAGGGACAATAAGGGGCCGCCTCCATTGATATCGGTCTTTCCACCTTCTACACCTTTGATTTGCCCGAGATCACTATTGGCTTCTAAGCTGCATTTCATACCATCGGCTAAGACAGCACTGAGGCTGCCGACCTCTGTTTTGGCTTTTAGGCTGCTATCATTCTTCATCCCTGCTATATCCATTCGTATGCTGCCAGTATCGGATTCTACAGTGGATTTGCCAGTGATTTTAGCTCTTTCAATGTTGATCGCTCCAACGTTGCTGACGATTTGATAATTCCCCTCTAGATTGTGAAGACGAATTTGACCTACGTTATTTGTGATTTTATATTTATTCATGCTGGCGGGGAGCTCTATATTATAGCTTATGCTAAAATCTGAATATCCATATTTGTCTTGCGCCCATGTCCATAAGTCCTTTTTAGGACTTGATTTGGAATGCGTGGACACCTTCAACGTATCACCACTGACCTCTACTAAAACTTCAGCATCATCCATAATCTTTTGACGGTCAGACGCATGGAAAGAGCTGTTGTGGGCTGAGATCGTTGCATTTACATGGATCAGATCTCCTGTAACAGCTGTAACTTCTATTTCTCCCACTGCATTGTCCATGCTGAGTACGGATGCTGAACCGATCGCTTGAGATACGGAGAGTTCTTTGCTAATGCTGTCTGCTTTAACTTCGTCAACTACCTTAGTAGCTGTTTCCTCAACGGCTTGCTGCACAGTTGCAGCTGCTTTTCCTAGCTCTTGCTTGACAACTTCACCAATGTTCTGGTGCACATTCTCAGAAATACTCTTTTCAACCTCATTTTTGGCAGATTGTCTGCCTGGTAATTCAGTACAACCGGCCAAAAGTACGATAGATAATACGGCTACTGCTGCTAATACACTATTATTATTCCTTTTCCTCATTGAAAAAACTCCTCCTCATATATGGGTGTATGTGATCTGACATATGTGATTTCGTTATGTACTTCTGTAAGTATAGCTTATGGAATTTATCTGTAAAAACGGCTGGAGGCGGGTTATTATACTGGACCAAAGACTAGGTCTCAAAAGTGTTCACTACACTTCGATTTTTAATTGTGCTAAAATAAATGAAAGATCACTCGCTGAATAAATACGATACGGGTACATATTTAAAAGTGCGCGGAAATCCTCATATAGAACCTTCAGCAGCTACTGGAAATCGCTTTTTTCGGATAGAAGTGCATAGGTGTGCTAAGGCTACATTGTATACAGATATAGACCGTTACCTCACTTGCAGAACAGGGCGGTCTTTTTACTTTCTTTCTTTAATAAATCCTGAAGGGTGGAGGGAGCCAAATGAAATATGTAGCCATTTTGCTTGCCTTAGTAGTTTTGACAGGCGTATATTTTTTAGTCTGGAAACGGAAAATAAATACTACAAAAAATTATCCGCGTACCACTCAGAGCAATGTAATCTCAATGGATAGTCATCGTAAAGCCAAACAGAGCCCAGGGGAGCAGCCTTGCTCTTCTTGTAAGAAGAAGAATGGAAAGCTAGTCTTCTATGCACAAGATAATGGAACTGTGGTTGGTCTATGTAAAGATTGCCAATCGAAGGCGAAAAAAAGAGATATGCTACCGCTTTAAATAGAAAAAATAAGTTGTATTAGCCCGTCCTTTATGGTATTATTATCTCTGTTGTGTGGAATACGGTGGTCCGCTGCGGATAATGAGGGAGAGCAAAGATCTCTCCGGAAGAGGCAAGAACACCTGTACGGAAGGAGGAAGTCCTTAATGAATATCCTACAAGCTATTACGCAAGAGCAACTTCGTAAAGATATCCCGAATTTTCGCCCGGGTGACACTTTGAAGGTGCATGTAAAAGTAATCGAGGGAACTCGTGAGCGTATCCAGTTGTTCGAAGGCGTTGTAATCAAACGTCGTGGCGGTGGAATCAGTGAGACTTTTACGGTTCGTAAAATTTCTTACGGTGTTGGTGTGGAAAGAACATTCCCAATCAACTCGCCTAAAATCGAGAAAATCGAAGTGGCTCGTCGTGGTAAAGTGCGTCGTGCTAAACTTTATTATCTTCGTGAACTACGTGGTAAAGCAGCGAGAATTAAAGAAATTCGTCGCTAGAATAGTGACAAAGGAAAGGGGCTTGAATTCAAGCCCCTTTCGTTTTATTATTTTATGAAAATATAAGAAAGCATCAGTTTCACGTTATACATTATTCTTATATTTCTCGTATAAACGCTTACCCGCCTTAAAGGACGCTGAGGGCGTTTTAGCTTGGCATACAATGCGTGCGACATATACGCTTGGGGATCAGCTTCTCCGAAAAGGCCTCCTGAAGGAGTATCTGTGGAGGGGTTTTTGGCAGGAGCTTTTTTGTGTTGTATAGTAAGAGTAGTATTAAGAGAGGACGGTGAACTATGCAGCAGGAACAAAGTGAAACTTTGGAATCAAGCGCGCAGAACCCACGTAAACCTAAAAATGAAGTCTTGGAATGGGTCAAGGCCATTGCGATTGCTTTAGTGTTGGTTTTTCTGATTCGCTGGCTTTTGTTCAAGCCTTTTATTGTAGATGGACCTTCCATGCAGCCTAATTTCCATACTGGTGAACGTGTTATCGTAAATGAGATTTTGTACGATATTAGATCTCCGCAGCGGGGCGAGGTTATAGTATTCCACGTGCCATCTGAGGGTAGAGATTTTATTAAACGTGTAATCGGTGTCGCTGGAGATACTGTGAAAGTAGAAGGGGATGTAGTTACAGTTAACGGGGAAGTTGTTAATGAGACCTATATCCAAGATGCAATTGATGCAAAGCATAGTATCAACGCTCTGTATAATAATAAAGATTTCCCTAATGAAGAGTTCCCAGATGGTACTGTACCTGAAGGACATGTGTTCGTTATGGGGGATAATCGCTCGGATAGTACGGATAGCCGAATGATCGGGTATGTACCTCTGGGGGATATTGTAGGCCGTGCAGATTTAATCTTCTGGCCGATAAAGGATATTTCACTGATTAACCATTAAGTTGACAGAAGTCAAAGGAGGTGACGGCAATGGCCATTCAATGGTTTCCTGGTCATATGACGAAGGCTAGGCGGCAAATCGAGGATAAGCTGAAGCTGATTGATGTTGTAATAGAATTGCTCGATTCCCGTCTGCCGCTTTCCAGCCGCAATCCGATGATTGACGATATTTTGCGGGACAAGCCAAGATTGATTATTTTGAACAAAGCGGATCTG
Source organism: Paenibacillus sp. FSL H8-0261 (assembly GCF_045040645.1). NCBI lineage: Bacteria > Bacillati > Bacillota > Bacilli > Caryophanales > Paenibacillaceae > Paenibacillus > Paenibacillus sp. FSL H8-0261. Next base: position 4,360,778 of record NZ_CP150297.1, on the reverse strand, counting down.
GCAGATCCAGAAATTACACGGAAGTGGCTGGCGTACTTCAAGGCACAAGGGCATGTTGCTTATCCTGTTGATGCATCTACTGGAACAGGTGTAAAGGATATTCCAGAGCAAGTCAAGCTGCTGCTAAAAGAAAAGATTGACCGGCAGATTGCAAAAGGAATGAATCCGCGAGCGATGCGTGCATTGATCGTTGGTATTCCTAACGTTGGTAAATCAACACTCATTAACCGGATGGCTGGTAAGAGTATTGCTGCTACTGGTGACCGCCCAGGGGTAACCAAGGGTCAACAGTGGATTAAGACAGGCGGCAACTTGGAGCTTCTGGATACCCCAGGTATTTTATGGCCGAGATTTGAGGACCAAGAAGTAGGTTATCGTCTAGCGGTAACAGGTGCAATAAAGGAAGAAATCCTGAATATTGAGGACATCGCCTTTTATGCAGTGAAATATTTGGTGAAGGACTACGGCTCTAGATTTCAAGAACGCTTTGGCATTGAGAAGCTTCCTGAGGATCTGGAGAATCCAGATGAGATCGTAGCTGTTATGGAAGCCGTGGGTCGTAAACGCGGTTGTCTAATCAGCGGTGGACGTGTAGATCTGGAAAAAGCTTCGCGGGCCTTGTTGCATGAGCTACGTGCAGGTAAGCTTGGACGCTTTACGCTGGAAACGCCTTAAATGGTGTGAATTCTGCGTTTAATGGACTAGGTATGGAAGAGCCATCCGAAATTTCGGAGGCTCTTTTTTTATGTTTGGGTCCTCGACAAAGTACCTGAGTACGCCTCAAGCTAAGCCCCACTTTGTGGGGATATTTTATGGGAATGGATTAAATTGGAACGTCTATTTTAAGATGACCATGTAAGCTTTACTATGATAAGCTGACTTATATAGATCATAGAATAATTCATAATTGGCGGTGACAAATTAGTGAGTTCGTTAGATATGTTGGCCTATGAAAAAGAAGGCTGGGAACAGTCTTATCGCCGAATAGCAGGCGTAGATGAAGTAGGAAGAGGTTGCTTGTTTGGGGACGTCGTCGCAGCAGCGGTGATTTTGCCAGAGGGGCTTATTATTGATGGAGTGAATGATTCCAAAAAACTTACAGCTAAAAAGAGAGATGCTTTATACGAGATTATAATGGAGCAAGCGCTGGCCGTGGGTGTGGGGTATGTAGACTCTACTGTCATTGATGAGATTAATATTAAGCAAGCTTCACGCCTGGCCATGAAAAAGGCGGTTGAGAGTCTAGAGCACACTCCTGACTATATGCTGATCGATGCTGAAAAGGTAGACCTCCCTTTGCCACAACAGGCAATTATTAAAGGAGATGCTAATAGTCAGTCCATAGCAGCAGCTTCGATTATCGCTAAAGTGACACGAGACAGGTTGTGTGAAGGTCTGTGGGAGGAATTATACCCTGATTATGGGATTGCGATACATAAAGGTTACGCGACCAAGCTTCACCGGGAACAAATTACGGCTCTAGGTCCAACACCTATGCATCGGCGCAGTTTTATTGGGCGGATTCTCACGGAGCAGCAAACGTTATTCTAGAAGCAATGCTTAAAAAAGTAGGATGAATACCGATATAGTAAGAAGAGAGAAAATGGAGGGAGGAGAAACGGTATGAATATCGGAACATTGATCCGTGGATTGCTTGGAGAACAAAAACCGGGGGCAGCGAAGTCTTTAGAGTTAAAAGAAGGGCAAGTTGTTCGTGGTGTTGTTCTCTCTGTATCGGATTCGGGCAAAGAAGCGGTTGTGCAAATCCAAGGTACACCTGTTCGTGCAGAATTAGAAACACCATTACTGCCTGGAGAAACCTTGAATTTAGAGGTTGGATCACCCGGAGAAGGTGGATTACCCGTATTGAAGCCGGTCTCCCTCGGTGAAACGGCGTTAGTCACTCCCCAAAGCATGGGTGAGGCCTTGGAGTCGCTCGGATTAGCTGATTCCAAAGCAGGTCGAGAAATTGTACTAGCGATGCAAGCAGGAGGCGTTCCACTTACAAAAGAGACAGCGGCTTTGCTGGATGCGGTAATGAGTGCAAAACCAGCTGGTGTGCCTGCTTCAGAGTGGCTTGACGCAGCTGTCATTTCTGTAAAGCGGGGACTACCCGTTACAGCTGAGAGTGTGAAAGGATTGCAGCAGGCTGTATTTGGCCCGCAGCTGCATCAGCTTTTATCAGCACTGGAAGATCAGATTACAATATGGGCAGGACAAATTGCTAATGAAGAAACAATAACCGCAGAATCTAAAGCTGGAATGGGTACAATTACTGGAAAACTCGAACCTTCGGTAACTGCAGGTGCTGGAAGTGGAAATAACATGGGTGTTGTAGAGGGTGACGCTACAGAAGCTGACTCTGTACAATTGGCAGCTAAAGGAAATGGACAAGCTACAACTAAAACTGCTGAAGGCACTATCGCAAACGGAAGTACCGCTCTTTCGGAAGGAGCAGCTGAAGGTGCTCTGAAACCGGTTGAACAAGGTGCGCCAGTCAAGGTGACTCTTAATATAGCTTCTGATAATGAAACGGGGATTGAAACTGGCAAGCCAGTTGTAGTTGATGAGTCAGGTGAAGGAGCTCAGATCTCGAAGGGTGGTATTGTTACAGAGCCTATGGCTGGTAAATCAACACCTGGCCTGACATCCGGCGCTCTAAATAGTGCTTTAAGCGCTCAAGCTGATAGTGCGGTGAATAATCCTATCCGTTCCAGTGAAGTTGAGATTCAAGGTAATGCCTTGAATTTGAATAAGGATGGGGCATTGGATAGTGCTATACAGGCAGATAAGAGTCGGGCTGCCTCGATGGATAAGAGCGGGGCTATGCCGGGTGGCGCGAGTGTGAGCGCCGAAGGAACTGCTGCTGGTGCGACGCCCCACGCAGCAAGTGGTGCCGCCCTGCTTGCGAAGCTGCAGGGTGTGCTCACCGAGCTGCGCGGGAGCTTGCCGCAGCTCGCCTTGCTCCCGCCCGCTGACGCGGCGGGAGCAAGCCCTGCCCCCGCGGCTGCTGCGCCGCGCGGGGAGGCCCCGGCTGCGACGGCTTCGCCGGTGCAGCCGGACACCGCCCCACCCGCGGACGCGGAGTCGTGGGTGGGGCGGGTGCTAAAGCTGCTCGGTGCGGAGCACGAGCAGCAGGCGGTGCGCGGCGTCGCAGTAGCCGCCGCTGAGACGGCCCGCGCGGCGACAGGTACGGCCGCGCTTGGCAGTGCGGGTGTCGGAGGCGAACAAGCCACCGACACCTTAAAGGGCGTGCTGCTGCAGATCATGAGCAGCAGCGAGGTGCCGCCCGCGGTAAAAGAAGCCGCGGGCGGACTAGTGCAGCAGCTGACAGGACAACAGCTGCTGCTCAATACAGATCGAACGGCTCCTTTCGCGCAAGTAACTTTGTTCTTGCCGCTGCAAGGTCCAGATGGGCAGGAGACAGCTTCCGTTCATATTCAATCGCGTCGGGGACGCAAAGGTGAATTAGATGCTGCCAATTGCAGGCTCTGGTTTGATTTGGATATGAAGCAGCTCGGCCAGACGCTGGTTGATGTGCAGGTTGTTGATCGAATCGTTAGTCTTAAGCTGCATAATGATCATCCTTGGGTGCTTGAGCTGCTGGAACAACGGCGTGATGACATTAAAACGGCAGTGGAATCTATTGGTTATCAGTTGTCGGGATTAAGAACTGAACCTTTACCAGAACTAAAGCTATCTACACAACTTGCCAATCCCCATAGTAAGCTTGTTGATTATGTTCCTGATGCTTATAAAGGAGTGGATTACCGTATATGAACGAGAATGAGCCTGTACCTCCAATTTCACAAGGGCTCAAAAAAGCGGTCGCTCTCAAATATAGCCCAGGACAAAGCGAGGCACCTGTCGTTGTTGCCAAAGGACAAGGGGCGATAGCGGATCTGATTCTGCAAAAAGCTAAAGAGAGTGGGGTTGCTGTCCAAGAGGACGCAGCTCTCGTAGAAGTTCTTTCAAAGCTCGATCTAGATCAACAGATTCCATCTGAACTTTATCAGCTAGTGGCTGAAATCCTCAGCTTTGTGTATCAGAGCGACCGTTCCGCCGGTGAATGGAGACCGGAATGAAAGAGCCATACACAAGAGAACGCTACAACCGCAAACAGAAGGGAGCCGCTGCTGAAGACGGGGCTGTGCAGTACTTATCTACTTGTGGGTACAAGATCTTAGGACGAAATTGGCGTTGTCGAACCGGAGAACTTGATATTATTGCGGAGAACGAAGGCTGTATTATTATTGTTGAAGTTCGCAGTCGTAGTGGAGAGCTGTATCAAGGGACTCCGGAGGAATCAGTGAATACTCGAAAAATACATCAAGTGCGAAATACAGCACAGGTTTATTTGCATATGAAAGGTTATGATGATCGAAGAGTAACTTTTGACGTCATTAGCATTTTACTGAATGAAGATTTAAGCATCGCTTCTTTGGGGCATATACGTGAGGCTTTTTAAGCTGCACCCCATATTCTCACGCCATTCATTATGGGCACTAGCATTCTTATGAAAAAAGTCTTTACATAGCCTCCGCACAGTGGGTCATTTCTCAAAAGAAATGGGTAAACATTAGAGTAACTTTTTAATGTCATCATGAGGAGGGCTGTTTAAGTGAAGAATAAACCTTTTGAAATGCAGGTTAGTTTTGCTTGCCAATATTGCCAGCAGAAGATTGAAGTGAAATTTACCGCAGAACCAGTATCCGTTGTCTGTTGTGCAAATTGCAATAAGAACTTCACGGTTATGCGGCCCACTATAGCTGAGGAAATATTAATCGATTGGAAAAATGAGGCGCTATTTCAAAAAATCCGTGCTGATAAATCACAAAACAGTAATAGCAGTCTCTTAGCGCTTGTTATAAAAGTCATAGAGCTTCTTACATGGCGTGATAAAGGAAATGGACAGGTGGAAGCGATTAAAGAGATGCGTGGCTGGCTCATTGAGAATGAAGAGACTCCTCCTCTAGCTGAACTGATCCAGAGCGATAATAAAAAAAGATCACATAAGCGGCGTGACTGGAGATAATCATACAAACTATGATCAAAAAAGAAAGAAGGGTGAACATGGCTAACGTTTTTTTTACATCCGACCATCATTTTGGACATAAGTTGATTATTGATTTTGAATCCAGACCTTTTATAGATGTGGGGCAAATGAATGAAGCCATGATTGAGAGTTGGAATTCGGTAGTAAATCCGGATGATAAAGTGTTTCATTTGGGAGACTTTTCGTTTCTTAATAAGGAAGCGACACGTGCTATTGTGGAGAGGTTACATGGCTATAAGATTCTAATTCTCGGCAATCATGATCGGGGACGCGGTCGGGATTGGTGGCTTGAAGCAGGTTTTGACGAGGTTAGTGAATATCCGCTCATTTATAAGGATTTCTTTTTTCTCTCACATGAGCCTATGTATATGAATAAACATATGCCTTACGTAAATGTGCATGGTCATATTCACGGCCAAAAATATGAAGGAAAGAATTATTTTAACATTTGTGTAGAACATTGGAACTATAAACCGTTGACCTTTGAACAGATTAGGGACTCTGTCATAGTTAGTGAAGAAGGTTAATGTGGGTCTATGGGATTATTTATGCGTATTTATGCAATATGATGTTAATTAATAATTCTTGATTACGCTAAGATTTCCTATATATAATGAGATGTAATAGCTAATTTATTACCGGAAAATAAGGAAGCACCTTTTTTCTTGAAGATGTGACACCCAAACAGGGGTGTATTTCAGGAGATGAGGTGTTTTTATGTATGGAAAAATGCATAGTGCATGTCTGTATGGAATTGAAGGGGTAATGATAGGTGTAGAAATTGATCTTGCGAATGGATTGCCACAGACGAATATCATTGGTCTGCCTGATTCTGCGATTCGTGAGGCAGTAGAACGAGTAAGAGCCGCTATTAAGAACTGTGGTTATCGGTATCCCCAGCAGCGCATTACGATAAATCTAGCACCAGCCGACTTACGCAAAGAAGGCTCTGCCTTTGACCTTGCGATTGCCCTGGGGATACTGATAACTAGTGGTCAACTGATAATGCCCTCAGCCAATGAGGTGCTTTTTATTGGAGAGCTTGCGCTTGACGGTAGTCTGCGTCCAGTATCAGGTGTTCTACCAATGGTGGAAGCTGCGCGCAAAAATGGATTTAAGGCTGTAATGCTTCCTAAAGGGAATGCTGCTGAGGCAGCTTTGATCAGTGGTATAAATATATACGCAATCGACCATTTGTGCACATTACCGAACCCGGAAGAATCACCGTCCAATTCAGCTAAGGGTATAAAAGGGGAAGACGAACAGAACCGAAGGAATGGGGGAGTTTCCGAAGATATGCCTTCTTTATCATCTCTTCCTTTTCCTGTAACTGTGACCAAGGGGATAGATACTAATGACCGACCTCCGGTTCTTGTCCTTTCTTTGGAACATCTTAAATATACCCCAGTTTACGGTACTTCTGAGGACTCCTCATATGCAATGAACGAGATGCTGGATGATTACAGTGATGTGCTAGGGCAACAACATGTAAAAAGAGCCCTAACCATTGCGGCAGCGGGTATGCATAATATATTGCTCATCGGTCCACCCGGTACAGGGAAGACGATGCTGATTAAACGCCTTCCAAGCATCCTTCCGATATTGTCTGAGAGTGAGGCACTAGAGGTAACCAAAATATTTAGCGCAGCAGGAACTTTAAAAGATGCCCACAACGGCTTACTGCGTAGTCGTCCTTTTCGCTCTCCGCATCATACCATATCGGCCGCAGGCCTTATTGGGGGTGGAGGCATTCCAAAGCCGGGAGAAGTTAGTCTTGCGCATCGAGGGATTCTCTTTTTAGATGAGTTGCCCGAATTCTCTCGGAATGTACTTGAAGTGTTACGCCAGCCGCTCGAAGACGGGGTTGTTACCATAAGCCGTGCTCGAGCTTCTTTTACCTATCCTGCAAAATTCATGCTGGCCGCGTCGATGAATCCCTGTAGCTGCGGTTATTTTGGGAGTAATCTTTCTCAACAACATTGTACATGCAGCCCCGCCAGGATTGCTCAATATCGCGCAAAGATATCAGGACCCTTATTGGATCGTATTGATTTACAGGTGGATGTTCCTCGCCCAAAGGAATGGGATCGTCAGGGGCATGTTCTATCTTCGGCTGAGATGTATGCAGAGGTGATGTCCGCACAGACGATACAAGCTAAACGGTTTAAGCGTTTGCCTATTTCTTGGAATAGTGAACTTTCCGGCGCTTCCCTTCGGAGATATGCAAGTCTTAGCCGTGAAGGTGCCCAATTGCTGTATGACATTCTGGGAAATTTAGGTTTAAGCATGCGAGCGCATGATCGAATTATTAAGCTATCCCGTACAATAGCTGATCTGGAAGGCGCACCGGATATTACCTCCGCGCATCTTGCGGAGGCTGTGCAGTACCGTAATTTAGACCGGCAAGCGATGACAGAAGAATAAACTAAATAGAGCAGCGATTCCCGTTATTGGCGAATTGCTGCTCTGTTTTTGGGTTATTGATTTCATTCCGCTAAAATTGTTAACATCTCTGGAACCTTATGGACCCGAAAGACGTGATATGGGCATTTTTAGCTTTTGGAGCGTGCTTTCGGACTCCAGAGACACTATTTTTTTAAAACGGCCCAAATATAGTCTTTTCTTATAAATAGCTGCGATGGGGCCCATTAATAATCCGAAAGTGGACAAGTATTGAATTTAAAATCATCTGTATCCGTTAGGACTTCGTTTGAGAAAATAATTCTCTATAGTTCCTTTACAGTACATTCAATTCTACAGCGATATTGCCGCGGGTTGCGCGGGAGTATGGACAAGCGCCATGAGCAGCCTCTACTAAAGAGGTTGCGGTTTCTCTGTCAACGCCTTTAACTAGCACATCAAGCTTAACCGCTATGCCAAAACCTCCATCTTCAACTTTACCAAAGCTGACTGTAGCCGTTACTTCGCTACCTTCAATTTTTACTTTTCCGAGTCGGGCAACCATGTTCAGTGCACTATCGAAACAAGCGGAATAACCAGCTGCAAATAATTGCTCAGGATTTGTACCTTCGCCACCGGCACCTCCCATTTCGCGTGGTGTGCTGATTGTAAGATTGAGCTTAGGGCTTTCTGATTCAATAAAACCGTTTCTTCCTCCTACGGCTTTAACAGTGGTTTCATACATTTTTTGCTGGATGGTCATCATTGTGTATCTCTCCAATTCCTAATTAGTTTGTGTACAATTTAATTTATCACAATTAACTATAATGTCAAATTATTTTTTCCTATTAACATGATGTTATGAGTGAATTATGATAAAATAAGGGTATAAGGCAGGTGATTAAGATATGAAAATGAATGAAGAAGATATGCAAAAGATGACGACTACACCTGAGCTGCTGATTGAGAATCAACTCTGTTTTACGATTTATGCTTGCTCTCGTGAGATCACAAAGCTGTATCAACCTTATTTGGATAAGATCGGTTTAACATACTCGCAATATCTAGTAATGCTTGTGTTATGGGAACGACAGCAATGTACGGTTAAAGAAATTGGTGAGGCGCTATTTTTGGATTCGGGTACGCTGACACCTCTTTTAAAACGCCTACAAGCTGCAGGGTTGATCGTGCGTGAACGTTCGACACAAGATGAGCGAAAAGTTCTGATTTCACTAACGGAACAGGGCTGGGCACTTCAAAGCAGCGCGGCTTGTATTCCCGGGAAAATGATGGAAGAAACGACTATGTCCGGCGATGAGACTGTAGAGCTGCTTGAGCAGTTCAAAAGCTTGCTAAATCGTGTTCATGATGCGAACACTCAAGATAGTAAAAAGTAAGTATAATCAGGAGTCTGTGCGATCGTTCGCATTCCGGCATGAAATCAAGCGAAAAAATGTGTACAAATCATGAATATATTTAAGGAAAGCGTTTTAAAAACATGTTACACTATTCTGGGTTCCTTTATATGGCATATAGGTAAGTATAAGCTTAGTCTTATAGATTTACTCAATGTCTCTCACAGAAATAAGGCCATTCTTTTACGAGTGGTAGAGCAGTTTCTGTTGGTTCCGGAATAGTGCTGCATGTTTAGCATCAGCCTATCCCTAACCCCGCGGCAATCAAAACGGAAGGCGAGATGACAACAGGCTGCCTGTTAAGTCACCACGCTACTTTAGGAGGCTACCGCTATGAATATCCACGAGTATCAGGGAAAAGAAGTGCTTAAGAAGTACGGTGTGGCCGTACCGAATGGAAAAGTAGCTTATACAGTGGAGGAAGCGGTAGAAGCCGCAGAGTCACTGAGTACACCGGTTGTTGTAGTTAAAGCTCAGATTCATGCAGGTGGACGAGGTAAAGCTGGAGGTGTAAAGGTTGCTAAGAATATCGATGAAGTGCGTACTTACGCAACCGAAATTCTCGGTAAGACTTTAGTTACTCACCAGACTGGTCCGGAGGGTAAGGTAGTAAAACGGCTGCTCATTGAAGAGGGCTGTCAAATTGTTAAAGAGTATTACATCGGTATCGTTGTTGATAGAGGAACTGGTCGAGTGGTTATGATGGCATCTGAAGAAGGTGGCACAGAGATTGAAGAGGTTGCAGCTACACATCCGGAGAAGATTTTCAAAGAAATCATTGATCCGGCAGTAGGTTTGCAGACTTTCCAAGCTCGTAAATTAGCTTACAGCATCTCTATTCCTAATGAACTGGTAGGCAAGACTGTGAAATTCATGCAAGCGCTATATCTAGCTTTTGTGGATAAAGATTGCTCTATTGCCGAAATTAACCCATTGGTAGTTACTGCGGATGGGAATGTGATGGCTCTGGATGCTAAATTGAATTTTGACCCCAATGCCTTGTTCCGCCACAAAGATATTCAAGAGCTTCGGGATCTAGATGAAGAAGATTTGAAAGAAATCGAAGCCTCTAAGTATGACCTGAGCTATATTGCACTTGATGGCAATATTGGTTGTATGGTGAACGGTGCAGGCCTAGCGATGGCAACGATGGATATAATTAAATATTACGGAGGCGAACCCGCCAACTTCCTTGATGTAGGGGGCGGTGCAACTACCGAGAAAGTTACAGAAGCCTTTAAAATCATTCTATCGGATGAAAAGGTAAATGGAATTTTCGTTAATATTTTCGGCGGTATTATGCGCTGTGACGTTATTGCTAACGGTGTTGTGGAAGCGGCAAGTCAATTGGGATTGACTAAACCGCTTGTTGTACGTCTTGAAGGAACAAATGTTGGATTGGGTAAGCAAATCTTGGCTGGATCGGGACTTAACATTGTAGCTGCTGATTCTATGGCGGACGGTGCCCGTAAGATTGTATCTCTTGTGCAATAATGGCTCGGAAGTTGAAGCCAGTTATCGTATTTGACAATATAAGTAGGGATGTGACTTAAGGCATGAGCATTCTTGTAGATAAAAATACGAAAGTTATCACGCAAGGTATTACGGGAGCAACTGGCTTGTTCCATACTAAGGGTGCGCTTGATTATGGAACTCAGATGGTCGGAGGAGTAACGCCGGGTAAAGGTGGAACGACAGTTAATATCACCCTTGAAAATGGCAGTGAAGTTAGTCTTCCGGTATTTGATACAGTCGCAGCTGCTAAGGCAGCTACTGGTGCAACTGCTAGTGTGATTTATGTACCGCCAGCATTTGCAGCAGACTCCATCATGGAGGCTGTAGATGCAGAGTTGGATTTGGTTATCTGTATTACCGAAGGTATTCCTGTGCTTGATATGGTAAAAGTCTCACGTTATATGGAAGGTCGTTCTACAGTGTTGATCGGTCCAAACTGTCCGGGTGTTATCACTCCTGGAGAGTGTAAGATTGGAATCATGCCTGGCTATATTCATATGCCTGGTTATGTAGGAGTGGTCTCGCGTAGCGGAACGCTAACCTATGAGGCGGTTCATCAGCTGACCACGCGTGGAATTGGGCAATCTTCGGCTGTAGGTATTGGCGGAGACCCGGTTAAAGGCTCTGAGTTTATTGATATTTTGAAGCTGTTTAATGAAGATCCGGGTACGAAGGCAGTTATTATGATCGGAGAGATCGGTGGAACTGCAGAGGAAGAAGCAGCAGAGTGGATTCGTGAACACATGACCAAGCCAGTTGTAGGCTTCATTGGAGGAGCAACTGCACCTCCAGGCAAGCGTATGGGGCATGCTGGTGCTATCATTTCTGGAGGGAAAGGTACAGCTAGCGAAAAAATTGCCGTACTGGAAGCTTGCGGAATCAAGGTAGCCCCTACACCTGCTGAAATGGGTTCGACACTCGTAAGTGTGCTTGAAGAGCGCGGTATTCTCAATGCTTTTACATCGCACTAATTAGTGTAGTTAAGACAGAGAAATCAATCCACGTAGTGAGGTTATTTCGTGTATAATTAATTAAAGAGGTAAGCAACCTTTTGTTCCTATTTAGGGATGAAAGGTTGCTTTTTTTATTTTAAATAGAAATTTATTGAATTTAAAGAAATGCTTGCGTTTTCATGATGTGTAACACAAAATAGGGAAGGCTAGGCCTTCCATGTTAAGGGGCGAAAAATGATATGGAAGAACGGGAACTACTATTCGGCTTTAATGAAGTAGAAGGAATTGGCTGGAAAACTATCGACAAAATTCGCAGAGCTGGGCTTTTGTCAGAAAAAGCATTTTCTTGTAGCTCAGAAGACTGGGAAAAGGTTGGATTGAGCGAGAAAGTGTCGATTCAACTAGCTTCAATATATACGTTGGAGTGGATAGCAAACCGCCGCTTACTAATGGAAGAAAGTGCTGTAAACATGGTTACGATTTTTGATGCAGACTATCCCCATTTATTGAAGGAGACGGCTCAGCCACCATGGATTCTTTATTATCGTGGGCGTTTGAATCTGTTATCGACACCCAGTGTAGCGATGGTCGGTACTCGTGTGCCAACAGCTTATGGACGGAAGGTAGGGGAGATCCTCACGAAAGAGCTTAGTGAAGCAGGTCTAACAGTGGTTAGCGGATTAGCTAGGGGGATTGATAGCGTTTGTCATGAAGCTGCGCTAAGAAGCGGTGGAGGCACAATAGCGGTAGTGGCTACAGGACTTGATCGGGTCTACCCGCCTGAGAATAAGGAGCTTGAACGATTGATTTCCCTTGATGGGTTAGTGCTAACAGAGTATCCCCTTGGAACCAAAAGTCATCCAGGGTTATTTCCGCAGCGCAATCGAATTATTGCAGGCCTCACATACGGGACAGTGGTCGTAGAGGCGGATAGTAGAAGTGGATCACTCATTACAGCAGATGCTGCCTTGGAGGCAGGACGGGATGTTTTTGCTGTCCCTGGACCTATTACGTCTCCAAAAAGTAGAGGTGCTCTTGATCTGATTAAACAGGGGGCAAAGCTGGTAACCGGTGCACTAGATATTTTAGAAGAATACACTTCTTTTCTCCCGGCAAACCTCTCAAAAACAGGTGAAAGCGGTCCCTCTAAACAGGTAGCTGACGATTTGTTAATTGAAAAGAAATTGACAAATGAGGAGTTACACCTATACCATATACTGCATCAAGGCCCCTTTATTTTGGACGATCTGCTTGTGAGGACAGGATGGGATTTTGGACATTTGCATTCAGTTCTGTTATCTTTAATCATAAAAAAAGCGGTAGCACAATTACCAGGAGCTATTTATAAGGTAATTTAATATAGAGGTACGAGTGTTAACGAGGAGGAAGAGTCTATGGCAGATGCATTGGTTATTGTCGAATCGCCCGCGAAAGCGAAGACAATTGGCAAATATCTAGGTAGTAAGTATATTGTAAAGGCATCTATGGGACACATCAGAGATCTACCGAAGAGTCAAATTGGTGTTGAGGTGGAGAATGATTTCAATCCCAAATATATTACGATTCGTGGTAAAGGTTCTATATTGAAGGAATTGAAAGATGCTAGTAAAAAAGTGAAAAAAGTCTATCTCGCAGCTGACCCCGATCGCGAAGGAGAAGCGATTGCTTGGCACTTGGCACATGCCCTGGATTTAGATAATACACAGGAATGCCGAGTTGTATTTAATGAGATCACCAAACAAGCGGTGAAGGATGCTTTTAAGACGCCACGCAAGATTAACATGGATCTTGTGAATGCACAGCAGGCAAGACGTATACTGGATCGGCTAGTAGGTTACAAGATTAGCCCTCTATTATGGAAGAAAGTCAAAAAAGGGTTATCTGCTGGACGTGTTCAATCTGTAGCTGTAAAGATCATAATGGATCGTGAGAATGAAATCTCCGCTTTTGTACCTACTGAATATTGGAGTATTACAGCTAAACTTGGGATTCGAGATTCTGTCTTTGAAGCTAAGTTTCATAAGCTGAATGGTGTGAAGAAGGAACTTAATCAGGAAAGCGATGTTCAAGAGGTCCTTGAGGCAATCAAGAACGCAGCTTTTAAGGTAAGTAATGTGAAGGAGAAGGAAAGACAACGGCATCCTTCGGCTCCTTTTACAACAAGTTCCCTTCAACAGGAAGCAGCTCGTAAGCTTGGATTCCGTGCAGCTAAGACAATGTCTGTTGCCCAGCAATTATACGAAGGTGTGGAACTAGGCAAAGAGGGAACCGTAGGTTTGATCACCTATATGCGTACGGACTCGACACGTTTATCTGTCACTGCACAGGATGAAGCTAAAGAGCTGATTACTGCTAAGTATGGTGAAAAGTTCTTACCTGAAGCCCCTCGCCAGTATTCAAAGAAAGCGGCTGGAGCGCAAGAAGCGCATGAAGCGATCCGACCAACTTCAGCACTTCGTGAACCGGAAATGGTCAAAGAGTTCTTAAGCCGGGATCAATTCCGTCTTTACAAGCTGGTGTGGGAGCGGTTCGTATCCAGTCAAATGGCGTCTGCTCTTCTTGATACACTCTCGGTTGATATAGAAGCAGGTACAGCCACATTCAGAGCGGTGGGTTCGAAGGTTTCATTCCCAGGGTTCATGAAGGTTTACGTGGAAGGTAACGATGATGGAACTACAGATGAAGATAAGTATTTACCGCCTCTTGAAGCGGGAGATGCTTTAAATAAGCAAGAGATCGAGCCGAAGCAGCATTTTACACAGCCACCACCGCGATATACAGAAGCAAGGCTTGTAAAGACACTTGAGGAATTAGGGATAGGACGCCCAAGTACGTATGCACCAACGCTTGAAACGATTCAGAAGCGTGGTTATGTAGCGATTGAAGAGAAAAAATTCATGCCTACAGAGCTTGGAGAACTTGTCATCGAGCAGATGGAACAATTTTTCCCGGAAATATTGAACGTAGAGTTTACGGCTAATATGGAAGGCGATCTTGACCATGTGGAAGAAGGCTCAGAAGATTGGGTGAAGGTTCTTGCTGAATTTTACGAGTCTTTCGAGAAGCGCTTAGTGTTTGCCGAAGAAGAAATGAAAGAAATTGAGATTGAAGATGAAGTCTCTGATGAGATCTGCGAGAAATGTGGTAAACCACTTGTATATAAATTAGGACGCTTTGGGAAGTTCCTAGCATGTTCTGGCTTTCCAGATTGCCGAAATACGAAGCCGATTATCAAAGATATTGGTGTAACTTGCCCTAAATGTAATGAAGGAAAAGTTGTAGAGCGTCGTAGCAAAAAAGGGCGTGTCTTCTATGGCTGCGATCAATATCCTGGGTGTGATTTCGTCTCTTGGGATAGACCATCCACTAAACCATGTCCATCTTGCGGGGCTTGGATGATTGAGAAACGCAATAAGCAAGGCACCAAACTGCAATGTACGTCTTGTGACCATACAGAGGCAGTTTTAGACAACGAAGAAGAGTTAGCAGAATAATAGTCTCTACAGGAGGAAATAAGACAGTGACAGATACAGCAAAGGTAACAGTAATTGGAGCAGGTCTCGCAGGAAGTGAAGCGGCCTGGCAAATAGCCTCTCAAGGCGTACCGGTAAGATTGTATGAAATGAGACCAGTGGTGAAGACGCCAGCACACCACACCAATCAATTCGCAGAACTAGTATGCAGCAACTCCTTGCGTGCAAATGGTTTAGGCAATGCAGTGGGTGTATTAAAGGAAGAAATGCGACGTTTAAACTCTCTTGTATTAGGTGCGGCTGATCGCCACGCTGTACCTGCTGGCGGTGCACTTGCCGTGGATCGGGATGGTTTCTCGGGAGAAATTACGAGTACATTGCATAATCATCCGCTCGTGGAAGTCATAAATGAAGAACTTACGCATATACCGGAGGAAGGGATTGTTGTTATTGCAACGGGTCCACTAACTTCCCCTGCATTATCTGCTGAAATTAAGGGTCTATTAGGTGAAGAGTATTTCTATTTTTATGATGCTGCAGCACCAATTGTTGAGAAAGACAGTATTGATATGAATAAAGTGTATCTGGCTTCCCGTTATGACAAAGGGGAAGCAGCATATCTGAACTGTCCTATGACTGAAGAGGAGTTTGACGTGTTTTATGATGCGTTGATTTCTGCAGAGACGGCGGCACTCAAGGATTTTGAGAAAGAGATATACTTTGAGGGCTGTATGCCTATCGAAATCATGATGAAGCGCGGTAAGCAAACTGCATTGTTTGGTCCGATGAAGCCTGTTGGGCTTATCAATCCGCACACAGGTAAGCTACCTTACGCGGTAGTACAACTTCGTCAGGATAACGCTGCTGGAACGCTTTACAATCTGGTGGGCTTTCAAACGCACTTGAAATGGGGCGAACAGAAGCGGGTATTCTCGCTGATTCCAGGTCTTGAGAACGCTGAATACGTTCGGTATGGGGTAATGCACAGAAATACCTTTATTAATTCTCCTAAACTCTTGCATCCTACTTATCAAATGAAGGGTAAAGAAAGGCTGTACTTTGCTGGACAGATGACTGGCGTGGAAGGTTATGTGGAATCAGCAGCTTCAGGTCTGATTGCCGGCATTAACGCTGCTAGAGCCGCACTCGGTCAAGAAGGACTGATCTTCCCACAAGACACGGTGCTTGGTAGTATGCCTGCTTATATCACTTCCGCTGATCCGGAGCATTTTCAACCTATGAATGCCAATTTTGGTCTTCTGCCGAAGGTGGAGAAGAAAATCCGTAATAAGAAAGAAAAGAATGAGATGTTAGCGAATCGTGCACTAGACAGTCTTGCCGAGTACGCCAATGGTACGGGCCTTGCCTATAAAGAGCCGGAGGCTATCGACAACCAAGAATAAGCGCCTTGGGCGTCCTTATAAGGATGATAAGCGTTAGCGTTTAAGCGAGAAATATAAGGATAATGTATAACGTGAAACGTATACTTCTTATTTTTGAACAAAGCCCATCTTAAGGAGGTAACTACAATCATGGTACCCAGCTTTCATGCGACTACAATTTGTGCTGTAAGACATAACGGACAGGCAGCTATAGCAGGTGATGGTCAGGTTACATTCGGAGAGAGTGTAATTATGAAGACGACGGCCAGAAAAGTTCGTCGCTTATACAGAGGACAAGTAATAGCAGGGTTTGCAGGATCTGTGGCCGATGCTATCACTTTGTTCGAAAAATTCGAAGGCAAGTTGGAGGAGCATCATGGAAACCTGCAACGGGCAGCCGTAGAATTGGCGAAAGACTGGCGTCAAGATCGTATTCTTCGAAAACTTGAGGCATTGATGATTGTTATGGACAAGGAAGGAATGCTCTTGATCTCCGGAAATGGTGAAATTATCGAGCCAGATGATGATGTGCTCGCTATTGGTTCCGGTGGTAACTTTGCACTTGCTTCCGGTCGCGCGCTCAAACGTCATGCTCCAAATCTTGCTGCTGCAGATATCGCTCGTGAAGCTCTTCAGATTGCATCAGAAATATGTGTGTATACTAACTCCAATATTATTGTTGAGCAATTATAGGCTCAGTGCCATAGAGACAAGGAGGAATTCACGATGGTGAATCAATCGCTAACACCCCGTCAAATCGTAGCTGAATTGGATAAATATATTGTAGGTCAGAAACAAGCTAAGAAATCGGTAGCTGTTGCCCTTCGTAATCGTTATCGGCGCAGTCTGCTGGCTGAGGAACTGCGTGATGAAGTTGTTCCTAAGAACATCTTGATGATCGGACCTACTGGTGTAGGGAAAACTGAGATTGCTCGGCGTCTAGCTAAGCTCGTTAATGCTCCGTTCATCAAAGTGGAGGCAACCAAATTCACTGAGGTGGGTTATGTAGGGCGAGATGTGGAGTCTATGGTGCGTGATTTAGTTGAGACCTCTATTCGTATGGTGAAGCTAGAGCGTACGGAAAAGGTGAAAGACCGTGCAGAAGAACTGGCTAATGAGCGGATTGTCTCTATTTTAGTGCCTTCGTCTTCAAAAAATAAATCTCAGAAGAATCCTTTTGAGATGATTTTTGGCGGGAACTCTTCACAAGAGGATTCTAAAGAAGATTCCGAACCAGATGGAAGCTTAAGCGAACGCCGTCGCGGGGTTAGATTTAAGTTGCTTGCTGGTCAATTGGAAGAAGATATCATTGAAATAGATGTTGAGGATACAGCGCCATCTATGCTGGATATGTTTGCAGGGCAAGGGAACGACCAGATGGGGATGAATATGCAAGAAATGTTTGGCAGCTTGCTTCCGAAGCGGACGAAGAAGCGCAAGCTTCCTATCCGTGAGGCTCGTAAAGTGCTAATTCAGGATGAAGCAACCAAACTGATTGATATGGATGATGTCATTCAGGAATCTGTGACACGCGCTGAACAATCGGGTATTATTTTTATCGATGAGATTGATAAGGTTGCAAGTCAAGGTAAGGGTTCGGGCCCTGATGTATCACGTGAAGGTGTGCAAAGAGATATCCTTCCAATTGTAGAGGGTTCTACAATCATGACAAAATACGGTCCTGTGAAGACGGACTACGTGCTCTTCATGGCTGCCGGGGCTTTTCATGTTGCTAAACCTTCTGATCTGATTCCAGAGCTTCAGGGGCGTTTTCCGATTCGCGTAGAACTAAGCAGTCTGACACTGGAGGATTTTGTTTCCATCTTAACAGAGCCAGAGAACGCTTTGACGAAACAATATGTTAATTTGTTAAAAACCGAGGACATTGAAGTGGAGTTCCAGAAAGATGCTATTTATGAAATTGCCAAAATAGCTGCTTCAGTGAATCAAAATATGGAGAACATAGGTGCTCGGCGTCTTCATACGATTTTGGAGAAGTTATTGGAGGATCTTTCTTTTGAAGCACCTGAGCTGACGCTGGACACTATGGTTATTACACCAGAGTATGTGCGTGAGAAATTGGCAAGTATTGCACAGGATCGTGATCTAAGTCAGTATATTCTTTAATGCGACAAATTCTATTCTTTTGGATTTGGGCATATTGAATTAGAAAATTACAATTTAGTGTCATTAATAGGTAAAAAAATGTAAAAAGATGCAATTAAAAAGATAATTTTGAGTTAAAAAAGGAATAAAATAGCAATAAAGTGCTAAAAGCCCTGTCTTTTCTAAAAAGATAGGGCTTATTTCTTATTGTAATAATATACAAATTAAATGAAAATCAATGTATGTGAAAATACTAATAAGTTATACTTTGCGACAAGGTTCGACGTAGAAACTGATAAATAGAGGACTTTTATACTTTATTTGTCGAAATCAAGCAGGTTTTTTAAGGAAAGTTGTGGAATTCATTTCATTATGATAGCTTTGAAAGGAGGAATTATCTTGGGATTGCTGAATAGTGTCAGTTTTCAACGATTGCAGGGAGGCATTGATGCTGCCTACAAACGACAAAATGTTCTAGCGAATAATGTGGCTAACGAAGATACGCCAAATTTCAAACGTTCTGATGTTTCATTCGAAAGTTTCCTTCAGCAACAAGAAAGTGGAATAAAACCTACACTTAACGCGAAGGTAACGGACTCCCGACATTTTCAATTTGGTAGTAATAGAATTGTACCAGCAGCTGTCGTTAGTACGGATGAAACTACCTCGATGAATAATAACGACAACAATGTGGATGTAGAACGAGAAATGGCGTTAAGTGCTGAGAACCAACTCAGGTATAGTTCTTATGTCGAGCAGATCAACAGTCAAATTTCGATGATGCGAGCTGTAATTCAAGGAGGATAAGATTGCATGAACTTTGGGAGTAGTTTTGGGATAAGTGCATCAGCATTAACAGCTCAACGATTGCGGATGGACGTGATTTCCTCCAACGTGGCCAATGCGGAAACTACAAGAGCATCGGTGGTTGATGGCAAAGCCGTTCCTTACCGTCGAAAGCTTGTTGTTATGGAAGCTACCGAAAGCAATAAGTTCTCGAATATACTAAATTCGAAATTAAACGGTAGTAGTAGTGAAGGTGTAAAGGTGCAGTCCATTATAGAAGATACTTCACCGTTAAAGCCAGTTTACAACCCAAGCCATCCTGATGCGGATGCCGAAGGTTATGTCTATATGCCAAACGTAGATATTACCAAAGAAATGGTAGATATGTTATCTGCATCACGTTCTTATGAAGCCAATGTCACGATGCTGAATGCATCTAAAGCTATGGTAAGTAAAGCACTCGAAATTGGGCGCTAAACGTAATTAACACAAGGAACGCTTCCGAAGTGAGTTTTGTACGAAGTGAATCTAGGAAGCATATGCTTACAAAACTTTTAGGAGGGAAACAGTTGATACAGAATATCACTAATGGGGTTCAAGCTGTACAGCAGCTTGCCATGAAACCAACATCTACCGAAGTTTCATCCACTCCTGCTAATGCCATGGAGAGCTTTGGTTCTTATCTTGAGAATGCACTCACTAAAGTAGCAGATCAGGAACAACAAGCAAAGGATATGAGTAATAAATTTGTATTGGGAGAAGTGAACATAGACGAGGTGATGATTTCTTCCCAACAGGCTTTACTGAGTTTGCAGTTGACTACACAAGTCCGGAACAAAGTGATAGAAGCCTATCAAGAAATTATGAGAACTCAAATTTAATTAATTCCTAGCTTAGTTTCGGATGGGGTGACACTGTGAATGAAAGATTTGCCCAATATCGGGAGAAGGTGACCCTGTATTGGAACAGATTTAGTGGTAAACAGAAGATTTTATTCTTTTCTACATTGTTTATCATTCTAATAATAATCGTAGTATTAACCATGCAGCTTTCAAAGACAGAATATGAAGTAGCGTTTCAAGATTTGGACAGCACAGATTCAGCTGGAGTAATGAACTACTTGGATACAGCAGGTGTTTCATACCGATTAAGCCAAGATGGAAAGAGCATCTCCGTGCCAAGCACAGAAGCGGCTCGAATAAAGGTGGATATCGGTTCTCAGGGGATTGTTCAGGGGGGCTCTATCGGTTATAAGGTCTTTAATGAAAATTCGTCAATGATAGGGACGACAGATAGTGAGTTTAATGTGAAGTATAATAATGCATTAAACGGTGAAGTAGAACAGTTAATGAGACGTATGCAAGGAATTAAGGATGCTAAAGTGCTGATTAATCTGCCTAAAGAAACAGTTTTTGCTTCCCAGGCTGACCAAGAGCAAGCATCTGCATCCGTTGTGCTTTCATTTAATCCGGGATTCAGACCCACTCAAGATAATATTGATGGGTACTTTAACCTTGTAAAGACGGCTGTTCCAAATCTACCAATCGATAACATTACGATTGCTAATAATGAAGTCGAGTTAATGCCTACGGCCAAAGGTGGACAAGCTGGAGTTTCCAGCCAAGTCGAAGAGAACTTCGCTCTTCAGAAGAAATTCGAAGAAGAAGTAAAGAAAGATGTGAAACAATTCCTTAGCACTCTTACGGGTCCAGATAAAGTTGATGTTCTTGTATTTTCGAAGCTGAACTTTGACAAGGAAAACCGGAAGGAGAATCTCGTAACCCCTGTGGATACAGAGAACATGAAGGGGATTGAGATCAGTTCACAAATCATTAGTAATTCGTATTCGGGTCAAGGAAATACAACTGGCGGAGTGGCAGGCACTGGTTCACAAGATGTAGCGGGCTATCCTTCACAAGCCGGTACGGATACTTCTACTTCGGAAGAATCTTCTGAAACGAGGAACTTTGAAGTAAACCGAATTACAAAGGATGTTATCGCAAGTCCCTTTACTGTTAAAGATTTAACCATAAATGTTGCAGTTGAACCACCTACAGGACAAAATACTTTGGACGCTGCTACATCAGCAGCAATTCAAAATATTTTGGTAAATATTGTTCGTGCTTCGCTCGCAGATTCAGGTACTACATATACAGACGCTGATTTAACCAAAAAGGTTTCGGTGTATTCTCAACAATTTGGCGGAACCGCTGCTAATACAACACCAGGTGGTCTTGCCACATGGATGTTATGGGCTATCGGAGCAGCTGCATTGCTGGTTGGAGCAGGTGGAGGATATCTAATCTATCGGAGTCGTAAGAAGACTGTGGAAGAGGAAGATGAAGACATTCCATTGCAGGTTCCTACCGAATTTCCATCTATTAATTTGGAAAGTGTGACGAATGACAGTCAAGTTCGTAAGCAATTGGAAAGTTTGGCTAAGAAAAAGCCAGACGAATTCGTAAATCTGCTGCGTACATGGCTTGCAGACGAACAGAGGTGAACTAATGGCAAAGGCTAGTCAGCAGGGGCTTAGTGGCCGTCAAAAGGCCGCGATCCTGCTTATCACACTAGGGCCCGAGGTATCGGCGCAAATATTCAAACATTTAAGAGACGAGGAGATTGAACAATTAACTCTTGAAATTGCCAATGTCCGTAAAGTGGACAGCAGTGAAAAAGAGTCGATCATGTCTGAGTTCCATCAGATATGCCTCGCCCAGGAATATATATCACAAGGCGGTATTAACTACGCCAAAGAGATTCTGGAGAAAGCACTTGGTTCCGCAAAAGCAATGGAGGTCATTAACCGTTTGACTGCGACTTTGCAAGTAAGACCTTTCGATTTTGCACGCAAGGCTGATCCAAACCAGATTTTGAACTTTATTCAGAATGAGAATGTCCAGACTATCGCACTTGTATTGTCTTATCTGCAATTCGAACAAGCCGCAGCTATTCTCTCCTCATTACCTCAAGAGAAGCAGGCGGAGGTGGCTAGAAGAATTGCTGTAATGGACAGCACCTCTCCGGAGGTCATTACACAAATTGAACGAGTGCTGGAGCAGAAGCTTTCTGCTACAGTAACTCAGGATTATACAAATGCTGGCGGTATCGAATCAATCGTACAAATCTTGAATGGTGTTGACCGTGGGACAGAGCGTACAATTCTGGATTCTCTCGAAATTCAAGATCCAGAGCTCGCCGAGGAAATCAAGAAGCGGATGTTCGTATTCGAGGATATTGTCAATGTGGATAACCGTTCGATTCAGCGTATTATTCGTGATATTGATAATGCGGACCTGCAGCTTGCCCTTAAGGTTGCAAGCGAAGAAGTACGAGATGTTATTTTCCGGAATATGTCCAAACGTATGGCAGAGACATTCCGAGAAGAAATGGAGTACATGGGTCCTGTGCGGTTGCGTGATGTAGAAGAAGCGCAAACGCGTATTGTAGGTACGATCCGCAGACTCGAAGAGTCTGGAGAAATTATCATCGCTCGTGGCGGAGGAGATGACATCATTGTCTAAGCTGATTAAGCATTCTCAGTATGTTCCAGTTGATGTACTGAAAAGATTGGAGCAGGCCCGGCACTATGCGGGCCTAACTGAGGAGCCCGTTCCAGAGGAGACTGTAAGCGAGACTCACTATCATGATCCCGCTCGTGAAGAGGCTGAAGTGGCACGTAAGCAAATGCTTAAAGACGCCCAAGAATTTGCTGAAGAGCAAGTACGGAATGCCTCTCTTGAAGCGGAACAGATTGTTGAATCCTCAAAAGCGGAGGCTGAAGAGTGGTGGAAAGAGCGGCGTGAGCAGGATGAACATTTGGTTGAGGCCGTCAAAGCCGAGGCTTATCAGCTAGGGTATCAAGAAGGTGTTTCTCAAGCTGAGCAAGAGATGAAGCTCAAAATTGCAGCGATGATGGATGAAGCGCGTGCTGTTTTAACTGAAGCCTATAAGGCAAGGGATGTCATTATTCAGGAAGCTGAACCTTTCTTGGTTGAGCTAAGCTGTGATATTGCGGAGAAAATTGTGGACAGACAGTTAACGGTTGAGCCGCAGTTTGCAATGGATTTGATTCGGAAGAATCTAGCTCGTAAACGTGAGCAGGGGCTGATCTCACTGTGTGTATCACCTGCGCAGTTTGCTTTCGTAAACGCAGCAAGGGAAGAATTGTCATTAGCGGTTGACTCGCAGGCTGAACTACAGATCTTGCCTGACTCGACTGTGAAAGATCAAGGTTGTGTAATCCGCTCCTCCTTTGGCAGCATAGATGCCCGAATTGATACTCAGCTTGCAGAAATCAAGAAAGAGCTGGTTAGAATCGCGCTGGACACCGATGAGCAGAGAAATGGGGAAGAAGATGCTTGATAGTAACCGTTATAAGGAGCAACTTCGTAATCTCGATCCGGTGAGGATCAATGGGAAAGTGACGCAGGTTATCGGTCTTATGGTTGAATCGGAAGGACCTGATGCTAGCATTGGTGATGTGTGCTATATCTATCCTTCTAAAGGAAATAAGCCGCTGCAAGCTGAAGTCGTTGGTTTCCGTGACAACAAGGTGCTATTAATGCCACTTGGAGAACTGCAGGCCATTGGACCTGGTTGTGATGTAGTGGGAACAGGCAAGCCGCTTAGTGTTCAGGTGGGTTCAGAATTGCTGGGTAAGGTACTGGATGGTCTAGGGCAACCGCTTGATGGTTCCCTGATCCCAGCTCGAATGCCACATAGTTCGACCTTTAACATTCCGTCCAATCCACTCAATAGACCACGAGTGCAAGAACCTATTAGCATCGGCGTAAGAGCGATAGATGGTTTGCTAACAATTGGTAAAGGTCAGCGGGTGGGGATTTTCGCTGGTTCAGGGGTCGGCAAAAGTACGCTCATGGGAATGATTGCACGTAATACATCAGCAGATGTTAATGTTATCGCTCTGATTGGGGAACGTGGCAGGGAAGTACTGGATTTCATCGAACGCGATTTGGGACCTGAGGGTTTGCAGAGGTCAGTCGTTATTGTCGCTACATCTGATCAGCCTGCATTAATTCGAATTAAGGGAGCACTTATTGCTACTACGATTGCTGAGTATTTTCGGGATCGTGGACTTAATGTGATGCTGATGATGGATTCGGTCACTCGTTATGCTATGGCTCAACGTGAAGTTGGACTTGCAGTCGGAGAACCACCAGCTATGAGAGGTTACACACCATCTGTATTTGCAAGCTTACCTAAACTACTAGAACGCGCCGGAACTGGTCCTACAGGCTCTATCACAGCTTTTTACACTGTATTGGTTGATGGTGATGACATGAATGAGCCGATCGCTGATGCAGTGAGAGGAATACTCGATGGACATATCGTCCTTAACCGAAGTATTGCGAACAAAGGACATTTTCCAGCAATAGATGTGCTTTCCAGCATTAGTCGTGTAATGAAGGATATTGCGCCAGAAGAACAGATCGCCGCTGCAGAGAATGTTAAGCGACTAATGGCCGTGTACAAGGATTCAGAGGATTTAATTAATATCGGAGCGTATCAGAGAGGTTCCAATGCTCAAATCGATGAGTCGATGGAGTATATAGACAGTATATGGGAATTCACCAAACAAAGAGTGAATGAAAAAGTTACGCTGGCTGAAGTTCAACAGTCTTTAATTTCACACTTCTCGAGGAGTTGATTCAGTATCATGAGATTTCATTATACTTTTCAAAAAGTCGTTGACTTGAAGGGCAATGAGAAGACACAGGCAGAATGGATGCTCTCAAGCGCGCTTGGAGAATTGCAGGCACAAGAAAGAAGCCTGGATGAACTCACCTTTCAGCGGAGCGCTATTATGTTATCTTTACAAAATGCCGCAGAACAAAAGGCACCTATGGCGAAGATTCGTGAAATGCAAGAATATGTAGAATACCTGGATATATGCATTGCCCGTAAACATACGGACGTTAGGAGTGCACATCAGGAAGTCTTGAAGAAACAAGATCAGTTAAGCACAAAGGTATTAGATGAAAAAGTATGGTTAAAGGCAAAAGATAAGGCTGAGACACAGTTTCAGCAAAGTATGATTTTACGGGAACAAAACGAACTGGATGAGATGGCAACCGTCCGCTTCGCGATGAAATCCCTCTAACCCGGGAGGTTTCCGCTAGTGGCTAATATTGATAATGACATGGAACTTGAAAATGAAGGGTCAGCGGGGAAATTTGAGCGGTTCTTATTTCTAATGATACCGATTATCTTCACGCTAGTACTGCTTGGAGTACTGTTGACGCTTTTTAATATGGACATTCGTAATAACGTGCTTGAAGTTGCGAATAAAATTCCGATTCTGGAAAAATGGGTTCCTGATCCGCCAACAGATCCTTCTAAACCGAAGGAAGAAAGCAAAAAGCAGGAAGTGAGCTCAAACTCAACGATTAAGGAGCTCAAAGCTCAGCTTGCCCAGCAGGCAGATGAATTGAAGAAGGTCACAGATGAAAAAACAGCCCAGGATACCAAGGTTCAGGCGCTAGAGTCGCAAATTGAAGGATTGAAGACGGAAGCTGCTGCAGCTGCTGAAATAAACAGTGAGGAAACAGAAGACCCTTATCAGAAGCAGGTTACTGATCTGGCGAAGCTGTACGCGGGCATGAAAGCTTCCAAAGCTGCACCGATTATGGAGAATTTGACTACAGAAGAGATGGTGCAGATATTCAGCGTAATGAATAAAGCGAGTAAAACTGCGATTCTGGAAAAAATGGATCCTCAAAAAGCGGCAGATGTGACGATTAAGTTGAAAGAAACTACCTCTTCGGGTGATATGGCAATTGCTGCTCTTCAATCTAGATTGAAAAAAGAAGCTGGCACTACTCAAACGACTAAAACCAGTACAAATCTGGATAAGGAAAAGTTGAACCAAACCTTTAGTTCAATGACGCCTGCCAATGCAGCTTCTCTACTAGGAGAAATGTATAAGATTAGCCCTGATAAAGTAGTAACGATTATGAATACCGTAAGTGATAGTGTTCGTTCTTCGATTTTGGGGGAAATGACTAAAAATGATAGTGCGCAAACCGCGAAGATTGTTAACCGTTTGATGGGTGCTAAATAAATATTGAAAGGAGGTGAAAAATAATATGAGTTTAGTGGTTCAATCGCTTGTGAGCGCAAATGCTACAGCTGCAAGTGGTAGCTCATCGACTTCTACTGGCACAACAGCTGCTGTACCTTTCGCGCAGACTTTAGTGCAAACTATGGGAGGAAACACAGCTAACACCACATCGGTACCTACTGATCCGCTTCTGGGAAATCTAGCCTCTTTATTGCAAGGTCTTTTAAAGGAAGTGCAGACAACTGGAGAAGATCAAGGGGGACAAGATTCGGAGAATTCTGATCTTATCGAGAAGCTAACTGCTGATGTTGAAAATCTAGATGAAAGCATCAATAGCGATCCTGCTGTGCTGGTAGCTTTGCAAGCTTGGCTTCTTCAGGTATCAGCACTTCTATCGGGAAGTCAAGCGACTGAGGGTGATGCTACATCTGATACGGAGTCGGCAGGAAGCTTGTCGCCGTTAGCTCAGCATGCGGATACGCTGCGATTTGCTGTTCAAGATGATTTGCAAAGTTTAGTTACTATGATTCAGGAAGCTGCTGTCAGTGGGAACGAAGAAGCTGCTAGTAAAGGAATAAGCCTGTTAAATAATTTTACAGCAATACTAGAACAGTCCTCCGCTAACACTATTAAGGGTAAGGGAAAGAGCTCCAGTTTAAATGAAAATTCTGGTGTATCTGTACAACAACCTATAGTGACTGAAAGCAAAGGTAATACGACGGACAAGACCATTCAAAACCTTAGTAACCGTGCTGGGGAAGCAGCTGCAATTAAGAATGAAGCAGTCCTAACTTCGCCTGTGACCTCAGGAACTGTTCAAGATCCTGAAGCAGAGCTTACCGCTCCATTGATTAAAAGCAGTGCAACTGGAGAAACAAAGCAGGCAGAATCAGCTCAAGATTCCACATCAGGAACTACTATCATAGAAGGAGATCATGAGGTTGTAACTGCTGGTCAACTAGCTCTTAGGGGAGGAATTACTGCTCCGTTGAAGGCTGAGGTTCCAGTAGCTCCTGTACCCGTTCATCAGTTTGCACAGGAAATGACCGGTTTTATTACAGGTAAATTGGAGATTGTGCAAAAAGGCGGAGTAGCTGAGGCTACGATATCACTCTTTCCAGAAAATCTCGGACAAGTAGATGTTAAGATTACTATGCAAAACGGCCATCTGGTTGCACAGTTTATGACTGAACATTCCGGAGCAAAGGATATGTTGGAACAGCAGATGAACCAGCTTCGAGCAGCATTGCAGTCTCAAGGCCTCCAAGTAGAAAAATTGGAAGTCACACAAAATAATACCCCCCTCAATTCAGGGTGGGGTCAAGAAGGACGCCAACCTGGTTCTGGAAGTGGTCAGCAGGGAAGACGCTCCAAAGAAAGTCGTGAGGAAGCTAATGATGCCATTCTTGCCGCAGAGCTAAATGGTGAATGGAAAGATTGGGTTTCAAACGCAGGGCAAGAAGATGATAATCAAGGGAACTCCTTCTCTGCCAAAGCTTAAACTTATCACAAGTGAAAGAGAGGTGAACGGTTATGACGACAACAACAACTCCTCCTGTTTCAACCAAAGACCAGTGGAATTATACAACTCCTGAATCTACTAAAACAACAGGGAATTCTGTATTGGGTAAGGATCAGTTTTTGAAGATATTGATCACCCAGCTGCAGAATCAAGATCCGATGCAGCCGATGCAAGATAAAGAATTTATTGCTCAAATGGCACAGTTTACATCTGTTGAGCAGCTGATGAATATCTCTACACAGCTTACATCAATGAATCAGTCTCTTGGATCAGTATCCGGCTTGATTGGTAAAGATATCACATGGACGGATACCGCCACAAATCTACCTAAGACAGGGAACGTTGAATCAATCGTTGTCAGCAAGGGGATTCAATATGCGGTTGTGGGGAAAGACAGAATTGCTTTAACCGATATTACACAAATTCAGAATCCCGCAACAACAGAGAATGGTTCTGGTACAGATAGTAATACTCCGGAGAATAACGGAGGAAGCGAGGCGACAATATGAGTGACAGGCTGACCATAGGCCAACTGTATCCTGCGTCGTCCCTACATTCCTCAACGTTACAGCGATCTTCGATACCGAAGCAGACTGTGACTGGAGAAGCCTCCTTTGAGAGCGTACTGCAACAGAAGCTACTAAAATTCAGCAATCATGCTGCTAAGCGTCTTGAACAAAGAGGAATTGAACTTGGAAGCAGACAACTGGATCAGATATCTTCTGCTGTGGATAAAGCTGCTGCCAAAGGCAGTAAAGAATCCTTGATATTAATGAAGGACTTGGCATTTATCGTAAGTGTCCCGAATCGTACGGTTGTAACCGCTATGGATGGAAATTCGATTAAAGATAACGTATTTACGCAAATTGATAGTGCAATTGTGATTTCATAACCGGCTGGTCCTAACGGAAAGCCGAGGCGGCCGCTGACCGACTGACGCGGTCCCATTCACTTAGTAAGTTATTAGGACTCTATAATCTGGGAGGACAACACAAATGTTAAGATCTATGTATTCAGGGGTTTCGGGGATGAGAGGCTTTCAGACTAAGCTTGATGTAATCGGTAATAACATTGCCAATGTCAATACAATTGGTTTTAAATCAGGACGGGTTATGTTCAAGGACATTATGAGTCAAACCGTTTCTGGAGTTACAGCTCCAGGTGACGATGGCCAAGGTGGTGTGAATGCTAAACAAATCGGACTGGGCGTAAGTATCGCTTCTATTGATACCCTCCATTTGCCTGGTAGTGCTCAAACCACTAATAACCCGACAGATTTGCGCATCGACGGAGATGGATTTTTCTTAGTAAAGCTTTCAGGAGATCAAGAAACACCTTTCTTGACTCGTGCAGGAGATTTTCATGTAGATGCTGCACGTAATCTTGTTACTTCTGACGGACTTCATGTGCTTGATGCCGATGGTACTGCCATTCAACTGGGTGATGATGTAACAGCATTCTCCATTTCCAACGATGGAACGATTGTTCAGACCATGTCAGATGGAACGACTGAAGGCGGAGTGAAGATTGGTGTAGCCAAGGTTACTAATCCATCTGGTTTAGAGAAAATTGGTGGTAATCTGTACCGTATGACACTTAATGCGAATGCAGAAGGCGAACTTGTTCCGACTACAGCGAATAATACAGAAGATGGCACTGGGGCTATCATTTCTGGTCAACTCGAAATGTCCAATGTGGATCTTACGAATGAATTTACAGAAATGATTGTATCGCAACGTGGATTCCAGGCGAACTCCCGTATCATTACGACTTCTGATGAAGTGCTGCAGGAAGTAGTTAACCTGAAGCGTTAATTTTATCAATAATTTAATATCTTTTTTAAAGATTAACGCGGAGTCGTGGGGGAGGTACCCCTCCCCCTATTTTTGTTAGGAGGCCTGTTATGATATCGGTAACGAGATTAAATGGAACACCGATGTGGATCAATGCCCTACTGGTAGAAATGGTAGAAGAAAGCCCGGATACATATATTACGCTAGTAACCGGAAAAAGACTGATCGTGCTTGAAAAAGCTGATGAAGTTATTACGAAGATCCGGGATTATAACAGGGACATAGGCACATATGCTGCCACCATTAAAGTCCAGTCAATGGAGGAGCTAACATGAAGAAGATGCTGCCATGGTTACTTACGATTTTACTTGCGATTACACTTATCGTGATCGCCGCATTTTTATTAATGGACAAGATCTTTCCGAAAGATTCGAATGATGTAAATGCTGCGGTTCAAAGTGTGGAAACCAAGTATTTAACTGCAGATGAAATCGTCGAATTAACGGCAGAGATCAAAGATATCAAAACAAATCTTGCTGATCCCGATTATATCGTTCAAATAGATTTCGCCTTTCAACTGAATTCTGCGAAATCAAAGGAAGCATTCGAAAAAATAAAAGAGATCAAAATCAAACCGATTATTATCAAAACGCTTGCAGATACCAAACCTGAGGAGCTTAATGGAGCAAATGGCAAAGACCAGCTTAGCAGCAAGCTTGTTAATCTGATCAATAAGACATTGACCGAAGGCAAAATCACTCAGATCGAAGTCACCAAATACCTTTTGGCTTCTATGTAGCTTCAGGCATGATAATTCTTTGATAGGGGGGTGATTGAATTGGTTGATGTACTATCACAAAACGAAATAGATGCTCTACTTGCTGCACTTTCTTCAGGTGAGATGGATGCCGATGAACTTAAAAAGGAAGAAACTCAGAAGAAGATCCGATCTTATGACTTTAAACGGGCTGTTCGATTTTCTAAAGATCATATTCGTAGTCTTACAAGGATTCATGACAATTTCGCACGCTATCTTACAACGTACTTTTCAGCCCAATTACGCACCTTTGTGCAGATTAATGTCGTTCAAGTAGAGCAGCTCCCTTATGATGAATTCATTCGTTCCATTCCGAAAATGACAATACTGAACATTTTTGAAGCCGAACCTTTAGAAGGTCGAATGGTAATGGAAGTTCATCCAAACATCGCTTTCGCTATGCTGGACAGATTGCTGGGCGGTTTTGGGACTGCGCCATCTAAGATTAATGCTTTAACTGAAATCGAAACAACGATTATGGAGCGTATCTTCAGCAGATGTTTTGAAAGTTTGCAGGAGGCTTGGAAGACTGTGCTGGATATCCATCCGCGCATGGAAGCGCTCGAAACGAACCCACAGTTCATGCAAATTGTATCGCCAAATGAGACCATTGCATTGATCTCGTTAAGCACCAAAATTGGAGATACAACAGGTATGATCAATCTGTGCATACCGCACGTCGTTCTGGAACCAATAATGTCTAGACTATCTGTTCACCAATGGTTTGTAACAGAGAAGAAGACGCGGGATGCAGATGAACTTGAAGCTATTAAAGCTAGAGTTCATAAGGCGAAACTGCCGATTGTCGCTGAACTTGGAGAATCGAGCTTATCTATATCTGAGTTTCTTGGGCTTAGCGTCGGTGACGTGATCTCACTAAATAGGAATGTAGATACTGGACTCTCGATTAAGGTAGGGGAGAAGCTTAAGTTCATCGGAAGTCCTGGAATGGTGAAAGACCGGGTAGCCGTGCAAATAGACGAGATTGTCAGTGAAGGAGTTGAAGAATTTGACGAGTAAAGATTATTTATCCCAAGAAGAAATCGACGCCCTTCTGAGACAATCTGCGGAAGGCTCATTGGCTCCTTCAGAGAAAACGGTAAATGACTATTTAACACCGTTTGAACAGGATGCTTTGGGTGAAATCGGTAATATAACGTTTGGTAGTGCAGCGACAGCTCTTTCCACTTTACTGGGGAAAAAGGTTGATATTACAACCCCTCAAGTTTCCATCATTACACGCGGGGAGTTTGAAGTGGCTTTTCCTAAACCACATGTAGCTGTACACGTGGAATATGTAGATGGATTTCAGGGTATTAACTCACTTGTTATTAAGATTAGGGATGCACAGGTCATCGCAGATTTAATGCTTGGTGGGGAAGGCGAACCTAAAGATGAAGAATTGAATGAAATACACATTAGTGCTGTGCAGGAAGCTATGAACCAAATGATGGGTTCTTCTGCCACATCAATGTCTACGATCTTCAATCGATTTGTTAATATTTCGCCTCCGGGTATCGACATTTTAAACATGTCCAGTGGTGAAGGTGTAGGCAGCTTACCCAATGAAGAAACCTTAATTCGAATTTCGTTTCGACTTAAGATAGGAGATTTAATAGACTCTACTATTATGCAGCTCTTGCCTGTCCAGTTTGCTAAGGATATGGTAACGATGCTTCTGGGTGATGTTAGCCCTGCAGCGCAGGAGGCTGCAGTTACGTCGAC
Source organism: Paenibacillus sp. FSL H8-0261 (assembly GCF_045040645.1). NCBI lineage: Bacteria > Bacillati > Bacillota > Bacilli > Caryophanales > Paenibacillaceae > Paenibacillus > Paenibacillus sp. FSL H8-0261. The sequence continues at coordinate 4,328,751 of NZ_CP150297.1, read as the reverse complement.
AGAGACTCCTGCTAAGCCAGCTCAAGAGACGCCTCCTGTAGCTCCTCCAGTGCAACAGGCGCCTTCACAGCCCGTAGGAGAAACACCTCCGCCGTACCCGCCGCAGGGGATGCCTGGTTATCCAGGGATGCCAGAAGGCGGATATTATTATCCTCCAGCAGGAATGCCGGCGTATGGCATGCCAGGGATGCCACCCTACGGAATGCCGCCTCAAGGCATGCCTTATGGGCAGACACCACCGCTTAGTCCTGAAGCGAATCGCAATGTAAATGTACAGCCTGTACAATTTGCTAACCTTAACGGTGGAGCTTTTGGTCATATTGATGAAAACAATTTAAATTTATTGATGGACATACCGCTTAGAGTAACCGTAGAATTAGGAAGGACCCAGAAGCAGATTAAAGATATTTTAGAAATGTCTCAAGGCTCGATCATTGAGCTGGACAAGCTCGCCGGTGAGCCTGTAGATATTTTGGTTAACAACAAGCTTATTGCCAAAGGTGAAGTCGTAGTTATCGACGAAAACTTCGGCGTACGCGTTACGGATATCGTCAGCCAGTGGGACCGAATTCAGAAATTACAATAAGCATACTTAGGGAGGATTTTGTAAAAATGGCTAACCGAATTCTAATCGTGGACGATGCAGCATTTATGAGAATGATGATCCGTGACATTTTGTCGAAAAACGGATTTGAAGTAGTGGGCGAAGCTCAGGACGGTTCTCAAGCTATAGAGAAATTTAAAGAACTGCGTCCGGACCTCATCACGATGGATATAACTATGCCTGAGATGGACGGAATCGCCGCCCTGAAAGAAATCAAGAAGGTAGATCCGGCTGCTAAGGTCATCATGTGTTCAGCCATGGGCCAGCAGGCTATGGTTATCGATGCTATTCAAGCGGGAGCAAAAGACTTTATTGTGAAGCCTTTCCAAGCTGACCGAGTTATTGAAGCTATCAACAAAACGTTGGGTGTGTAGGAAAAAGACATGCCCCTCAATTCAGAACCGCTCGGGAGCAATAACACCCTGCTGAATTTGCTTAACGTTATTATTGTCCTTGCGGTAATCATTGTACTTATTGTGCTGCTGATCCGTTTTCTTGGACGTCGTAATCAGACCTTTATGAGCGGGCGCTCCATTCGAACGCTTGGTGCTGTAGGGCTGGGACCTAACAAGTCGATGCAGGTTATTGAACTGGGAAGCAGCCTTTACTTAATCGGGATTGGTGAGAACATATCCATCTTGGATAAAGTCACTGATCCGGATGAGGTAGCTTTGATCATTGCAGCATTTGAGGATCAGTCCTCCAACCAGAATAATTTTCTCGCACCGCTTATTGCCAAGGTTAAGGTTAAGCTGCGTGGGGAGGTTCCATCAGAAGAAATCGAGCTTAGTGAAACATCATCTTTTTACGAGACACTGCAATCCAAGCTTCGTTCTGCACCAGAGCGAAAAGAGAAAATGGAAGAGCTGTTACGGGATGATGCTACTAAGGATGAGTCGAGGAATTTATGAAAAAGAAGCTAATTCTTGCTATTCTGCTGTTCGGGTTCATTAGTATAGTTATGATGCGGCCGATACATGCTGATCCTATACCTAATGTTAATATTCAGGTCGGTAATGAAGATGGTTCAAGCGGTGGTACCAGTTCCATATCAATTCTTCTTCTCGTTACGGTTCTGAGTATTGCTCCGGCGTTTCTAGTTCTTATGACCAGTTTTACTAGAATTGTAATCGTGCTCGGTTTTGTTAGAACCTCACTTGGTACTCAGGCCATGCCTCCGAATCAGGTGCTGGTAGGGCTTGCTCTGTTTCTGACCCTGTTCATTATGTCGCCTACTTTGGCGCAAGTGAATGAAACGGCATTACAGCCGTATATGAAGGGGACGATTACCCAGACTGAGGCTTTTGATAAAGCTGCTGATCCGATGAAAGAGTTTATGTTTAAACAGACCAATTCCAAAGACCTTTTGTTATTTATGAAATATACCGGTTATACGGGATCAGCTAAACCGGCTACATACAGTGATATTCCACTGACGGTGATGGTGCCAGCTTTCGCAATTGGAGAATTGAAAAAAGCTTTTACAATGGGCTTCTTAATTTTCATTCCATTTCTGATTATTGATATTGTTGTGGCGAGTACGCTGATGGCCATGGGGATGATGATGCTTCCCCCGGTCATGATTTCATTACCTTTTAAAATTATGCTCTTTGTACTGGTAGACGGCTGGTACTTAGTCATTAAATCACTACTTCTTAGTTTTAACACCTGACCTTAAGAGGAGGCATGAGGATTGAGTACGGAGTTTATTATCGGTCTAGCAAGCCAAGCCGTATATTTAGTGCTGGAAGTCAGCGCTCCCATGCTGATTCTTGGTCTGGTGGTAGGGCTAATAATCAGTATCTTTCAAGCTACGACACAGATTCAGGAACAGACGCTAGCGTTTGTTCCAAAAATCGTCGCAGTACTGCTGGCTTTATTGCTATTTGGACCGTGGATCATCACGAAGCTAATTGACTTTACTAGCCAAATTCTAGGAAATCTCTATATGTATATTGGTTAACCAATGAACATGGATACCTTATTGCAAAGTTTACCCGTCTTTTTGCTTATTTTTTGTCGAATTACAGCCTTTTTTGTTGTCGTTCCTGTATTTTCTTCTCAAGGGGTACCGACAACTTTTAAGATTGGCATATCTTTTTTTGTAGCATTGGTAGTCTTTAGTGCTAATGGAACAGGGATTACGATTCCGCAGGATTTTAGTTATATTTTGCTGATTATGAGAGAAGTATTAATAGGTTTATTGCTAGGTTTCATTGGATATTTGATGTTTATGGCGATTCAGACAGCAGGTTCTTTCATTGATATTCAGATTGGCTTCGGTATTGCCAACGTCATTGATCCTATGACAGGAACGTCAGCACCTATTCTCGGTAATTTCAAATATATGATAGCCCTGCTAATGTTTTTGAGTATGAATGGACATCACCATTTACTAGATGCCATTGTGTACAGCTATAAATGGATTCCTATGAATAATGATTTATTTCTACGCATGGTTGATGGTAGTTTGTCAGAGTTTCTGGTCCGAACATTTGCGCAGTCGTTTGTATTAGCTTTTCAAATGTCGGCTCCATTAGTAACTGCACTGTTTCTGACCGATGTTGGTCTTGCTTTTTTAGCGAGAACGGCTCCGCAATATAATGTATTCGTTATAGGGGTTCCTCTAAAAATCATCATAGGTATTGCACTTCTTTTAGTGCTGATGCCAGGTCTGGCTGTGTTGTTTCAGAATCTCTTCGAAATCATGTTCGAATCCATGGAGAATTTACTGGGTCTCATGGGGAAGAAGCCGTAGGTGACCGTAAGGGGAGAGTATTATGCCTAAGACGAAGCGTTATAGACTAGATCTTCAACTCTTCGCCGGTGAAAAGACGGAAAAAGCAACCCCGAAGAAACGGCAGGATGCTCGTAAAAAAGGCCAAGTAGCCAAAAGTGCTGAGCTGTCTGGTGCGGTTGTATTGCTAGCTGCGGTAGTTAGCTTGATGATGTTTGGTGGTTTTATGAAAGAGCGTTTTATGAAGCTATACACGGACGTATTTCAGAATCGAATGATGCTGGACGTTACGCCTGAGAATATAACGCTGCTATTTAATCAGTATGGCTTGCAAATCTTGATTTTGCTAGCTCCATTACTTGGAATTACGTTTGTTATGGCACTTGTTTCCAACTTGGCGCAGGTGGGCTTTATGGCTACAGGAGAGGGGATTACTCCTAAATTCAGTAAGATTAATCCGATAAAAGGATTCAAAAATATTTTCTCTATGCGTTCGTTTGTAGAATTCCTGAAATCAATATTTAAGCTTCTAATTATTTCTTATCTGGTATATAGCACATTATGGGGAGAAAAGAAGAACTTTGCATCCCTGTCGCATATCAGTGCGGAGGGAATTTTTAAGTTTGCGGCCAAGCTGACGATGAGTCTTGGTTTGAAAATAGGGGTTGCCCTGCTAATTATGGCTTTTCTAGATTTTATGTATCAGAAGTACGAGCACGAAAAAAGCCTGAAAATGTCTAAGCAGGATATCAAGGATGAATACAAAAAAATGGAGGGTGACCCTCTAATTAAAGGTAAGATCAGGGAACGCCAACGCAGAATGGCCATGCAGCGTATGATGCAGGAAGTTCCTAACGCGGATGTAATTATTACAAATCCAACTCACTTTGCTGTTGCGCTAAAATATGATGGTTCCAAAATGGAGGCGCCACAGATTATTGCAAAAGGGCAGGATTATGTAGCACTTCGTATACGGGAGCTGGCTAAAGAACATGGCGTCGTGACTATGGAAAACAAACCGCTGGCACGGGCATTATTCCAAAGAGCAGAAATTGGAGATGTCGTTCCAAATGATCTGTTTCAGGCTGTAGCTGAAGTGCTGGCATATGTATATAAACTTAAAGGTAAGAGGAAATAAGGCGGGGGGTTAGGACATTGAAAGCTAAAGATTTAACAGTTTTGCTAGGCATCATCGGTATTGTGCTTATGATGATTCTGCCTATCCCGTCCTGGCTTTTGGACGTTTTGCTAGTTATTAATATTTCTATAGCATTAATTATCATATTAGTTGCTATGAACACGAAGAATGCGCTCGAATTTTCAATTTTCCCTTCATTATTGCTTGTTACGACATTGTTTCGTCTGTCACTAAACATTTCGACAACGAAATTGATCCTGACTTACGCAGATGCCGGTTCCGTGGTATCTACTTTCGGAAGCTGGATCGCCGGTGGACAAATTGCCGTTGGATTTATCGTGTTTCTGATTTTGGTAGTGGTCCAGTTTATTGTTATTACTAAAGGTTCAGAGCGTGTAGCTGAGGTAGGGGCGAGATTTACCCTGGATGCGATGCCCGGCAAGCAGATGAGTATTGATGCCGATCTTAACGCAGGCATGATTAATGAAACACAGGCACGTGAGCGTCGCCGCAATGTTGAACGGGAAGCGGATTTTTTCGGAGCCATGGATGGTGCGAGTAAATTCGTTAAAGGAGACGCGATTGCGAGTATCATTATCCTGTTGATCAATCTTATTGGTGGTTTTATTATCGGTATGGTTGTGCACGGAATGGATTTCTCCACTGCGTTATCTACTTATTCTGTATTGACGATCGGGGATGGTCTAGTCAGCCAGATTCCTGCTTTGCTCATTTCGACTGCAGCAGGTCTTATCGTTACTAGAGCTTCATCGGAAGGTAATCTGGCAGAAGAATTAACAGGTCAGTTACTCTCCTATCCAAAGTTATTATATATTGTTGCAGTTACTGTTGCTTTTCTAGGTCTCTTTACACCTATACATATGATTACTACGCTCCCGCTAGCTGGTTTGCTGGCTTTTGCAGCCTATAGTATGGGACAAAATTTAAATCGAAAACAGATTGCCGAAGAGCAGCTTGTTGAAGAGAAACAGATTGAAGAGGTACGAAGTCCGGAAAGTGTAATTAATTTACTCTCTGTAGATCCTATTGAATTCGAGTTCGGCTACGGTCTTATACCTTTGGCAGATACAGGTCAGGGTGGAGATTTACTAGATCGTATCATCATGATTCGACGGCAATGTGCACTTGAAATGGGTCTTGTAGTGCCTGTTATTCGCATTCGCGACAATATTCAACTAAAACCGAATGAATATGTCATAAAAATTAAAGGAAATACTGTCGGCGGCGGTGAATTATTACTTAATCACTACTTAGCCATGAGTCCAGGCTATGATGATGAATCTATAAACGGTATTGAGACCATTGAACCATCTTTTGGACTTCCAGCGTTGTGGATTGACGAATCGGTTAAAGAGCGGGCTGAATTGTCCGGCTATACCGTGGTAGATCCACCATCCGTTGTTGCAACACATTTGACGGAGCTGATTAAGCGTTATGGACATGAGTTGTTAGGACGACAAGAAACTAAGATGTTGGTGGATAACCTAAGAGACAATTATCCTGTGCTTGTTGATGATCTTATTCCTTCGGTATTAGCGATTGGGGATGTGCAAAAGGTACTTGCCAAGCTGCTGCGCGAGAAAATATCGATCAGGGATTTGGTTACTATTTTTGAGACGTTGGCGGATTACGGGACGTACACCAAGGATCCTGATATTCTTACCGAATATGTTCGTCAATCCTTGTCCAGACAGATTACTCAGCAATTCTCGCAAGTTGGAGAGACTCTGAAAGTTATTACGGTAGGACCTAACCTAGAGAAGAAAATTTCTGAGAGTGTGCAGCAATCTGAACAGGGCAGTTATTTGGCATTGGATCCAGCATCGACTCAAACGATCTATCAGCGGTTAAGTGAACAGATCAATCGACTGCTGCAGTCAGGACAACAGCCCATTGTACTCACATCACCAACCATTCGTATGTATTTGCGGCAGGTGATTGAACGGACAATGCAGGATATTCCTGTACTGTCTTATAGCGAACTAGAGCCTAACATTGAAATACAAAGCGTCGGAGTGGTGAATTTATGAGAGTGAAGCGTTATGTGGTCGATACGATGCCTGACGCCATGCATTCCATTCGTAGTGAGCTTGGAAGCGAGGCTGTAATTTTAAGTACTAAAGAAATTAAGATTGGCGGATTTTTAGGATTGTTTAAAAAGAAAAAAATAGAGGTAGTAGCGGCTGTTGAAAAAGCTCAAAAGGAGAGTGCTCCTGAAAAGCCTGTGAAGCCTGCGATGAACATTCCGCGCAGCGCTGTCCCGCAAGCTTACCAAAAAGCTTCATCTTCATCATCTGCTTCTACTGTAACGTTGGAAAAGCCGGAAGAGCCTCGGTCCTTTGTGGAAATCGCCGCTGCCTTGTCGGAAGCTATTGATGTAAAAGAATCGATAACCAAACATCCAGAGCCTGATCAGAAATCTCTTGAATCCAATCCAGATGAAACTACCTCTGTATCAGCCTTATATGAATCTTTAGGGTTAGATCAAACGCCAGAGGTTGCCTCGGCGCTGGAGAATGATGTTTTTCGTGAAATTAGAGATATGAAGCTTTGGATGGAACGAATCGCGAGGCAGTCTTCAGGGGCAAGAGAATTACCGGATAGTCTCCAGCAGCTTAGAGATCTTTTGATTGAGCAGGAGATGGATACTGTACTTGTTGAGGAGTGGATCAGTAATATCTCCGAACGTTGGGCGGATGAAGGGCGTACTTGGGGACCTGAGAAATTTCAGGAGTCCTTAAAAGAACAGCTCGATGGATTCCTGTCAGGGCGAATCGCTGATGGAATTGCACCTGATACCCAAATCGTATATATTGCAGGGCCCACAGGAGTAGGAAAAACTACTACCATAGCCAAGCTTGCGGCTGAACAGCTATTCAAAAACGGACGCAAGGTTGGTTTTATCACCTCTGATACGTATCGAATTTCAGCTGTGGAGCAGTTGCGTACATACGCAGCTATCCTGAATGTTCCGCTAGAGGTTGTACAATCTCCCGGAGATTTACAAAGAGCACTCTTTCGATTGGAGAGTTGTGATCTTGTAATTATGGATACAGCTGGACGGAATTATCGTAATGATATGCTTGTAGCAGAACTGCAAAGCTTGCTAGCGAAGGAATTAAGAAGTGAGACCTATCTTGTACTCAGCTTAACTTCGAAAAGCCGTGATATGAAATTGATTGCAGAGCATTTCGGCAGGTACAAGCTGGATAAAGTTATTTTTACCAAGCTAGATGAGACGGGAAGTTATGGACCACTCTTTAACGTCCTGAATGATTTCCCTCTCACATTATCTTATATGACCAATGGTCAAAATGTACCTGACGATTTATTGATGGCTTCCAAAGAACAACTTAGTGAGATGCTTCTTGGAACAGGTGAATCATGATGGATCAGGCACAATCCTTGAGACAGCTTGTATCCAGTCAGGAGCCTAAACTAGCTGAAAAAGGGGAAACATCCGCCCGTATCATTACTGTTTGTAGTGGTAAAGGTGGCGTAGGGAAATCGAATTTTACACTTAATTTCGCTTTAACTTTAAAAGCAATGGGAAAGAGAGTATTGCTGTTCGATGCAGATATTGGCATGGCTAACATAGACGTGTTAATGGGCGTGTCGGCGAAGTATAACCTATATCATCTGTTAAAAAGAGAAGCGGATATTGAGCAGATTATTCAGTTAGGACCGAACGGGCTTCCTTTTATAGCTGGTGGATCGGGCATGGATGAGTTATTTTCTCTTTCGGAATCGGACCTTAATTATTTCACAGCCCAGATAGCCCTTATTGCGGACAGCATGGATTATATTTTGTTCGATACAGGTGCTGGATTATCTAAGGAAACGATGAAGTTTATAACTTCTGCGGACGATTGCCTAGTAGTTACAACACCAGAGCCAACTGCTATTACAGACGCTTACGCATTAATGAAGGTTGTGAATCGGACGTATCCGGAGATTTCTTTTAAACTGATCGTGAATCAAGCGGGTGATGAGAGAGAAGCATCAGTGACAAGTGATAAGATCCGTATGGCGGCCACTCGTTTTTTGCAATTAGATGTTTCCTATCTTGGTCATATAAGCTCAGATGCCCATGTAGTGCAGGCTGTCAAAAGGCAGACGCCATTTTCATTGGCTTTTCCAAACAGTGTTGCTGCAAAAGATATACATCGGCTAGCCCTAAGTTATTTGACCATAGATGGTAAAAAAGAAACAAAAGTTCAAGGCATTAAAGGCTTTATCCATAAATGGTTAAAGCGAAGTAAATAATTGTTCTGAATCTGGAACAGAGGTGGAAATGATATGAAGCCATATAAAGTTTTGGTTGTTGATGATTCTGCATTTATGCGCAAGATCATTTCCGATTTAATTGAAAATGACGCTGACTTTCAGGTGACGGCAACAGCTACAAACGGTCGTGAGGCTATCGAGAAAATAAACAAGCTTCGACCGGATTTAGTTACTATGGATGTGGAAATGCCGGAGATGAACGGCCTGGAAGCGCTGAAAATAATAATGGCGTCAGATCCGCTGCCAGTGATTATGCTGTCAGGCATCAATGAAGAGGGCATGAAGGAAACCATTCTTGCACTGGAATGGGGCGCTTTTGATTTCATTCGTAAACCTTCAATATCAAATTCCCAGGATATAACGGGCGTAGGGGAATCCCTAAGAGAGCAAATGAAAGAAGCTATGTTGGCTCGAGAGCAACGTGAAGCGCGAGCATCTGCTTTTAGGATGCCTGACATCACGCCTTTAGAGCCATTACTGCCGACTGCACCGAGATTGTTACCGGACAAATCCAAGGCAGCACTTAAATCTTCTCTCAAAGATGAAGGAATGAGAAAACCTCGGGGGAAACAGCCAGTAGATAGTATTATCCCTAAAAAGGCAACCAAACCAATCATCTCTGATAAAACACCGTTAATCGAAAAGTCTAAACCAAAGACTAAAGTAGAGAATAAACCCATTCCGCCCAAACCGGTGATAGAGTCTTTAGTGGAGGTATCTACTGAGTCTCTGGGACTTTCTCCGGATCGAATGGTTGGTAGCAAGAATTTGCACAAATTAGTTGCTGTCGGTTGTTCTACAGGCGGACCTCGTGCACTGAAGGTACTCCTGGAGAAAATTCCAGCGGATTTTCCAGCTCCTATTGTCATTGTGCAGCATATGCCGCCTAACTTTACGAAATCACTAGCCCAGCGTCTGAATACATTCAGTCCGCTAGAAGTGTTAGAAGCAGAGCAGGGGATGATATTACGAAAAGGAGCAGCCTACATTGCGCCTGGAGGCTATCATTTACAAGTTACCCCAACATCTAAAGGGCAATATGCAGTTGTACTCACGAAGGAGGAGGCGCGAAATGGCCACCGACCTTCAGTGGATGTTTTATTCGAATCATTGCTTCCACTCACATCTCTAGATCGGCACGTGTTGCTGATGACAGGGATGGGTAGTGATGGTGCTAGGATGATGAAATCTCTCTATGACTCAGGGGTTACCTCAACATTTGCTGAAAGTGAAGAGACCTGTGTCGTTTACGGGATGCCGCGATCTGCGGTGGAATTGCAGTGCGTCAAATATGTACTGCCTTTGCAAGAAATTGCTCCAAGGCTAGTGCAAGCCGTTAAATAACGGAAAAGCGAACTCGAAGGGGAGGTGCTCTACTATGGACATGAACCAATATTTATCCATGTTTATTGATGAGTCGAATGATCATCTGCAGTCATTGAACGAGAGCATGATGGGGCTGGAAGCGAATCCTGAGGATCTTAGTATCGTCCAGGTCATATTCCGCTCTGCGCACACTTTAAAAGGTATGGCAGCGACTATGGGCTTTGAAGATTTGGCTTCACTTACACACCAAATGGAGAATGTGTTAGATCTTGTACGTAATAACAAGCTGCGCATGCAGGATTTCATTTTTGATACGTTATTCAAAAGTTTGGATGCCTTAGAGTCTATGGTTGAGGATATTACTAGCGGTGGCGAAGGTAAAGCAGATGTATCAGCCATTGTCTCATCCCTACAGGCTATCGTACGGGGTGAGATTCCTGTTGAAGGCGGTACAGCATCTGCTGCTAATATACCTGCTGCACAAGCAGCTGAAACTCCGATTCATTTAGATGAGTTCCAATTTTCTGTTCTAGAACAATCGATTCAGGAAGGGCATCATGCATTGTATGTGGACGTAACGATCCGTAAGGATTGTCAACTTAAGGCTGTACGTGCATACATGGTGTTTGATCTGCTCGAACGTTCGGGGGAAGTAGTTAAATCCTTCCCATCCGTTCAAGATATAGAACAAGAGAAATTTGACCAAAGCTTCTCACTCTATTACATAACCCAAAAAAACGCTGATCAGATTCAGGCAATGATTATGAATTTGTCTGAGATTGATAAAGTAACAGCAGTAGCACTAGATCAAGAATCCTTGAAAATGCTTGGTCAAGAAACGGCAGCTGCCGTGTCAGAGGTTGCCGCAACAGCCACTCTAGAGGAAACAGCTCCAGCTGCTTCAGTAGCATCTAAACCATTGCCTACCAAAGATGAAGCTAATAAGCCGGGAGCAACTAAAACAGGAGGGGCGCCTTCACGTACGATTCGTGTAGATATCGAACGCTTAGATGTGCTCATGAATCTATTTAGTGAACTTCTGATTGACAGAGTTCGTTTAGAACAGCTGGCTTCTGAGGTTCAGAATGGTGATCTTACGGAAACTGTCGAGCATATGGGCAGAGTAAGCGGAGATCTCCAGAATATTGTGATGAAGCTTCGTATGGTTCCAGTAGATACCGTATTTAACCGGTTCCCACGTATGCTTCGTGATCTAGCTAAGTCGCTGGACAAGAAAGTAGATCTAATTGTAACGGGTGCCGAAACCGAGCTTGACCGGACGGTAATTGATGAAATTGGTGATCCACTTGTACATTTATTGCGTAATGCGGTTGATCACGGAATTGAATCCATTGCTGACCGTATTGCTGCTGGTAAACCAGAGACTGGGACAGTTCATCTACGTGCTTTCCACAGCGGAAATCATGTCTTCATTGAAATTGAGGAAGATGGAACAGGCATTTATCCAGAGAAGGTTTTGAAGTCTGCTGTGAAAAAAGGCGTGATCACGCAAGAGCAAGCGAAGAATATGACGGATGATGAAGCTTATCAATTACTATTTGCACCAGGTTTCAGCACGGCAGAAGTTATTTCTGATGTCTCAGGTCGTGGCGTAGGACTGGATGTAGTAAAATCTAAGATTTCTTCCCTGGGTGGTAATGTAACGATCTATTCTTCACCAGGCAAAGGTACGAATTTTTCAGTTCAGTTGCCACTTACTCTATCTATTATTGCAGCCATGCTTATTCGCTTGGGTTCTGAGAAGTATGCCATTCCTTTATCCTCTATTGTGGAAACTGGAATCGTGCAGAACACTCAAATCCGTACCATTCATGGCAACAAAATGATAGAGTTCAGGAATTCTCATATTCCACTAGTTTCTCTAAGTCGTCTATTTTCGGTACCTGATTATGATGAGAGTACTGAAGAAGAGACAGAGATCGTAGTTGTACGTAAGGGAGAACGTCTTGTAGCCTTAGCTGTACAGGATTTTATTGGTCAGAACGAGATCGTTATCAAGAATCTGGGTAAATATTTACCTGAAATTCAAGGGATATCTGGCGCAACGATACTTGGAGATGGCCAAGTCGCACTTATTATTGATCCGAACGCTTTTATTAAATAACTAGGATAGAACAGGGAGGTTCGTTCCATGGCTGAAGATATTAAAGTGATAGTGTTCAAATTAGGTTCAGAGGAATACGGTATCGAAGTTGAGAAGGTACAAACCATTGAGCGCATGATGCCAATAACTCGTGTGCCTAAAACGTATTCGTTTATCAAGGGTGTAATTAATTTACGTGGTGTTGTTATCCCTGTGATTGACCTTCGAGGCCGCTTTGGGATCGAAGAGGCGGAGCAAACAGATCAGTCACGTGTAATTATCGTATCTGTTAATGAAATGGAAGTAGGTTTCATTGTAGATTCAGCAAATGATGTAATAGATTTGAACAGGGATTCTATCGATACACCTCCAGATGTTGTTGGCGGCATCAAAGCGAAGTATTTAGATGGGGTGGCCAAGATAGGTGAAGAGCGCTTGCTGATCATGCTTAATCTGTCAGAAGTGCTTAACAAAGGCGAAATCGTTCAATTAGAAAGCCTAGAGGGCTAACCTGTGGAATTATTTAAGCACTATAAGGATTTTAAAATGGATGTGCTTAAGGAAGTCGGGAATATTGGAGCTGGGAATGCAGCCACCGCATTATCACAGCTCTTAAATAAGCCGATTGATATGGCTGTTCCCAAGGTACAGCTTCTCAACTTTGAAGAGATTACGGACAAAGTTGGTGGAGCTGAAGAACTAGTATATGCAGTTTTCTTACGTGTGGAGGGAGAAGCTCCGGGCAACCTGTTTTTCATACTTTCCCCGGAAGCCGCTTTGAACTTACTCAGTCGCATTGCAGGCATCGAGATTTTGAGTGACCAAGAACTTGGAGAAATGGAACTTTCCGCGCTGAGTGAAATTGGAAATATATTAGCAGGATCGTACCTATCTTCTCTTGCAGACTTTACCTCACTTTCTATGTATCCAACAGTTCCTGCACTTGCTATGGATATGGCTGGAGCCATCCTAAGCTACGGTTTGCTGCAATTTGGGCAAATGGGTGACGATGCATTGTTGATCGATACTACCTTTTTTGAGGGGAAAAACGAAATTGAAGGGCAATTTTTCCTTATTCCCGATCCGGAATCATTCCCGAAAATCTTCAAATCGCTAGGAGTTCCGTTTGAAAATGATTGAAGAACAAAGCATCATTAAAGTAGGGATGGCAGATCTTAACATTGGCAGCCAGGATAGTTTGATTCGTACAACGGGTCTTGGCTCCTGCGTGGGATTGACATTGTTTGACCCTGGAAAAAAACTCGCGGGAATGGCGCATGTGATGCTCCCTACTTCTGAGATTGCTAGGGAAGGGCAATTAAACATCGCTAAGTTTGCAGATACTGCAGTGCCGGAGCTCTTATCCCGTTTGCTGGAGCTTGGTGCGGTTCGGAGTCGGATCGTAGCCAAGATGGCAGGAGGATCACAAATGTTTGCCTTTGCCGGGGGGAGCGACACCATGAGGATCGGGCCTCGTAATGTTGAATCTTGTAAACTTGCTCTTGAGCATTTGAAAATTCCGTTAATTGCGGAAGACACGGGCGGTAATTATGGCCGTACGATAGAAATTGCCTGCAACACTGGTGTATTGTTCATCCGCAGTGTGCAAAAAGGCGCTAAGGAAATATAAATATGAAGATGATAGGAAACATTTTTATAAACTTGCTGTTTGGTTTGATAGGTTTTGTATTCACTTTTTTTGTAACCTACAGTAATAATGTTCTCGGTACTAGTTTATTACGAAGCCTATTAGGATTTATCATCTGGTTTCTGCTTGCTTTCCTCCTAAGATGGGTATTGGGTTTTATCGTGTATCAATCATCACCTCCGGATGAACAGGATGTTGAGGGAGAAGAACTTGGTGCAAAGTTAGACATCAGTACCCCTAATGAGGATGAAGAGTTAATTAATCTACTCAAACCGAAGCCAGGACAAGGGAGTGGGAACAGTGAGGGGTTCAAGCCGCTCACACCCCCAAAACTAGTCTCTATGAAAGATCCTGAAGAATTGGCCAAGGCCGTTCGTCACCTGAAAGAAGAATAAGCGAGCGCTGTGGCGGAATCGGTTATCTTAAATATAAGAAAGTATAAGTTTCACTTTATACATTATCCTTATATTTCTCGCTTAAACGCTACCGTCCTCATAAGGATGCCGAAGGCGTTTATGCTTGTGACTAGGCAGGTTTCGCCGCGACAAGCTCTCTGACTAAACTTTGGGAAGGGTGAAAGCTATTGAACGAGCGTAAAGCTTCTCAATTGGAAACTGACGAGCTATGGGAACAGTGGAAAGAACACAGTGACCCTGAAGCCAAAAAGAAGCTGATAGAGAGTTATCTCCATATTGTTGATTATGTATCCAGCCGTTTGGCTGTGGGATTGCCCAAAAATGTATCTAAAGATGATTTAGCCAGCAATGGAGTAATGGGATTAATTGATGCGATTGAAAAATTCGACTACAAACGGGGATTGCAGTTTCAAACCTATGCTTCCTGGCGCGTACGTGGTGCGATTTTAGATTCCTTACGTCAAAGTGATTGGGTCCCTAGATCTGTGCGAGAAAAAGCTAAAAAAATCGAGGACGCTTATCAGCAGTTGGAACAGAAGTATTTGAGATCCGTTAGTGATGAGGAAATGAGTCTATACCTGAATATTAGTGTAACTGAATTTCAAAATATGTTGCAGGATGTGGCTGTAATGTCACTATGTTCACTGGAAGACCCGATTCGTGAAGAGGAATCAGAGACCCGAATGTCCATACTGGTGGACGATAAAGCTAAGAATCCGGATAGCAAGGTAAATGAGTTCTACTTACGCGAAGCCCTCACCAAAGGTATTGAAAAATTAACGGTGAAAGAACGGACCGTTGTGTCCCTTTTATATTATGAAGATTTATCATTGAGCGAAATCGCAGAGGTCATGTCACTATCTCCTTCACGGATTTCGCAGCTTCATTCCAAGGCTATTTTGCGGCTGAGGGGAACGCTTGAGAAGAATCGAGATCTACTTATGCAGAACGATTAACCGTTAGTGGTGACAAGGGGGAGCAAAATTGATCGGTCAAAATGCTTTGGATCAGTACTTAAGTATTACTTTTTCGGATGACAAAGGGATCGCGTATTTGCAGTTCTCCAAAAAGGATGAGAATTTTTCCTGCTCTCCTACAGAATTGGAAAGCTTCCTGCACAGTCACAATATTCGCTACGGGGTCCAGCGTGATATTGTTGGACGTATTTGTAGTCATCCGGAGGAGTTTTTTTGGAGTAAAGTCGCTATTGCTACAGGCGAACCTGCAGTAAATGGAGTCGACGGAAGTATTATGCTTACTGTTGATCTGGAAGAGGATCGCAAGCCGCTTGAAAAAGCGGATGGTAAGGTGGATTATAAGGATTTAGTTCGGCTTCGTAACGTCCTCAAAGGAAAGCTGATAGCTAGAATTATCCCTGCTCAGCCTGGTAAGCATGGTAAGACTGTAACTGGTGATGAGCTTGCTTTCAGAGCTGGAAGGGAAGCTCATTTTAAAGTGGGTAAGAACGTACTCGTTGATAACAATGGAACCTCGATGTATGCCGCAATTGACGGTCTTGTTACTTTAACCGATAGCGGTAAAATCAATGTATTTCCTGTCTATGAAGTGAATGGTGATGTGGACTACAGTACTGGGAACATTGATTTTGTAGGTACCGTTGTTATTCGAGGAAACGTACTTTCAGGATTTTCTGTAAAGTCCGCCGGTGATATTCGTGTAGTTGGTGGAGTTGAAGGAGCGGAATTAATCTCTGGGGGATCCATCGAAATTACAGGTGGAATTATTGGCTATAACAAAGGACATGTAACTGCTGGGAAAAATGTTAAGGTCTCTTTCATTCAAGATGGTAATGTAACAGCTGGTGAAGATGTCATTGTATCCCAGAGCATTATGCATTCCAATATACGTGCGGGCAGAGACGTTCTTTGTAACGGAGCTAAGGGATTGATAGTTGGCGGAACTGTACAGTCTGGGGAAAGAGTCGTAGCACGTACCATAGGCAATACCATGTCCACAGCGACTTCTATTGAGGTAGGAGTAGTACCTGAGCTCAGAAATGAGATTAACGAGCTGCGTCAATCACTGCGTCAATTACTTGAAAATGAGGACAAAACGTCTAAAGCGTTGTATCTATTAAATCAATTGGCAACTAATGGTCAACTCCCTGCAGATAAAGTGGCACTTCGCGTTAAATTGAATGCTACTAAACAGTCTCATCAACGTGAGGAAAAAAGAATTAAAGAACGTGTACTAGAGATTGAAAGAATGCTAGAAGATACAGGCAGAGCTAGAGTTGAAGTGATCAAAACGATCTATGGCGGATCCAAAATTATGATCGGTAGATATACACGATTTGTAAAGGACCCCACAGAACGAGTTGTGTTTGTTTATAGTGAAGGTGATATATCCTTAACGCCATACAATTAATCGGGCGGGCAGCAATAGCGGCCGGCCATTCTTGAAATATAAGAAAGTATAAGTTTCACGTTATACATTATCCTTATATTTTTACGAGAAACGGTTATCGTCTTCATAAAGACGACAACATCGTTTCTTCTTATGAGAAGAGGGTTATGATGAGCCTAAAACCAGTGGAACTGCAAATTGCACTACCTCGGACTACGGAAGCGGGTAAGGTTCAGAATGAATCTCAGCAGCGCCCCGCTATTGATCAGCATCAACTGGCCGGACAAAATGTGAAACAAAGTCAGGAAATGACCATGCGAAGCGCTGAAGTGGATGAATCTTCTGAGTCTGCTTTACGCGATGGCGGAGATAAAGGCAATCATAATTCCGGAGGGAATCCTTCCTCGGAGAAACGTTCGAAGTCAGGTACTCGTGATGCGGAACATCCTTACAAAGGACAGCGCATTGATCTGAGTCTTTAATAAGTAATTATATTTGATATGTTAAAGGAGATAAGGCACTTGCAACCATGGGTGTATATTGTGCTAGTAGGTGTCGCCGCTATTCTTTATGCCCTTTTACTTCCGGCGCGTATGAAGGAAGGAAAAGCAGAGCAGCAAAGCCTCAAAGAAACGGAGGCAGCGCTTGAGCTATATATGGCTGACATAGAGCGCGAGAATGAAGAGCTAGCACAGTTGGTCAGCAGTATTAAACAGCAATCACAAACTAATCATGTAGCAATGCAAGGGCAGATTAGTGATTTGCAGCATCAATTGACAGAATTACAACAAAGCTCTTTATTACTAGAGGGCCGAGTAACTAACGAAGAAAAGCGGTTAAGAGAGTTGGAAGTTTCGGTTGAGAAGGGTTCGTATGTTAAGGTTGCGGCGATCGGAGACCCGTCTGCCGGAGCTGAATTGAGTTCAATACAACCAGAAGTGAAAGCGAAACCCATTAGTTCTATTAAATTGCGGTATCCACGATTATTTGAACTACATGAGCAGGGGAAATCGATAGACTCCATTGCCAAGACGGCTGGACTTCAGCGGGGAGAAGTGCAACTGATTCTGCAACTCGCCAAACAGGAGGAATCGGTATGATGAAGAACCGTTCTTTTTTGTTCGGTCTTGGCACAGGGCTAATTGCAGGCGCACTATTACTTCAGTTAATGATATCCGGTGGAGCGGCTCCACTCACCAAGGAACAGGTAATACAAGGTGCTGAGAAATTGAACTTGAAGGTTATCGACGAATCTATTGAACCTCCTTCTGATGAGCCTGCTTTGGAGGACGCTGTTCAAGGTGAGAAGACAGACGGCGTTAATGAGGGAAGTACGGAGAACGTGGAACCTTCTAAGCCTACAGTAGCGGCTTCTCCCGCTCCTGTAGTGTCTCCTACAGTATCTGATAACCCCAATAAGGTTGTCCCTCCTAAAGAGCCCTCAACGCCTAAAGAAGGCACTATTGAGAAGCCAGAGGTCACTACTGCACCATCTGCTGTTGCACCTGATAAGCCTAAAGCCACTGCGAATGCAGGGGTTGTTGTTCGTATACCTTCAGGTAGCACACTGACAAAAACAGCAGATATTTTGGAGAAGGCTGAAGTCATTAAGGACAAGGCTAGTTTTCTTAAAGCCGCCAATCAACGTCAGATCAATACGAAGATTCAATCGGGTTCTTACACCTTTAATAAAGACGAGAGTCTAGATTCTATACTAGAAAAATTAATAAGTTTTCAATGATCGTTGCATACACTAATAAAATATGGTATAGTAATTGACGGTGTTAAAACACACGCCGGTTGATTTCGACAAGGGGTGCTTTCTTCTGAAGAAAGTCTTGCTGAAAGATGACGCACGGCGGAGGAGACACACAATAAACCAAACTTAGGAGGTGTGTGAAGATGGCAGTAATCTCCATGAAACAGCTTCTAGAAGCTGGGGTACACTTCGGTCACCAGACTCGTCGTTGGAACCCAAAGATGGATCGTTATATCTTCACTGAAAGAAACGGAATTTACATTATTGACTTGCAAAAAACAGTCAAGAAGGTAGAAGAAGCTTACAACTTTGTAAAAAGCGTCGCTGGTGACAACGGCACAATCCTATTCGTAGGAACAAAGAAACAAGCACAAGATTCCGTAAAAGAAGAAGCAGAACGTTCCGGTATGTTCTTCATTAACCAACGTTGGTTGGGCGGAACTCTTACTAACTTCCAAACTATCCAAAAACGTATTGATCGTTTGAAGAAATTGGAATCTTGGGAAGAGGACGGCACTTTCGAAGTTCTACCTAAGAAAGAAGTTATCCTTCTTCGCAAAGAGAAAGATCGTCTTGAAAAATTCTTGGGCGGTATCAAGAACATGAAAGGTCTACCAAGCGCGTTGTTCATCATTGACCCGCGTAAAGAGCGTATTGCAGTTGCAGAAGCTCGCAAATTGGGTATTCCAATCGTAGCTATCGTTGATACTAACTGTGATCCAGACGAAATCGACTACGTAATTCCAGGTAACGACGACGCTATCCGCGCCGTGAAATTGTTGACTGGTAAAATGGCAGACGCTGTTGTTGAAGCTCACCAAGGCGAAGACACAACTACTGCTTAAGTAGCGACTAACACATACAAGAACTTAAATGAAAAGGGTGGTTGGCAGGTGGATAACCTCTCACTGCCCTTTTTTTAGGATAAAAGCCTTGAATAATGTAAGAAAACGACAATTACCTGGAGGGAATAAACAATGGCAGTTGATGCAAAAGCAGTAAAAGAACTTCGTGAAAGAACAGGCGCTGGTATGCTTGATTGTAAAAAAGCGCTTGAAGAAGCTAATAACGATATCACTAAAGCGGCTGAATTGCTTCGTGAAAAAGGTTTGTCCGCAGCAGCAAACAAAGCAGGACGTATTGCTACTGAAGGCGTTGTAGAATCTTACATCCACGCTGGCGGCCGTATTGGTGTACTTGTAGAAATCAACTGCGAAACTGACTTTGTAGGTAAAACAGATTCCTTCAAGGATTTTGCTCGCGATATCGCTATGCAAATCGCTGCAGCAAACCCACGTTATGTTCGTCGTGAAGAAGTTCCACAAGAAGATGTAGAAAAAGAAAAAGAAATCCTGAAAGCTCAAGCTTTGAATGAAGGTAAGCCTGAGAAAATCATTGAAAAAATGGTTGAAGGACGTATTGGTAAATATTACGAAGAATATTGCTTGCTTGAGCAAACCTTCGTTAAAGACCCAGACAAAACGATCTCCCAATTGCTGAACGAAAAAATCAGCACAATCGGAGAAAACATCTCGATCCGTCGTTTTGCTCGTTTTGAACTAGGCGAAGGTTTGGAAAAGAAAGTGGATAACTTTGTTGAAGAAGTTATGGCACAAGTAAATAATTAATATCAGCTTCATCATAAATGTGAAGAATTGAATAAAGGCAAGCATCAGAAGAGCGGAACACGTACACGTAGTGTTCCGTCTTTTGCAGAAAGTGAGGGTATACATTTGGAACAGCCGGTATTTAAGAGAGTAGTCCTAAAGGTAAGTGGAGAGTCTTTGGCAGGACAAAACGGATATGGTATTGATGCCGACATGATTATTTCCATCGCTGAACAGATCAAGGAAGTTGTAGAGCTTGGCGTTCAGGTTGCGATTGTTTGTGGTGGAGGTAACATTTGGCGCGGGATCGCTGGTAGTGCAAGTGGCATAGATCGCGCTACTGCAGATTATATGGGCATGCTGGCAACAGTAATGAATTCACTTGCTCTGCAGGATGCATTAGAACAAATCGATGTGCCAACAAGAGTGCAGACTTCGATCTCAATGCAGCAAATTGCTGAACCGTACATTCGTCGTCGTGCGATTCGCCACTTGGAGAAGGGCCGTGTTGTTATTTTTGCAGCAGGCACAGGTAACCCTTTCTTCTCTACAGATACTACTGCAGCACTTAGAGCAGCAGAAATCGAAGCAGAAGTTATTCTGATGGCGAAGAACAAGGTTGATGGTGTATATTCAGCAGATCCGTTTAAAGACAGCACAGCCGAGAAATTTGAACAGCTCACTTACATGGATGTTCTGAACAAAAACCTTGGTGTTATGGATTCCACAGCTTCATCTCTATGCATGGATAATAATATACCGCTCATTGTATTTGCCATTACTGAACAAGGCAATATCAAACGTGTCGTTCTCGGTGAGAAGATCGGAACGATTGTTAAAGGGAGTGTAGATTAATGCCACAATCGGTCAAAAAAAATGCCGAAGAGCGTATGGAAAAAGCGATTTCATCGCTGAAACGTGACTTGGCAACATTGCGTGCAGGACGTGCAACAACATCACTGCTAGATCGCATTCAAGTTGAATATTATGGTTCCCCAACTCCAATCAATCAGCTGGCGAACATCAGCACTCCGGATTCCCGGACACTGTTAATCCAGCCGTGGGACAAAACATCGATGTCTGACATTGAACGGGCGATTATGAAATCGGATATCGGTTTGACGCCTGCTAATGACGGCACAATCATTCGTCTTTCTATCCCTCCGCTGACTGAAGAACGTCGGACGGATTTGGTGAAATTGACGAAGAAATTTGGTGAAGAAGCGAAAGTAGCGATCCGCAACATTCGCCGTGATGCCAACGATGATATTAAGAAGATGGAGAAAAACGGTATCTCGGAAGATGAGTCCCGTGGCCATCAGGAAGACATTCAAAAGACAACGGATAAGTTCATAGCCGAGGTCGACAAAGTGCTTGTATCCAAAGAAAAAGAGATTATGGAAGTATAAAGATATTCTAGAGACTTAAGGCCCCTCCGTTAATGGTGGGGTTTGTCTCTTTCTGATAAGAGCTTGGAGGAAACGGAAATGATCAAACGGGTTCAAGCGTGGCTGAGCCGTAAAGACAGGCAACAGCCAGTCGAGATTTCACCGGATAACATTCCCCGGCACGTGGCTGTTATTATGGACGGCAATGGGCGTTGGGCTAAGCGTCGCGGGTTGCCGCGCGTTGTGGGTCATCAGAATGGCATGAAGGCTGTTAAACGTGCTACAATCGCTGCAGACGAACTGGGTGTTGAGTTTTTGACGATGTATGCGTTCTCGACAGAAAATTGGAAACGACCAAAGGAAGAAGTCGATTATCTGATGCGCTTGCCAGTGGAGTTTCTAGCCATTGAGCTTGATGAACTGATTGAGAAGAATGTCCAAGTACGTATGATGGGGGATACTGATGCATTACCTTCATATACACGCAAGGCTATGGAAGAAGCGGTTTCCCGAACACAGGGCAATACTGGACTTATATTGAATTTTGCTCTTAATTATGGGGGACGTAAAGAAATTGAGGACTGCATGCGCAGCATTGGTAAGGACATCCAATCAGGGGCTTTGTCACCGGAAGATATTACGACTGATCTAATCGATAGCCGAATGTTATCTGGTGGGTTACCAGATCCGGATTTGCTTATACGTACAAGCGGAGAAATGCGACTTAGCAATTTCATGCTATGGCAGCTTGCTTATAGTGAGCTGTGGTTTACTGATGTGTATTGGCCTGAATTTGATAAGGAGCATTTGCATCAGGCAGTTGCTGAATATCAACGCCGTACACGCCGTTATGGTGGACTGAAGTAGCTTGATAGGAGATGGAAACCTTTGAAGCAGCGATTGATTACCGGAATTGTTGCCGGAGCACTATTTTTAGGCTTATGCGTGTTGGGAAACTGGCCATACCAGTTGTTACTTACTGCCATGGCTTTTATCGGGTTTTATGAATTTGTGAAAATGATAGGGATACCTGCGCTTTCCGGTTCTACCGTTCTTGGTTATGCAGCCATTCTAAGTTTTATGATCCCTTGGAATTTGCTTGGGATCTCTGCACCCTTATCGTGGGAACAAGGAATTTGGATTCTGCTGCTGTTGTTCCTTTTAGTTACAGTTTTTACTAAAAATAAATTAGATATTCGAGTAACAGCCTTGCTGTTTACTGGTATAGTATACATTGGAATGGGTTTTTCTTATATGGCCATGGCTCGTGCATCGGATGACGGACATGGTTTGTTCTGGACTTTTTTACTCCTCTTCTGCATTTGGGGTAGTGATGCCGGGGCTTACTTTGTTGGAAGAAGCATGGGGAAGAACAAACTTTGGCCAGCCATCAGTCCCAACAAAACGGTGGAAGGTGCAGTAGGTGGGGTGCTGATCTCGATGCTAATCGCGATCGTGTTTGCAATATTTGCTCCTGAACATCTAGCGATAGGACGAGCGCTCCTTATAGGGCTTTCTTGTGCGGTCTTGGGTCAGCTTGGTGATCTTGTGCAATCTGCTTATAAACGTGCGTATGGTATCAAAGATTCAGGCACACTTCTGCCAGGTCACGGTGGTATCCTTGATCGATGTGACAGCTGGATTATCGTATTTCCATTCGTACATATCCTAACGCTCATGCCTTACTATTAACGGAAGGAGAGGGTATAACTATGAAAAAAATAAGTGTTCTTGGTTCCACAGGTTCGATCGGCACTCAGACTCTAGATGTCATCGCTATGCACCCAGACTCTTTTCAAGTAGATGGCTTGGCAGCTGGAACGAATACAGCGTTATTGCTGGAACAAGTTCGTCGGTTTAATCCTCGTCGTGTTTCTGTTGCAACAAAGGAGTTGGCAGATGAGATTAGATCCAGTCTGCCTTCTGGCATACAGCTATACAGCGGGAATGAAGGTCTTGTTGAGGTGGCAGCTGGTGGAGATGCCGAAATGGTCGTAACGGCTGTTATGGGTAGTGTAGGCCTCCAATCCACGTTAGCTGCGATCGAAGCAGGCAAACATATTGGACTAGCTAATAAAGAGACTTTGGTAACGGCAGGACACCTCGTCACTGATCTAGCTAATCGTAAGGGTGTTAAGTTGTTACCTATTGATAGCGAGCATTCTGCTATTTTTCAGTGCTTAAATGGTGAAAATCTCGCGGATATTGCTTGCATCACTTTAACGGCTTCTGGTGGATCCTTCCGGGATTTCACTCGTGATCAACTCAAGAATGTAACAGTAGAAGATGCACTTCGTCATCCGAATTGGAGCATGGGCGCGAAAATCACGATTGATTCTGCTACAATGGTGAATAAAGGGCTTGAGGTGATTGAAGCGCATTGGCTATTTGGTCTACCTTATGAACAAGTAAATGTACTTTTGCATCCAGAGAGTATCATTCACTCATATGTGGAGTTCCGCGATAGCAGCATTATTGCTCAGCTTGGTAATCCCGATATGCGTGTCCCGATTCAATATGCGCTCACGTATCCCGAACGCTGGGAATCGCCGGCACAGCGTTTGTCATTAGCTGAAGTTGGACGTTTGACTTTCCGAGAAATGGACTATGAACGATTCCCTGCACTTAAGCTAGCCATGGATTGTGGAAAAGCTGGAGGGACAGCTACTACTGCTTTTAATGCCGCGAATGAAATTGCTGTTGCTCGTTTCTTGAGTCATGAGATCCCATTCCTGCGCATTGAGGAGATCATCGGTGAAGTGCTGCATCGTCATATTAACGAGAACAATCCGAATTTGGAACAAATTGAATCCTGTGATAAGCGTGTTCGTGAGCTGGCAGCAACGCTGTAGAACGTAGTGAAATCTCTAGATAAGCTGGAAATACTTACTTTGCCCTAAAAATAGGTTGGGACAGTTGATTCTCTTGTGCCTGATCGGAGAATAATGATAAATTAAGAGGACATACTTCGGTCTTACACCTAAAGGGGGATGATACGTTTGGAAATGGTTCAAGTCGTTTTATTAACGGTGCTCATGTTTTTTGTCCTGGTGACTGTACATGAATGGGGTCACTATTATTTTGCCAAACGCGCCGGTATTCTCGTGAGGGAATTTGCTATCGGTTTCGGTCCGAAACTGTTTTCTTATAAACGGAATGAGACACAGTTCACTTTGCGTTTACTGCCTTTTGGCGGTTATGCTCGGATGGCTGGTGAAGATCCAGAAATTATTGAAATTGGCTCAGGACAGACCATTGCAGTAAGACTCGGTCAGGATAACAAAGTGAAAAATATTTATCTGGACGCACTGGATACACGTAAAAATGTAATCCGTGGTGAGGCTTTGCATACTGATCTTGAAAATGATCTGCAAATCCGCTTGGATGTGGATGGCGAAGTTACTACTTATGATGTTCATCCTCAAGCGATGATGATTAAAGGAACGCAACAGACTCAAATTGCGCCTAAAGATCGCCAATTCGGTAGTAAAACCGTGGGTCAGCGTGCATTGGCTATTGTTGCGGGTCCTGTGATGAACTTCCTGTTAGCCTTTGTTCTGTTTGCCATCCATTTGCAAATGGTTGGAATTCCGGTGGAGAATCCTACTTATGTTAAGATCGGTGATGTCTCTGAAGGAATGCCTGCACAAGAGGCGGGATTGCAGAAGGGTGACATTATTGTCTCCATCAACGGTGAGAAGATTGGTGCCGATTACCAAAAAATGATTGACTTAACCTCGGAGTCCAAAGGGAAAGAAATGAAATGGATGCTTCAACGTGGTGATGAGACCCTTAATGTGACTCTCGTTCCTCGTAGCATGGAGGGACAAGAAGGCGGTAAAATCGGGATTACACCTGAGCTTCCTACCCGCAAAGCAGGGGTTGGAGAGACGTTGACAGGTTCAGGCAAAGCTATGGTCGATACGACGGAAGCTATCTTTCTGGGCTTTAAGCAATTGATCAATAAATTCAATATGGATGATATTGGAGGTCCGGTTCGTACCTTTGAAGTAACCGGTCAAATTGCCCAACAAGGCATTCAGTATCTTACCTATTGGGCTGCTATCCTAAGCTTGTATCTGGGGATTTTCAACCTATTACCGATTCCAGCACTCGATGGAAGCCGTCTGGCGTTCCTAGGTGTGGAGGCATTACGCGGTAAACCTGTAGATCCGAGTCGTGAAGGTATGGTTCACTTTGTCGGATTTGCACTGTTATTTTTATTAATGATTGCTGTTACGTATAATGATATTTTACGTTTGATCAGCGGCTAATTTTCTTCGGGAGGCATTCCATTACATGGCAAAAGATAAGCAATTCGTTACGGAAATCACGCCGCAAAGCGAGGATTTCTCACGCTGGTATATTGATGTTATAAAAAAAGGAGACTTGATGGACTACTCTCCTGTTCGTGGCTGTATCGTATTTAAGCCAGAGGGCTATGAAATATGGGAGCATATTCAGGAGGAAATGAACCGTCGCCTCAAGGAAACTGGGCATCGTAATGCTTATTTTCCAGTGTTCATTCCAGAGAGTTTCTTTCAAAAGGAAAAGGATCATATTGAAGGCTTTAATCCCGAACTGCCATGGGTAACTGAGGCTGGTGGAGACGTGCTTGAAGAACGTCTGGCTGTCCGTCCTACTTCTGAGACCATGTTCGGGCATATGTATTCCAAATGGATTCAGTCCTATCGTGACCTTCCTGTACTTATCAATCAATGGGCGAACGTGGTTCGTTGGGAGAAGCGTACTTTACCATTTATCCGCACTACTGAGTTTCTTTGGCAAGAAGGGCATACTGCGCATGAGAATGAAGCCGAAGCTCGTGAAGAAACCATGAAGATGCTGGATAACTACCGTGATTTTGCCGAGACATTCCTTGCCATTCCGGTGATCACTGGACAAAAGACACCTTCCGAGCGTTTTGCTGGTGCAGTAGATACGTATTCTATTGAAGCGATGATGAAAGATGGACGTGCTGTTCAGGCTGCTACCTCACATTACTTGGGTACCAAGTTTGCAACAGCATTTGAGATCCAGTATTTGAGCCGCGACAATAATTTAGAATATGTGCATACCACCTCATGGGGATCCACTACACGCTTGATTGGTTCGCTGATTATGGTGCATGGTGATGACCGTGGTCTTGTTCTGCCACCTAAGGTAGCGCCAACTCAAGTGATTATGATTCCGATCGGACCTCCTAAAACTCGCGAAGCCGTGATTGGACGGACAGACGAGCTGTTCAAGGAGCTGAAGAACGCAGGTGTTCGTGTACGTGTGGATGATCGTTCGGATGTAACGCCAGGTTGGAAGTTCAATGAATATGAAATGCGCGGTATACCTGTGCGCTTGGAGCTTGGACCACGCGATATGGAGAATGGCGTTTGCGTTATCGTATCCCGTGTCACAGGTGAGAAGAAGATAATTCAGCAGGAGAACCTTGTTGAAGAGGTACAAGCAATGCTCGAGCAGGTTCATAATGAAATGTTCGAACGTGCCCTGAAATTCCGTGAGGACCATTTCTATTCTGTAGATTCCTTGGAAGAAATGAAAGCTTCAATGGAAGAAAAACGCGGCTTTGCACTAGCTGGCTGGTGTGGTTCCGAAGAATGCGAGTCCAAAGTTAAGGAAGAGACAGGTGCGGGTAGCCGTAACATTCCTTTCGATCCGGCGGAGAAGAAACAAGTCTGCATTTGCTGTGGTAAACCAGCTGTGCATACTGTGGTTTTTGCAAAGGCATATTAATCTTTTGGTACCGATCAACAGTCTTGTAGTATTTTAATCTAGCTTCTGGAGAGAGGAGTCAGCGGGCCGAAAAAACCCAATGCTTTTTGAATCCAGAAGCTTTTTAAAATATAAGAATTTATAGGCTTACGTAATAAATTATCCTTTTATTTCTCGCATAAACACTTACCGTCCTCATAAGGACGCCGAAGGCGTTTATGCTTGTCATATTGTACTTTCACTGAATATCATTGATTGTGTTTTACGGAGTTATCAAAGGTGGGAGGAAAGCATGGAACAAAACCAGGAGAGAAGAAAAAGATTCGAGCTCTTGATGAAGCAAGGTGAAATTCCACCTGCAATTATGGATCCCTACTTTTTAGATGGATATATAGAGCGTGTAGAGATCAGCCGTGGTAACCGAGACTGGCAAATAGTGATTACGAAAGAAAGTCTGGTTCCAGCGCAGGTATACCGGACATTTTGCCTCAGAATGCGCGAGAAGCTACAGCATATAGCCAAAGTAAGCTTTTTATTCGTATATGATCAAAAAGTTAGTAGAGCAGAGCTAGTCCAAGAATATTGGGGATTGTTTCTGGAGTGGGTGACTCGCGAGATCCCTTCGGTTAATGGCTGGCTGACACGTTCTACCCAAGAGCTTAAAGATGACACTTTAATGCTGACGATGAGTGACTCCACTTCTATGGAGCTGGCTCGTAAAAAAGGCATCGATGGGGCAATTATTAAATTTTATGATAAGTATTTCGGTCTCTCCTTAAAAGTTAAAGTGCTAATGGCAGAGAACGAAAATAATAATGTTGAAGCATACGAAGAATTTCAGCAAAAGCTTCAGCAAGAACAACGCGAGATCGTTGAGCAGATGATGACTGCTGTAGAAACAGAAGCTCCTGCTGATGATAGCGATCCTAATGAAGTAATTAAGCTTCAAGTGGGGTATGAAATTAAGGAACAGGCCGTGCCGATTCTTGAAATTCAAGATGAAGAGAAGAAAATTACAATTCAGGGTACCATTTTTGGTCTGGATCGTAAGGAACTTCGCAATGGCAGTACTTTGTTCACCTTCAGTTTGACCGATTTCACGGATTCTCTACAAATGAAGATGTTCGCGAAGACTAAAGATGATCTGAAGGTTATGAGTCAGCTAGCAAACGGTAAATGGGTAAGAGCACGCGGAAAAGTTGAATATGACCGTTTTATGCAGATTCCTGAGCTAGTGATGATCCCTTCGGATTTAACGGAAGTTAAGGCACCGCCTGCGCGTAAAGATACGGCTCCTAAGAAACGGGTGGAATTCCACCTTCACACTACGATGAGTACGATGGATGCGGTCACTCCGATCACTACCTATGTCAAAACAGCTGCCCAGTGGGGGCATCCTGCGATTGCTATTTCTGATCATGGCGGAGTTCAGGCTTTTCCTGATGCGAACCATGCAGCTCATAAGCATAAGATAAAAATGATTTATGGCGTGGAAGCCAATGTTGTGAATGACTCTGTGAATATTGTCGAGAATGCTCAGCCTTTGGACTTGAAGACAGCTACCTATGTAGTGTTTGATATAGAGACCACGGGGTTATCGATTACCCGCAATAATATTACGGAGCTGGCGGCCATTAAAATGTGTGAGGGCAAAGAAGTAGACCGTTATTCTACTTTTGTTAATCCGCATGAGAAGATCCCTTATCATATTCAGCAATTGACCAATATTACGGATGAAATGGTTAAGGATGCTCCTGATCTTGAACCAGTGCTGCGTAAGTTTGTTGAATTTGTGGGTGATAGTATCCTTGTTGCTCATAACGCCAGATTTGATATGGGTTTTATTCAGGCCTCGTTACGTAAAATAGGTGAACCTGTGCTTCCGAATCCATCTCTTGATACGCTTGAGCTCGCTCGGTTACTATATCCAAGCATGAAGAATCACAGGCTGAACACATTAGCCGATAAATATAAAGTTCTTCTGGAAAGCCATCACCGTGCGATTGATGATACCATAGCGCTCGGCGGTATATTAACAGGATTGCTCGCAGATGCTGAAAAGATGAAGGGCATGACCCGCCTTGATCGACTAAACGATTATGTGGGTAATGATCTTTCGAACACAAGACCATTCCACTGTAATATTTATGCACTTAATCAAGTAGGCAAAAAAAATCTCTATAAGCTCATTTCCATGTCACATACGGAATATTTCAAACGTGTACCATGTATTCCGAAATCCAAGCTGGAAGAGCATAGAGATGGACTGCTCGTAATTTCCGGTTGTGAACGTGGAGAGTTTTTTGAAGCAGTACTCAACAAAACGACTGAGGAAGCCATGGAGGTTGCTCATTTTTATGATGTGCTGGAGATTCAGCCATTGACCATGTACATGCACTTGGTGGACAAGGGTTTTGTAGCAGGCCCTGATGAGCTTCGCGATGTAGTCCGCAAGGTTTGCGAAATAGGGGAACAGTTGAATAAACCTGTTATCGCAACGGGGAATGTGCATTATCTTGAACCCCGGGACAAGCTGTATCGTGATATTACCATTAATGGGATCACAGGCTTTAGTCCGCTTAAAGACCAACGCAAACCGGATGCACACTTCCGCACAACGGATGAAATGCTGTCTGAATTCGAATTTCTCGGTGCTGAAAAAGCGATGGAAGTCGTGGTTACGAATACAGTTGAGCTGGCAGAACGTTTTGAAGAACTGGAGCTATTTCCAGACAAGCTATTTACACCAATTCTTGAAGGGGCGGACGAAGAAATTCGCGAGACCTGTTATAACACTGCCAAATCCATTTATGGCGAAGAACTACCTGAAGTAGTTATTGCCCGTTTGGAGAAAGAGCTTGCACCGATTATTAAATTCGGGTTCTCTGCCAACTATTTGATTTCTGAACGTCTCGTTAAAAAATCAAATCGAGATGGATATCTCGTAGGCTCGCGGGGTTCTGTAGGCTCTTCTGTAGTAGCTACATTTCTTGGGATTTCAGAAGTTAATCCTTTGCCTGCGCATTATATTTGCCTAAACCCTGAGTGTCGCCATAGTGAATGGTTCCTGGACGGTAGTGTGCGGAGCGGATTCGATTTACCAGATAAAGTCTGCCCGGATTGCGGTCAGAAGCTCAAAGGTGAAGGCCAGGATATTCCGTTCGAGACCTTCCTTGGATTTAAAGGGGATAAAGTTCCCGATATCGACTTGAACTTCTCAGGGGAATATCAGCCGAATGCACATAACTTTACCAAAGAAATGTTTGGTGAGAAAAATGTATTCCGTGCCGGAACGATTGGTACCGTAGCTGAGAAGACAGCCTTCGGATTTGCAAAAAAATACGAAGAACTTCACCAGAAACGTTGGCGTGGAGCTGAAGTTGGCCGTCTGGCGGCCGGCTGTACAGGCGTTAAACGTAGTACGGGACAGCATCCGGGTGGTATAGTCGTTGTTCCAGACTATATGGAGGTAGAAGATATTACGCCAGTACAATTCCCGGCGGATGATGTCAATGCCGAATGGAAGACCACACACTTTGATTATCACGCTTTTGACGCGAACTTGCTGAAGCTTGATATTCTGGGTCATGATGATCCGACGATGATGCGGATGCTGCAGGATTTGACAGGTGTTGATCCAACTTCTATCCCGATGAATGATCCGAAAGTAATGAGTATGTTTAACTCTACAGATGCACTTGGAGTGAGACCTGACGAAATCAGATCACCGGTTGCGACCTATGGTGTACCCGAAATGGGTACCAAATTCGTACGTCAAATGCTTATTGAGTCGAAACCATCCAGCTTTGCTGACTTACTGCAAATATCAGGTTTGTCACATGGTACTGGAGTTTGGCTTGGTAACGCGCAAGAGCTTATAAAGAATAACACTTGTAACATTAAGACCGTTATCGGTTGTCGGGATGACATCATGCTCTTCTTAATTTATAAAGCGGGAATGGATGCGAGTTTGGCCTTTAAAATTACCGAGAGTGTTCGTAAAGGTAAAGGTTTATCTGAAGAATGGATCGAGGAAATGAAAAAGTGCAAGGTTCCACAATGGTATATTGATTCTTGTCTGAAGATTCAATACATGTTCCCGAAGGCGCATGCTGCTGCATACGTAATTTCTGCAGTACGTACCGCCTACTTCAAGCTGTATCATCCTATTGAATATTATGCGACTTATTTCTCTGTACGTGCAGCAGATTTTGATATTGAACTGTGCTGTAAGGGATATGAAGCGATCAACCGTCAGATCGTAGAAATTGAGCAAAAAGGATTTCAAGCTTTGCCTAAGGAAAAGGCTATGTTGCCTGTCCTTGAGATGGCTTTGGAGATGACGGCACGTGGGTTTACATTCAAAAACATTGATCTTTACCGTTCGGAAGCGAATAAGTTTATTGTTGATGACAAGAGTTTGATTCCTCCGTTTTCCGCACTAGCGGGAATTGGTGAGAATGCTGCTATCAACATTGCCGCTGCGAAAGATGCCGGGGAGTTCCTTTCTATTGAGGATTTCCAGCAAAAATCCAAGGCGAGTAAGACAGTTATTGAGCTGCTAACCAATATGGGCTGCTTCCGCGGCTTACCGGAGAGCAATCAACTTTCCCTATTTTAAAGGCTTTAACAACACTTATTTCATGGCTAGAAAAGAGAGCTCCAAAGGGGGAGTCAAGGGCTAGCACTTGTCAGTCCAGACTCACTATGGTATAATTTCTTTGGTAATAATGAGATAAGTCCGTTGTGTAAAGAGTGGGGAAACCCACTCTTTATCTTTGGTATATAGCAAAAGACAAGTTCGTGGAGGTAATTTTCTTTTGAGCACACCCAAATCTAAAATTAAACAAACGGTAGAGCAGATGCTCGGGCCCTATCTCGACGACAATGGTTTCGAACTGGTGGACGTTGAATACGTGAAGGAAGGCTCCAATTGGTTTCTGCGTATATTCGTAGATAAAGAAGGCGGCATTGATATTGATGACTGCGGAAGCATTAGCGAATATTTCAGTCAGCAGTTGGATGAGAATGATCCTATCCCTGAGGCATATTTCCTTGAGGTTTCCTCACCGGGAGCAGAGCGTCCTCTCAAAAAAGCTGCGGATGTAGCTAAAGCGGTAGGTAAGGACGTGTATGTGACTGTTTATGAGCCGATTCAAGGACTCAAAGAATTTGAAGGTCGTTTGCTCTCGTTCGAGAACGAGGAACTGCTCATCTCCGCGGGCAAAAAAGAACATGTAGTACCGTATGCCAAAGTCGCAAGCGCGAGATTGGCCATTATTTTTTAACGTCTTGAAAGGGGGGCCGGAAATTCATGAGTATGGAGTTTATTGAAGCAATGAATGAGCTGGAAAGGGAGAGAGGCATCAGTAAAGATGTGCTGTTCGAAGCGATCGAAGCGGCGCTGATCTCTAGTTATAAACGTAATTTCAATGCAGCACAGAACGTGCGTGTTGACATGAACCGCAACACAGGTGTCATTAAAGTGTTTGCCCGCAAGCTAATTGTTGAAGAGGTCCTGGATACAAGGACTGAAATCTCATTGCCGGCAGCCAGAGAAATTAACCCGCATTTCCAGCTTGAAGACATTGCTGAGCTTGAAGTAACACCACGTGATTTCGGGCGTATTGCTGCACAGACTGCAAAGCAGGTTGTAACACAACGGATTCGCGAAGCAGAGCGTGGACTCATCTATAATGCCTTTATTGACAAAGAAGATGATATTGTAACAGGACTTGTACAACGTCAAGATATGCGGAACATTTACATTGATCTTGGTAAAATCGAAGCGGTCTTGCCGCTTAGCGAATTGATGCCAGGTGAGAAGTTTAAACAAAGCGAGCGTATCAAGGCTTATATCACTAAAGTTGAGAACACCACCAAAGGACCGCAAATTATGCTGTCCCGCAGTCATCCCGGATTGCTGAAGCGTCTGTTCGAACTAGAAGTTCCGGAAATCTTTGATGGTGTAGTTGAAATTCGTTCCGTAGCTCGCGAAGCTGGCTTCCGTTCGAAGATTGCTGTGTATTCCCGCAATCCGGAAGTGGATCCAGTTGGTTCTTGCGTAGGCCCAAGAGGAACACGCGTTCAAACCATCGTTACTGAGCTTCGTGGCGAGAAGATCGATATCGTCCGTTACTCTGATCTGGTGCAGGAGTATGTCGCTAATGCACTCAGCCCTTCTAAGGTGCTTGAAGTTCAAGTCTTTGAAGCAGAGAAAATGGCACGGGTGATCGTTCCTGATTATCAATTATCACTGGCTATCGGTATTAAAGGGCAAAATGCACGTCTTGCCGCTAAGCTTACCGGCTGGAAAATTGATATCAAGAGTGAAAGTCAAGCGGAGCAGGAATACGGTAGACCGAGAACTTCTATTGATGAAATGCATCAGGATTCCGTCTCCATTGATTAATTAACCTGCTTGACGGGAGGCGTATGTATGAAACAAAGAAAGGTGCCGCTGCGCAAATGCGTTGCTACCCAGGAGATGATGCCGAAAAAAGAGCTGATTCGAGTGGTTAGAACGCCCGAGGGTGAAGTACTGATTGATCTGACAGGAAAGAAGTCAGGCCGTGGTGCTTACATATGCGGCAAGCTTGAATGCTTTAAGCTGGCACAGAAGAATAAAGCACTTGACCGCGCTTTGAAATGTCAAGTGAGTCCTGAAATCTATGACCAGCTTGCCCGGGAGTTTACTTCCGTGGAAGAGCAGTTTCTAGCAGCAAAGGATAGTGAGGATAATGAGTAAGGCGCTTTCTTATTTAGGGCTTGCCATGAGAGCAGGCAAGATAGTCACCGGCGATGAGGCTGTACTCAAAGCTGTACGGTCTTCAGAGGCGAAGCTGGTCGTTCTGGCAGGTGACGCTTCAGATAATACCCAAAAAAAGTTCCGTGATAAATGCGGAACCTACGATATTCCACTAGTAATCGCATTTCACCGAGACAGCCTCGGTGCAAGTATTGGTAAAGACCAGCGTGTAGTACTGGCCATTACGGATAAAGGATTCGCGGAAATGATCTCCAAGCAACTCGGAGATACTGTCGGAGGTGGATTTATTGACTAAAGAAGAGAACAAAGATAAATTGCGCGTGTACGAATACGCCAAGTCACTAAACATGAGCAGTAAAGAAATTATTACAATTCTGAAGCGTTTGAATGTCCCTGTGAATAATCATATGAGTGTCATGGAGAACGGTTCCGTGAACAAAGTAGAGCAATTCTTCAAGGATATCAAGTCGAACGCTGCAGCCAAACGGGATACCAGCTCTAGCAGCCGTCCGGTGACAACCGGTGCGGTAACTGCCGAACCCCAAAGTGCTCAGAATGCCAACAAAAATCAACAGGAAAAGCAGGTAGGTATGAACAGTAACCAAAACAACAACCAATCGACGACGTCCCCAAGGCCCCAAAGCGGACAAGATTCCCGCAGAACAACAACAGGTTCAACGCAGAATGCACGTCCGCAACAAAGCGGAGCTCCACGTACTAACAGTACTAGCGGAAGCCGTCCGCAAGGAAGTAGCACAGGCGGCAATCGTCCACAAGGTAGCAACACTGGTGGCAGCCGTCCGCAAGGAAGTAATACTGGCAGCCGTCCACAAGGTAGCAGTACCGGTGGTAGCCGTCCGCAAGGTAGCAGCACTGGTGGCAGCCGTCCGCAAGGTAGTAATACCGGTGGTAGCCGTCCACAAGGAAATAATACTGGCAGCCGTCCGCAAGGACAAAGCAGTGCACCTCGCACTGACAGCCGCCCACAAGGTCAATCTGGCACTGGCGGTGGCTTCACACGCGGTGACGACAGAGGTCCTAAGAAGAACACAACTGGTGGTAGACCAAATACGAACAATAGACGGTTTGATGATGGCAAAGGCGGTAACTACCGCGGTCGTGGTGGTAAGAATGGCCGCGGCAAGAATCAGCCAATGGTTCACCGTGAGAAGATCGATAACACACCTAAGAAGATTATCGTTCGTGGTAGCATGACTGTTGGTGAAACAGCAAAATTGCTTCACAAAGACGCTTCTGAAGTAATTAAGAAGCTGATCTCTATGGGTGTTATGGCAACCATCAACCAAGAGCTGGATATCGACACCATCCTGCTACTCGCTGCTGAATTCGGCGTAGAAGTAGAAGTGAAGATTCCTGTTGATGAGGATAGCTTTGAAACTGTGGAAGAGAATGATGCTGAAGAAGAACTTCAGTCACGTCCTCCAGTAGTTACGATCATGGGTCACGTTGACCACGGTAAAAC
This sequence comes from Paenibacillus sp. FSL H8-0261, assembly GCF_045040645.1. Lineage (NCBI taxonomy): Bacteria > Bacillati > Bacillota > Bacilli > Caryophanales > Paenibacillaceae > Paenibacillus > Paenibacillus sp. FSL H8-0261. Next base: position 4,293,370 of record NZ_CP150297.1, on the reverse strand, counting down.
TACTTTGCTGGATGCCATTCGTTCGACGAGTGTATCTCTAGGCGAAGCAGGCGGAATCACACAGCATATCGGTGCTTATCAAGTTGAAATCAACCAGAAGAAAATCACGTTCCTAGATACACCTGGTCACGAAGCATTTACTGCTATGCGTGCTCGTGGTGCACAGGTAACAGATATGACTATTATCGTAGTTGCTGCTGATGACGGTGTTATGCCTCAGACCGTTGAAGCTATTGCACATGCTAAGGCTGCTGGACTTCCGATTATTGTCGCTGTTAATAAAATCGACAAGCCGGGTGCAGATCCTGACAAAGTGAAGCAAGAGCTTACAAGCTATGAACTCGTTCCTGAAGAGTGGGGCGGAGATACCATCTTCGTTAACCTTTCTGCAAAACAACGTATTAACTTGGAAGAACTGCTGGAAATGATTCTGCTCGTTGCTGAAGTAAATGAGTACAAAGCGAACCCTGACAAACGGGCACGCGGTACGGTTATAGAAGCTGAGCTTGATAAGAATCGTGGACCAGTTGCACGTGTTCTGGTACAGAACGGTACATTGAAAGTCGGCGACGCTTTCGTAGCAGGTAACTGCTTCGGACGTGTACGTGCGATGGTTAATGATAAAGGACGTAAGATCAAGGAAGCTGGACCTTCCACACCAGTAGAAATTACTGGTTTGACTGAGGTACCACAAGCTGGCGATCCGTTTATGGCTTTCGAAGACGAGCGTAAAGCCCGTGCGATTGCTGATAGACGTTCCACATCCCAACGTCAATCTGAGCTGAATACGAACACCCGTGTAACATTGGATGATTTGTTCCAGCACATTAAAGACGGCGAAATCAAAGACCTTAACGTTATCATTAAAGCTGACGTACAAGGTTCAGTCGAGGCACTTAAAGGTTCCCTGGCTAAGATCGAAGTGGAAGGCGTCCGCGTGAAGATCATTCACAGTGGTGCTGGTGCCATTACGGAATCCGATATTACACTTGCAGCAGCATCTAATGCTATTGTTATTGGCTTTAACGTTCGTCCGGACGCTCAAACTAAGGCAGCTGCTGAACAAGAAAAAGTAGATGTTCGTCTCCATAACATCATCTACAATGTAATCGAGGAAATTGAAAGTGCAATGAAGGGTATGCTTGATCCTATCTATAAAGAGAACGTTATCGGTCACGCTGAAGTACGTAGCGTCTTCAAAATCAGTAAAGTGGGTACCATTGCAGGTTGTATGGTAATTGATGGTAAAATTACCCGTAATGCTGAAATGCGCTTGATCCGTAGCGGAATCGTTGTATTTACAGGTAAAGTTGATACCTTGAAACGCTTTAAAGATGATGCCAAAGAAGTGGCGCAAGGTTATGAATGCGGCATAACTTTGGAACGCTATAATGACGTCCAAGAGGGCGACATTATCGAAGCGTTTCTTATGGAAACTGTAGAGCGCTAAGCGAAGAGGTGAATATAGATGTCTAAAATTAGAGCAGGACGAGTGGGCGAGCAGATCAAGAAAGAGCTTAGTCAACTTATCCAAAGCGGACTGAAAGATCCTCGAATCGGTTTTGTAACTGTAACTGGCGTAGACGTGACTAACGATCTGTCGCAAGCGAAAGTATACCTAAGCGTGTTCGGGGATGAAGAGCAGAAGTCAGGCTCCCTTAAAGCGATTGAGAAAGCTAATGGTTTTCTTCGCTCCGAGCTTGGCAAGGCGATACGCCTTCGGCATACACCGGAACTGATCTTCAAGATCGATGAATCTGTCGCTTATGGCAGTCACATTGAGAAACTTCTTGGAGAGCTTCATAAGAACGATTAGAAATAGGTACTAAAAGGAGTTCAAAATAGCTCAAGGCTATTTTGAACAACCTTTATAAAGGAGACGGCGAATGCAGAGCTATGAACAAAGTCTCCAGCAGACCCGTGAGTTTCTGCTGGAACACGACGATTACCTTGTAGTGTCGCATGTTCAGCCGGACGGAGATGCAGTCAGCTCCACCCTAGCGGTGGGCTGGCTTCTCTCATGTCTGGGCAAAAAATACACTATGCTGAATGAAGGACCGATACCGAAGCGGATGGAATATTTATGGCATTCGGATGAAATCATCAATATGGCCTCTAGTGAGCCGCCCCGTCAATACAGCAATGTGATCTGTGTGGATTGTGCTGATTTTCAGCGAGTAGGACTGACTCATCGCTATTTTGCGAAGGATGCTCTAATCCTGAACATTGACCATCATCCCACTAACAACGGTTATGGACTTGTGAATTTAATCAAACCGGATGCTGCTGCGACTGCGGAAATTTTGTTCGATCTGCTGAAGACGTTCGATATTGAATGGGACATTGATATCGCCACAGCTTTATACACAGGTCTTTTGACAGATACTGGTGGATTTCGATATACCAACACATCACCAAAAGTAATGGCAGCCGTATCTGAACTGCTTTCTTATGGCGTTAACGGTCCTGAACTGGCTGAGACATTACTTGAAGAAATGACATTGCCGCAGATTAAAATTTTAAATAAAGCGTTAAATACTCTTCAATTATCACCCGAAGGGGATATTGCCTGGCTCTATGTTACACCGGAGGATATGATTGAATGTGCTGCTGCTAATGAAGATTTAGAAGGTCTCGTGAACTACCCTCGCAATATTCGAGGTGTGGAGGTAGGGATTTTGTTCAAAGTCATTCATGAACATGCGGTTAAAGTTAGTTTGCGTTCTGCTGGTAAGGTGGACGTGGCTGATCTAGCGCAAACGTTTGGAGGTGGCGGTCATACCCGTGCTGCAGGCGCGCGTATAGAAGCTACACTCGAAACGGCAATATCGCAGGTGCTTGAGGAGGTAAGACGTCATTTATGAGTGAATTAGAAGGTGTACTGGCGGTTTACAAGCCGGCCGGCTTCACTTCACATGATGTTGTGGCCAAGGCACGTCGTATTCTCGGCATGAAACGGATCGGACATACGGGAACGCTTGATCCACAGGTAACAGGTGTGCTGCCACTTTGTCTGGGCCGTGCTACTCGTGTCGTGGAGTATATTCAGGAGTTGCCCAAAGAATATGTGGCAACACTGAGACTAGGGATGTCCAGTGATACTGAGGACTTAACTGGGACTATTATAGAAACTGTAGATGAGGTGCATGTAACTGAAGAAGAGATTCTATCAGTGCTCGCTTCATTTAAAGGGGTTATTTCTCAGGTTCCACCGATGTATTCTGCGGTTAAAGTTGACGGCAAACGTCTTTATGAGTTAGCAAGAGAAGGTAAAACCGTTGAACGTAAAAGCCGTGAAGTAGAGATTTATGAAATTGAAATGACGGATATGACTTGGGAAGGCAATCATCCCGATATCACATTCCGGGTGCTTTGCTCTAAGGGGACGTACATTCGTACGCTCTGTGTCGATATCGGACGAGCACTTGGACTGCCGGGTGTGATGGTGAAACTAGAGAGAACGATGTCGGCAGGGATTTCAGCCAGTCATTGTCTTACGCTAGAGGATATTGCGACTCACAAGGAAGCCGGAACATTGGAAGATCATTTAATCGCTGCAGACGAAGCCATTTCTCATATGCCAAAGCACACTGTAATGGATGAGAAAAAGAAGGCAGCTTTGCAGGGGCAGCGTTTGTCCTCACGATTTATAGCTCCAGAGGTGAAGACGAACAGTCAATTTCGGCTATACGATCTTCAAGGTGGATTTCTTGGCATTTATGAATTGGAAGATACAGGTGCAATTGCTCCAGTGAAGGTATTTGCACAAGCTTAAATCAATTTTACCAAGTGAATTGTAGGTGAGAAACAGCGTGAGAACCGTAACGTTAACTTATCCGATGTCTCCGGAGACTGCTGCAGAGTGGGCTCAGCCTCAAGTGGCTGCTCTAGGGCAGTTTGACGGATTGCATCGTGGACATGCTAGCGTCATTACATCCGCTGTGGCCCTAGCCCGTAAACAAGGTGTGCCGGCCGCAGTCCTTACATTTCATCCACATCCTAAAGATGTTATGGGTAAGGGTGATTATGAAGGGTATTTGACGCCACCCGTAGAAAAGCAGGAGATTCTTGCTAGTTTGGGTGTCGATATCTTATATGTTATTGAATTTAACGAGCAGCTTTCCCGTGTAAGTCCACAGAATTTTGTCTCTGTTATGCTTTTGCCGCTACATATTGTAACTGCAGTTGTCGGCTTTGACTTTCGTTTTGGTTATCAAGGTGAAGGCGATGTTGAAATGCTTCGCAAGCTGGGTGAAGGTGTTATGAATGTAGAGGTTGCTCCCCCTTTTCTGCTAGATGGTGAGAAGGTCAGCAGCTCCGGCATTCGTAAAAGTCTCCAAAACGGGGATTTAGAGCTGGCAAACTCCTGGTTCGGACGTTGCTACTATCTGCGTGGTGAAGTGGGTCATGGTGAGAAGAGAGGTCGCACCATTGGTTTTCCAACGGCGAATTTGAAGCTCAGTGCTCATTTTGTCATTCCGACTAAAGGTGTATATGCGGTCCGAGTCTTTTATAAGGATAAAGTTTTGTACGGGGTCATGAATGTGGGCGTTAAACCTACCTTTCATGAGGGTGTATTGACGCCAAGCTTTGAGGTCCATCTGTTTGACTTCGAAGGTGATTTGTATGATCAAGAGCTTAAGGTGGAGTTAGTATCTTACATTCGTCCTGAACGAAAATTCGAATCCATTGGTGCATTGATTACTCAAATCGGTGAGGATGCAGAAACCGCGAAGAAGATTTTGGGGTATAATCTATAGTCATCCCGGACAAGCCGTTTACTTTTGTTAATGGAGATGCTATACTAATAAACGTTGCTGGCTTACAGCACCATAACCTTAGCTTGGTTGCACGTTCTCACCGACGGTGACGAGGCTAATGGCGATTATATTGAAGGAGGTGAACAGGATGGCATTAACTCAAGAACGTAAACATCAATTGATCGACGAGCACAAAACTCACGAATCCGATACTGGATCCCCTGAGGTGCAAGTTGCTATCCTAACGGAGAACATCGTTAATTTGACTGACCACTTGCGTACGCACAAGAAAGATCATCACTCCCGTCGCGGATTGTTGAAAATGGTTGGACAACGTCGTAAACTTCTGGCGTATTTGAAAAACAAAGACATCAGACGTTACAGCGCCCTGATCGAAAGACTGGGATTGCGTCGTTAATTTTCCATAAGATAACCCTTAAAGCAGCCTGGTTGTATACCGTATGTCCTTCTCGGAGCGACAGCGGGACAGCTGGGTTGCTTTTTGAAAATTTAGGGAAAACTTTATAGCAAGACTGATGAGATTATTCGTAAAAACGGCCACTTTACATCATCTGTAAGACTTAGCCGTTTCTTCTTATATGTATACAGAACAGGCTACATACCTTAAATTATAAGAAAGTATATGTTTCATGCTATACTTTATCCTTATAATTCTCGCATAAACGCTACCGTCCTTATAAGGACGCCGAAGGCGTTTTTAGCTTGGGGACAAGCCTTTCCGATTCATTAGATCGATATGTGAACCTGCAATATTTGACTGCGGGTCTACTACTATTCAAGGAGGTATTTATGGAAAAACGTGTAGAAATGCAGCTAGGCGGAAGACGCCTTGTGCTGGAAACGGGCCGACTAGCTAAACAAGCAAACGCAGCCGTTATGGTGCGTTATGGGGATACTTCGGTATTATGTACCGTTACGGCTTCGAAAGAGCCGAAGGACCTGGATTTTTTCCCGCTTACAGTTAACTATGAGGAAAGATTATATGCGGTAGGTAAAATTCCGGGCGGATTTATTAAACGGGAAGGCAGACCGAGTGAGAAAGCGATTCTGTCCAGCCGTTTGACTGACCGTCCAATCAGACCACTGTTCCCTGAAGGTTTCCGTAACGATGTTCAGGTATTGAACATGGTAATGAGTGTGGATCAGGACTGCGCACCAGATATTGCTGCTATGATTGGTACTTCAGCTGCACTTAGTATTTCCGATGTGCCTTTTGATGGACCCATCGGCGGCGTTGCTGTAGGTCGGATTAATGGAGAATTTGTGATCAATCCGGATATGGCTCAGCAAGCAATCAGTGATATTTATGTAGTGGTTGCTGGAACGAAGGAAGCAATCATGATGGTTGAAGCAGAAGCGAACGAAGTGACGGAAGATGTGATGCTCGAAGCGATTATGTTCGGTCATGATGAAATCCGTAAGATCGTTGCAACCATTGAAGAACTGGTCAAAGTGGCTGGTAAAGAAAAAATGGCTGTGAAGCTGCATGCAGTGAATGCTGACGTGAATACTGAGGTCCGTGCATTTGCTGAGGCTCGTCTGGTGGAAGCCGTTAAAATTGCTGAAAAACATGCTCGTCAGGAAGCGATTGATGTCGTTAATGATGAAGCGGTTGCGTATTTCGTAGAGAAGTACATAGAAGCACCGGAGCTTCTGAAAGATGTTAAAGAAGTCCTACATGATATCGTGAAGGATGAAGTAAGACGTCTAATCACGCATGATAAGGTTCGTCCAGATGGACGTAAACTTGATGAAATCCGTCCGATTGAATGTGATACAAGCCTGTTGCCGCGTACACACGGTTCCGGTCTGTTCACACGTGGACAAACACAAATCCTTAGCGTTTGTACCCTTGGAGCTCTAGGTGATGTACAAATCCTCGACGGAATCGATCCTACTGAAACGAAACGTTTCATGCACCATTACAACTTCCCGCCGTTCAGCGTAGGGGAAGCTCGTCCGCTTAGAGCACCAGGACGACGTGAAATCGGTCACGGAGCACTTGGAGAACGTGCATTATCCAAGGTAATTCCTAGTGAAACTGAATTCCCGTACACGATTCGTCTAGTATCAGAAGCGATTGAATCTAACGGTTCTACTTCCCAAGCAAGTATCTGTGCCAGCATTCTGGCTATGATGGACGCTGGTGTGCCAATCAAAGCACCAGTAGCCGGAGTAGCAATGGGTCTGATCAAAGACGGAGATCATGTCTCCATCCTGACGGATATTCAAGGTATGGAAGATCATCTCGGAGATATGGACTTCAAGGTAGCTGGTACAGCAGAAGGTGTTACAGCTATTCAAATGGACATTAAGATTGCAGGTATCGATCGCAACATTCTTCAAGATGCACTTCAACAGGCTAAAGAAGGCCGTCTGTTCATCTTGGACAAAATGAATGAAGCGATCTCTGCGCCAAGACCTAATCTGTCCAAATATGCTCCAAAAATCATTATTATCAACATCAATCCGGACAAAATCCGTGATGTTATCGGTGCTGGTGGTAAGATTATCAATAAAATTATTGAAGAAACCGGCGTGAAAATCGACATCGAACAAGATGGCCGTGTCTTTATCGGTTCTTCAGATGAAGAAATGATCCAAAAGGCTCGTTCGATTATCGAAGGTCTTGTGCGTGAAGTACAAGTCGGAGAAATCTATGTAGGTACAGTTAGACGTATTGAGAAATTTGGTGCATTTGTTGAACTTATTCCGGGCAAAGACGGATTGGTACACATTTCCCAATTGTCTACTGAGCGTGTAGCTAAGGTAGAAGATGTTGTTGCTATTGGTGACACCATTACCGTAAAAGTTACCGAGATCGATCCACAAGGCCGGGTTAACCTGTCTCGTAAAGCAGTGTTGACTTCGGAAACTGGAGCTAAAGCGTAAGTTTGATCTTAGTAATAACCTTTACTAGAGGGATCTAATTTCATTATTAAAAGAGACAGAAGCGATTTGCGTTCTGGCTCTTTTTTTATATGAACGAGTTGGAAAACTGTAGCAAACATTCCTATCTATTAGTCTTGTATCTGTTCATGACATAAATTCCTCCCTTGTCTCATAGATTGGGACAAAGTGTCTTTGTAATCGTGTGGAACGAACCTGAAATTCGTTTCTACCGGGGAGGAAGTCGTCATGAAGACGGAAAAAGTGGCATTAGTGGTTGCTTGTGTAGCAATCGTGATAGGAATTGGTAGCACACAGGGACCAGTCAAGGACATGCTTGCGCAATTGAAGCCGCAGGATGATCTTGCGGTGTGGATGGATATCCCTAAGGCGGCGAACAACGATCTTCGTCTGAGGATTGAGACCGCCGCGGCCAAGCTAAATGCACCTCCAGTGGATGCAGTGGTTGACCGGGTGTGGAAAGCCATTCCGGGTTATAACGGACTTGAGATTGATGTAGAGAGTACCTATCAGAATGCTCTTTTGGCACCAAAAGAACCCATAAAGTTAGTGTATCGGCAGATCGAACCAAAAGTATCGTTAAATGAACTGGGAGCAGAACCTATATATCGAGGAAATCCGGCGAAACCGATGGTATCACTGATGATTAATGTGGCTTGGGGGAATCAGTATATCGTGCCAATGCTGGATATTTTGGATGAAGAGAACGTGAAAGTTACGTTTTTTCTGGATGGAAGCTGGCTGAGTAAGAATCCAGAGCTTGCTACAGAAATGTTAAAGCGTGGTCATGAGATGGAGAATCACGCCTATACCCACCCCAATATGAGTACTTTAAGTCGAGCGCGGGCTACCGTTGAGATTGAGAAGACGCAAAAGGTGCTAAAGGAATCGCTTGGAGTCACTAATAAATGGTTCGCGCCTCCATCTGGTGATTTCGATCAAGAGACAGTAGAAATCGCTAGCAGCTTGGGCTTAAAGACTGTACTCTGGACTGTAGATACGGTGGATTGGCGCAATCCTTCTCCTGAATCTATAGTTGCCAAAATCACAAGCAAAGCTGAACCTGGCACACTTGTTCTAATGCATCCTACTGCCTCATCCTCCAAGGCGCTGAAGGCCATGATACGCGGGATAAAGGCAAAAGGGTTACAGTTAGGAACAGTTAGCCAAACGCTGTCAACGGAGCGTCTAATCCCCTCTGATGTTGAGTGAGTGATCTATTTCTGGTAGGATTATAGGCACGTGTATTAATTTAGATAGAACATGGCTATTGCCAGGAGGACATGAAGTGGAAAAAATAGTATTATCCAATGGATTACGAGTAGTGATGGAAAAAATTCCGACCGGCCGGTCCGTTTCATTTGGAATATGGGTGAAGACAGGTTCTCGGAATGAACACCCTGGAAACAACGGGATATCCCATTTTGTAGAGCATATGCTTTTTAAAGGTACGGACCGATATAGTGCTAAGGATATTGCCGAGCAGTTCGATGCTATTGGCGGCAATGTAAATGCGTTTACTTCTAAGGAATATACTTGCTATTATGCAAAAGTACTGGATGAGCATCTGCCTATCGCAGTAGATGTATTAGCAGATATGTTTTTCCGTTCACGTATGGATGCTGAAGAGCTGGAGAAAGAAAAGAACGTCATCCTTGAGGAAATTTCTATGTGCGAAGATACACCAGACGATCTTGTGCATGATTTGATGTGTGCTGCTGCTTACAAGGATCATCCGCTTGCGTATTCTATCCTTGGCTTAAAGGAACGGCTGATGGAGATGAAGCCGGATGATCTTCGTGCCTACATGAAGGAGCAGTATACGATTGAGAATACGGTAATTAGTGTAGCTGGGAACATCAGCGATGGATTGATTGAGCTGCTGGAGCAGCATTTTGGTTCTTTTGCTAATCATGGCACATCTGCGCCGTTGACTCCACCGGATTATTATGGGGACTTGTTGTTTCACCGCAAAAAAACAGAACAGAATCATATCTGTCTTTCCTTACCAGGTGTCCGCTCTGGCGACCCATTGCAATATGCTATGGTGCTTATTAATAATGCCATTGGCGGCGGTATGAGCTCACGGATGTTCCAAGAGATTCGTGAAAAACGTGGCCTAGCCTATTCTGTATATTCATACCACAGTTCTCAAGCGGATTCTGGTTTGTTCACGGTCTATGCTGGAACAGCACCGAAGCAAACTAAGGATGTAACGGAGCTAATTAAGGAAATGATGTACGAACTTGCTACTGAGGGTCTTAGTGAAGATGAACTGAGAAAAGGCAAGGAGCAGCTTAAAGGTAGCCTTATTCTTAGCCTGGAAAGTACTAGTAGCCGGATGAATCGGATTGGAAAAAATGAACTTATGCTCGGAAAACATAACACATTAGACGATATGATCGCCAAGATTCAGTTAGTAACGATGGACAATATCAACAGTGTGCTTGATAATATGTTTGCTGAGCCGCTTTCTTTAGCGATGGTAGGTTCAACAGATAAAGCTATTGCAAATGTTAGGAGAGATGATCTTGTCTTATTACGTACAAATCAATAAACTAGCTGGAAACGAGGATGTTAATCTTCCTTGTAAAATGTCAGAACAGGCTTCCGGGTATGATCTATATGCCGCAGTTGGTAGCGAAGTCGTGCTTGCACCTGGAGAACGTGCATTAATTCCAACAGGCATATCATTAGCTATGCCAGACGGATTAGAAGCTCAAATTCGTCCACGAAGTGGACTAGCCTTGAAGCATGGGATTACGTGTTTGAACACACCTGGAACGATTGATGCTGATTATCGTGGAGAGATCAAAGTGTTGTTGATCAATCTAGGGCAAGAGCCATTTGCTATCGCTCGTAATGAGCGCATTGCCCAAATGGTATTTCAAGCGGTTCCAGTGGTCACTTTGGTTGAAGTAGATGCTTTATCCGAAACAGAACGTGGAGCCGGAGGCTTCGGTCACACTGGCAAATAATATGACTTATTAAAAAGCTTGCGAATTTATGCCCAATCGGCGTGATTCGCGAGCTTTTTTTCGTTTGAATATGACAATTTATAAGTTTCACATTTAAGCCTGCATGGTAATTCTTCTCCGCTTTTCACCCATTAAGAATGCCCAGCATAAGATGCTCTATAGTCGATAGTGTATGTTGAAAGGAGCGTCATCCCTATGCTTACTGGCGTCAGGATCGTGTTCCTGGGCGGGGACGCGAGACAGCTTGAAGTGATTCGGAAATGTGTGGAATTGGATGCGACGGTAAGCGCTGCCGGGTTCGATAAATGGGAAGCCCCTTGCCCAGGGGTGAGCCTGGAACAGATGACGGTAGAGCTGCTTAGTAATGCAGATGTATTAGTGTTGCCTACGGTTGGTTGTGATGATGAAGGGAATATTAGTGCTTTATTTTCTTCTGAACGCTTGATGCTCTTGGAAGAACATTTTGCTGCTCTGCCACCCCATTGTTTGGTGTATAGCGGTATGGCTAAAAGCTACTTACGCGGCATGTGCGCCAAGCATTCGTTAAAGTTAATTGAATTGCTTAATCGTGATGATGTAGCCATCTACAACTCCATCCCAACAGCGGAAGGGGCACTGGTTATGGCCATACAGAACACGGATTTTACCATTCACAGTTCCAAATCGATGGTACTGGGCTTGGGCAGAACGGGTTTTACAATGGCAAGAAGTCTGCAAGGATTGGGTGCTAGTGTCAAAGCCGGTGTTAGAAAACAGGAACATTATGCACGTGCTGAGGAAATGGGCTGGAAGCCGTTTATGACCAGTGAACTGTTGCTTCATGTGTCGGATGTTGATCTGATATTTAATACGATTCCAAGTATGATCATCACCGCACAAGTACTCTCACGTATCTCACCGCATTGCTTAATTGTCGACTTGGCTTCCGCTCCAGGTGGATGTGACTTTCGTTATGCTGAGAAAAGAGGAATTAAAGCGATGCTGGCACCTGGACTCCCTGGCATTGTAGCTCCTAAAAGCGCTGGGATTATTATGGCAAATGCGCTGGTTCAGTCGATATCGGACGAGGCTTTAATCAAGGGGGACGAATAAAATGGATTGGCACGGAAAAACAGTAGGGTATGCGATTACCGGATCTCACTGCACATTTGCGGAGGTAATGCCGCAAATTCAACGCTTCGTAGATGGAGGAGCAAACGTAGTGCCCATAGTTTCAGCATCCGTACTAGGCACCGACACCCGCTTTGGAACATCGCAAAATTGGCTAAAACAGTTGAAAGATATAACAGGTAATGATATCATTTCTACAATTGTTGAAGCGGAACCGCTGGGTCCTTCCAAGCTGCTGGATGTGCTGACGATAGCACCTTGCACTGGAAATACAACGAGTAAATTGGCAAATGCTATGACCGATAGTCCAGTGCTCATGGCTGCAAAATCGCAGATGCGCAATGGACGTCCACTTGTTCTCGCGATATCTACCAATGATGGCTTAGGTCTTAATGCCGCAAATATTGCAAAGCTTCTAGTGGCTAAACATATTTATTTTGTGCCATTCGGACAGGATAACCCTGAGGGCAAACCTAATTCGTTAGTAGCGCGTATGGATCTTATCCCAGAAGCTTGCTATGCCGCTTTGCAAGGTAAACAACTACAGCCGATGATTATTGAAAAGTTTCATTCCGTCTAGAATAGTGCGGAATCGGTGGAGCTAGTTGCGGACAATAAAAGGGGAGATGCACTAAATGAGCAATGAGAAGTTATATGCCGCCTTGGTCGGAGTTACTTCTTAATCAATAGATGCGGTCGTTAACGCTCAAAGCCAAGATCTGCTAAACCCATTGCTGAGATCATTGCCACCAAAAAATATAAGCTTTACTGCTACCGTCCTCATTTCGAGGGCGGTACAACCATTTTTCAAAATAAAAGAAAATTACTTAAGAAATAAGCTTACGTACTGTAAAGGAATTTCTCATTAGAGACGAAATGAGTTCTATTTACGAACGATTAGTGTGTTTGCTTTGACAATAATGGAGGAATTATACATGGGTATTCTGGTACAAAAATTCGGAGGAACATCACTTTCAACACCACAAGCTAGAGAGCACGTCATTCGTAATGTCAAAAGGGAGCTCGCTAGTGGCTATAGTTTGGTCATTGTCGTTTCGGCAATGGGCAGACGCGGAGAACCTTATGCAACAGATACTCTGCTGGATTGGGCTGTTCAGAATGGAGATTCACTCCCAGAGCGTGAGAAGGATCTCTTGATGTGCTGTGGTGAGATTATCTCTGCTACTACACTTTGTGGCCTGCTGGAGAATGAAGGGATTGCTTCTACGGTACTAACGGGAGCTCAGGCTGGTTTTATGACAGATAGCAACTATGGCAATGCAAGAATTCTAGATGTACGTCCTGAACGTATTCTTCGCGAACTGCGTGAAGATAAAGTAGTTATAGTGACCGGGTTCCAAGGACAGACTGAAGCTGGTGATTTGACGACTTTGGGCCGTGGAGGAAGTGACACCTCTGCGACTGCACTGGGTGCTGCCCTTCATGCAGATATGGTTGATATCTATACAGATGTTAACGGGATTCTTACAGCAGATCCGCGGATCGTTGAAGATGCAAAACCGCTAACGTATGTTAGTTATACAGAAATTTGTAATATGGCTCATCAAGGAGCAAAAGTGATCCATCCACGTGCGGTTGAGATTGCTATGCAGGCACAAATTCCAGTACGCGTTCGTTCAACATTTTCTGAGAATGAAGGTACGCTGGTTACGAATCCTGAAGGATTCAACGACATCCAGTCTGGTGGCATTGTAGATCGCTTCGTAACAGGGATTGCTTATGTCAGCAACGTCACACAGATTTCTGTGGAGTGTCCTGATGGAAATGGTACGGGCGTTCAACTGCAAATTTTTAAAAGTATGGCCGACAACGGAATAAGCGTTGATTTTATTAATGTAACACCTACTGAAGCTCTTTATACTGTGTTCGATGACAAATCAGAAAAGGCGATCTCAGTTCTTCAGCAATTGGGCTTGCGTCCTAAGAGTTTATCAGGTTGTGCAAAAGTTTCCGTTATCGGGGGCGGAATTAATGGTGTACCTGGTATTATGGCGCGTATCGTTGAGGCACTTAGCTCACAAAATATTCAGATTCTCCAATCCGCAGATTCGAATACAACGATTTGGGTGCTGGTGAAGAAAGAGGATATGGTGCAGTCCCTGCGTTCGCTGCACGCTATGTTTGAATTGCACCGCTAAGGAGGAATTCAAAGTGGATTTCGGAAGATTAATAACAGCCATTGTAACCCCCTTTGACGGGGATGGAGAAATCAACTGGGATGTAACTTCACAGCTTGTCGATTATTTAATTGAGGAACAGAAATCAGAGGCATTGGTTGTCTGTGGTACAACTGGGGAATCCCCAACGTTAAGTGATGAGGAGAAACTGCAGTTGTTTTCTTTTGTATTAGAGAAGGCGAATGGTCGCTGTAAAATTATTGCTGGAACAGGCAGTAATAACACGAAGCACTCTATTCACCTCACGAAGGAAGCGGAGAAAATAGGTGTGGATGGCGTACTTTTGGTCGTTCCTTATTACAATAAACCTAATCAGGAAGGGCTCTATCAGCATTTTTCTGCGATTGCTATGGAGACTTCATTGCCAGTCATGCTGTATAATGTTCCCGGTCGCACGGGTGTAAGTATGAGCGTGGACACAACCCTTCGACTTGCTGAAATATCGAATATTGTTGCGACAAAAGAATGTGCATCTGTCGATCAAGTAACACTTATCGCTTCTGCGTGTTCCGATGACTTCCGTGTATATACTGGTGATGACTCTGCGGGCTTAGCTAGTCTAGCCGTAGGAGGATACGGAATTATCAGTGTAGCTAGTCATGTGGTTGGTGCACAGATGTCGGAAATGATCTATGCATACAACTCAGGAAATGTTCAGCGAGCGGGAGAGATCCATCGGCAATTGTTCCCTATTTTCAAGGGGTTGTTCGAATGTCCACAACCTTTACCGAATCCTTCAGCGGTCAAATATGCTTTAAGTCTGAAAGGTCTGCCTGTTGGAGGCGTCAGATTGCCGCTTATTTCACCTACTGAAGCTGAGGCGGCCTTTATCGAGGCACTATTTCACTAAGTGCTGAACAATGATATTCTAGTCTTTAAACCGGCTTCTCCTGTGGAGAGCCGGTTTTTATATTTATTATATTTTGCTAAAATAATGGGTCACATTTAAGGAAAGAATTTGGATACGAGATAGGGTGACTTGTCTTTTGCCAAAAAAATCATGTATAATGATCTTAAGTGACTGGGTGCGGTTAAAATTAAATATGCGGTAATCTTCCGTCAATGGTATACATTGTGAGACAGGATAGGTCCCAAGATGAGTCTGTGTAAATGATTGAAATGTCTTCGCGCGAGGGGCGCGACGGTGAATTTTGACGGCATTTGTCCGCTTCAATATGAACTTTACTGCCCGAAATCGGGAGCTTTCGCATTGCGCATTTTACAGATATCAGGAATATCCTTGTTAATTAAGGAAGCTATCAGCTGTTTGAAGAATGTGTTCAGCGCCGCTGAAATAATCGAAGTTCAATATTTACCAATAAAAGTATGACGTCCAACATCATAGGAGGGTTAGATTCATTTGTCCAAAAAAAACAACAACGATAAATTGATGATTTTCGCATTGGGCGGAGTCGGAGAAATCGGGAAAAACATGTATGTCATTCAATATGGAGCTGACATTGTAGTCGTGGATTCGGGACTTAAGTTCCCGGAAGAAGATATGCTCGGTATTGATATTGTAATTCCTGATATCTCTTATTTGACAGAGAACCGTGACAAGGTAAGAGGGATTGTACTTACCCACGGACACGAGGATCACATCGGTGGTCTCCCATATGTCCTGAAGAATTTGAATGTTCCGGTTTACGGAACAAGACTTACATTAGGCCTTGTAGAAAACAAATTGAAGGAAGCAAACTTACTGGGTGACACCAAACGAATTCTGATCAATGAAGATTCAGAAATTCAACTGGGAAGCTCGCTCAAAGTTACTTTCTTCAGAACCAATCACAGTATTCCTGATTCCGTCGGTGTATGCATAGAAACACCGGAAGGTAACGTAGTTCATACGGGAGATTTCAAATTTGACCACACTCCAGTCAACGGTCAATTTGCAAATCTGCATCGGATGGCTGAAATTGGTCAGAAGGGCGTGCTTGCTCTTTTGTCGGATAGTACAAATGCTGAGAAACCAGGCTTTACCCCATCTGAGAAAAATGTTGGTATCGTTCTGGAAGACATTTTCCGCAAAGCTGAACAACGTGTCGTTGTAGCAACTTTTGCTTCCAATGTGCACCGCATTCAACAAGTGGTTAATGCAGCAGAATCCACAGGTCGTAAGATTACAGTAATTGGCCGTAGTATGGTAAACGTTGTATCCATCGCTTCTGAGCTTGGATATCTGAACGTACCTGACGGTATGCTGATCGAGCCTGAAGAAATGAACAGAATGGCAGCGAACCGTGTCGTTGTTCTTTGCACAGGATCCCAAGGCGAGCCAATGTCCGCATTGACCCGTATGGCACGTTCCAGTCATCGTAAAGTAGATATCTTGCCAGGTGATACTGTTATTATTGCAGCAACACCGGTACCAGGTAACGAGAAATATGTAGGTCGTACCATTGATGAATTGTTCCGTCTTGGCGCTAACGTAATTTATAGCGGTTCCAATTCTGGCGTTCACGTATCCGGTCACGGTAGCCAGGAAGAGCTTAAGCTTATGCTCAACCTGATGAAACCAAAATATTTCATTCCAATTCACGGTGAATACCGTATGCAACGCAAACATGCGCTTTTGGCAGAATCTGTTGGCGTAGAGTCTCAGAACATTTTCATCACTGAAATCGGTGAGATTGTGGAAATTCAAGGCGGTGCCGCTCGTAAAGCTGGTAAAGTAACGGCTGGTAACGTATTGATTGACGGTCTGGGTGTAGGTGATGTAGGTAATATTGTATTGCGTGACCGTAAGTTGCTGTCTCAAGATGGTATTTTGGTTGTCGTGGTTACACTAAGCAAACAGAATGGTGCAATTGTCTCCGGACCTGACATCATTTCTCGTGGTTTCGTTTATGTTCGTGAGTCCGAAGGACTGCTTGACGAAGCGAACCGAATTGTTTCCAGTACACTGCAGCGCCTGATGAGTGAGAAAGTAAATGAGTGGGCATCGCTTAAAACAAGCGTAAAAGATTCACTCGGTCGTTTCTTATACGAGCAAACGCGTCGTAGACCGATGATTTTGCCAATTATCATGGAAGTGTAAGGAGAATTCTCCTTAAATAAATATATAGCTTGGGCATTGGCCCCTTTTCCCCGGAAATATTGGACGGTTTCTACGGGAAAAGGGGTTTTTGTATTGTTTATATTCACATCATGAGGAGAGGTTTGCATAATGCGGGGCCCTGAAATGTCATACTAATGAAAGTTAGTAAGGCTATAGCAGACCAGAGCTGCATAAGAAAAGGGAGAGCTGCGAAAATGAACTACATGAATGGATCAAATGGAGCAAAGAATGAGGAAGTTATACCACAAGAGGGAAATCCAAGTACAAATGAAAATATTCCGCCCACTACAATGGGTGCACTTAAAGAGCTTGGACAAACAGCGGTTCCTACCGGTGAACCGGATATCTTTTGCATAACGATCATCGGTCAGATTGAAGGCCATATTGTAATGCCTCCTCAGAACAAAACGACAAAATACGAACATATCATTCCCCAGCTGGTGGCAGCTGAACAAAATAAGAATATTAAAGGTCTGCTTATTATTTTAAATACTGTTGGTGGAGATGTAGAAGCTGGTCTAGCGATTGCCGAAATGATTTCTTCGCTCTCTAAACCAACGGTAACAGTAGTCATTGGAGGGGGCCATAGTATTGGCGTTCCGATCGCTGTATCCTCTACGTATTCAATTATTGCGGAAAGTGCAACAATGACGATACATCCGATTCGTATGAATGGCTTAGTAATTGGAGTGCCACAGACGTTTGAATACATGGAAAAAATGCAGGAGCGTGTAGTGAAATTCGTTACTTCTCATTCTCGGATTTCTGAAGAACAGTTCCGTGACCTCATGTTTAAGACAGGTGAGCTCAATCGTGATATTGGAACAGCCGTTGGGGGGTTGGACGCTGTTAAATATGGTCTCATGGATGAGGTGGGCGGGATCGGAGCTGCCTTAGCGCATCTTAACCGCATGATTGGTGGAGATTTCTCTGCAGCGCCTACAGCAGCGATTTCGGGAGGGCTTACGCAATGACACTCTATACGATAATGTCGATGGAACAGGTGTGGGAGGGGGCATTTAATAATTACGCTACAACGCGAGAAGTAAGCGTTCAGGGGATGCTCATGCAGGTTGAGCCGATGGAGGAAGGACGCGCGCGCATAGTAAGATTGCTGGATTGTCCTTTGGAGCGATATTTAGATCCGTCGTTCTCTCCTGGAGCGATAATTACGTTAACATAAAGATTCATTTTTTGACAAAAGAGAACATAGGTACGCCACGCCATTATATGGTATAATGTTGTTCCGGGGGTGGCTGGCGTGGCTAAACGAAAAAAGAAAAAGAAAAAAGCGCTGCTCGGCAGCGTTTTAAAATATGAAATTTACGGAATTTTACTAATAACGATATCCGTTATTGCTCTGTCTGGTGAAGCGGCGGTAGGGCGGTCACTTTCAAGTATGGCGGGTTATTTATTAGGGAGATTTTATTTTGTGTTGCCGCTTATTGGTATTTTTTATGGGCTTATGGTTATGATCCATCGAAGATGGCCTTCTTCTTGGAACAGTCGACATACAGGCGTGCTTCTGCTTCTGCTATCCATGTGCCTAATGAGCACTATTTCTGCAATGGAGCAGAAGCTTGGCCCGTTGTCCTTGCTCCATCCTGGCAACGTGATGACACAAATACATAATGATCTTTCGGGATCTCTTTCGCCCGGTGTTAACAATAGTAATGTCTATATGCTGGGTAAGGATATAAGTGGTGGATATATCGGCGGATTGGAGTATGCTGCACTGCTGTGGCTCTTTGGTAGTCTGGGAGCTAAGCTGCTCATGATCGTTATGCTTGCCATCAGCTTTATGTTAATTACAAATCTCTCCTATGTAGAGATTATTACTCTTTTGCGAGTTCGTACGGTTAAGTTTGTGGAAGGGATTCGTCTCCATGCGGCAAACCGTCCGAAGGCAGTCCCAGTAGCGGCTAGACCTTCCAAAGCAGCCGCACCCGCAAAGACTCGGCCAGTGAAGCAGCCTGTCTATGACGAAGATGACGAAGAGGAAGAAGACGATCGATATTTACCTAATCGTAAGCAACCTGTTCTATTGAAAAAAATATCCGGTTGGTTCACAGGCTCCACCCGTTCAGAGGCGGAAGCCGATTCTGATGATGATCATGGTCCAATTGTAACAAGTGCTTCGCACGGTCCGATCATTTCTGGGCTTTCAGTAGATAGTCGTGTGACTCCACTTGAGGATATCCAACATGATTTTGATGATGCAGATATGGATATGGAACCTGTGACTCCAATTATTCGCGACTTCTTTGAGCATATCCGCTCAGAAGGGCTGAATGAGGAAGATCGGGAAGAATGGAGTGAATTCTCTCCTGCAGCTCGAGGTGTTACCGTCAAAGCTCCTGTCGCAGGGGCTAATCCAGTTAGTCAACAGCCTTCAGATGAGCCTGAGGAGAATGTGACTATAGACTTGGATGGATTGCTAAGCGCCACTCCTGATGGACAGATCATTCCTGCTCCACCGGCACCACCTCCACCAAAACCATATAAGCTACCATCTTTCCGACTTCTAGCCAAACCTAACAACAGCGGTAAAGCAGGAGATCAGAATGATTATATGCAGACCGCCCGTAAGCTAGAAGCTACCCTAGAGAGTTTCGGTGTAAGAGCAAAGGTTCTCGAAGTAGTTAGAGGTCCAGCGGTTACACGGTATGAGATTCAGCCGGATATCGGTGTCAAAGTTAGCCGTATTGTTAATCTGACGGATGACATTGCGCTTGCTCTTGCAGCCAAAGATATACGTATGGAGGCGCCAATTCCGGGTAAATCAGCCATTGGGATAGAGGTACCAAATTCCGAAGTGTCTATTGTGACCATGCGTGAAGTTATGGAGACACAGATCTTTCAGGAAGCTGAATCCAGATTATCGATTGCTTTTGGACGTGATATTTCGGGTCAGACGATTATCGGTAATTTAGCGAAGATGCCCCATTTATTGGTGGCTGGTGCAACGGGATCTGGTAAATCGGTTTGTATTAACGGGATTATTACGAGTATTTTATACAAAGCTAAACCCGATGAAGTCAAATTCCTGATGGTGGACCCGAAGATGGTAGAGCTGAATGTCTATAATGGGATTCCGCATCTTCTGGCTCCAGTCGTTACTGATCCGAAGCGGGCGAGCTTAGCTTTAAAGAAGATCGTTGTGGAAATGGAGAAAAGGTATGAACTCTTCTCCAAATCAGGAACACGCAACATGGAAGGCTATAATAAGCTGATGGCAGAGAACCCAGCTGCTATACTTCCGTATATCGTTGTTATTGTGGACGAGCTTGCGGATTTGATGATGGTTGCCGCTAACGATGTAGAGGATGCTATCTGTCGGCTTGCACAGATGGCGCGTGCAGCTGGTATACATTTAATTATCGCCACTCAGCGTCCTTCCGTGGATGTCATTACAGGTTTGATTAAGGCGAATATTCCATCTCGTATCGCTTTCGGCGTATCTTCCAATGTAGACTCACGTACCATTCTGGATATGCCAGGTGCGGAGAAGCTGTTAGGTCGAGGAGACATGCTGTTCTTACCGATGGGGGCTTCTAAACCGATTCGTGTGCAGGGTGCCTTTATGAGCGATCAAGAGGTTGAGACGATCGTTCAATATGTCAGCAGTCAAGGTGAAGCAGAATATGACGAGTCCATTGTTCCAGAGGTTGATGACACAATCGCTGAAGACCAGGAGCCACAGGATGAGTTATATGAGCAGGCCGTAACGATCGTGCTTGAAGCGAAGCAAGCTTCAGTCTCGCTACTACAGCGCCGGATGAGGGTTGGTTACACCCGTGCAGCCCGTTTGATTGACTCTATGGAGGCTCGTGGGGTAATAGGGCCTTACGAGGGCAGCAAGCCGCGTGAGGTGCTTGTATCACTTGAGCAGTATCAGCATAACAAGATCAGTTCTTAAGCTGAACAAGTCAGTTTAAACCTTAAATAGACAGTAAAAAGGGGCCGTCCCCAAGTAGTTTGTACTACTTGGGGGCGGCCTCTTACTCATGCTGAATAAGTGTAAATGACACTTCAAATAATGGCTTTAGTGAAGCTACGAATGAGGCTCCGAGTGAAGCTTCATTAAAATAATTAGGGAATTTCTCCCTGAAATTCTGAGATTATTGGTTCTCAAACTTATAATTAGGGAAAAGCTCCCTATAATTTATTAATTTTGGTAAGAAATAAAGGAATTGGCCTGATTTTTAGGGAGGAATTCCCTAATTCCATTCATTATCAGAGAATATCCACTATTTTCAGGGAGTTTTTCCCTAAAAGTGCGAACCTGTTACTTGGACTATTATGAATTCATATCACTAAAATGTTGAAAAGTATGACGTATATCTATGATTTCAATTAATGCGTGGCTCCACAGTAAAATGTGGTCCTTTAAATTCATGATTCATTTCAACTTCATGGTTTTCTTATTTCGAATATAGTTGATAATTATTCTCAATTATAATGAAAAGCTATTTCTTCTTTTTTAGTAATGCATAGGATGCGCTGACAGTCGTCATAATAACTTTAGCCATCCATGCAGAACTTACAAAAGAAAGGTAGAGCGAACCCTATGAAGAAACAAAAGATGTGGATATTTGCTGCTTTAACTCTTGCACTTGCTGCCGCGCCGTTTGCAGGAACGTTTTTCAAGGGGAATGGCATTGTTCAGACCAAGCAAAGTGCTGCTGCGTCATTTGTCCACGAGTTAAATAATCCTGACGAAGAAGTCTTGCCGGCTTTCAGTACAACACCCATTAAACTTGGGTCTACGGGTCAGGATGTCTATGAATTGCAGGGGCGATTAAAGCATTTAGGTTATTATGCCGGAAAAATAGACAGTCATTTTGGGCCAAAAACGAAGAATGCAGTAACTTGGTTTCAATGGAAATTCGGAATGAAGTCTGATGGCATTGTGGGTGCCAAAACTAAGCTGAAGCTGTATAACGCCACGAAGAACTGGAAGCCTACTGAGCCTTCTACGGGCACGGGAAATAAGACAGCACAGAATAACACTGGTAATAAAACAAATACGTCCAATAAAACGAATTCTCCAGGATTGTCTTCAGGTAATTCGATGGGCTTATCGGAAAATGATCTCAAGATCATGGCTAATGCCGTGTATGGAGAAGCCAGAGGTGAGCCTTTCGAAGGTCAGGTTGCTGTTGCTGCGGTCATTTTAAACCGAGTGAAATCACCTAGTTTCCCGAATACGCCGTCTGGCGTTATTTTTCAACCGGGAGCATTTACAGCTGTGGCCGATGGTCAGATCTATCTGGAGCCCAATGAGCAAGCACGTAAAGCAGTGCAGCAAGCACTCAATGGTTGGGACCCTTCAGGTGGATGTTTGTATTACTTCAATCCTAAAACAGCGACCTCTAAATGGATTTGGACCCGTCCTCAGGTGAAGACGATTGGCCAGCATATTTTCTGTATGTAAAAAGAAGGATAGAGAATTCAGAGAGCAACCGGGAAGAGGCTTCCGGTTGCTTCCTTACTTTGGAATGGTTTAGAATGGTTAATAATTCATAAACATGATGTAGAGCAACTATCCACGCCGTAAAGGAGTTTTGGACTTGACTAATAATGTATTTCAGCATGGCACCGTAGGAGGCTTGCGCATTCACGTTATGCCAACCAAGGCGTTCAAGACCTACGCGATCTCACTTTATGCGGGGATCCCTCTTGATGAGAATACAGTAACCTCTACTGCACTAGCTCCATTCGTGCTTCGCAGAGGTACCGCGACTTATCCGGAGACCACACAATTCCGCGAGCGTTTGGAGGAACTGTATGGCGCTGGATTCGGGTTTGATATTTATAAAAGAGGCGATTATCAAATCGTTCAGTTCCGCATGGATACTATTAATGACTCTTTTGTGCAAAGCAAGGAGAGCTTACTTGAACAATCCTTCGCTTTCTTAGGTGAAGTACTGACTCGTCCATTAGTTGAAGACGGCAGCTTCCGACCTTCGTATGTTGCAACGGAGCGTGAAACCGTTCGCAAGAAGCTGGAGTCCATCGTAAATGACAAGATACGTTACGCTGCTGAGCGCTGTATTGAGGAAATGTGCCGTAACGAGCCATATCGTCTTCACCCTCTGGGGCAAAGAGCGGATCTGGATCAAATCACTCCGAAAAGTTTGTATGAATCGTATAATTCCTGGCTGGATGATGCCATCCTTGATCTCTATGTAGTGGGTGACACTACAGCTGAGGAAGTAGAAAAGCTTGTACAGCGTCATTTCGGTCGGGTTCAGTCCGAGGTGGGCTTATATAGCTCTAAGTTCGTACCTGTATCAGTTAATGAGGTGCGGACTGTAGAAGAGAAGCTGGATGTCAGTCAGGGCAAGTTGAACCTGGGTCTACGCACCTCTATTACTTATAAGGATGATAATTACGCGTCCGCACTTATGTACAACGGAATATTAGGAGGGTATCCCCACTCTAAACTCTTCGTTAACGTACGTGAGAAGGCAAGCCTTGCATATTATGCTTCGTCTCGTTATGACGGCCACAAGGGCATTGGAACGATTCAATCAGGCATCGAAACGCAAAATTACGGCAAAGCCGTGGACATTATAGAGAAACAATTGGAAGAGATGAAAGCTGGCAATATCAGTGATCTGGAACTGAGTCAGACCAAAGCTATGATCCGCAATCAGCTTTCCGAGATTCCGGATTCTGCTTTTGAAATGATCTCTTACGACTTCAACCGCCAGTTGTCAGGAAAAGAACGGACAGCTGATCAGCTATTGGAGCAGGTGGAACAAATCGGTGCTGAAGATGTAAAAGCTGCCGCCGAAACCTTTCAGCTGGATACGATATATTTCTTGACAGGAAAGGAGGAATAACGATGGAACAAATTCATTACGACAGACTTCAAGAGACCATTTATCATGAGGTCATGGATAACGGACTTCAGGTATATGTGTTGCCGAAACCAACCTTCAAAAAGACCTATGCTACATTTGCAACTAAATACGGTTCCGTTGACAATCATTTTCATGTCGCAGGTGGAGAAGAAACCACTGTTCCTGATGGTATAGCTCACTTTTTAGAGCACAAAATGTTCGAAGAGCCAGAAGGCGATATTTTTGCTACCTTTGCATCAAATGGAGCCTCGGCCAATGCTTTTACAAGCTTTGATCAGACCGTTTATCTTTTCTCAGCAACAGAGAATATAGAGACCAATCTTAGTACGCTCGTTGATTTTGTTCAGCGACCTTATTTTACAGATGAGAATGTAGAAAAGGAAAAGGGAATTATTGGTCAAGAAATTAATATGTATGCTGATAATCCGGACTGGCGCGTGTATTTTGGCCTTATTGAAGCGATGTATTCGAAGCATCCGGTTCGTATTGACATTGCAGGTACGGTAGAATCGATTAGTACGATCACGAAAGAAACGCTGTACACATGTTATAACGCTTTTTATCACCCTAGCAATATGTTGTTGTTCGTGGTTGGGGGTGTGGACCCGGAGAAAGTATTTTCCTTGATTCGCGCTAACCAAAAGGGTAAAACCTACGGCAAGCAGGGTGAAATCAAGCGTATTTTTGAAGATGAACCCGAACAAGTCGCTACAAAACGGCTAGAAAGCAAGCTTGCTGTTTCGATGCCGAAAATCATGTTTGGTTTCAAGGAAAAAGTAGAAGATCTAACAGGTGAAGCTTCTCTGAAACGCGACCTGATAACGAAGCTAATGCTCGATTTGTTGGTAGGTAGTAGCACAGCATTGTATCAAAAGCTTTATGATGAGGAATTGATCTCGGACAGCTTTGGACATGAATTTAATAGTTCTCCGCAGTATGCTTTTTCTGCAATGGGTGGGGATACAAAGGATCCGGACTTGCTTTTAAAACGAATTAAAGAAGAAGTAGATCTAATCTTAAAGTCTGGCTTTGCGGAGAAGGATTTCGAGCGGGCACGGAAAAAGAAAATTGGCGGTTATTTGCGCATGCTGAACTCCCCTGAAAGTATCGCACATGAATTTACACGCTACCAGTTCCGTGGTGGTGACCTGTTTGAAGTTCTGCCTATGTATGAATCGATCACTCTGGCAGAAGTAAATGAGCGTCTGCAAGCCCATGTAAACTGGGAACAGCTTGCCGTTTCATTGGTGGTGAGTCCTTAGGTGAGCGTTTTGGGAGAGAGCAGCAAACCACTAGGGGAAATGACAGTGCTCATTACAGGGGGAAGCGGAGGGATCGGCGGCGCCATTGCGGAACGATTTGCTTCTGTGGGGATGAATATAGTTATTCATTACAGACACTCACATGAAGCTGCGAATGATGTCGCTCGGCGTTGTATGGCCCTTGGCGCAAAGGTAATGACAGTAAACGCGGATATGAAGGATCGTAGTCAGATTGTACGTATGGCGGAAAAGCTTGAGAGTAATGGGATGCAGCCGGATATTCTCGTCAATAATGCCGGTAAATCGCATTACGGAATGTTAGCTGATGTGACCGAAGAGGAATGGGATGACATTATGTCCATTAACTTGAAGGGAACCTTTATGTGCAGTCAGATCTTTATGCCGTACATGGTGTCGCAACGTTATGGTCGTATCATCAACGTTTCTTCCGTATGGGGAATCACTGGAGCTTCTTGCGAAGTAGCTTATTCGGCTAGCAAAGGTGGAGTGAATGCCTTTACAAAGGCTTTAGCTAAAGAGCTGGCTCCATCTGGTGTAACGGTTAACGCGGTAGCTCCAGGAGCGGTTAATACGAACATGCTGTCCAATTTACAGGAGGATGAAGTCCGTATGCTGGAGGATGAGATTCCAGTAGGGCGTTTGGCTACGCCTAATGAAATATCTTCACTAATTTATTTTTTGGCTTTGCCTGAGTCCGGGTATATCACTGGTCAGATTATTAGTCCAAATGGTGGATGGATTACCTGATCTTCAGTTGGAGAAAAACTCCAGCATAATAACTTAGCTTCTAAGACATATTATAAGTGTTGTTTTTAAATCTCACGTAAGGCGGCTTACAGCCTGTATGCAGGTGTTTGACCGTAAACATGAAGGAGGATTTAAGATGACGCAAGAAGATAGCGTAATCAAAAATTTTGACACCTGGAAGAAATTTCTAGGAAAACGAGTTGTACAGGCGGAGAAACTTGGGATGAGTGAAGACACAATCTCAAAGCTGGCTTTTGAAATTGGGGAATTCCTCGATGAAAAAGTGGATCCAGCAAACACTCAAAACCGTGCAATCAAAGAGCTATGGGACGTCGGCAACGATGAAGAAAAGCAGACTATTGCTAAACTCATGGTCAAGTTGGCGAAAAATCACGCCTAAGCTTGCGGAAAAGCTCCCCTTGTGGGAGCTTTTCTGCAATTATTACAGGACTGACCTTGCCTTTCATTTTTATTTTATATATCATTAACATGACCCGTGTTTCAGACCGCTTTGTCTGAACGGCATTTTTTTGATGTTATCAAAGTGCGGGAAAAGGAATCTATGAGGTGTACAAGTGGAATATAAACAATGGTATATGGAATACAAGATTCACAAGAACAGACCCGGTCTGCTTGGTGATATCGCTTCAATGTTAGGGATGCTAGAAGTCAACATTCTGACGATTAATGGCGTTGAAGGAAAGACTCGCGGAATGTTGCTGGAGACCAATGATGATGACAAAATAATGCTGATGGGCGAAATGCTCAAGAAAGTTGATAATATTACAGTTTCAGCTCTGCGGTCTCCAAGACTCGTAGACAAGCTGGCTGTGCGCCATGGGCGATATATTGAACGGGATTCAGATGATCGGAAGACGTTTCGTTTTACTCGGGATGAGCTTGGTCTATTGGTCGATTTTCTCGGGGAACTGTTTAAAAAAGATGGAAATCAGGTAATAGGACTTCGAGGTATGCCCCGTGTAGGAAAGACGGAATCAATCATTGCTGGCAGTGTCTGCGCGATGAAGCGTTGGACATTTGTCTCCTCGACACTTTTACGTCAGACGGTTCGAAGTCAATTAGCAGAAGATGAGATGAACCCACATAATGTATTTATTATTGATGGTATTGTTAGTACGATCCGCTCTAATGAGAAGCATTATAATTTATTACAAAATGTTATGAGTATGCCAAGCACGAAAGTGATCGAGCATCCAGATATTTTTGTGCGGGAATCTGAGTACACCTTTGATGATTTTGATATTATTATCGAGCTTCGCAATAATCCAAATGAAGAAATATTGTACGAGTCGTTTACGACTAGCTACAGTGATGATTTATAGAACAAGAATGAACAATGATATTCATTGAAATTTACAGGAGGTGATGGTATGTCGGAACTGGGCCGGCAATTGAAAGAGGCGCGTCTGCAAAAAGGGATGAGTCTTGACGATGTCCAGGAAGTAACGAAAATTCGCAAAAAGTATTTGGAAGCCATCGAGTCTGGAGACTATAAGGTGCTTCCAGGAAGTTTTTATGTTAGGGCGTTTATCAAAACGTACGCAGAGGCAGTAGGGATGAGTCCTGACGAACTGCTAGAGGAGCATGGGAATGTACCTGCCCCTCCCGAAGACACAGCCATGGAAACGGTGATTCAAAAACGCAGCCGTAGACCAGAAACCGAACGGAATGCAAAATGGCTGCCAACAGTGCTAATGTGGACATTTCCAATATTAATTATTGTTGTGATTTACATTTATGCATCTAGTTTGAACAAACCGGATCCTGATCAGATTGATCAGACGAATCTGACGAATGAACAGCAGGATCCTACGACTGCTCAAACATCTCCACCGGCTTCAGGAGGTGGAGTTGTGGCGCCAACTTCTTCGGCAGGAACAGAAGCAACAACTGAACCTACTGCAGAGCCAACGCCATTACCAACACCTACGCCTTCCCCGCAATCCATTACAGTTACACCGGATGGGAAAGCAGGAAAAACAACAAAATTCAAGGTTTCAGCTCCGGCTGGAAGTGAAGTGAAGGTTGAAATTTCTGCTACTGGGGTAAGCTGGCTTGAGGTGTATAAAGGTGAGAACTCTAAAGGTGAAAAGCTCTCATTTGGTAACACAGCGGCAGGAGATCGTATGAGCTTTGTACTTGGAAGTGAAGGAATGTATATTAAATCTGGTTATTCACCAGCTACTGAGATTACTGTCAATGGACAAGTGATTACGGATGAAAAGACCTCATCTCGTCTGCTACTTAATCTGGATGATGGTACTGGAAGTGAAACGACCCAGAATGAAGGTACCACCGATACTACTGACCAGACTAATGAAACAGGCCAATAAGAAAAATGATGCATAGACTTTGGCTTTGCGGGGAACATAAGACTGTTTCTAGTTCTTAGCCAAAGTGGGGTGTACATTCATGATTGTTAGCTGGGTTGTAGCTGGACTTGGGGTTATTGTCAGTCTTATCGGATACTATATGACACCAAGTGCTTGGGGTTATGGAATTCTCGGGTTCGGTCTTGCACATATCGTGCTTGGAATTCTGGATATGTTTCGAAGCCCGCTTCGAAGCAGATAGAGAATTTAGAATGTGCGTCTCCGAGGATATTTTCCTTTGGAGACGTATTTCTACCTGAAACACAACTCATTTCGAAGGAAAAGCTCCACTATGTGGGGCTGTTTTCTGTGTCGGGTGAGGTACATATTATCCAATATTAGACTTAAGGGTATCATTCTTTTATAATAGTAGCAGACTAAAAAGTACAAAGGACGTGTAGTTATGAGTTCAGAAAGTTCATTTGATATCGTATCTAAAATGGATATGCAGGAATTAACCAATGCGATCCACCAAACAGAGAAAGAAATTGACAACCGCTTTGACTTTAAGAACAGCAAGAGTAGTCTGAAGCTGGAGAAAGACGCACTTATTATCGCCTCTGAGGACGAATATAAGTTAAACGCTGTTATTGATATTTTACAATCGAAGATGGTGAAGAGAGGTATCACGCTGAAAAACTTGGATTTCGGCAAAGTGGAGCCCGCTTCTCTGGGTAGTGTTCGTCAGCGTTTAGGTCTTAAGCAAGGGATTGATCAGGAGAACGCAAAAAAAATTAACATCCTGATTCGTGATTCGAAATTGAAGGTGAAGAGCCAGATTCAAGGAGATCAGATCCGCGTAACTGGTAAGAGTCGCGATGATTTACAACAAATTATCCAGATTTTGCGTAAAGCTGATTTGCCGCTGGACCTGCAGTTCAACAACTTAAAATAGCATTTTGTACCCCGCAGTGCTTATCAGCGCCATTATGCGGGGTGCTTTGTATTTTTTTTGACACCTATTTATAGCTATAATATACTTGCTTAAGTAGAAATAGATGAGCCTGACTCAGGCAATTTGTATGAACGATTTAGGGGAGGAACTTCAGTGAATTTGCCCAACCGCATCACGCTAGCACGTATTTGTCTGATCCCGATTATGATGTTTTTCTTACTGGTGGATTTCAGTTTTTATCCAGAACCGATACATTGGGGCTCTTTTCAGCTATCTGTTAATCATTTGGTGGCAGCTGTAATCTTTTTGCTTGCAGCGAGCACAGATGGAATAGACGGCTACATAGCAAGGAAATATAATATGGTCACCAATCTCGGTAAGCTCCTTGATCCGTTAGCGGACAAGCTGTTAGTTTCTGCAGTTCTGATTTCACTTGTGGAATTGGGCAGATGTGATTCATGGATCGCAATTGTTATCATTAGTCGTGAGTTCGCAGTAACCGGGCTTCGCCAGATAGCATTGTTAGAGGGAAAAGTGGTTGCCGCCAGCAAATGGGGTAAGATAAAGACGGTTGTACAAATTGTAGCGATCTCACTGCTGTTGTTAAATAATTTCCCGTTTCAATTCGTCAGCATTCCTGTAGACGATATTGCCATCTGGGCTGCAGCCTTGATCACTATTTACTCTGGAATTGATTATTTTGTGAAGAATAAGGATCTATTACAGCTGCATAATGCTTAAGCGTTTTAGGCAGCTACATATAGGAGAGGTAATAGGTAAAGCACACCTATTACCTTTTTTAAACCCTAAAAGCAGTGTATCTACATTATAACGAGGAGGCGAAAGCCAGCTATGAAAGCGGAGATTATTGCAGTAGGCACGGAGCTTTTGCTCGGTCAAATCGTAAATAGTAATGCCCAGTTTTTGTCTATTGAGCTAGCTGCTATTGGGATTGATGTATATTTTCAAACCGTAGTTGGGGATAACAGCAGTCGCTTGCAGCAAGCCATTGAGATCGCTCAAAGCAGAGCGGATGTTATCATATTTACCGGTGGTATTGGTCCTACAGAAGATGATCTAACGAAGGACGCGCTGGCTGCTTCCTTAGGTCGCACACTTCATATAGATCGCTTGGCAATGGATCATGTACAACGATTCTTTGATGATCGAAAGATTGTAATGACGGAGAATAATCGTAAACAGGCACTTATAATTGAAGGAACTACACCGTTGCCAAATGAGATTGGTCTTGCTGTTGGCATTGCTTTTGAGCATGAAAAGAAATATTATATTGTGCTTCCTGGTCCGCCTCGCGAGATGAAGCCGATGTTCGTAGATAAAGCTGTACCGTGGCTCCAGCAGCACGCTCTGACGACAGAAATGCCACTTTATTCTAAAATGCTTAAATTTGCCGGTATCGGAGAATCACTGCTTGAGGATAAGCTTATTGATCTTATTCACAGCCAGACAGACCCAACCATAGCTCCTTACGCTAAAGAGGGAGAGGTAACCGTTCGTATTTCGACAAAGGCACCTTCCGAGCATGAAGCTTACAAGAAGCTGGAGATTCTGGAGAAACAGATCAAAGAGATTTTGCCAGAACATTTATATGCAAATATTGATGTGCCACTGGAGCAATTGATTGTGGATTGGATGGCGGATGCAGGTCTGACTTTAAGTGCGGCAGAGAGTTGCACTGGAGGCTTGCTGATGGAGAGTATAACTAACATTCCAGGCAGTGCTTCGATGTTTGCGGGAGGAATCGTTTGTTATTCCAATGACCTGAAGAAAAAACTTCTGAATGTGCCAAGTGCTTATTTGGAGGGGCCAGATGCTCCAGGGGCAGTTAGTCGTGAAGTTGCCGAAGTGTTAGCTGATCAGGTGAGAATGATCGCGGATAGTGATTTCGGTTTATCTGTAACTGGTGTAGCAGGACCAGGCTATTCTGAACGTAAGCCAGTTGGACTTGTATTTATTGGTTTAGCTGAACGTGGGCGTAAGACAGAAGTATACGAGCTTAATCTTAAAGGTACACGTGAAAATATACGACTGCGTACTGTTAAAGCTCTGTTGTATCGTCTATGGCGCAGACTTGAGGAACGGAAGGTGGAGACACCTCTTGAAGGCTCAGACTTGTAATGGGAGATTAGCCCAGTTATAATTGAGACATACGGAAGAACCGTGGCACTGAGATTTCTTTGCTGCGGTTTTTTGTATATCTGCGGAGATTTTGATCGCTGTTTTGGTTTTGATCATAAGTCGTTGATGTCCGGTGAAGTAGAGAAATCAGTTAACTTCTATGTCCGGAGGGAGGCTTACAATAAAAGGGATAATTAACGCTTGAGACAAAAAAAACGAATGTATGTTCGAAAAAAAGCTTGGCAAGACCTCAAAAACACGTTATTATATTATTATAAACAGTGAAGGAAGTGGTCTGATTGTCAGATCGTCGTGCAGCGCTTGATATGGCGCTTCGTCAAATAGAAAAACAATTTGGTAAAGGTTCGATCATGAAACTGGGAGAATCCACTCATATGCAAGTGGAAGTTGTACCTAGCGGATCTTTGGCACTTGATATTGCGTTAGGTATAGGCGGACTTCCAAAGGGACGTATTATTGAAGTATACGGACCTGAATCCTCCGGTAAAACGACTGTTGCTCTTCATGCTATTGCAGAAGTGCAAAAACAAGGAGGACAAGCTGCATTTATCGATGCTGAGCATGCGCTCGATCCGAAGTATGCACGTAACTTGGGCGTAAACATTGATGAATTGTTGCTATCTCAGCCAGATACGGGTGAACAGGCACTTGAGATTGCTGAAGCACTTGTCCGTAGTGGTGCAGTAGACATTATTGTCGTTGACTCCGTAGCTGCGTTGGTTCCTAAAGCGGAAATCGAAGGTGATATGGGTGACTCTCACGTCGGCCTACAGGCTCGTTTGATGTCTCAAGCGCTTCGTAAGCTATCTGGTGCCATTAGTAAATCGAATACAATTGCTATCTTTATTAACCAGCTTCGTGAGAAAATTGGTGTTATGTTCGGTAACCCTGAGACAACCCCGGGTGGTCGGGCGTTGAAATTCTACTCTTCCGTACGGTTGGATGTTCGTCGTGTCGAAAGTATTAAGATGGGTAACGACGTTGTAGGTAACCGCACCAAGATCAAGATTGTGAAGAATAAGGTAGCACCTCCATTTAAACAAGCTGATGTTGATATCATGTATGGTGAAGGGATTTCCAGAGAAGGAAGTCTTGTAGACATCGGTACTGAAATGGACATCGTGAATAAGAGTGGTGCATGGTATTCCTATGAGGGTGAGCGTCTCGGTCAAGGACGTGAGAATGCCAAACAGTTCTTGAAAGAACATCAAGATATTGCACTCATCATTGAGAACAAGATCCGTGAAGCAAGTAACCTGTCCACTATTGTTGCTGCACCAAATGAAGCGGAAATCATTGCAGAGCAAGAGGAAGAAGAAAAGCTACTTCTCGAAATCGAACAATAGAATTTACTAAGGAATAGGACGCCCTGTGATTCATTGTTGCAGGGTGTCTTTTCTTAACAGTGTAAGAACATATATATTTGGGGTCCCCCCAAAGTACCTGAGTACGCACCGAAGTTAAGCCGCACTTTGTGGGGATATTTTATTGCTATGAGGTGACAAGCAACTATGGTAATACAGCTGGATATGGATTTTGAATCGGATGAGCAGGACGTACAGGTCCTATCTGATTTTCCTGATGGAGAACTTTTAGAAATTACTAAGGTAGAACGTCAGAAGAAGTCGGACCACCGCTACATCATACATTTCGGAGCCTATAACATGACTGTACACGAAGACGTCATGATTAAATATCGGATGATTACTGGAAATTCTTTTATGAAAGCCGATTTGGAGGAAATTGTTGTTGCTGATGAGCGACAACGAGCTTATGTAGAAGGACTTCGTTATCTAGAACGGAAGCCACGAACCGCTATGGAAATGACTCGCCGTTTACGGCAGAAGGAAATAGGAGAGACTATTATTGCGGAAGTGGTGCAACGGCTACAGCAGGAAAGACTTCTTGATGACCCCTTGTATGCAAAGCAATGGGCGGAGCAACGCATTACGAACCAGCGAAAGGGGAAAATGTGGATTCGCCAAGAGCTGCGTGAGAAAGGAATCGACAAGACCTTGATCTCGGAAGCGCTGGAGAATGTCAGTCCTGAACAAGAACTAGAGAGTGCACTTCAGATTGGTCGTAAGAAATGGAATCTTATTCGTGGTGAAGCTACAGATAAGCGCAGAAAGACCGGAGCCTTCTTAATGCGGCGCGGATTCTCGGGTGATATGGTGCGACAAGTGATCAATACTTTACTTGAGGAAGACAATTATGAGGGTGAAGAAGAGGAATTTTACTAGACTCACTGATTCTCTTGACATTAATGCGCATATCGACTCTCTTGACAATGTCTTTTTATAAATAATAAAATATAACATGAATCGGCATAAAGTAAGAAACCTTTTTCCTTCCCAAAAAGGGGACTTTTTAAAACGGTTCGCGTACAACTCATATGAAATGTAATCGCCGGATAAGGCGGGCAGTGTGCATGTGCAGCATGTGCAGTATGGCAATCGGTTGTTTACCGGTTTTTTGTATGGTGATGAACGGATAGTTTAACAACTGCACAATTCCCAGGGGTATACCTTGGAGAGGAACCAACGAGGAGGTGAACAGATGCTGGAATCATGGATCTGGGTCATTATCGTTCTCGTTGTAGCTGCAATATTCTTTGGGTTCGGTTATTTTATTCGTAAATCCCTTGCAGAAGCTAAAATTCAAAGCGCAGAAAGAGAAGCTGTTGTCATCGTAGAAAATGCGAAGAAGGACGCTGAAGCGCTGAAGAAAGAAACAGTATTGGAAGCTAAGGACGAAGTCCATAGAATCCGTACTGAAGCTGAGAAAGAAACTCGTGAACGTCGGAATGAAATCCAACGCCAAGAGAGACGTTTGCTGCAAAAGGAAGAATCTCTGGATAAAAAAATGGAATCGCTTGAAAGAAAAGAAGAACAAGTAGCTAACAAAGAGAAACGAATTGATGAAACCCAACAACAAATTGATGTTATTTACAAAAACCAAGTCACTGAATTGGAACGAATATCCAATTTAAGCATCGAAGATGCAAGAAGTATTATTCTTAGCAATGTTGAGCAAGAAGTTCGCCATGAAACGGCTCAAATGATCAAAGAGATTGAACAGCAGGCGAAAGAGGAAGCGGATAAGAAATCCCGCGAAATCATCACACTCGCTATCCAACGCTGTGCAGCTGATCACGTAGCGGAGACAACAGTTTCAGTTGTTACCCTGCCGAACGAAGAGATGAAGGGGCGGATTATCGGTCGTGAAGGCCGTAATATTCGTGCACTCGAAACTCTTACAGGTATCGACCTCATTATTGATGATACGCCGGAAGCAGTTATTTTGTCGGGATTTGATCCGATCCGCCGTGAAGTGGCCCGTACGGCACTTGAGAAGCTTGTGGCAGATGGACGTATCCATCCCGCTCGAATTGAAGAGATGGTGGAGAAATCCCGCAAAGAAGTGGACGAACGAATTCGCGAATATGGTGAACAAGCTACTTTCGAAGTGGGTGTTCACGGATTGCATCCAGATTTGATCAAGATTCTGGGTCGTCTGAAATTCCGTACAAGCTATGGTCAAAATGTATTGAAGCACTCCATGGAGGTTGCTTATTTAACTGGACTGATGGCCGGTGAGCTTGGGGAAGACATCGTGCTTGCAAAACGTGCAGGATTGCTCCATGATATCGGCAAAGCGCTGGATCATGAAGTAGAAGGATCGCATGTTGAGATCGGCGTTGAACTAGCGAAGAAATATAAGGAACATCCGGTTGTTATCAACAGTATCGCGTCTCATCATGGAGATTGCGAAGCTACCTCGGTTATTGCTATGTTGGTTGGTGCAGCTGATGCATTGTCAGCAGCAAGACCTGGCGCTCGCCGTGAAACACTGGAAACGTATATTAAACGTCTAGAAAAACTGGAAGAAATCTCAGAGTCATTCGAAGGCGTTGAGAAATCATTTGCTATTCAGGCGGGCCGTGAGGTACGCGTGATGGTACAGCCAGAGAAGATTGACGATGCAGAGGCATTCCGTCTTGCTCGCGATATTACGAAAATGATTGAAAGTGAACTGGATTATCCAGGACATATCAAAGTTACCGTTATTCGTGAGACACGGGCTGTTGAATACGCTAAATAGGTGGAATATAAGGTTAAGGGATAAGATGTAACTTATACTTTCTTATATTTGTTGAGAATTGGCCCCTAAGCGGGGCCTTTTTTCTTTTGAATATGAGGTCTTATCCATTTAGTTATAGCGGTTAAGATTAGGAGGAGAGAATCATTAAAGTACTATTTATTGGAGATATCGTTGGAAATGTTGGCAGAAAGGCTCTTCGTGAGATGTTGCCCTCACTAAAAAGTAAATATCAGCCACATATCATTATTGTTAATGGTGAAAATTCTGCTGCCGGTAGAGGGATCACCAAGGCGATCGCTAATGAGTTTTTTAACTGGGGCGTTCACGGTATAACTATGGGAAACCACACATGGGACAACAAAGATATTTTTGAGTTCATCGATGATGAGGCTCGGATTATTCGTCCCGCTAATTTTCCGCCAGGAACCCCGGGAAGAGGTTATACAGTCGTTAAAGGGAACGGTAAAGAACTGGCCATAGTAAATTTGCAAGGCCGGACTTTCTTACCTGCTATCGATTGTCCTTTCCGTGTCGGGGAAGAAATTGTGGAAGAGCTTCGCAGAGATTATAAATGTATTTTAGTCGATTTCCATGCAGAGGTAACCTCTGAGAAAATCGCCATGGGATATTTTATGGATGGTCGCGCATCAATTGTTGTTGGGACACATACTCATGTTCAGACAAATGATGATGTGATTTTACCAGGAGGAACTGCGTATTTGACCGATGCGGGAATGGTTGGTTCAAGCGAAGGAATTCTGGGTATGGAAAGAGATGCAGTACTTTATAAGTTCACAACTCAGCTTCCAGCACGATTTGTTGTCGATGAAGGCAAGTGGCAGCTTCACGGTTTATTTGCAGAATTAGATGAAAATACTGGTGCGGCAACTCGTCTGGAGAAGATACGGTTACGTGAAGATGAATGGGTTATGAGCTAAACGTAGAACAGAGTAAGGTTTAATCCGGGTAGTTTCGCTGAGTTAGGGTAAAGTGTGATATTTTTAATATCATAAAAGAGTATCTGTAATACCGTTTTTGGAAGACGTGGTCCGTAAAAAGAAGGAATTATTTCTTCTCTCGCGAATAACATCTAAAGTAGTGGAAGAACACCATTATTTTCCCAGGGGAGGTACTTACTATGGATGTATTAAAAGTATCAGCTAAATCCAATCCAAATTCCGTCGCCGGCGCATTAGCGGGTGTTCTTCGTGAACGTGGATCGGCCGAGTTACAAGCTATTGGAGCTGGAGCACTGAATCAAGCAGTCAAAGCAGTTGCCATTGCCCGGGGATTTGTTGCACCAAGCGGAGTAGATTTGATCTGCATTCCTGCGTTCACTGATATAGTGATTGATGGGGAAGATCGAACCGCGATTAAACTGATTGTTGAACCCAGATAATAGACCTATAGAATGATTGAACCTGTTTACTTTTGTAAACAGGTTTTTTGCTTTTGATTTATAGTCTGGCGTTTTTTTGCATAGTATCTGAAATAGGCATTTGGAAATGAAACGAACGGCTGGGACTGTGAGAAAGTGGGGTTGTAAAATGAGGGCTGATAAGTTTAAAGTAGCGGATTTCCATTGTGATGTGCTAAGCAAAATGCAAGCCTCGCCGGATATAAATTTTGACAATGATCCTCGATTAGATGTTACTGCAGAGCGGCTGGCTTCTGGCGGAGTGGAGTTGCAATGTTTTGCAATATTTCTTTCAACTAACAGAGGAAAACCAAGCTTTGAACATGTTCTAGGGCAAATTGATCTCTTTAGGCAAAAGATAGTGAACACAGATGGGCTTCAGTGGTTACAGTGGAAGGAGCAAGTAGGGAATCGATTAGTAGGAGCACCTCCACAAGCAATGCTCTCTCTGGAGGGCGTAGACGGCTTAGAAGGGAACTTGTTTTATGCTCAGCTCTGCTTCGAACTTGGAGTACGGTTTCTTGGTGTGACTTGGAATTATGCGAACTGGGCAGCAGATGGTGTGCTAGAGAAGCGTAATGGTGGATTTACGGAAAAAGGGAGAAAGCTGATAGAATGGTGCAACGAAAGTGGAATGCTGCTTGATGTGTCGCATTTGTCACAAGCGGGGTTCTGGGAGTTGGCTGATTTAAGCAATCGTCCGTTTATTGCTTCCCATTCGAATGCTGCGGCTATATGTGGGCATGTTAGAAATTTAAATGATGAACAGATTAAAGCTTTGATTGCAATGGATGGAAGAATGGGTCTGACCTTTTATCCTTGGTTTGTAAGTGATGATGGGAAGGCTCGTATGGATGATTTGTTAAAGCACATTGAACATGTATGTAATCTCGGCGGTGAGAAGCATATGATGTTTGGCTCGGATTTTGACGGCATTGATACTTGGGTAGAGAAGTTGGAGCATCCGGGAAAATACCCTGATCTTATAGAGCAGCTGCTCCGTTATTATCCAGAGGATACTGTGAAAGGCTGGATGTATGAGAATGCGGCCTCTTTTTTAAGCGCAAATTTACCCTCTCAGGTGTCTAAACCATGACAATCTTGTGCAAAAAACATAAATTGTCGAAAAAAGGGGCTTCGTTATGATGCAGCCCTTTTTATTTTTGGGTAAGAAGATGTATAATGGTTAATGGCTTGTACAGATACTAGAGAAAATACAAGGAGTGACTTTACAATGAGTAAGACTGTACCCGTAGGTGTGTCGGCTAGACATATTCACCTTACGCAAGAGCACGTGGAGGCTCTGTTTGGCCCAGGATATCAATTAACTGAGTTCAAACCACTTTCCCAACCAGGACAATTTGCAGCAAATGAACAAGTAGCAGTTATCGGTAGCAAAGGTAAATTTGACAAGGTAAGAATTTTGGGACCTGCTCGTCCGGCTTCCCAATTAGAAATTTCCCGTACTGACTCCTTCGCACTTGGCGTGAAAGCTCCAGTTCGCGAATCTGGAAATATTGAAGGAACACCTGGCATTACGCTCAAAGGACCTGCTGGTGAAGTTCAATTAGAACAAGGCGTTATCATCGCTGCTCGTCACATTCACTTCCACACTTCTGAAGCTGAAGCTTGGGGCATTGCGGATAAGCAATTGCTTAAAGTTCGTCTCGGTGGCGACCGCGGTCTCGTATTGGAGAACGTAATTGCTCGTGTATCCGACAGCTTCAAACTTGATATGCATATTGATACTGACGAAGCTAATGCTGCTGGTGCCAACAATGGCGACACTGCTGAAATCGTAGACTAGTCTTCATACGAATAATAAGAAGCGGGGGAGAAATCCTTCGCTTTTTTTGTTGTGTGTTGGGAAACGTTATTTGGCTGATACGCATACTTGAACTTGAACATTTTTCAGACTGTATAGCAGCTATTTCGGTATTTTGATGTGTTTTGCTAAGGTATCGGACTGCATAGCGCTTATTAGCTATTAATTGTACTGGTATCCTGAAATGGATTTTTAATGAAAATTGGTGTGATGATAAAGAATATCTATTATTATGTGACTAATTGTGTTATGATTATTGTTTATGACGTGACAAATGGATTTAATGTTAAGAATATATGTATTAGAAATTAAGGAGACCCAATGACATTTAACGAACTGAATATTATGCCTGCGATTTTAAAGGCTTTAACCAAAGAAAACTATACATCACCTACACCTATACAGGAGCAATCGATCCCAGCTGTATTAGCAGGTAGAGATTTACTTGGATGTGCTCAAACGGGAACAGGAAAGACAGCTGCATTTTCTGTACCTATTATTCAATTATTAAGCGAACAAACAAGTCCCAATAAATCAAGCAATGTGCGACGCATTCGCTCGCTGATCTTAACACCGACAAGAGAACTAGCGATTCAAATTGCTGATAACATAAAAGCGTATAGCCAATACACAGATATCCGCTCTGCTGCCATCGTTGGCGGTGTATCACAGAAAGTGCAAGAGCGTGCCTTGAATCAAGGTGCTGATATTCTAATTGCTACTCCAGGTAGACTTATCGACCTGATCAATCAAAAACGTGTGGATTTACAGTATGTCCAAATTCTTGTCTTGGATGAGGCTGACCGCATGCTAGATATGGGCTTCATCCATGATGTGAAGCGGATTATCGCTAAAATGCCAACGAAGAAACAAACACTGTTCTTCTCGGCAACGATGCCTACTGAGATCTCCAAATTGATCAAAACCTTGCTTGTGAATCCAGTGAAAGTAGAAATCACACCCGTGTCATCTACTGCGGATAGAATCGATCAATCGATCTATTTATTAGAGAATGGAAATAAGCAGAATCAATTGAATCTTTTGTTACAGGATAAATCAATCATTTCTGCTCTGGTGTTTACTCGTACAAAACGTGGTGCGGACCGTGTTACACGCGATCTAGCGAAAGTGAACATTTCTGCACAAGCCATTCACGGCAATAAATCGCAGAATGATCGTCAGAATGCATTGCGGAATTTTAAAAGTGGTGCGACCCGCGTTCTTGTAGCTACGGATATCGCCGCGCGAGGAATTGATATTGATGAGCTGTCTCATGTAATCAACTTCAACTTGCCGAATATTCCAGAAACCTATGTGCACCGGATCGGTCGTACGGGTAGAGCTGGATTAAGCGGGACTGCAATATCTTTTTGCGAATCTGAAGAGCTTCCATTCCTTAAGGATATTGAGAAATTGATCGGAAAATCGATTCCAGAAGTGAAGGATCATCCGTATCCGATGTCTCGTAAAACGCAGATGAAGACAGAAAGATCTTCGAAACCATCAGGTTCGAGATCTGCATCTTCAAAACCATCGACTTCCAGACCATCAACAGCTAAACCAGCGGGGTCAAAACCTGTGGCATCTAAACCTGCCAAAGCAAAGCCTAAGTCTAACCCTCCACTAAAGCCAAAGTCTGAGTGGTTCACTAAAGGAAGACAAACGAGCAGCAGATAAGTTATTTTGAACGCTGGACGTTTTTTATAGTAAGATATCAAAACCGTCAGAGAAATCTGATGGTTTTTTTGTTAGTTGATGATAAGGTGAATTCAAGATATGGTATAGTTTTTGTAATATTAGGGTGGGGTGGAAGTTATGAAGAAGATATTTAAGGCACCTAATTCGATCGTATGCGAAGAAATCATTCCGAGTATTTTTAACTCATGGGACAAGGATGCTTTGTTACTTCGAGTAAATAATGGGAGTGGAAAGTTAATAACTAAATTTGGGGTGGATAACTCTGGTGAGCGATTGATGAAGTTAAAGATTCACAAGAGGTAGGGAATGACCTTAGTACTGCATTTGAAAAGGTTAAACCTCTACTGAGTATTCTAGAAAATGGTTATTACCTGATGTCTTATATAGAAATGATACCAACTAACGGAGAAGGAGAGTTTTTTTGGAACTTATTTACTAAGAGGAGAACGTATAATGCGTCAGCTGATGTTTTTTACAAGTACCATTCAAGCACGGTGATTCCAAAATTCCTTTTAGCTTCTCAACGAATCGATTGTTTAAACATTGAAAGAGTTATGAATATAGGGAGCAAATTAAAAATGGGGAGATCATGACTGGGCTCGCATATTTTTATGAAGGTTTTATGAGTACATTAATTGACGGACATCATAGGTCCACTGCTGCATACAATGAAAATAAAACTTTAGAATATCTAACTATACTTAAAGTTTCGGGTTATAGAATTGATAGTCATGAGCCAAAACATTTTTATGTTAGTAGTATGGGATATGAGTTCAAATTGCTCAAAAATAATAAGAAAGTCTACAACAATTTAAAAAAGGATTTTTCTTCGAAAAAAGCTAAGCTTACAGCGGATGAGATTCAGTTCATTATTGAAGACTGCGAGAAAATTAAATGTGAGAGAGAAGTGTCAAATGAAAATAGAGTTCTAGACTGAAAAATAAAGTGTTAGACTCGGCAAATAAAGTATTAGACTGACACTGCGTTATTAAGCTAACGGGCAGTTATGCGTAACTTCCAGGGAATGTAAACATCTAAATAACGTAAGGAACGAGGAGGCAGACAATTCATGGGAGGAACGAATGTATGGGATGCGGAGTGGGAGGTTAACGAAGAGCAGGCGCGGACGCTGATCGGCAGACAATTCCCTCAGCTGTCATCGAAGCAAGTGAAGCGATTGGGCTGGGGCTGGGACAATACGGTTTTTCTCATCGGTGACGAGTACGTGTTCCGGTTTCCGAGAAGAATGATTGCAGTTGGCTCGATTCGTATGGAAGGGAAGCTGCTGCCGAAGCTGGAGGCATATATGACCATCCCCTATCCGAAACCGTTGTTTTATGGCGAAGCAAGTGACGAATACCCGGCACCATTTCTTGGCTATGCCTACGTGCCAGGAGATTTCCCAATCGGTTTGACGGAAGAACGCCGGGCTTTATCGGCAGAGACGCTGGCGAAATTTTTGCGGAGATTGCATGAGTTTCCGGTGCAGGCGGCGCTGAAGTGCGGAGTTCAGCAAGATCATCGAAACTTGACGGACATAGCATC
This sequence comes from Paenibacillus sp. FSL H8-0261, assembly GCF_045040645.1. Taxonomy (NCBI): domain Bacteria; kingdom Bacillati; phylum Bacillota; class Bacilli; order Caryophanales; family Paenibacillaceae; genus Paenibacillus; species Paenibacillus sp. FSL H8-0261. The sequence continues at coordinate 4,251,393 of NZ_CP150297.1, read as the reverse complement.
GCGCAAAGTGAAATTGGAGGGCTTTCTATCGAAGGTGGTTGAACACTTGTCGCCGGAGGAGTCCGGTGTTATCGAAGCGTATATTAGCAGGCTGCAAAAGGACCGTGTCGAGGCAGTGAATGCACTGCTACATGGCGATCTTCATTTCAAAAATATGCTTGTGAATGAGAACGGGATCGTTTCCGGCATCATTGATTGGGGCGATCTGAGCGTAGGCCATCCGGCTTGCGATTTGAGCGTTGCTTATAGCTTTTTACCACCTTACGCTCGTGGCGTGTTTTTCGAAACGTACGGAGGAGCGGACGAGGAAACGAAGCTGCTGGCGCGGCTGATCGCGGTATACATCCCCGTACTGATCTTGATGCAAGCGGTCGATGACGGGAATGAAACGATTGCGGCAGAGGCGAAATCCAACATCATGCGAGCACTGTCGGATTAGGCTCATTATTTCGTTGCAGCTATGGGGCTATGGCTATCGGCACCATTTTGTCGTTTAAAGGCCGCGATAAGGTACGATTCGCCTTCTCTGATGCCGCTTTATGTTGAGGAACACGAAATTCAACAGAGTAAGTCGTTGTGCTAACTGGGAACGATAGTTGAATAATACAAATTGATTTGCAGGAGCTACGGTATCCTGCTTTTTTCATTGAACTAACGGGCAGGATAGTTACAAATAATGACGAATGTTAAAATGAGAAAAGTAAGAAGGAGGAGATTTGATGACTGAGGATTTTTATTGCGATGAGGTGTTAAGTGGTCGTACTTATGTAAAGAAAGTACTTGAAACTGATAACGTTCTTGCGTACCATCACACTCGCCCTTTTTATCCCGTTCACATTATTACAATTCCAAAGAGGCATATCTCATCTCTTTTAACACTAGATGAGAGTGACAACGCCCTCTTAATTGAATTGATGGACGTTGTTAAAAAAGTAGCATCTAAAGTGCAGTCTGAGTATGGGGCTTGTAGGGTATCGACTAATTTAGGAAAATACCAAGACTCAAAGCATCTTCATTTTCATGTGATTTATGGTGAGCCAATACGCTAAATCATTTTATTCTTAGTTGTTGATCTAACGGGGAACGTTAGCTCAAACACGATAAGCCAGACGTCAGTCAACTCGATCGGCTGCCTTTATTCAACGGCAGGATAGCTTAACATGTGTCAAGAATACGTAACATCTGTAAGATCATCTAAATAAGGAGTGGTGCTTCTTATGATTAGTTTAAAAAATTATGAAGACTTAGGTGAATTGAAGCTTTTAATGGCTGAGTGTATGTGGGCTAATGATGAAAGAATTGATAATGAACTTAAAACATACATAGACAATGATTCACGGGAATTAGTTGGGAGTTTAAATAATGATGAACTAGTAGGGTTAATTGGATTCATATACGAATCAACTAATGAAATAGAACTTAAGCATATTGCAATTAAAGCCAATTATCGTGGTAAAGGTATAGGCAGTGAAATGATAAATGAGTTCATAAAAACTAAAAAGAATGTGAGAATAAAGGCAGAAACCGATAAAGATACTGTTGGCTTCTATAAAAAAATTGGTTTCTCGATAACAAGTTTGGGAGAAAAATACCCAGGAGTAGAGCGGTTTGAATGTATTTTTTAAGTCACAAATAATTCAAGTGATCATTACTCAAACGGGGAATGGTTAGCATCATGAAGAACAAGCAGTCGGTATTAGTGGCTACCTGTTTAACTATCGGGCAGTTTAGTTGCATAAAAAGGAAAATCCCCCTAAATCAACGAATACTATGTGTTGATCCGTTGGAATTTGTGTGTATGATTAGGTGTTATTGAAAATAAAAGGTGGTAATTTCAATGAAGATAGGTATACTGGGTCCTTCTGAAGATGAAATTAATCCGTTTATCGATAAACTAAAAAATCAGACAATCACAAAGCATATCATGCTAAATTTTTATTCAGGGCAATATCATGATGTGTTGGTAGTAGGTGCTTTTTGTGGGGGTTGTAAAGTAAATGCTGCAATAGCTACCCAAGTATTGATCGATAAATTCCAGGTGGATTTAATCATTTTAACTGGTGTAGCGGGTTCATTAAACGATAATCTTAAATTTGGTGATGTAGTCGTATCAACAGAAGTCGCTCATCATGATGTGGTTCCTGAGATTATTACTGAATATCATCCTTGGTTAGAGGATCAATACATAAAAGCTAATGAAGCACTAAAAGGAAAATGTATTAGGATAATTAAATCTGAAAGACTCGGTTTTACATGCCATTTCGGAAGAATCATAACTGGTGAAACATTTATTACCCATCAACAAAGAAATATATTGATTGAGAAACATCAAGCTATGTGTGTAGACATGGAAAGTGCCAGTGTCGCCCAAGTGTGTTACGTAAATAATGTTCCATTTATTGTGATTCGAGCAATATCGGATAATGCTGATAGTGAAGCGCCGGAAACTTTTGAGTAGTACGTGAAAACTGCATCATTAAATTCAATTAAAGTTGTAGAGAATTTTACTAATTTCATTACTAAATTAGTCGCCTAGAACCCTCCATCTAGAAAAAAACGACGTCTTGAACTAACGGGACACGTTAGTCTAGAGATCCTGGGAGCAGTTTGCCACCGCGGCAGCTGCTCCTTCTGTCGTTAAGCTATAGGGCAGTAGAGCGTGGTGTTGCCTTGTTGAACTAATAGGCAGTTAAATGCGGTATTATCTGGTACGATTATCCATAAGAGATGAGGTGCCTTTATCAAGAAGAAATATACTTTCCTAATAGTTTCCATATTATTATTTGTGATGGCTTATACAAAACCAAGTAGTCAAGATTATGATAATTACCTCCAAAAGGTTCACGGTCTTAAATGTTACAGTTCCGAAAGCTCAAATTGCTTTCATACTATTAATGACTTGAAATCATCAAGTCTCACACATCAGATTATTTTTATGACAGCAGAAACAAAAATTTTTGGAGAGGCAGATAATAAAATACGAGTAGTAGGTATTTTCAATCATTTTTTTGTAATAGAAAATCGTCTTCATCCTAAATCAGATAATAACAATAATATCGAAGTTCCGTTAAGCTCCCATGAAAATTAAAATAGCTCAAAACTAGTAAAAGAACATAAGAAAGAAGACCCAGAAAAACACTTTTTAAAAAAAGGCTGAGCCTTATGTGTACTTAAATAAAGTTAGGCAGACAGAAAAACAACAAACTTCGTTCTACAATCACTAAAGACTAGGCTGGTGCAAAAACCAGAGTAGGATTAATCTCCCATGAATGCTTCCCGAAAGGGAGCGACAATCTGTGATGCACCGGGGTCGTTGGAGTCAGACTAACGGATGGGCTCTAAGGCACCATAGCTCATCGACCTTCTTCGCCAGCCGTAGTAGCAGTATTGACTGATTTTATCCATTTTCATCATCTGTGATGCGGCACTTGCGCTGCATATATGGCTAACGGGAAACTATAGTTCAACACTGAGAGAGGCTGTCGCTAGGCAGCTTTTCGTTACGCTAACTGGCAGAATAACATATCTTCAACTGTTTTCATTGGGAGATTTATTTTATAGGTTAAGCGGTAATTAATCGGCTCATATTCTTGTCATCCGACAATAACGCGGCAGCTGCTCCCCTGTTTCATTGAGCGGGCAGGATAACGGAGTAAATCGAGATACGATATAGGTGTGCTAATTGCTCAAAGTGAGGTGTCTAATCAATGGGACTGTTGAATAAAATTGAAGTCGAACCGATGAAGAGTGAGTACTGTAAAGTTGAACATCACACTATCGTTATTGATGGTACTCCTCTGGATATATTGCTTCACAAGTATTATCCTTCAAATAATCTTCTGGGAATGATCCCAACAATTATTGATTGGGTCTGCGACTCGAAAGAGAAATAATGTATTAAAGGAAGGTTCAATTCAGCAAGTAAAGAGTTTGTTTTGCCAGTTCTAATGTGCCCAGATGATTGCGATTTGTCGTGTGCAGTAATTGTAGCAAATGTAGTTAAAACCGATAGGTATATTGAAACTATACCTCAATACACCATCAGGAAAAGGCAACCATTGTTATCAGCTGCCTTTTCCCCGCTAACTGGCAGGTTACGTTAATGAAGGAATTTTACGGGGATCTCTCGAGTAATGAAAAACACCTTAAAAAGCTCAGGTGTTGTATGAATTAATGGCCGGTGAAATCGAAGAACTGCTGGATGAATATGAGGAAGCTGATGCCTCAGTTTTGGATGGATACATGAAACAAAATCCTCGTGCCGAGGCCTTTAGGGTTTTCGAACTGAAGGAAGAGAAGATAAAATCCATTGAAGAACTATTTGCTGGTAATCTCGCGTTCGATGTGGGGAAGTTCGTTGCAGTAGAGAAGTTAAAGGAGTTGCTCGGTATCCAAGAGATGAGCTGGATCCGTTACGAGCGTACAGAAGGCCGAGAAGAGATAGAGTGCGTTTAAGGTCCACAAATTATCCGAGGTTGCTGGTTAAATCTGTATCTTCATTATATTAACGGGCACATACTGCTTAACGTTAAAGGTCGCTAAGCTTACGGGAAACGATAGTTCAACAAATAAGGAGCAGTTTGTTACGGCAGCTGCTCCTTTCTTCGTTAAGTTAACGGAGGATAGTTTGTAAATGCTGATATAAGGATGTACATATTTGCTTGTGTAAGAATGTTCTAAAATGATTGGTATAATCCTTAAAAACAGCTGCTAAGCGCTTTTCTAGGATTATATGCGTACAAGTGAGCTTCTTGTATATAGTTTTCTGTGAATATTACATGTATAGAAGTGAATGGTTTGTGAAACAAAACCATTCCAACTCTATATATGCCAACAACTGAAGCGTGAGCGGAAGGCGTTAGTTAGAGGCAAAGATTCTTAATTCTCTGTTATTATACAAGCGTTTTGTACAATCTTATCCAAGCGAAACTGTACATTTAGATTCAATCATTTACACCCTATCCTATTCTTTGGAGGAGGCCGGGGGCAGGATAAAATCCTGTTCCCCGTTGTCGGCGGCGAAATGGCACGTCAAAAATCCAGCCTGTCAAGGGTTTTAGGGTGGAGATTTTTTCTGTGCTGCGCCTGTGGCAGAATAAATACTACCCGCCCCTTGATAGGTTAGATTGGTGGAGTGGTGGTATTGGGATAATCTATAGATCATCGTGCACGGCAAAATGTGATATATTGGCTATAATCTATAGCTTAAAATGAGCTTAAAGGAAGGAATCGCTATCAATGATCATCGCTGTCGATGTGTATTATGAGGAAAATAAAGCGAAATCGGTGGGGGTTATTTTTCAATGTTGGGAAGATTCTAAACCACTCGAAGTCATCATGTCTTATACGGAAAACCCTCACAAATACGAAACGGGTTTTTTCTATAAACGAGAGCTCCCTTGCATACAGGAACTGTTGAAACTTACTGACATAAATCAAATACATACCATTGTTGTGGATGGCTATGTGTACTTAAACAATGAGAAAAAGCCCGGGCTCGGACATTATGTTTACACAAATTTTTCAGGGGAAATTCCAGTGATCGGTGTTGCAAAAAATGCCTTTCACGACAACGAAGCCTTTGTCAAAAAGCTTTACCGAGGCAACAGCTCCAAGCCTTTGTATATAACCTCTGTCGGCATGGAGCTAGCAGTCGCTGCCGAGCACATACAGAGTATGTACGGAGAATACCGATTTCCGCATCTGCTGAAATTGCTGGATAAGCAAACGAAGGAAGCCCGGCTATAATCAACAGGGGGGATTCAATATGTTGTTTTGGAAGAAAGAAACACAACTTGATCGAATAAAAAACAAACTCGAAAAGGCCATGCGCAAAGATACGGCTTTTTTGGTGTTTGGAGCATCTTCACATAAATACAAGGTTTATGAAGTGCTTACAGCAAAAGAGCTTGCGGACTGGCAAGCAAAGAATCAAGTCACACTTCCGGAGCCTTATGCCCAGTTTTTAACGAAAGTCGGAAATGGAGGTGCCGGGCCTTATTACGGGATTTATTCGATTGAAAAAGCAACTTCCTATACCGAAAGAAATGCATTCACTACAAAATGCGTTCTACACCCGAGAATGACAAAAGAAAAATGGAACCATCTGATCGAGCCACTGATCAGTGATGAAGACATCTCCGACCCGGAATACGACGCCGCCCGTGATAGGGTGATGGGCGGCATGTTGTGCATTGGCACACAAGGCTGTGAATACGATATGTATCTCGTACTTGAAGGGAAACACAGGGGGAAAATCATTTACACTGCAGTTTTTTATCCTGATCATCCCTTTTTCTTTGTCTATGAAGACAACTTTCTGGACTGGTATGAGCGCTGGCTGGACGAAATTATTCTGGATTATGATATCGCGTGGTTTGGCAGTAGAATGCCGGGCGATGAAAATGCGTTGATACAGGTTTATCAAAACGCCCCAAACGAAGAAATCAAATCAAAAGCGCTTGATGGAATGTTCAAGTTTAAGAAAATCTCGCAGCCAACCATTGATTTTTTAAGGAGCGTTGCTGAGCAAAGACAAAATGATCGCACCACAGCCATTCAGCTAATCTGCAAAACCTCTTTTGATGCGGGAAGAGACTATCTTCTGGAGCTGTTGTATTCTGAAAGAAATGAAGATTTTTTACAAGCTTTAATGATTCTGAATTGGTACGGTAAATCTTTTGATTTAGCGGAATTTATAAAAGTGATATTGCAAAGTCTTGACAGGGTTCACGATTCGGAAACGTTACGTCATGTGGGGTATGTTTTGGAATCTTCCGGCGCGATTACACTTCAGAACTTTGCGTCCTTTTTGTGCCACACCGACTCGAATATTCAATCTGCCGCAATCTATGCCACACGCAATTGCAATGACAAATCGGAAAGTTGGGAAATCATTGAACAGATGTTAGTGGGTGGCGATAAGGAGGTTGTGAAAAACACTATTTTATTTTGGGGCGTTATCCCTCAGGAGAAGTTATTGCGTCATTATAAGGTTGCATGGCCGGAATATAAAAGCAATATTAATTTGAGAGAAAAATTTACAGGTTGTTTGAAAAAATTAAATTTGCCAGATGATTATTTTGACAAAGAATAATTTAATTACTCATTATTCATACAATGCGGATGCATGACCATAAATCAAACTTTATCCTATAAATGTTAGTGGGTCTAATATCTACAAGACCAACAACCAATTAGTTTTAGGCAGGTCACGGTTTACACCGTGGCCTTATTTTTCTGTCGAATGACAAGAATATAAGCCGATTAATTACCGCGTAAATCGTGGTTTTATTGTTTTATCGGTAAATATTCTTGTCAATGTACAATGTCAAGAATGTGTACCGATTGCCAAAGAGCTATTAAGTTTTCTCACGAAGGCTCATTTATTCGTGAAATTTGTCAGCTTGATAAGTGACGATAGATAACGCTCTACAGGAATACTAACGGGAAACGATAGTTCAACCATGACAAGGCTGCCAGCACGATTGGCAGCCTTGCTGCGCTAACGGGCAGGATAGCTCAGTAATTTCGCGAATACTCAACATACGGAATTATTCACGAATTTCGCGAATAAGACGTTGTCTGAAATCCCTGATTATATAAACACAGAAACAAGAACACTAGTTTGCATTTCTGTTTTAGGATAGAATGAAAGTACACTATCAAACTACCTTGGTTTAAAAGGTTGCAAACCAAGTCTGCAAAAACAATTAAGACATTTTTGATTACTCATATTTATATAGAAAACTATTTTTACTATTTTGATATTAAATACTGAGGAGGTATATATGCATCTAGGTTCAATTTATTTGATAGTAAGGGATTTTAATAAGTCAATTAAATTCTATGAGAAGTTATTAGAAATGTCAGTAAGTGCTCAAAATATGCAGCGATTTGCTCAGTTTGAGTTTGATGGGAAGAATATTTCTATTATGAATGGTTATTTTGATGCTTTGAATCCAAATTTGACTGTGAAAAAAGGGGAATATGAAGAGGAGTTAAATAATTTAGTTGCAATAGTTGAAGCTGAAAATACACACAAGTTTGTACTAAATTTCTGGACTGAAAATTTGGAACAAGAAAGAGAAAGAATAGAACAGTTGGATATTAGCGGTGAATTGACCAGTTTCAAATATGTTAATAATGTTAGACCATATTATTACTTTCAACTAACAGACCCAGATGGAAATATTATAGAAATCACTGGTCCATATTCACCCAAAAAAGGAGAATTCGATGAATAATATATTCGAATATATTAATAACGAAATTGAATTCTTGATTGAGAACAAACCAATGGGGACTCATATCAAAACGGGTGATATACGAAAATTATCGGGCAAGGTATTCAGAATGCTTCCTGATCAAAAGATAGAGCATATTTTGCCATTATGTGAATGTTTACTGGAAGAACGTCACTGGGAAAAGGGAGTTATTGCTTTTGATTGGGCGAATAGGGTACATAAGCAATATACTAAGAATACATATTCTGTTTTTTATTTGTGGTTAAAAAAATATGTACGTGGCTGGGGAGATTGTGATGATTTTTGTACCCATGCATTTGGAAATTTGCTTTTACAATATAAAGAACTATTTACCAATGTATTAGAATGGACAGAAGATGATGACTTTTGGGTTCGAAGAGCATCTGCAGTAATTCTTATTCAATCTATAATGCGAAATGATTTTAACAGATTAAGGCCATTTTACATTGCAGATAGGTTAATAAATGATAAACATGAATTAGTTCTTAAAGGATATGGTTGGATGCTTAAGTCTTTTTCACAAGTAAATAAAGAAGAGGTAATGGGTTATCTTATTAAAAATCACAAAAATATGCCAAGAGTTTCTTTTAGATATGCGATAGAAAAAATGGATAAAGAAAGTCGTTCGTTTCTTATGAGTTTATAAAATCATTGTAATAATATAATTTTACAGAGTCTGATAAAAAAGATAGATATAGAGTTTGAGAAGATGTTTTGAAGGCAATCCGAAGAAGCCAGGGGCATCAGACAACACCGTATTCACGCTGCGGGGCTTTCGCCCCTTGGTGTCAGATGTCAATCAAGGATGAAACTCAGACAACAAATGGACCATCCTAAGATAAGAGCTATCTATGAATGGTCCATTTCGTGAATACAAGAACGTTATACGACATGGGCATATAAACACTGTCTGAAGCCCTTGCTGAGGCAGTAATCGTTTTTAGTAAAGGCTATTATAACCGATGAAATTCATATGATTCATTACGCTAACGGGAAACGCTAGCTCAAGCAGGTTAGAAGATTAAAACCTCTCTTTAGAAGCAAACCTAGTTGTAATAGCTTCTAAGGGGAGGTTTTATTATGAAGTTAAGTGAGTTGTGGCATCTATATGAGGCTGATAAACGAATTCAAGGATATAGTCCGAGAACATTGAACGCCTACGTCCTCCAAAACAAAATGCTAATGACGGAACTAGGTGATCCCGAGATAGCGGAGATTACATTGCCAATGCTGAAGCAATATTTGGCGAAACAAGCAGAACGTTTGAAGCCAAGCAGCCTAGGGCATCGAATTCGTTTCGTCCGATCCCTATTTCGCTATGCGTATGAAGAGACTTACCTGACTTCAAATCCTTCTTTAAAACTAAGAGAACCCAAATTGGACAAGCGAATCCCTAAGTTTTTAGTCGAGGAAGATGTTATTCATCTTAAGATCTCGTGCCAATCATTAAGAGAAAGAGCGCTGCTTGAGCTTCTCTATTGTACTGGCTGTCGAGTCGGGGAAGTAGAGAGGATAAACATCGAGGATCTCAACTGAGAAAACTGCTCTATAGTCGTAAACGGTAAGGGCTCCAAGCAGAGAGAAGTGTACTTTGCGACAGAGTGCAAAGTATGGTTAAGGAAGTACCTGACCAGTCGTGGAGATACCTGTAAAGCCTTATTCGTAACGGATACCAACCCAACTAAACGCATGGCTATTCCTTCAATAAGGTGGGCATTAAAATGGCTTGCAGATCGAGGAGAGATTGAAACGAATGTTTATCCGCATCGCTTTCGACATACCTATGCTTGCCAACTCCTTGATAACGGTGCTCCCTTGGATTTCATCCAAGGTATGTTGGGTCATGAGAAAGCCTCAACCACGCAAATATACGCACAACTTCGTGGCGACCGCAGGAGAGAAATGTATCGACGATTTTTTTAGCATATAATAGCGGCAGATCCCTTTTAGAAATCTGCCGCTATTCAACTAACGGGCAGGATTGCTTCATTTAATTGACGAATACTTTATTGTGAATATTTTAATAACGGGGGCAGGGTATGGAAATTAAAATACGAGAAATTATAGCAAACGATTATACTGAAGTTGTTTTCTTATGGAACAATGTACTTGGCGTTCATACTGTTACGGATGAGCACTTTCGCGTTAAGATGGAACAGATGAGAAAGGCAGGCAATTACAAAACGTTTGTAGCGTTACTTGAGAACCATGTTGTTGGTTTTATATCTAGCGTTCATGCATTAGCTGTAGGGTCTGCGAATGATTATCTGCATATAACCGGACTTGCTGTACATAATGATTTTCAGCGACATAAGGTAGGCACTAAACTGTTAAGATACACTGAAAATTATGCGAAAGATTGCGGAATATCCAGCATAATTCTATGCACCGGGATGAAGCGAACCGAGGCTCATGCTTTCTATGAACAAAATGGCTATGACAAAGATTCATACTGCTTTGATAAGTTTATTAAACTTGACTAATGAATAACTATTTTGCGTTAAACTAACGGGCAGGAGAGCGTAAGCATTTCGACGAATACTTCATACATAAGAAAATTCACGAAGTTTGTATATAAGGCGTTATATGAAACCGCGGTGCAAGGAAAGGATTGAAATCATGGATCCGATCAATGAAGAAATTATAGAATGGTTTCACTCAGTCTTGAGGAATAAACTTTCAACAAAGGAATTTGAACAGTGGCTTTATGACAAAGAAGAGATACTTGAAGAATCATTAGGTAAAGATGTCTATTTTAGATTGATTAATCTAAATTATAATTCTAAATTTGTGATGGATGAATTAGAAGGGCAACTTACAAAAATTCTTAATTATAGGTCAGTTGAAGAGTTTAAGATCAGAGATCTATTAAATCGATTTGTTTATATTGAGGAGGAATTCATTAGTTCTTGTTCACACATTTACAGGGAGTATTGTAATGGATATTCCTTTTTTAGGATGATAGCCCTTAAATATATTGTATTTGATTACGATGATCAACTTGCAGACCCAGTTAAAAGGTCAGAGTTTTCCCGACAATATAAAGATGAATTGTTAAATGAAGGATTGAGATTGCTTAGTTTTTTTGATTCTAATGAAATAGAAATAATTAGTGAGAATGAGTACGTAGATAAGAGACATAAGGATCTGAAGATTGAAGAGCAATATTGGACGTAATTTAAGGCTTAAAAAAAGATGTTGTTATATTGCTTGAATCAATTGTTTTTTTGGCTATTGGCTTGTTACTTACTGTAAATGTAGCAAGTAAAATTTATGAGAGTTTTGGAATTGAATTCTTTACTCAACTCTCAGCAGCCCCCTTTTAATGCTAGATTGATGACTTTCAAACTTCCAACAACATTGTACCATATATTGGGATTTTTATGTTATCGTGTCGTTAAGCTAACGAGGAACTAGAGTTCAATAATGAGGGCTGCCGAGAGGTAGCCCTTTGTTCAACTAACGGGCAGATTAGTGGAGTAAAGATATGGTAAAATATATAACATGCCCCCTTGATGGTTAAGGAGACTGACTTGGAATATTCTTAAGTCAATCGATAGCAAATTATACAAGGATAAGGTGTGATGCGGATGACTGATTTTACAATGATTAAAAAGCTGTTTCATATTACGAAACGAAACGGGTTTAGTCATGACGAGATACAAACCATTAAAAATAATTTTGGTGAATTGCCCCAGGTGTTTATAGATTATTATTTGGAACTCGGTAAAGACGAGCGGCTGAACCATACGCAAGATAGTTTGATCAAGCCCGAGCAATTCCAATACTTCAAGCATAGCGAATATTTAATTTTTTATTGCGAGAATCAGCGTGCCTGTGTCTGGGGAATCCATAGGAACGATTTATCCAGGTCCAATCCCCCTGTCTATATGAGTTACGATGAAAAGGTATGGAAAATGGAATTTGAAACATTGACCGATTTTTTTCAGGCGATGGCCTATTTGCAAACCGTATTCGCTCTTGAATACGGCTGTGAATCGTTCTATTCCATTGAACAAACCGATTTGGATTTTATTCGTGAAAATTTTAAAAACAAAGGTATTTCCTTTCGGCATTGGATTGGCATCGAATTTTATGGGAATTACGATGACAGCATAATAACGGTGATGAATAATGACGATAGTTTTGATTTGATTTATGCTTCAAGCGACAAAGAACATTTTGATGAAATGGATCGGGTTCTCTCAAAACTAGGAGTAGTACTTTGAAATTTTCTATTTCAAGAAGTCAACAAAATAGGGACTTCAGAATGTCATCAATAAGTTAAATAGCTTGGAATAGCCTTACAGAAGAAGTGCGAAAAATAGAGTTAAATCCAGTGGGGCAAGCATCTGTTGTACTGTTTGGAATTGAGGATGAACGAAATGCTAATTGGATAAAAAAATAATTGGTTGCAGTTACCTTAAAAACTAAAGACGATGAAAGGCTTGGTCCAATTATTATATATATTGATGTCCTGAGAAAATAAAGTTGTAGTATTAGACTAGCGGACGCTTCATTAAGCTAACGGGCAGTTTAGTTGAATAAAATTCTGTTATGATTTAATTAATTGAACCTTAAAACTTAGAAGTGATAGTAAGAAATGCTCAGAGTAGATGTAGCTTATGCTTTTATTTATAAGGAAGATGAAGAAATCCTGATGGTTAATAACTAGGGGGGGGGGAGTTGGTCACTTCCTGGTGGCGCAGTTGAACAAGGGGAAACTTTAGAACAGGCAGTTATTCGTGAGACTAAAGAAGAAACAGTTTAACAATTGAAGTTAGAAAATTGTAGCTGCTAATGAAGCGATTTTTTTAGGAAAAGGGGCATCACGTTTTATTCATAACCTTTAAAGCATAGATGGAGAAATTTCAATTCAAGATAAAGATGAAATTTCAGAAATAAAATGGATAGACATACAAAGAGCTAATGAATTAATGCCATATCATTCAGATGGAGTAGAAGGTTTACTTACATCCTCGTCACCTTATACATTTCAAGTTTAACCTCGTTCTTCTTCAACTTTGATTAACAGAAGTGAGGAAGAACGACAGGCTAAACACAAACAGAGCGCGCCGATTGAGCATCGGCACGCACTGGCTGCATAGCTTTTTTCATCTATTCATATTTGCTAGAAATTAGGTGCCAATCGAACAAGTTTATCCGGAGTGCCGTCACCGTTTTTATCGCCATTATTACTGGTGACGAAATAAAGCGAACCGTCTGGCGCTTCGACAATGTCGCGGATGCGGCCATATTTATTCAAAAACAAATAATTAAGCTCACTACTTTTAATCGTCGGCTTGCCGTTTTGTTCTCCAATTACCATGCGAATGATCTGTTTACCTTTTAAATTGGTAACAAGAAGATTTCCTGCCCACGGCCCTTGGGTTACAAAAGCTATGCCAGAGGGTGCCCAGGTTGTGCCATTGGCATAAATAAGCGGAGGCGTAATGCCTGGTTGATTCTGATTCCCGCCCTCATATTTAGGCCAACCGTAATTGTTACCGGGTTGAATGAAATTAATTTCGTCCTTAGAGGATTCACCATGCTCTGATACAAAAAGACGGTTCGTTCCAGGCTGCCATGCTAATCCTTGAGGATTGCGGTGTCCCCGGCTATAAATCGGAGAGTCACCAAACGGATTGTCGCTTGGAATGGTGCCGTCCAAATTCAGACGGAACATTTTTCCTCCGAGATAAGTCAGCGTATCGTCTTTGTTTCCGTAGTTGCCGTCACCGAAATACAATTTGTTGTCTGGGCCTATTTTTAAACGGCCGCCATTGTGATAGACCGCACCAGGAAGATTAGTGATAAGAACCTTGTCTACTGTAGCGATGTTGTTATTTTCTTTAAGGCGAACGACCCTATTGGCTACTTTATTGTCTGAGGTTTTGTAGGAATGATAGATATAGATGTAATGATTGGTGGAAAAATTAGGATCGAGCGCTAGTCCCAATAAGCCGCCTTCGCTCTTGGGCATGTAATAAAAAGGCGAGCCCAGAGTAATGACTGGCGTTGATTTCAAATTCCCGTTCACAACGACACGAACTCTTCCGCTGTTGCGTTCCGTGAAGAAGATCCGTCCATCCGGTGCAAAATCGATAGCCCATGGTGTTTCCAGGTTGTTTGCGACAACCTCTGGTGTATAAGGATCTGAAGAGGCAGGGTTGGTTTTGACTGACAACGTATTACTTGCCGCGGATATGTTTCCTGCTAAATCTCTTGCTTTTACGGTAAAGTTGTACGTGGTATTTGCCGTAAGCCCTGTTACATTGAAGGATGTCGCAGTCGTGCTACCGGCTAATGTGTCATTTCTATAAATGTCGTACTCATAGACGCTTACGTTATCTGTCGATGCCGTCCAGTTCAAATTGACTGACGAAGATGTTTGGCTTGAGCTTATGAGTGCTGTCGGGGCAGTTGGGGCCTGCGTATCGGTTTGGGTTGTCGTTTTCAGTGTTAGAGGACTGCTGGCATTGGAAATATTCCCTGCCGCATCTTTGGCCTTGACAGTGAAATTATATGTGGTATCCGGCGTTAAGCCGGTAAAGTTGTAGGTAGTAGCCGTTACATTCGCTTGCGTCAATACATTGTCTTTGTACAAGTCATAGTCCTTCACGCCAACATCATCCAGCGATGCGGTCCAGGATATTTTAGCTGTTGTATCCGTTACACTGTTTGCTTGCAAGTTTGTCGGTTCGGTAGGCGGGAATACATCTCCGGTGGCGTTTACTTTCACCTTGTCAAAGGTGGCCGTGCTTAAGCTGGATACATTATGGCTGGTGACAGCCAATCCTACATACAACGAAGCATTCATGTTTAGAGTCAAATTGCCCAAATCGCCCCAGTTCAAACCGTTGTTGGATACATATCCTTTGATGACGTTGCCTTTGCGTTCTAGCTTTACCCAGGCCGGGCTCGTCGAAGCAATTTTAACGCTTTGGGAAGTTCCGCCCGTTTCAGTCCGGTACTGGAAGGTGAACCCGTTGGAAGGCGTCAATAGTAAATCGACATGCTTGGAATCAGCATTCAGCGTTTCCCTTATCATGATACCCGCTTTCGCGAAATCGTGTGAATTGGTCTGAGAAGAGACAAGGGCAATAATGGCGCCGTCTCCCGTCCAGGGCTGATACATATAATTGAACTGATCTGATTTGCCCCAAATGTCCGTACCCGCGCCGCTTACAGAAAATTGGTCAGCAGCCGGATCGTAAGAAGCGCTGCCCGTTATTGCTGGCGAACCGATATTTTTTTGCTTCCACGGATTCGGTACAGCAGCAGCCACAGTTTCTTCCTCAACCTCTGCCTCAGCGAAGCCTGATGTAGGTAATAAAGCGAGTAGCATACAAAAGCAGAGACTTAAAGCCATAATTTTGCTTCGTGTAATCATCGCTACACTTCCTTTTTAGTTTTTGGAATGACAATAGGGGATTGCTTTGACAAACAATGAACTCCTCCTCCCTCAAAGTTAAACCGCTTACACTTTCGGTTTATATTTTACCACATATGGATAAAAAAGGATTCGATCTCAAAAAAATAAGATTTTTAATTTTTATACACAAGCAGTCCAATTCTATGATGCCCTTCTTATTTATAATTGCGGGAAAGAGCCTCTTAGTTAATATAGATAATCTTCGAAGGGTTAAATTTGTCATGAAGGAAGGCAAAATTATATTCCGCTAACGGGACACTATAGTTCAACACTGAGAGGGGCTGTCGCTAGACAGCCTTTCGTTACGCTAACGGGCAGTTTAACGTAAACATAATTGTTTTTACTTCTCGTGAAGGATATATCGAAATGATGCCGAAAGATTTTATATAATTCTACCAAAAAAATGGAGGGATTTGTGTGAATGATGAAGTAATCGAAAAGAAAGAAAAGTCCAGAATAATACTGGGAAAACTGATTCAGGTTCGTCTAGTTTCCGACCTGCAGAAATCGCAGTCCTATTACCGTGATTGCCTCGGATGTTCTGTGGATGATTGGGGACATGCGGAACGCGATGAAGTGTCCTTCATACTTCAGCAAGCTGTTTCAAGCGAGGATGTAAAACCAAATGTCGTCTCTGCAAAGCGCCCGAATTATCCTACAGAATGGATAGGTCCTGACTACGGCTGGGATACTTTCCTACACATCGGTTGGGAGGAACTAGACCAATTTGTCGAAGAAGTGCGTGTGAATGGTGGCAATATCGGAATAGAACCGTTTACGGGGGCACACGGCGATTGGGAATTTAAGAATGCCCATATCCTTGATCCTGACGGATACAATATTGTTCTAGGTGCAATGCGAAAGATTAAGTAACGATAGTTTGTCATTAAGCTAACGGGACACGATAGTTGAATAATCCATCACATTGATAAGCAGGTGCTTCAGTATCCTGCTCTTTTTATTAAGCTAACAGGCAGGTTAGTTGAACAGTGTTCTTTAATTTGTGTTCAACAATCGGTACATAATGTGGAATAAGAAAATTTGTCATTATTTTAATGTGTAGTAGACTTAGTAACTACAGTTTCTTCTTCCTATTTAGTTGGAATGAATTTTTTGGTTTTTTAAATGAAGAGGAGAGTCAATATGGAAGTAGTATATTTTGCAGGTGGATGTTTATGGGGAGTGCAAGCTTTTATAAAAACTTTACCTGGAGTTAAGTTTACAGAAGCAGGAAGAGCTAATGGAACAAGTCATACACTTGAGGGTGATTATGATGGGTACGCCGAATCTGTAAAAACAGAATTTGATCCGACAGTTGTAACGATCAGTGAATTAATGGGGTATTTATTTGAAATCATTGATCCATACAGTTTGAATAAACAAGGACAGGACGTTGGCGAGAAATACAGAACAGGAGTATATAGTGAAAAGCCTGAACACTTAAAAGAGGCGAAGGCGTTTCTTAGTGAGAGAAATGATTATGACCTTATAGTTGTTGAAGTATTACCTCTCATAAACTATGTGAGAAGTGCAGAAGAACATCAAGATAGATTAGCTAAATGTCCAAATGATTATTGTCATATTCCAGAAGAAATATTAAGCAGGTATAAGTAAGGGAGAATATTAAACTAACGGGGAACGTTAGTTCTATAACAGCGTCAGTCTAAGACTTTATTTATCAAGTCTTGTTCTGCCGCTGCTTCTTTTAATGAATCAGTCTAAAACTAATTTTTTAAAAACTGAGTAATCTCCAATTCAAAACCCCCGTTAAATCAACAACTCCAGTCTAATACTTTATTTTCACCGAACAAGAAGATTTAAGTGAGATGTTGGGCAGGAAAAACTATCCTGATTATCTAGCCATCGCATTTGGAAATATGGCAGGAGATGTCTCTGAAGGGCGTATTAGTGAACTTATGATGAAGAGGGGTAAGAATAGATAATATCAGAACATTAGTTACAGAGAATTTAAATTTACAAAAAAATAGCCGCTAAACAGTTCCTCACTGTATAACGGCTGTTATATTTTCTCTTATGCAGTCGCTTCAATTGCATTGTCCTGAACATAAGAACTAAGCTCTTGCTGAAGCGCTGTGCTGATGGAAGTCATTGGGAGGCGAAGCGTATCCGAATTGATTAGGCCATTCTGGCTAAGCATCCATTTGATTGGAGCGGGGTTCGATTCCTTGAACAAGAGACGGATGATCGGCAGTAGTTGTTCAAAGTTTTCTTTTGCCAAGTCGAATTGACCCGATTTGAAGGCTTCGTATATACGGATACATTCTGCTGGATAAACGTTCGCAGTAGCAAGCATACCGCCAGCTGCCCCGGAGCTAAGCATTTCATAAAAGAGTGAATCGTCGCCGCCAAGCACAGGTTTGCTACCTGTACGAACTAGCTCAGTAACCATTTTGGTGCTACCTGAGCAGTCTTTTAATCCGACAACATTATTCATTTCTAGGATTGTGCGTGCAGTATCTAGAGTCATAGCAGTACCAGTACGACTTGGAATGTCATAAGCCATGATCGGAATACCTACTTCTGCTGCTTTGCGGAAATGGGCAATGATGCCCTCTTGCGATGGACGACTATAATAAGGGACGACTACTAGTGCGCAATCTGCACCAAGGTTAGCTGCGATCTCTGTGCGTGCTACCGTAGAAGCTGTGTCATTGGTTCCTGTACCGACTACTAAGGGGATAGATGTAGATTGTAAAAGCTCACGAGAAGTGTTTACTAGAAGCTGCATTTCATTTACGGTTACAGTTGGCGATTCACCGGTGGTTCCATTAACGACCAGACCTTGTATGCTGTTGTTAATAATGTTCTTTACATAACGCTGATACGAATCCAGATCGACTTCACCAGCAGCATTGAACGGGGTGACCACGGGGACATAAATTCCATAAATCTGTTGTTCTGTAAGCATAAATTATCGGCCTCCAAAATATTTTAATTCCTCTACATACACTTTACCATGGAATGTTGCATCGTCGTTAGCTATAATAAATGATGTGTATCATCAAAAATTTTGATGTTAGGGTGAGGTTATGGATTTAACCTATTTACGAACATTCCGCGAGGTAGCTAAACGCCAGAGCTTTACACGGGCTGCTGAAGAGCTGGGTTACGCGCAGTCGAGCGTTACGATGCAAATACAGAAAATAGAGAAGGAATACGGAGTGCCATTAATAGAAAGGCATGGTCGACAGCTGCGACTTACCCCGCCTGGAGAAGAGTTGTTGAAGCTATTTGTGGAGATTTTGGATCTGTATGATCGTTCTAAAGAAACCATCGCCCAGCAAATTGGAGGTACGCTAACGATTGGAACGATTGATTCATTAGCTGCTTTCTACTTGCCACCCTACTTACAGCAGTTGAGGACGAAATTTCCGAAACTTGATATCCATCTACAAACGATGCAGGAAGCTAACCTCTTGGCCAAAATAAAAGATGGGGAAGTAGACATCGGTTTGATGCTGGATCGTACCACTACGGATTCTTTACTTGATCGTACGATCATAAGAGATGAACCGCTCGTGTTGATAGCTCCCATTAACCATCCCCTTGCCCAGATGGATACAGTAACGTTACAGGATCTAAATAACTGCGAATTAATTGTTTCTGAAGAGAGCTGTATTTACCGGAGTCTGTTCGAGAATTTGTTAAAAGAGCACGGGATTATATTCCGCATTGGTTTTGAGCTTTCGAATCTAGAAGCGATCAAACGATGTGTTATGAATGGGTTAGGGATTGCATTATTACCTAAAATTGTTGCAGAGGAAGAAATTGAGCGGGGGAACTTGGCTGAGCTGCCATTCGCACATCAAGAAATTCATTTTGATCTGCAGCTTTTGATGCATCCTAAGAAGTGGAAGTCTCAGCCATTGCAATTTCTAACGCAAATGTTACTTGCAAATCATTAGTTTATTCCCATCAGGGTCTTTCACCACAAACCATTGTTGATCTTGAATTTCGGTTACTATCTCTACACCGAGCTCCTTCATATAGTTGAAAGAGGCTTGCAAATCATCGGTTATAAGCATAAGAGCAGGTGTTGTAATTGGAGGAGCCCCTTCAGGCTCTAAACCTCCCCACATGGGCATGGTGTCCAGAATGATCCCAGTGCTTCCTTGCATAGTTAACGGGCATAAATGACCGTTCATAATCGGATGATTTGCTTCATGGAGTCCTAGGACTTGGCAATACCAGCTGCGGGCTTTTTCAATATCGTGTGCGGGGATAAATACACTGCCAATCAAATTCTTAATGGGACTTGTTGCTGAAGAATTTACAATGGACTGCGTTTGTTTATTCATTCGAATTCCTCCTAGGTCTGATAATGATAACCATTTATTTGGAATTTATGCATCTAGTCTATTTAAAACATAGAATCAGCCTACGCGCAAGTGAATCATTAATGATCAATAAAATCTTAAATTTGTATACAAAAGATAGCATTCTTTAAAGAAAGTCGCTGTAAATATTGACATTCAAAATCAGTTTATGTTATATAAAAAGAAGAATTAGCACTCATCTAACAAGAGTGCTAATCACGAAATGTTGGACAAGATGTTATTTTGAAAGGAGATTTACTTATTCATGGCCAAAAAAGAGTTTAAAGCCGAATCGAAAAGATTGCTGGAAATGATGATTAACTCCATTTATACACAACGGGAAATTTTTCTGCGCGAGTTGATTTCCAATGCAAGTGATGCAATTGATAAGATCTATTACAAAGCATTAGCTGATGAAAGCCTGGTCTTCAATAAAGAAGATTATTATATTAAAGTGACTGCCGATAAGGCGAACAGAACTTTGACGATCTCCGATACAGGTATCGGGATGACACAAGAAGAGCTAGAGAATAACTTAGGAACAATCGCGAAGAGCGGATCTCTTGCATTTAAGAAAGAGAACGAAGCCAAAGATGGTCACAATATCATCGGACAGTTCGGTGTTGGCTTCTATGCTGCGTTTATGGTAGCAGATGACGTAATTGTGATCAGTAAGGCGCTTGGTAGCGACGAGGCCTTTAAATGGGAGTCTAAGGGCGCTGATGGCTATACTATCGAGCCTGTCGAGAAGGATTCTGTAGGTACTGAAGTGATTTTGAAGATTAAAGAGAATACCGAAGAAGATCAATACGATGAATATTTGGAAGAGTATCGCCTGAAATCCATCATTAAAAAATATTCTGACTTCATTCGTTTCCCAATTAAAATGGACGTGAAGGAGCAGAAGCCAAAAGAAGGCACAGAGAACGAGTTCGAGGAAGTTGTTCAAGAACAAACCGTGAACAGTATGGTGCCAATCTGGCGGAAGAACAAAAACGAGCTGACTACAGAAGATTACGATAACTTCTATGCAGAGAAACGTTACGGCTTCGATAAGCCGCTTAAACATATTCATATCAGTGCAGATGGTGCTGTAGTGTATAATGCGATCTTGTTTATCCCAGAAAATACACCATTTGATTATTACACAAAGGAATATGAAAAAGGTCTTGAGCTCTATTCCAATGGTGTATTGATCATGAACAAATGTGCGGATCTGCTGCCTGACTATTTTAGCTTTGTAAAAGGTATGGTAGATTCAGAGGATCTTTCGCTGAACATCTCCAGAGAAATGCTCCAGCATGACCGTCAGCTGACTCTGATCGCTAAGAACATTAAGAATAAAGTGAAGAGTCAACTGCAAAGCTTGCTGAAGGATGAAAGAGAGAAATACGAGCAGTTCTATAACGCTTTTGGCAGACAGCTTAAGTTTGGTGTGTATAACGATTATGGAATGCACAAAGATACACTTCAAGATTTGCTGATGTTCTACTCCTCCAAGGAGAAGAAGCTGGTAACACTGGACGAATATGTATCAAGAATGCCAGAAGATCAGAAGTACATCTACTATGCATCCGGAGAGTCGATCGACAGAATCGAAAAGCTCCCACAAACCGAGCTTGTATCGGATAAAGGGTATGAAATTCTCTACTTCACTGATGATATTGATGAATTTGCGATCAAGATGATCATGTCTTATAAAGAAAAAGAATTTAAATCCGTATCCAGTGGTGATCTGGGTATCGAAGCAGACGAAGCGGACAAGCCAACGGAAGCGGAAGAGAACGAAAACAAGGAGCTTTTTGAAGCGATGAAGGACATCTTGTCCGGCAAAGTGAAGAATGTTAAAGCTTCCAAACGTTTGAAGACTCATCCGGTATGCCTCTCTGCTGAAGGTGAACTGACAATCGAGATGGAAAAAATCCTGAAATCGATGCCGAATGGGCAAGAGGTTCAAGCGGATAAGGTACTCGAAATCAACATCCATCACGAAGTCTTCCAGTCTTTGAAAGCAGCAGCTGAGAACGATAAAGAGAAGCTCGGTTTATACACGAACCTGCTGTACAACCAAGCACTGTTGATCGAAGGTCTACAGGTTAGTGATCCTGTTCAATTCACTAATGATATTTGCAAAATCATGAAATAGATATTAGAAAAGCCATCCTATCGTATTACGATTGGGTGGCTTTTTTTGTGCGGAAAAGGTAGTAATCGATTTCAGAGTCATTATTTGTGCAACCGCTGATCGAATAGATTATTTCACCTTGTGTGTTTTTTTTACTCGTCACTTCGGAGCAGGTATCGGTTCTGACTCCTGTGTTGCTTCCACCGAATGCATCATTAGAGGTATCGTAGCTATAACTAATTACATTGCCATCAAACTTCAAATCCTTAAATATGGGATCGCCCTCATCTGTGTAACTTGTAACTCGTATATTGTCTGCTTTTTTGCTGGAGAGATTAGTTATAAATTGCTCAAATTTATCGAGGTTGTACACTTTTTCAAAAGAAACAATATCCCCTCTACTGATGGCTTTTTCGGAAGTATAGGGTTCACTTTTGGGAACAGAATTAACCTTATTATCGGAACAACCCCATACCCCTGCTAGTAAAAGAACAGAGAGTATAAGCAAGTTTACTTTTTTCATTGAAGGACTTCCTCCTTGTAACTTATTTATATAAAAGACGAAAATTAATTGAAAAAGTTACAGTGAGCTTGATGTTTCACATTGACAATAAACAGAAAATTAAGTATCATTTCCAGTAACTTGAATATTTAAAGGCAAAGAAGAGAAAGAGTACCACGGCAATTCTTTCTACAGAGAGCTCCGGTCGCTGAAAAGGAGTAAAGAAAAACCTTGGGAATATGGTCTCAGAGCTGCGCATCGAAACCTTTTGGGTTGTAGGCTGCGCCGGAACCTGCATCCGTTACATTGCTAGGGTATAAACGTTTATTAACGTCGTACCTGAAGAGGTAAATGTCATGAGGCATTTATAAAATTAGGTGGTAACACGTGAGTAGAACTCTCGTCCTTTGTGGATGGGAGTTTTTTTGTTGTCTAAAAAAAGGAGGAGAAGGTTAATGAGTAATGTGTTTATTGGTGGTGCTTGGCCGTATGCGAATGGATCTTTACATCTTGGAAGATTATCAAGTGTGTTGCCTGGGGATGTGCTGGCACGCTATTTTCGCAGCAAGGGGGATAACGTTTTATATGTGTCAGGCAGCGATTGTCATGGCACACCTGTAGCGGTTCAGGCTGCTAATGAAGGGATCACACCCGAAGCTTTTGCCAGTCGATACCACGAAGAGTTTCTGCAGTGTTTTGAACAGCTGGGATTTAGTTATGATCTTTATACTCGAACGGATCAACAGCAGCATCATAAGGTTGTGCAAGAGTTGTTTGCGAAGCTACTAGAGAATGGTCATTTATATAAAAAAACCATTGCGCAATGTTACTGTGAGGTGGATCAGCGCTTTTTGCCAGACAGATACGTGGAAGGGACTTGTCCAGTATGTGGCCAGCGGGCGCGTGGAGATCAATGCGATTATTGTTCTACGATTCTAGACCCTGCCGATTTATTGGACAGAGTCTGTAAATTATGTGGGAATACACCGTCAGAACGACCGACAGAACATTTTTATCTTAGCTTATCTAAATTTCAATCTGAATTAACGGAATATGTAGAGGAAGCACAATTTTGGAGAGAAAACGCTATAAAACTGACCAAACGTTATTTAAAAGAAGAACTGCAGGACCGCGCGGTAACAAGAGACTTATCTTGGGGTGTAGATGTTCCAATAGCTGGATTTGAAGACAAGAAGATTTATGTTTGGATTGAGGCGGTAAGTGGTTATTTATCAGCCAGTAAGCAGTGGGCTGCACAGTCTGGGCGGAGCTGGGAGGATTTTTGGTCAGAGGAACAAGAGGACATCACCGCTTATTATGTCCATGGTAAAGATAATATTCCTTTTCACACCCTGATATGGCCAGCCGTCTTATTAGGAGCAAGAGAACTACATTTACCGGATCGGATTATATCCAGCGAATATTTAACCCTTGAAGGGCAGAAGTTCTCCACTAGCCGTAATTGGGCAGTCTGGGTACCTGATATTCTAGAGCGGTATCATCCTGACTCTATTCGTTATTTCTTAATTGCCAACGGGCCTGAGAAGCGGGATACGGATTTTTCCTGGAGAGAGTTTATTTATAGTCATAATGGTGAGCTGCTTGGAGCATTTGGTAACTTTGTGAATCGCTCATTGGCTTTTGTAGAGAAGTTTTATGAAGGGATCGTGCCAAGTGGAAAGTTAGATAAGGGGTGGAGCGACAACATTGACCTCTTGTATCTGGAGTCAGGACGCCTAATTGAAGCGGGAGATTTGAAGGATGCGCTCGAGTATATTTTCTTTTATGTACGTAAGGCAAATCAGTATTTTGATCGGCAAAAACCTTGGATTCAGGTAAAAGAAGATCAGGAGTCCTGTGGTTCTACAATATATACATGCGTGCAGATTATAGCTAATTTGGCGAATTTGCTGCATCCGTTTCTACCGTTTTCTTGTGAGAAGATCAGGGGATTCCTATCGCTTGAACTACCGAATTGGAAGCCCCGCTCGGTTCCCCCTTATCAACAGGTAACTGATTTGCAATTGTTGTTTGAACGAATTGATATAAGTCAAATTAAAGAAGAAGAGCAAAGATTAGAACAACAAAAAGTCAATAAATAGGAATGGTTAAGACAAGCTCCGGGCAGGATCCTTAACCCTATCACGAACTCCAAAAAGAGGAGGTTTCCGAATGGATATCGAATGGATTAATGAGCATTACAAGGAAGCAAATAAAATATTGGACTCTACCCGAGAAGTCTATGAATGGGCTGATTCTCTCTATCCTGACTTCTCAGGTGGACTAAGAGTTAACGTTGGGTACACGCAAGAGATTTAATAGATTTATTATTTTCTACAGAGGTTACTAAAGAATGAACATTTATATTAAAACATCCCTGCTGATTAACCAATAAATTACATCACAGCATAGCAAAAAGGACGCCTTTTTTTGTGGAATCATTTGTACCATCAAATGACTCTGTAACAGAAAGAGGCGACCTCATGTGAAAGTCTAAAATGCTTCCAAATCTTATTCAATCCGTACTTCTCGAGGAAGACTTTGTGATTCGTCTAACTGATAATATGATTATTCTCTTACTTACTTGTTCTCCATCCAAGGATACCCGCGTTCATACTCTTACAAGCCTCTAATGCTACTTCTGACGTATTAAGCTCATCCCCCCAAGCGATGTAGTAACGGAATTCATAGAATCCACCTAGTGTCGCCTTAAAGTTCGTTTCCCAATAATTATTCATGGGCCATGAATAGAGATGGGTTGGATCATGCGCGAGTCCAGGGTGTCCGCTCAATAGTCGATCCTCATAGTCTAAGGAGCCGAGTTGGATGAGCGGTGTATCTGGCATCGCAATGGCAACACCACGTGTGTCACGGACAAAAGCTACACCTTCATCGACACAATAGAAATCTGCTAAGGATCCAGGCAATTGATCAATTCGTGGACGTAAGGCTGCGCCTGTCTTTTCTATCCACAGCGCATCTTGCCCAGCAGCGGGAGCACTCCCAAACGGAAGTGAAATGTACACATTTTCTGGATCCCATACACTTTCCTTATGCATGCGTACGGCTACATCAGCACGTGCGCGATCACCGTATACGGTGACGAGTAAGGAGTAGTGACTGCAACCATTCACGCGATATGTCAATTGAAC
The DNA here is from genome assembly GCF_045040645.1 of Paenibacillus sp. FSL H8-0261. Lineage (NCBI taxonomy): Bacteria > Bacillati > Bacillota > Bacilli > Caryophanales > Paenibacillaceae > Paenibacillus > Paenibacillus sp. FSL H8-0261. The sequence continues at coordinate 4,225,575 of NZ_CP150297.1, read as the reverse complement.
TTTTCCATAAAGGGCACCCTTTTCAATGATATTGACATCAACTAATGCTCCGACAGAGGTTATCGCATCAGCGCCTCTACGATTTCGTCCCATCTTACGACGTACATCATACATGCCAAATTCATTAGGTGCTTGTGTTACGTTGTAGACAGGGGAGAATGCATTGTGTTTCCGATCAGACCGTAGTAAATCTTGTTGACTGCTTTTGTCGAACCACTTCGTAATCCCTGCCCCAAGTTCCCATTCGATCCGAACGAAAGGTGACTCGATAAATTTAGGCGTCACATGTAGCTTCGGTGGAACCGGAGGAATAATATCCAGCATGCGATCGGATCCAACATAATCGGTTCGATATGCTGTTACGGGCGGATGCGCTTCGATTGCCTTGATCGTCAATTGGACCTTTTGATTCGGCTGCAAGGTTACTGGAATGGTAATGATGACCCCGCGGTGTGCCGTCACCATTTGTGCTTCATAGACAGTTCCAGTCACTTCATCGAGTACTTCAAAGCCATTTTTCAGCTCTGTAATGTACCAGCCCTCCATAATTAATTGGGCATAATCGGTTTGGACAAAGTTATTTGGGTTATGCAACTCAAATTTCATAGGGCGATCTGGTCCTAATAGTGCATCTCCTTGTGCCTCAAGGATATCGTATAATGCGGTATGGGCAAGTGCACTCGCATTTGCGGCATAAGCTTCTTTACGACAGCCCAGCTCTTGTACGAATGGGTTCCAAGGTTCTGTCACAGAGGAATGGTATCCCCATGTATGTTCAGCAAATAAAGCCAACTCGTATTCAATCGCCTCAAGCCGCTCTTGGTCAACAATCTCACGGGTAGGATCTAATTGCTTCACTTTCGTGTACACGCGTTGCGCCTCTCGGAAGATCTGAACATGCATCGGAGTAGTAGCTGAGCCATCTGTCCACCAATCCGGCCAATCTCCTCGAAAGGTCTCGATCTCATCCGGATGCTCGTTCGCATATGCTCTTAAATCTGTAAAGAAATCATCCAGTGTCGCTGGTTGAATCAAGATCCGATCACCATGCAACGCATTCCAATGGTTTACAAAATCCATTAATGCGGCATTCGGTGAGCCATTATCTGTAGGGAGCCCAGATACCATGACAGGTACTAACGGGAAGGTATAGCCATCTTCAACTAATTGCTCTAAATATCGATCAAACCGCGCTTCAGCGACTTCCAAGGACACGCCTTTTCGCACGTCATGCTCATCACGAATCGTATAGGAACCTCCTATACCAGGAATCAAGCCGAGGTCATTTCCGAACATATAATGCTCGCCACTCCACGTTAGAATTCGATCACCTTTTGGTGTTTCCCACCAGAATGGAATTTGTTTCTTCCATAATGGAAACATAGAGTGATGTGTATGAATACAGGTTATTAAATTCTCGATACCAGCATCGGCCAAGACTTGACTATATCCCCAACCAAAGCCAGTGATGTCTGCAGTCATAGCAGAACGTACCGGGAATTGAATCGATTGACCATAGTCAGTAATCCGTTGAATCATGACGGAGAGCATCTCTTGATTTAATTGCTCGCCGAAATTGAGATAGGTTCCAGATAGACCGATATAGCCTTTTTGTACCGCTTGCGCGAATTCTTCTTTTTCTGTTGGTGTCGCTTTTAAGAGGAAGGATTCAACAGGCCAGAACGTTTCGCATACCCATTTGTAGCCCTTCCAATCCAGGCGAGCACCGCTTTCGATGTCACGTACAATTTGTAACGCTTGCCGAATGTAATTGACATGATACTGCCGGATTTTCTCTTGACGTTCTGTATAGCCAACATCCGTATGGGAATGTTGAATGACGTAAATTTTCCATGGTTTGTGGGTGTTCATTGTAAAGCTCCTCTTAGGTATTTTATGATTAAAGATGAGATTGGAATTTCAGCTTGAAGCGGAATAACGCATCTTCTTCGTACCAAGCCTGGAAATTTGTACCCCAGACATTGTTGTGTAAATTGACATGCATTCCTCCAGTAAGTGAAGCGAATGTATGATCAAATTGCACAAGCCGTGGTTCTCCAGGAGATACGAGCGCGGCATCTAATGTCGTGATATCCACTTGACCGTCCGCTGCCGCATAATACATGCCCTGATCTACCGCATGCAGATTGCGATTTCCCCCTTTAACAACGTCTAGTGGGGAAGTGAGTTGTCCGATTTTATCAAGCTTCCATTGATTTGGATTATTGACGATCGGATTGAAGCTCATCCATGCTGCTTCTGGGAGGCGATATGCATCCTTATGGAACCATTGAAGCTTACATTCTACGGTAGCAGTGTGCTTCTTAAATATATATTCGATGGTCAACTCTCGTGGAGCACCCATTCCTTCACTAGCTGCTCTAGGCATCTTTAACGTAGCAAGGACAACATCCTGTTCTTCTCCACATAATGCTTGCAAGGATAATAGTTTGGGTTTCGTCACGGTATGCATTATCCATTCTTTCGTCAGATCCATACCTGGTTTCCCGAAATCTCCGGTTGCCCATACATGCGTATTTTTCCATCGCACGTGATATTCACGGTACCAACGATCATAATCCGCTTGGGAGAAAGTCTCATATGAGAATAATCCGATCGGGTTGTTCGGCCCAGCCCACTCTCGATTACGTTGGTCTAGCAAACTGATAATAGAACCGTTATCCTCAAACACGACCTCAAAGTCTCCTAAAGTATAGGATTGATCCGTGTACAGGATTGTCGCATCCGCATTAGCAATCTGTGGACGAACCGGTCGTAATGCGGCTAGAGCAGCTCGTGCTTCGATCTGACGTTTTACGCCCAGAGTAGATACGGCATTTTCTAAATATTCCCTTTGCTCTTGCCAAGACTGCTCCATGAGACTAAATGAGCGGGCACTAAGCTTCTCCACGGCTTCCACGCCGAACATCTCGATCATTTCAGCGCGTGAATTTTTTTCGTAAAAACGATATTCAAGTGGGTTTAAGTTCACATCAACCTTGTCTCGAGCTCGTGCTTGCTGAAAATCTTCCTTATCATAATGAATGTAATCTGCCAGATAACGCTTAATATCTACACCCCACGTATGCTCAGGAATCATAATTAATTCATCGCAGAAGTTGTGATATTCCTCGTCGGCTGCAGCAAGAGATCCTTCTAGTAGCCATTTACTCTTCAAGCGAAGTAGTTCACGATAACAAGCTAATTTGTAGGGATCAGTCGAAGATCCATGGATCCAGCTATCCCCAATCTCTTCTTCGACGATCGGTAACGTATCACGAATGGCCCATACCTTCTCCGCATATTGATCCAACGTGGATGCTCTGATATCCGCATGTGGATAGGCCTCACGAAGTTGAGTGAATTCCGCTTTAATTTGTTCAACGGTGGAAGGACCATAATTATCATGCGTATGAGCAAAGTATAAAACATCATTCAAGCCTTCTGTTTCGAAGGTTGTTCCATAATCTTTACTATATTGAACGACGATTTCAGAACCATCTGGATTTCTCCACAAAAACATCTCAGGAACATGAGGAACATGGCTTGATGGGTTTACACCTAAATGAAGATACTTCATACCCGCCTTGGCCATATGTGTAATCAGCGCACGTGTATGACCAGGGACATCCGTCATTTTGGCTGCAATGGTGTGGATACCAAAGCGTTGGTCAAGACGTGTGGCCATTTGAATACCGTAATCTAGAAGCTCGGCATCGTATAATTCGGTATAGGTCGTGAAAGGGAGGCCATGCCATCTTAAATAGCCTTTTGCAATAGCTTCCTCTACTTGCTGTTTCTCCTCGGTTGTTCCATGTTTGAGTAAGTGATGAATTAACCAAGAACCCGTTGTCCAAATAAAAGAACCTTGATCAGGATGTTCATTAAAGTACTGTGCTGTTGTGATCGCACTTGGGAAAAATAGTTTCATATAACGATCAGTAACATGTTTAGCGAGATCGGTATATCCGATATCTAAATGTGTCTTGAATACAACATGGATCTGTGGTGTGCTGTGTGGCACGTTTATCACTCCTTATTCGTGTTTACGCTTTCAGTTTAAAACAATTTATATCATTTGACTTTTCAATTTGTATCTAATAGGATCAGAAACATAAATGAGCAAATATACGATTCGGAGTAAGCTAATGTGATCAGAAGAGAGGCAGCGTGTATACGATGACAGACGCTATAAAGAGTGAACGCTGGGTATATTTAATCGATTGGGAAGAGGGTCCTGCAGCCCATGTTAAAGATCTGATCCTTCTGGGATACGACCATTTCAGTAGAGCCATGCCTTTGACAAATCACGTGCACGAAGATGCTTATGAGTTTGTATATATGGAGCAAGGAACCGCAGTGTGGGAAGTTAATGGACAATTTCACCCAACGAGTGCACAGCATATCATTTATACACGACCTGGTGAACGTCACCGTGCTAGTTTTGATTATATTGGGCCATGTAGGATCTGGTGGATCATCGTTCGTGATCCGCTGCAGCATGGTCATTGGTTCGGACTGGATGATGCTGAACGCCAAGTATTTGCACAATGGATACATCGCTGTCCTCGTATTCAGTTGGTTAGCAAGGAAATCGTAGATTATTTCAAAAGGGTCCAACAGTTAATTAACCAGCAGGATACAGAGCTTGTGGAATTTCAGATTCGTCATGGAGTTCTGGAAATTCTACAACGCATTTTGCATAACACTCCACTCAAAGCGCAGTCGCATGATATGCACGCGTATACGCTGGAGCTTAAGACAAGACTGGAACAGAATCCATCTGAACGCTATACGATAGGACAGCTTGCGTCGGAGATTGGTTTAAGTGAGTCGCACTTTTACCGTATATTTCGTGAAATGAACGGACAATCACCAACAGCGTTTATGGATCGGATTCGAATGGACTGTGCTTGTCGTATGTTAGAGGAATCGAAGGTGAGCATAACGGATGTTGCTATGGAGCTTGGGTTTAAGACGAGCCAACATTTCGCGACGGTCTTCAAGAAATTAATTGGTGTAACGCCGAAGGCATGGCGCACACATTCGAAAGTCTGCAAATAAGTATTGAATTTCTGTAAGATGCATCTTATAATAAACTTAAATCTAATATCTGATATTTCAGTTTGAACTTGAATCAATTGGAGTTGTCCTATGAATGTAAAAATTGAACGACTAGATTTAAATGAGCAAGTGTACCAAATTTTGAAGAATCAAATCCTTACGCGGGAATATAAAGGTGGTGCACGACTGGATCTCAATGATTTAAGTGAGAAGATGGGGGTTAGTAAAACTCCTGTGAAGCTTGCGATCCATCGATTGGCGAATGATGGACTTATTGAAGTCGTATCACGGTCAGGTACCTATGTGAGTCAATTAACGAGTGGGCGAATCGCTGAAGTGATGGATGCTCGCATCATGATTGAGAAATGGTGCATAGAACACCTATCGCAGGAAGATCGTGAGCATCTTGTTACGAAATTAACAGAGTTTGTGGAGCGTGCAAGTACCCATCTGAATAGTCCCCAATTTTTGTATGAACAATTTCTAGAAGCAGATGTTCTGTTTCATAAAGCTATTGTGACGATGAGCCATAATCAGTTAATTCTAAAACAATATGAGCTCTTAAATAGCTTTCTGTATATTTCACGTATATTTCATTTCCAGAACTTCGATCGATCTAATGAAGGTTTGCTAGAGCACGAGCAGATTATTGAGGAAATAAAGCAAGATCGCCTGGAACAAGCGACTCATTTACTCGTGTCGCACTTGGAGAAGAGTAAGAAACACATGATGTTTCTAATAGAAGAGAATGGTGGGGCTATCTAAACTGACTGGTATTTCCTGCACAAACGCTACTCGCTCTTAAAAGGACGACGTAGTCGTTTATGCTTGTTTATACTGATATTTCAGATTTTAGATTGGAGGATCTAACCAAGCATGTAAAGGAGCAAAAGAAATGCGATTAGGTATTGGTTTATATCGTCATATGTTACATACAGATTATTATCGATTTGCGAAACAGGCAGGCTGTGAGGCGGTTGTTGTCCATCTCGTAAATTATTATGGAGATATTGATGATGAGGGACTTCCTTCAACAGATGGGCAACGAAATTATGGTGTAGCACGCTTAAATGACCCAATCTGGGAATATGAGAATCTTGTGAAATTAAAAGAAGAGCTCAATCAAGAAGGACTTGAATTCGCAGCGATTGAAAATTTTAATCCATCGGATTGGTATGATGTGTTACTTGCTGGCCCAAAACGAGACGAACAAATTGAACAGATTAAGCAGATCATCCGGAATGTAGGTCGAGCAGGGATTCCTGTAATTGGATATAACTTCAGTATTGCTGGTGTGTGGGGACATATTCAAAAGCCATCTGCACGAGGAGGAGCGCTAACATCGACGTTTCATCCTGACAGCAATGAGTTAAATCATCCAATCCCACTGGGTCAGGTATGGAATATGACGTATGACGCGAGTTTGTTAGATAAGGGATATCTCCCACCAACCTCGGAGCAAGAAATATGGGATCGTTTGGCTTATTTTCTAGAACGTGTTCTACCTGTTGCGGAAGAAGCTGGGGTTAAATTAGCATTACATCCAGATGATCCGCCGATGCCGCAAATCCGTCAGCATGCTCGATTAGTGAATGAGCCTGATAAATATCAGAAAATGATAGACCTTGTTCCTAGCCAAAGTAATTCGATTGAGTTCTGTATGGGCTCTATTCAAGAAATGGTGAGTGGAGATGTGTATGAAGCAATTGATCAATATGCTTCACAGGATAAAATTTCATATGTTCATTTTCGTAATGTTAAAGGGAAGGTGCCTCATTACACAGAGGTTTTTATCGATGAAGGTGATATTGATATGTTGAAAGCATTACGTGTATTGAAGAAGCATCAGTTTACAGGTGTACTTATACCCGACCATACGCCACTAATGACTTGTGATGCGCCTTGGCATGCGGGGATGGCGTATGCGTTAGGTTATATGCGTGCCATTATGCGTCAAGTTGAACAAGAATAAGAGCATAAATATTATAGTAAAGGGATGAATCTTATGAAAAATCAAGCCTATTTAGATCAATTGCAAGAAAAACTATATTCTGCCGTCATATCTGATATTTTGGATAGTCTAGAGCTACGTAATCAGGCATTACCACAGCATATTCGTCCCCTAGACCCGGATATGGTCGTATGCGGTTACGCCAAAACAGTCCAAGTAGCAGACGTCTATCGAAAACCGGCTCAAGCCTATAAAAAGCAAATTGAAGTGCTAGATGGTATGCAGCCTGGTGAAGTTTTTGTTGGTGATGTCGGGGGTTCCGAGCGCTCTGCCTTCTTCGGTGAGTTAATGTCCGCAGCTACGATTGTGGCTGGAGGTAGAGGTGCTGTTATTGATGGCCTGTGCCGTGATGTAAAGAAAATCAAACAACTAGGCTTCCCTGTGTTTGTAAAAGGGACGCGTCCAACCGATTCTTATGCCCGCAATGAGGTGATTGATTTTGATGTACCGATCAAAATTGGTGACGTACAGATACAGCCAGGTGATCTTATTTTCGGAGATATAGATGGTATTGTTGTCGTTCCGAAGGATGTCGAGGATGAAGTCATTGCAAAAGCATTCGAGAAGGTGAACGGAGAGAATATGGTTCGTGAGCATATTTTGAAGGGGATGAAAGTTTCCGAGGTATTTGAGAAGTTCGGGATCCTGTAATATGGACATTCGAACCATTTCAAACCCTGGTCACATGGACGTGTTACAGGTCGTGGGAGACGGATTAATCGTAGAGTTTCTGCCAGAGAAAGGTGGAGATATCTATAAAATTTGTATTGATCGTACGAATATATTATGGGAAAGCCCTTGGGGAATCTCCAAGCTAGGGAATCGCATCGATTTCTGTCATACGTCCAAGGAGCGCTGGTTACAAAGCTACCCGGGGGGCTGGCAAATTTTATTCCCCAATGCAGGGGATGATAGCTATAACTATGGAGTTATGCATAATTTTCACGGCGAGGCTTGTCAGGTACCCTGGACATATAAGCTCGGAGAAGTAACAGATACAAAGGTTCAGATTATATTCTCCACACTACTCTATAAATCACCTTTTGCGATGGAGCGAATTGTAACGATAGACCAAGTAGAGCAGTGCATTGAGTTGAAGGAATCCGTTACGAATCAGGGGCAGCAAGCTTTGTATGCCGAATGGGGACAGCATATCGCGTTCGGTGAGCCATTCATTGGACCTGGAACACGGCTTGAAGCACCTGCGAGATCGGTCGAATCGTATGAGCGGGATTCGGAATTATCTCGTTTGAAAAAAGGTGTATTTTCATGGCCGATCGAAGATATGGGTTGTGATCTAGGACATGTCCCTTCAGGAAAGGCTACAGATTTTGCGATTCTAAAAGAGATGACGATGGGATGCTATACGATTATAAATGATAAAATGGATTTACGTGTTCGTGTAGAATGGGATGTAGACACGATGCCAAACCTGTGGTTGTGGCAAGAATTTAATGGTCTTCAAGACTATCCATTCTACGGGGCCTGTTATGTCATGGGTGTAGAACCAAATTCGGCTTCACATGAAGCGGGGTTACAGGAATCGATCCAACGTGGTGAAGCCATTGTGATCAAGGCGCAGCAGACAAAGTCATTTGCATTGAAATTATCATGGAGTAGCTCGATGAATGGAAGTCATACGACGTAGTGTAAGGAGATGTTCCTATGTTTGACGATTTACAGGGAAAGGTATTTATTGTCACAGGTGCAGCGCAAGGCATTGGTAGAGGGATCGCGCTTCGCTTGGGCAAAGAAAAATGTAAAGTCGTTATCAATTTTACGAGTGATCAAAGTAAAGCTTTAGCCGAGGAAGCGATTGCGCTCATTGAAGCCTCAGGCGGGCAAGCTGTTGCGTGCCAAGGTGATGTAGGACAAGTGGATACCGCCAATAAATTAGTTGATGTGGCGGTAGGTCATTTCGGAACATTACATGGAATTGTTAATAATGCAGGGGTACAGTCTCAATATCCATCGGAGCAATTACCTATAGATGAGTGGAATCGGATCATGGATGTGAATCTGCGCGGAACATTCCTAGGGTGCCAAGAAACGATTAAATATCTCCTGAAGAAAGATATGCAGGGAAGTATTGTGAATGTATCGAGCGTGCATCAACAGATTCCTAAGCCTCAATATGTACATTATGCTTCGTCCAAAGGTGGGTTAAAGCTACTAACGGAATCATTAGCACGTGAATATGCCGATCGAGGAATTCGGATTAATGCCGTTGCTCCTGGAGCGATTGATACGCCTATGAACGGTAAATTACTCAGTGATCCGCAGATTACTGAACAAATATTGAACAAAATTCCTTCACGTCAAATTGGAACACCAGAACAAATTGCTGCACCTGTAGCTTGGTTACTGTCTCAAGAAGCAAGCTATGTGACGGGAGTTACGATATTTGCTGATGGTGGAATGGTCCTGTATCCGTAGAGTATTTGATGAATATGGATGTGAAAAAGAGGCTGTCCCAAAAGCCATAGAAATGGCTACTTGGGACAGCTTTGATTTTATCTAGGATTAACGTCATTTTTCAAAGGAGCGATTTTTATTTAATTTAATCCTCCAACCTTTTCTTTAACATCTGTTCATCGTCTTTAACATAATTGCACTGTTCACACTTTTTAATCGCAGCGTTATTCCTTCTACCAGTCTGAACCTTCATACTATTGATTTTACCACTTATCTCTGCTACGGCAACCAATTCGTTAGTCTAGAAAGTTCTTCAGCATCGGTTAAAGATGCTAACCTCACCTTACTTGGAATGATGCTTCTGCCAAGTATTTAACTGCGCTTGAATGGCTTTGCGTACGTCGTCAATACCTGCTTCGTGCAACTCTTGATTGAATTTGGGCAGAAAGGTATCTACATCGACGCTGCCGGTCATGAGAATCGGATAATATTTATTCCAGACGATTTCGATCTCATCGACTTGCTCAGATAGCGAGGAAAGGTCTGGATTAAAGCCGAGTACTTTAGATTCCACCACTTTAGCATTGTACGCTCTGTATTGTTCCCATTTATCTAACGGATCAGGATATTTTCCACCAAGTGTTTTTAAGATAAACCAATTGCCTTGTGTATACTGTATCCCAGTATAATTTGGTGAAACGAGGACAACCTGGCCCACTTTGTTTAAATTGTAATGGACTCCTTCGATCCCATAGTTGAATAAATTACGTAATTCGGGATCGGTATTTAATAAATTTAGAAATTTAATACTTTCCTCCGGATGCTTCGTATTTGCATTTACAGTCATCATGCCACCAAGAACGGATTCTGTCGTTGCCACTTCTTGTGTTACCGGATGAGCGACCACTTGATAGCCCAGATCCTTACTCCAAACACTCTCGGATAGCGGGCCTCCGCTTGCGGATTTCCAGAAAACTTTCAACCCGCGTTGAAGTGAACTTGGTTCACGCAGCGCAGCATCTTTATTAATGAAACCAAGTTGATAGTATCGTCGAACGGTCTTTAAAATTTGTTTGGCTTCATCCGTTTCGAAAATATTGACGATCGAAGCATTTGATTGTGTCGATTGAATCATTAACGGAATTTTATAGTTCGTTATATATTCATATCCATACATCTTAAAGAAATTATGAGCATCCCGGTTAAATTCCATGGGCAAGTAATCGGGCTCATTTATTTGAATCATACGTAACAGTGGCTCTAGCGATTCTAGCGTGTTGTATTTCGTAATATCAATGTGATATTTCTTTACAAGATCAGCGGGATACATCCAATGCTCAACTACGGCTAATTCTTTATTCGTCGGTATGCCGTAAATGCTGCCATCAGGTAAACGGACACCTTTCCAGAAGATTGGATCAATTGCATTATACATGTCCTTGCCTTGGTTCATTAAATAGTCATTCAGCTTCAACCACTTTCCCTGTTTTGCATACGTAGAGTAATCCGGCGCAAAGGCAATATCAAAGGGGGTATCGGATGAAATAATTGTATTTAATCGGCTATCGTATTCTTGCCAGCCAATTTTGTTATAGGTGATCGTAATGCCGATTTTACGCAAAAGGACTTCATTTATTTTGTCATTCACCTTACGTAGATCATTGTCCGGCTCGCCGATCGTATAATAAATAAGGTTAACGGGCGTTTCATTATTAGATATTGGAGCCTCTGTATGTTTGGTGCAACCGATTAATTGAATGATTAGTAATAGAAAAAGGCCAAAGATAAACCAACGTTTATACATGACATGCATCTCCTTGACTCGTTCTTGGTAGCAAATCGTTGTCTAACTTTTTTAGCGCAGATCGGAAGGAGATTTTCCGTAATAGCTATGGAAATGTGTGTAGAAATAATTCATATTATTATATCCGACTGAACATGCGATCCAATGGATTTTCTCATTCGTGGTCTGGATAAGCTCTTTAGCACGTTGCATGCGATACAGCATTAAATATTCGGAAAGCTTCATATTCGTTTCTTTAATGAACAATTGCCCGAGATAGGTGCTATTCATTTGAAAACGATCGGCGACAGATTTTAAGGTAATATTCTGATTAAAATCTTCTCTGACCATGAGCAAAATGCGATTTACTAGCTTCGATAACGAATCGTAAGGAACACCCATGACTGGATCCAAGTGGGCAGTGCTCGTCTGTGGATCCCCAATGCTACCATGAAGATCGTCAACAATTATTTTCTCGATAACTTGCTGGAGCTTTTCTTTCTCTAATGGCTTTAATAAATAATCTTTGACCCCACATCGGATAGCCTGTTGAGCGTAGCTAAAATCACTATACCCGCTCATAATTATATATTTCGTAGGAAGTTGAACTTCATTGAGTTGTCGAATGGCATCATAACCAAGATTTTTACCAATACATACATCAAAAATAGCGATATCAGGAATTAATTGTACGGCTCTGGATACAGCAGCATCCGTCGAAACACAGGTTTCGACATAATCAAATCCATAGTGCTTCCAATCTAGAATTCGTTTCATGCCTTCTAAAATTTGTGGCTCGTCATCAACGATTAAAAGTTTGTACATCTCTAGTCACCTCTTTAGAAATCTGTACAGAAATCCTTACGCCTGCTTCATCATTGTTCTCAATGTGCATTGAAAAACCTTCATCATAGTAAAAGTTCAATCTTGCATAAACATTATATAAACCAATACTCTTGGTCGATATTTCATGTTGACTAGACAGTATTCGTCGTATATCGGCTAAGCGTTCTTCCTCAATCCACACCCCGTTATCAATAAATTCCAATCTGTAGTAATGCTCATCTTCGCTACCCTTGACGACAAATAAATTAAATTCTTTCTCTTTGTCAAAGCCATGAATGAAAAAGTTCTCCGCCAAAGGCTGCATCCAAAATTTAATGGTGGGTACATCGAGTAACGAATCTTCCATATCAATTTGGTAATAAAAGTGGTCAGGATACTTGAATTCCATAATTTTTAAATATTTTTGCAGTAGCTCTAGTTCGCTTCCAATCGAGATAATGTTCTCTTTTTTTACCATTTCACGATAAAGGGCACCTAAGGTAGCAATCGCGTCGGCTGTATGGGCATCATGATTGACTAATGCGGTAGAGCGAATGACCTCCAAGGTGTTATATAGAAAATGAGGATTAATTTGATGCTGTAGCGCTTTCATTTCAGCTTCCTGCTGTTTCAATTTCAGTAAATATTCATTGCGAATATGTTTATCTAACTGGTGAATCATGTCATCCACTTCACGTGCAATCATACCATATTCATTTCGACGATAGCGTGCAGGTTTATTTGGAGTAAAGTTCGCTGTCTTAACGCGTTTTATAGACTGAATAATACGGTGCAGGAATCGTGCATCATCTCGAAGGTTATAGACAACAAGTAATAGAACACAAATCATGGCCGTTAGAATAACTAGAAATAATAAAATGAGCGTAGACGCATGCTGCTGTACCAATACCCTTAATTCGATGGTGCTAACAAACTTATAATTAAATTTGGTGGATGGAAAAGTGACATAGAAAATGGGAGACATCCAGTTTTTTAGTATTACACCATGCGTATTTTTATTGGCAATGGCCTGCTGAATGATCTGCTCAGACATTGTATTGTCGTTGCCAATCAGATACACTTCTCCTGAATCATTAATAGCTGCTGCATGACCAAGTTGATAATTATTAACGATGCTGAAAATTTGTTCGCTGCTTATTTGAAAGCGAATTTCGGCGGAACCCTCCGCAAGCTGAAGCAATTTTTTGCGATATACAAATCCCCGTTGAATGTTCTCTGCAAACATAAGATCATCATTGGATAGACCAAACTGGAAGCGGGGAATGCCATTACTATTAAAGTCTATAACATTGCCTTGCTTCACTGTATGAACACTAATTTGTGTAATATCTCCTTGCGCCCAATTGTACAGATAAGTTTTCACATCTTCAGGAAAAGAGATAAGCGGTCGTTGATTGAATGTACTGTTCTTTAATCGTTTAGTAAGATAATCATCAATGGTTGGACTTAGAAAATAGCTAGCATCGTTCATCAAGTCTTGATTTGAATAAATACGCTGCATATAAGCTTCAATACGATCTGCGTCATTCTGTAAGTTGTTCTCTGTCCGAGAAAAGGCATTTGCCGCCTCGATGCGAGCATTACCAACGGATTGATTGATGACGATGGCACTGGTCAGTGCCCCTAACGTTAGTCCGATTAACAAAATGAATATCACATAGGACCAAAATTTACTACGATAAATTTTAATGCGTAGAAACGTATTCATGTGGCACCTCAATACATGTAGGTTGTAATTGAATATAGTACAAAAGGACCTATATAATCAAATACAAATTGCTTATTCTACAACAAAAGCACATGGTATAGTTGTCAAACTATACCATGTGTCGTATTAGTGTATGGTTTATTTGAAATAATTATCGATTTCTTCCTGTGCTTTTTGGATAATTTTATCCATTCCCGCTTTTTTCAATTCGGCTAACATTTTTGGTACAATCTTCTCTGGGTCAGAAGCACCTGTTAGCAATTCGTATTTATATTTATCAAATGTAGACTGTGCGTTCGCAACTTCTGTCTGAATTTCGCTGATATCGAGTGCGAAGCCTAGAACAGTGGATGCTACAGCTTGTTCGTTTAATTTCTTCACTTGGTCCCATTGATCTTCAGGTGCGCCTTTGGTTATAGCCATATTGAAGAAGGTACCTTGTGAGTAAGCAGCGAGTGGCCATGTATCCGATGTGCGCTCGATAACGTTATCTTTACCATCTACATATTTGAAATCAACGTCTTCTTCACCAAATGCTAGCATATTACGGAGCTTTGAATCTGTGTTTACTAATTGCAGATATTTCAAAGCTTCTTTTTTGTACTTGGAATTCGCAGAGATTGCGTTTAAGGAGCCTTGAATTGTACTTGTCGTATAAAGCGGACCAAATGTTTTGTTCATAACAAATTTTTCTACGCCCGCATTGATTTGCATCGCGATCTCTGCTCCTGGGAAGGCTTGTTGCGTACCAAATGGGTTATATTTTTCTTTTTCTGTTTTGGTTGGAGCATCTGGATTGATAATTCCATCTTGATACCATTTATGAAGCAATTTCAAATTTGCCATGACATCAGGCTGTTCGAAAACGGAGATCACCTTGCGAGAAGGATCATCTACTTTTACACCTACAGGGAAGAATCCTAACGTTAAATCATCATAGTTATTGAACATACCCGAGAAGGCTTCACTTTGAATAAGTCGAAGTGGGTAGAAGCTCTTGCCTTCACCAGCTTTTATATCATGAAGTGGCTTATCTAAATCTTGCATCGATGTAATGTTCTGGTAATCGATATTGTATTTCTGTACGAGCTTGTCATCATAGCTCCAATATTGAGAAACAGAAGAGTCTTTATAAGTTGGAACGGCATAGTATTTCCCGCCAATTTTTGTGCCATCCCATACTTCGGACGGAATTAATTTGTACAGGTCTGGGGCTTCGCTTTGGACTAAATCCGTGATGTCCGTAAGAGCTCCCATCGAGACTTGTTTACTGTACTTCGTGTTATTCGTGAACATCATGTCGAACGGCTCACCTGTGTTCACAATGGTGTTCATCTTCGTATCCCATTCGCCCCAGCTGGCCACACGAAGATCGACTTTTACCCCGATTTTCTCCGCAGTATATTCATTCATCTTGTCAATTGCTTTACTAAAGTTCGCAGGAAGTGGCGTATTACCGATCTGCCACCATACCAGGGTCGGAATATCCTTTTTACCTGCTGCTTCTGTTGATGTAGAGTTGTTTGATGGTTCATTCGTCGATGAAGCCGAGTTGTTGGAACTACCGCATGCTGCTAAGGCGGATCCCATTAATGTCAGAATACAGAGTGTTGAGGCAATCTTGAAGATTTTCTTCACTTTAACTCCCCCTATGGATTGGTTGTTTGCTATATCATAAACCAGTATAAATTTGGCTTACTTCGTAATTTAGCCTTTGACTGCGCCGACTGTCAGACCAGAAATGAAATATCTCTGGAAGAATGGATATGCACAAGCAACAGGCAAGATGATGAGGATGGCGACCGCCATACGCGCGGACTCTTTAGGCATTTTCGCGATGAGCTCTGCAGAACTAACGCCCATACTTGAAGCATTTCTGGCAAGTGCATCGGCATTGGTCATTAGATTGTTAAGCAACGCCTGTAACGAGTAGAGATTCGGGTTATCAATATACAACATGGATTGGAACCAGTCGTTCCAATAGTTGAAGCATAGGAACAATCCTATCGTTGCGAGAACAGGTAGCGATATAGGCAATATGATCGAGAAGAAGATCCTAATTTGATTAGCACCATCAATTTCTGCCGATTCGATTACACCATCTGGAATCGTGCTTGTGAAAAAGGTTTTACAAATAATGACGTTAAAGGATGAGACTGCAAGCGGTAAGATCAGAGCCCAGAAACTATCCTTCAGCCCTAGTAAGTTTGCATTGATGAAATAACTGGATACGAGACCACCATTGAAAACCATCGGAATGAATACGATCCAAGTCAGAAAGCTTTTTAACTTGTATGACGGGCGTGAAATAACATAACCCATCGATGTTGTAAGAAGGACGCCAAGTACAGTACCTACTACAGTGACAAGGGTCGAGGTGCCTAGAGCACGTAGAATCATCGTTCCTTGCTTAGCAATAAAACTGTAAGCTTCAAAAGAAAAATCGGCTGGAAAGATACTGTAGCCAACGTCTCGGATATAAGATTCATTGGTTAATGAAATCGATAATACGACGATAACGGGCACAACACAGGCAAGTGCGATGACCAGAAAAATGGAGTTAAATAGGATGTTAATTCCTTTACTTGTTCGATTAAACTTATCAAGCCCGGATTCATAGGTTTTTGTTGCCATGTTCTTACCTCCTAAATCATTGCGCTATCTGGATCAATCTTCTTCACAATCCAGTTGGCGGACAGAATCGTAATACATCCCAAAACGGATTGAACAAATGCAGCAGCAGATGCCATACCGATCGTTGCGCTTTTCAGTTGCTTATAGACGAGGACATCAACGGTCGTGGCCACATTATATAAGGAGTTAGAATCACGCGTGACCTGGAAGAAGAGACCGAAGTCGGTATAGAATATCCGTCCGACCGACAGGATGAACATCATCACGATCACCAGTTTGAGTAAAGGTAGTGTGATGAAGCGAGTCTGTTGCCAAATTGAGGCTCCATCAATGACAGCGGCTTCATAATACGAACTATCGATCGCTGTAATGGTAGCGAGATAGATAATCATGCCATAGCCGATACCTTTCCATATATTTAATAGAACGAGAATGTAAGGCCAATACTCAGGCTGCATGTACCAATTCACGGGATCATGTCCGATGTTACCGAGAAATTGATTCAGGATCCCTTTGTCAAAGCTGAAGAATGCCCAACCGACTGCAGAGATGACGACCCAAGAGAGGAAATAAGGGAGGAACATCATCGTTTGATACACTTTGCTGGCTTTGCGATTATGGAGTAATCCAATCATGATCGCGAACAACACTGGGAGTACGATGCCCGTAATAATAAAAATGATGTTATACCCAATCGTATTGCGGATAATAATCCAGGCATCATTGGATTTAAATAAAAATTCGAAGTTTTTAAAACCGACCCAAGGACTATTTACTACATTGCTAATAAAGCCCCCAGAAATTTTGAACTGCTTGAAAGCGATGATAATGCCGAACATGGGTAAGTAACAGAACAGAATGTACCAAATCGTTGTGGGAATGGCTAATAGTGTTAATTCAAAATCTTGTTTCCTCCAAGTAAAGCGCTTTCTACGCTTCAGTTGTTCAGGTTTTGCGCTCATCTCGTTCACTCCTTCATGTAAGTCATTTGTAAATTCACACGCTCTTGAAACCGCTTTACGCAAGTTCATTGTATAAGAGCAATGCGATTATCATCCAGATAACAAACATGATTTATTAGTCAACAAACGTTAGATTATGTGTGAATTGAGTTGTACTACGCAAAAAAAACACATGTTGTGGAGATTTACATGCATTGCCCTGTGTGCAGGTGAGCATGGTAATACAACGAAATGATCAACGAGAAAGCACAAGAATGACATACTGTTATGATGCCCACATAGCGTTGTGACGCGGTTATTCCCGCACTACAACACGTAATTTTTGACAAGCGAGAATGACATATTTACGATTGGGTCAATTGTTTATATTGTAAATGTAAGCGCTAACAACAATGCGATAGATAACAATGCAACAGATAATGATGCTCACTCGATGATCTGAGTGTTCTCATCATTACCTACAAGGAGGGGATGTCGCGATGCATGAAACGGAAAGCGTACACATGCGAACTGTGAACTCAGAACCGAAAGAAAAGCGTAAGGGCAGAAACGAGACATGGAAGAAGATTTGGCAGAATTGGGAGCTTTACATTTTTATCGCACCCGCATTCTTTTACTTCCTCATTTTCAGCTATGGACCGATGTATGGGATTCAGATTGCTTTTAAGAACTACATCCCGTCAAAAGGCTATTTTGGCAGTGAATGGGTAGGCTTTGATCATTTCATTCGATTTTTTAACTCGTACTATTTCTGGGATTTGCTGTGGAACACGCTCAGTATTAGCTTGTATGAATTAGCCATTGGATTCCCAATCCCAATTATTCTGGCGCTTGCGTTTAACGAAGTGAAGGACGGCTTCTTCAAGCGACTTGTTCAGACCGTTACGTATGCACCTCATTTCATTTCTGTCGTTGTTATGGCAGGGATGATTATTACCTTCTTGTCTCCATCGAACGGAATGATTATTCATGCCATTGAAAGCTTAGGCTTTAGTGCACCGCAGTTTCTGACAAGCCCTGGTTGGTTTAAGACGATGTATGTATTCTCAGGCGTGTGGCAGAGTGCGGGGTGGGGGACGATTATTTATTTGGCGGCACTCTCGGGAGTAGACCCAGGCTTGCATGAAGCGGCAATTATTGACGGAGCCTCTCGCTTCCAGCGTGTTCGCCACATCAATATTCCAACGCTTATACCGACCATGACCATTCTATTAATTCTAAATATGGGTGGCTTGTTAAGTGTAGGTTTTGAGAAAATATTACTTCTGCAAAATTCATTGAATATGTCAAGCTCTGACGTGATTTCAACCTTTGTCTATCGATCTGGTCTTGTCGATGCGCAATATAGCTTCTCAACAGCTGTTGGTTTATTTAACTCCATTGTGAATTGCATCCTGCTTATTACGGTGAATCAAATTGTCCGCCGTACGAGCGAGAACAGTCTATGGTAGAAGGAGGTTGGAATTTATGGTATCAGGTATAAAGCTATCTAAGCGAGATCGAATATTTCTAATTTGCACCTATACGTATGTGACAATTGCATTGTTGTTAGTCGCATATCCCATCTTATATATTATTAGCGCATCTATCAGTGATCCGAAGATGGTTGCTTCCGGTGAAATGTGGCTTCTTCCAAAAGGTATTACCTTTAAGGGGTATGAAATTGTATTTCAGAACTCGAAGATTTGGACGGGGTATGGAAATACGATTTTGTATACATTGCTAGGCACAACGATTAACTTGGTCGTTACGATGCCAGCGGCATATGCACTCAGTCGTAAGGACTTTGTAGGTCGTGGGTTTTTCATGGGGATGTTCATGGTAACGATGTTCATTGGAGGGGGTCTCGTCCCTACATACATGTTGGTAAAAGGGCTAGGCATGGTCAACACGATGTGGGCACTAGTACTTCCTGGCGCAGCGTCAATCTGGAATATTATTGTCTCTCGTACCTTCTTCGCGAACTCCATTCCAGCTGAGCTTCAAGATGCGGCTCAAATCGATGGCGCGACGAATATTCGCTTATTCCTGCGGATTGTTCTCCCGTTATCGATGCCAATTATCGCAGTTATGGCTTTATTCTACGGGGTAGGGCATTGGAACAGCTATTTCGGCGCCATGATCTACTTGAATGATGATGCGAAGTATCCATTGCAGCTTGTGCTTCGTCAGATTCTCGTGCTTCAGGAAATGCAATCTCAAGTAGGTGGCATTATCGATGCGACAGCTGCAGCAGCCCAGAACAACAAGGCAGAAATTGCTTCACTTGTGAAGTATGGGGTCATTATCGTATCTACGCTTCCGATTATTGTTGTCTATCCATTCTTACAGCGTTATTTCGTGCAAGGTGTCATGATTGGCTCTGTTAAGGGTTGATCTTAAGATACAAATAACAAAGGGGAGGTTTTTGTATGACGATTTATCGTAAAGCTGGACTCATGTTGTTAGTTCTTTCCATGTCAATGTCTATTCTTACTGCATGTGGATCAAGTAGCGATAAGGGGACAGCAAGCACAGAAGGCTCAGACACAGCCACAGAGGTTCATAAGACGGGCTTTCCTATCGTGGATAAACCGATTGAGCTATCCATTATGGCACCGGATATAGGACGTCAGGATTGGAACAAGATGCCTGTTATTCAGGAATACGAGAAGATGACGAATATTAAGTTAAAGATTCAAAACGCCCCACAAGACAGCTTTGAGACGAAAAAGAATTTGGTATTTGCAAGCGGTACGCTTCCCGATATTTTCTATGCGGCGGATCTAAAAGGATCGGATCAAGTTACCTACGGAAGTCAAGGATTGTTGCTGCCTTTAGAAAAATACATTGATGAGGGCTACGCACCTAATTTAAAAAAAATTCTCGATGCAAATCCGGATATTCGCAAATCAATGACAACACCAGATGGACATATCTATGCACTACGCAATATTCAGCCATCTGCGGTATGGTATCGTGGACCGATGTGGTATAACGGGAAGTTCTTGAAGAAGTTCGGCATGGAAAACAAATTACCGCAGACAACAGAAGAGCTATACAACTATTTGAAGAAGGTTAAAGAGGAAGATGCGAACGGAAACGGTAAAGACGATGAGGTTCCTCTATCCTCTGTGAAATTAGATGATTTACGGATGTTCTTCCTCGGATTCTGGGGGATGTATAACGAGGATATCTACGTAGATAAGGAGAACAAAGTACACTTTCCACAAGCTGAACCAGCCTACAAAGAATATTTAACCTTCTTGAATCGCTTATGGAACGAGGATTTGCTGGATCATGAAACATTTTCTCAAACCGATGAGCAGAAGAAAGCAAAAGGGAAAAACAATCAAGTGGCCTTATTCTCCGATTATTTCCCATACTTCACGCTTGGTGGTGAACCGAGTGAAGATAACCCGATGATGCAGCCTGTATCTAGTGATATTGCTGGAACACCTGTATACGGCAAGCATCCTGGTATTAACACCATTGGCGGTTTCGCGATTTCAAACACGAACCCGAACCCGGAAGCAAGTATGCGCTGGATTGATTACCAATTTAGCGAAGAAGGGTATTCCTTCTGGGCGTATGGACCTGAAGGTACGTTATTTAAATACAAAGATAAAGCAACAGGCGAGAAAGAATGGCTGCCAGTTCCAGATGGTACGGATCGTGAAGAATACCGCGGTACAATCACGCCAAACTACGGGATTAATACACCAGGTTCCTATGAGAACAGCTATGTTTTAGGTCTTCGTACTAGCTTTGATGACTGGATTGACAAAGAAACAGCTACAAAGCTTACACCTATTGCAAAGACTCCCTTCCCATCGGTATTTCTGACGGTAGACCAACAGACGGAGATCAAAACACTCCGTTCCGATTTGGATAAATACGTGAAGGAAATGGAAGCGAAATTCGTTACAGGCGCAGAGCCATTATCCAATTGGGACAAATATATCGCTCAAATGAAAAAAATGGGGTATGAGAAGCTCGAATCAACGTATCAACAAGCATACGATACATGGGCTGCTAGCGAATAATTTGTGAAGCTTATACATTCTCATATTTTGAAAAACTTCCCGGTCATCCTAGGCATGACCGGGAAGTTATGATGAACCCTAAGCGAGGAAGGATTATACGGTATCGTTAGGCTCAGTATTGGGATGATTACTATTCATCTGTCGATACTGGCCCGGGGTATAACCGGTTTCCTTTTTGAATTTTCGAATAAAGTTTGGTGTGTCGAGGTAGCCGACGCGCTGGATAATATCTTTTAACGAATCACTTGTTATTACGAGCTGTTCCTTGACCTTATCTAATCGTTTTTGCCAAATATATTGGACGAAGTTGATGCCGACCTTATCCTTGAATGAACGACTGAGATGGGAAGGTGAAATCGTAAACGCAGCAGAAACAGATTCAAGGCTAAGTGAATGATCAACATAGTGTTGGTCGATAAAAGCAACGATATGATCCATGAGTGAATGTTCTTCTTTTTTATGCGTCTGCTCTACCTGTGTACAAATCTGAGTGGCTAAACGGTAGAAATTCTGCTCTATAAGATGGACGGGACCATTCATGAAATGGGGAGAAGCAGACTGCATCATGTTATCCATCTTTAGCTCAACTGCAGTTTTGAGCATGGTATTCAGCAGGTCGAACAATACGCATCGCATCAGCAGGATAGATCGTTGTTTATTATCAAGCCCATAGATGGCTGTGTGAATAATTTGTTTGGCGACTTCGTAGTTGCCCTGCTTCAAGCTTTGTGCAAGCTTTAATAGCTCGTTACTAGGGAGTAATACCGTTTGATCATGGGCACTGGATAGCTTTTCAAAATACACGGTGGTTCCATGCTCGGTCGATTTACGCAATTCGAAGGCGGAGCAAGCCTCAACAAAGGATTGATTAAGCTGCTGAGGGCTCTCATAACATTTGCCTACACCGATCATCGGGTGGATATCCATTATGCCTAACGTATATTCACGGATCGCATCCACGATGTGAACGATTTGTGCAGCGAGTGCCTCATCATCTTCGAGCTGTAAGCTCACAATGAGTGCGAGCTGATCCAATTGCGGGAGCTCTACACCGTATACTTGTGTAGCAAGCGCTGGAAATTCAATAAACGCAAGCTTGCGATGTACTTCTTGTCGCGCCTGAAGATGCTGCTGTTCTAAGTCATCCCAGCCCATCATCATGACAAAATGATGACTTTGGTCGAAGTGCAGATGAAAGGTATCGAATATTCCATGCGTCATCATTTGTGCATGTCCATGCTTTAATAGCATGGAGAGAACATGGTTGCGTGCATAGGGCTCTTGGAGATCAACCTTGGAGCTATACTGCTGTAATGTTGTTCGTATATACTCGAGCTCATTTCCGGAGGCCGGTGTATCTGTTTTTTTGTTCGTGAAGCGAACGAGCTCAGCAATCGGAAGATATTGCATCCGAGCGAATAATAGAGCGATGGCCGTTCCTACAATGGCGATCACAATGAATAAAATAATGATGAAGCTCCGAACATTAAGTACGCTACTGAAAAATTGATTACTCGCCATTAAAGTCACATATGACCAGCCATTGACATCCGATGTGACGGAAATAACCGAATGATCTTCGTTGTTTATCGATAGATTATGTATGCCGGGTGGAAGCTCTGATAACCGTTGGATATCCTGTTGGCTAGCTGTATCTCCATGGCCACTATAGGATAAAACACGTCCATGATTATCAAAAATATACGTTAATCCTCGATAGTTACCGAGAACGGAATCGATCAGATATGCCAACTCTTTCTCTTTAATGAGGTACATGACAGAAGCATATGGATCTGAGGTGTTGGGAATGATCGGCAGGATATAGGTTAATACAGATTGCTCGAGTGGTGAATTTTGATTCAGCATGTTCGTAAGTCGAATAGATGGAAATTTGGACGAGTTTAAAGCAGTCACAAGTTCATCATTCTTCCAGCTTCCAAACTGATAGGAGCTACGAAATACATCCAGGCTATACATGCCATGGTTGGAATAAATATTAGGGTCATGATGATAGTACAGAAATATATCCTCCACAATGGAATTGGAAGATTTGTAGCTATCTAGTGCCGCTATGGCATCACGACTTTCATAAGGATCCAGTATTCGATAATGAGCGAGACGAGCGTCGTATGACATCCGTGACGCCATATCTCTTAAATCATTCATGCGTCCATCCACCACCGTTTTAATTTGGGTGAGCTGATTAAAGTGAGCATTTTCAATCTCCTTTTGTAAATTATCGGTAGCATTTCGGTAAATGAAAACGATTACAAATATAAGCGGAATAAGAAGGATAAGTAGATACGAACCGGTGAATTTCAGAAACAATTTCGATTTGAAATAGTTATAGTTCAAAGTGTTTTCCCCCTTTTTATGGCGTATACATGGAGATGTTCCTATCAAGCTATGAATACAGCAAGATATAGATCGGCGCTTGAATACTTATTTATATTCCATAATAGGATGTTTATAGCGGATATTTATTATTATGTCAAATGTTTTTTTGAAAATATATCATACTAAATCAATAGAATCGCAGCCTCAGAAGAGCTGCATGGAGGTCGTGCAAAAATGAATGACGCTAATGTTGTCGAGGAGCAAATTGTTGTTGAAGGAGTTCACAATTACAGCACAGAGGAGGAGTACGTTAAGCCGGAGGATTCGCAGCTATTAGATCAGCTGGAATGGTTCAAGGATCAGAAGCTGGGTCTGATGATGCATTGGGGACCTTATTCGCAGCTTGGACTTGTTGAATCGTGGGCGCTTAGTGATAAGGATGGAGATTGGTCACGAGATGATATTGATTGGGGAGTTGATTCGGCGGAATTGAAGCGGCAATACTTCGGGCTGAATAAAACCTTTAATCCGCTTCGTTTCGAACCTGAGAAGTGGGCAGAGGTTGCGGCAGAGGGTGGCTTTAAATATTTGAACTTTACGACGAAGCATCACGATGGCTTCTGTATGTGGGACACGCAGACAACAGACTATCGCATTACGGGCAAGGATTGTCCTTTCCATGCACATAAGTACGCGGATATTTGTAAGAACGTATTTGATGCTTTTCGGGCCAAGGGACTTGGGATCTCCGCCTACTTCTCCAAAGCCGATTGGCACACACCAACATACTGGGCCCCAGGTATGGAGACGGGGACGTTCATGAATCGAGGTCCTTCGTATCCAACACAAGATTATCCATGGCTATGGGAGCAATTCGTACAGTTCACACATGATCAGATCATGGAATTGATGACGAAATATGGCCGGATTGAAATGCTCTGGTTGGATGCGGGGTGGGTATGTCCACAGAATAAGAATAATCCACAGGATATTCGGTTGGGTGAAGTGGTGGAGAAGGCACGTCAGCAACAGCCATGGCTGCTAAGTGCAGACCGTACCGTTGGCGGCCCGTATGAGAATGTCGTTACACCTGAACAAACGTTGCCCGAGCATCCCCTGCTTATTCCATGGGAGAGCTGTATTACGATGGGGACAGCGTTCTCTTATCGGTACGAGGATCACTACAAGACGACACGTCAATTAATCCATTTGCTCGTTGAAGTTGTAGCCAAAGGCGGAAACCTGGCACTTAATGTCGCTCCACAACCAGATGGCCGCTTGTCACCAACAGCGTTGGATCGGATGAAAGGAATGGGGGCTTGGCTCAACGTTCATGGGGAGGCGATCTATGGAACGCGCGTATGCGCGCCATACTCTGCTGGAAATACACATTTCACGAAAAAAGGCGATATCACCTATGCCATTCATTTGTACCCGAAAGAGCAGGAAACGGTGAGCAAAGTAATTTGTATTCCACTCGAGCAGGCTGTAACGCAAATGGATCTTGTTGGCGGACAAGAAAATCTAACATTCGAACGAACAACAACGGGAGTGATCGTTCATTTACCAGAGAGCGAGCTTACGGGAGTTGCCCCAATTGCACATGTATTTCGCATAAAATAACGAGTTGAACTATGGGAGGAAGAGCAGATGCAACAATGGTTTACGGACGCAAAGCTAGGAATTTTCATTCACTATGGGATTTATGCGGTGCAAGGTGTAGCGGAATCATGGTCGTTTTATAACGGAAAAATGTCACATGGGGAGTATATGAAGCAGTTGGATGGTTTTACAGCGTCCAAATTCGATGCGAAGCATTGGGCAGATATCATTGCGAGGTCAGGTGCAAAATATTCTGTGCTTACAACCAAGCATCATGATGGTGTTGCGTTGTTCGATACGCAGTACAGTGATTTGAGCGTCATGAAGGCGACACCAGCCAAGCGGGATATTGTAAAAGAATGGTCCAATGCGATCCGTGAACGTGGTCTGCATGTAGGCATGTATTATTCCTTAATTGACTGGTCTCATCCCGATTATCCTTCCGTATTCGAGAGTGGTATCGTACCGGCTGATTTGAGTCAGGTGAATCGTTTCTCAAGTCCGGTAGATGGCATACAGGATGAAGAGACATGGCAGAAATTCCTCACGTTTAACAATAATCAGCTACGTGAAATCATGACGAATTACGGTACTGTCGATTTATTATGGTTCGATGGTGACTGGGAGCGTAGTGCAGAACAGTGGGGGCTGCCAGTATTCAAGGAATATTTGAGATCCTTGTCTCCGAATGTGATTATCAACTCACGCTTGCAAGGGCATGGCGATTATAAGACACCAGAGCAAGGCATTCCCATTACTCGCCCAGAAGGCGCTTGGGAATTCTGTACGACCATTAATACATCTTGGGGCTATGTCCACGATGATCATAAATATAAATCCTTGAACCAAATTATCCGCATGTTCTGCGATTGCATCAGTATGGGCGGAAATATGTTGCTGGATATTGGACCGATGGAGGATGGCACCATTGATCCAAGACAGGAGGACATTCTTCTGGGACTAGGTGACTGGATTCGTGCACACGAGGAGGCAATCTACGGTACGCAGGATGGGATTATGACACGCTATTATCTGGGTGGGAGTACCTTATCCGCGGACAAGAAGACCTTATATTTATTCGTCTACGATGCGCCGAAGGAGAATATCTGTCTCAAGGGACTATGCAATCCGATCAAGAAAATTACGGTACTACACTCGGGCAAAGAGCTGACTCACGAAATTCATGGTGGTGTACCCTGGTTCGATATTCCGGGAACGACTTGGATTCATATGACACCAGCGGAAACGCATGAGCAGGTAAGCGTGCTTAAGCTGGAATTTGATGAAGAGGTTAGGATGTACGGTGGAGCTGGCACTGTTGTTACGCATAACTAAATGCCGAAGGGAGGGAGAGGTCAACGATGATGAACCGAAGTGGAGTACCAGAACCGCAAGTTGCGACATATGCGCCTAAGCATTATTTATGCAAAAGAGCGACGGAGTCGCTTGTCTTAGATGGGAAGCTGGATAAGCCCTTTTGGCAGCATGCAACATGGACGGATGATTTCGTAGATATTGAAGGGGACCAACGTCCGCTACCCGCGAAGCAGACACGTGTAAAGATGCTATGGGATGATGAGTATTTTTACTTTGGTGCAGAGCTGATGGAGGATCAGATCTGGGGCACGCTGACTGAACGTGATTCCGTTATTTTCTATGATAATGATTTTGAGATCTTTATCGATCCAACAGGGGATTCACATCAATATTACGAGTTTGAGATTAACGCTTTGAACACGGTGTGGGACTTACTGCTTGTGAAACCATATCGTGACGGGGGACCTCCAATTAATGGATGGGATATCCAAGGTCTGAAAACAGCTATTCATATCGAGGGGGAGTTAAATAACCCGCATGCTGATCATCGGAAATGGACGATTGAAGTTGCCATGCCATGGCGTAGTTTGAAAGAATGTGCTGCGAATAGACAATCACCTGTTGCAGGTGAATTCTGGCGTGTTAATTTCTCTCGTGTTGAATGGCGGACTGAGGTTGTGGACGATCAGTACCGCAAGGTTATGAACCCGGATACTGGAAAGCCTTATCCGGAAGACAACTGGGTATGGTCACCTCAGGGGATTATCAATATGCATTATCCAGAGCTATGGGGTTATGTGATGTTCATAGGTGTTGATGGCCCGCAGTCATTCGACATGCCTACGGATGAACTAGTGAAATGGCAGCTCCGTAAGCTGTATTATCGTGAACGTAATTATTTTGAAGCACATGGACACTATGCAGCAACGTTCGAGCTGCTGCGAGGTGAAGATGATTGGAGCATTGAGCCTCACATGGAGATAACGAGTAAATCATTCCATATCTCAGCTCTAACAACCGATGGAACCGCTCGCCTATATATTCGCGAAGACGGCTTACTGTGGAAGGAGTAATCATTCATGACCATGTTGACCCCTACCTCAGTATTTTCATTGTCGCAGGAAGCCTTAGCGTTCATTGAGCAGAAGTTTCAGGCCAAGAAGCAGCTCGCCAGATCACGTGAGCAGCAGCTATTCCATGTATTTGAGCACGAGCTAACGGCAGAAGAAGCTTGGGCATTAAAGCTACTCTTCGCGTATATGCCAGCCAATGACTTGGCGGATTATAACGGGGAGCTTTTCTTCAATCATGTAAGAACGATGCTGCAGATTCGCCGCGATATGCCATGGCAAGTACCTGATCATTTATTTTTACATTTCGTGCTACCGTATCGAGTGAATACTGAGAACATTGAAGAGCATCGCCATATTATTCATGAACAGTTAGCGGAACGAACACGTAATCTTCCCATGAAGGAAGCGATTCTAGAGGCCAATTACTGGTGCCACGAAGTGGCGACGTACATTGGGAGCGATCTGCGGACGATTTCACCATTAACGATGCTGCGAAATGCACGCGGTCGTTGTGGGGAAGAATCTACGCTAGCTGTAGCAGCGCTTCGTAGTATCGGGATCCCTGCACGTCAAGTGTATACCCCGCGTTGGGCGCATTGTGACGATAACCACGCATGGGTGGAGGCATGGGCTGATGGTGAATGGTATTTCATTGGGGCTTGTGAGCCGGAAGCGCGTCATAATCAAGGATGGTTTGGCCCACCAGCGCGCCGAGCCATGCTCATTAACACACGTATTTTCGCGAATTATGAAGGACCCGAAGATATTACACTCGCAGATGAATGGTTTACTGAAATTAATGTACTAGAAAATTATGCGCCTACGAAGACAATTACGGTACATGTCCAAGATGTATGCGGACAGCCCGTGCACGCTGCAGAGGTGCAATTCCAGTTATATAACATGGCGGAATTTTACCCAATTGCCAGCATTCCGTCTAATGCACAGGGGGAAGCTTCGTTCAAGACAGGTCTTGGTGACCTCATCATTCGTGCAGCGAAGGACGGCATTTGGGGAGAAATGAAAATATCCATGGCTGATTGTGAGCACATTGAGCTTGTATTGAATCAAGAGGATCAGCCACTTGTAGGAACGATCGTTGACTATGATATGGTTCCACCACCAGCGCGTGAAGGCGAGGTCATGGAGGACTTGTCCGAGGCACGGATAGAGCGACACAATAAGCGTTTGGAGGAAGGAATCGCGATTCGTGCACATTATGAAGCGACGTTCTTGAATGAAGAAGCTGCGAGGAAGCTCGGAGAATCGCTTGATCTATCAGCGGATCGAGTATGGAACGTACTTCAGACAGCACGTGGCAATAGTGCTGAGATCGCAGCTTATCTAAGTAAAGCAACACCTCTATATGGAGAATGGGCATTACGATTATTGGAGTGTGTTCATGACAAGGATCTCATCGATACATTCCTTCCAACCCTTATAGATCATGTGGCTGGTGCGCTTGCTGTACGTGGTGAGCTCACGGAGGACGTCTTCATTCCCTACATTTTGTGTCCTCGCGTTCATTACGAGATGATTACACCGTATCGTACATTTTTCCAACAAGCCTTCACTTCAGAAGAAGTGGAATTGTTCCGTGAGGACCCAACGAAGCTTGTTCAATTCATCGATGAAGCGTGGGATATATGGAATGATCTACCGAATTTGCAAGGGAAGGGTACTGCTGTTGGAACTTTCGAACTGCGTGTAGGAGATCGTAGCTCTCTCGATATTATGTTCGTATCTATATGTCGTAGCCTAGGCATTCCAGCGCGACTGCATCCCATTGAGGCTAAGCCGCAATTTATGGTGAATGGTCATTTTGTGGATGCCCCATTTACGAAAGGTATAGTTGGAAATGAGGCAGCAGTAGCGAACGGAACTCTAATTATTCTTCGTGATCAGGATGCAGCGTCAGACCAGCCAGCGGCTGCATACTATGAGAATTTTACGATCGCTCGTCTGGAGAACGGTTTTTATAAAACGTTAAGCTACCCGCACGGCGCCAATAACCTGTATGATACGCCCCTTGAGATGGAGCAGGGAGCATATCGTCTGACGACGGGGATTCGCTTGAAGGATGGAACCGTGCTGACCAAGCTCACCTATTTTGAAATGACAGAAGTCGAAGAGACGAAGCTGGTTATGAAGTATCGTCAAGCTACGCAGGACATTCCCGTGTATGGCAAGGTAGATCGATTCGAGAAGCTAGCTACATGGGATGGATCGGAGCAGATCTTCGCTGAGTTTCTGGGCAGTCAAGGCGCCTATGTCGCATGGCTGGAACCGGAACGGGAGCCTTCGAAGCATCTGCTTCGCGAGCTGTCGGAGTTGAAGCATGAGTTCGATATGATAGATGCTCCTATCATTCTTGTGGTGGGTGACAAGCAATGGACAACTTCATTTCAAACAGCCGATTATCCGAATCTTCCAGCAAGGACATTATTTGTACGTGATTCAACGTATCATCTATTACCTGAATTGTTTACAGTGGCCCAATCGAGTGAAGCGGGCTTCCCACATCTGATGATTCTAGATCGTGATGATCAGATTCGTTATATGTCTTCGGGATATAAGATTGCAGCCAGTAAGGAAGCGATGCAAATTTTATCGAGGATGTGAAAGGATGGATCAACAAATGATTGTAGCAGGCTACGTGAGTGATTCCAAATTACCTGAGCTAACGCGCGACCACGTGATGAAGCTGACGCATATGAACGTTGCATTCGGTTATGTGTTGGATGATCAGATTACAACGGCACATTTGCAATATACGAACCAGTTGCACGAGATTAAAGCGATGAATCCGAACGTACAGCTGCTGCTCTCTGTTGGCGGATGGGGAAATGGGGGCTTCTCCGAGGCGGCATCTACCGAAGAAGGACGTCAGAAATTCGCAGCTTCGGCTGTACGAGTAGTAACAGAACTTCCATTCGATGGTGTCGATCTGGACTGGGAATATCCCTGCTACAGTGAAGCCAATATTGCCTCGTCACCGGATGATAAACGTCATTTTACGCTGCTGTTGAAGACCATTCGAGAAGCGTTAGATATGAAAGGTGCAGCTGAGGGCAGGCATTACTTGCTTACGATCGCTGCAGGAGCAGATCAATATTATATCGATGGTACAGAGATGGATCAAGTACAACAATATTTAGATTTTGTTCAATTGATGACCTACGATATGCGTGGAGGATTCCAGATTCTAACGGGACATCACACCAATCTGTACAATTCAACGGGAGATTTGTTCCGAATTAGTACAGAAGCATCCGTCAATATGTTCATGCAGGCAGGTGTACCCCGAGAGAAAATCGTCATTGGCGTAGCATTCTATTCCCGGATGTGGAAGCAGGTGCCGAACAGGAATGATGGATTTCTACAAATGGCGGGTACAACAGGAGGTTATGGTCCGGAATATACAGAACTTCTAGCCTATTATATCGACAAGAATGGGTTCACACGTCATTGGGATGATGAGGCCAAAGCGCCACATTTATTTAATGGAGATACGTTTATTTCCTATGATGACGTGGAATCGATCACACATAAATGTGAATATGTCCAACGTGAAAAGCTTGCGGGTGCGATGTTCTGGGAGTACAGCTGCGACAAGACACATACACTGCTCGATGCGATGTATGCAGGCCTATCGAGAGACTGAAATGATGCGCCCCATTCAATTAGTTAACAAACATGATTTCCTAGTCAACAAACGTTAGATTACGAATAAATAGACTTTTAATGCGCTTTATTATCATTTACAGTATGGGGGAAAGGTTGGACTCAATCGTTGAGGACAGGCCGTAGACTACATTCAAAGACGTGGGAGGAGTTTAGGAAATGAGCAAAATTATTGGTGAGGCACTACCAAATATGCCGTGGCAGGATAAGCCGAGTGGCTATAATGCCCCAGTGTGGCGGTATACTCAAAATCCGATTATTCAGCGTGATGCACAGGTGAACTCGAACAGTATTTTTAATTCTGCGGTGATTCCGTTCGAAGGTGGATTTGCAGGGGTGTTCCGCTGTGACTCTAGGTCCGTAAGTATGGATATATTCGCTGGCTTTAGTCAGGACGGGCTACATTGGGAAATTAATGAGCAACCGCTCCAATTCGAAGGTGACGAATATGTAACGAAGCGGGAATATCGCTACGATCCGCGCGTGTGCAAAATCGAGGATAAATATTATATTTCATGGTGTAACGGGTATCATGGACCAACGATTGGTCTTGCTTATACGTATGATTTCAAAACATTTCATCAATTGGAAAACGCTTTCTTGCCATATAACCGTAATGGAGTGCTCTTCCCACGCTTAATAAATGGCAAATATGCCATGATAAGCCGTCCAAGTGATACAGGCCATACGCCATTTGGAGATATTTTCTTTAGTGAGAGTCCAGATCTAACGTATTGGGGTAAACATCGTTATGTGATGGGGACGATTAATTCAGATGCATCCGCATGGCAATCGAAGAAAATTGGTCCAGGGCCGGTTCCGATTGAAACCGATCGTGGTTGGTTGTTGATCTATCATGGTGTCATTAATACATGTAACGGGTTCGTATATCGTATGGGCGCGGCATTATTAGATCTACACGAACCATGGAAGGTGCTCGCACGATCACGGAATTACATTCTTGGACCAGAAACATTGTATGAGTGTGTAGGAGATGTACCGAATGTCACTTTCCCTTGTGCCGCATTGTCAGATAGCGAGACAGGTCGCATTGCCATTTACTATGGTTGTGCCGATACCGTAACAGGCGTGGCATTTACAACAGTGGATGAGCTGCTGGACTATATGGATAAGTATCCGCTGTAACGACATCATCAGATGCAATGACAGAATTTCAATTGTAGAGGAGCTTATCAATGGAACAGTTTAGATTACCCAAAATTACGATGCCATCCTTAAACTTGCCACAATCGATTCAAGAAGTTCTACAAGAAGCAGAAGAGAAGCTTGCGCATCGACCGAAGCTACTTCAGCTATTTAAGAACTGCTTCCCGAATACTTTGGAAACGACGACGAAATTAAAAGAGGATGGAACGACTTTTGTCATCACAGGAGACATTCCAGCTTGTTGGTTACGGGATTCGGTAGAGCAGGTCATTCATTATGTACCGTTTGCCAAAGAGGACGAAGATCTT
The DNA here is from genome assembly GCF_045040645.1 of Paenibacillus sp. FSL H8-0261. Lineage (NCBI taxonomy): Bacteria > Bacillati > Bacillota > Bacilli > Caryophanales > Paenibacillaceae > Paenibacillus > Paenibacillus sp. FSL H8-0261. The sequence continues at coordinate 4,192,639 of NZ_CP150297.1, read as the reverse complement.
CAACGCATTCTTAAAGGCTTAGTAAAGCGTCATATACAGTACATTCATATTGATCCATACGCGAATGCATTTAATGAATCTGCGAATGATTGGCATTGGAATACGACGGATATAACAGACATGTCCCCTTGGGTATGGGAGCGTAAATTTGAAATTGACTCCTTATGTTTCTCGATGCGGCTTGCCTATGCGCTATGGAAGGAAACAGGGATTACAGATATTTTCGATGCTGGGTTTAAATCAGCTATGCGTATCATGTATCACTTGTTCATCACAGAACAGCGTCACTTTGAAGAATCGCCATACCGCTTCACTCGAAATAACGGTATTCCTGAGGATTCCTTACGGAATAAAGGCCTTGGAATGCCTGTCAACTATACAGGAATGGTGTGGTCAGGCTTCCGCTCAAGCGATGATGTATGCGAATTCCACTACAACATTCCAGGGAATATGTTCGCGGTGGTTACACTTCGCCAAATGCAGGAATTTGCGGAGTGGGTATTCCGTGATATGGAATTTTTGCAAGAGCTGAAGGATTTAGAAGCAGATATCGATCATGGGATCAAAACATACGGTATTTATCGTCATCCGGAATTCGGACCGATTTATGCCTTCGAGACGGATGGTTATGGTAACCACTGTCTCATGGATGATGCGGGAACGCCGGGATTGATTTCGATTCCTTACTTGGGCTACTGCACAACGGAGGATGAAATCTATCAGAACACGAGAAGATTTGTGTTATCCAAGGAAAACCCTTATTACTTTGAAGGTAAAGTAGCAAAAGGTATTGGTAGTCCACATACACCGGCAGGATATGTCTGGCATTTGTCATTATCTATGCAAGGGCTCACAGCAACGACAGCAGAAGAGAAGCTAGCGATGATCGAGTTACTGGAGAAGACGGATGCGGATACAGGCTATATGCATGAAGGCTTCCATTCCGACGATCCAACGATTTTCACAAGAAAATGGTTTGCTTGGTCGAATAGCTTGTTCTCTCAACTCGTGTACAAGGCGATGCAGGAAGGTATCTTGTAGTGAGAGGGGGAGCAATGGCATGACGAAGAAAAGAACGGCACATATCGTTTCCCATTCGCACTGGGATCGTGAATGGTATTTACCCTATGAGAAGCATCATGTTCGTCTCGTTCAATTGGTAGATAGTTTGCTAGATCGGTTGGACGAGGAGTCAGAATTTCGTAGCTTTTTCATGGATGGGCAGACGATCATTCTCGAGGATTATCTTCAAGTTAGACCGGATCAGAAGGAGCGGCTGTTGCGTCATATTCAAAATGGTCGAATCCTTATTGGTCCATGGTATATATTGCAGGATGCGTTCCTCACCAGTAGTGAAGCCAATGTAAGAAATATGCAGATCGGTCATCAAGATGCACTGAAGTATGGGGAAGTATCCAAAATTGGATACTTTCCTGATACCTTCGGGTTGTGTGGACAGACACCACAGCTGATGCAGCAGTCAGGTATTCAGAACGCCTTCTTCGGTCGTGGTGTGAAGCCGACGGGCTTCAACAATGAGGTATCGGATGGAGATTATGAATCGTCGTACTCCGAATTGATCTGGGAAGGCCCAGATGGCTCCAAGGTACTCGGTATTCTATTTGCGAATTGGTACTCGAATGGAAATGAAGTCCCAGTAGATCCGGTAGAAGCCAAGGCATATTGGGATCGGAAGCTAGCGGATGCGGAAAAATATGCATCGACGAGCGAGCTACTATATATGAACGGCTGTGATCACCAGCCAGCTCAGCTGGACTTGCCGGAAGCCATTCGGACAGCTAGTGAACTCTATCCAGACACGGAGTTTATTCACTCCAATTTCAATGATTATCTGAATGCACTGCATCGTTCACTTGATTGTGAATTATCAACCGTCCAAGGTGAGCTTCGAAGTCAGCGTACAGATGGATGGGGAACGTTAGTGAATACGGCCTCCTCTCGTGTGTATTTGAAGCAAATGAACCAGCAGGGTCAGACATTGCTCGAGAAGGTTGCTGAGCCGTTATCTGCTTATGCTCATCAGTTGGGACATGCGTATCCACATCACTTATTCACTTATGCATGGAAGACGCTCATGCAGAATCATCCGCATGATAGTATTTGTGGCTGTAGTGTGGATGAGGTACATCGTGAGATGGTAACGCGATTCGACAAGAGCCGTCACGTTACAGAATCTATTGTACAGAACAGTATGGAGACGATCGCAAATCATGTGGATACATCATGCTTCGCCGAATACGGGGATCACGCATGTCCATTCATTGTGTTTAATACGACAGGCCATGACCGCAGTGGGGTAGTTACGGTGGAGCTGGATATTGCTCGTATCTATTTCCGGGAAGGCGAAACGATCGAGAAGATGCGTAATCAGATGACATCGCACGAGATTCATCCTCATCGCGTGATTGATCATGGTGGGCGTCAGCTAGAATATCAGCTAACCGATCTGGGGCTCCACTTCGGTTATGACTTGCCTGATGATAAATTTCGTCAGCCGTATTTCTCACGACGTGTTCGATTAGAGCTTCATGTCGAAGCAGTTCCTGCAAATGGTCATCAAGTTTATGCCTGGATGAAGGATGTAGTAGAGAGACCACATTCTGAAATAAAGGAAAGCTCGCTACTTCATGAACGGACGCTAGAGAATGAGTTTATTGCTGCACGGATTGAAGATAATGGCTCGATCACATTAACGGATAAGGCAAATGGTAAAGTATATCGCGGTCTCGGTATTTATGAGAATAGCGGCGATATCGGAAATGAATACATGTATTGTCAGCCGAAGAATACGAACGTATTGACGACAGAAGCGCTTATAGCTGATATTTCTATCGTATCCGATCAGCCATACGCATGTACGGTACAAATCGTTCATGATTGGGACATTCCAGTAAGTGCGGATGAATTGCTCGCAGCAGAGCAGCAAGGCATCGTGTGGTTCCCGAGTCGTCAGGCTGGACGTTCAACCGAAACCGTGAAGCTCCATATAACAACGACTGTAACGCTTGAGAAATATAGTAAGGGACTTCAAGTGAAGAGCTCCTTCGATAATCAAGCGAAGGATCATCGCATCAGAATGCTGTTCCCAACGGATCTCGTCAGCGATGTGCATCAGGCGGATTCGATGTTTGAGATCGCAACACGAAGCACAGAACCTTCGAGTGAGTGGACGAACCCAGACAATAGTCAACATCAGCAAGCGTTCGTTAGTGTGAAGGACGACGTGACGGGCTTAACCATCGCTAATAAAGGGTTAAATGAATACGAAGTGTTACGTGATGGACGGAATACGATTGCCGTTACATTGCTACGCTGCACAGGTGAGCTTGGAGATTGGGGCGTCTTCTACACACCAGAAGCACAATGTCTAGGTCCTGCTCAGGCGGAGCTCATGATTATTCCACATGGTTCTGCGGTAGCTGAAGAAGCGTATGCGCTTGCCTATCAATATCAAATACCATGGATGACTGTATCGACAGATATTCATAATGGTAGTCTTCAGCCGAAACATCAATGGTTGCAGGCGAGTGGAAATGACATGCAGCTCTCTTCCGTGAAGGTAGCTGAAGCAACGGGTGATCTTGCGATTCGTTGGTTCAACATGACCACTTCACCAACGACTTTAGCCTTCGAACCTCGTATGAACTATAGTCAGGCGTATAAAAGTAATATACTCGAATCACATGAGGAAGCGCTTACGGCCGATTCAAACGCTGTCATCCAGCTTGAAGTAAAGGCGGCCGAGATCGTAACTGTTGTTCTTAATAAATCGATATGAGCACCAAGTAGAGGAGAATAAAAGATGACCAACACAAAACCTTGGAAAATTTATGCAATTCATCATTCCCATACCGATATCGGCTACACAGAGCGTCAGGAGAAGATCCAACAATATCATGTAGACTTTATCCGGCAGGTGCTTCACATTTTGCGTGAAATTCAATCCGGTCGTCGACCTGAATGGGAGGGGTTTAAGTGGGTATGTGAAACGTTTTGGCCTATCGAAACCTTCCTGAGTCGGGCAACGGAGCAAGAAAAGGAAGAGTTCGTAGCCGGAGTTAAGCGTGGTGATATCGGCTTGTCCGGTACGTACTTGAATATGACGGAATTAATCGGCAAAGATTTGTTCACATCGATGATTGCCCGTGTACGAGATTTTGGATATTCCATTGAAGCTCCAATTACATCAGCGATGACTGCAGACATTAACGGCTTCAGCTGGGGGTATGGTCAGGCATTGTTAGATGCCGGTATTCATAATTTATCTACCTGCATTCATACCCATCACGGAATGTTTCCTTGCTGGAAGAAGCAGCAGCCTTTCTGGTGGGAAATGCCTTCCGGTGATCGCTTGCTGACCTGGAGTGGGGAGCATTATGTATTCGGTAATGATCTGGGGCTTGTACCTGGTATGGGCGGGAAATATACGATCAAAGATGAATTTGATATGAGTCATGGCGCTACATTCGAGATTGCTGAACAGCGTATACTTCGCTACATTGAGCGTTTGCAAGAGGATGGCTATGCCTTTAACTTCTTCCCAGCTATGTTCTCAGGGCTACCAACGGATAACAATCCACCGAATGCGGAGACGATGACCTTCATTCGTCAATGGAATGCGAAGCACGGCGAAAATATTGAGATTCAGATGGCAACTTTAGATGATTTCTTCGATGAAGTTCGTGCTCATGCACAGCAGCATGCGGAAGATATTCCTGTGTATCGTGGAGATTGGCCAGACTGGTGGACGGATGGCGTAGGTTCAACACCGAAGCATGTACAAGTATTCCGTGAAGCACAACGTGTATATCAAAAGGTTAGAAGGCTGGATCCGAACTGTGAAATCGTTACATCGGAGACGATGAAGGAGATGGAATATCAGTTAACGATGTTTGCTGAGCATACATGGGGCTATCATTCATCCATTTCCGAGCCTTGGAATCCGTTCGTTCAGGAATTAGGCTTGCGGAAGGAAGCCTTTGCTGCCAATGCAAGTACGATTGCGCATCGTGCGTTGTATGACATTCTTGAGGCGAAGGGCGATGCATTACTTGCTCCTGGGCGCCCTATGAAGTTTAAAATTCATAATCCATATCATTTCGTACAAGAAGATTATGCGCATCTCATTCTCGAAGGATGGTATCACGATGAGATCAAGAATGGCTTCGAGGTGCGTGATATTACGACGAATGAGGTCATTCCAGCACAGCTTCGTCTGGCATCTCGAGGTGTGATCGTAACGATTCCGGTAACATTGCAGCCAAGTGAAGAGAGAGTACTTCAGATCTTCGCCGTGAAACCAAGTATCGGAACCGCTTTTATGAACGATTATTTAGCATCCGATCGCGTGATGGATCTGGATGTTACGCATGATGTGAAGAATTTCCGCATGACATCTTCCTATGTAGAAACTCCATTTGTACACATCACGTGGAAAAAGGGCGAAGGGATCACCTCGTGGGTCGATAAAACGACAGGAAAAGAGCTACTTCGAGCTGATCGCCAGCACGCAGCTTTTACGCCAGTCTATGATGTTACACCTGCAACGAAGGTTGGAGAAATGACCGAGGTGCGTCGTCTGATGGGCCGTAATCGGAAGGGACCGGATGCGATCGTTTCAACGGGCGAGTTAATTAGTGCGGAGCTCATTACGCAAGGTCCGGTGTATGGCATTATTCAATTGACCTATAAGGTGGATGGCTGTGAGCATTATTCCTTGTTCTTAACAGTATACGCGGATCGTCCACGTGTGGATGTGGCCATACGTATGCATAAAGAGAGCGTATGGAAGCCTGAAAACTTATATGTTTCACTTCCTTTTGGTGGCTCATTATCAACGGATAAGTATGACTTATGGGTGGATAAGATGGATGCGTTGACACGGATGCGGAAGGATCAATTACCAGGCAGCTTAGCAGATTACACAGCGGTTGGAGAAGGAGCTGTATATGTTTCCGAATCGCAAGGCGTTGTGATCGCGATGCCAGACACTCCATTAATTCAGCTAGGTTCGCTAGAACATGGGTATCGATTGCTTAACGGTGATGAGAAGCTAGAGCAGGATCCAGCTCATTTGTACGCTTGGGTGATGAATAACTATTGGGAAACTAATTTCTCTGCGACATTGGGTGGTTTCTATGAATTTAGATATTTCATCACTTGGGGCGAGAACTATAGCAAACCGGATGCTTCCATGGATGCATGCCGTGGAATGAATGCTGGCATTCTAGCTTGGCGCCAACACTAGCTCAACAAAACTGGAGGTATATATCGAATGAAATATAAAAACCCTTCGTTATCTATTGCTGAGCGTGTTGCAGATTTGTTGGCCGAAATGACGCTGGAGGAGAAGCTTGGACAGCTTCTCCAGCCTTTTGGCTGGAAGACATATGTAAAAGGCGACGGAGATGTTCAGCTCACGGATACATTTAAAGACGCAATTACGAATGGTGGAGTCGGTTCACTATATGGTGTGCTTCGAGCAGATCCATGGACAGAGGTTACACTTGAAACAGGCTTGTCCCTGCGTGAAGGGGCCGAGGTTACTAATCTTATTCAGCGATATGCAATGGAGCATACGCGACTGGGCATTCCAATTCTATTTGGTGAGGAATGCTCCCATGGACATATGGCCATAGGGAACACGGTGTTCCCTGTACCACTGACCATAGGAAGTAGCTGGAATACAGAGTTGTTCCGACAGGTTTGTCAAGCTGTAGCGGTAGAGACTCGTGCACAAGGGGGAGCAGCTACCTATTCTCCTGTATTGGACGTGACACGTGATCCGCGATGGGGGCGGACAGAGGAATGCTTTGGTGAAGATCCTTATTTGATTAGTGAAATGGCAATAGCTGCGGTGAAAGGGTTGCAAGGGGATTCGTTAAATACGGATCATACCATTCTTGCAACCTTGAAGCATTTTGTAGCTTATGGTAGTCCAGATGGTGGGCGTAATGCGGATACCGTACGTATGGGCATGCGTGAGCTGATGGAGAAGGATTTACTTCCTTTTCAGCGTGCGGTTGCGGCAGGAGCCAAATCCATTATGACGGCCTATAACGAAATTGATGGGGTACCTTGTACGTCTAGTAAAGAGCTGTTGACGCATATTTTACGTGACAAGTGGGGCTTTGACGGCTTCGTCATCACGGATTGTGGAGCGATGAGCCAGCTCAGACATGGTCATCAAATCTGTGAGACGGAAGAGGAAGCGGCCAGCCTAGCATTGAAAGCGGGCGTAGATATGGAGATGTCCGGTGAGACCTTTGGCCAATATCTACAATCTGCTCTTGATCAGCAATTGATCACGGTGTCAGATCTAGATCTTGCGGTGGAGCGAATCTTGCGCTTGAAATTTGAATTAGGATTATTCGAACGTCCTTATGTGAATCCAGCGTTGGCAGAGCAGGTTATTGGTCAATCCTCTCATAGAGAATTGGCTCGGCAAGCTGCACGCGAAGGCATTGTGTTACTGAAGAATAAGGAACAGGCATTACCGTTATCTCCATCCCGTGGCAAGATCGCCGTGATTGGACCGAACGCGAACAATATGTATAACCAGTTAGGCGATTATACGTCACCGCAGGAGCGGGAGCAGATTGTTACCGTGTTGGATGGCGTTCGCGCGAAGTGTTCAGGCTTTAGTGAGGTTGTGTATGCACCAGGCTGTCGAGTGAAGGACCCATCTCGGGAAGGATTCGAAGCGGCGATCGCAGCTGCGGCTTCAGCAGAGACAATTATTGCTGTTGTAGGCGGATCGAGTGCACGTGATTTTGGAGAAGGTACGATTGATTTGAAGACTGGGGCTGCGGTCATTACCGATACGTTTATGCTAAGTGATATGGATTGTGGAGAAGGCTTTGATCGTGCCCAACTGAATTTATGTGGAGTACAGCTCGAGCTGTTGCAGGAGCTTCACAGTTTAGGCAAGAAGCTGATTGTTGTGTATATCAATGGTCGCCCAATTGTTGAGCCATGGATTGATGAGCATGCTGATGCGATTGTGGAGGCATGGTATCCAGGACAAGAAGGAGGTCATGCCATTGCGGATATCCTGTTCGGTGACTACAACCCATCAGGTCGATTAACATTATCCATTCCGAAGCATCTGGGACAATTGCCTGTGTACTATAATAAGAAGCGTTCGCGTGGGCATCGATATTTAGAGACGGATTTCCATCCGCAATATGTATTTGGATATGGGCTGAGCTACACGAGCTTTCACTACGATAGTATCCAATTGGATCAGTCGAGTATTTCCGTTGGTGGTACTTGTACGGTTTCAGTGGATGTGATGAATACGGGAGATGTGGCTGGACAAGAGGTCGTTCAGCTGTACATCAAGGACTGTGTCAGCACGATATCACGCCCAGAGAAGGAGCTGAAGGGCTTCTGTAAAATAGTTTTGGAGCCTGGGGAGAAGCGTACGGTTCACTTTACAATTACGTCACAGGAGCTGCAATTTGTCTCAGCAGATTTAACATGGATCGTCGAGCCTGGTCGATTCGAAATTCACACCGGTTCGAATGTAGAGCAAACATTGTCCATCGATTTACAGGTTGTACAATGAGTGCGATGAAGCCGACGAACGACCAGGAGGATTACTAATGATTAGAATACAACGGTTCATTCGAGAGTTATCTGAACGACAGTGGCTCGAATCGATTCCCATTAAGGACTGGGACGTACAAGCAACGGAATATATATTACCTGGTAAATATACCGAGGAACGTCCCTTTGTCGGAAGCGAAGCCTTTGATTTATTCCCAAGCAAACAAGGTACAACGTATATGCTGCGTACGACGTTATCCATTCCGAACGAATGGCCTGAGGATGCAGTAGGGTTATATTTTACCTCTGGATCAGGTGGGGAAGGGCTGCTTCGTATTAACGGACAGTCCTTTCAAGGGTTGGATCGAAATCACCCATTTGTAAAATTACCTGATCGGGTTGGCAAACAAATCGAAGTGGAGATTGAACTGTTTGATGCTGTACCGGAGCCTGTGGATCCCTTAAATCAGCAAGCAACCATTCATGCACCCATTCGCAAGATTCATAGCACGCTAGTCTATGTGAACACAACAGTGCAGTCGTTGATGTATTCTGTGAGCGTCATTATGAATGCTGCGGAATTGCTACCAGCGTCAGATTTTCGTCGTACTCGCGTGATGGAAGCTCTATATACAGCTATGGATGCATTTACTTTGCTATCACAAGAGAAGATTGCAGGCGGTGCCGCAGCTTCAATTGAACACCACCTTGTCGAACAAATAAGACAGATCGGTGGCAATAGCGAAGGTGTCATCCATATGGTAGGACAATCTCATATTGATATTGCATGGCTGTGGCCATGTCGTGAGACAGTGCGTAAGACGAGTCGGACGTTCTCAACTGTAAATGCTTTAATGGATGAATTTCCTGAATATCGGTATGCACAGAGTCAGCCGTTGCTCTTCGAGTATTTGAAGTTGAATGATCCAGTGTTATATGAGCGTGTAAAAGAACGAATTCGTGAAGGCCGCTGGGAGCTTGTCGGTGGCATGTGGGTGGAGCCGGATCTCAATATACCAAGTGGTGAATCATTGATGCGGCAAATGCTCTACGGTCAACGATTTTATCAGCAGGAATTTGGAAAGCGATCCTTTATAGAATGGTTACCGGATACCTTTGGCTACTGTGCATCATTACCACAAATTTTGAAGCATGGTGGCATGCGTTACTTCATGACGACAAAGCTGAATTGGAATGATACGAACCCATTTCCGTATGACTTGTTTTATTGGGTAGGCATTGATGGAACGCCAATGCTATCGTATTGCAACCATGGGGTAAACGAGGATACGCAGCCGAAGGATGTTCATGAACATTGGCAATCTTATAAAGAGAAAGCTAAGCATCCGGAACAAATGTTATTGTATGGGCATGGGGATGGCGGTGGTGGTGTCACGCGTGAGATGCTCGAATATATTCATCGCTCGGATCTCATGATCGGTCAGCCCTCATCTCAATTTAGTAGCGCGGAGGCATTCTTCACGGGTATTTCCGAAGCAAATCCAAATTTACCGAGCTGGTACGGTGACCTGTATCTTGAATTACATCGAGGTACGTATACGACACATGGGCGTAACAAACGTAATAATCGGAAGGCTGAGGTTCTGTATCGTGAAGCAGAGTTATGGTCTACGTTGGTGCGATCATCGCTGAGCTCAGAACAAGCAACGACGTTACAGCATGATTTACATGAGGGATGGAAGTTGATTTTATTAAATCAGTTCCATGATATTATTCCGGGTTCTGCCATTACAGAAACGTATGAGACATCGATGAAAGAGTATGTGGAAGTATTCGAGCGTGGGACAGCAAGCTTACAGACCGGGATGGCAGCCATTGCAGCAAATATTCAGATCCAAGGGACGATGGGAGGAACACCGTTCCTTGTATTGAATAGTTTGGGCTGGAGCCGTGATTGTGTATTAGAGCTGACTACCCAGGATCTTATCGATCAAGGTGTTGCGAATATTGAATGGCATCGCTTATCGATCGTGACTACGGATGGAGAATCATTGGATTATGAAGTTAGTACCTATGGAACGACCAAGATCCTTCGAATTCGTGTACCGAATGTTCCGGCAATGGGCTACAATACGATTCTAGTACGTGAAAATGAAGTAACTGTAGTGCCAGAATCGCCGAAAGTATTACCAGCGCTGCTTGATGTGTGGGAGACAGCCTACTATTGTATACGCTTCAATGAACAAGGAGAAATAATAAGCTTATACGATAAACAAGCGAATCGTGAGATTGTGAAGGCGGGTGAACGGGCGAATCAGTTCCATTTCTTCCATGATCGTCCGACGCTATGGGATGCGTGGGACATTGATCCGCGCTATGAGCAACAGTCTGCTGGAGAGGCATTTCTGTTAGAGAAGAAGCTAATCAGCTCAGGAGCTGTTGCTGATGTTATAGGCTTCCGTTGGCGTATAGGACAATCCACGATTGAGCAGGAGATGGTTCTATATCATCATCATGCTCGCATTGAGTTTAGAACAAAGGTGGATTGGCAGGAAGCTCATAAGCTGCTGAAGGTGGGCTTCCCACTCGATGTTGTAACAAGTCGAGCCACTTATGAAATACCGTTCGGTGCTTTAGAGCGGAATACACATCGCAATACAAGCTGGGATCAAGCGCAATATGAAGTATGTGGTCATCGCTTCGCTGATGTGTCTGAGCATAGCTATGGTGTCAGTGTGCTGAATGATTGTAAGTATGGTTATGATACCCAAGGAAGTACGATTCGTCTTTCCTTGCTACGTGCGCCAAGATGGCCGGATATATCGGCAGATCAGGGATATCATGAGTTCACCTATGCACTGTATCCACATGCCGGCGATTGGCGCCAAGGACACACACTTCGAGCAGCAGCAGAGCTGAATCATCCACCTGCTTATATTGCAGCATCCACCGTAGATGCTACAGAGCTACAGAGCACGAATGTATGGGATCGATGTTGTTCAATGCTTCCTTTTACAAGTGAGCATGTTGTCTTGGAGACGGTCAAATGGGCTGAGGATGACGATGGCATCATTCTTCGTATGTATGAATCCGCTGGAGGTCGTGAGACGATCGAGCTGAAGTGGCCGTATCCACATCAAGCGGTGTATGTATCGAATGCCTTGGAAGAAGAAGTCATGTTAATGGACAGCTGGCAACTGACCTTTACACCTTATGAAATAAAAACGATCAAGATTAAGACTGTATAGTCAAAATTGGACGAATCCTGCATCTGAAAGACATAGGAAGACGACTGCGGTTCGTTCTCTTCCTATGTCCATTTTGGAATGATATTGACGCTAGGCATCCATCAATCTATGTTCGGAGGTTGAATTAGCATGATCATGGCAACATCAGTACTAAACAATTCGACAGCATGGAAAAGACCTACAATAATTACGAAGCCTACCTATACTTCGGGCACGAAAGATCCTGTGATATGTCTCAATACATGTCTTGAGAATCAATGGTATTTCAGTATGAATCCACTCTCAACTGAACATATTGAGGCACAAAACCTCGATTCTTATGATTGGCATGAAATCATTGTTCCTGGTGAAGTTGCTATGCAAGGCTATAATATCGAAAATGACACACCATACTACTACACAACTTCTTTTATGATTCCAGAAGATTATGATGGAAAGCATGTAATCCTAAGGTTCCATGGTATATATTCCAAAGCTAAGGTATGGATAAACGGTTTGTATAACCGTGATCATCAGGGTGGATTTACGACATGGGATTGTGATATTACGGATCAGATCCGCGCTGGGCAAGCTACTACTATCGTCGTTGAATTCATCGATGACATATGGGACCCTTCAATTGGTAGCAAATACGCTCATCATAATATTGGTGGGATTCTAAGATCGATAGAGCTTATTGCAGTACCTAAGACGCATCTTACTAGATTTCATTATGACATTGAATTTGACACCGCTTACAATAACGCGTTTTTGCATGTATCATTAGGTGCCGAACTGAATCAAGCTAATGCTGCTTATGTTCAATTGGAGCTAACAGACCAACAACAATCCCTCGTAACACTTGAAGAGCACTCTATCTTTTTTGAGCCTGAGCAACAACACCTCGATATATCCTTCAACATTCAACACCCAAAGAAATGGAATGCTGAGCAGCCCTATCTATACACCCTACATGCCAAGTTATTTGACGATGAGCATCAATTGATCGAGCAAGCTGAAGTACAGGTTGGATTCCGACAAATCTGCTTCGCAGGAAAGAACGGGACAGATCCGAAAGAAATCTACATTAATGGAGAACGAATTAAATTAAGAGGCACATGCCGCCATAGTATCCATCCAAAGCTCGGTAGAACAACAACACCAGAAATGGATATACAGGATGTCATATTGCTACGAGAGCAAAATGTTAACTACGTACGAACCTCCCACTATCCACCATCGGAGGAGTTTCTTGCGGCGTGCGATGAGCTTGGCATGTATGTAGAGGAAGAAACAGCCGTTAACTTCCAGTATGCAAATGGACCTGGACCATGGCGGGATGACGAACCATGGTATATGAATCAATTAGCAGAAATGATAGAACGTGATCGTTCTCATCCTAGCGTCATAATATGGTCATTAGCTAATGAGAGTGGCTGGCGCGCTAATGAGGAAGGGGATAAATTCAGAAGACAACTGCAGTACGTTCAGCAAGAGGAGACGACTCGGCCAACTAAATTCAGTTATCCGTTCTTAGTTGAGGATGGCAGTACAACCGATATTTACAGCGCACATTATATTGATTATACAAATGATATGGATTATCACTTAGTCACTTATGGGGTGTCTGAGAAAGATATCGTAATTAACTATTCTTCCCCTGTTATTCATGATGAATATGCACATATCGCTTGTTATAACATCGAGGAACTTGAACGAGACAATAACGTACGCAACTTCTGGGGTGAGAGTGTATATAAGATGTGGGATAAAATTGTAAATACGCATGGTGCGCTTGGTGGTGCATTGTGGGCTAATATTGATGATATATTCTTCCTGCCAGAAGGTGTCCCCGAACGACATCAACAGCATTCAATTGGTACTGCCGCAGGTTACGGAGAATGGGGGAATATGAGTGATGTCTGGCGCAGACAAAAGCCTGAATATTGGATGACTAAGAAAGCCTACTCCCCAATTCGGATTATGGAAGGCACCGTAGGGAATCCAGGATATGCCCCACTCGTCATCTCAATTAGTAACTGGTTCAATCACACTAACCTGAATGAAGTGAACATTGGCTACAGCATTCACGTGGATGGGCAAATTATTGCTCAACCGTCTTTCTATGGACCTGATATTAAGCCATACTCAAGTGGGCAACTCGAACTTCCAGCACGAGATTGGAGCGATCGAGAGCGCATACATTTACAGTTTCAAACATCGGATGGGATAGTCGTAGATGAATATCTGCTCCCAATTGCAACAAGAAAGTTCATATTCTGTGATGCCCAGTATGAAGCATTAAAGGTCGAAGAAACGGATGAGCAATATCTCATTCGTAACAACATGGTTTCTTTCACATATTGCAAAGAATCAGCGATGCTCTCTCAAGCAACTTTTCAAAACCGAGTCATACTTACAGGTGGCCCGCATTTGAATTTGACTGGTGTCGAGCTTGGTAATTGGATTCCAGGTTCCATTCATGTAGAAACTTGCGAGAATGACCAGCAGATTGTAGTCACAACTACTGGTCATTACACACTAGGCATAAAAGTTTTATTTGTTCAGAAGCTGTTCGCAAGTGGTAAATTTGAAATTCGCTATACGGTGGACAATGTTGAACTTGAGTTTGAGATACAAGAACTTGGTGTAGCAATCGATATGCCTGAGCACATCGATTATGTGGAATGGCAGAAATCAGGACGATTCAGTGTTTATCCTGAGAATCATATAGGGAGACTTACCGGCCGTGCCAACCGGGTTCGTAAAGCTAGTGATGAACAACCAGATGTTTACGGAGAGCAACCTGCGTGGGAATGGAAAGACGATATGCGCAACTATTATTTGGAACGTAAAGACGATTCTACTAAAGGAATAGTTACTAATGATTTCCAAACGATGCGAGAGTATATTCACTTCTATGCTGTTGGCCTAGCAGATACGGACGCCACTCTACGCGTAGAATCCAACGGAAACGAGGCTGCTCGAATAGCTTATATGTATCAACCGCCTACATTAGTTAGTTATGCGGATACCGATTCATTAACCTATAAGGGTGAATGGCAGCACCTACAAGATTCAAAAGCTATCATAGGTACGGTGTGGCATTCGAATACTCCGGGATCTACCATTGAATTCTCATTTTACGGTACAGGCGTTCAGTTCATGTATAAGAAACATAAAACTGGTGGAACGATGCATGTTCACGTAGATGATCAGCCCAAGCATATCATTGGTACACATAGTGATATTGGTATGCCACTGTACCAACAACGATTTACTTGCAGAGAACTTCCACTCGCGTACCATAAGATTACCATTGGAGTCCCCTTCGATTGCGAGGGAGCGGAAGTTGTCATCGAGGCATTCGAAATTCTGAATGATACCATTCCTGCAAAAATCATAGCACAGCTTATTATCAATCAAGCCTGGTATTACCCAGCGTTAGGCTGGGGGAACTATTGCGGAGAACCAATCCGTATTGAATCAGGTTATTCGCAAATGACTACGTTCAGAATGACTAATAATCCTCAAATGATTATAGAGTACGGTAAATAACGTATGATAGTATGAAAGGTCGGCTACTCAAATAATGGGTAGCCGACCTTCCATTTTTTATGAGAATAATTGATCAATACCTTTGAACGTATTCTCTATAACATGCTCAGATGTATAAATAGATAGATGATGTGGTAGTAGTCCCTGTTCGAGCGCAGGTCCAAATACATCAAAACTTTTCGTGATTTGTCCGCCAAGCACGAGTCGCTGTGCTCCAAAGCCCACGATATAGGGATCAAGCATCTCAGCTAGACACGAACCAAATTCTTCGAATACTTGTTGATAGGCGAGGTTTCCCTGTCTTGCCAGATCAGCGAGCTCCTTCACATCCATGCCTTCTATCCAAAATCCACGTTCCTGTGCGGCATGTAGAATACCAGGACGGGAGAACACTTCATCGATCATTGTATGGCGATAAGGCTTATCATAGAGCTCTCCATTACGAGGAACTCCCTCACCCTCAATTCGGATTTTTCCTTGATCAATGAAAGCAGAGCCCAGCCCTGTGCCGAGTGTTAAAGAGATAAAACGTTCTTGTGGAAATAAGGTACTGATCCCTAGCGCGAATAGCTTAGCATCATTCTCGAAACGAATAGGTGCATGAACGAGTGCTGCTGCCCATGGCTGATCATTATTTGCTTCCAACAAGCTACGAATAATCTTCTTGAGATTCATACGTAAAGCGATTCAAATTTGCATAAACCTTGGATATAGGAGATTCCTTGCTCATAATCAAATGGCCCGGGAAATGCAATTCCGATATGCCACACTGCAGCAGACAAATCGTTCGATAATGTTGTTCCAAACATATATTGGTATTGCATGATCGTCATGAATTGCTGGAGCGTAGTGCTGGCATCCTCACTTTGCAAGCGAAGGGACTTGGAATTGAGAAGCTTGAATGGAGCAGCCATTCATGACGAGACTGGACTTGATAAAGGTCCCGCCAACGTCGAGTGCGATTACGAATTTAGTCTTCAAGGAAGCTCACATCCCAAGATTTGGATACCCCAGTTTTTATGAGCGTACAAGGCTGGCTACCTAAATTCTCAACTCGATAGGCACCGAATGCAGCAGGCAGGATATAGGACTCCGCATACCGGAATTCGACTGAGACGGATTCATTGTCGCAGGATATAATTCTCACCTTCTCACCTTCTACGAGATTGAACATGACCATTTGGTGATCCGTATGATCTTCCCATTTATCAGTTAAATGTAATCGGTGTACATAGAAAAGTAGATCCTCTCGTTGACCAAGTTCCACCATTTCGTTGCGACCTTGGGATTGTAATAGTACGGGCTTAGCGATTAAATTCTCCTGCACCCACGCTGTTTTCTTATAGAAATCAATATTCGGAAAGGCGTGATCAATATTAATCGGACGAGGTTTACCATCCATTCCTTTGCGCAAGAAATCATAGATTTTAAACGTAAACCACCATGTTGTTGATGAAATCTCGATGACAAGATTATTTTTTCCTGATGCATGCATTGTACCTGTTGGAATGAGGAATAGGTCGCCTTTTTCAGCTTCAAACTCGTTTACATAGTCTTTTAATGGGATAGGAATAGCCGTTTCCTGCGCTGACTTCACCGCTTGATAGAAATTTTCTTCGGTGCAAGTATCCGTTAATCCCAAATAGACATGGGATGTTCCTTGCTTCTCCATAATGTAATAGGATTCTTGCTGCTCCATAAATTCATTAAATTCACTTCGAATATACGATTGCTTAGGATGGACTTGGCAAGATAAATTGTCACCCTCTATCGTATCCAATTAGTCGAAGCGAATCGGGAAGTAATCTCCGAATAATTGAACGTTGCGTTCGCCGAGAATGGCAAGATACTCATAATGCATCACAGTAAGGAAGGGGATTTCGATGTACTCACCTTGATATTCCAGAATAATAGAGTTCTTCGGTGCGATCGCTACATATATAGTAACATGCCTGTTGTTTAACCATTCTTAAAGCTTTCAATAAACTTGGAAGCTAGTGATGATAAGTATTTATCTTTGATCCAGACGGCGGCGACCCGCGTGCGAAGCGACTCACTACTGATTTCTTTATAGATCAAATTACGATTACTCGTTAATTCGAAAGCGGATTTGGGGATAATTCCGATGCCGAGACCAGCATTTGCCCAGAGCAGTGTTGTTCGCGCATCATCATTCATACAGAAAATTAGCGGATCAAAACCATTCTCAAGACAGGTTTCCCGGATAAGCTGCTCAAAACGGCGGTAGATAATGAGCGGCTTATCTTTTAACTCACCGATCTCAACGAAGTTTTCATCTGTTTTCCAGTCATACTCTGGAGTCATTACGGCAATCATAGGCTCAGCTTGTGTGTAAAGACATTCTAAATTTGTAGCATTAAAGGGTGTCCGGACAATGCCAATCTCTACAATGCCCTTGTTCAAAAGGTCGATGATTCTGAAGGTATTCCCTTCATGGATTTCAAATTTAACGCCTTGATACGTTTTGTGAAACTCACATAGTCGATCTTGGAGCAGGGTCGCTCCTGAGGAAGAGACAGTGCCAATGGCAAGAGTTCCTTTTAAGCCTTTGACAAAATCATTGAGCTCCCGGGCAGTGGAATCAGCCAGCTCCAGAATTTGTTGAGCCCGGTCACGCAAAATGGCTCCTGCTTCGGTAAGTTGTACACTGCGCGGACCTCGATCTACAAGCTTGACGCCTAGTTCTTCCTCAAGCAGCTTAAGCTGCTGACTGAGCGGAGGCTGAGCCATTTGCAGCTTTCTGGCTGCAGAAGTAATCTGCCCTTCCTCAGCGATAGCCATAAAATATTTAAGCTGTCTAATATCCATAAAAAGAATCCTCCGAACTTGAGATATGTTAATCGTATGGGAGCGATACGAATCAAATATTATTAATATGTGAGTAGATATGCCATAATCATAACTGTTATTATACATATTTCAAGTGCTTAAATACTTCTTATGTTGGGTGTGGATGACGTTGTTTAAAATTGCAGTCTATTTAAAACCGTACAAAAAAGAAGCCATCATCGGTCCAATCTTCAAGCTGATGGAAGCGATTCTGGAGCTGATTTTGCCTACCATTGTCGCGTTAATCATCAATAACGGGGTAGGAAATCATGACAGTGCTTATGTATACCGTATGGGTGGCCTGATGGTGCTGATGTCTCTGCTTGGCTTCGGTTGCTCCATGGTGTGCCAATACTATGCAGCACGAGCATCTCAGGGATTCGGCACGACGCTTCGTAATAAAATGTTCAAACATATTACATCTTTATCGTACGCTGAGCTGGATACGTTCGGTACGCCTACGCTGATTAACAGAATTACCAATGACGTAAACCAGCTGCAGATTGCAGTGGCTATGCTGATTCGCCTGGTTATTCGTGCGCCGTTTATCTGCATCGGGGCTATCATAATGTCCATGATTTTGGATTTTAGATTATCGCTGATTTTAATAGCGGCAACGCCGATTTTTGGCATTATATTATATTTTATTATCACTCGAAGTGCACCTTTGTATCGAAAATACCAGCAGAAGCTGGATGCCCTTGCGCTCGTTCTTAGTGAGAATTTGTCGGGGATACGAGTCATTCGTGCTTTTGCGAAGAGACGTACGGAAAAAGAACGTTTTGATACCTCATCTGAGGATTTAACCACTACAGCGATCCGGGTCTCTCGGATTTCCGCTTTACTTGGACCTATGACGACACTTGTAGTAAACGCGGCGATCATAGCAATTTTATGGGTAGGTGGAATTCACATTGATGGGGGGCGATTGTCTCAAGGTGAGATCATTGCCTTTATCAATTACGTCACTCAAATCTTGCTGGCACTTATAGTGGTCTCCAACTTGGTCATTATTTTTACAAAAGCCTCATCTTCTGCCAATCGTGTGAATGAAGTGCTGAGTGTCAAAGCATCCGTGTCCGAGGACGGGAATGTTGTGATGACTGAACCTGATCATACCGCTCCTACCATATCATTCGATCATGTATCGTTTGGTTATAATACAACAGGAGAATTGGCATTAGAGGATATTTCGGTAGTCATTAACCGCGGAGAAACTGTGGGGCTGATTGGCAGTACGGGTTCTGGTAAATCTACTTTCGTGAACTTAATTCCACGTTTTTATGATGCAGTGCAAGGTGAAGTTAAAGTGGATGGAGTGAATGTCAGAGATTATAAGCTGCATCAGCTTCGAGAGAAAATAGGGATTGTGCCGCAAAAAGCAGTGTTGTTTACAGGAACCATCGCTGAGAATATTCGTTGGGGTAAGGAAGACGCAAACGAGGAAGAAATCATGCAAGCAGCCTTTGTTGCTCAGGCGGAAGAGTTTATTCGTAAATTGCCAGAAGTATTGAATACGCAGGTATCACGTGGCGGACTTA
Organism: Paenibacillus sp. FSL H8-0261; assembly: GCF_045040645.1. NCBI lineage: Bacteria > Bacillati > Bacillota > Bacilli > Caryophanales > Paenibacillaceae > Paenibacillus > Paenibacillus sp. FSL H8-0261. The sequence goes on along the minus strand of NZ_CP150297.1, from coordinate 4,172,931 downwards.
ATTTATCCGGGGGGCAAAAGCAGCGCTTGACGATAGCTCGCGCAGTGGTAGGTAAGCCGTCGATTCTAATTCTGGATGACTCCTCCAGTGCGCTGGATTTCGCTACTGATGCGGCTCTACGTAAAGCGCTCAAAGAGAGCAGCCAGCAAATGACTGTACTCGTTGTCTCGCAGAGGGTGAGCACTGTAAGGCAAGCGGATAAAATTATGGTATTTGAGGAAGGGCGGATCGCCGGTGTCGGAACCCATGAGGAACTGATGCGTGGTTGTGAAGTGTACAAAGAAATCTGCCTGTCCCAGCTATCGAGTGAGGAGTCGGGCCAATGAACAAAAACAACATTTGGAAAAGACTAATTGTATATACAGGACATTATAGAAAAATTGCTATTGGGGCAGTTATATGCGCGTTACTCAGTGTGATCGCCAGTCTAATCGGACCACTACTTATCGGTAAAGCCATTGATTTTATGATCGGACCGGGAGAGGTGGATTTTGACGCCGTACTTAGATTGCTTTTGATTCTGGCAGCGGTATATATTGTCGGCAGCTTTTTCGGATGGCTCCTTACCTATCTGACGAATCGAATCGCCTACCGGACTGTATATGACTTACGGCGGGAGCTTTTTGATAAATTAAATGTTTTGCCTTTAAAATTTCACGACAACCACCCGCAAGGAGACAGTATCAGCCGGTTTGTTAACGATATGGATGCCGTCTCTGATGGACTGCTGCAAGGTTTCTCCACACTGCTTACAGGGATCATCACCATTGTTGGGGCAATTGTGCTTATGTTGTACATCAGTCCTCTGATGACCTTAGTAGTTCTTCTGTCAGCACCCGCCACCTTTTTTGTGGCCAGATTTATTACGATGCGATCTCAAAAGATGTTTAAAGAGCAGGCGAAGATTCTCGGTGGTCTCAATGGCTATGTGGAGGAAATGATCGGCGGGCAAAAAGTAGTCACCGCTTATCATTATGAAGAACGTGCAATGTCTCAGTTTGAAGAACAAAACGAGACATTATATCAGACCGGTGTGAAGTCACAATTTTATGGCTCCTTATCCAATCCGACAACGCGGCTAGTAAATAACGTTACGTTCTCAGTTATAGCTATGATCGGTAGTGTTATGGTAATTCGGGGTCATTTCACGGTAGGGGATCTGTCCAGTTTCTTGATCTTCTCCAACTTGTTCGCTAAGCCGTTTAATGAAATAACAGGTGTGATTACACAGCTTCAATCGGCAACTGCCTCTGCGCAGCGGATCTTCGCCATTCTCGATCTAACACCAGAACCCGCTGATTCTAAGGGCGCCAAAATCATGAGTACAAGTCAAGGAACCATTACCTTCGAAAAAGTATCCTTTGCTTATAATCCAGAACGTCCCTTGATTAACGATTTCAGTCTAGAAGTGAAGCCCGGTACCCGAGTTGCGATTGTAGGTCAGACTGGAGCAGGGAAGACGACACTGGTAAACCTGCTCATGCGTTTCTACGATGTGGACCGTGGGTCCATCAAGATTGATGGTGTGGATATTAAGACCATTACGCGTGACAGTCTGCGACGTAATTTTGGGATGGTGCTGCAGGATACTTGGCTCTTTGGGGGCACGATCAGAGATAATATTGCTTACGGAAAACCTGGGGCTACAGAGGAGGAAATCATCGCTGCTGCTAAAGCTGCTAATGCTCATAGCTTCATTAAACGTCTGCCAGAAGGGTATGATACGAAGATCAGTGGCTCAGGGGATAATCTCTCCCAAGGACAGAAGCAGCTGCTTACCATTGCACGAGTAATGCTTGTAGATCCGCCTATGCTCATCTTAGACGAGGCTACAAGCAGTATTGATACATTAACTGAGGTACGGATTCAGAAGGCTTTTCTGACTATGATCGCTGGTCGGACCAGCTTTGTGATTGCCCACCGATTGTCAACGATTCGGGAGTCGGATCTCATTCTTTTCATGAAGGATGGAGACATTGTGGAGAGTGGTACGCATGATCAACTCCTAGCCAGCGGTGGATATTACGCCAGATTATATAACAGTCAGTTCGCCTCAGCGTAGACTTTGTGAATAAAAAGAAGTATTCGACCCTATTTGGGGTGAGGATGCTTCTTTTTTGTCAGTTGCATGGCATTTACTGTCCCGTAAATGAAACCTCAGGTGGTTCCCTTCGTATCCTTAAATATGCAAATATTAGGGAGGGAATTCATTACAATGTCAATGTTTAAACGAATGCTCGCGAGTGCCGGAATTGGAGCGGCTAAAGTAGATCTCATGCTTCATCAAGATTTCGTGAACGCAGGTGATACGATCAGTGGTACCGTTCGAATTCACGGTGGCCGAGTGGATCAGGAGGTCGATGACGTCTACGCATTCGTTAAGACGCGTTACTTGAAAGAGCTGAACGATAAGAAGATGGAAGTGGAAGCGACGGTATCCAAATTCCTGTTAGCAAGTAAATTCAAAGTAGTGGCGGAGCAGGTCTATGAATTTCCTGTCTCATTTCAGCTTCCGGCGATAACGCCAGTGACGTTAGGTAGATCGCCGGTTTGGATTCAAACCGGACTTGATATTAAAGAGGCAATTGATCCGAAGGATCAGGATTATCTTCAAGTAGGCCCTCATCCATATTGTGCTATTATTTTGGATGCGATGAATCAGCTCGGGTTCCATATTCGTGAAGTGACTTGTGAATATGCACCGCGTTACGGCAGGATCAATGGCTTAGATTTTGTTCAAGAATTTGAATTCGTTCCCCCCTCACAGTTCCGGAATCAACTAGACGAATTAGAAATCGTTTTCTTTCCAAATGAGGATGGCATTGAGTTGCTCCTACAGATTGATCGCAAGGCACGTGGTTTAGCTGGTTTGTTCGCCGATGCGCTTGATACAGATGAGAGCTTTGTGAAAATACGCTTCGATCACAATCAACTTGCTTACGGAGTTGACTATGTAGCTGATCAACTGCTCGCAACGTTCCATAAATACGTATAAACAGGATTATAAAAGAGAGGGGAGAACCCCTCTCTTTTTTCGTTTTTATAAAGAAAAATTTATTTATATGAAGGAATGAACTAAATGGACAGGATAAACGTACTATAGTAAAACTATCCTAACAACGTATGAAACGGTAGGCATTGATTGCATGATGAAAGTTACTAATACGAATACGAACGGAGAGGGAGTGCCAAGATGTTGACAATAAAGCATTTTACCAAGAGCTATAAGGGCGGTAAGAAGGCAGTGAATGACTTGAACTTAGTGGTCGAGAAAGGCGATATTTATGGCTTTATCGGTCATAACGGCGCGGGGAAAACAACGACGATTCGGGCAGTAGTAGGTGTTCTTGATTTTGAAGAGGGGGATATCGAAATAGGTGGACATTCCATCAAAAAAGATCCTTTAGCCTGCAAAGCGATCACTGCGTATATTCCAGATAATCCAGATCTATACGATCATCTGACCGGCATTCAATACTTGAATTTTATTGGTGATCTTTTTAGTGTATCGAAAGCAGATCGGGAGTTGTTGATTAAGAAATATGGCGATGAATTTGAGATTACATCTCATTTGGGGGATTTAATCTCCTCGTATTCTCATGGTATGAAGCAGAAGCTCGCGATCATCTCGGCACTGATACATAAACCGAAGCTGTTAGTTCTGGATGAGCCCTTTGTGGGACTTGATCCAAAAGCGGCACACACGCTTAAAAAAATCATGACGGAGATTTGCAGTCAGGGCAGTGCGATCTTTTTTTCAACGCATGTACTGGATGTAGCGGAGAAGCTCTGTAATAAGATTGCCATTATCAAAGCGGGAGAATTGATTACGCATGGGAAAACAGAAGAGGTGAAGGGTGACAGCAGCCTTGAAGATGTATTTTTGGAGTTGATTAAGCATGATTAATATCTGGAGATTGACGAAGATTCAGCTGATCTCTTCCTTTGGGTTAAATAAAGCTTTGCACACACGTGATGTGAAAGAAAGACGAAAAATGCTGTGGCTGACCATCGGGATCCTAATTGGAATTGTTATGATGGCTGTGGTTTCATTTGGTTATAGCTATATGATAGCAGAGACCCTTGAACAGATTGGCCGGCCAGAGCTGCTCCTTGCGATAATGATGGCAGTTACTTGCTTAATCGGATTTTTTACAACGATCTATAAGGCTAGTGGTGTATTATTTGGCTCCAAAGACTACGATCTCGTAATGTCGCTGCCAATCAAAACGAGTCATATTGTAGCAAGTCGGGTGGCTCAGCTTTATGTGTTAAACCTATTCTTCTCTTTGCTGGTGATGGTACCTGCAGGCATAGTTTATGCTATAAAGGTGAATCCCGGCGTACTATATTATTTGTATTTTTTGATTACACTGTTATTTATTCCATTAGTGCCGATCATAGCTGCAACGATTATAGGTGCTCTGATCAGCTGGGTTTCCTCAAGATTTAAAGGAAGTCGTATAATAACGCTCATCCTAACTTTTGTTGTAATTATTGCTATAATTGTTGGTTCAGGTCAAATAAATGGTAACAATCCACAATTACTTGCGGATATGAGCGCTCAAATTGCTGATCAAATATACAGCTTGTATCCTTTGACGCTTATGTATGTAAATGCGGTTTGCTCGTTTCAGTTTGATTCCTTAGTATTGTTTATTGGGTTTTCACTGATTTCTTTTATGCTGTTTACCATCGTGCTTGGTAGCAAATATAAAGCGATCCACACAGGTCTTACGACTTCTTTTTCAAAAAATAAATATCAAATGAAATCACTTGCAGTATCTTCACCGCTTTACACATTGTATAAAAAAGAGCTGCGTCGCTATTTTAGTTCTTCTATCTATGTACTTAACACGAGTATAGGCATGGTAATGTTACTTGTGTTAGCGATCGCCCTACTGTTCGTTAGTGCAGACCAACTAGGTCAACTCGTTGAGATACCAGAGCTTTCAAATTATCTGAATCGACTGGCTCCACTGTTTGTTTCCGTTTTTGTAACTTTAAGCTGTACGACATCCAGTTCTATTTCGCTCGAAGGTAATAATATTTGGATTTTAAAAAGCGCACCTGTGCCGACAATAACGATATTGCTAAGTAAAATTGCAGTGAATCTTACGATTACCGTGCCGATTGCGGTTGTAAGTAGTGTGCTCATTATGATATCCCTAGGTACGGGATGGGTGGAAAGCTTGCTATTATTGGTTATTCCGGTCCTTTATGCTTGTCTTACTGCAATGATAGGTGTGCTCGTTAACTTGAAGTTACCTAAACTGGAGTGGACAAATGAAGTATCGGTAGTCAAACAAAGCGCATCCGTCTTAGTGGCGATGTTGATAGGGTTTATAAGTTTACTGATTCCATTTGGTTTGAGTCTTCTTCTAGCCGATCTGAACGGTAATCTCGTATTGTTAGGCATTGGATTATTGATATTAGTAGTGTGTGGTACGATTTATCGATACATTCAGTCCAAAGGGGAGCTTTTATTTCGGGCTCTTTAAATCATAGGGGGATCCTAAAAGTCGTAACGGCTAGTGGGATGCCCTATTTTTTTTGCGCTCTACCAATATTTTAGCAGTGTTTATAGCTTCTATCCTTGGTATAATTCGAAGATTATATCCGAGGAGGATCATCTCGTGAACAATAGATTTGGTAGATTTGTAATTACGATACTTGTAGTAGTGCTTGTAGCTGGAGTATTTATTCAACATATATCGGCTGATGATGAGGCGCCTTTTAAGGATATAGATACTAGTTATGCTAAAAATGAAATTATAGATTTGTATCACCGCAACATATTAACCGGCACAACGGCGACAAGCTTCTCACCTACTAAATCGATTACTAGAGCGGAATTCATTACGGTTCTTGACCGTCTGCTAAAGCTTGATCCGGCAGTCAGTCCAGTATCTCCTTATACAGATGTAGCAAAAAAAGCTTGGTATTACGGCTGGATACAGGCAGCTGTTCAGCTTGAGCTGGCTAACGGCACATCGGCAACTACTTTCACGCCAGCAAAAGCAGTTACCAGGCAGGAAGCGGCTGTATGGATGGCCAAAGCTTTAAAGCAAACAAACCATACTCATGCTCTAACTTCGTTCAATGATCGAAATGAAATTGCTAGCTGGGCAAGATCAGCTGTTGCAACTGTAAATGATCTAGGTTTAATGAAGGGGGATAATCGCAAGAATTTCCGACCCTCTGATCCTATAACTAGACAGGAAACGGCCGTCCTCATTGACCGAGTGCTGCAAAATGAGAGTTGGGCAGCAGAACTCGATGATGAGCCGGAGGATCGAATCGTTATAGGCTGGCAATATGGGCAGACGACGGCACAATATGAGAATACGGTTCTGAAATCTAACGTTAACACCTTATCACCACGGTGGTATTATGTAGGAAAAACAGGTGCAGTAACGGATTCAACGGATACTTCGCTGATCACATGGGCAAAGAAGAATAATAAGAAAATATGGGCGATGGTAGGCAATCGATCGAATCAAGAAGCGACCCATCAAATGTTGTCGAGTGTAACCACAAGGAATACTGCAGTAAATCAATTAGTAGCTTTAGTGAGTAAATATAGATTAGATGGACTAAACATTGATTTTGAAAATGTAGCGCCTGATGATCGTGAGTATTTGACCTCGTTCATTACATTATTAGCTGAGAAAATGCATGCTCTTAACGCGAAGCTATCAATAGACGTCTCTCCTGATCTTGGAACAGATTGGACAGATGCTTTTGACTACGCTGCACTAGGTAAGCAAGTGAACTATATGGTGATGATGGGTTATGACGAACATTATGACGGGAGTAAGCTTCCAGGGCCCAATGCTTCTATTCCTTTTGATCAACATGCAGTGGATACTGTACTAAAGGACGTACCCAGCCATAAGGTTATATTGGCACTGCCTTTATATAATCGTGACTGGACATTGAATCAGAATGGTACGGTTTCATCTTCAAAGTATATCTCGCTTCCGGAGCAAAATCAGATTATTAGTAGCTATGGAATGAAGCCCGTATGGAATGAGACTTTAGGACAATATGTTGCCAACTATTCAAAGCAGTCCATAAAACACACGATCTGGATTGAGGATGGCCGTTCATTAATAGCAAAATACGATTTAAGCGTTAAGAACAATCTAGCCGGAATTGCTTATTGGTATATAGGTGGGGAAAGCGCAGATATATGGTCTAGCGTAAGTAATGCAGAGAAATTTTACGATTATACCTTTTAAAAAGAAAGACTGGATGCATATAGCTATCTTGCTATGGCATTCAGTCTTTTTATTTAGTTATCACAGCGCAACGACCGCGCGTTACGGTGAAAGCTCTTGGCACGCAACATATACACTAAATATATATATTTGAGGAATTATAAGTCATAATCATCCATATAAAAGTTACATTTTTCACTAGTATGAAATAATTAATAAATGCTATATTTTTCTTGATCAATTATACATATGGAGGAATTCAAAGGATGCCATCAATTACAGAAACAATTCAACTGATCGAATCAAAAGAATTTCAAAGAACACTAGAAAGTCTGTATGGTGATGTTCCATCTATCATTAACGATCAAAAGCAAAGATATAAAACCTTGGTTCAGGAATATGTAAAAAAATTTGCAGAGGGCGAAGTGTTTCTCTTTAACTCACCAGGGCGCAGTGAAATTAGTGGCAATCATACAGATCATAATCTAGGTAAAGTAATTGCTGCCAGTATAAACATGGATTGTATTGGAGCGGCTGCGAAAAATGATCAAAATATTATTCGTATAAAAAGCATTACCTATAACGAAGACTTCATTATTGATTTAAATTCGAGTGGGAATAGCCTTAACCTTTCAGGAACATATACCTTAGTTAAAGGGATTTTGGACGGTTTTGAACGTTACGGTTATAAATTAGGCGGTTTTGATGTTTGTATCACAAGTGATGTCATAAGTGCAGCAGGTGTAAGCTCATCAGCTTCTTTTGAGATGTTGATATGTTCTATTATTAATTTCTTCTACAACAATAACGAGATGGATGTCGTTACCTGTGCCAAGATAGGCCAATATGCAGAGAATTCAGAGTGGAACAAACAATCGGGTTTGCTCGACCAAATTGCTTGTGGATATGGGGGACTAATTTCGATTGATTTTAAAAACATCGAGGCTCCGCTGATCACTACATTAAATTTTTCATCCATTGACAAAGGTTATGAGTTATTTATTGTCCCCACAGGTGCAAACCATGCAGATTTAAGTGAAGAATACTCCTCAATTCCAACAGAAATGAAGGCTGTTGCCCGAGAACTTGGGAAAAATGTGCTTCGTGATTTAGAAAAGCAAGATATATTGGACAACCTGGACAAACTTAGAGAGAGTGTTGGAGATAGAGCTGTATTGAGAGCACTGCATTTCTATGAGGAAAACATTCGAGTTGATCAACAAGTAGAAGCTTTGACAGGCGATAATGCAAACAGCTTCATAAGACTCGTAAATGAATCTGGAAACTCATCCTGGAAATGGCTGCAAAATTGCTATTCTAACTCTACTCCTTCTGAACAGGGTGTGACACTATATTTGGCATTAACTGAGCTGTTTATCAAGGAGAAGGGGGCAGGAGCCTGCAGGGTACATGGAGGCGGTTTTGCAGGAGTTATAATGGCTTTATTGCCAAAAGAATACATGGATTCCTATAAAGCATATATGCACTCATTTGGTGTTGAGCAGATTTATCCTGTCCGCATTCGTAAGCATGGTGCTATTAATTTAAATCTATTATAGGCGTTTATCAGTCGGCACCTAGTTAGCGTATATCTATATACTTGGTGCCGATTTTTTTTCTGATGATGTTCTAGTTTACGAAATATGAGAATATTAACTGAGTGTTTTAGTCATTATAAAATCTATTTGTTCTTCATTACCCATATAGAAAGAGTGAGTCCCTGTTTGAACGAAATTCATTTTTTCATAGAATTTAATTGCATTCTCATTTTTTTCCCAAACGCCTAACCAAATCTTCTCTTTATTCTGATCTTTTGCTATGTCTAAAGCCTTATTCATCAGGTATTTACCTAGTCCTCGTTTATGAAATTTCCCCCTGATATAAATCCTCTCGATTTCAAGCGAATCATTACCCATTTTTTCTGATTGGGCATCATTAAAGTTTAGCTTTAAATATCCTGCAACTTCCTTATTCAAAAAAATAAAATAGAATTCCGAACAATTATTCAATAATTCTTTTCCTAATTGTTTCAAATTAAAAGCACGATCTAAGTAAGCATTCATAATTGCAGGTGAGTTTTGATTCTGAAATGTATCGTTAAATGTTTCAACACTGATTTCTTGGAGTAACCCTAAATCTTCAAACGTACACTTTTTTATATTTATGGTCATTTTTATTTGTCCTCCGTTTACTAAGTCAATAATCTCTTTTGTTTCCTTTTTTGACTAACTCCCAGTCTTTTTCTACATTTTTTCTGACTCTCTGCAGCAAGGTAAACATAGTTTCTACTTCACTCTCAGAGAATCCAGATAATGCGACCTTATTGGAATAATCGTTTTCCCTTTTTATGTATGGGTACAAAGTAACCCCTTTCTCCGTAGGAAATAGTTTTTTTATTTTTTTATTTTGATTGTCTTCTTTCTTTTCAATAAATCCATTAATTTCTAATTTCTTAATTGCACGTGAAGCTGTTGTTCGATCTACTTTTATCAACTCAGCTAACTTTTCTTGAATTATTCCTGGGTTTTCACATATTCGAACAAGGTACAAATATTGCCCTTTTGTAAGGTCATGTTCTGCAAATTCTATATTGCTTATTGAATCTAATGCCCTAGCTATCATTCCAATTTCACGTAGGATTTCCTTCATAAATAACTCCTTAGCGCGTGTTTTGTTGTAAATGCAATAAATAATATATATTAATTTATCTCATAATTGTTGCATTTGCAATAAAAAATAAATAAATAAAATAGCGAGGTGAGTAAAGTGAAGCGTGACTTCTATGTATTAGAAATTTATAAAACTAACTCTTGGTATTTCACGATTGGAAGCCCTTATAAAAAGACTGGATAGCAACATGGTTAAGTTGCCATCCAGTCTTTTTATTGGGTTATTACCGCACAAATGGTAGTCTCTCGTTATTGAACAGTGTCCGGTAACATCAGCAAATAACTCGATCTGGCGAAAGTCTGCATTTCGTATTTCATTAATTCAGTTTCGAGTGACGTATTTTTTGAAGTTTTTCACTTTTATAACTTTAACTCTTTTGGATAAAAGCTTCTTGTCGCTGATGATCCAGGTGTGATCTTTAGAGTTTTTCCTACGAATTGCAGCGAAGTTATACTTATTACCTGCGTAAATCTTAAAGCCATGAGCTGCGCAATCAGCACAAAATTTAACGCATTCACCTCTGTTCCGATTTGGAAAAGAAATCTGATCGAACACCTTGCGTTTAATGAGTAGGGTCGCACCTTGAACATTGGTTACATATTTATTCTCCATTCGGAGGTAACGAAGCAAAAGTAACTTCTTATCATTCAAATACATATAGTGAGCCCGTTTTCCAACGATATCTGCTTTAGTCTTATGGAGTATTTGCATGCTATCAGTTAAATAGTTGGAAGCGTAATAATCGTCATCATCAAATTTTGCAATATAACTATAATTCGCTAATTGCACACCAAAATTCAAACAATAACCGAGAGAATGATGTTCCGGTACTTTAAAAACCCACACATTCTTATGTTTTTTTGCAGCAGCTGTATAGTCATCTATCTTCAAACTATCATTATTTATGATTACGATAAGTTCTTTAAGATTAAAATTTTGTCGTCGATAGTTATCAAACAGTGTATTTATACAGTCAGCTCGTTTCGTACAGGTCAGAATAGATACAGCAGATATAGTGGAATCTGGAGCCCGTTTCATAATTTGATCTTTGGACTGCGTCCAACAAATGCTTTGTAATTTTTAATATTACGGATGATCTTATGGTTTGCTATTAAAGTGCTATCACTGATGATCCATGTGTGCTTTAAAGAGTTTTTTCTACGGATGGCTACGAAGTTATTCTTACTCGCAGAATAAACCTTATAACCTTTCTTTCTACTTCTGCTGCAAAAAAGATCATCTTCACCCACGTTTTTATTAGGGAATTTCACATGATCGAATACTTTACGTTTGAAGACGAGTGTAGCACCTGGGAGATGGGTAACTGTTCGATGTTCGTCATGCGCGAAACGAAGGATTAAAGTCTTTGAACCACTTAAATACATATAATGAGCTCGTTTTCCAAGAATATCAGCATTTGTTCTATTTAATGTCTGAATACTTTCTGTCAAATAATGAGGGGCATAATAATCGTCGTCATCGAATTTGGCGATGGTATGATATTTGCATTTTGTGACGGCATAGTTTAAGCATGAACCCAGAGTTTGATGTTCTGGCTTACGAAATATCTTTATGTTTTTGTATTTTTTAGCTAAGTGTTGGTAGGGGGAAAGTGGAATTGCATTGTTATTGATAATAATGATGAGTTCTTTTTGGGCATATCGTTGTCTGTTGTAATTTTGGAGTAGGTTGTTTAAATAATTTTGACGATTTGTACAGGTAATAATAGAAACACCTTTCATCTAACCAACCCCTCAGATGCTTTTTTTGGAAAAAGTCTCATAATACGATATGTCCAAGTTAGAATAGAGTAACGGCATATTAACCTCAGGGATGCAAATATGGATTTTTATAAAGAACACAAAACCACAGTCATGACTGTGTTATCGAGATCTAGCTCAGCTTGAAGCAACAATACAGTATCTCTCCCTAGTAAAGGTCATTTTCAAAATTCAGGTGAAAAGTAGGAAGACTCAGGACAAATGATCACTATAATGGAAATAAGAGACATACTTAGATACAATCTATAGGATATAAATAAGAATTAGTCTGAATAAGAAAGCGATTAGAGGAGGCCATCTCGTGGGAAGATCATTCGCAAATTTGCATATCAAGTCGAACAACCTTGAGAAGACTGTCGGAGCATTAAGAGAGCTAAGCGAAGGGCATGCCACAGTATTAGGCAAGCCAAATAATGAGGCTCAAGAGTTCAATGTTGTCATGTACGTAAGCAAAAGCAACGAGTACTGGATCAGCGTGCTCCATGATTATTTTGTATGGGGTACGGTGAAGAAGATCGGCAAAACGCTGTCTCGGCTTATCGAGGAGCCAGTGATGACCGCCGGATATATAAATGAGGAAATATTCGAGTTGTCGTTGTTCGAGAATGGAGATATTGAGGCCGAAAGAATCTTTTGTGAACAGTGGACGAGGGATGAATATGAACAACTTAAAGAAGAGCGTCTTAACGATGACTATTTGCAGAAAGCGTTGGATATCCGCAATGAGGATTTTGACGACTTCATTAGCATTACGAGTCCGGCACAAGCCGTAGATAAGCTGTCAGAACTCGTAAGAATGTCATTATGGAGCGATTGGGAGTGGATCCCGCACGAAGAAACTCTCAAAGAACGATTTGCGAAATATGAATTTTGAAAATACATGAGCAAATGGCTAAGGTCATCTGAGATGACACTTTAGAACATGGCGGTGAGAGAAAAGAAATGGATAGATTAAAGAACAGTGGATTTTATAAACTTAGATTCTTCATAAGGCCGGAAGAGTTTGAAAGCGTTTTGAAGCTTTTTGAACATAAGCAAACGCAATTTTATCTAACCAATTATGCCCAGACAGAGCATGACCAGATTCAGGTGTATGAGGCGTATCAGTCATTTTATCATTATTTTACGGCAGAGGAAAAAAGGAATGATGGTCACCCATTCTTTGTTTATTCCATTTCTGTTGCGTCTGATAATGAAGGCTCCGGATTTTTTGCGAGAAATGAAGGTGTCCATTTTCCCTATTACGGACAATGGGCAGAGGATGAATTGCCGTGTATCTTGCTTTCATTTCCTAAAGGCTTTCAAATGGATTTGGAAGATGAAAACGGGAAGTATTATATCTATGAGGATATCAGGGATCATAAGCCGTTAACATATAAGTTTTTCGATGAAATAAAAGACTCTATTAATAAAATGACAAAGCCGCTTCGCTTCTCGGCGCATGACGCAGATGCTATGAAGGAGCAAAAGCCTTCTGTGCGTATAAGCCATGATGCGATTCACGATTTGAGCAAATCGTGGATTTTCAGTAAATACGGGCTTGTGATCAATGGCAAAAAAGGAGGATTAATGGATGCGGAAAATATGGAAAAAAAGAATTCTGATCAATAATCCTGCCCTGCCGGACCGGGATCTGATCGAGCGGGATTTGCACGACGGTAACCAAGTGATTATTCAATTTTCTCACCCGGATTTTTATGGCTCCATATTGGAAGAAGTGGATGAGCTTTGCGCGCGCTGGAATGAGGATTTCGGAGTACGTTTCTACGCCCACTATTCGCTGTCTTTTGATTGTCATACTCTCTTGCGGATTCCTCATGTGAAAATGCTGCACCTCGATAGTCTCACCCAGGCACATAACACTGAAGCATTGGCGAAGCTGGATCACCTGCGCAGTTTGAGCATAGGCATATACGAGCTGGAGAATTCGGAAATTTTGGGGATTGATACGTTGCACTCTCTAAATAAATTAAACATTATCTCGGATAAAAAGACCCTCAACCTGCAATATTTTAGAGAGTTCTCTGATCTGGAGGAATTACATGTAGGGGGTAAGGTTAAAAACCTTGATGCTATAGGTTATCTGGAGAACTTGAATTATCTCGCGCTGCATTCGATCAGCAAACTGCCGTTACATTGTATTAACCGGCTGAGGAAGCTGGAGCACCTTCGCATTTTGCTTGGAGGCCGGGAGCACATTCATGAAATTGAAGAGAATACAATCGAGAACCTGGAGATTACTAGAGTCCGCGGCTTCCATGACCTGACCAATATTACAGCCTTTCAAGCGCTGAAGAGACTTGTTATTGAGGATCAAATCCAACTGAAGGAAATCAGCTTTAACCAGGAAATGAAGGCACTGGAGGAACTTTCTATTAGGAATTGTAAAGGCTTAACCCGTTTGACGGGAATGGAGCAACTACCTTTGCTGCACACGCTTCGTATTCTCAAGACGGCAATCGATTTTGATTCCTTTATCCATCAGAAACTTCCGAATTCTTTATCTTCAGTGGAGTTTGCAACTTTCAAAAGTAAAGCAGACCGGGAAATACAACAATCTTTAGCAAAATTGGGTTTTCAATAAAAGGTAGGATCGTTCAGTTAACAGGAGGAGTATTTATGTACATCGTATCTCAGCCAAAACCGCTATCTGACGGCCAAAACCAAGCACTTGCGAAGGAAGACGTTACTGTTTATCCACAGGGCTACCTCCGGTTTTTGCGGCGATTCGGTGAAGGGACTTACAGAGGGTGGTTGAATGTTCAGCTTCCCGATGCGGAGGTGCTTAAACCTTTTGCCGAGTACGGATTATGGGAGCATGACGAAAACAGCCCCATTAGTGAGCAACAGATCGGCGAGTGTATCGTTATAGGTACAACGGTGGACGGTGATTTTCTGGCAGTACATCCCCAGACAGCTAGGCTGCTCTGGCTACCTCGGCATGCGGAGCACGTAAAGGCGATTTCCCTGCAGGCACGGGAGCAGGAAGACGAAGGGATGTACGCCTTGGTGCTGGATGAAATATATCGTCAGGTGTATGGAATCAGCCAAGGGGAGAGCATCTACTATGAACCGTGGACGGGCACTCGGAGCCATCTCTTTTTGCGTTTGCCACAAGGACAGGATCAGCTTACGCTGCCCGAACTGGCCGACTTATGCCAAAACGAATTTCCGCCGGATTTGTCCATTGAGAATGCCTATGCTTGTTTCCTGTTCTACCGGCAGCTGGGCGGCTATGTACGATTGAATTATGCCTACCAGCAAGAGGTGGCTGTCTTCTATGAACAGGATGCGGGGCAGGCGTTTAAAGTTATGGAGCAGTGGCTCTTGTCGAAAGGCTGCGAAGCGATCTCAGAAAATAACAGATGATCCGGATACTCCTTATGTGTGGGAGAGGGAGGTATGTATGAAACTAGTTTTTACTTTGGATACACATGGAACGTGTGTGGGTCAATTGAGAGATGAGCTGCTGCCCTTAGAGGAATTAGCAAATACATGGAAGTTTCCCTATGATATCTTTTTTGTATTGCGTGTTTTACCTGAAAGTTATGGTCGAACAACATCCAGACGTTTTGATAGCAGGGATCATACCCTCGAATTAGATATCAGCATAAGTTATGAACAGTACCAACGGATGTCCAAGCATGAGCAACGTGAGGTATTAGGCAGTCACCTTTGTAACTATTTGTCAGAGTCAGTCGCTAAATATAATAAGCATGCAGATAAGGAAACTCAAAATCAACTACTGGATCTGGTGAAAAAATGGATGCTTGAAAACAATTGGCTAAATGGAAAGCTAAATCAAGCACGGAAACTACTTTCGCAAGACATGGGTCTTTATGAAGTCAGCCAAAAATTGCAGATGCCATTAGAAGAGATTGAGTATATCCTTCTCCGTATGAATGACTATGAGCCAACTGACGTTCATCCTGATAACATTGTAGCAGGAAAAGCTCCGCCATATCATTTGTAGAAGATTGGAGAGATATCCAAAACTTACAATAAACCCATGTATAAGGAGAGGGGATCGAACTTATGTATGAGCGTTTGGCAGAAAAACTGAAAACGACCTCCGCTTTAAAATGGTTTCCTGGCCATGGTGCGGAAGAAAGCTGGATAGCAGAAGCTGAAGAGGAATTAGGATTCTGCCTGCCGCCATCTTATCGCTGGTGGCTGGTTCATTACGGTAATGCCCGGTTGGGAGACGGCAATATTCTAGCGATCGCAGCTCCGGAACATAGAGAGTATTACGACGGCGACCTTCTTTACATATATAGACTGAATAAAGCCGAGGAATGGTGGGTAGGTCGGTTTCCCCACAGACTGGACTTGTTCGTGCCGGATAGCGACGAGCTTTATTTTTTTGATACGTCTACTAGAGATAAACAGGGGGAATTTCCGATCATGTGTTATGATCTCATGAATGATTTGATCGACAAGTATGCTTCAACGTTTGCGGAATTTCTAGAACGGCTGATTGACGAGCGTTCTTAAATAACCTGAGCTGATCGACTAATGGAAAGGAGGACCATTATCATGAAGCCGATGCAAGAAATAGAGACGCTGGCGATAGAAATCGCCGCTGCTGCCAGAAAGTCATTTCGTGCTCTTTTTGAAAATGGCGAACATTATTATTACTGTACGCTACATACTACTGGCGAGGGATATGCGCCTAGCATCTCTGCCTGGTCGTGGGAAGCTTTGGAGATGGAATCGACCAGACAAGGAGACGAAAGTGACACACCGGGATCGACGATTGCTGAACTCATCAAATGGTCCTATGCCGATTCACCCTATTGTTGTTTCGGGGATGAGAACTTCGATCACGTTAAACAACGATTCATCGAGCGTCCTTTCATTGCGGATCTTGAGAATGACGAAGGGAATCGCGAGTTTGATTTGAGGCTGAAGGCCATGGAGCTGGCAATGAAAATGCTCGATGATGAAGGTGTGTTTGCATTGAATCAACTGCGAGAGTCAGTATGCGTCCTTGTCGAAGTCATGCCGCCGGATGAGGTTAATACCGAAATTGCCCTACGTTTAAATCGGGCGGAATCACCGGTTATGCAAGCATGGTTGGCGGAAGCGGCGGAGTAGAAACGTTAGTCTCCCGTACTTTGGAATCTTGCCACTTTAGTCGCGAGTAGTTCAATCAGTTGCTGCCACCAGTGAAAGCCGGCAGTCTTCACAACTAACTAGCCCACTCCTAGTAAGGTGTAATTAGTATATATTTTGCGACTGATCGGAAATCTAAAGCTGATTCTGAAGCCTGAATCTTGTGCTCTGATAGTTAGTAAAAAACGGGAGCGTATTAATCCACGAATTAAATTGTTCAGTCTTGTCGTATTACCTGAATTAATTGCGGCAGTGACACGCGTTGCAAATGGAATATCAGTCGCCAACCTGAGGTATAAGGGAAGAATAGCTTGTACTACTACGAGATGTTCTCCCACTTTATACTTACTTTGAGCGGGGTCAAGAAAAAAACCGTTGACGTATAGTCGATCCCGCATAGGTGTACGAAAGCCGAAACTGTACCCTGATCCCAATTCTGCAATTGGGGCATGGCTTACCTTTTGAAACAGTCTTTCCATCTGCACAAAATCAATCGTATTCACCGCTTGTACCCATGCAGCTGAGTATGCTGGATTGCGCACGATTTCGCGATAGAAGGGCAGCACATTTCGTATCGTTCGTCTTAAAATTGCAGGTGTTATAAATTCGTTTTGCTGTTTGCGAACGGGGAGTTGACGTTTTCTTTTCTTATTCAATATGCTTCCCTCCTTGAAAATTCAGTTATCTGCAACATATGCTTTACCGGAAAGGTACGTTTGGACATTTCATCGAAAAAGCACTCCAGGCTTTCGCGATTTAGATTTACTGCTAGAACGATAAGAAAATTACTTAGCAAGAAATGACGCGGCTGCCGGTAGGAACGGTTTAGTCGCGTTTTTTTGTGTGCTGCAGCTTGCATGGAAATGATCGATATTCTCTCCCGAAATGTAGGTATACAAGGATGAAATCTGTTTTATTTTTCAATGCTCGGATATCCGCTATCATCTTCATTTGCTCCTTGACAACGAAGATTGTAATGCGTGAAGTGCGAGCAGTAATCGTTCCTTGCTACAAGTTGCTGTCTCAAAAATAAGGTTTTTACTTATGAGCCGGCAAACATCATGAAATGAAAAATCATGAAATACGAGGATCCATTCTTGCCGTGCCTTCCATAAGGTAACATACATAGAATGCAATGGAAGAGCGATAAGGAGGGGGACGGCATGGTTTCGAGAAAACGACTTATGGCATTTATTCAGAATGCGGAAAAGGCATGGGAGAAAGTAGTCTTTTCGTATGATCTAAACAGTCCACCGATTCGAATCGGTGATTTTGATTACTACAGACTTCCCTTGCGATTCTCGACCCGAATCAAAATTTTTCGGTATTATCGCCAATTTTGGAACAATGTGTACGCAAATCGCATGATCTGCTCCGCAGGTTTTAAAAACATTCGAGGACGTCTTTACTCTCCTGATGCAGATACGGGGGGATTGCCTAGCAGAGTGTTGGGTTTAAAAATTATAAAACAGACAAGCACAAATATAATAGTTGATGCTATTCTAGGTATTCCAGGCGACTCAATCGCTGATGGGGAAACTATTCGTTATTTCATCTTGCGCAACCCATCCACCCAAGTACTTACGATCAATTTACGCAGAAGCCGATATGCCGATTACCGTTACGATCCATGCAAAAAAAAGAGTAGGATACTAAGAAGGAAAAAATGAAATAGCGCCTGTTATATAGGGAGATAAATTATTCATTGAAAAAACTGATTGCAGAAAGAAGAGCTAGAGCTTTTATATTGAGATGGATAGTAGCCAAATCGGTAAAATGAATTATTGAACTAACAGAAAACGTTACTTCAATAAAACAGCGACAGCCTAGGACTTTTTTCTCGTCCTGTGCTATCGCTGTTTTAATTTCTAGGTTCAGTGTAATATTTTACTTTCTGCTGACAACTGTATGATTCAGTGTGAACCCCTTGTCATTAACTCCCTATCCCTTTAGCGAGCCGGACGTGATGCCGTTAATGATATATTTTTGCATGAAAATGTAGAACAGAATGAGTGGTGCGACCGCTAGGAGCATCATCGGGAAGAAATTCGTCCAGTCGGTCGAGAATTGCCCAATATTGCGGAACACTTCTAAGAGTAATACACCCTTTGAACGGGATTGCAAGAACAAGAGCGGTGTCATGAAATCATTCCAGACTCCCAGCGTATTCACGATCGCTACAGTGGCAATCACCGGCATAAGCAGCGGGAACACAATCTGCAAGAAAGTTCTCCACACCCCACAGCCGTCTACTTTTGCTGCTTCTTCCAGTTCAAATGGAACGGTAGAACCGATAAAGCTTTTAATTAAAAAGATAGAGAGCGGGAGGCTGTAACAAATTTCTATAAGAATAACACCCGTGTGGGAATTCATAAGTCCAAGCTGGGATACTTGTTTATAAAGTGCCAAGATCCCCATTTGGTACGGTACCATCATCCCAACCATGAATAAAAGGAACACGAGGCGATTGAAGCGGTTCGTATGTCGTACCAAGCTGTAAGCAGCCATCGCAGAAAACATAACAATACCCGCGACGGAGGAAATCGTAATGAGAAGGTTATTTCCTAACACATGGAAGTAGTTCATTGCTTTAAAGGCGCGAACGTAGTTGTCGAATGTGATATTAATTGGAAGGCCCATCGGACTAGAGACTGCATCAGCTGGGGTTTTAAAAGTCGTGATAATCAAATAGTAAATAGGGATCAAAAAAATCGCGGCTATGACGATCAAGAGAATTTCAGTAACGGCAGACCCTTTAGTATATCGATTCATATTACCGCCGCTCCCACATTTTGATTAGTGTAAAGTGAAGAAAGGTGATGAAGCCAACGAGGATCAC
This sequence comes from Paenibacillus sp. FSL H8-0261, assembly GCF_045040645.1. Taxonomy (NCBI): domain Bacteria; kingdom Bacillati; phylum Bacillota; class Bacilli; order Caryophanales; family Paenibacillaceae; genus Paenibacillus; species Paenibacillus sp. FSL H8-0261. The sequence continues at coordinate 4,153,303 of NZ_CP150297.1, read as the reverse complement.
GAAGACGATTCCGAATGCGGCTCCGTAGCTATAGAAACCTTCACTGAGCCCTTTTTTGATCATGAGTGATACGATCGTTTCAGTAGAATACCCAGGGCCACCTCCAGTCAAGGCATAAACAATATCAAATACCTTCATCCCGTTTATCATCCCCATAACCGTATTGAAGGTGATCGCTGGAAGCAGTAGAGGAAGCGTGATATAACGGAACAATTGCCACCCGTTCGCTCTGTCGATCTTCGCCGCTTCATAATAATCTGTTGAGATGCTCTGTAAGTTGGCCAAATAAATAACCATTGTGTAACCCACCCACTGCCATACGGAGGCGATGATGACTGAGTAGAGTGCAAGTCGCGGATCTCCGAGAAAATTAATGCGTTCGAAGCCAAGAGCAACTACAAGTTGATTAATCAAGCCGAAGTCCGAAGGTGAGTACATAAAATTCCAGAGAAAACCGATAACCAATACGCTGAACACCGCAGGAAGGAAGAACGCAGCCCGCAGCAGATTTTTTGTTTTTAATTTTTTATTGAGAAATACCGCTAATGGAATGGCTAGCAAATTCTGTCCGAGCATAGCGAGTACTGCATAGATTAAAGTGTTGCTAATCCCTGTTAAATAGAGGGAATCTTTAAATAGAGCGATATAATTGTTTAGTCCAACATACTTGACAACAACGGGATGCACGTCTGACCAGTTCGTAAAGCTGTATACAGCGGTCTTTAACGTCGGATATATGAAAAAGGTACAATAAATAAGTAAGGCAGGAAGCAGAAGCAGAACATAATTGATTTCTCGTTTGAAAATGTTTGGTTTGTTCATATGCAACAACCTTTAGCTTATAGGATGTACAAGGAGCAAATCGCTTTGCCCCTTGTAATTTATACGACCTATTTAGATTTCTCCAACAGTTCAACTGCTTTTTTGTCTACCGCTTCTAGCACTTGTCGAGGCGTTTTAGTACCTGCTATGATTTCTTGAATACCTTTTCCTAGATCTGAGAAAGCAGGGCCAGCAACGCCCCAATTATTAACAGGGTACATGACATTGCCCGCCTTGAAAGCTTCTTGAGCACCGTTGTACTCTGCTGGCATTTCAAAAGTAACCCCTTTCAAAAAAGAGGAACCTCCTTTATTATCGACCCAGTAAGCATTCTGACCTTCTGGTGTAGATAACAGGTCAAGCACCTTGTACGCTGCATCCTTGACTTTGGACTTCGCATTCAAACCAAACGATACCCCTGGACCACCGACCATCCAACCCGGGCCACCTTTTGTACCCAGGTTCGGGAACATATCAATCTTCATGTCTGGCGCCTTTTGCTTAAAGGTTTCCATATACCAAGGTCCTGCTTGGAACATAGCTGCCTTGCCACTTGTAAACTCGTCAATCGCTTGTTCTTCTTCAAGCCCAAGCATATCTTTGGTGAAGACACCACGTTTCAAGTATTCGGTCCATGTCGTCAAAGCAGGCTCCAGGGCATCGACCATTTTTGAGTTTCCTTTACCAAAATCATCGTTCCATTTTTTTCCTTCGGTTATGCCGATAAATTCATTAAGTGCTAAACCAAGGAAGGACTGGCCTGCTACGTTAGGATTTTTTAGACCGATTGCTTGCGGTTTAATTCCATTTTTCTTAAGTACTTCAGCTACTTGGAAATACTCATCAAGCGTTGTTGGTACTTTTAGGTCATATTTGGCAAATAGATCAACATTATAGTAAACCCCGTTAAACCAACTAGCTTGCGGCAATCCGTACAGTTTATTATCAAATGTCGCGGTGGACGTGCCGGTTTCATAATACTTGCTAGCATAACGTTCTGTTAAATCTTCGAAATATCCTGTCTTGACGGTATTTGCGTCGATTACTCCACCGATAATGTCAGGACCTTCGCCTGCTGCAAGCTGGGTCTTGATGACATCTACGTAAGTCTTGTTATCGATGAACTGATACTCCACATCTATATCGGGAAGTTTATCTTTGAATAATTGCAGAAGTGCCTTTACACTGTCTTCTTTGTTCCAATATGATAATCTAACCTTCACTTTTTTTACCGGTTCGGGAGCCTTTGATTCTTTCGGCGCCGCCGTATCATTTGGTGTTGCACTTTCCTTTGTGCTGCTGTTGTTCGTACTGTTGGAACTGCAGCCTGTTATGAGGATTGACAAGGCGAGTAAAGCAGTAGTGGGAATTAACCACGTTCTCTTCATACAAAGACCTCCCAAATTTAAAATTTGTTTTTCGGTATAGATTTCATTGTAATGTAAATACCATTTCCATCGAAATAACAGATTTTTGCGAAATCTAACAGAATCCATCTGACAATAGAAACCAAATCATGTGGTTAATGTAACATGGTATGAATTGGAATGCCTAGTGTGCTATGCTTTGGTTTGTAGTGAGTATCCTCTGGAAGCGAGTAAATACCGCCCGATGAACGGTTAGGAGGAAAATATGTATCATATTCTAGTAGTCGATGATCAACAAGCCGAAATCGATGCTATTGAATGGCTTATTCAGAAGCATGCTCTACCCTTTTCTGTTGCTCAGGCCAACGATGGGGAAGTAGCGCTGGAATATATTAGGGGCCATCATGTAGATCTGTTATTCACGGATATTCGCATGCCATTCATGGACGGTTTAGAGTTAATCAAGCAGGCAAAGATAGTCATTCCGGACCTTAAGGTGCTTATTTACAGTGCTTATGGGGAATTTGAATATGCACAAAAAGCGATTCAACTTGGAACGGTTAGTTATATGTTGAAGCCAATCGATGTGAAGGAATTCCTCAAAGTATTCCAATCCATAATCGCTATACTAGATGACGAACGACTTCAGAGAGAGAAGGACGAGTTGCTGATCAAAGGTTTTCATAAAGGAGTGGCGTATGAGAAACAAAAGCTCCTGTTTGATCTCATTCAAGGTCGGGAAAGTGACGTCCATTACGAGGAACGGGCAGCTTTTGCTGGACTAAATCATCTGGAAAATAAGCGGATGTATATGATTATGATTGGATTGCAAAATCACTTTTTTGATCAACATCATACAGAAGCGTTTGAATTTCTTCAATCGACTAGTAAACATGAGATGCTTTTATTACATATCAATGAATACCAAAGCATCATGCTCGTCGTAATTGATCCCGCTTCAAAGAACAGCGATAACGGGCAAGAGCTTATGACTTATGGAGAAAAGGTTAAAGAATGGCTGGAGACTCGCTTCGACCGGCGATGTTTAATTATTGTCGGTAGTCCGGTAGATAAGCTAGAGGGGCTTCATGGCGAGTTCACCCAACTGGAAGAGTTAATGAATTTTCGGTTTTTTATGGATAGAAGTGTCGTTTGTTCCAAAGATGCCGAAAGCATTCATGACCATATAGACGACGAATCGTTAGAGCTTATGCTTAAGGAGATTTATACTTCCATTGCACGAAATGAATATCGTACACTCGAGCATCAAATAGAGTATCTCATTGCGAGTATGCGAAATAGTAAGCGCTTTAGTTCTATGTATGCCAAACTTTTATTTACAGAAATATTGAAAAAAGTAGTAGAGCTTCAAGGCAAAAAAAGCAGCAGTTTACTAAAGGAAGGTTTGGAGCGAATCGCACTTTGCAATTCAATTGCTGAGTTGAGGCAAGTCATTTTATCCGTTTTTCAGGAACATTTGCTGCAAATTAAAACGAATACAGATGATCAATGCCGCAAAGTAATTGAAGATGTACAGATACTCATCCAGATGGAGTACGGAAATGATATTGGGGTTGACTATTTAGCTAATCGTGTCTTTTTATCGCCAAGTTATTTAAGTTTCCTCTTTAAAAAAAGTACAGGCCAAAGCCTAATCAAATATATTACAGCTGTACGTATGGAGCGAGCGAAGGAGCTACTGCGAGATTCAACGATTAAAGTTGTTGATATTGCCAGTACAGTTGGATTTGCGAATACTTCCTATTTTAATTTAATGTTTAAGCAGCATAACGGCCTGACTCCTATTCAATATCGGGAGGGTGGCGGAAGAAGATGAGTCTGCTCAAATTTATTCGTAATATCCGCCTGCGTCAGAAATTATTGCTTTCATATGTGATTGTTATCTTCCTGCCAACGATTGTACTGGGCTTGTATGCCTATCAAAGTTCCAAAGCTTCATTGAAAAGCCAGGTTCAGCAAAGCGCGGATAACGAGGCGAGGAAGCTGGCGTTAGAAATTAGTTACCGTCTTCAGAGACAGGATGTATCCATGAAATCGATTGTATTTCATCCTGCGCTTCTTGATTTGATGAGTAATCCAGATCAGGATTTGTACGCTCAATTTAAGACGTTGAATGATAAAATTGAACCTATTTTTTTTAATTTAATGTATATGGTTGGGGATATGACTGAGATTATGTTGTATTCTGAGAATCGGCAATCCGAATTAGGAAACTTCATTACGCCTTCTTCAGCAGTTAAGGATAAGGATTGGTATGAAGCGACAAAGAGCAGCGAGTCAACGAAGTGGTGGTTCGAGGATGGAGAATTGTTTGCCACTCGAGTGATTCGCGATATCGATCTTCAAATCGTGAGCGCTGAACTTTACGTCCGGTTTGATTACAATAAAATCTTCGGTGATTTCATTGGCAAGATGAATGAAGGTAGGGGCATCATTATTACCGATCAAAAGAATCAGCCGGTGTTAACAGAGCATGCCCCGCAGATGGATGATGTTCAGCTTCAATCCCTTTCAAGGAGTGGTACTTCAAAAGCAAGCTTAGGTGGCGAATCCTACCTAGTTATAAACAAAGATATTCCGCAGACCGATTGGGTCCTGCATTATTTGGTTTCCGATGATCAATACAATACAGGCATTCGCAATATTTTAAGCGCCACGGGTATCATTGTACTCATCTGTATGGTTTTCCTCAGTATTATTATCTTCTTGTTCTCTGAGACGCTGTTAAGAGGAATCGAGAAATTAAACACCAAAATGAAGATGGTGGAAGATGGTGATCTTACAGTTGTTGTTTCCACGAATTCCAAAGATGAAATCGGGCAGCTTACCGATCGATTCGGTTCTATGCTTAAACAAATAAATCAACTCATTTCGGAAGTATATCAAACAAAGGTCACGCAAAAGTCGGCCGAACTCAAAGCGCTGCAAGCTCAGATCAATCCTCACTTTCTATATAATTCTTTATCTTTAATTAATTCCAAAGCGCTGCGAATCGATGCTCAAGAAATTAGTGACTTGGTAAATAACCTTTCTAGTTATTACAGAACGACTTTAAATAAAGGGAAGCAAATTATTGCGATTCAAGATGAATGGACTAACGTTCAAGCATACATACATATTCAATTAGCTATGCACAATTCAAGATTTGACGTAGAATTCGATGCCGACGACAAGGTATTTCAATTTGAAATGATTCATTTGATTTTACAGCCGATAGTTGAAAATGCGATTATGCATGGCATCGATCTGAAGCGGGAGGGGCGAGGTAAACTCATCCTGCGGGCAAGTCTTGACGGTGAGGATATTGTTTTTGTCGTGGAGGATAATGGCGTCGGTATGGAACCGTATATGATCGCACGTATTCTTGAACATGAAAGTTCCGGCTATGGGATTAAAAATGTGCAAGAAAGATTACAGCTCTTATTTGGATCTGAGTACGGGATCAATATTCATAGTCAACCTGGGATTGGCACTTCCGTTATCGTACGCATACCGCAGTATCGTCACATCAGAGAAGAAGATTCATGATCACATAAGGGCCAATGCTCATAAAAGCATGGCCCTTTTTTTGTTTACAATCGAAATCTGTTAGATTTCAAAAAATACTCTTATTTAGCAAGACTTCAATTGAGATTATAATGCATAATGTGAGCGCTTTAAATGTGTTCTAAAATTAAATGAATATGAAAGGATGGTTGATCTATGTTCAAACGGACAATGTATACAATGATCTGTTTCATGATTCTAGTAAGTACATTTTTCCAGGGCAATGCGCCTAGTGTCCATGCTGACAGTAACAACCTGGACGTGTGGGTGGAAAATGCATTGAAAGCCGTATATAGGACCAGCACAATTCCCGCAAATCATGACAACAGCATTGATCTTGTTTCAGCCAAAAACGAATACGAAAGTGAGCAAATTGCTGTAAGAGGCACAAGCGATTTTAAGATTACAGGAATTGAATTTTCCGATCTTGTATCTCCTGGAAATACGATCTCAAACAGCAACTTAAGCTATCATTTTGAAGAATACATGCTTGAGGATACCGTGCAGCCCAATCAATATCGACCGGATTTGGTAGGCACGCAAATCTACCCCTTATCCGAAATTCCCGACCCGCTTTCGAATGATACCTCTATAAATGTAGCAGCAAATTCAACTCAGCCCATCTTAATAACGAATTATGTCCCTGCCGATGCTGTTCCTGGCCTCTATTTCGGTATAGTTACGGTGAAATCAACTTTGGGCGATTATCAAGTACCTATTAACGTTGAAGTAGCAAACGCTGAAATTCCTCAAACCTCTGAGGCTAACTTCGTTAATTATCAATGGTCGATGACGAATGGTTTTATGATTGGAGGTAATCCACCTGAGATTGTAGATGATCCTTTAACTCAGTCTAGTTATGACGTTGGCGAGAACTATTATGGAGTGGAGACGTATAGCGATGAGTGGTTTGAGCTTATGGATAATTTCGCCAAGACCATGACCGACTATCGCCAGAACATGATTTGGGTTCGTACAGACTTATTATTAAATGAAAAGGGTACAAAAATGGTGTCTTTTAAAGACGGGATACCGGAGAATATCGACTGGTCTTTGTTCGATCGATATGTTCAAACCTTTATGGATAGAGGAATTACTCATTTTGCGAACATACACTTGATCCATGCTTTAGAACAAATGCCACAAAGTGAGAGACCAAACAATAATAATCCACAAGATCCGTGGAAAACGTCGGTACCTGAATTCGATTCACTACCTGTTACAGACGCTTATCTTACGAACTACTTGACAGCATTGCACGATCATTTAGAGGAAAAAGGTTGGCTTAATGGTATTACTTGGTATCAGCATACTAAGGACGAACCTAACGGTTCGAGCATTACAAACTATATGACCTATATCGCTAGAAAAATAAAAGAGGTCGTTCCGGATTTCAAGACTTTGGATGCTGATGCGGCCGGTACTCTAATGAACGATACCATCAAACCTTATGTGGATGTGTGGGTCCCGTTAACCCCAGTTTTCGAGGACAAGAAAAGTCTCTATAAAGCGGAGCAGGCGGCAGGCAAAGACTTATGGGTGTATACTTGCGATGCGAATCCGGCTCCGTGGTTGAACAGATTCTGGACGCAGCCCATATTGACTGGCAGACTGTTATTCTGGAATCTTAGTCAAGAAGGTGTACAAGGACACTTACATTGGGGATGGAACGTATGGTATGTCCCTCATTATGGAGATTCTACGATCGTATATCCAGACAAGGAACATATGACGGTTAAGAGCTCACTGCGTTACGAGGCCCAAAGAGACGGACTTGAGGAATACGAACTGATGCACCAACTCAAGCAAACCAATCCTGGGCTTGCAAAACGTATAGTAGATAGCGCTGTTAACCCATCTGATCCGAGAAAATATACCCTGGATAATGAATATATCAGCAAGCTTCATGATTATCTGGTTAAAGCGGCGGCCGGAGAAACATTGGGTGAAATTCCTGTGCCAACTAGTCCCTACGATGGGCAGGCTGTACCTATGACTTACATGACCGATAACGCGACCGGTGAGATCACTTTTGATGGTGAATGGTTTGCAAAAAGCCGGAAATACGCTTATATGGGAGGCGTTCAAGGCACGTTAAAAGCGGATGATGAATTGACCTATACTTTTACAGGGGCTGGCATCGATCTTATCGCGGAGAAAAATGAAGGCTCTGGTAAAATTTCCGTATCCATCGACGATTCCGCGCCAGTGATTATAGACCTATATGAAAAAGTTCAACTCGATTCGATATCGGTATACAGCAATCATAACTTGTCAGCAGGCAAGCATACGATCAAGGTAGTGAATCTGGAGAACAAAAACCTATTCGTTGACGGCTTCAGAGTAAGCATGTATGAAGGACAGGAGCTCTATGACGGAACGCTGCAAAGTTTGGAAATGACTAACATGCCGTCGGTTATTTTTAATAAAAACAATATCAATTACCAGGCCATTATTCCGAGCGATGTAGATGTGATCACGATTACGCCAACACTTACGGATGCAAATGGCACCCTGGAAATCAACGGGTTACCTTACCGCAGCGGTGAGAGGCTTACATTCAACATCCCTACTGGCAAAAGTAAGATCCTTATTCGCTCTACCGCAAGTGATGGGGAAACCTCGAGAATGTATACTTTAAACTTTCTCAAAGGCAATGTAAATCAACCGACCACCAATATTGCGAGAAGTTATTCAGCGATTACAGCAACAGCTGATAGGGGAGGCAGCAGTGGCTATGGTGTGGCTAATATGGTTGATGGAAGTTACGGTTCCATGTTTGCTAGTATAAGCGGGTATACGAGCATTGTGCCATTCCCACATGAGATCAATCTGACTTGGACTCAACAAAAGACCTTTAATACGATGGTCATGGCCACGCCATCAGGCTTATTACAGGGGATAACGGATATTGATATTGAGGCTACATCAGATGGAACGAATTGGACCACCTTTGCAAAGAGGGTACCGATTCAATGGTTTAGCAGCACAGACGACAACAAGATGGAATACGCATATGCGAATATCCCTACAGTTAATGACGCACTGAAGCTGAGAATACGGGTCAATGACGCTAACAATACGTATTGGGGCATATACGCGCTATATGAGCTTGAGCTTTATAATCTTCCAGACAACGGAGAGATTTCCCCTACAGCAGACGGAACGCTTAGTAATTTAACAATCCCTAATGTTCCTACTTTTACATTTGACAATAGTACGATGACCTACTCAGTAATGATCCCGAATGATCTAAACTCCATTGAGATAACGCCAACACTTTCGGACGGAGCGGGTACCTTGCAGGTCAACGGAAAGACTGTCGCCAATAACACAGCGCAGACTTTTGACATTCCATTTGGAAAAAGCGTAATTCATATCAGGTCCACTGCAAGCGACGGGACAACAACAAAGCTCTACACGTTAAATTTTCTCAAAGGAAATGAGGATGGGCTAGGTACCAATATTGCCAGAAGCTATTCTGAGATTACAGCAACGGCAGAACGTGAAGGCGAGGACTATAGTGCCAAAAAAATGGTTGACGGTATTATTTATACCATGTTCGCGAGTTCGCGAGGCTACAATACCGAACATCCGTTTCCGCATGAGATTAATCTTACTTGGGAACAACCGCAAACCTTTAACACCATCGTCATGGCTACGACATCTGGTTTAATTCAGGGTATTTCCAATATCGATGTTCAGGCTTCTACAGACGGAATAAACTTTGAAACCATAGCACAGGGGGTACCCATCCAATGGAAAAGCAGCAAAGATGACGGCGTTATGGAGCATACCTTTGCCAATATTCCTGAAGTACGAGATGCGCTTAAGCTCAGAATAAAGATCAACGATGCGAACTATACGACATGGGGTATGTACGCTATGTATGAGCTTGAGCTCTATAATCTCGCGGAGAACGGAGAAATTGGCGAGAGCAGTAATACGATTACGGCGAGCGCGGGGGACAACGGAACGATCAGTCCAAATGGCGCCGTTGTAGTCAATGAGGGTGATGATCAAACCTTTACCTTCAATCCGAACAATGGATACGAAGTCGACGAGGTATTGTTAGACGGTACCGCCGTGTCGGTGACCGGAAGCGTGTATACGGTTACTAACATAACCGCCGACCATACGATCAATGTTACGTTTAAGCAAAAAGAGACAGGTGGCGAGAACAGTAAGACGATCACGGCGAGTGCGGGGGAAAATGGAACGATCAGTCCGAACGGCGCCGTTGTAGTCAATGAGGGTAATGATCAAACCTTTACATTTAATCCGAATAATGGATACGAAGTCGACGAGGTACTGTTAGACGGTACCGCCGTGTCGGTGACCGAAAACGTGTATACGGTTACTAACATAACTGCTGATCATATGATCAATGTTACATTTAAGCAAAAGGTGACAGGTGGCGAAAATAGTAATCCTCCGACGAGTGGTGAGAATAGTAGTATTCCTTCTACCGGTGGTACAGTCAATGGGAATACCGATGCTCATACACTTGTAGTGAAATCGGAGGACCTTACCACTCCAGCCTCCAACGGAGTCGTGACGATTGTTGCCAAAGATAAAGAGAAAATTGTACTTCCTGCCAATGCAGCCGAACTGCTAGGACTACACCCATTAGTCATTCAAACGGGTTCATTCACATTGGAGGTCCCTGCTGAATTACTTAAACAGTTGACGGATAAATACTCCGCAGAAGCTAAACGAGACAGTACGATAGAGTTAATCATGACTCTCTTATCCGAATCTGATGCTAACAACCTTCTAGCGATAAGGCAGTCTTCCACGCATGCAAATATTAAAATTTCCGGCAATGTGATCAGTTTTAGCTTATCGATTGTCGGAAAAGATGGTAAAGTGACAAGCTTGAACAGCTTCGATAAACCGATGACGATTCGATTTAAAGCGGATTCTTCCTTAAATCCGAATCTGACTGGCATTTACTATTTGGCAGACAACGGTACGCTGGAATATGTGCGAGGCACGTTTATAGACGGAGAATGGGTGGCCGATATTCACCATTTCAGTAAATATGCGGTGCTCGAATTCAAGAAATTATTTACCGATGTTAAGTCCACTCACTGGGCGGCCGATGCGATCGAACAGCTAGCAGCGAAGCAATTTATTGAAGGCACTAGCGCGGCAATGTTCGAGCCAGAGCGTTCTATAACACGGGCCGAATTTACGGCGATGCTTGTCAAAGCGTTGAACCTGACATCAGTGGGCGAATCGAAATTTACGGATGTATCGAAGGGTGCCTGGTACGAGGGAGCTGTTTCCATGGCGGTCAAAGCAGGCATTATTAAAGGAATTAGCACAACGTCTTTCAATCCCGATGCTAGCATCAAACGCGAAGAAATAGTCACTATGCTGATGCGGGCGTATGTTATCTTGAAAGACGTCGAGTTGAACGGAAAAACGGCTTCTTCCTTTACCGACGAATCCGCTGTGGCAACCTGGGCGCTTGAGTCAGTAAGAGCGGCGGCGGCACTTCATTTAATTAACGGTCGAGAAGAAAACAAATTCGTTCCGAGCGGGATCACTTCCCGTGCAGAAGCAGCAGCTTTGCTCAATAGAGTTATACACTAGCCGGGTAAACCCCCAATTTCTATATTGGGGGTTTACAATTAATAATTTTACTTTGATGTGACGCGGAGAACCGAAGGAGGCAACCCGATGAACGATATGGAAATCAATGAACTTCAGCAAGCAGATGTGCCGGAATTGAAAGAAGGCGTCCACGGTTACAGCAGCGAGACGCATTGGGTGAAGCCGGAAAATCCAATTACGCTGGAAAGGTTGGAATGGTTCAAGGATCAGAAATTGGCCCTAATGATTCATTGGGGACCTTATTCGCAGATTGAGGTTGAGTCCTGGATTCTCAGCGACGAAGATGGTGATTGGGCGCGTAAAGATGTCGATTGGACGAGCGACTACGAAGAGATGAAGCGCGAATATTTCGGACTCAACCGCACGTTCAATCCGTTCCGCTTCCAGCCGGAGTTATGGGCGGAAATCGCTGCCGAAGGCGGGTTCAAATATTTGATTTTTACGACAAAGCATCACGACGGATATTGCATGTGGGACACACATACGACGAATTACCGAATTACTGGCTCCGAAACGCCGTTTCATGCACATCGCTATGCCGACGTTTGCAAGCATGTGTTTGACGCTTTCCGCAGCAAGGGGCTTGCCATCGCCGCATATTTTTCGAAGGCGGATTGGCATTCGCCGTATTACTGGGCGCCAGGAATGGAGCGGGGCCGTGATACATGGAGAGGACCTTCGTACTCCCCCGAGGAATATCCGTGGCTGTGGGAGCAATTCGTCGATTTCACCCATGAGCAAATCATGGAGCTGATGAGCCGTTATGGCCGGATCGATATTTTGTGGCTGGATGCGGGCTGGGTAAAAGATAGTGATCAGGTAAAGCAGGACATTCGGTTGGGCGAGGTTGTCGAGCGCGCCCGTCAAACACAGCCGTGGCTGCTATCCGCGGATCGTACAGTCGGAGGGCCTTACGAAAATTACGTGACGCCGGAGCAAACGATTCCGGAGCGTCCGCTGAACGTACCGTGGGAAAGCTGCATTACGATCGGCACACAGTGGGCTTTCAAATACGATGACCAGTATAAATCGGGGAGAGAGCTCGTTCGCATTCTGATGGAAGTCGTATCCAAAGGCGGCAATTTGGCGCTTAACGTAGGTCCTCAACCTGACGGACGATTGCCGGCTGGGGCGGTTAAGAGTATCAATGAGCTGGGCGGATGGATGAAGGTTTACGGTGAAGCGGTATACGGCACACGCGTGTGCGGACCGTATTTTGCCGGTTCCTGCGCGTTCACCTCGAAAGGAAATACCGTATACTGTACGTACTTGTATGAAAGCGCAGATCAAGCCGTAGCTAAGCTCGTTCATATTCCTTATAAGGAGCCCGTTTCAGGCATCGAGCTTGTCGGAAGCGACGCTTTGCTGCAGGTTGAGCGTACGCCGGAAGGAATCTCGATCACGCTTCCGGATTGCGAATTGAACGGGCAGGCTCCGATCGCCCATGTTTTCCGCATGCAGAAGGGCGAGGAGGCAAAGTGAACGATAAGATTCTTAGCTTTAAGTTATTATACGATGGGGTCTGTGGGCAATAATGCGAGCGCAGAGGTGAGAAGAAGAAGTAGCTGGATGACAAATACATGTTCGAACGCCAACCCGCGTAAATCGCGGGTTTTTTCCTTTGTCAGCGTATATTCTTGCCAGAAATCATTGTCAAGAATAAGTACCGTTAGCTGATTCTAGAAATAGACTTATGCTAAGGAAGAGGATACCGACCATGGACTGGGTCCAGACTTAAGTTGGAAATTATTCTCACCTTTTTATTGCATCTTCCTCGCCTTTTTGCTATATTTGATATTAACAAATTGTTATTATCAAAAAGTTACTAACAACAAACTGAATGGTGAAGATTAGGAAATTTAATGAAAGGGAGCGGATGAAAGTGGATAAAACATGGGGTGGTTGGAATCTGTTTGAAATCGTCTGGCTAGTTTTATTTACCTCTATTGCTGTTGCTTTTACGGTTATTTCTAAAGATTCCTTATTCGGATTTACGGTCTTTATCACCGGGGTGCTGTGTGTGGTGCTCGCGGCGAAAGGAAACCTGATGAGTTATGTTTTCGGAATGTACAATACCGTTGGTTACGCGTACTTGGCTTATATAAACGGTTTGTTTGGAGAGGTCATGCTGAATTTGTTATTCTTTGTACCTATGAATGTCATTGGCTTCTATATGTGGAAAAACAACCGCCAAAACGGCAAACTATCCATGCGACAGATGGATCTTAAGTGGCTGTTCCTTGTTGGAGCGGTCTGCGTAATAGGCTGCCTGTTACTGGGAATCGGGCTATCGTTCATCCCAGGGCAGAACTTGCCTTATATAGATGCTATTACAACGGTATTATCCATTGTGGCTACCTTTTTAATGGTCAGAAGATTTAAGGAACAATGGCTGGTCTATATTGTATTGAATATATTTACGGTGGTGTTGTGGGTAATAAGGATGCTGGAAGGCAGTAGCGAAGGGGTGCTAATGATCGTCATGTGGAGTGCGTATCTGATTAACGCGGCATACGGCTATTACAATTGGAATAAAGGAGCTAAGGAGGTGGCGGTATGAAGACGCTTGGATTAACACTGGGGAAGTTTGCCCCGTTGCATAAAGGACATCAATTCATGATCGAGACGGCGTTGCAAGAGGTCGACGAATTGATTGTGGTAATCTACGAAACGACGGTGACCCCGATTCCGCTTCATATCCGGGCGAACTGGATCCGCAAGCTCTATCCGACGGTCCGGGTAATCGAAGCTTGGGACGGTCCAGATGGGTATTCGAACGATCGGGAGCATGAGATTCGAGAGGAGCAGTATATTCTGGGGCTGCTGAAGGGCGAGCAAGTGACGCATTTTTACTCTAGTGAGTTTTACGGTGAGCATATGAGTGTCGCATTAGGCGCGGCGGACCGGCGGGTGGATGAAGCCCGTGAGCGGGTGCCGATTTCAGCCACGATGGTACGTGCCGACCCTTATAAATATCGCAGATTTGTAAGTGATGTCGTGTATAGGGGGTTAATCACGAAAGTGGTTTTTGTGGGAGCGATGTCGACTGGCAAATCTACAATCACCGAAGCGCTGGCGCGGCGGTATTGCACAACCTTCGCGAGCGAATATGGGCGTGATTACTGGACCGAGCATCAAGTAGATCGTAGAATCAGCCTAGAAGCGTTCGATGAGATCGCTTTGGGCCATATCGAACGTGAGGAGCAGGCGCTGCTGGAAGCTAACCGATATCTCTTTGTCGATACCAATGCAATTACCACATATATGTTTGCCTTGGATTACCACGGCCAGGCTCCTGAGTGCTTAGCCCGGATCGCATTAGAAAACGCGCAGCGCTACGATCTGTTTTTCCTGTGTGACGATGATATTCCTTATGAGGATACATGGGACCGTAGCGGGGATCAGAAGCGGCATATTTTTCATAAGCAAATCATTGCCGATTTGAAAGAGCGGCGGATTTCCTATATCACGTTGCGAGGAAACCAAGAGGAACGAATGCACAAAGTAAGTGAGGTCTTGGCAAAGTTCGAGCCCTACCGGAACTATTTCGGAGAGTTGAATGGCTAGAATAAAGAACAAAGGAGGCAAGGATACATGAATATGTTGGATCGCGATGGACTTACGGAACGTCAATTTTTAGAGCAGTACCATGCCGGGGATTTCGAGCGGCCTTCGGTGGCGGCGGACATGGTCATTTTCACCGTTACGAACACGGAGGCGGACAGCTACCGCAAGCTTCCGGAAAAAGAGCTGCGAATTCTGCTCATTCAGCGGGGAGGTCACCCGTTCCTGGGCAATTGGGCACTTCCAGGCGGTTTCGTCCGGCCGGACGAGACGACAGAGCAGGCGGCGGTGAGGGAGCTGAGTGAGGAAACCGGTGTGGATGACGTTTATTTGGAGCAGTTGTACACCTTCAGCGATGTTGGAAGGGACCCTCGTACCTGGGTGATGAGCTGCAGCTACATGGCCTTAATCAACAGTGATCAGGTACAGCTGAAAGCAGGAGATGACGCTGTCCATGCTGCCTGGTTCAAGGTAACCTATCGGCTTCTGCGCGAGCGGAAAGAGATTATTGAGGATGGGTATGTGAAAACGAAGGAATACGAGCTCAAGCTAAGCAGCGATGAAGAAGAGTTTACGGCAGTTGTGGGTCGGACGATGACATCAAAGTCGGCCTCTACGTCAACCGCATACTCCATTGTATCAAATGACGGATTGGCTTTTGATCATGCGAAGATTATAGCTTGCGCTATTGAGAGACTGCGGGGAAAAGTGAATTACACCGATATTGCGCTAAACTTGATGCCGGGTCTCTTCACTTTGACGGATCTACAGCAGGTTTATGAGGTGATCTTAGACAAAGAGCTGCTGAAAGCCGCATTCCGGCGTAAAGTAGCGGATCTCGTAGCGGAGACCGATCATTATACTGAAAATGCGGGACACCGTCCTTCCCGCTTATATCGGAGAAATATGGAGGAATATCAATGATATACAATATAGAGCAGTTAAGAAAAGCTTATATCGCGGGCAAAACGTTCAAGTTTGTGTTCTTCTGGGGCCATACACCACCAAAGCACGACGACGTCGACAAAAGCTGCTTCAGCCAATGGTGGATGAGTCCTTTCGTGGTAGAGGGGATCGAGTATTCCTGTGTCGAGCAGTTTATGATGTCCGAGAAAGCAAGACTGTTTGGAGATGACGATATGTTGGACGCGATCCTTAAAGCTAAGCATCCCAAGGAGATGAAAGCCTACGGGCGTGCAGTAAGAAACTTCGAAAATGACACTTGGGATAAAGAATGCTATAACATTGTCAAAAGAGGAAATATAGCCAAATTTTCGCAGAATCCGAAGCTTGGGGAATACCTCAAGTCAACGAATAACCGTATTCTCGTCGAAGCTAGCCCACAGGATCGCATTTGGGGAATAGGCATGAGCCAGTCCAATCCGGATGCGGAGAATCCCGTAAAATGGCGGGGTAGGAACCTACTTGGATTCGTGCTGACCGAAGTGAGGGACGAATTGCTACGGGATTAACTTCATCCTATATAATTAAATGAAAAGATAACGATATCCCTTTGGATTTCGTTATCTTTTTTGTTCACCCTCTAAAAGTCGAAGCTTCATCACCCCAGGTGTACAGCCATAAGTATTTCGGAAGATTCGGATAAAATAATTCGTCTCCATTCCCAGTTGAATCGCAATATCCTGAACGAGAATATCAGCATTCTCTGTCATTAACTGTATCGCACGTTCTAGTCGCAGATTCTGTAGATATTTATGTGGAGTTACGGCATATTCCTGTACGAATAGACGCTGGAAATGCTGGACGGAATACCCCACAGCAGCTGCTAGATTGGAGATAAGGAGTGGCTCAGTATAATGTTCGTTAATAAGTTCAACCGCTTTAGCCAACGCTTCATTACGCACAGACTCAAGTTCTAAACGACTGCCTGAGGAGTGTATGGATTCAGAACGACGTAACATCAGAAGTAATCGATATAGGGTTATAGATAGATCCTCCATCCCTTGCTCGTCTTGACGACTAGCCGTCTGATTGTTCACCGTATGCCAGATCTTTCCGATTTCCTCCCAACATTGTTCAAAACGAGCAGGATGATAAGGGAGAGAAGGGAGAAGGCCAATCCCCTCCAGCATTCCCTGCGACTGACTCCCTTCGATTCCGATGAAACCCACATGCCATGGTTCATGTGAGGTAGGATAATATTCGTGTCCTCGATCCGGTGGGAAGGCGAAAGCCATTCCAGGTTCTAGTATGATTTCAGTACCGCTCTCCAGATCACGAAACAACCCAGTTCCGGTATGAATCAGAAAAACTTGATGAACAGGAAAACCTGTAGGGCGCACATGATGAAATTGTATATGACGACCTACAGAGTAGGGATACAAGGGAAGCGTCTCAGCGTCGCGCGGTAGTTCTATCAGTGAAAAAGGAAGCACGATGATTCACCTCATATTCATTTTGTACTATCACATCGAGAGTATATTCCTACTGATCGGGATGAATTTTCTTATATTATAAATAGTATAAATGATGATTCGTGAATTTGATAGCTTAAGCATCTAGCGTCTCATCAGAGAATAGTCCCATTTAAGAGATGGGCAGAATTGAGAGGATGATCTTACATTATGACTAAAAAACACTCCCCGATTAGCAGCAAAGCTCCAGTGATGCTGCACGGTGCCGATTATAATCCTGAGCAATGGCTGAAGTACCCAGAAATTTTGCGTGAGGATATTCGTCTGATGAAGCTTGCGAATTGCAATGTGATGTCTGTCGGAATTTTTTCTTGGGTATCCCTAGAGCCTGAAGAAGGTGTGTTCACTTTCGATTGGCTCGATAGTGTTTTGGATTCTTTTGCAGAGAATGGGATTTATGCTTTCCTGGCAACTCCTAGTGGAGCACGACCTGCTTGGATGTCTGAGAAGTACCCTGAAGTTCTAAGAGTGGAACGTAATCGTGTTCATAATTTACATGGCTTCCGTCATAATCATTGCTTCACCTCGCCTGTGTATCGGGAAAAGACTGCGATTTTAAATGCGAAGCTAGCAGAACGTTATAGCCAACATCCTGCGGTTATTGGTTGGCATATTTCGAATGAGTTCGGTGGCGAATGTCACTGTGATCTTTGTCAGAATGCTTTTAGAGATTGGTTAAAGGTCAAATACAATAACAGTCTGGATGAGGTGAATCATGCTTGGTGGGCTACTTTTTGGAGTCATACCTACACTTCATGGACACAGATTGAATCCCCGGCTCCACATGGAGAGACGCAAGTACATGGCTTGAATCTCGACTGGCGGCGGTTTGTCAGCGAACGGACGATTGATTTCTGTCAGCATGAGATCAATACTGTTCGCCCATACAATCCAGCGTTGCCAATTACAACGAATATGCATATGATCGATGGCATTGATTATCGCGAACTAGCCAAAATTCTGGATGTTGTCTCATGGGATGCTTATCCAGAATGGCATTATACCGAAGATGGTGACGATGCTAGACTGGCAGCATGGACGGCGATGCACTACGATTTAATGCGCTCTTTTAAAAAGAAACCGTTCCTGCTCATGGAAAGCACGCCGTCTCTTACGAACTGGCAATCGGTCAGTAAGCTGAAGCGTCCTGGTATGCACAAGCTGTCTTCACTTCAAGCGGTAGCACATGGTTCGGATTCCGTTCAATATTTCCAATGGCGTAAAAGCCGGGGCTCTAGTGAGAAGTTCCACGGTGCAGTTGTTGACCATAGCGGCCACTCCGAGACTCGTGTGTTTAAAGACGTTACAGAGGTAGGAAAGACGCTGGCGGGAATGACAGAAGTAGTAGGTACATCAACTCCAGTAAAAACAGCGATTATTTTCGATTGGGACAACCGCTGGGCGATCAAGGATGCGCAAGGCATTCGTAATTCCGGATTGCGTTATGAGGAGACTGTACTACAGCATTATCGTGCCCTTTGGGAGCTAGGCATTCCAGTTGATATGATTGGATCGGGAGATGATCTGTCCGCTTACAAGCTGGTAATTGCACCTATGTTATATCTGATAAGCGAAGAGAATGGAAAGCGCATCGAGAAGTTTGTTGAACAGGGCGGAACTTTCCTGGCAACCTACTGGTCTGGTGTCGTTAACGAAACGGATTTATGTCATTTGGGTGGATTCCCAGGACCGCTACGTAGAACGCTCGGCATTTGGGCTGAAGAGACCGAAGGGCTGCATAGCCGTGATTTGAATGGTGTTGTAATGCAGGCGAGCAATGCACTTAATCTAAGTGGTGATTATGATGCGCATGAAATTGCTGAGCTGATCCACTTGGAAGGTGCGGAAGCATTAGGCACTTATCGCAGCGATTTCTATGCTGGCCGTCCAGCGCTTACGGTAAATCGTTTCGGTGAAGGAAATGCGTATCATCTCGCTACTCGTGTAAAAGACGCCTCTTTCTACGTTGAATTGTATGCTGCAATCACTGCAAAAGCGGGAATTACTCGTGCGCTTGATAGTGAGCTTCCAACTGGTGTGACAGCGCAGCTTCGTACGGATGGAGAGAGTGATTATATTTTTGTGCAAAACTACAGCGGCAGTCCGCAAGCGGTTAAATTAGATGGAGCGGATTATACGGATTTGTGCTCAGGCACTGCTGCTCCGTCTGTGTTAAATCTAGCTGTAAATGATCTCGCAATGTTGAAGCGTAAATCGTTAGTATAAAAAGAAGGCAGGACCTGAGGGATTCAGGTTCTGCCTTTTTACTATCAATCCATAAATCGTCCCATCATAATCGTGTTATAGAATTTTCCGTCAGCAAGAATCTTATCATTTTTTAATATTCCCTCGATCTCAAAGCCAAGCTTCTGATAAAGGGTGATAGCTTTGTCGTTCGTTTCGAGGACATTTAAAGTGATTTTTTGGATACCGTTAGCGTCGGCCCAAGCAATAGATTCTGCTAAAAGATTCTTTCCAATTCCATAACCCCAATAATTCTGCAGCACACATACTCCGAACTCGACTTTATGAGCGAATCTTGCTAATGAATGGCCTTCGCATCTAGAGAACCCAACGATTTGATTATTAACTACCGCGATTAGAAATAAGTTTCTTAGTTTCTCTGAATCAGATAGAATAAGCTGCTGAAACCCTATTTCGTCTATAAAAGCCTCCCCTAGTTCACTGTCTAAATTCTCGGTCTCACCATCAATTTGTACTCTTAATTTGGACAATGTCATAGCATCCGTAGTGATTGCAGATCTAATAGTGTATTGGGTTCCTTTCACGGTAAATGTTCGTTGATCAATAATCATTTGTCCTCCGTTACTACTGGTGATTTTAGAAATATAGCTTCGATACCCTCGATAATACGAGTATAATAACCCACTTCATGGGGTACAAAATGGGTCATGTCTACATCCTGCTCAATGGTAATTCTATGTCCATGCGGATCGATTTGAAAACCGTTGACTTGTAGACTATGTATTTCTCCCTGCCAAAATCTGCGGAAATCAGAGAACATAGCTTTGACAATGCCGGCGACCTCTTCTTTTTGTAGCTGAAAATCTTCTAGACGATAGGGATTGTTATAAACAAAGACATGCGCTCGTTCATTATCGATAAGTTTTTCTTTTTTCATACTATAAGGAATTGTCCCTAGCGGGATTAGGTCTTTTAAGGATAAATCCAGTCCCAGCTCTTCATGAACCTCGCGTGTTCCATCTTCTACAGTTTCGTTTGCTAGCAAATGTCCGGCTGCCGTGATGTCCAGTAGTCCCGCGTAATCTTGTTTCTGTTCACTCCGAAGTTGTAAATAGATATAGGGTATTTCCTGATCTTTGCTTATAAACCAGCAGTGGAAAGTCTCATGCCAATGTCCTAACCGATGTACCTCTTCACGAGGAGCCGTACCTGTTCGGTTGCCTGCTTCATCAAAAATGGTAAGTATCTCATTATGCATAGAAAAGCTCCTTTGTGATGATTTTTTCTTTCTAAAGCCTATCATAAAAACGTTCGAATTACCCTAAATGTTAGGGAGGTTCTTATTGACAACCGCTAGAATGAAATGTATATTTTTGGATGTTGATCAAAGGAGGAGTTAAATGAATTTAGTAACCATGAAGCAGAAGGATTTGGACACTTTTAGTGATGAAAGATTAGGATGGGCCTGTATGGAGCCTACCTTTCAGCAGATTCGCGCAAAATCACCATCGATCAAATCCGAAGTGATCTCAAAGCTCACAGATGGACAGAAAGCACTTTGTATGTTCAGAGTAATGCATGATCACAGCCGTAATTCCGAAGGGGAGTACTATGCTTGGATTTCTTACATGCAAGACCTGCCGGGGTATTGGACAGGGGTGATGGGAGGCATACGATTTTTTGGCGACGATCCGATGATTCTTTTGCTTCAGGAAACAAAGGCATTTCTCGAAGAAAGAAACAATCGATTAGGAATACAGTGGGTTGATGCTACCATCACGGATCTCGATCGAGATCCTGAGTTGTTGAATGAGATGAGTGGTTTATTTGAACGATTTAAGAACATAGCCGAAGATAGCCACAGGTTGATTGGCGAGTATATTCGGGCACATCCGGGAGAATTTGTGGAGATAGAAGGCTAATAATTATGAAAAAAAGTAAATTATTTTTATTGTTTCTTATAGTAATAAATCTGCTTCTTTATGGAGTTCCCTTATATCACAGTTATAATTCATTTCAAAATCTTGTACTGGATCGAATCGATGCTACTCAAATCACCTCCATTAGAGTTCTTAAGAGTTCTAATGAACAAGAAATTAAAGTGGATGACCCGAAAGAAATTGAAAAGATCATACATGAGTTTTCTGACGTGAAATTAAAAAGAAGTGATGCATCAGAACGACCTGCGGAGACCTATTGGATAAGAATATATGTAAATAAAGATCAGCGCTTTGGAATGACACTCTATGGCACAGATTACTTGTATTTCAGCGATCGATCTAGTAATAGTAAGTATCACTCTGGAAATTTTAAGATTACTAGTAAATTTGATGGGGAATCCATTACAAGCTTGTTTAAGTAAAAATAACCCGCTGCCACAGGCAGCGGGTTAAATATTTCAGGTTATTTATCTAGCCATCCATCCGCCGTCAACATTAAGAATATGACCATTCAAATAGTCGGAAGCTGCGGAAGCTAAGAATACAGCAGGACCTTTAAGATCATCAGGTGTTCCCCAACGTGCAGCTGGAATACGATCTAAGATCGCGTCCGAACGACTTTGGTCGGCACGGATCGGAGCTGTATTTTCAGTCGCCATGTAGCCTGGTGCAATCGCATTGATGTTTAGACCGGAGCCTGCCCATTCATTGGCAAAAGCTTTAGTAAGACCTGCAACCCCGTGCTTACTCGCGGTGTAGCCAGGGACATTGATTCCGCCTTGATAGGAGAGCATAGAAGCGATGTTAATGATTTTGCCGGATCCTCTTTCCAGGAAGTGGCGGCCAGCGATCTGAGACAGAAGGAACACTGTGTTCAAGTTCAGGTTAATAACATCGAACCAGTCTTTTTCACTATGGTCTTTTGCAGGAGTACGGCGGATCATTCCTGCACAGTTCACGAGAATGTCAACATGACCAGTCAGTTCAAGTGCTTGGTCAAATGTGTTTTGCAGGTTGCTATGATCACTTAAGTCAGATTCGATGCTAACTGCTTTTACACCAAAAGCTTTTGCAGCGTTTACGGTTTCTTGACTTGTATTAAGCGATACGGATGCAATATCCGCACCTGCTTCTGCGAAGGCAAGGGCAATGCCTTGTCCAAGACCTTGAGCAGCACCGGTCACGAGTGCTGTTTTACCTGCCAAGCTGAATAATGATGATGACATTATAAATTACGCCCCTTTGATTTAAATGGATTTGATTCCGTTATTACTCACATTCAATGGCAATGCCTGCACTGCGGAACTGTTCTGCTGTTTCGGGTGAGAGTCCTTTATCTGTCAAGATAACGTCAACTTCCTGCAGAGAAGCGAATGTACGCAGCGCAGTTTGGCCGAATTTATGATGATCCACAACCGCGAACACTTTACGGGCAGTAGACACAAGGGCTTGCTTAAACTCAATTAAATCTCCTGTATAAATAGAAAGTCCATGTTCGATATGAACAGCTGTCGAGGACAGAAATGCTTTTTGAATATTAAGTTGTTGCACATAGGAGACGGCTTCAGGGCCGGCCAACATATTGCGGACACGGTAACCCCCGGGAACGACGAGACGAATATGATCTTTGGGAACCAGTTCGCTGATGATGTATACATCATTGGTGACTACCGTTAGAGGCATATTGTCCAGGCGTCGGGCAATTTCAAGCGTTGTGCTCCCGCCGTCAAGAGCTATAATATCGTCCTGTTCAATATGAGCAAGCGCGCGCAAGGCGATCTCTGTTTTTTCGTCGGAATACTTATCCAATGGATCCTTAGAGGGCAAAATACCAAACTGGTCGCTTTGTGCCAGCACAGCTCCGCCATGTACACGTACGATCAGTCCTTGCTCCTCCAGCTTGCTTAAATCCTCTCGAATTGTTTTTCCCGTAACTTGTAGCTTATCGCTCAGTTCATTCACCGTTACATCTTTTTGGTTCAGCATAACTTCCATAATCATCTCATGTCGTCGTATCGGGTTCATCCGCTTGCCTCAGCTTTCCGTAATTGATTAAAATTATAAGAAAGTTTAAGTTTCACGCTAGACTCTTCCTTATAATTCTCGCACAAACGCTTATCGTCCTTAAAAGGACGCCGAAGGCGTTTTAGCTTGTCTCTATTGTAGTTCTTTCATGGATACGGGGTCCATATCATCATATCTTTTATTATCGCCAGCCATACTCCAGATAAAAGTATAGTTATGAGTACCAACACCACTGTGTATGGACCAGCTTGGAGAAATAACTGCTTGTTCGTTTTGCATTACGATATGGCGAGTTTCATTAGGCTCTCCCATCAAGTGGAACACAACGGAATCGTCCGGTAGATCGAAATAGAAATAAGCTTCCATCCGGCGTGGATGTGTATGTGCTGGCATCGTATTCCACATGCTACCTGGCTTCAGTTGAGTCATGCCCATAACTAGCTGAGCACTTTGCACGCCGTTTGTATGAATGAACCGGTGAATGGTACGCTCGTTGGAGTTCTCCAAACCGCCCATCGCACCAGATTCGGATTCAGCCAGAGTGGTTTTGGTAGTTGGATAGGACTGGTGAGCAGGCGCAGAATTCAAATAGAATTTAGCGGGCTTGGAAGCGTCTGCACTTTTGAAGATAACATCTTTAGAACCTTGACCGACATACAGACATTCTTTGAAATCCACTTCATATTCTGTACCATCGACAATAACCGAACCTTTACCGCCAACATTGATGATCCCCAGCTCACGGCGTTCCAAGAAGTAAGTAACTCCAAGTTCTTTAAGGTCAGTTGTAAGTGCAACTTCTTCCTTAACAGGATTAGCACCGCCAACGATCATGCGATCCTCATGGGTAAGTACAAGTTTCAGTTCATCTGGTGCAAAAATGACAGGAATGTGGAATTCCTTACGGAGGCGATCAGTGTCAAACTGCTTAACTTCATTAGGGTGGGATGCAAAACGTCTTTCCATGGAATATTCAATCTCCTTCACAAGCATATTTTCGTTCGTATAAGTACAATTTACTCCATTTATGTTCATATTACAAGTGTTTGTTTTTATATGTTGGTTCATTTTAGTTTATTTTTAAGTTTTAATAATTGCCAAATGAACGAAAAGTGTGCACAATAGATCTAAAATGCTTAGTTCTCATTTATAGGATTGTTATCATACTATTGAAAATTGAGATGTGGGAGGTTGAACTTGAATGCTGGAGTCGAATGGTATTCAGAGTACTTATCAGGACCGTCAACAAGAAATCATTATAAGTATAGCGCTGGAAGCGCAGAGACGGCCTCTGCTTGAGAGTGGACTCTGGTTCCACGATGATGTGCGAAATAACTTTTATTATGCCTCATATCTTTTTGCAGCTGCAGTAGATGATTCTTTGTCGTTGCCTTTTGACCGGGAAGAAGCGAAACAGAAGGCACAGGATGTGTTACTAGAGACATTAATGCTACAGAATCGTCAACCTGGCACGGAGCTATACGGGCACTGGCCGCTTGGATTGAATCCGGTTCCACGTGAGGCTTCGCCGCATGAATTGCCTGTGGAAATTATGGGCAGTCTGATGGCCTACTTTTGCAAAAGATATGGTGGAGCACTAAACGCTCAACTTCGCATTGTCCTGAATACAGCATTTGGACACATTTATCGGAGTGATTTCTACCGTAAGCCGGTAATCACTTTTGGACATCATGAAGCGAAATATACAGCAGCAAAGCTGATTTTTGGCACTATGTTTGCAGATGATGTGCTCGTTGAGGATGGTCGGCAAAGTTTGAAGGACACATTGACATACATCCGCTCTAAGGGTATGCCAGAATACGGCAGTCTCCCGTGGTTCTGGCATTGGATACAAGCGTTTACCTGCGCTTTGGAGCTTGTCCCAACAGAGGATACGGATTTAATAACTACTCTTAAAGACATGCTTGATCATCTTTGGAAGGTAAGAGCAGAGTTTTATTTACATGGTGCTTGGGTGGGTGCACATTCTAGAGGTTGGCCACATGATGTACCAGGGGATGCTAATGTGCTTCATGACTATGTTCAGTTCGGGGACTTCAAGCTTTCAGAGGCAATGCCACGCACGGAATACGCTGGACTCCTATTCTATAAAGCACCAGATGAGGCTTTAACAGCTGCAATGAATCGGCGGACGCCAGTGGAAACCACCAAGATTACACAGAAGGTAGTCCCGGCAGATCCGAACGCTCAACCGTTGCTTCATTCCTATGCCTATATTACAGAGGATTTTGCAGCAGGCGGGATGTGGGAACGAGTAGAGGAATTTGATAATGAACAGCTCCGTTGGACTTTCTCTCTGCCTGTGAATGGAGAAGGAGGGTCCAACCAGCTATTTTTCTTCCATCCAGGTCAAGGCTACAATGAGGGAGATCCTCGCCATCAGAGCCGTTATATGGAGGTCCTCTATCACAAGAATGTAGTTATTTCTTTATTTCCCATTCCTCAGGGGGAAAAGAATACGATCATCGGTGTTCTTCCTCATGGGGAGTGGATGCAAGACCCGAACGCCTTATTCGGTCAGGTTGGGGATGTCTATTTCGCAATATATTTATCTCAATCGTACCAGCTACAGGAACGTCCGGGATACATTGAGGTAACCGTTCAAGGGATGCCGGGTGGGGTGATCGTTGAGGCGATCGGTGTTAAGGAGTCTGCAGAGCGTGGCATCATCGGACTGGATGCATTCGTAATAGCAATGGCCCATAATGAACCCCAATTTGAGATGGAAGGCGGCTTGGCGGCTCATTATACGACCAGTAATGGCGATAGATTGCATTTGAGTATGAAGAGCGAGTCAGAGCAACCGCGAGCTTTGCTGAATGGTGTGAAGATCTCTTTGGAGAACTATACGGTTTAATAAGAACTCAACATAGTTGTGAGTTAAGTTTGGATGGAGTCGACCTAAAGGTCGGCTTTTTTATATTATAAATGCGCATACTATGCTATAGCTTCAATTGGAAATTTACTCCTAATAAAAACCAGCTTTCCTTTAAGGGCAAGGCTTTCGTAATCTTATTTGAAATTAATTACATTAATCTCTAATTTTATGAGAGACATTTATCACAATAAAGGTTAATATCTAAGTGAGACATATAAATGAATGCGCTTTCTTAAATCCGTTCAAACCTAACTCAAAGAATGCGAGGGATTTACTGTGACAGGAACTGAATTTCGTGTAGAAAATGATTTTCTAGGCAGCAAACAAGTAGATAAGAACGCATACTATGGGATTCAGACATTACGCGCAGTAGAGAATTTTCCAATTACGGGTTATAGAGTGCACAATGAATTAATCAAAGCGATGGGGATCGTAAAGAAAGCCGCTGCGCTTGCAAATATGGAAATCGGCAGGCTCTATCGTGGGCTTGGAGAAGTTGTTGTGAAAGCAGCAGATGAGATCATCGAAGGTCAATGGCACGAACAATTTATTGTAGACCCTATACAGGGTGGTGCAGGTACCTCGTTAAATATGAATGCCAATGAAGTCATTGCTAACCGAGCATTAGAGCTGCTTGGTCATGAAAAAGGAGACTATCGTCATTTAAGTCCCAACTCTCATGTGAATATGGCGCAGTCTACAAATGATGCATTCCCGACGGCTATTCATATTGCGACGCTTTCTCTTCTGGAACAACTGCTTGTTACAATGCGCAGAATGCATGAGGTGTTTGCAGACAAAGCCAAGGAATTCGATCCGGTTATAAAAATGGGACGCACGCATCTACAAGATGCGGTGCCGATTCGTCTGGGCCAAGAGTTCGAGGCTTATCGCAGAGTACTTGAGAGAGATATCAAACGTATTGAACATACACGTCATCATTTGTATGAAGTGAATATGGGGGCAACGGCTGTAGGAACTGGATTAAATGCTGACCCTCGATATATCGAAGTGGTTGTAGAGCATTTGGCTGAAATAAGTGGATTGCCGCTAGTTACTGCAGATCATCTTGTGGATGCTACGCAAAATACAGATGCATACACAGAAGTATCTGCTGCCTTAAAAGTCTGCATGATGAACATGTCAAAGATTGCTAATGATCTTCGACTCATGGCCTCCGGCCCGCGGACAGGGTTTAATGAAATTTCACTACCTGCTCGCCAGCCTGGTTCCTCCATTATGCCAGGTAAAGTTAATCCGGTTATGGCAGAGGTCATCAATCAGGTAGCTTTTCAAGTGATAGGAAATGACCATACAATCTGTCTGGCTTCCCAAGCGGGTCAACTGGAACTAAATGTTATGGAGCCAGTTCTAGTGTTTAATCTCATTCAGTCCATCAGCATCATGAACAACTCCTTCCAAGTCTTCACAGATTTCTGTCTGGCTGGTATTGAAGCCAATAAAGAGAAGCTAGAGCGGGATGTGGAGCGGAGTGTCGGAATCATTACTGCGGTTAACCCACATTTGGGCTACGAAGTGGTTTCTCGTATTGCTCGTGAGGCGATTTTGACAGGAGAATCTGTTCGTGAATTGTGCCTTAAGTA
Organism: Paenibacillus sp. FSL H8-0261; assembly: GCF_045040645.1. Lineage (NCBI taxonomy): Bacteria > Bacillati > Bacillota > Bacilli > Caryophanales > Paenibacillaceae > Paenibacillus > Paenibacillus sp. FSL H8-0261. The sequence goes on along the minus strand of NZ_CP150297.1, from coordinate 4,125,253 downwards.
TAATGTATTATCCGAGGAAGAGCTCAATCTGATTCTGGACCCATACGAAATGACGCATCCAGGAATCGCAGGCTCAGCTTTATTGCAGAAGCAATAGGGGATCACCTAACCGTTAATCGCTGACTTTGTCATCCATGTCCTACGATATTTAAAAAGAACCTACTTCAACGTTAGTTAGAAGTAGGTTCTTTTTGTGTTTCAGGCTTACAGGAAAAAGAATGAGCGTAATAGACCACGTTTTCTTGGTGGAGAGGGTAACCTTGCAGTAGTAACGGGATGGGAAGCTTCATTAGATGTGAAGGCGTTGCCTTTTGAAACTTGTATGGGTTCTAGGGTTGCCGCTAATTGTTTGATCATTATCCGCAGATCCTCAAGCTCCTCACGCTGCTGAAGCAACTGTATCATGACTACTTCGTCGGCTTTTTGATCGAGTGTACGTTCAATATAATGAATCCGGGATAATATATCTTGCATAGGCTCAGCGTCTGTGGGATGAAGTGGATCTTGCGGTGACGTGGACATCTGCTTTTCATTCGAGTCAGTTAATTGAATACTCTCTAGTGGTTCTCCGTGATTAATGCGGTCTTTAATATGACTAAGCAAGCTGATTTGCTGCTCTGAGAATGTATAGTGGCCAAACCGGTCTTTTGGAAAAAAATCAGGGAACATAGCAGCCCAACGTTTGATCGTAGTTTGGCTTACTGACAGCAGCTCTGCGGCATCCTTTGTTTTCAGAATTTCCATTTTGATTCCTCCAGTTCAGGTAGTCATGTTATGAGTAATTCGTTGTTCAATTGCTGCTCCCTGCAAGGTTGACAAAGGAAGTGCGGATTCGATAAACAAAGTGTAATTACGAGCAATCTCACCATTCTTGTATTTCACTATCTTGCTTTTACATTCTAGAATGAGTACAGATGACCCAGTAGCGGGGTATACTTGGTTTAGAGGTGAATCGTATGGATAAGAGTGGAGAAGTGGAAAAGATGACTGAGGAGCAATGGCAGGCTATTTTGCAAAATGATGCAGCTTATAACGAAAAATTCTTTTATGCTGTGAAGACTACGGGAATCTTTTGCCGACCTTCCTGCAAGTCCAAAGCACCTAATCGTGAGAATGCACTTATCTTTCAAAATGCAGAACAAGCATTAGAATCTGGATTTCGTCCCTGTAAAAGATGCAAACCGACGGGTGAGCGGCTGCCGGATAAGGAATGGGTGGCTGTAATGACTGAATATATCGACAAACATTATCATGAACCTCTTACTCTTGAAACGCTGGCAGAAGTCTGTCATGGAAGCCCTTATCATCTCCATCGAACCTTCAAGAAAGTAACGGGAATCACTCCAGTGGATTATATACAGCAAAAGAGAATCGATCAGGCATCTGAATATTTGGTTACCACGGATCGGGATGTAGCTGATATTGGATTACATGTGGGTCTGCCAAATACGTCGTATTTTATTACCTTATTTAAGAAAAAGACGGGGGTTACCCCAACGAAGTATCGACAGCTTAACAAATTAGAATTAACGAATCATTCTGAATTATTCTTGGAGGTACAGAAAAATGGAGAGTAGACAAAATGCAATCATATACTGGACATTGCTAGCTTATAAGGAATGGAGTTTCTATATCGCAGCGTCGGAGAAAGGATTAAGTTATGTGGGGTCGCAGCAGAAGCCATTCGAAGAAATGAGTGACTGGATCAGCCGTAGATTTCCTGAAAGTAAACTGGTGCAGGACGATGAGAAAATGGTTCCATTTGTACAGGAACTGATCGAATATTTGCAAGGGGTACGGCAAGCATTCAGCATTCCTTTTGACTATCGTGGGACTCCATTTCAACTCGCGGTGTGGAAAGCGTTATGTGAAATCCCATATGGACAAACGTGGTCTTATTCGGACATCGCCACACATATTCAAAAGCCTGCTGCAGTACGCGCGGTAGGGACGGCCATAGGTGCAAATCCGATACTAATTACGGTGCCCTGCCACCGAGTCATTGGCAAGAATGGAACATTAACTGGCTACCGCGGGGGATTAGAGATGAAGACTAGGCTGCTTAATTTGGAAAGTGGAAATAGTGCTCTAGAATTATGAATATTGAGATCCAGTACAAAACCCCAAAGACCTTACTAAATAAAGGGACGGGTTATCTGAACGGATATAGTCATTCTTTAAACCCATATACCGGCTGTACTTATGGCTGTTCTTATTGTTATGTGCGTCAAATGCCTGTTTCACTGTTTCGCCAGGAGGAATGGGGTACGTGGGTAGATGTCAAACAAGAAGCTGCAGCTATCTTACGCAAAGAACTCCTGAAAGCAAAGTCCAAAGGACCGGTCTCCATCTTTATGTCCTCTAGTACAGATCCATACCAACCGATAGAGCACAAGGAGCAGGTAACCAGGGCTTTGCTGGAGGTTATGGTGGAAACCCCGCCCGATTTTCTGTTCGTGCAGACGCGCAGTCCGCTCGTACGCAGAGATATAGATTTATTATTACGCTTAGAAGACAAGGTTCGCGTGAGTATGACTGTAGAGACGGATCGTGAAGATATTCGCAAAAAATTCACACCAAGTGCTCCGCCCATTTCTGCAAGATTAAAGACACTGAAATTACTGCGTGAAGCGGGCATTCCTGTTCAAGCAACCATCGCTCCGGTATTGCCAAGCAGCACTTCTTTTCCAGAGATCCTAAGGGGTTTGGTGGATAGGGTCTGTATCGACGATTATTTTATGGGAGATGGCAGTGGGGGCAAACGGACACGGAGATTAGGTATTTATTCCCTTTATGAAGAGCTGCAATTGGAAGAATGGTACGATCCGGCGGCTTATCGCAGGGTGTACGATGGACTCCGGAGTGTTTTTAATGAAGATGAGCTTTTCTTGAGCCAGAAGGGGTTCGAGCCTTAAACTGAAACATGATATAATAAACGAGAGCATTCATACTTAGTATTTTAAAATACTTAATACCTGTAATCGCTTATTGGAGGAGTAGAGTGGCAAAAGCAAAAGTGGCCAAGCGGCCCACAAGAGATGAATTTGTACTTGAGGAGCTAGGCAATCAGCTAGTTGAAGCGAAGCAAGAAGGTTCTGAGATTTTATTGACCGTATGGGGAAAAGAAGATCAGGTGCGCGGAACGATTGTAGAAATGGACTCGCGGACAGGAAAAGTACACATCAGTAAAAACGAAGGTATCGAAAAAGTTCCGTTTATGGATATTATGCAAGTTAATTATCCCAGAGATTAATGGGAACGCAGCAATAAGAGGTCCTGTGAGCCATGTTGGCTTTGGGGCCTCTTTGACCATATAGTATCGAATAGATTAAAGAGAGGTAGATCAGATATGGCAGTAACCAAAACCAACGCGATGCGAATGCTAGATGCGAAGAAAATTGGATATGAAGTGTTTGTTTATGACAACGAGGATGGACTAATCCATGGTACGGCAGTTGCGGAGAAGATTGGAAAGGCGGCAGAGACGGTTTTTAAAACTTTGGTCGCTCATAGCGGAGCAAATCTTTATGTATTTGTTATACCGGTTGCTGAGGAGCTGGATCTCAAAAAGGCGGCCAAGGCCGCCGGAGAGAAAAAGATTGAGATGCTGCCAGTGAAGGACTTGCAGAAGTGGACGGGTTATATCCGTGGTGGATGTTCACCAGTCGGTATGAAAAAGCTATATCCAACGTTCATTGATAGCAGCGCAGAAAGTCAGGAAACGATAGCCGTTAGCGCCGGAAAAATTGGTCAACAAATGGATGTATCACCGCAGCTTCTTGCAGGGGTAACAAATGCGAAATTCACAGATCTAATTAAATAGATGAGCAACAAGAAGACCTAAATACTCCTTCAAGGCTGTGCCTGTAGTGGAGATGGCTCCTGGCGAAGGAGTGAACTTTGAGGGTTGCAACGAAAATTCAGCGCTGGCGATATAATCTGTAGGAAAAGCTTGCGCTGTTAGCCCTGCATTCTTGAAGTGCTGCATCGAGCGGGGCATATGAAACCCTGATGTGACTAGTACAGGACGCTTAAGTCCCATCTCTTGTAGGATTGCGGCGGTATTTACAGCATTCTGCTCCGTGTTAAGAGATTGATTGTCGGTCAGGATATCCTCTTCGGGGACACCGAGTCCAAGGAGTTGTCTTTTGGCGATATCCGCTTCATTGCCGCTGTCGGAGAAGACTTGTCCACCAGAGAATAGGATGGGTAAACCACTTGCATTATGTAGTCGTACAGCTGTAATTAGCCGATTCGCTGCTGATCCATATAAGTTGCCCTCGCCATCAATATCCGGTGTCCCAGAGCTTGCACCTCCACCAAGCACAACGATGACATCTCCTTGCAATGTATCCGGTTGAGGATATTTTCGTTCTAAACCTCCGATTAACGCATCGCTGACTAAGGGAGTCATGGAGAAGTACATAAGCAGTGTAATACCAAGCAGAACAAGTGCAGGACGACGGTTCTTTTTCCATAACCAAATGACAAGACCGAGCAGAAGTAGGATGAAAAGTCCTGGAGGAAGCACAAAGCTGTATACAAATTTGATGATGTAAATCAACAGTATCAACCGCCTTCGTAAAGTATGAGTTCAGGTTGTATTGTAACATGAGTTGGGGTGTTCGAAGTTATATTAAAGACCGGTGGGTCTTTTTTTATTTGATGAGAAGCATAATCTAGAACTAGATTGGGAACGGCATTAAGTTAAGGGGAGTATGGTTGAATAAATTATCCTATACTCCCCAACCTTTTTCGTTTTCGCTGCAGTATATATTTGAGTGCCACCCGATAGAAGGAGCTTTTAGAACATGGAAAAACAACAAGCTGACCGAATCATCAAGGATTACATCAAGCCGCTATATGGTTTTGCTTTGAACAAAACGGGAACGATCGCCGAAGCCGAGGAGCTGGCGGGAAGAATTACGCTGGAAGTATACCAAGCGCTTCTCAAAAAGTCAGAGTTCTTGGATCTGAACAGTTACGTCTTTAAGATTGCGCATTATGTATGGGCGAAATTCGTAGGCGAAAAAGTGAAAGCTTCCAACCAAATGCGGATTGATGACCAAGAGGTGATGTCCAGAGACGAGGGCTTCGACGAGATCATTCGTCAAGAAACGGCTGGCGCTTTGCGGCGGGAAATAGCTTTTTTATCTCACCAGCAACGGGCAATTGTTATCAAGTACTATTATGGTGGAATGAAAATTAGTGGAATCGCGGCTGAGCTGGGTCTTTCTAGCGGCACAATCAAATGGCATTTATTCGAAGCGAAAAAGGAGCTGAAACACAAAATGAACACCATTCGATCAATGGGTAATCTCGGCATCAACCCGATTCGCATGACAGGTTTAGGGCATAATGGATTCCCAGGAAAGAAAGGCGACACCTCTGACTTTTTAGCGACGGCGATTAGACAAAACATCGCTTTCTCAACGTATCACAAGCCACTCACGATTAATGAAATTGCTGAAGAGCTGGGCATTTCACCAGTATTTATAGAGGATGAAATCGAACTACTGGAAGAATACGGATTCATGGATAAACTACCGGGTAGAAAGTATCGTACCAATATGTACATAGAAGATCCGTCCCCAATGAAAAGCGAGGTGCTGTACCCATTGTTCAAAGAATATGCGGAGATTGCAGTCGAGCATTATTTCAAGACATTTTTCTCGATGGGTGAAGTGTTCCAAGAGACGGGTATCTACATTCCTGACGGCGATGTCAATCTACTGTTGTGGAGCCTCATTCCGTATGCTGGTAATCAATTGAGCTTCAAAGAACTCAATAGGGTTAGCCATGAAGAGGTTTCCGTCAGCCGCAAAGATGGCGGGCATTACGCCGCTCATGCAACGATTCACAGAGAGTTTGACGTCAGTTTTGATCCTAAACAATATTATTATAGTGGAAATATGAATCGGGATTCCGATGAGTTTGCAATAAAGGCATGGCAGGTCGATACGTGGTGGTGTGGCAGGAAGGACAGTTGGCGAGACAATCTGAGTTCGGATTTCATTAGTCTGATGCATGTGATCAATGGAGATTTACCGCAAAACGATGTAAACATTGATGCCTATTGCCGTCTTTTCGATAAACAATATTTGCTGAGAACGGAATCTGACCTTGAAGTTAACATTGTTTATTGCAAGGATAAGCAAACAGGAGAACGTCTGCATGCGGCGATTCCGCAACCGTCCGAACGAATCAAAGAAGCCGCCACGAAATTGGATCAAGCTGTTTATCAAGTGAACCTCGAAGGACAACCAGATCATGCACATAAATATGTGCGTTACTGGTCACAGAACTGCATGGCGTCGGGAACCATACTCGCCTTCGTACTCAAACATTTAGTTGATATCGGTATGTTAAAAGTACCTGATCCGCATCGTAAAAAAGGCATTTCTACAATCATGTTCATGAATCAACGCTAGCTTCAAATTAATCAAAGAAAATGGAATATTCTTTAATGCAGCAATGTGAAGATATCTCGCAGTAGCCTTCGATTTAGCTAAGAACGATTTAATAAAAGGCGATTAAGATGATTGCAGTTACAAGTTGCTCAACTAACTGAGAACTATAGTTCAATAATGAGAGGGCTGCCGAGAGGTAGCCCTTTGTTCAACTAAAGGGCAGGATAATTTAAGTATAAATCTGGATAATGTAGGCTGAAAACTTCTTCAGCTGAACGGTTATTATGAAAAGATGGGTGATTTCTCTAATAGCTGTCGTAATGAATTAACATCAAAAAAGTCTGATAAGAAATTCAAACCAGAAAATTTATTGATAACCTCGCAAGTAGCAGTTCACCCAAGTGAGGGAAAAGTTTTTTCCTCTTTTTATGAACCAAAATACGAGAACTGGTGAATAAGAAGTGAAAGGAAAAACGAGGAGGTCTTTTAAGTGAAAGAAAATCATCATTTTCCAATACCGAAGGAAGGAGGTCCAGTTGATTTTGAAGCACTTGTTCAACCTCACTTAACTAGTTCATTTCGAGTCGCTTTTTTGATCGTCCATGATTATCATCTAGCTCAGGATGCCGTTCAAGAAGCACTATGGGAAGCGTATAAATCACTTTATCGATATGATAAACGAAAAGGAACATCGTTTCGAGCTTGGTTTATAAAAATTGTGACACATCGTGCACTTAATATGGTGCGTAGAAAGAAAAATACGGAAGAATATTTGGACTCTATTGACCCTGGGCAAAACCCATTGGAGAGTATTCTTCAAAAGGAGAAAGAGCAACAGATTTGGCGAGCGATTCAGATGATGACGCCAAAACATCGCTCAGTAGTTATCCTTTACTATTATGAGGAGTTTAGTATAGCTGAAATTGCAAAAATCCTTGGTGTATTTGAGGGAACGGTAAAATCAAGGCTACATAAGGCCAGAAACTTAATTGCTGAAAAAATACAAGTTAACAAAGAAACACAGGTATTTACCGAGATGGGAGTGAACATGCATGACTAATCTTGACAAACAAATTGCACAAACTCTAAAAAATGTTGCTGGAGAATTGGATCAGCCTAGTTTTGTGATTCCTGACCAAGTGGTAGCCTATAAAAGAAAAAGGTCGCGTTTACTAGGCACTTTGGTACTTCCTGTCTTAATCAGCTGCGCTTTGCTTTTAACGATATCGGTGAGTCCTACCTTTGCGGCCTATGTTAAATCGCTATTTAATGGTTCTGATAAAGAACTGCAATATGCAGCACAGGAAGGTTTTTCACAGAAGGTAAATGCCTCTGTTACTGATCGGGGCTATACTCTTGAAATAGAGGAGATATTGGCTGATCCGATGAGAATTGTGGCTGTTTATTCGATCAAGGATCAGCAAAAGAACTTTATTCATCCGGATAAGCTTCACATAAGTAACGTAGAGGTAACAGATTTGAAAGGGAATGTAATTAAAGAAACTAAAACTTATATGGTAGAAATCCAAGAAAATTACGGATATCTCACTCTAAAAAAACCGGGGGAAACAGAAGAACAAAACCTTTTATTACAGTTCGAGGGGAATCAGATCGACTCTGTTAAAGGAAATTGGGCCTTAAAGATTCCTATTGATTTAGAAAAAGCAATTAAGGCATCCAAGGTGCTACCAATCGATAAGACGTATACCACACCACAGGGACTGCAAATCAATCTAAATAGCATTATGCATTCACCGACTGCTGCCCGTGTGGATTATGAAACGAAATGGACGGAAGAGGCAAAGAAAAGATTAGTAGAGGAAAGTAAACAAGTGAAAGGAAAACTAGATTCAGTTGATCCTTATGTTCGCTATGATGATTATAAACTGAATTTTCATGTTGAAAATGAAAAAGGAGAGAAAGTAAAAGATTTAACTAGGGCGCTTGATATTTCACGCAAAGCCGTGGGAGAATACGGTCATTCTAATCGGAAGTATGGATTTGCTCCCCTGTCTCCTGATCATCAATATACACTAGTATTGGATTCTTTAGAAAAAACAGAACCGTATGAGCTAGGTGTATCATTTGAGCCAAAACAGCTTGCTGAAAAACCTGTAAGAGTAGATGAGGATGGCAAAACGATTGAGATCATGTCCGTAACCTTTGACGAACCATTAAATGAAGCATCTCCAAAGAATGAGAAGCACGCTACTATTTTGCTAGAGGCTTATTTAAAGGATATATCATATATTAATGTAGCAGATACGATTTTAATGGATGATGACACAGATAAAATTATTAATCGTTTTGGTTGGACTATAAAGGATGAAAAGGGCAAAATATACAATGTAACAGGTGGAAATTTTAAAATGATAGGAAAGGATGAACAAGGCAGAAACCATATCCGAATAAAATTGCAAAGTGATGAAATGAAAGAACTCCCTCAAAAGCTAAGTCTTACTTCAGAATTGGCAAAAAAGAGCTATGACCTGGATTGGAAAGTACCATTGCCAATGCCAAAAGAAGACAAATAAGAAAAGCGAAAGCGGAAAATCATGACCTTTTAATTCTTTAACAGTGTCTGGTAGTAGCCGTTCGAGTCTCTTCAACTAACGGGGAACTATAGTTACTTAAAACAAGGAGCAGATCGCCGCGGCAGCTGCTCTTTGTCTTATTGAGCGATAAAGGAGACGGGTGAATTATATGCCAAATGATTATGTTTGGGGGATTTTCGTTGCTGATGCTTCAACTGATTTTCCGAAATAATAACTTCGCATATTACCATAGAAAGAGTAGTAAGTTGGTTGGAATGGATACGATCCATCATGAACATTTTCATTTCAAAGATGAAAGTTAACCGATAGCGGTTGCTTCGGCAGCCGTTCTTTATTTGTTCAACTAACGGCAGGTTAGTTGAACTAAATTTTTATGTGAAAATGTGAATAAATCTGTTTATCGGGGTTGAATGATGATTAATTCTGCTGAAGAATTTGTAAGGTTAAGGCTTAGTGATAACATGGAGGAATATCTGAAGGCTGCATGGGATGAAGCACCTTTTGAGGTTTGGTTACAAGTAATTGAAACGTACCTTGAAATGCGTGAATGGGTAGCACATAATAAATCAATTCCTATTGAGATTATGGAAATTCTAGCTGACGATGCAGATGAAAGGGTTAGATTTAATGTTGCTACAAAAAATCGACTACCAGAAAGTTTACAAATGAAACTGGCAAAAGATATAGATAGCTCAATTAGAAAACGAATTGTCTATAACAAAAAAGCGACATTTCGAGTTTTAACTATTTTATTGAACGATGATGACGAAGATATAAGAGTACTGGCGAAGAATAGGGTTGATGAGGGACGACATAGGTAAACGTTAGCAGAATAGCGGTTGCTTAGGCAGCTGTTTATTATTTGTTCAACTAATGGGCAGGTTAGTGAGCCAAGGATAGATTGATGGAAAATGGTAAATATTAGATTGACAGCATACTGTCGAATTGAAACGATGCAATTATGAATATAATAGACAAACCAGAAGATTCTAGATTATGCAGGAAATCGCATCGGTCTACACCATATATGAACTTCCTTAGATAAATTTAATGGAGCGTGCCAATGGAAAATATATATAATGAATTGCATACAGCGGAAATACTGAACCGTATCGAGAATTTAAGTCCAAATTCAAAACCACAATGGGGAACAATGAATGTTGCTCAAATGTTGGCTCACTGCTCAGCATTTCAAGATATCGCATTGGGAAATTCCTTTCCCCCTAGATATTGGCTAGGAAGGTTAATAGGAAGGTTTGTGAATTCTATTTTCTATAATGACAAGCCGGTACCACACAATATGTCAACAATTCCGACCATACTTATTGTAGATGAAAGAGACTTTATGACAGAAAAAGAAAAACTGAAACAAAAGATTTTAACCTTCCAAAGAAACGGTCCGGAGAAATGTTCATCCCATCCGCATCCTTTTTTTGGCAAGTTTACTCCTGAGCAATGGGGTAAAGGGATTTATAAACATCTAGACCATCATTTAAGACAATTTGGTGCTTAGTATTTTTTCGCAATGATTAATAATTGTTCAGTTTAGTGCAGTAACAACACTTCGCTGTGCTAACGGGACTCGATAGAGGAATAGCGGTTGCTTCGGCAGCCGTTTTTTATTTGTTCACTAACGGTAGTATAGTTCAATTATAGTTGTTTTTTATTTCCAGACTTACAGTTTAAATATTAAAATGAGATTAATTGAATTAATAAGGGGCATTATCAGGATGAACAAGGGTAGAATCGTATTTTTGAACGGTGTTACGAGCTCTGGAAAAACATCAATAGTAGATGCTTTACAGTTAAAATCGCATGAATTTTTTTATGTTGTTGCCAATGACCTTTTTGAAGAAATGATAGGTGAACGTTATCTTCGTGAAGATTATTGGAAGTATTTAAGTGAAGCAATTATCATGATGTATCATACAGCCAAATTATTTTCTGACCATGGTAAAAATGTACTTATTGATGGCATTATGGTAGAAAGGCCAGAGTTGAAACCGCATTATGAAAAAGTGAACAATATATTTTCTGGTTACCCATTATACATTGTTGAAGTGTTTTGCCCTTTAGACATTTGCCGTCAGAGAAATATTGCACGAGAAAATAGAACCGAAGACCAATCTGATTGGCAACACAAAATAATGGCAAAAGATATCCAGTATAATTGTACTGTCAATACACATTTAAACACTTCCGAAGAATGCGCAGATTTGATTTTAAAAAGTATATTTGAAGATGAAGTATGAATTACTATGCTCGAGATGATACATTCCGGTAACGGGGAAGGTTAGTGTAATAGCGGTTGCTTCGGCAGCCGTTTTTATTTGTTCAACTGTCGTCCAGGTTAATTTAACAAGGAACTTATTTAAAGATGAAATTTGAAGGGAGAGATGAAATGATAGAATTATCTAAAGAAAACTACGCTCACGTTCTGCCACTGTTGAAAAATCTAGCATATGAACCTGTGTTTGCATATTCCGTAATTGAGCGAAATCAATCTGGAAAAGTGTTCGTTGATCACAACGAAAATCCTACCTGCAGTCTTATTATCAATTCATATGGACAGTATTTTTTGGTTAAGAGGGGCGACAATGAGTGCTTCATGAGCGATGTAGTTGAATTTTTGCGAAATGATCAAAATCATTCAAAATATTACGATCTTTATGCTTCAACACCCGAACTACTGTTTCAAATTAGCGAAAGTTTAGCGGGAAAGACCGTATTATTGCACCGTTCTTCTTTTACATTCGATCTATCCAAATTCCAACATCTAAAAAAACCTAACGCATTGCCAGAACAATTTGTTATGAAACGGATGGATAAAGCGCTATTCGATAAATACAAGAATGAAATGGACGCTTCTTATGATTCGTTATGGAGTTCGGCACAACACTTTTCGGATCGAGGGTTTGGTTACTGTCTTGTGATGGATGATGATTTTGCAAGTGTTTGCAATTCTTATTTTGTGGGTGGAGGGTATGCAGCTATTGATATCGTAACCGTGGATGAATACCAGAATAAAGGGCTAGCAACACTCACGGGTGTAGCATTTATCGAACATTGTCTAAACCATAATCTAGTGCCGAATTATAATTGTGACGCTGGCAATGAACGATCAATACAGCTAGCGAAAAAGTTAGGGTTTGCAAAAAAGTATGATTTTCCAATGTTATGGTGGCATCAGGATCAGAGTATAATTAGTGATTATTTGAAAAGATTCAATTATTAAAAAAGAGAGTTTAAAACGAAAACTTTCCAAAATGACAGGAGTAAACCGGTGATAAAACTATTATTATATGAAAATACATGGGAGGTTTAGCTATGACGATTAACCGTGAGACCATTCTAAACGCAATTGTATCAGACCTTGGAATTGAAAATTATATTTTAGTTATCTGGCTAGAGGGTTCAGATGGTACTAAAACTTTGGACGAGTATTCTGATATCGATTTGGTGTGCTATACAAAAGAAGGCTGCATAGATTCTGCAATTACCCGGTTGGATGCCTGTATGCGTCGATTAGGAAAAGTAGATATTGCCTATGAAGAAACTGGTCGACCCACAAATAACCGCTACAAGGTTTACCACCTACAGGAGTCATCAGATAGTCTCTTAGTTGACGTGACGATCCAAAGTGAGAGTGTCCCTGTTTTATTCATTAACGAAGACAAAACTGTCGTACCCGTTATATTGATAGATAAGACTGGTATCGTGAAGTATCAAAACGTTGATCACACGACTCACCATTCACAACTTCAATCACAATTGATACGTGCTCAGGGTATTTACAGTCAAAGGAACCGAGCTGTCAAATATACAAAACGTGGGCTTTTTTTAGAGTCGTTGATTTACTATCATAAGTATGTTGTGAATCCACTTGTAGATGTACTTCGGATAATCTATACACCATTCCAAGCTGACAGCTTCTTGGTTCATGCATCTCGGGATTTTCCTGTCGAAGTGGTACTAATCTTGGAAAAGCTATATGGTGTAAGAACCGTAGAAGATATAGTAGATCGCATCGAATTGATAGACAAGTTGTTTCGTAATGCCGTAGCAGAGGCTCATGTCATGCTATTACAATCTAAAGAAAGCGAGAATTTAGCGGATACCAACCCATAAGCATTACTGGGTTATTGTGAGTGATCGCAGATACATAACTACGGGAACGCTACTAAAAATAGAAATTCAAAATGGAGCGATTGAATTGTTTATCCAATCCTTTGAAGACGAAATACTTGAGCAATCTTTGTCCATATTTGTGAAAGATATGAGAGCCATACTTTATAGAAAGTTGCGAAGCATTTACCTTTACGGTTCGGCCATACACAATGATTTATCCCCGGGATACGGGGATTTGGATTTTCTCGTCGTAATTGGAGAGGACCTAAGCCAAAATGAAATCGAATTTCTAAATAAACAAAGATCCAATTATAGATCATCCCTTCTTAGAAGATCCGTTGATAGACAAATCCCCAACCTCTATATCGATATGCTTGAGGGTGCCTTTCTTACGATTAATATGCTGAGTGGGGAAAAGGGCAGTGGCTTATGGTGGGGAACAAAGCGCGAATCCGACTGGACAGAAAATCAATTAGATCTGTTCACCATGCACACGATCAAGGAGCAGAGTATCTTGTTGTATGGTGAGTCCCACCTAGACAATATTCCATCGTATTCGAAGGAAGAGTTCATTAGTTTTTTTAAGGAATATGCCAAGTGTATGCGGAAGTTTGGCAAGGGAAATAGTCTACATTCCGTCGACTGGCTCCTATTAGCTTCTAAATTTATAGCTTGGTGGCAGGAAGGTGTCATCTTGTCTAAAAGCCAAGCAGCAGATTGGGGGCATTTACATCTAAGTAGCGGATGGAAAGATAATTTGAAGAGATGCAAGGAGCTAAGGAAGGATCCATCCATGGTAACACGTTTAGAGTATTCCGAATGGTTGAGCAATTTGGAGCCAGCCATTATTGAAGCATCACATGATCTGGACAGAGTTCTCGAAACAACAATTCATTAAACTAGAATCTTTTTTGTCCTATAAAAAAGACTGTTAATAATAACTTTTTCGCTAACAGAACACGTTAGTTAAGTGGAGTAGTGACAGTCTAGGACTTTATTTCAATTGTCGATTCACCGAATGAGAGTAATGAAAGAAACTCCGAAAACCCACCTATATTCAAGGGGTTTCGGAGTTCTTTTTTTAGAGTTAACCCTGCACAGGGCTGGTTTTCATTTCATGGATTTTTTGGAGCGTATGAAGACACTTTGTTTTCTCGTCATCGCCCTCTGTGTGGAGATACCACTCTACAAGCCTGTACCCGAATATGAGAAGGATCAATTCGAAGACGCAATTATCGGCGATAGGGGATGCATCTGCATACTCCGAAAAACCGTTGTAATACGCAGGGACACATCGTTGGTAGTATTCGACCATGTGATCGATATCCGCTTCATCCGCAATCAAGCTTGCGAGATCCTCACCCATGTAGCCCCATCCGCATGTATCCCAGTCGATGAGCGCGATTTTCCCGTCGGCATAGATCAGATTGGTCACCCAGAAGTCCCGGTGGCATAGCACTAGGGGCAATTGCTCGATGCGGGCGAGTATCTCATCTGCGTGCTCATCGATGTCGATGAGCATTTGCCGCATGTGCTGCGGGAATTCACAGTCCTCCGAGCGTATATAATCGTAGACGACTGGCCACGACCGGTAATGCAGATACGTATTGTTCATGAGATCCGCATGACTCAGGTTTGTCAGGCTCTGCAGCACAGCGGGCTTTTCCGCATACAGCTTGCCTTGATAGCGTCCTAACTCCAGCGCCGCCTGTTCATACATGTCACCGGTTAAGTCTAAACCGGTTACGCCATCGATATATTCCAGCCACAGCTGGAATTCATTTTCTTCGGTATTCATCTCCGCATGGTAACATGTTGGCCAGCGGAAGGTATCCGAGAACGTCATTCCCAAGTCAGACATATAGAGATCATATTCACGGCGCCAGGAATCCGGATCGTTGTAACGTTCCCATTTCTTTTGAATTTTCAGCACGATATGGTACGGCATTTTTTCACCATCCGCGGTTTCGGCGATCCCGTTTACCAGGTGCACATTTCCCACAGTTCCGCCCTGTAACGGCATGGTTTGGTAGTCAGCCGAGATAATATCCTTCTTGAACTGTCGGCTTAAGGCATAGATCAGCGTTTCAAATTTAATATTCATTTCTTCCATCCTCCGTTTTTCTTCGTTTGCTTGCTTGACATAGCTATCGTTTTATTTCGAGCCCTCTTGTCGATGAGGTAGCTTGTTTTATCCTGGACATACTTGTGCTCATGCTGCTGGGCAACATAATACTCCCACCGTTCACGCGGCAACGAACCGTCGGCAAGCGCGGCGAGAACGGCACAGCCCGGCTCGCCCTGATGGCGGCAATCTGCAAACCGGCATTGCGGGAACCATTCCTCCACATCGGTAAAGCTTGCACGTATGCCTTCGCCGGCATCAAAAAGCCCAAGCTCACGCATTCCCGGCGTATCGATGACCATCGTACCGGAGGGGAGCATGAACAGCTGACGGTGCGTTGTCGTATGCCGCCCCCGGCTATCAACCTCTCGGATCGCCTGAACCCTCATTACGTCCTGTTCTATCAATGCATTGAGCAGAGATGATTTACCGACGCCGGACATGCCGAGAAAGACGACTGTTTTACCAGGCATCAAGTAGGGGGCGAGTTCGTTCAGCCCCAGGCCAGTATGACTGCAGACCACATGAACTGGCACATCAGGGATGCTTTGTGTAACTTCTGCGAGCGGGAGACTATAATCTTCAACGAGATCAGCCTTGGTCAGAATGACGACTGGCTGACTTCCGCTCTGTCTGACTTGTGTCAGGTACCGCATGAGGCGGGTAACGTTGAAATCCCAATTCAAAGAAGAAAGAATAAACACATAGTCAAAGTTGGTTGCAACGACCTGTTCCCGCACGGTTTTGGCGTAGCCTACGGCATGCCCTGAGTAATCTGCGCGTGAGAACTTGGAACGGCGGGGCAGTACCGTAACGATGAGCGAATCTCCGCTCTCGTTGTATTGCAGCAAGACGAAATCTCCGACGCATGGAAAATCTACGCGTGTTTCCACGCTGTGATAGAATGCTCCTTTGAGCACCGCCGTTGCTTCGCCGCGCTCGGTCATGACCGTGAAGCGCTCGCGCCGAAGCTCTGTCACCCTGCCGGGCAATAATCCGTCGGGAATTGCTTCTATTTCTGTATAGCCATAGGTTTTCAGATTTATCATAGTTTTTTTGTTAGCTCCTTTAATGTTGTTTTTGGACGCAAAAATGCCACGGACAAGCAGCCTCTAAAGAAGCTGCTGTCACGCGGCATCAGGACGCAAAAAAGACACGACCTTCATCGTATCCTGCAAACAGCAATATTCACGAAAGGTTACTTCGGATGGCATACCAAATAATTGGGGCGTTTCCCCGCTTTTTTCGCGTATGCCTACTATTCAGTTTTAAGACCAAACCACCATATAAGTAGTTGCCATTAAAACACATCTCCCTTCGTGTCAGGAACTTGCTTATCGCTAAGCTTTCTATAAAATAACCTATTTTGGAAAAAAAATCAATGCCTGACAGCGCAGATTGTCGGCCTGCTCCATCGAGTCTGCCGTTGATAAAGAACTCGCGAGCATTAAAAGTCAGCGTGAGCGCTTCCTCAAGTTGTTTGAAGGAAACGGCGATGGTATATCAAAGATCAGCGAAATTGCAGAAATCGACAAGATACTCATTGAATATTAATAATTCATCATTCAACTAACGGTAGGTTAAATGGGAGTTATTTACAAATAGACAAGCTATTCTTTATTCAGCTCTCTATCGAAACGGAAATATTGAAGCACTCGATGGTTGGTCTAGGGAGTTTTTGAAGCGTGCCCGATATAATATGGAAAACAATATTTCACTGATTGAACCCGATGATATTTTAAATTTTATAACTTAAAAGAGCAATAACATGAATAAACGTCAGCCAAGTTGATTGGCTGCTGTTTCTCAACTAACGGGCAGGATAACGCAATGCTTATATGGAATATATTTGAAAAATAAAATACTATGAGGAGTGAAAAATTTGCGATATAGAGCTTGTTCACTTTGCATTATTAAAAGAAGAGAATCAATATTACTTGAACAATTCCCGGAAGAAGATGGTATCATTACATTTCGCCCAGTTGGTGGCACGATTGAGTATGGGGAAGATAGCAAATCAGCTGTAATACGAGAAGTAAAAGAGGAAATTAATATTGATATTATTGAACCAAAATTGATAGGGATTATCGAGCACATCTTCCCTTGGTATGGAGAAATTGGACATGAATATGATTTTATTTATGAAGCGAGCTTTAGTCGAATGGATAACTATAACAAGAATGAATTTGAAGGGAATGAGGGGGACAAAAAGTTTATAGCTGTTTGGAAGAACTTAGATGATTTTGAAGAAAACCTTCAGTATAAACTTGTTCCTGACGGTCTTTATGAGATGCTTACAAGTGGGCAAATTTCTGATATTAAACATATTAACACAAAAGATTTATTGGCTTTAAAAGGGTCTTGATTTAACCTAGCGGGACACGTTAGTGGAATAGCGGTTGCTTCGGCAGCCGTTTTTAATTTGTTCAACTAACGGGCAGGTTAGCTGAGTAACAGAAATGTTGATATTGGATTATATACCATTAAATTGAAATTTAAAAAATATCTAACGTCTATACTGTCATAGCGTAATAAAAAGGGGTTTCTAAGTGTATTGAACCTGCGTGGTTCGGTAGGATATTTATATTTTTTGAGAGAGGTGTTAACTTGAAGAAAACATTCATAATCATTTTAATAATTGCAGTAGTTGCTCTTGTTTTACTAGTCGTATCCACTCCATTTATTAACAATTATATTGCATATTCCATAAAAAAAGATCTAGTAAAAGTATCTTTGCCAGACAAAACTGAATTGATAGATGATTTATCATCAGCTGGAAAATTAATTGGGAATGGAAATGGAATGCAATTTTTTGCCGCTATTTTAATCAAATCGGAACTAACTTTAGAAGAATTAAATCATTTTTATTCAAAGTATCGCGAGAATGAGTGGAGTTACATCGTTGAAAAGCAAGTGAGTAATAACATTGATTTTCTTAATGGTAACTTGAAATTCAAAGCATTGAAAGCAGATGAAAAACTAATTAACTATTATATTGTTTATACTTGGGGCAGTAGTAACTATCCATTAAGTGATCTTGACATCCGTGGGCATTAACACTCTGCATAAGCAAGATTACGTGCTAGAATATTATAAGCATTGAGGGTGCTTTATGAAATTAATTCGCCGCGCCATTAAGTAGAACCGTACCATAGATGACAGATCATCATTACGCTAACGGGCAGGATAGTTGAATGAGTAATCGAATAAATACAAATAAAAATCTATAAGTCAGGAAGTGCTAAACATGAATTATCTGGGGTCTTTAAGGTTAAATCAAGAAGGCAAACAGAAACAAGTTGAAGATATACTTGAAAGAAATAAAGCACAATCTGTCGGACATGGTTATATCGACATAATAACTGACTCTAGATATATTCGAAATTTAGTATTTGAACTCACACAAGTCGGGATAGCAATTAATGGTGTAACATGGTGGTGCCATTGTACAGATGAGAATAGGAGTCTTTATGGATGTCCTCATGGAATGGGAGGTCCCCAAAGCATTCATTTCGAGGGCTGGTTTAGTGAAATGGGTGTAGATTATGAAAGTTCTGATTTACCTGATGGTATATACGAAAAATTAGAACAGGGCAATATATCACCTACTGAAATAACCTCAATAAATGAATCTATTCTAGTCTACACTAATCAGTTTAAGGAAGATGAGCGGATTAGCCCATGTTTTGTACCCGCCATATGGCTAAATGTTCCTAAAGAATGGAGACGGCTACGGTAGGTGCAGTTAATCTAACTGAGAACGATAGCTCAATACAGGCAGAAGTAGACTGCCTTGAGGACCAGCTGCTTCTTGTTATGTTAACGGATAGAATACTACCAATATGATCTAAAATTAGTTGGGATTATATCCCATGACACACGTTGAAGAGTTAATTAGGAAAAGGAGGAAGTGAAAGGTGCAGGTCTTCGATACACGTCAAATTAACAATTTAATGACTGGGGTTGGCCTTGCTTGTGAACTTGAAGCTAACACTGAAATGAATCGAGCTTTCGTAAAAGTACAGGTTATTAATGAACAGAAATACTTAAATAAGTTAGAACCTGAATCGGCTAGGTTTTACTTAGGGAAATATGAGGTACCCACAACGTATCTAGAAAATGAATGGGATGTTACAGACGACGAACTTGTCGAATCGATTCATGAAATTAATATTATAGGAATCAAAAATCTTGAAAAATATCTGGCTAAGTATCTGGATAATTTCGGAAGACTGGTATGCGAGTGGAGTTGTGAAAATCCGTTGTAGATGGAGAAATGACGTTACGCTAACGGGACACTATAGTTGAACAATCACCAGAACGAGGCTGCCGGTAAGAAACGGCAGCCTCGTTGAGCTAACGGGCAGTGTAAAGCCCAATAGATAGTTGATTTCATAAATTCTAATACTTCGATACATCCACCCCACAAATATCCTAGCTCGGTGGTAAAAACGTCCATCCAGTCTCATTATTATAAAACTGTTGACACTCACCTAGCGTATCTAATTTGCCCCAATCTTTATATCCATTGGTCCATTTCTCAAATGGAGAATATGTATAAGGGAAACGACCTTGAAATAAAATCGCTTCTAAATGTTCAGTATATTCGGTTGGAAGGCTTTTTATTTGGGCTAAACCTGCCATAACAGAAGGTCCGTAAAAAGTTACCATACCCATTGGTTTAAGTAAGTTATAAAAGTAGTCGCGTCTGAAAAACCCATGATAAATTCGGTTTTTTTTTGGATTGTCTTTGTATCCAAAAACGGTAGTATTCTAACCGATTCATACCCACCAATTGAAGTGATGATGTCATCTATACTCTCATACTCGAAACATTTATTTATATCATCTGCACGAATTTGTGGATTTTTGTATAAATCATCTGGAGACATTCTTGCGGTTGGCATCTCAATAACTTCTAATCCCAAGTTGTCTTAAAGATTTTTTATACCAAGCTCGTAGATATCTGGGAACAGATAAGGTAGACCATTAGAAAGTGAAATTATCGCTATTTTCGAACCAGACTTAAGTCTTTTGGGTTTTATCATTGCTCTTCCTCCCAATATTTTATTTCCTAATGTTACCACGCAACCCTACTTGTAATAAGAACAATCTTAATTCAGCTTAAACATGGATCTGTTTGAAATTGTAAAACTATGTAAAAGAAGAGGGTTTCTAGTATCTACCTCGAATATATGAATGGTCCATCATGAACGGTTGCATCTTGAAACTAGCTTATTTTTCTATACCTTATGCGGTACATTTTGAACAAGCTCTATGGGAAAGAGGTCGTTACATGTCAAGAATAGAATTGAAGCCGACGGGGCGAACCCCACGGTTAATGAACAAATGGAAAAAAATTAGTCCACTTGCCCCAAGATGGAAAGGGGCCTCCATCGTATTGCTCATCATCGCATTATGCTTGTATTTCATCCAAGGATATTTCGTTTTGGGAACGCGCAGTTTGGGCGAATATCTGATCGGAACGTTAGTGATCTTGCTTGTGATTGTGCTCGTAACCGGCGCAATTGCAGGAGTGCTTCATGTTGCCAAGCGAATGCCTTCGCGTTATGTTTGGATTGCTCTCGCTTCGTTTTTTTTGCTGTTCATTAGCTTCATCGGGCCGATACAGTTGATGTTTATCGTCCCATTGTTGATAATTGTCGTATTTTCTATA
Organism: Paenibacillus sp. FSL H8-0261; assembly: GCF_045040645.1. Taxonomy (NCBI): domain Bacteria; kingdom Bacillati; phylum Bacillota; class Bacilli; order Caryophanales; family Paenibacillaceae; genus Paenibacillus; species Paenibacillus sp. FSL H8-0261. The sequence continues at coordinate 4,104,358 of NZ_CP150297.1, read as the reverse complement.
CTAGGAGCCCTCTTATCCCGATTGATAACCGGTAGATACCGAGAGGCAAAGCTTATTTCGAAAGTAACTGCTGGGGTTTTGGCGGCAGTTACGCTAGGATCCATTGGCATTGGCGGGTATTGGCTGCTGAACAACGGCAATGCGGATTTGGCGAAGCCGTACCGCTTAACAGCGATGAAAACTGCGGACCGCTACCCAACGGCGGCGGCGAATCCAGCTGAACAAGGACCGTATAAGGTCAAAACGTTAACTTACGGTAGCGCAAACAGTTATCGGAAGGAATTTAACCAGAATGGGTCGCTCGTGACAAAACAGGTGAACGGATCGGCTTTTGTGGAAAAGTGGTCATCTAATCGTACAAATACGTTTGGTTTCGGACCGGATCAAATGCCGCTGAATGGATTGGTCTGGTATCCTGATGGCGAAGGACCGTTTCCGTTAATCGTCACCGTTCATGGCAACGCCAACTCAACCGATTATTCGGACCCGGGATATGAATATTTGGGTAAGCTGTTGGCGAGTCGCGGGTATATTTTTGTATCCATAGACGAAAATTTTCTCAATACATCCCTTTACGATGATTTGTTTACACTCAACCTGTTGGAGAAAGAAAACCCAGCCCGGGGATGGTTGATGTTGGAGCATGTGAAAGTGTGGAACGAGTGGAATAAGACGAAGGATAATCCGTTTTTCGGTAAAGCGGACATGAGCCAGATCGCTCTGATCGGCCACTCTCGCGGCGGTGAGGCGGTAACGGTCGCAGCGGCATATAACAAACTGCCGGCCTCCCCGGAAAACGGCAACATCAAATTCGACTACAACTTTGGTATCCGTTCCATCATTTCGATTGCGGGTACTGACGGGCAATACAAGCCTGCGGGACACCTGACTCCGTTAAAGGATTTGAACTATTTGACTTTGCAAGGCGCACACGACATGGACGTCAGCACATATTCCGGCGCGAGCCAATACAGTCGGATCGGCTTTTCAAACGGTAGTGATTATTTTAAAGCATCGGTATACATTTATGGTGCGAATCACGGCCAATTCAACACCGTCTGGGGAAGAAACGACAATGTAGGGCTTGGCAATAAACTGTTCAACACCGCTCAACTGATACCGCAGGAGGAGCAGCTACAAGCAGCTAAGGTGCTCATATCGTCCTTCCTAGATACGACATTGAAAGGGAAAGGAGAATATCGGTCCATGTTCCAGGATATTGGTTATGCCCGAGAGTGGCTGCCGGACACCATGTATATCAGCAACTATATGGACTCGAATACAAAGCTCATTAGTAGCTTTGACGAAGACATCGATCTGAGTACGTCGACATTGGCTGGAGGAAGGCTGAACGGGGAGCATCTGAAGCAGTGGAAAGAGGAAAAAGTGGAGATGAAATTTGCCCCCGACTTGTACAGTGCAGTGCGTCTGGGGTGGGACAGTACTGCGACACCTGGCGTTCCCTCTTACACGGTTGTTTTGCCAAATGACAGTCTCGATATACGAGAAACGAGCTCCATCGTTTTTTCGATGGCTGACTGGAATGACGAGAAAGCAAATCGTGACAAGGATGTCCTCGTAGATTTGACCATTAATGTGGAGGACAAAGAAGGCAACGTGGCGTCCCTCCCTCTTAGCAGCGAAGCTTATTTACTACCGATGTTCGAAGGCAACATCATAAAATGGCCTTTCACGACTTTGCAACCGACGAAGGAGCCGGTGTTCCAAAACTTTGCGTTCCACCTTGCCGATTTAAAAAGGGCCAACCCGAATTTCCAACCTGAGCAATTGAGCAAAATCGGTTTTGTATTTGATAAAACGAAAAAGGGCACGGTACTGATCGGTAATATCGGCATCCAAAATGAATATGTTACAGGAGGTAATACGCCTTAATACAGGAAGTTAGACTTGAACAAGTTGGTGACAAGGGCAAAGGTGCTGGAGACCATCGTATCTCAAGAACAGGAAAACACATTTATCTATATCAGAACAGCCCGATCATTTGGTGACCGGGCTGTTCTGATTTTGCAACCACACTGTGTCTATACCAGTGTAAACGCGATAAGATTCTTACCCCTCTTCAAAACGTTGTGAGAGGCCTCATCGCTAATATGGAATAAGCTTTATGTGCTACAAGTTTATTTATTCTGCAAATTAATTTTTAATACATCCCCCTTAGCACCACCAAAAACGATCATCCCACCTTTAGGCAGTACTACTGAATGATTGCTCGTTGCCTTTGAAAAGTTCACAACCATTCCCTCCGCGTCATAAACGACAAATCCCCCAATTAATAAATACACTCCATTCAATTTTGTTGTGAAGGATGTAGAAGAAGTGAGGGCTAGACTCGAGAAAAATGGAGTAGCCGTTTCAGAGGTAAGGAACGGTGAACCTAAACGTTTTGATCTTACTGATAATAACGGAAATATGATCAGTGTCATTCAATTGTAATTCAAAATAGAGTTCGAGGTTATTTTTTGTTATTGAACTAACGGGACACGATAGTTGAATAATACAAATTGAAGAGCAGGAGCTAAGGTATCCTGCTTTTTTCATTGAACTAACGGGCAGTTATGCGTAACTTCCAGGGAATGTAAACATCTAAATAACGTAAGGAACGAGGAGGCAGACAATTCATGGGAGGAACGAATGTATGGGATGCGGAGTGGGAGGTTAACGAAGAGCAGGCGCGGACGCTGATCGGCAGACAATTCCCTCAGCTGTCATCGAAGCAAGTGAAGCGATTGGGCTGGGGCTGGGACAATACGGTTTTTCTCATCGCTGACGAGTACGTGTTCCGGTTTCCAAGAAGAACGATTGCAGTTGGCTCGATTCGTATGGAAGGGAAGCTGCTGCCGAAGCTGGAGGCATATATGACCATCCCCTATCCGAAACCGTTGTTTTATGGCGAAGCAAGTGACGAATACCCGACACCATTTCTTGGCTATGCCTACGTGCCAGGAGATTTCCCAATCGGTTTGACGGAAGAACGCCGGGCTTTATCGGCAGAGACGCTGGCGAAATTTTTGCGGAGATTGCATGAGTTTCCGGTGCAGGCGGCGCTGAAGTGCGGAGTTCAGCAAGATCATCGAAACTTGACGGACATAGCATCGCGCAAAGTGAAATTGGAGGGCTTTCTATCGAAGGTGGTTGAACACTTGTCGCCGGAGGAGTCCGGTGTGATCGAAGCGTATATTAGCAGGCTGCAAAAGGACCGTGTCGAGGCGGTGAATGCACTGCTACATGGCGATCTTCATTTCAAAAATATGCTTGTGAATGAGAACGGGATCGTTTCCGGCATCATTGATTGGGGCGATCTGAGCGTAGGCCATCCGGCTTGCGATTTGAGCGTTGCTTATAGCTTTTTACCACCTTACGCTCGTGGCGTGTTTTTCGAAACGTACGGAGGAGCGGACGAGGAAACGAAGCTGCTGGCGCGGCTGATCGCGGTATACATCCCCATACTGATCTTAATGCAATCGGTCGATGACGGGAATGAAGCGATTGCGGCAGAGGCGAAATCCAACATCATGCGGGCACTGTCGGATTAGGCTCATTATTTCGTTGCGGCTATGGGGCTATGGCTATCGGCACCATTTTGTCGTTTAAAGGCCGCGATAAGGTACGATCCGCCTTCTCTGATGCCGCTTTATGTTGTTTATTCAGGAGGGTTTTTTATTGTGGGTTATGAACTGGATTTTAAAAAAAGGGTACATGAAGTTATTACACAGAAACAATTATGTTCAGTTATGAATGACACTAAGTGGGGAAACTTACAAAGTGATGTAATAAATAAACTCCCTTTTACCCCGCCATATCAAGCTAAGTATGTATTAGATGAAGAACTTTATCCAGAGAACTTTGAAACCGACGTCTGGTATTTAGGGGATTGGATAGAAGCACTTTCACCTTTTTTTTCTGTAGAATGGATACGGGTTAGACCAAGGTATTACAAGCACAAGGGGAATCTGCTTCCTCCTGAATTAATTGACATAAGTAAAGAATTTCTTTCGATTTTACATGAATTAAGAATTCCGTATAGAGAAGAAAACAATACATTTTTCATTTATGGATACATTTCAAATACTTCTCACTTTTCAAAGGTAATCAATTAGCTAACGGGACACGATAGCACAATAACAACTGCTGCCGGCTTTATCTGAAGCCTATTAAAGTAACGGGCAGAATAATTCAACAATTCAATTCTTGAAAGGACTTTACCTTAAAAGCCTAGAATAATCAACTTATGTATTTCTACCAAGTAAGGAGCTACTATAAATGCGGATTGTTGTAACTGGCGGAGCAATTATAAGAGATAGTAAAGGAAGAATTTTATTGCAGCAAAGATCCGATTACGGAGACTGGGGATTACCAGGCGGAGGCATGAATCCAGGTGAGACTATCCAAGAGACAATGATCCGGGAAGTTATTGAGGAAACAGGATTAACTGTTACGGATTGTGAATTTTACGCTGTATATAGCGGTCCAAGGATGGAATACTCCTATCCTGATGGCAACAAGGTTGTTTTTGTTATGTTTCTTTTCAATGCCTGGACTGATTATAATCAGTATTTATCTGAGGATGGGGATGCGATAAGATATCAGGACGATCTATGCGAATCGTTGAAATTACAGTTTTGGGATATTAACGATATCTCACTGGATCAAATAAACAAAGTTCAACGACCAGTTTTTGAAGATATGCTAAACGGGAATACAAATATACTTAGATCTTAATACACCAGTTCGCTGAACTAACGGGACACGATAGCTCAATAAGCACGAAGAAACGGCAGCTGATGAATTGGCTGTCTTTTTCTCAACTCCCTCAAGAACTTTGATATAATATGTGTATCTGGACTATAAGTATGAAAGGGAGTACAACAATGAATAAAATTTTGCGCAGCAGCTCGGCGGAAGCTGAGATTAATACCCTTGGGGCGGAACTGATCAGCTTCAGAAAGCTGGATCCGGAAGCTGAATACATCTGGAGCGGTGACGCCACGTATTGGACAGGCCGTTCTCCGGTGCTGTTTCCCATTATTGGTGCGGCCCGGAACGGAGAGATTAAGGTGGACTGCAAAGCCTATAAGATCGGCAATCACGGATTCGCCAGACGCAGCGAATTTACGCTGGTCCAAGAAAGCGACACCCACGCGGTTTACCGCCTCTCTTATGATGAGAAAACCCTGGCCAGTTATCCTTTTAAATTCAACCTATATATTACATATAAACTGAATGCAAGCACACTGGAACTTAGTTACCGGGTGGAAAATAGCGATGAACAGGATATCTTCTTCCAGCTCGGAACCCACCCGGCGTTCAATTGTCCGCTTGATGACAACGGTAGCCTGAACGATTACTATCTGGAGTTCGCTGAATCGGAAAACCTTGAAAGGTTGTTCTTGAATTCGGACGGCCTGCTGATCAGCGGCAAATCGGAGCCCGTTCTGAAACAAGAGACCATCCTGCCTTTATCCCATGAAATGTTCGCCGAAGGCGCATTGATTTTCCGAAATGTGAGCTCTCGGCAGATTTCGCTTAGAAGCAAGCACTCCTCCAAAAGCGTAGTTGTCAGCTATAAGGGTTTTCCCGACCTCGGCATCTGGCAGCCTTTGAACGCTCCCTTCATATGCATCGAGCCTTGGCAAGGAGTAGCGGATATGGACGTCTTCGAAGGTGAACTTCAAGCTAAAGAGGGAATAATCACCCTGGAGCCGGGGGCGAATTTCACAAGCTTCCTGACCATAGAAATCAACTGACGATCCGAAGGGATCTGCAGGGTTCTCAACTGGTTAAGCTCGGCTCCATACCATTGCAAAAAGCTTCAATCTATTGGAGAGGGCACTGAAGAACTTACGTTTTTCTTAAGGAGTATGTATAAACTTCAAAAAAGAAGACATTCAACCCCATTTTTAGGAAGAATGTCTTCTTTTTTAGCTCTATTTTATTCAATTTATCCCTATGTTTTCAATCTGTTAACTTCAATATCCGCTTTAAGTTCACGGCGAATATCGTCATCGCACCTTGTAATTCCATACCAATCAGACCCGAGGATGTAGCTACATCATACCCGTGCCCATGTTAAAGTTCGCTATTCTTCGCTTCAATTTTGTAGCGTTCCTTAGATTTTTCTTTAAAGTACTCTGTTTCCTGGAACGCAACGCAATCTGTTCCGAATGTTCTTCAGATTTAATCGTTACAGAGTAGGTTTGCTCTTCGATCCTTCTTTATAACAACCCTCTTTAAACGGACAACGCTTGCACTGTTCCACGTTAAAATAATAGGTGTCTGCTTGGTTTTTGTCGATGCCTTTCTTGCCCTGTTCTCTTTTTTATTGAAGTAGGCGTCAAATCGTGGATGCTGTTGAGCTAACGGGCAGGATAGTTGAATGATTTCGCGAATAACTTAAGTCATGATGAATTTACGAAGTTCGCAAAAAAGACGTTAGCCGAAAGAAGTTCTTAGTTTAGGAGGAGTCTATATGATATTAGAAAAAGTTATAAATAGAATTGTAATACAAAGTGAATATAAGGATTTTGTTGATAAGTATATAGATAATATACTTACCGAATTTAAAGGTAAGATTCATAGCATTTATATGTGTGGCTCGATTCCAAAAGGAACTGCTAAACCTTTTAAGTCAGATGCAGACTTTACTATTGTATGTGTAAATCCCAAAGATATTGATTACGAAAGATTGTCAAATATTAAAGACAGGCTTTTGGAAGAATATCCAGTAGTAACTAAGATTGATACGATAATTTGCTCGATTGACGATGTATTAAGTAAACCAAATGAGTGGGGTTTTTGGGTAAAGATAATTTGTGTTTGCATATATGGTCATGACGTTGGTGAAAAAGTACCACCGATAATTATTTGTCCAGAGTTCATTTTAGACTTAAATACAGAGACCAAGGAGGAAGTAGATCATATACATAGTTTACTTTCTAATGCTAATGATAACACAATGAAAACTAGATATATTAAAGGTTACTCTAAGAGATTAATTCGTGCATTATACTCTTTGGTTTTAGAAGATACAGGTGTATGGCAAGATGACATTATTAAGATGAAGAATGCCATATTAAACTATTGTGAGATTGACTCCGCTTTAGTTGATTATCTGTATGCTTGTTACTTGGATAGTAATGTACTTGTTGAAGAGTTTCTGGGAATTGCAGATGAAGTATATAGCTATTTTGAGAACGCCTTAAATGCAATGGCTGCTTCCAGAACTTCTTCGGCTAACACCATATTGACGCTCCGGGTCACTCTCAGAAGCGAGTGACCACATCCAGCCCCCTAAGCCCGTCGGGACGTCACTGCATTAGGTGTTCGGCAAGCCTTACAACTATAAGCAGCGACTCTAATTAAAACATAAGACTATTGAACTAACGGAGAACTTTAGTTGAATGATACACACTAATGAGCAGGCGCTACGGTAGCCTGCTTTTTTCATTGAAGTAACGGGCAGGATAACTTGGACAATCACGGAGATTTGAATATGAAGATTGTTAAGGGATGTGTTATTAACATGAGTCTACAATTGGTGCCATTAAATATTCCGTCAGATTGGACTGTCTTATGGAATCATTTTTATGAAATTAATCCCGATGACTTTCATGACGACTCATTTCCTTATGTATGGGAGCTACATGAGGATATATTCTATTTAAGAAATGAAAAGACAGGTTTGATTTTGGATTTAGGATGCTATCCAGCTATGCGTTCAGAGGGTGTGTATACATTGAATTTAGTGAAAATTGGTGATGATGAAACTGGACCCGAATATTGGGCTAACCCTATTTTAAAATATTGTTCCCGCAAAATTAACGACATAACAAATATAATCCATGAAGTTCTCAATAAAGAGCAATAGGATTCGTCCGAAGCAAAGTAAATCATTAAGCTCACGAAGAACGACAGTAGAATAGCGGCTGCTTCGGCAGCCGTTTTTTATTGTTCAATTAGCCGGCAGAATACTTACAATTTGTGGCGCTATAGCGTCACATTATTAGCATTAGGTTATGTAATGATATTCTGATACTCAAAAAAATTGGAACAATGTGGTAAAGTGGGATGATGGAAGAAGTACTCAATAAAAAATAGAGGAGGAGACAAATATTTCATGGCCAACGACTTTTACAGAAAACTAGGTGCATCCTTTCTAATTTCCGCTGGAGTAATCTATGCAATCGAACGAGTAGGCTCTTTGATAGCTCGCAGCCATGAAATTGCAGCGTTGTACGAAGCAAATATGTTCAATGCCCTACCTGAAACTCATATTACAAGCTTCTTCGATAATATCTTTGTGCCAATCCTTGCGTTTCTCGGTATGATACTTTTTGTAAATGGGTTTCCAAAAAAAATCAAATGAGATAACTCATTCAACGCGATGTGAGCACATAATGAGTTGTAATAAAGTTACAGAGGAGGTGCATAGGTGGCGGAAAGAAGATGGGGTATTGTCCAATGGTACAAAGAAGATAAAGGTTACGGACGGATAATGCTAGACGGGCAGGAAGGTAACCATGTTTTTGTACACTTCAGCGAAATACTACCAGACCCTATTAGGTTACCGAACGGCTTTCGGTTCCTTAAAGAGGGTCAAAAAGTTGAATTCGACCTATTCGAGTTTCCGAATATAGTTGATTCTCAGCGTAGGACAGCTAAAAATGTACAAATATTAGAGGAATGAAGGAATCGAGACTTACTTGATGAATGTATGGACTTTCGGGAATCATAATTAAGCTAACCGGAGACGATAGTTCAATAAACGCGATAAGGCAGCCAATCAGTCAACATGATCGGCTGCCTTTATTCAATTAACGGGCATTTATCTTCAACTACTAAATTACAGTTTTCTTGCTTTGATTACGAAAGTTACAGGAAGCATCTTTGCTTTTTTTGCAAAATCGTCGTTATCGTCCCGCAATTGAATAATTTCATCATCAGATTGCTCAATCATTTCTTCAATAACAAGTCCCGCTTTTGAGAGCGCATTCACATAGGTTGATAGTTTACGGTCAGCTAATGTTAGCGTACTTTCGTCAAGAGTTACCGAATACCAAGATTCATCGAAGTAACATTTTTTAAAAACAAGCATATCATTTTCTGCAACAACACATTTGTGTATAGGGTGAGACCAACTGAAAATAAATACGCCGTCTTTTTTTAGGTAAGAAGCAATCCTGCTAAAAGTACCCTCAAGATCGGTTGTCCAGCCTATAGCATAAATCGAATAAACAAAGTCAAAATAATCCTCAGGTAGTCCACATTTTTCTTCCATGGGAGAACAGATTAATTTTGCTGAAAGTCCGTGATCTGACAAATATTCTCTTGTTTTTTCGATTTGGTTTTCTGATATATCCATACCCCATAGTTCAGATGCTTTACGTTCCCCGAGATATTGCAATGATTGACCGCTTCCACAGCCTATCTCCAACATCTTTTTTCCTGAAATATCGCCAAAAAGCTGGCATTTTTCTTCTGAGACAAATGCTCCATATAAAGGAAGTGCGGTTGCTCCTAAAATATCATTTCCTTTTGTATCCCAAAATAAGCTGTTAGTTTCATGAATAACATTCTTGTCCATATCGACCGAGATAGCGCTACCAACCTCGCCAGCGCCTATAATATTTGTTCTATAAACAGAATTCTTGTCCATGCCAGTACCATCCCCCAATATAAAAATATTAGTCTAAATGTATATCCTGACTTGCGCGCTATTGATTCCAAAATAATGTACCATTTTTCTATGAATACATCTACCTAAAATCTTCCATACTGCATCCATTGGATCTAGTAGACTCATTGCGCTAACGGGACACGATAGTGGAATAGCGGTTGCTATGGCAGTAGGTTTTTAATTGTTCAATTCATGGGCAAGATAGTTAAAAAAGGAACTTAAATTTAAATCTCGAATATTTATTGAGAACGGATAGCTAAAAAATTGATGACTGACAGGAGATAAATACGATGATAAAAGGTTTCGGAGGAATCTTTTGGAGAACTAAGAATCTTGAAGTTATAAAAAAATGGTACAGTGAGGTCTTGAAGATTGAAATAGATCATTGGAATGGGACTGTGATAAAGCCCCAATCAGGAAATGAGACTATCTTTTCTTTCTTTACCGAGGATGACAGTTATTTTCCAACAGAACAACAAGTGATGTTAAATTTCCAAGTACATAATCTAGACGAGACTATTAAGCATCTTGAGCATATTGGTATACCACTTGCAAAGAAAGAAGAAATTAGTGAATTTGGAAAGTTTGTTTGGATTGAAGATCCTGAAGGTCGACTGATCGAGCTTTGGGAGAAATAAAGAGCTGTGCAATAAAAATGAGTTGACACAAAAGTAGTTAGGGACCATACTACATATATGAACAACAATAATAAAAAAATAAATGACATTGAGGCTATTCCCTCGCTTGTACAATCCAAGCGTCAGATTGATCGCTATAACCTAGACATAGACGCACAGGCTATACTCGTCGCGTCTAGGCTAATGGCAGCGGGAGCCATGCTTGGACACGCCTCAGAGATTCATTTCTCTAGATTCGGTTTATCAACAGGGCGTTATCGTTTATTGGCAGATCTTGAAGATAACGAAGGAGAAGAGTTGCCTTCGCAATTAGCGGAGCATCTAGGCGTTACACGTGCTACAGTGACTGGTCTTATCGACATTCTTGAACGAGATGGGCTAGTATCTCGGCGATCAAGCTCAGACGATGGCCGTCAGAAATCAGTCGTTTTAACGGAAGAAGGAGCGAAGAAGCTCCGTGAAATGGCTCCTGAGCATTTTGCTCGGTTGGAAGCAATGGTGGGCTTGCTCAACATCGAAGAACGCAGCGTATTTCTCGACTTGCTAGGTCGAGTTACACAAGGCATCTCAGCACTTACGGGCGAATTAGGCTCGAAACCAAAGGGAAACATCAGTAATGAGTAGAATGGGCTAGTGAAGCTAGCCTATTTTTACTCTTATATAGTTAGGCACCTAATTATATCTAGCTGAACGCAATCATTGAACTACTTCAAAGAAGAAAGGAGCAAGTAAATGAACCAGATGAAATACTCTAATCAGACAGATGATGTTTACGGCATCAAGGCTGCTGGTTCCAAGAAAAAGACTTTTGTACTATGGCGTGAAGTTGTAATGGCCTATGCTGCTCCTGCCATTATGGCAGGTATCGGGGGATTGGTTACTGCAGATAGGGGGCTTCAAATAGCGGCATTGACCACAATTGGCGGTGCATCGGCCTTGATGGCCTTGATGATTGGGCTATTGTTGCACAGCCGAGTGGGCCATTTGCGATGGGTCGTCGGTGCACCTCACTTGGTTGTGGTAGGGGTATTCGCAATGGCCGGGTCCTCATTTGGACTATACGCTGCATGGGTGACATCTGTTGTAGTAGAAATTATGATTCCGAGTAATCACTTGGCCTGGGTAAATCGTGTATGGATCGATTTCCCGTTGTCTGGATTCATAGCAAGCACGATAGTGACATGGCGGTGGCGACTTGCCGTCACAACTAATTTTTCATCTAAAAGGAGAAGATAAAAAATGATAGTTATTATGGGAGCAACAGGTACGATAGGTAGTGCGCTTTTGGAACGTTTGGTTGATCTTGGCGTACCTGTCAGGGCGCTAAGCAGAGAGCCAGAGAAGTTACGTGATCAGATCGGAGAAAAAGGCCGATCAATTATCGAGGTCGCTTTTGTCGATGCTTCTGACCCCACATCGATGCGCCGCGCGTTTACAGATGCTAGCCAGCTCTTCCTTGCCATGTCCAACAGTCCAAGACAAATCGAATTGGAAACCTCTATCATTCAGATTGCCGCCGAATCTGGAATCAAACACATCGTAAAAATATCCAGTCCAGCCTTTGAGCATAGCTCTCCAGTGGCAGTAGCGGGCTGGCATCAAGAAATTGAGAAAACGCTGAGAGAATCGGGTCTCACCCACACCGTATTGCGCCCCTATGCGTTCATGCAAAATTTAATGCGCTTTGCACCAACGATTACAACCCAAAATGTTTTCTTCGGCTCCATGGGCGTTTCACCGTGTAACTTTATAGACTGTCGCGATATTGCAGACGTTGCCGCAGAAGTTCTGACCAACCACAAGGTATCAGGCCATATATATACGCTTACTGGTTCGGAGATTTTCAGTTATCCCCAGATCGCGAGTCGACTATCTGCCCTGCTTAATCGGCCGATAAGTTACATCAACTTGGAACCCCAAGTACTACTCCGTAATCTTATCGAGCACGGGAATCTGCCTCATTGGCTCGCGAACCACGTTGTAGAAATTCAAACCATGTCTAGGATGGTGCCAGAAAGTCCAAATAACACTGTAAAGCGCTTGCTTGGCAGAGAGCCACGCACGCTAGACGCCTTTCTACATGAGTGTGTAGAAAATTTCCGTTAGGGGCGGAGCCCACCTATTCTGATATTTGTATCGTTAGCAGCATTTTACTCCGATTTTAGTTAAGTCATTGAGCTTACGGAGAACGTTAGTGGAGGAGCTTCCTATAGGGTAGCTCTTCCTTTTCATTTAAGCTAACAGCAGGTTAACGGAATGGGACCGCAGTCGAAATAATTTTGCGTCATCTGGCCCGGTTATTGTTCCGACACGGTGTCTGCGAACCAGTTTCGGCTTGAAGATGGGAACGAGATATCGTTTACTCGATCACCTGTAACGAATAAAGAAGGATGCTATGCCGAATACGAAAAAAAGATGACCATTTTGTTGGTCGGCCACTAATTATTCTATTGCGGTCAGGATAAAGTAGTGATTATCGACTTAAAAAGTAGTTATGTAAGGTTCGATAAAAATTGATTATAACTATGAATTACCAAACGGTTTATCGAATAAATAGTAAAATAATACTGTTAAGTACGAGGGTTATCGAGAGGGCTTTTATTTTGATTATCCTTTTTGAGTCTATATAAGTACATGTTTTTCCTAATGAAAATTATTTTTTCTCTAATGTAACATTGAAATGAAAGAGGGGATAGCGTTGATTGAACATAGCAATCTTGAAGAATATCTGGATCCGCTAAATTATGATCTTGAATTTGACGGTGAAATGGACAAATATCAGTTCTATCTTGAGCTTGCAAGATCGAGTCCTGGCGAAGTGTTAGAACTTGCTTGTGGTACAGGCTTAACAACGATACCACTGTCAAAAGCCGGTATAACGATGACCGGCGTAGATATCTCTTCGGCGATGCTCGCATATGCGCGGCTGAAGGCGGAAGGGTTGACTGTTACTTTTATGGAAGGCGATGCCCGTACCTTCGAATCGGACAAGCGATTTTCGATGATCTATTTGACTGGCAATGCATTTCAGGCATTCTTAAGTGATCAAGATCAAAACGATTTGCTTACTACCGTTCACAAACATTTACAACCCCATGGAATCTTTGCATTCGAGACCCGTAATCCGAAGGGAACGGATTTATCCGATCAAGAGGAGACAGAATGGGGGTCCTTTATTGATAAGGATGGGCAAAACGTCAAGGTATCAGGTACACAATATTACGATGCTAGCCAACATATCATGCATTGGGTCACGATGCGTGATTGGGGGGATAAACGAACGACTTCCCGAATTGCTTGTCGGTTTACAGATCAGGCTACACTGCAATCTTTATTAACCCGTCACGGCTTTCGCGTCGAACATCAATATGCTGACTGGGATAAAACGCCGTTCTCTCCGTCATCTTCATCTATCATTAGCGTTTGTAGGAAATGTTAGGAGAGACGTAATGCATTGCAATAGGAAAAATCCCCTTAAAGTCCGCCTTTATTCAACTAGACGGCAAGATAGCGTAATAGCCTGTCTAAAAATATGGTACAATTTGTAATACTAAAGCGAGGTGAAAGAATTTGAGGAATATTGTTGAGGACTCACAGTTTCTCAGTGAAAGAGCTGAGATGATGTACTATTTTCAAGATGAATTTTACATCTCTGAGAAAACTGAAATTATTCATTCACCTTCAGGTAAGTTCAAACTTGAAATCCATCACTATAACCATGTTGAAGGTTTTATCAGACATAATTACACAAAAGGGATTGTTACGGATAGTGAGCATAAAATCATCGACATAATATATAGAAATTATGACCCATTCTTATTCAGTTGGTTGGAGGTAAATGGCACAGAATATCTGTTGTGTGGGTTAGATTATCAGGGGTATTCAATTGTTAATTTATCAAATAAAGAAACCAATCATTATGTTCCCGAAGAGGCTTATAAAGGGCATGGATTTTGCTGGGGGGAAATAATATATTTTCAACAAAAAAAACTAATAGTGATTGATGGATGCTATTGGGCATGCCCCTATGAACTTGTTTTTTATGATTTTTCTAATCCTATGAATGTACCATATAATGAATTATTCCGTGTGGATGTTGATAGCGTATTAAATTGGGATAGTTGGAAAGATTCCTGTAGGGTTATATATCTTGATAATGAAAACAACGAGACAGAATTTGTATTTTAGAAACTAAGCTAACGGAGAACGATAGTGGAATAGCGGTTGCTTCGGCAGCCGTTTTATTTGTTCAACTAATCGGGTAGTATAGAGAAACCTGTTTTTGTAAATTATGGTCTGATTATTATAGAGTACGTATTAGCTCCAGTCCTAAGGATTAAGTAGGATTTATGAAAATTACAGCAAAACTAAACTTATGATCAAAGGTGAATGCAGATGGAACAACTGAAAATTGAACCCTATAAACCCGAAAGGGACGAAGCTTCAATCACAGCCATGTTGTGTGAAAATGAACAATTTAATGTGTTTCAACAGAGTAACAAAATGCTCTCAGACGGTATATTTGTTGCTCGTTACAACGACTTAACGGTAGGTTTTCTCTCTTTTGATGGTTTTAAGAGAAGAGCGTTGACGACGATATTTGTTAACGAAGAATATAGAAGAATGGGTATCGGTGCCACACTTTTGGAAAAGACGGATAAAATACTTTCTCAAAACGTAGCAGTAGAACGTTCGATAGGTTTCTGTATAGATGGCGACCGTTGTTCTCAGCAATTTTTATATAAGCATGGTTATTACATAAGTTATTCATCCTTTATCATGGAGCGTGAAGGTGTACTTCTTCCTGAAACTAATATTACTGTAAGGCAATACGAAGATGATGATTATGTAATATGCCATAACATTTGTGAAATAGCTTTTTACGAAATGCATGAACGCGTGGGTATTCTTCCGTCTTACTATTATCCTCCTAATGAAACGGAGCGGATGAGATTCGCCGAAGATAGAAGCAATAGATTCGTGATGCTTATTGATGGTGAAATAGCAGCAGTCGGAATTATTGACGGGTTTGAACTGAGTCATGTGTCTGTTCGTCTAGATCTTCAATCACGAGGATACGGAAGAGCTTTTATTTCATTTCTTGTAAATGAAATTGTGCGAAGGGGTGGGGAAATCGTGACACTCGGGGTTGTGAAAGGCAATCCTGCTATAGAATTGTATAAGAGTCTTGGTTTCAAAGCAAAGTCATTAAACCATTGGGTAACAAAATATTATAAACCAGACACTCGATTGAGCAGACCACCTAGCGAGATATATCCTCAAATGACTCGTTGAGCTAACAGGTAATGTTAGTGGAATAAGCATAGAATATTATTAGAAGTGTTCGATATTTCAGGAGAGATTGGAGAAAGTATGAAGAAGATAGACTGGATTAAAGTAATTCTAATAGTATCGCTATTCGGTAATGTTGTCTTTTTTATGAATCAGAAAAAGGATAGCAGAAATCAAGAATTGAAATATGAATTATTGAATGCTAATATCCACCGAGATCTAGCTCAACTTGAAGCAACTATACAGTATCAACAAGATCATAATTGGAATAATGAAACTCTTGTTACACAGAAACTAGATGATGCAATCGATTCAATTATCTTACACAGTGGAATGGAAAGAGATAAGGATAAGGAAGATATCCTTATGAAAATGTACGATTACATGAACGAGTTCAAGGTTGGTGACGAGACTTTAGATGTAAACCTAAATGATAAGCAACGCGCCGATTACATCTATTTAGGTGAGAAGCTTCGATCTAACGGGTGGACGTTTAATGTAGGATATGATACAAGCTGGGAGATTTTTGCATCTAAAGTAAAGGAGTTGGTAACGGAGTCATAGATGTCACAAGTCTGTACTGGATTGCACGGATACGGATTAACTAGTACAGCAAGACTCACATGGATCTATACAAACATTTTAAAAAACTTACTTGAACTAATGGGAAACGTTAGTTTTATGAATACAGAGAGGCTACGGACATAAGCCTGCGTTAGTTCGGGGATTGGGGAATTAATTATGATATGTGAGAAGAAATCTAAGCGTCTTGGAATTGTTCGATCCCTTGTTTATGAAATGCAGAGCAGCTTCAAGAATCAGAAAGCTTGGGCTCATCTTTCAGGAGTGTCTACCTTCGCTTCGATGCTCGCTATGAGAAGAGGACAAGATTCGGAAATAGCTGCGATCGCGGGGGTGCTACACGATTTTTATTTCTATAAAACTGGAATAAATACCTTTCCTGGTCACAATAGCGCAGACGCGGTAAGACCTATAATACGTAGCACTCAAATCTTTACCGACGAAGAGATCTCAGTAATTCTTAGATCAATCTTTTATCAAGAAGATAGAAATCGAGTTCATGGACCAGATGAGGAAGTTATTAAAGACGCTATTTTATTGCAGAGGTACTTTCAAAATACAGGAAATCATTTACTTAAGACGGAAATACATAGACTACAAAATGTATTTATTGAATTAGGGATTCAGGAGGGAAATGTAGATACAGAATTAAACGTAGATGTGGAAGCATTAAATAGAGAAACTAAAGACAGACGACTTATGCTGGCTGATTTTGCGGAAAAGCTCGCAGAGCAAAACATAATCGGGGTACCGGAAGATGAACGTTATCGGGAAATTTGCAAGTATTGGCCGGACTCTGATATCTATAAAGTACTAGAAGGTAACTGGTGTGCTGCATTTGTATATTACTGCTGTATGCAGGTTGGAATACTTCTTCCAATTCGATATCCTAACCGAATGTATCGTCTAGCTGGGGTTGGTGCGTGGTTGGATTGGGCTCAGCTGCACGAAACTAGATTTTTCTATGACGCTAAACAAGAAGAATTTATTCCGGCACGTGGTGATATTGTTATTTTCGATAAGCTTCTCTCCGATAATTCTCACGATCATATCGGAATTGTTTTAGCTTGTGAAGACAATGAAATTTTGATTGCTGAAGGTAATAAAGACAATAAAAACTACTCTAGTGTCTCATTCAGGGGTAGAGATCATTGTATACTCGGATATGTCCGAATAGATAACGGCTACCGTTATCATTTCAATGGAGAGTATGTACCCTTTGGTTATTGATTTCGAGCAGTTATTACGCTAACGGATAGGATAGTTTAATAAGGGTTATGTTGAGTTTTTTTCGGGCCAGTTTAACCCAAAGGCGATAAAATGGTAATAAACCGATTAGGGAGGCAAATCCATGATTGATATTGAAAGAATTAAAGAGATTATTCCTCATCGGAATCCATTTCTCTTGGTCGATAGAATATTGGAGATTAATGAGGGGAAGAGAGCTGTTGGGATTAAAAATGTAACCATTAATGAACCTTATTTTCTCGGTCATTTCCCTGACTATCCCGTAATGCCTGGAGTCTTAATTGTAGAAGCACTGGCACAGGTCGGTGGAGTCGCTATGTCTAACGTTGAAAGCAACAATCATAAAATAGGCTTACTGACTGGTATTGATAATTGTCGTTTCAAACGACAAGTAAAACCAGGAGACCAACTCCTTCTTGTATTTGATGTAATTCGAATCAAGGGACAAATCGTCAAAGGAAAGGGAGTCGCCACGGTAAATAATGAATTGGTATGCGAATCTGAAATAATGTTTGCATTCAGTTCGATTTAGGTTTTAATGTAAAGGAAACGACAATTTAACAATATACATTGATGAGCAGGTGCTTCGGTATCCTGCTCTTTTCATTAAGCTAACGGGCAGGCTAGCGTAAACAAAATGATCAAAAGTATTAACCATACGTAGGTAATTACATTTCGGGATTAGCGCAATGATTTTCGGCAGCTTCGTTTGGTTAACGGGGGGTAGTTTAAGTAAATGTAAATATTTACTTGCGAACTAATGTTCGGTATAATAAACTTGATTCCATTACAAAAAGGAGATGTTGGATATGTATAAACACATTAAAGATTTTACCGCAACTTGGCAAAATGAAACGGAAGCAACAATGCGGACACTGGAGATGCTGACCGACGAGTCTCTTGGCCAACAGATAACAAGTGATCATAGAACGCTTGGACGTGTTGCATGGCACCTTGTACAGACGTTGCACGAAATGCCATCTCGGACGGGACTGTCTTTCGAAGGACCGAGCGAAGATATGCCGGTGCCAGCTTCGGCAGCAGACATCGCGTCAGTCTATAAGAGGACCTCACAAGCGCTCCTTGATGCTATACAGTCCAGTTGGAAAGATGAGAATCTGCTTATCATGAGCGATATGTATGGTGATCAATGGCCAAACGGCTTAATGCTGGATATTCTCGTAAAGCATGAGATTCATCATCGTGGTCAGATGACAGTCCTGATGCGTCAGGCAGGCCTTCGTGTGCCGGATCTTTACGGCCCGACAAAAGAGCAGTGGGCCGAGTACGGAGCGCTACCTCCAGTAATTTAGAGTAAGATTATATCCGCTTTGGCCGTTTGGCTATAGTGGGATTTATAAGTATTTTATCATAGGATTGAAAGTGGTGGCTTGAATCATAGACAAGAGGATACCATCGGACTGAAACTGTTAATTCTATTGAACTAACGGGGAACGTTAGTGGAATAGCGGTTGCTTCGGCAGCCGTTTTTTATTTGTTCAACTAACGGGCAGTAGAGCGTGGTGTTGCCTTGTTGAACTATTAGGCAGTTAAAAGCGGTATTATCTGGTACGATTATCCATAAGAGATGAGGTGCCTTTATCAAGAAGAAATATGATTTCCTAATAGTTTCCATATTATTATTTGTGATGGCTTATACAAAACCAAGTAGTCAAGATTATGATAATTACCTCCAAAAGGTTCACGGTCTTAAATGTTACAGTTCCGAAAGCTCAAATTGCTTTCATACTATTAATGACTTGAAATCATCAAGTCTCACACATCAGATTATTTTTATGACAGCAGAAACAAAAATTTTTGGAGAGGCAGATAATAAAATACGAGTAGTAGGTATTTTCAATCATTTTTTTGTAATAGAAAATCGTCTTCATCCTAAATCAGATAATAACAATAATATCGAAGTTCCGTTAAGCTAACGGGACACGATAGTTGAATAATACATATAGATGAGCAGGTTACCTTAATCAACTAAGTGATGGATAAAATATAAATATAAGTGTTCTCTCTCAAACTATTGGAAAATATTATGGTACGATGTCCTTATTCGGTTGTTTCAAGGGGAGAAGATACCGTGCTAAATACTCAGAATATTGCTATAGAAGCATTAACTTGTTATCCAATTACTTATCAATCAATAGCTCATATTGGACAAAATGCAAACACCATCTATAAAGTGACAGATAAGAAAAGTAACTGTTATAGTTTGCGAATACATCTATCAAAAAATGATTCGATGGAAAGTATTTGGTCTGAGGAAAAAGTCATCCAATCAGAAATGATTTGGCTGGAATCATTAACAAATGATACAAATCTGGTGTTGCCATCACCTATAAAAAATAACATTGGTGAATATGTTACTAAGATAGCTGACATAAACTGTACATTGTTAAAATGGGTAGATGGTGAACAAAAACAATTTGTTCCAACAGTCAATGATGCCGAGTGTGTAGGCGAATTGATCGGAAAGCTTCATAAACAATCATCTTTTTGGAAAATTCCGTCATCATTTACTCGACCGTCATTTGATAATTCTAGAATCTCACAATCATTAGAAAAGCTAAAACAGCTTGCTAACGGTGGTGAGCTCAATAAAAATGATGTGGAAATTCTGCAATTGGCTGGAAAGTGTGCAATTTTAATGATGAACGACATAGAAAGAACACCTGGCAATTGGGGGATAATTCACGCAGATCTGATTCCAAGTAATTTTGTGTTTCATGAACAAGAAGCTAGAGCCATTGATTTTGGAGCTTGTGGGTTCGGATATTATTTATTCGATTTAGGTTGGACACTTTCTTATATCCACCCAGCATTCAGAAACCAGTTGCTAGAATCATACGCAAAACAATTCGACCTGCCTCATAACTATGTTCAACGTTTGGAAGGTTTCTTTGTAGCAGCCCAACTCGAAACAATGAATTTTTGGCTTGGGCTGCCTGAATCTAATGAGTGGTTACCCAGTCACATTAATAAATTAGCAAGTCGGGAATTTAAGCGATATGTAAATAAAGAAGAATTTCTTTTTAGTGGTACTCCTTACTGGGAGTAGTTTGTTCAACGAACGGAGAACGTTAGCCCAGATACTTTGGGAGCAGTTTTGCTTCAGAAGAATAGAAATCATGATAAGCTTATTGTCGAAAAGAATCTATAACCGCATAAAACAAAAGGAGAGATACTTTGAAAAAAATTAGGGAAGCAACAAAAGAGGAAATGATCGAAATTTATAAGATGGGCTATGATGTTTGGGGAGATAATCTGCCATATGAAGAATATATAACTATGTGCCAGGCTTCCAAAAAGTATAGAAAGGGAAAGTGGTACGTTCTTGAAGCAACAGATACAAAGCAACTATTAAGCTCCCTCATCGTATATGAACTAATTCTTTCTGATGACCAAATTGTAAAGGGGATTGGTTCAATTGCTACCCCTTTATATTTAAGAAAAAAAGGATATGCTTCTTTATTGGTCAAAGAAACGATAAATAAACTTGAACAGGAAGAAAAGTGTAACAACTTTTTCCTTTATAGTGATATTGGAATAGAATTTTACAAAGAATTAGGTTTTATTGTACTACCTAATGAGTTTCAAAAATATAAAGACAGTGTTTGTATGTGTTACTCAAAAGAAAATGATATCGACTCCATAGTACTTGATATCCCCGATTACTTTTAAAGCACATCCTTATTGAAGTTTCATATTAGCTTTTAGGCATTTTGCTCTCATCCATGTACAGCAGATTCCAGCGGTGACCGTCCAGGTCGGCAAATCCTGCGCCGTACATCCAGCCGTCAATTTCACTCGGCTTGCCAAAGATTTTTCCTCCGGCAGACTCTGCTTTTTGAATAAAGGCATCTACTTCTTCTCTGCTTTCAGCGCCAATGGAAAATATTACTTCTGCGCTATGTGAAGTATCTGCGGTTTTAGAACCTGTGAATTTCTCAAACGCCGCATCCGGGAACAACAGAATTGTTGTTTGGCCTATGTCAAGCTTGGCTCTCTCGTTACCAACGCTAACTGCATGGAATCCAATCTCATTGAAAAAGGCAGTTGACCTCTCAACATCTTTGACCGGCAGGTTAATCCAGATCTCCTGTGGCATGGCTATAGCCTCCTGGAATATATTTTTAACAACTCCTACTATACTCTAGTTCTGGCAGCAGAAGCGAATCTTACAAAAGAATCCGTAATGACATTTCTGTCATGTATTATGCGGTTTCCTTAGTAACTTCTCTTCTCTAAATCGCAACTCACTCTTAATTGAAATACTCGATAGTTTTCTCAATAAATGCCTTGGCCGATTTTGTCAGAAAACGGTCGGACCTATGAATGATCTCAAAGTGACGGTATGGCGGATCGTCTGTAATTCGGATGCAGCGTAGTGTTGGTTCATTCATCGCTTGGATCAAACGATAAGGCAGCAATGTTCCTCCGACGTTGGCTTTAACCAAGCTAATAATGGAAGTAGCCGAACTGGTCTCCATGATCGTATTTAAACTGAATCCATATTTACGGCAATAGCCATCAACCAGTTCTCTGCCTGTAAATCCTTCGGGGAACATCACAGTTTGGATATTTCGCAGTTCCTGGATTCCAATCGTGCTTCGTTCAGCCCAATCATGATTCTCGGAAACGACGAGTACATATTCTTCACTGCACAAAGGAATGCGTACAAGCCGATCATCAGGAGCAGACGTGATCTCGATGCCGATGTCTACTTCATTATCCAGCACTTGATTCAAGACATAGATCGAAGAGATAACCTTCAGTTGTACCTTGGGGAATCGTGCATGAAAATTCACGAGCAATGGGGTGAGCCGATAGTCCAGATCGGAAGGGAGAACACCAATTACCAACCGACCTCGTTGATCATTGCGGAATTCAGCTAACGCATCCTGGGTATTCTGTAAATGCCGAATCATCTGTACACAGTGCTCCAGAAACAGATTTCCTGCCTGGGTCATCACAATCTTTTTGCCGACTCGGTCAAATAAGGGAACACCGAGTTCATCCTCGAGCGCGCGTATTTGTTGACTCAACGTAGGTTGAGATATGCCGATTTTCTCAGCTGCTCGTGTAAAATGAAGCTCCTCACACACCGCAATGAAGTTTTCCATCTGACGAATCTCCATATGAATCCCCTCTAATCATTGGTTTTAGTAATCATTTTAATAGAAACTATAGTATTGTTCAATCATTCTAATGATTCTATACTTAATCGTGCACCACCCAACGATCTTTCGTTAACAAATAGGATGATGGGTGAATGTAACGATACTACTACCATGAGGTGATTCATAATGAAACTTTTTTATATCGTCCTAGCGCTTATCCTGGCTTCACTGAATTTACGACCACCTATTACATCCATTTCACCTCTAATGAGCACCGTACAGAATGATCTGGGTATAAGCGGGATTACCGCCAGTCTGTTAACCACACTTCCGGTATTATGCATGGGCATATTTGCTCCGTTCTCCGTAAGATTAAGCAGAAAGTGGGGGAATGAGGGCGCAATTGTTCTGGCTTTAATCCTCATTGGGTTAGGTACAGGATTACGATGGTTTGTTGGTACAACTCCATTGATGATGTTCACTTCTTTTCTGTCCGGAGTAGGAATAGCATTGGCAGGGCCGCTATTATCCAGCTTCATTAAGCAGTACTTCCCTGACCGAGTGGCAGCTATGGTGGGTATCTACTCTACAGCGATGGTGATGGGGGCCAGCATTAGTGTGGGATTATCGGTTCCGCTTCAGCATACGCTGGGTGGTTCGTGGAGGGGCTCGTTGGCTGTATGGGCATTTCTCGCAGCCATTGCATTGCCGATCTGGTTGAGATTAGCCTGGTCTGCGCGCATAGATCGACAATCCGGTAAAATCTCGAGTGTACTTAATGCACCACTTCCGGTGAACAACAAGCGTGCCTGGATGCTGACATCATTCTTCGGGCTGATGGCAGCGATCTTCTACTCGTTGACCGCTTGGCTTGCGCCAGCAATCCAAAGCCAGGGGTATAGTCAAGAGACAGCCGGCAACATCCAAACCTTATTTACATTGATATCTCTGCCCTCTACGTTGTTCATTCCCATGCTTGTACACCGTTACCAAAGACGTGTATTCTGGCTTGTCGGGTGTGCGTTATTAGAGTTGATGGGTGTCCTGATGCTGAACATATCCGTTAGCCCCTGGCTCGCGGCGATTCCACTCGGTATTGGAGCAGGTGGACTGTTCCCGATTGCACTGATGTTGCCCATTGATGAAACAAGTAATGCTCAGGAAGCCAGTAGCTGGTCCGCAATGACTCAATCAGGTGGCTACATTGTCGGAGCGCTTGGGCCGCTAGCCATTGGCTGGCTCCATGATGCAACGGGCAGCTTCGTCCAAGCATTCTATGGTTTGGCTGTAATCATCGTGCTTCAGATTATCGTTCAATTGGCTATAGGTAATAAAAAAAGTTCTCCAGCAAGTTAGGATAAGCCCCAGAGCTGAGAGGATGTACTATTTTCATGATTAATTTAGAAACGGATTTTGTTGGGGGAAATAAGTAGAGGAGCTTCCTATATGGTAGCTCCTCTTTTCTAGTAAATTAAATGGGCAATATACTAAGGTAATATTGGGTTATAGGTTCATTCTATAAAGATTATTTCTTTTATATATTAGACCAATAAAAGCCTGTAGCGATATTATGTTATTTATAATAATAATGCGGAGGAATGGTCTGATGTCTATTTATGATTTTCAAGCGAAGTCAATTAATGGTGAGCCTGTTGAATTGTCAATTTATCGTGGAAAAGTTCTGCTTATTCTGAACACTGCCAGTAGATGCAGCTATTCTCGCCAATTACCTGATCTTCAAAGGCTTTACGAAATTCACCATGAGCAAGGGTTTGAAATACTAGGTTTTCCTTGCAACCAATTCAACGAGAAAGAGCCAGAGAGTAACTCGGAAGTACATGAATATTGTGAGAGCAACTTTGGAGTTAAGTTTCCTTTATTCGAGAAAGTTGAGGTTAGGGGACCGTCTGCTCATCCGTTATTTCAATATTTAACACAGCAAGCACCATTTCAAGGGTTCGATACTGAGACATCAGGCGGTCAATGGATGCAGGATTTTCTGCTGGAAAAGTATCCGGACATATATGCCGGTGACGGGATCAAGTGGAATTTCTCAAAGTTTTTAATCGATCGAAACGGCCATATATATGGTAGATACGAAACTACGACTGAACCATTTGACATAGAGGTATTTATTGAATCACTTCTTTTAAAGTAAATGAATCCGATTAGTGATTGAGCTAACGGGCAGGATAGTTCAATCGTTTCTCGAATATTTTATGTGTTGGATAATTTTATGAACTTTGTGATTATAACGTTATCTGAAAAATACGCAAAGATTTTTTTTGAAGGGATGATTAAATTGAAGCAAGGGATATTAGTTTATCTAAATGGAACTTCAAGTTCTGGAAAGACCTCCATATCGACTGAACTGATAAATCAGAAAGAGATTCCTTTTTATCATTTATCAATTGATGATTTTTTTAATAATTACAATGATTTTATTAATAATAAATTTCCAGATGAACCTCCAAGAGAAATAGATCATCAAGTTGTCTCACAAATACTTGATGATTCCATATTCTCAGTGTACCATTCGACAATTAAATTGTTATCAGAAGTGGGTTTTAATGTAATAGTAGATACCGTAATCGACAATGACAAGAGGTTTAATGAGTTTCTTGATCAATTTTTCGATCAGCCTACGTTATTTATAGGTGTAATATGCTCGAAAGAAGAACTCATAAGAAGAGAGCAAGCAAGAGGAGATAGAAAAATCGGACTGGCAGCTTCACAGTTTAGCAAAGTATATTGCTTTGATGAATATGACCTCGAAGTAAATACTGAAGAGATGAATCCAAAAGAATGTGCCGAAAAGATATTAAGTTTTATTAAGTCCAATAAGGAATACTCGGTATTTAAGAAATTAAGTAAAAGAAATGTTAGTGCTTCCTAGTAGGCGAATCCATCAGATAACACCATATCAAGCGTTGGGGCTATCGCCTCTCGGTCTGCCCGAGGGATTTCGGAATTAAGCTAACGGGCAGTTTAGTTGAGTGTCAACCAATAGGATTTGAGTATTAGTTTGCAGAGTTTATAGACGAACACTTTAATTTCGAAAGCAGGTGAATAACTTGACAGTGCCACCATTGCTGGATGGAGCAAATGTTTTGATTTATACAGCAAACGAGCATTTCAATAATAACGGATATGTTTTGTTCGAGGGTGAAAACAAAAAAAGAGGTTATCACTGCTTTCGCGGTAGCTAAATATGACGGTGCCAGAGGTTACTATCTATTCTCATGTGACCTAGAGTGGAATGTTATTGGTGGCACTCTGCACGATTCATTGCAGGAAGCTAAAGATTGCGCAGAAAACTCAAGCCATGTACCGATAAATTGGATTTCAATAGTCATTCATCATTACGAAATCTTAGTCGAACGTTTTAAGAATAAGGAATACGGAATTGAAGAATTACAGCGCAGATTAAACACCGCTGTAATGCCTGATCCTCCAAAAACTGAAATTTCGACTAGACTCTTAAAATTGGATAATGATTTAGAGATGTACGCCCAGCATGGGCGTCATCTCTAGGGTGAAAGTCTCCCACGGGGGCTGGCAAGTTTACCTTTAGCGAAGGGCAAGGGTATCTACCGCGAGGTGAATCTGAAGGAAGTTGGAGGCAAAAGTACGGGCCAAGGCAGACGAATCTACTTTGAGGCGGCTGCAGCCGTAAAGATGACGTTCTTATTCTTAGGAGGTCTGACGGATCGATGAGGTTAAATGGGTACGCTTTTATCATTGATTTCAAAACATTGTGCTATTTGCCGAGAACATGCGGTAACAAGGGAAGCGTGCATTTTCACTGGGGGAGATATGCTCTGATCCAACGGCGTCTCCGCCGTTTTTTGTGCTGTTTGGTAAGTGAAGCAAGAGGCTAATTTGAAAAACACTGGCCTAGCTGTGCTAAGCTATCTGTACCTCAAAGCCGTCCGGGTCCAGAACATAAAAGAACCGCAAGCGGGGATTCGGCGTGATCGGCCTGCGCGCTACCGGGATGCCCTGATTTTTCAAATGATCTATTGCCTCATCCAGTGACTCCACCTCGAACCCAACGGAAGCGCCGCATTCTGGCTTCAGAGCCGGTCGGTTCCCTGTATAAGCTTGATCTTGGGCTGTCCCTCCGTGCCTAACATAAACAATCTGTTTTCCTCTGCTCTCAAATCTGCGGTCTATCGGAAGTCCCAGAATCCTGTGATATAAATTAAGGGATGCCTCCAGATCGCGCACCCTTAGCGTAATCCAATTCAGGCTCAATTTCATGACTTTAATATCCCCTTATGTGAATTTATATTTTGTTCATTATACGCCATTTTGCACTGAAACCGGGGAGGATGAGGAATCGTGGGGCGTTTATAAGGGATTTGGCAAGCGGCTTACCCCTAGTCAAAAGTATGAAAGGGGTCCATCGTGAGACGGGTTTTCTTTTTTGGAAATGAAACAGTTGGAAATTGATCATTGCTTTGTGAGGTGAAGTATAGGGCAGTGCCCCTGACCACCACGCCAGAGCGCATCGCTGCAGCGATGAGGTCAGGGGTTCGATCCCCCTTGGCTCCACCAACAATTTTATACATGGACTCTTAGCTCAGTTGGTAGAGCCGTTGACACTTAATCAATTGGTCCAGGGTTCGAGTCCCTGAGAGTCCATCCAGAAGAAAAGGCGGAAATGCAGTTTTTTTGTTGTTAATGGGAGTTGGAGGAATAAGCAGAGAGTGGGGGGTTCTGAGCTGCAAATGCCAACGGCAACAGCCCGCTCGTGCATCCAGACCGGAACTCACCCTCTGAACTCTAGATGTTAAAGCTAAACGCCAAGCCGACCGCCAGTTACGATCGGTGCTCGCTAACCCCGAAATTCAACTTCAGACTAACCAAGTTCTTGTCCCGAGCTGAGTACAAGAACTTACATCGTTAGCCGAAATGAACAAGAACTTTGAATCATAGCTGATTAGATGTATGTCTAATATTTGAAGGGACACGAGAGATAAAAAAACAGTTGGGGAGGCAGCCGGGAGATCAGCTGTCTTATTCTCAACGGGCAGGATAGCGCAACAATCGCCGAATTCCCTTGAAAGACGCAGTCTTAGCATTATGACTAAAGAAATGCAGCCAAACTAATGTGAACTCTAGGGGGTTACAGAATGTCTGTCATACCTGATGAATCAAGACGAGCGAGGTTCTCTACCCTAGCCAATGCGATAGTCTATTAAGTTTAATTATCCGACAAGGGTAGCATGTAGATGGTCGATTTGTCTTAATTAAAAAGCCTAATCAGGTAAAAAATCAAAATATAACTGAATCCCCAAATAGTCCCCTAAAAGCCTAAAAGTACGTTTCTCTTCATGTTCATGCCGTTGAATATAAGATCACGCTTGATGTCAAAAAAGTGTATTCAACATTATGCTAAGCTGATAACGAATCAAACCAGATAATCCGTTCTAATGATTATGTCCTGATTATGGACTTCCTTTAATCTCATCTCTATAATAGGTGAAACATTATTGAAAACGTTCACAAGGGAGTTGCCATGAAAATTCGTTCCAGCAACTATTTCACCCGTCTCTTAATGTACAGTCTGCTGATTGGCTCTATTCCAGTGATCATCGTTGGAATCATCTCATATTTCAAAGCTTCCTCAATCGTGCAGGACAAGGTAAACCAGAGCAGCATGGCGACACTTCAGCAGACCCAACTTCGTGTGGAGCAAACCCTCAAGACGATCGATCATTCGGTTACGCAGTATATTAGCTCGCCCCTTGTGGTGAATGCGATGTCGCTCCCTTATTCTGCAGCCCATTATCAGGTTTATAATGAGATGTACCAGAACATGGTGCGCAGCCAAACCTTCGAGCTTACGATAAACAATATGACTGTAGTAAATTTAAAAGGTAAATGGGGCGTCGACAACAACAATATTTTTACATTTGACGATGTAAGGAATCTGGATCATCTTCTCCGGTATGAGAAGCTGCCTTCATTTTCTCTTTGGGTAACGGACGAGGACAAAAGCTCGCCAAGTATTAGTCTTGTGAAGAAAATCCCGTTGAATTCGCTGAAAGCCAACGGACTGGCCATCGTGACCATCGCCGAATCGCAGCTGGCGAGCCTTCTGGCGGCCGACAACCAAATCGGTAGCATTATGGTAATGGATAAAGATTACCGGCTTTTGTCCCGAAGCGATCGGAAAATACAGCAATCCGGTTTTGAGCAACTTGTTGCCGAGATGCAAAGGCGAAATGAAACGGAAGGACAATTCAACGTTGAGCTTGATGGGGACAATACAACCGTTATCGTTCGTAAGTCAAGTTATAATGACTGGATTTATGTTTCCGCCATATTCATCAAGGATATTACCCGAGATTCCCGCTCTATAGGCTGGGTTACTCTGTTTGTATGCCTGCTCATGGTTCTGATAACCGGCGGACTCGCACTACTTGGTTCCCGTAATTTCTACCGGCCAGTTCGGAAATTGGCCGCAACGATTGCCAGCAGATTCGGAGATCCGCCAGATGAAGCCCGTACCGACGAATTCACCATGATCGGCTGTCGGTTGCAATCCATGCTGCAGACGGAATCCCGCCTCCTGGCTCAATTGACAGGACAAGTACGGGAACTGAAGCAATTTTTTGTCATGAAGCTGATTCGCGGCGAGGAGAAAGAATCTCAGTTACCGGCCAGATTGAAAGAATATGGCTATCACGCCGATTGGAACTGGTATGCCGTACTCGCCATTCAGATCGATTTTCTGGAGCGGTCCCGGTATAGCGAAAACGACCGTGATCTGCTGCTCTTCGCGATCGCCAATATCGTCGGCGAGCTGATCCCCGCCGAGGAACGGCTAGATTCTGTGTTGCTGGAACAATCCCAAATCACGGTTGTCGGAGGTGCCGTAACTACGGATGTGGAGTACAAGAACCGGTTGTTTGCTGTAGCAGAACTGATCCAGAGAACAGTACTGCAATACCTGAAGCTGCATATTAGCATCGGCATCAGCCGTCCCCAAAATCAGCTCGTCGATATTTCTATCTCTGCCAAGCAAGCACTGGAGGCGCTTCGCTATAGGATCCGTTTCGGCGCGGAATCAGTTCTGTTTATCGATGATGTCCAGCCTGAAGACTTGGTATCCAGCGTGTTCCCGCACCGTGCAGCCAAAGAGCTCTACGATGCAGTTAAGCTCGCGGAGCGGACAAGGGCTGACGAACTGTTGGAGCGCTGCATTGGATTGATCTTTGAAGAGCAAGCCGACTGGCGCCAATATCGGATGGCATTGGTCAGGCTGTACACGATACTGACCGAGCTTGGACAGTCCGAGATAACAGCAGATACAAAGAAGAATACAGACGCGGAATTTCCACCCGATCAGGAAAAACAGCTTTTTGACAGATTGCTTGATCTAAAATCCCAGGAGGAAATCCGATTTTGGTTTAGTGAGACAGTCATTACTCCAATCATGCGCAGGCTGGAGCACCAGAGAAAGTCTCATGTCAAGAAAATATCGGACCAGCTAACTGATATGATCCATCAGAACTTCGACACCGAGCTTACGCTTGAAGCATGCGCAAAGCAATTGAATTATCACCCCAACCATTTGGGGCCGCTGTTCAGCAGGGAAAAGGGGATCAGCTTCAGCGAGTACCTGCAAAACTACCGTTTACAGATGGCGAAGCAATGGCTGGTAGAGACTGATATGAAGATCGGAGATATCGCGGATCGATTAACCTACACCAATCCCCAGAACTTCATTCGCTTTTTTCGCAAGATGGAGAACATGACGCCCGGACAATACCGGGATTTGCACTGCCATCAGAAAAAATGAACGCTTCAGCCGAAGACTCCCTGCGATAGGTCCACAGCCTGTCGTTGGGGGTCTTTTCATTATGATGTTACAGAGTAACAAGAAGTTACTCCTGATCGTATCCTCATGATTGTTCCGCACGTGATCATGATTATAACCTAAATAGTGGCAAATACCTTCCTTGATGATTATCCCTTGATTATAGACGTCGGCTTGTCGGACGCTTATCTTGAAGGTACGCACAAATAACACGAAGGTGGAGTCGAAGATGAATCAACCCAAAGGAAATCTTGCGATTGAAATATCTGCCCCGATGAGAAAGAGACCCTATTTCTGGGGGCAGATACGGAGAAACAAATGGTTGTACGGGATGCTGGCCCCCGGGGTCCTTTACTTCCTATTATTCAAATACGCCCCGATGTGGGGACTTCTCTTGGCTTTCAAGGATTATCAGCCTTTCTTGGGCTTTTTCGGCAGTCAGTGGGTTGGCATGAAACACTTCGAGCGGCTATTCCATGATCCCGCGTTCTGGATGCTTCTGAGGAATACCCTGGTACTGGCCGGATACAATATTCTATTCTTCTTTCCTGCACCGTTCCTGCTCTCTCTTATGATTAATGAAGTGCGCCGTGAGAAATTAAAAAGAGCCATACAGACCGTCATCTACATCCCGCATTTTGTCTCATGGGTCGTGGTAGTCGGCATCGCCTATACCTTCTTTACAATCGACGGCGGACTGGTGAATGAAGCCATTATGGCAATGGGTGGAGATAAGATCAATTTTCTCGCCAGTTCAGGCTGGTTTAGAACCATGGTTACATTGGAGGTGATTTGGAAGGAGACGGGATGGGGAACCATTATATTTCTTGCAGCCTTGGCAGGAGTTGATCCCCAGATATATGAAGCGGCAAAAATGGATGGTGCAGGAAGGTTGCGACAATTATGGCATGTGACACTTCCGGCCATTCGCTCCACCATTATTATTCTTTTCATCCTCCGGTTGGGAAGCTTTTTGGATACGGGCTTTGAGCAAATTTTCCTGATGCTAAATCCGATTAACCGTGAGGTCGGAGAAGTGTTTGATACTTATGTATATACGGCGGGGATTACGCAAGGGCAGTTCAGTTTCAGTACCGCTGTTGGCCTTTTTAAGTCGCTGGTTGGATTTGTACTGGTCATCGGTTCCAACTGGTTGGCCAAAAGATTCGGCGAGGAAGGAGTGTATTAATCTATGAATCAACAAACCCGAAGCTGGAGCACCCGTATGTTTGACGGGATCAATGTCGCAATCCTGCTATTGGTATCGGCTGTGATGATCATCCCGTTTATTTACATCATATTGATTTCCTTCGCTACAGAGCAGGAGGTGCTGTCCAAGAGCTTCCTCGTATTTCCAACGAAATTCTCGTTAGAGGGCTACCGATATATCTTCTCTACTCCAATATTGCTGCGCAGCCTGGCAGTTACCATTGGGGTGACTGTGATCGGGACATTGGTGAACCTGCTGCTGACTGTGCTGATGGCGTATCCACTTGCCCGCAAAGATCTTTACGGACGGCGCGTTGTCATGCTCATGGTTATCTTCACAATGCTATTCAACGCCGGTATTGTACCTACTTTTTTGATTGTCAAAGAGCTGCACCTTACCAATACCTACTGGGCGCTTATTATTCCCAGCGCGATCAGTGCTTTTAATATGATCATCATCAAAAATTTCTTCCAGCAGTTGCCTGACGGCCTAGAGGAATCGGCCAAGATTGACGGTTGCAATGACCTTGGGATTTTATTCCGTATAGTCATCCCACTATCTCTGCCTGCGCTGGCAACCTTTTCACTGTTTTACGCAGTAACTCATTGGAATACCTTTCTGAGCGCTATTTTGTATATCAACGATTCGAATAAATGGCCGATCCAGGTCCTGCTAAGACAGATTGTGATTCTCTCGGAGAAGGGGTTGTCTGATATGAGCGAGGCCCCTCCGCCGCCGTCCAAGATTATCAATATGGCGGTTATTGTGTTCTCCACCGTCCCGATTCTGTCAATTTATCCATTTTTGCAAAAGCACTTTGCCAAAGGAGTGCTGCTAGGTTCGGTTAAAGGATGACCTTATTCATCTTTTAATACAATATCTTCAATATAATGAGGGGGAGTAAGACATGAAACAGTTAAGCTACAAAATGTTCCTGACAGGTCTCTTAGTCATTCTGACAGCCGCAAGTTTGTCGGCGTGTGGAAGCAAACAGGAAGGGAAGAGCCCGCAGGCAGGTGGACAATTTTCATTTACAATGATGAACCAGTATTCCTCGACTGAGCCGCCCAAAGCCGACAATTCGATTATCAAGCAAATCGAAGAGTATACGAATACCAAAATCAATGTCACTTGGGTTCCGGCGTCTGCTTACAATGACAAGGTCAACGTCTCTATCGCCTCCAATGATCTACCCCAGGTACTGATGATTGGGGATACCAAGTCCTCATCTATCATCAATGCGGAGCGGTCGGGTATGTTCTGGGAGATCGGACCTTATATCAAGGACTATCCTAATCTGAGCAAGTACAACACCAATGAACAGGTACTGAAGAATATATCGGTAGATAGCAAGGTTTACGGTTTGTACCGCGCCAGAGCTTTGGCCCGCCAAGGCGTAACCTTCAGGCAGGATTGGTTAGATAATCTAGGCTTGCAGCAACCCAAGACCATCGATGATCTCTATAATGTTATCCGCGCATTTGCCCTAGACGATCCGGACAAAAATGGAAAAAACGATACATTCGGGCTGGTGGAAGCCGAGGATTCCGGCGGCGCAGGGTCCACAGGTCTACTTGGATTCCAGACCATCGCGTCCTTCTTCGGAGCGCCCAACCAATGGGATATTCAGGATGGCAAAGCAGTTCCCGAGTCTATGACTAAAGAAAATATGGAAGCCATGAAGTTCTATAGGAAGCTGTATGAGGAAAAGTTGATTAATCAGGATTTTGCGGCTACCAAAGTCAACAAACAGCAAGAGCAATTCTTCCAAGGTAAGGCCGGGATGCTGTTCACCACCCTTGACTTCGTGATCACAGGAGGAAACGAGCTGAAGAAGGCCAATCCTGACGCCAAAATTGATATTGTCAGCAGAATTCAAGGACCAAAGGGGGAACAGGTATTTGCGACCACTGGATATAACGGAATGTTCGTGTTCCCAAAGGCTACAGTCAAGTCGGAGGCGGAGCTGAAACAGCTTCTTGGTTTCTTTGACAAAATCGTCGATGACCAAATGTTGTATACCTGGACGTGGGGTATCGAGGGGGTCCATTACACCAAAGGAGAGGACGGAGAACCGAAAATCACTGACCAAACAGCGTATGCCAACGAGGTATCTCCACTAAAGCAGCTGCCTACCTATGATGGTGCGCTGATGATCTGGAAAGGGAAGGGGGAGACGGACAATAAATTCCGTACCATGATGAAAGAAAACGAGGCCATTGCCGTATCCAACCCGGTGGAGCCCCTGATCTCTCAGACCGCTGTGGAAAAGGGAACGGAGCTGAACAAGATCATAACTGACGCCCGTGTCAAATTTATTATGGGAACTCTTGATGAAGACGGCTTCAATAAAGAAGTGGAGAAGTGGCGCTCTCAGGGCGGGGACCAGATGATCAAGGATTATACGGAGCTGTATGCTAAGCAGGCTAAGAAATAATGTGGCTATTTAAAGAAAATGAGGTGCGTTATGAGTTATTTGCTGGAGGACTTTGCATTTGATCTGCGGGCTTGTCTTGCGCCTAAGGAGCATATTTGGGTATGTAGCGGTTATAGCACCGTAGCTCCGGAACGAAATATGGTAATGGGAGTTAAGGGGTGCTACTCGCCCCCTTTTGCCGCTAAGGATCTGCATGCTGGGATTCACATGATCGTGAACGACCACGATATTGAGGATACAGGAAACTTGGGCAAGGGAGACTGCGGAGTACTTTACGCCGAAGAGCGCTGGCGCCCCGATCGAATTTTCCGCCGTGGCACATACCATCATTTTATCGGAGAAAGGCTGATTTCCTTAAGCGTTTGCAGTGAGCTGGTTCCATTATTGAACACCCATGGATTTGTTCTGAAGGTGACCATCCGCAACCGCAGCGGCAGTCCGGTGCCAGTTAGGTTGCGTCCCCGAGTAACACCGGGCAGCCCGGCTTATGTAGCTTATGACTTGTGGGACTATGGCTGGCCAGAGGCGGCAGCAGCGCCTGCTCAGGAATTGGAGCCTGGCTTGTGCGAACGCGAATCTGGGAGCTTGACCTTCGCAGTGTCCGGTGTTTGGGAGAATGAACAGGTCCGAGTAACTCTACTGCGGGAAGGAGTTTGGGAAGCGGAGCTGGCCGACGGGGAAGATCTGGAGGTACGTCTTGGCATCATCATGACCGAGTCTGGAAATCCATATTGCCCGGATGAGACGCTGGCAGAGCTGGAGCAGCGGACGACAGCAGGTTGGGAGAAGCGATTGGAGGATGCCAGCAAACGTCTGCCTTACTTGCAATCCGATATTCCTGGGCTGGAGGATTATTATAAACGTTCGCTTATTAGCGGTCTCGTATGTTTATGGGAAAACCCTGAGTTCGTCATGACGCCGTTTCCTGCGGTATCTGGTATGGAGGGGGCGGGCATATGCTGCTATCCGTGGGATGTTGGCGGCTACGCAGCCAAAACGATGGTTCTTCTGCTTGGCAAGGAGAAGAGCCTGGAGTTGGCCAGACTGATGGTGGCAAGTGGAATTGACCGCCACTCTCGGTTTGCCCCAACCGGCAGAGGAGCGGACGTCCCTTACTCCTATAGCCTGTGGTCCTTTATCCATTTTGCTTGGTCCGCTAATGTGCTCCATGGGGAAGGGAGCGATCTGTTCCCGGCGATGAGACTGCTAACACTGTATGATGACCAGCGCCTTACCGAATGGAATGATTTGCTGGATTACGGTTTGCAGCATAATTTGCTCGAAATGCGCGGGGCGGGCTATGAGCACATTGTAGCCAGCCCAAATGCCGAGCGGGCCTGGAGCTACGACCGTCTGGCGGAGTTGGCATTGCATTTAGGAGCAGACCATGAGCCGGTTAAGGAGTGGCGGGAAAAGGCGGAGCGGATTCGAAAGTCAATCCGGGAGCATCTGTGGGATGATGAGGCTGGCTGGTTCAAGGCACTCTATCCCGGGGGCCACGAGGAAATAATCTACTCGATCCAATATTATGACGCTTTGCGCTTTGGCGCTTGTACTGAGACCATGATGGCCGGAATGCTCAGACAGGTAACAGACGATGCATTCCTCGGAGCTTACGGAGTAAGCAGTGTATCCGCCAGGGATGAACTTCATTATGAACTGAATGATCCGGACTGGTCCGGCAGTGGATCATACACGGGAGACGGACCGATGCTGGCTTTGACTTTATGGGAAAATGGCCAAAGTGAACCAGCTTGGAATGTACTGAAGCGCTTACTGTGGATGGGAAGGCATCTGCCCTATTATCCGCAAGAGCATTATTGTGACAGGCCTGCTGTACCTGCACATAAACGGGCCAATGTGGTGGCGGGGTTCTCGGGGGTGGAAGCTCTACTGTTCGGTATGGCGGGAATCGAACCAGGATTGGACGGCAGCTTGTGGATACGTCCGAACCCGCCGGAGGAAGGTACGGTACGCGTTTCCGGTTTCCTATTCAGGGG
Source organism: Paenibacillus sp. FSL H8-0261 (assembly GCF_045040645.1). Classification (NCBI taxonomy): domain Bacteria; kingdom Bacillati; phylum Bacillota; class Bacilli; order Caryophanales; family Paenibacillaceae; genus Paenibacillus; species Paenibacillus sp. FSL H8-0261. Next base: position 4,068,294 of record NZ_CP150297.1, on the reverse strand, counting down.
ACAAAGTATTGAAGTCAGCATGAACCCCGGATATTGCGAGATTTCATGCAATGGCAGCATCGTTTATAGCGGTGCTCCGCAACGAGTATGGGTAGGTCGTTTTTCCGCAGAGGAGAGAGAAGTTACGGATTTAGGGGGTCTAACGATATGAACAAAGAGTCTTTTGATTTTGATATTATCATCGCGGGTGCGGGTGTCGGAGGTATTAGCGCGGCGCTTGCTGCTGCAAGATTGCAGATGAGGGTGCTACTGATCGAACAAGCCGGGGAAGTGGGGGGAACAGGTGTATTCTCGAGTGTATCCTTAATATGCAACTTCCGGGATTCACGGGGAAAACCGATTACCAGCGGCATTCACCGGGAGTTGTTCCCCGCCGCATACACGCATTACAATGAGAAGCTCGTTCCTACCTATGATGAGCAGGAGTTGAAGGCTGCATATGAGGGGCTATTGGCTTCCGAACCAACCCTTACGCTGTGGACCGACTGTAAGGTCTTTCAAGTTGATATGAAGAATGGACGAATTGTCCGTCTGCATATTCAGGGCAGCCGAACAACTGCGGTTACCGCTAAGATATACCTCGACGCCACTGCCGACGGCAATCTTTCCGCGTTGGCGGGATTGGAGTACAAACTGGGCAGAGAAGGCGACGGTAAGCTGCAGTCCGCCACTACCACCTTCAAGGTCAGCGGTATAGACTGCTCCCGGCTGAAGGAGCCGGATATTCGGCAGTGGTCAGCCATTCATTCGTTGCGAAGGGAGCTGTTGCCTTATTACCTCGACATGAAAGCGGCAGGCCTCACCGGCAACACCCGGCAGAGCATTACTTGTTTTCCTTATCCAGATGAAAAAGCCCTGCTGTTCAACTCTACTTCGGTGCTGGATGTAGACCCCACCCGGCCGGAAACAGTTATTAGAGGGAAAGGAGAAGGTATTCGGCAGGCGCAGGAGTTGTTTGAGGCTATTAAGCAGCATCCCGCTTTCCATCATGCCCAGCTGGAATACATCGCCCCTAAGCTGGGTATCCGAGAGGGGCGGCGAATTGTCGGAGAATACGAACTGACTGCAGAGGACTGCCTGCAGAGCAGGCGCTTTGATGATATGGTGGCAGCATGCGCTTATTCCTTGGATATTCATAGTCCGGATGGAGGCGCCAGTAGGCTTGAGAGCATCCCTGAGCCAGGCTACTACCATATTCCATACCGTTCGCTTATCCCCAAGGGCTGCACCAATCTATTACTCAGCTCCCGATGCATCAGCGGCACCCACGAAGCTCACAGCTCCTACCGGATCATGGCCTCGGTAAGCGCCATCGGAGAAGCATCGGGTACAGCTGCTGCGCTCTATGTATTCCAGGGGCTACAGAATGTCCGGAAGGTTCAAACTTCCCACATCCGGTTCCTTCTCCAGCTGCGTGGTCAATTTATAGAAGGAGAGGTGGAGCGGATTCCAATGCCAGCAAGCTCTGCATGGGCGGAAGAGATAAATTAATACGGAAAAACTCTAATTATCTTTGATAACGCTTACAGAGTCATTTGTGATTGAGTTCCAGTTCAAGATAAGGGAGTGAACGTCATGTTCGTGAAAAAGTTGATGATCCGTTTGGTACTTGTCTTGCTTGTGTCAGTCAGTGTTATTGGGGCGGTAGCACCCCATACCGTCGCTGCCCAGCCCCAGGTCGACGTAATTTTGAGCTCACCCCCAATATACAGCGGTGTTAACAAGGCTTGGCCTGGTGACGCAGACAAAGACCCGACACACGCTGCGACGTCCAGGAACGGCAGGGCGTGCTGGACGACGTCACAAGATCCCCTAAATCCCTTTCTCTACATTGATGTAGGGAGCTCCGCGAAACCTGATGGTGCGACGTACGCAATCGTGTCCGTTGACTACTTTGACGCAGCGGCGACGACCATGGCCATCGAGTATGACGGTCAAAACAACGCATACCAGGCCACCCCTTGGATGCCTACAAGCGGCAGTCAGACTTGGAAGAATCAGATTTTTGAACTGAACGGAATTAGGTTCGCAAATGGCACAAACGGTGCAGATTTCCGTCTGCGCGTTCACAGTATCAATGGCGTCATGCCGGAAATCTGTTTCGCGCGAGTCCAGGTGACTTTTGCAACGACCCCAGCGCTATCCGTGATGAACCCGAGTCTGCTCTTCACAACCAATTCCGCAAACCTGGATTTTGGCACAGTGGGTGACTTGGTTTCATATGAAATTACGGATGATCAGGGCGTGAGTCTTCGCACGGGATCTGTACCCGTAGGAGCTGACGGACATGCTTCGCTATCGGTGCAGGACCTCGGTCCGGGATTCTACAACCTCACTTTCTCAAGCCTGATTGATGACCAGACGGTAACGCGCACCACAACGTTTGGCATTGTGACCCCGACGCCAGCCGGCGCCTTAAGCCCTGATTCCTTCTTCGGGATCGACACACACTTTGGTCACTACAAATCCCTTGAAGACGGACTCATGAATTCTCTGGCGACAATCGGCTATGGCCACATTCGCAGCGATATTAACTGGTCATTAATTGAAAAGCAGCCAGGCGTGTACAACTGGGCTGGGTATGGTTTTGAAGCCAAATCACAACAGTTTCTTGAACTCGGCATGACTCCCCAGGGTGTTCTGGCCTACAACAATGCAAATTATGACAACGGGAAAACGCCGAGCTCCGCGGCTGGCCTAGCCGCGTTTGGTCAGTTCGGAAAAGCTGCCGCCGAGCACTACAAAGGGAAGGTCAGCGATTTCAACATCTACAACGAGTTCAATGGCACCGGCTTCAACAACGGTGCTTGCGGTACTACTGCAGCCTGCTATGTACAGATGCTTCAGGCTATGTACGGCCCCATTCACGAAGGAAACCCCGACGCGAATGTCATAGGCCCGATTCCATCTACCATTGACGATAACTGGAATAATGCCTTTTTCGCTGCCGGCGGCATCAACTACATTGATACGTTCGCGACGAATGTCTACGGTTACGCTCTCAAGGGGGCAAACACCCCGCCCGAGCAAACCCTATTGGTATCGAAGCTTCCTGCGTTGGTGCAGCAGGTGAGGCAGGCGGCTGGAAATCGGCATGTCCCCGTGTGGATTACGGAGAACGGTTGGCCCACGTATGCCCCTGGCTCTACGGAGCTCCAGCAAGCGGATAATCTGGTGCGTGCTCAGGTGCTGGCAAAGGCAGCAGGCGTGGATGTCTTCAGTTGGTACTCGGCTATGGATGACGGTACGGACCCCAATAATAGGGAACATCACTTTGGACTGTTCGGGCAACCCGTCGATGGCGTAGTCGGCGTAGCTCCGAAACCGGGAGCTGTCGCAAACGCTGTGCTCATTCGCGCGGTGACCGGAAAGACTCTTGGTGCCCGCGACAGCCTCGGCTCCGCTACCGCCTACTCGTATCCGTACACAGGAGGAGGCTCGACGACTCGGGTGATGTGGTCCACGGGCTCCGAGGACATTGCTTTGCATACTACCCAGCCTCTGATCGTCACTGATGAATATGGCTCGGCTCAGACGGTGAATCCGACAGACGGCGCGGTCATTCTGACGCTCAACGGCAGCCCGATCTACGTCACAGGCAATGTTGACAACTTAGGCTTAGCGCAGTCAGCGATCACGATGAAAGTTGCCGACCAGTCGATCAAAGGAGAGGCGGTTCTTGTAACGGTGACTGCAGATCGCTCGGACCGCAGGACGGATCTTCCCAATGAGTTGACGATCATTGCGAACGGGGCACAACCTATAAAGCTTCGAACTTCCCCAGGCAAGGTAACGAGCGCCACTATCAGCGTTCCTGCAACCATGCTCCTTGGCCAGCGAACTATAGCCGTAGATGTAACGAAAGCGAAGCCGGGGAAAGGGGGCAACAATAAGCACGAGCCGAGTCTTGTTGCCGGCTTGAGGGTAACGACAAATGTCGTCAAGCCGTTCGAGATCAGCGTCCAGCCAACAATCACCTCAGATGCGACGTCCCGAAGTTATTTTCTCGACATCGATCTGAAGAATAATCGAACCAGCGCCTTCACGGCGACTCAAGTTACCTACCAAGTTGGGCCGGCATCTGGGGAGGTGCCGGATGTGGCCAATGTCTCTGCGAATGGAACTGCATCGATGCGGTTCCCGCTCTCCGACATTCCGTTGTTCGATTCCCTGAGGTATAGCGTGACCGTCGATAGCGAGAACGGTTCGGACACTTTATCCGGATCGATTTCCTACGCTCCCATCGAGCCCACAGACCACCAATCGTTGCCCGCAATCGACTTGGCGACGCAAGCGACATGGGTATCGATTTCCGGGTCACGAAGCGGCAACAGCGATCTCAGTGGGCATCTGCGCATCAACTACAACAGCGACGCACTTGTGATTGACGCCATGGTCACAGACGATAAACATTTCGGCGCGCGCACTCCAAGCACACTATGGCAGACCGATTCCATCCAGTTCAGTACCTATGACCGAGTGCCAGGACACGCTGGCGGACAGCGTGTTGAAATCGGGGCTGCACTTCTCGACAGCGGACCGTCAGTTTACACCTTCGCGGCGCCGGCCGGCCAGCAGTCGGGACCAACCCCTGGCGCTAAAGCGAACATCGTTCAAGACGGAAGTAACATGCACTACGTCATCTCTGTCCCGTGGACCTCGCTAGGGTTTAGCGGACCGCCGATGCAGACCATTGGAATCTCGTTCCTGGTGAATGACGATGACCGGGGATCCAGTGGCGATTCCCGCGATGGTTTGTTGCAGTGGGGATCAGGAGTCGGCACGACACCGAAGAACCCCTCATTGTTTCGCCACGCACAGCTGGTACTGTAAAGAACATATCTGAACCGAAGATGCAGAAGATTTGATTTATAAGCACGGAACAGGACACGAGATAAAAAAACAATAGAGACAGCCGGTAGATCGGCTGTCTTTTTCTATTATAGCGTGCCCGAAGGCAAGCATTATCTAGTTGGTGAAAGTCCAACCAAAGGTGGGGCTACAAAGTCTTATAGGTCCCTTCGGGCTTTCCCTTAACATGGTGAGGTCTTTCGATGGTGGGGCTATTCCAACCGTACTTAACGCAAATAGAAAGGATCCGATTATTCCGAACGTTTGTCCGGTGAGAAGCAACGGGACTATCAGAGCGCTTACGAGCGTGAGCATTATGCGTAAAAAGCAGACATGCAAAGGGCAAGGAAGGAACGGTTCAAAGATGAAGTACCAATTACAGATGGCTACACAAATCAAACTTTAGAGCGAGATGGCCAATCACATATCGAACATGTCATATCCGCAAAAGAACTTCATGATGACGATTGGCTTCGATTATATCTAGACGTAGATGAACGCAAGGATTTAGCGAATAGCGACAACAATAAGACTTGGACGAATGCCAGTTTAAATAAGTCTAAACAGGACCAAGACCTGATAAAATGGATGGAAACTCCATCTACAAATGACGAAACAAAGACAAACGCGCGCAGTATTATAAAGTAGACAAAGAACAGGCCAAAGAACTTTATTCACAAACTCACCGGGAAAGAAACAAACGTCTATACAACAAAGTCGGGAAGGAAGTCATGGTGCAGTGTGAAAGATTTGCTGAGCAAAAAGAAGAAACAATCCATTAAACTAAAGGACGAGCTTCCAGGACGCCTGAAATCCATTGCCCTCCTTATCACGGACAAATGGAAGGAAGTCATTAAGCAGTTTATAGACGGTGCAATTACTGGATTCGTATCAGAACTAATCATCTTCCTGATCAACAACTTCATTACCACGATGAAACGCATGGTTCGGATCATCAAAGAAGGACTTATGTCCCTTGTTAGTATGATTCGCTTCCTTCTTAATCCACCGGAGGAGATGTTACCGGAAGAGGTCCATCACCAGTGTATGAAGTTGGGGATGTCTATCCTCGTCACATCGGGCGGTATTTTGCTGGAGGAAGTAATCGAAAAGTTTCTCATGGCCCAGGTGTGGATAGCACAGATAGCGAACTTCCATGCACCTGTAATAGCAGGTCTTTCAACGGGACTCATTCTTTCCCTCTTAATTTATGGGATCGACAAACTCGATTGTTCGGTGCACGAGAGAGAAAAATCGACAGACAAATATCGCAATCTATCATGGGCCAGCTTTGGGAAGTTGAAGTGGAGTTAAGCAAGATATATTTATCGAAGAAATCGTCACATCGTTCACTAGTGCCTGTTCAGCTAACTGACAGGATGATGTAGCAATGATCCCGAATTTCTAACTAAGTAAATTATTGGAAGTGAAATATTTATTAGAAATGCTGAGGTGAAAATGAATGATAAGAGAAGTAGAGATGCTTGCTCATTCCATTAAAGAATTGAAGGAGTTTTATGTGGATTCTTTTGGGCTAACTGTAATTAAAGAAAATCAAACTTCATTTAGTGTAAAAGTTGGGGAGTCTAGCCTATCCTTTAAAGAGTCTGAACAAAGCGTAAAACCTATGTATCATTTTGCTTTTAATATACCTGAAAACAAAATGGACGAGGCGGTGCGATGGATAACTCCTAAGGTCCCTATAATACTCGATCAAGACAAGCAAGTAGTGCACTTCAAGGACTGGAATGCCCATTCTATTTATTTCTGTGATCCCGCAGGCAATCTTGTGGAATTGATTGCACGGCATAATTTGAACAATTCAACCGATCAATTATTTTCTCAAGCGAGTTTATTATGCGTAAGTGAAATCGGTTTGCCTGTACCCAACGTTGAAAATGCAGTACTCAAACTATCACATGCAAGGATCTTTCCTTGGCGGGAATATCATAGCAAATTTGCTGCTGTCGGTGACGAGCAAGGGTTGCTTATTGTTGTAAAGGAAGGCAGGGTCTGGTTTATGTCAGACAAAGAATCGTATACATATAAACTAACAATAAAGACTGATGTCTGTGAAGTTACTCTCGATGATTCAAATGGAATGAATGTCACGAGGTTATAGAACCTACGTAGAAAGGCCGCTTCTTCAACTAACGGGAAACGTTAGTTAAATGAACCAGCGACAGTCGAGGATTTTATCGTCCATTGCTGTCGCTGTTTCAATTTCTAGGGTCAGTCTAAAACTTATTTTTATGGATTCTGATGGTATGATAGTTCGAAAAGCCTCGTGGAATAAAGACATTCAGTCTAAATGCTGTCAAAAGGAAATAAAGTTGTAGACTGAGAAAATAAAGTATTAGACTGAAGATGCTTCATTGATCGGGTAGGTTAGTTTAACTCAGGAAACAAGAATAGAGAACAAGCGTGCTTTATATATATATAATATATTAGTATAAATCAAAACGAAACGGAAACGGAGATCTGGTTTGCTTGATAAAGCAATGTAGATTCTTCTTTAGTGTAAGAATATTATAAATAACTCAATTTTGGAGGAGTCTGTATGCCATATTGTTAACTTATATTATTTATAAAGTTGGGTTTGGTGAATTAAGACAAGGTTTTGGTACGGCGCTGGCCATGGTCTTGTTCTTAATCATACTGATCATTACAGTCTTCCAGTTGGGCAAATCGCACTTTTTTTGGTTACCTTAGTAGTGGCTATTCTATTTTTCTTTCCTATTTTCTTTAATTTGATGTCGGCCTTTAAGAGTAATGCAGAGATCATGAAGGATGCCATTGCTTTTCCGAAAACCCTTTATCTGGACAGCTTTAAATACCTGTTAACAGAAACAGAGTTTCCACGAGCGATTCTGAACAGTCTGATTCTGACAGCGGTGTCTATCTCCGCACAGGTCTTGATCATTCCCATGGCAGGGTATGCCATTGAACGTAGAAATACTAGATGGACTCGATTTATGTTCGTATATTTTTTGGCCGGAATGATGATTCCTTTTCAGGCGTATATGATTCCTTTGTTCAAAGAGCTTAGAATGCTAGGATTGTACGGTAGCCTTGCGGGACCCATTCTTATTTATGTAGCCAGTGCGGTAGGTTTTGGATGTCTGCTGTATACCAGTTTTGTCAAAGGAATACCTAGAGAAATTGAAGAAGCGGCAGAGATTGATGGCTGTTCTCGGTACGGGATATTTTGGAGAATTGTTTTCCCGCTATTAGGGCCTGTTACGGCAAGTATGGTTGTCTTGAACGGACTTGGAATCTGGAATGATTTCTTGATGCCGATGCTGGTATTACCTTCAGGACAGGCTAAGACGATGGTTGTGGAAATTTACCGTTATATCGGAGAATTCTCTTCCCGTTGGGATATGATTTTTGCGGGAACAGCGATGTCGGTGGTGCCTGTGTTGATTGTGTTTATCGCTTTGCAGAAGTATTTTGTGAAGGGGATTGCGTCGGGAGCGACGAAGGGGTAATTCATAAGAGGGATGTATCCTGTAACCACTTAGTGGACAGCGGAATACACCCCTTTTTTCGTAGGCGTAAAGATCTTTAAAGTGTACTTGGATTCGCAGTTAAACGGCGATAGCCCATTGGCGGGAGACCTGTCCAGCGTTTGAATTGTTTGCTGAAATGGGACACATCACGGTACCCCAGTCGTTGAGCAACCGATTCGACAGATAGACTATTATCCATCAGCAGCAGTTTGGCGTGTCGAATGATTAAGCGTGATAAATATTGCCTTGGTGACATCCCATAGATTTGATGAAAAGCACGATTACAGTGAGTAGTGCTATATCCGAGCTTGGCAGCAATGTCCTCAATACCGCCACCTCTTTCGCCTGTGCTGGCAGCGGTGGAGACGGATTCCTGCAATAGTCCTTCAATAGCGTTAGCTAGGGCAACTGTATTTTCTGTAGCTTCTGTATCTGCTGGGAGAGGCATTTCCGAAAGCACCCAACCGCTGAGCGCGGTCAGAAGCTGCAGTGAAGCATGCAGTGTGATCAAGCGATTTCTATGTGTGTCTTTAGACTCTGACAAGATGGAAGAGTTAATGATTACATCTAGCGCGGAACGGATGGCCAGCAGTTCGGGGGTGTTCCCGCTGAGACTAACAGCATCTGCTGTAAGTAAGGCACGCCGCAAATTCAGGTCATCAATATCAAAATGCAGGCAGTAATAAGTCATGTCACAGTCAGTATTTGAACCCATACTACTATGCTCAACACCGGGACGAATGAATAAAATATCGCCGCTTTTCTGTATAAAAGACTTATTGCCTACCGTCATTTGTTGCTCACCTTGAAGGACAATATTAATCTCAAACATCGGATGAGTGTGTACAGGATATTGCCAATCCAAATTTACTTTTCTCCAATGTGCGGCGAAGATATGAAAGGCTGCTTGAATGTCTGGTGACATCTGACCGTCAATAGAATTATGGAAGGCGGGATCATTCGAGATCATTTCAATCCTCTTTTACAATAAAATTTGGCTTAATTATATCATAGGTTGTTATCGATGTTTGATTTGCCCAAATAATAGAAGGCTTTAGCCCTGTTGCACTTCCAGAAATATCGATAACATGGATATATAGCCCGGAGGTATCCGGGATCATGTTGGAGGGAGTGCATTTATTTATGTCACATAATAAATTCTTTAATGCTCATCATTCACCGATCGGTGCATTTGCGAGTTTTACCTTAGGATTTAAAGGAGCTAGTGGTGGTTTCGATTTGGAGATGGCCAAACCTCCTAGACAGAATATATTCATAGGATTAGAACGCACTGATGGGAAAGGGTATGACACACTACCATTTCACGAGATTGGCGGAGATGACGAGAGCAAACGCTATGACATCGAGAATCCAGACCCCAATCCAGACAAGGAGAATATTCTGTTCCCTTTTCAAGATCGTGAGATTTCTAGAGATTTTCAAGTAGCTACAGACAGCTGGAGTGCGGGGGATCTGACCTTCCGGATTCTCTCTCCAGTTCGATCAGTACCAGATCCTGAAACTGCGTCTGTGGAAGAAATGAAGGAAGTGTTGTTGCCAGCAGTACTGGTTGAGCTCGAAGTGGATAACACCTCATCAGCTACCTCACGTCGCGCGTTCTTTGGTTTTCAGGGAACAGATGTGTATAGCGGAATGAGAAGACTGGATGATGTGTCATCTGAAATTACAGGCGTTGGACAAGGAAGGTTTATTGCGATTGCTGCCGAGAAAGGCACTACAAAGTCCGCACTTCATTTCACGATGGAGGATATTCTAAGTGAGGAGCTTCAGGAAAATTGGACCTTTGGACTGGGTCGCGTGGGTGCTTTAATCATGGATGTTCCAGCCGGAGTAAAAGAAACGTACCGGTTTGCGATTTGTTTTCACCGTTCGGGTTATGTTACCTCTGGTATGGATGCTTCCTATTACTATAATCGCTATTTCAACAATGTTGAGGCAGTAGCCGAATATGCATTAGCTAAATTCGATGTTCTTAAACAAGCAGCGGAGAAAGCTAACGAGATGTTAAATCATGCAAACCTATCCGAAGATCAAACCTTTATGCTAGCGCATGCGATTCGTAGTTATTATGGTTCCACACAATTACTGGATAATAAAAATAAGCCGTTCTGGATCGTCAACGAAGGCGAATACCGGATGATGAATACCTTTGATCTGACCGTCGATCAGTTATTCTACGAGCTGCGTCTGAATCCTTGGACGGTTCGTAATGAGCTGGATATGTTCGTAGAGAGATTCAGCTATGAAGATACGGTACGTTTCCCTGGGGATGATACAGAGTATCCAGGTGGAATTAGCTTCACACATGATATGGGTGTAGCCAACGTAGTTTCACGTCCGGGCTATTCCTCCTATGAGTTATATGGCATTGATGGTTGCTTCTCACATATGACACATGAACAATTGGTGAACTGGGTGCTGAGTGCGGCAACTTATCTTGAACACACAGGTGATCGGAGCTGGATGGAACGTAATCTGAGTATCTTGGAGAAGTGCTTGGATAGTATGTTAAATCGGGATCATCCAGATCCTGAGCAAAGAAACGGTGTTATGGCGCTAGATAGCTCACGTACGATGGGTGGAGCAGAGATTACTACCTATGACAGTCTGGATGTCTCTTTAGGTCAGGCTCGCAACAATATTTACTTGGCAGGAAAATGCTGGGCGGCTTACTTAGCTATGGAGAAAATATTTGCAGAGTATGAGCGTGCGGAGCTGTCCAAAACAGCAGGGGCAGGGGCAGAGAAATGCGCCGCAACGATGGTGGCAAGCGTTACAGCAGATGGATATATCCCGGCTGTTATTGGAGAAGGTAATGACTCCAAGATCATTCCGGCTATCGAGGGTCTTGTATTCCCATACTATACGGGTTGTAAGGAAGCTCTTGATCGCAATGGACGGTTCGCCGCATATATCTGCGCACTCGACAAACATCTTCATGCGGTGTTGAAGCCGGGCGTTTGCTTATTTGAAGACGGCGGTTGGAAAATCTCATCCACTAGCAATAACAGCTGGCTTAGCAAAATCTATCTCTCGCAGTTCATCGCCCGCAACATTCTGGGACTGGAATGGGATGAACGCGGAGCGGCAGCAGATCGCGCTCACGTGGCATGGCTTACCCATTCAGAATTATCGATCTTCAGCTGGAGTGATCAAATTATTTCCGGGGATATTACAGGCAGTAAATATTATCCTCGTGGAGTAACAGCGATATTGTGGTTGGATGAGAAGTAGGGATTTGGAGTTTCATTGAATAAATGGCAAACGGACCTCTTATTAGGGGGGCGTTTGCTTTTTTTTGTTAAATTATGAATTTCTTTTTTTGATTTATATTCCCAAAACTAGTACTATAGTATTAATTTGTAATTAATTCTAATAGGATGCGGAGCGGTGTATATGGTAAAAGATACACGTACAAGGTTGCGACTAACAATTCGGAAAAAACTGCTCATGATGTCACTCACACTACTAATTCTTCCCATCGGAATATTAGGAGCAGTTATTTATCAGATTTCAGTCAAAGAAACGAATCAGCTCATTGAGAGTAAACTGAGTTCAAGCGTAAACCTGGCTGTCGCCTTAATTGAGAATTTGGAAAATTCCGTTCAATCGGGGCAGTTGACTGAAGTGGAAGCCCAAGAGCAAGTACGGACCTTACTACTTGGAAACAAAAATGAGGATGGTACTCGGCCTATTAATCAATCAATTGATTTGGGTCCAAACGGCTACTTCTTTATATTAGATAACAAGGGGGAACTGCTTGCTCATCCCAAACTAGAGGGAGATAATATTTGGGATAAACAAACCTCAAACGGTACTTTTTACATACAGGATTTGATTAAAGCAGCACAGAACGGTGGTGGAGCTACTTACTATAAATGGCCGCTACCTAAATCGGATGGTACTGGAAACGCTGTAGGAGAAGAAGCGTTGAAAATATCTTATGCTAAACTCTCGCCCTCTTGGGGCTGGGTCGTAGCAGCAGGCTCTTATATGCAAGACTATAATACCGGGCAACAAACCATTCTAAAGGGAATTATTACTACATTGATTGTATGCGTTGTCATCGGAATCGCTGTAATATACATATTTGCACAACATATTTCAAGACCGATTGTACGCATAGCCCGTGAAGCTGAACGGATCGCTCAAGGGGATCTAAGCGGTAAAGCATTGACTGTGCGCAATCGGGATGAGATCGGACAGCTCGGAATCAGCTTTAATCAATTATCGGGTAATATTCGGGAATTAGTTGGGAATTTAACTATAAGCTCGGAGTTATTAGCTTCTTCCTCCAAACAGTTGTCTTCAACGTTAGGTGAAACCACAGCGGCACTTGTTCAGACTTCATCCTCAATGACTGAAGTGGCGAACAATTGTGAGAAACAAGCTTCCTCAACGCAGGAGACTTCCCAATCGATGGAGGAGATGGTAAAAGAGATTCAGCGAGTAGCTGAAGCCTCTACACATGCCTATCAGCTGTCCATGCAAACACTGGAAGAGGCTGATAAAGGAAACAGCCTTATCATTAACTCTTCCGAACAAATGAACGCAGTAAGTAATACTGTTGTTGATTTAGGAATCACCGTTACTAGTTTAAATGACCAGTCTCAACAAATAGGCACCATCGTCAGTACTATTAAAGGAATATCTGAGCAAACGAATCTATTAGCGCTTAATGCGGCAATTGAAGCTGCTCGATCAGGAGAACAAGGCAGAGGATTTGCAGTGGTAGCTAGTGAAGTCCGTAAGCTGGCAGGACAAACAAGTGAAGCAGCTGAAAGGGTTTCAGTCATGGTTGAAGAAATTATTACGAGTATAGGTCATGCCCATCATTCGATGAGTAAAGGCCAAAATGAAGTCGCAGCAGGGGTTCGAGCGATTGATGATACGGGTAAAGCATTTGAACGCATTTTGCAGGCCACCCGGACCATCGTAGATCAGGTGGAGCAATCCTCGACCGCTGCACAACAGATGTACACGGGCTCCGAACAAATATCTGCTGCGGTGATGGAGGTCGAGCAGGTTTCATTGCACTCAGCTTCGGCTGCACAGACAGTATCTGCTGCCACTCTGGAGCAGCTTGCATCTGTGGAGGAAATTGCCGCATCTGCTCGCAAGCTGCAAGAGGGTTCAAATGAGATGCGTGCTTTAGTAAATCAGTTTAAATTAGAATAGATACTCAGACTTAGAGTTACAGAAATAGAATATGTAAAATATTAAAGAGGGGGAGTAACCCCTCTTTTTTGCTGTTCTGACGTAAATAACCTTTTGAATACTAAGGGGAAATTAATATAGCTTTTACAGCTCATTAACGCGGAGCGTATACTGGCTTGCTATATTGAAGGGAAAAGGGGGATGAATATGAAAGAAATGGAAGAGTCGTCCTTTGCAGCTGCTCAGCCTGTCCTTGCAAGTGATACTTTTGGTTGGGATAAGCTTCAGGTTTCACAATGGTATAGCCCGCAGCAAGCTTTCACCCCATCCTCGGAGTCTAAATATTTAATAGGAATTCACTGCACAGCCTACTACGAAAATTACTACACCATTCATATTACCCCCTGTAATGAGAGCCTTCTTTGCCCTTGGGGCAGAACCTCGCTCTATTTTTTGAAAATAGAAATTACGCCAGCGGTACTCGAAGAGATTGCTCGTGAATCTGGTTATCTGAAGGAAGGCCATATCCAGTTGGACCGCAAATTTCATGTCAAGGATTCCAAGCTTCTGCAATTAGGGCTTTGGATGCTGGAGGAATTACAGAATGGCGGTGCCAAAGGAAAAATATATAGCGACTCTTTATCCAACATGTTAATTATTCACTTGTTACAACACTATTCTTCAGTGATTCCCCAGCATTCAAACAGTAAAACGCCAGCCAATCAAGAAATATTTCAGGTCATTCAATTTATGCGTGAGCGTTTAGAAGATGAGATTCAACTGACTGATCTCGCTGGCATGGCTAATATGAGCCAGTCGCATTTTATTCGGATTTTTAAACAACAGACAGGATATACACCCCATAATTATTTAATTCGTCTGAGAATCGAACGTTCTAAATTTCTAATTCGTTCCGGAAAAATTGGTTTGAAGGAAATTGCATCTCAGGTTGGTTTTGCCGATCAAGGTCATTTTACTAGATTATTCAAACGAGAAATCGGCCTAACCCCAAAGCTGTATGCGAATCAAAGCTCCTCCAAACCTAATCATATGATTTATTGATTTTATTCTTGCAAATGAGAGTTTTGTTCAAGGAAAGAAGTGTTTTGTTCAATTAGAGAGCTGTTGCCAGCTCCTATAATAAGGTTGAAGTAAGGCGCACAAATGCCGAACTACAACCTTATTAGGAGGAGAGAAAACATGAGATTAAAGAGATTATTCAGTCTGATTTGCGCGGGGGTACTTACGACCAGTTCTTTATCTTTAGCAGCATCTGCCACACCAGTCGGACCGGATAACCTAGTAAACACCGAGGTAGAAATCAGTGCAGAGTCAACTTCAGCTACAACTGCTGGAACTTGGCATGAAGTATCTAAGCAAACCTTCTGGTTACTTGATGCCCTGGAACGGGGACAAGGGGTGGCTACAGACGGGAATTCATGGATCTTTAATTCCTCGTATGGGCTCTTACGGACTGGACTTGATGGAAAATCCGTAAAAGCACGGAATGAATTGGCTATTCCACTGGAGATTGCCTCCCAAGGTGGAGACCATATCGGTGATATTTCCTACTATAACGGTAAAATATACGCTCCTATTGAAGACGGCAAAAACTATCAGCATCCTTACATCGCCCTCTATGATGTGAACACATTGAAATATACGGGTACATCCTATGCTTTACCGTTAAATCTGCATATTGGCGGTGTGCCTTGGGTAGCCGTTGATGCTGCTCGCGGTCAGGTCTACACAGCTCAGTGGAGTAATGCAAGCGTCTTGAATGTACTAAGTCTTGACGATATGCATGTGATCACAACCATTCCACTTTCCCAAAGTATTGATCGAATTCAAGGTGCCGAAGTGTACAACGGTGTTCTGTATGCTTCTACGGATAACGCAACCCAAACGGTTTATCAGATTGATCCGGAGACTGGAAACGTATCTGTTGCCTTTGATCGTAATCTGCCTAGTGGTACTGAAGCCCAAGGAATTGCTGTATTGCCTACCGCTGATGGTGCACAGCTCCATATTCTTGATGTAGGCTCGAATCGCATTAGTGTGAACTTTCGCCATTATGCATTTTAATTCAAATCCAAGCGAAAAAAGGGGCTAACAGAAATGCTAAAGCAAACCAAAACCATTCTAACACTGCTATCCGTCTCAATGCTGGCAGTAGCGGGCTGCGGACAATCTAATAACAGTACGGCAGAAGCCAAAGAAAATACCGCTCAACCCACAGCAATCGCTGCAACTCCGGAATCCACAGAGACTCCAACCGCTAAGCCAGTGGAGATTACATTTTATTATCCGGTTAATGTTGGTGGTCCCCTTACAAAAGTAATCGATGGGATGGCTAGTGCATTCATGGAGCAGCACCCGGAAATTAAGGTTAATCCCGTGTACACAGGTAATTACGGTGACAATACCGTGAAAATTCAAGCAGGTGTGCAGGCCAAACAGCCACCGGATGTCGCGGTCATGATGTCAACAGAGCTGTACAGTATGCTCGATATGAATGCAATCATTCCGCTGGATGATTTTATTGCAAAGGACACGGATATTCAGATGGCTGATTTTTATCCCGCCTTTGTAGAGGATACACAGTCTGAAGGTAAAACGTACAGCCTGCCTTTTCAGCGGAGCACGATTGTTATGTATTACAACAAAGAAATGTTCAAAGCCGCAGGACTTGATCCAGAGAAACCACCCACTACATGGGATGAGCTTGTAACCTATGCTAAGAAGCTGAACAAAGACGGTCACGTGGGGCTGGAAATTCCGGGCAATGATGATTCGTATTGGATGTTTCAAATGCTTGCACGGCAAAATGCTTCCGATCCGAAGCAAAACATAATGTCCTCCGATGGCAAAAAAGCGATGTTCGATACGCCGGAGAATGTGGAGGCATTGCAATTCTGGTTAGATTTGTCCCATAAATACAAGGCGATGCCGGAAGGTGTTATTGATTGGGCAACCGTTCCGACAGATTTCATTCAAGGCAAAACAGCCATGATGATGCATACAAGCGGTAACTTAACCAACGTAAAAAATAACGCGAAGTTCGAATTCGGCGTAGCGTTCCCACCCGCACAAAACCAATTTGGATCACCTACTGGAGGAGGTAACCTGTATATTTTCAAGGACACATCTCCTGAAAAACAAGCTGCAGCTTGGGAATTTGCCAAATATATGACGGCTTCAGAACAAGCTGCCCTCTTTAGCGGCTCATCCGGTTATGTTGGCGTAAGAAAATCTGCATACGATACAGATGCTATGAAGAAGTATACAGCGGATTTCCCGCAAGCATTGGTAGCGAGAGATCAATTGGAATATGCGTTCCGGGAATTGTCCACTCATAATCATGGTAAAGTATCGACGGCAATTACGAACCAGATTCAAGCGGCATTGGCAGGAGAGATTGATGCAGCAGGTGCACTTAAAAAGGCTCAAGCAGAAGCAGATCAGGCACTTGCTCCCTTCAATAAGTAAGCTTTGAGGTATGGAATACGCCAGGACGGCTCGATAGCTTGTTCTGGCGTCATTACTTTATTCATTAATCGTAGAAACCTTAATCATGGAAGGATTGAATGGTATGAATGCCGGATGGAGTGAGAGGCTTAGACGAAACGGATTCGGCTGGGGACTAGTGTTGCCTTCGCTGCTCTTTCTTTGCTTGTTTACTTATTACCCTATGTTTAAATCGTTCTGGCTTAGCTTTTATGAGAAAAATTTGGCGACTCCTGAGCCTCTGTTCGTCGGTTTTGACAATTACGCTAATCTATTGCACGACAATGTCTTTATGAAGGTGTTCAGTAACAATATATGGTTCGCCATTGGCACAGTACCCACTTCATTAGCTTTGGCTTTCTTGATGGCACTGTTTGCCGACAAGGCGATAAAAGGGCGGGGACTGGCACGTCTTTCATTTTTCTATCCGAATATGATCCCGATGATCGCTGTGGCGAACATCTGGTTGTTTCTGTATACCCCTCATTTTGGGCTCTTTGCCAGACTGGCTTCATGGATCGCGGATCAGCCTGTGAATTTGCTGGGAACACCTGATACGGTGATGGGCGCATTAGTCATCATGATGATTTGGAAAGAAGCCGGATATTTTATGATTTTTTATTTAGCAGGAATGCAGCAGATTCCCAAGGATTTATATGAAGCGGCTGCAGTAAGCGGAGTCGGTACATTCACTTCCATCCGCAGAATCACAATTCCGCTCACGATGCCGACTACGTTGTTCGTGGCTGTTGTGGCGATAACCAATTCTTTTAAGCTGGTAGACCATCTCTGGATTATGACAAAGGGCGGTCCGAATAATGCAAGTAATCTGCTGCTTTATTATATCTACGAGTCCACCTTTAATTTCTACGATCAAGGGATGGCCGCATCGATGACGGTGGTCATGATCGTGCTGCTGCTCCTGATTTCCTCTTTGCAGTTTTTTGGCTGGGATCGGAAAATCCATTATGAATAGGAGGTGGAATCCATGGAGGATAATCCACTAAAGCTACCCTTAGTATTAAGGCAGAATACACGCAAAGCTTTAGAAGAGGAGCGCATACTGAACTCCGAAAGAACGAAGCGCCGAATCCAGCAAATACTGTGGCATGCGGTTGGATTTACGTTTGCCGTGGCCTGGATCATTCCCTTCCTATGGGTGGTCAGAACGGCTTTTCTACCCAAAGACGTCGCTATTGATGCGGGATGGTCTTGGGACTTCACTTTTGAGAATTTGATTCATGTCTGGAATGGAGCGCCTTTTGGACGATTTTTAATGAATACATTGCTTGTGTGCGGTGTTGTGCTTGCTGTGCAACTCGTTACAATGACGATGGCTGCT
The DNA here is from genome assembly GCF_045040645.1 of Paenibacillus sp. FSL H8-0261. Taxonomy (NCBI): domain Bacteria; kingdom Bacillati; phylum Bacillota; class Bacilli; order Caryophanales; family Paenibacillaceae; genus Paenibacillus; species Paenibacillus sp. FSL H8-0261. The sequence continues at coordinate 4,049,904 of NZ_CP150297.1, read as the reverse complement.
TATGCGTTTGCACGGGTACGATTCGCCTTGAAAGATCTGTTATTCATGTTATTTTTGGTGCAAATTATGGTGCCGCCAGATGTACTTATCTTTTCCAACTATCAGGTGTTGAACGAAATGGGTCTGCTGGATACCAAGCTGGGGATTATGCTACCTTACTTTGCCTCCTCCTTTGGAGTGTTTCTGTTAAGGCAATCCTTCAAGCAATTACCCTATGAGCTGGATGAAGCTGCCCGGGTGGAGGGCGCATCACGCCTGCATATTCTTTCAAGAATCTATGTCCCACTGTCACGCCCGATTTATGTGTCCTTTGCGATCGTGTCGGTCAGCTTTCATTGGAATGATTTCTTGTGGCCCCTTATTGTAACCAATTCGGAGGAGAATCGCTTATTAACTGTAGGCTTGGCGATGTTCGCAAAAGCCACGGAATCTGGTGCACAATGGTCCGATGTTTGTGCGGCTACATTGATTGTGTCTGCACCCTTAATGATTGGATTTTTATTGTTCCAGCGGCAAGTGATAGGTAGTTTTATGAGCTCTGGCATTAAAGGTTAGGAGGAGGCATTTATGAGGCTGGCGATTATTGGGGACTTACATTACCCGGACGAATTGTTAAACAACAAGGTTTTGATTAAAGAGGCACGAGATGCTTTTTACGAGCAATTTATGAATCTATTTTTGTCCATCCCAGCCGATTATCATATTTCCGTGGGAGATATGGTGCATGCAGGAGAATTTAGCGAATTTAATTATATCATGGGTAAGATTAAGGACAGCAAGCATTCTAGACGTTTTCTACATGTTCTTGGTAATCATGATACGTACACTTATCCTAAAGAAGAAATCCTTTCCGTCACCCGGCAGCAGCGATACAGTGTGATTGAAGAGACGAATGCAATCATTATTTTGCTGGATACCGCACGGGAAAATCGTGACGATTGGAGCGGAACACTTGATGATGAACAGCTGACTTGGCTCGAAGCACAAATGAAGCGGAAATCGGAAAAGCCTTTATTCGTCTTCGGTCATCATCCCTTGTATAATACGACGGCTAGATCAACTGAGCCAATGATGTCACTGGATCCCAGCTTAGATATTTGGCCGATATTGAAGCAATGGCAAGGTGTGGGTTTCTATTTCAACGGGCATAATCATGTGCATTCTATCGTCAGAAAAGAAAACTGGAATTTCATTCAAACAGCCTCCATCCTGGATATTCCTGCTGCTCGAATCCTTACTGTGCTTGAAGATGAAATCAGGTTAGAAATGGTGAATCTGGCAAGCGAGCAATTGAGTAAATGGTCTTCATTATTTACCTTCAGCATTTTTGATTATGAAAAATATCCGCAGGCTGAAGGGGAGACAAGAGATCAGGAGCTAATCATCAATCGACTTCAAATGGATAGAAAGCAGGTGGACCAGTAATGAATCGTCAGCCAGTAAGATTAGCGATCGTAGGTGGAAATCGCGGAGCCAGTTTTATGAATGCACTGTACTCTCTATCGGATCGGATAAATCTGACCGCCACTTGTGACTTGAATGAGTGGGTGCTTAACCAATGGAAAGAGAAATTCCCGGAAATCCGAACGTATCGGGATTATCATGAAATGTTAAAAGATTCGGCGATAGATGCAGTGTTTATCTTAAGCCCCATGCATTTGCATGCCAGACAATCTATTGATGCTTTAAAAGCGGGTAAGCATGTCCTAAGCGAAGTGATTTCGATCCAATCTTTAGAGGAAGCTTGGGAGCTTATCGAAACTGTTGAACAAACTGGACTTAAATATATGATGTCTGAAAATTACTGCTTCTCACGATCAAACCTGACGATTAAACATATGGCGGATCAAGGCATGTTCGGTGAAATTACTTATCTGGAAGGCGGATATATCCATGATTTGCGTCATTTGACTCATCATCCGGATGGTTCTCTGACTTGGCGGGGGCAATTACATCAGCAGTATAACGGGATCAATTATCCGACACATTCTATTGGTCCAGTTGCGCAATGGATTAACCTCAATAAGCCTGAGGGGGATCGATTAAAAAGCGTCTCGTCTTTTGTTTCCAAATCTAGATCCTTACAATATTATTTCGGAGAGCATTATGGAAAAGATCACCCAGCAGCACGGGAGGGATTCTGGCGGCAAGGGGATAGCGCGGTCGCGGTCATTCAAACGGAAAAGGGTGTACTGATTGAACTGCGTGTAGACTGGTCCTCCGTTAGACCGCATAATAAAACTCATTATTTACTGCAAGGAACTGAGGGAGCGTATATTACGGGCCGCCATCAGTACGAAGAGGATTTGATCTGGTTCAAGAATCTCTCGCCCAAAAATATAGCGGATGGAGAGGAAATGTGGGAGCCTTTAAGCAGTTATCAACCACTCTATGATCACCCGACATGGATGAAATGGGGCGAATATGCCGCTGGGACGAAACATGGCGGAGGCGATTTTATGGTGCTTGAAGAATTTATTTCTGCTATTCAGGAGGATCGAACCCCTTCGGTGGACGTATATGATGCCGTTACTTGGAGCTCTGTGTTTACATTGTCTATGGAATCTGTAGAGAATGGTGGAAAAGCAATAGCCTTTCCTGATTTTAGAACGAGAGTGAGGAATTGACGGTGGATCAGGCCCTTTCCAAACTTGTGATGAAAAAAGAAATACTGTCCGACTTGCCTGTTTTTCTCTGTCCTACCGGGTATCTAATTCGTCATTTCGAGCCGGATGATGAACGGAACTGGGAAGAGCTTATACGCCATTCTTTTACAAGGGAAGTTAAATTTGCTCATAAAATCAGTGATCATGTACCCTTGTATTCGGATCGCTTGTTGTTCATTTGCCGCGGGGATCAACCTGTAGCTACTGCTACGGCCTGGGAGTCGGGTAGTGATGACAATAAGAACTGGTACTTGCACATGGTTGGAGTGCTTCCAGAATATTCTGGTAAAGGTCTCGGCTATGCTGTGAGTCTAGCTGTCTTGCACAAAATAAGAGATTCAGGGGGAACGGCGGCATGTTTAGAAACTGATGATTTCAGACTGCCTGCCATCCGCATTTATTTGAAATTAGGATTTCAGCCTGTGTACTTGGATGAAAGCCATCCTGGAAGATGGGAACGAATCCTGCAAAGGCTTTGAATTTGTTGATAATTAGGGGGGCTTCATGCCCCTTTATTCATGTTGGAGTTTCAGAAGGGGCCGCATCGAAAAATTATGTTGTCGTTAAGAAGTATTCCTGCTATAGTCATACTGACTTATTAAATGCATTTAATAAGTCAGTATGACTATAGGTGGGAGAGCCATGTCAAGTGATAAAAGACTTCCTTCACAGCAACTCAAATCTGAAATTATTCGAAATATTCGAACAGCATTATTAGAATTAGGAAGGGCTACGAAGGCGGAGTTAAGTCAAAGATTACAATACAGTTTTCCAACGATCAGTAAATTTCTAATGCAGATGGAAGAGACTGGGGAAGTAACGATCATTGGCCTTGATGAGTCTAGTGGCGGAAGAAGGGCAATAAGATACGCCTATAATCCGAATTACCGATTAGGGATGGCTATTTTTTTGGAAAAAAATGAAACAAACTATACGATCTATAATTGCATTGGAAATGTTGTAAAAGAAGGGAATTTACCTAGTATTCTTGAGGAAGACGTTAGTACACTGGTCTCGCTTATCGAAGGTGAAAAAAAGGCTAATCCTAAGATTCAATCTGTAGCGATTGGTGTTCCAGGCGCGGTGAAACAGGGGAAGATTTTTCTGATCCCAGGTTATGCGAAATATCAGAATCTAGATTTGAAAAGATGTATAGAAGATCAGCTCTCTATCCCGACAATCGTGGAAAATGATATGAATGCCGCTGTAATCGGTTATATGGCGCAAAGAAATTTGAAGGAGAATATTTCTCTGATGTATCTGTATTTAGGGAAAAACGGACCGGGAGCTGGGATAGCCGTTAATGGTGAAATTGTTCGGGGAAAGACGTTTTTTTCAGGGGAAGTTCAATACATGCCCCAGTATGACAATAGAAATTTCATAGAAGCATTAACTGGAGATCAGGGTGGATCAAGCATGCAGCCGGATCATAAAGTAGATGCGATTAGTCGGTTAGTGGCTACTATGACCTCTATTTTGAATCCGCATTATATTATTTTTTGTGAGGATGAATTAGCTCCAGCTATGCTTAATCAAATCGCCGATCGAACTGCTACATACGTTCCTAAGGAACATCTTCCGGAATTAGCGGTAAGTGACTTGAAGCGTGATTATCTGAATGGATTACAAAGTCTTGGATTAGGTTTATTAGTTTCACAACAAATAGATTAGAACCCTTAAGGAGATAACGATGGCTACTTTTTTTCTTATTATTATTTATTTAGCATTTATTAGTTTAGGACTGCCAGATTCATTGCTTGGATCCGCATGGCCGGTAATGAGATTAGATCTAAATGCCTCATTAGGTACTGCTGGTATCCTTTCGATGGTTATTGCAGTAGGCACAATTGTCTCCAGTTTGATGAGTGGTACAATCCTTAAACGTTTTGGTACGGGGAAAGTGACCCTTGTAAGCTGTATTATGACGGCTGTAGCTTTATTTGGTTTTGCATGGTCACCTTCGTTAGTATGGCTAATTGTTGCTGCGATTCCACTCGGTTTAGGTGCGGGATCTGTAGATGCCGGATTAAACAGTTATGTTGCTACGCACTATAAAGCCCATCATATGAGCTGGTTACATTGTTTCTGGGGAGTGGGCGCGACGCTGGGTCCGATTATTATGGGTTCTTTTATCTCTGGTGAGGGTCTTTGGCGAGAAGGTTATCTTACGGTTGCTTATATTCAATTGAGCTTAGTTGTAATTCTCTTCGTTACGCTGCCTTTATGGGATAGAGTGGCTGGAAACAATAGCAACCTGAACGCTGATAGCGAACATGAGCTCAATCATCCGGAGCTAGAGCAAGCTGCTGAGAACACAAAACCTTGGAAACTAAGAGGGGTTAAGCTTGCGATGTTAACCTTCTTATTTTATTCTGCCATCGAAACGAGTATGGGGTTATGGGGGAGCAGCTTTCTAGTAAATATCAAAGACATCCCTGCATCCACTGCAGCGACATGGGTATCGGTATTTTATCTAGGGATTACCTTTGGCAGAATGGTGACGGGCTTCATTACGTTTAGAATGAGTAATAAACAGCTAATACGATATGGCCAGCTCATTGCTTTAATCGGTACAGTGCTCTTAGTATTACCGCTTCCAACGATAGTTTCGCTGGTAGGGTTTATGATTATCGGTCTGGGTTTAGCCCCTATTTTCCCATGTATGCTACATGAAACCCCTGTACGATTCGGGAAGAAGCATGCTCAGTCAATTATGGGCTTTCAGATGGCAACAGCTTATACTGGTACCACGCTGGTACCGCCATTTATCGGTTTACTGGCCTCGAATTTTACGTTGGGTATTTTTCCTGCGATGATCGTTTTTTTCGCTATCGTCATGCTTTTATGTACAGAAAAGCTTAATAAATACTCAGCTAAAGTAAATGTAGGTTAAATTTGAAATGAATATATTACGGACTAACCCCTCATATATATAGATGTAGAAGGGGGGAACCGTAATGTGGTTGTTAATGGTTATAGGCGTTGGATGTCTCTCCGGTTTTATTTTGTTCAGAAAAAATACCTTGAGCACTTATCACGAGCCTAATCAAGGACCGGAGAAATTGTCCATTATCATTCCTGCAAGGAATGAAGAATATAATTTGCGTTATCTGCTCGATTCACTTCAGTCTCAGACCCTTACACCCTATGAAATTATTGTGGTGGATGACTTCTCAGAGGATCGGACCAAAGAAATTGCCGAAAGCTATGGGGTTAAGGTTATTGTGAACAGCAGTCTCCCTGAGGGGTGGACGGGTAAGAGCTGGGCAGTATGGAATGGATATTTACAGGCCTCGGGCGATATTTTTGCTTTTTTGGATGCGGATATCCGATTAAAGCCTAACGCCTTGGCTTCATTATTAAAAGCAAGGGAGCTATCGAAAGGCGTCATTTCGGTAGTTCCTTTTCATCATACAGAAAAGCTGTTTGAGAAGCTCGCCCTAATCATGAATATGCTGGGGATCTTCACGTTCACCTCGATCTTTGAAAGGAATAACGCGAAAAAAGGGCTGTACGGCTCGTGTATTCTAGCATTAAGGCAGGATTATGAAAAAGTTAATGGCCATCAAAGCATTAGATCTGAAGTGCTGGATGATTTGTCTTTAGGAGAAAAATTTATTGCGGCAGGTGTTCCGATCACCAATTATATCGGGTATGGCTTAGTATCGTTTCGCATGTATCCGAAGGGAATCAAAAGTGAAATTGAAGGGTTCAGTAAAGGGGCTGTCTTAAGCACTTCAACGATAAGTCCGCGGACAATTATTCCAATCGCGCTTTGGGTGATCGGACTCATTATCTCAGAAACCGTGTTTATTTTTGCGAATACTTCATGGTTTATGCCTTTATTGATCGGTTATCTCCTTTATATGTTCCAGCTCTTTTATTTTATAAAATATGTAGGTGTATTTGGCATCGTTATTCCTGTATTTCACGTGGTAGCAACTGTTTTCTTTATCTTGATCATGCTGTATTCGATTTATCAGGTTGTTTTTCTGAGGCATGTAAGCTGGAAAGGAAGGCATATCCAGGTGGGAGGCCATAGGGACTAATGATCATATTGTGGGTCGCGGGTTTATTTTTGTCGGGATCTCTTATGTTTTCCTATTGGCTTGGTCTAGCGCGTAAAAAGAACCTGAAAAACATTGGCGACGGTAATCCGGGGGCTTTGAATCTATGGAAGTCGTCAGGCTATAAATTCGGCATCTTGGGGATTATATTGGATTTTTTAAAAGGGTATCTACCACTTCTATGGGTAATGGGAAGTCATTATAGTCAGGGGTATTTCATTATTCCGTTAGCCTTAGCTCCCATTGCGGGTCATGCCTTCTCTCCCTTTCTTAAAGGAAAAGGTGGGAAGGCAATTGCCGTAACCTTTGGGGTATGGAGTGCATTGACAGGATTCAAAGCTTCTTTAGCGCTAGCAGTCATTTTAGCAGTGCTGAAAATGCTCAGCAGTTGGTTAAAAAGCAGAGGAAATTCACCTGTATCGGATGGTGTGCAAGTAGTTAGCGGAATGCTGCTTCTTTCCGTTTTTTTGTACATTAGTAATTGGTCTGCTCCTATCTTATGGGTATGGTTTGGAAGTTTTGTGATCCTTGTGTATACGCACAGGTTAGAATTGGCAGTGTGGGTGAGGAAGTATTCATCAAGGAAACGAAAAGGAACATAATATAGGCTTGGTATAAACGAGGGTGTCCCAGCAGCTATCGCATAGCTGTTGAGACACCCTTGTTTGGTGAAGCAGTAGCTTCATCTTTTCTAATATTAGTGTTCTAGGATTGAGGATTTACGTTTTGACACAGCACGGATAATAAACGCAGAAGCTAAAAGAAGGATTGTGGCAGTGGCAAGGACAACCATAAACGACTTATCAAAAGCTGATTGTGCGGCTTCAACGAGCGCGGATCCAGCAGCAGTAGGCATATTTTCTGCGGCTAGAAGAGCCTCGTCAAGGCTGTCGCGAACGATCGGCGGGACTGTTAGTTCATCAGGGAGAACTAATGAAGCTGTATAGATGAATGACGAAAGACTGCCCAGAAGTGTAATACTTAGGGCGCTGCCGAGTTCGAACGATACTTCCTCTATAGATGCGGCCATGCCAGCTTTTTCGACGGGGACATTTAGCATGATTGAATTTGAGGCGGCAGTCATGGCTCCCCCAAGACCTGCACCCAGAATCATTAAGGCTGCGAATTGTAACAATATATTTCCGTCATGGAAGAGTAGAAGGGTGCCCATTCCTATACCTGACACTAACAGACAGACCCACTGTACTTTTACTTTGTCCACTCGATGCAACACAAGTCCGATGAGTATCCCTGAGATGAAGGACGCTATCGAAGTGAATACAACGTACAAGCCCGCTTCCAACGGTGTATATCCAAGAACAAGCTGGAGCCGTTGAGTCACGATCAATTCCATTCCAATAAGTGCAAAACAAGACAATAGAGCTGTAGCCACTCCAGTAGTAAAGTGGGAGTCTCTAAATAGTGCAAAATCTATTAATGGATTCTGGCTCTTACGTTGATGGCGCATAAATATGATCATAGCTACGACACCAATCACGGCAGATAACACAGCGATGGCAATTGAACCTTCACGTCTGCTGATCTCCTTAACTGCATAAACAAGGGCAACCAGACAAATCATAATTTGAACGGAACCAATGAAATCCCATTTCTTATTCTTATTCCCTTTAAGATTTGGGATTAGTAAGATGGCCAAGATCAGTGCAAGAATAACTATAGGAATATTGATGAGGAACACCGATCCCCACCAGAAATGTTCCAGTAAAAAACCACCAACGAGTGGACCCATTCCTGCTCCCACAGAGGAGACAGATGCCCAAATACCTACGGCTAGTGAACGCTCACGCTCATCCGAAAAGGTAGTTCGAATAATGGAGAGTGTTGCGGGCATCATCATGGCTGCACCAATAGCTAGTAGGGTACGCGCAGCAATAAGCACGAGAGGTGTTGGCGCGTAGGCAGCGATTAATGAAGCCAACCCAAAGATAGTAAGTCCCATAACGAAGAGTTTTTTATGCCCAAGACGATCACCTAGTGTGCCAAGACCGAGTAATAATCCTGCCATTACAAGTGGATAAATATTTACGATCCATAGTTTTTCCGATGCAGAAGCAGCAAGATCATGCGTAAGTCGTGGTAGAACCGAATAAAGTACGGTCATGTCGATGACGATCATAAAGAGTGCGCTGGACACAATCGCCAGCACGATCCAGCGTTGAAATTTAGATAGATTTGATGAAAACATGGGTAATCCTCCTAAGATGATAGTAGCTAATAACGTTACCTTGACAAGGTAATGGTGTTCCGTTATTGTACTTTGAGGTATAGGGTAACCCGATAGTCAAGAGGAGTGATTTGAATGTCTATTGATTATGATCAATACTTTACGACGAGTGAGTTCGCAAAGGTATGTGGGGTAACGAAGCATACGTTATTCCATTATGATGACATTGGTATATTAAAACCGGAGATCGTGAAGGAAAACGGATATCGTTATTATTCCTATAAGCAGTTCTATACCTTCGATATTATTGCCGTACTAAAAGGGACAGGAACGCCGTTGAATGAGATCAAAGAATATATACAAGATCAAAACACATTGCATTTTTTATCCATGCTTAAGCAAAAACAGCTGCAGTTGGTTGATGAACAAAAAAAGTTAGAGCGAATGCAGAGGCTTTTACAAGGGGCTATAGATAATACGAATCGTGCGCTCTACGTTGATTGTGGAGAACCCTGGGTCGAGGAATGTGATGAAGAGTATTTTATTTCGGTTAGACTCTCGAAGGAGAAGGGTGAGAAGGATCATGTACGAAAAGTATATCGAATCTTCGATTATTGCGATGAACATCATCTTGAATATGACTTTCCGATAGGTTCGATTATTTGTAAAAGCAGTTTGGAAGAAGGCGACTATGACCCGGATTATTATTGTAATAAAATCAATGAAAAGCATAACGGTGAATTACTTTATATTAAGCCAAAGGGTAAATATTTGATCATGAATCACAAGGGATCTTATGAAACCTTACCTGCGTCCTATGAGAAGCTAAAGTCTTATATTGCTGAAAATGATTTACACATAACCGGAAACGCTTATGAGTATGAATTGCTTAGTTATTTAGCTGTAGGGGATCCGGATAAGTATGTTATTCAAATTGCGATCCAAACCTTTTGAGGTTAAGAGCATTGGATTGACTTAAAATTGGCTTACAAACTGACACGCTTGGGATTCCAAGCGTTTTTTTTATGGATACCTGATGGCTTGAGCATTAGCCAGGTGCGACATTTTTATTGTCTATATTGATTGACAATGATAATCATTATTATTAATGTGTAAACAGGCGTGAATCCTTATGCTCAACTTACCGACGCCAATGCCTCTGAGCTGGTGCACTATGATTGAGTTTTGTTGGTGCTTATCCATAGAAGAGACTACTATTGAAATGAGGTATGCATTGTGAAGATAGACGTTAATCAGTTAGCAGAGCATTTTGCACACACTCCTTTTCAAGTAGAAGGAGTATATCGATATGCTGAAAATCCAGGTGTGCCTTACGCTGACTATACAGAATCTTTTCCTGGATTTGTGTTTCCACTTACAGGAAAGATTAAATTTAAATTTAATGGCACGCCTTATATCTTTTCGCCTGGAAAAGTTGTGCATGGGGGTGCAAAAATGAAACTAGATCAAAAAATGTTAGGTAGAACCAATTGGGAATATATTCTTGTTCAATATCGGATATGTAACTCAGAACTAAAAGAGTCAAGCTTTTCTCATCAGCATTTTGAATTATTAACAGGTCAATCTCCTCGTCTTATTGAATTAATTATGCGTCTTTGGCATGTGTATAATCAGCGTGGAGGCATTTCGATGTTTCAGACTGAAATGCTGTTTCGCGAAGTGCTGAATGAGGCCTTATTATGTGTTATTAATAGGGAAGATAGCTGTGAATCACATACTTTATTCGAGCGGGTATCTAATTATATTCATCAAAACTATTATCAAAGTCTTACAATAGCTTCGCTTGCAGAACAAAATAACGTTAATCGAAATCGACTTTCTTACGTATTTAGAACACATGCCGGTATGGGACCAGCAGAATATTTATTAAAATATCGTATAAATATAGCGCAAGAAATGCTATTTACAAGTGATGCGCCTGTACAACAAATTGCGCAAACCGTTGGAATGGCTGACCCCTTTTATTTTAGTAGAGTGTTCAAAAAACAATGTGGCATTTCACCTACCGAATATCGAGAGAAGTTCATCAATAATCCATGGTAAATTCAACCTGCATCCATTCTTATCTAAAAAGTACTCTACTATAATAATGGTTAAGCAAAGAAACCATTATGTTGGAGGAATTTCGTATGAAAAAGATTAGAGGACTGCTATTCGCAACACTATTATTAGCAGGTATACTAGCGGGTTGTACTGAAACACCTGCTGAAAATAAAGAATCAACTAAAGAAGGCGTATCTTCAACAGCAGTTAATGTAGATGCAGCTGATTGGCCAAGAACATTTAAGGATGCCTTAGGTAAAGAAATTGTTATCGAGAAAAAACCGGAAAAAATAGCCTCGCTATGGTATTTTTATCCTGAAATATTAGTTGCATTAGGTGAGCCACCTGTTGCATCTACAGAAAAAGATTATCTATCTTCTTTATCTTATTTAAAAGGAAAGCTGGATTCAGCTGAAGAACTAGGAGATAAAGTGTCTCCTAGCATTGAGAAAATTCTATCTATTAATCCTGATTATATTTTAGCAACAGAGCATCATGAAGCAGTGTATGATTCACTAGATAAAATTGCACCAGTCATTACATTAAAATACAAGGACATCTATGAAGATTGGCAATATGGACTCCGTACAGTAGCCAAGATTATTGGTAAAGAAGACGAAGCGGAAAAAGTAATTGATAAAATGATGAAAGATATTACAACTGGGCGTGAAACATTAAAGTCGATGGAAAGAGAGACAGTATCGCTTATATTGTCTTGGGATGGAAAAACTTTTAATGTTCTAGGTGAAGGGAATCCTGTCTATAAACTTGCTTTTGATAAAAAAAAGGGACTGGGGCTTACACCGGATGATACATATGCAGGTAATAATAATGAATTTACTTCGTTTGAAGGAATATCAACTGTTCAAGCAGACCATATTTTCCTTATAGGTGACATTACAAAAAAGGAGGAATTAATGAATAACTTAAAACAAAGTAATGTGTGGAATGCTATGAATGCCGTAAAGAAAGGCAATGTCTATTTAATGGATAATTCCGCTATTACTGGTGGACCATTAGCTATTGATTACGCTTTACAAAATATATTATCCGCCTTGCTTAAGCGCTAATAAGTTGAGGAAAATAAGGAGTGATTACTATCCATTATCAAGCTATTAATCTGAAAGATAAGTTATCTAAATTTAACGACCTTTGGTCTCCGAAAGTCATTGGTGAAATGAATGACTATCAATTTAAACTTATTAAGATCACTGGGGATTTTGAATGGCATGTTCATCAAGATACCGATAAGGTATTTTTCACGCTCGAAGGGGAGATGATCATTGATTTCCGTGATAGTCAGGTTAAAATCTCCAAGGGTGAGATGTTTATTCTCCCAAAGGGAGTCGAGATGAAGCCTTCCGCCGAAAAGGAATGCCATATCATGTTGGTGGAGCCTAGAAGCGTAGTAAACACTGGCGGTACTGAGTCCGAATTAACAGTAGCCAATGATACTTGGATCTAGTTAAGGCTTTCCTCCGCTATTCCCTTAAGGTTTCTGCAAATTGACATAACACCAAATGGTGTTATAATAAAAATGAAACCAGAAGGTGTTACATTAAAATGAATTTTGGAGGAAATATATGCAAACTCAAGGACCACTACAAGATATTCGTCAAACAATTACACTCAATGCGCCCATTGAAAAAGTATGGAAAGCTGTTTCCACTGCTGAAGGAATAGCTGCCTGGTGGATGCCAAGTACATTCGAGCCAGTGGTAGGCCATGAGTTCATTCTACATGCTGGACAATTCGGGGATTCCCCTTGTAAAGTTACGGAGATTGATGAGCCGAACCGTGTTGGTTTTAATTGGGGGAAGGATTGGCATCTTGCCTTTGAATTGAAAGAAATTGATGGGAAGACGGAGTTCACCGTGATTCACTCTGGATGGGACCCTGAAAAGGTAACTGAATTTGGTCAACCGCATCCAATCGTACGTGGCTTTATGAACGGCGGCTGGGAGAAAATCGTCCAAGAAAAACTTCCTGCTTATATCGAGGCTTAAGATGCCAGTCGCTGAATCTGGACATGATGTATTTCAAGCGATAGCAGATCCTACCCGCCGCAGTCTGCTAAAGCTGCTTGCTAATAAGGAAATGTCCATAGCATCCATCTCGGACTGCTACCCGATCAGTCGAACCGCTGTTAACAAGCATTTACAAGTATTGTCCGATGCGCAGCTTGTTAGCAGTCAGAAAGTCGGTCGGGAGACTCGGTACAAGCTTCAGCCAGAGCCTCTACTGGAGCTTCAAGATTGGCTTACCTTTTTTGAACAATACTGGGCTAATAAACTGTTTGCACTTAAAGAATATGTTGAAGCAGATCATAACAAGGAATGATAAACCGGGAGGCGTGAGATCGCGCTTCTCGGTTTTTTTGATGCATTGTACAAAAATATTTAAATGAAGCAGATATAATGGATTCGTATATACATATGAACTGCTATTTGCTCATTTTGAGGAATTTGGGGCGAGTTGCGGACTAGAGAGACGTTAATCATCATTATCAGGGGCAATATTGTGTACTTTCAGTCCGATAAAGCTCCATGGAGTCCGTTAGCATTCCAGATGAACATAAGGACAAGGCAGAAGCATTTTTGAAAGAAATAACGGCGTAGCATTGAGCTACACCGTTATTTCTGCATTTACAGGATAGCTTTCAACGGAAAGCATATCTCATTTATAAACTCAGTTTAAACCTTCGTTTAAATTCAGTTTATAAAAGGGAGTTAGCATCACAATACAAACTAAAACGTTGGAGGAATTGTAATGGTTAATGAACGCAAAAAAATAATTGAGCCCAACCCTGGAGATTGGGCCGTCGAGGCGCGTGGACTGGTCAAAACCTTTGGTGACAATCGCGCGGTGGATGGCGTGAATTTGAACGTGAAAGCAGGTACGATCTATGGCGTACTTGGTCCGAATGGGGCAGGAAAGACTACCGTCATTCGGATGCTGGCAACCTTACTTCGTCCCGATGCAGGTACTGGGCGAATCTTTGGCCATGATGTGGTGAAGGAGTCGCAGATTGTTAGGCAATTAATTGGTGTGACAGGACAATATGCCTCAGTCGATGAGTCATTAAGTGCTACAGAGAATCTTATTATCTTCTCTCGGCTATTAGGGCTTGGGCGCGCAGAGTCGCGGAAAAAAGCAACAGAATTACTGGAAGAGTTTGGTCTGACTGAGGCGGCTAAACGGCCTCTTCGAAATTTTTCTGGCGGTATGCGTCGCCGTCTGGATTTGGCAGCTAGCCTTATTGCACAACCACCTTTAATTTTCCTGGATGAACCGACTACAGGGCTTGATCCTCGCACTCGTTCACAGATGTGGGATACCATTCGTCGATTGGTGAATACGGGATCAACAGTTCTTTTAACGACGCAGTACCTTGAAGAAGCAGATCAACTTGCAGACCGGGTGGCAGTTATTGACCGTGGGCAAGTCGTCGCCGAGGGCACTGTGGATGAGCTGAAATCATCCGTGGGTACCACATCTTTACTATTGAAGGTCCGAGAGCTAAAGGATTTTAAACAAGCTCGTCAGCTTGTAGAACATGTTCTGCATGTCCAATCCAATGTGTCTTCGTTCGAGGAAGGGCAGATTTCTGCACCGATGGCGAACGCGGATTTAGTGACTGACCTACTTATTGCTCTGCGCGAAGCAGGCATTCCACTTGCAGAGGTGAGTGTGCAGAAACCAACACTTGATGAAGTATTCTTAACAATCACGGGTCAGGGTGTAACAGATAACGCTTCAAATGCGTCTGGGCAGTCAAACAAGAAGGAGGCAGTAAGAGTATGAGTACAAGAACTTCTGCAATAAACTCAGGAACTACAAGACAATTGAAAAACCATACGAGTCTCAGACAGAGTATACGAAATTCATTCACAATGGCGTATAGAGGTATACTAAAAATACGGCGAACACCTGAGCAATTATTCGATGTTACGCTTCAGCCTATTATTTTTACTCTGATGTTTACCTATATTTTTGGTGGAGCCATCTCTGGTGACATTGCTAGCTATTTGCCTGTTATCATTCCTGGTATTCTCGTTCAGACCGTAATTACTACTTCGATCGTTACTGGAGTTCAATTACGTGAGGATATGGATAAAGGTGTGTTTGACCGATTTAAATCACTGCCAATTGCAAGGATAGCTCCGTTAGCAGGTGCTCTATTAGCAGATACGATTCGGTATACGATAGCGACTGTGCTCACTTTCACCATGGGTTATATTATGGGATTACGGCCCGAGGGAGGGCTGGGGCATGTTGCTATAGCGGCACTTCTTGTAATTGTCTGTGCTTGGTCGATTAGCTGGATCTTTGCTTTCTTTGGTGTCATTGCAAGAACAGCCTCAAGTGTACAAGGGATCTCGATGATTGTGCTGTTCCCGCTTACGTTTCTGTCTAACGCATTCGTACCGGTAGATACAATGCCTAGCTGGCTTCAATGGTTTGTTAAAGTCAATCCGATCTCACATTTGGTGACCGCGGTGCGGGAGCTTACTAACAATGGTACCGTAGGCTGGGATTTCGTAATCTCTCTGATCGGAGCAGCTGTCATCGTTGCGATTTTTGCACCAATTACAGTTCGTGCTTATATGCGCCGGACATAATATGAAATGAAAAAACGGCAGAAATGCCGTTTTTTTGTATTAGCCGCAAAAAAGCTTCTTTTTTAATTATCGCTTCTAAAGAACGTATGGATTAAATTGGATACTGATCTATCATACAATGTTTTAGCAGCTTCCTCATTTTGAATATGTCCCCCCAAATGCAGATGAATGACGCCATGCAACGATGCCCACACCAGATTCACAACAAGGAGGGGATCTTTCTCCTCAATAAACCCTTGTTCGATGGCTTCTGTAATAAGGGCTATTACTTGTCGAAGTGCCGTGAAGATAGCATGTAAACTTTCTTCCTCCGGTTTGAACTCGCTAAAAGCCCCTCCAAACATAACCATATAATAGCTGGTGTGATTCCGTGAGAAATCCCAATAAGCTTGTCCAAGATCGCGAAGATATAAATTTAGATTGTCTTGTTTTGGAACCGCTTGAAAGGCAGCGGCCAACAATTTACACCCTTGCAGAAAAAGCTCCTTCGCTAAACCTTCCTTGTTTCCAAACAAGTTATAAATGATTTTTGTGGGACATTCCATTTTTTCAGCAACCTTGCGAATGGTTACACCTTCAGGTCCGGATTCATGCATAATGGCCGCAGCGGCTTCGATAATATTCAGTCTTAATATTTCTGCATGCTGTAGTTTTGCTTTTGGGTAGGTTGTAACGGATTGAGCATCTATAGAAGATATTTTGGACGATTTTTGCATGTAGTTTCACTTCCTTAGAACTTTACTTTAGCTTTTTCAAATAGCCGTTATTTCTAAACCTTATTTTACTGATGTAGAAGAGAAATAGCCAATAATTAAATGTAGAATTTTATTTGACAACGCAACCTCACTTGGATACAATGATTCATATTGAAACGCTGTTTCTAGATGGTCATTAAAGGGAGAGATGATAGCAATGATTACAATTCAAAATAAATGGACGTTGATTACAGGTGCTTCTTCAGGAATAGGTGAAGCGTTTGCTCGAGAACTTGCAGCCAAAGGAAGTCATTTGATATTAGTCGCCCGTTCCGAAGATAAATTGATTGCTTTAGCGGAAAAATTACAAAGAGAATTTCATATTCAAGCGGAGGTTATCGTTGCTGATTTATCGCAAGAAGGTTCTCCTAACAGGCTCTATCAACAATGTATGGAACGTGGTCTGAACGTTGATATTCTTATTAATAATGCAGGTTTTGCTACGTATGGGCTTTTTGAACAACTGTCTGGTCCAAGACAACATGAAGAGGTGATGCTAAATGTTTTGGCGGTAGTAGATCTAACCCATTTATTTTTGCCAGAGATGTTAAGAAGAAAAAGCGGAGTGATTATAAACGTTGCTTCAACAGCAGCATTTCAACCTCTCCCTAATATGGCTGTATATGGAGCGACAAAAGCTTTTGTATTATCATTTACACAAGCACTATGGGAGGAAAATCGGAAACGGGGCGTACAATTTCTTGCATTATGTCCGGGGTCTACGGAAACAGAATTTTTTAATGTTGTGGGAGCTGATGAAGCTTCTGTAGGGAAGCGAGATACTCCAGAAAATGTGGTTCAAGTGGCTCTTCGGTCGCTTCAGGCAAAGAAAATATTTGTTGTCCCAGGATTTTCAAACTATATTTCAGCTCAAATGTCACGGTTTTTCACACGTAAACAAATGCTTTATTTAGTTGGACGTATGCTCCGTACTAGACATTAATAAGTCAACATTTTGCTTCGATGATGTAAAATAAAGAGCCGTTATCTATGGATTACTCCATGATAGCGGCTTTTTTCAAAAGTTAATTGCCTAACTCCGAATTTTAACCCTACTTCTTCATGTCCTTCGATGGTACTATGATATAAAAATAGAATGATGCATATAGAAAGGACGACAGTATGAGAAACTATCTAATTTTGGGGGCAAGTAAAGGTTTGGGAGATGCATTTGTGAAAGGTTTACCTGAGTATGGTGATCGAGTGTGGATCGTCTCCAGAAGCAGACCGGGCAGTCTGGATCTTAATGATGGCATACAGCGGGTATGGATTGCAGTAGATCTATCGCAGCCAGATGCCGCACAAGTCTTATCAAAGGGAATTCAAACGGAGAAGATTGATGTTTTAGTTTATAACGTGGGTATTTGGGAGAAAGAAGGTTTTGAGGATCACTATACTTTTGACAAGGATGAGACGAGTGACATTGCCAACATTATTAATGTGAATATAACTTCAACAATTACCTGCATACAGGCTGTACTGCCTAATCTTCGCCAATCGGAAGCAGGAAAAATTATTCTAATTGGCTCCACAGCAGGACTGGATCATACCAATAACGCCCAGGTATCATTTGTAGCTTCCAAGTTCGGTCTTCGTGGCATTACACATGCATTACGTGAGCATGTTCGTAAGGATGGCATTGCAGTAACTTGTGTAAATCCGGGTGAGCTGGCAGCAGAAATTCCTTATGAGGATGGCGCAGAAAAAGCGATTGCAGAATATAGCGGCACAAGAATTCCTGTTCAGGACATTGTCTCCATTGTGAAATGTATCGTTAACCTCTCTAGCGCTTCCTGTGTCAAAGAAATTCATATTCCAGCAATGGCGGATTTGAATGCATAATAAATCTCATTTATCCGTTAAGATTTCATTAAGATTCAATACGAAGATAAATCATATAATTGGATTATAGAAAGGTTATCAAAAAAATGCTACATAAGCGCGCCAACTAGCACGACGTATTATTAGGTAGTAGTAAAAAGTGAATATATAAGGCTGTCTACCAGTAGAATCTTACTAGTAAACAGCCTATTTCTGTTGGGATTTAATAGAGAGTCGGGTGGATTTTTTTAAAAGAAGACTTATAAATTCCCAACTTTTTTTGGACATATATTGGGCTAACGAGAATATAACTATACAATAAAACACTTGTTGAAGAAGAGGAAAATACATTAACGGTTAGGAGAAATGAACGATGGAATTCGAACTAGGCAGCATTTTGAAACTAGTGAAACGTAGGCTGCTGTTCATCATTGTATTATGTATTGTTGCGGTCGGAATTGCTAGCTTCGTTAGCTACTATGTCTTAAAACCGAAATACGAGGCGACGGCTTCTATTCTTATTCAAGGGGATAGGCAACAGAAAGCAATCAATGACATTATGGCTGGGCAAAAACTAGTAACCACTTACGGAGAAATTATCCGAAGCAGTAGAATCGCTGAAGAGGTCGTTAGAAGACTGCAATTAAATATGACCCCTGAAAAACTATTAGAAAAAGTGAAGACAAGAACAAGTAGCGAGTCACTCGTGACGACGGTAATTGTATCGGATTCTAATGCTCAGAGGGCAACGAATATCGCGAATGGCTTTGGTGAGGCCTTTAATGAGAACATCCAAGCGATTATGGGGGTAGAGAATGTTGTGCTTCTTGACCGAGCCAAGGTTCCTTTCGAAGCGATCTCACCCAAGCCAGTATTCAATATGGTCGTTGCTTTCGGACTTGCATTGATTGCTGGGATCGCATTTTCCATTCTACGGGAATTGGCGGAGAAACCTGTGAAAAGCGCCAAGAATATTCAGTTGGATTTGCAGCTTCCTCTTCTGGGAACGGTGGGAAAATTGAAGCCGCGGAAACGGCGGGAGAAGACGAAATCCAATTCAGTAGAAGGAGCCAGCAGACATGAAGAAGAAAACGCCAAGATTGTATTGCCTGGAACAACCGAAATCATCTAATGGTGATCAATTCCGAACGATACGATCTAATATTCGTTATACCCGAGTTGGTGGAGAAATTCGATCTTTATTAGTTACAAGCTCACTTCCGAATGAAGGTAAATCAACAGTGGCGATGAACTTGGCCATAGCGATGGCAGAAACGGGAAGAACTGTGCTGCTGATCGATGGGGATTTGCGTACACCAACGGTGCATAAGGCATTCGATCTACCCAATTGGATCGGATTAAGTAGTATCCTAGTGGATCAAACCCGTGTGGATGATTGTATTTTCCCTATTGAGGGATCAGAAGGACTTTTTGTAATGACATCGGGTCCAATCTCCCCAAATCCAGCTGACTTACTAGGATCAACAGGAATGAAAAGGTTATTTGCAGAGCTTAGTGAGAGATTTGATACGATTGTCATCGATTCTTCTTCGGTGTTAATGCCTTTTTCGGATGCCCTTATCTTGGCAAAGATGACCGAAGGGGTACTGTTAGTCGTAAAATCCGGGAAAGTGCTCTTAAAGCATACCAACTCTGCAAAACAGATCCTTGAGCAGCAAGGAGCACATATTTTGGGAGCGGTTTTGAATTATCGAAAAAGTAGCAAACGTTACAAGATTCGCGGTGAAGATTTTGCCGATTGGGCCTCAACTTCAGGGTTGGTCTAACGCATTATGACACTTGCTTCTCTTCGTTATTTATTCGGAAATATCACATACGCAGGCGCTCAATTCGTGATTGTAATTTTGCTTAATAAATTTGGCTCATCCGAAATCGTTGGGCAATATTCGTTAGGGCTTGCGGTGACTGCTCCCATCTTCATGCTGTCGCATCTGCATCTGCGTTCGGTCTTGATCGTTGATACATCTGGAAAATATCTTTTTGGAGATTTTTTTGGCCTTCGTCTCGTGACAACCGCAGTTGCATTCACGGTTACAGCAGGTTGTTGCATCCTTAGTGGTGCTGATTGGAATACAGCTTTAGTCATATTTTTCATAGGATTGTATAGAATTGTTGAGTCGGTCAGCGATATTTTATTGGGTATCGTTCAGAAGCAGGAAAGGCTAGATCAAATCTCTTTCTCGAGAGCTGCTAAAGGATTGTTCTCCATACTTGTCTTCGCCCTCGTATTTATCCCTACTCAGAGTCTCATTCTAGCGTTATTAGTCATGATTATCGGATGGTTAGCAATAACCATTGGATATGATGCTCGCAAAGCGAGAGTGCATACGTCGCTCAGGCCACTTTTTAACAAAAGACGATTATGGGGCTTGCTGCTCGTAAGCTCACCCCTTGGCGTGGTGCTGGCGTTGATGTCACTAAATACAAATATCCCACTATACGCGATTTCATATTTTAAAGGAGAACATGACTTAGGCATATACGCTACGCTCTCATACATGATCGTTGCCTGCAATGTTGTTGTGACTGCACTCGGTGAAGCGATAACACCACGTCTTGCCCGTTGGCACGCTAGCGGACGACATAAGGAGTTCATCTCTTTACTCAGTCGAATGATTGCCATGGGTATAGGAATTAGTGCGATCGCTTGTTTGATCGGGTGGATCTTTGGTCATCAGCTACTAACTCTTCTATTCAGTCCAGATGTGGCTGCTGAAATAGGTTTATTTCATTGGTTGCTCGTTTCTACCCTATTGGTATTTGTAACGTCTTACCTGTGGTATGCCATAACGGCTACCGGGAAGTACAAAGCGCAGATTCCCTTGTTTCTGTGTTCCGTGATCACTAATGGGCTTTCTTGTCTAATGTTCGTGCCTATTTTCGGGGTGATAGGTGCTGCGGTGGGGGCTAGCTTGGCCTTATTCGTTCAGATGATAGGTAGTGTGATCGTACTTTTCTTGGTAATCCGTCAGGCAAGGAAACAGGTACAACGGGAATTGGCCGCATAGAGGCAATTTCTCATAGGAAAGTAGGGGCTTGTATGACATCTGTACTCGTTGTAGGGAAACCCTACACCATGCGTAATTTATTTCTGTTTGCGGTTATGGGTTACATCATCTGCCTTCCGGCTCAAATTGATTTCGGTGGCGCATTTCGAATCGCACCCTCTGACCTTTTCTTAATGCTTGGTTTGTTTGCAGCAGGTTTACACCTCAAATTGGACCCGAGGCAGTTCAGTTCATGGCATTGGGGGATGTTGTTTATTTTCGTCCTTGCTTCATTTGTATCCATTTGGCGCAATGGATTCATTACGCAATACGCTCTATTGCAAAAAGATTTTGGGTTTATACTCCTACTGCTCACTTACATCATGCTTGTTCAGGCTGTAGACAGCTGGGATCGGTTATATAAAATGCTACGAGCTTTTTTGATCAGTGTGCTGATCTTCAATGGCGTCGCTTTGTTCGATTTTTTTAGTGGAGTGAAGGTTCCGTTTATGGTGCAAGACGGTCGCCTCTCCGGGATGCTAATTGATCCGAATGCATACGGCGGATTACTAGTTACGGCTTTTGCCATTCATATCATGACGAGTGGAGACGGGGTGAAGCTGCTAAGGGGATGGGTGAGTACGCTAGCGACGATCACCTTAGCCGGGGGCATAATAATGACTTTTTCGCGTTCGTCATGGATAGGTTTGTTCCTTGTTCTGCTTACATTACTGCTGACTAATCCTTCTCGACTTCTCAAGATCGGCATGGGGTTTAGCGTCGCGTTTGGAGCATTGCTGTTGTATAAAGGTACAGCTTATCTGGATGTGCTTGGGAATATGGCCAGCAGACCCTCGCAGATTCAGTCGCGTCTAGACATCATTGGGAAGGCTGTGGAGTGGATCGCTCAAAGTCCATTATTAGGGATTGGACTCGGTAGCTATAACTATGAACTGCGGATTATTATCCATAATACTCCGATCTGGTTTATGACAGAATTTGGCTTGTTGGGCTTGATTGTGTACGGCGGATTCATGATCTGGTTCTTCATCGTTGGGATCCGTTCTTATCGCGCGGCAGATAGGGTGAACAGACCGATCATTATGGCATTATTGCTGTCTCACGCAGCGATGATTGGACTTTCGATGGGTATTGAAGCCTTATTCCAGCGGTATTGGTGGTTCATGATGGCTATGAACGCAGCTTGCATCCGATTAACGAATACGGGATGGAAAGGAGTGAAGCGATATCGAACCAAGGGCACTGAAAAGTCAACGGGTCGTAACCTACGACAACAAACAGAACAAGCGCAATAATAAGAGGTTCGGGAGCATACCTGCTGAAGACTGTGGGCCGGTAAGAGTTGCTTTTGTAGCCTCCATTTTTGGGCATTTTGAGAGTTTCCATCTACCTTACATGGCGTTATTGCAGCAAAAAGGTTGTGAAGTGCATGCTTACGCGCAGCCCGGGGAAGCGAGATTGCGATTAGAAGAGAAGGGGATCGTGTGCCATGATGTGCCCATTCAGCGTAGCCCTTTACAGATGCAGAACTGGGCAGCGCTAGGGATACTAACGGAAAGCTTCAAGGAGGAGGGGTTCCAGTTCATCCATGTACATACGCCAGTCGCTTCGATTCTCGGACGGATTGCGGCCCATAAAGCAGGTGTACCTTGCACATTGTATACAGCGCATGGTTTTCATTTTTTCAAGGGAGCTCCTTTTCTGAACTGGATGCTTTATTATCCGCTCGAGAGGTTAATGGCCCGCTGGACAGATGTGCTAATCACCATAAATAGAGAAGATTATGAACGCGCCCAGAAATTTTCTATACGGAAAAAGGTGACTTATGTGAGTGGTGTAGGACTTGATCTCCAGGTTTACGGCAGTGAACAGGATCATCCTGAAACTGCGTCGGAGAAGGCAGATAGGCGACGCCAACTGTTTGATCTGCCGAAGAGTGAGCATGATGAACCTCCCTTCGTCATCCTATGCGTTGCTGAATTGAACGCCAACAAGAACCAGAAGCAGTTGATCGAAGCGCTGGGTCAGTTGGGGTCTCAAGCAGGCAACATCCATCTGGCTTTTGCGGGTACAGGACCGTTCGAGCAGACTCTATTGGAACTTGCTAATCGGCTGGGTGTCAGCGATCGGGTGCATATGCTTGGGTACCGTAGAGATATTCCGGATCTACTCAGAGCATGTGATGTTGCTGCACTTGTGTCTTATCGCGAGGGGCTACCTCGGGCGATTATGGAGGCGATGGCAGTAGGAAAACCCGTTATCGGTACGCATATTCGGGGGATTCATGATTTGATCGAACATGAGTCAACAGGCATGTTGGTTCCTGTTGGTGATATTACCGCTACCGCTAAGGCTTTTACTCAATTACGTGATGATCCAGCATTAACTACGGCAATGGGAGAAGCAAACAAGGAGAGGATCATTCGTTACGGGTTGCCTGCGGTGCTCCGTGAAATGGACTCGATCTATATAGAAGCGCTAAACAAGGAGGAAAGAAAGCGGGTTCCGTCTGAAATGCATGCCAGCCTATCGGGGGATTGAATATTCACTCTCACTTAAAAGGCGAGTAAATGAATTTTTAGTTAATTAGGGAGAAAGAAGTGATGAAAATGCGGATCGTCCGTTTGGTCATGTTGGATGCAGGGATTATTGCGGCTTCAGTGTGGCTTGTGTTTTTACTTCGGTTTGATTTTCAAATCCCTGAGATGTACGTGTGGATGCTTCCGTGGGCAATATTGATTCACATTGCGGTGTATGCGGTCTTCTCATTTGGATTCAAAGTGTATAACAATATCTGGCGATACACCGGAATGAGAGAGTTACTGCAGCTTCTAAAAGTGAGTGTATTAACCCTCGTTGGAGTGATTGCTGTCAACGTATCCACCCATGCAGTAATTCCTTCCTATCGACTACCGATTTCTATCTATTTTGCAGCGGGTTATGTGTTTCTGGGCATTGTGGGGTTACGAATGGTTAAACGTCTTCTAAATGATGGATTTGAGACAACGGGTGTGAAGGATGCCTTCGAAGGTAATCTTCTAATCGTTGGGGCTGGTAAAGCTGGAATCCTCGTTACGAAAGATATCAAGCATTCAAGGTTCAAATTTATGCATCCCGTTGCCTTCATTGATGATGATGCATCTAAACAAAAGCTGGAAGTAATGGGGCTGCCGATTGTGGGTAACCGAAATTTCATTCCCGAGGCCGTGAAACAGCTGGACATTGCATTCATTATTATTGCCCTTCCGACAGCGCCACATAACGACTTAATGGAGATTATTGAGATCTGCAAATCAACAAAAGCACAGATTAAGCTAATGCCTAGTATGACAGAAATTTTGGACGGGAAAATGGCAGTCAATCGAATTCGTGAAGTGTCCGTAAATGATTTGCTGGGTAGAACTCCTGTTGAGATTAATACTGAAGAGATTCGTGAGAATTTAGGGAGTGAGTGTATTCTCATCACGGGTGCAGGAGGCTCCATTGGCTCAGAACTGTGCCGTCAGCTAGCTGCGTATCGTCCGAAGGAAATGTTGCTGCTTGGTCATGGTGAGAACAGCATTTACCTGATTGAACAAGAGCTACGCCAGTTATATCCCGATCAGAAGATTCAACCTATCATAGCTGATATTCAGGATGTGTCGCGGATCGATAGTGTTTTTCAGAATTTCCGACCTACGATTGTGTATCACGCCGCTGCGCATAAACATGTGCCCCTTATGGAGATGAATCCGGTGGAGGCGGTAAAGAACAACGTTATCGGAACAAGGAATGTAGCGGAAGCGAGTGCCAAATATGGTGCTAAGCGGTTCATTCTGATCTCTTCGGACAAAGCGGTTAATCCAACAAGTGTCATGGGAGCTACAAAGCGAGCGGCAGAAATGATTATTAATGATCAGAATTCATCTAGCAAGACGGTTTTTGCTGCTGTCCGTTTCGGTAATGTTCTCGGTAGTCGGGGAAGTGTTATTCCGTTATTCAAAAGACAGATCGAGAGTGGTGGCCCGGTTACGGTTACCCATATGGATATGGTGCGGTATTTCATGACGATCCCTGAAGCAGTGCAATTGGTTATCCAGGCGAGCGTACTGGCACAAGGTGGCGAGGTGTTCGTGCTTGATATGGGTAAGCCGGTTCGGATATACGATCTAGCAAGAGATTTAATACGTCTGTCGGGCTTAGAACCCGATAAAGATATCCCTATCGTGGTCACGGGCATTCGTCCCGGAGAGAAATTATTTGAGGAACTCCTGACAGAAGAGGAGGGATTGATGGTCACCAATAACTATCGCATCATGATCAGTCGGCCTCAAAGTGTTTCCAGATCCGAATTGAATTTGGTCCTTGGTGTGCTGGAGAATTTGTGCAAACGGTACGAATTTGTGCCAAGCAGTTATCAGATTAAGAAATTATTAAAGCAGCTTATTCCAAGCTATTCGGGCTTTCAGGAAGAACCACAGGTGGCTACTCATGAGCTTGAACGGATCAAATCCGAAGTTCATGCGGGGATCTAAGTGATGAAGTCGTTTATGAGTAGATGGAACAAGAAATTGCGTTTGCGTGGCAAGAGTGACAAGGAATTCACAAGAAAGCAAATAGTCATGCGGCGAATTGGAAGATTCGCCCTGATTGGTTTTCTGATTGTGATTGTAATTGGTGGCATTTGGATTAGAGGGGTATTAAATGCTGAGCAGCGATTTCAAAAGGCTGCCCTTAATCCATTAACGATACCTAACTCTAAAATTTCTGCAGTACCTGTGGGGAAGACGCAGTCGGATGGGACTCCGAAAAGTCCAGCAAATTCGGATGGCGTGGTACTACCATCGACTGAACCAGCAGCATCGCCGGAAGCAACCGATAAAAAAACTTCATCCTTTAATGTTGTATTAATTGGAACAGATACGTGGGGTGGGGAAATCTCGCGTGCAGACACGATAATGGTTGTGCATGTAATGCCGGAACAGCGGAAGGTGAACATCGTCTCTGTACCGCGCGATACAAGGGTTTATGTACAAAATGTTGGATACACCAAAATTAATCATGCTCATATTGTTGGTGAGTCCAAAGGTGGGAATGAGCAAGGAACGTTGACGCTCATTCAAGCGGTGAGCGACTTTATGAATATTCCCATTCATCATTACATCAAGACGAATTTCTCTGGAGTTCGTGATTTCATCGATTCAATCGGTGGGATCGACATGGTAATCGATCAGGATGTCACAATAACCCCAGAGATTACCATCAAAAAAGGCGATCAGCATTTGGATGGTGTGCATGCTCTCTACCTTGCTAGGGCGCGTTACTCTACTCCGAACGGTGACTTTAGTCGTCAAGAGGAGCAATTCAATATCGTTAGAGCTGTGGCCAATAAGCTGTTGAGCCCTGAGCATCTTCCGGATCTGGCGGGATTATTGCTCCATGAAAAGAAAGACATTATCGATACAAGCTTCAGTGACAGTGATTTGCTCAGCTTAGCTTGGTTATTCAAGGGAATAACTTCCAAGGACTTTAAATACGAGCAGATTCCAGGCAACAACAGTTTTGGTTCTGATCCGCTAGTCAGAACTAAGGTGTACTACTGGAGTGCTGATTTAAAACAGGTGAACTCACTGAAGGAACGTCTTTTTACGGATTAAGAGAAAGGCGGGAGGAGTACTAACATGTATCGCCATATGAAACGAGGCTTCGATCTTGTGGGAGCGATCGTTATGTTATGTATATTTAGTCCAGTCATGGCTGTGGTGGCGTTGTTGATTCGAATGAAGCTTGGAAGCCCAATCTTGTTCAAGCAGCAACGACCAGGGCGGGGAGAGAAACCCTTCTTTATCTACAAATTTCGGACCATGGCTGAACTGTATGACACGCAGGGTCAGCCGTTACCAGATGAGCGACGATATATCAAATTTGGCGGAATCATCCGGAAGCTAAGTCTGGATGAACTACCACAATTGGTGAATGTTGTGAAGGGAGAAATGAGTCTGATTGGTCCAAGACCCTTACTCATGCGTTATAGCCCATACTATTCCGAACAAGAGAGGTTGCGTTTCTCAGTAAGACCAGGAATTACGGGATTAGCACAGGTGTCAGGACGCAATACTTCGTCGTGGAAAGACCGGCTTTCGTATGATGTCACCTATGTCGAGAATTTAAGTTTCAGACTTGATGCGCTGATATTATGCAAGACCGTCTTGAAGGTGATTCGCCAAGATGATGTTGTAGCCAATCCAGGTCGGCATAGCCTGCCTCTGGATGAGTATAGGCTGAATAAAAAGGAGGGCCAGGCATGAGTGTGCAGTTTAGACCGCTGCATGAAGACGATATACATCATGCATGCCGGCTCTTGAAGAGCAACTTACCGGAGCATGTGTACAATCAAACGATATTTGCTTGTAAGGGTTATCCAGCATATCTACAAGCGGCTTGTAAGTGTGGAGGTCATTCGGCCACATTGTTGATTGGAGCCTATATTGGAGAAGTGCTCATTGGATTCGCGGAATGGCGAAGAATGGAACAAATATTGGTTCTGAATAATTTAAACGTGGATGCGGCGTTTCGCAAGGACGGTATTGGCGGAATGCTCATGGCGTACGGAGAGAAATTAGCCAAGAAGGACGATATTAAGAAGTTGGTACTGGATGTGTTCTCATGGAATGAACAGGCGCATGCTTGGTACCTTCGCCTTGGCTTTGTAGAAGAAGGACGTACTTATTGGTATGTGAGGGATCTGGATCGTTCATTAACGGCTAGCGCAGATGTTATTGCTTCTGGAGTGGATATAGATGATGAAGAAGTGACTTACATTATTGATGATTACCCAATGGCAGAGGCTCATCATCTAAAATACGGATTTTCTTCATTTAGGATTAGAACGAAGCAGAAGACTTCAGTTGTGGGCCGGCTAGGCGAGCAGTATTTTCGCATCCAACTGCAAAGTGGGGAGTGGGACGGCGGATATCCACTAACCGATGTGTTACTCGACCTTGACCGGGAGAGAAAGCTGTTATTGCTCTCATCCGATGCATTCTTACGTGAGAGAGACCCAGCGCTAAGCTTAAGCACTGAAAGTATACGTATGATCAAGATATTGGATTAGCAGCGAATGCTTCCAAAGTAAGTTTTGTCGAAGTACCTCAAGGAAGCGTACGCTAACATAACTTTTAGGAGGTGACGTATGAGTGATTTCATTGTGCTTAATAGCTCGCATTCTGAAGAATGGGATGCTTATTTGAATCAGATGGATAGTAAGGATATCTATTTTTCTGCAGATTTTTTTCGGCTGTTTGAGGATGATGATCATCAACAGGCAGAGCTGTTTGTTTTTAAGCAGGGTGAGAAGCTCATCATTTATCCTTACTTACTTCGCTCCATTAGCCATCTTCCCGCAGTCATCCAGCTGGGACTTGAAGGAGAATGGTATGACATCAGCACACCTTATGGATACGGGGGGCCAATATCTAATGTGCCTATAGGAGCGGAACGAACAGAGTTGTACCGACAATTCAGTGATACGTTTACAGATTACTGCAGAGAGAAAAAGATCATGACCGAGTTTGTAAGATTCCATCCTTTCATAGGCAATGCCGCTGAATACCAAAAAGGGCTTACTACGGAGCTCAATCGGAATACAGTATACATGGATTTGACAGTTGGCTCAGAGTCAGTGCTAATCCAGAACTATGGCAGCAATCATAAAAGAAATATCCGTAAATTAAAGTCAGCTCCATTCACCATTCGAAAGTCGGATCTTAAGGATCGGATCGAGCCTTTCATCGAGTTATATTACGGGACGTTAAATGATTTACAAGCAGATCCCTTTTATTATTTCCCTCGAAAATTTATAGAAGATACAAGCCTTATGCCAGAAGGACGGGTAGCGCTGTTTGAGGCGATGGATGGGGAGAGGAGTGTAGGGGCAAGTATTGTACTCCTTGATCGACCATGGATGCATTATCACTTATGCGGTTGGGATCGAGCTTATCTGCAGTGGTCACCCACCAAATTTCTCATCCACGCAGCAGCCGTGTGGGGGATGGAGAATGGATACGACAAATTCCATCTCGGTGGGGGATATAAGGGGAATGACGAGTTGTTTCAGTTCAAGCTAAGATTCGCTACTCAACTAGAACCACTAGACTATTACTTAGGTAAGCGAATATTTTTCCCCGAGGTGTATGAACGAATGATTGCACTCTGTGACACTGGGGTTGCGGGAAATTATTTTCCGCTCTACCGGCATCCATCTCTGTTGAATCAAAATATCATGGACCACGCTCTGAAGTAAGACAATAAGATATGTATTCCATTTGGATTAAAGCATCCAAATGGAGAAAGGAGCAAGGCATGAGTATTCGTCAACCACGCATTCTACCACGAATCTTGTTATCCCCACCGCATGTAAGTGGACGTGAACAGGCTTATTTGGAGGATGCAATTCACTCTGGCTGGATCGCTCCCATCGGACCACAAGTCGATGCTTTCGAGCGGGAGATGGCCGACTATACAGGTTCAAAGGGTGCACTTGCATTAAGCTCTGGAACAGCGGCAATTCATCTCGCACTACGTCTAGCTGGCGTTTCTCAAGGAGATTACGTGATTTGTTCGACGCTCACGTTCGTAGCTAGTGCCAATCCTATTTTATATTTGGGGGCTACACCTGTATTCGTAGACTCAGAACCAGAGACATGGAATATGTGTCCACTAGCCTTTCAGCGGGCCTGCCTGGATTTGAATGATAGAGGGATACTGCCTAAAGCAGCTGTTGTTGTCAATTTGTACGGGCAGAGCGCAGACATGGAACCAATTGTGGAAATCGCGAATCGTTACGGTATTGTTTTAATAGAAGATGCTGCGGAATCCCTCGGTGCCTTTTATCACGGAAAGGCTAGTGGTACTTGGGGCCGCTTCGGAATCTATTCTTTCAACGGGAATAAAATTATTACAACCTCAGGTGGAGGTATGCTTGTATCGGATGATACCGATGCATTAGATCAAGCCCGTTTCTGGTCTACCCAAGCACGTGACACTGCTCCACACTATCAGCATTCCGAAATGGGTTATAACTACCGGCTAAGTAACCTGTTGGCAGCCATAGGACGAGGGCAACTGGAGCTACTTGAGGAAAAGGTCGAACGACGTAGATATATTTCTCAAGTGTACTCAGATCGATTGGGATCCATTCCGGGTCTTCATTTCATGCCGGAAGCGCCAAATTGTCGCAGTACACGCTGGTTAAGTGCGCTAACGATTGATGAAGAAATCGCAGGCTTCTCCGCTAATCAACTCTTAAAGTGCCTGGAATTCAACAATATAGAAGCTAGACCTGTATGGAAACCTCTACATTTGCAACCTCTGTTCGAGAACGCCTTCTATTATCCATACATGGAGGGACATAGTGTATCTGATCAATTGTTCACAAAAGGTGTATGTCTACCTTCCGGTAGCTCTTTATCGGATGATGATCTGGTACGCGTAATGGATGCGATAGAGTCTTGTATTCAGAACCACTGAAAAATTACTTAGCAATCCATCCGTTAGCACCGGTTCCGCTTTCCTTCACATAAAAAGTGGCTTTCGCTACACCATCTGTTCGCATAGCCAGACTGCCAATCGGAGCGGTAATCGTTCCCTCAGGCGATCCTTCCACAATAAATACTGCAGGAAGTAATGTTCCACCAACGAGTCGGACTGCCCGTTTGAAGTTGCCATAGGTAGAGAACCATTCAGTTAAAGCATACGGATTATACAAGGTACCAAGAGAAGTACCCTGCATGGCAACCAATGTTTCGAATTCTAGAATGCGTTTTACCTTTACAGAACGGGTATCAAACGCTGCTACATTGTTCAGGTGCAGGAAGGGCTTAGCTGCACCATAAGATGACGCTAGCACGACTTGATTGGTCCCGCTGTTACGGACAATCATATTGTCGACAGTAACCATCGCGTCAGACTCTGTTGTGAATAATTGTAAGGTGCTGCCCGTTAAGTCCTGTGCATCTATCGTCCCCACATAAAGATCTCCTCCGTCGATTCGGACTCCGCTTGCTAAGGTGGAACCCGAGCCGTACATCCCTAACGAGCCGATATGCAATCTTGGTTTTCCTCCAGCAGCATTAAACGCAGCGTAGATCGCAGGGCCGCCGATTCCATCGAACCTTGCGCTTCCGATATCAATAAATTGTGAATAGATCGTTTGTAGACCGTAATTAGCTTTATGATCCGTCGAGCGAATAGACAAATGGCTGATTTTTAGCGTCAATCCATAGGACAGCAATGCTGGACTTACTGATCCACTTACACGCATATCTAGTGAACCGATGTCGAGAGTCCAAAGTCTCGTTATCTCATCTGAAAGTCCAGTTGTCATATCATTGCCGAAACCAGTTGTTGTCAAAGAGTCGAATCGTTGATAAAAGCTACGCGTTCCCTTGAAGATGTCGGGTTCTACATCGAGTGAATTGGCGCCATTAAACCCAGGTGCACCACCGCGACTGTTATTTAATACGGCTCTGTTGACATGAAGCTGGTCTACAAAATGGACTACAAAGTTCTTTCGACCAGCCGTTTCACAGTACGCATATCCGATATGCACATTAACGGATGGGATATCTTCTGTCCCTCCAATGAAAATATTATCACCATAGCAATCATGAGAGTACACCGATTCAATCGTTATATTTTGCGAAGAAGAAATGAACAAGCCATGAAGTTGATCGTTGACGGCTGTTTTAACAGTCGAAGCACTTCCGTCTATTTCGAGGCTGCCGGATATCGTGATGTTTGCGGCATTTAACATAACGAGAACTCGAGTATCCGATGGTGGGTTAGGGGCAAGCACCAATTTTGAGCCGGCTTCAAAGCTTAGGTTAGTTCCGGTTGGAATACGAAGACACCACCAATCTAGGACTGAAGGGTTACGCATGTGGCCGGAAGAGACTTTATATACACCAGGCGGAAAAATAACAACCTTGCGTTTGGCATTTCCAGCATTAATTGCATTTTGAATCGCGACGGTGTCATCTTTGGTACCATTCCCTGTAGCTCCATAAGATCGAACATTCACGTAACCGTTAGTTTCAGGATCTAATTTAATAGAAGTGACTGCTCCGTCCGCAATAACGGACGTTGTTACAGAATTATCTGGAATAGGTGCAGTTGCCATATACTTCACTCCTTTATTTTTTGATTTGAAATATAAGGCTAAGTTTCACGTTATAAATCATCCTTATATTTCTACGAGTAACGGTTGTCGTCCATAAAGGATGACAACATCGTTTCTTCTTAAGTATTTTATGTGAACTTTTCTACAGATGCATGGTACAAAGAGCACTTTACAGGGCGAAAGGAGTTTTTTATTTGAAGGTATTAGTAACTGGGGGGCTTGGTTTTATTGGGTCACATGTTGTTGACCGGCTTATAAGAGAGGGGATCGAAACTGTAATTGTAGATAATTTATCGGGTGCTTCCGGCTCATTCTATAGAAATCCTTCCGCTGTTTTATATCCGTACGACATTCGGGACGAGACTCTGGGTGAAGTCTTTATCCGTGAGAAACCGGATGCGGTCATTCATCTGGCTGCACAGATTGACGTAAGAGAATCTCAGCGCAATCCATTGTTTGATGCGAATGTGAATATTGTTGGCACACTTAACGTCCTGCGGATGTGTGAGGCCCATCAGGTTGAAAAGATCGTGTACGCCTCGTCGGCCGCTGTATACGGTAATCCTGAATATTTGAGCATTGACGAGAAACATCCCTTAAATCCTGAATCTTGTTATGGGGTATCAAAAAGTGTTCCTGAGTCTTATATTCGGATGTTTGCCAGCATGCATGGGCTGAAGTACACCATTCTTCGTCTTGCGAATGTATATGGACCTCGACAAAGCTCACATGGTGAAGCTGGTGTCGTTTCGATTTTTCTGGATCGCATAAAGCAAGGCAAGGAGCTTGTAATTTATGGGGATGGAGAACAGACCAGGGATTTTGTCTATGTTGAGGATGTTGCACAGGCGTTTGTAAATGCGGCTTGTACAGATGAGAATGCGGACAATCAGATCATAAATATTAGCTGCGGGGTGGCGACCTCCATTAATACGATTGTAGAGATGATAGGCGGTATTACAGGTCGGGAATCCCAGACAACCTATGAACAGGCTCGACCGGGAGATATTCTTCACAGCTATTTAAACAATAGTAAAGCAAACGAGTTGATGTCCTGGTCACCTCACCATGATCTTCACCAGGGACTCAAGAAGACGATTGCAGCCCGATTGACTGTAGGCAGTGCTGTGGACCATTAATCGCAAATATCGAAAGGGGTCATCCCCATGGAACGAAAATTAAATTCGGAAATGTTTGTTCTACGTAGTATAGCCTGCTTAAGTATAGCGCTGTTACATGCTTTATATCGAGTCTATGACGATGGGAACACGCCTTGGGTAGAGTCAGTGGGTCTACTGCTTACATTTGGCACACCGGTATTCGTATTTATCTCGCAATTCGTATTGTCTTTTGCATACCCGGACGGAATTCCCGCGAAATTTTGGGAGAAACGGATCAAGTATATTTTGCTTCCTTACTTTTTTTTCGGAGCTTTGTACGCAGGGTTAAAAGGATTGGATATGGCGGGCAGTGAGGGGATTCCGCTTCTTCAGGCTTTTTGGTACTTTCTCTGGCGTCATTGGTTACTTGGCGATTTTCATGGCTACTTTATCCTAATTATCTTTCAGTTTTATGCCTTGTTCCTCTTATTTCAAAAGCATGCCAAAAAATTCACTCCACGCTCTATACTGATTGCGTCATTCGTTATTAATGTGGCTTACTTAGGTTTTTTCAATTTCACCAAACCCGTAGATACGGTAGCTGCTCAATATATTTGGGATAAATTATATTGGGTTTTCTCTCCGGGGTGGATTTTCTACTTTACTGTGGCTTATTACTTGGGGCGAAATGAGGCTTGGTTCCGGGGAAAATTAAAACAGTTCCGTTTAGCTGTCTACGTGCTTCCAGTTGTAACAGGCGCGTTTGTGCTATTCGTGAATGAGCAAGGCTGGATTACGGCACATAGTTCCAAGAGAATTGATATGTTACTTTTCGCCATGAGCATGATTCTACTACTCTTCACAGTGGCTTCTTCATTGAAGAAAGTGCCGCGTGTGCTGGAGTGGAGCAGTAGATACTCCTTCGGCATATATTTGCTTCACCCGTTGTTGTTGGCTTTATTCGTCAAACTTCCTTCTTCGTTCGGGTTGCAAAACCTTGGACTATTCAGTGTGCTTCTCCAATTTGTCGGATGTGTGGTAGGATCGGCGATCATCATGAACATAGCGAATCGTATTCCAGGCGGAGCCTTTGTGTTCGGTCGAGTCGGGATTGGAATCAATCAGAGAAAACCCCCGAAACCGCTGGATAAGCCCATAAGCTCGAGTATAGGGAACATGAACTAGCTTATTTTGTAGCTAAGTTATTTTCAATACTGTATATTGCCTGCTCAGCACCATATCTTAGAACGGTTTGTTCCAATTGCATACCTAATTTCTCTAATAGTCTGCAGGAGGAGAGATTAGCAGTTTGTGTCTCAGCGATTACTTTGGATAAATTTAATTCATTGAAAGCGTAATTTAAAATTTGCTGAATAACTTCTCTGGCATACCCATGTCCCCACCATTCTGGCAGAAATTCATATGAAACTTCTGTGTTTATTCCGTCCGTATGACTATCTAAAGAAACTAATCCAATACAGCTATTAAGGGCTTTCAGCCTAACGGTCCAATAATGTGCCCCTTGGTATGAACGTTGTAATGTGTCCAAAAACTTACTATAGGTATGCTCCTCAGGGATCGCTCCACCTAAGTATTTTCTTACGTTTTCATTGATATAGATCATCTTTAAATCTTCATAGTCATTATCATTTAACCTAAATAAGCTACATCTTTGGGTCTCCAAATCTATTTCCTCCTCAACCTAATTCTATTTATCCATTTCAATATAACATCATGCTCTGATGAGCCACATCCAAAAGATGTGGTTTTTTTGGGGGAATTAGATATGAGGCATATTCACGCTTCGGACCGCATGATTTTATTTCCATAAAAACATACATTTTGGTATTGGTTTTGAGCAAAAAGCAGCATCTGAGTCCAATAATCTCGCAAAATGGACAAAATCATTAAAATAAGGGCTCCTCAGACCGATCAATAATCGAGGGGATCTGAAATAGTTGGAATTATCGGTGAATCCTATTATAATGGGTTTCTTGATTAAATGTAATTATGAATATTCAAACATTTACATCCAGAGAATAATGCATCGTGCAGAACTTTAGGAGGAAACGAGAGTGGAACTTGGAATAAGTACCTTTGTCGAGACAACGCCCGATGTCCAAACGGGTGAGACAATAAGTCATGCAGAACGACTACGTGAAGTAGTGGAGGAAATTGTACTTGCCGAAGAGGTGGGACTAGATGTATACGGAGTGGGCGAGCATCATCGTAATGATTATGCGGCTTCATCACCTGCGGTTGTGTTAGCTGCAGCTGCATCGTTGACTTCGAAAATTCGTTTGACCAGTGCCGTAATGATCCTGTCTTCAGCAGATCCCGTACGTGTATTTCAAGATTTTGCAACGCTAGATGGCATTTCGAATGGACGTGCAGAAATTATGATCGGCCGCGGCTCGTTTACAGAGTCTTTTCCATTATTCGGCTATGATCTGAAAGATTATGAAGAACTCTTTAATGAGAAGCTGGAATTGTTATTAGCCATCCAAAAGTCAGAAAAAGTAACCTGGAGTGGTAAACATCGAGCGGCCATAAACAATTTGGGGATTTACCCGCGTCCGGTTCAAGATCCGTTACCGATTTGGATTGGGAGTGCTGGTAGTCCAGAGTCTGCGATCCGCACTGGAGCATTAGGTTTACCTTTTGTATTAGCTATTATTGGAAATGTTCAACCGCTTGATTATGCGAAGCATGTGCAGCTCTACAAAAAAGCAGCGGCTGAAGCCGGATATGATCTTTCAAGCCTGCCTATTGCCTCGCACTCACACGGGTTTATTGCTGAGACTAATGAGTTAGCACTGGAGAAATTTTTCCCTTCAACGCATGCTCGGACCAATGTGCGGGCGAAGGAAAAAGGGACACCCCCATACCATCGTTCCGATTACGATGCAGCATGCAGCTTTGATGGCGCTCTGTACGTAGGTGATCCAGAAACCGTTGCGAACAAAATCATTCATCTTCGCAAGCATGTGGGAATTACGCGATTCTTTTTACATATGCCCCACGGTACAATGCCTCATGAGGATGTTATGCAGGCGATTAGACTGCTGGGAACGGAAGTAGCTCCTCGTGTTCGTGAAGAAGTAGCGCGCTGGGAAGCAAGTAATCGTTAACGAATAAGCTGCGTCCTTAGGACGTGGCTTTTTTTGTGCGGTATACTAAAATAACGAATAACGTTATATAAGGGAGGGGCAATGGAGACTATTCATTATTTATCTCAATTCAATTTGCTTCAATCGTTAGCGCTGGAAGATCTAATGGAAATGGAAGAGTTAACTCGAATAACAGTAGTTCCGAAAAATACATATATCCAGACACCGACAACCTTCTCTGAAGGATTATTTTTTGTGAAAAAAGGAAAGGTGCGTTTATACCGATTGATTGCGGATGGGAAGCAGTTTACTTCGGATATTCTGAGTGAGGGTAATGTTTTTGGTGAAATGAACGTGATTTCGTTTGGAACCAAAGATCATTACATTGAAGCCATGGAAGAGTGTCATATCTGTACAATTGATCCTGTAAGATTTGAAGAATTCGTAGCTACTCGACCTAGATTTTTGATGTCATTAATGCAAGTATTGAGTGATCGTATAAAAAGTATGAGTCAGTTAACTCAAAACCTAGCCATCGGAAATCTGCATGATAAAATATTGTGCGTTCTTTTAAAGCTATCGGATCAACTAGGCGTTAAAAGTGAGGATAATTATTATAAAATCAATGTTCCACTGTCACATCAAGAAATCGCCAATTTGATTGGTGCGAGCAGAGAAGCGGTTACTGTGGCATTGCAAGAATTGGTAAAAGCTGAGGTGCTTCAGACTGGGTTCAAAACTATACGTATCCATCATGATAAGATTTTGGAAAGAAATTTATAAAGATTATGAGTTGTAAATGAGATTACATCTTTATGGTTAGAAATACCCGTATCCTAGATATAAGAAGAAGGTTATCCAAGCCTTTAAAATCATAGGTGAAGGGAAGATTTCTATGGAGCATAGGAAGGGAGCTCGAAAAGTTAGCGATATTCCTGCTGATGTTGTTGGACTATTGCATAAAGGACAATTACAGACTGTAAATCTAACGGAATGGCTTGCTGTGGACCATATGGTCTTGATAGAAAATGTACTGGACGAGCTAGGTTTTGGACAGGAATCCGAACCAATTTTACAAAGGCTTCGCGATTCATCGGAAAAGAAAATCATGAAGCTCATACCGGCTATCGCGCGGGAGTGGCAACAGGTATTGGAGTGCAAATCAGAGATGGAACAAGTCCGAGTATTCTCAGCATTAGCACAGCATCGTTCCGATAGTGTCCGCTGTTGGGCTGCCTATATGATCGGTCTAAATCAATCTTTAAGTCTATCACAAAAGCTAATGGATATCCGTCCCTTTGCAGCGGATGTTCATTTTGGGGTACGTGAGATTTCATGGATGGCTTTAAGGGAATCGGTTATTGCAGAATTGGATGAATCCATTAAGTTCTTAGAGAGCTGGGTTCATGATCAAGATACGAACATAAGGAGATATGCAATCGAATTGACGCGGCCACATGGGGTATGGGCGAAGCATATTACTGCGCTAAAAGAAAACCCAGCAATAGCACTTCCATTATTAGAACCACTTAAGTCAGATCCGGCAAAATACGTTCAGGATTCTGTAAGTAATTGGTTGAACGATGCGAGTAAAAGCAATCCAGACTGGGTGCAACAGCTTAGTGAGAAGTGGTTAATTTCTTCGGATTCCAAGGAAACGAAACGGATTGTAAAACGGGCAACAAGGAGTATTACTGATCTACGTTGAAAATGAAGTATCGTTTTAGAATGGATGATAAACGTCAAACACTATGGCTAATTAGCTAATAAGTGTTGGCGTTTTTTTATTGTACCGAAGAAGGAGGCTTGGATAATTAAAGATATCTAATAGTTCTGATTTATTATTTAAACCTAGAAGCGTATAAAAATTTATATTGTTAATCTGGAATCCATCTGTTATACTCAAAAACACAAAATGTTATAAAATCTAACATTGAATTGAGTTGAGGAGGATTTGACTATGAAAAGACAAACATTTCTGAAGGTTGGTGTCATTTTATCAGCGGTTTTGCTAGCAGGATCGTCAACGGGTGTTATTTTTGCTGACACGATGGAAAGCGCGTATAAACCGAAAACGCATGTTCTAAAAGCGAATTCGGAGACCGTTCGCTGGGGGAATATTGGTAAAGGTGATCCAGCTTTAACAGTACAATCGGGAGATATTGTGACGGTCGAGGCCATTACGCATCATTCCGGTGATGATTACGATCGGATGATTAAAGGGGATGCGGGTGTTGAAGATATTTTTCACTGGATAGAAGGGGAGAAGAACGAAGCGCTTCGTGGACCAGGCGTACATATTATGACGGGACCTATCGCAGTAGAAGGCGCTGAGCCAGGGGATGTTCTGGAAGTGAAGATTCTGGACATGAAGCTGAGACCTAATGGAAATGACAAATATGCAGGCAAAACCTATGGCGTGAATGCCGCGGCGAACTGGGGTTATCTATTCGGAGATATGGTGGAGGAGCCGAAAAAACGTGAAGTGGTCACCATCTATGAGATGGATACTGAAGGTGGGACGGATTATGCAACAGCTGTTTATAACTACAAATGGACAGTGCAAACCGATCCGGATGGTCAAGTGCACCCGATAATCGACTACCCAGGTGTAATTGTAGACCATAATACGATTGATAAGAACTTTGATGTATTGAAAGGTATAAAGATTCCAGTACGTCTCCACTTCGGCACGATGGGTGTGGCGCCTAAAGAAGCGGATATTGTAGATTCAGTACCTCCTTCATACAATGGTGGCAACGTTGATGATTG
Source organism: Paenibacillus sp. FSL H8-0261 (assembly GCF_045040645.1). Classification (NCBI taxonomy): domain Bacteria; kingdom Bacillati; phylum Bacillota; class Bacilli; order Caryophanales; family Paenibacillaceae; genus Paenibacillus; species Paenibacillus sp. FSL H8-0261. Next base: position 4,010,555 of record NZ_CP150297.1, on the reverse strand, counting down.
GCGGATTACTGAAGGTGCAACGATGTATTATCCTGTATCCGTACCGGGTGCGCTACTGTCAATTGGTGACCCGCATGCCGGCCAAGGGGATTCAGAGATTAACGGAACTGCGATCGAGACATCAGTTACTGGTGATATACAAGTTATTCTTCATAAAAAAGCAACGCTTAACCAAAAACTGAGTGGGTTAAGTTTCCCATTACTTGAAAATGAATACGAATGGGTTGTGCATGGCTTCAGCTACGCCAATTATTTGGAGGAGCTGGGGGCTAGTGCTCAGACGGATATTTTCAAAAACTCGTCCATCGACAAAGCAATGAAGGATGCCGCACATAAAACAAAAGATTTTTTAATGGCTGGAATGGAATTGAGCGAGGATGAAGCGTACTCACTGATGTCTGTGTCCGCGGATTTTGGAATTACACAGGTGGTGGATGGAAACTGGGGTGTGCATGCTTTGATCGATAAAGGCCAATTCGGTGATTCGGAGCGCAAGGCAGTGGGATTACGTAGCAGCTTTGAAAGCTTTGGTGCGAAGGTGAGCTGGAAGCCGACTACTCAGACAGTAACTATAAGCTACAATAATAATGTTCTAGAGATGAAAGTCGGGGCGACGACAGGAATGTACAATGGAGAGATCGTTAAGCTCGTTGTTCCAATAGAAGTTGTAAAAGAGAAGGTTCAGGTCAGCGAATATTTCGCGAAATTTTATAAAGCTAAGTTATCTAAAACAGAGTAGGTTGAATTAGCAATCATTTCATAAACATAATAAGATCCAAACGAGAGAAGAACCGTCTTAAAGTCGGTTCTTTTTTTTATATATTTAGACCATCCTGATTTTTGTGGCGTTTTAATAAGATTTGGTTTTCTACACGGACTAGACCATCCAGACAGTAGATGGATTCATGCATAAACCGTTCCATCTCTTCAAGGTTCTCAACTAGAATGTGAATGTGAAGAATGCACGGCCCTGTCATTTCATAAAGTACGGCTACGCGTTCATTTTCTTTTAGGACTCTGACAATATGATTTAAATGGGCAGGCTCCACTTCAAGCTCTAGATACGCCGAAATTTTCTTTCCTAATTTTTCTGCGTTGATGACGATTGAGAATTGCTCAATAATTCCTTGATTGACGAGCCGATCAATACGATCCTTAACCGCGACACTTGATAAATTAACTTCTTTAGCTAGATCGGTGTAGGAAATTCTGCTGTTTTGAGTTAGGCGTTCTAAAATATGATTATCGATTGGATCAAGCATACGGAGTCGTTCACCTCTTTTTTCGTAATTGTAACAGAAAAAAATAGGTAATGCCTAGTAGTGCGTCACAGCAGGAGTGTGTCTCAGCATTCTCAGCTTAAGATGTTGACATTGAAGAATTATTTCACTATACTGGCTGTAATCTTATATACGATATACGTTGAAGAAGCCCAGTAGTAGCTTAGTCCCTGTTTCAGAAAGCCGGGGGTTGATGAAACCCGGTACACACTAAGAGTACGAATTACACTTTGGAGTATCTCGGCTAACACCGAGCGGAATGGCGAACGATATCTCGTCACGAGTGGCATCAATGCTGTGTTTTAGCATTAGCGTTTCATTGGTGCAATCTGGGTGGTAACACGGTTATTCAATCGTCCCTATGTCTACAATAGACAAGGGGACGATTTTTTTGTTTTTAAATATAAGGATTTATAAGTTTCTCTTCATCAACTATCCTTATATTCGCTTGGCGGACTGATGATTCGTTATAGGATATCTACTAATTTAAGGGGTGTTAGGCAATGAATATTATCGATGAACTAGAATGGCGCGATGCCATCAATCAACAAACCGATGCCGAAGGGCTTAGAGAATTGACCAACCAGAAATCCGTTTCGGTGTACTGCGGTGTAGACCCGACGGGTGACAGTATGCATATTGGTCACTTGATTCCGTTCATGGTACTCAAAAGATTCCAGCTTGCAGGACATCGTCCGGTTATGCTAATTGGCGGTGCTACAGGTACGATAGGTGATCCAAGTGGACGACAATCCGAGCGTTCATTGCAGACACTGGAGCAAATCCAAGCTAACGTAGATGCGCTTACCGCACAAATGAAAAAACTGTTCGTTACTGATGGCGACAATCAAATTCGTATGGTGAATAACTATGATTGGACGCATAAAATCAATGTGATCGAATTTTTGCGTGACTATGGTAAGAACTTCAGCATCAATTCGATGCTTGCCAAAGATGTTGTAGCGAGCAGATTGGACAGCGGAATTTCCTTTACTGAATTCTCTTACCAAATCCTGCAATCCCTAGATTACCTGCATCTGTACCAGCATGAAGATGTGCAGCTGCAAATTGGTGGCTCCGATCAATGGGGCAACATTACAAGTGGTCTGGATCTGATCCGTAGAAAAGAAGGACCTGAAGCAAAAGCATTCGGTCTAACGATCCCGCTTATGTTGAAAGCTGATGGAACAAAATTCGGTAAATCAGCTGGAGGAGCAATCTGGCTCGATCCAAACAAAACGACTGCGTTTGAGTTCTACCAGTTCTGGGCGAACACTGATGACCGTGATGTTGTGAAATACTTGAAGTACTTTACATTCCTATCTAAAGAGCAAATTGATGCACTTGCGGAAAAAGTTCAGACTGAACCGCATAAACGCGAAGCACAAAAAACACTTGCTGAAGAAATGACCAGATTCGTGCATGGTGAAGAATTGCTGGAGCAGGCTAAACGTATTACTGCTGCTCTGTTCAGTGGAGATATCAAATCCCTAACTGCTGATGAGATCGAGCAAGGCTTCAAGGAAATGCCGACCTACGAAACTACACTGGAATCTAAAAATATCGTAGAGTGGTTGGTTGATCTCGGTATCGAGCCGTCTAAGCGTCAAGCACGTGAGGATATCACCAAAGGAGCAATCTCCATGAATGGTGAGAAAGTTAGCGACGTAGCACTGGAAGTTACAGCTAGCGAAGCTATCGGCGGCCGGTTTATCATTATCCGTAAGGGTAAGAAAAACTACAGCTTGGTGAAATTGTCCTAAAAATAAGAGCCTTCCTTATGAATAAGGGAGGTTTTTTGTTGTATTTTAAGTATAGAGGCGGATCATTTGCATATTAAGTGAAATTTGAAAGGTGAAATAGCGAAAATTATGGTAAGCTTAGGATTCGTGTGATTTATGGATTAACATGATATTCTACAACTATAACAGAAAATTAGGAGTGGTAATTTGAGAAGACAAAAACCAATGACCATGGAAGAATTGATGAATGAGTTACAAGGACAGAAAACGTATCAAGAAGATCCCAATCACATCTCTTTCGAGAAATTGTTTAATGAAGCGTTTATGAGTAAGTATTCCAATTACAAAAGTTTCGATGAGTTTGTAACCAAAGGAAACTTTCAAGTAAAGACAGAAGAAGATGTTGCTGACATACCTGATGAACTTTTTGATCGTCATGTAGTTAGAGAAACTAAATTTGCGGATTGGAAATCAATGTTGGAAACAGCGAATAAGGAATACGTCCGTAATTAAAGAAACAGTGTCTGGTAATGCTCTATTTATCTTCAAAGAAAATACACTCCCCATTGTTTTAACAGACAATGGGGAGTGTATTTTTTTATCTCTAGATATTCGACAAACTATGATGTTTTACTCATCGTTGATGTACATACCTATGATTTAATTGAAGAAATAGGAAATAGCTTTCACAAAGTAAAGTTTGTATTTACATAGGAGGGGCAGAATCGTATGACAACTTGCATACAGACCTCGAGGCCTGAGACTCTTCATGTCATGTGGAAAACCGTCTCGGAGGATTGTAATTTAACCTGTGATTATTGCTATTACAGCACAGCAGGGGGACATCCTCATCATCCGATCCGAGTGATGGATACGGATCTTCTGGAGCGGTTTATCGCTCAGTACATGAAAAGATCATCTGGTATAGCGACTTTCTCTTGGCAAGGAGGGGAGCCGCTATTAGCCGGACTTCCATATTTTGAACGCGTGATCTCACTCCAAGCTAAGTACGCTCCACCTCATACGATGATCAGTAATGCGCTGCAGACCAACGGAACGCTAATTCATGAGAAATGGGCGAAATTTTTTAAACGGTACAACTATTTGGTTGGGATTAGTGTGGACGGTCCTGAGCCTATTCATGATGCACATCGTATAACGGGTTCGGGGAAAGGTAGTTATGATCTAGTTATGCGTGGGATTCGTCATCTACAGAATGAGGGTGTGGATTATAGTATTCTGACGGTGATTCATGAAGATAATGTGATGAAACCAGACGAATTGATGGCATTCTACCAGGAACAACAATTTCCTTATATTCAGTTTATCCCTTGCATGGATTTTGTTTCACAGAAGAGTGATATGCCTGGCCGCTTTCGAATTACACCTGAACAATACGGAGCGTTTCTATGCCGTACATTTGATCTGTGGTACAACGAGGGGTATCCGGAGCTTCCCATTCGTATTTTTGAGAATATGCTTCTAGTATTCATGCATCATGAGGCGGAGTTATGCGTCCACAACTCATGCTGCCCGAAGATGATGGTGCTTGAAACGAACGGGGATGCCTATCCTTGTGATTTCTTTATTGATGAAGAGCACAAGTTAGGAAATATCGGCCATACCGACCTTGAAGCATTGCTTACCAGCCCCATATATGATGACTTTTTGTTAATGAAACCCAATATGAATGAATCATGCTATAAGTGTGAGTATCTTAGCTTTTGCAATGGGGGGTGCCCGCGCAACCGGAATTGGCTTGATGTTAATGATCGTACTGAGGTTGATTATTTTTGCCGCAGCTACAAAATGTTTTACTCGTATGCTTATGAACGGATGATGTTGCTTGCGAACCGACTTAGATCGGAGCAGATGCTGGAGTTCAGGAAAAGTGCAAAACCACTTCCAGGTCGAAATGATCCATGTCTATGCGGAAGTGGGAAAAAATTTAAGAGTTGCTGTCAACCACTATAGGTCAAATTAAATAAGGTTGTTCCAACACTCATGCAAATGACTGTGGGACAACCTTTTTGTTATGCTAAAGAACCATTTGATTTCTTACCATTATAGCGGCTCCAGTCACCACAGCTTCTTCTTTTAAAGTACCTAGAGTGAAGTGAGGTTGGTATTCAGGATAACGGTAAGTGTTTCGCTGTGCCACTTCAACCGCCGTTTGGAAGAACAACTCGTGAGAGTGGATGAGCGCACCACCTAGAATGATGGTCTCAGGATGTAACAGGTTGATAACGTTGGCGAGGCCAATCCCGAAGTGAATGGCGGCTTGAGTAAATAATTCACGCGCATGTGGATTACCGTCTCTAAAGGCTTGTACCAATACATCATAAGTTAGTTTCTCAGGCGCCACTTTATATCTTTGGAGGATCAGATCGTTGTCCATTTTCGCCTCTGAGCGCGCACTTTGTTCTAGCGCCTGCACAGATACGAATGCTTCCAGAGCCCCGTAGTTCCCGTCATTATTTAATCGGGGTCCATCTGTCTGGATGATCATTTGACCAATGGCATCTTCCATATCCATCGTGCCATGAACAATACTTCCATGCGACATCATCGCATAGCGGAGTCCTGCTCCAGCATGAACATAGAGCATATGTTGAATGTTAGCGTGACGGATGGACCATCGTTCTCCAAGGAGTGCGGAATTGGCACCGTTGTCGAGTAAAGCTTTGAAGCCCGTTCGTTCCTCCACCAGTTTGCAAATCGGCAGATTGTTCCAGCCTGAAGAAGGGAAGTGCAGCGGTTTTAGGATCAAGCCATTTTCCCGATCAAGTGGCCCCACAGCCCCTATTCCTATCCCGATGATTTGACTGTCCACTAACTGATGGTCCCTAAGGAAAGCGCGTATTTGATTACTGATATGATCTATAAATCTTTCAGGTGTGAATGCCTGATCCATTCGCCAGTGAACAATTGATTTTGGGTTCATTTGCATATCAAATAAACCAAGGGAAGAATACAGTCTGGAAATCTCTAAACCGATGATGTAGCCGTAGGAAGGATTGATCTGGTATAAAATAGGTCTTCTGCCTCCGCTAGATTCCCCGAATCCGCATTCTATCAGCAAGCCTTCTTCCGTCATCTCATCTAATATTCGGGTCATTGTGCTTTTGGTAAGTGAAAATGTCTGTAGAAGATCTAACTTGGAAACAGTGCCTTGTTCGGCGATTCGGTCGTATAGGAGTTTTTTTGGTGATGGAATGTGTGTCGAGCGCTTTTCCACGATATACCTCCAAGCTATATATAGGATGAACTAGTAAGATCGTATTTTATAAAGTTTGTATTTATTAACATTAATATAGTATAACGCATAAACCATAGATTGTATTTTACCGTTCAAAAAACTTAATTCCATTTTGGGAAAAAGTGATATAATGAAATTACGACAGAAAATATAAGGGTGGAATCCATGAGAACAACTATGAAAACAAATGTGACTACGAATACAGACCTAAGGATAAGTCTATTGTTCCAGTTGTTTTGGGTATTTGTTCGAATCGGTCCCGTAACTTTCGGGGGAGGTTATGCGATGATCCCTATGATCGAACGGGAAATTTCCACTAAACGGAAATGGCTGGCTGAAGAGGAGATGGATGAAATTCTATCTTTAGCTGGCGCAGCACCAGGTGGGGTAGGTGTAAATGCGGCGGCATTCATTGGTTATCGTCTTGCTGGTGTGAAGGGTGCGATTGCTGCAATCGCTGGGATTACGATTCCAACCTTTATCATTGTTTGTTTGCTTAGCGCCGTTTACTCACAACTGGCCGACCAACCAAAAGTTATTGCCGCCATGAAGGGGATTCATGGTGCTGTTATTGCTTTGATCCTAGTAGCAGCATATCGAATGGCCAAGAACGCTATATTTGACAAGACTACGGCTGTTACAGCGTTGGTTATACCGATTGTTTTATTAGTTTCCGGAATCAATCCCATTTACGTGATCGCAGTTGGATTGATTATCGGTTTTGTATATATGCCAATCAAACAGCTCTTAGGGCTCCAAGTTCGGACAGAGAAGGAGTCCTTGAAAGCTTCTGATGAAGAATCGAATTATCCGGAGTATTACATCTAGGGGGAAGCGATGTGAATTGGAGTTTATTTTTCACTTTTATAAAAATTGGCCTTCTTTCTTTTGGAGGAGGGTACGCCATCATTCCGATGATTCAGCATGAAGCTATGGCTGGGGGGTGGTTATCCGAAGGGGAATTCCAAGAGGTAGTTTCCATCGCAGGGATGTCACCCGGGCCTGTTGCAACGAACAGTGCAACCTTGATCGGATATCGTATAGCCGGAATCGAAGGAGCGATTGTGTCAACATTAGGCATGGTTCTGCCCTCATTAATCATCATCATTGTTATTTCCGTCTTCTTTTATCGGGTGAGGGACAGTCAATGGATTAAAACGTTATTTTATGGTTTGCGACCAGTGATTACAGGCTTGATTGCCTATGCTGCGATTCGATTTGGATTAAATAGCATGGAACACGCTTTCATTAGTTGGCAGACCATTGGCACGTTGATCATTGTATTCGCTGCACTTTATGGTTTAATGAAATATAAGCTGCATCCGCTCACCATTATCGTTGCCTCTGGCATTCTTGGTGTAGCCTTTTTTTAGACAGGGCCGGGACGATCCCAGATTGGAGGTAAGTACATGTCAGAGAATATACGGGCTTGCTGTTCAGCTAGTCGAAATCAAGTCGAGAAACAAGGTTTCATCGATGTTTGTAAGGAGAACACAACTATCCAAAGACCAGAAGGGGATAAAGATTTCTCGGACATGATCCTTATTCCTGGAGGCACTTTTCTTATGGGGACGGATGACAAAGAAGGGTTCCCCGCAGACGGAGAAGGGCCTGCTAGGAATGTTACCTTATCTCCCTTTTTGATTGATGCAACGGCAGTTACGAATAAGCAGTTTGCTGCTTTTATCAAGGAAACAAACTACGTTACAGATGCGGAGCGTTTCGGTTGGTCTTATGTGTTTCATTCTTTTGTTTCCATGGAGACAGGGAAAAAAGTGACCCAAGTAGCTACTCAAACTCCCTGGTGGTGGGTGGTAGAGGGAGCGAATTGGTGTCATCCGGAAGGTCAGGATTCTCAAATAGACGAACGCCTTGATCATCCGGTGATCCACATATCTTGGCATGATGCTGATGCATATTGCAGCTGGGCCGGCAAACGTCTGCCTACGGAAGCAGAGTGGGAGTATGCCGCACGAGGGGGTCTAGTTCAGAAACGATATCCTTGGGGGGACGAATTAAAACCGGGCGGTGAGCATCGCTGCAATATTTGGCAAGGAAAGTTCCCTGATAAAAATCATGCCAGCGACGGTTATGCAGGTACGGCACCTGTGAAATCCTATCTACCTAACGGATATGGTCTTTATAATATGTCAGGAAACGTGTGGGAATGGTGCGAGGATTGGTTTACTAAGGCCTATCATTTAACTTCCGAATCCGAGAATCCGAGAGGCCCGGTAAGTGGTGTAGCAAGGTCGATGCGCGGAGGATCGTATTTGTGCCATAAATCTTATTGTAACCGTTATCGGGTGGCGGCCAGGAGCAAAAATACACCAGACAGCTCTGCAGGAAATATTGGCTTTCGATGTGCGGCTGATTATACCGGTTGAGAATACATAAAGACTACTACATTAGAAGGAGGAACTTCTTTGTCCTCTATCATTCATAGTCAGTTTGATATCACCGTGCTGGACGTCATAAAAATTCAATATCAGAAGCGGGTCTTATTCGATTACGTCCAGTCTTGTTATACCGTCTCGTACATCCAAAAAGGTGAGGTATTGACGACATCCTCCGAGGGAGAATATGTTGCTTCTGCCGGAGACGTGATGATCCACCGTCCTAATGAGCCTTTTAATGTGATCTCCAAAATGGAAGGCGTACATTATCTGTTTAATATTAACGCTAAAGTTAAAGACGGAGATGATTTCTTCAAGTTATTCCCGCTAGGCAAGGTGATTCGGATTCGGGATCAAAGCGAATATGAGCGAAGGTTTGACGAGCTGCGAAGCCTGTGGTTGCAGGAGGAGGAAGATTTCAGAAATGTTCAGGTCGGTTCATTGGCATTTTTTCTCCTTTATGAAATTATGGAGAGCACCAAGCTTGGCGGGCGCCGCTCATCACGAGATCCCTATGTCACGGACCGCTTTAACGAGGCGTTGAAATATATGGAGGAGAGACTTGATCAGGAGATTAGTAGAGAGGAGCTTTCCAAGCTATATCATATGAATCCTGTTTATTTTAGCCGGGCGTTTCAGAAAATATATAAATTGACACCTATGCAAATGTTACGAAAATTACGGCTGCAGCAAGCTAAACAAATGTTGGAGTATACGGATTATACCATCGAGCATATCTCCCAGAGATGTGGTTATTATGATGCTTCGCATTTCAGTAAGGTATTTCGTGGCGAATACGGCAGGGGTCCGGCAGAGTACCGAAAAAGTATCGAATATACAAAAACAAACATCGCTACTCCATAGCGGAGCTTTCCATATTCATTTACTCTATAAGCATGAGCAGATCATTCTGAACTGCCCGAATCGATGCGTAACCATTTCGATTAAAAGGAAAGGCAGGTTATAACTCATGAGAATCTTGTATTTGGATTTGGATTCGCTTCGCCCGGACCATCTGGGATGTTATGGCTATCATCGGAATACCTCCCCGAATATCGATTCAATCGCTAAAGAAGGTGTCACCTTTACCAACTACTATTGTTCAGATGCGCCGTGTCTACCGTCCCGTTCTGCTTTAATGTCGGGACGATTTGGCATTCATAATGGGATTGTAGGACATGGCGGGACCGCTGCTGATATGCGTAGAGAAGGGGCGAAACGCGAATTTAATGACCGGCTGGGAATGGAGAGTCTTCCCGCTATATTAAGGCAAGCAGCCATGAAAACCGCGTCGATTAGCACCTTCGCCGAACGGCACTCGGCCTGGACCTTTAATGCCGGTTTTCAAGAAGTGTTCAATGTTGGTGGAAGGGGGCATGAGACGGCAGAGCAGGTACTTCCTGTGGCACTTAAATGGCTTGAGGATAATGGGGAGTCCGAAAATTGGTTTCTGCACCTGAATTTCTGGGATCCGCATACGCCTTATCGTACACCCGAGAGCTACGGTAATCCGTTCGAGAGGGAGCCTTTACCCGATTGGATCACGGAAGACGCGTTTGAGCTTCACCGGAGTAAAAAGGGGCAGCATAGTATTGAAGATATGAATGCACTCGCGAAATCGCATTATCATCAGCATTTTAGGCATCATCTGGAGATAGAGAATCGTGATGACCTGCGAGTTATCTTTGACAACTATGATGCTGGAGTTAAGTATCTGGACGAGCATCTCGGGAAAGTATTTTCTAAGCTGAGAGAACTTGGCGTGATGGAAGATACGGCTATTTTGATCTCAGCGGATCACGGAGAGAGCCTGGGCGAGCTAGGGATTTACTCCGAGCACGGCACGGCAGACGAGGCGACTTGCCGAATTCCGATGATTATTCGCTGGCCAGGCGGCAAGAAGGGAATAGTGGAGGATGGGCTACATTATCACCTTGATCTCGGACCGACATTAGCAAGCCTTCTGAATTTGAAAGGGGCTCCTTCTTGGGATGGTGAAAGTTATGCTGATACCATTCTGGAGGGACAATCAGGAGGGCGTGAGTATCTCGTAATCTCACAATGCGCGCATGTGTGTCAACGCAGCATCCGATTTGAGGATTGGTTATATATACGCACCTATCATGACGGACACCATGGATTTCCGAAAGAAATGTTGTTTGATTTGAAGCATGATCCTTACGAACAACATAATCTCGCCGAAGTGCGTAAAGACATTTGTATGAAGGCTGTCTATCTGTTGAATGAATGGCATGACAATATGATGAGCTCCATGGACTGTGATATCGATCCATTATGGACGGTACTTATGGAAGGTGGACCCTATCATGCGAAAGAGTATGCGAGCTCATCCTCACAGGATGCTTAGCGTTGTCCCTTTAAATGAGGAAAGAAAGACAACTGAGAAGGAGGCTGCCCCTGAATGGGCAACCTCCTTTTTTATTCTCTGGCTTCTTGCTGATCAATTAAAGCCCCGGGAAGCCTCAAAACGGTTTTCGTCCCGCTACCTTCCTTACTATACAGCAGAACGCCGCAGGGATCACCGTACTTAAGATTTAGACGGTTATTGACGTTTAGGAGCCCTATATGATCACCGGATTCTATGTTCTTACCAGCCAGCAGCTCGGTTAGCTGTTCCAGTCTCGCAGCAACGATGCCTACACCATTATCTTCTACAGCGATTTCAAGCAGTCCCGCTTCGCTTTTCTCTACTGTGATCAGCAAGACTCCCTGACCTTGAGCCTCAAGTCCATGACCAAGCGCATTTTCGACAATAGGTTGAAGGATCATTTTAGGTACGGGAATGTGTAACCATTCCTGTGGACAGAACAGCTTGTAACTGAATTTGTCAGGGAAACGGCCTTGGTAAATCCTCACACAAGATTCTGCGATTTTCAGCTCTTCCCCAAGAGTTACCTCCTCTTTGCCCTTGATGCTGTACTTGAGCATTGTGCTTAAGGCGGTAGTCATTTCGTAGATTTCCCGATTTCCTTTTACGATCGCAACGCCTTTGATTGTATCTAAAGTATTGCTTAAGAAATGGGGATTGATTTGACTTTGCAAATACGAGTATTCGGCACGTTGCTTTTCCAGATCTGTCTGGTAAAGCTGGGTGTTTGCATCGATTAATTGGTCCGTCAAATCGTGAATCCGCGTTGTCATATCATTGAACTGTCGAGAGATGATTTCAATTTCAGCATAGCCTTTTAAATCGACCTTGTTGTTCAATATTCCTAGACTTCCGCCTTTTAATTGATTCATATAGCGCATAAGCCTAGACAACGGTCTTAAGAGATTCATCATGAGTACAGAGTAGGGAATAGAGACGACCAATAAGATTAATGTTAGAAGAGCATAGCTGACCTTCTTTAACTTCTCCAGTTCTTTCATTAAATTATGGACAGGAACAGCGGTTATAATTTTTCCAGAGATCTCCGGTAAGATAAAGGACTGAATTGCATATTTCTTCAAGTTAACTGTTTCGACGATTGACTCTCCATCCCTTCCAGTTGCCCGAGTTTGAAACTGCTGGAGCATGTCATCCGGCTCATCACTATTTGAGTAGATCAGCCCTTTATCATCCATCATAAAAAAGCTGGTTCCGACTAATCGAGGGTACTCTGAAATTTCAGTTTGAATAGCCTTCATATCCACAATAACTGCGATGTAGCCGATTTTTTCGCCATATAGGGACGTGTCACCTGAAGCAAAGATGTTCATCCCGAACAGTAATTTTCTCTTGTCGATGACCTTGTCTGGAGGACTGTATCCGCGATAATGAACGATTCCATCATCCCCAGCCGTCTTCATAAGATCGACGGCATATTTGGTTCTTCCCGCTAAGGAAATACGTGTGTTAGAGCTGCCGATAACTATAATATCTAAAATGTCCGTATTCATATTTCGCGCGATACTCAATAGTCCCTCTACCTTTTGGGATAGGTCGTAGCCTCGAAGCTTATCATTCTCGACTAGGAACTTTTGGACGGTCGAATCGTATCCTACATTCATCATCATGGAAGAAACGTTGGCATAGTTGTTAGAAATCCGTTGCTTGAGAAGGGAGACCAGCTCCGTATTGTATTGCGTATTTTGATTAATGATGGTCTCGCTTGATAGTTGGTAGACTCGTGAAACGATGATTGGGATAATGGCAACAATAAATAAACCAAATAACAGAACCTGAGTACGGATGGATAATCTCTTAAATGTCTTCATTGCTTTGTTCCCTATATTGCGTAGGTGTCATTTTGAGATGCCGCTTAAAAATTCGTGTGAAGTAGAAATAATCCTGAAAACCGCATTTCTCACCGATTTGGTAAATGGAAAGGTCGGTCTCGACCAGCATTTTACAAGCGTATTCAATTCTTAAACGACTGATATGTTCGATGATGGTCTCGCCGACTTCTTTCTTGAATAGTTGGCATAAGTAATTTGGACTTAAGAAGAACTGATTGGCTAAATGCTGAATCGAAATTTCTTGATTGAAGTGGTTGCGGATGTATAACATGATTTCTTTGACTTTGTGGTTTGAAATTCGTGAAATATCAGTTTCGTTTCTGTTCATAAAAATATCAAGTGTCATAAGAATCAAATCATCGATCATAGCTTCAGCCGTACCGTATCGATAATAGAGCTGTTCATATCCTTCAAAAAAACGGCCGTTAACCCGAGTCCCTTCCCGAGGAAATAAGTAGAGGATCGATGTGTAGAGCAAATAGGCTTCTTTAATGGTGAACGTTCCCTCTTTGAATAATTTCTTTATCGATTCCATGGCTGCTATAAAACCGAGCCGGTCTTTATTATGAAGAATCCGGGAGATCTCTTTGAGCTTCTCGTCGATCGGTATTTCCTGTTGTGGATTCACCCGATAACATCCAGGCATCCCCGTTGTGAACATACTGAACGCAGCATGAGAAGCGGATTCTAAAGCCGCATCCAGTTGATGTATATCCGAAATAGGAGGACCGATCCCGACCCCGCATTCTTGTACAACCTCTGTAGGTTCAAGACCCCGAAGGAAGACTTCGTATTGGCACTCTTCGAATAAGTAACCATAACGTCGGCGGCTCATCGGGAAGACCAAGGAAGAGAATTGCCCGACATCTGCGGGCGAACTTAACCCTTGGATAACAATGGGGATATGAGGGCGATCTTCCGACAAGGGTATTCGTTTCTCGTCCAACCGTAAGCTAATTCGTTCAAGATCTCCGGAACAAACCGCTTCATATAGTTCGAAGTCATGGACAGGGATTTCTTTAACCACCTTCGATTCGTGTTGCTGGGCTATTCGGTTAAGCATTCCTTCAATTTCTTCGATTTCAAAAGGTTTCAGGCAGTATCCGAACGTGCCATAATTCATCGCTTTTTGTGCATAAGCGAACTCTGCATGTCCGCTGAGTACGATGAAAATTGTATCAGGTGCGATGGCTTTGCCACGTTGAATGAGCTCTAGCCCATTCATTACAGGCATTTTAATATCTGTTAGAACAAGGGTGGGGCGAAGCGATTGAATTAATTGCAGGGCTTCTTGCCCGTTTTCGGCATCGTCGATCACTTCAAAGCCGTATTTCTTCCAATTCACTCCTGCTTTAATTCCCTCTACAATCCACTTCTCATCATCTGCAATAATCACTGAACGCATAAGTGAATCCCCCTTTCTATATGGAGCTCTTAGATTTATCCTAGCGATTGTGGATCAAGGGGGGTATGGACTATCTTACGCTCACTATGTCCGATATTACGTGTCACAGGAAGGTCACCCACAAAGGTGTGAAAAATCCACATGACCGGAGTTGTATCCTCTATACAAGAGAATTTACACTCCCGATATAATTTACCATATAAACCGCTTACAAGCATAAACAATCTCATACAGAAAGGTGGGGAGAAGATTGGCTGATTCTGTAACCGCTCGTACGCCTAAGCGAAGCTTAAAGACTCGTACTCCTAAGCAAAGCCTAGGAAAAACGATTTTACAGTACAAGTATTTTTACCTCATGGTTCTACCGGTGTTAATCTGGTACGCCCTCTTCAGCTATGCTCCCATGTACGGTGTAACGTTAGCATTCAAATCCTTTGATTACAGTAAGGGGATCCTGGGAAGTCCCTGGATTGGCTTAGAGAATTTTCAAACGCTGTTGACCGACCCCGATTTTCGCAGGGCATTTTGGAATACGGTCATTATCAGCTTGATGAAGCTGATCACTCATTTTCCGATGCCCATTATCCTGGCGATTGTTTTATATGAGTTTTCCAGGACAAAAATGAAGCGGTTTTTTCAGACGATCCTGACGTTTCCACATTTTATTTCGTGGGTTGTGCTGTCAGGGATTATCATCAATATTTTAAGCAAGGACGGGATTTATAACCAGATCATCATGTTGTTTGGCGGGGATCCAAATTCTCCGCTTGTAGATGAAAGTGCATTTAGACCCGTTCTGTATATCACACATGTGTGGCGAGAGATCGGTTGGGATTCAATCATTTACTTAGCGGCGCTTGCAGGGATCAATCCTGAGCTGTTTGAAGCGGCGGAAGTGGACGGAGCGAACCGGTTTCGCCGTCTGTTAAACATCGCATGGCCGGGCTTGAAGAGTACCGTCGCAGTTTTGTTAATTCTTCAAGTTGGACAATTATTGACGCAAGGTTCGAGCTTCGAGCAAATATTCAATCTGTATAGTTCACCGGTATATTCGGTTGCCGACACGATCGATACATACATTTATCGGACTTCATTCACGATTGGGGGCGACTTTGGATATATGACCGCCGTGGGTGTCGTCAAGTCCATTATCAGCCTAATCCTTTTATGGGCGGCCAATACGTTCGCTAAGAAGATGGGCGAGGAAGGACTTTATTAATTTGTAGGAAAAGGGGAGAAGCAAGTGACCGACACAACGGTTAAAAAGAGAAAAAAATGGAGTGTCTTCGATATCGTCGCATTCGTGGTTCTGGGGCTTCTAGCACTAGTAACATTTTTTCCCTTCTATAATGTTCTTATTATCTCAGTTGCAAAGTTCGAAGCGATTAGTAAAAGCGACTTTTATATTTTTCCGCTTTCGTTTGACCTGTCGGCATACAAGCTGTTGCTTCAGGATATGAAGTTTTGGACTTCGATTTTAAATTCTGTCATCGTAACGGCGGTTGGCGTGTTGTTCAGCATGACGATCTCTGTAGCGGGAGCATACGCATTATCCAAGCGGGGCATGCCGGGAAGAAACATAATGCTTAGTTTGATCTTGTTCACTATGTTTTTCAATGGCGGTTTAATTCCCTTTTATCTAGTCGTTAAAGATCTAGGATTCGTAAACAATATACTCGTCATGATCATACCCGCCGGTCTCAATACGTTTTACCTGATCATTATGAAAAACTATTTCAACACGATTCCAGAAAGTCTGGAAGAGTCAGCTAAGCTGGATGGGGCAAATGATCTGTACATCCTTTACAAAATCATTATTCCGATCTCTGCCCCATTCATGGCGACCTTTGCTTTGTTCTATGCTGTGGAAAGATGGAATGAATGGTGGTACGCGTTGATCTTTATCAGTGACGCTTCAAAGGCCCCGCTTCAGATTTATTTACGTGAGACACTCATTACTTCGAATTCCTTGCTAAGTCAAATGGCACAGACGATGGCCGAGCAGGAGCAGACGGGGAAGGTCTACACACCTGCACTTCAAATGGCAGCAATTGTAGTTTCGAGTATTCCGATTATTGTTGTTTATCCATTCCTGCAGAAGCATTTTAATAAAGGCATTATGGTTGGTTCGATAAAAGGATAAGAAAGATTTTAAATAGATTGATTCTATCCTAAAATAGTATAAAGGGAGGTTTCAAGCATGCTTAGAAAGAAAATGATGACACTGGCATTATGCATAACTTTATTGGCTTCGGTGCTCACGGCTTGTGGTGGAGGCAATAACGACAAAGGGCAGGCGGCATCAAACGGTGAAGTATCTCCGGATTCTTCTAATTCCACGGACAACCCTTACAAGGATCCAATGACCATTTCTCTTGGTTTCTGGGACGCGGATGCTGAAATTGCTAACATCGAAAAAGACCCGATCGCCAAACAATTATTAGAAAAATTCAACATTACATTAAAACCTGTCAATATGACCTGGGATGACTATACCCAGAAGATTCAAATGTGGGCTGCTTCCGGTCAATTGCCTGATATTTTCGCGATCGACGCTGTCGGTACGCAA
Source organism: Paenibacillus sp. FSL H8-0261 (assembly GCF_045040645.1). Lineage (NCBI taxonomy): Bacteria > Bacillati > Bacillota > Bacilli > Caryophanales > Paenibacillaceae > Paenibacillus > Paenibacillus sp. FSL H8-0261. The sequence goes on along the minus strand of NZ_CP150297.1, from coordinate 3,993,665 downwards.
TATCAGCGTAAATGGGTTGAACAAGGTGTTGTCAAAGCACTTCCGGATCTTTCTAAGTATCCTAACCTTGCAAAATACTTCGAATCGCCGGACATTAAAGGTTTAGGTGTAGACGGAAAGTATTATACCGTTCCTCGCCGGATGTTCCCGAGTGTCGATTGGAGCGCGCTGGATCGTATGGTGTTCTATCGATGGGATCTTGCTCAAAAAGCTGGAATCACAAAAGAACCCGAGACCTGGGAAGAGTTTGAAGCTATGCTTGATGCAATCGTCAAGTCGGATCCGGAAGGTAAGCATATTACCGGTCTTACGACGACAACTACCAAGATGCTGGGCGGATTCTTCTGGTTGTACGGTAACCCGGTCGCCACGAGTGATGGAAGCGGCAGTGACTTTAAATGGATCAAAGAGGACGGTAAGTTTATACCTGCTGTATTTTCGAAAAATGCACTTCCGGCGTTACAAAACATGAAGAATATGTACGAAAAAGGTTTGATCGATCCAGACATCGCGCTTGTAAAGCCTGCAGAGTCTTATGACAATTTCGTAGCAGGTAAAGCAGCTGCTCTTCTAAGCGGTGGCGGCTTTATAAATTTAAATAGCGATATGTATGAAAAACGCTGGAAAACAGCTTATCCGGATAAAGATATCATGGAGAGCGTAAAGGCACTCAAGCCACTTATTGGACCTGATGGTGAACGCTCACATGCTATTTTTAAAACGTACTGGTCGGAAAGTTATTTCAGCAATAAGGTTGACGATAAAAAGATGGATCGCATCATGGCACTCTATGATTATGTGTTGTCTCCTGAAGGTAAGGACCTGTTGACTTATGGCATTGAAGGTGTCGATTACAAGATCGAAAATGGGCAGAAGGTTGTCATTGAAAAGGGTTCATTAAATGAGAAGTATCCTGCTAGCAGATTTCTAAAAAATTTGGTGGCTTATGAAACTTCAGATAGCTATAACATGGATAACCCGACGATCGCTAACGAAGGGATCCGCAAAGAAGCTGTCGATTATATCGATTGGATTCAGAACAATACGAAGGTTCCAGAATACGACATTCGGTTAACGTATTTGTCCACCCCAACAAAGGATAAATTTACTGTGCTGGACCATGATGATCTGCTTAAGATCATGCTTTCCAAAGAACCCGTTGAGAGTTACTGGAATAACATTGTGAACGATTATAAGGCTAAAGGTCTTGATAAAATGATAGAAGAAGTAAATGCGAAGGCCAAAGAACAAGGTATTGAATAATTGATGGATAGAGAAGATCCGGGCTGAAGCAGCCCGGATCTTCCGTTTAATGATTTGAAGAAGAACCAAGAATGTGCGGCGCTACTGATCGCATACTTATAATAAGATTAGGAGGGGAAAGTCTATGATACATAGCATTCACTTGACAGGGTTAACCGAGAAACAGTTAGCAGCTGTTTCAGAAGTAGCGGGAATATTGAGTATCCGAATAGAACGGTCAGGGATTCCAGTAAATTGTAAGAAACAAGGGAAGGGCATTCGAATATCTTACGATGAGATTCAGGCCACTATTGAGTATGAACAGGAACATCAGTTGATCCGGGCACTCAGCCGATTGCTAGAGAATTTACGTCGTGGTGAGAGAGTTGGAATTAATGAAATGTCGGTTTATGAACAGCTAGGTTTCATGGTAGACTGCTCAAGAAATGCTGTTCTTAACCATGAAGGATATAAGGAATTGATTCGGCGCTTAGCGCTTATGGGATATTCAACGGTTCAACTGTATACGGAAGACACCTACGAACTTGAGGGGTATCCTTATTTCGGTTATTTAAGAGGTCGATATACAGGGGAGCAAATTCGGGAGATGGACCAGTATGCCGCGTTATTTGGTATAGAATTAGTTCCTTGTATCCAGACGCTGGCTCATCTGGGCCAAGCATTGAAATGGCAAGCACATGCACCGCTAGTGGATTTCCAAGACATTCTCCTCATTGATGATCCGAGAACTTACGAGTTAATTGATCGAATGTTCGCTTTCATGGCGACCCATGTAAGCAGTCGTCGCATAAATATTGGGATGGACGAAGCGCATATGATGGGACTTGGTAAATATCTAGACAAGCATGGGTATCAAGATCGATCCTCCTTGATGTTAAAACACTTTAGTACTGTTATGGAAATCGCCAGGAAATATGGTTTCCGTACGATGATGTGGAGCGACATGTTTTTCCGTCTGGTCAGTTCCGGAGAATATTACGATGCTGAAAGTCCAATCAGCCCCGATATTGTTAAGCTGATTCCTGAAGATGTTACCTTGATCTATTGGGATTACTATTCGGAAACGCAGGAGAAATACGACGGAATGTTACGCAAACATAAGCAGCTGAATGATCATATTGGATTTGCAGGTGGTGCTTGGAAATGGATGGGCTTCGCTCCAAACAATGAATTCAGCTACAAAGTCAGTCTGCTGGCTCATGATAGCTGTGTTAAGCATGGAATTCAAGAAGTGCTGATTACCGCATGGGGAGATAATGGTGCTGAAGCTTCCGTCTTCTCGGTTCTTCCTACCCTTCAACTTTGGGCGGAGCTGTGCTACACGGGATGTTTCGTGGAGAATCATGTCAAAGAAAGATTCAGTAGCTGCGTGCAAGGCCATTATGATGACTTTATGGCACTCGATGCGGCTAACCTGGTTCCAGGTAATTCGGTTCCGGGGGGGTGTTCCATCAATCCGGCTAAATACTTGCTTTATCAAGACATTTTGTGTGGTTTGTTCGATCGACATGTTATTCCTAGCGTGTATTCGAAGCATTATCAGCAAAGTGCGAAAATGCTCGAACAGGCGATTACTCGGAATTCGCCTTGGCAATCCTTATTCTCTGTACAAGCCAGCTTGTGTCGCTTGCTTGCGATAAAGAGCGAAATTGGGATTTCCATACGTGATGCTTATCATCGAGGGAATGTTGAGGAATTGGCTCATCTTGCCAAGGTGACTTTGCCAGAACTATCAGATTTAGCCGTTCGATTTATGGATGACTATCGGGTGCAATGGGAGCTGGAAAATAAGGTGTTTGGTCTTGATGTTTTTGATCTTCGTATGGGAGGTATGCTTCAGAGGATTAGGACGGCTATTCATCGAATCAGTAGTTATGTCGAAGGGAAAGTGGAACAGATAGCTGAATTAGAAGAGGAGCTACTGACGTTCGACGGTCTCGTTGACGATGACGGCCCAAGGGCGATAAGTGCGAATTTGTGGCACACGATCGCAACACCGTCCGTCATCGCAGGAGTATAAGAAGGGAGTGAGGTTATGACTGACACAAATCTGGACCATCAAAATGGCTCAAAGCGGCCCAACCTTATGCTTATCACAGTGGATCAGATGCGTTTTGATTGCCTGAGCATCATGGGACATCCCGTCGTTGAGACACCCAACCTGGATTCTCTTGCATCAAGAGGGATATTATTTGAACACGCTTACTCAGCTACCCCGAGTTGTATTCCCGCGAGGGCTGGTATCATGACAGGAATGGGCCAACGATCACATGGGCGGGTGGGGTATCAGGATAAGGTTGAATGGAATTACGCCCATACGATTGCCGGAGAGCTTGCTCAAGCTGGTTATCATACGCAGTGTGTTGGCAAGATGCATGTGTATCCTGCACGTAATCTATGTGGATTCCATAATGTTGTGCTTCATGATGGATATCTTCACTACAATCGGGACAAGAGCCAAGCCATATATGATGAACACTATGATCAAGTGGACGATTATTTACAATGGCTGCGAAGACAAACCAATACCAATTCGGATATCACTGACTTAGGACTTGATTGCAATGCCTCAACGGTTGCCCGCCCCTGGCATTTGCCGGAATCGATGCATCCAACGAATTGGTGCGTAACCGAATCGCTAGACTTCTTACGAAGAAGAGACCCTGGAAAACCATTTTTCCTATGGTCCTCCTTCGTTCGCCCACATTCCCCCTTGGATCCGCCGCAAAGTTATCTAGATATGTACATGGATTTGGAAATTCCTGATCCTCCAGTCGGAGATTGGGTGGACGAGAATGCAGCTTTAAACAGTGCTAAGGATCCAACATCTTCGTTCACTCATTTGCCAAAGCGCAGATTGGATCGTGCCCGTGCCGCATATTATGCACTAATAACGCATCTTGACGACCAAATTGGGAGGTTGATCAATGGGCTGCAGGAATATGGAGTTTTAAATGAAACTTTGATTCTATTTACTTCTGATCATGGTGAAATGATGGGGGATCATCATTACTTCCGCAAATCTCTTCCTTATGAAGGGAGTGCTAAGATTCCTTTCATAGTGTTTGATCCGGGAGAAACGTTTGGACTTCTTGCAGGCTCCCGGCTTGATTCCATTGTAGAGCTTCGCGATATTATGCCGACGTTTCTTGAAGCCGCTGGCGTCCAAATACCAGTTACAGTAGAAGGGCAAAGTGTGTTGCCGCTGTGTAAGGGAGATCAGATAGTGTGGCGGTCTTATATTCATGGGGAGCAAGCCTATGGAGAAAAGTCTCACCACTTTTTAACGGATGGAAGAGAGAAATTCATATGGTATTCTCAGACAGGCGAAGAGCAGTACTTTAACCTAGTGACCGATCCCTTAGAGAAGGTTAATGCAATCGGATGTACCGATAATTTAGAGCGTATACGTGAATGGAGAGAGCGTCTTATTCACGAGCTGGAGGGACGAGAGGAAGGGTTTGTAAACAACGGCGAATTGATTGCCGGACGTCCAATTTCTCATATTCTAAAGGCATCCGAATTGGGGAAATGATCTTAACGAAGGACAACCTGAACATTCAGGTTGTCCTTCGTCTGTTACGGAAAGATTAAGGAGTTTAGCATGTGTTTTGATTTACCAGCTACTCCGGCGCTGAGGCAATGGGTCCTGATCTTGAATCATTCGATGGACGAGCAATTCTACCATCGAACGGCGAATTTCACTATAATCGGAATCTTCAAAACGATTGTGGTTTTCATGAGGATCCTCTTTCAAATCATACAATTCACCGTAGGTCTCACCTGCGAAGATCACCAGCTTATAGCGTGTTGTACGCAAACACTTAGCGTTAATGCCGCGATCATGAGCAATATAAGCGGTTAGGGCAGAATTACGCACATGGGACTCTCTTCCAGCCAGCACCTCCATCTGTGACACACCTTGAATTCCGTAGGGAGTTTTGAGACCTGCGGCTGCAAGCAGTGTGGGGACAATATCAACATGTTCCATTAAAGCAGGGACCCGTTGCCCGGAAGCAATCCCAGGACCGCGTACGATCATCGGGATTCGTGTTAACCCTTCATAAAACCACGGCCCCTTGTAAATTAGTCCATGGTCACCGAGCAGTTCTCCGTGGTCGCTGGTGAAGAGGATGACTACATCATCGTATATTTCTTTTTGACGCCAAGCTTTTATAATACGTCCGATCTGCTCATCAATGAAGGTAATCATCGCATAATAATTTCGAGTGAGTCGTTTCATATGCGCTTCATTAAGAGAATGCTCCTCACCGCCACCAGGCCAATATCCTCCCTGACTCTGACGCAGCAGATGAGGAGGACGAAGATGCACGTCGTCTGCCTCGCTGGCTGGAGATGGAATGTCAGTGTCAGCGTACATATCCGCGTAAGCTTTTGGAGGGTCAAAGGGGTGATGTGGATCGACGAAACTGGTCCATAAAAATAGCGGTTGTTCGGTTTTGTGAGAGAGGATCACATCGATGCTCCGTTCAGCAATCCAGTATGACTGGTGTAGCTCTGGAGGGATTTCACTCTCCCACACATCGTTTTGAGCATTAGAAGCTCTGTAACGGTCCTTGCTGAAACGTTCTGCCGCTTCAGGGTTGCGCTCTCTAAGCCACTCCATATATTTCCCGATACAATTGTCTTCCGTAATATGATGTTCATCAAATCCGTAGTACGTTCCATCGGAAGCTCTTCCGCGGTCACGATAAGCAGGCTCTTCATATTCTTGTGAAAAGTCCCCCTTCATTTGTGGACGGAAGTGCATCTTTCCTATACCGATGGTTTTATAATTCGCTGTCTTTAAATGATCGCATAAGGTAAGTTCGTCTTCTCTAAGCGCAGTACCGATGTTCCAAGCACCGTGAACATGCGGGTACCTTCCAGTAAAGATGGAGGAGCGTGAGGGCGTGCAAACGGGACTAGCGCAGTAAGCTCCAGTGAAGAGCGTGCCTTCTGAAGCAAGCTTGTCAAGCTCAGGTGTTAGTACGGAAGCGTTCTCGATACCTAGTGCATCCGCACGCATTTGATCTGTGGTTATTAACCAAATATGAGTTCTTTTTGACATCCGTAAAACCTCCTATGAATATAGTTTATAGCATCACAAAAGCCTATAGCAACCAATGAATTCTCCATATATTTCATTAGAATTGTCCATATGGGTTGATATTTTTATTACCTATAATTGAATAGTCTATCTCAATGTTGGAGGAGAAATTATATGCGGAAGTTATCCATATCAGGGGATCATTTTATATTAGACGAACAACCCATCCGGTTACTTTCTGGTGCGCTTCATTATTTCCGGATCGTTCCGGAATATTGGCAGGATCGTTTGCTGAAGCTGAAGGCTTGCGGATTGAATACTGTTGAAACTTATATTCCTTGGAATTTACACGAACCAGAGGAGGGGAGCTTCAATTTTGCCGGCTTTGCTGACATCGAGGCTTTCGTTAGACTTGCCGGAGCGCTTGGTTTGCACGTGATTTTGCGGCCAAGTCCTTATATTTGTGCGGAATGGGAATTTGGTGGATTGCCAGCTTGGTTACTTGCGGACGATAACATCCAGCTGCGTTGTAATGATAACGTCTATTTGTCTAAGGTGGATGCCTATTTCGATGAGTTGCTTCCACGTCTGCGGCCTTTGTTAAGCACTAACGGTGGACCTGTGCTTGCCCTTCAGGTAGAGAACGAATATGGAAGCTTTGGGAGTGATAAGACTTACCTGCATGATCTAAAAGCAGGAATGATCGCCCGCGGCATGGACGTTCTGCTGTTTACTTCAGATGGAGCTGAAGATCATATGCTTCAAGGCGGTATGATCGACGGAGTGTTCGCCACCGTAAATTTCGGTTCACGGGCAAAGGAAGCCTTTGCTAAATTACGTGAATATCAGCCTACGGGGCCGTTGATGTGCATGGAATTCTGGAATGGATGGTTTGACCACTGGATGAAACCGCATAATACCCGCCCCGAATCCGAAGTAGCGGAGACTTTGGATGAAATGCTGGCTCTAGGAGCCTCTGTTAACTTCTACATGTTTCATGGGGGGACGAATTTTGGATTTATGAATGGGGCAAATCTTTTTGACAAATATGAGCCCATCGTAACCAGCTACGATTATGATACACTGCTGGACGAATCGGGTAAGCCAACTGCAAAATTTTATGAAGCTCGAAAAATTATTGAGAAATATGTAACGTTGCCGCCACTGGAATTACCGCCGTTAATAAAGTCACAAGCTTATGGGAAAGTGTTGATGACAGAAGCAGCACCACTGTTCACTCAGTTAGACGTTTTGTCTCGTCCAGAACGTAGAGCATGTCCCGAGCCAATGGAGAAACTGGGTCAAGATTATGGATTTATCTTGTATTCAACGAAGATCAGTGGACCCCGCAGCAGTACGGAGCTCGTTCTTCAAGAAGTTCGCGATCGTGCGCTTGTATTCGCGAATGGGGCCTTTGTCGGTACAGTTGAACGCTGGGATCCGCGAGGAATTTCATTAGAGGTCCCGATTGAGGGACTGCAAATCGACATTCTTGTGGAGAACATGGGACGCGTAAATTATGGCCCTCTGCTTCGTGATCCGAAGGGCATAACCTGTGGCGTTAGACTCGGCTATCAATTTTTGCATGATTGGACCATTCGTTCCTTGCCATTAACAGATCTTAAAAGATTATCATTCACATCGATAGATTGCGAAGAACGTCAGCGGCCCACTTTCTACCGGGGGAGCTTTCAAGTCAGTAAGCCTGAGGATACTTTTTTGCGGCTGGACGGATGGAGTAAAGGTCAAGTTTTTATAAACGGCTTTAATCTAGGTCGTTACTGGGAGGAGGGTCCGACAAAAACGCTTTACATACCGGCACCGCTTTTGCGTCAAGGCGGGAACGAACTAATCTTGTTTGAATTACATGGCGTAATGGAGCCAGTGGTTACTTTTGTAGATACACCAGAGCTCACATGATATTTAAATATTTAATGGGTGAGTAAGTATCATAATTCTATAGTATGGGTCTGATGATTTTTAATATATAATCAAAACAGCCCAACAATTTATAGGAACTGAAAATGCACGATTAGGGTGGTTTAGAGGAGGATTTTAAATGAGTTATGATTTGATGGCGTTCGAGACGTCTAAAGCACCGCAAGAGAGAGCAGCGTTTATGAAGTGGTATGAGCAGCAAGTGCAGTGGTCGGAAGACCATGCCTATAATGATCCATCAGTTTTATCGGAGGCGCTGCAACGCTTTTATAGTGAGTTGTCCGAGCAATTTCCTAATATGAATGTAGAGGATGAGATTTTTGAGGCGATGGAGGAAGCCGGAACGGATAACCGGTTGACTGACTACTCGCTTGGCACATCCGTCATCTATGCGGCGTTCGCGTATTCCGTAGCTGACGAAGCTTACGCGGCGATGCGGGAGTTGGCGATAAAACACAAAGTAGGATTTTTTGATGTAAGCAGCAACGAAGGCGATATTATTTTTCCTTGAAGCAAAATGATTTAGAGTGTAGACAGCTGGTTGCTCTCCTAGTTGTTAATGAAGTAGTGGCAACCAGCATGTTTTCTATCTTCATTACTCTACTACAGACGGAATAATACAATCCTTAATCAGAGGCCACCGGTCACGAGGCTGAAGTGTGAATTCTGAGGCGATAGCTACGACAAGTTTTTTTTCTGGAATGCAGCAAATGACATTACCACCATCCCCTAACGCTGAGTAGGTGTAAATCCCATCTTCTTCGCGTAGCCACCACAAATAACCGTAATGATTAGGGTTCATCGCTGTTGATTCTTCAATCCATGTCTCCGAAATAATCTGATTATTCTCCCATTTTCCACGGTTCAAATATAATAAACCAAAACGCGCCATATCACGTGGAGACAACGTAAGTCCCCATCCTCCTGTGGTGATACGATTGGGGTCTTCCACCCATCCCTTCACATTTACCCCAAATAAATCATCAAACCCAAATGATTTCATCTCATAATCCGGGATTTCCGTCACGCCGATAGGTCTGAATAATCGCTCGTTAGCGAACTCACGGGCACTTTGTCCTGTGGAACGAGTGATGACAGCTGACAGTAAGTGCGCCCCTGCGGTGGAATATTTAAAATCACCAACATTCCCTTGGTGGCCAAGGATATCAAGTGTGTATTTGACCCAGTCGGACGATTTACAGAGTTGCTCCAGTGGCTCGTGCCAGTCTTCAAAAGCATAGGGAGCTGTCATGGTGAGTAAATGGCGTATAGTGATTTCTCGTTTTTGTAGATTGGCAGCAGCATCGTCTGGAACATAGTCGGGGAAAAAATCCAGCACCTCCTGATCAACATCCTTGATAAATCCGGCATCAATGGCAATACCAATGAGGGCGGATAAGATGCTTTTCGTTACAGAAGCCACATGATGCAGATCATTCGGACCATAGCCATTGAAGTATTGTTCATAGGCAATATATCCATTTCTCACCACTAGAATTCCGTTTATATTACTATAGTCGGTTTTAATCTTAGCTTCTAGTTCTGAAAGTTGTTCAGCATCCATTCCTAAGGTAACCGGATCTGAAGTTTGCCAGTCTTTTGTAGGCCAGTAGTTTCTGTGCATATCGATAACTCCTTTAATTAAATTTTTGTGTGAATATGAGTGTGGCTACGATCTTTTCTTAACTGGAAAATACACCTCAGTAACAAGATCCTCAGGATGAGTAGTTTGCGTGGGGTCTGTTATATATTTTTCATAGGGTGAGTTCACCATTTCATAACCTTCATTTTCAATCCATTCTGTGAGCTTCGCATAAACCGATGTTAATTCTGAATAAGGGCCCTTATAAACAGACTTCGCACACAGCCCTTCACGTAATTCTCTCGTTCCATTTACGATCTCCTCAATAGGTAGGGCAAACTCTGTATCATTCCCGGCAGGATTATATTCCTCACTGTGATAAATTGTTATTGGCGTGCCCAGCAAGGTCAGCTTTTCAGTGGCAATAGTTTCATACAGTTTGCTAAAATACTTACCATATCCAAACGCATAATCATCACTGCTCAACATTTGACGTGTATATAGGATATTCATTGGTTTGGTTTCAACAAGTTGCACTTCTATCTTATTTAGGTAGGACATCATCGATATTCCTTTTTCTAAATTTAGAACATCACTATTAAGTTGCTTTAACGTATATTCGTAAGTTCGTAGTTTCTCTTGTAGTTTTCTTTTTTTGAGATTTAGGGCTGTACTAAGCTTCTCTTCAAAATGATCCTGCTCCCATTCCAGAATATCTTTGATTTCTTCTAGTGAGAAATGATAAGATTTCAAACGATTGATAAAGAGTATTTTTGTTAGTTGTTTGATGGAATAATACCTATAACCGTTCTCGGGATTAATCTCATCGGGATGAATTAATCCAATTTCATCATAATACCGCAGCGTTTTGGTTGACACTTCGCATATCTTCGAGAATTCTCCTATGGACAGCAACAATCTCATCTCCATTTCTTCGATATTTAATGATATATAAACTTTGAATTTCGGTGGTTTGTTCAATTCCACTATGCACCTTCCCCTAAGGGTAAAGTCAATAGCCAGACTTCTTATCTGGAAATAGGTTTAATGTTGTGTCTTCACAAATCGGTTTAGATCATTTAAATATTGATCTTCCACCAATTGTCGTGGAAAGAAAACAGCGGTTAAATAAGTCCTTAAGGGGGATGCGGCATTCTTCTTTGACAGCATAGAGTGGTCAGCGTTGGGAAAATAAGAGACTGAGAGCAAGCTGGCAGGTATTTTTTCACGATAAATACGTTCGGTTTCCTCAATATCTACATTGATATCTTGACCGCCGAGTACTAAATGGACAGGAGCATTGAAGTAACTAAGGTCTTCTGTGGCATCAGACTGATAGTTTTTGGCAATAAATCCCCAGCGTTCCTTAGAAATCAAGTCCTCGGATTGTGCAATACGCAAGTAATCCTCGTAAGATGCTCGTTCGTTAAGTAATTGTAATACTTGAGCATTATAATGTTCTTTCGCTTGGATCTCATTTTCCGAGAAGCCTTCTTGTTTCATTTCTAATCTTGTATTGTATTTACCTTGAGAAATCCAGTTCACCGCAGGCGATACAAGAATACTGAACGCGAGATCAGGAACTTCTTTTACAATCTTGGGAATCACCCAACCGGCCTGACTTGCTCCCCACAAACCAATAGACTTCTTATCAATCATTGGTAAGTTCTTCGCCCAGTTAATCGCAGATATCGTTTCCTGAGCACGATCTTCCATGCTTTGCTCCAACCAGTTACCAGAGGAACCACCAATACCAGGCTTGTTAAGAGACAAAGAAGCATATCCGGCAGATGCGAATTTCTCCCATAAAGGTTTATATCCGTCATCGTATGTGTCATTTATGGGACCATCACCATGAACAAAAACTATTAGCCCTACGTTTCCAGAATAGTGCTGGGGTAGAATTAAAGTTCCTGTTAGTTTACCCTGAGGGGTTTCGATTTCTATCTTTTGCTCATTCATTGCATATGAATGCTGATTTAATACGAATAAGACTGAAGCTGCCATTAAGCCAATGATCAAGCATGCGGTTAATTTAATATTTTTTTTCATTTATTGAGCTCCTAGGATGTAGTGGTAAACGCCTCGTCATGTAATGCCAATTAGCCTCTTTAAAAAGAAGGTGTCTAATCCCGCTATAGTTTGATTGATCGATAGCAAAGTCCATCTGTTGGTACATATGAATAGCTCGTTTATTATTTTTAGCAACATGTAGCGTTAATTTGTCCACTTCGGAGTGACTGTTTACAAAATCTATTGCCCAACTAAGCAACTGCTTACCGATTCCTTTATTACGGTGGCTAGATCGAACGGCCAAATGATCGACATAACATTCTTTTGCGCGAGGCTGATAATTCAAAAAATGTAACCCAACCATTAACTTACATACATTTAGATATCCAAATTGCTTAAATAATTGTGAAAAGGAACTATGGTGAGGTGATATAAATTTACTTCTGTCTGAGGCTTGGCTGTCCTTCCACTTAATGCTGAGCGTACCGACAACCTCTCCATTTTCTTTAGCTACGATTTGTTGTGATGATGCGGACGGTTGATCATGCTCCCAGAGCCCAAAAAGTAGTTCAGCAATATCATCGTCCTCTAGTGAGATGAGGGAGTGGAACTTACCGTGGAACGCATCCACTAAAAGATTGCACACTGCTTTATGATCTTGTTCTTGGTAGTGAGCGATTGTTATCTTATTCGGACTTATCATGCTACACCGTCAGGGTCATGCTTGATATTAATTTGGATTTCATAATGAAGCTTGTCATTGTTAAATAGGGATAGATATGATTTTTCCAAAAGGATTAATGGTCCCAGAATTGTATAGTGATGTTGTGTTAAATAGTGTTCAAATTGAGCAATCTCACGTTCAATATCCTGATTATCCGTCACGAAAAATGCTTTATATAAGTAGCTGCCTTTTTCTAGGATGATGTCCGGTAAGTGAGTGCTTTCAAAACATAAGGTTACTTGTTCAGTATCGTATAAATAATGCAGATCTGTTTCAAATAAATGAGTCGGTTGCGGCTTTTTTTCATACAGACTTCGAGCGGTGAGTGACTCATCTTGCTCTATTTCCATCCATTTTTTTAAATGACGAGTATCCAATTGTTTAATGTGATATTTGTCTTCTAGAATGTCGGAGTGCTCGTATTCCTTAAGTACTTTTTGTAAAAACTGCTGCAACAACATTAGCTGGTTTATTTCAGAGTTTATTTTACTTAGAGACTGCTCCAAAAGTTGATGGTAGTCATTTTTGGTGAAGTTATTCATGCTTTTGTTAATCGTACTGACAGGCACGTTCAATTTGCGGAGTAATAGGATCTGGGCCAACTGATAAATCTCATTAATTCCGTACATCCGGTATTGATTGCTATCGGTATAGGCTGGAAATAAAATCTCTTTCTCTTCAAAATATCGGATTTGATGTACGGATACATTCATAAGTTTTGAAAGTTCACCAATCGTAATGTAATGATTCAATGGAGGTGCTCCTAACTATATTGGTATTTGTTGATTTAACTATAAACCTTAGGTCTGACCCAAGGTCAAGCATGGATCTCAGTTTCGTGTAATCGCTAATCACCATTCCATTAATTTGTCGAAACATGAAGGAAAACAGAAAATTTTATAGAATTATCTATCGTTATCTATCCTATATAATCCAAGTGTTGCACGATGCCCCAAGCGTTTGCGCAGCTTAACATCACCATAGAAAAGGGGCCTACGATGCTCAAAAGGACGTTACTTATTTATTTAATTGCTTTCATCTCATTAGCAACAATCCCACTATCCATTTTTATAGATAATGATCAACATGAGAATTATCTGCAAGTTCAGAAGGGGAGCATGGATCTTTCAACTTGGGATTATGGGCAACAAAAGATCATCAAGTTAGATGGTGAGTGGGAATTTTATTGGAACCAGCTGCTAATGCCTGAGCATTTTATAGAATCAAGCACAGACAAACCTGCTCCTACTGCATTAATGGAGGTCCCCTCACGATGGAATGGCAAAGTGGTTGATGGACAACCTTTACCTGCATTCGGTTCTGCTACTTATCGGATGGTGCTGAAAAACTTACCTGTAAACGGTGTATTCGCTTTGAAAAAAACGAATATCCGCTTTTCGAGTGCGATTTATGTGAATGGGCATTTACTCATTAAGGATGGAAACCCCACTATGAGTACTGCCGATTACCAGTCAGGGAATATTCCGCAGATTGGGCTTTTTTCGTCTGAAAAAGGTGATGTAGAGATTATCATTCAAGTTTCTAACTATGAATATGTAAATGCAGGTATTCCGGTATCTCTTACTTTTGGCGAGGAAGCCGCTATGCTAGAGAACCAGCAGAAGAGTACGGCTCGTGAATTTAGTACAGTTGCAATATTGGGAACATTATCACTTATTTTTGTCATCTGCTTTGTGGCGGCTGCTTTATACCGTAAGAAGGATTACTCCTTACTTGTATTTGCTATTATTTGTTTACTGCTTGCGATCTATCATGGCTTGATTGGAGAACGTTCGCTGTTACTGTTTTTCCCAAACCTTTCGTTCATTGTGTTATACAAAGTGAAGGATATTAGCTCCATATCGTGTTTTATTGTTCTGGCTATATTTTTCTACCAAATGCACAAAAGCATAATCTCTTTAAAACTTACGCAATTCGTAACGATTATACTAGGCAGCTTTATAATATTGGTAGCAATCCTGCCTATTCGTACTTACACGCTTTTCTCTACCTATGTGATTATTGTATATGAATTGATGTTAATTTGGATGTTGTTTAGAGTGGCTATCTTGTATATCAGAAGTCCAGAAGTAAATCGAATCAAATCGTTGCTGCTGTTCTTGGCGATTCTTGCTATCAATCTGTACTCGATAGACATCATTCTGTTTGCTCTTTCGATGAAAGAAAACCTTTGGCTAGGACAGTTTTACATTGTAGCCTTTAATATCATTATGATCGTTCTGATTGTTCTCCGTTTTTTCGAGGCTTATCATACGATAGATGAAATGAAAAACCAGCTGATCGGTCTGGACAAAATTAAGGACGAATTTCTATCCAATACCTCTCATGAGCTGAAGACACCACTAAATGCCATAGTGAACATTACTGCTACACTACTTAATGGGGTTGAAGGTCCAGTTACCGAAAGGCAAGCGCAGAATCTAGCGATCGTAATGGGAAGTGGAAGAAGATTAACTTATATGGTAAACGAATTGCTCGATTATTCCAAAATGAAGCATGGAGATATCACCTTATATAAAAGCACCCTAGATCTGAAAGCTGTTGTAGATTCTGTTATCGGTATACATTCGTTTCTGCTCGGAGAAAAGTCGATCTTTCTCGTAAACAATGTTGCTTCAGAGTTTCCACCTGTACATGCAGATGGCAACCGTTTGATTCAGATTTTACACAACTTGGTAGATAATGCGATTAAATTCACGGAGCAGGGTGAAATAAATATTAGTGCCAGATTTACTCATGAATGGGTTGAGGTTCGTGTGGCAGACTCGGGAATCGGAATTGCACCGGATATGCAGAAACGTATTTTTATGGCCTTTGAGCAAGTGGACGAAGCTGAAATTTACAGTCATGGTGGAACAGGTCTCGGACTAAGCATTACCAAGAAGCTGGTTGAGTTACATGGCGGGAACATTAGAGTGGACTCTGTTGCTGGTACAGGATCGGTCTTTATATTTACTCTTCCACGATGGGATCGAACATCTAATCAAGTCACGGGTCCAATCGTGGATAAGACTCTTCCTTATAGAGAAGTTTTCTTTCCGCGCCAGGAGTATCCTATATATATCCAAGGTAAAATCAATGAGCCGATTTTGGTCGTGGACGATGATTTTGCCAACCTGCAATCTATGATCAACTTGTTCAAGCTTGAGGGATATTCCATTGTTGTTGTGAACCGCGGGCAGCTGGCACTTGATGAGTTATCGAAGAATTCAGACTTCTTTCTCGTTGTACTGGACATTACAATGCCGGATATTTCTGGCTATGAGGTTCTGCAAAGGATTAGAGAGAGATTCACACCCTTTGAGCTGCCTGTGTTAATGCTAACGGCGAAGAATAGAGTTAACGATATGAAAATGTCCATGGATAATGGGGCAAATGATTATGTGGGGAAGCCGTTTGAAGCGGAAGAATTAATGGCGCGTGTGAAAAGCCTGACCCGATTGAGAGCTTCTGTGAAGAAAGCTAAAGATGCCGAAATTGCCTTTTTACGTTCTCAGATCAAACCACATTTCTTGTACAATGCCCTGAATTCAATTGCTGCATTATGTGTGGAAGAACCTGAGCAGGCGGAAGAATTAACGCTGGAGCTGTCACAGTATTTGAGAAGCAGCTTTGACTTCAAACAGTTGGATTCGTTAACTACCTTGGAGGGTGAGCTAGAGCTAGTTAAAGCATATATTAATATTGAAAAAGTGCGCTTTGGTGCTAGATTACAAGTGGAATATGATATAACCGCAAATACGGATAGCCGGATTCCCCCACTTATCCTACAACCATTAGTAGAAAATGCTATAAGACATGGACTGATGTCCAATTTACGGGGAGGAAAGGTAACTATATCTGTGAAAGAGTCGGATCCTTCTGTGGTCAGCTTTGTTGTAGAAGATAATGGACGCGGAATGAGTGAGCACAAGCTGGAGGAAATCATGAAATCAGATGTAGATAAAAGAGGCGTAGGGCTTTGGAATATTAGTCAACGCATCAAACTTCTCTATGGAAAGAACATTCGTATTCAAAGTGTTGAAGGAAAAGGCACACGGGTTTCTTTTGATATCCCCAAACAACACATGAAGCGGATAGGAGGTTGAAGTATGCTGCGAGCCATTATCGTGGATGATGAAGAATTATCAGTAAAGCGCTTAAAAAGGATATTATCTCAGAGTGGAGAGATTGAAGTATACGATACTTTTCTGGATCCGACAGAAGCCTATGAATTTGTGAAGGGGAATTCGATTGATGTAGCTTTTTTGGACATTTCCATGCCTGACACAAATGGAATGAAGCTTTCCACCCTTTTGCATGAACTAGATGAATCGATTAATGTGGTTTTTGTTACAGGGTATGACGAATACGCACTGCAAGCCTTCGAACTGAGTGCTGTGGATTATTTGCTGAAGCCTGTAACTGCACAGCGTTTAACTAAAACTTTGGATAAGATCAAAAAAATGAATAGAGGTGTGACGGTTCAGCCCGTCATAGAAGTTCTCTTATTTAATGGACTAAAGATATACCGCCGTACGCAAGATAGAGAGCCCATCAAGCTAAGGAGCCCAAAAACCGAAGAATTGTTTGCCTTTTTGATTAGTAAAGGGACGGTTAGCCGAGATGAAATTATCGATACCTTATGGAGCGGGCTGGAGCCTGATAAAGCGTTGAAGAATCTGAACTCAACCCTATACTATATTCGAAAAGCAATCGGAACTAGCTTTATTAAAGCCAGCAGAACCGAAATTAGTATAGAGGAACGCAGTATTTATTGTGATTTGTATGAGTTTAAGCGACAGCTGAAGCAAATTAGGCAGGTCTCGAAAAAAGATTCTGAATGGTTCAATCAAGTAGAAACATTGTATACGGGGTCCTTTCTCAAAGGTAAAGCATACGATTGGGCTAGTGGGAAGACACGCCGACTTGAACAGGATTTTATTGGACTGCTGGAACTAGCTGCTAGATTTCATATGGAGCAGAACGAGCGTCAACAATCGCTGCACTACTTTGAGAGAATCTTGAAATTGGATCCCCTGAGAGAAGATATCCATCAGGAAATCATTCATTTGTATATTGAACTAGGGCGTATGAATGAAGCTTATCAGCGATATGGGCAATTGGAAGAGACCCTTCAACAGGAGCTTGGAACTTCACCTGATCCTAAGCTCAAAGCTCTGATTAAGAAGATGATGAACTAGTATAAAGAAAAAGAGAACCGACGAATCGATTAGAATTCGAAGGTTCTTTTTTTGTTTATTTTTCGTTTATCATAATTTTGTATAATACTCTCGATTATTGTCGAAATGATGACATGATTTAAGCTAGAGGGGGAAAAAGAGTTTGAAGCCATCATTTATGAAAATAGGCATTAGTATTTCGTTAGCCACTGGAGTTGTGGTGCAAGGTGTGGGGCCGATCCACACTCAAATAGTGAGTGCAAAATCGGACTTTGGTTGGATCGTGAATAGCCCAGCTGTGATACCGTCCATCAATGAAGACGATTCTTCCAACGCAGGCGTTGTTGTTTCCAGTCTTTTGTCAGGAAAGGTAACCGATCCAGCGACAACAGGGATTGCTGTGGTTTCTTTAGATAATACCAATGGTGCCTGGCAATATTACAACACATTGGGAAACATCTGGTATAATATCGAGCCAGTGTCTGACACTAAAGCTTTTCTGCTGCTGAAATCGGAGAAAATTCGTTTTGTCCCCGCTAAAGACTGGAACGGAACAGCTTCCATTGACTTTAAGCTATGGGACACTACAGCAACAGGGTATCAAAATTATCAAAAAAATGCGAATACCACTGTTTCTGCAGCATTCAACCCAGATCTAGGCACTGCTACAATTACTGTAAATCCAGTGAACGATGCACCTTATCTGACAGAACTGAATGGTGGGGACTATCTTAGTTTTGACGGCAATGGGGATTATGTGACGTTCCCAGATCAGCTGTTATACAAGAATTCTTTTACAATTGAAGGTAATTTAAAAGTCAATGGTTTTAATACCTGGATGAGATTCTTCGAATCTTCAATCGGTGAGGCAAACCACAATATATTTGTGGGTTTTAACGGAAAAAAAATGAGCTTCATAGCGTATACCAATAAAGGTGAGATTAACGTCACTGAAGATTTCCCGACTTCTAAATGGGTTCATGTTGCAATTGTTTATGATCACAGTCAGAAAAAGGGACGAATTTATTGGGATGGTGTTCTTAAGGCAGAAGGGGCTATGGATTTAAGTACAGTTGGAAATATGGCACGTCCGAACAACTGGCTTGGTAAAAGCACCTGGAGACAGGACGGAGATTACAGCGGTGGGATGAGAGACGTAAGGTTTTGGAGTAAAGCTAAAACCCAGAGCGAAATTGTTCGCGAAATGAACGTCGATTTGAATGGATCAGAGCAAAATCTGGCTTTGAACTATAAATTTTCGAATAGCAATGATGGTATTATTGCTGTCAATACACCGGCTGGTTCAGGTAAGAACGGTACCATTACGGGAGCAAGCTGGAAGCAGGACACAGGCTTTATGGGAAGTACTACAACGGAAAAAAATAAATCTGTATCACGCTCCTTTAAGGTCATTGATGTGGATGGGGATGACCTAAATGTATCAGCTACATCTTCTAATACTTCCCTAATTCCGAATAATGGACTGAAAGTAAGTGGAAGTGGGGATGTGCGGACGTTAGAAATAACACCAGCGAAGAATGCCTACGGAAACAGTGTGATTACTGTTACTGTAAATGATGGCACTATAAGTAGTTTATACACCTTCAATGTGCAGGTAAACGATGTGGGAGATGTCCTCGTAACTGGAGTGACTTTGAATAAAACATCACTTAGTTTAACAGAGGGTGAAGCAGGGGCTACACTAAATGCTGTAATAGAACCTGTTAATGCCACGAACAAAACAGTAACTTGGAGCTCCAGTGATGTAACTGTCGTGACAGTTGTTAATGGAGTGGTAACACCAGTTGGCGTAGGAACGGCAACGATCACAGCAACAACAACGGACGGAAGTTATACTGCGACATCCACCGTAACTGTGAGTGCTCCAGTTGTGAACGTAACCGGAGTGAAGCTTGATCAAGAGACGCTCAACTTAACTGCTGGTGAAGCAGATGCCTTACTAAAGGCGACAATAGAACCTGCAAATGCGACAGATACAGATGTGATCTGGAGCTCCAGCGATGAAACTGTTGCAACAGTCGTGGATGGAGTGGTTACACCAGTTGGTGAGGGTATAGCAATTATTACTGTAACGACTAAGGATGGAAGTTTTAAGGCTTCAACAACTGTGAATGTGGCAGCACCTAAGCCACCAATTGTTATAGTAACCGGAGTAACCTTAGACCAGCCAACACTTGATTTAACAGTTGGAGAAGGTGATAAAACGCTACAAGCGACAGTCGCACCTGCCGATGCAACCAATAAGGGGGTAATCTGGAGCTCCAGTGATGAAACAGTAGCTAAGGTTGTTTACGGAGTAGTAACCCCGGTTGGTGTTGGAACAGCCACCATTACGGTTACGACTAAAGATGGCAGTTATACCGCTTCAACAACAGTACATGTAAGTGAACCAATTCCACCAGTTGTGAATGTAACTGGGGTGAGGCTAGATCAGGAGACGCTCGATTTAACAGCTGGTGAAACTGTGGGAATACTAAAAGCGACAATAGAGCCTGCAAATGCAACAGATCAAGACCTGATCTGGAGCTCCAGCGATGAGACTGTAGCCAAGGTTGTGAATGGAGAAGTAACTCCAGTTGGTGAGGGAACAGCCATCATTACGGTTACAACGAAAGATGGAAGTTATAAAGCTTCAACAACCGTTACTGTGAAGGCTCCTGCTAAGCCAATTACAGCACCGGGTATTCCAACATCCGTAACTGCAACTGCAGAAAATGGTCAAGCGATCATCACCTTTACGCCACCAACCAACGATGGAGGAAGCGAAATCACAGGTTATCTTGTAACGGCTAATCCGGGAGAATTAACGGTTTCTGGAACTGGAAGTCCGCTTACTATCAGTGGCTTAATGAATGGTACTAGCTACACCTTTACGGTACAGGCCATCAATAAGGCTGGCTTTAGCGAATCATCTGCTGAATCCAATACAGTCATCCCGAGCGCTCCATCCAGTGTTGATGTTCCTTCTCAACCAACTCCATCAGCAACGCCGGCACCTGTAGCAAATGATGCTTCCATTTTAATCAATGGTAAAGCGGAAACCGTGGGAACTGCAACGAATGGTAAACGGAATGATCAAACGCTAACCACCATTGCTTTAGACCAGAAGAAGCTGGAAGACAAGCTCGCCGCTGAAGGTAAAGGTGCTGTGGTTTCTATCACTGCCACTAGTAAATCTGATATTATCGTTGGCGAACTAAACGGACAAATGGTTAAAAATATGCAGGGAAATCAAGCTGTACTTGAAATCAGAACGGGAGTTGCGACATTTACACTGCCTGCTGGGCAGATTGATATTGAGGCCTTATCCGCGCAGATTGGTAAGTCTGTAGCTTTACAAGATATTAAAATACAGATTGAAATCAGCGCACCAACTGCCGATCAAGTTAAGGCATTAGGAGCTGCTGCACAAAACGGATCATTTTCATTAGTCGGCGCTCCAGTAAACTTTACAGCTAGAGGTATTTACGGAGATAAGAGTATTGAACTTTCTCAATTCAATACGTATGTGAAACGTACAATTGCTATTCCGGATGGGATGGACCCGAATAAGATTACAACCGGTGTGTATATTGATCCTGATGGCTCAGTGCATCATGTACCTACTAAAGTGATAGTCATTGAAGGCAAATATTTTGCTACAATCAACAGTCTTAGTGGTGGCACTTACTCTGTAATCTGGCATCCGCTTGAATTCAGTGATGTTGCTAATCACTGGGCAAAAGATGCAGTGAATGATATGGGTTCCCGTTTAGTTGTCGAAGGGACTGGCAATGGTCAATTTACACCTGATCAAGCGATTACTCGCGCAGAGTTTGCGGCGATTGTCGTTCGCGGTCTCGGACTAGGATTGAGTCAAACAGCAACACCATTTTCGGATGTTAAAACTACGGATTGGTATAACAGTGCGATCAATACTGCATATGCATATCAATTAATCAATGGTTTTGAAGATGGCATGTTCCGCCCTGATGACCAAATTACCCGTGAACAAGCGATGCTAATTATCGCCAAAGCGATGAAAATTACAGCGCTAAAGGCTAACCTTCCTAATCAATCCGTTGAAGGATTCTTGAACCCATATACCGATGCCGGCAAAGCATCTGACTGGGCGATTAGCGCAATTGCTGACTGCTTGCAGGCAGGCGTAATCATGGGACGAAGCAGTAATGTACTTGCTCCCAAGGATGATATGACCAGAGCTGAGGTTGCAGCGATCGTTAAGCGGCTTCTTCAAAAGTCTGATTTAATTTAAAAATTGGCTCACAATATACATTGAAAAGAAAGAGTATTCATTCGATAACCTTCGAATGAATACTCTTTTCTTTTGGCTATATTAAATTCTAATGTTGATATTTGACTGCTAATCATACATTTTTTGGCTTTATATCTGGGGCATTTTTTAATGGCTTTTGAAGTGCGTCCACAATGGCTGCGATGATACTTGTTGCTAAAAGACCCATTAGACATAATGATGTAGGACCCGCTGGATCATCACTATCTGTAACTTTTGCAAGCACCCTTAAGCTTACTAGTCCTAACAAAATGAGGAAAATGACTGTAAAAGCACATTTCTTTATAATCTTCAAAGAGTTAAGGGATAATTCAGAGAAAGCATTGTTCTTTTCAATGTTGTTTAATAGTTTATATGCTTGGTACAGCGCAACAGAAAACGCAATACAGAATCCGTAAGCACATACTAAAAAGGGAATCAGGAAGTAAGCCGTATCTGGATGTACTTTTGCATCTCTTACCGCTATCTCAGGCAACCAGATACACAAAGCAAGCACTGCAATTCCAACCAGAAAAATAATTACTTTTAAAAAAGTGGTTGAACCTCGTTTAACATTCATTTAAAACACCTCACTTATTTAATGACTTCATGATTTTAGCATTTAATTTATTGATTTACAATAAATTTGTATTGTTTTTTGTGTTTGTTATTTTACGAGAAATGGTTATCGTCTTTAAAAGACGACAACATCATTTCTTCTTGTTAGCAGGAGAATGGCTTAACTATCCAGAAAAAATAAGCTAAATCATTTCTTCATCAATTGAAAAGAGGCGAAATCTAATGGAACTACGGCAAAGTATTAATGAAGTTTTTCAGTCGGCACAACATGGTGATGCTGCACGACTAACAGGAATTTTAGAATTCCATCCGGCTCTTGCAAATACGGAAAATAACGAGGGCCTTACACCTTTGGGATATGCAGCACATTTCGGTAAAGAAGCAGCGGTGCAGGTATTGATAGAACATGGTGCTGAGGTTGATGCAGTATCCCATTCCAAGATTAATTTCATTCCTTCAAATACTGCACTTCATGCTGCAATTGCTGGGGAGCGGAATATGGGTGTTATCCAACTGCTATTGAACAAGGGTGCTCAGACACATATTTTTGATAGCGATGGGCACACTGCCTTGCATTCTGCAGCTTTTCATTCGGATAATGTGGAGCTGATACGCTTGTTAATCGAACACGGAGCTGACATCCATGCTAAAATTGAAGGTGGTGAATCAGTATTAGCTATAGCTATCCAACAAGGAAACCACAACGTAAAAGAATTTCTTATTGAAAAAGGAGCAATTTAGAATGCAAATCACATTAAACCGTAAAGACAATTCAACAGTAGCTTTGATTTCCAGCGAAGGTATTGTAATTAATAATGTAAATGATGCACTCGATCTAATGGCAAACGTGAGATATCAAGAATGCGATAAAATGATTCTAAGAAAAGAGCAAATCACAGATGATTTTTTTGAGTTAAAGACGGGCCTTGCCGGAGAGATTCTTCAAAAGTATACAAACTATCAGATGCGAGTTGCTATTGTGGGAGAATTTACTGGCTATAATAGTAAAAGTCTGAATGATTTTATTTACGAATGTAATCAGGGGAATAAAATATTGTTCAAGAGTACAGAAGACGAAGCATTGGCAGCACTTCATCAAAGTTAAATATGAACTTGAAACAGAGAGGGGACTTACCATGGACGCTAAAATCACGTATGAATCGATCGATGACTATATTTCAAAGTTTCCATCTGAGATTCAGGAAATCCTTAGTACAATAAGAAAAGTAATAAAAGAAGCGGCACCTGATGCGATTGAAAAGATTAGCTATCAGATGCCTACTTTTACACTGCACGGAAATTTAGTGCATTTTGCGGCTTTCAAAAACCATATTGGATTTTATCCAACGCCTAATGGTATTGACGCTTTCAAAGAAGAATTATCAGTCTATAAAGGAGCAAAAGGATCCATTCAATTCCCTCTTAATCAGCCGATGCCCTATGAATTAATTAGTAAGATCGTGAAATTTAGAGTGGCTGAGAATATCAAAAAAGTTGAAGATAAGCGTAAGTAATTGGTGTGTAAAGAAAACATTGTCCACTGGCACATCTGAAGCTTTCGATCTACACTGGTTTCAGGTGTGCAATTCTTACGTGTTATCATGTACTCGATACTGAACGACGCACAAACGACAGGATAATATCCTGTGAGTAGTCTCCGAAACCACTTCCGAATAGATTAAGTCCTCGTCTATTGAGGGCATCCTCACGAATCTCAAATCGTACTCGAATGGGCTCATTAAATGCCAGCTTCAGTGAGCTAATTGTAGTAGGGGAAGAAGCAGTTCCATTTATTTTGCTACCCTGTTCTGAGATACTCCACTCTGTCAGCATTCCATATTCTGTACCCCCCTTCCATCGTTCGGGTGTTAACTTTCCTTTCCGGTTACCGAAATCTGATGGACAAGTCCAAGTACCGACATGTAGGTCATTTATAGTTAATGTGATGTCACTTGCCCAATCTTCCCGAAATGCAGGTGCTTCAGAACAAACCTCAGCCGAAATCCGAATCTCATCAAGCTCGACACCAGGGGGTAGTGGATTGGCAAAATAGTATTCGACATAGCCAGAGTCAGCGAACCATAAGAGAGATGCATCAACTCGTTCCGGCATGTAGAATACCCGTGGATCATCCTGAGAACCGATGACTCCGCCGTCTTTTCCAGTCATACCACAAGAGGGTTGAATAGAACAGTGGGAGAACATCCCGATGGGCATATGTATTTCTTCCGTTTGATGCAGACCATCGCCTAGCTTCGAAGGAAGATCGAGATGGATGGATCGGCAGGTGACCGCACATATTTTCTCGCGATTTGCACCCTGTGTAGATGAGATTAAGTTAACTTGCTCAAGGGTCTGTACATTGATTGAAATTGTTGGTTGAGCTACGCCAAGTGTCTCGGCCAATTGACTGACACTCATGGGCTTGTCACCAAGGGCTTCAAGAATACGGACTCTGACATCTCCAGAAAGTGCTTTAGCAACATCTAAGATGCGTGATGCGGGGTACCGTATCGTTTCTTGCGAAATATCATTCATTGGTTGTATTCCTTTTCGTTAGGATAGGTTGAGGATATTGTACACTGAAGATTCTATATTGTAAAATTATAATATACATTGCGAATTTTATATACTGGTGCTAAAATGAGCTCAACTTCTTATTTTGAAAGGCTGTGCTCATATCATGACAACTTCCGTACTGAATGTTGAGAGTCTTCCGATTCCTCGTCCCGAACATCCGCATCCACATTGGCAGCGCAACGAATGGATGAATTTGAATGGGGAATGGTCATTTAGCTTTGATCCGAGCAATGAAGGAATTAGCGAACATTGGTATTCCAATTCCGAAATCGCTTACAGTTCGATGATTACTGTTCCTTTTTCTTGGGTAAGTCCATTATCAGGTATTGGCAGTGATCATAAAGGGATAGGATGGTATCGGCGGACTTTGAAATGGCAGACTACCGACTCACAGACACGACTATTTTTGCGATTCGGGGCAGTAGATTATTCATGTGACGTTTGGATTAACGGAGTGCATGTTGGTTCACACCAAGGTGGATATGGTTCATTTGAGTTCGAAGTTACTCAGTACTGGGTTGAAGATTTAGACAATACAATTGTCGTTAGAGTAGAGGACTTCGATCATGATTACCAAACGCGTGGCAAACAAGGTTATGGAGAAATTCGCGGAATCTGGCAGCCCGTATGGCTAGAATCTCGGCCTCAGACTTATATGAAAGATGCTAAGTTTGTGACCACTATTGATGGGCAAGTGAACGTGACCACAAGAATCTTTGCACAAGAAAATGGATCGGCAGATTTCACGCTGAAATTCGCAGAGAATTCTATATTGCATACTGAGAAAATAGATCTTATCGCAGGGGAGAATGAATTTAAGCTCTCTATTCATATAACAGATCCAATTTTGTGGAGTCCAGATACCCCTTATTTGTACGAAGGCGAACTACAACTTAACGGATCTTTTGGCACAGACACAGTCAGTACCTATTTCGGAGTTCGAGAAATCCAAACTGTGCGTTTTGATGAGCGTGGTTATCGCTGGATTACCCTCAATGGTAAGCCGATTTATTTAAACGGTACCCTTGACCAGTCTTATCACAAAACGGGATATTTCACTTATCCGTCTGATGAAGATATGCGGGATGAAATCTATCTAATGAAACGTTTGGGACTGAACTTTGTGCGTATTCATATCAAGCCAGAAGAACCACGCAAACTATATTGGGCGGATAAACTGGGTATTTTGGTGATGGAAGACATGCCTTGCTTTTGGGGAAATCCCGATGTAAAAGCACGTAACGCGTATGAACGTGAAGCACTCGAGGTTATTGAACGAGACTATAATCATCCATCGATTTTCTCTTGGGTAATGTTTAACGAGACATGGGGTTTGAAGACGAACGCTCAGGACACTAGTCTGACGAGTGATGTACAGCAGCAGAACAGTTATTTCAAAGTAACACAGGAATGGGTTCGGGAACAATATCGCTGGGCAAAACGACTAGATCCATCTAGAATCGTTGAAGATAACTCACCTTGTAACTATGATCATGTGGAATCTGATATCAATACTTGGCATTTCTACATTAATGGTTATGATCAGCTTAGAGCTCATTTGAATGAGGTTGTAGACAAAACTTTTCCGGGTTCAGACTTTAACTGTATCGGAGGTAATGTACAATCTGATGCCCCGCTTATGAACAGTGAATGTGGTAACGTGTGGGGAATCGAAGGCGGGGCAGGGGATAGTGATTTAGCGTGGCATTACCGCTATATGATGAATGAATTCCGGCGGCATGATAAGTTATGTGGTTTTGTGTTTACCGAATTTCGCGATGTTACGAACGAGTTCAATGGTTATTATCGGTTAGATGGCAGCGATAAAGATTTTGGTTATGATGACTTTGTTCCCGGGATGACGATTTCTGATCTGCATTCTCCGGACTTCATCGTGATCGATGCACCGCCGTGTCAGACCGTAAACGCAAAGGATGAAGTTAAAGTTCCGCTCCTTCGTTCCAGCTTCTCAGATAAATATCATGGACAGCATGTGCAGATGAAGTGGGAGCTTTGGTACGACAATTTGGGAACAAGAGTTGTTGCACAAAGTGAGCATATGTCAGTGAATTGGGACGGATATGGAGTAGCAGATTTACCACCACTATTTATTATTATGCCCGATCAGGATGCAGTTGCAGTGCTAGCAGTTTCTTTGATAAATAATAAGGGAGAGGTAATCACTCGCAACTTCATTACGTTTGATGTAAGAAGCGGTAATCAGGGTGTAAGGTTTGAAGGGGATGGAGATTGTATTAGTATCCCTGTTGGTGCGTATAAAGAACACAACTTTAATCAACAATGGGAAGCTATTCAATGCGCAAAAATCAATGGAGCTGGGCAAGGCCGTTATGCATATGGTGTAACTCTTCCAGATGGTATGGAGAAAAAGATGATTGGCGAGATCGAAATCATGTTCGAAGCCAGCGCAAAGCGAGTATTGGCTCGAAATGTTGAAGGCGCAAAGCAAAATGAAATGGGACTTGATCTCATGCATGGTGCAGATGCTAGGGTGGAGTATAATCCGAATACGTATTATATGACCGACGAAGAACGTCATCCTTCACGTGTGAATGTTCTGATAGAAGGTCAACGGATTGGCTCCTTCTATTTGCCAGATGATCCGGCCGACAGCCGAGGTGTATTATCTTGGCATTATCAGCCATTAGCGAATAAGTTGGATGAGGCGGGCTCTTACGGCTATCTGTGTAAAGTAAGTGTACCGGGGCAGTTAGCAGCTAAACTAGATCGCAATCGTACTTTCCGTTTGGAGCTTCAAGCAGAGGGTGGAGGCTTAGCCTTATATGGTCGCAATGCGGGTCGCTACCCTATAGATTTATTGATTCGTTATCGATAACATACATGGGTGAAGTTGGATCATTCAATTTTAAAAAGCAATCCAAGCCATAAGGCAAGGATTGCTTTTTTTTGTGTTGAGCTTACCAGAGAATGGATTAAAGCTCTTTATCATTAATGCTGTTCAGCCAACCTTCAATATCCCCAATAACGGAGCTAATGCAGCCATCTTCAAATGGTGAAGTCAGACCCGCTAGTTCAACCAGTTTAATAAAGGACTTGCTTCCACCAGCTTGGCATAGCTCCAAATAATCGCTCCAAGCAGATTTGAAATCTTCGTTCGAACGTTTCCAGAATTGGAAGGCACATAGCTGTGCTAGTGTGTAGTCAATGTAGTAGAACGGTGAGGCAAAGATGTGGCCTTGTTTATGCCAGAAGCCCCCTTGTTCCAGATAAGTGTTACCTTCATAATTACGATGTGGTAAGTATTTCTTCTCGATGTCTCTCCAAGCTTGCTTGCGTTCAGCAGGAGTTGCTTCAGGGTTGCTATAAACAAAATGTTGGAATTCATCGACAGATACCCCGTAAGGAATAAACTGAAGGCTATCAGATAAGTGATTAAAGCGGTATTTATCTGCATCTTCTTCAAAGAACAAATTCATCCAAGGCCAAGCGAAAAATTCCATACTCATCGAATGAATCTCACATGCTTCATAGGTTGGAAAAGCATATTCTGGCACATTAATATTGCGGCTTTCATAAACCTGGAACGCATGACCCACTTCGTGAGTTAAAACATCAATATCCCCTGAGGTTCCGTTGAAATTTGAGAAAATAAAAGGGGCTTGGTATTGGCTGAAATAGGTGCAATATCCGCCGCCTTGTTTTCCTTTTTTGCTTACTAAATCCACCAGATTATTGTCCAGCATGAAGGTGAAAAATTCATCCGTTTCAGGGGAGAGTTCTTTGTACATCTTCTTACCGTTAGCTACAATCCAGTCTGGATCCCCTTTAGGGGTAGCGTTCCCGGTCTTAAAGCTAAAGTTCTCGTCGTAATATTTCAATTCATCTAGACCCAGTCGTTCAGTCTGACGTTTCTTTAACTGCTGGGAGACAGGTACGATATATTCAAGAACTTGTTTGCGGAAATTAGCAACCATTTCAGCATTATAGTCGGTACGCATCATACGGTCATAACCTAGCTGAACAAAGTTACTGTACCCAAGCTTTTTAGCTATGCGGTCACGGACCTTTACGAGCTCATCATAGATGCGGTCAAATTCAGTCTCGTGTTCTGACATAAAACCAAAACGAGCTTCAGAAGCACTTTTACGCATATCACGGTCTGTAGACAATTCGAAAGGTGCGAGTTGAGGCAGTGTACGCTCTTCACCTTCGAAAAGAATCTTGGCAGATGCGATAAGCTGGGAGTATTCAGTTGATAGTTTGTTCTCCAATTGTAAATCTTCAATGATTTCCGGACTAAACGTCCGCAGCGAGACTTCAGCAAGCTGGAGTAACTGCGCACCCCATTCCTTTTCAAACTCGGCTCTATATTTGGAATGTACGAGTGCTTTGTAGTAGTCAGTTATGTATTCCTGAACGACAGGCCCGATTTCGTCCATGAATTCTTGTTCGGCTTTGTAAAATTCATCTGTCGTGTTGATAGAATGACGAACGCTAACCAATGTCTGCATCGTGTCAAACTCATTGCGAAGCTTGTTAATGGCAGTGACGGAAGCTTTTTGCACCTCTAGTGGTGATGTGTCGTTGAGATCTTTCAGCAGGGCGTTAAAGTCTTGCTTGAATTTCTCTACATCCGGTCGCTCATAGCGGTAATCATCAAATTTCATAAAAAAATCAACTTCCTTTCTATACCAGATAGTCTCTATTATATAATCTGAACAGCCATTTACGATAGACCTGTGTAAGCTTTTTATGGTCGAAAAAAGAACAAATCTACAAAAGTGTAAAAAATTGTTAAGCAGAATGTGGTTTGATATTATCTATGAATATAGTAGATCTTATCAAGAGAAAATGGTCCATCCAGTTACGTGAGAGCAGATGAAGATGCATTGGGAAGAAGTACTGAACACAATTAATGAGCGCACTCGTACAACTTAACGAAGCGAAAATAGGAGGCTCGATATAGATGAAACCCCGAATTACAGTAATAACACTAGGTGTGGATGATTTGGAGAGAGCTTTGGTTTTTTACAGGGATGGATTAGGATTCCCGACCGAAGGGATCATTGGCAAAGAATTTGAACATGGAGCTGTTGCCTTTTTTGATTTGCAGGCAGGCTTGAAGCTGGCACTTTGGAATCGGAAAGATATGGCCTATGAGGCAAAGGTTCCATTATCCCCAGCCAGTTCAACAGAAATAACGATTGGCCACAATGTAGGAAGTAAAAAGGAAGCAGATCAGGTTATGGAGCTCGCTCAAAAGGCTGGTGCGAAGATCGTTGACCCTTTACATGATACCTTTTGGGGAGGGTATTCCGGTCACTTTATGGACCCCGATGGGCATTTGTGGGAAGTCGCATGGAATCCGGAATGGGAGCTCGAGAATTAAAGGAGTCTATTCAGAGCTTTGTTACTTAGTCTCTCTTAAACCGTATTCTCAGAATACGGTTTATCTCTGTTTCTATACGAATCTTTGAATTTTTTCACTTTACACTCTGAACCCTTCCTCCCTCTTTTTTTAACTGCTTCAGTACAAATGTCGACAAACTTAATATATCATGATATATTATTATGTATAAAGATGAAAAAATTAGAGTCAGGAGATAACGAAAGTTATGAATGAGACAACGTCATCCAAACCGATGTATGAAAAAATATTTGATGAAGTGAAGCAGCTTATTGTAAATAAATCCTATGGACAAGGGGAGCGAGTTCCTTCAGAAAAAGAACTGGCCGAAACCTATAATGTAAGTCGGATTACGAGTAAAAAAGCTCTGGAAATGCTAGCGGCCGAGCATTTAATTGTGAGAAAACCGGGAAGAGGTTCGTTTGTGGTTGATCCGGCAGTTGACTACATAGATTCAGTATTGTCTCCAAAGACGACCTCCGACGGGACGGTTTTTAATTCCTTTAACCATGAGGAAAAGACAATTGGTCTGATTATTACCGACTTTGGCAACAGTTATGGAACAGGCTTGATTTATGGGATGGAACAGGCTTCCCGTGATAATGATTGCTTCCTCGTTCTACGAAGAACATTTGGCGTACCAGAGAACGAAGAACAGTCTATTCAGAAGTTGCTTAGCTTGGGTGTAGATGGTCTGATTGTTTTTCCGGCTCAAGGCGAATTTTTTAATGCTGAGATTCTAAAATTGGTGATCGGCCGTTTCCCTTTAGTTCTGGTAGATCGCCATCTGAAAGGAGTAGCGGCTGCTTCGATCGGCACGGATAACATAAAGGCTGCACTTAAAGGGACGGAGTACTTATTTGATCTTGGGCATACTCATATCTCTTTCCTCTCTCCACCTCCAGCGGATACGACGGCTCTTGAGGAGCGGGTGGAGGGATTTATACAAGCACATGCGGAGCGGGGGATAGCTGTAGATAAGGGGTTGTGGGTTAGTGATTTAACCTCAACATTACCAAATTCCTTTAATGAAGAGAATATTGAACATGATATCTCACGGCTAGTTTCTCATTTACAAGAGAATCCAACAATAACGGCGCTTTTTGCTGTGGAATATAATATTGCCCTTCTGGCTAGAACTGCGGTTGAACGTCTTGGGCTGCGGATTCCAGAGGATATTTCGATCATTTGCTTTGATAGTCCACCAACTCCACTCGGATCGGGTTATGCGTTCACTCATTTGCGGCAGAATGAAGAAGAAATGGGGCGACTGGCAGTTGAGAATGTCCTGCAAATTATGAACGGCCAGACTGTATCGAATAAGATAATGCTGGAAGCTGAGTTGATTTCTGGTGAATCTACGGGTTCTGCTAAACCATCTAATTCTAATTAATTTTATGCGATTATCCATAAATTAGTTGTTATAAAAACCTATCTTTTTGGATGGGTTTTTTTGTTTGTTTTAGATAGATATTTATCATTATAGAAGTATTGATATATCATTATCAATAAATAAACATATTGACATACTAACCATATGACAATATACTAATTTGTGAAAGCGCTTCAAAGGAAAAAGAAAAAGGGGGTATTATAACTGAAAGCAACCAGAGAAATCCCTGAGTCGATGAAGAAACTGGCATCTAATGTAAAAGCGCAGCTGAGTGATCGTCCAAAATTAGCCGAAATGTTCGAGAAATGTATGGCTAACACCTGGAATACAACCTTAAAAAGA
Organism: Paenibacillus sp. FSL H8-0261; assembly: GCF_045040645.1. Taxonomy (NCBI): domain Bacteria; kingdom Bacillati; phylum Bacillota; class Bacilli; order Caryophanales; family Paenibacillaceae; genus Paenibacillus; species Paenibacillus sp. FSL H8-0261. The sequence continues at coordinate 3,961,335 of NZ_CP150297.1, read as the reverse complement.
ATGACGAATGGCACCACTTTTGTCATTACCGGAGATATTCCAGCGATGTGGCTGCGGGACTCGGCCGCTCAGGTTAGACCCTTTCTGATCCTTGCCTCCGAGGATGAAGAAATTGCGGACATGATTGAGGGACTTGTACTAAGACAATTCGCATGTATTCAGCTTGACTCTTATGCGAACGCGTTCAATGAAGAAGAAAATGGGAATGGCCATCAGGAGGATCTTACAGAGATGAGCCCAGGAGTATGGGAAAGAAAATATGAGATTGATTCATTATGCTATCCGATCCAACTGGGTTATCTGCTCTGGAAGAATTCGGGCCGAACTAGTCAGTTTAATGATTCATTTGTTAAGGGTGTAGAAAGAATTATTGCATTATGGACTACTGAACAGAAACATGAGAGCGATTCCAATTATCTTTTTCAACGGATGAACTGTCCACCTACGGATACATTAGCGCGTGAAGGCAAAGGAACGTTGACAGCATATACAGGAATGACTTGGTCTGGATTTCGTCCTAGCGATGATGCCTGTGAATACGGGTATTTGGTTCCTGCAAATATGTTCGCTGTGGTTGTTTTAGAGTATGTGTGTGAAATTGCCCGAGAAATCCTAAGGGATCAGGAACTGGAATTGAAAGCTAGAAGACTTTCTGAACAGATTAATGAGGGAATACGCCAGTATGGAATCGTAGATCACCCAGAGTTTGGGTCAGTCTATGCATATGAAGTAGATGGCCGTGGACAGGTGAATTTGATGGATGATGCAAATGTGCCGAGTCTGCTCTCAATCCCTTATTTGGGTTATGTGTGTACCGAGGATCCTATCTACAAAAATACCCGAAAGCTTATTCTAAGTAGCAATAATCCTTATTTCTTCGCTGGAAAGGAGGCTTCTGGTATTGGTAGTCCACATACGCCTAGTCGTTATATCTGGCCTATAGCTTTAGCGATCCAGGGTATGACATCTACCAGCAATGAGGAACAGGAATCCTTGCTTAATCTGCTGGAGAAGACGGATGCGGGCACCGGATTTATGCATGAAGGGTTTCATGTGGATAATCCTGACGAATTTACACGTCCATGGTTCTCATGGGCAAATATGATGTTCTGCGAGCTGGTGCTTATGTGCTGCGGGTTACAAGTTAAGCGAGGTTAATGTCTACAAGTTTTTTTAATCGACTCTAAAGGGGATAGAGAACATGAAAAAATGGCTGGTTACCACACTTGCTTTGGTTATGACAGCTTCACTTGCATCGGGCTGTGGTGGCAATAATGGGTCTACCGGTAAAGAGTCCGGAACTGCAAGTAAACCTGGAAGCAGTGATGGGAAAAAGACGGAGCTTACCTTCTGGGGGGATTGGGGCGGTGAGGGGCAGAAGCAATTTGAGACCATGGTTGATGCCTTTAATAAATCGCAGGATAAGATTCATGTAAAGTATGTGCTGCAGCAGGATATGATCACAAAGTTCCTGACTTCCGCAACCAATGGCGGCACTCCTGATGTGCTGTTTTGGGATCGCTGGAGAACTTCATTGTATGCTCCAAAAAACGTCCTGCATCCGGTTGACGAATACTTAACACGGGACGGTATTTCCAAAGATGACTTCTACAGCGAATCCCTTCGTGAGCTTTCATACGATGACAAATTATATGGGCTGCCGCTTACCGTAGATGCTCGTGCTCTTTTCTATAATAAGAAGCTGCTCGCAGATGCAGGACTTCAGCCTCCAACAACATGGGATGAGCTAGAGACGGCTGCTACGAAGCTCACCAAATGGAACGGCAATAAATTGGAAATTGCAGGTTTTTCAATGGGGGATTTGGGGCTTTTTAATATGTATCTTCAACAGGCTGGCGGTACCATGCTTACGGAGGATGGAAAGACCAATTTTAATAATGATAAAGGCAAACAGGTGCTAGAGTTCTGGGATCGCCTGATGAACAAAGATAAGGTGTATAAAGTAGGGTTTGAGCTTGGACTTGGGGAAGGGCAAGATGCTTTTGTCACAGGCAAAGTTGCTATGTTGTATTCCGGTCCGTGGATGCTCAGCACTTATAACAAATACGGTAAAGATCTAGATTATGGAATCGTTCCCCCTCCAGCTGGACCAAACGGGGATAAAGGCAGTGTTATGGGCGGATTTGGTCTGGTGATTCCAGAAGGCTCCAAACATAAGGAAGAGGCGTGGGAGTTCATTAAATGGTGGACAGCGAACAAGGATAACGCATTGCTCTGGGCCAAGACCAGTCTGAATCTGCCTGGCTATAAGCCGTCTATGGAAGATCCATTCTTCAAAGATGATCCCAAGTGGCAGCCGTTTCTAGAAACACTGGAGTTCGCTAAGGTTCGTCCAAACCACCCTGGTTATTCCGTGATGGAAACCGACGCGTTGGCACCTAATTTGCAGCTAAACCAGCAGAACAAGCTGAGTATTGACGAAACCTTGAAGAAATCACAAGAAGAAGGCGACAAAATGCTAAAGGATAATGAGGTAGTGAAGTAATAAGTAAGACATTTGAAGTAAGGGGGAGGTCTTGCCTCCCTTTTGCTTAGGAGGGGGTAGCTGAAATGGCTTCCATCAGAAAGCTAGAGAAACATCAGGCGCGGACGGCTTATTTGTTTATCACACCGACGGTGTTGCTGTTTACAGTATTCACGGTCATCCCCGTGGTAATGGCGCTGTATTTAAGCTTTACCAATTACGATGTACTTAGTAGAAATGATTGGATCGGTTTTGATAACTATCGCCGTTTGATAGAGGACAGTTTGTTATGGAAAACATTCCGAAATGTATTTTTTTATTCGATCATTTTCGTTCCGCTAAATATCCTGATTTCGCTGCTCCTCGCGATTCTACTTAGTCGAAGCTGGCGTGGGGTGAAGCTGTTCCGCACTCTGAATTATCTGCCAACTCTTACATCCGCCGTTGCTGCTGCTACCGTTTGGATCTGGCTTTTGCATCCTGAATTTGGTTTGGTTAACGGATTGTTGTCCTATGTTGGGATTACAGGTCCAGCTTGGTTATCCGAGACCCGAACGGCGATGTTGTCCATTATTATGCTTACCCTCTGGCAGTCGGTAGGTTCTAATATGATTATCTACTTGGCAGGTCTGCAAGGTGTGCCTGACTATTTGTATGAATCCGCAAGGCTGGACGGTGCCAATAAACTGGATTGTTTCCGGTATATTACTTGGCCGCAGCTACGTCCTACGACCTTTCTAGTCAGCACGATGGCAATCATTGGTGCGTTACAGTTGTTCGACCAAGCTTTTGTGCTGACGCAGGGTGGTCCAGCGAATATGACGAAGACTCCGGTTTATCTGATCTATCAACAGGGCTTTAATCAATTGCAAATGGGGTATGCGTCTGCACAAGCTTTTGTGCTTGCTGTGGCGATTCTCATATTCTCACTTATAAACATGCGGATCACAAAGGCGGAGGAGTCCATTGTATAAGCCGGGCTTGTCATGCAGAAAGGGGATAGAGGTATGGATACTAGTGGAAGTTCGTTATTAAAAAAAAGCTTAAGTAAATCTATTTATTATATAGTGTGCATTGTTATTGCAATCGTAATGTTTCTACCTTTCTATTGGAGTGTTCTTACATCTTTGAAGCCTGACGAAGAGATATTCGCCATGCCCATTCGGTGGTTTCCTTCACATTTGACCTTAGAGCATTATCGTAAGGCGTTTACAACGGTTCCATTTGCCCTCTTTTTCTGGAATTCACTTGTGCTTGCTGTAGCGGGTGTACTGGCGAATCTGTTTTTTGGTTCGATCAGCGGCTACGCATTCGCAAAGTTGAATTTTAAGCTCAATAAGCCAATATTCCGCGTGCTGCTAGCGGCGATGATGATACCGGGCATAGTGACGATGATCCCTACAGTTTATGTCATGCGTCATATTCCATTTTTCGGAGGTAACGATATTTTTGGCAGTGGGGGGAACGGGTTGATGAACTCCTTCTGGGGGATTATTCTTCCGGGAGCTTCAGGAACTTTTGCTGTGTTCTTTATGCGGCAATTCTTTCTTACCCTACCTAGTGACATGATGGAAATGGCCCGGATCGAAGGCTGTGGAGAGTTTAAGATATTTTGGCGCATTTATTTGCCGCTGACCAAACCAGCGCTGGCGACTTTAAGCATCTTTACTTTTCAAGCGGGCTGGAACAGCTTCCTATGGCCCATGATTGTACTAAATGACCCGGATAAAGCAACGATCCAGATGGGACTTCAAGCCTTCTCCTATAATTTCCAAACAGATTACGGTCCAATGATGGCTGGTGCGCTTGTTGCGATTCTGCCGATATTGGTGCTCTTTCTGGCACTTCAGCGTTATTTTGTGCAGGGGATTGCATTCAGTGGCATAAAAGGTTAATTCTATAAAAATCGAATCAGGGAGAGAGTTTATATGAACCAATTGGAGATCGGGATTTGGGAGGAACGGGCGAATCAAGCACAAGCTGCGCTGGATTCATTATTCTGGAATGAAGCGATCAAAATGTACAATATAGAAACACCTTGTCCAAACGGAGAATGTAATACCATTTTTCATTATTGGTGGATGGCTCATGCTGTGGATGTATTGGTAGATGGATTGCAGCGAACTAGAGAGGAATGGTATGCCGAACGGCTTTCCGCGCTTCATGAAGGTCTTTTGCGACGAAATGGGGGAGTGTGGCCCAACGAGTTGTATGATGATATGGAATGGATGGCTCTCGCGTGGCTCCGTGCCTATCAAGCAACAGGAGAGGAAGTTTATAAAGATACAGCCCTTCTTTTATGGGAAGACATTCAGACAGGCTGGAACGAGCATATGGGTGGTGGGATCGCTTGGCAGAAGTCACAGTTGGATTATAAAAATACACCTGCTAATGCACCGGCAGCTATACTGGCGGCTCGTTTGTATCAAGCCTTCGGTGAAGCTGAGAATCTAGAATGGGCGCTAAAAATTTATAGATGGCAAAAAAAGCATCTGGTAGACCCGACGACGGGTTTTGTATGGGATGGCATGAATCGCACGGGCAATGGCCAGATCGATAAGGATTGGAGATACTCCTATAACCAAGGTATCTATATTGGCGCAGCTGTAGAACTCTATCGTATCACTAAGGACCCATCCTATTTGGAGGATGCCCGATTAACTTTTTCCGCTGCTGCTCATGAGCTTGCTGAGGCTAAGGCGGGTGTACTTCCAGACGAAGGAAATGGAGATGCTGGATTGTTCAAAGGAATCCTGATTCGGTATACGGCAGAATGGGTCAAAGCTGATGCCGCAGCTGTTGAAGCTGTCGATTTTCTGCGTAGGAATGCTGAATCTCTCTGGAAGCAAGGAAAGTCAGAGGACGCAGCTTTGTTTGGCACGGATTGGACTTTGTCATCTACTGGTGTAATTCAGCTCAGCTCCCAGCTTAGTGCAATGAAGTTATTGGAGAAGATGGCTGAATTAACTAAGGATCAGATTTGAGGTGAACTTTTAATGACACAAGCAAAAGAAGCCCTAAAAGCGCTTAACTGGCAGGAAAGGTCGGAGTGGTTCCAACAATGTCTAGAACGTAATTATTATAATGCGGAGACGGGGATCATGAATCAATGGTATCCCAGAGAGTATAACGTTGCAGGTGAGAATTTTTATTACTGGTGGCAGGCTCAAGTCATTGATATTCTAGTGGATGGCTACGAGCGTAGCGGAGATCCTGCATATTCACTGAGAATCAAGGAATTGAGTGAACATCTCCAAGCTTATAACGGTGGGACTTTCAGGCATAATTACTATGATGATATGGAATGGACAGCATTGGCGCTGCTACGAGCTTATCGGGCAACTGGATATGAATCCTACTTAGGTGCTGTGCTAGATCTATGGGAGGATATAAAATCAGCTTGGAATGAACATTTTGGAGGCGGTTTGGCCTGGAAGAAGGATCAGCTCGATTATAAAAACACACCTGCCAATGCACCAGCCGTCATTCTAGCAGCTAGGTTATATGAACTTTTTCAAAAGCAGGAGGATCTGGAGTGGGCACTCCGTATCTATGAATGGAACAAAACATATTTAGTGGATCCTGCGACTGGTTTTGTGTGGGATGGAATGAACAGACTCGGGGATGGCCAGATTGATTTCGATTGGGAATTTACTTATTGTCAGGGAGTGTTTCTAGGTGCGGGCTTAGAGCTGTATAAGAATACGGGGGATGTCCATTACTTAGAAGATGCGAATCGAACTGCTAATACATGTATTGATCGTCTATGCGATCCGATGAATATGATGTTGCCTGATGAAGGCATCGATGATACTGGATTGTTCAAAGGGATTCTGATTCGTTATCTGGTTCAACTTTGTGGAGAGGTTCCTGAGGCTAGCAGGATTCGTGAGGTAATCATGGCCAATGCTCGGCAGTTGTGGGAAAAAGGTCTGGATAAACAGCCGGGTCTTTGTAGTCCATCGTGGGAATTGAAACCGGAGCTTCCGGTTCAACTGAGCATTCAACTCAGTGGCTTGATGTTGCTGGAAGGGGCCGCTGTACTCATGAGGGAATAGCTTAAAGGCGTATAAAGAAGCTTCTCATTTTAAATGGTGCAGTGATCTTCCATTTAATGTAGAGAAGCTTCTTTTTTGTTATTATAAATTAATCGTTTATCTGTTAGAAAATCCGATGTTTCCAACCATTCAATTTAGCGACAGCTTCAATATAATAGTAGTCTCCATAGATCAGCGATACATCGATAAAGGAAGTGCCGCTGCCCGTTCCATGCAATAAAATCGCTTCATGCTCTGGCTGCTCCCAAGTCGCGTAATTTTCGGTCAATGAGCGGAGGATTCGCTCCGCTGCATTAGCGTAGAGACTTTTTTCGCCTACAGGTACGATCGCTGCAAGCTCTAACAAACCTGAAGCGGCGATAGATGCCGCAGAGCTATCTTTGAACATCCGTTCGTCATCCGCTAGACGGAAATCCCAATAAGGAACTTGATCCTCAGGTAAAGCCGAGATGAAATAATGGGCAATCCGCTTTGCGGTGTTCAAGAACCGTTCATCTCCACTGTGGCGATAGGTATTGATGAAGCCGTACAGCCCCCAAGCCGTTCCACGGCTCCATGAGGATTCAGCTGAAAAACCTTGACCGCCAAAATTCTCAATATATGCCCCAGTCTCCGCATCGAAAGATAGAATATGTTTGGTTGATCCATCCTCGCGAATACCATATTGCATCGTCGTCTCCGCATGGCTAATAGCAATATGCTTATACCGTGGATCACCAGTTACTTTGCTCGCCCAGAATAGTAGAGAGATATTCAACATGCAGTCGATAATTGCCCAGCCATATTTATCTTCATTCCATGCGCGGATGAATTTGCCTACAGGATTATAGCGGGCAGCGAGGAAATTCGCCGCTTCAATCCCCCTACGCAGGGCATCTTCGCCACCCGTAATCGTATGTTTGATTACAGCTGTCGGAAGGAATTGAAATCCTACATCGTGATGCATCTCAACCGTTGGTTTGATAAACCATTCCTCCAAGGTTCCGTCCCAATGCCAAGCGGCTTTCTTGTATAAGTCTTTTCCAGTCATATCATGCATGATCCAGAGTAGCCCAGGCCAGAAGCCAGTGGTCCACCAGTCTGAACCAATATCATCAAATTTTCCATCTTTCCCTGCAAAATGTGGGCATTTGTCACCAATCTGCTCTACCATCTGTTCTACTTTTGTGTCGAGTCTGCACATAAGCTCTTGCCAATAGGATGATGTCATAATTACTGCCTCCAGTGTGGTGGTTAAGATATTATGAGTATAGCTTTCCTAGTGGCTGAAAAGTTTTGTTTTGCTACAATGAAATGTTCGAATATTGTCATGATGGAGGGTTGGAGGATGGTGAAAATGTTGGCGTTAATTATTCTTTCTATATTTTAATGGCGTTGTTCCGAGGACTTTTTTGAACAAGTGATTGAAATAGGAGGCGTTCGGGAAACCGACAATGATTCCGATTTGCTCCACAGGCAGGTCTGTCGTTCCTAACAAGCGGCAGGCTTGTTTGATTCTCCGGGCTGTTAAATAATCCACGAGCCGTCCGCCGGTCTCTTGATGAAAGATTCTAGAGATATAGGATTTGGACAAATGAATTTCCTCAGCCAGCTGATCCAGATTAACCTCCTCATGATAATGCTCTTCGATAAAGCTCATGATTTTTTCAGAATAGCGCAAGGTCCGCCGTTCTCCTGATTGGAATATCTGCTGATCTCCAGTCTTGATACTGCTCAATAATTGAAGGATTAACATCGAAATGTCTTCGGTATTTTCGCTTGAATTGCTTTTTTTATTGAGATCATATTGCTCCAGAGTCCACTCCGCAATCTCAACACGATCTTCAAGATCAATGGCGCAATGCGTGTTTTCACCTCGCCAAAGTGTTGTGAATAAAGCTTTTCTTTTCGAAAAGCCCACTAGCAGGTTCTCCGCAACATGTGGATCAATATAGAAGATGGATCTTTCAAAAGGACAAGCGGGAGAGACCTCAGAATAGATCCGGTGCAGCTGATAGGGCTGGAAAAAGAATAACATCCCCCTGCGGATATCGTACATCTGCTGATTGACAACAACATTTCCCTGACCGCCATGCACGAACATGATTTCACAGCATTGATGCCAGTGATAATAACCTTTGTAATAGTCGTCTGTATATATTTTGTAATCCCAAACTAAGGTCTTATGTTCTTCAAAAACAACGGGTTCGAATAGCTGCTTCATAGGCCCTCCAAGATGACAAAATACAAACATTTTTTTATTCCATTATAACTTTAAGGGTTATGAAAGCGATACAATAAAAATGAAATGAGTGATTCTATCGGGAGACATGCCGCCATGTTAGATTACATAAACAGAAGCCCAGAATCCAGAATTCAAAAGCTTAAAGCTGAACTCGACTTGAAAACTGCAAAAGTGCAGTTTTTATCAGTTAATTAGGTGTTGGTTAAGGATATTGCTGCAAATATACACGAATATGACTCTAAATTAACCTTGGTTATCTTAAAATTAGTGAAAAACTGTATTTATGCAGGAAAACTCCTCCGTGGATGAATAAAGGACTTAAAAGATGTAAAATTGCAGGATTTCTACAAGCGGTTCATCGCGTTGGGCTGGAGTTCATACTTTACAACAGATGATTGATATTTAAATGAATCTCTACATCAATTGGGCGTAATGGGCGAGCAAGCGTATAGGCAAGTCGGATGATTTCCCGTTCCGCCACACTCTCCAGACTAACTGACATGTGGACCAAAACCTTTGATTTCGATGACTAGCTTCACATACCAAGTGATGTATGCAAAGTCACAGAAATAGGATTGACCCCGCCAATCGAGCACTTCGAATTCAACAAAAGAACGTCCCGATCCATTCAAAAAGGAATGAATCGGGACGTTCTTCGTCTCGTACATTTAATTATAGTTAAGATTCTATTAGTTGACCAGACGAATATGACTTTAAAACTTCATAAATCAGTAGCTTGATTTCCGCATTCTTTTGTTGATTACTAAGAAGGGGATTTGAGTGGCTTTAATATGAAAATGATGATGGAATGTACAACTTTTAATTAATATGTGATACAATTAAATTGTACACAAATTAAATTAAGGAGAGTTAATCAAATGATCATAGCAGGTAATATCATGGTCGGTCTTGTTGCGTTAATACATATTTATATTGTCTATTTGGAAATGTTCGCTTGGTCAAAGCCCAAAGGGCTTCGAGTTTTTGGAATGACGCAGGAAGTTGCGGATGCTTCTAAAACTCTAGCAGCGAATCAAGGGTTGTATAATGGATTTTTAGCTGCTGGTTTAATTTGGGGACTGGTTCATCCAAATGTGAATTTCGGCCACCAAATTGTAATCTTTTTCCTCTGCGCTGTTATAGTGGCGGCGATTTATGGTGCACTGACGGTGAAAAAATCTATTTTGTTTATGCAAGGCCTTCCAGCTTTCATCGCTTTAATACTAGTAGTTTCGACTTGTTTTCCTGTGACTTAAGCAGAAGCGGCAACTAACTGTTTGCGAGCAATAACCTTAAAAAAAGTTAATCCAAAATAAAAAAAGGCTGTTTCCCGGCAGGTAATTACCTGTCAGGGAAACAGCCCTTTTTATGTCTTACTTCTTCACGAGGGGAAGAGCTACTTATTGAATAGAGGCAGCATAAATCGCTTCGACAGATTTGGAGAGGAGCGCGTTAAACTCTTCGTCTGACTGCCCAGAACTTAATCCTTGCGATAAAGCACGTGAGAAGCTGGCGATTAATCCTTGATTATGGGCGAGCTTATCGTTGGCCTCAGCTTGAGTGTAACCGCCGGACAAAGCGACAATTCTTAAAACGTGAGGATCGTCCATTAACTCGCGGTAGAAGTTATTCTCCGTGGGTATGGAGAGCTTAAGCATGACCTTTACGTCTTGGCCCAGCTTAGACAATTGAGCTGAAAGTTCTTCTTTTAACAGCTTTTCCGACGCTGTTTTATCAGCAGAATGGATATCAACCTCAGGCTCGATAATCGGAACCAGTCCCGCTTCTAAAATTTGCTTGCCGACTTCAAACTGCTGTTCAACTACTTTTTTGATGCCGGAAGGATTGGCTTCTTTAATCACCGAGCGCATTTTCGTTCCAAAGATATTCCGTTCGTTGGCCCGCTTCAGAAGATCACTTAAGCCGGGAATTGGCTTCATGAGCTGTACCCCGTTTTCTGGCTCGGCAAGTCCTTTATCGATTTTCAGAAATGGGACAATGCCTTTTTCCTCCCACAGATAATCAGCAGTATATTTTCCGTCGATGAGACGGTCCATTGTGTTCTCAAATAAGATTGCACCCAGTATATTCTTCGAATCAAATGCAGGGCTTTTGATAATGCGCGTTCGCATCTCGTGAACCATTGCATACATTTGATCTTCATTGGAGTAGCTGTCCTCTTTAATGCCATATTGCAGCAGCGCTTTAGGTGTACTTCCACCACTTTGGTCCAAGGCAGCTATAAATCCCTGTCCCGTCCGAATTCGATCCCATTGCTTCATATTCATGAAAAAATCTCCTTCCTTTCGTAAACTGAATGGAAATTCATGCGTTCTTTAATTATAACACTTAAAATACTGGCCTTAAACAAGAGGCAGGGTGAACAAGGAGGTAACCGTCCAACATGAGTTGGTAGCAACCAAAGAATTAAGGACTTCTTAGTCCGAATCAACCAAGGAGATCAGCGCGAGTTGACGTAAAGGACTGCATTGCAGCTATTTGTTTAGTTGGCGCATTTTTGAGAGAAATCGGACTGTAATAGCTCTTATCATCTCTCCGAAGCGTACTCTGATAATCTTCCTCGAAGATGACCTTTTTTATGCTTAAAAATCTAAGTTGAGATTAAAAGAAAGATCGATTTGTAATATTTTATGGACGTCGTCCATTTCAAAATGATCAATTACTTAAAGTTAGTTTGAAGATACGAGGGAGCGCGAGTAAAGGTGGCGACTGGAAATTTTATTCTTGTTACAAAGTGGCTGGTGTGATGATTTTCTAATCGGAGGGGGTAGATCGAAATTGGCTAAAGCCGCACTGGGATTGAGATTTTTCTTTAATCAACGTGAATATCCGAGTAATTTAATGCGAATGATCCAATACTATTTTCTTTGTGACATTAATCATAATTACCAATTCATAGCTTTGTGAAAATAATAACTTTTCGTAAATGTCGAAATGAGGTTGACGTATGAAAATATCAGTCGTATGATTGATTCTACTGAGTATGTTAGTAATTAAAAGTAAGTATATAAATAATGTATAACAACAGGAGGAATGAAAGTGGAATCATCAACATTTGTGCTATTCGGCGCTACAGGAGATTTGGCAAAACGTAAAATCTATCCTGCACTATATAACCTCTTTTTAGATGGTCAAATTTCAGGTCCTCTTTCTGTGATTGGATTAGGAAGAAGAGAAGTTTCGAACGAAGCCTTCCGTAAGCAAGTACTGCAATCCTTACAGACTTTTTCTAGACAACCAGCCGTTGACTCACCGCAATTGCAGGTGTTCTTGGAGGCTTTTGAATATAGCGTACTAGACGTAGGGAATACCGAAGATTACTCCAAGCTGCTGGAGCATGTTAAACGTCGCGAGCAATTTTTCAATATTCCGGAGAATCGGATGTTCTATTTGTCTGTGGGTCCTGAGTTCTTCAAGGAAATCGCAGCTAATATTCACTCAAGCGGTCTGGGCTCCACGAAAGGCTGGAAGCGTCTGATTATTGAGAAGCCTTTTGGCACAGATTTGAAATCAGCAAGAGAGCTGAATGATAGCTTGAATGCCGTATTTACTGAAGAAGAAATCTTCCGGATTGACCACTTCCTAGGTAAACCGATGGTGCAAAATTTAGAAGTTCTGAAGTATTCTAATCCAGTGCTAAGAGCGCTGTGGAAAAATAGATATATCGCGAATGTTCAAATTACGGCGAGTGAGACTGTCGGCGTTGAAGAGCGGGCAGGCTATTATGATAAAGCTGGCGCACTTCGTGATATGTTCCAGAACCATATGCTGCAGTTGATGATGATGATGGCAATGCAGCTTCCTAAAGGCAGTACACCTGAAGAAATCCGTGGGAAGAAAATATACGTCATGGAGCATCTTATTCCAATTAGCAAAGATGAGGTTAATAAACATGTTGTCCGTGGACAATATACAGAAGGTGAAATCAAAGGTAACCCTGTTGCAGGTTATTTAAATGAGCCGGGAATTAACCAATCCTCGCAAAATGAGACGTTTATCGCAGCGCGTTTATTTATAGATGATCCGCTCTGGAATGATGTACCTTTCTATGTTCGTACAGGTAAGAGAATGAAGGAGAAGTCCACACGTATTGTTATTGAGTTTAAAGAACCGTTTAATGATAGTAATAACTTGAACAAAGGAAATGACGTACCGAATTTACTGATTATCGAGATTGGACCGAATGAAGCTATAACGCTACAACTTAACACGAAAGATCAGCTGCAAAAAGGAAAGCTTGAGCCTGTCCGCGCTACTTATGAAGCGGGTACTTCAGATGTTCCGGAAGCCTACGAGAATCTAATCTTCGATGCACTTCGTGGAGATGCTACCTTCTTCGCTCACTGGAGAGAAGTAGAACTGTCATGGCAGTGGGTTACACCTATCCAGGAAGCGATGGAAGAGGGGCTTATGCCACTTCACACTTATGCTTCAGGTTCATATGGTCCAGATGCAGCTATGGAGCTATTGGGTGAAGATCGCTGGTGGTTCGATGAGGCAGATCAGGAGACAGAAGTTCTCTCTGCTCAGGCAGAAGTTGCAGCAACAGAGGAATCTATACGGCCAGGGGCGTAAGCCCCTGCCTGTTTTTTTTACCAATTTTGGAGAAATTACATCATAAGAATCTATATATCGGAGGGGAATTACATGAAAGTAGGATTAGTTGGATTAGGAAAAATGGGCTTCAATTTGGGTCAGAATTTGCTGGATCATGGACATGAGGTTGTTGCATTTGATTTGAATGCACCTGCTGTTGAGGAAATGAAAGCTAAAGGTGCCAGTGGAGCAGTAACGCTCCCTGAGTTGGTACAACAATTGGAAACGCCTAGAATCATTTGGATTATGGTTCCACATCAGGTTGTGGACTCTGTCATTGCTGAGATCACACCTTTGTTATCAAAAGGAGATATCGTCATTGAAGCGGGCAATTCACATTATAAGGAATCCATTCGCCGATATGAGCAATTGAAGGAACATGGAATCAGCTTCATGGACGCAGGTACATCCGGAGGGATGGAAGGAGCGCGTAACGGCGCTTGTTACATGGTTGGTGGAGATCCTGAAGCTTGGGAGGTTGTGGAGCCCATCTTCCGTGATACGGCTGTGGAAAGCGGCTTTTTATATGCCGGCAAAGCTGGTAGTGGCCATTTTCTAAAAATGGTTCATAACGGTATCGAATACGGCATGATGGCTGCCATCGGTGAAGGCTTTGAGGTGCTGGAAAAGAGTGAGTTTGATTATAACTTTGAGGAAGTCGCCCGGGTGTGGAATCATGGTTCTGTCATCCGTTCTTGGCTGATGGAACTGGTTGAACGTGCGTTCTCGAAAGATGCTAAATTGGATGAGATCAAAGGGATTATGCACTCCTCCGGAGAAGGCAGATGGACGCTCGAAACTGCATTTGATCTGCAAGCTGCAACACCAGTGATCGCGATGGCGTTATTAATGCGCTACCGTTCACTAGAGACCGATACCTTCACTGGTAAAGTAGTGGCTGCACTTCGTAATGAATTTGGTGGACATGCCGTTGAAACGAAGTAAATAATGTTAATCATTAGCCCGAATTTCCTCGCAATTCATTCTGCGGTGAAATTTGGGCTTTTGTTTTGCAAAAATTAATAAATGGAGAGAATAGATCGAGTACGACTTTAATCTTTTTAACATATTTTAGAGTTAGATGGGGAAATTACGATAAGGGGGAGTTGACATGCGAAGCGGAATTCGAGAAAGACTTCATTTTCTGTATAAATTTCTGCATGCGCCCCGACAATTAGGAAGCGTGACTCCCAGTTCGCGCTGGCTGGCAAAAACGATGCTCGACATCATTCCGTGGCAACAAATTCATAATATAGCTGAACTGGGTGCGGGTACTGGAGCCATCACAAGATTTATTCCAAGCGGGGAAGAGACCGAGATGAATGTGCTCCTGTTTGAGAAGGATCCTGATTTTCGTCATCAACTAAGACTTAATTTCCCTGACCGTATTTTTTATAACGATTGTTTGCGGCTACGGCTTGCGCTTCATAATAGAAGGTTGGAGAAGTTAGATTGCATTGTAAGCAGTTTGTCTTTTAGGAATTTCTCAGTCTCAGATCGGACGCTTTACATTGAGCAAATCATATCTTCTTTAAAAGAGGGCGGTTGGTTCATCACTTTTGAATATTTTCCTCAAATGAAGAAGGAATTAATGCAGCATTTTGATATTGTGAGTGTTAAATGGGTGCTGTTAAATTTCCCGCCAGCGCTTGTTTATATTTGCAGGAAGAAGGCTTCTACACAAGTAAAGCAATCAGATCATATTCATTCTTCCATAGATGTAATATCAATTTCTCAGGTTTCTACGGAAAGATAAGGATGAAAAATTCAACAAATGCCGTCACCCATACTCACTGGGGAACGGCATTTTTTAGGCTCAGTATGTTATTACCTCTGTTAATAGAGAACCTCAATATTGTCCTCGTTCAGACGTTTTAGCCAAGCTTCAGAAGGCTTACGGTCAGTAATCAAGAAATCAATATGGGCAAGCTCAACCAGCTTTGTAAAAGCAGTTTTATCGAATTTGGTGTGATCCGCCAGGAGTATGACCTTATTAGCTTGTCGTAGCATGTACTTCTTGAGCTCACACTCTGGTTCGTTGGAATCTGTGATGCCTCGTTCCATATCCATTCCTTTGCAACTGATTACCGCTGTATCCACATTGTATCTTTGAATGGTGTCATGGGCTACCGGTCCCACCAGCGACAACGATCGGTAACGAAGTGAACCGCCAGTAGAGATGATATCCATCCCTGAATTCGAGAACTCATGCAAAATATTAATAGAATTTGTGATGATGGTTAGATTGTTTTTGTTTCCCAGCAATTTTAGAAACTCAAAGGCTGTAGAGCTTGGATCTACCATTAATGTATCTCCATCATTGATTAAATCGAGCGCCTTCAAGGCGATTCCCCGTTTAATATCTGTATTCAAGGCATTACGTGTAACAAAAGGCAGATCCTCATTCGTATGGCGATTCAGCATAGCACCGCCATAGGTACGACTAAGGATGCCATCCTTCTCTAGCTTCTCCAAATCTCTGCGTATCGTCTCTTCAGTGACCTCAAACATTTTACTTAGATCGGATACTAGAACGCGTTTATCTTGATGGACGAGATCTATTATTTTTTTGCGTCTTTCGGCTGCAAGCATAGGAATCACCTTTCCAAAGCTATATTTTACAATCATAGCGCTTAATATCTGTGTTTTGCAATAAAAACAACTTAAAAACATCTGTACTTTCCAATAATATTCACAAAACAGATATAAAACAAACAAAAACAACATAAATAATATTTAAAAAGTTGACAATAAAGATTTAGGGGCATACGATGAAGAAGGAAAAAATTGCCTTAGAGATTAATCGAGTTAGTGTGATGCAAGGCCGGCCCAGCTGCTATTCAGAGGCCAGCCTGAGGCGCAGCAGACGGAATACAACGATTATTGAACTCATTAGGAGGCTGGTCAAGCAATGAGCACGCATGTGTATTACGTTCCATCGATCAATATTATGGGCAAGGGATGCTTACAGGAGATTGGTCCTTACATTCAAGAACTTAATTTGAAGAAGGCACTTGTAGTTACAGACAAATTTCTTATGAAGAGCGGTATTGCTGGTAAATTGCTGACAGTCTTGGATGAAGCGGGTATTGAATATGCCATTTATGATGAAGTGAAGCCCAATCCAACCTGTAAAAATGTTCATGATGGCGTGGATTATCTCAAATCACAGAATTGTGACTATCTGGTCTCCATCGGTGGTGGGTCGCCACAGGATACTGCTAAAGCCATTGGTATCCTTGCCACAAATGGCGGTCACATCAAAGAATATGAGGGCGTACACAAGTCGAAACATAAATCGCTGCCGATCGTTGCTGTGAATACCACCGCAGGGACTTCAGCTGAGGTCACTATTAACTATGTAATCACAGACGAAGAACGCAAAGTGAAGATGGTAATGGTGGATAAGAACAGTATTGCTACAATCTCAGTTAACGATCCAGAGCTTATGGTAGATAAACCCGCTGCACTTACGGCAGCAACAGGAATGGACGCTTTGACGCATGCAATTGAGGCACTAGTAACGCCAGGAGCATATCCGGTAACTGACGCTACGGCACTAGCCGCAGTGGAGATTATTTTCGCTAACTTGGCCCGTACCGTGAAGAATGGCCATGATATTGAGGCTCGTGAGCAAATGGTGTATGCGATTTTCCTAGGCGGACTTGCCTTCAATAATGCAGGGCTTGGTTATGTGCACGCGATGGCGCATCAGCTTGGCGGTGTATATGATCTGCCACATGGCGTATGTAACGCAATGCTACTCCCATATGTGGAAGAAGAGAATGCCAAATATGTGCCTGAGAAATTCAGGGCTATTGCTAAAGCGATGGGGTTAAACGTTGAGAGTCAAACTGATAAGGAATGCGCGGACTTCGTAATTGAGTCGATCAAGGCGTTGTCTAAAGAAGTAGGCATTCCATCTAAACTATCTGAGCTTGGAGTAGATGAGGTCGATCTTGATCTTTTAGCAGAGAACTCAATGAAGGATGCTTGTGCACCGGGTAACCCTTTTATTCCAACGAAGGAAGAAGTTATTACTCTATTCAAAAAAATACTATAACTCATCCCTTACTTTAGGAGATTCTTTATGAATAATCATATCGCCGTTGATATTGGTGCCTCTAGTGGGCGGTTAGTACGCGGAATACTGCAAGAGGGCGTCCTCACCTTAGAGGAGCTTCATCGGTTTAGCAATCGTTTTATAGAACAAGAGGATTCTTGTTTCTGGGACATAGATTATTTATTCGAGCAGATTATTATAGGGCTTCAGAAAGCCAAGGGGCAAGGCATTACAGCGTGTACGCTGGGTATAGATACATGGGCTGTAGATTATGTTCTTGTGGATGCAGAGGGAACCCGTATTCAAGAGGTTTACGCTTATCGTGATCGTAGAACCGATCTGGCTATGGATAAGGTAGCAAAGCACATTTCACCTCAAACCATATATGAAAAGACTGGTATTCAACAGTTATCTTTTAATACGTTGTATCAGATTTATGTTCACTGTGAAGAAGAAATAGCCAAAGCGGATCAAATCTTACTCGTGCCTGATTATCTGTATTACAGATTAACGGGTCGCAAAATCAATGAGGTTACTAACGCATCTTCTACTCAGCTATTGAATCTAGAGAGTCGAGATTTCGACCATGACCTGTTGGATTTTCTGGATATTAAAAGAGAGCAGTTCGCTACATTGACTGAACCGGGAGTAATTATTGGCCCCCTCGATGAAGCACTAATTCAGGAATATGATCTTCCGGATTGCCAACTGATCTGTGTAGCCACACATGATACAGCTTCTGCAGTGCTGGGTGCTCCTCTCCAAAAGAACTCAGCGTATATTAGCAGCGGAACATGGTCTTTACTCGGTGTGGAACGAACTCAGCCTCTTAATTCTATGAAAGCCATGGAGGCCAACTATACCAATGAGTGGGGCGCATACGGAACCTACAGATTCCTCAAAAATATTATGGGCCTATGGCTCATCCAAGAGGTTCGCAGGTTGATGAACGAACGATATAGCTTTGCGGAGCTAGCCGATCTTGCACATGGAGAAGAAGGCTTCCGGAGCCTGATCTCCTGTAATGATCCAAGATTTCTCAATCCTTCAAATATGATAGAAGAGATTCGTAATGCCTGCGCAGAGAGCGGGCAGCCTGTTCCTGAGACGCCAGGTCAGTTGGCTCGCTGTATTTTTGACAGCTTAGCATTATCGTACCTTACTTACTTGGAAGAACTAGAAGAACTATTAGAAAGCCGAATCGAGGTTCTGCAAATTGTGGGTGGAGGTGCTAACAACAGCCTGTTATGCCAACTGACTGCTGATGTTATAGGCAGAGAAGTTAAGGCTGGCCCAACGGAATCCACAGCACTTGGTAATATAGTGGTGCAGATGATTAGCGCGGGAAGCATAACTGATATTAATGAAGCAAGAGATATTATCGCCGAATCATTTGAGATAAAGGCGTTTACACCGCGCCCGACCGCCCATCTTGAAGACATTCTAATTCGCTGGAAAGAGCTTCAGTTGTCCAAAATACAACATCAAATCTAATTAAACTTACGCTATATGATTTTAGGAGGAACTACAGCATGGATCAGAGTATTATCACTAGCTATAATGAAGCCAAAAAATTATACGCAGCCCATGGGATTGATGTGGAGAAAGTGCTGGAGCGGCTCGCGCAAATTAAGATTTCCATCCATTGCTGGCAGGGCGATGATGTACAAGGGTTTCTTTTTAAAGATAAAGAACTAAGCGGGGGAATAGCAGTAACAGGAAGTTATCCCGGTCGAGCTGGCACGCCAGATCAATTGCGCCAAGATTTAGAAAAGGCATTATCCCTCATTCCAGGCAAGCACAAAGTAAATTTACATGCGATCTATGCGGATACAGATGAAAAAGTTGATTTAGATGAATTGGAGCCGCGCCATTTCCAATCTTGGGTAGACTGGGCGAAGGAGCAGAGGCTGGGACTTGATTTTAACCCTACTTGTTTCTCACATCCTAAATCTGCGGACGGTTTTACGCTAAGTCACTCGGACGATGAAGTTCGTAACTTCTGGATTAAGCATTGTAAGGCTTCTCGGACGATTGCCGAGTATTTTGGTAAAGAACTGGGTCAACCGTGCGTGACTAACTTTTGGGTACCAGACGGATATAAAGATACACCAGTCGATCGTTTAGCTCCAAGAGTGCGGTTAAAGGAGTCACTGGATGAGATTTTTAGTGTGGAAATAAATCCTCTCTATAATATTGATGCTGTAGAAAGTAAATTGTTCGGAATCGGTTCTGAGAGTTATGTGGTTGGTTCGCATGAGTTCTATATGGGCTATGGTTTAACTCGCGGCAAAGCCATCTGTTTGGATGCCGGACATTTCCATCCTACTGAGATGATCTCAAATAAGCTATCTTCGATTCTTATGTTTAGTGAGCAGCTGCTGCTGCATGTAAGCAGACCCATCCGTTGGGACAGTGACCACGTTGTAACTATGGACGACGAGCTGCTGGAAATCGCCCGTGAATTGGTACGTGGGGATTTACTCTCCCGAACGAATATCGGACTTGATTTCTTTGATGGCAGTATTAATCATATCGCTGCTTGGGTGATTGGTACACGTAATACCATTAAGGCGTTACTTCGCGCAATGCTCGAACCGGTGGAAGAATTGAAGCGAATCGAGCGGCTTGGTGATTACACTTCACGACTAGCGTTGGTGGAAGAATTCAAATCGTATCCGTTTGGAGCCGTGTGGGATTATTATTGTGCATCACAAGATACACCCGTTCGGGAGCAATGGCTGGCTGAAGTGAAGCGTTATGAACAGGAAGTTCTGTCTGCAAGATAGAGTGCTTGAGTGGACGTGGAGAGCAAGATATACAAAGGAGAGATTGACAATGAGTACATCTGTATTAGAATCCAAAGGTTATATTGCCAGTAGTGAGGCTCCATTTATTCAGGAAATGTCAGAGATTACCCGTCATATGTGGGAGCTTGGCTGGGATGAGCTGAATGGCGGTAATGTCAGCTATCTGCTGGATGAGAATCAGGTTGCTAAATATATTAACGTTCTAGAACCACTACGCACCATTAAACTTACCTTCCCTGTAAAAGAATTAGCCGGCAAATACTTCATCGTGACAGGCTCTGGCAAGTATTTTAGAAATGTGATCAAAGACCCGGAAGCCAATCTTGGTGTGCTTCGTGTAAGTGCGAATGGTGAAAGCGTGGAAGTGTTATGGGGATTACGGAACGGCGCTGTACCTACTAGTGAATTGGCTTCCCATTTCATGAGCCATATTGAGCGACTGAAGGTGGACCCTACGCACCGTATCGTACTGCATACACATGCTACGAATGTTATCGCGATGACCTTCACGCATGATCTAGATGAATTGAAGTTTACGAAGACGCTTTGGGAAATGTGCACAGAGTGCCTTGTTGTTTTCCCGGATGGCGTTAGTGTCATTCCATGGATTGTTCCTGGCAGCAGTGAAATCGGCCGCGAAACCGCGAAGAAAATGAAGGATCACCGCTTGGTCATCTGGCCGCAGCACGGGATTTTTGGCACTGGCTCCACTATGGATGCCACCTTTGGTCTAGTTGAGACTGTAGAAAAGGCTGCTACGATCTACAACTTGATTGGCGGAAGAGAAATTAAGCAAAAGATCACGGATCAGCAACTGTGGGATTTAGCTAAGGCGTTCGGAGTAACTCCAAAAGCTGGTATTCTTGAGGTTTAAGAAGTTCGTAATGGGATAAAACCCGGGCGTTCGCAGATTTTGCGGGGTCCGGTTTTCTATGATTTTCCCTACATAAAGATCTTAAAAATTTGCATTTTCCATCTTCTGGGGAGATAATTAGCCTTACTTAAAGTAATCAAATAATCAATTGGAGGTAATATGTATGAACACAGAGCTATTATTTTCACCTATTCAAGTGGGAAATCTTTCGCTGTCAAACCGAATCGTCATGGCGCCGATGACTCGTGTATACTCACCGGATGGTGTACCAGGAAGTAATGTTGCCGCATATTACCGTAGACGGGCAGAAGGTGGAGTAGGATTGATCGTTACCGAGGGTACAGCTATTAATCATCCTTCGGCAGTCAGCCACGCCAATATTCCCAATATACATGAAGAAGCAGCTTTAGAGGGCTGGAAGCAGGTAGTAGAAGAAGTTCACGCAGCTGGAGGTAAGATCATACCCCAATTATGGCATGTGGGAATGGCGCGAACTATAGGGGAAGGTCCAAATGTTGAAGCCCTTCCTATTGGCCCTTCGGGTCTGAATTTAGCAGGAGAACCTGTGACTGAGCCACTGACTACAGCTGAAGTTGAAAGCTTAGTCTCAGCATTTGCTCAAGCGGCAGCGAACGCGAAAAAAGTGGGTTTTGATGGTATCGAGATTCATGGTGCACATGGTTATCTGATAGACCAGTTCTTCTGGGAAGGAACGAACAAACGTACCGATCGTTACGGTGGCGATTTGGTTGGTAGAACTACATTTGCAGTAGAGGTTATTGAAGCGTGCCGTAAAGCGGTTGGGCCAGATTTTCCGATCGTGCTACGCTTCTCTCAATGGAAATTGGGTGCCTATGATGAGAAGCTGGCAAAAAATGCAGATGAGCTCGAAAGATTCCTTACTCCACTTAGCGATGCTGGCGTTGATATTTTCCACTGCTCCACTCGTCGCTTCAGCCAACCTGAATTTGAGGGATCTGAGCTTAATCTCGCAGGGTGGACCAAGAAAATCACGGGGAAACCATCAATTACGGTGGGTTCTATCGGTCTTCACAGTGATTTTTTTGCAGAAGACTCAGCTCAGAAGACAGAAGATAACATTAATGAATTACTAGAAAGAATGGACCGTGAGGAATTTGATTTGGTTGCTGTTGGCAGAGCATTAATAAGCGATCCGGCTTGGCCTGCCAAAGTTCAAAGTGGAGCAATAGACGAGATCATTCCATTCACAGCTGAATCGACAAAAACTCTATACTAAAGGGAAAGAACAGCGGGTTATGGACAGCTCTGTTTTTAGAATAATTTTCATTAAGGGCTAATATTATCATAGATATTAAAAAGCGTAATAGGTAAGGAGGATATGGGTTGATAGATATCACAGAAGTCTTCATAGATACTCTAGCACCGAACAGTGCAGCAATTAAGAACGGGCAAGGACTAGTTAAGAAGAGACGATTCGTCCAATTGAATCAGTCGGAAGACGGCGTGGTTCTGTTTGGTGAATGTGGTGGTAGCGGTAGCAGCAACTATTATCCTTCTGCTGATTTTGTTGTTTCTGACAAACCGGTGATGCGTTGTACTTGTCCAAGTAGGCAGATTCCTTGTAAGCATGTCCTCGGATTGCTATATGCCTATGTAGGCAAGGAGACTTTCGTATCTGCAACGATTCCTGAAGATCTTGCTGTTAAACGAGAAAAGATGAGTAAGCGTGAAGAACGAAAATCTGAGCTTGCTGCGGAAGGGGCTAATGTTAAGCCCAAGAAAGTGAACAAGTCCGCACTTAAGAAAAAGATTGGAGCTCAACTGGAGGGCTTGGCTGTACTGGAGAAATTGACCCAATCGCTTATACGTGCAGGACTTGGAACAATAGACGCCAAAGGTGTAAAGGATATTCAGGTGCACGTGAAGATGATGGGCAATTATTACTTAACTGGTGCACAAATTGAATTAAGACGATTAGCTTTATTGCTCTCTTCTTCTGACAATCGTGAGAAAACTTATTCATTAGCAATAGAGCAGCTAACCCGAATTCATGCGTTCATTAAGAAAGGGCGCGCTCATTTAACTATGAAGCTGGAAGATCCGGATATGTCTTTGAATCATGAATCTACGATTGAAGAATGGCTTGGTCATGCTTGGCAGCTAACGGAGCTTAAGGAATGCGGTCTGATGAGCTCAGATGTAGAGCTGATCCAGCTTTCATTCCTCAGCTATGATGATGAAGCCAGACAGGAATATGTAGACCTCGGCTACTGGATAGAAAAATCTACAGGTGATATACATCGTACGCTCCAATATCGTCCTTATAAAGCAGCTAAGTATATTCATGAAGAAGATAGCTTCACTGATGTTGCACTTATTCCTTCCTTCTATCGTTATCCTGGTGACCGGAACCGGAGAGTTCGTTTCGAGAATATGTCAACACGGCCTCTGACTAATCAGGATGTAGAGTGGATCGTTTCTAAGGCAGTTCATTCTTATTCCGACTGCTTCAAGCAGATAAAAAATCAGTTGAAGAATCCGCTAGCGGACAAGAATCCTGTGTTGCTGCTGCATGTGAATAAGATTAGCAAATCGCAGCAAGATCAGTTCGTCATTACGGACGAATCGGGCCAGCATTTGGTGTTAGACCAAATAGTAGCACTCGAGCAGGATACACTTGCACTGTTACAATACTTTACACTCGAAGAATTATCGGATACTACGATGCTGCTTATGTTTGAACATCAACTCGATACAGGACGATTGAAAGCACAACCGTTAACCCTTATCAAAGGGATGGAGATGATCCGTCTCTTATATTAAAAAAATTAAGAAAGCATAGTTTCACATAAACTTTGGGAGGAATATCCATGAGTACAGCTTTACTACAAGAGCTTCATCAAGAAGTAAACCGGCTGTATATAGCTGGAAGTGAGCTCGCTGCTGAGGATTTCCGCTTAAAGCGGCTATTGCCACAGTTTCAACAGTTAGGTGAACGTGCTCCCATATTCAAAAGGTTAGGAGAGGGAATCGTTGCGGTCATTGAACCAGATCATTCCGAGGGATCTTCCTCTGCTCAGAACCTACAGGAGCTCAGTGTGCTGCTTAGCTCGGTGCTATATACACAGGGGGCGACTTCGCCTGATGGTGAACTGCTTGAGGTGGAAGTCCATCCGGTGAGATTGCCTACTCGGTTCTCATATCGTAAGCTGTCAGCGGTACAGACGGCATTAAAGACTCGCGGGGGAGGACGATATGAGATTATCAAGGAAGCTTTTGAGACAGGACTGTTTCAAGATCTTCGAATGATTCATCCCGCGTTAGCAGCCCTCCAAGATCCATATGTTGAGATCGCCGAGCTTGTAATGAAGCAGATCCTGCCAGCTTATGGGCCTCAGATTATTCCGATCCTTATCGATCAATTTGATCCTGCTGGAGGAATAGTAGAGACGAGAAAGCTGTACGTGATCGCAGTATTAGGTGGTGATAGCGTTCAGGATCTGATCTATCAAGCTGCAGATTCAGGATCAGAAGATGTTCGAGCCATGGCTATTTCTCTGCTCGCAGGTCAGGGACAATATGAAATCGAATTACTGGCTTGGAGTACAGATAAGAAGAAAAAGATTCGCGAAGCTGCCTATAATGCGCTGGCTAAGAGCGACTCGGTAAATGCGGTGAACCGGCTGCATGAGGCATTTACGGGAAAAGATAGTGAACTTGTAGTTCCTGCATTGAGACAATGTCAAGCCCAAGAGCTCACAAAACGACTTGTTGTAGAGTTATCAGATATGCTTCAAACTGTCTCAGAGATTATGGGCGATACGAAGAAGAAAGACGGATTATGGAATAAGGTAGTCCAGTATCTTCGGGTTTTATCTTACAAACGCAGTCCTGAACTAGAGAAACTATATTTTAATGTTCTCGAGCAGTATCCATTATATATGAATCAGCTAAAGTGGAATTCATTGATCGAGGAAGCAAACTCCTATTTTAGACAGATAGATTCTATCGAAGCGAGACGTATATTACAGCAAACACTTGAGCGTGATCTTGTCTACTATAGAAACAATAGAAGATATGTGAATGATGTTTTTAAAGATGCGTATCTCTACTTGTCACCAGAGCGTGTGTATGAACAATATGTTGAAGTTCTAAAGCATTATGCGCCATCTTCAACTAGCAATGCTTCTTCAATGGCGCAGCAACTGCTGCGCACCATATCTGAAGTTGTAGTTCAACGATATCATGGAACTTATGATGCAGTTTGGAATTCACCTGTAGACCAGATTCAATATATGTATAAGGTCGTAATGCAGCCGCCCGAGGTACTGGCTGTTCAATGGGATTCACGGTGGCTTGACGCTTTTATAGAACTGGATCAATACGAACTGGTAAGTGCCTTTGCAAGGCCGGGACATGCCGAAGCAATGCAGTATTTGCTTCGTAAATTGACCGATAATCCTGAATTCCGCCATCGGTTTTCCAATATTCTCTTGATGGGCTTAGCACGTACAGGGATAAATAAACAACATTTGCAAGAAGCTCTCCTAGTGGCTTTGGAAGATGATAGAAATACAGAATGTCGATTAATTGAACCGTATACATTTGAACAGCTATGTCAGCTTCCAGCGAGTTTTGCGAGTCGAATAATAACTGTTCTACCTCGATTTAGTGAGGTTGCAGAAGAACAACTTGAGTATGTCATTCGTCTCATGCAAGGACCATCAAACCCAAATGAAGAGGTGTAGCTAACGATGAGTCAAGAACTATTACAAGATATTATGAGGCTTCCAGCAGAAAGACTGTATGAGCATGAGTTGGAAGCGCTTCGTAAAGCGGACACTGGTAAGGTTCCAGCAGGATGGCAGATGTCGCCCCAATCAGTACTGAAGTTTATCGTTGGCGGTAAAGCAGGGAGTACCGAGATTACACCTAAGTACATTGGTAACAAACGATTAATAGAGATGGCGATAGCCACGCTGGTAACTGATCGTGCACTGCTATTAATCGGTGAGCCGGGTACAGCAAAGTCATGGTTATCTGAGAATTTATCAGCTGCTATATATGGACAATCAGGACTTGTCGTACAAGGTACTGCAGGTACGAGTGAAGAGCAGGTGCGCTATTCGTGGAACTACGCAATGCTGCTTGCACAAGGCCCTACGCCGGAAGCGCTAGTGAAGAGCCCTATTATGCGAGCGATGGAGGATGGGGGCATTGCACGTTTTGAGGAAATATCTCGTTGTGCATCTGAGGTACAGGATGCGTTGATATCCATCTTATCGGAGAAGACGATATCCGTTCCTGAGCTAGGTAAGGAGATGAGTGCGCGCAAAGGCTTCTCGATCATTGCAACAGCTAATACGAGAGACCGTGGTGTAAATGACATGTCAACTGCCTTGAAGCGACGGTTTAATATTATCGTCCTTCCAGCCCCTGCGGATTTGTATACTGAAGTTGAGATTGTGAAGAAACGAGTTCGTGAAATTGCCTCTTCCTACGATTTGCAAGCGGCGCTCCCTGCAGACGAAGCTTTACATAAGGTCGTGACCATCTTCCGTGAGTTGCGTAGCGGGATGACATTGGATAAGAAGGAGAAGGTGAAGTCTCCAGCAGGTGTGATTTCCACAGCTGAAGCGATCTCGCTCTTAACGAATAGTATGGCGCTGGCTGCAAGCTTCGGTAATGGAGAACTGACGGACGAAGATCTGGCCGCAGGGCTGCAAGGTGCCATTGTGAAAGATGATGATAAGGATCAACTTGTCTGGAGAGAGTATCTC
The DNA here is from genome assembly GCF_045040645.1 of Paenibacillus sp. FSL H8-0261. NCBI lineage: Bacteria > Bacillati > Bacillota > Bacilli > Caryophanales > Paenibacillaceae > Paenibacillus > Paenibacillus sp. FSL H8-0261. The sequence continues at coordinate 3,934,442 of NZ_CP150297.1, read as the reverse complement.
GACAATATTATGAAAAAACGTGGCGCAGATTGGCGGGGGTTATATACAGCTTGTAAGGAGATGAACTAGTGGAGAGCGAAACTACTGGAGCTGGCGTGCATATTTTTGGGGTGCGGCATTTGTCTCCTGGTGGTGCGCAGCATCTATTGAGCTTCCTTCATGAAATAGAGCCCACAGCTGTGTTAATTGAGGGTCCATCGGATGCCACACCTGAGATTCGCCATGTCATCAACATGACAACCAAACCTCCTATTGCCATTCTAGCTTTTACGGAGGAAGTTCCTGTGCGTACAGCCCTTTGGCCGCTTGCGCTATATTCCCCCGAATATCAAGCGATGAGATGGGCGGAGCAGCAAGGGGCATATACAGCTTTTATAGATTTACCTTCATCAGTGGTCATCGCGTTACAGGATATACGAACCAAAAGTAGAGATTCTGTTGAACAGAGCGATGAATCTGAAGTTAACAATACGGTTGAGAAGGCTGCTGAAGAAGCATCTCTATATGATAGAGTAGCTGAGCTGGCTGGTGAGCTTGATTATGATATGTATTGGGAGCGCAATTTCGAACACAACACTAACAAAGGTGCATATCAGGAAGCAATTATTTCCTTCTCATCCCAAATGCGTCAGATTTCTGAAGAAAATGAGAGACATAACAACATAGTAGAATATGCACACAATACGATACGTGAAGCTTATATGCGTCGTCAGATTCAGGATACAATCGCTGCTGGCCATCAACCAAATAAGATCGTTGTTGTATGTGGAGCATACCATGCAGCGGCGCTTGTTGATCTGGCATCTGGTATGTCGGATGAGGAAATAGATGCTCTTCCTTCTCTAAATTCGAAGCTAACACTTATGCCCTACACGTACTATAAGTTATCTTCTTTGTCTGGCTACGGAGCAGGTAACCTCGCTCCTCATTATTATCAAATGATGTGGGAACGTATGATGAATGGCTCACTTGAAGACTTGCCGAATCATTATCTGTCTACCGTAGCCAGATACTTGCGTAATACAGGGACACACCGTTCCACAGCGGAAATTATCGAAGCCGTTCGCTTAGCTGAATCATTAGCTGCCCTTCACGGTGGAAGTGCTCCGACGTTAAGAGATCTAAGAGATGCTGCGCTGACTTTACTGGGGCGTGGAGAGCTAAGTGTGATCGCAGAAGCGCTTGCTCGTACAGATATCGGTACTGCTATTGGTGAGTTGGCAGAGGGGATTAGTCAGACGCCGATTCAAGATGATCTGAATCGGCAATTAAAGCGCTTGAAGCTTGAGAAATATAAAACCCCAGTGGCAAATGATCTTGAACTAGATCTCCGAGAGAACCGAAGAGTGTCTTCTGAGGAAGCAGCTTATTTAGACTTAAATCGTTCCTTTCTTTTTCAAAGGCTCAGATTACTTGGGATCGATCTAGTGAACATAAGAGCAAGTGGTCAGACTGGCGCAACGTGGGCAGAGCATTGGGTAATGAAGTGGTCTCCTGAAGTTGAGATCCAGGTCGTTGAATCTACGCTACTTGGGGAAACAATTGAGATTGCTTCAGCTTATGTATTGCAACAAAAATTAGATGGCAGCAGTACCATTGCGGAAGCGTCAGCACTTATTCGAACGGCTTATGAGTGTGGAATGATACACCAGATGGAAGCCGGACGGCAGACGCTTCAGCGTCTAGCTGTTGATACTCGAGATGTGGTGCAGATTGCTGCTTCCATTCATGAGTTATCTCTTCTGATTCAATATGGCGATGTTCGACGGATTGATACCAAGCCGCTCATTCCTTTGCTTGAACAACTGTTCAGACGAGCCTGTCTGTTCTTGCTGGATGCGAGCCAATGTAACGATGAGGCTTCAGGTGAGATGCTTAAAGCTATGAACATACTGAATCAGGCAGCTATTGCGCATAGTGAGGAATTAGATGAGCTGTTGTGGATACAAGAGCTGAAACACTTGTCAGAGAGGGATGACTGCAATCCGCGTTTATCTGGAGTGGCGTGTTCCATTTTATTGGAGCGTAATGCGATGACTGCACAGCAATGTTCAGAAGAAGTATCGAGGCGCCTGTCGCCAGGTATACCCGCAGAACTTGGAGCAGGCTGGTTCGAAGGGATGTCTATGCGTAATCGATATGTACTGTTGTCTCGATTAAGTCTGTGGGAACAATTGAATGAGTATATTAATTCATTAGATGATGAAGAATTTGTACGTGCATTAGTATTTTTACGGCGTGCTTTCAGCACCTTTGAACGAAGAGAAAAGACGATGATTGCCGAACTTCTAGGGGAGTTGTGGGGTGTGAACACCGAGCAGGCTGCTGAGATTCTGACGGGTGAGCTGAAGGAGGCCGAAGCGAAAATGATTGAGGATTTGAATGAATTTGACTTTGGAGATATATGACGATGAGTACATCCGTGGATTCAAGTGTTGTAGCTCGGTGGCGCCTTATTCTTGGTCAGTCTGCAGAAGAGCAATTGACGGTTTCTAGCGGAAACGCAAGTATTCACCTGTCTGAAGATGAACTCATCATGGACCAAGCACTGGCTGCTATCTATGATGAGACGAGCGATATCGTAAATAGTGGTGCTGCTAACTCTTCGGCTACAGGACAAAGAGGAGCGGGATCAGGTAAATCTGCACCCCGGTTGGCAAAATGGTTAGGAGATGTTCGCAATTTCTTCCCAGAGGATATCGTATCGGTTATTCAACATGATGCGATGGAGCGGAAGGGCTGGAAGCAATTATTGTTTGAGCCGGAAGTTCTGGCAACAGTGAAGCCTGATATACAGCTAGTAGGTACACTACTTTCGCTAAAAGGGAAAATTCCTGAGAAGACAAAAGATACGGCTCGCCTGTTAGTGAAGGCGGTTGTGGATGATCTTGTAAAGCGTATGGAGGAAGATCTGCGTCGGGCGGTGACGGGTGCACTGAATCGCAGAGAGCATTCTCCATTACCGTCACTTAGTGGTATAGACTGGACACGGACGATAAAACGCAATCTGAAGCATTATGATGCAGAGCGACAACAGATTATCCCTGAGAGATTCTACTTTTATGATCGGGCAAGACGCAGTAAGGAATGGACAGTCATTGTGGATATCGATCAGAGTGGTTCTATGGCAGAATCAATTATTTGGGCTTCAGTAGTTGGTTCTATTTTTGCAAGCATCCCTTCGCTCAGTACCCGAGTAGTTGTATTTGATACAGAGGTCGTTGATCTGACAGAGCAATGTGCGAACGATCCTGTTGACATGTTATTCGGGATTCAGTTAGGTGGCGGTACAGATATACAAAAGTCTGTTGCTTATTGCGAACAGTTTATCGATCAACCGAAGAAGACATTATTTATCGTTATTTCGGATCTTTATGAAGGTGGGAACCAGGCAGGCTTAATCCGTCGTATGCGTCATCTGAAGGAATCTGGAGTTAGAACGATGTGCTTGCTGGCTTTATCTGATGAAGGCAAACCTTTCTATGATGAGCATGTGGCGAGATCTTTGACTCGCGATGGAACACCCTGTTTTGCGTGTACACCTGCACTGCTGCCACAGTTAGTAGAAGGTGCACTAAAAGGACAGGATCTTACTGAATTAGCAAAGAAACTTGGTACAAAAGGGATTTAAAAAGAGTCGTGCTATTACAAGTTTCATTAAAAGCGATATTCAGACAAGAACTGTGATTCATTACAGTTTTTGTGGCGTATATAAATATCATACCCCCCTTTATACAATATAATTTGGCCCTGTCGCTCGTCGGCAGGGTATTTTTTTATGGAAGTCTTTTAGAAGAGCTATTATCCTGACCTATTAAAATTTTCTTTTAGAGTATGCTCTGCTCTCACGCTGTGGTAAAATAGACCTGATTTTTCAAAAAAATACGCAAGTTAAGTTTTTGCTTGATAAGCCTAAATCAGTGCATATTGGAATTGACATCTAAGATGGATGTAATGTTATAGAATGTGCTATAATTTTATATTAGGTTAAAACAACAATAAGCTACATTTTAGATAGAGGACGTGAAAACAGCATGACTAAGGGGAACCATAACTCACCGGACTTAAAATCCGGCAAGGGTTCGAAAGATTATTCGAAATATTTTGATTTTAGCGATGCGAAGGTAATTAGTGAAGAAGAAGGTAAGATTACTTATCGGATTAAAGGAAGAAACGTTCAAATTAATAGCCAGCCTGATTATAAAGAAGGAAAACGGCGTGGCAAGGAAGAAATAGAAGTGCATTATGATTTCGAGATTCCTGAAGAGATGCAGAATTTCGGAGTAGACAAATATTATCATATAACGACTTATGGCTGCCAAATGAATGAGCATGACACGGAAACGATGAAGGGCCTGTTGGAACAGATGGGCTACAAAAGCGTCGATGATCGGAATCATGCGGATCTCATTCTGCTCAATACTTGTGCGATTCGTGAGAATGCCGAGGATAAGGTGTTTGGAGAGCTTGGTCACCTTAAGAACTTGAAGATTGAGAAGCCAGGTCTTTTGCTGGGCGTGTGTGGCTGCATGTCGCAGGAGGAAGGCGTAGTTAATCGAATTATGTCTAAGCATGGATTCGTGGATATGATCTTCGGTACGCATAATATTCACCGTCTGCCACACCTCATTAAAGAAGCTGTATTCAGTAAAGAGCTTGTGGTGGAGGTATGGTCTAAAGAGGGCGATATTATTGAGAACTTACCGAAAAAACGTGAAGGCATGCGGGCTTGGGTAAACATTATGTATGGCTGTGATAAGTTCTGTACGTACTGTATCGTACCTTTTACACGAGGAAAAGAACGCAGCCGCCGTCCGGAGGACGTTATTGCTGAAGTAAGAGAGCTCGCGCGTCAAGGATTCAAGGAAGTGACTTTGCTGGGGCAGAACGTAAACGCATACGGTAAGGATTTTACAGACATCGATTACACCTTTGGTGACCTAATGGATGATATGCGTTTAATTGATATTCCGCGCATCCGCTTTATGACATCGCATCCACGTGATTTTGACGATAAATTGATTGAAGTACTCGGCAGAGGCGGCAACCTGGTGGAGCATATCCATCTACCGGTTCAATCGGGAAGTACTGCCGTACTTAAGAAAATGAGTCGCAAATATACTCGTGAAGCTTATCTGGAGTTAGTTCGTAAGATCAAGATAAGTGTGCCTAATGCGGTATTAAGTACCGATATTATCGTTGGTTTCCCTGGTGAGACGGATGAGCAATTCGAAGATACTCTTTCGCTAGTGCGCGAGGTTGGGTATGATATGGCATATACGTTCATTTATTCACCTCGTGAAGGTACCCCTGCAGCTGCTATGGAGGACAATGTACCGATGTCAGTGAAGAGCGAACGTCTGCAAAGACTCAATGATCTCATTAAAGAGAATAGTCGGATCATTAATGACCGTATGCTAGGTGAAGTCGTCGAGGTACTGGTAGAAGGCGAGAGTAAGAATAACTCGGAAGTCCTTTCTGGCCGTTCCCGTGCGAACAAGCTGGTCCATTTTGAAGGGTCGAAGGAGCTTATTGGCACATTTGTAAAAGTGAGAATTACAGATACCAAAACATGGTACATCAAAGGGGATATTGTGGCAGAAGCTGCTGCTGTTCATTAATCATCACATACGAATGGGGAGATGGCTTGTGAGTACAGAAGAACAACGTTTGAATAAATATGGAATGAAGACTTATAATACCCGTGACTTGATCGTACGCGAGGATATTATGGGTAAAGCCAAAGAACTGGCTACATTGATCTCGACAAGTGAAGAAGTAAAGCATTTTCAGCAGGCTGAGCAAAAAATCCTGAACCACGAGCGTGTACAAGGCCTGATTGCAACGATTAAGAAAAAGCAGAAGGAGATTGTTGCCTTCGAAAGCTTTAAAAATAAAGATATGGTAGCCAAGATCGAGCGTGAAATTGAAGTGTTGCAGGATGAAATTGACGGCATTCCAGTCGTGAACGAATTTCAGCAGAGCCAGAGTGACATCAATTATCTACTCCAGCTTGTCATTTCCGTGATTAGAGATACCGTTTCGGAAAAAATAAATGTGGAAGCCGGCACCGAGGCGCCTCCGACCACATGCGGATAACCCACACTCAGTTTAGGGGGCGGATGCAGATCCGCCCCTTTAAGTTTCACACTATACATAATCCTAATCTTTCTATGTCCAGTTGTTGATTTTAGAAGTTAAGGTTTGGTACATTTAAAGATACGAATTAGTAAAATTATAGCTTCGGAAAAGGATGGGGCAAATATGAGCGAAAATGGGGAACAAACCTATAACGCCAAAAAATATCGTACACCGGACGGAGTTCCGGCCGACATCGTAATGTTTACACTGACCAAACGCGAACGTAAGACGGTCACGAAGACGCTTCCCTTACGTGAGCTTAAGGTAATGTTAATTAGACGAAAGAAATGGCCATGTGCTGGAATGTGGGCTCTCCCAGGCGGATTCTGTCAGGAGGATGAGTCCATTTATGCTGCGGCTACACGTGAACTCAAAGAAGAGACTGGTGTAGATGGTGGTCATTTGGAATATCTGGGCGTTTACAGTACACCAGGCCGCGACCCTCGCGGATGGATTATCAGTCATGCTTTTTTTGCCCTTGTAGAAGAATGGATGTTGGAGCAAAGACAAGCTTCGGATGATGCTGGCGAGGTAGGTTTATTTACATTGCAGGAAGCACTTGAAGAGCTGGAGCTCGCTTTTGACCACCATGATATCATCAAGGATGCATACTTGCGCATTCAACAACAAATGCTTCAGACTACGATCGCAAGACAGTTTTTACCTAGACATTTTACCCTTAGTGAGCTCTATCAAGTCATTCAAACGGTAGTGCCGGAATTTAAGGAACCGAATTTTATTCGTAAAATCACTTCAACACGTAGTCGTCAGGGTATATTAAAAGAAGTAAGAGATGAAGAGGGAAATGCGCTTAGTTCAAATCAATACTCCCAGCGTCCCGCACAGCTCTATATGTTCACAGATCATGAGCCTTTGTTATCCATCTACACGTAGTGGCTTAAATCAGGAGAGGGGATTAATCTCATGAAAGCACTAATAGTGATCGACTTTACGAATGATTTTGTTAACGGAAATCTGCCGGTTGGTCAGCCAGCCGTAGATATCGAGCCTAGAATCAGCCAATTAACGTCGGAGTTTGTCCAAAGTGGCGATTATGTCGTTATGGCCGTGGATTTACATGAAGAGAATGACCCTTACCATCCGGAGAGCAAACTTTTTCCTCCTCATAATATAAGCGGGAGTGAAGGACGTGAGTTGTTCGGAAGTTTGAAATCTGTGTATGAACACAACCGCGATTCCATCTATTGGATGGACAAAACGCGTTATAGCGCTTTTAGTGGAACTGATCTGGAAATCAAGCTGCGGGAGCGTGGCATTACTGAACTACATTTAATTGGGGTCTGCACCGATATTTGTGTACTGCACACAGCAGTGGATGCATATAACAAAGGGTTTGCAATTATTGTGCACGAAGATGCAGTTGCCAGCTTTAATCCAAATGGACATACTTGGGCGTTAGAACATTTCCGGGGAAGTTTAGGAGCAGACGTTGTTAAGGCATAATACTAGAACAGAATATACACATATAGCAGCGTAGATATTAGGAGATGAGGACTTGAGAAGAGAACTTGCGCTACATACGGATAAATATCAGATCAATATGATGTACGCTCACTGGGTGAATGGAACTCATAAACGGAAGGCTGTATTTGAGGCTTATTTCCGGAAGCTACCTTTCGGTAACGGCTATGCTGTGTTCGCAGGGTTAGAGCGTATTGTTGGTTATATCGGCGGCTTGCGGTTTACCGAAGATGATATCCGTTATTTGTCTGAGCAAGAAGAAAACTATGCTCCCGCTTTTTTGGAGGAACTGTTGCAGTTTCATTTTCAGGGAACCGTTCATTCGATGAAAGAAGGCGCTTTGATTTTTCCAGATGAGCCATTAATCCGTGTGGAAGGGACAATTATGGAGGCTCAGCTGGTGGAGACAGCCATTCTGAACTTCATGAACTACCAGACGTTGATCGCTACTAAGGCTTCACGAATTAAGCAGGTGGCTCCGAATGACATCTTGCTGGAGTTTGGTACCCGGCGTGCGCAAGAAGCCGATGCAGCGGTGTGGGGGGCTAGAGCAGCCTATATTGGCGGCTTTGATGCTACTTCAAACATGCTGGCAGGCAAAATGTTTAGTATTCCGACCAAGGGAACACATGCACATTCCTGGGTTCAGAGCTTTGGCAGCGAGCAGGAGGCTTTTGATGCCTATGCTAAGGTGATGCCGGACGAAGTTACGCTATTGGTCGACACCTTCGATACACTCCGTAGTGGGGTGCCTAATGCAATCAATACAGCCAAGAAGCTGGAGGCACAAGGTAAAAAAATGGTTGGTATCCGTTTGGATAGTGGTGACTTGGCTTATCTATCCCGTCAAGCGCGTAAGATGTTGGATGATGCTGGCCTGGATTATGTGAAGATAGTCGCTTCCAACGATTTGGATGAGAACACGATCATGGATCTGAAGCTGCAAGGCGCAGCGATTGATACTTGGGGTGTGGGTACACAACTGATCACCGCCTCTGACCAGCCCTCTCTGGGTGGCGTCTATAAGCTGGTGGAAATTGAGTCCGCTACTGGAGAAATGATCCCGACGATCAAGATTTCTTCCAATCCTGAGAAAGTATCTACGCCTGGCAAGAAGGACGTATTCAGGATTATCGGTAAAAATGGCAAAGCGCTTGCGGATTATATCTGCTTTCCAGAAGAGGAAGCTCCACGTAACGGTGCGCGGTTGAAGCTGTTTAATCCGCTGCATCCATACATGCATAAGTATGTCGAGCGTTACGAGGCATTGCCTATGCTAGAACCGATATACGTTAACGGATTCCAAGTGTATACTTTGCCGGATTTGAATGAGGTTCGACGTTATCATCGGGAGCAAAAGGATCTATTCTGGCCGGAGTATCAACGTAAGCTGAATCCCGAAGTATATCGGGTGAATTTGAGTGAAAAGGTCTGGACTAGCAAGCAGCAGTTAATCGCTGAGCATATACGACCGGATATTGAATAGATTTTGCAGGATTAATTCTGTCAACAGTGTTAACGCGGGAGAGTGATATACCCGCGTTTTTTTGTTTTTACAGAGGCTTGTAAATAAGGAGGAGAACTTAATGGAAGAGGGGAAGCTTGCTTTAGCGCCGAACAGGAACGTTAAGCCAGGCGAAATCATTACTTTCGGCACGTATTCACAATCGAAGGATGGTAAAGAGCTGCCGATTGAATGGCGTGTTCTCCATAACTCAGGTAGCGAACTGTTCGTTTTGAGCGAGGACATTTTGGAATGCAAGAGGTATCACGGCAAGAGCGCAGATATTAAATGGCGTGATTGCGTGGATATTACGTGGCACGACTGTGATTTGCGTGAGTGGCTGAACGATGAATTCTATAACAGCGCATTCAATGCTGCCGAGAAGGTATTAATAAAAACGACCCGTTGCTCAGATAACGGAGAGGGTACCCCAGATACAGAGGATAACGTTTTTTTGCTTAGCGTTGATGAGATAAAGGCATTCTCAGAGATACACGGAAAAGAACTACGGCGTGCGGTTGGCACGGAATTTGCTAAAATGAAAAAGCACGATGGATGCAGCCTATACATTTACGATAAAACGGATAAAGATAACTATATAATTAAAGACGGCGAAGAAGTTGGCTGCTCTTGGTGGTGGCTGCGAACACAGGGAAACAAACCTTCGCGTGCGTTTTTTGTCGGACCGAGTTACAGTATTCGCAGCTATGCGAATGTCAGTGTAGCCCGTGACGGCGTCCGTCCCGCTATGGTAATTAATCTTCCACGATAAAGACAATCGGTTTAGAGTGGCAATAATTAAAAAGAGGCGTGTCCCTCTCTTCGCTAGTGTGAAGAACAAGGGATACACCTCTTTTTGATACATCAGCCAAGCTAAATACTTCAGTTTTTCTTCTTAAATTTCACGAAGGACCAGATCGTAAGCATCAACAGAACTGCTAGGCATGTTCCTATACTGATACGGTTCTGAACATCGAAGAGAAAAGAAACCGCGATAACAGTTAAACAAACCAGTGTAACAACGGTTATATAAGGGAATCCCCATACCTTAAAGGTTGGTTCTTTCGGATAAGATTTTCTCAGTTTAAGTTGTGACATACAAATGCTGATCCATACGAGAATAACCACAAAGCCTGGAACAGCCATTAGCAAACGGAACAATCCATCCTGGGCGAAGTACGCTAACAAGGAACCAATAACAAGAACAACGGCACAGAGCTTCAGACTGTTGATGGGTACACCTTTTGCAGAGGTTTTTGCCAAGCTGCGTGGTGCTTCGCCCTGTGACGCCATAGAATGCAGCATCCGAGTGGCGCCATAAATACCAGAATTGGCCGCAGAGAGCACCGCTGTAATCAGAATAAAGTTCATGATGTGATCGGCACCCTTAAGTCCTGTTGCGGCTAATACCTGAACAAACGGGCTTGTATGCTCATTCAGTTGATTCCATGGTATTAATCCACAGATGATTAGGATCGGCAAGGTATAGAACAGAATAACGCGCAGAATGAAGCTTTTGACAACCTTAGGTAAGACCTTCTCTGCATCCTGTGTCTCCGTCAAGGTAAGTCCAATCAACTCTGACCCACCGTAGGAGAACATAACGACAAGAAGGGCAGAGAAGATGGGGGTCCAGCCTCGTGGGAGAAATCCACCATAGTCTGTAAAGTTGTGTAAGTAAGGCGTAGCTTCAGTCATTGGCAACAGCCCGAAAATTAATGAGCTTCCTAAGATAATGAAGATGATGATCATAGCAATTTTGATACCTGCTAACCAAAACTCCGTTTCTCCATAACCACCTACACTCATCATGTTGATGCCGATAATTAAAGCGCCACTTGCAAGACTGAGCAGCCATAAAGGAACATCCGGTAACCAGTATTGCAAGAAGCTGCCTGCTGCCAGCACTTCAATCACACAAACGGTCAACCACATGAAGCAATATAACCAGCCCACGATAAAGGAGAGTCGTTCTCCAAAAGCCTCACGTATGAAGTCCTTCATATTCCTATTCGGGTACACCGTAGCCATTTCGGCTATTGCCCCCATGACCACTAAGAGTAGCAGGCCTGCTAATACATAAGTAAGAATAACCGCAGGTCCGGCAATACTTATGGTCTCAGAACTTCCTTTAAAAATCCCCGTACCGATTACTCCGCCCATCGCCATAAAGCTGATATGCCGAGGAAGCAATTTCTTCTGTAATGATGCTTCGTTTGACTTCACAATTAATGCCTCCTAAGCTGTCTTCGAAAAATTACACCAAGCATCAGTTTATCCTGAAACGGACTAGTTGAAAAGTAAAAATAACACACATTTTTATGAAGAGGCGCGACTTTTCACTGGAGTGTGATATTTATCATGCAGAATGTGATGAATTTAACATCTTAATTTTTAATTTTATTGCTAAATAAAAGTAGCTAAATAAGCTTAGGTAACACATGGAAAATGCAAGATTTGTCACTTCGCGACTTGCAAAATCAAGATACAATCGTTGAAAAAGTCAAAAGGATATTATACTGATGACATTCTGAAAGGGGCTATGTCGGTGGTACAGTTACCAAAAGTGAACGAACTCGGATTTTTTGAGATTCGTCTGGAATCAATTGGAGGGCTAGGCGCGAACTTAGCTGGTAAAATGCTTGCAGAAGCAGGCGTTGTCGGTGCTGGAATGAATGGAGTGAGCTTTTCATCCTATGGTTCTGAGAAAAAGGGATCAGCGGTAAAGGCACATATCCGTTTTTGTGATTTGAACACACATATTCGTGACACTTCACCGGTAGAACGACCTCACGTCGTAGGCATATTCCATGAAGCGTTGGCAAAGACCGTCAACGTGACTAGCGGAATTTATGATCATAGCACGGTGCTAGTGAACTCGGCTAAGTCGCCAGAAGAATTGAAGTCCTCCCTGAACATGATGGCAGGAACTATAGCTGTCGTTGATGCTACATCGATCGCATTAGATGAGAAGAACCGCGTAAACATGGCAATGTTAGGTGCGTTGTTCCGGATGTGTGATTTCTTGGATCCTGAAATTATGAAGGGGGTTATCGAGAAATCACTTGGCAAAAAATATCCGCAGGCTGTTCAATCCGCACTAACTACTTTCGAACGTGGATTTAATGAAGTTACTTTCATGCATTTCCCTTTGCCTGAAGGTGCGATTATGCCTGAGTTCGTTCGGTCCGATATTTCGGCCTTAGGTTATGAAACTCAGCCTATTGGTGGTACCATTACGAATCCTGGCAGCAGCTTTTTAAAGAATCTTAGCATTTCAAGATCCGGTTTATTGCCTCATTTTAAATTAGAGGATTGTATTCATTGTGCGCAGTGCGATACGGTATGTCCTGATTTATGTTTTGTTTGGGATGAGCAGCCTGATAAGAAGGGACGTCCGCAAATGTTCCTGCAAGGCATCGATTATCAATACTGCAAAGGCTGTTTAAAATGCGTAGAAGCTTGTCCTACAACGGCTTTGTCTGGCGAACGCGAGGAAGATGGCTACGCTGAGAGCCATACGGTCCGGCATATTTTTGATCTTGTTACTGAGGCTTAATTAACGGAGGAAAGGTGGAACACACGTGGCTATTGATTATGAAAAAGAAGTAAGCTCTACGAAGGTTGAGCAGAAATTCCTATATGAATCCGGCAATGAAATGGCGGCTTATGCAGCCCATCAGATAAATTATCATGTCATGGGTTATTTTCCGATCTCCCCATCGACAGAAGTCGCTCAATTTCTAGATACCATGAAAGCGAACGGTCAGCATGATATTATGCTTATTCCATCAGATGGCGAACACAGTTCTGCAGGAATCTGTTATGGGGCTTCGACGGCTGGTGGACGTGTATTTAATGCTACCAGTGCTCAAGGTTATATGTTCATGCTAGAGCAATTGCCGGTACAAGCTGGTACACGGATGCCTATGGTAATGAATTTGATCTGCCGCTCGATATCCGGTCCGCTTAATATTCATGGTGACCATTCTGATTTGTATTTTGCGCTAAATACGGGCTGGCCGATTCTGATGTGCCGTGATCCACAATCCGTTTATGATATGAATCTGATGGCACTTAAGCTTGCTGAGCACGCCAAAGTGCGTCTTCCAGTAATGGTAGCATCAGATGGGTATTTTACTTCTCACCAGAAACGTCGAGTACAGGCATTTACTCACCGTGAGGATGTTCATAAATTCGTTGGCCCACAACCACCGGTAGGCTTCACAGATACACTAGACCGCAATAATCCAGTTACCGTAGGTCCTTACATGAACGAACCTGATTATATCAACAACCGTTATCAGCAGTCGGTAGCGATGTATAATGCGGGTGAAGTCTTCGAAGAAATTGCTAAGGAATTCGCTGAATTGACTGGACGCCACTATCCAATGATCGAAGAGTATCGGATGGAAGATGCGGAAGTAGCCGTATTCTTGATGAACTCTGCCTCAGAGATTATTAAAGATGTTGTGGATCAGCTTCGTTTGCAAGGGATCAAAGCAGGTGCAATTTCGCCGAATATGATTCGTCCTTTCCCGCAGAAGCAAATGGCTGAAGCGCTGAAAAATGTTAAGGCAATCACCGTAGGCGACCGTGCGGATTCGGTTGGTGGTCACGGCGGTAATATGGTAAATGAGATCAAGGCAGCCTTGTTCACCTATGGTAACACTACTACAAAGGTAATTAGCCGTATTTACGGGTTGGGCGGTAAGGACTTCTACGCAGAAGATGGTCATGCATTCTTCCAATTAGCATTGGATGCCGTTGCTGCAGACCGTGTTGAAGTTCCATTTGACTACTATGGTCACAATCCAGGTGCACCGGACAAAGCGCCACAGCGTCTATTGAAGCCGATGGACTTTGATTCGCTGAAGACAGGATTAATTACGGTTAAACAGGATGAAGCAACAGGGAAATTAAGTGTGCGGATACCCCCACTGCGCAGCTTGACGAAGAAACCTAAACGGCTTGCACCAGGTCATGGCGCTTGTCCAGGCTGTGGGATTTTCTCAGGACTGGAGACGTTCTTCAAAGGCATCGAAGGGGATATCGTAGCGCTTTATCACACGGGTTGTGCGATGGTAACAACTACGGGTTATCCATATTCTTCTCATAAATCTACGTTTATTCATAACCTGTTCCAAAATGGTGCAGCTACCTTATCCGGTGTCGTAGAAATGTTCTGGGAACGCAAACGCCGTGGTGAATTGGACGGACTTGGGCTTCAAGACGACTTCACATTTGTAATGGTAACTGGTGATGGCGGTATGGACATCGGAATGGGACCTGCGATTGGGGCTGCACTACGCGGTCACAAAATGATTATCGTAGAGTACGATAACGAAGGTTACATGAACACAGGTGCACAGCAGTCCTATTCCACACCACTGGGTCATCGTACATCTACATCCAGCATTGGTAAGAATCAGCAAGGTAAAGTTACACAGCATAAGGATACTGCGCAAATCATGGCAGCTACTAACATTCCATATGTCTTCACAGGTTCCGAAGCTTACCCGCAGGATCTTGTGAAGAAAGCGGCAAAAGCACAATGGTACGCTCAGAACGAAGGACTTGTGTACGGTAAAATCCTGATCGCATGCCCACTGAACTGGATGTCTGAGGATAAAGAGGGTACCAACATCGTTTCGCTGGCTGTTGAATCTTGCTTCTTCCCTCTATATGAAGTGGAGCACGGTTCTACGAATATTACGTACAATCCAGAGGATAAGGGCAAACGCGTTGAGCTCTCCGCTTGGTTGAAGACAATGGGCAAAACCCGTCATTTACTGAAGCCTGAGAATGAGCCAGCTTTACGCAGCTTCGAGGCAGAAGTGGAGCGTCGCTGGAATCGTCTGAAAGCGAAACATGAGCATCCTGATTTGTAAAATATAATGATTCATAACCCGGCAGATTAGTCTGTCGGGTTATTTTTTATTTAACTTTATAGAACAGATTTGTCATTGACATTAAATACGTCAAAATTATCGCTAATACTTCGTATGTGGATGCTGTACAGGAGATTCAGGGGGGTTCAAGGGTTCGGAAGATCGGAATGCTTATGAACAGAATTCACAAAGCGTCCTTCTTTAGATGGGAGATCTCTGATGTCATGATTCAATTTGTAGCCAATTATCCAGATTCTTTTTTAAGGGCTGAGTAATAATTTGGAGTTGTAAGACATGCTGGGAGTCCTCTTGGTGCCACCTTGGATGTGGTATTATATGGAGAATGTAGGAGAGAGGAGAACTGATTTTAATGAGCTGGATCTTTTGGATTTGTTTTATTGTTTCTTTACTAGTTTCCTATTGGGATCAGCGAAAAACATTGAGATTAAAGGATTGGGCGTTAATTATTGGGGCTTTTTTACTTTGTGAGTTCTACGTCAATTTCTTTGGGTTACTGATTCCTGTGGGTTTTATCATTGGATTGATTGTTATGAAAAAAAAGAAGCAGTTTCTTTTTTCAAAAGCACTTATTTTTGGGTTGATTAGTGTCTGTGTTATTTTCTATGGTCCTAAGATTAGTTTGAATGAAATCCATGAGCTAACGAAGGCTAATAAATATACTGAGCAATTTAATCAGATTAAATCCGTTTCACAATTTTCCGTCGAATCAGATATTAACGATGTACTTCGGACGTCTGTAAATCAATTAAAAGTTAATAATCCAAAGTCAGAAATACCTGTAGAGGATCCTCATGTAGCCTTCAGTATATGGGTTCTCCAGCATAGAGATGTAGCAATTAAGGATTTAGATTGGTTATGGTATGAGGCTCCGTTAGAATTACATTATTATTGGCAATCTAACCGCCCAGATCAGCGGGTTACATTGGAATACGTTTTTTTTAATGAGGTTGGATACATGGGTGTGTTTGAAAGAGAGAATGAGAAGGAACCCTACTATCTGCGGAAGATATATGAGTTTGATCGGTTGAAAACATTTAATCCACAGATCCCTTGATCATATAAAAATGGAGGTTATTCACTAAACTACGACTTATGAAGGGATATTTACGCGTAAAAAGTCAATATCGGACACAGTTGACCTTAAACGCAGCTTTTTTGCACATTTCAAATGTTAACGGACCCCAGTGCAGCTATTAGCATGAAAAACAACAAAAAAGAGCCCTTTTCGAAGAAATAGGGACTCTGAAGTCCGAAACTCTTCTAAAAAGGCTGAAAACTAGCGAATAATGTCAACTGGGTCCGACAGACTCTGGGAATATAATCTAAATACACAAAGCAGCGAATCTATGAAAATAGAATAATACACAAGCAGTCAAATGTTTTCTACAGAAAAAAGCGAGAGAAGACCCAATGCATTTTGCACGGGTCTGTCTCTCATTTATAGGGGACTTTTAATAGTGTTGTGAAGTAGAGTTATCTTCCGCCTCTAGGCATCATGGAGTTATCAACAAATACATCTTTAACAGAATAAGTGTAGCAATGGCGAGGTACTGGTACACAGTGGTGACGTCTTACGATTTCAACTGGATGAATCACATTTACTACTTGTGGGTGGAAGTGATCTTGATAAACCACCTTAGGTGGGTCAGTAACCGTTTGGGCCGGGCATTTTGGACATTCAGACATTTCCTTCAGCTCCTTTTGTGTGTGGACTTACCGTATTATACGCACAGAACAAAAGCCTGCTTGGTTGTTTGTCTATTGTATTTAAAAATGGGTATTTGCTTAACGCTTGTAAATTTCACGCATAACATGGCGAAGTTCCGGGATAATTAGCCGTTCCATAGCCAGTTTTACGGCTCCAGTAGAGCCGGGCATAGAAAAGATAGCGGTCTTTCCCATGGTGCCTGCAATGGCTCGACTAAGAATAGCTGCCGAACCGATGTCCTCTGTGAAGCTTAGCATCCGAAAAATTTCACCGAAGCCAGGTAATGTTTTATCTAGCAAAGAGGCAACAGCTTCATACGTCGTATCCCGTGGAGAAATCCCTGTTCCACCTGTCAGGAGTACAGCTTCTATTCCAGCGTGGTCAACACATTTATATAATAGCTCACGAATATCTTGATAATTATCTTTCGTAATGGTGCTGCCTATCACTTCATACCCGGCTTCTTCGAGCATAGAATTAATCAAAGCTCCTCCGGTATCTGTTTCAATAGTTCTGGTGTCCGAGACAGTAATGATATAGCAGGAAACGGTTTGAGGCGCTTCTTTCCGATGTTCTTCAACAGATGACAAATGGCTCAACTCCTAGATTAGAGATGTTATCATGATAGGGTATGGCAGAAGTAAAGACAAGCTTACTTGTACTCACAAAATTCAGCAGGAATTTGGGGTGCCGCTTGCGTGCTTCGCGCGCATGTAGTACACTCGCTACACATAACTGTAATTTGCTGGGGAGCGATGAAACATGGAACAGGTCGTACCTGTGTATATATTGTCAGGATTTCTGGGGAGCGGCAAAACAACACTGCTGCAGCGCCTACTAGATCATTGGAAAAATCAGGGTTTACGCCCTGCAGTAGTGATGAATGAGCTGGGTGAAGTGAATTTAGATGGATTGTTAGTTGAGCAAACTGTCCCTATGGCAGAACTACTTGGTGGATGCATATGCTGTTCTATCCGAAGTGATCTTAGTACAGAACTCGCATCACTGATCAAGAAGGAGACTCCGGATGTCGTAGTGATCGAGGCAACAGGCGCTGCGAATCCGCTGGAAATTGTGGATGGCGTAACCGAGATTTCGTTGTATCAAAAAGTAGAACTGAAAAGCTTGATCACCGTCGTTGACGCCGCGCATCTTCTTGAACTGTATCGCGCACAGCAGGGGGCAACTTATCGTTTGATGCAGGAGCAGATTCGCTGCGCTTCTGTCTTGCTATTGAATAAAATTGACCGTGTAACCGCTGAAGAGGCGGAGGAGGTTAACGCTGTACTGCGGAAATGGAACGCTTATGCACCCATTCTGCCAACTGTGCGTTGTGAGGTGGAACCGGAGGAACTGCTGCGTGATGCAGGTGGAGTTCTTACGGATAAACAGCTGGAAGAGGTTGAGGACGCGAGCGAAAGCTTCTTGCATGATGAAGATGAACACACTACTGGTGGCACACATACTAGCCACGATCATGTGATGGCGTACACACATTATTTTAAACGTTCAGTAAACAGTGAAGAATTCGAACAATTCGTTAAGGAATTGCCGCGTGATGTTTACAGAGCTAAAGGTATTGTGACCTTTAATGACACCTCCAGCCGGTTTCTTTTCCAATATGCCTATCGTGAAGCTGATTTTATGAAAATCACACCACAAGGCGAAGTGCCTGACGTTGCCGTATTTATCGGCGAACATTTCTCATCAAATGAACTGCGCACTAGGTTACTGGAGATGGAGGGACGTACCTTCGTTCGTCCTAGTACAGTTAAGAGAAGTCTATAATCAGATCTCCTTGTCAGAAGTTGTAATGGTTCATTCCTAATCTTGTAGGTTAATAGTATCGCATACCCTATAAAAATACAGGAGGTTTAAGGCTATGACCCGAATTCAATATCAGGAGTGCATTGACGCTTGTTTAGAAAGTATGAATGCCTGTAATTATAGCTATGTCTCAAGCCTAAAAGAATATGATCTTGCTTCTCTGCGTGAAAGCATGCGGCTAGATCGTGAATGTGCGGATATTTGTTCATATGCCGTACAAGCGATGACTCGCCAAAGTCCGTTTGTAGCCGGAATTCTCCGTCTGTGTGCCGAAATTTGTGAAGCCTGTGCAGATGAAAGCAGCAAGCATATACATACACATTGTCAGGAATGTATTGATGCCTGCCGTAGATGTGCTGAGGCGTGTCGTTTGATTAGCGATGCGGTTGAAGTATACGCGTAAGGTTGTATACCCAACCTAACTATATAATAAGCAAATGACCAGACCATTGCTGTGGATGTACAGCATGGTCTGTTTTTCTTTTTAGCACAAGGCTAGATTAAATTTCGTTTCTAGAAGAGGAAATATGTAGGGAACTGGAGAATTAACAGTAGATATGAAGCGAACATAAACTTCTCCGAATCACCTGGATGATATCAGTTTATTATAGCTCTGGCAGGCCGAATAGAAGTGGAGGGGAAAGATGAAGCATACACAAGTACCAGAGAGTGAACAATCCAAGGAGTTATTTGCGTATTTTGGACTAGCAGTTTATTATGGTCAAGCTCTAGAACAGCAGTTGACCAATTTGTTATTGCTCACCAAATTATCACAAGGGAAGACGCCCACTGAAGCAGATCTGACTGATTTGTATCAGCGAAAACTCAGCAATTCACTCGGTCAACTCATCAAAGAAATCCAGCATCACTTTCCTTTCTCAGAGCAAGAAACCGCTCAGCTAGAAGAAGTGTGGAAGCAGCGTAACCATATCGTTCATGATTATTTCAAGGAACGGATACAAGAAACGTTCACCCCCGCTGGAAGGGCGAAAATGATTGAGGAGTTAAAACGATTCAAAAATAAAGCAAGAAGGCTAGAAATCAAATTACAAGGCTATTGTACAGAAATGTTCACGAAACTGGGGTTAGAAGAGGAGACTTTGCACTAATAACCCTTCTAATCCGCACTCCTCTACAACCTCCGGTCTAAAATGAATCTTAGAAGCTCTAACGCAGCGTGACAGTGCAGATAGAGCTTCGCCTAATGCCGGAAGCATCTCTGGCGTTAGGTGTTCACCTGGTTCCCACCACCAATTCATAATGTTCAATGTTTGGCTCTTCTTATCCATCACCGGTTCAAATCTCGCAATAAAACGATCATTATATAATATAGGCAGTACATAATAACCATACTCCCGTTCCAAGGCTGGTTTATAGACTTCCCAGCGGTAATGAAATCCAAATAATTGTCGGATCAGCTCTCGATCCCATATCAAGTTATCGAGTGGAGCCAAGACAGCCGCAAACGAATAACTTGAATGACTCTCAGCATCTTCAGACTCCTGCTGTATTACAGCTTCTAAAGTTAGAGCGTCCATGCTACGGATGTAGAGTGGAAGTTTAATACCCTCCACTAGAACTTCTCTGAGACTGTCCGCCATTAACAGTCTTTGAATCGCTTCAGTACGTTCCTTGCTCTTTAGACCAGAAATTCCAAGCCATCCGTCGCCAGATTTATTCCATAACAGTCCGATGCTACCTATTCTACGCAGCACATACCAATCATTAAATTGTTCATCAGTGGGGTTAGGGTCTTCAGTGTTTAAAAGATTATGAGGAAGCAGGCGTTCAGTGAAATCGTAATACCGACGGGTATGAACACGATGATGAACGACTACTTCCCCCCAAAAGTACATACTTTCCAAAGCGGCCCGGGTTAATCTAGCCGGAGCCCAAGCCCAATCCACCTTATCCTTACCATCTAGATCCAGAGAGGAGAGGGGACCGCGCTTTAATAGCTCTTCACGAACCTGTTCTACTGTAGCCATTACTGGCTCATTGGCCCGATGGCGTGTGGCTGATGCCTCTCTTCTGCGTTTAAAATAAGGCCAGTCCTCTGTACAATAAATGGACATGTTCTTGTCCCAGCCATCTATTAGAAGTCGGTCTTGATACAGTAGCTCTTGGGCTTGCTCAGGTGTGAAACCGGGAACTCGTGCTTGGAGGACAAGCTCATGGTTATGGCCTGCGATGTTAAGTGGATCATATTGGATACAGCCTACGTGACGAACGTAATCATAAACACTAAGTTTACCGGCAGGAAGAGCGCCCCTAGTTAACTTTTGGTGAGCCAGGAGAAAAAGTCGAGCTTGCTTCTTAGTTATAGTGTATGTACGCATCAAAAGCCTCCTTCACCTATATGTATTATTTTTCATTTTACAGAACAAACGTTCTAATATCAAGTATAGAAAAACCCTGAATCACAGGATGTGACTCAGGGGATCGATTACATCTTCTCTAACGATGGTTGCAAGCTGCCTAACGAAGGTCGGGAGGGTGCACCATTGTTATTGTCTATGCTGTTAGAACCAGCACCTACTTGTAGCTGGTACATCCGGAAGTATCTACCGCCGAGTGCCATCAGCTCATCGTGGCTACCGCGCTCTACGATCTCTCCGTGATGCAGAACAAGAATCTGATCTGCGCTGCGAATTGTAGATAGACGGTGCGCGATGATGAATGTGGTACGTCCTTTTTTGAGGACTTCTAATGCATCTTGAATGACGCTTTCTGTCTCCGTGTCGATATTGGAGGTAGCTTCATCAAGAATCAGAATAGCTGGGTCGAAGGAGAGCGCTCTGGCAAACGAAATCAATTGCCGCTGACCTGCAGAAAGGGTGCTCCCTTTTTCAATAACCGGTTCATCAAAACCTTGAGGAAGGTGGGCCAGCAATTTATCTGCTCCGACTTCCCGTAAAGCCCGTTCAACCCGTTCGCGTGAGATTCGTTCATCCCCCAGGCTGACATTGGAAGCAATAGTACCAGTGAAGAGGTAAGGGTCTTGAAGAACAATCCCCATGTGATTGCGTAGCCATTGCTTCGGAATATCTGTAACCTTCTGGCCATCAATCGTGATTTCACCTTTCTGTGGATCATAGAACCGGAATAATAAGTTGATTATCGAGCTTTTTCCGGAACCGGTGTGACCTACTAGTGCAACAGTTTCGCCTGGGCGTGCTTCAAAGGAAATATCGCGAAGGACGAAGTCTTTTTTATAAGCAAAAGATACGTTCTTAAACTCCACTTTTCCTTTATAGCGCGGCATGGAACCATCGGTAACATTCTCCCCAGGCTCATCCATAAGAGTAAACACACGACCCGCAGACACCATAGAAGTGTCGAGATTTGCAAGCTGATTCACCATACCTGTAATCGGTTGGAACAAACGTCCAAGCACATCGACGAAGGCGTATAGAACACCTAAAGATACAAATGTAGAACCCGTAATACTGCCATGTCCGAAATACCAAAGCACCATCACAAAAGAGAGACTGCGTAGAGAGTTCACCAGGTTGTGGGAGGTGAAGGCATTCAGATTCAGCATTTTATTCTGATATTTCAAGTAGTCATCGTTCAGATGCTCAAATTCTTCACCAAGCTGCTTCTGACGGCGGAATATACGAACAATGGACATTCCTTGAATCGATTCATTAATGATAGCGTTAATCTCACTCAGACGGGAGCGGATGATCGTATTGTATTTTGTAGCGATTTTGCGGTAGAGCACGATCCAAAGAATAAGAATCGGGATGATGAACAAGCTGATCAGACCTAGCCGAACATCGAGCAGGAACAAGGCGATGTATACACCAGTAATATTAATAATACCAGTACTGAAATTAGAGAGAACGGCAATAAATAGATCCTTAATCGCCTCGGTATCATTAGTTACACGTGACACTACCTTACCTGCTGGCAAGTTGTCAAAAAAGTAAACCGGAAGTCGCTGGATATGCGCATACACATCTGTTCGTAGTTTTCGGATTACCTGATTCGCCGAAGATTGCAGCCAATAGGTTTTACCGAATTCGGCAAAGATCGAGATGACCAGGAAGATAGCGTACAAACCGACCAGCTGATAAATACCAGGGAGCTCAGGTTTGTAAAAATCAAATAGTTCATCCGCTGAAAGTTTAACCGCAGGATAGATGACTTCATCCTGGCCGCGCGTGATATGCATTTCACCATTACTGAACTTTCTCTCACCATCGGACTGTGTTACGGCTTCATTGATAAAGTAGAAACTTCGTCCCGATTGAAGAATGCGAATTTCTTGACCCTTAGCTTCCCCGGGTTCAAAACGGTCTCCGCGTTTGTAATAAGCGTTGTTATACTGAACCGCCTCATCTGGTGATGCAGTACTAAAATAAGGCTTTTCGATGGCCAACATATGATTGTCAATCATGCTTTTGGCAATAAATGGACCTGCCAGTTCAGCCGCTACCCCGATGGAGAGGAGTAGAAGGGCTGCGATAAAGGTTTTTTTTGCGGTCAATGCGTATTCAAGCAGGCGTTTGCCTGTACTCTTTGTCAACGGTGACACCTCCTAAAAGTTTTGCATAGTCATAGCTAGTATGTCTTTTAATCATTCGATAAATTATTCTCTACTTGTTGCCGGTCATACTGCTCGCGGTACCAGCCATTCAGATCCAGCAGCTCTTGATGCGTACCACGTTCCACGATATGTCCGTTATCAAGTACGACGATCATGTCGGCATGTTGAACAGCAGAGAGGCGGTGCGTAGAGATCAATGTAGTCTTTCCCGCACGCTCTTGGCGAATATTCTCAATGATCTGAGCTTCAGTACGAGCGTCAACAGCGGATAAGGCATCGTCCAGAATCAGTACATCTGGATTTGCGATAAAGGCTCTGGATAAGGATACACGTTGTTTTTGTCCACCGGATAAGGATACTCCACGTTCACCAACCAACGTATCTAAACCATCGGATAATGTTCCTAAGTCATTTTGGAAGGCGGCAGCTGTGATAGCTTTCATGATCGTATCGTCATCCGCGTTGTCTAGACCAAATTGAATATTCTGACGTACTGATTTGGAGAAAAGGATCTGCTCTTGAGGAACATAACCCATCCAGCTGTGTAGCTGATCCAATGAAATCTGTTGAATCGGAACTCCAGAGATGAGAATTTCACCATTACCTGTCGGATATTCACGAAGCAGCTGTTTGAGGAGCGTTGATTTACCGCTTCCCGTACGACCGACTACACCTAGTGTTTGCCCTTGGTTTAAGGTCAGACTGACATTGCTTAGATTGTCAATCGTCGATGAGGGATAACGGAAGGTCACATCGTTAAGTTCAATTCGGGTAGGATTAGCAACTTGAACCGGATTGGCCGTACTTTGAACATCCGCTTTGGAGTTTAGCGTCTCATCAATACGTTCGAGAGAAGCACCACCACGTTGCATGATGTTAATAAGCTCTCCAATAGCGAACATCGGCCAAACGATCATTCCGAGGTACATGTTAAAGGAGACAAGATCCCCTAGGGTGATCTGATTACGGAACACAAGATATATCCCATAGGTAAGACCGATAATGTAGCTGAGCCCTACGCAGAACCGAATCGTCGGTTCGAAGAAGGCATCGACACGGGCGACGGCCATGTTCTTGTTGTATACATCTTCTGTAATATCCGAGAATCGTTTCTCATCAAGTCTCTCTTGTACATAAGCACGGATAACTCGCACACCTGAGACAGACTCGAGAACCTGATCATTCATATCTCCGAACGCATCTTGTGCTAAGCTGTAACGATCATGGATCGCTTTACCATAAAAAATCATAGCTATTGCAATTAGTGGTAATGGTAAGACTGCTGCAAGTGTCAGCTTCCAGCTGACAAGAAAACCCATTGCGAATAGTACGACAGTGAGGTAAATTGTAGAATCCACCAGGGTGAGCATCCCGAATCCAACGGTAGCTGAGACAGCTCTGATATCATTGGTTGCCCGAGCCATCAGGTCGCCGGTTCTATTGCGTTCGAAAAACGACGGGGTCATGGTCATCAAATGATTCATAAATCTCGAGCGCAGCAGGCGCTCTACGAGGTTGGAGCCTCCGAATAATTTGTGCATCCATATGTAGGTAATCCAATAAATGACTAGCAGCAAAATGAGGATCATACCGATGTACTTGGCTAACGATGCTGTAGTAATAGAACCGCGTACTATGTCGTCAATGGCATTGCCTAGCAGACGTGGGGGGAATAATTCAAGAACACCTACACCAATAAGTAAGATAAGGCCAATCAGGTAACGCCTTTTTTCTCGGCGAAAGAACCAGCCGAGATTACGGAGAACGGAGAACAAGTAAATCCCTTCCTTTCGAGTTAAAGTACTAGCTGTGATGTTGGAAAAAAGCGCAAGTGGTTATCTCAACAGCAACGAAAAAACGACGTTGTCGTCCTTCAAAGATGACAACCGACAAAAAAGGCATATCATCCGAAAACGGACGATATGCCTGTAATTTACAGCTATCATGCGCACGGTGCTATACAGCACCAGGCATGTGAGAGACCTTCAAGAACTAAAGTTATACGATCAATTACACTCGCAGGGAACTTCAGGATGGTTTCACCACTTGGGCTGCTTCGGTATTCGGTTGATTGGAAATTCCAACAATAGTTATTTGATATGGCTGTAACTTCGTAAACACCGCGCTCACCCCTTTCATTGATTTAATAATAACTTTTGGTAATAACTAGTAGACCGTTAGTTATGATCAGAGTTTATCACTCGGTTCGCAAAGTTGTCAAATTAATTTTTGAAGAGCTTGGGAAAACATTAATTGTATAAAGGTGTTTGAATATCGATTCATTTTCAGTATGATTAGACTATACAAAGGAGCTGAGAGAGATGAACATGGAAATTAGTCAAGCAGCGGCAGCTTGGTTTAAAAGAGAACTGGATCTTAAGAATGGAGACTATATTCGTTTATTTCCCCGCTATAGCTCGGGAGGTGGACTTCACCCTGGTTTCTCACTGGGTATCGGGACGGAGGCACCAGGACGTCCGGCAATACAAGTTGAACAAGACGGTATTGTGTTCTACATGGAAGAGCAGGACTTATGGTATATGGAAGGTTACGGCTTAACTATTGTGTATTCTGAGGCAGACGATGACATTGAATATAAGTATGAAGCCAAATCGGTGCCTGGCGGAGTACAGGTTTAAATGTCTTAATTTTGTTTTTTTTTACTAATGTGAAAAGCCCTTGCCAAAAGGCAGGGCTTTTTCTAGTGTTGATATAATCAGTGCGAATTGCGAAACGTTTCTTCCTCCATAGCAAAATCGAAATCGTCAATGTCGTATACTTGAACAGGGACTCCACCTTCAATAATGCGTTGAATCAGCTCGAATTGATCTGTAAGAATAGGCACCTTCTCACGTTGTGAGGACAATAGAAGCTCCGTTTCGATAGGATCGAACGTTTCGCCGTAGACAGCGGTATCCATGCTGTTAATGATGGTAATCTTTGATTGTCCGCCTAGTAGAATACCAGAGCTTTTTGCCCAAGGAACGGCCAGACAGCGGTTGATTTTTTTAGCATTAAGTGGCTCTTCAAAATAGGCAATGAGCTCACCAATCTTGAGTTTGACATGCTTGTCATCATCTGGACGGTTCATTAACGGATCATCACTGTCCCGCAGTTCGTATAATTCCATCACGGTCGTATAAGGCACTATATATTCTACAGGGCTGCTCGATATGAGAAGCTGGCCGTAAATCGCCATCATGACGGCTTCCGTCACAAATTGTCTAGACATCTTTATCCTCCTGAAGTTCGGGTACTGCTATCGTACTTATGGACTTAAAAATATAAAAACACTGTAGAGCGCAAAAGTCAACTGTACTTAGCAACTCAGTAAAGAGAAAGGACAGAATATCCCTGTGAAGCAATGGAAATCATATTTTACTTTTGTACAGCCTTACATGAAATGGATTGTGTTTACGCTCTTTATAGGTATGATCAAGTTCAGCATCCCGTTGACACTGCCTATGATTCTGAAATACGTAGTCGATGATCTGCTGATGAACCCTGCCATGAGTGCCCAGGAGCGGGTATCGCAATTGATGCTCATCCTCGGAGGCGCTTTTGTTTTATTCGTAATTGTAAGGGGACCGGTGGAGTATTACCGGCAGTATTTTGCCCAGCTGATCACAAGTAAGATATTGTTCGATATGCGGAATAAGCTATACAGTCACTTACAGCGGTTATCGCTGCGGTATTATCAGAATACAAAAGTGGGCGAAGCGATTTCAAGATTTATAAATGATGTGGAACAGACTAAAAATTTAGTAGAAGTCGGAATGATGAATGTATGGCTGGATTTATTTACGCTAGTGTTTGCGCTTGGTTTTATGTTTTATTTGAATCCAGTGCTGGCGCTAGTATCTATCGCTGTACTTCCGTTCTACGCCTTTGCGGTAAGTAAACTATATAAACGACTTAAAGTGTTAACGAAAGACCGTTCACAGGCTCTGGCTGGCATTCAAGGCTATCTTCATGAACGGATTCAAGGCATTTCGATCATCCGCAGCTTCACCATGGAAAAAGTGGATCAGAAGCAGTTCGAAGATATCAACGGTAACTTTCTCAAAAAAGCGATGGCTCAAACTCGTTGGAATGCGATTACCTTCGCGATTATTAACACACTAACGGATATTGCACCACTGCTAGTCATCGGATACGGTGGTTATCAAGTGATTCATGGTAATTTGACTGTGGGAACCTTTGTTGCTTTCTTCGGCTATCTGGACCGGATGTATGCGCCGCTGCGTCGATTGATTAATTCCTCGACAGTGCTCACGCAAGCCTCGGCTTCCCTTGAACGGGTGCTTGAGCTGCTGGACGAGCCTTATGATATCGTGGATAAACCGGGAGCAAGACCTCTGACGAATGCACGTGGTGAAATTGATTTTCATAATGTTTGGTTCAAATACAACGAAGAAAATGATTGGGTACTGAAGGATATTAATTTAAGTATCAAACCTGGTCAGACGGTCGCTTTTGTTGGAATGAGTGGTGGCGGGAAGTCCTCTCTCATAAGCTTGATCCCGCGATTCTATGACATAAGCAAAGGTAGCCTCCAGATGGATGGTCAGGATATACAGGGTTTGACGCAGGAGAGTTTGCGAAGAGCCGTTGGGATGGTGCTTCAAGATAATTTCTTATTTAGTGGGTCTGTACGAGATAATATCTTGTTCGGCAATCCTAATGCTACAGAGGAGCAAGTCCTCTCGGCGGCGAGAGCTGCCAATGCGCATGATTTTATTGAGCAGCTGCCGCTAGGCTATGATACAGAAGTGGGAGAACGTGGAGTGAAGCTGTCCGGTGGGCAAAAGCAACGGGTTGCCATAGCAAGGGTGTTTCTTAAAGACCCTAAGGTTCTTATATTAGACGAAGCTACGTCAGCGCTGGATCTGGAATCAGAGCATTTAATTCAACAAGCGCTGCAATCCCTCTCGTCTGAACGTACTACACTCATTGTTGCGCATAGACTGTCTACCATTACACATGCTGATCAGATCGTGGTGCTTGAGAACGGTGAAATCACAGAACGTGGTACACATGAGGAACTAATGGGACTGGACGGAAGTTATGCGAGATTGTTTAACGTACAGCATTTGGATACATGATAAGATCTAACATTATAATAAATTACTTAGGTGGTCTTCTCGGGAGAGAGGGCCATTTTTTTAAATCCATTTGAGTCTTTTTGAATATCACGTGCGTCTAAAAAATATAAGCAACATGAAAGGTAGTGAGAACTTGAATACAACAGAGCTGGAGGAAAAGGCGATAGCGGGTGATGAAGACAGCTTTACTGCATTGATAGACGGGATGCAAGAGCGTCTTTACCGTATGGCGTACTCCTATGTGAGGAATAAGGATGATGCGCTGGAGATTGTACAGGAGACCGTCTATAAAGCGTTCATCTCAATTCATAAACTGCAGCAACCTCAATATTTTAAAACTTGGCTCACAAAAATAGCCGTCAATTGTGCCTTGGACTTTATCCGAAAATCTAAAAAAATCGTGTATATGGAGAAAGATCCCGAAGGCAGCTACGCTTCAGAACCCATAGAGGATGTCATTGATCTTCAGGAGGCGCTAAGAGTTCTTGATAAAAGATCAAGAATGATCATTGTGATGAGGTATTTTGAAGACTTGCCCATAAAGGAAATTGCCGGGGTATTGGACATGCCAGAGAGTACGGTGAAAACCGTCATCTATCGGGGATTAGGGAAATTAAAAATTAATATGAAGGGGAGTGAGTACTTTGGATAATCAACTTGAACGTTTACAGAAAGCATACAACGATATTGAAATCCCCGAAGAAGTATCACAAGCTTCTCGAAAAGGTATTGAAAGAGGAAAACGCTATAAACAACAGAAAAGAGGAGTAAAAATGAGCGGATTAAAATGGACAGGATCAGTTGCAGCAGCAGTTATCATTTCTTTTACAGTGGGTGTAAATACTGTACCCGCTTTCGCGGATAGTATGAATCAAGTGCCCGTTCTAGGTAAGCTGGTAAGTGTATTGAAATTTACGGATGGAAGTGCAGGCGGCGGCACGATTCAGGATGGAGTAGATGTCAATTTCATTTCGTTGAAACATCAGAAGAACAGTGATCAAATGATTTTAAACTTTGCAAATTCGGACAATACACAAGACCTTGCAAGCTCTTATAACGTAAAATTCACTGACAATCCTTATACAATGACCGTAACCGTGAGTGGGGCAAGGAACTTCTCAGCTGTTAAAGATCTTGAGACATTAAAAGAAAGCAAGTATGTTCAAGATGCTTATCCTTTAATTACATTGGATGACTCGATGATACGTTTCAATGTAACCTTCAAAGAGCCAGTTGCTTATGAGGTAAAGGAATATAAGGAGCCGGCACAGGTGGCGATTACATTGAAGGATAAGAAGGGTGACGTGGAAGAAGGAACTTCTATCTATTCACTTAGAACAAACTCAGAGCCTTCCGGCGAGAGTCAAGGTATGGCTGAAGAGATGTTATACGGGTTAGAGAACGTGCGCGTATTAAAGGATCAGAAGGGATTATTCCTAGTGGAAGCTGGGTATTTCAATACAGAAGCAGAAGCTTTGGCCCAACTGAAAAAAATTCAAACAGAGCATGGGGTTGGTGATCTATTGTTTGTAGAAAAACGATCGTCTCAGGAGATTCCACAATCCATTTCTCAGGCTGAATAAAAATAAAATAGAGCAGCGATTCTCTCGATAGTGGAGAATTGCTGCTCTATTTTTGTGTTGAATGGTTGCTCCACCTTTTACATTTTGCCAATCAAGAGCGACAAAATACCGGCTGCGATAAGCGGTCCTACAGGGACACCCTTGAACAATGCAACGCCAATCACTGTTCCGATCAGGAGACCCGCAACAACTGTGGGCTGGTTGGTCATAAGGATGGCTCCGCGCCCACCAAGATAAGCGACGAGAATGCCGATCGCAATCGCAAGAAGAGACTTCCAGTGGAGGAAGGACTGACCGACCATCTGTAGCGATATTTTTCCGTTGGCCAAGGGCGTCATGACCCCGATCGTAAGAATGATAATCCCAATGGTTAAACCATATTTCTCAAGCCAAGGGAAGGTCTGCTGCAGGCCAAGAACTCTTAGCAGTAGTAGGACGACCATTGCTATTGTTACAGGGGAATTACTGCTTATAATACCGAGCGCAGCAAGACCAAGCAAAAGCAAAGAGGTCATGTCCATCTTAAACGTTCAACTCCTTATTGTGAGAACTGCGCTTCGCAAGAATGTGATCTGCGATAAGTTTACCATGCCCACGTCCTGTCTCAATAAATACTTCATTCGCATTGCGACCTGAAGCGATTACTCCAGCAACATAAAGACCTGGAACATTACTTTCCATAGTTGAAGGATTAAAAGCTGGCTTATCCATATCGTCATCCATAACTACGCCGGCAGAAGTGAGAAGCACCCGGCTAGGCCGGAAGCCTGTCAAAGCAAGGACGAAATCATTATCTATGGATTTTTTGTCTCCATTATGACTCGTAACTATAACCGAACAAGCCGTAATTTCAGTAACACGTGATTCCAGATGTAGAGTGATTTTACCCTTTTGTACCATCCCTTCAAAGATTGGCCGAACCCAAGGCTTAATATTCGAGGAAATGCTCTCACCACGATAGACCATATCGACTGTAGCTCCAACGCGCATAAGTTCCAGTGCTGCATCTACCGCTGAATTACTGCCACCAATGACAGTAACTTTCATCCCTGTATATGGATGGGCTTCACCGAAATAGTGGGTAACTTTAGGAAGTTCTTCCCCTGGAATACCGATCATATTCGGTTGATCAAAATAACCTGTAGCGATAACGACATTTGCAGTGATTCGTGTGTGATGCTCACCACGCATATTGGACGTATGTACAGCATAGGTTCCATCTTCCAGAGGCTCAATGGATAACGCTTCTTCGTAAGCGGCGATATCTAGACCATACTGCTTCGCAGCCCGGCGGTAATAGACAAGAGCTTCATGGCGGTATGGTTTATCATTGGTCGAGGTGAAAGGAACGTCTCCGATTTCTAATAACTCAGCGGTACTGAAGAATTGCATATTTGTTGGATACAAATAAATGGAGTGTACGATAAAGCTTTTTTCAATAATGAGACTGGACAGTCCTTGGCGCTGGCATTCGATAGCTGCCGAGAGGCCGCAAGGACCTGCACCGATAATAATTACATCTTTCATACAGTGGGTTACCTCCTGATTGTTACTATCTTTTCTTTAAATCCTACCCTAAATTCATTCATTTTGCCATAAGCATAAGATTAAACACAATAACCATTGCAAGCATAATGTTGATTGTTATATAATTAGATATATATCTAATGTGTATCTAGCTTATGAAGGTGAAGGAGTGTGATTCCAATGCAGTTAGAAAAAATAGTGAACTATCATAAAGCTTTGGCTGACCCAACACGTCTTCGTTTATTGTTGCTTCTGTCACAAGGAGAAATGCACGGACAAGCGCTGGCTGAGAAATTGAATTTATCACAACCAACGGTAACTCATCATGCAGCGAAATTGCGTGAAGCAGCTCTAATAAAGGAACGACGTGACAAAAATACAGTTTATTTTAAGTTGAATCCAGATTTCATTAGTAGTGGCGCTGAGGCTTCACTTCAGTTTATTTTTTCGAAAGGAGCGAGAAATATGGAAGAGAAATCACCTGAAAATAGTCTAAAGGAGTCTGTGCTGCGTAACTTTTTTTCGAAGGATGGGCGGCTTCGGCAAATCCCGGCACAATATAAGAAGAAACTGATCGCACTTCAGTACATGGTTGAGAAGCTAGAGCCAGGGGTAGTTTATAGTGAGAAGGAAATTAACGAGTTTATTAAGCAGTTCCATGAAGATTTTGCTACCATTCGGCGTGAATTTATTATGCATCAGTTTATGTATCGTGAGAATGATAAATATGAACTTAATCCCCAAGAAATTTGGACACGTTGGGAAGATGTCAAATAATGATCATAAAGTTGTTAACAATTTGTGTCTGTTGGAAATATGCTGATTAAGAGGGAGGAATTCGAATATAATAGAATTGTAAGCGTTAACAAAGATAGTTTTTCGAAAGGAGACTTGTCTTATGTTTTTTAAACGCACAAAAAAACAACCCCAATCCGATCATATTACCGTTACCTTAACCCAAGTCAAGCAGGCGATCAGACAGTTTGAAGAAGATATGCCTGCGCTCATTAATAGAACAGCCTTAATCCTTGAAGACAAAAGAATAGATTTGAGCAGACTAAAACGGTATTTAGGAGGAATTCCAGAGCAGAATTTCTATATGTCACGCGAGACCTATGAAGTTTTCGAGGAACAAGATAAGCTTGTTCCGTATTACCTTGATATGGTTCAGTCCGCTGTAGACAATTACATCAGTGATACAGGACAGTTGCCACTTGTTGAAGATGCATGGTTACCTGAGGTTCATTATCGTTTGCTAGCCACAGAAAGTTATCTCAAAGAAACCCCTCCTTTCCCTCTGTATATCACAGAAGAGGAAATGATGCTGACACATCGTGCGGAGCATTTTGAGTAAATGAATAAATCAAATATAAAGCCTATAAAGACTGTTCAGTAGAAGGGGAGACAGCTGTTCCTTTTTACAGAATGGTCTTTTCATTGTCTTCAAAGGCATAGTACAATAGATTTCTGTAAGTTAAATTTTATAATCAACAGCATATAAGGGGAATCGCTTGATGAAAGAAGTACAAGCTATATTATTTGATTTGGATAATACTTTAATGGATCGTGACCATACATTTCGCAGTTTTAGTACTCAGTTTGTTCAGGATTTTCTAGGACATTTGGAAGCTGAAGAAGCGCAGAAGGTAGTAGAAGATATGATTCACAGAGATGCTGATGGTTACCGTGATAAGGACGGATTCTTCGTAGAGCTAAGCGAGGTACTGCCTTGGGAAACACCAGTTACGGCTGAACATATTCGTGCATATTATGATGCGAGTTATATCAATCATGGTGCTACGATGAAGGATGCTGTGGACGTTCTGAAGTACTGCAAAGAGCGCGGTTATATACTTGGTCTGGTTACCAACGGCAAAGTAGATATCCAGAACACCAAAATTGATACCCTTGCCCTGCGAGAGTACTTCAAGGCTATTGTCATTTCTGGAGAAGTAGAAATCGCTAAGCCTGATCCTAAGATTTATCAACTTGCATTAGACAGATTGGGAGTTACTGCGGATCAGACATTGTTTATTGGAGATCACCCCGTGAATGATATCTGGGGTGCAGGGAAAGCAGGGCTACAAGGCATTTGGCTGCAAAGAAAACATACTTGGGACGATCAATTGGACATACAACCTTGGAAGATAATATACGAGTTGAATGAGCTTAAGTCCATTTTGTAATTTTATCAAAATTTATAGTTGACATTATACGGCAGCGCCGTTTATGATAACAGCATCTTATTTCGGAAGGAGACGATGTTTTATGACAGTTCTAAATGTAATGAACTCAACTGTTGTGGATACGTGTCTTCCGGGAACAGCGGCTGCCGAATAAGTTATTCGTGCAGTTTAGCAGGTAAGCTCTATTACGCTTATTAGAGCCGCGGGAACCGTATTGGGTCCGGCGGCTTTTTTGCGTATATAGAATCGATAGGAATTGTAGTTAATTGTCTATTTCTCTATATATCGCACGGGAAAATGAACTTATCCTTGTCTTTAGGATTAGACATTTTCCTGATTATGTGTACACTTTTTGTCCTTTTCGTTCTAGAAGAGTTCATGAAGTGTGACCGCCGCCGGAGTCTTAAATTCCGACGGCTTTTTGTGTTCTCGGAAAATGCTAGCAGTACATGGTAAATAAAAACAAAAACTTAAACAGATCTTTAGGAGGATTCAAATGACTAACATACAGCAATATGGTTGGAATGAAAATTGGAGTTCAAAATGGGATGAAAAGTGGAAGGAGACGGAGGATAAACGGCTTGTACCCGGAAGAATTGTAGGCGATTTTGGCAGTAAGTATAGGGTGATGACTGATTTGGGAGAGACATGGGGGGAGCTATCAGGCAAGCTGAGACATACGTTTGTCGCTTCAGGTGATTTTCCAGCGATCGGCGACTGGGTGGCTCTTTCAATGCAGGATGGCGGTGAGCATGCGATTTTACATGGGATTTTGCCTCGGCATAGTGTCATCTCACGCAAGGTAGCTGGTAACACACAAGAGGAGCAGATTGTTGCCTCGAATGTAGACACTTTATTTCTGGTCAGTGCTTTGAATGATGACTTTAATGTTCGGCGGATGGAGAGATACTTAATCATGGCTTGGAACAGCGGGGCCAATCCAGTCATTCTACTGACCAAAGCAGATCTTTGCCTAGATGCAGAGAGTAAAATTGCCGAAATGGAAAGCGCCGCTCCAGGTGTGCCTGTTCATGCGGTTAGTGCACTGCAAGATAATGGCCGTGAGAAGTTGCTGCCTTACATTGGGAGTGGACAGACAGTAGCTCTAACGGGCTCATCAGGCTGCGGCAAATCTACGATGGTCAACTGGTTATGTGGAAAGAATCTTCAGCTTACACAGGATGTAAGAGAAGGAGATAGCCGTGGACGTCATACCACTACCCACCGTGAACTGTTTATTATGCCGGACGGAGGAATCATAGTAGACACACCAGGGATGCGTGAGCTGCAGCTGTGGGAAGATGAGGGTGGATTAGATCTGGCGTTCAGTGATATTAGCAGCTTAGCTGCTGCATGTCGGTTTAGTAACTGTAGACATGAACGTGAGGAGGGCTGTGCGGTACTTGAAGCGGTTCATAACGGTGAGCTCGAAGAGAAGAGACTGCTGAACTACCGAAAGACACAGCGGGAGCTGCTGTACCAGAGCACCAAAGAGGTGAAGCTCAAGAGAAAAACTGCAGCTTCTTCTAAAGTTCATTCGACAAGGACTAGAGGGTACGGTTGGCGTAAAGAACTTGATGAGTATTAGAAGAACTTTATAGACAGCGACGGAGCCAAGAGTAGTGTTCCAATAGGCTAGATAGTCAAAAAAAGGGTGACCCTGAGCTCAGGGTCACCCTTTTTATTAAATTCTCTTATAGCTTGTATTAGAACGATGCTGCAGTTTCCTTAGCCAATTGCAATCCGTTCTCAATAATTTCAGCGGATTGTGCAGGAAGTTGGTTGTGGCCTTCGATGATTACTTGAGTAATATCTTTGATACCCCAAAGGTTAAGGTTACCAACGATGAAGTTTACAGCCATTTCAGCACTTGCTGCAGGACCTTCGGAATAAATGCCACCTCTAGCGTTCAGTACGATTGCTTTTTTACCTGTCAAAAGACCAACTGGACCTTCAGCAGTGTAAGAGAATGTTTTGCCAGCTTGGCAAAGGTAATCGACATAAGTATGCAATACAGCTGGTACAGTCATATTCCACAGTGGGAAACCGAATACTACTTTATCAGCAGCGATAAACTGTTCCAGATATTTATTAACTACAGCAGCACCTGCTGCTTCTTCAGCTGTTAGTTCGTAACCTTGAGCAGCTTTGTACATACCAGTGATCAGGGTATTGTCGTAGTAAGGAAGTTGCTCTGCGAACAAATCAAGTTCAGTGATTTCATCTTCTGGATTGTTAAGTTTGTAGTTCTCCAAAAATTCATTGTAAAGCTTAACACTTACCGATTGTTCTGCTGGACGGTTGTTTGCTTTGATAAATAAAACATTAGACATTATGATTGCTCCCTTGGATGTGTGTATTTAATATTAACTATAAATAATATAGCATGTATTATTTTGTTTGTAAATTATTTTTTTGTGATTTTTTTTGGGGGGGAAAAGAGTATTTTATAAAGGAACAAGAGTTTGAATAATAGAAATCCCGGTTAATAAACTTACAAGGAAACAGGAAAATATTGCCTATATTCATAAGGATCTGAATGAATTAAAAGGAGCGATGGACATGTCCATTGATCGGTTTATCATTAAGAAATTGGATAGCTGTCACGAAGAGCATACACGCCAAAATTTAGTGAGACTCTTTAAACTTCGAATACAGAAAGCTGAAAAAGCAGAGAATAAGAACTATAAGATTAGCTGATATTGTCCCATACTGGTGTAATCATTCATTACTAAAGCTGCAAAACTTAAAAACAGCAAGTCTCTTTCAGAGACTTGCTGTTTTGTCTGCCAAAGGATAAAAGAAACTTTACAAAAAAACTACCCCTCTATTAATAGAGGGATAGCGCCAATGAATCATTCTCACTATAACTGTGCAATATAGCCTCAGAGCCTTTAATTTCGATACTAATTAATGAATTCAGGCATTTCTGGATAGCATTCTTGCCCTTTTGAATTTTGAGCTCCAACGTACTGTTAAGTAATCTAAGTACTTTTTGAGTGGGCTGTTTATTTTCTGTTGTGAAATACACAGGTACAAGTTTGTTCTGAAATGTGATGAGCATTCTCATTTTGAAGACACCTCGCTAAAAGTATTTCATGTTAATGATAATACCCTTTGTTTCTTAATTTTACCTTAAAATTAGCTTATGATAACATAAAGATTGTTAGATTAATATACATATATATGAAATACAGGAAGGATACAATGATGTGAATGACAATGGATTGGCCGATTTAACGCATTTTTTATTTCCAGATGAAGTAATGGGGCAAGCAGTTCTGGATCAGTTACATACAGGTTTAAACGCAGAACGGATCTGTAGATTGAAATATAAAGAGAAGGAGGAAATGAAGGATCTGTGTCTGCAAATACATAAAGACCGGATACTAGTAATCTGCAATAGTAACCCGGAAACCCTGCCCTATGAATTAAAGGATGAAAGTGAAACGGAGAGCTTTTGTCTTCAGCTGTTCGAATGTGAGAACATGAAGGAGCTCTTTAATCACGGGATTCCGGCATTACTAATGTCAAAAAGAAAATTTGAGGAGCTGAAAAAAAGCTCATGCTCATCCACGCTGCAAATGCTCTCAGATTGTTTAGCAGCAGAGACAGGGGATGATGTACATTCCATCCAACTAGCACGGGTGATGAAGTGCTTCATGGCGGAAGGAGAATTACGACTCTGCACGTCCAGTGACAGTGGATGGAGCTTCCAGAAAGCACGCTTCTTAGGCGATCATTCCAGTGGCTGGTTGTTACGAATGAGCAGTGATCCATCCAAAGACTGGCTTATAGCCCTCCCGATTACAAAAGCTCAATTATGTGGGTCAGTAACAAAGTGGGTGTTACATTCTTCCGCGTTTCTCACTCCACAATAGCAGTTGAATAAGGAGGGAGGGTAAGTTGATCTGAATTCAAGATCGATTTGACAGCAATCGTCTTTAGGATCTTGGAGTAAGAGAAACCCTCGACATTGGGTTGTAGTACAATAGTTTGTTCTTCTCCAGTAAGGTTATGAACGACGAGCACCTGATCCTGTGTTGTTAGTCGTTCGTAAGCCATAACCCCGGGATTGCCAGAAGCATAGTCACGGATTCCGCCATCCCGGAGCGCAGGAATCTCATTTCTTAGCGCAATAAGCTCGCGATATCTTTCTAGCATTGAACCACTGTCATTCAGCTGGCTCTCAACATCAACGTTTATCGCACCCGCATTATTACGTCCGGCCTCCCAAGTAGTCTGCCCCTCTCCTTGATCGGCTGCACTCCATCTCATAGGCTCTCGAAGTCCTTCATCTGGCTTCACACCGAGCATTCCAATTTCTTCACCATAATAGATAAAGGGATTCCCAGGCAAAGTTAACAGTAGGGCTGCTGCCATTTTTGCATGATTCGGGTTATTGTCTAATTGACTCATGACTCTGTTTTGATCATGATTCGTCAAGAAAGTAGCATCGGTAAATTGGTTATCGGATATTTTGGAATACAATTTATAGGTTCGTTCCAGCGTAAAGGCCGTCCCGCTGTCTTTTTCAGTTTTTACAGAGTTCACCAGTGTTTCTGCTAAGCCAAAGTTAAAGCTTGAGTTAAAAGCTTGATCTAAATAAGCTCCGACAGTGACAGCAGAATTCTCCCAGACCTCGCCAACTATATATGCCTCTGGATTTACTTCATTCATAGCCTTGCGGAACTCCTGCCACCAGGACACATTTTTAGCGGTAGTAGCCTCACTTTTATCACTCAAAAGATCTTCGTAGATATGCTTCGCAGCATCTAGTCGGAAGCCATCCACACCTTGCTCCAGCCAAAATTTTCCGATGTCCTTCATCTCAGTACGAACTTCTGCATTATCGAAATTCAGATCAGGCATGCCTTCCCAAAATCCGCCCAGATAATGACTGCCAAGTATAGAATGCCACGCACTGCCACCGCCAGCAGCGCTGGCTCCATTTGCGGGACGACCTTGATCTTCAGCCCAGACGTACCAATCGCGATATTTGCTGTCACTGTTTTTAGCCGAGTCTACGAACCATGGGTGTTCTTTGGAGGTATGATTCACAACCAAATCCATAATTATTTTTATTCCTCGTTTATGCGCTTCTTTAATTAGCTCCTGCATATCCTCAATCGTCCCATAATCAGGATTAATCGCACGATAATCGGTTACATCATATCCATGATAGCTTGGTGATGGGTTGATGGGCATGAGCCAAATCCCGCCAATCCCCAAATCAGTCGTGGTTTCAGGATTCCCATCATTTAAGTAATCCAGCTTTTGGGTGATCCCTTTTAGATCTCCAATGCCATCGCCGTCTGAATCATAGAAGGAACGAACAAATAATTCATAATAAACAGCGGAAGGTTGTTCATCCGTCTTATTTATCAATGCTTGAGGTGTAGCGGTGCTCTGAATGGAGTCTGCTTTAGGGGAGGGCGTGGCAATGGATGTTTTGTTGCTTTGATTACCAGAACAACCGGACAGCAGTAATGTGGTTAGACTGATGCCCACCAGAGAGCATATTGTGATTTTTTTGGTTTTGAATGTAACACCTTTATACATATGTAATAACTCCTTCTATTGCAAATTTTCTAATTCAAGAAATGGAAAGCGCTTTATTTCCTATAGTACTCGAATGCATCCCCATTGGTAAAACGTTTGCACAGATACAAAAACAGCAAATTAAACGATATTTATCCATTCCTTCAATAAAAGTCGCTAGTATCATGGTTATTCTTGGATTTCCCTAGGTTATTGGAGGTTTTAACCTTTTCGTAGGCATCTGCATATGCTTTAAGCAAGGGCGAAGGACCCGGTAAGAAAGGAGAATGAAGAATGAAGATTAGGAAAAAGCTGTCATTGTCGCTCATGATCATTACTTTATGCTTTTCAGTGCTTGCCGGTTGCGGCGGAAAGTCAGAGTTGGTAAAGGTGAAGATTGGTGAAGTCACCCGTTCTGTCTTTTATGCACCCGAATATGTTGCCTTATCACAAAATTTCTTTAAAGACGAAGGACTTGACGTAGAGCTACAGACGATCCCCGGTGGAGATAAAACCATGACTGCACTCCTCTCAGGTGCCATCGATGTTGCATTGGTAGGTTCTGAAACCTCCATTTATGTGTATCAACAGGGTTCAGATGATCCGGTCATTAATTTTGCACAGCTGACTCAGAGGGATGGAACGTTCTTGTTTGCCCGTAAAGCTGACGGAGCGTTTAACTGGGATAAAGTGAAGGGTTCTACCTTCCTGGGGCAAAGAAAAGGCGGAATGCCACAAATGGCAGGTGCGTTTACTTTATCTAAAAAAGGAATAGATCCTACTAAAGACATTACCTTGATCCAAAATATTGACTTTGCTAATATTGCCGGTGCTTTTGCTTCAGGTACAGGCGATTATGTACAGCTGTTTGAACCACAGGCTTCAATCTTTGAACGTGAGAACCGAGGTGCAGTAGTGGCTTCGTTTGGTGTGGAAAGCGGCTATTTACCGTACACCGTGTTTATGTCTAAGAACAGCTATATTAGTAAAAATGGAGACACGGTACAGAAGTTCACAAATGCGATCCAGCGTGCTCAGCTTTGGGTGAAGGAACATAGCCCTGAAGAAATCGCGGATGCGATTATGACTTATTTTGATAAGACGGATAGAGATATCGTGGTTTCTGCAGTCAAACGTTATAAGGAACAGGATACCTATGCGGTTAATCCAATTATAGATCAAGAAGAATGGAACAATTTGCTTGATGTGATTGATAATGCTGGTGAGCTTAAAGAACGCGTTCCCGCTGACAAAATAGTGAATAACAGTTTTGCTGAGAAAGCTGAGAAGAGCATAACGAGCAGCACTTCAAAATAAGAGAGAACCAAAGATCCTAAATAAGATGTGTAAATTGAAGGAGGGGCTGACAATGCTTCCAGTAGTGCAATTAAAGGGAGTAACGCATGCCTATCTTGGCGACCGTGAAGCTTCACTGGCCGTTGAGGACCTGAACCTTAATGTCGAGCAAGGAGAGTTCGTTAGCTTAGTCGGACCAAGTGGTTGCGGTAAGACGACTCTCCTATCGATTATTGCAGGACTGCTGCAGCCATCTCAAGGCGAAGTGTTCGTAAATGGCCAACCCATAATGGGACCCTCACCAGAGGTTGGGTATATGCTGCAGCAGGATTATCTTTTTCCTTGGCGGAGTATTCTGGATAATGCCATTCTAGGACTAGAGCTGACTGG
Organism: Paenibacillus sp. FSL H8-0261; assembly: GCF_045040645.1. NCBI lineage: Bacteria > Bacillati > Bacillota > Bacilli > Caryophanales > Paenibacillaceae > Paenibacillus > Paenibacillus sp. FSL H8-0261. Next base: position 3,893,685 of record NZ_CP150297.1, on the reverse strand, counting down.
AAACTTGAACGAAGAGAGCAGAAAGCGGACGTTGGAGCTACTTCGAGAGATGGGCTTAGAGGGCAAAGAGCACGCCTTTCCTACTCAGTTATCAGGTGGGATGCGGCAGAGAGTAGCTCTGGTACGCACCTTGGCAACGAATCCTGGACTCCTTCTACTAGACGAGCCGTTCTCGGCACTTGATTACCAGATCAAATTACAGCTGGAAGATTTGGTCTCTGAGACCTTACGCAGCAGGGGGACAACTGCAATATTAGTTACTCATGATCTATCTGAGGCCATTGCGGTAAGCAGCAGTGTTATTCTTCTACAACGAAATCCAGGGAAGATCCGAAAAGTATTTTCAGTGCCAGAGCAAATCCGGTCAGCACCTCCGCTATTTGCACGTGATCAGCCAGGCTTTTCGGAGCTTTTTCATGAAATATGGAAAGAGATGGAGATTGCAGGGAGGGAAAGCTAATGAAGCATACGGAGCAATCGGGGTTATTAGCTTCCCGTGAACAGTGGCTACAACAATTGCATGGCGATTATAAAAAAACGAAGCACCGCTGGCGCAATCAGGTGATTGTTGTAAGGAGCAGCCTGTTACTGCTGTTTTTTGTTCTCTGGGAAGCTGGCGCAAGAATGGGCTGGATTGATGAGCTATTATTCAGCTATCCCACAAAAATCTTCCGGCAGATCTGGGGAGATATAGTCAGTGGAAGCTTGTGGCCGCATCTGGGGATGACGGTAGGTGAGACTGCGGTAGGCTTTGTACTAGGAACGCTATTAGGGACACTACTTGCTGTGATCATTTGGTGGTCTCCTTTTTTATCAGCAGTGCTTGATCCGTATATGGTCGTATTTAACAGTATGCCGAAGGTGGCTCTGGGTCCGATTTTTATCGTCATGTTCGGAGCCGGATTCACTGCTATCGTTGTTACTACTTTATCTATAACGGTGATTATAACGACGCTTGTTGTGTACAATAGTTTTTGCAGTGTGGATCCGAATCTGGTTAAGGTGGTTCGTTCCTTCGGAGCTTCCAGAGTTCAGGTGTTCTTTAAAGTAATTCTTCCAGCCTCGTTCCCGACGGTGGTCTCCACCTTAAAGGTGAATGTGGGGATGTCATGGGTAGGAGTTATCGTAGGGGAGTTCCTGGTCGCTAAATCGGGTCTGGGTTATCTGATTATTTATGGTTTCCAGGTCTTTAATTTCACGCTAGTGATGTCCAGTCTTTTGATTATCGCGGCCGTGGCTACAGCAATGTATCAATTAGTGGTATATCTTGAGAAGCGGTTGTTATCCCGGAGATGAACCTTATGTAATATTGTGTCCGTACACAAAATCTTGTAACATGTCTATATCTTTACCTATTTATTGGGTTAGTGCTTGTAAGGAGAGATAAGGCTATGGGATTTCGTGTGATAAAAACAGCAGCAGCTACGTTATTATCCGTACTAGTTGCGTCTGCAGTGGGTATACCTAATGCGCAGAGTGCAGGCTTGCTGGCAATTTTGGGTGTAGAGGTTACTTTGAAAAGGAGTTTCCGAACGATAACGGCTCGTTTTTTAGCCTCGCTCGTGGGACTCTTTTTTGGCTGCATCCTATTCTGGCTTCTAGGGTTCCATTACTGGGTGCTCGGGCTGTATGTACTCGTGGGCTTTCCGATGATTGTAAAGTCTGGCTACAAAGAAGGAATTGTCACCAGCTCGGTTATCGTGTTTCGCGTGTTTGGACAAGCTGAACTATCGCTCCATGTCCTGTTGCAGCAAATAGAGCTTCTGGCTATTGGGCTCGGTTCAGCAGGGCTGGTAAACTTGATTTACATGCCTCAGACTGGTGGGGTCATTTATGGGATCCGTAAGGAAGTGGATCGCTATTTTTCGGTTATTTTTACACAGATGGCCCGAACGCTTCGAGATCCTGCGTATATTTGGGACGGCAAAGAATTAATTGACGCAGATAATACAGTGCAGCGGGGATTAACGGCAGCTACCCGTGAGATGGAGAATCATGTTATTCATCCTGATGAAGCATGGAATGTTTATTTCTACATGCGGAAGGAGCAACTGGAATCGATTCAAAGTATGATGCAGCTGCTTTCTCAAGTGTACCGCCATTTACCGCATGGGGAGATGGTTGCTGAGTTATTTGACCAGCTTAGCGGGGATGTGCTTGCGGAAGAATATACTGGACGAACTGAACATTTACTGGACGAGCTAACAAGAGAATTCGAAGAAATGGATCTGCCAGAGACACGTGAGGAATTTGAAGTGCGCTCAGCTATTCTTCAGTTGTGCAGGGAACTGGCACTTTATTTAAAGATCGCTAAGCGGCATAAAATCCCGGTCAGTTACAAGCCGGAGAAACGTTTGAAGATTCGAAATAAGGCTTAAATTGAAGCTTTAATAAACTGAAGTATTAACTATCTCTGTCAAAATCACGATAAGATATGTATGAGCTAAAAGTTGATCACAGGATATGATTAACGATTTTATGGTGAGTTCAAATAATAGCAGGAAGTTCGGTAGTCGAATTTTCCGCATTGGCAGGTGAGGCGTATGGACAAAGTTATGGAATCATTTATAGGAAAACAGCTTATAGCTAACCTTTTTAATGACAAAGGAGTATTTGTTTTACCCGCATTGACTTTATTAAGTGCTGAGCATATACGATTAATCAATCAACATAAGATCACCCTAGAGTCTCATGACGTCGTACAGCTGGATAGCGCGGAATTTTTCCAACTTGCAATCGATGATTGCACAGCTGCGATAGAGAATATTTTTGAACAGCTTCGTCATAACAAAAACAAACGAATTCCTATGCTTGAAGTTAGAAATGAAGTCATTCCGTTTATTCAGCAGGTAAGCGAAAAGAATGACTTCTACGGCGTATTGGCTGCACTGCAGTCCAAGGATGATTATACATACAGACATAATGTAGCGGTTGGTATTTTATCTACATTGCTAGGTAAATGGCTAAAATTAAAGCCTGAGGATTTGAGTATGCTGACGATCGCAGCGACCCTTCATGATATCGGAAAAATGAGGATTCCGGATGAATTATTAACCCGGCCGGGCCCGTTGACCGCTGAGGAGTATCAGCTTATGAAAAAGCATACGACCTATGGATACGAGATGATCCGGGACACTATTGGAACCAATCATTTGCAAGCGCTCGTCGCCCTGCAGCATCATGAAAGAATGGACGGCAGTGGTTATCCATTCGGTGTACTTGGGAATCGGATCACTGATTTCAGTAAAATTGTTGCAGTAGCAGACGTGTTCCATGCGATGACATCCGACCGGTTTTATCGTAAAGCTTCACCTCTTTATGAAGTGTTGCTTCAGATGGAGGAAAACGTATTTGGCAAGCTTGACCCTTATATTTGTAGAGTCTTTATTAATAAGTTAATGCAGTCAATGATAGGGAATGAAGTGGAATTGACAGATGGACGGACAGGGAAAATCATTATGATTCTTGCTACTGATCCACTGCGTCCCCTCGTGAATATTGATGACGATTTTATTGACCTGAGCAAACATAGATCTATTGGTATTATGCGCGTAATCCCGCAATAGCGGGCTTTATAAGGTTTTTTTAACGTTCAGAATGGATATGTATCAGGCTGGACCATTTTTATAATCTACTCATATCTGTACAAATTTTGAAATAAAATGAACTATAAATCTTCTGATAAGACCCTCTGGAGGGCTTACTCAAATTTATTTATAGACTAACAATCAACAAATGCCTAGAACCTGCATACACTTGATAGTGAATGATTGTATGGAGGAGGTTTAAAGATGTCATTAAGCCATAAACGTCAAACAAGGGAGATCATTACGAAGGCAATTTGCGGCAAAGGTCGTAAGTTCTCTACAGCAACCCATACCGTGACTCCGCCACATCACCCGACTAGTATTCTGGGGGCTTGGATTATCAACCACCAGTACGAAGCGGTTGCCGCCGGGAACGGAATCGAAGTAATTGGTACTTACGATGTAAACATCTGGTACTCGTACGACAAGAACAAGCAGACCGAGGTAGCTAAAGAAACGGTCTCCTATGTGGAGCTCATTCCGCTTTCGTACCTGGACACGAGACACCGCACTTCTACCGTTGAGGTCTCTGCGGAGGCAACGCAGGAACCCAACTGTGTAGAAGCGGGCGTATCGCCAGGCGGAGGCAGTGTGACACTTCGCGTAGAGCGCGAATTCGAAGTGGAGTTGGTGGCTGAGACCAAAGTCCGTGTGTATGTCACTGAGCAAAGCGATGATCCAGAAGACAAGGATTATGATTTTGAAGGTGATAGCTTCGATTACGATGATCTAGACCCTGACAATCTGGATGATGAACTGTAAGGAAGGATACGCCGCCGTTAACTGAGTACTGATGGGTTATGGTCCATTATATGTAGGGAGGGCGGCGGCGTAGAGGGCGAATGCCCTCCTTTTTTTTATTTATTTTTAGAATTAAAACTGGAATCAGAGTGGATGAAGAACAACTTGGTTCATATGAATGGGCATGAAGTGCTACTGCAGGGCTTTCAATCTTGGGCTGCGATGGATGGAGGGGCAGGAGAATGAATGAGGGGTTTAAGGTGTATTGGGGATTGTCATCAGCACAGAGAGAGTCTAGATTATTTCGGAGCGGGATTGAAGCGACGCTCACTTCGTCTAGTAAGCAGGAACTGTTGCGAATGAAGGGCTCAGAAGCATCTCTGCGGAGAAACCAGACCTCTGGTGAAAGAAATCGCTTAGAAGATACATATGATACTCTGCCTTCCGATAAGGCCCATAAACAGTGCTATAACATACTCGTGTATAATTTGAGCGTTCTGCAGATCACTCCACTAGGAGCAGGCCCAGGTATGCGCGCAGCCTCCGATTTGCTAGCCGGGGCTGTGCGAATGGATAGAGTCGATAGCAACGAATCAATGGGGGCTGCACCAGGAGTATGGCGTGGAGTAATGAAATTACTTCAGCGTATTGCTGTTCGGACTTTGTACAGCTTGGGGCTGGATAGCGGTGAGGTCCTTCTGAGGGCAATGGGGAATAGGAGGTATGTCGTGGAGGGAGTCACTCCACTACTACAGAGTTCCGGCAAATCATTGCCAGAGCCTTATCGTTCCGCAGCATTAGCGCTGGAACGGAGCCTTGCTCTGGAGCAGCCAGGCCGCAGCGGCCTGCTCATGGGTATGGACCCGGAGTTTATCATCCTCCGGGAGTCCACGGGCCGCGTCGTGCCTGCGTCGCGGTACCTGCCCACGGACGGCGTCGCCGGCTGCGACGCCGGCCCTCCGGGAACGCGCGGCGCGTTCCCGGTCGCCGAGCTGCGCCCCCAGCCGCGCGGGGAACCACGCGCGCTGCTGGCGCAGCTGATGTCCGCCGCGGCTACGGCGGACCGGCTCATCGCCGATCGCACGCTGCGCTGGCGGGCGGGAGGCATGCCGCTGACGGGCTGGGCCCTCGGCGGCCATTTGCACTTCAGCGGCGTGACGCTGACGGCGCCGCTCTTGCGCGCGCTCGACAACTATCTCGCGCTGCCGATGCTTTTGCTTGAGGACGTCCGCGCGGGAGCGCGTCGTCCTCGTTACGGCGTGCTCGGCGATTTCCGGATTCAGCCGCATGGCGGCTTTGAGTACCGGACTTTGCCGAGCTTCCTGGTATCCCCGGTCATCGCTAAAGGCGCGGTCTATCTGGCTCACCTTATCGTGAGCCATTATGAAGACCTGACGCTGCGCCCGCTCGACCTGGAAGACCTGCATATCGCCTACTATGACGGCGATAAATCCCCGCTGCGCGACGCAGTACCCCCTCTGCTGGCGCAGCTACGCTCTCTAGGCGGCTACGAGAAGGCCGCCCAATACATAGAGCCTTTATTTCAGTATATCGCCTCTGAACGAACGTGGGATGAATCTCGCGATATCCGTGAGCTGTGGTGCAGCAAAGTTAAAGCTTGAGCTTATATTTCAAAATATTAGAAAGTATTAATTTTTCACATATCCCTTATATCTAATATTTCTCGCATAAACGCTTACCGTCCTAATAAGGACGCCCAAGGCGTTTATGCTTGTCTACATGTACATGATGCTCCAAGAGCCGATATCTTGAAATCCAAGTCGTTTGTATATGACCCCAGCATGAGGGTTGTCATAAAAGAGGCATAAAGACTTCCCTTCAGAGAGTAAGTCTGTGCATAGCTGTGCAACTACGCTTGTAGCTAATCCTTGCTCTCTGAATGCTTGATGAGTGGCAACTCCTACAATCATAGCTGACATGGAATTTTCCGCTGATGTTGAGGCCGTTGTAATCACCTGATCTTCACTTTTCATATAATACGTACGGCCAGTGCCAGTCGCCAATGTTTTACGTAGGCTAGTTCTCGATCCATCCCGACTGCTTTCAAACTCTTCTATTGTATCCGTAAGCGAACAAATCGCTTCCACATCCTGGATGGTTGCTTTATTAATGTTATCAACGGAAGAAGAGGACTGTTTAATTTTGGCATTCATTTCCTTTAGCTCAGCAAAGTATAATTGCTTTTCTTGTTTAAAGATAATTACTCCGTCAAAGGCTTTTACCACTTCGGTTACACCGGAAATCATATGAATATCGTTATCTTGTCGCATGATTGTAGCGAATCCTTCCACATCAAACGGCCCATCCGCGTAAGGAAGATAGCTTCTATAGAAACGTAATAGCACGGCTTTTATCCGACCATCAGATGGATCTATTTCTCCCCACAATGCCATAAAATCCTGTTCAAACCCGAAATTCTCTACATCTCCAATGATGAACAAATTAAGAGCAGGCTCTTTCTGTAGCAACGCCATTAGAAGTTCCCGATCATCCTCCGTAAGTCTTCGTATCATTTGATATTCTCCTTTTATTTTCTTATGATCTAACGCTCTGTGTTAAGATTTTACAATATTAAGATGCAGAAGAATACACCTCCTTCTAATGAACGATGGATGCTTGAAATATAAACAAAAGGTACTACCCAATGAGCTTCAGTAATAGTGTCGGATTTCGTGATTTTTTGTCTGAGGATCGAGAAGAATGAACTTCTATGCGGATGCAGGGTGACTTTGTACGCAAATTTTCTGTTATAATGGAGGACAGCAATAAATAGGCATGGAGGTTGACCATGGCACAATATACGCCGATGATTGAGCAATATTTAAAAGTGAAGGAAGGGGCAAAGGATGCCTTCCTATTTTTTAGACTGGGCGATTTCTATGAAATGTTCTTTGAAGATGCCATTTTGGCTTCTAAGGAGCTTGAAATTACGTTGACAGGTCGCGAAGGCGGGGGCGCAGAGAAGATCCCGATGTGTGGAGTACCTTATCACGCCGCCGAGGGTTATATTCAACGCCTGATTGAAAAAGGATATAAAGTCGCTATTTGTGAGCAATTAGAGGATGCTTCTGTCACAAAGGGAATGGTGAAACGGGATATCGTACGTGTCGTGACACCTGGAACAGTTATGGATGGAAAAATCATTGCCGACAAAAGCAACAATTATCTTGTTTGTGTAACCGAAAGTGATGGGATGATGGCATTAGCTGCATGTGATTTAACTACAGGTGAATTGTATGTTACTTCAGTTTTATCTGGTGCAGAGTGGCTGCGCGATGAGATTGGCATTTATGAACCGGCTGAGATCATCGGAGACCCGACGTTATTGGAGCTTTTACGTAGTGAAACGCCTCTGTTGGCGAAACCTGTTGTGTACACACCTTGGGAGAAACGTGAGGAGGAGCTGGCACGTCGACAATTCGGTGAAGCTGCATGGGTTCGTCTGGAGAAAGAACGTGGACAATGTCTAGCGCTGCTAATCTCCTATCTAAACGAGACGCAACGGCGTTCAATGGGACAACTTAGTCAAATTTCTCCTTATGAACCAGGTAATTATATGATTCTTGATCCGTTCACACGCCGAAATCTGGAGCTAACAGAGACGGTCCGAGAACGTTCTAAAAAAGGATCTCTTCTATGGCTACTAGACCGTACCGAAACATCCATGGGTGCGCGATTGTTACGTCGTAGAATAGATAAGCCGCTGTTGCAGCGCGCTCCGATCGAACGTCGCCTAGAAGCAGTTGATTATTTGTACAACCAGTTTATTGTTCGAGAGGACCTGCGTTTAGCGTTGAAGGAAATTTATGACTTAGAGCGGCTGGTAGGTCGTATTGCCTTTGGTAGTGCGAATGGTCGTGACATGAATGCCTTAAAGCTATCACTGGCACAAATCCCTGCTTTGAAGGAATTATGTATGACTTCGGGATCTGCAACCCTACGCGAGATCGGTGCTAGCATGGATGAATGTGCCGAGATACGGGAGGATATAGATCGAGCAATTGTTGAAGATGCGCCGGTGTCCGTGCGAGACGGAGGGATTATCCGTTCTGGTTATCATGCCAGGTTGGACGAGCTGCGGGAAGCTAGTAGTAATGGTAAACGTTGGATCGCCGAACTGGAAGCGAAAGAACGGCAAGCCACAGGCATCAAATCACTGAAGATCGGATATAACAAAATCTTCGGATATTTCATAGAGATCACCAAATCCAATCTGGCTTCGTTGCCGGAAGGGCGTTATGAACGTAAGCAGACGCTTGCAAATGCAGAGCGATTTGTTACACCTGAGCTTAAAGAGAAAGAGGCACTGATTCTTGAAGCGCAAGATAAAATGACAGATTTGGAGTACAGCCTGTTTACTGAACTGCGTGATCGAATCAGCGGCCAAATTCCGCGACTGCAGAATCTTGCGGAAAAGGTAGCTGAGATTGATGTGTATCAATGTCTGGCAGCCGTCAGTGCCGAGCATCGCTTCGTAAAACCTGTTCTATCGGATGGGTACGATCTTCGACTTGAAGGTGGTCGTCATCCTGTCGTGGAGGCTGTGTTAAAGGACTCGGCTTTTATAGCAAACGGAAGTACGCTAAGTAAGGAAGACGGAAATATTCTTTTGATCACTGGTCCTAATATGGCTGGGAAAAGTACCTATATGCGGCAGGTTGCACTCATTTGTATTATGGCTCAAATTGGCTGTTTCGTTCCGGCCACCAGTGCAGAAGTTCCGCTAATTGATCGAATCTTTACTCGTATTGGGGCAGCTGATGATTTGATCGGAGGTCAGAGTACATTTATGGTAGAAATGGCCGACATACAGGTCATGACAGAAAAAGCAACAGCCCGGAGTTTAATTATTATTGATGAGCTTGGTAGAGGAACATCGACGAGTGAAGGCATGGCGATTGCACAAGCGGTAATTGAGTATGTGCACGATACCATTTCTTGCAAAGCTTTAGTTTCGACGCATTTTCATGAATTGGCTCACTTAGAAGAAAGTCTTAAAGGGCTTAAGAATTACTCTATGGCCGTACAGGAGAGCGGGGATAAAGTTAACTTCCTGCGTAAGCTTGTTCCGGGAGCGGCAGACAGTAGCTATGGGATTTATTGTGCACGCCTAGCTGGGCTTCCTGAAGGGATCATTGATCGTGCTTACGGTCTGCTTCTGAGTATCGAGCAGGTGGCTCATCCAGGTGGTTCCTCTATTCATTATGGGGGTGGACTAGAAAGTCAGGCCGCTGCAAAAGAGGTCGCAACTACATCTACCCAACAACCCGATAATGTCATCGCAGAAACTTCGGGGATTCCTGCAGACTCCTATTCATCAATAGCAGATGAAGTAGTTCAACTGTCTATCTTTGGCGAGGAAGAACCACGTAAGAATCGGAAAGGTAGTGCAAATCAGTCGGCTGTAGTAACTGAAGTACAAGAGAATCCTGCGATAAAAGAATTCATCACTTCTGTGCGTAACGCAGATCTTATGAATATGACTCCGCTTCAGGCTATGAGTCTGCTGAACGACCTGAAGATGAAAGCAAAGGATCTTTAATTATTGATTGCCTAAATAAGAGGTGAATGAAATTGGCCAAAATTCATATATTGGACGAGCATATTGCCAACCAGATTGCTGCGGGTGAAGTTGTAGAGCGACCAGCTTCTGTTGTGAAGGAGCTAGTTGAGAATGCTATTGACGCAGGAAGCACAAGGATTGAGGTTTCGGTGGAGGAAGGCGGTTTACAGAGCATCCGAGTAAAAGATAACGGCTCGGGGATCGAGCCTGAGGATTGCGAGACCGCCTTTTATCGTCATGCCACAAGTAAAATCGCTAATGGGCGTGATCTATTCCAGATCACTAGCTTAGGGTTCCGAGGTGAGGCGCTCCCCAGTATTGCTGCGGTATCCAAAGTCTCTCTTCTAACGGCTACTGCCGATGACGGCAAAGGACGCCTGATTGATATTGAGGGTGGTAATTTAATTCGGAATGAAGATTCCCCTTCGGGCCGTGGGAGCGATCTAGCGGTGCGTGAATTATTTTTTAACACACCGGCACGGCTGAAATACATGAAGAGTATCCAGACGGAGCTTGGTCATATATCGGATGCCATGTATCGAATGGCGTTAGCCCATCCGGGAATCTCTTTTACCTTGCATCATAATGGCAATCAGCTGCTGCACACGCTTGGTAATGGTGATCTGCTGCAAGTGATCGCAGCGGTGTACGGAACCTCCGCAGCCAAGGCTATGTTGCCGATTACGGCAGAGGACTTGGATTATCGTATTTCTGGTTATATTAGTCGTCCGGAATGGACACGCTCAAATCGAAACGCAGTGACTACCATTGTGGGAGGACGATATATTCGCAGCAATGGTCTGAACGCAGCGATCATGCGTGCTTATCATACTTTACTTCCGATTAACCGCTATCCACTGCTGGTGCTCGAACTGGACATGCATCCTTCACTTGTGGATGTCAATGTTCATCCAGCTAAGCTGGAGGTTCGGTTTAGTAAGGAGAATGAGCTTTACACGTTTGTTGAACAAGAAATTCGTAAAGTGTTGTTAGGGCAAAGTTTGATACCGCGTCCCGGTAAAGAAACCATTGGGCCAAAGGGCAGCAGTTCATTTATACAGGAGCAGTTTGCTTTTTCTAAAGGGTCAGTTCCGGCACCCCCACCGTCTGAGGTGGGCAAGGATCCAGTTCCTCAGGGATCTGGTAGTTCCTTTAGTAGACAACAACCATCAAATGTTGAACAGAGCGCCAGGGAGATCAGAAAAGAGGGGCAGATTGATACTCCGATGACTCGTGAAACGGCTCCATCCTACGGGTCAGGATACCAGTCTTCCTCTTCACAAGGACGTCAAAATAATGTGAGCAACAACTATGCTAATGGATATCGCCCGCAAGAAGCTTCATCCCTGCAGAGGCAGATTCCTTCTGCCCAAGCGTTATGGGCACCGCCAGTCGATGAAGAACCTGGGCTTCCTGCCTTCCCGGAACTAAATTATATCGGACAGCATCATGGGACTTATATTATCGCTCAGAATGACGGCGGGCTGTATCTCATTGATCAACATGCGGCTCACGAACGCATAAATTACGAGTTTTTTTATGAGAAGTTCGGTCGTCCTGAAGACGCTTCTCAGGATCTGCTTTTGCCAATTACGCTTGAGTTCACGCCTTCGGAAAGTCGTCAACTTAGTGAACGTTTACATTGGTTTCAGCAGGCTGGAGTGTACCTTGAACATTTTGGAGGACAGACTTTTCTGATTCGATCTTTGCCGTATTGGTTTCCTGAAGGCGAGGAGAAGGCGATCGTTGAAGAAATGGCGGAGTGGGTCTTGAGTGAACGATTGATTGACCTAGCAAAGCTACGAGAGAAATCGTCTATTCTATGCTCGTGTAAAGCCTCCATCAAAGCCAACCAGAAACTAACAGAACAGGAAGTCGAGGCCTTATTGTCTCGTCTGGCAGCATGCAGACAGCCGTATACTTGTCCACATGGGCGTCCGATTGTGATTTCTTTTTCATCCTATGATTTAGAGAAATTGTTCAAACGGGTGATGTAATTGTACGATTAGAAATTTGTTTATAGCAAGACTGGAGGCAACATGATTATAACTACGGGTTATAGCCCGATAATGGATATTGTAGAGCGAGCTCAGAATCTCGCAGAAAGAACGGGCTGTAAATACGCTCCACGCGAGAAATTCTCTATACCCAAGATGGTGGAACACTATGGAGATGAGGATATACTAATTCTTTCTCAAGAAGCCGTTCGTTTACACCGATTAGGGATGGAGCCTATGGAGTTTCACCCAAGCATGGGTTTCGTTCGTGCGAAACGGATTCTAAAGGGTGATATAGAACCGATGCTTGTCGCTGCTCGAATGCTTCCCGGAGATAGCGTACTAGATTGCACAGCGGGTCTAGGTGCTGATTCGTTGCTATTTGCTGTGCATGGTGGTGAGTCCTCAGAGATTACCGCTCTGGAGAGCTCATTGCCGCTGTATGCACTGCTCTATGAAGGGATGCGGCATTATACCTCTGGGCAAGTAAGGGTTAATGAGGCCTTGCGTAGAATTAATGTCGTTCATAGTGAACATTTGGACTACTTACGTGCTCTACCGGATCGAAGTGTAGATATTGTGTACTTTGATCCTATGTTCCGAGTGCCGCTGACCGGTTCTGCTTCGATTTCCCCCCTGCGGCAGTTTGCTAATCGTGCAGCATTATCACTAGAGAGTGTAGCTGAGGCGGTAAGAGTGGCCCGTAAAACTGTTCTTTTGAAAGAAAAGGCTCTAAGCGGCGAATTTGAAAGGCTTGGCTTTACAGAGCTGCTCCGGAGCAACTCCAAAACATCGTACGGGGTGATACACATTGATGACTAAAGAGAGACATAAGGTTCTAGTCTTATTAGGACCAACAGCTGTAGGTAAAACCAGGTTAAGTTTGGAGCTTGCGGCTGCATATAACGCAGAGATTATTTCTGGAGATTCGATGCAGGTTTATCGTGGTATGGATATTGGTACAGCTAAGATTACTCCAGCTGAGATGATGGGAATTCCTCACCACCTAATCGACATTCATGATCCACAGGACCCATATTCTGCTGCTGAATTTCAGGAACAAGGTAGCAGACTTATCGAAGAGATAAGCAGTCGTGGGAAACTTCCATTTATTGTTGGGGGAACGGGTCTCTATATTGAGTCCTTATGTTACGGTTTTCAATTCTCTGAAGCTGTGGCTGACGAAGCTTTCCGTAAAGAACAGGATCAATTTGCAGAAGAACATGGAGCGCTTGCACTGCATGCCAGACTTGAAGCCGTTGATCCGGTCAGTGCAGCGAAATTGCATCCGAATGACCGCCGTAGAATTATACGGGCACTGGAAATTCATCACCAGACAAACACCACACTTTCCGCTTCTCATGCAGCTCAAAAGAAGGAGTCGCCCTATGACTTATGCCTTATCGGTTTGACAATGGACCGGAAAATACTATATAAACGTATTGAGGACCGAATTGATAGCATGCTTGCGGATGGTCTTGTTGCTGAGGTGAAGGGACTGCTGGAAAACGGCTACAGCAGAAGCCTTGTGTCCATGCAGGGACTGGGCTACAAGGAAATTGCCGCTTACCTCGCAGGGGAACTGACGCTTGAGGAAGCTGTGATACTGCTTAAACGCGATACTCGCCGATTCGCCAAAAGACAGTTGTCATGGTTTCGCCACATGAAGGAAATCGAGTGGATCGATGTCGAAGGTGAGCAAAACTTTTCTGAGAATTTCTCGAAAATACGTGCTATAATAGCAGGAAAGTTTCTCTCAGGTCTTGAATATACTTCTGAACAATATAATTGAACCATTGGGGGTACGTCATATGAACAAGTCCATTAACATCCAAGATACATTCTTGAACCAACTACGCAAAGAAAATATCCCTGCTACAGTATATTTGACCAACGGCTTTCAAATCCGGGGAATTATTAAAGCATTCGACAATTTTACAATCGTTATTGACAGTGATGGACGCCAGCAAATGGTGTATAAGCACGCGATTTCCACTTTTACACCACAGCGCAGTGTGTCACTTATGCAGGACAATAGTAACGAAGAATAACATTAACAAAATTGAAGTGAAACCTTTCTTGTTAATAAATCGTTTGAATAGAGTGTGAGAGAGCAACCTGAGAAGGTTGTTCTTTTCATTCAGAGAAGTCCATACATGATTTATTCAAGGAAGGGAGTCAGGAGGCATCATGTCTAGAGATGATACATCAAGGACGAACAACAATAGAAATAGAGGATCGTCCAGTTCCAATTCAAAACCAAAACCGAAAAGTAAGAAGAAAAAGAAGTTTTTGACTAAAAAGCGTGTGCTGTGGAGCTTGTTCTTTGCTACAGCGTTGGCCATTTTCTGTGCGCTTGGCGGTTATCTGTTCATTATGCTGAATGGGCAAAAACTTCTCCTAGAGAACCAAGACAAACTGACCGTAAATGAAACTACAAAAGTATATGACCGCAATGCTAATTTAATCGGCGAATTATCGCTTGAGAAAAGCGATCCTGTAGAGTATGAGAAGATTCCACCGTTATTGATCAATGCCTTTGTGGCCACAGAAGATAAACGCTTCTTTGAGCATTCTGGTGTGGATTTATGGTCAATCGGCCGGGCAGCGGTAAAAGATATTGCTGCACGCAGCATGGTAGAAGGTGGTAGTACCATTACTCAGCAGCTGGCCAAAAACATCTTTTTGACACGGGATAAAACATTTTTCCGTAAAGCGACTGAGGTATCCATTGCTGTAGCATTGGAGAACCAGAAATCTAAAGAAGAGATCATTACGATGTACCTGAACCGAATAAACTTTGGGGGTACGATCTACGGAATTAAAGCAGCATCTGAAAGATATTTTGGTAAGAGTGATCTGAATGATCTGAAAGTTTGGGAAATTGCGACACTGGCTGCGATGCCTAAGGGACCGTCTCGTTACAACCCTCTGCGTAACCCGGATCTTTCAAAGGAACGTCGCGCAGTAGTGCTTCAGCTCATGTACGAACAAGGTTATATTACGGAGCAAGAGAGAGACGAAGCACAAGCCGTGGATTATAATTATAAGCCACCTGAAAAGAAACAGCGTTATCAAGCTTTTATTGACTTCGCAGTGGAAGAAGCAGAAGAAAAGTTTGGACTATCCGAAGATGATCTGAATATTGGTGGTTACAAGATATACACCACGATGGATAAGCACGCTCAAGAAACCGTAGAAGATGCTTTTGCAGACAGTGATAACTTCGAGAAGAGTGTAGACGACGAACTGGTACAAGGTTCTATGACCATCGTGAATCAAGAGAATGGCGGCATTGTCGCACTTCTAGGTGGACGGAATTATGAGAAAAAAGGCTACAGCCGTGTAAATGGCAGCCGACGTTCTCCTGGTTCAGCCTTTAAACCAATCGTTGCTTATGCTCCAGCACTGGAAACTGGAAAGTACGACAAGTATTCTACGTTAAGCAACGAGAAGCAGTGTTTTTCCAACTATTGCCCAACTAACCTTCACGGATATTCCAAGAGTATTAGTATGAGTGATGCTATACAGAAATCAGAGAATATTCCTTCGGTCTGGTTGCTTAATGAAATTGGAGTGAATACCGGATTTAAGTTTGCCAAGAAATTGGGGATTGGACTGGAAGACGAGGACAAGAACCTCTCACTGGCTCTCGGAGGTATGAGCAAAGGAACGAATACACTGGAAATGGCACAAGCTTACAGTGCTTTTGCAAATGGCGGTGAACTTCGAGAATCATATTCCATTAAATCGATCACTGATAGTAGTGGAGAGACCGTCTTCAAGGCTAATACAACGCCTGATCGTGTTATGAGTAAGCAAACGGCTTATCAAATGACCGAGATGATGCAAAAGGTTGTAGAGAGTGGTACGGGTAGAAAAGCAAGGATTGATCGTCCAGTTGCTGGTAAGACCGGTACGACTCAAAGTGGATATTCTGGAATCAGCTCGAACCGTGATGTTTGGTTTGTGGGATATACACCTGAATGGACAGCTGCTGTGTGGATGGGTTATGACAAGCCAAGCAAGAAACATCTGCTTAAGAATAGCAGTGGGCTTGCCGCAGCATTCTGGGGTAAAGTGATGGAGGAAGCGTTAAGGGATGTTCCTAAGAAGTCCTTCCCACAGCTAGATAATGAAATCGCTCCTGCACCTACAGAAACACCTGAACCAGCTAAGAATGTTAGTGGACTTACTGCAGCTTATGATCCATCTACGATGACAGTAAATCTGGGCTGGCAGGCAGTTCCTGTTGCGGGTGTAGAATATCGTATTTATCGTAGAGAGACATCCGAGGCTGATTTCGGTTTACTGTTAAATACGGTCACGACTAGTGCAGGAGACTTTAGTGCAATGCCTGGTCTGGTTTACGAGTATTACGTTACTTCCTACGATCCTGCAACCCAAGTAGAAAGTGAACCATCGAATGTGGTTACTGTCTCAGTGCAGGATGAGATGCCAACACCTGAGCCAACCATTGATCCTAATCTCCCGACACCAACCCCTGAGAATGGTGGAGACAATGGCTGGGATAATGGCAACGGTGGAAATAATGGTAGTGGCAACGATGGAAGCGGAAATAATGGTGGAACAGGAACCTTGCCTGAATTCACTACGCCTCCACCGTCAGCAACAACGATACCTACCGCTCCGCCAGATGTACCTTCTGGAGGCGGAAGTTCGGGGAATGACAGTGGTAATGCAACACAAAGCCCTGATCAAGAGGCTAGCAATGTGAATGGTGATTCTTCTGTTCAATAGTGATGCTTTGAATTTATGAAGTTAGCTTTTCTTTTCCTGAGGCTGTCTCAAAAGTAGTGAATGCTACTTATGGGACAGCTTCTTTCTTTTATAACTCCATATTTTTCTAATCGAATCTGTGATAAAAATTTGCTGTATTTTGCGGGATGTTTTGAGTGTATCCTCTAAATGTGGTAAGCTGAAGAAACCATACTGGAGAGGGTAATTTCTATGAAACGTAAATTCGGAGACCGGGCCAACTGGCGCCGGATTACGCGTCGCCATTTTGCCTGCCGCTATGTGGAGAGCCGGGAATTCAGCGGATATATTACGCTTTATACCATCTACGGGCTGAAAGAACCACTGTGGAAGAGCTATGGACGGCATACATATCGTATTGCGGATAAAGGTTATTCCTGGCTGCAATATTTCCCCAAAGACAGTCACTATATTGTGACGGCTATGTTTGACGAACGGCAAAATATCATTCAATGGTACATAGACACCTGCAAGGTGCAGGGCGTCACAGACCAAGGCGTTCCATGGTTTGATGATTTGTATCTGGATGTGGTTGTGCTTTGGAACGGCGAGGTTTATTTGCTTGATGAGGATGAATTAGAGGAAGCGCTGGAGAGGGAAGATATTTCCGAGAGTGATTATAAACTCGCCTGGGAGACAGCCAATACTATTTTACGCGGCATCGATGCTCATGCTTTCCCTTATTTCTCACTATCTTTGAAGCATCGTGCCGAATTATTTCATCATGGAGAATTCAGGAGGAAATAAAGAAATGGAATGGTACGTCTACGGAAGAGGGTCTTCCCCGATTCGGATTGTTTCCAAAAAACGCAGATTCTGGACGAAACGAACGTTACTTATTGCTTTATCAATTATTGTGATTGCTGGATTGTTGTGGTGTGCTTATTCGTTAAACAATATTAATAAAGCTGCCACGACAGATCCTATGCAAAAGGCGGATGTTGGGATCATTCTTGGCATGTCGATGTGGGGGGATGAGCCTAGCCCAGGACTTAAGGAACGGCTGGATTACGGACTGAAGCTTTATCAAAAAGGGATGTTCCCACATCTTATTGTATCTGGTGGTTTAGATAAACCTGATTTACAATACACCGAAGCTCAAGGAATGCGTAATTATTTGGTTGCTAAAGGAGTGCCAGATAGCGCCATTTACGTAGAGAATGAAGCTACCAGCACTTACGAGAATCTTTTGTTTAGTAAAGAGATTATGGCGCGTGAAGGTTTGTCTTCAGCAATAATCATTACGCATACTTACCATGGGTGGCGGGCTCATGAAATTGCTGACGAGCTTGCATATGTGAATCCTGAGCTGGGACTTACAGAATCCACCGTTCTATCGATGACAAGACATAAAACACGTGAGATTCTAGCCTATACGAAATGGAAGCTTCAGCAGCTATTCCTGTGATTTGTCCAAAAAATCCCGAATCTTCTAATAACACTTCATTTACTGGAATAGACTTGATTAGAGAAGTCAGCCCTGGATAATGAGGTGATACCGATGAGCGGACGCGTAGCAGCGGCCAGTGGACGGGAGGAAGAAAGACCGTCTCGACAAATCAATATTGTATTGCGGAGTCAAGAGCCTCCGGCTATAACTAACCCTTCTGGAGAGAGTCGGCCGGTACCTCCAAAAAATCACGGCCACACTAGCCTATTCCAAGAGTTAACGCAAGAATTGGAAGGTTTAGTGGGTCTGGACAATATCAAAGAGCTAGTCTTTGAAATCTACGCCTTGTTACAGATTGCTCAGATGCGAACTGAGGC
Source organism: Paenibacillus sp. FSL H8-0261 (assembly GCF_045040645.1). NCBI lineage: Bacteria > Bacillati > Bacillota > Bacilli > Caryophanales > Paenibacillaceae > Paenibacillus > Paenibacillus sp. FSL H8-0261. The sequence goes on along the minus strand of NZ_CP150297.1, from coordinate 3,875,230 downwards.
AGGACTTGCAAGCGGCGGGCAAGCTTATCACATGGTTTTTAAAGGGAATCCCGGAACTGGCAAGACAACCGTGGCTAGAATCGTAGCTAAGCTGTTCCAGCGTATGGGTGTACTGACCAAAGGACATCTCATTGAGGTGGAGAGAGCCGACCTTGTAGGAGAATACATCGGTCATACTGCACAGAAGACTCGCGATCTGGTAAAAAAGGCTTTGGGCGGTATTTTGTTTATCGATGAGGCTTATAGCCTTGCTCGCGGTGGAGAAAAGGATTTTGGAAAAGAAGCGATTGATACGCTCGTCAAGGCCATGGAGGATCATCGCAGTCAATTTATACTTATCTTAGCGGGGTACTCTGGAGAGATGGAGTATTTTTTGATGAGCAATCCCGGATTGCCTTCACGGTTTCCGATACAGGTGGAATTTCCTGATTATACGATCGATCAACTGCTGCAAATTGCTGAACTCATGGCAAAAGATCGCGACTATATTTTGATGCCACAGGCGATACTCAAGTTAAAGCAGCATTTGTTAGTAGAGAAGACGGAGAGTCTTCATGCTTTCAGTAATGCGCGGTATGTTCGCAACGCCATTGAGAAAGCTGTTCGGGGTCAGGCTGTAAGACTGTTAAACCAGTATGAAAGTACCAGCCCAGGCAAGCAGGAATTAATGACGCTTCGAACTGAGGATTTCAAATTATGAATTACAGGATACTATCACCGTCATAAGGAGCATGACATACATGGCAATAACAACGCATGATACGGAAACAGATGTACAAGATCGAGCGATATTGGTAAGTCTCGTCACAGATAAAATTAAAAGAACCGGAATTGATCCAGAGCTTTCACTACAGGAATTAGTGCAATTAGCCGAAACCGCTGGTGTTGAAGTTCTGGATGTGCTGCGTCAAAACAAGGAAACGCCTGATTCTAGATGGTTTATTGGTAAGGGTAAAGTAGAAGAGCTACGGATGGCTGCTGATGCTCTCGGGGCTAATACAGCTATCTTTGATCAAGAATTGTCCGGAGCCCAAGTCCGGAACCTTGAGGAGGCTCTGGATCTTAAAATTATTGACCGGACGCAGCTTATTCTGGATATTTTTGCGGGGCGTGCGAAGACGCGAGAAGGAATTATTCAGGTAGAGCTGGCACAATTGTCCTATCTGTTACCCCGGCTTTCCGGCCAAGGGAAGAACTTATCCAGACTAGGTGGAGGAATTGGTACCAGAGGTCCGGGTGAAAGTAAGCTGGAAACCGATCGCCGACATATTCGTGATCGGATTACGGAGCTGAAACGCCAGCTGGATGAGGTTGTTAAGACTCGTGAGCTACATCGGGAGCGTCGCCGCAAGGCGGGAGCAGTGCAAGTCGCACTTGTTGGGTATACGAATGCAGGGAAATCAACGCTGCTTAAGCAACTAACCGATGCGGATGTCTATATTGAAAACCAGTTGTTTGCCACACTGGACCCTACTTCACGTGTGCTTGAGCTAGCAGGTGGAAAAGAGGTCGTGCTTACGGATACTGTAGGCTTCATTCAGAATCTTCCGCATGATCTTGTCGCATCTTTCCGTGCAACGCTGGAGGAAGTGAATGAGGCTAATTTGGTGCTACATGTGGTGGATGCCTCTTCACCAATGCGTGAGGAGCAGATGGAGATTGTCCAATCCATCTTGCAGGATCTTGGTGCATCTGGTACACCGCAAATCGTACTTTTTAATAAAATTGATCTATGTCAGCCTGAGCAACTGGAAATGTTGCCTACAGGTACAGGGTACTTGAAGATCAGTGCATTTAATCCTGAAGATTTAACACGGATTACCGAAATGATCGCCGATGAACTGGCTGGCGACACACTCAACTTCCGCATTCCCGGAGACCGAGGTGACATTTCTTCCTTGCTCTACAGGGTGGGAGAGGTTCTGGAAACGACATATGATGAGAACGATGTGCTCTATAACGTTCGTCTTAATAAAGAGGATTATGACAAATGGGGTTACATGCTTGCTGATTTTGTGGACCAGCAGTAATATTGTCTGTCATTCCTAAGGTGGAAATGCTTCGTTTATAGGTATAAAATAATAGCTAATCTAGAAAGCGTCAGTTTACTGCCGCTTTCTGTCATTATGATGGCAAGTAAATGTAAGGAGCGAATAAGAACGAATGGTAGTTTTTGCAGAGGATATTTTGAGCGCGGCAGAGGCCGCAGAAGTTGAAATAGAAGGCGCTGTCAAAGCTCTTGATCGTATTGTAGATAAGAATCAGTGGAAGGTTATAGAAGCGTTCCAGCGTCATCAAGTCAGTGATTTTCACTTTGCCGGTTCTACGGGGTATGCGTATAATGACCGTGGCCGTGAAGTGTTGGATCTTGTCTATGCTGACGTTTTTGGTGCGGAATCTGCACTGGTACGCCCGCATTTCGCTTCAGGAACACACACCATATCAACAGCCCTATTTGGTGTACTGCGTCCAGGAGATGAGCTGCTATACATCACAGGACGTCCGTACGATACCTTACATAAGGTAATTGGTCACACAGGGGATGGGACAGGTTCTCTCGCAGATTTCGGAATTACTTACCGGGAGGTTTCTCTTACTGCTGATGGCAAGATCGATTGGGATGAGGTAGCTCTCGCTATTAACGAAAATACTAAAGTGATTGGAATCCAAAGGTCACGCGGATATGATTGGCGTGCTTCTTTCACAGTGGCTGAAATTGGTGAAATGACTTCGAGGGTAAAGGTGTTGAAACCGGAAGTGATTGTCTTCGTAGACAATTGTTATGGTGAGTTTACCGAAGAGCTTGAGCCTCCACAGGTTGGTGTGGATCTAGTAGCAGGATCGTTAATTAAGAATCCGGGTGGGGGTATTGCTGAGACAGGCGGTTATATTTGTGGCCGACAGGATCTTGTAGAATTGGCAGCTTATCGATTAACCGCTCCTGGCATAGGTGGTGAAGTAGGGGCTATGTTAGGAACAACACGTGGGCTTTATCAAGGGTTGTTCATGGCTCCACACACGGTCGGACAAGCTTTAAAAGGGAGTATTTTTGCTGCATCCGTATTTCAGCGTTGCGGGTTTGAGACAAAGCCAGCGTGGAACCAGCCTCGTACAGATTTGATTCAGGCGGTTTCCTTTGATGGACCAGAACACTTAATTGCCTTTGTTCAGGGCATACAACGCGCTGCAGCTGTGGACAGCCATGTGGTACCAGAGCCGTGGGATATGCCAGGTTATGAACATCCTGTTATTATGGCTGCAGGTACGTTTATACAAGGTGGAAGCTTGGAGTTATCTGCAGATGCGCCTATACGAGCTCCTTATATTGGCTATATGCAAGGCGGGTTAACCTATTCACATGTTAAATATGGCGTTTTGATGGCACTTCAAAGTATGCGTGAAAGAAAATTGCTGTAAGAATATCTCACATACCATTGACACGCTGTATTAGGAAATGTACAATGAGATCAGAAAAAGATCATTGGAAGGTTGGATGAGTCATGGGTGATGAAATCCGCAGAAATATGGCACTATTTCCTATTGGAATTGTAATGAAGCTGACTGATTTGTCCGCGAGACAAATTCGTTATTATGAGCAGCACAGTCTGATCGTACCAGCACGTACGTCGGGGAATCAGCGTTTGTTCTCTTTTAATGATGTTGAGCGCCTATTAGAAATTAAAGCTCTGATCGAGAAGGGTGTTAATATTGCTGGCATTAAGCAAGTAATGAATCCTGTCTCTAAGGAATCAGAGGAAGCTACTGTTATTACCCCTGATACAGAGGTAAGACGTAGAGAGTTATCCGATTCCCAGCTTCACCGAATGCTGAAGCAAGAACTAGTTTCCGGTAAAAGACCGGGACAAGTGTCTCTGATTCAAGGTGAGTTATCCCGGTTTTTTAATAAATAATAATATATAGAAGTTCGAAAGGGAGAGGATCACATGAGCTTTTCTAAAGAGGATATTTTACGCATTGCCAAGGAAGAGAATGTTCGTTTTATTCGTCTGCAATTTACGGATCTATTAGGTACTATCAAGAATGTAGAGATTCCAGTTAGCCAATTGGAAAAAGCGCTTGATAATAAAATGATGTTTGATGGTTCTTCCATCGAAGGTTATGTACGGATTGAAGAATCTGATATGTATCTCTTCCCTGACCTAGATACATGGGTAATCTTCCCTTGGGTGACTGATAGTCGTGTAGCTCGTCTGATTTGTGACGTCTACATGCCAGATGGTACACCTTTTGCTGGAGACCCGCGTGGTATCCTCAAACGTTGTCTGAAGGAAGCAGAAGAAATGGGTTTCACAGCTATGAACGTTGGACCAGAACCTGAATTCTTCCTATTCAAGACAGACGAAAGAGGCAATCCTACTACGGAATTGAACGACCAAGGTGGATACTTTGACTTAGCGCCAACGGATTTAGGGGAAAACTGTCGTCGTGAAATCGTACTGACCCTTGAAGAAATGGGCTTTGAAATCGAAGCTTCCCACCATGAAGTAGCTTCGGGCCAGCATGAAATTGACTTTAAATATGCTGACGCGATTACTGCTGCTGACCAAATTCAAACCTTTAAGCTCGTCGTGAAAACGGTAGCCCGTCAACACGGCCTGCATGCAACTTTTATGCCTAAACCATTGTTCGGTATCAACGGATCTGGTATGCACGCTCACCAATCCTTGTTTAAAGGCAAAGAAAACATGTTCTACGACGAAAGCGACAAGCTGGGTCTGAGCAAAACTGCACGTTACTACATGGCTGGTATTTTGAAGCACGCTCGTGCTTTTGCAGCGATTACTAACCCAACAGTGAACTCATACAAACGCCTTGTTCCTGGTTATGAAGCACCTTGCTACGTAGCTTGGTCTGCAAGTAACCGTAGCCCAATGATTCGTATTCCGGCTTCTAGAGGTCTTAGCACACGTGTTGAGGTTCGTAACCCGGACCCGGCAGCTAACCCTTACCTCGCACTTGCTGTTATGTTGAAAGCAGGTCTTGACGGAATTAAACGTAAGCTTGATCTTCCAGCTCCGATAGACCGTAACATCTATGTGATGTCTGAAGAAGAGCGCATCGAAGAAGGCATTCCAAGCTTGCCATCCGATTTGAAAGAAGCACTTAGCGAAATGATCCGCAGTCATGTTATCACCGAAGCTCTCGGCGAACATGCTTTGGCTCACTTCTACGAGCTAAAAGAAATCGAATGGGATATCTACCGCACACAAGTTCACGAGTGGGAAAGAGCGCAATACATGACTCTTTACTAGAATAAATCAGCCCTTGGCGCTCTAAGCGTTAAGGGTTTTTTTCTGTGTGGGTAAGGTTTGGAGGTTTTGTGGAAGGTTAATGAGCGCCCCCGTAATGCCCCCTAAAAATGTAGTTTCATTCGAGGATACTTCTCATATGAGCTTCAAATTTCTCCACACTGCTTTCATTTATTTTCTTTGAAATATGTGTGTATATGTCCGCTGTGATTCTCATACTACCGTGACCTAAACGTTCTTGTACGTACTTCATATCGTTACCAGTCTCAAGTAAAAGGACAGCATGAGTGTGTCGAAGAGAATGGATCGGCAGCGCTGGGAGACCAATACGTTTCAAAATTCGCAAAAAAGAATTGAATAGAGAGGATTTCGGCTAACCCGTGATGAAGCCGCGGCATGTGTTAAGCCACTTTATATCACAGGTGGACCCGGATGGCGTCCGGAACGTCCGAAAGGCTGGACAATTCTTCCGAAATATCGTGTGCGGAACTTAAAGTTCATGTGGAAGCTACAGAACAACCTATTGCTTATCTTCATGTGCGAAACGCAATACCACCCGTAAGAAGGTGAAGAAGGAAATATCTCCTTTGAAGCAAAAGATATTCGCTGAACACAAACCAGGAAAGAGTACGGCAGATAGAGGGGAATTTCCGCGAGATTAGATTGCTTGAGTTGTTTGAGACCAACGATCTAAAGAACTTCACTGCAATGTTTACTGGTGCTCTTAATGGCTATGCTGCACAGGGGTCTTATCATCCAAATGATCGATTTGAAGATTATAAGATTTGTATAACAACGAGATTATTGCATTATTGGTTATCAGGAATGCTGAACAGTTAGCTACAAGAGGCAAATAGATATGAAAAAAGAGCTGTTTTCACAGCCCCTCTGGAATAGAAAATTACTCAGGCATGATCCAAACAATCTCACATATCCGGACAAAGAACTTTCTACCTCTAGTATCTAACACAACATGGTCTGGTTTGACATCAACTACACATCCGCTGACTCCACCACGAGTAGTTTCTAACACAACTTGTTTTCCAATAACAGATTTTAAGGTTTCTACAACATATGGATCAACAGGGTATACCACGATGGGTTGTGGCATTTGGTGCATTTGATGCATTGAATTCATTTGGTTCATTGGATAGTTCAACATATTACCTCCCAATTGGTTATACGTCATCCTATGCTGATGCCTAGCCAATGTACTGGGCAGTAACCCATTTTCAAAATAAGGCTAAGCCATTAATCGGTGGTAGCCCCAGTAGCGGAACCTCATTTATCTTTAGGAGTTTTGGGTTTACCTGTCTGAGACAAGGCAACACCAAAAACAATTCCTAAACCAATACCTAATGCAATGTTGTGGAATGCAAATCCAAAAGCAACAGCAAAGCATATTCCTAGACCCAAGCCGTAAAACTTTTTATTTTTATCCATATGTAACACTCCGATTTCAATTATTTAACAATTGTACGTGGCTTATCAAAATAAGTTAAGTTAGTCCAAGGGAGGGAAAAGACATGGAAACATGGGATGAATACCGTTGTGAGTGCGGCAGGAAATACGCGATTGAGCAGATCTCGGGCGATGAACTGGAGGAACCAGCTTGCCTGGAGTGTGGCGTAACGAATAGTGAGTTGCTGACGGATGAATAAGCTGCAGATTCTGTTCTGTATCGACTACAACCTTGAAATTATCGCTGATTTTGAACGGGATATACAAGGAGCTGAAAAGCAACTGCTTCAATGGAGGCGAGATTATAATACTTGGAGCACAGATCCGGGCTGGTGAAATGATTGAGTGGCTTGAGAAATCCGGACTGATACCGGAAGACAAAGTAATCATGCATTCATGCTACGAAGCTCGGAAGGAAAAATACAAGGATAAGGTTTGGACGGTGAAGTCGGAACCGTGGGACTTGTGCGGATCAGAGGTAGTGCTGCTGGAAGGTTTTAATGGCGGGTTTGCCACTGAATATCAAAAGAAGGTAGAGGGTTAACCACCCTCTCCCATATAAAGGAGAGGACAAATAACCAGTATGTATTGAAAGAACGATTATGCAAACAAGTTGCTCAGCGCCAGGGGTTGGACAAATGGGGAGACTATAATCGGGGGATGCTTGGTGACCTCAAACGATCGATGACGAGATAAATTAAACCCAACCAAGGTATGAAAATTGTCAGTATGACAGCAATAACAATCTTCCATATTTCGGATTTCTTTTTCCACATAACTCTAGCAACAAAAATTGGAACAAGTATACGTAGTGCATATATTCCAATACCAATGAGTATATATTCCATTTCAAATTCTCCTTATGTATTATTTATTCTCTTTTTACTATCGGTTGGAAAATAAATCATTATTAACATTGCTTCAATTTATTTGAAAATACGATGAAGAAATGAGGCAAAGCCATGAAGTCCATAACCATCATTCAGCCGTGGGCAACACTGATAGCTCTCAATGAGAAGAAGTTTGAAACGCGCAGCTGGCCCACAAAGCACAGAGGACCACTCGCTATCCATGCAGGGAAGAAGATTGATAAAGAGGCCTGCGAAGTGCCAGAGATTAAAGCAGCGTTGGCTCGGAACGGTTATACAGTGGACAACTTACCGACTGGGGCTGTGGTAGCTATTTCAGAGTTGAAAGATTGCTTCAGAATCCGGCGAGATGTGCTGGGCGGAGTGATTGCCTTAGAATCAGACACTCGAAAAACTCACTTCAATACTCTTGATAAAGAGTATTCCTTCGGATGGTTTGATCAAGGACGCTATGCTTGGGAATTGGCAGACATTAAGCAACTGCTGGCTCCGATTCCAGCCAAAGGGCAACAACAGATTTGGAACTGGGAAGGAGTGCAGTTATGAGTGAATCGGGAAAAATTCCCTTATCCAGCATGACACCAGAACGGATAGAAGAGATAAAGAGAAATTTTAAAGCAGGTTCTCCATGGTGGTTCATGATTGAAAAGGCAGAAATTGCGTATTTAATTCACTCACTAGAAGAGTCACAACAACAGAACGCGCGTTGGAAAGAAGCTGTAAACGGGTTGATGATGGCTGACACAGATGTTCAGAGGGATTTAGCAGAGGCACAGCAGACCATAGCCCGGCAACAGGCGGAGTTGGATGAATATCAAGGGCAAATGAAAATCCTGACCGAGTGGGCGAACGCAGAGGAAATGAATGTTTCTGATTTGATTTCTGAGCGAAATGATCTACAGGAAGCATTTGAAAAGATTAAATCCGCGGCGCCAAATCCTTTTTATCACATGGCTTCGGATGCTCTGAAGTGAAATAAGGAAGGGAGCAACAAGTCTTGACACAGGTAAAGGATAAGACAAACATTTGCCCCCGAGAGAGGGCAGAGGCGGCATTTATCACGCTTAGTATTGTTAAGTAGACACATAAGGCGTAACAAATGCTATTCGTTTTTCTTCTGTATCAGCTTCTCTATATAAATCCAAACATAGTAAGTAATCCAAAATGCCATCATGGTTGCTTATAATGCATAAGACCTTTTATCGTATGGAAGAGTGAAAGCCAAGATGATCCCTAGAATGAGGAACGGTGGTGAAAGGGTAAAATATTTCTTTTTATGCAATTTAACTATCTCCTTATTATTAATTAGTTATAAGTACATTATCACTATTAACAAATTATGGGAAGTGCGGACATGATCCTATGCGATCTACCATATGCACAACGCAGAGCCCTTGGGATTCTATCCTGCCGTTTGATCAGCTATGGAAGGCATATGAACGGATCATTAAGGATAACGGGGCAATCGTCTTATTTGCTAAAGTCCCATTTGATAAGACACTCGCAGCCAGCAATATGAAATTATTCAAATATGAATGGATATGGGAAAAGAACAAGGTAACAGGACACTTAAACAAAGGTCATGCCGCTGCAAGCTCATGAAAACATACTAGTCTTTTATAAAAGGCTGCCGACCTATAATGCTCAAATGAGTTAGGGACATAAACCAATGAATGCAGCGACTAACAACCATAAATCATTTGTTTAGGGTGATGGAATTCCGTGGTCAAACGAGGCTGGAAAGACTGAGAGATTGCCGCGCAGTGTCTTGTACTATCCGGTAGTTAACAACGATGATCTTGAACTAATCCATCCAAATCAAAAACCAGTGGAGTTGTGCGAATACCTCATACGCACCTACACCAACCCTGGGGAAACCGTCCTAGACAATTGTGCTGGAAGTTGTACAACGGCTGTGGCTGCATCAAGGACTGGAAGAAAATATATCGCTATAGGGCGTGATGAACGACATGCTGCAGACGGAATGGAACGGTTGAAGAATATGCAATTAACGTTGTTCTAAGGGGCGAAGGCCATCGTCCGACAGCATAAACCCAGCAACGCGGGGGCCGCACCAGATCATTAAGGAAGTAGGAGTATCCCTCCTCTCCCAAAGGCACAGTAGACGCATACTGCGACATAAAAAAAGATAAAAGTGATTATGCACCCTTATCTTTTTCAAGCAATTCAATTATTCTGTCTAATTTTTTCTCTATGCTAGCATTTTTATCTGAAACCTTGTTTTTAGTTAGATAATCTCTTTTTAACAGTAAAACCAAGGGAATCGCCCAAACAAATGCCAATGGTATTAAAAAAATATATTGCAAGATAACACCTCATTAATAGTTATTGTTTTATTATAACAAACTAAAACTAAAAAAAAGAACTTATTTGAAGTTATTTACTGCGCAGTACGAAGATACATGACATTAAGGGATAGAGGAGGTTACAGCACTCCTCACCCAAAGTTTATGACGCAGTAGACGCATACTTTGAAGCAAAAGTATTTACAACTTAGATTTCTCTTTATACTTTGACCAATTTATCCAAGATAAACTAATAAAACCTAACGCCATAAGCAGAATTTGTATTGGATCTCGATAAATATCGAATACAATTCCGATGCCAACAGAGAGAGGTATTAATATAAGACAAATAATAGAAAGCCATTTATTAATATTTTGATTTTCCTTCTTTATGTTATTCATGTTTATCCCCTTTCAAAAAAATGATAATTATTAACAAATGTATTATATCATGCCAACTTAGGTTGATGTCCACATGCTGCACAGTACGAAAATACTGGGACGGAGATGGATTAATAGCCCTCCTCTCAAGGAGGATATAAATGATGGAATTGGCTGTACTGAACTTATAAGGGGGCTGAGACACATGGATAAGCATGACATTGTATACGTTTTGATTAACACGCTGCATGGAAAGGTAGAAATGGCAACGCAAAACGATTCTGAGGCATGGGCATTTTATCGGGATATGAAGGGAATTCGAATACAAGTGTTCATGAACATGAATCTGATTGCAAGTATAGAGCCTACAGTATCAGCGCTGGATTAATTTAGGGGGCTGAGACCCCAATCAAAGGAGACGATACACGATGAATACTTATGAAGTATGGGTCCAGTGGAACGAATGGGATGATCCTTGGTGCAGACGAACAGTACAAGGTGAAACTGCTGGGAAGACTAAGTATTCATTTTGGGAATACCTTCAGGATGGATTGTGGGAAGAGAAGTTCGGTACAGTAGTCAAGAAATTGCGCTGCCGGAAGATCGGCGGTTTCAAGATCAGTGACTTGTTCACCAATCCAGCGACCTTCCGGGAGATTTGCGAGCGCCGTGCAATTGACTTCACATATCAAGGAATGAAGATCGAGGTTGACGGGCAATGTGGCGTGATGGTGGGTGGCAATAACTCGGGAAATATTGACGTTTGCTTCGAGGGGAAATACTACGCTGAGAACTGCCATCCCTGGTGGCGTACTAAATACTTTGATCGTAAAGGAAATTTGATTAAAGAATTCTTGGACTAATAGAGGTATAAGGGGGAGAAAAGGATGAAAGAAGTAAATGCAGATTTGTACCATGTGCTCAATGAAAACGAAACTGGCCTATATACTCAGGAATTTCATAAGAACAAAACGGTATATGCCTACGTTCATCTTGATTTTTCAGACTTGGAGGACTTCGCAGAAGCCGTAGTTACCTATCCGTTTGAAGAGGGCGGCATGAAAGTCACGATGTTTGAGAGAACAATTTGCATTGACTTGAATGACATCATAGAAGGGTAAGGACATAGCTTGAGTAGTTATAAAAAATGCTTCGATGAAGACACTTGGGACAGGTACAAAGAGCAGATCGAAGAAATGGAACTTGACTATTAGGCCGAAGGCCATCGAATCAGATCGAATAATTCCAGTAAAATGGGGCCCGGGTAATCATAGATCTTAACCATTAAAGATATACCAAAGTAATCCATAAGCGATTCCGAAGTAAGCAATCACACCCAGTAAAGAGATGGACAAAAGAATAATGATAACTTTCTTACCGTTCATAAAATTCACCTCTTATTTAATATAGCACGGGTTGAGAGAGGAACAAGAGACTTTGATAATCCGAAAGCGAGGAAATCATAATAAGCGATTGGTACTCAGGAATCAAAAGCAAGGAGATTGAATCTACAGGCGGTGGGCAAGGAAAGATTAAGAGATCACAACTCACGGAGGAAGAGAGAGCAAACCTAGATTCGAAATATCCCAAACCTATTGGTAAGGCTGCTGAGCGTCCATTTGTGATAAAGAGATCCGTAGAATGAGATACAAGAACACTCAAAAAGCATTGTCGGACGGGCATAGACAGTTTATCTTTACTGAAAGCCCAAGAAAACCTGTAGAAGTGCTGAAGTGGGGACCGAGTTGGGTTAGATTCAAAGATGCATACAACACATATCCTATCAGTACAATCATGAAGATGTTCTCTGATGGTGGAATGTATTTATACAGAAAAAAGCCCTGATGCGTCAGGCCAATAGCAGCTTTTATCCTCGACCAAATTATACCACAAAGGGGAATGAGGATGAACATCGCCAATAGCTAGGCTCCTGCAGTAAAGGTAACGGACTTAGCTCCAGCAATTGCCCTAAACTATCGACTCTCCCTTAAAGGCGCGGAGCGAGCATATAGGAAGGCTGATGCTGATGATAAAAAGGTGATTTCTGGAATGAATCTGACTGTGAGTTTGTCATTGAGTGGCTGAATTCAGGGAATAAACGTGGGATAGAAAGGCGAGCAGTATATCAGCGTGAGATACTGATGGACCCTATTCGAATGCAATCATTTATCCAACAAAGTAATGCAGGGAGTCCAAGTAATTTATCAGAGTGGCAAAGATTTCAGATTGAAGATGCATTATCAACATTGAGTCCTCGCGAAAAGGAATGTTATGTATTAGCTTTTGGCAATTGCTACTCGCGTATTCAAATTGCTTATCTTCTTGGAATGAAAAAGGAGAGTGTTAACGAGTATATTGCCCGAGGGCAGGTGGAAGTTGGAAAATCACTTCAAAATAGTTTGTTTTTATGTGATTAAATTGACAACATCTCTTTTGTAACCGATGTATAATTAAGGAATAATTTTCCTATATTTGAATTGATTTCTTCTAGATCTATTTCTATGAACATCATTGCGAGCGCTCGCCTTCAAACGATAGAAATAGAACCTCATCATGAGATTTGATGAAATGGGTATTACTTACTTTTTATCAAAGGAGGCGACAACATTCTAATCGTCTATAATGGAGTTTAATTGGGAGAGGTTGAAATCTGACTAAATGAAAATTAAAGGAGTGGACTTATCTTATGAAACGGTTACTCAATAGGAAATGGTTGATAGCGATTCTGGCACTTGTATTTATTGGATCCGCAGCATCTGCTGCATTTACTCAGACGATGCATGCTGATGGAACGAACCCTAAAGTCATTATAAATGTAAATAGCAATAAAGCATTGGGAGTCAGTGGATGGGATAAACAAGCGGATGGGGCGCTTATCATACAATGGCACTTTAATTGGAATTCCATTGTTAATGATCAAAAATGGTATTTCGAAGATCTAGGAGACGGCTATTATCACATCAGAAACGTAGAAAGCGGAGATTTACTGGAAGTCAGCGAATCTTCTACATCCGATGGTGCTAATGTGATTCAATGGCCGGATAATGGCGGATGGAACCAGCAATGGAAAGTTGTTCCAACCAATCTGGATAGAGGTGACTCGTCGTATATTATCAACCGAGGTAGCGGCAAGTATTTGGATATATCGGGACAATCGACATCCGATGGAGGACAGGCTATCCAGTGGGATTATAATCGCGGCGCCAATCAGCGCTGGTTCATTCCGCCTGCATCGTAACACATATGAAGCTAATGCCACGCCGTTTCTACACATAGAAACGGCGTGGTTTTTTAGATAGAGAAATTCAAGTTGAACATCCGACACGTATAGATAATTATAGATTCGGAATACAAGTGGCGAATACAGTTTTTGAAGACACTCTTTGCTAAATTTCATATCCTCTCTTTATTTGGAATATCGATGTCCGAAGTATAGTCGAGCAAATGCAGCACCGAATGCTCTTGCACTGTTATATAAGGTGTCAAATTAATGTTCATAAATATCCTCCTTATCTAGTGTTGGTGAATCAAATCTATAACAAAGAAATCAATAAAAACAATGAGATTTTTAATTATTTTGAAAGTTGTCACCCGATAGCCACCTATATATAGGAGGAACCTATTAACTATTCGACTCTTATAATGAATGGTGTGTGAAAAACCCACGCCAGCCGATGAGCTCACGGTTAATTGAGCTCGACAATGATATAATAAAGATGTGGTGACCATAGCTGAATATTATTAAACAAAAAACGGAAAGCATCCTCTTAGGTGTGCTGTTCGTTTTTTTTGTTTATGTTATTTCATTAGCAACGACTTTTACATTCAGCTTCAGCAGCATTAACAGCTAATTTGCAAGCTGCTACCGCAATGGGATTACTTAGATTATTGCAAGCATCTCTACCGGCGTTAGCAGCTGCGGAACATAGATCCTCATAGGCTCCCATCAAGCCTACATCAGAAAAAGTAACTTCGACAATATCGCTAATTATTTGGAGATCAGATGGAGATACCTTTTGTTTAACAATGGAATTGTTTAAAGCTGGATTGTTAATGGTCATTATTTTTCATTCTCTTTAAAGTGTTTTGTATATTACAGGATTAAGATGCACTTTGTTTGAAGGGATAATACGCAATTTAAATGTGGATAATTTGTGAGGTTATAAAATACTCTTTAAAATTTTCTTATAACCCCATAATCTAAACCCAAAAAGCTGCAGAGGTGACGGTGAAGTAAGGTACATGGGTAAAGATCCTGAATTGTCGGGGGTGGTGATAATGTAATGCCAAGAGCACGTGATCCAAACCGGGACCGCGCACTAGAGATATGGCGTGAGCACGGTGGGGAAATAACAAACAGGCAGATATCCGAGCAACTGGATATTGATGAAAAGAAGGTAGCCGTCTGAAAGCAGCGTGATAAATGGAGTGTTGTACAACAATCATCAAATAATGTTGTACAACAGCCAAAGGAAAAAAGAGTGTTGTACAACAAAAGAAGCCGAAATCCAATAAACAGAAAAAAGAAGTGGCTCGGGTTGATCCACCTGAAGTAGAAGCTGAGCTAACTGACAAGCAAAGAATGTTTGTCCTTGAATATATGCGAGACTTCAACGCAACTAGAGCGGCCTTAGCTGCCGGTGATTCAAAGAGGGCTGCCTATTCCATAGGATGGGAAAACCTGAGGAAACCTGAAATACAGGCAGAAATCACAAGGTTGAAGGATCAGATGGTTGGTGAGATCGGGTTGAGCGTTCATCGGGTTATAGCCGAGTATCTTAAAATCGCATTTGCTGATACTTCTGATTATGTGGAATTCAGGTCCCAAGAAGAAACAGTTATGAGTGAATATGGTCCAGTGTTAGATAACGAAGGTGATCCAATTACTAGACCAGTAAGCTATATGTGTTTTAAATCCTCAGAAGAGGTCGACGGAACGTTAGTGAGTGACAGGGATTTTTGATAAAGGATTTAAAAGACTATTAAAAAACCTGTTGAAGGAGAGCGTTAAAAAGGGGTGCGCATGGTTGCATGTTTATTTAAGAAGGGAGTGCCCTTTCAGCGATGGCTGTTGAGGCACTCCCTTCTTTTTGAGGATATTCTTGAGCAATAACAAACTGCATTAATTTAGTCGTCTGAATAGGCTTATAGGTTCGCATACAAGGTTGCTATCGGACCGCGATGCAGTTATTGGCCTGAAAAGTACCCAATTATGCTCTAAAGAAGCAACAAGGTTACTGGAGTCCGAAATCCTGCACAAAAGACGATTATTTTGTAAATAACGTCATCTGAGTCCAAAACTCGAAGAAGAGGACTCTCTCCGTTAGTGGAGAAACTAAGTAGACACCAGAAGGGCTGCAATACCAATCGCAAAAAAAATAGCACCTGTGCTCATACCCATGATTCCTCGATTATGTGCATTCTCGTCATACATCATTTTAACTTTTCCAATTAGTAGTGGAGAATAATGTTAGAATATCTTATATATAGATATACAATACTTTCCTGGGAGGAGCACTAATATGCGCATTTTCATATATATAGGACTGGCTTTTTTTGTGATCTCTGGTATATGTGTTGGAGGATTTACGACAGGTACTCAGCAAAGAGGGAATTTTTATTCGGAATCCAAAGAAGACCGTAAAATTAAAAACAAAGTAGCGAAATGGTCTGCTTTAAGAGGGGTTATCTCCTGTGGTATAGCTGGACTAGTATATTTGTTGTGATATTTACCTCACTCAAGTTCAAGAGTGGTAAAGAGTGCAATACATGACTTTTTACAAGAACCTTTAGACCCTTTATGTCTTTGCCATTGAGGTTTTTTATATTTATAGTTCTAGTAAAATGGAATTTAATATGACAGTCACAATTATTCTTATCATTTGACATAATTTTATATTTTTCTTGCAAAGGTATATCTTTCATAGGATAATATGGGTATATTTTCCTAGCAAAAGTTGGAAAAGGATATTATCTGAGAGGAAGTAGAATATTGAAAACAAAGAAACCTTTTTTTAAAAAATGGTGGTTTTGGCTTATTATTGTTTTTGTTGTAATAGGGGTGATTGGATCACAGGGGAATGATAGTGAACCTACAGTATCAAAATCAGAACCAGCAGTGGCAAAGGTAGATGATACTGCAGCAACAGAGAAACCGGTCGAAAAGGAAAAGCCTACCAGCAAGCCTACAGAAGAGCCAAAGGAAACGATGATAACTGAAGTTGGACAAACCATCACAACTAAGAATTTTAAGCTTACAGTTGAATCTCTGGAAAAGCCTAAGGGAAATGATTATGTACAACCATCAGAGGGTAATGAGTTTGTAGAAATCGGAATTATACTTGAGAATATTTCCAGTAAAGATTATATGGTAAGCTCTATGCTAATGTTCAATGCATACCAAGACAGCTTCTCCATAAATGAAGATCTCTTGGCTCATACTTTGGATAGTCAAGTAGGAACAATGGACGGCGCTTTAGCTGCAGGAAAGAAAATTCGTGGCAAACTAGCTTACCAGCTTCCTAAGGATTGGAAAGAACTTGAAATCAATACTGATTTTACGGTTTTAAGTTTTAGTTCAGATGGAGAAATCAAAATCGTTCTTCAAAATAAATAGGATATTTCACATATAAGAGTCTCGCCAAAGCTGGCGGGGCTTTTTTTATTATTAAACCTGATAATCTGCATTTACATAAAGTACCAAACCGATTATATTGAAAGAAAAGCGTAATGGATGAGGGGTGTTATATTTGGCGAAGATTTTTAATGAAAATACAGTTTCATTTAAACAAAAGTTATCTCCGATCCCTGAGTTTGCTTGGCATACGAGTGAGAGGTTAGCTGAGATCGCAAATTCTAAACATCTTGTCTTCGACATAAGATCGCTTGATCCAGATAAGTATTCCTTTCCTTATCATTTTCATAGAAACGCTGAAGAAATATTTGTGATTTTGACGGGAAAAGCGATGTTAAGAACTCCCGAGGGTTTTAGTGAGGTTTCTGAAGGTGATGTACTATTTTTTGAAATAGGACCTGAAGGAGCGCATCAACTTTATAATCATACGGATGCCCCTTGCAAGTATCTTGATCTCCGAACGAACCAGGGCATAGATGTTTGCGAATATCCGGACTCAGGTAAAATCAACATTCTCCCCTATCAAGAAATTTATCAGGCGGATCAACAAGCGGACTATTATAAAGGAGAAGAGCAGGTAAGGGAGAAATGGAACGGAATGGAGGATCACACTTGATTCAAGATCGATGGTTCACAGTCACGAAAATTGATCCAATTACTTATGCAATCAGTGAATATGGACATTGGGAAAAGGTGCACTCTTTTTTGTTGTTAGGGAAAGAACAAGCGGTGTTGATTGATACGGGATTAGGCATCGATAATATAAAAAGAATAACGGATCAGTTAACGGATTTACCTATCGCTGTCATCACTACGCATGTGCATGCAGACCATATAGGCAGTCATGGACAATTTGAGACGATCTATGTTCATAAAGAGGATGAGGATTGGCTAATTAATGGAATACGAGGTTTGACCCTTGCCCAGATCAGAAAAGATATGAGCCGAGATATTACTCTTCCTGTTCCTGAGACATTTGATCCTAATAGGTATACGCCTTATCAAGGGAAACCAACAGCTCTATTGCGAGAGGGAGATGTGCTTAATTTAGGCGGGCGTAGATTAGTAATTTACCACACACCGGGTCATTCGCCAGGTCATATTAGCATCTTTGATCATGCCAACGGGTATCTGTTTACAGGGGATTTGTTGTATGATGTTACGCCAATTTATGCTTTTTATCCCTCTACTAGTCCGGCAGATTTAGTGGCTTCTTTAGAAAAGATTGCGCAAATTCCAAATGTATCTCAAGTATTCGGCTCTCATAATACGTTGGGTCTAGATCCAGCTATTTTGCAAGAGGTTATGAAGGCAGTTCGTGAACTACGTGAACGGGATCTTGTCGCTCATGGTACGGGCATTCACCGATTTAACGGATTTAGTGTGCAATTTTAAAATGAATGTTGGATGCAGCGAAAACGGCCCTCTCAAAAGGACCGTTTTTTTGTCTTTCCTTAAGGTTTTCAAAATTTCTAATTGGGAAAGGTAAAGTGAAGTAATAATAGGCGGAAGGGGGGCATTCATTCGGATACGATCGACCTGAAGAAAGCATGTAATTGTTGGACTTGGGAGTAAGCTTCTTTGTATTGATTATCGGATTGTTGAATGGGCAATAAGCCTGGCAAGAAGGAAATACTATACACAGGTATTTCATTGCTGTTCATGTATATTTTAAGCGTAAGTTCCTCAATAACATCAGCCTCTTCGTCAAAGCTATTAACCACATTAATATCCGCACTTGAAGCAGTTGATTTGCTGTTTTGTTGTCGTTTAGATACTTTTGAAAGGGTTAGTGCGTTAACAACAATCTCTGATCCCATTATATTGTCGAACGAGTATAGCTTTGCTATTGCTTTTTTGCTTGTTTTCGGATTGCTGGTACCTATTGCTATTTTTTTATAAGGTTCATTAAGGGCGATCAAGTGAGATTGATTGGGCGGAATGAATGTTTTGGTGAATATAATATTAAAAGATGAGGTTGCGTTTAACAGCTTAGAAAGTTCAGAAGAAGTAGATAGTTTTTTTAATTCTATAATAACGGCACTTAGAATTAAGACTCCTCCTACAATGGCAAACATATACATTAAGAAAATCAGCATGTAATCACACCTCCAATGATCTCAGTAGAGCAAGATTTATTGCTTATTGAAAGATATGCCTGAATTCTCTCTACTAGTATCTGTTAAGAGCGAAAATCGTGGGAATTTAGGAAACGACTACTGATTAGAAAAGAGAAAGCACCCAGAGATCTGCCGATTTTGCAAGCTGAGTGCAAAATTGGGGCAACTGCTGGAGTGCTTTGTTGAGAGCTTTTTAAAATAAATATGTCAAGATCATAAGAAATTGAAGGCTGTGATTTGATCAGTATAAACAATTAGCTGTTTGTATTCGATCGGAGATTCATAGTGAGTATAGGGTCTTACAGAAACATCATTAAGGACTACAAAGTTATAGCTGAAATTTTTATCGGGATGTTCCGCACCTAAATAAGATATGTATTCATCTACAATGACATCATCCATTAGAGATTTTAAGTCAAAAACATCCTCTTTATTGGAGGTGGAAGGGGAGATGGTCCCTTGAATACTGCCGAATGAGGTGAGTAAATTTACTTTTTTTCCACCCACTTGATCGTTATTTAACAATAAGCCAGAGAGTTTAACAAGTGCATCGACTTTAAAATCGACGAGGGTTCTAATTTTTGAGTTGTTCAAAACGAGACACTTCCTTTCAATTTGAAATCCTGTTAACATTATTCGACATATAACCACATAATTCCTATTAGGTCATCAAAAATACATAAATACAAACACGACCCCTCCATTGAACCATGAGTGAGGCGTGTTTATCTATAGAGATAGATTTAATTCCTGATCGTTACTCGTGTTCCAATCGGTACAATCGCAGCTAGTGCTAACACATCTTCATTGTACATACGAATACAACCGTGGGATACTTCGTGCCCTATGGATGAGGGATCATTATTTCCATGTATCCCATAGTGAGGCTTAGATAGCCCCATCCAAAAGACCCCAAATGGACCACCTGGATCGGGTTGTTTGTTGATGATTGTGAATTCACCGAGTGGTGATTGAGTTAACATTTTACCGATTCCGACTGGGAAGCCCCTGATCACAATGTCGTTATCAAGAAGATAAAGCATACGCTGCGTCAGATCAACTATAATCCGGTAATTTGGCATTGTGCAACACTCCTTTCTAATTAAGATATGAGGAGGATGCCTAAACGGTTATTCATTAAAAATGGTCATTTTAGCCTATGAGAACAAATGTTCTGTAATTGATAAATGGAGTTTGATAACAATAAAAAAGCTATTCTGCATTTGCAGAACAGCTTTTTTAAAAAAATAAAAGAAAGTATATATTTTTACGATATACCCTATCCTTATACTTCTCGTAGAAACGGATACCGTCCTTTAGGACGGTATCCGTTTTCGCTAGGTAGGAGTGCAAACTTAGTGGATATCTCGAAATAATCCGATAACTCTGCCGAGAATGGTTACGCGATTAAGGCGAAGAGGCTCGTACGCCGGATTCTCCGGCTGAAGACGTATATGATCACGTTCTTTATAAAAAGTCTTAACGGTTGCTTCATCTTCTTCGGTCATAGCTACAACGATATCTCCGTTATCAGCCGTTTGTTGTTGACGAACAATAACATAGTCGCCATTCATAATCCCAGCTTCGACCATACTGTCACCTTGAACCGATAACATAAATACTTTGTTATCTCCAACATAGTGAGTTGGAAGCGGGAAGTAGTCTTCAATATTCTCAGTAGCAGTGATAGGAACCCCGGCGGTAACCTTACCTACGACAGGAATGCGAGCGACGGTTTGCGCGAAATGATGGACATTCTCGGAATCCTCTTGGCCAAGCAATTCTATCGCACGAGGCTTCGTTGGATCTCGACGGATAAGTCCCTTCTTCTCTAGCCGATCTAAATGACCGTGAACTGTGGAGCTGGAAGCAAGACCAACAGCTTCTCCAATCTCCCGGACGGAAGGAGGATAACCCTTGCTGCGGACTTCGCTACGTATAAATTCCAGGATCGCCAGCTGGCGACTTGAAATCTTTGACATTGGAATCAACCCCATATAGTAATGTTTGGGAAAATTATAACATAGAACTACCGTTCGCACAAACATAAGTTCTAACTATTATAAATATTAATTCGAAAGAGTTAATAAATGGTAGTCTTGTATTGATTGCGTTTCCTTCATCTAAACGATAAGAGTGATTCTTTATATGAAGAATATGGTAAATATTAACCTCTGAAAAAAAGAGAACAATTGTTCTAAAATAGTATTGAAGAAAACACATGTTCGTGTTATTATAATTTCAAAAGTAAGAACAAGTGTTTGGAGGATGATATTCATGTTAAAATACAGTACATACCGTAGCATCTACGATAAAGCCCCAGTGGTTGAATCTTTAGGACATAATCCTATTACCCGTTATTCAGCTCAGATTAAAGAGATTACAGAGTTTTTGCTTGAAGGCTTGATGCGTTTGTTCCGTAGAGATTTTGTTATTAAACTGACATTGATCATCGTGCTCGTACTATCAGGACTTACAGTAGTAGGTAATGTATTTGCAGGATCTACTACTTTAATGAAGGATGAGAAGCGCGTAGTGGTTGAACGTGGAGATACACTTTGGAGTATTGCTCTTGAGAATAAACCTTCTGATATGAAAACGGCTGTATATATAGAAGGAATTAAAAAATTCAATGGCATTAAAGGTAGTCAGATTAATGCTGGAGATATTCTCACTTTACCTATATATTAATATTCTAAGAACATAATAAGAAGACATGAAGAGCTTGCAGGGAGTAAACCTTGACAAGCTCTTTTTCTCATGGCAGAGTTAGAATTAATTTATAAGGGGAGGGAAAGTTTTGAATATTGATGAGTTGGTCGCGCGTATTAACGAATTGGCACGCAAACAGAAGAGCGTAGGCCTTAATCAAGAGGAAACGGCGGAACGCGCCAAGCTTCGTGAAATTTATTTGGGGAATATTCGCAATAACTTCCGAGCACAATTGAATACGATTGAATTGGTCGATAATGATGAGCATGAACAAGGTAACAAGGGGCGTAAGCATTAACACCCTGTTCCTTTTCATAGATATTACTGGATGACTAGGGGGAACGCATATGGCCCGTTCTTGGGAAAGAATGGTTCAACGCAACACGCAGCAAATTAATAAGCAAAGAAAGAAACAGGGGAAGGAAACGATTTACGCATCTAAATCTAAATCTCCTGGTAAGAACAGCGAAACCTTTAAAGGCCGTAACATTGCATTTCCAGTAGTGTTATTAGTGCTTGGTACTATGTTTTGGATGATTGGTTCAGTGGACCAGGCCAAAGGTAATGGTATGCTTATGAATTGGCTAGGAGTCGTTTTGTACTACTTACTAGCGGCACTTTTGTTCTTCCGACGTCCGTACTTGAAGGTAGAGAATGCTAGACTATCTACTATAAAATTCAACCGCGAACGGTATCTGCCAGCTTCTGATATTGAGAAAATCATCCTTTCGCGTGGAGCTGTTGTAATTAAGCATAAAGGCAAACGCACGAAATGGATTTTTACCAGACTTATGAATCGTTATGATACACATGCGATGGGGACTCGACTGGAAGCATTCGCAAAAGCTCACCAAATTGAAGTAGTTCACGAATAGAAATTAACCAGCCATGGGAGAGGGAGACCTGTAATGCCAATTTCCGCCGTACTATTTGACCTTGATGATACACTGCTCTGGGATGATCGGAGCGTTAATGAAGCATTTCGTTCTGCATGTGAAGCCGCTGGGGATACGATTGATCCACAAGAACTGGAACTTGCGGTGCGTAAAGAAGCCATTGGACTATATGAATCCTACGAAACGAACCCGTTTACAAAGATGATTGGGATTAATCCGTTTGAAGCACTTTGGGGGAACTTTACTGCAGGTGAACAGCCGGAATTCCGTCAATTGGAGCAGCTTGCACCGGGGTATCGTAAAGAGGCATGGCGTCGTGGTCTTGCAGTACTTGGTGTAGAGGACGAAGTTCTTGCTGAGACATTAGCAGCCAAATTCGCAGCAGAGCGTAGAAATCGACCTTACATCTATGAAGAAACGATTCAGGTGCTTGAAGAACTGAAGGGGAAAGTGAAGCTATTGCTTCTGACTAATGGATGCCCTGCATTGCAACAAGAGAAACTAGATGGCGTACCTGAAATCGTTCCTTTCTTTGATCACATCGTGATTTCTGGAAGCTTCGGAAAAGGAAAGCCGGATAAGGAAATTTTTCTGCATGCCCTAGAACTTTTAGATATTGCACCTGAGCAAGGGGTTATGGTCGGAGATAAGCTTACAACGGATATTCGTGGTGGGCTGGCAACAGGTTTGACTACAGTTTGGATTAATAGAAAAGGCAAACAGCCAGATCCGGAAATTCAGCCGGATTATGAAATCAAACATCTTGGAGAGCTTCTTTCATTAGTCCAATCTTTATAAAATTTCATTCATTTAAGCTTAAAGAAGGCAGTGAGTTCCTAGGTATCTAGGAGACTTGCTGTCTTTTTTATATCTACATCATATTTAGTATGATAGATGAGATTTACTAGTATATGATTTAAGTCACAAGAGTTTAGCTGAATTGATGCGAAATACTGAAAAACCAATAATAATGTGTATAATAGATGGAGAATGTATAACATGAATTGGTAGATTCTTAGTAATCAATTCGACTGGGAGGAATCTAAATGAAGATTTCAAGAACAATAGTTCCTTTATTATTAGGTGCAACACTTTTAGTATTGGGAGGATGTTCATCAGACCAAACTAAACATTCTGGCGTACATAATATGAATATGAACATGGACATGTCTATGGAACCTATCAAGGTCGAGTTACATTGGAATCCTGAAGAGGTTGTTGTAAATCAGAAGGTGACCTTTGAAGCAGTGGTGACGCAAGACAACTTGGCAGTAGATGATGCGAAAGAGGTTCTGTTCGAAATTGTGAGTAAAGATGATAGTGAACAGAAAATTGAATTTAAAGGGAAGCTAGTCAGTGATGGAATCTATCAAGCAGAGGGAACACTAACGAAAGAAGGACAATATATTGTTACATCACACGTAACTGCTAGAACTCAACATTCTATGCCTAATAAAGAACTCTCTGTAAAACCATAATTAAAAGAATAGCAATTCCTATGATTACAGATAATGCAGAGTGGAAAGGAAGGCTTTTCGAAATTCCTTTATTCTGCTAAACTTACTCTAATGTTTTACTGGGGGGACTATACGTTGGCTAAATATACACTTGAGGAAAGCTTACAACAAAGAATATTAATTCTAGATGGTGCAATGGGCACAATGATCCAACAGGTGCCTCTGACAGGTGAGGATTTTGGTGGGGAAGAATTGGACGGCTGTAATGAAATGCTAGTATTAACTCGTCCAGAAGTAATTCAGACGATTCATGAGCAGTATCTAGAAGCAGGTGCTGATCTCATTGAAACGAATACATTTGGTGCAACGTCTGTTGTACTTGCTGAATATGATATTCCGCAGCGGGCTCGTGAAATTAATCTGGTTGCAGCAAAACTAGCCCGTAATGCCGTTGATAAATATGATACACCAGATCGTCCCCGCTATGTCGTAGGTGCGATGGGTCCTACAACAAAGACACTCTCTGTTACAGGAGGCGTCACTTTCCAAGAGCTCGTTGATAGCTACGAGGAACAGGCAGTGGCATTGATTGATGGTCAAGTAGATGCGTTATTGCTAGAGACCTCTCAGGATACGCTGAACGTGAAAGCTGGAAGTATAGGTATTCGAAATGCATTTGAGAAGACGGGTATCAAACTGCCAGTGATGATTTCGGGAACAATAGAGCCGATGGGTACCACACTTGCCGGTCAGAACATTGAAGCATTCTATATTTCTTTAGAACATCTGAAGCCTATCTCTATAGGTCTGAACTGTGCGACGGGTCCAGAGTTCATGCGTGATCATATTCGTTCACTTTCTGCAATCTCTTCAGCGGCTGTGAGTTGTTATCCGAACGCTGGACTGCCAGATGAGAATGGGCATTATCATGAATCTCCTGATTCTCTTGCGCGTAAAATTGCTGCGTTTGCAGAAAAGGGATGGCTTAACATTGCGGGAGGTTGTTGCGGAACGACACCGGAACATATCCGTGCTATGTCGGAGGCACTTTCACAATTCTCTCCACGTCCGCTTGCAGGAAATCATCCGCCGGCACTTTCTGGGATTGAACCTATTTATATTGAGAACGACAACCGTCCATACATGGTTGGTGAACGTACGAATGTATTAGGATCGCGTAAGTTTAAACGTCTTATCGTCGAAGGTAAATATGAGGAAGCCTCAGAAATTGCCCGTGCACAGGTGAAGAGTGGTGCTCAAGTTATCGACGTCTGCGTGCAAGATCCGGACCGTGATGAGATTGAAGATATTAAGCTGTTTCTAGAATTAGTTGTAAAAAAGGTTAAAGTTCCTTTGATGATCGATACTACCGATCCGAAGGTTATTGATCTGGCGTTACAGTACTGTCAAGGTAAGGCGATAATTAACTCCATTAACCTTGAAGATGGTGAAGAAAAATTTGAGCTGGTCACTCCATTGATTCATAAGTATGGCGCAGCTATCGTAGTGGGTACGATTGATGAGACAGGACAAGCAATCAAGGCTACGGACAAACTGGAAGTTGCCAAACGTTCCTACGACTTACTAGTGAACAAATACGGATTAGCTGGAGAAGACCTTATTTTCGACACGCTTGTGTTCCCTGTAGGAACCGGGGATGAACAATATATTGGCTCTGCTAAAGAAACTATTGATGGGATTCGTCTAATCAAAGAAGCACTTCCAGGTGTTCATACGATCTTGGGGATCAGCAACGTTTCCTTTGGATTACCGGAAGCAGGACGTGAAGTGCTGAATTCAGTATTCCTCTATGAGTGCACTAAGGCTGGATTGGATTATGCGATCGTAAATACCGAGAAGGTAGAACGTTATGCGTCTATTCCTGCTGAAGACCGTCGTCTTGCGGAGGAATTAATTTATAATACGAATGACGACACGCTTGCTGCTTTTGTAGCCGCCTTCCGAGGGAAAAAGGTTGAGAAAAAAGAGAAAATTTCTAACCTGTCACTAGAAGAGCGTCTGGCTTCATATGTAGTTGAAGGCACCAAAGAAGGACTTATTCCAGACCTTAATGAGGCGCTTACCAAATCAGGACCTTTGGAGATTATCAATGGCCCGCTAATGGCCGGGATGTCAGAGGTTGGACGGCTGTTTAATAACAATGAGTT
The DNA here is from genome assembly GCF_045040645.1 of Paenibacillus sp. FSL H8-0261. Lineage (NCBI taxonomy): Bacteria > Bacillati > Bacillota > Bacilli > Caryophanales > Paenibacillaceae > Paenibacillus > Paenibacillus sp. FSL H8-0261. Next base: position 3,848,956 of record NZ_CP150297.1, on the reverse strand, counting down.
GATTGTTGCTGAGGTGCTGCAAAGCGCTGAAGTGATGAAGGCTTCTGTTGGTCATTTAGAGCAGTTTATGAAGAAGGATGAGACATCGGTAAAAGGTAAGATCATGCTGGCAACTGTAAAAGGCGACGTGCATGATATAGGTAAGAATCTGGTGGAGATCATCTTATCCAATAATGGTTATCAGATCATTAATTTGGGTATAAAAGTACCACCTGAGACCATTATCGAAGCGTTTCGTCGTGAAAAAGCCGATGCGATCGGATTGTCTGGACTACTCGTAAAATCGGCACAGCAGATGGTGCTGACTGCGCAAGACCTACGCACGGCTGGGATTGATGTGCCTATTATGGTAGGTGGTGCTGCCTTGACCCGCAAGTTCACCAAAACACGTATCCGGCCGGAATATGATGGACTGGTATTATATGCTAAGGATGCTATGGATGGACTCGATATTGCTAATCGGCTTATGAATCCTGTTGAACGGGAGAAAATTGCCGAGGAAATTCGAGTGGAAGCAGAATCCGCAGTGGCAGTTGCTCCTAAGCAAGAGCTTCCTACGCTGACTAGAGCTGTACGCTCCAAAATTTCTCCAGATGCACCTGTATTTGTTCCACCCGATTTAGAGCGCCATGTCATTCGTAATTATCCATTGGGGCATATTATCCCTTATGTGAACATGCAAATGCTGCTCGGTCACCATCTGGGGCTACGAGGTTCTGTAGAGGCGCAATTAGCTGCTGGTGATGAGCGGACTGTGGAGTTGAAAGGTACTGTCGATGACATTCTACATCAAGCGATGCTGGAAGGTACGATTACTCCTCATGCGATGTATCAATTCTTTCCGGCACAATCAAGTGGTAACGATATTATCGTGTATAATCCACAGAATTCAGCCGAGATTCTGCATACCTTTACTTTCCCAAGACAAGGTGTTGAGCCTTATCTCTGTCTAGCGGACTTTTTGAAGTCGGTCGACAGTGGAATGATGGACTATGTTGGATTCCTCGTGGTAACAGCGGGACACGGTGTTCGTGAGCTCTCTACAGCCCTTAAGGATAATGGCGATTATTTACGCTCACATGCGTTACAATCTGTAGCGCTGGAAGTAGCAGAAGGATTAGCGGAGCGTGTTCATCACATGATGCGTGATACATGGGGCTTCCCAGATCCTGCAGATATGACCATGAAACAAAGACATGGGGCAAGATATCAAGGGATTCGTGTATCCTTTGGTTATCCTGCATGCCCAGATCTGGAAGATCAGGGACCACTATTTAAACTATTATCCCCAGAGGATATCGGTGTTCACCTTACAGAAGGCTTTATGATGGAGCCTGAGGCTTCCGTTTCGGCGATGGTATTCGCTCATCCAGAAGCGCAGTATTTTAATGTAGAGAAGCTGTAATTCTTTCATTTATACACCCGGTCTGTAGGGGGATTGTATCCCTTTCAGCGGAACCTCCCGTAACTGGGGGGTTTTTTGCTGGAAGAAGGACGTTTAGAATAGATAAGAGATTGTTCAGCCGTTAAGACGAAGGGAGGACAAAGGATGGAATTATATTTTTTAGGTACGAATGCAGGGGTACCAACTATACAACGCAATGTAACGTCGATTGCATTAAGACTTCTTGAAGAACGCCGTAGCATTTGGATGTTCGATTGCGGGGAAGGGACTCAGCATCAGGTTCTTCGCTCACCGATTCGCCTAGGGAAGCTGGAAAAGCTATTTATTACACACTTACACGGAGATCATCTATTTGGTCTTCCAGGTTTATTATCTAGTCGTGGTTATCAGGGAGGGACTTCTCCTTTAACGGTTTATGGTCCACCTGGATTGAAGGCATACTTAGATATATCCTTAGCTGTGAGCCAATCCCGAATTCCATACAAGATTGAGATTGTTGAGCATACAGGAGGAACGGTATTTGAGGATGATGGTTTTAAAGTGGAGGCAGCATTATTAGAGCATCGTATTGATAGCTATGGTTACCGGGTAACGGAAAAGGATAGTCCTGGGAGCCTCAATACGGAATTACTAAAGAGTTTTGGCTTAAAGCCTGGACCGTTATATGGAAAATTAAAAAAAGGTGAAGATGTTATAACGGATGACGGTGTTCGTATCTGCGCTGCTGATGTTGTTAGAGAACCTAAAAGAGGGCGTATTGTTACGATCTTGGGAGACACAAGACCTTGTTCAGGAGCTTTAGAACTCTCACTTCATGCAGACCTTATCGTTCATGAAGCAACCTTTGCTCATGATCTGGCAGAAATGGCGTATCAATACCATCACAGTACCGCACGTCAAGCTGCAGAGCTAGCAAAGGAAGCCAATGCAGGCCAACTATTGTTGACTCATTTCAGCTCTCGTTACAGTTCGTCTGAAGAGTTAATTCCTTTGCTGGAAGAAGCTGAACTCATTTTTCCAGAGACATTATTAGCGGAGGAATTCGGCACATATCCAATTTATCGAAGACAAAACGGGCAATTGGGGAAATGATTATTTTCCGGGAAAGCGCAGGAAATGACAGTGCTATGCTAAAAAATGCTGGATGAGTCTCTCGTTCGATTTCATTCGACGAAGTGTGTTAGATTTAAAGTAATTACAGCGTGAAAGAGGTACGAATGGCTGGAAATCTTGCCGAAAACAATCGGGCAATACCACCAACAAAAAGTATTATTAAACATTCTAAATCCAAGCTGGGCTTAGGTTAAATGTTTATTAATACCATTATTCATTAATCACATTAATTAAATTTCTTATGGAAATAGAGGGATTTATAATGGAACAGATTAAAGGATTATTGATTGACTTAGATGGTACGTTATACCATGGGCATAAAATGATTCCTGGTGCTGATTTACTGATTAAAGGTCTGCGTGAAGCGGGCATTCCTTTTTTATTTGTTACCAACAATTCATCGCGTACAGCGGCTAATGTGGCTGCACATTTATGTGGAATGGGAATCGATGCGAAAGCTGAGGAGGTATGTACCTCATCAATGGCGGCCGCACGTTACATAGCTGAGGAATCACCTGGGGCTGCAGTGGCGATACTTGGAGAAGAGGGTTTGCATGTGGCTTGTACCGAAGCTGGGCTCCGCATTGTCACAGACTCACCCGATTATGTACTGCAAGGCATCGATCGCTCCTTCAACTATACGTCGCTCTCGCAAGCTTCACGCTGGATTCTGGGAGGATCAAAGTTTGTACTCACTAACCCAGACTTAATGCTGCCATCAGATGATGGCATTATGCCTGGCGCAGGTACGATCGGAGCAGCCATCGAGGCTGCTAGTGGAGTGAGTCCAGTAGTGATTGGCAAGCCGGAATCCCATTTAATCAAATTTGCGACAGATCTTCTTGGTATAGAGCCTGAACATGCAGTGGTTGTCGGTGATAATATGCGTACAGATATAGCAGCTGGAGTAAATGCGGGCTGTCGTACAGTTCTTGTATTTACCGGATTAACCAATGCAGAAAATCTTGACCACTATAAAAACCTTACCGGAATCTCACCGGATGAAATTTGTGCCGATTTAACTGAACTTAAAACGTTTCTCGGTGTATAATAGCTAGGATCTTATTACTTCACCAACCTAGAAGGGACGATGAGCTATGCCGGAATTGCCGGAAATGGAGAATTATAGAAAGCTGCTTAGTCAGCATATTATAAATGTGCCAATATCTGATGTAATCGTGAACAGAGAAAAATCAATTAATATGGAAACAGAAGCTTTTAGAAATGCATTGATCGGTGCGCGTGTTGTTTTTGTTGAGCGGCGTGCCAAGTATATTTTGTTTCATCTTCATGATGGACGAAGACTACTTTTACATTTAATGCTTGGTGGAATACTTTTTTATGGCACGGAGGAAGAACGGCCGGATCGTAACACACAAGTCGAAATCGCATTTGGAGATCATATCCTTTACTTTATTGGACTTCGCTTAGGTTATATACATTTGCTGTCGGTGAAGGAAAGCGAAGCCACAATGGGTAAGCTTGGACCTGAGCTGCTGGATCGTCGGATGACGCTGGAAAGATTCACTGCATTATTAAAGGGACGGAGAGGTGCGCTCAAAAGCCTGTTAGTAAATCAGCATGTGATGGCTGGAGTCGGGAATTGCTATGCTGATGAGATTGCCTTTGAAGCTAGGCTTTTACCTTCTGCACTAGTACAAAATTTAACAACTGAATCTATAGCCCGTCTTTATGAGAGCATCCAAAAAGTACTGACTGAGGCGACTGAAATTGGTGGGTACATGGAAATGCCGTTTATGACTGGGGATACTGTTACAGGTTCATATAATAATCAATGTAAAGTGTATGATCGTGAAGGCGAGTCTTGTCTTCGTGATGGGGGAACGATTATCAAAACAGAGCAGTCTGGACGCAAAGTGTTTTATTGCCCAAACTGTCAGCATGACGAATAGCTCCAAAATAGGGGCACATGTTAGCATTCGCGGTGGTTATGGGAGAGCTGCCCGATTCGCTTGGGAGAGCGGTGCAACATGTTTTCAATATTTTCCTAAAAATCCGCGTAGTTTGAAACTTAAACAGGTAGATGTAAGAGATACGAGGGATTGTGCGCTCTTTTGCCAAGACAAAGGGATTGCTTCGATTGCTCACACACCCTATGGGATTAACATGGCGGCTGGTGTAGATGATGTTACTCCGCGAAAGGTTTATGTAGCCTCTCTCTTAAATGATCTGGAGATTGCAGAAGCTTGTGGTTCATTAGGCATCGTTGTTCATTTTGGACATTTTGGTGGAATGGAGCCGTTACAAGGCTATCAAAATATTATACAATGTATGAATGAGGTGCTTCAGTCCTGGGATGGACGTACTAAGCTGCTTATAGAGAATCAAGCGGGCAACCATGGAAATGAAGGAATTACACTTGAAGAACTCGTGAAAGTTCGAGAGCTTAGCCAATTTTCGGAGAAAATAGGATTTTGTTTGGACACCTGTCACGCTTACGCAGCTGGTATCTGGAACCCTGAGCGAACGGAAGACTTCCTTGAACGAGGAGAGCGACTTGGATTTTGGCCACATCTTGTTGCTGTTCATTTAAATGATTCTAAGTTTCCTTTCGACTCAAGACGCGACAGACATGCTGGAATCGGACAAGGACATATTGGAGAGCAGGGGCTGAAAAGCTTATTGTCCTCCAAGCTTTTACGAAGCTCAGCTGTTGTCATGGAAACGGAGAAGGGTGCGGATGGCAGTCACCGAAAAGAAATTGCTACTGTGCGTGGTTGGTTTGAAGCGGAGGCGTAATTGTGATTCATATCTATATGGATGATCTTCGAAAGGTACCTAAAGGGTTCGCTCTGGCTCGTTCGACGGAAGAATGTCTTCTAATGCTGCGTGAGTGCGAGGTGGATATTTTATCACTGGATTACGATATGGGGCCGGGTGATTATTCGGGTGGAGAAGTTGCCAGACGGATCGTACTGGAAGGACTGTTCCCCCGAGAAATCTATTTGCACACATCCAGTCTGTGGGGGCGAAAAGAAATGTATGAGATCTTATATACTGCTAAACCTGAGGGGATGCTTTTGGTAAATGGTCCCCTAAGTTCTGATAAGCTTCGCGATATCGCCGAGGAGACGAACTTGAAATGAAGGTAATGAATGAAGTGGAATTACTGGAGGCGCTCAAGAGTTCAGGAGAACCGCTTGTAGTATTCTTACACACTCCACTGTGCGGTACTTGTAAGGCTGCTGAACGGATGTTAGAGGTGGCGGCTCATCTATTGCCTGCTGATCTTCAAATGGTTGCAGGCAATGTGAACATGCTGCCGAATTTGGTACAACAATATCGTATTACGAGCGTTCCTGCACTACTTGTAGCTTCTGCAGAACGGGAGGATGATCCGAAAGTTTATTATTCCATGGTTTCAGTTGAGCGAGTACTGGAATACATAAGGAGTGTTATATCATAATCATTTCATTACAACATTTATCTCTCCGCAGGGAAGAAAACTTAATCTTGGACGATGTGTCACTAGAAGTTAAAGAAGGTGAGAACTGGGTCATTTTGGGACGGAATGGCTCTGGTAAAACTACAATTTTAGAGATGATGACGGGTTATTTGTTTCCTAGCAAAGGGACTGTAGAAGTGCTGGGTTATAAATATGGACAATGTGATATACGTGAGGTTCGTAAAGAAATTGGCTATATCGGGCCTTCCTTGATGGAAAAGATGTCATTAAATGATCCGGTGTGGGAAGTCGTAGCAACAGGTGCTTACGCTTATTTACGTTTCTACGAGACGATCCCCACCGAAGTAAAAGAGAAAGCAATCAGCATGCTGGAAGATATGAATCTTGGCAATATGGCATTTCATCCTTTTGGGACCTTGTCACAAGGGGAACGTAAAAAAGCTATGCTGGCAAGATGTCTTATGGCTGACCCTAAGCTATTAATTATGGACGAGCCATGTGCGGGCCTTGATCTATATGAAAGGGAAAAAATGCTGGCTGAAATAGACAAGCTGAGACAGCGTAATGTTTCTGTAGTATACGTAACTCACCATGTGGAAGAAATTGTCCCGCTTTTCACGCATGTTGCATTAATTCGTGAGGGTAAGCTAGCTGGATCTGGACCGAAAGAAGAAGTATTAACGAAAGAAATGATCTTGGCCACTTATGATATTCCTGTTGATGTTGAATGGGATAGCGGTCGTCCCTGGATTAAAATTAGACCTGGAGGCAAAACGATTTGAACGATTTAAGACAAGATACCGAAGAGCAGAACATTGCTCCGGAAGAAGAAGTGTATTCCCGATATATTTGTACAGCTAATCACGGCTTTGCACCTTATGCGCAAGAAGAGCTTCGCCGTTTATTTGGTGCTGTGAAGAGTACCTTGTTATTACCAGGAGAAATCTTTCTGGCTACATTGCAATGTGAACCAGAGGAAGTAGCGCGCTTACTCACACAGAATCTTCCCATTTTCCTGCGTCATATACAGCCTGTTCAGTTTCAGGATGAAGGAACCATGGAAGCTCTACAGCGTTTGGCGGTGTATTTAAGTCGCCACACTGAGCTTGAGGGTGAAAAGATATCCCTAAATGTTCGTAAAGGTGATCCTTCCTTTTGGCAGGACAGTCCAGGAGAACTTCGTGAATGGCTCCAAGAGCAATTGCAGAACTTAGGCGCAGAATTTACTGTGCAAGATCCAGCCTGGGTTATTTCAGTCTACGCAGACGGGAATGCCTTATATGCAGGTGTGTCCAGACCAGAAGCGAATTTATCTAGCTGGAATGGCGGTGCCATCCGTTTCCGAAAGGAGGATGGACAAATCTCACGTGCCAAGTTTAAACTAATGGAAGCCGAGAAGGAGTTTGATATTCCTTTTTACAGTTTCCGTAATGCGTTAGATATTGGTGCTTCTCCAGGTGGGTGGACTTCTTTCTTACTAGAACGTGGAATGAAGGTTACAGCTGTTGACCCTGCGTTAATGCATGAGTCCCTTCGTAATTATCCGGGCTTGAAAATCCTTCGTAAAAACGCAGGAGAAGTAAAATTCCGGGACAATGAATTTGATCTGCTCGTGTGCGATATGAGCTGGAGTCCTAAGCTGATGGCGAAGCTAGTAACCGGGTTACTCCACAGTCTGTCACCGGGTGGGACGGCCATTGTGACCGTAAAACTGATGCATAAGAAACCACTTGCGATGATCAAAGAAATTATTGCGATGTTTGAAGGGGAGCGCATGCAGATTCAGCGTGCAAAGCAGCTATTCCATAATCGTGATGAAATTACACTTTATATGATTAAATACTAATCAAACAAATTTTAATTTTCTAAGGGAAAGCATCCCGTTATTAACGTGACCGTATTTTGCGGTAAGAACGTTAATGGCGGAAGCTTTCTCTTTTTTTTTTGCGAAAAGGGGGAGTAAGTTTGTATTTTGAGACGAAACTTAAGATTGGACAGGTTATTGATGACAGATACAGAATTACGGGCCATATTGGTTCAGGTGGGATGAGTAATGTTTATCTTGCGGAAGATTTGCGTCTAAAGGGTAAACGATGGGCTGTAAAAGAAAGCTTATGCTTAGATGAGCTGCATTCTGACATCCAAGCGGAAGCCGATATGTTAATTACACTAGACCACCCACGATTGCCGCGTATTGTCGATTTCTATCTTCCAGATCGAGAAGGGTATTCCTATTTAATCATGGACTATATTGAAGGTGTGAGCTTGAGTCAGCTAATGAAGGATAATCCCGGACCTTTGCCAAGTGACTTCATCATTCAGGCGGCTAAACAGCTTTTAGAAGTCCTTCAATATCTGCATAGTCATCAACCACCGATTATCTATCGTGATCTAAAGCCTTCAAATATCATGTTGACACTGCAAAAAGAACTGATGTTAATTGACTTTGGGATCGCACGAAGCTACAAACACGGTATCTCTGAAGATACGGTTAAGCTTGGTACGGTTGGATTCGCGGCACCTGAGCAATATGGAAGTGGGCAGAGTCAGCCGGTATCCGATTTATATGGATTAGGTGCATTAATTCTCTTTATGGTAACTGGAGGGCAATGTAGTCAATGGGAGTCTGGGATGGAGGATCGGCTATATAACCATATGCCAGCTGGCATTATTCCAATCATAAGACGCTTATTACGACATCACCCGGAAGAGCGTTATCAGAATGCGGAAGCAGTTCTACAGACGCTAATTCGTATGGAGTCCGAAATGGTTAGAGTAAATGATTTTACTATTTCAGTCCCACATTCTCTAGAAAAGAGAAAAGCGATGGTCATTGCCATACTCGGAGTTGCTTCAGGTCTTGGAACAACACATACTTCATTCGCAGTGAGTAGCTTACTTGCACAGAAGGGGGCAACTGCATGGGTTGATTTTTCTCCTGATTCATCGGTTTATGAACGCATTCGCAGCATGTTACATACACAGATTACAACTGTTGCATCCAAGGATGAGATATCTGCTTTTTCATGGAAAGGGGTGCATTATTGGAAACGTCCTATTCACGGAAAAATGGCTGATTTGCTGAGAGGGGATTATCAATTTGTAGTGTTGGATCTTGGCATTGGGGAATATGAAGGGGCGCTTGATGAGTTCAAATATAGCGATATGCCGATTCTAATTACTTCTGGTGCAGATTGGCGACTCGAAGATTTACTAGTGTGGCTTAGGCGTAAAAGGTTACAGCCTGAAACGAATTGGAGGGTGGGGTTACCACTCGCAGAACGCTCAACTGTACAACTGTTGCAGACCGCTATAGGTACAGATAATATTTATGGACTACCTTTTCAGCAAGATCCATTCAAGCCTAAGGGGAAGTTGGTAGAAGAGATCAATGAAATGTTTGAGGGAGTATTAGATGTACCCAGTAAGGGGAAAAGCCGTAGTTTTTTTCAAAAGAAAGGCTGAATAAAGCGGTTCTCTATGCTTCCTCTTTTCACTCAACTAACTTTTAGTTCAGTGTTGCATTAAAGTGTGTTAAAATATATATTTATACGTGTTTTGAAAAATATAAGAAAGTATAAGTTTTACACTATACTTTACCTTTATATTTCTTGCATGAACGCTTACCGTCCTACAGGGACGCTGAAGACGTTTCTGCTTGAAATATAAGAAAGTATAAGCTTCACACTATACTTTATCCTTATATTTTTACGAGAAACGTTTGTCGTCTTTAAAAGACCACAACGTCGTTTCTTCTTATTACGCATTATTTAAGTATAGACAGGAGCTTGCGGAGAATTTATGAGTTTACTTAGTGTAGAAGACGTTTCCCACAATTTTGGGGATCGGACGTTGTTTAAAAATGTTTCTTTCCGGTTGTTACCGGGTGAGCATGTAGGAATCGTAGGAGCAAATGGCGTAGGAAAATCGACGCTTATGAATATTTTGACTGGAAAACTGTTGAAGGATAGTGGAAAAGTAGAGTGGACGCCTCGCGTCCGTTACGGTTACTTGGATCAGCATACGATCTTAACGCCAGGGAAAACCATCCGTGATGTATTGAAGGACGCTTTCTTGCCACTTTTAGAGCTGGAACAGGAAATGCTAACTATAACTGAAAAGATGGGCGACGCTTCTCCTGAAGAGTTAGAGATGTTACTCGAGCAAATGGGGGACATTCAGGAACAGCTGGACATCGGAGATTTTTATCTTATTGATGTAAAAGTGGAGGAAATGGCGAATGGTCTTGGCCTATCCGTTATTGGACTTGACCGTGATGTCGCTTCACTAAGTGGGGGTCAGCGCACAAAGGTTCTGCTCGCGAAGCTTCTGCTTGAGAAACCGAATGTACTATTGCTGGATGAGCCTACTAACTATTTGGATGTTGAGCATATCGACTGGTTAACTAACTATTTGAAGCAATATCCATATGCATTTATATTGATCTCTCATGATACGGAATTCATGAATAAAGTCGTAAATGTGGTCTATCACCTGGAGTTCGGTAAACTTACTCGATACACTGCGAACTACGAGAAATTCCTGAATATGGCCGAGATGAATAAGATCCAACACATAGATGCTTATGAGAAACAACAGGATTTTATTAAGAAACAAGAGGATTTCATTCAGCGTAACAAAGCTCGTGCCTCCACATCTGGCCGGGCGAAGAGCCGTGAGAAACAGCTGGATCGTATGGATCGAATTGATCGACCAGAAGAAGCTGCAAAACCTACCTTTAAGTTTAAAGAAAGTCGGGCCAGCGGGAAAACAGTCTTCGAAGGCATTGATTTCGAGATTGGTTACGACCGTCCGTTGCTTCCTATGCTGAACATGACCATTGAACGTGGAGAGAAGATCGCTATAACTGGTTGCAATGGTGTCGGTAAATCGACGCTACTGAAGACTATTCTTGGCGTGATTCCTACGTATAGCGGTAAAACCTATCTAGGAGATTATCTGAACTCAGCGTATTTCCAACAAGAAGTGAAAGCAGCTAATCTTACACCTATTGAGGATGTCTGGAATGAATTTTCTAGTCTAACTCAGAATGAAGTGCGTGGACATCTTGCTCGCTGTGGTCTGAAAAATGAGCATATTACCCGACCGCTTAGCATGCTGAGTGGTGGCGAACAAGCTAAGGTCCGTCTCTGTAAGCTGTTGATGCGTGAGAGCAACTGGGTTCTGTTCGATGAACCTACCAATCACCTTGATGTTATTGCCAAGGCAGAGCTGAAGCGGGCATTACAAGAATATAAAGGCACAGTCCTGCTCGTCTCCCATGAACCTGATTTCTATGAAGATTGGGTTACGAAAATTTGGGATGTTGAACAGTGGTCAGCAGTACAAGTATAGAATCTTCATACTCCCGGGGAATAGCAGACGATCTGCTGTTCTCCGGTTTTTGGATACGGGGAGGGAAACCGAATGATTCATACAGATGGTCGTGAAGATCGTTATTCTCGTCAGGTGCGATTTGCGCCATTTGGAGCAGAGGGACAAGAAAGGCTCGCGCAGTCTAGTGTTTTAGTAGTCGGAGCAGGTGCGCTTGGTACAGGGATTGCAGAGACGCTGGTACGCTGCGGGGTAGGCAAAATTATTTTAGCTGACCGTGATTATGTAGAGTGGAGTAACCTTCAGAGGCAACAGCTCTATACTGAGGTAGATGCTATTGAACGTATGCCTAAGGCTGCTGCTGCGCAGCGCAAACTTCAACAGATTAATTCTGAGGTCGTTATTGAAGCCTATGTTATAGATGTTCGTGCCGAAGAGTTGGAAGAGCTTGTTTCAGGGGTTGATCTGATCATGGATGGTACAGACAATTTTGATACTCGGCTCATTATTAATGATATGGCGCAAAAGCACGGTATTCCTTGGATCTATGGTGCATGTGTTGGGAGTTATGGAATATCCTATACGATTTTGCCAGGAGAAACTCCATGTCTCAATTGTCTTCTAGGTACAGTACCGCTAGGAGGTGATACCTGTGATACCGCAGGTATACTTCCGCAAGCAGTACAACTAGTTACGGCAAATGCAACGGCAGAGGCGCTGAAACTACTAGGTAAGCGTAAAGAACAATTAAGAAACAAACTGTTAACGTTTGATTTGTGGCGGAATGAATACCATGAAATTGGAGTGAAAGCTGCCAAAAAGAAAAACTGCCCTTCTTGTGGGAGTCATCCGATCTATCCCTATCTAATGGCAGCGAATACCGAACGAGGCGATGTTCTTTGTGGAAGGGATACAGTACAAATTCGACCTGCGAGACCACAGAAGCTTAACTTGCAGGAAACTGCGGACCGTTTGTCTCGTTTAGGAAGCGGAAGCGTGGACAGCAACGCTTATCTGGTTTCTTTTATAGAAGGGCCTTATCGGTTAGTAATTTTTGCTGATGGTAGAGCGTTGATTCATGGAACAAAAGATATTGCTGCTGCTCGGAGCTTTTATCATCGATATTTTGGATAAAGAAGCTGTAAATAGGTGTTCAGGCCATTTCTTAGGAATGGTCTTTTTGTTTTCCGGGAATTCTATACGTACCGCAGTGATGCTGGTGCAAGTCATATGGATATGGGGGAACTTTGTGATTGAGCAAATAATATGGTATATGGCTGATAGCAGTAGTAGAGAAGAAGATCGAACCGTTATAGAAAGTGTGCTACAAGATATTGGACTTGAAGCAACAAAAAGCGAAGATCCCGAGGATCTCCGCTTATCCATATCAAAAGTAGAACCGGTACTGCTGCTTGCTGAGTTATGCGAGGTGGGGACTTGGGAAGGCTGGGACATAATTTCCGCTGTAAGAGCTGAGGGGATGATACTACCAGTAATGGTGATTTCCGGTAAACAATCTGAATCTGGAACTGGGGCAGTTTCGGCGTTCTCAGCCGGGGGTAATGAATATATGACAAAGCCTTTACATACCGGTGAATTCAAGCACAGGATTCTAAATTTGTTAACCCTTACTGGACGGCGTCGAAATTTAAATCAAATACTGAGAGTCGATGGTTTAATGCTCGATCCCAGCCGCAGGTTTGTAAGTCGCGACGGGATCGAGTTAAAAATGACACCCAAAGAATTTGATCTATTGTATTATCTCGCTGCGAACCAAGGAATGATATGCTCTCGCATCGAGATACTTAAGGAAGTATGGGGTTACCAATTTCACGCAGATACCAATGTTGTAGATGTTTACATCAGACATATCCGTTTGAAAATGGATAAAGGTCACCGGAACAAGTTGATTCACACCGTTCGCGGAACAGGATATGTAATGAGGGCGCCCGAAGGCGGCACCACATCCTGAGACTATTTCTCTATTATAGTTAGAACTCTACAGAGTCGTTGTTTACAGTACGCGGCGAGCCTTTAAATATGTTTTTTTCCAATTACCGGAGTTAAGATCGGAAATCGTAACACCTGGTTTACCGTAAGTGTGCAGAATTTTGCCATTGCCAGCATAAACAGCAACGTGAGTTACATTTTTACCGTTTGCTCTGCTACCGCTCGAGAAAAATACTAGATCACCTACACGAAGGTCAGCTTTCGATACTGCTTTCCCTACTTTAGATTGATCTACGGATGTACGAGGCAATGTTACATTATATTGTTTAAAGATGTATTTTGTAAAAGAAGAGCAGTCAAAAACTTTAGTAGTAGAAGTGGATGCACCGAATTTGTAAGGCACTCCCATATATTTCTTCCCGAGATTAACTACGCTTTGACCTTTAGATACGGAAGCTGCTTCAACTTTCGTTGCGCCTACGCCTGTTGCCATCATTGTACCCAAGCCCATTGTAGTAACCATTCCTATAACAATCGCTTTTTTAATCCATTGTTGTTTATTCATGTTGTATTACCTCCAAGGTGTTAGTCTTTGTTGTTGTGTTTGTCTGTCTTGCTTGCCTGATTCGTAGTATAGCAGGTTATCTATGACATAAAAATTGGAAGAGGTGCAATAAAGTGAGGCCGGGTATGGGTTGTAAGCGTTTTATTAAAAATTCATTAAAAGTTACAAAAAATTAATAATTTGATGTAATAGAATCTTAAAAAAGCCGGAAAACCCTTGGTACAAAAGAGTTTTCACGGCTTTTTCGAATTTGAGATAAAAGTTACAATGATGTTTCTAAACTATAAAAAAAGTAGCATTTTACGTTAAACATGATCTCTATGTATCTAGTCTTTACTCTGAATGATCAGCAACAATCCACTTCGAATGGTAACCGTCCCTGAGGATGAAACCAGTTTGTTACTCACACCAAGTGATTGTCCAAGCTTTAGTGTAGCGTCCGTCAATGGATATTGAAATCCTTCTAAGGTAATACCCGATACTTCTGGGGTTAAAGGCAGTAAAGACACGTAGGTATAGCCTAAATCGTTGATAACAGCCTGGGATCCTGTAAGGGTTATATAGTTATGCGTGTCCATGACGTAGCAGTTGATTTGACGTTGTAGGGCTCTTGTCATCATTTGAATGCTAGCCAGGGAGTGGTCAATTCGAGTACCCGTAACACCTAATAGTAGAATAGAATCGGGTTGCTGATCCATTGCAATATCTAGCGCCATCTCGCTATCTGTCAAATCTTTATTCACGGCATCACAGGTGATAGTCTTCTTACTTTTGTTTTCAATATCTTGAAGTGCTTCAGGCGAAACGGAATCAAAATCACCTACTGCTATATCTGGTGTATATCCGTGAGAAATGAGAAATAGCGCTCCCTGATCCGCACCGATAATAAAATCATCTTCATCTAATAGGTTGAAATATTCTGGAGACAGTTCTCCACCTGCAAAAATTACGACTCGTTTGGATGACATAACATCCATTCCTCCTCTTAAACCTCTTGTTGAGTATCCTGTCCAGTATAATGCAGATCGAAAGGTTGCACAATTGACCTCGACAACGCTAAAATGAGAGTGTGCGATCTTTTGAGTATAAATTCACATATATTTAGGTTTAACAACTGGGAGGTGAACGAAATCGTAAGCGTACTGTTTGTATGTCTGGGTAATATTTGTCGATCACCAATGGCGGAGGCTGTTCTGCGGCATAAGATTAATGAACGAGAACTATCTGATAAGATTCTTGTAGATTCAGCGGGAACTGGAGATTGGCATATAGGAAAAGAGCCGCATGAAGGAACAAGACGTATCCTTGATCAGAACGACATTAGCTATGAGAACATGTTAGCACGGCTAGTCGACAGTGAAGATTTTCAAAAATTTGACTATATCGTCTGCATGGACAAGTCTAATGGAGAGAATGTTCGAAAGATTCCTGGCGGGAAAGACGCCGAGCTAATGTTCTTCATGGACTTATTGCCTGAGGAGGAGCTGCGCGAAGTGCCGGATCCGTATTTTACAGGTAATTTTGAACAGGTATATGATTTGATCAACGCGGGCTGTGACATATTGCTGGAAAGAATGATAAGAGAAAAGCTGTAACCCATTCGGATTACAGCTCTCTCTGTATGATTCATATGGTAAATCGAGGGAAATTGCTGGATTTAACTGTAAGCGCAATCAAGTAATCTACATACTGTTCTTTAGATGTTCACTATTTACTACTATCAATAGGTCATTATGCGTTTAAGAAATAGAGTAGAGATTCTGGTAGCTCTTTCTGCCAGAAGCCCCAGAGATGAAGTCCGTCTTTCTCTCGGTAGGATACGGTTGCTCCGCGTGATTCAAGCAATGTTTTTGTTTCTCGATTCATCTGAACAAAATCATAAATGCCAGTATCCGTTTTGTATTCTGTTTCCTGCAGACCAACGACCATATTAATGTTGAGCCAGGAGAGATCCTCTTCTTTAGCCAGCATGTCGCGGGATTCAGGATAGAATGCACCGGAAAGGCTGATGATACGTGTGAAGATCGCAGGATAAGCAAGTGCAAGGTGGAGCGAAACACTGCCCCCAAGGGAGTCGCCTGCTAAGATTCGTTCGTCCGGAGTATGGCGCACAGGATATTTTTGTTCAATGAAGGGAATAATCTCTTCGGAAAAGCAAGATAAGTACTGCTTGAATCTGCTTCCAAAAGGAGCGTATTCTTGAGTCCGAACAGCGACGTCTACTTCGACACCAACAATGATGAAGGGCTCCACGTCTTCTTCTATAATAAGACGTCCAGCGAGTGTAGCGATGCGGCCAAAGTTAAAGAACTCTTCGCCGTCTTGGCAGTACACCACTGGGTAGCTCAAGACTTCGTTGTAGCCGGGAGGGAGATAGATGCGTAATTTACGTTCCTCCTGCAGATGTTTACTCCAAAGCGTTTCTTTTACAATTGTGCGTTTCAGAAAAACAGAATCGCTCATAGTTGCCACGTCACCTTTCTTGTCGAATTTTGCAATACACAACGGTTTGCTCTAAAATGAATAGCTGAGTAACTGTGTGATTAATCATTTACTTGTTCCAAAAGCTTTAAACTGTTATATAAAAATAAATCACCTGTTATACATACAAAATTTAAAGGAATATAAATTTTATAAGTATTTCTTTGACGAAAGTAACCAAACAGGTGTATAATAATATTATAACAGAGGCAGCTGATATTCAAATTTTTTTATTGAGGTGAAGATAATGAGTAAAGTTCCTTATGAAGTGTATACAGAGGACGTCGAGGCTCTAACGGTACTTTCCCCGGATGGAGAAATTATCAACAAGGATAAAATGCCTGATTTAACCGACGATCAACTGAAAGAAATTATGTATCGTATGGTATTTACCCGTACTTGGGATGATCGTGCAGTAAATCTTGGTCGTCAAGGCCGTCTTGGTTTCTACGCACCGGTATCCGGTCAAGAAGCTACTATGATTGGTAGCGAGTACGCTTTGGAGAAAGAAGACTTCTTATGCCCAGGCTACCGTGATATTCCGCAGCTAGTATGGCACGGACTTCCATTGTACCAAGCATTCTTATATTCCCGTGGACACCAACATGGTGGAGCTATTCCTGATGGCGTTAATGTATTGATGCCACAAATTATCATCGGCGCGCAAATCCTGCACGCTACAGGAATTGCAATGGGCTTTAAATTGAAGAAACAAAAGAGTGTTGCAATTACTTACACTGGTGATGGCGGTTCTTCTGAAGGCGACTTCTATGAAGGCTTGAACTTTGCTGGTCGCTTTAAACTGCCTGTTATCTTCTTTGTTCAAAACAACGGTTACGCGATTACGACTCCATTCGCAAAACAAACAGCTTCCAAATCGATCGCTCACAAAGCGGTTGCAGCTGGTATTCCGGGAATTAAAGTTGACGGCATGGACATCTTTGCAGTAATCAGTGCTGTTCGTGACGCTGCTGAGCGTGCACGTAATGGCGAAGGTGCTACATTGATCGAAGCTGTAACTTACCGTTTCCGTCCACACTCCCTTTCTGACGATGCAAGTAAATATCGTTCGAAAGAAGAAGAAGGACAATGGAGCGAAAAGGATCCAATCAACCGTCTTGCCAAGTATTTGGAGAAGAAAGGTCTTTGGACTGAAGAAGATACGCTGCGCGTGAAAGACGAAGCGAAAGCTACTGTTAACGAGCAGATTAAAAAAGCTGAACAAACCGAAAAAATGACTATACCTGGCTTGATCGACAGCATGTTCGAAGTAACACCTAAACATCTGGAAGAGCAAAAAGCCGATTTTGAATAAGGGGGATATCAGGCAATGGCACAAATGAATATGAAAGAAGCGATCCGCGACGCGATGCGCGTTGAACTGAATCGTGACCCTAACGTTCTTATCTTCGGAGAGGATGTTGGTAATGTAGGTGGCGTTTTCCGTGTAACGGAAGGGCTGCAAAAGGAATTTGGCGAAGATCGTATTTTTGATACTCCACTAGCTGAGTCCGCTATCGGTGGTCTGGCATTTGGTCTTGGTGTACAAGGCTTCCGCCCAATTGCAGAAATTCAATTCGTTGGTTTTATCTTTGAAGCACTTGATCAGATCGTTGTTCAAGCGGCACGTCTGCGCTGGCGTTCTGGCGGTAAATATAATGCTCCAATCGTATTCCGTACTCCTTTTGGTGGCGGAGTTAAGGCTGCTGAGCTTCATACAGATTCACTCGAAGGTTTGATTGCACAAAGCCCGGGTATTAAAGTAGTAATTCCTTCAAACCCATATGATGCTAAGGGACTTCTTATCGCGTCTATCCGCGACAATGACCCTGTATTCTTCATGGAGCATTTGAACCTTTACCATGCATTCCGTGCTGAAGTGCCAGAAGGTGAATACACTGTTGAACTTGGCAAAGCTAACGTAGTACGTGAAGGTGCTGATGTATCTATCATTACTTACGGGCTGATGGTACATACAGCTACCAAAGCAGCCGAGCAACTCGAAAAAGAAGGCATTAACGTTGAAATTATTGACCTTCGTACTGTAAGTCCAATCGACATCGACACTATTGTAGCGTCTGTGAAGAAGACTAACCGTGCTATCGTAGTACAAGAAGCTCAAAAGAGCTCCGGTGTTGCTGCTGAGGTTATTGCACAAATTAACGAAAAAGCATTGCTGCACTTGGAAGCACCTGTTCTTCGGATCGCAGGTCCGGACACAGTATATCCATTCGCACAAATTGAAGATACATGGCTTCCAAACCCTGCGCGTATTATTGCAGGCGTGAAGAAAGTTTTGGATTTCTAAAATATTTTTTCTATGAGAAACGGTTGTCATCCTTTATGGATGACAACGTCGTTTCTTCTTCTGAATTCTAACCATAAGATCAGTCCCAATTTCACAAGGAGGTTTTCAAAGTGGCAAAGTTTGAATACCGATTCCCTGAACTAGGTGAAGGTTTGCATGAAGGTGAAATCATCAAAATGCATATCAAAGCCGGTGACAAGGTAACGGATGATGATATCGTAATGGAAGTTCAAAATGATAAGGCGGTAGTTGAGGTGCCTTGTCCAGTGAACGGTACCGTGTTGGAAGTTTTGACTAAAGATGGCCAAGTTTGCCGTGTTGGCGAAGTTGTAGCTATTATCGAAGCTGAGGGCGACGTGCCTGAGCAAGAAGGTCATGCTGCTGAAGAAGCTCCAGCTGCACCTGCACCTGCTGCACCAGCTCCTGCGAATGCTAAATCAGCGAACTTTGAATATCGGTTCCCAGAACTGGGTGAAGGTCTGCATGAAGGTGAAATCATCAAAATGCATATCAAAGCCGGTGACAAAGTAACCGATGATGATATCATCATGGAAGTTCAAAATGACAAGGCAGTAGTTGAAGTTCCTTGTCCAGTGAACGGTACTGTGTTGGAAGTTCTGACTAAAGATGGTCAAGTATGCCGTGTTGGCGATGTTGTAGCTATCATTGCTGCAGAAGGTGACGTTCCTGAACAAGCAGGTCATGCTTCCGCAGAAGCAGATGCAGCAAAAGGAAGTGCAAATACCACTTCTTCCCCTGCAGCAACTAGCCCATCTGATGCTAAACAAGGTGGATCTGTTAGTGCAGCACCAGCACCTGACCGTGATGTGTTGGCTACACCTAGCGTTCGTAAATTTGCTCGTGAGCAAAAAGTGGATATCTCTAAAGTGAACGGAACTGGAAAAGGCGGCAAAATCACTCGTGAAGACGTTGAAGCATTCTTGAAAGGTGGTTCAGCACCTGCGGCAGCGGCAACTCCTGCAGCGGCAGCTTCTGAAGCTCCTAAGGCTGCTAAAACTG
The DNA here is from genome assembly GCF_045040645.1 of Paenibacillus sp. FSL H8-0261. NCBI lineage: Bacteria > Bacillati > Bacillota > Bacilli > Caryophanales > Paenibacillaceae > Paenibacillus > Paenibacillus sp. FSL H8-0261. The sequence continues at coordinate 3,829,353 of NZ_CP150297.1, read as the reverse complement.
AAGCTAAAGCAACATCTGCAGCAGCGAGCGGTAATGTTAGTCTTGAAGAAGAACGTGTACCATACAAGGGCATTCGTAAAGCGATCGCCAATGCAATGGTAAAATCGGCTTACACTGCACCGCACGTTACAATTATGGACGAAGTAGATGTTACTGAACTGGTAGCATTCCGTACACGGATGAAACCAATCGCTGAGAAAAAAGGCGTTAAGGTTACTTACCTTCCATTCATTGTTAAAGCATTGGTTGCAGCTTCCCGTCAATTCCCAGCGCTTAACGCTATGATTGATGAAGAAGCAGGCGAGATTGTTTACAAGAAATACTACAACATCGGTATCGCTACTGATACACCAAACGGCTTGATCGTTCCAGTTATCAAGGATGCTGACCGTAAGAGCATCTGGATGATCGCTAGCAGCATCACTGACCTTGCAGTTCGTGGTCGTGACGGTAAATTGTCTGCTAACGAAATGAAGGGCAGCACGATCTCCATCAGTAACATTGGTTCTGCTGGCGGTATGTTCTTTACTCCAATCATTAACTTCCCTGAAGTGGCTATCCTCGGAACTGGCCGTATCAGTGAAAAAGCAGTAGTTAAGAATGGTGAAATCGTAGTTGCTCCTGTAATGGCGTTGTCACTCAGCTTTGACCACCGTATTATCGATGGTGCGACTGCTCAAAACTTTATGAACTACATTAAATCGCTGCTCAATAATCCTGAGCTGCTGGTTATGGAGGTATAATTATGGTAGTAGGAGACGCTTCTCTAGATATTGACACATTGGTCATTGGTGCAGGTCCTGGTGGGTATGTGGCGGCAATTCGTGCCGCCCAGCTCGGCCAAAAAGTCCTCATCGTGGATAAATCGGAACTCGGCGGTGTATGTTTGAACCGTGGATGTATTCCTTCTAAAGCACTGATTGCTGCTGCACATCAGTTCGAATCTGCTAAGCATGGTGAAGTTTTCGGTGTTACTGCTGAGAACGTTAAAGTGGATTTTGCTAAAACTCAAGAGTTCAAAAACGGCGTAGTTAAGAAAATGACTAGCGGCGTGACTAGTTTGATGAAAGGCAACAAAATTGAAGTATTTAACGGCGAATGCATGTTTATCAGCGACACAGAAGCACGTGTGTTCAATGATCATGAATCCCCACGTTACCGCTTCAAACACTGTATCATTGCAACAGGTTCCCGTCCGATTGAACTGAAACCTTTCCCATTCGGTGGACGTATTCTATCTTCGACTGAAGCTCTTGAGCTTCCAGAAATTCCGAAGAGCATGATCGTAATCGGTGGTGGTTACATCGGCGCTGAGCTTGGCCAAATGTACTCCAAATTCGGTACTAAAGTAACAATCATCGAAGGTTTGGATACTGTACTTCCAGGCTTTGATAAAGATATGACTCGTCTTGTTGCGAAAAACATGGCTAAAACTGGCATCGAAATCGTAACTAACGCTAAAGCTGAAAGTGCTGTACAGAACGACAAGGAAGTTACCGTGAAATATTCTGTTGGTGGCGAATCCAAAGAAGTTACTGCGGATTACTTGCTTGTAACTGTAGGCCGTCGTCCTAACACTGATGGTGAACTTGGACTAGACCTGATCGGTCTTGAGCTCGACGAGCGTGGATTGATCAAAGTCGATCACCAAGGTCGCACAAGCATTCCTAACATCTTCGCTATCGGCGACGTTGTTCCAGGTCTGGCGTTGGCTCACAAAGCTTCTTACGAAGGTAAGATTGCCGCAGAAGCGATTGCAGGACTTACATCTGTTGTTGACTACAAAGTCATCCCAGCAGTTGTGTTTACAGATCCTGAATGCTCAAGCGTTGGTTTGACTGAGAAAGAAGCGAAAGACAAAGGCTACAAAGTGAAAGCTGGTAAGTTCCCATTTGCAGGGAATGGCCGCGCCGTATCTTTGAACAGCCCAGAAGGTTTCATCAAAATTGTTGCTAACTCCGAAAACAATCTTGTGCTTGGTGCACAAATCGTTGGTATCGAAGCTTCTAACTTGATCGCTGAACTTGGTTTGGCAATTGAAATGGGCGCAACACTTGAAGATATCGCTTTGACTATTCATGCGCATCCAACCCTTGGCGAAATCGTCATGGAAGCTGCTGAACTGGTTGAAGGTCACCCTATTCACGTAATGAAATAATTTCTCTACCCAATTGCTCTAGCAGGCACTGAAAGGCGGAACGCATTTGCGTTTCGCCTTTTTGAGTTTTCCACTTTTTTGAAAAAAGATATAATGGGAGGAGATGAAACAATTTGAGCGAATACACTATAAAATCATTCATCCGTATTTTAAAAACTTATATAGGGAGGACAAATGATGAAACCCAATAAGTTAAAGCCTGGTGATGAGTTGCGAATCATCTCACCTGCCAGAAGTCTGTCGTTAATCGCTGCTGAACAAAGGAAAATTGCCAAAGAACAGCTGCAAAAATTAGGTTTTCGGATATCATTTTCCGTAAATTCTTTTGAGAAGGATGATTTTGTTTCCTCATCGATCGATTCTAGAATAGAGGATTTGCACGAAGCTTTTTTAGATCCGAATGTTAAAGGGATTCTTACGACCATTGGAGGCTTTAATAGCAATCAACTGCTACGTTATATCGACTATTCCATCATTGCAGAGCATCCTAAACGATTATGCGGGTATTCGGATATTACTACTTTAAGTAATGCAATCTATGCTAAAACAGGATTAGTTACATATTCCGGACCACATTTTTCTAGCTTCGCAATGCTTCACGACAATGAATATACCACCGAATATTTCCGTAAGCTGATGATGGACAACAAAGAAATAGTGGTGAGGCCTTCGAAGCATTGGAGTGATGATGAGTGGTATCTGGACCAGGAGAACCGTGTATTTATCAGAAATGAAGGTCCGTTCATTATCAATGATGGAGAAGCGAAAGGGACAATTATCGGTGGGAACCTGTGTACATTAAATCTTTTGCAGGGAACGGAGTATATGCCAAGTTTAAAAAATTCGATATTATTTCTTGAGGATGATTATGAGTCATCGCCTGCAACCTTTGATCGGGATTTACAATCGCTGATTCATCAACCAGATTTTCAGCATGTTAAAGGATTGGTTATTGGCAGATTCCAACAAGGATCACGTATGACTAAAGAACTGTTGATCAAAATCATAACTTCAAAAGAAGAGCTATCAGACATTCCTGTCATTGCAGACGTGGACTTTGGACATACCTCCCCAATGATTACTTTCCCTGTAGGTGGACAAGCCTCACTTCGTGCTTATGGGGTTAGAGTAGAGTTAAGAATATCAGAGTAGTGAACTCCTCGGATTATTAAATAAATTTAAAAAATATCTTACCTTCTACAAAATTCGGATTTTTCAGATATAATATATGAGGTGAAATATTACGGAGGTGCATTAAATTGAATAATGAGTTAGAACAAACCTATTTGAATTTTTTACAATATATTTTAGATAATGGTGTAAAAAAAGAAGATCGTACCGGAACAGGCACTATTAGTGTATTTGGTTATCAAATGCGATTTGATTTATCAAAAGGCTTCCCCTTATTTACAACAAAACGGACACCGTTCCGTTTAATCGCAAGTGAATTATTATGGTTTATTAAAGGCGACACAAACATTCGTTATTTATTGAAAAATAATAATCATATTTGGGATGAATGGGCTTTCAAAAGATGGGTTGAATCAGACGAATATACAGGTCCAGATATGACTGATTTCGGGAATCGTTGTTTAATTGATGAAGACTTCAATCAAGTTTATCAAGCAGAGATGAAAGCATTTTGTGATCGTGTCTTAGAAGATGATGCGTTCGCAGCGAAGCATGGTGACCTAGGGAATGTTTATGGTAAGCAGTGGCGAAATTGGACATCTTCTACGGGAGAATCCATTGACCAATTACAAGATGTAATTCATCAGATCAAATCAAATCCTGATTCTCGTCGTTTAATTGTAAGCGCATGGAACCCGGAAGATGTTATAAATGCTGGGGCAAAAGGGAGTAAAGCAGCGTTACCACCTTGCCACGTTATGTTCCAGTTCTATGTTGCAAATGGTAAATTAAGCTGTCACTTGCTGCAGCGCAGTGCTGACTCTTTTCTTGGAGCTAACTTCAATATCCCGTCTTACTCCTTACTTACACATTTAATAGCACATGAGTGTGGTCTAGAAGTAGGCGAGTTTGTATATAGCATTAGTGATGCACATATCTATTCAAACCATGTTGATCAAGTAAAAGAGCAATTATCAAGAGATTTAAGACCATTGCCAACATTGGTTATTAATTCAAATAAGAAATCACTTTTTGATATCGAGCTGGAAGACCTTATCATTGAAGGGTACAATCCGCATCCTTCGATTAAAGCGCCGATCGCAGTATAAATTAATGGTTATCAAGATTTTTTGATCTATATAGGTAGGAAGGAGCGTGTATCATGAGTATTAGCTTAATATGGGCAATGGGCACCAATCATGTTATTGGAAAAGATAATGATATGCCTTGGCATTTACCGCTTGATTTCGCTTATTTCAAAGCAGAAACACTGGGGAAGAGAATGCTTATGGGCCGCAAAACGTGGGATTCGCTCGGAGGGAAGCCTCTAAAGGGCAGAACAAGCTTAATTATGACTAGAGATACTGATTATGCTCCTGAAGGTGCAGAGGTTGTACACACGCTTGAGGAAGCTCTCAGCGAGGGTAGAAAAGACGATGAGCTGATGGTGATCGGCGGTGCGGAAATTTATAAGCTGATGTTGCCGTATGCTGACAAGTTGATGTTAACGCAAATTGAACAGGATTTTGAAGGGAATACCCGGTTTCCTGATATTGACTGGAGCGTGTGGAAAGAAGTTTCCAATAAGAAGGGAATTCGTGATGAAAAGAATCCGTATGATTACCGTTTTCTTGTTTATGAACGTACGGAATAGCAATAAAACGTTTTCTCTGACATAACATGTGAAATAGTACAAAAAATCAGTAGATTAATCCATTACTGTGCAAAAGTAATGAGTGCTACTATAATTAAAATTAGAAATGATAATCTACAGGTATAGAATGTGCTGGTACTTCATTGCGCTGCTCACGACCATACGAAGCCGCAATATGCTACAATGTACTATACTTCAACACGAAGAGAACGGATGGGGGAAACGTAAACATGTCTACACCTACAGGTTTTATGGAGTATAAACGGCAGCTCCCAGGTGATCGGGATCCTGAGCAGCGGGTAAAAGACTGGGAGGAGTTCCACCATCATTTATCCGAGGACGAGCTTCAGACACAAGGAGCGCGCTGCATGGATTGCGGAACGCCGTATTGTCATACAGGAATTGATATGGCTGGAGGAACCTCGGGTTGTCCAGTTCATAATCTAATTCCAGAGTGGAATAATTTGGTGTACCGCGGTCTCTGGAAAGAAGCCCTGGAACGTCTGCATAAGACGAATAATTTCCCTGAGTTTACTGGAAGCATTTGTCCTGCTCCTTGCGAAGGCTCTTGCACAGTGGGTCTAATTGGACAGCCGGTGACCATTAAGACCATTGAGTTAGCTATTATTGATAAGGGGTTTGAAGAAGGCTGGGTTGTACCTAATCCTCCAGAGAAACGTACAGGCAAAAAGATTGCAATCGTAGGCTCTGGACCTGCTGGACTCGCAGCAGCAGCTCAACTTAATAAGGCTGGACATACAGTAACTGTATTTGAACGCAGTGACCGCATCGGCGGGCTGCTGACATATGGCATTCCCACTATGAAACTCGATAAGAGAGTTGTTCAACGTCGTGTAGATTTATTAGCTGCAGATGGTATTAATTTTGTAGTGAATACAGAGATTGGCAAGGATATTCCTGCTCAACAGCTAGTGGATGAGTATGATGCGGTTGTTCTGTGTGGTGGAGCTACAAAGGCACGTCGTTTTAACGTTGAAGGCAGTGAGCTTAAGGGTGTTATGTACGCCATGGACTATTTAAATGGTACGATTAAGAGCTATTTGAATTCCAATCTTGAAGATGGCAACTATGTATCTGCTGAAGGTAAAGACGTGATCGTCTTGGGTGGCGGTGATACTGGATCTGACTGTGTTGCTACAGCACTTCGTCATGGCTGCAGCAGTATCACTCAATTTGGTACACATGAAAAAGCACCTCTTCAGCGTGATCCGATTGCTAACCCTTGGCCACAATTCCCGAATGTATATAGCCTAGACTACGCGCAAGAAGAAGCTAAAGCCATATTTGGGGATGACCCACGTGAGTTCTCCATTATGACTACTAAATTCGTAGGTGATGATGAAGGTAACTTGAAAGAACTGCATACTGTACAGATCCGCCGGATCGTGGATGAGACAGGTCGTAAGATCTATCAACCTGTTCCAGGCACCGAAGCTGTATATCCTGCTCAATTAGCTTTGATAGCCATCGGTTTTGATGGGCCAGAACAAGATATTATTCAAGAGCTTGATCTTGAGACAGATCGTCGTTCCAATGTGAAAGCACGTTATGGTAAATTCAATACCAACGTGGATAAAGTGTTTGCTGCTGGCGATATGAGACGTGGTCAAAGCTTGGTTGTATGGGCCATCAACGAAGGACGCGAAGCTGCGCGTGAAGTGGATAAATACCTGATGGGTTCAACCGTTCTTGTTTAAAACGTTAAGATAATAATTGTCTAATAAGCCGTTTCAAAAGCAGTTTACCTGCTGGAGAAACGGTTTTTTAAATAAAGCGATGCTTGACGTAGATATCAGTATCATATAAATTAAATACATTATTCACATGATAAAAGCATTGACCAAGGATCTACGATTCAAGAAGCGTTAGAACAGAGAGGGAACCCACCGGGTGAAAGGTTCCTCAAACACGTGTGAGTGGTATCCTGCCTTGGTAGCTGTAGCGATAGTATCTACTAACCCGCTACCGGAATCGACCGTTATCCGATTTGAGGATTGCCAAATCAGAATAGATTGTATGTTGAGCTGGCAGTTAAATAAGGGTGGTATCACGACACATTCGTCCCTGACGAATGTGTCTTTTTGCATTTAGAGAGATAATTTCTGAGGAGGGTATTTAAGATGCGACAAAGCAATTTATTATTAACAACACTGCGTGAGGTGCCTTCGGAAGCGGAGACAAACAGTCATCAGCTACTGCTGCGTGCGGGGTATATCCGTCAATTAGCTGCTGGAGTATATAACTATTTACCACTTGGACGGCGGGTTTTGCGAAAGATAGAAGCGATTGTGAGAGAAGAGATGGATCATTCCGGAACGCAGGAGATTTTAATGCCATCCATGCAGCCTGCGGAACTTTGGAAGGAATCAGAACGTTATGATGTTTATGGTAAGGAGTTGATGACTTTTAAGGATCGTCATGAGCGGGAATTCATTCTCGGTCCAACGCATGAAGAAGTAGTAACCACACTTGTGCGGAATGAGATCAGCTCCTATCGTAAGCTTCCTGTTACCGTGTATCAAATTCAGACTAAGTTTCGAGATGAACGGCGACCACGTTCTGGATTGCTAAGAGGAAGAGAGTTCTTGATGAAGGATGCGTACTCTTTTGATATAAGCTCAGAAGGACTTGATAAATCATACCACCAAATGTTCGATGCTTATCACCGGATATTTAAGCGATGTGGATTGAAGTTCAGAGCTGTTCATGCAGATTCTGGTGCAATTGGCGGAGAAGGGGGCAGCCATGAATTTATGGCACTGGCTGATATCGGGGAAGATACGATTGCGGTATGTTCCTCTTGCGATTACGCAGCCAATCTGGAACAGGCAGAAGCTGTACGTCCTGTTAAGAAGGAAATGAATTTCGAAGTACCAGCGATAGAGAAATTCCATACTCCAAATTTACGTACTATTGATCAATTAGAGCAGGAGTTGGAGATCCAACCAGAGCAGATTATGAAAACATTGATCTACGAAGGTAGCGGACAATTCTTTGCTGTAGTGGTTCGAGGAGATCATGAAGTTAATGAGATAAAAGTGAGTAAATATATCGGAGCGATGGAGATCGGTCTTGCTGACTATGAAGCTGTGAAATCCTTAACGGGTGTAGAGAGTGGGTTTGTGGGGCCTGTGGGACTTCAATTAACTGTACTAGTTGATGCCGCAGTTGCTGAGATGACGGAAGGTACGACGGGAGCAGGAGAAAAAGATTATCACTTCCGTAATGTTGTACCTGGTAGAGATTTTGGGCTTGAGCATGTGGGGGATTTTCGCAATGTAGCGGAAGGAGAAGCTTGTCCACATTGCGAGGATGGCGTTCTTCATTTTCATCAAGGCATTGAAATCGGACATGTCTTTAAATTAGGTACCAAATACAGTGAGAAGCTTGGAGCTTCCTTTTTAGATCGTTTAGGCAAAAGTCAGCCTATGATCATGGGTTGTTACGGAATTGGAATCTCGCGTCTATTGTCCGCAATTGTAGAACAGAATCATGATGATCAAGGAATAATGTGGCCAGTTGCATTAGCGCCTTATCAGGTTCATATTTTGATGATGTCCATAAAGGACTCGGAGCAACTGGCAGTTGCAGAGGAGCTTTATAATCAACTTACTAAGCTCGGTTTTGAGACGCTGCTAGATGATAGGAATGAACGTGCTGGCGTTAAATTTAAGGATTCAAGCTTGATTGGTATACCCGTAACGCTAGTAGTCGGTAAGGAGGCTGCACAAGGTAGGGTGGAGTATCTAGAAAGAGCCTCCGCTGCGGGTAAAGAAGTCTTAGAAAAGTTAGAAGCAGTTTCTCGTATCCAAGAATTCTTTTCGCAGCTGAATTAAACTTCTATAACTCAAACTGAAAGCCATTGTTCAGGGCGGGAAAGTGGTGGAGGTAACTTTGTGAGATCATCACCTATTGCCGCATTAATCTGACCCTGAGTTAGAAAAATGCTCTCTGATAGATCAGCGCCCCTAAGGTCAGTGTCACGGAAATCTGCACCAATAAGATCTGCACCTCTAAGATTAGCGCCTTTAAGGTCAGCGGCAATCAAATAGGCTCCCCTCAGGTTGGCGCCCCTGAGATCTGCATTTTTAAGATTTGCGCCGACAAGGTCAGCACCACGGCTGAAAGTTCTCGATGCTTTTTTTAGTTTACGACGAGCCTCAGTACGCACAAGTTCACTGACTTGCAGCAGTAACAGATTAATCTTTGCTCGATGAGCGTCAACATTCACCTTCTGTAGAGAATCAGGGTTAAGTAAAGTGAGTTGTTCCGTCTCATCGAGTGCTGTTTGCAGCTCAACATGTATTGAATGGGTTATATCTAAGTTCAATGATTCATTTAAGTACCATAGCAATTCGTGCAAATGCCACATGGCCGTAAATACCTCGAACATTTGCTTTGCAGTTTTTGGATTCTTCCGCCAGTCCACACCGGTATAAGTAACCTGAGAAAGCTTTTGCCCAGCCCCAAAACAGTCATATACAGTACAACCACGAAATCCAAGCGCTCTTAAATCTGTATGTACACCACAGCGAAAGTCTGATTGTAGGTTATGGCACGGCTGGCCAGCTGCTTTATCCATAGCAAAATCCACTGAAGCTGAAAAAGGTAGTGCGGAACAGCACAAACCGAAGCATCTCTCACATTCTGCTTTTAAATAGTGACCGTTTTTGTCCTTATAAGGTTCTGTAAATTTGTGATTTTCAGACACGTTTTGATTCCTCCGATATATAAACCTCGTTTACCAAACTATTCTAATTCATAGAAAAGACAAAGGGAAGTCTGAATTTTACCTAGGCCTACTAACCAATCCATTAAAAAAAACCGAGGTTAATGGTATAATAGAATACTGGACGCATTTTGGACTTAAGAACGAAAAGGTAAGGAGCGATTGTTTTTGAAGACACTCATTATTGCGGAGAAACCGGATATGGGGCGGAATATCGCCGCCGCAATAGAACCGAAGGCCAAAAATTACCGTTCCTATCTTGAAGGGGAGCAGTACATTATTACTTGGGCAATAGGGCATCTAATCGGTTTGGCCGAGCCGGATGCTTATGATGTTAAATACAAAAAGTGGAATATTAATGATCTGCCCATTATTCCAGACCAGTTCAAACTGGTTCCTAATGCGCGGACAATCGACCAGCTCAAGGTAATTGGAGATCTTGCGAAACGTAGCGATCTTCTAGTGAATTCATGCGATGCCGGGCGAGAAGGGCAGCATATCTTTTCACTCATTCAACGACATTTGAAGCTGGAGCATCCTGTGAAGCGGTTGTGGATCTCGGATCTGACGCCAGAGACCATTCGCAAAGGATTCCAGGAGCTGAAGGATGGATCGGAGTACGAGAATCTAACGAAAGCAGCAAAAGCTCGCAGTGAAGCGGATTGGCTCATCGGCATGAACGGATCACGTGCTTTTACTACAAAGCATAATGTGCTGCTGTCCGTGGGTAGGGTTCAAACTCCCGTACTCGCGCTGATTTACGACCGTCAGAAGACGATTGAGGCGTTCTCTTCCCTAAAGTTTTTTGAGGTGGAGGGACATTTTACTCAGAATGAAATGACCTATAAAGGCATGTGGCAGGGGGATCGGCTGACTGACGGGGATAAGGCGGAGGCGCTAGCTGCCAAGGTCAAAGGAAAACCGGGCCGGATTGAGTCTTACGAGGTTAAGGAAACAAAAGAGTATCCGAATAAGCTGTACGATTTGACGCTGCTGCAGCGTGAGGCGAATGGAAAGTACGCTTTTTCCGCAAAAAAGACGCTTGATATTGCTCAAGCGTTATATGAAAAACATAAGGTGATCTCTTATCCGCGGACGAACTCCAACTATGTTACAGAACAGAATATTCCTGAGATGCATAAGACGTTATCCGCGCTGCAAGGGACGGCGTATGATGAGTGGGTGAAGGGTGCGAATCGCAATCTCGTTCATAAAGGGAATAAATTCATCTGCAACCCCTCGAAGGTTGAGGATCACCACGCGATTTTGCCTACATATCGTAAAGCATCAGGACTTAGTGCAGATGAAGGAAAGCTGTATGATTTGATTGTGCGGCGTTTTTTGTCTCAGTTCTATCCGGCAGCGGAGTATAAAGTGCATACGGTGATGACCGAGGTAGAAGAGGAAAAGTTCAAAACCACAGTCAAGGAATTATTAAGCCTCGGCTGGAAGGTCATTTACGCGGACCAGAAGAAGGATAAAGCGAAGACTTCCAAGGGTAAGAACAAGGATGACGAAGAGGACGAAGAGATCGAAGTGAATGAACCATTTTCTATTGCTCCGGCAGAAGAAGTGGTTTGTAGTGAGGCTATTGTTAAAGAGAAAGATACTCAGCCACCTAAGCATTACACAGAAGGTACGCTGCTTCGAGCGATGGAAAGTGCCGGAAAGCAGATTGAGGATGAAGAGCTTCGCGATGCTATGAAGGATTCAGGGCTTGGAACTCCGGCTACCCGTGCAGCAACGATAGAACGGCTGAAGAATGTCGGATACATCGAAATGCAGGGCAAAAAAATTGCCATCACGCAAAAAGGACGAACAGCCATTGAGCTGATTCGTGGAGCGGGTATTGAGCTGTTGACTTCACCGGAAATGACCGGACAATGGGAACGTCGTTTGAACGAAATATCTAGAGGAACGGCGTCAGACGGGCAGTTTATGGAGAATGTAAAAAGATTCGCCTGTATGATCGTGGATAAAGTACGCGTACAATCACGAGCGTCCAAAACCTCTTTTGAAGGGGAGACGCCTTCTGTCAATACAGGTGCTAAAGGCCGAGGCGGAGCAAGCACAACCCGTAAAACGAGCGACAAACCTGCGGCGCCGCGAAAGCGCAAGGCAAGTAGTGAAGAGGAATCTGCCAATTCAGGACCTAAGGTCATTGGAAACTGTCCGCGTCCCGGCTGCGGTGGAATGATTTTTATGGGTAAAAAAGGCTACGGCTGCTCTCATTACAAGGAAGGCTGTAAATTCGTGATTTGGAAAGAGAATCATGGTCGTACACTCACGGATGCACAAGTGAAGGCGTTGATTGAGAAAGGTCGGACGGGCAAGCTAAAGCTTACCAGCGAAGACGGTACACCTCTGGAAGGCAAGCTAGTGCTTCAAAATATGGATACGGGCGAATTAGCAATTGAATCATAGTCGATCAAAAAGAATGTGTGTACGGTAAAAAGGTGTCTCTAGCCATGATGGATACATGGCAGAGACACCTTTTTAATCATGCCTTATAATTATTCAGCGGATTTAGCCAGCTGCGCTTCAATCGCTGCAGTTAACCCTTCATAGGAGGAGTCAGGAAGCAGGGTTCCGTTTACCATAAATTTAGGTGTACCATTAACCCCGTACGATCCCGCGATCTTGAAGTCTTCTTTGACGTCGAACATATAGGTATGATTCTTGAGATCTGTTTCGAATTGAGCGAAATCAATACCTTCAATGTTATCTTTGACGAAATTTAGAATGAACTTCTGTGTGGCCCATATTTTGCTCTCATCGCCTTGATTGGCGTACAGTTTATGGAGATATTCCCAGAACTTCTCGTTGCTTTGCTTATAAATGGCTTCACCTGCACTTGCAGCAAGATAGGAATCTCGATCCAAAAAGGCAAAGTTCATGAAGAAAAGCTCAACTTTTCCAGTATCCACGTAGTCCTTAACAAACGTATCCAGATATTTCTCCGTCCAGTTTTTGCAGGCAGGACATTTGAAATCTGCAAATTCGATGACTTTGATTTTGGCATCAGGACTACCAAGATGAGGTTGCTTTTCATATTTCAGCCCATCAACAACAATGCTCCCCTTCACATCAGTGTAGTTAGGTAAACCCTCTGTACTGTCCGTCTTGTCATTTAGAATGAAGACAATAACAGCGACAAGGATTACAACAACTATACCTAAGAGCATGGGAAGCATTTGTTTGTTAGTTCGAGAATGGTTGGACTTCACTTTCTTGTTCATATCTCATCTCCTGCCTCATTTAGGAATTATACAAAAATAGTATAAACATCCCAGAGGTAGAGTAGATATGTCATTTGTAACAATGTCTGAGGTTACTTTGCACCTAGAGTTTCTGCAGGGTAGCAGTACGAATAACAGGAGGCACCTCATGGATGGAGGAAATGGTCTTCACTGCTTGTTGCATTTCTTGCTCCAGTTCAATAAGGTTATAGCTCCATTCATTCTGTTGCTTCAGATAGATACTGTTAATGCCTGCGGTTACTGCCGGTAGTACATCTGTACGTAAAGAGTTACCAATCATCCAGGTGCGTTTGCGGTCAAAGCCTTGCGTAGTCAAAATATTTTCAAGTGCCTCAACATTTTTATGTTGACGAATATAGATCCGGTCATCAAAGTAAGCATCTAGCTTCATTTGCTCAATTTTACGTTGTTGGATCGTATCGTCTCCACCTGTGTACAGGAATAAATGGTGACCATCCTGCTTCAGAGTATCCAACGTTTCAACCATGCCAGGGTAAGCTTCGATTTCTTGATCATAGACGCTTAGTCCAAGCTTGTGTAACTGTTGTTCTTGAAAACGGTCCGTCGGACGATTATATTTTGCGCAGAAATAGCGGTAGGTAGCGATTAGGGATTTAGGGAAATTATCGCTGGCAAGACCACTTGTGTTGACCGTGTGCACGTCAATTTCTATTTGTTTGTCGCGTAGGTCACTGGTGCTCGGGCCAAATTCGTTAAACCAATCAGTCATTAGCTCAAAATATTGCCCTAAAATCAGATCGAAATATTTGTTGCAGTGGACCAGTGTATCATCTAGATCGAAAATCACCTGTTGTGTCATGTATTTCATATCTCTCACTCCTTGGATCTGTATCTGTATAGTGTTCTATAGATAAATATAAGACTCTAGGAACATTTGAAGCTCTGATGCGCCGTCAGGGCGAATACTGAAACGTTCATCTTGTTCACCTCTAAGATGGATGCGGAGTAGGCCGGCTACTCGTAGAATCATAAGGTGATGCATCAGCATTTCTCTGGATTGATTAAGATCTGATTGCATCTCCCACAACGACTTGGGTTCATGTGCGACATAGCGAAGCAATCGAAGTCTGGTGGGGTCGGATAGTGCCTTGGTCATGCGCAAAAGCACCATAGGTGGTTCATTTTCGTCTTCTAAAGGTACATCTACAGGGTATTGTACGATCACCATGGTTTTGTAGAAGCAGTAGGTGTTAATCGGACGATTATGAACAGTTGGTAGTAATACAATCGTTTTTAGATCCGTGATCTCCTCGAAAACTACACCGCCAGACGCGTATTCAATTAGAGAAATGGGATCCATTTTACTTTCAAGCATTTTTTTCTCAGAAGCATCTTCAATTAATAGCGGTAATATTTTGTGCTCCACATGGCGGAAGTATTGCTCGTACCAGAGACGCAAGAGTGGACTATAGCTGCTCCGAATCCGAAAAGCATCTTCAATCGTAAACTCCTGAATGAGCGGAGCGATTTGCTGATAACATTCTTCTATGGAGGCTGAATCCAGATCATCTAAGAAATGCTGCACTGAAGTTGCGGGTCCTCGAATGTAAACCCAGGCATATAGCACATCATAATCCGTAAAAGGCCACTCGGCGGCTTGCATTAAAGCTGTTACCTTATGAGGAGAAATGCGATCTTCCACATCACTTATCCAGTGGGGACCAATGTCCAAATTGGAGATCCATTTTCTAGTTACATATAACATAAAACTGTCCAGCAGTTCATAAACCGGCGATACGTCGATCTTTAATTCGTACTCCATGTCTCATGCACCCCCAGGAAATCCGTAACATCTTCATATTATCTCTTGTTTTGAAGAGGGTTGTCCACTATAATGTTCGGTGTTTGCCAATTGGCGTTAGAACAAATTAGCGTTATTAATCATAGGGGGATATCATCTGTGTCAGACCGGCCAAAATTATCTATTCGAAGTAACAGCAAAATGAATTTCATGATTCTTATTACCGCTACTATAGCGGCTGGACTCAGCCAAGGAATGCTGCTTCCCGTATTATCCATTCTATTGGAGCAGAAAGGAGTTTCCTCTTCGCTTAATGGACTTAATGCAGCTGCTTTATACATAGGATCATTCGGAATGACCTTGATTGCTGAAAGAGTTCTCGGAGCGATTGGATTCAAAAAATTGATTGCTGGCGGGATAAGCTTAGTCTTAGTAAGCTTGCTTTTATTCCCCTTTTTTCCTGGAATCAAAATATGGTTTGTGTTACGTCTACTTGTAGGTGTTGGTGATGCAGCTATCAATTATGCCGCCCAGCTATGGGTGCTGCTAATGACACCTGCCGAGCATCGTGGACGAAATCTTTCCCTGTATGGGATGTCCTATGGTCTGGGCTTTAGCTTGGGGCCACTTGGAATTAGTCTGCTGCGCTTTGGTCAGGCAACACCCTTTATTGTTCTAGCTTTTCTTTTTTTGCTGGTCCTAATACTAGCCGTTACAATGCTTCCGGATTCACGTCCAGATAAAGTTGAGAGTGGAGAAAGTCAGGTACGCCGGTTTGGACGTTGTTACAGTCTAGCGTGGTTTGCTTTAATTCCTGCACTCCTATACGGTTTCATGGAAGCAAGCTTAAACAGTAATTTTCCAGTGTATGGCCTCCGGATCGGATACAGCACGGATCAAATTGCAGCCTTATTGCCTTTTGCGGGCATTGGAGGACTGTTGTTACAATTCCCGCTAGGACTGTGGAGCGACCGTTTTGGTCGAAAGAAGGTATTGATTCTTACTGGGATTGGAGGCGGGATTGCCTTCGCATTACTGCCATTAGCAGGTGACCATTTCAAAGTGACTATGGTGCTGTTGATGATTGCTGGTGGACTTGTAGGCTCCTTTTTCTCGTTAGGGCTTAGTCTGGCTGCGGACATTTTACCACGACATTTACTGCCTGCTGCAAATGTGGTTGCTTCTTTTCATTTTAGTATAGGCAGTATTATAGGTCCAGGGATCGGCGGTTTGCTCATGCAAGTCGGCTGGGGCGGGGGGATTTTCGGCTTGATGGGCGCTTTATATATCGCCTTCGGATTGCTTGGGTTATTTTTCTCGCCACGGCAAAAAATTTGAGGTAAGATAAGAACGAGTGCTCGCATGGAAATTCATCTGGCTTTCAGAGTACACTATAGATTATAGATAAAGACAGGGAGAGGCTGAACTATGATCACAGTTGAACACTTAGCCAAGGCAGTTGGGGAAGATAAGAATCCAGTTCTACAGGATATAGGGTTTCAATTAGAACCGGGTGAGTTCGTAGCAATACTTGGAGCTAGCGGTAGCGGTAAGACCACTTTACTGCGCTGTTTAGCGCTGCGTGAGAAGTGGGATAGAGGGAATTTTAGAGTGGACGGTACAGATATAATGGCGAGTGCCTTTACAGGTAAAAGAAAAATCCGCCGCGAGTGGGCATACCTGGAGCAGAATGCAGAGCTCAATCCTAACCGTACTGCATTGAAAAATGTACTGATCGGCCAGTCTTCACAAACGCCGTTATGGCGAATGGTCACTGGGATGGTACGTTCAGATGATTATATGGGTGCAATGGATGAACTGGACGCCCTTGGCCTCCTGGATAAGGCGAAGATGAAGACAAGTCAACTTAGTGGCGGAGAAAGGCAGCGTGTAGCGATTGCTAGAGCGTTGACTCACGGTGCTAAAGTGATTTTAGCGGATGAACCGGTTACGGGATTAGATCCTAAATCCGCGGAGAGTGTCTTGGAAACATTGCGGAAGCTGTGTAAAGAAACCGGTCTTACGGTTGTAACGGTGTTACCGATTGAATTAGCGGAACGTTTTGCTACGCGTCTATGGGTACTAGAAGATGGCAGAATTAAGCATGATATAAAGGGGCGTAGATTAACGTTCCAAGAACGTGCAAATCTTTAAATATAGGACACGGATAAGGAAAAGAGTGATGAAGTTGAATATGAGAAGTCTTAGGTGCTTTGTAGCCGCAACGCTGACGTTATCCGTACTGTCGGGTTGTACTTTCATCAGTGATCCTGTTTCTAAGATGAAATCCCCACAATTGTCTGCTGACAAAGCAACACTTATGGCTGCTATTAATTCACTTAAGCCAGCAGGTTCCACGTTGATTCGTCCGACCAATGACGATGATAGTACCATCTTTACTGAGGATCTCAATAAGGATGGAGTTATGGAGACGCTAGTGTTCTATAGGACTCCAGGTGAAGCCGTACAGATTCACGGGATGATACTGGAGAAACAGGGCGACACATGGGTCAAAAAACTTGTATTCGATGGCGACGGGTCTGTGCTGGAATCGGTTGATTTGAAGGATATGACGGGTGATGGGAAGCTTGAAATTGTTACCGGCTATTCACAAGGTGAAGAAAAGGGTCTTGTCGTCTATAGCTATTCCAGCGGAACATTAGAAGAAGTGCTTTCACATCCTTATACAAAATATATGATTGATGATCTTAATGGGGATGGAATTGAAGACATAACCGTTGTTTACTTTAAAAGAAATGAATTTGCAACCATTTCGGTCTATCAGTACAATGATGGCTTTAAGGTACTCGATAAGCTTGATAATATCGACCCTTATTTTAATAATTATTACAATATTGTTGCAGGAAAAATCTCAGAGAATAAAGAAGGAATCGTATTGGATGCTGCGGTGGATTCCCAATCTGCCTATACCTCTATTGTCGTTATGGAGAATAACAAGCTGCGTGTGGTATTACCAGGCGATGCGCGGACTTATAAAGATCGTCGGATTGCAAGTGAAGATATTGATCATGATGGCATTATTGAAATTGGATTGCTTGAGGCGCCTAAAGGATGGGAGTATTTCGATCCAGCTGAAATTCCATACTTTACCTCCTATTATAAATGGGATGGGAAAGAAGGTCTGACCTTCGCAACCCAGCTATATCATGATCCATCGGATCGATTCAATATTAATTTTTCTCCGGAATGGCATGGAAAGGTGACAGTTGATACGAAATCGGTTCTGGATAAGAACCTTAAGTTTATCATGTCAGATACCGGTGAGACGGTTGCTGAGGTTTCCTTCTTTTCTCCTTCAGAATGGGATCGCGTAAAAAATGACGGTTGGGATTTGCTTGCACGTGATGCAGACAAGGTCATCGCCTACCGCGGTAAGTTAGAACAAAGTACAACAAAGGAAGGAAGCAATAAAATTGCTTCCCCTATAGAAAGGAAGGGAATAGATGAGTAAAGTACTGATACTGGAAGATGAGGAGTCCATTCGTAGTTTTATTGTCATTAACTTGAAGCGTAATGGGTTCGAAGTGATAGAGGCTGCGGATGGGCATGAAGCTCTTCACAAGTTAACCACGATCCCTGATATTGATATCGCTCTGTTGGATGTAATGGTTCCGGGTATTGATGGATTTGAAGTGTGTAGACGGGTCAGAGAAACCAATGAGCGTTTGGGTATTATTTTTCTGACAGCCAAGGTTCAAGAGCAAGATAAAGTGTATGCATTGTCTGTAGGAGCGGATGACCATGTTAGCAAGCCATTCAGCCCGACAGAACTGATTGCTCGAATTCAATCTTTGCTGCGCCGAGTGAACGTTCATCGTGAACAGTCAGCGAAAGTTTCATTCGTTTCAGGGCCATTTACCTTGGATCTTATTTCCAAACATTTTAAACGTGATAATGAAGCGATTGAACTGACGCCAACGGAATTTTCGTTGATTCAATTCTTCCTCGAAAAAGAAAATACACCGCTCAGCCGCGATCTTCTGCTGGATCATGTGTGGGGCAAGGAGTATATGGGTGATCCCAAAATTGTGGATGTGAATATTCGTCGTCTGCGTCAAAAGATAGAGAATAATCCGTCAGAGCCTGAATTTTTGCAAACGGTATGGGGACACGGATATAGATGGAAAGGCCAAGTACAATGATTAAGAAGGGGATGCGCAGACAAATTGTTCTACACTACATTCTTGTAGTTTTTTTGGCGCTTCTCCTCGTAGAAGTTATCTTCCTGCTTGCCATCAGAACGTATTATTATGACAGTGTATATAGCAAGATGAAAAATCACATTACCACGGCAGAGTCGTTTTTTCATAAATACGAGCTAGATGGCGATAACAACTCGAATCAGCTGCAAGTACTGCTGGATAGATTTGAGCTGCCCAATACAGAGCTAGAAGTATTGACCATGAATGGTGACATGATTACCAGTTCAACCGGTTTTCAGCCTGATCGTACGATTACAACTAGTGACGTCCCTGAAGCGGTAGGGGGCAGTATTGGCCGCTGGGTAGGACGCCAGAGTGGTACTAACGAGAGTGTTATGGCTGTGTCCAAGATGCTGCAGGTTCACGGACGTGATACGTATATTCTAAGATATCTTACTTCACTTGAGGGTATCAACAACGATTTGCTTAATCTTACGTTACTGTCAATTGGAATAGGTGCAGCTGTTATGGCTGTTGTTATCGTGTTCAGCTTCGGACTTGCCAATTCAATCGTAAAGCCGCTCAATAACATTACGGCGGTATCAGCCCAAATGGCTAAGGGTAGATTTAATGTGCGGATTAAGGGGAATTACAAATTTGAGATTGGTGACTTGGCTTCAACGCTGAATTATATGGCTCAGGAAATTGTGCGCAGTAATCAGATTAAGGATGATTTCATCTCGTCCATTTCACATGAGCTTCGGACACCCCTTACTAGTATCAAGGGCTGGAGTGAAACCTTGGTCTCTGGTGGCTATGATCCGGAGGAGACGAAGCTTGGAGTCAGCATCATTTCCAAAGAAAGTGAACGCTTGATTGGTCTAGTAGAGGAGATTCTAGACTTTTCAAAGCTGCAGCAGAACCAAATGAAGCTGTCCATTGGGATTGTTGACGTGAAAGTGTTACTTCAGGAGACTATACTTAATATTTGGGCCAAGGCGGAGAAGAAACGGATTCACCTGCTTCTTGAATGTGAAGACGGGATCTATGTTAAAGGGGATGCCAATCGTCTAAAACAAGTGTTCTTGAATCTGGTAGACAATGCCGTGAAGTTTTCACATGAGGAGTCCAGTATAGAATTGTCTGCGAAGAGAATTTCGGCTACAGAGACTGCTATCATGGTTCGTGATAGTGGGATTGGGATTAGTGAAGCACATATCTCCAGAGTGAAAGACCGTTTCTTTCAAGTGGATGCGTTGAACGGGGGAACGGGCTTAGGTCTAGCCATCTCACAACAAATCGTGGAACTTCACCATGGGAAGCTTGAAATGGAAAGTGAGATAGGTAGTGGAACTGAAGTTACCGTAATCTTGCCACTTACTGAGAAGCTGCCTGAAGTCAATTCAGATCATGTAGCACAAATAACAGCTACCTTACCTGAATCAGATGTCTAGGAGGTATGGAAATGGAAGTATGGGGGAATTCGATTAGGATCGTTCGTGGAGAACCTGATCGGACTGGTGATATCTTGAGGCTGCTGCAGGAAGCAGCAAATTGGATGGAACGAAATGGGATTAAGCAATGGACCCCCGGCCAATTTAACGAGAATGATATCACAGGCTATTTCACTGATAGGCATGTTTATCTTGCGATTGACGATGAAGCAGTAGTTGGAATGTTCACATTACAATTCAGTGATCCTCAATACTGGGGAAGCAAAAACGATGAGTCTTATGCATATTTGCATAGATTAGCTGTAGCGGGTTCACACCGCAGTCAGGGACTTGGTCAGCATATGCTTAAATATGCTGCGGTGCGAGCCAAAGAACTTGGCTGCAGAGGACTCAGATTTGATACAGTCGCACATAACATTAAACTCAATCGTTATTATCAGAGCATGGGTTTTCATTACATGGGTACTAACGATATGGGAAATGGTCGTTTAGTGAACCTGTATGAGCATTTTGAGGAACAACCTGATTCCGATCGTCTGATTCTTAGATTTATTTCTGAATCGGACTTTGAGCACCTGAAACGATGGAGTGTCTCACCTGAGTATCTGAAGCAATGGGCTGGACCTTCACTAACTTTTCCTCTTGACGATGACCAGCTTACTAAGTATTTAGATGGGGCTAATCATCCAGCGAATTCTGATCGCCTTATTTTCTGTGCGGTGCATGAAGCTACTCAGCAGGTCGTGGGACACATCAGTTTTTCAGCCATAGACCGGGCGAATCGATCTGCACGTATTGGCAGAGTAGTAGTAGATACTGATTATCAGGGCAGAGGCTTTGGAACAAGGATGATGAATGAAATGCTCCGGATCGGATTTGAGAGCTTGGATCTGCATCGTATTTCTCTGGGAGCTTTTGCTTTCAACACCGTTGCCCTGAAAACCTATGAAGCATTGGGCTTTAAGCGGGAGGGTGTAGAGCGCGAATCAGCGCTGTTTGGGGAGCAATATGTAGATTGTGTGGAAATGAGCATTTTAGATCGAGAATGGTTAGCGCTCCATGAATCATAAAGGTTAACTTCTAACAACCGAAGGGGCTGTTGCTCTGGTCATGTTCGACCAGGACAACAGCCCCTTTTTATATAAAGTATTTATATATATAATGGTTTTATGAAGGGAGAACTTCCCGTAGACGTCCTGTCTTCTCATAAACATCCTGAAACAGACGGGAGGGTTGATTTCGAACCGCTGGCTTAGGAGCTACGGTCTCATTGGGCCCAACAACTACGATATTATTAATACTTCCCTTGACGACAGCACCATCCTTAATAATGGCACCTTCGCCAATAATGGCATTTTCGATCTGTACTCCACGTCCGATTCGAACGCCAGGCATAATAACGCTTTGTTTAATTTGGCTCATTTTGCCAATTTCCACACCATTGAAGATTACAGAACGTTGCAAGCTGCCTTCTTGCGTGCAGAATTCATTCACGAGAGAGTCCGTTGATGGAATCTGAACACGTGGTTTGTGAACAGCAAGCTTAGTCCGGCGACTCCGGCTATACATCGGCCAATGAGCTTTGTCGAGCTTCATGCCATTGTTTTTTTGCAGAAGATCCATATGTGCTTCCCAGAGACTACCCACAGTACCTACATCTCTCCAGTATCCTTTGAAGCGGTAAGCGAATAAATCATCATTCTGATCAAGCATCGTTGGTATAACGTCTTTACCAAAGTCATGACTGGAATTAGGATTAGCTGCATCCCGCAACAAGTGCTCCTTCAGATAAGCCCACTCAAACAGATATATACCCATAGAAGCTAAATTACTTTTAGGTACTTTTGGTTTTTCCGCAAACTCAGAGATTTTTAGTTCATCATTTACGTTCATCACTCCAAAACGACTAGCTTCATCCCAAGGCACCTCCATTACGGAGATGGTGGCTTTTGCAGCCTTCTCTACATGGTAATCCAACATTTTCCGGTAATTCATATGGTAAATATGATCACCGGATAGAATGAGAACATGTTCTGGATTACGGCTATCGATATACTCAATATTCTTATAAATCGCATCAGCAGTTCCTGTATAGCTGTCTCTGCCTTCAACACCGGAAGGAAGCAGGGTTACACCTTTATCCTTTTGACTATGTAAACCCCAAGGTTCACCTTCACCGATGTGTTCATGTAAGGATTCAGCTTCATATTGCGTCAGGACACCTACTGTATCAATTTTAGAATTTACACAATTACTTAGTGGGAAATCAATAATTTTATACTGTCCACCGAAAGGGACTGCAGGCTTAGCCATACTGGAAGTCAAGGGAGCCAATCTGCGGCCTTCCCCTCCTGCCAAGAGCATGGCGATACAATCTTTTTTGTTATTCATTTGTTATCCCTCCCATTTATTTTGTCAATGCTTGATATATAAACTCACGACAAGCACTTGAAACGACATAGGTGAAGTATATTGCTGTGTAAAAAGAAAAATTACAATTAATATTTCTTTATCAGAAAATCTTTTGTTTTCACATCAAATCATTTTCAAAATGGTAATATTCGGGTAATGTAATAGGTACAAGCATTCAAAAAAGGTGGTGTAGAATTGGCTGAAAAAGCAACAATCGATACCCTTCCGTCAGCATCTGATATTTATTTGTTCCATGAGGGCACCAATTATCGCAGCTATTCTATGCTGGGTGCGCACACTGCCGCTGAAGAAGGCGTTACGGGCGTGCGCTTTACCGTGTGGGCTCCTCATGCGACATATGTAGGACTAGCTGGTGATCATAATGGCTGGGATGGAACGCAGGACATGGACTCGTTATATAAGATACCCGATTCAGGATTTTGGAGTCGTTTTTTTCCGGGAATACAGCCGGGAACTTTTTACAAATACAGGATTGTTGCCAGTGATGGCTCCAGCTTCCTAAAAGCGGATCCTTTTGCCTTCAAAGCTGAGGTTCGACCGGCGACTGCATCCGTTGTTACGGATCTCAGTGGTTATCGTTGGGGAGATGCTGCATGGCGGAGAAAGAGTAAAGCTCCATATCATCAACCGATGAACATTTATGAGATGCATTTTGGAACTTGGCGTCAAAAAGAAGATGGGGAATTTTACAGCTATCAGGAAATGAGTGAATTATTAATTCCTTATTTGGTGGAAATGGGTTATACCCATGTTGAGTTTATGCCGCTTGCTGAGCATCCATACGATTTGTCATGGGGCTATCAAGGTACGGGGTATTTTGCGGCTACGAGCCGATATGGTGAACCCCATGAGTTGATGTATTTAATCGATCATTTGCATCAAGCTGGAATTGGTGTCATTCTGGATTGGGTTCCGGCCCATTTTGCAAAGGATGCACACGGTTTAAGAATGTTTGATGGCTCGCCACTTTATGAATATGCAGATCCAATGTTAGCGGAAAAACCAGGCTGGGGAACCCTATCGTTCGACTTCAGCAAGCCTGAGATTTCTTCGTTCCTCATTTCTAATGCACTCTTTTGGTTTGAGTATTATCATATTGACGGGATGCGTGTAGATGCGGTTACCAGCATGCTTCGTCTCGATTTTGAAAAACAAGCTCATCAATATCGACGCAATGTGAATGGTGGTCTGGAGAATCTAGAGGCCATCAAATTTATTCAGAACCTGAATAAGGCGATATTTCAGTATTTTCCTAAGGCATTAATGATGGCAGAAGAATCTAGTGCTTGGCCGGGAGTTACAGCACCAGCTCATGAAGGTGGCCTCGGTTTTAACTACAAATGGAATATGGGATGGATGAATGACACATTGGGCTACATAGAACATGATTTTTGGGGGCGCCCTCATCATCATAATTTATTAACATTTCCAATATGTTATGCTTATGCCGAAAATTATGCATTACCGTTATCACATGATGAGGTTGTACATGGCAAAAAGTCGTTACTGGACAAAATGCCCGGTTCTTATGAACAAAAGTTCGCAGGACTTAGACAGCTACTTGGTTATCAAATATCTCATCCCGGAAAGAAACTCCTGTTCATGGGTGGAGAATTTGGTCAATTTATTGAGTGGAAGGATCAGGAGCAGCTGGATTGGCTACTGCTGGACTATGACAGCCATCGCGGCATGCTAGCTTACACAGCTGCACTTAATAAACTGTATCGCTCGGAGAAAGCCCTGTGGGAGCTTGATCATTCCCAAGAGGGTTATCAATGGATTGATGCAGATGACAATGAACAAAGCGTAATTTCATATCTGCGAAAAGGCAAGAAGCCTGGAGATACGTTGCTGTTTATCATCAATTTTCAACCTGTCCAGCGTCAACAGTATCGTATAGGGGTTCCACGCCCAGGGACTTATGAAGAACTTTTTAGCTCGGAAGATGTAGCGTTCGGAGGTTCGGGTATACACAACTTGCCTCAGAAGAGCAAAAAGTTAGAATGGCATAATCAGGTGAACAGTATAGAGCTAACATTACCGCCTCTTAGCTTCCTGGTGTTTAAGAAAACGGCACGAGTGGGTAAGAGTAAAGAGGCAAATGAGTCATAGATTAAAGAACGAATAGAGAATCCGTACACTTTAAAGGGGGAAATAATCATGAAAGTTTTATTTGCCGCAGCTGAAGCTCATCCATTTATCAAAACGGGTGGTCTGGCCGATGTCATTGGGGCATTACCTAAAGCGCTGAAGGATGCCGGGGTAGATGTACGAGTGATTTTGCCTAAATATCGTGGGATTCCAGAAAAGTTCACTTCAAAAATGGAGCATTTAACAGAAGTGTATGTGCCAATCGGTTGGCGTAATCAATACTGCGGGATCGAACATATGGTTTATGACGGTATTCCCGTTTACTTTATCGACAATGAATATTATTTTGGACGGGACGGAATCTACGGATATATGGACGATGGGGAACGCTTCGCGTTCTATAATCGTGCGGTGCTGGAGTGTCTGCCAGCTATTGATTTTCAGCCGGACGTCTTGCATTGCCATGATTGGCATGCGGCTGTAATCCCAATGCTGCTTCAGGGTCATTATCGACACAATCCATTTTACAGCGAAATGCGAAGTGTATTTACCATACATAACCTGTTGTATCAGGGTGTGTTTCCATATGAGGTGCTTGGGGAGCTATTGGGTCTTGACAGCAGTTATTTTGGAGGCGTGGAGTATTACGGGAATGTGAATTTCTTAAAAGGTGGCATTGTATACAGCGACCGTGTCACCACAGTAAGTCCAACCTACTCGGAAGAAATTCGAACACCTTATTATGGTTACGGACTGGATGGATTGTTGAATGCGCGAGCGGATGTTTTGAGCGGTATTGTGAATGGAATAGATACAAAAAGTTATAATCCTGCAACAGATACAAGTCTTGTTACCCGTTATCGTTCTAATCTGGCGAAGAAAACGGAGAACAAATTAGCCTTGCAGGAGGAATTAGGACTACCTGTGGATGCTAATATTCCGATGGTGGCTATGGTTACTCGTCTTGTGGATTCCAAGGGTTTAGATTTGCTTACGCGTGTATTGGATGAGCTATTGTATAAGGATGACATTCAATTTGTTCTGCTTGGAACGGGGGATGAGTCCTATGAGCGATGGTTTAAGGAAGCGGCTTGGCGTTATCCGACAAAGCTATCTTCACAAATCCTCTTTAATGATGCACTCTCACGCAAAATATATGCTGCTAGTGATATCTTTCTTATGCCTTCCAAGTTTGAACCTTGCGGGATCAGTCAACTTCTCGCTTTACGCTATGGTAGCATACCTGTTGTGCGGGAAACTGGTGGCCTGAATGACACTGTTCAAGCTTATAATGAAGAATCCGGTGAAGGAAACGGCTTTACGTTCAGTAACTACAACGCCCACGATATGATGTTTACGCTTCGCCGGGCGATCTCATTATACAAGCAGCCTGAACACTGGAAAAAGATTACGAAAAACGCATTCGCTGGCGATTATAGCTGGAATGTATCGGCGCAACAGTACATTGATATTTATAATGAAATTACGGAATAAGGATTCATTAGATTCCGTAATAGGTTAATAAGGGAGTGCACTGAAGTATAACTCATACTTTAGTGCACTCCTTTTTTTGAAGAAAATTAGGGGTGATTTGCCGCATGATTTGGTTAAGTTAGGGAATAGTAAAAATGTATAAAATTATATAAAATTTGAATAAATGTTGAATAATATGTTTCAGAAGAATGAATTCTTTGCTTTGAAACCCAATAAAAGGAAGTTAATGTCACAATTATGCCTTTGCATATTCATGCGTTCTGATTTATAATAAGTCGGTCAAAGAGACAACGTGGATTTTTTTCATATGAATAGGGGAGATATAGAAATGAACAAATGGGGTAAACTTAGTTTAGGTATGTTATTAGCAGTAGGCCTGTTGTCAGGCTGCGGTCAAAATAAAAATGATAGTGATACCGCTGCAAGTGGAAATGCAACTAACGGTGGGGCTACTAAGAAGCTTACTATGGGCACAAGTGCAGATTTTCCTCCGTACGAATTCCATAAAGTAGTAGACGGTAAAGATACTATCGTGGGCTTCGATATCGATATCGCTAAGGAAATTGCTGCTGATATGGGTGCTGAACTTGTAATTAAGGACTTGCCATTCGACTCACTATTGAACGAATTGTCCAGCGGAAGAGTAGATATTGTAATTTCTGGACTTAGCCCGACGGAAGAACGTAAAAAAGCTGTTGATCTTTCAGACATTTATTACAAGGCTGAGCAAGCGATTGTTGTGCGCGAAGCGGACAAAGATAAATACGCCACTATGGATGCTGTAAAAGGTACTAAAATTGGTGTGCAGACTGGATCCATTCAAGAAGAAATTGCTAAAGGGATCGAGGGAGCGAAAATCACTTCTCTTGGTAAAATCTCCGAAATCGTTCTACAATTGCAATCCAATCGTGTAGATACTGCTATCATTGAAGGGCCCGTCGCCAAATCATTCGTTAAGAATGTTCCTGGTCTTGTAATTACTGATGCTAAGCCAGAAGTTGAAGATGACGGTTATGCTATTGGTATTAAAAAAGGAAATAAAGAGCTACTGGATCAAGTGAACAGCACACTGACACGTTTAAACTCAGAAGGTAAAATTGATGAGTACGTAACGGCAGCTAGTGAGCTTGCAGATAGCACGAAGTAAAGAAACAACGGATATTTTTAAAGTCTGCTAAAGTAAATTGTATGTGTATACAGAAAATAGCGACAATAAGCTATTTTCTATTTTTTTGGAGATGGGAGGATAGGTTATGGACATTACTTTATTTAAAATGGCTTATGATTATCGTGATTTTTTCCTAACCGGTTTGCAGTATACCTTGCTGCTTGCTGTTCTAGGCGTCTTCTTTGGTTTTATTCTAGGGATTATTGTTTCCTTGCTACGTATGTCCAAATGGGGTGTGCTTCGCTTCTTGGCAACAGCCTGGGTAGAATTCCTTCGTGGTACACCTATGCTTGTACAACTGTTTCTGATCCATTATGGATTGGCTACATTCGGGATTGAGTTTACACCGATTCAGTCGGGGGCAATCACTCTATCCATTAACAGTTCTGCTTACCTTGCAGAGATTTTCCGTGCTGGGATACAAGGGGTAGATCGTGGACAAATGGAGGCAGCCCGTTCGCTTGGAATGAAGCAAGGGATGACTATGCGCCATATCATACTCCCGCAGGCACTCAAGAGTGTTCTTCCGGCAATCGGAAATGAATTTATTACCATTATCAAGGAATCATCGATTATTTCTTTTATCGGCGTTACGGATTTGATGTTTCAAGCACGTACGGTTACAACGATTTCTTACGATGGTATGACACCACTTGTAATTATCGCATTTATGTACTTTGTGCTGACATTTACGCTATCGAAGATCCTAGGTAGACTGGAAAGGAGGCTGAATACCGATGATCGCCGTTAAGAACTTGCAAAAAAATTACGGAAAGCTGGAAATTCTCAAGGGAATTGACTTGGAGATTCATAAAGGTGAGGTCGTCGTCGTTATCGGACCGAGTGGATCGGGTAAAAGTACCTTTCTGCGCTGTTTGAATCTCCTGGAGCAGCCAACTGGTGGCGAAATTACTTTTGAAGGTGAATCTATTACCTCCAAAAAGCACGATATTAATGTCACACGTGAGAAGATGGGAATGGTATTTCAGCAGTTTAACCTCTTTCCTCACAAAACAGTTCTGCAGAACATTACACTAGCACCGATTAAGGTGAAAAAACAGCAGCAGTCCGAAGCTGATAAATTCGCAATGGAGCTGCTCAAGACTGTAGGCCTAGAAGATAAAAAGGATGCTTATCCTGCTCAACTGTCAGGAGGACAGAAGCAGCGGATCGCGATTGCCCGGGCGCTGGCGATGCAGCCTCATGTGATGCTCTTTGACGAGCCAACCTCAGCCCTTGACCCAGAGATGGTCGGTGAGGTGCTGGAGGTTATGAAGAAGCTTGCAGAAGATGGGATGACAATGGTCATAGTTACGCATGAGATGGGCTTTGCACGCGAAGTGGGCGACCGTATTCTATTTATGGATGGCGGCGTGATTGTAGAGCAAGGTACACCTGCACAAGTATTCGGAAATCCTCAGCATGTACGTACACAGGATTTTTTAAGTAAAGTGTTATAAGTAAGTCAAATTGTAGCGGCGCTCGGGCAAGTTATCCGGGTGCCGCTTTATTTTTTTAACAGTTGCGTAATTTGAGGATATAATGGACTGAGTTCATTTATTTATGTAAACCATGTATAATAGATGGTCAAACAACTTGAAAAGGAGTACATACATAATGAGAGATGATCTGCGCCGGATAGGCATTATCGATATTGGTTCTAACTCCATACGTCTTGTAATCTATGATACAACGCCGGAGGGAGGCTATAAGATCATCAAGGAGTGTAAGTACTCTGCGCGTCTTAGTGAGAAGATTACGAAGGAAGGTCGACTGGAGCAGAAGGATATGGAGACGATCATCCCAGTCTTGCACCAGTTTAAGGAGATCTGCAATGCTTTTGATGTAGAAACCATTCGTGCGGGCGCTACAGCGGCAATCAGAAATGCTGCTAACTCCAGTGAAATTATTACCTTTTTGTCAGAAGCTTCAACCATACCCATTGAGGTTATCAGTGGTCATCAGGAAGCTTACTTTGGCTTCTTAGGTGTCATAAATGCATTTAATGTTGAAGATGGTTATGTCATCGATATTGGTGGCGGGAGTACTGAAATCACACTTTTTCGCGGGCGGCGTTATCAACATAGTATTTCCTTTCCGTTCGGAGCGGTGAATACCAATCTTATGTTTGGTCAAGGTGGGAACTGGAATGGAGAGCAGATTCAGAAGCTCGAGACCTATGTTCTGGGGAGATTGGTAGAGCATGATTGGCTTAACTCAACAGCAGGTCTTCCACTGTTTGGTTTGGGAGGTACGGTTCGTTCTCTAGGTAAGCTGCATCAAAAGACTAGAGCATACTCATTACCTAACTCTCACGGTTACACCATGGCCAGTGAGACGATTGAGCATTTTATGAACACATTACCTTCAATGCCTTATGATAAGCGTAAAGACTTAGATGGGTTGTCTAAGAGTCGAGCAGATATCATCGTATCCGGGTTGATTATTTTCCATACGGTATATCAGTATATTGGGGCTAGCCAGGCTTTAATCAGCGGGGAGGGGCTCAGGGAAGGTATGCTACATGATCTACTAAAGCCGGAGCAACCGGTGCGAGACAGTGCGCTTGAATACAGTTTAAATACGATTATTCGGTTTGATATTCGTACTTCTAAACGGTATTTAGATCATATTAACAAACTTGCTCTAAGTCTGTTTGACGCGTTCAAGGATGAGGAGAATAAAGCTGAACATGAGATGTTAATTTATGTATCCATCATGCTACATCGGACAGGGTCTAACATTAACTATTATCAATCTAAACGACACACCCTGTATTGGCTGATGAATTCACCGATTCGTGGACTGACACACCGCCAGCTTATCCTGTGCGCGATGATTGCCTCGTATAGCACAAAAAGCCGGAAGCAGAAATTGTCCCAGATGTATAAGGACATTTTACTGCCTTCCGACGAAGAGTGGATTCATAAGCTCGGATCGCTTGTACAGCTTAGCATTGCACTAGACAGCACCGAGATCGGGATTGTAAGCGGCCTGAAGGCTAATCTCCACGGCAATACTCTTAATCTGGATCTTGAGGGCGCTTCAGCGCTTCTGATTGGTCTAGAGGACATTGAGAACGCCTTGAAAGCATTTAAGAATGCTTGGGCGGTGAAGGTAAAACTCGATTTTCCTTCCAACGTGTAACATCCATTGCTGCGAACTGGCTCCGGAAAGGGGCCTTTTTGTCGTCTGGTTGCTCGTAATACCCATTAGGCTGTAAGAAGCTGGCTTTCACATTATCTTTAAGGGATAGTTCAAGAATCTTTACGATTTGTTTACGAATATTGCTGTCTCTTACCGGACACATCAGCTCGATCCGTCGGGTTAGGTTTCTAGTCATCCAGTCTGCGCTGGATAAATACACCTCAGGCTTCCCGCCATTTTCAAAATAGTAAATTCTTGAATGCTCCAGAAAGCGGTCGACAATACTGCGAACCGTAATGTTTTCGCTCAAACCTTCAATCCCCGGACGAAGACAACAAACCCCCCGAACGATTAAATCGATAGATACACCGGCCTGTGCGGCACCATATAAATCGTCGATGACTTGTTGATTAGAGAGTGAGTTCATTTTGGCAATGATACGTGCAGGTCTTCCAGCTGCAGCATGCTCCGCTTCACGCTTCATTAGCTTTTGTAAGGAAAGGCTCATGTCCGTTGGAGCTACAATGAAGGAATTCCAGTCAAAATCAGCGGAATAGCCAGTCATTTGATTAAACAGCTCGGAAGCATCAAGTCCGATATCGCTTTGAGCAGTAAATAGACTTAGATCCGTGTAGACTTTGGCGGTACTGTCATTGTAATTTCCTGTGCCTACATGCACGTAACGACGTAATTCATGGCCTTCCTGACGAACAATCAAGGTGACTTTGGCATGTGTTTTGAGTCCAACAAGACCATAAACGACATGGCATCCGGATTTTTCAAGTTGGCGAGCCCAAGCGATGTTCCGTTCCTCATCAAATCTGGCTTTTAACTCAACAACCACTGTTACCTGTTTTCCGGATTCAGCAGCATTAGCGAGTGCGGTGATCAGAGGAGAGTTTCCGCTCACGCGGTATAAAGTCATCTTAATGGCCATCACTTGTTCGTCCTCTGAGGCTTGAATGATAAAGTCCGTCATCGCATCAAAGGATTCGTAAGGGTGGTAGACCAGAACATCCCGCTCACGTAATACCTCGAAGAAATCCTCGTTCTCTTCAAATTCAGCAGGGTAGACGGGTTCAATGCTTGGATAGTTTAAGTAACTAAAGCCCTTAATACTGCCGGCGAAATTACGAAGGAAACTTAGATCTAGCGGACCTTCAATTTCGAATACGAAATCTTCAATTTCAAACTCAGCTTGCAGCTGTTCCAAGGCATATGGATGAATTCCTTTTTGTACTTCAAGTCTTGCTGGAACACCGCGGCGACGCTTGCGCAGCTCCTTTTCAATCTCTTCTAGAAGATCCTCGGCCCCTTCTTCGTCGATCGTGAGATCAGAGTTGCGGGTCAAACGAAATTCACTAACAGCAACGGGCTCATAACCACTAAATAAAGTTTGAATGTGATGACGGATGACATCCTCTATAAATACGAACTGCCGTTTCTTACTGTTAGACCGGTGTGGTAGCGGGATACATCTTGGCAGATTAGATGGAATTTGCAGAATAGCAAAAAAAGGCTCTTCTTCAAGGCCATTCTTACGAGTAAGAACTACTGCTAAATAGATAAATTGGCTATGTACGAGTGGAAACGGTCGACTCTGATCTACAGCCATTGGCGTAAGTACAGGATAGATGATATCCCGGTAATATTGTTCTATGGACTGTTCCTGTGCATGAGTGAGATCCTCATAATCCACAAAAACGATACCTTCTTTATGCAAACTCCGTGAAATATCACGGAAAATCCGGTATTGGTCGGCAACAATTTTGGTAACTCGCTTGATGAGACGTTTGTACAGACCGGAAGGGGTGTAGCCAGTGAAATCTTTTTTAGTATAGCCTGCCCGGATTTGATCTTGAATTCCTGCCACTCGAACGCTTATGAATTCATCAAGGTTGCTTGAGACGATAGCCAGAAATCTAGCTCGTTCCATTAGCGGATTATCAGGGTCTTGAGCTTCTTTCAGCACGCGTCGGTTAAATTCGATCCAGCTCAAATCTCTATTGAGGTAAGCGGTGGCTGGGCTGCTTTGGTTGTTTTTATTCTCTTCTGTATTCATGGGACCTCCAAATATGATTCGTTGTCTATATCTATTCTATTTATCATATTCTATCATTCTACTATTGGATAAAGCATGAAATGTTAACGCTATGTAAAATCTTCGGGAATTTTATATGATAATTTTTAAAAATGGTGCATGTATCTTTTAATGTAGTTAACATAATGAAAAATATGTTAACTACAATCCGGAAAAATGACAATATTGAAACTTGATTTTTCACAATGGTAACAATTACATAAGCACAGGTTACAAAATTGTGATATATTAAGTCCTGTCAGTTTTACAAAAGACTGCAACACATCAAGAAATCACACACGGGTTGTACATAAGTACTTAAAATGTACACGAGCGTATACGGAAGTGATACCGTTCACGCCCATCTAATGAGGAGGCAATTATGAAGAACAGATTTAGAACAATTAAAACCCTTGCTGCAATTATGGGAATCAGTGCATTACTGCATGCCGTTCCAGCTCATGCAGACAGCGTTCATATCGCTAAGGATGGCAACACTTTTTATACTTTATCCAAGCAATATAATGTAGGTGTGAATGAATTAATGAAAGCAAACCCAAACGTTGCAGCACTTAACATTTACGAAGGTCTTGAAATTACTATTCCTAGTAAGATGCAAGCTGAGTCCGTAACTACAACTGACAAATCACCAGTGATTACACCAAGTCTGAATGTAAACTCAGAGTCCAAAACAGTTGAAGCATGGGGTAAGTCCTTTAATTATGACAAATCGATTCAAGTCAAAGCTTCAGCTTATTCTTCTGCAAGCAGTGAGAACGGCGGATGGGGTGCAGTAGATTATTTCGGAAATCCTCTCAAGCTTGGAACTATTGCTGTTGATCCAAATGTGATTCCTCTCGGTACCAAAGTATTGGTGACAGGCCATTCACATGATGGATTGCCTAAAGATGCATTCTTAGCAACGGCAACGGATGTGGGCGGTGCTATAAAAGGCAATCGTATCGATATCTTTATCCCTGGTAGCCAAAGCTTTGTATCATCATTCGGTTATCAATATGTACAATTATACATTGTTAAATAGATAGATAAAAATAGAGAGAATACCTATGAGATATGAAAAGTTCTAAAATAAGGTTACACAGGAAACGGAGGAAGTCCTTAGCGGCTGCCTCCGTTTTTTGCGTATTATAAAATATATATTTGGGGGTAATTTATTTACTTTTGGACACTTGTAGTAATTGAGGAACGGTAACGAAAGTATAGCCCCGCTTGCGCATAATAGTGATTACTTCAGGTAAAGCCTGAATCGTTCCCTGTAGATGACTACCTGGACCGCCTCCACCGTGCTGAAGAATAATCGCTCCTCTCCCAATATGGGCTAGAATATTATTTCTGACTTGGTTTTTGGAAAGTCCTTTCCAGTCCAATGAGTCCACATTCCAATTCACGAGCGTGTAGCCATGGCTTTTTGCCCATTTTAGCTGCTGTTCACTGATATCCCCATAGGGTGGGCGAATTAGTCGTGGTTTATATCCGGCCAAGGTTTGTATAATATCCTCGGTCTTTATGATTTGTGATTGAAAATCATTCATCGCAAGCTTTACAAACTGAGGGTGGTTATACGAGTGATTTCCAATCGCATGTCCTTCTCTAATCATTCTTTTCACCAAAGCTGGATGTTTTTTTGCTCGGCTTCCCACCACAAAGAAGGTTGCTTTGACATTGTATTTTTTCAGGATGTTAAGCAATTGGGGGGTAAATCTTGGATCAGGAACATCATCAAAAGTAAGTGCTATGACTTTATTCCGAGGTCCACTAGTCTTAAAAGTCTCTGGGTATTTGTGTAATAGCTGACTTAATGTCAGACCTTTAGTGTTTTTATTGCTGTTAAGTGTCGAACTATTTGTAGCAGCGCTACCTGCTGAAATTGCCGTATCTTCGTCTGAAGCGGGTACACTTTGTGTTTGTTCTTGCGGAGTCTTCTGACTCTGCACAGGCGCTGACGCAACCTCTGAAGAATAGGTTGGGAATAGCATAGTTATGATTGTTCCTAATATTACAAGCAGTTTCTGACCTCTCCGTTGAAAATACATCCCCATCTGCCTCCTTTACTACCTGATCACCGTCATATTCTTAATTGTTATCTCCATAGATGGGTAGATTTATGCTGATAACAATACAGTATTGGTTAAGATTTCTTGAAGGAACCAATGCGTGTATACTAATAGAACGGGGAATTCCCGAGTCAATTACAGATTACGGAAGGATGGAGACATGAATGTCTGATTTGTTTGCACCGTATGAATTGAAGGGGTTATCGCTGAAGAATCGTATTGTCATGCCACCTATGTGCCAGTATTCGGTGGATAAAGAGGATGGCATCCCTAATGATTGGCATTATGTTCATTATGTAAGCCGTGCTATTGGCGGTACAGGATTTATTATCGTGGAAATGACTGGCGTACATCCAGATGGTAGAATCACTAATCGAGATACAGGAATCTGGAGTGATTCGCAAATTGAAGCTTATCGTAGAATCACGGATGGTGTTCATGCGTATGGATCAAAAATCGCTGTTCAATTAGGACATGCTGGACGAAAAGCTGTGGATGCAGAGCCGCCTGTGGCTCCATCAGCAATTCCTTTTGATGCTAATTTCAAAACGCCACAGGCCCTTTCTAAAAAAGGAATTTCAGAATTAATTGAGGCCTTCCGTGAAGGGGCGCGCAGAGCTATAGAGGCAGGATTTGATACGGTCGAAATTCATGGTGCACATGGTTATTTAATTCACCAGTTTCATTCTCCATTGACGAATACCAGAGATGATGAATATGGACAAGATCCTGCGTTGTTCGGAGAACAGGTAGTTAAAGCAGTCCGAGAAGTGGTTCCTGTAGACATGCCATTGATTATGAGAATATCTGCGAAGGAATATGTAGAGGGTGGATATGATGCTGAATACGCTCTGGATATTTGCCGACGGTATAAGAATGCTGGAGTGGATCTGTTCCATGTTTCTTCTGGAGGAGAAGGTCCTATAGGTTCAAATGGAGGGCCCAATGCAGGCCCTGCTTATCAAGTGGATCTGGCAGAGTTTATCCGTAGTGAATTACAGGTGCCTGTAATTACAGTGGGGCGGCTTGAATCCTTTACTGAGGCACAGTCCATCGTCGCGGAAGAACGGGCAGAGCTGATAGCCGTTGGCCGTGGGATGTTGAGCGATCCCTATTGGGCTTTACATGCGGAAGAGGCGCTTGGAAGCGTACGTAATGTACCCAAACCTTATGAACGCGGGATCTGGAAAAAGGGATAGCGCGCTTTGAATGTGAAGTTTGTCACAGATTTTATGCTCCTTCTAAGGCAATCTTAATAAAGATAAAATTTGAAGGAGCTTGATAACGTGGGGATGGTTTTAAGTAACGATCGGCTAACTGACGGAGTGTACCACCTTAAAGTTGAAACGAATAGCGGCGGTGAAATGGGTCAATTCTACATGTTACGGGCATGGGATGCTTATCCGATCCTTTCCAGACCGTTAAGTATACATGAAGTAAAAGAAGATAGTGTCGAATTTTTATATCACGTAGTGGGGGAAGGCACTGAGATATTTTCACGGTTGACTCCTGGTGACTCAGTGGAGCTTGAAGGGCCTTTTGGCATGGGATTCCCACAGGTCGAAGGCAAGGTTGCACTTATTGGTGGTGGAATCGGAATAGCGCCGCTATATTATTGTGCAAAGCAGCTGCCTAGTTGTGATATCTTTCTAGGTTTTAGTCGGGAAGCTTACCGGACAGAAGCTTTTCGTCCATTAGCAGCCGAGCTTACAGTAGATGTAGGCGGATTTATTTTGGATCGTGTGGATTTTAGTCAATATGATCATGTTTTCGTTTGCGGCCCACATCCTATGCTTAAAGCTGCACAGCTTAAAGGCATAGCGGCCGAAGAGGCAGGAAGCAATACAAAAGTTTATCTCTCTCTAGAGAACCGAATGGCTTGCGGCATTGGTGCCTGTCTTGTTTGTAGTGTTTCTTGTCGTGATGGTCAGCGAAAAGCCTGTGCAGATGGACCCGTGTTCCTTTCTGAGGAGGTGATTTTTCATGACTAAGATGAGTACAACAATTGCAGGCGTTCATTTTAAAAATCCGATTGTAATGGCTTCAGGAACATTCGGCTTTGGTCGTGAATATGGAAAGCTGTATGATGTATCTTTGCTAGGTGGAATCTCAGGGAAAGGGCTCACCCTCCATCCAAAAGCAGGTAACCCTGGCACTCGAGTTTATGAGACAGCCTCTGGCATGCTGAATAGTGTAGGATTGGAAAATCCCGGTGTAGCTGCGTTCTTGGAAAAAGAATGCCCTTATTGGGAAACACTCGATACAGCCCGTTTGGTGAATCTTGGCGGCGGGACGCTTGAGGATTACGTACTTGGAGCAGAAATGATCCAGCATGATGCAGATCTTCGATCAAGCGCAGGTAAACCAGCTGTTGATATGATTGAGTTGAATATTTCCTGTCCAAATGTAAAAGAGGGCGGAATTGCATTTGGAATCAAGACTTCAGAAGCGCAAAAAGTAGTACAAGCTGTTAGACGTGCCACTAAGCTACCACTTGCGGTAAAGCTGTCTCCAGGTGCTGAGAATATCGTTGAGATGGCGCAAATGTGTGAGGCAGAGGGAGCAGATGCTGTCTCGCTGATCAACACCATTTCCGGGATGAAAATTGATGTGCGACGGAGAAGTAGTGTATTTAATAACTTGTATGCCGGACTGTCCGGACCAGCGATTAAGCCAGTTGCTTTGCGCATGGTGCATCAAGTCGCACAGAACATATCTATTCCAGTAATCGGAATGGGGGGCATCACCACAGCTACTGATATTATTGAATTTATTATGGCAGGTGCTTCGGTAATCCAAGTAGGAACCTACAATTTCATGAATTTGAGAGCAGGTAGCCAGCTTGTTGAAGAGCTTGAGCAATTCATGGTTCAAGAAAATATTCAATCCTTGGATGAAATACGTGGCATTATTTAAAGTGGAGTAGTGAGGAGATACTATTGACTTCTAACAAGATTAACCCTGAGGATATTGAGCTGATGGCGACGCCTGTCGGACGTGATCTCTTACTCGTAATTAGTGGGGGCGTTCGTCATATTGGAGCGGCAAGTACTGCGTATTTAAATGGAGAGCGGGTGGAAGTGCAGACCTCTGCGGTTCCTCATCATAAAGAGCATACGATAAGCGAAGATATTGCCATTAGGGTAGCTGAGGCTTTAAACAGGACGGTCACAGTGGTTATGGGCATTCATTACGACGATCTCACGGCAGAAGGTATTAAAGAGGTCGTTGAGATCGTAAATAATAAAGTAATTCAATATTTAGCGCAACAAATGTGAAACGGGATTGGCAATTCTGCGTAAAAGATATCAAGTGAGTATTTAAATTATCTTTTGGAGGAATGAAACCATGTCTATATTTAAAAGATTGCGCGATTTAACAATGTCTAACGTGAATGCGATTATCGACAAAGCAGAAGACCCGATTAAGATGACCGATCAGTACATTCGTGATATGACCGAAGATTTGGAAGATGCAGAAAAAGCGGTAGCGGCTCAAATCGCTATTGAGAAAAAGTTCAAGCAGCTATATGAAGAGCAGGAAGCACTTGTTAACAAACGTACGCAACAGGCACATGCTGCAGCTCAAGCTGGTAATGTTGACCTCGCTCGCCGTGCTCTGGAAGAGAAGAAGGCTGCTGAAGCTAAACTGGTAGAATACAAAGCTAGCTTCGACCAGAACAAAGCATCAGCGGATAATCTTCGCGGCAAACTTGACGAGATGCGTAAGCAGCTCACTCAAATGAAGAACAAACGCGAAACCTTGGTTGCACGTTATAATGCTGCCAAAGCTCAAACTGAAATTAATAAAGCGATGAGCGGTTTCAGCTCTGATTCCGCATCTGCTGGCCTGAAACGTATGGAAGAAAAAATGCTGCAAGCAGAAGCTCAAGCCGAAGCTAGCAACGAGATGAGCTCGGGCAACAAATCACTTGATGATGAGTTCGAGAAGTTGAACAAAGATCAAGCAGTAGAAGATGAATTGGCTGCTCTGATGAAACAATACGAGAAGCAATAACATTTGATCTTAGCCGTTTCACGGCTGATGTTCACAGGCGAAGGGGAGACAGGAATATCGTTTCCTCTTCGCTTTATCTATGCTTATGACAGCATGCAAAATGAATAAGCGGGGGCTATTAGAATGGATTTCCATATCCTGGTGTCCATGGTCGTGTGGACAGTGAGCGGCGCGGTGTTGCTGTTTGTGCTGATGTTCGTAGATTCACTCTTCACTCGATACAATGATTTAGAAGAGTTAAAGGCTGGAAATATGGCAGTTACTACACGTTTTGTAATGAAGCTATTGGCACAGGCATTCATTTTATCATCATCGATAGCTGCTTCTAACAGCCTGCCAGATGCTTTGCTGATCTCGATTGTATCTTTTTTTCTTTTGCTTATATTGGAAAGAACGGTCCGTCTCCTCTTGGCTAAATGGGGGAGTCTGGATCTGGATCATGGTACACAGCTTGGCAAAATCGGGTACGGCTTATTATCAGGCTCACTGCAAATTACGGGAGCTTTAATTATTTCTGCATTTATGTAGGGGGAACGATCAAGTTGAGTATATGGAAACGTATAGGTAATCTTTTCTCCAAACCAGCGGCACAGGAAGTTCAGAAAAGTATGCTTAATTTGTCTCCCGGAGACATCTGTGAAGTATCGCTCGTTACCTACGAGGTAACCGGCAGGACCCATAATCGCGGACGAAATGCGGTAGTGCTGACATTAAGAGATGGTAGTCAAATTGCCTATTTGCATATTGAGGAGCGGGAACAGCTGCAATATGGTTTATATAAACCTATTGATGGGCGCTTAGATAATCCTGCTGAGGTTCCAACAACACTTGAACTGGATGATTATACATTTTTTCTGGAGGAAGAGTATGATGGATATGTTGCTGCCCTAGGCCAAACCCCTTTTATGAATGGTGGAGAGCAGCATGTATGGCAATATCAGTCAGATGATTCTCGGCTTCTGCGTGTAGAATGGCAACATGGACGGTTCATGCTGTATGAAGGGGAGAAAGTAATTCCTGGTGATGTGAAGGTAATTAGAGCATCCTAGACATGAATCGTAAGAGATGTGATCTTGAGATCGCATCTTTTTTTTGTAATTACGTAGATGAAATCGGTAAAGGATTTAATGTCGTTTCCACCATTCATTTTACTTCAGGATAGCTCATGTTAAAATAGTACCTATTGTACTGCAAAAAACGGACGATTTAGAGCGGAGGTATGGTATGAAGGATCATAAATTTCAGCGCAGCGCGCTTCAAGTAAAAGAGGTACAGGCCAAAATAATCAAATTTGCGAATCCGCTAGAGTCACAGGAGGTCTCATTGAATGAGGTCTGTGGACGTTATTTGGCTGAGGAAGTGATTGCGCCACATTCTTTTCCCGCGTTTAACCGTTCTAGCATGGATGGATATGCAATTATTGCAGCAGATACCAATCACTGTGTAAATGGACAAGTCGTATGGTTAGAAATGGTGGACAATATTCCATGTGGCGCTGTGGCTTCGGTAGATATAACTTCGGGAACAGCAGCAAGGATAATGACTGGAGCACAAGTGCCGTTAGGGGCAGATACTGTAGTTATGCTAGAAGTAACGGAGACACGTGAGGAGGAAGGAAAGACTTACGTAGGTATTCGAAAGAAGCAGGAAGCGAAGTCTAATATCACACCGATGGGGCTGGAGTTAAGCTCTGGTGAGCTAGTGCTGCCAGCGGGACGATTAATCTCTGCGGGGGATATAGCTGTTCTGGCAGCGTTTGGCATACATACAGTGAAAGTCTATCGTCGGCCCAAGGTAGCTATCTTTGCGACAGGCACAGAGCTGCTAGAGGTACATGAACCACTACAGCCTGGCAAAATTCGAAACAGCAACTCACCCATGCTCGAAGCTTTAGTCAAAGAGGCAGGTGGGGAGCCCGTGATGCTGGGATCTATTGTGGATGATCTGGAGCTGGCTCGAAGTAAAGTACAGATGGCGCTGGAAACCTATGATTTTGTAATCACTACGGGTGGAGTATCGGTAGGAGATTATGATATTATGGGCGATTTGGTTCGTGAACAGAGTGGAGATATGTTATTTAATAAAGTGACGATGCGTCCGGGGAGTGTAACCACTGCTGCTGTTAGAGGTGGTAAGCTGCTGTTAGCCCTATCAGGTAATCCAGGTGCTTGTTTCGTTGGTTTTCAATTGTTCGCACGTCCGGTTATCAGATTAATGCAGTGTGCGTCACAGCCGTTCTTACCAGAATGGAGCGCCACACTCGGTGCAGATTATAACAGAGTAAATGACTTTACCCGATTTGTTAGAGCGCGATTAGAGATCCGTGAAGGCAGCCTTTATGCCATTCCAGCAGCGATAGACGAATCTTCCGTGATGGTCACGATCAAGGATAGTGATTGTCTGATTGTTGTTCCACCAGAGGAACGAGGCTTATCTGCGGGTGCTAAAGTGACTATTATCAAGCTTCCGGGAGAAATACGGGGATAGGATAAAGGTAAAATGCTTTTTGACATTAACAATAGGACGGAAATAGCTAATTATCTAATATGCCAACGATATTATTTACAACATTTCAATATATGAAAAATTCACAATAGAAAAGCTAATAATTCAACATAATGCTAATCTGATCAGTCTTTCTAATCCATGTAAAAAGAGAGCCGGCCACACCTTTTCCATAAAAATCGGATAGGGTATGGCCGGCTTTTCGCAAAAAATTAACTATCCAAACGTCGTTCAATCGCCTCAGACATCGTTTTGTCCGTGAGATGAGCATAGATCTCGGTTGTTTCTGTCGAAGCATGCCCGAGCTGTTCTTTCGTTTTATAAATATCGTTTTGCAGATAATAGTCTGTTGCAAAAGAGTGACGAAGCTTATGTACCGTTAGATAGGGCTTACCAAAGCGTTTTGCATATTTTATAATCATTTCTTGAATGGCTCTTTTGGTCATGCGTTTGCCTTCTTGCCGTCCATTGGGCAAAGCGATAAATAAAGCTTTTTCCCTTTTTGGCGTTTTATAACGGGATTGACGTAGGCTTAAATAAAGAGCTAAATCCTCTTTAGCTTGTTCTCGAAAATAAACAGGGGTTTTGAAGGTTTCATCATTGTTCCCTTTTCGGGTGACGTAGATCAGCTTGTTGTTAACATCCAGATCATCTACGTTTAGATTGACTACTTCGGATACACGAAGACCAGAATTCAGAATTAAGCTGGCAATACAGGCATCGCGTTCACGATTTAATTGAAAGGAGTAATAGGCTTGTTTGTTCCCTTCAACATCTCGTCCATATCCTTCGAAAATGTACCCCACAAATTCCAGCAGTTCCTCATCCTCTAGAATCTTGCCCTTTAATTTAGCAGCAGTATCCTTAGGTTTATGCGTTCGTTTAACTTCAACCTTAGCCATAATGTTTCGCTTAAGCAATGGATAGAAGTTCTCGTCCTCAGCGATTTGACTTAAATAATGAAATAAAGAGCGTAATGCGGACAGCTTACGGGACACGGTTACTCGTGTATTGGTTCCCTCAGCTCGGGTAGTGAGGTGTAGGCGGTATCCAACAATACTATCCATATGCAGGGTTTCTAATTCCAGCAGAGTGATCTCTGTATTGGAGCTGGCCTGTGAGAGGCCTTCTGCACGCAGCCATCCAAAAAAGGACTCATAGTCCCGAATATACTCCAGCAGGGTGGAAGGAGATAGATCAGGACGCTTATAATCAATAAACTGCTGAACGAACCAAGGCATGAGAGGTAGCTTTAGATCCAGTTTTTTACGGTCATCGTTCTTTTGAACGCTCATGTGATTCACCTTTTCCATAGTTTGCATATCATTTCTTCTTTCTATCTTATCATGTTTTGTCCTTCCTTGGGCTTTGATCAAAGCTAATTACTAGTGATGAACTTGCTCCTGAAGTAACTAAGTTATATGATGTGTAGTAAACATAAATCGCAGAGGTGCACTAAATGGAACTTGGAATGGAGCTGGTTCCCAAAGAGCGGAAACAGACGATAAGCAAACTAATGCAGTACTATTTATATGATTTCACCCGTTATCTGGAACTTGATGTAGATCAAGATGGAGTATATCCAGATTATCCGGGATTAGAATCATTTTGGAGTAGTGGCAACAATAAATTTGCGTATTTGTTCAAAGTAGACGGGAATATTGCCGGATTTGCTTTGGTAGAACGGTTGTTGTATGATCCCGAAGGGCAATTTTACATGACTGAGTTTTTTGTGATGCAAAAATATCGCCGGAGCGGTGTGGGGACCTGGGCCGCGCATAAATTGTTTGATATGTACCCAGGCGACTGGAAGGTGTCACAGGTACGCGCGAATACGCCTGCCCGTAATTTCTGGCATAGAGTGATTGGAGAGTACACAAATGGAGAATTTAAAGAGCGTTTTAATCCGCCTCAAGGAAATCCGAGTCAATACTTCAACACATTAACTAATAATAAGGTTAATAATTGTAAAGGTAACAGCGATGATGTAGTCATGAAAAATTAATGGTTATCTCACGATAATTAAGATAAATGCGGAAATAGTTAACATAATAATTATTATGTAAACAAATAATGAAAAACCTAACAGCCTTAACAGG
This sequence comes from Paenibacillus sp. FSL H8-0261, assembly GCF_045040645.1. Taxonomy (NCBI): domain Bacteria; kingdom Bacillati; phylum Bacillota; class Bacilli; order Caryophanales; family Paenibacillaceae; genus Paenibacillus; species Paenibacillus sp. FSL H8-0261. The sequence continues at coordinate 3,785,912 of NZ_CP150297.1, read as the reverse complement.
AATGTTGGGTTATTTTTGTTCATTTCACCCAAGCACAGAGTGGGATTTAGCATATCTTATGGTGTACTCAATTACAAAGGAGGAGTTAAAATGGGCGAATTCGCAGGAGGATATGGTGGGTTTACTTCCACAGGAGCGATTCTGGTTCTGTTTATCCTGTTGGTTATCATCACTAAAACTCTTTGTCTGTAATCCTTTAACATCATGAAGTGTGGTTCCGCCAGTCTATAAGGACTGGCGGTTTTTTATGTCTGGATAGGACCTTAATCGTTGGGAGTTGTATGTGACTTACTATATAGAAAAGAGCGTTATAAATTATATATATTTAACAGTGTTCAATGACTAAACGATGTTCAAATTATAAGGAGACGTAATGATGACCAAAGAACAAAGGCAAATGCGTGAGCGTGAGGAAATGAAGAAAAGAATTTTAGAGGCTGCGGCTTTGTTGATTGCAGAGGAGGGGATTGAAAAGCTTTCTATTCGCAAAATTGCAGAGAAAATCGAGTATTCTCCGGGTATTATTTATCATTACTTTCAGGGTAAAGATGAAATTGTGGTGAGATATTTGCAACAGAAATATACAGATATGGTTGACGGGCTTCAGTCTGTACAACGAAAGGCAGAGCATGAACTGCCACCAGAGATGCTTTTGAGACAATCGCTTGAGCAATGGATCAGGATGACCCTTTCCACAAGTGTTGAGTACCGTAATGTTATGCTAAATGATACACCGGCTGTTCTTAGTTACACAGCAGTTCTATTCAAGGGAGCTGGTCAGGAGCGTAAAGCGATAGGTATGCTCTGTCAATGTCTATCTAGGTTCGAATCGAAAGAACAACATATGGAATCTTCGATAGAGCTCACTGCTCAAGTGATGTGGAGTGCTGCGTTCGGATTAATTATGCGTTTGATTGTGGAAAAGGATTTGCCTGAAGATCAGGTTGAAGCACTGATATCTTGTTATTTGGATTCTATGGTTTCAATAGCAACCAGGGAGATACGTGAGCCTTTAACATAGTAGGATGATCAGAGGGTGGAGGGAAGAATCAGAATGAAGACGATTATTATTTATACTTCTAAATATGGATGTACAGAGAAAGCTGCCTATTTATTGAAAAATCAATTGGATGATGAGACTGAAGTAGTTAATTTAATGCATGCTAAAGAGCCTACATTAGAACGGTACGATACTGTCATCTTAGGTGGGTCTATTTACTTTGGGAAAATACAAAAACAAATGACGGAGTTTACTTCAAAATATCAAAATGAACTAGCTAAAAAGCGCGTTGGATTGTTTATTTGTGCAGGAGCGAAGGGGGAGCAAGCCATACAAGAATTGAAATCTTCATTTCCAGAGAAGCTGTATAACCAATCAATTACAAAAGAAGTGTTCGGTGATGAGATTTACGAAGAGAAGATGACTGCATTAGATCGAGTGGTTCTGCGAGTGGTAAAAGGGAAGAATAAGAGTGTAAATGGATTATCCAAAGAGACGATAGAACGTTTCGCACTTGCGCTAAAGAAGCGGTGAACGAGTGTGGAAAATCGATTTCCTGAAATCAGTTAACATAATCATTATTATGTTAACTGATTATTGTTTCAGATACCAATTATCATTAGTTAGGAGAAGGGGCCTTATAAAAAGTATTGATTTTTGATTTTATCGCTATTATTTTCCGCTATTTCATCATATGAAAAATTCACAATAGATTAATCAAAATCCACTACCGCCTCACCCTTGACACTACACATCAATAAACAATTCACCTCACCCTACAAACAAAACCCATGAAAAAGGATATAACATCCCTTGATCCATTTATACAAGCTTTTTTTCAATGCAAATAGCTAGTTCTATAGCTTGTATCGCATTGTCTAATTCAATTACTGATGAACTACCCTCCACTAGACATTGGAGTGCATACTCCAAACTTTTTTCATAGGGATTAGCTGGTTCTAACAAAAGATCTTGTTTACCTACAGCGGTATATTCAATTAATGAGCTTTCAACAGCTCCATTCATGTTGTCACTCTCTTGATAGACAAGCTTGCCTTGTTCAAAATAAGCCTCATAGCCTACGGTAAAAGGATACGAAGCCGGCATTTGTGAAGAAACAACGATCTCTGCGGATACATGAGGTTGTTGAAAAATTGCACGGACAAAGGCTTGATTACTTTTACCACCATCGGATCCCCAAACGGAGTGCGGCTCCATAGACCCCAACATCCAGGTCACAAAATCCAATTCGTGAATCATCAGATTTGTAGCGATAGCGTGTAGACCGAGGTCACCCCACAAAGGAGGCGTTTCTCTTTTTAAGGTAAGAGATAAGAGTTTTCCGTATTTCTCATTATGAGTCGCTTCGTAAAGATATTTGTACGCAGGATCGAATTTAATAAACTGGTTGACGAGAATTCGCGAATCATACAGTTGTTCAGCTTCCTTCATCGCAAGAGCATCTTCTAAGTTGTAGCAAACCGGTGTCTCACAGAATACATGTTTTCCATGCTTAAGCGCATCGACTGCATACTGCCTATGTAAAAAAGAGGGCAAACAGATATCAATCACATCGATGGTGGAATCAAGCATAATATCGTCAATATTGGTAGTTATCTCAACGCCTAAAGATTGTTTTAGCTCCTGCAGCTTAGCTTCGTTCCGACCAAAGATAATTACTTTGTCTACTCGATCCATTGTCGTCCATAACTGTGAATGATAAGCTCCGAATCCAGTTCCCAATACGCCTATATTCATGTGTATCAGCTCCTTTAATGTAATGAACTAATCATAACCATCTATTGTTGACAACAGCTTGGCAAGAATTATGATGTATACTATAAAAAAAGAAAAACTTGGAGGCTCCCCATGCGCTTGCATCGTTTGATTGCAATTTTATTATTAGTGGAATCAAGAGGGAAGATGAAGGCCAATGACTTAGCTGAAGCCTTGGAAACCTCCGTACGTTCTATCTATAGAGACATTGATGTATTAGCTGAAGCAGGAATACCACTGTTATCCACGCCGGACCGAATGGTGGCATCTCCTTGATGGAGGGGTATACTGTTAACCTAAATCAGCTTCATGGGGAAGATGTAATCAATCTATTTTTAACAGGAATGGGGATTCATACTGGCGGACATACAGATTCCGGATTAAAGCTAAAGACAACCCTCTTGAAATTAGAAAAATCATTACCCGCTTCCTATCAAAATGATATCCAGAAGGCACAAAGACGTTTTTATTTTGATGATACACCTTGGTGGACAGAACGCTTAGAGATTCCATGTCTGGAATCGATTCGAACTGCTGTTTGGAGATCTCAGAAACTACAGATTGAGTACCACAAGATTAACGGAATCATCTCGAGCAGGAAATTACAGCCCTATGGTCTAGTTGTGAAAAAAGAAGAGTGGTATCTTATAGCCTACTGTGAAGAAATCGAACAAATCCGCACGTTTAAATGTGAGCGAATCGCCTCTATACAGCTTATAGATGAAGAGTATGCTATCCCTCAGGACTTTTCATTAGAAAGGCACTGGAAGCAGCAGGAGAGGGGATTCAAGCAAGCTTGTAAAGAGGAAGAGATCTACCCAGTATTGATTAGAACGGATAAGAGGAGAGAGGCCTCGCTACACGGGGTGGAGATTATGAATAGAGTAGAGGAAGGAGATCAAATAACCCTTACTGTAAATATGTATAGCTATGATAGTGCATGTACGAATATTTGGGGAATACTTGGACAAGGCGAGATTGTGGAACCTTCGGAACTGAGACAATATGTGAAAGTACAGGCGAATTTGCTACAGGAGGTTTACAATTAGCATGATTTTTTTGTGAAAAAGGGACCGTTTCGATTGCATGTTCTGCAATGAAACGGTCCCGCTCATTTGTGAATAGGCTTTATTCATTCAATTAGTTTACATAATAATTAATATGTTAACTAATTTGGGATTGCCCCAAAATAACCTTTAGATTTAAAAAATTTAGCCTTTTATGTGCTAGCGTCTACGCCAAGAGATAACTTCTCTCTAGCAGTAAGCCTCTTGTGCGCTACGAATAGAAAAGGAAGACCTATAGCCGTGGTTAAAGCGAGTGGCAGGAAGATCGTAAGGCCATTCTGAGCTCCATAATGATCCAGCAATACACCGCCGAAGATAGGCGCGATTACACTCCCCAAATTGTTAAAGCCAATCGTTCCAAAGTACGTACCCTTCATTTCTGGCTTCGCGATCCGATCAATTAACATATCCATCATCGTAAAGAGCAGTACTTCCCCTATCGTAAATAGTACGACACTAAACATTAGAAGGGCTACACCTTCAGCTAAACCTACTAAGAGAAGACTAATAGCAACGCAGATATTTCCGAGAATCAATGGAACAATCGGTGAGAATTTGCTTGCAGTACGTACGATAGGATACTGTACCACGAGTACTGTAATGGCATTGAGTGACAACATATAGGAGAATAATTGCCCACCATTTGTGAAATGGGTGTTCATTGCTAAATATTGCGCCATAGTTGAACCAAAATGTCCGTATCCAAGTACACAAAAGATTGTACCAAGTAGAACTGGCAAGAATAAACGGTCTCTACCGGTTGTTGCCAAGGCTTCAAGTAAACGTGGTGGTTCAGCTTGCGTATGATTCTGCATGGTTGAACGATGCAATTTAAATTGGACGAATAATACAAGTCCATATGCAACATATACAACACCAGCGATCATAAAAGGAAACGTTGATTCGGCAGAACCGAGCTGTACTCCAATAATCGGACCAAAGACAACACCAAGGTTAATCGCAGCGTATCTAAGATTGAATACAAGCAGCTTACTTTCAGCAGGGGTAATGTCGGATAAAAGTGCCCGTGATGTGGGCTCAAACACGGATCTGCATAAACCGTTCAGGGTGTTGACCAGGAAGAACACCCACAGATGTTGTGCAACAGAGAATCCGAAGAATACTGCTGCCCAGCCAAATACGGAGATTAACATGACAATTTTGCGGCCTACAATATCCGAGATATATCCTCCGTAGAAGCTGGCCATTACGCCCGCCAGAGAGCTGACAGCTACCGTAATCCCCGTTTGTGTGGGGGTGGCTCCAAGGACTTGGGTTAAATAGATGGATAAGAACGGAATGCTCATTGAAGTTACCAAACGTCCGAACATCGTACCGACGATGATGGTCCAAGCTAGTGGGTGAATATGCCTAAGATGCTGGTTCATAATTGAAAAGGTCTCCTAATCTGATAGCTATAATTTAGTACTGCATATTCATTAACGATATATGTATAATTATAATGATAAAAGGGGGAAGTAAAAGTGTAAGAATTACTTACAGTGTTTCACCTTTAAAGGAGTGATCGATCGTGGACCAAATTAGTAATCATTTTTTATGTTTAGCAATAGCCATCCCATCCTCAATAGATATAGGGGAAGCTAATCCTGTGACGATAGATAGACTAGCTTCGATTCTGTGCTGCACTCCGCGTAACGTAAAGTTTATTCTGCGAAAACTTGAAGAGCAGGGTTTTATACACTGGCAGCCTGGAAGAGGACGTGGAAATATCTCGCAGCTAACTTTTCTTCGAACGATTGAAGAGGTGCTGGAGGACAGCTTTCAGGAACTGATTAATAAGGGGAAGATTAAGGAAGCTATAGAGTTATTAAGTCGTGGTCAGGTTAGCGACACATTAAAGGAACGGTTATTAATGGTGTTAAATAAGCAGATGGGCTTCCGTAGTGAAACGGAGTCGACATCAGGATTGGATGTCTTGCGAATTACACGAAACCGGCACATGGAAGTGCTGGATCCAGCTTATGTATATACCGCGTTTGAATCCTATTTACTCGGACAAATTTATAGCACATTAGTTACCTATGAGGCGGCAAGTGATACCTTTCTTCCCGGATTGGCGCATATGTGGGAAGCAAGTGAAGATTATACTAGTTATATTTTTTATCTACGGAAAGGTGTGCGATTCCATCACGGCAGGACTATGACCTCTAGAGACGTAAAAGAGACATTTCAACGACTTATAGATTTGAACAGTCCGGCGTTGAGCTTGTACAAAGATATTGAACGAGTAGAGCTTGAAGGAGATCACAGGATCAGGTTTGAGCTGTCTCGTCCGAATCTCTTTTTTCTCCATATGTTCAGTTGTATTCATATGTCGATTCTTCCTCATGACGTAGATCTTGTAAATGAAGTGTGTGGAACAGGGCCCTATCGTTTACTAGATCTTAATGAAGATGTGCTAGTCCTCGCGGCATTTGACTATTATTACGGTATACGTCCGCTACTAGATCGTGTAGAAATCTGGTATTTGCCAGAACAAGCTTCAAATGAACGATTGTATGAACTTCCTGAATCTGCTCAGGAAGGTTTGTTACCTAATATCATCTGTAACCACAGTATTGAATACCCTGCCTTGGGATGCCGATATCTCTTGTTCAATTTCCATAAAGACGGAATTCATCAACACCAACTATTCCGGCAGGCTATACGAATCCTTTACAATCGAGAAGCCTTAATTAAGGAGTTAGGAGGGAATCGTAGTTCCCCTGCTGATAGCTTTTTACCTTGGGAGAGCAGTAAGAGAAGTATTATTGAGCCTACTCTGGAACATGCGAGAGAGCTTCTAGTGGCAAGTGGCTACCAGGGGGAGACCTTAAGATTAGCTACAAAAGATAAAAAAGAAGAGCGAGAAGAAGCCCTGTGGCTTCAAGCACGAGCTGCTTCAGTAGGACTGCATATTGAGCTGTATTTATTCAACGAGTTTAACTCAGCAGATATAAAGAACTCCTCCGAAATCCTCCTTGCTGAAGAGGTTCTTGAAGATGATTGGCAGTGGGGAATGGTTAACTACTTTAATAATAAACTTAATTATCTTTTTTCTCTGCTGAGAGATGAACAGATCTTGTTATTCTCAGATGTACTTACCGATTTCACGCAATCCCCAAAGGAAGAAAGAATTAAGTTGCTGGATCAGGCAGAAGGTGTGCTTAGGGACAACTATTGGGTGTTATATGGTTGTCATATGAATAAAAAAGCGCAGCTAAATCAAAGCTTGTTTGGACTTCAAACCAGTTCCTTCGGATTTCTGGATATCTCAAAACTGTGGATCAAAACTACTAGTCTGTAAGGAGAGTTACCTAAATATGCTTGTACAGGAATGTTTTCTTTTGCTATACTTTCCAGGGAGGCTGTATCGATAAATCATCGAATGGTGCTCTAATAGGTTTTAATAAATGAATAGTAATTAACTTGTAGCCATGGAGGTGAACTCGTTGGATTTTGCTCAGATCCGTAAGGACCGAGACAAAAGAACGGTCGATACTTGACTCTTTTTTTGCCTTTCGGACCTGTTTAGCAGATAGCTAAAAGGTCTTTTTGTTTGTTTAAATTAAGGGAAAAGAAGGGGAGACTATTATGCGTTTTCTTATCGTGGGTGCAGGAGCTATAGGTGGATATTTCGGGGGGCGTCTAGTTCAAAAAGGAGAAGATGTTACTTTTCTCGTCCGAAATGCCAAACAGATTCAGTTAGAAGCGGACGGTTTGATTGTAAAAAGTGTTCATGGGGATTTTCAGACTTCTGTACGAACGATTTCTAATAGGGAAGCAGTAGAGCCCTTCGACTGCATTATTATAGCGGTCAAGGCATACCATTTGCCTCAGGTGATGAATGACATTGAACCCTACGTCGGTAAACATACACTGATCCTCCCGCTCCTCAATGGTTATGATCAATTTAGCATTTTGCAGAAGCGTTTTGGCCCAGAACATGTGCTGGGTGGTCTTTGTTATATAGAAACAACTCTAGATTCAGCAGGTACTATCGTTCAAAGCAGTTCGTTCCATAGTATTGTGTTTGGTGAATGGGCAGGTGGTGAGTCAGAACGAACACAGTTGCTTCTGAGTCATTTGGATCATGCTGGATTCACAGTGACATTAAGTTCTGACATTCAGCGCGAAGTGTGGCAGAAATATATATTTGTAGCTAGTCTAAGTGGGATTACCACTTTAATGGATAGCTCTGTTGGGCCTATTTTTGCTTCCCCAAAAGCACGTGCAATCTATGAGCAGCTTCTTCAAGAGATTGTTAGCTTGGCTCAAAATGCTGGAATGCCTGTGGGACCGGAAAATATAGCTTCCACGATGCAAAAGATGCTTTCTGTGTTACCTGAATTTACTTCATCCATGCATCGGGATATGCATAAGCAACTACCTGTAGAAGCGGACCATCTGCATGGGGCACTTCTGGCTATGGCTGTTCCGGGTCAAGGCGCGTATCCGGTTCTCGAAACCGTGTATGCCCGTTTGAATGTATACGAAAGCGTTAATGATATGAAATGATCTACTTTAAATCACAATAAGGAGCTGGACAATTATGAAGGAAACGAATCAAAAGATCATGACTTTTCTAATGTTCGAAGGTAAGGCAGAAGAAGCTATGAATTTCTATACGTCCTTGTTTGATGATTCCGAAGTTATTAGCATTAAGCGATATGGAGCGAATGAAGCAGGACCTGAAGGGAGTGTAATGCAAGCTTCCTTTTCTATGCATGGACAAGTATTTATGTGTATAGATAGTTATGTTCAGCACGGGTTTACCTTTACTCCAGCGATATCCTTATATGTGAATTGTGAGAGTGAAGCTGAAATTGATCGTGTCTACGAATCATTAGCACAAGGTGGACAGGTCCTAATGCCTCTTGGAAGCTATCCGTTTAGTCCGAAATTTGGCTGGGTAGCGGATAGATTTGGCGTGACCTGGCAATTAAATTTTTCGGGGAATGTGTAGCAAGAAAACTTTGAAGAAGGCCCATATCAGGAATGCCCGGTATTTGAAAGTGATCAATTGATGTATAGAGTGGCTGTATACGATTCTGGCTGGATGAATATGCAGGACATGGTTACGTTCGATTTAGTATTGTAGAGAAAGATAGTGATAAAGCTGTTGGTACTGTTGAATTTTTTGCGAGAAATGAGAGCGTTGAAGGGGTAGGACTGATTGGTGTTCTAAGGCTTGATCTGATCTCGAGGGCTGCAGTTCAGGAGGTATAATCGCAAGCTGCATAAATGAAAGAGGAGGTGAACCTAATAGGGTTTACCTCCTCTATTTTTACGAGAAACGGTTATCATCTTAAAAAGACGACACTATCGTTTCTTCTTAGAAGAACGGATTTAATTACATTGCTGAACAACAGTTGTGCCCTCATTAGTAATCGTGACAGTTGAATAACCAGATAGATACTCTGTATAACCGCATACAGTTTCTTGGGTGGATTGTCCTCTTGCGTCAGTATACTTAAGGTATATAGAACCTTCACCACTTAAGCTCAGTGTAGGTTTGAACCTTTTCGTTTCACCTTTCTTGATGGGACTTGTAAATAATTCCTTGGAATCCGTATGGATTAAACCTATTTCAATAGAGCTAATATCATCATCCGACTGATTATCTACAGTGAGCAAGAAACTCTTAAATGGACTTAGAATATTGGATATCGTACTGATCCCGAAAGCTATCACAATACCCATTGAAAATATAGCAATACCTATAAAAAATCGTCTCTTCATCATGCAGTCCCCCTATGTAAGTAAGACAGGGTTCATTAGAATAATGTTACGGTATATAAGAATTAATTATAACTATTCATTAACAAGTGAAATTGGAAGAGTTGTGCTACCCTTAATGTATGCCAAAATTTATATGAAGAGGGGTTTGGTTTTGACAAAATCTACGATTCTTTCATCAGAAGGAATAACGATTCGTAATTTTGAACAAGGGGACATGCCATTACTGGGTGAGTTATATAACTCGGTTACTTCGCGGGGAAATGCTGTTTTTTGGTGGGTTGGTGATGAGGAAAACTGGGAGAATGTGTACTGCGCCTTTGAAAATGGAATAATGGTTGCCAAGGGTCAAGTAGAGATCATAAATATTGTGCCGCCTGGGCGTTCAAAGGAAAGCAGACATTCGATCTATTTGAATTTGAAAACAATACCTGAACGAGAAGAAGACTACGATTTATTAGAGAGCATGTATCAAACGCTCCTCTTGAGAGCACTTGAATTGAAGGAAACTTTATCAACAGCGTACAAAACGACGCTCTGTGTCGGGAATAACGCATCAGAGATCGCAAATACGCAATTTTTTGAAAAAGAAAAGGGCTTCTGTCAATACAATAGTTTATTTAAAATGAATCATACTCTCGATCATTCCTACACCGTACCAGAACTGAAAAAGGAATTTGAATTTGCAACTTGGATGATGGAGACGCCACAAGAAGAAGATCTTTATTTAGAATTGGAAGCAGAGGTTTGGCCAGAAACCCCACTCGGGAAAGAACGGCTATCTCAGTTTAAGCAAAATCCGCTTTGGAACTCTATGGTTGTTCGAGAAGGGGAGAGGGTTGTAGGCAGCTTGATGGTATGGCAGGAAGAGAAAAGTGGGTATATTGAAAATGTTTTTGTACTAGAGCCGTGGAGAAGATTTGGGATTGCTACGTACATGCTTTCTCAAGCGTTAAACTATTTCAGAACACATGGACTTGAAGAAGCTTATTTAATGGTGTTAACAGATAATGATTCTGCATTGCATCTTTATGAATCTGTCGGATTCAGTTTATCGAGTGAGGAAAGACGGTATCGTATAGAACTCCTATAGTTTTTGAAGTGGAGGATTACTAAGCAAAGTGTGATTCAGTTTCATCGAGGTTCGATGACAGGATTGCACTTTTTTAGTAATCCGTTCGCCTTGTAATAAATGATGACTGGAAATCCTCTGAACAATTTTGTTCAGTTACTGTTAGTTACTTGTTTACCCTCGCATTTCTTACACACGTTAACCTTTTCGCCAGAAAGTCCTTTTCCGATGTACAAAAGCTTAATACGAGTGCTGCCGCAGATCAGACATGTTCCTCTGCTTCGGGATGGCATACGCCAGAGTGCTTTGCCGCGCTTGTTTTTGGACATAAATAGCCCACCTTTGCGATTGATACCCTATCTTATGAGCGAGGGAACCTTAAAGTTCGGAGAATGAAGCTTATAAATTCCTTTGTGATTGCAGATAAAATTAAGGATAAAAAGGGCAAAAAACGCCCTAAAAAAAACAGCGCATAACTTAAATTATACGCCGTTTTAGTTTTAAGACGTTTTTTTGAGGAGAGATCTCCAACTTAGACGAGCAAAAAGGAGGGATTTTAAGGATTTTTTTATAAATAACGGATGTCGATATCTCTAAATTTACCTACTGACATTTTCGGCATTCTGAATTGCAATGATCCTTGTTTATAAGTGCCTCTGCTCTGATCCGGATTGACTGGAATGGGGAGTGGGATGATCTCGCTATGATCTTTTCCGAGACCGCTTAATTTGATTTGTGTTCGGTTGATTTGTGCCCAAATACTTTCGGGGTGAATTCCACTTGGAATACGAATTTTCGTGATCAAATAATTATGTGTGTCTAGATGCTCAAATTGCAGACTTGAGGTTTCGTCCGTCAATGAGGAAGAGGTGGCCGCGGTAGCTTCTCTGATTATTTTTTCAACATAGCCATCGATCTGGCTTGGATCCAGCTTCCATTGCTCTTCAAGCGACTTTAAGGATAACTTTTTCTTAAAAAAGGGATCTTCGTTCATCCAATCTAAAGGGTTCGATTTATTGGGGCTCATGAATGCTGAACCTCCTTCATTTTTTTATCCATTGTATGGGCGTATGACTTATTCAGTGACATCTGGGCGGATATCTACATAGAATAGGTTATCATTCCGAAGGGAGGAGTGGTTTGGTGGTTTCAATTATCGGCAACATTAAAATCAACAGCGTAGGCCCCAGTTCCACAGTCTTAGTAGGAAATACGGCATCTGTTATCTTGAGCAGTAACTCCAAAATCTATGCCGGTGCCAACTCCTTCTCCATAGGTGACTCCATAGGTACAAACATTACGAATAATGCAGCCAGCAGTACGAACACGATGGATTCAGATGTGGTGGATCAAGTATCGCCTCCTTAAGGGTGGGTTTACATGAATATTACGGTGTATCAGTGCATATCGGTCAATCATCTGAAAATTGGTACGATCTCAAATTCATCGGTACTGCAGATCGGTACTTCCGGCCGAATTAATGCCTTGTCTCATAGTTATCAGTCTAGTGACGTTCCGGAATCTCCTCCTGCGCCATCGCCAGCGGTAAGTGATTCACCTCTTGTACCCTTGCCTCCACCAACTGAACTATATACACGCTAGAATTAGGCTCTTATCCTTCGCATACAATAAACCATAGGAGGGGGTTGTATGCACCCGTATTATGTTCAGCAAGTCTTTAATGCACTAAGATTGCAAGCAGAAAAGATTCAACTGCTAGAGAAACAACTCCAAGATTTAAAAGGGGACGTAGACAGCATAAAGAACAATAAAACTGCAAGTATAGGTCCTATAAATTATCATTTTGAACAATTGAAAATCGAGAAGTTGGAAGGCACTTTAAATATAGGCATTACACCAAATGAGGGAAATAATCTGGATGAAGCGATGATCAATGGTAAGCCTATTGGGGAGCAAGAGGGAGGGACACCAACTGCATCTGCATTATCGGATAAAATTCGTCCAGAGATTCTGAAGTATGTGCAAGAGGAAGTTCCTTCTCAATTTTCACGCTTAGAAAAAGAGCAGAACTTAAGTATTGATGAGCAGTATATCCAAATGGTAACCCAGGATCTGCTGAATCAGATGGATGGCCGGATTAACGAGTATGTAAGCCAGCTTTCTGCCGCAGAAGAAGGGCGTGGATACACAGAAGAGGAAAGTGCTTCTATTGTTGAACAAATCAAACGAGATATTGTTACGGCGGTAGAACGGCATTTGGAAATAAACATAACTGGAAGGCGGAAGCCGCATGAAAGTAACCGTGATTAACAGAGACATAAATGTAAACGCAGTAAAAGTGGTTTCGATATCAGGTTCTTCGGTATTTTTAGTAGGGGATACGCAGACTATTAACTGTTCTTCGGCGTCTGACAGCGTGATAGAGTATGCTCCGAGTGCTCCAGATCAAGTCCAAAAAGGCAGTTAATAAATGCACACCTCACGTATACTAGATGTGTATATCAATAATCTGTCTGACAGTTCGATTTTCATATGTGGATCTGTAGAGCGGATTCAGTCCAAATTCGTGGGCAGTAAAGAAAATTACCTATATAACATACAAGAGATTAATAGCAATAATAGAGAGGCTTTACGCTTAGACATCCCTCTTGCGACCTGGTCGAACCAAGTGAATGATGATGTTGAGATTTTAAATGATTCTGAGGAATCAAGCATTAATATTAAATTTATTAAAATCTTATCGATTGGCTCTGGAACGACCTTCCAGATTGGAAATGGTGGCTCAGTTCATCTGGAGAGTCGAACCAGTGAGTTCAAGCGAGAAATAGCTTCAGAAGATGAGGGGTAATTTGGCATATTTGTTGATACTTATTTTATAAAAATAAAATAGTTTACATAATCATTATTATGTAAACTAATAAAAGGTACTATCCTATAAGAAAGTACTTTTCACAAATAAGGGACCTTCGAGCTACGAAAAAGAGGGCCATCAAAGGTATTCTGCTATAGAAATAGCATTAAACTTATAATTAGAGAAAGCCTGCAAATGTGCAGGCTTTCTCTAATTTGGTGAACGGACATATTTATTTAGAAGTCTTCGCGAAGCCATGTCGTCGCCAGCTTGATGGCGGCTTTTTTGGCATTGGTTTCAGCTAAAGGATTAAGCATCACGAAATCATGTATGATCCCTTGAAAACGAACTGCCGTGACTGTGACTCCAGCTTCACGTAATTTGGCGGCATAAGCTTCACCTTCATCACGTAGAACATCTGCTTCACCCGTTATGACTAGTGCTTCGGGTAGATCGCGTAACTGATCTACACTTGCTCGAAGCGGGGAGGCTGTGATCTGCTTCCGCTCCTCAGGGTCAGTTGTATATTGATCCCAGAACCATTTCATTCCATCACGCTGCAAGAAGTATCCTTCTGCGAATTCATGATAAGATTCGGTATCAAAGGAGGCATCCGTTACCGGATAGAATAAAAGTTGTTTCCCTATCTTCGGGCCACTGCGTTCTTTAGCCATAAGCGTAATGGCGGCTGCCATATTTCCACCGACACTATCACCGCCTATGGATAGCTTGCTAGCATCAAGTGCATGTTCACTACCCTGTGCAGCGATCCATTTCAGAACAGCATAGATTTCTTCAATTGCTGTAGGATATTTAGCTTCTGGAGAGAGGCTGTAATTTGGAAAAACAATGGCAGCCTCCGCTCCAACAGCTAGCTCACGGATCAAGCGGTCATGGGTATGCGCATTACCAAACACCCAGCCAGCACCATGAATGTAAAGGATCACTGGCAACGACGTGGAAGAGGAGCTAGGGGGCCGAACAATTCTTATGGAAACATTACCATTAGGTCCTCCTGGCACCATAAGATCTTCAATTTCGACTTCAGGTTTATATATCTCACTGGATTGTACAGTATCTACCGTCTCACGGCCTTTTTCTGGTCCAAGATCAGGAAGGAACGGAGGTTTGGAATTATCATCGGCAAATTTCTGCGCTGCTGGCTCTAGAATGATCTTTTGTTGATTTGACATGATGTATCGTCTCCTTTATCTGGTCATAGTATAGTTTACCCTCTTCATACCATAACCATCTAAACGAATGCTGAAACGATATGAGTCTTACAATGCTTTTTGTTGATCCTCACGAATTTCACTTTTTAAATCCCTTATTCCGGCAACCGTTTGTTTATGTTTGATACGGAAGATCAAAATAAACATCAAAGTAATAAGTAACGGATAGCCTATCGCCCAGCCCGTAAAAGGAAACACAGCAGCGGTAGCTAGAAAAGAGATCCAGCTAATCGTTACGCCTAATCTGCTTCCCTTAAGAAGGCGTATCCCCGCAGCACAGCCTCCGATATAAGTCAGGATAAATGTCGCATTTGGAAACTGGATTAAAGTAGTGATAGATATCAATCCGCTGCTGTACAGTGATATGACCGTTACAAAACAGAGGAGCAGGAAAGCTATCCCACCGATAGGGGTATGATATGGTTTGGATAGTCTCCCCATCCATTGCGGTGCATAGCCCTGACGTGATAACGCATAAGCCACACGCGAGGCAGCACCGGCATAAGCGATAATGGTGGCGGTACAGATGAAGAGACCTGTAAGTCCTGCGATAAATCCTCCCCAGCGTCCAAGTGGCTGGCTGATGATCCAGACAAGTGAAGTGCTCGACCCACCTTTAAGGTAGCTTTGTGTGCCAACCGTTGCTAAAGCGGATAAGAAATATAGAACACCTACAATAATAGCAGCGATGGTCACACCTTTAACTGCAGCACGTTGTGGATCTTTGAACTCCTCAGAGAGATGTGAGACAGCTTCCCAACCAATAAAACACCAAAATAAGATTGCTGCAGCCTGTCCAATGCTCATCCATCCGTGTGGAGCAAAGGGAGTGAAGTGTTCAATCTCCATCCGAGGAAGCGCAGTAGCAAAGGAGAAGACGAGAACAGCTACAATCGCAATCACTACAGCAATTTGTACCTTTCCCGCCACTTGCATACCAATCCAGTTTGTAATTAGACCAATGGCCAACATCACCGCAGCGATAGTAATTCTCGCAGGTTCATCCCAGCCCATTGCGGCTGTCATATAACCAGCTCCGGTCAGTGCAGCGACAGGCGCACCAATCGGAACAGACATTAGGAAGAACCAGCCCACTAAAGATCCGGCTTTAGGTCCGAAAGCAAGGGTGACGAAGTGGGACACGCCTCCTGCGTTAGGAAATTTGGCAGAGAGCAAGCCCATCGATAAGGCCATTGGCAAAATCAACAGCGTCATAAATCCCCATGCCAGCAATGAAGCGGGACCTGCCATTTCTGCAGCCAGTCCGGGAACGATTAAGACTCCCGAGCCCAATACTGCGCCGATATAAAGAGCTATGGCTTGCGGCATGCCGATGTTTCTTCGTAAAGTGGTTGAACTTGGATCTTTCATGATTATTAATCCTGCTTTCATTGTCTTTTATTATAGAGTAGCAGATAATAGATCCATTGGAAAAACAGATTTTTTGAATAGTATCCATTCGAAATTCCGATGGGTAACTATTATTCAGGGGGCACGTATGGAATCACGTCATCTTTTTACCTTTATAGTCGTAGTGGAGACGGGTAGCTTCACACGCGCTGCACAGAAGCTTGATTATGCACAATCCAGTATTACCGCACAGATCCAAGCATTAGAGACTGAAATAGGTCAGCCTTTATTTGATCGGATCAGTAAAAAGATCATCCTAACCGATGCAGGCCGCCGTTTGCTCCCATTCGCTCAAGAGATCTCCAGAATGCACTCTCTAGCGCAAGATGCTCTTCGCTCCGAGAGTGAGCTAACAGGGTCTTTACGCATTGGCGCACCTGAATCCCTGGCTGCTTTTCGTTTACCAGGCATTATCAAGGAGTTTCGCGTGAAATATCCAAAGGTCCAAATTCTTCTGAAGCCTGGGGCCTGCTGGGAGCTAACGGATTTAGTTCGATCCGGTGAATTGGATTTGGCCTTCCTACTGCAACCAGAGACGGAAGATAAAGATCTGAATATAGAAACACTGGTGCATGAACAAATGACTCTGATCGCTCCGCCGGATCATCCCTTGTTGAGTCTTCCAGTGGTAGAACCGTTTCATCTTAAGGGAGAAACGATATTGCATACGGAAACTGGTTGTAGCTACCGTACTTTATTTGAACATCATTTAAACAGACACGGGGTATTTCCGGACCCTACGTTAGAGTTTTGGAGTATTGAGGCGATCAAGCAATGTGTTATGGCGGGTCTAGGCATCGCTTTTATTCCAATGATTACTGTGAACAATGAATTAGCGGAAGGGAAGTTAGCTAGGCTGAATTGGAATGATGAATCGCAGCGTGTGGCTACTCAAATTGCCTATCATCATAAGAAATGGAAATCTCCTGTTCTAACAGAGTTTTTAAAAGCTGTGCAAAAGCATGCTGAAAAATGGAGCAGCTAAGTTTAATTCTTGTAGCTATTCTATGGTACAATAGATTGTCGAAAACAAGGGAGGCTCGAAGCCATGAATGAGTGGAGTGAAGACTACGAAGAGGGGCTTGAGGCTTTTTTAATCTGGATGAAGGATGCCGGTTACACTCCCTATACGCAGAAATCCTATTTAGTGGATGTAAAACAGTTTTTAGAAAGTCTGAATGGTAAAAAGCTAGAGTCCGTAAAGAAGCTACATGTTATTTCTTTTCTTACGTCAGTGCGTGAACGTGGTGTAAGTGATGCTACCCGTAACCGGAAGCATGCCTCAATTAACTGTTTTTTTAAGGCATTAATTGAGCTGGAATTGCTTCTAACCAATCCTGCAGCTGGGATTAAGAAATCTAAAACTGAGATCAATCGCGAACCGGTCTACTTAGATGAAGGTGATCTGGGGCGATTTTTGTCTTCTATAGATGGGAAATACAAAGGTCGTAATTTAGCAGTCTTTTTACTGATGTCCTATATGGGGCTTCGGGTGGGGGAAGTCCACACACTTAATTTAAGTGATTATAATGTAGAGAGACATTCCCTTCGAGTGTTCGGTAAGGGACGTAAATGGCGTAATGTACCGATTCCAGAGGATGTGGTACCTTTTCTCGATCTGGCGATTGAAGAACGTTTAAATCCTTGGCGCAGTAAAGAGGAAGCTATGTTCATTTCACAAAAAGGACGCAGGCTGTCCATACGTGGCATTCAGCAAATCGCTGCGGACACCTTCGATCGTTTCCAAAGGGATGTGCCTGCTGCACAACGTCGACCCTATTCCAGCCATAAGCTACGACATTCCTTCGCTACCATGCTGCTACGAAAAGGTGCGGATCTGAGGACGGTTCAGGAGCTACTGGGGCACTCTTCCATTCAGACAACAACGGTTTACACGCATATCACGAGCCGTGAGAAGGAAGAAGCCATGTCGAAATTGCAAGTCCAGATTTGATAGAATTCAAAGTGCAATTCTTTTCGTGAAAAAGGGGCTATCCCCGGCCATGTATCATGACAACAGGGAGAGCCCCATGTATTCATTTGCTTATAGTTCTAGCTTAGCTATCTCAGCTTTAAGCTTCTCGGCAGATTTCTGGAATAGAGCTCGTTCTGTCTCATTTAATGGAAGATCTAGTACTTCTCGTACACCGGACCGATCTACGACGCAAGGGGCGCCAAGGTAGACATCCGAAACTCCGTTATAATTATTCAATAAAGTAGATACGTTCAATACAGAGCCTTCATTATGAAGAATGGATACTACAATACGATCTAGTGCTAATGCTATTGCGTAAGAGGTTGAGCCTTTGGCATCAATAATTTCATAAGCGGCATTCTTAGTATCCTGGAATATTTCATCTTGTTCTGCTTCGTCAAAACCGAGATCAATCCCGGCAACATTCGCTAGACTCCAAACAGGAAGTTCCGAGTCTCCATGTTCCCCGATAATCTGACCATGAATACTGCGTGGATCAATTTCTTTGTGGCGTCCAATCAGGTAGCGAAAACGTGCACTATCCAGCACCGTTCCGGAACCGATGACTCTTCTGCGATCAAAACCGCTTATTTTCAAAGTGGCATATGACAAAATATCTACAGGATTAGTAGCAATAAGTAGTATCGCATGTTGATTATATTTGGTGATTTTTTGAACGATATCTTTGAAAATTGAAATGTTTTTGCGGAGAAGATCTATCCGGGTTTCACCCGGTTTTTGTGATGCACCGGCAGTTACAATGATGATATCCGCTTCACGGCAATCTTCATATGTACCAGCCCATAGCTTCACACCACCAACAAAGGGCATGCCGTGATTCATATCCAATGCTTCTCCAAGGGCTTTCTTTTGATTAACGTCAATAAGTACGAGCTCAGGCATACGTCTCCGTAGCAGTAATGTATAGGCTGTTGTTGTACCAACTGCTCCAGTACCAATGACTACGACACGATTGGGTTTCGGGGGGGCCATGATTCCATCTCCTCAGTAATTAAAATTTTTAGCTTTTAATCTTGTCCATCATAATCGCTAACGATATTGTTTTCAAGCAGGTCTTATTTAATGCATTACCCCATTTTGGGCATACTTAATAGAAATTCTCTAATCAATTTGACAACAAGACTAGACAGGAGAGAATGTGAGAATGGATTTATTTCGCAAAAAACCGCTAATCGCACCTTCAAACTCGGGTGCAACCAAGTTAAACAAAACACTTGGTGCGCTGGATCTAACCATGTTAGGTGTAGGAGCGATTATTGGTACTGGTATTTTTGTAATGACAGGAGTAGCGGCAGCAGAACACGCTGGTCCTGGCCTTGTCATTTCATTCCTGTTAGCCGCGTTTGCTTGCGTGCTGTCAGCCCTTTGTTATTCAGAGTTTGCATCGACCATCCCGGTCTCCGGAAGTGCCTATGCTTATAGTTATGTAGCTTTTGGAGAATTACTCGCTTGGATTTTGGGTTGGGACCTTGTGTTAGAGTATGGCGTTGCAGCAGCTGCAGTAAGCAGTGGATGGTCAGGCTATTTGCAGGGACTTTTAGAGGGCTTTGGTATCCATATTCCTACAGCACTATCCGGGGCGTATAATGCGGAAGCAGGTACCATTATTAATTTACCAGCAGTAATAATCATTTTACTAATTTCCTACTTACTAACTCGGGGAACTAAAGAGACTGCTCGTTTTAATGCGATTATGGTCGTTATCAAAATAGCTGTAGTGCTTTTGTTTATCGTAACTGGATTTTTCTATGTTAAACCAGAGAACTGGACTCCATTTCTACCCTTTGGCTATCAAGGTGTTGTAAACGGTGCGGCAACTGTCTTCTTTGCCTATATAGGTTTTGATGCGTTATCGACTGCTGCAGAAGAAGTAAAGCAGCCACAGCGTGATTTGCCTATAGGGATTATTTCATCCCTTGCTATATGTTCTGTATTGTATATCCTAGTTTCACTTGTATTAACAGGTATTATACCGTATACGGATCTCAATGTTAGTGATCCCGTTTCTTATGCGCTTCGTGTTGTAAATCAAGATATGATAGCGGGCCTAATCTCTGTTGGAGCTATTGCGGGAATGACCACCGTACTGCTCGTAATGCTGTTCGGTCAAACCCGACTGTTATTCGCAATCTCACGTGATGGCCTTCTACCACGAGGATTGTCTAAGATCAATGCTAAAACACAGACACCTATTCGTAGTACGTGGATGGTTGGGATCATTATAGCTGTATTAACGGGCTTTATTCCTTTGGATCGATTGGCTAACTTAACAAGCATTGGAACACTGTTTGCCTTCTTTGTCGTTTCTTTGGGGGTAATTGCCCTGCGTGTTATTCATCCCAATATGAAAAGAGGGTTCAGAGTACCCTGGGTACCCTTCATTCCATTGCTAAGTGCGGCAACATGCGGATATTTGATGTATAATCTAGGAAGTGAGACATGGATTGGGTTTCTGATATGGACGAGTCTTGGACTTCTGATCTATTTTCTATACGGCTACCGTAATAGTAAGTTAAATCATAAATAAGATTCCAATTGAGAGGAGAGAGGGCATTGACATCTAGAACCGCTGGATTGAAAACTCTAAGAATGTTTATGATGCTATTTTTTTTAGCGTGGATAGTCTCAGCATGTTCTTCACCACCACCGGAGCCTTCTCCACAGCCACAGCCTACAGAAGCACCGGAAGAAGGACAGACGATTACTCTGATTACACCACCAAGTAACGATACTAACAAAGAGAGTGGCCCGAAATATCAGGTTCAAACTCGAATTACGGGTTTTCATCTGCTTAGTGAGACAGAGGGCATGGTATGGGGTGTAACAAAAAATGAACTTCGTTTGTACGTTACCCATAATAACGGGGCGACCTGGGCTAATATTTCTCCTGCACCCAATGTGCAGTTCCTGTCCACACCTGTCTATGGAAAAGGTATCTTTTTTACTGACTCTAATCATGGTTGGATTATAAGAAGTGCTTTTGGTACAACAGAGAATATAGTGCTACGAACCACAGATGGAGGGAAAAGCTGGAAAATCTCTTCATTAGGTGATGATAATAATGTATCTTCCGTTTATTTCAATTCACCAACACAGGGATGGCTAATGACCTCTGCGAACGCTACTCCTAATAAGGAAAGCAAGGCGATTTATTCAACGTCAGACGGTGGGGCCACATGGGAAGAAGTGATGCAGAATGAACAGTATAATCCGAACCTTCCCAATCATTCGATCCCGTTCACAGGTGTAAGTACTGGAATGATCTTCAAGAGTCGTGTAGAAGGATTTGTGACTTTGCAGACCGGTGCCCTTCCTAAGATCTTTATAACTAAGGACGGTGGTCAGAGTTGGAATCCAGGACAGTCTTTTCTGGTAAATGAACAACTGGAAAGCTGTGACAGAGTCATTACTGGCAAACCAGAGTTCTTCGATGCTAGTAAGACTAATGGTTGGATGTCTGTGGGCTGCCAAAATGATAAAGATAAGACGATTACTTACCATGGTTACTTTACCGCTAATGGTGGAGATAACTGGAAATTTACACCATTTGAATTAAAGAGTCCAACCGGAGGGAATCATCAGAGCGCTCCGACGTTTCTGAATTCGCAAGTTGGTTGGGCCATTATTGGTGATACTCTTTACCATACCGCTAACCAAGGGAAAACTTGGCTCCCTCTAAAGGAGAGCAGTGTTCTGCAGTCTAAGCTTGAGGAATATCCTGAGACGATTAAGATGCAGTTTATTTCCACAGAGGTGGGATGGCTTTTACTTGAGAAAAAAGAACAAAAACGCTCGCTCCTCTTACAAACTACAAATGGTGGGATTAGTTGGCGTGTGATGTAAAGTGAAGTGAAGCTGTTTCAAAAGTAGAGGATAATACTTTTGAAACAGCTTTTTTTGAATAAGAATGAACTTCTAAATCAATATGTTTTTGATTGATTGAATATAAGGAAAAAACTTA
Source organism: Paenibacillus sp. FSL H8-0261 (assembly GCF_045040645.1). Classification (NCBI taxonomy): domain Bacteria; kingdom Bacillati; phylum Bacillota; class Bacilli; order Caryophanales; family Paenibacillaceae; genus Paenibacillus; species Paenibacillus sp. FSL H8-0261. The sequence continues at coordinate 3,763,847 of NZ_CP150297.1, read as the reverse complement.
ATTAAAATTTTCTTTATAGATGTGAAAAAAATCACATGACATTTAAATGATCGTGTGATATATTTAACACATAGAACAAGTTCAAATTTTCACAAACTTAACTTTCGAATAGGAGAGATTACAATGAAAACTTTTGAAACAGATTATATGACAAGAAACCTGCTGCAACTTTGCTACAACTGTGATGACGCTCACCTGTGTGAAACGGAAGAACAATGCAGAGCATGCTGGGCAGACAATGGTATGTTAGATGTTGAGACTGACGAAACGAAGCAATTGCTAGACCTCGTTCATGCTTAATCTGATCACTCGAAATTATGATTAAAGACCACTCGATTTCTTGATTTCTAAGAAAACGAAGTGGTCTTTTTGCATGAAGTCTCACTAATTTAATGCTTTCTGGACTAGAAGAGGCATATACATGTACAGAAGTGCCTGAAGTTAAGTTAAGGGTTGAATTAATGGGTATGAAGGGGGAAAATGTCATGGGAATGGGCCCGGATCTTTCATGGATGTTTGATTTCTCTGGAACAGTGATGCCAATTTTTCTCATTGTAATGGTTGGTATTCTTGCAGTATCAGCAGGCAGGGGTTTGCTTCAATGGAGCCGGAACAATAGCTCACCCATGCTAACCATCCCTGCCCGTATCGTCAGCAAGCGGAGTGAAATAAGACAGCAGCAGGTTCAAGAAGATAATGGTTCAAGTCGTACGAGTACAACCTACTACTTAACGTACGAATTGAATGGGGGCAGTCGAATTGAATTTAAAGTAGATGGCCATGAATATGGAATGAGTGCAGAAGGCGATAAAGGCATGCTTACTTATCAAGGAACCAGATATCACGGATTTGAGCGACAACCACAATACTCCACAGCGGAGTAGTCATTAGCTATACATTCATTCTTAAACCATTCTTCTGTTCCATTCAACGGAGCAGAGAGAATGGTTTTTATTTGCGGACTATTAAGAAGCTAACGGAAAGCAAATGGCTTTAAAATTAGGTTGGAACTGTCACCTCTTGGGCTAATGCACATACAATACACCATGCAGTTAAGAACGAGGTTGTTAACGAAGCAACCCCAAGGAGGAGACAGCGTGGCCGTCATCAAAACGAACTCGGAAGATGTGAAGGTGCTAGCGCGGTTGATGAGAGCGGAAGCTGAGGAAGATGGAGATCTCGGTATGCTTATGGTCGGCAATGTTGGTGTCAACCGGATTCTTGGCAATTGCCTTGATTTTTTGAACATTCGTAATGTGAATGACATGGTCTATCAAAGTCCAGGAGGATTCGAAGCCCCGCAGAAAAGCTACTTCTATCAACGAGCAAGAGAAGCAGACATTCGTCTTGCTAAACGTGCAATTGCAGGTGAAAGAACATGGCCAGCGACCAATGCTTTATGGTTCTTCCGTCCTGTAGGAGATTGCCCTCCAACCTGGTATAACCAACAAAACACAGGCCGCTTTAAAGCTCATTGCTTCTTTACTCCGACTGGAGAAGATTGCCCGGCTGTATTTATTGGTAATTAACAGGGTAACTGTGTAAAAGAGAATTACTCATTATTATGAGTAATTCTCTCAGTAAGCTAGTGTAAAGGTTCTTTTGTGTCCAAAGGGAGCAACTGCTCCGATAAACATTTAGGAGGTTTCATTAAATGATCGTTCAACCATACCGTCCCGTCACTTATACTATTGGTAGTGTTTCTTCTTCAGGTATGCAAATGCCAATGTCTACAGGAATGCAAGGAATGCAAGGCATGGGTAGCATGCCGCCACAAGTTAGCAGCGGAAGTCCGATGACACCAGGAGGGGTTGTAGTTCAAAACCCACCTCAACAGTTTGAACAATCGTATATCGAAAATATTTTCAGACTGAATTTAGGCAAAGTAGGTACATTTTATTTTACTTATGAAAATAACAAAGAGTGGAATGCCAAAGTTTACAAGGGTGTGCTGGAAGCTGCGGGCCGTGACCACATTATTATTAGTGACCCAGTAACTGGTCAACGTACTGTATTACTTATGATTTATTTTGATTATGCTACATTTGATGAGCCCCTTACTTACCAGTACCCTGGAGTGATCGGTAATCCTCCAACAACAAGAAACTGTCGCTAATCAAGTCCTTATATTTCTGGATGAACCCCAACACTTAACGGTGAGGGGTTTTCTTTATACATACTGATATTTTGGAATAATAAGGGGAATAAAGACCCATTTTTTTTCGAAAGGACACGCATGCTTGCGGTTTGCCCCAATATATTAATATAATAAAGTATATATTCAAAAACGTGATTCCAGACTGGAGATGAAACCATTGGGAAATTGATACTGAAAGGAACAACTGGCAAGCTTCTTGCCGATACTCTGAAAAAACGAAGGAGGTGGGCCTATCCATCCGTACGGAGAATGATGGATAGGATTATAAATTGAGCGACCCTTTACCCGGTATATTACACGTAGGTCTTATTATTCTGTTGGTATTATTAAATGGATTTTTTGTTTCAGTCGAATACGCAATGGTGAAAGTACGAAGCGGTAGAATTGATACCCTTATTGAAGAAGGTAGTAAAAAAGCTTTAAAAGCGAGAAGCATCGTACGCAACTTGGAAGGTTATCTATCCGCCTGTCAGCTTGGTATTACATTGGCTTCACTTGCGCTAGGATGGTTGGGGCAACCCGCTATAGCTAACCTTGTTGGGCCCTTATTAGGAAGTATAGGTTTTGGAGTAACCGCTGTTAATGTTGTATCTTTGATTATTGCTCTAATGTTTATCACTATCTTGCATATCGTACTAGGAGAACTTGCACCTAAGACTATTGCAGTTAACAAGGCTGAATCTGTCCTTTTGCTAACATCTGGGCCGATGAATGTGTTTTACAAGATCATGTATCCAGTGATTTGGATCGTAAATGGGCTGGCACGTGGTTTATTACGGATCTTCCGTTTATCCCCTGCTTCAGAGCTGGGAACGGCGCATACGGAAGAAGAAATCCGTATTATCATGCAAGAAAGTAATAAAAGCGGCTTTATTGATAATACCGAAATGGCGCTGGTTGACAATATTTTTGAATTTGTGGACACAATGGCCCGTGAGATCATGATTCCTCGAACAGAAATGATTTGTCTGAATAATCATCTTTCAACAGAAGAGAACCTTGAGATTGCTTTTGATGGAATGAGGACGCGTTACCCAGTCTGTGATGGTGATAAGGATCATATCCTAGGCTTCATTCATATCAAGGACTTAATTAGGGATCGTGAACAAAGCTATAATAAATTGATTCGTCCTATACTAACCGTACCAGAATCTATTCAGATTAGTGCTTTGCTGAAAGTCATGCAGCGCGCAAAGACACAAATCGCCATTCTGATTGATGAGTACGGTGGAACATCAGGAATGGTTACGCTGGAAGATATCATGGAGGAAATTGTAGGAGAAATTCAGGATGAGTTCGATGAAGAACGTCCTGGTGTTGAGAAGCTGGGGGAGGATGAACACTCCATCGACGGCTTGATGCTTATTGAAGAGATCAATGATCTTTTGGGGCTCCATATGGATACTGAGGATTATGATACGATAGGCGGTTGGCTGTATTCTAAATTGGAGGTTAATCCACCTCAAAAAGGACAGTCTGTAGAATTTGATGATCATCTGTTTATTGTGGAAGAAACGGATAATAAGCGGATTTCTCGAATTAAGCTGCTGAAGTTACAGCTATTGACTGAAGAAGCTGGTGCATAACGAACTTATTAGTAATATTAGGACACAGTGCTATAGCGCTGTGTCTTTTTTACAGCGTTTTTACAGTATTGTTTGCCAAAAAGAGATTAAAAATTATATAATTTTAAATGTATATGATAAAAACTACATTAGTCCACAGAGGACAGAAAGGAACTTTCCTTGAGTAAACCTAATAAAAGTACAAGCGTTCCCCAGCTTAGCAAACAAGAGAAACGGCGGGTAGAACAGGAGCAGCAAAAGCAGAAGACGAGAATTTTAATTATTAGTTCAATAGCTTTAGTAGTCATCATTTTTGTTGGATTGTTTATGTTAGCTTCGAAAGATGCCGCAAAAAATGCCACTTCGGGAGAACCAGTAGCATTCAATTACAGTGAGCTACCTAGAGTCGGTAAAGAGGATGCACCTGTTAAAATTGTTGAATTTGGAGACTTAAAATGTCCAGCGTGTTCCCAATTTGCAACTTCAGTTAAACCGAAAATTGTTCAAGATTTTGTCAACGAGGGAAAAGCAGCGCTCTACTTTGTAAATATGGCTTTCGTTGGTCCAGACTCTGAAACTGCCTCACTTGCTGCATTATCTGTTTACCATCAGAATCATGATGAATTCTGGAAGTTCTATGATGCTGTATATGCTCAGCAAGGTGATGAGAGCGAAGAATGGGCGACTGAAGATTTCTTAGTAAGCCTTGCGGAGAAAGAGAAGTTAGCTATCGATTACGAACTGCTTCGTAAAGATATTAAGGATCGTACGTATGCAGATGAGCTGAATAAGGGTATGCAGTTAGCTAGTGAAGCTGGGGTGACGACTACACCATCCCTTTATATCAATGGAGTAATGACTGCGGATCCATTTAACATTGAAGCGATTTCAACTGAGATTAACGACGCCGCAAAAGCTGTGGAGGCAAAGTGACAAAGTTCCTATCTTTTTGCAAGCGTAACTGCCTGTATCTGGCCTGGTTCGTCTCTTTAGTTGCTGTTGCTGGTAGCTTGTATCTGAGCGAAGTATTGAAATATGAACCTTGTAAGCTTTGCTGGTTCCAGCGAATTTTTATGTATCCTCAGTTATTCCTCTTGGGAATTGCAACCTTTCGAGGGGATAAAAGGATTATCCCATATGTACTTCCACTAAGCTTGATTGGTGGCAGTATCTCGATCTATCATTATGCGGAGCAGAAGATTCCTGCGTTAAGTAAAGTGCTTCCTTGTACAATTGGTGTTCCTTGTAATAAGGATTACTTGAACTTTTTTGGATTCATTACGATTCCTTTCCTTGCATTAATCGCTTTTGCTTTAATTAGCATTTTACTTTGGTACGGACGCAAGGAAGAAGAAGTGATGGAGTTAGATACAGAGGAAAGTTTAGGATTTTGATTTTTTAATTTTAAATGATCCGAAAAAATGTGAAAAGTGATTAAAAACACGATCCAGAGGGATAATTGAAGAGAATGAAAGAGAGCATCCAATAAGACGCTGTATTTGCGCTTACTGGATGTTTTTTCATTCTTTTTTCATTTTTTTCAACGCTTTACTGTATACACTTTGTAGACTAATATTAGACCTTGTGAGAAGTTGAATATGCGCTGAATTTTCTTAGGAAAAACGGGGGAACCAAACTTGGCATATGTGCCAATGGGGTGAATCGGAATGGGTCGATTAGACTTATACCGTAGGGCTAAACCACAGCCCGAATCCGCCAGCTAACCTCGTAAGCAAAGGTGGGATAATGACCATGCATAGCATGCGGATCATTTCCGTATGCTATTTTTAGTGTCTGCATTTATGAAATCCACCAATGAAAACAGCGCGCGGAAATTCCGTTTCAGCTCCCAAAGAAAGGAACTGTATCCACCATGGTAAGCAAGGTAAAACGACTATTGATCGGGCGTCCGATGAAGTCGAACGAACTCGATCATGAAAAGTTATCCAAGGTTAAAGCACTGGCTGTCCTGTCTTCTGATGCGCTCTCGTCTGTAGCCTACGGAACGGAACAAATTTTGATTGTACTGGTGGCTGCGGGGTTTACTGCCATCTGGTATTCCCTGCCAATTGCATTAGCCGTATTGGGCCTGCTGGCCATCCTGATTTTATCCTATCGGCAGACGATTTACGCTTATCCTCAGGGAGGCGGAGCTTACATCGTTGCCAAGAGTAATCTTGGTGTTCCGACGGGGCTCTTAGCAGGAGGGTCTTTGTTAGTGGATTACATTCTGACCGTAGCTGTTAGTGCGTCGGCAGGGACGGATGCGATCACATCGGCTTTTCCAAGTCTTCATAATCACACCGTTCTTATTGCAGTATCAGTTATTATTTTACTTACTTTGATTAATCTTCGCGGAGTTACAGAATCAGCTTCATTCATCGCAATCCCAGTGTATTTGTTTGTAGTGTCGATTGTAGTGTTGATTATCTCCGGTATTATTAAATATGCAGCAGGTGGCGTACATGCGAATGTCCCTGAAATTGGCTCTGCTGTTTCTAATGTTAGTTTGTTTCTACTATTAAAAGCCTTCAGTTCTGGCTGTTCGGCACTTACGGGTGTAGAGGCTGTATCTAATGCCATTCCAAACTTTAAAGCACCAGCTGAAAAGAACGCAGCCAAGACCTTAATGGTTATGGGGGTTATACTTGGATTTATGTTTACAGGTATCACACTACTGGCGTATTGGTACGGCATAGTGCCTGATGAAAAGGCAACGGTTGTTTCACAGATCGCTGAATCGACCTTTGGCCGCGGAACCTTATATTTTTTCATTCAAGGTATCACAGCAGTAATTTTGTTCTTGGCAGCTAATACAGCTTACTCAGCGTTCCCGCTGCTCGCATTTATGTTTGCAAAAGATAAATATATGCCACATGCTTTTATGGTTCGTGGAGACCGTCTAGGTTTCTCTAATGGTATTATTTTTCTAGGTGTTCTGTCTGCTGTGCTTGTAGCTGCATTCCACGGAAATACAGAAAGCTTGATTCCACTTTATGCGGTTGGTGTATTCATTCCTTTCACATTGTCACAGCTAGGAATGATGGTTCATTGGTTTAAAACAAAACCAGCGGGATGGAAAAAAAGATTTGTTGTAAATACCATCGGTATGCTGACTACATTGACGATTACGCTTATTTTTATCATCACTAAATTCTCAAGCGTATGGATGGCTTTCATTTTCTTACCTGCTGTAATGTTCGTGTTCCACCGGATTCACAAGCACTATTTGAACACTGCAGATCAGCTTCGTATATGCCCGAGTACAGATAAACCTTTGATTAAAGGCAGTACGGTTGTTGTTCCTGTTGCGGGTGTAACACGTGCTGTACTACATTCCATCAGCTATGCCAAGTCTCTAACGGATAATGTTGTAGCCGTGTATGTTGGCTTTGATGAAGAGGACATTCAAAAAATGGAGCAACGGTGGGAGGAATGGAATCCGGGTGTACGCCTGATTGTACTTCGTTCCAGATATCGCAGTATTATTCGTCCGTTAGTGAAATTTATTGATACAGTGGAGTGGAAGACCGCAGCGACGGATCATATCACGATTCTGATTCCACAGTTTATAACTAAGCATTGGTGGCAAGCTGTACTTCATAATCAGACCAGCTTTTTAATCCGTTCGTATCTAATGAATTCAAAAGATGTTGTAGTTGCGACTGTCCCATATCATTTGAATAAATAATGGATCATTAAGGAGAGGCTATATCCGGAACGTTCGGAATATAGCCTTTTTTTGTATTTTTAAGAAGGAAATTATTGCAAATACACAAAATTTAAAATTTATATGTTGACATAGAGAATGAGAATCAATATCATTTAAAAGTGAGACTGAGGTAGTCAACACCTTTGAATAACATAGGATGTACACACTAGGAGGGTATTTAATGTTTTTGTTTAACAGAAAAAGATTTGGAAGCATGAAATTAACGATGATCGGATTAATGGTGATGATGCTATTCTTATCCGCTTGCGGTAATAATAATCCCGGTAACGCTTCAAACGCAGGAACAGACCAAGCGACGGCACCTACTGCTGAAGCTACAGAAGCTCCTGCAGCTCCTAAGACGTTAACGGATGCAATGGGACATGAAGTAACGATTCCAGCTAATCCACAACGTGTATTGGGTTCTTATTTGGAGGATGCTTTGGTGACTCTAGGTGTGACTCCAGTAGCGCAATGGTCCGTGACTAATGGTATTCAAGATTATCTGTCCACTGAATTGAAGGAAGTTCCTACGATCAGCTACGATCTTCCGCTCGAGGCAGTAACCAGCTTCGCTCCGGATCTTATCCTCATCCCATCGGAGTCATCTGTACAGAATGGTATCTATGACCAACTGAATAAGATTGCACCGACTTATGTGATTGGGGATAAGCTAAATCAAGATTGGCGTAAATCGCTACTCAAGATTGGTGAAATTCTGAACAAGACCCCTGAAGCAGAGAAAGCCATTAAAGATTATGAAGACAAGGCGGCTGCAGCGAAAGAAAAGCTTAAAGGAGCTATTGGAGATGAGTCCGTGGCGATTTTATGGTTGGTACAAAAGAACTTCTATATTGTAGACGAAACCCGCAGCAGTGGTGCTGTATTATATACAGACCTTGGTGTAAAGCTGCCTAACTTAGTAACAGAAATTCCTGTTGGTACAAGAGCTACTTGGAATCCAATTTCGCTAGAGAAGCTTTCTGAGCTGACAGCAGATCATATTATCCTTGTAAATAGTGATAAGACTGAGGGTTCGGAGATTCTGGACAGTGCAATTTGGGAAGGAATCCCGGCTGTAAAAGCTGGTAATGTACATGAAATGAGCTCAACAAGCAGTTGGCTATACAGTGGTGCTAACGCTGGTGGCAAAATTATTGACGATGTGTTAAAAAGTTTTGTGAAATAAAGAGTCGTAATTCACCATGAATGAGACTGATCATTTGGGTGAGGAAGGGCGTGCAGATCAAGTATCTTAGGATACTTAGATCTGCACCATTTTTTTATAAACCGTTCCTGTATTACTGAAAAATAACTCCTACAATTGTACAACCTAATTTTTTTTGCGATAATGAGAATGATTGTTGTTATCATATAGACCATTGTAACTATCGATTAAGGAGACGACTCATGGTTTCACCCTCAGATTTCGCACATCGTAATAAAAATGATACACAAAAAGCTCTACATACCCGACCGGCAGCTGCAATGGGTATTCTAGTGTTTGGACTCGCTGCCATTGCTTTTGGACTGGCACTTTCGGTCTCAGTGGGTGCGGCAGATATCAGGCTAGCTACGGTATGGGAAGCAATATTTCATTTCAATCCAGATGTACAAAAACATCAGGTGATAAGAGAACTGCGATTTCCACGCGCGATAGCAGGTGCTTTGGTCGGTGCTTGCTTCGCTGTAGCAGGGGCAATCATGCAGGGGATGACAAGGAACCCTCTTGCGGATTCAGGTCTGTTAGGCTTGAATGCGGGAGCAGGTGTAGCGCTGGCCATAGTTTTTGCTTTTGCACCTTCGATCTCATTCACTTCACTTATGTTGTTTTGTTTTATAGGTGCTGCTATAGCGTCTTTTATCGTATTTGGAATCGGGTCGCTATCTTTTAATGGCCTTACCCCTTTACGTTTGACGCTGGCAGGTTCCGCGGTTAGTGCACTACTGGTTGCTGTTAGTCAGGGCATAGCTATTCTTTTTAACTTATCCCAGGATATAGCCTTCTGGTTGGCTGGCGGAATGGGTGGGGCAAGCTGGACTCAGATCAAGATTATTTTCCCTTGGGTGTTCGTGGCATTAATCGCAGCGATGATGTTAGCGCGGTCTGTCACCTTGCTCAGCTTAGGAAGAGAAGTTGCAGTTGGTCTGGGGCAGCGGACAAGATTAGTACAGTTGGCATGTATGATTGTTGTAGTAGTTCTTGCCGGAAGTGCAGTCTCAATGGTTGGACCGATTGCTTTTATAGGACTAATTATTCCACATGTAACACGTTATTTCGTCGGAGTGGATTATCGCTGGATCATTCCTTGTTCGGCAGTTCTTGGGAGCGTATTGATCATCTTTGCGGATATCGCCGCTAGAATGATAAATGCCCCTTATGAGACGCCGCTAGGCGCATTAATTGCCATCATCGGTGTACCTTTCTTTATTTACTTAGCGAGTAAGCGGAAGGGGGAGCTGTAATGCACAGAACAACCCTTTCTCCCAATGATAATGAACGCCGTACACGTGCTATTACAGTGTTATCGCTCCTTGCCATATTGATCGTTGTTGTTTTTATTGTCAGTATGAATACAGGATTTATGCGTCTATCCCCACGGGAGGTATTACATACACTGCTGGGTGATGGAACTCATCAGCAAAAGCTTATTTTATTTGATTTCAGATTACCTCGCATCGTAATTTCATTGTTGGTTGGAGCGGGCTTTGCAGTGTCAGGCTGTATTTTACAAAGTCTCGCAAGAAATGCACTTGCCGAACCGGCTACGCTGGGCATAAGTGCGGGTGCTGGTTTTGCGGTAATCATTTTTATCTCGTTTTTTCCGGCTACAACAGCAGCTCCGGTATTTGTCTTGCCGCTCTTAGCGCTTGGAGGGGCTAGCTTAACCGCCGCTTTAATCTATATTCTTGCTTATAGAAAAGCAGATGGTCTATCTCCAACAAGGTTGATCCTTATCGGGATTGCAGTCGCTGCCGGAATTAACGCTTGCCAGCTGGTGTTGGCACTTCGGCTTGATCCTAATAATTATCAGTTTGTAGCGACTTGGATCGCCGGGAAAATATGGGGTGGCGATTGGAGATTCGTCCTTGCTCTGCTACCTTGGATAGCGATTCTGTTACCGTTCGCCTTCTATAAAGCCCGTATTCTTAATGTATTGAATCTAGGGGACCATACTTCAGTAGGACTTGGAATGCGAGTGGAGAACGAGCGTATTCTCCTTCTAGTGACAGCAGTTGCGCTTGCCGGCTCCTGCGTTGCTGTAAGTGGAGGAATTGGCTTTGTCGGCCTAATTGCACCACATCTTGCCCGCAAGCTTGTGGGACCCCGTCATCAGGTATTATTGCCCGCTAGTGCGTTGACAGGGGCGCTTCTTATGATTACTGCTGATACTATCGGCAGATGGGTGTTACAGCCTGCAGAAGTTCCAACAGGCATCGTGGTTGCGATCATTGGTGCACCTTACTTTTTATATTTACTCGCCAAATCGAAAGCATAATGCGTACGAAGCGAGTTTTACTATGTAGTTCATTCTAGGAGCATCGCTCCATAAAACTTTTAAGGAGTTGTTAACATGTCAGAACGTTTGAACACAGAAGAGTTAAGTATTGGGTATGCAGAGGCTACAATTGTTAAAGGGTTGAACTTAACTATCCCTACGGGAAAAATAACCGCACTAGTGGGCGCTAACGGTTCTGGAAAATCTACAATTCTTAAAACAATGGCCCGGATCATGAAGCCTAAGAGCGGCAGCGTAATGCTGGACGGCAAATCGATCCATAACTTTTCAACGAAAGAGGTAGCTCGTCAGCTTGCGATCTTACCGCAAAACCCAACGGCTCCAGACGGACTAACGGTCTCTGAACTTGTCAGCTATGGCCGTTTCCCGCATCAAAAAGGATTTGGCACAATGACAGCAGAGGATCGCAGCATTATCTCCAACGCAATCACTGTTACAGGTATGGAGCCTTTCCATGACCGTCCGATTGACCGCTTATCTGGAGGACAACGTCAGCGCGCTTGGATCGCTATGGCATTGGCGCAAGAAACTGACATTCTATTCCTGGACGAACCAACAACATTTCTAGATATGGCTCACCAGCTTGAAGTTCTACAGCTTCTGCAAAAGCTGAATGAGGAAGAAGGCCGTACCATTATCATGGTCGTGCATGATTTGAATCATGCTACTCGTTATGCACAGCATATGGTAGCTATTAAATCCGGTACTGTGGTTAGTGAAGGCTCACCTACTGAAGTTATGACACCAGATGTACTGCGGGAAGTGTTTGGAATTGAGGCAGATATTGTTCCAGATCCACGCACCGGTGTGCCGCTGTGCCTTCCTTACGAGCTTGCTGCATACAAAGCTGTGTAATCATAATTGAAAATCATACAACGAACAGGCTCCCGTCATTGACAAGGGAGCCTGTTCGTTGTTACAGTTGTGGTTGCCTACAAATCCATGATACCACTACTAAAAATAGATCAAGGACCATCATTTATACATGGTTAAAGGAGCATGAAACATGAATATTGACAAAATTCAAAATGACCTAGAGCAGCTAATGACTGCAGGGATTGTGAAGAGTCATGAGAACTTAAAAGATCACGTGTATACCAAAATGGGCGGTAAAGCTGATATTTTGGCAGCACCAGCTACTTATGAGGAAATTCAAAAGATCGTTACATATGCGGAACAGAATGGGATAAACCTTACGGTGCTTGGGAACGGCTCCAATGTGATTATCCGTGATGGAGGTGTGCGTGGAATAGTTCTGCAAACGGCAGGACTAACGGATGTGGGGATTCGAGACAATCTCTTATATGCGGAGTGTGGCGCTAAGATTATTGATGTTTCCAGATATGCGCTGGATATGGAGCTTACGGGTCTTGAGTTCGCCTGTGGTATTCCAGGAACGGTTGGTGGAGCGTTATACATGAACGCAGGCGCTTACGGCGGAGAAATTAAAGATGTACTGCATAGTGCACTGGCTATAACTAAGAGCGGACAATTAGTGACTCTGCAAGGGGATGAGCTGCAATGGGGTTATAGAAAAAGCGTGTTCGCAAGCGGTGAATACATCGTACTTGAGGCCAATTTTGCTATGACTTCTGGTGATGCATTAGCTATCAAGTCGAAAATGGATGAACTTACTTATCTGCGTGAATCCAAGCAACCGCTTGAGTATCCTTCCTGTGGTAGTGTCTTTAAACGTCCTCCAGGTCGGTTTGCAGGTCAGTTAATTCAAGAGAGTGGCTTGCAGGGAACAAGAATTGGTGGTGCTGAGGTATCCAAGAAGCATGCAGGGTTTATTGTAAATGCAGATAATGCAACCGCCAGCGATTACATTGGGCTAATTCACCATGTAAGAGAAACTGTGAAGGATAAATTCGGCGTGGAGCTTGAAACTGAAGTGGAGATCATTGGGGAAGAGTAACTATTAATTAGAAAGAGCCCACAGATTACTGTGGGCTCTTTTGCTGTCATTACATATGGCTTAATCCACTGAAAGGGTATATTTAGCTCTCTCAGTAGTTATTCCAGCCTTGCGATCACTTATGTCCTCAATCCGAAGCCCGTCAATAGCTAAGTCATAGGTGGAGTGTGGTAGCGATACTAGCTCACCATCGGCGTTTAAAGTGCTGCCAAATCCTTTTAATATTAATGCACTCCCAAGATAATCATCGATAACATCCTCCGCACTCCGAAACTCAACAGCCTCTAGATTAAAATGAATTTTATCCAGATCACGAAGCTCTTTCTTTTCAATTACAATAGTTTCATTCACATGACTGTTAATCCAGTCCATAAGTTTCTGTATACTTTGTTCCATTAGATGATCCCACCCTTACCTCGAAGATTATTATGTTTAAGTTACCCTTTTCTTAGGATTTGAATCCTTACTTTTGCCACATCTGAGCGGATTTGAACAAAGGAAGGTACTGAGGAATAGCGAATGTTACAGAATAGCAACAACAGAGATAATCCTCTACAACCAGAATAAGGATAGAAGAAAGTTAACTATTCTAAAAAGGGGGGAGTGTTATTGATTCAGCTAACTGAGGTCTCAAAATATTATCAGGAGAGGTGTGCAGTTGATCGAATTACTTTCACGGTGGAGAAAGGTGAGGTCTTTGGATTTCTAGGTCCCAATGGTGCAGGGAAGACTACAACGATGCGCATGATGACAGGGCTTCTTCAGTCTACAAGCGGAGAAATTTTAATTAATGGCATGAATATTTCACGTCATAAAAAAGAAATCCATGCTCAAATTGGTGTTGTTTTCGAGCTTCCGAACCTATACATGCGTAGTTCTATTCGAAATAATCTGGAGCTGTTCGCTGATCTGTATAGGGTAGCAGGAAATCGAGTGAATGAAGTCATGGAAACCCTCCAGCTGTTAGATAAGGAAAAAGCTAAAGTAAGCAGCTTATCCAAAGGCTGGAAGCAGCGTGTTTTAATCGCCAGAGCATTATTACATAAGCCTCAAGTGTTGTTTTTAGATGAGCCTACAAGTGGGTTAGATCCAAATTCAGCTTCACTCATACGTAATCACGTCAAGAGAATTCAAGAAGAAGGCACAACCATTGTCTTAACGACGCATGATATGTACGAAGCCGAGGAATTAAGCGTTAGAGTGGGCATCATGCACGCTGGTGCATTAGTGGCACTCGATGAACCGCATAGACTTAAGACCATTTATGGTAAACCAGAAATTGAAGTTAAATATCAGCAGGATGGTAAAGTGGTTATGAAATCCTGGCCGATTGCAGAAGAAGCTACTAAAGATCATATCTATCAGTTAATGTCTACGAATCAAATTCTAAGTATGCACAGCAAAGAAGCTTCGCTGGCAGATGTATTCGCTGCCCTGACGGGAAGTGAGCTAAGTTGAGTTATCAGATATGGAAGCTGTTTAAACATGAAAGTAAGGATATACTGGGTAATCCTGCGACTGTAATTCTAATAATTTTGCCTATATTTATGGCTAAAATCATCATTACTGTAGTGGACAAGAGCGGTTTGGACTTCATGCTTCTTTCTACATGGATATTATTTGCGCAAGTGATGGTTGGGATCATGATTACCGGCCCAGGATTAATTGAGGAGCGGGAGAGTAAGACTTATGATGCGCTGTTGATTACTCCGCTAAGCAGAGGCCAGATTATTACTGCGAAAGCTGGATCTGTTCTTGTTTTTTCTTTGTTATCACAGATGATTGTTTATGTACTAAATCAAGGTTTGACAATGGATTTACTCCCTTCCTTATTGTATATGTTATTGGGTGGAATTATCTTTGTGCAAGTTGGAATTATCATTGGTTTAAAGGTAAGTTCCTCCAAAAATGGTTCAGCCATCAGCTCCGCATTTATGGTTGTTTTTTTCTTAGTAGCTTCTGTGTACGTCGCTCTTCCAGAATGGACCTATCCGATCTTTGTTATTCTGCCAAGTATTGAAATCGTCCAGAATTTGAACAGTATTCTAAATGGAGAAGGAGTATTGCTCCTAGAAAGCCTGCTTTTACTCTTGTGGATTGTGGTGCTTTCGCTCTGGATTTGGAAGACGGGCAAAGCGTAGAACTTGTCAGAAGCAAATTACCGTGGTATAGTTCAAGACGCAATATGCATGAAGAAGAAGTCTGCACGGATTGTGCAGGAGAGGTTCGCGAACTCCCTCTATAAAAAACTAAGAGTATATTAAATCTTATAAGCGGATGCAGTCCTTAACCCGGACGTTGCTTCCGTTTCTTCTTAGTGGAGCAAAGTTTTCGAAATCTCGTTCTTCTTTCCATTACCGGCCAAGGCCGAAGGAAAAGAGAGGGGTTTTTTGTCGTGTCAGAAGGAAGATTGAAAGAGGAAATGCAAGAAGTCACTTTACTTGGTAATCAGGGAACGCAGTACAAGTTTGGTTATGATCCAGCTATTCTTGAGGTGTTTGATAACAAGCATCCAGGGCGTGATTATTTTGTTAAATTCAACTGCCCTGAGTTTACTAGCTTATGTCCTGTTACAGGCCAGCCGGATTTTGCCACACTGTATATTTCGTATATTCCTGAACAGAAAATGGTGGAATCTAAATCATTAAAGCTGTATCTGTTTAGCTTCCGTAACCACGGTGACTTTCATGAGGACTGCGTCAACATTATTATGAATGATCTGATCTCACTGATGGACCCACGATACATTGAGGTATGGGGCAAGTTCACTCCGCGTGGAGGAATATCTATTGATCCTTATTGCAACTATGGAAGACCGGGTACGAAGTATGAGGCGATGGCGGAGCACCGCTTAATGAATCACGACCTCTATCCGGAAAAAGTGGATAACCGCTAATCCCAACAAGTTGATAAGGAGAGATTAAGATGAACAAAAAAGCACTCGTCGTATTTAGCGGCGGACAAGATAGCACCACTTGCCTGGTTTGGGCAATGAAGCAGTTTGAGGAAGTGCAGGTAGTTACCTTTAATTATAATCAGCGTCATGCGGCTGAAATCGAAGTTGCTACAGAAATAGCAGCTAAGTTTAATGTAAAACAGCATATCCTTGATCTTGGGCTGCTTAATCAGCTGGCACCAAATGCACTAACCCGCCAGGATATTGATATCGTTGCTGGCGAAGGTGATGAGCTTCCTAGTACATTTGTTGACGGACGGAATCTGTTATTTTTGTCTTTTTCCGCAATATTAGCTAAACAATTGGGTTACTCCCATATCGTCGCTGGTGTCTGCCAAACGGACTTTAGCGGGTATCCGGACTGCCGTGATGTATTTGTGAAATCATTGAATGTTACGCTGAATTTATCTATGGACTATGAGTTTGCGATACACACTCCATTGATGTGGCTGGATAAAAAAGAAACGTGGAAGATGGCAGATGAACTTGGTTATTTTGATTATGTTCGCGAACACACATTGACCTGTTACAACGGTATTATTGGCAGTGGCTGCGGTACTTGTCCAGCCTGTCTGTTGCGTCAGCGTGGTCTTGAGCAATATGAGGCGGAGAGAATGGAGGCCGGTTCTTAATGCTTAACGAGGTTTCAGTCTGCAAAATATTTACGTTTGATGCGGCGCATCAACTAATTGGTCACAAAGGGAAATGCAGCAATCTGCACGGACATACTTATAAGCTCGAAGTAGTGCTTAAGGGCAAACCAGAGGCTACGGAAGGCCATTCAGACGAAGGGTTTGTTATTGACTTCAGTGATATCAAGACGACAGTGCAACAAAGCCTTGTAGACCGTCTAGATCATGCTTTTCTCGCTATGGGAAATGAACCTGTGTTAGAGACGTTAACGAATACGGGCTCCAAAGTAGCCTTGTTGTCTTTCCGCACCACAGTGGAGAATATGTCTTCATATATTGCCTACAAGCTTAAGCAAGCAGGGTTGCCTTTGTACTCGGTAAAGCTATGGGAGACTCCAACCTCCTGGGCAGAGGTGCTGGCTGAAGATGTTCCGGATGAAGGGCCATCCTACAGTTTATATGGAGGCTGTGACTGTGAGTAAGATTCCTGTAATTGAAATGTTCGGTCCAACTATTCAAGGCGAAGGTGCGGTAATTGGAGTGAAGACGATGTTTGTCCGCACCTATGGCTGCGATTATCGCTGTGGCTGGTGTGACTCTGCTTTTACTTGGGATGGTACTGCTAAGGATAAGGTTCGAATGATGACCTCGGATGAAATTATGAATGAACTTTTAGCTATAGCTGGAGATAATTTCGACTGTGTTACGATTTCAGGCGGAAATCCTGCTTTGATTGGTGACGGGATGGGCACTTTTATTAACCTGCTACATGAGCGCGGGATTCAAGCTGCAATAGAAACTCAGGGGAGTAAATGGCAGGAGTGGTTCAATGACGTGGATGTGCTGACAATTAGCCCTAAACCCCCAAGCTCAGGAATGACGACGAATTGGGAAATTCTAGATAACATCATGAGTAAAATGGAGAAACTGGGTCGTTCTATGCATAGCTTGAAGGTCGTAGTGTTTGACGATAAGGATTTTGATTATGCAAAAGACATTCACCAGCGATATCCCAATGTAAAGCTCTTTCTGCAGCCTGGGAATGATGATGTCACTGAAGAAGGCGACATTTCTGCTCGACTTTTGGGAAGGCTGGAATGGTTGTTTAATAAAGTAATCATAGACTCTGAGATGAATAGAGTACGTGTCCTTCCACAGCTGCATGCATTGATCTGGCATAATAAGCGTGGCAAGTAAAAAGTATTTAAATGTAATGGGTGTCTGCTCAGCAGATGCCCTTTTTTTATTGATTTAAGCCTTTAAATAGTAGATAGAATGTCCCATAATCTGGTATGATTTTCATAAAAGTTGTAGGAGGTACTAAATGGGAAATTCAACTGCACTATTAATTATCGATGTTCAAGAAGCTATGTTCTCCTATCCTGATCAAAAGCTGTATGATGAAGAGGGTGTAATGGAGAGAATTATTTCCCTTCAGAACAAAGCTAGGGTAGCAGGTACTCCAATAGTTTATATTCAACACACCGAGGATGAGGAATATACAAAAGGTACGCCCACATGGCAGATCAGTCACCGCATCACACCGCAGGAAGGTGAAGTTATTGTGGAGAAGCCTACTTGGGATGCTTTTCACCGAACCGAACTGCAAGAGGAGCTACAGAAGCTGGGGATCACGAATCTGGTGATTTGTGGGATGCAAAGTGAGTTCTGCCTAGATACGACAATAAGACGCGCATACAGTATGGGTTATAAGAGTGTTCTCGTACAAGATGCTCATAGCACCTTTGATAATGGGGTACTGAATAGTAGTGAGATCGTTAAGCATCATAATGCAGTAATCGGAGGGAGATTCGCCCAGTTACGAGCTGAAAGCGAGGTTCAGTTCTAGATGAGTACACCTCAGGCTGCCATGAAACCTATTCAGCGTTCTCGACTTAGACTATTTGCCGGAAAGCGATATTTTATTTGGAAAAGATATTTGAAATGGTGCACTAGCCGCAGCAAGGTGGCGAAGCAGCGCACTAGTGAAATTTTATCTAATGAAGTAATGACTCATGCTACACCGTTATTAAGAAGTCTACGGAATGTAGATATGGTGCTTCAATACAATAAAATAACCAATTTACGTCTGGCGATAACGAAGCTGGATGGGCTCATGGTGCGCCCGGGTGAGACTTTTTCCTATTGGAGAAGCATCGGTAAGCCCAGTAAGCGAAAAGGGTATCTAGAGGGGATGGTGCTGCATTATGGTGGCTTCCATTCTGGAGTCGGCGGGGGACTGTGCCAGTTGTCCAATCTGATCTACTGGTTGACACTGCATACACCTCTTACGGTTACAGAACGGCATCGGCACAGCTATGATGTATTTCCAGATGAACAGCGTACACAGCCATTTGGAAGCGGGGCCACCTGTTCTTATAATTATTTGGATCTTCAAGTGAAGAATAACACGAATCAAACGTATCAATTAAAGCTCTGGCTGGATGACAGCCATTTGCATGGGGAATGGAGATGCGATGAGCAGTCCCTTTATAAATATGAAGTGTACGAAAGTGATCATCGGATAAGCCTAGAACCATGGGGCGGATATATCCGTAGCAATAAGATCAGTCGAAAAATATTCACACGTACCGGCGACCTAGTTGGAGATGAAGCTGTAACGGATAACTATGCGCTTATGATGTATTCTCCGCTTCTTCATGGATAAGAGGATAAGGTAATGGGTTATAACATAGAAGACACGTTATCGTTCTATCCTATGCTATACTCAAAGGAGCGGCTTAACAGCATGAAAGCATTAACCTACCAAGGGAAGAAGAAAGTGAAAGTTAAAGAGGTTGCTGATCCGAAGATTGAGAAAAAGGATGACATTATCGTTCGAATTACTTCTACAGCGATTTGTGGCTCAGATCTGCACATTTTTAACGGTGAAATTCCAGGTATGCATGATGACTATGTTATTGGTCATGAGCCCATGGGCATTGTTGAGGAGACCGGTCCAGACGTAACTAAGGTCAAGAAAGGCGACCGGATCATTATTCCCTTTAATGTAGCCTGTGGTCAGTGCTACTTCTGCCAGCATGAGATGGAGAGTCAATGCGACAATGCTAATGACGCCAAGGATACAGGCGGATATCTGGGTTATTCCGATACTTATGGGGGCTTTGCAGGAGGGCAAGCCGAATTACTGCGGGTTCCTTATGGTAATTTCGGCCCTTTTGTCGTTCCTGAGGATGCAGAAATGGAAGATGAGAAAATTCTTTTCTTATCTGATATTGTTCCTACTGCTTGGTGGGGAGTAGAAAGCGGCGGAGTGAAGCCAGGGGATACAGTCATTGTTCTCGGCTACGGGCCTGTTGGTCTGCTTACTCAGAAGTATGCCTGGATCAAAGGCGCCTCAAGAGTAATTGCAGTTGATCATATTGGCTACCGTCTGCAGCATGCGAAGCTGACCAATAATGTCGAAATTTACAACTTTGAAGAGATTAAGGATATTGAAGCTCATTTGAAGGAGATAACACATGGGGGAGCAGATGTAGTTATTGACTGTGTAGGTTTGGATGCCAAAATATCTGCTTTGGAGAAAGTGGAAACCACTCTGAAGCTACAGGGAGGCTCACTCAGTGCATTTAGAATGGCCTCGGATATCTTACGTAAATTCGGAACTATTCAGCTTGTAGGAGTTTATGGGCTTAATTACAATATGTTCCCTTTGGGTCATCTATTTGAACGCAACATTACTTTAAAAATGGGACAGGCTCCAGTGATTCACTATATGCCTTTGCTTTATAAGATGATTAAAGAGAATAAATTTGATCCAACAGATATCATTACACATCGCTTGCCTATCAGCAAAGCGGAGCATGGCTATGACATTTTTAGTGAGAAAAAAGAGGATTGCATAAAGGTGGTTCTGAAACCTTAGCCTTTAAGAAGCATGAGCTCTCGTCAGAAATGACATTGCTTATGCTTTTTTTAGTGAAATCTAATGAAAATAGATGCATTTTTTCACGGTCTGCGTTAAATTAACATAAGTGACTTAAGATAGTGAAAGGACGCGTACCATGTGAAGCTTAAAAAACCGCCACTTCCTATTCCGATTTTAATGTTGATTGGGATTGTGGCCATCTCTTTTTCCGCCATTTTTATTAAGTGGTCAGCAGCGCCAGCATCTATACAAGGAATGTATCGGCTGTTGTTCACCTCGCTGCTGATGTTGCCTTTTGCAAGACCATACAGCGGAGCAGCGTTCGCTCTTCGTAAAAAAGACTGGATCATGCTAGTGCTCTCAGGCACTATGCTAGCTCTACATTTTTTGCTTTGGATGGGCTCTTTGAAGTATACTTCGGTAGCTAGTTCAACGATGATCATGGCGCTGGAGCCAGTGTTTATTATGCTGGGCGTTTATTTTTTGTATAAGGAAAGAACGGCTGTGTCTGCTATTCTGGGGCTGAGTATTGCTATTGGCGGAGTAGTGTTTATCGGCTGGGGAGATATTGGTATCTCTGCAGATAATCTTAAAGGTGATTTGTTATCGGTTGGAGGAACAGTAGCGGTAGCTGTGCATATGCTTATCGGTCAAAAGCTTGTAGTGCGCATGCCCTCATACCTGTACAGCTTGATAGTTTTCTTATCAGCGGCTGGTGTGTTTGCCATATACAATCTGATTATGGGGATTTCCTTTTTCAATTATCCTGCGAAAGAGTGGGGGATTTTCCTATTGCTAGCAGTGGTTCCTACGGTGTTTGGCCATATTTTATTTAATTGGCTGCTTCAGTATGTATCCGCAACTACGGTATCTATGAACATCTTAGGAGAACCAGTGGGGGCTAGTATCCTTGCTTATCTGCTCTTGGGTGAACAATTAACTGCGCTACAATGGGCAGGTGGACTTTCGGTTATGTTAGGACTTGGCGTATATTTGTACGCTGGAAGAAAGAAAACGATTCAGGTGGCAGATGCCATTCAGAATGCTTCATAACAGATATTTTAATCATAAAGGGGTCGCAAGGTATGGAAGAACAAGATCAAAATTTAGAACTGCATCCTGGAAAAGGCACTGCGCCAACGAGTGAGGAACTATGGAACGAAGACACGTACACAGCTTGGGTTGCTCGATTTGGTACACCGTCTGAGGCTGCAGCCAAGTTAATTAAGGAACCAAGTGCAAAGCTGTACCCGCTCTCTTCTTATTTTGGAGATGTACAGGGTAAAAAGATGATGAATCTCATGGGATCAAACGGAATGAAAGCAGTCGCGCTGTCATTACTTGGAGCGGACCTTACTGTTGCTGACTTCTCAGAAGCTAATGCGCGTTATGCAGCTGATCTCGCACAAGAAGCAGGTGTTCAGCTTAACTATATCGTATCAGATGTTCTTAAGCTGCCAGATCACGTGCTTGATGGTTCATATGATATCGTATTTGCTGAATTAGGAATTGTACACTACTTTACCGACCTAGCACCGTTTATGGAAACCGTCCGCCATTTACTTTCTCCTGGTGGGATTTTTGTTCTACGTGATTTCCATCCTGTGACAACTAAGCTTATATCCTCTAAGGGTTCTACAGCGAAGGTTCGTAAGCACAAAGTTAGCGGGGACTATTTCGATACGACATTGGAAGAAAAAAAGGTCTCGTACTCTAAGTATTTGCCTTCCACAGGCAAACCAATAGACGAACAGGAACATAGCGTTGTATATTGGCGCCGCTGGACGCTTGGAGAAATTGTAACAGCTGCTGCCAGTTCCGGGCTTGTGATCCGCCAATTGATCGAAGAACCCAATCTATCCTCGGATGTTTATGATAAAGGAATACCAAAGACATTCACCTTGGTGGCAGGAAAGGGTCAGAACCTGTAGGCTATTCGAATGTAAGGATCACAACTGTTATACACATATGAGCTGATCTAAAGGCTACTTCGTCCGTAAAAGGACGGTGTAGTCTTTTTTGCTTGATTCAAAACATAAAATTTTAAACTTTTTTACGGAGAATATTCCATTACATTGGAAACTTATAGGTAATACAATAATTTTACATTCAACATTTGAAAGCGATTACTTTACAAAAAGGCAATCATAAAGGATTTGAGGTGGATATGAAATGGACGAAGTATTACTACGAATGGCGGGGATTGATAAATTTTTTCCTGGTGTTCATGCATTGAATCAATGTCAATTTGAGCTGAAGCGTGGGGAAGTGCATGCCTTAGTCGGTGAAAATGGCGCAGGAAAGTCTACCTTAATGAAGATTGCAACAGGAGTCTATTCCAAGGATGCGGGTCAGATGTGGTACAAGGGATCTGAGGTGGAGATTGCTAATACTCGCGCTGCGCAGGAACTCGGGATTAGTATCATTCATCAGGAACTGAATCTAATGCCGCATCTTACAGTGGCCCAAAATATATTTATTGGTCGTGAGCCGCGCAAGGTACTGAAATGGTTCGTTGATGATCTGGAGCTAAATCGTAAGGTGCAGGAACTGTTTGATCAGATGAATCTAAAATTAGATCCGAAGACTTTGGTCTCAGATCTGACAGTTGCTAATCAGCAAATGGTTGAAATCGCAAAAGCTTTGTCCTTCAATGCGGAGGTACTGATCATGGATGAACCAACTGCAGCGTTGACAGATACGGAAATTAACGAGTTATTCCGTATGATCGAGCAATTACGAGAAAAAGGTGTAGGTATTATATACATCTCTCACCGCATGGATGAGTTGAAACGGATCACAGACCGCATTACAGTCATGCGGGATGGTTGTTACGTGGATACTGTTCGGACGGATTCAATAACCATTGATCAGATTATTAGCATGATGGTTGGTCGTGAACTGTATCAAACGTCGAAGCCAACACATTCGTTACAGACAGAGCAAGTCGTACTAGAGGTTCGAAACTTATCCAGTGGGCAAATGTTGAAGGATATCAGCTTTCATCTGAATAAAGGTGAGATTCTGGGCTTCGCTGGATTAATGGGCGCTGGACGTACTGAGGTTGTTCGTGCCGTATTTGGGGCTGATCCTATCGATAAGGGTGAGATTAAGCTGCATGGAAATACGGTTCGTATAAAACATCCTCATCAAGCCGTGCAGCATGGAATTGGCTATTTGTCCGAAGATCGCAAACGCTACGGGCTGCTTGTAGATATGGACATTAGCATGAATAATGCGATTGCTTCCTTCTATAAATTCCGTAATGTATTCGGATGGATGAGGGATCGGGAGATGCGAAAGTCCGCGGAGCAGCATGCGGAAGCACTAGCAACCAAGACTCCAAGTGTAAGTCAAAAAGTCAAATTCTTATCCGGTGGGAATCAGCAAAAAGTAGTTATCGGGAAATGGTTAACAAGAGATTGCGATGTGTTGATCTTCGACGAGCCAACACGTGGTATTGATGTAGGAGCGAAAAGTGAGATCTATAAGTTGCTTGATCAGCTAGCAGGTGAGGGAAAAGCGATCATTATAGTCTCTTCAGATCTCCCAGAGATTCTAAGAATGAGCCATCGCATTATTGTCATGTGTGAAGGACGTATAACTGGTGAACTACTCGCAGAAGAAGCATCGCAAGAAGCGATAATGAAATATGCGACGATGCGTTCATAATCGTTCAAGAGTTTATCGGAGGTGTCAAGGTCATGAAGATCGCAGATAAAGGGATTAGCCAGCCTATCAGCTCGAAGCAAACCGGGGCGCAATCAGGGTTTAAACAAAAATTACTAGCATTCGCAAGTTTGATCATTCTGGTCATCGTATTTTCAGTAGCATCAAGTAACTTTTTTCAGTTTTCTAACCTAGTTGGAATCCTCGTCTCGACAGCTGTAATTGGGGTATTAGCGCTGGGTGCAACCTTTGTAATTATTACGGGCGGGATCGACCTTGCTTTGGGTACTGTGATGACCTTCTCCTCGGTGATGGTTGGCGTCATCATTACATTCTGGGGCCTACCTGTTCCACTCGGAATAGTAGGCGGGATTCTAGCTGGTGCACTATGCGGTTTTATAAGTGGTTTAATGGTGGCGAAAATGAATATTCCACCTTTTATTGCTACTCTGGCGATCATGATGGTCACTAAAGGATTATCACTTGTCATAACGGGTGCCAAGCCGATTTATTTCAATGATGATCCGATTTTTGCCAAGATTGCAATGGGCAAGATGATCCCAGGCATTCCTAACACCATCGTAATCTTCCTATTGCTCGGTGTTATCGCAAGCATCATCTTATCGAAGACAATTATTGGACGCTATAACTTTGCACTTGGCAGCAATGAAGAAGCAACTCGCTTATCAGGTGTGAATACGGTCAAATGGAAGATTGTGATCTATACCATCACAGGGATTTTCAGCGGAATCGCTGGTATCCTGATGGCATCACGTCTAAATTCAGCCCAGCCATCACTTGGCACTGGTTATGAACTTGAAGCTATAGCAGCTGTCGTCATTGGAGGCACATCTTTAAGCGGGGGCGTAGGTTCTATTCTAGGTACAATTATTGGTGCACTGATTATGAGTGTACTGACGAATGGCTTACAGATTATGTCCGTTGCTCAGGAATGGCGGACAGTCATTGTTGGTGTTGTCATCATCATAGCAGTGTATGCTGATATTCTTCGCAGACGGAAGCAATGAACGAGGTATTATCTCCATACGGAGTGATATACAAAGCAAATGACGAGGGGGAAGATTTAAATGAAACAACGTCGAAGAGGGATTATCATGCTTGCTAGTTTGTTATTGGCTACTACCTTACTTGGTGCTTGTAACAACAGTGATAGCAAAAAGAGTGCATCCGGTTCAGACAAACCATATATCCCAGTCATTTCAAAAGGCTTCCAACATCAATTCTGGCAAGCGGTGAAGCAAGGAGCCGAGAAGGCTGCCAAGGAGTTTAATGTCGAGATTACGTTTGAAGGACCTGAAAATGAGAGTCAGGTAGATAAACAAATTGAGATGCTGCAGACAGCGCTAGATAAGAAACCAGCAGCAATCGCGTTAGCAGCTCTCGATAGCAAAGCAGCGATTCCATATCTGGAAAAGGCAAAGGAAAACAATATTCCAATCATTGGCTTTGACTCTGGTGTAGATAGTGATATTCCTGTAGCAACCGCAGCGACTGACAATAAAGCGGCAGCAGCTTTGGCAGCTGATAAAATGGCTGAGTTGATCGGCAAAAAGGGTAAAGTAGGTTTAGTTGTACATGACCAAACAAGCAGCACAGGTCAACAGCGTCGTGATGGCTTCTTAGAACAAATGAAAGCGAAATATCCAGATATTGAAGTGTTAGAGCCGCAATATGGCGGCGGAGATCAGTTGAAGTCCACGGATCTTGCAAAAGCGATGATGCAAGCCAATCCGGACCTTAAAGGAATCTATGGATCAAACGAAGGATCTGCAGTAGGAGTAGCTAATGCAGTAAATGAATTACAGATGGGTGGTAAGATTGTGGTTATCGGCTTTGACTCCGGTAAACAGTTAATGGATGCTATTCGTAGTGGTGTTGTAGCTGGCGCTGTTACACAGGACCCCATTGGTATTGGATATCAAGCGGTGAAGGCAGCTGTGCAGGCGATTAAAGGGGAAACCGTAGAAAAGAATATTGATACCGGGTTTCACTGGTACGATAAGAACAATATAGATTCCGATGAGATCAAACCTCTGCTGTACGAATAGAAGAGATTAATAATAGAGGTTGCCTCAAGAAGGCAACCTCTATTATGCTTATCCCAAAAGGTAAACATTTACATTACATGTACTCGATGAGTCAATAGCTGAGGAGGTGTTGGATGTATAAGATTATTCTAGTTGATGATGAAGACGAGGTTCGTGAGGGGATTAAACAGAAGATAGCATGGAATAATCATGGTTTTGAACTTGTTGGAGATTTCGATAACGGCAGAGATGCCCTTGATGCAGTCGAGCAGTATCGACCGGATGTGATTATTACAGATATTTGCATGCCCTTTATGGATGGACTAGGATTGGCTAAAGCTGTAATGGAACGATACCGGGACATGAAGGTCATTATCGTAACTGGTTATGAAGACTTCGAATACGCTAAACAGGCTATAACCTTGAAGGTGACGGAATATTTGTTAAAACCAATTAATGCTCGTGAGTTTGCCGAATATCTAAGCAAGATGAAGCAGGATTTGGATGAAGAGCATTTACAAAAGGCCAATATCGCTAAGCTTCGTATGCAATTAAATCAGAGCTTTCCTTTGCTTCGCGAACGTTTTTTGGAGAAGCTTGTTACTACTCGTATGAAAAACGACGAGATCGAGAATAAAATGAATTATTTTCATATACAGCTGCAGGGTGAGGCTAACCTTGCAATCGTAATCGATATAGAAATGGACAATCGTAGCCTAGATATTGCTTCTGATGCTGAGCTACTGCGCTTTGCTGCTTTTAACATTGTGCAGGAGCAACTTGAGAAGGAGCAGGGCGGTGTCGTATTTCAGACGAGAGATGGGAAATTCGCTGCGATATTATCAGGGGATTCCGAAGAGATCGAAGTCATAACACAACTTCTTGCAGATCAAGTACAAACCAGCCTGAACAAGTACTTGAAGCTGACGGCAACCATCGGCATCGGTAGAAAATACGCTGATTTACAGCAAATTCCACAATCATTCCAGGAAGCGATTTCATCCATAGAATATCGATATCTTTTAGGTATAGATAAGGTTATCTCCATACAGGATCTTGAGTTCGGCAAAGGATTGGATCAAGCACATTTCTCTTCATGGGAAAAGCAATTCATATCCGCGTTGAAGACAGGGAAAGCATCAGCGATCTCGGAGGTCCTCTCAAAATGGTTTCAGGAGCTAAAGAGCAATAGCTCTTCAATAGAAGACTGCCGCAGTAGCATCTACCAAATGCTCGTCTCTCTAATGAACTATGTGGTCGATATCGGATTCCCAAATACAGAGCTTGTTTCGCATAATATGTTTGCTGAGGTTGCAGCCCTTAAGACTTTAGATGAAGCTAGGAATTATTTGGAGAGAACTTGCCATGAGTTGATACTCAAGCTATCGGAACAAAGAACAACCGTCAGAACCTCTCAGATGAAAGCAGCAGAAGCTTATATTCGGGAGAATTATTGTAATGACAGCTTTTCACTTAATGAGCTGTGCAGTCATATTTTTATGAGCATCAGTTATTTCAGTGCGACTTTTAAACAGCATACTGGAGAGACTTTTATTGAATATTTGACTCGTCTTCGCTTGGAAAAAGCTAAAGAGCTCCTTACCGTCACACAGTTGAAGACTTATGATATCGCTGCTAGAGTTGGCTATGCTGATCCTCAGTACTTTAGTGTGATTTTCAAACGTAATGTTGGGATCACACCGAAGGAATATCGACAGCGACAGAAGGAGAATCTCCTTCTATGAAACCTCACCGCTTCTTCCGAAGTCGAAGTATTCATAATAATATCGCTATTTCTTTTTCACTTCTTATCCTCTGCACGACTATAGTACTAAGCTATACTTCATACCGACTCTCCTCAGCTGCCGTCATGGGGAATTCCGTAGCCTATACTTCACAATTAATAGAACAAGTAAAACTGAACATCGAGAATTATATTAGCAACATGGAGAGTATTGCTGCTTTGGTATTAACTAGTAGTGATCTTGAGAGATATGTAAAAGGTTCGAGTTCGGGACAAGAAGGGAAGGTCAAAGATAAGCAGTTAGCCAGCCAATATCTTCGATCTGTCGTCCAATCCCGCACCGACATTTCTTCTATAGTGTATGCAAGCTCGGAGGGGATAACGGTTTCGGATCGACTGGACGCAGTTTTGAAACCGCTTCCTGAGTTGATTGCTCAAGAGTGGTATCAGCAAGCTTTGAACCAGACGGAAGTGGCTGTCTCCTCCTCACATGTGCAGCATTTATTTCAGGATGAATATCGTTGGGTAGTGTCGATCAGTAGAAAGCTATCAGATACCTTTTCAGAAATGGAAGCAGATCGACAAGGTGTGCTACTTGTAGATCTTAATTACAGCGTTATTAACAATTTGTGCAAACAAATCGAACTGGGAAAACGCGGTTATGTATTCATCGTAGATCCGTCAGGGAGCCTAGTCTATCATCCTCAACAGCAGCTGATCTACTCGCAGCTCAAGTTCGAGCAATTGGAAACCGTTCTTGGGATTAAGAGCGGGTCGGTTACAGTGAACACAGGGAACGAGCAGAAGCTGTACACGGTGGATACAACCAGCTTTGGCTGGAAGATTGTAGGGGTGACCTATCCGGATGACCTGGTTGCTAACAAACAGCAGATGCAAGGTACAGCTGCCTTGTGGGGAGCTGTAAGTCTCATCTTTGCCATGGCTATATCTGTGCTTCTTTCGTACGCACTAACTAAACCACTTAAGAATCTAGAAATAAACATGAAGAAGGCTGAACGCGGAGAGTTCGACATTCGCGTGGAGATTGAAAGTACGAACGAAATTGGCAAGCTTGCCCGAACATTTAATCTGATGATCATGAAGATTAAAGAGTTAATGAGCCAGATTGTGATGGAGCAAGAGATGAAGCGTGTGAGTGAGTTGAAGGCATTACAAGCGCAGATTAAGCCCCACTTTTTGTACAATACGCTAGACTCGATCATCTGGATGGCAGAGACCGGTAAGATGGAGGAGGTGGTCGAAATGACCTCATCATTATCGAAGCTGCTGCGTTCTACGATTGGTGAGGGCGAGGAATTGATTCCGATCGCAAGAGAATTAGAACATATTCGACACTATCTAACGATTCAGAATATGCGCTATCGCCATAAATTCACATATTCGATAGAAGTGGATGAAGACATTCTTGAATGCAGTATATTGAAATTGGTCCTTCAACCCTTAGTTGAAAATGCGATTTATCATGGGATAAAGCATAATCCTGAGCAAGGGCACATCCTGATTAGAGGTAAAAAAGAGCAAAACGATATTACCATTCAGGTTATTGATAATGGTGTTGGTATGAATCCAGAGCAGATGAACAAGTTATTGCTTCAAAAGGCAGATTACAGGATTGGCAGCGGGGTTGGCGTCGCAAATGTGAACCATCGCATTCAGCTATATTTCGGGGACCATTACGGGTTGTCTTTTACGAGTGAAATGGAAGAAGGGACGACGGTCACTTTAAGAATTCCTGCGCTCTATGAGGAGGAGAATCCATGAGCTCACTATTGTCGAAAATAGGCTTGTCTGCTCTACTGGTAATCTTCATTGTAGCGCTCGGGTGGGCAGGTTATCGTATGTTTATGAACGATCTTGATCCAAAGGTCAGAACCATTATCTACGTTCCTAAGACTATCGATACCAGTATTGAATTCTGGGAGGTAATGAAACAAGGAGTGGCGACTGCTGCCAAGGAATTCGGTGCAGATGTTCATACGGTAGGAACAGATACCGAGCTAGATGTAGATAAGCAGATTCAATTACTGGAACAGGCGATTGAGGAGAAGCCCGATGCCATTATTTTAGCTGCTACCGACTATTATCGTCTCGTTCCGATTGCAGAGAAGATTAAGGCTGCTGGTATCACTCTTATTACGGTGGATTCGGGACTGAACGGCGGTGTATCGGAGAGTTTTATCGCCACAGATAATTATGAAGCAGGCCGTAAAGCAGCGCAGAAGTTGATTGAAAATATTCAAAGCGACGATCAAGTCGCCATTATGAATTTTGTACAAGGCTCCGCTACAGCTATCGAAAGGGAGAAAGGGGTTCGGGATGCTTTATCTCAGAATGGAGTTAATCTTGTGCAGGATACTCTTTACAGTAACGGATCTTCGAAGAAGGCATATCAATTAACTGTTGATCTTCTAAAGAATCAGCCACAACTAAAGGGAATCATTGGCTTAAATGAGCCCTCTACATTAGGTGCGGGACTGGCAATTATGGATATGGGCTTAAAATCAAAAGTGAAGCTGGTTGGGTTCGACAATTCCAGTAGTGAGGTTCAGTTGCTGGAGAACGAAACGATGCTGGGAACGGTGATTCAAAAACCTTTTACTATGGGGTACTTGGCTGTGAAAACTGCACTTGAAGTCGTTTCAGGTCACAAAGTAGCTCCTGTTATGGATACAGGCTCCGAATTCATTACGAAGGAAAATATGTACACAAGTGAGAATGAAAAGTTAATGTTTCCCTTTATAGAATAAGCAAATAAGAGCGCTCAAAACCATTTTGGCTTTGGGCGCTCCCTTTTATAAAATAGAAGGACCTATTAGTTGTTGTTTAATATATCGGCAAAAGATTGCTGCAACGGTGTTAATATATGATCTTTTCGCCAAGCCAGTACAAAACCACCGCTCTCAGGCAAAACTCCCGGTAGAGGAGCATAACAAAGACGACCTAACGCAAGTTCTGCTTCAATGCTAACTCTAGAACAAATACCTACGCCATCTCCCTCGCCAACTAACATCTTTAGAGTTTCAGGTGAATTCAACTCGGATCGGTTCCACAAGCGAATATGATTTATTTCTGCCCATTGATCCGCAAATCCCCGTAAACAAGAACCACCCTCATACTGAATCCAAGGCTCAAGCGCGATCTGTTCTGGTGTTAACTTCTCTATAGTTGCAAAAGGGTGACTAGGGGCAAAAATGATCACAGGCTCGTCGCGGACAACCAGCTGAAAGTTAAAGGATTCATCATGCCAATCAGAAGTGTGTAAAATAGCCATTTGAATTTCTCGGCTTCGGAGTCGTTCCTTTAACAAAGTATCACTTTGGATCGACATTGAATTATTAATCCCAGGATATTGTTTCATGAATTGGATTAGCGCTTTAGGTAAAATATAAGTTGCAGGTATATAACTTGCTTCCAGCTTTAAAGTACCTTGTGTTGGTGAAGAAAACTGTTTAACAGTACGTTCAGCTTCAGCTGTAAGTGAGACAATCTTGAGCGCATATTGATAAAGGGCCCGACCCGCATCTGTGAGCAGTACTCTTCCACTTCGATATTGGAATAAAGGCGTTCCAAATTCATTCTCTAGATTCTTCATATGAAAAGATACTGTGGGTTGTTTAAGGCCTAATTCAGCAGCTACATCGGTTACTTTCTTATATTTTTCAAGTAGGAT
The DNA here is from genome assembly GCF_045040645.1 of Paenibacillus sp. FSL H8-0261. Taxonomy (NCBI): domain Bacteria; kingdom Bacillati; phylum Bacillota; class Bacilli; order Caryophanales; family Paenibacillaceae; genus Paenibacillus; species Paenibacillus sp. FSL H8-0261. Next base: position 3,732,344 of record NZ_CP150297.1, on the reverse strand, counting down.
AACGATCTTTAACTTCATAATATTCATGACTTTCCTCCGTACAATGATAAGTTGGATAACAAATTATATCTCCATTATAGATTAAATCTATACATATATATAGTTTCTATTGGTATTTTTATCGTTGGCTTTACAAAGTTAAGAAGTTTCTCTAACGAACGAGCTCTAGAATAAGAAGAGTCAGAGGGGCCAAGAAGCTCCGGACAACAACAATAACATATGCGTACAATGCACTTTTACAGTAAACAAGCATATGGGGGCCAAAGCTCCACAACACCATGTTAAAGCTTTCGAAGCCAGTTCCGTATGAACTGTATGAGGAAGCCGTGCTAACAAAACATTTAGGAGGAGACAAAACAATGCAATTCAAAAAATCTTGGGTTATGACTTTGGCTTTAACAAGCGTACTAGCACTTTCAGCTTGCGGTAATGGTGGGGCAAACAACACGGGAGGAAACGCTGCAGCTACAAATGAAGGTAGCGGCGCTAAAATAAGTGGTTCGATTCTAGCTTCAGGTTCAACAGCATTACAACCATTGGTTGAGCTGGTAGCCGAGAATTTCATGGATAAAAATGCTGGTGTGGACATTCAGGTTCAAGGCGGCGGCAGTGGTACTGGTCTTACTCAAGTAGCTGAGAAACAAGTAGATATCGGTAACTCTGACGTATTCGCAGAAGAAAAACTAAAAGATGCAGATGCAGAAAAAGCAGCAGCTCTTGTAGATCATCAAGTAGCAGTAGTAGCGATCGCAGCAGTAACTCATCCGGATGCTGGTGTAGACAGCTTGACTAAGCAACAACTTATCGATATTTTCACAGGAAAAGTTACAAACTTTAAAGAAGTTGGCGGAGCGGATCAAAAAATCCAAATCATTAACCGTCCAGGCAGCTCCGGTACTCGCGCAACCTTTGAAAGCTTTGCACTTGGAACTAAAACTGAAGATATCCCAGGATCGATTCAAGAAGATTCCTCCGGTACTGTTAAGAAAATGATCGGAGAAACTCCAGGGGCTATCGGTTATCTGGCTCTTTCATACCTTGATGATTCAATCAAAACACTTAGCCTTGATGGTGTAGAGGCATCTGTAGACAATGTTATTTCTGGTAAATATCCAGTATGGGCTTACGAGCACATGTACACAAACGGCGAACCAAATGAAACAGTAAAAGCATTCCTTGACTTTTTCTTGACAGACGAAGTACAAACAGGTGAAGTCGTTGAGCTTGGATACATTCCAGCAGTAAAAATGCAAGTTACTCGTGACGTTGCAGGAAATGTTACAGCTAAGTAATTCACTTCTAAGTAATTAGTAAGGATTAGAATCTCAAGTGATTAGAGGCGGATACATCTGCCTCTCTTTTCACTTTAGAAAGAGGGAGCAATTGAGGGTGAAACTAAAGAACTCACGCATCGAGAAACATCATATTGAAGATTTTGTGGGACGTACATATATGTCCTTCTGTGTACTGCTATTGATAACAATCATTGTATCGATGGTATATTTTGTGGCGTCTAAAGGTATTTCAACTTTCACAAGCGGTGATGTTAGCGTTACTGATTTTCTATTCGGAACAAAGTGGTCACCTGAAGCAGATACGCCATCCTTTGGTGCTTTTCCGTTTATTACTGGATCCTTCTTAGTTACTCTACTTGCAGCATTGATTGCTAGTCCACTTAGCCTTTGCGCTGCGCTGTTCATGACTGAGATTGTCCCAGGATGGGGCAAAAAATTGCTTCAGCCCGTAATCGAGCTGTTGGCAGGTATCCCTTCAGTTGTTTATGGTTTCATCGGATTAAGTGTTATTGTACCGTTTCTACGCAACAACCTGCCTGGTCAAGGCATCGGGGTAGCTGCAGGCGCGCTTGTGCTCTCGGTCATGATTCTTCCGACGATTACAAGCGTGGCTGCAGACGCGCTGGCTTCATTGCCGCAAAATTTAAAGGAATCCTCCTATGCGCTTGGTGCCACCCGGTGGCAGACGATCTCTCGAGTGATTATTCCGACAACGTTTCCTGCTATTATGACTGGTATTGTACTGGGGATGGCACGTGCATTCGGTGAAGCCCTTGCTGTACAGATGGTTATCGGGAATGCGCCATTCGTACCAAAATCACTCTTTGAATCAGCTTCTACCCTGACGAGTGTAATCACGCTTGGAATGGGGAACACAACCATGGGCTCTGCGCACAATAATGCTCTGTGGAGTATGGCACTGGTTCTTATGCTGATGACCTTTGTATTTGTCTTCTTTGTGAGACTGCTTGAAAGGAGAAATAAAATTTGAAGCCGAGAACCGTAAATAAAATTGCCACAAGCCTTATTGTGTTTTTCGCATTGCTCATCGTAGCTATTCTGGTTGGTCTATTAGGATATATCCTCTTTCGGGGTCTTAGTCACATTAGTTGGGATTTTCTATTCTCTGCACCGCAAAAAATTCGAGCAGGTGGAGGAATTGGCCCTCAGCTATTCAACTCCTTATTCCTTTTGGTACTCACGCTAATAATTACAGTACCTCTAGGACTGGGTGCCGGTATTTACATGGCTGAATATGCTCGTCCGGGAAAAATCACCGGCTTTATTCGCTTAATTGTTGAGGTATTATCTTCGTTCCCTTCAATCGTAGTCGGCTTGTTTGGTCTATTGCTGATTGTTAACTATTTTAATCTTGGCTTTTCCTTAATCTCTGGAGCACTGGCATTGACGGTCTTTAATCTACCGCTGATGGTTCGGATTACGGAGCAAGCTTTCCGTAGTGTTCCGAAGCAACAAAAAGAGGCTGGTTTTGCACTAGGATTGTCCAAGTGGAAAATCGTAACCTCCGTGTTGTTCCCAGTAGCATTACCAACGATTATTACGGGTACTATTTTGTCCGCTGGCCGTGTCTTTGGGGAAGCAGCCGCGTTGATGTTCACTGCAGGAATGAGTAGCCCAAGACTAGATTTCACCAACTGGAATCCACTTAGTCCGAACTCACCACTGAATCCTTTCCGTCCAGCTGAAACACTGGCTGTTCATATCTGGAAGGTAAATAGTGAAGGCCTTGCTCCTGATGCCGCGCAAATTGCTGCGGGAGCTTCAGCAGTACTTGTAATTATGGTGTTGATCTTCAACTTGGCAGCACGTTATTTCGGTAGATTTATTTATCGTAAGCTTACAGCTTCAAAAAGAATGAACTAATTCCTAAAAACTAAAGTAGAGATGTAGGAGGAGTAATCGATGGGAACGTCGGCAACAGCAGTGCGTGAATCTTTTCAAACCGAGGACCTGAGTATTTTTTATGGAACATATGAGGCAGTAAAGGGGATTAGTCTTCCTTTTGCTGAAAATACGGTTACTGCACTGATCGGCCCATCCGGCTGCGGTAAATCAACCTTTCTTCGTTCACTGAACCGTATGAATGACGAAATCTCCGGATCAACAACCAAAGGAAGCATCTGGATTGATGACGTTGATATTAATGCTCCTGGCACAGACGTTATCAAACTGCGTCAGAAGATCGGTATGGTTTGGCAAAAGCCCAATCCGTTCTATAAATCCATTTATGATAACATCGCCTTTGGACCGAAGTACCATGGGGTAAAAGGAAAAAAAGCACTCGATGAGATTGTAGAGAGCAGCCTTCGTAAAGCAGCGTTGTGGGATGAAGTGAAGGACCGGTTAAAAGATTCAGCATTAGCTTTGTCCGGTGGACAACAGCAGCGCCTTTGTATTGCAAGAGCGTTGTCAGTTAACCCACAAATTCTACTCTTGGACGAACCAGCATCCGCACTAGATCCGGTTTCCACTGGTAAAGTAGAGGAGCTCATCAAGGAGTTAAAAGAAGAGTTACGCATAGTAATCGTGACACACAACATGCAGCAAGCTGCACGGATTTCTGATTATACGGCTTACTTCTATCTGGGATCCCTTATAGAATACGATAAGACGGATAAGGTCTTTACTAATCCAGAGAATCAAATGACACAAGAATATATCATGGGTCGTTTCGGCTGAAGCCTTCAACATCGTTCCTTAGGGAACGGTGTTTTTTGTTTCTATTATTTGCAAAAGGCAGATAGATAATGTATCATTAATGATAATGATTATCATTATTATTATAGGGAGTGGATCTCATGACACAAACTCAACCGACTCAAAAGAATAGCGTAGCTGAAGTAATAAGAGAAAGACGCTCTATTAAGCTTTTTAAAAAAGATCCACTGCCGCAAGGTCTCTTAGAGGAATTGTTAAATGTAGCTGTATGGGCGCCGAATCATGGGGTGCGTGAGCCGTGGAGATTTATTGCTTTTCAAGGTGATGGTACAAAGTTCTTGGCTGAAGCGGCATTTGCTTTCGTGAAACGTGCTTTTTCTGATCCTGAAGTGGCTGCTAAGCGAAAAGAATATATCTCAAATATTCCTTTAACGTTAATTGTGGTGATGCCTGAGGATCCTCGGCAGAGAGAGTGGGATGAGGATTTTGCAGCAGCGTCAGCACTTGTGCAGAACTTCCAGCTAGCGGCTTGGGAGCAAGGCGTGGGAACGATTTGGAAGACCGATCCTTATATCAATAATCCTGAATTCCGTAACAAAATTGGTGTGAAGCCAGGAGAGAAGATCATAGCCATGATCCATGCCGGATACCCGGAGACTGTGCCAGACAGCCGTCCACGCACGGATGCTTCTGAACTATTGAAGATCATTGATAGCTATCCAGAGAACGATGTAGTGGAATAAGTAGAAGGTTTTACGGTATTTGAATAATGAATATTAAAAGAATATATATCCGAAGCATCCGAAGGGGTGCTTTTTTGTTGTAAGTTCAAGCTCCTTATGTCGTATGGTCGGATAGCAAAATCGCGTTAAATGTTTATAGCAATATATAATGTACATAATGAATGATATTGATTACAATTGGGTTATGTGGATGAATTTAAATAAGGAGGGAAAAGCGTGGGGGAGAACAAGAACATCAAGATGAAACTGGCACGTATACAAAAAGATCTTTCCCAAGAACAGTTAGCGGAAGTTGTAGGGGTTACAAGACAGACGATTGGTCTGATTGAAGCCGGGAACTATAACCCAACGCTTAAGTTGTGCATAGCTATCTGCAAGGCATTGGATCGATCTTTAAACGATATTTTTTGGGAGGAATAAGGGTGAGCAGGACAAGGATTAAGGATGAGCGGATTATCAGTGAAATTCAGAAGTTTAGTACGCATGGTTTTATGATTGTGTTCGTGGGCTTTATGGTTAGTCTTTTGGTAAAAGTGTTTATACTGCAATGGGACATTAAGTATTGGTTGGATACGTTTGTGATTGTGATGGCAGGGTGTTTGTATATAACTGTTCGTTCCGTCAAAAATGGAATATATCTGCTACCGAGTAAAGAAGGCGATGTAAGACGGTATAAGAAAATCAATTTAATTGGGGGAGCTGTCAGTACGTTAATATGGGCCGCTTTAATGTTCCTATCTGATTTTAGAAAAGCCGGGGAGTTGGATATTGCTAAAAGTATCATGAGCACCCTTGTGGGTTCCGTTATATTTTTCGTTGGGATTACATGGATGCAGTGGTTCATTATTAAAAGATCTAATAAAAATGCGGACAAAAGTCTAGAGGGTTAGTTGGGTGAAAAATTCACTCTTGTAAAACTAATATGATTAGTTTATATTTAAGCTAATACCATTAGTTTTATGGAGGGGTAATGATGAGAGTAACGCGTGAAGGTCATTTATTACAGCTAACTTGGATGCCAAGAGTGTTTCCTGTGAATTGTTACATCATTGAGGAAGAGAATGAGTTGACTTTGATAGATGCGGCAATGCCGTTCAGTGTAAAAGGAATTATAGATACCGCAGCGAAGCTTGATAAAAAGATCACTCGTATTATATTGACGCATGCTCATGACGATCATATAGGTGCACTGGATGAGCTAAAGAGACAGCTTCCAGAGGCTCAGGTGTACATTTCAGAAAGGGATGCAGCTTTGCTTAGTGGAGATCGTTCACTTCGTGAGGGAGAACCTCAGACCCCTATAAAGGGAGGCGTGCCCAAGAAGGTAACAACGAGACCAGATGTATTACTCTATGATGGAGATACCATTGGTTCATTAACAGCAATTATAACTCCTGGTCATACCCCTGGATCTATGTCTTTCATTGATTCACGAAGCGGCGCTGTTATCGTTGGAGATGCTTTTCAAACCTTCCGGGGAACTGCAGTTTCAGGAACCATAATTCCTTGGTTTCCGTTTCCGGCTATGGCAACCTGGAGTAAAGATCAAGCATTAAAGAGTGCAATTAAGCTTCTAGAGGCTTCCCCGACTATACTGGCTACTGGACATGGAGATTTACTTAGAAACCCAGTACAAACCATGGAGAAAGCTATTCACAAAGCACAAATGATTCAAGATAGGAGTAATTAAAATGTCACCTAGAGCAGGATTAGATCGTCGTACGCTAGTTATTGCAGCAGCAGAAATTGCCGATCATGAAGGAATAGAGGCCGTAACCTTAGCCGCATTGGCTAACAAATTAGGTGTTCGTTCTCCGTCTTTATACAATCACATTAACGGGCTACAGGAATTGCGCATACAACTTGCGATTTATGGACTAGGCGAGCTTTCCAATGCAATGAACAACGCAGCTAAAGGCTTTAGTGGAGACGCTGCTGTACAGGCGATGGGGCGAGCGTATGTGGACTTTGCTAGAAGCAGACCTGGATTATACGAGACAACGTTGCGAGCCCCTGAACAGGCAAATACGGAGCTGGAAACGGCAAGTGATCATATTTTGAAGCTTATCATTCATGTGATGAAGGATTATCAATTGGGTGAGGAAGGAGAAATTCATGCAGTACGCGGGTTACGAAGCATTCTGCATGGCTTTGCCTCTTTGGAACAAAAGGGCGGTTTTGGAATGGCGCTTGATACGAATGTAAGCCTATCTCGGCTCATCAGTACTTATATTGCTGGGATCGGAAATATGAAGTCTAAATAATGGAGTACATAGGAGATGATGTTGTGATGTATAAGGAATATGAAGAGAAAAGTGTTATCACCTTTGAGGAAACTGCAGAAATCGTTACCAAGATTGGGATTTTGCCGCTTGCCACTCTGATTCCTGAGCACCCATCTTTAAATGGATTAACGAAAGCGGAGAATTGGCATACGGGTTCAGAGCTAGATCCATGGTCATGGCGTGTAAGGTTTCCTGGTGAAGGCCTTGCTGGATACGGTAAATTTGTTAAGAAGAAAGCTATCTTGGTCTCTAGGGAGTGGTTTCCAGCATTTGTGGCAGCTGAAGGTAGTACTAAATCTATAGAAGAACGTTATAATGACGGATTGGCCAGCAGAGAAGCAGTGACTTTACTGCAAATTATCCGTGAACATCAAGGGATTGATACGCGTATACTTCGTGTTGAAGCTGATATGAAGGCTAAAGAAAAGAAGACGGCTTTTGATAATGCGGTTACGGAGCTTCAGGCATCGCTGGACATCGTTATTTCAGGTGTAAAAGAACGCCAAAATGCAGAAGGTGAGAAAAATGGCTGGAGCAGTACCTCGTTTGAGACTGTAAGCCACTGGATGGAAGATAATGGTCTTTTCTCATTTGAAGGCGATAGAGAAGAGGCAATAGCTTGGCTACATTCCAAAATGAATGGCATATGGTCGCCTACAGCAATAGCCTGGACGAACAAAGCATTCTCATGGAAATAAAAACGGTTAATCACTACTCCCATGAGAGTGATTAACCGTAAGCGTTTTCTAATAAAATCATATCCATCACATTATTGTTCCAACATAGGTGCCAAGTAAGCAATCAGGAAATACAAGAATCCGAAAAACAGCATAACATAGGCGGTATATTTGATTGCATTAGATGCAACAATTCTTGAATCCACCGGTGCTTGAATTTCGAGCTGTTCTTCTTCAACGCTGTCAATTTCATTGGATATTGGGTCTCTCAACATGATAATCCCCTCCTTGGAAATTAGATCCTTAACTGTATTGTGACATATTTGTGAACGGAAATCAACAATAGTGTGAACAAATATTGAACTTTTATTCAAATTTGGACTATTTATTTTCTGGATATCTAGTATGCAATAAAAAACAACCTGCTTTTGTCCTCGGAAGAGGAACCAAGCAGGTTGTTTGTCGTTTTATTTATTCAATAATTTAAGCGAACAATTTAAGCCCAATCTCCATCACGGAAGATAGGTACGGTTGTTCCATCATCCTTAATACCATCAATGCTCATTTCAGGTGAACCCATCATAAAATCAACATGTGTATGGCTTTGGTTCATTCCTTTTTCCTGCAATTGTTCTTTGGTCATTGTCGTACCCTCTTGAAGGGTAAAGGCATATGCTGCACCTAACGCCAAATGGCAGGAGGCATTCTCATCATATAATGTGGTGTAATATAGAATTCCGCTCTCGGAGATCGGGGAGTGGAAAGGCACCAAAGCGACTTCTCCAAGATAAGCAGAGCCTTCATCTAACGCGATAAGGGAAGCTAGCGTTTCTGAACCTTTTTCAGCGGTGAAATCCGTTACTTTGCCGTTCTCAAAGGTGAGGGTGAAATTATCAATAAGATTACCCCCATAGCTAAGCGGCTTAGTGCTGCTTACCTTACCATTCACACCAGACTTCAGTGGGGCAGTAAACACTTCTTCTGTAGGGATATTGGCTAGGAAAGGAACTCCTTTGCCATTGACAGCTCCTGCTTGACACCAAATATGCCCTTCTGGTAGCTCAATCGTCAAATCGGTTCCATGTCCTGTATAGTGCAGCTTGCGGAACTTATTATCATTCAAAGCAGTACAACGTGCTTTCAGGCCATCTAAATGTTGACTCCATGCTTGAATAGGGTCAGCTTGATCCGCACGTGTAGCTTTAAAGATAGCATCCCATAGAAAATCAATCTGCTGATCAGGTGATGCTTCAGGGAATACCTTTGCCGCCCACGATGCTGATGGGAATGCTACAATACTCCAGCTTACGTGATTCCCCATTAACAATTCACGATATGGAGCTAACGTTTGTCCAGAGATCCGCTGATTATCTGCAATTCTTCCTGATTCAACACCGTTCAACAGATCTGGATTCGTTGAAGTTATCGATAGAAATGCTGCACCTTTTTTAGCCAGATCTTCTAATTCATCTGCTTGCCATTGTGGCGGTTCCAAGAAGGAATCGGATGGAGCGAGGTCATAACGTGTACGTGTAACAACCTCGTCGCTATAATTAACCTTGACGAGCTTCGCACCCGCTTCATAGGCATTGCGTACGACAAGACGTACTAGTTCTGCCGAAACGATGTCGGCATTTACAACAAGGGTCTGCCCAGGTTGGATATTAACCCCAATCTTCACTGCCAGCAACGCATAGTTCTCCAGTTTTTGCTTGAAATCTAACATAGTTTCAACTCCTCCCAATATCTCTAGTCTTTTATTTCATATTTGCAATAATTAGAACGCCCAGTTTCCATTCAGGAATACAGGTTCTTCGGTTCCATCAGCAGATATACCATAAATGTTCATTTCAGCTGAACCGATCATGAAATCCACATGGGTAACGCTATTATTCAATCCATGTGCAATCAGTTCATCCGGAGTCATATCTTTACCGCCTTCTAAACAGAAAGCATAAGCCATACCTATAGCTAGATGATTGGATGCATTCTCATCAAACAAGGTATTGTAATAAAGAATATTGGACTCTGAGATAGGGGACTTATGTGGAACTAATGCAACTTCACCTAGGTATTTTGCTCCTTCATCCATACTAATGAGGTGCTCTAGTGCTTCTTGTCCTTGCTCTGCACTAACACTAACAATTCGTCCGTTCTCAAAAGTAATAGAGAATCCATCGATAATGTTGCCGCCATGGCTAAGAGGTTTGGTGCTTCGTACGGTGCCATTTACACCAGTCTTTAGAGGAGCGGTAAATACTTCCTCGGTAGGCATATTGGCTACAAAAGAATGACCTTTCGCATTAATGCTGTCACCTTGTGCCCAAATATGACCTTCTGGAAGCTCGATGCTTAGGTCCGTACCAGGTGCTATGTAATGCAGTTTCTTATATTTTTTTGCGTTGAGTACATTTGCTTTTTGATCTAAGGTGTCGAGATGTTCTTGCCATGCAGCTACTGGATCTTCACGATCAAGACGTACGGTGTGGAAAATAGCTTCCCAAAGTTTATTTACACGTTCTTCAGCTGGAACATTCGGGAATACTTTATCCGCCCAAGCCTGACAAGGTACGGCAACAATACTCCAGCTAACTTTGTCGGACATTTGCATTTCACGATATTTGGTGAGTGCGGCTCCCCGTACTTTTTGATAATTTGAAATGCGTACAGGATCAATACCTTTAAGTGCATCAGGATCTTCCGCGATCACGTTAAGAATAGCTGCACCCTTCTCGGCGAGTTCGGTCATTTCACCTGCGTACCAAGTAGGAGGCTCAGTGAACACTTCTGGTGCAGCATGTTCAAACTGCTGGCGTGTAATGCTTGCATCACTCCAGTTCACCTTCACCAAGCTTGCTCCAATCGCATATGCCTTGGCGGTAATCATACGAACGAAATCAGCTGCAAGAATCGGTGCATTCACCACCAGAATTTGCCCTGGTTGAACGTTAACCCCAATTTGCACAGCTAAATCTGCATATTTACTAAGCTTTGCCTCGAAATCAGTCATCGATATTTCCTCCAATTACTAATAGTTTGGTACTTTACAAGTATTGTACTAAATTATTAACCGCCGGATGAAAAAAGTCAATTACATGGAATTTACAGTGTAAATTGAGGAATTACATTCATTTCAATGCTATACTGAGAGGGGAAATGATTTGATGAATGGAAGGAAGATTAGCGGATGAATTTAGAGATCGTAAGTGCTGAAATGAGCCGTAAAGAGGATAAAAGCTATGTAGGGAGGACGATATTTACTCTCGAAAACCATAAGGCTCCATATGAGATTACTTTTTTCAGTACAAGAGGAACGGAATGGGATTACAGCCTAAGCTTTGCTGGTGAGCCTGGAAGTGAAGAGCAGTTCTTAGAAACTGACGCGCTACTTGAAAATGATGACGATGTATACAATCAATTGCTTGATGCCGCACTAGATAAACAAGAGATCGTTGAAGAGTAAAACATACAAGTGTTGATTGATTACCAGCGGCAATATTCATTGCCGCTGGTTACATCTCGCCTTATCCGATTGTAATCTTACCTTCAGGATATCTGTAAAGTTCCTTACTACCCTTAGGTTTGAGTGCATAAGCTAGAGTAAGCGGACCTGTCCGACCCAGAAACATTAGAAAAATAATGAGCACTTTACCCGCCGTAGTCAATTCTGGAGTAAGTCCCATGGAGAGACCAGAAGTCCCGAATGCAGATACGGATTCAAAGAGTACAGCAAGAAAGTCAGCCTTTTCTGTCACGGATAACAACATCGTAGCAATGACCACTAACATTAGAGACATCAGTGTCATCGTCACGGCTCTATAGACATTTTCTTTGGCGATCCGATGACGAAACATTACAATATCCTCTTTACCCCTTAGTCTTGCAGAAACCGCAGCCACTAGAACAGCGAACGTAGTAATCTTAATTCCCCCACCAGTAGATCCAGGCGCAGCCCCTATGAACATTAGCAGAATCATTAGAAATTGCGTTGATTCCCGCATCAGTGGAATTTCAATTGTAGTGACGCCACCTGAACGTGGTGTTATCGCTTGTAAAAATGTAGCCATCATCTTTCCACCTGCACTCAAGGGCTTCAGCGTAGAATTAAATTCTAGTAAGAAAAATAGAGCAGCCCCAATGACAATCAATATCATAGAGGTAGAAAGAACAACCTTAGAATGTAGAGTAAGCTTTTTGCGTTTTGGAAAGTCAAAAACATCAGATAGGACGATAAAACCGACCCCTCCAAGAAAGATGAGAATCATTGAGGTGAAATTCACTATAGGATCATTTACAAAACGAGTAAGTCCACTAAAGGGCCCATGAATGTCACCGAATAAATCAAAGCCTGCATTATTAAAAATAGATATGCTGTGAAAAATTCCATAATATACAGCTTTCCCGAAAGGCATATCCATCATAAACCTACCGGCAAACACGATGGCACCTGTGAGCTGAATAACAAGGGAATAGATCAGGACTCTGCGGATCAACTGAACAATACCTTGCATGGAATTCTGGTTCATAGATTCTTGCATAAGAATTCGCTCTTTAAAGGATATTCGTTTATTAAGGACCAAAGTAATCAAGGTGGCCATCGTAATAAAACCCAATCCCCCAAATTGAAATAATACGAGTAGAACAACTTGTCCAAAAGTAGTCAACTGTGTGCCCGTATCAATGACTGCCAAACCTGTAACACAGGTTGCCGATGTAGCCATGAATAATGCATCAATAAAAGAAATATGCCCTTCTACTGAGGCGACCGGCAAACTAAGTAAAAAAGTTCCGGCAGTGATAAGTATTACAAATCCTAGTGATAAGACTTTTGGTGGAGTTAATTTCAATCCACCGAAGTTCAGATTAGCCAATTCAATTCTCCTGTCATACGTGAAATTAGAGTAGTGCACACAAAATTATAACATAACTTGCCAGACCTTCCCTAAGTGGAGGGAGGTAATTGACATATTTTATCGAATTATTCTAGAATAACACCCTATTCTGCAACTTTAAAGAGGAGGCTTTCTTAATGGTGGTAAGTCCGATTCTGAATCAGATTGGTGCAGTTTTTATTCCGGTAAAGGATATTGAGAAATCCAAAGAATGGTATTGCCAATTGCTTGGTTTGCCTTTGGATGGTGAAGTATTATTCGGGCATCTATACGTGATCCCCATGCAAGGACCAGAAATCGTATTAGACAGCAAAATTTACACTTCTGAGTCCGTTCTTAATATCCCCTCTTTTCATCTAAATACCGAGGATATTGATGCTGCTTATGACTATGTGAAAGCAAATGGCGGAGAGATTCTTACGGATATCGAGCATGACCATTGGTTTAATTTTAAAGATCCGAATGGCAATGTTATCATGGTCTGCCGTTGTTAAGAACGATTAAGAAAGGAATAAACAAATGATAAGAGAGGCTGTTCCTGAAGACGCATTGTATATTGAAAACTTATATCGAATGTTGTTGCCTGAGCAGACAGCTATACAAGTGTCCCCGGACCGACTGAAGCGGATAGCTGACAATACGGATAGTTTTCTTTATGTGTACGAAGAAGAAGGGGCTATTGTTGGGACGCTTCATCTTCATTTATGTATGGATGCTTTATGTGACGATCGACCCTTTGCTGTCATTGAAAGAGTCATCATATCACAAGAGGTGAGAGGGAAAGGATACGGTGCGAAACTAATGAGATACGCTGAGCACGTAGCCACTTCTAGGGGCGCCCTTAAGATCATGCTATCGAGTGCGGTCAGAAGAGAGGATGCACATCAATTTTACGAGCATCTTGGATACAATAGCAGCTCCAGTAAGCTGTTCAAAAAGTACTTATAGCTACTTATGATTGGAAGTGATGATATGATGGTTACACTTAAAGTGCTTATACCAGAGGATGCAGAAGAATTACTTCGATTACAGTATCAGTTGGATCAGGAATCCAAATTTATGTTATTAGAGCCGGATGAACGACAATCCAGTCTAAATCAGGTCAAAGAGATGATCGAAAGCTTCGCTTTAGCAAATACTTCAATCCTTATTGGGGCAGCGGTTGATATGACCCATAATGAGCTAGCTATGTCGCTATATATCAAAAATGGGTTTGAGATCGAAGGGACGAAAAGAAAATCACTTGTAATTGATGGCCAATGGGTAGATGAATATTACATGAGTAAGATTTTGATAAAAGAAAAAAGGATAGAGGATCAGATTTAATCTGATAACTCTATCCTTTTTTTTATGATTAAAAGCTTATGAATTCTCAAGCTCTGACGATTCAGTGTCACCAGTGGTCTCAATGATGACCTCAACCTTGCGTACACGGTATCTGTTCATTTCACGAATGATTAAGGTTACGTTGTCATGTACAATGCTTTTGCCAACGGCAGGATCTGGGATATGACTATATAACCAGCCTCCAATCGTTGTCACTTCCTCATGTTCAAAATCAAGACCGGTAAGCTCCTTGACCTCAATTAAAGATACCTTACCATCGAACAGATAATTTGTATCGCTTAGTTTCTCAACTTCTCGGCGCTCATCACCGTCAAATTCATCTCGAATTTCACCAACGATTTCTTCCAAAATATCTTCAATCGTGATGAGTCCAGACGTTCCACCATATTCATCAAGCAGCAGGGCGATATGCACCCGCTCCAACTGCATACGTGTTAAAAGGTTCTTAACAGGTGTTACCTCAGATACGGTTAGGACTGGCTGAATCAAGCCTTTGAAATCAAAATCAGGGTTATTGTCATATTGCAAATAAAGCTGTTTCGTATTAATCATTCCGATGATATTATCCTTGCTACCTTCTGCAACCGGGAAGCGAGTATATTGTTCCTTACGGATAATCTCAAAATTTTCTTTCAATGAATGATTGGTGAAAAGACATACCATATCTGTTCGTGGAACCATGATTTCTTTGGCCAACATCTCGTCAAAAGTAAAGATACGGTTGACATAGCCGTATTCAGCTTTATTGATTTTTCCACTTTCATAGCTTTCGGATAAGATCAAACGAATCTCATCTTCACTATGAGCGTCTCCATGCTCACTGGCAGGCTTCATCCCGAAAAGGCGAACAAGCAGATTTGCGGAACCATTCATAAACCAAATGAGTGGGTACAAAATTCTGTAGAACCAAATAATCAGCGGTGATGTAATTTGACCGATTTTTTCCGGAATGTTTATAGCTACTGTCTTCGGAGCAAGTTCCCCGACAACGACGTGTAGGAATGTTGCAATGACGAATGCGAATAAGAACGCAAGAGGGTGACTCACACTTGGACTAATATTAGCCCAGTCGAATACCGGAAGGAGCAACTGCTCAAACGCTGGCTCTGCCAGTGCACCAATACCCAGTGCAGTGATTGTAATCCCAAGCTGACAAGCAGATAAGTATCCGTCAAGATTAGCAGACACTCGTTGTACAGCTAGCGCGTTCTTCTTTCCCTCGATCACCATCTGACTGATCTGACTACCTCTAAGTCTCACCAATGCAAATTCCGTTGCTACAAAAAAAGCGGTTAAAATAATCAAAATAGCCACCAACGTCAAACTAAGTCCTATACCCATATAATCTTTACCATCCCTTTCGTTCCTAAAATAGGTTATACTCATATTATGAGTTCTTATGAACTATTCTACGAACTTTTCAGAGAAATATCAAATGGTGGAGGGAAACAGATATGGAATCATTTGCATTGACTCGTGTGGAGATGTCCAGTCTTCTGCTCTCATTGACCGGATTATCAGACCGGAAACCGCTGAATATCCTCCAAGAGGCATGGACTAAATTTCATCTTGATGAAGTACAAAAGGGGACTTCGTTACCCGCTTTTTTATCTACAGATGTTCCACCCATTTTTCAAAAGATCATTAAGGGCCATGATGTAAAAGGCTTTTCACTCGGTGAAATTGCTTCATTAGGCCATCTAATAGAGTATTCCACTTTGACTGTGACTACTATGCAAAATTGGGTGAAGCGTGATTTTAAAGAGTATCTCGGTTCTCCAAGAGAAGGAAAGAAGTATTCAGTTAATCAGGCAGCACTTCTGTTTATGATCGATGATCTCAAATCGGCTCTAAATTTCGAAAGTATTCGTCAGCTATTCCGATTAATGTTCTTAAAGCCAGATCGAGACGATGATGATCTTATAGAACCGACAAAGCTGTATTACGCATATGCTGGACTGTTTGAAGAGATCAAGAGCAATCCAACTATACAAACCCAATGTAAAGTAGATCAACTTTTACACAAGGAGTTCTCCTGGAAAGAAGATTCCCTACTTAGAAGTTCCACAGATCGTGTGATCAATCGGCTGACGCATCTTACGAGATCTCAGAGAGAGTCTGTCCGCAACATACTTCTGATAGCCACGATAGCTGTTCAGACCTGTTATTTTCAATCGCTTGCCAGACAATACTTTAATGCAGCTTTATTTCTTGATTTTTGAACGCTTCAATTTTAATATGTATAAGTGAAACAATCAAAAGTAAGTTTCATAAGATATATGTTGGATATAAGGGGGCTTAGAAGTGAATCAAATGACACTGCTGCGGAATCCGAAGCAAAGGAAATTACTCTTCAGTGCAGGCTTAAGCTGGATGTTCGACGCGATGGACGTCGGGATGATTTCTTTTGTTGTAGCGGCTTTAGCCAAGGATTGGAATCTGGGACCGGAGCAGATAGGTATATTGACAAGTATTAACTCCGTGGGCATGGCTGTGGGTGCTGCGGCAGCAGGGATATTAGCCGATCGTTTTGGACGTAAACCGATACTTCTATGGACACTCCTAATTTTCTCGGCTGCGAGTGGGTTATCGGCTTTTGCAACAGGCTTCGGAATACTCTGTGTACTTAGATTTATCGCTGGATTTGGACTAGGTGGGGAACTGCCCGTCGCCTCAACATTAGTGTCTGAAAGTATGCCTGCCCGTGAGAGAGGCCGTGCGGTTGTGCTACTAGAGAGCTTTTGGGCGGTTGGATGGATCGCTTCTGCTTTAATTGCATTCTTCGTGATTCCTGATTATGGCTGGCGTGTAGCATTCGGTATTGGTGCTGTTCCTGCTCTATACGCTCTATACTTAAGACGTGCTATAGACGATTCACCGAAGTTTGCTGAGATCAAGAAGGCGCCTGTGTCCTTGAAAAAACGTATCACAACAGTATGGTCACCAGAGTATCGTCGTTCTACGATTATGCTGTGGATTTTATGGTTTACTGTAGTGTTTTCGTATTATGGGATGTTTTTATGGCTACCTACAGTTATGGTACTTAAAGGCTTCAGCTTGGTTAAAAGCTTCGAATACGTGCTTATCATGACGCTAGCTCAGCTGCCGGGTTACTTTACTGCCGCTTACTTCATCGAAAAGTTCGGACGTAAGTTTGTCCTGGTCCTCTATATGCTGTTCACTGCCGTTAGTGCGGCATGGTTCGGAAATGCAACTACAGAAGGCATGCTGATGGCGGCCGGGATTTGCTTATCGTTCTTTAATCTCGGAGCATGGGGTGGCATGTACGCTTATACACCAGAGTTGTACCCAACAACTATTCGCTCAACAGGCGCTGGTTTAGCGACTTCCTTTGGCCGGATTGGCGGCATCATCGCTCCTTTGTTAGTAGGGGTGCTGGTAGGTAAATCTATAGCGATTGGCTCGATCTTCATGTTATTTTTTGTAACGATTATTATCGGTGCGTTAGCGGTGCTCTTCCTAGGAAAAGAGACAAAGGGAACGGAGCTCCTGTAGAGGATAATTCTTCATTACATACTTGATGTTAATCTACCAACAATGCTAAAATTTAATAAGAACAAAACGGTTCCTTCACAGTTGTGAACAGGGCCGTTTTTTTTAACATTAGAAACTATATATTTAGGGCCCCCGCAAAGAAGGCGTTATGCTTGCATTAGTCCTTCTTTTATAAGAACGGAGCGATCGAACATGAGTAAGGATAGGAATCAGCCTCATTTCACGGAATTAGTCTGGGAAAGTACGGAACAAAATGTTCCTATTCCCCCGCGAAATTCATCAGAACCAGCGCTGCCAAAGTTATCTACTGCAAATGTAGGGAAGCCTAAAGCGTCGTCTGAACCTTCTTTACAGCTTCAGCTTTGGGATCTGGAGACCGACACGCCGGAGCCTGTGACAACCACCGAAGGTCAGTTTGTAGCTAGAGCGAAGGAGTTGGAACATAGAACCGAGGATTCGGCGCTATTTATTCCTTTTAAGAGTTACTGGCCAACGTATGGTCATATGACGGGCACGCAAAGTAGATGGTATTTTTATTGGCGCAATGAAGTTAGACAGGGTAGATATCCGAAAACGGATCTTTCATATATTTTTCTGCACGTGTATGAGCTTATTAATGGTGTAGGTTGGCAAGATCCTTATGATGGCTATAAGCAGCTCAGTCAAATCTGGGAAGCTTATCGTGAAAATTATAAACGTCTGGATCAATATTTGGGTGGTTGGATCGCGGACTTCTCGTTTGTTCATCATTTGAATGTGCCTCTATCTTTAATCGTTGCTCGTTCACGCGGTCTTGCCGGAGATCTGGCAGAGCTAGAGTTAGAGAGATGTCTTACTGTAGCTCCTGAGCAGTTAACCTTTACGGTATTAACAGCAATGTCAGACTACGATATTAGTAAATCGAAGTTTTATATGGGGGAAGGTAAAGAAGCCCTTGAACGATATATTCCACAGGTAGTGGCATTAATCAACGCTTATGTCAGTCGGAAACATGGCTCGAATTTGGTTGAAATGTTCCCACCAGGCCCCTCAGTAATGAGGGAGCGTTATTTATTTCGTAGCGCCGTATATGATATTTCGCTATATGGTTATTCAGTACTTATACCGGTTGTGCGTATCAGTAAATCTCCACCGCTTCGCAGTTTGATTACAAGGCTATTCCGTTTGACTGAGAATAAATTACGGGAACTGCTGGGGTATCGAGGACGGCTCAAAGGGGTTAATGTGGATGCGGATATGGATGACCTTATCACTCGTTTTCTGAAGCGGGAATTTGAGAAAGAGAAACAGGAAGATAAGGGGCCGGCAGTAGTTATTGATCGTGAGAAGCTTGAAAGGCTGCAGAGTGATTCCGAGATTGTACGAACCATGCTTACGGTTGAGGAAATGAATGAGCTGGAAGAACTTGAGGATAGCGGTTTTGAGATTACTAATGAGGAATCCGAGCTTGAAGAAGTAGTAGAAAAAGAAGAATTTGAAGATATTGAAGATGAAATCATTGTACCGCTTCAGTCTCTTGAGCCTGAATTAACTATAGAAGAAATTCAATCTGCTAACGTAGATACGAAGTGGGAGCAGTTCTCTAATGCTTTAAGTCCACTCCAACACGAAGCTCTGATTGCGCTTATGAACGAGGATGGAACACAAACCATACAGAAGCTAGCGGCTGCAAATGGCACGATGTCAGAACTCTTGATTGATGAGATCAATGATATCGCAATGAACATTCTAGGTGATTTGATCATAGATGGTGAAGAAATTGCAGAAGAATATAAAATTCATCTGCTTAATATTTAATGGGGTGAACTTTGGATGAATGGTTTAAAAATACCCAAACGCATGACGACAGCGCTAGTCAATTCACTGACAGCCGGTGTGGTTCCGCGTATCGGACTAGAGCATATAGCCGTTGGCCGCAGGCCAGAGATTGAAGCGATATTGAGAGATATGGATAATATTGCGGAGGGTGGAGCTGCTTTTAAGCTGATTACCGGCAAATTCGGTAGCGGCAAAAGCTTTCTTTTGCAGATGATCCGTAATTATGCGATGGATCGGGATTTTGTAGTAGCCGATGCGGATCTATCCCCTGAACGAAGATTAGTGGGAACGAAAGGACAAGGTCTTGCTACATATCGAGAGCTGATGAGTCATTTGTCTACCCGGACGCGTCCAGATGGAGGCGCTCTGGAGATTATTTTGCAAAAATGGATCATTACGCTTCAGCAGTCTGTGATGCAAGAGAATGAATATGGCCCTGATCACCCCCAGCTTGGAGACGAGGTAGAGAAACGAATCTTTGCTGTAGCCTCCGAAATGCGCGGTTTGGTGCATGGATTTGATTTTGCCAAGGTGCTGGCTTCTTATTGGAATGCCCATAAGCTGGCTGACGATGAATTGAAGCAGGATTCCCTTCGCTGGCTAAGAGGTGAATTCGCCACTCGAACGGAAGCACGAAAAGCACTTGGTGTTGGCGTGATTATTGATGATGATAATTGGTATGATTATATGAAGCTGTGGGCAGAATTCACTTCTGCTATCGGTTATAAGGGACTGCTGCTGTTCATAGACGAAGGCGTCAATCTCTACAAAATCACGAACAGCATCTCACGTCAGAGTAACTATGAAAAGCTGCTTACGATGTTCAACGATACGATGCAGGGCAAGGCAGAAAGCTTAGGGATTTTTATAGGGGGGACTCCGCAATTTGTGGAGGATGGACGGCGTGGATTATTTAGTTATGAAGCGCTGCGTTCAAGATTAGTTGCAGGAAGATACGGCGCAGCAGGTCTGAACAATTATACTGGGCCTATTATTGCACTGGACATGCTCTCACACGAAGAAATTCTGATCCTTTTGCAAAAGCTTAGAGATATCCATGCCCTTCATTATGGTTACGAAGCACAGTTAACACAGGAACAATTGGTTCATTTTATGGAAGAAGCTGTGGGCAGATTAGGGGCAGACGAGCTCTTGACTCCGCGTGAAGTGGTGCGTGATTTCATGGATCTACTGCACACCTTACACCAGCATCCGGAGATCTCTTTCGAGAAGTTAGTGGGCGAACGAACCTCTAAACCTGCCGATACTGAACAAAATGAGTTAGATGGATTCCTCGCGGAGTTTGAATTATGAGTGATAATCCGTTTTATAGGCTGGCTCCCTTTATTAAAGAGTTTATCTATAAGAACCGTTGGGAGACTTTGCGCGAGGCGCAGGTGGATGCCTGTCGTGTACTGTTTGATACGCCGCATCACTTACTGATTGCTTCGGGTACAGCTTCAGGTAAGACAGAGGCGGCTTTTTTTCCAGCGCTTACTGAGCTGTATGAACGTCCTTCCGGCTCGGTTGGTATTCTGTATATCGCTCCGCTGAAAGCATTGATTAACGATCAATTTACACGGCTGAACGATTTGCTCCGTGAAGGCAATATTCCGGTGTGGCACTGGCATGGGGATGTTCCGCAAGCCGATAAGACGAAGCTGGTGCAGAATCCTTCCGGCGTGTTACAGATTACCCCTGAATCGCTTGAAGGACTATTGATGAACCGTCCGAATGCTATCCCGGCACTGTTCCATGATCTCCGTTATATTGTCATTGACGAAGTGCATGCCTTTATGGGTGCTGATCGGGGGATTCAGGTTCTGAGTCAGCTGGCGAGAATCTCACGAATGGCGGGATGTCATCCGCGTAGAATCGGTCTATCGGCTACGCTTAGCGACTATGCTTCGGTGACGGAGTGGCTGGCGGCAGGGACGCGGGAGAGCGTAGAGGTGTCCGCTCCACAGGGCGGGCGTAAGCTCCGTATAAGTGTGGAGCATTTCTCTTTCCCGGATGCACGGGATGAAGTGCAGGCGGAGCATTTAGAACGCGCGAAGCAGTCTTATTACGATTTCATTTATGATCATACGCATCTTAAGAAAGCGTTGATCTTCACGAATAGCCGCTCGGATGCGGAGACGGCGACCCTTGAGCTGCGGAGAACGGCCGCGAAGCGTGGGGAACGGGATGTTTTTCACGTTCACCATGGCAGCATCTCCGCGATGCTCCGCGAAGAGACGGAAGCCGCGCTGCGGCAAGGCTCCGGACCTGCAGTTGCGGCAGCGACTTTGACGCTGGAGCTGGGCATTGATCTGGGAGAGCTGGAGCGAGTGCTCCAGGTCGGCGCTCCTTATAGCTGCGCAAGCTTTGTGCAGCGGCTCGGCCGCTCGGGCAGGCGCGGTGACGCCGCATCCGAGATGATCTTTGTCACGCCCGAGGAAGAGGATGAGGAAGCACAGCTTCCGGCACGGATGCCTTGGACGCTGCTTCGGGCGATAGCGGTTATTGAGCTATATGTACGCGAGAAGTGGGTTGAACCACTGGTGGTGCGCCAGCTGCCAGTCGGGCTGTTATACCATCAGACGTTGAGCATATTGAAGAGTATGGGGGAGGCGGAGCCGGGGGATTTAAAGGAGGCTGTACTAAGCTTACCTTCCTTCAATAGCATTGATCCTGCGGACTACGATACCTTCATGACTTATATGCTGGGCATGGGACAAATCGAGAAGATGGATGAAGGCAGCTTGATTATTGGGATGGCGGGGGAGAAGATCGTGAACAACTTCCGCTTCTACGCAGTCTTCAAAGACGATGAAGAGCATGTTGTCTATAACGGGACTGAAGAGATTGGTTCGATCACAACTGTACCACCACCGGGTTACTGTTTTACTCTGGCAGGGAAGCTCTGGAAGGTAGAAGAGGTCGATAATCGCCATAAAGCTGTTTATGTAAAAACCTCACGCGGTAAAGTGGATACGTTGTGGCTTGGAGCGGGCGGGGATGTGCATACACGAATTATGACCAAAATACGTGAAGTGTTAGGCGCAACATCCTTGTATCCGTATCTTGCTCCGAGTGCGGCTGCGCGGCTTGAGCGAGCTCGTCGTTTAGCGAAGGAAAGTGGAATGCTTGAACGTTCCGTTATGCCAGCAGGTGGAGATTCGATGTTTATCTTACCGTGGGCGGGTAGTCGGCAATTCCGCACACTAGAGCGCCTTCTTAAGAACAATTTGAAAAGCTCACAGGGTCTTCGTTCTATCGTGCCGATGGAGCCTTATTATATGGTGGTTGCAGGCAAAACAGATGCAGAAACGCTGGAAGCGGAGATCATCGCTGAGAGTATGGCTGCCGCTGATCCTTTAACATTGTTATCTCCAGATGAAGCACCCTACCTCGGAAAGTATGACGAGTTCATCCCACATGAGCTGCTGCGCAAAGCTTTTTCTTTGGATGGATTAGATGTTCCAGGGCTGCTAGAAGTGTTAAAACAATGGCGGCAACCACAGTAACTATCTTAAATATTTTTAATCGAGACGCCCGCTTATGCGGGCGTCTCTTTATGTTCGGACGCACAGCAACATTTATCCCCTTGCGCCGATCTAGACTTTCCTCCTATTCCAGAAGTTGTATAAAAATAGGGCAGGCGGAGAATAGTATCTAGAAGATTCCTATTAAAGGATGATAACGATGTGGTCTAAAATAGTCTCGTATATTCCGGATTGGACAATTTTTATGCAGGCGGCGATCACGCTGCTCTTTCCCATAGGGATTTATTATTTTTACAAGCATTTGTATTTTTATGTTGGAAGCGGACGCTCCAAGGAATCAGGGGCTAAATCTCAGGATTCGGAACCGAAGAAGGCAGACAACGAGGAAGCAAATCAGCAGCGTCCTGTGACTACTGCGTTTACCCAAGACTATGATGCCAACCTAACAGCGATAAGAACGGCATTGCGGGAAAACAGTGATGTGCATTTCCGTGAATTCTCAGTTAAAAGTATTCAGGCACGTGCCACGTTGGTTTATGTTGAGGGAATGCAGGATGAAGAACTAATCAATCAACAGGTGCTGCAAAATCTGATGTTTGCCGGTGAAATGCAGGCTTCAGAAGGAATATACACCTATATGAAACAGAATATGCTTCCGCTGGTTCAGCTGAATGAAACCAGAGATTTGGACTATCTGCAGGAGTCTGTCCTGTTTGGCTACACTGCACTGATTGTCGAGGGAATGCGTGAAATGCTGCTGGTTGGCTTTCCACATGGAGCAGTCCGCGCAATTACTGAGCCGACCTCCGAAGCATTACTGCGGGGACCACGGATTGGCTTTACCGAAGTGCTCAGCGAGAATACCTCTATGCTACGGCGCCAAGGACTCAATAAGAATCTGGAAATGAATAGGGTTGAAGTGGGCAGCGAAATCAAGAAGAATCTGGTTATCGCTTATATGAAAAACATTGTAAATCCTGATCTGTTACAGGAAGTAAAGGACCGAATCTCCAAAATTGATATGGATTTCATTCTGGAATCTGGTTATGTAGAGCAGCTAATCGAGGATGATTATTTAAGTCCGTTTCAGCAAACACAGAACACGGAAAGACCCGATCGTGTGATTGCCTCCTTATTAGAGGGAAGAGTTGCAATTTTGCTTGATGGCACACCGTTTGCACTTATTGTTCCGGTGACATTCAGTATGCTTTTGCAGTCTCCCGAGGATTACTATGAGCGCTGGTTTCCAGGAACACTATTACGTGTGCTACGGTTTTGCGCATCATTTCTGGCTCTGTTAGCCCCGGCGCTGTATATTTCTTTTATCTCCTTTCATCCGGGGCTAATTCCTACACAACTGGCGATTTCCATTATCGAAACACGCCAAGGTGTACCCTTTCCTGCTTTAATTGAAGTCTTGATTCTGGAGATTTCTATTGAAATCTTACGTGAAGCTGGAATTCGTCTGCCGAAGCCCATAGGTCCAGCAATGGGAATTGTCGGAGGTCTGATCATTGGAGATGCCGCGGTACAGGCCGGTATTGTAAGTCCCTTTCTAGTAATTGTCGTAGCCGTGACAGCGATCTCTTCGTTTTCCATACCGATGTACAGTGCCGGCATTACCCTCCGAATCTTACGATTCGCAGGCATGTTATTTGCGGCGGTCCTGGGCATGTTCGGAACCATCCTGTTTTTTCTGCTGATTTGCAGTCATCTGACTCGACTTTCAAGCTTCGGGGTTCCTTACATCACCCCTATCTCGCCTTTCCGGGGAAGTGACTGGAAGGATTTATTCGTCCGTGCGCCGTTATCCATCATGAAGCGAAGACCAGAGATGCTGAAGACCCAAAAGAAAAAGCGGAGATCCTAGAGAATGTATTCTTATCAGGAGCAGAGGGGAGACCACAGTGTTCAAACGTACGGATGACAAGATCACAACCTCGCAGGCTGCCATAGTATTGACGAATTCGATGCTAGGAGCTGGTATTCTGACCTTGCCCAGAGATATTGTCCAAGCTGTGAAGACTCCAGATGCCTGGATTTCTGTGGTGCTGGGTGGTATTATCGTGTTTTTAGTGATAATGGTAATGGTGAAGCTTAGTCAGCAATTTCCAGGTAAAACTGTTTTTCAGTATTCTAAAAAAATTGTTGGAAATCTTCCAGGCGGTGTGCTGAGTTCTTTGTTGATTCTGTACTTTATTGTGATTGCGGGATTCGAAATCCGTGTATTGGCGGAAGTAACATTGTTCTTTCTTCTGGAAGGGACACCAACCTGGGCGATCGTGATGCCGTTCATCTGGGTTGGTACTTACTTGGTGTACGGTGGGATTAATTCCATTGCCCGCGTGTTTCAGATTGTGTTTCCAATCAGTATCTTTATTCTGATCATTTGTTTTATTTTAAGCACCAGGATTTTTGATATCCAGCATTTGCGTCCTTTTATGAGTGAAGGTCTGATGCCGGTCATCCGGGGCATGAAGTCAAGCATCCTGATCTTTACTGGTTGTGAAGTTGTAATGACAATGACGGCTTTTATGGAGCATCCGCAGGAAGCGGTCAAGGGGATGATGGTCGGATTCTGCATCCCGCTGGTGCTATATCTGGTTACTGTTGTGATGGTTATTGGCGGCCTGACCATTAATTCTGTAATCACCAGTACCTGGCCAACAATAGATTTGGTACGAAGCTTTGAAATTTCAGGGTTCTTTTTTGAACGATTTGAATTTCCGCTGCTGGTCATCTGGCTGATGCAGATGTTCTGTAATTTTTGCAGCTTTTTCTTTAATGCGTCACTTGGAATCTCGCAAGTGTTCAACCTGAAAATCCATCCGGTGATGTTCGCCTTAATGCCCGTAATCTTCATCTGCACGATGATCCCGCAACGCATCAATGATGTCTTCAGTCTTGGTGATTCGATTGGCTATATGGGTGTGCTGATCTTTATATTGTTGCCACTGTTATTGTCGATTGTATTACTCATTAGGAAGAAAGGACTCAAGCAGAATGTTTAGACAGAGGGGTATACACTTACTATTAATATTCATGATTCTGCTTACGCAGCCTGGCTGTTGGAGTAGTAAAGAAATTGAAGACCTAAGTGTTTATACGGGATTGGCGCTAGACAAAGGGGAACCTAATGCGCTTGAACGGGAATTCGAGGAACGTGGAGGAAGCTACCAAAAGCATAATAAAGTTACGGCAACCGTACAAATTGTGCCTGAAAGAACAATCGGGAACTCCGGCAAAGATGGCGAAACACCGAAAACCCATTTTAACAATATTTCAGAGACAGGAGATTCTCTGCTTGAAGTATTCCGGCAGTTCTCCATTCGCCAGAACCGTCCAATTATAGGCCACCATCTCAAGGTTATAGTCATATCAGAGGATCTAGTGCAAAAGGAGAAGATCAGACGGTTGATGGACTTTGTACTGCGAGATAACGATATCCGTCCCAGCTGTCTCATATTTCTTAGTCAAGGTCGCGCGTCCGATACGCTTATGACGACCTCGGAGGAGATTCCTTCCTTTCGACTGGCAGAGATGGTCCATAACAACTTCAGAACCAGTAAAGTTATGAAGGGCATAACGTTGTCGAATCTAGATGCGCTGATGTACTCCAAGCAAAGCTTTGTGTTGCAGAACGTTGTGGAGGCACACGGTGAGGTCGAATTTTCCGGAGCCGGTATTATCAAGGGAGATACAGGACATTGGATCGGCAATCTTGACCAACATGATGTGGAGAGTATTGCCTGGATCAAGGGAGATATAAAAGGCGGGAGCATCAAAGCATATGATCAGTCGAATGACTCGATTACTTATGAGATTAAATCCGTTAAGAGCAAGATTACACTGAATGAAACCGATGATAAGAAGATATCGTTTCATGTTGCAATTGAGTCCACTGGACGACTAATAGAGGATTGGGATGTGAAAGAGCATTCCTCGAGTGTTGGTTACTTCAAAGAACTAGAGAAGATATTTGAAGAGAAATTAACCCAACATATCAATAGTCTTATCCATAAGATGCAGTCCACTTACAAGGTGGAGGTAGCAGGATTCGGTGATTGGTACAGCATTGAAAAGCCGCATGTCTGGAAACAGATTAAGGATCATTGGGACGAGGAATTTACTCGGATTCCAGTGACCTTTGATTTAAAGCTTAAGATTACCGATTTTGGTTCAACATCTGATTGAACGAATTTTCAGACAGAATATCGAAAATATTTTTAATCGAAGCACCCGAATTAGCGGGTGTTTCGTTATGTTCGGACATATATTGTATTTTTCTAGAAAAAACAAACCATATATCTTAAATTTGACACCTTGTTGAAAGCGCTTAACAGTACAATAATAAGCCTATAACGAAAATAGGGGGCGTCAAACAATGGTCAGCAAAAAAATGAAGGCAACTTCAACAATTGCGTTATCAGCAGCTTTGGTTTTAAGTATGGCAGCGTGTGGAAATTCAAACAACAACGAGAGTAAAGGCGCTACAGAGTCGAAAGGGAATACAGCTACGAATGCTCCAGATGCCGGAACTACAAAAACCGAAAGCGGTAAGAAGGTCACGATTACTTTTCAAAATATTTACCCGGATCCAGCAACACCTTCTTATAAGATGCTTCATGAATTAGTTGACCAATATGAAAAAGAAAACCCTAACATTCACATCGAATTGGATACTTTAAATACGGACCAGCAAAAGGTTAAATTGAAAACACAAGCCGCTTCCAAAGAAATTCCTGATATTACGATTGTTAACCCGGCTGCACAAATGAAACCTTTCGTTGATGCAAAGCTGTTTGCTCCTCTGAATGACATGCTGGATCAAAATGGACTGAAAGACACTTATCAATCCGGTCTACTTGATTACTACAGCTTCGATGGTAATGTTTATGCGCTGCCAGATGGTAATAACATCGAGGTAGTCTACTATAATAAAGAACTCTTCGAGCAAGCGGGCATCGCAGACACTCCTAAAACATTCGATGAACTACTCCAAGATGTAAAAACCTTGAAAGCAAAAGGCATTACGCCAATCGCGATCGGTGAAAAAGATTCCTGGACAGGTTCATTCTTGTTCATGAATATCCTGCTTCGCACCAATGGAGGACCTGGCTTCCTTCAAGATGTACTTGATGGCAAAAAAACATTTGAAGATCCTGCTTTCGTAGAAGCTGTAGATCGTTTCCAAGACCTCGTGCAAGCAGGTGCATTCCCAGATGGAGCAACTTCCATCGATGCTAATGCAGGTGGTAATATCTTCAAATCCGGTAAAGCTGCTATGTGGGTTATCGGTTCATGGGAAACAGGTGCAATTGACGCTTCCTCAGTCGCTGGTAAAGCAGGAGCCTTTCAATTCCCAAGTGTTAATGGTAAAGGGGATCCAAATGAATTCATGCTCGCACCAGGTAGCGCCTTTGCGATTTCTGCAAACAGTGAGCATTTACAAGAAACGAAAGATTTCTTGAATTTCTTCACACTGAATCTTCCTAAAAAACAATTTGAACTTAAAAATGCTGTAGGGATTGGTCAAAAAGTGGATGGAGACCTGAAAGGCGCAGGATATTCTGATCTGGCGATCAACATTTCAGGATTGTTCAATCAGGTTAAAGGTGGCGACTTGGCCTTTGACAACACCATGAACCCAGCTACGGCACAAGTCCATCTAAGCAGCATCCAAAATCTTTTTGTTCAAAAAGTGGATTCCGCCCAAGTAGCTAAAGAACATCAAACCGCATTTGAAGCTAATAAATAAGAAGGTTTTGAAAACGCGATGCGAGGGTGCTTAAACGCTTCTTCGCATCGTGTTTACATTCTAGGGGGCGGAAATAATGAAGGTACTAAAGGTTCAAGCGCGCACAATCGCCGTCTTCGTGTTACCTTGCCTGCTTTTGTATGTGTGCTTGGTGTTTGCTCCTATCCTAGTATCCTTTTATACAGGATTGCTGCAATGGGACGGAATTACGACTACGAAAACATTTGCTGGACTTGCTAATTTCAAAGAGATGTTTTTTCATGATCCAGTGTTTTGGCCATCTGTAAAAAGAACGTTACTCTATGCTGTGGCTTCCATGGTGGAAATTCCATTTTGTTTGTTGATGGCTATCCTGCTAAATCGGTACGTGAGAAAAGGAAACACTTTAGTTTCTATTTACTTTACGCCGGTTATTTTGTCGGTGGTTATCATTGGGCAGCTCTGGAAAACGATCTATGACCCTGTCTCCATGGGCGGGATGTTGAATGGCGTCCTGATCTCTCTTGGGCTGGATAGCTGGACTCACAATTGGATCACAGAACCTAAAATTGCGATGTTTGCGCTTTATGCAGTATCTCTTTGGCAATATTTTGGCTACCATTTGCTGATTCAATATACCGGTGTTCAGAATATCCCGGATGAGCTGTATGAAGCGGCAAAGATTGATGGGGCTGACGGATT
Source organism: Paenibacillus sp. FSL H8-0261 (assembly GCF_045040645.1). Taxonomy (NCBI): domain Bacteria; kingdom Bacillati; phylum Bacillota; class Bacilli; order Caryophanales; family Paenibacillaceae; genus Paenibacillus; species Paenibacillus sp. FSL H8-0261. Next base: position 3,703,165 of record NZ_CP150297.1, on the reverse strand, counting down.
CAAAGCCGATCGATATATTACTTTTCCGCTGATTATTCCAATCTTTAAAATATCTATCGTACTCGCCTTTATAGGATCTTTGCAGGCTTTTGATCTCGTTATGGTCATGACAGCCGGTGGACCTGCTCATGCTACAGATGTTATTTCCACACATATGTACAACAGTTCATTCTTATCCTTTAAATATGGATATGGTAGTGCTATCGCTTCGTTCTTGGTCATACTGTGCCTTGTGTTTACTGCTAGCATTAATACTATCTTTAATAAGCTTGAGAAAAAATTCAGTTAGCAAAGGAGTGCGCGATCATGCGGAATGTCAAGCATAAACGCCCAAAGCGTCCTTACAAGGACGGTAAGCGTTTAAGCGAGAAATATAAGAATAATGTATTCCGTGAAACTAATACGTTCTTATATTTTAAAAAAGGACTCGTGTATCTTCTCTTTGCGATTCCTGTCGTTACCCAGCTATATCCTCTGCTATGGTTAATGCTCTATTCCTTGAAGACCAATGAAGAGATTTTGGGAGGAAGTTTTTTCTCATTTCCTAAAGTATTTCAGTGGCATAACTATAGCGAGGCTTATAAGTCCGGTAGTTATCTAAAGTATTTATCCAATAGTGTATTGGTTACTGGTGTAACGATGATCTTCGTTATCCTGCTTAGCTCGATGGTAGCTTACGCGATCTCACGGTTCCGTTGGCGTTACGGCAACTTGGTCATGACGATCTTCTTAATGGGGATGATGATTCCCATGCAGGCCACCTTGCTCCCGCTGATGATCATTTTCAAAAATATGCATATTCTGAATACACACTTATCGCTCATATTGCCTTATGTTGCTTTTTCAACCCCTATAGCGGTGTTCATATTAAGTGGCTTTATGAAGAGCATTCCGCATGAAATTGAAGAATCAGCCTTTATTGATGGGGCGAGCGTATATCGGATCTTCCGCACGATCATTCTTCCTGTATCTGTACCACCGGTAATGACTGTATGTATTCTAACGTTCATCAACATTTGGAATGAGTATATCTTAGCGGCCACCTTCATTTCCTCCGAGAAATTGAAGACCTTGCCCTTTGGTGTGTACACATTCGTTAGTCAGTATTCTGTAAATTATGGGAATATCGGTGCATTTCTAGTGATGGGTGCCTTACCCGTCATTTTAATCTATTTCTTCTTATCCAATCAGATTACAAAAGGAATGGTGGCGGGCGCAGTAAAAGGATAAATCTATATTGCAAATTACAATAATGGAATTATAATGAAGAAGCAGCAGGACAGATGAGTTTGAGGAGGGAAGCCTTTTTGAGAAACAGCTTTCATTCCATCCACCATCGATTGTTTTTGCTGTTTCTTTTTTGTATGTCTAGCATTCTATTAATTGTGAGTCTGCTCTATTACAACCGGACAACCGTACAGTTTCATGAGAAAATAAGTGATTTGTCGCAGAAGAATGTCGCTCAGACAGCGGATCTATTCAGCTTACTGTACAAAGGGTATGATAGTCTCTCTAAATCACTCAGCAATAACTTTGAATTGATACGTTTGATTAATGAGACAAGCACAGAGCCCGCGGTAGCTTACATCAATGAACAGACGATTACCAATATTTTAGGAGCTATATTTTATTCTCGGGATGATCTCGTAGGTATTCATGTCATTACAGATAAAGGTAAGATCTATAATTACGGAAACTATATGAATGTGGTTGATCCCGAATATATGAAGGAAGATTGGTACCATCAGCTGCAAGCTTCCTCCGGTAAAATGGTCTGGCTCGGCGTCTATGAACATTCTCTTATCGATCAAGTGGAGGATAGCCCTGTGTTTGCCTTCGGCCGTCAGATTTACGATCTCAATGAACACAAACCGATTGGCATTGTTCTGTACGAGACGAATCCGAAGCCTGTTCTGGATGCGTTGGATAATGTGAAGCTGGGTGAGCATAGCCAGGTGTATTTAATGTCGCAGGATGGACGATTCGTATCTTCTGCCGAAGATCAGGAACCTGATTTAACTCAGCTCCCGTCTTTACAGAACTCCCAGAATGTTGTGGTCGAACAGACAGCCAACCGTCTGCTTGTTGCTTCTAAACTGTCCTTCTCTGGTTGGTGGGTGCTTAGTATCACTCCTAATCGCGACCTAAATGTAGAGTTGGTAGAGATGAAACGGTATCTGTTCATTGTATTTTCGATTCTTGTTCTCGTCTCTACTTTGATAGCTTCTATTGTTTCACGAACGATTTCTTTGCCGCTTAAAAAGGTGATTCGAGAGATGAAGCAAGTGGAGATCGGTAATTTTCGGGGAATGGTGAATGTTTCATCTTATCAAGAGATTAATATTCTTGTTGCTTCGTTTAATCGGATGGTTCGCCGAATCGAAGAACTAATCGAGCGGGTAAAACTTTCTTCCGTCAGTGAGAAGAATGCTGAGCTTCATGCCTTACAATCTCAAGTGAACCCACATTTTCTATACAATACTCTGGATATGATTTATTGGATGCTGGATGAGGAAGGGAATGAGCAACTGGGAGAACTTGTTCTCTCGCTATCTTCGATGTTCCGGTACAGCAGTCATTGGGAAGTTGACGTAGAAGTCACGTTACGAGAAGAACTGGAACAAATCGGGCACTATCTAAATATTATTTCTATCCGGCTGGAAGGTCGTCTACGGATTGAGATAAATATAGATGAACGATGGCTTGAGGTTCGCCTTCCCAAGATGACTGTACAACCGGTCATTGAAAATGCTGTAAAACATGGCTTGGAATCGCTCGATCGTCAAGGTATTTTGAAGGTGAGTATACTTGAAGAAACTGGAGTGCTGAACATCGTCGTTCAAGATAATGGCAAAGGTATGGATGCAGAGAAGCTGAATGCGCTGGTGGAATCCTTGGATCGACCTACAACGAAAGAAAATGGAAAAATGGGGATCGGTCTTCAAAATCTGCATCGGCGGCTCCAGCATATGTTCGGGGAATCCTATGGTCTTGTGATTCGAAGCTTACCTGGAGAAGGAACCGAGGTTGCTATCATGCTGCCGATTCCGCAGGAAGGAGAGCATAGTCGTGAACATTCTCATAGCTGATGATGAACGGGTGATCCGAGAAGGCATTAAGCGCACTATAAGAAGTATCTATCCAGATTATTGTGTACATGTTGCTGCGTCGACAGAAGAAGCTGTCAAGATTATGGAGGAACAGTCCATCCATATCGTCTTAACAGATATTCTTATGCCCGGTATGAATGGCCTAGAGTTCATGAGGATTTCTAAGCGGCGGTATCTTTATGTCAAATGGGTGGTCATCTCTGCACACAGTGAGTTCGCCTATGCGCAGGAGGCCGTTCGTCTTGGAGCGAGAGATTATCTACTTAAGCCGATCGGCAAAAGCAAGCTACTTGAGATTATTAGTAACTTATCGCTAGAAATAGAGCAGGATCATAAGCTTATTAAAGATGAAGACCGATTAAGGTCAAGTCTGAAATATTTAAGAGAAGGTGTATTTCAAAGGCTCGCTTCTGGTTTTAATCTCGGTAATTTAGACATCAGCCAATTAATAGAAGACCATCAATGTTTCTATTTGATTTTGCTACAAATGGATGCGGGTGATAAAAACATTCGGATAGAACATTTTATTGTAGAGAATGTGTTAACTGAGCTGATAGAGCGTGACGGGAGCGGTTTTGTGGTCAGCTATGACCGCCAGAGTCTGCTGGGATTAATCACCTTAAGAGAAGAAGCACGATTAGAATCTTTTCTGGAAGATGGGCGGACCTATTTGAAGCAATATTTAAAAACACCTTTCCAAATGATCCATTCCGGACTTAGCTACGATATAAATACTGTCCCTCAGATCGTAACGAGCTTAAGAGAGGCAGTGAATTCGCAAGTATTGGATTTAACGCCAGCGAAAGGTAGTGGCGAAAAAGCAATCGACATCGCATTGCAATATGTAAAGGAACACTATTACGAAGACCTTACTTTGGAAAAGATTGCTTCCGTTGTATTTCTGAATCCGGTCTACTTCAGTCAATTATTTAAACAGAAGACGGGTCAAGGCTATAAAGAATATGTGACATCCTTACGATTGGAGCAAGCGAAGCTGCTGCTAGTAAACTCGAAGCTTAAGGTGGCAGAAATCGCCGAACGTATTGGATATCAGGACATGCGACATTTTACACAGATGTTCCGCAAGCGGTTCCTCGTAACTCCTACGGAGTATCGTCAGCAGCTTAACAACGGAACCTACTGATTTGTCCATAGGATAGGAAAAAGGATCTCTGTAGCCATTAGGGTGGCTATAGAGATCCTTTTTTTGTGTGTAGATCAGTATGGGTAACTAGAAGCTGCGTATATAAAAAAAATGAAAAATAAAATTAATATGGCGTAAAGTAGAGTGCCGACAATTCCGCATACCAGACCCGCGATAGCTAAGCCTCTTCCTTGCTCATATCGAACCCGTATTTCTTTAAGGGATAGGGCAGACAGAATAACCGCTACAATCCCTAACAAAAATCCGATATAAGGAACAATTATGGAAAGCACTCCTAAGACGAAACCAGCGATTGACTTGCCATTCATCGGTGTTGGTGGGGGCGGGGGAGGATAATAGTTCTGATTCTCGTTCGGCCCATAACTCATTCAAATCACCTCCTATCAAGCGTGTTATTGGATGTAGTTAATCCAGTGTTCAAGCTGTACACAAGGAATGAGTCCAATTGATTCAGCTAGTCTGATGGAAGCTTGATTTGTTTCAAGCACATGATAGCGTGGAATAAACCCTCGTTCTAACGTTTCTTGTATGGCGGTTTGGACCACCTTTTTCGCATACCCGTTTCTTTGAGAGGATTCTAAAGTATGTACAGCGCCGATTTCCCAGATAGTTTCTTCATTACGGAACGCTAAGCAGGTACTGACCGGATTGTCGTCTAGGAAAATTGACACGGAAAAAGCCCCGTTTTGAAAATAGTCTTCTATTTCGTCTTTCGTGTAATGATTAGCGGCCCACAGCGGAATTAATCTGTCGTCAACCACTTGACTGATAACAACATCTTCGTCCTTCGGATAGATTTGTCCCTCAGCTGTACTGTATGAGTAGAACCCCCGGACTTTCTCCATTGAAAAATGTGATGATAATGCCTCTTTATAGTTCACGTCTTGCAGTTTAAAAACAATTTTTGCTTGTGGAGGCAACAATTGAAACAGAGCCGGAAATACATCTGGGCTGCTGTAATCCATAAATACGATGTAATCCGCTTGAGGATATACTCTATGATCATATGCGTACGCTGAAGCAGGAAGAAGCAATAAAACACCCCATTGATTTCCTTGCTCCACAAGATGAGACTCCATGACTTCATGGAATGAGGTTAGCATTTTTAATAAACTGACATTCTTTAACGGTTCTTTGCGCAATCTGGTCATAATTCGGTCATTCTGGTGCATGTTATTTACTCCCCGCTCAATATATTTCAATATAAATTGTACTTATGCAGATCATTGTATTTAGGATAATTATTATATCGCAGAAATACGTCAGCTTGACAGTGACTGCTATAATGTATTAGGAAAATAAAGCTTGCTGTTTATGCAGCATACGTAATCGGAGGCACAGAATTTCATGACACAATCTATCACACCCGCTGCAGTTCGTGTAGGAGGAGGCCTAACTAAGCAATTCATACTTATTTTAGCCATTGCATCAGGATTAAGCGTTGCAAATATGTATTACAATCAGCCCCTTTTGGCCGATATAGGACGAACATTCCATGCATCCTCTAACGCAGTAGGATATGTATCGATGCTTACTCAGATCGGTTATGCGCTTGGGATGTTATTCTTTGTTCCGTTGGGCGACATCCGTGAACGAAGAACACTAATATCCGGACTTCTTATTGCTGTATCACTATCACTTGTTGGTTTCGCTACAGCTCAGAACCTTATTTGGATGTATATCGCCAGTTTTGCTATTGGCATTACTACGGTCGTGCCGCAGGTTATCATTCCTCTCTCGGCGGAGCTCGCTTTGCCAGAAGAAAGAGGAAAGGTTATTGGAACAGTAATGAGCGGGCTGTTTTTTGGTATTTTGCTTGCAAGAACAATATCCGGAATTATAGGAGATATGTTCGGCTGGAGAGCCATGTACTGGATTGCCGCAGCTATAATGCTATTGTTATCCCTTATCTTATACCAACTAATTCCAAAGACGAAACCAGAAAATAATTCATCCTATACAGATCTACTGAAATCAATGGGGAGTTTGATTCGCAGATACTCGACGCTTCGTGAAGCATCATTGATTGGTGCTTGTATGTTTGGTGGCTTCAGCGTGTTCTGGACTTCACTGGCTTTCTTTCTAGAAGGTGAACCTTACCACTATAGTAGCTCTATCACAGGCTTGTTTGGGTTGATCGGTGTAGCAGGTGCTGCGGGTGCTCCATTTATCGGTAGGTTAGCTGATAGGATCGCACCGAAAAAGATAGTAGGTATACTACTATTGCTGACATTGATTGCTTATGGATTCTTCGGTTTAGCTGGATTTACAATTTGGAGCCTGATTGCCGGTGTTATTATCCTGGATCTTGGAGTACAAGGGTCACAGGTTAGTAACCAAACACGGATCTATGCACTTGAGCCGGCGGCGCGCAGCCGAATAAATACGGTGTTTATGGTTAGCACTTTTACAGGTGGAGCTATTGGATCAACACTTGGAAGCTTTGCATGGCAGCATTGGGGCTGGAATGGCGTCTGTCTGATGGGTGGAACGCTAATTGTGGCCGCTATATGCATATGGATAGTCTATAGAGGAATTGAGAAGAAGACATTCAACGCAGGAGGTGCATGAGCATCGCTCAGAAGACGAAAGTCGTAGAAGTTGTCCCTTATGATCCAGAGTGGAAGGTAGAATTCGATAGAATAAAAGAACAGTTGTTATCTTATGTTGGCGACCTCATTATTACGATAGAGCATGTGGGGAGTACTTCCATTGAAGGACTCGCTGCTAAACCCATCATAGATCTTGATCTTGTAATGGATAGCTACGATGTACTCCCACAAATCATAGAACGTTTACAACAGCATGGTTATGAACATCAAGGGAACTTGGGAATCGAGGGCAGGGAAGCCTTCAAAAGACGTCAAGCGGACGAATTCATGAAATATCATCTGTATGTATGCCCTAAGGATGGAAAAGGGTATTTGGAGCATATCGCTTTTAGAGACTATCTCCGTTCAAATGCGGAAGCACGTCAAGCATATGCAGAAGTCAAACAGCATTTGGCGGAACAACATCGCTACGATATGGATGCTTACTGTGAAGGAAAGACAGCGTTTGTCACCTCGATTTTATCAAAAGCCATGAAATAACCCATAAGCAATCATATGCCAGATCGAAGATGGCTTCGATATTCACTGGGGGACATACCGCTCCACTTACGGAACTGCTTGGAGAAATATAACGCATCATTGAAACCGACCGAAGAGGATACCTGGTCGATGGTGAGCGTTCCTCCAAGCAGTTCCTTTGCTTTATCCATGCGAACCTTTAACAAATATTGCTTGGGTGACATTCCGATCTTTTGCTTAAAGGCCTTAGAGAGGTGTGCCCTATGATAACCAAGAGAGGATGCCATGTGGTCGATACTGATCTGTTGATGAAATTGGAGAGAGATCCAGCGGATCGCTTGATTGATCTGGCGGTCGATAACATCCGGTAATTGTGCGGATTTAGGGGTGAGCGAACTTTTGTTCGCAAGACCGAATTTGTGCACCAGAAGGCGCAGCCACCCAGAAGCCTCCAAACTTTCCAACCTTGGATAAGCAGACTGCTGAAAGGAAAAACGAATATGCTCATACAAGTTATGTATTTCTATAAGGTTATCTATGTGTATTAACGGCTTGTCCGGTGTAATCCCCACTTCTTTAAATAGCTGTTGAACGGCTTCCCCTTGCAAGGCCACCCATACATAAGTCCAAGGCTGTTCCATGTCTGCCTGATAGCTGAATAATACCCCTGGGAAAATAACAAAGGTATCTCCTGTACCACATACCTGTGAGTTACTTCCACTCTGAAATATGCCTTTTCCGTCTATTACGGTATGTATAAGGTAGTAATCGTGAACAGATGGCCCCATTTTATGTCCAGGAACCGGTTTGCCTTCACCGCTGAACAATACAGTCAGGTCGGGTTCATCTGGAGCAAGATTAAGCCCTGCTGAGAAATGATAATGCTCTGAAGCCATTTGCTTCTGACCTCCTATACATGATTTGAATTACAATTAGATTATAGGACATATCACTAAAATGCAACAAACATCCATATATGAATTGTATTTCTCCATACTCATTGAGACCGCTCTCATTTATAGTGAATAGTGAAGAGAGAGACGGATATCCTCTGACATTCTAGTGTTTATAAGGGAAATTCATTGAGGTTTTCTGAGTGGCTAGCGATGTCGAGACCGTAGAACTCACTACTTAAGGAGGAATATTTCATATGTCCAAAATTACATTTATCGGAGCGGGTAGTACTGTATTTGCAAAAAATGTTTTAGGAGATTGCATGAGAACTCCAGCCCTTCAAGGCTTTGAGCTTGCCCTATATGATATTGATCTTCAGCGCCTGAAAGATTCCGAGAATATGCTGAGTAATATAAAAGCAAGTAGTGGCAGTACTTGTATCGTGAAATCCTATACGGATCGTAAGGAAGCTTTGCGCGGAGCTAAATATGTGATTAATGCGATTCAGGTCGGGGGTTACGATCCTTGTACCATTACAGACTTTGAAATTCCGAAGAAATATGGCTTGCGTCAAACGATTGCGGACACGGTTGGTATCGGTGGTGTTTTCCGCAACTTACGCACGATTCCTGTCATGCTTGATTTTGCTGCAGATGTGAGAGAGGTTTGTCCAGATGCTCTGTTCATGAATTATACGAATCCAATGGCAGTATTGACCAATGTGATGAACACTTATGGTGGTGTGAAGACTGTTGGATTATGTCATAGCGTACAGCATTGTATTCCAGGCTTATTCGAGCATCTGGGAATGGATCAGACAGGTGTACAGGCTAAGATTGCCGGTATTAACCATATGGCTTGGCTACTCGAGGTTACGAAGGACGGAGAGGACTTATATCCAGAAATCAAACGCCGCGCTGCTGAGAAGCAGAAAGAGCATCACGGGGATATGGTTCGTTATGAAATGATGCTTAAATTTGGTTACTACATTACGGAGTCTTCAGAACATAACGCAGAGTATCATCCTTATTTTATCAAACGTAATTATCCTGAGCTCATCGAACGCTTTCAAATTCCACTCGACGAGTACCCACGCCGCTGTGTAGAACAAATTGAACGGTGGCAGAAGATGCGTGAAGAATTAGTAAATAACAAAGAGCTTGTACATGAACGTTCGCATGAATATGCGTCCTACATTATGGAAGCCATCGAAACGAATGTACCTTTCAAAATTGGTGGTAATGTTATGAATACAGGTCTTATCACCAATCTTCCGAAAGAAGCATGTGTAGAAGTTCCGTGCCTTGTAGACCGCAGTGGCGTTACTCCAACCTTCGTGGGAGATCTGCCTCCGCAGTGTGCCGCACTGAATCGTACGAACATTAATACACAATTGTTAACAATTGAAGCAGCGATTACTCATAAGAGAGAGCATATTTATCACGCAGCTATGCTCGATCCGCACACAGCCGCCGAACTGTCGATGGATGACATTACGAATATGTGTGATGAACTGATCACAGCCCATGGAGATTGGTTGCCCGCGTATAAATAAAATTTCATATTGTTACAATTTTATAATTCTAAAGCCTGAGAAATCAGGCTTTTTTTGCTTATCTGTCTAGGACAACTGGGGCCCTACGGAATACAAATATATGGACACCTAAATGCGGAGGTGAAGCATGATGATCGTTGAGAATTATACTTTAGCATCGTTCACATCCCATGCCACCCCTTATTACGTGATCAGAGGTGGGCTCCCTGGTCCTGTGTTTATGGTGGTGTCCGGCATACACGGGAATGAAACGGCAAGCATTCGCGCGGCGAAAAACATCGTGAATCACTTAAGACAAGGAGAACTATATATTTACCGTGGTACGCTTATTATTGTTCCCCTCATGAATCAAAAAGCTTATCGCAAACGAATTCGGGGCGTGCCCGATTTGAACCGAACGTTTCCGCGTACTCGGAATGGATCTGCCAAACATCCGTTATCCGTAGCCTTGCTTCAATTAGTACGGCGTTATCGCCCCACCTGGTATCTTGATCTCCATGAAGCGAACGGTTTGTCGCAAAGAAATCCGAAACGCCTCGGTCAGTCTATTATTATTAAGCCGGGGAGCCAAGGTACGGTTACGGCAAGACGTATCATAAAAGACATTAATCGAACAATCGCTAATACTTCTTATCATTTTAATATCCGTTTACGAGAGCGCCCCGGGTCGTCACGTGCAGCCGTCTCCCGTATCTTAGGAGCGAAGGCATTTACTGTGGAAACCTGCTGGAGTCTTGATCGTGACCTTCGTATTCGCTATCAGATAGACATTGTTAGTCGCTTTTTAAGAAGTGCTGGATTGATGTGATGATGATTAGATACGCTGTATGCCAAGCAAGCTGACCCTTAGTTCATAGGAATCGGCTTGTTTTGTGTGGATTTGAAAGATCATTGACAACAATGGGTATAGTGTATATATTACATATATACATTGAATACACATAAACTAGGAGTGAGGGCACGAGTTCATGAACATATTGATATCCAACACTTCCGGTGAACCCATCTATGCACAGATTGTAAGTCAGATCCGCCAGATGATCCTGCAAGGAGAGTTAGTCTCAGGTACGCCTTTACCTTCTATTCGACTGTTAGCCAAAGAGCTGCAGATTAGCGTAATTACAACAAAACGAGCTTACGAAGAACTGGAGAGAGAAGGCCTTATCAATTCCATTGTGGGAAAAGGCTCCTTTGTTTCTGGTGCAGATCAGGAGTTTATTCGTGAGCAGCGGCTACGGATCATGGAGAATAAGATGAAGGAGATTATCGACGAGAGTAAAATGTTAGGGATTGATTTTGCTGAGTTCAGTGAGATGTTGAAACTGCTGTATGAGGAGGAGACAGAATGAACGATGTCATTCAATTGAATCAAATATCTAAAAAATATGGCCATTTTAGCCTATGCGAACTTACGTTCGGTATTAAGGAAGGGTATATAACGGGGCTAATTGGACCCAATGGGGCAGGGAAAACAACTTTAATTAAAATGATGATGGGTATGGTACAACCCGACCAAGGAAATATCGAGATTTTTGGCAAAGAAACGTCCATAAAAAATGCAAAGTACAAAGATCGAATTGGGTATGTTTCTGATGAGAATTACTTTTACGAGCAATTAACCATCGATCAGATGAGTAAGATGATTGCCCCCTTTTATAGTCAGTGGGATAAAGAGACTTATAGGAAATACATAGAGATGTTCAAGCTTTCCCCGCGGAAAAAGATTAAGGAGCTCTCCAAAGGGATGAAAATGAAGTATTCGCTCGCCATTGCTTTATCGCACGGTGCAGACCTGCTCATCATGGACGAACCTACTGCGGGTCTTGATCCCATATTCCGAAGAGAACTGCTTGATCTGCTTAGCGAGCATATCCAGGATGAGAAGAAATCTATTCTTTTCTCCACGCATAACACGACTGATTTAGACCGGATAGCGGATTATATTGTTTTTGTGAATGAGGGGAGGTTAGTTTTTAATGAGATGAAAGAATCTCTCCCTAATAAATATATGCTGGTAAAAGGCAACAAGGAGTTGCTTGATCGGGATGTGCGGAAGTGTTTCATTGGGATTAGAGAGACAGCACTTGGTTTTGAGGCGCTTCTTAACAACAATTCTGAGGAGGCGCGGTATTTAAGAGATCAAGCGATATGCGAAATACCTACGCTGGAAGAAATCATGTATTTTACGGTAAAGGGAAACGCTTTGTATGTTTAATCTCTTGCTGTTAATTCGGAAAGACATTATTCTCCTGCGGAATTTCATCCCTTTATTTCTCTTGAGTATTTTGTTTGTTGCATATGTACAATTGGATAGCTCCAGTATGTTTGCTACCTTTCAATCTTTACTACTGCTCGTATACTCCTGTTCAATGGATGCACAGAATAACAACACAAAGTTTGTTATAGGACTGCCAGTAAGTCGGCAAGAGATTGTTTTGGCTAAATACTTATCACTGATTCCTTATAGTTTCATCGGTTTGGTTTGCTCTTTTGCTTTGTTTCTAATTTCCTTTTCATTTGGATATTCCATTAGCCCAGTGTATTGGATAGGGGTATCTTTAACGTTACTTATGATTCCTTTGACTGCGTCTATTTATCTGCCGATTCATTATTGGCTTGGATACAAAAACTATTACTTCAATATCTTTTTTAATGTAGTTATAACGATAACCACCATAAACGCTGGATCTTCACTCTCACATTCATCAGTTTTCGCAAAAATAACCCATTTAAAGCTGCAAGATCATCTGGTGCAGATAGGTTTGATAGGGATCGTTTATCTATTCATTTTGTACTTCTCATATAAGATTTCACTACGATTGTTTAGCAGGGAAGAGTTATAAGCTAAGGAGGACTTATAGTGTATCATTCATTTTATCTTATTCAAAAAGACTTCATTCTTTTGCGTAAATTTCTGATGTTGCTCATCCCTTTCTTTATTTTTATAGCTTACTCGAACTATCATAGCTTCAGTTTATTTACGCTAATGCCACCCATGCTGTTGTTGATAAGCTCCTGTTCTATGGATACTCAGCAGATGACGCAACGGTTTCTCGTTAATCTTCCTGTGCGGAGACAAGAGCTTGTCCGTGCTAAATACTTCTCAATCCTTCCGTATGCTCTTGTTGGGCTGGCAGCAACTGCTTTTACCTATCTCCTGATTATTATGACAGGTAAAGAGGTAACCCCTCATTTTTGGCAAGAGGTTGGTATTGCGATATCTATTTTCCCACTCCTCGCTATGCTTTATTTACCGATTCATTACTGGTTAGGGGCTAAAGGAACGCAAGTGGTTAATCTCGTATTTATGATGATTATAATGGTTGGTCCGAACGTGATCGGCAGCTTGCTTCAATGGTTTCCTGACCTAGAGAACTGGCATAGCTCTGGAGTGAAGTCTAACTTTATTCCTTATATCATACTAGGACTCGCTTACGTGTTTTTACTCAGCTGTTCTTATCTCATTTCTTTGCGGATTTTTGAGAAGAAGGATCTCTGATGCTAATAATTTGAGATTTAGATTGAATTCATATACCATTATCTCTACAAAGATAAATACTGTAGGGGAAGGGTATACATCCAATGCCTAAAATGATTTATAGTTTTCGTACAAAAATGATTATGCTGCTGATGGCCAGTATGCTAGTATCCGGTGGGATAACCTTTTTAATCTATAAGGCGCTCCAGCGATATTATCACTCTGAAGTGAAGTTTGAAAATCCACTAACCAAAGTTCGCTATGTAATAAGAGATATTGGAGATGTGAATACATTTTTAATTATCTTTATACCACTAGCCATTCTATTTTTCTTCTTATTCACTAAGCCTTATGCAAAATACTTCAAAGAAATATCAAAGGGGATTCATCAACTAGCATCAGGTGATTTCTCCGAACGAGTAGATATACCCTCCAAAGATGAATTTGGAATGATTGGTCATGATCTCAATCTAGCCATTGAGAATATGCAAGAAGCCATTGAGCGGGGAGACATTGCCGAGAGCAGTAAAGATCAACTCGTGTTGAACCTGGCGCATGATTTGCGTACACCCCTAACCTCGGTTATCGGCTATTTGGATTTTATTTTGAAAGACAATCAATTAACCCCTGAACAGACCAGGCATTACACGACGATTGCTTATACCAAATCTCAACGTTTAGAAAAATTGATTGATGAGCTGTTTGAAATTACAAGAATGAATTATGGCAAGCTTAAGCTTGAGAAATCCTCGATTGATCTCAGTGAGCTTCTCTTACAATTAAATGAAGAATTATATCCAGTCTTTGAGAAAAATGGCCTAACCTCCAGATTGGATATGACACAACCTCTGATGATTTACGGTGACGGGGAATTGTTAGCACGTGTATTTGAGAACCTTCTTACGAATGCGGCCCGATACGGAAACGATGGTCAATTTATTGATATTCACGGTTACTTAGACGCTAACGAGGTAGTCGTTGAAGTAATTAACTATGGAAATTGTATTGAGCCGGAAGAGCTGCCACGAATTTTTGATATGTTTTACACAGGGGATCGTGCACGAACACATCCAACAGGAAGTACGGGACTTGGCTTGTTTATTACTAAAAATATAGTAGAGCAGCATAATGGAACCGTATCTGCGCAAAGCGGTGTGGTGCGGACAATCTTTGAAGTGAGACTCCCGAGAAACAGTAATTGAAGACCATTTCTATATGATGAAGTACCAACCTAAAGAGGATTCGTTGGTGGGTGATATCTAAAAATCGTCCACCTTTGAAATCCTCTTAAAAACATGATATAATTAGCATGCTAATTAATTTGTAAGGTGGTTCGGGGGAAAAAGCTGTGATTGAAGATGAGATAAGAGAACTACTGGATAGAATTTCAGCGGAAATGCGTAGAGATTATGCAGCATTGCTTAGAGAATTTAATCTTCATGTGGGCCAAGAACAGTTATTATGCCGGTTATGGAGATCAGATGGAATGACACAGATCCAGTTAAGCGAAAGTCTGAATTGTGAGCCTCCAACTATTACGAATATGGTGAAATCACTTGAGAGTCATGGGTTTGTTGTTCGAAAAAGAGATCCTGAAGATGGCAGAGTAAGCCGAGTGTATCTAACTCCAGCCGGACGTAATCTTTGTGAACCTGTGGAACGTATATGGAATAAGCAACTGGATAAATTATTAACAGGAATTTTACCCGAAGAACGTTTATTATTAAGAAGGCTTATGAAACAGATGGTTGTAAATTTATTAGCAAGCTAATCAAAACTTAGAAAAGAGGAACATAGATGATTACCAGTTTGACTCGTATTAATGAACTAGCCAGGAAAGAACGTGAAGAAGGTCTGACAAAAAGTGAATGGGTGGAACAGATCGCTTTGCGTGAAGATTATCTACGTGAAATTCGTGGACAAGTTCGTAACAGTCTATCGGGAGTAACGATTGTAGATCCTGAGGGAAATGATGTTACGCCTGAAAAAATTCGTTTATCGCGTAAAGAATCTTTGAACTAAAATGTAGCTAATGAAGTGAATTTACACCTTTAGAATATCGTTGAATGGTCTTATGGGCTAATCAGCGAATATCTAAAGGTGTTTTTTTATGATATCAAATGGACGAAAGTGGAATCATATTTATAAAAGTTATCTTAACGGAAGCTTAATTTGATTTTGTTAGCTGATGCTGAAAGTTAAGGTTCACTTAAACTTGTGTTTCACAGGATCTAAGACTGGACTGTTAGAATGAAATGGACAGAAGAGAAGATATAAATATGTGGGGAGCGGGAATTACATGATGAAAAAGACATTTTTCTTTTTACTGAAAGCAATAGGAGTTATAGTCATAGCCATAGCGCTTTTTCTAGCCATTGTTTTTACTGTTAATGTGATCTGCAACAAAATCGAGAAAGGAAAAATTGAACCCTATGGTCAGCTTGTACCTGTAGATGGAAAAAACATGAACGTCACGATTCATGGAAATGGCGAAGAGACGGTAGTATTATTACCAGGATATGGAACTGCAGCGCCGGGTATTGATTTTAAGCCGCTTGTAGAAGAGTTATCTCCATTTTACAAAGTGGTTGTGATTGAGCCATTTGGCTATGGATTAAGTGATATCACCGAAAAAGAACGAAGTACTGAAAATATAGTGAGTGAGTTACATGAAAGTTTACAACAATTAAATATAGACCGTTATATTCTGATGGGACACTCCATATCCGGAATTTATGCTCTAGACTATGTAAACAAATACAAAAACGAAGTTAGTGCATTCGTAGGGATCGACAGCAGTGTTCCGGCACAAGGAGCCGGCGATGAACTTCCAACAGCAGCCTTAAAATCACTTAAACAATCAGGTTTCTACAGATTGCTGGTTAAACTCTCGCCTGATCAAATCATTGCACCCGATGTTGATGCTAAAACGAAAGAGCAAAATAGAATGCTTTCGCTTAAAAACATGATGAATCCAAATATCATCAACGAAGCAGATCATTTCTCAAGCAACTTCAAAGACGCAGAAAACTTAAAGTTCCCTAAAGAACTTCCCGTGATGTTCTTCTTAGTAAAAGATAATTCGGATGTTGAGGGTTGGGCAGCTTTACACGAAGAGCAGATCAAAGATTCCTTACATGGGAAGATGATGATGTTTGAAGGCGATCATTATTTACACCATACCCGATCGAAAGAAATTGTGGAGAACTTCAGAAACTTCATGAGTGAGATAAAATAAGAGTGAATAAGAAAACGTCGAACGATTCATATAGTGAATCATTTGACGTTTTTTTTAGCTTATATCATACTACTCATATAACAAGAGATAAACAGCGAGGTAAATCATGAGCAAAAGAAATAGAAAAAGAAACATTCTATTAACGATATTGGCAGCAATAGTTGGAATATGCACGGTATCGATTTTATTAAATAAGACCTACCGTACTACGTTTGAATCCTTGCCTGAAACCGATCGGCGGATGCTGACAGAGTTATCCGAGTTGTATAACCATTTTGAGCAATCCAGTGATCAGCTCTGGAATAAGGATTATCGATTTGACTCCAAACCCTTGTTACTGGTACGAACGACTAAGGATAGCGGTCTGTTTCGTAGCGAAGGGTTTGCCGTGAATGTGCCTATGAAGAAAGGGATTTTTGCTCAAGAAATCAGTCTGCCTGAGTCGATGGGCTTACCGAAGGTATATCGTATCAGTCGTTTTTCACCGACAACCCTCTCAGCATGGTTTCCAGCTAATTTTGGAACGCTAAATCTGAAAGGAATGGAAACAATGTATTTTAAGTATTATCCCAAAATGTTTAGCGATCCCGCGCTGTATTTTGATTTTTCTTCTTTTTTATTGCACGAAGGGTTTCATATCTTCAAACAAAAAGACTGGACGTATGATGCGAATGGTGCTGAGCATATCGATAACTATCCTGCAAATGAAGAAAATTACGCATTGATGGGTATCGAATTCAAGCTGTTGGATCAAGCAATGGCTGAAAGCAATCCTGAACTCGTTCAACAGTATTTACATGATTGGACAGTTGTACGAAATTACAGATACTATAAATGGCCGCAATTAATTGGCGAGACGAAGTCAGAGGCTATCGAAGGTTCTGCAAGGTATTTGGAATATCGTTATAGTAAGTTAACTGGCGGTAATTTAATGGTGCTGGCCACCAAGCAGGAGCCTTACCATGTGACATTTATGCAAGCGTATGATTTTATTGCTAACGGACAAGCGGAGTCGCCTTCTTTCTTAGAAAGAAGTATCCGTTATGAAACTGGGGCTGCTTTGGAGCTAACGATGGATAAGGCAAACTTACCATGGAAAGAAGCGATAGAAGATGTACCTGGGAAGAAACCAGGAATGACACCGTACGAGATTTTGAGTAACTATTTTAAAATGAATGATCTAACTACTATTGAAAGCCAGTTAGGTGAAATTAAAGAAGTATACGATTACGATGCCTTACGCAAACAGGAAGCGAAGATCGTTAAGCAGCTTATTGGCGAACAGTAACTTTATGTAGCCTTATCCAAACACGTCGAACGATTCATATAGTGAATCATTCGGCGTTTTCTTATGGATTAAAGTACGATTCACCTGCGTGATTCTAAAAAAAGATGATTGATCAACGCAATTGTGGGCACTCTATATCCTAATCTTTACTATAGGAAGGACTACAATAGCATGTGCGGAATAGCAGGAATCTTAAAATGTAATGGACAACCCCCGCAAGAAGAAACCTTAAAACAAATGACAGGCGCAATGAATCACCGAGGTCCTAATCATGAAGGCGTATGGCTCGATTCTCGAATTGGGCTCGGTTTTCGTAGGTTATCCGTTATAGATTTACGTGATGGAAATCAACCGATGACGAATGAAGATCGTTCCCTTTGGATTATTTTTAATGGTGAAATCTATAATTATAAAACACTACGAGATCAGCTTAAGTTAAAGGGACATCACTTTCAAACGCAATCAGATACAGAGGTCATTGTGCATTTATATGAGGAATACGGTAAGGACTGTGTCCATCATTTACGAGGAATGTTTAGCTTTGCGATTTGGGATGTTAAGGAACAGACGCTTTTTGCTGCCAGAGATCATTTTGGCATCAAGCCTTTTTATTATTACAAAGATGAGAAAAACCTTTTATTTGCTTCGGAAATTAAAAGCATTCTTGCAGTTCACGGAGTACCAAGAAAGCTTCAGTATCAAAGTTTATTTAGCTACTTAACTTTTCAGTATGTGCCGCAACCGGATACGATGTTTGAACATATTTATAAATTAGGACCTGCAGAGCGAGTATTTGTTAACGCTAAAGGTGAAATGAAGATCGAGAAATATTGGGAACCCCATTTTCATCCGGTAAAACGATCTTTAGCAGACTATGCGGAAGAAATTCAGTGGAAATTGAAAGAGTCTGTAAACCTTCATTTACAAAGTGATGTGAATAGAGGATGTTTTTTGTCCAGTGGAATTGACTCTACAGCTATAGCTGCAATGATGAAAGCAGAAGAATCCACAAAGACCTTTTCGATTGGATTTGAAGGGGTAAACAATGAAACGATCATTGCAAATCAAACGGCAGCTAAACTGGGAACGGATCATTATTTTCACATCTTATCTACAGAAGACTTTTTTGAGAGTATTCCGAAAACGGTATGGCATCTAGATGAGCCTGTCGCGGATCCTTCCGCCATCGCTCTTTATCATCTAAATCAACTTGCAAAAGATCATGTCACGGTTGTCCTATCCGGGGAAGGCGCTGATGAATTATTTGGAGGATACCGAATCTATAAAGAGCCAGATGCGTTAAGACCCATTTCATGGATGCCCAATTTCATAAAGGATTCGTTACGAAAATCATTGTCTATATATCCATATCATTTTTATGGAAAAAACTATTTACTTCGGGGGCTGACACCTTTAGAGGAACGCTTTTTCGGTAATGCTAATATCTTTAACAAAAGCGGAAAGATGAACTTGCTCCATGAGTCGGTACACGCTCAAAATAGCTTTTTACATCCCACGGATATCGTTAAGCCTTTTTATGATAAGACAGTACACCTAGATCCTACGACAAGAATGCAGTTTATTGATATGAATTTTTGGTTGCCTGGCGATATTTTGTCAAAAGCAGATAAGCTGTCTATGGCACATTCATTGGAATTAAGAGTCCCGTTTTTAGATAAAGAGGTTTTCGAAACGGCTAGTAAAATTCCAGTCTCCAATCGGATTGGCAAAAATACAACAAAACTCGCTTTGCGTAAAGCTATGGAAGGAATTGTTCCTGATGCTATTGTGAATCGCCCGAAATTAGGATTTCCCGTACCGATTCGTGATTGGCTTAAGACCCCGATTTCAGATATAATGTTTGAGCAAATACGCTATAGTGGTATTGAAGGAATTTTCAATATGAATATCATCGAAGAAATGTTTATCCAGCATCGGAGTAATAAAGGTGATTATTCGCGTAGAATCTGGCTAATTTACATTTTTTCAGTGTGGTACACGCTTTTTATGAAAGAAGATCTGAAACAATTAAAGAGTGCCGTGCTGTAATGGGGGAGAGATCGTTTGAACATTGAGGAATATGCATGGAATAAACATGAGCAGCAAATAAAATCAACTAACGATTTTACTTACAGTAGTCCTAAGATAAAGATTGTAGACAATAATGAATTAAGAAATCAACTTGAAGAGACACTTGAAAAATTACCGCAGAAGTTCCTGGCCAAATGGGCTTTGAGCGTTGCTATTGAACACCTGGATCATTTGGATCAACATCTTATAAATGACCCGCGAATTGATTTAGGGATAGAAACGCTAGGAAAACGTTTAACTGGTGGTATCAGAGCCTTTGACTTAAGAAAAGTTGGATTCATAGTCAATGAATTAGCGAAAGAGTCCACAACCGAAGCAAGTAAGTATGCTGCTCGTTCTTTTGCACAAGCCATTGCAACTGGACATATGAGAGGACACGCTATGGTAAGCAGTGACTATGCTGTTAAAATGGTAAACATATCCAATAATTCCTCGGTGGCTGAAGCTGCCACTAAAGAACGGGAAAGACAATTAAGGATAGCTAAAGAAATGTTTTAAAATTGAAGCTATAAGACTGAACGTGTATGAAGATACTGATATAAGTTAATTAATGGTAATAATTAGCTTTTTATTTAAGAGGTACGAAAAGAACAATCAACAATAAACATATAAATATAACTACACAAAGTTTAATCCGAGATTCTGATACACTTTAAAGTTTAATACTCGTTAGAGACAAATCAATATCTAAAAAGAGATTCAATTGTTCATGAAAGGGAAGCTATTATGAACAATTTTGAATATTGTATAGATATCAATTATGGACAGCTAATTGGCATTAGTATGGTTTAAATTGGCTTGCTCCATTAATTTATATACTACTTCCTCACAAAACCCGTATTTTGTACATATGTCTATGAGTTGGAATAAGCCCTGTTTACATCTAGGATGTTGTACAATGACAAAAAGTTACCTACATAAATATAAATGTCACCCTCCCTATAATGATAACAAAAAATCTATCATCAAAAAAAATTTTTCTTCAATCAAAACTATCTCCATTAGGTAATAGCCTTCGATATTTAGAAATCATGATTTTGCCAGGAAAAACCCTATCTAACATATCACGCATTTCTTAATGGATATTCTCTTATGTAGCGGTTCTTTAATGTTGTTCTAATTCAGTCAATTTATCTTCGAGATACAAGTACGAGTCAATCCCTCGATGGAATTTTTTACGAACCGTTACACGCTAGATTTTAGGGTCCGAGCCGTACTCTCGTCTAGTAAAGGTTGTGGCTGATTGGGATCCAATTCGCTGGGTAACCTTGTTTTGTTCTCCCCCATTCGAATCCGCCATCTCTTGAAATGGACGAGGTAGCTGCTGAGCAAACTACCAAGCACGTCTCAGCCGTTCATCAAACCGTATGCAGAGTTGATTAACCTCCGAAACGAAGTAGTCTTCTTCTCGGTCACAGACAGTCGGCTAGATTCGCTCTCTCCCTTAGAAAGTTATAATAACTTTGCCTTGTGAGTGACCAGTAGAAACTTGTTGTAGCGCCTTATTAATATCATCAAATTTGTAAGTAGAATCAATTGAAGGTTTAATATTGTCATTTTCAATAAGGCTAGTAATCTCTTGTAGCTGTCTTCCATTGGCTTGCACAAATAAAAAGTGATATTCTTTTTTATCTCTTGCTGCTAAACGGTCTAAACGTGCACCTACTAAAGCAAACAACATTTTTTTCCACATTGGAAGATTATTTTCAACGGCAAAGCGATAATTTGGTAAAGCCTTCAATGATACTAATTTTCCTTGAGGTTTTAAAATATCAAGTTCCCTTTTTATTTCGTTTGTACCCAAGGTGTCTATAACATAATCTATATTGGATAGAACCTCAGCATAGTTTTCCTCCTTATAATTTATAAATTCATCTGCTCCAATCGACAGTACACGTGATCGACCTCTTTCACTGCCACTTGTAATAACGTATAACCCCATTGCTTTAGCAATAGGGATTGCCATAGCACCGAATCCGCCAGTTCCGCCAGGAATAAATAGTTTTGCATTAGGCTGAGCGTTGAGCACTTCTTTCAATGCTTGATAAGCTGTTAAAGCAGTAAGTGGGACCGCAGCTGCTTCAATAAAGGATAGATTTTTAGGCATTTTAAATATAGCTTCATCTTTGACCGCCACATATTCAGCGAAAGCTCCTATTTTATTCACCGGCAACCTCGTATAAACTCGGTTACCAACCTGAAAATCAACAACATCTTTACCACATGCTTCTATAACACCAGAAAGTTCATTGCCTAATGTTAATGGGAAATCATAATCAGCAATCATTCGGATACTGCCATTTATAATAAGAATATCTAAAGGATTTACACCTGCAGCTTCTACTTTAACGAGTACCTCACGATTATCGATTTTCGGTATTTTAACATTGTTTATTTCCAAATGAATTTCTTTTGAGTATTTCTGTATTTGAGCAGCTCTCATGTTCTGCCAGCTTCCTTTCCATTTGTAAATCTTATGGCGTACAATTTTCAGTTGTACGCCATTTGTGGTTTCACTTATACTTATTGCTGTTGAGCTTTTAATTCTTCCATTATAGGGTAGTCTGTATAACCTAAGCTTCCGTTACCAGCGTATAATGTTTTAGGATCAACTTCATTTAAAGGTGTTCCTTTTTTTAGACGTTCCACAAAATCCGGATTAGCTAAAGAC
Source organism: Paenibacillus sp. FSL H8-0261 (assembly GCF_045040645.1). Lineage (NCBI taxonomy): Bacteria > Bacillati > Bacillota > Bacilli > Caryophanales > Paenibacillaceae > Paenibacillus > Paenibacillus sp. FSL H8-0261. The sequence continues at coordinate 3,680,604 of NZ_CP150297.1, read as the reverse complement.
CAGATACCGACTGGCACCACATCAGCAGTACCACTATCAATATCTACACTAATATCTTCAAGTGCCCGCCCTGCTCGATTGACCAATAATGGATTTGACCAAATTGAACGAATTTCACGGAGCAGTATTTCATTCCCTAAATGCATAACATGGAGGTATGCTAAATTAAACTTAGCTAATTCTTTTACAAGATGGCGATAAACCTCTGGTCCTTGTGCGCCTTCATCAATCCCACCAAGAGGTGTTCCTGGTGAAATCCGGAAACCGGTTCTTTCTGCTCCAATTTCTTCAACTACTGCTTTTGTTACTTCGATTGCAAAACGAGCACGATTCTCCACAGATCCACCGTATTTATCGATTCGTTTATTAGAATTCTCACCAATAAATTGATTAATTAGATAACCGTTGGCTCCATGAATTTCAACCCCATCAGCACCTGCTTTAATAGCTGCTGCAGCTGCTTTTCGAAAGTCTGCAATAGTATTTTGAATATCTTCTTCGCTTAGCTCTCGTGGAACGGGTATTTCCTGCATTCCTTTATCAGTAAACATTTCTACACCAGGTGCGATCGCTGAAGGTGCAACTGCTTGTCGATGATGCGGAGTATTGTCGGGGTGCGATATACGGCCCACATGCATTAATTGTATATACATAAAGCCCCCTGCTTCATGTAATGCATCGGTAACCTTTTTCCAACCTTCTATTTGCTTTTCAGTATAGATGCCAGGTGAATTTAAATAACCTTGTCCATCATCAGAAGGTTGTGTACCTTCACTAATAATTAATCCCATTGATGCTCTCTGAGCATAATAAAGGGAGCTTAGTTCTCCCGGTGTGCCGTCCTTTTGTGCTCTACTACGTGTCATAGGTGCCATTGCTAATCGATGAGGTAATTCCATATTTCCAATTTTCGTATTACTCCACAATTTGTTCATTTTGTAGTCTCCTCTATAAATTAAGTTAGAAATGAAATTGTTATTAAGAAAGATGAGGGTACAGTGCAGGAACGCCACCTGCAAGTCCACCTTGTATCATTCGGCTGTTATCATCAGCAATAATTTCAAAACTGCCAGATTCTATGCCATCAATAGCTATTTTTGCGATATCTGCAGGGCTTACTTTGGGAACTTCTAAGCTGGATGTCATGTCTGTCTCCATAAAGCCAACATGTAATCCTGCTACTCTCACATTATGTGGATACAAGTTTATACGTAAATCGTTCGTCAATGCCCATGCTGCAGCCTTCGCGGCTGTATAAGCACCCGCAGTTCCGGAACTAAACCAAGATAATGCGGAAAGAATATTTAAAACCGATCCTCCCCCGTTTTTCTCAATGATCGGTGCAAAAGCACGAACCATGTATAGCGTACCGAAGAAGTGCGTATCAAACTCCAACTGTATTTTGTCCACATCACCTTCCAGCAAAGAAGCGCCAGTAGATGATCCTGCATTGTTGATTAAAAGCGTAACGTCCTTAGCGAGGATAGCAGCTGCTTCAACTTCTTGAGTGTTGGTAATATCAAGCTTTACAGGTATAACGCCTGGAATATCAATGGTTTCCGGATTTCTTGCACCTGCATAAACCTTAGCCCCTCTGGATAAAAGTTCAAGGGTGAGATGGCGGCCAAAACCTCGGTTTGCTCCAGTTACAAATGCCACTTGTTCAGAAATTATCATTTTATTTACTCCTTTTATTCATCTTTTAACTACTATATGGGAATGATCATTCTAAAATGAACACAAGAATAGATCATTCATGAAAGAAAACTAAAGCAAGGAAAGAAACATATTTTGAGAACGATCATTCTAAAAAATATTCAAGAAGGATCGTTTAAAGAGATCTATAAACGAGACAACACTCAGTTATGAGAACAATCATTCTAGAATATGCATAAGCAATTATTTTTAAATAATAATTACTTATGTAAAAGTTTAATTGATAAATCGGCTATTCGATGTAATTTTTCTTTAGGCACTGAGGTCCTTGTCATTACCCTTAACCCCACACAAACAGAATGCAGATGTTCCGCTAGATCGTCGGCATTGTAATCCGAGCTAAATTCTTCATCCTGCTGCCCCCACAAAATAATATCTTTGAGCAGCTTCTCTGATAATGTGAACGATTCAGTGGACTTCAAATCCACATTGGCATCGCGCATTGCTAGTTCCACCGCTGAATTCACCATCAAACAGCCTGAGGGCGAATCTTCTTCACCATTTATTATGAAACTAAAGATAAGCTGAAGTGCCTCAGTTGCAGTCTTGGAACGTTTAACTTCCCTCGTAAGCTCAGCATTCACTTTAGCGCGAAAACGGTCCATGGCTTTCAAAAACAGCGTATGCTTGTCGCCAAATGTGTCATATAAACTTCTTCGATGAACTCCCATATGCTCTACAAGATCTGTCAAAGATGTCTTCTCGTAACCCTGTTCCCAAAAAAGCTTCATCGCCTTATCTAATACTTCGTTCTCTTCGAATTCTTTGCTTCTTGCCATTCGATCCCCTCCCTAATAGTAAATGTAACATATTGAGAACGATCGGTAAAGAATAGATTTTCTAATCACTGTTAACGATGTGCTCTCTTAGCTTTCTTCTTTACTCCTTCCGACTGGTCTATGGTGCCTTACCTCCGAGCGGATCCCTTCCCTGTCCTTTTTATTTATCTTAGACTTTTCATACAGGACATTTCTTAGTGCATAAATCATCATAGCGCGACTATGTAAGTAACTTTAAGTCAATAAACCACAATGTAGGCACTTTTCTGTCATTGGACAGTAATAGTTCGTAACTTCATCCATCGAAGCAAACCGCAGTGTTGCCGTCCACTGCCCATCACTCACCTCACTTTTTATATGATAAGCATTTTACTAAGATAATCATTCACTTATATCAATTGTTCCAACATAAAAAGCCCATATCGACCCTAGTTCTAGGGTGATATGGGCGCCTGCCTTGAGATGTTATTTTTTAATTGCAGCTTTCAGAATTTCGATCTTCTCTTGTCGTGATAGATCCGATGAGGTTGAAATGCTATATCCAAATTTACCGCCATCTTGCCAAAAAACGTATTTCGGGAAAACATTTGCCGGTAAATCATCGTCAAAAAATCCATTATTCTTAGTTCCATCGGCGTCCACAGTATACTTCGTAATCGCAAGCGTATCTTTCCCGTTCGTGTATTCCAGACGAATATCGTCGGCTTCTTTCCAGTCCATTTTTTTCGTGAAGACCGGTTTGCCGCTCTTCTTCCCTTCAGCTCTCAAATCATCGATGAACTTGCCTCCCAAGGGTCCTCCGATTCTCGCTTTGGAGAAAGTGTAGCCTTCTGGCAGGTTGGAAGGCTCTTGCAAGACAGCGCCTTTTAAGGTTGCTGCTTTCTGAAGATATTCATCAAAGGAAGCATATTCCTTCGTCAGCCCCCAATAGCTAAGATTAAGTCCGCTGTTCAACGCGTTATATTTATGATAGATGACATACGTGTCACCCGTCTCTTTAACCAATTCCTTCACGCGATTGATTTCATCATCGATATATTTTTTATCCTCTGCAGGAAGTGCCTTAGCTGCATCCGCCGCTAGTTTATTCATTTTATCCATTTCTTGCTTATACAACGTACGGTCTACCTTAGACCCATTGAATTCCTCAGGATAGGTGATATCTAATTGACGATCCCCAGCTTCTGATTGTACTGAAACAGCTATCGTTGCGTTCCCATCATCTTTTTCTTTGGCATTGACCAGCGTCACGCTGCCAAGCGCGAGAATGATTGTCATCCCTAAGATAGAAAGGCGATATGATTTTTTATTGAATTGTTTGATCATGATAAGTCTCCTTTTCATTTGTTTATGTGTCGCAGATAGGCCGGCAAGTCCCGGCAGGCGATGGTCTCCTGAGAAATGTTCCAACACTTGGATGATCGTCTGCCCATACGCATTATTTTGCTGTGGTCTCATCCGATCCAGCACGAAGGCATCACAGGCCATCTCTTGATCTTGTCGCGCTCTGTTCACTGCAAGCCATACAAGTGGGTTGAACCAATGGAGAATCAGAACCAGGTGCATGATCCAATTCACGGCTACATCCCTGCGACGGACATGAGCGAATTCATGCGCCAAGATATACTGAAGCTGTCCTTCATGCAGCGACATCAGTAGACTTGGAGAGATGACGACTGTCGGCTTACAAAACCCAACGACGGCCGGACCGGGAATACGCTCGCTGGAAACAAATTCAACTTTGCGCTTCACGCCGAGCTGCTGCCGTGTATCATGGAACAAGGCCAATAACAAAGGCGTTTCTATACGGCTACCAGCGCGCAGGGCATGTTGCAATCGCAGCTGATCGTATATGGTTTTCGCGACGAGAAGCAGTACACCCGTAAGCCAGATCAGTACCAAGACTGGAACAAAGCCCATCGATGTAATTTCATTCCACCAGAAATGGTTCTCCGGCTTGCTTCCCGATGTATCCGTGGGTGCGGTTAATTCTGTTATCCCAACGACAATTCCATATTTCTCCGCCACAGAACCCTTCACGTGTTCTCCTGTCTCGCTTGCACTTATCGATGGATCTTGCATTTGCTGGTGAATGCCAGGCATGAAGGATTCCAGAGACAATACATTATAAAGGCTAAGAGAAGACTCTGGTGCCCAAGGAAGCAGCAAGCGGATCGCTACGGGTATCCAGAGCAAATATTTCCATCTGGCTTCCAGTTTGTTTTGGAATAAGAATTGCAGAATCAAGATCAGCATGACCAGAATGCCTGCCATGAACGATCCCTGGATCACCCAGCCGAAGAATGACACAACAGTTTCGTATAAGCTTGGACTCATTTAGATTCTCTCTTTTCAAGTTCCCCAATTCTGCTGCTATTGTCGAATAACGTCTTCAAATCCTCAATTTCCTTCGTATTCAGCTTCTCATCTTGGAGGAAATTAGCCAACATCGGCATAATGGAACCACCATACATCTTCTCCATGAAGGAAGTAGTCTCGGAACGCTGATATTCTTGCTCGCTGAACCGAGGATAAAATAATTGCATACGCCTCGAACTCTGCTCCAGCTTCACGCCCGCCGCTTCCTTCTGTACCAGTCGGCTAAGAAGCGTTCGGGTCGTATTCGGGCTCCAGCCCATTCGATCCGTCATTTGTTGAACAACTTCACTAGAATAGCAATCTGGATTTAGCCACAATACCCGCACAATTTCGAGCTCTGCATCCGTTATGGATGGTATTCGGTTCATATATACAACCTCCAAATCTAACTTGCGCAGAATGCATAGGATGGGTGAACTGCTGCGCATTCTCAAGGCAACCTATCACTTCTTGACCGCTGCTTTTAGAATTTCAATCTTCTGTTCTCGGGTGATATCGGATGAAGTTGAAAGGCTGTATCCGAATTTGCCGCCATCTTGCCAATAAATGTATTTTGGGAAAATGTTTGCTGGAAGGTTATCGTCAAAATAACCTTTCTTCTTCCCTTCCTTCGCATCCACCACAAACTTCGTAATCGCAAGCGTATCTTCCCCGTTCGTGTATTCCAGGCGAATATCGTCGGCTTCTTTCCAGTCCATTTTTTTCGTGAAGACCGGTTTGCCGCTCTTCTTCCCTTCGGCTCTTAAATCATCGATGAACTTGCCTCCCAAGGGTCCTCCGATTCTCGCTTTGGAGAAAGTGTAACCTTCTGGCAGGTTGGAGGGCTTTTGCAAGACAACGCCTTTTAAGGTTGATGCTTTCTGGAGATATTCATCAAAGGAAATGTATTCCTTCGTCAGCCCCCAGTAGTTAAGATCAAGTCCGCTGTTGAGTGCCTTGTACTTATAATACATGACATAGGTATCTCCAGTCTTGGCGGTCAAATCCTTCACTCTCTTAATTTCTGCGTCAACCACCTTTTTTTCCGCTGCCGTTGGAGCTTGGACGGCTGCTTTTTTAGCCGTCGACTTCTGGGCTGACTTGGAAGAAGCCGCGTCTACCTCAAGGTTCATCGATGAACCCAATAGTAGAACACTGCTGAGGGTTGCGATGGCTAATTTTGATGCTGCTTTCATGTGAAAAACTCCTTTCTGTGATCCTGTTTTTTAAAACTACACGTGTAGTTATAATTCAATACTACAGTTGTAGTTATACTTTGTCAACACTATTTTATCGGACCCTTTTCGAGTATCCATGAAATAAAAAAAACTCCTCCGGAGAGCAGTTTGATCGTACGATGGATTCGTTATTGCTGTTTTTTTCCACCCCAAGGTTCCGGTTCCGGCGTATCTGGCGTTGGAAGCAGTCCTAGATCATGGAAGATTAAATCGGCGATGCCGGTCTTTACATAAATTGGTTTTTAATTAGGGGTTGTTGCATCGTCTCAATTATATGCTGAGTAATTTTGTGGAATTATACTAATAAAAAAACCGCGATTTACGCGGCGGTTCGACGTTAGGCTAAATGGTTCTACCTTTATCAATTTTCTTATCGATCATCGTTGTTGCGACTCTCGTCAAACAAAGCTTTCAAGTCATCAATTTCTTTCTCGTTCAGCTTCTTATCCTGCAAAAAATTAGCGAGCATGGGTTTCAAGGCGCCGCCATACAGTTTCTTCATGAACGATTTAGTCTCCGACTTCAAATATTCTTGTTCGCTGATGAGTGGATAGAACAAAAAGTTCCGTTTGGATCCCTCTTCCTGTGTTGTTCCCGCCGCTTCTTTCTGCACTAAACGGTTCAGGAGCGTCCTTGTCGTATTCGGGCTCCACCCCACTTGTTCCGCCAATTGCTTGACGACCTGGCTGGAAGGACAATTCGGACTGGCCCACAATACGCGCATCACCTCGAGCTCCGCATCCGTGATGGGTGGTATTTTTGTCATGCCTAAACCCTCCAAAATCAAGTTATGACTACATCTGTAGTCACACTTAAATAGTACAATTGTGGTCTGATCTTGTCAACCTGCATTGTGTTTCATTCTAAAAATAAAGTTTTGCCGATCGATATCTTGACCTTTAGGTTTGACCTAAGATATATCTTGGATATATGCCGAGCTATTATCAATCTATTAAGGCTACAGGATAATGGCTAAGTAAGAATCGTTCGGCACATTCTCTTTTTTTCTCTATATTTAAAGTAATTACATCTGAATTTTTAAATCGTTATTATCAATTGATAAACCAGTCAAATGCAGGTTAATGGTTATATTCTCATCTTGTCCTCGCTTGTCCATGAAAACATAGCCTCCTCTTCTCCATTCTCTTGCTCAACATATTCCTCTATGTTTAGTGTCAATTAAAAGTCACAGAATTTTCTCCAATTTTAAAGCTCGTAAAAATAAAAAAGAACACCGGTTAACTTTGAGCAAGCCCCAATTAACCGGTGTTCTTGAAATTATCCAAGTTCGCTACGTTTTGGCTGCCATGGAACTCCCTCGGGACTAAGACTGCCCTGTGATTTATTATTCTGCAAAAAGTTTCGCATACGGATTTTCGATCTTTTGTTCGCTGCTGCTCTTACCTGTGTTATTCAGAACATAATATTGATAGAAATGGTTTGAAAAATTCAATGATTCCAATGCTTTAGCCATAAATGGATCTTCCGTCTGATCACTCAATTGGTCCCCTGTCCAAAAATAATGCAACATGAGACGATTCTGGTTATACGGATGTTTGATAATGTAGGCTCCGGATTGATTAGACTTATTCATGATTTCCTGCCATTTAAAACCGACTGTATCAGCACGCTTGATGATGCCGGACTTCAAGGCTTGTACAAACCCATTCGCATCCAGTTTGCCTATGACAATGATATTACTGTCCCCTAGCTCCTTCTTAAGCTTGTTTTTTAATACTTGACGTTCCGTTATAATCGTTGGCTTTATTCCTGCTATTTGGAAGAAGCCTTGAAACTGGTTGAGCAATTGATCCTGTTGTTTTGTTGCTTTGTCCGATGTCAAACGGTCGCTCAAGATAATCGTTAGCGGCTCGCCCTGCAACGTTTTATCGATAATTCGGCTCATCGTTTCAGACGGAACCTCTGGAAACTGTACAAACACCGAATGGTATATTGATTTAAATTGCTCGTACATATAAGCGGCTTCCTCGTCCGCTGTTAGACGATATTCAGACTTCAAAGAATAATTGGGCTGGCGTAAATCCGCTTCCCAATCATCTCTGATCTTTTTGCCCGCTTTGTTCTCAACAACCTGAAGCAGTCCTTCGATCGTCGCATTTTTGTATACATACTGGTCAAAATATGTCTGCATCAACTCATCAAACTTCTCTTCGCCAAGCGTACGATACAACTCATAGATGGCTTGACGGCCTTTTTTATAAAAAATGGCGTCGGGAGAATCGCCAACCTTATCATTGGTCGCATCAAGCGGACTATCTAACGATACTTCATCGAATTGAATCACCTTGAATCCATTTAACGGATTTCCTTGTTTCTCATAGAAATATACCATAGAGAAATCGGCAAATCCTTCATCTAGAAATGATTCCTTCTCGGAATTATTTCCAATTAATGCGTGGAACCATTGATGCGCAATTTCATGGACAAATGCTGAATGGTTTGAAATATCTGGCTGACCCTCGATCATACCCATCTGAATCATTCGCGAATATTCAACAGCGATCCCTTCAACGTACGATTCAACAATTCTGAACTCCGGATAAGGATATTTACCATATTTTTCGCTGAAGAAGTTAATGACTTTAAACGCTTGATCAATATATTGATCGATAATCTGTTTTTTGTCTTTCTGATTATCAAAGTAATAGTATTGTATGGTCAGACCATCTCGTGTAACACTTTCTACTTTAAAATCTGGACTCGTGAAGAAGACAAATTCTCTCGTATTATTCGCAGTGGCCGTTACCATCTTGCGGCCTGCTTCGGCATCCTGTACGGTCAGTGTTCCAGGCATGGAAACCTGGTAATCGGCGGGTACATTCATGGTTACCTGATAATCCGCAGAATCATAATAATCGGATTCAAATGTAGTGCTGTAAGGAGTTTTGTCCCACGTATGATCTGCAGGGTTATAGACCGAAAGCACAGGGAACCAATGAGCGCCATTGATGATATTCTTGTAATGGGACAACCGCTGTGAGCCATAAGGAATTTTTACGTCAAATTCAAGTTCCAGTGTGATAGATTGCCCGGGCTGCAATGCTTGTCCCAATGCAACCTTAAGTGCCTGATTCGTATTATCGAACTTCAAGGGTTGACCTAACGACTTCACATTGTTGATGTCAATGCCGCCCAGGAAATCTTCAGATTTTTTATCCGGATTTTCCTTTGCCATTCGTTCATTTGAATTTTCGAACATACCCGACTGTGTTTCCTTTGAACGGTTTGCATCTGCAAAGGTGTGAAATACAATATTGTCCAGTGTATCCTTCGTGTTGTTTCGATAGGTCACAGTTTCTGTACCGTGAATTGTCATCTTCTTCTCATCAAGCCTTGCGTCTACTTGATAGCGCGCAAGCTGATGAACAGCCGCATCCGCTTCTAGCAACGAATCGTTCTGAATCGTTGGTTTCGCCGCCATCGCTATCCCCGTCCCGAAAACAGGGCCTGTACTTAATGCGACAACAAGACTGCCGGCAATCATGCACTTCGGTAGTTTAGTATTCCAATGTTTAAGTTTATTCATGTTGCTCCTCCTAATGATATGTTCCTAATCATGATCGTAGATTCTCGAGTATGTACAAAGACTAGTATAAAGCTCTTACTTTACACGAGTTTTAAAGGAACCTTACATTAACCTTAAAAGGAATCACTTATAGTTTTTTAAAACAGATACTCTGCACAAGTGTATTCCACTAACACGACTGTTGAGAGAATAGAAAACGGCCCATGGATGAGTGGTAAATCGATAAAACAGCGTTCCAAGGAGGTCCGCTCCCGCACTTGGTTTGACAATACATCTAGCCCAACAGGCTGCCGTTATAGTAGCGCCTGTTGGGCTTCAAAAAAGGGTCTTATATGATTCCACTCCATATGAGCGGATGTATCCCCCATTGAGAGATAAACCAATCACCAATGGAAGCTCCCAACGTAATGCTTTTAGCCTCACTGACACGGAACTCTATAAACGAAATGATGATCGATTTGAGCTGCTATATTTAAAGGAACGGGAAAAGGTACGCAATGACAATTTGGAATAATTCAGCTTCCATATATGCCAGGATTCGAACTCGGAGAAAGCCGCCTCATCTTGCTCGGTTAACCAGTGAAAGTCTCCTTTCAGGTATTCTTGCAGCAAGACGTTCTCATCGGCTTCTGAAAAATAAAAAAGATAATCTCCGCTATGCAGAGTGACTCCCGCTTCATTCAATTTTCGGTGAATGATCTTCTCAGACAGGTCTTGTCGTTGATAAAGGCCTACATTATCGGCCATCGCATGCATCAGGACCGCCATAACCCGGCCATCGGTGGTTTCCCCGGACCATACACCACTCAGCACCATTTTCTCATGATCAGCTCAATCGGACCTCTTTTCATCCACTTTCTCCACAGACTCGAAAAGATAATGGAGATAATGAAATAAACGGTTCCGTATGCCATTGCAAAAGAAAGACTTCCGTTTTCCAAATAACCCACTGTCATAAGAAAACCAATTCCGATCACTACGTGACCGATATAATGGGTTAACGATAACTGTCCTGTATGGATCATCGCCTGTGTCAGAAGGGAATTTTCAAATTTATCGACCACATAAAGACAGATCGCAATGATGGTGACAGCTGAACAAATGCCAGAGAAAACATACAGCATTGTGGGCGGCATCGGTTTTGTTCCAAAAAGATAAGTTGCTGCTTCTTTACTCAGTACTGGGGAGGTCCATTTAACCAAGAAGAAAGAAATCGATTCAAAAACAACCGTTCCTGACAACGAATATACTAGTAATTTCGAACGGTTTTCCTTATTCAGCCAACGCTTCCTGCCAATCCACATGCCGATGAGGAAGAAGCTCAGCCAAGGAAAAATGGGATGAAATCCGTTAAATAACAGATTGCGAGTAAACCCTTCTATCGTCCAAAAGCCCATGTATTCCTTAAAACTCGAGTCCCATCCCTTGCTGTAATCGAATACGACTAAAAACAACTGCGATGCTACCAGGATTATCGAAAACAAAACTAGTATTATATTATCGGATACTGTGATCAAGACTGCAGCTACAAGCATAAATACCGCATAATAATGCAAAATATCGGCACTCCAGCCTATTAGCAATAAAAGCACGCCAGATATAAACAGAAAAGCAGCTCTCTTGTACAAGCTGTTCCGGATTTGAGGAATGAGTTCCCAGCTCATTGAGTTACGGGCTTTCGAGGTCATTAATGCCACCCCAATACCAGCCAACACGACAAACAAGGCGGATGCTCTCCCCTCAAAAAGGCCCGCTATCGCTTGCAACCATGCAGGTCCGCCACTCTCTGCCTGCATCGCTAGCTTATAGTTCACCATTACCATGCCGAAGATCGCCAATGCTCTTGCAAAATCAAAGGCAGTTATCCGCTCTTTCGTTTGACTCATGCCGCATCCTCTCCCTTAATACATTTCGCTTTATGACATGACATCGCTCAATAGATAGCAGCAGCTTTTCCCATTGTGAACTGAGTGAGATCCTAATCCGATAAAACTAATACACCAAAATAAAGCACCTCTATAAGCATAGACTTCAATGGTTCAGAACGAAGAACCCAAAATGCCTGTGAAGTATCCGGTTAGCGTCACTCCTAAGGGATGCGGCTTGGAATACCTAAACAATAAACCCTAGGTCTGACCTAAGGTCAATTGTTTTGTTCAAAATTTAAAGAAGTATGTTCTATTTTCCTGCATTTTCTGTATTGAACAACAGACATGCAGGACGCCTCAAGATCACAAGCACGATGCAGCGGATTTGTGGTGCATAGCTCAAATTAATGACGATTGAACTGAAGTTAAGGGATGGGGCAATTATTTTGGAAACAGACTTAGATTTGTCTAAATGGAAGCGTTTTGAAGCAGAGGTCATCCTATTAAGCGTAGATGTTATTTAAAATATAGTTTAAGTTATCGTGATAGATTATCAGATGAAGATAAATCTCTTATTCATTCTGACCAAGGCTGGCACTATCAGATGAAACAGTATCGTCATGCTCTCGAAGAACGCGGCATCAAGCAAAGTATGTCCCGTAAAGGTAACTGCTACGACAATGCCGTCATCGAGAACTTCTTTGGTATCATTAAATCTGATTTTCTATATTTAAAGGAATTCGAAAGTATCGCACATTTTAAACAAGAGCTATTAAATTACATCGATTATTACAACAACAAGCGAATTAAAGCAAAACTAAAAGGCCTGAGTTCAGTACCGAACTCAGGCCCAACAAGTTGCCTAATTAAATAACCTGTTTAACTTTAAGGGAAGTGTTTAGTGCTTGAACAGTCTGATTCAATCAGAAAAGCCATGATTATTTTAAATATTTCCCTGTGAAAGAATGTTTCGCTTAAATGAAATGTATAGGTTCGCCTCAAATATAATTTGGCCACCCCTACTGCCGCCATCAGGCCCCATGTCGATAAATCCAATCCGCCTGACTGATGACGTCAAGGTTATACTCGATAACGATAACTGTATTGCCCTTGTCCACGTGCCGGTTCATAATCTGCCACAGCCCCAGTGAATCATTGCTTCAAAGGTATAACCATGTTCCACGTATCGGAAGCGTCCTTAAAACCATCACTGCCGTCCGAGACGGCCGCGAACAAATGAGTCGGCTTGCCGTTCTGGAACAACAGGAACGGCCGCTCCAGATTGCCCAGCGTCTGCACCGTGCCGTCATCCCAACGCACCGTCCGGGAATAGCCTTGCGGCTGCCCATGCAAGCTCCATTTCAGTCCGTCCCGCGACTTGGCGTAGATGCCGCCGTATTTTTCTCCGCATAGATGCCCTTCCATATCTTTGGCGATCAAATTGTATCCTTCGTTTGTTTGCCAGATAAAAGGGTCTTCGATATGGAACGACTCTGGAGGAAACACCGGCTCGTCACTCAGCACCCGGTACAGCCCCTCGTAGTGATCCGCATACGCAACGCCAATCGTCATGCCGCCATGCAGGTTGCCTTCGTAGTGACGTGCCTTGTAGATCAGCAGCACGGAACCATCCTCCCTGACACACGGAGCCGGATTGGAGGTCAGAAAGCTATCGAATCGGCCGGGACGTGTTGGCAATATCGGTTCGTCCGCTCTGCGCCACGGGCCCAAAACGCTGTCCGCTATAGCCAGACCTACCCGTTTGTTCGCCCGCGCCACGATGCATTGAGGATCTGTTAACCCGAAATTCCCGGGCGGCTCTGGATCGCTTAGCGGATGGGTCGAACCCGTATAATAAAGCAAATATTTGTTGTTGTGCTTGACGATATGGGGGTTGTGCGTGCAGCGTCCGTCCCAATATTCCGCTCCCCTCGCCGGAAGCGCCACCTCGCAGAATCGGTACGGTCCCTCGGGGGTATCCGAGTCTGCCCTGACAATCTCTGAAGCTGTCATCCAGCCGGGATGCATCGGCAGTGTCTTCGGCCAGCGCGAGGCAAACATATGGAATTTGCCGTCCTCGCCCTGCACGACGGAACCGCACCATACCCAATAACCTTCCATACGGAAGCCGCCGCCACGCGGAGCCGGCAACATTGTGCTAGTATGCATGTGCAGTCACCTCGTTTTTTCCCGCTGCTCCATAATTGCTGTGAAACATGGTCTACCATCCTTCCAAATGAAGTGAATAACAGGACTGCTCCATACATCAATGGATCGACATAGTCATGCCGGCGAACCAACCGCCGGCATGCTTGCACATATATCGATCCTAAGGAGTATTCAGCCCCACATCGTCGGCCGCTAGCGGCCGATTCAGTAGAGGCGCGCCGGAATATTCGTCCGCCCCCACATCTGCTGTCGCCCGCATTTGACCGTCCATATCCGCCAGCACGAACGCGTATGTCCCCACAGCTGCATCAATTGCCGGGCTGCTCGCGGACAGTCTCTGAATGCCGTTCACCGCAGTCAGCAGCGGATTGATATTTCGGATCTGCTCCGAGCCGCGCGATATGTTGCTAATAGTGCTTCCAAACCCGATGTTGCCTTGAAACAGCGTATTCGTTGTCGCCGCCTCGTAATAAAGCGTGCCGGTGCTGTTGTATACGATATTGTTCGCCACGACGGAATCCTGCGGAGCATACGCTTTGCCCGAGCCGATGACGATACCGGTTTTGCTGTTTACAATCGTATTGTTGACGATAAGCGCCCGGTAAACCTTCCATTGTTTGCGCAATTGTTCGACCGTCGGACTTGGAGGGGAGCCTCCAGTACCGCCGTCGAAGTCGCCGTTAGGCAAGTAGATTGCTTCGCCAGTCAAATTCTCAAAGTAGTTGTTATAAATCTTATGGTCATTGCCGAACATCCGGATGCCTTCCTGATCCGACTCCACGCCGTCCCCGAGGAAGAAGTTTCCATATACGCTGTTGTTATGGCCATGCCGCAGCGTCAGGCTGCCCTTGGAAGTGCGGAATGTATTGAAGCGCACCGAATTGCTGCTGCTCTTGACCGAAACGATTTCCGGCTCTCCATCGCAATTCTGAAATACATTGTATTGTATCGTATTATAGCCGTGGGAGAGCGTAAGACCCGACAAGCCGAGACGAATGGTCTCTTTGCCGTTAGCTACCCATGGGCCTACATCATGGAAATAGTTGTATTCGATAATATCGTATTGCGAAATTTGCCCTAAGCCATCCTGTCCTTCGTAAGCGATTAGCGGTTCGGTGTCGCTCTTCAGTCCGAAGTCGTTCCGGTCGATGCGGTTATGATGGCTGTTCGTGCCCCGCACTTGCAGCCACATCAGGCCGCTCCCCGAGCTTGGAAGCGCAAACGTATTACGGGTCAGCCGCGCATGGTGCGAGCCTTCCAACACTACTGCGCCATTGCTTGTGTTCGTAAACTTTAATCCGTCCAGCACCACATGCGAGGAGTTCTCGACGCGGAAGCCTGACGCTCCCGAGATGATAGCCTGGCCGCGGTTTTTCGCTTTAATGACGATTGGCGCGTTGGCAGTGCCATTTTTGTTCTGAACAGCAAACGGGCTTGTACGCGAATACGTGCCGTTTGCCAACACAATCGTTTTACCCGCCGTAGCGGTTGCAAGCTCGGCAGCCAACTGCGTGGAAGTGCTAACTTCGACGACCGTCCCTTCGCTACCGCTGCCGCTTGAATCGCTACCATAAATTTCGACCTCGGCAAAGCTGTTCCAGGCGTTCACTGAGTTGCCGTAGCCAACAATACGAACGTAGCGGACGGGGGCAACATCGGCAAAATCAAACGTCTGCAAGCTGTTGCTCAGACTGCTGACCGCTCTCGAAAGCACTGTACTGAAGTTGTATCCATCATATGAAGTCTGGATATCAAAAGCGAAAGTTCGCTCCGCCCCGTTGGGGAAGGCGATCTTCACGTATTCCACCCGCTTGCTCGATCCAAGGTCGTATTGGACCCACTCCCCTTCGCCACTCACTGACCAGCGTGTGTTAAGATCGCCGTCGATTGTATATGCGACGATATTGCCGTCATCTCCGCTGGCCATAAGTTGTGGCACGGTAATCGCCAACTTGCTTGCGCCTGGCGGAGATCCGTTCGCGGTGCCGTAGAGTTCAACTTCAGAATAACTGTTCCACAGGTTGGAGGAATTGCCGTGCCCAACGATCCTCACATAGCGGGTAGAATCGACATCCGGAAAATCGAACGTTTGCAGACCTTCCACAAGGCTGCTCACAACTCCGCTGCTGACGGTCGTAAAGGTGGAACCGTCCATTGACGTCAAAATATCAAAAGTAGAAGTGCGGCTTGACCCATTCAGAAATGCAATTTTGATGAAAGACAATTTGCGATTTACGCCCAAATCGTACTGGATCCATTGCATGTCGCCATTCGCCGACCAACGTGTTAAGAAATCGCCGTCCACCGTGTTGGCTGGAACGTTGCCGTCATCTCCGCTCGCCGTCACGTCGGAGCTGCCAATTGTGAACTTCGTATCAGCCGCACTTGCCGTTCCTGGTATTAACACAACCAGCATACAGATCAAAATAATGAACGTCATACATTTGGTTCCCATAATTCATTTTCATCCTTTCTATTATGAAATGATGGTTATTGAATCATTCCCTTCGTTCCGTCCGGCACCTCCTCTCAAGAATACGAAAGCCGGGAGGAGCTTCCTGTCCTCCCGGCTTCGTGATTACAGCCTTTGATCCCGCTTAAAAAACATGCTGGCTCCAGCCTTTGCTCTTCGCCAAAGCTTCAATATAATAGTAATCGCCGTAAATCAGCGATACGTTGATGTTGGTATTGACTGGCTTATGACCGGTTGCGCCGAGCAGGATGCCTTCATACTCCGGCTTGTCGAGCGCACTGTAGTTGTTCGACAGCGAGCGAAGAATGCGCGTGGCCGCGCGCTGATATAAAGCGGCTTCCTCAGGAGCTACCTGCGACGCGATATCGATCAAGCCAGATGCTGCGCAGCTCGCCGCCGAGGTGTCGCGCGGCTCGTCCGTCAAGTCGGTCGCCGCACGGAAATCCCAATGCGGTACATCGTCTTCCGCCAACGCGCTGATGAAATAATGCGCCACCCCTTTCGCCGCATTCAAGTAACGCGCTTCTCCCGTATAGCGGTAAGCGCAACTCATCCCGTAGAGTGCCCAAGCTTGGCCCCGCGACCAGGACGATTGCGGCGCGAAGCCCTGTCCGCCGTCATAACGCTCCACTTCGCCCGTCTCCGGATCGAAGATAACGATATGATGCACCGAGCCGTCGCCTCGGATGAATGAGCGAAGCACCATATCTGCATGGGCGACCGCAATATGCTTGAAGCGCGGATCATCGCTTTCTTCACTCGCCCAGAACAGAAGCGGCAAATTCATCATCGAATCGATGATCGACCAACCCGTCTGGTTGCGGGGCCAGGCTCGAATGAACTGTCCTGCCGGGTTGTACCTGCCCGCCAGATAGTTGGCGGCGAACAGGCCGCGCCGCCGAGCGTCCGGGTCGCCGGTCAGCTTGTAGCGGATAACCGATGTCGGCAGGAACTGAAAGCCAACATCGTGGTGGAAATGGTTGTCCCGCAAGTAACATTGCTCCATGCGTTCGTCCCAAGGCTCCGCCTCCTCCCGATAACGTTGCTCGCCGGTCATATCGTACAGAATCCACAGAATGCCCGGCCAGAAGCCTGAAATCCACTGATCAACTTTGATCTGGTCATATTTGCCCGCCGCCGAAACATGTGGCGCTTCTGTCCAGCCCGCTTCGATCATATGATCAACTTTAATCTTCACTTTATCCCACCAAGCCGTCAGCTCGGATGGTTTCAGTTTCACATTTTCATTGCTCATCTCTGAAGTCCACCCCTTCTCCTAACCTTTAATGGCACCGATCAAGGCGCCTTTCACGAAATATTTTTGCAATAGCGGATAGACCAGAAAAATCGGAAGGGTTGCTACCATAATCGTGGCGTATTTCAATGTCTCGCCCAATATGATGATCTCATCTTGGGAGGCTCCTTCCGCCATGGAGTTTGCCTCGCCAATAATCAAAATTTCTCGCAGGATCAACTGCAACGGATACAGCGACCGATCCTGAAGGAAGATCATGGCGTTAAACCAGGAGTTCCAGTGGCTTACTCCGTAATACAGGCCTACCACTGCAAGCACGGGCTTGCATAGCGGCAGGAAGATGCGGAACAGAATGCCAAAGTCGTTGGCGCCGTCGATCTTGGCCGACTCTTCTAGCGCATCCGGCACTGCCTCGAACGATGTTCGCATGATAATGAGGTTAAATGCGCTTATTGCGGTAGGCAGGATCAGCGCCCACAGTGTGTCCGTAATGCCCAACCCTCTGACCAGCAAGTAGAACGGAATTAATCCACCGCTGAAAAACATGGTAAATACGATAACCAACGTAAGCTGCTTGCGATATTGCAATGTTTTTCTGGACAAAGCGTATGCGGCAAAAGAAGTAAGCAGCAAATTGAGAGCCACGCCTACAATGACAATAAATAATGTGTTGCGGTAGCCGAGCAGGATCATCGGGTTGCTGAATACCGCCTCATATGTTTCAAGCGAGAAGCCCAGCGGCTTCCAAAGAATGCCCTTATGCGCCATCATCAGCGCTGGTTCGCTGAATGAAGCAAATGCCACGTATAGAATTGGGTACACTGTTACAATCATGAGCGCGGACAAAAACAGCGTATTGCAAACCCGGAATATATGTTCACCCAAGCTTACTCGCATACGAACCCTCCTCTACCACAAACCCGTATTGTTCAACTTCCGGCTTATCCAGTTGGAGCCGATAACAAGCGCGAAGTTAATCACGGAGTTGAACAATCCGACAGCGGAGCTGAAACTGAATTGAAAATCTTGAAGCCCGATCCGGTACACATACGAGGAAATGACATCCCCTGTCACATAAGTGGTCGGGTTGTACAACAGAATAACTTTCTCGAAGCCAACGCTCATAATTCGGCCAATGTTCAGGATGAGCAATATAACGAAAACGGGAAGCAGACCGGGTAGGGTAATATGAAGCATCTGCTTCCAGCGTCCACCCCCGTCGATCTTGCAAGCTTCATATTGCTCGAGATCGATCGCAGACAGCGCGGCCAAATAAATAATTGTACCCCAGCCTATATGCTGCCATATATTCGACGAAACGAAGATTGTCCGGAAAAAAGACGGCTCCAGCAGCATCGTAACCCTCTCACCACCGAAAAATGCGATAATATCGTTAATGACGCCGTCACTGCTCGTAAAATCTTTGATCATGCCGCAAATAATGACAAGCGAAATAAAATGCGGCAAATAAGTAATCGTCTGAACCGAACGCTTGAACAGTGCATTTTTCACCTCATTAAGCAACAAGGCGAGAATAAGCGGAGCGGGAAAACCGAAAATGAGATCGTACAAGCTAATCATCAGAGTGTTTTTTAACACCCGCCAAAAATACATCCCGCCAAAAAAGTCTTTGAAATGCTCAAGTCCTACCCACGCGCTGCCCCCGATTCCAAGCCGGGGGTTAAAATCCTTGAACGCAATAATCGAACCGTACATCGGGAAATAATGAAAAATAATGAAATATAACAAAACAGGAGTAAGCATCATGTACAAATACTTGTTCTTAACCATGTCTTTCGCAATATTAAGCGGCAGACGACCGGCATGCGTGACTTTGCTGCGTCCCAGCTTCAATTGAGCCATCTCCTACTCCTCCTATCCAAATCCAGCATTATCGGCAGGGGATGGCTGCACCATTCCCTTGCCCCACGGCATCATCCTGCAGCCAGCCGTGGGACGATACATGGAGTTATCTGTTGTTGTAGCGATCCAAAGCGCCTTGATAGATGTCGATTACATCACGAATCCCCATATCTTCCAGCTGCTTCACAAAGCTGTCGAACTTGTCGAGCGGCTCGTTGCCCATTACAAATTTGATGAACATTTCTTCCAGATACGTGTTGATTGCCGTCATCGTCTGCGCTACCTTCTTGCTCTCATCTACAGTAGGCGTAATGAACGCGGGCAAAATATGTTTCGCCGCATCGGTCTCCGACCAAATCTGGACCGCCTCGTCCTGTTGTGGGAACGTGTTGGTCGTTTTTTGCTCATGCATCGGAAATGGACCGTTCGGAACCGTATACTGCGCCAACATCTGCTGTGAAGTGTACTTATCGTTTTTTACGATCATATCGGTAAATTTCGGAACGCCGTTGTCCATCGTGTAGCTTTCGCCTTCAACGCCGAAGTTGTACATCATGGTTCCTTGCTCGCTAAATGCGAAGTCCAGCCATTTTACGATCGTTTCTAGGTCTTTCGCCGATGTCGTCACGGCCGCGCTTGCTTTCGGGTTATATTTGAAATCGCGCTGTCCGGTGAACGGTTTTTCGCCTGCTTTCAATACCGGATAAGGAGCCGCTACTAGATCAAAAGCCGGATTTTGGGCTTTACCGGACTCCAGCCATTTGCCCATGCCGCCGCCCAGCAGGAAAACAGTCGCGCCGGACTCACCGTTCAGAAGCCGCTTATCCAGCGTGTCGCGTTCGACGATTGGGAAGTCTTTATCAATCAGCCCTTCGGAATACCACTGGCGGAACAGCGTCATAACATCCTTGTATTGCGGATCTAACGGACCGTATTTCACTTTGCCTAGGTCGTCAATATAGAAGCCGTGCGATGTTTTGTATGCGCCGAAGAACGCGTCCTGCAAATTCATTTTGTTCGCGTATAGCGCCGTCAGCGGTGCTACGGCGCCTTTTTTCTCTTTGAACGCCGTCAGAACCTTATGCCAATCGTCTATCGTTACAGGCAATTGCAGCCCTAGCTCATCCAACCAATCTTTGCGCAGCATTGGTCCGCGGAAGACTAATCCTTCCTCGTTTCGCACCATCGGGAAGACGTAATATTGGCCACTGTCGGTCTTCACCATTTTATCCAGCTCTGGATTAGCTTCCAGCATCTTCTTCAGGTTAGGCGCATATTGGTCGATCAAATCGTTTAGCGGTACGATAACCCCGTCTGAAATCGCCTTTTCCGGTCCACCCGGATAAATACTCCAGTCGTACTCCAGCACATCCGGCAGCTTGCTGGAAGCCAGCAACAAATTAAACTGCTCTTCAGCTTGACTTTCGGTCGGATGGATGTAGTTCACTTTCACGCCGGTAGCTTCTGCAATCGCCTTCCCGATCGGCGCTTCCGCCAGATTCGTTGTAAATGTAATCAGGTTTCCGTTGATTGGAGCCCAGTATGAGAAAGTATCTTTCGTATCCAGCGGATACACCGGCTTATCCGATCCCTCGTTGCCTTTGCTTACGCCATCGCCGCCCTTATTGCTGACGGCGCTTTGAGTCGGCTCTGTCTTATCCTTGTTTCCAGAGCCCCCATTACTGGAGCATGCGGTTAACAACAATGAAAGTACCATTGCGATCCCCAGTGTGAGCTGCAGCCTCTTATGAGTCTTGACGTTGCGATTTTTCGCCATTGTGCCCTCCGTTCTTTTCGTCTCGAATATGTTGGTGTGAATACGCTTTCAACATATCGTTAATCCGGTGCCGCAAGCTATCGTTAAAACCTAAAATATACTGCAATTTCTCAAAAATGAGGGTAACAAAACCGCATGTATGCCACTTTTTCTTGAAAAGAAAAGCCCTAGAGCTACTTGACTTCCCTGTAGCGCCCGGGCGTTATCCCTTCAAATTTTTTGAATATACGATGGAAGGTATTCACATCGTTGTAACCAACCTTCAGCGATATTTCGCTGACCGTATATTTCCCGCCGATAAGCAGCAATTTGGCCTGCACCAGCCGCGTCTTGTTAATATAATCGAGCAGAGATTCGCCGGCAAGTTCCTTGAACAGTTTGGAAACATACGACGGCGTCATGGAGAAGGCTTCCCCGATCATCGAAATGTTCAGGTTCTCGTCCTGGTAATACTCGTTGACATATTTCATGACCTTATCGATTAGCGGATTGCTGCAGTATTCGCGGTTATTATTAACGTAGCCGCACAGAAGCTCTAGCATATCGTAAAGCTGGCTGCGCATCTCCCCTACCGTCTGGCATTGCATCAGGCGTTCGATGGCGCGCACTCCGTCAGGCATATCCGGCTTGCCCGCGATGCGGATTTCGCCGATTACTTTTTGCAGCGTAGCCATTAGATCGAACATGAGACATTTGGCAGTATGAAAAGGAAACGGCTCCTTCGTCACATTTTTCTGAATGATCTCCCCGACGAACGCTTTTGCCTTATCGAGCTGCCCTTCGCGAACCATAACGATCAATTGCTGCTCGACCTTGAGCGGATAAAAATAACCACCTGGAGCAGCCCCTAGGTTGTCGTTACCGCTCAGGTCCCCATAATGAATAATGCCCCCGCTACCTACAATGATTCGGTATTCCATCGCCTCGATCGCTTCCTGGAACGCCTGGAAGATGCCATATTCGCCCTCCTGTTGCGCGCTGATGGCAGCGGTCAACTGTACATGAGCATGATTGGAGATGAACGACATCGTTTCTTCCGCGATGTGCCCCAGCTCTACCCGCTGTTCCGTCGGCGATGCAAGCTGATGGTTGACGATGCAGGCGAGCAACTCCTGGTCCAGCTCTACCGCATAGGCGTTTACTGACTTTCGTGCGACCTCCTCGACCACGTTGGCGATCAGGAAGTGCAGTAACCGCTTATTATGGACCTGATCCTCATCCTCATCCTTCCGATGGAACTTGCCGAAGTGCTCGATGCGCAGCAAAATAACAGAAAATCCGCCCAGCGGGAAACGCAGATCATAGGCTGAGAAAGATTCGTGCAACGGGATATGGCTGTCGAGTTGCCCCTTCAGCAGCCGCTGCAAAAAGTGCGATCTGAGTGTATTGTTATGCTGATTCAGCTTGTAATGAAGCTCCTCCTTCTCATGGAAGGTGCTGCTCAGCGCCTGCTCCAGAAAGGAGTATTCATTGGAGCCGCGATCAAAGGTAAAACCCGCCTTGAACGACAAGCTCTGGATCAGTGCATGGATCGGCAGGTAGTTCCGTTTGAGGAGCCAATACGTCACGCCACCGCCAACAATAAGGCAAAGCAAGATGCTGGCGATCGTCAATTGCTCTACCACGTTCATTTTCTGGTGATATACGTTCGCCGGCAGCGTCATCACATATTTCCATCCCGTAATGGATGAGGTTGTGTAGGATGCAACAAGCCGGTGACCGTCAGTCTCGATCTCAAGTTGCCCCGATTCTTTCGACATATCGCTGTATAATAGAGCAGGTTCCGACAGCGAATCGCCCGTAGACGCAATGAACCGGTTGTCTTTATCCAGAATAAAGATCGTACCTTTCTCAGGCGCCGAAGCTTGCTCTAGCAGCTTACTGCGGTCAATCATGAACAGCAAGACAGCTCCAGATTGATTCATGATTGTTGAGTTCACATTTTGGGCATACATGACCGTAGGCCGCCACTCATTCTCTTCAGACACAACAACGGAGTGGTAGCCTTTAATGTACCCTTGGTCAAAATATTCTCGTAACGACTGGAACGGCATATGCTCTTCAAGGCGAATATGTTCGTATAACGCTTCGATGTTCATACGGTTGTTGCGTGCGATGACCGTATCGCTATTTTTGTAGTAAATATAAATACCTTCAAGAAAATCGTTAGCGATTTCGTATACGCGCAAATCATTAGCGATTTGGTATACATCGTAGTGGTCCGAATCAGACAGATTGGTATCGGCCGAAATAAATGCTGCGATTCGCCTGTTGAGGCTCACCTCGAGGCTTAGATTCTCGATTCCTTTGAACTGGCTATCTATGGCTTGCTCCATCTGAAGAAGAATAGATTGGTTGGCACGGTTAATTTCAGCCTTTACAACGTTCAGCGTCGCGCCGTATATAACGCCGCTGATCAGAATGGGCACGAGCAGCACCGAGGCGTAGGAAAGCATCCAGGTCATGTATACGCTGCGATTTTTATGCCGGAGCTGCTTCAGATAGATTGTCCACCGGTTTCGAGTTTGGGCCATAGGTTCTCCTCCATGTTAGTTTTATTCGGAGTCGGGACCGACGTCAATTCTTGTCAGAATAGCCGGACAACGAATATCCGCGACATCCGCTTTATGATTGTTAATACAAACCGCCGGAGACGGCCGGTATTCATAGATGGCCGGCTGCTCCTTGCCGCATATTCGATTGTAAGCGATTACACATTGCTCCGGCGCATAAGGAATCCGCTTGCCGAGCGTAATGCCGTGACGACAATTGACAATCGTATTATTCACTACACTGGCGCGATAGACGCGCCAATGTTTCCTCAGTTCCTCCTGTGTCGGCGCCTCGGGATAGCCGTCTGATCCGCCATCGTAGTTGCCGCCGTCAATGAGCAGCGCATCCAACGTCAAGTTTTCCATATAGTTATCAAAAATGTGATGGTCGTTGCCGTAAATGCGAAATCCGCCCATTTCTTCCTTCACGCCATCGCCGATAAATACATTATTATGAAAGCGATTTCCATGTCCGTGACGCGCTGTCACTTGGCCGGCGGAGTTAAGGAACGTGTTGTACCGAACTGTATTATAGCAGCTTTTTACCGAAATAATCTCGGGCTCTCCGTCGCAATTTTCAAACAGGTTGTGTTGAATGGTAATATAGCCGTTCGAGAGAGAGATGCCGGACAGGCCGAGCCGGATCGCTTCAAGCCCATTGACGACACGCGGGCCTATATGATGAAAATAATTATATTCAATGACATCATGCTGCGAGATTTGTTCACCGTTGCCATCAAAAATAACGAGCGGCCCGAGGTCGGCTTTTGGCCCGAACTCGTTGCGTTCGATCCGGTTCCAGCCGCTGCCGCTTCCCAGCACAGACAGCAGGCTATACTCCGCCCCAACCTGTCGCGGCTCAAATCTATTCCGTGCAATCCTCACATGCCGCGAACCATCCAGAATGATTGATTCGCGCTGCTCGACCTGAAAATGCAGTCCCCATACCTCTACATAAGCAGAGTTCAAGATGCGTATACTTGATTCTCCAGCGATCGTTGCTTTTCCTTTATTTACAGCGCGAATGCTTAATATTGCGGTGTCCGATCCTACTTTGCCTTCAATAATATAATCTTCATTCCGTTCGTAAACGCCGTCTGCCAACAAGATCGAAGAACCAGGTTCTGCCCGGCCAATGGCTGCCGCCAACTCGTCGCTACTCGATACCCAATAAATAGTAGTCATTTTCCCACCTGCTTCCTATAGAATAGGCGGATATGAACCGCAGCCTCTTCAGGATCATATCCGCAACTTCACAACCTCAATTATGAAAGATACGTTTCCCATGCCATAGTGTAAAAAAATGAAGCAATCATAAAAATGTAAACTGAGGCGCAAAATGAGCAGGAATTACCGCCTTGCCAGCTGTAAATCGCAACCTGCCGGTGTACAATAAATGAGAAAGGACGTATCCCGACACCAAATCGTGGATACGTCCCCATTGTTGTTGCCTGCTCTGCCGCCCGCTTACCCGAAAAAGAAGTACGCAACCTTCATCTCTTCTTCTTTCAACAGCAACTTTTGTGCCGCTTCAAGCAAAGGCGTGCGGTCATAGACGAGACTTTTCATCGCTATTTTGCCATCGGTAATCGTAAAATAGTGCGCTTCTTTCGATGGATCGTCGCGACGGCGGTAGGACACGCTTCCCGGATTCAGCCACAAACTGTCGTCACTCAAATAATGAATGCATCTGCGATGCGTATGTCCGAAAATAATGCGGCGATATTCTTTGGCCTCAATTGTCCTGACGTTGCGTTCCGCCCAGAAAGCATCGTACTTGGGCAAGCTATCAATCGTCAAATAGTTTTCGTACAGATGCTGCATTGTATAGCTATAGCCGTCCATCTCGAATGTGCGGTAGACCGGAATGCTTTCGAGGAAGGAAATTTCCGCTTCGCCGAGCAGCCTTGCATTGTAATGCGCCCACTTGATCTCATCCTCCGCCACATCGTGACCGCTATTGCCGTTTCGGTACAGGTCGATAATAATGTCGTCATGGTTGCCGCGAACACAATTCGCATCGTTCTTATGCACCCATTCGATAACTTCCCGCGGGAAAGGCCCGTAGTCTACAAGATCTCCCGCGCAATAAATCACGTCACAGTCGGATTCTGCTTTGCGGATCGATTCCAGCGCTTTGACGTTGCTGTGAATATCCGAAATAATTAAAGCTTTCATAATCGATTCAACTCCCTAAGATTCAACATTCTCAGCAGTACCGTCACCACATCCGCCACGTAGCTTTATCGTCTGGCATGAAATGGTCCCGCGGCAGACGCACCTCAATGATTCCGGCGGCAGACGCCAAGGAAACAGCCTGTCTTTCCCAGTCGGGGGTGTCTCCACTGTCCTCAAACCACTGCGGCGCAGGGGCGCCGTCCACAACATTGGCCGTAACGGAACATGCGTGTAACCCTATTTGACGATTCCCTTCAATCGGTAGCCTACGGACAATATTCAGGCTGTAGACATTACGTATCAGGCTGTTCTCCCATTTGTCGAGTGCACTCTCCCTCCTTTATATAAAAAGATGAAACCTTGATAAATCGTCAAAAGCTAAAATCGCCCTCAAATATTCCAACTTCTTATCTCCAATTTTTGGAATGAACATCAAATCTTAAAAAAGTCACTCACATCTCACGAATATGCATAGAAACATCTTTGTAGCTATTTTTATATACAGCATTCAATGTTCTTAAAACAAAAGCATCAACAACATGATCCTTTTCATTTGGAGAAATAAACAAAACGATATCCGACCTTAGATGTTTTAGCAAGATTTCATTTTCGCAACTCCTTATGTTCATTTTTAATTATTATGTTTCTTGCCCTGGTCATAATATTGCTTGAAGCCAATTTTGTAGTATAGTTGGGGACCCGCCAACATTTTAACGAAAATATACGCTAAGCCCTGAATCGCGTCCAGCTTGGTGTATTCTCATACTCTTAGGTGGTCCGGGACGTGTCACGAGCGGACGCAACGAAACGTATTGGACAATCATTCGGCAACATTAACGCGGTACTGAATTAAATGATTATGATATAAAAAAAAGCTGTCGAGACTTTCTTGACAGCCTTGCCGCGATTATCGCGGTTTCTATATGTTGCGTGTTTGTTCTTCACTCCCACCAATGCTTCATTTCACTGAATCCAACGTCCCATAGTTTAGCGTTCCCGGAAACGATAATCGTAATTTCGTTCACCTTATCATAAAATGGTATATTTAAAGGTTCTGCTCTATTATTATATTGTTCATTGTACTGATAATGAACTCTTTGGTTTCCGTCTACCAATATAGTGAGTTCTCCCTTGGAATCTCCCTTGTCTGGAATGCCAAAATAAGAATAGAACGTCACATCTTTTTTGTTCCCCAAGATGTAGGTGTATGATTTTCTTTTATCCCCTTCACTGTAATATACGTTTATTTTGGGTTCTATTTTCTTGCCTGCTACGGTGAAACTTGGAAGATTTTCAGTCATAGGCATGGTTCCATTCATTTCTTTCACATCGTGTAATGCTTGAATTGGGCTTTCTCTTTTCGCTACAACATAATTGATGGTTTCCGAGATCACGATTACTCCAACAAGAAGAACAACAATAGATAAGGCTGAAGCAATAAGCTTTTTATAAGAAATTTTTGAAGAACATCCAACTTTATAGGCGATAAATCCTATCGCTGCACCTATTGTATTGGATATAACATCATCTACATCAAAGCTGCCAAGATGAGTTAAAGCCTGCATCGTTTCCAGAACGAGAATCGTCAAGACAAAAAAGGATATGAACTTCCCAAAACTGGAACGATACAACAGAGGAATTACTACTCCAAAAGGGATAAAGGCAGCAATGTTTCCAAAGTTGTATACCCATGAAAAAGTTAGTTTTGGAAATCGAAGTGGAACTCCTTCTGGAACAAGTATAAATGTGTATCCATAATCGCTGTTCCAATGATCTAATCTACTGAAAGCAAAAAACATAAAATATAATATCAACAGCGTGTACAAAATTGTTCCTACAAAGAGGAGTTTCCGTAATTTCACTTCCATAATATCTCCTTTAATAATTCATCGATGGGTTTAGTATATCTTCCCAAAATGACATTAAAGTGACATTGAAGTGACATTTTAGTCACTTAAACGCTCATTAAATGATTTGTTTGTAAAATTGAATCCGAAATCATGCCTTTATTCATCCCACTCTGGACATGAATACCTCCATCTTTCTTGGTTTAATGCTGTGAGCCATCGTAAGACCAATGCAAATGCTACCCTCTCTAGCATTCTTGTCTTATAAAGTGTAATAGAATAATTTTAATCTATCTATTGGAAAAGGGAAAAAAATCTTGTTCTCAAGCGTATTCGGGAAATAATCTTGACAATGAGAAATGACAAGAATATATTCCGATAATACCGCGATTATCGCGGATATTATTCGTACAACATTCTTGTTAACTTACATGCTTTTCTTAGAAAACGCCGAAAAATTCTTCAGTATTTGATGAAGTACTGGTTAAGCCTTTTTGGATATCGCTCCAAAATCTCTCGTACCAATTCGTGATTCCCATAGGAATGGTTTAACTTTACCAAACTAAGGCTCGTGGCAATAGGTACAAGTTCTTCTCTCGAGCAAAGGACAAGAACTTGTACCTATAAATTAATAAAACCGCGCTCAGCGTGGATTTCAATAGGCATATGTTCTTGTCCTCTTACATCGGAACAAAGTACAATTAAGCTGATTAATATGACCCGTCTACTCTTCATCTCATTCCTCCCTAAAAAAATCAGGCCCCGGAAGTGTATAGATGTTCATTTATATTCCAAATACACTTCCATAATTAATAACCACCTTTAATTAATTCAACAGCTCTCTCAATATACTCGTCTCTGCCTTCCATAATCCCTTCAATGGTAGGATCAAGACGAATATCTGGCTGCAATCCTATTCTTTGCGTTGGGTTTTTATCTGGATTAAATATGCCGAGTCCACTAATTACGGTTTTTATTTTTCCTGGAAGCATAATGATACGTATATCACCATCAGTTCCAGCAGACGGCCTACCGAGAACTATGGAGTTATCTGTATTTCTAAGAGACATCGTTGTAAACTCGCCTTGACTAGCAGTATGTTCATTGATTAGAATCACTACTTTCCCTTTATAAACCTCGGCATTTGTTTCTTGGGGCTTCCCTGAAACCATAGGCTCAAGATAATAAAATTCACCGGGTATTGCACGATTGGGGACCGATACTGTGGCAAACTCTTTTTCAGAAGCGATCAGATATTTGGCTAATTCATAAGTAAGTATGCTAGAAGGGTAGTTTCTAAGATCTACAATTAGCCCTTTAGTGTTCCACCACTTTTTCATGATTTTATCAATCTCTCCATCTTTCAAAAGACCAGCATTAATATAGTAGATTTCTCCACTCTCCATTGCTTGTGATTTCGTATCAACCAGGAAATTAATGTCTTGTTGATTGCCTACTGCACTAATGTTCATCTTATTTCCCTGCCGAATTACAGTAACGTCCGTATTTTTCTGTTCAGTTCGGAATAAACCAAGAAAAAATAAGTTGGCCGTGTCTTCTCGCGACTGTGATATATATTTTCTTCTATCTTTTAATAATTCATCTATATTTTTGTCTCCTACTTTTAAAACAATGTCTCCGACCTCAAGTCCACACTTGTTAATTACTTTATTTATAACAATCTGATTGTTAATTTCGATAAAGTTTACGGGAAGCCGATACGTTCCAAAATAATCAGTAATCGTCTCTCTATCTTTGCCCACCAAATATGCATGAGAATCATGTATTCTAGTTGTCAGTTCTGCTAAAGTCATAAAATAGGAGTCATAATCCGATCCATCTACCATTTTAGGGATAAACTCCAGAAGCACTCGATCCCAATTTTCTCCGATGACATCTTTATACGGATAGTAATATTCGATAATATTCCAGTACCGGAATAAACCTAGCAACCTGTAGCCTGTATCATCGAAATTCATATTAGAGTACGGGTTTTCATTTCCCATAGACGGAAAGAATGAATCTTCCTTAAAACTAACATATGCATATTCTCGTTCTGAAATATTAGAATCCAGAAGCTTCGATAATTCAAGACTCAAGTCTGTTCCGAGATATTCTTCATCCTTGGACCAATCTGTAGATGGACTGAGCTGTATGGAATCTTTGGAAAATTGATATTGATCATCAAGCTCTCCAGAAATGGACTCGCTGCCTAATGAATGAACCCACTCATATAGAATTGAATTCACATCTGAATTTTCTTCTAAAATAGAGGGCACCACCCGAAACAGCTCATAATCCCAATTAACATCTCCAGATACAACCTTAGGATGATGGTATTTCACCACTCCCCATACCTTACTGATCTTAGCTAAATCCACGATCTTTTGTTCAGAAAGGCTGGAAAATTTCATTCCACTTCCTTGGTCAAATTCCTGCTCCTTCTCTCTCCCGAGTTGATGAGTCTCTTGGGATGTAGAACATCCTGCAATAATAAAAATAAGCAATACACTGAAAAAAAACACCAGAGACTTCCAGTTACTTCTTATTCCTTCTCCCACCTTTTTCCCACCTTTCAGCTCAACAATTTATCTTTTTGTAATTCTTGTAAATCTAGGATCTGCTTCACCTATCTCTGCAAATCTACTTGTCGTTTTTAAATAAAAAAAACCAGCCTTATAGCTCTTATCGTAGGCTGGGGCGTATGTTGTCTGAGCTTTCACCCTGATTATACATCTAATAAAACAACCCAGCATCAAATAATGACAGATTAGATTTGCGTGTTGTTCATTCAGGCATTAATGTTCCTCATACAATTCATTCATAAATTTCCCGGCACTAATGATCCCTTCTTTCGCTTCTCCAGAAAGGAATGACAGCACAGCCCACCGTGAAACAATGTCTCTTAATGATCTTGCTTGATCCCATAGAGTTTTCCATTCTCATTCTTTACTTCCGTTGGACTATATAGAGGTGCCGACAGTCATCGCATTATTCCATGCAGATATTTTTATTGCCGCCCAAGGAATGGGCTGTACGTACCTAAATTATACATACAAATTAAGGCGACTTTCTTTGTGTGGATTACAATTTAAGTCGTTTAATCATTTATCAGCATATACACTATATTAGCCATTTCTTCCCGCGTGACTTTACCTTTCGGGTCAAAACGAAAGTTAGCTTTGCCCTTCATTGTCCAAGCCTATTTCCGTGCTCGACAGCTTATTTTGCCCAAGAAGATACTTGGTCTTGGTCAGAAAATATACTGACCTGCCCGTTAGATTACTGAAGAAAAGAAAGCAGTAAATACTTATCTAATCGGTAATCGGGACAAGAACTTGTACCGATAAAACAAAAAAAGCCGCTAAAATAGCGACTTTCATTGGGACCATGTTTTTGTCCCTCGACTATTGTTGTCTGATGACAAGAATATAGTCCGATTACCTCTATATCTCTTCTTTCTCTGCATACAATAAAGGCTGATCTTTAACAAATAAAAGATCAGCCTTTTTCTAATTGTCCTTTTTAAGAATTTAATCCGAATCTATGTTTAATCATCGTCGTAGTATAGTCTTATTCAACTAAAGCACCCGCTAGTAGAAGAGTAACACTAATAAATTATACAAAGAATGAATAATAATTACTGACCAAAGAGAATTACTTTTCTTATATACAAACCCAAATATAATACCCAACACAAAAACTGTTAATATGGAACTTAGAATATAAGGGAATTCAAACAGACCTTTATAAAACCAAATAGGAAAATGAATCGATACAAAGAGTAAAGCTGTAACTGTATTTGCTATCCAGAATCTAAAAGAATCCATAAGCTTTCTTAATAAAAAACCTCTAAAGACAATTTCCTCAGTAATACCAACCAATAGAATAGTATTAAGCCATCCGTTAAATCCTATTTGAAAATCGATATTATTATTTAAAACGATAAGATTTATTACAAAATAGAATAGTATCAAGGCTAAGGATACCCAACCTGTCCATTTTAGACTTTTTCTAAAGTTATGATGTAACTGTAA
Organism: Paenibacillus sp. FSL H8-0261; assembly: GCF_045040645.1. Lineage (NCBI taxonomy): Bacteria > Bacillati > Bacillota > Bacilli > Caryophanales > Paenibacillaceae > Paenibacillus > Paenibacillus sp. FSL H8-0261. The sequence goes on along the minus strand of NZ_CP150297.1, from coordinate 3,648,947 downwards.
ATAGGAAAATGGTTTACTTTTTTCCATAATTATAACTAATAAAATAACAGGAATGACCCAAATAACTATTTTAATAGTGGCTGATGTTATAGCTCTTGGAACGGGTTCCATCAAATCTAAATATTGAACCAACCATAATTCTCTGATACACCATAGGGCGTAAAATATTATGAAATATACCCAAATATAATTTTTATTTACTTTGAATTCTATCAGAAACTCCTCCTTTACTTCTTCGATAATCCTGCCCCGTTAGTTGAATAAGATATAATTATAACTAGGCATCTCGTTTACGGTAAAATACAATAGCTACTGTAATAAAGCTCAGTGTCCATAACATTGAAATACCTGTCCCTTGCATTGGTGTAAGGACACTTATTTCATCAGAGGAAGACGGCATATACATATAAGATCCTGCCGTATCCGGAAAATAATTTAAAAAATTTTTATTACTAGGTAGAAAAACCCTCGTCAATGGACTGACAATGAAATAATAACCAAGCAGTACCACTAAAGCAGGAGTGGTTCGTCTTAATAAAGCACCTACAGCTGCACTGAGAAGTGTGGTTAATGTTAGATAGCCCGTTGCACCTATTAATGTTGTTATCATTGTGTCTATTTCTATCACTACTGTTGTGTCTCTCATCATAATAAAAGTATAGAGTACACCAGATGCAGCAATAATAAACGCCATAGGAAGGGTTATAATCGCCAATGCCAAATGCTTCGTGGATAATTGAAACACACGCCAAGGTATCGTAATTAAAGTAGTTCGAATCTGTCCACCAGTATACTCCGAACAAGTAGCTAAGATTCCAAGAATAATGAACCCTGCTTGAAGATATCCCATAGAAGCAAGTCCTATATTCAGTATATTTTGCGTACCTGTTGCCCCTTGTACACCAACAGAAGTAAAAGCTGCGGCTAAAACTAAATTTAGAATGAATGTACCCGTAAGAGTGAACCATATCAATGGTAATGTAACTAATTTATCCAGTTCAGCACCAAGGATTTGTCTTAACTTTCTACTAGATGAGACACTCATGCTGCAACATCCCTCCTATGGAATACAACAGCTGCAACAATGAAAACAACGAGTACCCAGGCAAACATGACTAAACCGCCTGTGAAGGGGGTGTGAAACCCATTGAATAAAGTGCCTGTGGACGTGTTGTCCGTAAACATAAACATTTCAGCGCCAGCCCTATCTGGTAAGTAAAACGCCAACTTTGTAACCCTATACAACAGGACACTAAATGATACAACGGATGAATTTATTATGAGCACAGCAAGCGGGAGGATGCCATTCTTAGTTAGAAAAGTAATTCCAAGTGCTAAAAGAGCAGTGAATGTCCAGTAACAAACTGCACCGATAAGTCTGGACCATTCAAATGCGGGGGCATATTCACCAAGAATAAGATGCGTTGCTGACACAGTTGTCATAATAGCAACAATACAAAGCAGTATGCTGATCACAGTCACAGCACCTGCTTTTGCCAGTAAAAAATGAAACCGGGATGAAATAACAGTTAAACTCGTTGTTATCTGTTGTCCTCCACCAGATTCACTGCTCTCTGTCAAATACTCACTGCTGACAGCAAGCACACCAAGAATAATAACGCCTTGCACACCAAGAGCTAACCCGATATAGCCAACTTCTGATAGCCGTGTGCTAACTCCAGCTATAATCTCCTCTTTTTGTGCTATGCTGTCCAAGGAAGCAATAAGCGCTGGTGCAAACGCTCCAATGAGAAAAGCAAGCCAAATACCCGGTAAGGAGAACAATTTAGATAGTTCCGCGTTAAATGCTCTCATACAACATCACCTGTATTTTCAGATGTCAGGGCAAAAAAGGCTTCCTCCAGCGTGGAATGGTTACCTATTACTTCATCCAATGTTCCATCTGCAACGATGGTTCCATGCTTAATAATCACCACATCATCAACCGTCTCTGCAAGCTCTCCCATTAGATGACTGGATAATAACACTGTATTTCCAGATTCAGCACGTTCACGTAAAAATGTCCGAATCCACCGAATTCCTTCTGGGTCGAGCCCATTTACGGGTTCATCTAAAATCAATATTTTTGGATCACCAAGTAGCGCAGCTGCTATTCCCAGTCTTCTCCCCATACCAAGAGAATACTGCCCAACTCTTTTCCCAGCGGCATTAGTAAGACCTACTATTTCCAGAACTTCCTCGACACGTGAGTTAGACAATCCTGCAGCACGTGCAATCCAACGCAAGTGTGCCCGTCCTGTTCGCATACGATGAGCTCCAAAGCCATCAAGTGCGGCACCTACTGTTGCTAGAGGATTATGTAATTCTGCGAATGGCTTTCCATTAATGAGTGCACTCCCTGAGGTAGCGCGATCTAATCCAAGCAGGATGCGAAGTGTAGAACTTTTACCTGCCCCATTTGGACCTAAAAAACCAGTTACTCTACCTGGTCTAGATTTAAAACTGATACCTGATAAGATTTCCCTAGTTCCGCGATGTTTGACTAAGTTATTAATTGTAAGCAACCATAACACTTCCTTTCTGTTATGGTTCTAATTATAAAGAAGCAAAGTTACATCTCGGTTATCATGCTGTTTACTTCTGGGTTAACTTTAGGTTAAGCTCTTCCGATAGCTACTCTTGTGCCACTATCATTTGATGTAAAATCAGCTTTCAGCTTCATTTTTTTCAACATATAATTTGAAGTCGATAAACCAATTCCGGCCCCACGCTCATAGGAAGAGTTATCCATACCTGGACCTCTGTCTGCAACAATGATTTGTTCTTTTTCTACATCAACCACAATATTTACATATTTCCCCTCTGCTGCATGACGAAGAATATTCTGAAATAAATTATCCAGAACCCGTGTCATCCATTTAGGATCTGCTTCCCAATAAAAAGTCGCCTCTGTCGGTAAATCAACCTCGATCTGGATTTCTTTTTCTTCAAATACAGGATACCACGCAGCAACAGATGCTCTTACTAAACGTCCAATATCTGTTGAAGTGGGCCTAAAAGGATGTTTCCCTGATGTAAGCAATGTATAGGAAAGTAAATCATCCATTAGATCCCCCACTCTTGTAATCGTATGATTTATTTCTGTTAATGAATTTTGTCCTTCTAGACTCATTGATTCTTTATTTAATCGGGTGACATGTCCTCTCAAAATGGTAAGTGGCGTTCGTAAGTCGTGAGATAAATTCGCTATAAGTCGATGTCGTAACAATTCCTCTTCATGTTCTCGCTTGCGGCTGTCTTGAAGCTGCTGAATCATCCAATTAAAAGAATTGCCTAACTGGTCTATTTCATCCATACGATCACTTTGAACAGATATTGGTCTAGGAAATGAGTTATGATTAGCTGAAAATGACATGGCCTCCTGTAAGCGGGTGAGACGTTTACGAAGTCTTAAGAAGAAAATCCAAGATATTACAACAAATGCGACAATAATAAAACCAAACAAAAGTAGTACAACGTAAAATAGATTTAACGCATTCAGCTCTTCTCCATTAATAGGAGATTCAATGAACGCAGATAAGAAAATAAGTATAATTGGAGGTAAAAAGATAAATAGAAAATGTCCTTTTAGAAAATGACGAAATAATGATTTAGTCTGTTTCATAGTTTCACCCGATAGCCTATTCCCTTCAACGTTTCAATAATCTCTGGGGAATCTGGATGACGTTCCAACTTTTGACGCAGTCGATGGATATGTACCATTAGTGTTTTATCGCCAGTTATATATGTTTCTTCCCAGATGGCTTCATAGATTTGTTCTTTTGGTAAAACTTGATTAGGGTGGCGTAAGAAGTACATTAAAATATGATGCTGCTTCGCTGTTAATATAATTTCTTCTCCTGTGCGTTTGTCAAATACCATTTGGCCTTCTGAATCTACTTCAATATAATTTCCTAATGAAATGCGTTCGGAATGTGTTCCGCCACTTCGACGGATTAGTACTTCTAATCTTGCAACTAATTCATCCGTATGGAATGGTTTCGTTAAATAATCATCAGCAAATTGTAAACCTTCTACCTTATCATCTATCGATGTTCGAGCTGTTAACAGCAAAATAGGAACAGCAGGAGCTGCCTTTTTTAATCGTTTCCCCACAGTAAATCCGTCTAAACCGGGTAACATGATATCCAAAATAACGATTTCATGCTGATTTACTTCTTTTTCAGCGCCTTCACCAGAAAGCAGCCACTGAACTGAAAATCCCCGCTGTTCCAATTCTTCTTTTAGAAAGCTGCCTATTTTCTCATTATCTTCAATGTATAATACGTTTCTTTTCAAGTAACATCCCTCGCTCTAAATTGAATTCACTATTAGACAGATTAACATAATCTAAAAAATATTTGTTTAGATGCTCATGAAATCGGCAATGGGATCAAGTTCTTGTCTTAAGCAAAGGACAAGAACTTGATCCCATAAAACAGAAAAACCGCGCCAGGCGCGGATTCTAATGGGACTATGTTATTGTTCACCGACACCGATCCATAGTCCAGATATTGAGCCTCCGACCGTTTCAAAATAAAAGCCCTAATCAATCAGGAATTTTCTGGCCGCCTGCATCATTTTTTTCGGTCAGATCGGGTGCGGAGCGCTGCGCGGAAGGTGCATTCTTGACGGATATGGAGACACTGCCTCCATCGCCCGATGTAACTTTTGGCACACCTATATATGACAATGCTTCGGATACGATCTCTTTAAACACCGGCCCCGCCGCAGCACCACCGCCAGCAGCATTAGCAGGCTCGTCAATGCCGACATAGACCACAATCTTCGGATTATTAGCCGGTGCGTATCCGAGAAAGGACGAGTGCACCTTGTCGCGGTCATACCCTCCCTTACCGTCGGGTTTAATCGCCGTACCGGTCTTACCTGCTACACTATAGCCTTCAATGTATGCATGGCGGCCGGTTCCATGGACCAGGTCTGCAACGACCTGCTCCAGATAGCTGCTGGTTTCCTTGGCGCTTTCCTCGGAAATAACCTGACGTACCACCTGGGGCTGGGTTACGGTAGTCTTGCCGGTATTCGGATCGGTGGTCGCCTTGACCACGTGCGGCACCATCAGTTTTCCGCCGTTGGCGATGGCCGAGATGGCGGTAAGCTGCTGAATCGGAGTAACAAGCACTTTGCCGTGCCCGAATGCAATCGTCGCGTTCTCTGAAGCATTATTCGGAGTCGGATTGACGATTCCGCTGATTTCGCCCGGCAGGTCAATACCGGTAAGATCGTTAAATCCGAAATCATCCACGTATTGCAGCAGCCTTTCCGGACCGAGCATTTCAAAGCCAAGCTTGACGAAGGCCACGTTACTTGACCGCTTCACGCCTTCCAGGAATGAGATTTCGCCATAACCGCTTCTCTTCTGGTCATACAGCGGCTTGCCGTACCCCTTGATGCGGATAGAACCGGACATGAAGGTTGCGTCCGAATCGAACAAATTCTCCTCCACCGCTCCTGCAAGAGGTACAATTTTGAACGTGGAGCCTGGTTCAAATCTTGTTTTGATGGCATGGTTGAAGAATACCCCTGGATCAGAGGCATATTTCCAGAACTCATTCGGGTTAAAGGTCGGCATATTCGCTAGCCCCAATATCTCCATGGTGCTGGGATCCGCGGCAATTACCGTAATACTCTTGGGTTTATATTCTTCATAGGCCTTCTGCATTGCCTGCTCGATATAATACTGGATTGTGCTATCAATCGTCAGCTTGAAAGTACTTCCATTGACCTCCGGCTGGTAAGTGTCCTCCGAGTCAGGCAGCTTGATGCCTTTGGCGTCGCTCTGGTAGAATAGCTTACCATCCGCGCCCTTAAGCTGCTTGTCAAAATACTTTTCGAACCCCATCACCGCATTGCCATCGCGGTCCGTATAACCCAAAATATGTGCGGCCAGTGTTTGTTGCGGATAATAGCGCTTCTGCTCCCTAATCAGGCCAACGCCAGTCTCCAGAGTGTCATGTTCATCCTTCAGTTTCTCAATGAACTCGTTGACCTTGTCGCGCAGCTCCTGGTCTATCTTCCAGCCTTCATTACGGATCTCCCGGTTCTTCAGATACTTGCCGTTCTCGTCTTTGGCTTCCACGAGCGCCTTAAGCTCATCCTCAGGCTTGCCGAGCAGTTCATGCAGGCCGGTGATAACTTCTTCCCCGATACTGAGAGCGGTAATCGCTTCCGGATTGACCACTACCGTGTAGGCCGGCACATCGCTAGCCAGCATCCTGCCGTTGCGGTCCTCGATCGTGCCACGCACCGCTTTAAACACCGAAGTATGGGCCCATTGCTTTGCGGCCTTGGTTTGCCAGAAATCACGATCCAGCACCTGAATCCAGAACACTCTGCCGAGCAAAACAAGAAAAAAGAGGGTAATACACCCTCCTATAAACAGCGTACGAAGTTTTATTCTCTTCACCATAAGCAAACCCCACAAACATATATATTGCAATTTTCGGCAAATCGCTTGTTAATAGTCATCGCGTTTTGTGCGCTGATATGAATGGTATCGTCGGCATTCGCCTCCTGATATCCTATATCCATGGCTAGCTGAACAACCTTGGCACGGGATTGCTGTTTTTCCTTGTCCTAGTAAGGCTCATTATTGTAGGCATAGGTAATGCCAGGTTTTTTATTAGTTTGATAAATGATCACCTTAATGAACACCAGGCTCGTTACACATTGTACAATGTACAACAAGGTAAAAACAACCATTTTTGTGAATCCTTTGTCACTACGCTATTTCGCGAACTTAGGCTACATGTAATAGACAAATGGAACATCTTTGTGAATTCTCCATTTCACTGTATGCGGTCATTCATATAAGGAGCGCTGAGCCAGCATGAGGTTGAGCAAAAATAAATTCAACGGCTGCCTGCTCGGCTTTTATCTTCTCAATTACCGCCATTTATGCCAAGAGATTAACAGCATCTATTGATGTCCTGATCGTATCCGGCGCCAGTCTGTTCACCGTTGGACTGATGCTCATTTTTCTGACTATGCTATGAAACCGTATGCAATATTTCTTTTTCTTTTTGGATGATTGCAGAATGTTCCTCGTGTCATCTAATCCAGTATGAACATGTTGTTTGCTATAATCTCTTTAGTATAAACGCTTTTACTTTATGAACATTACTTTTTAATTTATTTTAAAGCACCTAGACACGGCGAAAATAGTTGTGTTACATTTGTGTGAATAAAGTAATGCTGTTTGGCTGGTGATTTGTAACCTGTAGGTGAAAAGTGACGTTGAGGATGCGATGATTTCCTATTGAAGCGCGTACCTTCAAATCTCTTCAGTATATATGTAAAATGTCACTTCCGCCCTAAAGTTAAAGCGCTTAAACTTTATAGGTGTGAATAGCACTTATTGTTAAGCGGTTTACTTTGGAGATCAGTCTAAAGGGAAGGAGGATTCATTGACGTTAATTAAACTAACCATCACTAAAGGAGGAATTTTTGTGTACTCATTGAAATCGACCTCAGGCACAATGAAAGTGATGTTACTTGTCATGCTTTCGGCGGTTATGCTTCTAGCGACATTAGCCGCCCCTGCACCGCTTCAACGGAAAGCTCATGGAGCGGGTGAATTGAAACCGTTTCCTCAACAAGTCAGCTATCCGGGTATCATTAAACCAAACCACGTCAGTCAATCCTCGATGAACAGTTCTGTATCTTCCTACTATGACTATTGGAAGGCTACTTATCTTAAAAACAACTTGTCCTCGCTGCCCGGAGGGTACTATGTAAAAGGTGATATTACTGGCGAAGCGGACGGCTTCGATCCTCTCGGCACATCGGAAGGTCAAGGATACGGTATGGTTATTACCGTGCTAATGGCTGGATACGATACGAATTCCAGAACAATCTATGACGGTTTGTTCAAAACGGCTAGAGCGTTCAAGAGCTCTAATAATCCGAACCTGATGGGATGGGTAATAGCAGATAGTACTGGGGCTCAAGGGCACTTCGGTTCAGCAACAGATGGGGACCTCGATATCGCTTACTCCCTTATTCTAGCTGATCGCCAATGGGGCTCGACTGGAACGATCAATTATTTGGCTGAAGCCAAAAAGATGATTGGCGCTATTAAGCTTAGCAATGTGACAACTAACAACAGGCTGAATCTTGGTGACTGGGATACGAAGAGCGCCTTGAATACGCGTCCCTCCGACTGGATGCTCAGTCATCTACGGGCTTTCAATGAAGTTACTGGAGATTCAACTTGGCTAAATGTCATCAACAATCTGTATAACGTATACAGCCAATTTACAGCAGCTTATTCGTCTAGCACAGGTCTGATTTCGGACTTTGTGGTAGGCAACCCGCCTAAACCGGCCCCTCCAAACTATTTGGAAGAGTTCCCTGAAACAAATGAATACAACTACAATGCAAGCCGTGTACCACTTCGTATCGTAATGGATTACGCTTTGTACGGAGACACCCGTGGTAAGGATATCGCTAATAAAATGGTAGTATGGATCAAAGGAAAAACAGGCAACAATCCGAACAATGTGAAGGACGGTTACCAACTGAACGGTTCGAATCGCGGTACTTATGCGACAGCGGTATTCGTAGCGCCTTTTATCTCCGCAGCGACGACTACCAGCACGCATCAAGCTTGGGTCAATGCAGGATGGGACTGGATGAAGAACAAAAAGGAAAGTTACTTCAGCGACTCCTTTAACATGCTGAACCTACTGTTCATCTCGGGGAACTGGTGGAAGCCTACCTACAGTGCAGCGGATACTCAAGCTCCCTCGGATCCAACGAATCTGAACGCAACAGCAGCTTCAAGCAGCCAAATTAATCTGAGTTGGACTGCTTCTACCGATAATGTCGGTGTAACAGGCTACCGGGTATTCCGTGACGGCGTGGAAGTAGGAGCGCCTTCAGACACATCCTTCAGCGATACCGGCCTTACCGCATCGACAGCTTACAGCTATATGGTAAAAGCTGTCGATGCCGCAGGCAACCTGTCTGCTAACAGTAATACCGCATCAGCAACTACAAGTTCAACTCCTGCTGCCGGTATCAACCTTGCGCTGGGCAAGACAGCGGTAGCCAGTTCTATCGAAGGTGTAGGATTTGAAGCTTCCAAGGCAACCGACGGCAACTCTACTACCCGTTGGGCGAGCATCGAAGGAAGCAACAATGAATGGATTTACGTCGATCTGGGCACAACCCAAAGCGTAAACCGCGTCAAGTTGAATTGGGAAGACGCTTACGCTAAAGGCTACAAAGTTCAGGTGTCTAAAGATGCAACAACATGGACGGATACTTACGTAACAACGACCGGTAATGGTTCTATTGACGATATTACATTTACCGCAAATAGCGGACGTTACGTCAGAGTGCTCTGTACTGCTAGAGGGACCGTATACGGATATTCGATATTCGATTTTGAGGTTTACAGCTCTTAATTGAACAAATCCTGGCGGATATGAATCTGTCAGGATTTGTTTGTCTAAAAGAGCAGAATGTAACTTCTCGGGGGGTTTGTTAGTAAACGAATGGCCTCTTTTTTGATCTCATTTGAGTATGTCTTAAACTTCTACCCTTTAATCGCCATAAAAATGCACCCCCTAGAATTTCATCGGACAAACCAGGGGGTTTATCCAATATCTTTTCTAAGGGGTGCACTTCAGTTATCATCAAGATTTTTTGATGATAACTGAAAATGAAATATTCATAATTATTCAGCGATTGCCTTTTCAACGTCCTCGAAACGAATCTTTATGAGACGCTGCAGTGCATGTTAGAGGGTTTCGTGTGTAGCTGCTATTGTTAGCGAATACTAACGAATACTACTTCATGATACTAATGGATTTCGTAGTATTATTGAAGAATACATCTGCACCAAAATATTCAGCAATGAAGCGTAATGGGAGCATAGTACGTCCGTTTACCAGTTCAGCTGCAACATCCATTCCTGGTGCAAGTTCACCGATCGAAATGGACAAAGTCTGACCTTCCAAGGTAATCATTACGGTTTTCGTAATGTTATCCCAGCCTACATTTGCTCCTATGCTCTCCGCAACGAAGCGCAGTGGCACTAAAGTTCTGCCTTTAACTACCATCGACTCAACATCCATACTCATTTCGATTCCGTTTAATTTATACCCTTTCTTACCTAGAGTAAGTTCTAATTTCACAGGTTCAGGCTTGGTTGTAACAAAGATATAGCCTAGTCCTTTTGCCGTGAAGGTAAATTTACCTGTCTTATGGTCATATTTGCCGCCTAAGCGTTCCATGTTACCGTCTAATCGAAGCATGACACCGCATAACATGCTAATATCGTTAGTCGACAACTTCTCTTTTGTCAGATCGAAGGTTACTGGTATAAGCCCTGTATAATCCGTTACTTCCCGGCCATCTGCGAAGATCTTCAACTCATATCCCCGCCCTATAACTCCGTCTCTATCATTTACAGGTTTAATGACAACCTTCATACTCTTGCCTGTATTCAACTGCTTCAACAATTCAGGGGACAATTCAACAGATACGGTGTCATTCGTAACGGTTAGCGGTTTGTTGGCTTTAATAATCGCACCGATCGTATCGTTTTGAATCTCAAGCTCATCTTTTCCGGCTGACATCGTCAATGCAATGGAATTGCCTTTCATCAGCTGCTCTTTGATTGTAGCATCAATAAGATCTGCTACCGGTGTTTCTGGAGAAGGAGTCGGCGTGCTGATTTGGCCACCTGATCCTCCGCCGTTATTATTTGCAGTAATTACGATAGTTAACTCTATCGTATCCATGCCAGCATGGTTAGAGGCCGTAACAGTGAATTTGTATGTTCCCGCTTCAGTAGGCACCCCTGAAATAACACCCGTAGCTCCTTCTAAATTCAACCCTGCAGGTAAATAATTATCACTCACTGTCCAGGTAATCGGTTCGTCGCCGTATACCGCTAATGTTACCGTATAAGGTTCTCCAACTTTGCCGCTTGGCAGATTCTTAGTGATAATCTCCGGAGCTATATCAACTGGCATATCCTCTTTAATCTCGATGCTCAATACTCGCTTATCTATACCAAAATCATTCGTTGCTGCAACAGTGAATTCGTAATATCCTGCCTCTTGAGGCGTACCCGAGATAACGCCTGTTGCTTCATCTAGGTTCAAATCTACTGGTAAATCTCCTCCCTGGACCTTCCAAGTAATCGGTTCGCTGCCGTATACCGCTAATGTTACCGTATAAGGTTGTCCAACTTTGCCACTCGGCAAAGTCTTAGTGATAATCTCCGGAGCTGTGTCAACTGAGACATCTTCAGTGATCACTATATTGAACGTTTTCGAGTCACTGCCTGCGTCATTGTTAGCTTGAACTTTGAATGTAAATTGACCCCATTGATCCGGTGTACCCGAGATAACACCTGCATCTTCATCCAAGCTCAATCCTGATGGCAATTGACCCTCTACAACAGCCCATTTGATCGGCTTATCGCTGTCAGTGGTAAGAACTGCCGAATAAGGTTGTCCTACCTTGCCATCCGCAAGCGATTTCGTCATAATCATTGGCGCAGTACCTGCGTCTTCAACCCATTTCGCATATAATTTAATATCCCTTGTAACAGGATCAGCAACGAAATCCCAGACATCGTTTAATTCTGCATCTTGATACCAACCGCCGAAAACAGTGTTTTCTTTTGTCGGCGCTGTTGGCTCGGTAATTGTCCCGCCCATATCTGCGAACTTCATCACCACTTCGCTGCCACCGTTGGAATCAAAAGTTACCGCATAAGGGTTGTGTGCGCCGATGGAAGGCGTTCTGCCGCTAAGTGGATTGCCGAAGAAGTCTGTTCTCTCCGTCATATGAGGCAGAGCGTTCGCGCGATCCACATATGGGCTTACAATCTCGGCACCTGCACCATAGGCCAGGTTATTTCCGTCAGCAAGACGGAACCCGTTCATCGCACTGTAATCAAGCTTGGCATCCACTGTTCCGCTGTTGGTAATCCAATGTTCCGGCGCAGATTTATAATCATTTAATATAGAGTTAAGTTCCTCTTCCGATACATAGCGGTTGTCTGTTGCTGTTACGCCTGCACCTAGATACCCGTCTCCACCTGCGTTCATGCTACCAAAAAGATTAGCCGGATATACAATGTTGTTCGTAAAACGTCCGGCTGCAAATGAAGCTGATGTTCCCCCGCCTTTCAGACCAACTTGGTTGTTTGCCCCAGTGTAGGCAAAAATATTATTTTGGAAATAAATATGCAAGTTGGAGGCCGTCGGATCAAATACTAACGAACTGCTATTCTTTAATGGTGTGACGATGACATTGTTATAGTATAATCCGCTTAATTCCTCGCTCGTTGAAGAGCCTCCCGCAAGTAATATAAGACTGTTAAAGCTCTTGTTAAAATCCGGGCTGCGACCGTCGTTCACGCTAATGTTATAGCGAACGATATTGCCCTTGGCAGCATTCATCTGTAAGTACCAACCGCCATAATTATTTCGGCTGTAATTGTATTCATACACATTGTCCTGACAATAGTTGTCAATGTCCCATGCCATACCGTCATTACTTGCATGATAAGGGTTGTCCACGGCTTCATTATAGCGGAAGATCGTGCCTTTACTTGCCATAATCCACGCTGCCGCATAGTTTTGCGAACCTAGATATGTTGGCGTTGTATTATTTGGCCCCCAGTTCGTAACCAGGTTACCGCTCTTATCGCTTAAATAGCTGTATCCGCTGTCTGTGACCACATTTCGTTCCACAAGGGAGTTGTTCCCGCCGGACATAACAATGCCATCTCCAACCGAACTAGAAATCCAGTTGTTTCTAAACACAGCGTTTGATGCCCAAGGATAGCTTGAGTTACTCCAAGTAATGCCTGTGTTATTCGTCCCTGGATTGCTTGGCCCGTAGGCATTGTTGCGAATACCTTCGTTATCGCAGCGAAGGGTTTTATTTCCTTCAACCAATATATCTACATAACCATTAATAATGATGCCGCCGGATACCTTACTTGCTCCATTTGCTTGGTGCAGCCCATTAACATCATGAACGTAGTTATCTCGAATGACGATGCCTTGCATACGAGCATCAGCATAATCTTGAATATTAAACTGACCTTGTCCCAGCTTGGAAATCCGTGACATTACAGCGATACCAGAACGGCCGTCACCTGCTTTATTGCCGATGTTCGTTACTTCAATTCCACTGACTACCCAATAGTTAACGTCATATAACTCAATTGTACCGTTTAAGGAAATGCCTGATGGGCTTGACGCTGTTCCTCCACCATTAATTATCGGGCGTTGGTTAGGGTCGGTCGTATTATATTTTGTAAGCGTAATCGGATTTCCTTCCTCACCATCGCCGCGCAGTCTGATTTGTTCGTTCCATACGCTATTCGCATCCAGATAAATGGTTGAACCTGGCATAAATACATATTCATTAATCTTGGAGATTGATTTCCATGCCGTAGCCGGTGTGCGTCCATCTGCATGATCGTCACCGTTATTGGAGAAATAATAATCACGGACTTCAAGTGGTAGAATGTTCAACTCGAATGTGATTTCGGCAGGATTCAGATCCAGTCTAACGGTATATTTTCCTGGCACGATATTATTTCTTGCGAATGATTCTTTGTTAATTTTCAATACATTACCGCTAACCGTATAATCCACATCCCGCTGCAGTGTTACAGCGCCGATCTCTACTCCAGCTAGATCTGCTAAATCAGGATTTACGGTGATATTATAGTCGTCCAGACCAATAACATATGTGCTGTCTTCCAAGTGGCTATACTCTTTGGGCATGAGCTTTAGCGTAATAGAAGATGTTCCGGTTTGGGCCGTTATTCCACTATCGATAACATATACGTCATCGATAAAGTGCCTGTTCTGTATATCCTTAACCGTTCCAGCCTTGTTGCCCCAGTTCGTAGCAAGCTGCAATGCATCGATCTTGGAAATATTGTTCTTAACTAGGGTATCAAAATTGCCGCCATCTGTTGATTGCCTTTGAATGTCTTGTCCATCGATTTTATAGGTCGTTCCCGTTGATGTAACGAACCATTGGAATTTATGCCAGCCTTCGCTTCGCTTGACATCTACAGGATAGAATCTCCCGGATGAACCGGGTCTGACTGCGTAATTGGTCAGATTTCCGGCCCAATCGCCATCTCCATTGCCATAATTTATTGCGATATGTTCATTGGATGATGGGGTTAAACCAAAGACAGCGTGGTCATTGGAAGCCGCTCTGCCATCATCATAGTACCAAGCAGTAACGATTGTTGTCTTACCGGTTGCGGGGGTGTAATTATAGGTACCTGGAACAGTAGCCACCTGACCGGCGCCGCTTGATGTTGCGGCCTTTCTTCCGGTACGGGACATCACATCGCTGTGAACATATCCGTTCGCACCATTTGAAAATTTCTTCTCCCCTTCAAATCCATCGTAAAACATAGTGTCAGCCTTATTGAAGTAATCAACGCTCACTTGAACAGTGACCTCTTCGCTCCCTGTTGGAACATAACCTTTCTTAACCGTCACGAATCCGGCATCATCAACTTCAATCTTATCCTTGTCTTGATCTGCCGGGCTGAAGCTGATGTTATCAGCAACAAACACATCAGAAGTATCAACGATTAACCGCGTTCTATCTCCAGCCCGTAAAGTATCGCTCTGGCGAATTAGCGCAATGTTGGCTGAATATTGTGCACTCTCTCCTGATTCATCAGAGTCTAAGAATCGTGACGTTGCGTTGCCGTTTGCTTTTATTTTAAATGTATCATTTAAAGTCGGGGACAAAGCCGCATCATTGCTTGTTGCTGCAATCGGGCTTCCTTTAGCCACTCCATTACTGAAGAGTTGAACCGAATAGGCATATGCGTTAGCGACACGGTCCCATGTAGCGTATGTGCCGTTCCATCTGACATTTACCGGTACAGGCAATTTCTCGATCTTTAATATTCCGGATGCTGCAACTTCTTCACTGATGTCCCCCGCATTATTAATGACAATGGCTGTAACAGTGTAGTTGCCCACTCCCAGTGCCCTTGCATAGGGCAGAACATGATGCCTTTCATGATTGTTAGGCTGGTCGGGTCCTCCATTTTTCGATAAATAATAACCAACAGGTCCACCGTCTTTGAACAGCGTTATAAGGGTGTCACCGTAATTGGAAGCGCCACTATAAATGCCCGTGTCCGAGTCAAGCGTCGGGTTAATTGGCGCATTCACCTGTGTATTGGTGGTTATCAACAACGGTACAGCATTGGATTTCACCACAATTCCGTCTGCCGAAGACACTTCGCAATAATAGAAATTGCCTTGTTGTGAAGCTGCGTCCACATTGGGAAGCGTTAATAGCGCCTTATCAGCTCCGCTGACTTTTGTCCCGTTCAAGCCAGACTCGTCGTCAGATACATACCATTGGTATGCTGAAGCAACGGCTGATGCCGCAACGCTAAATGTTGCCGTCTCACCTTGTTTCACTTCTGTCGCTGTTGGCTGAGTGATTATTTCTAAATTTGGCAATCCACCGGGAGGTACCAAATTCAATGTTAATGTTCTAGTTCCTGTTGTTGTAGCTACATCTTTAACAACATAAAAATCGTCGATTAGATGTTTATTTTTAATATAAGCTTTGTTGCCTGACTGGTTGTTCCATCCTCCTGCTATTTTAGGCTGAATGGTTGTACCGCTCTTCATAGCTTTGTAAATATTACTTTGCGCTGAATCGGATATTAATGTTCCGTCTATTTGTAAAGTCGCACCATTCGGTGTAATGAGCCACTCGAATTTATGCCAGCCTGTGGAACGTAAAGCCCCGCTATCTTTCCAACGGTTGCCTGCTGTACCCGCTGATGATGGTGCATATGCCCAAGTATATCTAGTCGGGTTATGAATAACATCAGCCTCTGAACTTTGATAGAATGTCCCGGCAAAGGTGGCATTTTTGCCATCTACAATAGCAAATTGAGTTCTATCCGTCGCTGTCTTCTCCTCATCAGGATACGGGTCAAAATACCATGCCGTCATCTTATAATTGCTACCTGCCGGCAATGCCACGTCTTGGGCTACATTTTCATTATTCGTATCACTCGAAGGTGTAATCGCTTTCATTCCAGAACGGGACTGAGCATCGGAAAGCGTGTATGACGAACCTAATTTGCCAGTTGATGTCATTGGACCATTGTTGTTCTCGAAATCCTCCATGAATAATACATCTGAGTCATGGTAATAACTCGCCGCGGCCGTGATTGTCACCGGGATGCCCGGAGCACCTGGCAACGCAAATGTATAACCGCTAGCTAAAGTAATGTTACCCTGATTATTAACAGTTAAAAGATTCGCATTGCTGGAATCATAATTAACCTCGTCAATAACCGGTCCTTTCACGAGACTGCTTAAAGGCGAACCTTTATAGGTAAGATTCACCCTGCCTGCCTGACCTGCCGCTTGTGTCAATTCTAGTACAACAGAGTCAAAAGATTCGCCCCCTCCCGCAGCTGACACTTCAGATGAAGGTGCCAAGCCGAACAGACCAGGGAACACCAACGAAGTTGCCGTAATCATCGACAAAGCTTTTTGCATCCATTTCGATCGTATCATCCAAAAACTTCCTCCCTTTGAAATTAATAAATTAATCATTATAAAAAATCTGCATCTATGGAAGCCTCAATAGACATAGATTTTTATAAACTTAAAAGCATAACTATTCTAGTTCACTACTAATTCACTGAATCGATTACCGTTATATACAATCTTCAACTTATTCGTATTTGCAATTAACGCTCGCAAGTCAGACTCCGCCGATCCGTATAGAATGGAATCTTTCACTTCTTCCAGTTTAAGCTTGGTGATTTCCGGTTTTGTGGTTAATGTTGCAACGACATCCTCGCCCATATATTTACCGATTACTGTCTCACCTACAGAAGCAGCAGCTAAAGACTCCCAGAACTTAAGAGACTCGGTTTCTTCTTTGGATATATCCAAACGGTTTAGCACTTTCTCTTCCTTGGCCTGTCCCGCTGTCGCTAACGCAGCCGTCAATTCATTTGCAACACGAACATATTCCGCACTTTTTGATGCATACTCAACTTGCAACTCTGCTTCGCTCATTTTCGTTTTTTTAACCTGCGTTTCTACCAAATCCGGCCAACGGGCGCCACTTAAATATTGCATGTATTGATTTAAATCAAACTGAGGCAATCCATAGTAAGTCCCTTCTGAATCATCCATCTTAGCTCGCTTAACATTTTCATCTTCCATGTCGGATTTTAGCTCATCAAAGCTTTTGTAAGGGGCGATCCCCCGCTCATCTGCAATAAATTGCTCCTGCTTGGTCTTTAGCAATGCAGTCATTGCAGATTTTTTGGCGTATTCAGTTGGGGTTTCATGATTTTCTCCGTATTGACGTGTCCAGAAGCCCTCATCTACTTGGACCCCATAAGTTCTGAAGAAATAGTCTGCCGTTATAGCTCTATGCTCCTTGACATAAAATTGAAATTCTTCCTCTGTTACGGCGTATCCATCTACTGTAAATATCCAATCTTCAGGTAGCTCCGCCTTTTTGTTAGTTAAGCTCAACACGAGTAGAGCAAGAACAATCAGAGTGGTAAACAAGATAATCACGGTTGCTTTTCGTTTTGTAATCCCCATGACGCCCCCCCTTTTCAAATATTCAACCTAGCTTTGCAAATAAACCTATGACAGTGAAATTCATCGCCGTTGTTGGAGAAGTTCCTAAATTTAAATGGTTAGACATAATTGTAAGTTTAGCTGCCCTCTAATGTAAGCGCTTATTTAGACTGAATTAAAACAAATTTGACTTATAAAAAAACAGTTCTAGTTCGCAATTATTTGTGTGCTAGGGGATCAATAGCTTATAAAGGAACTGTCGTTTTGACAAAGTAACATTTCAATTTTGGTTTTCAAAAGACAGCCTAAAGCGAGCTGTCCGTTATAATCCACAAAAACACTAATGGCTTCGCCCTCTGAAAACAAAGGACGAAGCCATTAGATATCAACGTTTAAATGTAATTATGGGTGATTATTTTAATGTTGATGTCTCGTTCTGATTCATTAATCCAGGAAAAATTGCATCGTCCGGTCGGACGAACCCGGTAAATACTCATGTCCAAAGTCAGGATAAATAACAAGCTGCTTCATCGTGTTCATTTTATTGTATGCTGCAAATTGCGTAGATGGCGGGCATATGGTATCCATTAGCCCGACGCTCATCATGACCTCGCCACGAATTCGCTCAGCTAGAAATTGTATGTCAATGTAGCCGAGCTTCTTAAATACATCATGTTCGCGTTCATGAAGCACATCATAGTAGCGAAAATACGTACGCAGCTCGCCATAAGCTTCTTGATCTAAATCCATGTCCCATGTACGCTTGTAATCACTAAGAAAAGGGAAAATCGGTGCAAGCTTCTTCACTCTCGGCTCCAATGCAGCACAAGCTATCGTAAGTCCACCTCCCTGAGATCCCCCTGCAGCGTAAACGCGTTCAGGATCGACTTCAGGCAGCTTCATCGCTATTCCGGCAAGCTGTGCAGTATCTAAAAAAATGTGACGAAATAGCAGTTCATCCGGGTGATCATTTAACCCGCGGATAATATGTCCGTGATGCGTATTTCCCTTTACCCCTCCTACATCCTCCGAGGTTCCCCCCTGGCCGCGGCAATCCATGGCAAGCACAGAGAAGCCTAACGATACATAAGCCAGTTTCTCGCTCCAATCCCCGGCATGGCCGGAATAGCCGTGAAACATAACGACAGCCGGATGAGGGGTTTCCATATTCTTGGGGCGCACGTACTTCACATGAATTCGCGCTCCCTTCACGCCCGTGAAATACAGGTCAAAGCATTCGGCATGGGGTACTTGAAAGCTGCTAGGCACCAGCTCAAGCTGCTGATCAACAGTCCGCATCTCTGCCAGAGCACGCTCCCAATATTCATCGAAATCCGCTGGGCGTGGATTCGTTCCTTCATAGGTTTTCAATTGTTCTAACGGCATATCAACAAGTGGCATAGTTCTTCTCCTTATTGCTTATTGGGTCGGCATCATCCACTGCATGGAGCGGAATAAACTCGGTCTTTTCTCGGAACCGATGCCCCTTGCCCATTCGATCCAGCCTCGTCGTCCCTGTCCGTCATTCTCATTCACGAGCAGCGAAAAGCTCATCACATCTCCATGCTGAGGTGCAATCGGTGTCAGCTCCGACCAAGGCAGAGCTAGCTTATAAATCGTCAGCTTCTGTTCCTCATTCCTGGTTACCGATGCTTCACCATGTTGCACCAGCCCTACTGGCAATCCCCCCAACGCCGTCCAGCGATAGACTTGCGGACCATTAGGCGAATCCGATATGCCATACTCATACCATCCCCGGCTCTCACCCGGAATTCCCGGAGATAACGCAAACTGAATGCTGTCATTATTCCATATATTAGCATCGGAAGCTGCAGCCGAATGAACATTATCATTAATTTTGGCCGTCAGGTACAGGTGATCCTGATCAAAGTGAAGCCAGGCTTGACCGCTCACGCCAATGGTTCCGCTATGGCCGGAGAGCAAGACAGGCTTACCCTGCGACAAATCGATTGTAGGCGCCAAAGCTTCAATTTCCGGTTCGATATGGTCATTGACCGCAATCGTCCCCCGGTTGACCGGATTAAAACTAAAATTCCCTTTATAGACGTATGGCTCCTGCTCCGCAAACTCGACGCGGATGGACGTCGGCTGATCTCCTCCTAGCGCGATCGGACTAAGCGGGATACTAAATTGCTGTTTGCTGCCTGGGAGTACGACCGTGTTGATAAGCTCTTGATCGGACTGTTCCCCAACCTGCCAAGTCACCCTGTCGACAGTAAGGCCGGCGGCCTTTCTGAAGTTTTCTACATCGATATTTAGCGTTTGACTGTACTGTCCTTCCTTCTGTTGCATCGCAGGTCTGACCGTAACCTTGTGTGGTACGCCGGTTGCAACGCTATGCTGTAGCTTGCCTATCTTGTTGCCAGCCTCGTCCAACAAGTGAATGATTACCGAACGGAAACCTTCTCGCGTCTCGTTAATGCTTAGAGTAAGCGCTTCTGTTTGACCTTGCACCGCTTCAATCGGATAGCTATTCTCCTCCATCTTCGCTGTTATAGTCAGGTTAGGCAGATCATCGTTATTAATCGTTAAGTTGAACGCATGCGGATCTCCTACTGCTGTTTGCCCTCCAGCGATTGTAAATGTGCCGTCCGTAACGATCCGGTTGATGCTTCCTTTGATATAGAATGGCTCTCCCGTTATCGTTATATAGATCTTGCCATGATGCGGGGAGTAAATTTCTGTATTTCCCATAAAATCAGTAATTTCTAGGTTGTTATCCGTTTCGATAGCGGCTTGAGTGTCACTCTGCGCCCAGACAATTCTAAGATTTTCGCCACCTTTTGTGAATAAATTGCTTCTGATCGGATCTCCGAATTGCTCAATTTCCTCAAATACTGCACCGGCAAGTTGTCTGCTCATTGCGGCATAACTCGCATAGGCCGGCTTCGGTGTATAGGCCCCCATCGGGTCATTCTTATGTCGGACCAGTCCGAAATTATCCTCATTAAAATCATCTCGAAGTCCGTCATTCATAAAATCATACCAAGACATCCGCTCTACGCCGAGACTCAATCCCGATACAAAACCACGCGGCAAATAATTGGCCTGGGTCTTCTCATCGACGCCTTTTGCAGATTGATGTGTCGGTGATCCGAATTCTGTTACCCAGATCGGTACCAGATTGCCGTTATTGTATTGCTTAATCAAGGTTTTCAGACCTTTCAATTTTGCAAATACGTCGTCAGGTGCGTTCGGGTCCATATAGGTCTGTACAGAGACAGCATCCAGATATTTCAGTCCTGCGTTTTTGTCCTCGCCTTCCCCTACGCCTTTCAGTACACCTTCAATCCAGTTCAGGTCGACGCCTCCTGAGACGATACCGACAACCGGCACATTCGGATGGACCGGTTTAACGACATTATAGGTCTCTTTCATCAGATTGAAGTAATAGTTCGGCTGCGAATTGGCAGGACTGTTGCCCCTCTTGCCGAACCCGCCATTGAATTCATTGTATACATTGAAACCGATGAGCTGATCCTTGTACTGCTCTATATAAGCTTTAGCGTATTTCGCAAGTCCCCTTCTTCCTATATCCGTGTAGGGTGTTGCATTATTATCGTAGAATGGGTTGTTAAATGCCGCCACAAAAAGCAGCTTAAGATCATTCTCCGCAAGCTTCTGCATATAATCATCCGGTGAAGGGGCGAAGGTATAGACGCCTTTTTGTTTCTCGATGCTGCTCCATTCCATGCCATCCCGAACGAAGGATGCGCCCATATAACGGATCAGTTTACTCAGCTCTTTGCTCCATCCGGAGGCAGTCCAGTTCAAATGCGTGCTGACACCAAACGGTGACTCCCCATTACCGGGTGGCAATGCTGAAGAAACAACGGCGTAAGCTGTACTTCGGACCAGTGGTTCACTGCCGGGTCTCTCCGCAGTAACTTCAAGCGTAAAATAGCCCAATTTGCTGAAAGGCACCGTGATCTGAGCTTTCCCGGCGACCGGACTCTCGCTTCCCGAAGTAATCTGTGCGCCATAAATATCATATGTGGCCCAACTTACTGATGGTCTGCTTGTTCTTACAATAAAAACGTTCGGTTCAGAATCCAGGAAAATATTTCCAAGTGCTGTTTGCTGAATTTTCAGCTCTGGCTGCCAATCACCCATCTGAGCCGTCATGTGGTCAACCAGGATAGTGGCCGGTAACGCGGCGTTCTTCATATCAAATCGGTCGAAAAGGATTGTGATGGCGTTTGCCGGTTTATGCCATACACCGTCATTTGCTCCATTCCAGTAAGTAAATGTGTTCGATCCCATCTGACTTACGACAACTTGCTGCCAATCCGATGTATTTTGCAATGTAATGCGCTGTTGGAATGTTTGCCCTGTCGAATCTGTCGTTCGGATTCGCAGTGATTTCAAGTCCGAGGTTTTGACCCAGAACGCCAGTTGTTCAATATCTAGCTCATCCACCTCTTTTTTTATGGATGCAAATGGCGATCCCGTTGGTCTTAGGCTGAAATCTGCTTTTATTTGTCCCATATGGGCTCCGTTATAACTCTCAGCTGATTCGATCCGATTGAAGCTTCCCTTCACTTCAGGCGAATCCCCCATAGCAAAAATCCAGTTATCGTCTCCTTGCTCAAAATCACTCAGTACATGATTGAAATCCGATGCTGCATGCGCAGGACTGTAGAACAATACCAGATTGGACAATAAAACCACGACAATCACAATCGATATCCTCTTCATACAGACGAAATTCCTCCTAAAACATTTTTGTATGCGCTATCATAAATCATTTTGAATGGACCCCGAGGCGTCTTTAATCTCCGTCTATCTCTATTGTTCGTATCGTTGTTTATCCTTTGACAGCAGAGCTTGAGAAGCCTTGAATAATATACTTTTGGCCCATGAAGAAGACAATGAGAAGCGGCACGACTCCCGCTGTAGCGGCAGCCATCATCATGTTATAATCCACTCCCGCTTCCAGCATGAAATTCTGCATGCCTAGCGGTACCGTGAACAATCTTTTGTCTAACAGGAAGATCAAGGAATTCTCGTAATCGTTCCACGTCCATGTAAAATCAATAATTGCGAAGGTTGCAAGCACTGGTTTGGATAGCGGCAGAAACAGTTGAAAGAATATCCGGAAATGACCGGCTCCGTCAATGAAAGCCGCTTCCGATATTTCATGGGGAATGCTCATGAAAAATTGCCGAATCATGAAGACGCCGAATACCGTAAATAAGCCTGGGAGGATGAGCGCCCAATGGGTATTATAAATTTTCATCCAATCAAACATGATGAATTTCGGGACAAACAACACTTGCTGTGGAATCATCATCAGACACAGATACAGCAAAAAGATGGCGTTCCTTCCCTTAAATGGAATCCGACTGAAACCATATGCGGCAAAAGCGGCCAACAAAGGAGCTCCAATCATCAAAATCAAAGATATTTTCAAGGAATTGAAATAAAAAAGCGAAAATCCGTCTCCAGTCGTCCAAACCTTAAAATGGTTGGTCCATACAGGATCGTGCGGAATCCACTGAATCGGATAGTTAAAAACGTCCTTCGGCTTCTTAAACGAAGTGCTGATCATCCAGATCATTGGTGACAGCAGCAGCAGACTGGCAAGCGCCATGATGATCGTATTGAAGGTTCTCATCACCCGTGTTCTGATTACTCTTACATTTCTCCTAGCCATTGTGCGTCTCCCCTCTGTTAGTAATGGACCCATTTTTTCTGACCAACCCATTGAATAAGCGTGATGCACAGGATGATCAGGAACATAGTCCACGAGACAGCCGACGCGTACCCCATTTCATAGAAGTTGAAGGCTTTTTTATATGCAAAAATCGAGAAAACCGTCGTACTATTGCCCGGCCCGCCTTGGGTAATCGCATAAATCATGCCAAATCCCTTGATCGAGCCGATAAAACCAGTAATCATTAAGAAAAACGTCGTTGGACTCACTAATGGAAAAATAATGAGATGCAGCAGTTGCCCAAATGTTGCTCCGTCTATCTTCGCGGCTTCCAGTTGCTCGGCGGACAATTCCTGCAAGGCAGCTAAATAAATGATCATGTTATAGCCAATGCCACCTGCGGTCATCATAATCAGCACTGCATACATTGCTGTATCCGGGGAAGCAAACCATTGTGGAGGATCAGTTATACCAATGGAGTGCAGAAAGGCATTTATCGGACCACTACTAGGCTGAAATAGTACCATCCAGACAAAAGCAATGGCTATGCCACTGGTAAAATACGGAGCGAAAAAGAACGCTCTGAGTGTCTTTTGAAAATACGTCCGATTATTTAGCATGACAGCAATCAGAAACCCAAGCATGATAGAGATCGGTACAGGGATCAGTAGCAGCAAGGTGTTTTTGACCGATACTAGGAATAAATCGTCTCTCACCAGCATCCTGAAATTATCCAATCCAACGTAGTGCGGGGCTTCCCCACTAGCGAATACCCAATCCGTAAACATTAAATAAAAGGAGAACAGGGCTGGAATGAGCATAAACACGGTCATTCCGATAAGATTGGGAGCGATAAACACATAACCAATCAGCCTCTGTCGCTTCATCCAGCTCACGATCGGTCACCGCCTTTCTCTCTAAATAAGGTAACTTGCATCATCAGGCAGCTAGCGGTGTATAGAGGGATACGGTACGAATCACCCGCCCCTCCTTGGCCAGGTTGTGCTATTTGGATGATGCCTGCAAATTCTTGTTATGCACCCGCGCTAATTCTTTCGCGCCATTTTCAGCTGTCAGCTTCCGAGAAAACACGTTGTCATAGATAGCTTGTTGCTCGCTTCCCGTCTTCCGGTCCAGACGGCTCAGACCCAGTGGCAGATCACCAAACATGACCCGTTTGATTGAATCCAGATCATACGTGTCTTCCACGCCTTTGAACATAAGCGCGACAGCCTCATCGACCGGGAAGTCCTTGGAGGAAGGTACTCTTCCACCCGCCGCCATCGGCAGCATCCCTTCATCCGCATACCACTGTATAAATTTCCAGGCAGCTTCCTGATGCTTGGAGCTCGGATTGATGGAAATCACATCTCCCAGGCCACCGGCGTTAATATAATCGGTCTGATCCTTGTTCACTTTGGGAGCTGGTGCCGCTGCCACCTTGAACGACCGGGGAAATTCAGCTATATTATTCGTCGTGCGGAAGATCTGGTTCGTGGAGAACAACATTGCGGCTTCTCCTTTCACGAACATCTGGTCCAAGGCAGGCTTCGAAGTGATCTGCTCCGTATGAGGCATCAGGCTCTTATCGGTGAACATCATGTCCGAATAGACCTGAAGCGTCTTGACCGTTAGCGGGTTATCAAAAGCGGAAGTTCCATCGTCTTTGGTCAGTTGCAAACTTTGCTTCTGTAAGGACCCGTTGATAGGCACGGTGAAGTAATAATCGCTCTGTGCCAATCCCCATACCTTGTCACTCTTCAGCTTGGCAGCGTAATCTCTGAACTCTTCCAGCCCCCAATCCGTCGGAACCGGCAGTCCTTTTGCATCGAGCATATCCTTGTTCAGCCAGACAAAAGACAAGCCTTTTTGGGTAGGCAGACCATAATACTTGTCGTCTACTTTCCATAGCGCAGCGCCTTCCCCCATCTTATCGTCCACGTTGTAATCGGAGAATTTGCCCAAATCAAGTGCGTTGCCTGCTTTAATCCGCTTCTCGTAAAGGCTGAAATCATAGTTGACGTACATGTCCACGGGCTGATTAGAGATGAGAGCTGTATCCAGCTTCAGGTTCCCAGCATCGTCATTGACGAACCGCACATACTCCACCTGAACATCCGGATGTTGCTTATTCCAGTTGTCTACGACCTCTTGTGGGCCATTCTCTGATGGTACCGCTCCCCACAGGGTAAGTTTGATCGGCTCACTGCTGGTCTTAGTTGCCCCAGGAGAAGTAGCTCCCTCCGCTTGCTTCCCGCCCCCGCTTCCACCACAGGCGGCGAGTGCCAGAGGCACGGTCATAAACAGAGCAAACCCTGTCATCATCCATTTTCTGTTTCTCATCTTCCCTGCAACCTCCCTTTGATTGGATTGTTTGATTCCACCCAACTATACCAATCAATCCCTTGCCTCATCAGGGTTGAAACTTACAGATGAATAGTACAAAACTTAGGTATTATTCTCACGCCTGAAGGAGCTAGGCGTTTGTCCAACCATGCGCTTGAACACCTTAATGAAGTATGCATCATCGGCAAAGCCTGTCTGAAAAGCGATCTCCTCCACATTCAGTTTGGAATGCAGCAGAAGACGCTTCGCCTGCTCGATCCGGATGTTTTGCAAATAGGCGATCGGTGTCAGTCCGGTTTTTTTACCAAAAACGGTGCTTAGATAGTCGACGTTAATGGATACCAGCTTGGCTAAATCCGCAATCTTGATATTTTCTTTGAAATGCTCCAGCATATATTGAATCACCCGATTCACCTCAGGATGATCTGTAAAACTTACATGTTCTTCCTTCAATTGCTGGATTAGCTTATGTATGACTTGCTGTACATGAACAAGCAGCGACGCATGGCTGATGGCTGAGTCAAGTTCCTGCCGGTACTCCGATTTTCGTCCTGCCAGCATGGCTAGCATATGAACAAGATGGGCAGCCAGTATCTTCACTTCTACATGGGAGAACAAAGAGGCTTCCATGCTCTTCCACATTAAAGCTGTCACCTCGGTGCATTGGCGTTCGTCGCGTGCTTCGAAACGCCGGATCAGCTCTGCTTCCAGCTCTGCGATCGGCGGCAGTTCATGCCGCTCCTTCACCTGACCTCCCATTGAGCCGTACCAATATCCGTTCAACTGATTCAGTGCTAAGCGCCAATCCTGGGACAACTGGCTCAGACTGCTGCCGTAAGCCATTCCAATCGAAAGGTTATGTTTATGTCTGTTTGCACACGCTGCCTTCTTCCCAAAGCTCCAGCAAAAGAAAGTTGTCTGTCCTCCTTCATGGAAGGGTTGAACCAACAGATATTCCTCTGTCTGAATATTCATCTTTTCCGCTGCAGCGGGTACAGCTCCACTCAGTATGGTATAAATTTCAAGTTCTAAGTCGTGGAATTTCTCCGTTATCGCAATTGTTCCGGTCTGATCTTGATCGGACGCTGCGACCGTTCCCCGGATACCCGACCAAATACGGTGATAATAAGGATAAAGTGCCTCACCAGCTACGCTAAGCTCCTCAAGCAGTTCTCCCTTAATCCGTGCCAGATTCTCGAGCAGAACTTCATCATTCAAGGAAAGTTTCAAGAGATAGTTGAAGGCCCCGTATTGAAGGGCATCCCGGGCATATTCAAAATCGCTCATAGCCGTCAGCATAATAAACCGGCTGCGGATTCCCGCTTTCCGTGTCTCCTTCAACAGTTCAATCCCGTCCATCCCCGGCATAACAATATCCGCGATCACGACGTCAGGCTTAAGCTCCAGAATAGCCGTAAGAGCTTCCTTACCGTTCCCAGCCTCACCCACAACGTAAAATCCGTGCCGTTCCCATTCCACCGTATCTCGTAGGGTCTCCCGGACAAATGCCTCATCTTCCACTAGTAAAATCGCCCACATGCCCATCGCCTCCTTCCTGTGAATAAGGTGTTGCTATCAGTAAAGGCAGCCGGAGCCGGACAAGGGTCCCTTCCGCGCCTGAAATAATCTCCATGGAACCTTCCCGCTTAAAAAGCAATTGTAGCCTTTCTCTCAGATTACTCAGTCCGATGCCATGACCGCTACGTCTTCCCGGTTTTAGTGCGGCCGCTTCCATGCCGATACCATTATCCTCCACCTCCAGGATAAGTTCTCTACCCTCCGCTCTCACCCTCACCCAAATCGTGCCACACCCGTCCGTCATGTCAAAGCCATGGACGATAGCATTCTCCACCAGAGGCTGAAGACTAAGTTTGGGAACGAGAGCATGTTGAACCGGCTCATCCAATTCATAGCGGACGATGAAATGATCCCTGAAGCGAAAGGACTGAATGGATTCGTAGGAACGCAGCAGCTTCATTTCTTCTTTAAGGGGAATCAGCTCAATTTCCGAGTTCAGGCTGGCCTCCAGGATTAGCCCCAAAGAAGTGCAGATGCCAGCGATCGCTTCCTGCTTTTCTTTTCTGGCGATCCATTTGACCGTATTCAAGGTGTTCAACAAAAAATGCGGGTTCATTTGGGAGAGCAGCATTTGAAAACGTACCGCCTGCTTCTGCCGCTCCTCCAGCTTAAGCTTGTTAATGAGTGCGATGACATCATCTATCATGTGGTTAAAGCTGTCACCAAGGGAACGCACCTCGTCAGTTGCCCCCTTTCCGATACTGATTTTGACATTCAGCTTCTTGTCCAATGCCTCCTCCATGCTCCGCTCTAAGACAACCAACGGCTTCGTCATACGAGCAGATAGGATGATGGTTACTAGTACGTAGACGATGACCAGAATCGTCAAAAAGAGGAATGCGATAAACCTTAATTGCCGGATGTCCTGCTGCAGTTCGCTTAACGGCATTTGACTGACCACATACCAATCCAGATCTTCAAGATAGCTGTAATTGACTAGGGATGAGGAACGTTTATCCTCATAGTGTCCTTCCTTTGCCTGTAGCGACGTAATTCTATGTAACATATCCATACTGAAGGTTGTTTTCTTACTTTGGAGAATAGTCTCTCCTTGTCCCGTAAAGATGGTCAAATCCTGGTTAGCCGGACTATCCTTTAATGTGCTCAGGAACCATTCCTGAATATTGATGCTGATGCGAGCCAGTCCGAAGTTTCCACGCAGTGGGTCATCCAGGACTATGTACAGGCTTAAAACCTTGCTTCCTTTACTGCCTATTACGTCATTCCAATCATCAGCCACCCATCGGTATGAATGTGTCCCGCTATGTAGCTTATCCTGCCAATCTTGTAAGGTTTTGAGCTCGTTAGTCAACCGGCCGGCAGGTGCATAGGAGGTGTATACATTGCCCTTCAGGTCGATGAATCTAAAATACAGTTCTGTCTGATGGAAGAAGAAACTGTTGTTGATGCCAAACATCTTACTCTCGATGACTTTCTTTCGCTCAAGGGGATCGTACTTGTCCGGATCGTGCATAATTTGGATCAGGCTCTCGTCCTGGCTCAGCATAATATTCGCCTTATAGGCGAATGCCATCATATCTGTCAAGGACACATGAACCTGCTGCATGTGCTCGGACATCCGATCCATCATATCCTTCTGACGAATCGATTCAAAATGCTGGAACAGATAAAAAATAGCTATGCACAAAGGAATCATTAGAAGGGTGATATAAGCCATGATTAGCCTGTACTTCAATTTGTTCGGAAGCAAATAGCGCCAGTTGAACATCGTGTAGGATCCACTCCCAAAAATGTAGTTGAATGTTCTTATCGTCTGAAGAGTTTCCAGATTTCTCGAATAGGCAAAAAAAACCTCTGTTTCAAGAGGTTTTTTTCCACAGTCAATCGTGGGTATTGGTTTATGGAGTATGGTTAACAATACTAGCCTTGCAGAGCCAGTTCCGATACTTAAGTCAGGCTCATTCATTGATCTTGTGATGAATCTTTCTTTATTCATTCGATTATATCATCTTAAAACGAATCCAGAAGATATAAAACTTGTTGATTCATATAACGATTCTTGGGAGTTGCAGAACTGCAGACAGGTCTTTGTTGTCTGCTATTCGTATACGCGAATCTCGAAGATCTCGGCTCTCGGGCAACCGTTCGTCGCTTCTACCACAACGCGGAGACGATCAGAGGAAACCAGCTGATCTAATGAATGGACAACTCTTCGTTTACGGTTGTTTTTGCCTTCGGCAACGGTAATCCATTCGCCATCCACATCAACCTGCAAAAGGTAATCCTTGACCAGTTCAGGAATTGTTTCGAACGGTGTACGGTGATGATGAAGATTGATCAGATCCTCGTTCACATCGTCGTTAAATGTGATATGCACCGTGCTAATGTTAACTGGTGCTGGCCAATTGAGCTCCAGCCACTCCGGAGAGTCTTTCCGAAGCGAGTCTGACGACCACAGATGCGGCCCAGTAAACGGTCGGTGATATCCGTCGATTACCTTTTCCGCTGCGTATGCTTGCGTTGGCGAGAGGAGGCGGAAGCAGATCGGTTTGCGGTTAAATGGACGCATATTCCACTGCACGACCGGCTGACTTGGCTGTTGATCCCCGAGATTAGGGGAAACAATGGGGCGCTGCCCTTTCGCAAACGCAAGTACACCAAATTGTTGCTCATTAGACAGATGTAAGGCAAGCCGTTCGTTGGCTTTGACCACGAGGAATGCGTTTTGTGGGGTGGCCGGCTTCCAATGGAGGTTCACGCTCACATATTGTCCTGTGCCTTTTGCTACCGGAGTCAATGTCGCCAGTTGTTTCGTATGCGGGACATAGTTTTCACCGCGACCGGTGTCCCATAGCTCCAGTTCCAATGTCGTGTTCTCTGCCGCATCGACGAGTAGAGCGATTCCTTTCAGCTCCGGGTCGACCGGCAAAATCAGGCCGGTGTCGGAAGCAAGTGGATAGGTTTCGATCGGCTTCTCCACAACTAGTTGCGTCAATGTACTGGAAGCTTTTAATTTCGCGCTCCGTGCCAAATCGGTCACATCATCATTGCGTAGACCGATGATGGACGCACCTTGGTGAAGCAGTGTTTGCTGAAGTTCACGTAGATGAGTCTGGTATAGCTCACGTGGGACGACCCCTTTCTCAGCGCATAATGCAGCCCCAGTGCCGGCAGCCTCGCCGATGACGGCACATGTAGCCATGACACGGGTCGTTCCGAAAGCCACGTGCGATGCGCTGATGTTGCGGCCGGCCATGATCAAATTGTTCACGTTGACAGAATACAGGGAACGGAACGGAATATGATAGACTCCGTCTGCATGCAAATGCTTGGAGCCACTTTCAGTCGAATACATCCCTTGTGGCGGGTGCAAATCGATAGACCAACCACCGAAGGCCACACCGTCTTCAAACTCGCGCTGAGCAACGATATCGTTCTGGTTGAGCATATAATCACCAATGAAACGACGGTACTCCCGCTTGCCTGGAATCGAGCCCACCCACTCCAGCGTCATGTTGTCGGCATTGAAGTTGCCGGAATTTTTAATATAGTCCCATAAGCCATAGATCACCGCCCATAACTCGTCACGGATACGTTCGTTGTCGAGAACCGTATCCATTTCACCGCCCCACTCGATCCACCAATAAGCGCATCCATTATCGCCACTACGGATGACGCGCGTCATCGGAATGGTCGTCTTCGTGATATCCTTCGCAAAACTTGGCGGTATAAACTTGACCTGATGGCCTGCATCCTTCGTATAGAAGAACATTGTACTTCCCAGTGTAATGTCATCCGCAACGGGCGGTGCCCAATCCTCGTTGTACTCTTCCCTCGCTTCTCGGCCGATACGATGCTTGGCCCCGGCCAGAAATCCAACCAGTCCGTCGCCCGAGCAGTCTAGAAACATGCCACTTTCAAAACGAATACGCTGCTCTGACCCCATCATCCAACCGGTAACTGAACGGATGACCCTATTGTCTGTATCGCCGTCAGCTTCCACCTCATGAACATCGGTATTCAAAAACAAGCGGATATTGGGCTCTGCGCGAACCGTTTCAAGGAGAACCATATCCCAAATATAAGGATTCCCGTCGATATTGCAGTACTGGTTTTCAAGAAAAAGCTCACCCATTATGCCGGTTTCTCGCGCATACCGATTCGTTCCGTGAGCGGTAGCTCCGCACACCCATACACGTACCTCGCTGCTTGAATTTCCGCCTAGCACAGGACGATTCTGAATAAGTGATACGGACCTTCCCAAACGGGCTGCAGCAACAGCTGCACTTACTCCCGCCAAGCCGCCGCCGACAACTGTAATATCTGATATGATAACTTCCTGCCTCATGATTGAACATCTCCTTTTAAAGAACTAATATCCATGATTTCATCGTATGCTATCAACTTTTCAATTTCCATACACCATGTTACGATAAGGCATATACTTTATTTCATAACATTGGTGGCGATAAAATGCGAAGTGACTTTGCGATCCGGCTAGTGACTCACTTTTATTGGGACAAGAAAGAGTCGTTTGCTCTCGACCGGGATATTTATTCCTATTGGACAATATTGGCTGTGGAAGAAGGCCGATTCACTTACCGCATTGAAGATCAAGAAGGCGAAGCAGGGTTCGGCAGCTTGGTGGTCTGTCCTCCAAACACCTGGTTTCATAGGAAGACACTTGAGCCTTTGACCTTTCACTTTATTCATTTCACATGGAACACGGAGCCTTCGCTTGAAGAGAAGCGCTCGTTGACTGGCAATCTGATGATCGCGGACATCGAACGCCTTTGCTCCGACTACCGCTACTTGCGACTAATTGCGTTGGAACAGGATAAGGCCGCAATAGAGCGAAAACAACACCTCGTAAGCGATATGTGGCGTTTGTACGAGCTGGAGAGGAACGTGCCGAAGGAAATAGGGTTAACAGTGGTGATTGCCGATGAGGAGATGCGGAAGGCGGCCCACTTCATCACCGCCAATATTTTCGGTCCGGTCGATATGAAGAGCTTAGCGCTCTCGCTACAGCTTACCCCGGTGCAGTTGACGAGACGTTTTCGTGCGGCTTACGGAATGACCCCCTCTGAATATATGACTCGGCTACGGCTGGACAGGGCTAGCAAATTGCTGCTAGAAACAGAGTTTAGTATCGACAAAATTGCGCAGCTGTGCGGATATGAGAACGGCTTCTATTTGAGTCGTATATTCCGGAACAAACGGGGGATGCCCCCTTCACAGTATCGTAGCCTGCCTCGCGTCTAGGCTTAGATCCGACGGATGAATTCTCTTGCACAAGCAATTTAGGGTATATGGGGATAATGAATACAATGCAGTGGTAACATCAGTTAATATAAGAACGACAATCGGAGCATACTCTTGGCTCTTTTCGATTGAATAGAAAACCGCGATTTACGCGGAAATTAATCGGTATATGTTGTTGTCGCTCGACACTCGGATCTTGTTAGGTTGTTTCTCTTTCAACTATCCTGCCCTTGGGACTTGATCCCGAGCACCATAATGTTCACCTCTACTTCTCATGACCATAAATAAAACGGACCGCCTTCAGTAGACAACACTGGAGTTGGTCCGTTCTCCATCTAATATCCGACGCCTTCTCCCTCATCCGGGTGCAATCCTGCTTGTTTCAATTCCTTAGCTAGGATTTCTGAAGCACTACTACCTGTTCGTGTAAATATCACTCAGTTGAGAGTCTTGAAAGATTAGCATTTTGCATAGTTCAATACTAAATTCCAAGAAATAAAAAAGCCGAATGGATCGTTCTCATCCACTCAGCTCATAGGTTTATTTTACAATAATCTGTATAGTATCACTTTCCGTTGTTCCACTTCCATTCATAAACTCACAGCGATATTGATAGATGCCAGGCGATTTCCCTGAAATTTGTGTAGTGGCCGATTGAGCACTTGGTGTTTGTGAAGATAAAGATTGCGTTTCAATAAGTTCGCCATTTTCATATAATCGATACTGTGTTGCGTTCGTGCCCCACCACATATTAGCAGTAATGTTATAGTCCCCATCTTGATCCCAGTTGTCACTAGACAAAACAGGTTTGCCGGGCTTCGCATCAGTCACGGTGACGGTGTGTGGATCACATGAAGTCGTTCCATACAAATTCGATAACTCACATGTATACACATAGGTTCCATTCGGCTTTCCTTGAATAGGCATAATGGAAGTCTGAGCAGCTGGCGAAACATCGGCGAGTGACTTCGTTTGGATCAATTGGCCATTCTCGTACAGCTTATACAGTGTGCCATTGTTTCCCCACCACATATTCATCGTAACCTCATAATTGCCATCATGTAAGCCTGTCGCAACACCGCTATTATTCGATAGTGTCGGTTTACCTGGCACCCCATTTGCAAGCAACGGCAGACTACTGGAATGCCGTTCGAACTTGACTGCATCAGCCCTGGTATAAATCATATCGGCAGGTAGAGTTGGCGGATCTACCGTTGTCGGAGTAACCCTTGTTAAACGAACATACTCGCTGCCGTCTCCAGTAAAGTCGAACGTTCCTAGATTAACCCAACCCGACGAGCCAACGGTTGCATCGATATACGTGACCTCGGTAACCGACTGATGCTTCACTTCCACTTTGACATAATTGTCATTTGCCGTCGTATGGACGAGCTTGTAGATGGAGACCGTATATTTCCCCTCTGGAAACTGGCCTTTCCACGTCGCTGAGGATCCTTGAACGGTAGAGTAACGGGACTTCACACCAATTTTGTATCCGGCTAAATTGCTTTGGCTCCAAGACCCTTCTGTCGTGTACAACCCAGTCGTATTCGTGCTGTCGACAATAACCGTTAATTCCCTGATCGCAATGGTCAAAGGCGGTGTTGTTAAGGTCACCCCGTCAATCGTTACAGTGGCCCATACCTCAATGTGATCCTTTTCCCCGTCGAGACTTAGAAGGGTCAACAAACCGCTACTGTCCACTTCAGCCAGATCGGTTCGATCAACGAAATACTGCACATTTGCCAGTGATAGATCACCAATCAGACCATTATCCAAATAGCCGGTTACGCTTAGTTGTGCGGTTTGAGTCATCTGCAGTTCGTTCCGATCCGACAGGATCACCGCAGACTCCAATTGCGGTATCTTGTTCGGGTCCACCCACATCATCGCATCGGCGACTACCCGTGACTTATTGGCCTTATTGGTTAATTCCACGTACCCACTATCGCCTGCTGCAAAAGGATAAGCACCCAGGTACACCCAAGTCCCATTGGCCGCTGTCTCATCTACGGTAACCGTCTCGGAGCCTCCGCTATAATAAACGGTAAATGAGGCATTCGTTGCCCAATTTTCACTGGCAGCGGTTATTTGCGGAAGCTTATAGTACACACTGTAAGTAACACTTTCCGGCAGATCAGGTCGCCAAACAATTCTGCTTGTCGCTGTGCCGGCAGTCGATTTGGCATACACATAGTTATCATAATAATAGTCGTTAGCCGTTGTATCCCGTATCCAGACGCCTTCTGTCTCTGCCTCCGTATTATCCACAATGATAGATGAACCCTCCTGCCAATCCGGTTGAAC
The DNA here is from genome assembly GCF_045040645.1 of Paenibacillus sp. FSL H8-0261. NCBI lineage: Bacteria > Bacillati > Bacillota > Bacilli > Caryophanales > Paenibacillaceae > Paenibacillus > Paenibacillus sp. FSL H8-0261. The sequence goes on along the minus strand of NZ_CP150297.1, from coordinate 3,614,195 downwards.
TGGAGTTTCGGTTACCTGATCAGGCAGATAGAGTGTCCGCTTGCGAGTCTGTTTCCCGTCCGATTCCACATAATAAGTGAAGGTTTGGGATAAATCGTTTACCCGTATCGACCATTCCATCGGATAGATCTTATCTGGAATGGTTGTATACGTAGCCCCGCCATCCAAGGAATAATGGATCGTCGCTGGTTTCGTCGTTTTTGCCTGCACATAAGCATCGTAGGCCGTTTTGTCGGGCTTGACGATCAGCATGCCTTTAACCGCATCTATTGGACTGTGGATATCGAAGAAATAGCTTGCATCCGATGTATCAGTAGTTCTGACCTGGTGCAGCGGCACTTCAATGTTGAGTCCTTCCACAATGATAGCGGTTATTCCCTTGCTTGAAACTGTGGCTTGAATGATTCCGCCACTCATAACCGCTTGCTCTGGTGTGCCATTGTCGCGGATGATGGTTACGGTATAATCTTGTGCCGGGTTGAACCCAATGATTTGCGCATTCAATTCGATCGGAGTCTGGACTTCAGCTGAGGATTCGTTGCTTAACCCGATGTAGAATTTATTCCCGCTCTCTCCCGTTATCCAGTTCAATTGAGGATGGTTGGTCTGAATTATCCCCTTAGGCATCCAGAGCCAAACGTCGGAATTACCGTAAAAATTCCCTGGTTTATTTCCATAGAGGTGATATTTGAACCATAAAAAATTAGTTTCAAATACAGAAGGAAATGTAATACTTCCATTCGATTTCAACGATTGTTCGCTGATCAAATAATCCATCGTTTGCCCGAGCTGTCCCGGTATATGGTGATAATAGATGGATGTAGCCCCGCTTGGGCCTTCCAGAGGAAACTCCGGTTCAAGTTGACTAACGGCGAAGCCCTTATAGTAATAACCTGGATAGCTGGAATATCGTCCGATGACTGCATTATGAGCAATATCCTGCAGCAATTTATCGCCTGTATAGAGCGACAATCTCAGCATGAATGGAGCTTCCTGAGCATTCATCCGATAATAACCAGTTGTACTTCCCGCTTCAAACGTCAATCCATTGGGAGAGACAAGCCAACTATCCGCTTGTACGCCTCCGGCTACATCTTCTGGGAGCTTGATCCGAGGATATTGATATTTACCACTTTCCGGCCAATGGAACGACTCCGCGTAATTATACGTCTCAGGCTGCGGAATCGTAACGGCACCTTCAAGAACCGGACGAGCAACGAACATCGTTGCATACCGTTTGGCTTCTTTATAAGCTGCATTCAAGTATTTGGGTTCCTGAGTTTCCTCGTAAAGCTCCAAGATCTCCATCCACAGCTTGCTATAATAATAAATGAACTCATTTTTACTCACATTTACGGATGCAGGCGTATCAATATGCTGCATGATATAGCTGTCGGCTGCATCCTTGGCAGCCTGTAAATACTGCGCATCTCCCGTCATACGATACATCATCAGGGGCTGAATGACAGGACCTCGGTCTTTCTGGTCAGGATCACGCACGAGGTACTCTTCCTGTGCCAGCGCCCCAATTCCTGCCGAAGTCCCCATCATCTGATTGACAGCGGCTACGCTTGAAAAATCAAACGGCAAGGTTGCCATTTTCCATAACGACGGCACACCGTATACTGGCTTCTGCGTCGGCGACCAACCTATACCATTTCGCGATAAGCCGTACTGGACGGACGGCAATGCTCTCGTATCGTAAAGCTGGTCATCCCCAGTCAAATAGTAAGCCCCCAAAAGAACCGCATTCGAGCTTGTTCGAATACTATCCTCGTTTTCGATGTCAATAAAGCCCTTGGCACGGCTCCACCATCCGCTGGGTGACGGGACATAATCAACAGAGTCATCCCCTTGCGGCTCTATCTTAAGTAAATCGATCATATTGAACATCGCGTCAGTAAGCGACTGATCTGATACATTTTCCCGGTATGCGGAATAACCATACTCATTGCGAAGAATATCCGCGTAGGACTCATACAAATTGATTTTTTGAGCGATTAGTCCCATATGAAATTGATAAGTGCTTTCTGCGGCCATTTGCGAATAAGTCCCTAATTGAGGAGCATACAAGATTGGCTGCACGCTGCCTTCATTGTTGACAAGACTCATGCCAAGCCTTTGTTTCGTAACACCTCCCGTCGGTTCAAATTCAACCGGAAGCTCATCCGAAGGTACAAATACCCCATACGTCAATGGATTGCCCGAACCGTCATTCTTTTCAACCAGACTCATTGGAGCGCTTAGCTCCCTTAAGCTTGTTGATTCCACCGAACCTACCATTTTGGCGTGTGACCTGAAACCATTTAATACTTCATTGACGCCAGAGATCTGCTCTGTTGTGAAAGACTGATAGCCGATCACGTAATTGCCATCCCGGCGGGGTGTAAAAGCGAAGGAAACATCAGGTTTGTCCCCTGACATGGACCAGTTCACTTGTAAATCGTAATCGCTTCCATGTGAAGAATCGGTTAATATCGCCGTATGGCTGTCAGGGAAATCAATCTCGTCGAATGTAATCCAGCGTTTGTTCATCGTATCGTAGTAATTGGTTAGACTCCCCGAATTCCCATCCAATAAGACCCATTGCTCTTCAAGTCTTTCCGCCACATTATTGACAGGCACCCAGTTCCCCGTATCCGTGTCCTTGTAGAACATATCACGAACGATGGATTTGCCACCATCCCAAGCTGCTTCATAGAAGGTTACTTTGTAGCTGGCATTCTCGATGCTGCCTTTTTCCGTGTAACTGAGATTCGCCAATGTACGGCTGCGCAGCGGAGGCAACGGCGGAGCTTGCTGCCGGATATTCCCTTCAAACTTGACCGCATCGGCCCGCGTAACGATCTTTCCGGTCGTAGGTTGCGTTCGAGTCAGTCTGACAAATTCGCTATCATCACCACTGAAATAATAGGACCCCAAATCAACCCATCCGGCCGATGGGCCTGACGAGGGCCTCAGATCCATAAACATGACATCCGTAATCCCATTGTGAACAATTTCAATTTTAACATTACTGTCTGCTTTATCCGCCCAATCAAGCTTGTTGAATGAAATTTTCGCCGTCCCTGCTTCCAATCGCGGATTCCATGTGATGCTTCTTCCTACTGCATCGGTAAATTTGGAACTGGAATTATTATATCCCTTCACTCCCGTACTTGTAGTCCAATAAGGAGCGGAGAACCCGTTATTTGCGTTATCTACATCAGTGGTGACGACATCATCAATCGTGATGCTTCCATCATCAATGATGATCGTCTTATGCGGCTCTTTTTGCTGAATATTCCCTTCGAACTTGACCGCATCTGCACGAGTAATTATCGTGCTGGTTGTGCTGGTAGATCGAGTTAATCTAACGAATTCTTTACCAACTCCGGAAAAATAGTACTCTCCCAAATCAACCCATCCCGCAGGAGCACCAAATGAAGGCCGCAAATCCATATAGAGAACATCGGTCGTTCCATTGTGGACGATTTCAATTTTTACATTGCTATCTGCTTTATCTTCCCAATTAAGTTTGTATAACGAAATTTTCGCCGTTCCCGCTTCCAATCGTGGATTCCAGGATATCGCTCTGCCTGCTGTACTCGTATATTTAGAACTGGAGTTATCATATCCCTTCACCCCTGTACTTGTGGTCCAATTCGGAGCTGAATATCCGTTGTTCTCGTTACCCACATCAGGTGTCACAACATCATTGATCGTGATGCTCCCGTCATCGATGATAATCGTCTTATACGGTAAGGGCTCCGCGTATGCGGTCCTTATTCCGACTAGGCTGAAAGGAACTAATATCGTCACGATGAAAACGATTAAGAAAAACAGCTTCCTTTTTATCATACAACTCACAGCCTCCCTTGTGTTGATAACGCTTTCAAAATAATGTTGCCCTCCTTTGTTCGAAGATCGTATAGAAGCAATTAGCCTTATCCTTCTGGCTAAGCCTGCTCTGTCGGTTTTATCATAGCATGTTACAGAACTGTGAAATTTCTTTAATTTTAAGAATTTCTTATAAGATTTTAAGCAAGAAGAAACGACTTTGTCGTCCTTTAAAAAAGAGACCTACATCATAACTGCCCGCTCAACTGCAGTCAGTTATGATGTAGGTCTACCAATTGTACAAAGCCTAATGATTAATTATAATGGCGGCTGCACTAATAACAACTTCCCAAGCTGAATCACCGTTTGATCATACCAATCTGGATGCTGCCTAACGTGCTCTCTACTTCGTTCATTGCCGCATGCTTCAAACACGGCCGCTTTGTCTGTCTTCTCGGTATCGATTTCAAAGCGAACCGTATGTTTTCCATTCGGGAGCTCCGGCAAGAATACATACTGATTTCGATTATGATCGTTGTGTAGTGTGAATCGATCGATAATAAAGGGTTCCCCACCATCCACTGACACCTTCAATCTGCCAGAATCAGGCCCACCGATATCGAATAACCCGATATGGGTGCCCTCGAACTGCACCGTGATAGCCTCTCCAGGATCGACTGCTCGCCATAGGCCGGGGAACAACCAATTGTACTCGCGCACTAAAGCAAAATCATCGGGCGTCATGTAAGACCATCCTGCGGAAAAAGTAGTAAGACTATCCAGTGACAGCATGGTCGCATACTCCCAAGGATTAGCCGGAACCAACGGATTCTGAGGTAAGTGATGTACTAACCTTCCCTGATGACCTCTGAGTTCGATAATTACCTCAAATGACCGGGTGATCGTATCCGTGTAAATCTGGTGTCCTTCGGGAATAGTCGGATGGATCGAATCATGCGTAAAAACAACGGCACCAGAAATGGACACGTCTTCCCTTGAGGTAAAAACGAGTTTTCCCTCCGACACCAAGTGACTGACCGCTACGCCCAGATGAATCGAAGGAATACCATAATAGTCGGCCACTTCCTCTTGCATTAGAGCCCCCTTCTGGTATTCCCCAGACTGAAATAAGGCCACATCCCGCTCCTTCAGCGTATAAACGAACAGGATATCGGTAAACCGGCTCCGCTTGCGGATCTGACGGACAATCCCTTCGATCCGCGCCTTGGATTCGGGATCTCCGCCATCGTTACCGACAAATTCAACAAATACTAGATCAGGCCGATGACGCAGTACATCTGTCTCCAAACGGGCACAACCCAAATCCGATCCTGTCCCATTAATGCCTGCATTCACAGAGCGGATATCCGCCTTAGGATATTTCTCACGAAGCCAATCCGCCGTCATGACCCTGTAGCCTTCAGAACGGGTATTACTGCCGCCGAAATAGACGATTGTTACGGTATCCCCATTTTCCAATTTCTGAATTATATTGGGGAGCCCATTACGTGGGAATAATTCCTTCATCGTTACTTCACCTGACCTCATTTATCAATTTTAGGAGCAAACAATTTTACTGCAAACACTTCAAAATAAGGCGAACCATACGTTGCGCAGAAATTAATCCGGATTCGGGTTACATGTTTCGCATCCACCTTATGTTTATTCAACGTGAGATAATTCCCACGAGTTATGATTGTCCTCTCGGTTCCGTCTTCTAAGGTCAAGGTCATATCATAATCTTGGATAAGGGACTCGATCGGGTCGTTGAAATGCTCCAAATCCAACTGTGAATTGAAAACAAGATGGATTTCGTCTACATTTTTGGGGCTTGCAAAACAGAATTCCAACCATTCCTGTTCTTCCGTACGTTCAGAAATCCAGCCGTTCGGTAGACCATAAGGTCTGGAGAAGCCGTTGACGACATTCTCGGGATTATACATACTCTGGGACGGTAACAGATCCTTGAAGCAAATGCTCTTATTGAATTTCTTCAGCCTGGACGGCTCTTCCGGCCTATAATGGAAGCTGACCGCTCCTGTTATTTTTTCTTCATTACCGTAGACGGCAAGGCTCGCCGTACCTTCCAATACGATGTAGATTTTGTCGTCAGCCGGTTTCTTGCAGCCCAAATTTAGCGTAATCCAGTCGTCATGACCGGCTGCAATATCCAAGCGGTAATCTTTCAACTCGCTAGTGGGAATGTAGTTTTCCTTCCGTTCCCCGGCAAACAGCTTTACATGCAAAGTTTCCGAATGCTCGGACCTATTTTTAATTTTGATCCGTACACTTTCAGCCACGGATGTCTGAATCGGCAAGACCAAACATAACTCTTTCTCCAAGGGAATCTCTTCAGTTGGATGAGGATTATCATAGCTGCGCTGAGACGAGGAACGAATAGTTAATCCGTCAGCGAAGTAAGGATTCAATTCCTCTTGAAGCCCTACAATCGTTTGGCCATCTCGAAGCAGCAGCGCCTGCAGCTCCTCCATATGAGATTCGACTATGGCCGCAGGGTCTATCTCATATTTCAAGCATAACGAAGCTGCCGTTCCAACCGCCTGCCCCATACAACCGCAGGTTGCCATTACCCTAGTAGATCCGAAAGCCACATGGGTAGCACTTATATTGCGACCAGCGAACATGAGATTAGGAATATTTCGTGAATATAAACTGCGGAAAGGGATATTGTACAATCCAGGCACGAAATTCCATGCTGTAGCTGGCCCCTCATCGTAGATGCCCTTATTCGCATGTAAATCCATATACCATCCACCGACGGATACAGCATCTTCGAAATGCGGCTTTGCTGTAAGATCTTTCTGAGACAACATGTGGTCCCCTATGAACCGCCTCGACTCCCGCTTTCCAGGAATCGGGCATACATAATCCAAGATGAGATTGTCTACATCATCAAATTCGCCGCTATTTTTGATATAATCCCAAATCCCGTACACCAATTTCCGCAGTTCCAATGCGATGTCTTCATTATTCTTGATAATATCCATATGTCCACCATATTCCAGCCACCACAATCCGCCAAGCCCATTGATTTTTCTTGGTAAAGCCCGATGGTTTAAGCCTTTTCTGATACTATCGAAAAAAGCCAACTTCGTAATATCATACGCAAAGCCAGGCCTTTTGAATGGAACGGAATATTCTACGTCACGGGCTTGAAACAGGATCGTATCGCCCATGGTGTAATGGTCCGCCACTTCAGGAGCCAATTCTTCCATGTATTCATGCTTCGCTTCTCTCCCCCAGCGGAAGAGAGCACCTGCTTGATATCCGACAACTCCATCTCCGGAGCAATCAATGTAGGTTCTGCTTTCGAAGCGAAATTTTCTTTCGGAAGCCAATTGAAGGCCCTCAACCCATTTAATTCTGCCGTTCTCCATGCCCGTTTCATGCACGCATGTATTCAGAAATAGAGAAATGTTAGGCTCAGCATAAACCATATCCAACAAGACCGTATCCGAAAGCGAAAGCATAAGCTTCTTGTTGTATAACGGATTATAGTGAAAAATCTTCAACTTGAGTTCTTCCACCAATCCGCCCTCGCGTGCATAATAGGATGGACTGTTTCCGAGATATGCTGACCCGTTGATATGAACCCGGACCTCGCTGCTCGCATTTCCTCCAAGAACCGGCCGATCATTAATAAGTGAAACCTGCAGCCCTTGGCGTGCGGCAGCAATGGCAGCGCATATCCCAGCAATACCTCCGCCTACGACGGTTACATCTGCTTTAATAAGCTCCATTTTGATAACCTCCATGATTAGATCCTTCTATCATGGTAAGCCTTTTGATGCTCTTTTTTTTACATGATTTCGCGAGAAATTTATACATTTTTTGCAACCTTATTTGGATTCATACCGTGTCATTTTTATCCGATATTGCTTAGGCGTATCACCCGTATATTCTTTAAATAGTTTACAAAAATAACCTTCATTCACAATTCCTACTTCCTCACACAATTCCAATAAAGAATAATCCTGAACATTTAACAGCTCGAGAGCTAAGTGAATTTTTTTGCGGTTGATGTAGCTGATAACGCCCTCGTTCATTGTTTTTTTGAATAAGCTGCTAAAATAAGATGGAGCTAAATTCACTTCCTCGGCAATAGCCTCCAGCGTTAATCTCTGTTTCAGGTTTTTCTCTATAAACCGCATAGCACTCATGATTTCTATACGATGTAAAAGTTGGCCAGCGTGTACATATTCGAATGTGAAGTCGCCAATATAGGCAAGCTGCTCCCGAAATGTCATGAATTTTATGGGAAACTCTGATGCATCCGTGGTCAACGAGTTCCCCGATTTAAATTTCGCAGTAATGTCTCTGTACAAGCCTTGAAGCATAGGTGCCATGATGGACTTATGAATTTTATAATCTGTCACAAATTGGTTTAAAGCAGAGAGTTCTTTCTCCAGCGCTTCCTTGGAAACTTTCCTTTGTATCCATGTGAGAAAATCAGCCAGTTTCAGCTGAAAGTCCTCCTTTTTGTCATTACGGTAATGGAACCGATGCATGGGTGTTTTGACTACTTTCTCTTCATGATAGTAGAAATCCTCACTCACGTTATTAGCTTCCATGTAAGCTTGTTTGATGGATTCCCAGCCTCGGTGGGGACCTCCAAAAGCTACGGACACCCTTTGATTCAAATATTGATGTAAATGGGATACGATCTGACTGCCCAATGAATGGCAAGCATATTCCGTGTCCATATCGCTGCGATTATTTTCCCAGGAAAGAAAGCCAATAAAACGATTATCGGATAGATCCGCAGCTACACCTCTGCCACCGTTCACCACAGTTTCTTCGATTATATTCGTAATCGCATATTTCAAGATGTTTTGATCAGACGCTGAATAATCGTTTCGGAAACTTTCATACAGATTCATTTCAACAATGAAGCAGCAATAGTTGGCTTGAAAGAAATGGAATTGCATGCGATTGGCAAAATCCGATGCCCGATGAGAAGGAATTTCGCCTCTGATAAGCTCGTTAAAAAATTGCTTGCGGACTCTATATTTATTTTCAAGCACGGATACGTTTAACGATTGAAATTCCGCTTCTTTTTTCTTAACCTCATTTAAAATCCCGGCTGCCTTATCTAAAGCGCGATCTAAATCCTTTTCCCTGAGCGGAACCTTAACAATGTACTCCAAGACGTTGGCTTGAATAGCTCTCTGGGCGTATTCAAAGGATGAATAAGCGGTCAAAAGAATGTATTGGGTATTGGGAAGCTTTGGTTTTAGTTGCTCAATCATGGAAATTCCATCCATTCGCGGCATAACGATATCAGATATCACGATATCCGGCTTAAGCTTTACGATCTCCTCTATCCCCTCCAGACCATTATTTGCTTTTCCCACTAAATGAAATCGCTTATCCCTATGGGAGAGCTCGTTAAAAAACAATTCCAATCTCTGAATGATTAGATCTTCATCGTCAACAATGAAGCAGGTGTAGTCTCTCACCATCATGCATCTCCTTTAAACGAGCCTGCTGGAAATAAGGCTTGAACACGGGTTATTTCCTTAGGTATGCTTATAATTTGGAGCCCGAACTGTTCTCCGTAGTGAAGTCTGATTCGGTCATGAATATTATTTAACCCGATCCTTTTCCTTTTCACTTCCACATCACTCGGTTCTGAAATCAAAATATGCTTTATTTTATCAGTTGGAATTCCCTCGCCTTGATCCACTACTTCTATGATGACGTTGCCCCCCTCCCTGTACGCATGAATAGTAATAGGGCCTTCGATCCCCCCTCCGTTATAACCATGGAAGATACTATTCTCCACAAGGGGCTGCAGCAGCATTCGAAAAACTGGGAAATCTATTAAATCTGCTTCGATATTTTCAATCAAGTGGAAGTTCCTGTTATAGCGGATGTTCTGGATCGCGATATAGTCCGATACATTTTGCAATTCCTGACGCAGTGATACCTTCTCCGAAGCATCAGCTATCCCATATTCCAATATTGAAATGAGAGACTCGATCACCACATCTACTTTCTCAATTTGTCCTAGTCGTATGACATTACTGATAGAACCAAGCGTGTTATACAGAAAATGAGGGTTTATTTGAGACTGAAGCACTTGAATTTCCAGCTTCCGCTCAAGTTCATTATGTAGCTCCGCTCCCCGTATCAATTCCACAATTTGTTGCAGCATACGATCGAATGCTCGGGAGAGATCTCCAAACTCATCGTTTCGGTTAATCGATATTGTAGTTGTGAGGAGGCCTTGCTCCACCCGCTTCATTTTTGTTTTGAGCGCATAGAGAGGGGTCCTTATATATTTGGCAATAAAAAAGGAAATGAACAGACTTAAGAGAAGACCTGCAGCTAGAAGCCCGATATAATAGGTTTCCAATCTGGACAAAGCAGCTTTCAAGCGTGATTCATCGTTGATCGAGATGATGGTCCAGTTGAATTTCTCCGTCGGTTTTTTCAGAAGGGAGACTGGAATACCATCCTTGGAATGTAGTTGAAGGCTTGTTTCTGTAGTATCCAGAATTTGTTCCGCTGACGTTTCACCGATTGAAAAAGTATGATCTTGAATATTCATGGGTCCTTTATTTTCCGAAAATCCGGCAATGATTTTTCCCGATGCGGTGATTAGAGCCAAATCCATTTGTTCTTTTTTATTAATCTTGAACAAGGTTTCTTCAATGGCATTTAGATCCAAATCTACCGCAATGGCCATAGGAAACGGAGCATTGTTCAGATATCGAACCATCGTAACTGTCCAGCCGGAATATTTAGATTTGTAAGGATCACTGACAAATGTAGTCCTTCTGTTCTTGTCAGCCGCATCAAACAAAGGTTCTCTTTCAGCTAAAGGTTCATCGAATATTCGGGTAGGTGTACTCCCACCTAAAATGGATAAATCGCTTTTGATCAAATAAATATTACTGACGTAATTACTGTTGAGTTCATACAGCTCTCTTAATTGCTTTTTAATCACTTCTGTATTGTCAATGTTGGCTTTCACCGATGTTTCGACCGAGAACAGGATCGTCTGAAAGGAGGAAAAATTAACTGTGAAATACTGATCTACCTTGTCTAGTATTTGGTTAGTGTAATAAATGTCAGTTTTTCTTATTTCCTTTTGGACATAGTGATAAGACAATTGACTTATCAAGATTATGCAGCTTAATACAAATGCAAAAACGATAAAAAATAATTTTAAAGGCAAGCTGATTCTTCTTCGCATCTATCATCTTCCTTTTAAATCTGTATTAAACAAATAATAGCATATGATAAGAAGAAACGCCTTCGGCGTCCTTTTTAAGGACGATAAGCGTTTCTTCGAAAAATAGAAGGAGAAAGTATAAAGTAAAACTTATACTTTCTTATATTTCAATAAAGAGAGGGGCTATTTATAGCCTCTCTCTTTATTTAAAAGATAAGAATTTATATGCTTCGCGCATAAATGTTCCTTATCTTTCTCGCTGAAACGGTACCGTCCTTTAAAAGGACGGCGAAGCCGTTTCTACTTGATTTACTTAATTAAGCCCGCTTCTTTAAATTGCTTGATTACTGTGTCCTTATATTTCTGCATGTCAAACTTGGTATCCAACGTATTGAGGAAATTCTCCCAGTTAGAAAGAGGATCTTTGCCGGTCATAAATTTGACCAAACTTTCATTAATGAAACGTTGGCGGTCAGCTGCCAATGTATCGTTCGGGTCTTCAGTCAATAAATTCCCGGGCAAAGTAGGCGCCACGTATTTCTGATTGTTCTCAAAAGCTTCTGCCGTCTTAGGATTCTGGAAGCTGAAGTACTCAGCATCATCACCACGACGCGGCATTCTATAATGGTCAACCCATAGGTACTTTTCTTTCATTTCCTTTGATAATTCGGAGGTTTTATTCTTGATCTTGCCGTCCACTAAATCCCAATGAATTCCTTTAATTCCGTATGCAAAATTCGGATATGCTTCTTTGTCCGTAAAGAGATAATTCAGCATGGACAAGATCCGAATGATTTTGTCCTTATCCGCTTTCTTGGATATGGCCCATGAATTGCCTTGGAACGATTTTCTCTCTACAATTTGATCGCCATAAGGACCTATCATTGGAGGAATGACGATCCATTCCGGTACCTCTCCACTGATTTCTTTCATTTTCTGCTGATAATCCGGTTCCAGCCTGCGTGCATCTCTTATCATGAAGCCAACTTTACCCTTAAATAACTTTTGGTCCAACAAATCGGGAGTATTCATCGTCACCCAGTCTGGATCTACAACTTTGGCTTCCATCATTTTATTGATATAAGTGAGCGCCTCTTTCATTTTTGGGTCGGTATACAGGAACACCGGTTCATTGTCTTTCACATCGATGGCTGATGGAGGATTGACACCAAACATCCACATCAAACTATCGAAGCCGTAGGTTTGCAGATTGCCTTCTTTATTCATGCCGCCTATGAATCCGTAAGTATCGTTTTTGCCATTACCGTCCGGGTCTTTCTCTGTAAAGGCTTTCATAACTTCGAATAACTCGTCAGGTGTCGTTGGCACTTCCATATTCAGCTTTTTCAGCCAATCATTGCGAATGAAGAAGCTTCGACTGATACCATTTACATTATCATAACCTGGAACCCCAATGGTTTTTCCTTGATAGGACATCGCCTCCCAGGAGTCGTTGCTAAAACGTTTCTGTAATTCAGGAAATTGATCCAGATACGGTGTCAAATCCGCAAGAACGCCTTGGTCATAATATTGCGCGAGATCAGCCCGGCTTTTCAAGAAAATCAAATCTGGAATATCTCCTCCAGCAATGAGCGTATTTAATTTAGTCGTTGCTTGACCTGATTGAGGAATCATCATTTCCAAGTCGATATTTACTGCTTTCTCCAACATTTGTCGTTGGATATCTTCTTCACGGGGAGGAATCGGAGCAGCAGCATTGAAAGTGCCTTGGTTAAACATCGAAATTTTCAATTTTTTTTCAAAGGGACTAGACTGGCCTTGTGAATTACCCGTAGCTGACGATGTAACCTCTTTTTTGTCCCCACATCCTGACAATACCGTTCCCACACCGACCATTGCTGTCAGAATAGCAAATGTAATCGCTTTACGTTGCATAATGACCTCTCCTTTGCTTCTATATTATCACGGTTTCCCCGTAACAACTCAGGTTGGAATTTCTTTTTAACCTTTAACCGATCCCAAGAGTACACCTTTGGTAAAATGCTTTTGCATAAATGGGTAAACGATCAAAATCGGAACTGTAGTCACGACAACTGCTGCCATTTGTATAGCGAACGTACTAACAGCTCCGGTATTGGCAAGCGAATCAGCACTTTGGGTTGCGACGTTAAGCAGGATGTTGCGCAAGATCACTTGAAGCGGCATTAAGTTTGAATCATTGATATAAACAATAGCATCGAAATAACTATTCCAATGCCCGACTGCGTAAAATAAGGAAATTGTGGAAAGGACGGGCAAGGACAAGGGTAAAATGATCCGCCATAACGACTGAAGCTCACTTGCACCGTCTACCCTCGCTGATTCCTCGATTTCAGCAGGCAATTGCTCGAAAAAGCCTTTAATGATCACCAGATTAAATGCACTAATGAGATTTGGAATAATCAATACCCACGGACTGTTTAGCAATCCCAGAGAGCGGACTAGTAAATAAGTCGGAATTAATCCTCCCCCAAACATCATGGTGAAGACAATGAATAGTAAAAATGGGCTTCGACCCGGCAAATATTTTTTGGATAATGGATATGCCGCTATTACCGTAAAGAACACATTAAGAGCAGTGCCTACTATCGTTCGAAACAATGTAATTTTATACGCCTGCCCGATACCATGAGAAATGAATACTTCTTTATAGGCTAGAAAGGTAAAGGATTCTGGTATAATAACAATTCCTCTTCTTAACACTTCCGATTCTGGCGTCACTGAAACAGCAACCACATATAGAAAGGGTAGTAAGCAAAGTAGAGCTAGCAAAATAAGAATAAAATAAACGACTGCTTGCCAGACTTTCTCTCCGATTGTCAAATTGATCATATTGATAACCACCTCACCAAATTTGCCCATCGAATTTTTTGGCGAGCTTATTCGCTGCCAACACTAAAACAAATCCGATGACCGCTTTAAACAATCCCACAGCAGTAGCCAAGCCAATCTTAAGTCGCTCGAGCCCTTCACGGTATACCCATGTGTCGATAATGTCGATCTTCTCCTGATTAAAGCTGTTGGCAAACATGAATATTTGGTCAAAACCAGCATCCAGAATATGGCTTAATTTAAGGATCAGCATCAGAATCATCACGCCTCGAATGCCGGGAAGTGTTACATGCCATAGCTGTCTCCATTTGGAAGCGCCATCAATTCTAGCCGCTTCATATAAGCTTGGATCGATTCCTGCTAATGCTGCAAGGTACAATATCGCTCCCCATCCAATATCCTTCCATATTTCAGATAAGATGATCAGCAGTCTGCCCCAGGCAGGTTCCGTTAGGAATGAGATGGGTTCAACTCCAGCTTCCTTCAAAATCATGTTAAAAAGACCATCCCCTGGGGCTAATAATGCCACCATCATTCCATAAACAATGACCCATGATAGAAAGTGGGGTAAATAAGTGATCGTTTGTACGATTTTCTTAAACCATTGGGTATAAACTTCATTGAGCAGCAAAGCAAGTATGATAGGAGCTGAGAAACCGAACAATAGCTTATACAGCGATATGATTATCGTATTTCTCATGATGTCCCAGAAATAAACGCCGTTCATAAAATCTGTAAAATTTCTAAATCCCACCCATGGACTATCCCATAGTCCCAATGCTAGGTTATAGTTTTTAAAAGCAATAATGATTCCCGCCATAGGAACGTATTTGAAAACGGCAAAGTAAAGTAATGCCGGGAACAAGAGAGCGTACATCACTTTATACTTTTTTATCGTTCTTATCCATGAATTTCGCTTTTTGGTGAGGGGAATGGCGTCCGCTGCCAATTTTGCTTGCATATCATCACCTCGTCTTTATTTATATTTGTATAATAGCATCCCACTACCCCAATAAATTTCTGTGATTTCAAGAATTTCTTATAAGATTTTAAGTAAGTACAGCCTTGGATAATTCCAATACAATAGGCATGATTGTCTTGATTTAAAGCTGTACAATAACTCTGACTCGAAAGTTTGAGTATAGACCAAATACAATCCTGAGGTCCCAAACAAAAAAAGCCCTAGAAAAAATTGGGCTTAATTTAATGAGACATGTTTTTTATATAATGCATCCACGTATTTTATTTTCCATTACTAAAAACTACATTCATGAGCAAAAAAGGCATCCTCCAGCGTGGAAGGATTACCTTTTACTTCTCCAATGTTCCATCTGCAACGATTGTTCCATGCTTAATAATCATCACATCATCAACCGTCGCTGCATGCTCTTCCATTAGATGAATGGATAGTAACACCGAGTTTCCAGCCTCAGCCCGTTCTCGTAAGTTTAGACTTCTCATTAAATAAATCAATAGTGCTTATGACTGAGCCAAAATTCCTTTAACAAACAATGAGACACTGTGCTTGTAGAACTCTTCCTCGGTGACGAGTTGGGATTGATATTGCCGGTGAATCAGCTCGCTCATCTGAAATCCGTAGCACATCGAGAGAAAAGACATTGCGACAAGGCGCTCATCCTGTCTGGCTATAACTTTTTTATTCTGCAAGCGTTGAAAATATTCAACCAGCAAGGAGTGAAGCTTCGCCGGCGGATCGGCTAGCACTCTGTCTAATTCGGGAAGCATTCCTTTGTCGCGGATGCCAATCAAAATGATGTCCGCATTTTTATGGAAAAACAAACGGTACTGCTGGCTTACATTCAGCAGATCAACTTCCGGATTATCGGTCGCGTCCTCTTTTAACAGCTTCTCAAATTGCGGGATATCCGAATGTCTTTCAATGATGGCTTCCAATATGCCTTGCTTGCTTCCAAATTGCCGAAAAATCGTAGATTCATTGACTTTAGCTTCCGTTGCAATGGCTTTGGTGCTTACTCCCCGATAGCCATTCTTTTTGATGAGCTGTGTCGCGGCTTCAATGATTCTGTCTGAAGTTTGCATTGTACTTCTCCTTTTGCATATGTTAATCCTATTCTACTACAAGTTTTGCATATGCAGCAGGGTCGGGGTTCATCATTTTGATAAACGTTTTTTTTAAGGCAAATCACTTCTTTTTTCCCAGCGGCTTGGTTCCGTAATCTTGACATGATCAGGCACCAATTGCGTGAGCGTGCCTAATTTATCAAATGTAATCTGGATTCGGTCAGAGGGCAACAGCCATTCTTCGGTCTCGATTGCGCAGCAATCCGGTATCGTCCCCATTCCTATAATTGTGCCCGGGAGTGGCGTGAAAACTTTGAGAACCTCCTCCATCACTTTTGCAGGGTGTGCAGAATACTCGGATGTGCTTCCCTTCCAGTGCAGTCTCTCCCCGATGCGTACATCCACATCCAGTGCCAGCGGGTTGTCGATTTCATCCGGCGTTACCAGAAATGGTCCTATTCCTTTGCTGCGATCGAAATCTTTGCAGCGCGTCGGTCCGGTCATCGCCTGGAAATCCGGCCACTGCACATCGCGGACAGTACTGTCGTTAAAAATAACATAACCTGCAATGCAGTTCCCCTTCCCTGTAACAAAGGCCAGCTCCGGCTCGATATCCAGGTAGGAAGAGTACGAAGGCCAATGAATCGTATCCCCATCGCCAATTAATGCATTATGGTTACACTTATAATAACTGAAAGTTACTTTATTCAGATCTTGCTGGAATTTTTCGGAAATTTTACGTGTAAGCTCTTCTCTTTCCGGCCCTGTATATTCTCTTTGCAGCAGATTTACGCCAGCATTTCTCAGATGTCTTGGCGTCAGCCCGAAATCGATAAGCGCAGCCGGATTCGGAACCGGCGGTAGCAGGTTTACCGCTGCAATCGGGCTGATTTCATTTTCATTGAATTGATGCAACTGTTCGACAGCATATTGCATCATTTCCTTAGCGGCATCATAACTTGCCGGCAAATAATGAAGATAGCTGTCCATACTTTCAAGACTGTCAACGAATGTTCCCTGCTTTTTCATGATTGCGGCAAAAGACACGACAAATTTCTCGTTAATTACAAGCCCAAACAAAGGTTCCTGGGATGTATTGGTTTGAAAGGTTACTAGTTTCATGGTTAAGCGCCTCCATCCATGTAGTGTGATGTTGTTCTGTTACATCATATTACATGGAGCAAATGCATGCAAGTACATGCTTGCAATTATGTTTTCCACTCTCTATAATAAAGGCATGCTTTACCCCAAAAACATATACGCAAAGGAGAATTTTCATGAAGTATGGACGTATTATCCAAAAACCTCGCGTTAAATTTTTTGAAGTCGCAGATGGCGTCTTTGCCGGTATTTCGCCGTATCGCGGCATCAGTTGGGCCAATGCCGGGTTCATCAACAAGGGTGAAGGGCTGGTGTATGACACGTTCTTCGATTTGTTCCATGCACGGGAAATGCGGGAGGCTTTTAAGGAAGTAAGTAACGGTGGCTCTCCCGCATATGTGGTGAACTCGCACTATAACAGTGATCATGCCTGGGGAAACAAAGTGTTTGAAGATGCTTGCATTATTATGCACAAGGAAGCGTCCAGAGAGCGTCTCACCGAAAATATCGCCTGGATGGATAACGTCATCAGAAGAGGAAAGGATTCTCCGGAATCGACTTCGGGCGAGCAGTTTTTTGCAGCGGAATTTGAAGGATTCGACCTAGAAGGCGTAGAATGGGTGCACCCGAATATTGAGATAAAGGACGATATCAACATCCGTCTTGGCGATACGGAAGTTATGATTTACAACGTAGCACCAGCCCACTCTGATAGTGACTTGCTGTTGTGGATGCCAAAAGAAAAAGTGCTGTTCGCTGGCGATGTCGTGTTTAACGGATGTACGGCATACAGTGAAGAGGGAACCCTCAATTGGGTTAAAGTGCTTGATCGCATTATTGATGAAATTAAACCCGAAATCGTTGTTCCAGGACATGGCGCCATCTGCGGCCTGGACTTCGTGAAGGAGCAGAGAGACTACCTCCTGAACTTGATCAGCGAGTTCAACAAGCATTACAATGACGAAATTGATGCCTTGTCCCTGACCAAGCAAATTGATATTTCCCGCTTCCTTCATTGGATTCAGCCAGAACGCTTGTATGTTACAGTGGATATCCTATTGAAAAGCAAACGAGGGTTACCCCCCTTTCCAATTTGGAACGAAGTGCCTGCTAAGCTGGAAGACATGAAAGCTTTTTTGGCTGGAAAATATGGCAATCAGATCAAGCCATGGGACCCTATGAGTGTTTGGCAAGAATAGCAATTTACAGCTAACCTATGAAAAACAAAAAACGGCCCTGTCGCAAACGATGCGAACAGCGGCCGTTTTTTTGAATTGTTCAACGGAATTAAATGGGCGCTTAGAACCGATTATGATCAACCCCAACTAGATTTGGAGAAGATTCCCGTTGTTTTAATATTTATTATTCCAAATAGCCTTTTGCAATTTTCATCAAAGTTTCTTTGCTTACTTTATTTATGTCTCCACGTAAAGTATAGGCGTATTTCACCTTTTTGTCTGGGCTCTCGTATACCCATTTCAGCTCGTGCGTCTGCGAAGGAGCAAATTCTGTATGCAGCATTTCTACTCCCTTCACTTGAACCTTCTCCTGCTTAAATTCAACCTTCTCGTCAATATACATTGTAGGATCGCTCTTTCCACTCAGATTAGTGATATTAACCCCGATTTTATCTTCGCCATTTTGATACGTAGCAAAGAGAAGGAAAAA
This sequence comes from Paenibacillus sp. FSL H8-0261, assembly GCF_045040645.1. NCBI lineage: Bacteria > Bacillati > Bacillota > Bacilli > Caryophanales > Paenibacillaceae > Paenibacillus > Paenibacillus sp. FSL H8-0261. The sequence goes on along the minus strand of NZ_CP150297.1, from coordinate 3,595,531 downwards.
CTGATCTGTCATTTCAACCGGCATCATGGCATATCCCTGATTGGATTCTTCCGCCTGCTTTCTCAGCTTTTCTGCCATTTTCTTTTTTTCTTCCGAAGAAGGAGGATTCACTTCCTGAGCATTTTTAAAGATTACGTCCGCCTTTTGGAATGTATAATTTCCATTGACTTTGTCTGCGATCTTAATGGATTTATCCGTAATCTTATCTCTCAATTGAGAAAGATCTTGGAAGATAGTCACCTTCGTTCCAAGAATTGTTTCATGATTCGGATTATTGGCAACCATATAGAACAGCCCAGCTTCCCCGTTCTTTAGCGCCTTATCCTTAAGTTCATAAAATGCCTTGTAACGCTCTATCTCATCTTTCGATTCTGTTTTTCCGTAATCTTTCGTCGATTTAGTCTCATATACGACTTCGCCATCCTTATTCGTCAAAGAATGATATTGAACTGCCGCATAACCTGTGGAGGCCATTAACATCATCCCTACACACGCAGTCAAAACAACTTTATATTTCATAAAAAACCTCTCCTTTTCTTTTGGCTTAGCATGTAATATTCTCATTACTTTTCCTGTCAAGTCGGCGTCGGGAATGCGCGGGTCATCAAACAGTCTTTTCAAATCCCGATCCCTGTCCATATTCATACACTCCCACTCCCTTCACTTGAGCATAATACTTTCGAAATTTTGCAGATGCACGTTCGTACTTTTTACGAAGGCTGGCACTGTTTTTGCCGAGAATCAATCCGATCTCCTGGTAGCTTTTATCCTCGACACAACGTAAGATTAACAAATTACGCTCTTCCGCCGATAATTTTGCCATGGCCTGATGTACGGATTCATCAAAATAGTTGGCTTCAATATGCAAGTCGACTTCATTATTTTCTTTCTCATCCTGGTAAAAGAAAGGTAAATATTTCACCAACTTTCGCTTACGGATGATGTCGATACATTGATGGTAGGCAATCTTGTATACCCAGGCGCCAAAATCCATCTGATATTGGGTATATTTCTTCAAGGTGCGGAAGGTCTTCAAAAATACCTCCTGTGCGTTTTCCTCGGCTTCGGCATAATTGCCCAGCATGTGATAACAGTAGAGAAAAATCGGTTTTTGATAAACCTCCATGATTTTCTCGAATTTTTCTATCTCCCCATTCAACACATCTGCAATGATCTGACTTAACTCCGTATCATTCAAGCTGTCTCCCCCCCTTTCACTCTATACAACGAACAGCTCGACCCAAAATGTGACAGCAATTGTTTATGTATTAAGCCATAGTTACTTACTTTAAATATTTTTTTCTTTTGTTGTATGTGAAAATTCATAGTCAGTTAGAGCCGCATCATAGACAAAGCCTGCAACCCCCCTACACAGCATAAATGCGTTCATCTTCTTCATAAACCTTAGGAATATCAAGACTATGTATCATCACATTTTCTGTAGTAGATTCAAAGAAAAAACGGATTTTGGTGTTTACCTAAATCTTATATAAAAAACGAAAGGTGCCCTAAACAGCCATAAAATGGCTTTCTGGACACCGCAAGAGAATTAATCAGTCTTTTGTTTTAGATATTCATCTTGGTACGATTGTTGAAATAAAACTGTAATAAGTAGTGCTAGAACTTCATAAATCCAAATCGTCAGTTTACTCATGAGCAGCCCAATCGATTCGAAATTGTTTCTCTTGCTGTCCATTTCCTTCTCCTATTAAACTGCATACTTTATTCTATTAACAAGAAGGGAGCTGAATGCAATGGGACTTAGTTTTCGTAACAATACGAGTTTAACTGTATATGTTGCCTTCGCATATTACTCCTCTGCAAGCTGTAATCAGGACTCTAACCCCTTGATACCTTGGCCCAGCTGGTATGAAGCGGTAGGTTGGTACACAATAAATCCAGGTCAAACGGTAGAGGTATTGAGTGGGGCAGTCAACAATCGAGAGATATATTACTATGCTGAATCTACAGATAGGAGTCTTGTATGGTCAGGTGTTAACTATCTTACTCTACCGCAAAATGCTTTCAAACTTTGTGGTGGCGCAGGTTACTGTGATGCTCCGCTTTGTAGAAGGCTAGGATTGAGAAAAATCAGTATTGGTAACTTCAGAAATTATACAGTTAATATTGTATCTAGTAATATTCAAAGTCAATCTAAGTTTTTAAATGTCAACACGGCAGTTCCTGGTAAAAAGAAGAATGTTGGCCGGAGTACCTCTCCTATTAAAGGTCTTCGAGTTGTACGGCCTGCTGCTGGCAGAAAATCTATCTCGAAACGTTAAGCGAAAAAATGCAGAAACAGTCTTGGACTTTCCTATTCAGTCCAAGACTGTTTCTACTTTTCAAATCATCACACTCCAACTTCTCCGATCATTTGCTGTTCGATTTGTTTCATCTCATAAAAATAGCCTTTTTGCCCCATCAACTCCGAATAGGACCCCGTTTCGACTACCCTGCCTTGGTCCATGACCACAATTCGGTCCATCTCTTCCAATCCGGTTAGCCGATGACAAATCAGGAGAAGCGTATCATTAGCCGCCTGTGCGTAGAGATGCTTCAAAACGTGATGCTCTGTCACATAATCCAGCGATGAAGTGGGTTCGTCCAGAAGCCATACCCGTCCTTTGCGGAGCATCACTCGCGCTAGAGCCAGCCGCTGCTTCTCGCCGTCTGACAGATTCTCCCCTTTTTCATACACCATATCGGTCAACGATTTATCGGGCAGCTGCATTTTAGCTAGCACATCCAACAATTGTTCATCAGTATATTCTTCTCCATTCAGCAGCAGGTTGTCCCGGATCGTTCCCCGGAAAAAATGACTTTGTTGAAATACCACATTAGCCGTTTGCCAAATGCTCGTCTCATCCAGTTCCTTCATCGAAATGCCGTTTAATCGTATATCTCCAGCCGTTGGCGTTCGCAGTTTGAGCAGCAATTCGATAATCGTTGATTTTCCTGACCCACTCGGCCCGACAATCGCCGTTTTGGAGCCAGGTAAAATGTGCAGGGACACATCCCTGAGCGCCGGTCTCCACTCCCCTTCATATTGAAACCTAACATCAGATAGTTCCATCGTAACAGCATGATTAACAGACAATGTGCCACTTGGCTGCGGAGACTGCTTATCAAAGGTCTGAACTGTTTCCGTCAGTCGTTTGGCTGCGTGTTCGCTATCCTCTTTATACGCGGGTAATGTGGCCATAGCCGTCGCTTCTTCAAATACGGTTTGTGATGCCATGACCAACATGGCAAGAAATACGCCTGCAAGCGCTCCTTCCATAATTAAATAGGCACCGAGCGTCAGCACTCCCCAGGAAACGAGAAACGTAACAAAAGTGTGCATCGATTGACCGCGTAGCAAGTGTCCGGCTGCTCGTTGCTGTTCAGTTGCCAATACAGCGGAAGCGTGCTGAAGCTGCTCCTCCCGCTGTGCCAATTGACCGTATAGTTTCAAATCCCGGAAACCGTACAACACTTCGGTAACTTCCGTGGACAGCTGCGCCCTCTGCACACGAACGCGTCCATGTATTCTCCGCTGCCCGAGTAACACAATTCCCGGTACAACGAATGCCGTTATCAGCATACCTAGTACAAACAAAATGGCAATCCAGATCGAAAAGGTAGAAGTAAACAGCACCGTAGCCAAAAACACCATGACGACCATGATCGGAGGATAAGCGACTCGCAAAAAATAATTTTGTAAACTTTCTACATCCCCAACGATCCGCGCAAGCAGATCCCCGCTTCGATTTTTGTTCAATATACCAGGCGTTAAAGGAATTAGCTTGGCAAAAAAGGATGTACGCAAACGGCTAAGCATGGAGAACGTCGCCCGGTGAGAATACAAGCGTTCTCCATAACGACTTGCCGCCCGAAGCAAACCAAGCAGTTTGACCATCGAGGTGAGTACAATTAAAGTATAAAGAGGCGGCGCAAATACCGTTTGCGAAATTAGATACCCGCTCGCAGAAAAGAGTGCCACACCGGCTATGCCGGCGATAAATCCGCCCAAAATCGAAAGAATGATATCCTTACGCTCCTGAATCATCGCCTTTGACAGAACGGCCAGTTCATTCATGAGGATATCCCCCCTTTCCGCTCTACATCAATCATCTCGGCATATTGAGGCAGGCGCCCCAGAAGCTCTTCATGCCGTCCGAAGTCCACCAACACTCCATTGTCCATAAACAAAATCTTGTCGGCTTGTTGAATCGTATATAATCTGTGAGCCACCGTAATCATCGTAGCCGTTTTTGCCAGTTTGGCTATGGAGCGTTGCAGTACCCGCTCGGTGTGCAAATCCAGTCCAACTGTGGGTTCATCAAACAAAATGATAGCAGGACGCTTCAAAAAAGCGCGTGCTAAGGCAAGCCGCTGCTTTTCCCCACCAGACAGTCCCCTGCCTCCTTCACCAACAAAGGTATCAAATCCATGCTCTAATTGGGCTGTAAGCGCAGTGAGTCCTGCTTCCTCACCCGCCCGCTCAATTTCTGCCCTGGAGATGCTCCCACGAGCACCAATCGCAATATTTTCAGAAAATGTGCCTGCAAAAATATACGGATGCTGTGTAATGTAGCTAACATGTTCGAACCATTCGGTTTCATCGTATTGCGAGAGTGGACTTCCATTCACCAGAAGCGTTCCAGATTCTGGTTTCAGCAGACCGGCAATGAGATGGAGCAAAGTCGTTTTACCGGAACCACTTTTACCTACAATCGCAATATGTTCTCCCGGTTTAAACTGGATCCGACCCGTCTCAAGCTTGAATGAATCTGGAGCATATTGAAACTGAAGATGATCTATTTCCATGGATGGCGGTACTGAAAGATCATTGGAATTTCCAATTTCTAATTTGCTTCCCCTGTCGACCCTATCCATGCTGTCGATCTCGTTGATTCCATCGGTTGTTAATGCTCCTTCAATGCTATTCGCGTCCCTACTCTCCCCTGCCGGTTCTTCAAGCATCTGTTCCACCTTACGAACCGCACCCATACTTGTCCTGCCACTGTGAAAGGCCGTTCCCGTATTCTTTAACAGGTTGTAAAACTCGGGAACGAGCAACAACACGAGAAAGGCGGTGTGGAACGTCATAGATTTGAAAACGAGCAACTGGATGGCCAGTTCAAGAGCGACAATGCCAATGCTTAGCATCACGATCGATTCCAGCATGAAGGTATTCGTAAACGCAATCTTCAAAATGCCCATTGTGGCATCACGGTAACTCAGGCTACTGTGTTCAATTTTCTGTTGCTGACGGTGTGCCCGTCCAAATATTTTCAACGTCACTAGCCCTTGAAGAGAATCCAGAAACGTACCTGAAAACTCGGCCAGCTGCGCATATTTTTCTTCGGATTTGTTCTTCGTTTTCAGTCCTACCAAAATCATGAACAGTGGGATAAAAGGAGCTGTAAACAAAAGAATGAAACCTGTGTTGGCATGTTGGATAAATGTAACGACCAAAATCAGAATCGGGATGATAGCAGCTTCCATCATACGTGGCATGTACTGACTGAAATAACTATCAGCCTCATCCACAGCATCAAGAGCAATACTGACCTTGCCTCCCGTCTGTCCACGAAGGGTGGAAGGCATGGAAGCATGGGTTAAGTTTTGCAGCACGGCTGCGCGCATATTTGTCTTGGCAGTGGCAGCCATTCGCAAGCCAACTTTACCGTTTCCATATGACAACAATGTGCGTACAGCCATAACAGCCAGAAGAATGCCGAGCAACATGATAACCGATGAAAATGAAGCTCTCTCCACAAAAATCCGTTGGACTGCTTCAGCAAGCAGTCCAGCCTGACTCACAATAGCTGTACCAAGCGCGAGCGAAAGGATCGCGAGGAGGGCCATATTTTTTCTTTGTGAAGACATTTGTTGAGAAATCAGACTGGATTTCCTCGGCACAGATCACACCTCCTTTATATATAGGCTTGTAGAGAAACCTCATACACGCCGTAATGGATCAATTAGCTTTATTTTTTCCCTTTTACATAATCCGCATCAAACAGGAAGAGCTTGAAGACCAGAATAAGGGATGGGATCAACAGGCACAGACCGCCGATAAACACAACAACTAAGGCTAAGCCCATTGCTGGTGAAGTTGCACTGCTCTGAATCGTGATATACGGATCGAGAATATAAGGGTATTGCCCAATCCCATAAGCGAAAAAGGCACAGAAAAATTGCAGCATGATGCATATGAAAGCTAATCCGTAACGGCGTCCGTTATATAACAGCCACATCGCGATCATGAAGAAAGCAACGGAAAGTGCCAAGAGCCACCATAAATCCATCATATTTTGAAAATGCCGCTCATTGTGTTGACCCAAATAGATAAATGCTGTCAGTGCGAGAATTATCGTCGGTGTGCTCCAAAACAGGGCGTAGTTCCGCATCAGCTTCAACGCGGAATGATCCTCTGCACGAGATGCGTAAAAAGTCAGAAATGAGCCGCTTATGAACAAAACGGACACGATTGCCAGTCCAACGATGCTCCACGATAACGGATTGGTAAACAGCGCCCAGTAATCCAGAGAAACCGTCTCAGCCTGCTTCACAATAAAGCCGCCTTCAGACAAAGTAAGTGCCACTGACAACGAAGCCGGAATAAGCAGACCTGTAGCTCCGTACAAAAAAAGATATACTATGTTTTTCTTGGAACCATAATTTTCAAAAGCGTAGAACGAACCGCGAATCGCAAGAAGAATAACTGCAATACTTCCCGGAACAAGCAGCGCAGAGCCATAATAATAGGCTGTGTCCGGAAAAAATCCGACGATGCCAATATAGAAAAAGATGAAAAACACATTTGTGATCTCCCAAACGGGTGATAAATAACGGGAAATCAGACGATTAATGAGATGATCCTGCTTCGTCAAACGTGCATAAAAGGCGAAGAATCCCGCTCCGAAATCAATGGAAGCTATAATTAAATAGCCGTACAAGAACAGCCAGAGCACCGAGATGCCAATTATTTCGTAACTCATCATTCAGTGCCCCCCTTTTCCACAGATTGATTAGGATGTTCCTTCATCCATTTCTCCATCTCAGCTTCTGCCGGATTATTGTTGAACAAACGTCTTAGCACGATTACACACATACTGCCGAGTACGATGTACAAGAGTAATAAGGCGAAGAATATAATTCTTACATTCGGTGAAGTCGTGGCAGCCTCCTCTACACGCATATATCCGCGGATAATCCACGGCTGTCGCCCAACTTCTGCATAAAACCAGCCCAGCTCTACAGCTAGAAAAGCGAGCGGTGCGATCAGTGCGATGATGCCAAGCATCCACTTGTTAAGCACATTGCGTTTTTTCCAGAACACAAACAGGAAGTACAGGACCGAAATCGCGAGCAGAGCAAATCCGATTCCAGCCATTAAATCAAACAGGTAGTGAACAAGAAGCGGTGGCCATTCTTCCTTGGGGAATTCCTCCAGCCCCGTTACCTCCGCATTAAAGTCTCCAAAGGCCAGGAAGCTGAGCACTTTCGGCAAATGAAGAGCCCCTATCACTTCATGCTCTGCATTCAGCCATCCCATTAGAACCAAGTCCACACCGCTACCCGTCTCAAAATGCCACTCTGCCGCTGCAAGCTTCTCTGGCTGATGCTCGGCCAAAAACTTGGCGGACACATCACCAGCTAACGTGTTCAGCAAGCTGAACAGCAAAACGACCGCCATCATGAGATTCAAGGATTTTTTGTGGTATGCGGACACTCCTTTTCTCAGCATCGCAAAGGCTGCAATCCCGGCTAACAAGGCAGCTCCTGTCAAATAGGCCGAGCTTAATACATGGAACACCTTGGAGAAGGTCGCCGTATTCAGCATCGCTTGCACCGGGTCAATCGCTGTGAATTGGCCCGCTTCCATGACAAAGCCTCCAGGCTGGTTCATGAATCCGTTCACCGTCGTAATAAAAACGGCAGACATGCCTGCCCCGGCGACAATCGGAATCGTCAACAGCCAATGGATATACGGATTTTTAAACCGATCCCACGTATACAAATAAATGCCCAGGAAGATGGCCTCAAAAAAGAACGCGAACACTTCCATGAATAACGGAAGTGCAATAACATTCCCAGCCAGTTTCATAAAATTCGGCCATACCAGGGCTAATTGTAGTGATATGGCTGTACCGGTCACGACACCAACCGCTACAGAAATGACAAATCCCCGAGACCATCTCTTTGCCATAAGTGTATAATGGGGATCCTTTTTGCGGATCCCGATGAACTCTGCAATAGCGATCATTAGCGGTATACCGACGCCAATCGTCGCAAAAATAACGTGGAACCCGAGAGTCAAGCCTGTCACCAGCCTGCTCCATAGCACCGTATCAATTGCCATTCTTTACTGCTCCCTTCAAACGCTGTTCATTTTTCGTCATAACTTGATGCTTATGATTAGGCCGGCTAATTCTGGGGCTGCATTCAATATCAGGTTTAGCAGGGCTCAGCGACATCGTTGCCTGTTCGTTTTAGTATGACGTTCCTCGTTCTTTGCTATGTAAAAAGAGAAAAATTTCACAAAGCAAGAGTTGGCGAGCCTGATTTACCTGATACTGAGCAGTCAAATTAATAACGTGACCTAATGATTAAAATCATCTTATCTTAAATTGCAAGTAATTCAATCACAGATATCTCTTAATCCCTAAATGTTCAAGAAAGGGTCAAATCTTTCTGACAACTCAGTGAATAACATAAAAAGAACCCAAAAGAGCTATTGATTCAATAGCGTATATATGATTTCACAAGTCTCCTCCTACTTCGATGTTAGAAAAAAACAATATTTCCTCATTTTAACCTCTAATATATACCCCCTTCTGCAACAAAAAAAACACTGACTCAAATCATCAGTGTTTTTGAATTAAAGCTAATGTCATCTTCGTCATGACAAATCTTTCTCCATTTCATATTGCTCGATGTATACGTCAAGACCAACACTTTGAAGGAAACGTATAGAATTTGTATCTCTTTTGTCTACATTATTGACGGTGATGATAGAATGTCTCTCTCCCATCCAATGAAATAAGGAACGCCCAAATCCCTGGTTTCTTTCTTCTCGCAAAATACCGAACTGTACAACTGCTCCGTTGGCCGATTTTATTACCGCGTATCCACAAATCTTATTCTCTTCCCTTATCGTGACCACATCGTATAAATGCGGATTTCGTAAAATTGCATGAACAGATTGTTCCCAAGAAGGTTCAAAATTCCAATAAGAATGTACCGATGTCCAATCGAATTCTTCCAGTCGAACCATAGTAATGAATGTATGTCTATGATCGTCCGGAAGGGTGACATCAATACGCCCCTTGAAACAAGCCAATTCTCTATGAATTTGAAATCCTATGGCGGTATACGCTTTTATAGCTTTATCATTCGTTTGAATCACTTCAAGCAAACACTTTTGAATATGAGCTTCTTTAAGGATGGGAAGAGCATGACGATAAATTTGTTCGACTAGCCGTCTCCCTCTATATAAAGGAACGACTCCTGTACCAGTATTAAATGCAGTACTTTCGCCGTTACGATCCCCGATGCCATGCATAACAAATGCAACCAGCTTCTCTTGATCAAAAGCACCAAACGACATCTGATAATTAACTCCCGCACCTGCAAATTTATCAGCTAAATACTCCGAAGAAACATGAAATGGAATTACATAATCGGAGAAGGCTTCGTTAAAGCAAGTTGTAAACTCTTGTAATTCAAGATCCTTAACACTTTTGATCAACATGTAGTTTTTTTCTCCTTTTCTTTTGGTACTATGTTCTTAATCATCAGCCAATCTCCAATTCATCATTTAGTACGGCCATAGAAAAAAGAATACCCATCTGACTTTCCAAGCTTAGTCGTCTCCGTTCCGTCCACTATCTTGACCGCCTTCAGTAACGATATAATTTGTGTATGCATAAGCTTTGCATCAAATTTGTCCATCTCTCTGTTTTCACTATCTACGAGCAGATAGTCGGGCATTGGGATGAAGCCAATTACCGGTATCCCAACTTCAAATAAGGGCTGACTTTCTCCAAACTCAAACTTGTTATGTCCACGCAATAATACAGTCCGTGTGCCGTCGGTGTTTTCAATAGCCTTCAACCAAATGGCCGCCATCATTTCATTGCCCGCATAGGTATATTCTGTACTTATTTTTCCAGTTGGTCTATAGTGACCCGTATCATCGTCCTTCCACTCCATACTGCCTAAATGCTCAACCGTAATTCCAGCTACAGCTTTTATATGGCCTTTCTTGCCATCCCAGAGCTCTCGATGCCCCTCCATCCAAGTGGAAGTCGCCTGAGAAGATCCTTTGAAATCAGGTAATCTAAAATGGCCTGTCACAAAAGCGAAAATCATCGTACGTTCCGGCTGCTCCTGCTGTAAGTAACGAATCATGGACAGCATGCCCACAGCACCATTTTCCTCCACCACATTTATCCCATCCGTATGGGTATTTATGATAATCGCTTCATCTTTATTTTTCCCGTCAATTTTCACATAAAAGGATTCTGTTGGAGCATTTTTTTGTATTTCCGCTTCTAAAATAACCGTACCTTCTTTGTGCTTCTGGGCTGCATTGATCACCTTTTTCCCTTCCGTTTCATTGACCCAGATCGCAGGAATTCCAGCATAATCGGTAGTAAAAGGCACATACTGCTTTTCAACCTTATCGTCGGATACCCCTTTCCAGACAACAACAACAGCTTTCACACCCATTTCCTTCGCTTGCTCCAATTTAGCTTCTTTTAAAGCTGTAGTGAGGACTAGATCGCCTTCATTTGGGGCAATTTGGCTTTCCATTGGAGATGAATCCCGCATGTTCATAACGATCCCACTTGGGAAATTTCTGAAATTCTCAATTTCAATGACAGCAATTTTTCCGCTGGCCTGGTCATACTCACCACGCTTCGTATATACCAGCTCCCCTGTTACCCCATTTTCGTCAGTTTCCCCGGAATAAGGAAAAGCTGAAGAGACATGAATTGACTGCTGATCAATCATTAAAGAGCTGCTCTTTTCTTCCCATCGGTCAAAAGTATAGTGATCACGATAAACTTTCAGCCCCATATCTGTTACCTGTTGCTCCAGCCATGAAATAAATTGATTATGACCCTCAGAGCCGGTTGTACGGCTTCCAAAAGAATTCATTACTTCAATATCCTTCAGCATCACTGCTGCAGAATCCAATTTACGTTCATCGATCGTCACAGCCGCATCAGCTGCTAATGCCACAGGTGTTGTAATAGGTTTTGCATAGATTCCAATACCCCAAAGTGCAGTAACGATAAGAGCAGCAATGCTGATTAACACTTTACGAACCACTACCAATGGAGTGACTCTTCTGCGCACCTTTTGTCCAAAGAGTCCTCTCCATATGCCCGCTACGATCAGCAGCAAGATAGAAAGCGCAAGCAGCCAAAATTCTCTTGTTAGTAAGAACAACCCTTCTGCCACCATCGCACTAATTAACACTACATGTAACTTCTCACGCTTCTTTAAAAGTAAAAAGGAGATGACTAATTCCGCTAACAAAAGGATAATGGTCACTATCGAGATAACCGTTTCTTTTCCAATAAATACCGTAGCACAGAGTGCTAGGATCAAAAGCAGCACCGCTGACAATCGTCTATATAAGTTTTCTAACATGACGCCCTCCCATTGTATCTACTACTATTTTGACATTACATTTGTAATGCCTTATGGTTTTAGCATATTGAAAATACTCATGAAAAACAATAAAACGAACACCAGAATGTACAAACGGAGGGGAAATGTCATCTCAAATCATGAATTATACAGTCCGAATACCTCTCAGCATCGTTCCAATAAAGAAACCAACCGTTTGACAAGAGAAGCCATCTGCACGGCATTAGTCTACTTGATCCAGGAACAGCCTTTTAACAAAATCACCATCACCGATATTGTGAAGCGTGCAGGGGTCTCTCGAACGGCCTATTACAACAACTATTCCTCCAAGCAAGAGATCCTGGTGGATTTGGTCGATTCGCTTATTTTCGAAATTAATCAAAAACTCTTACCTTACACCAATGAATTAACAGGCAAAGCTAAAGAACCTCAAAAATTTATTAAAGTGCTTTTTGAAGTGATTTTTCAGCAGCGGAACATCTACAAAGCACTTCAAAGTGCAAAGTTTGATGATGTAATTCTGGATTGCTTGAATGAAATGATGCTCTCTACTGCTCACGACAAAAGCGATGAAAATGTGTACCGAATATACTTTAAAGCGGGGGCCCTCTATAATGTTCTCCTCAAATGGATACAATCCGACTTTGCAAAATCCATTGATGAGATGACCAAGATTTGTCTCGATGTATACCAAACTCCAATGTCCCAGGAATAAGGTTTGAAAAATTGTTTTTTTTAAAATGGAAAAAGAAAGAAACTACGGAACCAAGTTCGGCTCCGCAGTTCAATTATCAACCCTACAATTGGATTTGTTTCATGTAAGCTTTGAATTCCTCAGCGATTTCTTTGTATTTTGTATGATGCAGGTAATGAGAACCTTCCATCGGAATCATTTTTCCCTGTGCGGATTGTTTGACTTGCTCTTCATGAAGCGGAATCCACTGTTTATTGTGCTCATTATTCGATTGAACGAAGAGAAGCAACGGCAAGTCTTTTGGCATTGTGAGTTTTTCTCCATTTTTAAAATTGGAACCGAGGTGGCTCAGTTCATTCATCAACGTTGGATTGGTCGCGACTTGATTCGAAATCAAACGCATCTGTTCTTTGGTATGCTCATCGAATGCAAGCGATTTATACGCATCTCCGCTCACTTTTTGGAACAATCTCATCAGACCTGATTTTTGAAGAAATTGCATGGATTTCAAAGGTAATTTGACATCCATCCCGGGTTGACTGGGAACGCTGCTATCGATGCCGACAAAAGCAAGAACTTCATCCGGATAAGTGTTCACATAGGTCGCTCCGTAAAGTCCCGCGATGGAATGTCCCATTAGAATGTAACTGTCAACACCCAGTTGCTGCAGAGCTTCGTGAACCTCACTTACTATATTCTCCGTCGTTCTTTCCTTCTCGGTTTCATCGCTCAAACCATAACCGAAAGGCTCGACCAACACGACTTTATAATTAGGGGTAATTTCATCGATCAGCAATTTGAAATCAAGTGCAGGCGACGGGGTTCCTTGTCCTGGTAGAAGTACAACGGTTTGTTCTCCGCTGCCTTGAATGAGCACATTCATCTTTTTCCCATCCACATTGACATACTGGCCATAGGATTCGATTTTCTTTTTCTCTACCCCATCGCTGATTGCATCAACGATAAAAACGATGCCCATGAACAGCACGAGCGCCCCTACAATACCTCCGATTATTTTTAACCATAGGTTCCGTTTCTTGTGGCTCTTAGTCCCAGTTGTTTTTATTTCTACCTTATTTGCCACGTTCATCTCTTCCCTTCCTTGTCTCTGTATCTGAAGTGCCGCCTTGACGACATATTCAAAGTGTAATCAACAAAGATGTACTCATCGTGACGACAATATGAACGGAATATGAACAAGTCAAAAAGGAGGCGTTATATCTGAAAGATATAAGCACCTCCTGGAGACATATTTAGATCAACAGCAAATCGGAATGCAACACCTTGGAATACTTCTTACAAGATTTAAAACGCTCATCGTATTATTTGTTGACGGTTACCTTGATGATATCACTTATGGTCTCTCCCGCTGCATTAACCAGCTCCGCCCGGTATTCATAATTGCCGGAAGCGCGGCCAGTGACTTCAGTCGTAGCGCTCTGCGCCGAAGGCGTGTTGGCGTTTAGCGCTTGCGTGTCGATCAGTTGCCCGTTCTCATAAAGGCGGTACTCTGTGGCATTAGTGCCCCACCACAAATTCATAGTTACTTTATAAGAGCCATCTCCGTCCCAGTTGTCATGGGTCAGGACCGGCTTGCCCGGTGCGGCATCGCGGATCGTCACCGTGAGCGGCTGGCTCTTGCTTGTGCCGTATTTGTTGGTAAGCTCCACTGTGTATATATAGGTGCCATTCGGCATACCGTGAAGCGCTGTGCTTGCCGTCTGCGCGGAAGGAGATACATCCTTCAGAGACTTGGAGTCGATCAGTGTGCCATTCTCATATAGCTTGTAGCTGGTAGCGTTATTGCCCCACCAGAGGTTCATGGTGACGGTAAAGTTGCCGTCACTGAGTCCATAACCGTAGCCGCTGTTCGAGGACAACACAGGCTGTCCAGGCTTGTCAGTTGCAAGTGCCGCTCCGCCAGTAATTTGGAACATGTAGCTCTTTTCGGCAGTATTGCCTGCGGCATCGGTCACGACGTAGTTTACAGTATGGGACCCGGCACCCAGCTCCGCAGCGTTCAGGATCTGTCCGTCGGCTATGGGCTGTCCATCCAGCAGAAGCTGCTTGGAGGCGACGCCAGACAGATTATCTTCGGCAGCCAATACAAACTTAAGCTGGGCTTCCTCCTCCACATCGCCGACCGCATGACCGGACTCTGTCAGCTCCGCTGTCGGTGAAACCGTGTCGATATTAAGGCTCAGTGTCTTAGCTTCTTCCGCCTTTCCCTTGCCCGAAACCGCATGATAAGACAGGGTATGCCGTCCATCTTTGCTTACGGCCAACGGAGTGCTGTATACGGCTTCCGCACCGCCGTTCAGCGAGTAATAAACCTTAGCTGTATCGGAGTCGGCCTTCAGGGTCACTTCGGTGGGCTGATTCAACCAGCCGGCAGCGTTCGGATTTGCCGACAGGGTTGCCGTCGTTACCGGAGCCCCCACTTCTTCCACAATGCTGAAGTCTCCGAGACTTCTAGGTTTGAGTTGGTATACGTCTTTGAATATCGCGGCTACGCCCGTAATATCGAGCTTCTGTCCTTCCGCATAAGGGAAGCTGTCTTTCGTGATGCCCGTCCGTGCATCCACCCGGATGTGATTGCTTGTCCCGCCATCGGCGATGGCGTCAAATTCAAAGGAACCGCTTGGAGTGGCGGTGATAATATTTGTCACTTTCACGTCTTTAAGCTTGAGCAGCTGACCTTGATTGGTAACGTTCACTGCCGTTACGTCAACGGACTCGGGCAGCTTCGCAGTGCCGGTCTTCTCGATCTGCACAACTTCGGTCAACTCTAGCTCCGAATTGTACAGCGCCGTGGACGCTGTTACCTTGACCGTGTCGCCGGCATGGAAGCCACTTTGGCTCTGGTAGACATAAAGTCCGCCGGTCTCATCCTGCAGATAAAAGGTTTGCCCGCCGAAAATACCCGGCTCAGTCGTTACGATCCCCTCAACCGTCACCAAGGATCCAACAATCTTGGTCCGGGCTTCGCCGATGGAAACGGTCGCTGGAATCGGATCTTCCTCGTCCGGAAGCGGTTCTGCTGGGACGTTACCGAGCGTTACTGATTCGGTCTTCAGGTTCGTTCCGTTCTGGCGCAGACGCAGATTGGATGCAGCTGTGGTGCCCGGTTTGATCTGCACGGTCAGATCTTTGTAGGCATGGCCGTTCAAGTCTGAAGTCAGGCTAAAGTTGGCGCTGTAAGCATAGCTACTCGGCCAAGTGCCGTCACTGTTCTGGATCTTGGCGATCTGGGCACCGCTACTCACCTGGTAGATACCCAATTGGAAGCCTGATACGCTCGTATTGGCAGGGAGATTATCTGCGCTGACACGAATCTGGAAATCCTGAGAGTTCGGCAGCACCGTTTGGTGTGTGAAATTGTACACCGCACTTGCAGTAGCCGCCGGTCCACCGTAAGAGCCCGCCTTGTAGCTGGTGCGGTCAAACCATTTGTAGCCGGCATTCGGAGCGGCCCATGGCTCTGGCTGAGGCTCTGTGGAAAGCGCCGGCTCTTCGAACGGCAGCAGCTGCGTCGGCTGATCCAGCGTCAGGCCACTTACCTTGGTGAAATCCGTATAGCTCTCTTGTTCGGCGAGCCAGTTAACGGTGTTCACCAGGAGCTCAGCATCGTCAGCCTCCTTGAAGCCATCGTAAGTCGTTTTTTTGGCACCGGTATCCTCGCGCAAATACTTCGGTGTGGCATCCTCGACTGGGGAGGAGTCGCCGAGAAAGGCGGCTTTGCCGGCACCTTTTTTCGCCACGGCCACATAAGGACCTTCCGCTACGCCGCCGCCATTGTAGACACCTTGGTCCACCGCGTTGCCCCAAGCATTGTTGGTTTTCGGTAGATAGACGATGCCCTTCGCCCGGGTCGGGTCGAGGATTGCCAGCGTGGAGCCGGCATGCATGGCTACACTTGATACTCCTGATGTAATACCGAAGGCCTGATCGGGAGCCACGATGTTGGTGGCGTTAATGTCACCGAGCGCATTGAAGCGGAACCGGACACCGAACTCTTCCGCCAGCCAGTCGGAGCTGACCACGCCTTGCATTGCCGCGGAACCGGCCTCTTCAGTGCTCATGCCTTTGGCCGGGTTGTCCCAAGCTCCGCGGCGGTAACCGTTGAATGCCTCATTGCCGTCCCAGCGGTTCTTATTGCGGTCCGCATTGTAATGATCGCCGATGAAGAAGATGCTGCCGCCGTTCTCCACGTATTCCGCCATAGCTGCCTGCTCGCTGGATTTATATGGAATGTTAGATTCGGCCACGACGAAGACGTCATAGCTGGAAAGATCGCCTAGCGTAATCGGAGTGGTCTTACGAAGCTCTTTGACGTAATAGCCTTCTTGCGCAAGCGCATTACCAAAATCGGAAAAAGCGCCATCAATAACCCAGTCGGCCGCTCCGGCCGTCTGCGCGTGGGTATTGTCAAACAGAATTTTCTGGCCTGCATGCTCGTTGACCACTTTGGCTTCAATGAATGGGGCGGGGTCGCTTGGCCCCTCAGCGTATATTGCCGAGCCGGCTCCGAATGCGAACAAATGCAGGGGTACGGCAACAGATGCAACCAGCATGCTTTTTAGCAGCTTCTTATTCCAACCTGAACGCTTCTCCTTCATATTCTTCCTCCTTAAGATATAGATCGGTGGATTTTTCCATAATTGTCCACCGCTTTCGTCTAATATGCTATCTCATAAGGATTAGGAAAAACATAGATTTTTGTAAAGTGTTGTAAATTTATACTTTCGGCCTATACAGTGGGTGAAAACTAGGTCGAATCTTGGAAATAAGCTATGAAAAAAGTCTTAGTGATACTGGAGTTTAGGTCCGGAACGTCCTAAGTGATTCTACAAAAATATAACAACTTTCAGCGGCAAGTAAAGTAATAGACTGACCCTAGAATTAAAACAGCGACAGCAAAGGACGAAAAATATAGTCCTAGACTGTCGCTGTTTAATTGAACTAACGTTTCACGTTAGTTTAGCACTATTTGATATATTAGCCCCTGAATGATTCAAATTATTGGAATCAGAAAATATAGAAGATGAGACCTTTGCCCTTCGCTACAGTTTGACTGTAGAAACGCCGGATTTCGTTAAAATGCTGAAGCATGTAAGCAAAGAACTCGTCCTTATCCTCGTCTGAAACAGTATCAGGATCTAGAGGATATACCTCGTTCTTGACCATGGCCGGGAAATTATACCGCAAACGGAGCTGTGCTTCAACCAGCGTAGACATAGCCTGAAGCGCTTCTGCAACTTGCTCGGCACGTAAGGAAAAAGCCCCGTATGAGCCAAAATCGATGGCTCTTTCTGACGTCAGTGGAACAACATAGCCAAGAGGCGCATCTCCATCGGAGATATCTCCACAAAGCAAGTAGTGAATCGCCTCCCAGGATCTATCAATGTCCAGTCCGGGATAATCGTCTATTTTCAAACTCTTCAATGCAATGTCTCCTACTGCGATTTTCTGCACCAGATTGTCATCCATTGCAAAGTAATAACCACGCATTCCCATGTTCTCAACCTTCTTTCCATTTTTAACCCCATAAATTTCCATGCACTGTTATTGTAAACTGCCTGTTAGCTGAGTGAAACATCGTCTATTGAAAAACGGTTATCACAACCAATATATAAAATCCCACTTTTTTCTCTTTTGAATGTACTTATAACAAATTTTACTGTGCTGAAGTACTGATTCATGAACTGTGTCCTACACTAGAAACTAAAAAATCCCCCCATGTATACAGGAAGAGTTCACAATCACGTGATCTCATATATTCCTGACTATCATGAGGGGATTTTTGGCTAAAAAGCAGGCGCTGCTTGATGGAGCACATAGTTCATTCGATTATTTATTGAAAGTAATCTTCTCCGAACCGTTCTCAAGAATGATCGAAGTGTCCCGCGGCTTTGTTTCCGCGATTTTGCGGCCGGCTCTGAACGAATAAAGTACTCCGGCCTGTTTACGAATGGTCTCATACTCGTTCTCTGCTTCAAGAACGATGAAGTTGGCAGGTTTACCTACTTCAATGCCATACATATCCTCGATATTCAACGTTCTTGCGCTATTTTTCGTAATAAGATCGATTGAATTTACGATTTGATCGTATCCGAGCAACTGAGAAGCATGAATACCCATGTGCAGCACCTGAAGCATGTTGCCTGTGCCAAGCGGATACCATGGATCAAAAATGTCATCGTGACCGAAGCATACATTAAGTCCCGCTTCCAGCAGTTCTTTGACGCGAGTTAACCCTCTTCTTTTCGGATAAGTGTCAAAGCGTCCCTGCAGATGGATGTTAACCAGAGGATTGGAGACGAAATTTAGGTCAGCCATCTTCAGTAATCTAAACAATTTGTACGTATATGCATCATTGTATGACCCCATCGCCGTCGTGTGGCTTGCTGTCGTACGGGAACCAAGCCCGCGTTCGTAAGCTTCTTTGGCTACAACTTCCAAGAAACGGGATTGCTCGTCATCGATTTCGTCGCAATGGATATCGATCAGACGGTCGTATTTTTCAGCGAGGTCAAACGCAACCTTCATCGAATCAACGCCATATTCTCTTGTGAATTCGAAGTGTGGAATACCACCCACCACGTCAACACCCATTTTCAGCGACTCTTCTAGTAATTCCACGCCGTTCGGGAAGGAGTGAATACCTTCCTGTGGAAAAGCGACAAGCTGGATGTCAATGAACGGTGCCATTTCTTCTTTTACTTCAAGCATCGCTTTTACGGCGGTCAAGCTTGGATCAGTAACGTCTACATGTGTTCGTACATGCTGGATACCCTGCGCGATCTGCCACTTCAATGCAGTTTTGGAACGCGTTTTGACGTCTTCATGCGTCAGGAAGGCCTTGCGTTCTGACCAACGCTGGATGCCTTCAAACAGTGTTCCGCTCAAATTCCATTCCGGCTCACCTGCTGTTAACGTTGTATCTAAGTGAATATGAGGTTCAATGAACGGTGGCAGCACAAGTGAGCCGTTAACATCAATTACTTCCTCATTCGCAGTTAGCTCCATTGACTGCGTGATAAGCTCAAACTTCCCATCTTTCACAACAATATTCCATAAACCTTCTTTACCCCGCAATTTTGCGTTCTGTATAATCATTTTTATTCCCCATTTCTTTGGATTCTTTCTTAGCAACGATCAGCATTATCACGGTGTATACAACCGCTGTTCCAATCAGTGCATTAAGTGGTGTTATTCCTGGAGCCAGCTGGGCGAAGGCCACTCCTATAACCCAAGCTACCATCGCGATCCAGTTTACATTTTTGAAAGTCATGTCGGCAAATGGTTGGTAGTTTCTGCGCTTCACAATAAAATAGTCTGCGATGATGATCGCCCCGATGGACGGGATCGCCGCGCCCAGCACATTCAGGAAACCAACGAAATTGTTGTACATCCACATGGCAAATACGGTACCCACGATGCCGTTAACGATAACGAAAAACTTTTTCGAAATTTTAGTGATATTGGCAAAGCCCAGCCCGGAAGCGTAAAGTGCGTTATCGTTAGTTGTCCAGATGTTCAGCCCCAGTACGATGATCGCAGGAATGAGCAATCCTTGCAAGAACATGACCTCCGAGATATCTGCCAAATTATAAGCCATTGCGCCGACTGCACCGAAGAGAAACATAAGTGAGTTCCCTAAAAAGAACGAAATGACCGTTGCAGTAACCGCCTGCCGGGATGTTCTGGCAAACCGGGCAAAATCGGGCGTCAACGTTCCGCCGCTAATGAATGACCCGATACAAATGGTCAATGCTGCTGCTGCGGTGAGCGACTCTGTTGGTGAGTAATCGAGCAACCCTTGCAGACCACCCAGCGTGGTTACTCCTTCGAACACAGAGTAACCACCGAGAACAGCAATGGCCGGAACTGCTATATAACCCAGAATGACGAGCGACTTCATGCCGAAGATGGCTGATGCCGTCATTGCAAGACCAAACACGAAGATTAAAAGGTACACATTCCAGTCCATCGCTCTGGCGACAGGTACCGCGAACATGGCTACACCGACACCGAACCATCCGACCTGTGTGAAGCCAAGCAGGAAAGAAGGAAGGTACGAGCCTTTTTCACCGAACGCATATTTTGCAAGCAAATGCGTGGAAAGACCTGTTTTGGCAGCGATATGTGCCAGTGCTCCGGTATAGATGCCGAGTGCCAGATTACCGGCAAGCACGATTCCAATGAACTCCATGAATGTCAAACTGACCCCTAACGTTCCCCCTGCCAACATGCTTGCGGAAAAGAAAGTGAATGCTAACATGACGGAGAACGTCTTTCCAAAATGATTTCTCTGCGTTTTCGGCACCGCTTGCCACGAAAACTCTTGATCTTGTTTACTCATCAGAATACCCCCAGTATAAAGTGTCCTGATACCAAAAAAGCAGAAACAAAAGAGGCTACTCGTCAGATCAAACTGACAAGTAGCCTCTTTTGTTCATCACAATCCGCGCTAAGACACAGAGCATCCCTTGACGGAATATGCCCTGCTTCTCACGTGATTATAAAAATCCGCTGTCCTTGTCAGCCTCTCTGGACTGAATTAAAGGTACCAGTATTTAATTACATTCTATTATTTTAGAAAAACCTGTAGATGTCAATGTCATTAATATCCATTGATATAAATCCTCTTTTGAATGCTGCGCTTGGAATTTTTATGTGGATGATGCCGACCAAGGCACTTGCTCATAGGACAAAGCCTTATGTGGTACCGGACAACCTCACTCTCGGAGTTCCTCCACTTCCTATCAGGAACGGCCTGATCCACAGTCCAAACGGAGCGTTTTTTTTATTTATTCAGGAGGTGAATTCCGTTTCGTTCAGATGTGCCATATCTATTAAATTATTTAGTAGTGTCAAGTAATAAATTAACAATCGTATCCAGCTGAAGCTCTAATGAAAAAGGGTCCTCCATTACGAATTCATCATGATAGTTATCACCATACAAATAAACTTTGCCATTTTTCACTGCAGGGATGCCTTTCCATATGTTACTTTCCATTGCTTTATTTGTTGCATCAGCATCGCCATTATAAACAAAAACATAATCCCCTAAGTATTCTGGGAGCACTTCAAGTGAAATCGATTCAAACCCCTCCGCCATATTTTTTGCACTTTCTGTTGGAGGCAGCTGCAGCATATTGTATATAGTGGAAGAACCATAGTTTCCTCCCTTTGCCGCTAAGACGTATACCGCTTTTTCTGAAAATGAAACAACCGAAACGGTTTCCCCTTCCTTGATAACACCGGCGAGTTTCGACTTTGCTTCAGCTACTTTCTGTTCGTATTCCGTAATCCATTCTTCTGCTTCTTTTTCTTTTCCGAATATCTTGCTTACACCCCTGAATTTATCAAGCGGCCCTGCGGTTGTTAACCCCTCCCAATAAGGCAGAAAAACAGTCGTTCCAATCTTCTCATATTGTTCTATGTTCTCATCGATTGAACCGATAATTAAGTCCGGATCTAGCATCGTTAATTTTTCCAGGTTTAAAGGAAAATCCCCTAAATCTTCAATTTTCTCGATCGTTTCTTTCGGTATGTCCGCCTTTTCCATCCAGCCTTCATCCAGCATAAATGTTCTTGCACCGATTGGAACAATTCCTAATTTCAATAAATGCCCCATATATTGGTCAGCCGCTACTCTTTTCGGCTCTGCAGGTACTTCCACATCTCCCTTTGGCGTTGATACTATTCGAGTCTTCGAACTTTCTTCTAATACTGTTTGATTAACGGTTCCATTCCCAGTACTCTGCTCCTTCGCAGCTGTGCCCGTCCCGCTTGAGCAAGCGCCTAATAATAGAGAACCGCAAAGCAGCAAAGCTGCCGTCGTCTGAGATTTTGTCATTTTAAACATATGTAATTCCCCTTTTTCCATATTATGATAATGATTATCATTATTAATATACTGTTGAACGATGTGTTCAAAAATAGAGGATGTGGGGAAGTTTGATGGACTTTCAGCAACTTTATGTGCCTGTAACTCTCTTGTTCTAAAATGTGCAGGGGATACACCTTTTCTTTTCTTAAAAATTCGGCTGAAATAATAAACGTCTTTATAACCAACGCTTCCTGCAATTTCCCCGACAGAAGCCTCTGTTGTCATTAAAAGCTCTGTTGCCCGTTCAAGCCTAAAACGAATTAAGTAATCAATCGGACTCATACCTGTGTACTCTTTAAACAATGATGACAAATGATAAGCACTGAAATTAAATACTTCCGCAAGAGAATCTAATGTAATTGGCTCCGCATAGTATTCCTGGATATAGGTGATTACTTGGACTGCAACACTTGTTTGTTTCACCTCAGTCTCTTTTCTATGTAATTCTTTTAAAACCTGATCAATGAATTGATAAAACAGTGATTTAACATGGAGTCTCTCTTCTTGCCTGTTCCATTTTTGATGCATCATTTGAAATTTGTTATAAAGTAAAATAGGTGCATTAGGGGAAAAACAATATTGTATTTGGAAGGGATCCTCTTCATGAATCCATGCACGGTAGTAAATGATATAGTAAACAAATTTCTTGCTTGTCGGAACAATATTGAGGGTCGCCCCTTTCCCGCTATGGAGGATTTGAAATCCTGTAAAAGAAAATTCGGCCTGATCTAACTGAACTTGAGCGCTCCCATGTACCGAAAGTAAAAATATACTGGCAGGAATCTTATATTTTTGAAGAATTTCGCTTTGAACCATTTCAATTTGGCGTACATCCAATAACTTGACGGTCGCTTGATCCCAAAGAAAGATTTGATTGTTTATGTGCATAATGACTACCCCTTCGTTATCTGTCTAATGATCATCATAAATGATAACCATTATCAATAACAGTTGTCTAAAGATAATAAAGGTCTAGACTGAAGAAAACTGCTAAAATGTAGTTAATGTATAATGTAAATATCCCTCATGAACAAAGGAGAACTGAAAATGAGAAAACTCGTTCTATTTCTTCACACATCGCTTGACGGTTTTGTAGAAGGGCCGAATGGTGAAATGGACATTGGTTGGGTTTCCTACGATGCTGATTTGGAGAAACATGCGAAAGAAATTCTGAGTACTGCCGACACTGTCCTTTGGGGACGTGGGACTTATCAGATGATGCATAGTTACTGGCCATCTGTGCCTTCGAACCCATCAGCTTCGCAGCATGAACGGAATCATGCCGAGTGGATCGAAAAGACAGCCAAAATCGTTTTTTCCACGACGCTGGAGAAAGTCGAATGGAATAATTCCAGACTCGTGAAAGAAGATGTCGAGAAAGAGATCAATAACCTCAAACAGCAGCCAGGCAAGGATATGGTCATCCTCGGCAGTCCTAGGTTCGCACACCACCTCATGCAGCTTGATTTAATTGATGAGTATAAAATTACGGTTTCTCCCGTTCTGATCGGTAAGGGATTGCCGTTATTCCAAGGTCTCAAGGAGAAGATCAATCTTAAGCTAATCGAAAACAAGACCTTTGATTCTGGAGCCATAGGCCTCGTTTACCAGACGGTAAGATGACCTTGTCACTTAAGGTGATTATGCTAACGGGGAACGTTATTGGAACGACAACAGCTGCAGTCTAATACTTTATTTTCGCCAAACAACAGGACAAGATATTTATCTAAATAACGAAAATCCGATTGCGCCCAGCAGCGTCAATCGGATTTTTGTATAATAAATTATTGTTCAGCCGCCAATTGCAGGAAATGATCTGCAGCCAAACGGACAGCCAGGATACTTGCGCTGTTTAGTGAATTATCAAAGATAAGAACATGATTGTTTTTTACTGCTTCCAGTGAGTTCCACGCTTTTGAAGTTTCCTTCTCCTTGATGGCCGCCTTTGCGATATCCATATCATGCTGGATAATAATATAATCGGGATTCATGCTGTATAGACCCTCCAGAGAAAGCGCCCCGCCCTCCTCGGGATATCCCTTTGGTGGCAACAACCCAAAGCCCACTGTTTGATTGTAGTACATCGTGTTTTTAGAGCCTTGAGCATTAAAATTGGCTTTTCCATCGACCCGTAGCAAGGCAAAGGTCTTATTTTCAAGACTATTTAACTTTTTTTTCGTATTGGCTATCATTTCTTGTGTTTCTTTAATGGCTTGTTCTGCTAACGTCTCTTTTCCAACAATCTGAGCACACAGCATCGTCGTTTTTTCCCAAGTATCGGTGTAGTCAATTAAGATGACAGGTGCAATCTTATTCAACTCATCATAATTGCTATCAACAGAACCCTTGAAGGTTACAATCACATCAGGCTTTGCATCCATGATCATTTCCAAATTCGCATTGCTATTGCCCAAATCAATAATCTCAGCAGTTCCGGCATAAGGCTGTAAAGTAGCGAAATCTTTCATTGCTTCAGCTGCGTTAGTTGATGCGATTGGAGGCGTATCTAGAGCAAAAAAGTAATCCAAATACAAAGGATGAAGAACCGCTATCCGCTCAGGTCGTGTCTTGAGCACCACTCCATTGTCGCTGGCATCTGCAATTGTTCTTGGCCATCCCGCTTCCTCGATCTTGCCGACTTCAGGTGCAGGTGTGACTGAAGTTTCGGAACATCCAGCCAGTAATCCTACAAGTATAATTAAGGATGCAATCCATCCAAATAGTCTATTCATTTGGCTCCCCCTTGAGTTGTTATCATTACTATCTGTATAAATGCTTCATTAAATCACGGTTTTTCTGTATGAACAGGTCATTATGCGAAGACACCATCCCGGTCGAATTTGCCTCTGGCGTGATGTATTGTTTGGCCTGGTTTACTGCATTGGCAGAATCCTGGAACGCTCCCGCTATCAGGTGCAGCTTACCTTCATGATGCAGAACATCACCTGCCGCATAAATGCCCGGCACGGATGTCCCGCTCATTGCTGATCCTGAAATCCGATGTTCCCACAGATCAATTTTAATTTCACTGTTTACCAGTAGTTCCTTGTCGCGTTCATAACCGTGATTAATGATGACCTCATCAACGGACAGCTCAAATGCTTCTCCGTTGTCATTGCTTTTTAGCAGTACTGTCCCTATTCTTTCGTGATCCGGTGTGGCAATCAATTTTTCGATTGAAGTATTTAATAAGCACACTACGCCATTGTTCGCCAAGCGTGAAATATCTGCTTCATGCCCCTTTAAGTTCTCTTTCCGGTACGTTAAATACACCTTTTTGGCAATCGGGGCCAGTTCGTTCGCCCAGTCAACAGCAGAATGTCCGCCACCCGATATTAGAATAGACTTCTCTTTGAAGCGGGCAAGTGACTTCACCGTATAATGCAAATTTGTGATTTCAAATCTTTCGGCACCCTCGATTTCAAGCTTGATCGGCTTCAGAATGCCTCCTCCAATGGCCAATATTACAGTTCTAGTGAAATGCTTCCGGTTTGCGGACGTGTGCAATATAAAGTAACCTGCTTCATCTTTCGAGATGGATGTGACCTTTTCATTAAAAGCAACATCCGGCTGGAACGTCATCCCTTGCGCAACCATTTGTTCAATAAGCTGCGAGCCAAGAATAGGTTGTAAGCCTCCCACATCCCATATCATCTTTTCCGGATAGACATGCACCTTACCGCCAAGTACAGGCTGAAATTCAATGATTTTGGTCTTCATTTCGCGGAGCCCACTATAAAATGCTGCAAATAATCCGGCCGGACCGCCGCCAATAATCGTAACATCAAACATTTCCTCTTCATGCATCGTTCAATCGCCTCAACTCTCTTTTTTTAAATCCCTAGATGCTCACGAAAAGTGCACCCCGTATATTCACTTCGGAACAAGCCTCTCTCAACCAGCTTCGGTACCAGCTTCTCAAAAAACAGTTCCATAGATTGTTCTGAACCGCCCGGCAAGGCGATGAAGCCATCCATAGCCCCCGCTTCAAACCGCTCAATAATATCGTTCAGTACATCCTCGACTGTCCCGACAGATACCCAATGAGCAGATCCGACAACCTCCGGCCTGTCCAGGATCTCTTTCACTGTAGGCTGGTTTTTGATAATATACCGCCGCAATAGTTCGGCATGTGTCCGGCTGCGGACGGCCTGATTTGGATCGGGTAACATATCGGCAGTTACGCGCCTATCTATGGAATAATCGGTTAAATCAAGACCTAAAACCGATTTAAGCGAGGCATGTCTGCGCTCAAGACTTAAATTCGCATGTGCGGTCTTATGTAATTCAAGCGCTTCTTCGCGCGTATCAGCCAGGAAAAAATATAAGCCCGGCAAAACTCTGATTGCATCCGGATCACGTCCCTGCTCTGCCGCTCTTTTTCTCAGATCATTTCTTAGCTCCACTCCTGATTCGATATCCGGCATTGCTGCAAAAATAGCATCTGCAACGGAAGAAGCGAAATTCCGTCCAATATCCGAAGCGCCGGCTTGAAATAGCGGAGGCGTTCCTGACCTGTGAGCAGGCAAAGTAAGCGCTCCTTTTACACTGAAAAATTCACCGGAATGATTTATAGCAGTTACTTTATCCTTATCCGAGAACATACCCGACTGACGATCGATAACAATCGCTTCATTCGGAAAACTCTCCCACAGCTTGCATACAACATCCGTGAACTCTTTTGCCTTGGCATATCTCTCTTCCGGTGAAGGCATAGGTGAATCGCTGAAATTATCGGCGCCTTCAATAGAAGTGACAATATTCCAGCCGGCACGTCCATTGCTTAGCCAGTGTAAAGACTGAAGCTGTCTTGCTACAACATAAGGCGGATTAAAAGTGGTAGAAATCGTCGTCACTAGTCCGATCCGCTCGGTTTCACGGGCTATCGCTGCAAAAAACAATGCAGGGTCCGGACTGCCGAAATTAGAGGAATCCCCTAACATCTGCGGGCTAACATACAGATAATCAGCCCTGAATAGAAAATCGAGCTTAGAATTCTCCGCCATTTTTGCCAAATCAATATAATATTCGATAGACCCCATCTTTTCGACTCCGCTATCCGGGTGCCGCCAGCCGTCTCCTTTCATCCAGGTTGCATTTAAGGACAACCCAATACATAATTGTCTGTTTCCTGTCATAGCTACCAGCCTTTCATTTATAAATCAATTTACTGATAATGATTCTCAGTTACAAGGGTGAGTTTATCAAAAAATTAAATAAATTCAAATGTACAAATCTCAAATTCTACATGCATCATTATTTAATCTAAATAAAAAAGTCTGCACTTCTGGTTCATCACCAGTAGCTGCAGACTTAATTCAAGTATAAGAAACTCGATATGTATATTATCTAATTATCTATAGGCAGATGGAGCAACACCGAATTTCTTTTTAAATAATCGGCTGAAATAGAGCGGATTGTCATAACCGACACGGTCCGCAATCTCGTGAATAGGAAAATTGCCTGCTTTGAGTAAGTCACAGGCTCGTTCCATACGATAATTAACGACATAGTCGATTGGACGCAGCCCCGTGTATTTGTGAAAGAAGTAAGAGAAGCGGTTCGTACTCATTGCATGCCGTTCCGCTAACTCACCGAGTGTAAGTGAATTCATATAATGGAGTTTAATGTATGCAAGGGCTTCATCAACCATCTTTTGATTCGGTGAACTGTCGTTCTCTCTGTAACTGCAAGCAATCAGAACCTGATGCATTAGGCTTAAGAACAGCTCTTTGATACGCAGCTTTCCAATTTCTCCGGATGGATGGGTATTCTGATGAAGCATGATTAGTAATTCAATAATTTTTAGATTGGCTCCTGGCTCCAGCTTGAAATGAGAGTCAAATTCGGTAGTACAATTCATTTCTTCTGGCATATCCAATTTATAAAAAAGGGAGTAATACTCAAGCTCTGATTGTCCTATAACCTGCGAATCCATTTGCATACCTGGAGCCGCATGAAAAACTGACCCTGGCCGTAATTCATATACGGTTCCATTCACACGTATTCTGGCTCCTCCGCGAATGATAAACAGAAATCCATGCTTAACGGTGGTAAATTCACTTAATAAACTTTTGGGCTGGATGACTAATCTGCTTCTATCTTCTATATCATAGACACCTTTAGTAAATGCCTTTGCTAATTTGTCCAAATTTATCAATGTTCTGCACCTGCTTCTGTTAAAATCAGATCCCATTCTGATATTTATTTAAAATAGTATAGACAAAAGCGTGCGAAATTGCTAGAAGTGTAGTAGATATTCTACTGTACATTGCACTCAAGAAGATGCTCAGGAGATTTTGGTTGAAAATATGCCGTCTTCATTACAATCAATTTGAAGAAGTTCATCCTGTAAAATCCAAACATCAGTGTTTTCAACAAAGAAATGAAATCCGCTAATGGATTGAACCCATGCGGGATCGATCGGTGTAGCACTTGCATTAATTCCAACAGTGAAGGCATCTGAGCCTCCACCGGAATATTTTGCATAAATTCTTACATATTGGCCCTCTTCCAAATCCCATTCATTCTTAAATGAATCCAATGCTTTTTCGGATACTGCAAATGATATCATTCCTCTTCTCTCCTTTCTGCTGTTTAATCACATTTTTTTATTTCGCCACGATAATTGGCCATTCTGAAACTGGCTCCGCATCCACATGAAGCTTTTGCATTAGGGTTATTCATAGTGAATCCGCCTACCATTCCACTCTCTTCATAGTCAATTTCAAGCCCGTCAATATATGGGATACTATTCGGGTGAACCAATATACTAAAATCCTTTTTATTTAATACAATGTCCTCTTCTGCCTGCTGTTCATCTACGACTAGGGTGTAGGATAATCCACTGCATCCCCCTTCATCAACACCCACTCTAAGGAATGGATTTCGGATATTCGCACTTAATAAGATTTCGGCGATTTTTTCTGATGCCTTATCACTGACCTCGATGATCATTGTAAACTCCTCCTTCAGTTATTTGTTTTTCAAACCTAAAGATTGGATACCCTTTCCTATCTTGATATACGTCCTATGGATAGTACAAAATAACGTGGGCTGAAAATGCTTTGATGATTAGACGGCATGAAATGTGACTTCCAAGAAAATTGGTATGTATACATCGTATCCGGAAACTTAGTAAACATTTTTGTTTATAATGTCTAAGCTACAGTTCAGCTTTGACTTTGTCAACATTTTTGTTTAAAATGTAGTCTGTGATGTAGATTTAGTTGCTTCAAAAGGAGGTGCACCTTGAGCCGAAATCATACCAAAAAGGATGTCTCAACCAAGACCCGAAGAGCGATCATTGATCTGTTAAAGCAGCAAGGGGGAATGGATGTTATGGCACTCTCCTCCCAGTTTTCGCTATCTGGAATGGCTATTCGTCAACATTTGAATGCGCTGAAAGAAGAAGGGTTGGTAACTAACAAAGAAGAGTCCCGTCCCATGGGTCGACCCACCAAGCTATGGATCTTAACTCCCGCGGCTGATCGGTTTTTTCCAAGCGGATATTCGGATTTATCCATCAGTTTGATCAATTCCATGAAAGAAGCTTTCGGAAATGAGGGGCTGGACAAGCTGCTGGCTGTTCGAAATAAGAATATGCAAGAACAATATCTTCAGCATCTTGGTGATACAACAGACGTTAGAGAGAAACTGGAGAAGCTGGCCGAGATTCGAACAAATGAAGGTTATATGGCCGAGGTTAAGAAGCAGGAAGATGGCAGTCTTTTATTCATTGAGAAACATTGCCCGATCTGTGAAGCTGCTGCTGTGTGTACCGGGTTATGCAAGAATGAGTTGCATCTATTTAAAACTGTTCTAGGAAATAATGTTCATATTGAACGAGGGGAGTACATTTTAGCGGGAGGAAGAAACTGTGTATATACGGTTAGGCAAAATAAGCTGCCGTTTTAGCGACTTTTAAAGGGACTATGTTCTTGTCCCTCGATCTTAAAACTGGCGGTGCGACGGATGAAAGAACCAGCCGCCTATGAGATTTATGGGAAGTAGCTAATTTTTTCAGATTATCGAATACACTAGTCCATTCCCAATACCTTGAAAATCTACAAGCTCACAGCCTATCTCCCCCCATACACATAGTTAGTAAGAACAACCCTTCTGCACCATCGCACTATTACATACAACGGTAACTTCTCACGCTTCTTAAAAAGTAAAAAGAAGATGCCTAATTCAGCTAACAAAATGGTAATGTTCATTATCGAGATCTTGAAGTATACCATACCCCAATCCCAGGAATAAGGTGTATAATCAGCAATCACGACCCATGCTCGACAACAGGATCATGATTTCTTCTGCCGATGTTATTTCCATCGTATAATTCACCCCCTGCGGTAATATGAAGAACAGAATTTAGAGTGTACTAAATTCTTTGTCCTTGCCTTCTACGGATTTACACTGATTAAGAACGGACGTGCACCTACAGGAATAACACTAATCACAGCCTGGGTAACCATATTCGTAACCCCGTCAATGACGGTAACAATATCCGAGTTGAATTCAGCTACATAAATAGAATTGTTTAAGGAATTCACACCTATCCCCGTTGGAAAAGGAGAACCGCCGGCGGGAATAATGGTAGTCACCACAGTGTTGGTTAATCCGTCAATGACAGTAACAGTATTATCATTAAAGTTGGCAACATAGATAGCATTGGTAGAGGTATTGACCGCTCCGTCCATAACGGATACGTTGTTGCTGTTCAAATTAGCAACATAAATACGATTGGTTAACGGGTTTATGGCTACTCCCGCAGGATTCACGCCTACAGGGATGACTACTATCACCGCACCTGTTACTCCGTTGATCACAGAAACATCATTGCTATTGAAATTGGAAACATAAATGCGGTTAACGGAGCCTGTGTGTCTATACAGAAAATGAAATTCTAGTTTTTAAAAATTGTTATTTCGATGAATCTTGGTATTCAGTATCTCTTGACGAAAGTACGCTAACATAATCGGATCCGATAGTAAATTATCAACCTATGTGAATGCACTCACTAAAGTGGGATTTGTCATTGAGCAAATGATTGAGCAATCTGATGATAACTTATGTAGTCGCGGGACGATAAAAGCGATTTTTCAAAAAAAGCAAAAATGCTTCCTGTAACTTCTGAAATTAAAGCAAGAAAACTCTAGCATCCGATACCTATTGAAACAACACCTTACAACGTATTAATTATATAAAATAAGCCGATCCAGAAAAGATCGGCTTATTTTATAATTTTTTCATGGTCAATCTTGTCTGTTCTCAACAGATTTCATGCGGTTTTGATCGTCAGGCACTCGATCATTACTGAATTCCTGGCCTGCTTCTACTTCACCATGACCGGAAGCACTTCGGGCAAAATTTGTGAACTGCCTTTTTTGCTCATCTAGCTTGTGTTTACTCTTAAGAAGCTCCTGCGGATCCTGATTTGTCATAATGCTATCCTCCCAAAATGGAATCATGCAGTTTATTCGCACTACAGAAGTTTTCCATAATAGAGCAGAGCTTATGCAAGAATTTCAAATACTTTATTCAAAACAAGGTATTCTAAAACAATGATCCCAACGCAAAGAATAATAAAAAACTGAAGTCTTGCCGTATTCATTCTATCCTTCCAATACTCTCCTCGGAATAATGAAACGATGTTAGGTGTAAAAGTATGTCTAATCGTTTCGTTATAATCATCATTATCCACAAAGAACACGCGAAACAATACTTTATATACTGGAATATTTAAGAACAGTAGAAAAATGATCATCACAAGATCGAGACTCAATTTACTCGCCTCCCAAGATTCACTTATCCTAATTTTACCACATAAATAACTCTAGACATTGTAGGTCGATGACATTTTTATAATTGCTCTATTCAAAAAAGCCCTTCCTTATATAGGAAGGGCACTCATCGCTAATCTCCTTTGTCTACCATACTTCCATCATTTTAGCAGTCAAGTTTGCAGAAGATTGCTTATCTCGTTCAAGTTTTCAGAGAAACCAACGAACACCTTGTCTTGAATGACAATGGTCGGTACGATCTGCTTACCTGTCAGCTCCAGCACTTCCTTCGCATAATTCACATCTTCTTCGCAGTTGAATTCGATGTAGGGAATTTGATGCTCATTTAAATAGCGCTTGGCAAATCGGCAATCGCTGCAAGTTGGAATCGTGTAAATTTTGATCGGTGTTTTCGAATCGATTTTCAGCATAAATGTCCGCTCCTTTACGCGTTAATTTGTTTTCACCGCTCGATTTAATTCGGTCCACAACATGCTAAACTTTT
This sequence comes from Paenibacillus sp. FSL H8-0261, assembly GCF_045040645.1. Classification (NCBI taxonomy): domain Bacteria; kingdom Bacillati; phylum Bacillota; class Bacilli; order Caryophanales; family Paenibacillaceae; genus Paenibacillus; species Paenibacillus sp. FSL H8-0261. Next base: position 3,562,994 of record NZ_CP150297.1, on the reverse strand, counting down.
CTTTCCCTTTCTCCTGCTCCTTGTATAAATCGATCGCGTGGATACGACAGGAACAAATCATACCTATCTTGGTAAGCAGATTCGGCGTAAAGCGACTTCCCCCGACTTGAATAGCAGATGATACCGCCAGCATCGTCTTTTATCCCATGTTCATTCGTCTTACCTCACATCAACGACGAATGGTATGGTGAACACTTCCCCGTTATGCTGAAATTGTCCCCATAATTTATACGTCCCGCTTTGCGGAAAAGAAGTCGCGAATTTCGCATCCGGTCCCATAGCTTTCTCATCGATTGGATGAACATGAAGATATTGATTCGCATCTTTCGATAGAATCACAACATGGCCGACCGCTCCTAAATAAGGCTGCAGGTTATCAATCCCCTTCTTCGTCTTCGCATCGCGAATGTTGAAGGTCAATGTCACTTCTTCGTTTGGTTTCGTACCACTTAAGGCCAGTTCAATTTCCTTGCCACCCACTTCTTTCACCAGTTTCCCTTCGGGCGTAATCGCGGCATGTTTACTTTCCTTGCCTTCCACCTTCACCCACTTGCTAAGCGTGGAATTGGCACCGCCAGTAGGAATAAAGTCCGCAAACACCTTGTACTCACCTCCAGCCGGGAACGAAGTGTTCACTGTAAATGTGCCGTCTCCCTTAAACTCGGGATGAATGTGGTTAAAGAATGACAAATCGTGATTGACGATGATGAGATGAAGCAATTTCTCGTGATTGGTATCATACTTATTGATCGTTTTCCCGTCCTTATCCGTAATTTGAATAGTCAATTCCGTTTCTTCGTTTGCTTTTGCGGCGCCTGTGGGGAAGGTAAACGATACGTTAAGATCCTCCAATACAGGCTTCGCAGCTGCGCTATGATTGCCGTGGCTGCCTCTGTGATCCATGTCTCCCGCCTCCTCTTTCTCATTTCCTGTATGCTTCTCGGCGTTCTCTTGCCCGCTGCTTGCTGCATGCCCGGCATGGTTATTTCCGTTTGCTGGCTTCTTGTCCTCCGCTTTGCCGCATGCAGCCAATACGCTAAAAGCGACCACCGCAGCAGCGATGAGGAGTATCTTCTTCTTCATGGTTATAGCAACTCCGTTTCAATCTAAATTCGAAGATGCAGAGCGCATCTTGACACGCTGCAGCCGCAAAGCCTCCCCTTACCCTATAATAATGATGGCATAAAAGCCGTATCATTACTGAAAGCGGTCCGACCTTTATTTCATCAGTTTATTGATCGTCTTCATGAATTCCGTTAATACTTCCGTATCCCCTACTTGAATCCGTTCGATGACACAACTTTTCATATGATATTCAAGTACTAGCTTCCCGACATCATTCAATGATGCTTGCATCGAAGAGATCTGATTCAACATATCGTCACAGTAAATATCTTTCTCAATCATGTCTTTAATGCCACGGACCTGTCCTTCGATTCGATTCAATCGGTTGAGCAGATCGCTATTGGCTTGATCGGAATGATGGCTCTTGCGCTTATCCTCTCCAGGTGAGCAAAAGCCCGGATCTTGCTGTATCACTTGTTCAAAGAGTATCGATTCTTTGCTCATCGGAATCTCCTTTCTTTTAAAATACTCCACACCCCTATATACATAAAATATAAGTTTGTTAATTCGATGGAGTCCTGTCAACTCCGTTGATTAGGCACTGGTGCTCGATTCATTGGTTACATAGCTACCTTGTCACTTGCTTCACCCTGCTTAGGTGAACGGATAAATAGAAACGCTAGCACAGCACCTGCAAGAGCGACGATACCTGACCACATAAAAGCTTGTTGAAAGCCTTCGTTTAGCACGGAGACCGGGTCAATACCGGTTTGGGAAGCAGTTGTTGAGCCCGCAATCGCAACCATGATGGCCAAACTGATAGCTGACCCAATCTGGTAGCTCGTATTGGCGAGACCCGATGCAAGCCCTGCTTCCTCGGGTTTAGCCCCCGACATGGCGGACATCGTAGCCGGAATATAGGCAAGTGACATGCCAAGTGCACCAAGCAAGGAAGCTGGAAGCACGTTGGCGATAAAGTTTCCATCAACCGGCGTATTGCTAGCGAACAGAAGCATCGAACCCCCGAGTGCAATCAATCCAATGACCAAGTTTGCTTTTATTCCGAATTTTCCGATTAATTTACCGGTAATCAAAATCATGAAGATAGTAATTAGGACCGTCATCGGCAGTAAGCCGACTCCGCCGGCGAAAGCAGAAAACTTTAGCACCTGCTGCATATAGAGATTGAGGAAATACCACAGCGGAATCCAACTCCCAGCCAGCATAATGAGCGCGATATTGCCTGCAGCCAGATTGGGTGTTTTAAAAATCTTCAGTGGAACAAGCGGTTCTTTTTTAGTTGCCTGAACGATCAGGAACAGGATAAATAACACGATTCCTGAAATAAGCGTCCACAACGTGGATGGCGCTCCCCATCCATTGTGTTCTGCAGTAACAATGCCATATACCACCAAAACCAAAGCCGCTGTGACGAAGATGGAGCCAATGACGTCAATGCTGCCTTTTCTTCGCATTCCCTTGGCTAAAAGTCCAGGCGACAGGAGTAATGCAATAATGCCAACGGGTACATTGATGAGGAAGGTCCATTGCCAGCTGAGCCACTCGGTAATGACCCCGCCAAGAAACACGCCGGCTGAACCGCCAGCAGCAGCTGATGCGCCCCAGAAGCCTAATGCTTTCCCTAGTTCTTTGGGGTTGCCACCGAAGAGCATCATAACAATCGTTAACGCGGATGGGGCTATTAACGCGGAACCAAATCCTTGTAGGGCGCGACCAACATTAAGCGCTTCCTCGTTCCAAGCGAGTCCTGCCAGCAAGGAAGCTAACGTTAGAATGGAAAATCCCCACATGAATATGCGGCGCTGACCAAATAGATCGGACAATCGACCACCAAGTAACAATAATCCGCCAAAGAATATGACATACGCATTAAACACCCACTGTAAACTTGCCTGCGTATAGCCGAGCGCTTCTTTGATGGCTGGCAGTGCAACGCCGATAATGGATGTGTCCATGATCACCATAAAATTGGCAAGACATAGTAAGGCCAACGCCATCCAGCGTTTGGGATCGGCTTGCGGTAAAGTCTGTGCTTGATTATTCATAACTTTCTTTCTCCTCCTTTGGTAACCAATAATTAAAATTTTTAATACCAACGTAGCAATACTATACCCCCCTACCCTATAATGTCAAGAGTGGATTTTCGTATTCTCCTCAGTACCAGAAGAATTTCAAAACTGAACTATGAAAATGTTCATTACAAGGCTGTTTATTGGCACCCAGGAGAGGATTCATGGTTTTGCCTTCAACCATAAGAAAATTGAAATCAACTTTCCTTATCCACGTCATTACGATTTAGGCGTTTTGTTGTCTCTATCCCTCTACCTCATTAAGAGAAAGACTGAAATAAATCTCTCTTCCTCTTATTTTTCACAGAAGCGATTAACTATAATTATCATATAAAAATATGAGAGATGCTTTATGAGTAATGAGGAATGAGGAATCGACAGGGGTAGCTTGTTTTTTAGAACGCCATATAAAAAAGCTGCCTCTGAGGGCAACCTTTTTCTTAATATATCGTTATTTGCGAACGTAGGAATAAACTTCTCAAGCCTTCTTGTATCGGTAATATAGTGCCTTTTTGGAAAAAAAGGCGTATCCCAAACTGGGACACCCCTCTTTAAGCTTAGCTTAACGTTTCACTCTTCGAGCAAAATCCACGAACTGAAATTTATCCAGTCGATGCCTGGACTCGGTATATTGGAAAAGCACCGTGTTCTCCAAATAAACATAGTTTCGTACTACTACAATATGCGTGTAACTCTTCAAATCAAGCAGTCTATGATCCTCCTCAGTAGAAGGCTCAACGGATATCAGCTTCTTCGCATAACTAATTTTAAGACCCAACTCCTGCTCCAGATAATCATAGAGTGAGCCTTCCGCGATTTCCTCGCTTAAGAATGGAACAATATCCGCCCGGAAATAATCCTTATCCAAAATGATCCGATCGCCTTCAATCTCTCTGGCACGAATAACTTTCCAAACTAGGGTTTCAGGCGGAATCTGTAGATGTCTGGCGAGCGCGGAGCCTGCCGGCTCACTTATCGTCCGCTCTACCAGTGTCCGCGAGGCAGTACCCAATGTATCGGCCATCTCTTTAAATGAAATCAGACCGGTAACGGGGAAATCCATTCTCGTCATATCAAGCACAAAGGAGCCTCTGCCCTTAATTTTGTGAATGTATCCTTCACGGAACAGCAGGTTCAGCGCTTTGCGAACGGTCTCTCGTGAAGTGCTGTAAGCTTCAGCAAGTTCACTTTCAGAGGGCAGCTTGGTTCCCGGTACCAGTTGTCCAGAAAGAATTTGGTTGCTGTACTCATTATAAATTTGCAAATATTTATTTTCTCTCAATTTTGATCACCGCCCTTTATTGTATCACGTCATGTCTTTGGAAGCATCGATTCAATTGGAGGGAAATTTATAGCGTGGAACATATGAATTCTTATATTTACAGAAAAACAGCCCCCAGGGGCTGTCTTTCTGTAATATAAAGTCTTTGCCAATATAGCCTGTATCAACCCTTGAGATGAATAGTCAAGATGCTAGATTGTCTAGCTGTAGCTGGTCCAGTCTTCTCCTCAATCTTATCCACCATATCCTGACCTGCAGGAATGATGATTGGAGTAATCAAAGGGTATCCTGCTGCGCGGATAGCTTCCATATCAAATTCTAGCAGAAGCTCGCCTGCCTGCACCTTGTCGCCAATATTCTTATGGGTGGTAAAACCACTGCCTTTAAGCGACACCGTATTAATCCCAACGTGGATGAGTACTTGTACACCACTGGCATGCTCCAATATAAGCGCATGTTTGCTCTTGATCACATGAGCTACTGTAGCATCAAAGGGTGCATATACTTTACCCTCAGAAGGTTCGATTGCAATGCCTTCGCCCATCTGCTTCTCGGCAAAGGCAGGATCAGGCACCTGTTCTAGAGATACTGCAGTACCACTGAGCGGAGAGATAAGCTCCAGAATATTCACGGAGTCCTGTGACTCTTGAACTGAAGGGCGGCTGTTCAAATTGTCTGTCTCGCTCACAGTACTAGTAGCCTTTGTAGCTGAGTTCTTTTCGGAACGCCCCACCACAGAACGGCCGTAGAGTACAGTGGCGACAAATGGCACAATGAGAACAATAAGCATACCAATGAAGAACACGCCCCACTGGTTCGGGAATATCGAAAGGAAGCCGGGAATCCCGCCTACGCCAATGGAAGAAGCGCGAACCTGATTAACGGTAAGAAGCATACCGGCAATCCCTGAGCCGATCATCCCGAAGATGAAAGGATAACGATAGCGGATATTCACTCCGAAGATCGCCGGCTCCGTCACGCCGAGGAATGCAGAGATGGAAGATGTAGCCGCCAAGCCTTTTGCCTTTTGTTCTCTGACTACGAACATCATTGCCAGTGCCGCGGCACCTTGTGCAATATTGGATAACGCTAACATCGGCCAGAGGAAAGTGCCGCCCTCGCTGCCGATGAGCTGCACATCAACCGCCAAGAAGGTATGATGCATACCAGTGATGACCAGAAGCGCATAGAATCCTCCGTAAATCAAGCCACCAAGGAGCGCAAAATGATCAAATACAAAGATCAGGCCAGAGGTGATGGCATTGGCAATGCCAAACGTAACCGGTCCGATAATGGTGAAGGCCAGAAAACCTGTAATCAGTAAAGTCACTGGCGCAACAACCAGCAGTTTAATGGAATCATGCACCCGGCGGTTGAGGAACTTCTCCAGCCTTGCCAGAATATAGGCCGAAACCAGCACTGGCAATACTTGTCCCTGATAACCGATCTTCTCCAAATGCCAGCCGAACAAATTCCAGGTTGGAACAGTACCCTCAGTGGAAGCACTTGCATAGTTATAGGCACTTAATAGATCTGGGTGCACGAGAATGAGACCCAAAACGATCCCGAGCAGAGGACTGCCGCCGAAACGTGTAACAGCTGCCCAACCGATAAGTGCTGGTAAAAAGGTAAAAGCTGTGCTGGCAATCGTATTAATAATCGCAGCAATGTCTTTCCATGCGGGATAGACATCCACCAGCGACTGATTATCAAAGAAGATACCAGGCCCGGTCAAAATATTATTGATCCCAAGCAGCAAACCTGCGGTTACGATAGCTGGAAGAATAGGAATAAATATATCAGCCAGCGTCTTGATCGCACGCTGCAGCGGATTCTGTTTTCGGGCAGCAGCGGATTTCACTTCATCTTTGGAAGAACGAGAACCGCCAGTGATCTGAATCATTTCATCGTATACTTTATCTACAGTTCCCGGTCCGATAACGATCTGAAACTGCCCTTGGCTAGAAAATTGTCCCTTTACTAGTTCGTTGCGGTCCAAGGCTTCCGAATCCACCTTGCTCTCATCATACAGCGAGAATCTCAGCCGGGTTACACAATGTGTCGCAACCTCTATATTCTCCTTGCCCCCAACTGCCCGTACAATATCCTCAACATTTTTGCGGTCTATAGCCATATTTTCACTCCTTACATAATTGATTTGTGCTCCTTCTCAAGTACACCTCGTTAGCGGATTAACCACATGTAGGAAGCATAAGGACTAAGCTGAAGCTCTTGTGTTAATGCAGGTGTTTCTGTTGTATTTCCAATCAGAAGCTCGTCTTTACCACTTGATGATAACTCTGCCCAGTGACTATCTTCAAAGCGGAAGGTAATCTCTTTACTGCTGAAGTTCGAGACCACTACAAGCGCCTCTCCATCACCTGTTCTGGCGTAAGCGAACACTTCAGGATGACCATCATCGAGTCTCTTGAATACACCTTCAATGAATATCCCATAATCCTTGCGTAGTGCAATCAGCTTACGGTAATGATGGAAGATGGAATTGGGATTGGCTAGCTCCTTCTGCACATTGATGTCCGAATACCGCTCATCAACTTTCAGCCATGGAGTACCTGTGGTGAATCCGGCATTTCGGCTGTCATCCCACTGCATCGGCGTACGGGAATTGTCCCGTGAACGTTCCTGAAGAATACTCAGGGCAGTCTCAGGGCTTTTCCCTTGTTCACACAAAATACGGTACATATTCAGTGACTCAATGTCACGGAACTCATCGATGCTCTTCCATACCGGATTTGGCATCCCGATTTCTTCCCCCTGATACACATAAGGTGTTCCCTGAAGGCCATGCAGAGTTGTTGCAAGCAGCTTGGCACTCTCTACACGGTAGACCTTATCATCAGTGAATCTGGAGAGGGCACGCGGTTGATCGTGATTGTTAAAAAATAAGGCGTTCCAGCCCTGACCTTTCTGCATTCCGGTCTGCCACTCTGTGAACAAGCTTTTCATCGCCTCAAAATCATAGGGCATTAGCTCCCACTTCTGTCCATTCGGATAATCGACTTTTAAATGATGAAAATTGAAAGTCATGGAAAATTCCCGCTCTTTAGGACTCGAGTATCGGATGCAATGCTCCAATGTAGTTGAGGACATCTCTCCGACCGTCACCATCTCATACGGACCAAATACCTCTTCGTACATCGCTTTGATGTATTCATGAACCCGTGGACCGTCAGTATAGAACTTGCGTCCATCCCCCGGTGGAACACTCCCGTCATCGTTAGGGAAGCGTTGATCCTTGGAGATTAAATTAATTACATCCATGCGGAAGCCGTCGACACCCTTTTTAGCCCAGAATAGCATCATATCATTCACTGCTCTACGTACCTTCTCGTTCTCCCAATTCAGATCCGCCTGGGTTTTATCGAAGAGAGTAAGATAATATTGTCCCGAAGCTTCATCAAACTGCCAGGCAGGGCCTCCGAACTTCGACTGCCAATTGTTGGGTAAGCCACCGTCCGGAGCCGGGTCCTTCCAGATGTAGTAATCACGATAGGGATTGTTCCTGCTTGAAATGGACTGTTTGAACCACTCATGTTCTGTTGAAGTATGGTTAACCACGATATCGATCATTAGCTTCATTTCACGTCTGTGCAGTTCCTGTACTAACTCGTCGAAATCCTCCATCGTACCAAAATCCGGGTTGATATTTTCATAATCCGCAACATCGTAACCGTTATCATGTTGTGGCGAGACATAGACCGGCTGTAACCAGACAATATCAATTCCAAGCTTCTGCAAATAATCTAATTTTTCAATAAGTCCTTTAATATCTCCTGTTCCGTTGCCTGTAGTGTCCTTAAAGCTCTTCGGGTACACCTGATACACCGTGGACCGGCGCCACCACTCCGAATACTGGGACTGACTCAAGTTGAACACCTCCAAAAGAATTACTTTATGTCAAATATTAAACCTGTATATACAAGTTCAAACACTTCACACAGTTTAAACCTGTATATACAGGTTGTCAATACTTTTGCTATCTGACTCGGAAAAAGAGTAAAAACTGGCGGTTCTTCTTTAATTAACCCATTTGATAATCAATTATTCTTATTCCTATTTCCTATCTTAATAATTGTTCTATAATCACAACAAAAAAAGCCGCTAAGAAAGCGGCTTTTTATATACAAAGATGTCTTGTGCAGAATTCATAACGATGACGAAAATCCGCTAAGTTTAACTAAAAAATGATACCGATGATCAGAGCGGATAAAACGCTTACAAGTGTGGCGCCAAATAACAGTTTTAATCCAAATCGAGCCACAATATTCCCTTGTTTTTCATTTAAGCCTTTCACTGCACCCACAATGGTACCAATGGACCCAAAGTTAGCAAATGAGATTAGAAAAACCGAGACAATGGCTGTAGTACGCCCACTTAAACCATCTTGGATCTTAACAAAGTCAAGCATAGCAACGAATTCATTCGCAACAAGCTTTGTCGCCATGATACTGCCTGCATCAACAGCTTCATGCCATGGGACACCGATAAGAAAGGCAATGGGTGCAAAGACATACCCTAAAATTCCTTGAAACGAGATACCGAATACTCCGCTGAAGACCCCGTTAATTAATGCAATGATCCCAACGAAACCAACCAACATTACACCAACTACTATGGCTACTTTAAAGCCATCCATAATATATTCGCCCAGCATTTCAAAAAACGTTTGTTTTTCTTCTACCTGAACTTCAACAATATCTTCTTCAGGTGTAACTTCATACGGATTAATGATGGATGAAATGATAAATCCGCCAAATAGGTTTAATATCAATGCAGCTACTACATACCGAGGTTCTAGCATCGTCATATATGAACCAACAATTGACATGGATACCGTCGACATTGCAGACGCACATAATGTATACAAGCGATGTTTTGGTAATAATCCAAGCTGGTTTTTCACCGAAATAAACACTTCATTTTGTCCTACAATTGCGGCTGCGACTGCATTATAAGACTCCAATTTGCCCATGCCATTTATTTTACTTAGTACCAAACCAATATACTTGATAATGAACGGGAGAATTTTGTAATGCTGCAATATCCCAATTAATGCCGACATAAAAACAATTGGCATCAAAACATAAAGGAAAAATGTATGGGCCCCTTCATTTGCAATCCCACCAAAAACAAAGTCAGTCCCTTCATTGGCGTATCCAAGTAATTTTGCAAAACTATCGGCAAACCCTTTAATTAAGAATTCACCTATACTTGTTTTTAGTATAATTAATCCCAAACCGATCTGAATAGCAATCATTACAATGATTGGTCGATATTTAATCTTTTTCTTATTGTTACTTCCTAGCCATGCCAGTAATAGAACAATAACCAAACCAGCAATAGAAATTAGATAATGCATTTTTAGCCCTCCAAATTATCGGTTAATTTTTTTGGAATCCTCATATCGAAATGCATCTTTCCACATTAACCCTTGTTCCAAAATAATTGCCAACAGACTTCCGCATATTAATCCATTATTTAAAATGGCTATCACGATCGGAGATAAGTGGGCCGTAGCTGATGAAGGGATAAACATTAATCCCACACCCACTAAAAGGGAAATTCCACTAACGATAAATGTTCGTTCTTCATGAATGACCTTCTTCAATTCCTTTAGCGCTAGTCCGACCATCTTCACAAAAATGACGAAGGTAACGGAATAGCCTATGGGAGCTGGAATCGCTGATATAACATTCATCATTGGCGGAAATAAGGATATTGAGATCACAAAGCAACATCCAATTAAAAATGATCTGCGCTCCTTCATCCCTGTTTGTTCAACATATCCTGCCGCTCCCGAGATAGGGACAGAACCGACCGCTCCTAAACCGCCACTAATAAGATGCGTAATTCCAGAAGTAAACCCGGCGCGTAAATAACGATGATGATCCACTTGCTTTTGTTTCATAACGGTCTCCATCAAACGGATCGACGCAACTGCATTGGTTATTAATAACAGCGTTAATAAAAATGCAGTAGTGATTGTCCCAGCATCGAATTGAGGTCTGCCAAATGGGAATATTTTCGGTAGCTTAAATATAGTATCCGCATGAGAAAACACTGGTATATTACCGCAGATAATAAATAATAGGCAGCCTATCAATATACTGAAAATGATTGAAAACTGGCTGAGTACTACAAAGCGACTTTTTCCTAACCAAAAGGTAATGCAAACCACAATCACACTAAGGATGAATACTTTAACATCTAACGTGGTGTGGGCTATGGTAATCCCCATCATCCCTTTCATAAAAGATCCACTTAATTGAAAGATCAATAAAAGTAAATAAATAAAAGTGATGGTGGGAGTAAATAGACGAGCGATTTTATCCATTAGCTTAAATGCTGAAATTAGGATAAATAACACACCGCTAATGATCATTGCCCCACTTAAAGCTTGTAAAGCACCATTGTTAGAAGAATAAAGTCCCCCCACTAAACTTGCGTAAATCGTAAAAATGCTCCACCATAACCCTGCCGGTCCTTCATGGATAGGGAATTTATGACCCATCAGGCCTTGTAAAAATCCAGCTATCCCCAAAGTAATCATTGTGCTCTGGATAAGCCCGGAAGTTTCTATGGGTGTTAAGTTATATAAATCTGCGATAGCAATGGGTGCAGCAATTGCACCAGCGATCATAAAAATCATCCACTGCAATCCTGACAGTATTACCTTCATTTCTTTCTCACTCTCTTTTCTAACAACACTGCTCTTATCCATAAATCAGCCATCAATGACTGTGTTAAGGGCTATTTCGACCATTTCATAAAAAGATTGTTCACTTTCTTTATGAGTCAGGTGTTCCTGTCTTAGCAATTGACTGCCGACTGTTAAAATCGATAATGCTTTTACACCATATTTAGCGGCTAAAGTGTATAGGGCTGTACTTTCCATTTCTACTGCTAATACACCAAAATCCATAAACTTGTGAAGTCGATCTAAATTTTCACGATAGAATTCATCAGAATTATAAATGTTACCAACTAAAACATTTGCATTTTTAGCTTGTGCTTGTTGATACGCTTTCATTAACAATGAAAAATCTGCTGTAGGTGCAAAATTACAACCATGAAAGATCTTCTCCGTCATATTACTGTCTGAAGACACCGCTTGGGCTATTATAATATCGCGGATATTAATTTCACTTTGCATCGCACCACATGTACCAATGCGAATCAATTTCTTAACTTCATAATCGACGATCAATTCTGTAGCATAGATACTCATCGATGGATTTCCCATCCCTGTCCCCTGAACCGACACCGGTACACCTTTGTATAATCCAGTGTATCCATACATCCCTCTTACTTCGTTATAACAATTAGCCCCCTCTAAAAAGTGTTCTGCTACAAATTTTGCACGTAAAGGATCTCCTGGGAGCAAAACGCGCTCTGCTATTTCTCCCTTATTTGCACCTAAATGCCTACTCATAGTTCTTCCTCCAACTTTTAATAGTAAACTGAGGTTTACCGAAATCGCTTTCCACTTGGCCTCAAGTAAAATCAGTTTCGAAACTAGATTGAGCATAAGGTTTTTTAACATTACAAACTAGACCAAAAACTTACGTAGGTAACGGAAAATAATTGGTCAAATTATAAAAGCAATTCTTTACGGATATTGTCCAAATCTCTTTTAGAAGGGATCGTAGAAATAATAACAACAGGCACGGTCTTTAGTGCAACCGGGATATTACTAATGACAAGATCAATATTATTTTGCTGCATGATCTCGTCGGTTAGCCCTTTCATAATGGAGGTATTAAGGATCAACTGATCCCCTATTTCCTTCTTTATCAAATCTGCTATGTAATGACGAATTGAAAATTCCTCCCCGATCACTAAGAAAGCCCTCTTACTCTTATAACGTAAACTCGAGCGGACAATTAAGGTTAGTTTTGTTAAATGAAAATTATTGAAGAGAACGGAAGGGTAAGTTTTATTCCACGTTTGCATACAGGTTTGCATTTCTTGATAAATCTGCTGGCACTCCTGCTCTACATATGTTGTTAAATGACTTTTCGAAATCATCATCCATTCCGGAATGGCATTTTCGATTAATAACTTGTCAAAGAACCCGTAAATCTCCAAGATAAATCGTTCATGCATATCCAAGTTCGGGTATACCTTTGCCAACAACATTAGAAGCAGATTCCCCATTTGATATTCTTCTTTATTTTTGTGTAGTTCGACTTCTTTAATCGGAGTGATCTCTGACCCTTCATAATAATGATATTGGCTGAGACTAACCATGGATTGCATAAAGAATATTTCACTCTTTGGAAATTCGATAGACAGCTTTTCTTCAAGACGCTCTGCTATGGCTCTCACTGGTATATAAAACATCCCCTTTTCCCAGGGGTATGCATTTTCGTCGATGGTTACACAATTTCCTTTAGCAGCTCTTTCTATTACAATTGCCAACAAAAAGGACAATTTCCTTTTGGAATTGATAAAATATACAATGTTATTCTCATTCTCTATATTTGTGATCAACTGATTTATATAAGCAAAATCGACATTCGCAAAGGGCCATCCTGTAAACTCATACGCATCACAATATAAATTCCAATAAAAATACCGAATATTCATTTCATTCCCTTTGATCACAGGTGTAGAGTAACTAATGCGTAACTTATACGCTTTTAGATCATTATTATTTAATTCCACAATCAGCTTCTTCAAAGACGAGGTACTCATAAACATGGCTTCAGAAAGCTCCTCCACAGACATTCGACCAGCATTCGTAAACAATAAATGCATCAGCCGATAAAAAATGGTTTGTCTGAACATAGAAGAAATCACTTCACTTATCGTACTTTGCCCATCACGTAGAAGAACGATTCCCTTACCTCTAGAAACTTCAATGGTTACAGTAGAGGGTAGTTGCTTGCTGATTTCCTCCACCATCTTCCGTATTGTCTTATCTGAGATCCCTAAACTTTTTTCCACTTCGGCTAAGGTAAACCATCTTTGTTCCGTATCAAGCAGCGTTAATAGTTGGCTAGCTAAATTAAATCCCTTATCCATTGTTATCCACCCTATTTCAATTTCATTTTAATTTTTATAGTATAAACAAATTCACATCTATAACCATATTATTTTTCAATAAAAAAACCCGGGTTTCATTTACCCGAGTTTCACATCACTTTATATTTGTGTTTTTTCTTCAATAGGGCTAATTGCTTTCAGCTGCATCGTTATGACGGCTGCTATAACGGCTTTGATGATGTCCCCCGGAAGAAAGGCTAGCGCTCCGACAAGTCCAGCCCAGATCGACGTATTGGTTATTAATGCCATGACTGGTGCACCAATCAGACTCACTAGTAATACACCAAAGATTATGTTGATCGCTATCAGCTTCCAAGTTCGGACCTTCGGCCAGATTTTTTCAGAATACCAGCCGATAAGGCCGGCCGCGATAGGGAAGCTAAATATGTATCCTGCAGAAGGACCAATGAGCACTGCGATTCCGCCGCGGCCACCAGTCAGTACAGGCAGTCCAATGGCTACCAGAATGATGAAAATGACTAGACTGAGGGCGCCCATCCGTTTCCCCAGAAAACATCCAGCTAACATGACGCCAAGCGTCTGGGCAGTGATCGGAACGGGGATGAAGCCGAGGGGGATGGGTGGAATCATGCCCAGCACCGCGATAAGTGCTGCGAATAATGCAGCATAAATAAGTTCTTTTGTCTTCAAAAAATTGACCTCCATTGGATATAAATAATTGTATTCTGGTTAGTAAATACGTCCAGTAAGCTGAATTATAATGGAGATATTATTGATTGTAAACCATAATATTTTTAAAGGTTTACAATAGAGTGAAATACCAAGCTTGAGTTTTTCCAATTGTTATATAGAATTAGAGTATTCAGTCGCAATCGTTGGATGTTATTATATTCAATGGGTTTTGGTCGGAGAGTTATACTTTTGGAGGTTTAAGTTCATGACAGTAAAAGAACATATTCTTGCCTTGCTCGACAGTAATAAGGGTGAATACTTTTCTGGCGAGGAAATAGCCGTTCAGTTATCCGTGACGCGCAGCGCTGTCTGGAAAGCCATAAAATCGTTACAGACAGACGGATATTCCATACAAGCTGTAACTAATAAAGGATATTCCATGTCACCTCAAACAGATATCCTATCTGCAAGTGCAATTTCAAAATATCTGGATACCCAGGGGAAAAAGTTACGTTTAGAAGTCTTTAAGACACTATCTTCAACGAATGAAGCCGTAAAAAGCCTTGCCTCAAATGGAGAAGCTGAGGGTAAGGTGATCCTTTCCGAAGAACAGACCGCTGGACGCGGGAGAATGGGCCGAAAATTCTTTTCTCCACCGGGAACGGGTATCTATATGAGTATCCTGCTGCGTCCCAAGCTGTCAGCAACAGATTCCGCTCTGCTGACCACTTGCGCCGCTGTTGCAGTCGCCCTTTCCATCGAGAGCGTATCCGGTAAAGAAACGCAGATTAAATGGGTGAATGATGTCTTCATGGAAGGTAAAAAGGTGTGTGGGATTCTTACTGAAGCATCCGTGTCACTGGAAAACGGCTGGCTTGATTATGCCGTTCTTGGTATTGGTATCAATGTAGCGCTACCGTTCGACGGCTTTCCTAACGACCTTACCGAGATTGCAACAACTGTAATTTCTGAAAACAATTCTTATGGTGATCTCCGCAACCGACTGGTAGCAGAAGTACTGAACAATTTCATGAGATATTATGAGCAATTAACGGACAGATTGTTTCTTACCGAATATAGAAAACGGTTAATTTCACTTGGCAAACCCGTAACAGTGATAAAGAATAATGAACAGCTTAAGGCAACAGCCATTGATATCGATAACGATTGCCATCTGAAAGTCAGATATGAAAATGGTGACGAGGAATATCTTTCAAATGGAGAAGTCAGTGTTAAAATTTAGCTATTGTTCTTTTTAAGATAGGCTAGCTTATGACGTTTTTCGCAAAAGAAGCCACCTTGTAGGCGGCTTCTTTTGCGTATATGTTATTCGTGGTAATCGTCAAATTTAAACATGGAGGAATCATTTTTCAGTGGTTTATTATTGCAAATTATTTTTTATCCAGCTAAGCAGCGACTCTTCCTTCGGAGCCCAAGCAAGTAGATTTCTTGCATGGGTGGCACGCACACGGCTGTTCGAGGCGATAGCAAAACGCGCCCAGTCTCCAAGTTCTGCTATCGCTTCGTCTGCGGGCCAGCTTATGGTCTTGCCCCCAAAGCCTAACGCCTCGCTGACAGATTTGGCGATGTCCCCATAAGATTCCTCCCCATTTTCGGCAAAGAAATACGATGCAGACGGTGCTTTTTCAAGTGCCAATACATACAGTTGTACCAAATCTTTGATGTGGACATTAGACCAGCGATTTACGCCTTTACCTACGTGAACGCCTGCCTGCAGCTCTCTCGACTTGCGAATAATCTGCGGCAATTGATCGCTTTCCACAGGCAACGCTAGTGCATCACCATAAATCATAGATGGGACTATCACGATGCTTCTCACCCAATCCTCAATTCCAGCCTTGCGTACGAGGTTGTTTATCGCTACGCGGTTTTCCCTAATATCCATAGGTACAAATGGTGTTTCCTCGTCAAAAATTTGTTCGCTCGCCGTTTCGCCACGGGCATCATCTCCAACCACACTTGAACCCGATGTATGCAAAAATGGTTTTCCACTTCCACGTAGAGCAGCTATAAAAGTTTCAACTGCCAGCAAATGATCTGAATCGGCTGTGTGAATTACTGCATCGCTGAGCTTAGCATATTTCGTTAGCGTATCCGTATCTTCCAACGTGCCGAGTATAGGCTCTATACCAATATCCCTTAATGCTTCCACCTTATCGGGATTGCGAACCAGACCAAAGACAGTATGCCCGGCATCAAGTAAACCTTTAGCCACCGACCCGCCGATATAGCCTGAAGCTCCTGTGATAAACACTTTCATAATAATATTTCCTCCTCATCTATGCTGTTGATGCTTGTCCATTCGACAAACAAAGTGTGGTGCCAGTCTCAATTAATTTTGCTGCTTCTTTATTGTAAGCTCCAAAACATAAATAAAACAAATTATGAAATAATCATTTATTCATAAATTATTTTATAAATAATACTAGCTAATCCATCTTCTTTTCTCTTAGGATAGATATGATCTCATGAATCAGAGGCAAATGCTTATTCTTTAACTGATAAGCGATATATAACTCGTTTTTTACTTTTAAATGCTTAAAAACAACTTTTGATTTGCCTTCTTTTAACGAGTTTAGCAAGAGGTATGTAGGTATGACACTCAAGCCCACCCCGAGCTCAACTGCCTTCAGGATCATGTGTAAATTAGGAATGATATGAATAGGTCTAATTTCAGGACGTTTCTTAAAATGTTCTCTCCAAATTCTTCTTATTATCGGCAATTCCAAGCCATAGCTGATCCATTTCTGTTCAGAGAGCCATTGCTCTTCAAGCTTCAGATTATCAAATTCAAGGATTTCATAATTGCTTGGAGCTACTATAACAAACTCTTCATCCATTAATTTCAAATACTCGATACCGGGAGTTTGGAACCTTTTTGACATAATGAGAATGTCTAGCTTGTCTTCCTTCAGAAGCTCTAGCAATTGCTCGGAGGTTCCAAAATGCGAAATGGTACATGTATTAAATTCAGGAAGCCGTGGCAGTATTTTTTCACTGAAAAACTCATGCGCCGCTCCCAGCTTGATCACACTCAGCGTAGGCAAAGAAGCCGATTTAAAGCTCATTGTCGTATTCTCTAATGATTCTATAAGTGGAGCGAGCTGGGAATATAACTCCTTTCCCCGCTCTGTTGGGGTGATTTTTCTAGTCGACCGAATAAATAAAGTTTCTCCCACCTCCGCCTCCAAGGCGGCTAAGTGCTGACTCATGGCTGGCTGCGTCATCATGCGGGTTTTTGCGGCTTCAGAAATCGATTGATACTTATATATTGTGCAAAAGCTTCTATACCATTCAAAATCAACCATACTCTAGGCTCCACCTTTATACTGTAAAATTTATATTAGAAGATGAACTTAATATATCAACTTAAGACTCTGTATTCTACTGTGCTAAAGCATTTAAATCCGGCTGCATCTTGTTCCGCAGAACATACAGCATGATGGCACCAACAAGGAACGCAACGGCATCCGAAATGACGAGCGACCAGACCACACCATGGAAACCATTCATTCGATTGGCTATATACAACACAGGAATCAGAGTAACTCCTTGAATAATTGACATTATAAATGCAGCAGTTCCTTGCGCTGTAGCTTGGAAGATCCCGGTAAACAACGAAGTCATTCCTGTAATAAACAAGGATAAGAATGTCACATGCAGAATGTAGCTGCCCATCTCAATTAATTGCGGGTCATTCGTAAATAAGCCAATTAAGTGGTCGGAAATAAGATAGACGATAACGCCGAACACGACAGCTAAAGCTATTATCGCTTTGATCGTGAATCCGATGGCATGCTTCATGCGTAATTTATTCGCTGTAAAAGAGAAGGCAATGAGCGGCACGACTCCCTCGCATAAACCCATCAGAATACACTCAGGTAATTGCAATAAACGGGATGAAATTCCGAACCCCGCTATGGCTTGATCTCCATATTCGACTAGAAAATGGTTCAATATGAGTGACATTGCACCCAAGAAGATGCTCATAATAAAGACGGGAACTCCGATTTTGAATACATTGCTCAGTATATCCTTGGTAGCTTTGAACCATTTAAAAGAGACAGTTAAGAATTGGCTTTTATAACCCAAATGGTAGGCGTAGAATGCGCTCGCAACCAAGTTAGAGATGACCGTAGCAGTCGCAACGCCAATCACGTCCCAATGGAAGACGAAGATAACTAGCGCATCGAGAATAATATTCACGACAACACTTAGAATCATCCCAATCATCGATGTGATTGCTGAACCTTCCGAGCGAACGATATTCTCCAATGTGAAGCATAATACAACGAATGGTGAACCAATAAGCATAATCGTTACATAGTCCTTTGTAAATCCGAAGGAGTCGGGCGTCGCTCCCAGACCATGAACAATTGGATCAATCAACGGGAGGCCAACAGCCATCACGATAAGACCGATAACTAAACTGCTGTAAAAAGCGAATGAAGATACATGCTTAACATCATCATATTTTTTCTCCCCTAGCAAGCGGGAGATGAATGTACCACTGCCCATGCCAATCAAGTTTCCTAGCGCCATAATGATCGCGAATAACGGCAAGGTTAGTGCAAGTGCGGTTAACATAGCCGTATTGCCCAGTGTGCCAAGGAAATAGGCATTCAAGATGGAATATATGACACTCATTGACATGCCTAACATCATCGGTATACCGAAGTGAGCTACGGCTTTTGAGATGGGTGCTTTTTCAAAGTAATGAAGGTTTTCTGCATCCATGTGGGTCACCACTTTCTTCATCTATTTGGTATTCAAATTACTTAGAATTCTAACTATTTATTGAATATGAATCATGACGCAGCAACAAACAACCCCGTACCGTAACATCGACTTTACGGGGTTGGTGTGCGAAATTAACTGTTCTTCAGTTTCCAAGAAAGTACGTCATTGCGCCGCCTTTGCCGTTCAGCTTTCCTTTGTAAAAGGCACGCCACTGCTACTGTTTGACGAAAAGACTTTGCTTACTTATCGTCCGGATCATGTGACTGGTCTGGTGACGAATTTCTTCCATCTCTGGAAGGCCAGCCGAATCCGCGCATATCACGATGCCCTTCCCCGCCAAAGCCAGGGAACCTTCCGCTAAAGCGTTCGTCCCTAGAATTCCCCCACATTTTTTGCATTTGTCCACGCATGGCCATTAGTTTTTCGAATTCCTCTGTACCCATACGCTCCTTTGCAGCCTCCATCCACATAGCCATTACATCACGTTCTCCGTCCGTTCCAAGCTCTTCTTCTAAAGCCATAATTACGCGGGTTAAGTAATCCCCGAAAGCAACCTGCTCTTCTGAAGATAGGCTAGAAAATATGTTGACGCTGTCTATCTCTTGCCCCTCTTCCTCTTGTCCTTTTTGGGTTAAGTAAATCAACATGATGCGTTTGTCTGTTTCTGATGGCTTACGGGTGATATATTCGGCTTTTTCCAATTTTGCAAGCAATTCATTGAGGGATGATACACGGATGTCCAGCATATAGGATAAATCTTTGGTGCTGATACCATCTTTCATCCGGAGAAATGCCAGTATCCTGCCTTGCCCGCGGGATGTGTCGGCCATAGGGCCAACAGCAGCATGTGTTTTTAAGTGTTGTCGTTGCAGCAGCCATTGCAGTTTCGCGAGTTTTTCATATAATTCAGTATTCATGTCCATATTGGATCCTCCATAAAGTTTGTATGGTACCTGTTAATCTTTGTGACGGTACCTGTTGGTTTTTATTATAACGGTACCTGTTAGATATGTCAAAATATTTTTTACAGGTACCGTTAGTATGTTGTTGATTGTTACCGCAACAATGTAGCGGGCAAAATTACTTACATCCTTATTACATTTTTTATCATATACTTACTGTAAGTTCGCTTGCACGATATTATAATTGGTGTTTATGACAGTAACACTTATTCGGGTTTATTTAAAAAATATCTGGAGGTGACTTGATTGAAATTACTAAAGCTCAGTTTAGCTGTTACTTTAGCGAGTACCCTATTATTTGGTCCTTCGTATCCATCTTTTGCAGCGTCTACTACAATAAACTCCCCTGTTCTATTGCAAATCAATGAGTACAATATTCTCTACACTTATCCAAAGCAACCTTATATTGATAGCAAACAAAGATTAATAGTTCCCCTTCGTGCAGTAAGTGAACTACTAGGAGCTTCAGTGTCGTATAATGCCGAATTAAAACAAGCAATAATTGAAAAGAATGGTAAGAAAATTATTTTAACAGAGAATTCGAATAAGATAATAGTAGATGGTGTAGTGAAAACAATGGATACTGTTCCAGTAGTATACAAACAATCTTTTATGTTACCTATTCGTGTACTGTTGGATAATATGAATTTAAGGGGAACTCACGATAGCCAAACGGGTATTTTGCACTTGGAAGATGAAGCGATCAACGGATTTAATATGGTAAAGTCTATTAAGGAATCGGACATTCCTCCTGATAGAATTGCTAATCAGAACGGAATTTTACCAACCACTTTTGATTTGACGCTGAGTGAACTAAGTGAAAATAAGCTTCAACAGGGAAATATCAATTTAAGCGCAAAAAATATTAGTGGAATTTCTATGCCTAAAGGTAAAGAAGATCTACATGTTTTGGTTATATTTAATAATACCTTTCAAATGGAAGCTGATCTTAACCCAACAACAGAACAACTACGTCCTCGTCCAGCCCTCACAAAAGATCAAGTATTTCAGCAGAAAACGGAGTTTACAGCAGGCAATTATGGCGACTATTTAAAATATATTCTAGTAGTGGGCAGGATTCTAAAATAAGTAAATACAATTCACGAAACGCAAAACGAGCCTAAAAGTGATTTTAGAGGCTCGCTTTTGTCTTATTTTACAAGGAGGGTTATTAATATATGAAACACCCTATTCTAAGTAAAAAATCGCTCATTCTAATAATTTTTTTGATATTCCTTATAGGAATATACTTTTTATTCTTCGGATTACCATGGAAGTCCATAGCCCATAAAAAACAATTCGAAGTCTATTTAGAAGATAAGTATCAAATTGACTTCAAGTTAAAAAAGATGGACTATGATTTTATGCACCGAACATACCTTACTTATGCATATCCCGCGAGTGACCCAACTTTAGTTTTTTTTGTAGGTCAAGATATTGAAAACAAAGAAATTCATGATCTTTATCAATATGAACTAGAAAAACGTATGTTCAAATAGGTTACTAGAATAACAGTTGTGCTGTGATCAGTTTTCTTTTTTTATATCTTCAAGCAAACCTTCAAACCATTGAACATTTACTATATGGTGGGAAAGTGAATTTTCTAACATTTTTTTAAAATAAGCAGTGATATTTTCATCGTTCTCAAGAGATAGCTGTATTAAAGAAATCTTATTTTTAGTTTGTTCGATTTGTATTTCTATTAATTTAGTTAGCTCTTCTTTTTTATATTCATCTGAAAATAACATTGCTACATAAAAAGATAGGTTTATATAGTCTGTCTTAGACCCATATTTGAACATCAACTTTTCAAACTCTTTTTCCCCTAATTCCGTGATGTTATAATTATGTGTCTCTCTGGTGCTGTCTCTTTGGTCAACTTTTACAATATACTTTTTCTCTACTAATTGCCCAAGATTATAATAAAAGGACCCTTTGGTGAAATTCACTATATATTTATAGTGTTTTTCTTCCATTAAGGATAACAATTCATAACCGTGAGCCCCTGGATTTTGTTTTAATAATCCTAAAATTAGTAATATTATCAACTCAACGCCTCCGTCAAAATGCTACTAGGTTTAATCATTGTTGATTTGTATAAACTTGGCTTGAAATTCGTCAAATGATATTTTTCCTAAAGCAAAATCCATACTTAATATATACATTTTTTCCGCTTTAGTGTGTGTTCTTGCATTATGGAGACTTAACAACTCCTGTTCATTAATTAGCGGCTCAAGTACATGTTGCTTATTAATAAAAGCTTCAAAATATCGCAACCCAAATTTTCTTTGAGATATTGCATCGATATGAATACCATCCGGATTAGAAGTTAAACCTGAAGCTGTAACAAAGTAACAATCATCTTGTTCAAAAGCAAATTTTTGTAACTCTTGATTCATCAACTCGTATTCAGTGCAATGTTTCCCAAATCCTTCTTTGCCTAAAAAATCCCCTAAACCACCAATTATAAATGGAATATTTGTAGCATCTAACTCTTTTCTAAGCGTCGTAACCATTATAAGTAATTTCTGATAATAGACTTTATAGTTGCCATTACTACTATCACTTTCTCCTTGATGCCATAAAATCCCCGATAATTCACTATTTTGCATAGCAAATTTAGTTTCTTGTAATGCATGTTTAAAAAGTGCCCCATCTACAGCCCATTCATCAATGGTGCTCCCACCCTCAGCACAAGGAATTAAGCCAATGATGTCTTCTTCATTTTCACGACACCATGCATCCGAAAATGATCCTGCCAGACTTATTCCAGAAACAGGACGGTCATAATTAATAGGTTCATCCATCATTTGCCATCTGCCATTACGTAGCATTTGGATTCTCTCGTTATAAATTGGGGGTACTTCATGTATAAATCCTCGTCCAGCCATATTTGACTGTCCAATCATTAGAAATGATTTGATCATTATTCTCATCCTCTCTTCAATAGTCTAATTAGACTGTTTATATTATTAGTCTAATTAGACTATTTGTCAACAAATACGCTTTTATTCTCTCCCTCTTTATGAAATCAAAAAAGCTGATCTTCAAAAAGATCAACCTTTGTATTAAGTATTAACATATCAGAAGTGAGGTAATACCATCTAATTCTGATACGATTTCATATACTCGCGTCCGTCTGCCTTACTTTGAATAGGGTTCCAAACCTGAGCAAAGAACGGTTCACGCTTCGCACGTTCTTTGTAATTCCAGCTTTCGAGCTCACACTGCGGGCAGAAATGTCCGCCTTCTAGCATAAGCTTGGGGCTAGCCGTAAAGGTATGGTCGAACGCACATTTGAAATCAAGTTTGCCTGCCCAATTCCCCGTTTCCATATCTGTTGAAAGACATTCACCACCACGAAATTTCGCAGCACCCTTGATATCTTCAAGATTTAATTGCGATGTTGGCTTATTCTCATCATACCCGTGGTCAAGTTTGATGACTTTATCCCAATCCGCGAATTTCTTCATTTCAGACACCTTTGCAGGAATCGCCTCCCAGTTGTTCTTGCTGCCCCAATAAGCGTCTATTTTCTCAATGTCATTTTCCTCGATAAAACGTATCGTTCCTCGCTCTTTTACTGCTTGCTTTTTCATCGTCCGCTTAATCATCGCACCCATCAATTTTTGACCTCCGGGCAATTTAGTGATGACTTTCGCAACAGGCACAAGTGCGCCTAGATTATCGAGGTAGCTTTGATAGAAATAATCTATTGAATCTCGGCGAAAGTGAAAATAGTCCTCCAGCTTATCAGAGTCCAGATAATATTGTCCGTGAAAATTCCGTGTTGCATACCATTTAGGATCTATCACATAATCAAGATTTGTTAAACCTAACTTACCATAAAGCACCTGATACATCTCAAGCGTGCTGACTCGACAGCTCTCACCCCCGCCAATGTTGTAAATATGTTGCCAAAATCCTTCATTTAGTTCTCCGTCTATATCCGAGATGCAGAGGTTTCGCATTAAACGTCCTGAATCCCGATCTGATACGTATTCAAGCACATTTTCTAGACAGTTATGGAACATAATAGGGTCTTCTATCTTGCTCATCGCTGGCCCCATAATACCTGTTTGGCGGAGGCTCACCCAATAGCTTAGTCCTGATTCAATTACCATACGCTCGGCGGCAATTTTCGAAACGGCATAGTAGTCATAAACACTTGGTTTGAGAGGGTCGCCCACACGTCCCCAATGGATCGGCGGCATACGGTCACCCGTTTCCGCAATTGTACCGATATTTACGAAACGCGTTACATGGGCACGATCGCTTTTCTTGATGGAATCGACGATGTTCTTCGCTGAACCATAATTAATCTGCATCGTTCGTTCGGGAAACTCATCTGCAGCAGGAGATACAAAGGCTGCTATATGAAGCACAATGTCGGCATCTTTCACACATTCATAGACAAGGTCGCAGTCTAGTAAATCGCCATAGACTACTTTAACGCCACTTAGTCTCTCATATTTTTTCAGCTTTTGGCGGCTGGTTGAATTGTCTAAATCAAAGAGTAACAGCTCGCATTTCGCTAAATCGTTTCTAAGAAATTTCAATGTTTCCCCACCCATATTGCCCGCTGCACCTGTTATCATGACTCGTTTTTTCTTTACCATATTCTTCACCTGCATTATAAGATTATTGACAAGTCATTCGTCTCCCTTCAGAATACAGACACAGTGTCTATTTCACAACCACCAGTTGATTATCAAACTGATGTAATATAGACAGTCGAAGCTATTTTGTCGATTAGTTTTAAAAAATTTTTTATAGGGGGTGAATCAACAATGAATCAACGTGAACGGTTAACCAAATTGCTGCTGAAGCAAAGCTTGATTCGTCTGCTCAAAGAAAAAAACATAAGCCAAATCAGCGTAAAAGAATTATGCGCTTCAGCAGGCATCAATCGCTCTACCTTTTATTTGCATTATGCAAATGCATACGATCTGCTTGAACATGTTGAGCAGGAGATTATTGATAACACAAATGCATATCTAGAAAAAATCGAAGCTAATGACAATGGCATCACTTATATATTGACCTTCTTAGACTACATCAAAAAGAATGATGATTTATTTACCATCATGCTACTCAAATCAAATGAAAACGAGTTGTTTTCAAAACGTTTGCTTAATGAAGTACTGATGAATATTGACACTTTCCTTCAGCTTGACGTTCCCGAAAATATGAAGCGTTTTACTTACGCTTATTTGGTTAATGGAAGCTTAGCAATTATACAGGAATGGATATTAGAAAATTTCATTATATCAAGCGATGAATTGGCTCAACTTATTTTCTCTTTGGCGGATCATTCCTTATTAACGTTTAAGTCATCGGAAACTTGAAGTAATAGTCACCAGATCCAACTAGTAGTTTAAGGCCTTCTGACATATGTTCCACACTGGATAGACCTACGACTTGTTCTATTGGTGTCCCAGACTCCAAAATACTGTCCTGATTCATCGTTGGAATAATAATCTCAGCTGTTGTATTGGATGGAATCAGCACTTGCATTTCTACTGAATCTTCGTTCTGTTTTTTCCAAGTTACCTTGATCATTCCATGGACAGATTCAAGCGAAGCATCAACCCACGTCAAATGTTCCTCGATCTGCGGCTGGATCCGTATTTTTTTGTAGCCTGGTTCTAATAGTTCGATGCCACCGGCAGTGCGATAGAGCCAATCTCCAATAGCACCGTAAGCATAATGGTTATAGGAGTTCATATCATCGCTCCAGAACGAACCGTCCTGTTTTATTCCATCCCAATGTTCCCAAATGGTTGTAGCCCCTTGGATTACAGAATATAACCAGGAAGGATACTCTTTCTGCAGTACCAATTGGTAGGCTACATCCGTATAACCGAATCTAGAGAGGACTAGACACAGATAGGGAGTTCCCACAAAGCCGGTCGTTAGGTGCACTCCATTTTCTTCGATGTGGTCAACTAGCATCTTGGCCGTCCGATGACGATCCTTTTCCTCTAATAAGTCAAACATAAGGGCAAGTGTATACGCAGTTTGTGTCGGTGAGGCCACCCGACCATTTGGTGTTACGAACTCTTGGCGGAATGCCAGAACAATCTTCTCATGCAATGCTTCATATTTTAAGGCATCTTCGGGTTTTCCAATGACAGCCGCTGTCTTAGCTAGCAATTCCGTTGAATAAGCATAGAACGCGGTAGCGATCAACTCTTTTGGTGTTGCTCCGACGTAGCTGTTTTCTTTGGCATCCAGACCTAACCAATCTCCGAAGTGAAAACCTGTATTCCATAAATATTCGTCTTCACCTTGCGCCCGAATATACTCGACCCATGCTTTCATACTTGGATATTGCGTTTTCAGCACACGAATGTCCCCATAACATTGATAAAGCGTCCAAGGACAAATCACCGCGGCGTCTCCCCAAGCAGAAGAGCCGTATCCTGCCGCTGGCACATCAGGAATAACATGCGGAACTCTTCCGTCCTCTTCTTGGTCCGCGGCCAAATCCTTTAGCCACTTTTCAAAGAACGGAACGACATTCATGTTGTAGGCAGACGTGCGAATAAAAACTTGAGCATCCCCCGTCCATCCCAATCTTTCGTCTCGTTGAGGGCAATCTGTTGGGATATCTAGAAAATTCCCCTTTTGTCCCCATAAGATGTTGTGCTGAAGCTGATTCAAGAGTTCATCTGAACAGTTGAAGTTTCCCGTTTGCTCCAAGTCCGTATGGATGACGCAGCCGATAAATTGTTCCAATAATTGATCTAGCGGTATGCCAGTCACTTTTACATAACGGAATCCTTGGAAGGATAAATACGGTTCAAACGTTTCTGCCTCCCCGCCATGGCATATATAAGTAACAGTCTGCTTTGCAGATCGTAAATTTCCGATGTAGAAATTCCCCTCGCGGTCCAACACCTCAGCATGTTCTAAAGTAATTATCGTTCCAGCTTCAGCATGAACCGTAAATCTTACCCATCCAACCATATTTTGTCCCATATCCAGCACGTGTTCGCCTTTAGGTGTAGTAATGACTGCAATAGGCTTGATGGTTTCTATAACCCTGGTCGGTTCGTTTTCCTGAGCAACCAATGAAGTCTCTGGACGGTCCTTGAGAATAGTCTTTTGCCACTTTACATCCTCAAAACCGGGAGAAGACCAACCTTCTACCTCGAGCCTCGCATCATACGTTTCGCCATGATACAATTCTGACATCAAGAGTGGACCTACAGAAGTACGCCAGTTGTCATCCGATACAATGATTTGTTCAGAACCATCAGATAATGTGACGTGTAGCTGGATAAGCACAGCACGATCCTCACCAAAGATGTCTTTCTTTCCTTCCCAAGCTAAATATCCTTTATACCACCCGTTTCCCACCATGCAACCAAGAGCGTTATTGCCAGCAGCAATCAAAGAAGTCACGTCGTAGGTCTGATATTGAAGCCGTTTATTATAACTGGTCCAGCCAGGGTTGAATAACGTGTTATCTGCTGGTTTACCGTTTATATATAAGCGGTACATCCCAAGAGCCGTTGCATACACACGCGCTGATACAACATTATCAGGGATTGAAAATTCCGTACGAGTATAGTCGCAAGGATCAGCCCCATTCTCTTGGTGATTCGGAGGTGCTGCTATCCATTTTGCCTGCCACTCATCTACCGATAACAATGCCGTTTCCCAGTACGCAGGTTCACTCCATTCTGAAACTATCCCATGATCGTCCCAAGCTCGAACTCTAAAGTAATACCGAGTGCGGGATTGTAAGGCGGAACCTTCGTATTCAATATGCACATTGCTATCCGACTCTACCTTTTCAGAATCCCATATGATTTTTGAAAAGAATTTGTGATCATTTGCGACTTGAACTTGATAGGCTGATTGGATAAATCCCCGTATTTCTGTGCTGATCCACCAACTAAGCCGCGGATGTAAATCATCAATCCCCAACGGATTCTTTCTATAGTTCACTTTAAGATTTGTAACTTCAAAATTGGACATTTGTATCAACCTCCTATATTCATCCAGTAACCTGCCGGAACACTTTGAACTGTATTCATAGATCTTTGATCCGGCAGCTCTTTCTATTGTATGAGTTGAGAGAATTTAGAATTGGGGGTGTTTCAGACATTTTTATAGGTGGATCTAGACATTCATTCATTAGTTTCGTACGATATGTCTAGCCTTAGCAATTTGAAAGGGGCCACGATTATGAGTATCAGACGCAGCACTTTTGTCATGTCTGGAGATAGCTTTTTCGAGCCTGGTGTGCCAATTTATGTGAACAGGGCTTACGAAACGTTCGAATTGAATGCGCATTCCCATGAGTTTATCGAAATTACTTATATCAGTGAAGGAGCAGGCGTTCACTACATTGACGATGAGGCTGTTCCTGTCGAGCACGGTACGTTATTTTTTATCCCCATTGGGCGCAGTCATGTATTTCGACCTAAGACCCCGATGAAAGACCGCCCGCTCATCGTTTATAACTGTTTATTTCCAGTAGAGTATTTATCAGAACTTCAGGCTACCTTTCCTCACGCTACAGATATTTGTGAATTTTTCACAGACATGCAATTGCTATGGTTCTCTATGAAAGATGTCAATGGCGCATACCATATAATGTTTCGTGAACTGTTTCGTGAATTCTCGGCAAAACCGCCAGGATATCTAGCTGTCCTCGATGCTCTTGTTGTACAAATATTAACAGGCTTGTTTAGACACCGGTTGCAGATTG
Source organism: Paenibacillus sp. FSL H8-0261 (assembly GCF_045040645.1). Classification (NCBI taxonomy): domain Bacteria; kingdom Bacillati; phylum Bacillota; class Bacilli; order Caryophanales; family Paenibacillaceae; genus Paenibacillus; species Paenibacillus sp. FSL H8-0261. The sequence continues at coordinate 3,534,407 of NZ_CP150297.1, read as the reverse complement.
TTGCGCCATCAGGGGATAAGCCGCAATGGATGGCAGTGGATGATGCGATTGCATTTATAAATTACAACTATGTCAATGGGCTTAAACTTAGCGATATCGCCAGTAAAGCGAACCTTAGCGAACGGCAATTCAGTCGCCTTTTTCAGCATCAGACTGGAATGAGCTTTACAGATTATACGCAAAGTATTCGAATGGATGCTGCATGTCGTATGCTTTCAGGAGGTCATAGAAGTGTAAGCGAAATTGCCGCTGCAGTTGGATATGCTGACCTTAAATTTTTTCACCAAACATTTAAAAAAAAGATAGGAATGAGTCCCCGACAATATAGTAATTCTATTCGAAGTGAGCACTAGCTTCTAACATTCAAGATAACAAAAGCTGCCTAGCAATTGCTAGGCAGCTTATCCTACTTATCACCGGCAAGTGTAAGCCACTTGCGATTGTGATGCTCCTGAACTTCAACGGGGGTATCAAAGAAATCACTCAACACATCCGACTGCAAGCAGTTTTCTGTCTCATCCCCTTTGTAGATTTCTCCGTTCTTCACCAGCAAAGTATGTGTAAAGCATGGTGTTATCTCCTCGATATGATGCGTTACATACAGCAAAGTTGGTCCGTTGGGTTGCTTCGTAATCTTCTCAATCATTTGCAACAGCTGTTCTCGGGCAAAAATATCGAGTCCTGTGCAAGGCTCATCAAGGATCAATAGATCTGGATTGGCCATAAGTGCGCGTGCAATGAGGACTTTCTGACGCTGACCTTGCGACAAGGTATCGTATGTACGAGCGGCTAAGGAAGAGCAGTCTAGAAATTCCATCAGCTCCTCGGCTTGCTTTTGATCCTCTTCATTCGTCTTGTCGTATAAACCGATAGTTGCGAATTTTCCGCTGAGGACGATGGTCAGCGCAGTCTGGTGGCCGTATAGCTTCTGTTGCAGCGAGGTGCTGACCCAACCGATTCGCTTCCGTAACTCTCTAAGATCCACATCGCCAAAGCGGTGGTCTAACACTTCAACTTGCCCAGTCGTCGGCCATATATAGCCGTTCACTACGTTCAGCATCGTCGTCTTGCCTGAACCGTTTAGTCCGACGATACACCAGTGTTGCCCTTGTTTCACTTCCCAATTCATATCGCGTAAGATCATTGTTGTATCACGTTGCCATGATACATTTTTGAGTGATATAATCATGCCCAAATTCCTCCTCTACATGAATGTCTATATTGAACTTAAAGCTCAGAAAGTGTTCCATTTAAAATTTTGAGCGTCGATTGTACTGCTTGATCTGAATCCCCATTTTTAATAGATTCATACACTTGTTCATGGTAATCGGATTGAGGATCATGGGAACTATAATTACGGTTTAATTTACTCATTGCATCTGACAAAATGTGAGTAAACGTTCTATATAAGTCAATGATTACAGCGTTTTTACTTGCCATTGCTACAGCCATGTGGAATTCTATATCCGATTTGGCATACAGTTCACGATCATTCTGCTTTAGAGCCATATCTCTTGTATCCAAATGTTTTCGCATGTTGAATAAGTCAGTGTCATCATGCCGTAGAGCTGCTAATCTTGCGATTTCTAATTCAATCATTTTTCGAGCTTCAAAGACCTCAATCAATTCTGCACGAAGTAAACGATGGGTAAGTGGTTCTTGAATAATAGGACTGGATTTTAAGTAAGTTCCAAAACCCTGCTTTTTCTCCAATAGACCAGCATGAACTAACACACGGACTGCTTCTCTTATCGTTGATCGCCCTACATTAAATAATTGCATTAATTCAGGTTCTGGAGGTAATTTGTCTCCTGGCAGGATTGTTCCTGTTGAAATTTTTTGTTGTATTTGATTAACAACATCGTCCACTAACTTAGTGGCTTGAACGGGTTGGAACGACCCCTTTTCAAACATCTGATCATCTCCTCTTTTTGCAGAATAACATGATATTCTTTACTTAACAAGTAAGATATTGAAGTTTATAACGGTCATTATGGGAATGAAAAAGCAGCTAATCATTTTGATTAGCTGCTGACGTAATTTATTTAACTATAGCCTTATTGCATGTTCATTCAATTTTATTGTCCTTTTTCCATTACAGCAAAGTAGTTATTTTCACCGTCTGCGAAATTGAATACTCTTCCACCGGGAATTTCTACAATATCTCCAACCGTAACATTTTTGTCCTTCAACTCTCGATTCAATTGATCAAAATTATCCGAAAAGAACATTAAAGAAGGTGTTCCGAGATTCATTTCAGGATTCATTTGGGCAACCAACTCTTTATTATGAAGAACAATGCTAGTCGCTGCACCTTTCGGAGCAAGCTCGATAAATCTCATAGGGCCATTTGTTTCGTCTAAAATCACCTCGAATCCTAGCTTTTCTGTCCAGAATTTTTTGGATTCCTCTTGGTTATTTACATATAACATAATTTGTCCAATTTTATTAATCATAAGTTATACTCTCCTTCTTAGTCGGGATAATTTATTGCTTTTACAATATACCTCATGAAGAATATTCACGTCAAGGAATATTAATTCGAACTCCCCTTTTGCAAATATAAGTTGGCTTTGTTTCACTAGGTTGTCCATATCCCCATATTATTTACTTTCTTTTCCTACATTAAACCGAATTTCAGATCAGCGAAAGAGAACATCGATAATTATTTTTATTTTTATATACCTCTACAATATTTCAATATAACCTTCTGTTCCATTCACACGAATTCGTTGCCCGTCTTTTATCAGCTTGGTGGCATTTTCCACTCCGACAACTGCTGGCAAGCCATATTCACGAGCGATAACGGCTCCATGGGTCATCAGTCCGCCAACTTCGGTGACCAGGCCTTTAATAGATACAAACAATGATGTCCAGCCAGGGTCAGTAAAGGCGGTGACTAATATATCGCCATCTTCCAGATCTGCCTCTTCCATGTTTAAGATGACACGAGCTCGCCCCTCTATTACTCCAGTAGAAACAGGGAGACCTATAATCGCTTTGTCTGGCAGATTTTCTCGTTTGTATTCACCTGTAATAATTTCACCATCAGATGTGATTACACGTGGCGGAGTAAGTTTTTCAAAAAAATTGTAATCGTCTTTTCGTTTACTGATAATCTGATCATCCAGTTTATTTGTGCGTACGACTTCGTGAAGTTCTTCAAAAGTGAGATAGAATATATCTTCTTTTTCATGAATAACGCTAGCTTGTACAAGTTGTTCGGCTTCTTTCAGTAAAGCCTGCTTATAAATGAAGTAGCGGTTAATCATTCCGTATTTTGGATATTCACGGTAACCGATATAATTCCGGATAAAACTGATTACTCGTTTTGTCTCTTCAGCTTTTAGTTCTCCATCCGGTAATTGCTTCAATCGATCTAATAACTCTTGTTCTTTTTCTAAAGCCTCCTGTCGGCCTTGCTCAAATTTCCGATTGCCAGCATTAGGCTCAAAGTTTTTGATATTACTGAGAATCATGGGGACAAGTGTAATCGGCTTTTCACTCCAACGAGTTCTCGAAATATCGATTTCACCGGCACATCGCATTCCGAATTTGTTGAGATAAGCATAGATTGCGTCTTGAGTTGCTTGTCCACCATCAGACTTAACCAGTTTATCCAAAAAATCATCATCTTTTACGTGTTGTAAATAATCAACTATTTCCGGGAAAGGACGAATCACATCTGCAACATCCAAAAGCGCCAGACCCATTTCCGAGGTAATGTTGTTTGATACAGATTGAGAAAGCATATCTGCTGCGTTTTTTTCACCTAACCACTCGTACATTTTTTCATTAATCCATGACGAAGCGTTCATAGCAGTCATAAAAACCTTTGTACTTTGTGGGTCAGATAAGAACTTCTTTAATTCCTGGAGATCTTCAAGAATAAAATCAAATAGATCTGCTCCTGATTTCGTTCGGATGTTTTGTCTTAATTCTTCTATCGACGTTTGACTGTTCTTAATCAAATCAGAAACGATTGCCGGATCATTTTCGATTAATGCTTGAAAACCTTCTGACGAACTATCTTTACTGCTATTAACGGGACTCCGTTCTTTTCTATCATCTGGTAACGATTTTATATATTCTCGTTCTATTAAGGTCATAAATGCGTCTTTTATGAGCGGATCGGATTTCCCAAGGGTATTTATGAAATTTTCTCTGCTCACAGGTGAAGCCAGCATATGTGTAACATCAACAAACAACCTTCCACCGGCCTTACGCATGGGTGCAGGAGTGATTAACAGGTAAAAAGACAATCCTAGTGGTTTCATGGGATCCGTCATCATTTGTTGATGACCGACAGATACGTAAACGTGATTTTCTTGATCATTTACTTCAGGGATCGGGTATAAAGTAGTGATTGGCCGACTCTGAACAATATAAAAAGTATCATGATCCAAACACCATTCGATATCTTGTGGACAACCAAAATAAGCTTCAATCTCTCTACCTAAACGTGCCAGTTGTAAAATTTGTTGTTCGGAAAGGGTTTGAGTCTTTTGCTGATCGAGATCGATTTTCAGGGTCTCTGTTCCACCTTCTTTTAATCCATAGATAGCCAATTTTTTGGTTGCTATCATCATATCGACGATTTCCTCTTCCTGTACTTTATAACAATCGGCAGATACCAAGCCAGAGACCAGAGCTTCTCCGAGCCCAAAACTGGCATTAATAGATAGCAGCTTTCGATTAGAAGTCATCGGATCAGCTGTGAATAAAATCCCTGAAGCCTGAGGGGAAACCATCTTTTGCACGATAACAGATAAATATACCTGTCTGTGGTTAAATCCATTTTGCATGCGGTAGATTACCGCGCGATCCGTAAATAGAGATGCCCAGCATTTGCTGATGTGCTGCATGATTGCTTCTCTTCCGATGATATTTAAATAGGTGTCCTGTTGACCGGCAAATGAGGCATGTGGTAAATCTTCAGCAGTTGCACTAGAGCGTACTGCATAAGCCTGTTCTTCACCAAGTTGGGAGAGATAGTGAGTAACTGCTGTCACAACATCGGAAGGAATTTCTACTTCCATAAGGAGTTGTCGAAGCTTCTTACTGATTTCACCAATTTGCTCTCGATCGTCTATGTTTAATATGGATAGTTGATCCAATAAAATATGATACTTTTCGTTCTTTTCGATGGCTTTTTGGTAGCCCACTGTTGTAACACAAAATCCTTCTGGTACTTTTATTCCTTCGATAGTTGATAATCGCCCTAAATTCAACCCTTTTCCGCCCACGAGCAAAAGCTGTGTGGTTTCTATTTCCTGAAAACCAAGAACCAATGAACGCATACAAAATCTCTCCTAACCATTAAAATGAGAAAAAATTTGACAAGAGTTTAGCTGCATGGTATATTATAAATATAAGATGCATTATCTATGCCTTTATATTTTTTATAGTCGTGATCCGATTATATCATCGTGTCTTTTTATATGCAATATAAAAGAACCTGAAAGCTATTCAGGTTCTTTTTTGTGTTTCCCGCTATTTTGTTATTCAAAAACCATGGTTCGAACCGAACTACAACCCATAGACTTCAAACTCGTAAATTCGTGCTGCTGTATCGGCTCCTTGTGTGGGCTTAAGAGTTATTAATTTTACATAGCGAGCTTTCACCAAAGCAATCGCGTCTGTCGACTCAGCTGCCGAGTTTCCTTGCACGTTTACAACATCCGTCCAGTTCGTTCCGTCGTTACTCACCTGAATGGTATAATCGCTTGTATTAAACCCGGACCATTCTCCTCCACTCTGAGCATGCTTGATGATAAAAGTGCTGATTTGATGCTCGGCTCCTAGATCGATTTGTAGCCAATGAGGCAGATTTCCAAGTGCGCACCATTTGCTATTATCCGTCACTTTACCGTCAACTGCGTTTGGCGCGCCTTCCTTGTCTCCGCATGCATGATCGGCTGTTGCAGGTTTTCCAAGTGCTAAATTCTTCACCGCACCAGCTTCCTTACTCACTGTAATGAGCGCCTTTTTCATAATTGTGTCTTGGCCCGAACTGTTGGTTGCAGTTAGTGATACGTTATATATGCCCTCCTGATTGAACGTTACAACCGGGTTTTTCGATGTGCTGACAGCTGGGCTACCGCTTTCGAAGCTCCATGACCATTCTTCTGTCACTTCGGTCGCCAGGTCGGTGAAGTTTACGCTCTCACCTGGAGCTACCAAGGTCCGATCTGCCTTGAACTCTGCAATCGGCTTCGGATAAGCTGGCCAGCTGATCTTCACGCTGGAGGCCTGACCTTGCTCGTATCTCCCATTGATTGCAACGACCTTTAATGCTGTGAGCGTTTCTTTGTCTATTCTTCTCATCTCAGGAACGTAAAACACATGATTTGGCGTTGCGCCCAATAACACCTCACTGCCATCTGGCAGTACTCGATAGATTTCGTATTGCTTCACCTGCTGGTCAAGTGGTTTCCACTCCAATCTAGCATCTCCATAAATTCCATCGCGGAAATCGGATTGAGTAACCTTCAGATCGCGAACCGCCGGCAGCGTTTTGATCGGGTCGTTGGCATTTTGGATGGAGAGCTGGCCAATTTGAATACTATAATTACTAATCGTATCCTTGGTATCAAAATAAAGTGACAATGCTATGATTCGTTTCCCTTTGTATGGGGTCAAATTCAAAGTTTCGGTAGTCCAGCCTGGTGCTGTCTTATCCTTCACGTTAAGAAAGATAAATTGGTCTGGTTGGTCTGCAAAAGCTAGACCTACCTTCAAGCTAGGCTTGTTCAGTGTTTTATAAGTAACCGATAGCTTTGTGCTTGCTTCGATTTTAAGGTCTGTCTTGTAGAGCTTCAGATGTGTTGCATTGTTATGGCTCAGATCACCTGAGACCTTCAGCGAACTGCCACCGTAATATGCATCAGACCAATCGAGCTCTGGAGTAAGTGAAGTTCCTTTGCTGTCTGCGATCCAGCGCCATGTTGGCAGGATATCCTGCAGGCTCCGGTTATTCCATCCCTTATCTCGTACCTGCTGCCCTCGGACATAATATTTCTGCCCGCTTCCTGTATTGAAATTGGTGATGAAAGGTAGCTTATTTACAGGGGATGATTCTACCACATTGTTCGCGATTCCTTTCCAGGCCTGATCGCTCACGGTGTTACCCGGATTCCCGTTTGGCCCCACCCAGAATTTGTTCTCGCGTGCGAAGAAATCCTCCATGCTTTCTGCGCTGTTGAAAGCCCAGTCTGGACGGTAGATACCAAGGGAAGTGACGGCAGGTTGACCATCCGGAAACAGCAGATTCCAGTTCACATTCGTATCGTAGCCCTTGGCTTCAACATCTATCCCTGCATACAGGTCATACGGACTTCTATCTAAACTTTTGGCCTTCTCTGCCGAGCTTTTAAGATCTTTCCACCAGAAGTTCAGGAACATATTGTCTGTTATTTTCTTATTATTGTCTTGCAGGAACATTGCATTCTTGTCATTTAGCGCATTTTGCCAACTGATACTGCCCTCCTTGGTCATGGAGTCGTACCATACGATTTGCATAGATGCAGATTTGTGCGATTCTAGATAACTTAGGAAAGCTTTCATTTTCTGGGCATCAGCTGGTGTTCCACCCTCAGTCTCCTGGTTAATAAACCAACCGTCAAATCCGTAATACTTCGCAACCTGGATCAGCTTATCTGCGGCAGGAAAGGAACCGTCGCTGTTCTGCTGAAGCATTTGCTTCACCCATTCAAATTTCCCTCCATAAACAGTTGGCGGGAAGAACACCGTTCCGACGATCGGTACGCCATTTTTATGTGCTGCGTCGATCGTATCAGCGCTTGGTGGTACGATAATTCCTTCCCCGGCAGATCCGCCCCAATAGACCAGCTTGTCAACATATTGCCAATAAGTAAACGTATTAGCTCCAAATTTGTCTGATCCCTGTGATGGCACACCACTTGTTCCCGAGTTCAGTGCTGATAAAGCCATAACTTTTGGCGCTTTTGTCGCATGAGCATTGACTCCATCTGTCACAAAGCGGTCTTGCAGCGGAATTGTACTTCGGTTGAATACCGCATCCGGGTCGGATGCAGGACTCCACTGAAGCAATTGCTCTGGAAACCAGTAGGATGAATAAGGCTGTTTAGCGAACACAGTAGTGGATAATGCTACGAACATCACAAATAAGAATATAAAACCTGCACCAATCTTTTTCATGCCGTACTCCTCCAATCGATTATTTTATGATTGCGCTTACATTTTATCAAGTTGGACAAAGCTCTAGATAGTGGATTAATGACAAGTCCAGGTGCAAATATTACAGATTGTAAGTCTGAAGCTAGTATCAGACAGCACTCCATAAATAAAAGAGCCCTCATTTAAACAAATGGGGGCTCTCAATCTTTTTATGTCATTTAGAATCAATACTGGACTTGTTTGGGATTTCAAGTTATGTATCCTGACGTTAAGCATTCAGATTTAAAAGAAATTGCCGTGTGTTCTGATAAGCATCGTTCCATCCCATTTTAGCATAGAAGCGTAGTCCGTCGAGCCCCTTGAAATAATAAGCTCCCATTAGCCGCTCTTTAAAATAAGGTATCTTTATGCTGGCTTTCTCTTGATTGATTTGATATGTCTTAATGACATCACTCCACGGCATATGCCGATCGAGAATCGCAAGGTCTATGAGAGAATCACCGTACATGCAATTCCCATCGATGATGCCGGTAATTCGTGTTCCATCGGACAAAATATTCCACTGTTGAAAATCTCCGTGTATAAAGCTTCTGTACGATTCATTATAGGGTACGTAGTCCATCAACCGACCGTATATTTCTTCATATACATCTCTCTCCAAGCAAGAAGTACGGAAGAGATCATGCCAGTTCTCCCAGAATGTTCCCCTTTGATCCTCTGCATTTACGGCAACGACGAAGTCTTTCCATGATACATAGGATCCGTTGCCGTCAGCAGCGATCCACCCATAGCCGTTAGTTGACCCAATATCTGCTTCAGCCATTTTTTTCAAAATACTAATAATCTCAGGCAACTGATGAGTTTGTTCCTCTGCTGTGAAATCGGATAGATTCCGTCCTTCTATTCGTTCCATGATTATATAGGTTAACTGGTTAATTCTCCCTAACGCCAAACATTTGGGGAAAGGGATGTTTTGACCTGAGAGCAAATTGGATACATAGTGTTCCGTTTCATATGCTCCTTCCAGATCACTGAATTTCACAACATACCCCTTCCCTTCGTAGTTGAATGAAAACACATTACTTATGTTGCCGCCAGAAAGCGGTTTAATCTCAGTTGAACCAGGCCCAAGATGATTTTCTAATACTTTTTCAATTTCACTTATGGCCAATTTCGGTTTCTCATACATCACCATTGCTTCAACTCCTATAAATCGAATAGTCTCAGATCTGTATCCTTTGAGGACTACTTCAAAATTTTCTTAGCCTTTCGTTTCCTAATACGATCAATTTACGTACAGCTTACCAGATAGTATTGATAAACTGGATAGTAAAAACAATTATAATTGAATTATCCGCAACTGAGCATTATTGAACAGAGGGGACATTTTTAGGGGACCAACTAGTTAAGTATTAGACTTAATTATATTTCTGGAAAATCATCCTATGGGTGTTCCATTAGGCAGTTTCATATCTGGCTTCAATAGAATTACGTCACCCTTTTCAGGTACACCTCCAAGGACTAATACCTCTGAATTAAAGCCTGCAATTCGTCGAGGAGGAAAATTGACTACCGCAATTACTTGTTCTCCCATGATATCTTCAGCCACATATCTTCTAGTAATTTGTGCACTAGATTTCTTTATTCCGATCTCATCTCCAAAATCAATCTCAAGCTTGATCGCAGGAACTTTTGCTTCGGCGAAGAATTCAGAGTTAATTATTGTTCCAACACGAATATCCAGTTTCAAAAAATCATCAATAATAGCCATATAGCATTCTCCCTTTAAATGATATTTTTTTAATTTATTTGCTTATCTACTTTGATTCTGATATTTAACAGTAGTGTAATTGAAGGCTTTTACCCAGAAATACATCCCCATGCCGAGTAGAGTCATCATCCCTCCTATAAATTGAAAGCTAGTGATTGTTTCTCCCAAGAATAGATAAGCTAGTATTATGGCGAGAACAGGCTCACCAATAATCCCTACAGAAATAGTAGTTGCACCTAAAGATTTCAATAACATATTAATAATAGATTGTCCCAAAATAGTTGGGATTAATGCGAGTAAAAAGAAATAGATCCAGTCCGAAGAGTTATAATCTATCAAAGAGAAATGGTTTGACAAATTGTAGATTAACAAGACGCTTCCGCCAAGGAAAAAAACAATAACACTGTATAAACTTGCTCCTATTTTATGACTTACTTTTTGTCCTGCCAGCATATACGCTGATACAAAAACGGTTCCTAATAATGATAAGCCATCTCCTATTAACGCCACTTTAGAAACTCCAAAGTCTCCCCAAGCGATAACTATTGAACCCAGAAGTGCAATCACTAAACAAAGAATGTTTACCACATTTACCCGTTCTCTGAAGATGAAGTATGAACCAATCATTACAAATAAAGGCTGCAATGATAATATCACCATGGAGCTTGCAACTGAAGTATAAACTAAAGACTCCATCCAAAATAAGAAGTGTAACCCAAGAAAGAGACCCGCTAAGAAAACAATACTCCTGTCTTTTTTACTCATCTCCAGACAGCGAAGCTTTTTCCATGATACAAAAGGAAGCAATAAAATTACAGAAGCAAACAATCTATACATGCCGGCTACAGAGGTGGGAGTATTTGAAAATTTTATCATGATGGAAGAGATCGAAATAGATAAAATACTAATAAAAAGCAAAATGTACGGATATGACGGTTTATTTGATTTCACATATAATCCTCCAAAATGTTCTATCTACTTCCTGTGCACAGAGTGATAAAATCAAGATTGGATATAATAATATCATCATCATTGTTTAAATTGTGTCATTATATCGTTGTATTATATATAAATATCATCATTTTAGAAGGGACGTCATTAGATGTCAAAACTGCTGCACGAGAAAATTCTTTTTCCTGATGCTTCATTTCCATACATTATGTACACAGCTAACTCTCGGAAAATTATCCCTGAAGGACGAGGATTTAATGACTTACATTGGCACGAAGAACTTCAGATCACTTTGGTTACTCAAGGTAAACTAGTTATACAAGTGAATGGTATTGATTATGAATTGAAAAATGGCCAAGCCATTTTCATCAATAAAGGTGCCCTTCATGTTACGACGCACCTGACTCCTGACGGTCAGTATGTGAGTTTCAATTTTCCTGAAAAGCTGTTGGTCTTTTATGCAGATAGTGCTATGGAAAAAAATTATGTATCACCTTATACGAACTCTTCCTTACTGTCTCTAGTAATTAAAGGAGATGCTGAATGGCAAAGAGATGTACTAAACATGCTTTTGGAGCTGAAGAATAGATTTGATATGCCAAAGAAATGGGGATGGGAATATGAGGTTTCTATCAGAACCGTACAACTCTGGTTAACCTTGATATCTAATATTTCTCTCTCCTTTGAGGACACAGCTAAATACGTAAAAAGGCAGCAAGAACGACTTCAACTCATGCTTTCTTTCATCCATCAGCACTACGCAACTAATATAACTTTGCAAGATATTTCTGATGCTGCTCATTTAAGTGTTTCAGAATGTACCCGTAGTTTCAAAAAGACCCTTCATATCACACCGTATGAATATTTAATAAAGTACCGGATTAAGAAAAGTATGGAGCTATTAATTTCAACTGATTATACAGTAACTGAAATTGCCCATAGAGTTGGTTTTAATCATGTTAACAACTTCATTCAGTCCTTTAAAAAACATCAAACAAGAACACCTAAAGATTTCCGGAAATTAAGAAATGAAATCAAAATCCAAGATACTTTGCCAATAGATACTCCTGGACGGGGGCCGGAATTGTTTTAAACTATATAAAAAAAGTGGCAGTCACGAAGGCTTTTTTGCCCTGTTTGACTACCACTCACTGTTTAATATCCCATATCCTTTAATATTTTGGATAACGTGCTCAGACGCTCACCGATCATTTCATCGTCATCGCTAAGAGCTTGATTAAATAGCTTAATATCTTCATTAATTCGCTCATTATCTGTACATACCGCTACAGTCATCGCATCCCCTTGCAAGCCAACTCTGTCGATGACGGGCTGCTCCGGGTCATATAAATTCTCATATCGATACGCTTCGCGGAAATGTTCTAACGACCGGCAAATTAGAATGGACAAATCAAGCACGCGATGAAGAGGCAGTTCCTCTGATTGTCTTGACCATTTTTCTCCGGTATATCTCCATACCTTAGCAGAAATATCAACCTTTCCTCGATCATTCCACTGCGCCAATCCTAAGGAAAGACCTTTCGCATCTGTGTTTCCAGCCATTCGGCCGTCAACCTTCTCATAATTCTCCGATACGACAACAGGCTTATGTTTTAAAGTAGTAGGTATTTTCATGTTTTTTTTCTTCCTTCCAGTTACTATTTTACTAATTTACTAAACGACGGTTTCATCTTATCTTGGATTTCATCGTTAGTCAATTCGTGGTTTGTTATAACCTTTATCTCCGTAGGGCTGTAACTTCTCTAACCATGGCTTTAAGATTTTCTTCCGTTCCCAGCGCATATCAGTTACCTTATCTATCTCCTTCTGTTCTAGTACCTCATAAGTGAACGCATCCGCACCGAATTCTTTCCAATCCTTCTGGAGCTGGGCATTTGCAAATCTCCCTGAATCCAACTGCATTTGCAGGGTAAGCCATTTGTTTTTCAAATTAGGATAGCTGTCGATAAATATTTTGCCGTTGATTTGGTTTTTGATTTGAGCAACACCCATATAAATCTTAATCTGTTTGTACTCCTCGATCAGCTCTTTGCGTTTATTCATATCCATATCTTTCTCTCCTTATCTTAGATAATAAATTCATGGAAATTGTAGTTGGATTTTCATTTTCCCAGCGATTCCAGCTCCACATTACTTCTTATCTTAACCACAATAGGAAGCAGAAAAAGCGCACCGATAATCACAAATACACCACTCGCCATAAATACGCCCATCAAGGAGAACGTATCCTTTAGGTAGCCGGAAATGAACATTCCGACCACCATCATTCCCATAAAAATAGGCATGATTGCTCCTGAAACTCGGCCAATAAAGGCCCCTTCGGTATTTCGCACAAGAAGTGTCTGAATCCCTCCTTGAATGCAAGGGTAAAACAAACCACTGATCACCAAGAAAATAATCGTCAGCCAAATTTGCTTAGAAGCTCCCATTCCAACCGTACAGACGGCATTGACGAGTAAGCCTATCAAAAGCAATAGCTGTGGCCTTACTTTTTTGGCTATCCCGATTATTGCAGCTCCGCCTACTAACATGGCTGCCCCACTAGCCATCACAAGCCACTGAAGAAATTGTTTGTCCTTACCTAAGTTCTCGATGACAAGAAAAATCTGAAGCGGCTGAGTTAGTCCTGATGCCAAACCCACCGCCGAGAAAGTTAAACTAAGTGTTCTTAAGGGTTTACTCGATCCGATGTATCGCAAGCCAGCCGTTAACTCTTTGATGAAGCCGCTGGCTTTACCTGACTTGGGTTCTTCTTCATCCCGAGGAAGGGAAGACAATATAAGCGAAGAGCCCAGAAACATAACGGCTGTCAGGATCAGAGATACGTGAATTCCAAACTTAATAAAAATAAACGTACCAATAACGGGTCCCAAAACCGTAAAGATAGCGACAAGGGTTTGGGACATCGCCATAACGCCTTGCAGCTGTTCAGCTTGCACATGTCTCTTGTACAGTTTCATCGCCGAAGGCTGAGAAAATTGAGATAAGCTGGCAGATACAAAAGATCCGATAAGAAGCGCAATCCATTCGCCATTCATGACCGCAATCAGCACCACCCCGACGGACAAGCCAGATAACAAATCGCTCCATACCATGGTTCTCTTCGGCCGCCATCGGTCGGCAAAGGTCCCACCAATAAGACCAAAAATAAAGATCGGTGCAAATTCGGCAACCGATATCAGAGATACATCTACCGGATTATTATTCGTCAATTCAGATACATAAAGAAGGACGGCATAATTCCGGATCCATATTCCGAGCTGCAATAACACACGGGAGAGGATAATTGTTCGAACATAATGATTAGAAAACATTTTAATTCCCCATATCCTTTACTATTTTTTGCACCTTCTCAAAACTCTCCAACATGACAACAGGATTATGTTTAAACGTTGTTGATATTTTCATTGCACCACTCCTATTTACTAATTTACTCATTTACTAATTTACTAAATCACTGCTTCATTTTATACAGGATAGTGTCGTTCGTCAAGCCGTTTTCAGTCTCGATATTCCACAATCCTTTTTTTAAAGGTGTTAATTGATTCTGTAAACAAATAAAAAAGTGGAGCAACTGCCGTAGCATTTGCTCCACTTTTTTACGTTTATCTAATTTCAAAAAATTCTTTAGCGTATTCGACAACGCCATGGACATCTGAGAGACCGTCATCTATAAGCTCAACGGCCATAAAATTATCGTCTGAAACTTCGAAAGGTGCATCTATTCCAAATTGACTAGCTTTTTTATAACCAAACTTCGGATAATACTTATCATGACCCAAAACGACAGAGCCTTTATATCCAAGCTGTGTTGCGATTTTGTGGCCTTCAGTAATCAGTAGCTTCCCTATACCCTTGCTTTGCATTTCTGGTAGTACTGCAACAGGTGCAAGCGCAACGAGAGTTTGATCACCCACTAGAATTTCTGTAAAAAGGATATGACCGACGATCTTATTCTCATATTCAGCTACAAGAGATAACTCCGGAATAAACTTTGTCGAGCTCCTTAGTCTATTTACCAAATTGTGCTCATCATGATCTGAATGTTCCGCATTTTCAAATGATTTTTGGACTACATGGTAGACTTCGTTAATATCTTGAGCTTTTTCTTGTCTAATGATAATGTTCATTAAATTAACCTCCTGATCATGGATTTGAGCTCATTGCTTTCTATTCTGGGTCTTGGATAACCGTTAATCGTTACCTGAATCATAGCTCGTCCCAATTGTTCCGATGTAATGACACTGTTTAACTTCTTTAGCATGGGATAAAGTGGCTTCATCACATCATAAAAAATCTGATACACTTTTGTTTTGGATTGTATGCCATATAGGGGTAGAATTACACCTGGTCTGAACATATAAGCGTCCTTAAAAGGTAGCTTCAACAGATCGTTTTCTGTCTTCCCTTTCACTCTTGCCCACATAGAGCGTCCTTTTTCCGAACTATCCGTCCCACTTCCAGAAACATATACAAAGGTCATTTGAGGGTTCAATCTTGCTAATGTTGTTCCGGCGGATAGCGCGATATCATATGTTACTCTTTTATATTCCTCTTCCTTCATACCAGCAGAGGAAACCCCAAGGCAGAAAAAGCATGCATCATAACCTGTGATTTCATGTTCTATACTTGATAATTCAGCTACATTGGAAAGTTGAATTTGTCTTAGTTTTGTATGTTGATGCTCTGTCTTTTTACGCCCAATCGTAAGTATTTCTTGAACTCTATCATCCATCAAACATTCACGCAACGCGCTTTGACCAACCATACCTGTAGCTCCAAAAATAATGACCTTCATATCATTGACTCTCCAATCTAAGAGATGATTCTATTTCCAATATTAACAGGCATTTCCGAAGCCAACAATCTTTTGGCGTAATCATGGCTTGTAACAAAGTACTTGCAACGCAAAGTTAACACTTAACTATAAAAAAGCACTCCCCAAGTTGAGAAGTGCTGCTCGTTATAGCATTAACATTTAATTTAAACGGATGATATTAAGTGCCGCTCCGGTTGAACCTCCCCCAGTTAAAGTAACAACACCAGCGGCTCCAAAAAATTGAACGCTGACTGTAGTGGCCGCAGCCACATTAACAATAACGTCGTTATTGTATGCTGAAACGCTAAGGACAGGCGATACTACTGATCCCGCAGCTTGTGCCCCATTGATCAGTAAACGTGTGCTCAGGAGTATTCCGGCGGTTGTATTTGCCTGGTAGGAGATGTAATAAGTTCCTGCGTTGGCGAGCGTTATAACATCGTTGGTACCATTAATAGTGATCCCAGCGCTGAGTACTTGAGGTGGTCCAGGGAAGGCAATATTTGTTCCTCCCAATAGAACAGTGATCAGCCCACCCGTTGTATTTGCCACAAATGCATTAGTAGCCGTAATATTAATGCCTGTGACTCCTGTCACTCCCGTTACTCCTGTAGCCCCAGTAATCCCAGCGATTCCTGTTGCACCGGTAATTCCAATTCCGGTTGCACCCGTTGCTCCTGTTCCTCCTGCTGGACCAACTGGACCAACTGCACCCACAGAACCCGGATCCCCTGTTGCACCAGTAGCTCCTGTAGCACCCGTTGCTCCTGTTGCCCCTATGGCTCCCGCTGCTCCCGTAGCTCCGACAGCTCCTGCAGTTCCAGTAGCTCCCGCCGCTCCAGCGGTTCCCGTTGCTCCTGTTACCCCAGCAGCCCCGGCAGCTCCAGTAGCTCCAGTTGGACCGACAGGTCCACCAGCTGGACCCGTAGGCCCGGTTGCTCCAGTAGGTCCAAGTAATGTTGGAGCACTCAGTACGCTCTCAAGTTTAGCTTGAAGCAGAAGCTCTTTTCTTATCGTCGTGTCGAGTGTACTTTTTACACTTTGGTCTATTGCCAGTACATCGGCAATAGTTGCAGGCAAGCCGCTCAGACCAGGGATCGTACCTAAAACATATTGAATCTTTTCACCTTCAGCATTAATAATATGGCTGAGTCCAAGCTCTTCAAAGGCAATGGATGATAGCAACAGGTTAAGGGCATCATCTCTGGTTATTGTAATGGTCGGAGTGACACTGGGTATATTCGGAAATGACAAATTTAATACCTCCTTAGTAACGCTTATGAAGTATGTATACGAGGTAAGAAGGCCGTTTAGAATTCTGTCAGAGATTTTAACCCCTTATGTAGCCACAACTTCCCAGGGGGTTGTACTATGCTTAATGTGTTGTATTCCATTTGAGTCCATTTAGATTGTTGTTTAATGCTGGTGGAAGACATAGCTGCGAAAAAAACCGGATTGCGGGGAGCTACAGCATTAGGAGCGTACGTCATGCTAGAGGTCTGTATATAATTCGATTTAATAAATTGAATAAGTCTAGAAATATGAATTTGCAGCTTTCTATCGATGAGGGGCTTGTGCTCCATATCCTCGAGTATTACTTTGAGGTACTCTTGGATGCAAACCTCAGAGATTTGCTTCTTTCTGGATGTAGTACCAGGCATCGACCCGTTATGAATTAGAAGCAGGACGTCTTTGGATGGTTCATTCAGGATTCGCAACTGTCTGATGATATCAAGACAGAAGCAGATTTGCCGATACACTTTTGTTCTCTCCTCCTGCTCTTTGCAGAAGTCACAACTATCCATCAGTTTTACGTGTAGTTCCAAAATAGATGCGGTCAGTTCACTATAAGCTTCTTCGAGCTGGCAGACCGTTTCTGTGAGTTTAGATTTTAAAGTGTTATTTTGCGTCAATAAAAGCTCTGTTTCTTGATCAATACGACTCATTACCATATTCCAATTAGCCAGCAGAGTCAACCTAAAGAGATGTAAATTCTTCATGACTTGGATTACGGATTGGCTGGCCTGCAGCATATGGGTTGTACATCCTGTAATGGAAACCTCTTCTGAAAGTTTGTCGTTGATTAGGGTCCAACTCTCAACCCATCTTGTGTGACCTTCACTTATTGATAATGTAGATTGCAGCAGTTGAATGTTCTGAGCAGCCCAACTTTGCTTATTCTTCATACTCTTCCTCTTCAGTACAAATTTCTTCCTCCTCTACTATTCGCTCCTCTAACTGCAGGATATCCCCTAGTCTGAGCTGAATCAGAAACTGGCTACTGATTACTGAACGTAGTACCTTATCCAGGCTGTGGTTCAGTTGGAGTATATCTTTTACACCTGTATGCTCGTCATTAACAAAACGCAGTATTTTCTCGCTCTGGGCATTTAGGATATGAGATAATCCCAGTCCTTCCGTAGCGACTGAGGCCAGCATCATATCAATGACCTGGGTTCTTGTCAGAGTAATATTTGGTTCGATGTCGGGGATTTTTGGCATTGACATGAGTGGCTCTCCTCTCGGTCAGAGATATGTGAAAATAAGCGGATGCGGACCACATTATCCCGGGTTGTCAACTAATTCAGCAAAATAAGCTTCGTTGTAAATAATGCTCGGATGATTTGGATAATGGACTTTACACCATTCATGATGGTATTTGGCCTTTGCATGTTCGCCGAGTCTGTCATAACTTACACAGAGTTGAAGATGAGGAAGCCATGTCCAATAAGATAGATCCACCAAATTCATTGCATCGCTTGGCGGTTCCATCAAGGTTGCCTGCCTGAACCAGTAGATGGCAGTTCCGTACATCATCTGTTCTAAAAAAATATTTCCGAGCTTACAGCAAAAATCAGCACGTGGTGCGTCATAGTTCAAGCTGCGCAGCAGTGAAAACTTTTGTTGTTCTGGTTGCTCCAGTTGACCGTAGCAATCGGCCAGTTTGTGACAGGCCGCGATCTTGTCCTCAATCCAGCCCTGCTCCAGCGCTAGAAATAACTCATATTGTTCTGCAGCCTCACTAACTCTACCATTATCCAATAGTTCGTTTCCGAAATAGTATTGGTCACGTTCAGAAAAAGGAAATCCTCTCTCTCGTTTTCGTAAGTATAATTGAAGGTTGCGATCGGAGTAGGCTCGGACTTTTTTGTGGGTTACTGCAATATCACTATGAAAAATCCGGCCACTCACCGCAAGATACTCATGCACATAACCGATCCACTGAAACATTCTGTCCCTTCGCACCAATCGATTTCTCTTCAATCTGTTTAAAGGCTGTCCATTTTCAGATATAGAGAGAATATAGTCCATAGTGATGCTGTCATAATCCGGAGTAATACTATTCTTCAAGCTCATCAGCTTGCTTGCATCGTCTTCCTCTAACACATCATCGGCATCCAGCCAGAACAAATAATCACTGGTGCCTTGGGCAAAAGCATAATTCCTTGCTGCCGAGAAATCATCTTGCCATTTATATTCGTATACAACAGCCCCGAGCGAGCGGGCGATATCGATAGTCCGATCTGAGGAGCCGGTGTCCACCACCACGATTTCATCGACCAAACCTTTAACGGATGCTAGACATCGTGGGAGTATTTCTTCTTCATTTTTTACAATCATGCACAGGCTTATTGTAATCATCGGGAGTTGCCTCCGATCAGGAGTGGGTTTCATTTCTTTCATTCTATTATCAATCTCGATAGAATATGCTCGTCTCACTGATCATAAACAAGGGCAAACTTCAATAGATTTATAGTATAGCTTTCTAGGACTTTATATTAGGAGGAGCGGAAAGTGGGAATCCCTCTGTTGTCGTTGTGCATGATTGTAAAGGATGAAGAAGCAAGTATCGGCAAGTGTCTACAGAGTGTTCAAGATATTGTAGATGAAATAATTATCATTGATACAGGCTCATCCGACAGGACGGCTGCGATTTGCCGCTCATTTGGAGCTACCGTGTGGTATAAAAGCTGGAATGGCAGTTTCGCGGACGCCAGAAATGAAGGAATCTCTAAGGCAAAGGGGAACTGGATCCTTTGGTTGGATGCAGATGAAGTACTGGAACAGTCTGATCCCGGTTCATTGCGTGATAACCTACTGGAGACAGATGCTGTACTGGCTGCACTTCAGGTCGTTAACTATACCGGCGTTAGCCAAGAGCATCCTGAACCGATATATTTATGTCCGCAGGTACGGTTGTTTCGAAATGGAGAGGGTCTGTTCTTCAAAGGGAATATTCACGAAACGCTTGTACATAGTGACGGCTCACGGTTGAACGAGACACCTGTCCTGCTTCCCCTACGAATTCATCACTATGGTTATCTTGAAGACACGGTGAGAATTAAGGGGAAAGCGGTGCGTAATCTGATGCTGCTTGAGCAGGAACTTGCTTCTGGGAAGTCGGATCCATGGCTTTATTATCATCTTGCCAGTGAGTACACTCGATTAAATCGATATGAGGAAGCTTTTGAACAAGTGAATAAATCCATTGTCGAGTTTCTTGGTCAAAGTCAGCTTCCGCCTGCCATATTGTATAAACAGAAATATGACATCTTAATTGCATATGGAGGTATAGACGGGATCTGGCCGGGTATCGAGCACGCGTTAAGATTATACCCCGATTATGTGGATCTGTTATTTTACAAGGCGATGTATTTATTGCAAAAAGATCTAGTACTTGAAGCTTATCATCTGCTGGAGAAATGTCTGGAACTTGGGGATGAATCAAAGAAATATCTAACTCTGAAAGGTCTTGGAGACACTCACGCCCGCTATTATATGGCTATCTGCTTAGTGAAGCTTGGAAGGTATAAGGAAGGTAGCGAACTGATGAAACGGGCAGGTAATTCAGAAGATGCTTCAGCGAGATTAACTGGCCTGTTCCCTTTATCGTCTTAAGCGGAAATATATTCAATAACGACCATGGCGCTTGTTCCGCCGGATAAAGACAACGTGACTCCGCTAACTAGAAATTGTAGATTTCCTGCGACAGTCACCCTGAACATGAATGCTGCAACAATACTGCTCCCTGCCGCAATTAACGGAAAAGAATAGCTTCCCGGTGCAGGTGCCGCGGTACCTGTAAACGATGGAGTAATGGTTGCCAGCAGAGTAGTCAGGGCAGTGTTTAGTACTAGAGTAACTTTATATAATCCCGGTTGTGTCAAACCGAATGTGGTATTACTCACGACCGTTATAAAAGTCCCTGTCGACGCACCTGCTGTAGCAAAAGTTATGGCTCCTCCGAGCAATATCGTCGTTGCCCCTGAGTTCGTCCGGCTAAGCGCACTAGCCAGACCACCCGCTGCACCTGTCGTGCCCGTAGCACCTGTGTTACCTGTTGCGCCAGTAGCTCCGGTTACACCCGTGTTACCAGTTGTACCCGTGGCTCCAGTAGCGCCTGTGTTACCCGTCGCACCTGTGTTACCCGTAGCTCCTGTAGTGCCCGTCGCTCCTGTAGTGCCCGTCGCTCCTGTAGTGCCCGTCGCTCCTGTAGTGCCCGTAGCTCCTGTAGTACCCGTTGCTCCGGTAGCGCCTGTACTACCAGTTGCGCCCGTAGCTCCTGTAACTCCAGTTGCTCCAGTAGTACCTGTAGCTCCAGTCACACCTGCTGCTCCCGTCGCTCCAGTTTCTCCTGTAGCCCCCGTCGCACCTGTGTTACCCGTAGCTCCTGTAGTGCCCGTAGCTCCTGTAACTCCAGTTGCTCCAGTAGTTCCCGTCGTACCAGTAGTTCCCGTCGCTCCGGTTGCACCTGTGTTACCAATTGTGCCAGTTGCACCCGTTGCTCCCGTAGTACCGAAAGGAAAACAACCAGTTGCCCCGGTACAACCGGAAGGATTCAGAAGGCATTGCAATTGAGCTAGCAAGATCAGCTCTTGGATAAAAACACAGTCAAGTACATTATTTACGCTGCTGTTCACTGCAAGTAGATCGCTTATCGAGATAGAGGTTGGGCTAATACCGGGAAGTGTTCCGATGGCGGCTTGGATTTTTTCACCTTCGGCATTGATTACATGACTTAGCGACAGCTCCTGAAAGGCTATACCCGCCATCAAAAGATTAATCGTATTTTCATCTATGATACCAGGCGTCCATCCAAACATCGGTTGTTCTCTTCCTTTCATTCTAAGCTGTTCTGTAATCAATGTTATTCAAATAGAAATAAGCTGGTGTCTAGTTCATAGCAAAAGTTAGATTGGAGGGATTGAAGCTTGTACGAATATTAGCTGCCAACCCGGTATATCAGCGACCGGAGGCCTTGAATTTATACTTGAATTTCTTGTAACGACTACGTCTTAGATTACCTGTTTGTTGATGATAATGATCAGGCAGCATCCAGCGTGCTGGTGGATCTTTTTGCAGATAAACATCAGGAAAGAGTTCTCCCCTTCAGCAAAGGCTCCAAAAAGACATTCATCAGACAGGATGAGTATACGCATTATTGACCCTCTGAGCTGATATGGAAGGTCGCGGGATATAAAAATGCACTGTTTAGCACAGCGCTATAGTTGAACTATGATGCTCTAACTCCAGCTAGTGACCTGGGAGGAATAAGTGAAACGAATAACGGAGGTGTATTTTATATGCAATGTATTTTGTGTGGCCCTGCCCCAGCTATCACCGTATTCCATGAGTATCATTCGTTTACGTTAATGCGGTGTAGCAACTGTGGTCTTATCTTTAGAGCGAATATTGCGGAGGTTGATACAACCGGCTTAATCGCAGATATTTATAATACAGAATGGATTGCAATGCGTGAAAAATATGCTCAGGCTACCTATTCCGACCATGCTCTGTTTAATTTAATGCTGCTGGAAATGTTCAGTCCAGAAAAAGGAGCATTGCTAGAGATTGGCTCTGGAACAGGTGAATTTTTACATGCTGCTGGAAATGGCGGCTGGAGAGCGGTTGGCATTGAACCCTCACAAATGTCACGAGCCTATGCCAAATATAAATACGGTGTGGATCTGGTTAAAGATGAATGGAAAAGCACCCAAGACGATGACTCGGCTGAAAATCCTGATCTTCCTCGTTATGATGCGATAGTGTTCTGGCATGTGCTTGAGCATATTTCCGATCCATTTGCATTTTTGAAGGATATTCGTAATCTTTTGACAACGCAAGGGAAAATATATTTCAGTATTCCTAACAGCCATTCATTAACCAACGAAGTCTACGGACCTGAATCACCGTTATTTATTGAACCCGATCACCTGTATCATTACATGGACACTAATGTGCGTGAATTACTCAATCAGGCTGGATTTGAGATCATTTCGATATTCACGCGGCAGTTGGTCTCTGTTTCGGATGTATTAATCGATGCACATCCTCACTATGGGCCGAATACTCCATTTGTAGAGCGAATGGCATTATTGGCCAAATGGCAAGGCGAGCGTCGCGGACATGAGATATGTTGTGTGGCCAGCCTGAAGGAATAATTTCTTATACATGCAAGAAAAAGAGCTGGAGCCAAATACAGTAGGCTCCAGCTCTTTTGTGATGATTACAATCCCATAATTCTATAAATCAAAGCAGCAGCCTCCGCACGGGTGGTCAGATTCAGTGGTCTGAAGGTTCCGTCGGAATAACCATTGATTATCCCTGACTGCTGCAGGTACTCAACTGCTTCCCTGGCATAAGCTCCGATTTGCTTCTGATCAGCAAATACTACGGTTTTGCTGGAGTAATCCGGCTGAAGAGCAGCTAAACTCCGAGCGCGAAACAAAATAACAGCCATTTCTTGGCGAGTAATCGGTTCTTTTGCGCCAAATAAGCCTTCGCTGCGTCCGTTAACAATCTTAAGCGCCTGAGCTGTTGAGACAGCTTGGTAATACCAAGCGTCTGGACTCACATCTTCGAAAGTATTGCTGTTCTCAGCCTGAAGGTCCAGTGCCGATACCAGCAGTTGAACAAACTCTGCTCTGGTGATTTGGCGGGCAGGCTCATATTTGCCATCGCCTGTGCCGTGAACCAAATCACGAGATGCCAACGCTTCTAGGATAGCAGCGAAGTCCGAATTGACATCAGAGAAGTGTATATCTCCATTCGCTGTAGCGTATAATCCGAAGTTCCGTGTTGTGAAAGTGATGCTCTCTGTACCTGAAACGTATTTGGAGTTCTTGACCACTTCCGCCAGCCCCTCGCGGGTAATAGAATAGACGATGGCTTGATTCGGCGCTTCACTAGGATTCAATTTATATCCAAACGATACCTTCATTGCCGCGGATTGACTTAATGTTTCTATTTGCTTTCCATCAACCATCAAGGAGATCCGGTACACAGCATGCGTTTTCCATTTCTCTTTTAATGCAACAGAAAGGGTTGAAGGATCAACAAAATGAATGGACAGCTCCAACTGCTTGGAACCCTCCGGAATATTGCTACCCCTCTTGTCAATTGGGAACGTTACGGTGGTTGCACCTGCTTTTATTGTAAGAGAGGTAACATTCTCTTTCAGTTCGGTAACGGGCAATTGAAAGGTTACACCCTTAGCTGTGGCATCTAATTTAGTAAGCTCAAGTACCAATGCACCATCTTGCACACCCTTCATCGCTTTTTGAATTTCTCCAGTAGGAAGCTGTGCAAGGCGTATTCCTTCAGCATCAGGTGAAGCCTGAATCTGAATACGGCCGGCTGAGATTATATTCACTGGATTAACTATTTTCCCTCCACTGTTACTATTGATCCCGCCATTATTGTTGCCGGACGAACTGCCGGGGGTATCCGTTCCCCCGCGGTCTTCACTCCGTACCACTTTCAAAGTGTAGGTCTTTGTTGTTGTTCCATTTGCGGCGGTAACTTTGATGCTGACGCTATTTTCTCCTACTTTTAGTTCACTTCCGCCAGTTACTGTTAATTTGGCTTTCGGATCTAAAGGTATCCCTGTAACAGTCACGGCTGTTTTAGAAAAGGGTACATTTATTGTATAGGTCAATGTATTACGGTCAAACCCGGAAATATCTGTACCGTCCATACTCAAAAAGCTCAAATCAGCATTATCACTCGGTTGTGTCTCCTCCTCATCTTCGACATTCATAAACTGGAAGGTGCGGAAAAGTGCCGGATCCTTCGCAGCGCCAATGCCTGATCCCCACTCAATATACCCTTTTCGGCCCGTTCCATCATTATCGTTAACCAACATCGAGAAGCTCAAGACATTGCCTCCCTTTCCTCGAATTGGACTTACTTCGCTCCACGGCAGTGCCAGTGCATATGAGGTAATCTTAGTCGCTTCATTTCGGTCTACACTTAGTGTTCCCTTGGTTAACACTCCGGTAGCGGCTCCCTTCATAGAGAGCCAACGGTAAATTTGTGGCCCCTCTGGTGTCTGCGATATTCCGTATTCATACCAGGATTGGCTATCGCCCGGTATACCGGGAGCAAAGCTGAATTGAATACTGTCATTTTGCCAAATATTAATCCCGGAAGCGTTATGGCTGAATACATCATCACGGATATCGGCGGTCAAATAAATGTTATCCGCGTCCCAGCGTAATTGCGCTGTTCCGCTAAGATCATCTGCACCGTTATACCCGCTCAACAAAGGGGTTCCGTCTGCAAGATCAATCAGCGAGGGAGTTCCTGTGTCTGACTGATGCTTCATCCGGTTAATATCTATGTTTTGCTTGAGGTGAACTGTCTCATAGCCTTCAAGGTCAACGGTCAACTCTAGTGGATATTTAACGCTTTCAGAGAATCCCGGCAAAGGAATTGGATAAGTAAATTTGTTATTCGGAGCGATTTCAGCTAGTTGCGACTGGCTACCACTGAGCTGATCACTTCCTTCTCCTATTTTCCAGGAAATTTTGTTAATTCTCAGAGGGTCTACTCCAGAACTGTTTGTAAACTGAAGTTGAAGGGATATGCCTCCGTTTCTACCATCTGTAATATGAGGAGCAATTTTTAAGCCTTGAAAATATAATCGCAGATCATCCACAGGTGCTTCAGGCAGTGTGGCAGGATCAAGTCCGGGTCCATTATAGGCTCCGATATTCGGTGGATTTTCTGCTGAGATAGAGTTGCCCCAATAGTCACGGCCTCCGTTGTCTGCAATGATTGCACCAGCCCCAAGCGCAGGGGAGCCTTCTCTTAACTTGTAACCGTCCACTGTATTCCAGCCAATTCCACCGCTGCCCTGAGCAACCAAGAGCGGATTCGCTGTGACGGGATTCGTATTTTCCGGCTCGCTTACTGGATGATTTCCATACATCAGGTTGTGGTCGAAGCTGCCATTTACCCCGGGCAGATTATAACCTCCCTGTCCAAGGTTGTAGACCAGATTGTTCCTGAACGTATAGGGAGCGTTGATATTTCCTGCGTCGTCCCATTCATGGTCGATTATTTTGGTGTTTTGCCCAGTGCCGATAAAGATCGTATTGTTATAGATTTGCGTATCCGGCGTAACCCCACCTGCAAAATTAAACGTATGCGTCAGATCATTCTGGCTGATGTTGTATCTGACTACATTGTTAGAGGAGCCAGTCAGCACTCCTGGAGTTAAACGGGCATCGACAAAAAGCATGAATCCGCCCTTATTGCCATGGCTGTAATTATATTGAACTACACTGTCCATAGTATCAATATCCAGATTGAAGCCCTGACCATCTCCCTCTGGTTTATTTGTGTTAAAGGACTCATTAAACTGCACGATATTATTCTTGCCCCGAGTTGGCCAGATTGCGGCTGAGCCGTTAAACTCGCCTTCTTCGGAGTAGTTCCCACCTTCTTCTGCTATGTTATGCTCAATTAACGCTCCGTCCGCACCGAAGGTGAGGATGCCGTCGCTGTCTGCTTGTTTGACATAATTTCCGCGGATCGTAACATTGACCGTAGCATAGTCGGCTCCGTTGAAACGCTGATCCCATACCACAATTCCTGTCCGTCCAATTCGTTCGACCGTGTTGCCTTCGATCCATACCCCATCAAATTTGTCCGTGCCCGTCGTTCCGCCCACATATACGGAGATTCCACCGAACGCATGTGGACCACCTTCTGCACCGGAAACTGTCGGATAACGGAAGCTGCTTGATACATCATGTATATAGTTATCCTGGATGTGGATATTTCTTAAAGTTCCTCCGTTTGCGTTCTCCACCATTATGCCTTCCCGGTAAATGGTTCCTCTCTCGGAAGCATAATTAGTAACCTCAAGATCCCGAATTACCCAGTTTGAGGCGTTGCGCAGGTATACAGCTGCTCCGGCCATGCCTCCACCATTGATAGTCGGTTTACTTCCGCTGCCATAGGCAGTGATTGTTATCGGTTTATCGTCTGTTCCACTACCCTTAGGATATAATTGTTCATTCCAGATTCCGCCCTTCTTTAACAAAATTCGGTCTCCAGCCTCAAAGGTGGTCTCGTTCACTACAGAGAAGGTCTTCCAGGCTGTCTCAGGTGTTTTTCCATCATTGCTGTCGCTGCCTGCAAATGAATCGACGTAATAATCTCCGTCTCCACCGCTGTTCCCTCCATCTCCACGCAAGCGGTTGGACAAGGAGACCGATCCTAGCTGCATCAGCCAAGGGGCGGAATCGCCGCTGAGCTCTATTTTTAAATAATGAATGCCTGAAGGAATCCCTTGTGCTGGGGTATAATTCGTCCCGGTCCAAGCTGCATCTCCTGTAGATTGTGGAGCTTCATGTATTGCTGAAATCTCTGTCCAGGTGGATGCATCCGCCGATCCATAGAACTTTATGCTTCCGCTAGACCCGGCAAAGGAATGCAGACGGACGATGAAATGCTGCAAATTATGCAAATGGTACACAAGTGATTCTGCCGAATCTGCTGTTCTCACTGCACGAGAATGATCTCCACCAAAAAAAGTGGGATTGCTTGTATCTAAAGACCAATTTGTACTAAATGCATAGAGCTGTGAAACGTCATCAAGCTCATCGTTAATCGTTTGAGGTGCAAGTGATACATTGGAGAGCGTAAGGTGTCCGAGCTGCATCAGCCAGCTGTCGAGGTCGCCGCTGATCTCGATTTTGAGATAATTGATATCATTCGGAAGTGTACCTGCGGGCGTGTATATTGTTCCATACCAACCAGAACCGGTTGCTGTAGGACTGTCATTAATGGACGGAAGCTCCGTCCACGCTGTCGCATCGCCCGATCCGTAGAACTTGATTACGGCTGTTGAGCCAGAGAAATAATAGGCCTGAAGCGTAAACGACTGAATTCCTGTTAATGAATAAACGGCATAACCGGTATCCGTGGATGTCCTGACCAACCGCGTAGCATCTCCGCCGAAGAATTGAGGATTGCTGCTGTCAATCAACCAATTCTCCGAACGCAGCTCCGCTGCTGGCAGAGCAGAGAAATCATCGGCATACGTCTCTTCAGCATGGGCAGAAGCACCCATTACTGGGAACACTGTCGTAAAGATCAGAACCATCATTAGCAGTGATTTTGCGAGTTTTTTTAACATTGTTGTGTTATTCCCCCTTGAACATTTATTGAATGGCTTGGTTTGCGAGTCTTTCAGCCATTGGGTAATTCCATTCTGGGACAGCTTTGGATAGCTTATCGTCCACCATGGATCTAAACTTCTGTTGCGCCAAATGAAGTGTGATAGCATCCTTCACTTGATCGAAAGGTATAACTCCTGCATCCTCTACCGATAGACAGTAAAGTAGATGGATGGCCCCATTTTCAGCAAACAAGCCACTAATCTGTCCAGGTGCAAGCTGATCTGCAGCAAGCAATACCTTAGGATTTTCCAGCGCTGCAGTTCGCCGGGAAGCACTTGTTATTTTGACTTCGCCCACGTTTATACCCAGCTCTTTTGCCTGCTGATGGATGCCTGCGTCTGATCTTATTTCTGCTGTTGCTGCTGCCCGGAGCAATTCCATTTTCTCCATGGCCTCCTGCTGATCCTTGTATTCTGTTTCCGGACCAAAGCGCAGTGATGCCCATTCAAGATGTATAGCTCCCGGCCGAGAATATTTAGCAGCTTGCTTTGCTTCATATTCCAGCCTTACCTGTTCATCTGAAATCACGATACCTCCGTTGCTGCGCATTGCCTCAATCGTGGCATCCTCAAGGTTGCTCATGTAATAACTGTAATAGGCCTGCGCTTCCAGATGAAGAGGACCATACACCACTTCCTTATTCGCTGCCGCCTGACTCCTCCGTTGATTCTCGTGCTCCATTCCTTTTAGAAAACCTTCAAAGCTGATATCCGATACCACCCCTGCTTCTTGAGCAAGCTGCAACTCTATCCGCTTCGTCAGTAGCTGTGTCTGGGATTCTTTTATCCACCTGTGGATTGGTTTTTCGCCGGAATAGTCGGTAGACCAGAATTTCTCTGAGTAGTTGGCATCGTAGGTCTGTTTGAAGTAATCAGCAGTCAGTGCCCGATTCATTTGAAGATGCCAGTTGAACTCCGCTGCAGTGACCTCCTGTCCGTTAAGGGTCAGAAGTGGTGCTTCTGCTTGTGGAGCCTGCACATTCATCGCGCCAATCAGCAGCAGGCTTCCCGCAATCAGAGCGAACAAAATAGTGATAAGTCGATTTCTTTTGGAATGAAGTCTTAAAGTCATAAGTTGATTCCTCCTCTCTGCACTCATATTAAGCGCTTTCATTCTCTTCGATATTAGACATGTTACCTTTGAAAAAACAGGCGGGAATGCTGCGAAATGGTTTGCCATTTCACCATTTGCCTAAAAAGAGCAAGATGCTCCATCTATAAATACAAAAACAGCCCAGAATGTTCCGGACTGCTTAGCATTGCTCTTATGTTGGGGCTAACCCGAAAACATACTGAAGCTCAGGACGCCGCCTTTGATAATCTCTTCATGAGGCAAAGAATGGTGCTCCCAAAGCGTATGGTTCCAGTGGACCGATTTACTGTACACATTGGCAGGGCTGTTGTTTTGCGCTTCAATGACCCATTGCCGCCCATTTTCAAGCCGAAACGTTACTTTATCAAATAGAGGGCTGCCTAGCACATATTCGGGAATCCCGGGACTTAACGGATACAGTCCGATGGCGCTCCAAATATACCAGGCACCCATGCTGCCATTATCCTCGTCGCCGGGCAACCCATCCATTCCACTGTTGAATAGTTTAGCTATGGTTTTGCGAACCCAGTACTGTGTTTTGGACAACGCCCCGAGTCTGGCGAAAATATAAGGAATATGGAAGCTGGGCTGATTGCTGATGGCAAACTGCCCTAAATCGGCCGCAGCCATTTCCGACATTTCATGAATTTCCAAGCCATAAGATCCCACTTTGAATATCGGTTCCTCGGCCATTAACTGGTCCATTCGCCGAACAAAAGCTTCCTCGCCACCCATCAGACTGGCTAATCCCGGGAAGTCATGGGGAACTGCCCAGCTACCTTGCCAAGCCCCACCTTCACAGAACGGATCACCCCACGCTAAAGGATCAAATCCTTCCTGCCAAGTACCGTCCTCGTTACGGCCTCTCATAAAACCAACCTCGGCATCAAACAGCAGCTTGTAATTCTGCGCCCGGTCCATAAAACGCTCATAATCATCCATTTTGCCGAGTGCTTTGGCTATCTGGGCTATACAGAAGTCCCCGTATATATAATCCAGCGTGTTGCTTACACTTTCATGAAAACGATCATGCGGCAGATAGCCGTGCTGCAAATACAATTCTAGCCCCCGTCTACCTAGCTTCTCGTCTGTAGCCGGACGATCTGCATGCTTCAGCAAACCTTCATATAGTACCTCTGCGTCGAAGCCGCCGATGCCCTTAACCACGGCATCCGCAGCTGCCGCATCGATCAGTGTGCCGGGCATGGCACTGCGTTCGCCTGGCGACAGCCACTTCGGCAGCCAGCCGCTTTCACCGTAAGCTAATGTCCAAGCCTGCATGATTTCGCCTAGCAAGGATGGAAACAGAATACTGTATAACGGGAAGCTAGTCCGGTATACATCCCACAATCCGATATCTGAATACATTGGACCCCGGCAAATGCTGCCGTTAAAAGGACTGTAATGAATTTGCTCGTCCTGCTCGTTATATTCATGCCATGTTCTAGGAAACAGGCAGATCCGGTACATACAGCTGTAAAAGGTACGGAGGTTCTCTTCATCCGGGCTTTCGACAACGATGCGGCTCAGCCGTTCTTCCCAGCCTGCCTCTGCTTCGCTCAAGATCTCTCCGAAGCTGTGCCCACCAACCTCCCGATCGAGATTCAATTGCGCTTGCTCCCCACTAATAAAAGAAGTGCCGCATTTCACTTCTACTACACCGGATTCCGGTATGTTTAATTCTACGTATGCGCCCAGCTTATCGCCGGTTCCTTCATACGTCCCTAGAGGTTGGTACTCCCCGTCAAAGATTCCCGAATCCTCCATGAGAATGTCTGTGTCGAATTGGAAGACGAAATACATCGCGAAATTATCGGGTACCCCGGCGGTATGGCCTCTTGTAAAGCCGATGATCCTGCGTTTCTCCGGTTGAAAGGTGAGTTGAGATTCGCCTTTTAGCGGTGCTATTATGAGCCTGTTCTGCTGTCCCTTAACGTATGTTATTCTAATCACTGCACAGCGCTCTGTAGGGGTCAGCTCCAGTCGGGTACGATATCGCTGAAGAGACACACCGAAGTAGTGTGGGGACACTTGCATCTCTTCCGGTTTAAAGGAAGATGAGCGCGAATCAGGACTGAGCAATAACGGTCCAGTCTGCGGCAACAGTGTTAGATGTCCATAATCTCCGATCCAAGGACTGGGCTGGTGAGTTAGTCGTATGCCCTCCAGGTGGCGATGGTGCGGATGGAAGAACCAGGTCCCCCCTGCTTCGTGGGTTTGTGGGCTCCAAGCCGCCATGCCAAATGGCATCGCTGTAAGCGGCAGCGTATTGCCGTGTGAGTAGCGGAAATCCGACTTAGTCCCCTGTAATGGATTAACATAATCTAACAAACCCAAATGGATACACTCCTTTGGCTGGCTTACACCAGCTCTATAATCTCCGACCTTAACTGCTGCCGGCTAAGATAATCGAAATACTTGAACATCTCCAGCTTCTACCCGTATAGACAGGTGAGTTGTTGAAGGTTCAAACGGATTTATTGGCTGAAATTTGGCATTCCCATCGTCAAACCATGGCTCTGCTGAAGTATAATTGGCAGGCAGCGTAACTTTGGCTTCTGCCAACGTGTTCCCTTCATTATGCACATAGAGGAACGCACCTCTGTCTTCTTCAACTTCCCACTCGGAAAGATCAGCGCGGACACCTCCGCTTACTTGCACATTTGGCTGTAGCTTCAATTCCTGCTGTAAAAGATCGCGCACCAACTGGAGCGTTCCGGTATGTCCATCCTGCCAGTAGGCAGCCGCAAGTAAGGTACCGAACCACACAGCACGCCCATTTCCATAAGCGGCGGCCGTCAACACAGGCATGTTGTCCTCGGCAAATTCGGCTAGGACCTTCACATGACTTTGCAGCGAAATATCTGATTTGTAATAGGAGCCGTGTGCCTTATCATCTGCAGCTGCGTCCCCTTCCTTGCTGTGCTTCATTACATTAAGGAGTGGGATCGCCGTCCGTGATTCGAATGCTACCTGATGATAGCTATGATCCAGGTTCTCGGCAGAATGAATCCAAGTCTCCCGAACCCCAAAGACTTCATCAAATCCATAACCGGGAACTGTATAGCTGTGACAGCCATTCTCTGCCTGAAGCGCTCCGAAGGAGCATTCCGAAATCAATATGCCTCCCTTTTCAACCCACTCACGCAGGAGGTTACACAGTTTACGGTTCAGATACAGTGGATAAGGCATCCACAAGCAGCGGTATTGGTCCAATGTCTTTTCCGTAACATCCGACTCATGCAGAAATTCCACTTTATAATTAAGATCATGTAGCAGTTTATGGACGCCTTGCAGGGAATCGTTATAGGTGTCCAAATGATCATGGGCAGCAAAGTTTGCGATTTGGTTCTGTGGGCTGAATAGAATAGCAATCCCGTCCCCACGCCGTTTTGCCTGTAAAAGCTCTTGCTTATTGTCTTGCACAAGCTTATTTAGTTGGGCCATATCCTTGTACCATGGGGTTGGACTTCCGTCCAAATACACACTACCCCAAGCCGGAGCCTCCTGTCCTAATACCTCCGGTCTATACTGCCAGAACAGATATCCCGTGATGCCACGGGCGAGCGGGGTCAGAATATGCCGCTTCATTTCTCGCAGCTCCGGCTGGCGCGGTTTCATCGCCGTATTGCCAGGCAGCGCATGAATCTCTGAGTTGATGATCGGTTTGCCTTTGGCGGCAGAGATCAGTAGATCAGCCGACCAAGCTGAGGACCCTAGGCTATTGCCTGTCAGGTCACAGGGCTCAGACAGCTTAAAGTCATCTGATCCTGCTGTAATCATATTAAAAATAGGAGCTGGCACAGTATGTGCCATAACAGGATGCAGCAGATCCAGTGACTTCACAGTATCTACCCGGCTCCGCAGCTCAACTGTCAAAGTACCAGACATGAACAGCCGCCAGTCCACCAAATCATTGAATACGCCTTGCCCACGCGGTGCCTCTACTTCTTCCCAGCTTCCGTAAGTCCGCTGCCATGACTCGTTCAGAGCTACCAGAGTAATATATTTATTTTTCAGCCATTCTTGGAATGCCAGCACTGAGTGCTCGCAATAACATACCTGGTTGTCAAATGACAGCTTGCGCTTAATCCCTGTCGTCAGCTCAGGCTCATTCCATAAATCCCACACCCAGAGTGCAGGATGATCTTTGAAAATCTTCACTGTTTCCGCCAGAAATTTCGCCTTCTCCGTGGCTGCAGCTGCATGGTGATAACAAGGTCCAGGAGCTCCGCCAATCTGGCGGCAGTTAATTGCCCTTGGTTCCAGAACGGAACCGTCTGCTGTGATCATTTTGGAATCAGGATGTTTTTTATAAAACCAGGCTGGCGCCACATCGAAAATCACGTTCAAAATGACCTTTAAGCCATTCTGTTGAGCAATATCCATCAGCTCCTGAATATCATCGAACTGGTAGATCCCTTCTTTGGACACGCTGGCGCGCCACTGCACCCAATACTTCACACAATTGAAGCCCTGCCCGGCAATATTGCTTAGGTCTTTCTCCCATTGATCCCGGAATGGGGTTGGGGAACGGTAATATTGAAACCCGAATGGAATAAATGAATTTTGTATCAAGGGTACTCCTCCTACAGCGTTCAATTTCGATGTCATGTATTTATAAAAGCGCTTACCGCTCTTTTACGGTTAAAGTCTATCACAGTACATTTTGCAAAAGTTAGGATGGAATCCTATGAAACGGTTTGTTAAGCTGTTGAAATGTTTAGAACTTCGGCTATGCGGACATTTTTGTACTTAGCCACCGGTGAACATACTGCGAAATCGTTTGTGATCCTGACAACTGAGAAATTACCGCTCCTCTAAAAGAGGTTTCATGTTTATAATGACTGTAAGACATATTAGAAACTACTTCGAGGTGAGGCCAATGTTGAAAGCGCTTATAGTAGATGATGAATATCTCGTCCGTATGGGCATCACCCAAACCATAGACTGGGCAGAATACAACGTCGAGATCATAGGAGAAGCCAGCAATGGCGAGGAGGGTTTGGAGCTTGCACTACAGCACCGCCCGGATGTGATTATTACCGATATCCGTATGCCGTATATGAACGGTCTTGAACTTATCGAGAAAATACGGGAGCAGGACATGCTCGTAGGCATTGTCGTACTTAGCGGTTATGACGAATTTCAATATGCGCAGGCTGCATTACGTTATGGTGCCTCCACCTATTTGCTGAAGCCCATTAATATAGAAGAACTCGCAGATACAGTACGAAGCGTTGGCGATGAAATCCTGGAGAAAAAGCAACTCTCCAAGCGATATTCACAGCTTAATGAGGAAATTGCCGCGATATCCAAACAATTCTGGCAGGATTTACTGCATGGCCAGCTGCATAGTGAGGAATTCATTACCAGCAAAATAAAGCTGCTGGAGCTGCAATTGGAATCAGGAAAAGCTATGCTGCCGCTGTCCATAGCCTTCCCTGCTGATAATGGTCTTCAAGGAACTGATGTAGGCAAAGCGTTGGAGGATGAAGCAGCGGTTATTCTGGAAGCGTATTCTTTTGAACAGCTCTGTCTATTCCGCGATAGTCATCTGGAGTGGGTTATGATTCTCCGAACCGATGAACCTGAGCTTGCCGGTGATTCTGCCCGCAGATTAGGTAAGCAGCTATCGGAATGGAGCCAGCAGCACTTCGGCCAGGCTCTTAGCGTTGGCATCGGCAAACCAACTGAAAAATGGAACGGAATCGTAGATTCATACAAACAGGCTGTGCTTGCTGCGCAGCGTGCATTGTCTGGTATTGAACGCGTGTTGTACGCTGAGGAAGAGGCCGGAGCTCGATGCCGGCGTGAAATCAGAGACGCCCTCGCTTTTATCCGGGAGCATTATGCTGG
Organism: Paenibacillus sp. FSL H8-0261; assembly: GCF_045040645.1. Classification (NCBI taxonomy): domain Bacteria; kingdom Bacillati; phylum Bacillota; class Bacilli; order Caryophanales; family Paenibacillaceae; genus Paenibacillus; species Paenibacillus sp. FSL H8-0261. The sequence goes on along the minus strand of NZ_CP150297.1, from coordinate 3,499,261 downwards.
GAACATTACCGTGGAGATGGTTGCTGCTGCTGTGTTCGTCAGTCCAACCCATTTAATGCATCTATTCCGCAAAGATTTGAACAAGACTTTCTATGAATGTCTGACGGAATATCGGATTGAAGAAGCCAAACGTATGCTACGCAATCCGATGTACCGGGTCTATGAGGTGGGCAATCAGGTTGGTTTCACCGACTCCAAATACTTTAGCCAGATTTTCAAAAAGATGACGGGCATCCCGCCGAGCGAATATGCAAAAACCTATGGTTAAGCTAACGATGGCCAACCGGATGGATTCTTGGATGCGGAGGTTCAAGATCAAAAGTCGGATTGTTGTTGTCCTGTTAGTGGGATTGTCTCTGCATCTGGTGCTGATGCTTGTTATTTTCAACTTCTATTCCTATACCTATCTGCAAAAGGATCTGTATCGCCATGTGGTCCAGACTCAGCGCCAAATTGGGCTCAGTGTGGAGTTGATGGTCGATGACATTCAGATGTTGTTCCTGCGATTTCTGGTGAACAGCGACATTTACCAGATCATTAATAACGATTCCCTGCCGGCAGCAGACAAGGAATTACGGATCGGGGCTATCATCGACGGTATGCTGGCACAGAATGATCTGGTGGGCAATGTAATCATCAACACCAATGATAATATGCTTTACTCTTATCAGTCCAAGGAGCAGATGCTCGAGGTTCCCGAAGCCTTGTTCATTAAACGTATACAGGAGAGCAGCATGCCTGTTGTCGGTGAAATCAAACGGGATGGGGACGGCAATGCCTATATCCCCTTCGGACAGCAATTCCGGAACTTCAATACGGGGCAAAATATCGGGGTCGTCATCATCTATGTCAGAGAAGCCGCCTTGGCAGATCTTTATTCCTCCAGTTTCACTGGCATTGGCTACTCCTTCCTGACTTCCAGCGAGCGGATTATATCTCACCCCGACAAGCGGCTCTTGGGCAATTTTTTGGAGGAGAACGCCCCTCTTCGTCCGGGTCAGAAAGAAGGCTACCGCACCTGGTCAGATAACGGGAATTCCTATATCATTGCTACTTATCCTTTGAATCCTAGGTTGGAGACGCTTGGCGTTAGCTGGGAGTTCACCAGTGTGATTTCTAGCCACAAGTTGCTGGAGGGAATTGCCAAGGGTAACCGAAATGCCCTTCTTTTCGCCAGTGTTACCTTCATTGTCCTACTGATTCTTTCCTTTTATCTGGCGGCCAAAATCACCCGACCACTATTAAACTTGAAGAAGAAGCTGAGTCTGTTTGGCAAAAAAGACTTAGCAGCTGTCTATGAGCAGCGGGCACAGGTCGATGAGATTTTCCAGCTAGAGAACAGCTACTATCAGATGGTAGAACGGATCAGCCAATTAATGCTTGAAAAAGATGAGGAAAAAGAGAAGCAGCGCAAGGCGGAGCTGACTGCGCTGCAGTCGCAGATCAATCCCCATTTTCTCTATAATACGTTGGATGCGATTGCCTGGATTGCCCGGCTGAAGAAGCAGCCCGACATTGAGCGGCTGATTTCTTCTCTGGCGACCTTTTTTCGGATTAGCCTGCATAAAGGCGATAAATTCGTTACTGTCGACGAAGAAATCCGTTTGGTAGAGAGTTTTGTGACGGTCGAGCAAATGCGTTTCCCGAATAAATTCGAGATTGAATACGATATTGAGGAATCGCTGCGCAAAGTCCGCATTCTAAAGCTGATTCTTCAGCCTATCGCAGAGAATGCGATCAAACACGGCATCAGCGAGAAACGTGGCATGGGCCGGATCTGGATTAAAGGCGAGCTGCTGGAGGATGAGATTCGCTTTACAGTGACGGATGATGGAGTCGGCTTTGCCAACGGCGCGACACTTAGCCAAGCTAAGGAAGATGTGCTGTTCCAGAGCGGATATGGGTTGCGAAATGTGGACGAACGGATCAAGCTGGAATACGGTCCTCAATATGGGCTAAGCATCTCCAGCACTCCGGGGCAAGGCACCACGGTTACGATTAGCTTGAAGAAGGAGCTGCCCAATTAACTAAGATTGTTAATGAATGCGGACATTACAAAGAAATCGTTCCTTTTTTGAGAGGTAGGTGGTACTTCCACTTTTCTCACAAAGAACGATTTCTTTTTTTGACGTGTGAGCAGTGTGGGTAGATATTCTGCTCAATATCGCGGGGAAAATGAAGCCCTGGACTGTCGCTATTACGTTTCAGTAACGTTTCCTGTTTGCTCAATGCTGTCAATACTGGTTTAATAAATAATATCGTGTTGTTCCCCGTCTTTGGGATCGTTAATAACAACCCACTGTTCCTCAACTATGTTTAGTTCCTCATTGCAGAATTCCATTGCTTCTTCTAATGTTTCATAACAATAGTCAGCATTTGCACCCTTATTTTCATGAGTTTCAAATAGAAATAAATAAACACGATACTTTGATTCATAAATCATTACCTTACTGATGTCCCCTATTGGTTCTGTAAGAAGAGCATACATTCTCATTTTTTCACCCCATATGTTCTATTGCATTATCTTACCATAACGTTATCCAGCCCAATAGTTGAACAAAACCCTACGAAGTAGATTCGCTGTGATCGGTTCCCGCCCAAGTAGATATAAGCACTGCTAGCCAGTGACCTTTTGCAGATTTTAGCGGGTAACCTGAAATTCCAATGCTTCATAGATTCTGTCTGCCATTCTGCTGCCATTCCGACTGCCAATCTTAGTCTTTCATCGTGGAGTTAATTTTCAAATACAACTGTTTCAGCGGATTAACAATACTGCCACTAAGCATTGAAATCAGCAACCAGAACACTATGAACACGACGATGTTTAAACCGATCATTAAATACTTAAACGTCCGCAGCTCTGCATTCATGCCGTCTGCAGAGATATAGGTGACAATCCGCTCGTCCGATTCGGGCAGCGGATAGAGCAAAATCAAGCCGTCGGCCGTTTCACGCTCCAACAAATCCATAGCACCGCTACTTGAACTATCTTGTTCTTCCGGCATAGCTGGATTATCCTTCTCCGGTGTGGCCAGCGCAGCTCTAATTTTTTGCAATCGCTTCATAGGAACATCCGCCGCACTCAGTAGCTTTCCGTTACTTGTCAGCAGATAAACTTCATTCTCTCCGTAGATCGTATTTTTGCCTGACAGGTAGAAGCTGTACAGCTTGTCAATCTCAACTTCGAGTGAGAGCAGACCTAAAATTTGCCCCTCCCCATTCTGAATTTTCACCTCAAGCAGCAGACGGTCGCGCAGATCAGAAGGTGCGTTCATTAGATGTTCCCGGTTCAGCACCGTCCAGCGCAAAGTCTGTTCCCGGTTATCCAGAAATTGTTCCATCCCCGGAACCTTCTTGATCTCTGCAAAGGGGAGAAGCCCCGACACATTGCTCGAGGAGTAAGTCCCTCCTGCTTCACCCCAAATATAAATGCCGAGAATGTCACTGCTAGAGGAGCGAATGCCCTCAAGTATCGGAGAAATTGCTCCGTCGTACGCTGGTTTTTTCAGAGCGTTTTGTACCACCTGATTGTTGGAGATAAGCTTGGAGGTCTCCTCCAGCCAGTTCATGAACAAAAGAGTATTCTTATGCTGCTGGCCAGTGTATTGAACAGATAACTGCCGCAACATATCCAAGCTTCTATGCTCCATAGTACGGTACAAAATGAAACTCGAAGCGACAATGTAAACGGTAATAAACAGCACCAGGACAAGGCGGATGTTGCGGCCGAATGATCTGAACATATAACTCCCCATCCCCCTCTGGTGTATGAATCAACGAAACGAAGATCAATTGAAATCAGACTATCAGCTAAAGTGACTAATGTCGATCTCCTTATAAAAAGAACCTGCATCTGTCAGCAGCACTTCATGATTAGGCAAGATAATTGTAATTGACGAACCGGCTGGCCAGTTAGCTTCAAAATGGAAGTTTTTATGTCCCGCTTCTGAATGGATTTCCCATTTTACATGTATTGGACCCAGACTTGTGCTTACGATTCCACTGGCCTGTTGCAGTTCGCCGCAATGTGGCTTTATGGTTATTCCCTCTATCCCTTGCCGGACACCCAATATCCCTCTTGTGAACTCAGTGATCGGCAGCGCGCTCCAGGCGTGACAGTCACTTCTGGTTCCAACAGAGTCCATTTCTGGGAGTGTAGTGAGGTTCAAATCCAGCTGTTTCATCCAACGAGCCCATAGTCTGAAGGAGCGGTCATACAATCCGCAATGTTCCAACGCGCGAAAAAGATAATAGCTCATCGGCAGCGAAAGTTTAGCCAGTGATGTGTCAGCCATTGTAGTCACTAGTAGTGCTGCCCCCTCTACAGCGTCCACCGTGCCAGCTAAAATCGCCCAGACCTGCGTATGCTGGCTAAGCTGTGTTTCTGTAGTCGCCTCCGGGCTGTCGCGGAACATCATACTGTTCGTTTGGCGGCAGCAATCCAGTACCGCAGCATTGACCACGGCTTTGCGCTGACGTAATTCTATTGCAATCTGCGTCCACCCGCTGGCGGCAAGCAATTCAGCCGCTTGCTCCAACGCGGCCGCATACATCAAGCTAAGCACGGTTGCAGGTGCACCTTCCGTACAGTCTGGTGCACCGAGTGGCCATTCTTCTACCCAGTCGAAATAATTCCAATATTGGCGAGGCGTTCTGTCCACCAGACCCTGTGGTGTCAGTCGCTGATCGAACCAGTCCAATACGGATAACAGTGGCAGTCGATACCGTTTTACGATATCCAAATCCCCAAAGGATCTGTAGTGGTCATAAATCATCCCGATCCAATACAAGGAGAAGGAGGGGATGACCTGTGGCAGTACGGAGGGGAAGCGGCTTTGCAGCATGCCGTTTGGCAGCTGCGAAGCCCTATAATCTTCCATTGCCCTCTGTGCCAATCGGTCGTCTCCTGACAACAGGTACGTAAACTCCATCATCAGTTTGGTATCCATGGTATATTGCAGCTGTTCATAATACGGCGTATCCTCGTAGGTCTCATGCATGCAGCGTTGTAGGGTTCGGACACTCAGCTCCCAGAGCTGGTTATATCGTTCATCGTTGCAATGAAAGCTTCCTTCCGCCAGTAACGGATACCCAGTCTCTCGATAACTGAAGCCGGATATCGTCAAAGGTTCAGCTCCAGTATGCACCTCCAGTCGGACATACCGGAAGGTACGAAACCAGAACGGTTCATAGGTTTCCACCTGCATCGAGGTGCCATAACCGGCTGGGTGGTAGCTGTCATATCCGCCTCTTAGTACATGCTCCCGCATATCATCGCGGACAGCTTTGCGGCGGATCTCGTCATCCCCAGTCTCTTCTTCGTAGCACTCGGCGTAAAGCAGGGTGATCCGGCTACCTTTACCCCCAAGGAGCTTAAGCTGCGGATAAGCTGTGATTAGCTCACCTGCATCCAGCTCCAGCCAAAGCTGCTGCTTCGCTTCCACATGTATTCCTGCTAATGGCAGGGCAACCTCACTAGCTTCATTCCGCAGCTCCAGACAATGCCCTTTTTCAAATAGGGCATCTCCTTCACCACTGCTGCTCCGCATCAGCTTTAGGAAGAGCTGCTCCCGCTCATACAGCAGCGGAATCGGACGTTTGTCCAGTTGCCATGGGGTCAATTGGCCATAATCATCCCGCACCGGCTGTACAATCCTTGCGGCTAACCAGGCGCTGTCGTCATATTCCGGCAGTGTCCAATCCAGCAGCGCAACGTCCCCCTCCACCTCTTCCAATCCGCCCATCCAGCGCATAATCGGAAACGGCTGAAGCCGGTAACTGTGGTCCCTAATGCTTTTCCATGAGGTATCCGTATTGAGTTCCTGCACAAGCTGCCCATTGTTCATAACATCCGCTTCTACAAGCAAGCCGCCTTTTTGCGAGCGCCAAATCGATAGAGGACCGTCTTCACCCAGTTCAAATGGCGAAGTCCCAGCATAATGAACTACCATAACAGCAATCACATTTATACCTGGTTCCAAAACGTCGTCCAAATTGAACTCCTCATAATAGTGTACATGACCATGACCCTTGCAAGGACCGGCCCATAAACGCTGCCCGTTAACAAAGAGTCTGTAGCGACTGTCAGCAGTAATGGCCAAATTCAGACTGTAGGCCCTCCCGGCTCCAGCTGGCAGCTCAAACATTTTGCGAAAATACACTCGCTCGTGTTGCTGCTCCCAACTTTCTGTCCCTTCCTCATCCAAAGGCCAGATCCATTGCGCGCTCCAGTCTCCCCATTCTTTTGCTGCCATATAATGCACCTCTCCTTTATCCCTTAGAGTAGATTTTGGCAATGCACGCAGAAACGGCATCGCCGCCCTTAAGAAGGACGACGCCGCCGTTTGACTGTGCTTATTTCACCTTGTCGAGATAATCACGTTGGAATTCTTCAGCAGCCTTAGTCAAAATCTCCAGTGGATCTGCGTTTTTGTCCGTTAGGACGGTTTGCAGTACAATATCCAGCTTCTGGTACAATTCCTGAGCGTTGACCGGCTCTTCTGCCCGCATGCCTTTGCTGCCGTTGTCCATATAATCACGGAACAAATCCAGGTTCACATTGTTGTATTTGTCGAGAATCTTCTGTTCTTCACCAATCCGTTTCTCATCTGTCCAAATCCGCAGGCCGTAAGGGCCTACGATCAGCCCCTGATCACTCAGTGTCTTTTTCTCAATATCCCAACCAGTTAATGCCTCTTCTGAGGACTCCGGTGTGAAGCCGTAGGTTTTTAGCCATTTGAATCCAGCATCAATCTGCTCAGGGGTTACATTAGGCGAGAACATATATAGACCACCGCCGAGCAGAGTTACAGGTTTCCCGATCGGTCCAACTGGAAGGGCGGACATTGCTACATTATCTTTAGACATTTTGGTCTGCTGCTGGATGACTGGAGGCCAGTCATTCATGCCGAAGCTCATAGCGACTTGATCGGTTCCGAACATGCGGAACATGTCATTCGTAACATCCACCAGATTATTGTCCGGCAGGACATCATATTTCCATTTCAAGTCCTTCACATATTGCAGAGCCGCCGCTGCCTCTGGAGAATTGAACACCGCTTGCCATTTTCCATCCACCTGTTTCTCGAATTCCGCGCCGTAAGCCCAAGCAATGTTCATGAACATCCAGCCGCCCTGGCCGCTTTTGGTTGGCAGGAATATTCCCGCCTTACCGGTCTTTTGCTTGATGATCTGCGCAGTTTGTGCCAGCTCTTCATATGTTTTAGGGAACTTTGGTATGCCCTTATCGTCCAGCAGTCCAGCTTCCTTGAAGAGATTCATATTGTACAGCATCCCCATCACGTAGCCGTCCTTCGGAATCCCGTAATATTTTCCGTCTTTAGTAACCATCTTCAGCAGATCTGGATTGATCGCCTGATCATAGCCATATTTTTTCATAGTATCCGTTATATCAGCTGCGTAATTTGCCTTGATAATTTTGCTTGTTTCTGTAAAAAAGGTCTCGTAAACCGTTGGAAGCTGACCGCTAGCCGCTTTAGGCAAGAAAGAGCTGACATCATAACCCCATTCATCCTTGTCCACAGTGATATCTGGATAATTAGCTTTCATCTTCGCCATGAGCTGCTCATACTGGGCAATTTTGGCTTCCTCATTCGGCTTCGGCCAGTTGCTAACCTTGATCGTCACCTGTTTGTTGCTCGCTTCCTCCGTATTCCCTCCGGCGTTCTCTTCTTTGGAGCCTCCGCAGCCAGCCAGACCGACCGTAAGAAGCAGCGTTAGCGCCAGTGTAGCTGTAATTTTTTTGGTGTGTTCGATTCTCAATGTAATTCCCCCTAGTCTTATTGTTAAAGCATTCTTCACAACATGTAAAGCGCTTTCTTTTAAATCTGAAATCATCTTACCACGCACCTTCTGCAGCACCCTACGGGGCAAAACTGTGAAATGGTTTGTGATCGGGTGATGTTACCCTTTAATGCTGCCGCCCATGGATTGTCCGTTCATAATGTACTTTTGGAAAAAAACAAACAGAATAATCGGCGGCAGAATCGCAAACGTCAGCGCAATAAACTGAATGTCCTGCGGCAAAGTCGCTTTCAGATTATAGATGGCCACAATGACCGACCAGGTCGATTTATCCTTCAGCACCATAAAAGGCCAGAAGAAGTCCTGCCAGACACTGTTCATCGTTAGTATCGTAATTGTGGCCATAACTGGTCCGCTAAGCGGGAGGATTATCCTGATAAAAATGCCGATGGTGCTCGCTCCGTCAATTTTGGCCGCTTCCAGCAGCGCCAGTGGGATGGTATCAAAAAAGTTCTTGAAGATCAGAATTACCACTGGATTCACGGCAGCCATAAACCACATCGGCCAGTAGGTATTGGTCAGATTCAAGTGCAGCAGTGGAAAATCAATCAGGTTTTTGAACAGCGGTACCATACCGACTGTATTCGGAACCATCATAGTCCACACGATCAGGGCAAACAGCAGTGCACTCCCTCGAGGCTTCAGCTTAGAAAAAAAATATCCTGCCAGCCCGTTAAACGTAAGACAGAACAGTACAGAACCGACAGCTAAGTAAGCCGTATTCAGATAGTAACTGAGAAAGTTAAATTCCTGCCAGGTCTCCCATAGCTTGCTTACATTGAATGAGCGAGGAATCAGGGTAGGCGGGATCGCATAAAACTCTTTGATGTCTTTAAGACTCGAAACCATAATCCAGACCGGAGGCAGAATACAGACGGCGGCAAGCACAATCATCAGAATGAACATGCACCAATACAGCACGCGTACCCAAGGTGACCTGTATTCTATATTGCCGATAATGCCAAATGCTTCTTTTGTTTTCATAGCTTCTACTCCCTGTTCAATTTCTTATCCAGCCGGAAATATATAATAGTTAGCACCATCAGGACAAGGAAAGTAATAACCCCCAGCGCCATGGAATGGCCTGCTTCAAAACTCCGGAACGCATAGTAATAGCTTTGGAGCATTAACGTCATAGAGGCGTTGTTCGGCCCACCTTCGGTCATAACCAGAGGCTCGTTGAAAATCTGGAATACACCGCTGATCTGCAAAATCATCATTAATCCGATCATGCTGGAAATTTGCGGAATGGTGATGCTTTTAAATCTCCGCCATACATTCGCACCGTCGATGGAAGCCGCTTCGTACAGATCATGATTAATGCTTTGCAGACTGGCTAGATAGAGCAGCACCGTTCCCCCGAAATTCCGCCAGGTAATCGTGAAAATAATCAGCATAATCGTCATGTCCGGGTCCTGAAGCCACTGCTGCACCGGGAATCCCAGAGCGCTCAGCATAATATTCAGCACGCCGCCCTTCCCAGGCTCAAACAGAAACATCCATAACATCGAGGCAGCAATGCCGGGAACCATGCTCGGAAAAAAGACCGAAAAGCGGAAAAACGATTTCCCATGCCTGAGCTCATTGATCACAACTGCGACTATAATGGGTACAGCAAAACCGATCAGCAGCGACCAGAACACATACACGAAAGAGTTGGTCAGTGTCTGCTGAAATGCTGAGTTCTGTATCACATCCTTGTAATTCTGCAGTCCGGCAAAGCTTACGGCATTATAACCCTCTGTATTGAAAAAAGAGAGCACAATGCCCTTGACCAGCGGCTGCCAGGAAAAAAAGAAAAAGGCAAACAGCGTAGGGACAATTAATATCCAAGATGACCAATCTCTAAATAGACGCCGCACAGGATAACCTTTCTTTTTCTTAGTCATTAAAGGATTTAGTTCAGTGGTTTTTCCAATCATGCTCCTGTCCTTCCTTCCTCCCGAAGCCAAGAATTCACTCCGGTCAGGCGTTGTATAGTTGTTATATTTAAATGATAGCGCTTCCTACAAAACCTCGAAATCCGGTAACCCTGCGAAAGCGTTTGTAAAGCTACTTATTTTGCTGGCAAGCAATCATGCGAGAAATATAAAAGATTGTGTATGGTATGAACCTTATACTTTCTTATATTTCAAAAAAAAGCGATGTACGCACCGGAATGGTCGTACACCGCTTATGTTCATGGTATGACGTTTTGTTTAGGCCTCACTTAGCCCTGAGCTAATGCATAGGACGGCTGCTTCCGCTCGAAATGCTTCGCTCGCCGGATTGGGCTGCTCCTCCAAAATGCGGAGTACCGCCTGCGGCTCCACGCCGGGCTGCGGCACACGGGATGGAGATACTACGTTCCAGTCCTGTTCACCCTTGAGCCTGTAAGATAACTCATAGAGATAATAACCCGCATGCTGCCCGTCAGCGAGTTGACTTACCCCATCCTGCCACGAGCAGAGTTCAAGAGGATGCTGTTTGTCAGGTAAAACACCGGAAGCGAGGGTAATGCACTCATTACGGACTACCTGCTGCTTCTGTTCCCAAGCCTGCTGATCTAGGATTCCCAGCTCTAGGCGGTATTCCATTCCCGGCTCTCCATAAAGAGTCCAAGCCACTGGACTACCCACCGCAACGAACTTCGGTGCCTCCAGTAAAACTGGCTGATGAACCGGAACAAAACGTTCCGTCTGCTCCCACTCGCCCGCAGCTGGACTGCGTCTGCGATAATGCACCGTCCCCGTGAATTCAAGCTCCTGTTCCTGTAGTATAGCTTTTAGACACAGAGCAGCCTGCTCGTAAAGGTCCGTGCAGTTGTTATGCCCGAAGCGGTAGCCGATCTCATGGCGAAGTGGAATGCCGCGACTCCGGACCAAGGCCGCGAAGGTAAAGCTGAATCGGCTGAGGGTAAAGGCATCATGCGTGCCGTGGTTTATCAGTAGCTTAGTGCCGCTCGCTTTAAGGCCGTCTAGGAAGAAATCGGATTCCAGTCCGGTCGTTTCCCGCAGACTTGCAGAGTCACCGGCTCCCGTAAGTGTCTGTAGCAGAGTCTCGATACCTGATCTTCTGGTCTGAGGATGCCGCCAGTCCTTCTTCCAGATATCCCGGTACCCGGTGTCCACCTCTGCCACGTGCCAGATCAACGGGCATGCCCCTTCCGCAAACTCACGGGTAAGCCCATTCAGAATTAGCGGAGGTGCATAACACAATGTGTACCGCACCCGGTACGGCAGCCTTAGAGGATTACCTCCCGCCAGCAACGCGGTCAGCCCACCGCGTGAGCCACCCACGGCCACAACCTGCTCCGCATCACCACCATAGCTATCTTGGCCTCTGGCAATTGCCGCCCCAATGCCGGCGTAAATGGAGCCTTGCAGGGAGCGGCTGCCGATGTAACCTCCACCGTTCCAGAGAACACCAACAACACCTTTGCCTGTGCTGGCCAGAGTCTTTCCGATGATTTCCAGAAATGAGGGACCTACAGTGCTGAAGGTATTTTCATTGGCATCATAATAACCGTTGAATAACAGCGGATAGCCCTTAACACTTTTCGCACTCCAATTGGGCGGCAAAATATAGGACGCAAGGCTATGCTGACCGTTCTTCGTAACTAACAGACTGCCGCTGATGAGCTGAAACACAGGCGCATTGCTTAAAAGAGCCCCATCGTCAGCGGATTCATTACGGTAGACCACCGGATACCCGAAGGTCTCAAGGATACGGTCGCTCAAGGAGATGGCAACTAAATCATCTACTGCATAGAGACTGTAGCGGTCACCAATATAGCGTTCAAATTGCGGGGTTTTAAGTTCTTTATCCCCTTCGTTACTGCCGAACAACTGATAATCTTCGGTATTGTATACATAAGGGCTATCTGGATCGTTATTATAGAGCCGTACATGCTCAGCTACAACCTTCTCTCCAGCTTCGTCCATCCGCAGGGTCCCGATGCCGTCGGTCCCACCATAACGGAAGCCGCCTTTCCCCTCAGCAGCACTGTTATCCCAGTGTGACACTACTGGAAGCGTATTGATCAGTAACGGACTGACCAATACGAACACTCCTTCCTCTGAATTCTGGGTTCCTTCAGCGTTCTCAGCCTCGACTGTATCCTCTCGCAGGGTTGACCAAGCGGCTCTGTGGAAAGTCACTTCACCGCTCCGCAAGCAGGCTAGCAGTAGTTCTGCGTTGTGCAATTTTAAGTAATCGGCCACAGCCCTAGTAACGGGTAGAGCAATGGGTTCAGATCCACCACTCAGAATAAAGCGACTTAGCGGAACGTATTTCCCCGGTACAAAACACAATGATTTACTCATAAATTCCTTCTCCTTCATCTGGTATCGTATCGCCATGTGCTGTCAGAAACGAGCAAAATTTAATTTCTGGCAGACCGTCGGTACTACAGTAATTCTCCCCAGCCAGAAATCCTCCCGACAGTTTTGGTGTGCAAGTAACCGTCACCGTCCTTTTTTCTCCTGGAAAAAGGGTGAGGAACTGTTCTTCTGCTTCCATCCAGTAGCGGTCCCCCTTCTCCTCTGCATGTACATGTAACAGTACTTCACTACCAGTATTATGGAGAGTGAAGTGAGCTTGGTGACTTATCTTTCCTACACCAGTAGGTTGCCATAAGCTTTCCTGCCACACCTGAAGGTTGCCACCTGTAAGATCAAGTGCTGGGGCATAAAGATGTTGGTTAGCGGTAGAGAACACATATAAATTTTGCTGCGATTCTTCTTCAATGTTCTGGAATGACAATCTGACAAAATATAATAGATCCTCAGGCTCAGGCACGCTGAAATTCAACTCCCCAACACAGACAGCACGATCTTTGTCTCCTTCTGCCTCGAAGGTTTGCCGATATAGGCTTCTGCCCGTTGCATCTAGCACTTCTGCATCAACCTTTACCTTGCCTCCATCCACACCATGCACGAATACATTTTCATGAAATCTAGTACCAGGCGTTAAAAGTAGGCTGCGATAATCTAACGAAGCATGCTGCGGACGGAAGGCTTGTTTCACCCAGTGGTAGGCCATTTTAGTTTCACCATAATAATCTACAAGATTGGTGCAAGACACATTCGGCCATGGCTCGTTGAACTGCCAGACAATGCTGCCGCTGTTCCGGAATTTGCGGCGACGGTTAGCCTCCAGCACGAAGCGGATTCCTTCTGCCTGCATCCATTGGCTGCAAGCAGAGAACTGCTTCAAATCATTCATGCTACCGAACATTTCTTCTTCACGGCTTAGCGTATCCCACCACTCCCCGTGATGTCTCCATACGGCGCTGTTCTCCATCGAGACAGGCTGCTGGTTGGCTTCATTCAGAAATTTCTCTAGGCTTTTGAGAGAACTCAGACCGTCCACTCCAAATTCGCTATGCAGTAGATTATCGTTACTGCCATATAATTCGTAGTGATAGGGGTTGCCCATATACTTCCAGTAGCCATGAACATCATGCCCCTGGCCGTTGGCTTCCGTAATATACTCCACCGGACCAGATGCCGAGGTCGGCAGAAAGAGCCGCTGCGGATCATACTGCTCTACCAGCCCCTTTAGCATCGCCAGATTGGAATCACTGAGGTCTGAAGGCTTGTTTGGTTCACTCATTAATTCATTTCCACCGCTCCATACCGTTAGTGATACATGATTGCGTTTGTCGCAGAGTGCGGTGCAAGCCGTCTTACGCAGCAGTTCCAGGAACTCTGGCTGCTTGGATGGAATATTATCAATGCCAGAACTCGATTGGATGAACTCCTGCCAGACCATAATGCCGTTTACATCACATAAGTCGTAAAACGCTTTCTTCTCAATGATTCCACCGCCCCATACCCGAACGAGGTTGATATGTGCCGCTTTCATAAGATGGATCATCTGCTGATACTGTTCGACCGTCACATTTCCGTAGAGATGATCCAAGGGTGTCATATTTACCCCTTTTATATAAATCTTGCACCCGTTGATCACAACCGTATAAGGTAGCGCGTTGTCGGGGCTTCCTTCATTAAGGATATAATTAAGTTTGCGGATGCCTGTCTGTAAGCTTCGTGTATCGAGCTCCATATCGTCTTCGTCCATTAGCTTCAACTCAAGGCTGTAGAGTGGTTGTTCTCCGTAACCGTTTGGATACCATAGCTGAGGTTCAGGTATTTCGAGCTCCGCGTTCACAACTTCTCCCGCAAGAACAGAGTACGACTGAACCAGCAGCGGATTCCCCTTCGGATCAGAACAAGTGATGCTCGCTGTCAGCCTCCCTGTACGTTCAGGACCAGCCATCTGTTTGATGCTTGCCTGAATAGAAATTCGACCAGACACCTGCCCGTCATTCTCACCAAGCTCTGCATCTGTAGTGATCGACACGTCTTGCCAAGAACAATCCCGGTGAACTCTCAGTACCACATCATCCCAGATTCCGACGTTAACTAACCTGGTGGAGAAATCCCATTTATAATTAAAACGGCTCTTCTGCGTAAAGGTGGCCGATGTTTTGCCGATTTGCCCCATTTCATCCGGTGCTTGCTTCAGTAGCACTGAGATTTCCAGACTCTCCCGCTCCGAGAGGAGATCTGTAACATCAAATACAGCAGGCTCGAACATTCCCTTATGTTCACCCAACAGGATATTGTCGGCGTAAACAGCTGCTTCATAGTCTAGCCCCTGAAAGACCAGTTCAACTCGGGATGCCTTCAGCTCAGGATGTTTCAAAGTCGTGCGGTAAACCCACCAACGGTTCTCTACCCATTCACAGCTTAAGCTGTTCAACTCTTCATAAGGATTGCTAATCCAGCCCTGTCTGTAGAGATCATAATGAACTCCACCCGGCACAGTAGCTGGCATCCAGTCTGTAACTCCCATCAATTCCTGCCCTAGCTCCATGCTGGTGCCCTTTAACGGAACCCAAGGCCAGTACCCTTTGACTTCCCACTTTAGATCGTTCAATAAAATTTGTTTCATGTCTTCTCCCGTTCCCCCAAATCCTGCTTAATTTGGCGCTGTTCATGACTAAGAACGGCTCTGGCGCCATCGGTTAATGCGCTTACAATTCTATTCATCCAGCTTCATTACCAATGATAGCATCGGGTTATCATTTTCGAAGGCCCCTAACCCTGTGAAATCGTTTGTTAATCTGCGCAGTTGCAGATAAATACAAACAACCATTCTAGAAACAAGCCGTTTGTAGAACGCGAAAAAGGAGTTCCCTCTAGCCGTGAAGGGCCACTGGGGATCTCCTTTGCTTTTTGTTTGGTTTGAGATTCAAGAACTCCTGCAACGATGTAGCACCTATCGGACTGAGATGACCCTAAGCGCAGTATTATTACACTTTTGGAATGCTAACGGACCCTATAGTCGCTATTCGCATAAAAACTCTGTAATTGAGCCTCTTTCTGAGTAATAGGTTCACTGGAGTCCGAAACTCTCACAAGCTAGAGGATGATTACACTGTTGAAGTTGAAGTCTGCGTCCTAACTAGCACAAAAAGAGCAGCGGTTCTCTCGTGACTTAGAGAATCGCTGCTCTGCTGTTAAACGGTCCATCGTATATAAAGAATCACTGTCCCTGTGTTCTGTTCATCCATATGAAATACAATGAAGAGCCTTAGCAAACCCCTACTTGATTAACTCAAGAAGCTCGTTAACAGTTGCTTTGTATTGTGGTTTGAACGCTGCGGATTTCATGTAACCCGCAAGGCTTGATAAGAACTGTCTTCCTTCAGGCGTATCGCTTACCTTGTCTGCATCTAAAGCGCACACTAGTAAGTTGCCTGCTCCTACGCTGCATTCCACGAGGAAACTAAGCTTATGATTTCTTTCAAAATTGTCGATGGTCTGCACCACGGGATTCCAACTGCGATCAGCTTCATCCATGATAATGGATTTTGAGTGCTGAACGATATTCCACCATGGATAGGTTGAATACTTCTCGGTAGGGAACTCGTGGAATACAGGATGGCTGTTATCAATTAACAGCCCCATGGTACCCACAGGAACTGGCCGGTTCATGCTCTCTGAAATTGAGCGGAACATTGGGTAACACCAGAAATCTGTGCAGTAATAACCTTCGACAGCATTTTGGAGAGTTTCCGGTTTCGGCATCAGCAGCACGCTCTCACCTTGCTCCAGCAGTGCAAGCGCATCACTAGACAGCTTGTCGAATACATGGATGCCTTCCAGCATATTGCCGCTCTTTTCTGGGTAAATCCATAGATCGTAGCTCTTACGAATATCTGTCCCCTGTATCGAGAGAGACAATACGATAGTACTCATCCGGTTAACTACAGGCAGCGTTATTTCCAAATCGCAGATATTGATGTAATTCGTTCCTGCAGGAACGTTCACCTCGGTTGTCCCTTCTGTCAAAATGCCGTTATCCACAGTTAGTTCCCAACGTAATTCAAGTGTATCTGGCAAACCGCTGCGGAAGCAGCTTAGCTCTACATGGGCATCGAACGGTTCACCGGAGACATAGTTATACTTAGGAAATCTCGCCAGCAGAACGGCATCATTGCAAAAGGTTCGCCATTCCTCAGGGCTAATCATTCCTTTGGAATCCATAAAGGCGTCGAGGACACCTACTAATGCTGTTCCCTGACCGCTGAAATCCTGGAGATCCAGGAGCTGGAAGCCGGCAAGCCGCCGGGAGCGGAATGCCGCCTCGAGTTCCTCTTTGTAACAGGATACGGCCAGCTGCCCTGAACATTCGAAGTATTTAGCGGCTAAATGCCCCAGTCCCTTACTTTCCAAGCGTTCACGGAAAATTTTGAAATTCTCGGCCTTGAGTGGTCCGTTATATTTTTCGATCTCTTCAAAATTTGGATAGGTTGCGTATTGTCCAATCTCATGCGAAACAACAGGAATGTGCGGTATCCATTCGCCGGAAGCCTCATCTGCCTTCACGGTCTTTGCTTCGGTACCATACTGAATCTGGATCTCACCGCCAGCTGTATCTTCCATCTTCTCTCCATTCAAGAGATCCAAAGGTACGATTTGATCATCATAATCCTTCATTGTACTCGGCAAGGCAGTCTGTACATGTCCTAGTGGTGCATCACACATGGCATAAGAGCCTCTAAATAGTCGTTCTCTGGAAAAGCGTACCCCACTGAAGAAATCGTCATGTTCCAGAATTTCCGGTACCCATTGGTGGTTATTGGAGCCCTGTGTATAGAGAATCCGTTTATCGAACGCTTTATAGTCCTTCAGGAAAGAATCAATTTTAGCTTTACTGCCCCATAACTCATTACCAAGGGACATCATCACGAAGGAGGGATGATTGCCGAAGGCCTGGAGAATGGCATAACCCTCACTGATCAGATAATCCTGCTCTGCTTGATTATGGCCATCATCGGTTTCTTCCGTGATTGTACCCCAGAATGGAAGTTCTGGTTGCATATAGATCCCAAGCATATCCGCAGCGGTAAATGCCGCCTCCGGTGGACAACAGGTATAGAAGCGATAATGATTGATACCGTAGGACTTGGAAATGCCAAGGATTCTTACCCATTCCTCGACATCAGTTGGGGCATAGCCGGTGAGCGGGAAGATCAGGCCGTCATGTTTGCCGCGGAGAAAGGTTTTCTCTCCGTTGATTGTAAACTTGTCGCCCTCCGCTCGGAATTCCTTCAAACCAAAGATAAGCTCCTGTTGGTCAGTAATATGTCCATCCCTGTCTTTCAAAACAAGGGTTATATTATAAAGATTGGGAGCGCCTTCACTCCAGAGCAACGCGTTTTGGCCTAGCACATAATCGACGGAAAAAAGCCCCGGTGAAACAGGAAACTCACGCTCGTCCACCGTGTGTGTCTCTTCACTATTGAAGCTTTGAGCAGACACCGCAAGCGTAGTTTCACAGTTGCTGTCCAAAGTTGCTGTAATACGAACCGTACGTGCAGCCAGATTCGACTCCAGTCGGATATTAGTAAGCTGCGATTCCCCATAGAACTGAAGCTCCATACGACCGGTAATTCCATTCCAGTTGGTCTGGGTATCCTGTGAAGTCAAATGTCCGCCTTTGGTTGGGTAATCGGTATTGTCCACACGGACGGTGATTGTATGAATTCCAGCTTGTAGCTTCGGCAATTCATATATATGCGGGGTGTTCAGACTGTTACGGCTACCGATCTCCGTATTGTCCAGCCAAAGCGTCGTTAGTCTCGTCCGTTCCAAAAATAGATAGCAGGCCTTACCGGCCAGCTCATCCGGAATGAATACCTCTCTTGCAAACCAGACTTGCCCTTCAAACAAATATTCATCGGTTAGAGCGCTTACTAAAACTTCCTCGTTCTTTGGTCCATTACGTGCGTATGACGTTGTTCCCGGCAGTGTGATAACATCTGTAAAAGGCAAGGTTAGTCCCTGTTTTGTCTCATCCAATTGCAACTTCCATTCGCCTTCTAGGTTGATCTTTGTCTGCAAAATATCACTCCTATTATGGTAATCACTGAACTCAAGCAGTATAATGCTCTACTATATAAAGCTTAGCATATTAGGCCAGATAATTCAGTAGAGTGGTTAACACTCATTTGAATGACGACAGGTCTAAACTTACAATATAGCCGGAGCATGAATGTGCCTGATGACAAGATTTAATAGTAATTTCAGAACAATAAAAAAAGCCGCAATGAGCGGCTTTTGAATATAATTTATTACACATTCTCCAGCATGAAATTCCCAATTTCAATCAAACTATCTTCCGCTTGCGGTGTGACCCCCACCTGATCGGCAAAGCCGTGAGAAAGTCCTTTGTACCGTACCGTTTTCACTTTGACGCCCGACTCCTTCAGCTTTAAGGCATATGCATCATCCTCAATCCGCAGAAAGTCATATTCGCCAAACAAAATAATGACAGGCGGCATCCCTTTCAGATCTCCTCGCAGCGGGCTCACATGAGGGATTGTATCATCGGGCACGCCCAGATATTCACCTAAGCCGACAGTTCCTAAACCACCGCTCAACAGATCCAATATAGATCTAATTTCTTTTTCCTGAGAAGGGGATATTTCATAAACATCTCTGCGCTGCATATGTTCCTGCATACCTGCTGCGTCCACGCTTGGATATAGTAGTGCCTGTGCCTTTACCATCTGCGTTCCTTCATCCCGATCTTTCATTGCGCATACCGTGGCTAAATTCCCACCTGCGGAATCACCGGAAATACAGATGCGATTCGGATCACCATTAAATTCTTCGGCGTGAGCATATATCCATTTCAACACGGTATAACAGTCGTCGAGTCCAGCGGGGTATGGGTTCTCCGGAGCTAAGCGGTAATCAACCTGAATCGATACACAGCCCGTATTTGCAACCACAAGCTTGCACATCTCCTCTACTACTTCGGGTCCTCCTGCTACGAAACCGCCTCCGTGGATGTAATAGAACACTGGCTGCAACTCTCCACTCTTCTTCTGCGAAGTGTAAATTCGCACTGGGACAGCAACATCACCGTTTTGAACGGTAGCATGCCTCACATCAACACCTTCAGTAATCGGAATGCTGTTCACGCCATTCATCATCTTGCGCATTTGAGCTGCACTTTTTTGGATATTTTTCTTTCGGCTGCCTTTCAACATCATCTTAACCAGCATTCCCTTGAAGCCTTTTAGGATTGACTCCATACTTTGATAAAAGCGTGGATCCAGCACGCCAGGCTCATCGGTTTCAGGAATAGGCTTAATCAGGATATCCAGTCCATTTTCATTAATTACATGTTGCCTTTCTAGCATCGATGTAAGAAGCTGTTGCGAATATTTACGTTCCATGATGATTACTCCTTTTCAAATGTTGTATGGTAAAATGATTTGCGGCGATTTGTATTGGTTGCCATAACTCAATTATAGGTTTGGGTTTGCAGAAAAAATATCGCATTATTTCTTTTGTTATATCCTTCTTTTATCATTATTATTGAAAGCGATTTCAAAAATGATGTCGAGAGCAAAAATACAATATAAAAAACAAAAAAGGACAACACTAAAGTCATCCTTGTTATACTATTCTCTATTTAACGTGTTAATCTAATCACTTGTACCTCATGAGGTTGTACAACAGCATTTACCACAAAATTTGCTGTCACTTGCAGCGAACGCATTTGAAATAACGGCAGGGACCGACCTTCAAGATAAGACCATTCTTCTGGACGCATGTCCTTAGGTGCCCCCATATTCAACCATTCATCAAAGGCGCTTCCCCCAGCCGGACCTACTGAATACCTTCGCTCTGTATAAACACCCGGCGTTAAGCCGTCTAGACGAATGTGATACTGACGGGTATTGCGTATATTGAACACGTTGTAACGTTCGGTTTGAGTCAAGTGAGTGGTATGACGGTAGCGATATAGAGTATCATAATGACAATAATTATATAGGAATATCTGTATTTCACCTTTCGAGGAAGTTATAAAATACCCATCACCTTCAGCTATTAGACCGCTTCCTGCATAACGCAACAATTGCAGCGCCCGATAACAGCTTTTGGGCAAACCTCCGCGAGTGAATAAACCAAACCCGCCATGAAAAAGATCCGACGAAGGAACAATTTCCTCCATATGGTCACTGAGAGACCAGTATCCCATAGCCTCAAAGTGGTCGTAATTCTCCAGAATATTTTTGAAAAGAAAAGCAGATTTGTAGGAGGTATCATTACACAAATCACGCTGCCATATGTTATTACTCCACTCTTCAAGAATCACAGGCAGACTAGCGAAACCACGTTGACGCAACAGCTTTTTGACCTTATGTAACGCGTGTTTCATAAACTGTTCATCGCCGCTTACCGCAAGTGGAAAAGCTTCATCCTCTGCCATGAGCTGAAGACCATTGTCTTCCTGACCCGGTAAGATGCTGTGATAAGCACGTAGAGCCAGAGAGTCGGGCAAACAATTCCCCTTACTGCAAGACACTAGGAATTCGCTGATAAAATTACTAGAATCAATGTTGCTTCCTGGACCAACAATATGTAGCTGCGGATCGATAGCACGGATGGCGTGGCTGGTTTCACGGTAAAGCACCCAGTATTCTTCCATGGTAAACACACCATATCCTGAGAACTCTGGACTCACAAAAGGAGCAAATCTCCATTCCCGCACGGACTCAATCCCATACCGATCAATGAAATGCCTAATAAGGGAAGTCACAAGGTCGAGCCATTTGTCTAGATGCTCAGGCATAGAAAGGATACTTGGCCTCTTAAATGGAAACACGGCTTCCCTCGCTAATGCAGAAGGCATATAACTAAATTCAACATAAGGCTTTAACTCCACTGAAAGCATGAAGTCCAGTACCTCATCTACATAAACAAAGTTATAATCTGCGCTACCAGACATTTTCCTGACATACAGCATCATGTCATCGTCTAACAGACCTTTGCAGCGCATATAGCGAAAGCCAATCTCCTTTTGCAGCTTTCGTATTTGCGCCTGTATCGCGCCATTCAACAGATCCTTGGCGTAACCTGCATTAATCAACGTCCGCCAGTTATGACTCAGCGTCCGAATCTTACGGCCAGTGTCCACATGAAGATCATATCCCTCATTGACCTGAGGTTGGACAATGGAGTGCTCGTTGTGATGCAAATGCCGCATTAGTGAAGTGAAATCGGTCGAAAATCCCGCTGTGACCATTCTGTTCTCCTGTGGATCTGTCGCATCATGCTCATTTACTTGACGGTATTGCCCTGGTGTAACACCAAAGCGCCGTTTGAAGGCGTCGATCAAAGCGTTGGTACTTGGAAATCCAACTTCTGAGGCGATGTCCGTGATCGTTCTTTCACTACGAAGAAGTGCCACTGCCTGACTCAGTCTGACATTTGTAAGGTAGGCAGTAAAAGTAAGGCCAAGCTGTTTCTGAAATAAATGGGACAGGTAGGAGCTACTTAAATAGATAGTAGAGGCTAGTCCACTCAGAGTAATATTTTCCCGATAATGTCGGTGGAGATAGTCGGTTGCTTTGCGCAATCTTTCCTTACTTGAGGATTTGGAGGGATCCTTCTGCTTGTTCTGCTCAAGAAAAGTATGCACTAGACTGTTCAGCAGTACACCTACACGACTACGCATTAGTATAGGTAAACGAGATTCGTTTTTGTAATAGGCCTGGAATACACTGGCGAACTCACTTCGGATTACATTAAAGCGAGCTTGTTCGTCCTTAGGGTATAGAAAAGACTTACACTCTATAATTATACTTTCAATCTCAGGACAAAAAGCTGCCAAAAATGCCGGCGAGATAAACAGCGATAGCGCCTTGCCCGAACCTTTCATATTTAAAGCGTGCAGTTGGTAGCTATTCAATACAATAATGTCATCCTGCTGAACTTCATAGGTAAACTGATTGTCATCCAACTGTAGTACCCCAGTTCCCTGCAAGATGTACATTACCTCAAGTTCTTGATGCCAGGAAGCGATAGCGTCTTCAGGGAGATTAATTGAAAACCTGAAATCCGAGGCTATCAATGTATTTTCTTGCATACCCAACCTCCTATTCTTAATCTTAATAGAGCCTTGCCTCATCCAAAATCCTATCATATAAACCCATGAAATCAAGTTTACTGTCTTATTGATAACGAAGGTTCAGGTTGTTTTTAGTGTCTTTTTTACAATCAATATAAAAAGCACCAGACTAATAAACCCAGATATAGCACAAGTAATAAATACCATCTGATATCCCATAAGCTGTGAAACAAATCCAAGTAGTATAGCTCCTAAACCAATTCCTAAATCAAAAGCAGTAAAGAATGTAGCGTTCGCTACACCTCTTTTCGCTGGTGGGGCTAATCGAATCATCGCTACTTGAAGCGCTGGTTGAGCTGATCCGAATCCAATTCCGTACAAAATAGCTGTAATAACCACTCCAGCAATTCCTTTAGTCATTGTTAGGACGAATAGTGCGACTATCAATATGAAAAGAGCAGGTACAATAATGACCCCTTCCCCATACTTATCGGATATCTTCCCTGTAAGTGGTCTAATTACTGTAAGTGTGACTGCATACACTAAGAAAAAAGAACCCGTGTTAACTTCAATATTTGCCGCAAACAGTGGTAAAAAAGTTGTAATACCACCAAAAGTAAATGATAAGAAAAATGTAACGATAGCGATAGGTAAAACTGTTTTTTCATAAAATGATATTGTTTTTTTTGATGTGTTTTGTACTGTTGGAATTTTTGCACCAAATCCAAGTATGTATGCAATCAAAGCTAATGCTGTACATAGAAGAAATAGGTAATGAAATGAATAAGATTTTGTTACCCAAAGACCAATGATTGGTCCTAACGCCATACCTAATGTCATTGCTAGTCCATACCATCCCATTCCTTCTCCACGACGAGATTGTGGAATAACATCAGTCACAGCCGTTCCTATCGAAGTTGTAGCAACTGCCCAGCTGACTCCATGAAGGATACGTAATATTACTAAAAATATAATGCCTGTTACCCAATCATAAAAATACATGGTTATAGCAAAAAATAGTAATCCGCTTATTATAAATGCACGTCGACCAAACCGATCCATTAATCCTCCAATAATAGGACGAAAAATTACTGCCGATATTGTAAACACTCCAATTATTAATCCAACTTGAGATTCACTTCCACCTAGTTGTTTGATAAACATAGGCAAAGTTGGCATTAGTAAATAAAATCCACTAAATAGTAAAAAAGCTGTAAGGGTCAGCATGATATAGTTTTTTGTCCATAAACTTTCCATTGTAATGTAATCCTTCTTTCTATCGACTTTACCTACTCCCAAAAAATAGTGAAATAGGCGAATAAAAAAGCAGCACCACCGCTATAAAAGTGTTGGTACTGCCCTATATAGACTGATACACGCTTGGTTAATTAGAACGTCCTTGATACTTTAACAGCTTTTTCAAGCCCTGCGACAATAATCTCTTCTGCCTTGTCAGGGAATTGGCTGTGCCCTTCAATGATAATAGTCTCTATATTTTTCACACCAAAGAAGTTCATCATACTTGTTACATATTTAACAGCCATCTCTAAATCAACTTTTGGTCCCTCAGAATACACACCACCACTTGCGTTTAATAACACTATTTTTTTATTTCCAATAAGCCCTACTGGACCTTCTGGCGTATATTTAAATGTTTTGCCTGCGCGGTTTAAGTAATCAATATATGTGTGTAGTACAGCTGGGATGGTTAAATTCCATAAAGGGAACCCAAATACGACTTTATCCGCTGCAAGGAATGGATCTAAATACTTATCAGCAACAGCTACTGCTTTTGCTTCTTCTACTGTTAAATCTAATCCTCTACTAGACTTAAATGTTCCGTTAATCATATCTGCACCTACGTAAGGCAACTCCTCATTGTATAAATCCAGCTCTACTACAGTGTCATTTGGATGTGATTCTTTATAGCTCGCTAAAAAAGCCTCAAATAATCTAACACTTACCGACTGATCTGCTGGTCGATTGTTTGCTTTTACAAATAAAACGGTTGTCATTCCTTGTTCCTCCTGATGTGCACTCTTATGTTGTTTATAATATTTTTTTGAAACCATACTCCATTTCTCCAGCCATAGCTTCAGGAGTATCACCAGTTACTCTGTAATCATGTGTATAAATTTGTTCGAACGTTCCAAAGTTCACTTGTTTATAAAATTCAAAACAAGGAAATCCATCATGTGCTCCTTGCATATTGACAGTACCATCCTTTTGAATATGAACTATTAAAAGATAGTCAACTGGAGGTGCAAATGCATTTAATGGATTGCTAGCACTTGCACTCATTTGAAACCTAACGTCTTCAGAGCCCCACACAATATCAGTGCACAAAATACCTTCTGTAGTAGCTTTTCCTGTTTTTTTATTAACAGAACCATCTGGAGTAGTGACTCTTTCTGTTGTAATACCAGTATTTGCATATGTGAAAATATCTTTTTTGTAAAAATCTACAACTACTTCTTGTTCCACTCTGGAGCGCATAGCGTTGACAGCATAGGGTGTGAATTCACGTGAGTCACCTTCAAAATGGATTACGTTTCCTGTTTCTTCATCCTTCCTAGGATCAGTCCACGGTGTTGGAATAAATACACTTGCTCTAACTTTAACAATATTAGTCATGAGAACCCTCCATAATTTATTAATTCTGTTTCAGTGATTCCTTTTTCTTTCACAACACAAAATATAGTCAACTTGATTGACTACTTTTCGCATAGTACAATGTATTTCGTACAAAGTCAACTAAGTTGACTTTATTTAAGGAGGTTTTATGTATGACTCAGGAAATCTTTAGTGAATTGGATCTGACAACACTTTTATCATTATCCTTTAGTACATCAATTAATGAACTACATGATAGATTGCGTGAATTAGGATTTGCAGATATTAGACCTGTACATGGTTTTATGTTTAAGTGTATTGCTCCAAACGGAGCAACAGGTATAGAATTAGCCGAATATTTAGGAATTACGAAGCAAGCTGTAAGTAAAATGGTAGATTATCTTGAGAAAAGTGGTTATGTAATTCGCGAAAATCATCCCACTGACAAGAGAGGAAAAATCATTGTTTTGACTGAGCGAGGTTGGTTAGCAGTGAAAGCAAAAGAGGAAATACTAACTGAGATTGAGCAACGTTGGATTGAAATCATAGGTACTGAACGACTGCAAATGCTCAAAGATGATTTAACAACACTTGTATATAAAGCAAATGAAGATAAATCTACTATGAGATCAAGACCTGTCTGGTAAGTGTATGGTGAAAATTTGGTGTATGCTGTGATTCATCAAACCAAAAAGGGTAGAAGACTTAAAGATCTGTCTTCTACCCTTTTTGAAAGCTGATTATCTGCAGCGTACATTTAGTATTTGCTCTGGGAAATTACTACTCTAAATACCCTTTGACTAAGCCCAGCGGCAATGGCTTGGGCTGCTCGCAGCTGGTTACCAGTTGAGCATATTGCTTAGAGTCGGAACTTGTATGGAATGCATGCATGATCTCAAGTACGTGATTGGCGAGTTCTCCGTTTGCACGAGGAGTCTCCCCCGTGTCGATGCAGTGTGCCATATCTGCTACTCCTATGCCTCTATTATTATCTGCATAATTGTAGATTAGTGGGATCTCTTGGAATTCCGAGCTGTGTGCCGGGCGTAAAAGGATCGGCCCTCCAAAGTTGTTAGGGTCCGGTACGATCAAGGTTCCTTGCGATCCGTAGATTTCGATCCTCGGTAAAGTACTGTGCCAAACATCAAAGCTGGTAATCATGGTTGCTACAGCACCACTGTCAAACTCAATCGTTCCGGCAACATGTGTAGGCACCTCTACATCAATGACTTTACCAAACTTTTTGTCGCTCGTGATCGTTCTATGAGCAAAGGAGGTTTTAGTGATGCCGCATACTGTTTTAGCTGGGCCTAGCAAAGATACTAACGCAGTTAGATAGTAGGGTCCCATGTCAAACATGGGTCCTCCACCGGCTTTATAATAAAATTCTGGATCAGGATGCCAGCTTTCATGTCCATGGCAAAGCATAAAGGCAGTTGCTGCCACCGGCTCCCCGATATAACCATCCGCAATCAGCTTACTGCAGGTTTGTAGACCGCCTCCAAGGAAAGTATCTGGTGCGCAGCCAAGGAACAGGTTCTTTTCCTTCGCCAGACGAACTAGCTCAGTGCCATTTTCAAGGGAAAGGGATAAGGGCTTCTCCACATACACATGCTTGCCAGCTAGCAAGGCTTGCTTGCACACGTCAAAATGAAAATTAGGCGTTGTTAGATTAACGACTATTTCAATCTCTTCCGAAGCAAGTAATTGTTCTGTCGTCCATACATGAGGAACGACATATTTCTCCGCCGCTTGCTCTGCACGACCTTTATCCAGGTCGGAACAAGCATAAACCTCAGTATTAACGAAAGTCCCGTTCAAATTTTCAAAATAAATGCTGCTGATGTTACCGCAGCCGACTATACCTACCTTCACTTTGCGCAAGATCATTCCCACCTTATCTCAGTTTTAGTTAGCCGCCCACAAAAAGCCTTTTCGCATCAGTTCCTTGGCTTCCGGTATATCGAAAACGTCTGCATGATGGCCAAGTGAATTATAGAAAACCTTCCCTTTTCCCCATTTCTTCGTATATACAACGGGCATCGTGATGACACCATTTGCTGAATGCTCACCCTCACTCATTACAAACGTAGTTGTTGCCAAGACATCCACTGCAGGATCTACATGTAAATAATATTGTTCCGATTTCACCTTGAAGTCTTGGATGCCCTCCACAATGGGACTGGAGCCAG
Organism: Paenibacillus sp. FSL H8-0261; assembly: GCF_045040645.1. Classification (NCBI taxonomy): domain Bacteria; kingdom Bacillati; phylum Bacillota; class Bacilli; order Caryophanales; family Paenibacillaceae; genus Paenibacillus; species Paenibacillus sp. FSL H8-0261. The sequence continues at coordinate 3,472,211 of NZ_CP150297.1, read as the reverse complement.
AATGCATGATATTAACTTCGTACTCTACCCCATCGTTAAATGGATGTGCTACCCATTGTGACCCGGTCAAAAATTGCCACTCTGTATTGTTACGGAAAGAGTCGCACATCCCTCCATGACAACCGGCAATTCCTACTCCAGAAGCTACTGCCTTCAGAACTGAGGATACCTGATCATTACTGATTTCTCCCATGGTCCATACTGGTACAATAAGGCTTAAATCTGTAAGTTTCTCTGCACTGTTGAAGCTCTCCAACGTATCAGACACTTCAACTTCAAAGCCTTCAGCCTCTAGAATGCCAGCAAAAATTGCGGCTACTTCATTTGGTTCATGCCCATCCCATCCACCTTTTACAATCAATGCTTTCTTCGTCATCCTGCAATCTCCTATTCCTTTATATATGTAATCAACCTTTCGTCCATCTGATGAAATTGTAATCCAGATCAGAGAGGTGTGCTCGCCATTTCACTTGTAGGAATGGTCATTTTTTGCTAAGTTTTAGAGGTGAACCTAAAATTCAAACCACATGAACAGGAGATCTCATGAAAGCCTTTCACGAAAATAGAACTTACCATTCGACTTTCCCCTTCACTGTAATAATGTCTAATGATATTGATTTTCTAGCCCACTGGCATAACGATCTTGAGATAGTCTATGTATTTGAAGGTTCAATTCGGATGGGAATTAACTCCGAAACGAGGATCTTGAAAGCGGGAGATATGGCTATATGCAGCAGCGGAGACATCCACTACTATGACAGTAAAGACAGCAGCTCCAAGATAATGATGGTGATATTCAATCCTTCATTAATCGGTTTTCCTGGTGGATGGCCTTTGAATGTGAGGCTGACTTCCCCATTTATGGAGAAACGAGCTATACGAGAAGAAGAAGTGCGTATCAACAACCGTCTTTCTCAGATCCTGCAGGAACTTATGGACGAATATAATCAGAAGCTGGAATATCATGAACAGGTAATCATTGGCCTTTTGCACGAGTGGAGCGGACTCATTTTACGGCATGTTCCCTTGGATAAGATTAATCCACAGAAAGATAAAAGGCGCATCACTAACATGAAGATTATGCAAGGGGTTCTTGAATACCTCGACGTCAACTACATGCATCCCATCACACTTGCTGACGCCGCAAGGCAAGCCAATATGAGCCTCTTTTATTTCTCCCGCTTCTTCAAGAGTCTTTCGGGTATGAGCTATATTGCATACCTTAGCAACATCCGAGTCAACCAAGCAGAACAGCTGCTGCTGACCACAGACAAATCCATTTTAGATATCGCACTGGAATGCGGTTTCACTAATATCCGTACCTTTAACAGAGTATTTAAACAGATTAAACAACGGACTCCAAGTGAATTACGTTAAGAGATACATGGTCCGTTATCTTATTAAGCAAACAAAAAACCGATGATCTTTTGGTTTAGATCATCGGCTTTATTTTAATATTCGAATGCACAAAGACGGCGAAAAGGTCTACGTTTAAGTGACAAGCTTAACCAGTCTTCATTACTGAGCTCCAACTATTGGATGTGGAACATACAACTCTTCAAGGAATGAAATTTCTTCAGGTGATAATTTCACCGCTAGAGCATCTACTGAATCTTCGAGCTGAGCAATTTTCGTCGCGCCCACAATTGGAGCAGCTACAGAAGCTTTTTGCAACAGCCATGCAAGTGCGATATGAGTACGTGGTACGCCTCGTTTCTCTGCTAACGACGCTACTCGCTCAACAATTAATCGATCTACATCAGCGGTTGAATCATACTTTGATTTTTGAATGAGATCGGTTTCGGATCTGCGTGTTGTTTCCGACCAATCGCGAATCAATCTTCCTGATGCCAGAGGACTATAAGGAGTTACTGCAATTTTTTGATCCTGACAAAGCGGCATCATTTCCCTTTCCTCTTCTCGGTAGATGAGATTAAGGTGATTTTGCATGGATACAAAGCGAGTCCAGCTATTTGTCTCGGCCACATGTAATGCTTTTTGGAATTGCCAAGCATACATAGCAGACGCACCGATATATCTAGCCTTTCCAGACTTCACCACATCATGCAAGGCCTCCATGGTTTCTTCAATGGGTGTGTTATAATCCCAGCGGTGAATGATATAGAGATCCACATAATCGGTCCCAAGTCTCTTCAAACTGTTATCTATTTCGCTCATAATAGCTTTTCGAGAAAGCCCACCACCATTAGGACCTGGACGCATCTGGCCCCAGACCTTCGTGGCAAGTACAATTTCATCCCGATTCGCATAGTCCTTAAGCGCACGTCCGATAATCTCTTCACTGGAACCACTTGCGTAAATATTAGCTGTATCAAAAAAATTGATGCCGAGCTCAAGCGCTCTTTTAATGATAGGACGACTGTTCTCCTCATCGAGCACCCATTGGTGCCCTCCAGGCAGCACTTTTCCAAAGCTCATACAACCAAGGCAAATCCGAGAGACGTCCATTCCCGTATTTCCAAATTTGATATATTCCATAAAGCAAGCCTCCATTTCTATGTTTAAATGAGTTTTAGTTCTTACAGTGCTTCAAACCATTCATCCTCGACAGCTTCAAACCATTCTGTTTCGCCTGGAGTCATAGCCAAGTGAACAAACCAACTATCCTTTGTCGCGCCATGCCAATGTCTCACATTAGCTGGAATGTTGACCACGTCACCTATTTCGAGCAATTGAGCAGGTTTTCCTTCTTCCTGATACCAGCCATTTCCACCAGTGACTAACAGAACTTGTCCAACCTTATGAGCATGCCAGTTATTGCGTGCGCCTGGAGCAAAGGTTACATTACCAATTGCGGTATTAAGCGGCTTCGGATCTGTAAACACCATTTGCAAATAAGCGTCACCCGTAAAGTTTGCTTTAACCTTTTCCCCTAAAGGAAAAATAGTGCTGCTACTAAGTTGTTCATTTTTCATCGTTGATTCCTACTTTCTGCCTATAGTTAATGATTATTAGTGCACTGCGATCCTCTTACTCTCCCGCTGGAAAATCAGTAGAAGCTGCCAGTTCAGTCTGCTTCTCATAGTCGACAACACGAGCTTTGAGGGTCGAAATCGTGCTAGCCAGTGCATGAGATCCAAGTATCATTCGTATCGGTGCCGGTTCTAATTCAACACTTTCTATGATTCGGGCAGCCATCCGCACTGGATCTCCAGGAGCTAAACTCTTAGAAGCGTTCAGCATGTTCAAAAAGTTATGTGCTGGGTTGCCTTCGTATTCTGTCATGAGTTTCGTTACCTGTGCGCTCCCATAACGGAACTCGGTACGGGCTCCTCCCGGCTCCACCAATGTAATACCGATGTTAAAAGCTTCAACCTCCTGAGCAACGGACTCACAAAAGCCCTCTATCCCAAACTTGGTCGCATGGTACATCGAATTTCCTGGGAAGGCGATCTGCCCGCCATAGGAGGAGATCTGAATAATGCGTCCACCACCCTGAGTGCGCAAATGCGGGATAGCTGAACGAATAAGCTGGATGGACCCCGTTAGATTCGTGGCAATGATATGATTAACCTCGTCGTCAGAGAGTTCTTCTGCAGCCCCGAAAAGTCCATAACCAGCATTGCTTATGATAATGTCGATTCGTCCAAACTTTTCAAAAGATCTATCGACAAGATTTCGAATGGCAGGAAAATCGGTCACATCTAGAATCTCGCAACTGAAGGTTTCGGGATAGTTCTCAATGAGGTCAGCGACCTTGCTTTTTTTACGAACAGTACCGATAACCTTATTGCCCTTTTCAAGAAGCTGTCTCGTCATCTCATAACCAAAACCACTGCTCACACCGGTGATAAGCCATGTGCGATTGTTCATAATCATTTCCTCCTAAACTTCATATTCCGATTTTGCTGCTGGAATACTTAGCACATGAGTAGTTGTGACGAATATTTAATACGCATAATTACAATAATGATCACATGTCTATTATTATAATCAGATTAAATTTGGTGCCAATTGTTAATTTGATGCGATTTGTACATTAATAAACAAAACCATCGAAATTGTTTATTTCCTACTGCGTATTCGCGATTCTTTTATATAAATTTATAAACAGATGTCCCATTGATGAGCTCGTTATAGTATGTTATATAATGAATTCTTACTCTTTTGTTGATGAATAAAGAAAGTTCGGTGAGCAAATTGTCTAAAGTCGATCGAAGAATCTTAAAAACACAAGAAGCCTTGAAGACAGCAGTCATTGAACTAATGACTGTGAAAAATTTTGATGATATAACCCTCCAGGAACTCTCTGATAAAGCAAACGTGAGCCGTGGTACTATTTACCTTCACTATATGGATAAATATGATCTTCTTGATAAGCTTATCGAGAAGCATATCAATGAACTTCGTGAAAGATGTGAAGCAGCCTCTGATTTGGATTTTGTAACGGGGTCTGTGATTTGGACGGAATACTTTGAGAGTAACTATGCCTTTTTCTCCATGATGTTAGCTAGTAAAGGAGCCCCTTTCTTCCGGAGTCGTTTTCTGGAATTTCTTATAGAAGAGTTCAAAGACGAAGTGGATATCACAAAGGGTAAAAACGAAGGTTTAAATAAGGATCTAGTCGTACAATTTGTAGCTTCTTCGTATGTAGGTGTAGTTGAATGGTGGTTCACGAACGAAAGACCAGTAACCTATCAAGTATTAGCAGAACAGCTTGGAGCCTTATTGGAACGAAATTGTACAAATAACCCCTCATCTTAAAGGATGAAGGGTGACTTGGAATATAGTAACTAGTTTGCGAAATGTTAGCCTATTTCGATCTTTCTTAGAAACCATATTTAGCTTCTTCAGCCTCTCGAATTTTGGCATAGGTCTCAGAGAGTACATAGGTATCTTCCACTAAGCGGTCTATACGGAATAGCACATCATCATTTACTATTTCTTTTCGATAAAAATCCTTCTCTTCTATAAATACATACGTTTGAACAATTTGGGCTTTCATATAGGCCAATATCGGTTTCAATTGCTGCTCAGCTACCAGATAGTGACGTGCAGAACCTGCCGTGACGAGCATACTTACAACCTTGTGTTGAAATGCTTTTTCGGGTGCTAAATCGAATATATTCTTTAGTGTTGCTGGGATGGAAGCTTGAAATATAGGCGTTCCGATTACGATAACATCTGCTTCCATGATCGTTTGAATTACGTACTTGGTGTCCCCTTCGTATTCCAGATAATTGCGACCATCGCTGAATTGAACATCATACTCCGCCAGATCTAGAAGCGTAACTTCTTCATCTTTGTATTTTTCATGAAACGAATTTATTGTGTAATTCATAGCGATTCTGGTTTTCGATCCTATCTTTGACCCTGATAATGCTACGATTTTCATAATTCTGACCTCCTGGAGTTTATTTTTTTGCCGTATATTTTTTAATAGCTGGTAGAATTTCAGAACCGATTAAATCTATGTTTTTCATTAAATTTTCAAAAGGTACGCCACCAAAATCCATTTGTGCGATATATCGCTGATGGCCGAAGAGTTCATGTTGATATAGAATTTTTTCAATGATTTCCTGTGGACTGCCAATATTCATAACATCGCGCGGATCGGCTCCTTGAGCAAACGCCTGTTTAGGAAAACCACGTCCATTGGTTAATTTCATTCCTTCGTTTATATATGGATAATAGGCTCTTTTTGCCTTCTGTGTTGTTTCATCCGCGTAAAAGAATCCAGCAGTCGCTACAGGCAGCTTCGACGGATCGAATCCGTTCTGGCTTGCAGCTTCACGATAAGCATCAATGGATCTTTTAAACAAGACTGCGGGACCCCCTAAATGGGCCAAAAACATAGGAACACCTGCAATGCCTGCTTTGATCGCACTGGCAGAAGTCCCACCTACAGCTCTCCATATCGGTAAGTTTCCCTCAGGACGGGGGAGGATTCTTGCATTTTTGAGAGGGTTACGAAATTCTCCCTTCCAATTCATAACTTCGTTTTCATTTATCTTTAATAACAAGTCGAATTTTTCTTCAAATAATTCCTCATAATCATTAAGATCATAGCCCAATAGTTCATATAACCCCACTCTAGAGGCACGGCCAGCTATTATTTCAGCTCGACCATTTGAGATCAAATCAATTGTAGCGAAATCTTCGTACACCCTAACCGGATCAGAGGTGCTTATAATCGTAGATGAGCTACCTATTTTCATTTTCTTAGTAGCCTGTGCAATAGCTGACAGCACAACGGTATGCGCCTGAGTAGCAAAATATTCTTGATGACTCTCTCCTACACTAAAAAAATCAATTCCTGCTTGCTCCGCTAATTGAGCCAAGTCAATAATTTCACGTATGCGTTGTTTGGCAGATATTCGGCTCCCAGTTTCAGGGTTCGCTAGATGATCACCTAATGTATAAAGTCCAAACTCTAAGCCGTTGTCTGCATTGATCCGATATTGTTCCATGATTATCCTCTTTTCTTTAAGAAGTAAGAATTCATTTATGATTTGTCGATTAAATATAATTAAGTAAGTCACTATAATAAGTATAGTGAAGTGCTTGCATAATGTCAAACTAATGATCCTGTTAAGAAAAAACTACTCGATTTAAGCCTTGTGCTAAGAATCCCCTATAATAATCTCCACATGGTATATTTAGGATATTGATTTGATTATTAAAGTGATAAACAAAAAAAGGAGACTTGTATTCATGCACAACCGCCGCTTCATGAACGTATTACTTATTCTTTTCTTATCGGCTTCCAATTCGACTCCGATCTTTGCATCGGCTTCGGTTGTACCGAAGTTATCCGATTCTATCAAACGTTCTGCAATCCAACCCTCCGTCACAATTAATGGCATAAACTTTTCCTTTCAAGATGAGTTGCCTACGTTAATAGAGGGAAAAACGTTCGTACCAACCCAACTTTTTGAGCATCCCGACATACAAGCCGATATTTCGAAGTTTATAGATAACCCTTATCCGCATGTTTTTATATCACATTTTAACGGAGCACTTTCTATTTATCCGGATAAAAATGATTATATGTTTAGCGATTACAACGAAGATATAGAGGATTCTGATGTTTGGATCAATTGGAAGAGTCCTACACCTTATCTCTCCGGCAGTGATATTATGGTTCCATTGCGCGCTATTGCCGAACGAATCGGGATCTCCGTTGATTGGGATGTAACAACTAGAACAGCGATCATTACCACGGATGATGACTTTCGTGCTGAACTCGAATCTCCTGAGGAGTGGGAAGATTGGCTAGGAATGAAACCTATCGAGATGGATGATCCCTCAGGAGAGGCAATAACAGAGCAGGAGTTAACTGAATTTGCTATTTTGAGCGGACTCCCAGTTCTGGATTCTCGGATTATTGATAAATATACAGCTGTACTCTTACATATCGAAGAGGAAGATGGCGTAGAATCGCTTACGTTGAAATACGTCGATCGTTTAAAAAACGGGAGTTTGGACTGGAGTATGGATTTAGGCATGGGGGATGATGGAGACGACGTCCAAGTGAAGAGGAGCGGACAACTCGTTAGTGTCGGTATGTTCGATCAAGGTCTTAAGAAGCAATTCAGTCATTTCGAGGTAAGTTACAAAGTTCATGATAAGAAAGTAACTCACACCTTTGATATCGCGGGTAAACAAGGCATGTTTTTTGACATTCCTGAGGAAGTGACAAGCGGTGAGATAACTTTCTTTGGGAAAAACGGTTATACATTCGAAACGTATTTCTGGTGAGTTGACAAGCCTAAACAAAAGTAAAAGGTATCCCATTGGGGTACCTTTTACTTTTGTTTGCCGCTGGCCGATCCATTATGCTGTATTGCGAGTCTAACCAGTATCCTCGCACCATGAACTAGCATCGCTTCATCGATATTAAACTGTGGCTGATGGATAGCATGGACAATTCCCTTCTCCTTATTACCGCAACCAATAAAGGCGAAGGCACCGGGAACCTTTTCAAGATACCAACCAAAATCCTCACCAGCCAGACTTGGCTGCTCCAGAAGTATTACCTGATCCTCACCTAGAACTGCACGGGCTGCATGAAGCACCTGCTGCACCGCTTCCGCATTGTTCACTACTGCAATTCCTTCACGCAGCTCCAGCTTGTATTTCCCTCCATAAGACTCAGCTATAGCTGAAGCATGGCGCTGTAAACCATTTGTAATTGCAGCTACCGTCGTCTTGGTAAACGTTCTGAACGTTCCTGTTAGTTCACTGTGTTCAGCGATCACATTAACAGCAGTACCAGCCTGCAACGTTCCGAAGGCCAACACCGCCGCCTCCTGCGGATCGATTCGATTAGCCATCATTCCGTTAATCTCTCCTATATATCGTGCCGCCATCTGGATCGCATCTACAGCTCTGTGCGGAGCACTATGATGACCGGATATCCCCTGAAATTCCACCTTAAAATGGCTGGACGCTGCCATGGCATCATGAGGGTGAATACCAAGCGTTCCGACCGGAAGCTCTGGCATGACATGTAGCGCGTAGGCATGGTCGACACCTTCCAGCACGTTATCCTCAATGAGATCGCGGCCGCCTGAGAGTAATCTTCCATCAAGCGGACTCTTGACCGCGCCTTCCTCAGCTGGTTGAAAGACGAAAATGATCGTGCCCATCAATCGTTCCCGGAAGGCTGCCAAGGTTCGGGCAGCGCCCAACAGCATAGCGGTATGGGCATCATGGCCACAGGCGTGCATGATGCCGTCATTGACTGACTTGTAAGGCAACTCATTGCACTCTTGTATCGGCAGGGCATCCATATCTGCCCTAAGAAGAAGAGTGGGCCCACTATTGCCATTGTCTGCTAAGCCTTGCAGGTGGCCGACCACCCCCATTCCGAAATGTTTACCGACATTTCTACGTACTGTGATCCCCCACTCCTCTAACAAATCTGCTACTTTATTAGAAGTGCGAACGACATCATACAGTAGCTCCGGATGGGCATGCAAATCACGACGGTATTCAATCATTTCATCCTGCAGCTGGCCGGCGTAATGCATCATCTCCGCAATATTCGAGTTTTGGTGGATTGCGAATACTGGATCAACCGTCAAATTTGCCCTGCTGGCTGAGAAGCTTTGGAATAGCGGTTCTCCGGCAACGGAATGCCGAGGTTTCCACGCAGCGTGTCACTTTCGTATTCAGTGCGGAACAAACCCCGCTCCTGCAGAATCGGCACCACCCGATCGATGAATTCCTCCAGTCCGTTAGGGACGGCAGCCGCGATCATAAATCCATCTGCCCCACCCCTCTCAAACCAAGTTTGAATCTGATCAGCTACTTGCTCCGGTGTGCCAATGAAGCTGCTGCGTGGGGTAGCCGACTGCAAGGCCACCTGTCGAAGCGTCAAGCCTTTCTCCTTCGCATCCTTTTTGATTTTATCCGTGCCGCTCTGAAAGCTATTGCGCCCCAACTCGCCAAGCTCAGGGAACGGCTCATCCAGTGGATATTGCGAGAAATCATGATGCTCGAAGAATCTGCCTAAGTAGTTCAGTGCATTCTCAATCGTTACAAGGCCAGCAACCTCCTGGTACTTGCGCTCTGCCTCCTCCGGCGTGTCACCGATGATTGGAGCAATTCCAGGGAAGATCAGCACTTCATCCGGATTCCGGTCAAACGAAGCTACCCGTGTCTTAACATCGTTATAGAATGCTTGGGCATCTTCTAGTGTTTCGTGTCCAGTGAAGATAGCATCTGCTTCCTTGGAGGCATAATTCTTACCGACTTCCGAGGAGCCTGCCTGAAATACGACTGGCTGCCCCTGTTTCGAACGAGCAATATTCAGCGGCCCCTTCACAGAGAAGAACTCTCCTTGATGGTCCAGGGTATGCATTTTTTGCGGATCAAAGAATACACCTGATTCCTTGTCTCGTACAAACGCATCATCCTCCCAAGAATCCCATAGTCCGCGTGTCACCTGCAAATATTCGGTGGCAATACGGTAGCGCTTGCCATGGTCAGGATGCTCTTTTTTGCTGTAATTTGACGCAGAACCTTCCAGAGGTGAAGTCACCACATTCCAGCCGGCCCGGCCGCCGCTGATTACATCCAGTGAGCCGAATTGACGCGCTACGGTAAATGGTTCACTGTACGAGGTAGACAGGGTACCAACTAAACCGATGTTAGTGCTGACGGCTGCGAGTGCGCTAAGTATGGTCAGCGGCTCAAACCGGTTAAGGAAATGAGGAATGGACTTTTCATTAATGTACAGACCGTCTGCGATGAAGATCAGATCCAACTTGCCTTCTTCCGCCTTCTGTACCCACTCTTTGTATAATTCAAAGTTTACACTGGCATCTGGTTTGGCATCTGGATGGCGCCACATCGACGTGCTGCCTCCTACCCCATGCAGCAGTGCACCCAGCTTCAGTTGTCTTGGTTTGGTCATGTTCATTCCTCCTAAAAGTTTTGTGAGCATACGCTTCCTTGATTTCACTTCATGCAAAACTGACTTCGGAAGCAATCATTGCACAAACGATGCATTAGCTGCGCCCTGTTTGATTCGCTCGATCTGACCAAGATGTCTCTCCACATGTCCAGTGAAGCCGTGCACGATATCGGAAATTTTCACGGTCTCCCCCTTGAAATTAATTCCGCTTTTCTCCCAATCTTCTTCGCTAAGCCGTTCAAACAAAAGGCTGTTATAGTAAAGCAGGCTGCGGAACAGCTCCAGATTGTCGGAAGCATTGCCGCTGTTGGCGTACTGACCGCTGACCCAAGCATCCTGATTGAAGACTGGAAGCTGTGTAGTCGTAGCAGCGAGAATATCACGAATGCGGAACGAAACTACGATGCTGTGATCAGCCAGATGAGTCAGTACCTCAGTCACACTCCAACTGGCGGGTTCTGCCTTCCATTTCAGTTGTTCCTCCGTTAACCCGGCGGTCGACTTTACTAATTGATGATACGTCCTTAGATAATCACTGATTTGAAATCTGCTCATTAAATCCCCTCCAATATAAGACTTGTTCGCGAATGATCCGGTGGTGCGAAACGAGATAACGAAAAAGGCTGGATGTTATGAGTTGTAACTCCGCCGATCGCTAAGTCAGCCAGTATTTCACCCACAACACTAGAAAATTTAAAACCATGCCCCGAAAATCCTCCAGCTATCAGCACGTTGGAATGGAGCGGATGGCAGTCTATAATGAAATCTTCATCAGGCGTATGCTCATATTTACATGCAGAACCTTTTAGCAATCGACCAGCCGCACCGGGCATGTAAGACTCCAGTATCTTGCGGAGGTCACCCTCATCGCAGGCTTCACTGCCGAACGGGGCAAGCTGTGTACCCGGCTTCCATTCCAGCCCTGTATCATGCCGGCCGATCTTCAGGCCAGCTCCATCAATGCTGGGAAATCCGTAATAGCCACCTTCCTCTGCTCCTAACGTAAAGCCAGGGAAATTACCAGCAGCAAAAGCAGGGGAGCTCTCAAACCAGCCCACAACTTTGCGGATTGCTTTAATCGGCAAATGTACAAAAGGTGCCAATTTGCCAAACCAAGCTCCGGCACTAAGAATAACTGCCGCTCCGTGATAATCGCCATTTGTCGTATGAACCGTAACGCTGCCTTCGCGAGCGGTGACATTCACTACTGGAGTGTTCGTCAACAGTTCCGCACCATGTCCAAGGGCAAGCTGACGGTAGGCGGAAATACAGCGTTCGCTGTACAAATATCCGGCATCTGGTTCATACATTGCCGCGAATGATTCCGGTATGTTCAATGCCGGCCAGCGCCGCCGGATCTCTTCGGCATCCATATGATGGACCAGCACCTTCCGTTTCTTCGCTTCTTCGAGTCGACCGTTGAAGGAATACACTGTGCTATCCGCGAGATTCAACACGCCTGAGCGGACAAGGAGTTCTGTTTCGCTCAACTGTTCCGCTTCTTTCCATAGTGTATCTGCCCGCAAAGCTAAATCAATGTAGGCGGGATCACCGCTGTAAGCATGCCGGATCAGCCGGGATTCCCCGTGATGGCTGCCCTGTGTATGTGGAGGATCGAAGGCATCCACTAGTAGCGTCTTCACTCCGCGCCTCGCAAGATTGTAACCAGCGCTCATGCCCATCGAGCCTGCGCCTACGATAATTACATCGTAACTCTTATGTTCAGCTATAATTCTGCACCTCCACCGGAATTGTAGTACTCAAGGGAACGTACAGCCGCATCCGCAAGGAAACGTGCTGCCGCAGGCAGTGCCTGTTCATCCAGATTGAAGGCTGGATGATGCCATTCTTGGCTTCCTTCAGTACCTATAAAGACGAATAATCCCGGTACCACGCGCTGATAGAAGGCAAAATCCTCTCCGGCCAGTGAAAGCTCTGGTTTGACCGCTCGGTAGCCAAGAGCTTCAGCCGACTCTACCCCTAACGCCGCTAAGGCGGCGTCGTTGATGACCGGAGGCGGCCCTTCGATCCAGCGGACAGTGGCTTTAGCTCCAAGAGCAGCTGCCACACCAGTCGCCACTTCCCGAAAGCGGTCAAGTACTTTGCTGCGCACCGTTTCATCAAAGGTACGGATTGTACCCTCAAGCACGGCTTTTTTGGGGATGATATTCCATGAATTTCCGCTGTGAATCTGCGTCACACTGACCACCGCACTTTGTAGGGGACTGACATTGCGACTTACAATGGATTGAAATGCAGTCACGATATGCGAAGCAGCTACAATCGGGTCTATCCCAGCTTCTGGAACGGCAGCGTGAGAACTGCCACCCTGCACTTCAATGACAAATCCGTCAGCCGCTGCCATTAAAGGGCCCGCCGTAATACCGATCGTTCCGACTGGCAGTTCCGGCTTGTTATGCAGCCCGATTACTGCCCGGACTTCTTCTAGCGCCCCGCTAGCAATGATCCGCTGTGCCCCTTGCGCCTTCTCTTCAGCCGGTTGAAACAACAGGCGTACCGTTCCTAGTAACTGACCCTCTCGCTGCTTCAACTGATAGGCGGCACCGATCAAGGCAGCCGTATGGAAATCATGTCCGCAGGCATGCATTTTGCCGGGATACAACGACGCATAAGCTGCTCCAGTTTCCTCCTGGATTGGCAAGGCATCGATATCTGCGCGCAGCGCGATGACCGGACCGGGCTGCTTGCCCCCAATTTCTGCGATCACTCCGGTAGACAGACCGTAATCTACGACCCTGACTCCTGCCCGCTCCAGCAGGGAAATAATATATTTTGTTGTCTCATATTCTTCGTTCGACAGTTCCGGGTGCCGATGCAGATGACGGCGTATCCCGATTAATTCTTCTCCAAGCGCTTCCGCACTCAGCTCTTTAGCTTTACTAGTCATATACAGTCACCCTCCTTTAAACGATTTCCCGTGTGATCCTGATCCGCCCGCTTATGCCTCTGCCGGCACTTCAGCGATTGCTTCGCTCAGTAGCTCAAAGGAGCGGAACCGTTTGTCAAAAGGCTGCACATTCGTAGTTATGATGAACTCCTCAACACCGGATGCCTCTGAAAGTGCCAACAGCTGTTCACGTACAGAGTTCTTTGTTCCTTTGGTAATCTCTGGTTCCAACTCTTCAATCGTGTATGCTTCATTGCTCTGGCGGGCAAACTCCTCCGCCTGTTCCCGGGTTCCAACGGTTAGCTTCTTCCCGCTTGCCAGCTGAATCCGAATCAACTTATGTGCGCCCGCCAGTTCTTTCGCTTCCTCTTCGGTATCAGCCACCACTAGTGCTAAAGCGATAATTGCTTGCGGTTGTCTGCCCTGTGAAGAAACAAAACCGCTTCGGTAAGCACGAATAGCATCTAGCGCTACTGTCTTATCGCTATTAATAAATAGGGAGAACACATAAGGTAATCCAAGTTCAGCAGCAATCTCTGCACTGCCTACACTCGCGCCAAGCACATACAGCTCAGGCGGAATACCAGGAAGGGGACCTGCCTTCAACCCAGCCAGCGGGTGGTTTTCTTCGAGCCGGTTATGCACATATTTCTCCAACTCGATGATTTTGTCCGTTAAGCTAGGGGATTCGGTTCTTTCCTGCTGAAGCGCTTGTGTGCTGCGCGGGAGTCCACCGGGAGCGCGTCCCACTCCGAGATCCACTCGTCCAGGAGCGAGCGAAGACAGCACATTGAAGTTCTCCGCTACCTTATACGGGCTGTAATGCTGGAGCATGATGCCACCGGAGCCAATACGGATGCGCTCTGTTTTGGCCAGCAGATGTGAGATGAGTACTTCTGGAGAAGAACCGGCTACCTGCTCAGAGTCATGATGCTCGGAAACCCAGAATCGATGAAATCCAAGCTCCTCAGACAGTTGTGCCAGCTTAATGGTATGCTGGAATGCTTCCTCTGGCGTTTCTCCCGGATAGATCGGACTTTGATCGAGTACGCTGATAGTAATAGCCATTGTTTTTCCTCCTATATGGAATAGTTAAATTCAGGTGTGATTCGCTTCAGGAACTGCTTCGTTCTTTCTTCGCGCGGATGATTAAACAGCTCTGTCGGCGTTCCTTCTTCAACAATGACGCCTCCGTCCATAAAAACCACATGATTCGCCACATCACGAGCAAACCCCATTTCATGGGTGACTACAATCATTGTGATGCCTTCCTTGGCAATTTTTCGGATAACAGCCAGCACCTCACCCACTAGCTCAGGGTCCAGCGCCGATGTTGGTTCGTCGAACAATATAACCTCTGGTTCAAGCGCCAAGGCGCGGGCAATCCCTACACGCTGCTGCTGACCCCCGGACAGCTGACTCGGGTAGGCGTCCAGCTTGCTGGCAAGACCAACCTTTTCAAGCAGTGCAATACTCCGCTTTCTCGCTTCGTCCTTCGGAAGCTTTTTGACAATTAACAGCCCTTCCATCACGTTCTCCAGCGCGGTTTTATGACGGAACAAATTGTACTGCTGAAATACCATTGCCGTTTTTTGCCTTAGCTGATGTATCTCCTTTTTGCGGGCATGTTTGCAGTTCACTTTAAAATCGCCAATGGCGATCTCTCCGCTGCTTGGCCTCTCCAGATAATTCACGCAGCGTAAGAGAGTCGTTTTGCCGGAGCCACTGGGGCCGAGAATGACGACAACCTCTCCCTTCGTCACCGTTAAATCTATATTATTTAATACCTGATTCCGACCGAATGACTTCGAAATTTGCGCAAGTTTGATCATGCTACTCCACCTCGATTGTACAGATTAATCCTTTTCTCAATGACCGACGTCACGCGTTCGATCAGAAATGTTAGTGCCCAGAAGATCAGTGCTGCCGCCAGATATGCCTCGAAAAACTTCCAGTTCGTTGAAGCCACTATCTGTGCCTTAGCATTGATATCCACCACCGAAACCGTAAAAGCAAGGGTAGATCCGTGCAGCATACCGATTACTGAATTCGAAAGATTAGGCAGACTTGCCGCCAGCGCTTGAGGAAAAACAATCCGCTTTAGTGCTTGGGGCGTAGTCATACCGATAGAGTGGGCCGCTTCTAGCTGACCACGATCCACAGCGAGCAGACCGGAACGGACGACCTCGGACATATAAGCTCCAGCAGTAATCGAGAATGAAATATAAGCAAAACCGATCATCGGAATCGAAACCGACCTAAAGCTCCAGCCGAAATGCGCCGCCAGACCATCAATCAGCACAGGAAGCCCAAAATATATAAGCAGCAGATGCGTCAGCATCGGTGTCCCGCGGATGAACGTAACATAACCGACGGCCAGCGGATGCAGCAGTGGAACTTTGTATAGCCGGATCAAGGCTACAGCCACTCCAATCACAAAACCAATCAATACAGAGACAACGGTAATATATAAGGTCGTAGGAATTGCACTCAGAATTTGTACCAGAGCAGTCCATATAAACGATGGGTCCAGTTTCATAATCCGGTGCCTCCTTTGCCAGGTCCCAGTTCTGCAATGATGCGTCGGTAGGACCAGCTTTTGTTGATTTTAAACAATTTTTTCTCAGGCGTATTTCGTCTTTCATGCCGTAGCAGATGGTGTTCTGCTACAAGCAGCAGCTTCTCAATCGTAAAGCTGATGACCAGATAGATAAGCGCAAGCGCGATATAGGTTTCAATAAAATGCTGTGTTAAGCTGCCAAGCGTCTGAGCCTTACCTGACATTTCCATCACCCCGAGGGTAAAAGCTAATGACGTATCTTTCAGTAGTGCAATTACTAGATTGGAGAATACCGGAACAGCTATACCTAGCGCTTGGGGCAGCACGATTCGTGTAAAAGCTTGAAACCCCGTCATCCCCGCAGCATATGCAGCCTCCACCTGCCCCTTATCCACCGCCATCACAGAAGCCCTAATCATTTCAGACATGTATGCTCCCGTATGCAGACCGTAGGTTAGAATAACAAAGACAAGTACTGGAGTTCGGGTCATATCCACATGGACCAGCTTCATAATTTCAGGCAGACCATAATAAAACAAGAAGAGCTGGATAAGAATCGGAGTTCCCCGAAAAAAAGAAATATAGATTTCGGAGAGGGTCTTTAACACAGGCACTTTATAAAGTCTTGGCAGAGCTACGAGAAAGCCGACAATAATTCCTGTCAGTAGAGAACAGGCGACAATCAGAAGCGTGGTGCTTAAAGTCCCTAGTAACTTAGGCAAAAACGAAAATACAAAACTGATATCAAACTGTGCGCCCATATATTCCCTCCCTTCCCGTGCTCACCGGCTCAATCATTTAACCGAATCCGCTGTAACATCCGCACCCAGCCATTCCGTGCTCAGCTTACCCAGTGTTCCGTCCGTCTTCAGCTCTTTAATCGCACTGTCAATCGCATCTGACAGCTTTTGTGAATCGGCATCATCCTTACGGAAAACATAGAGAATGTCCGCGGAGGACAGCTCGTCGCCCGTAGCTTTTAGCTGACTCTGCGGATCAATGATCGGCAGGACAAAATCTGCAGCCAGCGTAGCATCCACACGCCCAGTACTAATCTGTGCGACGGTATCATTCGCTGCACCGTTCTGATACACGATATTAATCGCATTGTCATGCTCTTTATTGTAGTTTTCCAGAATTTGCGCTTGTGCGCTTGTCGCACCGACTAATACCTTTTTTCCTTTAAGATCATCCAGTGATTGGATCGAATCATTATCCTTCGCCACTACGATGCGGTTTCTCCAGTGGGCATAGGCTTCTTTGTTAAAAGAATATTTCAACTCCCGCTCCGGATTTTTCTCCATGACATGGGCAACCAGGTCGATTTTTTTAGTTTCCAGACTCAGCAGTAAATTGCTGAAATCCATGGTTTGAAACTCGAATTCATATTCAGGCAGCTGCTTATCGATTTCTTTGAGCAGTTCCACATCGAAGCCTGTAAGCTTGCCGTTCTCATCTATGAAGCAGACCTTCGGAAAAGCAGTACCTGTGCCTACGATGATCTTAGTTACCTTTGTCGAACCATTTGCCGTTCCCGAAGCTTCGGCTGCATTTCCATTCTGACTACTGTTCGTGCTGTTATTTCCGCAACCTGCTATCGCCAGTGTCAATAACGATGCAATTACTAATGAAATGGACTTTTTCATTGTTCTATCCCCTTTGAATGATTTGTGGTTTATCTATGAGTGTTTTTTTCATCAGATACATAATGCCGTCACCATTCTGCTGATCCAGTTCTAGAAACCGTTCATACCCCCGGCGTTCATACATTTGAACTAACCATGGGTGCTTCTTCGCCGTTGCCAGCGTGACCGCAGCCGAACTCAATTGTCCAGCAATAATGTGCTCTTCCACCCAATCCAGAAGCTTTCCACCATAACCTCTGTTACTGTAATCCGGATGAGCAGCAAACCATTTAATAAAAGGCAGTGGGCTAATCTTCTTAATCTCTTCTTCTTTTGAAAGTGTTATCGTCGCAACTATCGTTCCATCAACTTCAAGCACATAACACTCATTCGTAGCAATATTGTCTTCAATAAGTGCCAAGTCAGCTGTAGCCGCCGGCCAATGCAGCCCGAGCTCACGAATCAGCTCATACGCTCGATATGTAACCTCAAGCAAAATCTCCGCATCTTGCAGTTCTGCCAGTCTGTATGTCTCACTCATCGCAAGCCCTCCATCCTTCCGAAATTAAATTTATAATTCCTATCGAAATAGTCGTCATTATATGCAATTAACTTTATCACTGCATGTGTCCATGCGCTAATAGAGTTTTTTAATACATCTATACAATTAGTCGATCTCCCGTTTTACCAATACCGAGTTCAAGCAGGGTTTCTATGAATTCAGCGTTCTCCCCATTTAGTGAAATCAGGCTGGTTCGTAAGGAGATGCCTTCCGTCTCCGCAATATCCACCCGTACTAACGTCCCAGCCGCTACTTCCTCTTGCACACTAAGTGCCGGAAGGAAACAGATACCTGCTTTTTTCAACACCAGCTTCTTGGCTGTCTCCAGGTTATCCACCTGATATTCAATTTTCGGCGGCTGTTCCATGCTCTCAAATACACGATGCAGTCGCATCCAATCCAAAGACCCGCATTCAAAAAAGACTAACGTCTCCTGGCGAATATCCTCCAGCGATGTACGTTGTGCTTTAGCTAAGCGATGCCCCTTCTCTACATACAGCGAAATGGGGTCTTCGCAGAAAGGAAAGGCTTGAATGGCTGGATTTACGACCTTACGGATAAAAGCCAGATCTAGCTCTTTCGATTTCAGCTTATCAATCAATACTTCCGTAGAAGCTGTCGTCAGCTTGATAGTGATATGCGGATACCTGCGCTTCAAATGAAGCATCAGATGCGGCATTAAATAATTAGATACCGAGACAGTACTGCCGATCCTCAGTTCATTTGGAATATGCCCCTTGGCCTGAACCTGATATTTACCGTTCTGATAGATCTGGAGAATCTGCTGGGCATAGGGAAGAAATTGCTTACCTTTATCCGTTAGGCTAATCTGCTTACCTAACCGATCAAACACTCTGCAATCCAATTCCCTTTCGAGCGATTGAATCCGTGCCGTAACTGTCGGCTGAGAGATATATAGGACTTCGGCCGCTTTATTGAAGCTTCCATAATGGTTAATGTAGACAAAAGCCTCAATATTTTCAATGTTCATCCCTAATCCCCCTAAACTAATATTAATTTTACTATTCCGATTAAAAAACAATGAAATAGAACGATGCTTTCCTATAGATTTTGTTTATATCTTATGCACCCCCCTATTTTTTGTCAACTTAAATTCCGTGTAAAATAATCGGATTTCCACAAAATTTCATTCATAAATGATTAATAATTTAAAATTTGAAACTGCAGACGCTATAGTGAATCCCTTTGTAATCGACTGTTATGTTTATTTCATATAGAGCTTTTCTATTCATTTATCAAAATAATAAAATACCCCTTATATAACTCGGAATTATCGTTTATAATGACTTCATTCGTATGAACTATACATTAACTGAAAGGGGATCGCGAGATTATGTCACAAAAGATTATTATCCGTGAAGCTGAGAATAATGACCGTGATGCCATCGCTGAAGTGATACTGGACGCTTACCACCAATATTCGGAAATCATGCCCGAGCCGTTGTGGCTAGCGTACCGGAAATCACTTCTTGAATCTGTCCATGGCGATGCCCCGATCGTGCGGATCATCGCTGAAATCGACAAGAAAATCATTGGTAGCGCACTCTTGTTTAGCTCCTCGGAAACGGCTTACGGTAAACCAGAGTTAGGCATTCACTCCCCTATCCTACGCCTGCTTGCCGTATCCCCATCCGCTCGCGGCCTCGGTGTTGCAACCCATCTAATTCACGAAGCTGCTAGGAGATCTCGTGAGTTAGGAGCCACCACTTTAAATCTGCATACTTCAGAAATGATGGCTTCAGCAATCAAGCTCTACTATCGCTTAGGCTTCAAACGGGCGTATGAGACTGATCTTATGAACGGGGAAACCCTGGTACAGGGTTTCCAACTAGACCTACTAACCTCAGTCCGTACTACAGCAGGATAATTATAAAATTTGAGACAGACTAACTCGATGAATATAACGTCTTCTTAACCATTGTCTTGAAATTATAAAAAAGAAGCCTCGGGAAGCTTCCCAATGATCTTATGTGATCATTGCGGCGAACTTCCGAGGCTCATTTAATTTCCTTTTTTATAGGTAATTTCTTTAAAACTCACAGTGATATTGCCTTCATTATCAGCATCATCCAGGCGATGATCAAAAATTACAGTTGCGCTGGAGGGGATGGACGAAAAGCTAGCCCCCTTCTGCTTCTTCTTTACATCATAGAGATAATAAGAAACATTCTTAACCTTCAGCCCTATAGTATCCTTGTACAAAAGTTCTACGGAATAGGATTTTATCACAGCTACATTAGCGTCCATCCATCCTACAACTTCAACCGCTGCATCTTCTTGGTCGCTTTCAGTCTTAATGGAGCCGATGGGAAGCCCATCCTGATTATAAAAATCAATTTTTTGGGGAGCGATTTTCAAATAATCGATATCGATGTCATGGATTCGGTTTTGGTTGATCTCTGCTGTATCCATCCAGGCAATCGTGCCCGCCGGGTTCCACTTTATTTTCTCAGAAGGTACATATTGCTCTTGTGGTAACGGCACAGTACGTAGCGAAGCTCCTTTATTATCATAAAAGGTTAATTGGCCGCTCTCATCATCATGTACAAATCTCTTAAAGGTTGGTGAAAGAAACAGAGATGGTGCACCGGTCGTCGAGTGAGGGATTACCGGATATTTTAGAAGATACACATCGTCCTTTCCTTTCCTCAGATCAAACAACCATACATTGCCGAGGTAACTTTGCATAAATAATATTTGTTCATCCGCATTCCACTGGAATTTATAGATGTAGTCAGAATCATCAGAAAGCGGCCAAAAGTCTTCCCGAAGTCGTTCAATATCTCCTGTAACAACATTATAAGAGGACAAATGATATTTCCCAGCTTCTTTCGTCAGATCCGATTCCAGAAATAATAGATGATCCTCATCCAACTTGATTAGCATATTATAGTTGTTCATAAATGCATTGTTCCAACGGTTATCGGTATCGATCAGCTCATCGCTCCATTTCACCATCACCTCATCCGTAGCAGGATCATGGGCTAGTAAAGCGTTAACTGCATTATGGTCGCCATAGAAAAAATGAATGGTATGATATAAGATTCCTTGTAATTCAACCACTGCCCCACCGTTTAATAGATAGTTATTTTCGGTTATGCCAATTGGTTTAGCCACCAGTTCTCCATTTGAGCTCCGTACTGCATTAAACTCCAGCCCCTTAAAGTTTGCTTCCAAGAATATAAGCTTTTTTAACTCGATAGTTGATTCCTTAGTAAGTGTGTAGCCTGTGCTTGTTTCGTTCACATTCATTAACATGCCTTGCTCGCTTGTTTCGTTAATCCATAGATGAAAGGCATATTTATTATTATTTGAAATTAGAACAATATCATAGTTAGGCGTTGCGGTATTTAAATTTCCTGGTATTTGTACAGCGGTACGGATGGCTCGGACGAAAGTTTCTATGCTTTCATGATCTATGTATTCAGCCTTTATGTTAGCATTCACTGAACCATGTGCTAGAGATTTCGCTACTGTGATTCGCTTGATTTCCTCGTCAATTTTTAGATTATCGGCTTCTACTTGTTGCTCATTGGGTTGAAATAAATCAAGTAAAACTACTTTTTTTGTTTCCGGCAGCTTGTAATGTCCATTTTGTCCTGATTTGGTGAAAAGACCATTATTCTCGCCATTAATCCAGAATGAGAACTTTTCGTTTTCTTTATTCTTCAATTCAACAGTAGCTTCATAATCAGGTGCTGCAATATCAAGCTTGGCGCTGTCATACTCAGCAGTATGTATGGCTTCATTGAATTGTTCTATTAAATTATTGTCCGTTATGGTCATGGATTCACCGCTATCGTTCTGGATTGTTATGGAATTAACAGAGCTCAGATCGATCAGGGTTTGATTCACTTTATCCTTATTCCCTGTATTGATACATCCAACAATGATTACTGAAATGACTGCTAAAAGGGCTAGTAGATTTATCTTTTTCATATAGGCTCCCCCTTCATGTTCTCTCTTCTTTAACGCCAAATAGAGGATAAAGTTGCAATAAATGAGATTAGCAATTGGATCAGATTCTTATCCTGAATTAAGTAACATTGTTTGTAGCAATAAAAAAAGCCACCGTACAGGCCTGTTCTCCTGTAAGGCAGCTTCTCTTTTATCCCAAAGGTTGGATGAACTATTTAATCATTATCACTACCATGTTCAGACCCGAAAAGCCTTTAAAAAATTCACAGCCTGGCGGATATCTTCCTCTGGATTAGTGCCAACTTCCCGTTCTATGGTCAGGAAACCTGTATAACCGATGTCGTTCAGCGCTTGCAGATAATTGTTCCAGTCGACAGAACCTGCTCCAAGTGGAACTTCACGGAACGCCGAGCCGGTCTCGGCCATTTCAGCCATCTTCTCATGGTCTAATGCGGGTGCTTCATAACCATATTGACCGTAAACATCGCGCGGATCGATATCGGCAAGTTTGAGACCATCTTTAGCATGGGTGTGTACAATGTAGTCTTTTAGTGTATGAACACCTTGCACGGGATCATCACCAGTCACCATCACCATGTTGGCCGGATCAAAATTAACAGAAACCCCTTTGGAACCCAAACCGTCGAGGAACGTCTTTAGACGCGCAGCGGGTTCTGGCCCAGTCTCAATCGCAAAGTAAGAATTCATCTCATGTGCGTATCTGCTTAGTTCCTCACAGGCGATATGCATGGTTTCATAAATTTTACTGGTGTGGTCAGAGGGAACAATTCCGATATGTGTAGTTACGATATCTGTACCTAGCTCCTTGGCCAGCTCCATAATGCGTTTGGACTTTTCGATTTTGGCACGGTTCTGTGCAGGGTCCTGAAATCCATGTCCGCCTAAATCTCCAACGAGGGCAGAGATTTCGAGACCCAGTGAAGCGATGTATTCCTTCCATTCACGGCGGGCTGAAGGAGAAAGGTTAGCGGGATCAAATTCACCTTGCACCGCATAAATCTGAACTCCATCAGCCCCTGCTTCTTTTGCCTTGCGCAACCCCTCTTTTACTCCGACCTGAAAACTGTCTACGATAACGCCGATTTTGTTAGTGATAATTGGTTTAACCATGGCAATAATCCTCCTTTAAAATGAATTAGTTTTGGTTCCAAACCCGCTTGATGTATTGGAGCCCAAGTCTTGTCCCCTTACGGCACTCTTCCATTCCCTCAAATTCTACAGAGATATATCCGTCGTAGCCACTTTCCTTAACGGTTCGAATGACACTCGGCATATCGATGTCTCCTTGACCAACGATGGCACCCCTCAACCAGTTCCCACCAGTAGACTGGAACCAGCCTTCGCCAGGCTGGCGATCCTGCGGACGAATATAAAAATCTTTGAAATGTACCATCGAAGCAAGCTTAATATTGTTAGTCACAGCAATAAGCGGATTCTCATCTGCGCACAGGAAGTTACCAATGTCGAGTGTTGTACGGAAGTTATCTCTTCCTACTGCGTGAACCAACGCCTGTACACGATCGCTGTGCTGAATAAAGTATCCATGATTCTCCACACTGGTTGTGATGCCCAAACCTGCGGCATAATCGGCAATTTCCCGACAGGCTTCAGCTAAATGTGGAAGCTCTTCCAAAAAGTGCGTAATTGATAGATCATTTGACGAGGCTACATCATGCCGCATCCGCTGAATGCCTAATGCCGCACAGACGTCTACTTCCCGCTTTACCCGTTCGACTTCACGCTGTCTTTCCGCTGTCTCCAGACCGGCAAAATTCGCCCCGATAGCATAATTAGACAACTCTAGTCCACGACCTGCTGCCGTTCGTACAATCTGATCAATTAGCTCAGGATTCTCAACTAAATTGATGCCCAAGGGTACAATCTCCGCATGCTCCGCGCCCAGATCGGCGATCGTCTCAATGACTCCTTCAAGCGTAAGCTCACCCGTTGAAAAAGCTGAATGCAAACTGTAGGTACTGATTCCTAGCTTCATAGTTTCACCTCTTCGCCTTTGGCAGCGGATTCATAGATCGCGCCGAGAATCTTCATGATTGTAACGCCGTCCTGCACAGGACTAATCGGTGTAGAGCCGTTGCTGATGTTGTTCGCAAAGTGATTAATCTCATTTTGAAATGCACTGTTGAACTCAAACCCCTTATGATCGGTCTGCGGATAGATATTGACGATCGTATCCGACTGTTCTTTGACGAGGACTATCTCAGGATCAATTTCAAACCCACCCTTGTCACCGTACAGGCGGACTGAGCGCTCGTCTTCTTTGGCATGCAGTGTAAAGCTAACATCAACCATCAGCGAAGCTCCATTCTCAAAACGAATTAGTGCATTTGCTAAATCTTCCACCGTGTTGTTCGCTGCGTCGTAATCAGCGGCTTTATAGAAAGAAAGGTTCTTGATATTGGAACGATTGCCGAGCTTCCGGTAGGTATTGGCACTTACTGATACTGGATTCGGACGGCCCATCAAATACCAGCATAGATCGATCACATGGACGCCGATATCAATCAATGGTCCGCCGCCGGAGCGTTTAATATCACTGAACCAGCCGCCGGGATTACCAAGTCTCCGGAACGTCGTTGCCTTCGCATAGTAGATTTCACCGAATTCTCCTTGTTCCACCAATGTCTGAAGTAGCTGGGCATTAGAGTCATAACGTCGTACAAAGCCTACTTGCAAAATTTTACCGCTCTTTTCCACTGCCTGCTGAACCTGAAGCGCTTCTTCAACCGTGCGGCAAAGGGGCTTTTCCACAAGTACATGTTTGCCTGCCTCAAGTGCCGCGATGCTAATCTCAGCATGAGAGTTGTTCCATGTGCAGATGCTGACTGCATCTATTTCGGAATTAGCCAGCAATTCACGATAATCCGTGTATACGTTCTCCACGTTATACTCAGCAGCAACAGCTCGTGCACGCTCTTCATTCAGGTCACAAACCGCATATATGATTGTCTGCGGATTATTCCGATAAGCACTTAAGTGCATGCTGGAGATAGAGCCGGTTCCTATTACGCCAATTTTGATCATATCCATAAATACTCTCTCCTTTATTTTGCATAGGTTATGATTCGTATTATAATGATTTCAACCCTAAACACCATGCAGAACCTTGCGGTTTCATTTGTACAATTGTGCTATAGGAGGTGCAGTCAATAAATGTTGGACTATGATAAACATCTACAGGAACCCATGGACATGCCGGATCCCGAGTTTCCGATTAAAGTACATACCCAGCGCTTCAACCAAGAGGGAGTTTTGTTGTTCCCACATCATTGGCATGAGCATCTTGAGTTTCTGTTTATCGAAAGCGGTGAGGCTGTTTTTGAATGCGGACGAACACCAATCAACGTACGGGCTGGTGATTTAGTTGCTGTGAACAGCAACGAGCTGCATTATGGGGTGAGCGCTTCTTCTGATTTATTGTATTATGCGATTATTGCAGATACTTCTTTGCTGCATAGTGCGGTAAGCGACGCTGCCGAGACCAAGTTCATCGCCCCGATTCAGCAGAACCAGCTGCTGTTACGTAATCATATCCGGGGAGATCAGCACATTACAGACTGTGCGCTGGCGATTATTCGGGAACTGGAACTTCGCGAATTTGGATATGAGCTGGCCGTGAAGTCCGAGCTATACCGCCTGCTAACGCTGCTACTACGCAGACATATTGTCACCTTTCTCTCACAGGCTGAGCAAGAAAGACGTATTCAGACCGTTGAACGCTTCGCACCTGTTTTGCGTTATATCGATACACATTACCAGGAGCCCATTCAAGTTGACGAACTTGCGGCACTAACAGGGCTAAGCCGCTTCCATTTCAGTCGTCTCTTCAAGGAATTAACTGGTCATACGATTTCGGAATATATAAATGCTGTCCGTTTAGACCGTGCAGATTATTTGCTAAGGCATACCCAGTTAACGATTTCTGAAATCGCTACCACAACTGGCTTCAGTGATATCTACTATTTCAGCCGGACTTTCAAAAAACATAGAAAAGTACCCCCAAGCAGTGTGAGAGGGTTCTAGTTAGGGTGAACAAAGGAAGCAGTCTTGTACTTGCTATCGCTCCTTAATTTTAACATCAAAAAGGTCAGGAAAGGGTAATCCCCTCTACTGACCTTTTTTTATTTTATTAATTGCATAAAAGAAACTATCTTCCATCTTATGGGTATAATTAACATAACAAAAATATAGGAGGAGATTTCATTGAGAAAAATAATTAAACTGACTATATTAGCACTTTGCATAATGATTCTACCGGGAACAATGATTTATGCCGCATCGAACCAATCAGAAGTTTCATTATATTTCAATAATGTGGTACAAAAACAGGCAGCAGTAATATCCGAGGGGGAAATTCTCTTACCTGTTGAACAGCTCTCTAAAAATTTGTTTGCTTTAATCGCTTTAGATGAAACAAGTAAAACGGTTCGAATCTACAAGCCAAATGTGAACATGGTATTGCTTGATAACAATGGAGAGATTTTCGGTAAGGTAAAAAGCCCTGCGCGGTTTGCCTTTTCAACCTTATTACAAGTAGATCATTTAAAAACAGAAATTTCAGATATAAAACTTACGATCACTGATCCCGCAGATAAAACAGAAACTATCGACAATCAACAAATTAAGAAAAGTGAAGAAAACTTTTGGTTCAAAACTAACGAATTTACTTATTCGTTTAATACAAAAGGCACCTATACTATTCAAGTGTTTTTTAAAGACGTAAATTCAAAAACATGGTATCCTGTCTCTGAAATCGATGTATTCGGCATATGAATTTCCGATAGTTCAATTCCCGTTTCCGTACTTCCTCACTTCTTATTATTCTTAATCACTTCATTAAAACGGTCAGGAAAGTTGGTATGTACCCCGTCTACACCCCAAACCACGGCTTTGTCCATATTCACTTGATAATTCACTGTGTACGGAAATACCTTTAGACCCGAATTTTTCACCTGTGCGACATAGGAGGAATTTATTCTTTGAAAGTTAGGGCTAATACCAACTGCATAAGTTTTCACCCGATTGATAAAAGATTCTGGTACTTTGTAAACCGGAATATTATACCAAACAATTTGATAAAGCGGGATCTCTGGGTTAATCGAATGAAGCTTACGTAAACTCGCCTCACTAAATGAATGTATGGAAACATGATCAGACAGATTATATTTTTCAATTTGTTCGTTTAATATGGTTTCGATATTCGGATTCAAAGCGGGATCTTTAATCTCAATCATATAGTCCACTTCTTTTCCAAACCTTTCAAATACCTCTTCTAAAGTCGGAATACGTAATCCAGCATATTGATCCCTAGCAAACATGGGATATTGATCGTTAAACCAAGAGCCAGCGTCTAATTTCGAAAGCTGCTCTAAAGTATAATTCTTAACATACCCCGTTCCATTTGTCGTACGATTAATAGTTTCATCGTGAATAACAACAGGAATACGATCCTTAGTTAACTGAATGTCTAACTCGATATAATCGGTATCCATATCAATGGCTAGTTCGAATGCAGGTATAGTATTCTCAGGAGCATATCCCGAAGCGCCACGGTGAGCAATGGTATAGACTTTGTCCGCAGGCTCGAGAATTTCCTTCACTTTAGTACGAATCCATGGAGAATAGGCATACATTGAGGTACACAATAAGATCAATAAAAATATGTGAATAAATATAAAGTACATTTTAGAATTTTGAATCCTTTGCATAAAGCTTCCCTCTTCTTTTCAATAATTTATTGTTGTTTACTTGGTGCTGTTTTCTACATCATATCCAGTTAATTACCATTCATAATCCTATCAAATCTCCTCTTGATTTATAATTATGTAAAACCTGCGGATTATTCTAAGCTATATCGCAATGATGGCTGCAATAACCGCTTTAATGATATCACCTGGAAGAAAGATCGCCACACTTGTTAATCTAACCCAAATGGAAGTATTCGTAATCAATGCCATGATAGGCGCACCTATCAGATTAATCAACATTACACCAAAAATCAAATTTACGACAATCAGCTTCCAAGTTCTGACTTCCAGCGAATCATGCAGCATATACAAATTCTTTGATTTTCATGAAGAAACCCTTCATAGGAAAATTGAATGTATTGATTAGATTCATAAAGTTGGAAGAATCTCGAACTTAAAAAACACTGATCCAGATTAGGATCAGTGTTTTTTAGCTACACAATTTTAAACAGAATAGCTTTACTTGTTGATATGTTCATTGATTTGTTCAGCGATTTGTTCCAGCAATGCCTCTTTCCCCAATGCAAAGAATGCTTCATTGTAATTTTGTCTGCTTGTCATGCGATATATATTTTTCGATTTTACAGCTTTTAGGCTGCTCCAGACCTTACTTTGGTCTAGAACATTCCGGTCATTATCAGATAATAAAATGATGTGGTCTGGATTAAAGGTAGACAGTGCTTCTAGACTTGTTACTTTTCCTCCCCATGGGTCTGGTTCCGGTGTACCTGGCGCGATGAGTAATCCAAGATCATTAAAAATCATATCTGCAATACCTGTGCGGGAATAGATCCGGATTTCTTTCTCTGTAGCTTCGATTACCGCAAACGTTTCTTCATTAGTTATCTTTGTGATTTGATCATGCAGTTGTTGAGCACGTTGATCATAGGCCTTCAGCCACTCATCCATTTCTGTTTTCTTATCAAGTACCTCTGCAACAAAGGCAAACCGCTCTCTAAAAGCATTAAAGCCATAAGGAACCCTTACAGTTGGAGCAATCATATTTAGTTGATCATAGATTTTCTCTTGCGTAGGCCCTGCCAGTATCAAGTCAGGACTTGCTGCACTAATCGCTTCCAAGTTAACTTCCGTTTGAAACCATCCAACGGGCGTTACATTAGGCAGTTCTTTTTTTAGAATAGGTGTGATTTCCAGTGAATTAGCCATGTCTGTATTCCCGGTAATCACAGGTTTATATCCAAGCACTAAAAGTTCTTCAGTTGAGCCAGATACATCGGCAATTCTAACCGGGTTTACCGGTATTTCAACATCTCCCTTGGCGTCCTTAATGGTACGTGTTTCGGAGGAATTCGTAGCGACGGGTTCAGATTTTACCGCAGGTGGGGTGTTATCCCCTTGAGCCTCCTGCCCTGAATTCCCACATCCGTACAACATCACCATCATGAATAAGGCGATTCCGACAAAAGAGATACGTTTTAAACTGAACATTTTTTCCAACCCTCTCCAATCTATTGATAATCATTCTCACTACTAGCAAGTCCGATCATACACTCTGCTGATAGGGCTAAACTACCGATAGAGGGATTGAATAACGGTTTGGCGGATATTTATTTGTTGTCTAACGTTTTTTTATTATTTCAGAAGGATTTATTCCATACTGCTTCCGAAACGCCTCCGCAAAATGACTAAAGTTGTTGTAACCTACCATCGTCGCTGTTTGACTAACACTACTCTCCCCGGAACGCATGATTTCCCATGCTTTTTCTAAACGTTTGTTCCGTAAATAGGCAAATACAGTCGTACCATACTCTTCCTTAAAACCAACTTTTAATTTGTATTCGTTAATACCCGCCAGCTTGGAAAGCTCTATGAGTGATGGAGGGTTTGCCATTTGCTCGAGTATGATTTCTCTGGCTCTCCGAATACTTTCCCGGTCAGTGCGAGATAAATGCAAGCTACGTTTAGTATGACTCTGCTCAAAAAGAAAAGCGCCCAAATATGCGGAAAGGAGTTCTAATGCCTTACCCTCTGCGTATAACCTGCGCATTGAGGTATGATATGGGCAATCTCTCAATTGAACCAATATTCGGGAGGTTTCTGGAAGAATAGGCATACGGAACATACGAAATGATTGTGTATCTAACAGCCCGGATAAACTGCAGGTAAGTGGAGATCCTTGATCTACCATCCACGAATCGAACAGTGTTACCGGTACACCAATGGACAGTAAACGGATGGGTTCAGCACTGCGATAGTGAAATTCGGCTTGGAAATCTCGCATGAGCTGCAATGAACAACTGTCGGGCACCAACTCGTGACTATTGCCTGTTACATGAACTTCTCCGCTGCCCTGCAGGCAAAAGCTTAGCTCAATCATAGCTGCTTCGGATTGAACTCGGATTAAACGATCCTCAGTGAAACGGTAATTACTATCTACAATTTCGATCCCGGAAGATGTGATAACCCTATCGACGTATCCATGGTCATTAGGTTGTGAGAAATGCATTCGCTCTGTGGTGTCCCTTATAGCCGGAGTCTCAAACAATGCATTGAAATACCCGTTATAGATGTTATGAATTGATTTTCTTGTCATTAATTCATACTCTCAGCAGATCTGTAGTATGCTGTAACCCCAATGTAGTGTTTTATCATGAGGAGATCACCTTTATTCATGTATTAAATGATAACGATTATCATTTAGATCATTATATCCGAGACATTAGCTAAACTGCAACGAACAGTTTATGAGGATTGTTAGCGTATGATTCCAAATACAAACACCCCCTCATCCTAATGGATAAGGGGGTGTCGATTTCTGTTAATCAGCTTTTAACTTTCGTAGCATTATTCAGATCCGGATTCAGTTTATATTATCTCTTATCTCATCGATTTAGCTAGCTCTGTGAAAATAACTCCAAGCGCGTAAGCTCCTGCATCCGGATAACCAATGCTGCGTTCACCTACTGTGCCTGCTCTTCCCATACGGGCGACGATATCGGAAGTCTTCCGGGCACCGAGAACTGCCGCCTCAGCAGCTTTGATAGCTGCCAGCTTTATATCTTCGCCTTGTTCTGCGCTTTGTGTCCAGGCATCCGCAAAAGGTACAAGCGCATCAATTAAAGTCTTGTCTCCAACGACAGCACCTCTCCCGAAAGACCTTTCGCCCGTATCTTGAATTCCTTTGACGACCGCTTGCATCATATTGGCAAATTCCTGAATGGATAACTCCTGCTTCTGCTGCGCAGTCTTGCTCGCAGCGCGGAAGCCCGATCCCCAGATTGGCCCGGAAGCTCCTCCACAATGCTCCATAATGATCAATGAACAAGCATCAAGGAAGTCACCGATATCACTCTGATGATTAGCTAGAATATCTTCCCATTCTACTTTCAACTGCTTAAAGCCCTTGGCTACGCTCATCCCAAAATCACCATCTCCAGCGTGGGCGTCTAGCTCGCAGAACGGTACCTCATTCTCGATAATGACCTCACTCATTTGATCGATCAAAAATACGATATTTTGTAAGGAAAACTGGTTGTTCTTAATTATCGCTGCTTCAGCATCCGTATTATTCTTGAAGGATACTGTGCTGTCTGCTTTCTCTTCCTTGATGACTTCCGTATATTTTACAGGCTCAAATGAACCTTTAACCGACAATGCCGGTGTATCACACGGAGCAGACAACCATTTCTTCAGCGTCTCATCCAGCTTCATAATCGACACTGATGCGCCAGCCATATCGATGCTGGTCATATAGTTGCCGACAAATACTTTAAATACTTGCTTATTCTTCGCCGTCAATTCACGGATCACAGAATTATTTAACAAATAAAGCTCTTGCAATGGTGTTCCACCAAATCCATTGATCAAAACAGCAACTTCTTGCTGCGACTCATCGTTCATTTGCAAGTTGCTCAGTAAAGACGTAACCATTCGCTGCGCCAGTTCATCCGCTGACACGGCTTTTTCTCTGCGAATTCCAGGTTCACCGTGAATTCCAACACCGTATTCCATCTCATCCTCTTCGATATGAAACGTCGGGGTTCCTTTGGCAGGAACGGTGCAAGATGTAAAGGCGAAGCCGA
Source organism: Paenibacillus sp. FSL H8-0261 (assembly GCF_045040645.1). Lineage (NCBI taxonomy): Bacteria > Bacillati > Bacillota > Bacilli > Caryophanales > Paenibacillaceae > Paenibacillus > Paenibacillus sp. FSL H8-0261. Next base: position 3,440,404 of record NZ_CP150297.1, on the reverse strand, counting down.
TGGTGCGAACATGGTCAATCGCATGTTGCGCCGCTTCTTTTACTTCCGACAGGGACAGTCCTGCTTCTGCCGCAGCCCCGGCTACTTTATGAACGAGAACAGTTCCGGCCACCCCTCGTTTCCCTACGGTATAGAGACTGTCTTCAACGGCAATGTCATCGTCTACTTTGACATATTCCACTTGTATGCCATCTTCACTTGCGAGATGAGCCGCATTTTTAAAGTTCATGATGTCACCGCTGTAGTTCTTAATAATAAGCAGCGTTCCCTTTTTACTAGCAGAGCTACGGATCGCTTGGTAGACCTGAATCTGGGATGGAGAAGCAAACACATCGCCACACACGGCTGCATCCAGCATACCGCTGCCTACGAACCCGGCATGGGCCGGTTCATGCCCACTTCCTCCACCGCTTATAAGTGTAACTTTATCGGTGTTGATCTCTTTTTTAGAAATCACTTTGAATTTATCGTTGAAATCCAGCTCAGGATGCGCTAAGACAAGTCCATTACACATTTCCCGGACTAGCGTTTCCGGCTTATTCATAATTTTCTTCATCTTAAAGCTCCTTACTTAATTTGTATTGACGGCCTAATTGGTCAGCAGCCATAATCGCCGATGCTACGGCTTCTTCTGTAATTGGGAACGGCATCGAATGAATCGATTCCTCAGCAATACAAGCTTTTTTAGCAACCTCAAGAAGTTCTTCGTAAGTTACTTGCTCCACTCCGATATCTGCTAAGCACACCGGAAGCCCAATAGACAGGCAGAAATCCAATACTTCTCTTAATTCGGTACGGTCTGCATTTTCAAGCACCAATTGAGCAATTGTACTGAAGGCTACCTTCTCACCATGATAATAATGATGTGTTCCTTCTAAAGCTGTTAAACCATTATGGATCGCATGAATCGCAGACAAACCTCCACTTTCAAAGCCTAGTCCCGATAACAAAATATTCGTTTCGATGATATTCTCCAAGGCTGGAGTTACGATATTCAAATCACAAGCCTGCTTCGCCTTGAACCCATTTTCAAGCAAAGTGTCATAACACAGTTTGGCAAGACCTAGTGCGGTTATTGTTCCTTTAGCTTCCCCACAAACACCTTCACGAACCCCGCAAGGCAATCCCGCATTCACATTGGAATAAGAATTTGCTGTAGCTCTTGCTTCGAAATAAGTGGAGAGTGCATCTCCCATCCCTGCAACAAGAAATCTTGTTGGTGCTTTGGCAATGACTGTTGTGTCGATCATGACTACACTTGGGCTTTGCTTGAAATAAGCATAATCATCAAACTCACCTTCTGGGGTATAGAGTACCGCGGAGTGGCTTGTTGGTGCATCAGTTGCTGCTATCGTTGGAACGATAATCAATGCTTCACCTTCTGCTACGCATTTTGCCGTATCAATCGCCTTACCTCCACCCAAACCAATCGTACATGCACATTGATGTTCCTTAGCCAGAGCCTGTAATCTTGCGACTTCTTGTCTTGAGCATTCCCCATGGAAGCCACTTTCAACAAGCGTTATATTAAATTTCTGTTTAGTTGACTCCAATTTATCTTTCACACGTGTAACATCATCTGGATGTGCAATGAGCAGTGCAGAATCACCGAATGTTTTTACAAAATAGCCTAAATTCAAAAGTTCATTCTCACCTTGCACATATTTCGTCGGACTGATAAACGCTCTTCTCATTTTCATTCCTCCTAGGTTGTATATAGTTATTATTATAGATTGCTCTATTTCGGTATGCATGAAACAATAAGATCAGAATAAAGCGTTTTCTTATCGAGTTTTTTTGTCTTCTTATTAAGGAATAGTATTATCTTGTCCTTTTGAGCAAAAATTCGCTATAATATTCAATATGTTTCTATAACTTACCTAGGAGAATATCGTGATGTCCAAATCTCGATTTAATTTAGAAGAAATAATTGATTTGAAGAAATGGGAGAAACTGCAGGATTCTTTATCACTCGTGACTAAAATGGCGATTCTTACCGTAGATTATAAAGGCATTCCCGTGACTAAGCACAGCTTCTGTCAGCCTTTCTGCCAAGGCGTTCGCCAAGATTCTAATCTCTCTCCTTATTGTCAAAAATGTGATGCTCGTGCCGGCATTGAAGCTGTACGCCAGAACAAGCCTTATATTTATTTATGCCATTTCAACATTATCGATATCGCGATTCCAATTATTATTGACGATCAATATTTGGGTGCAATTATGGCCGGACAGCTTAAGCTTCGTGAACCTGATGTGTCACAACTGGAGCAGATAGTATCTAGGCCGCCTAATGTTGAGTCGAACATGAAGTTTCAAGCGCTCAAAGAGGATTACGAAGCACTTCCTGTCCTATCCTACGATGAAGTAACCAAGTGCGTGGACCTACTTCTACAGTTAAGTACTTACATCGTGGAAGAAGCCATTCAAAAGCGTACCACCGTTGATTTGTACAAAAGAGTACTGACCACAGATATCGATATATCTGCTTCAGCAGAATCTTTCGAGGAGACAGACCTTGCTTATCGCAAAATTCAGTCTCTGCAGCAAGAGTTGTCAGGAGCGCTTATTGAGACCAAATTGAAAAATGGAGCACAAAAGTTCGTCTCTTCAAATATAGTGCTTCAGCCTGCGTTCGATTACATCTATGCGCACAAAAATGAAAATTTCAGCCTAAAAGAAATGGCCAAGCTTTGTCATATCAGCCCTAGTTATTTCAGTCGCATATTTACAAAAGAAACAGGCGAGAACTTCTCCCTCTTCGTTGCCAGGCTCAAAATTGAATGGGCCAAGCAGTTGCTGGAAACCACAGACGCACCTATTAATCAAGTGAGCGATGATTTAGGATTTTGTGATACTGGTTATTTTATTAAAACCTTCAAACGGTTCGAGAATCTCACCCCGGCTGTATACCGGAATATGTATATGAATTGATTAGTTGCATTAAGGGGAAATCTGTGATTTCGCCTAATATAGCCTCTTTGATCTTTCCCTCTCCGTTTATAATAAACGTGGCAGGAAGCGCACTAACTCCGAACGAAGTAGATATTTTTCCGGTAACATCGATGACAACTGGAAAAGAAAAACTGTGATCCTTAAGATATTCTGATACTGTCCCTTTAGACTCACCAACATTAATAAACAAGGTTTCAATTTGAGAACTAGTGGATTTGTGAATGTCATTCAGAAGGGGCATTTCACGCACACATGACGTGCACCAGGAAGCCCAAAAGTTAAGCACCACAATCTGTCCCTGAAAATCGCTTAGTCGAACCTTTTTACCTTCTATAGTAGTAGCTTCAAATTCGGGAGCGATAGAGTCCACTGCAATCCTCTCAGATGAATCTCTTGTTTCATTATGGCTAAATACCCATACAACAGTCGTGACAGCTGCGATGATCACCAGCAAAGCAATGATTCGACGCATGCTCATTTCAGACCCAGACTATGATTAAAGGCTGTATACAGAGAACCAAATTTCGCATGAAATTCTTTGGTCGGACCTGAACCAACATTTCTTCCATGACTTAAAAAGACAATCTGATCTGCGATCTTATCAGCGATTTCTAACTGGTGTGTGGAGAAAATAACAGTATGCCCTTCTTCCTTGATTCTTTGGAGTAGGTCTACGAATTCATTCATCCAGAAAGGGTCAAGACCGTTTGTGGGTTCGTCCATAATTAGCAACGAAGGTTTGGCCAGCAATGCCTGAGCAAATAAGATACGCTGACGCATTCCCTTTGAAAAGGTGTTGACCAGACGATTTCGTTTATCCTGTAGACCTACTAAGCCAAGGACTTCGTTTACTCTCGCTTTGCGATTGGGTACCCTACGGAGAGCGGCCCAAAAAGTCAGAGCTTCCTCTGCCGACAGCCCCTGATTGAATTGATAATCATCCGGCATATAACCGATTTGTTTCGAGAATTGTTTGCGTGATTTGTGCCAGTATAAACCACCCACTGAGATTTCGCCCACCGAAGGCTGAAGAATACCGGCAACCATTCGCAAAACGGTACTTTTGCCAGCCCCGTTACCGCCACATAGTGCAAGTATGCTCCCAGTGGGGATTTGAAAGCTAATCTCTTCAACTATTGTTTGCTTTTTAATAACCTTAGAGATTCCTCTTACATTCACTAAGGGGTTATCCACGAGAGCGCCCCCTTTCCCATATCCAATATACAAACAGGATCGAGCTCAACATCCAGACTAGACAGACTCCCATAAACAACAAACTACCCTTCGAACCATTTATCCATTCTACCCATTGGTAATATTCAGGTCCCAGTACTGAACCTCCGCCCAGCTTAATTACAACGAATAACCGAACAAGCTCTGCAGGGTTGAGTATTGTGAATACGACCAGCAAGGGCTTAATCCAGAGATACGGCATTAAACCTAAAAAGGCGATCAAAAAGGTCGGCCACCCTATTACTGTGAAAAACCACACAGCAACAGAAACAGTCAGCGCCTGCCAGCGGTTTCTTGATAATGAACCGATAAACAAGGCGATGGTCAAGAATAGTAAAACAAGTCCTGCGGAAAAAAACAAAAATAGAAAGTAAGTAGTAGAATCATAGGCCATGCCCAAGAATCCACTAATCATTCCCATTAAACCATAGCCGAAAGCCACAACCGTAAGTAATACGACAGCCAGCCCCACATACTTGCCAAGAATAAATGACAACGTTCCTATTGGATAAGTAGATAAAAGCTGCCAACTACCTTCTTCCTTTTCTGAAGTCAGTGAAAAAGAGCCTAGAAATAAGGTCATAAGCGGCAGCAGATACAAAATCAGACTTAGCATGGAACCTGTAACTGCGGTGTATCCTTGAATCTCATTTTGTGCATTAATCAGCAGTAAGCCAAGACTAAACGCACAGAATAATGCCAAAAAAGAATAAGCCCATGGATTTCGAAACCCCATTTTAATCTCTCTGCGTGCGACTTGCAGGATATCAACCATTACATATCCATCTCTTTATCCGATGTCATACCTTCCATTTCCTCAGACTTATGCTCGTCCATATGACCTTCTCCGCCATTCATATCCATTTGCATCATATCCGTATTTTGTTTCCATTCATGCTTGGACAGATCACTTGCTGACAGAACGCTGCCAACACCTTGTTCCTTCACAAAAGCTTCGGCTGAAGCAGTGTCCTTGAAGCTGATAACTCCATAAGCCATAGGTGTGCGTAGTGTCTCATCATAGACAAAGCTTGCCTTACTGAATTCCACCCATTCTTTGTCGTTATAGTCACGGACATAATCCTTTCCAATGTTTTTGGTTCCATTCTTGTTCTTCCATTCATTCATACAACCAATATCATCAAACTTATAATTCTTCCCGTCTTTCGTTGTTAGCTGAGTAGCAAAGGCATCGTCCTTAACCTGCATATTGCAAATCGCGCAAATATCAACTTCTTCATTAATCGCCAAAGGTTCAAACTTTTTGGAACCACAAGCCGCTAGAATTAACAAACCCACCATCAACATCAGCATTAAACTCCATTTTTTCATAACCGTAATACCCCCATATATAGTATTGTGATCACAGAGAAAAACAAAAGCAGCCAACCGGCTACCATCACCGACCCTTGCCCCTCACTAACTTGTCCAACATCTGCATGAACTGAATCCAATTGCATAAGCGGCTCTGGATCGGTGGACCATTGTTCTTTATCATTTGTATACAGATCGCTTAAAAATGTCATGCCCGGTGATTGAAAAAAGAGCTGATAAGCAGCATTTTCTGTAACTAATTGCTGATAAAATGGATTAATAGCATATGGCAGATCACTTATGCCATCACCCGATACATCCAGCCCTGCGAATGAATCCCAAAAATTTCTCGTCATCTTATTATTCTTAGAATCCGTTGCCTGTGCTTCAATCACATTGGCAATAAAAGCATTCTTCTGAAAGCGGTTGCCTTCAGAACCCTCAAATTGAATCCCAATATAATTTCGGAGCACCATATTATTCTGGAGAGTGTTGTCGGATGATTGTTGCATATAGATTCCTACCCGATTTCCTTCCACGAGGTTATTTACAATCTGAGAGGTACGAACGTCAAAGAGCAGGATTCCTTGAGAATGAACATTCTGATTTTGTTTACGGAAAGAGTTTCCTGATACCATAACGTCGCTCACTCCCATCACCATCGCGCCAGTAATGTTGTATTCTCCAATATTGTTCGTAACAGATGATCCATTGATATACATACAGTGAACACCGTATCGTAAATGATAGAGCCGATTGTGATCAACCTTTGTATTGCGACTCTTCTCTAAATAAATGCCATCTCGGAGATAAGAGATTTCATTCTCTCTGATATCTGAACCATGAGAGTTATAGAGATCGATGCCATTACCTCTTTTTCCCGAAGCAGCACCTTTAGGTATAAACCAACGGATTTTATTGTTTACTATAACTCCACTATCAGACTCACGTAGCATAATGCCAAAGCCAAATGTATGTATGACTAAATCTTTCAAAGTTACCTGATCGGCTTCCACCCGAATCGCTGCTGCTTCTCCCCCGTTATGCTGCTGTATATTAAGTCCTTGAAGCTTTACCCCATCAGCCTGAATCATAACTGCAACCTCAGCATCGGGAGATGAATTTAATAGTGTTGCCCTTCCTTCCCCGCTAATCGTCAGCCTTTTATCAATTTGAACCGGACCCAGGTAAGTACCTGGAGCTAAAGTAATCGAATCTCCGATTTGGGCCGCATTAATAATCGGCTGGAGTGGAATCGCTTTCGAAGTAGTATTTGCACTGGCACTCCCACTGTAGGTCGTGATTATTAAGAAAAGGCTGAATAACATCATTAGCATTACTCTGTGGTGACAGAAACTTTTGCGTATAACCATTGTTCACCCCCTATCAGTAATTCATTCTCTAATCTATCATTTGCCTAATTGTAAAGAAAAGGAAGTTGTATGCCTATAGCTCAATGTAGCTATCCCTATTAAAAAGATGTGTCTGAATTGTGAGTTATGTCACATCGTTTGCTATCCCAAATGTGTCCAAATAATAAAAAACCGCGCATAGCGCGGTTTCATTAGGTTAACTAATTATTTTCAAGGTAATGATAAACGGCCATCATTTCTTGTTTATTTAACTCCCGAATACGATTGAAAATTGGAATATCTGCTACAGCATCAATATTTGAGCTTTCAGACATAACATCACTTACATTGCCAGTTAGCCAAGTTTGTACGTCAATGCCTTCGACAATTTCTTTACGCCCTTCATCATTAATGCCACTTGCGTAACAACTAACACATGGAATCGTTAACTTATAAACGCCATCGTGAAGTCCATCTTCGGATATGACTTTCTTTCCTTTACAGAATGGACATGGCTGACTAGCTTTTATCTTATTAATTAGAGTGACCAGTTTTTTGTAACCAAACGCTTCATAAACATAGGTCAGCTTTTTGTATTTTCCATTCGTGAAAAACTTATCAATGATGTATTCTCTGGTTTCGGTGATATTCTCAAAATCACAAATCGTAATCTGATTATTCAAGCTAATAGATTCAATACTGCCGCTAATTTCGCCCCAGAATGGCAGTGCATTTTGTAATACCATTTCATAGTGCGCAAAGCTCGCTACTTCAAGTTCAAGCATTTTTAGAGCAACTTGTATTTTCCTAGGCAATAGAGAGACATCCTCTGCTAGAACCATATCACCGCCGACAATAGCTTTCATTTTTTCAAGCACCGGTAATTTGCCAACGGTACTGATCACTTGATCAAGAGGTAGTCCAATGATCTCACGAATATCTGTGTCGCCAAACTTTAGCTTCTTATGATGATTTAGTACGGTTCCTTCACAGATTGGACAGGTAATCAGTATTTTGGATTGTTTAATATGCTCTTTAATAATCGCTTTCGATATCACCATGTAGTTCCCAATGATGTAATTAAAGCCTTCCCAAGTCCTCGTTGCCTTGCTTGCTTTATCATAAAATGACTTTTCCCAATATCCGTACCAAAAAGTATGCTTTTCTGCATCCGTCATCTCATTATAACTCTTACTGATATCTTGTCCGAGTTCATTCTTAATCTCATCAAAGATGAATTTGATTTTGGGGAATTGATAGAATTTCAGAATATCCATTGCATCTGGATGCAATAAGCCATCCCAAAATGGCACATTTTTATCCTGAAGAACAACTTCAAAATCAAATTTTTCAATGACTCGACGTCCCTTGCAGCATGGACAATGATTGTCTTGATTATAGAAATCGAAGCTATTTGTATCTTTATTGGTCGGATGTACCGTTACAATTTGGTTGATCAAGCCACCAATTTCATATAGAAAAGTATATTGACTATATAGGTGTCTTTCCAGATCAATGGCGATGACAGGTGCAATGGTATCTGATTCATATTCACCATATATCAAACGCGCCATAGAAGATAAGCTTTTTAAGATGCCACCTTTATAAACGTTTTCCGCATTTTTAAAGTAGGCAATTTGATTTTCTTTTAAATAGTTAATGCCATTTTGTTGGCGCAGTGTTGAAGAAATCTGCAATGGAGCGATATGATCTTCACTGATTTGCTGGAGATAATAATCTTCATGACTTACAACTTCTAGATGCTCAACAGGTTCAAGCTGTCTTTTACCAAAATCAACGATAAAATCAGAATTTTCCAGCATATACGAGTTATGTTCAATCATCATTATGGAGACGGATTCGTCCTGAAGAATGTCTCTAATGCTATCAATGAATTGATTTAGAATATTTTGTGATAACCCTTTGGAAGGCTCGTCAAAAATGAAAAGTGTATTGGGGTTTCTTGAACCTGCAAATAGCTCGGAGACTAAATGAACACATTGAAATTCACCTGTGGATAAAGACTGTGTTTTTCTTTCCAACGTTAAATAACCCAGCCCAAGCTTGATCAATAAACTTAAACGTTTATGAGCGATGTCTTCATTTGGCAGTTCATCAATAATATCTTCAATTGAGCGCTGAAAAATATCATCAATCTCTTCGCTATATTTTGTGAGCTTTCTCTTAATATCAAGAAAAGTCGCAACCGTAGACCGGCTGGTAATCGATTGATTTCGATCCTGCCCCACAATCACCAGCTTATCCTTGGGATATCGCTTCACAAAATCCTTGGACATACACTCATTGACCAATGTAGATTTGCCGCAGCCAGATTCCCCAGTGAACGTTACAAGTCTATTACGAGGAATCTGAATTTCGGCGATTTGAATATTACGACAGTAAAGATCATGAAAATGATAATATTCAGTTGGAGCTGCCTGATTTATTTCTCCATTGATGGGCGCCGGACGTGGCGATTCTTCAACGATTTTTCCGCCGTATTTACCACTTCCTGGTCCAAAGAATAATTGCTCGTCCGTTATGTCTAATACGGTATCCGAATGATCAATAAGCCAAATTTGATTCTTAAATCCTAGTTGTTTTATCTGCTCTAATATTTTCAAAAGGGTTTGGTGATCCAGACCCACAGAGATTTCGTCAATGATAATTACTGTATTTTCACTGGTTGCCATGAATTCTGCCAAGTAAAGTCGTGTTAACTCTCCACCTGACAAGGTACCCATTATACGATTTAAGGTTAGATAACCAATATTCATATGGATTATGTTCTTTAGAATGTTTTGTTTACCTTCACTAATGTTTAGAACTTCTGCTAGAGAAAAAATGGTTTCAATGCTTAAGTTATTAATATCGGAGATACTCTTGCCTTGACCTAATAACTCCATTTTGTATTGTTCAGCTTCGTGATTATATCGCTTACCCTTACACTTTTTACATTCGACATTTTTAGTAGTGCCGCGACCTTTACAATCTGGGCACCAGCCTAATTCATTATTAAATGAAAAAACCTCTGGCGATAGGTTATATTGTTCAGCAATCGCAACTCGAATCTCTGTGAACACACCCGTATGTGTGCCAATGGTTGAACGAGGATTGGAAGAAATCGATGATCTCCCTAGAAAAAGTACAAGTGGCATTTCTTCCATCTGAATCGCACTGAAATTAGTCTCCATAATGTTAGGGAATAAATACTGATATTCTGCCTTTGGTAATAAAGAAACGAGACGTTTCTTGGATTCTTCGCCGATGGTTTGACAAAAGGTGGTTTTACCAGATCCGGATAAACCAGCAATCCCTAGGGATTGGTCAACTGGAAGTACTGCATCTAACTTATTAATATTGTTCGCAATCAATCGGTTGATTTTCATAGTGAAATCATCTCATCTCCATTCTCTTCATTTAGTATTGCCATCATTTATTCCATTAAAAAGGGCACTTTCCATTTTCAGAAAAGCGCCCTATTCTTGAAATTACAGTTCTGCTAATACTTTTTCAAGCTGACTGCCCATATTCGTCCAAGCATATTTAGCGCCCTCGATAGCACCTTGGCGAGCTTTGGTCTCTTCACTAAATCCAGATTGAGCAAGATGCAGATGAACCTTACCATCTTCCTCTTTGCTCAAAGTCCAAGTAACTGTTGTACCTTCTCCGGCACTATGCCAAGTATAGGATAATGTATGTGGCTCATCTACTATGAGAACCTCGCAATCTACAATACCATCCCACCATTCATTTGGCTCTGCACGAAATTGAAATTTATGCCCTACGACTGGTTTAAAGTCATTGCTCCAAATCCATTTCGCAAGTGTATCTGAATCCGTCAAAGCGTTCCATACCTTCTCGATGGAGCTTGTAAATTGATAATCTAAGGATACATCTGGTTTCATTATTCTTCCTCCAATAAAAGTTTTAGTTTATCGATTCTTTCTTTCCAGAAGCCTTCGTAAAAAGATACCCAATCCCGAATTTCTTTCAATGGATTGGCATTCAAACGATACCTCGTTTCTCTACCAACCTTTCGAGCAACTACAAGATCAGCCTCTTTAAGAATAGACAAGTGCTTAGATACTGCAGTACGGCCCATTTCGAAATGAATCGTGATTTCATGTAGGGGTAATTCATCAACATCAGCCAGGATTTGAAGTAATTTTCGCCTTGTTGGATCTGCAACAGCGTCATATACATCCCTCACTTGACTATTATCGTTCAAAACCACCCCCACCTTTTCCGTAATATTACCTGTAGTGTAACCGATTATACTTCATCAGCACCAAATTGGACACCATTTAGTGTCATATTGATTATAGGACACCAAAAGGTGTCGTGTCAAGGTCCTTAAAATTTTAATATTTGATCTTTCAATGGAATAAGGCGTAAATATCGGTGCCTTGTTATTTTATTGCTCCCGTTCCCTGTATAGAAACTTTAACATTTACATCAAAAACAGCTTCGGGATAAATAGACTGCCATTGCTCCCATTCCTTATCCCCTTCATGCCGGGTAGCTCTATAGAGTAATCCAAAACCGAACGGATCTATCCCGTTTTTTTGCATCTTTTTCAGCAAGCTTGATATCTTCGTCTTTTCTTCCTGTTCAACATGCTTTTCAAATTTAGTCCAATTTTCTTCATACACCTGATTTACGAATTCTTCTACAACTCCACGCATTTGAATAGATACACGAATAACTGGTTTATTCTTATTGTTTGTATCAATCGTATAACGTCTCTTCAACTGTTCAATAGCCAAGACAAAAGGTTGACTTACCATTTTTGTGGTGATTTCGAAATGAGGATAGCTATGAAGAAGTTCTTTAAAGACGCGCGTTTCATCTGTTGTCAAACTCGTTTTTATTTTATGTTTGTCTAAAAGAGCAACCATATCAATTTTGTATACCTCTTTTTCGGTCTCGATAATAGGCAAGTAGGGGTCCATGCCCTTTTCCGTCGTTCGACGATAGAAATCATAAAGGTGTTCGGGAACCGTGAACGATGAGATTGATCCCGATTCGGACAGACTTAATAACAATGCATTACCTGAAAAATTTTCTGATTTTGGTTTCATTTTAAGAACAGTCTCCGCATTGGGCTTCCCTAATGCCACCATCCCCTCCATCGGAATATCGAATCTTCTTGACAGCCAATTAAGTGGCTCGTTGATACTCTCATGGGCTAATGATTCACCCAAAATACATATTTCTAAAAGACCAAAATTAAGATCTTTCGATGATTTTGACCTTATTCGTCCGATCGCGCCTGATATCGTTTCGGAATTTTCGCTTATAATTTGAATATTATTCACAGAAGGATCAAATTTTTGAGCAGGTAAAGCTAATTTCAATGTCACGCGATATGGATTTTTTACATCATCTGATTGATCTACTCCGATGGCGATTACGAATATTCGTTTGTCGATATCCTTGAATGCACAACCCGATTGTATAACCACTGTAAAGCAGAGAACCAATAGGATAATGTTTCTCATACTTTTCGCTTCCATTTCATTACAGCAAACAACGCAACAAGCGCGACCATCAGAAATTCGGTATAAAATCGCAACTCTAGCCAATTGACTGTATGGTTTATGATTTGTTTTAAAGTGAATGTACTGAAGTAGATTACTGTAACAATGGTAAATAGGCAACAAATTGCCCAAGATAATAGTTGTTCCTTTCGAAGATTATTTTGAAATTTCATAGAGAAGCATCCTTTCAACAGCTCAAGTCCAACATGAATGGTTACAGACGCATACACTAAGAGCAAAAAAAGGACGATGAGAAAATAAGGCATAATCGTACGTGAGAATAACCCTGACATCATACCAATTGAATCTAATGCAGAATACGTGGGGGCTATATAATTCCCCACCCCGTAAGTGCCATGAATTCCAATGGAAATAATCAAACCAGTGACTAATATATGCAAATTAACAATAAGGACAATGGGAGTGTATTTCCATTTGATTTTGCTGGGAACAACTCGATTAAATACGATTAAGCCAACAAATCCGGAGAAAACACTATTTGCAGCCGTAATCGTTCCCCATTTCGGCCAAATGAATGCATAATCTGCCATTGCTTTAATGGAATTCCACTCTATTCCTTGACTAAAGATGGCTTTTGTAAATGCATAGTACATTAAAGGAATGCAAATAAAAAGAACGATCTCAAGCGTACTTAAAATTGTTTTGCTTGACCTTGTAGCTCCCCAAGATACTGCAAGAAAAATAAATACCATAATAGTAATTGTGTTTACATCTGTTAGATATAAATTAAAAAAGGTTGATGCGTACCCTATCATGATGCATCCTTTTGTTATAGTCATAATTGAAAAGAATATTAATAATGATATTCTTGCTCCTGCCGGCAAAAACATCCGAAAGATTTCAGGCAAACCCTTCCTTGGAAAATAACCAAGTGACTTGGTCATTGTTACAAGAAATATCATGCCGCTAACCGCACTTATCACAATAGCCAGCATGCTTCCATTAAACCGTTCATTCAATAAAAGGGTATATAATAAAAGACCTGTGATGGTGATCCCATCACACCATAAAACATAAAAAACATATCGATTCAAGGAAAAATATCCTCCTTTCCTTTATAATTTCCCGAATTTTTCTTGTTCACCGATAAACACTTTTAAATAAGGTTTCCCAAAGCTTTTTAAATCGTTCAAGTAAAGGATCAAACAAAATAGTCCTGCGATTAGACCTACATATCCAAATAAACTAGCTAACAAGATGAAAGGATATTTGACAATCCGTAATGCGAAACTCATAGCATTGATCGGCACGACAAAATTGGCAATGCCAATGGCGGAAGTTACGATAATCATGATATTGCTAACCAGATTTGCCTGCTGCGCAGCTTGTCCTAGAATTAGTCCACCAACTGTCGTTGCCGCTGCGCTGATCGACTTGGGAAGCCGTATACTAGCTTCGATTAAGGTATCGATTAAGAACATCATAATGAGCACTTCAATGTACGACGGATAAGGGATACCCGCACGACTACCGGCAATAGAGAAAGCGAGCTGGGCTTGAAACAACTCAGGGTTGAAAGAGACCAGAGAAATATAAATGCCAGGAAGTAACACAGTAATGAAAATGCCGATATAACGAAGTACCACAAGACTAAAACCGACCCATAACTGCTCAAAAGTATCATCCATTGAGGAAATGAAATCATAAAAAGTAGCCGGAGCGATTAGAACGAATGGGCTACCTTCCACAAGTATAACGATTTTGCCTTGTTTCAGATTTAACGCGACGCGATCTGGTCTTTCCGTAATCATCAATATAGGAAAAAGCGAGTATTTTCGACTAGTAAGTAATCTTTGAAGGTGTGCCGCCGAAAGAATGACATCCGGTTTGACCGAAGCTAGCTGCGTTTGAAGTTCGCTCAATACTCCCTTATCAACTAGTAGACTGTCATAAATTAAACCGACTTCTGTCTGTAGTAATCCACTAACCTCTCTTTTCTCATAAACAAGATTTGGGGAGGGATAACGATTCCGAATCAAATTGAGATTTGTATCAATCACATCGCTGAATGAACGTTGCGAGCCATATATCGCTGTTTCCGAGCTTGCATCCCCAAGTTGATTATTGATCACTTTTTTCGCACTGAACAAGAAAAGCTCATTTTCCATTTGAATACAGGCATGACCAATCATCAACTTCTGTAAAATGTCTTCGTCCTTCTCCGGTTTGCTGATGTCAAGAAGAGAAGTAAGATAATCGTTGAATTCCTCTTTTCCTGGGCATTTTAGTATGGAGATGATCAGATCATCCTTAATTTTCTTTTCATCGCAAACGCTGTCCAAGTAGAGGATCTCCAACTCGATATCCTGAATTCGGACGATTTCCTCCTTCATATCACTTGAGGAAGAAAGCTGCTTCTTAATTAGTTGAAAAGCTTCGATCATGATGTAGCAATCCTCCAGTTCGTTTTTGATATCATTTCCTTTTATTCTCAGTTTTATCCTATGTAAATATACTAGTAATTGAAGGAACCATGTTCATACTCCTAGTTCTAAAACAAAAAGGCAGGAACAAGGTTTATCACCTTAGTCCTTGCCTTTCAATTACCACGTCAATTCAACTCATTACATTTTTACTCAATAAAGCGGCAACACTTCTTGTTTAAGCCCTGAAAAAAGTTCGCCGGATTGCTCAAAGAAGGTGTCAGGCAAATGATAGTAAGCATCTCCCATAGATACGACTTTTAATTCAGGAATGATATACATGCCCATATAGGTTCCATCCTTGAGGTTAAACTTTAACTGATACGATTTCCCTTGGGATTGCGCCTCTGCAATAGCCTCGTATTCTTTATTACTTAAATCAGCTGTTTTTGCGCTGTACAATCCATCAATGATAGACTCCACAGAAGCATGATCTGTCATTTTCTTTAACACGTCATTTCCCACATGATTAAGAACATGGATATCTTTTGCATGCTCTTTTAGATTAGACATATCCAGATATTCCTTAGCGGTCATCGTAGAATCGTTAGTCTTCGCCACGATTTCTGCCAAATAATAATGCTCCTCAACTTTAACAGCGATGCGGAATTGGGATGGGTACGTCGGAATTTCATATAACTTACCTCCAACAGCGAACGTAGACGAAAAATCCTTTTCTACAACTTCTCCTCCATTGTTCTTCCCGATCTCTTGGTTAATATCAAAATCTATGGTTCCAAGTGATTTTTCAGGCTTCATTCCTGTGAACTTAAACTGAGCACCATCACTTACGAATGCATAACGAAATCCGTTGTAATTTAAAATTTTCCGAACTCCGGTAGGAGCTGAAACTGGCGTTTGCTGCGAGATTTGTGGTGAATTCGTTAATGATGACTTTAGAGGAGATGTATAAATGGCCACTCCTAACACAAGTGCAGCACAAGCAGCCATGGTTCCCCACTTCGCATATGTTCTCTTATTAGTACGCCTCGCAGTGTTGGCCTTTTCCACCAGATTGCCGTCTACATAACCAATAGTCTTAAATAGATCTTTATTATTCATAGGATATAGCCCTCTTCCATAAGGTATAATTGGAGTTTTTTTCGTGTTCTAAAAAGAACCGATTTCGTTTTACTTTCACTTATTGAGAATCGAGTTGCGATATCAGCCAAAGAATCGGAATACCAGTAACGTCTAAGAAAAATATTCCGATGATCTTCATTAATCTTCAGCAGAAAATTGCTTATAGATTCAGCGATTTGTTCTTCCTCATATTGACTTTCGACATTGTCTGGAGAGGATAAACAATCATTTAATTCATCAAGAATCGTATCGAATGTTTTATTCCGCTTTTTGGCCATGTAATAATCGTGTTTATTTAACGCGATATTTCGTGTGATCCTCCCCAAAAAAGATGAGAGCTTAGCAGGCGTCTTCGGCGGTATCGTTTCCCACGCTCCTAGAAAGGTATCGTTCACGCATTCTTCCGAATCTTCAAAATTAGACAGAATGTTATGAGCAATCTTGGTACAATAATTTCTATATTTTTTGGATGTTTCTTCTATTGCTGTTTCCTTGCGGGCAAAGTACAGCTGTATGATTTCACTATCGTCCACTCCATCACTTCCGTTCAGTTTGATTAAGGCCTCACTTATAAAGTAAGAAAAGAAGGGTTTTGGTTGCAAAAAAGTTTTTTTCTTATGTACTAGTGCGGGAAATCATTTTATGTCTTCATAAGCTTCGACATTCAATGTCAATAATATGACGTGTGATCTTATCCTTTTGATTCCTATGAAAAAAGCCGGTGTACCCTTTAACGGGTAACACCGGCCAATATATTAAAAGTAGAAACTATAGAGAAATTGCTGTAGCTTCAAGATAGAAGCATAGACGCTCCGCGATTTCGTGAACTGACCTTCTTTTTGTTCAAATCATGCTATTCAGCCACTAACCGTTTATTGTTTAAATCCAATTTGTAAAAGATATCTTTTGCCTCTGCTTCTTGTGTACCTGCTCCAACTGGTGGATGGACTACTAAGATATTATTTTCTACACTTGGTAAAGGCTCAGCTTCTGAATAAAGAAGTGTTTTCGAGACTTGATCCTTCTTTACGATTTCTAATGGGAATACATCTTCATTCTGCTTATCAATCGCGAAAATATATCCTTCCACGCCATGACCTGTTTGATATTGAGGAGTAAGGATGTAAACCTCAGCTTCTTTAAAAATCAGCTTCTCAAAGGTTAATTTTTTGCTGGATGGTCGGAAAAATAAGTAATTGGGTAGTTCCATTAAGACTTTGTCCTGATCTCCCTGTCTGTAGATAATAGAGTAATTACTCTGAAAGGTCTGATCACCCTCTTGTCCCATCGTGCTCGAAACGACCAAATGCCCAAGTTCTTCTCTACCTTTGGCTATCATCAATAATGTTCCCTTTTCCGTTTGCTGTTCCGCCCGAATTGATTTTTCCTCATTTACAGCGTCAATTACAATGGAATCCATGAGTTCGTTTTTTGGAAATAAGCTAACCTCTGATGGTTTTTGTTCCTGAGTAGATGAGTTGACTTGTTGATGGTTACAGGCAACGAGTAAACTAAATACTAAAACCGATGATGCTACTTGCAAAATAAGCTTCTTAATTGTAACCCTCTCACTTTCATTTACAGCTGGGGTACAACTGCTCCCGAATTACAGTCCAGTCTGTATTCATAATTGTTTTATAAACCAGGGCTTAATTAATGGTATTACCACGGCTGGTTGCATAGCTTTTGTATGATCCATTTGGGTTCCCGTTAGGATTTCAACATCCCAACCTAAATCACACAGCTTCGTCGTATTCTTCTTTAATATCCCAGCAATATCAACGGTAACATTCCCAAAATTCTCACCATATACGATAGTATCATTTTCTCCTGCAAAAGCTAATTTTGGAAGACTAAGCAAATGGTGAATACTACGATCATCAAAAACAGTGAGGCTCTCGTATAAGGCAACAAATTGAGCTGTTACACGGGTATCCATTGATACTTTGATGTTATCCCAGTCTATCTCATCAGGATTCTCTGTTTCCATAGAGCTTTTTTCAGCTGCCTCATTTTGATTATTCAAAGCTTGGGTATGTGTTTTGTGAGTTACAATCAGCATCTCTTGATAGGGACCATTATAAGGCGGAAAACCTCCCATGACCAAGCTTTCCAGACGATTTGTTCTGATAGCCAATTGTAGTCCAATTAAAGCTAGCCAAGAATAACCGTAGTAGCTAAAGCTCTTAACGTTCATTTCATCAGCAATGAGGAGCAGATCCTTCACAATATGGTCTACGGTTAAGTTGTCCACTGGATGTTGAAAGAGATGACCTTCATAATCAAAATAAAGCACTTGAAACGTATCCGCGAGACCTTCAACAAAATGTTTACCTAATTCAGGATCTACGCCCCATAGCTTTAGATTTTCTGCCTCCTGATTATACACGGATTTTTTAGCGATAGGTAACATAATGGTTGGACGATTTGATCCTCCTGTCAATCCTACTTCTATTGCTGAATGGTTGGTTAATCGTATGATTTTTTTCAAACAATCCTCTCCTTACTGTTTTATAAAAATATCATATAACATTCATGCAATCTTTCGGTTTATCCCATACTAATCCTTGATATATCTAATTAAATTAGATTTAATGTTGTTGTAGCACTTGAAGGTTTAACTTTAATGTTCTGGGGCGATGACGATTATGGGAGATAATTATACACCAACAATAATAGCTAAGAAATTAAATGTAAGTACCACTACATTAAGAAGATATGAAGATCAAGGCTTAGTTCCAGAAGTCCCGAGGACTCCTAGCAATCGCCGGTGTTATACAGACATTCATGTCCAAGCTTTTATTACGATTCGGGAACTTTTACAAGGATATGAGATTCCAGTTGTGTACGATGTGATGAGAAAGATTAAAGCTCGGCAAATTGAGGATGCACTTTGGTCAATCAATCAGGAACAGCATAATACACAAACGGAAAAGCATAGGTTAGAGGATGTGTTACGCATGTTCCGAAATGCAGATTTATCAAAATACAACGATTTAGAGGTCACAAATGCAATGACTATTGGTGAAGTTGCACAAATGGCAGGCGTTAAGCCTTCAGCCATTCGACATTGGGAACAAGAAGGCCTTATTACTTCTAACAGAAACAAAGACAACGGCTATAGGGTCTATACTATAACGGAATTAAGAAAGATTATACTGATCAGCAGTTTAAGGAAAACCGTGTATTATATCGAGAACATGAAACAACTCCTGAATGAAATAGAGACACAAAACTATAAAAAAGTAGAATTGTCATTCGAGCTTGCGTTACAAAAATTAAACAGTCAATTAATGAAGCAGTTTTTAGGGATCGCTGAGCTTATGAAATATGTGAAATACTATTAAACTTGATAACTTGATAACTTGATATCAACAAGCAATCTTCCCAAAAAGAAGAAAACTTAACTCAAATACCAGTGCACCTGCATACCCCTTCTTTCGGCAAGAAGTCCTTACAGCAATAAACATATTCTGGCTCAGAATTCGATCGAATGCATAGATTTTTTGGAACATAATTAATCCTTCTTAAAATCATTTATAAGAACACAAAAAACTCCTCCCTTAAGGGACGGAGTTGATTTCGCGTTACCACCCTGATGGGTGTATTCATGAATACACCCTCTCTTTTATCGTCTAATAACGATGCTCCCTTGTAACGGCAGAATCCCGGAACTATTTAGACAGCCGCTAGTTTATTGAACTAACGTTCCCCGTTAGCTTAACGACATGACAAGCGGATCCGACGGACTTCGCCATGCAGAATTGTCTACCTGTTTGCTCTTCCTAGAAATGCTTCGGACAGCATCAAGGAGTGAATGCGACTCAGCAGGAAAACGATGTTACAGAATGTCAACGCCTTCTTAGGGTTACTACTATATAAATCACAATAATAAAGTATCGATGATTTGATGAAATTTCATTCTATTCTCGTCTAATTCAGATATTCCATATCCTTTCATAAACTCATCTATTTCTTCTTTCCTATCTGTATAATAAGTAAGACTTTTTACAAGATAATAAATATCATAGTATGGATCTGATATCCCTGATCCTCCTAAATCAATAAATGCTTCAATATGTCCATTATTTATCATAACGTTTCCAGATCCATAGTCACCATGGGTAAAAACTAGTTCCTCTGTCGACGCTTTATTCATCTCCAAAAAATCAATCAGTTGCTCAATAGTATGATTGGGAAATGAGTTATTAATAGCCTCTATGACTTCATGTTTTCTCTCATTAATATTGTTTTTGACCATATCAATCAGTTTTTCTGGCAAAAAATCATTGAAAAAGCAATTATCAATGGGAACATTGTGTATTGTTCTTAAACCTTTTCCTAAAATATAGCCTAGACTTTTATCTCCCTCTTCCTGCTGGTATTCTTCCGCAGTACAACCTTCTATATAGGTCATAACTAAATATTCCTTTCCATTCTCCACCTGATAACTTATTACTTTAGGAGAAGGAATCACATCATTTACCCATTTCAGCCTTTCTGCTTCGTCCATTAAACTTCCAGAATCTTTAACGTTTTTTTCTTTCAGTACATATTTTACAGAATTATCAAACTCTAAAATGTACAAAGATTGATAATGTCTTCCTTTTTCAATGATTGTAGTTTTAAGTAATTCTGACTGATTTACTAATTTACTTGGCATTGAGAATTGGTTATTCATCATTTTGTACTCCTCATTTGTGTATCTTGGCGTTATTTCCAATAACGTATTATTCACGGACTCTATGAATAATTTCATATGTAGGGTATTCGCGAAACTTTTAAACTAACCTGCCCGTTTGATTAACAAAAACAGCCGGTCACGTTGAGATCTGCTGTCTTCTTGTTTTTATTGAGCTAACGATTCCCCGTTAGTCGCAGACTACTTAATTCCGATCCAAAATCTCTGGATTTCTGTTCCAGTATCAACATTCTTGGGTGATTCATTTCCCTCGATTTAATGAGTGATTGTCTTAATAACTCAGTTGCATATCCTTTCAACCGCATGCTTGCTCTAACACCAAAACCAATATGCCCACCCATTTGCAATAAACGATCATTTAGTGAATGTCGCATATTAACTGTCCGTTAGTTTAATAAAAAAGAGCAGGATACGAAGCACCTACTAATCATTGTGTGTTATTGAACTAACGTTTCCCGTTAGTTGAGAAAATAATCATCCTTCAATTTCAGTTACATTAACCCCGTCTAATTTTACATCAAGAGTTATAACAACTGGACCTTCTGGTGGGTTATGAGGACCTACTTATGAAAAGACCTTAACTGTTTTTGTGAAAATTTGTAAATGGAGTTTTTGTTTTTCATCCATGTATTTCCTTTCACTATTAAAATATAAACAGCTATGGCAAAATAAATCGCGCTCCAAATCCAGTCTGATAGGGTTATTAAATGATGCTCATATACGTAGTTAATGTACCAGATCCCTATCGGCAAATGTATAATAATTGCGGAGACTAATCCTGGATTATACATGCTTTTTGCTCTTTTATTAGCGACGACTCCATGAAAAATGATTTGGAAAAAGCCCATTAAAACAGGTGCCATCCCCAGCCATACTACTGACGGGAAGAATACAGGGAGCAAGTAGAACACATAGGCGATGACCACATTAATAATCATTGCCGACTGTTTATTTAACGGATAGTTGTCAGGGGATTCACTTTTAAACAGTGCTATATTGAATATGCCTGGAAAGTACCCTGGCCAGCGGTATTCCTCAAACTGATGAAGAAGGATCGCCACAAAGCTTAACCATAATATGCTGTTTATCCGCGGTATTGTTTCCCAGTTCATTAGAAGATAAATACATATAACAATGCCAATGAATAGTCCTATATCCTGCCAATATTTTCTCGAAAAATTCATTTAATCACCTCAATCTGAGTTTATTAATGAAAGTATCTTGCAAAGAGCAAGTCAATCTGTTCTTCTATAGGTGCAATCTTCACGGAAGCTCCTGTTTCTAGAATAGCACTCATAAGTGCCGGTAGAAAAAGCGCTCCAAAAATCTGCATCGTCATGGTCATCAGGTGCTCTGGCTGCTGTTCATCGGTTAACTCTCTTAAAGTATTTTGTATCTTAGGAAACCCCAATAGATTCAAAAATGATCCATATTCATGCTGGGAGGAGAAAACGGTATTGCCCATCAGGATGATTCTGGAGAGCAATTCGGGATATTGACGGATCACTTGCAAATAATCTAGTAAAAATTGCCTCAATCTATCCCGTGAGGATATAGAGAAATCGTCAAGTATGGCAAAGGTATGCTGAAAGCTGTTCAATATCAATTTGATGGACTCGCTAAACAAGTTTTCTTTGGACCCAAAGTAATAGTTAACTAGAGCGACATTCGTGCTTGAGGCTTCTGCAATTTTTTTTATAGTGATCCTTTCAAAGCCTTCTTGTTTGGTCAACTCCAGTGTGGCACGCATAATCTTCTCTTTTGTTTCCAACTTTTTGTCTGTCTCCATACGCAACCTCCAAGTATATTTCCTCTGATTTAAACAATATTTTAAATAACGTTTAAAATAACGTTTAAACTTAGTATAGCAATATTTTTCCTTTTTTCAACTTTTATTTATCCGAAATCAAACCAAGTCTCAAAGTCTCATTGTGACTATCCTGCCCGTTCGTATTATGAGATCAACCAGTTCTTTCTGGTTGATCCTTTTTTCATTTGCATAGAGGATTAAAGTAGCCTGGTCGAACGTACCTGCCCGTGGGACTTGATCCCGAGAGCTATAATGTTCACCCCTACTTGTCATGACCATGATTGAGGCTGGTTGGGACGTAAGATCCCGTATAACAAGCGATGCTATGGAGCGACAAGAAGAACCTTAGGGGATGCCGGTGAATCTAAACTTATAGGGAGAGATAAAATGAATCCAGTTATCGGTCTAGATATTTCTAAAGAAGAAAGCCATGGACAAGCCCTTTGCTTATTCTAGAAGCAACCGGTCATTATCAAAGTCCCATTGTTCAGTTCCTAGAGGAACATCAATATATTTATATTGTTATTAATCCGCTCATCTCAAATCGGCTTAGGAAGTCACAACTTCGTAAAGTAAAGACGGATGCTGCTGACGCTTACCTATTGGGAGAGCTGTACTACAAAGAAGAGTTTGAACCTTATAAAAAAAGAGGTGTGCAACTTCTCAATCTGCGCTATCTTACAAGACAATATGAATCTCTTTCAAAGATGTGTGTACAGACTAAACTACAATTCCAAGCTGTTTTAGATCAGGTTTTCCCTGCATACAAAGGTGTCTTTGGAGCTATGTATTCCGGTATTTCATTACGGTTTTTAAGTGAATTTCCAACCTCCTATTCAGTATTGCAGACGGATGAAAACACACTCAAATCTAAGATGAAAGAACTGCTTTCTTCAAAACGGGGGCGTTCAGAGGACTGGATTAACCAACGGGTGCAACGGCCGCTAGATGCGGCAAAACAAAACCTATTTCAACAAACCATGTATGCAAGCCACTTAATCAATTTGAAAGTCCTTATTACCCTCATTCTTCAGTACCAAGAGCATCTTACTGGATTGGAACAGAACATAGAGCGATGCTTTTCTCTCCGCCTGTTCAATTATTGCAGTATTTCTGCTTTGTTAGTTATACGCCTTTTCCTTGCGTGAAGTAAAAAACAAACGGCACGGGGCTTTCCCATGCCGTTTTGAATTCCATTTTTATTCCCGTTCTTACCTTTGAGCTTAACTTAATGACATTGCCTGTTTGGGTGTCCTTATTGTTTTTCTAAGTTTTGCTTGCTAAGCGAATCTATTCAGCATCATTCTGCTCTTCCAGCCATCTCAAAATCGCTTGGTTTGTTTCTTCCGGCTTTTCTTGCTGGATCCAATGACCGCAATCCAGATTGACCACTTCCGCATTAGGCACGAACATTGTCAGGTTTTCAGACCTCTGGACCGTATCCCGGTCACCATAGATCATGAGGGTCGGCTGTACCATAAAAATGAAGGGGGTTGCGATTTTGGATGAGCTGTTTCATCCCTTCTTCATTTAGCGATTTGATTTATGCCTCGCATTTAAAACGTTCTGACTTTTGATGAGAATTAAACCCTAAATGATTGAGAAATACAGTAGCTCCCCTCTCCTAAAGATCAGGGAAACAATAGACCCAGATTTATGCAGTACCAAAAATCCTTTTAACGATTCTTTTGTTATTTGTATTTCCTTATTCTGTAATATTATTTTTGCAATGTTGAAATTTTAGCCCTTCTTCAGATGAAGCGATCAATATTCCAAGCCTTCTTAATCGTGTTTCTTCTTTCTTGGCGCTCATTACCCACCAGATAGAATCTCTTTTATAGGATGGTGATAAATTAGTGAAGAATAGCCAGGCTGTTTGATTGGCCTTGATTTGTTCTTCATATTCTTTGGCAAGTTCCACGTTTCTTTGTTCAGAGGAATAGCCTTGTGCATCGGTTCTGTTGTTAAAGACGTGCATTCCTTCTGGTCTCATCTTTCCAAGCTGTATTAGTGCTTTTACCTTCTTTACGTTCACAGCACTCCATACACTATTTACTTTGCGCGGAGTAAAGCGAATCTTATAGCTTTGTTTATCAATGGTTTTTCGTATACCGTCAATCCACCCAAAACAAAGAGCGGCATCTACTGATGCAGACCAAGTAAGGCTTGCACGCCCTGTACTTATCCCAAAATAGCCCACCCAAATTTCACTAGCTTCAGCATGATGTTCTTCTAACCAATCGTTAAACTCTTCTTGGTTGTTGAAAAAAACTACATCTCCCATTGTTCCAGCCATTTTAAAATCGCTTGGTTTGTTTCTTCCGGCTTTTCTTCCTGGATCCAATGACCGCAATCCAGATTGACCACTTCCACATTGGGCACGAACTTTGTCAGGTTTTCAGACTTCGCAACCACATCCCGGTCGCCGTAGATCATGAGGGTCGGCTGCTGGATGATTGGGTTCACTTTCGCCAATAAGCGCCAGTTGCGGTCAAGGTTCCTGTACCAATTTATGCTGCCCGTGAACCCTGATGTTTCAAAAGCGGAGACGTAAACGGCCAGCTCGCTTTCGCTCAATACGGGCTCACCGAGCGGTGTTTCTGCTCTGGCGAGATTGATCAACGCCATACCTGGCTCAGGTGCTCTGAGAGGCTCGTTCTTCCGGTACAGGTTGCGAAGGAACCTGTATGTATTGTCTTCGAATACGGCGTCCGCGACGCCTGGCTGTCGATTGAAGTGGACGAAATAGAAATCGCCGCCAAGTATTTCTTCCATGAACTCGATCCAGGGTTTTTCTCCGCGCTCTTGGTAAGGCAAGCTCAGATTTATCACTTTATTGACTCGGTTTGGATGCAACAAGGTCAGTCCCCAAACGACGAATGCACCCCAGTCATGACCGACAAAGGTAGCGTCCTCGTATCCATAGTGATCGAGAAGCGCGATGAGATCACCCGACAAGTGTTCAATGTCATAGTCTGTTACTTCGGTCGGACGGGATGAGTTGCCGTAACCCCGCTGGTTGGGGACGATGACATGGTAGCCCGCTGCGGCAAGTGCGTCCATCTGATGGCGCCAAGAAAAGGCATGCTCTGGCCAGCCGTGGCAGAGTACAATAGGTTTTCCTGCGTTTTCTCGGCCTGCTTCAAACACTTCGAGTTCCACACCGTTGGCTGAAATAAGGGTGGGCTTGGGAAAATCGGTTGGATTAAACATTGAATTAAAACCTCCTTCTTGTGATACTTGTAGTATAATGGATAAAAGGTGACATTAAGGTGTCACCGTTCTGAAATCATGTAAAAAAAGAGGGCAATTATGGACAAAGTGGAGAGACTCATTTCGATTATCATGATATTGCTGAAAAAAGAGGTTGTTTCTACAACGGAATTCTCACAACTATTCAATGTCTCCAAAAGAACGATCCTTCGCGATATGGAAACATTGAGCTTATCGAATATCCCGATCTACTCTGTCAATGGGGTCAAAGGGGGCTACGGCATAATGGATGAATACAAGGTGGATAAACGCCTTTTAAGCAGCTCCGATTTACAGAATATATTAACTGCGCTCGGCGGATTGGAACAAATCCTCCGTACTGAAGAAGTTGAAAGAACGATAAAAAAAATAGAGGCAATGGTTAGTCCATTGTCTCTAAATCGTTCCATTCAACTGTCGTTTTATGATTGGGAAGGTCGGTCCGAGATTCTTGAAACCTTAAAGACATGTCAAGAATCCATTTCAAAAAAGAGGCTGGCTTCGTTTGATTATACAGATAAGGACGGGGCTGTAACGAATAGAATGGTCGAGCCCTATGAGCTGCATTTTAGCGAATCGAGTTGGTACTTGAAAGGATTCTGTTTACATCGACAGGGATATCGAACTTTCAAGTTATCTCGGATCGATCATATTACTATGGATGAACGCGCGTTTCATCCTAGAGACGATTGGTCAGAGCAAGTACACGAAGCAAATTATCTACCTGAATTCGTCACGATTAAGGCATGGATATCGCCTAGCATAAAAGATCAAATCATCGAAAGGTATGGTCGAAGAAGTATTGAAGACCATAGTTCTGGATTTTTATTAGCAACCATTTATGTCCCACAAAATCGTATGGGATTTCAACTTTTAGCAAGCTTCGGCACTCATCTAAAAGTTGTAGAGCCCAAAACCTATGTTGAAGACTTTCGAAATTATTTATATCAAATGATGGAGAACTATTCCTGATATATTTAGCATTAAAGCTTCAACCTTCAACTCAACTTTTCGCCGTCACTTATGGTAAGGTTCCCCGCGCTATCTGTAACGGCAAGTTTTTAGGCCATCCTTTACAGGATGGCCCATTAACCAACTCATACTTTATCGACATATATAAATTTGTTTCCGTAGTATTTCATGAACCTTTTATACTCGGCATTTCCTTTCAAAACGATGGCGGTGGGATAAGCGTTTATTTTGCGTCGTTTTAAGGAAGCTAACAACTCCTGTTGCGCTGTGCAATAAAACTTTCCTTCCCCATATTCAATAAGAAGCGGTGGCAACGCGAATACATCATCTTCACTCTCGTCTGCAATGTTCTCCCTGATATCGTATTCTTCGAGTTGGATGAGACGCAATGGAAACTTAACGATTCCCAAATAGAGAAAGTCTTCATTCATGAGATCCTGTACAGTGAGAGCAGCTTTTCGGGTAAACAGCAAATAGCATTGGATCCACTCTTCGATCATCCCGGCATTCGCATAGTGTACAGCAGATTCTAATATCGGAGAATAAATTAAATACTCACCATCACTTTTTGAATATATAATTTTCTTAATAGAATCCAAAGATAAGAAGTATTCGTCTGCAAGTTCCGAAACCGTGAGTCCATGTGCATACTTATTGCGAATCATTCGATTGCGCTTCTGTAGATGTTCTCGGTAGCCGGACGTTTCGCCCCAGGCCCTTTTCTCCACCCCGGCAGGAATATAAAGAAGTTTCCCTCCTGCGTATTTCTGGATTTCTTTCAGTAGTTCCTCAGGTAATATATCGTTCGCATTTTCGTATTTCATAGCTTCACCATCTATAAGGCGTATATTCGATTTTTCAGTTCACTAATAGATTTCATGATGGACGTGCAGGACTCCGTGTCATCAATTGACGCATGCCAACGCAAGGTATCAATCCCTTTATAATAAGCCATACATAAGAATCTTTCTTTAAAATGCGGTATGACGATGCCCCTTTTTTTGCAATACTCAAACAACAATTCCGGGATGTGCAAATACGGTTTATTCAAGTCCATAATGGCAAAATCAAGAAGGAAATCGCAGATGCCGGATCTGCTCCAGTCAGGGAACCCGACTGTTGTTTTACCGTCTGTGATCATATTGATGAAGAACGTATTGTTATACACCAAATAACGTTTTCCTTCACAATACGGAATTCTGTCCTTCATTTCCTGTAAGTATTTTTCGAAGAATTCACGTTCAAGAACCGTTGTCTCGAACATCTCCTCCCAATTATACCAATAGCCCTCTTTATTTTCTGCGAATGTATCGATCAGAAATTCCCTACAGGTCCCATATTCCGTTTTACATTCCTCGTTAAACTCGCCATAGCCCTCTACTCCCGTTATATCGGAGGAATGAATATCAAAGATCTTGTCAAAAAACAATTCATGGCGATCTACGAACTGTTCTGGGTTTAATTGATCTGCGACGAATCCACTCGGGGTCATACTAACCTTTTCAGAAAGCATCGATCTTATGATAATGTCCTTACCCATCCTTTTATCTCCCTTTCCATTTTAATCTAGAATACATCAGGTGCGCATCTGATATAGGATAAGGATATCATTGGAATTACGCGGCATATAGGCAATGAATATCTTAAATAAACTTTACACAGTCAAAAAAACTTGCCGTTACTTGTGATAAGATTCCCCGCACTATCTGTAATAGTAGTTTTAGGGCCATCCTTTGCAGGATGGCCCTTTCATTGATTTGACCTTGTTCAACTATCATCTTCGTTAATACATATCTGCATTTCACTTGAGTAAAAAAGTTATTTTTTCTTTACAGGTATCCAGATTTCCCCTGTAACATTGACTGCCATGCCATAATACATTTCGAAACTAGGACCATCAACCTGTTCGTAATCAGATGTCGGAAACCACTCGGAGTATATACGTTCCCACAGTTTTTGTAAATCACATTGCGGCTCCGGGATAATAGCCCATGTTAATGCTGGGACAGAAAGCTTTGTAAATCTCTCTGGAATTTCAAGGCCCTTAGGTAAATTGTAACAAATCATATACTTGAAAGATTCTCCTGTATGATCATATAAGGCAGCATGCAATACGGTGTCACCAAAACGTCCTAATATTTCGTTCATAAGATCAACACTGCCATCATCATCACATTCTCCACGAAATTGAGGAACTTCTGAGAACGCTGTTTTCATGTCTAAATTAATTAGACCATACACTCCGAACATCTCAAAAGGCCCTCTTTGTTCAATTCGGTAATTCATCTCGACATCTCCTTTTATAGAAATATGAAAGGACATCCGAGGATAGGCTACGAGCAATCTTTTTTACCATAGTCCTCCCTCCATCAGCGAACGCTATTACTCATATTTCGCAAGGCTTCTAAAAATTTTGCCCTACTTGTGATACGGGCTCTCGTCCTCATGAACCGATATGCCCAATCGCCGTCACAAAAAGGAAGAGGAAGACAGCCATTGATCCATTAATGATTTCAAAAAGCATAAGTGGCTTAGACATTTTAGTCGGTGATTTTGGAAAAATACCAGCTAAATCGATAATGTATACGATAAAGTATAAAACAGCGATAATTTTCGTGATGAAAATCGCATTAGGATGTGCAATCAACAAGAGATAACACGTGATAAACGACATAACACCAAGTAAGATAAGAAACAGATTAAATCCCCAAAATACAATCCCTTTTAATTTTGAAAAATCTCTATTCTCAATCGGCCCTCCTGGAACCAATATCGCCAACAACATTACATTAAAAAACACTAGTAAACTTGCTATGATCATAATATTCTGCATCGTTATTCCTTCCTCTCATCTGTTAGTGTCTCAAGATTAGCAGGAAGAAATAACAGTGTATTGTAAAAAATCAGCATCAATATGATCTGGCGTTCATCACTTCTGACCATGCCAGACATATCGAAGGGTTAATTCATGTGGAAGTTTCTCTAACTCTTTGACGGTTTTGCCTGCAAACTTTTTGAATGTTTTGATGAGGTGAGACTGATCATAGTAACGATACTGCATCTCCTCCCTCAATCTTTCATCCTCAACATGTTTTCTAAACTTCACAATATCCCCATAGGTCTTTGGGGTAAGCCCGACATGCCTTTTGAAGAAACGCTCTAACGTACTTACTGAAATGCAAAAAAATTTTGCCATACGCACAATGTTCAAGTTTTCATACTCTCGTTCTACATAAGTAAGCATTTCCTCTATGCGGCCAGTATCCTTCTTATTCAACACCATCTTATCGAGTAAATAATGATTGATTGCTGTGATATTCTGTTCCACATCTTTAAATCTCATCATCCGGTACAGTTCATCTAGATCAGGGTCCACATCGGTGGCTTGTAGGATTCGCTCTTCCAATTCGAGGCCGGGCACTTGAAACAAGTGTATAAATCCTAACGGAGTTAATGAAATCCCGATTTGATACAACTGTTGTCCATATCGAACATATTTCGCGCTTTTCATTTGACCAATCACAACCGTATTGGGGATCACCACTTCCTGATCTTCTCTTACCAGACTGTAAGCAGACCCGTAATTGAAAATGATATTGATATACCCCAGCGGCATAATAATATCTTCTCTATTGTCATCAGCGAGAAAGTCGAAGTCTACGACCCAAATATAGTCCACTATCTTATGTAAGGCATTTATAGGTTCAAAGATTCGAATCATCGTATGCATCTCCTTCTAAAAAACTGGTGAATTCTCTTTTGTCCACGTTTTATTCACCTTGTGGGTCGGCAAGGTCCACGCCTTTATTCCCAATAGGTACGCGAAGTACAGATAAGTCATGCTAGGTTCCCCTATTATTAAAGAGGAGTAGTTTGCTGCGGCAACTGCTCCTCTTTAATAATAGTATCTTTGAAAAATTCGACCAAGCGCGCCATCAAGGTTGACCTGTCGATCGTTACTTCGATTCTCCCCTTTACCATTATTTATGATAAGGTTCCCCGCGTTTGATCTTCAACTCTCCTGCCCGTTCGTATTATGAGATCAACCAGTTCTTTCTGGTTGATCCTTTTTTCATTTGCATAGAGGATTAAAGTAGCCTGGTCGAACGTACCTGCCCGTGGGACTTGATCCCGAGAGCTATAATGTTCACCCCTACTTGTCATGACCATGATTGAGGCTGGTTGGGACGTAAGATCCCGTATAACAAGCGATGCTATGGAGCGACAAGAAGATCAACCTTAGGGGATGCCGGTGAATCTACACTTACAAGGGGAGATGAAATGAATCCAGTTATCGGTCTAGATATTTCTAAAGAAGAAAGCCATGGACAAGCCTTTCTAGAGCGCGGAAAGCCATTCCAAGGGATATTCCACTTCGAGCACACTCGAGATGGTTTAGCAAATTCCCTTCAAGTTTTAACAGAAGTTGAATTTGCATCTCAACAACGTCCTTTGCTTATTCTAGAAGCAACCGGTCATTATCAGAGTCCCGTTGTTCAGTTCCTAGAGGAACATCATTATATTTATATTGTTATTAATCCGCTCATCTCAAATCGGCTTAGGAAGTCTCAACTTCGTAAAGTAAAGACGGATGCTGCTGACGCTTACCTATTGGGAGAGCTGTACTACAAAGAAGAATTTGAACCGTTTAAGAAAAGAGGTGTGCAACTTCTCAATCTGCGCTATCTTACAAGACAATATGAGTCTCTTTCAAAGATGTGTGTACAGACTAAACTACAATTCCAAGCTGTTTTAGATCAGGTTTTCCCTGCTTACAAAGGTGTCTTTGGAGCTATGTATTCCGGTATTTCATTACAGTTTTTAAGTGAATTCCCAACCTCATATTCAGTATTACAGACGGATGATAACACACTCAAATCTAAGATGAAAGAACTGCTTTCTATAAAACGCGGGCGTTCAGAGGACTGGATTAACCAACGGGTGCAACGGCTGCTAGATGCGGCAAAACAAAGCCTATTTCAGCAAACCATGTATGCAGCCACTTAATCAATTTGAAAGTCCTTATTACCCTCATTCTTCAGTACCAAGAGCATCTTACTGGATTGGAACAGAACATAGATGCTCTGGCTGAAGACATTGAAGAATATGAATTAATTCAGTCGATTTCTGGTATTGGGCATAAAATTGCGGCAACAATTTTATCTGAAATTGGAGAAGTCGACCGATTTGATCATCCTAAAAAGCTAGTCGCCTTTGCAGGCATTGATCCAAGTGTCTTTGCTTCAGGTAGGTTTACAGCAACTCGAAATTGAATCACGAAACGTGGTTCCAGGCAGTTGCGTTACGCGCTGGTTTTGGCTGTCCAATGCGGATTAATTCGCGCTCGTAATATACGAATCAAAGAATTCTACAATCGTAAGAGAGCCAAAGGAAAACCACATAAAGTGGCTCTAGTCGCATGTGCCAATAAATTGGTGCATTGGCTATATGCCATCATGAAAAACAAAAAAACATTCCGGATTGCTTAATACGAAACCAATGGTATAATATTCCAAATACAATACAATTGGGGGGTTATTTGGCTTACCTACTTTTAAATATAACATATGATTGGGCTTTACTTTACTGGTAATCTTGACAAGCTATTAGCTGGTATAGTTTAAAATTAAAAGGAGCTACCCTATAGGAAGCTCCTTCACAATCGTTTCATGATTGTTTAACAATCTAGATTTCTGCACGCCGTGATCGTTTATCTAATGTCCATGAGCAAGGATGTTGATAAGTTTGCCAAATGGGTCGCGGACATAGAATCGCCGAACACCCCAAGGCTCATCAACAGGTCCATATTCTATCGTATATCCAGCACTCTTCATACGTTCAAACACAGCATCGACATCATCAACTTCAATCGATAGATCAGGAGTAGGCGTATTGGAGCCGCCCTGTGATGCGAAGCTTATTTGAATGTTCTCATTCCCGAGTAAGCCGTATGTTTCAATCCAACCATGATCCATCAATAAATCAAGCTCGAGTACGTCCTGGTAAAAGCTTTTTGCTGCCGAAACATTCTGCGTTTTAATATTTGTGACAATTCGTTTCACACTCATTCTCAGACCTCAATTCTAATGGTATACTTTTTTAATTTTATTCAATGATCCTGTCCGTGAGCGGAATATCCGATTTTTATATCCAATCCTCGAAATGATCTGTTACAAACCTAATCTCACTCTCATAGTGGGCCAAGTGACCCTCATCAACCATTTTCTGAAAGGCAGGATTCCCATCAGCAGCACCATTTCTCAACGTATCACACAGTACTATCAAACGTTGTATAATCCACTGTCGCAGATTATTTGGAACGGGAATTCCATAAGCTTCAAAAAACAAATGAATTCGCCTACGTCGCTCTACGACATGTATTTCACATTGGTATGCTACTATGGTTCCAGAAGTATGGTCAGGTGCAAAACTCGCAAGTGGAACAGATGTGTAAAGGGTGTACGCAATGTCCCACATACGCGGACCTGGACCTGCCATGTCAAAATCAATGAGCGCCACAGGAGCCTCCTTTTGAAAGACAACATTATACAACGCTGCGTCATTATGACAGATCACTTCATATTCGGCATCATCGGCATAGCTAAGCTGCCATCTGTCCTCCATATTGGACCTGAACACTGTAGTCACATCATGGAAACGACGTATAAGGTGTGCCAGACCCACAAGCGTTTCGTCCGTCCACATATATGGTTCAAGGTTTGGATAATTATTCCCTGGAACTTCTCCAGAAATAAATGTCAATATTTCACGACCTGAATCATCGATTCCGAGGAATTTTGGTGCTCCCTCATAGCCCTGTTGTTCCAAATGTTTCAGTAGTTCATGAACATTCGGACTCCAATAACCTATAGGGCGGCGAACAGTGTTCGCCATACGGACTATATGATTTACATTACCGCCTTTTAACACTTCTTCCTTAGGCATTAGGTTCATTCCTTTTCTATTCAGTGCATTACCTGTTGCAGATTTTGACCTGTTAGCGATGAAAACTCCCTCTCTAATAATAACAATATTTACAAGTTATTGTTTATAAAGAACAATTATAACTATACTGTCCTTTAAGATCATTGCTGGCATTTTCTCATCTTATATAAATAAATCCATTTTAGAATCTAGATTAGAATTATTTGCTATAATGTTCTCATGAAAAATAATACGATCCTAAACAAATTAGCAATCATTCTACTTTTTATCAGCATTCTCTTTGGCCTACGCTGCATTTGGTTCAGCATATTTAAGGTTTCCAACAATGTACCTATGATTAGCAACGGTGTACTGGATTTACGTGGCCAGGATCTGGAGAAAGCTAACTTATTCAGGCTAGATGGTGAATGGAGTTTTTATCCTTCGCAATTTGTTTCATCCAAGACTTCTACTATCCCAAAGCAATCCCAAGCACTTCAAGTTCCTGGGAAATGGAGCCACGCTAACGGAACTGATCAGACAACTTCATATGGATACGGGACTTACCGTCTGCGTATTTTGGTAGAACCGCTTCAGGAGCCTATCTCGTTCTGGATCAAACAAATTTATTCCGCGTCCAGTGTGGAAATTAACGGTACCCCTATTCTCAATAATGGGACAGTTTCTCTCGATGCCAATACATATGCACCAAAAACCACCTCATTTACAGCATCATATTTTTCGGAAAATATGACAGAAATAGATGTACTTATTCAGGTAGCAAATTTTGATCACCCCTATAAAGGCGGTATTAGTGGGCCTATTTTCTTTGGCTCTCAGGAAGTGGTTAACCGGACAAATTTTTATACCGTTGGATTTCAAATGCTTACTGCAATCATCCTGCTACTACATGGGCTGTATGCTTGTATTCTGTATTTATTTAATCCTAAAGAACGTGCCCTGTTTCTTGTAGGGCTAATGACATTATCTGTAGCCGTAATCCTTTTAGCCCGAAATGACAATTTAGTTTTAGCATTACTGCCGATTAATTACACTTGGTCATTAAAAATCCGTTTAATCGCCTTCTTATGGCAGAACCTTTTTATTCTGCTTGTTTTCAGGAAATTCACCTCAGGTGCCGAAGTCAACAAGTGGTTACGCGCTTACACGTGGTGTCTATTCCTTTATACCTTATTTATATTTATCGTTCCTGCTTATTTGGTCAGTACATCGATTCACTGGGGAATCATTCAAGTGTTTCAGTATATTCCCTTCATCTGGTTAATTTATAGCTTGGGGCGCTTATTGTTCAAAAGGCAAGATGAAAAAGATGTTGTTTTTCTACTGATATCAGGTGCGGCTATCATCTCTAAT
This sequence comes from Paenibacillus sp. FSL H8-0261, assembly GCF_045040645.1. Lineage (NCBI taxonomy): Bacteria > Bacillati > Bacillota > Bacilli > Caryophanales > Paenibacillaceae > Paenibacillus > Paenibacillus sp. FSL H8-0261. Next base: position 3,405,449 of record NZ_CP150297.1, on the reverse strand, counting down.
TTGTTATGGAATTTGTGGGATAATAACGGCCATTATTCAATTGTCTACTATCCTGTGGATATTATTGCCGCCATCGTTGGCTTCTCAGCTTATTGGTTTAAAAAGTATTTTCAGAATGCCAAAGAGAACATGGAGCTAAATGAGCAGCTGAAAAAAGCGGACAAACTCAAGGATCAGTTTCTCGCCAATACTTCTCACGAGCTGCGAACACCAGTTCATGGAATTATGAATATCGCGCAAAATATAATAACGAAGGAAAAGGATAGACTCTGCGAGAGTAGCCGGCAAGATATGGAGTTACTGATTACTATCAGCCGCCGCATGTCCCATATGCTTGGTGATCTACTGGATGTAGTACGTCTTCAAGAGCATCGCGTTATTTTGCATCAGGAGCCTATTTTGGTTCAATCAGTGGTTCCCGGAGTCATCAATATGCTTCAATATTTGATTGAAGGCAAACCGGTACGGCTATCCATGAACATACCAGAATCTATGCCTCCTATTCTTGCGGATGAGAAACGACTAGTACAAGTATTATTAAATCTAGTGCACAACGCGCTCAAATACACCGAGCAAGGACTTGTTTCTGTTTCAGCTGAGGAAAAAGACGCTCATGTCTTTATATATGTAACAGATACCGGAGTAGGCATGACCGAAGAGACCATGGCGCGGGTATTCCTCCCCTATGAGCAAGGCCCTCACGGAATAAATGACGGGCGTGGAATTGGACTGGGACTAAGCATTAGTAGGCAGTTGGTAGAACTACATGGTGGCAGCTTGAGCATACATTCTGAACTCGGCAAAGGTTCAACTTTCAGTTTTGCACTACCCCTTGCTGATTCCTATAGCGAACAGATAGTAAGAGAGGTTTCACCTATAACAACGTATACACCAGATGAGATTTATAAGCAGATGGCTGAATGGGGGATTTCCGAACAAACTAATCAACACACTGACAAAATCCCGCCACTCTTTACAGATGCGAAGGTGAATCTCTTGGTGGCAGATGATGACCCTGTTAATCTGAATGTGCTAAAGGGCATTCTCGAAAGCGAACCTTATCTCATTACGACAGTGAACTCAGCACAAGAGGCACTGGATTGGCTAGATAAAAAGAGTTGGGATTTACTGATTAGTGATGTAATGATGCCGCATATGTCAGGATATGAATTAACGCAAAAGGTTCGCGCTCGTTATTCCCTATATGAGCTCCCAGTGCTATTGCTGACTGCCCGCAGTCAGCCTGAGGATATTTACACTGGATTCTACTCCGGCGCAAATGATTATGTTACCAAACCGGTGGATGCAGTTGAACTCAAATATCGCATTCGAGCATTAACAGCGATGAAAATTTCTTTTAATGAACGGGTGCGTATTGAAGCGGCTTATCTACAGGCACAGATACAACCCCATTTCTTGTTCAATACATTGAACTCTATTGCGGCACTCAGTGATATGGATACTAAAAAGATGCAAGAGCTCATCACTGCATTTACTTCCTTTTTGCGAATCAGCTTTGACTTTTTAAATATCGGAGAACTCGTGAACCTTTCTCATGAACTAGAGCTGGTAGAATCTTATTTGTATATTGAACAAACACGATTTGCAGAACGAATTTCCGTTGTTTGGGAGGTAGATCCAGATATTAATATCCTGTTACCCCCTCTATCCATCCAACCCTTGGTAGAAAATGCTATCAAGCATGGTCTGCTCAAGCGTCAACAGGGGGGTACCGTTTATATTCGGATTTCACGTCTGAACAATGCTGTAAAGATCGAAGTGGAGGATAATGGGCAAGGTATGGATCATAGAACGCTCGCGTTGTTGCTGGAACCGACCATGAAAGCTAAAAGTGGCATCGGACTGGCTAACACCCATCGAAGACTAATGCAATTGTATGGTCAGGGTCTTTTTATTCAAAGTAAACAAGGTGAAGGTACTTTGGTATCCTTTGTTATAACGGAGGACAGTGAATAATATATCAAATAAAAAAGCCATTCCATAAGGAGTGGCTTTTTGTGTATCGATACTACATTTAGAAAATAGTAGGTACCATGCCCCCATCCATACGGATCGGAGAACCTTTAAATGCAGAGGCATAGGGACTGCTCATAAATGCTGCTAGTCTACCTATTTCATTAGGTTTAATAAATCGCTGTATTTCAGATTGCGGTAAGTTTTTAGCCATGAATTTTTTCTCTTTTTCTGAAAAGGTCAACGCTTCATCTGGGTACATTCCATCAATGATTTGGTGCACGTTTTCAGAGAGTGTTGGTCCTGGCATGATAGTATTGACGGTAACTTCTGTTCCGATTGTTAATTTAGATAAGCTTTTTGCTAATGATAATAGCATTGATTTGGTCATTGCATACTGTGGCATTTGAGCTGACGGCATTATTGCTTCTTCACTAGCAATGAAGATCACGCGACCAAAATTGTTTTCTAACATTTTTGGTAAATAAAATTTTGTTAATCCATTTGCAGCAAGAACATTCGTACGGATGTATTTTTCAAATATTTCATCGTCAACGTCGTCATAGCTCATCAGTTCATAAATCCCCATATTATTAACTAAAATATCGATATGGGGGTGTTTTTCAAATAAAGCTTCTCTTTGCTCCATATCTACAATATCGGCTGTAGCATTCTGTGGAGAAGTTTCCGGGAATTTTGCTTTAATTTCATTTACTGTTTGTTCTACCTTTTCATAATTACGTCCATTTATTAGTACATTAACGCCTTCGTTGGCAAGTTCAAAGGCGATAGCTTTACCAATACCTTTTGTAGATCCTGTAATTAAAGCTGTCTTATTGTTTAATCCCATATCCATATTTCTTTTCTCCTTTTATCATGGCAAGTTAATTAGCAGTTTCTCAAGAACTGTACTGAGCATCGTCTAGTATTTATACTATCTTACCGGGATTATTCAGTAACTAGTGTCTTGCGCCAAACTTCTTGTTTAACACGCCAATTTGAAGGAGTATCTCCTTCCCAAAGTCGGAAGGCACGATAGAACGAGTTCTGATCTTCATATCCGATCAAGAAAGCCACCTCTTTAACATCGAGGGAAGGATCTGCTAAATACGCTCGCGCCTGCTCATGTCTGGCTTGTGTCAGCAAATGCTTGAAGCTCGTATTTTCTTCAGTAAGCCTCCGCTGTAAGGTACGAGCACTCATCCTTAGCTCTTTAGCAACGGTTTGAATCTCGGGTTGACCTCCGCTAAGGCTGCGTTTCATAATCCATTTGACCCTTTCAGTAATTGAGCTACTGCCGTGCTGTTCAGCAAGTGTCCGATCCAAAACAGGAGTCAGAATCTCTAGCAACTCTTCGTTATACGAGATAAAGGGAAGATCCAAGTCACTACGTCGTAGTGTTAAGCGGTTAGTCTCAGCACCGATCTGAATTCGACAGCCGAAATAAGCTTCAAGAACCTGTAAATTCCCTATGGGTTGTGAAAATTCTACAAACTGTGCTGTCAGAGGTATACCTGTTCCCCGCCGCCCAAGCTCCAGTAAAAACGCCAGTGTAAGGCCAAGCAGCAGACGTGGACCGGAATACTCGGGAGGCTGCCAATTCAATTCGATTGTACACAACTCTCCCTCTTCGATGATATGCAAGCTTTCTGGAGGGCACATCCGTTTATAGCGCACCATTCGGTTTAGAGCGTCGCGATAATCTTTAGCATGATAAGTGGCTAAGACGGTCGGCGGATATTGTGTGGTTTCAAAAACGGTTGCTAGCTTGATGATTCCCTCAGCAGTGTCTCCAACGAGATCCGAATATGCCTGCCAGATAGCGAAATATTGGGTTGTGGTGACTGCTGACTCCGTGATAAGGCTCAGGGGAAGACTTGCTTTACTGGCTATATCTTGAGCGGTTATCCCTAATTGAATTAATCCAGCCCAAAATCCGGGAGGGATTTTAATGGAGTCAGAGGTATGAGTCTGCATCTATGTGGACCTCCTTTAGCATCATTGCATGAAGAAAGGGCTAGTTAGAATTCAAGCAAGCGCGGGCAAGCAACTCAAACGAATGCAACCGTTTCTCATAGTCTGGAATCATAGTAACGATAATGAATTCATCAACTCCATACAAGTGAGATAACTGTTCCAGCTTTTCTTTGATATTTTTGGGTGTGCCTATCAGCAGTTTACGTTCCAAATGCTTGGATTTCTCTTCGGCTGAGCCTTCTTGTTGAAATAATGTCATACCGGAAGAGGCTAGCCGCTCTGCTTCTTCCTCAGTCTCGGCGCAAATAACGCCAACAGCTACGATGGCCCGAGGACTAGCATTAACTGAAGAAGGGATAAAAGCTTCACGGTAAGCTTGCAAAATCTCTTCCCCAGCTACATCGCTCATGAATTGACCAAACACATAGCCTGCTCCAAACTCGGCAGCATATGCCGCACTTTTCTTGTTTGTACCCAGCATCCACAGCTCTGGCGATTCGGGTGGAGTCGGACGGGCGGTTATCTTACGTCCTTCATATGAATAGTTCCCCTGCAACAATTCGGTGACTCCCTTAAGCAGTTCCGGCATTTTCCAAACATTTTCGAGAAAATTTCCGCTCAGCGCTAAGCTTACTTCAGCAGCACCGCCAGGAGCCCTGCCTAACCCAAGGTCGATGCGTCCCGGATATAAACTTGCCAGCAAATGAAAAGATTCCACTACTTTTAACGGCTTATAGTGCGGCAGCAATAAAGCTCCCGATCCGATGCGGATATGCTGTGTTCTCGCTCCGATATGCGATAAAAACACCTCTGTGGAGGTACACGCTAAACCCGGCATATCATGATGTTCGGCAACCCAATAACGAGTATATCCCAGTCTTTCAGCTGTTCGAGCCAGTTCCACCGCTTGTCCTAATGCAAAGCTTGCATCCACATTATCAAATACAGGTACAAGGTCCAAAACGCTAAGCTTAATGGATGTCGTTGTCATGGCTACGTCCTATTCGAGGGTTTCGGTAAAATTCAATCATATCAATAAAAGCAACCTTGTAATCGCCGGCAATCGCTGCCAGATTATACATTCGTCCATGGCCGTCTTCTTTGGACGCGAACACAACATCATGCCGCAGCTTATCCATAATCACTTTGCCGATGAACTGGTGCTCGTATTCCGCATATTTCTTTTTAAACTCTTCATTAAATTCCAGCAGGTCCTGATAAGAACGCTCAAGCATTGCATTTACCAAGGTCAGTTCATTGCCCTCTTTTTGTACCGCTACGTAATAATTCCCACGCTCATCCTTGATCAAATCCTTATACAACTCAACGTTCAAAGTTAATTTCTCCTCTCTGATTCCTAAGGGATAACTCCTTTAGAACTTAACCTTACATACTTGATGTTAGCACTGTTGGCTCTGTGGTAATTTGTACGTTTCCTGCTACAGCTCTGGAAATCATACAAGAGCCTTCTGCTTTATGGGCAATACGAATTGCTTTATCAATATCGTCCTGTGACGCATCTTCGGTAAGTGTGATGATGGGTGAATGTTTGATCGCTTCATATGTGAAAATGTTATTTGTTACATCCACTGTCGCCTCTGATGTTAACGTCAGGCTGGAAGTCGTAAGCCCTGATCGCTCCAGCATAGCTGCTAGTGTAATGAGATAGCAGGTTGCCGCCGCACCCAGTAGCATCTCATCCGGATTCGTTCCAACTCCTGGCCCGCCCATTTCTTTCGGAATGGAGATTTGAGTCTTGAGTTGTCCAGCTTCAATCGTTCCATCACTATTACGACCGCCGTTCCATACGGCATTTAATATAAATGGGTGTTTCATTTCTAGATGTCCTCCCTATCTTGAAATTGCATGACATATTTTTAATCGAATACTTTACATGCTAACATAGAAGAATGCGGTGAACAAACAGGCTCAGGCCTACTGTTCGTGAGATTTATCTATAAATTATATTTCGGGAGGCTCTATCATCATGTTAAACGATACCGATATCAAACATCTTCAGCGTTGTATTGAACTTGCCCGAATTGCACTCGAGGTTGGGGACGAACCTTTCGGCTCCATCCTGGTCTCCAGCAAATGGAGAGGTCTTGGCCGAAGACAGTAACCATGTAGGCGGTGGTGACCATACTCAGCACCCCGAATTCGCTTTAGCTCGCTGGGCAGCTCAGAATATGTCACTGGAAGAACGTAAGCAGGCAACTGTGTATACTTCCGGGGAACATTGCCCTATGTGTGCGGCGGCTCACGGTTGGGTTCAATTAGGAAGGATTGTATATGCCAGTTCTTCGCAGCAATTATCACAGTGGTTAAGCGAAATAGGCATTGCAGCATCACCTGTCCGTAATTTGACCATTCAGGAAGTTATCCATAATGCAGTCGTAGATGGCCCTGTAACGGAGCTTGCAGAACAAGTGCGGGAACTTCATCGACAATTCCACGGACAAAGACAGTAGTAAAAAAAGAACCTTTGAATAAAGGTTCTTTTTTATGTTCTAAACTTTGTGGGGTATAAACTATAGTTGCTATATATACAGCGTCCTAAAGTTCTTATACCATTAACTTTGTAAGCGATTAACTTTATAGGAGGAAATGACTTGACAAAGCCTGTGCAACCCAATGAACCTCTCGTAACTCATATTTATACTGCGGATCCTTCTGCTCATGTATTTGAAGGCAAAATTTATATTTATCCCTCACATGACCTGGATCACGAAATGATCTCTAATGACAATGGTGACCAATATAATATGGAGGATTACCATGTTCTTTCTATTGATGGAGATGGCTCCCCTTGTGTTGACCACGGTGAAGTGCTTCATGTGAAGGATGTTCCATGGGCTAAGCAGCAAATGTGGGCTCCGGATGCAGCATACAAAAACAATACCTACTATTTGTTTTTCCCAGCCAGAGACTATGACGATATTTTCCGTATCGGGGTCGCCACCTCAGCTTCACCTTCCGGACCCTTTACACCTGAACCGAACTACATTCCTGGCAGTTATAGCATTGATCCCGCTGTTTTCGTTGATGATGGCAAATCATATATATACTTTGGTGGTCTTTGGGGAGGTCAACTTGAAAAATGGCAAACCGGCTCATTTGTTCCGGATGCTGAGGGGCCGTCTGAAACGGCACCAGCTCTTGGACCTATCGTAGCGGAGTTGAGCGAGGATATGCTGAGCTTTGAAGGTGAACCTAGAGAAATATCCATCATCGATACAAACGGAAATCCGATTCTTGCTGGAGATGAGGAGAGAAGATATTTTGAAGGTCCATGGGTTCATAAATACAACGGGTGTTATTATCTTTCTTATTCCACTGGTACTACCCACAATATTGTATACGCTATCAGTAAAGATCCGCTTGGACCTTATGAATATCAAGGAAAAATCCTTTCTCCAGTGATAGGCTGGACAACGCACCATTCTATTGTTCAGTTTAAAGAGAAATGGTATTTATTTTATCATGACAGTTCTTTGTCTGGTGGAGCTGACAACAAGCGTTCTGTAAAATATACAGAGCTGAGATACAACGATGATGGCACCATTCAAACTATCCATCCTTAGTTTTTATTAAAATGGACTGCATGCTGTAGTTCACAGGAGGGCGTTTTTGATGACACTGACACAACAAGGTGCTTTTTATACAGGGGAATATCGCAATATATTTAAGGAGCTCGGTTTTTCTGAAGATGATATCAACGCTAAACTCAATGAAACTTGGAATGATTTGTTTTACGGAGATCCGAACGTACGAATATACTATCCGCAGGACGAGGATAAAAGCTATATCCTGGATACAGGTAATCTAGACGTTCGGTCGGAAGGAATGTCCTACGGGATGATGATGGCCGTTCAAATGAATAAAAAAGAAGAGTTTGATCGTCTATGGAACTTCTCAAAGACGTTTATGCAGCACAAAGAAGGTCGCTATGCCAATTACTTTGCTTGGCACTGCAAGCCTGACGGTACAAGGATTTCTCAGGGACCTGCACCTGACGGCGAAGAGTTTTTCGCCATGGCTCTGTTTTTTGCCTCAAAACGTTGGGGGAACGGTCCGGAACCTTATAATTATTCTGAGCAGGCCCAAACGATATTGCATGCTTGTGTACATAAAACTGAAACAGGAGATGGCGACTCAATGTGGGACGCGGAAACGAAATTGATCAAATTCGTACCGGAATCCACCTTCAGTGATCCGTCTTACCATCTCCCCCATTTCTATGATTTGTTCGCCTTGTGGGCTGACGAACGTGACCACATGTTTTGGCGAGAAGCCGCGGAAGCCAGCCGCACATATCTGTTTACTGCATGCCATCCGATAACCGGCCTTGCTCCCGAATATGCTAATTTTAACGGGTCCCCGGCAGAACCCCAGCCTCATGGTGATTTCAGCCATTTTTTCAGTGATGCTTACCGGGTAGCGGCTAATATCGGTCTGGACTGGGCTTGGTTCCAAAAGGACATCTGGCAGGTCGATCAATGTAACCGGATTCAGGCTTTTTTTAGGAATATCGAAGTTTCCGATTACCGGCGGTATACCATTGAGGGACAGCCCTTCGACGAACCGGCACTGCACCCGACAGGTCTGTTGGCGACCAATGCCATGGCTTCCCTTGCTTCTAATGGCCCGGAGGCAGAGCATTTTGTCCGTTTGTTTTGGGATACACCATTGCGCACTGGACTCCGTCGTTACTATGACAACTGTCTGTACTTTTTTAGTTTACTGGCTTTGAGTGGAAATTATCGCATCTATTGAAGGAAATCGAACAAAAAAATAGGACTCCATTCCTCGAGCCTTTTGAAGAATGGAGTCCTATTAATCGTAATAAAGCTTTGCTATTATTTAATAACTACATATTCCAAGTTTACAAGTTTTGCATAAGCAATAATTTGGTCTGTTGTAAGCGTTAATGAAACTACGGTGTGGTGACCGCCACCATTTTCGATCCAAGCTTTAACCCCATCTTGGAAGTTAGGTTTAACATTCCAAAGTACACGAGCTACTGGAAGGTTGGGAGCTGGAACCGTTGGTTCGAAAGCAGTAACTTCATTGATCAACAGTTTGTAATGAGTCCCAAAGTCAGCCATGGAAACAACCACACCGTCTCCTGCTTTACCGTCAAATACTAAACGTGCTGGATCGTCTTTACCACCAATACCCAGTGGAGATACGATAATTTTTGGTTTGTTGCTTGCCAAAGTAGGATCTACTTCAAGCATATGGGATTGAAGAATGGATTCTTGACCAACCGTCAATTCATAAGTGTAATCTTCCATAAAGCCAGTGGATTGGTTATGGCTCATCACTTTAAGCAAGCGATCGAGAGCTGCAGTCTTCCAATCTCCTTCTCCAGCAAAACCATAGCCTTGTGCCATCAGTCGTTGAACAGCAAGTCCTGGAAGTTGTTTCATTCCGTGTAAATCTTCGAAGTTCGATGTGAAGGCGTTGTAGCCACCTTGATCAAGGAATCGTTTAATAGCAATTTCATAGCTTGCTTGAACTCTCACGCTAGCTTCCCAAGCTTCTTTGCTGTTAGTCCCATAATCAAATTCATACAGCTCTGAATACTCAGCGAATAAGGCGTCGATCTCTTCTTCTTTAACTTCATTAATGATTTGTACTAGATCGCCAATACCAAAGTAGTCAACAGTCCATCCAAATTGAATTTGGGCTTCAACCTTATCTCCTTCGGTTACGCCAACGTTACGCATGTTGTCACCAAAGCGAGCGACCTTGATATTGAAACTTTCGTTATAAGCAACGGCTACGTCCATCCATTCTGCAATTTGCTTTTGGACTTCAGGACGTTCCCAGTAGCCTACTACCACTTTGTTTTGTTTGTTCAACCGGGCGTTAATAAAACCATATTCACGGTCACCATGAGCGGCTTGATTTAGATTCATGAAATCCATATCGATCGTTGCCCATGGGATACTTTCATTATATTGCGTAGCTAGATGTAGCAAAGGCTTTTGCAGCATTTTAGTTCCGCGGATCCACATTTTTGCAGGTGAGAAGGTATGCATCCAAGTGATAACACCGGCAACTTCATCGCGGTAATTGACTTCTTTCATGATGTTTGTGATTTTATCTGCGCTGACAGCCAAATCCTGTAACACTAGTGGGTAAGGTAAAACTCCGCTTTTATTCAAAGCATCTGTCATCGTTTGGGCATGCGCCTTAACTTCAGCCAATGCTTCTTCCCCATAAAGATGTTGTGAACCTACGACAAACCAAAATTCTTTTGCTACTGCTGTTGACATATTCATCCTCTTTTCGTAATTTTGTGGTTTAATTATTTTTGTCCGTAATAAGCGTCTTTTCCATGTTTTCGCAAGTAATGTTTATCTAAAATACGTTGTGGCAACTCCTCAGCAAAATGGTTCAGCTCTCTTGCAAACAAATTCATTTTGGATACTTCATCCAAAACTACGCTGTTTATTACCGCCGATTTCGCATTTTTCCCCCAAGTAAAGGGTCCGTGTCCTTTAAGTAAAATACCAGGAACCGCCATAATATCGATCCCACGTTGTTCAAAGGTCTCGATGATTACATTACCCGTTTCCGCTTCGTAACCACGATCGACTTCTTCTTGCGTCAAGAAACGCGCACAAGGAATGGAACCATAGAAGGTATCAGCATGGGTCGTTCCCATGACAGGAACATCTAGTCCTGCTTGAGCCCAAATGGTTGCCCAAGTGGAATGCGTGTGAACGATTCCCCCGATCTCGGAGTAATGCTTATAAAGCACGGCGTGAGTAGGTGTATCGGAGGAAGGTCTCATATCTCCTTCAACCACATTGCCATCCAGATCAACAACTACCATATCGCTGGCTTTCATTGTTTCATAATCTACACCACTAGGTTTGATTACGAATAATCCACTTTCACGATCAATTGCACTCACATTTCCCCATGTATATTTAATAAGTCCTTGTTTCGGCAATTCCAGATTGGCTTGAAAAACCTCTTCTTTAAGTTGTTCTAACATCTTGCCACCTCCATTTTCACACTAAATTGTCAACAGCGGACTGCTCAATCGCCAGACCCTTTTTATAACGTTCGATAAAGGTTTCAAATCCTTTAATGTCGGTTGCCTCTGGATGAATTTCTTCACCCTTAACATCTTTGAACACTTTTTGATCGAGGAAGTCTTCTAAACTTTCTTCCTGATTTTTATTCATCATGTAAGCGGCAAGAATAGCCATTCCCCATGCACCGCCTTCACCGGCAGTCGACATTACGGAAACAGGAACATTCATTGAAGCTGCCATCATTTTTTGACCCACTACAGGAGTCTTAAATAAGCCGCCGTGGCCTAAAATACTATCAATGGCTACATTCTCTTCCTTCGTCAAAATGTCCATTCCAATTTTCAAAGCACCAAAGGCGCTGAATAGATGTGTACGCATAAAGTTGGACAGATTGAATTTGCTCTCCGGCGAGCGGACAAATAGCGGACGACCTTGTTCTAACCCAGTAATATTCTCTCCTGAGAGATAACCATAGCTTAGTAATCCACCGGCATCAGGATCTGCTTCCAAAGCTTTATTTAATAGCACGCTGTACAATTTATTGGCATCCACTTTGTGTCCCATGGCTTCATAGAATTCACGGAATAACCCGAGCCAGGCGTTGAGGTCACTTGAACAGTTATTCGCATGAACCATGCCCACTGGACTTCCGTTCGGAGTAGTAACCATATCAATTTCCGGATAAACCTTGGAAAGTTCTTTTTCTAATACAATCATGGCAAAAACAGAGGTTCCTACAGATACATTCCCGGTGCGTTTTCTTACGCTATTCGTTGCAACCATCCCGGTTCCAGCATCCCCCTCTGGAGGACTAAGCGGAATACCTGATTGTAAATGCAGCGATGGATCCAGAATTTTAGCTCCCGCTTCGCTTAAAACGCCTGCTTGCTCTCCTGCAACATACACCTTAGGAAGTAAATCACTGGTCTTCCACGGATAAGCTTTGCTTGCAACCAGTTCATCAAACTGCTGTATCATGGAAGCGTTAAAATTTCCTGTAGTTTCATCAATTGGGAACATACCGGATGCATCACCAACACCAAGTGCTTTATTTCCAGTCAATAGCCAATGAATGTATCCTGCTAGTGTCGTAACAAAACGTATCTGTGGCACATGTTCTTCTTCATTCAAAATCGCCTGATAAAGATGAGCTATGCTCCAGCGTTCTGGGATATTAAACCCAAACAGCTCGGTCAATGCTTTGGCAGCCGCACCCGTAGTTGCATTACGCCAAGTCCGGAATGGAACAAGTAGTTCATTGTGCTCGTCGAAAGCCATGTATCCATGCATCATTGCAGAAAAACCGATTGAACCAACCGTTTGAAGGGTGATTCCGTATTTTTGTGCAACTTCTTCCTTCATCTCGCGATAGGCGTCTTGCAGACCTTTGATAATATCTTCCAAGTTGTACGTCCAAAAACCGTCCTTCAACTGATTTTCCCATTCGTAACTTCCAGAAGCGATCGTTTGAAAGCTATGATCGATAAGTACAACTTTAATGCGCGTGGACCCAAATTCAATACCAAGCGAAGTTTCTCCCTTATTAATCGCTTGTTCGATGCTTAATCGATTCGATATCACGTTTGTCACCTCTCTGAGAGCGCTTTTTTAAAAGGTCATGATAAGAATTTGCTTTCTTAATTGACAGCTATAGTATAATTTTTTGTACGTACATTTGTCAATTGAATAGTTATATATACATACAAATATGGAGATAATAATGATTTAACTGTATAAAAAAAGAGCCCCTTTCTATTTTTTTCGTTGTCATGCTATAATTTGTACATACAAATTTACCGAATATACGAATAACTTAGCGAACAAGAATGGAAAGAGGAATTACATGAAACCAAAGTATCAAGTGATATTAGATGACATAAAAAGCAAAATCCTTTCGGGAGATTACAATGTTGGTGAACAAATCCCTACTGAATCTGCCTTGCAGTCCATGTACGAAGTTAGCCGGCAGACTGTTCGAAAAGCTATTTTAGAACTTTCCAACGAAGGCTTCCTCCGAAGCGAAAAAGGGTCTGGTACTTATGTCAGCAACCAATATCGTTCGAAGACCGGCGGGAGTTCCCATAAGAAGACGATCGGCGTAATCACGACCTATATTTCCGACTATATCTTTCCTTCCATTATCCGTGGGATCGAGAGCCGGCTAAATGAGGATAATTATTCTCTACTATTAGCTAGTACAAATAACGATGTTGCTCAAGAAAAAAAGGCCCTTGAAATGATGCTGTCCTACGGTGTAGATGGTTTAATTATTGAACCTACGAAAAGCAATCTATATAACCCCAATATTGCTTACTACCTTTCTTTTAAGGAACAGGATATTCCGATTATAATGATTAATGCCTTTTATGAAGAAATAGAACTGCCGTACCTTTGTCTTGATGACGTGCAGTCCAGCTATTTGGCAACAAAAGAGTTGATAACTAAAGGGCACACCCAAATAGGGCTCATTGCAAAAATGGATGATTTACAAGGAAAGTATCGGATGAAAGGGTATATTAAAGCACTCGGAGAATCCAAATTACGATTTTATCCTGAGCAGATTTTTTCATTTAACACGGAGACAAAACAGACGTTATCTACAGACTTGAAGGATTTTCTGAATAAAAATAGAGATACGCTCACTGCTATTGTTTGTTATAACGACGAGGTTGGGTTGGAAGTGGTTCATGCCTGCAGACAGCTGGAGATCACTATTCCGGAGGAATTATCGATTATCGGACAAGACAATTCCTATATCGCCAAAAACGCGAACATCAAACTAACCACCTTGACACACCCACAAGAAGCCATGGGACGCGATGCAGCGGATTGGGTCATTAAGAAACTACAAGGAAAAAAAGACCTTCCAAACAACACTTATTATCAGCCTGTGTTAATTGAAGGTGAGACTGTTGTTAAGAGATAGGTTGTAACAAGGCAAGCAACCCACCAGTCATGGCTGGTGGGTTGCTTTTTTTCATTTTGTCTCTACATTAAGCAGTCCGTCTCCAATTTCCGTGTTTGGAATATTTACTGGATTTCCAGATAATCAAGATAAGCATCCCATGTCCCGTTATCAGCTGTCACGACGAGCTGGATCTCTTGATTTCCGGTTCCATGACTGACATTGTTTAGAGTATAAACGGCGGGACTGCTTCCCCCGAAGTAAAAGGTGCCCTTGGTCACTCCTCCGATTTTCAAATCGACTCTCGCCATATTAGAGTTATTCGAAGCCCCGCGGAGTGAAAAATTATGGGTAACAGTCGTAAAATTCTGTGTGTATTTCACTAAATCATTGTTGGCGTATAAAGCCACTCCAGAGAATGGTGAGCTTATATTGGAGGTATACTGACCACTTTTGGTCATATTTTCAGCTTCTATTTTTGTACTTGTGCCCGGATTTGGTGTGGAGGTTGGGTTTGGCGTTGAAGTCGGATTAGGCGTTGGCGTCGGATTCGTACCTCCGCTACCTCCGATCGTAATTGTATTGCTAGTCACGGTAGCTGTTCCACTACTTTGATAACCCTCTACCGTAAGCGAAGTTTCATACATCTTCCCCATTGACATTCCTCTGCTCTCCCACGCTTTAAAGTGTTCACTAACAGATATGGTTCCGCTTGTACGTTTGGTCGTCCGGACACTCCAATATTGTTTAAAGGTTGCTGTGCCTTTAATTGAAGGTTGGTTGACTCTGGTAGTCTCATATATGTCATATGTTCCCCCATCAACGGTAATGGTACCTTTAGACGTTCCACCAGGCGGGCGCCAGCTCCCCCAGCTATCAACGATGTAATATTCGATTAGTGGATCAACGGTCCATCCGTAGACACATAAATACGAATTTCCGTTTGGTTGGTAGTTGGCACTGTAGTTAACAGTTATGTTTCCAATTTGCTGGTGTGTCTGGGTCTCATCGAACTTCTTACCTTTACGGAACAGAGCATTTCCGATGTTGCTCCACTGAGCACTGAATGTACCTCCACTATCAAGAGTCATACTCGTGCTACCGGAATCCTTCCATAGCTCAAAGTAGTAGCCGTCTTGGGTGCCACTTTGATTAGATGTGATCGTTGTTGCGGCATTTACACTTACTGCAGGCAATGCAAGCATAAAACAAATAATGATTACTAAAAACAAACGCATTCTCTTTTGTTTCATTTGCTTTCCTCCTCTTGGTTATACTGCAACTAGTCTTGCTAAGATGCTGTGCAACCCGTTTGATCAACCTCCTTTTTATTCCATATTTATTAATGTAAGCGGAAATAATTAGATTTTATCATTGTCCTAATTTTTTCATATGCATAAACTAAAGCTTATACCGTGAAAAGTTTAGATCTTTTGTAGTTGGAAATAAACGAAAATTAAATAAGCTGCTTCCGGTAGAGTACCGGAAGCAGCTTATTGGCTAGATCATTATATCATTGCCTACGAAATGGAGTCTTAACTTAAAAGTGAATAACCTTCCCGCCGTTTATTCACCACGACTCACACGAAAGCCTTGATCAGGTCCCATGCCATTTGCGTCGAACTTGCCTTGAAAAGATATTTCGTTGTTGGTGATGTTGCCGATCCAACCGCCGCCCTTCACAACCCGGAAAGAACCGACATCGCTTCCCCTATCCCCATACCAGTTCCAACACCATTCCCTTACATTCCCTGACATATCATAAAGTCCTAACTCGTTGGGCTGTTTGACACCAACAGATTTTGTTTTATTATTGTTGTTTTCAATGATAGGCCAGTTCCATTTTCCCGATAAATATTTATCTCCAGCGTTTTTCCAATACCATGCTACCTCATCTGCATTATTGCTTCCACTGTAGGTGTAACTCTTGCTTAATTGACCTCCACCTGCAGCATATTCCCACTCTGCTTCTGTCGGTAATCGATAACCATTAGCACCTTCATTGATCGTTACGGTCCATTTTATATTATCGTTTTCGCTCTTATTATTTGTATCTATTTTATTCTTATCTATATTGTAATAGGGTGTTAAACCCTCTTTTATACTCCGCTTATTACAGTACTCAACAACGTCATACCAGCTAACCATTTCAACCGGCAAATTGTCGCCCTTGAATTCTGAGGGATTACTTTCCATTACCTCAATCCATTCTTTTTGAGTTACCTCATATTTACCGATATAAAAGTTCGATAGGGTTGCACCATTGTAGTTGGACTTTGTGTTTATAAAAGTCCCTCCCTTTACAAATACATTGTCATTACTCGTTTCAGGCTTTTCTTGTGAGCAAGCGCTGATAACAACTATTGTTGCTATAAATAGGAAACTCAATAGTTTTCTCATTGATTTATCTCCTTTGAACGGATAGGAAAATAAAAAGTCGTGACGATGATCTTAGTAGTATGTAAGTATTCTTTTGGAATAAATAAGGCCGCCGGTTGTGAGACCGGCAGTCCTTAGTATTATCATCGATTAAGAGGCTACAGTTTACCTGTTACCACACCGTTACGTTAGAGCTCCCACTACTTTGATATCCCTCAGTAGCTAACACTTGGTAAGCCCAACTACTTCCCAAATTCATTCCATATTTCTTCCATGCGTTAACGTGGTTGCTAAAAGTGATAGCAACATTACTCCCAGTTGCTCTCTTCGACTGTCTTACACTCCAGAACTGAGTGAAAGTTGCAGTGCCGTCAATAGAAGGTGCGTTGGTTCGGGTAGTCGTATAGATGTCATATGTGCCACCATCACTGGTTACGGTACCTTTAAATGTTCCAGTTGGTCTATAAGTGCCCCAGCTATCAACGACGTAATATTCTATGAGTGAGTTTCTCGTCCACCCATAGAGTGTCAAATATCCATTACCGGAAGGCGCCCAGACTCCGGCATTGTAGTTTATTGTCCTTGTTGGTGATCCGGTATTCCAGCCTTTACCGACAACAAAGTTCCCGGTGTTTGACCATGTAACACTGTAATTCCCACCGGATCCATTCGTAGCATTTACTGTTCCTCCACCATCAGTCCAATTTTGCCAATAATCTGTCGCTGCATTTGTAGTCGCTGCAAACAAGCTAAAGCTCATAGTAGCTGCGAAGAATACAGTCAAGATTTTATTATTCATCTTAAACATAATCTACCTCCTAAGATTTTTTTTTTGATTAC
Source organism: Paenibacillus sp. FSL H8-0261 (assembly GCF_045040645.1). Taxonomy (NCBI): domain Bacteria; kingdom Bacillati; phylum Bacillota; class Bacilli; order Caryophanales; family Paenibacillaceae; genus Paenibacillus; species Paenibacillus sp. FSL H8-0261. The sequence goes on along the minus strand of NZ_CP150297.1, from coordinate 3,388,319 downwards.
ATACTACTTGACTGACTTCTAGTATTCCAAGCAATCGTCTGTGGTTTTCTTTGTTGTTTGGTAAAACTCCCGAGATCACCACATCCTTCCATTTATATAATTGTAAGCGATTTCAAATAGAAGTTTATCATAGCTTACGTACAATTTAATCTGTTCAAATTAAAGGTTTTACCCCAAAAAGTATTGTTCTTTTGTGGTTATAAATGGAAATATAAAGAAATTACAGACAAAAAAAGAGGACTTAGCGTCCCCCTTTTACTTGTCATATATCAGATTAATTATGTTCATTACAAGCCCCTCCACAATACTATAATATTTTAACAAAAAATTACTGAACATGTATTTCTGATTTGATATCATGTTGACTTAAAAATTTCATTAAATCATTACTCAGCTGCACAATCTCATTGTTAGCATTATTCGCATAATCCGGCAACATCATATCCCTAACCATTTTAGTTCGTAGCCATCTCATAAAGAAAAGGTCCAAAAATAAGTTTGGAAATTTAAGCACCATTTTAAGCATTGGTGGATCAATTGAAACGCCAGCTTTTTGTATTGCCCTTAAATACGCTTTTAAAGTGAATGTTATTTTGTGTGCCGTCTTTCTAGTTCTGGCTGTTTTTTTGTCAATGATCTTATTCTCAGAATGCAAAAAGCTCAACATGGCAATGTCTGATACGGAATATGTGATTAGATACGCTTGCATATCTTTTTTAATAACGTAGGGAAGCTTTGCAGTTTTAAATAATTTTGCAAGGTTTTCTATGCGCTCTGTCACTACACCATTAATTTTTCCAAATGCAGTTGCCGCTATAAACTTTGGTAGAAATCGAGCATGCAATACTCCATCTTTAATCTGTCCGCCGAAGCCGGGAAAAGCTGGTAAAAGTCTATCCCCTACGATATCCAGCCACGAAGAAAATCCAATTGAATTACTAGTCATCGTAACTATATTTTTGCTTTGATTATCTTTGAGCGCTAACAACACTGCTTCGGACCGATCATAACGAACGGTAACGAAAATAAAATCGTATACATCGTCATTTTCGAGCGTATCAATGACATTCACTTGTATCGATCTAACTGTACCTTTTTCTATATACTGCAGGCCATTTTCTCTTAATGATTTATATCTATTCGAATGTGCAAACAAGCTAACGTCAAACCCAGCTTCAATAAGCTTAATTGCGTACATGCTCCCGATGACACCTGCACCAAAAATTAAAATTCTATCTTGTTTTGCTGACATATAAACCACCCCTACTTATTAATATTCCCTTTTGATTATCCGACAACATGTTGTATGATGTGATTATAAATCTTCATTATTCCTTGATCAACCATCAGTTTTTTATGATTTGTCGGATGATATTCTTATTCACTAGTAGGAGGGAAACATGAAAAAGCAACCCCAAATAACGGAGAAAACAAAACAAAAGTTTGTAGAAGTTTTTTGTGAGTTATATAGCCAAAAGCCGATTGAGAAAATTTCGATTCAGGAAATTTCGAATAGGTCAGGATATAACCGCAGCACCTTTTATCAATACTTTACTGACATTTACGAATTGTTAGACTCTGTTGAAAATGACCTATTGAATGAAATGAAAAAAGAATTGGCAAATAAAGAGCTATCGATGGATAAGGTTCAAGATACGCTCTATTGTCTGGATAAAAAAGAACATCTCCTGGTTCTTAATGCCCTTTTGAGTGATTATGGAAGTGTCCGTTTTTTAAAACGCTTAAAAAAAGAAATCACTTTGGATCAATTAGAATTAAACGTTCCGCAAAACCAATCCTTAACGCCATACTTCATTGAGTTTTACCTGACAACTGCCCTTTCTTTATTTCGTCTTTGGCTCCAGCGTCAAAAGGATTTATCGTCAGAAGAATTTTTCAAGTTAGTAGAGAACCTATATTCAAAAGGGATTACACCCTATTTCAAAGAATGAGTCTGTCATTCAAACCAAATCCTCATAAGGGTCCGCATTCTGGTTTAAGAATTATTCTTCGGTAAAGAAAATCGAGACCATTCAATTGGATAAAAAAAACCACTGATCTAGTTGCTGAAGTGCACCCCTTAGAATAGACATTGGATAAAACCCCTGGTTTGTCCGATGAAATTCTAGGGGGTGTATTTTTATGGCGATTAAAGGACAGAAGTTCAAAACTTACTCGGATGAGATTAAAAAAGAGGCCATTCGTTTACATGTGGAGGAAAGATGGACTTACCGGAAAATTACGGAGCATTTTGAGATTCAAGACCAAGGGCGGGTAAAGAAATGGATGAAGAAATACCGAGAGCTAGGGGAATTTGGGTTACTAGATCAACGGGGGCGTCGTAAAGAATATATCGATCAAGATAGGTATGTTCAAAAGCTCAGACGGGAAAATGAAATGCTAAAAAAGTGCTTGGAAATCTGGATGCAGGAGGTGAAACGCACAAATATAGAACCATTGAGAGCGCTGCAAAAGAGTATGCCGTTAGCGACCTGTGTAAACTCTTTAGGGTCTCCAGAAGTGGATACTACGCTTTCTTGAAGCGCAAAGGAACAGATCGGGATCAGGAAGCAAAGGCGCTCATTCAAAAGGTATATGAACGGTATAACGGAGTCTACGGTTATCGCCAAATTCAATTATTCTTGCTACAAGACCACGGGGTTTGGATGAATCATAAGAAGGTACTCAGAATTATGCAGGATTTAGGCATTCGTTCGAGGATCCGCCGAAAACATCGTTTTAATTATGCTACTTCCGAAGGAGATCGTGTGGCGAAAAATATATTGAAACGGGATTTCAAAGCGGATGCTCCCAACCAAAAATGGGTGACAGACATTACGCAATATCGCATAGGCGAAAAGTGGCTCTATCTTTCAGCTATTAAAGATTTGTTCAATAACGAAATTATTGCTTATCAAATGAGCGCTAGGAACGACAATGAACTGGTTCTCCGGACCTTTCAGCAGGCGTGGAGTCAACAAAAAGACGTGACCGGACTGATCGTTCACAGCGATCAGGGGTTCCAGTACACGTCTCATGCATACCACGACATGCTGCCAAAGGTTGGCGCCCGAATCAGCATGTCTCGCCGAGGCAATTGTTATGACAACGCCTCTATGGAGAGCTTCTTCTCGCATCTCAAAACGGAAGGACTCTATCCTTATGATATCCGAAATATCGATGAGGCACAAAGGAAAATTGAAGATTACATTCGATTTTATAACCAACATCGGCCACAACGAAAGCTAAATAAGCTGCCTCCGGTAGAGTACCGGAAACAGCTTATTGCCTAGGGTCTTTTTTCAGCGTCTATAAAATGGGGGCTTGACCATTGCCTAGATCAGTGGTTTTCTTTTTTTTGTAGATTTTTATATAATATATCCTCTTTCCAAAACTCCATAACAGAAGACAATAAATCCCTAAATGATCACATATAATGGAAGTTCGTTAAACGATATACTTTTATGTAAGCGTTAACATTCCGTTGCAGGAGGTGGCCCTTAGTCGTGTATGCTCGTATCATCACTCTTATGAATAATCTAAGACTCAGAACGAAGTTATTTCTATCATTTGGCTGTGTCGTTCTAATCCCGGTCTTAATTGTAGGGCTGTTCCTTACAAATGAACTACGGAATATGGCAATGGCTAATGCGCTTGAGCAGATTACAGCCAACGTGGATCGAGTGAAAAAACGGACTGGCGAAATGCTCAACATCCCGCTTGATATTGCTTATCGCCTATCGAATGATAGCCGACTTGAAGAGGTTGCCAATCATCGTTATGAGTCTGTCTATGATGTTGTTGAAGCTTACTGGAACTATCCTGATTTCCGTGATTTTGTTCGACTATACAACGAAGTTTCCAGTATCCGCTTATATATCGATAACCCAACGGTTCTCAACAACTGGGAGTTTCTACAGACGAATGAGAGTGTTACACAGGAACAATGGTACCAAACCGCACTAGCCCAAAGGGGACTGGTATGCTGGAATTATATTCGAGACAACCGTAATGGACAATATTATTTAAGTCTAATCCGAAAGGTCAATTTTTTTAAGGCGAGAACCACCGGTATGCTAGTCGTGAATGTGAATACCAAAAAGCTCAATGCGATCCTCAACCAAGAATCTTTTGAAACTCTTATTATGGATGAGAACGACAATATTGTCGCCTCAAATCGTGTAGATACACAAGATAAATCACTGTCGAATATTGACCTAGCAACCTTATCCGCTACAGGGCAAGGTCCCCACGATGTAACCATTGATGGCAAACCCTTCAAAATGGTGATCGATCACTGGCAACCCGGAGGAAGCTTGAATAGCCTGCGTATCATTTCCATTTTTTCTGTAGCAAGCATCGTCGATGAGCCCAACCGAATTATCTTTCTAGCTTCAATTGTAATTCTTTCGGCAATGATTATGGCTATTCTGTTGATTTACTATGTCTCGCGGCTACTCACCGGAAGGATGCTACATTTGAGCAAACATATTTCTAAGGTCGCTGCGGGAAATTTAGGAGCCACGCTTGTTATTGACGGTAAAGATGAAATCGGTCAGCTTGCCAGACAATTCAATCATATGGTTCGGAACATTAATGAACTAATGAGTGAGGTACAAGAATCCAATCGACAGAAAAATGCGACTCAGCTTAAGCAAAATGAAATTAAATTCAAGATGATGGCCAGCCAGATCAATCCTCACTTCCTCTTCAATGCCCTAGAATCAATCCGCATGAAAGCTCTTGTCAGAGGACAAGCGGATATTTCTCAAGTCGTTCGACTGCTGGGAAAAATGATGCGTAAAAACCTTGAGGTCGGCAATGGGATGATCAGTCTGCAAAGTGAGCTAGAAACCGTAAACAGTTACCTAGTCATCCAAAAATTCCGCTATGATGACAGACTCACTTATGAGCTACTTGTGGACCCAAAGGCGAATCCTTTTCAAATTCCCCCTTTAATTATTCAGCCCCTGGTAGAGAATTGTGTCATCCACGGATTGGAGAATCGAATTGAAGGCGGCATGGTCCGGGTGGAAATCCGCATAGAAGACAGTTATCTAAAGGTTCAGGTATCTGACAATGGAGTGGGTATTTCAAAAACACGGATACAAGAAATTAGGAAGATGTTGAATAACAATGATGACTATGAAACTAATAATATTGGGATGCGCAATATTCATTTGCGGCTGCAGCTGACCTACGGTCCACAATTTGGGCTGACCTTAGCAAGTCAAATCGGATTCGGAACGCAAATCAGCTTTGCGATTCCATTAAGGAGTGATTCTTATGTATAGCGTGTTGATAGTGGATGATGAGCTGGCGATCCGTGAAGGACTAGTTGCTCTGCTAGACTGGGAGAGTCTTGGATATCAAGTCATCGATTCCGCCGCAAATGCCATTGAGGCTAAACATAAATATGAACTTTACTCCCCTGATTTAATGATCGTAGATATCCGTATGCCCGGTAGAGATGGTCTAGAGCTTGTTGAAGAACTGAGAGCACTTGATCCGGAAATGCACATCATCATCCTCAGTGGCTATGCGGATTTTAACTATGCTAAGCGAGCGTTATCCTTTGGCATTGATACCTATTTGCTAAAGCCTGTAGATGAAGATGAACTACAGCTATACTTGGAGAATCTGTCCATTGAGCTGGATGCACGTATTACTGATCGTAAGAAACAGGCCGAAGTCAAAGTATGGAACCGGGAGATGCTAGTTCAATCCTTGTTAATGGATCGAAGTGCGCAGACTCCGTCAATAATGGAGGCAACCGTTCTTGAAGCAGAATTACTATGGGATTCCTATCAAGTGGTTCTGATTAGGCTGATACTTCAGGACAATGCGGATCATGGACCTTCAACAGTCGTAAAGGTGAGACTTGCAAAAAGCTTTGAAGAAAATGACTGGGGCATAGTATTCTTGCTAGATTCTTATTTGGGGGTTCTGCTTAAGCCCTCATTTCAGAAAGAACTTGTACATAAGTTAATGGTCCAGAATATACAGCAAGTAGTATTTGACCATGAACTTGAATGTATCATCACCGCAGGTGATATGGTGAACTCTCTGGAGGATATCTCCGTCTCCCACCTATCGGCGCTGGCAAGGATGAAAGAGCATTTCTTCTATGACGATACGGGGATGATTGGACCGGATTCCATGAAAATAAAGAATGGGCTGACAGTTAGTCCAGAGGAAATAGAGAATAGGCTGGAGTCCGTTTTAGAACGGATGTTTTTTTGTATGGATACCGGCAGTTGCGTGTTACTCTTCACCCTGATTCAAGAAGCTGGAGAACTTATGATTACCGCCGATTATTCCGAGATGGCCGTGAAATCGCGTTATGTGCGTATCGTCTCTTATCTACTCAACAAACTCTCGTTTCAATATAAGGATCTGAGTCCTCTGCACAGCAACATGGATGAGCAAATTGAACAAATCTATAAACATACCTCTCTGCCTCAATTGCAGCGCTATGCCTCCACTCTTCTTGAGTATTATGCAAAAGGCATTACCCGCGACGATATGGAGGTCTTCCTAAAGCGGATGCTGGACCTCATCCATCGACATTATAATAAGAATCTTAAGCTCGACACGCTAGCGGATGTATTTAGTTATAGTAGCGCTTATCTAGGGAAGCTTTTTAAGAACAGCACGGGGTATTCCTTTAACAGCTATCTAGATAATGTCCGCATGGAGAAGGCCAAGGAACTGCTTACTCAAGGCTACAAAATCCATCAGGTCGCAAACGAAGTGGGCATCAGTGATGTAGATTATTTTCGTGAAAAATTCAAGAAGCATGAAGGTGTCTCTCCCTCCGACTACCGCAGAAAGAATTGAAAAAGACTCAACATTTTTCAGAAAACGCTTACGAAAATAACAGATATACCCCTGTTTTTTATATAAAATATTCGGGTGTTTCTTTCACTTTCTGTAGATTATGATTATGGCATATCGAAGGAGGGACATAAATGAAAGCGATTACCTCAAAAGCTCAACCGGAGCTGAAGAAGCCTGCTTCACGCTTTTGGCCAACTTTTATACAGCAGAAATACCTCTATATGATGGCCTTCCCATTTGTGCTCTGGGCATTTGTATTTAATTATTTGCCTTTATGGGGCTGGACGATGGCTTTTCAGAAATACAAACCCGGGAAATCCTTTTTCGATCAAAAATGGGTCGGCTTACAGTACTTCAGAGAGCTTTTTCAAGATGATCAATTCTTTAATGCACTTCGCAATACACTCGCTATGAGCATCATGGGCTTGTTGGCTGGATTCATTATTCCCATCATTTTTGCTATACTTCTGAACGAGCTACGGCTTCAGTTTCTGAAACGGTTTGTACAGACAGTCTCCTATCTCCCCCACTTCGTATCTTGGGTGGTTGCTGCCGGAATTATTACCAAGATGCTCTCTACCGATAACGGTGCGGTAAACGACCTGCTGCTAAGTCTTCATCTAATTAGTGAACCTATACAATTCATGGCTAAAGGTCATTTATTCTGGGGGATCGTCACAGCTTCTGATGTTTGGAAGGAAACCGGGTGGAACACAATCATTTACCTTGCAGCTATCTCAGGTATAGGTCCAGAGCTTTATGAAGCAGCAAGAGTAGACGGTGCAAGTCGCCTGCAGCAAGTACGAAACATTACACTTCCAGGTATTCAGACAACCATCATTATTCTGCTCATTATTTCCATCGGGCATTTAATTAGCATTGGGTTCGAGAAGCAGTTCCTGCTAGGCAATAACCTGGTGCGCGACTACTCACAGACGCTGGATCTCTACTCATTAAACTACGGGCTTGGCATGGGCCGCTTCTCCTTCGGTACAGCCATTAATATCTTCAATTCTGTGGTAAGTGTGATTCTGCTGTTTGTCGCCAACGGGATATTCAAAAAAATAACAAAAGAAAGCATCATATAGGAGGCCCTTATGCTAAGTAAAAAACTGGCCGCCGTGTCATGGTCGGACCGCATCTTCGATCTGGTAGTCTATATTGCGATCACTGTAGTGACCATAGTTACGCTATATCCTTTTCTGAATGTGTTGGCAATTTCCTTTAACGACTCCACAGACAGCATTAAGGGTGGAATTACGATATATCCACGCGTCTTCACTATTAAGAACTATGAGACGATCTTCGCCTATTCCGGGCTGATGACCGGACTCAAAATCTCTATATTACGTACGGTGATTGGCACGATTCTTGGGTTGGTTAGTGCCTCCATGTTAGCTTTCACTCTGAGTCGGGTAGACTTCCAAGCCCGAAAGTTCGTCTCTACATTTCTCGCACTTACGATGTATGTCTCAGGTGGTCTCATCCCTGGCTACATCCTGATTAAAGATCTTCATATGATAGGAACCTTTGGCGTGTATGTCCTCCCCGGTCTAGTCAGCGCATTTAATGTATTTGTCATCCGTTCCTTTATTGATGGCTTGCCCTATGCGCTGCAGGAATCCGCTAAGTTGGACGGGGCTAATGACTTCACGATTTATTGGCGGGTTATTCTTCCGCTGACCAAGCCTGCCCTGGCAACCATCGCTCTCTTCCTCGCCGTTGGCCAATGGAATTCATGGCTTGATACTTATCTTTACAATGGTTCCAAGGATTCATTGACCACCCTGCAGTTCGAGCTAATGAAGGTCATACAGAGTACGACAACTAATGCGGACAATTTCCGAGGTCGCAATATGACAGAGGTTATGGCACAGATTTCTCCGGAATCAGTCAAAATGGCAATCACGATCGTAGTCACAGTGCCTATTCTAATCGTCTATCCATTTTTGCAGCGCTACTTTGTTAAAGGTATGACTTTGGGTTCAGTAAAGAGTTAGTACGGTAATGGTATAAGCAGGCTCAGCCTGTATACACAATACATTTTTTGACCAGAAAAAGGGAGGGTTTCTATTCATGACAAGAAATACAGTAAAATCGCATGTGATGTTGATGGTCTTGACTTTACTAATTAGTGTGCTGGCAGGTTGTAGCGGATCAAGCAACAAAACAGCTGATAACAATGAAGGAACTAAACCAACGAATGAAGTTAGTGCCACTGCAGAGGCTACCGCGGAAGCAACTGCACAAGCCGAAGATTTAAGCCCGCTTACACTCTCCTTCTTCGCTGAAGATCCAAATCCGAACTGGAACAATATGAAAGACGACATCAGTAAAGTGATTACAGAGAAAACAGGCGTCACACTCGATGCGGAATTTGCGGTAGGTGATCCACAACAAAAAATCGCCTTAATCGCTGCTGGTGGTGATTATCCGGATATCATCTCTGCCAAAGCTGATATCGGTAAACTTGTAGATGCTGGAGCAGTCATCGATTTAACGGAGTTAATCGACAAGTATGCACCAAATATTAAACGTGTGCTTGGTGACAACCTTGCCCGGGCAAAATACACGAATGAAGACCAATCGATTTATGCCATTCCTACCTGGGCAGCGGTTGATGAGAAGAAATTCGTGGCTGGCGGTGGATTTGAGCTTCAACATCGCGTCTTGAAGGAAGCCGGATACCCTGAAATCAGAACAGTCACCGATTATGAGAATGTAATTAAAGCCTATCTTGAGAAACATCCAACTGATGAGAACGGCAACAAGAACATCGGAGTCTCCCTGAACGCGGATGATTGGCATATGTACATTTCCGTCACTAACCCTGCTGTTGCAACGACAGGCGGTTCGGATGACGGGGAATATTACGTAGATCAACAGACACATGAGGCGATCTACCACTTTCGCCGTCCGGAGGAGAAAGAGTATTTCCGCTGGCTGAATCATATGAATGATATCGGATTGCTAGACAAAGAGAGCTTCGTGCAAAAGTATGACCAGTACAAAGCTAAAGTAGCCACAGGACGTGTGCTTGGCTTGATTGATCAAGATTGGGATTATAATGATGCTCAACAAGCGTTGAAAACGGCAGGAAAGTTCGATCAAACTTATGGTCATTATCCGGTAACATTAACGAAAGAATACAAGGAAACTAGCTTCTGGCCTACCGGCTTCATGGGTGGTTATGGCATCTCGATCTCCAGCACAAATCCGGATCCGATTCGTACAATTAAGTTCCTGGATTTTCTCGCTTCTGACGAAGGACAAATCTTGAATAACTGGGGAATTGAAGGTAAGCATTATGTGGTAGAGAACGGCAAACGGATCGTTCCGACAGATGTACAAGATCGCATCAACAATGACAACACAGCCTTCACCAAGGAGACAGGAATCGGCTTCTACTGGAATATGATGGTTCATTACGGAGACGGCGCTAAGGATGCAAGTGGAAATTATTACACTAAAAACTTCCCGGAACAACTTGTACTTGGGTATAGCGATGTTGAGAAAGAAACTTTAGCTGCCTACAAGGCAACCACTTGGAAGGATCTATTCCCGAAAGAAGAAGAATTCACTGAAAAGGCCTATGGTGCAGCGTGGAATATCGCGATTCCAGGTGAAGATGAGGTCACCATTTTAGGTAACAAAATGAGAGATATTACATGGAAACGTATTCCGGAAGCCATTCTTGCCAAACCAGCAGATTTCGATAAAATCTGGGCTGACTACATGGCAGCTTTGGAGAAAGCCGGAGTAGAAAAAATGGAAAAAGGCTATACCAAATATGTGCAGGATCGTGTTGCCTTATGGAGCGCTAAATAATAACACTTTGAGCCGAGCGGATATCCGCTCGGCTCTTTACGTTTTGCACTGCTCAATTCTCCAGAATAAATCACCTCCAAGAATGGCATTATAAGGTAGACGGTGGGTCCGGTTTATTTAGGAGGATGAGGAAAATCAAAACAAATATTACGTTTATTCAATCCATCATGATTATTATGCTGAGTACAGGCCTTCTAAATCATGTCATTATCATCCCCATCCTATTGGACGCGGCAAAACGTGACGCATGGATCTCAGTGCTGCTTGCTGGGGCATGTGCGCTAGTTTGGATCTTTATCCTGCACATTAGTACTACTAAAATCAAAAAACAGCATCTTTTCGCTTGGCTGGCTAAAGCTTACCCTCCTATCGTGAGCCGTATTCTTGCGGTAGTCGCTAGTGTATACTTGTTTGTCTTATGCATGATTACAACTAGAGACACTGTATACTGGGTGCATCTGACCTTCTCACCAGAGACACCTATACTGGTCCTTACGTTTGTATTACTTTTGATTTCTGTGATAAATGCTTATTTAGGTATTCACTCCCTCGCGAATACCGCTGCTATTTTGCTGCCTTTTGTTATTATATTGGGTTTTTTTATAATGTTCTCTAATACAACTCATAAAGATTATTCCTTATTAAGACCGATGCTTGAGCACGGTATGCAGCCCGTTTGGAAAGGGAGCGTGTACGTAGGAGCAGGTTTTGTTGAGGTCATCATGCTTTTCTTTATGCAACATCACATCAAATCGCGATTGTCATATCTATCGTTTATGATCATGATCCTGCTTATCTTAGGTCTAACCATGGGTCCGATAATTGGTGCAATTGTTGAATTTGGTCCGGATGAGGCTGATAAACTCAGATTTCCCGCGTATGAAGAATGGAGATTGCTGACGATTGGACGATACATTGAGCATCTAGATTTTTTTAGCGTTTATCAATGGTTCAGTGGTGCTTTTCTGAGAATTTCTCTAACTATGTTTCTAATTCTCGATATACTCCAAATTCAAAGCAAAAAAGTGAAAATGTTGGTTCTTGGAAGCATATCTTTTGCTATTGTAGTGTTCACAGCCATTCCATTTAGTGACCAATTTTTTCTGAGTATGTTAGCTCACTATGTACTTCCCTTTTCTTTATGGGGGGTACTCGCTTTTTCTGTAATTATTGCAGGGCTGATTAGCTTGGCTCAACGAAAGGGGAAAGCAACATCATGAAAGAGCCTGAGCAAAAGGAATCCAATACGTTCGAGGATGTGTTCACACGAGTATTTGGTTCAAGTTCAGACATTAAGAGACTAACTATCTCTTTGTCTGACTCGGACAATGCCGTTCAACTGGTGTATTGCCAGGGGTTGTGCGATGAAATCAAAGTGGAAGAATATATCATCCCGGAATTAAAAAAGATCCCGGAATCTATTCTCACATCGAATGAACTCGATCTTATGCAAAAAGTTCCGTTTCACATGACCCCCCTTCCATCAAAAGAGATTAATGCTTCAATGATTGATACTGTGCTTAATGGTGATCTTTTCCTTCTTTTTACGCCATCGAATCAATACTATGTTGTGAAATTGGCTGATCCACCTAAACGGCAACCTGAAGAACCCAATACAGAAGTGTCCACAAGAGGGCCTAAGGATGGTTTTACGGAAGAATCATTTACCAATATTGCCCTTATTCGAAAAAGACTTAAGACCGAATTATTGGCTGTTGAACAATTCAGTATTGGAATCCAAACCGCGACTGAAGTTCATCTTTTATATCTCAAGGAGACGATTAAACCTCATGTACTAGATGAGATCAAGTCAAAACTAACCGGCATTCAAATCCAGGGATTGGTGAGTAGCACCCAGCTTGAAGAAAGTCTGACTGGATTTTCGTTTTTTCCATTATTCGCATATACGGGCAGACCTGACTATGCTGCGAATTCACTGCTTCATGGCAAATTTGTGCTCTTGACGAATGGTTCGCCTACTGTGATTATAGCGCCAGTGAGCTTTAGCTTCTTGTTGAATACTTCGGAAGATGCACATATGGTAAACATCTTTGTTGCTTTTACTAGGTTATTAAGAGTCCTAGGGGTTATGCTTTCCCTGTTTTTGCCGGGCTTTTGGATCGCGCTTACTACGTTTCATCAAGATCAAATCCCCTTTACGCTGCTTGCAACGTTAGTAAATTCGAGACAAGGCGTGCCTCTTCCGGCTCCCTTGGAGGCGATTGTGATGCTCATTTTATTTGAGATTTTTCGGGAAGCAGGGATGAGATTACCTACTGCTTATGGCCAGACCTTATCGGTAGTTGGAGGTTTAATTATCGGTCAGGCAGCCATAAGCGCCGGCATTGCAGGTCCAGGTACGATTGTGGTAATAGCCATTTCAGTATTGGCTACCTTTACATTGGTCAACCAGTCATTAGTTAGCGTTGTTAGCTTGCTTCGAATTGCTATTCTCATCATTAGCGGGTTTCTGGGGTTGTTTGGTACGATGACATGTCTGCTTGCACTGATCCTCTTTATGGTCAATTTACGTTCTTTCGGCACCTACTATCTTTCCCCTCTATCCCCGCCTCACTGGAAGGATTTTTATAAAGTTATTTTCAGAATGCCGTGGGGAAAGGGAAAGTTTACGGACAATACGGGAAATAAAGGACGAGATCGATCATGAAATTGATCCGGTGCATGCTTGTTACTGCTCTGCTCTCCATGCTGCTTACAGGCTGTTGGGGATCAAAAGAAATTGAGCATATGATCTATGTGAATACATTAGGCGTCGATTATGTAGACAACAAAGTCGTTGTTTATATTCAAATGGTTAACTTTAGTGGCATTGCGAAAAAAGAGGCCGGGCAGAGCCAAGAACAAAAAACCTTCATAGGGAAAGCAGAAGGAGATTCGTTTGATGCGGCAATATTTAATTTATATGCCACTAGTCCACAAAGAATTATCTGGAGTAATGTGAAAACAATCGTATTTAGTGAAGCAGCGCTAAAGAAGGGTAGCGTCATCAATCAAGTATTGGACGTTTGGGATCGATATTATGAATTTCGATATACCGTTTGGACCATGGCAACCAACGAACCTATGGAAGAAGTGCTGACTACCCCGTCGATCGCCGATCTGTCAGTGATCTACTCGCAGCTTAACAGTCCCATGCGAACCTATGAACAGAGCTCGGTTGTCGCTCCGTTGTATCTGTACAAGTTTATATGGAAATGGAGAGAGAAAGCCGAAACGGTTCGATTACCTTTTCTTGAAATTGCGCCAGACTGGACCAGTAATAAGGAACCTTCCCCTAACATTAGCATGTCGGGGATCTGCTTTCTGCAAAATGAGCAATTTCGTGGTTGCCTGAAGTCTAAAGAGATATTAGGGGTTCGATGGCTGGAAAAAAAGACGCAACGAACGCCTCTGATAATCAAAGATGACAAAGAAGTACTTGCTGTGATCGTCATGAACAAAGTTAAATTCTCTATTCAACCCAAGATGAAGCATGGCAAACCTATCTTCGATATTAAAGTGTCTATGCAGGGCACTCTTCCGGAATTGAGCGCAAACCTTAATCGAAAAGATATTGAACTGAAAGCGATAAAAGTAATTGATGATCAGATTAGGGAAACTTACTTGAAAGGTTTAGAAATAAATGCCGATGTATATGGACTCTCAGGGATATTCTATCGTAATCTTTCAAAAGAGTGGAACAAACTGAATGATAAAGGAATCTTACCGCTCGATTCAAGCAGCATCGAAAAAATTGATATCAAGGTGAATCTGACCAGTGGTGGGATATCTAAGATTGAGTAAACTCAGATGAAATGATCAACTAAAGGCTGAAGAACAACTTTTAATTACTAAAAGTTGTTCTTCAGCCTTTTATTTGAAATGATTAAACGACAGGTTTCGCACGCACAGTATAATTCTTCCTGTATATGTAACTTTCTTCTCAATAGTTATTTTTAGTGCCTTTACACCGCTCCCTCAGAAGGAGGAATTCATAGTCACAACGAATAAACAGTATATCAAATTCTTTCTAAACTATCGGGAGGGCTAATATGCTGGATGTAAAGGATATTTTACTGCAATTATTGTTTGCCCTAACCCCTTTTGTCCTTTATACCATTTACTATCGTGACAAAGCCGTTAACTATTCAAAACAATTTATCACGATCACCTGCATGATATGTCTTTTTATGTCGATGACCTTTCCTGCTAGTATACAAGATGGAATCATATTCGACATTCGTTACGTGATCATGTTTTTCGGAATGGTTTATGGAGGCATAACTACTGGAGTTTTTCTTATCGTTGAGTTTCTAGTATACCGCCTCCTTATAGGTGGACAGGGACTATTTTCAGCGATAATTATTCTCTCCCTCACTTTCTCCTTATCCGCATTGTTATCCAATCTATACCGTCGTCGTTCCGAGTACCGAAAGCTTATTACACTCATTGCAGGGATATGCTTTTCCATTATTCCAATAGGTACTATGTTTGCAACGGAATACCAATACACGATACAGCATTTAAAGTTCAATATCCTCGTTATGCCAGTACAAAATTTCCTCGGAATTTGGATATTGATTTCCCTTTTTAATAAAGCAGTTTCTGATAAGGAATTATATCTCAGGTATCTTCAAAGTGAAAAATCGGAAACGATTGCTCATGTCGCAGCCTCTCTAGCTCATGAAGTCCGTAATCCACTTACAGCCGTTATGGGATTTTTAAAATTATTGAAGGATGATTCGATCACAAGAGAAAAGAGTCAGAAATATATTGAAATTTGCCTTGAAGAGATTAAGCGGACAGAAGTTATTCTTTCTGAATATTTATCGATAGCTAAACCCAATCATTCAATGGTAGAGAAAATTGAACTTGTGCAGCAAATCTACTCAATTGTAGATATCATAACGCCGTACGCCAATATGAATAACGTTACTTTGGAGATGCACCCCTTGGAGGATAAACTATATGTATCTGCAAATCCTACTGAAATCAAACAACTATTCATAAATTTCATCAAAAACGCGATAGAAGCTTGCACTGTTCATTCAACAGGTATTGTGAGCATCCGTATTGAGCGTCAATCCCAATTCGCAAAAATAATAATAATTGATAATGGGGTTGGTATGAGCAGCGAGCAGATGGATCGACTGGGAAGCATTTATTTTTCAACTAAAAGCAAAGGTACCGGTTTGGGACTTACGCTTTCTTATCAACTGATCCGTTCGATGAACGGTGATGTAAATGTACGAAGTAAATCAGGAGAAGGAACTGAATTCATTCTCTCAATTCCATTAACTGACTGAGTACTTAGATGCTCCAACGAAACAAAAAAACTCGGCTCAAACTTATCGTTTGAACCGAGCCTATTTAATATTACTTAATTCATAAACTTCAAATATTGCAAAAGCTGTTTAATCATCAACGCTGCCTCAGCACGTGTTGCTGCGTCTTGCGGATCAAATGTTGTTTCTGTTTTCCCTTTGATTAATCCTTTCTCTGCCGCTTCTGTTACCGCTTCGCTAGCATAATCAGAGATTTGGTCCTGATCGGCAAATGGAGTCCGGATTTGAGCTTCTGCTCTATAATCTCCTTGAATGAGCTGAACGGCTTTCATGATCATCACGACCATTTGCTCTCTTGTAATGATTGTATCCGGGCTGAATTTCCCTTCGCCTATGCCTTGAGCCAACCCGAGTTTCGCAGCTATATTCACGTCCTCCGCATACCACGCCGTGGCACTAACATCTGCAAATACATTCGATAATGACTCCGTAGTTAACCCTATTCCTCTTACCAACAATGCCGCAAATTGAGCACGCGTGACCTGTCCTGCTGGCGCAAACGATCGATCCGTCATTCCATTAATGATCAGCTTGGAGGCTAAGGTCTCAACATCCTTTTGTGCCCAATGTCCACCCATATCATCGAATGTTTTCTTGTTCTGAACGATGGTGTATAGACCATTTGCATGTCCGAAGATCGAAACTTCAGTCTTGCCGTTCTTCACATTAAACACCGATGGTACGAAACGCATTTGTCCTGTAACCGGATCGAATTTAACGGCGGTCGCAGTCGATGGATCTTGAATAACACCATCCATATTTATGACACGTGTCATAAACGGATTTCCGAAACGTTGAAGCTCTTCTTCTTTATCATTCGATTTAAGAATGACTTTGTACGCGATAATGTCGCTTACTCGTTTCATTCCTTTTTCTACTATGGATTGTTCAAACTTCTGCTCATGCTGTGAAGTCACATTATCCATTCGAATGATTAAGGCTGCACCCGCAACTTTAGCTGCTTTCTCAAGTTCTTCACGATTAAGATTGGCAAGCGGAAGTTCATAACTGCCTAAATGGCCTCTTAGTGTTATGATTGTGTCCTTATTTGCTTTCAAGCTGTTGTACAAGACATCCAGTGGAAGATTCACTGCATTCCATGAATTCACTCCTGGAATCTCAATATCGAGATTAGGGGTTCCTGTAGTTTTGTGAAGTGCTTCTAATTTCTTCGCTAAAGCTTCCTTATCAATGTTAATGGTCAGGCTCGTTGTTCCATTCTGTGCAGTTTCACTTTGTAGTTCTTTTCCCGCTGGAACATAACGATGTGGATCTTCTTTCGCCGGTGGTGTCGTTGGACTTGTTGGTGTCGTTGGATTGCCTGGATCTACGCCCGTTCCTGGACCTGTACCTGGATCAATAATTTGCATTTGACCACTTATGGTAATAACCATGTCTCCTTGGACACCAGAACCATCCACTGCTGTAGCTACCACTTTCACAGTTCCATCTTTCACAGCCGTGAGTAAACCGAATACATCAATGGTTGCGATATCCGTTGCTGTGATTCCATCTACTCCGTATACAGCCCATGTTACCGACTTATTGGTTGCATTGTCAGGTAGCACGGTAGCGCCTAATTGCAGGGTTCCGTTCTTAGAAGTAATCGTGGACACATTTCCTGAGCTTGTGATGTTTATCTTTTCAACATTCACTGGATCAGTGCCTGGATCGATAATGTCCGTTTGACCACTTATGCTAATATCCATTTCATCATGAACACCAGAGCCATCCGTTGCTGTTGCTACCACCTTAACGGTTCCATCTTTCACAGCTGTCAGCAAACCGGATAGATCAATGGTCGCTTTGTCCGTTACTGTTGTGCCATCTACTTCATACACAGCCCATGTTACCGACTTGTTAGCATTGGTAGGCAGTACGGTAGCGCCTAACTGGAGGGATCCGTTCTTCGTCGTAATCACCGATGATTCACTTGTAATCGTGATCGATTGAACCATAACATGATTGTTGATACTGTTCTCCATCGCTTGCAACGCAGCATTTAAGTCATTCGCCGCTTGCTGCAACTGCTGCTGGGTAACAGATAAGCTATCGCGCACTTTCTTCGCTTGATCAATGGCTTTTTGCAATGTTTGTTTTGAACCTTCTGGATACTGACCCTCTTCATTCCCTTCTACAGCACTATCGTGCTTACTTTGCACACTTGTAATGAGCGCTACAAGAGCTTGATAGTCCTCCTCCATCTCATTCTTCATGATGTTAATCTCTGCTGCGGAAGCCAATCCACCATGACCTTCGATAGCAGTAAGTCTCAGGTATCTACTAGCAACAGGAACGAAATCCGCGACTTTCTCAGTGCTGTCATCATCCCAGCTTCCGCTTGTAACAGATGTAAAGTTAACTCCGTCCAAACTTGTTAATATCTCATAAGAAGTAATATTTCCGTTTTGTGCCCCATTTTGTCTTGGCAAATACTTTAGTTTCGAAATGACATGCGTATTACCAAGATTAAGGGTTATCGACTGTGGCAGCGGATTAGACAAATCCCACTTCGTATGCCAGATTGTTGACGAATTACCGTCGATGGCTTGCGAAGCGTCATTATTCTCGCCGCTTGTCTCTTCACTCGTTGCCGTAGCTGTCATTTGCGATTGTGGAATCAACGACGTATCAACCGGAACCGCGCCATAAACATCAAATTCCCAGAAGCTCGCCCAACTATCGGACAACTCCGTCACTTGGATTCGAACATATCTTGCGTGTGTAGTGAAATAGTCAAACTGTACTTGCTGTGAGCTTGACTTTTTCGCTACTGACACCCAGTTTACATCATCATCCGAAACCTCGATTTGATATCCATAATTCTTATTCTCCATTTCCCATTTCACCCTGGTACCCGATAAGTCATAAATCGCCCCAAGGTCAACCTTGTACCAGTGCCCAACATTACCGTCGGCTACGCTCCAACGAGTCGTTTCATTTCCATCGTTACCTGCCGAGACAGGGTTATTATTTTGCGAGCTGTCAGCGGTAGCAGGCTTATTAAGCGCAATGTTCTTAGGATCGCTGTAGACTTGAATTTCTTTGATCGCTGGCTTCTCCGTACCACTGCCCCCTGCAAGAGAATCTACAAATACTCGTACATATCTAACGCCAGTTGCCGTATAGTTGTCTGGTCTCATATCTTGACCTGAAGCCGAGCGGCCCGCCACTTGCGACCATTCTTTACCGTTGGCGGATACCTCTAATCTGTAGGAGTAATAGATGTTATCCCTTCCCCAAAGGATTTTACTGCCTGAAAGATTGTAGGAAGCACCCAAGTCGACCTGCCACCATCCAGGTGCATTGCTGCTAGCCTCCCACCAAGTGGCATTGATTCCGTCGTTTGCATTATAAGCTTCGTTGCCAGTTACCGAACTGCTTGCACTGACGGACTTATTTAATGCGACATTCACCAACTCTGGATGCCGTGTCGCCTGATTTTGAAACGATGCTACTCCAAATACTTTTATCTCATTGAAACTAGCCTGACCTGTATGTGCACCTGTTAACGTTACGCGCACATACCGTGCGTTAGCAACGAGCTTATCCCTTTGCAGCGCCGTTGCCATCTTATATTGGGTTTTATCCAAAATAGTCGTCCAATTTCCCTGATCTTCAGATACATCAATTTTGTACTGATTATTGGAGCTCTTATTCGCCCAAACGATTTCAGATCCCGTAATGTTATAGGCTTCTCCTAAATCGACTTCCCACCATTGATCCGAGCTGCTATTTGAAGCTGTCCATCCAGCATTTTCGTCTCCATCATTGCCGTTTGTTCCAGGATTACCGCTTTGCTCGCTACTTGTTATTACAGGTTTGTTCAAAGCAACATTCTCACCTTCAAACCAATTGTCTCCTCCATCACTTCCACCAGGAACGAATACACTTTGACTTGCAATACTGGTGATTTCAGCGCTTCCAGGGAGCAATCCACTCGCTGATGCCGTTAATTTCAAAGTTCCATCCGTAAGTGAGGATTTCACGATTGCAGCGGCAACGCCACCTTCCACGGCAACAGGGTTGGCAAACGTTCGCGTTACACCATTACCGATAAGTCCCCCCGGACCGCTCAAGTTTAGGGAAACAGAAATAGAGTTTGTTGGAACAATGTTATTGTCAGCGTCCCGCACCGTAATATAAACCATCACTAGGTCGGAACCGTCTGCAACAAGATCCTTCCCTTTCGTATCGTACTCAACAGCCAAATGATGTGGCTTTCCCGGTGTTTTCACGGTATGAGAAGCCACGACTTTGCCGTCAATCAATCCGTCAGCTCGTAATGTTCCCGCCGCCCAGGACACATTGTTGAATGTAAATGTCGGATGGGTAACATACTTTAATCCACTATCGGGACTTTGGGTAGCGATGAGTGTATCGTTCAAATAAAGCTTAACTTGCTTCGTATTACTAGCGACTGTGACATTTCTTGACGAAGATGGTGTCCAATAATTAGCGATATAGACCATCGGTCCAGATTCGACACCACTTAGCTTCACAGCAGGATTACGCTGGCTCTGGAAGAAATAATAATTAAATTTCGGATACCGATCCAGATCCACTAGGCCTGAATATGCCGGGTCAGAATCCATACCCCGGTTGTTGTCGCTAAAGCTCCAAACCGAATGTCCGGCTATACGTGAATTGCCATTGAGGCCCGCCCAGTCGAAGTAGCCTTCACCATTTAGCGCCTTTTGACGCATGATCATGGAGTTGAGCATATCGGTTTCGCCCACTTTACGTACCGATCGATAACCCGTTGGACTTGTCGCGCTTTCCGACCAATCGTCTCCCCATTCCCTCGTAAAGAGTGGTTTGAATGCTGTATCTAATTCTTTGTAGTTTACATCATAAACTTCTTTACCGAAGAATCCGTATTCTGCAGATGTGTACGTCTGATCTCCCGGATATTCTTCATGGGTAGCTTTATGAGCATTTTGTGCATACTCCAGCGAGTATGTCGTTTCATTCAAGCTGGATTCCCACATAATAATACTCGGATGGTTTCGATCACGGCGTACCATATCCCGAATGGCTTGATAGGAACGCTCTTGGAAGACAGAATCTCCGAAAAACTGCCAGCCTGGCGTTGGGGAGATGACAGTCAATCCAAGCTCGTCTGCCGCATCAAGGAATGCTGGATCCTGTGGATAATGACCCGTTCGCACGTTATTAAAACCGCCTTCTCGAAGCTGCACAGCATCTCTGTACTGTCCAGAATTAGGCATTGCATTGCCGACATACAAATACTCTTGGTGGCGATTTGCGCCATTTAACATTAATTTTTCTCCATTGATGAGAAAGCCTTGATCAGGTGTAAATTGAATATGACGAATCCCGATACGGGTCTTGTAGCTATCTACATAAGCAGCCCCATCATTCACAGCTGTATACACCGTATACAAATTAGGATGGTCAGGATGCCAAAGCTGTGGTTTGGATATCTTCGTCGATTGGATAAATGTATAATCGCTTCCCGCTCCTATTTTCTGTGGATCACTCACCATTGTAGCAACCACTTGATTATTGCTGTCTACAATTGTGGTTTTTACACTGGTGTTCTTAGCGATCATGTATTCATTGATGATATTTGTCTTCACCTGCACCGTCGCTTCCTCTTTACTCACCTCAGGGTAAGTAACAAAGATGCCACCGTCCGCCACCTTATTTGCGTATATAGCATCGGAGACGTGTAAATTGTCCATGACATGCAGTTTAACATCTCGATAAACTCCTCCGAAATATTGAAAGTCCAAACCACTTTGCGGCTTGCCAGGTGGCGTTTGTGGGTCATCTCTGTTATCAAGCTTGACTGTAATGACGTTTGTTACCCCCTCTAATTGAACATAGTTCGTGATGTCGAATGTAAAAGGGGTGTAGCCTCCGTGATGGTTTCCTAGATAAGTGCCGTTTATCCACACTTCAGCATTGATCATCGCACCTTCGAATTCTATAAATAGCTTCTTACCGCTGTAAGAATTGTCGAGCGTAAAATGTCTTCGATACGTTGCAAAGCCTTGATAGCTTTGATTAGAGCCGCCGCTGATCTTCGGCTCCAGACGCACACTATGAGGTAGATTGACTCCCTCCCAGCCGCTATCGTCAAAATTTGCCTCTTGGGATCCGCTTACATCCTCACGTTTGAATAACCAACCTGTGTTGAAATTTAGTTCCTCTCGATTTGTCGAATCGGATGACAGATTCAAAAAGTTATGCTCTGGGATAGCAGATAATCCTGTAATAACGCTTACATTTTCTGCTTCAGCTTTTGGAACATTTATAGGTTGCTGTACAATTAAACCTACCGTTAATAAGCTGACAATCAAACGTTTGGCTAAAGATTTGATTTTGAACAAAATCATACTCTCCTCTTTTGTTTATGAAATAAGTAGATAAACATTGTGCTCGGCTCAATCTTAATAATTCAACCGAGCACAATATATTAATCTTTTACTAATTCATAAACTTCAAATATTGCAAAAGCTGTTTAATCATCAACACTGCTTCAGCGCGTGTTGCTGCATCTTGCGGAGCAAATGTTGTTTCTGTTTTTCCTTTGATTAATCCTTTGCTCGCTGCTTCTGTTACCGCATTACTAGCATAATCAGAGATAAGGTCTTGATCAGCAAATGGAGTACGTACTTGAGTTTCCGTTCCATGATCATCTTGAACAAGATGAATAGCTTTCATGATCATGACGATCATTTGTTCTCTCGTAATCATTGTATCCGGGCTGAATTTGCCTTCGCTTACGCCTTGAACTAAGCCTAACTTCGCTGCTGTGTTCACATCCTTCGCGTACCACTTCGTAGTACTAACATCTGTAAATACGTTCGATAATGAATCCGTCGTTAGCCCAAGACCTCTTACCAAAAGCGCCGCAAATTGAGCACGGGAAACCTGGCTTGATGGATTGAACATCCGAACCGTCATTCCGTTAATGATCAGCTTGGAGGCTAAGGTCTCAACATCCTTTTGCGCCCAATGTCCAACCATATCATCGAATGTTTTCTTGTTCTGAACGATGGTGTATAGACCATTTTCATGTCCGAAGATCGAGACTTCATTCTTGCCGTTCTTCACATTAAACACCGATCGTACGAAACGCATTTGTCCTGTAACCGGATCGAACATAACTGCGGTCGCAGTCGATGGATCTTGAATAACGCCATCCATATTTATGACACGTGTCATAAACGGATTTCCGAAACGTTGAAGCTCTTCTTCCTTATCATTCGATTTAAGAATGACTTTGTACGCGATGATGTCGCTTACTCGTTTCATTCCTTTTTCTACTATGGATTGTTCAAACTTCTGTTCATGCTGTGAAGTCGCATTATCCATTCGAATGATTAAGGTTGCACCCGCAACTTTAGCAGCTTTCTCAAGTTCATCACGATTCAGATTGGCAAGCGGAAGTTCATAACTTCCTAAATGGTTTCTAAAAGCTATGATTATTTCCTTATTCGCCTTCATGCTGTTGTACAGAACATCAAGCGGCAGATGTACTGCATTCCATGCATTCACTCCTGGAATCTCAATATCGAGATTAGGGGGTCCTGTAGTTTTGTTAAGTGCTTCTAATTTCTTCGCTAAAGCTTCCTTATCAATGTTAATGGTCAGGCTCGTTGTTCCATTCTGTGCAGTTTCACTTTGTAGTTCTTTAGTTGTTGGAATATAACGATGTGGATCTTCTTTTGTAGGAGGGATCGTTGGTGTAGGTGATGGCGTTGGTCTGGTTGATGTCGTTGGGTTACCTGGATTTGTTCCTGGATCTGGAGTAGGCTCTGGACTTGAAGTAGGGTCAGGAGTGTCATTTTGACCGCTAATCACAATCTCCTTAAATCCATGAACCGCAGAACCATCCATTGCACTGGCAACCACTTTTACATTTCCGTTCTTCACAGCTGTCAACAACCCGTTTACATCAATAATTGCTTTATTCGTAGGTGTGCGGCCATCGGCTTCGAATACAGCCCATGTTACAGACTTATTAGTTGCATTGTCAGGTAACACGGTAGCGCCTAATTGAAGGGTTCCGTTCTTAGCGGTAATCGTCGACACATTACCTGCGCTTGTGATGTTAATCTTTTCAACATTCACAGGATCAGTGCCTGGATCAATAATGTCCGTTTGACCACTTATGGTAATAACCATGTCACCTTGAACACCAGAACCATCCACTGCTGTGGCTACCACTTTCACAGTTCCATCTTTCACAGCCGTGAGCAAACCGGATACATCAATGGTTGCAATATCCGTTTCTGTTGTGCCATCTACTCCATATACAGCCCATGTTACCGACTTATTGGTTGCATTGTCAGGTAGCACAGTAGCGCCTAATTGAAGAGTCCCGTTCTTAGCGGTAATCGTTGACACATTTCCTGAGCTTGTGATGGTTATTCTTCCAACATTCACTGGATCAGTGCCTGGATCGATAATGTCCTTTTGACCACTAATGCTAATATCCATTTCATCATGAACACCAGAGCCATCCGTTGCTGTGGCTATCACCTTCACAGTTCCATCTTTCACAGCCGTTAGCAAACCGGTTTGATTAATTGTCGCTTTGTCCGTTGCTGTTATGCCATCTACTTCATGCACAGACCATATTACCGACTTTTTCGTTGCATTAGCAGGCAGTACAGTAGCGCCTAATTGGAGAGTTCCGTTCTTAGCAGTAATCACTGATGATTCACTTGTAATCGTGATCGATTGAACCATCTCATGTTTATTGATACTATCTTCCATCACTTGCAACGCAGCAGTTAAGTCACTCGCCGCTTGCTGTAATTGCTGCTGTGTAACAGGTAAGCTATCGCGTACTTTCTTCGCCTGATCAATGGCTTTTTGCAATGTTAGTTTTGAGCCTTCTGGATACTGACCATCTTCAGTCCCTTCTACAGCACCGTCGTGCTTGCTTTGGACTCTTGTAATGAGCGCTTTAAGGGCTTGATAGTCCTCATCCATCTCATTCTTCATAATGTTAATCTCTGCCGCTGAAGCCAATCCACCATGGCCTTCGATAGCAGTAAGTCTCAGGTACCTACTAGCGACCGGAGCGAATTCTGCGATTTTCTCGGTGCTGTCATCATCCCAGCTTCCGCTTGTAAACTGTTTAAATGTTGTTCCATCTAAACTGGTTGATAATACATAAGAAGTAATATTCCCGTTTTGTTCCCCGTTTTGTCTTGGCAAATACTTTAGTTTAGATATGATTCTCGTATTTCCAAGATCTAGGGTGATCGATTGCGGCAAATCCGCCATAGGATCCCATTCAGTATGCCAGATGGTTGAAGGGTTTCCATCTATGGCATTATCCGCTTCGTTTCCACTGCGATTACTGGTAGATGAAGCTGTCATTTCACTTTGCGGAATATCATTTGGATCTGTAACTGCAGGTGTATAATCATTCGTTCGCGTGACAATAAATCCTTGAGTTGCTTCTACGGAATCCGTACCAGGGATCATGCGATTGAAGTTGATTTTCTTGTCAACATCACTTTCTTTAAAACTATTCCCCGTGACAGTAACAGCTTTAGAGGCATCAAAAGTAAGTTCAAAACCACCTTGATTCGCAGTATTGTTCGTAAACGTTAACCCGTCTACACTCTTTGCATAAATCTCAGAATTGCCGCCCACCTTGTTAAACTGGTTGCCGTCAATCTCAATATGGCTATGCACGGTCTTATCGGGATTCGTCAGGGAAGTATTCGGATCAATACTGATCACCGCGTTACCGTTATTATTAAACGTATTGTTACGGATCAAGACGTCCTTCACCATTCCTGATTCGTACCAGCTACTAGCATCATGTGCGATCAAGATCGCGCTCATCTGCATGCCATTAAACGTATTGTTCTCGATTCGAACAGAGCCGCGCGTTGTTACGAGGAGGCCTCTAGTCGGTATCGATTCAAACGTTGAATTCTTAACGGTGACATTCGGCGTCCATGTGGCATTTTCAACGACATACTCATTCGCAGTTATCGAAGAAGGTACCGGTTTATCTAGCGTAAGAACAATTTGAGTATCATTTAGGCGTGTCACATCGGTGACCACTGCACTTTCCTTCGAAAGTAAAGTCGACTTGTTGATATATTCGATCGAATCTCCTACAGCAAATGCATCAAAGCCCCAGCTCTCAGGATGCATAAATTGTACTTTGACCTGATTGGATGACGTTACTTGCACAATTTGCAGATGAGTGCCGTGAATGTTAATCGCATCATCGTGAGCTCCAGCAAAATAAGAGTTTAACACCCGAATCTCACCCTTGCCTCCAGAAACTTGCAAGAAGTCTGCCATTGATGCGTTCGTCCGTCCACTGCCTGTCTTTGGTGCAAAGTTCAAGTTATCGAGCGATACATTTTCACTATATTGGCTGATAATTCCAAGCCCAGGTGCAGCATAAAAGTTAACATCTGACCACGCAATATTCTTGCTTCGATAGATCAACGCACCTTGTTCTCTTCTTGTTGTATCCCGAAACTGAAACGTGTTTCCTACCGACAATTTTGGACTCTTAGTGAAGTTGAATTGCACCTCACGTTTACCGAGATCCTTCGTGCTTGTTGTGCCGTCTAGAGGATTGGCCACTCTCCATGTCTGTTTCGTAGCTGGGTTATACTCTTGCACAGCGCGTACATTTTGTGTTCCGTTCTCTGTCCAGTTCTCCTCACCGAACCATACTAATTGATTATTCTGAATAGAGTACCATGAATCCGGATGTATACTCGCTTTCATGTAGTTGTTGCCTACTTCAGTTACAGTCATCTCCGATACGACAGGACGATTGAAATCGATGTTAATTCCGTTCACTTTAATATTTGTTGCATGGTCGAATACGATAGGTGTCATCACACCATGGAATAACAAGGTCGAACCGTTCCCTCGAATGGTAAGATCATCGATATCCTTGAATATAAGACCTACCTTACGAGTGCTACTAGGTGTCTGTTCTTTTGTGGTTGTATTTGAAATGAAATATTGCGCTTGATTTGCGGTTGATGCTTTAAAATGATACGTTTCTGTAGGAAAGTCTAGGATGACAGGCTTCTGCGCCGCTTTGGCAGCCTCGATTGCCGCTCTTACTGCATCACCTGCATCTTCACCTTTATAATTCAGGGTGATTACGCTATGATTAACTCCGTTAATTGTTTCTATAGTCTGTATATAATAATCTTCGGCTTTGTCCACGCTCTTAACTACACGAGACTGAATATCCGCTCGATCAACTGAAATATATGTGTTGTTTGAATTGTCATTCTTTTGATCTGTCACCCGAATTTTGAGTACATGCTCCTGATTCAACATCTCAGAGCTTTCAAAAAGCAGTTGTTGATCTAAACGCGAAGAGGCGTAAGTATCAACCAGTTGTTCAGGACCATCATCGATAGAGAATGCAACGGTACCCTGATTATTGTTCTTAGCCCCATACAATTGCACTTTAGAGCCATTAAAACGCAAGAACGCATATGAATCTGTCTTGTTGGAATAATGATTGTCACGACTGAATGCCCCACCTTCGGAAGAGCTATAGTCCCAACCTGAACCATATACAAACTGGTCATTCCCTGATCCGGTTGCATTGTCGTTCACGGTTCTATCTAATGAAAAAGCAAACTTCTGGTTACTCCCCTTACCGGCTTTATTTTGTACGAATTGTTCACCACTAGAAATACTGTTATTTGGCATGTCGATCACTTTTCCGCTTGCCCGATTTTTTAATTGATATAAGCCATCACCTACATCTACGACAGTCCATTCATCATTGTAAGTCGCATCATCGGTGTATGTGGCTTGAATTATCCCTGCACCATCCGCTGTTGACGCATTCTCTACAGCCAACACTTTTGAACTGCTCATTGAGATAATTTTGTAATAACCCGGGGTTGTCTTCATAAACATCCATTGTTGATTTTGACCCGAACTTTCGGACCATTGTATGATAGCGGCGCCATCTGATTTAGAATCCTCGTTCACGTCCATACGAAGATTGCTGTGTTGGATGGTTAGATTGAACTTTTGCTGATCAAAAAAGTCTCTCACAGGATCGATTCTCACCAATTGCTCATCAGAATCTGTGATTGAAGATTGGATCAACTCTATCCCAGTCCCTGTGCTAGTGTTTGAAGCTGTAAGCGCTTTACCACTACCACGATTAACCAACTGAGAGTAACCGTTCCCTTTATCAACGAGAAGCCATTCATCATGATAAGAGTTGTCTGAAGTGTAGGTTTGTTGAACGAGCTTTGCACCCT
This sequence comes from Paenibacillus sp. FSL H8-0261, assembly GCF_045040645.1. Classification (NCBI taxonomy): domain Bacteria; kingdom Bacillati; phylum Bacillota; class Bacilli; order Caryophanales; family Paenibacillaceae; genus Paenibacillus; species Paenibacillus sp. FSL H8-0261. The sequence continues at coordinate 3,360,040 of NZ_CP150297.1, read as the reverse complement.
CAGACATTGATTCATTTAGCACAGCAATCACTTTACTGCTCAAGCTATTTGTGATTTTGTAGTAGCCATCATTTACGCTTTCTACAACCCACTGCTGACTGCTTGCTAACGATTCAGGCATTTGAATTACTGCTGCCTGCTCTTGCTCCGATGCCCCTTCAATATCTAGCAAATGACCACTATTTTTCATTGTCATTGTCAACAATTGTCCATCTTGTAAAGGAATTGAGCCAATCGTGTAAACGTCTCCAACTTGAGTGTCGAAAGAAATCTGATTGTTATTGTCTACGGAATACTTTACACTTTGTCCCGCTTGATTCATGACAGTTGCTCCAGTTATGCTTGGATAAGAAACAACCGCACGATTGCCTTTATTAGATTTGACACTGATGCTTGTAGCTCTAGCATTGTTCCAATTCACACTGACCTCAAATCCCCCGCGGGCAACCAAGCCCGAATAACTTCCTTTCGGCCATGAAGCTGGGAGCGCTGGCAAAACATCAATATTGTCCAAATGACTTTGTAGCAGCATTTCAGACATGCCGGACGTAGCTCCGAAGTTGCCATCGATTTGGAATGGCGGATGCGTATCGAATAAGTTGTTTAATGTACTTCCAGTAAGCTGACCCTCTAGAATCGTATGTGCATGTGTGCCATCTTGCGCACGAGCCCACATGTTAATTTTGTTAGCTTTGCTCCACCCGGTACCCTCGTCTCCTCGATGCTGCAATGACACTCTGGCAGCTTCCATAAGCTCAGGTGTATTTTTGTTAATTTGCTTGCCTGGATATAAGGCAACTAGTTGGGACAAATGGCGATGCTTGTTATTCGGATCGTCGATGTCCTCTTTCCATTCTTGAATTTGACCGTACTTTCCTATTTTGATTGGAGACACCTGATTTAATTTACTTTGTACTTCCTCACGAAAATCGGAATCGACAGCTAATGTTGTACTTGCCTCCAAGTAGTTAGTAAATAAGTCTTGTACAAGCTGCTGGTCATAGGCACATCCTGTACTGATCGTACCTTGCTCTGGTGAGTAACAAGGTGTGGATACCAATGTCCCATCCGTATCTTCTACTAAATACTGGGTCCAAAATCGCGTCGTTTCCTTCAATATTGGATAAACACGTGACTTTAGTAGATCGACATCTCCAGAAAATTTATAACTCTCCCAAATGTTATTCGAGATAAAAGCATTGGATGCTGGTGACCAGCCCCAATCAAAATTCCAACCCGGCGCAGTATATCCGAACGGATTGTTTGCCACTCCAATCGACCACGCATTAGTAATGCCATAATATTTTTCGGAAGAAATACGCCCCGGAGTACGCAGCGAATCTATGTAATCGATCAGTGGTGTCATTGTCTCCGAGAGATTCGTTACCATCGCTGGCCAATAGTTCATTTGAATATTGATATTAAAATGATGGTCGCTACTCCAAGGCGCTCTATTAGAATTATTCCACACGCCCTGTAAGTTGGCCGGTAGTGAACCGGGACGAGAAGATGAAATCAACAAATATCGGCCATATTGATAAAATAAAACCTCAAGCGCTTTACTTTTCGTTCCTGCATAGGTGGCCAAGAGCTCGTCTGTCGGAATCGTAGGCTTAGACTCTCCCAAGTCTAATTTCACACGATCAAATAATGACTTATAATCTTTCTTATGATTCTCAAGTAATGTTTCGTAAGATTTACTCTCAGCGGCATCCAATATCGCCACTTCCTCATTATGCGGATCAGTGCCTCTATAATTAGGATAGCTGTTGGCATAGTTGGTGCCTAATGATGTAAGGATGGTTAATGAATCTACATTCGCTGCATGGATCTTTCCGTTACCAGATGTTATATTTCCACCTTGATTTAGGACGCGGAAGTTACCTTCATATAGCATATTGTTGTCTAGTACATTGCCCCTAATATTAATGTTGTTGCCATTCGTCGTGACGGTCCCTCCCTGAGCACTTGTCGGGCGTACATCCAAGGACAGCTTACCCGGTTGATTGGCTGTCAAGCGAGTAACCATTACTTTATCTGGATAACTGACAAAGTATTCACGTGTATACTCTACTCCATCCAGCGTGTATTTAACTCGAGATATCGCGTCTTCAAGATCAAGCTCCCGGCGATAATTCTCTACATTGGTTGTTGATGACTTCTCAAAGTCCAGGTACAAGTCACCAAAGGTTAGATAACTTCCTAAGCCTTCATTCAAGCCTGTAAGATTCTCATCCGCTTCTTTGTGAGCACCATCGATATCCCCCTCGCGGAGTTTAGCTCGGACACTCTCTAAATGATCTGCACCACCCTCGCGATTACCGAATGTATACGGGTTAGAAGTTGTTGGTTCATCCGTGGAAGGCCAAGTATATACAAAAGAAGAACCTGGACCACCGGACCACAACGTTTTCTCATTTAACTGAATGCGTTCTTGCTCGATGCCACCAAAGATCATCCCTCCCATAAGGCCATTGCCAATTGGAAGCGCATCTGTTTCCCAATTTATCGCCGGTTGTCGGTACCATAGGGACAATTTATTCTCCGGAGCATCGGACATTCTAGTGATTGCGCTTACAGGTTCTGCTTTAGCTATGGGAACTGATATAGGATTCTGAATAATTAAGCTCAATGATAAAGCGCTCACAGTCAAACGTTTAGCTAAAGGTTTGATTTTAATCAAGATCATTCACTCCTCCTTATAACTAGTTGATAATCATTGTGCTCGGTTCACAGTTCAGTGTGAGCCGAGCACAATTTTTAAACATTTATCTAGTTCATAAACTTCAAGTATTGCAAAACTTGTTTGATCATCACCGCTGCCTCAGCACGTGTGGCTGCATCTTGCGGAGCAAAAGCTGTTTCTGTTTTGCCTTTGATTAATCCTTGGCTTGCTGCTTCTGTTACGGCTTGGGTAGCGTAATCAGAGATACTAGCTTGATCGGCAAATGGAGTGCGCAATTGAGCTTTTGCTCTATGATCTCCTTGAACGAGCTGAACAGCGTTCATGATCATCACAACCATTTGCTCTCTCGTAATCCGTGAATCCGGACTAAATTTCCCTTCACCAATGCCTTGAACCAAACCAAGTTTCGCTGCTGTAATCACATCTTGTGCATACCACGCAGTTGTACTAACATCTGCAAACATATTCGTTAACGACTCCGTCGATAACCCCAGTCCTCTTACCAGTAGTGCCGCAAATTGAGCACGTGTAACTTGGCCTGCTGGTGCAAACGTCCGATCCGACATTCCGTTAATGATCAGTTTAGAGGCTAAGGTTTCAACATCCTTTTGTGCCCAATGTCCAATCATATCATCGAATGTTTTCTTGTTCTGAACGATGGTGTATAGACCATTTTCATGTCCGAAGATCGAGACTTCAGTCTTGCCGTTCTTCACATTAAACACCGATGGTACGAAACGCATTTGTCCTGTAACCGGATCGAACATAACAGCGGTCGCAGTCGATGGATCTTGAATAACGCCATCCATATTTATGACACGTGTCATAAACGGATTTCCGAAACGTTGAAGCTCTTCTTCTTTATCATTCGATTTAAGAATGACTTTGTACGCGATGATGTCGCTTACTCGTTTCATTCCTTTTTCTACTATGGATTGTTCAAACTTCTGCTCATGCTGTGAAGTCACATTATCCATTCGAATGATTAAGGTTGCACCCGCAACTTTAGCTGCTTTCTCAAGTTCTTCACGATTAAGATTGGCAAGTGGAAGTTCATAACTGCCTAAATGGCTTCTTAGTGTTATGATTGTTTCCTTATTTTCTTTCAGGCTGTTGTACAAGACATCCAATGGCAAATTGACTGCATTCCATGAATTCATTCCCGGAATCTCGATGTCAAGATTAGGGGTTCCTGTTGCTTGCTTAAGTGCTTCTAACTTCTTCGCTAAAGCTCCCTTATCAATGTTAATGGTCAGGCTTGTTGTTCCGTTCTGTGCAGTTTCATTTTGTAGTTCTTTACTAGTTGGCACATAACGATGTGGATCTTCTTTTGTAGGAGGGGTCGTTGGTGTAGGTGTAGGACTCGTTGATGTCGTTGGGTTGCCTGGATTTGTTCCTGGGCTTGGAGTAGGCTCTGGGCTGTCATTTTGACCGCTTATCATAATCTCTTTTATTCCGTAAACTGTGGTGTTATCAACGGATGTTGCAACGACTTTCACAACGCCGTTCTTCGCAGCCGTTAACAACCCATTTGTATTGATGATTGCTTTATCCGCTATAGTTTTTCCATCTGCTTCATAGACCGCCCACGTAACGGTTTTGTTCGTAGCATTAGCCGGTTGGACTTCCGCTTGTAACTGCAGAGTTCCTTTCTTCACTTCAATGGACGACGAAACGCTCGTGATTGAGATAGACTGTACTTTAACATGTTGATTCTTTGAAGCCTCTAATACTTGAATTGCTGAATTCAAATCATTTGTTGCTTGTTCTAACTCAGACTGTGTAGCTGAATCATTGTCAAGCACTTGCTGTGCCTCCATGATCGAATCCATCAGTTTCTGTTTCGAACCTATTGCATACTGACCAACAGCCGTTCCTTCCACGACTAAATCATGAATGGCTCGTGCATCTGCGATTCGTGCGGCAAGTTGTGCTCTATTAACATCATCGCTTACGATCACATTCGCAACAGCTGGGATCACTGTGCCGTCTACCGCTCCACTTACGCTAAAGACACCCGCTTCGGCATACTGTGAAGGATCAATTACGTCCCATACAACTGATTTATTTTGGCTTGTTCCATCGCTGTATACAGCCGTTACAACTGTTGGCAGTACAGGTGGAGTTCCAATCACCGTAGCTACATTGACTGGCATGATATTTGTAATCACTGGTGCAGCTACAGGCTCCCATTTCGCATAGAGAGTAATATCATTTGCCGGAACCGTATCAACAGTAAAATCCCATACTGTATTCAAGGCTGCGTCTTGATACCAATTCACAAATTTAAATCCATCACGAGTCGGTTCTGTAGGCGCAGTAATTTTCGTACCGACTTCAACCCCATACAAGGAAGAAATCGAACTTCCTCCATTACTATTGAAGTTAATAGTCGTACCGGTCTTGAATAGAGAAGTATCCCACTCATCATGCCAACTTACCGCAATTCTGCGATTCTCGTTATCGAGTTCAATCGGAAGCCAAACATATCTGGAATCACTCAAATTACTCGGGTACCAGCGATCGGCCATAAAGATAAATTTATTCGGTACCAGAACACCATTACCATCCCGATAAGGCAGTACAAAAGTGCTTTGGCTCCTGAAGGTATTTCTATTGTCATTAACCATAGGATTGCCTTTATTTTCCCACGGTCCAAACATTCCCTCAGTGGAGACGCGGTATTGGGCTTCGTTAGGATCCCAACCGGACAAACCGGACGTAATCATATAATAGACTCCGTCTTGCTTAAAGATCGTTGGTGCTTCTCTCCAATCTTTAAACGCTCTCACATAGTGAGTTCCTTCTAAGGATTCACCCTTCTCATTCTGGGCTGGACCAGTATAATCATCGTTCAACATCATGATTATGGTCGTAGCATTTTCTTCGGAAGAAAAAATCAAGTAGGCTTTGTCATCCGTCGCTTCATTACCATCGTCATCGACATACAAGGTCATATCACGAAGCATTCCTTCATTGCCATGTTCATCACCTACATTTGGCAATCGGGATGAGCCGAGATATTTAAATGGTCCAGTCGGCGAATCACTGACAGCAACACCACCTTCGGCTGTCCAATATTCGCCAGCAATCGGTCCGTCTTGATGCCACCACAACACATAATTGTTGTTCTTCTTGTTGTAGACGACTTTAGGACGCTCGACAACTTTATCCCAGTTGAAATCTTTATACATCTTTTGCTTCTCTTCATTCGAATAATTCGCATACAGCGTATTTAGCTCAGCGATTCGAGCTGGTGAATTATGTTTACTGAGCGTATTGTTTGGTGCTTTCATGTTACCTGTATAATCTTCATCTTTACTTTTAATTTCTACTTTCCTATCCGGATCGTATGGAACCCCGCTATTCTTGTACGTTTCAGAATTTTCATCTAGATATAATGGCAGGTCATTTCCAGCCGGCACTACAGCTTCGCCAAGTTGAGGGTTATTGAAGACAGGCAATACAATGCCTTCATTTTGCCATTTGTACAAATCTTTGGACGAATATGCGTGAACTCCAGTAGGAAGATAACCTTCCGTCTTGTCTTCACCGTACCAGTAATATGTCTTATTCTTCTCGTTGTACAGAATGCCTCCGCCATGTGCTTGAATCGGCACGCCTTCCGTATCCAACCATACTTCACCGCTCTTAATGGAGTTTCTGTTATTTACAGTCAAATAGAGATTGTATAAGTCATTTATCTGTCTGGTGTATTGCGAAATGCTTTCTTCGGTTAAATCACTAAGATCACCGATCGTTGTAATTTGCTTTTCTATCGCAGCTTCCACTTTTGGACTAATGTCTGACAACGTACGCAATTGATCGATTGCTGATTGTAGTTTACTAGTATCAAAAGTCGCTGTTTGTTTCTGACTAACTGCAATTTCTGCAGCGCTGAGTGTGTTACCGTCACCGCCAGTAGTTATAGCCTGAATCGCGATATACCGAGCTTCAACGGATTTGAACGTTGCGGATTGAACACTCGTGCTATAGTCATCAAAAGAGCCATTTGCTGCAAATTTGAAATTCTTGTCCAAATAAGCTTGCGTACCGACAGCGTCAGCAGGTAAATCCTTCAGATTCACATCGCTGTAATAGATTTTGAATTGTTTGATGCGGCCGTTTGCCTTGTCTTGTCTTGGTGTAACAAGCACCTTACCAACGTCACGCATGCTCTCACCCAGATCTACAACGATATAATCGCCAGATTTATACTTCACTCCATTCTTGTCCCAGTTCGATTCGAAGTAGGTAGATATGTCGTTATCCACCATTAGATTGGCTGGATTCGCGTAATAAGCTTCTGGTGTATAGAAAAGGCTCATTCCCTTAATATTTGGATCACTGTTTTGAATATTGGATATTTCAGTTAAGATACGGCTGGCAAATTTCGCGATCTCTTCTTGTGTCGCTGTTGCGCTATTTAGCAGAGTACTAGCTCGACTAAGGATCGCGTCCAGATTCTTGAAGTAAGACTCATCTTTCCCAGAATCTGTTTTGAACTTCTCTGCAGCTTGAATTGCGCTGTCTAAGCTGGAGAAATCCACTTTATATCCCTGCTTGTTAAAAATATTGATCTCTGCAGCAGATGCATATTGCTTACCTGCATCGCTTCTCGATTCAAGTGCAGTAAATCTAACATATTTAGCACCCTGCGCATTAAAGGTTGCTGTTTTCTCTGTCTTATCGGCATTCCAAGTTCCTTCTGCAACTACTTTGGTGAATTTATCACCATCGTCACTTACAGAAACTTCGAACTTAGTGACTACACCATTCCAGTCTACATCCTGTCGTGGCAAATATTGAAGTTTATAGATACCGTTATATGCTTTACCGAGATTATAAGTAATGGAATGCGGAAGTGTTGAATAATCGTTGTTATATGCAGTATGCCATTTAGTCCAAAGATCGCCATCAATAGTCTTCTCCGGTCCATCCTCAGATGCGGAATTGTCAGACGTTGCCGTCATCTGGCTTAGTGGGATAAGTCCTTGGCCTAAAACGCTATATTCGACGTTCAGTTTGTAAAGGATTTGTGTGATCTCTTCCTGTGTTGCTAAAGTGTTCTTTTGAACAACTTTGGCTTCAACCACCAACTTTTGCAAATCCGATACATTTACATTTGCGTTATTAGCTGAGATATAGTCTTCTGCTCTAGAAATTGCATTAGCGAGTGAAGTCGTATCCACTGTGAAATTGGACTTTCTCATAATATTTATCTCTGCAGCCGATGCGTACTGTGCTCCAGACCCATTACTTTCATCTACGTTTAACCTTACAAACTTGGCTTTCTGCGTAGAAAACGTTGCAGTTTTTTCGGATTTATCGTTCTTCCAGGTTCCTTTCGCAACCGGTGTGAAGTTATCGCCATCGGAACTAACTTCGATGGTGAACTTCGTTACAATACCGTTCCAATCGTTATCTTGTCTTGGCAAATAACTCAGCTTGTTGACATCTTCATAGTCAGCTCCAAGATCATAGGTAATCGTATGTGGTCCCTCAGCTTTAGGGTCCCACGAAGTGTGCCATTTGGTCCAGTTATCTCCATCCAATGTTCTCTCAGCTTCTTCACCTGACTGAGCGCTACTTGCTGTTGCCGTCATATCACTCTGAGGAATTAGAGAGTCGCTTGTATAGGTAGCGCCATCAATTACGAAGGTTGTGATGGATTTTGCTCCAACAGTCGTTTGCAACATATTATCCAGAACAGGAACTTTAGTCTTCTGTACGACATTCTCTGTCGCGGAAGAAACATAAGGCGTTGCATCTCCAGTGACCGTATCAAACTGTGACAAGTCTAAAGAAATATTTTGACTGGTTACGTTAGGATTTCTATATACAACATGAATTTTGTTAGTTGAAGGATCATAAGCGGCCAACGTGTTATCGTCTGTATCCCCTATGAAGCGTGAACCCTGTGGAATAAATTTGCTAAATTGCTGCATAGCGTAATACTTCTTCGTGTACCACCATTCTTGCGTGTCGAAATCCGCGTGAAGGAGACCCCAGTTACTGTTCTCCTTATCCTTCTGCATGTTCTTCTCGCTTTCAATCGCTTGCCAAGTAATCCAAGCCTTAGGTTCAAGCCAAGTAATGTCCGTCATAATTCTTTCTGCCAATGCTAGTGCTGGTTCGAAATCTTCATGGTCGTGGGCAATCCCGGAAGGACCTAAATCCACTTCAGACATCCATAACGTTTTGTCTGCAGCTTTAGCGGCATCTCTGATCTCAGCTCGCTTTGAACCACCGTAGGAGTGGGTATTCATTTTACCAACATTAGCTTTGGTTGTCTCATCATAAGAGTTCCAGTTACTTACAAAGGTGTCCAGAATAGATTCATCCATGGCAGCAATTTGTATAGATTGTAGATTTGCCGCATCCAATTTAGCACGTGTCGTATTAATGATCTTCATCTGAGAACCAACATCCCAGTGGGAACCTTCCTGTCTCCCGCCGAATCCCCAGTAATTCGTATTAGGTTCATTCATTGGTGATAGATAATTAAAGTCAATATTCCAATTTTCTTTGAAATGCTTCACTACATCAGTTAAATAGGTAGCAAAGTTCTCGTACTCATCCGGCTTCAAGTTGTCTTTCCCCGAATCCCAATGACCAGTCGTACTTCCGCTTTCCGTCATATAATACGGAGCAGAGTTCGAGAACGCTTCCAGAATATTGGCGCCTCGATCTTTAGCTGCCTGCAGCCACCAACGTTGATTAGCATCTTGCGTCCAATCGTATACTCCTGGAGATGGTGAGAAGCCAGGTACTTCCCCCCCTTGACGCATCGTATTGTAGGCAGGATTCTCTCCGCCGCCTATATTATATCTAGCAATATTAAAATTCAATCCGTCTGGAGAATATAGTGCATCAGCCATTGCATTTTTGACTTTATCGTTCCAACCACCAGTGATATTACCAAACCAGGCAAGTGAGGTTCCCCACCCCTCCCAAGATTGCTTCATATGGTTTGGATCTAATTTAATCGTAGTATTCGCTGCAGCTACCTTCTGACCTGTTAAACCCATAAACATAGGTACGACTAAAGAAATAGAAAGAAAAGACATGGTCAACCTTCGTTTAACTGTAGTAATCATTCAGATTACCCCCTTCTCATAAAAATAATCATAGAAACCACTTCTTTACTATCTTCCGATCAACATTGCAAACTATTTTTTAGATTACAAACACCTCCTCCATAAAATGTAAACGATTACAAATATATATAAACCAACTATTCAATCATTCACAAATAGGATTTGGTTGCCCCAACCTTATCCATTGAGGCAACTGCTATCCGTCTCTAATTATGCTCTGCGAATTGTAAATTCAAAATCCAAATCTATTGATGGATCAATTAAATATTCATCAAGAACTGGTGCTCCCCAGCTGTCATCACCGCCAACGCCCATTTGACGACCGGCAATCGTAACAACGGTATGATGAATGTTCGGCAGCTCATAATGATGCGTCGCATTCTCCAGCTCCATTGCCGAATATGGCGATATGTTGGCTTCAACAGGGGCTGAGACTGGTGAGGATATTATAATCCCTTGACCAAGATCGTTGGTTACGGATACTTCGCGCACACCTGTACGGTTGCCCGATTCCTGCGGTACCAAATAGGACGATACATTGTCCACCGCATGATTCTGAAAGCGACACAATCTCGCGCCAAACGAACGGTCAATATAATTTTCTTCTGGCCCATTCGCATACCAATTCAGCTGGTAATAATCCGCTGGCACCTTGAAGGTTAAAGCAAAGAGGGGAAACTTCGGTAAACCCGGCTCTCCATGGTAGCTTGATTTTACCTTTATGCTCCCATCGGAGAACACCGTATAAGTTACACTTACTCGTACTCCCTCTGACACACTCAGTTTATACACGTAAGTCACAGTCGCTCGGTCTTCTTCTTCCATAAGCTCGAAGCTTAAGGTTCTTCGGCTCAAGCTTGCAGCATACCAAGTGGAAGAGTCGAAATGCATTCCCGCCCCCTTGTCGTTGTCTGTCATCGCTCTCCAGAAGAGCGGTGCCGGCGGCGAAGAGATCATTTCCCGTCCTGAATATTTGACCGATATTAGTGTACCAGCCTGCTTCGAGAACATTACAGAGAAGTCACGACCGTGAACGCCAATATTTACATCCCCTTCAACTACGCGAAAATCATTTACACTAGTGCTTACCTTAGGCTGTGTTGTAACCTCATCTCCTGACTTGTTCTCCACTTGAAATACATACTGTCCAAAAGCGATTTCATAACCAGCGCTTGCCCATAACGAATCTTCTTTGAGCACAAGAGAAACATCTAAACTATACTCACCAGACAGGTTAGTCTCTGGTAAATCAAGTTCTACATATCTTTCTTCTCCGGGTTTAACCTGGGCGAATACAATGCCACGATGAAATTCTTTGCCCTCATAATTCAGACAATAGTTCAATTTATAAGCATCCAAGCCAACAAATAAATTCTCATTTCTGATGGTAACCCCATAGCAATCAGGGGAAAGTTTGACGTTCTGATATAGAAATTTCACTTCCTGCATTTTCGGAGACCATCTGCGATCCGCATACACAATTCCGTTTCCGGAGAAGTTGTAATCGGTTGAACGGTCATCGAAGTCTCCACCATAAGCCATATAAGGTTTGCCATATCGATCATTTTTTACGATGACCTGATCCATGAAATCCCAGATAAATCCACCTTGATACATTGGATACTTTTGCTCTAGCTCTGTGTATTTATGCAATCCTCCAACGGAATTCCCCATCGCATGCATGTATTCGCAGCTAATATATGGCTTTAATGGATTCTCTTTTAGATACATTTCGATATCTGCTGCTTTCGCATACATCCGGCTTTCCATATCACTCGCATCATCATAATCCCGGTTATGGAACACCCCTTCGTAATGAACCAGACGCGTAGAATCCTTCTCACGAAAATAATTCGCAACGTTCCGAATGACTTCTCCGGCAAAAGACTCGTTGCCACAGGACCAAATCAGAATCGATGGATGGTTCTTGTCTCTCTCCACCATGGAAATCGCACGATCCATTACGATATCCTGCCATTCAGGCTTACTGCCCGGTATGTTCCAAGACGGTTCTACAACACCCATTTTTTGCCATGATCCATGCGACTCTAAATTCATCTCGTCAATAACATACACACCGTATTCATCACACAGCTCATACCAGAGTGTTTCATTCGGATAGTGCGACGTCCGTACAGCGTTGATATTCGCCTGTTTCAAAGTCTTTATATCCCACAGCATATCTTCTTTCGTAATACTGCGTCCGAAGCGCGAATTAAACTCGTGCCGGTTGACACCTTTGAATACAATACGTTTACCATTTAAGTGCATAATCTTATCGATCATCTCGAATTTTCGAAATCCAACCTTTTGCGGCACGACTTCCACAAGATCCCCGGATGCGTTGAAGACAGATACGTAAAGGGTATACAAATTAGGATCTTCTGCGCTCCACAGATGAACCTTTGATGCCTCAAGCGTAAGCGAAACGGAATCTCCTGAAACTCCAGTCTCACTACGAACTACAAGATTACCTGCCTTATCCTTAAGTTCAAGGACCACTTTCGAAGCAGGCTTACCCATCAACTGCAATACAGCCGTTAGCGTTCCCTGCTCAAACTTCTCATCCAGATCGGTCTGAACGTGGAGATCCCGCACGTGAACATCAGGCACAGTATATAGATACACATCGCGAAAGATTCCGGAGAAGCGCCAGAAATCCTGATCCTCCAACCAACTTCCGGTACTGCGCTGATAGACCTCAACCGCCAGCTTATTCTCACCTGCCGTCAAGTACGGTGTCAGATCAAATTCACTCGGCGTAAAGCTATCCTCGCTATAGCCAATAAACTCCCCATTTAGCCAGATATAAAAAGCGGATTCAACTCCCTGAAAAGAGATATACAGTGGACGTTGTTCCCAGCCAACAGGCACTTCAAAATATTTAACATAGCTGCCTACAGGATTGTGATCCTCAGATATCATCGGAGGTCTAAGATGCTCATGACCATCCCATGGATACATCGTATTCACGTACTGAGGCTGCCCAAAACCCTGAAGCTGGATATGTCCAGGAACCTCAATATCATCCCACCCTCTACAGGACACGTTCTCCTTATAAAAATGCGCCTGTCGTTCCATAGCATTGTGGGCGTAGCTAAATTTCCAGCTTCCGTTCAGGCTATGGCGCCAACGCATATCTCCAAGCCCTTCAGCTTCAAATTTCGTCTCGTAATACCGATGATCGGAGTGCGCGTGTATTCTGCCTACTGCATAAATGGAAGGGTCTGACAACCATTCCAGACTTGGAGCGACGCCCCGTTCAACCTGCTGCTTCATCTAATTTTCCTCCTTCTGCTTTAAAATGATCGTTAGCTTATTTAACTGAACCCGTCATCCCAGCCACAAATTGCTTTTGCATCATGAAGAATACAAGTGCAGTCGGCAGAGTCGTAATGACAATCGCGGACATAATCAGACCATAGTCAGGTGCATAACCCGATCCAAGATTCGATATTAGCAATGGCACGGTCATATTTTCTGGTGATTGCAATACGATCAAAGGCCATAAATAGTTGTTCCAGCTGTTAAGGAAGGTGATAATCGCCGCGGCAGCATAAGTTGATTTCATCGTTGGCATGTATATGCGGAAGAATAAACCAAATTCCGAAAGACCATCGATGCGACCGGCTTCCATCATTTCTTTAGGAAACATTTTTGTATTTTGACGGAAAAAGAAAATTAAGAATGCTGTTGTAAATGTCGGCATAATAACTGCTGCTGCTGTATCGATACCAAGGAACGGCACAACACTCGATACTTTGGCGAACATTTGAAATAGAGGTACCATGATTGCCGCAAACGGAATCATCATAGAGGCTAGTAAGATATTAAATACGATATCTTTACCACGGCTGCGGTACATTTCAAAACCATATCCAGCCGCCGATGCTACCAATAGGGAAAGTAAAGTAGTAACAACAGAGATTTTTGCGGAGTTCCAAAGAGCTTGCCACATATCTACGGAATTGAACAGATTGTCAATATTTTTAAAGAGATGCGCACCTGGTAGTAATGTCCCTTTAGTTACATCAACCGACTGATTCGTGGCACTAATAACCATCCAGATAAATGGAAAGATAGAGATCAGCGCAGCGATGACTAGAAACAGGTAAGTAAACATGCGTTTAGTTTTCATTATCTCTTGTCTCCTCCTACTTTGTTCTGAATCAGCGTCAGAATGAGTACCATTACAACAATCGAGTAGGAGACGGTTGCAGCGTATCCAAAGTCAGGTGTGTATTCAAAAGAAAGGTTGTAAATATATTGGGAAATCGACATGGTTGCATTGCCGGGTCCACCTTTCGTGATGTTAACCACCTCATCAAACAACTGAAGTGTTCCAATGGTCGATGTTATCGTCGTAAACAAGATAATCGGTTTCAATAGAGGAATTGTGATTTTGAAAAATTGAGTAAATGCACTAGCGCCATCTATGTGAGCAGCTTCATAAATAGATTTGTCTACATTTTGCAGGGATGATAAATAGAAAATCATATTATAGCCAGTAAAGCGCCAGGTGATAGCAATGATGATCGTAACTTTGGCCCAGAAGGGGTCAGTAATCCATTGAATCGGTTCGCTGATTAGATGAAGATTCACCAGAAATTTGTTAATGATCCCTTCGGCTCCAAACATGTACTTGAAAACAACGGAATACGCTACAAGTGAGGTTACCGTCGGCAGAAATATAGCCGTTCTGAAAAAACCCTTAAATTTCAGTCTATCGTCATTTAGCAGGACGGCGATAAAGAGCGCCAGTACCAGCATGACTGGAACCTGAATAATCAAATAAATAAATGTATTTTTGACGGCAGTAAGAAAAGTAGTATCGCTAAACAATCGAATATAGTTATCTAGTCCGGTAAACTGAAGATTGTTGCCTCTACCCGTCTTAAAGGATAGAATTAACGCTTGGATCATTGGATAAAAATAGAAAATACTGATCATAATGACCGGCACAAGGACGAATAACCAACCCGTCAGACGGATCTGCCGTGACCCTTTAGAGCTCTTATGTTTTTGCGGGCTTAGCCCTGTCTTTATAGTTTCCACTCCACTCCGCACCCTTCTGTCTTATATATTAGAGATGAAAGCCCCTGCTACCTATCCTTCTGTATAAATCCAATTTACAGGAGAAGAAGGAGCAAGGGCATCGGTTGTACAGCCTAAGTGCGATTAGCGAATTTGAGTATCCGCTTGCTTCTGCGCATCTTTCAAAACAGTATCTACATCTTTGCCACCTAGATAAGATTGTACTGCTACAACCATAATGTCCTCGATTGCGTAAGTGTTCATGCCATAGTTGACGTTAGGAATTTGCTCGGTCCATGCTGCAAAGTCTGATACGACCTTTTGGCCTTTGAAAAATTCATCCGCAGCTGAGTAAGCTTCACCGCTCGCCGCAGCTTTCAAGGTGCCGATAACACCAACTTTTGTATTCAACGTCTGATACAGTTCAGCATCAGAGGCAAAAGTCTTAGATAGGAACTCAGCTGCTGCTTCTTTACCATCTACATTCATTACGTACCAGGAACTACCTCCAAGGTTGGAAGCGTGAACAGAGCCTTCTGTTGCTCCTAACTTAGGTAGTGGAGCTACTGCCCATTTACCAGATTGAGAAGCTTCTGCTTTAATCGAAGGTGTAATCCAGTTACCTGTAGGTACACTAGCCACTTCACCACCATTGAATGCACCTACAAACTGACTCCAGTCTGAAATTACTTTTACGATACCGGAATCCATCATTTCTTTGTACATTACAAGTGCCTCTTTCAAAGCAGGGTTGCTTTCTATAGTCGGAGTCTGACCATCATCTCCGGTATACCATGCGCCCGCCGATTGGATCATCACTCGGATAAGTCCTAGATCGTTCGGATCAAGTGTTAGCATGCTTTTGCCGGTTTTCTCTTTTACAGCTTTACCGATCTCGATATATTGCTTCCAGTCGATATCCTGTAATGCATCCAGGCTGTAGCCTGCTTGCTCGAGATAGTCTGTCCGTACATACATTCCAGTTACGCCAGAGTCAAACGGAACACCGTATTGTTTGCCGTCAACACTGGTAGGGCCAATCTTATAATCCGCAAAGTCAGCAGCCTTTACAACATCCGTCAATTCATAAAAAGAATCTGGATAAGCTTGTAAGAAGCTCTGTGCACGATAATCTTCGATCAACACAATGTTAGGAAGACCCTTCGTGGAACCAGAGTTTAGCCCCGTATTCAGCTTTTGAACGATATCAGCTTGCGCGTTCTCAACGACATTAACCGTTACGTCCGGATTAACTTTCGCATAAGCATCTTTGGCAACATTCATAGCGGCAATGTTAAACGCCGGGTCCCAAGCCCAAACTGTAATCTCTTTTGGCTTGCTGCTACCTTCGGCACCGGAGTTACCAGAGTTGCTCGTTTCATTTTTCGTTCCACCTGTGGAACATGCCGACAGTAGAACCACACTAGCTAGCATTACGGATAATAATTTTTTCACTACGTAAACCCCCTTGATAGTCTGAAAAATAATAAAGATGGAAGCGTTTTCTCTGCTACGCCTCCATCTTATCATTTTGTATTCGTTTTCTTTGGCAGTATCTTTGTTAGGTTTGGTGATATTATTGGGTCCTATTTTGATTCTCATATCGACTCTGGTACTATTTTTAGATTCATGTAAAATTTTTAGTTTTTTAACAATGGAAGCGTAACAACGATTTGTGTACCTTCATTCCGTTTGCTTGTAATATTAATCCCGTATCTCTCACCGTATAACAATTTGATTCTGTCATCCACATTCCGTATACCGATCCCGGAGAACAGTTGGCGTTTGTGCTTCGAAGCTGGTAGCTGCTCCTCTTCCAGCAAATTCGGGTCAAGATCCATTCCATCACCGTTATCTACAACTTCACATACTAGTTGCTTCTCCTGCACGGAAATCATGATGAGAATTCTTCCCTCATCTTTAAGGTTGAATGCATGAAAGAATGCATTTTCGATAAAAGGTTGAAGAATTAGCTTCGGCATATGATAATCCAAGCTCTCTGGCTCCACAAAGTAATTCACACGGATCTTCTCACCATATCTCACGTGATTGATATACACATAATGCTTCAACGACTCCAATTCTTGACTAACAGGAATGGTAGAATGAACATCGCTTACTGTATTTTGCAGGAGTGAGATTAGTGAATTTATCGTTCCAGCTGCTTTTTCCTTATTGCCCTGCTGCACCAGAAATTTGATAGAAGCCAGCGTATTATATAAAAAATGTGGGTTAATCTGCATTTGGAGTGCCGCCAGCTCCGCATTACGTTGTTGCTTTTGAGTCTCCATCAGCTTATCAACATAATCATGAAGTGAATCAAGCATAAAATTGAAGGCGTTACCTAACTCCTTAACTTCATAACTACTATTAGTGACATCTACATGATTATCGAAATCACCTGTAGGAATACTCGACATCTGTTTAACGAGTACACGCAAGGACTTCGTCATTTTTCGGGTAATCAAAAAAACAATAATGAGCGATATTGCCACGATAGCCATGATTGTCAGTGTCACCGCTTTGGCATTCACCATCTGTCCGGTCACGGCGTTCTTATCTATCAGGTTCACCATATAAAAATCAAATTCAGGTAAGTATTCCGAGAAAACAATTCGTTCATTCCCCATCACATAGGTAGAATCGCCATTTTTTCCTCCATCCTCTACTTCTTGCAGCAGCTTTTTATCGCGGAGCCCAATCATTTCTGTCTTGCTGCTGGATACAATTAATCCCTTCTTATTCAGCAACACGACGTCATTACCCTCACTCGTAAAGTTAGCATAAAAGGGCTTGAAATCTCGATCACGAATGGCTACGTACATGGTGCCATAAATTCTTCCGGTCGAATGATCAAATAAAGCTTTGGAAGCTACCAGCATAGGCTCTTTCACGTTCTCTTTATTTTCCCTTAGATCGAGCTGGTACAGGATTTGATCAGGATGGGATATGGTTTCCTTCGTTATTGGGTGAGCCATTAGTTCATCTGCAGAAATGTCCCAATACCAAGGATCTGTTGAATAACTCCTGCCATTTACACCCACGATCATGATACCAACATCAACGGCGCTGAGGTTAGAGCGGATTGCCCGCATGCCCTCTGTCATGTGATAAGTTTTGATCGCAAGATTCACTGCATCCGTCTCTCCGCTAGATAAATAGTTCCGGATAGCTTCATTTTGAGCCATCATAGTAGCACCGGTAGCAATAATGTTGTTATACGATTCCAGGTTTGACTTCATCTGATTCAGCAGTTTGCCGTTTGTAATACTAAAGGTCTGTAAAAATAATTTCTCCGACATACTAATTGTAATAGCCAGCGTCAAGAGTGATACAGTTACGATGCTAATTAGGGTCACGAGAAACAGCTTGAGGAATAAGCCCTGCTTTCTAATATTGTTAATGAAATTTCCAATCATGGCTGCTCTACGTCCCGTCTCCGGTACCGGCTTGGAGAAATGCCAGTCTGCTTTTTAAATACCTTGGTGAAATAACTCTGATCTGAATATCCCACGCTTGCGCTAATATCAGAAATTGATTTTTCTGTTGTCTCGAGCAATTCCATAGCTTTTTCCAAACGGACTTTATTCAGGTACTCACTAAAGCCTTCTCCATTATGGGCAGTAAAATAACTCGATAAATAAGAAGCATTGAAGTGGAACTGTCTAGCTACCCCTGTCAGTGTGATCGGATCTGCATAATGATTCTGAATATATTCGAGTAGCTTTGTCATATTGGGGTTAACCGATGAATTCGTCTCACCAATCGTGCGCTCAACTTCTCGAATGAATGCTTCGGTAACAGCAATAGCATCACTTGCATACATCGCTTCATCTATTTTTCGGAAGTAGTCGTATTTGGTCTCCTCCAGACCTCCGATCTCACACTTCATTTTTCCAAGCGTGGTCGCTACGTTAAATATAAAGTTGCCCAATAGCGATTTAAATTCGAAAATATCAATGCGATAATCCATTGAACGCAGATGGACATATTCAAGAAACTCTGTAAATGCCTTCTGGAATTGCTTACGTCTCAACTGGTCCATTAATTCTCCCATATCAATTTCCTGATATGCTCCCGGAAGACCCGGCAAGTGATCATTCTCAATCAGACTTCGTTCTGGCAAGTAGAAACTGTATCGTGTAAGCTTCAAGTAATTGTCTCGATAAATCTCACCAAGTCTCTCAAAGTGCGCGAAGCTCTGACTGATAATAAAATGTGTTTCTCTCACACGATGTTCTATTTCTGAGATCAGATAACGGAGTTCAATCACAAGCTCGTCCCAATGTTCTGGATTAACGTTAAGCAAATAAATGACCGAGTCGTTAACAAACTTTAACCGAATAAACACAACATCGTCCAATGCTAACTTTTGAATTCCTCTTTCGATTTCATTTGCGAACGTTAACTTATCACCAGAATCTTTAATATGCTTCATATCAGCTCCGAAAAATGCGAATTGTGCGTGTGGAAACTTGGAATGAAGCAAAGCAGGTTCTAGCACTGACTCATATCCCGTCATGAGCTTCTCGATCGCGAACAAAAGCTGCTTTTCCTCTGGATCGGCCCCTGAGTCGCTTATCTTCATCCCTGCCATCTTAGCTGTAGTTTTATTTAGGATGGACAACAGATAATCGGCTTCCAGCTTCGGCTTAAGGATGTAATCTGCTACCCCACTCTGAAATGTGGAACGGACATAATCGTATTCACTGAAGCTGCTTAAGACGATTACTTCAATGTGTGGGTACTTCTCCTTAACGATCTTGACTAGCTTCTCCCCGCCCATTATTGGCATTACGATATCCGTAATAATAATATGAGGATTCAGCTCATCCATCATACTCAGTGCTTCAACACCGTTAGAGGCCTCTCCGACGATTCGATACCCTTCTTGTTCCCAATCCAAAAGATGTTTAATTCCTTGTCTAACCAGCATCTCGTCATCTACAATCATAATCTTAAATATTGGTTTCATATCTGCCCCCTTGCAGCTGTTCAACCTGTTATTATGTTCATTCACTGATTGGACAAATTTAAAAAGTCATACAAATGATCAGAACGCCGATCCTTCATACTATCGAAGCATTGGATGTAACCGTTTTCTATTTATCTGTTACAGTTCAATCCATCCGACTCGGAGCGACCTTCTATACAAATAAAGCCTTGAGACTTACTTAAATTTGTTTAAACCAAATAATAGTCCTCACCAGCAATTATGGTCAAGTCCCCATTTTCAAATCCAATTCCAAGCACAAGTTAATTCATTTTATTTACAATAATTATATATCGAATTACAATAAATTAATGTTGATTCGCGAGTGTTTTTTTGTGTATTATATGATTATCAAGCAAAGGAGAATGTCATATGAAAAAGAAATATCTATTAGCCGCTTCACCATTATTATTAAGCATCATCAGTTTAATGATCTCACGTATGGTGGATTCAAGCGTGGGACCGGATGGAATCTTGCATGAGCCGGCTTTTTTCTTAATTCCGCTTAGTTACCTATTTTTTTTCTGCAGTATTGTAGCATTCCTATTCGTAGGTCTCGGGTCAGTCCTCAATAATAGAAAAAAGATTTCGTAATAGCGTTGTGTTGGGACATTAACTTTTATAGCAAAAAGAAAGAAGCCGCAATTTTTTCGCGGCTTCTTCTGTGTTGGATGTTCATTTTAAATTCGACATGGACTCTATAAACTCAATTTCTGCTGGAGTAAGACTACCAGCTCTTCAGCTGTATCCCAAACGATTGGACGGATATTTTTCACTTGTACGAACAGATCATTAGCTTCGCTGCTGTTCACAGTCCAAATCACTGGAATGTTCAACCCGAGCGCATATCCTGCAGTAAAATACACTTCAGGGGATTGGCCGGTTAAATCAGCGATAATCAGTTTACTCTCCTCTATAAGCTCTAAGGAATACGGTTCACGGTTATGCATTGAAGTATGCCTTAGTAACCGTGGTATATAACCAAACTGCTCGATTTTAGGAAGCAGCTTATCCACCCACTCCGTGTGCAAATCCTCTGCATCTGACAATAGAACGATACAGGGTTTTAATTTTTTGCCTCCTGCGATTGCGGCAGCTTCATTCCATCCCTTGTCCGTCAGCTTAAAGGTCATGCCTTCCCTGATCATAAACTGCTCGTTAATCAGCTTATCTATGATATATACCAGTTCTTGCAGATTAGGCGAATACGTTAGGTTATAGCTACTGGAGAGTGGCTGAATAACAACGGATTCCCCAGGGGCTTCAGAATGTCTGTATAAGTATTGCAGTAAACGGTTTCCTTTATCTTCAATCGTCACTGGAATTTTCGAGGAATTTACAATGGATTCTAAATCGTCGGCCGATAGACTGACCTTTTCTCCACGATCTGTCAGCTCCCGTATATAAGCCGATATCACATGAAACATATCGCGTTTCTTTGGATGCGCGAGAGAATTTATAGGCTCATAGCTGTCTCTCAATAAGTTATAGAACCCGTCAGGAGAACAATTACAGCCTAAAAATCTATCGTAATCACCTTCCGATGTAATGGATACCATCTCATCACAGAACAAGCAGTATTTCTTAATCATTACAACTCATCACCTCTTATTCATTGATATCCCCTTACCTTACCAAGAATATCTTAAAAAGTAGACAAGAAGATATTTCCTTTAGCACTGAACAAAGAAGTGAAACATCATAAATGTCCACAAAAAGACACTGACTTGTATCCGTGTCTTTTTATGGTCCGATGAGTATTTTTTTGGTTTTTGATATGCTCATTTAAAGCTGTTGATAGTATTATTTTTATATAAATAGCGAAAAAATCATATTGACTCATTATTTGAAATTAAAGTATATTCTTAGCAAATGAACCATTATTTATTTATATTTTATGTATTTACTTTTGAGGATAGAGTCCTTTTTCAGATTCTATCGAATGACATGCAATACATTTACTGATTTAGGAGGTGATTAAGTTGAATACATAAAACTTGTTTTTAAAATGGACAGGCGGCAGGTTAAGAAATTAATTAAAATTGAAGAAGGAGTGTATTTTCATGAAACGAGTTCAAATTAGGTACGGAGTGAAAATGTTTTTGGCACTTGTGTTAGTTGTATCTGCATCGTCACTCGCACTAACTTCAACGACGCACGCTGGAGTGCCAATTCCTCTCAAAATTATCAATGAACACAGCAATAACGTGCTGTCAGTCAGCGGAGCGGATTCACAAGCAGACGGTGCGCTTATCGTACAATACATCGATCAAGGAGCAGAGTATCAAAAATGGTATCTCGAAATTGCAGAAAACGGATATTATAATTTCAGAAACATAGCTAGCGGAGATTTATTGGATGTCAACGGAGCATCTTCATCCGATGGGGCCAGTGTTATTCAATGGCCGAGCAATAACGGGTGGAACCAACAGTGGGAGCTTATTCCAACTGGTGAAAAAAACATGTATAAAATTAAAAACCGAGCCAGTGGCAAGTTATTGGATATATCGGGACAAGATAAAACCAGCGGTGCGCAGGCCATTCAATGGAGTGATAACGGCGGTCACAATCAGCACTGGTATATAGAATATATACGAAAAAATTAAGCTATTTCCAAATACAAGAAATGGCGGTGCAGGGAAACATCCCGAGCATCGCCATTTCTTAATTTAACATATTTTAGGATTGTTATTCCTTTTGATAGCGGAACCAATCATAATATGCGATTGTTCGGTTGATAGAGTAGTTATACATCCCAAAGAACACTCCGGTAAATCCGCCTGCCACTTCAGTAGAGATCAAGTGTGTCTCCGCTTCACCTAGTGGATGCCATAACTGATCTGCACCTCGATAAGAGAACAAATATTTCTCAGGTAATGCTTGAATCTTCAATTCTACGACTGTGTCTTCCAATGGAGAAGAATATTTCACATCACTTATGCTACCCACTTGTCTTCGCAGCGTAATCACATTTTCACCTTCTACCTGGGTTAGTCCGATTGCGTAGTGATACATCTGATCCATAAACACAACAAGACCCGCTTCATCACCATCTAGTGGGTTGAATTCCATTTTAGTGGAAATTTCACAATCCAAGTGACGCTGTCTACAGCCAATAAATGCAGGCGTTCCCTGTTCGCTTAATCTCACATCAGCTCCATGTAATGCTAGCCACCCTGGTCGCTCCTGCAAAGACCAATCGACTTTTTTAGCATTGCGAATAAAATTCCAGCTCATTCCTAAATCAGATCGATTAAAATCATCGGTCTCAGGCTCGTCTTTCCATAGCACTGGTGGTGGAGTGTCAGCTTCCATTTCTAATCCAACAACACCGTGATCTCCAATCATCGGCCATCCATCTTCACTCCAATGGACCGGAGCAAGAAATGTCTCTCTGCCAAGATGATGTCGATATGGATATCCTACTGGTCGAATCCCTAGAAATACCGCCCACCAGCTGCCATCCTGTGCTACTACCAGATCGCCATGTCCCGTAGCTTGTATAGGGTAATCCGAGCTCCGGTGAGTCAAAATGGGATTCCGGGGTGAGGATTCATAGGGTCCATAGGGTGATTTACTTCTTGCTATGGTTTCCATGTGTCCATATTCTGTCCCGCCTTCAGCACACATTAAATAATAGTAGCCATTTATTTTATAAAGATGTGGTCCTTCAGGAAATTTACCGCCACTGCCTGTCCATATCAAACGAGAATCGCACAGCTTATGGCCCGTTTCAATATCAATCTCACATTGGTAGATTCCCATACCATCCTTGGTGCCAGTGCTTGTAAAATATACTTTTCCATCGTCAAAAAATAAGGATGGATCAATCCCTTCCTGATCCACATAAATAGGATCCGACCACTCACCTGCTGGGTCAACCGTCCAAACGTAGAAGTGTCCACCGCTATCCTGATTTGTCGTCACCATGTAGAATCGACCATTATGATGACGAATGGTTGGTGCCCACACCCCTCCAGACACGACCGATTTATCAAATTGAAGCTGGGAATCACGTGTTAAGCAATACCCGAGCTGCTTCCAATGGACTAAATCTTTACATGCCAAATGGGTATTCCCGGAGAGTAAGCAAATGAACTGTTTACCAAAAAGTAATCCTCGCCTACTCTGCAAATGCTTGGATCTGGATAAAAACCTGGTAATATCGGATTGTTATATTTCATGAAGCATTCTCCTTTTGTTGAACATTTGCATCTATGTCAAGGATTATACTCCACTAGCTAAACGATAAACCTTGATTATCCAGTCGTAAAATAGCATGATATAGACATTCATTCATCTAGACATGCTTTTGGAGGGTTACGAATTGGGCGAATTTTATTTGAATTGGTTTACATCAGATCAGAAATTCCCATTCTTTATTCAATACGGCTTTCACGACAATGATACTGATCTTCATAGACATGTGGACTTTTCAGAGCTTGTAATCGTCTTGAGTGGTACTGCTACTCATATTGTGAATACCGAAGAATCATTCATCAAGAAGGGAAATGTTTTTGTGATTAACGGTTCAACCCCGCATGCTTTTAAAGATCCTCAGGATTTTAAGATCTGTAATATTATGTACAAGCCTGAAATGCTGTCGACGGCTGGATCGGATCTGCGAACTTCGAACGGCTTTCAGGCGCTGTTTGTATTGGAACCGTTGTATCGTCATAAACATGCCTACACAAGTAAACTAAGCTTGCCAATTTCCATGCTGGAGTTTGTCACTGCACTCATTGCCGGTATGATTGAAGAATATAGCCACAAGCTTCAAGGATATCAGACGTTGCTCGTCTCACGGTTTATGGAACTGGTTGTCTATTTATCAAGGCATTATGAAAAACAGGATAAAGGCAGCCAGGATAATCATCTAATACATTTGGCGAAGTCGCTCTCTTTTATGGAAGACCATTATCTTGAAGCGTTGTCGCTGGATCAAATCGCCGCACACTCAGGGATATCTATTAGACACTTAAACCGAATCTTTCGCTCTTACTATCAGACGACCCCTATCTCCTATCTCCATCGATTGCGTCTGGAACGGGCTTGCAGCTTGTTGAAGCATTCTAACTTCAGTATTACTCAGATCTCACATGAAAGCGGGTTTAGCGATAGCAATTACTTTACACGACAATTCACCAAAACCTACGGTATGTCTCCTAAGGCTTATCGAAAAAAACTCTAAAGGAACTGTTCACTCGCCCTTTTCAGAAGGAATTGTGTCGTTAAGTTCTTTGTTCCATAGAATAGCTTAATGATGTTTCTGGAGTTCTACTTGGTCAAAAGAGGTGAAACGATGAGATTTTCTGTGAATGGGGGAGCGCCCTCTGGTTATTACCGGAGCATCTTGGAACTTGAAACAGAATGGGGACAAAAAAGAACTATCCATGAAGCTGGACAGGTTATTCCGTTTGATTTCGGTCAGGTGGCTGAGTTCACCGCTCCTAAAAGCATTGAATCGAGTATTCATCCTGCACTGACGCCTTATTGTTTACAGCCGTTTGGCGGATACGTAGCCACCATCTCGAGTGGAAGGGTATGGGGAGAATCTGGTGCTGTTCTATCTCCGGAGGGAAAGCTGATCTTTGATCTGTCACAGGAATATGACGCCGTTCAAAATAGAATGCTAGAAGCAGAGGAACACCCTGTGTTCCACCGGTGGAATGATCCAAAACTTCAATACTTAGAAGGAACCGTGGCTGTGTTGACGTTTTGCGGAAGCCATAACTATTTCCACTGGTTGTATGATGTGCTCCCTAGGCTGGCGATGCTCAAAACGAGTGGAATTCCTTATACCTCTATCATCATGAATCCAAATCCATATGGACCATTTGTGGAACAAACCTGGGCTATGCTCGGTATATCAGAGTCTTCAGTAATCCGGACAAATCCTGAAGCTTACTTTGAAGCTGATCAGCTACTTGTCCCTTCTTTGATGATGAATTCCCACTATCCCCCGTGGACCACGGATACGCTACGTAAATTATTGCTGCCTCACAGGGAATCAACACTCGCTACACCTGAGCGTATTTATATTTCTCGAAACAAAGCAAGCACCAGGCGCTTGATCAATGAAGAGGAAGTTATACGCTGCCTTGAAGAATATAGCATTCAACCTATTTATCTTGAGGATTGGACAGTTGCCCAGCAAATCCAGTTATTCGCTTCGGCAAAGGTAATCATGGGAGCACATGGCGCTGGACTGGCCAATCTGGCTTTTTGTCAATCTGGAACACAAGTTATTGAAATTGTTCATGAACAGCATGTCGTTCCAACGTATTGGATGATCAGCAACCATAACGCTCTTGATTATTACATGATGTATGGTCAAGGCTGGCCAGATCCTGCTATTCGTTTTCCGGGATTCGAAGATATCTATGTGGATATAGATCGTCTGAAGCAGATTTTGCATTTGGCAGGTTTGAATACTTAGTATTTAGTTAAAAAAGCGCGATGGTAACGTTTGTCACTTTACAGATGGCTGTTCCACCATTTTTTTCAATTTCTCCCTGTAGATTTTGTAGACGTTCTTCCCTTTCGATATTATATGTTGATTCATTAATAGACCATAGTCTATTATTATAAACAGTTATAGAAGACATTCAATTGTACGATGTGTGTGTTTTGTTCAATACTGAACAGGTTCTATAAAAGTGTTCATTTTTTTGAAAGTAAGGAGAAAATCAAATGTCTAAAGTGGATAGAAGGATTCTTAAATCACAAGAAGCACTTAAAAAAGCTGTTATTGAACTGATGTCCGTGAAGAATTTTGACGACATTACCATACAGGATCTCTCCGACAAGGCAAATGTAAGCCGAGGAACCATTTATCTTCATTATCAGGATAAATATGATTTGTTAGACAAGCTTATCGAGGAACATATAGAAGTTCTTAGAGTACTTTGCGAATCGGCAGCAGATTTAGATTTTATTGAGGCCACGTTAAAGTGGACGGAATACTTCGATAATCATTATTCTTTTTTCTCTATGATGCTTGCGAGCAAAGGCGCTCCTTATTTCCGTAATCGGTTCTTAACCTTTCTTCAAAAAGAGTTTAGACATGAAGTAAATGTAACGGAAGGGATAAACCACGGATTAAATGAAGAGGTTATCATTAGTTTTGTGGCATCAGCTTATGCAGGGGTTGTGGAATGGTGGTTCAAGAATGAGAAGCCTGTAACACATCAAATCTTGGCTGAACAACTTGGGACTTTGTTGGAAAGGAACTTATAGCTCCACCATCGGAAAAACCGATTGATATACAAAGCACCGCCTGATAAATTCTTCAGGCGGTGCTTTGCTTTTATTTTTCCGCAGAACGGTTCTTATTTCCGGTAATTCTTCGTTCTTTCATCCTCTATAACAGCATTCCAATTCATTCCAAAGGCAAAATCATATACATTTCCTTCTGAATCCGCATGACATTCCATGTCATGTGCCACATCTTCCAGCTGCTCTTCTACCGTTTGCATACCTGATGGCATTTGTACTGGGAGCAATCCCGAAGGCTCCTCGGCACCCGTTAACACCTCCATAAGTGCTTGATCCTGTAACCCAAAATTAACAAGTATAGCATCAACCTCTCCCTCAAATTCAGCAACAACCGAAGGATTGGACAATAACATCGACACAATTACCGGTTTGTCTTTCATCAGCTTGCGAGCTTCCAGGACACGATCCAGATCGCTCTCATTATGCGTAACAACGGTTTTTCCTTTATAAGAACGGTTGAGTACATCGTTATCTCGCGCATCTCCAGCTAAGCTCTGCTCCCGAGCATGTTCCGCAGTGTACGGTCTATATTGCAAGCTAATGGGCACATAGCCGTTACCGCCTTGCTCAGAATCGTCCTGACTAAAGCCTACTCCTGATTTAGGACTGCTTATGAAAACAAGAGCGAAGTCTGCTTTTTCCGGCTGATCTGTCACATGATAATATTTAGACACAACATCCAGGTTCACCGGATATTCTGTCTTTTCCGGCGTTGGGTTGCCGAACCAATCCTTTCCTGCTGGAGTATAACGCTTCGGAACATATACGGTTTGTTTCGCTGCCAGCGGCAATACCCGATTTTTGTTCTTCAGCAGCACGATCGACTTCAGCTGTGCTTCATAGCCTGATTGCATAAACTCAGGATTCCCAACAATCTGAGCACTCTCCTCAGGCTTCAAATACGGGTTCTCGAAGAGACCCAGACGGAAAATATTAAGTAGAAGCCGAACAGCTGACCGCTCAAAGCGATTCCGCATCCATACCTCTCCATGCTCAGCTACTCCCATTCGGTATGCTTCAAGGACGAGCTCCATCTCATTATTGCCGCCGAATTGGTCAACACCTGCCATCAAGAGCTTGTAATGCCGTTCTGCGACGGACATACCCTCTACGCCCCAAGGTTTACCACTGAGAAAGGAATCCTTACTATCTGATTCGTCTGCTGTGATGAGCCAATCTGTGCACACAACGCCATCGTAACCATATTTTTCCCGAAGCAGATCGGTAATAAGATAGGAACTATAAGAATTTCCGACATTCTCCCCGTTCACTTGATCTTGATCTGTAGAAATTGTGTAATAGGGCATGACTGCTGAAGCCTGTTTGGTTGGGCCTTCCAGCTTGAAAGCCCCTTCTGTAAAAGGAATAAGATGTTCATCAAAGTTACCGCCCGGATAGACAGCATATTTGCCGCAAGCATAATGTGCATCCCTTCCGCCTTCCCCGGAACCCCCACCAGGCCAGTGTTTTACCATAGCGTTCACGCTGTCATATCCCCAGCCTTCGTTAATCTCCCGGTCATCTTGCGAGCTCTGGAAGCCGTCGACATAAGCCTTTGCCATGTCAGCAGATAACTTCGAATCCTCGCCAAAAGTGCCGTTAAAACGAAACCATCGTGGATCTGTAGCAATATCGATTTGCGGCGATAGCGCCGTCCCTAGACCAAGTGCACGATACTCACGTGAGGCAACTTGCCCGAAACGATAGGTGATCTTCGGATCGAAGGTTGCCGCAAGGCCCAGCGTCTCCGGCCACATGGAGATTTGCCCACCAGCGCCAGCATTAAACTCTGAATTAGAATCTGAGCCATGGCGTGGGTCGGAGCTGTTGTTGGCTGGAATCCCAAGGCCGGTTCCTTCTGCAAATGCCTGCACCTGGTTGTTCCACAGGGCAGCAATTTCCGGACTTTCCACGGTGGTCACCAGAATATGTCTTAGATGGTCCTGTGCCAGAAATGCCAGCTGTTCATCGGTAAGCTCCCATGGTTTGGCTCCGCTCTCCTCATAAGATTTACCGTTATACGTTCCTGAGAACCAGCTGCTACTAAGTGCTGGGATGGATTGATGACGACTATACAGCATGAGTCCAGCAATTTGTTCAATACTCATTTCTGAAGCTAGATCTTGAGCCCGCTCTTGCGGCGTCAATCGCCAGTCCTCATATTTATCCAGCTTGCCATTACGATTCAGATCTTTGAAGAACAGTCCGTCCTGTTCGAGAATCTGCACTCCAGAATCAGGGGAATAACCCAAGGTTGGCCCCCCCTTATTGCTTACGTAAGAAATGGTATGAAGGCTTTTAGTTTTAATAGTCTCTCTCTGATTCATATGGTTTCCCTCCACTGTTTTCTTGTTTGTTTTTTCTTAGACCAGATTGGCTTTTTGTGATTGCGCTTCGACAGCTGTTAGTTCAGCAGTTTGAGCTCTTTTCTCTGTTCCCACTTCTGGAAGTGGCTTCACTGCCAGCATACCGAGTATAGTGCAGACGGCAAGGAAGATGTAAAAGAAGGTCCAGCTGCCAATGCCTAACAGCACAGGAGCGATTGCTGGAACAATGGACTGAGGCAACGCATTAGCTACGTTCATAATCCCGAAGTCTTTGGCTGAATCCTCTTTACTTGGAAGAATGCGTGCAACGAGTGCCATATCTACGGCTGAGAAGCAGCCAAAGCCCAATCCGATCACTGCAGCTCCGGCAATGTAGGCCGGATAACTTGGCACAAAGGCAAACAACAGAACCCCAATAGCAATAATGAACCCTGAAACAATCAGGAATGGTTTTTGCTTACCAAATTTATCTGACAACACCCCACCGAAGATACTTGTAATTGCAACACCCACTAGCATAACGATATTAATCGTAGCAACCTTTGCGGTGGCCAGCTCTTCCGTAAGTCCCATCCGGTTTACCAGCATGACTGTGAGGTATAAAGTGCTACAATATCCCATCATGATCAGGAACTTGGATACGAAAGCCCAAGAGAATTCCGGGAATTTACGTGGACTAGGAAAAATCGTACTCAGCTTCTTACCCAGCGATATTTGATTATGTGTCTTGGGAACAAGTTCTACTTTACCTTCTTTAATAATCAACGTACTGAGAAGTGGACCTATGATGCCGATTACACCTAGCAAAAGCCACTTAATTTCTGAAGAAACTGAGGTCATCACTGTCATCATGATCATCCCTACCGTCATAGCGATTGGAATAGTGAGACCGATTAATCCGGAGATTGTCCCTTGTTTCTCCTGAGGTACTTGGTCTGGAATAAGCGCTGTATAGGCTGCCATCCCTACATTGAAGAAAAATTGTGCAACTGCCCAGCTAATCATGATCTGCCAAGGCTCTTTGGCGAAACCAGTACATACCAGCGCAGCACAGCCAACTAGTGGACCTAGGATAATCCACGTGCGCCGCCGTCCGAACGAAAGATGGGTTCGGTCACTGAGTGCACCGCCAATCGGATTTCCGATAAGAGCAAAGAATGCGCCTATTCCTGCAACCAGTCCATAGGAAGAGGTATATCCATTCGGATCCACTTCAATCATTTTAAAGGTCAGCAGCAAGGTGGCAGGTGTCATCAGTGCCAGCATCATCATGCCGTAACCAAGCAGAATACCAAAGGTCAATCTACGAAAAGGGGTGTGAACCTGCCCTTTAATCGATGCTCCAGTCATTGTAATTCCTCCTCGTCCTTTTAGAAAACGTTTACAATTTGATTATAAAATAAACCACCTCTTGGAGGAGAGGTGGTCAATTACACACTTTTAGGTTCATTTTTAATCTAAATGAAAGCGTTTCAATATCATTCATCAAGATGAAGCTTAAAAATTGACTCATTTTCTCAAAACAATGGAGTCAGCTCAATAAGCTCTACGCTATGAGGTTCCATTCTAATGACAACAGAAAGCTCTTCACCTACTTCAAGAAGCTGAATCTGTCTGCCTGGAAGAGAGGCAGCTTTTAGATAAGCAGTGTCCTCTGCAGTCAGAACGGGTGGAGCCCCCATTTCTACCCACTTGTCAAAGCTGCTGCCATGTGCCCTGCTGATCGTATGGTTCACTTGCTTATATCTGCCAGATGGTAATCCAGTTAATGTGAGTTCTATTTTAAGAAGCCTCTCGTTTTTGAAGCCACTATAACGACTAGTAGGTGTAATGAATGAAGTATCACCAAGCGCGTACAAATCATCAAAATGACAGTAATTATAAGCCAAAATCTGATAACCACCTCTTCCAGCTGTCACTATATAACCCTCTTCATGTGCGACTAGCCGATTCCCCAGCTTAGCGAGCATTTCATAGGCATGCATAGCCGCTTTCGGAATTCCATACTGAGCCATAAGTCCAAGTCCACCATGAAATATCCGGGATGAAGCCGCTGTTTCTTCAATATTGTCACTCAGTACCCAATATCCGAACCCACTGATGCTATCGAGATTTTCGATGATATTTTTTACGATATATGCAGCTTTATATAATGTGTCATTGGTCAGTTCACGATGAAATGCTGTTGAATTCCATTCGGTTAAATATAGCTCTTGTCCGTTAAGTCCCAGCTCAGCGAGCAGCCCGATTTCACGCTCCAGCGATTCCATCAAATAATCGGGGTTTGGGGACACTTTGTTGAACCCCTCTACTGTAAGCGGAGATATTTCTTTTTCACTTAATCGTTCCTTAGGCTCCCAATTTCTACTAAGCAGATCATCCATGTCCTCATGCGGATAAAAATGTAACGGGATAAAGTCTGGAAGACAACCCCGTTCTTTGCAGAAAGCGAAAAACTGTTCACAAAATGCATTGGAATTCAGAGTGATAATTCTACCGGGAGCGCCAATCTGAAGGTTCGGAGAGATGGCTTTGAGGGTGTCGAACGTTCGGGCATACAATTCGTTGTACGCTTCTTCCGTCGCAGGCCAGAACAAACCATATTCCGGTTCGTTCCAGAATTCAAACTTCCAGCTTTCTACCTCTTCAAGACCGTACCGATTGAGACAATGGCGAATAAACCGATCTACCAATTCACACCAGCGGTCCATGGATTTAGGCGGACTCACATAACTCTTTTCATAAAAAACATGTTTACTGCTGTCTGCTGCGAGATCAAAAGGCATAAACCCCAGTTCTATAAAAGGCTTCAAGCCGATCGATAACAGAAAATCAAACAACTGATCTACAAAGCGAAAATTATAATGTGCCTGCCCTTCGTGATCTTCCCGGTACACCATCATTGAATCATCAAAAATTCCATGAAAACGCAAATAGCGAAACGGACACCGCTCTTGTACATATTTCAAATGAGCTTGTACATCACTTTGAAGTCCTTCATTTGCTTTACTAATCGTAATGATATTTTTCCAGCTATGCTGGATTTGCCGCTGAATCCTGTCTAAAGGAATACTTGCAGACAGCTGAACAACCGCATGTACGGGTTCAAGCTGGTGCGACTGACTACGCCGGAGGAATTGCCGAACAATGCCCAGTGCGCTGGATTGATTAAATGCTAAGTAGCCGGAAGCAGAACCTTCCTGTTTCGCATGAGTTTGAGGCCGATATTTTTTGCGATATTCATGTGGTGTAATATGATATCGGCTTTTGAATGCAGCGTAAAAAGATTTTGCGTTTGGAAAGCCCTGCTCAAGTGCCAGCTCAGCAAGCGAATGATCTTGATCTCTTAAAAGGGCTTCTACGGTATTTTTTAAACGAATGCTGGTTAAGTAAGTCTGGAAGTTGACCCCAATGTTCTCGCTAAAAAATTTGGACAAATACGGCACCGACAAATACTCTCGTTCCGCGATTGTCTGCAGCGACACCGGGTCTTTATAATGTTCATCTATATAAGTGATGATGCTCATCATTCGTTCCATATATTTCATATTCATCGCTTCACCGGAATTTGGCAGCTTGAACTGTTTAACCAAAACAGAGAATAACCCAAGCATACGTGCTTCCATCCCCAGTTCATAGGCTTCTCCGCCTTTGTACTTCAGCTGTACCATTTCAGCCATGAGCTGACGCATGTTATCTAAGCCATTTTGCTTCTCAGGACCGACTTCAGCAGAATAACATTCAAAGCTGATCTTCTCCATATTGTGGATGTGCTGCTTAAGATAGGTTGTTGGGATTTGAAAGGTAGCGATGATATTCTGATCTAATCCGATAACTTCATGCACGTAACACTGGTTAATGAGTAGCATATCGCCTTCTTTAAGCCTATATTGACGGTTTCCGGTCGAAACCTCTAGATTACCGGACAGCACAAAAATCAGCTCCACACTCATATGCCAGTGATTCGGCACAAAGTTGACGCTATGTAAAGAAACATCAAACGGTAGTTTGCCTTCGGTCTCAAGCTGCTCATAGCTGGAATGGCTCAAATAATCACTTCCTTGTTTACATTATCTTGTAGTAGCATACAATGTCGCGTTTCGGCGGTCAATTCGATGGTCTGTGGTCACCTTTCTAACAAAAAAACACTGATCCAAGTCAGTGTTTTTTCACAGCCATACAAACGTTTCTTTAAATCGCTCGTTTGAACTGGGTATTGTATAACTCGTAGTAGGCGCCCTTCATCGCAAGAAGCTCCTCATGATTTCCTTGCTCAGCAATTCCTCCACCCTGGATCACGAGTATGCGATTGGCGTCCTGGATCGTACTAAGCCTGTGGGCGATTACAAAGCTTGTTCGACCCTTCATCAAATTCTTCATTGCTTGTTGAATGTGCATTTCCGTACGTGTGTCCACGCTACTGGTTGCTTCGTCAAGAATTAATATGGCAGGATCAGCTAAAATTGCGCGAGCAATCGTTAACAGCTGGCGCTGGCCATGACTCAAATTACTTCCTTCTGCATTGAGGAGGGTCTCGTAACCATGCGGCAATCTTTTGATAAAAGCATCCGCATTGGCTAGCTGAGCCGCTTGCTCAATCTCTTGATCGGTCGCATCGAGTCGGCCAAACCGAATATTCTCACGAATCGTTCCCGAGAATACATGCGCATCTTGCAGCACCATCCCTAGTTGACTACGAAGTGCGTTTTTATCCAGCTCTCGGATGTCGCGACCATCAATTCGTATGGAACCGCCATTCAAATCATAGAATCGGATCAGCAGGTTAACGATGGTTGTTTTACCTGCTCCTGTTGGGCCAACGAGTGCAATTTTCTCCCCAGGTTTTGCTGCAAACGTAACGCCCGACAGAATCGGGGAATCCGCTTTGTAAGCAAAAGAAACGTCCTGAAAAACAACCTCCCCTGTTAATCTTGGGAGATCCTCACTTTCTTCATCCCCGTATTCGGACGGCATCTCCAAAACTTCAAACACACGCTCCGCACCGGCGATTGCAGATTGAATTAAATTGTACTGGTTAGCAAGGTCAGAAATGGGTCTACCGAACTGTTTGGAATAGGTAAGGAAGCTAACGAT
This sequence comes from Paenibacillus sp. FSL H8-0261, assembly GCF_045040645.1. Classification (NCBI taxonomy): domain Bacteria; kingdom Bacillati; phylum Bacillota; class Bacilli; order Caryophanales; family Paenibacillaceae; genus Paenibacillus; species Paenibacillus sp. FSL H8-0261. The sequence continues at coordinate 3,325,528 of NZ_CP150297.1, read as the reverse complement.
TATACCAACCGTAGCCATGTTATGGAAAGCCATCCAGCCCCCAACCCCGGCAATGATCGCAAATCCAAGGTTATTAATCATGTTCATCACGGGTCCTACTAATCCTGATACGATTTGTGCCTTAATGCTGACCTTATTCAGTTCTCCGCTTATTTTTCGGAATCGTTTAACTTCTGACTCTTCCCTACTGTATTGTTTGACCACCTTTTGTCCGCTGATGGTTTCTTCGATGAACCCGCCAAGTTCACCTAAATGTCGCTGCTGATTTCTAAAATAAGTGCGGCTTAAACCAATGATTTTTCGACTAGCCAATAAAACGAGCGGGATCGTGATTAATGAGACTACGGTCAACGGAACGTTCAGCATCAACATAATAACGAGGGAGCCGCTTAGTGTAATCAAACTATTTAACAATTGAGTTACACTCTGATTGAGTGTGCTGGATACGCTCTCTATATCGTTAGTTGCCCGGCTCATCAATTCTCCGTTAGCCCGTGTGTCAAAAAATTTAATGGGCAGCTGCTGATACTTGCTGAACAGATCACGGCGCAGCTCAAAAACAGTATTCTGCGAAACAGATGTCATGACGTATGCTTGCACCCAGGCAACTACACTACCTAGCCCATAAATGCCAATAAGGAGTATACAAAACCGAATAAGACCCTGATAATCGTGTGGAATAACCGCAGTATCAATCGCTTTACCGATGAGATACGGTCCGATCAATGAAAGAAGTGCATTCAACACAGTAAATACATATACAATGATTAACCCGAACCGCTGACGACTCAAATAAGTCCAGATGCGTTTAAGCGTGCTCGCTTGATTTTTGGCGCGCACGATTGGCACAGCGCCGCCGCGTCCGGGGCCAGATCCCGGTCCTATTCCTGGTCCGAATCCGCCTGCTCTAGTGATAGGAGGGGTGTTCATGCCTTTGTCATGCTTTGACATAAGGAACCTCCTCCCCTTTCATCTGTGATTTCCAGATGTCTCGATAAATTTCACTGCTACTCATTAGACCATCATGTGTACCTTGTGCAGCAATTCGGCCGTTTTCTAGAATTAAGATGCGGTCCGCGTCAATCACTGATGTGACACGCTGAGCAATCATTATATTAGTGCTGCTACTCAGCCGTTTTTTTAACATTTGCCGAATTCGTGACTCAGTCGCCGCATCGAGCGCACTCGTACTGTCATCCATGATGAGAATTGTTGGCTGTATTAACAACGCCCTTGCAATCGAAAGCCGTTGCTTCTGCCCACCGGACAAGTTGATGCCTCGTTGGCCAAGCACTGTATCATAACCCTGTGGTAGCTCTAAAATAAAATGGTGCGCTTCAGCAGCTTTTGCTGCTTGTTCCACTTCTTCATCCGTAGCCTCCGGTCTGCCATATCGGATATTATCACGGATTGTTCCGCTGAACAGAATGGCTTGCTGCATAACGTAACCGATCTTGCGACGTAAATGTTCCAAAGAAATTTGCCGAGTGTCGGAACCATCAATTGTGATTGATCCAGAAGAAACATCGTAAAGGCGTGGAATGAGGCTCACCAAGGTTGATTTACCAGCGCCTGTGGCTCCAAGGATGGCTACAGTTTCACCTGGCTCAGCAGTGAAATGGATGCCATCTAACACGAGGTTCTCATTCGCAGGATCATAGGCAAAGGAAACGTTGTCAAATACAATTCGACCGTTTTGTAGCTTATCTTTTTTAGCTTCGGTTACGTCTGTAATCTCGCTGATCGTAGAAAACACTTCATTCTCCCGATCTGCGGAGACCTTTGCACGCGAGAAGAATGTGAGCATATTGCTCAACATCAGCATAGACATCAACAATTGGGTGATATAGTTAATGAAGGCGATTAGCTGACCGACCGGCAGGGAGCCGTTCCAGCTCTGCAGCCCACCAAACCAAAGCACAGCTACGATACTGACATTGAGCACAAGCATCATGAGCGGCATATTTAACGACATTAATCGCACCGCTTTTATCGCAGTCTCAGTGTAATCCTTGTTCGCTGTATTAAACCGTTTCTGTTCATGCTTAGCACGGACGAAGGCTTTGACTACACGAATACCCGATAAATTTTCCTGCAATACTGTGTTGACGCCGTCTAATTTGACCTGCATTTTCTCGAACAAAGGGAAAGAAAGTCGAATCAACCCATATAATATTGCAACCAGCAATGGCACGGCAACGACAAGGATAAGGGTTAGTGAAGGACTAATCCGTATAGCCATTATCAAGCTGCCGATTAATAGCAATGGAGAGCGAATATTCCGCAAAATCATCTGAACAAAGGTTTGTAGCTGTACCACATCGTTTGTTAAACGAGTAATCAACGAGCCCGTCTTCAATTGGTCCAGATTCTTGTTTGAGAATTTCTGAATATGTTCAAACAGGTTAATCCGTAAATCATTCCCGAAATTTTGTGAGGCGATACTCGAAAAAACGGTGCAGCCCACCCCACCAATTAGACCGACAAATGCTACTCCAAGCATGGTCAATCCCGTCGAATAAATATGTGATAAATCTTTCGTCATAATCCCATGATCCACAATGCTCGCCATTAGTGTAGGTTGAAGCAAATCCATAAACACTTCGAGCATCATCATAAGTGGTGCTAACACAGACCACAACCAATATGGCCTTAAGTAACTCTTAAGTTTCCACATTCCATCACCTTTTAAGATAAATATGTGATTTTTGATTTCATCGGTGTTCTTGGCTTAGCATTTGGAACTTCCTCCGGATATCCAATGCCAAATAGTCCAATCACATCGTAATCTTGCGGGACACCTAGAATTTCACGATTATGAGGTAAAGCACCTAAAGAAGCCCAATAGGCCCCAACTCCCACTTCATGTGCAGCTAATAAGAAGTTCTGTGCGAAACATGCGGCAGCCATAACATTCTCATCACGTTCAAACGCTGTTGCACCAGGTTTAGATAAGATAGCAAGAACGACAGGAGCGCTTCCAAAATTCGTCTTATGCTTTAATTTAGCTCTAGTATCAGGCCCGATAAATAGGAGTTCCCAAGGTTCGTTCATACGATGGTTTGGAGCATAACTAGCTGCTTCCAGCCAATTCAATAAATCATCCTCATGAATCGAATCCGCCTTAAATTGCTTAATACTTCTACGGGTTTTTATAAGATCAATGGTTTTCATTTTTTTGATCATTCTCCTCTTTTTTAATTTCGCCAACAGTTTTATCTTCCGGCGTTACTTCATGAATCTGAAAAATATGGATAAACTCTTCAATGATCGCTTCCGTTGCCTTCAATTCACCACTAATCACTTGCTTGATCGAATCCAGCTCCGGTGTTTGCAGCTGCCGCTGTAAAGTGGCTCGATTCACATTAAGCTTTTCCAAAAATGCTAGAGCTCTGCCGCGACGAAAAGTTTGTGCACTTTTTGGGGGACCATCCATAGAATCCATCCCATGTCTGCTCATATGCTCGCGATCTCTATGCTCTCCACGGTCTTTGTGTTCCCCATGTTCCCCATGTTCTCTATGACCGCGTTTTCCGAAATGTCCATCACGCATATTTACTCCTCCTTTTATTTGTATACATATGTATACGTTTCGTTTATGTATACAAATGTATACGTCCGATTGTTTTCTGTCAAGTTATCTTTTTCATTAGCAAGATCCACAAAGAAAAAACCGCACAGAGTGCGGTCAGCTTGGAGAGATGCTATTCATTTTACTGACCAAGATTTTTTGTTATATCTCAACTATTGATTAACCTTCTTTAATCTTTGCGGCTCCTTAGGATCTAGTTGCTTCCAATCTGATGCATCTCTGTCTGTGAAAATATAATCCGTATCTGGTTCATTAGCAAATCTAACATATACAGGGAACTTCGGCATTGAGCTCAGTTTAGCTTTAATACTCAGTAAATCAGATTCAGAGTATCCTTCAACAGTGATCAAATATTCTCTTAAGTTTTTCTCAAGTGAATTATATTTAAACTGAAGTGCTGCGTACATTCCTAGAACGAGCAGAGTAATAATTACAACGGAGATAGCTACAAACTTTCTAATTCTAGAAGCACCTCCTGTAGTAAGTCTATTTTAGGAACAATCATTTTCTGTGTTAATGTAAATTGATTAATGTAGAGACGAATTAATGTTATAAAGATCGAGCAAGACGAAATCCAAGATCATCCACACAAAATGTGGGATGGCTGCGACGACGACAGGTTGCTCCACAGCCCCTGGCCTCTTCAGCCCAGCTGCCTCCTCGAAAAATCCGATAGGAGCCGTACACTTGTTCATCATATAAATCCCAGCACCACTCCCAAACATTCCCCAACATATCATAAAGCCCCCATGCATTCGGTTCTTTCGTCCCTACAACATGGAGTTCACCATCTGAATTTTCATTGTACCAAGCTATCTTATCTAGCTCGCCATATTGATAGCCAGTAGTTTCTGCTTTACATGCATATTGCCACTCTGCTTCTGTTGGAAGTCGATAGCCATTGGATTCCCTATCCCAAATAATATGATCTCCATCGTCACTTATAATATAAGCTTCTTTCAATCCAGCCTTCTGAGAAAGCAGATTACAGAAAGAAATAGCATCATTCCAAGAAACATTCACCACAGGTTTAAGATTTTCGACGGATGACTTCGTTGTTTTTTTAGTAACAATATTGTATAGATCCACCGTTACAGGATTCGGTGCAAGAAGAAATGGTTTTATTTCAGTCTTCCATTTAGTTTTTATTCGATCATCTCTTAACTCTATTGCTCCCCCTAGAATTTTAACCATAGGACTGTTCAAGTAGCGCTCAATTTCATTTGACACTTTATCTCCTCCCCATACTTTTTAACAAAATCCAACTCATGAAGTTGTAAGAATCCAAATAATACTAATCAAGTATTGACAGGGTATAAAGATTAGAACTATAATCTAAACAATTCCTAGAAAAATACTATGAATTACATAATGTTCAAAATATCTAATTATATTCAGGTTGTCCAGAAGAAGGAGTGTAGACATATGCCAAATGTTCAAACTTTCAAAGCAACTGCCCATTTACAAGATGGGGTTAAAGTCATTACTAAAGCAAGACAATTCGAGCTCGTCATCGATGAGCCACAAAATCTTGGGGGTACGGATACAGGAATGAATCCTGTTGAAGCTTTGCTTGCTTCTTTAGGGGCCTGCCAATCTATTGTGGCTCGAGTTTATGCTTCCAAATTTGAGGTAGAGCTTGAAGATTTCAGAGTAGATGTTGAAGGTGATCTGGACCTCGATGGATTTTTCAACCGTTCTGAAGTCCGTCCCGGCTATTCCGATATTCGATATACATTCTACATAAAGACCCCATCCCCTGCCGAGAAGGTTGAAGCATTCGTACAATTTTTAGAAAGCAAATGCCCTGTTGGTGACACGATTGCTGCCCCGGTAAATCTTAAGCTGAACCGTATTGTGATTGAAAATTAACCGATTGATTAGTTAAATATTATCAAGGGCTGTGAGGTTGCATCAAGCAACTTTACAGTCCTTTTTCATTTCAACCTCTCATCCATCATATAATACTAAAAATGAAGGACCTCGGAGGTACCTAAGGAATGAATCCTATACTGAGCACAGTAGATAATGAGATCGAGCGTTTAACGGCATTCCTGATTGATCAACAGCAGCAAGATGGATCTTGGCATTTTTGTTTTGAGAATGGAATCATTATCGATGCCTATGTCATCATTCTCTTTCGGATTCTGAACGTACAGAATGAAGCCCTGATTCGACAGCTACATGATCGTATTCTTGCTGAGCAACAGTCCGCTGGATTCTGGCAATTGTATAGCGATGAAGAAGATGGTAACTTATCCACCTCGGTTGAAGCCTACTACGCCCTTCTCTATTCTGGGTACAGTAAGGTGACTGATGAGCCGATATTGCGCGCAAAACATTATATTCAATCCAAAGGAGGAATTGGAAAAGTAACTAGCATCCTAACCAGAGTCATTCTCGCAGCTACTGGTCAGAGCAAATGGCCTTTATCGATCTCTTCGATTCCCCTAGAAGTTCTGTTGTTCCCGTCTTATTTTCCTATTAACTATTTTGAGTTCTCTGGCTACTCAAGAGTGCATCTCACGCCTATGCTTATTATGGCCGATCGACGTTTCTCGATCTCAACAGCGACTGCTCCTGATCTATCTGATCTCATAGACACACGCATTGAAGATGCTGAACCCGCTTCCCGTGGATATCATGAGCTGCAGGACGTTATTCAAACTGGCCTAAGCAGACTTCTTGGAAGCCCTCGCTACATTCACGAAGTTGCCCGAACCAAAGCAGAACAGTTTATTCTCCAGCGGATTGAATCCGACGGGACTCTATACAGTTACGCAACTAGTACAATTCTTATGGTGTATGCCCTTCTGGCTCTGGACTATGACCAGCAGCATCCTCTGATTATGAATGCCATTGATGGGCTTACCTCGATGCAATGCCGTTCTGAAAGTAAAACAACAATTCAAAACTCTCCGTCTACGATATGGGATACGGCTCTAATCGCCTATACTTTGCAGGAGGCACAAATTCCCGATCATCATCTCGCGATTCAACGTGCTACTTCGTATCTGTTGACCAGACAACAGCATAAAACTGCTGATTGGAGCATTCATAATCCGGATACGACTCCGGGGGGATGGGGTTTCTCAGATTCTAATACGATTAATCCGGATGTGGATGATACGACCGCTGCTTTACGAGCCATTCGAAGTTTATCAATAACTCAGCCATCCTATCTAGAGTCATGGAATCGTGGAATGAACTGGGTCCTATCGATGCAGAATAAAGACGGTGGCTGGCCGGCTTTTGAAAAAAACACCAATAAAGAAATGCTCACTTGGCTCGCAATCGATGGGGCTAAATCTGCTGCTATTGATCCCTCAGAGGCAGATCTAACCGGGCGCACCTTGGAGTATCTCGGGAACATTGCCGACCTTGATACGCGAAACGAATTCATCGGGCGAGGTGTGAAATGGCTGATTCAGCATCAGGAGAAGGATGGCTCATGGTACGGAAGATGGGGCGTTTGTTACATCTATGGGACATGGGCTGCCTTAACAGGATTGCAGGCCGTTGGCCTGCCACTGGAACATGAAACATTGCAAAAAGGAGCGAATTGGCTCCTAAGCATACAGAACTCGGATGGGGGTTGGGGGGAATCTTGTCATAGTGATCGGCTTTTGCAGTATGTACCATTAGGCGAAAGTACGCCTTCCCAAACCGCATGGGCGCTTGACGCACTCATCTCCATTCAGCCGAAATCAACAGCAGCGGTGGAAAAAGGGATTGAAAGATTAATCATGTCTATTCATGAAGAGGATTGGAAAACTTCTTATCCAACTGGCGCTGGTCTCCCCGGTAATTTCTATTCCAATTATCATAGTTATCGCTATATCTGGCCGTTGCTCACACTGAGTCATTTTAGAAAAAAATACGGTCAAGGATAATACTCGGTAATAACTAGCGTAGTCCTGCTTCTCTTCTCAAGTGTCTCATAAAAGCTTGGATTGCGCCCTTATGTAGTCCTTTTTGGGAATCTAGCTCCCCTTTCCAATAACCCGCTCCGGTATGTATTCATCAGTTCAAACAAAAATTCGTAAAAAACATCAGAGCAGCGATCATCCGTTATTGGAGAATCGTTGCTCTGATGTTATGAACCGGGGGTTGAATACTTTTGTCCGTTACACTTCCTTCTAAATTACCCAGTCTTGATCAAGCTCAGAGCTTTTCGGACCCAGAAAACGCTATTTGCCTGTTTTTACGCTTTTGAGTTAGGTTACGGACTCCAGTGAAACTATTCCTTAAAAAGAGAGTCATTTGGGGTATTTTTCAAGGCAATAACGGCGGTGGGTCCGTTGAAATTCCAAATCTAGGATAAAGTTGATTTTAGGGTCAGCTACAGCTATTTTCAATAGCGCAATTGTTTTGAATGATTATAGCTGTACAAAATACAGTTAAACACCTCGCTGCTCCCCGTTACCTTCATCCGCCTCCATACTGTTATACAGAGGGTTTCATCATTATTCGATTTACTTTTTGGAGCACGACACCGAAATATCCCCTTTCAAGAAACAGGCGTAATCGTCGGCGGTTTCGGTGACCGTTCCCAAGCATGAGTTACCTGCAATGTTGCAGCATAGGTGATCAATGAAACGATTAGCGCTCCGAACAGTTCAATAATCTGCCCCAGGTCCATTCGTTCCAGAATACCGTGAGCCGTCATCCCGCAAACCGTCATGATAATTCCTCCCGCGCCCACCTTGAATACAATGCGAAAGTCAAAATAAAATCCTATCGTTCCTGCCACAGACATAAAATTCAGCAGCGTCAGCAGCAAAAGCCCCAGTCCGAACCCTATAGCAACCCCTTCGATGCCAATATTAGAACCGAGAACAAAGATCGCAATCACTTCAAAGATATTCGTAAGAATATGGTTCCACATGACGGTTGATGCTTTCCCCAAACCAAGCAGAATCGCTTGCAGGGGTGCTCCAAAATAATAAAGAAAAAATAAGGGTGCAATCAACCTTAGCAGCTCGCCCGCTTCTGGCGAATGATAGATCAAAGTAGTTAATGGTACAGCCCATAAGTACAGGATGATTGTACATGGAAGACCTACAATAAGCGCGGATCGCATAGCCATATCCATCCGACTATGCATAAGCTTGCTATTATTGCTTACACTCGCTTCGCTGATCGCCGGAATTAATGCAGTGGACAACGATTGAGTGAAGAAGCTGGGGAGAAACAACATGGGGAGAGCATATCCCGCTAAAAGTCCGAATTGCTTAGTCGCCATCTCAACCCCCACACCAAACAGGACTAGACTTTTCGTAATCAGCAATGGGAGAAACGCATGATAGAGAGAATGAATAAAACCGCTGCCTGTCATCGGTAAGCCGATGCGCAGCAGATCTCTCAACGTACTGTCTCCTTTGGGTGAAAAACTTGAATTAGGCGGTGGCGTGGGTTTGATCTTCCCTCGATTTGCCCATTTGAAGACAGCAAACAAATAGAGCAAACCAAAACCTTCGCCGATCACGGAAGCCGCCATAGCGCCCGCAGCTGCATAAGCAATCCCATAAGGCAGCAAAACGTTCACAACACCGATAATGACAATGATTTGCGCCAAATTCTCAATAATATCGGAAAAGGCCAGCGGGTTCATGTTCTGTTTTCCACGAAAATAACCTTTTAATACAGCTGACATCGCAATAATTGGAATGATCGGCGTAATAGCGACCATAGCATAATACGCCCGCTGATCGGCTAAAAAAACCGACGCGATCCATTTGGATCCAAATAGAGCCACTAAAGTTAGTATAATACTCAACGTACCCGTAATACTTAAAGATACTTTGAGAATTCGCTTTACTCGCGCTTCATCCTGCTTAACCTCAGCTTCTGAGACAAGCTTTGAAATCGCAACAGGAAGCCCCAGCTCTGTCAGCGTAATAAACAAGGGTAGCAGCGGATGAGCAATCATAAGCAGCCCTACCCCCTCGGCTCCTAAGAAACGTGCCAGCAAAACGCCATTCAAAAATCCGAGCCCTTTTGTAAAAAATGACGACACGGTTAAAATGAACGTGCCACGAATAAAGCTTTGTTTACGCATCCCCATCTCTACGCATCTCCACCTATGGTTTGTCCTGGTCCTACTTTCTAACTTATTCGAACAAACACAAGTACATGCAGACAAGTATTTGTAAAGTATATAATCTGCAAAAAGCCCGACACACCATAGTTGGTACACCGGGCAATTTCCTCATATTCTAGTATCCGATAAAGGAGTTGAAATCCCCCCTCCATACTCATGTGGAGTAGTGGAAATGAAATATATGATCCCCCCGCAACAATAAGTACAACAAAAAAACCGCGAAAAATATCGCGGTTTTTAGAAATGATTAATATTAACGATCTATCTAACATTAACGCATGACACCTAGTCGATTTTATTGAATTCAATCCAATCGATCTGCAAACCTGGTTTGATGAACTCCAATTTCATATCATAAAGACCTGCTTCGAGTTCAACTTTCACAAGCTTTTGTCTGATCCACTGACCTTCAGTACCATTTGTTTGAATGGTTGTCATCAATTGATCATTCACTGATACATTGCACGCACTTTGAGCCAGCTCAGGTTCCGTTGACATGATATGCACCAGGATACGGTATTGACCAGCCTGTTCCACTTTAAAGCTAGTCGATCCTTCTACGACAGGTTTAACCTGTGGATTCTGTGATAAGGATTGAGCTTGTTCTCCAGTAAGTGAAGGATTAGCTTTAAAGAACTCTACAGTTTCTACAATTTCCTGTTTTCTCGAGAATACAGGTGCATTCATGATAAACTCACAAATGTTTATGGCAGAACGTTGGAGCTCTCCACGGGTTAACGTACCATTTTCCAAGGACTCAATGGTGTTATCATTCCATCCGTTAATTTCTGCACCATAGTTAGGTACAACCATATAGAGGTCGTTTTGTGCACGAACCATCCAATTTGTAAATTTCCGATCTGCTGGTCCGCCATTAACTACATCATTCATGATCGCCCACCAGTCAGTCATTACAATGCCTTTAAAGCCCCACTCCCCACGAAGAATCGTGGTGTTCAAATCATAATTCGAAGCCGCCCAGTGTCCATTAACTGGATTGTAGGAGGTCATTATAGAATTCGAACCGCCCTGCTTCACGGAGATTTCAAAACCTTTCAAATAAATCTCACGAAGTGCACGTTCAGACACCACGGCGTTTACTTTACTACGATGTTTCTCCTGATTGTTACAAGCGAAATGCTTCATCGTAGCGGTTGAGCCGCCTTTCAAAATACCGCGAGTACATGCAGCAGCGAACACCCCAGAGATCAAAGGATCTTCTGAAAAATACTCAAAGTTACGTCCATTAAGCGGACTGCGTCGGATATTAAGGCCAGGTCCAAGCAAGGAATCCACGTTATTTCTTAACAACTCTCGCCCTTCCATAACATAAAGCTCTTCTACCAAATCCGCATTCCAAGTAGCTGCAAGAAGCGTTCCGATAGCAACTTGAGTCGCCTTTGCTCCGCTGTCCATACGAATCCCTGAAGGACCATCAGCTGTACAAGCCACTGGAATTCCGAGATTAAATAAACTGTCACTTACGCCTCCAAATGCAGAAGCCGTGCCCGGTGTAACTAAAGGACTGCTCATCCCTTCACCACGTACAATTGCAGCCAAATCCTCATCACTGAGCTGTGCAATGAAGGCTTCCATGCTAACCTTCTGTTCATATACGTCTCTTAATTTATATCCTTTATTACCTGTTTGTGAGATCGTCTCTGGAAGATTAGTTTCAATTCGCTCAGCCAACGAAATTTTACGTTTAGGAACTTCAGCATAAACAATCTCGTACGAACCGTCCGCCTTCTGAGCGCCTGGCATCATTCTCGTAAAGCTTTCTGTAGGCGCGAGCGCTTCTTGCAATTGCTCCACAACTTGAAGAGCTTCAACGACATAGCCGTCTTTACCCTCAACACCGACTGCCACCACTTGTTTAACACTAGTTCCCACATACAAGCGGTACGTACCTTCTTCGAGAACATAGGCAGAAGCATGTCCTGTTACGCCTGCGTCATCATAAGAAGCCATAGAATGAGCTGAGAAACTCACGGTAAGGCGCTGTGCTTCACCCGGTTCAAGAACTTTCGTCTTACCGAATGACACCAGAGCTTTAGCTGGTTTACCAAGCTTGCCTTGCGGAGCTTCATAATAGACCTGAACAACCTCTTTACCAGCAAAGGAAGTTCCTGTATTGGTAACGGTTACGCCGATTTCAATGAAAGACTCGCCTTCTTTGGTAATCAATTTGGCTTCTTCTGGCTCGATACTAAAAGTTGTATAAGATAAACCATAACCAAATTCAAATTGAACCTTATCTGGGCAAAATGTCTCGAAATAACGATATCCTACATAGATATCTTCCTGATACAAGTTCGTAAATTCATTGCCGTAATTCTGTGTTGATGGGTAATCATTGATGGAATAAGCGATTGTATCCGTCAGTTTACCACTTGGAGTTACCTCTCCAGACAGCACATCTGCAATCGCATTTCCGCCTTCCATACCACCCTGCCATGAATAAATCACAGTTGAAATTGGATATTTATAGCTTTCATCGTTCATCCAGTTCATATCAATAATGTTGGAGACATTCAGGACAACGATTGTTTGCTCAAAATATGTAGTTACCTGCTTCAGCATTGCCTGTTCATCATTTGTTAATTGGTAGCTGCCCGGTGCATCAGCATTATCCTGATCTTCCCCTGCCGTGCGTCCAATTACAAGAATGGCTTTATTCGATTTGTTTCTAGCTTCGGAAACTAATTCATTGCTCAAAGGCATTTCCTTCTGATGCCAAGGTTCTGCAGCCCATGCGCCTCCACCATTATCAAATGGATTCTGTTCAATCCACTTTTCATAGACAGCAGCCAGCTCTTCGTTAACTGTAAAGTTCTTCTTAGTGCGAAGACCATCCAATAAATTGGTCGTATAAGTAACATGGACACTACCGCCGGAACCTGTACCACTGCGATAATAATTCACTTGGGATCTGCCAAAAATCGCAACATTATCGCCTTCGCCAAGCGGAAGTACCTGATTATCATTCTTCACCAGCACCGCACCTTCAGCGGCTACTGTCCGGCTAAATTCTGCAAAACCTTCTAATGGAATTCCCACATTCTGTGTGCTCAACTTATTTCCTCCTGTTGTTCAATTCTATAGGTTGTTTCTTGAAATCTTCAATTCCTTTAATAACATGCTAACAATGCATCTATATCATTATAGTACATTGGAAAACTGGAATATATATAATAATTAACTTTATTAATATAATTATATTGGTCTATTTGTTTTGAGATTAACTATCTTTGGAAAAAGTTCTTAGTGGAGTTCAACGATTTTCGTAGCAACATTGTTGCAAAATTCCCGATCATGCTCCACAAAAACAAGAGTTGGCGTGTATTCAAGCAACAGCTCTTCAATTTGCATACGTGAAATGACATCAATAAAATTAAGCGGTTCATCCCAAATGTACAAATGAGCTTTCTCACTAAGGCTTTTGGCAATCAGCAGTTTTTTCTTTTGACCACCACTATAAGTGGATATGTCTTTATCAAATTGGATTCTAGAAAAATCAAGCTTTCGTAGAATAGATTTAAACAGACTTTCATCGATTCCGTTGTCTCTGGCATAATCCGTTAAATTCCCCTGCAGATTAGAAGTGTCTTGGGATACGTAGGAAATGATAAGCTGATTATCCTTTGTGAGAGTGCCTGTGAAATCTATATCCTCATCACACATCAATTTGATGACACTTGATTTACCTGAGCCGTTTTTACCCGACAGAGCAATACGCTCACCCTGCTCGATAGTGAAGCTTACGTCTGAACATACCTTTTTTTCACCGTAAAAAATCGAAATATTGTCTAGCTCAGCAAGTTGACGTTTATGATAGTCAAGCTGTGTAATCTCTAGATTCTCAGAATTTTCGATATTTTTAAGAAGCTTAGACTTTTCGTTGATCGCAGAAATTTGTCTTTGTTCAATGGCTTTAGAGCGTTTCATCATTTTAGCGGCCTTGTGTCCAATGTAGCCTTTATCGACCTTTGAGCCGGAATTTCTCGTTCCGTTTTTTGTTTTTTCCACTTCATGTGACCAGTTGCCTGTCCGTTTAGAAGATGCAGATAAGCGTTTAATATCTCTTCTGAGTTTCTCATCTTCTGCCAGCTCAAAGTTATCTTGTCTGACTTTATTCTCCCACCAGCTTGAAAAATTTCCTTTTTGGATCTCTATATTGGTCTTATTTATTGACAAAATATGGTCTACACAATTATCAAGAAAAGATCTGTCATGAGAGACCAGAATATATCCACTTTTCGTATTGAGATAATCACTGACTAACTTTCTTGCCGTCATGTCTAAATGATTGGTAGGTTCATCGATCAACAGGAAGCTATTTTCCTTAATGAAGAGAGTGGCTAACAGCACTTTCGTCTGCTCTCCGTTAGACAATGAGTCGAAGGGCCGATATAACACATCTTCAGAAACCTTTAATAATGAAAGTTCACGCATTAATTTCCAATGAATATAATCCGGAAAAATTTCGCTGATCACATCAATGGTATTAAGCTCCTTGTTATCCACCTGAAAAGGAAAATATTCAAAAGTGACATGGGCAGAAATATTTCCGCTGTATTCATATTTTCCAAGCAATAAACTCAGAAAGGTGGTCTTTCCTCTACCGTTTCTTCCGGTAAATCCTAATTTCCAATCAGTATCGATTTGAAAGTTTACATTCTCAAAGATGTTATCGTAGCTGCCCTCATAGGCAAAGGTTAGATTTGTAACATTTATTAATGACATATAAGTATCCTCCTGTATGAAAAAAATAAAAGCCACAAGAAAGTTACTTTCTTGTGACTCAAATAAATACAGCAAATCTAGCCCCAAATGGAGTTAGATAAGGATATATTGTTCGAGTGAAAAGAAGTAGTAACTTTCTTGCATACAAAAAATAAAACAAACGAAATAAACCGTTTTTGTTGTTTTATTCATCATGTGTCGCAAGAATAATTACTACACTATACTTTTCAACTCCGATCATTAATTTGTATCCATGTTATCATGCCGATTTGTTTTTTTCAACTTTCCAATCCTTAACTCATTAAGAAATTCATTTATTAGGCATTCGCTAATTCATCTGCCGAGGGGCCGTAAAGGCCCGGCACTGGTATATTTAGAAGTCGGAAATATACCCCAAGCTGTGCCCGGTGGTGGATCATGTGATTCAAGCCGATGGTACGAAGCGCGACTGCCCGTGTCTGACGGCGGATAACCGCTGTGCCATTACGCAGTGTCCACTCCGCACCAAGCGTCTCCACATTGCTTTCAGAAATTAATTCTTCAATCTTGCGAGCGCTCATATCGAACTCTTGCAGAACCGCGGCGGGGCTCTCCAGCGCTTCTCGACGATATGGCACAGATGCCAAATCAAACTCCGAGTGAAGAAGAATGGCTGATTGCCAGTTTAGCAAATTGACGAGATGTGTGGATAGCCCACCGAGACTCATTGACTTTTCGTGTGGTTTCCATGTCATATGCTCCTGCGTCAGCTTCTCCAGCATACGACGCGTACCAGCTAACTCCTGCAAAACATCCCCGATGATCAGATCTTTATCCATCCCTCTATCTCCTCTCAAAAATGAAGTACCAACTAAAGTTTATCATAGAGAATCACCCTTGAGTTTTTCGACGATACCCTTCTTCAAAGAACACTCCCTATAAAAGGTCGACACTTGATATCCATCAGATTATATCATTTCCAGGAGGTGGAAAATAACTATAATTAAACTTTACCTTAGAACCTTCTTATTCTTACAGATACATAAAAAACCTCCCATAAATTAAATGGCAGGTCCGATATGGAATTTTCAGAGGAAGTAGTGACTTCGCTGTCTCTGGTGTTTAGATACTCTCTACTAATTGCATGGTCGTTACACATGTATTATCACTCTTAAAAGTGGAAAGTGCGGCTTTCGCTTTTACACCATCCTGTTCAATCGTTACATTATATTTCTTATCGCGAGGTAACCAAAGATCAATGAATCCGTTAGATTGGGACTTCATAGTTTGATCCACAATCACATTGCCCGCAGTGTCCTCGACATATACATTAAACGTTTGTTCTGTTAATTCCCCTTGGCATCCAGTCAAGCTATGTGTTGCACACGGGTGTGTATTCTTAACATATGGTGCGATGGAAACAAAAAACTCATCTTTGGGTAAGTCATATTTGGTTGATTGATTGTTGCTGTCGGTCACAATAAGCTGCTCTGAAGTGATGGAAGCAGAGAGGTCTTTCATGCTGCTTGAACTATATTCCTGTACTAATTGTTTAACGTTAGATGTATCGGTTGCTGCGGGTGATTTTTTATCATTTCCCCCCACAAATAAAACTGCCCCTAAAGCAACAACAACTACTGCACCAGAAGCCATCCAAATTTTTGTCCTCATTGATATTCATCCCCTTCTCTTCGATTCAATCATTTTCATTACACCAATAGTTCACATATGTTTCCTATTATATCATTATTATTACTTCACGAAACCTTTATCAATGATGTTAAAGATGCATAAAAAAAGGCCCCTTCTGGTTATTCACCGAGAAGAAGCCTTGAATCTTGCTATATTATTTAAGCTTGCAGACTATTTACAAGATCACTGATAACATCCGCTAACGGAGTGACTGGACGATTCAGTACTTTCTCTAGATCGTCACTTTCAATATCCAGCCATCCTTCGCGAATACCACGTTGAATCGCAACAACGAATGGCAGAGCAGCTTCTGATACACCAACCTCAGCCATGATTTTCGCATAAGCTTCGTCGTCAACTTGCAGCACTTTAATTTCTTTACCTATTACGCCACTTATAATTCCAGTCAATTCTTCTTGTGTTAAAGGCTTGCCAGACAATTCATAGACAGAATTCTCATGTCCTTCCCCAGCTAGAACATTAGCAGCAGCTTCTGCATAATCTCCTCGTGCTGCCCAGCCAACTTTACCACTACCAGCAGAAGTTACCCATGGGGCACCTGCTACGGCGCCTTGGATAGATCCAACCTCGTTCTCCATGTACCAGTTGTTGCGAAGGAAACTGTAAGGAATTCCGGTAGCTCGAATGGCTTCTTCGGTTACACGGTGTACTTCAGCAAGGAACAGCTCACTCTTCTCAGCATGTCCTACGCTTGTATAGGCAATGAATCCAACACCAGCTTTAGCGGCTGAATCAATAGCTGCCTTATGTTGGCGAATCCGAGTCTCGTTATCTCCATCTGAAGATACAATTAGCAGTCGATCCACACCGGCAAACGCTACATCCAATGTTTCCGGCTTATCAAAGTCACCATGACGGACTTCCACACCACGCGCTTTAAGATCACTTGCTTTATCTGGATTCCGGACACTTACTACAAGGTCCCCTGCGGGTACAGTTTTAAGTAGAGACTCTATCACCAATGATCCGAATTGACCTGTTGCTCCTGTTATAGCTATTTTCATTTTAAAATCCTCCTCAAATTAGGATGAATTTCATCCTCTTAATAATCGCTCACCTGTAACTATTGTAGTTACATTCAAAAAAGATGTCAACTCCTTTATTTTTATAGCCTTGACTCATCCTAATAAATACAAACAACCCTCGCGGTATCCGGTTGGAATACAGTGAGGGCTTGAATGAAGATATCAGCTCCATATTAACTTAATAACCGTTCCTTTACCTACGTGACTCTCGACAGTAATCCGGCCCCCCATACATTCGATCAGTCCTTTAGAAATCGCCATGCCGAGCCCAGAACCGTTGGAGGTAGACGCTGTATCCGTTCCTCGATAATATCGTTCAAATAGCCGGATCATTGTTTCTTCATCCATTCCATCGCCGTCATCAGCAAATTGAATGATAAATCCGGTGTCCCTATCTTTATGAATAAGCGAAACGGTCAACTTCGTATCCGGTGGGTTGTGGAGCAGCGCATTCGCAGTTAAATTGTTGACAACCCTTTCTAGCCATGGCGTATACAATTGAGCTCTTACTTCGGTTTGTGCAGGCAGAAATACTATTCGCTGCTTCCCGTAGGCAGGATTGGCAGCAGCTTGTTCGAGAGCTTGTTGCAGCCAAGCGTTCAATTCAACTTCCATCGTCTCAGGTGGTTTAATTCCTGACTTTAGACGATAGGTCATTGCAAGATCACTGATCAGCATGTCCATATGGGACGATTTATCTAGCATAGTCGTTGTAAACTTACGAACTTCCTCTTTCGACCAATCGTATTTTGGTTCGGCCAGTAAATGAGCATATCCTGTGATTGAGGATAATGGGGTTTTCAAATCATGAGTAACACCGGCGATCCATTCCTCGCGTAAGCTCTCCGTCTCTTCCCGCAGTACTTGATCACTCTTCAAGGTTGCCGATAATTTCTCAATTGAAACCATCACATCAGCAAAAACACGGTATCTTCTCCTCCATTTACCCACGGCTGTTCGACTGCGACGAAGTCCTTTACGATCCGTTGGCTCTGTATAGATGGCATTTCCGATGGAATCGAGCCACACGAGCATATGCAGCATAGGTGCACCGAAACGATGAGCTTGCCATAAAGAGAGCAACACAAACGCGATCAATAAAGCGATAAGCATGGCAAATGAACCGATGATCACGACCTTTACTTCCTCTGGTATCCACACTTTTTTACTTGGATCTGTCCCTTTGATATTGGGTTCTCCCACGATCCAAGTACGACCTGAGTCCTTATCAAAAGAAGAAAGAACATGGTACCCATATCGTTCACTGTACAGGGTGCGAAGTGCAAGCTCTTGAACGGAGTACTGAGTGGGTATCATATTAGGTCTATTATAAGAAACCACTTCATTGCCTGATGAATCTATAAGTTGAACAAAAGCTTGGGCCGATTTAATTTCTTTTTCAAGTTCATCAGGAAGTACTGGGTCCCCTTTCGCAGCAGCGAATGTCCCCTCACTCACTTTCTTTAATAGTGGACCTAATACATTAGGCGCACCATACACCAGTGCGAGCTGTTTACCATCCTTTTCTTGAATCCATAGTGCCAGATTATAAGGAAACGGCTGAGTGCCCGTCCAATAAGCAACTACTTCGCCAGGGCCATATTGAATGGGTACATCTTTAGGTGTATTATAGGCACTCTCAACTTGCCCATCTTCATTTAGACTTTGTAGCCAGCCTTTATTTTTCTTCACTTGCTCCAGTAAACTCGGAGAAAAATGTATGCCATCCTCATCAATCTTAGAAGATTCTACCAATTGTTCAAGACCCACATTGGCAAAATCACGCGAGAGACTAATATCAAGAAACCGCAGCAAAATCCAAGTAAATGTTATGGCAGAAATAGCGAGTACTACCATGCCCGTAATTGCGAGCTGAAGAACAAACTTTAACGTTAACCGGCGCTTAATATTCATGGCGCAGACAACTCTTGACGTTCTACTTTAACCAGTTTGTACCCAAGACCTCTAACATTAACAATAAACTTCGGATCGGATGGGTCTGCTTCTATACGCTCTCTTATACGGTGAATATGCACCATGACCGTATTATCATCACTTAAGGCTTCTTCACCCCAAACCTTTTCATATAATTCACTTTTGCTGAATATTTGATTGGGATGTTTACATAAGAACAGCAGCAATTGGAATACAAGTGCCGGACAAGAGACCGACTCACCCTCAACCAGCAGCTCCCCTGCCGTCTCATCCAGTTTAAATCTCCCGTAATCGTAAACGTTCGCAGATTTGCTGTGAACTGTCGCTGTGATCTTATCAGTATCTGATGGAGCAGGTGAACTTAAGTACCGCCGCAACTGCGCTCTTATTCGAGCGACAACTTCAAGTGGATTAAAGGGTTTAGTGATATAATCATCTCCACCTATAGCAAATCCAGTCAGCTTATCAAAATCAGAGGTTCGAGCCGTAAGAAACAGGATAGGTGCGTCCGTCGTCTGCCGAATAAAAGGACAGATTTCAATTCCACTGCGCCCTGGCAACATCACATCCAATACAATCAAATCATATTTTTTGGCTTCGCAGGCGCTTATCGCTTCTTCACCCGTCACCGCAGTATCAATATTTAAATAACCCTCTTTGCGTAATACAGTCTCCATAATCTCCAAAAGCGATTGTTCATCATCTACAAGTAAAATCGATGCTTCATTCATTGTGAAATTCCCTTTCCAAATAGCCCTTGTTTTTATCATCATAGCATGATTCTTGACGCTATCAATCGCACTAACCTTAACAGAAGCTTAATTCGTATTCGTCTACTACACCAAAAGTTAAGATCGTATTAATACTGTGTTTCAGAAGAGCTAAGACTCATTTGCTATAATTTGACTATTGGGAGGCGATATTCTTGAAAAAAAGCTCTAAAAAAATAATCAGCATACCGGGAATGTCAGCAAAAACAGTTTTGGCAATAGGATCACTTGCCTTACTATTAACAGCTTGTGGAGGAGGAAAAACGGATATGAACAATAATGCGAAAGTGGAGCAAACATCCAATTCAGCTGTAGAATCAAACGAAATAATGTTCCTGCCTGATGATCTGCCAAATTTTCTGCTTAAAGGGAACTATAAAGAAATGTACGCCCACTTTAGTCAGCCTTTGAAGGATGAGGTAAGTGAAACTGAATTAGCTGAGACCGCTAAGGAATTCACTAAGGATATCCAGACACTGAACAAAGCATCTGATATGCAGCTTAATGGATTTGATCGACGTACTTGGTTGAGTGATACAGGTAATAAAGGGCTCATCGGAATGTTTGATCCGGATGGAACCATTTCATTAATCCAGATTCAAGAACTGACATCTTCCCCTGAAACCGATACAAAACTTAGTAAGCATGAATACGCATTGCCTTTCGAAGGTGACTGGTTTGTATTTTGGGGCGGAGAAAATGTTCTCGTAAATTATCATTATGAAGTAGAGATCCAGCGTTACGCCTATGATTTCATTCAGGCCAAGGAGAACTATTCTTATAAAGGGGATCCGCTAAAAAACAAAAGTTATTATGCCTTTGGGGAAAAAATCTTCGCCCCTGCAGATGGTACAATCGTATCGGTTATGAATGATATTAAAGATAATGAACCTGTCGGTGTTATGAATCCAAACCAGGCAACCGGCAATAACGTGGTCATCGATCACGGTGGTGAATTCAGCCATCTAGCACATCTCAAAAAAGGTTCGATTACAGTTAAGCCAGGCGATAAAGTCAAAAAAGGTGATATCATTGGGCTGACGGGTAACTCGGGCAACTCTAGTGAGCCCCATTTACATTTCCAGATCTCTGACGGAGTGGATTTATTCAACTCTCGTTCTATCCCTGTTAGGTGGGGGAACGGATTGAAGCCGATCCAAGGCGAGACGATCACCGCTGCTGAATAACGATCATTCTGGGTGGGTAAGGTTGTCTCCCTTATGAGATAGACGGACGAGACAACCTAGCCTGCGCTGAAATACATATAATTAGGGCCTTCTACAAATATTAATCGACATGTAGTGACTAAATTTCGGTCTCTTTCTCTGAAGAAAGGAAGCGTTGAACCAGATGACTTTACTCCTAGGGTCACATGTATCCATGACTGGACCAAAAATGCTCCTTCGAGCTAGTGAAGAGGCAGCATCTTATGGAGCGACCACCTTCCTAATATATACCGGAGCTCCTCATAATACTCGCCGTAAGCCCATTGAAGCTTTGAATATTGAAGCTGGACAAGCTCACATGAGAGATAACGGCATTTCAAATATCGTTGTACATGCTCCATTTATTGTTAACTTAGGGAATACGCTATCCGCTCAGGTCTTTGAACATAGTATTGAGTTTCTTCAATCAGAGATTATTAGAACGGAAGCTTTAGGCTCTACACAAATTGTCCTGCATCCCGGGTCCCATGTTGGTGCGGGTCCACAGGCCGGAATTTCTCGGATCGTAGAAGGTTTAAACGAAGTGTTAGCCAATAAACGAAATGTTCAGGTTTCATTAGAGACCATGGCTGGAAAAGGTAGTGAATGCGGAACTACATTTGAGGAACTTGCGGCTATTATTGATGGAGTGACGCACAATGAGCGCCTGTCTATTTGTATGGACACTTGCCATATCCACGATGCTGGTTATAATGTGAAGGAAGATTTTGATGGCATATTGGATCAATTTGATCGCATAATTGGAATAGAGCGCCTAAAGGTCATTCACGTAAATGATTCAAAGAATATCATCGGCTCGCGAAAAGACAGGCACGAAAATATCGGACATGGATATATCGGCCTTCAGGCGCTTCGATATGTAGTCCACCATCCACAGCTAACAACCATTCCCAAGCTCCTGGAGACCCCCTCCATCGGTGAAAAGAAATATGTCAACCCGCCCTATAAGCATGAGATTTCATTGTTACGAGGAGAAACGGATGAGCCGATAAAACAAGCATAAACGCCTTCGGCGTCCTTATAAGGACGGTAAGCGTTTATGCTATAAACTATAATCAATTTATCCTTTTGCAGGATCATTCGTAACAGGTGCGGTTTCGTTCATTTGAAGTTTCTTTAGCGAGTTTTTCTTTGCGGTTAATTCTTTTGACAGATCAGCTTGCATACGATTTAAGGTTTTTATCTCATCATTCAGCTTTTTGATTCGCGACATTTTACTGCTCAAATCTGTGTGAGACTTGCTAAATTTCATATCCTGTTCTAATTGGTTAATTTTGAATTTAGATTTTTCTTTTTTGTTCTGTGTGCTCTTGATTTTGTTTTCGAGCTCGGTAATTTCTTGTTGTAATTTAGTGATCATTGGTTTAGTAAAATTAATTGCCATTCTTACACCTCATATCATATTGTGTTGCTGAGAGATTATTCTACTATAAAAAGAGCAAAAAAGCACACTCATTAGAGTATGCTTCAAAGGTTCACATATTTTAAAAATAATCAGAGAAATAAGGATGCTCTGGTCTAATCAGTCCTTCCAGCAAATGAATCGTGGCATCATCCGTCTGAATACGTCCGATGCGAGCCAGGTAGGTTGGCCGCTTATAGCCCATTAACATGGTTGTTAAGGTAGGAATATCAATCGTGAGTGAAGGATTTAATCCCCCTTCTCGCAGGGTCCCCTTCCCTTCTTTATCTACAGTTAGTGAAAATGTCCCTCGATTCCATTCCAGCATCGGATCGCTTAAGTTAAAAATGAGCTCACAGTCTTTGTCCTGCCGTTTAAAAGGATACTGTTCGATAAATAAACGGACATCTACAATCCGTGCCATAAAGTATGGAGCGATCGTTTCTTTAATATCCCCATCATCTAATATGAATGACAACGGTTCTCCTTTATAAATATCCCCTTTAACCAGCTTAATCATTGAAAAGTGCGCACTAATAAAATTCCACAAGCCCGTTCGAGCCTCTTCAACAATGTATACCATCTCTTTGATATAAAATATTTCTTCGGCGACCCAATACAACAAGTACCCCATGGGTTCATCGTTGTTATTGTAATAAATACCTACCGTCATATCATCTAAATCCCACCGCAAATATTCTTCCCAAGCTAACTCATTACGAATCATCGCCCCATGATGCTGCACGGCAAACTGATCATAAATCACTTTGATATCTGGATGTTCAATGGATACACGTTCCACATTTCCTGGGACATTTCTCATTTTTGGCAACTGTGTATCCGGCACTTCAAATGAGATTTTATCAGTGATGATTTCCCAGCCTTTTCTTCTATAATAAGGGATTGAATATGGATAAAGATAAGATATCGATTGTTTACGATCCCGCATTTTAGTTAAAGCATGAAGCATCAGTTTATTCATTAAACCTAAATTGGCATATTCGGGATAGGTTCCAACACCCGTTAATCCACCCATCTCATAGATATGCCCAAAAATATTAACCTGAAATGGGTATACGGCTAACTGAGAGATGAGCTTGTCTCCATCAAACCAACCTACAACATCAGCATACTTAAGAACTGGCAACTTAGCCTGAGTGATTTCACGATTCTCCCAGCCAAAGATTTGCAGATCACGATTGGTCACTTGAAATACATAACGTAATAGATTATTAAATTGTTCTGCGTGCTTAGTCTCGACATTAGCTAATTTGATTCTATCCTGTAACTTACTGCGACTCACTGTTATTACCTCCGATAAATTGACCACTTTTTAAGCTTAGATCACTAGCTTGATCACATTGACTCAACGCATAGTATTCTTTATATACGTTGAATCAATGCATTAGGTGTCCATTATCTTGAGATTTCTTAATCTTTACCCAATGAGTTCCTTTGTAATCTAGGGATCAACGCGTAAGCAAACGTGATGAATGGACTTAACCATAAGAAAGTTGCATAAGGCGCATATTCTATCACGGGTACACCCAGAGTCACTGCGAAGAAGGCACCACTGACACCCCATGGAATCAATGGATTAACGAGAGTGCCGCAATCTTCTAGCGTACGGGACAGTGTCTTTGCTGGAATGCCACGGTGAATATATTCGTCTTTGAACATTTGACCTGGCAAAAGAATCGAAAGATACTGTTCACCAGTCATGCCATTTACCGCTATGGATGACGCTCCGCTCATCAGTACAATGCTGCTTTTACGCTTGAGTGGTTGAATGAGTTTACGGAAAAAGGCCTCAATGACACCGCAATGCTGAATCAAACCACCTAAGGATAAGGCAATTAAGATTAGAGATACAGACCACATCATCGATTGCATTCCTCCGCGGTTAACGATAGAAGCAACCATTTCATTCGCGATATTACTGTTATATCCACTCTGCATTACACTAAACCAGACATCGATTTCAGTCTGCTGCTGAATCAAAGCCGTCACAAGAAGACCACTGACAATACCAACAACTAACGTAGGCAGGATCGGTATCCGCTTGATCGAACAAGCGATGACAGCTAGCGGAGATAGCAGCGTTAACCAATGAATATGGAATCCATCTTGTAACGCAAGCTTAATGTCTTTAATCGAGGATAAGTCGATCGAATTCCCCTTTGGAGCGAACAGAAAAAAGAGAGTGGTGATAACAAGCGCCGGAACCGTAGTGTATGCCATATTACGAATATGTGTAAACAAGGATATACCCGCTACTGCAGGTGCAAAATTCGTTGTATCGGAAAGTGGCGACATTTTATCACCAAAACAAGCCCCACTGATAATTGCTCCAGCAGCCAAAGTTGGGGAAATCCCCGTAGTTACTGCAATTCCCATTAAAGCAACGCCGATGGTGCTTACTGTCGTGAAGGAGCTTCCAGTGAACATCGAGACGATGATCGTGACATATAATGCGCTCACCGCAAAATAATTCGGATTAATATAATCCATACCATAATATAAAAGCGACGGTACTGTACCGCTCATCATCCACACAGCGATCAGAATTCCAATCAGCATGAGGATAAGAATTGGCATTATGGCCGTTTGTATCCCTTGAATAATTGCTGATTCGATCTTCTTCCAAGAGAAACCAAACATTCCTAGTAAGACGGCCGTGCCTATTGTAGTTACGAGAAGCGGTAGATGCGGCTCCGCTTTCAATAGAAAGATGGATACAAATAGAAGTGCTAAAATAAAAACGATGATGATCATGCTTTTTGAGAAACTAAGCTGTCGTTCCATGAAAATAATGCTCCTTAACATTGTATTGGGTATAAAAATAATGATCGATCGCTTCCGCACTTTTAAGCTTTTTTGCTTTTTGGCATTGAAGCGCAGAGGTAATCTTAACGAAAAGACTGAGAACAGTCAATGTAAAGAACATACATTGAAGGAATTTCCATAAAAAGTTCATAAGTATAGGCGAGAAATAAAAAAAAGTGCTGGCAATTATGCCAACACATTTGACTTGGTTCTTAACCCAGCTCACTACAATTTTAATTGTAAATGTTTTTAGTTGTTCTCGGTTCCGATGAAACGTAATTTAACGGGTAAGACTGACTCCCTAACAACATCCTATGACCCTGAAATTCATCATATAAATTTATACGGAAGCTTCCTCCCCTTAATTTATTGTAAAGGTTACTATTAAATGAAGTTGTGTATGACTTATTTTTGCCCATTGGCAAATCAGTCCCCATTACCAAAGTCTTCTCCATAGATTGTCCGTAAGGGTCAATAAGCTCTAAGACTAACTTATGCTCATAGGCACCTGCTTCAAAATCCTCTTGTTCGGATAAGCTATAATTTACAGCTATATCTAATGTGTCCCTTTCTTCAGTAATGTAACCCACTGCATTTGCAACCGAAAGGTTGTAAGGGAATAGATCAACACTTATTAGATTATTCTGTGAGATTACTGCTTTAGGGGTAAGTGCTAATTTAACACTATTGATAAATCCAGTGGATGTCCCCCCTAGATCTGTAAGCTTACCGTCAGCAACCCCTTCTCCAATATATAGCACAAGCTGAGAGGTATCCACACCTTGGGGAAGCTTACTCCAGATGGTAACCAATTTTTTACCATTTGGGCTAGTTGGCGTTGTCGATTGGCTAACCATCGCGTTGAAAAATTGGTTATCAGGTGTTTTGTAATAAGCTACCAGCTGTGCCTGTTTCGACTGGCGTGGTTCTTCGCTAATCATTTCCAGTTCCGTATAGATCAAATTAGATTTGATAGAATTATATGTGGTTGTCCGACGCTCACGGACTTCTGCTTTTTTGCCTAACGAATTCATATGATGAGATTCACCTGCAGCAATCGTATGGATCACATTATTTAGCGAGTTTGAATACATGGAGAGAAACTTCGTGACTTCATCTCCAGAGGTATCTTGTAGTACAATTTTCAGCTGATTGAAGCTATAAGAATATGGCACTTTCGCTATCACAAATATCTCTTTTGCTTCATTAGGAGCTAGTGACGTTTGCGAATTTGTGGTCACGATCTGGGCTGTACTGCTCAGATCACTCATTCCTGCTTTGACTATAGCTTTTAAAGAAGGTAGCTGTACTGAGGTTAAGCCTGTGTTCCGGATGCTGATATTAGTTACGATTTGATCACCATCATCCCAAGGCAACCGCTGATAGGATCCAAGCTTCACCATGAACTTCCCGTACCTGTTCTCGACCATATACTCTTGTCCCATCAGATTATTATATTCTAGAGCATACGGAATGTTATACAACGCAGTTGGAAAAACAACCTTGTCATCAACAGCGGGTTCCGTCCACTCCAGCTTTAACGTACCTTGATTAAGTGTTAATGGCACATCCGCACTGAGACTGACGATCTTTTCTTCAAGTGGTTTCAATATTACATTCGCAAGTGCTTTTGAATCTACCGGAATACTTAATCCTTCAGCAGCTTTAACCGTAAGCTCATATGCAGGTAGCGTGACAGGTTTATTCCCAAGATTCTTTAGGCGGAATTGAAGATTCCATTTCGCAAAGTCATTTTCCGAATATACGGAAGCACTCTTCAATTGTGTTTCAACCGTGTTATTCTTGATAGAAATCTTTTTCACAGCATAATTAGCCACAGCGAAGTCAGAAGTTGTTACTGAAGGAAGCTTAAAAGATTTAACAGGTAGCATTATTTTCAAAGCTTCATCTTCTTGTGCAAATTGCAAGATCATATGTTCAGTCTTCATATAGGAAGGAACTTCAGTTAAATAATAAATCGTCTTCTTTTCTTGGGACTGTACATCGAAACTGCTGCTAGCATCCTCCTGCTTAAGTTCGAACACCGAACCACCAGCTGATCTCAGGTACGCAATATAAGTAGAATTGCTTAGCACTTTTTTACCCAAATTCGTGTAACTAACGCCAACTCTCATATAGACTTTTCCATTCCTTTTAAGCCTTTGCATACTTTCCGCTTTGATATCAACTTGCAGATTATCCAGCGTGAGCTTCTTGCTCTGGCCTTGAGGAACGACAACTGAGTAACTTGCCGGAATGGCGAATTCGCCTAGCTTTTTCTGATAATCCTGGCTACTGAAATCCCACTTCAATAGGGTCACTTTGGTGCCGTTTAATTTTGTAGACTCTCCAATATTCACGTAGTAAGTTACAATTTGACTACTCATTGAAGGAATATTTTTTTTAGTAACATCTCTCGTGACAGGTTTACCTTGTATGACTGTCCCCCCAGTTGTAGTAACCCTTGAGAAATAATCTACGTGAGCTACACTATTGGTACTACTATTGCTATAACTAAGTGTGTATATAAGTATATTACCGCTCGGTTGCTCTAAAATATCCATATCTATTAGCTTCACGTTGACATTGTTTTTTAAAGCGATCGACCCAAGTTTGTCAAGAGTGAATACCGCTGCAGTTGAAGCACTTGTCGGTGCTGCGTAAATGCTGTTTGCAAGAGGTTGGCTTAACATCATTGCACTGAGCAGAACTACAGCGTATGTCTTTAGTGGTTTGTGCATGAGTCTCCCTCCTTATACAAAATCCTGTTCAATACTTCTATTCGTTTAGAACGGTTGCTACTCGATTCTGGATCAGCTTTGCAACATCTTCCGCAGATTTTTGTCCACTGAAGAATGATGAGGACTCCTCTCCAATAATAGAAAGCACTTTAGTATCCAGTTCCGCATATTGATCTACCGTATGAATGATTTCTTTAAACTTAGTAAATTCTTCATCAGAAACCTTAGCCGCTTTTCCGGTTGGAAGCTTATATGCTCCACTTTTCACCTTTTCCTGAACATCGTTTAAATTCTTATCGTTCACTGATTGGAGCAGAGAGAATCCTTCTCTATCTTGCAAGGACTGTGCTTCTTCAGATAACAAGAAAGTCATAAACTTATAAGCTTCTTCTTTCACCGGAGTATTGGCTTGTATGGCGAGCGATGATGAAGGAATGATTCTCATACCACCAGTCTGACCTGCATGTGGCTTTTGAAGGTACACCGGATTTTCAAAGTAAGAATATGGACCATCGATAAAGTCTGTTGGTGACCATATAACGATGGAGTTAAAAAGCTGATTACCTATCTCCGCTGGCTCCGAAGTCATAACTTGTTCTTTATACATTTTCTTGACTTGTTCCAACAGCTCCACAAAATCAGGCGAGTCGAACTTCGCTTGTTTCGCTTCACTATCAACAAACAAATTATAATTATCAATAGCCATTTCTTGGAGTGTCATTTCCGCTGGGTACTCCGTTAGGGCATAAAGTTTGTTTTTAGCGTCCTTCCCAACCTGTTGTATAATTTCCTTCGATTGCTCCCCAAACTCTTTCCAAGTCCAATTCTTATCGTCAATCTTCACATTTGAGTTCTTAATCATATTTCCATCACCTATGAACGCTCTAAAAGCGAACCCGGTAGGAATGAAGTATAGACCGTCGCTCACCTTCATTGCGTCCAACACATTCATTTCTAAATCGCTCTTATTTACCGTTTTATCGTGTTCAAATATATCATTCATGTTCACAAGCAACTTTTTACTCACATAATCATTGATTGAAAAGGCGCTTACATCAAAAATATCTGCACCTTTTCCAGAGAGTAGGGCTGTATTCGTTGTTTTTTTATATTCTACATAACCATTCTCCCCCCACTCGTTTCCCTCTTCTTTATATGCCTTAATTTGTAGGTCGATATCCGGGTATTTCGCTTCAAACTTTTTCTCTAGCGCCTGATAGAATGCACTCGATTCTGCTAGAGATAGAGTTAAGATTGTCTTCCCCTCTTCAGTTGTCGTTTTCCCCTTACTTTCCACTTTCTCATTACCTCCGGAATTACATGCCGTTGTCATTATCAAAGCACCCATTAATAGTACAAAAATAGATCTTTTAATCATTTGATTTCCTCCTCCTATTTGCTCGTTTATTTGATTTCTTATTGCAGTCGAACTCGGTTCCCGTCTTCAAGAGGTTCATTACTTTCCAGAATAATTGAATCCTCCTCATAGAGAATATCCGATTGAATCATCGTTTCTTTCTCGTTCTTTTCACTAGAGTGAATACGGACTTTTTGAGCGACAAAAACATTGCCTAATGCCCCCCGCTGCTCGTCAACTTTATAGACAAACAAACCTTCGCGATCCTCATGAATAGCTTCATTGGAAAGGAGTAATCCTTCTTGGAGTGAATGTTTTTCGATTTTGATCCGAGCCTGTTCACCTCCTTTAAGTTCTGGATCAACGACTTTTATTCTCAGATTCTTTTGAGGAATGGTTTGAATCTTCCCGGACTCATTACTAGAGGGGCTATCAGTACGTGACTCTGAATTCGCAACTTCTTCAATGGAGCCGTTTAGGGTCCGGGCTTCTTGTCCATGATTCATATCAACCTCAACCTCTATCTTTTCTCCAGCAGAAATCCCTAAACTGGACAAATGCACGGAATCCATAATAATATCCAATCTGTAACCCCGACTACTGTTGGATACAATTACATCCGGTTCTCCCATTGGAGCTAACCCTTCGACGGCATTTAGTTTTGAAATCAGACCATCGAAAGGAGAAAATAGTTGTTTTTCAGTTGTTAGACGATTTTTTAGCCCACTAATCTTATTTTCCTGAGCTAAGATATCTAATTTACCTTTTTCGATATCACGTCTTGCATTTCTGATTTTGAATTCATCCTCCTCCAGCGCGGATTGGATGTACTGATCTTGCCTATTCTGTTGATCAATTTTCTGCTTTTCTAAATTCGTTATTTCATCTTTCAATTCTTGCTCAGCCGTTTTGCTCTCATAGATAATAAGTTTTTGTCCCTTTTTTACACGTTGTCCTTCTTTCACTAGAATTTGTTCGACCTTTAGTCCGGAAGTACTCGAAAGTTTAACTTCAGCAAGTGGCTGCAATATCCCACTACCTTCAATCGTAAATAAAAGATTTCCCTTTGTTGGTTTTTCGGTTCTAACTTTCGGCAAGGTCAAAGTTTGTATCGTGTTACTGAACAATGTAAAGAACAACAATAATCCCATAAAAACCATGAAGACGACTTGAATATTTCGTTTACGTCTACGATCAGTCGGCTCTATACCTAACTCCATATCCCGTCATTCTCCTCCAATCAACCTTTGATACCAGACAATTGAACGCCTTCAATAAAATACGATTCCGCATACAGAAACAGCATCACCATCGGAGCCATATAAAGTATGGATGCAGCAAAAGCAATGCCTCGCTCGCCTTCATTGATCCTCGATAAAAAGACTGACAATGGCTGTTTAAACGGATCATCAAGAAAAATAAGCGGCTGCTCCACCATATTCCAATAATCCACGAACAATAATATGACTAGTGCTGCCAGACCAGGTTTAATCATCGGAATTATAATCTTGTAGAAAATCAGAAAATGTCCAGCACCATCCATTTTGCTTGCTTCGATATACGCATACGGTATATCTAGCATGAACTGTCTGAGCATAAACACACCAAAAGCTGCGAAAATTCCAGGCAATATAATTGCATATGAACTATTTAATATTCCTAGCCTATCCGCCATAATATAGTTCGGTACTAGCGTCACTTGGAAAGGCATAAGCATCGTTAGGACATAAATAAGAAACAAAGGATCTCGTCCCCGGAATTTCAGCTTCGAGAATGCATAGGCAGCGAGTGCTGCTACTAATGTTTGTCCTGCAATGATGGGCACAACCATGAATACTGAGTTCCAGAACATCGTCAGATATTTAGGGTTGTCTAGGAGAACCTTAGTGTACTGGTCCAAGGACACTTGATCAGGCAGCAATTTTAAATTTACAAAAGGATCTTCTCTCCCTTCAATCACCTCATTCATCTGCCCGATAGGTCCATAATTGATCTCAATTTCTTTCTCTGTCATAAGCGAATTTGTGAATGTGATCACAATCGGGAATAATAACAAGACTGCAATAACAGCCATGACGAGTGTTAATGCCCCTTTTCGCAACACTTTGACAACTGGCACAACCTTTTCACCCCTATTCCATGAATTGTCTATGCCTCCGTTCAAATGCAAACAATCCCAACACAATCAATAAAATACAACCAAACATCAAGGTCGCCGCGGCAGTCAGCTTCTGAACATCGAGCGACATGAACATATTGTTCATATAATGCTGCAGCATGTAAATGCTGTCGTGCGGATAATCACCAGCGATTAAATACGTTTCTCGAAACACTTTGAATGAATTAATAATCGACATGATGATTACAAAAAACATCGAAGAGGTTAGATAGACAAGCGTAATACTGCGAAACTGCCGTAATCGTCCAGCACCTTCAATTTGAGCCGTTTCATAATAATCCTTTGGAATTTGCTGCAATCCCGCCAAGAATAAAATCACGTTATAACCGATGTTCTTCCATAAATAAACAACAATGATTACATTTCTAGCTGCATCCGTCTTCATCCAATCCACACGATCGATACCGAAGTTGTTCAGCCAGGCGTTAAGCGAGCCATTCCAATCGAAGAGCATCTGCCAGATCAGAATGATGGAGGCGACAGGTACGACAAGCGGCAACACGTATCCAGTCCTCAGCCAATTCCGAAAATATGTATTTTTATTCAATAACATCGCTAATCCTAACGAGAGCACAAGCATTAGTGGAACACTTATCACGCTAAAATAAAATGTATTAGATGCTGCTTTACGGAAAGAATCGCTATCTAGCAGCTCTCGGTAATTATCAAACCCTACAAAGTGGCCCTCTATCGTGCTGTCCATAAAAGAATAGAATACTCCCATAACAAACGGTATAAGGTAAAACATCGCGAATCCGATACCGCTTGGTGCCAGGAACATTATTGCCGCTGAGACATCCTTTCGGAGCCATTTCTTCATAATTGGGTTTATCATTCTTTCAGTAACCTCCTTCCTGTACTTAGAATAGGTAAAACTTTTTAAAAAGAAGTACGGTATATATTAAGTATTTCTTAAATTTCAAAGAATGAATTCTCTGAGAACACAAAAAAACCGTTGATGAAATATCAACGGTTAATCGAGTACAGCTCCACAGCCTGCGTATCCATAATTGGATTTATATATCTCTCTAACGTAATCGTTAATGGCTGAGGATAGTTCTTCGCATCCGTGCCAAAATTATATCCAAACTCGTTCACGGCTGAGCCATCCTTAGAAGTCGTATAGCTGCTGAAGCTACTTGTGGAAGGTGCTCTATTATATACCTTCCCTTTTGCGTCAGTAAAAGTCTCAGCAAGTCTAGTAGAGCCTTCTAAATATTGAGCATTCTCAAGATTACGTCTCAGGAGGATTTCTCCTTCCTCTACGTTATTCTCTTGCTTTGGCGTGACTAACTCAAGTCCAGTTCCGGGCGCTTCAATAAGCTGATATTTGTTAAGATCCACGACAATTTTCATTTGATCCTTTTCGACAGCCGAAATTCCGAATGCTTTCAACCTCACAGAATCCGGCTGCGGGCTGCCCTTACTATTCTTGAACACTAACGTGAACATGGAGTTGTCCGTATAGACTTCAGAATTGTCAGAATTGATGATATCGGGGTAATACAACTTCTCAACTGTGTCCCCTTTTTTACTAATCAGTACTGGATTAATTAATTGGAAAATCTGTTTATCATTATTCTGATTATATTCCAGATCCACATAGGTGTTAAGCGGAGTATACTGCACTTGATTCACTCTAATCTTTTGCCCGTCCACTGTCAGTGTTCCGTCTGTATCCAGCATACGTTCCTGTGCTTTAAGCATGTCAGGATCAAGCTCGAAAGCAACATCTAGACTAGTCCGATACTTATTACTACTGGATAGGAGAGCCTTATCTGAAGTTTCGGTAAGAATTATATTATAGTTGACTTTCTTTGGATATTTAACCGATGATGAAAGATTAGTGGAGTATATAAAATCCATAGACTGTCCGGGTTGAATTCGGCTCTCACTAGCGAGCATACTTAATGATGCGCCTTTGTGAAGAGGCGACTCCTGTATCCCTTCAAATTGAAGCTCAAAATCTGCGTGTATAACTACTTCGTCCGTATTGTTCTGAACACTGTATAAAACATAAACCTTCCGTCCATCTGTAACTGCACCTGTCACATCTATTCGGTAACCCTTGTTTTCCGCACTTTGACCGACCGGCACAACGAGATTCTGCTCAAGAGCACTGGCTAGCGCAGGCTCTAACCTTGAGAACGAGCGATAAGCTTTGAAATTATCCGTGTTTTTAGTGCTTGCCGATTGTACTGAAGGTTGTGCCACTCCCTTATTCGGTAATCCGATTGTTGAGTATGTAAACAGTAACGCAACCGCTGCAGCTGCAACCACGCCCATACCTGTAGTATAGATGCGTCGTTTTTCTCGCTTCTTCCCTTCCACAATTCCCTTTTTCATAGCGTTGTAGATTTTCATCTCCTGTATTGTTTCGACATTCTGTTGCATATCATCGACGTTCTTACGTAGAATACGTTCTTCTTTTTCTGTCATTCCATTCACCTCCAATATCGCTATAGATAACTTCGAAGCTGTTTGAGTCCTTCGCGCAGCCAAGTCTTAATCGTACCTTCTGGCCTTTTTAGTACTTTGGCAATTTCGACAGTGGTCATGTCATGGTAGTATTTCAGCGTTACGACATGCCGGTATTTAGGTTTTATCCGATTCATCGCACGCTCCAGGTCAATTCGGTCATTACTCTTCATTTCCTGTGCCGCTTCCTCCACCATCTTTTCCGCTACAATCACACGCTTTTTGCGCCGTAGCTCATCCATGCAGCAATTAATCGTTATTCGGATCAGCCAAGGTGTGAAGGACTGTTCATCCTTTAATTTTTTGCGTTTCATCCATGCCCTGCATGAAGCTTCTTGGATCACTTCCAGCGTGTCTGCCTCTGTTCGCAGATAACTGTAGGCAATAGCGTACATTTTTCGATGTTCCACATACAAACGACTAAAAAAAGCTTCTTCATCCATTTGAGCAAAATCTACCATTCTGACTTCATCCATTGTGTTTTCCACCTTCCACCACCCCCTCTTTCTTATATTAGGAAGATGCATCCACCTCATATATCTATAAGTAAGACGGAGTTGAACGTAAAAACGATTGATTTTTTTCAAATTCATTTCATATGTAGTAAAATAGTAACGTTAAGTACAACCTTTAGAGCATTTTGTGAAAAGAGGTGGATCGGTGCTAAAAGCTGACAGACAGGCGTATATCCTAAAAAAAGTAGAGACCGAAGGCCGCGTCGTTGTCCAAGAATTAACACAGGAATTAAATGTAACAGAAGATACCATTAGAAAAGACTTACAAAGCCTGTCGAAGCTGGGGCTTCTCAAACGAATTCATGGTGGAGCCCATAGTCTTATTAGTGACATGAAAGATTTCAATTCACGTGTAGAATTTAATAGCCAGACCAAAGCTGACTTAGCTAAACGAGCTTGTACGCTTATTGAGAATGCAAAGGTTATTTTTATTGATGGCGGGTCCACAAATTTAAAAGTAGCTGAGAACATCCCTGAGCATTTTGATGGAAGAATTATTACCAATTCCCCCTCAATTGCGTTATCGCTATGCCGATTGACCAAAGCTAGTATAACCTTGTTAGGTGGCGACCTCGATAAAAAGAACCAAGTGTTATTCGGAGCCGCAACGCTTAGAGCGATACAGCAAATCCATTTGGATCTAACAATCCTTGGCGTATCCACGCTGGATTCAAAGGTGGGCATAACTGTTCCCTCTTATGAGGAATCCATCATTAAGAATCAACTTTTTGAACAATCTTCCATGGTTATCGCCATAGCTACGAAAGAAAAGCTGGAGAAAATATCCACTTTTTTTGTAGCCAAGGTATCCGCGTTAGACTATTTAATCACTGAAGGTACAGTAGACAATAAAATTGTTGATACATATAACAAACTCGGCGTTAACGTAATTACAGTATAGATACTTTCTAAATTTGTACAAAAAAAGATGAACACCTTTGAAGCTTGTGCTCATCTTTCATTTAAAAAGTTCTCAATAGCCTCATAAGAATCTTGATTATGTTGCTTATTACTGATCGTTTTTGAAGTAATCTCAATAAATTGAGCGTTTGGGATATATTCTGAGAGTAATCGTCCGTAGGCGTATGGATGAATTGGATCAAGTTGACTAGCAAGGATCAATGTGGGCAGCTTTAAGTTCTTCCAAGCCTCACGATCATGATTAGGACAATCCATTGGCAGCTTCACAAACTTCATCGAGGTTTCTTTTACATAAGGATATTTAAACTGCCCTAATAGGGATTCACCCGCATAAGTAGATATTGAATTTATGGATTTATAGACCTCTGAATTTTCGTATCTATATTGAGCGGTCAGAGGATCTGTATCCTGCAGTACATCATGAACTTTGGCGTAGGCTTCACGAATCAACACCTCTTGCGGCTTATCCTTCCAGGCTGGACGTGACAAAATAAGCTTCTTAACGCTACCCGGGTACCTCAATGCCAAATGAAGCGACACTCCAGCACCTGTGGAAATCCCTCCAATATTAAATGAACGGATATGAAGGTGTTTCGTTAAAGCCATCACATCTTCGGCGAATTGTTTAAAAGAAAAATCATCCGCATGTCCAAACGCTACAGTCTTTCCATGACCTCTAAAATCTAGTGAGATCCTTCGTATGTGATCTGTTTGCTTCATTAAACCGAAAGTTTGATTAACGTCACCGCCCAGACCATGTAGAAATATAAAAGGCTCTCCATCCCCTCCATCATCTTCATAATAAAATCGAATGTGCTCGTAGATAAAGTAAGGCATATTCTCCCCTCCTTTACAAAGGACCAGAAACGTCACTTAGATAAATCGTATTTCCGGTCTTCACCGATTCTTCAACAGCGAGCATCGCTCTCATCGTAGCAATCCCATCTTCAATCGTTGCACCTACACCTGGCTTGTTATGCAGAACTGAATCTGCCAACCCTTCAATCTGCAATCTATAAAAATGACCATCTGCTCCAAGCGGTCTATGGTAGCTGTTATCACTAACTTTGAAAATTTCTACATCGCTTGATTTTAATGTCCACGGGTTGTATGTCTTTCCTACTACGGATCCGAATTCACCATAAATTTGGAATCCTTCATGCCAATCCATCCGAACCGCAATGGTCAAATCCAATTGAGCTACAAAGCCGCTTTCAAACTCCGCAGTAATAAACCAACAATAGGCACTGAACTTTTGCGTATTCCATGCTTTCAAACTTACAATATTTCCACCTAGATATCTTGCGGTATCGAACAAATGGCTTCCATGACCTAAAATATAATAGCGTTCCTTGTTCGCTTTTGGATCTCCAGCAGGTCTCTTTATATTTTCACCGGATATAATCACTGGCTGAACATTCTCAGTAACGGTATATCGATAGGTGGAATCACAATACCAAGCTTTTAGGCCAATAATCTCACCCATTTCATGATCCACAAACTCTTTAGCTGCTACTATACCGGGGTCAAATCTCTTCATATTCCCCACTTGCATTTTGAGATCGGTACGATCCACAAGCTCTTTTAATTCTTCCACTTCTTCGATGGATACACCTAGAGGCTTTTCTACCAAGACATGTTTACCTGCACGCACGGCTTGTTTAGCTGCCTCCACATGAAATTGATCGGCAATCCCAATAACTACAGCATGTACGCTCGAGTCCGCCAGCATTTGTTCATAATCCGTATATATCTTGTCAGGTTCATAGATAGCATTCATTCTTTGGAGCAAGTATTCATCTACATCGCATATTGCATAAAGGTGAGCATTACGTGAACGCCTTATAGAGTCAAAATGCGCCGCTTGTGAAATCTGACCGCAACCTAATACGCCGATGTTCAACAATTTATTTTCCTTGTTCATATTCATGTCCTCCTATTCTAGTTAAAGAAATTCAAAGCATGTTCTACATCGCCCTCAGCTAACCCATGCATAATAACAGGACCGTCATAAACCTTACTTAATTCATTTAGATATTCCTTTAAGGGCAAGTTTCCTTTACCCACCGGTGCAAAAGTGATCTTCTCTTCGGTTACAAAAGCATCTTTGCAAT
The DNA here is from genome assembly GCF_045040645.1 of Paenibacillus sp. FSL H8-0261. Taxonomy (NCBI): domain Bacteria; kingdom Bacillati; phylum Bacillota; class Bacilli; order Caryophanales; family Paenibacillaceae; genus Paenibacillus; species Paenibacillus sp. FSL H8-0261. The sequence goes on along the minus strand of NZ_CP150297.1, from coordinate 3,287,906 downwards.
GCGCAATGGCAATGTGCTCCTTCAGCGCTGTTAGCGTTTTTGAAATCTTACCTAAGAGGTCCTTATGATCCTGTGGGGTTACTAGATTTGCTGCATCATACAAAACCTTAAGATAGGGTGTGTCTAGATCTTGTAATAGTCTCAAAGCATCTTCTGCCGTACTCACCACATTGGCTTGTTCAGGTTCAAATATTAACGTTACTTGGTTGTCTTCTGCAATTTTCAGCATCCACGCAAGACTTTCATGCAATAGTGACCATGCCCTCACTGTATGATTGTCAGGATGAGAACTCCAGAAATCTTCTTGGTTCAAACTACCCGTAGAAATCGAAACATACGGAACAGCTAATGCAGCTGCAGCCTCAACTACATTTTTAAAACACTGCTGATTTTTAACTTTCTTCTCCTCATTTAGCTCTAACGTATTAAACGTTCCTGAGATCACAGCAATGCTAACTCCACTGTTCATTACTGCTTCTCTGATTTGATGGATGGTCTCCTGACTAATCTCTTTAGGCAAGCTTTCCAGTCCTACATTAGCAAAATTGAATTGAACGCTACTCATGCCTTGCGCTTTGATTTTGTGTAAGGCGCTCTCCAGTTCATAGTTCAAGTATACTTTTGAGAAAATTCCTAACTTCACAAGTTACACCTCCTTTATCTATTTTCAACTTCATCATACACGTAATTTCGATTATAAACAATAAAATTCAATTACAAAAAAAAGAACTAATAATCTGCAAAAAATATAAAAAAGCGCTGGCAATAATGCCAACACTTTAGAATCAATTATCGATTTCGATTAATCATGTAATTCAATAAATGCTTCAGAAAAGCAATATTACGAGGGATCTCCTTTAACGCTTCCATAGCGAGACAGTAGTGTTCCCACATCTCTTTTCTTGCGCCGTCAGCACCAAGGATAGATACAAACGTTGAATTGTTATTCTCCACATCCTGACCTATCGGCTTACCTAGTAAATGATGATCTCCTTCCAAATCGAGCAAATCATCTTTAATCTGAAACGCAATCCCCGCATGATAGGCAAATTTTTTCAAAGCCAGAACTTCAGTTTTCTTAACCTGAGCCAGAATCGCTGGCATCACTAGTGAAGCTTCAAATGCAATTCCGGTCTTATAAAAGCAAATCATATTTAATTGCTCTAGCGTCAATGCTTTTCCCTTAGAATTCAGATCCATTGCCTGACCCATACATGTATCTTCTGCTTTTTGGGCTGAATATTGCATCAAGGCTAGCACCGCTTTTGCATCAAAAGAATGAAGTGACGCCTGTTCCTCGATCGACTTCTGAATCAGAAATAGTCCGGTTAATTCCGCCGTTGAACTAGTATACATTTCGTGTAGAGTTGCACGACCTCTTCGGGTTGAAGCATTATCCTGGGATGGAAGATCATCGAAGATTAGAGAAGCGGTATGCATATATTCCAAAGATCTCAGAAGCGGCACAATTGCGGATGCATCTAGACCATATTCGTTAACACCCATGACCCAAGTCAATATAGGTCTTATCCGCTTGCCGTCGCCTGCTAGACTATAATTAGCCGCATCAATAAGCAACTCTTTCATTTCTGGCGTCCCGTCTGGCTTGGCTATCAGCAATTGTTTATTGATTTGATCGCGGACCCTTTGAATCGTATCTCGAAATTCCGCTTTTTCCTTCTTGCTGTTTTTTAGATTCAAAAGCAACTGATCCCGAAGCAGTTTATCGAAAAAATCCACATCGTCCGCTTTCTGCACCATCTGCTGGACAAGCCGATTAAATGCTGGTTGACCAGAAGCAAAAATCTCCATGATCTCTTTATACTTCTCAATTCCTACACGTTCTTTACATCGCTTGAGACCATTAATGGCGCGATCTAATATTACTTCACGGGTTTTAGGATCAGAGCGATACACAGTGTGTATTAAATGGGAAATGACCGTCCAGTATAATTCAAAAGGATTGATCAGATCTGTACGTTGACTACGGTATTTTAAATAATAAGTATAGGGGGTTACCGCTCCCGCTTTCATATCGTCAAACATATCCGCAAAATCATCAGCCAGCTGATTATATAACCCATAGAAAAAGGTACGTTGATCAAATCCGTCATCTGCTGGAGCACTAATTACGGATCGGACAATTAAACGGGAAGAAGAGGATTTTAAAATGATGGGTATGAAAAGCTCTTCATTGCTGTATTCAAAGTTAGAAAGATCCTTCATACGATCCAATTCCTGAGAATGGAAAAATACAAAAGACTGCTCGAAAAATGCATCCTGCATTTCTTCCCGCTGATACCCTCTAATATACTCAAAAGCCTCCTTGAGCTCCGAATGTACAAATCGAATGAACGGCATGTTCTCTCCGGACCATTCACCCAATTCCGGTACAACTCTATTAAGGATCGCAGTGCGTATCATATGAGAATACTGTTCTTTCTCTTGGTCGGTTAAGACACTGGAATCAAGGAGATCATCAATGAATGGATAAGTTAAGCCATATGAATAACCAAGTCTAATGGCTTCACCAATCCTCTTAGATCGCTCCACAGGTGGTACGTCATCGTCCATCTCTTCCATCACATGGAGAATCACCCCAATAATGATCTTGATTAATTTACGTTGTGCTTGCTCGGGATTCATTTCCTTCGGAAGATGTGCTGATACCCGCTTAAGTTTGTCTATCACCCAAATCGTGGCCGTTTCAACGCCTTCCTTCTGAGCCCAACGGTAAATCCCGGTGAAATTCATGAAATCTGACTGATCTTCCAAACTTGTGGAGCCTGGAAGAATCATCTGATTTCTAATGTCGGCAACCATACGCTTAATCCGGAACTGTGTATTCGGCGAATCTAAAGCTTGCCCTAGATCTCTCATATAAAGATAGGAAACACTTCGATCCAAATAATCATCCAATTTACCGGTCTGATTCAGCCATCCTAGATATCTATGATAATCCTGAGAATCAGGTTTCCTCTTGCCTCTTGATAAAAAGGACAACCATGAACGGCGATGAATATGGTTCTTCTTCCACAATTGAAAATCTTCAATCAAGGTAGACACATAAGTTTTTTCTTTGAACTGTTCACGAAGAGATGCAAAATACTGAGCTGCCTTCTGCTCAGCGATCGAATATCCTGTATCGGCGTAATCTGTAAATTTTTCATTCATAGGTGATGACCTCAACTTCTCTTTTTGTTAACATGACCCATTAGGGAAGAACAGAATTTCTTCCTGAATGAAATGTTCATCAGTTAATACGGTCAAAACTCTTTTGGGTTACGAAAAAGAAGCTTGACTAATCAAGCTTCTTTCAAAATAACTATACACAAATTATTCTATTTAGATTAATCTGCATTATGCTCCTTTACTTGGATCTTTAGCGAGAGCGTCGATCCTAATTCCTTTTGTATATATGCTAAATCTGTTATCTGCTCGATATGATAAACGCCGCCTGGAAATGAAGAATCATAGAGGAGCTTTGATACTGCTGCTGTCACTTTTGCAGTGATGATGGATTGATTCTTTCCTTGCAATATTAAATCAGCATGCATTGGCTTCCCCTCTCGATTTCTTCCACGAGCCTCAACCTTGATAGCGAACTGGTCGCTCCCAATATGCAGCCGCTCCATAGCACTAACCATCCACCTGTTCACCCAGCTTGTCTTTAACAAACGAACGGCTCCTGTTTTTTTGGCTATAGCCAGCATTTTAGTAACGAAAACTGAGTCCAGACAAAATCGTGTGGAGATGGACGATGCTTTGAGCGTTCGGGCAAGCGTCTGTTGATCTGAGAATGGGAAACGATAGGCATGGCGATTCCCTAAATCGTCACCAAAGTGATATGACTTTCTATCGGTGAAGCTCTCCACCTCTACCTGACGATTCTTCTGCTTAACTTCAAACTTTTCTCCTAAACTATTCACTGTCCATTCGATCGCCGCCTTACCATGAGAATCACCAAGTCCGAGCATAATCGCGATTTCGATTTCCTCCGTCTGTTCTATCAGTCTTTCCGCTTCAAGAGCCATTAGATTGGTTATACCGGGTGCAAGCCCTACACTAAGAACGGCACTAGATCCATGTCGTGCAGCCTCTTCGTATAACGCCTCAATTTGAGATAAAAACGGACCGCTCGCTGATACATCCACATAATACGTACCGCTAAGAAAGCAGGCTTTTACAAAATCCGTATTCGTTTGATCCAAACACATAATGATTAGCTTCACTTGATCTAGTAAATGTGGAGGTATCGGCTTATTAATATCTAACTGTAACGGCTTGATCCTGCCGTGGGTAGATTGACTGAACCGCTCTGCTTTTTCAAGACTTCTCCCTGCAGCAAATACTTTACCTGAATACTTCTTCTCTAATATTTCACATATGGTACGCCCTACATGTCCATAACCACCAACGACAACAATATCTTCTTTTTCCTGCATTTTTATCACCGCATCCTATATAATAGAGTTGATTAAGAATCATTCTCAATTATACGGATTTCGCTTCCGTTCACTATCCCACAAATGTGGGAGTTCGATATAATCCATTAAGGACTAGAGGGCTACTCAATGAATACCCATAAACAATTCATTCTAATAAAGAAACAAATCGTTAAGCTAGGTATGATTACTGATTCATCTCACAACTACCGTACTTCCTTGCTGTCTCTCCTACGTGAAGCAGTTCCCTTTGATGCTGCCTGCTGTACTCATGTTGATCCACAGACATTGCTTTCGACAGGTGCGGTTACAGAAGATAACGTAGAGTCCATTCATCCCCACTTGTTCCAGATCGAATACGGTGAGGATGATGTTAACACCTATGAGCAAATGGTTCATAGCAAACTCCTCGTCGCTACAATATATGAGGCAACCAAGCAGAAACCCGAGCGGAGTGCACGCTATCAAAAGGTTTTGTCTCCTGCAGGTTTTGGGGATGAACTACGTGCAGTCCTTATTCTTGGCGAATCTTGTTGGGGATATTTGACGCTGTACAGGAATGCAGATCAATCGGAATTCTTACAAGAGGAATGTGATTGGATCACCTCGCTCATCCCTCTGATTGCAGCTAGAATGCGGGCTTTCAGTCTTGAGCTTCCAGAGAGAGATGAGACTTGGCTTGAAGATCATTACGGTTCCGGCATTGCAGTTTTATCTGATGACTTGGCTCTTCTTTCCTCCAATCCCACAGCGGATCGCTGGTTAGGCAAACTCCGATCATTGGAAATGATCGATGTTCATGTTCTGCCTCGTCCAATCCGTGCTGTAAGCACGCAAGCGTTAAACAGCCCTTCCGAATCTATGGGGATAGCGAAGGCATGCATTCGTATGACTGAGGGGCCCTATTTAGTCGTTCGGGCAAGTCTTCTTAAGGCTTCCAACGGTCAGAACCAAATTGCCATTTCATTCGAACCCGCGCGTCCTGCTGACATGCTCCCCATCATTGCTGAAGCGTATGGTTTGACGGAACGTGAGCTGCAGCTATTACAAGGTGTAATTCGAGGATTATCCACTAAAGAATTGGCTTCTGCACTGCATATTTCTGCATACACCGTCCAGGATCATTTAAAGTCCATTTTTAGCAAAGCAAATGTCAGCAGCCGTAGAGAACTTATTTGGTATTTGCATTCACGCTACAATATTGCTCAAGCTTGAGTAATCCGAGATAGAGGATATACAAGTTGTATGTCCTTCTCTGTAATTAGTCCTTCATATAACGAATGATTATGGTCTGCACCTACAATACACAAGATTTTTTTCTCTGAGTGGCCTTTTATGGCGTTTTTGATTCGCTGAATCATTATAAGATGTCTACACAACCATCTGAACTGATGTGCTTGCGGATTGATTCGTTCTAACCATTCATACTTCTGTCTCGTAATAGTGTCATATTCTAATGAATTAAAGGGAATTGCACTTGAATCCACTGTTGAAAGCTGTCTTTGAAACCATTGCTCTAACTCAAATTCCAATTCTTTTCTCTGATCTTCTTTATAGCTATTAAAAGGATCAAAATCTGTCCAAACATCCAATTCAACCCAATCAATAGGGACAAATTCATAATTCTCTTCTTTACACAAAGGAAAAATGAGATCCCAATATTCACTTGCAGGTTCTCCCCAATATCCACGGTAATTACTGTCCTTCTTATAATGTTCCCAACTACTAGGAAGGACTTCTCCACAAATAATATCTGGATTAAACTCTAAAATTAAATCCTTTATGAACTCTAATGAAAAATGATATTTTTGCCTAAGTTCATCATCGTGAACCACTCCTAAAATACCTACAATTGACACAAAAAATCCTCCTATCTTTAACTAATTCCATTATTATCTAATTTTACAATCGTCAAATTTGATAATATTACAATAGGAATATAATGTAAATCATTATTTAAAAAAATAGACTGAGCACCTATGAATAGAGGGCTCAATCTGTTTAAATGTAACATTTCACTAGTGCATTCGTTAATATTACAAAGCAACCATCCTTTAATGCGAAGCCGTATACTCTCCCAATTCAGAAGCTGGATCAAACTTTTCCTTACTCATCACAAATGCAGCCAGTAGAGCGATAACAGACGGAATAATTGCCCAAGCAAAAGTGTGAACAAGTGATGAGGATAATCCCTCTGTAATCTTATCAAGAACTTCAGTAGGGATTTTCTCACGAGTATCCGGGGTCAAAATAGTACTTGGATCGCTTAAATTCACCCCTATAGGTGCCGCACCACCGCTACTGAACATGGATGCTAATTTATTCGAAAACACATGACTTTGGATAATACCGAATACTGTTATGCCGAGTGTCATTCCCAGCTCCCTTGTAAAACTAAGTGTCGAACTTGCGGAACCACGCTGCCTTGCTGTAAATCCATGAATGGCTGCGTTACTTAGAACAGAGAATGAAGAACCTATTCCAAGACCTACTAGAAACATAAATATGGTGACCATGAACCGTGAAGAATCTGGTGTTAATGTGGTTAGCAAGGCGATACCTAAAACAAGCAGTATTAACGTCGATATCATGATGGCGCGATAATTGAACTTCGAGAGCAGGAATCCGCCCCCCGCTGCAGTGATAACGGAGCCGAGCATCATAGGAAGTAGAACAAGACCCGAATTCGTTGCTGAGCCGCCAAGCACCCCTTGAATGTAGATTGGAATGTACACCGAGGCTGTAATAAATGCTGCTCCACTAAATATAGCCATAACATTACTCGTAGAATAAAGACGATTCTTGAACATGCCGAAAGTAATGATGGGTTCTTCTGCACGACGTTCGATAAAAATAAATCCCACGATAAACACTACAAAAGCTAAGAACAATCCTAAAATCATAGCAGAGTCCCAAGCATATTTTTTTCCACCCAGCTCAATCGCAAACATGAGACACAGGATGGAAGCTACAAGTGTAAACGCACCTAGGTAATCGATCTTTTCCTTGGAATGCTCGACAGACTCTTTGTAGAAGAAAGCAATCAAAAAGAAGGCAATAACACCTATAGGTAAGTTGATGTAAAAGACCCAAGACCAATGAATGTAATCCGCTATGTAAGCGCCAATAAGAGGTCCGAAAATACTTGATATACCATAGGCTGCTCCGAATAATCCGCCGATCTTCCCCCGTTTTTCCGGAGCAACCACATCGAACATGATGGTGAACGCAATTGGAACCAGTGCTCCTCCACCAATACCCTGAATCGCACGATAAATACTCAGCTGAACTATAGAGTTTGCGGTACCACATAAAGCAGATCCGATCATAAATACAATAATTCCGAAAATAAAGAAACGCTTGCGGCCATACATATCCGATAATTTTCCGAAAATCGGCATTCCTGCCATCTCAGCTATCATATAAGCAGAAGTCACCCACATCAGTTTGTCAAAACCGCCAAGATCCCCTACGATTGTTCCCATTGCAGTTGCTAATATTGTGTTATCCATGGATGCCATAAGTGTGGCCAGCAATAGAGCCGCTATAATAATCCCTACATTATTTTTCTTCTCCAAGTTCTTTACCATTCTCTTTTGTTCCCTCCACTTTTCCTTAATTTCGAATTTTATCTTATCGTTACAAGATCGCACACCAACCTCTCTCTAAACTTCTTGATGCATTACCTTTTGCAAAACTTTAATAATTCCGATAAAATGAATTCAATTAATCGCACGTTCATCGAGTATCTTTATTGTCTGATATCTCGATTATCAAGATATAAATATTTTAAAAGGAGGGCTCTCTTTTGTCAAGAGATCGACACAATCAAGTGAAAAATCAGCAAGAAGACTTCACCTTGCGTATGCGGGGCCTAGGAAGTCGAACGATACTATATCAGCAAAATGTGGCAGCATCACTTGGGTTATATAATAATGATTATCTATCCATAGATATCCTCCATGAAAGAGGTCCCATCACCGCTGGTGAACTGTCCAAACTAACCGGACTGGCTACAGGCAGTGTTACGGCATTAATTGATCGACTTGAAAATAACGGTTTTGTTCGCAGACAAAATGACCCCAGTGACCGTCGTAAGGTAATTATTGTCCCTTTGTATGAAAATAATGAGGTCGGGAATGCCTACCTTCCCCTGCATGCCGAGATGCTTAAATTAGCTTCCACCTACTCGGATGAAGAACTTGAACTTATTACACAATTTGTTGGCAAAGCAAGTGCGGTTCTGGAAGAGCAAATTCATCGTCTAAGCTCCGCAACAAACAATAATTCTTCCTCTTAAGCCTTAATTATTCATCAAAAAAGGACGATACCCATTGTCTAATTACAATGGGTATTGTCCTTTTTTTTCTCACATTATTCGAATGTTACTTCGTATCTATGGAAATAGACAGCTTTCCATTGGATTCAATTAAAGAAATTTTGGCATTATCCGTCTGCCATACCCTACGAAAGTTTGTACCTTCGCCTTCTTTTTCTATATCTGCTGTGTTACCTTCACTCTTAGTCGTAAGCTCTCCAAGCTGTTGCGTTATCTCTTGCGTTAATTTTTCCTTGGTAGCTTCTTCAAAATGAACCGTCTCTCCAATCACTTTTCCAGTGTGATCATAGGAGACCTGAAGATTTGCTTCGTGATTCACAATCTTCTCGTTATATTCGCGGGATAAAAGAGTAGAATTCGTACCTTCATTTCGATTAGGTGCGCCTTTGCCGAGAGCTTGGACAACTTGAGCATCCTCTTTTCCAATCAAAGTGGCAAGTTCCTCAAGGCTAAATCTTTCTTCAGCTCCACTTGGCACAACCGTTGGAGGTGGTAGCTGGGATTTATCTGCTACTGGTCTTGAGCATGCACTAAGTGCAAGGACCGTAAGCAGTAGCAAACAAGTTTGTTTTAATATCTTCATGGGTTTCATTCCCTTCATTGCTAGCTCATGATGTATTTTTCACAATTTATTGAATGATTATGTATTGCTGGAGCCAAATTCGTCCAAAAAAGACGATATCCCATGAAGTCAAATGACTTTGAGATACCGTCCTACATCATGAATCTTGTAATTAAAGGGAAGCTGATGATTGGCTGACCCAAGCCACTAATTGAGCCGTATCCACTGTATCCCCTTTTCGTAGTTTCAGTGTTTTTCTCTCCGGAGGGCCCTCGAACATTCCTTCTGGAAACTCAAGCTCATTCGTATTAAAAATAACAAAGCTTACCGCATCTTTTGAAGTTGAAATAGCTGCTGCGTACTTACCATTTTTCAAAAAATGAGGCTTCTTATACTGAATTCGTTCCTGTACATCTGGGATTGCTTGGTGAATAGCCTCTCGAAGATTTGTAGATAACTCCACCTGCCATGGTTCTTTTAATGCTTCAATAAAATCGATGACTTCTTGATTCATATTTTATCTCTCCTTTATGTACGTACCGGTTTAAAATACTATTGATTTAACTACGATGTTCCTAAGTTACACGCTTCCGCCCGATTCAGCAAAAGAATCCTTTCACGTTCATTCTCGGTTAAGGATGCGGCACGTTCAAACTCTGTACGCGCCTCACCATATCGCCCCAGCTTCAGTAGAAGATCACCACGAACGCTGGGCAGCAGATGATAATCCCTCATGGATGGTTCAGTATTCAGCTCATCCACAATTTGCAGTCCAAAGGTTGGGCCAAACGCCATGGATATGGCGACCGCTCGGTTTAATTCGACGATCGGCGAAGGCATGACTCTCGAGAGCGCTTCGTACAGTGCAGAAATACGGATCCAGTCTGTCTCTGCTGCAGTAGACGCCTGTGCATGACAAGCAGAAATTGCAGCCTGAAGCGAGTAAGGTCCGGGCGGACGTCCAAGCTTTCGGCTACGCTCTAATGCAGTCAGGCCACGGCGGATCAGTAATTGATCCCACTGTGTCCGGTTTTGATCCATAAGTAGAATAGGCTCCCCTTTGCTATTAACCCTCGTCCTAAAACGCGAGGATTGAATCTCCATAAGGGCGACCAGTCCATGAACCTCAGGTTCATAAGGGGCAATCTCAGCTAGTACCCGTCCTAACCTCAGTGCCTCCTGACATAACAGCGGACGGATCCAATCCACTCCAGAGGTTGCAGAATATCCTTCATTAAACATAAGGTAAAGGACTTCAAGCACCGTAGACAAACGGTCTTTAAGCTCTTCTTGAACGGGTACCTCAAAAGGAACCTTGTTAGCACTTAGGGTTCTCTTCGCCCGAACAATTCGCTGAGCAATCGTTGATTCGGCGACTAGAAAAGAACGTGCGATTTCATCTGTCGTCAATCCACATAACAGTCGAAGGGTCAGGGCTACTCTGGCATCTTGTGACAACACCGGATGACAGGTCATAAAGATCAGACGAAGGAGATCGTCACTGATCTCCTCATCTAACGCATCATCTATATCTACCTCAGTGTATAAATCCATGCTATGTGCAACCTCTACGTATTTCTGATCTCGAAGCTTGGTCCTGCGAATAAGATCAATCGCACGCCGTTTCGCGGTGGTCATCAGCCAAGCACCTGGATGATCTGGAATCCCCGTCTCTGGCCATCGATTAAGGGCAATTACTAATGCGTCCTGAGCAAGATCTTCTGCGAGACCTACGTCCCGTACCATGCGCGTTAAACCCGCAATGATTTTTGCCGATTCCATTCGCCATATTGTATCAATCGTTCGATGCGTATGGGAGAAACTCACGTTTGCTTCTGCTTCTCAACCTGTTTACGAAGTGCTGCTTCTTTCGCCAATGTTTCGGGATCGTCCATTAATTCCTCCGGCTCGAATACCTGCCTTAACTCAATCTCTCCTTGGCCAAATCCATGAGGGTCCGGCATACGTAAAGCCCATTCAATGGCTTCTTCTCTTGATTTGACCTCAATCAGCGTATATCCAGCGATCATTTCTTTAGCTTCTGTAAACGGACCATCCATAACTTTCGGTTTGCCGCCAGCTTCCGGATATGAAATTCGAATACCACTGGAACTCGGTTGCAATCCATCGCCTGCCAGCAACACACCTGCTTTCACCAATTCCTCATTATACTTCTGCATAGCATCAATCAGTTCTTGACTAGGCATAATTCCCGCCTCTGAATCTGTGGTAGCTTTAACAATCATCATAAATCTCATAGGTGTATCCCTCCTATTTTTAATTTCCCATAAAGAATGCAGTAAGCTCAGTTGAAATGATCCTTGTATTGAGTTTCTTCGTATGACCGAGCCCCTTTTTACTTAACAGTTTCGCATTAGGTAGTACTTTAGCAATTGCCTGAGCACCATGCCGTAAGCCAACAGGACTTTCCGTACCTTCGAGGACCAGCGTTGGAATGGTAACTGTGCTCCACAAGGTGGCAGGAAGCGGCTTTCCGTCCATATACCCATCCAATAAAACAGCATCATAGGGAAGAGTGTGCGCTACAGCCATTAGGTTAGACCATACACTTGGCATTAAGCGCATTAATTTAACAACAAACGCAGGTGCTCCCATACCTTTAGTCATAAAATACTTAATTGCCTCAGATCGGCGATTTGTAGCAATAAGCTCAGTAACATTCATTACGAAATCTAGAGGCGGTTTAGGATCCGAAGCATCGACAACAAATGGAGGCTCATGCAGAGCTAATTTTGTAATATTTGCTCCATCCTCTGCTGCCTGTAGAGCAAGAACTGCTCCAGAAGACAATCCCCAGACATATGCCGATCCTCCGGCCGCATTAATTATAGCCTGCAGATCTTCGATCTCACGAGCTATTGCGTATGGCTGAGTGTCTCCGCTATCGCCACGACCTCGTCGATCGTAATTGAAGACTGTGAAATTCTCAGACAACAGATCAGCTAGCTGTACCTGACTTGGGAATTTTCGGTAACTAAATGCACCTGTCACTAATATAAGTGCTGGCCCTTGACCCATTTTGTCATAGGCAATCTTAGTTCCATCCATTGAAGTTACTAAATGCATTTCATCTCTCCTTCGCTTTAACGTCTGATATCCGGACTTCTATTTAAACGACGAACGGAAGATGATGAAATCGACACATTCCTAAAAATTTATTTCTTATGAGATAAATACTATATCCTACCATTTATTTCTTGCTCATCAAGTCAATATCCTTCTCCGAAGTTTTAAATTTTCACTATCCACAATATAAAAAAAGGGAAAAGTTCCGAAGAACTCCTCCCTCACACTATCGCTTAATGAATCGTCAGATTAAAACCGCTCTGAATATAATTCAGGTTGGGGTTAGCGATATTCGTAGTCGTCAGGTTGTTAAACGTTGCTGAACCATTGCCTGTGTAAGTATAGATTGCCGAACCCTGATGTGGCCCAGAGAAACGTGAAGTAGTAATACCATCAAGCCCAGTACCATTAATATTGATGTTGTTAAACACGATATTCTCAAATCCACCACCATAACCGAACTGGATTGCATCGCGTTGTGTATTGATGATATCGATGTTGGTAAAGGTGACGTTCTTGATGGCATCATTCGATGCCTCTAAATCGATGGCTCCACGTTCTCCACCATACAGATCTTTACTGGTACCACTTGTGATAATCGTAGTATCTGAGAAAACAATGCCCGCATTATTCTGGAAATGGTAACCAGGGAAAACGGTGTTCATACGAATACCAGAACCACCTACAGTGTCGATGATGTAGTTGTGATCTGCCTTATGACCGCCGCCTCCAAAGAATGCTATGGCTGCAGCACGCCAGTTATTCTCAATCGTGTTGTAGGAGAATGTGTTATTTACACCCGCCGGAGCACCATTGGTGTTACTAGTCCATACTGCAAGACCATCGTCACCGTTATTTCTTACGTTGGTGTTTCGAACAATCGAATTGCTAGTGCCTTGGGAGTAGTTGATACCATCGGCAAGATTGTTCCGAATCCGGCTGTTTTCAACCACAAGCCCACTGGCATAAATAGCAGGTGTATGAGCATAGTCGCCTACCCACATGCCACATTCAAAATGTTCTACCCAGACATCATGGATAATTGAATTAGTACCAAAGTTATCCATAAATCCTTTATAAATTGCATTTTGTCCATAACGGGATCGCAAATTCGAATTCATGTAAACATTACTAAAGTCTAGCTTGCCGCTAATACGGAGTGAAATACCGCCTCCCGCCGCATTAGGATTAGTAAACTGGAGGTTCGTATGCCAGATTCCAGCACCCGTCACCGTAAAGTTGTTAATCATATTGCTGGCAGAGCCAATTTCCCACATGCTGCTAAGATTAAATGTTCCGGCAGGAATATACATGCTCTTACCACCTGCAACAGCTGCATTCACCGTTGCTTTAAAAGCTGCAAGGTCATCCTGACCATCATTTGCTACAGCACCATAATCTGTCACTGACACGGAGTTCGCCGGACGAGCGACTGCAGTAGGAACGGGTTCGATTTCGAGGAAATCAACACCATATTCCAAGCTATCTCCATTGTTCTTCTGAATACGGATGATATCTCCAGGCTGGAGAGGAGTATCCAATTTCCAGTGGACTTCGTCAAATCGGAAGAGCGGACGCCCAGCACTAGGAGTATCACCAGGCATATCGCCCGAAAAATACTGCCAGCTGTAGTAGGATGTCAACGATACCGTTTTGACTTTTACTCCATTCACATACACGTCAAGTGAACCATTCAGTCCCATACCATCCGAAGAGTCAGGCATAGTAAATCTCATAGTTACACCCGCGCCGCCTTGTCCTTGTCTGACTGTCCATCCCACGTTCGAGCCGTTTGAAGGAAGCGCTACATAACGCTGACCAGATGCTTCTGAAGCAATTAGTGCTTGATCAAACGTAGGTGCTGATTTCAACGTAGCTCCACCACCGAGAGTAGCATCTTCGGTATCATACCGACTATAAGGCATGCTTGCACCACGTAGAGCATAGACCACCAGATTAGTTGTGCTTATATTGTTTGATTGCTTCGCTGTTACCTCATTAGCATCCACTTCAACAGTAGTGGTTACAGTGTAATTACCGTTGACTGCTGTCCATGTCCCTGGAATCGTGACGTTAACGGAAGCTCCAGCAGCAAGGGTCCCGGAATAGGATCCATTAAATGTTTGAATCGTGGTACCCGCTGAGTTTTTAAGAGCTACAGTAACACCATGAGAACCGCTTGCAGAAGCAATGGTTCCTTGATTCTTGAGATTTACGGTAAAAGCTACTGTACTATTAGCCACTGGATTACTTGGTGTCCAGGTAGTCACACCAACTAAGTCAGAGCTGGAGACTGGAGCGATAACAAGAGATGCCCCGTTCGTATAGCTGTTATTCCCTTCGTTCTGCTCGATAATCACATTGTTCTCATCTACTTTAGCGCTGAGAGCATAGGTCGCAGCGGTTTTGGCTCCAGCGTTTAATGTCATTGAGGCTGTTGTTGATGCGCCTGCAGTTAATAAACCTACTGGAGCAGATCCAACGAGCTCATTGTTTAAGTAAAAGTTGACAGTGGTTGCTGCGGAGCTAGCATTACCGTTGTTCTTAACAACTGCATTTAATGTAATTGCACTTGTCTCGACAGGAGTAGTAGGTGACCAGGACATACCCGTTATCATTAGATCAGGGTTCGCCCCTGGTGTACCGAATACTTGAAACTCCGCGATTTGCCCAGCAGGGGCACCAGAGTTCGAAGTGATATTCAACTGCAGACGTTTAACCGTTGCCGTAACCGGGATGGTTACTGTGTTGCCCGAAGCTGGATTAAACGTATACGATTGAGCCGATACCAAATTACCGAAGGTAGTCGTGTCTTGATTGTGACCGAGCACCTGAATCGTTTGTGTGCGAGTACTCCATGCAGAGGCTGGATTCAGCTTCAAAACGATTGACGTAATGTTGTGGTTCGCCCCTAAGTCGAGGGTGAGCGAACTTGGATTGCTGCCACCTTCCCAGTACGTGCTTGTGTCATTATCGTTCGCATTTGTTGCTACGAACGTTTGTGTACTGGAAGAAGCGGTAATCGTCTTGCCGACAGCAATATTGCTACCCGGTGCAGGTGTTGGGGTGACCGTCGGTGTTGGCGTTGGGGTTGGTGTTACCGTCGGTGTTGCTGTTGGTGTTGGTGTTGGTGTAGGTGTTGGTGTAGGAGTTGGCGTTGGTGTAGGTGTGACCGTTGGCGTTGGTGTTGAGGTAGGGGTTATTGTTGTCGACGCTACAGTGATTTGGTCAAGGTTAACATTGCCAGAATCACCAGCATCATATTTATATGCGATGGTGTTGTTACCCGCATTTAGATTAAGAACTTCTACTTTAGTGCTCCATGAATCCCAATTTGGTAAGTTAGATAATGAGGTCTGGCCAATTTTAGCACCATTGACATAGACACTTATTGTCTTTGCACTGCCACTTGCATTAGCGTATTTCAATGTCACTTCACGACTACCTGCTGCTGGCACGTTAACCGTGAATGTCGTTGTTGCACCTTGTGTCAAATATCCATCCACGAAGCCCGCGCCGGAGTAACCGGCATGATCCGTGTTCACTTTAGCTCCTCCAGACAGTGAAGCAGATTCAGCTTCATAAGTGCCAGAAGGCGATGGAGTTGGAGTAGGACCACTAGCGCCATAAATCTCGAATTCAGAGAGCTGAGCTGCCGGCCAACCTGTGTTGCTCGTTACATTCAGACGAACATAACGCGTACTGGTTGAGGCAAAGTCGATGGTAACACTGTTCCCTGCCACTGATGGATTGAATTCATAATTCGCAGACCCTACAATATTCGTGAATGTCGAACCGTTTGTGCTACCTTGAACAGCCAATGTTTGCGTCCGCGTCTCCCAACCAGAAGGAAGCTTTAGAACGATTTGATCAATATTCGTATTTGCACCTAAATCGACTTGAATCCATTGCGGGAATGCATTATTCGTACTTTCCCAATACGTGCTTTGATTACTGTCTTTAACATTTTCAGGACTATAAGTTTGTGATTGACCGCTCGCAGTTACATTTTTGCCGAGTGTCAGGTTTGGTCCTCCGGAGGCTGAAACAAAATTAAGTGGGCCCGCAGCCAAGAATAAACTTGAAATCAGCATGGATACTAACAGCGACCATATAACATACTTGTTACGCATTTTAATTTTAATCCTCCTTAAATATGTTAGATTCTCAAAAATTCACGAACCTATCAGAGTGCTCAAATGGTAGCGTTTTCAATAGAGATCATCCAGAGCACATTAAAAAGAACCACACCCTCCCTTCACTTTCAGACACACTCATTATAGATAAATAGTAGCTCAAACTATAAGATGTAATTCTACGGAAAAGGTAAGTGATACCATTATCGCGAAACTATGCGATTTATGGAATCTATGACATCCGTTTAAAAATAAAAAAAGAGCCTGATTTATCAGGCCCGTACTTTGTCTTCACCTTTGGCAGGAGAGTTTAATAATACCACTCCTCCTACTATTAATACTATTCCGGCAAAAGTAAGAATACCAAATGGATCTCCCCACACGACAATACCCACAATTGCAGTTAGAACAGTACCTACACCCGACCAAATCGCATAAGCTAAGCTTAACGGTAATTCTCTAAGGCTTATGGATAAACTATAAAAAGCAATAATAAAACCAATAATAACCCCTATAGAAGGTAGTAATTGCGTGAATCCTTCTGACATTTTCAACATAGTAGTCCCTACGACTTCGCTAGCAATTGCTATACTTAGAGCAATATATCCTACATTTCTTTTCATGCTGCAGCCTCCAAATTCTAATGAGCCCCACCTGAGAGCTTCATAATGATTACACCACCAATGATAAGTAGAAGACCTAGTAATTTCTTACGATTAAAATTCTCCTTATAAATAACTACGCCAATTATAGCTGTCAAAGCTGTGCCTACCCCTGACCAAATCGCATAAGCTGTACCTAATGGAATTGTTTTTAGCGCTAAAGAAAGACTATAAAATGCTAAGCCCATACCAAGGATCACGCCAATGGATGGGAATACCCTTTTAAACCCGTTAGACACTTTTAGCATTGAACTGCCAAATACCTCACAGATGATCGCTGTTGCAAGTAATATATATGAATTCAAAGATAACCTCTCCTTACTTCGTCATATTTATCAATTCTTGAATGACTTTCGTGCGTAATTCATCATCTAACACACCTAATCCGAACATTTCGGAATACCATAAACCATCTGCTGCCAACCTAATGATAGTGGAGCGTACAGGATCAATGCCATCGTTCTCTATGTTTTGTTGCCACGTTGCATATTGACTTTGAAATTTGTTAAGAATATCTGGATTTGTGAAAAGAGCAGCAAGAAGCGCGGTACCAATCTCTTTTCCCTCTTTAATATCATCATCCATGGCTTCAGTAATAGCACGACTCCACTTCCCTTTTTCAACCATTTCGCTCATTGCTCTATCTTGAACATTGGTAAAAAAATGGTTCGTTAGATCTTCGACCATCCCTATGATCAAAGCTTCTTTATTTGGAAAATGGTGCAGTAGCCCACCCTTACTGACCCCGGCTTCTTTAGCCACAGCTTCAAGCGTAAGCTTCTCTACTCCATTATTTTTAACAACTGTGGAAGCAGCCAATAAAATAGTTTTACGTTTAGAATTACTGTTCACATTAATCACCTCTGTTATTTACTATACCGTCTGGACGGTTTTGTTGTCAAATAAAAAATAAGCCTGCTAATCCAGGCTTACTAAACCATAATTAAATTAACTCTTTAATATACCAAGCATCACATGCAAAATGCTCTGAGCCAGCTAAAGGGGCATCTAAAAGTTCGAAGCCGTTTTTCATATAAAAACGGTTAGCTGCATGCATGTTCTGTAATGTCTCCAAATAACATTTATTGTAATGAAGCTTGGCAAAATTCAGCGCCGTATTTAGGAGTTCAGAAGCTATCCCATTACCTCTAACGGACGGAGATAAGTACATTTTTTGCAACTCACATATGTCGCCCTCATTGCCGAAAGGCGCAATGCCACACCCGCCCAATATATTTCCATCTTCTTCTACAACCCAATAGGCCTGATTATCGCTTTGATTGTAGTACTCATATAAATGATGCAGGCTGTCATCTTCCCACGCAAGCCCTGCCCTATTCCCGCCAAACTCAATCAGACAGCTCCTAATAATCTGTTCAATCGCACGATTATCGTTCTTATATATTCTTCTGATGTTCATGATCAATCTGTCCCCTAACTTTTGAATATCAATCTATTGTTATACTATTATACCACCTCAATGAAAGGATAATTATAAGGGATTTCATACATAATATAGGTGAATTTATAAAAGGAGGGACTTTAATGAAAGTGGCAGCTAAGCAGCTCTGGATTGCAGCATTAGGCGGTGTGAATGAAATTGGTAAGAATATGTATTTCCTGCAATATGCTGATGATATTATTGTCATTGATTGCGGTTCTAAATTTCCGGACGAAAGTCTACTGGGGATTGACCTCATTATTCCTGATGTTACGTATTTATTAAGCAATCTTGATAAGATTCGAGCATTAGTAGTTACACATGGACATGAGGATCATATTGGAGGAATTCCGTATCTACTCAAACAATTAAATCTTCCGATCTACGCATCTCGGTTAACCTTAGGTCTAATTGAAAATAAACTGAGGGAACACGGAATATTACGTCAGACCAAGCTTCATGTCATTGATTCTGAGTCTACTTTACAGCTAGGAGCGATTACTACAACGTTCTTTAATACCAATCATAGTATTCCGGATTGCCTTGGTGTTGTATTCGATACCCCAGAAGGGACCGTAGTTCATACAGGGGACTTCAAATTTGACATGACCCCTGTTAATAAGCAGTATCCCGATATACATAAAATGGCTGACATCGGGAAGAATGGTGTAAAGTTCCTGCTCTCAGAGAGTACCAATGCAGAACGCCCAGGCTTCACCCCCTCTGAAAAACTCGTTGGCGCTCATATAGAAGAAGCATTCATGAAAGCTAACCGTAGAATTTTTATCTCTACCTTTGCTTCAAATGTACACCGTCTACAACAGATCATTGAAGCTGCTCGTTTAACCGATCGTAGATTAACCTTACTTGGCAGAAGTATGGTTAATGTTGTTCGAGTAGCCCAGGAACTCGGGTACTTGAGCATTCCAGTTAACATGCTGATCGAGCCTACAGAAGCTGCCAAACTCCCTCCAGAGCAAGTAACTGTATTATGTACAGGCAGTCAAGGAGAGCCCATGGCTGCGTTATCGCGACTGGCTAACGCAAGTCATAGGCAGATGGAAATCCAGGCAGGAGACACCGTTTTGATAGCAGCTAATCCCATTCCCGGGAATGAACGCAATGTATCTAGAATCGTCGATAATTTATACGTGCTTGGCGCTAAAGTCATCTATGGATCACGCAGCGAGCTTCATGTATCTGGGCATGCAAGCCAAGAAGAGCTTAAGTTAATGTTAACCTTGATGAAACCTGAATATTTCATACCGATTCATGGTGAATACCGTATGCTACATCATCACAGCTTATTAGCAGAGGCAGTTGGTGTTAACCTCAATAATATCTTTATTCTAAAAAATGGAGATATCGTCGAGTCATCATCGGGTGTCGTCCGTCAATCTGGCCGAGTGGCAGCTGGACAAACCCTAGTGGATGGCCTTGGGATTGGAGATATTGGTAATGTCGTTCTTCGCGATCGTCGCCAGCTGTCAGCAGACGGTATTTTGATTACAGTGATTACATTAAGCCAAGAAGATGGACGTTTATTAAACGAGCCGGATACCATATCTAGAGGATTCATCTATGTCCGTAACTCAGAAACTTTAATGGAGGAGATCAACAAGCTTGTAACCTCCACCCTTCAAAAGATGAGTGAGGCTGACCTAGGCGAGTGGAATATCATCAAGCAGACCATCAAGGAGACCCTAAGTAGATTCCTGTACGAAAAAACGAAACGACGTCCAATGATTCTCCCCATCATTATTGAGGTGTAGCAAAAAGGAGCTCCTTTAATAGGGGCTCCTTTTTCATATCTAATGAGAATTAAGAACTATGTTATCCATAATTTCAATGTCTCTGCTTCTAGCGTCATTTTTTGATGAATAATAATGATTTGCTCTAGCCGATTAACCCGCTCCTGAAGATTAGCGTTTAACAGGTCAGATTGTAGCTGAGCATTTAGAGAAAAGTATTGTGGCACTTCCCAGACACTACGTAAAGCAGTGCTTAAACAATAACCATATCTTGCAAGGGATTCGTCCCCCTGCCATCCGCTAGCCTTTAAACCTTTGATATACGAATGGAATAAAGACTCTTTGAATTCCTCGTAACGATGGATAGGAATCACACCAAGACTCATATTTACGCCAAACATTTTACCAAGATCTTCACCTAAACCTGATATGCTCATAAATTGCCAGTCTATCAAGACTAACTCTCCGTTTTGAGTTAACAGCATATTCATTTGACTGAGGTCCTGATGGGCTAATACTCGCGGCAAGCGATGGAGAGCATTCAAGTTACTGTCTATCCGCTTCGTGAAGTCTTGGAACCAAGCCCAAAGGCTTCGGTCATTGTCTCTATGTAATTGATGAATATATTCTTCAGGGTTAGGTGCATACATTTTACTCGAAGTAGTCCATGATCTAAGCCAGCTTCTACATATCCATTGGTTATTAGGAGTGTTCTTTCCTGAAAGATAAGCTCCATTAAATCGGCCTAACCGTTCAGCGATAAAATCAAACTGCTCCTTCGTATGCGCATATTCCCCGTCTATTCGTTCCATCCATAACCATACGGTACCATCTACTTGTTCTTCAACAAGATAACACTTAGGAGCTTGGATTGAGCTAGGAAGCTCATCCAGAATCTTAGATTCAAAGACTAGGGCTTCTCGTCGCCAGTAATTGTGATGTGCTGGATCCTCTTTTTCTACACTATCAGACTTGATGATTTTTAATATGATTGACCATGGAAGCTGCTCGTGATTAACTATTGCCAGACCATGAATAGAAAAGATACCCGCTGTTGTAAAGTTAGGTGTTTTATAATCTAAATCCTCGCATGTGAAATTGACTATTTCTATTTCTTGTTCTCCAAAAATTCGTTGAACACTGATGTTAAGCTGATCCATTTTATTCTCTAACACATAGACCCTCCCCACTATCCATAAAAAAGCCTATAAAGCGTAACTGATTCGTTAACACCTCATAGGCTTGTTCAATAAAGATTTGCTTATTAGAATACTTTTGTTGTCCAATCTTCGCAATTCCAGATATCGGTGACAATGTCTTGATAAAAATCTGGTTCGTGAGAGATCATGAGAATGCTTCCCTTATATGCTTTCAGCGCACGTTTCAGTTCATCTTTGGCATCGATATCCAAGTGGTTCGTCGGCTCATCTAATACGAGAATGTTCGTCTCACTGTTAATGAGTTTACATAGACGTACTTTAGCTTTTTCTCCACCACTTAGAACAGCAATCTTACTTTCGATATGTTTCGTGGTCAGTCCACATTTGGCAAGGGCAGCACGTACTTCGAATTGTGACAGGGATGGGAATGTATCCCAGATCTCCTCGATACAAGTCTTGTAATTGCCTTCTTTCATTTCTTGCTCAAAGTATCCAATCTCTTGATGGTATCCACGTTCTACCGAACCGGACAATGCTTGGATTTCACCTAAGATGCTGCGAAGCAAGGTGGTTTTACCGATCCCGTTCGCACCGACCAACGCGATCTTTTGTCCACGCTCCATTAACAAATTTAGCGGTCTGGACAACGGTGTGTCATATCCGATAACCAGTTCTTTAGCTTCGAAAATCATCTTGCCCGCAGTTTTACCTTCTTTAAAGTTAAACTGTGGTTTTGGCTTCTCTTTTGCAATCTCGATGATTTCCATCTTGTCGAGCTTCTTCTGTCTGGACATTGCCATGTTACGGGTAGCTACGCTGGCTTTGTTACGTGCAACGAAGTCTTTCAGCTCTGCAATTTCTTGTTTCTGACGGTTATAAGCAGATTCAAGCTGTTGTTTTCTCATTTCGTAGACCTGTTGGAATTGCTCATAGTCACCCACATAACGGGTCAGCTTTTGATTTTCCATATGGTAGATCAGGTTGATAACGCTGTTCAAGAAAGGCATATCATGTGAGATCAGAATAAATGCATTATCATACTCTTGAAGATAACGTCTCAGCCATTCAATATGCTGCTCATCCAGATAGTTCGTAGGCTCATCTAGGAGCAGAATATCTGGTTTTTCAAGCAACAGCTTCGCAAGCAGGATTTTGGTACGCTGACCACCACTAAGATCAGCTACGTCACGATCCAATCCAATATCTGTGATTCCTAGACCGCGCGCGGTTTCTTGGATCTTCGCATCGATCATGTAGAAATCTTGATTTGTAAGCGTATCTTGGATCGTACCAACTTCTTCAAGCAGCTTTTCCAACTCTTCAGGCGACACGTCACCCATTCTGCCGTACATATCATTCATCTCTTGCTCAAGATCAAAGAGGTATTGAAAAGCGCCTCTGAGTACATCTTGAATGGTCATGCCTTTGGTCAACACTGCATGCTGATCGAGGTAGCCAACACGGACCCGTTTGGACCATTCGACTTTACCTTCATCCGGTTGCAGCTTTCCTGTAACAATATTCATAAAAGTGGATTTACCTTCGCCGTTAGCGCCGAATAATCCGATATGCTCGCCTTTTAGAAGACGGAATGAAACATCCTTGAAGATCGCACGATCTCCAAAACCATGACTTAATCCTTCTACATTTAATATGCTCATTTATGGACACCTTTTTCTTATTTTTCTCGCTATATTATAAGCAGGATTACACAAAAACTCAATGGAGAAGCAAAAAAATATCATATTATGGACCGTAACGCGAAATACATCAGGTTCTCAAAACCTACGGTAGATGAGGATTTTACGCTGGCGATTACTCATCTTCTTTTATATGATAATATTTAGAGATAGACTGTAGCAATGAATTGAGGTTCTAAGGAGAGACAATGATGAACAAACTTGTATTTTTTCTAGGGCCAGCTGGGGCAGGCAAAACGACATTAGCTAAAGCGATCGCTTCCCGGCGTAAAGTACCCTTCTTTGATATGGATATTCTATTACGTCCAGCGGCTGACGCCATTATGACCTTTCACGGATTGGACCCGGCAGACAGAGACTCTGCCGATTACAAAAGATTATGCCGTGATTTGGGCTACCGGATTACGATGGATGCAGCGCTAGACAATATAGGCCTGAATGTAGATGCATTTGTGGTTGGGCCATTTACTAAAGAAGCTGCCAACCCTGACTGGATCAGCAGTGAGTTATCTCGAATCGGACGTTCGCTGCAAGATGTTGAGGTTAAAGTTGTCTTGGTCGAACTAGCCAATGAGGAATTGTATCGGGCACGAATTCACGATCGACAATCACCATTAGATGAATGGAAGTTCCAGCATTGGGATGAATTTCGCAAATCATTTGGAAACCGCAGTGTGAAGTGGCCGCTTCCAAGTTCTAATGTGAAGGTGATCGACAATTCTAATCCTGACATAACGAAGACTGTGGCTGTTGTGGAGCATTTTATCTACGACTAGGAATTAATTAGCTTTTCAATGATTATTCGTTTACGAAAAATAAAGACCGGCAAAGAGAGAACTCTCTTGCCGGTCTATTAAAATATAATATCAAAAAGTTTGGAGATTCAATTAATTCTTACTTACTTTCCAAGGCTTTCGCAAGAAGTGAGGCGTAACACTTGGAGCCCTCTGGTTTAAGATGCACACCATCTTGGTAGAAATAATCGTCTTTTCCTTCACTTGCAGAGTACCAGTCTACTACGGTCGTATTACTATATTCACTGGAAACTTTTGAAATATTGTGATTCACATTATTCTCCCATTTTCTTGGAACCCGTGTATTGACCAAAAAAATCTGCTCAGCATCACTTAATGAATCCAGTAAATTACGTAATTGCTTTGAACTAAAGGATCCGTTAGTCCCAAGCTCGATTATAACCTTTTTACCCAGCCGGCCTTGAGCTTTAAGCTGATCCACTACCTCCTGAGCTTTAGCCATCTGCCGACCGATCTTTCCCTCGATGACAATGCCAGGTAATTCCTCTGAAAGGTATGGTGCTGCATCCAAAATGACAGAATCTCCAATGGCCGTAACATCCGTTCCAGCTTGACTCTTCTCAGCCACAGGTTTCTTTTCTTCAGGAACAGATTTTTCCACTTCTGATTCAGGCTTTGCTATTTCTGTATTTGTAGTTCCCACCTTAGTATCAGCTTTTTTTACTTCAGGTTCAGTTGTAGCTGTTGCCAAGGCTGGTATTGATGGTTTATCAGTTACATTTTCGTCTATCGCTTTATGATCTGCGGGATCATTCTTTCTTCCCATATCTTGTTGTTCTTGCTGCTGCAGTCGTTGTTCTTGCTGTTGCAGTTGTTGTTGTTCATACTGCAAATCTGCCAATTCGATCGCAGACGTATCCGATCCAGCGTTTAACAAATAACCTTTGCATGCGATTGGGATAAGAATCACAGCAATAATAGCCATTAAGAAGCCTGGACGAAGACCACCCCTTCGCTTTACACTGATGTTCTTCCAAGTTTCTTTAAATGAACCTCGACGAATGGGCTCCTCCACATACTTATATGACAATGCAGCTAGAAGAAAACTTACTGCTACCTGAATGATGATCCGAAGCATGCTGCTTTCTTCAGTACTCACATTCGGACTACTAAGGATAATGACTGGAAAATGCCATATGTACAAGCTATATGATCGCAGCCCGATCCAACGCAAAGGTTTACAGCCTACGATCGATCCCAGACGGCTAGCAGGATGAGCTAGAACGGCAATAACTACAGCTGCAATCAAAGAAATCACTAAAAACCCACCACGGTAAAGTAAATCATCGAACTCATTAACCTGATTAAAAAGTACCAACAATAGAATGAGTCCTAATCCCCCTACAATATCAAGCACACGCCGAGCCGGTTCTGAGACGTTATCATTAAGTTTCTGACTTGGCCAAGCAACTGCAAGTGCTGCTCCAATGAGAAGCGCAAATAAGCGGGTATCCGTTCCATAATATACTCTACTTGGGTCTGTCCCCGGTACGTAGATCAATGCCATGGCTAAAGCCGAGACTGCTGCGCAAGCCATAATCCATGCAATAAGCTTACCTCGCCGACGAGCGATTTTCATCACGATGATGAGAACTATTGGCCATAGAATATAAAACTGTCCTTCAATAGAAAGCGACCATAAATGTCCGATAGGAGATGGTGGGCCAAAGCTTTCAAAATAGGAAACATTATGAAATATTAGCCACCAGTTATTGAAATAAAATAAGGAAGACATAAAGTCACCCTTGAGCCCAAACAATCTTGATGGTTCTATAATTAAAAGCCATATGGCAACCACAAAAAGCATAACGGCCATCGCAGGCAACAGCCTCCGCGCCCTACGAACCCAAAAGTCTACAAGGTTCAGCCTTCGATGCCGCTCCCACTGGCTAATGATTTGGTCAGTAATGAGATATCCGGAGATTACAAAAAATATTCCAACGCCGAGAAGTCCACCCTCAGCCCAATTCAGATTCAAATGATATGCGATTACAGCGAGTACTGATAAAGCCCTTAGACCATCAATTCCTGGCACATAACGCCTGCCGCCTACAGATTGTATAGAAGACTGGCTCCTCATATTATTTCTGAAAAGCTTCGTGTTGTCTTTCATAATGTTTCAGTCCTTACCGTCGATTTATCGTTCATAAGTAAGACGCTGTAAACGTATGAAAAGTTCTGTAATCAACTGAAAATGTTATAAAATAAAAAAAAGTATGAATGGTTGATCGTAACATTTGTTCATTTTACTCCCTACATTAACTCAGAGGTTTCATTAGCTAGGATGCAGGAGACCTCTAATAAGTTTGCTGATTTTCTAATTTAAATATTACTTCTTCTACTTCTTTGCCCTGTAACTCTACGTAAAACGGCTGCGCATCATCATTTAAACAATACTCCAGCCGCAGTCTGAGGTTTTTCCATGTGACCATTTCCAATGCTTGTTCTATCGAGAAAAACCCAACTTCTAAGCTCTCGGAACTAGTAGCAGGTTCGCCGCCGATGGCTTTCCCTAGAAATAGGTTAGTACAAATAGATCGATCAACATTTTGAAAAACTCCGCAGAACTTATTAATCTCTATATCAATGCCCGATTCTTCTTTGGCTTCCCTGATTGCTACTTCTATAAGGGACTCCTCCTCTTCAACCTGTCCGCCTGGCATCTCCCATCCTCTACGTGGACCTTTTATTAATAAAATCTCTCTTTGATCATTGAATACAACGGTAGCTGCGGAAAGAATATGTTTGGGGGGATTCATATCCATTGTTACCTCGCTCTAAATTTATTCTAAGCCCTAATTAATTCTGAATACAGGTCCTTTGGGTGAGAAAGGCAAGTCATTTCCCTTGGGCAAAATATAAGCATGGTCTCTTTTAATGGTCAGCTTGTCACAATAACCATCTGTAATAATTAGAAGCGGTCCTTTTTTCGGAAAATCCTCAGCTTGTTGAATCAAATCAATAGCTGGTTGTAAGATCGTTCCCCCTCTTCCCTTCACTTGTACTCGATCTGCGATAGCCTCGGGGGGCATGTAACCTGCATCATAAGGACAAGCATCACAAAAGATAATCCGTGCAAAAGGAACATCACGAGCCTGCGCATAACTTGAAATGGCCCCTAATGCTTTGGCCAGAAGCTTTTTATCCATTGAGCCTGAGGTATCTAAAATAACTCCAAAAGTGCGGCCATCATCTGCAGCACCGCTATGAACCCATTGTGGTCGAGGGATATCAGGCGTAGAAGATTGACGTCTGCTAATTCGTGAATAAGATCTGGTCTTCTCAAGCGGTGAAAAATAATGATCAAACCACCGAGCAAGCTCTACATCCCATTTAATAGGTGGCTGGCCCAGCGCTCTAATCTCTTCAACTAGGCCTGACGGTAAAAGACCGCGACTTTGCTCTTCATGATACATAAGTCCTTGCTGCATCGCATTTTTACAGAAATCATCTAGCGTCTGTCCTTCTCTCGCATCCCAAAAACTTGATGAACCGTTATCTAAAATGTCACCAAGTCCATTCCCTCTCAAGGTTGCCAGTTTCTTATAAGTGCGGATATCTCCGACCATACGATCATAAATCGTTTCAGCAGATAAACCTTTAAGCTCAGGATCTAATAAGAGTCCAATTCGCGGATACTCCCCTACACTCATTTCTACTAGCCATAGATTTATTACGTAGTCACAAGCTACATTCCAAAGATAATGATCCCGGCCAAGACATCGCTCGTGATGCTGAAGCCCCGCATGCAGAAGCTCATGCGCCATCACGAAAATACACTCCTCGTCGTTTAGTCCGGCTGCAGGGTTCATAAATATTTTGCGCTCAATAACGTCAATGGCAGCTATGGAAATATCAAATCGCCGACATATCGCTGGATCTTCTATAATCTCAAAGCCGGCGGCAAGCGCACCTAATAAAGGATATCTGTCCATAAACCATCGTTTTGCACGTTGTGGAGCGGTTAATGAAAGTGCAGGGTCACTAATAGTATTAGCATGGCCTCCAGCAACACTTACTGCATTCGTCACAGCATTAGATAACCCATAAGCAAAATAGGCTTCCCAATCCGGTGCTTTTCCCCAGTATCTTTTGGTGGTTTCTCTAACATTCATATCCAGTTTTGAAACACCCGCAGTCCCAAAATATCTGGAGGTGTCCGGAATTCCTTTTATCATAAATTGCTCGTAAAGCTGTTGTTCATCTTTAATTGTAAGATCAATTCGCGACTCCATATCTGCGGGTACTTTCCCAAGTTTCAAGTCATTTAAAAACTTTGCTATGTACACATCACATGCAACGTTCCACGCCACTTGATTCTCTTTACTCTTTAAATGTCCAAGACCTAAATGAAGAAAACAATGTGCCAAAACGTACATCCATTCGGCAACCTCGCCACGCCTTTTAGGATGAGTGTAAATATAACCGTTATTAGTGACAATTGCCCAGCCGTCTTCAGGATAGGGACTATTTTCATTATGAATAATCGAAGCTCGAACAGATAACGGTGCAAAAATAGGATGATCCGCGATTAATGAACATGCTTCATTAAAATTTTTCAAAGCGGGATTATCTGGAGTTGTTTTTTTAGCCATATTTACCCCCGCTCTTTTATTGCAAGACGTGGTAAATCACGTACAATTTCAACCATTAACCAATCTGGAATATTATCACTTTGCTCCTGCTTAGCAACTACTAGCTGTGCAATTTCAAAGCTAATGACGGACAGGTCTTTAATCAGCTTTTTAACAGTGTGTGCAAATTGGCGATGTCCATCTCGTACGTTATCTTTAATCGGAGGGAGTTCTTTGATAATCTGGGCACGCAAGGATTGCGCCAGGAAATACAGGAGATCCCGATCTTCTGGAGCCGTTGGAAATGAGGATTTACCATCTATAATTTGATTAAGTTCATATTTTCCAGTTAGATTTTTATAAAAAGCCCTGAATTGTGTGGCGTGAGAAGGTGTCAGTGAACCATTCGCTAAAATCCCCACGGCATCCACATTTATATCATCCCCAAACTCATGTAGTGCATCACTAAGCATATGCCAAGAGCGTGGCGTGGAGAAAGGCTCTTCAGTCTTTGGAGGTGCACTCCACAGATGATCGGGACGCAATTCCAGATATTCAATAACCATAGGATGAATGCTATTCTCATATGCCCAAGAGATCCAATTCTGAAAAGATACATTTAGCTGTATATGGAACATCCGATTGATAAGCGCGGAGGACATAGGTTTAACAATTGCACTATCTTGTGCACGGTTACCAGCTCCTATTACTATAGAGCCCTCAGGTAGGTGATAATCGCCGATGCGGCGTTCGTGGATAAGACTATAAAAAGCTTTTTGCACCTCTTGAGAACAGGCATTAAGCTCGTCTAAGAACAAGCAATACGGTTCGTCCCGAGCAATCATTTTCGGAGGACAAAATTGGCTCTTGCCGTTAACGATTTGAGGTACCCCAATGATGTCTTCCGGTGCTAGTTGAGAACCCAGAAGAGAAACACATGGCAGACCCACCTGATCAGCAAAAGCTTCTACAAGAGAAGACTTTCCAATACCAGGCGCCCCCCAAATAAAAACAGGGCGGATCACAGAAACGTTTAGAAGTACTTGCATAAGTTGAATAGGTGTTACAGGAGTTGCTAGGTTCAAATAAATGCTCCTTTTTTATATGATATATCCTCATTATCTATTCTAAATATATTAAAAACTACTTAAAAGGATTTATTAAAGCTCTAAACAAGCTTTGTCATTTAGGGCATCCTGAATATTACGGGCAAGCCACTCTCTATCCTGCTCACGCTGTGACTCCGAAAACTCTTTAAATAACAAAAGCACTAATTCCAGTCTGCGCTTTTCAATAAAGAGCGGGAGCTCTTCTAGCCATTTATTGTCGAGTGCATATTCTCGATTATACCCTTTCATAAAAGACGTCAGCATGGCTGACGCAAGACTAGAAGTTCTACTCTGCTCTACCTCCGGTTTTCGCCAATCCCCAAAGATGGTCGAATAATAAACGGCAATGGCAATATCATGCACCATATAGTCGTATCCGCAATCATCAAAATCAAACAAGGTGATCTGCCCCTCATGCACGAAGAAATTACCCGGATGCAAATCACGGTGACATAGTCCATAGCCTTCTCGATTCTGCGGCAACTGGTTAATCCAATCATTTATTTGAAGCAACTTTTCAAAAAGCTGCTGTTCAACAGTACCAAAGTTAGCAAAGTCAAACTCTAGCTTACCCTGATGTGGTCTTGCCAGAACAGTCTCTGGATTGTATTGCAGAGTTAAAGCATGCATTCTTCCTGTTACCTCACCCCATTGCTCAAAAAGCTCCGTTCCCCAATTGGGATCGGAAGCATTAACATGACCACCTGGTGCTTTCTCCATTACACAGATCATAAATCTTTCCTCATCTTTGACTAACGTTTGTACCAAGCTGCCATCCTGAAAGGGAATGGGACGAGCCAGTTGCACGCCATGCTTTGCAAGATGGTCCATAAAGTCAAGTTCAGAGATGACCATCTCCTGCTCCTGATGAGAATGATGTGTTACACGTAAAATAAATTCATGATCATCTTTTGGAAAGCTATAGACAACATTTTCAAAGCCACCAATATACTTTATCGTTGTCCAATCGACTTGAATCTGTTGTGCAGCTTGCTTAAGCATTTCTTCATCGAATTTCACCTGCCAGTTAGGCATTTCAATCACTCTCCTACCTTCTAAGAAAACATCAATTAAAATGGTATATTTTGTATATGTGTATTTTATAAAGTTATCTTAACACTTCTCTACCAATAAAAGAAGCAATCAAAAAGGTAGGAGCAGCCTAGAACTTTAACAAAGTCCATGACTGTTCCTACCTTAATCATCTTTCATTACTTTTGAGCTTATATTTCTATTGGTTACTTTATTGCTGAAAGCTCATCTTCCGTTACCCATTTATGATTTTTCACTTTATCTCCACCCGTAGTAGGTGTGTAATCAATCATATATACCGTGGTTTGTTCCGCTGCGTTAATCTGAGCCGTTGCACCTTTCATATCTTTCATATGGTCAGCTTCCATTACGACTTCTGAGCCGGATTCATAGGGTTTATCGGCTGCTTTTTTGATTTCTTCATGAATAATCCACTTATGATTTGTAACTGGAAATCCGCCTGTTGCGGGCCTATAAGAAACGATATACGCAGTGGTATCAAAAGCTCCAACTATCGTTGCTGTTGCCTCTTTCATACCTTCCATATGGTCCGCTTGGATAATCGCTTTACTTCCTATTTTAAAAGTAGGATTCTCTGACACCTTCAAATTTTCGGGTACGTCACTTGAACTAGAGTGTGAGGAATTTTCCATTATCTTATTGCCATAACTATTATCATTACCACATGCGCTTAGAGTGAGTGCAGCTGCGATTATGAATAGATATAATTGCTTTTTCATATATAAAACCTCCGAAGTTGATGTGCCTCTGATTATTCATTTACCCATTTCATAGGATCACAAACCTAATGAAGTTTTTTCGAAAATGTAAAATGGATTATTAGATTACCAATAAATGAGTGTTGTCTCAGTTATTGAAGGTTATTTATAATGTTTTCTGAAAGGAGGCTACTACAATGAAGACTAAAATATTCACTTTGTTGCTTCTTTTGGGTCTGGTAAGTATGGCTACTATGATTGGTTCTGCTAGTGCTGCTCCGGTATTAACCGTAGGGAGTTCTTCTGGAGATGTGTGGGATCTTCAGTATCGATTAAAAACTCTGAATTTCTATACTCAGCCTTTAGATGGTGTATATGGAGCACAAACGAAAGCTGCCGTTGCTAAATTTCAAAAGGCCTACGGATTAAACGCCGATGGAGTTACTGGTACAAAAACTTGGAATGCTCTAAAAAAATACACGCTTAATATTGAGGAAATGGATATTTTGGCGAAAGTAATCTACAGTGAATCGCGCGGTGAGCCTTATAAAGGACAAGTCGCAGTTGG
The DNA here is from genome assembly GCF_045040645.1 of Paenibacillus sp. FSL H8-0261. Lineage (NCBI taxonomy): Bacteria > Bacillati > Bacillota > Bacilli > Caryophanales > Paenibacillaceae > Paenibacillus > Paenibacillus sp. FSL H8-0261. Next base: position 3,255,806 of record NZ_CP150297.1, on the reverse strand, counting down.
TGCTGTAGTTATGAATCGCATACAATCTAGTCAATTTCCAAACAATATAAAAAACGTTGTATTTCAAAAAGGCGCATTTACAGCCGTATCTGACGGCCAGTATTGGCTTACTCCAAACCGGACTGCCTATTTAGCTGCTCTTGATGCTGTCCGAGGTTGGGACCCAACAAACAATTCGATCTATTATTTCAATCCAGATACAGCTACTAGTGCATGGATCTGGACTCGTCCTCAGAACTTAAAAATTGGTAAGCATATATTTGCGAGTTAACGCTTCAAATAAATGTAATAGCCGGTCAACCCTAAGGTTGACCGGCTATTTTTTAGTATAAACAATTTTCTTAATACTATCTTTAGAAAGACAGTATTCACCTGAGAGCTGGTCGACGGTTGCACCAGCAGCAAACCTCAGGCAGATCTCAATATTTCTTGATTCCAAATATTTTCTACTCCCTGACTTCTCACACCATTTTACATGTAATTCTTCAGGCTTTGGAACGTAGACCATACCACCGTTTATATATTTCTGTATTTCTTGTAGTAACTCTTTAGGGAAGACTGTATCTGCATTTACATATTTCATTACATATTTCATAATTAATCTTCTCCTTAAACTTTTCAAATTAAGATGAAATAACAAACAACCTGTCTAACCATAATGGTCGGACAGGCTGTTTTTATAGAAAGCTTGCTATTAAAGTTAAGATGGCTCGGAACGGGATCGAACCGCCGACACTAGGATTTTCAGTCCTATGCTCTACCAACTGAGCTACCGAGCCTTGCAGGGATACAAATATTTCTTCTAAATGGAAACAAAAAGACCCCTCGTCCGAAAAGGGACGAGGAGCCGCGGTACCACCCTAAATTAGAACTATTCTGTACAACAAACAGAAATGTTCTCACTTAAATATTTAACGGTTAACACCGGTACACCTCTACTTGCCAACAATGGTTTCAAGGGACTGCTCCGGAGTGAACTTCGATCAACCCTTTTCTCTAGAAACGCTCTCAATCTCCGGCGTTTCCTCCCTGTAAAGAGGTATTGAACTACTTTTCTCCATCAAAGCATTTGTTTTGATATATAATTTTTCTAATTGTAAGCCCTAATCCACTATAAGTCAATAGAAGAAATAATTCCCTCATTTCGATTTGATTAGCTTTATCCATTACAAAAATTAAAAATCATCTTTAATTCATTATCAAAAGACTTCTTACATTCTTCTTGAAAGCTATTACCAGTATATTCTTTCAGTGTCTTTCTCCAAAAATGCTGGGCTCTCCTATTAGTAGCTGTGGGATTGGTTTGTAGCTCCCATTTTCCAATATGAAGATTAAATACCTCCTTAGCCGCACGTTCAGCGATTCCCGTACCTCGGAAGGGCCGCAGGATAAAGAATTCGTTTAAATAAAATTCACAACCTGGTGGTGTATGAGGTGGTGTCGCTACTAATGCAAAGCCAGCAGGAATTCCATCCTCTTTTATTAAATAAGGATATAAAATCCCCGGCTTCTCCCACCATATGTCGAAGACTTTATTCTGTTCATTCAGCGTCTGTGTTTCATCATCCTCGTATACCCCGTATTGATTAGGAAGATTCCCCCATATCTCTGATAGATCGTGTAAGTATAGTGGGTAGAGATTGTTAATCATAAACTTCGTTGTGCTGTCAGTTAATGTTACGGTGATATTCATTTCGTTCTTCCCCTTCTATCGAATGCTTGAATATATTTTTGGAGATCACTCGAATAACGTTCTGTATAGTTGTCTTTTGTATAATCCTTAAGAACTTTTCGCCAGAATGCTATGGCAGATTTATTATTTTCCATTTGAGCTAGTTTCCATTTAGCTTCTTTAAATAGATCAAGTGTTTTTATTGCGGCAGCAGTACCTATTCCATTTCTCCTGTATTTCTGCAAAATCATAAAGTCATAGATCACATGAGTTGGATCTGGGTCTGTATCTAAGTTTTCAAAAAGAACAACCACAAATCCAGCTACGTTTCCTGAAACCTCAATCAAATATGGATTCCATCGATGATCCCCTTCCCAAAAATAATCAATATTCACCTCGAATTCCCCATGCCCGTTCACATCTTGATCTGTAAATAAACTGAAATCATAATTATAAAATTGATATAGATTAGACAATATCTCTTTATTTTCAAACGTTACTGGAACAAGATTAATTTCCATCGTACCTCCACGTTTTTTCTCTAATTTCACTTCTATACTCAGTATAATTACGACCACACTCTAGTAATATGCCATATTTAATTTGAATTAAATTTTATATGACGTCATTATTCTTCTAAAATAAAAAGAGTTCACCTGAGTTTTACACTCAAATGAACTCCAATATAATTACCTGATGATTAAGTTAGATCTACAATAACCTTGATCGTTTCTTTTGCTGCAATGGCTTTATCGAAGGCGGCTTGAATATCCTCTAATTTATAAGTCTGTGTCACCATTGTAGAGATATTCGTTTTCTTGTCGTTTATATGTTCAATTACCTTTACAATATCTTCATGTGTGTATCCACTAGCTCCAACTATGTTAACTTCTTTACTCATCACTTGAGCAAGGCTTATAGGTACTTCATTTTTATAAACGGCAATGATTGCTATTCTTGCTTGTGGCTTTACAATCTGCATCACTTGTTCAAATAATATTGGAGCGCCCGCTGCGTCCACAAAAGCATCTACATTCGGTACACTCACACCGTATACGTTCACTTCGCCGAAGTGTTTGATTAAACCCTCTGCTAATGTTTCAGTCGACGTATTAACTGTTAATGCGCCTAATTCTTTTGCTTTATCCAAACGCCAGTTGTCAATATCCACTACGCAAACATCTTTAATGCCTTCACCAATTAATCCTGCAGCTGCAGATAAGCCAATAGGACCAGCACCAAGAACTACGATTTTGTCTCCATGTTTGGGCAGTACGCTAAAAGCGCCATGGAAGCCTACGCTCATGGGTTCCATTAATACGGCCTCTGTTGCCGAAACGGAATCATCAAATTCATAAAGGTTATAATTAAGTGCTGCATCTTCAATTAAGACATATTGTGAAAAGGCTCCTACCTCCAACGAATAACGACGACCTGCACGTTTTGCAGTAATTGGATTCACACCTACACGCATGCCAACTGCCAAATCGGTTTCCGCATCAGGACCTAATTCGACGATTTCACCAAACATTTCATGTCCAAACTCTGAGCCGAAACGGATACCCATTTCTGAGCCTGCTTTTACTATATTGATATCTGTACCACAAATTCCACCAGCTAAAATCCGAACCAACGCATCTTTTGCTCCTACTTGAGGCATCGGACGCTCTTCTATCCCCACACTATTTTGACCGTGATAAATGCCGACTTTCATCATTCATTAACACTCCTTAATACTATCTATTACTTTCATGGTAGTAGTTATTAAGGAGCTAAGCAATCTACAATAATACTGAAAGCGTTAATAAAGCAACAGTTGATAAATATGTGTTAATTAAAATTTAAATAGTGAAACAATTCACTATATCTTTTTATTATTTGCAGGTATAAATGGATTTAACTGTATGATTCGTTCTGCTAAATATTTAGGTGTATAAGGCATATCATTGCCTAGCCACATGGAAATTGTACCAATGATAGCCGATGTTCCATACCAAGCTGCAATATCAGATGGAGTATCGACGGTTAAGAAATCCTCTGTTTTTTGAATCGATTGTTGTTCTGTTGTTGTTAATATCAATTCATATAACAGATCCATCAATTTCGGTGTGAAATAAGGAATATTTTTGGTTACAAGCAACACCTTATACATATGAGAATTCTCTGCAATATGCTCAAGCAATAAAATCAGCGAGGTAAGTTCATCCCCTGGTTTATAGGATTCTTCAAATTTATCAATGAGTATTTTCTTTAAATCTGCTAATAAATCATCCAAGATACTATCAATCAAATCATTAATATCTTTGTAATGTAAATAAAATGTGGCTCGATTGATTTCAGCCTTTAGCGTAATAGCGTTGATCGAGATCTTATTCAGTTCTTTCTCTGCTAATAAATCTATAAAAGCATTCCGGATTGCTTTTCTTGTCTTTCTTATCCGTAAATCTAAGTATGTTTTGTCTGCCATGTATCTTCCACCTCGTAGTTAATGAACATACTGTCAATTATAATACAAAAAGCCACGTCAGAGCTTCCTCTAACGTGGCTTTTTGGGATTATAGCTATTTTTTTGTGTAAACAATCTTCTTAATACTGTCCCTTGATAGGCAGTATTCATCTGAAAGCTGGTCAACCGTTGCTCCAACGGCAAACCTTAAACAAATCTCAATATTTCTAGATCTTAAGTATTTTCTGCTCCCTGACTTCTCGCCCCATTTTACATGTGCTTCTTCAGGCTTAGGGATATACACCAAACCACCGTTAATATATTTCTGAATTTCCTCTAATAATTCTTTTGGAAAAATCGTATCTGCATTTACATATTTCATAGTCGCTCTGCTCCTTAAACTTTTTTTGAGTTTGAAGGTAGCAAAGTCTATTCTAAAAACAACCCTGCACAGTGCACTGGCGGTAAATCAATTTTTATTCGCTCTATACAAACAACCGCCGTTGTTTATAGTCTAGACTTTGCATAGAGCTTATCGCTAATTTTCTCACTATTGTCCGCCCTCCTTTGTTTAATGTGTAATTACTTGTTCCAAAATGCGTTCCGCTGTCTTCTCTCCATTTGCAATACAATCAGGAATACCCACACCATAATAAGAACATCCAGCAAGGATTACATTCGGATAATGATCTGCAATCTTCTTCTCTAAGGATACTACAATCTCGTGATGGCGTTTGTGGTAATTTGGCATAACATCATGCCATTTGGTCACATCGTGGGTAACTGGATGTCCAGTAATTCCAAGACTGGTCTGTATATCATTCAACGCCACCTTTAATAATTCCTCTTCTGAAAGCTTAATCAAGGACTCATAATGCGGTCCTGAGCTTTTATAAAAGAGTCTGACAAGCAGACGTTGTTGACCAGACGTGTGCTCCCACTTGCGACTTGTCCACGTACAAGCATTACAAAGAACATCGTCACTGTTGGCTGTTATAAACCCTGTACCGTTCGCTGGCAGTTGACTGTCAGGGATATCAAATCCTATATACACACTAATCATAGAGCTGTTAAACAACTGTTTGAAATCTTCATTCAGCGCTTCGTCTTGAAGTAATGCTTGTGCAGTAGAATGCATCGTTCCTAGTACGGCAAAATCGCTCTCCAAGATTCGTCCATCTGCCAGTGTTACCCGGTACCGTTCTCCATCCTTTGCAATGCGCTCTGCCCGAATCCCTTTGATGATCTCAACATCGGACAGCTGTTCTTCCATGGCATCAATCAGAGCAGATACGCCACCCTTAAAAGACATAAACTTCTTATCGCCGTTCCCCTGGAATTTAGCCTTATTCGCGGACAATCCCTGAATAATACTTCCATATTCATTTTTATAATCAATCAAATAAGGAAGGGTCGAGGCAATGGTAAGTTCGCTCAATTTCCCGGAATATACACCTGATAGGACAGGTGATATTTGCTTCTCGACAAGTTCTTTTCCAAAGAAAGCTTCCAGAAAATCACCTACAGAATCGTTTTTCGTAAAACGATCATTCGGAGTATAGAAATCTTTAAGTGCTTCAACTTTACCTTCAGCAGAGATCAAATCTGTAGTAGCAAGCGATTCAATACTGAGAGGGATGCCAAAGACTGCATCTTTAGGAATTTGCTTCAGCTTACCTTCTGTGTAGATGTATGATATTCCTGTCGCGTTATATACAACCTCATCCTGAATGCCTAATTCTTCAATCAATGGTGCTACATTTGTCTTGCGAGTGACAATTGAATCAGCACCAGACTCCATGATGAAGTCATCATGCTGAAGTGTTCTGATTTTGCCGCCCAGTCTATCGCTGGCTTCAACCAAAATGATTTTTACATCCAACTTATTATGCTGTATAGATTTCTGTAGATAGTAAGCGGTAGACAATCCAGTAATTCCCCCGCCAATCACGACGACCGTTCTCAAGCGTTGACACCTGCCTCTAAAGTTATAATCTGTTAAATTCAATTGAATACATTATATCATAGGGATTTATATGTAATAACATACCGTTCGTGTCATATATGACACAAAACACCCCCAAAAAATATAAACCTTCAGAAAAGTCAAAAAAGCCGCGATTATCGCGGCTAATCCTTATATATTCTCCTGTTTTAAAGCATCAATAATATTTTCCTTCTTCACTTTTGAACTGGAGTACAGCATAGCTGAGCTAACGATGATAAATACAGCGACTATGACATACAAGATACTCATCCACGGAAGTGCGAATCCATAGGAGAAACTACTCATCATGGATCTAAAGATCAAGTACATCACGACTATGCTAATCGGAAGCCCGTAAAGTAGTGATTTTATCCCATAGAAGATACTTTCATAATTAATCATTTTATTAAAACCGTTTGGCGTCATCCCTACAGACTTCAACATCGCAAACTCTCTTTTCCGAAGTGATATGCTAGTTGATATCGTATTGAAAATATTCGCAATCGATATTAATGTAATCAAAGCAATAAAACCATAGGTAAAAATAGACATTAACATGATCATCTGCTCACTATTTTGTCTATTTTGAAACACATTTTGAACATAGACATTCCGCTCTTTCATCTCTTCAATGGCTTGTTGTGTCGCTAATGGATCAGAGCTGTTCAGGTTTAGTCGGCTTTGTATATCGTTACTCATCGTATCATTTGTTAATTGATCGAAGACTTGGTCAGAGACAATGATGTTTAATCCACCAACTTGTGCTGAATGAACACCCATAGGGCGTTTATCAGTTAATGCGACGATTTCTACTGGTGGTAATTTCGTCTCTTTCTCTGTGTTCCAATCCGTATAAATTAAATCAAGCTTCTGACCGATTTCCGAATGAAGAGCTTTGGTCTCAATAATTTTTTTGGCGTTCTCATCCTCAAAGGTGACGGTATCATTCACAATAGCTGACATCTGATTGAGATCCGTTAATTGTTCATAACTTACACCGACGGATTCTGCATAGGTTCTCAAACTCTGATCATTTAGGGCATGGATCTGAATGTAGTAAGGATATTTCCCATTCTTTAAAATACTGCTATCCTTCTCCACGATCTCTTGCAATTCTTTTGCCATATCTTTTTCATCAATCCATGAACTCAAGCTTAGTTCCCTGACCACATTATATTCCGTTATATTAGGTAAGGCAGATATCGATTTCGTCAGCTGAGCTACTTTTTGAGCGTCCTCAGTCCCCATATAAACTTGGATATCATAGTTCAAACCATCCTGTGAGAGTTCTACCGACTTTCTCATATTAGAAGTGAACGAAGATACGGATAAAAATAAAACGATACTAATGACAAGTGAGAATACGGTTGCTTGGTACCTGCGTTTATTTCGCTTTAAATTCTTCAAACCAATCTCTGCTTCAATTCCAAACAACTTGCGAACGAACTTGGATGTTTTCACCGCTTTACCAGAGAGCTTAACATCGGTTGATTGTCTGATCGCATCAATTGCCGAGATCTTTGAAGCTTTTCGGGCTGGAAGATAGGTGGATATAAAAATCGTCATAATTGAAACTACACAAGCGGTTAGAAGAGATAGAGGTGTAACAACCAACGTTAATTTTTCTGTTATCCCTAATACATCTTGAATCATCGAATTGATAAACATAAAAGTGATCCCGATTCCTGTAATTCCGCAAAGGATCCCAATAGGTATACTAATTAAACCGATGATCATCCCTTCAAAAAACACTGAATTCTGCTTCTGCCTCTTTGTAGCACCTACGCTGGAGAGCATTCCTAAATGGCGTGCACGTTCCGAGACAGAAATTGCGAAAGCATTATAGATTAAAGAAACGGAACCAATGATAATCACAGTCATAACGATGACTGACAATGAAAGAAGTGTGTTACGTAAGCCATCGTTATTCGTCACACCATAATAGCGGAGCAGACTATTATTATAAGAGATCGACTCGATATTGTTTTCTTGTGCCAATTCCTCTGCATGCTTGTATATGGAGCTATCCACCTTATTTAATACAACCGTCGCTGTGGTTTTTTCAGCTGCTCCAATCAAGCTTTCATCCACATAACTTAGAGCAGTATAACCCGGAGACCATGTTGGTTCCCAAGTAGGGCGCTTTATCACTCCCACAATCGTGTAGTTCATTGGTTTTTTATGAATGATCTCTTCATTCAGGGTATCCTCTTCAGTCCGTAATCGTTCGTTCTGAGATAAGGGCTGCCCACTATTTTTATCATCCCTAGTGACTCGCTCTCCGACATCGAGAGTTAAAGTTTCACCAATCTTGTATGTTACTTTAGCGTTCTTTGCAATTTCCTCAGAAATGACTACTTCATAGTTAGTCTTCGGGAGTCTTCCATCCAGAAGTTCAATCGGAAATTGTTTAAAACCAGCTAAATTATATTCCTTAATATACCAATAGGGCTTGTTCTCATTCTGTCCCCCCTCTAAAGGGGCATAGCCACGATCATTTGAGATGACAAGTGTTTTCGTTGCATCATCCGCTTCTATCGCTTTAAGCTGAGCTTTAGTAACATTTCTATATTGGACATGCCATTCTCCATTTGTTGAGATACTCTGCTGCCTCATTAATTCCATAAATGAAAAACCAAGCGTTGCCACAGCCGTCACCATAGCCACAGAAATGATGACTCCAATGATAGTAACCAATGTTCTTCGTTTATTTTGCTTCAAATGTCTAAGCGTTAATTTATTTACGATATTCACGGACGAATCACCTCATCTTTGGCGATCCTTCCATCTTCAATGGTAATCACTCTATCCGCTTGTAATGCAATCCGTTCATCATGAGTAATGACAATCAGTGTTTGATTATAGGTTTTATTAAACATTTTTAATAAATCTATAATTTCACCACTGTTCTTACTATCCAGATTACCGGTTGGCTCATCTGCCAGCATGATTGCGGGATTACTAATTAACGCTCTACCAATAGAGACCCGCTGTTGTTGCCCGCCTGAGAGCTGATTCGGGAGATGATTTAAGCGATTCTCCAAATTTAACGCCTTTACAGTATCCGCAAATTGTTTCTTATCTACCTTGTGCTGATCAAGGAGTAAAGGAAGTGTGATGTTCTCTTCGACCGTTAAGACCGGTATAAGATTATAGAATTGATAAATCAGCCCAATTTGTCTGCGTCTAAAGATTGCCAGCTGTGTTTCATTCAATTCATAAATATCCGTGTTATCTACGAATACTTTGCCGCTTGTCGGTCTATCCACTCCGCCTAATAAGTGCAGAATGGTCGATTTCCCGGAGCCAGATGGCCCGATAATCGCTACGAATTCACCTTTTTTAATTGAAAAAGATACATCATCCAGTGCCTTTACCGCTGTTTCGCCTTTTCCATATGTTTTAGACAGATGTTCAATCTTTAAAATGTCCATTGTTAGACCTCCATTTGTTGATGAGATCAGTATATCTGTCTACAATGACTATCCAGTGACTCTAAAGTGACATTCTAGTCACTAAGCTACAAGTGCTAAATGACTTGCTTATAAAATTTAATCTGAAATTGTGTACCTTTTCCCACTTCACTCTTCACATCGATCGTTCCGTTTTGTCCTGTGATAATGCTTTGTGCCAAGGCAAGTCCAATCCCTACACTATCTTCGCTTGCATTCTTACCTTTATAGAATCGTTTGAAGATATAGGGGAGCTCTGCCTTTGGGATTCCTTTGCCGTTATCTGTAATGATAATTTCCGTAAACAGTGCATTTTCTGCAAAAGAAATCGAAATTTCTCCCCCAGCAGGTGTGTGTTCTACACAATTTTTCAGAATATTAATGATCGCCTCAGTTGTCCAATTGAGATCGCCCATAAATGTGGTGCTATCAACTCCATCAATCAAGACCCGTTGTTCTTTAATATCCATTGGAATTAACATGGGCTCCAAAGATTTTTGAACTAGCTTGATCACCAGAACAAGATCTTTTTTAAAATGAATGGTTCCTGCATCGATCTTGGAGAATTTTAATAAAGAGGAGACCAGCCAGCCAATTCGTTCGAGTTGGATCGTAATTTTCCGGGTAAACTCCATTCTCTTCTCAGTTTGCAGCTCAGGATCACTTAATAAATCTGCCATCACAGTCATGGATGTAAGCGGGGTTTTGAGCTGATGAGAGATATCCGAAATCGCATTAGTAAGCTTCATTTTATCTTCTTGTAATTGCGCACTCTGCTCGGATAACATCAGCGTCACTTTATAAATGTCATTCTTCAGGATACTAAGCTCACCTTCCTGATTATCACGAACATCGAGCGAATAATTCCCACTACTGATTTGGCGTAGATACCCTGAGAGCTTTTCAATTTCACCATATCTCCAGCGGGTAAACAATACACTGCAAGCTATAAGCAAAGCTGAAGTCCCAGCTATGAGCCCTACCGCCTCTAACGATATAAATGTCGCCACCGCTGTAGCCACAAGACTGATCAAGCACATCGTAAACAATAACCATCTAAATTCTCTATTACGAAGCATCCTAATCACCTACCTTGTAACCCAACCCTCGAACTGTTTTGATCAGCGTTGGTTCTTGGGGGTTATCTTCTAACTTTTCCCTAAGTCTTTTTATGTAAACCGATAATGTATTGTCGTTCACGAATTCACCTGCCACATCCCAAATCCGTTCTAACAATTGATTTCTTGAGAGAACCTGACCAACATGGTTAGCAAAGATCAGTAATAATCGATATTCTAATGCGGTCAATAGCACTTCATCGCCGTTCTTATAAACCTTTCCTTCAAGCGTGTTAATCCGTATATTCTCTAATTCGATATTGGATTGGGTCTGAGCCTGCTTGTTATATCTCCTTAAGACGGATTTAATCCGCGATAGCAGCTCCCGAATCCGAAAAGGCTTGGTTATGTAATCATCTGCCCCCATATCGAGTCCCATCACCACGTTGACCTCATCATCAATCGCCGTTAAAAAAATTACCGGTATATCACTTTGCGCTTTCACGATCTTGCACAATTCATAACCGCTGCCATCCGGCAGTGAGAGATCAAAGATGCATAAGGTGAGCTCTGATAACCGCTCAGATAACACCGCTTTGGCTGAGGTGGCGTCATAACATAGAAGGGTTTTAAAATGATCCTGCTGTAATGAATATTCAAGTCCTGATGCTATCGTTCTATCGTCCTCGACAAGAAAAATTTTCATGGATGATCATCCTAACCTTATAATATATTCAATCGTTCTATTCGTTCCGATGATCATTCTCTCATAATTATAGAGTTATACCAAATTACAATTCATATTAAAGTATTTACAACTCCACGGTAAATATAATAAAAACGTCTACTCCATGGAATAGACGTCTCTAAAAGGATTATATTGCAAAAGCACCACACTTATATTGATGTATCTGCTGAAACCCTAGCCGTAGTGCCGATTTTTTCGAAGCTTCATTATCAGTAGAACAATCCCAGTAAGGAATAAAGCCATTGGCAAGCACATCTTCAACTACTAGCGTCGCTAAATGTGTCCCCACTCCTTGTTTCTGATATTTAGGAAGGGTTTCAATTCCGATTGCGTGTGTATCCTGTGTAACAAAACTAGAATAACACACCCCCATAATTTCAGATCCCTCAACTGCAGCATATCCGTAGCCTTTTTCAGCAAAGTCTTCTTTCGATGACCAGAATAAATCAATATTTTCATGTACAAATTCTATATTCTTTAGATCTGAGTTCTCCCAATCCAGCATTTTAAGATTTATAGTTCTAATCCCATTAGTCAGCGTCGTAGGCGGCTTGTGAAGTAACTTGAACACCATCTGTTCAAACGGATATAGCTTCCTAGAAGGAAACATCAATTCCAGATTCCATTCATCATGTTGACCAGAAACTTCGAAATGTTCCATCCCGAGTTCCTTCATTCTAGGTACAATATGATCTGTTACATAACTGTCCAGTGCATGGATAAAGGCTTGATTGGTGTGATCGCCAATAAGATAAAACCCTTCAATCCCCTGACTCCATACTAACGCACTCTTTGGTGCTGTAAGTTGATCGACAAAGATCCAACCAGGATTATTGCCTTCAATCACAGAGAGAATTTCGGGATGGATATGCTCTCCATGAAGTAGTGGCTTCACTTTATAATAATCCTCATGAGGTATTTCATGCATACAAACACTCCCCTTATTATCATTGCAAAATGCTGTATACATAAGTATAAAGTAATCGTCCTTCATCGGTTGGTAAAGTTCATTCATAACTGAAAATTACTGTCCACGTATAACTGTTTTTCTAGCCTTAATTATTAAAAATGAAGGTCTCCTTCTTTCATTTATTAATTTGGGCATCTTCTCAAGACCCTCAAGGCTGGATTCAGGTTCAACAATTCCTTCAATAGTCAGTCCATTTTGGATCAAAGTATTAAGTAATGTTGAAAGTTTTCTATGATATTTTATGACACCATCGATTCCCCAAAACTGTGATCTGAGACCTTCTTCTCCATAATTATCAATAGGCCAATGTAGGATATTTTGATCGGAATCTTTAACCCACCCACTTTGAATCTTATTTGATAAAACAACAGGATGCTCTGTTGAGAATACCAAGTAACCATTGGGTTTAATCCATTCTGAAATCCTACTAATGAGTGTTTTATAATCCTCGACATAATGAAAAGCTAACGAACTTACAACCAAATCAAATTCATTTCGATTAAATTCGATTTCTTCCATTGAGCCCTGTATATAACGGATCTCAGGTCGTTTCCTTGCCATAGCTAACATCTTCACTGATATATCTACACCTGTTACCTGTGAAGCATGGTTATCAATCATATAGTTTGCCATTTCACCAAAACCACAACCCAGATCGAGAACATTTAAATCCTGTAGGTCTGGAAGTAACCCTCTTATTGCAGGTTGTTCAATAAAGTCATTGTATGTAATTCTTGACTCCCTTAAGTTCTTATACATTTGAAAAAACTCAGGGTTGTCATAAATGTTCTGTTGCATCATACACCTCCACGATATTATTGATGATGTTTACGAAGTCGGTTGTAATATAACCAAGTCCGACTAACATATGATCCAAACATTAGAATTAAGATGGCGTACAAGATCATATTTATGATCTGCAATCGATCCAGGTTAGAATAAGTCGATAATCTTACATTTAAACCAATGATATACATATATAAAATAGTGAGGGGTAAGAACATAGCAGAATACGTTAAAGCTATACGTCTAGCTAGTTTCAAGTGATTTAACTTATCGCTGTATATTTGCGGTTTGGCTTTACCTGGTACATATTCTTGGCCCCATAAAACCCATTTCTGACTCCATGAACTCGAATGATACAGGCATATCCAGCCAGAATCCGTATGAATGTTGAAGTAATTGGTATCAGCAGTATTTTGTAAGTCCGCACAATAACACATCTTACGAGGCTTCCCTTTTTTAAAATAAAAGGCAGTTCCTGTTTTGCCAACGCTGTACAGATTATATCCCTTTTCTTCCATTCCCTCTAGCCACTCTTCAAGCCGATCCGGCGAATACATCCATCCAATCTTCCACTTCAAAACAAGTTGACCTGAACTTTTCAAACGCTTCTCTTCATTCTTACTTAGCCTGTCTTTCAGAGGGGATGTCCCCTGACCATTTTGCTTGTTTGGTTGTATGAATTCCCCTGTTAATCTTTGGTTCGTCTTGTTTAATGTGATCAGCGAATATACGGTGAAAATGCATAAGATAATGCTAAGCCCTAATGCAGTAGCGGGAATAAAACCAAAAGGTCCGTTGAAGACATTAAAATGACCAGACTTGGAAACACTCAATGCTATCGTACTTATTAAAATTACATTGAGTAATGCAACCATTAAATAAATCAATATCCCCATAAAAATATACATGATCTTCTTGTTATGCTTTACGATTCCCTCTCGATCAGGGAGAGCTCTAATCTGTTCTAAAGGCAGCCGATTCATCGTCACAACCCATTTGCCGCTCTGTAACACCTTCGTCCATCCGAAATTTAATAGACCCTTAGAGAGGGATTGGTTGGGAACTTTATCGAATACGATTCGATAGTTTGCTGCTTTCGGTTCGCCCTGCTGAAAGTAAAAACATCTATTTAAACGGTTGATTCGGATAAGTTCGTAGCCTTTTTGGGCCATAGAAGCTAACCATTCTTCAGTTTTCTGAACATCATAACTCCAAAGGGGTCTAAATATTTTGATAATCATCTAAGTCACCTCCATATTTTGTAGCATTCTCATGTAGCTCTTTAAGTCTATTAATCTCCGTAGCAAGAATTAGCATCCCTATGTCTGTTCTTTCATAAACTGTTTTTCTCTCCTCATCAGCAAAAACAGTAATCATCCCATCTTTTTGCATCTTCGTTAACGTGCCATAAACTGTACCTGAACCTAACAAAAGACGTGCTTTCGTGATTTTCTCCACATGCTTCACTATTCCATATCCATGACGTGGTTCATCTAAGGATAAAAGAATATAGAATGCTGTTTCAGTCATGGGTACGTATTTCTTCAATACTTTCTCAGGGTTCAACATGCCCAGCTCCCTTTATTTATACGTCGCATTTAAATATGTCTTAACGTGACTATATCACGTCGTGACATAGTCTACAATATTAATGCTCGAAAAAAATAAAAAAAGTGTGTAGAATCGCTTCATCAGCCATTCTACACACTCTACATTTAACTGCTCCAACCTGCCTAACGAATATCTTTTACACGAATATTACTTCCTAACAGACTCGAATCACTACTTAATCGGAATGACGGGTAATTCTCATCTGCTTCAAGTCGCATCTGTTCATCAAATAAAGACTCCTGTTGCCGGTCAACAAAAAAAGTAAAAGGCTCTTTCTGAACTTCAATATCTGTAGCATGAGGTTCACTAATGACCTGAATTACGATCACGCCATTACAACCACAGCCCTCTGTATCGAAGAATAATTTAAAATATCCTGGTCGTTCACCAAGGCTTTTTTCTAACTTTTCAATAGTGTGGGAGTTCAATTGTATGAACATAGGATGATCTACTCCTTATTTATAATTGAGCTATTACTTTCCCAAAGTATAATTTGCTTTTCTTCCATCCTCGTGTGACTGCCATCACTTCTATTTTGACAGACATGCGACTGAGGGGAAGGCTAAACCGCCTTCTGCGTCTCCCGTTCACCACCTAGCTTAAACACGAGAATACCTCCAACAATAACAATCACTCCGACCAACTGCTTCCAAGTAAAAGGAACCTTTTCAAGCCCTAACCAGCCTAGTGAATCCCAGAGCAGTGCAAACCCAAGCTGAGAGATTAATACGATCGAAATCGCATACGTAGGGCCCAACCGCTTAGTTCCTTGCACAAGGCATATTACTACCCCAACCCCGATCAAACCACTGATCCAATACCAAGGCTCCATATTTCTCAAAGTAAATATACGGTTTCCTTCAACGATAAGACTCATGATAAATGAAGCTAGGAATCCCATCCCTAACACTAAAGTTGTCGTGGCCCAAGATCCAACCTTTTCATTAACTTTCGTATTAAATATATTTTGCAGACTCACTAGTGATCCCGCGATAAGCGCTAATATCAAACCAATAATCATAACTTAACTCCTCCATTTATCGACTTTACGCAAGGCCATTAGAATTTCAGTATCACTACGCCAACGATCATCAACCCGATGCCGATGAACTGCGGCAGTCTCATTTTTCTCTTTTCCATTCCAAACCAGCCTTTAATATCAATTAAGAACGTCAGACATAGCTGAGCAATCAACAATGAGGATATCGTAAACGTAACACCAATTTGCTGAATGGCCGTTACTTCACTGAAAATAATAACAGCCGCAAAAGCGCCACCGATCAAATATAAGGGTTTTACTTGCTTAAAGCCTCCCCTTTTCCCATCTCTAACGAACAAAAGAATGAGAAAGGACATGATGAACCCTGTTAATTGTGTAATTGTAGCCGCCTGCCAAGTCCCGATATCTTGACTAATTCGAGCATTTGACACGCCCTGTAGCGTAATACAAGCCCCCGCTAAAAATGCAAATATAATTCCTCTCATTTCTCTCTCTCCTCAACTTCGATCTCTTCCATATTAAATAGCATATCGGGGGTTTAAAAAAGGACATCTGTCCTTAATGAGAAGAAACGTTGCTAACGCCCAACAATGACCTTTGGCTCATAGAAATAAAAAGACCGTCTCAAGCCAACTTGCTGGCTTAAAACGGACTTCAAATGCTGTATATGATTGATTATGAGAGCAAATTCTTCTCATACAATTGATCAAAAATAATTTGGGAAACAACCGACACGCGATCCCGATCCTTATAGCTTAACCAAGATAATTCCTCGATTTCGGACGCTGGCGTTAATGTCCCTTCATAATCCGCAATATAACAGGTCATTTTGACTGTAACACCCTCTGCTTTCCCATGAGCTTCTGCCTCAAACGTTCCAAAATAAGAGACAGTCTCTTTCTTGATCTGAACAGAAATCTCTTCCTCGATTTCGCGCACGAGTGTCTCTTCGTCTGTTTCTCCGGGTTCTCTTTTTCCTCCAGGTAAATAATACATATCTTTCCCTTTGGAACGCGCACATAAGACTTGTCCATTCTCGATATGAATCCAGGCGATTTTATCAATGATTGTAGTCATATTGTTCTCCCCATGCCTTTTTTTCAACAATTATATCATACAGCTGAACGTATACATTTATGCAACGTCAGCTTTAGATTTTTGAACGCGAAGCTTAGATTGAGGAAGGTGATGAAGCAAATAGTATACAGCAACTGAGATAAGCGTCACCAACCCTGCAACTTCGTACATCATACGGTAATCTGTATAAGAAGCAACTACACCCATAATATAAGAACCCGCTCCATACCCCAAATCAAATAACAAGAAAAAGGTTCCATTGGCGCTTCCTCTACGTTCTTTATCGGCTAATTTAAGTGCAAGCGTCTGAAAGCATGGCATAAGTGCGCCATACCCAACCCCCATGATGATGCCTGAGAACATCAGCATGAATCCGGATTTAGCTTGACTTAAGCTAAGCAGACCTACAGCGAAGATCAGAACTCCGGGATAAATGAGAATATGTTCATTATATTTATCGAATACTTTACCGATTAGCGGTCGAAACAGCACAATCATAATCGCAAAGGCCACAAAAAAATAACCAGTAAGCTGTGATTGGTTAATTTCTTTTGTAAAAGAAGCGATAAAACCAGATAAAGAACTATAGGAGAACGCAAGCGTAAATCCAACAAGCGAGATGGGCAGTGCTTTGGGTTCAATGACGTCACTCCAGCGAAGACCCTTTCGGATCTTCACAGGTTCCTTAACGGCTTCTTTAACCGTATCCTTCTCTTCTTTGGGCATACGAACGCCTAATGTGAATAACAGCGAAAGCGCAGCAATCACACATACACCTAACAGCAATACATGAATGTTCTCATCTTTCCATAGAAAAAGACCCAAAGCTGGTCCAATGACCATCGCAATGCTCATAAACATACTGAAATAACCGATACCTTCTCCTTGGCGTGAGAAAGGGATTAACGTGGAAGCTATTGTACTTGTCGCTGTCGAGGCAACCGCATAACTCATACCGTGAATGAAACGAATCACCAGAAACAATACAATTCCATTAGCTCCGAAGTACCCTATACAGGCGAGTAGAAATAAGACTAGCCCAATAACCGCCATTTTCTTTTTACCGAATTTATCAACCCATTGTCCTGAAAAAGGACGGATCAATACACCTCCGAGGACATAGATGGTAATGGCTAACCCCATTTGCTGCTGATTCCCGTGCAAGCTTTCCTTCACGTATAACGGGAATGCAGTCGCCAGAATGTAAAAGGTCAGAAACATAAAAAAACTACTCAAACAAACAACAATAAAATTCCGGGTCCATATCTTCTCTCTAATCACAGTAGACTCTCTCCATCCTACCTATATCTTTTTATATGTTACAATAGTATAGGACCGAAAATTAATTAAGTAAAATACATATTATATGATGGATATATCACATTAGAGTTATGAATAAAGAGAGGTCAATGTTATGGAATTCCTTCAGCTTCAATATTTCCGTGTAGTTGCTCGTCTTGAGCACATGACTAATGCCGCCAAAGAATTAAAAGTATCTCAACCCTCACTTAGCAATTCCATCCAACGTTTAGAGAAAACCTTAGGTGTTCCCTTATTCGAACGCCAAGGCAGAAATTTAAAATTGAACGAATTCGGAAAAACATATCTTCGTCGTGTGGAGCAAGCATTTCTGGAACTGGATGAAGGTCAGCATGAGCTCACGGATATGGCTGGACTTGAACATGGAGTAATATCTATAGCAGTAACACTACCGTATGTATTGCCCACTTTACTAAAAGAGTTTCTTACCCTTCACCCGCACGTTCGGATCATTCAGCGTCAGCTTGGCTCAGCATTAGAAATGAGAAACGATCTGGAGAGTGCGGTGATTGATTTTTGCATATCTTCGACACCTGTCACCGGACCAGACATCGAATGGTTTACCTTAGCAGAAGAGGAATTATGTTTAAGTGTGCCGAAGAATCATCGTTTTGCCAATCGAGAGAGTATTTCTTTGATTGAGGCTGCTGGTGAGAATTTCATTTCTTTGTCTTCTAGATCTAATTTCCGTGAAATTACAGATGCATTTTGCCGTCAAGCTGGATTTGAACCGCTAATTGCTTTCGAGCTCGAAGAAGTAAGTGCCGTTCAAACCTTAGTTGAGATGGGGCTGGGTATCACCTTTACTCTCCCTTTAGCCTTAAGTAGGAGAAGTAAAAACACAGAAATCGTTCAATTGAAAATAACCGATCCGCTTTGTCAGCGCACTTTTGGCATCGCTTGGAGCAGAAAACACTTTTTATCACAAGCGGCTATACAATTTCAGAAATTTGTTGTGGATTTTTTTAGTAAACCTCATGAGTATAGTTAAGGAGAATATGCCATCTTATATCTACCGTAATCACATCTAATAAGCTACTTATACCAAGAGGATTGTAAAGCGTACATGTTTGCATAAATGCCATTGTGATGTACTAAGTCTTGATGATCTCCTACTTCAGCAATTTCTCCATGATACATAACATAGATCGTATCAACATTCTTCGCCCAACCCAAGCGATGTGAAATAAAAATAGCTGCTTTATCTTGGCAGATTTCTAATAATTTCGTATAGATCTCCATCTCGGCATTTGGGTCAATTGCAGAAGTAGGTTCATCGAATACTATAAGCTCAGCATCATTGTATAACGCGCGCGCAATCGCCAGCTTTTGCCATTGTCCCCCTGATAGCTGCCTGCTTCCTTCTACTATTTGCCCCAAATTCACATCTAATCCGCCTAATTCATGGAGCAAATCTATCAGCTCACATTGTTCTAGAACCCTTAGTATTTTAGCATCATCCGAAGGTGTATTCGCATCGCCCAATAGGATATTTTCTCTTAGTGTCAGTTCAAACTTCACAGCATTCTGAAATACAACGGACACCTTACCGTGAGGTTCTAAATGATCCTTCCAGCAAATCGTTCCGGAGCTTGGTCTATATTGACCTAATAACATTTTAATCAACGTAGATTTCCCTGCTCCATTTTCCCCGACGATCGCTATTTTCTCACCCGGCTTTATGGTCATATTGATGTTAGATAAGACATTCTTGTTCGATTTGGCGTATTTAAAATAGACATTTGAAACGGTAATTGGGAGCATAGAATCAGTCGAATTATTTATGTTATTTTTGCCAAAATCACTGTTCTTATATGTAAGTACTTCATTTAAGTCATATAATTTGCTACTGCTGATGTAAAGCTTGCTTAATGGCCAGGTCAAACTCATAATTTTACCACCACTCGATAACAGCGCCAGAAATAACACAGAAATTGTTCCAATTGTAACTGTATTAGACTCCCCCATTTTGTTTAACAGGTACACTAGAACTACAAAGATAGCACTCGTCTGGACCATAGCCACGACCATCCCTGTTTTGATCTCGAATTTTCTGGCGCTAAATCTTTTATTATGCTGCTTCTTCATAAGCATTGCCCAGAGATTTGTAAAATAAGAGATGGAATTATAAATTCGCATTTCTCGAATCGCATTAGGGTCTTCCAAAGTGTTAGCAAGATAGTCTCCCATTCTTCCATCGAAGGTGAGTTCTCTTCCTGTTCTTCTCACTTTAATTTCCGTAAATAATCGAATGGATAAGGTAGTCACGATCATTAGTGTTACCACGAATGTGACCAAGAAATAACCACTTGTCGCCGACAACCAGATGATGCTTATTAGTCCTGAGATAATCCCTACACTCGATACCAAAAAACCTGTAATCCCCTCAAGATCTTCTCCAACTACGGTTTTAGCTCTTTGCAGCTTGTTTCCAAACTCTTCATCATCAAAATCCTTAAAATCAACCCGGTTTGCAATATCTATCAGTTCGGATTGAAAAACGAGGGTTAGTTCCGCATTCATTCGATTCTTCATCATGTTGGTTATGCTTAATGAACAAGCCTGTACGCCATGAATCACAACAAACCATAGAATAGGGAGCAGCGTCATAACACCGCGAGCCACACCGTTAATGATATTCACTTGGACAACGTAAGAATAAAAACTTAATAATCCACTGATTATAGGGACTATGATAGTGATTGTTGAGATCATCGGACTTTTTCTAACCATTCTCACGAGTATCAGTACAAGATTAGTGATGTCAGGCCTCAGCATGGATTTCTCCTTTCTTATACATATAAAGAGGACTGGCGATTAAACATCTTTTTGTATTTACCATCCACCCTCATTAATTCTTCATGCGTTCCACTTTCCACGATTTCTCCATGCTCAAACAGAAAAATTCTATCGACGAATTTGGACATATACAGCCGGTGAGTCACAATAATGGAGGTCCGCTGCTCTCCTAATTTCATAAAGGTATCAAACGCCTGTTGTTCCACATAAGGATCCAGGGCAGCAGTCGGCTCATCAAAAATCATAAGAGCGCCGTCATTGAGATAGGCTCGAGCAATCGCTAGTCTTTGCCATTGTCCCCCAGACAAATCTATCCCTCCAAACTGAGGACCTACTAAAGTATCCAATCGAACACCATAATTATCGGCTTCTGCTTTTTTCATCGCGGCTAATAATCTTGACTCGTCATGAATAGTAGCCATATTACCTAATGCAATGTTTTCTCTAATTGGTCTTTGTAACTTAATGAAATCCTGAAAAACAACTCTGGTATCCTGTGTCACGTTATGCGCTAAGACTTCATTCTCACCTTTAAACCACTGGATGTTTCCAGCTGTTGCAGGATACAACCCTAAGATCAACTTAACAAGCGTAGATTTACCCGAGCCATTCTCACCTACAAAAGCAATTCGATCACCTGGATGAATAGTCATGTTTATATTACTCAGGGTGTTCTTAGCGTTGGTCGGATATCTAAAAAACAGCTGATGAACTTGGACCTTCATCGGATCGGTGTTCCTATTGGAATTCACCTCCTGATCTCTAAGCACTTGCTCTTCCAAATCTAAATAAGAAGTATAATCCTCGTAACGCAAACGACTCTTCGCCAAGTCAGCGTAAACTCTTGTTAATGCAGGAATAACAATGAATAATTGACTGGATATCTGAAGTAATAACACAAAAAGCCCAGCGCTCTGTCCGCTACTTCCAATCGTGATCGCCAAAATGGCAATCGTTGTCCCATTTAATAAGATCATGATTAGACTTTGGGAGAAGTTGAGGGTTTCAGAATAAATAACCTTACGGTGCATTTGTTTGAAGTTATTCGTAAAGCTCTCTTTCATTGAGGAAAACAAATAGGAGGACATTCTGTACATTCTTACTTCCGGAATGGAATTTCTGTTAATCAACAAATCGACTAAATAGTTGATCATTCGCACAGAGGAGGTTTGATTCGCTGAAATGGACTCTACTTTCTGTGACATTCGCTTCATAAAATAAAGCTGTAGAATCTGCACCCCTAAAATAATCAAAGCCAGAATATAGAAGTCATAAACAGATAAGACAACCATTAACACAACTAATGTTATTAGGTGAACTGTCACACCTGTCCATTGGTCTAACAGATCAATCAAGGAAAGTCGTTTTGCTTTTTCTCTTTTAGTTTTTTGTAGCGGGGTCCTCCAAAAGTGCCGTAGATAATTTAGAAGTCTTTTCCAAAATGCTATGTTCCAGTTCATATATACTGGTGGATGTTAAATTGGTGATAGAAATGGCTCGAAGAGAACTATTAAGGCCCGCGAGATATAACATTACCATAAGCAAACTTACTAATAACAAGATATGTTGGTAGGTGTTAGGATTGAAGTTCTGAATGAGGTCAACCACATATTTCGTTGTGAATAATTCTGCAAAAAGGATTGGGGCACTCAGTAAGTTAGTGATAAAATATAAAAGTGAGTTTCTTCTGTCTTTCACATATAATAGTTTTACAACATAGAGAAAGTCAGGCAGGCAGCATCTCTCCTTATAAGTGTATTCCATTCTGTAAACACTTTCATTGTTTAGACGTGGAAACCGATTATAACGTTTAATGTTTATAATTGGAAGAGGTAATTTTCGAAATGACCAAACGAACAGGAGTGTACATTCATGAAACTTCAATTTAACTTATTCCCGGGCGGATTGCCCAAGGCGCTCACCATGAGCTATGATGACGGACAGAAACACGATATTCGCTTGGCGGAGATTTTTGATCAATATGGGATTAAAGGTACTTTCCATTTAAATAGCGCAATGATAAACGCACCCGGATTCTTATCATCCGCTGATGTTAAACATTCGCTCAGAAACCATGAGGTATCTGCCCATTCCGTTACCCATCCACATCTAGAGCGTCTACCTTTACCTATGGTAATCGATGAGCTGTTCGAAGACCGTAAGCGACTGGAGAAACTAGTGGATTATCCGGTACGAGGCATGTCCTATCCATACGGTACATACTCTCAGGAAATCATTGCTCCTCTACAGTCTGTTGGGATTGAATATAGCCGAACTGTCCATTCTACCAAACAGTTTGATATGCCTTTGAATTTCATGGAGTGGCATCCAACATGTCATCACATAGAAGATCTGCATCACGTATGGGAGCGATTTACAACGGAAGGGCCATCCCAAAAACTGAGACTCTGTTATGTTTGGGGTCATAGTTATGAATTTGCACAGCAGAACAATTGGGAGCTTATCGAATCCTTTTGCCAACAAGCAGGTGGACATTCGGATATTTGGTACGCTACCAATATAGAGATTTATGATTATGTTGATGCGCTATATTCACTGAAGATGAGTGCTGACAAAACGGTCATCCGTAACAACTCAGCTATTGATGTTTGGGTATCCGTAAATGATCAACCTGTTCATATTAAAGGTGGAAGTACGATGATGATGAAATAATCCAAAATGCAAAAAAGAGCGATTTTAAGCATCGCTCTCTTTTTGCTTATTACATAAAAGTGATTGAAATTATTTGGATTGAAGTGTAAATGTCACTGTTTTTGCTTTTTCCTCAAGGATTGGAGTATAGGTGAATGTCATTACATTCCCTTTGCGACTCTTCAACACTAACATTCTGGTCAATACATATGGATCTCTGCCATCATTTACTCTATCCCATTCCTTACGATCCTCACTAGTAATTAGTTTTTCATAGAGATTGATGATTTTACCGGTGTTGCTATAAACTAAATATAAGTGTGTCGTATCTAATAAACGAACGAGCACAACGTCTTCCGCAGCATACTCCACTATGAAATCTCCGGTTGCTCCTGTTAACTTTTCCATCTCAAATAACTTGCCCAAACCGCCATCCTTAGTAATATATTGAACGTTCTTCCCATCGGTCATATACACCTGAGTGGAAGGCACTTGTGGTGCATGGATATAAGCCGAGTTATTGTAATGATAGTCCATTTGCTTGAGAATAGTGCCCGCTTTGACCAATACTTGATAACTGCTATTAAAATCGGTGAACATGGCATAATGATTGTCCGTTAACTGGAGTAAGTCCGTACCATTGCCCATTTTTTCAATCTCAAAAGCGTAGTTGTACGCAGATTCCTTAAAAGGTAGTCGACCAATAATTACTGGTTTCCCAGTTTCCGTTGCACGGTAATACAAATCGCCGTTTTTTTGAGATATCCAATAGGATCTTCCATCTACAGAAGCAGAAACCAATCTAGCTTCATCTATAATTTGGATAACCCCATCCGTTTTATTAAGCCCCGCTTTACCTCCAAGTACACTGACCGCTGAGACCAATGGAACGTACACCGAGCCTTTTATAATACGTGGGGATTTTGTTAAAGTCACCACGGCCTCATTTACTTTTGACTTTACAGTACCAGCCGTGAAGTTAACCTCACGCTCAGGACGAACCAGTTTGGCCGTTTTGGATGGTTGATCCCAAGATAATGTATACCCCATAGCGTCTGCGAGTGATTTCAGGGGTACAAAAGTTATATTCTCCGTGATCACCTGTTTACTGCTGATTCCGATTTCTTTATAGTTGAATTGAATTTGGTTTTCTGCTTGGGCTGATACCGATCCATACCCCGTACTTAAAATCAAAACAGTCAAGATTCCTAGCGTTACCTTCCATTTGTTCATTTCTTTTCGTCTCCCTTGACTCTATAGTCATATGTAATTAGACGACAGAATTTGGAAAAAGTTTCTTGTTTCGCTTTAAGCATTACAAAAAGACCTGATCCACGGTAGATTACCGCAGTCAGGTCTTCTGTCTTTTACAAAGTAATCTTAACTTCTAGCAAACTCATAAAACGCCAAAGCGTCCTCCCATGTTGGGAATCCAGCTTGCGCTAATTTATCACTGCCTCCGCCTTTTCCATTGTAGGTACTAAGATGCTCTTTGAAAAAAGCTCCACAGGAGACCTCCGCGCTGCCATTCTGTGCAAATACAACCTTATTCTCAGCAGAACTAGCCAATAAAACCGGAACATCGCATTTCGCGGTAAGCTTGTTAGCTAAACTTTGTAAATCTTTCAGCGATTTATCCTCGAACACTTTTGAGATCGGCTTTCCTTCTTGCTGTGCTAAAAGCTCCTGTACGACATAATCATCATTCTTCTCTTTAAGTAGGGTAATTTCAGCTTGCAGCTGCTTTTGTTCATTCTCCCATTTTTCAATGCGATTGATAATTTCATCTTTTCCCGTATTGAATTTGGAAGATAGAGCTCCAACAATTTGCAGACTGCTATTAAACTCCTCCAAAGCACGGTATCCACATTTAAAATAGATCCGCGTATTGCCTTTTTGTTTCTCCGCTTTCAGAAGCTTAATTATACCAATCTCACCTGTTGAAGATACATGCGTACCACCGCAAGCGTTATATTCAACATCTTTAATTTCTACAATCCGGATATTTTCCGTCACTTTAGGTTGTTTGACCAATTTAAGCTGTGAAGCCTCTTCCCCCGTTACAAAATAGCTCAGGATACTATGGTTCTGGTAAATCTGCCGATTAACCTCCCACTCTATGGAATGAAGTTGTTTAGGCGACAGTTCTGGCGCTTCTATATCAATGGTGCAATAATCCTCACCCAAATGAAAGCTTAGAGTCATAAACTGGTACAAATCGAGACAGATGGCTGAGAGCAAGTGTTGTCCACTATGCTGCTGCATATGATCAAATCTTCTCTTCCAATCGATTTGACAAGTGACGGATAAATCATCAGGCAGACGTTCCAGCTTATGCAGGACAAGATCTTCCTCACTGATTACATCAAGTACCGGGATATCCCCAATAGTCCCTAAATCACAAGGTTGCCCACCGCCATGCGGATAAAAAGCGGTCTCCTCCAAAATAACATAGAGTCCATCTTCACGTTCTATATTTTCAGTAATACAGGTCTTCCAATCAGTAAGGTATGTAGAATTGTAGTATAGTTTGTTGGTCATATATGTATCCCTCTCTTTTATACGTTTTCGGCACATTAAGCTTATAGTATCATATCGGATTTCTAAGACAAACTGCACAATGAAAAACGCCTTGCGGCGCTTTTGGAAGGAATTCACTCTTTTGTTCTACTTTCAGTTGTCTTCTACCTTGTACATCAGTAATCCTGTACTCTCATCCAAGAATTCCGCTGTCATACTCTAGAACCATTACCCCTGTTCAAGGAAAATAATGCCCTAGCCGAGCAAGCGCTTCACAGTGTCATTTGGACTTTATGGCACCACCGTAGACATGGTTTGAATTTCCACAACGTGGTTCGCGAGCCAAGGACCCACCTGTGGGGGTATGGTTGGTTTAGTGCGAATGATATTGAACTGCTCTTATTAATCAGGACGAGTGGGATCAATTATGGAATAGTGATGATTATCTATGTAAGCATCAAAAGCATCTATGCCTTCTTGTAAAATTATACGCGATTCTTTGGGGGTAATTGGTACTACCCACAAGACATTAATTATTTCTTCACCTATTTTTATTTGTTCTAAATCCTCACTTTCTCCTCTTAGTTCATCAATCAAAAGGGCTTTTGTAGTCCAATTTTCTGGTGCGAGTGCGCTCTCAGTCATTACTCGTGGTACTTCCGAAGATTGGATATGTTCAATATTATGGGCAATTATGTCACAGAAATATGAGAATATGCGATCAATGTTTTCTTGTCCCAAATCGGGTTTTAAAGCTATCATCCATTCATTCTCAATAGGTTTTCCAGTTTTCCGAATGGAATTAGATAGGCCGACTGTTGCGAATCTTGCAGGATTATTAACGTCAATTGATGGAAAATAATATAACTCAATATATACGCCAATCTCCGGTTTTGTCATTATGACTCTATATTCTGGCATAGACCATTCTTTAATATATAAATTGAGAATAATTGTTCTCCTAATGTCGAATTCCAGAATGATCCCTCGGCATGACTCTTTATTGATTTGCACATCCATCACCTTTTTTCAATATTGGTTTTTTGGTTTAGAATTTGGGCTGGTATCATTGTCCTCCTTCATCGTTCGCAGCCTGCCATTTCAGTAATTGAAAAGGCAAATCTCTCCAATTAAGAAGTTATTAATCTCTTTTCGATGAATGGTGCTTCATGACTGCTTCTTGAGCTTTAAGGACAATATCATCTACTTCGGAAAGCTGACGCTCAATAGAGGCTAGAGCCTTTAGTAAAAATAAGCCAAGACTTTCATCCCCTAAGGATAATTCCAATTCGGCGAAACATTCGATGTCTTGGAGTTTTTCTATATTTTTTTTGTTATTGATTTTTTTAGGGTATTCGATGTATTTATAGAGGGTTAAGACTGCTTCTTCCCCCTTGGTTTTAAAGTTGTGAACAGTTCCTTTGAATAGGGTGTCTTTGAATCCTTCCTTAAGCCTACCTTGTTCATTCAAGGCATCCAGGTGAAAGGTTGCTAAATATTTTTCGTTTCTTACGGCATGATCATTAATGCTGTAGGATACATTCTCTTCGTCAAGAATCTTTATTATTTCATCAATTGACTTGAACTTCAGTCTTGCAAATCTCGCCGGAGAAAATTGCTTGCGCAAGAAATCTTCATTATTTGAAAGGTATGCCTTAAAAGAAATTTCAGCATTTCCTTCCAGAAGTTCTTTGAAATAAACAAGATGCCTTTCATCTACCATATCTGCCTCCTGCAACTCTTGAGCTTTTGGGTATATTATGATTACACGTTATTTTTTTGACTCAGGATCAGGATTGGAGATCATATTGAAAAATGTGGCCCAGAGATAGTGTATGATGCCGGAGAACTGATATTTTGAAGCGATTAATCCAGATCTCTAGCCCAGCTAACTAACTCTTCATCGTCAAAGTTATATGGATATTCGTAAATATTAGAGTAATAGTACTCCGATTCTAATAAATCTCTAATTACATTGAAAACCTTATTGGTGGCATGAAATCCATTCCTGATGGGCGCGGTGAAGGCAAGCGAGCCATTATGAAATCCATCTAAAGAACCGGAAAGCTCTCGTTTGACTATAGATTCAGCTATCTCTATCTTTTCTTTAACAAGCTCCTCTTTGTAAATTTGAATGCAGAAATTTCCACCATGTTTTATTAATTCAAACTCTCCATTGGGATGGAGTTTTATTGTATCTCCTTTCGCAAGCCCTAGAGCCAGCCCAGGAGATGCACATAATTTGAATATTTTATCGCTTATGCATTCTGCAGGAAGCTCTTCAAAGACTGCTTCCTCTGAATTTATGCCGGCAAAAACATTAATTAAGGTTAATTTATGTTCCATACGAATACTCCTCAATACTGTCTCTTTTAATGTATGAGATTTGAGATTACATCCTTCATGTATCCGCTATCGCTTGTAATTCAACGGGTCGATAATAAAGGAGGTTCCTCTTTTTTTGAAAGGGGTTACTTCAAGACGCTTTCAAGGCGGCAATGTCATGTACCTTGTTAATAATTGGGGCGTTGCTGGCCCTGCTTTCTCAAATCTAGGAAAGATATTCAAGAAATCATAGCAGGTACTAAAACGCCTCGTCAAGTGCTAGAAGCGGTAGACAAGTCTTCGACGCCGGATATACTCGGATCACAAGATTCCGGTAATGAAAGGAAACCCAACAAATCCGATGTATAGTAACATTGAGCTTTACTACCAGTATGTAGATTGAGAATCACCAAGTATTGTTCAAAGAATTCAACAAAAGAAAAGTTCAAGTGGTATCTCTGCTTGAACTTTAAATGGTTATATTGAGGTGAATCTGGCGTTAAATCAATTCTTTCTCACTATTTCGTAACTCTACTTTCCGCTGTACCAAACCAAATACGCTATACGCATTTTA
The DNA here is from genome assembly GCF_045040645.1 of Paenibacillus sp. FSL H8-0261. Classification (NCBI taxonomy): domain Bacteria; kingdom Bacillati; phylum Bacillota; class Bacilli; order Caryophanales; family Paenibacillaceae; genus Paenibacillus; species Paenibacillus sp. FSL H8-0261. The sequence goes on along the minus strand of NZ_CP150297.1, from coordinate 3,226,809 downwards.
CCAATAAGCGAACGAACAAAATGCTTATTTTCGGAGCGAGGCATTATATCGGTGGGTGTATACAAACCATGTAATGCTTGCTGTTAATAATGCCGACGAAATCAAAGCTGTAAGAACACTATATGTTTGCCAAATAAGTATCGTTGACCAATCTAATACACAGCACATTATACACAGGGCAATCGTAGCAATCAGCAAAATAGCTGTTACGATTATTCGCTTTTTTGTAATTGGATGCCGCTCATTCGTTTTCCTTCTGCGTAATCCTAAGATAAAGAACAGAACAGCCAATAGGCAAAGAATAATTGTGATAGACGATAAAATGATGTCCAAAAGCTGTGTGCCGCTTATTTCATATGACTGCGTTAGATTGCCGTCTAATATATCTTTAACTTTTAGTACCATGCTTCTATTGATATTTGCGCCGTTGGTCAGCAAGCAGACGGCTGTTCGTTCATTTGGCAGTATGGCCACTTCGGTTCCGAAATTGGGATTGCCCCCTGGGTGTTCTATAATCGTTTGGTTGGCGTTTACCGACCAGCCCGCTGCATAATACATTTCGTTGACTGCCGGAACAGACATATCGCCCTGATGTGACTTTTCGATAACCGTATGGAATATTTCGGGTATGTCCTGCACAATACCCATCTGTATGCCCATCCAACGCGCCATATCTTTTGTACAAGAAATGATGTAGCCAGCGGGTTTATTCCCGGAATAATCCGGTGCGTTATATGGAGTTGTCATAAAAAAGGAAGAACGGTAGCCCTGTGCCAACTGTCCGGTGTCTTGAGCATCTTCTTTATAAACATACGTCTGGTGAAGACCTAACGGCTGAAATACCTGTTCCCTCATAAAGTCTTCATAGCTTTGTCCCGACACAATCTCAATAACCAAACCCAATACGTCATAATTAACGGTTCCATAGCTATACTGTTCACCGGTAGGGAACGCCAACTCAGCATCTACCAGCATTTCCACAGTCTTTTGCAGCAAATCTGGTGTATTGCCTTGTGGAATATTTTGAGAATGCCTACTATTTGTTAGGCCGCTAGTATGGTGAAGAAAGTTATTGAGTGTAAGGCTTTGCATATCAACAGGTTTGCCTTGATATTTTAACGTAAACCAAGGTAAATATTTTTGGACAGTGTCAGTCATTGACAGCAGCCCTTGCTCCTCCAACAGCAGAATACCCATGCCGGTAAAAGCTTTACTGACCGAGGCCAACTCATATAGTGTATTTTCACTTGCAGACAATCCACTTTCACGGTCTGCATACCCGGAAGAAAAGTAGAACACTTCATCATCAGCAAGTATTGAGATTGACATTCCCGGCACACCTGATATGCGATGGGCATCATCCAACAACGCCTGTATTGCCACAGATTGCGTATCTGACAACGACGCATAACCTTGTGTTGCGAATCCTGAGAATACTATAAGTATCGTTATTACACAAACAATAGTCTTTTTCATAAACTCTCCATTTCGAAAAAATTATGCGAGGATAATATAAACAACCCGTAGTACGCCTTATCTGCTTAATGCGTCGTTCCATTATACTTAATGCTAGACGTTCAATGATTAGATTACAATTGTAAACTTCACAGACCCATGTATATTATTTCTTGTTTCGCAAAAAAGGCCCCTCTGTCCCGTCTTCCATTTCCTTTATAGTATTTTATTAGGTATCAGTGAGGCTTTTATTAAATGAAGTATTACCAAGCCCTTATCATTTTTCGACCAATCGAAATATAGACCTCTGTCAAGTTGGTCTAACAGCAAAAAGAAAGGAGACTAACCAATATGGCTAGTCTCCTTTCTTTTATAAAAATTCCGCCCTATTATGATAAAGCTCAGTGTAGGCAAGTTTCATTAATCTTTCCATGTTACCTGCCATCCATATGACTGAAGTTTAAAGTATTTATTAAACTCCGCGACTACGGACTTTGCGTTCTCTTTCGATGTTGCATGAAATATAGTTATATCGACTATATTACAGTCTGAAATTTCCTCCAACCCTTTAAGTCTTGATGCATCTACTCCAATCTGCTTTAGACTTATACAATTTTTGAGTATTGTTAAATCTCCAACCGGATAAGTGAATTGCTTTAATTTCTTCAATTCTCCTATAACCTCTATATGTGATTCATCTATTGCACAGCTATCCGTCTCAAAAAACGTTAGATTCTTTAAACCTTTTAAGAATGATAAATGTGGTATAGTCACTTGTTTGAGCTCTAGTTTTATTAACTTACTAAGGTTTGAAATATAAAGCAGGTCGCCAACCTCCATTTCTTCTAAACTTAGTTCCTTCAAATTTTTTATAGTTCCTATTAATCCCCTATCAATTGAGTTCATTCTACATAATCTCAAACTCTTTAATTTCTTTATATCTTTCAGTTTATGTATATCTTTTAATGGAAGTCCTATTAATGTTAGCTGCCTTAGCCCATCTAAAGAAACTAAGTACTCCAAATCAGACTCTTTAAAGGCTTCTGATCCTATCACAAGTTCTGCTAAAGAAGGCAACCGTTTAAGTACATCGAAATTAGTAATTTCATCCGCATGTATAATAAGTTCTTTAAGATTAACCATATGGGTTAAAATATCCAAAGATATTGCTCCGTATTTTTGAGCTTGATCAGCTCTAATAAATACCATTCTCTTTTTTTTCAATGTTTTTGAAGATACAAAACCACTCTCAACATCGTCTTTAAAATACTCTTCCCAAAATCCACTTACAGGGATAAGGCTGTTCTCTTCGATATCCATTTTAGTCAAAGCCAAAATATCATCCAACAAACTTCCACTTTCACGGGATAATATGATTACATCATCTTCTTCACGAATACCAATACTACTATTTCTGAGGCTCGAATCAATAAATTCAAAGAAATGTCCCAAACTTTCCGCAATAACATATGAAAAACTAGAATTGTGATCTATCGTTATAATTTGCCCATAAACGCCCTTTTCTCCGGGGTCTAAATCAATTGCCAAATATGAGCCTCCACCATCTTCGGCAAAAGGAATCCAGCCTTCTCTGTAGTTCCCATCTTTTATTATATCTGGTTTGCTGGATATAATATCGTATGCTGATTCCAAAAGGGACTTCCAGTTGCTTACTATCGATTCAATGTTCATCCAACCAAGACCAGCCATAACGCCAAAAATCTGCTCTCCTTCTCCATTAGAATTCATGTATAACTTTCTAAAATCTTCTGGAAATTTGCAGTTCATCATGCTCTCAAAAAGATTTATTTCTGATTCCTCGACTGCTGGATTCAGTAATTCCTCTACATTTGGTATATGCGATTTTAATGTCTCGATAAGTAAACACTCTTCTTTTTCATTAACTAATGACATATAGTGGCCCCCATTCTACAGAATCATAATAGTTTCAGTAAACGTCCTTGGTTGATCATCAATCATTTTGTTATGAATCCTCTTCAACAGTTCCATCAATAATTAATTCTATCTTACATATAGAGCATCTATTTCCTGATTTAGCAATATCGTATCATGAATTTGTAAATATTGTTGTATTAAGTCATATAAAAAAACTAAGAGTCATCTTAGGGGTTAAACCCTATTTATTATACGTTTTCCCGCGTTTGAACTTCAACTATCCTGCCCGATTGCTGAATAAAGGCAGCCGATCACATTGACTGACCGGCTGCCTTATCGTGTTTATTGAGCTATCGTTACCCGTCAGATCAATAAGAAAGAAAAACAGTATCCTCCTAATGTGACAGGAAAAAGCTTTACTTTGATCGTTGATACAAGGATCAGAAGGTTCAGAAGTTCAACGAATTAACAAGCACAAGTAACATCTTTTAAATTTCGTATAGCAATAGCATTGAGTCGGAGCGCTTCAATGATTGAATCTCTTACTGCTAACAATTCAAATCTTTCACGGCTGCCAATAGGCAATCTGCAAAGCAACGCTTCAATTCTTTTAAGGCTTTCCTTCAGAACCACTCTTTGCTTACGCAAAGCATTCAAAGCTCTTTGAATTCTTCTCTTCTCTGCAGCAGTCATAAACTACCACCTCTTTTCGATTGTGATAGTATATGAGATGCGACAGAGCTCCTATCTGCTTGTACATTCCGGAAGGTAAATGATTGATTTTACTGCTTTTTGCTAGCTTCCATGATAGGAACGGACCAATCTACATTAGTGTACAATCGGTTGACTATCGTGCGTATTAATTGAAGCTGATCAGGGATCGTAGTAAGGCCAATAGCACGGAACTCAAAAAAATTCTTTTTGTTATTTGACTGGGATTCAACGATTACGATATAACCATCCTTCCATCCGGACCCATCAGTAGAATAAGCTCCTCGTCCTGAGAGAGGATACTCTTTACCCTCAAGATCCTTAAATATCCACTCACTGTTCATAAATTCATTTCTCAATCTTCCGCTAAAATGTAATGAACCTTCCTTCGTTGATCCATTGGTATCAGGCGGTGATTCCACAGTAAAATCATTTAACATCAGCTCATCTCCATCAAATGCAAAGGGGATCGGATGCTCCTTCAACTTGGATGGCTCAAACTGTACCATCGAACCATCCTTTTCTAGAATGAAATACCCATCGAACACAAAAGTATACGGCGTATCCTGAGGCAAATATTTAAACGTATAGCTCCAATGCATAAGTCCAGGTTTATCACCGGGTGTTGAAGATCGTGACATTACACTATCCTTACTCGGCAATTTCCTCGCATTAACACTGTGAATCTCTTCACCCGCGCTATCCTCAAAATGGAACTTCACCCCTTGCTGCTTCCATAATTCACCTGGAGAACGGTTTAGCGCCTCATCACTCAACTCCGTATCAAATTCAAAACGGACACCTTGTACCATATGAGTTAATTTTTTTAAGGTGACTGTTAAACCATCCGGAGAAGTGTAGCTACCCGTTAGGGGAGTTGAGGTTGTTTGTTCATTCGCTTTTGTCATATCCATCGAAAAACTAAAGTTCCAATCGCCTTGAAGTGCAGGAATATTTCTGTCCTTGCTTCCCAACTCAGCAATATGACCTTCGACTGTAATTTGATCGGTTTGCAGTGGCTCCGAGAAATTAGCGATCATATAGTAAAAATCGTTGGTAAATCCAATATCGTATAATTCTCCTACGATCTTTCCTTGATCATCTTTAATCGCAATACTATTCCCTTCATTAAGGACCAACCGCTTTTTATCATGCTTTCCATCCGGTCCGAACAACTGTAAAGCAATAATTACCCGTGTAGGATCTGCCACCGCTTCATCTATTTTGATAGTGTAGCCCTTATCCTTCACCTTAATATTAGGATGTTCTACTAACCCAAATTCTTGTGCACGTAGAAGGCCAATGTCCACATTATCTTTTACAAAAAGAGAACGTAAAGTATCTGCCAATGTGGGCACAGAATATAAAATCACGGCACTCAGAACAACAAGTAACAAAGCCGCTCCCATGGCTATTCTTAGTGACTTAAGTATCTTCGGATTCTTTCGCTTCCTGTCAGGTACCGTTACTTTCTCTAGTTCTACGAATTCTATTGAAGCCATAACTTGAGCAGTAAAAGAATCTGGCAGCTTCTCTTCAAACAACGCTTGCGACCACTCCTCTTGTTCTTCTAATAGTGTATGATAGATTAAATTGCAATGGGCACAAGCAGCGATATGATCAACATTTTCAAAAGGTCGGGAGGTGGATGTACTTAGGATGTATTGCTCGATCTCAAATGGACTTAAGCACTTCATCGCTCTTCACCTCCTGGTGTGTCATGATATGTTTCAATCGTTGTTTTGCACGATAAAGGTCATTTTGGATCTTACTTAAAGGGACCTCTAAGAGCGTACACATTTCTTCATAGCTTAAATCATTGGTATAACGAAGCAGCAAAGTCGTACGATAATTAGGTGGTAGCTTCTGCATTAACTGATGCAGCTCTGAGCGATGCTCCGATCGAATGAATTCTTCTTCTGGATTATCTGAAAGAGAAAGTTCTGCAAGATCGTCTGGTAAGCTCGCTATAGGACGAGTTTTTTTCCACAGATCCTTCAGTAAATTAGTCGCGATCGTATACAGCCAAGCCGCAAAATTTTTATTCAAATCATGTGAGGCTAGCTTACGATAAGCTTTTATAAAAGTCTCCTGAGTGATGTCTTGTGCGTCTTGGTGATCGGCCCCCATTCCTCTCAAAAGGCCATAGATTTTATTCTTATATCGATTCACAAGATACGAATAGTCTTCCTTATGACCATCCAGAACGTTTAGGATCCATTGCCTTTCTTCCTCTTTTTCAACTTTCGGTACATGTCCCTTCACCCTTAAGCCTCCTTGAAGCACGATACTCTATAGACGATCCCTAACAGAAAAACTCTCACTTCATACAAAAAAAAGTAGATCTTCAATTGTATTGAAGACCCACTCTGTTATCTAAACATTGAGTTTAAGTTCAAAATATAACTTACACCTTCTATTTCTAAAACTGTCCTTGTATTTATTTGGAATAACTTCATGTTAATCGTAGTCCTTTGCTAAGGCAAGAAGTTTAATCACTGCATACAAAGCGCACATAATCACTGCAATACCAGCGAGTAAAAGAATTGTCTCCACTTGGACTCTATCAGCTAACGGACCAAACAGCACCATCCCGAGTGGCAAAGCACATGAATTCGTTACTTGGACAAGACTAAATACCCTACCTTGCATATCCGGATCCACATTCTGCTGCAACAATACTGTCAAAGGAGCGTTAAAGCAAGGCATCGTTATGCCTATCAACAAGTTAAACAATAGGTACACTGCAAACATAGGAGCGACGCCAAGTCCAACCATCAGCAAACCGTAGAAAGCACATGCTAAAATGTTGGTATGCATACGAGACTTAAAGCCGCCCCATGATGCGATTAGAACCCCTCCAACTAACGCCCCAGCACTGAAAGTCATCTCACTTGCGGTCAATCTCCATACTTCTGGACCAAAGGATCGACTCACCATTAGAGGGGTTAAGAAGGCGGCTGGACTAATTAGTATCATTACGACAAATAAATAGATTAGTAATTGCTTAATAAAAGCATGATCCTTTAGATACTTAAATCCTTCCTTAATGTCTTGTACATTCGATTTCTGACCATCTTCCACTTTAGCGTGAGCTGGAATAACGATTATACACATCATACCGATCCCAATAATTGCAGTCATCACATCGATAAAAAAGGCAGTTTCAATGGTACTAATCGACAGGATCACGCCACCTGCAGCTGGAGCCAGAAACATCATCAAGGATGAAATACTGCTGTTTACTCCGTTTACCTTCATAAGCTGATCTTTTGGAACAATTTGAGGTATAAGTGCGTTCACAGCAGGAACCTGTATGCCCGTACCTGCTGCTCGGATCAGCAAAATTAAATATAGCAACCAAATATTGTTATAACCCATCAAAAACATCACAGCGAGAAGAAGTGTAGCGATCGCAATCATACCATCTGCTAGCATGATCATTTTTTTACGACTATAGCGGTCGATCCATACCCCAGCAAACAGCGAGATGGCCATCTGCGGGAGAAATCCACAGACGGTTGATATCGTCATCATCACCCCTGAGGTAGTTGTTAGAGTGATATACCAAATAATCGCATATTGAACAAGCGAAGATCCAAATAAAGATATGGTTTGAGCTGTTAGAAATAGGGTTATTTTTCTTTTCCAATGATCATTCATGGTTTGCATTAGTACTTAACTCCTTTATTTCTGGTCTCATCTCCTATGTTGAGCACACGATCAACCCATCCCTTATAAAATTGTTCTTCATGAGAAACAAGAATCACAGTTCCACCAAATTGGATTAGAGCTTTCTGTAAAGCATCTTTTGTTTCAGCATCTAAGTGATTGGTCGGCTCATCCATGATTAGAAAGTTGTATTCTGAAAGCAGTAATAGGCACAGCTTAACTTTTGATTGCTCCCCGCCGCTGAGTGTACGTATTGACTGTGTTACAAGGTTATCTTTAACAACACACTGCGCTAGATAGCGACGTATTTCCTTTACAGTCAGTTTGGGATCATAAGCTGAAATCACCTGAATAGGTGTCATTGTATCGTCTTCCCAAGTTAAATCTTGCTCGAAATAACCCACTTTAACTTGTTCTGCGAACTGAAACCTACCGGTAATCCCTTGGATCTCTCCAACCAACGTCTTTAGTAAAGTTGATTTCCCGATTCCGTTGAACCCCGTAATCACGAGCTTTTGTCCACCGCGAATGGAGAACTTCAATTTAGGCAACAAAGGCTTATCGTAACCTACGACTAAGTGATCCACTTTTAGGGCTACTTGTGACGTGCACGGAAGCTCCTTAAAGCGAATAGACGCTTTGGAGACAAATGTCGGAGCAGCGATTCGTTCCATTCTATCCAGCTGTTTCTGGCGACCACGGGCAATTTTGGAATTAACACCTGCACCGTTTTTTCGAATGAATTGCTCAGTGGTTTCGATTTTTTTCTGCTGTGCATGATATTGCCGGATATGACTCTCTCGTAAATGTTCCTTCTGCTTCACAAAATCCGAGTATTTCCCGTGGTATTTTTTAATCGTTTCGCCCTCAATATCGCAAATACTAGTGGATATTTTATCGAGAAAGGCATAGTTGTGAGACACTACAATGAACGCTTGATTGAATGCAATCAGATACTCAGCGAGCCAGTTAACATGTTCCTTATCCAGATAATTGGTTGGTTCATCGAGTAATAACAAATCAGGTTGTTCAAGTAAAAGCTTGGCCAGAATGACTTTCGTCCGTTGCCCCCCGCTTAACTGCTCGATGGGACGGTCGATTCCAATCGCGTTGATCCCTAGACCGGTAACCATCTTACTGATGTTGCTCTCCATCGAATAATAGTCTAACGCTTCTAATCGTTCCTGGTAGTCTGCTGCCTTTTGTAATAACGTTTCGTTGCCAGTAACAGCGCACTCTTCATAGAGCTCATTTATTTTTCGTTCTAGTTCATATAATTCTGAGAAAGCCTGTCTTAAATAATTATGAACCGTACGGTTTCCATCCATGACAGCATATTGATCGAGATGACCGATTGTAATATTGGGCTGCCACTTTATCATTCCATCATCCGGGATCACTTCGCCTGTCAAAATGCTAATAAACGTACTTTTCCCCGTTCCATTCTGGCCAATCACACCGACATGCTCACCCTTGTACAATTCCATAGAAACATTCTTGTATAGAACCTTATCGCCAAAAGCATGTGATAAATTAGAAACCTCAAGTAAACTCATTTCCTATTCCTCTTTTCTAAAATTAATTAAGAACGCAAAAAAAGCAGAAGACACTGCACCCTTAGGTGCAAGCCTTCTGCTTGTCAGTACACGAATGAACGGCACAAACATATAAATGTCAGTGTAGAAACTGAGCAATATAACACAAAAGGCTGTAGACGAAAATTGTCTACAGCCTCTTAATCATTAACATCGGAAGATGGCGTAATCAAATAAGCATGAATAATCACACTAAAATGACCTAGCTATCTTTCGATGATATAAAAAGCGATTCGCTTTTCGATTAAGCTCCGGACAACGTTTCATCGTTTGTATCCGTTTGTTCGGAGCAGCCTCTGGTATATAACTTTACAGTTTCTACATGAATCATGTTAAACCATCCCTTCGTTTGGCTACATTTTAAATCGTGTACCCGCACTTGTCAACCACCATCCGAGAGGTGCTGTTATTTTTTGCTGGCGCGTTTGACCGTACCGATCCTAGTCCCTTGAGGAATTGAAATGAACTGGCTCTTCGATACACCAATAAGCTGTGAAGTATAAATACTACTATGTCCGGAGAATAAATAACTCACCACGCAAGCGATGAACATGTATACAGCACCCTCTGAACCAAATAGCTCAATCCCCATTAAAAAGCAAGCGATAGGCGTACTGGTAGCTCCACAGAAGACAGCAATGAATCCGAGAGCAGCCAGAAACGGTCCATATACATGTAAAATTCCAGCCAAAGCATTGCCTAATGTGGATCCAATCGCAAATAGCGGAGTAACCTCACCACCCTGAAATCCTGTTCCTAAGGTAAAGGCGGTAAAGATCAGCTTCCATAAAAAAGCGAAAGGAGAGACATCTCCCTCAAAAGAATCCTTGATTAATGGAATTCCGAGGCCTAAGTAATCACGGGACCCTACAAGGAATACTAACGCTATGATAATCAAACCACCCACTGCACCTTTTATCATAGGATTGCTTATCATGGCGGTGAAGATTCTTTTTAGAAAATGAGTCAGTTCACTGAAAAGCATACTCACGAGACCAAAAATTACAGAGGCCAATACCACTTTTAGAATAATCATTAAACTTAAGGTTGGAAATTCATTCACGACATAGTGAGTATGATGAACGCCCCACAATCGAGTGGTGACCAGATCACCAACAAAGCTAGCCACAAAACATGGAAGTAATGCCTGTTGGCTAATAAGTCCAATGGTTACTACCTCTAGACCAAATAAGGTTCCAGCCAGCGGTGTTCCGAAAATAGAACCAAAGCCTCCGCTAATCCCGCACATTAACAGTATTTTGCGATCTAACAGGCTGATTTTGATTAATTTCCCAAACCACTCCGCGAGGCTTCCTCCCATTTGTACAGCTGTTCCCTCCCGTCCGGCAGATCCACCAAACAAGTGAGTGACCAGTGTTCCTAACAATACTAAGGGTGCCATACGTAATGGAATGGTCTCTGTACCATCCTGAATTTGTTCTATAATAAGGTTATTTCCTTTAGCGCTGTTTTTTCCGTAACGTATATATAAGAAACTAACAAATACTCCCCCAAGAGGCAGCAAATAAAGTAGCCATGGATGCTCTAAACGTACATCTGTTACATAGTCTAAGCTTTTCAGAAAAAAAGCCGAGGCAGTTCCCGATAAGAGTCCAACCACACTTCCGAGTACAATCCATTTGATAAATGTACTCCAAAGTGCAAAATGACTTCTTTTCTTCACGAATTCATGCCATCGTGCAGACCATTGATTCATAACAGCAACTCCCAAAGTCAATATAAATTAGTCTCTGGCAACAAAACAGACTCCTACCAGTGAAGCTCACTCTGGTAGGAGTCATTAGTCTGAAGAGACGGTTGTGGCGAACTCCATCGCCTTGTTATATGTTATTCTTAGTCCTCAGAATCTACGTTATGATACACTTGTTGAACATCTTCTAAATCTTCTAAGGCATCAATCAATTTTTCGAATTGAGCTTGTGCATCTTCAGGAAGTGTTACATAGTTCTGTGGAAGCATGTTCAGCTCAGCAACCGTAAATTCAGTGATTCCTGCATTCCTGAACACTTCTTGTACGGCATGGAACTGATCAGGTTCAGCATACACGATAACCGCTTCATCCTCTTCCAGTACATCACGTACATCTAGTTCTGCATCGAACATCATCTCAATCACTTCATCGGCAGTTTTACCTTCTACACCGATAACAGCCGTTGAGTCAAACATGTAGGCTACAGATCCGCTGACACCCATATTCCCGCCATTCTTACTGAATGTAGAACGGATCAAAGGCGCTGTACGGTTAACGTTATTCGTAAGTGCATCGACGATGATCATCGAACCGTTAGGTCCAAATCCTTCGTAACGAAGCTCTTCATAATTCTCATCACCGCTGCCTTTGGCTTTATCCATTGCGCGGTCAATAATGGCTTTTGGTACATTGTAAGTTTTTGCACGTTCTAATACAACCTTCAAGGCCCGGTTTGCTTCTGGATCGGGTTCACCTTTCTTAGCTGCTACATAAATCTCAACACCAAACTTTGCATAGACGCGACTTGTGTTGGCGTCTTTGGAGGCTTTCTTTTCCTTAATATTATTCCACTTACGACCCATATTGTTCCCGCTCTCTTTCAACATGAATTAAAAACAATTGTTACTTATTATACCCTTGATTAATAGCTCTAGTAAAGTGCGCTGGTAGGTTAATCCTCTAAGCTGTCACAATACACGCATAAAAAAGGCCCCTGAATCAAACAGGAGCCTTCTAAAAACTTATTTTATTTATACCCAAACCTCTTGGGCTGTTTCAATTACGAGACGTATTTTATCCCACTGCTCTTCTTCGGTTAGGATATTTCCTTCCTCAGTTGAAGCAAATCCACATTGAGTACTTAAGCAAAGCTTCTCAATATCAACATATTGTGCCGCTTCTTCAATACGCGCTTTGAGCTGCTCTTTGCTCTCAAGACCACCATGTTTCGTAGTTACTAGTCCCAATACCACAAATTGATCTTTAATAAAACGTAAGGGCTCAAAATCGCCCGCCCGCTCATTATCATACTCCAAGAAAAAAGCATCCACTTTACTATTCGAAAAAAGCTCTTCGGCCACAGGCTCATAACCACCAGCTGCGAACCATGTGGAGCGGAAATTACCTCGGCATACGTGAAGCGCAATCGTCATATCATCTGGACGACTGGCAATGCTCTCGTTAATCAGCCTAACGTAATCCCTAGCCAATTGATCTGGATCTGTACCTCTGCTTCGTAAATGCGCCCGATGTCTACCACTACACAGCGTTCCCCAAGTTGTATCGTCTAATTGGAGGTAACGGCAGCCTGCATCATAGAACGCTTGGATTGCAGTTCGGTAAACAGCAATAATATCTTGGAATAGGGTTTCTTGATCCGGGTAAACTTCATTCCCGTTAAAATCCTCCACAAAGTGAAATAAAGCGGGTGAAGGGATCGTCATTTTCGGAATTCGGTCTCCGGCCATTTGTTTCAAAGCGATAAATTGGTCGATCATTGGATGATCTTCAAAGGCAATTCGGTCCACGATTCGAAAAGATTCCGCGCGCTGAGCCGCTTCCGCTCTTCCTTGATTTAAGTTAATCTTCTCAGTTCCTTTAATCCCTACAAAGAAATCGAGATGCCACCAGGAACGGCGAAATTCTCCGTCTGTGACCGCCAATAACCCCACTTCTTTTTGCAGATCCAGTAGTTTGGCGATTTCAATATTCTCAATTTCATGAAGCTGACTGCCCGTGATTTCACCATTGTCATATTGGAGGCGGGCTGCTTTTATCTCATCCGTTCGTAAGAAGCTGCCAACGATATCGTAGCGAAAGGGTGGAGCATTTCTCTGGGTGCCAATTACGGGTCTAATCATACCGATCCTCCTACTGCTATAGTAAAAAATGATTTAGATCAAAACAACTTCCTGAAACCAGGTCATTCAAAATCTCGATATACTTAGATGCCATTACACTCGGTCTGCGATCTTTATGCGCTATCCAGCCAACCGTAAATACTTCATTGCTCTCAAAAGGAATCGTCTTCAGTCCATCACCATTTAGATCAGACGCCAGAATTCCTGTACCTACCGTATAGCAATCCGTACCCATTAATAAATTGGTCAGTGTCGCTCGGTCATTCACCTTAATATTCTTCTCAATTTGTGAAAAGCTTAACATTTCCTCTGAGAAGTGCAGTGAATTGTTCTCCCCCTGTTCAAAAGTGATATAAGGGAATGGCACAATATCATCCTGAGTAATAACTTCCTTACGAGCCAGCGGATGTCCAGTTCGAACATAAAGATGCGGATCGGTATTAAAAAGTGGTGTGAATTTCAGATTGCCATCACTAAACAGTTTATTCATATGCTTATAGTTACTCTCGTTAATATAAAGAATTCCTAAATCACTGCGCAAGGTACGTACATCTTCGATAATCTCGTAGGTTTGCGTCTCTCTCAAGCTAAAGTTGTATTCTGAGACGTCATTGTGCTTCATGAGATTTACAAAGGCGTCAACCACAAAGGCGTAGTGCTGCGTAGAGATGGAAAAATAGATCGGACTACGCTTTTTCCCCGTATAACGATTCTCCATAAGCTCCGTCTGTTCAATAATTTGGCGGGCATAACCCAGGAATTCCATTCCCTCAACGGAAATACTGATTCCACGGTTGGTCCGCTCAAAAATCGTAATCCCCAGTTCACTTTCTAATTCTTTAATGGCATTGGACAGGCTCGGTTGAGAAACAAAGAGCTTCTTTGCCGCCTCATTCATGGAGCCACTATTTGCAATTTCGATAGCGTAGCGGAGTTGTTGCAACGTCACTCCTATTCCCCCTGTTCCAGACCTGTTAGTTCTGTATTCTGTTTCATGCTAGGTGATATCGTAGCATATTTTCATATGGCAATCCAAGATAATCCTTATCTTATTTACGTATTAAGAGTGCTTTAGCGTGTACGCTTCTTAGCAGCATCAATTTTGGAGGGGTCAAGTCCCTTCCAAATATTCGGCATATCGACTTGCTCAGGGTGCTCAAACACAAGAAAAGCCGTAGGTAAATATCGTTCCCCGTATTGAGAGGATGGCTTGTTCATAATCTCGTTGTCTTTTACCAGCACAGTAGAAGAACCTCCATCCAAATTGGCAGCAATCACTGCTCCATGCTTAAGAAGGATTTGCTGCACATCGTATAGATTTGCCCCTATACTATAAGTAGGTTGTCTTCCATCAATAATAACAAATATAATCGCTCCGTCAGCTCGCTGGCCCATCGCTGTTCTTGGTGCAATTCCCCAACCTTCAGCCGCGTTCTTAATCAATCCTTTTCCATTGACGATTAAACGAGGGCTAAAAGTTACTGCCTCCTGAACACCCATTTTACTAATCTCGTCTAAAGAATAATTTCCAGCAACCATCTTCCCTTGTTTATCTAGACCTACGATTTGCGTGGATTTCTTGCCACCGAGACCGTTGTAATATAACTTACCTTGTGAGATCACAATACCGATAGGTTTAAATCCGTTACCTTTCCAGTTGGGGTCAGCGAATCCACCACCGTTAACTCCAGCGATAGCACCTGTGCGCTTCACCATACTAGTCACTTTCTCACCTGACCCTATTTTATCCGGAATTCCCAAACGGACTTTAGTAGGATCATTAACGATCATGACATATCCTGAATATCCAGTACCTGAGACATTTTCTATCTCGACCAGTGGTTTCTCTTTTACTTCAGGTTCAGGAGTGATGGTATGTGTATCCTTTTCGACCCCCATCTCTTCAAATTGGGCACTATATTCAGTCACTCTGTTCTTTAATCCGTCCTCACCAATAATATATTTAGCCATGTAGCGGTGCTGTGTTGTAATCAGTGTATCAGCGATTGAATAGCGCAGATTTTTAGCCGAAGGTGCAAAGTAAAACCAACCGCCTCCAGCAATCAACAAAATTAAGCAGAATAAAAACACTTTGGATAGTGTTCGGAAAAAGCTCCGTTTCTTACGTTTTTTTGTTGGCTTCTTTTTGCGTACGGTGGAACGTTGAGGTAATGATGAAGTGCTCACTTCTTTTTCCTCCCTGACTATTTCGGAATTTGAAAATAAATGTCTAACTTTATCATAGACGATAAATTTTATGAAAAGTTACTATTAAGTAACAACCTAAAACAAATAAGTAACCTCCTAAAACAAAAGAAGCAGGTTTCGGATAACCCGGAAACCTGCTCATCTTCAACCTTTTTAGTGTCTACCCGCTCCGCCACCACTGCTGGCGCTACCCCCACCACCTGATGAGCCACCACCGCCGGAATAACCTCCTCCACCGGAAGAGCCACTATCATTGTTAGAGTAGCTGCTGCTGGAAGAGCTGGAGGAGCTGGAAGAATGTCTACCTGCACCTCCGCCACTACTCGAGCCTCCGCCCCCACGATTCTCGTTGCTTGAGGAATATCGTCCTGCTCCGCCACCTCTAGTAGATCCGCCTCCACCACTGTTTCCCCAGAAGCTTGACTGTGAGTTATTGGATGGTGTGTTTCTATGATGATGGTGGTGATTATGATGGTGATTATTATAACGTCTGTGCCAACGTCTACCATAACCGTAATCCGCTTGACCGTACCAATTCCCATACCGACGAATATTTCTTGGGCTATACGGATTAAATGGCAAACCGTACATTTCAATATATTTATTGCGTCGTGAAAGACCATATCCGAACAGTATGAGCGGAGCAAATATCAATAAGTAAATTAGAAGGCCTTTTCCTACACTAACACTGGTCTCCTTTGCTGAAGTGGTTGTTGAGGAAGAATTGGCGGCTGTAGTGCCTCCACTGTTTCCCGTCGCTCCAACGGATTGATCCGCTCTAGCCAATAAGAAGCTGTACAAAGCATTAGAAGTTGCCGTAGCTCCCGTGCCGTAATCTTTTTTCACAAATTGGGGCTCAAGTACAGTATCCAAAATATTGCTGATTGCATCATTAGTTAGAACCTTGTCGATGTCCTTCCCTTGAAGAACATGATAGTTGTCTCCACCTATGTCTAGCACGAGCATAACATCCTTAGGGCCAGCAGCAACGGAGGCAAACTTCATGTAGGTATAATCCTGAAGTGTTTTATCTCCTGCGTTCTTTACAGTAACCACATAAATTCCGCTGCCAGTTGTAGTTTTATATCTGTTGCTAGATTCGTTCAAATAATCCTTTGTTACTTTTTTGAGTACACCGGCATTATCGGATACATAGTTTTTGGTGCCGACATTCTCCACCCAGGTCCCACCCATGGCTTGAATAAAAGCGCCATAAGTTTTACGTGCACCGTTACTATAAGTTTTAGCTGCAAAATCCGGCTCAAGATATTGAGAGAGAATATCTTTAATCTTACTGTTAGGCAACGTGTCCTCAATACCCTTACCTTGTACCGCCCAGTAGTCATCATCTTTTATAGAAAGCAGTAGCAAAAGCCCGTTATTCTTATCCGCAGAGCCTACACCCCAGCTATTGAATAGCGAAGTTGCATACTCTTCCATCGAAACTCCATTTGTAGAATCGACTGTCACCACTACGACTTGAGCACCCGTATCCTGATGTAATCGGATTCCATAGTTCACCATGTAATTCTCAGCTTTCTCGTCGATCACATTCGCAAAATCATTCACATAAAATGACCCAGTATGCTTAGGTACAGCTGTCTTGGCTGAAGTTAAAACCGGAAGAAGCAAAACACTTAACATCAGGGTGGCAAGTGTGGTAAGAAGCATTTTTCTGAAAATTCTGTAGTTCATATGTACCTCCTGCTCTATCATAATCTCTTTTATTTATCGGTTACGCATGGCTTAAGCAATAGTTCCATTTTATTCTATTCTGTGTATTACACAGCGAAGAATGAACTGTGAAACTTTAGTCCCAATTAATTAATCTATTCATATTTTTCCCTCTATCTTCCTAATCCCAAAAAAACATTCCACTTCTTAATTCTACTAATCCATATGTACTTATTTTACTATCGTGAAATCTTTCTCACTCTCATGAATAGGCAGATCACTCATAGTTACTTTCTTTACAGATGCCCGTTTCAATGATTGCATGCAATGAACTAAAAAAGAGATTTGCTGCTCTTCTCCTTGTACTTCTACCTCTACACTTCCGTCTTTTAAATTTTTAACCGTACCCGTTAATCTCATTCTTTCAGCAATCGTATATATTTCCAAGCGGAATCCTACGTTTTGAACTCTACCCGAAAAAACCACTTTCTTTCTAACGACAGGACTTGAAGGGAAATCCAGTAACTGAATACGATTCGCATGCCAAATTACATAATTATTTCTAACTTTTTTGAACACATTCACACGTTTCATACTCCTTTTTTAGAACTACTACGATTTATGCTATATTGTACCATAGCCATTGGTAATATAAGGGGCTGAATTGATCACTCTTTAACTACTAAATGCACAAAAAGACTCAGCATTCCGCTGAGCCTCCTTGTTTGTATTAACCTCAGTGCTAGAAATTAAAATACTCCGGATCTGCACCCATCCGATGGGTTTGATTCAATTCGTTAATTCTAGCCACTTCTTCTGTATTATCGTAGGTCAAACCAATTTATTCGTTAAAATCAAACAGAGTAGTTGTTAAATAACGTTCACCAGTATCCGGCATAATCACCACAATCGTCTTCCCTTTATTTTCTGGACGTTTAGCAATTTGTGTAGCTGTATATACCGCGGCGCCAGACGAGATCCCTACAAGTAATCCCTCGGTCTTGGCAATTTCACGTGCTACATTAAATGCGTCTTTATTCTTCACCTGAAAAATCTCATCAACAACCTCTTTATTGTAAATCTCCGGAATGAAGTTAGCCCCAATCCCCTGAATTCCATGCGCACTAGGCCGGCCACCAGATAATACCGGTGAATCAAACGGTTCGATAGCAACGATATGTACCGAAGGGTTCTTAGCCTTCAAAGCTTCCCCAACCCCTGATATGGTGCCTCCAGAACCAACACCCGCAATAAAAATATCTACATTTCCATCAGTATCCCGCCAAATTTCCTCTGCAGTTGTCGTTCTGTGAATTTCAGGGTTAGCTGGGTTGCTGAACTGTTGTGGAATGAATGCATGTGGAATTTCCGCTGCCAATTCCTCCGCCTTTTTCAGAGCACCGCTCATCCCTTCAGCTCCAGGTGTTAATACAAGCTTAGCACCAAGTGCAGCCATCACCTTACGGCGTTCAATACTGAATGTATCCGGAAGTACGATAATCAACGAGTACCCAAGGCTGGTCGCAGCCATTGCAAGGCCAATGCCGGTATTGCCACTTGTTGGCTCAATAATTACAGAATCTTTGTGAATTAAGCCTTTATCCTCAGCATCTTTGATCATCGCATAACCTATACGATCCTTGACGCTACCTCCAGGATTAAAAGACTCTAACTTGGCAAGGATTTTTGCTTCAACGTTCTGAGATTTACTATATTTCGAAATTTCCAATAACGGTGTATTACCAATCAAATCTGTTATGCTTTTATATATATTAGCCATAATAATCTCCTCATTTCATATTCCCCCATCAACTTACTTAGTATTAAGTCTAACAGGATTTAGAGGATTTTCAACCTGTCGTACTACGCTTAACCGAAACACTAGACTCTCGCACAATTAAACGCGGATCAAGCTGTACTCTTTGGTAGTCGCCCGTAATATTATCCTGAATGCGTTGCAACAGAAGCTGAGTAGCCAATCGGGCGACTTCATTGCCCATGATCGAGACCGAACTAATCTGCGGACTTGTAATGGTTGTCCATGCGTTATTATCCACCCCTACCACTGCCACATCCTCAGGAACACGAACGCCTAACTCTTTAAATCGGTTTACAATCCCTATAGCAACCATGTCATTTACAGCATATATTGCATCTGGCATATGGGTCAGGCTATAGAAATAATCTGCAGCTTGTACCCCCGTTTGCAAGGAGAAATCCTCTCCAAAATAAACCAAAGAAATATCCACTTGATTTAACGCCTGCTGATAGGCAAGATAACGATCCTCAATGAGATCCTTCTGAGCTCCTGCGTAAGCAATTCTAGTTCGGCCAATATTGCTTAGATGTTCCATGATTAGCTGGCCCTCAAAACGTGACAGGCTTACGATATCCGCTTTCACATTCTCTGTAATACGTTTCCCGTAGTTAATGATGGAGACAGGAACACTCGATTTATTAATTAGCTCTACCATAGTCTTGGGATAAGCAAGAGGCATGATAATGAGTCCATCAACATGTAATTTCTTGATCTCACGAATCGTTTCGAGCTCTGTCCGCGGATTTCCGGAAGTATTAATCTGAATGACTCGATAGCCGTCCTGTTTAGCTGCTTGCTCCACGGACCAGGCGATATCTGGAATAATGGCATTTCGAATGTCGGGAACGGCCAGAGCGATTTGCTTCGTTTGGCGAATCTTCAGACTTTGTGCAGAGGTATTAGGTGTAAAACCCATCTCCTCAATCACTTGCAGTACTAATGCCTTAGTCTTGGAACTAATTCCCTCCGAATTATTAATCGCTCTTGAAACAGTAGCAATACCTACTCCCGCTCGTTTCGCTACATCCTCTATGGTTACTTTGTTTTTATTAGCCAAGTTGATAGTCCCCTCATTTTCGGAATCGTTTCCGTAATCATAGCTATTATTAAATCTATCCGTCTCATTCAAGCCGTTTTCCCAATGTATTTATTATAACATATATGTACTTATAAAAGCACTTATAGCAAGTATCACACAGTCTATATATGCCTGCTATCGCTAAGTTTAGGTGAAATTTTTCACTAATTTTCGATATTAATATTTTAGTATTTAAATTTGACAATATAAAAATTATGTGACATATTTGTTCTCGGAAACGTTTCCTCTTTTCCAGGAGAAAAACACTATTTATTATCAATTGATTAATCTAGGAGATGAATGATATGCAAGCATTAAGATGGCATAACGTCAAAGATCTACGGTTAGAAACGATTGAAGAACCAGCAGCACTTGAAGGAAAAGTGAAAATCAAAATAGAATGGTGCGGGATTTGTGGCAGCGATCTTCACGAATATGTAGCCGGTCCTATTTTCATTCCCCAAGGTACAGATCATCCCCTTACTGGTGAAAAAGCGCCAGTCGTAATGGGACATGAATTCTCTGGACAAATCGTTGAAGTAGGTCAAGGCGTTAGCAAGTTTAATGTTGGTGATCGAGTTGTCGTTGAACCAGTTTTTGCATGTGGTGAATGTGTAGCTTGTCGACAAGGCAAATACAATCTTTGTGAAAAAATGGGCTTCCTAGGTTTGGCTGGAGGCGGCGGTGGATTCTCAGAATACGTTGCAGCAGACCAACATATGGTGCACAAAATTCCTGACAGCTTGTCCTATGAGCAAGGCGCTCTAGTAGAACCTTCTGCAGTTGCTCTGCATGCTGTTCGTTCCAGTCAATTGAAGGTCGGAGATAAGGCTGTAGTATTTGGCGCTGGTCCTATCGGTTTGCTTGTGATTGAAGCTTTGAAAGCTTCCGGTGCAGCTGAAATTTATGTTGTTGAACTCTCAGAAGAACGTAAGAGCAAAGCTGAGGAACTTGGTGGTATTGTAATCGATCCTAAACAATATGATGTGGTTGAAGAAATTCAAAAACGTACCGATGGCGGCGTGGATGTTGCTTTTGAAGTCACAGGTGTCCCTCCCGTTCTAACACAAGCTATCAATTCCACTAAATTAAGTGGTCAAATCATGATCGTTAGTATTTTTGAAAAAGATGCTACGATTACTCCAAACAACATCGTACTTAAAGAACGTAATTTAACTGGTATCATCGGATACCGTGATGTATTCCCAGCAGTAATTAGTCTCATGGAACAAGGTTACTTCCCTGCAGACAAACTAGTGACTAAAAGAATCAAATTGAACGAAGTGATTGAACACGGGTTTGAGGCGCTTTTGAAGGAAAAAAATCAAGTGAAAATTCTTGTAAGTCCTAAACAATAACCATAAACAGCCAAGTGGCTGATCTATAGAGCAAGAGTCCTTCTCCATAAGAGAGGGACTCTTGGCTTCTTTTATACAATTATGAGTACTTCTCATTTAATAAATAGTGCAGATTCTCTTTTACCGATGGCCATTCTTTATCCAAAATACTAAAGACAACATTATCATGAATCGAACCATCAGATCTAATTCTATGCTGGCGTAGGACCCCTTCTTTTACAGCCCCTAATCGTTCTACCGCTCTTTGTGACCTCAAGTTAGTCTTCACCACTGTAAACTCTACACGAATCAGCTTTAGCTCTTCAAAACAATAGTGAAGCAGTAATGACTTAGCCTCGGTATTCACACTCGTTCTCCAATATTCAGGTGAGATCCACGTACATCCGATTTCAGCATTGCGATGAACCAAATCCGGATGCATGATTCGAGTGGTACCGACGATTTGTCCAGTAGCTTTTTCAATGATGACGAAGGGGATTTGCGATTCATTGTTTTGATTTGCGAATGCGGTTGTGATTAAATCCTGTACCTGCTCGTCCGACGTTATTTTTCGCCAAGTAAATTCCCAGATGTTTGGATTTCTTAATACTCTCGCTAGCCCTTCTACATGGCTGTCATCCATTGGAACCAGCTTGACTGTATTGCCCTCCAAGATTGAATTACGAGGTTGGATCATTTCGCACACCGCTCTCTTAATGATATATGTTGGATGATATCCGCAATTTCTTCTACTCGATAAGCGATATGATCTGCCCAAGCATTCTCCAGTTCTTCTTTAGATCCGTAACCAAACGTCACACCAATAGATTCTACTCCACAACCTATAGCACCGATAATATCATGCTCTCGGTCCCCAATCATCACAGCTTCCTCCGGAAGAATAGCATTCTGATCGAGTACGTACTGTATCACATCTTTCTTTTTAGAACGGGTGCCATCTAGATTACTACCACCGATATGCTCAAAATAATGATCTAGTTTATAATGCTCAAGAATTTGTTCTGCAAAAACAGTAGGCTTGGAGGTAGCTACATACAATGAAAATCCTTTATTCTTGAGGTCTTCCAGAAGTTGCGGTATACCATCAATCACCATATTCTCAAGCATTCCAACGGTGCTGTAACGCTCACGGTAGAATACAACTGCTTGTTGCGCTTGTTCCTCTGAGAACTGATGCAGCTCGATAAATGAATCATAAAGAGGTGGGCCTATGTAAGGAAGAAGTTTATCCAAATGCTCGATCTGAATATCAAATTTGTTCAATGCGTATTCTACGCTTTTTGTTATGCCTTCTTTAGGGTCCGTTAATGTACCATCCAAATCAAATAAAATACTTTGTAGTCCTCTTCCCACTGCTGTCTTGCTCCCCTCAATTGATATTAATGGATGTATTTATAATACCTTCGTTTCTACATACTTTCCACATACTTCTCGAATACGATCAGTACGAAAGTTATTTTTATATATCGGAGGAGTATTTTATGAACATGACCCATTATATGTCTTTGCTAGCGGATAATCAGCCTTGGAACACCAAAAATCTAAAAGGCTCTTTACGGACCTTTAACAAAATCTGTAGCATTCTGGCCGGGTTGTACTTCACAGGGGTATTCTTCTACTTGTTTCCTACCGCATTCATCCCTTTGTCAGTGAATGGTGAGTGGCACACATGGGTTGACGTGGTAGCCGTAGACTTCTATTTGAGCGGAGTGCTTTTCTTATTACCGCTAGCTTTGTTAGATCTTGGTCTGATCGCTCGTAAACGAACAGATGAACAGAAAATGAAGCTTCATTTTATACTCATCGTGGATTCTTGGTTGTAGCACATATCGCGATGATATTCGGGATGATCAATCCGGAAATTGTGGGCAGCATGGGTGGAATGGGCGACATGATGCACTAACTTAACATATAAAAAAAGCAGATCAAGACTAAGCCCTTGGTCTGCTTTTCTAATGTGATGCGAAGGTTATCCCGTACTTTGAACAGAAATCACACTACGCTTCTTGCGCAATAAAAACATAAGTGGTAATCCAAACAACACGATGATAGAGCCGACTACGAATACATCATTCACACCCATAGTGAACGATAATAATCTTATCGAATCTGCATTACCTGCACCTGAACTGATCAATTCTTTAGAGTGCAGTAAGGATCTTGTGGACAAAATAGAAGTGAACACCGCAATCCCAAGTGAGCTTAACACATTCCGAACCCAGTTGTTGATCGATGTGGCATGACCTGACCATTCGACTGGAATTTCCTCCATAGACGCTGTGCTACTCGGAACGTTAGCTAATCCAATACCTAAATTCCGAACAACCATTGCCCACATAATGAAGCTGTAAGAAACATTTGTATGCAGCCGACTCATCATGAATAAACCGATGAAAATAAATAAAATACCAGCAGAAATTAACTTCACAGGCCCAAACTTTGGATACATCTTACCTACGATTGGACTAAGTAAAGCCAGCAGAATCGAAGATGGCAATAAGATAAGCCCCGTTTTAAGTGTTGTTGCTCCTTCTACCGTTTGTAAGAACAATGGAGTTAAGTAAGTTCCAGCATACATTGCTATCGTCACCAAACTATAGATACTAAGCATGGCAGTAAAGCGCCGATTTCGAAAGACACGCAGATTCAGCAGTGGTACTTCCGCCTTCAGCTCGTGCAAGACGAAGAAAACTAAAAGTACGATCCCCAAAAGTATTAAGGATAGGGTCTTCCATGATCCCCATCCCCAGCTATTGCCTTGGCTAAATGCGGTTAATAAAGATAAGCTGCCCAGTACAACAGTTAGGAAGCCAGGAATATCAAATGATTTCGGAACATTCATTCGATAGTATGGAATTAACGTTACGGTTAGAATAATAGCAATGATCCCAATGGGAATGTTAATTAAAAATAACCAGTGCCAGCTAGCATACTGAAGTAACCATCCGCTAAATGTCGGACCTATGGCTGGGGCTACCATCGCGGATAGCGACCATAGGCTCACGGCGAAAGGTCTGCGTTCAGCTGGAATCACTTGGAATATAATCGTCATCGTACAGGCCATAATCAGCCCGCTGCAAGAGCCCTGAAGCATTCGAAATACAATCAGAGAGGTTGGATTCCAAGCTACTGCACAGAGTAAGGAGAACATGGTGAATCCCATCAAAGCGAATAGATACAGTCGCTTATAGCTGAATCTACCTCCCAGATATCCGGCAAGTGGTGCAGTTACTCCCGTTGCTAGCATAAAACCTGTAACCATCCATTGCATAGTGTTCAGGTTCGAATGGAAATGATTCATTAAAAGAGGAACAGCTATGTTGATGGTCGTTGTACTTAAGACAGAGACGAAGTTTCCGAAGAATATGGCAATCATTATAGGCCAAAAATGAATTTTACTTTCTTGTTTAACGTCCACGCTACCCCTCCTTATCTTTTTTATATGTCTACTTTTACATATATAATTTAACTTAAATAATGTTATAATCATATTGAATATATGTCAATGATGACATATGCCTAAAAATCACAATAATAACGGATATATAATAACTGGAGGGCTTCAGAGTAATGAATACACTGTCTTATGGACTTCTTACTTTACTTAGTGCTAATTCGTTGTCTGGATATGAATTAACACAGAATATCAAACCGTTATGGCGAGCAGGACATAGTCAAATCTACCCTCTTCTAATGAGCATGGAGCAGCAAGGTTATATTTCATATCAGCTCATTGAGCAGTCGGATAAGCCGGATAAAAAGGAATACTCCATTACGGAAGCAGGACTTGAGCAATTGCGGAGATGGGTGGAGACTCCAGCAGAGCCTCCAGTTCTACGGGACGAGCTACATTTTAAGCTGTATAGTCTATGGCTCTCCAAACCCGAGGAGGCAAAAGAACTTCTACAAAAACGAGCGGAATTTTGTAAAAGTGAGCTAGAACGATACAAGGTCTTGCTGAAAGCTAACGAAGTCTTACGTGATGAACGAGGTGAGACTCGTGAATTAAAAGCAACGACTTTTGGACGCTATTTACTCATTCGGAAACGTGTGCTCGATATGGAGAGCTCTATACAATTTTGCGAGTGGGCACTTGAAGAGCTTGAGCCAGCAAAATAGCGTTAGCTGACATCAATTAAAAAGAGACTTCGCGTACATACGCAAAGTCTCTTTTGGCTCTTACTTTTCGGATTTTGTTAATTTAGGCAGCCGTACCTCGCATCGGGTTCCAACTCCAGGCTGACTTGTAATTCGAATCTTACCGCCGTGTAATTCTACAAGCTTTTTAACAATTGATAGTCCAAGACCTGTACCACCATATTGCCTGGATCGTGATTTCTCAACTCTGTAGAAGCGTTCAAAGACATAGGGTAGTTCTTCCTCAGGAATACCTATTCCGGTATCCTCTACAATAAATAAAACGGTATCTCCGTCGACATCCTCATCTACATGGACGGTAATCTCACCTTCATCCGTATAACGGATCGCATTCTCCAGAAGATTCATCATAATCTGTTCCATACGCTTTTCATCTCCACGAACCCTATACGAAACTCCATGATACATAATCTTCAGCTGAAGTCCCTTTTCTTTGGCTTTCAATTCCACTCTGCGTAACGCTTGTTCTGCCATGTGCTTAAGATCTATCCAGTCCATTGTAAGTGAGATCTTGCCTTCTTCCATCTTTGCCAGTTCAAATAAATCTTCTACCAGATGCTCAAGCCGATGCGCTTCCTCGTGAATAATATCCAAATACAGATCTCGTTCCCCTTCGGTCTCATAAAGTCCATCCTTTACGACCTTGGTATACCCTTTCAAATAGGTGATGGGTGTCCGCAGTTCATGAGAGATGTTGGCTAAAAATTCCTGACGCGTATCCCTGTATCTTTGCAGATCTATAGCAAGGTCGTTAATAGCTCCTGCCAAAAATCCGATTTCATCGTTACTACGTATGGAAAGTCTCGTTTCCAATTCACCGGCAGCAATTTTTCTAGTCGCCTTCTGCATTTTGATCAGCGGCCTGGATAACAATAAACTAATTATTCCCGTAATCCCTAGTGCCAATATAAAGGCCCCAATTCCTGCGAGCAACAGTAGGTTACGGATAGAAGCCAAGGATTGCTTCATGTTCTCTGTAGAGGACATTACATATAGTGCAGACTGGATGGTTTGACCATTTGAAATTGGTTTCCCAGTGATGAAATATCTGTGTCCAGTAGGATCTGTATACTCAAAATTCACACTTTTTCCGGCAAATATCCGACTAATATCCGAAGCATTTATGAATGAACGATCTGCGCGGTCATGAACACCCGAATGGAGAATGACACTACCGTCTTTTGAAATATTAAATATACTCACGTCCGAAAACTCTGCAAAAGTACTCATCATCTGCTCGTTTGAACTATCCGGTGATTCAGCCATTCCGATAAAATGCGAGGTTAGCTCCTCAGTTTCTTTTTGCATCTCGTTGTAATAAAAATTGGTAAACATTCGGTCTATCGTTATCCCAAGAATAAACAAAACAACTAAAAAAACAGACATAATAACTGACCCGAGCTTCAGTCCGATAATATTATTCTTCATAGATGATTACCTGGGATCTCAAATTTATAGCCTAATCCCCATACCGTTTGAACAGGATTATAAGACAGACCCGCCTTATGTAATTTCTCGCGAATATTCTTAATATGTGTGTCGATGACACGGTTCTCACCCTCATAATCATTGCCCCATAAACGCTCCACTAGTTCTTCTCTCGTAAAGACACGGTGCGCATTTTGTGCCAAGGCCGTTAGCAGATCAAATTCCTTGAGTGTAAACTCAACTGCTGTATCCAGAATATGTACCTCACGAGCATCCGGGTAAATCGCTAGCTCAGGGTAGCTCAGAACCTTTTTCAGATGTTGTTGGGTCGATGTAAGCATTGAACGCCGTACCAAAGAATAAATTCTTGCCACTAATTCCTCTGGCTCGAACGGTTTGGTGAGATAATCATCCGCTCCTATGCCGAGACCACGAACCTTGTCCTTAGTTTCCGAGCGAGCTGTTAGCATTAGAACGGGGACAGAGCTTACCTCTCTAACGGCTTTACAGACCTGCCAGCCATCCATATCTGGCATCATCACATCCAACAGGATTAGATCAAAGTTCTGTTGTTTCAGCAAAGTGAGTGCCTCATGCCCCGTTGACGCTTCTCTAGTCGTTATTCCTTCTCTTGTTAAATA
This sequence comes from Paenibacillus sp. FSL H8-0261, assembly GCF_045040645.1. NCBI lineage: Bacteria > Bacillati > Bacillota > Bacilli > Caryophanales > Paenibacillaceae > Paenibacillus > Paenibacillus sp. FSL H8-0261. The sequence continues at coordinate 3,199,264 of NZ_CP150297.1, read as the reverse complement.
AATCCGAATTAAATTCCGCATGTTCCATTCATCGTCAACGATCAGTACCTGAAGCTTATTCAAGTTGTTCACCCTCTTCGTGGCCTAGTGACCGGAATGTGGATTGCCTCCTGCCGCCGGTGAGATTTCCAGCATATCATCGATTTCGCTTTGGGCACTTTCTTTTATTACGTTGATGTCCCCAGTTAACCAAGCATGATTATAGGGGCCTTCTGCTGGTGAATCTTGAAATTTAGGTTGAAGGGTCATCATATATTCCATCACGGAATCTGGCAACCCGTCTTTTTCCGTAAAGATAAGCGGTGCATGTTTCCCTAAATGCGAAAAAGGTGCAGCGGCGATCGCCAGCATCGTTGAATCGGTAGTCAACAAAGACAAGTTATGTCCAGGTGTCGTTATGCCCCAGCCGAAACCGTTGCTGGCGTCCTTAAAAGTAGCAAAAGCAATGGAATTCTCATAAATGTCTTTTCCAGCTATACGGGTTACTGTGCCGAATTCCTGTAATTGCTTTTCTACTGCTGTAGATACAACTTTTTCAGGTCCTAAGATATAAATCGTAGCCGAACCTCCACGCTCTTTCAAAGCATTAACGGTAGGGTCTGGAATTTCATCTTTTGTTACATAGAGAAGCGGCTCTGGCATATGGGCGATCCAATTCACTGCAGGCAGTGTGTACTCAGGACTATCCATAGAACCTACAATGACTGCCTTTGGAAGTTCACCAGAAGCTTTTGTATAATAAGTATCAATGGCTTGTGCTATAGCTGCCGGCTCGTCCCCTTCAATTCGGTCTACTTTCAGATCCAGTGTCTTTAATTGTTCTTCGACATTGGAAGCCATGGGTCCGACGAGCACTACTTGTACACCATTATTACCTTCTGCGCCTAAAGGATTCAATCGCTTAAGCTCTGCTAACGTTGCCTCAGGGACACCCTCTTTAGTTGTAAAAAGAATAGGGCCATTATTCGGATGATGGATCAAATCCGCACTAACCGCGGCAATCTGCCAATTGCTTACATCCGTTAATACTACACTTGAAGGTCTGTTGTTCTTCGTCTGTGCAGTCCATAGGGTTTGTGAAACGATAACTGCTGCCTCAGTCGGGTCAGAAGTGTTTATACGAGTTGTGTTTTTTGATGCGATCCATGGTTGATCCACTGACGATATAAAAGCTTGCTTATCTGATCCAGATGGGGCATTATTGCCCGATTGACAGCCAGCTAACACTGCACTTAGAAGCAATGTTACAGCAACTATGGGTATGATTTTTTTCATCTTAAACCCTCCATTTTAATTTCTCGCTTAATTTAGAGTAGTTTAGTCTATAAATGTGTAGAAAGTATGTAGAATTTAAAATATATAAAATTTGTATATGATGCAAAAAGAGCACCTGTAAGCCATGAACGACTTAGGATGCTCTTTTACTTTAGAAATTCCGTTTCTGCAATTACCAGTGTTTAGCGATAAAGGTATCCCGTCCGGATTGCTCACGATCCTCTTTATAATGCTTGGGATTCTTGTGATGATAGTCCTGATGATATTCTTCCGCTCGATAAAAGGTTGGCGCTGGAAGGATTTCCGTCACAACGGGTCCTGAGAATCTGCCACTCACAGCAACCTGCTCCTTCGATCCAAGGGCTGCTAAACGTTGTTCTTCGTTATAGTAAAAGATGGCTGTCCGGTATTGTGTTCCTCTATCCTGAAATTGTCCACCATCATCCGTGGGATCAATCTGAGGCCAATATAATTCAAGCAGCTTCTCGTATGAAAAAAGCGCTGGATCAAACGTAATTTGTACCACCTCGTAATGTCCTGTTGTTCCTGTTTTGACTTCTTCGTAAGTTGGGTTCTCGGTTAATCCTCTAGCATATCCCGATACAATCCCTTGGATACCTGGTAACTCCTCGAACGGTGTAACCATGCACCAAAAGCAACCACCTGCAAACATTGCTTGTTCCATATGTTCAAGTCTCTCCCTATCCATCATCATCTAGTAAATAACATATGCTATGACGATAATGCTTCTAGGTTATAATGTCAAAGGAAATCATTCATTTACATTCGAATTCGATGCTTTAAGGCGTTATAATATAACAAACAACGGAATTAGAAAGGAACAACCTATGAATAAAAATCGTTTGGGTCAGTCCGATTTATATGTAAGTGAAGTAGGACTCGGATGCATGTCCTTAGGTACGGATGAGGCAAAAGCCATTTCCATCGTCCATGAAGCGCTCGATCAAGGCATTAACTTTTTAGATACAGCCGATCTGTATGATGAGGGTCGTAATGAAGAGATCATTGGTAAGGCGATTCGCCACCGCCGCGGTGAGGTGATATTGAGTACAAAAGTGGGTAACCGCAGAATTCCAGGTCAAGAAGGCTGGAGCTGGGATCCATCAAAATCCTATATTAAATCCGCAGTCAAAGACAGCCTAAGACGCCTCCAAACGGATTATATCGATCTGTATCAGCTGCATGGCGGAACAATCGATGATCCGATAGATGAAACTATTGAAGCCTTTGAAGAACTTAAGCAAGAGGGTCTAATCCGATATTATGGGATCTCTTCTATTCGACCTAATGTCATTAGAGAATATGTAAAAAAATCAAACATAATCAGTGTAATGAGCCAATACAGTATTTTAGATCGACGTCCTGAGGAGGAAATCCTCCCTCTGCTGGCCGAGCATGGGATCAGTCTTATTGCCCGGGGTCCTTTGGCGGGTGGCATCCTTTCGGAGAACGGCCGCAGTAAGGCAGAGAAGAAGTACTTAGATTACAGCAGTGAGGAGCTTCTGAAGTTGCATGATCAGCTTATCCAGGAAACGAGCCACTCTCGCCCCTTAGCACAAACTGCACTTCATTATCCTCTAGCTAATCCATCTGTAGCGGTTATCATTCCTGGAGCGAGTAGCATGGAGCAGTTGAAGAATAATGTAACGGCTGCTAAGTCAGCCCCACTGTCTTCGGAGGAAATTGAAATGATCCGCGGGTTGAGTAAAGCGAGCCGCTACACACTACATTTGTAAAGTAGTCTGTCATTTATAAAATTAAGAGCGCCAGTTAAGAAACTGACGCTCTTAATTTTATTTTCTTTTACCGATGTATAACAAATGTGATGAGATGCCCAAGATTGAGGGATCATTTGCTTTGGATATGAGGAAGTGAATCAAGCTCTCTTCCCCCTCTTGGTGAGTCCAATACTGTTGCTGCTCTGCAGATAACATGGCTGCAATACTTGATGAACCAATTAAATCTATCGACTCAAATCCATTCCTTTCCATGAAAGGCTGAATCTCATCAATGTTAAAATAATAAGCACCTGTAAATCGGCCCTTGTCACTATGATTAAAGATTCCGCTCTCATAGAATTCATTGATGGTGTTCATATTATCGTTCGGTTTCCACTGCTGCGGGGATTGTAACGAATTAATGGTCATTCTCATTCGACTTTGAAAAGCCACGAATACTAAGCCATCTTGCTTGGTCACGCGATGCAACTCTTTTACTGCTAAAATTCGTTCCTCTTCCTTCTGCAAATGATACAAAGGACCGAGCATCAATGAAACATCATAATTCTCATTAGGTATTCCTTCTAAATCAATAGCATTTAAGTTATGAAACCCGTCAAATTGCTCAGTTAATTCTAGTTCAGCTGCCTTTTCCGTTGCTACTTCAACTAATTTAGGTGTGATATCTGAAAGGGTTACTGTATATCCGAGCTTAGCCAGTTCCATCGCGTATTTACCGGGTCCTGCGCCATTATCCAGCACCTTCCCAGCTGATGGCAAATATTTCTTGATATAATGGAGATTAATAATGAACTCTAAGGGTTCTCTATCCAGCCTGCCCCACTCGTCAAAGCTTGAGTAATAATCAATAATATTGCTCATCAACATAACACCTGCCTTCTTTTGAAATATATTATCTTCGATATGTCGAAATTTTTCTATAGTTCTTTCTTACATTTTACCATTAAAAAGTTTATCGACGGTTTATTGATCATGTCCTTGTGCGGCTCGTCAATTTCAGAGAACTCAACTAGTCCATAGGTTTCAAACTCTTGTGTAATGGATTCAGCATCATAAAAAAATATTTTCACGCCATAATCTGTCTCATAGTAATTTTTATCCAATAGAGTACCTTTTCCAAACATTGGAGCATTTTTCGAAACTGTTGTAAAAATCATATAACCACCTGGCTTTAACTGGTTGTAGCAATCCTTAATGAACTTTTCTCTTTCACTTTTATTCAACAGATGAATAAGACCATGGCAAAATATTCCTTCATAGAGGTTATTATCATACGGCATGTCATTCACTGAACCATGAAAAATGCTAATATCAATTCCATTTTGCCTCGCCAAATCAATTGCTGTTTGAGAAATCTCAATACCCGTTACATTTATCCCACTCTCTATAAAAACCTTTGCATTCCTGCCATATCCAATCCCTGGTACCAATATGTCTTTAACATTCCTCTCAAGGAAAAAGTCCTTAGTGGCGATCGCAGAGTCTGTAGGTTCAAATCCCCACATCGTTTGTTTTTCTATAAAGCTTGATTCCCAGAATTCCGTCATATTTCATTCTCCTTTATATTAAAGTCATTACGGACTTATATTATCTTTAATTATATTCAAAAAAGAACGGATCTTTACTCCGTCTTCATTGTTTTCGCCAAATCTGCAATTTTCTTGTTTTCCAAGTACTGCTCCATCTGTCTTTCAGCGTCAATCACAACCTGTTGAATCAGGCACTCGCTACCGTGATCCAGGCTACATTCGAACAAAGATGCAGTCCCTTCGATCGCATGGATAATATCCAGAAAAGAGATCTCTTCGGACTTCCGTCTGAGACGATACCCACCGTTTGCTCCGGGTGCAGATTGAATCAATCCAGCCTTGACTAGCTTGGTCATCATTTTGGACAGATAGGTTTGCGAAACACCCAGCTTCTCAGCAAGTAATTGAACACCTACAGGCTTATCGGACGCCGCCGTCACCAGATAAAGCATTGCATGAAGCGCATAGTCTGTCGCTTGGGAATATTTCATTCAGCACCTCCATTAACGACTTTGAAAATCCATAATAACTCTAATCGTTAAAAAAGACAAGCATGTGCAATCAGCTGCTTTCTTCTATCCTCTGGAAAGAAATTCAGATCTATATAATTTCCTTTACTACTGGTTCCGATGTTGAAATAATATCAACGACATGGTCAATACAACAGATCCCATAGTGCTTATATGGTTTTGGAAAATCCTTTGATGCGAATATTCCATTAGAAATAAAATCAAGATACCTTGATTTCTTATAAATCCTAAATGTTTTTCCGTCAAATTCCTCGTAATCATCCCAAGAAGTAAAGAATTCATTTCTAATCGAATATGCAATATAGGAGTGAAAATCAACTTGTATTATGGGAGAGCTTTTCTCACCATCCATAAGAGGCTCAGCTATATCACTAGCTTTGCTTTTACAAAAAGATAACCTTAGTTGATTTACCTCTGGCTCTATTAGACCAAAGAAAAACACATCCTGCAATTCTTTTAAATCTGTATATTCCATCTCATCTCCCCCTCATCACTAATTTGTTCTTACTCCATGTACTACTATTTCCTTTGAAGACAATACTCTACTCTTTCGCGTTACGATTAGCTTTAACATGTTTAAGCTGAGCAACTATAATGACACTAATAATGACCAGAAGGAACCATGAACTGATCTTACTGACACTAACCACATGCCATACCTGATTCTGATCTGGGTATTTCCAAGCATTAAAGAATGTAGCGATATTCTCAGCTAACCAGATAAAAAAACCTACTAAGAAAAAAGCCAGTGTCAAGGGCATCCGATAAGTAGTGTTTCGTACCCGATAAATGATCCAAGTTTTCCAAAAAACAATGAGTACAAGCCCCTTTAGCCACCAGCGAAAATCAGGAATGAAGTGATGCGTGAAAAAGTTCAGATAAATAGCTGCTCCGAGCGATCCAGCAGCAGCAAGTCCCGGCCAGCCCGTCATATCCATTTTCAGTCTACGCCAAATTTGACACATATAGCTCGCGACGCTCGCGTACATAAACCCGCTATACAGTGGCACTCCAAACACCTTGGTTAGCCCGGGTTCAGGGTATGACCATGACCCCATTCTTATCTTATAAATTTCCAGCAGCAAACCAATAATGTGAAATACACAGATGACTTTAATTTCATCTAGCGTCTCTAATCCAGTACGGTACATAAGATATTGAACGGTAAGCAATATAATAAGAATGGCATCATATCGGTAAATGTAAGGCAGATCTATTACGTTAGAGAGAGCTAAAGTCCCAAAGATCGCAATAGGAAATATGCAACTCATCGCCTGATGATAGCCAAAATGCAGAAGCTGCGTTGTTGATTTCAATGATGCGCTCTCCTTTCCAGGCAATGCTGTTCTTTTCAATCTGCGGAGTCGATTACTCATTACGATTTAAGCATCTTCGTCCATTAGGTATTCTAAAATATCTCCAGGCTGACATTCTAAAGCTTTACAAATCGCATCAAACGTTGATAATCGAATCGCTTTTGCTTTTCCATTTTTCAATATAGAAAGATTGGCCATTGTTATTCCAACCCTATCTGTAAGCTCAGTAACGCTCATTTTTCTTTTAGCTAACATCACGTCAATATTCACTATAATCGCCATTATTTTCACCTCAGACTGTTAAGTCATTTTCTGATTTTATTTCTATGGCATTTTTCAAGAGCTTTTGAAGAACAGCAGCAAAGACCGCAATAACGATTGGAGCACAAGTCATGACAAGTCCGAGTACGACTAGACCTGGTGCATCGGCTTCCTGTGCCATTTCGTAAATAAGTGGCATACCTGCCGCATATAAGATACTGATGATGATTGCACAGTAAATTATATTTTTTAAAGCCTTAATGGATAGTTCTGAGAACGCTTTGTTCTTGTCAATATAGCTTAGAAGTCTTAACGCCTGATATAAAGCTACGAAATAGGCTATCACTGTTACATACACCCCTATAAGAACGGGATAAACCAAATACACCGGATAATCTCCAGCTGCCTTGTTAGGTATCGTAGGTAACCAAAAAATACACAAAGCAAGAACCGGAATTCCAATAAGAATTACAACTATCTTTAAAAAGAGTGTTTCACGTTTCATAAACTGCACCTCACAAAGTTAATAATCTGGATTCAATTTATCACATAATTTATTGTTATTCAATATATATTGATTGTATTACAATTATTTTTTATCATTAATATAACCCCCTATTATTTCACACCTCCAATTATTGCACATCAAAAAGGCCCCCTCCTCATAAAGATTGAGAAAAGAGCCCTGCCTCTACTATTCATTTATTTCTTAAGTCTCCTCGTCACTTTTGTATTCTAAAATATCGCCAGGCTGACAATCTAAAGCTTTGCAGATCGCCTCTAATGTTGATAATCGAACCGCTTTCGCCTTTCCATTTTTCAATATAGACAGATTAGCCATTGTTATTCCAACCCGCTCCGAAAGCTCGGTCACGCTCATTTTTCTTTTAGCCAGCATCACGTCAATATTAATAATAATCGCCATTGTTTTCTCCTCAGACCGTTAAGTCATTTTCTGATTTTATATCAATAGCTTCCTTCAAAAGCTTTTGGAGCACCGCAGCAAACACTGCAATCACCATGGAAGCAAAAATCACAACCACCCCAATGACAATGAACCCTGGGGCATCATCTCTCTCCGCGACGAGATAGAAAAGGGGCAATCCCACTACATAAATTCCACTGATTGCAATTGCACAGTTCCTGATATTTTTTAATACCTTTACAGATAATTCTGAGAAAGCGTTGTTGTTGTCAATATACCCTAACAGTTTGATCGCTTGATACAATGCAAAGTAAAAAGGTATCGCCGATGCATACAAATCAATGTACAAGAGATATTTAATATAGGTTTGATCAGGGTATAATTCTGCTGCATAATTCGAAATCGCAGGCACAAAAATTATACACAAGGCAAGAACTGGAAGTCCAATAAGAACAACAGCTATCCTTAAAAAAAGCGTTGATCCAAGTTTCATAAAACACACCTCACAAAGTTATTTTCAAAATTGAATCTAACATATAGTTTATCGTTTTACAATATATTTTAATCGAAAAGTAGTGATTAATGACTGTTTTATATTTCACGACTAAAAGGCCGAGCTAATTGACTATTAAAAGTCATTAGCCCGGCCTTTGTCACCTTTTTATATCTCTTTATGTCTCTTTATATCTAATTTTCTATTCTAAAAATAATTCTAGAACTGACCGAGATCGATAAAATTCAAATCCATGTTAGCTTCATCTTCAGCCTGATTTGCGGCCTCTGTTGATATTACTTTTCCTTCGTACTCAAGGTTACCGCTTATCAAATTGAATACATATAGACGATTACCTTTGAAATTCTTATAACCCATAATATAGAGATGGTCTTGTTTAAAAGCATAGGTAATGTTTTCACTTAAATCTATATTTGTATTCTTCAGAGTAGTCTCATATTCATTACTCACGAGATCGTAAGAAATAATAGTGAATCCTATATTTTCCTTACTCGATACAGCTTTTTGCAGGAAATAAATTTTCTGTCCATAGGCGTACATAATATTATTCAATAACATTTCATGCCCTTGGAATGTGAGTGGAGAGATTTGTCCTGTCTTAACATCCACTTGATATGCCTTTCTATGATTATCTCTACTAATCCTTAAAATCCATTGCTCAGTGTGCTCCAGATTTTGATTGGCTAGCCATGCATATTGAGTATCCCCGTCTGCCGCTACAGATTTACCGCCTGGTAACGCGAGCGGCTCATTCTTAATCTCTTTTGTGGTTAGATTGACACGGAGGATCTGCGGTTCAGATACATAACCTTTGGCACTGTGATTCATAAACACCATAGCAACAAGCTGCTGATCAATAAGCTGTACATTTTGTACATACATATCTGAAATATCATGATCTACATTGATATCGGATGTGATTTCCAGCGTATTGTTCTTTTCCTTGTTAAGCACAGAAATACTGAGCTTAGCATTCTTCTTCGCTGATGAATCATTTGTCCGCTTCGTATCTACTGTCGCATTAACATAAGCAAGCATTTCCTCATTCTCATAGAAACCAGATGTGTTTGTCTTACCGCGCATGAACTGACGATGCTCTTCAATCCACTGATCCAATTGCGTTTTCATTGGTCTTCGATTTAAGCTTTGGCTAATCGCAGACTTTTCATCTGGATAATCTGTACCATTTGTCGTGATATAAGCTCGTTTGATGCCAAAAGTACTATCCTTAATCATGTAGTTTCCGTATACAGCTATACCTTCAACGAGGGAAGCATCCCCTTGAACCGTCGTCAGCTTATAATTAGGTGGTGTCTCTTGTGAAGCTTGTACATAATACGTCCCGATTGTAACAACAGCGAACACTACAAGAACGGCGGCAACCATATATTTTCTCATTCCTTAACTTCCATCCCCTTCAATTATACCGATATTTTCTTACGCAATAGATACAAGCTGTACCAAAGCGAACCTCCAACAATGATCACTATTAATCCGAGACAAGCGCCTATGATTTCACCTGGATAGAAGTAGCTATCGTAACTGTTATAACCCATAAGAAATGGTATTGAGGCTAGTCCAGCCAGAACCGCTAAATATAGTACGATAAAGCCAATCCCTTTCAGTCTGTAGCTCCGCTCGATTAGAATCACTGTGAACAAGACGATCAAGCCAATAATGCCCAGTCCATAGTATAGTACAAACTCAGAAAAGTAGGGCGGAACCAGAACTTTAAGCACAGTAGGATACTTCAAAAAATCAAATACCGAGATGTTCCGATATATTTCAGCAGGAAGAATCGACTGTGCTATCAAACGCTCCAGTGGAACAAGGATAATTTGCAGGGCGACAAATCCAAATGCGAATAGCAAGATCGTAACCAGCTTGGCAAAATACAAATTCGCCCGATTGGATGGCAACGTGAGCAGGCGATATACTACCGTATTTTTACCTCTCCAGTCACGGTACCAGATGAAGCAGCTATATATTAGCAACACTGTGATGCTCAAAAATATGGGTCCGAAATATAGAAGTCCATTATAGCGAGCATACATCATACTGTTTAGCTGAATATATCCAGTCACATTGTGATATTGCTCAAGGGTCCATTGATTCACTCTCATTGCCTCATTCGCAGAATCCAGCCAATGATTAGCACCGAGGGTGACTGCTACAAGTTGCAAGGCGACTGTCAGCACCAGGAGTCCAAAATATATTTTGGCAAATCGGTTCATTTCAAAATTCAATAGCTTCACAAAAGCTCTCATTTCATGTACACCTCTCTCATTACGTCCGTAATGGACTTACCTTCCTGCTCGCGAACTTCTTCACAGTAGAATTCACGTTCTACCTTCCCATGCTGTAGCAAGACCACTTTATCAATTAAATGCTCAATATCGTTAATTTCATGAGTTGTAATAATCACACCACGATCCTCGATCAATTCACTCGTGAACACATCAGTAATTTGCTCGCGGCTGAACATATCAATCCCCGAGAACGGTTCGTCCATTAGGATGTAATCACAATCCAAGGCAAGTCCGAGCAACAAATTTAACTTCGCAGCCATCCCCTTCGACAATGAAGACACGCGATCTTTAGAGCTCAGTTGGAAGAACTTAAGCAATTCCTCTGCACGTTCAGCGTTCCAATTCCGATAAAAGTCAGCCATAAAGCTGAAGCAATCAGCAATTCGCATATTGGAGGGCATCGTTAACGAATCTGGAATAAAAGTCATTTTCTCATACATCGAAGGTATTAGTGATGCATTATCGATTAAGACTTCACCTTTGTATGGTGTCAGTCCCATGATGGACTTCAGCACCGTTGACTTTCCGGCACCATTGATTCCGATCAGGCAGGTGATCTCTCCCTTGGCAGCAGTGAAGCTAACGCCATTTAGTACCTTCTTGAATCCGTAATTCTTCACCATCTGATTCACTTGGATCATCTTGTGTCACCACCCTCTGGAGATCGCTCTGATGTATATTTTGTCTTTATGATGTCTACCAGTTCTTCAACTGGAATTTGAATATTCCGAATGGAACCGATGAATATATCCACTGCACTTTCGATTAATTCAGCACGAATCGAGCTTAGTATTTGCTGATCCTGTGTAATTCGACTTGGGGAATTTCCTTCTGTTACGATCAAACCCTGTTCCTCCATTTCCTTATATGCCTTCTGTGCCGTGTTCGCATTAATCTTCATTACTGATGCCAGTTCACGACGTGAAGGAATCTTGTCTCCTGCTCCGATTTGCCCTGTAGCAATCTGTTCTTTAAAGTAACGGACAACTTGAATATATACCGGTTCTCGAATATTAAAGCTGACACCTGATTTTTGTTCTTCTGTCATACAACCAACTCCATATACTAAGTGTGTGTACTAAGTGGTTCATACATCTTATTTATGTACTATACGTGTAATACACTTTTGTGTCAATAGTTCAGATTTGAGCTTAGACTTGGCATACACACGCAAGGGAAATGGGTTTATTTAAAGTAAACTCATAAATATATTGACGTTATTAAAGTAAAAAGCACGAGGATATACATAAAATAAAGGCGAATTCTTACTCGAAATGGAGTGAGAATTCGCCTTTATCTAATTGTTATTCAGCAACCTTTTTATCGAGCTCATGCTTCTAATTTTAAAAAACGATAGTTATTTCTTATGTAGTTAAATCCTGAATAGATAGTTATGACTAGTGAAATATAGATTAGGATTTGATCGATAGGTATATTCGTAAAAAGGGTGAATGGATGGTTTGTAAACATAACTGCAGTAATTGCTACAACTTGCGATACCATTTTAATTTTTCCGTATCGATCAGCTTGCAACACTATTTTCTGAGTGACAGCAACAAGTCTAATCCCTGTAATGATCACTTCCCTCGCTACAATAACTAAAGCAACCCATGCGTATAACATCTGCTGACTTACCAGTAGAATCAACGCAGCAGAAATGAGCAACTTATCCGCTAATGGATCAAGTAACTTTCCAAGGTTCGTAACCTGATTATACTTCCTAGCAATATAACCATCTAGTTTGTCAGTGGCTGAAGCGAGTAAAAAAACAATAGCTGCATAATAAATCCCCTCTGGCCAATCAGGATATTTTGAGAAAAGTACTATAAAGATGGGGATTAATAATATTCTGGCGATTGTTACTTTATTTGCAAGATTCATAATTTCCTCCTGAATTCATTTTCAAGAATATAACCTTCATTGGAATTTTTTATAATAATATCAAAGTTTCGATGAAAAGGATGCATAAATAACTCATATTGAATTCTACGGTCTTCATGAGATTTCCTTAAATATTTGATGTCCGTTCCTCTTTCAGAGACATCACGTATACTCCTTCTCATCAATTCAGTGTCTCCATCCGTATATAAGTACACCTTCAGATCAAACAAATTCGGGTCTGCAAAAGCAACGCTCATGCCCTCTACAATATTCACTCTGTTTTGTGAAGCTATCAATGTACTCTTTAAATAATTGGTGTCTATTGTATAAAATTCTAAACCATCTCGCATCATTCGGATGTCTCTCTCTAGAGCAGATATATTATGAGCAGAAGGATGACAAGCTGTCATTTTATTACGATGACGTTCATTGTTATAATCATAATCGATTACAGTGTACTTTCTAAGATGAGAGCCGATAATATAGGGATCAGTATTCATATAATTCACCTTCTCATGACCCAGAAGCTTTAAAAGATTATGGGCAAATGTTGTCTTTCCAGATGCACCATGACCCGAAATCCCAATAGTAACTCTTTTTTCCTTACTGCTTATCAAATTGGCTATTTCATTTAATATTTTATCCATAGTTTCCACTTCCATCCTCCAACTCCGTTTCGGTTCTAATAAACCATGTATTGCCTAGACCAAATTCAATATATTTCATATATCTAGCACACTTTCCTCCCAAGAGATTAGATGAGCCCATTCATATTATCATACTAATTAGGATTAATCTGGTAAATAACAATTATTGTTAAACTACCTTAACTGATAAAAGAACAGGCTGCCGAATATTTGCGGCAGCCTGTTGTGATTGTGTTATGATTTTATTTCTCTTAGATAAAACTCATATAATTGATCAATCGATGAACTTGAAAAGATAGGCGTAGCTTGTTCAATTTTCTCACGTTTCCAATCAAACCAACGCATTTCCTTTAACTTTTCGATTTCACGATCTGTAAATCGTTTTCTAATCTCTTTAGCAGGATTGCCACCTACTATTGTATATGGTGGAACGTCTTTTACAACAACCGAGCCTGCCGCAACAATAGCACCTTCACCTATTTTCACACCTGGCATAATCATTGCATTCATCCCAATCCAAGCATCACTTTCTATGATCGTATCACCTTTAGGTACGTAAGAGGTTTCAATCTGGTCCACAAAAGGATACACGGTAATCCATTCAGGATGATGATTGTGATTTCCACCCATTAAAATAATTACACCACTTGCAATACAAACATAATTTCCTATAATCAATTTATCTAAATGCCACCCAAAATCTTCGATCGGGTTAAATAACTTTCTTGACGGTTCGTCTCCCCAAAGATATCTGACGCACCCGTCTTCAAAATGATGACTATCGTAATAACCAGAGTAGTACGAGTAATCCCCTACCTCAATCATTGGGTTGGTGACAATATCCTTTAAATACTTCGTTTCTGACCAGTGGTTAAACAGCTGTTGTTTCATTCTTTTCCCTCGCTTCTAAGTAATTTATAGCATTTATACTTAGAAGCTTGATACAGTAGCGACATTCTTAAACCGTTTCAAACGACGAACCATCGTCCTCATCCTTTTCCTAATTGATGGGGTCATTGTAACAAATGAATGATTTGTTCGTCAAATCAACCTTACGGTTTCCTTCTACCATACTGATAATCTTGTTCTGAAGTCATTCTCATTCGTAATGTACTGAACATCATCATATCCATTTGAAATTGCGTTATGACACAGTGCTTCAAGCATCCCCTGGTCTTTACAATAAACCGTAGCATATTCACAATCGACGACTAAAAGTACAAGCTGGCAATCACTATTTAAGAACTCCTCATAGGTCTGAACATCAATTACATCCTTCTCTCGTAGAAAAGCCTTGAAGTTCGCAAAGATGATATAGTATTCGTTATTCTCCAACAGTTCTTTCAGGACTAAACAAAAAACCTATGAATGAAATCCATAGGCTTTCTTGAAGAAAATCTCTGTCAATTATCATACTTTCGAGCGATTGATCATTGCTTAACTATGCACTCGCTCTTTTCCACCTAGACCCAATGTAGTTGCCGTTAATGTGTGCACTTCATGCAAAAGCTCTGGATTTTCCAGTAGTGACAGACCATAAGAAGGAATCATTTCTTTAATTTTCGGTTCCCACTCTTTTATATGCTGAGGGAAACATTTATTAAGTACTTCAAGCATCACGTGAACAGCCGTAGAAGCACCTGGGGAAGCCCCAAGCAATGCTGCAATCGAACCATCTGCGGCGCTAATTACCTCTGTACCGAATTGAAGGATACCTTTGCCATCCTCTGTATCTTTGATTACCTGTACGCGTTGGCCTGCTACAACTAGATCCCAATCCTCTATTTTGGCATTCGGGATAAACTCTCGTAATTCCTCCATGCGTTTTTCTTTCGATAACAACACTTGCTCGATCAGGTATTTGGTCAAAGACATGTTCTTTGCACCTGCCGACAGCATCGTTAGGAGATTATCGGGTTTTACGGAAGTGATCAAATCAAACATTGAACCGGTTTTTAAAAATTTTGGTGAGAAGCCAGCAAACGGTCCAAATAACAACGATTTTTTGTTGTCAATAAATCTAGTGTCCAGATGCGGAACAGACATTGGAGGCGCTCCAACCTTAGCTTTACCGTATACTTTTGCATGATGCTGGGCTATAACTTCTGGTTTATTACACACCATAAATATTCCACTTACCGGGAATCCTCCAATATGTTTCCCTTCAGGAATACCGGATTTTTGCAGGATATGCAAGCTTCCTCCCCCGCCACCAACAAAGACAAATTTTGCAGTATGGTGTTCAATAGTACCGCTGTCGTTCTTCACTCTCAAGTCCCACGACCCATCGCTAGTACGTTTGATTCCATCTACACTATGTTTATAATGGAGATCTACATTCTTACTCTTTAAGTGATCAAATAACATACGCGTTAAAGCGCCAAAGTTAACATCTGTGCCTGAATCGATTTTTGTTGCTGCTATAGGTTCATTCGATGGACGATTTTGTATAATAAGCGGTATCCATTCCATTAATTTGCTAGAGTCATCGGAAAATTCCATTCCTTGGAACAAAGGATTTTTTGACAGCGCTTCAAATCTTCTCTTCAAAAAAGCTACATTCTTCTCCCCTAGTACCAAACTCATATGGGGCAAGGGCATGATAAAATCCTGAGGATTATGTATCAACTTACGATTTACCAAATAAGACCAAAATTGCATTGAAAGTTGAAACTGTTCATTAATTTGGATGGCTTTACTTATATCTACAGTTCCGTCGGATTTTTCGACAGTGTAGTTAAGCTCACAGAGCGCCGCATGTCCAGTTCCTGCATTATTCCATTCATTAGAGCTTTCCTCACCTGCATTTTCGAGCTTTTCAAACACTTTAATCTTCCAATCCGGCACTAATTCTTTTAAAAGTGTTCCTAAAGTCGCACTCATGATTCCAGCACCAATTAAAATGACGTCTGTTTCAGTTGCACTTTTGCCCATTATTACCATCCTTATCCCCTGAATTTTGCAGAAAGGATGTGGGCGCTCCTTCTTAGGCGTCACACCTTTTCTGTCTCAATTATACCCTTATCCGAGTGTATTACAATTATTTATAAATTTAATATCTACTATTATATGAAAAAAATAAATTATTTAAAAGCTTGCAAAAAAGAGAGAAATAAGTCCTCCAGGTTAAGGAACTTATGCTACAGCCATAAACCCGCTTCTTGCAAGGATTAATAACAGTTAAGCATTATAAATAAAATAAATGAACATACTGCCCGCAGCAGCAAGATCAACAATTGCCCATAAGAAGCTTTTTCGAATTAGCATGAGTAAAGCAGCAATTACACTAACAAAACAAGCAATGAGCATAATAAAAAAGGTGGTGAATAATCCACCAGAAAGAAACATCAGTACGTATAATATGACAAAGATAAAAACAATGGTCTGCACAATGGAAATTAGCTTGGTGTTCGTTCTAATGTTCAGTAGTATTTTCTCCATATTGTATGCACCCTCCAGATATCTTGCTGTTAATAACCTATACTTACTTTAGATTATTCCACTAAGGAGAATTAATCAAATCCATCTTCCTCTGCAAGTCGTAGTCTTCTTAGTGTTTAACCAAATGCGGGAAGTCCCTAAACACGAAAAAGCTGCCTCATTCGTAGATAAATCTACATATGGAACAGCCTTCGCTATATTTATGACTTATTTGTTCCTCTGCGATGAGCTATAAATACGCTTCACCAGTTCCAGCGCCTTTATCCCCTCAGGACCATCCAGCCAAAACTTTGATCCACTGAAAATATGGTCATAGAAGTCCTCAATTAGTCTCTTATGCCCAGTCCCCCAATACGATTTGCCTTCCGCAGGACTGAAAATAGGCTCACAAACCAAGGTTTCCTTCCCATCTTTCCAAAGATATAAGTGCTCTCGACGGAGGTTAAGCGTCCCCTCTTCAAAAACTAGCTCCAACTCCACCGGAGAGTTCTCAAGATAGGTATTCGTGCCATAAAACAGCCCGCGAACATTATTGGCAAAGTCGATACAAGCATGGGCAGTATCTTCTACTTCAATGACGCCATCAAGCACATCCGTGGTAATACTGCCTTTCACGGATTTAATCTCACCCCCATACCACTGTAGTAAATCCAAGGTATGAATGGTCTGATTAATTAGAACACCTCCGCCTTCCGTGGACCACCTTCCTCTCCAATTGCTATCTTTGTAGTAACTTTCGTTTCGATGCCAGGTTACGACACCTTTCATACAAAGCAGTTTCCCTAAATCACCAGAATCTATAGTCTTCTTAATATAAACGGAAGCATCATTATAACGATTCTGGAACACCACACCAAGCTGGCCGGAGCTCTCTTGCGCTGCTTCCAGCATGCGCATGGCTGAAGGAAGGTCAACGGCGATTGGCTTTTCAGTTAACACATGCTTCCCCGCACGTAATAGCTCTTCAGCCATTTCTGCATGAAGATGATGAGGTGTACAGAGATGAACAACATCAATACGATTATCATTTAATATTTCTCTATAATCATCAGTGGCATCGCAGGCATATTCTATTCCCTCTCGTGTAGCTTTATCAGCATCAATATCTGCAACTAGAAGTAGATTTACATCTTTTATTGCTGATATTGCTTTAGCATGGAGAGGAAATATCGCCCCGCAGCCAATAATCGCTACTCCAAGTTTGTTCATCTTTACCACCTCCATTCATTATTCCATTCATTATTCCATTCGCTATTTTAGTTGATTAGGAGTTAGATTCATCGCTTGGGCTTGAGCCTTCAAACATAGTTCAGCAGCTTTGAAGACATGTGCTTGAGTCATGGACAGCTCCGTCCGGTTCAGACAATCGAGGATAAGTTCACCAAAGAACGGAAATCCAACCTTTCCAGCTACATGTTCGTAATGCTCCCCTTCCCCGTTCACCCAGTACACATGATCCGGTGTATTTGAACGCCCGATATCGCTGTATTTGCGCAGTTCAATGTACCCTTCAGTTCCCATGATCATTGTACGTCCATCTCCCCAGGTTCCGAGTCCGTCTGGCGTAAACCAATCTACACGGAAGTATTGGGTTGCCCCATTGTCCCCAACAAGCATCGCATCACCGAAGTCCTCTAATTCAGGGTAAGACGAATGATTATAATTAGCTACCTTACTGTGAACAACTGAAGCATCCCGACAATCTGTATAATATAAAAATTGTTCAATTTGGTGGCTGCCAATATCGCATAGAATTCCGCCATATTTCTCCCGCTCAAAAAACCATTCTGGACGGCTAGATGCATTTAAACGATGCGGCCCTAATCCAATGACTTGAAGAACACGACCAATAGCCCCCTGACGGATCAGCTGTCCCGCATAGATTGCGCTTTCAACATGAAGACGCTCACTATAGTAAACCATATACTTCTGATTGGTTGCTGCGACCATAGCTCTAGCATCATCCAGTTGTTCAAGTGTTGTAAAAGGGGTTTTATCTGTAAAATAATCCTTCCCGTGAGCCATAACCTTATTTCCTAAGGGGCCTCGTTCTGAAGGAATAGCTGCCGCTGCAACTAAGCGAACTTCTGGATCTTCCAATATTTCATCCATAGACTCAGCAGCCCTAACTCCAGGATATTTGGCTATGAATGCTCTAACTTTCTCTTCATCCGGATCATATACCCATTTCAGTTCTGCACCAGCCTCAACCAGCCCATTACACATCCCGTAAATATGACCGTGATCGAGTGCAATAGCTGCGATGATGAATTCACCTGGCTTCACTACAGGTTTAGCTTCATATGTGGGTGCATAGGTCATCCCATCTATTCTATTCATCAGAATCCTCCTAATGGTTTCTTATCGATTCTATAATAAGCTAATGAGATAGCGCAGGCTCATCTCTAAGCTCTCAAAAGGATCACGTCTACAAACATCCTGCTCCACTACGTACCATTCAACACCCGTCTCACGACAAGTAGCAATGATCTCCGCATAGTTCATGTTTCCTTCGCCTATTTCAGCAAAAACCTGTTTTCTATCAACTATCGCCATATCCTTTAAATGCACAACCTGCATTCTGCCTTCAACTTTACGTATCCATTCTTCCGGACTCGCGCCACCTGCCTGCACCCAATATAAATCAAGTATGAAACCAACTGATGGATCAGTCTCATTGAGCAGTACTTCCATTCCAGTAGTACCTTCAAATCGTTCAAATTCAAAATCATGATTATGATAAACAAATTGCAGACCGTGTTGTTCTTTTAATGTTATTGCAATTTCAGATATCAATTTCGCAAAGTTCCGGTAGCTTTCAAGTCCCGTACGAAATTCTTCTGGTAAACTTCCAAGTCCAATATATTTGCAATTCCACAGCTTATGCTCTGCGGCAAGCGCATCCAGATCATTCACTAACCGATCCCAGGACACATGGGTCGCACATATAGCCAGCCCCGCTTCATCCGCATATTCTTTAACGAGCATCGGATTAATCGGTCCAATGGATGAAATCTGAATGCTCTCATAACCCATTGCCGATACCTTTTGAAAAGTTGATCTTAAATCCTCCGCAGTTTGAGTATAATCACGTAACGTGTACATTTGAGCCGCAATCATCGAACGTTTCATAGGATTCAACCTCTCTCTTTCGATTTAATGAGTTCCTTTAACATTCAATGTTTTAGATTCTGAGGTTTCCTTTTGGAAAGTCGAGTTTTTTACTTTTTCCATCAGCTTATCGTAGAATAAATCCGAATCTATCGGAAGCTCCACCCAATTGTCCGTCCAAGCCGATAAATACATGGCATTTGAAAGGGTTAGCCCCTTAATCCCTTCCTCCCCGGGAGCAAGTAATGCCTCATCATGCAAAATGGCATTCGTAAAGTTCCGTAGAATTCCTTTATGCTGCTCCCCTCCGCCATCTTGTACAGGTATCTCACATTTCCAACATTCCGGACTACCGAAACCTCCCGTAAACTCTGCGTTGAACTGCGGCTCTGGTGTACGTAAACGCCAAAAGGTTAGCTTCCCGTCTTCCACTACGATTTTTCCATTATCGCCATTGATTTCAAAACGATTAGTTCCCGGTGCCTCTCCAGTTGTAGTAATAAACAGACCTGTAGCGCCATTCTCGTATTCCACATAAGCGGTTACATCATCTTCAACCTCAATGTTGCGATATTTTCCAAAGTGGCAAAATGCTCTTATCCGCTTCGGCATCATGCTTGTCGTCCATTGCCATAAATCTAGCTGATGAGGATCTTGATTAAGCAATACCCCGCCACCTTCACCCGCCCATGTCGCCCGCCAGCCACCAGAATTATAGTAGTTCTGCGATCTATACCAGTCGGTGATAATCCAATTCGTCCGGCGGATCTCACCTAACTCACCAGACTGAATAAGATCTCTCAGCTTCTGATACAAAGGATTAGTACGCTGATTGTACATGATTCCAAATTTGCGGTCAGACTGTGCTGCAGCATCGTTCATCTGTTGAACAGCTTTCGTATAAACACCTGCAGGCTTCTCCACAAGTACATGATAACCATGCTGAAAAGCTTCGATTGCAAGTGTAGGATGATCATAATGCGGAGTACAGATTAATACCGCATCCATGATACGTGACTCGAATAATTCCTTCGGCGTAGAATACTTCCTAACATTCTCAGGTAACTGCTCTTCAGCCCATTTCAAACGTTCTTCTCTTATATCACATACGGCTGTAAGCTCAGCCCCCTTAATCTCACTCAGCAGACTTTGCGCATGTGCGGTTCCCATATTTCCAATACCAATAATCCCATAACGAACTGTACCCATCTCTGATCACTTCCTTATTAATGGTTATGGTTAGAGGATATACTTTATTTAAGGACATGAACATGATCGAAATTAAGAACTATTTGTATTTGAGTAAGATGTTTTAGTTAAATGAAACCGTTATAATGAGGATACAAAAGATTTAAAGGAGTTAAATGATGAACAATTCAGGGAACTTATCAGGACGTCTCCTGCAGAATCTCAAGGTTACTGTGACCCATGCCCAACTTAGTAATAGATATCCCGGATGGAACCGCACGCTGGAAACCCCCGCTTTTAATCGGCTTTATTTTATTGATGGGGGTGAGGGGAAAGTAATTATAAACGGGATTACCTACTACCCGAAGCCAGGTCAGATAATGATCATGCCTGCGGGGAGCACACAAACTACCGAAACTTCTATCGATGATCCATATATCCGTTATTACTGCCACTTTGATGCTGACATTGGAGAATGGCCCTTATTCCATGCGGAGAAAAAATTATACATCTGTGATTCGCCTAATCCAGATTCAATAAGGGCAATTTTCGTGGAGATGATCGAACAATTTCAAAAAGACGATGTCTTATCTATCCTTCGCACACAGGCTTGTTTGCTTAATCTCATTGCCACTTGTCTTGAATCGAGCGACAGTAGTCATACAGATTTTATGACGCAATTCATACACACCGGAGACCATGGTAAGCTGGCTCATGTGCTCCATTACATCGATAATTGTCTAAATAAGCCCATAGAGATTGATGAACTAGCAGAGCTTGTCCACCTGCACCCGAACTATTTTATACCTTATTTCAAAAGATTCATGGGGGTGACTCCAATGGCCTATGTTCAATTGAAACGTATGGAGCACGCTAAAAGACAGCTTTCTTACACAGATTACAGCATTTCAGATATTGCGGAACAAGTCGGCATGGAATTGGCTCATTTCTCTAAATATTTCAAAAAGACGATGGGTCTATCCCCATCCACTTATCGAAATAGTACGAAGTAATTCACATAGAGATTTTAGACTTCAAGATATCAGAAATCGTAAAGATCATGCTATTTATGTAACAGAGTCGGATAGCCAATTAATCGGATGGATTCACGCCAATGTGCGAATGTTAATTGAATCTCCGCCCTTTGTTGAAATTTGTGGTCTGGTGGTCGATGGGCAGTATCGCGGAGAAGGGATCGGCAGACAACTTGTTGAAACCTGTGAACGCTGGGCAGCACAAATTGGAGTGAACAAATCAAGAGTGCACACCAACCAAACTAGAGAAGATGCGGTATGTTTCTATACACGTATTGGATTTTCGCAGAAGAAAGCTCAGTTCGTGCTTGATAAGGAACTTTAAATACATTCGAGACTTTTAGTGAGGGAATTCTATGATTGTGGATACATTACGGGTTTTCGTTACAGTTGCTGAGCAAAGTCATTTCTCTAAAGCAGGAGAATTACTGAATCTATCTCAACCCGGTGTCAGTCTACATATCCGGAATCTTGAGAATGAACTAGGCGCAAAGCTTCTACACCGATCTCCGAAACAAGTAAAATTAACCGAAGCAGGTACAATACTTTATAACCACGCCAAACAAATATTGGCCCACTTCGAAGAAGCACATCAGGAAATACAAATGCTACAGGATGAGGTTACTGGCAGTATACATATTGGTGCGAGCTTTACGATTGGAGAGTATATATTACCCTCAAGACTTGCGGAATTTGCAAATCAATACCCACAAGTCAAGCTTCAGGTGACGATCGGTAATACTGAAGAAATTATTGGTGGGGTAAGAGCCAATGAATTGGATATTGGGTTTATCGAAGGAGAAGCCCATGAGAATGATCTGATCGTTACACCTTACATGAAGGACGAGATGATTATCGTTTCCCCGGCCAACCACCCTTTGTCAAAAATAGCCTCTGTGGAGCAAGGGATGCTACAAAATCAGGTTTGGGTTCTGCGAGAGCTTGGCTCTGGAACGCGTGCTTTCAGTGATCATTTCATTCAAGCAGAAGAGATTTCTGTCAAAAGATCCTATGTCTTCAACAGTAGTCAAGGAGTTAAGGAAGCTGTTGCCTCCGGTTTGGGAATCGCGATGCTCTCCAGATGGATTGTGCGCAAAGAATTAGCAAGTGGTGAAATCTGTGAGCTTCCCATCAGACAACATCATCTTGAAAGACAATTCTCCATCATTCTTCATAAAGAAAGCTCCTCCTCCATGGCTACCCATGTCTTTATTCAAAAACTACTTGTCTCTAGAAAAGATAAGTAGTCAGGCTGCCGAGAGAGTCTCGGCAGCTTTTTATATATTCAATATTTTCAATGGACATTATATATATTGTTGTTTGATGTTACTAAAAATAACATTTCGCACTCAATTTCATTTTAAAATCACATAATAAAATTCATAGCATACTTAAGTAATTGACCGGCAGCTGGTACAACAATGAGAAGATCAGCTTTTACACGGCCAACCTGGAATTGGTCGACAAGTTGAATCAGCGGGAACGTGCAGAACAAGGAAAATGGAATAGTGATATCGTTTAGGATATAAATCAGAAAACAAACAGCTTATTATCGATGACAAAGAAGCTATTCTAATACGGTATATTTTTGACCTCTACATCAATGGAAAAGGGTATAAGGCAATAGCTAACCAATTGAATAAAGAGGGCTACAAAACCAAAAGAAATGCTTTCTTTGCTATCCCAACAATAAGAACAATCGTCACTAATCCTTTATACGCTGGATTCATTCGTTTCAATCAGGTTCAAAATTGGACTGAGAAAAGAAGAAAAGAAGAAAAGAAGAAAAGGAAAAAATGAAAACATTACTCTTGTAAAAGGCGAACATGAACCTATTACTGATATGAGTGTTTGGGAAAAAGCCCACTCTACGAAAGAGATGAAGTCACATAAGCCTACAAAAACATTTTTTGGTCACTTCCCTCTGACAACCCTCTTGCGTTGTCAAATGTGTGGACATGGAGTGATCGGACACAGAACAAAAAACTCAACTGGTGAATATATTCGTTATTACCAATGTGCAACATTACGCTCCAAGGGTTCTTCTGTATGTAAGACGAATTTGGTTAGAGCAAATGAAGCGGAGGATTTCGTCTATAAGAGGATAGAGCAGATTACTGCGAATCCTGAACTCCTAGAGAAAATTGTAGATAACGTCAATGGAAAAGTTTTAACCTTAAAACAGCCACTACAAGAACAGCTTGAATATATTACGGAGCAACTACTCAATGTCGAAAAAAATACGAAGAAGTTCCTCAGAATAATTGAAACATCGGATAATCCTCCTTCCTCAATATTGGGTAAGTTAGTTTCCTTCGAAGCTGAAAAGAACAAATTGATTGAACAGAAGAGAGAAACAGAGTATGAACTCAATAGACCAACAATAAAAGAGGTTTCATTTGAACAGGTTCTCAAAGTATTACAAGGGGTCTCCACTGTCATAACTAAAATCGAACCTGAAAAACAAAAAGATTTACTACACTCCATCATTAGTAAAATCACCGTAAACCTTGGAAATAATCAAGACGAAAGAAGCGTCAAGGACATTGAATTGTTCTTCGACACTTCTCTTAATGATGACTTTGTGCTTACTTATGATACGGTTTACCGTAACATTTATAGCGAAATTCTTAAAAAAAGTTCTACATTCCTTTCTTATATTTTTGAGTATTTTCAAAAACTTCTTTTATTGTGACTTTATCAGTACTTCCTTTTGACTGTTTAATGGATAAAGTATATCTATTTTGCAAATAATCAATTTTGATTACCATCGCCTGTAAAGTCCTCCCGATATATGAGAGAGCCTCTTCATCTTTAATATATCCATATTTGATCTCACTATAAGGCACTCCACCTGTAATCCGTGTTCCTACAATCTCTCCAATTAAAATTTTTGAATGTGAAGCTTTCCTAGTAATCTTAAAATCCACAGTCTGATTTTCTTTTATATCTTTTAAGTTTTCGTTTACTCTACTTATATTTTTATCCTTAACCCTTTTATTTGTTTTCATATCAAGATCTTCAATACTTTTATTAAATGCTACTGGTCTTTCAAAGGAAAAACCGAATTTTAATCTCACTCTATGATTGATCTGATTACTACCCAAACCACTTTCTGATGGTTTGAAAAAGATCTCGAGGCCTGCTAATTGAAAAGGTTCTAATACTCTAATAAGCCCTGCGGTTTCATAACTATTACAATTTATTATCTCTCCAATTACATAGGTAATTCGATCATCTATTGCGACATTACTGTATGTAACTGTATTATCATCTATCAATTTTTTTAAATTCACGCCATGCCCAAACCAGTCTCGTATTTTACTAATATTTATAATCCTATATGATTTTATTGACTGAGAAATATCCATACATTCTTTTCTATATTTATTTGCTTCATCTAAAGCTCCAGGAAATCCCTCCAGAGCCCTTAATATATTTAAAATATAAATATAATAAGCAGGCATTGGATCCTTGGACTTACCATGTTCCATGACTTTATTATGCCATTTCCTAGCGATTATCAAAGCATTATCTGCAGATTCGTTTGAGTATTTTGCAATACGTAGCCACATTGAAAAGTCAGATACACTACCATTAGAGCCTTCAATATTAGAATTTAATAATCCTAATATCCGCTCAACATCTTTAGGGTTATCACTTAGTTTTACAAAGTCATTATCATACTTGCTAAGAATAGAGTGTATCAATATTTTTCTTGCTTCATATATCTTTCGCCAATCTTTGACTGGTGAAATATATAATCTATCCAAATAATTATTCAAATCTTGTATTATTTCCCCATAACTTTTTTTATAGAGTAAAGTATGAAACTCTCTTTCACAAGCCTCGTATATT
This sequence comes from Paenibacillus sp. FSL H8-0261, assembly GCF_045040645.1. Taxonomy (NCBI): domain Bacteria; kingdom Bacillati; phylum Bacillota; class Bacilli; order Caryophanales; family Paenibacillaceae; genus Paenibacillus; species Paenibacillus sp. FSL H8-0261. Next base: position 3,173,685 of record NZ_CP150297.1, on the reverse strand, counting down.
GCAAGTGACTTCTCTGAAATCTCATCTTTTTCTAGTTCAAAGAAAAGATCATTTAAATCATTGATATATTTATGAATCCAAGGATCACTTAAGTTTCTCAAATCAGATATACTACCTATTTTTTTAGCTTGAAAAATCCTCCTTAAAAATTGAATTAACATCTGAATATGAGACAGTATTCCATATTCTTGATTACCTTGTTTAGATTTATTGAAGTATTCAGTAGCTTCATCCAGCATATCTTGAACTTGAGCGATATTTTCTAAAAACTGACCATTCTCAAGTAATCCTTTACAAAAGACATCAATTTTTTTTGAGATACAATCACCGTAAATATGATAAAGGCTTGAACTATATGCACCAATACTATCCATTATCGATAGAGCTTTAAAACAGCATTTTTCTGCTTCCGGAAAATTAATATCCTCTTTCGAGTAAAACCTAGCTAGATGTCCCCAAAAATGTGCAACCATATAATATTCATTTTTTGAGGAAGTAATGTCTAAGTTTAATACAATTTCATTAAATTTGTTAGTTACATACTCTAAAACTTCACGTTTCTGCTCTTTGAAAGGTATTAAGTCAATGATAACAGAAAAAGTTCCTTCCTCACTATGTCGATCCTGCTTTTGATTATGTGTTGATCGATTATAGATGAAGATATCGCTCATAATTTCACGAATTACTTCCGGAACCGAATTCTTACAACACGCTAATCCTAGATCTGTTATCTCTTTAGCATGTATTGCCAACTTTTCATGCCAATTATTACTATAGTTATCATCAGAGGATAGCCACTTAATTATTTCTTGACTTATTAAGTAATGTTTTGGTCTCCAGAAAATTGTTTTATTTTTATCATCTATACCCTTTACTAAAAGTTCCAACGATCCGAATAAATGATCCTTCAAGTTGAAGGAACTTGAAGCGTTAAAAAGCCTCTCCAACATATAAGAAGGCATCTTTATTCTCCCAAAATAATCAACTAAAGCTATAGAAAGCAATGCCTTTTTAGCTTGATGGTCGATAAATTGGCTTACAAACTTCCCAACATAATCCTTTACTCCAATGAAGTCATCTTCCAAGTAATAGAGTCCAATTATAAATGGACACCGCATATCTTGAGTTAAAATATTTCTCATATTCTGCTCACGCATGTTTAATAAAGCTTTGCTGTGTTTTTTTTCAGCTAAACTTTTATATAAAACTGATAGCATTTCTATTGAGGTATCCTCTAAAACTGACAGAACTAACAGATTCTCTTGATTACGAGGTAAAAAGCTTCCATCATAAAACCTTTTTACTATAAGAGCAGCAACAGGCCTATCAAGATTTTTTATCTCACGTTCAAATTCCTCTAAATCGGCTTCAGATATATCACTTTCATCTGCGAATATAAAAACCCCTTTGTTACAATAGTCGTACAGAGACGCTATTTGCTGTCCAACAGCTCCAAATTTGTACTTTTTCAAACGGATAACTGGAAAATCACTGTGTAAGTCCCAAGCTATTCTACGTGACAAAACAGTACCACCAAAACCTGGTCTATGTATCATTTTAAATATTTTTTGAGATTGATTTTCAACTTTGACTTTTAATACTTCTTGAATTTCCGAAATAAATTGCACATATTTTTTTTGTTTAATAGGTAAAACATCTATTTTATATTGAAATATGGACCACGGTATTTCTTCCCCTTTTAAAAATTTTTCTTTTTCTTGGTCAATATTATCAAACTCTTTACCCAAGCCAAGATGAACAATTTCAAAGTAGTCTTCAAGATTGATTTTTAAATTCGGCTCTAATTCTTTTGTTTCTTCACGCGATGGGACAATCACTCCATCTACCATTACATTTGATTCCGTTAAAAGATGCTGAAATTGACTTTTATGTTCATTAAAAGAGGCTAATATTCCATAGAGACTACAATCATGTATTGAATATTGATTTTCATTTAAATTTTCTTCAATACGTTCAGAAATATTCGAACTATTTTGATTTGCAAATATAATTTTTATATCTGTGAAATTATCTTTTAGTCTGACAACCAAATCATTGATTGCCCCATCATATTTTTTTAAACATACAACGATGATTTTTGACATCTTACTTTCGTATGCTGATTTTATGAAGTATTCTAAATTCTTCTTTCTTTCAATACTCCAATCCCTATATACACTAGGTGTAAAATAGCCTCTTTTCTCCATATAAAGCCAAACGGTTTTATTCACACCAAATGCGCTAGTTTGAAAACCACTAGTTTTTAGATCATCAATATATGCTTCAACAATAAGTTTGCCAGCATCTAAATTACTTCTTAAGCCTCCATTTCTTGAACGACCATCAAAATCAATTATTATATCCCAATGCGGCTTAAGAAATAACTTTAAGTATTCTTTAGGCATATCATGTATAGGATCAGTGATAAGCATGTATGTAGTATCTTCAGCTTGAAATTTCCCTAATTCCTCAAAAAAGTAACTGAAGTCAATATTCTCTTCCATAAAACCAATATATTCTAAAATTATCTTTGCATCTATTAATCTAATTAATCTGTAGAGATTTTGGAATACTCTAATAAATCCTGAAAGTTCTATAATTAGAGCAGATTTATGGGTCATTACATTACGTTTATCCTTCTCTATCACTAAACATGCTAAATCAATATTATTAAGATTATAATTTGCTCGTGATGCTTGTACACAAAGTCCGAAGGTAGTGGTACTTTTGTGATTGTCATCATCTAAGCTCATTCCGTTATCCGTTATTATAATCCTCAACGTTGTTTCAACAGCAGTATACAAATGATTTCCACATTCATTTGCTTTGATAAATACTTCTCCATCATTATTTTGGGAATAATTCTCAAGCCTATTAGTCGCTACTTTAAACGAACTAAGTGCTGCGTTATATGAGAGAACAATACGATTTATTAAATTATGACGAGAATCTAACTCCACACTTACTCCTCCTTTTATTAATTCAGGGAATATTTTTCATTATCAATATATTTTAACATGTTATCACTAAGATTAATTCACCTGAAAAATATTTTTATCTTCCCCCTCATTTCGCCCTACTTATGATATGGTTCACCCCGATTTATCTTCACCGCGCGATACATCTGTTACAAGCTCTCAGCCGCGTTTAGATTCTATTGTGATTTGTGCTTATTATGCCTGAGTCTGAACCCGCTGCTCTTTCCTGATTTATTCAACTGCTGCGTCGCGGTTCCCACCTGCAACTTCAAATAATTCGCTGAAATATAATTTCGAACGGTTCCTTTGACAGATGCAACTTCTGGGCAATGTGCTTGTTGCGCAGCCCTCAGATACTCTCTATAATACTCCTTTATTTCAAGTAGAGTTTTATAAACTGGTTGTCTCAAATTAGTCATGTATTTATTGCTCCTAATGATTAAAGAAAGCGCCGCAGGCTAGATATCTGCGGCTTTAAATATTATTTAAGATGTTTGAACAACCCAACTTCTTAATGAACCATAACATAATTCTCATTCTATGAAGCAGATTGCAGGGACTATTTATACAGCACGTTCTCTCATACACTTTCGTCCTGCATAATAACCATAAATAAATATCATTAAAAAGACTAGGATGCCCCTGAACCATGCTCCAGTAAAAATCACCAGGGAAGGCATCCCAAGTGCAAATATTAACAGTAAAATCCAGTTTGTATAGGAATGTTTGAATCGTCTTTTAAGAAAGCCTTCAGAAATAATAATATAGAAACATAAGATAGGACAGTGCAGCAAAAATCAAAGAAAATAAGAAGATTTGTTCCTTGACTGTCGAGGCGCTAACTATTAAAGCGGTGAACAGTATAAATAACAACAAAAATACCAAATTAAAGTAGGTATAGATTAAAGGAATTCCAAAAGGTGCAATCTTCGTTTTTATGTAGTATTCAATACTCGCGGCTATATTTTTATCACTCTTGAATGTTACTGTATCGAATTGTTTTAATTTTAAACTATAGATCTCCTTTTCTATATCATTATGAAATTTAAGCAACAGTTCCCTTTTCAAAGACTCTTCAGTTGTCTCTTTAAACTTAATAAAAATTTAAGTAAATCATAAGGTAAGAGAGACGAGGCTTTAGATATCTTTTCAGCAACTATAAAAAGGTCACTTTTATCATTGAGATATTTATATATCTCAAATTCAATGTCAGAGTAGATATCAAGAGCCTTATCTACCCGTTGTTGATTAGATTTACTGTTTTCAAGAAAGTTGCTTCTTAGCTCCTTATACATCCAAAAAACTAATACTGTAACTATAATTGATATTGCAGCGGATGTTGAATCAGGAAATAAGGTTCTTAAAAACTCGATAATATAACTCATTACATCACTCCTTTTATTTACAATTACGCTTGATATATCGTTTAGTTCCACTGATACCATACCGACTAATAGAGCGTACTTTAATATTCCACTATTTTAATAAAAAGTATCGACTAACAAAAAATGCCTTCTTCCGAAGGCGGAGTAATAAAAATATTTCTGCTATTGGGATTAAACACTATTTAAAATTGATGCATTACGCAGAAGCAGAATTGCCCCACTTCACATCAAACAGTTGATGTAGCGTAGGATATAGCGGTGTATCAGTTTGGCGGTCTTGCTGCAGGAGTAAGTTAAGATCCAGCTTCGTATTGTCTTCGTCATTAAGTGTGCGGCTGTTCATCATACGAATCAATAATTGATGCACAGTGTTCGTTGTTTCTGGATGTTCCGGATCCGTCCAGTTGTGATTAGAAAGAAAACATCCTCGTATCTGTGTAGGATAGTCCAGCACAACTCGGTCTGTTGGTCCGAATCTAATGATTCTGGGAATAACAGAGCTCGAAAAAGGGATGCATCATCCATGTTGTGGCCGGTCATAGACAACCAGGATTGAATTTCTTGGAAAGTAATCTCGAAATTGACCATGAGGTAAGTATCGCTGAACTGCAGATTAACCAATTGTGTATTCATTAATAGGTCCCCTTTATATAGTCTACATTCATCACATAAAATTCTCGTTCATTGGGTGCGTAAATCGTTACTCTAATGGCTTCTGGAATATCTTTTATCTCAATGATTGGAGCTTGCGCTTCAGAAGAGTGTACCACACGATCGTATTTTTCAAAATTAATTATTGGGTTTCCGGTTGTGGGATCGTTTATGGTTTCATAAACGGTATAATACTTACCGTGCATACGAAGTTCCTGATGCGTTTTAACTGCTTGTTGAACATTTACGCGTCCAACTTCCACCTTAGTGCCTGAATTACGGGTAAGGTTAACCTTTTGCAGCATATCCTGTTGAACGGACTGCTGTGATGTCTTTCTTGTGGATCGGAATGGCGCTAATGCTTGATGTTCACTTTGTTGAGGAGCGTTTGTTGTACAGACTGGCTAGCTACACTGCTTATAGCTTAAAGCGGCAATACAGCGGATTTTGCTTGCTGTAGATTGGCTACAAGATCCGCAGGTCTGACGTTCATTCGTCCCACTTCTACTTGCGTCCCAAACTTTCTTTGTACCCGCACCTTATGAAGCTGGCTTAGCTGGCTTGAAGTAGTCGGAGTCATGTTCGCAAGGGCTGCTGGAGTCTTCCCTACATTACCTTCCACGGAAGAGCTAACGTTAACCCGATACTTTGCTCGTAATCGAGAAGGCATGATAGAGTGCGTATCCTCTGATAGTTTTGGATACGCTTGGATTCTTCCAGTAAATAACCGTTTAATCTCCATTTGCTGAGTAACTTGTCTCCGCTTAAGGGTAATCGGTTTAGAATGTTCCTTTTGATCCAAACCACCAATCAACGACTGGTCTACAATTGTGCGACGTACTTCCTGCTTCTTCGAAAGGTTACTACTCACGGAACTGTCTGGAAGCTTCGTTAATTTTGAGAGAACAGAAGCCTGACTTACCGGACCTACGATATAAGAAGGCGGAGGAATAATGACCTTATCCTGTTTAGCTTTGATATGAGTCACATTACTATCGAGCGATTATTTAATATTTTGGTGTAGCTGTCCTTTACGCTCCTTCATTTGCGATGCGATAGCACTTCCTGGGATTTGAGGAACGCTAGAACGGAATGATTCGGTACTGCTAGGAGCGGACTTATACAATGGAGTAGCTTTGGTTTGATGATCAGCCGCATTTTTTTGATGTATCTGTTTAGATAGGTAACTCTCCGGTAAAGCCACTACTTTCGTATTTATGTTTGTGTTTGGATCAATCTTTTGGCCAAGAGCGACTTTACGATCGTTCATCTGACTCGTTATATTGCCAGACGGAAGCTTCGGCATCTGTGAAACAAGGAAATCTGTGCTCACGGGTGCGGCAAAATGGACAACCGGTTCAGGAATATAAATGCCAGCTGCAGGAGGAGCGATTTTACGTAAAGCTTCGTTTGCCTGAAGGAGTTTCATTTTGTACTAGTTAAATCGTTGTTACTACAGGTACCGATACGATGGAGGAAATTGCATATTTCCTTGATCTTACAGTGCGTAGCTCCAAACCTGTCGTAGTAACTGGCTCTATGCGTCCATGGACAGTTATCGGAAGTGACGCTCAGGCCAATCTATTTAACGCTATTAAACTAGCAGCTAGCGGAAAGACGAAGTATTACGGTACTGTGCTCATGCTAAATGACGAGATTCATACGGCTAGAGAGGTTACCAAGACGAATGCCTATCGTACAGACACTTTTGAATCTCCACAACTAGGAATCCTCGGATATATCGATGAGAATAATATAAGAATTTATCGGGCGAATTCCAGAGCACTATTGACCGCTGACAAATGGGCAACGCCATTCGATCTAACGAAGATTAAGAGCAGTGATATGCCTAAGGTAGAAATTGCTTATGCTTATCAAGATGCCGGTTCTGGGGCAATTACAGGTTTTGTTCAAGATGGAGCAAAAGGTATTGTAACTTCAGGCACAGGGGCTGGCGGCGTATCTAAAGCTATGGGAGAAGCTCGTACGAAAGCTATTAAGGAAAATGGAGTTATCTTCGTGTCTACCACGCGTACGGGTTCCGGTTCCAACTATGCTTCAAGTGATGGCATAATTGCCGGAGATAATCTGAACGCAGCTCATGCCCGAATTCTATTAGAGCTGGCATTGTCATTCAGCAGTGATTTCAACACGATTAAAGGCTGGTTTGACACATATGGCTCAGGCCAAGTCACCATAGCTGACAAATAAGAACAAACCATTGTTCACACACCAAAAAAACGATTCATGCCATAAATAGCATGAATCGTTTTTTTACTAAATTTTGCTTAACTCATGTTCAACTAAATGTCCATCTTCCAGATGCAGCACTCGATCACACCATTCGAGCATCCGTTCATCATGAGTGACCATTACAGCAGCTTTACCCTCATTCTTTACTTCGTCAGCAATCATTTGCACAACTTCTCTGCCTCGTTTGAAATCTAAGCTTGCTGTTGGTTCATCTGCAAACAAGATTGCAGGTTTATTCATCCAAGCTCTTGCGATAGCTACACGTTGCTTCTCCCCGCCTGATAGTTGCTCAGGATAATGGTTTCGACGTTTCCAGATATCCAGACGCTTCATCAAATCAGCTGCCCGTTCCTTAGCTTCTTTAGAACTCATCTTCCCCTGTTTAGCTACAAAGAGAAGCTGCTCTTCTACCTTCAAGTAAGGCAATAGCTGTGCGCTTTGGAACATAAAGCCTATCTTCTCTAATCGCAGCTCAGTCAGCTCACTTTTACTTTTATCTGTAAGAGATTCTCCGTCTATAAAAATTTCACCACTGGTTGGCGTAAGAAGCGCACCCGCTGCTGATAGGAATGTACTCTTCCCTGTTCCAGAAGGTCCAAGGACAGCAACGAATTCCCCTTCATTGACTATAAGATTCAAATTGTTCAGAACAGATACCGTTGTATCGCCGTCTCCGTAGGTCTTGGTTACTTGCTTCATCAATAATTTCGCACTCATGCTCCAGCCCTCCCAATTGCTTCTAATGCATCTACTTTTGCCACTTTAGCGACAGAAATAAGTGATCCTAAAAGAGACATCCCCACGAACAAGCCGCTGGTTAATAGAATCGTAGAAGGTTCCAGTTGGAACGGCATAGTGTCTGGTAGTACCTGATTCATTCCAAAGGTTAGCAGCAAGCTAATGCTTAGACTTGCAATAGCCAATATCATGACCTGCCCTACAACGCTCCAAGCCAAGTAAGACATTTTTGTACCCATGGCTTTCAGAATTCCAAACTGGCTTGTTTTCTGAATTGTAATGACATAGAAGAATACAGCCAGAACAAAACCAGCGATTACGAACAGGAAGGCAATCATCATAAGCAGTGAACCTTGTTCTGATGAATAACCCGGAATATTAGAGATCGCTTCTTTTTGCGTAATAACTTCCACATTTTTCGTACTAGCAGAGATCTTATCCACTTGACCTGCGTTTGCATTAAGCGCAATTACATTAAAAGGCGCTCCGGATGTAGCCTCACTACCTTGATTAACGCCTTGTCTCATTTCCTGCCAATCTTTATTGTTAATATAGACTACTGGGGTATGGCTGTATGAGCTATTCTCAACATATCCTGTAACTTTAAATTCCTTCCCAGTTGCCTGATCTTGGATCGTGCTACCAATCTTAATGCCCGACTGTTCCAAGTCACGATCAACGATGACACTTCCCTGCGTATCATTCGTAATCTTGTCACCTTCAATCACTTTTGGAGCCAGTAAACCGTTCATATCAACTGCGAAAAAAGTTACGTCTGCTTTAGTATCCACATCGTTCGTAGTCACTGTACTCATCTGTAGAGCGAGTGAAGAGGCATTATTATCTCCTACTACTGCTCGAACACTATTAAGCTCCGTATCCGTTAACTGAGAACGTCTAAACGTCTGATCCGCATCCTTCTGCACCACGTAATAGTTTGCCGGCATATTCTCTATTGCTGAGATATTAGCATACGCTAATCCTCTGGCCAGTCCCGTTACGAAAAGTACAAGAAAGGAAACCAATAACATGATTACCATTATTAACAGGTATCTGGCTTTAGAATGTCGCATTTCTCTTAAGGCTAGAAACATATTACCACTCCTTCTAATCTGTATAGTCACAGTTTAGAAGATGAAAATGAACGGAGTATGAATAACGAGTTACAAAAGCGGAAGAGTTACAGTAAAGGTCGTGCCTTTGCCAACTGTACTGGATACTTCTATGGTTCCGTTATGTGTCTCTACAATTTTTTGCGTAATCGCCAGCCCAAGACCGCTACTATGCGTTTCTCGTGTACGTGCCCGGTCGACTTTATAAAAACGGTCAAAGATGAGTGGTAATTCCTCAGCAGGAATACCATCCCCAGTATCCGAAAAGGTTACTACACAGTTCCCTTCGTCAAGCTTTGCGGAAATCATAATAGATCCCTCAGCGGGTGTATATTTGATAGCATTAGTAATGAGGTTCATCCACACCTGATACAATAGATTGGAATCGCCATGTACGCTAATGTCCGCAAGACTTAAACGAACCGCTAATTGCTTCTCTGTTAATCTCCACTCCATGATTTGTACAACCTGCCGAAGCTGTGCACGCAAATCTATAGGTTTCTTCTGCAAGGAATTCGGATCATAATCGAGGGAAGATAACGTTAGCAGCTGTTTACTAAGCATCGATAGACGATGGCTTTCTTGATCAATAATATTGAGGTACTCTATCCGTTCATCCTCTGGTAATGTAGGATCTTTAAGGGTTTGGGCAAATCCTTGAATAGAAGTTAATGGCGATTCGATTTCATGAGACACATTCGCAACAAACTCTTGACGCGCACGATTGGTCCGTTCCAGCTCACGACTCATAATCATAAAGTGTGAGGCTAACTGGCCAATCTCATCCCGGCGCCAAGTATTTAATTTAATATCATATCTACCTTTTGAAATCCGTTTAGTTGCCGTTGTCAAACGTGTAATGGGTCTGACCACATGCAGTACGCTGATCATGACGAATCCTAGACTGAATAACACGGTAAAACCGATGATGACAGCAAAAAACACGCGCAGTTCACCGAACTGAACCTCTGCATCCGGCCGCATGAATAACGCAAAAGTCTCATTATTGACTTCAATAGGTACGCCTATCGTATTGCGTAATTGATTGTCAAAAAAACCTGTAATAAATGCGCTGTCAGGAAACTCAGCAACACCGTGATACACTTGTCCATTCAGGACCTTCTCTAATTGTTGCGGATCTAAGTCCTCTTTCCGAAATGGCTTGCCGTAAAATCGGGATTGGCCCTCTACATTGGTTAAATAGATCTTATATCCCAGTACAGCTACACTTCGCAGGTAATCCTCCATAGATTCCGGGTGAGATTCTGCAAACTGCTGGATATCAATGGCCATCCCCGTAAGCTTCGCATCGTTCTGCGATTTAATCTGAGCTTGATAATAAATATTAGATACCAAGAAGCCGAGAAGGCTGCTCACCACAATGGCCGAGCAAAAGAGAATGCACATTCTCACATACAAAGACTTCACGAGCTCACCATCTCCAATTTATATCCAATTCCCCGTACCGTCCGAATCACAAAGTCATTCTGATAATCCAAAAATCGTTGACGCAATCGCTTGATATGTACATCCACCGTACGTTCATCACCTTCATAATCCATTCCCCATACTAGTTCAATCAGCTCACTGCGTGAATACAGTCTTCCTGGATATTGTGCCAGTTGCGCGAGCAGTTCAAATTCCTTTACCGGTAACAGTAGTACTTCATCACCATCAGTGATCTCATAATTTTTACGATCAATAACTAGTGAATTTAAACGAATCCGATCATCCGAAGCGATGGAATAACGCCGAAATAAAGCTTTGATCCGAAACAACAATTCTTCCGGCTCAAAAGGTTTCGTTACATAATCATCTGTCCCCCGCAAATAGCCTTGTTCTTTATCACTTAGCTGTTGCCGGGCTGTTAACAAAATGATCGGTATATCATACGTTTCTCTTATATGCTGGCATAGCTCCAACCCATCCACATGCGGCATCATCACATCCACAACGGCTAAGTCCGCAATGCTTTCTTTCAGTTTATGTATCGCGTCCCGGCCATCGCTGGCCTCCATTACTTGATAACCTTCTCTGGTCAATACATGCTTTAATAATGTACGAATATTACTATCATCATCTGCTACTAAAATCTTTTTCATCGTTTACACTCCCTGAATAACGGATGAACCCATAGTATCAACTTTAAAGGGTTAGAACAACTAAAGAACCGAAAGAGACCATTTTGGGCATTCGTACATATACTACTCTAATAATAACGAACGAATCAGGAGGTAATAAGAACTATGAATTGGACTCCTTTATCTCAGAATAGATCTGATTTCAAACCTATCTGGGCAACCTCTCTTCCTCAAGCATTAAATTTAATCAAAGAAGCTGTGCAAGGTGAACGAAATGATGAGCTTTTCTATGATGAACTTATCAAACTGGCCCCAAATTCCGAGCAAGCCTCCATCATCACCTCAATACGAGATGACGAACGGGGTCACAACTCCATGTTCCGCGGGATGTTCAAAGAAATTACGGGTCAAGATATCACTGGAATTAGTAGTGAACAATATCAACGGATCAGTTCCTATGAAGAAGGTTTAGAAAAAGCACTCCAAGGTGAACTGGCTGCAGTCGAAAAGTATCGCAAAATATGGTTTGGTCTGCCTGTTGGAGTATACCGCGATACTGTTTATGGGATTATATTAGATGAATTAAAACATGCCAGTAAATATAATTATTTACTTACTTTAGATCGAACCACTATATAGTTGAATTAGTCAGAGTCATTATTTAAACCTGAAGGAAAGTGATTACACTTTCCTTCAAAGAGGTAACAGGCCGTCCCATTAGTCGCTCCATATCTTTTGAAGTAGAAGCTGTATCTATCTTCCCGAGGAATGAATAAATCCAGTGCTGAATGCTTGAATCCTGCCGATGAACGATTCTTTTTCCTGTCAGCTCGGATAATACCTCCGCAAGTTCGCTGAAGTCCCAAGAGCGCGGTGCGGTAAATTCATAAATCTGATTAAGATGACCAGTAGTTGTAAGCACGACCGCCGTAGCTAAAGCGAGATCCTTTCGTGTCACCGAATTAAATAGCCAGTTCCCAGGATAGGTGATTAACTCACCGCTTTGGATCGCCTCTTTCAGCCCTAGTACATCTACAAAATCCATATACAAAGCGTTGCGTAGAAATGTATAGTCAATACCTGATTTAAGAATCATCTGCTCTGTAAGTAAGTGAACATGATTAGCTGGAATTTGTCCTTTAGGTGGAAATGCGAAGCTTGTATACAGCAAATGCTTCACCCCTGCCTTTGATGCTGCATGAATAACCTCAGAATGTTGAGTTAATCTGACGTTATCATCGGGATGTGAACTAGAGATGAATAATAGCTCTGCTACACCTGTAAAAGCTTGAATTAGAGTATCAGGCTGATCATAATCGCCAAAGCGAATCTCAACCCCTTTTTCCAAAAGATCATTTGCTTTCTCCCGATCACGAACACATGCGATAATCTCACCTGCCGGCACAAACTGAAGAAGATTGTCTATAATCAAACTACCTAATTGACCAGTAGCCCCAGTAACCATAATTGACATAACACCCCAGCCTTTCTGTTCCATGTTTTAGAGACCACAACATTATTTATTTCTAGCCATTGCTAAGCTTTTCTAACAAAACGATGAGGTACCGAAGCTCTTGTTCATCCAGACCCTGCATACGTTCAGCGACCGCTTGACGATTTCCGGGAAGATGCTCCAAAAGTAATCGTTGTCCTTCACCCGTAATTGAAATAACGCTTTTTCTACCATCCTGAGTATGGTTCGAGCGGGTAATCCAACCATCTTTCTCTAGGGGTATCAGCAACAGACTAATATTAGCTTTGGTAACCCCAATATTGTGAGCCAATGTAGAAGGTAAAATCGTTCCGCCCTGTTTAGATATTTCTACTAGGATACGAATTCTTGCGCCATTTAATCCTTTCGACTGCCAATATTTATCAGAGACAGAAACTAAGCTTGCAGTAGTATCAACTAAAGTGAAAAATGCCTGAGTATGTAGCGGCTGATTCAATACCAACGGTTGTAAATGATCCATCTTAGATTTTTCAACTCCAATTTAGTTAAGTACTTAACTATATTAAACCATACTACAAGCACTACTAATTGTCAAAAAAAAGAAGCTGCCTCAGCTCGCAGAAAAATACTACGAATTCGGGCAGCCTCATATCATTAAAGATTTCTTTTAGATTAACACCGTCTTTGTAGACACGGCTTCTTCACTGTATTGTTTAGTCCCTTCTAACACCACTTCAAGCTTAATGATCTCCGAACGGCTGGCTAAACGGATTGGAGGTCCCCAGGTCCCATATCCAGAGGAAACAACGACATGCAATTTATCCTTGCGGAGGTAGCCCCAGTCCAGTTCGAACAACCGCTTGGTGATCCAGTGATTAGGAGCAATCTGTCCACGGTGCGTATGACCTGAGAGTAGAATATCTACGCCTTCTTGGGCAGCGACATCAAATCCGGTAGGCTGATGATCCATCATGATCACAGGACGCGTCAGATCGAGGCCATTCAATAAGGAGTTTACGCTTAATCTACCTCCGGCTTCCATCGTCTCGGCAGTCTTATCTTTTCGACCTACAATATACGTTCCCGCCACTTCTTCAACCTCATCCTGTAGGACTTTAATGCCTATGCTACTCATTAAATCGGTATATTCCTTAATCGAACCACCGTAATATTCGTGATTGCCCAGTACCGCGTAGACCCCATGGCGTGCTTTTAGCTGCTTTAGCTGTTCACTCATACTATTGCGAATAAAAGGCTCAATACTATCGTCAAGTACATCCCCAGCCAGCAAAATCACATCAGGCTTCATAGCATTCATTTGAGCAACCATTTTTTTGAGATGCCGATTGCCGACGATATTTCCTAAATGCAGATCGGATGCAACCGCGATGGTAAGTGGCGTACTAGTTCCGATAGATTTATCAATGGGAATAGGATGGGTACGAACTACTGTACTCCAAGCGTTGATCGAACCCCAGACTAGAAAAACAACCAGTAATATTAGCAATGTACCACCCGCTTCTGAGACGTAGTGCGTTCGATCGACACCCATCCAGCCCAGCAGCACATATAACAGATCAGCTAATGGCAACATGATAATAGCGAATTCCATGCAAGCTAGATAATACGACCCAATCACCTTAAAGAATCTGGCTAACGGCTTCACTATTGTAGGCCACGGTATCATTCCAACGACATACGCAAAGGCAACAAGCAGGAATAATGTCCAGAACAGAACAGAGGAAGCACCTGAGAACCATTCATGGACAAGCAGCCAACCGTGATACCCAATGTAAAAATTAACAAGGCCCAGAATAAGCAGCATTGCAAACCCTGAAGCTAACATTCGTAATGTTTTCATCGTTCCACTCCCCTTTACCATACTAACTCTATACGTCTTATCTCAAATCATAACACAAACCGTTAACCCAGTATAAATTACGATGCTGTCTTCGGAAAATGGATCAAATAACGTACTATAATTCTTTATCACATTCCCCGTCAAAAAAAAGAAAATGCCCGTCGGCATCTTCGTTGGAGGTCTTCAATTATACTGCTCTATCCCGCGTGGCCATACATTCGCCAATTAGCTTATCGCATTTATTAATGTGATTCAGAAGCCAATCGGTTAACGTACGGTTAAGCTTAATCGTCGAGAGAACGGAGACTCCCTTGGTTTTAATCGTTTCTTCTAATTCAAGAACGGCTTTCACAAAATTAGCGTGCGTCTTGCGATGTTCCGCCAATTCAGGAAAATCGATCTCTTCCATCAATTGCTCTTCATTGCTAAAATGCTCGATGGTATATTCCTTCAAGAATTTGAGCGTTTCTTCGATCTTCTCTTTCCCCTGCTGCTTACTGCAAGCATCAAAAAATTCATTCAATTTCGCCAGCAACTGTCTGTGCTGACAGTCTATTTTCTCAACACCGATATCATAAGAATCCTTCCATTCAATCACGAAATCACCATTCCATTTCCTGAAATTAACATATCGATAAATACAACTAATTCTCCACCTTTCCGCACAAAAGATCTATTAACAACATCACAGGGAAAATCCCATAACCATCCAAGGGAAAGTCACAATTCATTGTCCGTTTCTACTTCATTACAGGTTCTATGTGGACAAGCACATTTGAAACTTGGTGCCGATCTTTCAATTGTTCTTCGATTTCTTCCGTAATATCATGGCTCTGCACCACACTAAGCTCGGAATCTACTAATACAGTTGTATCTACTAGTACGTTATTTCCGTGGATGCGAGCTTTAATATCTTTAATGGATTGCACACCGTCAATTTCAGCAACGGTTTCTTTCATGAGTTCAAGCTCTTCCGCATCAAAACCATCCGTTAAATCATGTGTAGCTTTACTAAAGATATCCCATGCCGTCTTGCAGATAATCAGGCCGACAATAATCGCTGTAAGCGGATCAAGCCATGGAATTCCAAATCCAGAAGCCACAATTCCGACAAAAGCACCTATGCTAACTAAAGCATCTGATCGATTATCTAGTGCTACTGCTCGCATAGCGTTACTATTAATAGAGCGGGCCAGTCTAATGTTATACATATATACGCCCATCATTATCACAGCACAAAAAACTGCCGTCCAGGCTGCTATAAGATCTGGACTTTCCAGTTCGGGTTGAATAAATTTGTTCACGCCCTGGTACAGCACTTGAAGCCCTACAACGATCATAATAAATGAAGCAATTAAGGATGCCACGGTCTCTGCTCTGAAATGCCCGTAGCTATGATTGGAATCCGGCGGTCTCCTGGAGATCTTAAGACCGATTAGTATGGCGATAGAAGCGATAATATCAGTACTGTTGTTCAGGCCATCTGCAAGCAGCGCTTGAGATCCCGCGACCGTACCAATAAACAGTTTGATGGCGGACAGGAATATGTAGGCAACTATGCTTAGCCATGCTCCTTTTTCACCTTGTTTGATGTCGTTGTAATTTTCCAAAAAAAAGAACCCCCAAAGAATAGTATTGTTATATACTACACTCCGAGATTCGGGTGGGTCTAGAGAAACAGTGTTGCTAAGAGGCGTAATAGTTCCCTCCGTCAAATAGAGTTGCTAGGTCATAACTGTTTTGCGGAGCGTAACATAGTTTGCCTTAGTTCAACTTTAAGTATTATATTTCTCGCTTAAACGCTTCCCGTCCTTAAAAAAAGCCGTAGGCGTTTATGCTTGTTCTACAGAAGTAGTAACTTTTTGCCATTTATAATGTCTAATTATAGTAATAACTATTTTTGAGGAGCGTGAAACGATGATTCAGTCTTTGCACAAGACAATGATTAAAGTTTTAGCTGTTACATGCATTGCATCCCCAATAGCTTACAACGGATCGTTATCCGACATTTCCGCGGAACAAGCAGTTATAAGTACAAGCAATCCCTATTACAATGAAGTCAAAGCACCTATTCTTGTACCTGTATGGTCATCACCGCTTGCCATCTTAAAAGAAGATAGAATCACTGGGCAGAACGTTACAGCCCTTGCCGAGAATGGGAAAGTCTTTGCCTTGCAGCGGAATGAAAAACTAGTCGCATTGAATGCTACAACAGGTAAAAAAATGTGGGAATTCGGAAGTGCATTAGCCCCGTTGTTCACGTACAGTAATGGATTTATCTATGGTTTGACTAAGAGTGGCTCTCTGTATGCCGTTAATGAAGCAGGTAAAAAAGCGTGGTCAGCTTCATTATCACTACCTAAAGCCACCAGTATACAACGGTTAGGCTCTACCATTTATGTAACACAAGATAGTCAACTGGCCGCTGTCGATGCGGTCAGCGGGAAGATCAAATGGAAGGCTGCGGAGGAGAGCAATAACTTTACAGGCTTATCGGAACTTATGGAAACGGATGGGGTTGTTATTCGAAGTTATCTCTCACAGGGAGCATTAACAACTGGCGCACTTGCTGCTTATGACAGTCTGACAGGAAAAAAACTATGGGACCATACCCGTCAATGGTGGCCACTAGCAGTAAAGGACGGCCTCCTCTACTCCATTACCAATACGTTAATGATGGATGATGACGCTGTGAATCGAAATGTTAAAGTTTCTGTATTCAACGTAAAAACGGGTGAACTTAAAGGAGAACGTTTATATAAATGGACAGATACCGAGAATAAAGATGGAGCATTCACATTTGGTGGTGTAAATGGGACCGCATTCTTGGACGGAAATGACTTCTATATTTTTCAGGGCAAAAAGCTTGTGAAATATGATTTCTGGAATTACTCAGCGGAAGGTAAGCCAGTTCAAACCTGGACTTCTATGGCAAAAGAGAAAGATTATCCTCTAAACCAAGTCCATCAGCAAAGAATGTTATATTCCAATTATGATACAGGTACGTTATCCGCACTCAAACTTGGAAATGGTCAGGCGGTAGTCCTCAATAATGGTGAGAATCCTGTAGTTCAGACGGATCTTTTTGGAAATGTGGTTTATAGCGGACAATCAGATGGCCTATTTCACGCTTATGACATGTTGACGTTGAAGCCTATTTTTACCGTGAAGACAGGATCTCGTAACTTTGCCCCTTCTCTTAAAACTGGAGGCATGCTGATCATCCGAACGGATAATAAGCTGCTGGCTATTAAACTGCCTTCATCAATTAAATAAAAAAAGCCTGATTTCTCAGGCTTCTGATCTTAAGTAACTTTACTTACTCAGCAGGAGCTGTAAAAGTACGTGTAGCAAATTCAGCATCCAGCATGTAGAAGGCGTTGCTATCTTTATCAATTCGTTTCAGTTTACTAATGATGTTGCTAAAGAGCGCTTCCTCTTCTACTTGCTCGTCAATAAACCATTTCAAGAAATAGATCGTTGCATGTTCACGCTCATCCAGCGCCAAGTCAGCTAAATGATAGAAGCGTTTCGTGTTTTGTTGCTCATGCGCGAATGCATGTTCAAAAGCATCCAGCATCGAAGAGTATTCGTTCTTTGGCTCTGGTAGAGCTTCAAGTGTCGCCCGATTATCGCGATCATTAAGGAACTTATAGATTTTCATGGCATGGAATCGTTCTTCTTCTGCTTGAATTAAGAAAAAGTTTGCGAATCCATCGAGACTTTCACCGGAACAATAGGCTGCCATAGCTAGATAAACATGAGCGGAATAAAACTCGAAATTCATCTGTTCATTAAGTGCGTTTACTAATCCATCTTTCATTTGACCGTCACCTCATAATTCAATTTTAATATGTAAAGATTTAAGTTCATCTTATCACCGTGTATCTAAGTCAGCAAGGATTCATCCTTCTGACATCTAAATAAGCAACGAAGGGACGACTATTCTAATGACCAGATTTACACGCAACATCCTTAAACCTACATCCTCTGCTAGCTTTTTAATGGCTTCTGCTATGGTATCTATGCTTCTGTTAACTAGCTGTTCCAATAGCAGTAACAGTTCCCAAGCTGCCGCTACAAATCCGCCGACTGCAGAATCCACATCTTCACCTGTTACGAGTTCCACAGCAGCTCCCTCCTCAGAGAGTGATCCAATTGCTGTTCAGGTTTCAAGTATGAGCCTTGAAGAGAAAATTGGACAAATGCTCCTTGTTGGCATCGACGGAACCGTTCTGGATGATCAAGCAAAAAGGATGATTGCCGAAGACAAAGTCGGTGGAATCATCCTTTATAAGAACAATATTCAAGATCTGAAGAGTATGGTCAGCCTTGTTAATTCCATGAAAGAGAGCAACAGCGGCAACCCTGCCCCTTTATTTATGAGTATCGATCAGGAGGGCGGAAAAGTCAGCCGAATGCCTAAGGAGTATGCTTCCTTCCCCTCTAATGGAAAGGTCGGTACCCGTAAGGATGCTAACGCTGCCGAAATGATGGGCAAGCTGCTCGCTAGAGAAGTATTGTCAGCAGGATTTAATATGAACTTCGCTCCCGTCCTTGATATCAATAGCAATCCAGATAATCCTGTAATTGGAGATCGTTCCTTCGGTAGCTCCGCTGAACTAGTCAGTACGCTAGGGATTGCCGAAATGAAAGGAATTGAGAGCGAAGGTGTTGTTCCTGTCGTCAAACATTTCCCTGGTCACGGAGATACTTCCGTCGACTCCCACCTTGAGCTGCCGATTGTGAATAAGACTGCTGAAGAACTCGCTAAATTAGAATGGCTCCCGTTTCAAGCTGCAATAAAAGAAGGAACCGATGCCGTAATGGTCGCTCATATTTTGTTCCCGAAACTTGATCCTGATAAACCCGCATCTTTATCAAGTAAAATCATTGGTGAGCTACTTCGCGGTGACATGAAATATCAAGGACTCGTAATCACAGATGACCTGACTATGGGTGCTATCATGAAGAATTATGACCTTACCACAGCAGCGGTAGATACTATAAATGCAGGCAGTGATATCTTACTTATCGCTCACGGCTATGATAATGAGAAACGGGTATTAGAATCGCTTCTGGACCATGTAAAAAAAGGTAAGATACAGGAATCACGGATTGATGAGAGCGTCTATCGGATTTTAGCATTGAAAGCTAAATATAATCTATCCGACGAGCCAATTCCGGTTCCTGACCTTACCGAGCTAAATAAAGATATTAAATCTTGGCGACTCACGATTGAGAAATAGGCTTAGGTCTATTTCAATCTATTGAAGCACAACAACATCTCCAACCTTTAACCCTGAGACGGCCTCTGTTTTGTCAGCCGTCTCCATGCCCACTTTGATATCTCTTCGTTCATATTCCCCATTGCCTTTATCCACCATCACGTAGGAGAGATCTCCTTCATGCATTACTGCGATGCTGGATACAACGATGGCATTTTCCTTGCGAACCGTCTCGATTTCTCCGCTCAAGCTTAGTCCACCAATTAAGCGCTCGTTAGGTTGCAGTGAGATTACCACTTCAAATTGTGGAACCGAAGTAGCAGTAGTATTTTGACCCGAAGCAGTCTTAGCAAATTTAGATACCTTAGTCACTTCTCCAGACAGCTTTAAATCTTTTAAAGCTGTCATTTTAACATCGACCTTCATTCCCGTCTTAATACGGAAGACATCTTGTTCACCTACAAGAGCTATGAATTCAAGCTTGTTCATATCTACAATTTTGCCGATGTATTGATTATCTGTTACCGTTTGCGGAATTTCACTCGCACTGTCAAATAGAAAAACACCTGTTGCAGGAGCATGGTAGAGGGCTGTATTTAGCTTAGCCTTCTTTTCTTTTAATTCACGAGCCTGTATTTCAGCATTTACTTGGTTAAGCTCATCCCCTATTCTTGCTGATTCTTGGGCTGTAAGTGCTTTTATACGTTCGGCTTCTGTTGCACCAAGGGCTGCGTTCTCCTGGTCCTGCTGACTAACAAATTCATTTAATTCCGCTTCTAGCTGAGCCTTTCGAATGGTCGCCTCTTGTGTAGCAATTTCATTCTTTAAGGCTTCCTGATCGAGGGTAAACAGTAAATCCCCCTTCTTAACTTGCCCACCATTCTCAACCTTCCACTTTGTTACCTTTGAAGCATATGGTGCATATACAAGCGTTTCCTGCTCATAATGTGAATTCCCTTTGACCTGAACAGAGTTGGTGATGGTTTCCTGTGTCACTTCAAAAGTTATCGCCTGTGGTGGTTCAACAGGTTCTAGCTGTGCCTCGGGTTTATACATCTTGTTGTATACAAAATAACCCGCTGTAATAATAATCAATACCAATACAATCCACTTGATTCTCCTCTTCATCACTTCTGCTTCCTTTCAACTTAAAAATAGCTAATCCCGTTTTATCGCCGTGAGCGCATTCGTTCTGGACGCGCTTATCGCAGGATAAATTCCCGATAGTACGCCTGTCATTACCGCAAATGCGATCCCTATTGGAAGGGTCATCAGAGGAATAGTGATTACTAAGGGCTCACCCATCCCCATTCCTCCTGTGGAACCAATCAGCTTATTTATGCCAAACACAATCAAGTATGAAAAGCCTATACCGAGCAACCCACCAAGCATCCCGAGCAATGCCGCCTCTGTAATGAACATATTTCGGATTTGCCCCATATTGGCGCCTAGCACCTTCATAATACCGATCTGGCGACGACGCTGATGGGTGGACATGGTCATCGCAACGATGATCGAGATCGAAGCAATAATTAGAATAAATATACCAATACCAAGCGCTGCTTTCTTGAACATACTGAATGTAGAAGCCATCGCCTCTTTTTGATACAAATTCGTACTAGTATTTAGTGTAAGTTTCTGGATAAGCTTCTCCACTTGTACGATGTTGTCCGTACTGTCAACTTTTACAATGGCTGAGTTGTAAACATCCTTTTGCCCAGCAGTTCCATTCATTAGTTTCAGTTGTTCCACCAGACGCTCACCAGTCTCTAGCGAAACATAAATCTTCTTGTCGTACATCGCCATATCAGGGTTCCCAGTACTATCCAATATCCCAACAATTTGAATGGGTGAGCTGATTAGAGACTGTCCAGTTTGAGAAGCAGGGTCATATGATTGCAATTGAACCTGTTGTTTGAACATATCCGACGGAAGCATGCTTAAACTGTTGTACTGTTCCATTATTTTATTATTGTAAGGATCAGTACTCAGTTGTTCAAAAAGACGCTGCCGAGTCTCGACATCAATCAATCCTACAGTTGCTCCGTAGTTTAGTACTGCCATACCAACCGAATCAGAAGGACCACCCTGCTTAAATTTATGGTCATATTTCGTTAATAGTCGAAGATCCGTTCCGATTAACTGTACGTCCGTAATTTTATTATCGATAGTAGTCATTTGTATGTAGCCAAGCTCTTGAAAAGGTGCTGCTGCGGTAACATGCCGCAGGCCTTGAACAATTTTCAGCTTCTGGCCCGTTAGCCTGCCGGGGTCGAGCTTTGCATCAGAAGCAGAGGCTCCTTTTCCTTCTCCGCCCCCTTGTGAAGGGATGCCGCTGTTCGGAGTCACCGTAATTTCATCCATTTTGAAATTCCGGTTAATTTCCCGCTCCGTATAGCTTTGCGCGGAATCTCCTATACTTAAAGCAACAATAATAGCAGCACAGCCAATCGATATACCTGCCATACAAAGACCTGTGACAACTTTCCGTCGTTTGACTTGCTCCCAAGCCAAACGTGAAATATCACTAATCCTCAATGAGTTTACCCCCTTCGAGTTCTGTATCCGAAGAAGTTTGTTTCTCAGTAATCATATATCCGTCCTGAAGCGTGAAAATCCGTTGCATTTGTTCTGCTACTTTGAGCTCGTGTGTTACAACGATGAAGGTGGTCTTCATCTTCTTGTTCAGGTTAAGCAGGATATTGATAATTTCCTCTTCTGTCTTCGAGTCCAGATTTCCGGTCGGTTCATCTGCGAAAATAACGGACGGTTCTGTGATCAAGGAACGTGCTATACTGACCCGCTGCTGCTGTCCGCCAGACAACTGTGAAGGGAACAGGTCGGCTTTATCCGGAATGCCGACCCCTTCCAGCAAGGCCAGAGCTTTTTGCTTACGTATTGATGGTGAAACGGATTGGAACACTAGCGGCAACTCTACATTTTCACGGACAGTCAAGCTAGTAATCAGTTCATATGCTTGAAAGATAAACCCGATATGCTTCCTACGAAATTCAGATAGCTTGTTTTCGCTCATCTTCACAATATCTTGGTCAGCAATGTAAATGTGGCCTTCCGTAGGCTTCATCAGACCTGCCATCAGGTTGAGCATGGTTGACTTACCGGAACCCGAGCTCCCCAGTAATGCAACCATCTCCCCCTTTTTCACAGAAAAATCTATTTGATGAAGGACTGCCGTCGTTTCATTACCATTCTTAAAAGAATGCGTTACATTTTCCACTCGCAACATTGGAGCTGCTCCTTCTCGTACATTAATAGATATGATTTCCTACTTCTCAGTTACTGGTCTATCAATCTTTATGCTATATGCCTGGCTGGCCAGCTCGATCCGTTCTCCTTGGAACTCATCATACAGTGTGATTCTGTAGGCGCCACCTGACAAGTTTTTATACATATTATTGGTAAATGTTGCAGTATAGGAGTTGTAATTCCCTTCAAGTAGTTCAGTACCGATGTTCAAGCTTCGTTCCTGTGATAGACCATATGGATCTGTCATTTTGAGCACCAGCTTATGAGTGAAGGTTCCCATGTCATAGGTACTGTCACGAAGTAGGTTGTAATTCATTACGATATCTATAGTGGTACTACCTTGCATCGATCGCCCTTCCGAACTCAGAACAGACATCGTGTACGGATATAGCGCAACCTTCGTCAAGTTATTCTCCGGTGGAGTAGAAACTGGATTTAGACTCAATGAAGCAATGTTAATGAATCCTGTTGGTTCCTGACCTGGTTCAGACAGCTTATTCCCAGTAATTCCTGGACCTAGATACATACTTACATCTGATGGAATAACGGATTTAGGCAATTTTGCCCAGTACGTTATTAATTGCTTACCACCAGGTGTAGCTGAAGTATCTGGCTGATTCACTGTAGCTTCGAATAGCTGGCCATCTCCCGTTTTAAAGTAACCCTGAAGGCGAGCCATTTTGCTTTGTCTTTTTTCCTCACTGCTAAGCAGTAGCTCTGTATATACGATATTAGAATTGAGACCTTCATAAATAATTGTTTTGTTCTCTTGGACACTAGCGTTCTTGCCTTTACCGGTGATTGCATAACTTCCCCCACGTTCAATAGTCGCTACAGCATTCATCGTACTGTTCGTGCTAAGCGACAGGAACGAGCTCTTCTCTTCTTTTACCGTTGTAAAGAGGTTCACTTTTAATTTATCAAACTCTTGCGTGTAAGGGATTTTGGCAAATACATAGATTTCCGCATTTTTTCCTGGCGCAATCGTCGAGGTTTCCTTGTCCATAAACAGTTCTGTAGAAGAAGACACATCGTCATTGTCTACTTGCACAGATCCTTTTAATTCTGGAAGTGTTAATGCCACCGATTGCGAATTCTTAATATTTATTCTAGCAACAACGATGTCATCATCTTTCCAAGGAAAGCGCTGTAAAGACAGCAAGTTATAAGTGAAAGAACCATATTCATTGGATGCACTATACTCCACGCCTTTTTGAATCTCAGGTCGTAATGTATAGGAAATTGTGTAGTAAGCAACAGGTACTGTCAGCTTGGCTGTATTGCCCGTACTTACATTATTCCCTTCAGATCCTGTTCCCTCGCCTGTACTGCTCGTATCTGGATTAGCTGGAGCTGAAACAGCCTCTATCATTTGCAATTGCAGCGAACTCTGCTCAACCTCAAGCGGAATTTGTGCGGTAAGTGGAATGATTTTTTCTTCCAAAGGTTTTATGGTTAGGCCGCTCAATCCCTTCGCATTGATCGGAAAGGTTGTCCCTGTTGAAGATTTGACGGCAAGCTCATACGTTGGCAACGTAACGGCCGTCTTCCCAACATTTTTCACTCGAAGCTGGAAGGTCCAAATCCCTTTATTATTCTCAGCGTATACGTTTGCGTTGTTTAACTGAGTTTCTATCGGATTATTATTAATGGTGATTTTCTTGGTCACACCTTTACCTACCACCAAATTAGGTGTTGTAGCTGTCGGTAGCTTGTACGAGGATTTAGCGATCTCAAGCTTCAGTGCTTCATCTTTTTGCGTAAATTGCAGCTTCATATTATCCGTCTTCATATAAGGAGGAATCTCGGCAAGATAATAGATAGTCTTCTTCTCCTGCGGCTGAATCTTGTAACTAATCTGAGAACGATCAAGTGCTAATTCATACGAACTGCCACCTGCAGAAAGTAAATAAGCCGCATAACCAGGATCACTGAGTACCTTACTGCCCTTATTGGTCAGGCTTATACCCACCTTGGCATAAACTTTCCCATTATATTTATAGAGCTCTAAAGACTCACTTTTGGCGATGACAGGAATGTCATTCATTGTGGTGCTAACATTTTTTCCATTTACAGCAGTTGGGGAATAATTAGCTGGCACAGTAAAACTTCCTGCATGCTTTAAATAACCTTTGGTTTTGGAATCCCATACATACATGGGAATCTTAATCCCTTTTAACGAATTGGTCTTGCCTATGTTGACGTAATATGTAACCCGCAAGCTTTCTTTAGCACCAATCTTCTTCTTAGTCGCGTCAGCGCTCAGTGGGTTACCCGGAATAACAGAACCCCCTGGCGTCGTCACTCTCGAAAAATAATACATTAGGTTTGCGTTTTTACTGCTCCCATTTGAATAATTCAGGGTATAGGTTAAAATATTTCCACCAGGTTGTGACCAAATATTGACATCTTCTAATGTAGCTTTGATATTTGCTCCTAATGAAATGGAACCCAGATTACTAGGGGGTGTTACTGTCGCCGCAGCTACAGCTGGATTGGTACGAACAGCATTATCGGATGCAGCTGAAGCGGTATGACCAGTCAATTGACTGATGACAAAGGTACTTAATAGTAAAACAACATATGTACTGCTATGCTTTCTCATTTACTTCCCTCCACGAGTATTTTGCTAGAATTATTATAGTGGTAAGTACAAAACCAATTGTATCCATGTTGTAACACTTTTGAAGCGTTTGTAACCTATTTGTTCCTATTTGCATGAATTTGAAGAATATTCTATTCTATAATTTCAATTCATCTTTCAATGCAGCCACATCTTTAGCAGAAGGATTTTCTTCTCCATATCTAACTTTTTCATATAATTCAATCAATGAATTCGACGTATTAACCGTATGTTCTTCGCCCTTATGTTTAACCTTGTTAAGAGCAGTCCATTTAATAATATCGTCTTCTGTTTCCTTCGGCGTAAGATAACTCTTAACTTCATAACCATGATCGTGCTTCAAATGAAGCCAACGCCGATATAACCAGCGAACACGCTCCGTTTCACTATTCATCTGCTCCCAGCGGTCTTTTCGATGTCTTGGCGTAAGGCGAGTACTCCAGAAATCCTTTAGACCTTGAAGCGTTTGCTCCCATGTAAATACACTCTTTTCCTCATCAAGATAAGTTGTATTGTCCTTTGGCGTATGTTCCCTGCGCAGCATGGATAGCAAGGCATCCATGGCTCTCTTTAATTTCCCACCGGCATTTCTATACAACCACCGAAGTCCATAATAAGCTGCAACTCCCAATAACACAGCTCCAGCAACATATAAAGCAACATCTAATATAGCAGCTAGTAGACCAGGCTCTTCATCTCCAACAAAAGGTAGTTCAGGACTCGCTTGAGGCTGTTCTACTGGCGGGGGTAGCGGCTCACTTGACCCAGAGAATAAATTACTAATCCATCCAAAGAACGAGCGTACCATATTCCATAGCAGTGTCCCTATAGCTTTTCCGACTCCTGCCGCTAATACGGCCGCAACAATTCCTATTCCAATGACATAAATACGGTTATTCCTTTGTAATCCTTTTGGCAAAGCTTTGCCCTCTTGAGAAAGCGAACTATACTGTAAATAGCTACTATTAGAAATAAATAGTGTGAGCAATAGACACAAACTACCGCACCAGGTCAGTAGTGTAACACTTCCCTCCAAATCGGGAATTCTACCAAATGCAATGGTCGCAACAAAATAGATTACAATACCTATCCAATACTTCTTACTGGACTGATCTCGAGAGTCAGCAGTCATTCCGAGAAAAGCGCATATAAAACCTGCGACACCTAAAGGCAGACTCTCGATAGACAGACTTCCTGCTGACAAAGCCCCAACCACCGTCCCAAGGATTAGAGCAGCCAGCAGTTGCTTCCATCTAACACTACACTGTTTTCGTAACAGAATACCTATTAATGATATTAGTGGTATGGCAGTCAGCCACATAGGTTCAACTTGCTTGGGCAGTACATAAACCTGAAACAGAATCCATACAGGTAAAACTAATAATAGTTCTAAGATAGAGTATATCCAGAGTTTGACCGTATTCCATACGTAACCAGATAACGGAAGTTTCATGCGCTCTCTCCTCCCTGTTCCGGAATATCCAGCCATTCTATACCATTGCCCAACACCAATAGGAGGTCAGCAGCCTCTTGTAATTCTGCTCCTCTATGACAGCTAATGATCAGAAAGTCTGTATCACTTATTCCGCTCTCGGCCTGCAGGGCTAGCAATCGACTCATAGGAAGCGTTCTGTCTAGCTCCAGCTTTGCTAACAGCTCTAGCAAGTCTTCCAGCTCAGCCATAGGTTTTGCTTCAACAGGATCTCTTTCGCCCCCGTTATCCAATCTGCCGTTACAGATAAATCCCGTCTCAATTCCATGGCGCATGGCGTATTCGGCGATAGTGGCTGCATATCTTATCCCTTGCTCGATACGTTCCACATCCGTTACCGCTCTCCACATGGAATCACTGTCCTCTATATTCAAGCAAATGACGAGTCTAGAATCCGCAGTGTAGTCTTTCTTATGTACCTGCATAGTCCCTGTGCGCGCTGTAGCCTTCCAGTTTATAAGTCCCATAGAATCTCCTGAGCTATACTCGCGAATACCTGCAGTCAGGAAAGGATCTTCTACGATCCATCTTTTCACTGGAAGTTCACCCAGCCAGCTATGTATCGGTAGCGGAAGATCGTCTAGATTCAGCAAATTAGGATAGACTAATAACTCTAATTGGAGAGGATACGTTTTATTTTTCCGGATCAATCCAAAGGGATCTCCAGTGGTCATGGTGACTGACTCCAAACGGTATATCCCACGCCGTTCGCAAGTTACTTGATGACGCCGTTTAATATGACGGTAAGATTTAAGAAAGAACAAGCTGATATGATTCTGGTAGATTTCACCCGTGCTAATACCGAGATTATCTTGACTTCCAAATTCCAAGCCTCTTGCAATACTAGATTCCAGTCGAAGCCATGGTAATGGCAGAAGTTTCGCATTAACGATCTCCTCGATCATCTCAAGGTTATCCCCTTCATAAGCGACCTTCGTTGAAAAATACCGAGTATAACTAAGCGCTTTCAGACCATTCCGTTCATAGATAACGGCAAGAAGGAACAGGAGAGCTATTGTAATGAAAATGAACCAAGGCAAAGCCATAGCTCATTCCACCTTTCCGCCTCTTAAGGATGCAACGAGTTCTGTCGGCACCTCTACCTCACGAAGCACTTGTAACACAATTTCCGCGGCCTGTCCCTCTTTTGAACCCAATCCACGATGAAGAAGTAGACGATGGGCAAGCACTGGAACAGCTACGGCTTTAATATCATCTGGTGTAACGAAAGATCTGCCTTGGATTAGAGCATATCCTTGAGATGATCTGAGCAATGCTCCACTCGCACGTGGACTCGCCCCTAGTTTTACTGCCGCAGATTTGCGAGTAGCTTCCGTAATCCGAACGATATAGGCTAGCAAATCATCACTTATACTCACGGAAGCAGCCAAACGCTGCGCAGCTTGTATATCTTGAGCGGCAGCCACAGCAAAAGTCTCTTCAAGTGGATTATTCTCACGGAAACGCTGCAAAATATGAATCCCTTCGTCAAATGAAGGATACCCCGTAGTAATCCGCATTAGAAATCTATCTAATTGAGCTTCAGGCAACGGAAAAGTGCCTTGGTTATCAATCGGATTCTGAGTAGCAATAACGAGAAAAGGTGCTTCTAGGCCATGAGTCACACCATCGATCGTGATTTGCCGCTCCTCCATACATTCCAGCAGACTGGATTGAGTTCTTGGTGTAGCACGGTTAATTTCATCAGCCAACAAAATATTCGCAAATACTGGACCTGGTCTAAACTGAAATTCACCTGACTTTTGATTATAAAAATTAATGCCGCTTAAATCAGAAGGCAGCAAGTCTGGTGTAAATTGAATACGTTTAAATGTACAATCTAAAGACTTTGCAAGGACTTTGGCTAACAAGGTTTTACCTGTACCCGGAACATCCTCCAGTAGAACATGACCATTGGCAAGTAATGCGGTTAATAGCAGGTCTACTCCATCTTCTTTACCTACAATGACTTTAGCTAGATTGGTTCTAATAGATTTGATGAGTTCAGTAACTTCTTGAAGATTCATGTAAATACACCATCCAATCTGAGGAAATTATTGTAATAAGTCCTTTAATCATAACAGAAAGTGTACCCAATATATAATTCACAAGAAAAGGCCCTGCCTATTAAAAAGGCAGAACCTAAATTTCCCCTCCTGTTTTCATTTACTTCGCAGTTTTATACCGATATCGAAAGAAAGCCGTGATGGCATAATAGATCGGTATGCTTTCAACGATTAGCCAAATGACAACAATAGCATAACTATTATAGTGTTTATAATAACTGCCTATGTGTCGTGAATATAAAAAAGCTATCGTTATTGAAGCTATTGTTAAAAAGGGAATGTACATTTTTCTAGCTTTTGTATTAAACAAGCCGGATACACATCTAGAGGCTACATAGATAAGAAAAGAGCTGTGAATGAACATAGAAGACGACCATATTCCAATTAAGAGCGGATCCGAATTACCTAGCAGATTATCTTGTTTGGCGCTGCGCACCAATTCAAGGAAAGGATATTGCAGTTCCTGACCCAAATGTGGACCAAAACTCATCATCGTCAGTGACCAACCAATTAAGACAGTTACTAAGACAAATATCCCCGTAAGAACTAATCTTTTCAGCATCTTCGCTTCAAGCTTCAGATCGGGCACAACAAACAAGAGGACAATCCATTCCCCAAACCATGACATGACTACAATAGAGTCCTTCAGGGCAATCCCGGGATCATGATAATGAATGAAGGCTGGCAGCATATTGAAGTCCGCATTTGGGAGAAATAAATTAAATAAAATGATCATCGTGATGAAAAAAATAAGAAAAAGTCCATCCGCCATATACGCAATCGTTGTAAAGCCTAAACTTGCAGTATACATAATCACTAGCCCAATCACACATTGAATAAACAGAGGTGGAGTTCCCCTCAAATAATTAGAACCAAAGAATAGCACAAAGTTCTCAATATCAAAGGATGCATAATAAACACACCAGCATAAAAGCATAAGAAGCATGAACTTGTGTGGCCATTTACCTATGATATCTTTTCCAAAGCTAACCCACGCTTGATTTGGCCGCAGCATACCAACGTGAAAAGTAAACCACAATAATATTAACCCTAATAAAGATCCCACTATTAAACCAATCCAGCCTTGATAGGATGAAGTAGCAATTAGAGTCGGAATCAAAAAAATAGTGGTTTGGGAGCTGAAGAAAATAATAAAAAAACGGAACAGCTGCCATTTCGATGTTTGCA
This sequence comes from Paenibacillus sp. FSL H8-0261, assembly GCF_045040645.1. Lineage (NCBI taxonomy): Bacteria > Bacillati > Bacillota > Bacilli > Caryophanales > Paenibacillaceae > Paenibacillus > Paenibacillus sp. FSL H8-0261. The sequence goes on along the minus strand of NZ_CP150297.1, from coordinate 3,143,309 downwards.
TAACTTCTCCCTCTAAACGTCTTATTTTGCTGTTCCAAAATCCACAATGCTAAAATCTGTCTTCACTTTAATATCAGCCTCTTGAGCATAATAATTATCCCACCGCTCTCTAAGCTGCTTCCATTGCTTTGGATCGTTCCATTCCAGTAACAATCCGAGTTGCAGAACATCGGCACCTGCTTTTTGGGTATTACGAATAGCTTCGTTAAGATTATCAGAGACTTTCTCTTTAAGCTTCGCAATGATAATTTGGCCGAGTTCCTCTGCATCCCTATTCTTAGGATCCCTTAAATAAATTACACTAGCTTTCCCCTTTATATTCACTGTGAACACAGGACCCTTATCCGTTTTATTTAACTTCTTTGATGATTTTGTGCTTACAAATACAACACTTGCGGCGCTTTTTCCCTCATCCCAATCGACGGAGTAAACTGCCAGCTTAAGACTGCCTGCAGCCCAAGCTAATGCCCTTCCCTCTTTAAGCTTAAGAACTCCTTTCATTTTATCTTTTTGAAACAGCATTGCCCCTTGGATTCCTGCCCAGAATTCCGGTTTTCCATCTTTAGATGTTTCTTCTTTTTTACCAAATGAAAGATTGTTTATAGCAAATCCAACACCGGATGCCTCTGCATACAGGCAATCCTTAATCGTAGTTGAGAACAAGTATCTCTCTGATCCAAAGTTCCTTAGTACATCCGAGGGTATTTGCTCGTAAATAGGTGTTAAAGTATTCATCTCTTTTGCACTTCCCGGACTAGCCATAACAAAAGCACCCAGAGGAAGACTTGGTTCTCTTTCAATCCATAATAGTAGTTCGCTGATTCCTTGTTCAGCAAAGGTCTTCCCTAAGACAATTACTTTTAATTGAGCAAGACTAAGCTGACGTGTTAAGTCTTTTTGAATTAACAGCATGGCATCTGCAATCGTTTCTGCGGTCTTAGAGACGGTAGAATAAGTATTACCGTCTCCTCCACCGCCAATTGAAGGTTGTCCAGCTGCGTTAAGACGATTGGGCAAGGGTGAATTAATCGTAATTTCAACAGTCCCTGGTTCTTTGCCTTTATCGATAAACATTCCGTATACAAATGTTAGTTCATCCAGCTCAACCTTCGACGACCAACAACCTGTTATATTTAGGAGCAAGATTATAATCACTCCTATCTTCAGGATTCTCATTTCTCTTTCTGTCTCCTTTTATTCCTATCTGTATAGAGGTTGCTGCGTTTCTTCATAAAGTTTGAGGGGAAGCGCGCTAATGTATCCTTCCAGTCCTGTAACACAAGTGGGGCAACGGGTTGCAAATATGGAGCACCTAACGGTCTTAAGTTTGCTAAATGTCCGTAAATCAAAAAAGCTGTAATATATACCCCGAGCAGCCCCATTGTTCCACCCATAACCAATAACGGGAAACGAAGTAGCCGGAAAGTAAGACCTAGCTCATAATGAGGAATGATATAGGTGGCAATTCCGGTAATAGAAACAACAATAACCATTGGAGCAGATACAATTCCTGCTTGGACCGCAGCCTGACCAATAACGATACCCCCAATTATTGAAACCGTCTGTCCTACAGGCTTTGGAATTCTAGTCCCAGCTTCTCTAAGCGCTTCAAAGGTAAGCTCCATAATTAAAGCCTCGGTAAGCGCTGAGAAAGGAATGTTCTCTCTCGCAGAAGCAATTGTAATTAACAGGTTTGGTGGAATGATTTGAGGATGAAAGGTTGTAATCGCTACATAAAGTGATGGAAGAATCATGGATATGATTGAGAACAGAAATCTAACAATACGAATCCAGCTTGCTGCATAAAAGCTTTGGTAATAATCCTCAGAGGATTGCAGCATGGTGAAAAAAGATGTCGGAGCGAGCATTGCAGTAGGTGTGCCATCTTGTAAGATTCCGATTCGGCCTTCCATTAAAGAAGCTGCCACCGAATCAGGACGTTCTGTATATTGAAATAACGGAAATGGCGTGAGGTTACCGTCCCTTAAATATTCTGATATATAACTAATCCCTAGTATTCCGTCAATATCTATTTCATTTAACTTCTGCTTTATCTCAGCAAGAACTTCTTTTTTGTAAAGTCCTTCAATGTAGACCACATACACATCAGTTTTTGTATATTTACCAATCGAATAATGAATGGTTTTTAGATCCGGATGTTTAATTTTATGTCGAATCAAAGAGAGATTCGTTTCAATATCTTCAATGAAAGCCTCTTGAGGACCAATCACTACAAGTTCGTTTTGTGATTCGGTCACTGATCTTTTTTGATATTGGGTAATTTCAAAATAATAAACATAAGGAAGATCCTCTATACAAAGCACTACTTTCCCAGCAACGATCATATCTACAATCTTGTGTAAGTCAAATGCCTTGAGATATTGGATAGGAAAAACAATTCCTTGATCTAACCGTTCTAAAAAATCCGGCCATTCCAGCTTTGTTTCTGCTTCTGTTTTTAGCGGCAAAGCAATACTTTCATGAAGTGTCTTAGAATCGATGATGGAAGGGATATAGATCAAAAGACAGGTATGCCCATGAACAGAAATGGTCTGATAAACCGCATCACTGCATCCCTCCAGTTGATCTTTAATGGTTTCTAAAATTCCTGACATAGGCTGTATACCTCCTGGGTTGTGACTTGCGAATCTGGCTTAGTTTGCCAATTGTTTACGAGGTTTATACTCCCTATTCCATTTAGCTGTATACGAAAAAAAGAACCGATGCGAAAAACCGGTTCTTTCTTCTTTTAGGTATGAGGTTTGTTAGCCCATCAACTTTGGATTAAAGGCTTTAGCACTTTCAAAGATGCTTGCAATTGCTCTGAGCATTGTTCGTACATTTTTTTAGCTTTTTCATTTTCTGTCGACAAACTGAACATTTCCAGATCCGCTTCACATTTTTTTAGTAAAGCATATAATTGTGGTTTATCTTGTGGCTGTGGAACTTTAAAGTTGTCGGCATACAAATCGACCGTCAGCTCTCCATAAGAATCAACTTGAGCGAGAAATACATTCTCGACGGTTAGCCCCATTTTCTCTAGCGCTCCATCAAGCCAGCTGCGAGTCAGATTTAAGGTGTCTAACGGTTTATCTAATACTTTTCCATCCATAATGACGGCTTGTGACTCTTTCTGTGGGGCAACCTTCACACCCAGGTCTTTTGCCGATAGAGGGAGATACTCCTTCTTAAGCAGAACATTAATCGCTCCATCAGACTCCATAATCGCAAATTCCACTTCAGATATATTGAATACATCCTTTTTACGTAGCTCTTCCAATAATTCATCTGTTGTTAAACGTTCCTTTTTCATATGATCTTCGAGTATTTTCCCGTCCTTTATAAGAACGGTGGACTTAAAGTCAATGAAGTCTCTTGCTTTTTTACTCTTCATCTGAAGCCATTCAATTCCTAAAGAACAAGCGACCCATACAATCAGTGCAATGAGTCCTAAATGCCAATACTTATCCGTATCCAAAGAAATATAGGCGGCTAAGCTGCCGACGGTTATCCCCGTAATATACTCGAAGAACGAAAGCTGCGATACTTGTCTCTTCCCCAGTAATTTAGTTAAAAAGAAAAGCACAACCACAGCAAAGAGTGTTCGTACTACAACCTCCAACCACTCCGGCATCACAATTTTCCTCCTTTTTTAAATCAACACTTGTTTAGTAACACTCATTATTTGTCAAAAAAGGTCCATTCAATCCTGAATTAGACTACTTATTTATGGAAATCGGTTAACGTGTAAAGCTTGTATTTTTTTCCTGCATAACTAAAGTAACGGTTGAGGACAATAGGAAACGTCATGCTAGAAACTTAAAACAGAGGAGAGAAACCTAATGACAGTAGCCTCACAAGTTAAAACATGTTTATCTTCTTTAAAAGGTGCTCAAGCGAGCTTGGAGCAATTTGCACTTGAAACACAAAACGAAAGTGCAAAAACTTTATTCACAAATGCAGCTGAGCAAACGCAACAAATCGTTACACAGGTTGAAAATCGGGTAACCGAATTAGAGTCAGAAGAACCTCAATACAAAGGTTTCTAACTTTCACATGAACAATCAAAGGGGTCATTAAGCTAGCGATAACTAGCTTAATGACCCCTTCTTTATATCATCACTGCAATAACGCTTACTTTCTTTTTTTGGCAGGAATCAGGATCTGAACCGATGTTCCAATTCCCACACGACTAAAAATACTTACGCCATACTCAGGTCCATATTGCAGTTTAATCCGTTGATCCACATTACGGACGCCATAACCTGTATTTGTATGTCCCTTAGAATCAAAAATTTGATCAATACGCTCTTGTCTGATGCCTATACCATCGTCAATGATACGGAAGAGTATATTATCGCCTTCCTTACGGCCTACAATCCGTAAATGGATGTGATCGCCGCACCAAGCATGCTTCAGCACGTTCTCGATAAAGGGTTGTAGAATCAGTTTAATGGTTTCATAAGGCCAGATCTCTGTATCAAAATCAAACATAACCTCCAAGCGGTCACCATATTTAATTTTCTGGATTTCTAAATAGGCGTTTGCTTGCTCAATTTCAGTTGGAACCGGAATCATCGTACGGCCTTCATTAAGTGTTAAACGATAAAACTTCGCTAATTCCAGTACCATCTTCTGCAGCTTCTCATTTTGACCAAACTTTGCTAATTGAATTATAGACGACAAAGTATTGTACAGGAAATGTGGGTTGATTTGCGATTGTAGGATTTCAAGCTCCGCTTCCTTCTTCTGGAGCTGAGTCAGATATACCTCTTTAATCAACATATCAATATTTTCACCCATATCATTCAGCGCGGTTGCTATCTGAGAGAATTCATCCTTCCCTCGATATTTAATACGCTTGTGAAGATCACCTTCCCTATAGGCATTAAGCACATATACGAACTTATTAATCCGAATCGAAAAATAACGGGATATAAATATGCCTACAAAGCTAAAAACCACACAGCATATGAGGCACATTAAAATAATAAACAAACGTACCTTCATTGCATCTTTTTCAAGGATTGCAATCGGAACAAGCGCGATTAATTGCCATGCTTGGTTAGCAACCATAATCGTTTCTTTAATCGTCAGGTAATCCTTATTTAGTTCGGCTTCATTAGTATAGTTCTCCGGTAGTTCACCCGATTGATACATCGTTCTTCCAAATTCGTTCTTTATAATTAAATTACTTCCTTTTCCTATCTTCGTATAATTGACACTGTCAAATAGATCTGGAATCCTTACATTAATCCGCAGGAATCCTATCTCTTTAGGCTTAAGAGGCTCGTATGTATCAATTAGTCTACGGAGCAACGAGATACGATTATTCTCTACATCGCTCTCGATCTGCCACCATTTCATAGTTTCAGCGTATTTTTCAGTTGGAAAATCATAATACCAGGACTTACCTTCAATCCGTTTCATGTGGTAGAGATGATAAAAGCTACTATTATCCAAATAGCCCTCAAGTGAATTCGAATAGATCTCAGGGATCGATTCATTCTTTAAGAATAGAGACATCCCTATCTTCACACCTGTAGATTGAATAGCTACGTCAAGCTTCGGCAGCACCTTCTTAGACATCCGATCGTAATTTTCCCAGCCTTCCTCATAACTCCGAAGATTCCGATAAAAATCAAAATCACTGTATAATTGCGTTGATATTCGAGTAACTTCGTCCATTTTATAATCAATATTGTCACGAATCTGCAATAACGTTCCCTTAATATTCGTATTGATATGTTCGCGTAATGAATCATTATACATGGAATGAGAGACGAACCCTATCAAGGATATAGGAATAATAATAAAAAACATATACGTCAGCATTAACTTATACCCAATCGGCACATACTTATGTCTTCTTCGTATTTTCATAGAACATCATCCCCCATCACTTGTCGCGCTTACGATACTCCATAGGTGTCATACCATAAGCCTCTTTGAACTGTCTGCTGAAATAAGGGAGATACCGATAGCCTACCTTGCTAGCGATTTCATAGATTTTGCAGGTCGGATCTTTTAAAAGCTTGCCTGCTTGATCCATTCGAAGCTGTGTAAGTACTTCACTGAACGTTTTCCCAGTTTCCTCTTTGAATAGATAGCCCAAATAGTTAGGGGAGAAAGAGAACTGCTGCGCAATATCTTTAAGCGTAAAGTTATCGCTCATTCTGTCCTGCATCGTTTGGATGATTTCTCTAATCAATTTATGGTTCACTGAATCTGATTTACTACGCAGGTACTCGGAGATCTCAAACGTTTTGAGCACGAGCCACGAGCGAATATCACTGATCGTATCGAATTGATGTAAAACATCTAAACTATGTATTTCCATACCTAAAATTTCAAATAAATCCTCACTAACATCCTTTAACTGCTGATCCAGCTTCCAAATGATATACATTGCCAGATTATGAATAGTGAATTTGGACCTTAAACTACTCACAGAGCGGAATAACTTGTCGATCTCATCATAAATAAGTACTAACTCATACTCTTTCACCGCTTTAAACAGCGTATCCATACGGGTATCTAACATACGAGCATCGATCATCCCTGGTTCACTGCTAACGGTCTCATACATTATAAGATTGCCTTTGCCAATAAACATTTTTCCGTCCACAGCTTCCATAGCTTGTCGATAGGAGATATGAATCTGTTCCATAGAAAATGTTGGTTTGCCTACACCTACAGTCATTGTGACTGGAAACTTCGCACGAATCGAGGCGTAAATATCCTCAGTGAACTTTTCCATTTCCTGTTCGTTAATCAATAATGCAATCCGATAGGACGATACCTTGTAGCAATGTGGCATTCCGTGCTTCTGACCTATTCTATTCACTTCATAAAGGAAGTCCTTAGCCATTTGATGTTTAGATAGATTATCCTGTCCTTGAAGCCAGTTGAAGTAGTCAAGCTCCAAGACAGCTACACGAACAGGCCAATTCAGCTTATCCAGACCGTATGACTTCACAAGCGACAACATTCCGGCCTGGCTACCCTCTTCCCCTTCCCATTCCCCTTCGAATAAGCGTATCAACAAATCATTTTTGGCCATTGGAATCATATGCTGATAGGCTTCTTCAACATCACGGCGTTTACGTTCATCGTCTAAATCCTGCCTTACTTTCTGAAGTGCAGCAATGAGTTCACTATCATCCATTGGCTTAAGGACGTAGCTATACGCCTTTAGTGACAGTGCTTGCTTAACATAGCTAAAATCTTGGTAACCGCTTACAAATATCACGCGTATATCCTTTTTTTTCTCTATGGCAATTCGAGCCAGCTCAAGGCCCGACATATTCGGCATATTCACATCGCTTACGATAATATCAATAACATGCTGATCTAAAATATCGCACGCGGTAAACGCGTTATTTGCTGCCTCCACAACTTCCATACCAAGCTCATTCCAAGGAATAAATTGTCTCATACCTTCTAGATCCAGCATCTCATCGTCTACTAATAATACGTTGTACATCAACAAGTCCCCCTTTGAAATGCATAAATCTGTCCCTGTAAATTCTACCACTACTCTTTCCCAGTATACCATTCATAAATTTGTCTAACAGCCTATAAACAATGAATCATCAGAATACAACGTAAAAACGAAGGCTTGCCTAGTAGCAAACCTTCGTATTACTAATTATTATTTTCCTAAAGCTTTCTTGTTTTCTGTCCATACTTTTGTAACATAATCAAGGAATTTCTCATAACCAACCTTCATGGAATCATCATGTGCTTTGTCAAGAATGGCTAATGCTTCTGCATCGGTCTTCGCATACATTGATTTCGCTCTTGCAGTTAGCCAGATATCTCTAACGCTTTGTCTGATAATACCTTCTTCACTGTCTGGAGCCGGATCCCAGTTTAGGAACTCCGTAAAGTCGCCTTGTGAAGCCCACGTTACTTCCATCTGCCAACGGTTACTAAAGTCGATCTTATCAGCTGGAAGGGTTTGCAACATCATTTTCTTGGTATTATCCAAGAAAACCGTGTTTCCTACCCAAACCAAGTCACCAGCCTTACCGCTGATTTCAGACAATGCTTCTGGCTCATTTAGATATTTATCTTTATTAAATTTAGGAGTAAGTCCATCTGCTTCAAATCCATCCCAGTAAGCGTCTGGTCCTGGAGGGCCCCAGTTCAGAACCATAGAACCTTCTGCACCTGTCATCCAATCAAGCATTGCGAATACAGCTTCTGGATTTTTAGCGTTTTTAGTGATTGTAGCAACGTTCCATCCTAACTGATTGTACGTTCCCGGTGTGATTTTACTTTGATCCAAGCCCGGTTTGTAGATTGGTTTAATAAACATATAACCATCTTCCGGATTTTTCTTCTTCATCTCTTCATCAGCAGTAGCCAGCAACTTCATCGGATCGAATGTCGCAATCACAGCGAACTTGCCATTCATCGCTTTCTCTCTAATTTGGTCTTCTGTTTGGGTATTCGCATCCTGTGTCATAAGCTTCTCACGCATTAATTTAGCACCAAAGACAACGGACTCACGGAACCCTTCATCTTTGTAAATGGAAGCCATTTTGTCGCCATCAGGTACAGCATATATTCTAGTATACGAAAGGTTATTCTCTTTAAAAGAGGAGAACAACTGGTCAATACCGTTACCATCTTTCGCTAAGCCAGTCTCAAACGGAATAACATCTGGGAACTTCGCTTTAACAGCATTTAAGTAAGCATACAAATCATCCGTAGTCTCTAGCTTAGGAGAACCGAGTTCTTTGTAAATTTTCTTATTGATCGCATAACCGGCATTACCGTTTGGTTGTGTTGTATAATAATTCGGCAGCTGATAGATTTTACCATCAGGAGAACGAAGCAATTCCAAATGTCCAGCTGTTAAGTACTTTTTAAAGTTTGGATATTTATCAATGTATTCATCCAAAGGAACTAGCATATCCGCTTGACGAAGACGCTCTACGTCAGCACCTTTCTCAGTCCATACAATATCCGGCAGCTCATTACCAACGATCATCGTTTGCAGCTTCTGAGCATTATTACCACCAGAGCTAATTCCAGTGACATTGATTTTCAAATTATCTAAAATCCATTTAGAAGCAGCATCTTTGCCCCATTTCGGCATTTGATACCAGCCGTAGTTTCCGTAGAATGATACTTCAAGCGGTTCTTTCCCTAACTCATACAAATCAGCCGCTGGAGCTTCAGTTGCTGTGTTAACCGCTGTTCCTCCTTCTTTCACTGGTTCAGCAGTTGCAGCTGGAGCGCTTGAATTGTTGCCACCACAACCCGCCACCACAGTCGACAATAGCAAGGTAGACAACGTTCCGAGAAGCATCTTTCTCTTAGTCTTCAATGTATTTTCCCCTTTCAATTTGTAATCTATGTTCAAAGCAATACGCTCTAAACCCCATCTCATTCTATCATCCTACTCTTTCAATGATCCGACCAAGACACCTTTAACGAAGAATCTTTGTAGGAATGGGTATACACATACAATCGGAATGGTTGCAACCATGATCGTAGCCATCGTTAATGACTTCGACGTTATTTTCTTGGCTGAGTTAATATGAGCAATGGAACTTGCATCTACATTAGACAGCTGTTCTGAAGCAATATTAGAGAACAATATCTGTCTCAAGATGGTCTGAATCGGCATTAACTCCTCTTTCGTAATGTAAATACTCGCTACGAACCACTCATTCCAGTGATTGACTGCTGTGAACAATGATAATGTTGCGATGACAGGCCCTGACAAGGGAAGTACGATTCGGAGAAAAGTTCCCCAGTATCCGCAGCCATCAATCTTTGCTGACTCCTCTAAACCTTGCGGAAGACCTTGGAAGAAGGTCCGGAATATGATCATATTCCATACGCTGACAAGTGCAGGAATAATAAACACCCAAAATGAGTTGAAGAGGCCTAAACTTCTGATAAGCATGTATGACGGAATGAGTCCCCCACCGAAATACATTGTAATGATACACATAATCATGTAATATTTGCGACCCATTAGTTCGCGCTTCGACATCCCATAAGCAAATATCGAAGTGGCCAATATCGCTGTTACTGTACCAATTACCGTCCGCAATGTTGCAATGACGAATCCACCCATTAAACGAGAATCTTCAAATACGATCTTATAATTCTCAAGCGTGAACTCACGGACCCAGAAAGTAATTCCGCCTTTGGAAGTATCCATCCCCTCATTAAAAGAAATCACAAGTGAATTCCAAAATGGATAAAACGCGGAGAATGCCAGTAAGGTCAAGAATACATATATGAATCCAATAAACAATCGGTCTCCTATGTTAGTACGTTTCATAATTCAGTCCCCCTATATTGAGTAATTCATTACCACAAGCTGTTTCCCGCTCTTCTGGCAATGAAATTTGCAAAGGTAAGTAATGTCACACTGATAACGGCCTTGAACAATCCGATAGCAGTCGCATAGGAGTACCTGAAGTTATCTATACCGACACGTACAACATATACATCAACTGAATCTGATACCTCTCGTAGAGCCGGATTGGAAGCAAGGATCAAAATATCTTCAAATCCTGCATTCACCAGATTACCGATTGCCAGAATCATAAAGATGATCACAACTGGCATAATGGAAGGCAACGTAATCAAATATATCTGTTTAAAGCGACTCGCACCATCCATCGAAGCGGCTTCGTATAAGTGCGGATCAATACCAGCAATGGCAGCTAAGTAAACGATCGAGGCAAATCCAATTTCCTTCCACACATTGGTTGTAACTAAAATGCCCCAGAAATATTCGGTCATAGACAGGAAGTTAATCGGTTCATCGATAAATCTCAATTTCTCAAGCAGCATATTTATACTGCCATTATCTACGGATAGCATCGAGGTAACCATCGAGCCGATAACCACCCACGATAAGAAGTGAGGCAAGTATGTAACGGTCTGAATAACCCGTTTAAAGAACATCTTACGAACTTCGTTCAGCATTAACGCCAAAATAATCGGTGCAGGAAATCCAAAACAGAACTTCAGTAAGCTGATTATGATTGTATTTTTCATAACCACTTCAAATTCAGGAGCATTAAAGAAGTAAATAAAGTGCTTTAATCCAACCCAATCACTGCTAATAAAGCTATTACCTAACTTGTAATCTTGAAAAGCGATTAGAATACCGTACATGGGGATATAGGCAAAAATAAAAACTAAAACAAGTGCTGGCAATACCATAAGCTGCAGATCTATTTGCTTAAAAAAGCGTCTTATCCCGCTGGTCCGATGCTTGCCGAGATTCGGTCTTGATGTCTTGTCTGGTGCGACGCTTGCGTTCGCCATATGTAAGTCCTCCTAAACCTAGATTCTTATAAATAAAGCATCTTTCATGGCTTTCTCTCTTTTTGCAGCCTTGGTTCTCCTCTACTCTCCCTCCGTTGATTTGCTATCTTATGAATTAATCTTAATATCTAAGCGCTTTCAAAGGTATATGACAAAACAACTATTATTGATACTTTGACACTTTCTTGAAATAGCTCGTCCAATTTAATAAAAGCATAATTAAAAAAAGCCCTATGCAGAGATATCTGCATAGGGCTTTTCCATCAATTCGTTAGAGCATTCAATATGTTATCACTTATCTTGTCTGTAATTACTCTTTGGATCTTTCCATCATCTAGATAAACAATAGAAGGAACTGAATCTATTCCTAGCTTGGCAGCAAGTCCGGGTGACTTATATACATCTACCTTTGTGACCCTGATCTCAGTATGGGATTGTTCAAACGCCTCAAAGAGTGGTAATAGCTCCCGGCAAGAAGGATCAGTTGCATTCCATAAATAAACAACGGATGGTTTTCCTTGATTTAGAATTTGATGCTCATAGGTCTCACATTCAGAGATATACTTCTCTGCACCATACCCTGCAATGGCACCATCACCGACAGCTGTAGCCACTTGCTTAAGGAACTTATCACATACATCGCCTGCTGCGAACACACCAGGTATATTTGTTTCCATTTTTTCATTGACTAGGACATATCCATTTCGATTCAACTCAACTACATCTGATAAAATTTCTGTGTTCGGGGTATATCCAATAAATAAGAAACATGAATCAACCTTTACGTTTTGCAGTTCATTAGATTTTAAATTTTTCAGGACGACGGAATTCAAACGTTCCTCACCTTCGAAAGAACTTACCACCGTATTCCACATGAATTCCATTTTAGGGTTTTCTAGTGCCTGCGTTTTGGCAATTTCATTACAATCCATTTTCCCATGATCATGCATAACAGAAACGATTACTTTATCTGCAAACTTGGTCAGAAACATTCCTTCTTCAATAGCTGCATCACCACTGCCAACAACCATAACCGTCTTTCCCGTATTTGCTGCAGCGTCACAGGTTGCACAGAAAGAAATTCCTTTATCATATAAGAACATATCTTCATTAGCTGCCCCGGTAATTCTTGGTTTTCCCCCACTGGCTATAATAATGACCTTGCACTCATAACGAACCCGAAAGGTCTCCACTACCTTAATATCTTCCGCTACCGAAACAGATTTTACATCTGTCATTTTAAAATCCACACCAAATTTCTTAGCTTGTTTATGAAATAATCCCATAAGGTCTGTACCGGTCGTTCCTTCAGGAAAACCAGGATAATTTTCTATTTCATTAGTATAAGTGGCAAGACCACCTACCAGTGATTTTTCCAAGAGAAGAGTCTTTAATTTTGCACGTCCACAATAGATTCCCGCTGTTAAACCAGCAGCCCCGCCACCGATAATGACGACATCATACTGTTCTGTCTTCTTTTCCATTCCTTTTGTCCCTCCTGTGAGTCTGTGCCTTAATAAAATAGGCTGACTCTCGTCAGCGCTACAAGCTCAGCCTATTTCACTTTTACATAAAGAATTTGGCTAATAATTTACTGCCTATAAATGCGCCAACCAGCAGGAACAATCCAAATATCCATCCTGAAAGCGATAAGGAAGCTATAGCCGTAAACAATGCACCAATATTACATCCATTAGCCAGTCTAGCTCCGTACCCCATGAGCAACCCACCAAGTACCGCTGCTACAACCTGCTTTTTGGACTTAATTTTCTTCAGCTTGAATTCGGAAGCAAATAAAGTCGCTGCTAAAGCACCTAATATTATCCCTAGATTTCGAATCGAACCACCATCATTCAAAAATCCGGAAGATAATGTTTTTTGTGCTTTTTCCGAACTAAAATATGCCCATTGATCTACATTTCCGCCTGCTAATCGATACAACCAAGCTCCCCAATCTGCAAAAGCGCTTGTTACTCCCCATCCTTTAGAGAAAACAGCCAGATGTGCTGTAGCGAACACAGCGAGAAGTACAGCTCCAGTTACATAAGTAAACGGTTCTTTGAGCAAGCGCTTGTAAAAGCGGTTAGACGATATCTTCAACCAGAATTCGTTCACCGTTTCATTCACCGTCCTTTCCTACTCAGCGATCCTATTTTACCTTCTCAATAACAACTTCCCACTCGCCATCATCAACCTCTTCGATTTCCACATTATGTCCCTGTTTTCTCGCCCATTCTGGAACGTTCTTCATTGCGCAGCTATGATCAATAGCTACTACTAGTACATCACCTACATTGAGTTCAGTCATTTTCTTTTCTGTTCTCATTAACGGAACCGGACAAGCTTCTCCCATGCAATCAAGTGTAAATTCAGCCATTTTAAAAACCACCTTTATATTTTTTTGGAATACCAATAGTGAAAATATTCACGTAATAATCTAAACTAATCTGCGCTTCCCATCTTTTTCTCTTGCCATTTAACAGCTGCAATGTATAACAGAAGAATAATCAGGAACTGAACAACCAGTGCTCCAAGCCAACCAAAGACGTCTGGTAAAAATACAGTTGGTGCATCCTTTATAACGTTAGCTCTCCACCAACCCATATCATGTGATCCCCAAAGTGAACCAATGACAAAAAACACAAGTGAAAGCATCTGCATCGTGAATCCTTCACCTACACGCATCAATGTACCCGAAGCGCATCCACCCGCGATAACCATGCCAATTCCGAATAATACAGCACCAATGATCAAAGCCAAGCTGATCTGACCCACATTATCCATCCCAGGAATCGGTTTACCTTCCAGAAACGCTGGGTACTTAATCGCTGTAAATCCGATGGTTGCAAGGGAAAAAGCAATCAGAACCGCTCTTGTAACTGATGTGCTGCCTGTAATACAGGGATCTCTAAGTGATGCAGTAAAGCAGAAACGTGATCTTTGCAAAATAACGCCAAACGAAATACCGAAAAGCAGGTAGACAACCATTTTATCGTGGGAATGGTCTAGGAAAAAACCAAACCCAATAATGAGAGCTGTGACCAGCAACGCGATGGGCAACTGACTCTTTTTAGGTTTTCTAGGAGCTCTGGTTCGGGTTGATCTCGTTTCGGGACTTACGGTTTGCCCCATAGTCTAACACCTCCATCGTTTTTATGTAATTGACTATGTGAAAATAGTAACATACTTATATGAGCTGTGGTTATCTGCTTTCTTTATGCTGTATAAGTGTTACTAATGGCACAGATGGAGCGTAATCAAGTATGCTATAGTGTGCACTAACAGCGGGCAACAGGAGGAATAAGTATGAATATGGAAACGCTTAAATTATTTTTAGATATCGCATCGTTAAAAAGTATATCTAAAGCCGCTCAGAAATCTCATATCACCCAATCCGCACTTAGTCAGCAGTTGAAATCATGGGAGAATACCCTGGGTTCTGAACTTTTTGTGAGAAGTAATAAAGGCGCTAGCCTAACCGAAGCAGGGATTATTGCGGAGAAGTACGTGGAGCAAATCTGTAAATTGTATGATGATATGATCACAGAAATCAATCATTTACAGCCAACACAACACGAGCTGTCCATTTATGCGATTCCGGAGGTCTGTAATTATGCTCTCCCTTGTACCTTGTATGAGGTGAAAAAACATTTTCCCAATTGCCATATCACTTTAAATGAAGGGGCGTCGTCCTTAGTAGAAGAACGTTTACTTCTTGAAGAAGGTGATATCGGGTTTATTTCCGGTCCCTCTCCAAAATCCGAATTAAGCTCACATATGGTATTTTCAGATCAAGTTATGTTGGTGGCAAGCAATACGACCGTTTGCCCTGATAAAATCACATTGACTGAGCTCCCCAATTTTCCTTTAATCTGGTCCTCACAGCTTCATTGTGTGCAAAGGGCTTTGAATGCCGTGTCAGTGGGCGAGCTTAAATTAAATATACTCTTTAATCTAGACTCTCTTGAGGCGGTAAAGCTTGCTGCCATTAGAGGACATGGTCTCGCCTTTCTCCCTTATATGTCCATAAAAAAAGAGTTGTATAGTAAACAACTCAAGATCATTCCTATTGATCAGTTCCAGGTCAATAACGATGTCTACATGATAAAGAAACAAAATCAGCGCTGTGACAACGATACGAAACAATTAGTTCGATATATTGAAAAGACTTTAATAGATACTTTGTGTTGAGCCTAAACCTCAATCGTAATTTCCCATACTCCATTAATCACTTCTTGAATGGAACATTTTAAATTTGAACCACGACAGTAATCCGTGATAGAAACTTTCGCGCAGCTATGATCAGTTACTAACATTACCTTTTCACCCTTCTGAATGGATTTTTGATGTTTTTTTAACATCATTACTGGTACTGGGCAGATTTCACCCAAACAATCTATTTCAATCATGAAGCTGCCTCCATTACATAGATCATTAAAGTTCTAATAATGACCCAGCATTATTTTCTTCACAAAAGGGGTTAAAGCAAGGTTGTTTAGTTGTTTGATTTCTATCCACTGTGCCCCATCAGAGTCTTGTCCGTCTCCATCAGTCTTAAGCTCAAAGTTCACATCTAATAATGAAACATTATATATGATCCCTATATGATGTAACTCTTCTAACTGGGTATCACTGTATGGATAAATTAACGTATAGGAAATGGAATCATGAAGCAATCCTTTTAAACTTGTAATTCCGGTCTCTTCCCAAAACTCCCTCTTAAGGGCCTCATACGGCTCCTCTCCAAACCCAATAGAACCCCCTGGAAAGTCCCACTTCCCCGTATGAGGGCCTCTTGCTTTCTTAATTAGTAATACTTTATCGTTCTTCACTAAGACTCCATACACTCCAAGCTGAGTATATTTTATCATCTCCATAAATCTACCTCCCCCACAAATACCGCAGTTCCAGAAATAAACACATCCATTCTATCAGAATCTAATCGATACACTTCTACATTTACTTTCCCATCTCTACCGATTTCTTGTCCTTGTTCTACAACAAATTGGATCGAGTCCAAATGCGGATCAATATATTTTAAATAATAAGCCCCCATGACTCCCGATGCTGTACCTGTTACTGGATCTTCAACGGTTCCTGAATAAGGAGATGAGAAATGTCTGGCATGCATTAAAGCGTGCGGATCAAGCGTTTGGAGTGAAAATGGGTGTACAGATGCTTTTGGAAGCTGCGTTAAAATCTCCGGAAACAACGAGTTAATCGGTTTCATTTTATTAAAGCTATCTATTCTCTTAATCGGGACTAATAGAGTCCATGCGCCAGTACAGCCATAAACAATAGGCAGATCCTCTTCTATCTCGTCAAGGGTTAAACCTATGGCGTGTGCAAGCTTTGCTCTATCGCCGTTAAATTCAATAAACTTCGGTTGATCTTGCTTCATTTTTATTAGTAAGTGATTATTGTTGTCCATACTGAATTGGATGGGTAGCACACCCACGTTTGTTTCGATCTTTACCGAGCTAGCCTCTCCAAGGATACCCTTTGTTTTTAAAGCAAATAAAGATGCCATTGTAGCATGTCCACAAAGATTGATCTCATGACCTGGCGTAAAATACTTAAGCCTTAAATCAGCTACATCTGATGAGACTACAAAAACTGTTTCGTTAAAACCTACCTTATGAGCTATCGATTGCATTTCACTTTCGCTTAAATGATCAGCTTCTAACACTACTCCCGCAGGATTCCCTTTGTTCGGATAGGGAGAAAACGCATCATAATGAAGCACTTTGATGTTGTTCACTGATAAGTCTCCTTTCAATTTATTTCAGTAAAGCTTGATAACATCATGAAGTGAGAAACTCAGCTGTAAAGATTTCTATTTCTCTTAAAACTTCTTGGCGCTTTGATATCGAATTACATATATAAAAACGTTCTTTATTGTGCTCATGAAACTGTTTAATTACATTAGGCTGCTGATTGAAGAATTCTTTATAAAGAGCTTCACAATCAATTTCAGGATGAGTATCATGAAGTTCCTTGAGTTCAAATACAAGGACATCTTTTTTGCGCTGGATTATTTCACAGACCACATCTTTTGCGTATATACCGTGAGTTAATAAGATTCTTAATGCCGAAAGGTCATTGGCTTTTTCCTGTGAAATCTTAATTAATTCTGCTTGTATCTGTAGGATTTGTACCGTATTCCAATGATCAATTAAATCATTAAAAATCCTGTACACCCATCCTTCATCATCACTGTGTTGATTTAGTACATCTTTAACATATGGAATCATCGGATCCCCTATTTCAAGTAAAAAAACAGCTATTTCCCCCGCACCTGGCCAATTTATATCTTGTATCCATTCAAGTAAACCCGACAATATGCTTTTCACACGTGGATATCCTAAACGTATGACTGTTTCAGCCGCTCCATCCCAATAGTCTTTTGATATAGGTTGTACTAATAAATGCAAATCTTCATCCTTTATGTATTGTAGCTTATTAATTACATCTTTCTTTTCTTCTTCGGATAGATTCCATGATAACTTTTCGATTAAACTCGATATGTTTTCTATTACATCCACCTTCTCATCATCATTTTGTCATCATTGCAAGCTTCATGGATAACCTAATCGGTAGTGCAGCATTTCCCATTTGGTTCAAGTCCCCCACCATAAATAAATCTTTAACCGGGTAATAAAAAGCAAAAGACCCTGTCACCCAAAGGCATAACGGATAACTCTATTGCACAGATTTCTTTCGTTTCATTATCCATATTATTAATAACACAATAATTAAAGACCCTAGTATAGAAATCCAGATCGTTTTACTTTCCAATTGACCATTGGCATATTGACCTTTATTAATGGCTTTGACAAATTCAGCTTCGTGGGTCTTAATGGCAATGATTTCTTTTGGATCGATATTCTTTATTGAATAATATGGCGTGCCCTTAGGGTAAATATTTGAAAAGTTCCCGCTATACGTTCCTTCGTGGTCTGAATATCGTGTTACTTGCCCTATCTTCTTGTCAATTTCATTCGATGGGATGAGTTCGTCGTCGGATATTTCATAAATATCACCTGAGTAAACAACAAAAGAATAAGCCCAGTCCGCATTCATTGAGCGCATTGGCATTAAAGCAACAATGGCTAGAATTACAATAATGAACTTCTTCATTACAACCTCCTCTATCTACGAGATTCTATTGCTTTATACAGTTCATTAAATGCTCCACCTTTATTTAATCCTTCAATAAGTTCTGCTAAGCCAGATTTTCCTACGATCCCAAACCATCTAGTAACTTCTGAATGGGCGATCTCATAATTTTCTTTTACTTGTGAGGGTTCATAAAAAGCATCTCTACTACTTAAGTCATTAATATGATCTAAGCTTAAATTTTCATTTCTTATATATCTATGATCAACTAAGGTTGCTAACCCTTCATCAAACCATACAGGTACCTTGTCCTTATTCTTTAATCTCGTTCTTAATTCACTATGCAGCAGTTCATGAGCTATTACATCTTCATTAAATCCATCAGGACCAATAACGATGTAATGCCCCCAATATGTATAATAAGTCTGTCCCGTTCGATTCTTTTGAGCATACTTCTTTAGGGCTTGAGGAGATTGAACAAATAGCATGGTTGGAGTGGAATGTAATTCGTCAAAAATCTCTGAAATTCTTTCTTTCGATTGTTCGAGATCGTTTATAATCAAATACTCAATATTCTCAGAGATGTCAGGTTCTAGATAAACTTGTTCATCCTGTTCCTCCATACTAGAAAAGTCTACCATCATCGCATGAACGGGTTGAGGATTTAACATATAGCTAGCTATTAGTAACATTAAAAAGATGGATAGGAATGCGGCGATGATGAATGTCTTTTTCCTTTTTTTGATCATACCAGTAGCTCCTTTTAGATTATCAAAAATACTCTATAAGAATATTTAACGAACTCTCAATAACCTCAAGATCAGTTGAGCTTATAATTTGATCAAGCACTTCCCCTTCAGAATCAATAAAGTACAATGTAGGAAAACCTGGTTCCCCATAATGTTTATAGAAAGCTCCTGTTTCATCTAGAAGTACGGGATAATCAATTTTGTATTTCTTAACATACTGTTCAACTTCTGAAACATCATCACGATAAATTGGATTAATGCCGTAGATGTTCACTTTATCCTTATATTTTTCATACAAAGAAACAATCTTTGGAGCATCTTCATTACAATACGGACACCAAGAGGTGAAAAATACTAATACCGTTGGTTTTTCCGAAAATTTGATTTGTGTTATATCCGAATTTATTAGCTCCTTTAATTCAATGTTCTCTGGACTAACTGTGGGTTTAGTATTATTGTTTACCACGATATAAATGATAGTGCTTAATGCAATACATAATATAAGTGAACTGATTATTGTGATGCTTTTTCTCAAAAGATCCACCCTTTTCATCTTTTTTCGGGACTAGTATACATTCTCTTCCACTAATCCCATCTCCTCCACATCATGCCAATCTAAATTCCTTCTATGTATATGAAAAAACCACTGCTTCAGAGATTTCTTCTCTTAGGAAGGGGCTTGGGTCTACTGTTATAATGTTGTGCTATTTAGATTGAGCTTTTTCCATTTACGAATCTTCGAACGAAAAGTCTTGAACGGTGCAACGGAATTATTATGAATCCATTTGACCATTGGCCATCTTGGATTGTTTCCTGTCCATTTCCGCACGCCTTGCGTAAAAAGTTCTTCATCACTTAAAGAATCAATCCAGCTCTGCCACTGATGTTCTGTCTCTTGAAATAAAGATCTTAACTCGTCTAATGAGTAGGCAGCATATGTATGATAAAACGATTGATATAATCCGCCAAGCTGATTCCATTTATAATCCGGTGAAGGTGTAATAACGGTTATCCCTGCTTTTTCATCCTTATCCCATTTCATCACAAGGTTCAACCAGCCCAATTGATAGGCAAGGATTTCTGCTGGAGTACGATCGACGCCTTCCATACGAGTGTCTTTTTGAGCATTTTCAATGCCCTCAAATTCAAGATCGAGAGATAGATAGGCAGTATGTATAGCATTTTTCAATACTTCTTTAGATGGGTAGTCGTGTGTAGACATCATAATTCTCTCTGACTCCTCTCTTATCAAAATAAATCACCTTGAAAACCAATCATCCACCTTTAGCTCTTATAAAGTAATATTCTCACCCACAACAATACACTTACTGTCACTACCATGCCCGATCTCGTTCGTCTTCACGATTGGAATCCCGCTGATTTCCTTCAAGTACGCTTCTACGATTGAAAATTCATTATAGCTCTCAAGCTCAGTAAACGACCCAAGAATCACTCCAGCACATTTATCAAAAGTTCTAGCTTGCTGAAGCTGAGCAAGTAAGGAGACGATTTTGTTAGCTCTGCCACTTAAACTCTCAAAGAATAAAATCTTGTTCGAAGGGTCTGGAAAATAACTTGTTCCTGCCAGCTTCATAAAACATCGAATATTGCCGCCAATTACAATCCCACTCATCTGGTTCCCACGGACCCAATGAAAGTCGAAATCGTAAAGATCGTTATGTCCTTCGAAAAACGTTCGATAAAAAGCAGCTTGCTGCTCCGCCCCATCAGAAGATACGAGATTCATCAACTGATAGTGATAGGATTTCGTATTACTTTGTGTATGTAAAGCGTTCAAAATAACGGACAAGTCACTCATTCCGAAAAAGGGCTTCGGATGCAATCGAATATTATCGTAGTCAAGATATTCCAAGATCTGGTTCGCAGAATCCCCACCTGAAATATCAAAAATCGCAAGAATTTCATCATTATTAAATAGACGATTCAACTCCATTGCTCTTTCCTTAGGATTGCCACTGAAATAACCATCTCTTCTAAACAAGGTGTTAGACATTACTACCTCTAGACCAACCGAGTTCAGAATTCTAATTAATTCTTCTACTTTAGGCAGGTTCTCCACTCTCACACCATCAGAACAAGCGATAAGTCCTACTTTATTCCCTGGAGTGAGTTTTAAAGCTTTGCTCATCTTAGTTAATCCTTTCATTTCTAATATAACCGATTCTCATAGCTATCCTTTAATCCCTTTGATACATCCTCTTGAGAAATCCCAAGCTCTTTTGCATGTTCTGCTATGATAACCGAAGGTTTAGGCAGCTCTGCTTTCAATGGCCAATACGTATCATCCCATAGATGTGATCTTTTAAAAGCTTTAGCACAATGCATATAACACTCTTCCACTTCAACGGCAATGCCCAATTTCGGTAGTTTACCTTGAGCCTCCATATGAACCATTATTTCTTGATCTTTGATAATCCTTGCTTGTCCATTTATTCTTAAGGTTTCTTCAAGACCGGGAATAATAAATATCAAACCCACTTTTGAATTTAAAAGGATGTTGCGCAAAGAATCAAACCGTCGATTACCAGGTCGCTCAGGAATGATTAAATGTTTGTCGTCTAACACATATACAAAGCCTGCAGCATCCCCACGCGGAGATACATCACAATTGCCAGCTGAATCACTTGTTGCTATAAAGAGTAACGGTGATTTGGATATATAATCTCGGCAATAATGATCGATAAAGGTTATACTCTTGTTGTTAACCAATTCACTGGGATACCCATACATTGACCTTAACTCTTCTTCAGAGTTTATAACTTCTTTGAAAATATTATGGTTCATCTTTCTCCCCCCTACTTACGCAGTTTAAAAACCAAAAAATCGCTGCAGCGAAAATCCTCCTCAAAAGACGGATACTTCTCAAGCATTTCAGCAGATGGCTTCGGCTCGATCATTTCTTCAATTTGAAAGCCAGCCCGTACAATCGTATTTACATAACTGGATAATGTCCTATGAAAAATCAGAAACTTTTCCTCTTGATCTATTGGGAAGTTCTGATTATAAGTGCCCTCGTAAAAATAATTATCTACTTTCCAATAAAGCTTCTCTCCAGTATCCGACTTCACCCACCCGCTAACAGGGGTTACAAAGCAAGGATGTGGAATTGAGAATATAAACGTCCCTCCATCGACTAACAACCGATACATTTCATGAATCGCCATCTCATAATCGGATAAATCATGAATCACCATGTTAGAAACGATGAGATCATAACTCTCCTTCTGGAGAAAGCTGAGATCTTCACAATTGCCATGATGGAAGTTTATCTTTAATTCCTCTGGTGATTTACTCTTGGCTATCGTTATCATGTTCTGCGAGTAATCAACGCCAGTGACTGAGGCACCTGCCTTAGCTAACATTCTGCTTAAATATGCTTCACCACAGCCTGCATCTAGCACCTTCTTATTTTCAACAGAACCCATGAGACTGAATAAAGCTGGATTCAAAAAAATTTCTCGATGGATATCCCCGTTTTCGCCGTACGAAGTTGAAATTAGTTCTGCGTATTTATCCCATCTTTTTATGGCTTCTTTACTGCCTAATTCATCATTCATTTGATCACCTCTAAATTTCTGAAATAATCCATTTTACTGTCGATAAATCCATTGTCAAAGTCAGCTGCACCAATAAGCTCTCCTTCACTGAAACATAAAGCAAATAACCAAAGCTGTCTAAGCGCAACGAACATAGGTACAACACTAATATCATTGTCACTGAGATCTCTTAAACTTTTATATCCATTTAAAAAAGCTGCCCATAACCGTTCTACTTCATCTTTATCATGGCCGCTATGAATCTCTCTTGCCAATCTAAACTCAGCGATATCATAGGCTCTCCATCCGTAACCACAAATATCGAAATCATAATGAGTTAATTTCCCTTCGTCCGTGAAAGTCACATTCGTATTCCCATGCAAATCGCCATGGCAGATGCCCCAGTCGAGCCCCGCTTCCTGATGTACTTCAATCTGCGCTTTTAATTGTATGGCAAGGTCATACAGGAATTGATAATCCTCTTGTCGATGGCTCATATGCAGTTTGATCGTATGAAGCGGTTCCTCAATTAAATGTTCAAAATCAAGCTTACCTCTTACATGTGCACTCTTAAAGTTGTCCGTAGCTGTGTGGATTTGTGCAACTGACTGACCAAATAAATAGCTGTCTTCTACCGCATGAATAGGCTTTTCATTTCCTACAGCAAAACTAAACATAACGCCATACTTCACACCCTCAGGCACCAAAAATTCATTAAATATGATCCCATCTTTTCGAGGAATAGGAATGGAGACGTTTACACCTTTTTCGTGCAAATCGTTCAACAATTCTAATTCAAAATCAATCTCCGATCTACTCCGTCTATCCGCACGATAAACACGAAAGATGTATTTTTCCAATGCCGTTTCTAAGATGTATGTATCGTTCATGCCTCTAAGAAAATACTGCAGCTGTACTGGTTCTGGAATCTCATAATGCTCTTTAATATGTAATAATAATGCGTCTGTTGCCAACAGTGAGTATGTAATTGGAAAAAAATCCAAGTGTATCCCATCCCTTTAGGTTATTGATAGTAATACTTACACCATACCATATTTAGGGAATTGAATCATTTCCTTCTTGAATTCGCGAAACCAATGTATGGTAATATAAGTATAATAATACAGAATCAATTACATGGAGGTGTTCGAATGCGTAAATCACCGTTGATATTGAGTATGATTTTATTATCCCTAACGTTAATTATGGGCTGTAGTTCAGAAGTGGATGATGCCACTAAAGCCGCTGAGAAGTACAAAAATGTTGAATATACCATTAAGGTTTCTGATGATTTATTTTCTGAGGAATCAATTCTAGCCCGAAATGAAGAAATGAAACCGTACTTTACTGAATACTATACCGAAAAAGCTATAGGAAGCCGAATCACAACTATCCCTTTTCAAATCGCTAATAAACAAAAGCTTTCTTTAAAACCAGATAATCTAAAGTTCACCCTTTCCGAACAAAAGAAAAAAATTGTTGAGTTAAAATATACTTGTGATCTTGTTTTGTTGGATAAGAATGACAAAGAAAGTAAACGTGTCCCTTTGGAGGGAATACTGACTATGTTTGATGTGGATGGTCAATGGTTAGTGCAAGGAGATCGTTTTGACTCGGAGGCTTTAATGAAATTGATTTATGACTAAACACCCTTCATATACCATATTATTACTGGAACATATTATCTAACAATAGTAATATTAATTTCCAGTACATAGTAATATGATAAGGAGCTAATGAGTCATGAAGCGAACTGCATGGATCATAGTAACATTACTTTTATTATTGGGGAGTATTCCAATTACTGCGTCAGCAAAAGCAGCAACTGTAAAATCATGGAAGACACTTTACTCTGAGTATATCAAGAAAACGTTAATGGATGCTACTAGAGACAGGTCTTATGACGGTGACTTCAATTATTTCACTTTAGTAGATTTGAACTTTGATGGTACTCCTGAACTTATACAGGGGTATTCTTTACGATTCATTCAGCCCATCAACATTGCTCTAACCGTCCAAAATGGAAAAGTCATTCCATTCAATTATCAAGGAAAACTGAAGGATATTTCAGAGGGTATATTTAATGTAGGTATGGGTGGATTTCTACCGCGCGATGAAAATCGTGGCCTGCATCTCTATAAGAACAAAAAAGATGGAACATTACGTTATATCGCTTTTGTAGATGGCAGCGGTTCGTACAATTCTAATTTGCAGGTTTTCGAGATTAGTTTCCAAGGAACCAAATTTAATGACAAAGAGATATTCTTGGCCGACATTCCAGATCAAGAAAAAACGGATGATTTGCCAAGCTATTATGTAAATCAAAAAGAAGTGAATAAATCCGCCTATGATAAGGCGTATAAGCAATATTTTTCAAACTTGACGTTAGTACCAAGTAAAGTTAACACTGCAAACTATACAGACCTGTTTAATAATGAAGTTAACAAATTCGTTCCAAATGGAATCGCTAATTTTATAAATCGTTATTCTTCATCCAAATAAAGCTTGTTGATTGATCCTCCTTCATTAGATAAAAAAGCAGACTGCTCACCATAGCAATCTGCTTTTTTGATTAAATTAGCTTTTTACTCATCCGATAATTAACTAACAGTACTCCTTTTTGTTCTACACTTTGTTTCATCATAAGCTGGTATCCCTGTCGTTCAAAAAAGGGTCTAGCTGTAATACTTGCTTCGGTATCCATTTCATGAAGACCAAGCTCTCTCGCCTTCATTTCAACCTTGTTCACGAGAGCAGAGGCTACGCCTTGGCCTTGGAAATCTCTGTGGACATAAAGACGATCCAAATGTCCTTCCAACGTCATATCCGAAAAGCCAACTATGTACCCGTTAATTTCGGCTACATAAGTAATATTTTGACGTAAAGAAGTGCTCCAAGCATCAAGTTTGAGGGTCTTTTCCTCTTTAGGTGCCCAAGCATCAAGCTGTTCTTGTGAATAATGTTGTTTGTTTACGAAATGAACTGTCTCATAGAACAATGAGATAAGCTGACTTATATCCGATTCTTGATAAGCTCTAATTTCCATTGTGTGTTCTCCTTGCTGGCATTGTTACAACCCCACTACATCTTTAAGCTCCAGAAGAGAACTAATCATATAGTTAGGCTTGAGGTCTTTAGGAACCTCTATATTCTGGCGATTGTAATAGCAGAAGTCAATGTCAGAATTCACAGCACCATTGTAATCATCTTGTAAAGAATCCCCAACGAACAGCACTTCATGATTGCCTAGCTGTAGATCTATTAAAGACATTTCAAAAATCCTTTTATCAGGTTTTCGGATGCCTACCTCATCAGAGATCATTATGGATTTGAATATTTCATAGATCTTACCGGCTTGCAGTCTTTTTCTTTGTGCCTCACTGATCCCATTGGTGATAATCCCCAGAGCATACTTATCTTTAAATGAAGTTAAGATCTGTTCCGCTCCTTCTTCAAAATAACAGGAATTGCAAAAATAATCCCAATAAGTATCTGACAGTTTGCTATGAAAAAGCTGCTCCTGTTTAAGGGTGTCTCTAAAAGAATACCTCAATACCTCTCCTATAGTCTTCACCTCACCACCACCCACAAAGTTCATCCAATGGCGAAAATTATGGCCTGAAAACTCTCCATAAAATAAAGACCACGCCTCAATATCTTCTACGAAGAGATTATGATCGTTACAGGTTCTTTTCATCGCTTCGATTTCACAAGTACTATAATTTATTAATGTATTATCTAGATCAAATATAATGGCCTTGTACATAATATCCTCCCCGAATAATGTTCTTATCTATCATAACATGAACATTAAAGTTTGGATAAAATTAGCAAAAGGTTTTCATCACTCTGAGGTACTCATGAACTCCACTAGATCAATTTTCTGACCTGTTTTAGCACTTTCCAGCGCTCCAAATACCATTGCCATACTATACCGATTATCTCTACAATTCGTCTCTGCTGAACGCTCTTCTGCTAGGGACAGGAACATTTCCTCCAAACATCCTTGATGGAAGGTTTTGTCCATATCAACAGCTTCTCCATTTACACGCTCAACATCACGAATAAATTTATCACTCTGATCTCCTGCTACGACTACCTCTGCATATGGCATGTCATGACCATCCCAAATCGCAGTTCCTTTTTCCCCATTCAGACGCCAAGCTGCTTCCCAAGAGGTAGAGGCACCTTCTGAACACCAAGACCCCTGATAAGTAAATACAGATCCGTCCGACATCTCAAATATACACACTGCCGACGCATTCCCCTTATACCATGATCCGGGAGGATTAAACTCCTGACAGTAAACGGAAATCGGATTGGCTCCACTAATAAATCGGGCCTGATCAAAGGTATGGATCGCCATATCCAGCAGTAGAGGGCTTTCCATGACATCACGGAACCCCCCGAAATGAGCGCCGAGGAAAAAGCTAGAACTGATGTAACCTACTCTCCCAATGGTATCAGACTCAATTAAGTTGCGCAAAGAACGAATACGAGGGTCATAACGGCGGTTCTGCATCACAGCATGGGCATTTCCGGTTCTTTCAGAGATCTCAACAATCTTAGTGCACTCTTCCATAGTCTCGGCCAGTGGCTTCTCACTAAACACATTACATCCGAGTTCTAATGCAGTGCTAGAAATGCTGTAATGGCTTCCTGGAACTGTAACGTCAAACACAAGATTAGCTTCAGTCGTCTGAATTGCTTCTTTAATGTCAGTAAACGTCAGACAAGAAATCTCATGCTTTGCCGCCATCGCTTGTGCTGACTCCAATCGTATATCTACAAGAGCAACAATCTGAGTATCTGAACGTGATAAAGCGTATTCAATCCAGGCGTTAGCCATTCCTCCGCAACCTGCAACCGCTACACGGTACTGTGCTGTCATCATTCTCCCCCTCTACGGTTACAGCGGATTAGGTACAAAGCTACCGCCCCGGCATTGTTTTAAATAATTTAAAGCATGTACTTGTCCCATCATTTCCAGCTCATCCCGATAAACAGGATCATGCCAGCCTTCAATATCAATCGTACCTTTATAACCTGCCTGACGCAAAATAGAAATAACATCAGTCCAGTTCGTATCTCCAAAGCCGGGAGTACGGTGCCATACATAAGGATTGGGGCCATGAATTCCATATTCTTTTACGATATCCCAAGCGATGGTGGCATCCTTACCATGTACATGGAAGATCTTATCTGTCCATTTACGAAGCTGCGGAATCGGATCAATTAATTGGACCATCTGATGACATGGCTCCCATTCGAGTCCTATATTATCAGCAGTCACAGCATTGAACATCTTCTCCCAAGCTAATGGATTGTGAGCAATATTCCAGTCACCTGATCCCCAGTCTCCACCCATGGAACAGTTCTCGAAGGCAATTCGCAAACCGCGATCCGCTGCTCTTTTGGACAACTCTCCAAACACCTCGCTGAACTTCGGAATAGATTCATCAATGGATACCCCTGGTAACCTTCCTGTAAAACCTGATACCATATCCGTTCCGAACAAATGAGCATGATCAATCAGTCGCTCCCAGCTCGCGATTGCATCGGAATTATCACCAGTATTCGTCAAAGGATTGCCGAAGATCCCAACAGATGAGATCACGAAGTCATGTTCTGCTGCAAGCTCTTGCACACGCTTTCCAGTTTCCACGAGATCTGTTTCCCCTGTTGTTTGCCAGAAGGTTAAGCTAAAAGATTCAAATCCATGTCCTACAATTTGTGGAATCACTCTTACAGCGTCGCCGCCGCCTACTAATGTTCCAATTCGCATTGTATCCTTCATCTTGTGACCACTCCAATATTGGTTTATAGTATGTGCTATAACCCGAGTATATACTGCTTCTGAGCTTAAAACTCTTATTATCTTGTGTTTATATAGTCGTATCTTGTGGGAGTTGAGTGATTTATGAGTTACCCTAATGATCTTAAAGAATATCCTCAATTAGAAGAAAAAACGTATCCATTCCGATTATTTTTTAATGAATGCAAGAACGCAAAGATCGGTCAGAATATCCTGTATTTACACTGGCACGAGCATTTCGAAATCATCATTATGCAAGAAGGCAGCGCCATTTTTCACATAGACAGCAAGCCCTATGAACTGCATGCCGGAGAGGTATTGTTTGTTCCCTCTGGAGGATTGCATGTTGGGTACAGTCTGCGGGATGATCATGTTCGTTTTATCTCTGTCGTATTCCATAGTTCTTTGTTTAAGGATTGGAAGCAGGATCCTCAGCATGAGCAGTTTGTAATCCCTTATTTAGAGAATCGTTATCAGCTGCCGGTCAAACCTGCAGAGCTTGTTCCAACCTGCTCCACATATTTTTCTCTTCTGGATACCATCGTTGATGAAGTACTGCAGAAGGGACCTGCTTTTCAACTGGTCATCAAGAATCAACTGCATTTACTCTTTGTGCTGCTCTCTCGCACCTTTCTACCTGAACAAGTATCCGGTAGAACGAATGAGAGGCACTCCTTTAATCGCGAACGTTTTAAGCCACTACTAGAGTATATGGAGAACCATTTCGATGACAAAATGACCGTAGAAAGCGCCGCAAGATCCGTAAATCTAAATCCATATCATTTCTGCAAAACCTTTAAGAAGCTAACAGGTCGAACCTTCATCGATTATGTTAATCTTTGCCGAGTAAATGAAGCAGAGCGATTGCTGCTCGAGACCAATTTTACAGTGACTGAGATTGCAGGTAGAGTCGGCTGCGACAATCCCAATTATTTTACCAAGCTGTACAAGCAGTACAAAGGGATCACCCCTTCAGGGGTTCGAAAATAGGCGATTCTCTCTATTCACGAAAAATAGCACCGTTTGCCTCTCCCAAACGGTGCTGGCTATTGGATTATTCCGTAGCATTAAGCTGTAACCTCCGCACACTTGCAAGCGCGGGAAAAGATTCATCCACCATACCGGTACTCCATAGCTCAACCTGCTGGCCAACCTTCAAATCCTTAAAGCTAATCGATTCTCCAGCTTCATTAAACATTGTTGACTTCTGATTGAATGAGAACCAGTAAGAGGGATCTTCCATGCCAGGTTCAAGGATGAGAATCCGCTTCGCCTGTTTGGTATCGATATCTACGATTTGACCTATTACATGTGGTTCGCCTAGCTCTGAAATGTCGTAGGTCAACATATCCGGAGCGATCCATTTTTCTATCTCAAGTATGGCCGTGTCAGCATAATCAGATGGAATTGTGATCGTTACTTTATTACCAATCGTGTCAACACCGGAACCGTATAGATTAAGCTTCTGATAGAGTTCTTGTTTATGCAAAAGCTCTTGTGCAGCTAATAACTCTTGCATCGAATATTTAACATCATGGAGCTCATAAGTACCTGCCGCGAAAGTCTGAGCAAACCGCTGCTCAATCTGCGAATTCAAACCCACTATATTGATATGAATCTTATTATCCTGTAGATAGATATCTCCGTTAGGAATCTTCTGAGCGGATAGGAAAGCTTTAATCGCTTCAGGATCACTGGAGTAAAGTACTTTTTCAGCTTTAGGATCTTCTATTCCAGCGCTCGCAGTAGGCAAGATATCTGGAGTTGCAGTAATTGCAGCAGCTGGAGCCGGCTCCTTATTCGATTGTTGATCTTCTGAACAACCAATTATGAAAAGAATAACAACTGAAATCCATATCCAGCCACCAAGCCTCTTACGCATCCTTGTCACTCCCTCACTCTTTATCTTCTCAAACGGAGATTGGAAGTGATAGGTTGCAGATTCAGAATGAATTCTCTAATCTAATGTGTAAGGAGCGAGTCCAATCGGAAGAGCTTCAGGACGGGTGCAGGTACTCTTCATTTCGTAGAATGAATGAGCATCTGAAGAATCATGGAATGCCCACATCGCTTCTAGTACATGATAAGCCAATTCTCCACTGGCACGGTGCTTTCTTCCCGTCCGAATGGCATAAGCCATATCCGCTGGACCAATTCCGCGCGTATTTTGATCATATCCAGATAACAGCGTTTGCTCTGTCCATTCATTCTCACCCATGAGCCGGAATTTCACCGGACCACCAAAGTTATTAGGATCCGGCACTTGAATCGTTCCAAGTGTTCCGTAGATTTCTATATGTGGCAGGTTACTGCCGCCAAAGATATCAAAACTTGTAATTAGCGTTGCAATGGCTCCATTCTCAAATCTTAATGTTCCGGCAACGTGAGTTGGAATTTGAACAGGAATTTTATTACCCGATTTCTTCTCACTTGTAATCGTGCGTTCGACTAGCGCTTTACCAGTCATCCCGCTAACCGTACGAATTGGACCCAATAACTGCACCAATGCTGTCAAATAGTATGGTCCCATATCGAACATTGGACCTCCACCAGCGGCATAATAGAATTCTGGATCTGGATGCCAATGCTCATGTCCACGCCCCATCATAAATGAAGTAGCTGCAATGGGTTCGCCAATTACCCCCTCCTCGATCAGTTTCAATACGGTTTGGATGCCCGATCCAAAGAATGTTTCCGGTGCGCTGCCTACTAGTACGCCCTTTTCTCGAGCCGCTGACAGAACTTGGCGTCCTTCTTCTCTCGTCACAGCAAGTGGCTTCTCAACATACACATGTTTACCCGCTTCGATAGCTTTCAGGCATACATCCGCATGAACAGCTGGAATCGTCAGGTTGATAACGATCTCTATCTCCGGATCATTCAGTAATTGCTCTGTGGTGTAAACGCTTGGAATATTGTATTTATCGGCTTGTTCCTTCGCTCTCTCCAAGTCCAAGTCCGCACATGCAACTAGATCAAGAATCTCGAACTTCTGACAGTTCTCCATATATATGCTACTGATTTTACCGCATCCGATAATTCCTACTTTGACTTTATCCATTCGTTGATCGCTCCCAGAGATTATTGACTGTCTGCCATTCCGCTATAGCTACTACTAACCGCTGAAATTTGGGATTGTGCGCGAACTTTACCCTCGGCAGCCCATAGCAGTCCTCTGCGCATCATTTCCTTTACCTGTGGCATAGCTACAATATCGGCATGATGTCCGAGTGAATTATAATACACTCTGCCATGACCCCACCGTTTGGTCCAAGCTACTGGCATATCCACGGCTTTGTTGAAAGAATGTGGGCCTTCAACAACTGGAAAACGAGTCGTTGCAAGTACTTCTACAGCTGGATCTACATGCAGATAATATTGCTCTGAACAAACGGTGAAGTCTTCTAATCCTTCTACGAGAGGACTTGAGCTTTGGCAAATCTCTACGGTGTAGTTCACACCATCATTGCCGGGATGAGCTACCCATTGCCCCCCGGTCATAAACTGCCAATCCACATTATTTCGGAAAGAATCACACATCCCGCCATGGCAACCCGCAAGACCCGTTCCGTTCTGAACAGCTGCCGAGACATTATTCACAAGATTCTGTTCGATTGTCCCCATCGTCCATACCGGAACGATCAAATCTAGTTCAAGAAGCTTCTCCGCATCGGTAAAAGCCTCAAGTGTATTCGATACCTCAACTTCAAATTGTTCCTCTTGCAGTACTTTAGCGAATATATCAGCTACCTGTTCAGGCTCATGACCATCCCAACCGCCCCATACTATCAATGCTTTTCTCATCTTCAGCACTCCTTCTAATAGAGGTTGTTCAAACACGCATTTTTGTTGATTACATCTCAGAGATATCGACCCACCGGCGCTGTTCAATAGAGCGTTCTACCGCTTCTAACACAGCTTGGCATTTCACTCCATCATGGAAATTAGGTACAGGCTGACGTCCTTCTTCAATCGCGTTAGAAAGCTCCAACATTTCGTGAATAAACGTATGTTCAAAACCAATCGTATGACCCGGCGGCCACCAAGCCTCCGCATATTCATGAGCTGGGTCCGTTGCTAGCACACGCCGAAAGCCCTGAACATCCTCTGTATCTGAGGTTAAATAAACCTCGAGTTCATTCATTCGCTCGAAATCAAATTTCACACTTCCAAGGCTTCCGTTGATCTCAAAAGAATTGGTAGAGCGATGACCTGCTGCGAATCTTGTAGCTTCAAAACTACCTAAGGCACCGTTATCAAAACGGGCTAAAAACAATGTGGCATCATCTACAGTTACCTTGCCCTTAGGAGCATCCTTATCCCCTTTGGCACTTAATCCGGTCATTTCAGCAGCAAGTGGACGTTCTTTAATGAAGGTCTCACTCATACCGATTACTTCCTTCACATCACCTACTAAGAAATGTGCCAGATCAATGAGATGCGCACCCAAGTCACCATGTGAGCCTGAACCCGCAATCTCCTTCTGCAATCTCCACACTAACGGGAACTCCGGATCAATAATCCAGTCTTGTAGAAACCAAGCCCGAAAATGATAGATCTTCCCAAGCCGCCCGCTCTCTACTAGCTTCTTAGCAAGTCTAACCGCCGGTGAAAAGCGATAATTAAAACCAACCATATGTGTAACCCCTGCATCTTCAGCGGCTTGCAGCATTTCACGGGAATCCGCCAAGGTCAGTGCGAGTGGTTTTTCACAAAAAATATGTTTACCAGCTTTGGCTGCTGCCAGAGCAATCTCCTTATGTGCATTACTAGGGGCATTTATATCAATAAGATCGACATCCTCACGAGCGATTAGATCTTTCCAATCCGTAACACAATCCGACCATCCTAATTGAGTGCCAGCCTCTGCAAGCGCTTCAGCATTCCGTCCACAAATCACAGACATCTCAGGTTTAAGCGCTTTCGGGAAAAACATTGGCAAACTGCGATAAGCATTACTGTGCGCCTTACCCATAAATTTATAACCGATCATTCCAATGCGAAGCTGTTTCATCTTATTCCTCCTCAGATTTCTTAGATTTAGATGAAGCTCGTATTACTAGTTCAGTCGGTAAGTTAATCTGGATAACTTGGGAGGGGGTTGATATTTCTGAGCGACTATTCCCCTGTAATTCTAATACCTTAGATACAGCAATTTCTCCTAGCTCATAAAAGGGAACACGCACACTGCTTAAGGCTGGTGTAGTAAGCTCAGCAGCATCTGAATCATCATAACCCACCATGGCTGGGATGCGATCTCTTGGGATGCCTAGTTCCTGTAGGCCTTGCTGCAATCCAATGGCCATTCGATCATTGGCCGCTACAATGGCATCAATCTCATTCAGCAGAGGCAACATCTTCTTGGCAGCAATAGCACCGCTTTTACGACTGAAGTTACCTTCGAATAGAAGTGATTCATCTAAAGGAAGGTTAGACTCCTCCAAAGCGCGCAAATAACCAGTTAAACGATCTCGACTGTTCGAATAAGATGCTGGCCCGTTTAGAAAGGCAATCCTCGTAAAGCCCTGATCCAGTAAGTGCCTGACCGCTTGCCAGCTTCCTTCGACATGATCAGCATCCACCTCGTGAAAAGCCTCTCCTTCAAAATGCTGATTAATCAGGCAAAACGGATGACCTTCCTCCTTCAAACGTCGAAGTGAGGCTAGCTCACCTGGATCCTCTTTGGCACCGAGTACAATACAAGCATCAATCTTCCGCATCTTAAACAATTCGTTATAGTCCACTCTCTCTTCGGCATTTCGAAACAGCATTAACAGATCATAACCCTCTTCTCGCGCCTTACTCCCAATTCCACTTAATATTTCTGAAAAATAATAAGTGGAGAACAAGCGTGCATTTGGCAAATAAGGCATTACTACACCAAGGTGCCCACTTCTTCTACGAGCAAAGCTCTGCGCGAGTGAACTAGGGGTATATCCCAGCTTGAGCGCAGCTGCCAACACACGTTCCTTCGTCTCTTCCTTGAGCGGGCCTACGTTGTTTAACACGCGAGAGACTGTGGCTTCTGACACTCCGGCAAGCTCGGCAACCTCTTTACGGCTGGCGATAGAAATCCCTCCTACGAAAGCGCATTCAATAAATGTACGCGCGTACATTCTCTCATGAACAAAGTCCCTCGTCAACCCTTATTTTGGATATTCATTCATAATAAAACCCCTGAATTAATCAGGGGTTTTGCTCATTCTAAACGGTGTATTCTTAGGGTTCAGGGATGCCCCATCAACCACGCTTGTACATGCTTTAGGAACTTTTTAGTGGCGGGAGAGGCGTATTTCATAGAATGTACAGCGATTCCAAGTGATCTGAAACTACGTTCTTCCAATTCAAGCATCGTTACATTATAATTCTGACGGGTTAATACAAGCTCTGGCAAAATACTAATTCCGAGTCCCTTCTCCACCATGGCCATAATGGCATAATCATCACCTGCTGAGAACTTAATATTCGGTTTGATGCCCGCCTTATCCAGTACACGCCTAACATCATAATCTGAACCTGCCTTCGGGATGATGAAATCCTCTTTAGCAATTTGGGATAAGGAGAGAAAAGGTTCTGCACTAAGCGGATTTTCTTTGGATACGATTCCTAACATCCGGTCCTTTTTTAAGGGAATCACTTCGAACTTCTCACGCGTAGGCAGAGAAATAAAACCACAGTCAACGACTCCAGCCTCGATCCATTGCTCTACCTCTAAGTAACCACCTTCCATCAACCTGATTTCGATATAGGGGTATTCACTGCGAAATTGCTTAATCATTCCTGGCAGCCAATGCACGGATACACTGGTGAATGTACCGATGGTAATGGTCCCGACCTCTAGCCCATGTATATCTGCTACTTCCTGCTTCAATTTTTCATTCCACTTCAGAATTTCACGGATAGGCTGTAGTACTTGCTCCCCGTTTACCGTCAATTTAACGCCAGATCTATTTCTAATTAATAACGTGAAACCAAACTCCATCTCCAAGCTACTAATCGTGTGGCTAATTCCAGATTGCGTAAAGCCCAGCACATCTGCTGCTTTTGTTAAGCTACCTAGCTCTACAACTTTTAGAAAAATCTCATACTTATTGATGCTCAACCTCTATCCCTCACCTTTTTAAATTACATAAGTTTTACTCATGTATCCTATGATAAACATTCAGTTACCTTATGTATAGAGCCGTATTATACTAAATTGAGTTGAAAATGAAGAAGGATGGATGACGAGATGAAACCGCTCAAAGCTGAGCTGATGCTGTTAGTTGTAACATTATTTTGGGGTTCCTCCTACATATTTATGAAAATGGGGTTAGGCACGTTAGGCGAATTCAATCTGATTGCACTCCGCTTCGGACTTGCTTTTATATTAGCCACAGTGATCTTCCACAAACGTTTAAGAAAAATTGACATCAAAACATTGAAATATGGTGCTCTACTCGGATTCTTACTCCTCGGCGTGTTCACATGTATAACGTTCGGACTGAAGACCACGACAACCTCCAACGCTGGATTTTTAGTAGCCTTGACGGTCATATTTGTACCGATAATAGATCGTATACTTTTCAAAAAAAGAGTTGCACCTCCGCAAGTCTTTGGCTCCGTACTCGCTATAGCTGGCATTGGACTTCTTACATTAAATGCTACCTTAAAAATTGGACCAGGTGACTTCCTCTGTATTCTTTCGGCGGTGTTCTATGCGGTACAGATCTTATTTACAGGCAAGGCTGTAAAAGAGTGTGATTCACTGAATATTGGAATCTTACAGTTGGGTTTTGCCGGAGGGTTTGCTTTAGTGTTATCTGTTTTGTTCGAGACACCTACGCTTCCTTCGACCTTACCAGCATGGATAGCGATCCTCGCACTTGGGATTCTCTGTAGTGCCTGTGGCTTCATCCTACAACCCATTGCTCAAAAATATACTTCACCTACACGCACCGGACTGATCTTCTCCCTTGAGCCGGTATTCGCCGCGTTGTTTGGCTATTGGTTCGCCGCTGAAAAGCTATCGATACAAGGATATGCTGGTGCAGCCCTTGTTCTACTGGGGATTATAGCCTCGGAGCTACTTGGTAAAGTTACATTCAGCCCTAGGTGGGCTCAGAAGAAACCAGAACATCTATAGGATGATTT
The DNA here is from genome assembly GCF_045040645.1 of Paenibacillus sp. FSL H8-0261. Taxonomy (NCBI): domain Bacteria; kingdom Bacillati; phylum Bacillota; class Bacilli; order Caryophanales; family Paenibacillaceae; genus Paenibacillus; species Paenibacillus sp. FSL H8-0261. Next base: position 3,106,629 of record NZ_CP150297.1, on the reverse strand, counting down.
TCTCATACAAAAAAGGCGTCGTTAGCTATACAAGCTGAACGATGCCTTTTTTTATTATCTAAGATTATCGTATAAATTAATGTCCCATCATCATTGCTGCATCTGCTTTCTGACTCTCTTCGGAGGAGGAATCATTCGAGGAAAGCTTTGGTTTGCGCAGGATAATACTCATAAGTACACCGACTACAGCTATACAACCAGATAGAAAAAATACATCATCAAAACCTAGAACTGCTGCCGATAAAGGATTACTTCCTGCTTTCAATGCTCCCATATGCACAGTAATTTGACTTGTCAGATAACCCGTCAAGCCTGCTACGGCAAAGGCCACAACCACCTGCTGTGCCGCTGCTGTAAGCGATGTGACCCGGCTCACCAATTCACGCGGTGCGGCATTTAGAACATGTGTATTGAGTGGCATCATCGCTATACCCATCCCAAATCCTAATAAAGCAAGATACATCATAATGGTGTTTAGACTTGTAGTCATCGAAATCCCAGACAGTAGGAATAGGGTAACTGTAATGATGCTCAGACCCACAAAAGCCAGCGGTCGTGCCCCTATCTTATCAAACAATTTACCACCAAGCGGCATGCCGATTACACAAGCTAAAGCTTGCGGAAGCAGAATCAGCCCCGTCTCTAGTGGTGTATAAGCCCGAATCTGCTGTAAGTATAGCGGCACGAACAGCATGGAACCAAACAATGCGGCTTGCATGACCCATGTTAAAATAATGCCGCGGGTGAAATCTGAGGAGCGAAAGACGCGCAGATCCAGCAAAGGCTGTTTATGCCGCAGCTCAACGATTATAAATAGAATCAGTGCAACGCCCCCAACAGATAATCCAAGGATTGCTGGAGTCGATGACCAACTATTCGACCCACCTTCATTTACTCCATAAGCTAGCATGGAAAACGCAATCGGTGCCAGTATAATGCCAAGTATGTCGAGGTTGCCTTTACCGATCTTCTCCGTCTTGGGCAAATACTTAACACCAAGAATAATACCAACAATCCCAATCGGCACGTTAATCAGGAAGATCCAATGCCAGCTAACATATTCAACAAGCCATCCGGACAATATTGGGCCAAGTGCAGGTGCAAGCAGCATGGGAATCCCAAGCATGCCCATAATCGATCCTCTTCGTTCTGCTGGAGCTAACTTAAACACCATAGCCATCCCAATAGGAGCTACCATCCCCCCACCAAGTCCTTGGATCACACGAAAAATAACAAGCTGCGAAGAAGTTTGAGCCACAGAACATAACATGGAGCCAAGAATGAACAACGTGAGCGTCACCAGAAACACTTGTTTAGAACCGAAGCGATCTGTCATCCAGCCTGCGAGCGGTATTACAGCAGCTAAAGCTAACGTGTAACCTGTAATCGCCCACTGAATCGTTTTTAAATCTGAAGAAAAATAGTCCACCAGTTTGGGTATAGCCACATTCACGACGGTTCCATCCAGAATAACCATAATCATCCCGACGATAATAGCAAGAAGCGGGGGGAGGATCGCTCTTAGCGAGAAGGGCCGTTCTTCTGTCGGGCTACTCTGAGTAATTGATTTTGTCATCCAGTACTCCACTCTTTTCTCTAATTTAGTTAAATGCTTTAACAATTATTTCAAATTTTAATTTACCTTCGATGAATGTGAAAGTCAACAAATAAAACCCTTTTTTACAATAAAAACACATTGCATTTACATTCATCTCAGAATATTTATTGAAACACAAAAAAGGCTATGCATGGTCCCAAGAAGAAATTTCTTCTTAAGGGACGCACACATAGCCTGTTGTTCTAAACCTAAATCTTTATTATTCTTAAGATTAAATGGAAGGAAGGTTTCCTTTTAATTCAACAATCTTACCAGACTTATTGAGAACAAACTCAAGGGACGCATCCGTTACAGCAAAGCCAAGTACACATTGTATTGACATTTGATCTTCTTTTTGAATACTTTCAGTAGACTTTATCCCATGGTAAGTACCAGCTCGTGCAGTAAAATCAGCCCAATATTTCTGTAAACCCGTAGTGGAAAGCGAACGTTTCATTTCATCACTAAAGAATCGATTCTCTAACTCTTGAAATTGCCCAGTGCTCAGCAGTCCCGCTATCACACTTGCTGTAACCTCGGGCGCATAAACTTCCACTAGATTAGCTTCAGCATTATAAGAGGTTACCAGTCCTACACTAGTGAAAAAAGAGAGCGGAACATATAAGTGTTCCTTCCTAAACACAACATTATCCTTAAAGTCTCTTTTCTCTTTATCATTAATGGTAATATAGTCGTTTCCTACTTTATATTCAATCTTTTGTTTGACTCCGTTTAATGTAATGGTGTCCGTACTTTTTTGATAAGTGGTTTGATATTTCAAGACGCTTGATGCCTCTCTAAGGGGTAGCATGACCGTAGAACCGTTTGGATACGCTGAATATTGATCTGATTTCAGAACCTGACCATTCAAAACCACCTTTACTTCACTAGCATCTGCCCAAGCCGTAGAAGAGGTAGTTCCTCCAAATCCATTTACCAATAACAGTACACTTAACACTACAACAACCGCGATTTTGTTCATCCGTTCGAAACCTCCCTTTTTTTGACTATTAGTATTATGTGCGTTTCCAGCATCTGCTAATCCTAATGGTAGTAAAGCTCAACAAAAAAAGTGAATCGCTTCTTACATGGACATTCAAGTTCTAGGTTATTCCACCTTGAAGTCAAAATATTGTTTAGGATAAGGTTCCTTGATCAGCGTAAAATGCCACCATTCTTTACTGTAAGGTTTAAATCCCTGTTTTACCATCGCCTCTTTGAGGATCGCCCGATTTGCTTTCTGAGTCTTGTTGATTGAGGACGTATCGTAATAGGAGATGTCTCCGAAAAAATCAAAAGGGCTTCCCATATCAACTTCAGCTCCCGTTTCTTTATTTACGATCGTTAAATCGACGGTGCTACCTCTGGAATGGCCTGATTTTTTAGCTATAAAACCAAGTTTAAATAGATTACGTTTATCCAGTCGCGGATAATATTGCTGTTTCATTTTAGTATCTACGGCATTCTGTGACCATCTTACAAAATGATTCACCGCCGTCTGCGGACGATAAGCATCATAAATTTTAAGAATATACCCTTTGTCCGCTAAATCCTCACTTACAGCCTTCAAAGCTGTTGCCGCTGTCCGCGAGATTATCGCTAAAGGCGCCTTGTAGCCATCAATCCGCTTCCCCACAAAATTATTATCTCCGTAATATCGAATCTCATATTGTGCCGTTGGAATCACTTCATCCAGATAGACAAAACCTTGCGGTAAATGGTTCTTCTTCTCCATTTTCATTTGCTGCAGCACAGAGTCTGTTGAAGAGCCGACATAAGCAGCATCAGCACTACCTATAAACATACTGTTTGTCCACAACAACAGCACGACTGCGAAAACAGCGATTCTTATTCCTTTTGATCCTATTCTCAATTAATCCAGCCTCTTCTCAGATGTTGTCTTTACATACTCTAATAATTACGAGTTTACGGTTTCAACTAGAAATTTTTCTATTACAGGAGTGAATTTATTATTCGTAGAATTAAGTAATTGTAGTAGCTTTTCTAAAATCGAAAGAATTCTAGTATCAACTTTGCTATTTTTCAGTGCATTCTCATACGCCTTTTTTACTTCTGGTTTGATAACTTGCTCATCATAGTCATATGCAGGTGTATTACTTGTTCCATACAATAAGCGGGACGTTGCAATGAGAAGTTCTTTTTGAAGAGCGGTTGAACGGTTAGAAGCAGGATATTTCGTCACAAAATCCTCTATTGCAAGCGCTCTATTCGTTAACTCGGTCCAACTGATTACTATCGCTGCATCAGATACACTCGGTTGATTAGATTCGGTGGCCATGATGTCAATATAAGCTGCGAGGTCCTTCGTAATATACGGCTTAAAGATCTTAAATCCCTCATAATGCATTACCGGATAGTACATGCCCTCACTGGTCTCCAGCTTATATCCCTTATCCCGGCCTTCAATTAACACATTGCGTACGTTGGCATCTTTGATCGTATTAAGGAGTGAGGTATAGGTTAGATTTTTGCTTTTGGAAAAAGCACTGTTTATCTCATTCTGCATCTTGTCCGGAAAAACCTTTTCTGAGTATACAGATAAATGTGCCTTCTGTGCATTCTCGAGCTGAAGTGTCATCTGAGTCGCTGTCCAGGTATCCACTTCTTTGATATGGTTAATTAAATAATTACGTGCGTTAGCAAGAGATGTCGGCTTCTGTACATACTGCTGGAATTGATTATAAACGCCTGCAGATTCCGTTGCCGTTGCGGCAGATACTGGCTCTATACCCAAAGTACTGAATCCTGTCACTGAACCAAGGGCTATAGCAATACTTAACAAGCCGGATTTTTTCCAGTTCAATAGATGACCTCCCTTTTGCCATATATGTAATTGTACTTAATATTTAGACATACGGGAATAACCTGAAACTAATTGGTTCATAGTACCCATTCCAAACAATCCTCAAGGAACAAGTGATTTATGATTTCGATAAAGTTACCTGTATCAAATTAATATATATTGACACAATATATATCTAACCGATATATTATAAGCGTGATATACAAATATTTCTAAACAACAAGGAGGTTCTATTTTGAACAGTCAGGATGTTATTTTAGGCATGCTTATGAAAGAATCGAAGACTGGTTACGAAATAAAACAGTTATTGGAGGATGTATTCTCTAATTTCTATAGTTCTAGTTATGGAACGATTTATCCTACACTTGCTCGCATGGAAAAGGAGGGTTTGATAACTAAGGAAAATGTGCAGCAGGCAGGTAAGCCTAATAAGAATCTTTTAAACATCACGGATAAAGGAAGAGATAGTTTTAACGCCTATTTGCTAGCCCCACTAGAGGCTGACAGTATTAAGAAATCTGATTTTATGATGAGGCTATACTTTGGTGAATTTGTTGGGTATGACAAGGTGATTCTTTGGTTGAAGCAAGTACAGGAGGAATCACAACATAAGTTAGATCAATTACTTGAGCAGTATTCACTTTATAAAGATACAATGCATCCAGCACAGATCATCTGTATCCAAATTGGCATAGAAGAATATAAAGCAAAACTCAGAATCATTGCCGAAGGGTTGTCAAACATGGAGCAACTAATGCTTACAAAGTAAGTTTTGTACGAACCAACTGAAGAGGTAACGCTCAAAAAACTTTAGGAGGAATTGTTAATGAAAACAATTTTTATAACGGGTGCTTCGTCTGGCATTGGTAGAACTACAGCAAAGCATTTTGCTGAAAGAGGATGGAACGTCGTAGCCACGATGCGTTCACCTGAACAAGAAAGTGAACTTATTACACTTGATAATGTATTGGTTTTACAGCTTGATGTTGAGAAATCAGACACAATTCAACCTGCGTTAGCGGAAGCGATTAAGCGGTTCGGTAAAATTGACGTTCTTCTCAATAATGCTGGTTATGGAACAATGGGTCTTATAGAAGTAGCTACAGATGAGCAGATCAGAAGACAGTTTGAAGTGAACGTGTTTGGCCTTATCAGTATGACTAAAGCCATATTGCCGCATTTTAGATCTAATCAAGATGGTTTGCTAATCAATATCTCTTCTATGGGTGGAAAAGTAACCTTTCCTACAATGTCTCTGTATCATTCAACGAAATTTGCCGTAGAAGGTTTTTCTGAATCCGTATCTTATGAATTAGCATCACAGAACATTAAAGTTAAGTTAATTGAACCAGGTGCTATTCAGACGGACTTTGGTGGAAGATCGATGGAGTTCTTTTTTAATGATGCATTAACTGATTATAAACCCTTTACTACTGCTTTTTTGGGTAAATTGGGTGAGATGGAAAAACAACCTACCTATGCTTCGCCTCCAGAAATTGTTGCGGAAACAATATATCAAGCCGCCACAGATGGGACAAGTCAGTTCCGGTACATTGTTGGAGAAGATGCAAAAATGCTCATTCATATGAAAGAAAATACAGATGATGCAGAGTATCTGACTAATATAGCCCAGCATTTTTCTTAAAAAGAAGTTAGGTGGCGGACGCTTCTCGGTATTCTACCGGGGAGAGGTCCCTCTTTCTTGTTATGATTAAAAAAATCCCCTCCGATTAACAGTGGTATGTTCATATGTACATGAACCTTCTCCACTATCTACCGTAAGGGGATTTTACAAGCTTAATGATTAATGCATTGGTGTATTCATTTTATGATTAACGACTACTCTTTTCACGAAGAACGCAAGAATTAGACCTACAATCGCCATACTCATTCCGAAAATAAATGCATTTTGTACACCTTGCGTGAATGCAGGCAACATATTAGCTGGATCGGCAGGATCGGCCACAGTCTTCAAATAACTCTTAGAACCTGCGGACATAATGCTGACAGCTAATGCAGTACCGATCGCACCAGCAACTTGCTGCAATGTATTCATGATCGCTGTACCATCTGGATATAATTCTAACGGCAGCTGGTTAATTCCGTTGGTTTGTGCAGGCATAAATACCATCGACACACCAATCATAAGCGTACTGTGAAGTACGATTACGAATACGACCGTAGAAGCTACAGTAATACTGGAGAAGAACCATAAAGCTGTAGCTGCAATAATTAGACCCGGAATAACGAGCCATTTGGGACCGTATTTGTCGAACAGACGACCCATGATTGGGGACATCAATCCGTTAATAATCCCCCCTGGAAGTAGCAGCAAGCCTGCCTTGAACGCTGTATACCCTTGACCCTGTTGAAGATACATTGGAAGAATCAACATGGATGACAGGATAACCATCATACAAATAAATACCATAGCCACACCAATAGAGAACATTGGATATTTAAAAGCTCGCAGATTAATCATAGGCTGCTTCATCTTCATTTGGCGCAAACCAAACAATAAGAGTGATACCACACCTACTACGATAGCAATGATTACTTTTGGACTTCCCCAACCAGCTTCTTCACCGGCGCTACTGAAACCAAACACGATTCCACCAAACCCGATTGATGATAACACTATGGAGAGGATGTCGATCTTCGGCTTCGTAACCTTCGTTACATTCTGCATGAAGAGGATCCCGAATATCAATGCGATCACCAGGAATGGCAGTGACAGCCAGAAGATCCAGTGCCAGCTAAGGCTTTCAATTAGAAGACCGGCAATAGTAGGACCGATCGCTGGTGCTACCATGATAACCAACCCTATCATCCCCATCGCGGCACCCCGTTTTTCAGGAGCAATGATTATAAGGATCGTATTGAACATAAGTGGTAAAAGAAGCGCTGTACCCATTGCTTGTACCACACGCGCTGTTAATAGGAACTCAAAACTAGGTGATACTGCAGCTAAAAACGTTCCAAGTATTGAAAAACATAATGCAGCAACAAACAACTGTCTAGTCGAGAACCACTGAAGCAGCATACCCGAAATCGGTACTAGAATTCCCAGTGTAAGCAGATAAGCCGTCGTCAACCATTGTGCTGTTGCTGGAGTAATTTGAAGGACATTCATAAGATCACTTAAAGCTACATTCAGTGCGGTTTCACTGAACATTCCGATAAATCCTGCAAGTAGTAAAGAGACTAGAATCGGAATGGTTTTAAACTTCTTTACTTCCTTTTGTTGCTTTCCTTGCATAGTTGCTTCCACTCTTAATCCCCCTGATGTTCTTATCTATTGTCTATCTCTAACCAAGTATTGCTGGGATAATCTTCGCCGCCGCGAGAAGCGGCTGTTCATCCCGTAAAGTCAGCGTCTGAAGAAGCGCTCCTTCAAATAATGAGACTATTGCTGAAGCCTTATCGGCTGCAGTGTTGCTCTCCACACCTTCTTCCAGAAGGCGTTTCTTGATCACATCCTGCAAGTCTATAAACACAGATTTACATGCAGTCCGCAGCTCCTCACTAATACAAGAGGTCTCCGCCGCTAACCAAAAACTAAATGGAACAATCCCCTCAAATGAAGATTCCACTGCATCCATAGCCATGCCTAGAATAAAATCCTCCATTGCTTCAGCTGCACTATTGCTGCTCTCCATATGACAGTTCAGTTTCTGAGCGACTGTTAGACTAGTCCGGTTAATGCATGTTAAAGCCAGCTCTTCTTTACCGTGGGGGAAGTAATAATAAAGAGATCCCTTCGGTGAATCGCTGTCTTTAATAATCTGATTTAGTCCTGTTGCATGATATCCCTGAGAAAAAAATAATTTCGAAGCGGTGTCCAGAATCGCCTCACGCGTATTCGGCTTGTTCGACAAGCTGACACTTCCTTTGCATTATAACAATTGGTCTACATAATAAAACCATATTTTTAAGAGATATGTCAACATATAAATTACTTAAATTCAAAGTAATCTACTTCCCATTCCCTCAACCTCAGCGTATACTATAATTATTCCAATGAGAAAGGTGTGAATAAGATGCAAGACGTGCCCAAAGGAATTCCACGACCATTAGTAAAGACTAATCAGGCGTTTATCGTCATTTCTGTAATATTGACATGGCTAACAGGACAGCACTGGATTCTTGCGCTGCCCTTGTTTGCCGGATTGCTCGGACTTTTGTTCGGCTATAATCCCATTATTAAACTGGCTGCTAAGTTTCTGACAAAAGAACGTTCGCACTATGTACACGAAGACTGGTCACAGCAACAGTTTAACCAAACGATTGCTGTCTTCTGCCTCACAGGTGGTCTGATCAGCTTCATCGCGGGGTGGACGATTGCTGCCTATATTTTCACAGCGCTAGTTGCAGTGGCAGCCACTGTTGCGATACTTGGTTTTTGCATCGGATGTTTTATCCATTATCAGTGGAGAATGTACAATTACAGACGTAAACAGAGCAGCACACATTAAATCTTAATCTTTCTCTTCTCCAACAACATCCCAGCGATGGCGAAATTTTAGTAGCCTTGGATGAAGTGATGAAGGTGCAGATGGCAACAATAAGCGGATTTTTACAATCCACTCTTCAAAAGAGGAGTAAGACGCAAACTGATTTGCCACCTCAGGTGTTAAATACAGAAAAATCGGCGAAGGATAGATTTCTGCAAGATGCCGAAGCGCGGAATCAAGCGGAGTATATTTCTTTCGCTTTCCTTCCAAACTCTCAACCGTGATGAAGCTAAGTCCTTGCTCCCTCTTCCATTCATGCAGCCGGTCCTCACGCTTATAATAAGCGCTCACCGGCTCTTTGGTCATCCGTCTCACCGTTTCTTCATGAAGCGGATATAGCACTAGCTTAGTGAAACGCCGATCGGTGGCCGTTTTTGCCGCGATTACAAGCTCCTGATCTGTTATATGTTCAAAAGAATCGTAAAACACTAACGTCCCTTTACGTTGTTCAACCGGTGGCTCATAGCCGTAGGGAACATGCTGAATGTCTCTTTTCAATGAAATCCCTCCTGCTTGTTCTATTTATAAATCATATCATGTGACAATAGCAGGGCTATCATTCTTATCTTGCAGCTTAAGCAGTTCTCAATACCCATACACCTCAAACAATTTCTGCTCTATCCCAAGCTAATTTAAATTCCGCTACACTCTGATACCGCTGCTCACGCTCCAGGCTAACCGCCCGTAAAGCAATATCGTAGTGCGCTTGGCTCGCTTCCCATTTTGCAAAAGACCGGTCGGAGGCTCCTCCTAAAAGAACAAATGCTGTTGCGCCCATATTGAATACATTGGTAACTTCATCAATCGGTGCACCCAAGATAAACTCTTCCGGTGACTTAAATCTCGATGAGCCCCAGAAGTTCTCTCCCAGGTCATTTACAGTTGGCTTAGCTCTATAAAAATCAATATCACAAATCCTTGTTTCATCGTTCACGAAATTATAAAGAATACTTCCATCGTAAAAATCGACAGCGACATAACCCTGCAACTCAACATGTTCATGAAATGCAAAGATTACGTCTAAGGACGCTAAACGTTTTTCAATAGATAGTTGCCTATAGCGGTAAAAAGGCGATTCCGGATGGTTCAACTTAGCTTCTCCTGCAAACAGCCAATGCGAATGTAAACATTCCCCTTCAAACCATTCAAACACCGCTGCATATCCCACTCCAACTTCAAAATGTGACACCAGATAGATCAGCGCTTCAGATTCAAGCTCATTATACAACGGAATAGCTTTAATCAGATTATCAACAGCATCCGAGGGGTTTCCATCGTAAGTCAAAGGCTTTGCACCAGCAAATTTCACAAAATACTTCTGACCTTCCTTCTCCACACCAAAAGAAAGATTTCCCGAATCCTGCTGATCGAACACTTTGAACACCCTACCAAGTTTAGATAACCAAGCAAAATCACAAGGCTCTTGCAATTGAAAAGTTACTGCATCGATTTCGTATGTAAAATATTTTTCGCTCAAATGTACCTCCACATTTACTAACCTAAGTTAGCTCTATTTTCATAAAGATTCCAGCGATGATTGTTTCATGAGGACCTGATCTTTTGACAATTTCATACGGCTTAAACCCTAACCTGGAGTATAATAACATCCCTTTAGTATTCACATTATGACAAACTAGATGTAACTCTTGAAGCTGTAAGTCCTTTTTAGCAGCAGCAAGCATGGTACGAATCAAATACTCCGCGGCTCCCTTACCTCTATAATCGGGTGAAACAATAACATTTCATAGCCAGTACAAATCTTGTTCTTGTCATATTGCGGCATAATCCGTAGATGCGGCTTTTCGATAACTGTACGTCATTCCGTTTCCTACCTTCTTAACTTCAATCATGATCTTGCTCGATATTTAAGCACTAGAATAATAACCAGCAACACAACACATAAGGACATCGTATTCGTAATCAAAAAAGCTAAACCTACTCCCGTAACCGCCAAACTTATCGCGTATGCTTCCATTAGACTAATCCCGAGCAGCATAAGTAAATACGACTTCAAATTTAAATCGGCTACGGATTTTGATTTAAGGATTTGAATAATTTGAGGAATCCATCCCAAAGACAGGATCACCCCACCTATTAATTGCATGATTGCAAACATATGAGCACCTCCACGGATTTTATTACTGTTGTATTCCGGGCGGCTCCATCTGGTTCCAGTTCATACTAAATTAACAATTATTTTTAGCTACTCTGCTTCTTTAAGCTTACTATATGCATAAGAGGCAGCACCAATAGTTCCGGCCCGACTTCCCAGCGAAGCTTGAACAATTTCACACTTACTTCCAGATAGCTTCAACGCATGCTGACTTACAGCTTCTCTTACAGGTTGGAGCAATTTATCGCCCGCTGCTGCCATCCCCCCACCTACAATAATAAGATCAGGGTTGAGCATATTCACTACATTCGCTAATCCAAAGCCAAGTATAGTCCCTGTCTCCTGCATGACCTCCATAGAGAGAGCGTCTCCGAGTTCGTAGGCTTCAGATATCATTAGCGCGGTAATTTGCTCTTCTTGATTATTTGTCCAGGTCTGAATCATGCTGGTTCGGCCTTCCTTCAGCTTCTCTTTAAAAGTGTTCACCATGCCAAGCGCGGAGACATATCGTCCCAAGCAGCCCGAGCTCCCACATTTACAAGGTCGTCCGTTCCTGTACATATTCATGTGCCCAATTTCACCAGCGCTATAAGACGTGCCGTAGATTACTTTCCCGTTGTTCACGATACCCGATCCTAAACCCGTTCCCAAAGTAATCAGAACTAGATTGTTGTAACCTCTGCCTGCACCTTGCTGCCATTCTCCATACAGATTAACCCGTACATCGTTATCAATGAAAATAGGGAAATCATAAAACTTCTTCATCTCGTCAACAACATGTACTTGCTCCCACCCCGGAAAATTAGGTGAGAAAAAAGAAATGCCCGCTACCGGATCAAGTAATCCGGGCACTCCGATTCCCATACCTTCTACTAAATCTAACGAAATATCCGCTTCAACCGTAATCAAACGTACAGCTTCTCTAATCCGTTCCAGCACATGTAACGGGCCTTTGGCTGCCTCTGTAGGTGTAGATATTTCTTTTACAGCTATAAAATCGAAATCGTAAATTCCTGCTTTGATATTCGTTCCACCGAGATCAATTCCTATAATGTAGCGTTTCATAAGAACCTCCAGAATTAGAAATAACTTCACCTTTCATTATGAATGTCTGAAGGCTGAAACTATAGAGGGAACATACAAGTTATATGATAAAGTTCCAACATTTCTATTACAAATGACTACTACTAACTGTCGCTTCTACTTCGGCTAACATCAATCTGTTCACACCCATCTTAATCTGATTCTCAGTAAGATTAGAATAGCCTAGTAGAAACACAGGTCCCTTAGGTTTACTCTCCAGAAAATAAGAGGATGCAGGATATACACGAACTCCGTAACGGAGCGCCACTTCAGCTATACGATTCTCTTCGGCATCCGACTCCAGCTCAATCAGTAAGTGCAGCCCCGCTTCCTCGCCATAATATCGCACTCGACTCCCAAATTCAGTATTCAAGCTATTTACGAGACAGGCTCTACGAGAGGCATACAGCTTACCCATCTGTGTAACATGCCTTGCATAGTGACCATTCTGAATAAATTCAGCTAACGCTTCCTGATCCAAAGCAGAAGACATGCGATCTGTAATCCATTTAACAGCTAAAAAAGGTTGAAGCAAAGCCGGAGGCAGCACAACATAACCTATCCGCAGAGAAGGAAATAATACTTTACTAAAGCTGCCTACATAAATGACTCGACCCTCAACATCTAGACCAGCAAGCGCGGATAATTTCGGACCCTCGTACCTATATTCACTGTCATAATCGTCTTCAATAATAAAAGCATGATTAGCTTTCGCCCAATCCAACAGCTGAACTCTTCGTTTCAAGGACAGTGTCGTCCCAAAAGGGAACTGGTGAGAAGGCGTAACATAGACTAGCTTTGGCGATTTTTTAAGATTACCTTCTTTATCGTTATCACTGTTTGACTGGATCTCTTCCACACAGATGCCATCTTGATCTACTTTAACAGGTATGACCTCTACCCCAGCAAAAGAAAATATTTCACGCACAACGCTATGTGAAGGATCTTCAACAATGACTTGATCACCTTTAAATAAGAAAATCCTCGATAAAATATCAAGAGCTTGCGTAGCTCCAGAAGTAATCACGATTTGTTCTGGAACAACGGGCATAGACCGCGTGGAACGTAATAAACGAGCAATTTCTCGGCGTAGTCCCAGTGAACCCTCCGCAGGGCCATAGCCTAAAGTATCCGGTGAAGCACGGCGGCAAGCATTCATTAGAGCTTTTTGCCATTGATCCATAGGAAACGCATCCCAAGCAGGTACACCATGTCGAAAATCGCAAAATACCGGGTTCAAATGATCAACTTCTCTAGTAGAAGGAGGATTAAGCGTAAGGATATCAGGTCCCTTCGTTATAAAATTGTAAGGGCTCTCATAATCTTTTGTAACTTTCTCCTCCAACGTCAACTCCGCAATAAACGTTCCCGCCCCTTTTCTCATCTCCAGATACCCTTCTGCCTGTAGTAGCTCATAGGATTGAAGGACCACGCTTCTGGATACTCCAAGCTGATTGGCCAAAGTTCTAGACGGAGGCAGGGGATCCCCCCCGCTTAAAGCTCCTGAATGGATAGCATTTCGAACTTGCTCGTAAATTTGACGGCTAAATGGTATCTGTCGTTCTTTATCGAGTGTGATCAGCAAATCATGCTTCATAAGAGGTCCTCCCCTTCTGTTCCGACTTTTGATTTAAAAATATAGGGTTAGCATTTTTACGAGTATTGCTGCGGAAACAGAGCCTAGAATCACGAAGAGCAGCGGAATTTTTCTAATTAATACCAGTATAACAGCGACAGTCCCTGATGCGATACCCACAAGATTAACATCTGGGTCTACCTGAATGATTCCAGGTACCGTTAACGCACTAAGAACCGCTATGGGCAAATACTCCAGTAGCGCTTGGACTTTGGAAGAACCATTTGTATGGTTCGTAAGCAGTAAAGGCACAAAACGAAATAAAAATGTAATAACAGCCATACCTATGATGATTAATATAGTCATACGGATACCCCCTTCTCCGCTTTCACTTGCCCTTTAATTAAGGAACCCACTGCCATGCCGATCAACATAGCTATAAGAATCGAAGAGTTTCCCAGCAAAGGGTTCAGTAGCCAAGATGATCCTGCAGCTGATATACATATAGCCATATTCCGTAAGCTGCCTTTCAATTGAGGTACAACAAGTGCAATTAGTAAGGCATATAATGACGTGTTTAGCGCCGGTAAATATAAAGCTGGGATATAGGAGGCAAGGGTGATCCCCGAAGCTGTTGCTATCAGGTTAGCGACATAGGGAGGGATTTGTAGGCCTAGCAGATAAGGAAGTCCTAATGGCTGGTTCATTTTTTCATTCTCCGTTTTACGATTTACTCCTTCTCGAGGGATCATACTAACGGCATATACCTCTTCTGTTAAACTGAAGCCAATCCAAGTTCTCGCTAGTACACTGATGTTACGATTTAACTGCCCTCCAAAGGATAAGCTGATAAACAAATATCTTAAGTTAATGATCAGAGTAAGCAGTAAAATCACTGGAGCGGCTGCTCCTGCGGCAAGCATTTTTACACCGATAAATTGACTAGCCCCCGCAAATACGAGCGCTGACAATAAGAATACTTCCAGACTTCCTAGACCTAACCCCTTACCGACCAATCCAAACGTAAAGCAAGCTGGGATAAATCCTGCAACAATTGCGATAGAATCTTTTAGCCCTGTTCTAAACATTACTTTTTGATCATTCATAAGTTTCTCTCCCTTATCGTTGTTACTAGAGAGAGCATACTTGGATAAAGTTCCAGTGGAAATAACCACATTGGTGCGTATGTACCATACCAATTTCTTTTCTCACAAAAAAAGACCACCCTCTAGAGAGCGATCTTAAATGTAGGTTTAAACCTCCAGTGGACTTTCAACAATCTCGTTGATTTCCTCTAAAATCTGCGATTTAATCTGGTCTACTCGATCAAAATTCAGGGTAGAAGTATAGATTTGCTTTAATGCAACTAGGAATACTTTTGCGTCTGTAAGATGTTGTGTGGATTGTTTCATGGTACTCGAATATCGCTCTTTAATGCCGGCTATAGCTTCGGAATATTCTTCATCTGTACCAGGCAGTATACAGCGGGAATACATATCGACGATCTCGTCGGTTGCCCGATCTGGGTAGTACTCGTGTGGAGCCGTACTATCAAAAATAGCAAAGCCAAGCTCACGCACAATAATCATATCAAGGCTATTTGGATCGAAGCCACAGTGGTAAATTTCAACATCGAAACCACGTTTGATGCCTTCAGCCGCTATTTTCTTTAACAGTGTAGATTTTCCGGAGCCCGCACGTCCTTTAACCAGATATCTTTTTAGTCCTGAGGTTAGATTAGGAACAAAATCCACGGCCCCCTTAGGCGTCGCCGCACCTAAAAAACGATGATCTACCCGGCTGGATTTATCAGATTTCTGATCATCATACAAAAGCTTAATATACTCCTGTGTCAGCTCATCAGCTGCTTGAAAATCCATTTTCGCGATATAAATTGCTTCCCATTCGTCATGAATGCGAAGAGCTTCAGCAAAGCCAGCATAAGCCAATTCATGTTCTTGTTTAATGGCTCCGACTAAATTATCGATTTCCAACTTCTGCTGACACAACTGGAACTGATCAGCGGCCTGCTCCAAATCTACGAATACGATGGACTCTTCAGGCAGTTCAGGGTTTATTACTCGCGGAGCTGTTCCATCCACAATTCCTATATTTAATTTGGGAATAATCACACCGTCGAATGAATCGTTATCTGATGCAGTGTGGATGAACCAGATCTCATAACCTTGTTGATTCAACTGATCTCCAATTTCTCTAATCAGTTTGGTCTGCCCCGTACCTGGGCCTCCTTTTAAAACATATAGACGCGTTAAACTTTGCAATGACGACTCATAGAGGCTGTAAAAGCCGTGAGCCGTATTCCCGCCAGCAAAGAAATTGAGGATTGTTCCGTTCATAATCGCACACCTTTCCGGGCTAATGTCATGGTTCATATTTCATCGTATTATGGTTCCCTGGGAAAGGTGACACTTTAAGTGAGATGTGGTCTTACTTCATAAAATGATCCATAAATCTCTTAATGACTGGAACATCAGGAGGTGATAACTCGCTAGGCAATCCTCCATAATTAAAAAAACGGACTTCTTGCACTTCAATTCCATCTTCTTTAAGCGCACCGTCAAATTCTGTACATAGATAAGCGGCTACAACATTATATACTTCATCACCGTTTGGATATTTGTAATAAAGCTCTTGTCCAGAAAACATGTCGAACAATTCAAGTTCCTTGGCCTGTAAACCTGTCTCCTCAAAAAGTTCCCTTTTAGCAACCTCTTCCAAAGTCTCCCCAAGCTCCATCGAGCCACCTGGCAACCCCCAGCAACCGTTGTCCGTTCTACGTTGTAATAGTAATTGCTGCTCGCTACACAACAAAACACAGGCTCCTGCCATAATAAGCGGCCTGGTACCTACTAGTTTTCTTAGCTCCATAATATAATTGCTCATTACACAGCATCCTTTTCCTTAATGGCTTGTTTTTTTGTTCATCCCCAAATATAATCACAGGAACCATACCACAATATTACATTTATAACATTCGAAAGCAAATAAAAAAAACTACCTCATGGTAGCTCTATAAATCCTGATTACTTGATATTTATTTCGTTTTTGGAACATGAAAACCATTGTTTTGCGCGTAATTTTCAATACTCCAGATGCCGATTCCCTGCTCTCTTGCTTTATCCTGAATAGCTCTAAATTGATCTACGTATTTCGTATTAGGTGCAAATACATATGCCACACGTGCATAACCCTGCTCTAGCAGAAGCTCATTAAACATTTTGCCATCGATATAGAGATAACAGAGTAGACGACCATATTTATCTCGTTCTGATACATCTAGTTCAATTTGCACATCTTTATTAGTAAGCATCTTTTTGGCATAATCAGAGGCTTCTATCGAAAATGGCTGTGGCTCAGGAATGTTCGGATTAACGGATTCAGGGGTATCGACTAGTAGCAAGCGTACTTTTTCTTTTTTACCGTCGATAGTCAGCTTCATGGTGTCACCATCAACTACCCGTGTTACCTTAGCATCTAATAAACGTCTGTTATCCTCTTGTGTATTCTTTGCAGTAGGGCTAGGACTTGTTGTTATAGATGGAGATGGAGATGGAGATGGAGCTTGATCTGGAGTAGACTGCTCGGCGAAAGTGCAAGCGGTAGCTGTTCCGAGTATGAGGGTGATGGCTAAGCAGATTTTTAATAGATACGTTTTACTCATGGATAAACCTCTTTCTTATACATATGTAATAGCTTCATGGGGTCTAATTAAAATAAATCAAAATAGTAAAAAACACAAGTATGTAATACTTAATATAATATAGAAAACAACGACAGCTATGTATCAGAAAAATAAGATACATGGCTGTCGCTGTTTTAATAAACTCATAATCTCCGTTAATCACCCAGCTTAGCTTCTGTTACGTTTAGGTTAGAAATTTTTATTTTGATTATGATCGATAAGAAAGCAAGCAGGGAAAAAATAATTCCAATCCAGAGGAGTTCATGTATACCCGAGCGAGAAATAAACCAACCACCGATAGCAGTCCCTATAGTAATTCCAAGGTTGGAAAATGAAATAAACAAGCTGTTACCGAATTCGGGAGCTTCTTTTGCCTCGGTCGTTAACCATGCTTGACTGACAATGAGTCCGCCGGAATGTACTGCCCCCCAAATGATTATGATAATAACCATCGGAATGAAATAAGATCCTAGATAATAAACGAAGAGGTAAGTTACCGCATATAGCAGAGGAAACATGATGACGGTCTTTGGAATGCTTTTATGCAAAAGGCCCCCAAATAAAAAATTCCCAAAAATCATGACTATACCAAAGGCCATCAACATGATACTAATCCATGATCCATTCATCTGTGTTACTTGACCAAGATACTCAGCGAAGTAACTATATACAGAAAACATAGCTGCAAAGATAAAAATAACAGTCACAATATTTAACCACAATAGGGGTTTGCGAAGTATACCAAGCTGCTTGCCATAAGACATTTTTTCTTTAACAGGCATGGAAGGAAGCCAAGCGAGTATCCCTAAAAAGGCAATTATACTTACAACAGCACCAAACAGGAAAGCAACTTCTAATGATATTTTGTCCGCGAGATAAGAAGTCAAAGGCACACCAAAAGCAAACCCGACTGTGATTCCGGCGAAAACCTTTGTAACTGCTTTAGTACTCTTTTCTGGTGGGACAAGTTGAGCAGCGGTCACAAGAGCAACTGAAAAAAAGACAGGATGAAAAATAGCAGGGATAATACGAAAAATCAACATTACTTCAAACATAGTTGTATAAGCATACACAACATTTGAAATTGCAAAAATAAGTACAGCCGTTAATAGAATAACTTTACGATTAATACCAGAAGCCAGTAATGTTAGAAATGGACCAGAAATGGCAACGACTAAAGCAAATATACTTACCAGCCATCCAGTCTGTGCAGTCGATATATTAAATTTTTGAGTTATCTGCGGAAGAACACCTATAATCCCCATTTCCGTAGTGATAATACCAAATACACCTAAAGCCAGAATAATGATAAGCAACGGGTTAATCTTTTTCATTTTTAAAATAATCCTCCATTTAAATTCACATATACAGATTTGTAGATATGTATTATCAAAAAAAAAGTCTTCCCTCCTCTCATTTATAGTTTCTGTTTAATATACTCGGAGAATTCCTGAATTGTCTTCTCGTTCCGACGATAGTACGTCCACTTCCCAATTCGCTCAGATTCCAACAAACCAGCTTTTTGCATTGTCAACAAATAACTCGAGATAACAGACTGTGCAAGTCCCGCTTTAGCTTGAATATCTCCCACGCATATTCCAGTTCGAAAACTAAGGCCTTGTTGTAAATAAGGTTTCTCATCAAAGAATTCCCCCGGAGTTTTTAACCACATCATAATCTGACTACGTGTCTCGTTAGACAAAGCTTTAAATATCACTAAAGGTTCCATGCATTTCATTATATCTACTTTTATAGATTTGTAAATGTAAAATTTATTTAGTGCATGAGATATTTCCAAATTAACCAGCAAATCAGTACGGATACCCACGAAATGAAACCGAAGATCATCACGATTTTATTTTCGCTCCATCCGTATTTTAAGCTGAAATGGTAATGAATCGGAGCCATTCGGAACAGCCGCAGCTTAGTTCGTTTATAGTACCAAACTTGTAATATGACCGATAACTGCTCCGCAAAATAGACGAAAAACAAAATCGGAATCAAAAGCTCGACCTTCTCAATGACAGCCAAAATGGAAAGAGAGCCACCGATCGCCAGTGATCCTGTATCGCCCATAAAAGCTCTTGCCGGATAAATATTATAAAGGAAAAGCCCAAGCAGACAGCCGATCATGACAAGGGAAAATGTCTGCACTTCAGGTTTGTCCGAAATCATAAAAAAGAAAAAATACGTCGGAATGGCTACATTGATCAGTAGCCCATCAAGACCGTCCGTAAAATTGATGGCATTTGCGGAGCCCACCACAAACAGCAAAATGATTCCGACATAAAGGTACAAAGGCAATTGCAAATAGTGCCCTTGAAATAACCCAATATCGCTCGTCAGGCCGAACGAATGGAACAACACATACAAAACGGTTCCAGTAAAAGTAAATTGTAACACTAGCTTTGAGCGACCGGTGATGCCGGACGGATTTTGCCAAAAAGCCTTTTTGAAATCATCGAGAAATCCGACTGAGCTGAACAACAAAAACGTGACGCATAAGAGTAACATTAGAGGTCCGGGATGAAACTGTAACGAGATCGCTATCCCGATAAGCAGGACCAACCCTGCCATAAGCGGTGTACCACATTTGGCCTGATGATCCGCTGGTAACTCGGAGCGAATCGGCTGCGTTAGCCTCAGCCTGTGTAGCATCCAGATCAACAGCGGTGTAAACATCGCCACTAGAAGAAAAGACAGGCCGGAAATAGCCATAATTCCAAACATATAACAAACTCCCCTCTTTGAAAAGCATTATTTTAACACTTCCACTCCAATATCTACTCTGGAACCTAACTCACACTCACAAAATTGTTTTGAGAGTTATTAAGATCGCTTGAATTATGTAAAGTTTTATCCCTCTCACTTGTATCTTTAGTAAAATGATATATGTAAATAAAACTTTGATAAAGAGAAAGTATTCTGTTTTTATTTCCTATTTTCGCTCCTCATTATGAAATACTTCCGATCAATAAATAAAGGACTGCCTAACGGCAGCCCTTCATTTATTTCGCATCCCCCTTTGTTTTCAAAATCGATAATTACCTAAGAGTCTAGCTCTGCTAACTCCTGAAGGATTTTCTCAATATCACCATCAGGATTTAACGCTTTAATCATCTCTTTCGTAATAGCTGCACCCTCATAAACTTGTGCAATAACCTCTAAGGGGAGTGTGAGTTCAAAATAACCTTCGGCAAATTCCACAAAATCCTCAGCTGTGCGGAAAATAGTTCCTAGCAAAAAGTCCGAACCATCTTCTGTCCCCGCTGGAATCTCTACCTTCCCCTTTTGCCACGTCAAGTCATTATTTTCACGCCAAAAACAAAAAGTAACATCATCCTTAGTTATCGCCTCATCTTCCAGTAAAGACAATAGTGAGGTCGGGACTTCTTCATAGATTCCTGGCCAAACTTCATGTTCGTCGCGCGCATATGGACTTACTTCTGACTCATGATCAAATCCTTTAATTATCGTTCCTTGAGCTGAAAAAATAATAAACAAATGATCACCTGATCCATTGTCAATCGATGCTAAGGAAACATTCTTATCGAATTCAGAAACAAAACTATGATAGCGAAGCCATTCCTCTGGACATAGGACAATATTTAGAGAAGCAAGTATTTTCATGATTTTTTTTAAGTTTTCGGGTGCTGGTAAAATATCTAACACATTCATCTATGATTCCTCCCCATTCTAGTTATTAATGATTTTAGCATATTGATGAATTAGGAGTGAAAAAAAAGACTACCCGAAGGTAGCCTTTCCAACTTAACAAGACAATAGCTTAGCTTAAGATCCCGCGCCCTTATATCTTCTAACCCCATAACTCCAAGCAAACAGACCAATCCCAAGGAATATCGCACCTACAACAGGTGTCATCAGCGCCAGGCTCGTCATTTCTTCACGCTGCAGGAAGAGCGCTGCTGGATATACCCCGACGAATGCAAACGGGATAATCCAAGTTAGAAGTACCTGAATAGCACGATTGTAAATCGTTACCGGATAACGGCCATAAGTCTGAATGTTGTACATTAACGGAAGAATGCCAGTAGGAGCATCCGAATAGAAAGACAATGAAGTCAATGTTGTATAAATCCCAGTATAGATGGCGACGGCACTTAACGTAAGAATGATCAGAGCCGGTATCGTCCACCATTCAAAGGGAAGACCCAGATTACTACCACTGATGGCCATAATAATAATACCTATGAAAGAGCCCATTAGTGCTGGTGGATCAACATTTTCCAAAAAGATCTGGAACAGATTATGCGCCGGACGTGTCAAAATACGGTCCATCTCACCTTTGACGATGTAACGCTCACTGAATCCCCATAGATTCACAAAACAACTAAACACCCCAAAAGGCACCATAAAGAACCCATAAACGAACACTACTTCGTTCTGATTCCAGCCGCCAAGGCTATCCGTATGCATGAAGATTACTAGTATAAAGATAAAGTTTGTAGCCTGAAAGAGCAAATCTGATATGACCTCTACCCAAAAATCGGCGCGATAGGTGAGCCGGGACTTCATATAGTTCTTGATGTATTCAATTAATAATCCAAGGTAATACACGTTTCCTCAACCTCCCTGCACGAAGAGACGCTGCCGCGCCGCATGATATAACCAGACAATTGGAATCAGTAAGGCCAGGAACCAAACGATCTGTATCCCTAGTACATTCCAAATCCCAACCCCTTGCACCCGTCCTGTAAATACAGAACCTGGCAAGTAAGTAATCGCCTGAAACGGCAGCACCTTAAGTATAGAAGATAGCCAGTCAGGAAACAGACTGATCGGCACGATCAGACCAGAGAACAGATCAACAATTACCCGCTTCATACGCATCATGCCCTCATTATTCTCAACAAAGAAAGCCGAGAGCCCAGTAATAATATTGATCTGTGAATTAATCAAAAAGCTGAAAAAGAGCATTACAAGAAAACCCGCCCAAGCAGATGGTGCTGTCGGTAATTGAACCGGGAACAACAACATCGCTATAGCCATACCCGGAATCATAAACAAGAGGAAGCGGAACATTCCCTCTCCGAGTCCTTGCATCATTTTGACTAAGACATAGTTATAAGGCCTTATAAACTGGATAGCAATACTTCCGTCTCGTATATCCGTAGAGATCTCACGATCTAGATTATTAAAATAAAACGCACGAGCCATCCAAGAAACAGCGACATAAGACGTCATTTGCGTTGCGGTAAAGCCACCAAGTGAATCCCCATTACCATAGATGGCCATCCACGTGAAATAGTTAACCCCAATATTCAGTGAATAGATAAGAATACCTGAGTAGTAGTTGATCCGATAAGCAAGCATGGTAAGGAACCGGATCCGTATAAAATCTAAGTACGCCCCAAATAGTAATCTACGACTATTCTCTGGAGGACCACCTGAAGATGAACCTCCTGAGGACGAGGACATAGCTGTTGAAGCATTAAGCTTATCAGACATGTAAAGCCTCTCTTTCATCCTTCAGAGCGGCAGCTTGTTTCTCTGGTTTATCCGCAGACCCGGATTGATAAATACTGCGAACAATATCGTCCGTATTCGTCTCAATAATTTTGATATCAGTAATGTCGGCTTTCCCTACTACCCGTCCCAAAACATCGGATACATTTATATCCAGTGGTATCCAAACCGATGCTCCAAGATCGTTGTCTGCAGACCAAGTAACCGGCATCCCTTCAGTCCAAAGCTCAAGTAATTGCCGTTTCGTTGCATTTCCGAATTGAAATTGAACTTCACGTCCGGTTCCCCAGCGCTGTTTCAGATCTTCTAGGCCGCCGTCATAAATAATTCGACCATCGTCAAGCATAATCACCCGCGAGCAAAGTGCTTCAATATCTTGCAGGTCATGTGTAGTCAACAGTATGGTTGTTCCATGCTCACGGTTCATATCTTTAAGGAATTCACGGATCTCTGACTTCACCACAATATCTAAACCAATGGTTGGCTCGTCCAGAAATACAATCGAAGGGTTATGAAGTAATGCTGCGACTAATTCACAACGCATCCGCTGACCGAGACTGAGCTTACGAACAGGACGATTCAGTAGTTCTTGCAACTGTAATCGTTCGACCAATTCATCCAGCCGTTTCTTGAAGTCTTGTTCAGATACCCGGTATACCTTGCGCAGCAGCTGGAAGGATTCAATGACCCCAATGTCCCACCATAGCTGGCTGCGTTGCCCGAACACCACACCGATATTCTTCACGAATTTCTCGCGCTCCAAATAAGGAACATAACCACCCACCGTAAGATTTCCTGAAGTGGGTACGAGAATGCCCGTGAGCATTTTGATCGTGGTTGATTTCCCGGCACCGTTCTCGCCGATATAACCACAAATCTCACCTTCGGGAATGGAAAAGGAAATATCCTTCACAGCAGTTACTTCCGTATACTCCCTTTTAAACAAATCAGCGAAGGCCCCTTTGAGACCTTCGCGGTTTTTTTGTACTTTGAATGTTTTGCGTAAGTCTTGTACTTGAATAGCAGTCATATTGTACCTCACTAAGCTTAAAGTTGGGTTCCAGTAACCCATTATAATTGAAGAAGTGCAAAAGCACTACCTCAATTTTTACTTAGCCAGTCTTCCTACAATTGGATTCGCTTCTTTCACTGCCTCTAAATGTCCTGAACGAGCCACTTTGGTGCGTAAGTATTTCTCGTTAAAAGAAGATACATCTCCCCACAGCGCTACTCTTTTCACAGCATTCATACCTGCAGTCTTGAGAGCTTCCAGTTTCTTCGGATTGTTCGTAATTAACGTGACTGGTTTATGACGTAGATGTTGTAGAACGCTAATCGCTTCTTCATAATTTCTTGAATCATCAGAAAAACCCAGCTCTAAATTAGCCTCAACTGTATCGTATCCTTCTTCTTGTAAAAGATACGCTAAAGATTTGCTAAACAGTCCAATGCCTCTACCTTCATGGTTAGCAAGATAGAATAACGCACCTGAACCGTGCTCGACGATCATTTTCATGGACTGATGCAGTTGGAAGCCACAATCACAACGTTTGCTGCCAAAAATATCGCCGGTATGACAAATGCTATGCATCCGAATCAATGCTTCATCTGAGCCTTCGAAATCACCATATACTAAAACACTGGATTGCTGACCATCTGCGAGGCTCATGGATGGTAACTTTGAAATCAAAGCGGCTGTTGCTTCACTATTATCACCAAGAAGCTCTGCATCCGTAGTGTTCAGCCAGTTGTACCATTTAAAAGTAACAGTCTCTCCGTCTAAATTCACGGGTAAAGTAATCGGTCCAACTAATATATTTGTACTGTTTTCTAAAGGAATTCGAGTAATTTTATTTTGTAGGATAGAAATAATATCTGGTTTAATCATGGGTACACCTTCCTCAATGTCCATCGATGCTTAGCAGTAGCTAAACTTAAGGATCGAATATTAGTTAAAATATAAGTAACTATTTGTAAGTAAGTTTATCATTGTAATATAACTTCGTCAAGTTATAATATATCTTTAAATATTTATAATTACTTTATGTAAGTTTATGATATAATGAATGTCGAGGTGATATTATGAATGATTTCAACATGTGTCCTCGCTTTGAAAAAGCGGTTGACTTGCTAAGTAAACGTTGGGTCGCGCTGATCGTTTTCGTGCTTATGCCAGGTCCACGTCGTTTTGGCGAAATAGAAAGCTGTCTGTCCAATCTAAGTGGTAAAGTGTTATCTGACCGATTAAAAGAAATGGAAATCGAAGGTATTATTGAGCGAACCGTATATCCAGAAATGCCAGTACGCATTGAGTACTCCCTTACTCCAAAAGGAACCGCGTTGGCTCCTATACTTGGTGAAATTGGAAATTGGTCTACAGACTGGATTGAGCTTGGTGTTACAAATTAATCCGACTTATACTAACTTGAAGAGCCCTTTTTGTTCCGTAAATCCGGCAACAAAAAGGGCATTTTAAGTTCTTCGATATATTGTTAAACTGCTATAGATCCTTCCGTTGAAAACGATACAATCCGATTAAGAACGCGATTAGTGTATAGAAGATCGCATAGACGATAAATGAATTAGATGGGACTGAGGTGAAGTTATCTAACCCAAACAGACTATTGGAAGCGTTAAACATCCCGTTCATTTCGTTAATACTAAACAGTTCAGCAGTCATTCTGCGCTGTAACCCATCTACAGGCATAAGTAAGGACATTATACCCGTCATATTATTTAGAGTGCTGAGTGCTTCGGGCTTAGATAATAAAGAACTACTTACCTTGTCAATCATTCCTCCTAGCCATCCTGCTCCATAAAGCATCGTCATAAAGACTCCATTCCCAAGGGCTGAGAAGAATCCTGAACCCAGCATAGAAACAGTTATTAGCAACGGTACGATGGAAGAAAAGAGCAAAAATGATTTGAATAACGCTAATCCATCTCTTGGAATTGCGGTATGGGCTTGCGTAATTAGCAATATAGAAACAAATAAAATAAGTGCATAACCTATTCCTAGTGTTACATAACCAAGCCAGCGACCTGCGTACCATTTCCAGCGTGGAATTGGTCTTGGAAGCAAGGCTTGCATCACTCCCTGCTCTGCCTCACCTGAAATGGCGGAAAACGAACTAAAAATAGCTAAAAAAGCAATTACAAATGCTCCGAAGAAAAATCCAAACGATAAAATAAATAAACCATTTGTAAAACGAATAAGGAGTTCTTCTCCGCTAGGAAAACTCGATCCGTGAGACATAGAACTTTGCCCGATCGTACCCGCAATAAACCAAAACCCAATAAGAAAGACCACGGTCATAATTAATGTCAGCACCATTACTCTTTTGCGCATCAGTTCTTTCCAGGTCATACCCATTATAATTCTCATTCGTGTTCACCTCTGTGGCTTAGTCCTGATACAGCATTCATAAACCACTCTTCTAGACGTTCTTGCTGATGTGAAACTTCATATAAGGTCATCCCTTGTTCTATAATCAGTGTATTCAGCCAACCCACCTGCTCTTCACTTTCCAGCTCCGCTTCCAACCAAACCCTACTACTGTCTATGGATTCTTCGGTATGGGAAGACACCCGGATCTGCAAGCCTGTCTGATCTTTTAGCCACGACAATAAAATAGGCGCAAAGCCGCCTACTTTAAATCGCCAGCTCATACGCTTGTTTAACACCTCGGACACTTTACCATGCCGGAGAATAACTCCGTTATTAAGTAGCGCCATTCGGTCGCAAAGTACTTCAACGTCCTCTAACAGATGAGAGTTTAGAAATATCGTAACCCCTTTTTCTTTTAGATTCTGTAATATACGCCGGACTTCCTGACGTCCGATTGGATCTAGTGCCGATGAGGGCTCATCCAAAAATACGATAGCCGGCTCATTAACAAGTGCACAAGCTAAACCCAGTCTTTGCTGCATTCCCTTAGAGTAATGCTTCACTCGGTCACGTCCACGCTTACCAATTCCAACCTCATCAAGAAGTTGTGGAATTCTCTTATCTGCTACAGACCGCTGCATTCCGCATAGTCTTGCATGCAGCCTCACAACCTCCTCACCCGTTAACCATTCCTGATAACGATACATTTCGGGTAAATAACCGATTAGTGATTTAGCTTCTAGCGAACCAATCTTATGCCCGAACAGAGTTCCACTGCCACTTGATGGATGAATAAGACCTACAAGCATTTTTACAAAGGTGCTTTTACCTGCACCGTTAGGGCCGAGGAAGCCAAAGGCTTCCCCTTTCCCTACAGTAATACTTACATTTCGACAACCGCGTCCGTTATCATATTCTTTAGTTAGGGACTTGGCTTCAATTGCTGCAGTACTCATGATTCAATCAGCTCCTGAACCTTGGTCATAAGCTTCTCTTTACTCGAATAGAGCTCACCTGACAAATTGAATAGCTGTCCATCCTGAATCCATGTAGCTTGATATACAGGACCGCGGCTGTATTCATAATTGTCAACTATAACTAAAGTGTCACCCACAGTTATTTGCTCCGTATTTTCACCAGCGATTAACGGCATTGGGATTTCTCCGGATAAGACCCTGCTTTGCATTAAGCTAGTCTTCAAGTAATCTGGGAGCAGTGGGAAATTCATTACAGCTTCCAAAGCCTCTTCCACTTTAATAGAAGGATCAACGTTAAGTACAGGTGCATTCATCTGCGACAGACTTGCCCAGTGCGTTTCGTCAGATGAGAGATTGTAATTCACAAATTCCGGGATATGAAGTGTAATTGGTTTACCGTCAATCGATTCGGGCAGCAGATGTTCTGCTCCAATTTTTTTCAGGGCTTTGTTCACTTCGTCCACTTTCAGATTAAGCGTGATATCTTGTGAAGCACCCACCGTAACTGAATTATGCCCTTCCACTAAAGCAGCGGTTTTCGCTGGATAGCCTAGGGTAGCCTTCAGTTGATCCGCAGGCAACTCACC
The DNA here is from genome assembly GCF_045040645.1 of Paenibacillus sp. FSL H8-0261. Classification (NCBI taxonomy): domain Bacteria; kingdom Bacillati; phylum Bacillota; class Bacilli; order Caryophanales; family Paenibacillaceae; genus Paenibacillus; species Paenibacillus sp. FSL H8-0261. Next base: position 3,078,780 of record NZ_CP150297.1, on the reverse strand, counting down.
AATGTAAGCTCCGCTAGCGTTTGTAAACTCACCGAATTGATTAATTGATCGATTAAGTTCACCGTCTTCAGCCACCTGTGTAAAAATATTACGCAGATCACTTTCCTGAACAACCGTAACCTGTTCCATCCGGAACTGATTCAGAATGGATGCCATTGCTGTGTTTCCTATAGGGGTCGCGAGTATGACTGCAAAAACAGCTACACTTGCAGCTACAACTCCTAGTTTCCGACGACGGTTCATACGCAGTCGACGCGGACGTTGTACTTTCTTATCATGGGTAGTTACAAGTATGTCCTGTACTACCGTTGGAGTTGACTCTGATTCAAGGTTCTCTAGATTTTCTACCTGACTTAAGTTAACAGAATCCTCAGTTTGGGCTTCCGTATTTTGACTCCATTTTGCCCATTGAGGATTATAAGGCTCATTCTCTAACTTACTCTGTAGCTTGGCCCAGGCTTCGTCTGTACTTTGCTTATCTTTATCTTGCTTTCCTGAATAGTTATTCATTATTATACCTCCTGATTTTAAAGATTACTTCGTAACTTCTCCTCAAAAGAAGTCTACTTCGTCTGGGGTATCGCCTTCGTTGCATTTTGTCTTAGTTTCTCTGTCGCTCGGTGAAGCAGGGTCCCTACTACTGGAGGCCTTACTCCAAGCTCTCCCGCGATTTCCACATAACTGTACCCCGAGTAGCGAAGAAGAAGCGCTTGTCTGTCTCTTTCAGGCAATTCATTCAGCCAGATGTGTACATCTTCCTGATCTAGCTTACTAATTATGACTTCTTCACCTGAAGGGGGAGATTCACTAGCATCATAAAGCTGCTCTTGTTTATTCTGCAGTCGCCGTTCCCTTGCTTTTTTGTCCAAATAATCATATCCAATACGAGTTAGGACTCTATGAAGCCAGGCACCCAGCGCTGCTGGATCATCTGGTGGATTACGGTACAATCTCAGAAAAACTTCTTGAGCTAAATCATCAGCCGCCGATTCATCACGTACCAAAGCGGCAAGCTTACGGCGGACAACAGGGTAATGTTCATAAAATATTGTTTTAAAAATTTCAGATTCCGGAATTTCCATCGTGTAAATCCTCCTTATCAGCTGCAGCTATAAGTAAGACGACTGTCAGTACATTTTTGTATCAGAATTCTTCATAATTATCATAATGCATTATAAAACATACAAAAAGACAGCCCCTAATTAATAAGGTAACTGTCTTCATTATTGGTCTTACCTATCTGTTTTGATTCCAATTATCGAATTCGAATATATCGGTTAAGAATCTTTTTGGACAAAATACTTCGCTCCAACTTAAGCTCCAGCAGCTGTTCTTTCCAATGTAACACTTCATCCGACTCTTCATTCTTACGCAGCTTCTCAAACAACTTCATGATCAATATATTAACGGAATCAAACCGTGACCATAATTCTATCACACTTTCTTCTTGAACCTGAGGTTCTTCCGATACTGTGTTAAGATTCTTTAAGCTCTTTATGATGTCAGCCTGCCACTGTCCATCGTTAATTGCTTTGGCATAATTTAAAAGGTCCAGATAATCGTCGACTGACATATGTACCGACTCCTTTGCATGGTTATACCAAGTATTATACTAGGTATTGTGTATATTGCAACACTTTATCCCTGTAAGTATACAAAAAAAACAAGGGCTAGTATGCGGACTAGCCCTTGCTAATAAATTTAAACGGAGTACGTTAAGTTATAGTAACTTCTCGATTTCCTCTTTGTATTGCTCCGATTTCGGACCAAATACGATTTGTACAGCACCTTGACCAAGTCTCATTACACCGGAAGCACCGAGTTGTTTCAGTGCGGAATCTTTAACGGCTTTTTCGTCTTTAACGATCAGACGTAGGCGTGTAATACAAGCATCGATATTTTCGATGTTTGAAGGTCCGCCGATGTGCTCAAGAATTTGAGCAGCCTTGGAAGAAACAGCTGAACCTGTTCCGTTACCTCCAGTTGGTGCTACAAGCGCATCATCATCATCTTCGCGACCAGGGGTCTTAAGCTTGAACTTCGTGATGATAAAGCGGAACAACACATAGTACAGAACGAAGAAACACAGACCTACAGGGATAAGAATCCATGCATTGGTGGATAGCTTCATGTTTATCAGATAATCGATCAAACCAGCGGAGAAACCAAAACCAAGCTTAACATCCAGAATGTACATTAACGCCATCGAGAATCCTGTAAGTAAAGCATGAACTGCGTACAAGGCTGGTGCCAAGAACATAAAGGAGAACTCAAGTGGTTCTGTGATTCCTGTTAAGAAGGAAGCAATAGCAGAACCGATGAAGATGGAAGCTACCATTTTACGTTTTTCTGGTTTAGCTGTATGAATAAATGCAAGCGCTGCACCTGGAAGCGCAAACATCATGATTGGGAAGAATCCAGTCATAAACATCCCAGCTGTTTTGTCTCCAGCGAAGAAGCGATTTAAGTCACCGTTAACCAATTCACCCGCTGCATTCGTAAAATCACCAATTTGGAACCAAGCAATCGAATTAAGTACGTGGTGAAGACCTGTCGGAATCAACAAACGGTTAGCTGTACCGAAAATGAACGCTCCAACTGCGCCAAGTGACACTACCCAGTTTCCGAAATCACTAATTACATCTTGTACAGGGCTCCAGACCATCCCAATTAATACTGCAAGGACCATCGTGGAAGCTGCGGTAATGATTGGAACAAAACGTTTACCCGCGAAGAACCCAAGCCAATCTGGCATCTTTATATTGTGATATTTCTTATATAGAAATGCTGCCCAGGCACCGGCAAATATACCCCCAAGCACACCCATATTCAACTTTACAGCATCATCAATAAAAGAGAACTGAAGGGGTACGGCAATCAGAATCTTGTCTAGTACTAAGTATGCAATTACTGCTGACAAGGCTGCTACGGCGTCCTTGGCAAATCCAATGGCAACCCCTACTGCGAAGATTAGAGCAAGATTTCCGAAGATAGCACCCGAACCGGCATTTAGAAATGGAACAAAATAATGGTTCAGGAATCCACCTATCGTTGCCCCCAGAGGTATATCTTTTTCGTAGTTAATCAGACCTAATCCTTGAAGAATAGCTGCCGCAGGCAAAGTTGCTACCGGAAGCATAAGCGACTTACCTAATTTCTGTAGAAAACCCAACATAAAATATCATCCTTTCGATTCAATAGTAGTAATGCTGTATCAGCTTATTACTTTGAAGCCACTGTAAGAATCAGATCCTGTCCTGCTGTAACCTGACCATAATGTCCGTTCACTTGAGGTGGTGTTTCCTCCGTACTAGTCACGATTACAGGTGAAATTGTGTCACAGCCTGCTGCGCGAATAACATCCAGATCAAATTCGATTAAGGTTTGACCTGCCTTCACTTGATCTCCAGAGGCAATATGACTAACAAATCCGTTGCCCTTAAGACTGACAGTATCGATTCCGATATGTAACAGCAATTGCACACCGGAGGAATGTTCCAGAATAACTGCATGACTCGATTTCACGATATGAGCAACCGTGCCATCAAAAGGAGCCTTTAGGATCCCCTCGGAAGGTCTGATTGCAACTCCGCTACCCATATGACCACCAGCAAAGGTTTCATCCGGAACCTCTGTTAATGAAACTGCCTCTCCACTGATTGGTGCCATGATTTCGATTGTATGTCCAGTATGTTTCTCTTCTTTTTTTGATTTCCATTTGGAAAACATATGCTCCACTCCTCTAAAGATGTTAGTTTTGTTTCACTAAAGTCTGAAATAATCGGTGTAAGTGCATCGCCAGGAAACACAGCTCTTCCTCCGGGATATCTACACCAAGAGATTTTTGCATCACTTTACCGAGCTTTTGAGATAACTTGTATTCCTCTTTGTATTCCTTCTTAATATGTTTCACAAAAGGATTATCTATTAGTGATCCTTTCAAAATACGTTCCAGCGAAAACCGCAAGTGGATCATTAATCGAATATGATTCATACTGCCATGCTCAAAAGTTATATTCCGTTCTTGCTGAATCATGTCTAGAAGTTCACTCACGATATTAGATGCTTTTACTAACTGACCCACCGATACATTGTTAACTGCGGAGTACACATGATAAGTTAGAAATCCAACCTCGTCTTCGGGAATTTGCACCTGAAATTCAGCATTGATCTTCTCTGATGCCTTGTAAGCGATATCAAATTCCTTCGGAAAAGACATCTTAGTTTCTTGTAAAAAAGGATTAATAATATCCATCCCGTTGCGCAGACGGTAAATGGTGAACTGAATGTGGCTCGGGAGTGCCAAATAAATCTTGTCGTTTAATTTGTCAGGAAATTGACTTTGGATATCAGCAATTATTTCATCAGTTATTCTCATCACTTTGGGATCTATGTCTTCCAGCAATATTTGATACTGACTCCAGGATTCGCGGTCTTCTAGACGAAACAATTTCTCAATACGAGGATCGTTTCCTTCAATCACACCTGAACCTTTCACAGCAAAACCAATGCCTTTACCGATAATGACATATTCCTTGCCGTTCTTGCTTCCCTGAACCATTACAACGTTGTTCCCAATCACACGCTGTACTTGAAATTGCTCGATCTCCCGCGACAAGCTCATCACTCCTTTCCCATATTATCGTCAATTAGGAACAAAAAAAGCCAAGAAATGTCTCATCGAGATGAAGACAATCCTTGGCTCATGCCCTTAACGGTAACACGCCACTAAAATATAAATGATCATTTATGAACATATCATAAATCATGAACTGCTAACTCGTCAATGGTAAATTTATAAATGTCAAGCGCAGCTCCTGAAACTCAAAAATTCACGAGTTATAAATAGCTTTCAATTTGGGGAAGCTTTTCTTTAAGCTGACGGACATTGGTCTCCAGTTTTAAAATGACCTCTTCTAATTCCTTTGGGTCGATGCCTCTAAGTACTGGGACCTGAATAACCTCTGTGACTTTGGTTTCTGATTTTAATTCTCGCATCTCCAGCTGCTGTTCTTGCCATTTATCCATCAGATCAGCAATTGTCGCATAAAAACGCTCATAATCCTTGATTACGCTATCTAAAAATGTGTCCACTTCCTCCGCATCGTAACCACGAAGCTTCATACTGAATTCTTTTTCATGTATGGTTAGAGCATCTAGAGTGATGCCAAGTTGGCTGAATAGCTTACGTTGTTTGTCCAATCGACGTTTCATATGTTCATCCATCATTTGTTACCTCCAAGTATATACTGCAATTATCCGGCAGTAACCATTATAACAGGGTGAGAGCATCCTGAAAATATAACTACAGTTCCAGTTCTAGAAGTTATCCGCAACCGCCTTGTTCAAAATACCTAAGCAGCGATCAAGATCCGTCTTCACCTGCTTCTTATATAGCTTCGCTTTCTCTTCTCCATCAGTTGTGAAATGGTATAAGACGATTTCTTGAAAATCCACCTTCGGGTCATTCCCTTTTAGCTGTTTAGTACGATATAAAATCCCTTGCTGTACCAGCTCATGCAGCGCGCGATAAATTTCGCTCTGTGGAGGGGAATATCCATGTGCCTTGAAATCTCGACGTAAATCCTCAAGCATTTGGTATCCATACCCGCGATGTTGTTCTACCATTGTTATAAGATACACCTTGATAAAAGCCCGTTGAGCAATCATAAACGCCATATAAACCCTCCTCATGTTGTGTTTTTTTTGGTTAATCTTACCTTCTATAACTCTAGTATAAGCACTATTTTCCAACTTTCACAACCTGAAATGTGGTAGTGGGTTCACTTTTTCCGATTTGTATAGAAATTTAATAGGGATAGATGATGAATTTATTGAAAGTAACTAGATAGAGTTGTTTATTTTGTGATTTTCTATTGTGAATTTTTCATATGATGAAAGTTGGTTTTCTTGAGTAATAAATAACGGCAATCGAGAACTTAACCATAAAGTTCTCGATTGCCGTTGAATAATGAGTGAACAATACCTTAGCGTTTATTGGCCTCGTGCCATTTAGCGAGTAATTCCTCTCGGTTCGCAGCAGCGATATCGAATCGATACGTAATCATTAATTTTTCCAGCTTAACAGAAGACAATAGCGGATGGATCATAATATTCGGCATCACAGGAAAGGAAAATGCAGAATTCATATAATCGGTCTGAGCATCTGTTGACAGTACAAAATCTACCAGCTGCTTAGCAGCAGTCACGTTGTTCCCACCTTTCAAGATCGACACTGCACCTATCTCCCATCCAGCTTGTGGAGGAATAGAAGATTGTATAGCATATCCCGAATTCTTAAATCGAAGCTGGTCGCCCATAAAGCTGATAACAGCAGCAACTTCACCTACTGCAAGCCGCTGGGCAGAACTAATTCCTGAGAATGTAGTTGATGAACTCTGCTTCTTAAGAGCACTCACCAATGCTAGAGCTTGCTCCTCCCCACGTTCTTGTGCAAGAGAGGCTAGCAATGTGTATCCTGTACCTGAGGTTTCTGGGTCCGGAATTTCAATTTTCCCCTTGAGCTCGGGACGTAATAAGTCTTCGTAGCGTTCCGGAAGAGGTAAAGCTACAAGCTGAGGATCTTGATTCCAGACCTGCTCATTTACACCAATAGCCAATGCACCCATGTATATACCTGTCCAATAGCCCATTTTATCTTTATAGATGTCGGGGATCTCATCAGCAACATGTGATGAATAGCGAATTAATTTCCCTTTGTTCTTGAGCTGCTCATGAAGATCAGCAGGCCCACCGAGAACAACATCAATGCCTGTCTTATTGATCGACATCAAATGGTAGCTTGCCTCACCGCCAGACATGCGAATAAGCTCATAAGACTGTCCCGTCTTCTTCTTATATTTCTCCAACAGAATACGCGCTTCATCCTCTTGAAAAATTACATATACTTTGAGAGGCTGATTGCTTTTCTGTCCAGGATAGAAATATATTAGAAGAAGTATTGTTACCGCAACCAATGACAGGATAATTACCTTTGTTCTCAATTAGAACGTCTCCTCCCGCTAAACTAGCCTATAGCCGCCGTTCTATAAAAAAATTATACGCCAAAAAAGGAAAACGACTGTTTTCCTTTTTTGGAACATCTACTTCAGTTTACGGACTAACCTTTTTAATAATATGAATTTTGTCTATTGCCGCACTCATCCGAACTTGACCATCGAAAGTCTTTTGACCAATATCATATGCATCGACAATCCATTCTTTGCCCCATTGATCTGCAAGGAAATATCTTTCCTTTTCTCCTAGAAACATCGAGGATTGGACTACTCCCATGATGTTAAATCCACTAATGTCCGGATGATTTAGTCGCAATGATTCGGGGCGAACACTCAGAAGAACTTCCTCACCCTCTGTCAGCTTTTCATCTGTAGTAATAGTAACATTATCCCCTCCAAAGCCGTAGCTAACTGTTGCCGTACCCTCTTTACTTTGCATGACTACTGCCTCAATAAAATTGGTAGAACCAATAAAATCAGCTACATATTGTGTACGAGGTTTATAATATATTTCATGCGGCGTACCGTACTGATCAATAGCTCCTTTATTAAAAACAACGATCTGATCTGACATCGACAAAGCTTCCAATTGATCATGTGTTACATATATTACGGTTAGTCCAAGTTCCTGTTGAATTGTTCGCAGTTCAACGCGTACCTCTTCACGTAATTTAGCATCTAGATTACTTAGTGGCTCATCCAGGAGAATAATCGGCGAATTCATCACTAAGGCACGAGCCATAGCTACACGTTGCTGTTGTCCACCTGACATTTCATGGGGATATCGCTCTTCAAGTCCGGATAATTTGACCTGGGCCATAACAGCCATTACCCGTTCCTGTACTTCTGCTTCAGGTCTTTTCTTAATATCTAGTCCATAAGCAATATTATCAAATACCGTCATATGCGGGAACAAGGCATATTCCTGGAACACCATTGGAGTGCCCCTTTTATATGGAGGTAATTCATTAACCAAATTCCCGTCAATCCACACCTCACCATCATCGATGGTATAGAAACCCGCGATGGAACGTAATAAAGTCGTCTTCCCACAACCACTCGGACCAAGAAAGGTGATGAACTTCCCCCGTTCAATCTTTAAGTTGATATTTTTCAAGACATGGTTATTGCCGAACACTTTATTCACATTTTTCAAATCTAGTAGTATGTTGGATTCCATCGTGCCCACTCCCTTCAAAATCATTAGAAATCAAATATTTTCACTTTGGAACGGAAGATCAACTTGATCACTCCCAGTGTTCCAAGCGTTGCACCCATCAAACCCACTGCCACAGCGGCTGCCCAATAATAGGTTCCCGTTTCGGCATAGTTAAAGATCGATACTGCTGCAACAACCCATTTAGGGGTAATTAGGAAGATTATCGTACTCAAAGTATTCATATTTTTCATAAACGCATAGACAAAGTTCGCTACAACGGTTTTTTGCAACATTGGAAATACAATCGTTGTTAGCGTCTTACGGCTACTCGCACCCAGATTGGTGGCTGCTTCTTCGATCGATTTATCCACTTGTTTAAAAGACGCAGTCAAGCCCCGATAACCTACAGGCATCTGTTTAAGTAACATCGCAATGACAATCAATGCTGCAGATCCCTGCAAAACAATCGGACCTTTACTAAACGCAACAATCAGTGCAAGACCAACGAATGTTCCTGGAAGCGCAATTGGAAGAACCGCGCTGAAATCTAGTAATTTTTTACCTGGAAAAGGTTTGCGAACTACTATATAGGCGAGCACTAATGCAAGAGCCACCGCCAGCAACGCACTAATTAGCGATAACACTAAGCTGTTCAAAACGGCTGGACTAGATGAACTAAAGACAACTTTCATAATATGATCCAGTGTGAACGTATTATCTCGACCAAAGTTTTTCGTAAAGGCGAAAAGAATGGTGATCGCAAACATCGAAATAATGAACAATGAGATTAAACTGTTAAAAGAGAAAAGTAATGCATCTGTCCTCTTAGATGTAGTGATCCGTTTCAAACCAGATACCGGCTTACCAGTTATCGTTGAGTAGGAGCCTTTAGATAAAATCTTATTCTGAACCCAGAATACAATCAGTGCAGGAATTACTAAGATAATCCCCATGACCGAAGCTAGTCCTGCCTCGTTATTAATGATTTCTCCGTAAATTTCAACTGCTAAAAGTGAATAGTTCCCACCAATTAGCTTTGGATTCCCGAAGTCAGCGAAGCAGTTAATCGCTACCAGCAAGAATGCGTTAATAACACCTGGAAGTGCAAGTTTCAGCGTAATCGTCCTGAATAATTTAAATCCTCTAGCCCCAAGATTCTGTGCTGCTATCTCCAGATTCGGTGATATAGCACGGAGTACACCCGTTATAGTCATGTAGGCAAGTGGAAAATAGGATATCGTCTGAACAATCCACAGCCCCGGTAATCCATACAAATCAAGCTCAAAATTAAAGTTGGTATTTAACCATTGTGAGATCATTCCCCCACGTCCAAAAAGCAATAGGAATGCTAAACCACTCATAACCGAAGGAGCTAATAATGGAATAAAGGCTATAAATCGAAAGAACTTCTTTCCTCTGATGTTACTGTAGTGAATCGCATACGCGTATATAAATCCAAACACTGTTGCTGTAAAAGCAGATAATGATGAGCTAACTACCGTATTTAATAGCGCTTTTCCATAACGGGGTTTACTAAAAAACGTTGCCCAATTATCAAATCCAGATGTAAACACAACGATTACCAGCGGATAAACAACAAATAGAATGAGAAATGCAAAGCTAGTCAGTACAAGTACGAGTGACGACGGATCTTTAAAGAGCCTGTTGATCGACTCCCCAATGCCTTTTTTTTCTTTCATAGGGGGCGACTCCCACCTTTCTGCCATCCAATTTGAGGGGCATTACAGTCACCATATATGGTACAGCCATGCAATACCCCTATTGGCTCTTTTATTTCAAATCTTTTAATGCATTTTGCAACTCTTTACGCTGCGATGCTGCTTTTAACAAATCATAAGCATCGTTGTATTTCGTTGTTTTAATATCAATGCCACCTTTAGGAATCGGTACTGATGCTTTAACGGATACTGCGTATGCAGATTGCGTATACAACTCACCCGGTTCATTGGTAAGCATATAGTCCATAAGCTTCTTCGCAGCCTCTGTATTAGGTCCACCCTTAACAATGGATAAGGCTCCAACTTCATAACCTGCTGCTTCTGGAACAACACTAACAATTGGGTTGCCTTGGTATTTAATCTTCAATTGATCGCCTAGGAAAGTCACACCAATTGTATACTCCCCTTTAGCAGCTTTCTGAATGGGCTCAATGCCAGACTTAGGTCTTTCCTTAAGGTTAGGTAGCAACTGTTTGATATAGTTCAACATCTCATCATCACCCCATACTTGGGCTAAAGAAGCTACTGCTGTATATGCTGTACCCGATGTTGCTGGATCGGACATACCGATTTCACCTTTGAATTTAGGATCGAGCAAATCCTTAAAAGTTTCAGGGTATGGATCACTACCATATTTCTCTTTCCAACGTTCTTCATTAATACCTATAGCGATTGGATTTAGATAAAACCCTGTCCAGAAGCCATCTTTGTCTTTCATATTGTCAGCGATGTCAGAAGCATTCGGAGAAGCGTAAGCTTCCAATGAACCTGCCTCTTTCAGTACTTGGTGCGAATCTGCTGGCCCTCCCATCAGAAAGTCGGCTTGTGGATTCGACATTTCATTCTGTACACGGGATACCGCTTCTCCACTTGGTAAACGTAGGATGTCATAGTCAATTCCGGTTTCAGCTTTGAATTTATCCAGAATTTTACGAGCCTCTTCCTCTTGAAAAATGGAATATACGGTAATTTTTTTGATTTCTTTACCGCCAAATACTCCTGATTTATACATGAAGAACCCCGCTACCAACACAACTACTATGACTGACAATAAAATGACTGACTTACTGTTTTTTTTCTTTCTCGCCATAGACTAAACCATCCCTTCAAGATCAGTATGAGGCATTATTTAGTTTGAAATAGACTCTTTGATTGGTCTCATCCAGAAGGTCATAGACCACGAAGTAAGCACCGTTATAGCGATCCACATGGATCCAGTGCTTTTTCACTCGATAATCATTCGTGAGCTGAATGACAAAGTGAGCATCGGGTGTACGTTGTAAGTCATCAAAATGGCTGAAATCGATAATACGCTCTGCTGCACGAATCTGCGATATCAACGCCTTCCTCTCAACCTGAGTGAGAGCTGTAAGTACTCCCTGCTGTAGTGTGAACACATCATTAATCTTGTTTTCCACAGCAGATCCAATACTCGACGTTGTTAACATCTTATCGATGAGTGTACTTTGCAGCTTGCGGATAGTAGCACTTACATTAAGCGAATTAACTGACTCCGCACCGAAGTGAAACGCATTCGTTTCCACTTGAAAAGGAATATCTTCTTGATCCAGATAGGCCATCGTTCCAGTCAACAGAAGTCTCGGAACCAACTGTTGTGGACGCTGCATTCCTGATGATAACAACCCAGAAAAAGTAGATCTCAATTTCAGCAATTCCTTCGGATCCTCAATGGATATCGTCCCTAGGCCTGGATACGTAATATCCACGCGCATCGGAACGCCAGCAATGCGGTCAAGTTGATCCTCCTGTCGAGGTACAACATGCACTTCATCAAGAGGTATTCGAAAAGTGTAAGCGCACATGCCGATTAGCAGACTGCCTATGATGACTTGTAACAAGATGAGGCGAAACCATGAAAGCCCTTTCTTATCCTCTGGCACTTACTTTAACCTCCTCATATATCAGAAAAATTTTAAATTTGTATCAGTTTTGTAACAGCGCTTACATTTGTTATGTTAAGGGGAATCTCAGCTGAATCTCTGTCCCCTTCTTCTCCGAGCTAGTAATGACGATACTCCCTCCTTGAAGTTCCATAAACTGTTTACATAGAGGTAATCCTAACCCATGTGATTCGTTTGAAATAATACGATCCTGTTTCTCTGCCGAGGGAAGAAATAATATACTTTGCAATTGTTGCGATATCCCTCTCCCGTTATCTATGATACGAACCAGTCCAAAGCCCTCATGCTCCGTTAACTCGATATAGAGATTTGTGCATTCGCTATGCTTAATAGCGTTATCAATCACGTTAAATAGAACTTGCTGAGTTCTCTTGGGATCTAAATTCACTTCACAAGATGAGATCTTTAGCGTGGTAACAATCGCGGATTTTTGAAGGGTCGGCTCTAAGATACGTAGACTATCCATAATGACAGCCCCTAAATCAGTACACTCCAGCTTGATACGCCAAGCCTCATCACCAATCAGTGAGGTCTGTAACAAATCCTCAACCATATTTAACAACCGAGTACTCTCTTTACGGATATAGGTATTACATTCCTGTATATCATCCTTCTTATTCATTCTTTCAATTAAATCCGAAAACCCGATAATCGAAGTTAATGGTGTTTTTAATTCATGAGTTATGTTGTCGTAGAAAGCTTTCTGCTTTCCCTGTTCATACTTTAACATTTTGATATGATGTTGCAGCGCATCCGACATATGATTGAAATCCTTGGCTAATTCTCCTACCTCATCCTGACTACTCGCCTGTATCTTTCTGCTAAAATCGCCAATGGATACAAGCTTAAGCGCCTGCTGCAAGGCATGTAGAGGCCTCACCAACAAAGATGAGAATGAATAGCTGACCATAAGCGAAAAAATTAAACATCCTACAGCTGCAGCGATGAACCATGTGCGCATCTGGTTTAATGTCTGCAAATTCTCATGGAGGTCCAATAAATATCGAAATCCACCCACAATTTCTCCTTCATACCAGAAGGGAACTGAGTAAATTAGATATTGTGTACCTTCACCTGCAGTTATGACTGTGGCAGCATTACCAGTAAGCGCTTTCTGAATATCGTTACGTTTAAGTAAGTTTTCTTTATCGCTGCTACTCCCAACAATCGTCTCATCTAGTGCGAATAGTTGTACTTGGAAATTGCTGTTTGACGCCAAATGCGACGCAATAAAGGGGGCGTACTTACCTGAAAATAATTGTTCTATATTAATTTTCTGATCACTGACAATCTTCAATGCCTCAATACGATGCAAGCCAAAATACTGACTTAACGTCTGAGTATCCCGTTTAATCATACTTTGGTTAAGCGTATAATTAACGATAAAAAACATCGCTGTGAGCAGCATAACAATCGTAACGGCATGCTGAATAAACATTTTATTTCGCAGCCCCATCTTCTATACCTCCAGCTTATAGCCTGTCCCATGTATAGTGGCGATCAGATGCTCGTTGGGTTTCATTTTCTCCCGAAGACGGTTTACCACCATGTCCACGGATCTTGTATGCCCATAATAATCATAACCCCAGACCTGATCAAGCAAGTCTTCGCGAGTGAAAACTTTCTTAGGATGAGCACATAAGAGCCACATGAAGTCAAACTCTTTACTAGTTGTCTTAAGCCATTGTTCCCCTATCTTACAAGTACGTCCATTCTTATCAATTTCAATAGGTCCAATCTTGATCACTTCAGGAGGCGCCACCATCTTCATTCGTCTCATAACTGCCTTAATGCGCTCGCTAAGTTCCCTTGTCTCAAAAGGTTTCGTTAGATAATCGTCTGCTCCCAACTGAAAGCCAAGGATTTTATCATTCATTTCATTCTTAGCGGTGAGCACGATTACCGGGACTGACTTATACTGTTGTTGAAGCATTTGAAGAAGCTCGAACCCGGAACGGTCAGGTAACATAAGATCTAACAGTATTAAATCGGCAGACCATGTTGCAAGTTCATCCCACGCCTTAGTCACCGTTCCTACAGCTTTCGTCTGATACCCTTCCACCTCTAAGCTCAATTTTAGCAGCATTTGAATGCTGGGATCGTCTTCAATAATTAAAATATTCATATGTAGCCCTCTTTTCCTTAGATGCTATTTTACACTGAACTTTCATATTTTTAGTTACCCTCTTATAATAGCGGATATCATTCAATACGAAAACGCTTTCCAAATATCTACAATTAAAAATACAAATCAAATAATTGACTATAAACTTACATTTTATGTCTCTAGTATAGTAAGTAAAATCCACAAAAAAACTCCCACATAATGGGAGTTTTACGGATTCAGGATTTTGTAGAACGGACTATACCACTCGAAAATCCCTTAATCGAGCGATTGCGCTCATGATTGCTCATCTCCGTTTTGTTCCATAAATTCTTCCTTCGTCAATCCAAACAATATCAAATCATAATATCGTCCGTTCGTGTAAATGACTTTCCGCCGCACGCCCTCTTGCACGCAGCCGACTTTCTTTAACATCCCTATAGAACCTTCATTACCTTCAAGCGCACATTCATTGAATTTATTTAGCCGTCGCTCGAAAAAAGCATATTTTAAGAGGATGGTTATAGCTCTCGTTCCATACCCTTTACCTCGATGATCTTTATCCACCTGCACACCTATGCTGAACGTACCATTTTTCTCGTCAATGCTATTGAGATTTACGCCGCCAACATTTTCACCATGCAAATCTTCGATCGTAAACATTAGTCTATCGGATGAGAATTCAGCGTAAGTCTCCGCAAAATTTTTGGCTTCGGCAATGGTGGGTGGTAGTTCAACTGCACATTGTAAGAGTCGCCGCGCTGGAGTATCGAATCGGTTCGTATAATAACCTTCCCAATCCCCTTCTTGTATTGAACGCAATCTAATTTGGTCATCTTTCCAGTAATAATTGCTATAATCTATCTCTCTCATTTTCTAGCCTCCAAATAATTTAGGGATTGTTTTTTTATAATAAACATTACTTTAGAACGGTGTAGTAAGATATAACCATTAAACGTGACTATGAAAAACACTTTGGAAAAGAGGCATACTTATGAGCGATTACCAATTGGTCAGTGATTATAAGCATATCGAAAAATATAAAGAAAGCTTTAATGCCTTAGCTAAATCGATCTTCGGGATTGATTTCTCGCCATGGTATGAACAAGGAGGCTGGAGTGACAAGTATATTTGTTATTCCTATATCGATAGGGACCATGTGATCGCAAATGCGTCCATAAACAAAATGACGATTCTTATAAATCAAAAAGAGTATAACGCCATTCAAATTGGCACTGTAATGACACATCCTGATTATCGCATGCAAGGATTATCCAGGAAATTAATAGATCATATTATCGCGAAATACGAACATGAATTTGACTTCATTTACTTATTTGCAAACGACAGTGCTTTGGACTTTTATCCTAAATTCGGATTTGAACGTATGCAAGAAAGCAGCTTTTCGATTAACGCTTCTAATCTTAGAAATCAAACGTCTAAAATCTTCTCTGTGCGTCCCTTATCTATGAATAATTCCGTTGATTTCACCATGATAAAAAAATTCGCTGAAGAAAAAGTTCCGGTGTCCTCTATACTCAGCGTTGTAAACAATGAACATCAGCTGCTGTTTTATTTTATCCTTCCTTTCCATGATTCTTTTTACTATATTGAAGAAGCTGACGTCGTAGTGATCTTTAGACATGAGGAGCATCAGCTTCATATTTTTGATATTATCAGTACTTCACACATAGATATCAACGTGATATTGAATAGCATTATTTCACCTGAAACGGAGGTTATTCATTTTCATTTCACACCAGATTTCAATATAGATCACATGGAGACCGAATTTATTCCCGAGAGTGAAGATGTGTTATTTGTACGTCCACTTTTAAAAGAACTACCTAAACATTTCATGTTTCCCATAACCTCACATGCCTAGATAGGATGAAGAAGGCTGCCATCCGGCAGCCCTTTTATTAATTTTAGAAATTATAAATTCCCCGCCTATACTCGCTTAAACGCTTACCGCCCTTAGAAGAACGCAGAAACGTTTATGCTTGATCGTTCACTGGAATATACATGCTCTGTATCTCTTGTACTCCTGGAACAAATCCTAGATTCGTATAAACAGACTCCGCATCATTACCTTCCATGACATATAATCTAAGGAAAGGATACTTATCTTTAAGGAGACTTAGTCCTCTTTTCAACATCAGTGTCGCTATCCCTTTGCCTCTATAACCGGGCATTACACCAATACTATAAACTGCTGCGTAATCTCCTTGTAAGCCCAAGAGACAATTCGCAATTAACTGTCCCGATTTCCTATCATACACAAGCGTTGACGCGGTAAGTAATGCTTCATTCGTATAATTCGGTTCTTCACTTGGAATAAAATCTTCATAAGAGAATTTTTTTCTTCTAGTCGCCTCGAGACTTCCATTAAAGCTTGCATAGCTACATTCGGCGATCTGATCTTCCAGAATAAAGCGTTTAGCTCCTTTTCCATCATCTTCGATCTGTGGACTTTCAATTCTAAATTCTTCGTTCCATTCCACCTCAAAATGATCTGTAGGACGCTGCATCCAGCGACATCTGAACTCATCAGGCCAAAATCCTGCCCGCGCAAATAAATGAACTTGATCCGGTAGAACCTCGAAGGTTTTTATAGGCTCCGTTCGGTCAGACCAATATATCAAAAGCTTTTTTAGAAGTTTAAGCACCACAAATGTATCGTTAAACGGTGGAATAACAAATAAATGATAGATCCGATTAGGGGACATCCTTACTCCACCTATTTTCGCCTCCCCTTTATAGATCCAAAAAGCATTCTTTTGAGCAGAATTGAACCCATCTTCTCTAAAAAAGCCAATATATTGAATATTATAATAAATGGAGCAATACACTCCCCACTCTTCCGATTCAGCCTTACGAATTGAATAATCATTACTTAACTCATACGATATTTCATCCTCAGACCATCCCATTAATTGCATGTACAATTCCTCCTCGCTGCTACTTCACCTTCTATTTTCTATAGTATCACTTCTTAAAGTAAATGATTGGTAATAAACACTTATAATGATTATTTACTAAACTACAGCAAGTGTAATTGCATCTGGAAGTCCAATATATAAGAAGAAACCTTATAATAAAAAAAAACTGCCTATTGGCAGTCTTATCCTCAATAAATTCTAGAGCATAGCCAAATGGCGGTTCCCACAGCGATAATACCTGCTAACGTTACAAATAGGACATACCCTTTCTTTGTTCTAGTAACCGTGTGATTATCATAAAATTCAGGTTTTCGTACGATTCCAAACCATAGATCCGCGATTAAATTCACGACCACTAGAGAGAAATTTTTTATTCCCCCCACGTCATCACTCCTTTTCAACTTTAGCTAGCCAAGTTTATTATTAATTTCACTTAGTGACTCATTCATTTCGTCCATTTTCTTGA
This sequence comes from Paenibacillus sp. FSL H8-0261, assembly GCF_045040645.1. NCBI lineage: Bacteria > Bacillati > Bacillota > Bacilli > Caryophanales > Paenibacillaceae > Paenibacillus > Paenibacillus sp. FSL H8-0261. The sequence continues at coordinate 3,061,432 of NZ_CP150297.1, read as the reverse complement.
TCATCGCATATTGATTGCTAATCATCATGATTAAACCAATAAAGAACAAAATCACAAGAAGTAAACTCATACTGCACTTCCTTTCAGTAGCTGAATTCATTCACTCTGGACATTCAAGCTCCGAGCAAATCCTGACCTCCATGACGGGTATAGTGGACTCCATTCGTAATCCATTCGAGCTTTCGTATTGGAGGCTCCCCGTTCCCATCCTGCTCTGCCTTCTTGAACATTAGGAGCAGGAGCACCTATGGTATCTGAATAAGCTGATAACCAATCCAATCCTTTAGCAGGCTCGTCGTCTACGATGTTCACAGGGCCTGAAGGCCAGTTCAGAGCAAGCACCGCTGCGTTAGCTGCATCCTCCACATGTAGGAATGATACAACGGCATCTGTCGCTGTCATTCGTTCTTGACGAATTCCCTCTGCCATATAGCCATTAATGTCATACCATGTTCCTTGGCCGTACAACATTCCATACCGCAAGATCACATGATTGGGGATCTCGGCAACTGCTTTCTCTAGTGAGTATATACCTTCAATCGTTCTTCTCCGAGGCTCTAAAGCCTTAAGATCTAAAGGAGTTTCCTCCGTAGCTGGCACATCTCCAGCTTCATAAGCCCATGAAATACTTTGTGCAATGATTTGTTCCACGCCAGCTGCAAGAGATGCATCCACAATATTTCGTGTTCCTTCTATTCTTATCCTGGAATTATCTGAGAAATTCCGCTGACTTAGTGAAGTTAGCTGATGGATAACCACTTCTGGCTGTGCTTTGTGAATGGACGCAAATATGGCCTCTCGATCGAAGACATCCGCGATTACCGCCTGTGCTCCACACTTCTCAATAAATGCTCTATTTTCTTCCTTATGGGTCATTCCGACAACCTCATGCCCCGCTTCTAATAACTTAGGTAGCAATAGCCGTCCAATCACGCCCGCCGCACCGGCTACAAATATCTTCATCTACGCCCTCCTTAAGAACAGCTTCTAAGTATAAGATTGCTAGTTACTTCTCAAAATCCCAATTATAATTTGGATTATTATCCATATCATACCACATGTATAATAAAGACTGCACCTCACAGCTTATCGCTAGGAGGTGCAGTCTTTAATGGATTGTTTATAGTAAAAGTAGGTCGATTAACATTTTAGATTTTATCGCGGTTGTAAACTTCAGCCGTTCGGTCTGCTCTGTTAGCCATCGAATTACCCAGTCGAGTGTCTTCGTTATAGACGCCTTCGTAACGCTGAGCATTTAGTGAGCGATTGTCTCGGAACACATCATGCGCTTGATACCCTCGTCCATTATCCTCAACAAGCACAAGGATCTTGCCACTTTCAACGTATCCTTCGTACTCTTTTGCCTCATCCTCAGGAATGCCAAGACCGATCAAGCCACCAACTAAGCCACCTGCACCTGCACCCACGGCTACACCTGTTAACGTTGCCACAATAGGTCCCGCTGCCAGTATAGGACCAATCCCCGGAATTGCGAGCGCTCCGATACCTGCTAGCAGTCCGGTAACACCACCCAATACGCCGCCTGTAGCTGCACCTGTTGCAACGCCCTCGGGAGCTTTTGTGCCTGTATCATCCGAAATATGTCTTAGCTCATCACGATCACGTGTGATTACTGATATTTCATCATTACTGAACCCTTGATTGTGAAGTCCTTCAATTGCTCTGGTTGCTTCTTGTTCTGTATCAAAGATACCTACGATTTTTTTAGTCACTTGAAGCCCTCCTTAGTAATTGTCTTCGCTAGTTAATTACCCTGTAAGCTGAAGACAAAACATCTAATTAAAATTTCAAGTGCACGAAGGACCTTATTATTTCTTGGGACGTGTTCGATTGGTCGGAATTGCTTGCAAGGGGTCGTCTGGCCAATAGTGCTTAGGATAACGTCCTTTTAGATCCTTTTTAACCTCAAAATAAGTACCACGCCAAAAGCTTGCCAGGTCAGAAGTCACCTGCATTGGTCTTCGCGCCGGTGACAAAAGATGAAGCAAGACAGGTACCTTTCCCCCACCAATTCTAGGGGTGTCTAACTGTCCAAACATCTCTTGCAAACGCACAGCCAGTACGGGAGCAGCTGGATTAGCATAGTCCACGGGCACACGCGAACCACTAGGAACTGTTATATGTGTCGGCGCTTCCTGTTCAAGAAGCTGTCGCTGATTCCAGTCCAGCAACCCCTCAAGCGCACGGGATAACGGGATTCGCTGAAGGTCACGCAAGTTACGCATACCGTGAATGTAAGGTAATAGCCATTCATCAAGCATCTCAATTAATGCTTCATCAGAGACATCCGGCCAATCTGAACGTAAGGCGTGCATAAACATTAGCCGCTCACGAAGCTGCAGAGGTCCCTTTTCCCACGGTAAGATATCAATCCCATCCTCTGCGATTACACTTAGCAGTACTTTCGCTGTTTCTTCCGCGGAGGGTCTTTCATGTGACGTTTCTTTTAAGACAAGAGCTCCAAGCATCGTTCGGCGGCGTTTCTTCACACTTCCACTTTCTTTATCCCAATACACGTCAGAATCCTCTGTGATGTGATCTATATGATATTTAAGCAATTGTCCTTCTTCTAGCTCAGCTGCCAGCAAGATTGCACCTTGTGTGGCTCGATCGTCAACAGACGCGGCCACAATATAAGCGGATCGTGCCAGCGGTTGCCCTTCCCGCATGGCCACGCCACGACCGGCGGAGAGCAGAAACGCGCCATCACCGCGTTTCTGCCCGATCCGGTCGGGATAGGCGAACGACAGAATCAGCCCGCAGAGGCTGATGTCGTTCACGGTCCCACCCGGCGCTGCTTGCAGCTGCGCCAGGAAATTGCGGCTCTCGCGCACCACCGCGCGCAGAGCCGCAGGGTCCGCTCCGCCCGTATCGGCGGAGCGTTCGAACCGGAGCAGCGCCTCTACGCGGAGCGTGAGGTCGCAATCTAGTGCCGCGGGACCCTTGAACAGGTCCCGCTCTTGCAGCAGCGCCGCCAGCCGGCAGGCGAGCGGTGCTGCGTCAAGCTCTGCCGCGCGCAGCAGCATATGCGCGGCTCGCGGGTGCGCGCCAAGCGCGGCCATGCTGCGGCCGTGCGGCGTGATGGCGCCGCCGGCGTCCAGCGCGCCGAGCTGGCACAGCAGCGCGGTGCCCTGCGCATAAGGCGCAGCGGGCGGCGTGTCAAGCCAAGCTAGCGCGGCAGGATCGCGCACGCCCCACAGTGCCAGCTCCAAAGCGAGCTGCGCAAGATCCGTCTCCATAATCTCCGGCACATTGTCATCCGGAAGGCGATTATGCTCCTCCTGACTCCACAGCCTGTAGCATACGCCCGGAGCTGTCCGCCCGGCCCGTCCTCGCCGCTGATCGGCAGAGGCTTTCGATACCGGAACCGTCGTAAGACTTGGCATTCCCGTACGCGGAGAGAAAATCTGCGTACGACGCAACCCTGTATCAATTACCGTTCGCACACCTTCGATCGTCAAGCTTGTCTCCGCAATGGAGGTCGCTAGTACGACTTTACGTTCGCCGTTTATGGATGGAGCCACTGCAGCATCCTGCATAGCCTGTGGTAATTGTCCGTATAAAGGACGAAGCACTACCCCGTCAGGCAGTTTTCCATGTTCCAACTCATTTTGGGTTCTGCGAATCTCCCGTTCACCCGGCAAGAATACAAGTACATCTCCCGGCTGTTCAGCAAGCGCACGTCTCACTGCGGCTGTGGCCGATTTTTCAATCGGAAGATTCCCTGTGGTTAGGGTATAAATAGTTTCCACCGGATAGGTTCGTCCCGGACAATCAACTACTGGCGCATCGCCCAGCATAACCGAGACCCGTTCACTATCCAGTGTTGCTGACATAATCAGAATCCGAAGATCATCACGCAGCACTGCCTGCGCTTCCAGCGCCAGAGCAAGTCCCAGATCCGCATGTAGACTACGCTCATGGAACTCATCAAAAATAATCAGACCCACATCCCCTAGTGATGGATCACTCTGAAGCATCCTCGTTAAGACACCTTCAGTCACTACAACAATTCGTGTATTCTTGCCTACCTTAGTGTCGTTCCGCATCCGATAACCTACCGTCTGTCCAACACTTTCTCCAAGATTGGAAGCCATGTAAGTTGCAGCTGATCTAGCGGCAAGTCTTCTAGGCTCAAGCATAAGAATGCTTTTACCAGCCATCCATGGCTCGTCCAGAAATGCCGGAGGCGTTCCAGTTGTTTTGCCCGCACCGGGTTCTGCGATCAGAACAGCTGCCCGTGTTGAGCGAAGTATGTGTTTCAGGTCTGGAAGCACCTGTATAATTGGAAGCTGTTTCATTATATCTCTCCATCGTTTGTAATAATATGTTATGATTTCCTTTGATGTGGTCTAAACCCTATTCATCATGTGCGAAAAAACTTCAAAGATCAAGACAATCTGTACTTACCATTTCAAGTATAACTTTCTTATATTATAAAAAAGGAGACTTTCTAAAATGCTCGTAACTAAAGCCACTATTTCAGATTTATCTATACTCAGCAAGATCGATAGCATGGTCATTGGCAGCGAAATTCGCAAACCTAAAATTGAACAATATATTCTAAATGAGCAATGTGTTGTAGCATCGATTAACAGTGAGCCTGTCGGTTTTGCTTGTTACGATACCACTTTTTTCGAATGCTGTTTTATTCAGCTAATAATTGTGAATCCCAATTTCAGACGTCTTGGCATTGCCGGTGCACTTATTCGTTACATTGAAGAACACTCTCCAACACCCAAGCTGTTTACTTCCACCAATGAATCCAATACGATCATGCAGCAAGTCTGTCTTTCTCTAGGATTTGTAAGAAGCGGAATCATTGAGAATTTAGACGATGGTGATCCAGAACGGGTATATTTCAAGCAAGTAAAATGAAATACACTTGTGAAGCGAAGCACGCAAAAAGGCAGCTCTTTCGTCTCTTTATGGACTAAGAGCTGCTTTTATTTCACACTATTTATCCTCATGTCCATACAACAGGACCCTAATAAGCGTTATTCTTCTTCCCTGATTATCTGTTCGTGTATTTGAACACTGTATTGCATAAAAGCAGGATTACTATCTAAACCTCGTTCACGCAGAAGCTCTTGCAGACGCAGCCTTTTCAAAGACAATTTTGCCCGAATTGCCTTGCCTTCACTAGTTTCAGTGCCTCCGCTATTGTGGCAGGCAGCAAGCAGCCCTTCGAGGGTAACACATTCTGCACGCAAAGATACTTCCTCGGGCACCAGCCCGGAATTCTTCATAATTTTGAAAGACATGCGTAATTCTTCTGGCACGCCCGATAAATCCTCAAGCTCCAGTGGCTTGCCATGCCCAGGTAAATCTCCAAATTCCCCATTACGCATAGATTCCTGAATCCGCTGCTCAACCAGCCAGGACATCATCCCCATATACGCAGCCTCCTTCACCAATACCACTACTATGATCTATCCCGCCTAAGCAAAAGTATGGTAAGCAGAATTGCGTCTATTTTAGCATAAATAACTGTAGATTTACATCAAACTGCCGCAATGCATTCTTATAAAAGGCGATCCTTCTCCGTTCTATGAATCTTCCTCGTCATCGCAGATCGTTCGGACTAAGGAGCCTTTATTTCGCAATTTCAGGCTATTTTGCTACACTATCGGACTCAGTTGCACCTATTCACGCAAATACACCCTATTTTTAATAGAAATTGTGGAAATAAGAGCTATGCAGTCCGATACCGCTAAAATAAGCACTAAAAAGCTCAAATAGCTGCAATGCAGTCCGAAAAGTCTGCGCATCCTCATATTCGCCTCCGCAGATCGCTCAGGACTCAAAGAGTCCCCATTCCGCAAATTCAATTCATTCTGCTACACCATCATTCTCTGCTCCCTGTCCGCAACATATTACAGACGCCTAACCAAACCGTACAATAGTTTTTTTTCATGCGAACAATTGTTATACTCGTTCTAATAAGCCTCAACTCAACAAGAAAAACGCCTGACGTCGTCCTTGGAGGTAGAGTTACAAGCTGAGTACATCCGTAATTCCATACTCGTATCCATATACACCTTCGTAGTGAGGTTCCGCTTACGGACCGAATGGCTTTATTTCGATGAAATGAGCGCATATATTAGGGACGGACCGTATTGCACTTATTCCCTAATAACAAGCCCCTTCCCGGGTGATCTGGGGCGAATAACAGCGCTGGCTCATTTACGTTACCGGCGGCACATTATATTCGGTTTTTCGCATACATTTGGCTCGTTTACGTTACCGGCGGCACATTGTATTCGGTTTTTCGCATACATTTGGCTCGTTTATGTTACCGTCGGTACATTGTATTCGATTTTTCGCATACATTTGGCTCATTTACGTTACTGGCGGCACATTTGTATTCGGTTTTTCGCATACATTTGTCCGTAAGCTCGACTAAAACATGCATTTCGGAGGATATAAGGTCCGCTCGGTTTTTAGAATCTGACGGATGACTCCTCGTTTATTTCATGTCTCCTGCTTCTTCACGTTCACCCCTCCTTCCTCTTTCTTCGGAGTTATCCACATTTTTTTTGTATTGTATAATTTCCTAAACAATAAAAAAAGGACTACAGCAGTAGTCCAAAGGAGAAATATAACATGATAGCTAACCTCAAAAAAGCTGATGATCATTATGTCGCTCGTTTCGAACGTCAACTAAAACATCCCGCATCAGAAATATGGTCCTTTCTGACAGAAAATGAGAAGCTTGCTTTATGGTTCACTGAATTACGTGTTGAAGACCTGCGTGAAGGGGGATTAATCAAGTTTGATATGCAAGACGGAACCTTTGAGGAAATGACGATTACCGCCTTGCAACATGAATCTGTTCTTGAATTTACGTGGGCTGAAGATTCCGTTCGCTTTGAGCTATATCCTAATTCAGAAGGCTGCCTTCTCGTCTTGAATGAAACGATCCGAACGCTCACGCCACACACACCCCGAGATTTAGCTGGCTGGCATGTATGTCTGGACGTGATCCAGCATCTTCTGGATGGTACGACGCTGGAGTCACGAAAAGCTGAATGGAACGTCTGGTATGAACGATACCGAGAAGCGATCTCTAAATTAGGACAATAAGGACTCTGCTCCATCAATCACAATTTGCGCACCTGTAATATGAATAGATTCATCGGAAGCCAAAAAAGAAACTAGATCGGCAACATTATCCGGTTTACCCGGCCCATCCGCCAGCGGCTGCGCACCATCGGGAAATTCAATCGGAATGACGATCGCTTCTACTTCTTCGTTCATTTCAGTGGTTTCATCTATATTGGTAGCAATCGCCCCAGGGCAGATCACATTCACTCGAATTTTAAACTTAGCTAGCTCAAGTGCAGCCATTTTGGCAAAAGCTACCTGTCCAGCTTTGGTAGTACTATATGTAGACCACCCAAAGCTGGCAAATCTAGTATTCCCATTGATGGAGCTAGTGATGATAATGCTACCTTTCCCTTTATCCTTCAGATGAGGGATCGTATATTTTAATGTCAAAAAGGTCCCCGTCAAGTTCACCGACATCGTGCGCTCCCAATCACTCAAGCTCAGTTCCTCTATAGGTCCCACCGCACCATTGATTCCCGCGTTAGCGAATACTACATCTAAGCCGCCGAATTGTTCGACTGTCCTGCGCACGGCTTCCTCCATCCCTTTTTCATCCGAAGTGTCTACCTCTATGGCCAATGCACAATCTTTGCGAAACTTGTTTAGCTTATCCGCCAAAGATGAGGTACGTTCAAGATTCAAATCAAAAAGCGCTACATTAGCACCTTCCCTCGCCAGCTTAATAGCGGTAGCCCGACCAATTCCTGAACCCGCTCCTGTTATAATTGCAGTTTTTCCAATAAATCTTTGTTTCTTAGCTATGTTTGGACTCATATGTAATCTCTCCCTTAAGATCTCTTAGTGATGTACTATGGATCAAGATTACCCAAATACATGTACACTGGAATCATCTTCACAAAAAAACTCCCCGTTCAAAAGCTTGAACTGAGAGTTTCATCTAGATCTATACATCTAATTGTCCAGCTTCCGCACATCCACTTTCACGGTCAGAGTGCCTGCTCCACCACGATATACACCTTTTACAGGTACAATATCTTTGTAGTCCCGTCCGTGACCTAACTTAATGTAACGCCAATTGACCTCAACATTATTCGTCGGATCGAAACCAAGCCAACCTGTACCCGGAATGTGAGTCTCCACCCAAGCATGTGAGGCTTGCTCAAAATTAGCATTACTCCCTTGCAAATCACCAACAAAATGATATCCACTTACATATCTGGACGGCAGACCGACACTACGGCAGACAGCAATCATTAGATGAGCATAATCCTGACATACACCGCGTTTAAGCTTCAGTGCTTTTTTTACCGTAGTATTTACACTTGTAGCCTCAGGGTCATAGGTGAACTGTTCATAAATCGTCGCCGATAATTTAAGAATCCATTCATACATATCCTCTGCTTCATTAAAAGGGTATTGTGAGGCAAACTCCACTAATTCAGGCGTCACCTCGGTATAACGAGTCGGCAAAATAAACTCAATATATCTGTTCTGAAATCCCTCGTCATTTAACAATCTAATTTGTTCTTCAAGAGATGTTCTCGGGAGATCTGTCCCCTGAGCTTTATCCAGTGTAACTACAGTAGCTTTAGTGTGGATGACCATCTCCGTATGCGGCTTATTAACCGAATAGGCATGGACCCGATTCCCGAAGAAATCCTCATAGGTTAAAAGATTTGCTGGCGGGTAAATATCCACTTCATGGTGATAACAGGATTGGCGATAATTCGTGCGTGGCGTGAGTCTGATCTCATTGACACTGTCCGTAACCGGCTCTGGATAGCTGTATGTGGTGGTATGATTGATTTGAATCTTCATACAGACACTCCTTCTCGCCGAAAAAAGGCGCCCTCCATTGTTTTACCAAGTTTTTGACAGGATATCACCAGCGATTTAAGCACATCTTCCACTAGCTCGCCGGACATTTCTTCCTTTTCCATATAATCCAGCTCTGCTTTTAGCTTACCCGCTTGCCGGATAACCTTCTCATGACCTGAACCTTTCTCTGAGGGATCTAGTTCAAGCTTTGCTAAATGCTCTTCCAGCTGATGAAAAGAAAAACGAATGGAACGCGGAAATTTGGAATTCGCAATCAAGAAATCTAAAATGCTCTCCGGGGACATAGCATCTGCATAATAACGGCGAAACGCCTGGTACCCACTAACGGATTTAAGCACCGCCTGCAACTGAGTATAAACCGCGTCAAGCTCCTTAAATCGGCATGAGGCAATGACCGCCTGCAAGATACGAGTTGTATTCTCTGCCCGCTCTAGAAACCGTCCGCTCTCAATGAAATGCCACTCATTCCCTCTAAGCATTACCGACTGCTCTGCTCCGAGAAACATGGCTGTACGCTCCTTAACCTGCTGATAGAACTGATGTGGGCCGCTCATAATATCTGCAACAGACCGCTCACCAAGCCATAGGTTGAAGCTGTTGACAACATCCCATAATTCACTTGGAAGCTGCTGACGGAGTGTTCGCAGATTATTTCTGGCATGATGTACACAAGAGAATAATGAATTAGAATTGCCTAAATCAAGTGTGATGAAAGATAGGACATCCTGCTCGGAAAAGGTTTCGAACTGCTGCATATATTCACCTCGAACGCCTAGCGCATCGATTAACCTTGACCATTTATGTCCTTCTTCATGAAAATCCTCTTCCTGCTGGATATGATAATGAACATTGATTAGCCGCGCATGATTCTCTGCCCTTTCAATATATCTGCCGATCCAGAACAAAGCTTCAGCATTTCGATTCAGCATCTCCAGCCACTCCCTTATTTAACAAATTGATGCTGCATTTTGTTAATCATCAACAAGCCTCACTAGGTTGTATCAAGCCATGACCCAAGTATCTTTTACGCCGCCACCTTGCGAGGAGTTTACGACCAAAGACCCTTCTTTCATAGCCACCCGTGTCAATCCCCCAGGGATAACATGTGGCTTACGGTCAGCACCCATTAATACAAAAGCTCGAAGGTCGATATGTCTCGGTGCCATAGTCCCACCAGACAATACAGGTGCTCTGGACAGAGACATAATAGGCTGTGCTATATAACGTTCCGGATCTGCGATAATCTTCATTCGAAATTCAGCGAGTTCTTCTTTCGTAGCTTCGCTTCCGATCAACATTCCATATCCCCCGGATAAAGAGGTTTCCTTAACAACCATTTCAGATAGGTTCTCAAGGACATATAAACGTTCATCAGGCCTGCCTAGCAAATAGGTAGGGACATTTCCAAGAATCGGTTCTTCATTCAGATAATAACGAATCATATCCGGTACATATACATACATCGCTTTATCATCCGCAACACCAGTCCCCGGGGCATTAGCAATCGCTACATTCCCTGCCCGATACGCATTCATCAGACCCGCCACCCCTAGAAGTGAATCCGGCTGAAAAGCTAACGGATCGATGAAATCATCATCCAAACGACGATATAGTACATCTACGCGGCGAAGTCCGTTCATTTCTTTCAAATATATTTTGTGATCCTTTGCAACCAAATCTCGTCCTTCAACCAAATGTATACCCATCTGTTGTGCTAGAAAAGCATGCTCATAATAAGCAGAATTGTATTCCCCAGGTGTAAGAAGTGCTATAACCGGATCTGACTTTCGTGAGGGGGATAAACTACGTAGAACGGATAAGAAGCGATTCAAGCTATGATCAACATCTCGGATGGAGCTGGCAAAGGACAATTCAGGAAACAACTGATTCATAAGGGTTCTGCCTTTAAAAAGATATGAAAAACCTGAAGGCGTTCGTAGATTATCTTCAAGCACATAATATTGCCCATCATGATGGCGAATCAGATCGATTCCCGAGGTAGTGATGTAGGCTCCACCAGGCACCCTTAGACCAGTCATTTCTGGCCGGAAATAACAGTTGGAGATGATCATACGCCTTGGGACTATTCCATCCTTTACGATGTACTGCTCATGGTAGATATCATGAATGAACAGATTCAAAGCGGTGATACGCTGGATAATTCCAGCCTCTAGCCTCTCCCATTCATTCTTAGGAATAATGCGTGGAATCATATCGAAGGGAATCGTACGCTCCATGGGATGATCCTGAGCCGGATTGTATAACGTAAAAGTAATTCCTTCCTCCATCATCCTGCGCTGCATCAAATTCTGCTTACCCTGCAGCTCTTCGGAGCTCATTCCGGAAAACATGCGATTCACATGTCTGTAATGCGGCCGGACATTTCTCTTATCTGCATACATTTCATCGAAAAAATGTTGCAGCGGATATGGAGACAGACCTGGCAGAGGATCTAATTTGGACATGAGCCCGACTCCTTTCGATAAATGTTATCTTTACTAACAAACTATACTTTAATTTCTGAAAATATCCATGAAAATATTGTTTTGTATTCCCATAATACGTAAAATCTATTTCCGATGTCAATATATATAACAGAGAAATGCGATCTCTGAATATTTCCTCGTTTTGGAATCGCTTCCTTTCTCTCTTATATAGATTGCCGGAGCTGAAATGTAGTTTCTTCATTGAATTGTATGCAGGAGTAGTGACAAGCATTACTATTATGAATTTTTCATATGTTGGTTTTTTTATATAGTTGTCTGGGAAAGTGATTTCAGTTATATGGTATAATTTGGAGCGTTAGGAGAGTGAACAAATGGATCACAAATATACTATGACCATGGAGCAGGAAGAGGCTAGGCGGAATCATATTTTTCTTTTATTTGGCTTGTCAGAAGCTGGTTCGATGAAGGTAGCACTTAGTCGTGTAGGCAATCGTCATTTAATAAGAGTACTTTCATTTAATGAGGCGTTCTCTGCTGGACCGCTGTGCAAATTACATAATGATGAAGGGTGTCATGCCCGTGAGTTATGGTTTCAAGAACGATTTCCGGATCAGGGTTATCATCTCAATCCCCAGCATAAACTGGGAGCCATGATTCAGACCTTAAAAGAAATTCCCGAGGACAAAAAAATCACTATTTGGTGCGGAGACAACTCCCATGATCAGACAGGTTTACGATTTGCACTTTCTGTTCTTAGTGAGAGGAAGCAACCTATTCATATTATAAATCCAATCAAAGCTTATGAGGAGCTTCCCGGGATTGCTGACCAATTTAGCATGGGCTTATCTCCCCAGTCTCTGGGTCAGCTCCCAAACGAAGCTGTGCAAACTATTATCAAAAACACCGAAAATACGCAACCCCTTACCTCCGCGCAGAGAAAACAGTATGAACAGGAGTGGCATGAAATCAGCAACACTGAGGATATGCTTCGAGTATGGTCCAAAGGTCAGCTAACGAATGTACCCGAAACATACTATGACGAAGACATTCTATCCTTAATTCTGCAACTGCAAAAGAATGAACAGGGAGATCATTTCGTAAATGCAGGACTTATTGTAGGTGCAATTATAGGGCAGTGGAATTTATTTATCAGTACCTCATTTATAGAATATCGCTTCTGGAGGCTTATTAGTGAGGGAAAGCTGTTATTTAAAGGGATACCCTACGCGATGCATTTGTACTTTTTAAGAATTCCTTAGAGGTCACTACATTAACAACTAACAATCATTTTATAAAAAAGGAATGCCCTCATAAACTAAATATAGCTTCGAGGACATTCCTTGTAAATATGACTTCTTTAAGATCATGTGTAGGTATGGATTACACTTACTCTTCCGATTCTTCTGACTCTTCCTCAGCAATTAATCCGGCAAAAAGAGCATGCACGAACTGCTGAGAATCAAATGGCTGCAAGTCTTCCATCTTTTCTCCGAGCCCTACGAGCTTCACTGGTAAGTTCATTTCCTGACGAATGGCTACTACAATTCCGCCTTTAGCTGTACCATCCAGCTTCGTCAAGACGAGCCCTGTTACCCCACTCTTTTCACCAAATAGCTTGGCTTGAGTAAGCGCATTTTGACCTGTGGTCGCATCTAGCACCATCAGTACTTCATGCGGAGCACTAGGAATTTCTCTTTGAATAACGCGGAAAATCTTGTTGAGCTCTTCCATCAGATTGCTCTTATTCTGAAGTCTGCCTGCCGTATCGCAAATCAAGATATCTACATTCCGCTGCTTAGCCGCTTGAACAGCATCGAACATAACAGCGGCTGGGTCAGAGCCAGCTTGTTGCTTAATTACGTCTACGCCAGCACGTTGACCCCAAACTTCGAGCTGCTCAATCGCTCCGGCACGGAACGTATCCCCTGCGGCCAAAAGAACTTTTTTACCCTCTTGTTTGTAACGATGTGCTAGTTTACCGATCGTAGTCGTCTTGCCTACTCCATTTACCCCAACGAACAAGATAACTGTAATGCCATCCGGATTTTCTTTCAGGCTGTTATCGTCATCGCCGCGCAGCAATTCCATGAGCTTACGGGACAAAATGGGTTGCAGCTCAGTTGCATCTTCAATTCGTTTTTGCTTCACTTCGGCGCGCAGATCCTCGACAAGTGTCATTACTGTATTAACACCTACGTCCGCACCAATCAAGATTTCTTCCAGTTCTTCGTAGAACTCTTCATCTATTTTTTTACGGCGGATAATCAGGTCTGCTACCTTCTCGACAAAGCCTTTACGGGTTTTCTCTAATCCGTCGCGGAATTGTTTGGTTACACTTTCCGTTTTGCCGGAAATGCTTTCTTTTAACTTCCTGAAAAAGCTCATTTGTTTCCTCCTAAAAGTTTTGTGAGCGACACTTCATTGATTTAACTTCGTACAAAACTCGCTTCGAAAGCAGATACTTAAAAAAATCACCATTTTGGCAAGCCGTTAAGCGATCTCTGCTTCCTCATCCTCTAAACGTACAGAGACAAGCTTAGATACTCCGCCTTCTTCCATCGTCACTCCGTAGAGCACATCCGCCTCTTCCATCGTTCCTTTGCGGTGTGTAACGACGATAAATTGCGTTTGTTCCGAGAACTCACGCAAATACTGTGCAAAACGCACGACATTCGCTTCATCTAACGCAGCCTCTACCTCATCCAGTACGCAGAACGGAACCGGCTTCACTTGCAGGATGGCAAACAAGAGGGCCATCGCAGTTAAGGCGCGTTCCCCACCAGAGAGGAGCTGCAGGTTTTGAAGCTTTTTACCCGGTGGTTGGGCTACGATATCTATACCTGTTTCAAGCATATGTTCTGGATCCAGCAGCATGAGATCAGCTCGACCGCCTCCGAACAGCTTCGAGAATACCGTGCCGAATTGTTTACGGATCGCATCAAAGGTCTGTTTGAAGCGTTTGGACATTTCATCTTCCATCTCACGGATAACTTGATACAGGGTAGTCTTGGCTTCGACCAGGTCATCTTTTTGTCCACTAAGGAAGGTATAACGCTCATGAACACGCTGATATTCTTCAATCGCACCTAAGTTCACTTCGCCCAATGCAGAAATACTACGTTTCAGACGCTGTACATCCGCTTGTGCGGCAGGCACATCTTCGGGCACAGGATAACGTTGCTTCGCTAGTTCATAGCTTAGCTCGTAATCATCACTCAGCTTACGAAGAATATTATCAAGTTCAACATCGAGACGACCCACAGAAACTTCAGTAGAACGCAGCTTGTCCTCCACGACTCTAAGTGCCTGACGCTGATCCTTGGTCTTGCCCTCCTCTAGCTCAAGCTTACGGGTTAACGCTGAACGTTCCGCCCGAGCTAGATCCAAAGTACCGGCTGTCTCTTCCTTCTTCAGACGATAACTATTCAAATCTTCTTTCTGTTTCACGGTTTCCAAAGCATTGCTAGCCAAATCCTGTTCGATCGTATGTAGCAGGTTTCGATTTTGGCGTAGCTCTTTATCCTGTGAACCCGCATCTTGTCTTAGACGGCGTAATTGTTCCTCCAAGGAAAAGATCTCCTGATCGAGCTTGCCTTCTGATACTTTCATGCTGGTCAGCTTGCCTTGAAGCTCTTCCTTAGCCGATTCATTCGCTTTACGCGCCGATTCGGCATTACGGATACCCTCATGAGCTTCCTTCTCTTCCTTCTCGAGACGTTCAAGCTCAGCAGAGGCTTGTTTCCGAGTTTCTTCAAGCGTGCGGACCTCACTCTCAAAGCCACTACGTTCAGCGCCTGTGCTCTCCACTTGTTCCTGTACATGCCGAAGCTCTTGTTCAAGCTGCTTCAAATCGCCAGAAACACGTTGCTCTTCCAGTCTCTTCTCATCACCATCACGGCGCAGGTCCTCTAGCTTCACGCTAGCGTTCTCCTGCTCTTCACGAAGTCTGGCTATGCCTTGTTTCAGCTTAACAATTTGACGCTCGCTCTCTTCGATCTCACTGCTCAGCTGATCCAGCTGGCGTTTACGACTAAGTAAGCTATTGTTCTTCTTATGTTGGCTACCACCAGTCATGGAGCCCCCGGCATTGACTACATCACCCTCTAGCGTAACCACACGATAACGATACTGGCATCTTGCGGCGATGCGGTTGGCCTGCTCCAGGCTCTCAGCAATAACTACATTGCCAAGCAAACTGCCAACAATACTTGCATACTTATCATCGTATCCAACGAGTTCGGAACCAATTCCAACAAAACCTTCAGCATCTTCCACCATTCCTCGGTCACTACCGGAAATTTGGCGTGGCCGGATAACATCGAGTGGTAGAAAAGTAGCTCGTCCCAATTGACGTTGCTTCAGGAAAGATATCGCTTGACGAGACACGCTCTCATTATCCATAACCACGTGTTGCAGCGATGCACCCAGCGCAGTCTCAACAGCCATTTCCAGCTTCTCCGGAACGGAGATGAGTTCAGCAACCGCACCATGCACACCGTTAAGCTGTCCTTTACGAGCTCCTTTGAGAACTTCTTTAACCCCAAGCATAAAGCCATCGAAATCATCCTGCATTTCTTTCATGGTCTCGTGACGGGAGACTTGTGCTTCCCGCTTCTGTTCCCACTTTCTCAGACCTGATTGCGTCTCTTCAATCAGCTTCTGACGTTTACTAAGTTGTTCACTTTCAGTAATATAAGCACCACGAAGATTGCTTAGTTCTTTTCCAAGCTGGGCAATCTTGTCTTTTAGCCCTTTCTGGTTAGCAGACAGCTCATCATGCCGTGCAGTCCATTTGCCGCTTTCTTCTTCACTGCGGCTCATACGACGCTCCAGGTTCTCCTTCTGTTGATCGGCGTAACGAATTTCGTTACGTGCATTCGCCATAAGGTTCATTAACTCCAGGAGAGCACTTTTCAGCTTCTCCTCCTGGCTCTGACTAATACCGTCAGCGACACCTTCGAGTCTTGCCTCTTCCGCTTCGATCTGTTTCCGAAGCTCAACAAGCTTAAGCCGGGACGCTTCGAGCTTAGCTTCTAAATCCCCAAGCTCACGCTGTCGGTCCGCAGAACGCTCACCTACAGAACCTAATGTGAGCATTAACTGTTCACGGTTGCTCTCAAGATTACGCTTGCGTTCCTTCAACACTTCCCCGTAACCTTCGCTCTTCTCATAAGCTTCACTATAACGGAGCAATTGCTCTTGCTGCTTCTCGATCTGTTCTTCTAACGCGCGCAGTTCAGCACGTCCGCTTTCCAGCTTGGCATCATGGGCTGAGACAACTGTAGATAACTCCAGTTGCTCATCCTTTAAAGTTTCGAGCTTAGCGTTACCTTCCTGCCAAGCTGTATGAATGCCTTCAATCTGATGCACATAGACTGAAATTTCCTGATGCTTCAGTTGTTCCCGAAGCTCTTTAAAGCGAATGGCCTTCTCCGATTGATCCTTAAGGGGACCAATCTGATCCTCAAGCTCACTAATCAAATCGTGAATACGAAGCAAGTTTTGCTCCGTGTCGTCAAGCTTTCGACTTGCATCTTTTTTGCGCGATTTATATTTTACAATACCCGATGCCTCTTCGAATATGCCTCGCCGATCCTCGGAACGAGTACTCAGAATCTCTTCAATCCGACCCTGTCCGATAATCGAATAAGCCTCACGCCCGATACCGGTATCCATGAACAGCTCTGTGATATCCTTCAGTCTGCAGGATTGCTTATTAATTAAATATTCACTCTCACCACTACGGTGAACACGCCGAGTCACTGTAACTTCGCTGAAATCCAGTGGAAGCGTGTGATCCTCATTATCGAGCGTAAGTGATACTTCACCATAATTCACAGCTTTACGCGCGTCACTACCGGCAAAAATAATATCTTCCATCTTGCCGCCACGCAGTGATTTAGCACTCTGTTCGCCGAGCACCCAGCGTATGCCGTCAGAAATATTGCTCTTGCCGCTTCCGTTCGGACCCACTACGGCCGTTATTCCGCGCACAAATTCCATTTCTGTTTTGTCGGCAAATGATTTAAAACCAGCTAATTCTATCCGTTTCAAAAACATACTTGCCTATCACCTCTGACCCATTATACCATAGCGTTTATTCGCCTAAAATAGCTTCAAAATGAAGCTTGGCTATTCTTTCGAAAAAGAGCAGCAACGGTCTGAGCTCCGCCTAAACGCCGGTATTCAGACCTTTGCTGCTCTCCTCCGCTTGTCCACATGATGCAAAATTCAGGCACCATCTTCTTTCAGATGCAACAGTGCAGCTGCTGCAGCCTGCTGCTCTGCTTCCTTCTTCGAGCGGCCGCTCCCTTTACCAAGAGAACGGTTAGTCATTAACACTTCAGAGACGAATTCACGCTCATGCGCGGGTCCCCGTTCTTCAATGATCCGATATTCCAACGTACCCATATTGTGCTGCTGAATTAGCTCTTGCAGTTCCGTCTTATAATCGGTCATCTGCATTTGCAGTTTCCCATCCGTCTCCACAAGTGGAAATACGTGATTATCAAGAAAAGACCGTACAGTTTCCAGCCCTTGGTCAAGATAAAGCGCTCCCACGAAGGATTCGAACACATCAGCCAGCAGGGCCGGGCGAGTACGTCCGCCCGTAAGTTCTTCCCCTTTTCCCAGCAGTACATAACGGCCAAAACCTAAACTCTCAGCGAACTTAACCAGCGAAGGCTCGCATACGATAGCGGCACGTAGCTTGGTCAGTTCCCCTTCAGGTCGATCTGGCAACAGATTGTACAAATATTCAGAAACCGTCAGCTCCAGTACAGCATCCCCTAGAAATTCGAGACGCTCATTGTCCTGATGCTGATTGAAACGGTGTTCATTCACATAAGATGCATGGGTAAAGGCCTGCTTCAGAAGCACAGAATCGTGAAATTGGATTTGAAGTTGCTGTTGTAACTGCTTCAGTTCTCCTTTCACCGCGCTGTCCCCTTACTGATTATATTTTTTTAGAATAACTGTTGCGTTATGTCCCCCGAATCCAAACGAATTCGACATTACGATATCAAGATCCGCTTTACGTGGAACATTTGGTACATAATCCAAATCACATTCCGGGTCCTGGTTGTCCAAATTAATTGTTGGAGCAATCATGCCTTTTTGCAAAGAGAGTCCGCAGATAATAGCTTCTACTCCACCAGCAGCACCTAGAAGATGACCTGTCATGGATTTCGTTGAGCTAATAGCTACTTTATAGGCATGTTCACCTAATGCTTTCTTAACAGCAGCCGTTTCTGATCGATCTCCTACAGGCGTTGAAGTACCATGTGCGTTGATGTAATCAATATCTTCAGGAGAGATACCAGCATCACGGATTGCCATCTTCATGCAGCGAGCTGCACCATCTGGATCCGGTTCAGTCATATGGTGAGCATCAGCACTTAGACCATAGCCGATTACCTCAGCATAAATCTTCGCTCCACGTTTCTCAGCATGTTCAAGGGATTCCAGAATCAAGATCCCAGCGCCCTCTCCCATAACGAAACCATCGCGATCTACATCAAATGGCCGACTAGCCTTCTCCGGCTCATCATTACGAGTGGACATCGCTCTCATTGCACAGAATCCTGCCATTCCTGTTGGACGAATGGTCGCTTCCGAACCACCGCAGATCATAGCATCCGCGTCTCCACGTTGAATCAGACGGAATGATTCCCCAATGGAATGACTTCCTGTAGCACAGGCCGTCACTGTAGTCGTATTCGGTCCCTTTGCACCGAGGTTAATGGACAGCTGCCCAGAACCCATGTTAGCGATCATCATCGGGATAAAGAACGGGCTAACCCGTTTCGGCCCTTTTTCAAGCAACAGATTATGATTGTCTTCCCAAGTACCAAGACCACCGATACCCGAACCAACAGATACACCGATCCGTTCAGCATCGATATCTTCACCGATCTTAAGTCCACTGTCTCTCAATGCATCTTCACCAGCAGCCACTGCAAATTGTACAAAACGGTCCATTTTGCGGGCTTCCTTGCGGCCAAAAAGCGCCTCCGGATCAAAGTCTTTAACTGATGAAGCAATTTGCGTAGTGTATTCGCTGACATCAAACGCTTCAACCATCGATACACCTGATTTACCGCTCATCAGATTATCCCAGAACGTCTCCAAGTCTTTCCCCAGTGACGTAATTACGCCCATCCCGGTTACAACCACTCTATGACTCAAACACAATCACCCCATCTATAGGCTGTATACATTATATTCAGTACTTATATACTGCAAATTATTACTATATGAACAGCGATCACCGCATCATTAAAGCTTCCGCGGTTCTGTTATAATCCCTATGAAGCTGCACATGGCAACCTGTAATACAACTTTAATGCTGTATAAATGAGGAGAAGCCCCGCCCAAGTTGGAACGGGACTCTCAATCATATGACTCTAGGTATGAGATTGTATGTACTTCACAACTTCACCCACGGTCGTAATCGTCTCTGCATCTTCATCAGAGATTTCCATGTCGAATTCATCTTCCAATTCCATAACCAATTCTACTACATCAAGAGAATCAGCACCTAAATCATCTTTGAAAGACGCTTCTAATGTTACCTCAGCTTCATCGGCACCTAAGCGGTCGATGACAATGCGTTTTACACGCTCTAATACATCGGACATCCGGTTCACCTCCTCTTTTGGTATTATACGAGATATGAGGTCAAAATACCATAGACCGCAAAAAACGCTTTCCTGATCCCTCACATTTCATCTTTAAAACAGTGTAATTTCTCCCAAGCATAAACGCTTTCGGCGTCCTTATAAGGACGGTAAGTGTTTAAGCAAGAAATATAAAGATAAAGTATAGTGTGAAACTTATACTTTCTTATATTTTCAAAGGAGAATTACATATACATCCCGCCATCCACGTGTAGTGTCTGGCCGGTCATATAAGCGGCGCCTTCAGAAGCTAAGAAAACAACTGTCATAGCTACTTCTTCCGGACGCCCAAGGCGAGCTAGTGGAATGCCCTTCTCTAGCTCACTGCGAACTTCTTCAGAGAGCTCACGTGTCATATCTGTATCAATAAACCCAGGAGCAATACAGTTGACGGTGATGCCCCGCGAAGAAAGCTCACGAGCCGATGCCTTCGTTAAACCGATGACACCAGCCTTAGCTGCAGAGTAATTAGCCTGACCAGGGTTACCTGTCACGCCCACAACCGAGGAAATATTAATGATTCGGCCATAGCGCTGTTTCATCATCGGACGTGTTGCTGCCTTAAGGCAATTAAACACACCTTTCAGATTCGTCTCAATCACTTGATCGAACTCTTCCTCTTTCATGCGCATAATCAGGTTGTCCCTAGTAATGCCGGCATTATTGACAACAATGTCAATACGTCCCCAGGTATTAAGAACCTCTTTCACAAGGCTCTCGGCCTGTTCACTATTGCCGACATCTCCACGGAGTGCAATACCCTCCGAGCCAAGCTCGACAATACGAGCCACAGTCTCCTGTGCCGCCGCTTCACTTCCTGCATAGTTCACGGCCACCTTTACACCGTGTTCTGCAAGAGCAAGCGCGATACTACGGCCAATGCCACGTGAGCCGCCAGTTACAAGGGCCGTTTGGCCCCGCAATGCTGAGAACATAGTCTAATCCCCTTTCAATCATGATGCTGTTGTCAAAATGTTAAACCATTTCTTACAAAACAGTTTGGACACTTTCAAGTGTATTAATGTTGATTACTTTGACTGTTTTATCTATTTTGCGGATCAGACCTGCCAGAACACTACCAGAACCAATCTCAACAAAAGTGTCAACACCATCCGCAATCAACCATTCAATACTGTCTTGCCAAAGCACAGGAGAATACACCTGACGAACAAGCAGTTCGCGAATTTCTTCGGGATCTGTTACCGGTGATGCAGTGACGTTAACGATGACAGGTACATTTGGAGTGTTGAAGGTTACTTTCTTCAACTCTTCTGCCAAACGATCTGCAGCAGCTCTCATCATAGAAGAGTGAAAAGGTCCACTTACTTCTAGCGGAATTGCCCGCTTGCCACCAGCTTCTTTAACACGCTGCACAACACCATTAACGCCTTCCTGAGATCCGGAAACAACGATCTGACCTGGACAGTTAACGTTAGCCAGTTCTACAACACCATTCTCTTCAGAGATAGTTTGGCATAATGCTGCCAGCGCTTCTCGTTCTGCACCAAGCACTGCCGCCATTGCACCTTGTCCTCCTGGAACAGCTTCTTCCATGAAACGGCCTCTCAAGCGTACAAGTGTTACAGCATCTTCATATGACAACACACCCGCAGCTACTAGTGCACTGTATTCACCAAGGCTATGACCAGCAACATAATCCGGCTTCAATCCTTGTTCACGTAGAGCTTCAAGATAGGCTACGCTTGCTGTAAGAAGCGCTGGTTGCGTGTTTACCGTTTGCTTCAACTCACTGTCCGGTCCTTCAAAAATCAGCTTACTTAGTGGAAATCCGAGAACTTCATCCCCTTTCTCGAACACTGCACGGCTGTTTGGAAGAGCATCATAAACATCCTTGCCCATTCCAACTGCTTGTGCTCCCTGACCGGGAAAGACGAATGCAATTTTACTCATAAGTATGAACTCCTTCCCGTATAACGGTCTTAGCTTATTACCAGATCAATACAGATGCGCCCCAAGTCAAGCCACCGCCGAATCCAACCATCAGGACGGTGTCGCCTTCTTTCATACGTCCTTCTTCCGCCGCTTCAACAAGCGCTAGTGGAATGGAGGCAGCCGAAGTATTGGCATATTTATCAACATTGATTACACATTTCTCTGGTGGCAAATCAAGACGCTGCATAGCGGATTGAATGATACGAATATTCGCTTGGTGAGGTACAAACAAATCGATATCTTCCTTACCCAGACCAGCTTTAGTAAGCACACGTTCTGTAGCTGAGCCCATTACACGAACAGCAAATTTAAAGACTTCACGGCCATTCATATAAATGAAATGCTTCTTATCTTCAACGGTTTGCTGAGAGGCAGGCAAGCGCGAACCGCCGGCTTCTAGCTTAAGCAAGTTCCCTCCAGAGCCTTCAGCACCCAGATCAAAGGATTGGAAACCACGACCTTCCGGAACCTCACCAATGATAACTGCACCTGCTCCATCACCAAACAAGACACAAGTATTGCGATCTGTATAATCTGTGATGCGGGATAAAGTATCCGCACCTATAATAAGTGCATTATTGTACATTCCGTTCTGGATAAAGCCAACCGCAGTAGCTAAGCTGTATACAAAACCAGAGCAGGCTGCTGACAAGTCAAAAGCCGCAGCGCCTTTAGCACCCAGTTTATCCTGTAAAATACAGGCTGTAGAAGGGAAAGCACTATCAGGTGTTACTGTTGCAATAATAATAAGATCCAAATCTTCGGCTTTCATTCCAGCGGAATCAAGTGCCTTGAGTGCTGCTTCATACGCTAGATCAGAAGTTGCCTCGTGAGGCGCAGCAATATGTCTCTCGCGGATGCCTGTCCGACTGACGATCCACTCATCGTTAGTCTCCACTATTTTTTCCAGATCGCTATTTGTCAATATTTTCTCAGGTACATATTTCCCAGTTCCTATAATTCCAACCGGTCGCAACTGTCTCATGTCGTCACTCACTTCCCGCTAATTTCCTTGGATATACTTGGCACAAGATCGGCTTGTAGAGCAATCCGCGCTTGTCTTACCGCATTCTTAACTGCATTTCCGTCAGAAGATCCGTGGCCCTTAACTACCAATCCGCTAAGACCGAGTAGTGGTGCACCACCGTGCTCTTTGTAATCCATTTTACCCTTTAAAGCTCTAAGCTCCGGCATCAGCATAGCCGCGCCAAGCTTAGTCTTCAGGGAACGACTAAATTGCTCCTTGAGCAAAGAGAACAAAGCACCCGCCGTACCCTCAAGAGACTTTAGCAAAATATTACCGGCAAATCCATCGCAGACAAGCACATCGCAATTCCCTGTCAGTACGTCACGTGCCTCAACATTACCGATAAAATGAATGCCTGGCAAGTTCTCAAGCAGCGGATAAGCTTCTTTCGTCAGTTCGTTACCCTTTCCAGGCTCCGTCCCTACATTCAGAAGTCCCACACGCGGCTTAGCAATACCATGAACCTTGCTTCGGTAAATGCTGCCCATCAGCGCATATTGTACCAGATGTTCAGGCTTCGCATCCATGTTAGCACCAAGATCAAGAGCCAGTACGCCAACATCGTCAAGCGTTGGAATCATAGGTGCTAGTGCAGGACGTTCAATTCCCTGCATCCGGCCAACTACGAGGAGTCCTGTGGTCATTAGCGCACCCGTGTTACCCGACGAAATCATAGCATCTGCTTCACCTTCACGCACCATTCGTCCAGCTACAACCATGGATGAGTCTTTTTTACGACGAACTGCCTTAACCGGCTCTTCATCAGAACCAATGACGTCTCCTGCATGACGTATTGTCAGATTAGATGGCTTGTCTTTGAGTAGTGGCTCTAATCTGGCTTCGTCACCAACGAGCACAATCTGCGTATCTTTCCATTCCGCGGCCGCGGACAACGCCCCCTCGACATTACATTCAGGAGCGTTGTCCCCGCCCATGGCATCAATGGCGATCAGCACTATGGTTACCCCCTTCACTGTGTTCATCATTTGCGGACCGATACACTATAAAATGGCCCTGAAACACTAGTTCTTCTCCGACATAGGTGAATACGTCCACCTCTGCTTTGCCACCCCTACCGGCGAGTGACCGCACCTGTGCTTTGGCAATACACTTCTCACCTAGCTGAACTGTGCGTACAAAACGTATATCGGCTGAAGCGGTCAGAGCAATTTCATCGTTGATTACGGCAACCGCAAGCGAGTTCGCTTGAGCAAACACATAGTGACCACGAGCGATCCCATTTCTAGAGAACACATGGTCTTCGCGAATCTCAAATATCGAAATCCCACTCTTGTCCAATTGTAAATCCACAATATCTCCGATGACTTCATCCGCAGGCAAAGAGCGCACCTGATCATAGGAGTGCTCTGCCATTTGCTTCATTCGTTCACGCAGTTCCGGTATCCCCAGCTCCATTCGGTCTAACCGAATCGTCTGAATGCTAACTTTTAGCTGACGAGTCAACTCCCGATCCGTTACAAAAGGATTACCTGCGATTATATGTAGCAGCTGTTGCTGACGTTCTTTCTTGGACATCCGCTCGATTGCGGCTCACCTCCTGGCACGTGCCAAGCATAAACGCCTTCGGTGTCCTTATGGACGATAAGCGTTTAAGCGAGAAATATAAGACATCAAGTATAGGTGCATAACTTATACTTTCTTATATTTTAAAGAAAGCATTCGGCCGCTTGAATGGCCGCTGTTATATTAGGTCAAATAACCTTAAACATTATTTAGAACCAGGTACTAATATGTAGTATAAAGCATGCCGCACCAAAAATAAAGCATTGACTTCTGGGCGGCTTATGTTTGGATAAGCATAAACGCCTCAGCGTCCCTAATAGACGGTAAGCGTTTGTGCAAAAAATATAAGGATAATGTATAGTGTAAAACTTATATATTCTTATATTTCAAAAAAAATAGTACTTCACCGATAGTGAAGTACTATTTATTCCGAAACTATTGTTTGATGATTTCTCTTGCTTTGTAAGTTCCGCAAACTTTACATACGTGGTGAGCCAATTTCAACTCTCCGCATTGTTCGCATTTCACCATGCCCGGCACAACCAACTTAAAGTGGGTGCGACGTTTGTCACGGCGTGTTTTAGACGTTCTACGTTGTGGTACTGCCATGTGTTCCACCTCCTTGTGATATTTCTGTCAGCCTGCTCCTCAGAGCAGAATGTGTTTTGTTGTAATGTTTCATTTGAAAAAGTCTTTCAACCCAGCGAGTCGAGGATCGATCACTGTGTTGTCGCAACTGCAGGTGCCTTCGTTCAAGTTCTGTCCGCATTTCTGACAAAGACCAAGACAGTCTGCCTTGCACAATACCGAATCCGGTAAGTGCAGTACGAAATTTTCTTCCACATAAGGAATAAGATCCACAACCTCATCCTTGACGTAAATGAGTTCCTCATCTTCGTCATCATCTGGAAGAACTGGCTGCTTAAGCCACTTGAAAGTCTCAGCAAAAGGAATGTTCAAATCACTTTTGACCTCCGTGAGACAACGTGAACATAACATGTCCACATCTCCACTCAGTTTTCCCACCACGTTCACACAATCGGTTCCCGCGGGCAGCGCTTTAAGGTCCACTGAGAGCGGAGCAACAGCTAGAATATCCTTGCGCCCTTTGACTACCTCGCTGACATCCACAACATCGTGAATATGTAACGGTTCGTCGGCATTCGCTAATTTGCGAAAGTGAATCTGCATAACTTATCACTCCCAAACAAACAAAATTTATTATACCTAGTATTATATACCTTTGTCAACCATTTTCCCTTTATATTGTTTCAGGAATTGGAGAGAATTATGATATAACTATTAGTGTAAATCAAAATGACAGCATATGCGAACTGAGTTTCTAAATATTAATCTTACTAATCTCTACTTATATTTTAAATAATGGTTACATACGGAGGGAAGCAGCAGTGACAACAGTTGGAATAATAGCAGAATACAATCCATTACATAACGGACATGTCCATCACTTCACCGAAGCCAAAAGACTATCTGGCGCTGAGCGCGCCATTGTCGTCATGAGCGGTCCCTTTACTCAGCGCGGCGAGCCGGCGGCGGTAAGCAAGCAAGCCCGGACAGAGATGGCGCTACGAATGGGCGCCGACCTCGTCATTGAGCTGCCGGTGGCCTATGCTGTACAGCCGGCAGAATGGTTCGCCTTCGGAGCAGTTGCACTGCTGGAAGCGACCGGAGTCGTGGACAGCTTGTGCTTCGGCTCCGAAGCCGGCACTTTGGGTTCGCTGCTTCCTCTGGCCAAGTATCTGGCAGAGGAAAGCAGCGAACTTCAGAGCGAGATCCGCCGCCGCATGGCGCTCGGAGCGAGCTTCCCCGCCGCGTACAGCGCAGCGGCGGCGGTGGCCTTTGAAGGGACTCTCCATGAAGAGGAGAGTCCCGGCGATGCTGGCGAGTTGCTGCGCCAGCCGAATAACAGCCTTGGCTTGCATTATCTCATCGCCTTGCAGCGGCTGAATAGTAAGATAAAACCGCTAACCGTTCCGCGAACAGCAGCCGGATTCCACGATCCTTTGCAAGTTGGCTCATCGATCGCAAGCGCCACTGCTATTCGTAAGCTGCTGCAAGAAGGCGGCTCCCCAGCAGCATACATGCCGGAATATAGCGTGTCCATATTAGAAAGAGAGCATGCAGCAGGTAGGGGTCCTCTGGAATTGGAGCATTTCCGAGGTCCCCTCCGTCACCTACTCTCTACACGTACCGCTGCCGAGCTACGAACCATCCAAGACATGAATGAAGGCTTGGAGAATAGAATCCTTCGACTTATGCCCGATCTTGAGCAATTCTCTGTCTCGGGTTTGCTTCAAGCCCTTAAGAGCAAGCGTTATACGCACACACGACTGCAACGTCTACTACTACACATTTTGCTAAATCATACAAGGGAAGAAATGACCCCTTCTGTACTAGCGGAGGGGCCCGGATATATTCGAATCCTTGGTTTTAGAGAAAGCGGACGAGCTCTCCTTAAAGAGATGAAACAAAAAGCAACCTTACCCATCGTCATGCGGCCTTCACTGTGCTCCCATCCACAACTTGAACGAGACCTTCAAGCCGCGTCTGCTTTCGCAGGAGCTTTTCGAGAACCTCATAGAACCGATATGTATCGCGATTATTTGGAACCTCCGGTCATGGTTTGACCGGTAGTTCCTCCATATACTTCAGTGCTTCATCCAGTGTCGATACGGGTACCAACTTCATAGATGTGCCGATTTTATCAGCTTTCGTTTTGGCTTCGTCGTAATTCTTAACAGGAACGAAAAAAATCTCCGCCCCTTCTCGATCCGCTGCAACAATCTTATGCTTCACTCCACCGATAGCACCTACCACACCCTCAGCGTCGATCGTACCCGTTCCTGCAACCCTATGACCTTTGGTTAAATCACCAGGCGTAAGCCGGTTGTAAATCTCCATAGTGAACATCAGACCTGCAGAAGGACCGCCAACATTCGTATCCACAAAGCTGACCGCTTTGCCTTGTTCTTTAGGTTTTACCTTTTGAACTGCGGCTATAGTGACTCCAAAACCAGGTCGAACTGCAGTACCTTCTTTATCTTTGATCTCGACAAGTGTCACTTGTTCCTTTACTTCCTTACCGTTTCTTTGTAAAACAACAGCGACCTGATCACCGATTTTTTTTGTTGAAAGCAAAGCTGAAAGTGCTTCCGGATCGGGTATCTTCTGGCCTTCTACACTTATGATTCTGTCACCCGGCTGGAATTGTCCTTTATTACTGGCAACCGGAACTGAAAAAACATACAAATAATCCACAATATCCTCATACGGAATTCCTGCAGCATGATAGGCCGCCTGAACGGAGTAAGATTGCGAGCTGTTCATATAAAAAACCTGCTCCGCAGCATACTCATCTTCAGACTTATCTCCTAACCGTGTTTCTTTCCGCACAACCTCTGAATTGGAGTTAAAAACAGAGGCGACCAGCAACGCCACATTAGCGTAACTAGCAGATACTGTAGTCATCATGAAGGTTCCTTCTTCAGCTGGATCAGCATTTTCCACTTTAATCATAGGGGCAACTTCAGAGGCACTACCCGGTTGATATACGATGTAAGGGGTGTTCATAAAAACAAATACATACACGATAACTACAAACGTAAAGAGGTAAGCTGTGGCACGGAATCCCGGCCGATGCTTCAACTGCTTCACTACTCTTCCCTTCTTTCCCACGGCACATTTAGGAGTTGAATGTTTGAACTTCATTACCGCTTCGACTAGTGGTTTGGCATGATGGTTGTCTACTCTGCATAAATTGATAACACATCCGCTATGCCTTAAGTTATGAAGAGGTGATTCTAGAAATGAACAATATTAAAATACGCCGGCTAGCTAGTCGCTCCACACCTTTTTTATCTGGGGTGATCGCAATCCTGTTAGCCATTGCCATCATCATCTCACCAGAAAGCTCTTTCGAGGCTTCTCTCCAAGGGTTAAAGCTCTGGTGGACACTCGTATTCCCTGCACTTCTACCCTTCTTGATGCTGTCTGAGATGCTAACCGCTTCGGGCTTCGTGCATGGTTTCGGAGTTCTCCTGGAACCATTGATGAAAAAGGTCTTTCGACTGCCTGGCGCGAGTGGTTGGACTTTGGCGCTTGGAATCACCGCTGGATTCCCCGGCGGGGCCGGTGGAGTAATGCAGCTTCATAAGCAGGGCAGCATTTCGGACAAGGAAGCCGCTCGTCTTGCTTCACTTACGCATTTCGCCAGTCCAGTAACCCTGCTCATTGTGATTGGTGTAGCTTTCCTACATAGTCCTACAGCAGGTTACTTTCTACTTGCTATCCACTGGGTTTCAGGACTTCTGGCCAGTTATACAGACGCTCTTTTAAATGGCCGGCTAGACAATCCGCAGCCTTCTGTAAAAGAAAGCACGAATACCAAACGACCTTCTTTATATAGTCGTGTCCAACTTGCAGCCACTGAAGCCAGATCAAGAGATGGCCGAAGCTTCGGTAGACTTCTTGGGGAGTCAGTAGCTACAGCGGTACAAAATTTGATGGTTGTGGGCGGTTACATGATTATGTTCGCCGTGGTCATCAATATCATTACTACGGTACTTCCTGCATTGCCAGCCGCTCTGCCAGCGAGCTTGCTCGAGATTCATTTAGGAGCCGACGCTATAAGCAAAGGGCTCTCGAGCATCGGAGCTGGAGCATCAGGTGTACTAGGCTTGGCCATACTCTCTGCTGCACTAGGCTGGAGCGGGCTCTGCGCACAGCTACAGGTGCTGACGTTGCTTAAACAAGCAAATGTCCGATTCCTCCCCTATGCTGTCGTTCGCCTGATGCATGGCGTTTATGCTTTTTTATTAACACTGCTACTATGGAAACCACTTTTAGTAATAAGTGAGGCTGCTTTGCCTGCGCTCGCTGATTCACAATCCATACCAAACAGAACCATTAATGTAACTGCCATATGGAGCTCTTTTCCACAGTTGCTTAGTTTGCAATCGCTTCTGCTAATCATCCTCCTGGCATTATCCGCAACGATCTATCTCGTTAGCGCTTTTCGCCATCGGCTCGATTAAATTTAAGCTTCATCGCCTGTTCCACCTCAGGCGTCACGAAGTCAGACACATTCCCACCAAAATGGGCAATTTCTTTTACAACGCTGGAGCTTAAATAGGAATATTTCGGATTAGTCATCATAAAGATCGTTTCCGCATCCGGATCCAGACTATGGTTGATGGATGCGTTTTGCAGTTCATATTCAAAGTCAGTTACGGTACGAATACCACGTACAATGACTTGAGCATCTTTTTGACGAACATAATTGACTAATAGATCCCTAAAGCTGTCGATTTCCACATTGGGAATATCAGCTGTTGCCTGTCTTAAAAGCTCTGTCCGCTCTTCTACAGTAAACAGCGGGTTCTTACTCAAATTATTAAGCACCGTTACGATTAAACGGTCGAATTGCTTGGATGCGCGCCGAATAATATCCATATGTCCCATAGTCACGGGATCAAAGGTGCCTGGATAGATGGCAACACGTTCTTTTCTAATTTGCTGACTCATTCTCTACCTCCTCACCAGTCTCGCTTTCCACAGAAGGATTAGCTTCATACTGATAAATAGAAATTGTCGTTTCTCCGTATACGGCCTGACGCAGCCTATAAAATCCTGGGATATCCTCAGGATAGGCATAACTTGATTCATGCTCCAGAACAATGATTGCGTCCTCTTGCAGCATTCCTTTTTCTACCATAGATAACATCAGCTCATCTCCGTGCTTCAATCGGTAGGGAGGATCTAGAAAGACTAAATCAAAAACACGTCCCCGCTTCTCTAATGCACTGAGTGCTCTTCCTGCTTCATTTCGGTACACTTGCGCACTCGCTTCAAGATTAGTCGCCTTCAAATTGGCACGAATGGTGTCAATACTCTTGGGATCCATATCTACAAATACGGCACTTTCCATCCCTCTGCTTAAAGCTTCGATACCCAAACCACCTGTACCTGCGAACAAATCCAGTACCGCTCCACCTTCAAAATATGGACCGATCATACTGAATACAGCTTCCTTCACCTTATCGGTTGTAGGTCTTGTTCCACTTCCCGGCACACTTTTTAGTGGTCTTCCTTTTGCACTTCCCGATACCACTCTCACCGTCAATCACCCGCTCTATGTCTCTGTTTGTTATACCCAAAAGGGCATAAGTCCACGCCTATCGTAACACATTTGCGCGATGAAATAAAAAATTTGTCTTGATATGAAAAATGGAAAGATCAAGACTATTCCGATAAATAAGTCTTCCTTATGTATAAGACTGGGCTTCCAGGGACATCATGTAATTATCGACACCACAAATGTCGTAGACAACCGCGGAGCAGGCTTACGTTTCCCCATAAGCTCTTCGTCCGGTTTCTCCTCTCCCATGAAAGGGGCCCTAGAGATAGGGCCCCGAATTTATGTTTAAAGACATTAAAAGTTATTATTATATAGAATAACCAATACAAAATTACTAGTTTCGCACAATGAAAGACACCCGCCGACCCCTTAAGGTTGACGGGTTCGCTTAATGTTGTCCTGTCTGGAAGCCATTAGATCGTAGGTTCGTTGGTTTGATTGCTCGCAATCTTTAGAATCTATTAAAAATCCGCGCATTTCATTCAACTGTATCATCACTACTTAATTCATCATCGATTTGTTGTTGTCTTTTTTTGTTTATATTCCGTAACACTAGGTGTGTAAGAAAATAAACAATTATAAAAGATACAAAGATTAAAATAATGCTCCATACATTTCTTTCTCCCGCCAAAACTATAAGCAACGAAACACAAATTCCGCCTGAAATAATGCTGTTTATGAGCAGCTTTTTGTTTGTGTTTCTTTGGGAATCCCAAATATCAACACCAACAGACAAGTGCCGTATCGTTATATATATTCCACTACCAATCAAACAGAAAAACTCGACTGCGAATTGCTCAAACGGAGCATTCATTATGAATTGTTGAATCAGTACTGAAATCAGCAAACAATATACTAATATTTGATAAGCATCACTTTGAATCGTTCTTCTTTGAGATACAATTCGCTCATCATTCATTTTACTTTTTTTCATTATTATCCCTCCCTATAACCAGAATTATAATATATTTATTACATAATGCAATTTATATATTGCATTTAAATGTGAATAAAAAGCAAACTCACACAATAAATTCACTAAGGAGTATATACATCACAAAAGGACCACCTTTCGGCAGCCCTTTGTTAGACAGTCACGGTCGGGGTTACATGATAGAAATAAAAGCTTCCCACCGTTATGAAAATGATTAATAGTACAATAATGGAAGAAATCCCGGTCAGCATTTTTTATGTACTTCAATACGAGAGTAGAATCCTAACGACTTTTGCTTTGCATGGCATAAATCGAAATAGTACCATTAAGAAAGTCTGCTTCCAGCACGCATGCCAGAAGCAGACTTTTTTATATCTTTAGAATATGCATGCGCTCGTAATAATAACTAACAAGATGAACAACACTAAGATTGCGCCTGTATTAGTAAAAGCACCACCAACATGACCAAATTCTGCACCCATGAGAAGACCTCCTCCGTATTTTAGAATACATCATAAGATATGTAATCATCTTCTTAGAAGATTGGGCGAACGGTTAAAAAAAAGACCCCACTGGCAACCAGTGAGGTTAAATGCTCTGCAATTAATCAGAAACTAAAATACCGTCAAAGCTTTCTGGACCCACACGAACTGTGCCGAGAAGATTAGAAGATACAAATGCTGTATAAGTGAGTTGAGGTGTGATTGCAGGTAAGAAATCGTCTGCTGAAAAGGTTATGACTTGCGGAGCCAATATACTTAGACCAAAAGTTGAAGTAGCAGAATATATAAGCGGATCGGTTGGCAAGGTTCCCCTTACAATCGTAATTGTGATTCCCACTAAAGCTAAAGGAAGTATTACAGAGATTGTTCCTTTAAGCAGCACACGCGGATTTGTAGTCACTCCAGCAGTCAACAACCCAATCTGTCCAAACAGCTGTGGAGTATTTAGAACTGTTATAGGAATAGCTATAGAGTTGGCGAGGCTGGCATTTTGCGACGTTCTTGCATCAAGATAAGTTCCCATCGTTGCACCCCCTTTATAATTGACATAAGATAATATATTAGGGTTCTCGATAGATTGCGTAGTCACAATACCTGTATAAAACGATTGTTTTATATAACTGATAGGCCGAGTCTATTTATCATCTGTTTTGGTTCCTTCCCTTTTGTTAAAAGCAAGCTCAAATAACCCCGTCGCCGAAAGTCCTGCTAGCCCTCCAGCCCATAGCCGCAGGATCAGATTCATATCAGTGAACGGATAGGCTACTGCTCCAACCAGCAAGCCAATAGCTAATCCAACAACCGGTACAATATTCCGCGGAAGTTGCACGCTATTCTTCACAAGTTGTACAAGTGCCATTACAAAAACAGCCAGCACGGAAGCAAAGGCAAGCACACTGTTGAGAGCATCATTATACATAGTGTTTAATCCTCCTTATTTCATTTTCCACTACCAGAAACAAGTAAGCCTGCACGGTTCAGCACTGTTATTATGCGATAGAAGTCATAACTGCCACCTGACGGTGTATCCAGAAGCCCTGCAGCACTCGCTGCTTTTATTGCCGCTTCAGCCCATGGGGGTACATTCATCACTGCACGGCCTTCGATTAAAGTCACACGATCTGAAAGCTTAGTAATCGACTGTCCTTGTTCCTGCATACCTGTTTTTAGCGTATCCTTGCTATCCGTAAGGCTCACAATAAGACCACGCAATTCCTTTATTTCCGTTTCCAGACTAGCCAGCCTTTGTTTATCCTCTCCCGACATTTCGTCATCACCTTCCTTGGCTTCATCATCATATTTATACAAATTGTAGGTATTCATGATTTGGATTAGCTTTGCTGCATAGTTTGGGTCGGTAGCATAACCAGCGGCAGCAATCTCTTGTGCAGCTACCTTGCCACTAGCACCAAGCACCTTGCTGTAAAGATTACGATTCCACGAAACACCATTCACAATCAACCCGGAATGATCCGCAACAGATTCTCCCCAGTTGTTATAGGCCCGAAAAAGAGCTTCTACTTTAACAGCTTTACCATTAACATATTCAGTAGTTTGCACAGTAATACTACCGGCTGGTCCGCTACCTTTAATCCCAAACAAATTGTTGGCCTTAACAGTCAATCCGCTGCTGCCAAAGCCCGATTCCAGCGCCGCTTGAGCTATCGTTAGCGATGCCGGAACCTTGCTGATCTGCATGTCCTTCACAGCAAAATTTGCGATCTTCGCAATAAACTCGGTCTCCGTCATTTCATCACTTCCTCTCCTTTTATTAAATGCTGACCATAATGAAATGCTTGTGCATATCCCTACTAAATAGAGCGTCATTGCTAGATTCCATTCAAAATAAACGTCAAAACACGCGCCCAAAGAGCCCGTGTTAGTATTTGATAATTCAGATGTGACATAAGTAGCTGAAAAGAATTAAATGAAGCATGCAACCCACATAGGGCTATTAGTCCTGCTCACATGAGCATTTTACTTCTCGTAGATTCATAATATGTAATTATAAGTAAAATTGTCTTGAAGTTTCATTAAAACTAGCGTAACATATAGTATTAATTGACTATATAGGAGGGTCTAATAGACTATGCCTTCATATTACTTTAGAGAACTATGGACACCCTTACGCTGGGTAGGTATTAAATTTTTCCGTGATGACGAAGGTTTTCTTTGGATTAAATGGTGGGCCAAACCCAGAAAAAGACTGCGTTAACCGTTAAGCAAGCAAATATACATAAGAAGTTTCATACAATGTGCATATGTATTTCTTGATAACAATCTAAAGGGGCATCAACCGCTACAACATTAGCAGCTGATGCCCCTATTCCTAGTTTCCTACCTTAGCCCCAAAAGAGCGTGCTAACAGTACAGCCTGATCTATATCCATACGAACACCTTGCAGATCCAAACTTTTCAAATCAATTCCTTCAACTATAGCATCCCGTAGGTCAGCCCCCTTAAGCTTGCATTGAGACAGCTGTACACGGCTCAGATCAGCCCCTCGAAGATCACTTTTTTGCAAATTACAACCCATGAGATCGGCCTCAGTAAATCGAATCCCGCGTAGATCCTGTCTGCTAAGATTGGTATGTCTCAGGTTCGTGTAAGACCAGTCCCCGCCGATAAGTGTGATCCCGTCCAAATAAGCATTTGAGAAATCAGATCCTACCATTTTACAATTTTCAAATTTCGATACGAACAGATTCGCACCCGTGAACTTACAGTTAGTAAAAGCCGAGCCTTTATGATGTGATGCATTGAGCATGGCTCCAGTAAAATCGCAATCTATAAATCGGCAGCCGATGGAAGTCATCTCTTCCATAGAGCTTCCCTTGAAGGAACACTGCTCAAATGTACAGTTATTTAGTTCCCCGTCCTGTAGACTTCCTTGGTCAAAATTGTGTTTTTGGAACGTTTCATTAAGGTATTGGTACATGTTAAGTCTCATCACCTTCATTAGGATTAAATAAATTTATTCTTATTAAAAATAGCACTTTAGTAGATTGTTCTCAACAATCTCTTTCGATATAATTGCAAATAAACGATATGGAGGGAAATTATGGATGTGTCCAGCAGGAAAGAACCATTTCGCTATGTAATGAACCAGCCGCTTGAATGCTGGATTGAAGTTCCAATAAGTAGTAGCGGTCCGGGCGCCGGAAAGCTAACAGAAGCTGTGTTGCTCGATCTTAGCCGATCTGGCTGCAAAGTGCGCACCCCCCTGAATCTTCGATTCACGGCGGGCGATACAAAGCTAGTGATTCATCTTCAATTAAACGAAGAAAAGCTTCAACTCGTAGGCAGCGTCCGTTGGGGCTGGATGTTCGGACTCGGCCAATACCAATATGGAGTTAAACTTAAATTAAACGAGGACGAAGAAGAACAGC
Organism: Paenibacillus sp. FSL H8-0261; assembly: GCF_045040645.1. NCBI lineage: Bacteria > Bacillati > Bacillota > Bacilli > Caryophanales > Paenibacillaceae > Paenibacillus > Paenibacillus sp. FSL H8-0261. Next base: position 3,025,889 of record NZ_CP150297.1, on the reverse strand, counting down.
TACATAGAGAACTCGATATATGGACAGCCTCTCTAAATGTAGAGGGCCTGTAGAATTCTACATAACAGATGCCCTTCTCATGGAAAGGCGTCTTTTTTTTGCATAAAAACGAAGACAAAGCTAATCGCTCTGCCTTCGTTCTAAAAAGCGTTATTTCATCGTGTACCTAGGACTCCACTCTTTTTTTAACGAGCTTAACAATAGCATATACTAGAATCGTAATAATCACAGCTTCGAACAGGGTAGGAAGTAAGCCAAGAACATACTGAGAGATCTCAATATCATTTAATTTAGCGGCCTCATCCGTCACTTCAAATCGAAAAGCTCTTTCCAAAGTGACATTTTTATGATCGAACATCGATGTTTCTAATAAAGAAATTATATACTGTATTACAAAAAAAACGGCTATCCCAATCCATACTCTTCCTTTCACTCTCACACTCATTGCAACGGTCATGGAGAACATCACGAGCAACATAGAGTAGGCGGAAGCCCAAAAGACTAGTAGCACTGTATATGCAGAAATCAGCCAAAATTTTTCCGGTAAAAACGAAGTTGAAAACATCATAATATCTACTGCTAAATGAATATAAGCGACAAGAAATAAAGCGAGTAACGACCCTAAAAACAGCATTACCGGTGAGAGAACGGTATACAGGACTGGTACTGGAACAAGCCTCCGATTGAATAATCTCAGGTTCTGACCGAAGGTACGCAGACTAAAAAAGAGAAGCACTACACCTGCTACGGCATAGGAAGTGACGTTCATCATGAACATGTCTTGATCTGAATGAACCGTAAATCCTATCACAAACTGCACAAGAATGGTGATTACAAAAACAGCAAGAAACTTATCCCTATCTCGTCTAAAATCATACTTCACTAGCTTTAGCATTCTGCGTACACCTCTCTGAACAGTTCGTCTATGCTTTTACCTTGGCGCAGCCGGATATCTTCTACCGCCGTATGCATCACAATTTCTCCCTCTTTTATAAAAATCACATCATCAAAGATCCGCTCGATATCCGAAACTAAATGAGTAGAAAGGAGAATGGTGCTGTCCTCTTCATAAAACTCTACTAACGCGTTAAGAATTTTAGTTCTAGCTACTGGATCAACACCACCGATTGGCTCATCCAGTAAATACAGGCTAGCTCGGCGTGATAAAGCAAGTGTAAGCTGTAGACGTTCATTCATCCCTTTGGACAAATCCTTCACCTTATCTTGAGCACTTAGCTTCATAAACTCCAACATTCGAGAAGCCTTAGTCTGATCAAAATCCGGATAGAAATCACTTTGGAACTTTAGAGCATCCTTAACATTCATCCAGGATTCTGTAAGCGGCTTATCGGGCATAAATGACACTACTGCTTTACTATCTATGCCTACAGCCCCTCCAATAATGGATACACGACCGGAAGTAGGCTGTGTCAGCCCGGCGATGATTTTCATAAGTGTACTTTTACCGCTGCCGTTACTGCCCAGCAGTCCCGTGATTTTACCCGCACTCAGATTAAAGGATACTCCGCGGAGGGCGTGCTTGGATCTATATTTTTTTGTAACGTCATGAACCTCAAGTATATTTTCCAACTTGCTTATCCCCCTATTCTCCATCCTTGTTTCGGATACTCTCTGCTACTGCCGCTAAAATATCTTCACCTTGAAAACCAAGGTCCTGCATGCCACGAATGAAACGATCTAGTACATCCTTTGCCATTTCTTTTTTGATGGTCAAAATAGTTCCTTCATTACTAGTGACGTATCTTCCCATTCCACGCCGGGTCTCCACGATTTCTTCACGCTCCAGTTCCTGAAAGGTTCTTTGTACTGTATTCGGATTAATCTGCAGTTCATTGGCAAGCTCTCGTACCGAGAGAATTTTATCTCCTGGTTTTAACTTACCTGTGACGATTTCTCCTTTGATGTAATTCATGATCTGAATATAAATCGGCAGGTTGTTATCGAATTCGATTGTCATGATTAAGCAACATCCCTTCGTCTAAAGACGGAGAAGCCTATGAGTAGAAAGACAGCTGTGTATAAAACTAGCATTACTATGGAAAAGGTCAGCGTCATTCCAGGCATAGGTGCTCCTCCACCTTCATAAGCAGCTAAATTTAGGTTGGGGAATAATACATATTTATAAAATTCACGAAAAATAACCAATTTGTCTATCATCAGCATAAACATTGTAGCACCAATTGTAACACCCGTAGATGTTGTCAAAATACCGATCATAAAAGCAAGTGTTGTATATACAACTGTACTAACTGAGTTATACATTAAACTGGTTAACATCTCACGAATACCAGCCTCACCACCACTCAAGCCAAACCATAAAGCTCCTGATGCAAAAACCGCCAACATGCCGACAACTGCCACTGAGAACGGGTAAATCAACACAACAGCATATTTAGACGCAAGTATTGCTGTACGACTTCTCGCACGGATTAGAAGGAATTTGATGGTGCCCTGACTATATTCTTTTGAGACAATACCCGCTGTTCCGATGATTGCGAGAATGGTAATCACTTGCCCAATCCCTTGTGAAAGCAGCATCATTGCTGAAAAGTCATAAGCTGATCCAAACATATCAGGTGAGGCAGAATGAACAATATAACCTAATAGCAGGGATAATAGAATTAATATCAGGTAAGGTACAAAAAACGTACGTTTCTTCGAGAGCTTGAGCCATTCATTAACAACCAAATTATTAAAGCTACGCAATTCGGTTCCCTCCTGTCCATTTCAAGAAATCTTCCTCTAAGCTTTGTTTATTCTCTGCAATCCGGTAAATACCTACCCCTTTATTACTAAAAGTCGACACTAGTTCCGGCACTTTACTGTCATGCAGATTTATTGTCACCTCAGAACGAGCACTATCCATAGACAATAACTCTGCGTATTCTAGCCCTTCCAAGATGTTAATAGCTGATTCTACTGAGCCTACACGAATGGTTAGTTTCACATCTGAAGCTGTCTCCTGCTCCCCACCAATCGCTGTAACGGTCACCAATTTGCCGTTCTGAATCACGATGGCCCGGTGACAAATTTGCTCAATTTCAGTCAGTAAGTGGCTGGATATTAGAATAGAAATCCCTTCAACCTCAGCAATCCTACGCATATAATCACGCATTTCTCGTATGCCTGCTGGGTCAAGGCCGTTCGTAGGTTCATCTAGAATCAATAACTTTGGTCGGTTCAGTAATGCCTGAGCAATCCCAAGACGTTGACGCATACCCAGCGAATAGGCCTTCACTTTCTTATTCATCGCTTCCTGAAGTCCTACCAATTCAACAACCTCATCAATTCTGCCAGCCTCAATATTATCTGTCATTCTCTGGTATTGCTTTAGATTATCAAGCCCTGTCATATACGGATAGAACTCTGGATTTTCAATAATCGCTCCAATATGTCCAATAGCTTTATTAAAATCACTCTTAACACTGTGACCTTGAACGATCACATCGCCTTCACTCATCCGTATAAGACCCGTCATCATCCGGATCGTTGTTGTCTTCCCTGCACCATTGGGTCCCAATAGCCCAACAATTTCTCCCTTACGGATATCAAATGTCAGCTTATCCACAATGGATTTCCCTTTAATGATCTTGCTTACCCCATTCATTTGCAGCACGATTGAATCCTGCATGCGTTCATCACTTCCCTGCTTCATGGTAATCCTCCCTGCCATCTTTTGTATTATTGATGAGTTTGTTTTAATGTGTCGGTGTTATAGTTGAATAGTACACTAATATATTGTTGATGTAAAGCCCGAAATTATGGATTACGCAAAATAAGGGCTTTCTATTAGACTATCTGCCAAACCAAAAATTGAAATGAACATAGATTAGATTACAAAGGAGGAATGACAAATGAAAAAAGAGGTTCATGTATCACAGACTAACCCACGTTTGACTGTATACAATGAAGAAAATTTTAGGGGTAGCAGTAGAATCTTTACCGGCAACCTTGGCATTCGTAATACGGATAGGATTTTAGATGGTATTGAGAGTCTTCGTTTCTTCTCTACTAGCAGTAATGCAACACTGGTACTCTTCACTAGAACCCAGTTTAGAGGGAACTTCCGTGTACTTCGTGGAAACCACAGCATCCGTGATTTGGACGACTTCATTTCCGGTAATGATGTGGAATCGATTATTTCAACTAATCAAAGATTAACTCTCGAACAGATTCGCAATATCCGCAGCAGCGGCACTTTGCCTGCGGGATATCGCCTGATCTAACATTTCCATTCAACAAGAAAGGAGCAATCTGGTGCTAGAGCCCAGGTTACTCCTTTTTCCCAAGTGATCTTCTGAGATCAAATAGTTATTAGATTTACCTGCTAAGTCAATCCAACAAGGAGAGATGAAATATGGTAACCATAAAAGCAGCGTCCGTAATCTATCCCAGATTAAGAGTATATAGTGAGGAGAACTTTCGTGGGCTCCGCAGAACCTATCGCGGCAACCTAGGCATTGCAGATATTGATGCAGTCCTTACTGGAATAGAAAGCTTACGCTTTTTCTCCACGAATCCGAATGCTACGCTTGTGTTGTTCGATCGTTCTCGCTTCCGTGACAATTTCGTAATTCTGCGTGGTAACCACAGCATTCGCGAACTGGATGACTTTCTCCGTAGAGGAGATGTCGAATCGCTCATTTCAAGCAATCAGCGGCTGACTCCGGCGCAGGTTCGCGCCATACAGCGCACTGGTAGCTTGCCTTCAGGATATCGTTTGATCTAATCACCTGAGGACGCAGTTTAAGCTATAAGCTTAAGGTGCGTCCTCATTTATTTTCCGCTATAATGACTCCATACATATTAATAGAAAGAAGGTATCTTTATGGAACCAATCGTTTCTACCCGATGGCTGCTTGCTCGGTTATACGAACCTGAACTGGTTATAGTCGATTGCCGTTTTTTACTCACCGATCCGGAAGCTGGACGTAAAGCCTATACAGAAGATCATATTCCCGGCGCAATCTATTTTCATCTAGAAGAACAACTCTCCGCTCCAGTAAGCGCACACGGTGGACGCCACCCACTGCCTGAGATCTCGAAGCTAACCACCGTTCTTAGCAAGGTTGGTATTAACAGAGATAGTATTGTCGTTGCTTATGATGATCAAGGTGGTGCCTACGCTTCCCGTCTGTGGTGGATGCTTAAATATTTGGGACATGAACGTGTGTTTGTAATGGATGAAGGCTACTCTGCTTGGAAAAAAGCATCCTTCCCCGTCAGTGATCATCAAGCGGTTAGGATTCCTAGCCAGTATGAAGCAGATGTTCAGAAGAAGATGCTTGCTAGCATGGAAGATGTGCAAAATGTAGTTAACGACGGTCGCGCACTATTGATTGATTCCCGCGAGTCCCGTCGCTATGAAGGGCTGGAAGAACCGATTGATCCGAAGGCAGGTCATATTCCTGGGGCGATCAATAAGTTCTGGAAAGAAGTGCTGGATGAGCAAGGACGCTGGAAATCAACTGAGGTGCTGAAAGAGCATTATGAGGGAATTGATCCTGAGCAAGAAATTATCGTGTACTGTGGTTCAGGTGTAAGTGCCTGCCCGAATGTGCTCGCGCTCGGAAAAGCTGGGTATAGGAATGTGAAATTGTATGCGGGTAGTTGGAGTGATTGGATTAGTTATGAGGGGAATCCGGTGGCTATTGGGGAAGAATAAGAGTTGCGAGGAATTTGGATAAGTAGTTGGATGGACTGGACTGGGTGATGCGTAAAATTCCAGTTCAGTCCTTTCTGTGTTCAATTGCAAACAATCTGCAAACAAAAACTCAAAAATAATAGTTCCGATGCCCGTAGAAACATCCACCTAATAGCAAGCTAAATAAGTTGGTGTTGAATGCTCAAATTAGAAAGGATTTAGGATGATGCAGAAAGATTATCATTTGTCTTATAAAGAGTGAGTTACTTGGATGATACTATTACACAGATTATTCAGCACAATTGAGAATTTAGAGGAAGCACTTGTCCATTTCAAATAAAATAAAGATTCGAAGATATCAGACCAAGTAATTAATTTGCCACTGAAGGCGATAGAAGTTCATTTCAAATCATTAGTTTTTTACAATTTGTGTATTCAGTCTGTACCTTCTTCAATTTCATCAACATCTGATAGATTACCATTTTGATTAGAATTTTTATGGAGCCAAACAAACTGTTGAGCAGTTTTAAGCTCTAATGGAGTTTCGTCGAACTCAGGATATTGCTCCACATTTATTAGATCACTGTATACCCTTTCTAGGGCAGTTATAATCAATTCCGGCTCAACTACCTGTGTGACTGCTTTATATTGTTCAAATTCAAAATCTGCCTTATGAGATAAACCGCTTTCCATTCCCCATGCAGTCGGTACGTATGATAGTAAGAGTTGGGTCACACCTTCGGGATATTCTTCTAACCACGAGTCAATTTTATTATTGGCTTCTCTTTCCTCTCCATAAGTACTCCAAATATAAAGAAGAGAAGTTACGTTCGATTCAAAATTATTAATCAATGCAGCTGGCCCACCTTCATAATCTCCAATCCGTTCTGCAAGTACTCTTCCAATAGTAGCCAAATCTTCTGAGTTGAAACCTTTCGGATCTGGGCGTTCTTCCTTGTTTCGTTTAAACCACCTCAGGCATTCATACCCAAAATTAAGGGGTTCTGCCGTTACTACTAGTTCAACAGCAAGAGCAATTCGTTCTTCTTTTGTAGAAATATTAGAAACGAGGTCTCCGACGAGCATAGCAGCTCGAGAGAATGCAGTAAGACTAAATAATGCTTCTGGATTTGGTAGCAACTGCGCCGAAATAGCTAATGCTTGTGCTAGAACTTTCGATGCTTCTACCGAAATGCTTAACACCTCTTGACGTAGCTTTGCAATTACCACTTCCGCATTTCTTTGATCCATTATATGACCGATCTCAACTAAAACATTATCAATGCTCATCTCAGATAATTTATCGATAAAAGCTCTTAATTGCTGATCAGAAATATCATCAACAGGGACAGAATAAGAGAAGTATCTGGCTACATATGAACTAGAACATATTCGTTTGGCCTTGGCCCATGATTTATCCCAATCTGAACCGTAGTGTGTATTACCATACACACCCTCCAAACGAGGAAATAAATATGTAAGTATTTCATTAGCTGATTTTATATCTTCTGTTCTAAATCCTTCCAAGGAGGTCGATATCAATTCCTTGACTTTCTCCTTTTTTTCTTCAGTTCTACGTCCATAGTCTCTAATTTCACTTAGAAAGAGTGTGGTATTACGACGAATAACATCATATAACCTAGGATAAAACACTCTTACACCTTCAATTAACATCAGATCAACGTTATTGACCTCTCCTTTTAATATTGGGAGAGAAAATGTAAGTATATTACTATAAAGCTTAGCTTGTCTTGGAGTGTTCAACCTTGTCTCTAGACCATAAGTGAAATTGCGTACGAATAGCTGAGCATTCTCTTCTCCCAAAACAATATCCGCTTGCGATAATGCTTCATTGACACCAGAAAAACAATATTTCCGCAATGAATTTCTATCTACTGCCGGTAATTGTAATGGCACTTGTATAATTTTCTCCAAAAAAGCTTTCCCTGCATTTTGTTGTACCGATCCATAACGCTCTTGAAGTGCAGCAGCTACCATCTCGTGGTCAAATGCCAAAACATAGGCAGTATTCTTAAAGTCTGCTGTAAGCTTTACCAGACGAAATATTGCATGGATCTCGCTTTTCTCCAGCCTATCAATATCATCAACAAGGATCACAACTCGGCGATCTTGCTCATCTAAAATCTTCTCAATTCTTTCACGTAAATTCTCAATGTCAGCAGAACTTAACATATCCCCCAAATTTCCAGCCACTTCACCTTGTCCAGCCAATGAGGCTAGTGGTTTCCCAAAACGCTTTATCAGATCTCCAACTTTTTCAGCAGTTGTTGATAATGACTGATCAATGCAGCTTGCTAAATCATAGAAGAAAACCTTAAGCAATTGTTCTTCGTCTCCAAATCTCCAAGGATTAAACTTCATACAAACAACATTTGCATGCTGGTTCAACTCATATTGTATAAAATTCAAAACAGATGTCTTGCCCTCACCCCATTCACCATTAATACCGATGACAATACTACTTTTATCTCTTCTTGTTGCAATAACTTGAGCGACACGTTGAGCAAAGGGCCATCTTTTGAATACATCACCTTCAGGATGTTTAATTGGTGCATCAGACGAGTAAGCATCCATTGAATTTGAATTGGACATACTTTTCAACCACCTTTTCACCTATATACATTCTTGTTTATACATATATTAACTCATATCAATAGAACCCTTGCAATTAATTCAATGTTTTAGTGAGAATCAAACATTTGCTAGTACTTCAAGGGATATGTTAAGACGAATTCCTATGTTCAGACACTTAGAGATTCGGAGTCATTGGTCCATTATGATACCTTATCAGCATTAAGCTACTAAGTTTCATCAATATTAGCGGAGAAATTCAAACCATATCAGAAAAACCACAAAAAATAAAAACTAATTATCCACGTCCCTGAAAGGGCCGGGAGCAACTTTAAGCTAAGGTTGTAGAAGCTCGCTTCAAGATATAGTAAAATAATATTATTATTTTAATCAGTGTCACCACTCTGTCACCTCGTGCTACCTCCAGTCACCCAGGTGACAGCTTCCACTCCTCCGTGCCTACGGTTCTCATCTCACTCTTTGTCACATGATTCCTTAGCCCAACTCATGTTCTCTTGAAAAAGCATTTTATAACTTTTGGGCATGTTCTTTTGTTCGTTCATCTTTCTGCTCAAGGAACCATTGTTAAAGCTTGATTAGTTCACCCTATCAGGGGCTGATTGCAAACAACCTGTCAACAAGTTGCAAACAAATAACCATACGAAATCAACAATTTATACCACTACACTATGAAACCCCAAGATCTTAGTTCACTTATATAAAAATCCTCTATTAATTCATCATGTTAGGAAGCGGAAAAGCGATCAGACAATTAACTCCTACATCTTTTTACTTACTACCATCAGAAGGCATAACTCCTAGACAATCAGTTAGTTTAAGAAGACTTAAACAAGTAATTGACTGGAAATTCTCGAACTGATAAAATAAAACATTAAATCCAAAATAGGAGATGAGCCTTGAGCTTCGACTTTAGTAAGATAGATAATTGGGATGATTTTCTGAAACAAACCGCAAGTAATAATAAGCGTAACCAGATTGAAGTTATTGAACTTGTTACTAAGGATAATCATCTTAATAATGTTGATTACAATAGATCAATCGCTTTAGTTGACGAGGGTGAGCTTTATGTACATATCACACATGATCTCGACCAGTCGTTTATCCAAACCTACGCTGCAGGTGAACGAAAAACGGAAGTGTTGCTCGCTCAGGCAAGCAGACTGATCGCTGATAAAATGCGAGATTGTGTTGAGCGACTACGCGTTATGGATAGATTATGATAGTCTCGCTAGTTTCTAGCGAGACTTTTCCATTTCAGTATGACTAACGTTGATACACAAGTGTTTAGGGGGACGATGTTTGGGTTTGGGTTTGGGTTTGGGTTTGGGTTTGGGTTTGGGTTTGGGTTTGGATTTGGGTTTGGGTTTTTGTTCGAAGCTTAGTAAGTTTTTGGCGTTGATACCGTTGATTATCTGTGTATAGCCCTTACACAAAAAAGGGCAGCGTTATCCAGGAAAATGGTTATAGGATTACTCCCGAAGAAACGATTTGATTATCGATAAAAGTGCCTAAGCTCTGTATCTTTTCCGTAGAAGGTTAATCCATGTTAAAAAAGAAGTCTCTGGAAAATTTATATAAAAAATCTAGCACACGTTTTTACCACTTTTTATATATAAGCAAAAAAAACCATTAAATATATTTTATGCAATCACTTACGAATCTTAACCTAAAAAGTAGATGACACAAATTATCCCTAAATTATAACAATTGAGATGCCGATGATATTATACGGAAGGAGAAAATGGGATTTGATAATTAAGTACATAAAAAAAATATCATATAACGATTGGGAGGTTTTATTTTTATGAATATTACGAAAAAAGTATTTATCTCTTCTATTTTGGCTACAGGATTATTGTGCGGGGCTGTAGGGGTCTATGCCTCGAACGGAGTGTCTTTAGTGCAAGCATACCTTAATAGTACTATTAAATTCACTGTGAATGGCGTTTCCTGGAGCCCTAAAGATGCTAATGGGAATAAAATTTCCCCTCTAGTCTACAATGGTTCTACTTACCTTCCCGCCAAGGCGGTTGGAGAAGCTATGAATGCGTCAGTCCTATGGAATGGCAGCAGTAAAACAGTAGCAATTACAACCTCGGGTAGTGAAAATACCGGAGAACCTTACAATGACACTTCAACAACCTCAAAAACACCAACAGCGACAACACCACCTGCAGCGAATGACTCCGTCACCCAACAAAGTAACCTTCCAAGTGGGGTAATCTCATTGCCTTCTAATTTTGATCTAAACACTTCAGGTGAAAAATATAGATCCGTAGCATTGGCTTTTATCAAGGCTTACGGAAGTGATCTAACCTCTGGATCAAGCTCTGGTATGAATGCTCTGATTGATAAATATGCGATTGATGATATTGGCGGCTATAATATGGAATACAAAAAAAGTGCAAAAGAATATTTAGCCAAAATGGTTGCCTCAAGTATCCAAGACAATGATAGTGTCACTATGACTGAATATGCAAGACTTTTAAAAATCGCACCACTTAGTGATGTGAAATTCGATAAGTCTTTCTCTGATAAAAACACCTACTCTGCTAACCTAGGTTACAAAATAATGTTACCTGGCTACATATATAGCCTCACTACCGATTTAAAGTTTGATTTTGACGAAAAAACCAATAGCTATATTATGACAGGTGTAAAATTTTACTAACATAAAACTCATAATAGGAATGCTAACTCGTCGTGCTAGCATTCCTTTTTTCGATATGCAAAAATGAGACCACGTAAGAATTCAAGCTCCGTAACCTAACAATCGAATGTCATACCATTGAAATCATGTCATTTATCCACGAAATCTCTCCTTATGGTCTTACTACATGAATAAGCCGCTTCCGCTCCAAAGTAGGTGCCTGCCCGAATGTGCTCGCGCTTGAAAAAGCTGGGTATAGAAATGTTATGCGGGTAGTTGGAGTGATTGGATTAGTTATGGGGAGAATCCGGTGGCGATAGGAGAAGAATAGAATAAGAACCCGCGGTGTGGATTCTTGTGATTCCCTGGAAATCAGAGACCCGACCATACTAGAAAAATATCGTATTCGATTTTTCGTGTGTATTTGGCTCGTTTAGCTTGCCGGCGACACATTGTATTCGATTTTTCGCGTACATTTGGCTGATCACCTACCGTCGGCACTTTGTGTTCGGTTTTTCGCATACATTTGGCTCATTTATGTTACCTGTGGCACATTGTATTCGGTTTTTCGCATACATTTGCCTCGTTTACCTACCGTTCGCACATTGTACTCGATTTTTCGCATACATTTGGCTCGTTTACCTAACGTCGGCACATTGTGATCGGTTTTTCGCATACATTTGGCTCGTTCAGCTTGCCGGCGGCACATTGTGTTCGGTTTTCGCATACATTTGGCTCATTTACCTACCGTCGGCACATTGTATTCGGTTTTTCGCATACATTTGGCTCGTTTACCTACCGTCCGCACATTGTGTTCGATTTTTCGCATACATTTGCTCATTTACGTTACCGACGGCACATTGTATTCGATTTTTCATTCACATTCTCACGACGGCCTTCATCTTCAAACCAAATCTGGACTTTGTAGCGTGCCAATATATTCATAGTAAATGATTCGCTGAGATGAACCTCTTGCCACCGGGCGAAATTTTCCTTTATCCACCAGCTGACGGCAGTATTTAATGATCGTCATCGTGTGCAATTCCAGTTCTCTCGCGGCATCAGCCGGGCGAAGGACTCGATGGTGCCGGATGGCTGCCCGCATAAGATCGCGCTCGATTCTGGAATAAGCTCTCTCAACGGTTGTCTTCGCAGACTTTTCTGCTAACAAATAAGAAAAGAGAATGTTCCGCAGCGCGGAGAGAATGAAGGATGGATTTTCTTTTAGCTCATCCAGCGAGATATAGAGCACCGTGCAGTCTTGAGACTGTAGAAAAAGCCCGCGGTTCAAGTCCATGCGGTATTTGCTACGATCCGTTCCATGTGAGCCATAGTCCATGATCTCAAATGCAATACGCGAGGCTCCGATCTCCCACAAAATATCCACAAAATAGGATCTGCCGCGCCAGTCCTTAACTTCATATTCTGGGTGTAATCCGTGAAAATGTCCGGCTAGAGGCCACCACACCCGCTCGACAAACAAGCGGTTTCCGTAACCATGACCGCGTTTAAGTGCATCAAGCCGCTCTCCCTTCCTTTGTTTAAGATGATTACATAACCATTCATTATGCTCCCTCTCGAAACCCATTACCTATCCCCTCGCTCTGCAACGAAATATGTTTTTAATCATACAAAACCCCGCCTCTATTCCAAAAGGAAAGGAGACGGGGCATTCTTTGCCTCGTTTGGTTTTATCTATAAATATTGTGCCACATTATCATTAGAATGCACAATAGGAAATCGGCAGGATCATTCAAAATAAATAAGCCCAGTAAAATCCCCCAAAAATTCTATCACTCTCTATTCCATTTATTTTTATATTTATATCCTCTTTTCTTTTAATATTTTCCCTATTAATACATTTTCATATCGCATATTTCATCTTATCCACCTTTGGGTTTACTTTCCATTTTAATCAACTGCCCGCCCGGGGTATTATCGCCGGAGAAGGCCGGATATACGAATATATAAAGGTATGCAGCAAATTAGAGTGATTGGGTTTTGTATGGGGATTACGATCGTTCTTGAGGAAGATTAAAGTTAAAAGCGCGTGCTTGATATCTGGTTAAACGATTATATGAAAGAGAAGCAACTGTCAGCATACCGGAGTATCCGGCCGCACTTCTGCGAAACGGTCCGCTGAGGACTCCCGTTCCATTCTAAGTAGTGCTCACCCTATCTGAGGACGGTTGGTCCGCGTTGGGTTCGACCAGGATTTTCTGTATAATGGTAAACGTTACGTCGGATGTGATGTTAAACGCACGAAATGACAAGTAAACAAAGTCCATCCGGCGTTTGAAACCATGAACCGGAAAGGATGAAGTAAATTGAGTTATACGGAACTGCTGGAACGGAAGAGCGAAATCTTGAAGAAAACGGTCGAGAACTGGGTTTTGAAAGAAAATCGCGACGGACTGAACCTTCAAGAGGCTCATATTTACCAGAATATACTCAAGGAATTTCATCAGAACGAACATGAATTGAATGGGGTACGAGACGAGGAAGCAGTTAAGCGTCAGGACAACGGGTCCACGGAAAAAGAAGACACTGTAACAGCTCGCAAACATGAGGCGCAAACGGCTTGATCTCAGAAGACGTACGCGTAAGAATATGAGAGGCTGCCCGGGAAGTTTGGGCAGCTTTTTACGTACAATCATTTCGCTGCCGGCCTCCGAAGCAAACGCTCTAAAATCCAGACGTTCGTATAATCCAGCAACCTGAGGATATCGCTATATGACGTTAACCTTTTCTGTGGCAAGTATAAATTAGAGTACAGAGCTAACTCCTGTGCGTCACGACTGCCAGTATGTGCTGGCGGTGCTGGAGGTGGCCCGTATACCTCACACTGGAGTTTCTCAGATGTATTCGAAATCAACAATTTATATTTGTAAATATTTTCATGATAGATGGAAGACCAATACAACAGTTTCTACTGTTAAGGTAACAGCTCAGCACATAATTTTCTATCCTATTAGGTATTAACGCTTGATGAAACTACCAACCTTCTGGACAATCCTTCCTCTAGTTGTATATAGTGTATAACGAAAGTGGCACTTAGTGAGCAAGGTACCAGGAGGAGAAATACGAAATGGCAAATATATTGGTAGTAGAAGATGAACGAGCGATTAATGATTTAATTACAATGAATCTCAAGCTGGTTGGACATACATATAGCAAGGCTTACCGTGGACCGGAGGTTTTCGAAATTCTGGAGCGTGAAAAGACTGATTTGATTCTGCTGGATGTTATGCTTCCGGAATTGGATGGTTTTGAGGTGATGCAGCGGATTGCACATTTGCAGGTTCCAGTGATTTTGATCACCGCCAAGAATTCTTTGGCTGACCGCATTAAAGGCTTCGAGCTGGGCGCGGATGATTATATCATTAAACCCTTTGAAATTCTTGAATTACTGGCAAGAATCAATGTAGTCCTGCGCAGGGGTGAAAAAGGCACTTCCAGCTTCATTTGCGATAATGTTGAGGTGCGTTACCTGGAACGGCAAGTTTTAGTAGATCAGACACCGGTTGATTTGACCGTTAGAGAATTCGAGCTGCTTGAGGTGTTAATTCGTAACCGGAATATTGCATTGTCGAGGGAAAAGCTGCTGGAATTGGCGTGGGGCTATGATTTTGAGGGCGACACCCGCACCGTGGATGTTCACATCCGGCAGCTACGTAAAAAGCTGGGCTGGGAAGAACGGATCAAAACCATTTTCAAGCTAGGCTACCGCCTGGAAGTTCAGAGCTAATCATGAGATTCTGGCATAAGATTCTGCTGTCGGTACTTGCTCTCTTTATTGCTGCTCTGGATGTAAGTGTCATTATGGTGATGAAAAAAAGCTGGCAGCTAAACATGGACAGTGAAATGCAGAGAGCATCCAGTGAGCAATTGTTAATCGCCAACAATATTTATGAGAACCTTAATTCTATTCAAGCACGGGGAACGGCATTGACCCCTATTCTACTGGCCAGCGTCTCTGAGTCCTATGGAGATTACTACCGTAAGCAGGGAATCTATTTACAGCTATGGGAGAACGACCGAATGATTTACCCTCCCCAAAAAGGACAATTCGGGAAATCTAATTTAGGAAAAGGCGATCAGCCTGTATCCTCAGACGAACGCTCTATTCAGCTCTCCACTCAGCTTCCTGCTCCTTACCAGCATTTGCTGCTTGTCTATCAGCGTGATATCAGTGAGCTCTTCAACAAGCAACAGGAACTGAACCGCTTTTTTGTAATGATTAACTGGATCGTGGGACCCGTTCTACTGCTTCTTCTTTATCTTCTAATCCGGCATCTAAGCAAGCCGCTAAAGCTCCTGTCAGAGACCAGCAAAACAATCGCCG
This sequence comes from Paenibacillus sp. FSL H8-0261, assembly GCF_045040645.1. Lineage (NCBI taxonomy): Bacteria > Bacillati > Bacillota > Bacilli > Caryophanales > Paenibacillaceae > Paenibacillus > Paenibacillus sp. FSL H8-0261. Next base: position 3,010,616 of record NZ_CP150297.1, on the reverse strand, counting down.
AAGGCGACTATACGAAACGGGTGCAGCTGCGCAGCAAAGATGAATTTGGCGAACTGGCCTTGAACTTCAACCGGATGGCGGAGGCCGTGGAGCAGAGGGTTACGGAACTCTCAGACATGGCTGAAGAGAAACAAAGGATGGTGGATAATTTGGCCCACGAGTTGCGCACGCCTTTGACCAGCATGCAGGGGTTCGCCGAGTTTCTGACCACGGCCAATATTGGACAGGAAGAACAGCAAACTGCGGGTGGCTATATTCTTAGTGAAACCCTTCGTCTCAAGAATCTGGCCTTCAAGCTGCTGGATTTGTCTGTCCTCCGGCATCAGCCGTTGGCACTTCAGCAGGTGGATATTTCGGAACTATTTCAAGCTATCCAACAGACGGAGCGCCCAAAATTGACGGATGCTGGCATAAGATTTCATGTCCAACATACGATTTCAAATGTCTGGGGAGATCCCGATTTACTAGCTTCATTATTGGTAAATCTGGTTGAGAATGCGATTCATGCCTCCAAGCAAGGCAGCGAAATCCACATGCTGGCCTATGAGCTGGATGGAGAAGCCGTGCTAGAAATCCGTGATACGGGAACCGGAATCACCGCAGAGATGGCTAAACGTGTGTTTGAACCTTTCTATCGGGGAGACCAGGCTCGTTCACGTGAATATGGCGGCGCTGGCCTAGGATTATCCTTATGTAGGCAAATTGCTGAAGCGCATAAGGCCAGACTATCCTTAAACTCTGTCCTCGGCGAGGGAACTAGCATCAGACTCTTTTTACAACTCTATAACAACTGCCCTCCTACTCTATAACATCTTTGGATTAAGGTTAGGAAGATTCATCATCATCCGATCCCAATGGAGGTTAAGTTAAATGAAGAACAACAAGATTTCCGCTACACTCGCTGTACTCTTGTTCTCTGGAAGCGTGCTGGCGGTGAGCGCAATGATTGTCCCAGGATTTGTGAACACCACCGCCGCCAAGAGCATTTCTGCAGTACAAGACTCGGGCAATCTAACCTTGAACAGCAGCAAGGCACCCGTACTAAAAGTAGAAGCAGAAGCTCCGGTATCTACTGTGAACAGAGATCTAGAGCAGCTGATGACCCAAGAAGAAATGCAGCAAATTTATGATTTTGCGGACAAGCCCAATAACGAAATTATCACCATCGGAAGGGAGATGACCGAGGATGAAATAAACCGGAGGCTGATATTGGAAGACCAGTATGTGTATGACGGCCTTCGTCCCAAGCAGCTGTTCCCGTTAAAATCGGGACAAGCGGAGTTTTATTTTGACTTGGAGAAAAACACGCTCAAGTATCCGAATCGGACATTGACTGACGAGGAACTGTTACAATATATTGACTGGTTCTACCGGGAGGCCTATGCCTTGTCCAAACGGAATATTGTAACCCCTCCAGAAACAGGGAATTTGAGCCAGACCGACGCCGTTGCCATGGCCGCTTCAAGTGTGCGAAAAATATTCGGAGCTGACGTCTCCAAGCTTGAAGTAAAAGCAAGCCAAGGAGAATCCATGCTATCAAAGAAAAAGACCTGGATGGTAATATTCACCCCCTATAAAACCAACACCTTAAGAGGACAAGGTAAGGAATTTTGGCAATATACCGTAATTATTGATCCCTCCACCCGGACGGTAGTAGATACGACCGCAGCTAATTTTTCACTCACAAGAACCCCAATCAATGCTGAAGCTGCCATCGCTATCCAAAAGGATGCAACCTGGATTAACGAGGCTATAAAAATAGTTACAGACAGACAAGGAGAAACCCGGAAAATCGCCACGGCTTCCCTTACAGACACTGACGTAAATAATAAGCGCGGTATGGTAGCGGTCAAAATGTTGCTCGAAGACGGCAGCAGTTATACTGCAGAGTTACGCTACCCAGATCAGACTCTTCGGTGCCTCATCTATGAAGAAGCAGAAGCTGCTAAATAGGATATTAAGGATGAACAAAGGGGAAATTATATTTCAAATCGGTATAACCAGTTCTTGAAAAAGTCAAAGAAGCTACTGAGGAAGAGTAAGAATTGCGAGGCATTTGAATAAGTGGTTTGTGGACTGAACTAGGTGATGAGTAAGATCCCTGTTCAGTCCTTTTTGGTTTCTTCTGCAAACAATCTGCAATCAAAAACTCGAAGATGATAGTTGTAGTGTACCTAGAAGCATCCACGCTTTAATAGTCTCTATCCTTTGTCCAAATTGCATTTAATAGAATATTTTGGTAGATTGAATCCAGGAACTTGTTAACCGACTGATCAGCGCAAATATTGTTCAAAACTAAGCGTATTTCTACCGAGGGGAGATCAGATTTCTATGAATATAGCCGTCAAATTGATGCAAAAATTCAAAGACCGCGATACCCAGAATAAGCTGAAAGTTTATCAGGACAAAGTGGAGCTCATCAGAAAACGGAATTTGGAAGCATGGGACGATGGGCAGCTTCTAGCGGAATCCCTCCGGCTACAAAAAGAAGCAAAATCAGGTACACCTTTGGATGAGCTGCTTATCGCTGCTTATGCGTTAGTATGCGAGGTAGCGAAGAGAAAGCTTGGATTAAATCCTTACGATGTCCAGATCATGGCTGCCATTGCTCTGCACGAGAGATTCTTGATAGAGCAGCATACAGGTGAAGGAAAAACACTTTCTGCTGTTATGCCTGCATATCTAAATGCACTGACTGGCAAAGGCATTCATGTGCTGACTTTTAACGATTATTTAGCCAAACGGGATGCGGAATGGATGGGCCCGATCTATCGTTTTCTCGGATTAACGGTAAACTCGGTTCAAGCGGGCATGAGCCTGTCCGAGAAACAGGAAGCATACGCCAAGGATATAACCTATGTTACGGCAAAAGAAGCGGGATTCGATTACTTGCGCGACACAATTGCACTAAACGAAGCGGATACCGTGCATCGTCCTTTCCACTACGTCATCGTCGACGAAGCGGATTCGCTGCTTCTCGACGAAGCTCGGGTGCCGCTAGTCATAAGCGGTGATTCTCCCTCTTCCAGGAGCGACGGCTTTCGTTTCGCAGAAGTAGCTCAGCAGCTCAAGCGAGATGAGCATTACGACTTCGACGAGTTCCAGCGGAACGTTTACTTAAATGAAACAGGCGCTGCGCAAGCGGAATCGCTGCTGGGATGCGGCAATTTGTACGATAGCCATAACAGTCACTTGCTGACATCATTAAATTGCGCGCTGCATGCAGAATCGTTATTAAAGAAAGACGTCGATTACATCGTCCGGGACGGAAAAATCGAGCTGATCGAAGAATATACCGGCCGAGTGGCGGAGAACCGGTATTTGCCGGACGGGCTTCAAGCCGCGCTTACGGCAAAAGAAGGGCTGTACTCCATAGCCGGCGGGAAAATTCTCGGGACGATCACCATTCAACACTTCATCAGCCTGTATCCGCAGATTTGCGGAATGACGGCTACCGCTCATGCATCCGCAATGGACTTCGAAGATATTTATGCGCTGCAGGTGCTGCAAATTCCGCCGAACCGGCCAAACATCCGGATCGACCATCTGCACCGGATTTATACCCATAAAGAAGCCAAACTTAAGGCACTCGTACAAGAAATCTCATCCGTCCATAGGACGGGACGTCCAATTCTCATTGGTACGTCAAGCGTCGAAGAGTCTGCCATGCTGGCAGAGGCACTAGCGGTTGCTGGCGTACCTTGCCATGTTCTAAATGCGAAAAACGATGCGGAAGAGGCAAACATCATCGCCAAAGCGGGAGAAACCGGTGCAGTGACGGTGTCTACAAATATGGCGGGACGCGGGGTCGACATCCGGCTCGGCGGCGTCGACCCCACGCAAGCGGAGGTAATCGCAAAGCTAGGCGGGTTGTACGTAATTGCCACCCATGTGAACGAAAGCGTGCGGATCGACGACCAGTTGCGCGGGCGTTCCGGTCGCCAAGGCGACCCGGGAGCTTCCGTTTTTTATGTAAGCTTGGAGGACGAGTTACTGCTTCGCTTCGGCATCCATAAAGCAGTTCGCGCTCCCAGGCAGAAAGAGGCTCTTGAAGAGACGGGGCTCAGCAGCAAGATCACAAGTATTCAGCGGATTGTTATGGGTCAAAACTTTGATATTCACAAGGAACTGAACTGTTATTCGGATATGGTGGAGGATCAGAGGCGAATTCTATACGCGGAGCGGCTGCGAATTTTGAAAGGCGAGCAGCCGTTGAGCCCAGCGGAGCAGCGGGTACGGCTTTTTTATATCGACGAATTCTGGGCTGACCATCTTGCATACGTTTCTTACCTTCGTGAAGGCATTCACTTAGAGAGCCTTGCCAGCCGCAATCCAATCGACGAATTTCATGCGCAAATCACTGAAGCCTACGAGCAAATTCCTTCTAAAATAAATATCGCGTCAGAAAATATGCTTGAAAAGCTCGGAGGTTCAAATGATCCGGCAGAGTGGGAAAAGTTCGGTCTGAAAAGCCCTGCTTCCACCCGGACTTATATAATCAACGATCAATACCTACAGAATAAGCGAACCTCATGGACCGGAACGACCGTATTTGCTTATTGGCTTCGCACGGTTGCGAGGCCGATATTCAAGCTGTCAAAATATTGATGCAACGATGGGGCGGTTAGCCCCTACTCCTCTAGCTCATCCAGCTTCGCTTCCAATTCAGCCAGCTTGCGATTCGCTTGATCCAATATCTCCTGTTGTTCTGCGGTTTTTGCTCGTTTTATTTCTTTTTTGATGGCCACAATTTGCTGTTCCAAATAGAGAATTTCAGCTTCATTTCCTGCGTTGTTCCACATCTGTGAATAAGTCATTGTCGCTCTCCTTTTTTCTAATTAAGAAAAGCCTTCCCTAAAGTTCAAACGAACTTTAGGAGAGCTTCTTTTTTTATCTACACAAGGGTTTCAAGTTCTCGCTTCTAGCAAAATTCTACTCTCGTGATGCTTCCTGTATTAAAGGCATCCCAGCTTCAACTAAACATTTGTTTCGAATGAAGATAATGGACAGTATTACAGTTAACACCCCTGTTCCAACAAGGAGCCATTCAATCTCAATTACATCCGCGAGCGGACCGAATATCAGCATTCCGATTGGCATCATGGAAGTCGATATCATACCAAAGACTCCGAATATGCGTCCCAAGTAATCCGGATCTACCTTCTCTTGTAGCATTACGGTTGTCGGTGTATTAAAGACGGGCATAGCTACGCCGAAAATAGCCATCATAACTAAGTAGATCCAAAAAACAGGTACAATGCCCAAAGCGAACGTACATACACCCATAATTAAGCTAGCAAAAGTCATTGTATATACTTTGTTTCGAAAGCCGCCCCATGAAGCAATAATTGCTCCGCCAGCCATCATACCGATAGAAAAAGCAATTTCAATAGCTGTTAATCGCCAATAATCATCTCCGAAGCTGCGTGTCACTTGTAGCGGTGTTAAAAATGCAGCCGGTGCCATCAATACGAAGAAAAAGGCGAAAAAAATGAAAAAAGTTTTGAGAAAGCTGTGGGTTTTAATATAGCTTAAACCCTGTTTAAAATCGTCCAAATAGCTTGTCGTTTGTTTATCAGTCGCTTTTTTATGCAACGGTATTTTCAAAAAGAAAGATAATGTAAAGATCGCTATCGCCGCTGTGATAACATCGATAAAGAAAATGACCTCTATTGTTGCCAATGAAAGCAATGACGCGCTAACGATAGGTGCAACAAACATCATTAGTGCTTGAAGACTTCCGTTAATCCCATTTACTTTCGTCAGCTTATCCTCTGGTACAATTTGAGGTAATATTGCCCCAACCGCAGGTGATTGAACCCCAGCTCCGAGCGCACGAACTGCAGCAATGGCGAACAACAACCATATCTCATCATAACCAAGCAAAAATGTAATGGCTAAAATCAGTGTAACAAAGGCAATCAGGGCATCTGCTATCATAATAAGATATTTCCGGTTGAAACGGTCCGCCCATACACCTGCAAACGGTGATAATAAAAAGGTAGGAATGAATCCACAAATAATAAATAATGTCATCATCATACCTGATTTTGTTGTAAGCGTAACGTACCACATAATAGCATATTGAACTAAAGCAGAACCGAATAACGAAAATGTTTGACTACTTAGAAAGATAATTATATCCCGTTTCCAATGTTTTTTGTTTTGTGCTTCGTTTGGTATCACTATAACTTACTCCCCCATTTTTAAAAAATATCATTCATTCCCCATTCGCCTATTAAAATTAATTACCAAATCCAGTACTTCTAATTCTATGTACAAAAATTTTATATAAATCACATTTCTAGAATAGCACAGAAATATTCACCCCACCATTCAGCCAGAATCTTAAAATTAGCCTGTGCACACAAAGAGCCGGTATCCCCCTCTTTCGAGAAGCCACCGGCTCTTTTTTACGTCTATTTCATTCTCCGTTTATACACTCGCATTGCGGAAGCCCAGAAAAACGCAAGTATTGCTAAACTCCATAATACCGCCACAAGCGTAGTTTTATCTGCCGTTCCTCCGAGTAAAAGAGAACGAATACTCTCGATAAGCGGTGTCATGGGCTGATATTCTGCGAATACGCGTATAGCCGAAGGCATGCTGTCGGTCGGCGCAAAGGCAGAACTAACGAATAAAAGTAACATCAAAATGTAAGAAAATACTCCTGCTCCTTCGAATGATTTAGCAAGTAAGCCGAAGGTGACGGCAATCCAAGTAAACGCAAGTACGCTAAGCAACAAAATACCAATGGCTAATACCCAACCGAGCACATCCGCTTTCGGCCGAAATCCCATTCCGAAGGCAACAAGGAAAATGGCAAGCAATGAAATGACGTTAAAAACTAATGAAGCAACCACATGACCGCCTAGAATAGAGGCTTTTGCGATCGGCATGGAGTGGAAACGCTCGAATATGCCTTTCGTGAGATCGTTATTGATACGAAGAGAAGAATAAGCCACGCCACTAGCAATGCAAAAGAGCAATATTCCGGGCACAATATAATTGATATAGCTTACATCACCGGTGTTCATCGCTCCGCCAAAGATGTAAACAAAGAGCAGCATGATCATGATCGGCATGGCGATGACGGTAATAATCGTGTCGATGCTACGTGTGGAATGGCGAATGACACGCCCACTCATGACGGCGGTATCGCCTAGAAAATGAATGAATTTCATCGGGAGTCCTCCTTTTTGCTAGTGACGATCGCGAGAAAAACATCCTCAAGCGAGGGCAGTTTCTGCGCAAACTCGGCAATTTCTATGTCAGCTTCCGCTGCTTTCGTTAGCAGTCGCATCATCTGTCTCGTACTTCCGTCTGTAATGACGGAGAGCGTGAGATTGTTCGAATCTGCAGTCGCGTTAAATTCCTTCAACAGATCTTGTGCTTGATTTAGCGTTGTTTCATTGTCGAATCGAAGCTCGATATGACCCTTAGGCAATCTATTTTTTAGCTCCGCGGGACTGCCGCTTGCCACGATATGACCTTCATGTAAGATCGCGATTTGATCGGCTAGATGGTCAGCTTCCTCTAAATACTGCGTAGTTAAAAAAACAGTGACACCTGATCTCGCTAAATCCTTGATCATATCCCACATAGCAAGACGCGCTTGCGGGTCAAGTCCGGTGGTCGGCTCATCGAGAAAAATGACCGAAGGGTTACCCAATAAGCTCATGGCCAAATCCAAGCGCCGACACATCCCTCCGGAATACGTGGAGATTCGGCGATCGGCGGCATCGAGCAAGTCAAAACGACGTAATAACTCCTCGGCTTGTTTGTCAGGATCGGGCAAATGGCGGAGTTTGGCCATCATTCGCAGATTCTCGCGTCCGGTCAGGATATAGTCAGCGGTGACGCTTTGTCCTGTCAGGCTGATCTCCTTACGTACTTGCTCTGGTTGCTTAGTTACGTCGGCTCCATTAATCTTTGCGCTTCCGTTGTCGGGCTGGAGCAGGGTGGCAAGAATTTTGATCATAGTGGTTTTACCCGCGCCGTTGGACCCTAGAAGAGCAAAAGTTGAACCCTTCTGAACAGTGAAGTCCACCCCCCGCAACACTTCCACGTTCTTATAGGATTTTTTGAGGCCTATTACTTCAATCGCCCAATTGTTCGATGTCATCCTAATCCCCCCTATCTTCCAAGTTTTTTGTGAATGGACTCGTTCATTTTGGCTCGCATTTTCCCTGTCCAAGTCTGAGCGGAAACGTCCTCGAGCAGCCCGTCACAGAACGCCATTACGTCATTCCCTACGATCTCCAGAACATCTCGACCTTCAGCAGCTCCCATCTCAAACATGTCAAGCATTTCGGGAAACAGGTTGATGACGCTAGAATCGTTAGTTGAGAAATTCAGCATGTAGCGCGATGCGATATTGTAAACTTCTCGGTAATCGTTCGGGAGCGCTTTTGAACGTTTTACGCACTCTTTATAAGCCTTTTTTTGTTCACGTAAATCTTTAAATTTAGCGAGCATGTTCTTATACACGGCTATCCTCCTTCAGTTGGGTAAGTCTTGACGAAACATATCCCCATTTCTCCCAAAACATGGACAGTTCCCGCCATCCCTCTTCATTTAAACTATAAAATTTCCTTGGTGGTCCTATTTCGGACGGTTTTTTCTCGATATCGACGAGTTTATTTTTTTCTAACCGTATCAAGATGGTGTAGACCGTCCCTTCAACAACATCTTCGAAACCGAGCGCATTTAGCGTTTTTACGATTTCATACCCATAGGTTTCTTTCCGGCTGATGATTTCAAGTACACAGCCTTCCAAAACTCCTTTCAGCATTTCTGTTAGGTTATCCATTTAAATCCTCCAATGCTACTCTGTATTGCTTAGTACCACTATATAGTAACACCGAGTAGTGGAATTGTAAATAGGAGGAAAAGCGGATTGCTGAAAATAAATACGACAGCAGTAGGGACTGGATTTGGTATGAGTGGAAAGCATTTGCTTTAAGTCAGTAACAATAAAGAAAGCCCGCGCTGGGCACGGGCTTTCTTTATTGTTACGAGGTTCTTCGACATCGACAAAACTATTTATACGGGTCAGCAATTTCTTCCCATTGACCAGTGAAGACATCCACTTTTATCGTGAACTCCCTGCCGCCTTGCCTAACATTACTGAACAAATAACCATCTCCAATAAAGCCGGAAATCCAATCCTCATCTATTGGCTCGAAGCCTTCTGTATCAAAGATTGGCTGAAGTAACTTATACAGCTCCTTCTTGTATTCCGTACCGTTAGATATGTTCCACAGATCTATCGCTTCTCGATTCACAAGGCTTCTCACTGGACTGCCAGAAGTTGTATCATGAACCGTTCCGGTAAGAGGATTAATTTTATAGCTAAGGCCTTCCCCTACACCATTCGGTGGATCCATAAAATTAATCGTGTATTGATCGCCTTTTTTACCAAAAGTCCAGCCGCTAGCTGGAAGCTTTTTTTCCAGCAAGGACTTAATATCCTGTTCACTGAGTGGAGGAGAAATAAACGAGCCATAGTACATCTGTACACTCTCAATGGTCAATTCCTTGCCGTAAACGACAATAACTTCAAGCGGAAACTCAGAGATGGATGCTGCACCTGCCAAACGAGCTACAATACGGTCCCCATCAAGCTCATACGAAACTACGGCGCCAAATCCAATCTTTTCGCCCCAATCCCCCTCAGTGTAATCATACACTTTAGTCAAATGCTTTCCGTCTAGTTCAGCGGATACGTAAGTGTGGTTATTCCGGTGTGAAATGGAGGATTTCAGCCTCCGATTTAGCGTCTCGACCGGTTCCTCTACCACAAGCTCTTCCAGAGTGACAGGCTGGAGCACATGAATCTCACTCATTGAGAGCCCTGTTCCAGTGCCGGTAGTAATACGAATAAAGATTTCTTTAGTACCATCCCCGTTAAGATCGGCTTCTTCAATGGAAGGTGGCCGCGTTTCATCTTCACCGGCATTCCACAAAAACGTTCTGTTAACCTCACCGCGCACATCTACCGTGACTTCATGCAAAAGTGCATGCTCAGCCGTGGGCTTTGCAGTTACAGTTATTCCGTTCTTCTCCACTAATAGGGTTCCTTTGGGATCGATTGCAGTTGAATCTTTAGTCTGAGAAGCTGACGGGATAACAACACTCTTCTCCGGGGCTGACGTAGAACTCAGCTTTGCCCCAGTCAAGGTACAGCCACTTAAGACCATAATTACTGTTAACCCCAACACCGTATTTTGTGCTGTGATTTTTTTATGCCTGGTGATCATGGTTATCCTTCTTTTCATTTCCTTCTTGTTGCTTGAAATGCCGGCTGCACCAGCCACTCGGATTGGATCGGTCAATGTTTCCAATAGTTTAAGAAGAGTCCGTGCGTAGTCTTTGTGGTGCTCCGATGCAAGATGCTTTAAAGCCAGCGCATCACAGGCGACCTCTTGATCCCTTTTCATTTGGCTAACGGCATACCAAAGCAACGGATTGAACCAATGCAGGGCCAGCAGCAGTCCTGTCAGCAGATTCAGCGAAATATCACGACGTTTCACATGCGCCAGCTCATGCAGAAAAATATGACGCAGTTCGTTTGCCTCCAGCCTGTGTAACATGGATGTCGGCAGCAGCAGCTTGGGGCGCATCATACCAAGCAGTGTTGGCACGGCAATCTGCTTCGTCTCAACCAGCTTCACTGGGCGCCTTACCTTCATCTCTCGTTGACACGTTTCGAACAACCACAGGATATCTGCGGAACGGATCTCCGGTTCCCGTCGAACCCGTGCCGTGAATCGCAGCTGCTCACGAACCGACAGACTTATCATTACCACTGCTCCGCTAAACCATATCAGAACCAGCAAATGCATCGGCGTCCAGCCTGTATTGAATGTCTCATAAGTATCGTAGATTTCCGGAGTCACCAGTGTCATACTATCTGGTCTCTCGGCTTGCTTTGAAGTTCCTGTTCCTGTTATTTCAGCGACCTTGGTCGAGTCCACCTCTTGAATGTTCATCCCGGACACAGGCAAATCACCTACATCCGGCTGCGCAGAAGGAATATTGAAAGTCAGAGCTGATTCTGTCTCCAGCGGAAACAAATTAAAAATGCTGAACGCACTTTCCGGTGTCCAAGGGACGGCTAACCTCACGATCAGCGGTATCCACAGAAGATACGTCCAGGTCGGTTTTAATCTATTCTTGATCAAGAAACGGGTTGCCAGGATCAGCAAAGCCAGCACGCTCGCCATAGCGGATAGTGACAATATCTTAACGAACAGATTGTATGCAGCTTCCAGCAAGCGACTCAGTCCTTTCGCTCATCCAAAATTCTCTTCAATTCTTCAATATCTTCTCGGGACAGCTTCTCATTCTGTAAAAAGTTGACTAACATCGGGCGCAGCGTTCCACCGTAGATCCGCTTCAGAAAAGATTGTGTCTCCGATTGGACGCATTCCTCTTCCCGCACCAGTGGGTAATACGAATACACCCTTCCTGTCTGGTTGTAACCGATAGCCCCTTTCTCCGTCAGACGCTTAATCAGCGTCCGCACCGTTTTTGGGTTCCAGTCCCGGCTGCCCTCCAGAGCTTCAACAATCTCTCCTGCCGTGCGCGGGGCTCCAGTCCACAGCACCTTCATTACTTCCCACTCGGCATCCGAGATTTTTGGAATTTCCGTAGACATAATCCTATCCGCCTTTCTTTCTACTGAATGACTACACTTGTAATCCAATGTAAAAAATATACAAGTAAGTCTCGTTTATGTCAACCTTAAGTAACAATACGAATCACTATTAACAATGAATGCAGATGTGGGGTTAGTGCAGAACACTATATTTGGGGAAATAATTGTGAATATCCTCTTTTTATACTTTAAATTAAGGTTGGCCCCTTCACTGACCCGGAGTATGGACAATGTACAAGAAGAATTATGATTACGTACATTAAAAATATTAATACAACTCTCCAAAGAGGTGGAACATGTGCCTATTAAAAATGGTAATCAATACATCGAACGAATCGACCGGCAAAATATCAATATTTGGTACAAAGGGACGCGTATCGAAGGACCATTATCCAAACATCCTGCATTTCAAGGCCTCATACAAACACAAGCCGAAATGTACAACATGCAGTGTGACGAACGTTATTTAGCGCAGATGACCTACCCTTCGCCTGATACTGGAGAGCTTGTTGGTCTATCTTTTCTCCCACCCAAAAGTGTTGAAGATTTAGAAAGTCGAAGAAAAATGATTGAACTCTGGTCAAACAGACATCACGGTTTTTTAGGACGCTCCCCAGATTATATGAATACGGCAATCATGTCTCTGTTTACTGCTGCCGATATCCTTGAGGACCTTCATCCGAAATATGCCGAGAACCTCAGGAAATACTATGCCTACTGCCGAGATCATGACATTACTTTATCCCATGCATTCATCCAGCCACAAGCAAGTAAAATATCCGGTCAGGTTGATGCCACAGAGGATTCTATCGCTGCTAAAGTCGTAGAAATCAAGGACGAAGGGATGGTTGTGACCGGTGCTTTTATGATGGCAACACAAGGGGCTACATGCGATGAAATGCTAGTATTCCCTACGCCTTCACCATCCCTTGTAGATGATGATAATCCCTTCGCATTTGCCTTTGCAGTACCTAATGATCTGCCTGGGATGACTTTTTTTTGCCGTGAAAGTTACTCAGCCCCATCTACTTACGACCATCCCTTAAGTTCTATATATGAAGAAATGGATACGCTTGTTATATTTGACCGCGTACTCATCCCTCATGATCGAATATTTTATTACGGAGATGAGATCTACTGTGCCCGATTGTTCGGTGAGAGTCACTTTCATACCCATATGGGTCACCAAATCATCACCCGCTATATTGCTAAGACTGAGTTCTTTCTCGGTGTGCTAGAATCTTTGGCAGAAGAACAAAATGCTGAGCTCGAGTCCTTCACCATTCTGCCGATTTCAAGAATACTGACGTTTCTAGAAACATTCAAAGCGTTAAGACTCGCTTCTGAAGTAGGAGCATCCCACGATAAATTTGGATTTCTTGTTCCTGATAAAGGCCCTCTTCTAGCTTCAACCATTCACTTTTCAGAGTTTTATCCCAAGATGGTTGAAATGGTTCAAAATCTCAGTTCAAGCGGGCTTATCATGATCATCTCTGAATCGGACTTCAGTTCAAGTGCCGGTTCATACCTCCATCAGTATTTGAAGGGTAATGTCTCGGATGCTTGGTACCGAAATGCCTTATTCCGGGTCGCATGGGAACTGGGAGCGGGTGCATTCGGTGGCCGCCAAACCCAATTTGAGCGGTTATTTTTTGGGAATTCAGAAACAATGGCCTGGCGTATGTACAATAGCTATGATAATCACGAATACTTCCGTCAAATCATTCACGAATTTATTTCACCAAAAGATCCCCTCCCTAATTCAACAACAGATGTAGTTTCTAATTGAGCTTTTTGTTTATTTTTCATGTTGAATTGAACTTTTCGAATTGCTCTCACAGCCAGGTAACACGAAGCATTATAACCCTGGCTGGAGCGTTAAGACTTAGATATCGCACCTAATTATACGAGATAAGTGTTACAATTTTTTCAACACGAATACTCATCCCTTCAGTTACTCCTTTGTTAATAACCAAAAAAGAAGAGCCAGAGCACTCACAATTGCACCTAACAAACTCACTCCGTTCCAGCCAAAGTAAACATAGATACTGGTAGATGCGATCGATCCAGTGGCGCTGCCAATGGAATAAAAAATCATGTAACCGGCAGTAAGCCTACTGCGTGCCTCAGGTCGCAAAGTAAGGATCATGCTCTGATTGGTGACATGTACAGCTTGTACTGCAAGATCAAGAAGGATAATACCAACGATTAATGCAATAAGCGAATGCTGAACATAACTTATTGGCAACCATGATATGAGCAAAAGAATCAAGGCTACACCTGTGGTCTTCTGCCCTAAACCCCGATCGGCGAGGCGACCTGCTCGCGCTGCTGCTAACGCGCCTGCAACACCTGCGAGACCAAACGCTCCAATCGCAGTATGTGAAAGAGAAAACGGTGGGGCGCTGAGAGGTAATACTAGAGATGTCCATAATATACTGAAAGCGGTAAAAATCATCATGCCTAGTGCAGCACGGATTCTAAGAGTTCGTTCCTGAGCAAACAACGTGAACATTGAACGAATCAGCTGTAGGTAAGATAATGATTCTCTTTTATGCTCATAATGTGGCAACACCCGAAACAATACACATGCCATGATTAGTGTTAATACCGCGGAAACAAGGTAGACAGAACGCCAACCTGCTAAATCCATTAATACGCCAGCGAAAGTTCGCGCCAGTAGAATACCAATTACGATTCCACTTGTCACAACACCAACGACACGCCCACGTTCGGCTGGAGCAGCCAAAGTTGCCGCGAATGCAACGAGCGTCTGTGTCACTACGGCTAGAAACCCAACCGCTGCTATACCTATGAATAACACTTTACTACTGGTGGCAGTACCAACGACAATTAAAGCCAATACGGATAGAAGCATCTGTCCAGCGATCAGCCAACGCCGATTTAATAGATCACCCAGAGGCACTAATAATAACAGTCCAAGTGCATAAAAAATTTGAGTGATTGTAATAACAAGTCCAACGAATGAATGAGAAATACCAAACTCGTTCGAAATAGCGTCCAGTAAAGGCTGCGCATAATATATGTTAGCAACTACTATTCCGCAGGCGATGGAAAATAAAAGTGCCACATTACGAGATATTATTGATACAGGCACTTGTTCCGACGCTCTAAACCCTCCTTGTACTTTTTCAGCTTTTTTGACTGTTTGATCCGCTATAATAGCTTTCGATTCCTCAACAGATTCCCCCAAAAATAACGCCTCCTGATTAACTTTTATCAAATTCATACATTACATACCATTCAGTACGTAAATACGTTTGACAAATATAACTCTAAAAAAAGATAACTGTCAAGAGATTAGCTTATAGAACAACCAAAAATTAGAAGCCGACTATTTATACGTTCATTTCTTATTGACATAATAATATTCAAACCATAAAATAATATCATACCGTTCGATATGAAAAGAGGGAGTTACTATGGCTCGACCACGTGAATTTGATGAGGAAAAAGCATTGGATGCAGCTATGCAAGTATTTTGGGAAAAAGGGTTCGAGGCTACCTCTTTAAGCGACCTGACATCAAGAATGGGTATTCAGCGGCCTAGCATCTACTCTACCTTCGGAGATAAAAAAGGACTATTTGAAGCTGCGTTGCGGAAATATACGAGCTCTCATGCTGCCTATGTTCGTAACAAGCTTCAAAACAATTCTTCTGTTAAAGAGGCATTCCGTGACTTTTTCGAAAATATAGTGGCAAAAGAATATGGACAACATCCGAACTGGGGATGCTTTTGCATTAATTCGATGGTTGAACTTTCACCCCACGATGAGAAATTTGAGCTCCTGACAAGAGAACACCAGATGTATCTCTCGGTAATATTTCAAGAAACGATTGATCGGGGTTTGCGCTCAGGTGAGCTTGATTCAACTATTAACGCAAAAAGTTTAGCGCAGACACTAGTCATATCATTAATTGGACTTACTGTGATCATGAAATCCCGTCCTGAAAGATCATTTGTAGATAATTCTGTAAAAGAAATACTTACATTGTTACGATAGAATCAAAAATTAGGTATGCAGCTTTTGTAACTTCGAAACTTTAATATGTTTAATAACTCTTCACTAATCCTGTTTTCCTGTCGATAATTTATAGTAGATGGAAAAGTATGGAGGAGCATATGAACACTAATCGCAGAACTGAACCTTTTCGATATACCCTTAAAGAACCTGTAACCCTTGATCTTCATATTCTTAGTATTAACGGAATCCAGGTTCCTTCTAAGCCTGTAAGAGCTGTACTGTTTAACATCAGTCGAACAGGCTGCCACTTATCGTTACCCCTCAACATTAATCCAGAAAATAACCTAGTACGGATTGGTATGGAAATGAATCTTACGGATGAATCTATTTACTTAGAAGGAATTCTAAAATGGAATAGAGAACAGCAAGACTGTTTCCATTACGGTATTCAATTAGACATACCTGAAGCTGACATTGAGTGTCTTCCGAGGGTGCTACGCAGGCTCGCTGGAGAAGGTAAAATATTGGTTCGTTGAGATGTTAACAAAAGAATAGTACTCCATTAATAAAAAACAAACCCGCGTGTAGACGCGGGTTTGTTACAGTTTTTGCTGCTGTTATTGAAAATCAAGATAATTCCTAACACTTCTACCTTTGTTCTTGAGGTATATCTCGTTCAGGGGTTACTGGTATAACTTGCTCTTTCTCCAGCACCTCTTTTAAATCATCCTGAATTCTTCGATCCCAATGAGGAACACCGGAGCGATATGCCGCCCTACCTGTTAGGTGGGCGGATAAAGGTGCAGTTATAAATACAAAGACAATTCCTAGTAATAGCTTTGCACTAATATGATTCTGAAAAAATGCAAAATATAGAAATGCCCCAACTAAGACACATAACACACCGAGAGTGGCACTCTTCGCGGCAGCATGTGATCTTAGATAAACATCAGGTAGCCGTATCAAACCAATAGCACTAACGGCGCTAAGCAATGCCCCTGTAAGAATTAACAAGGCAAACAGCAACTCACCTGTAGTCTTGATCATTTCCATTTTCTAGCACCACTCCCTTTTCGATATATCTGGCAAAGGCTGTCGTTCCAATAAAAGAAAGAATTCCAATCAATAAAATAATTTCTATAAAAGCCTGCGTTTGGAGAAAGACAGATAACACGGCCACCATTGCTAGCAGATTAATTCCAATCGTATCTAGTGCAGCGACTCGGTCAGGTAAAGAAGGTCCTTTCACCAAACGCCAAGCACATACGCCTATAGCTAAAGCCATGATCGTAATGGATAGCATAAGAATAAAATGAATCATTAGCGGGTCACCTCCAGTATCGCTCGCTCAAAGGTATCACGGATATTTGCTCTGAACTGTGCAGGGTCATCAACATCCATAGCGTGAATATACAATGTCCGATTATCATCCGACACTTCAAGCACCACCGATCCAGGAGTGAGGCAGAGCATCGTGATTAACGTTGCCACTTCCCAATCTGATTTCAGCTCTGTAGTATATTTGAGGATAGCTGGACGTATATTAAGCTCCGGTCTTAGAACGGCTTTTACCACTACATAGCTAGAAACGACCAGCTCCCGCAGCAGCAACAGGATTAGTTTAATGATCGCCCACACTTTTCCAAGATATAATCTGGGCCAAAAGCGTCGCATTCCGAGCAGAATGAGTATACCGAGCAGGAAACCTATGACGAAACGTGGCCCAGTCCAATCATTGTGCAGAAACATCCACAGGAATGCTATCATGAAATTCAATAATAGTTGAAAAGCCATAGTATCTACTCCTTCATGACAGCGTTAATGTATAATGCTGGATCGGCCAGTACGGCTCCGGCTTGGCTGACATATCCGTTTACCGTCTCAGCACCTACACCCATCAGAATTACAATCGCGAACAGAACAGCTGCCGGTGCCATCATAGCTTTATAATGAAGCGGTTTGACTTGTTCTTCCCTTTTCTCGCCACCCCAGAATACCTGCTGGAATACCTTGATCAAGGAATATAACACTATGAAGCTTGATGCAAGTGCAATTAGTGCCAGAGCCACATGATTCTGTCCAAATCCGCTACGCACCATCATCACTTTTCCAGCGAAACCACTAAGTGGTGGAACACCAACCAACGCCAAAGTCAGTACGAAGAACATCCAGCCGGTCCACGGATAGCGTCGGATTAAACCACCCATTTCTTTTAAGCGGTCTGTGCCCGATGCTGAGATAATCATCCCGCCCAGGAAAAATAATAATGCTTTGGCAACCATGTCATGCATTAAATAAAACACTACACCATTTAACGAATCCTGAGTCGCGACAGAAATCCCAAAAGCAATAAATCCAACACTGATGATGATATTATAATTAAAAATCCGCCCCAGATCGTTGTAAGCCAGTGCACCGATTGCACCAAGGATCATCGTCGCTCCCGCCATCCAGGCAATCAGTGAATGGGTGAGTCCCGGTTCTTGAATAAAAATCAATGTAAAGGTACGTGTAATGGCATACAATCCCACTTTCGTTAACAATGCTCCAAACAGTGCTCTAACAGCCACAGGTGGTGCACTATAAGAATCCGGAAGCCAGAAAAAGAGCAGCAAACCTGCCTTTATCGAAAATACGATCAGCAGCAGAACCGCAATGACGTTCATTACACCGCCTTGTCCCGCCTCTGCTACACGCATAGATAGATGTGCCATATTCAGTGTTCCTGTCGCGGCATATAAATAAGCAAGCGTTGCTACAAACAAGGAAGAGGAAATCACGTTAACTAATACATATTTTAACGTCTCTCTCAGTTGACCTTTGGAGCCACCAAGTACAATTAAAGCGTACGAGGCAACTAACAGGACTTCAAAGCAGACGAACAAGTTAAACAAATCTCCGGTGAGAAAGGAGCCAAATACCCCAGTTAATAGAAAATGGAAAAACGGATAGTAATAAAACCGTTCTCTTTCTTCCCCAATGCTGGCGAAGGAAAAAAATAGACAAGCCGCACCAACAATAGCACCGACTAGCACAAGTAAGGCCGCAAACATATCGGCAACAAACACAATGCCATAAGGTGGAAGCCATCCACCCATATATAGGGTCTGGATGCCCTTTGTACTTACCTGGTACACAATGATTCCAGAAACCAAGATATTTAAAAACACACTGACGGCACTGATAATACGTTGCAGATCCACTCGTTCTTTTAGAAAAATCAGTATAACTGCCGTAAAGGCCGGAATCAGCAGAGGCAGCACTAGCAAGTTGTTCATTGTTGTCTCTCCTCCTTGGTTCCTTCCACATCATCCGTGCCCGTCGAACGGTAAGTCCGGTATGCCAAAACAATGAAGAATGCTGTTACTCCAAAACTAATTACAATAGAGGTCAAAATGAGCGCCTGCGGTAACGGATCTACATACGCCTCCGCTTTTTCACCTAGCAAAGGTGGAGCACCTGTCTTGAGACCCGACATTGTCAGTAGCAGTAAATGAACACCATGGGTAATTAAATTAGTACCCAGCAGGATGCGTAGCAAGCTTTTGGAAAGGACTAGATAAACACCTACGGAAAACAATACGCCGATCGCCAAGGCAACAACAAGCTCCATTAGTTATCCCTCCCGATCGTAAGTATGATATTCATAGTGACACCAATAACAGCTAGATAAACACCAAGATCAAAGAACATTGCAGTGGTTAATTCTGTTTTGCCCATAAGCGGCAATTGGAAATATCCAAACGTTTGGCTCAGGAAGGGTACGTCGAATATAAATGAGCCAACCCCGGTAAGAAAAGCAATCGAAATCCCGATCGCAATTAACTTACGATAATTAATAGGCAGCACCTTCTCAACCATATCCATCCCAAAAGTAATAGCAAGTAGCACCAAACCTGCAGATGCCATCAAAGCCCCAATAAATCCGCCTCCCGGATTATTATGACCGGCAAAAAACAAAAACAACGAAAATATCAGAATGATAACGAATGCTACTTTAGCTACCGCTTGCAGTAACACATCATCACTTCGGGAATAACGAGGCTTATTATAGGGAACAACCCTCTTCAGTTGGTCTGCTGTACCCTCTCCATCCAACTGCAGCTTGATCATGGAATAAATAGCAAGTGAGGCAAGGCCTAGTACTGTTATTTCAAACATGGTATCAAAGCCGCGGAAATCAACGAGCAGAACATTGACAATATTTTTACCGCCACCCAAAGTATAGCTATTCTCCACATAATATTTCGAGATGGATTCGAACGGACTACTGCCTAAAGCAGCAAGTGCAACCAATGTCATCGTTACGCCCATCCCGATGGAAATAATTAGTTTCAGGAAATGCGCACGAGGTTTGAGCTTCTCTTTTTCCAGCCTAGGCAAATGCCGGAAACATAATAGGAACAATGTAACAGATACCACTTCAACAATCATTTGCGTAAGCGCCAGATCAGGAGCTCTGAACAGAACAAAGAGCAAAGTAACCATATAACCAACCATTCCTGTTAACAAAATGGCTGTTATTCTGGAACGCACAAACGGAATAGCTAAAGCACCTAGAAGCAAAACCATTACAGCAATAACCTCAAACAAAGAAAAAGGAGTATACTCAGTCGTACCAAGTGTAATTCCATCTGAATACCAGACGACACCGCAAATCGTTACGATCAAGAAAGAAAAAATATACATTAAATAATGTCTCATGGAACCAGTCATATAAGAACTAGTCACCCATCTAGACAATTTCTCAACCAGCCGGATTACTCCGTCATAGACTTGATTTAAAGTGTAGCCACTGCCCCATTCTTTATCGACCAGACTTAAGCGGCCATAGATTCGGTATACAGTAATACCAAGAATCACAACACCAAGTGTCATCCATACTTCTGGTGTAAAGCCGTGCCAGAAATGGATATTCACGACAAAAGGTTCCCCGGTCTGCAAGATAGGGTGAATAGCATTCATTGCAGGGATAATAAGTGTATTAGATAGTATATTCGGGAAAAAACCGATAAATATAGACAGCACTGCTAGCAGGCACGGGGCAAGCAGAAGTCCAAATGGGGCTTCATGCGGTTTTTTGTCCAGCTTCTCAGGCTGATATTTTCCGAAAAAGGTGTGGAATACCAAAATCATACTGTATGCAAAAGTAAACACGCTGGCAATCCAGGCCAAAACCGGGAAGAGCGTAAACAACGAGGGAATAGAGAATATATCCAAGTTTCGGATATTCAGGACAGCTGTAAAAAACATCTCTTTACTTAAAAATCCTGAAAATGGCGGCAAACCAGCCATGGAGAAACTGCCGATCATCGCTACCGTAAAGGTAACCGGCATAATGGAAATCAGTCCGCCCAGCTTTCGCAGATCGCGGGTACCCGTCTCATGGTCAACTATACCGACCATCATAAACAAAGAGCCTTTAAAGATGGCATGGTTAATAAGGTGAAAGATAGCCGCTGTTGTTGCAGCAGTGTAAAAGACTGAATCTTCCCCTGCATAAAATGCCGCTGCCGATCCCATTCCTAGCAATCCCATAATCAGTCCAAGTTGACTAATCGTTGAATAGGCTAATAGAGCCTTCAGGTCCGTCTGCTTCATCGCCTGGATAGAGCCATAAATCAAGGTGATCAAACCGACGCCTGACACAACCCAAAACCACTCATATTGCCCCGCAAAAATAGGGCTGAAACGGGCGACAAGATACAATCCAGCTTTAACCATCGTTGCCGAGTGAAGATATGCGCTGACGGGTGTCGGTGCCTCCATGGCATCCGGCAGCCAGATATGAAACGGGAACTGAGCTGATTTGGTGAAGGCGCCTAAGAGAATTAGTAGCATCGCCGGAATAAATAAAGCATGCCCGCTAATATCGCCAACCTCACTCCAAATTTCCCTGATACTAAAGGTGCCTGTCATTACATAAAGCATTAAAAAGCCGGCAAACATCGCTAAACCACCAAATACGGTAATCAACATAGATTTGAGAGCACCATACCGCGATTTTTGCCGCCGATGCCAGAAAGCAATCAACAGAAATGACGAGACACTTGTTAATTCCCAAAAACCGTATAGCACCATCAAGTTATCCGAGAGCACAACGCCAAGCATCGCTCCCATAAACAACATTAAATAAATATAAAAAGGGGTCAACGCTTCTTTTCGCTTGTCTAGATAATAAATCGAATAGATAATTACAAGACTACCCATTCCAGTGATTAACAAAGCGAACAGTAAACTTAATCCATCCAGATGGAAAACCAAATCAATGCCTAGGGAAGGAATCCATGAAACGGTTTCATATCCCAAATCCCCTCCCTTAATAACAGGAATCCGGGTTAAAAAATATACAAACAAAGCGAGTGAACCGGGGAAAACAAGCCATCCTCTATGAAGGTTGGATGCTCTCTTGGTCAAAAGTGCGATTACTAAGGCCATTAGAAACGGAACAAGTATGATTACATGCAGCAAAGGCAGTCCTCCTTTTCCACTTGAGCTTATCAAGTTGTGAACTTTAGTACTTACTTTTTTACCAAAAGCCAAAGATCATATGATTGGAAGGGCCCTTAATAATAGGCCCTCATGAAGATAAGGGCACGCCGATTATAAAGAATCGGTCAATGTGCCATCACAAATATGCAAATATCTAGCCTTTCCATCTTCTTGCTCAATTCTGAATAAACCGTTCTCAAATTCTGTGTGTAATTCGTGAAAGAACTTTCCTTTAAGCGAATACTCACCCTTAGGTTCATCACTGAGCTGATACTCATCCCCGATTTTGACCAGGTAGGCGATTACGCCTTCCTCATGGGTTTCTTCCAGCCCGGCGCGCATCCGTTGAACGGCAACTACATGCAGATCCATCATTTTCATTTTACCAATGAGTTCATTGATGAAATTGCGTTTGGTAAGCTCCTGCCATCGAGTCTGAGCAGATTGTCCAATTACGATCTGTGTAACCTCATTCTTTTCAGCTACTTCTACAATAATATCAGTTGTTTTTCGGCCTTCACGTTTCCGAATGATAAATTCTGCGCCAGCTTCATCGGCAAGACGTTTCCAAACCGTCATATACATTTCTTTGCTCTGATTATATTCATCATTGTCCGAACTATCGACATTTAATACAAACAATGGGGCCCCTATTATTTCAGATAGTTGCACACCACGCCGGATTAAACGCTCCCCATGCGGACCATAATGAACACAAACCATAATCTTTTCATTGTGTATGACCTTCACCCTCCTGTAACATGGCCAAGAAATACAAAAGGAGCCTACTGGCGTTAGGCCCCTTGCGTAAATCTAAAACCGATAAGTTATACTTAATTATATCTATTCCTATGTTTTTTGTAAAGTTTAATGGTTATCATGGAACATATTTCTACGTAATGATTGTACTATGCCCTTCTTTTGAAGTTATCATACAATGAAAATTTTAAATATCCCTTTACAGGAATATTCACTTAATGGTATATTGTAAATGCAAACAGGAAATACAAGGAAGTAGGCCTGTTGAGTCGCTCCATCACGGCCCGTCATATGAAATCCGAATCAAATCAATGAATCGAAGTGATGCTTGTTTATGAATACTAACGTAATGAGTGCTTTAGCAGAGCCTAATCGTATGCAGATCGTTGAACTATTACGCGAGAATCCCCTAACCGTTGGAGAGATCGCAGAAAGTCTTCAGCTGCGGCAGCCTCAAGCGTCCAAGCATTTGCGTGTTCTCAGTGAAGCAGGCCTTATTGAAGTTCAAGCTGTTGCTAATCGGCGCATTTGCAAGCTCCGCCCTGACCCCTTTAAGGAATTAGACACTTGGTTAGAATCCTACCGTCATATGTGGGAGGAACGCTACGATCGACTGGATGATTATTTGCAGAAGCTACAAAGCAAGGAATTAGATAATGAAAAGTAAACGAGGAGGATTTATCCAATGACAAATTCTAACCAAACCAACCAACTAGTATCCAAAGTTGAAGGCAGCACTCTAATATTAGAGCGTATTTTTATAGCTCCACGTGAGCTAGTTTTTAAAGCTTTTTCTGAGGCTGAGCATTTGAAGCATTGGTGGGGGCCAAAAGGCTGGACACTTCCCGTATGCCATGTCGATTTCCGTCCAGGAGGTACTTGGCATTATTGCATGAAGTGCGAGGATAAGAGTCAGGGAGATTTCTACGGTATGGAGTCTTGGGGTAAGGCGATTTATGGGGAAATTTCGATTCCAGAGCAAATTATTTACACGGACGGGTTCTCAGATGCCGAAGGTAATATTTCAAAAGATCTGCCCGAGACACTAGTCCAACTAGATTTTATCGAGCTGGATGGTCAAACGAAGCTGGTTAACACCGGTAAATACGCTTCTCCAGAAGCGTTACAACAAGTGATTGATATGGGGATGCTACCGGGTATTTCACAAACCTTTGATAATTTGGACGTACATCTTGAGAATATACAGAAGCATAGCTAAGAGAAGATAAGATAAAAAGGACGATGCAAGGATACTCTCTCCTGCTCGTCCTTTTATTCATTTTGCGGGAAATAAGAACCTGATGCTACTCGGAAAATATTGCAGAAAAAACGTGTCATTATGCGTGCCTAATGGATCTGTCTCAAACATCACCCGCTGATCAGCTCCATCTATCTTCTCTTTTAAAATATCAAAAGCACGTTTACTATTAGGCACCATGTCCTTCTGTGCATTAGTCTTCTGGATACCTTCCTGTTCACCTACATACATATAGACTTTGCATTCCCTATCTAACTTTGAAGTCTCCATATAATGTATAAAATCTTTGAACCACACAGACGCGGATATGAATATAAAATTTTCAAAAACAGACTCCGTCTTGTACATCGCGTACAGACTTATTAACCCACCTAGTGATACACCGCCTAATGCCAATTTGCCCGGCTCATGAGAGATCCGAAAGGAACGAATTATATGCGGGACCAGTTCCTTATATACGTAATCCAAATAGTCATCCCCCTTGCCCCCAAAGGACCAATCCTTAAAAAGAGCAGGCATTTCCCAAGGTGTATATTCATCATTGCGTCGCTGAGAATCAATCCCGATAAAAATAACCGGTTCTGTAATCCCCTCCTCCACATCCCTTTCTATATCAGCAATCGACTCTTTGAACAAGAAATCGCCATCCTGTAAGAAAACCGCCGGGAAGCTTCGCTCAGTAAACAAATGATATGCTTTAGGGAGATACACGATAATTTGTCGCCCCATATGTTCAAAAGTAGTAAGTTCTCCTAACATCATCCTGCATCATAGCCCCTTCCTTAACAATTCAACATACGGAACGCTCTGCTCATGATGGTCGGTACTACTGACGCGTGGTTTTCATCTGGCGCTATGTAATGTTCAACCTGCAAGTCAGGCAAAGAATACTCACACAATTTCGAAAATAATCCTTTAGCATCATCGACCATAAATGCCTCTTCACTGCCCACTGTGATCAATAGCTTTCGTTTCTCGGATCTTATCGTTTGCCCCTTCTTATAAAACGCCTCCGCATACGCCAAGATTTCATGATCATTCCACCAAATCGAGGGGCTAGAGGCCAAATAATACTGGAATAGCTCGGCACGAGTAAACAGCGTCCAGAGAACAAACAATCCGCTTAATGAGTGACCAAACAAAACTTGCTTATGCTGATCGATATTATATTTTTCAGAGATCAGGGGCATTAATTCCAATTCTAAAAAAGATAGTAACTTTTCAGCACCACCATGTGGTCCTATGTCAGCATTTTTCAATCGATCTGGATATACATACTGCTTCGCAGGAGGCGTGAAATCATAAAATCTTCTTTTGGAGACCTCATCATCTGAACCATAATGCCCAATGCCAATCACGATGGCTGGTGCAATCAAAGTTTTCGGCGCATTTCTTGACTGCAATTTCACAACATCCCGGCCCAATTGAAAATATGAATTACCATCGAGCATATAATAGACGGGAAATCCATGCTCAGGGGCCTCTTCTCTCGGAATTGAGACCTTTATATCATACGTGTAGCCCATATACTGAGATTCTAGCTTCCATGATTCTGTGCGTTCGAGTTCAACTTGTGTTGACATATGTGCTGCTCACTCTCCCCTATACTCTTGACTTGGCTAATAAATATAAGAAATAGGGAATGCCAATAATCGAAACAACTATTCCCACAGGTAACTCTGCTGGCTGAAATAATGTTTTGGCAAAATAATCCGAGATCACCAGCAAAAACATCCCAACCACTGCACTGGATAACATAATATAGCGGTGATTAATCCCTACTAATCTTCTGGCGATGTGAGGAGCCATCAATCCTATAAAACCTATAGAACCGGATACAGATACACAGACACTTACAATCCCCACACTGCATAACAGAAAGATCAGCTTTTCTTTTTCTACGGAGATCCCCAAGCTTTTTGTGCTGGAATCCTCCAATTGAAAATAATTGAGCAAATAGCTTTTTCGATACATCACAAATCCTAAAATCAGCACCCAAGGTGTGATCATTATGATATAAGTCCAATTCGCGCTGTAAATACTTCCGACACTCCACACCGCAGCCATTTCATAATCACTTGCATTCATTTTTAGAGATAGATACAACGACAACGCGCCAAAACCACTGCTTATCGCGATCCCTGTCAATATCAAACGTTGCATATCAAGTGCACCATTCCGCCAAGAGAAAATAAAGATAACCACAACTGCGGCAAGCCCCCCCACAAAACCAAAGAGAGGCATGGCTAGTATCGAAAACCAGCTTTCTTTAAAAAAAGTAACCCCTGACATCTGAAAGAAAAACATAAATGCAACAATGGCAGCTCCGGCACCTGCATTAATCCCAAGGATGCCTGGATCAGCCAGCCCGTTTCGGGTAATGCCTTGAATGACCGTTCCAGCCATCCCCAGACCTATGCCTACTAACGACGCAATAATGATCCGTGGTAGTCGAAATTGAAAAATAACCAGGTCAAATTTAGGATTGGGATCTATTCGCAGCAGCGTTTTTATCACATCCATGACAGACATATCAAAAGCGCCATTCGTAAGATGAAAATACCCCGCCACAAGTGTTAGCAGGATAAAAGCTAGTAGCGTCAATATATAGCGACTAAACTGTATTTTGCCTCTATCCACGTTGCTCTCCCCCCTTAACCCGAATTAAATAAAGGAAGAACGGGATTCCAATAAAGGCTGTCACAACGCCAATTGGCGTCTCAAACGGAAAGTTAATATACCGGCTTAAGACATCACAAAATGCTAAAAAAACAGCCCCAATGACTGCTGAGCAAGGAATGATGAAACGATAGTCGATACCAACGATAAAACGTGTAATATGAGGAATGATTAGACCTACAAAGGCAATCTTACCTACTAAGGCCACTGCTGTCCCGGTCAGACATACAACAGATAAAATACTGATGATTTTCACCCATTTTGTCCGTTGACCCAAGCTAATTGCCGTTTCATCCCCTAGGGAGGCAACCATTACAGATTTAGAAATACTAACTGCCAAGAGTAGACCAACGATTATAAAAGGAATGGACAATATTAGCATATCTGGATTTACAGTATGTATTTTCGAGCTATACCAAACGCTAACATTTTGTGAGACTTGAAAAAACATCGCTACTGCTGAGGCAATACTACTTAAAAATGTACCAATTACAGTACCAATAATGGCTAGTCTGACTGGAGATAAGCCGTTTTTGACCAATGAGCCAAATCCGAAAACCAAACCCGCTCCGATAGCAGAACCCACCATGGATAAAAGAATCATATGAACATTCGATAATCCAGGATAAAACACCATAGCCAACGTAATAACAAATGCCGATCCGTCATTTACTCCCATAATCGATGGTGATGCAAGATAATTCCGTGTAACGCCTTGCATTAACGCCCCTGAAACAGCCAGTGCCGCTCCAACTAATAAAGCGGCGATTACACGCGGTAATCTAGATGTCATAATAATGTTGTGGTCCACATTATTTGCATCGAAGTGTGTAATCGCCTGCCAGATTGTTACTATTCCAATATCCTTAACACCATATAAGACGGATACAACCATTGCTAATACGATGAATAATGGAGAAGTTGATAGGATCAATATAACTTTCCAATTTTTTGTATTCATCTTATTCATCGCACCTTCGGTTTTACTTCAAGAGATTTTCAATTGCAGCATCCAGGAATCTTACTTTAGACCAAGCTGTACCACCTTGCGCCAACGGATCAATTGCATTTACAAAGACATGATTGTTTTTGACTGCATTTACGCTTTTGAAAATAGGATTCTTGAGCAAATCATCAAGTGCTGTTGCATTATCAGTATTCTCGCTAGTCTCAAACTGCAAGAAAATATAGTCCGGATTAATTTCCGCTAAAGCTTCTAGTGAAAGCTCAGCTTGAGCTTTAGTAGTTGTTATTACTTCGGGAATGGTAGCACCTAAATCTTCGTAAATAACCGGATTCAGGTAAACACCCGCTGGATACACACACATACTACCCTCACGAATACGAATAACTAGAATTGATTTATCTTTCAACTTTTCTCCAACGTCAGCCTTTGCACTAGCAGCTTTTGATTCATAATCGCTAATAATCTTTTCTGCTTCTGAGGTCTTTCCGGATAATTGACCTAGTAAAAGCAGATTATCTTTCCAATTCGTTGAGATATGTGAATAAGGAATCATCGTTTGAATTTTATTAAGCGCGCCGGCCACATCTTCCCCAAACTTGGAAGACCCTAAGATAACATCTGGATCCAGTTGCAGAATCGCTTCATTACTTGGAGCAAATTTATCCCCCACTAAGGATGCACCCGCTAGGTCAGTTGACAGATAACCTGGAATGGCATTTGCTATAGCAAGTACGCCTACAGGCTTCACTCCTAGGATTGCAGCATCTTCCATAGATTCAAGACTTGCAGCTACGATATTGTGAATCTCTGCAGGTACTACATAATCCTTGCCTAGATATGTAATGGTTTGTTCAGTGGCAACTGCCTCCTGAGTCGCATTTCCTTTGTTATTTGCATTTCCCTCAGCTGCTACTGCTGCATTATTTGCACTTTTTGAAGCTGCGTTATCCTTTTCATTGTTACCGCAAGCCGCCAAACTCAAAGCTAAAACCGCTGATACCCCTGCTAATAAAACTTTTTTCTGATTCATTTTCTATCTCCCCATCTCTATTTTTTTTATCATTCCTTATAGCAAAGTAATGATAATGAGAATCGTTATCATATTAAATCATATGAGAATAATTATCAATAGATTTCTTTAAATATATGAAATTTTGTAAATTGTCAGATCATTATAAAGGGAGAAATTTCCGCAGATGACGTAATTGTTAAAAAAGGAAATGGAGCTGGCTGTGCATCCGTGTCACATGTACTGCATCTAATGCAGGTTGGTCTTCAAGAGGCGTACGCTCTGGCAGAGCTTGTCGAGCTAGATGCACTCTCTGTCGTAGTTCGGAATAAGTTTCGTAAACAGTTGGGTCTGCCAGTGGCCTAGACTCTACCGTCCTATTAAGAACACCGAAGGCGATTATGCTTGCTATAATAGAATTTTTAAAGTTTCTAGATTGCGGAGAAATGTGAAATGAACTCAAGGGATGGGCCTATATTCAACTGTTGGCCATGGGGAGCCCTGTTTTTAATTAAGCACACGCCTCTTTAGGATGACGGACCGAGCGGACCTTAAATCCTTAGAATACATGTTTTAGTCGAGCTTACGGACAACTGTATGCGAAAAACCGAATACAATGTGCCGACGCTAACGTAATAAGCCAAATGTATGCGAAAAACCGAATACAATGTGCCGAAGCTAACGTAAATAAGCCAACTGTATGCGAAAAATCGAATACAATGTGCCGAAGGTAACGTAAATAAGCCAACTGTATGCGAAAAACCGAATACAATGTGCCGGCAGTAACGTAATAAGCCAAATGTATGCGAAAAACCGAATACAATGTGCCGACGCTAACGTAATAAGCCAAATGTATGCGAAAAACCGAATACAATGTGCCGACGGTAACGTAATAAGCCAAATGTATGTGAAAAACCGAATACATTGTGCAGAAGCTAACGTAAATAAGCCAAATGTATGTGAAAAACCGAATACATTGTGCCGAAGGTAACCTAAACGAGCCAGCGCCGATACACATGCTGAAGAACATGCAGAAGAACCCGCACCAAGTGCGGGTTCTTCTGCGCTTAAATATAAATTCAACTTTTTCATCAGCATATAAATTACGGCATATATTTCTCAGCAATGCTGGTGACATATCCGTCTTTTTTAGTAATCACACACGGGGGCACAAAATCAGTATATTGCTTGAAATATTCAATAAACTCCTGCTTGCTTACTTCTTTTAGAGCACCCGCATTAGCATCAACTATAGAATATCTCGTATCCTCTGTAACCTCTAATGGATCGGTATACGTATATTTGTTGAGGATATAAAATCCATTGGGCATATCCTCATCTGGATTAATATTCAACCCTTTAAAGCGAGCGGAATCCTCCATTGTTAGCCATTCAATGTTATCAAAATCAAAGGAATGATTCTCCAGGCTAAGATTAAAAACGTAGCCCATTAATATACTCTCGGGCGTGTTCGCAAAATCATCAGCTGTAGCCTCATTGTCCACCACAAGCTGATCCAGCTTAACATGCTGACCCATTCCAATATCATTGCTTATATAATTCATGGCGACCTGCAAAGGATAAAGTAGTGCTGGCTCCTCACCCTGATCAGCTAATGTCTGCAGACGGGCATAATATTCAGCTATCGTAACATCGGTTTGAGGTGTATTGTAATATTCATTTCCATTCGAATCCTTCCAGCGTTCTACGCTCCAAATTCCTGAATCTCCTTGAATAACAGGTTGGGATAACAACAGTTGGCTTGTTTCGCCTGTAGTTAAGAGGAATTTCACTAGAATATGATTCCCACTATAAGTTTCATGCGGAAGCTGATGGTTTGCTTCAAGAAACACACGCACTGCCATTTCCTGACCGGCTGGTGTGGATATGTCATTCTCTCCACTCCTGATTACGCCCAAATATTGTGGTGTTGAATTCATAATAGAAAAAATAAGTATCGGTTTCCCCATGCTTCCTTCTTCGGTGATAAATCCATCAACCACATTTTCCGTCATCGTCAGCTTAGCTGGATCATCCGGTTTCAAGCGATATTCTAAACTCCAAATTTCCAAGGGTGTTGCAAACAGATCGTCGAATGACGCTATTTTTTCAAGCTTAGTAATTTTACTGTCAACCATCTTAACATTTGTACTATTCTCATAGCTCGTAATGTTCTGCTCCATAAATTGCTCGGCATAATCCTTTACGGTTAATGGATCATTTTTCGGATTACTTATGAGTCCGACACACAGCGCAGCCACAACTATGATTGCGACTAAAACAACCCAAAAGGCTGGTTTTTTGTAATTTAAAATATTTTTTATCCGCCCTTTCGTGTTGCTCTCTCCAAAGGCAAGCGGTGAACCGCCCATAAATCGTCTTCCAGTAGATAAGGATAAGAGTGAGGTCGAATATTCCTTTTTGATTCCGCTGCCCATCTGTCTTATGACGCTTTCGTCACAGGATTTCTCCATATCATCACTCATCAGATAAAAAGCAAGCCAAACCACTGGATTAAACCAATGTATACACAGAACAGCGAACGCCAGAGGTTTTATGATGTGGTCGCATCTGTGTATGTGCACTTGCTCGTGTTTGATGATATAAGCTTTTTCATGATCGGAAAGACCGTTTGGAAGGTATATTCTAGGCTTAAGGAAGCCGAATACAAAAGGTGTGGAGATGCCGTTATGTTCATATACATTTTCGAAAAGAGGGGTTGCGGCTCTTAAGTTTCGTGAAAGTCGAACAGTGGCAACAATGCTGTAGATGAGCAGCAGCCCAATCCCGATCAACCATATATATTGGCCTATGTTAATCCACGCGTCTGAAGGATTTGAAGGGATTATACCACTTGGTGCAGCAGGTGTAGAGGGGATAGGTACGGGTGATATATTATTTACTGCTTGCTCGGATGTGATGATTACATTTTGGATTTGAGGCGTTTGTGTGTATAGCTTATTTAGAGGTGAGTTCTGTACTTCAGATGGGATAAAACTAAATATACTCTCAATCGAGAACGGACACAGGAGTCGGATCAAAACCACAGACCATAAGGCATAGGAGAATATTTTGGGAACTTTTCTTAAGAACAGCCGTGCCACGATGATAAACACAATCACATAACTTCCCGTAATGTTCATGTTTAAAAGTTGTCCAAACAGCTGATCCACCGTTACTCCTCCTTATGCTCATGGATTAGTCTTAGAACATCATCAATTTCGCTGTCACTTAATTTCCGGCTCTTTGTAAAAGCAGCCAAAAATTTGGGTAACGAACCGCCGAAGGTTTCCTTCACAAACGCCTTGCTCTGCTCCGCATAAAAGTCATCCTTTTTGATAAGAGAACCTACCACACCATTATCATTTTTAAAAATCTCTTTAGCTTCAAGTCGTTTTAACATCGTATACGTCGTAGATTTCTTCCAGTTGAGCTCGGATTCACATAACTTCACCAGATTCCCTGACGGAATCGGTTCATGATCCCATATTAATTCCGCAAATCTCCCTTCCATTTCGGTCAGTCTGAGATCCTTCAACCTTGCGCCTCCCGTTGGTCTACAATTCCTAGACCTTCCATTTGAATTAGAGTTTACAACTTGTAGACCATTTTGTCTACAAAAAATTCCCAGCACAAAAAAGAGACTATGTCTTTGCAAACATCGCCTCATTGTTATCTTTATTAAGGATAAAACACAGATAAGTCACGGAACAATAGTCCGCTCTCTTCTAGTCTGTTAAGCACCTCTTCTACATCAGTTACAATATGGCTTTCTCGCTCATGAGCTGCATTGATTAACCACGGTCGCCCCTGTCTTAAAAAACAAAGATCATCGGGCACTCTAGTCTGCACCCATGAGTACAAGCTCGTAGAATAGGATAGTAGGATATCGACCGCATCCGGTGAACATCTAAAATAATAAACATCTGCATAATGTCCCATAAGCCGAGTTCCCGGCCAATAATCATCTTTGACGATCTCTTTGAGAAAAGGCTGTAACCGTTCCAATAGTTCATATCCTTCTGACTCTAACTCCATCTGATCCCGTTTGACCAAAATAAATTCATCACACACTTCCATAGCTACCTGTATCAGCGTCTTATAGGCCTGACCTGTTGGGTCCTGCAAAATAGTATTTATAATAATGTCCGCCCCTTACTTATTTGTATTATTTAAATACTCTTGATGCAACCTTCCCCAGCCACACATGCTATCCAAAACAGTAATTAGTGATTTGCCATGTTCTGAAATACTATATTCCACCCTCAATGGAAGCTCATGAAAAATCACACGATCGATAAGTTGATCCTCTTCAAGCTCTCGTAGTTGCTTCGTTAATGTCCCTTGAGAGACATCTGGAATAATCCGTCGAAGTTCGCCAAATCGTTTGGTACCATCTATCAATAAAATAAATAAAATGAGCGGCTTCCACTTTCCACCGATCTTATCAAGCGTTGTAAGCACTCCGGCCAATCTCGGCTCAAGTAAATCCATGTGATCATCTCTTTCGATAGTTAATCTATTTCACAGCTAGTACGAACAATCGTACCTAGTACGAAAAAAGTGCGTACTGTGCAGAATTTCTTTTATATCTAATAATAAAAAACAGAACTTAAAAGTCCATTTAACTATGAACGGAGTAGATAAAAATGTCCAGTATTTCTTTAAAAAACCAGCGAATCGTCATTATCGGAGGAAGCTCCGGAATAGGGCTCGCGACTGCCAAACAAGCGGTTGAACAAGGCGCATATGTCATAATCGCTGGGCGTTCACAAGATAAATTAGAAAAAGCTCAACAAATTCTAGGGTCCGAATCTACCGAAACTCATTCGCTTGATAATCAAAATGAAGAAGACTTAAAGTCTTTTTTTGAAAAAATCGGCAACTTCGATCATTTGTTCACTCCCGGCGCCTCTTATGTTAGAGGACCGATTACTTCAAGCTTAGAGATTGCTCATAGCTGCTTTAATGCAAAGTTCTGGCCTCAATATAATGCTGTGAAATGCGCGATCCCATATATAAACCCAACAGGCTCTATTGTTCTGATGTCTGGTGCATTCGGCCAACGACCACTTGCAGACGGTGCCTCCTACGCGGCTTGTAACGGTGCAATTGAGAGTCTGGGAAAAGCATTGGCTGTAGAATTAGCTCCGATTCGGGTAAATGTCATCTCCCCAGGAACCATTCATACCAACTTTAATTGGGAAGGTGCAGAACAGGAAACTAGAGACAAAGCTTACGACGAATATACGAATATAAATATTCTTGGGAGGGTCGGCCATGCGGACGAAGCAGCACATACAACCATTTATTTGATGACTAATAACTATACAACAGGAAGCACTTTGTTTCCGGATGGGGGTTATATTTTGCGATAAGAAACAAAAAAAGCCCATATATCTTTTGGGCTTTTTTTAATAAACTTAATCCTATGTAAGCGCCTGAATCCGTACCTAACTTTTTTCTTAATTAGGAATAGTATACTTTTTCCACTTTATATAATGTATGCTCGATAGTTGGGCAGAGATCGGCATCTACTTTATAAAATTTAACTCGAAAGTATAAACTTTTCAGAAAGTTCTTTATATTATGTTTTTGCCTAAAGGCAGGAAGAAACTCTGAATTTTTTTCTACATCACCAAAACCTTGAATCCATTGCTCTACATAAGTCTGACTAAGTATTTTTCTATTTAAAACACTAATTATGGGTCTTACCATTCTCTCATCTTCCCCATCGGAGTAAATTCGATCTGTTATGATCATCTTTTCATAAACCAAATGGAGAATCGTTATGAGGTCATTGTTATCCAGTTCGGAACATTGAGCTAAATCGTCTAAAGCATCTGCTGCATGGGCTATGGCATGAGCCCAGCCCTTTTCTTCATCATACCCGCGGTAATCTCGCTCTTCTTGTACATTGTAAAATACTTTCTCTTTTATCAGATGAATTTGCTCTCTTGAGAGAAATGGTGATTCTCTATGTCTTTCTAAGACGAGTGGTATGACTAGCATTGAGAAAGATCGAGTAAAGACAGCATCTGTATTTGTTTCACCAAGCTTAAAATGCAAATGGTTATGATCCAAAATAACTGGAAGAAGTTGTTCTAGTTCATTTGCAGTTAGAGAATTACCAGGAATCCAGTGTGATAAGATTGTATAAATCAGATCATCACGCAGCTCGGCATCCACAGAACCGATGTTATGTATCATTTCTTGTATCAACTGGAATGTATCGGGAGGTGCTTGGTAGCCATTTTCTTTTATTACTATCAACTTTTCTTTTAAATTCATTTTACACACTCCTACTAGAATTTTTCCGTATACAGCGTAATAACGCGACAATTAACAGAGATATTAGTTTGGAAAATGTCACACTATCCTTTCGGGTTGTCGGCATTTATCATGGTACTATATATAGTATTAAGGGCAAACTTTTATGGTTAAGCGACACCCTTTCTACATTCTAGAATAGCCTATTCAATAACCAACCAAAGGTGGTACGAAAATGAACCAGAAACTAGAAACAACAGATTCTAAGCGTCGTGTTCTCCCCTTTAAAGGGGTCCTCAATTTCCGAGATATGGGCGGATACACCACCGCAGATGGCCGTAGAGTCAAATACGGTTTGTTTTTTCGATCAGCCGAATTAACAGGAATGACCGATCAAGATATAAAGCTCTTTAAATCACTTGGAATTAAGACCATATTTGATTATCGGGGAATAGAAGAAATTCGTTTAAAACCAGATCCAGTCATTCCAGGAGTTAATAACATTTGTGTACCTGCGCTAAAGCAAGAGGTGCCTGGAGACATGAGAGATGTGGTTCGTTCTGGATTCCTTGAACATTTTACGACAGACTTCTTGGTTAATATGTATTTGGATATGGCCTTTAATAACCCTTCCTTTAAGCGACTTATGGCAACCATTATGCTTCCAGATGAATTCAGTATCCTGCATCATTGTGCCGGCGGAAGAGACCGCACTGGCGTAGGATCAGCATTCATCTTCCTAGCACTTGGGGTTCCAAGAGAGACGATTATAGAAGACTATTTGCTCTCCAATCAGACACTTGGTCCTTTGAATGAGCAAATAAAAAAGCAAGCCTCACAGCATCTGTCACCGAAGGAAGTCGATACTGTTATGGCTGCGCTTATATTACGCAGAGAATTCATGGAAGCCATTTTCTCTGCCATTGACGCGCGTTATAAAAGTGTAGAGATTTTCCTCGAACAGGAATTCGGCATGACTGCTGATAAGCGCAAGCAGCTACAAGCCTACTGTTTAGAAGCTTAACAACTTATTGAGCTATGGACTAATTCATTAAGATAGCGATAAAAGTATAAGAAGCGTAGCTCTTTAAGAGCTACGCTTCTTTCCATTTAATACTGACGTTCTTCCTCGTAGGATACAAACAACATTCTACGCTGTACATCCATCAACGACTTAATCACCCAAGTTGCGATCACGGCAACGACGAGTCCCGCTACAACATAAGAAATGTATTGCTGAGATAATGTCCAGTCGATATTAAATAAAGCAAACACACTATTCTCCAAAATGTTCAAATCCATCGTTTGCAGGAAAATCTGATGAAGCACGGGTAGTGTAATCAGACCTAACGCAGCTGCTACCACAGTTATCGTTAGTGAAAAGAAGATAATACTGGATACGAATCGTCCCATAATCAGCATGATGTTACGTGCAAACTTTGCACCATCAAAACCTAACTTCATTCGTTGCAGGAAGCCTGCTCCCTCTTGCTTCATATCTGTTCTACGCTCTTCACTCGGTCTAGGGATATCCAGCAGTGATCTCACTAGGTCTTGCTCAAATTTCACAATGTAATCTAACCCTTTAGCTACTGCGAAAAATAAGGGTATACCGATGAAAATTGGTGTTAAAGCAATCGATAATGCTAATCCTGTCACCATAAACACGAAATATATAATCGTAATCGGCAAAGAGATTATAAAATACAACATACTCCGATAGGTCTTGGGACTTGATCGACGTTTGCCTGGTTTAGATTGTGATTTCGATTCTACGGGAATCTGCATGGAATCTACCGCTCCGATCGGCATTGTATACAACTTATCGTTCATTTCTTATGTCCTTCCTCTCACGTTATCAATTAATCTCATTATACGTGAGAAAGAGAAGGCTCAAAACAGTCTTAGGACCGGAGTCTTACCAGACTAAAGGCTAGGATGGGTTTAGACTGGAAATAGCTACAAGCCCAGCTTATTCCCCTTCTCGAGCCGCACGATCTGCTGTTCTCCGCTATCTGCCAGCTCTCTAAACTGGTTAATGGTTTCACGCATTTTAGGAAGAGCTTCCTGCTTATAAGTACTGATCGAATCTAAAGCGGATAGCACATCTGTAAATGCCTGTTTTAATGTATCTACTGAAATGCTAGATTCTAGGGATTGCTTATGGATCGCCGCCCCCTGATCTTTCAACATTTTTGAGGTGCCGCTTATTAGCGTGTTGGTTGTTTGATTTAGGAGTTCAATCTTTTTCAAAACAATTCGTTGATTATAGAGTGCACTGGCCACCGTAACGGAGATTTTCAGGGCAGAAACCGTAACATTTCTAGCTCTGTCCACCCCTCTAATTAGCTCTTTATTATTTCGTATAACCACTTCAATCGCCATAATTCCCTGCTGATTTACTACCAGCATCTGTTGCAGATCCATCACACGCTGCCGCAGAGGAAACAACACCTCCTCCGTTATGAACTTTACTCTTTCTTCAGACTCATTACGTAGCTTGGCTGCATCTAGCTGAGCCTCAATCTCCTGATCCATCAGCATTCCCAGCTGAATTTCTTTCTGCAGTTTTTTAGTGAGCTCTCTAAGCGATTGCTGCTCAAACTCTAATGTAGTGTTATCATTTTTCAATACGGTTTTGCCTTTATCTAAAGAAATGATAATATCTGAGATTACAGCATCTGCTTTTTGATACTTCGCAAAATAACTCCGCAATGGGTTAAAGAACTTCCCTAGAAGACCACTTTTGGCAAAATCCACTGCGCTTGGGTCTAAATCTTTCAACTGGAGGTTTAGTTCCGTTAACCCTTTAGCTACTTGCCCGCCTTCATCCCCTGTTTTTGATAAATTCCCTACAGAAACTTGCAAAAGAGAGTTCTTGTCTGAAGACGATCTCATGGTGCTCATCCCGAAGCTGTCTATGGATTGCAGCACTTCTTTTCGTTTATCCAAAGATTCTAAATCCAGCTCCAAAATCGTCGAGACATTGGTTATCGCCATTTCCTTCAGTTGCGTTACTTCCTGTGGCTCAGGTTTAACCTGTTCTTCAATCGCTGACTTCAATTTCTCCGGACTTACCACTTCCATCGTAAAAGTCATAGAACCCCTCCTAAAAGTTGTAACTTACATTTGAACATTAAGCAGGTTTCCGATTTTATAGACTACGTCGTCTGTATCCGCGTTGATGTTAGCCGCTTCATTAATACTTGAAATGCTCTCCAGTGCTTTAATATTTGCGTTGTAGCCAATGGTGTAAATCGGAATTTTGTAGGTTTCAATTAAGCCCCTGATATCATTCAGTGAATGACCTTCATTCGTTTCTCCATCACTTAATACAAAGATTAAAGGTTTGATTTCCGGGTTTATCTTCATTTCGTCTTGAAGCATTTTGAGTGCCACCACAATTCCATCAAAAGTCGCTGTCCCCCCATTCGCCTGAAGACTATCTATTGCCCCAACAAACATCGACTGCTGATTCGTGTCATATTTGCCAATTGGAAGATTTATCGTAACGTTATCGGAGTAGGAAACAAAACCAATACTATTATCTTTGCCTAAGTATTTCTGTCCTGTTAATAATGATTGCTTTAAACGATTTAAAGGCTCACCGTTCATGCTACCTGAGACATCAGCTACAAATACTGCCGCAATGGGTTTATTGCCGTTTTTCTTCTCCTTCCACAGCTTTTGAGCCGAGGATAAAAGACTGCCATCCACTGGATTAACCTCCGAATGATAGTCATTCAGTCCATTAAAACCTTTTTCCTCACCCAAACGCTGATACTTATCCTGTTCAACAAACTCCGCGAATTTCTTAATAATGTCCAGCTTCTCTTGTGGAAGATCACCTAATGCGTAAAGGGGGCTGTCATGCCTTACACCAAAAGGAGTAAATACATAACTACCCTTTAGTTCGGGGGCATTTGCGTAAATTTGGTACTCTAATACAAAAGCATCCAGCTTCCCCGTTTTAGCCGCATCACGCATTTGTAAAGTAGTCGATGCGATAAAAGGTACATTCGCTTGGAATTTCTCAAAGCCCTGAACCGCTTGCTCTCCAAGCAAATCAGAGCTGTCAAACGTCCCAAGTGCAGTCACAAGAAAATTCAAACCTGTTGAGCTGGCAAAAGGATCTGTGTAACCCATAGATAATTCATTATTCGCTATAGCATCAGTAATCGTCTTAACGTTTAAAGAACCATACTTTTCTACTAACTCATCATACTTCGTTTTATTCGTGACAATACCAGCTACATTACCAATAAGACGATTGGTTATAAGCTGCGTATTCATTCCGTTCGCTTTTACCATCTCACCCCATAACTCATTGGATGGTGTAAACGCATCTGGTATATATTTACCAGACC
The DNA here is from genome assembly GCF_045040645.1 of Paenibacillus sp. FSL H8-0261. Taxonomy (NCBI): domain Bacteria; kingdom Bacillati; phylum Bacillota; class Bacilli; order Caryophanales; family Paenibacillaceae; genus Paenibacillus; species Paenibacillus sp. FSL H8-0261. The sequence continues at coordinate 2,971,167 of NZ_CP150297.1, read as the reverse complement.
TTATGTAATCCGTCGCTGTTCCTGAAGCAATATTGCGAATTTTTACTGAAACAGGTAATCCGTTCACTTCTATATTGGAACTATTAAAGTCTGTCGCCACTTCATTAAGCCATCCATCATTACCCGTTCCTGATTTCTCTGTGGATGAAAAGATTTCGACAAAGCTATCCGTTGTATTGGTTACTGATATAGGGAATTTAGAAATATCCGGTAAGGAATCACCAATCGCTACAGGATCAAGGTCGATTTGTCCTTTAACTTGCTCCGCGATATTTACGTTAATTTTTTTATAAAGTTTTTCCAGCCGCTTTCCTGCATCTTCTGACGAAACCTCAGTAGTGGTTTTACCTAAATTAGATGTTAAGGTGATCCCAAAATACACAAGAGCAAAAACCACCACTGTTATAATCCCGAGGACTAAAAATGTTCTCCCTTTCCTAGCCATTCGCATCTTCCTTTCATTGCTTATAGAATTTCGTCTGTTTGATCAATTCATCGATCTCCTTCATACAAGGCATATCTTCAACATCTTTATAATTCGTACTGTCTAATAGCGATATTTCGAGAAGTAATTGATCTAACTTCAGCAAAATCTCTTCGTTTGCACCGAGATAACCTGTTACATAAGCCAAGTATTCATTGTATAGCGCTGTTTTTTTCTGCACCAATTTATCCGAGAACTGCGCAGGTCTCTGCTGACTGGCAAAAAGGGAGAATTCCGAAGCGTCAAAAACACTTAACTTATTAAGTATCCCTCGGACATTCAGATAGAAAAGCTTCTCTACTTCATAACTGACCGCACCAAACTTCTTGTAGCTTAGCTCCGATTGCTCAAATCTCTGACCCAGGACAACCATTAACGTGTTTTTCTTCTTTTCCATCCGAATGACCTGATCCAAAGCCAGTGTAATGTCCTTCTTCAGCACCTTTACATTTTTGTATTGCGTGAGCGCTGCTATATAATCCTCATGCGTCTTTATCTCTTTTACAGGTGGAACCACCGAAGCTTTAAACAGCAAATTATAACTTCCATAAAGGACAACAAGAAGACTGATCACTACTAATGTCACGCCAAAGGAAGTCTCTAGAACGCTTACTCCCCCAATTTCGACCCCTAATAACCCTGGTGACAAAACGATAATATTCAGTAACACCACGCCAACTATAAGTCCTAATAGCTTTACGGATCTCGCACCGTTCAACATAAACACCTCCCTAACCGATCCGGTAACTTTTTCCATCATTTGCTTTATTTTATCAGAAACTAACTCACCATACTCCTTTTATTTACAAAAAAACTAATTTTCCGCAGATGATCTCTGCCCTACGTTGATTCACTTCTATATATATGGAATTATTTCTGTGATTACATCCCTAATCACAAAAAAACCTTAACAGGCCCAAAGCCCATTAAGGTTAAGTAAACTCATTTATACCCAAGCGTCATTCGAATAGCCTCGTTGCTCCCAGTATCCTGTATGCTCTCCCTCGATCAGTTCAATCCGGTTCAGCCACTTCACTGACTTGTAAGCGAACATTTTGGGGACAATTAGCCGAACCGGTCCACCGAGATCGCTTGGAATCGGTTTCCCATCATGCATCACCGCGACCATAACATCGTCCATATCCGCCTGCTCCAGCGTAAGGGTATCTGTATATACCCCATCCCCTGAGTAGAACTTCACTGTCTTTGCAGTGGACTTCACACCAGCCATTTGTAGAAGATCCTTCAGCTTGATGCCCTCCCAGGTATTCTTATAGACGGACCAACCTGTCACGCAGTGAAAATCACTCACTTGAACCGTACGTTGCAATTGAACGAATTGCTCCCAATTCCATGTAAAGCTCTGATCAACAAGACCATCCAACTTAAAGGACCAATTATCGTTCGTGAACTCAGGAATAGGGGTTACTGTATAAACACGGAATTGACCCTGCGACCCACCTCCAAGAGGCGGTGACGATGCCGCCAGTGGCTGCGGTGCTGGCAACAGCTGATTGCGGTCATTCTCGATTAATTTATCGATCGTTTCGCTGCCACCGATGTTTCCAATCGAGCTGCCTAACCATTTTACAAATGAGGGTCCGATTGTAAGGGCAAGCCCTACACCGATCGTCCCTCGAATGAAAGCTCTACGTGTATAGACTGGCTGCGGAGTATTCTGAGATGTTGTAATAGCACTCCCCTCGCTCTTGATGGTCCGACGATTCGGCTCCTTCAACCACTTCACACGAGTCAATGAGTGATAGATAATGTAAGGCAGTCCAATCCAAGTCAGGACATCATGAACGACCAATGCAAGATTAGATACTTGCGGTCCTACCGTACGAAACTGCCATAACAATACACCAGAAACGAACCACCCAAGCAACAGGAAGAGCACAACAAGTACATTGAACCGCTGCCAAGGTTTTTCCTTTAGCTGTTTCCAATGTTTACTGGCCAGCAGAAGATAATAGATCACTGGAAGGATAGATGCAATTCCTACCACAATATGCAAGCCTTTAATCCATACCCTGCCTTCACCGAGGAAACCTCGCCAGAAACCGCCTACTAGCACAAGCCCAGTCAAGGCCAATATCACGACGATCCAGCCGTTCCAGGTGTGAAGTGCACGCAGCTTTTTCCCGTATCCCTTACGTAGCCGACCAAGCAAATCAATCATAGCTTAGCCTCCTCCTCATATGTATGATCCCGCATCCGATATAATTTAGTCCAATAAGGTTAGAAAGGACTTTGATGCAGCAGAGAGTGGAACCCCTCGAAGAGTCGCTATCCCGATGTTACGCTCTGGAAATGGCGGATCTAAAGGGATTTCTACAAGCTCCCCACTTTTTAATTCTTCCCTTACATAATCACGAATAACAAAAGCTAGACCAAAGCCACGCAAAGCGAACTGAACAAGAAGATCTACACTGCCTAGTTCAAACTCTGGTGTTATCGTCACATGATTGGAGGCAAGAAACCCATCTATATATTTTCTAGTGCTGCCTCCTGGCTCCAGAAACAACAATGGGTACTGCTTGATGTTTGAAAGCGGCATCGTATTATCCGCTAAATGACGGAAGCCCTTGCCTCCTACAAGACAATCTTGGAGCCGTGTACTCTTACGAAATTCAATCTGCTTGTCAGATGCCGGTAAGCTTACGATGCCGAAATCAATTTTGCCTTCTTTTAAAAGCGTGAGCGTTTCCGGTGTTGTTCGATTCGTAATATGAATACGTACGTTAGGATATTGTTCATGATATTGCTCGAGATAAGATAACAAGTAATATTTGCAGAGGGTATCACTTGCACCGATATGAATCTCCCCACTATTTAAATTGTTCATTTCAGCAATCGCTCGCTCACCCATCTCCACATTCTGAAAGGCTTGCTCAATGAATCGCAGCAGTACTTTTCCTTCTGTTGTTAGATCCACCCCTCTAGAGGTACGGAAAAATAAAGGACCGCCCATCTTTTCTTCCAATTGCTTAATCGTGTGACTCACCGCGGGTTGTGTGATATTCAGCCGTTCTGCTGCCGCAGTTAAGCTGCCTGTTTGTGCTACCCAATAAAAAGAGCGATACCATTCCAAGTTGATGTCCATTCCCAAGTCATTACCTCACCTTATAATAGATATTACATATATCAATTTTTCTAATGTTATATCTAGCATTATACTTAGAGCTGTAGCCAATCACAAGCTTGGGAGGTAATCACGTGACCGTAATCGCAATTGTAGGAGCTAACTGGGGAGATGAAGGCAAAGGAAAAATGACAGATGTACTAGCCGCTCAATCATCCTATGTAGTTCGTTTTCAAGGTGGAAGTAATGCTGGACATACTATCATTAACCAGTATGGAAAATTTTCGCTTCATATGCTGCCTTCTGGTGTATTTTACCCTTCAGTTACAAACATTATTGGACCAGGAACAGCTCTTGATACAGAAGTATTAGTAAAGGAATTACAAGCATTAGCAGATAAAGGGGTTCCACGGCCGAAGTTGTACGTGTCTGAGCGTGCTCAAATCGTACTTTCGATCCATCGTTTGTTTGATGAGCTGGAAGAGGAACGACTTGGGTCACAAGGGTTCGGTTCAACCAAACGAGGAATAGCGCCATTCTACGCGGATAAATATGCGAAGCTCGGGATACAAGTTGCAGATTTGTTTGATCCCGCCCGACTTCAGAAACGTCTCGAACAATTACTTGCTTCAAAAAATGTATTGCTGGAGCATTTATATAAGAAAGCCCCTATCCAAGTCTCGGAATTAATGACTCAGTTACAAAAGGAAGCTGCGCAATTGGCACCATATGTTGCCAATACAACAGAAATACTACAAGAAGCTTATGCAAAAGGAGAAACGATTCTACTTGAAGGGCAATTAGGCGCTCTGCGCGATCCTGATCACGGTATATATCCTTACTCTACCTCTTCATCGACACTTGCCGGATACGCACCTGTCGGCGCGGGTCTACCTGCGGCTGCCATCACGAATGTTATCGCTGTAACGAAGGCATATTCCAGTTGTGTTGGTGCCGGACCTTTTGTATCTGAATTAGAAGGCCCTGTAGCGGATGAACTTCGCACACGAGGTGGCGATGCTGGGGAATTTGGAGCAACAACGGGTCGTCCTAGACGTATGGGTTGGTTTGATGCAGTAGCTACACGCTATGGTTGCCTGATGCAAGGTGCAACGGAGGTTGTGCTGACCAATCTGGATGTTCTTGGTTATTTAAATGAGATTCCGGTTTGTGTTGCCTATGAACTTGAAAATGGGGAAATCACCGACAAGTTTCCAGCAACAAATAAGTTAAACACAGCAAAACCGATAATAACGTATTTATCTGGCTGGAACTGCGATATTTCCCATATCACCAGCTTCGACGAGCTGCCAGAGCAAGCTAAAAGTTACGTAGACTTTATTGAAACGTCTATTGGAATACGTATTTCTACTGTTTCTGTGGGACCTAGACGTGATCAGGTCATTCATCGTACGCTGAAATAATTTCATATCCAGCATAGTGTGAAATTTATACTTTCTTATATTTCAAAATAAGGATGCCTAGTTATACCTACATGCAAAATGCATATAGCTGCAACTAGGCATCCTTGCGTTACTCTTTTACACCAACACTGCATCCACTTTCGTCTGAGGCGCCTTGTCACAACGCTTACAAACCTTAACGACTGATCCGTCCGTTTTTCTTTTTGGATAAAGCAGTTTGATCCGTGTGCTCTGACAGACCGGACAAGTACCCCGACCCCTGGATGGTAAACTCCACAGTGCATGCCCACGTTTTGACTTTGCCATGAATAAACCCCTCATTTCGGTCAATAAATAGTCAACATTTCATTCTGAAAGTGCTTCTTTCAAAAGATATGCTTTAGAGACAGGCTCTATGACTAAATCAATGATGAGGCGTTCGAATATATGAAAAGGACGCCCGGTGATGAACCTTAAGGCGTCCTTTGATTTAAAATGAAGTTATAGTTCCCTTACATTAATTTGTGTAAATCATAGAGACAACACCATTTGTAAAGGTTACGTAATTATAATTTCTATATTGCCAAGTCTCAACTGTAATTCCACTGCCGGATAGACTTGATTTATCAATTGGAGTGCCCCAGCTCAGCTCTACTTGCTGCTTCGTCATCCCTGTCGAAATTGTACCTGCCTTGATCTTGGCCCAAATCGCATTTGACCATTTATAGATTTTGGTAGGATCAGACGTAAAGAAATACTCTTTGTTTGCCAGATCGCGAGTGACCTGATCGTATTCCATATCATAAGAATTCACAATTTTACCTGATGCCAATTGAAAAGAAATCGAAAACTCATTATCGTCGTTCACAAGAATATCAACAATCGTTGCTTTTTGGAATTTATAGTCGGAATCATACTGGTTGAACCAATAAGTCTTTCCGATTAGCTTGGCGAGATCCCCTTGAGATTCTCTTTTGGATATTTTTAACGTATTTTTTGTGTACGCAAATAACTCAGCTTTACCGAAATTGATGTTCAAAGACTCATAATGAGCACCAAAGTCCAATACTGCTCCCAATGCTGTTTTTAAGAGGGTAGCAGGGAATACTGCTCCTCCATCCACGGTTTGCACTTTACCACTCATTTTCACCTTATTCCCATTCACCATAGCAATATCGCTGCCCAGTTGAAGCTGAATAGGCAAATCCCCTACACGAATACTAAAAGTCTTAGTGGCTGTATTCGTCTGAATAGTTGCACCTAAACTCTTAAAGGTAGTTTGTACAGGCAAATACATCGTGCCATTGATTAATACACCTGTTTCGATGTCCTTATCAGCACTGATAGATAACTTTAACGTTTTGGAATTAGCTCCTGAACGTACGGTTACATTTGTTTCGCCAACGGCTAATGCTTTTATTGAACCATCAGGCAGCTTTTGCAATAAGTAAGGCTTCTCAATAACCATATCTGCTTGAGACAGTGGAACACGTTCGGATGAGCCATCTGGACCTTTTGCAAAAATCTGCACTGGAACCTTGTCACCAACGGTCATCTCCGTATAGTCCATCTTAAAGATTAGATCATCGTTGTTTTGAGTCGTAGTCTCTGCTTGTACACTTGTATCTGCTGCCTTCGCTGTATGAATTGGACCAAACATAGATACTGCCAGCGCTGCAGTGATGCCCCATTTAATCATTTTCATTTCCAAAATCCCCCTCTAGTAAATAAACCAATATTACTTTATCACAATTCCACTATTTTTGTAGATAAAAATGGAAGGTTGTTAAGCTTATATTTTTATAATGTGTAAATATTATGAAAAATAAAGGAAATTACATGGATCTACAAGAAGTTACAGAGTACGTATAACAGAGTCTTTGTAATCGTATTAGGCGGTAGCAACTGAAGAACAATTAAAACTTAAACTAGGAGTGCTATATTCATGGAAATAGTATCGAACCGATTAATTTTAAGAGATTATACAAGCAGTGATTCTTCTTTTTATGAAGAACTAGAACAAAATCCCCTATCCTACAAATATGAGAACACTGCACCTGATGCAAAACAAATTAAAGATGACTTCCTTTCGATCTTGTCTCAAGCAACATGTGATCCACGGCAATATTATGATCTTGCAATATGTACAAAGCTGGATATGAAGCCCATCGGTAATGTCAGCATAAAGTTAAACTGGGAAGAAATCAGAGAATGGGAAATCGGTTGGGTCCTACTCCCGGACTATTGGAAAATGGGATATGCAACTGAAGCCGTGAAGTCTCTGATAGGTTATGCCTTTAGCTCTCTTAATGCACATAGGGTTGTTGCTTATGCCAACGCCGAGAACGTGCAATCTGAGAAAGTAATGATTAGAGCAGGAATGTTAAAAGATGGAGTTCTTAGGGAGACTAGATTCTGTAATCAGCAATGGTGCAACGAGATCGTCTATTCCTCTTTAGAGCAGGAGTGGGCTAATATTTGATGGTTTAAAACTGATTAGGGAAAAACTCCCTATAAAAAGTCGATATCCGCTAATAATGAATGAAATTAGGGAATTCCTCCCTATAAATCAGGCTAATTCCTTTGATTCTCATCAAATCAGACGAATTTAGGGGAGGTTTTCCCTAATTATAAGTCTGGCAACCAATAATCTCAGAATTAGAGGGAGAAATTCCCTAATTGTTCTATTGAAACTTCACTTGGAACTTCACTCGGATCATCATTTGGAACGTCATTTACAGGATAACAAGAAGAGCCGCTCCCAAGTAGTACAAAAACTACTTTTGGAACGGCCTCTTTTCTTTTTACACTATCAACTCACGTATGACTTCAACCTCATCCCTGCTCACTTCAACGAATCCAAGGGATGTATATAAGTTCGAAGCACGTTCGTTCTCTATTCGATGTCCAATAACGATTTTGTCGCAGTGATGTTCCTCTTTTATAGTTCGAATCAAGGCAGCCATTCCGGTTCTACCGAATCCTCTATTCTGATATTTCTGATCAATCATAAACGCCATAATCCAATAACTTCCGTCCTCAGGATCAACAGCATATACTGAGAATCCTACCAATTCTTCATCTGCGTATAAAGCCAACGGAGTCATTCCGCAATAAGCCGATTCTGCTAACCAATAGACTACTGGTACAGGAAAAACCGTTTTTTGCTCATTGGACACCTCTAATTGCGTACAGGTATACCAGTTATTCTCAGTGATTGTCTTCAGCGCAATATGTGGATGAAAGCCATTCCGAATACGATCACAGATTGCTTCTAATTTAGCTTTAAGCTGTAGTGCCCATTCCGGACAAATAGAAACGTCCAAATTCTCTAAACTTCGAAGCAACCTAGCGAATCCATATAAGTCAGAGAATCTTTGGAATTCTGGCAATAGCTTGATATATTCATCGTCCAGCCGCTTTATTGATCTATATCCATTAATAAAAAGATCGATGTTCTTCTTGCTCTCATCATCATTCTGTTTGGATAGATCTCTTAATGCTGATGTGATATCCATCGCAAACCAGTGATACATAGAGTCATCAAAGTCGATCGCACTATATCGAGACGTCTCTTTCATATAAAAGATATTGTCTGTCTCAAAATCAAAATGGATCAGCCCCGTATGCCCTACGCCAAAAGAGAGCTCACTTAGCCACGCCTCAATTCGTTCATATTCCTTAAGCGCTTTATGCTCCTCGGGGTGTCTTCTTAATACGGATAAAATAAATTGAAGCGAATCGACCCAGCTTTTACGTGCGGGTGTGCTCGGAGCATAAGTCTCAGATAAATTATGCAATCTCGCGAGCGTTTGACCCCAATGTTGGAACTGCAGCTCCGACATCTCTTCAAGTGGAACGTACTCCCCTTGGGCTTGTTCAAAAACAACCCCGTGATATTTACCATTTCCAGTTGAAAGGGTCTCAATCCACTTCCCTTGCTTGGAGCGTACTGGCGCTACGGTCTCATAGCCCTGTTCCAATAAGTACATCATAAAATCTAGTTCAGCCTGAATATTCTCTGCGGTATTATCCTCTTCATGAGTAAACCTTAAATAATAGTGCTTACTATTCCATTGAAACGTATAAATAAAATTGCTACTTGCTCTCACAAGCTTCAAAGTTCCAGGCTCATGATTCCAATACTTGATCATCTCTTTGGCAGGTAGATCGTTCTCTGTTCCCCTCACCATGTTCATTAAATTCATCATTTCCGATAGTGCCTCCCGTAGTCATTGAGAGGTGTTCTTCCCTTACGAATACTGACCTCTCTCGGACTTCATTGTGGTGTTGTTCGTACTCAAACATCATCACTCCTTATAAACGGATTAGGGACCCCAGAAAGATTTGACCTTTACTCTCATCCCCTTTAACATTATCGGTAAATTATTCTATTTAATCAAGAGATTTAGATAAAGCCTTCATTACTAGATGAAAGGGATGGGACTCCGTACTCCCAGATCTGTAATGCCGCACCGATCATTCCACAGGAATTGCCACGATAGGCTGCTTCAATGCGGACGCCTTCCAGCATCGATGGCATCGTTCTCGTAGCCACTTCTCTTCTTATTCCTTCGAATAATAGCTCACCTGCTTCAGCCACTCCACCACCAATAACAATAACCTTTGGGTTAAAAATATGAATAAACGAAGCGATAGCTGAACCAAGCGCAGCAATTGTTTCTTCCATTACTTCTGTAGCTAGACGGTCTCCTTCCCTCCATCTCGCGATCACGTCTCGTGATTCTAAGTTATCAAGTGGCTCATTGTTTAAAGTTAGTTTTTCCCTCATTCGACGAGCAATGCTTGTGCCTGACGCATAATATTCTAAGCAGCCTCTCCCTCCACAAACACAAGCAGGTCCTTTGAAATCTACGGACAGATGCCCCAACTCTCCAGCGCCACCCCAAGAACCATGGACAAGACGACCCTCTACAACAATGGCTCCACCTACACCCGTACCAAGTGCAAGACAGATAAAATCGCTCACACCTATACAAGAACCTAAATATTTCTCTGTTAATGCCAGTACATTCACGTCGTTATCTACGATTACTGGAAGCTGGAATTGAGTCTGAAGCAACGCTTTCAAGGCTGTCCCAGCATATCCAGGAATAAGCTCTGATGACGAGCGAATACTCCCTGCCTCCCAATCGATTTGTCCTGCCGTTCCTACACCAATCCCTTTAATCTGAACGCCTGCATGCATGGCTGTAGCTTCTTCTATTAACCTTTGAATAGCCTGAATAGCTCGGTCCACGGTCTTCGTGAACCCAGCCTTTGTGCTCAGACTTACAGTATGTACTACGTCACCCTGTGGTGTAACGAGTCCAGCATTAATTTTCGTCCCCCCGATATCCACTCCGACAGCATATTCCATTAGAGGATCATAATCTTCTAACACGGACTCGCCTCCTTAAGTCTCAGCAATCGATCACGGCTTTGACATATCGTGAAGTGATCAACTGTGGCCTTGTAATCGCACTTCCTACAACTACATAAGATGCCCCAGCCCTCTTAGCGCTCGCCGCATCTTCCGGTGTCCATATACGCCCTTCTGCAACTACGGGAATCTTCACGAACTCGCATAACTGCTGAAGCAAGACAAGATCTGGTTCTTCTTGTTGTGTGCTGTATGGTGTATAGCCCGAAAGTGTTGTACCAATAAAATCTACACCTAATTCTTCCGCTGCCAGTCCTTCCTCCAAAGTCGATATATCTGCCATTACAAGCACACCCATTTGATTGGCATATGCGATTAAAGGCTTAACCGACGCTAAGCGACCTTCCCGATTCGTAACATCTAATGCAACAATATCCGCTTTAGCGGACACGATTGCTTTCACCTCATCCAGAGTTGGCGTAATAAATATGGCTGATCCGGGAATATCCCGTTTAATAAGTCCAATAACCGGTACATTTACTTCTTCTTTAATCGCTAGAATATCTGGAACCCCATTCGTGCGAATTCCAATTGCCCCTGATTGAACCGCCGCTCTTGCCATTTTTGCCATTGTATCCCCACCATGAAGCGGCTCATGCTCAAGTGCCTGACATGACACGATCAGACCTTTCATCGGAAAGATATCGCTCATTCGAGTCATCATAACCCTATCCCTTCGCTTCAAGAATATACTCTAATATTCTATTGTTGAGAGCTTCCACCCGATCCTGATCCGAAGCCTTGATGGGTAGAAGTGGCATTCTCGGTTGGCCCGTTTCAAATCCACGCAAACTCAGAATTGCTTTACATGCACCATATAATGATGGAAAGGATAATAATTCTACAATGAGATCATTGATAATGAACTGCCATTTCTGCGCCTCAGCCATATCGCCTTGCCCATAACATTGTTCTACTTTTAAAAATAGCTCGGGCATGACCCCGTAAGTTCCACCAATCCCACCATCTGCCCCAATGCTGCGGCCAGCTAAGTACTGCTCATCCGGTCCATTCAATACAAGAAAATCATTTCCACCTGCTGCCTTAAACTGCTGAAGCTCAAATGTACTTTCTGCTGAAATCTTCACGCCAATCACTTTATCCTGCGCGGCCATCTTCACTAACAAGCTTTTAGATAATTGAAAGCCTGTCGTTTGCGGGATGTGGTAGATAATAAATGGAAGTGAAGTACTATCAATGATCGCCTGCCAATGACTTTCAACACTGTCTGGAGACAAACGGTAATAGATAGCCGGAACAGCCGATACCGCATGTGCGCCAACTAATTCAGCATGTACAGCTAACTCAACACTGTCTCTTGTAGATGGAGCACCTACGTGTGCAATGATCGTAAGCTCATCTCCTACTTCCGCTATAACTGCTTCGAGCATTTGTTTACGCTCTTCTACCGATTGCAGCATGCCTTCGCCTGAGCTTCCGCCAACATAAAGACCTTTCACACCTGTAGAAGCATAATGACGAGCTAATTTGCGTGCCGCTTCTTTATCTATATTCCCCTCAGCATCATAACTGGAGTACAAAGCGATAATAATGCCTTTAAAAGCTTCAAGATTATATGATTTCATAGATAATAGCCTCCATCGTTTAAATCACTATTGTTAATTTACGTTGTTATGAGAATTGTTAACCCTTAACAGCACCCATAGTAATCCCTTGTGTGAATGCCTTTTGAAACATTAGGAAAATCGCAATCATAGGAATAGAAGCTAACGCAGCACCTGCCATAAGCAGTCCATAGTTCGTTGTGAATTCGCCTCGAAGTGTCGCAACCCCAAGTGGCAAGGTCATCATCGAAGTAGATCGCGTCATGATTAGCTGGCTGAAATAATCGTTCCATGAAGTAATAAAGGTGAATATAGCCAGTGCACCAACTGCTGGTTTCAATAACGGTAAAATGATCGTTCCGAACAATCGAATTTCCGAGCTGCCGTCAATTTTTGCCGCTTCAATCAACTCTCCCGGAATCGTCTGCGCGAACTGTTTCATCAAAAAGACTCCAAATGGCCAGCCAATCGCCGGTAAAATAAGCCCTTTATACGTATTGACCCAACCAAAGTCTGCTAACATCGTAAACAGCGGAACGAGAATAACTTGCTTAGGCAATGCCATAGCGGCAACAAACATCGTGAAGATAATTCCTCGTCCTGGAAATGATTTCTTTGCGAGAACATATCCGGCACAGGAGGAGACAATACAGATCGCAGCCATTTCTGCAAAAGCAATAATAAAGCTATTAAACATCCAGCGTTCTACTGGATTCTTAAATAATTCTGTCCAGTTCTGTAACGTCGGCTTTAACGGAAACCACTCCGGTGGGATGGTCGTTGCCACAGTTTGAAGTTTAAAGGCCCCCGACACTACCCAGTAAAAGGGAAATATAAAAAATAATGTAGCCAAAATCAATAGGATTGTAGCGATTATTTTTGGAATCGTTAATTCTTTTTTCCATGCGCTTACTTTCTTAGACTGGATAATAGGTGCTTTCAGTTCTAATGGATTCGTAGAATTCATGATGTCCCCTCCTTAATACTCAACATCGCTGCCAAAGTATTTGAATTGAATGATTGAAATGATCCCAATTACAATTGCGAGTATGACGCCCATTGCAGAGGCATATCCGAAATGACCTAGCATAAAGGCTTGTTCATATACACCATACATAACAGTTGAAGTGCTATATACAGGTCCACCTGAGGTAAGGAGTTGAATCAGTGCAAAACACTGAAAGGTATTAATCGTGGTAATCACGATAATATATAAGTTCGTTGGCATCAGCATCGGCCATAATATTTTCCGGAAAATTTGCCAAGGGGTTGCTCGATCTATCTCTGCGGCTTCAATATAAGAATTAGGAATGTTACCAATGGAGGCCACATACAAGATGATCGGTTGCCCTACAGAAGTCGTTATTAAGACCACGATAATTGCAAGTAATGCGGTTCTTGTATCCCCAAGCCATGAAACAGGCTCCATTCCAAATAAACCCGTCAAATAATTCAGAATTCCGTAGTTGGGATGGTAAATCCAGCCCCAAACGACTGTAATACTTACGACCGAAGATACGGCTGGCAAGTAGAACACACCTCGGAAAAACGATCTAGCAAACTCTTTTTTCTTATAAATATTCATGGAGACAAACAGTGAAAAGATAATCACGATCGGTACGGTGATCACTACGAGTAATAAAGTATTTCCCATGGACTTCATGAAATTATCATCTTTAAATAATGAAATATAATTATCGAGACCAATAAAACTAAAATCTCTCAGCGAGTAATCAAAGAAACTAATATAAACCCCTTTTATCATTGGGTAGGCTACAAACAGAAGAAAAAATCCAAACGCTGGTAATAAGAAAAGATAACTCATCATCCAGTCACGTATCACATAACCTTTAATTTTGCGTACCGTTGTCCCCACAACCTTCTCCCCATTTCTCTGATGAAAAATAATGATATTTATAGGTGCGTAGCTTTAAAATTTTCATTTTTTTAAAAAGAATAGAGTGCTTCCCGCACTCTATTCTTTTGAACACCATTCACTATTTATTTCATAGCTGCTTTTGCTTTAGTAATAGCTTCGTTAGCCTTTGTAGCAAAACTATCCAAAGCTTCCTTGCCGGTTGCGCCTCCAGTTAAAGCACGTTGTAATTCAGGGAACCAGAACGTACGAATATCTGCATATCCATCAGCAATCGTTGGTGCATCTGTCGTAAATTTACGTGCATATTCAGCGTATTTATACTCTGGATCGTCATAAAGACCAGTAATCGAATTACGAACCGAGAGTCCGCCTGTTTGAATCAAGTTTTTCTTACCCCATACAGGATCATTAGCAATAAAATCAATCAGCTTTTTGGAAGCTGCAATCTTAGCTTCATCCCCATTGTTAAATACAGCCATACCGCCCAGATATGGTTCAAGCTTTGGTTCCGAACCATCTAGTGTAGGGAATGGAAGGAGAATATCTTCGAACTGAACCATTTTTTTGGATACGTTCTGTGCTTTTAGTACAGCGGAATAGTTAAGTGTAAAGGCCAATTTCCCTTGCAGGAACAAATCGTTCACGTCAGCAGCCGCAAGTGAAGCTGCACCAGAGACACTGAGTTTATCTTTCGTAGCTTGGACAATCCAATCTAACGCTTTAGCTGCATTATCAGTATTGATAGCGACTGCTGAGTTATCTTCATTTAAGAATCGGGATACACCTAAGTTAGCAAGATAAGCGCGAGTGCCTTGGTCTCCAGCTTGGCTCTTCGCGAAGAATCCTGTAGGAATAACGTCCGGTGCCTTTTCTTTTACAGCTTCCAACGCCTTTTTATATTCTTCAAACGTCCAAGTTCTATCTTCCTTATCCAAAGGTAGTAAATCTAGAGCGCCAATCTTTTCAAAAATAGATTTATTAACAGCCATCATAAAAGGCGCTGTGTTGATCGGGTACATAAAGATGTTGTCGCCTACACTTGACTGCTTCCAAAAAGCTTCTGAAATATCATTCTTCACTTCATCAGTCACCATGTCGTTAAGCGGTGCAAGCAAATCCTTTTTACCCCAATCGATAATCCGTCCAGGTGCATCATAGATCACATCAGGTGCGGTATTCGAAGCAATTGCGACATTCAGTTTTTCAGGGCCGCCTTCAAAGGTGATCATCTCAAGGTTTACTTTAATTTCAGGATTCTTCTCATTAAAAGCTGCAATGATTTCCTTCTCATACTTGCCTACTTCGCCATCTAAAGCTTGAAAGCTCGGAAAATTCCACCAAGTAATTTCTACTGGTTTAGCAGCAACCTCAGTTGCTGCGGGCTCTGTCTTGTCAGCATTATTACTTGGTGTAACTGCTGAATTGGCTGTGTTCGTATTTCCACATGCAACTAACTGTGTACCTAAAAGTGCGACACCAACAATACTCATTAGCCCTTTTTTCATTGCTTTCATGTGCTACCCCCAATTATTTTTTGTGGAATAAAGTACTGCTCTCATTCCTTGCGCTAATCATAAATCAATTGTAAATTCAGGAGAATCCCACTCCTTTTACTTTTAGGGTTCATTTCTGACATATCCCTTCAATCCACCCCTCTTCAATGTTATAATACATTACATATTCCACCTATTAACAATTGAATTTATATTTTTTCACTTTTTCGCCTTAATGTAACCCTTTTAATCTTACATCTAATGGTATTCTCTTACGAGTGATCCACTATAATTCTAGTCTTCCGGAGGGATTTCATGTATAAATTGATGATTGTAGAGGATGAGCCATTAATACGAACGGGCTTAAAACATTACTTTGCTTGGGAGGAGCTTGGGGTCCACAGCATTATTGAAGCAGAGAATGGCAGAGAAGGAATGACCACCGCGCTACGCGAGAAGCCCGATTTGGTGATCACCGATATCCGGATGCCAGAAATGGATGGGCTTCAAATGATTGAGCAGATTCGCAATCTGCTTCCTGATACATTATTTATCATTTTGACAGGATTCAACGATTTCGAATACGCTCAGAAGGCTATACAACTAGGGAATGTACATGCTTTTTTGCTTAAGCCTTTGGAATACGAAGAAAGCCTTCTAGTAATACAAAACTGTATGAACAAGCTTCATCTAAAACGGCAAGACCGATTAAAACGTTCTAATCTGGAAGGGGCAGAGCTTGTAAAGCTGTTGCTAGAGGAAGAACATTCAGTAATAGATGATGCTATTATCCATGAACTATGTAATTTCAACAGTAACTACTATCTTTATCTCCCCTTTGTTTTGACTGGCATTCCTGTGAGAGAAACGCGCACGCAATCCACCCTATGGATGAGAGAATATGCGGAAAAGTTGATTCATTACGCAGTGGATGAGTATCTCCATGCCTCTACACCACACTCTATTTTTACATATTCATCTAAAACAAAGCTCTATGGTCTTATTGTATTGGGATCTCCGTCTTCTACTGACAACTTCCCTCTTCAAACTCAAGTACAGATACGAATCGATCAATATCTGAAGGCGCTTACGCTAGAACATCATCTAGGCCTCTATGTAGTTATAAGTAAGACGACGGAGAACCCTGCACAAATACATACATTGCTGCACGAGTCCGATCGAATGTTATATCA
This sequence comes from Paenibacillus sp. FSL H8-0261, assembly GCF_045040645.1. Taxonomy (NCBI): domain Bacteria; kingdom Bacillati; phylum Bacillota; class Bacilli; order Caryophanales; family Paenibacillaceae; genus Paenibacillus; species Paenibacillus sp. FSL H8-0261. The sequence continues at coordinate 2,954,622 of NZ_CP150297.1, read as the reverse complement.
ACGCTTTTACAAGAGAGATTGCAGGTTATTCTATGTGCCACAATGGATAGAAAACTCAAATTCTCAGAAACCATCCTTAATTCAACTAGATGAGAATGATAAGAAACGGATGATCTCCTGTATCGAAAGTTCTAACGAAATAGAGACGCTCCAGCTGATACACCGTCTGGCTCAAGATATTTTGAGTAAAACCGATGTCTCTTCTCCTGATTACTGGCTCGCATTTCTTCAGGAAATCATAAGTGTTATAATCCGCTTCGCCAATAAAAACCACATCCATATCGAAGGTGTGTACAGCGAAAAGCTCCTGAACCTTACCTTTGTGGATGATTTTGATTCACTTGAGACGCTTTTTGACTGGCTTGGCAGGTGGATGATTCATTTGGGGATTGTTTATACCGAAGGACTGACACACAACCACCAACAGGATGTGATCATATTCGAGCATATTAAATCCTTCATTAAAGAAAATATTGATCAAGACGTGACTCTGCAGATGGTAGCAGATCGATTCTTCTATAATCCGTCTTATTTAAGTCGCCTCTTCAAGCGGAAACTCGATAAGAACTATATGCGATTTGTAACCGAAATTCGGATGGAATATGCGCAGGAATGCTTAAAAAAACCGGAGATTCTAGTGACCGATGTCTGTACGATGTGTGGTTACAAAAGCTATAAGCATTTCGTGAAAACATTCCGAAGTATCACCAACATGACCCCATCAGACTATAGAAAACAATCAGGCTGGTGACCTAAAATGATGCAGATTGAGCAACCAAAGAGACGCTACCGGATGCGACATGTCAATCGTCAAATTTTCATGCTGATGATCCTGACCATTACCATTCCACTCCTGATCATATCCGCAATCATCTATATCTTTTCAAACCAAGCCGTCAAAAATGAATACCAGAGTAGCTCAAATCTGATCCTTAATAACCTCTCGTTCAACATTGACCAATATCTTCAAAGTATTGATAAAGGTACACTGAACGCACAGGTAGATAGCCAGCTCCAAACCGCACTTGAGCATTGGACGATCCATAAAGACGACGTCGGAAATGACCTGAATATTCAGTATGGAAACACGATTGAGCATTTCATCAGCGGGATTGAGATGACGATTAAAAATGTTGATAGTGTGCAGATTTTTTCGGGATCACGTGTGTTCTACTCTGCCAATTTCAATCGTGCGGATTATGATGTGAAGGATTATACCCAGGAGGATTGGTATTTACAGACCCAGCAGAAAAAAGGCGGAGTGATTCTATTTGGCAGCCATGTCCCCTTCTATCGCACCAATTCCAAACAATCCGTCATTTCTATTGCCCGAGTCATTAATAAAAAAGGAAGCAAGCAGCCCATTGGCGTCATGTTAATCGATATCCGATTGGATTCATTACGTGAAATCTTAAAGCTCTCGGAGAATAGCAAACGAAAATTCATTATTTTAGACGATAAGGGCGGTAGTGTTTACAGCTCTGACATCTTAGAGACCTCACCCTTACAACCTATCCCTATAGAACCTCAGGCGCTTAATACTTTCATGAACAATGACACGGGAAGCTTTTATGGTACTTTTGATGATAAAGACTCGTACATTAACTTTGTTACGTCTCCCTATTCCAACTGGAAGGTCATACAGTATATAGATGAAAAAGAGATGACTAAGCAAGCCACTTTTCTCGGAAAAATCATTTTAACATTAGCGCTCTTGTCGCTTGTCACTGCGATCTTATTCATGTATATCCTATCGGAGCGTGTCACTAAGCCTATTATTCTTTTAAGCCGAAAGGTTAAGCTGGTGGGGATGGGGAACTTTGATGTGGATTTGTATAGTAATCGTCAAGATGAGTTTGGTGTTCTATACAATGGAATCCGAAAAATGGTGAAAGACCTGCAAAATTATATCGAGCGATCTTCTATGGCCAAAGCACAGCAAAAAGTAGCTCAATACGGCGCCCTTAAAAGCCAAATCAATCCACATTTCCTTGCGAATGTACTTGAATCTATTCAAATGAAAGCTATCATTAATGGGCAAAGAGAGATTGGCGAAATGGTGGGGATTGTAGGTAGATTGTTTCGGATTCATATCCAGACCGGAAAGATAACCGTAACCCTGCGAGAAGAACTTGAACACGTCCGGCTGTATGTAAAAATCCAACAATTACGTTTCGGGGACAAAATTCAATATATTGAACAGCTAGAACCTAATACCGAAATAATTAAAGTCATGCACTTTTCCCTTCAACCCATCGTTGAGAATGCTATCGTCCATGGACTGGAGTGTCGAAGTGAACCGGGTCTCCTTGAAGTCTCCTCGATGATTTCGGGGGATGACATGCTAATTATCGTTAAAGATAACGGAATTGGTATCGATGAAGAGAAACTTAAACAGTTACGTCTTCGTCTCTCTCAACCATCAGACACCCTAGATGAAGATCATATTGGTATAAAAAATGTTCATGATCGTATTCAATTTCATTTTGGTGAACCCTATGGGATTGAAATCACCAGTCAAGTAGGTAAAGGGACGACCGTGATCATCCGACTGCCAGCATAATCCTAAACATTCTGTTCAGTGATTCCTGCTTCAGGATCGAAGGTAAGCATTTTCGTTGCAATTTTATCGATGAAGAAGCGGTCATGACTGACGGTAACTACGGCTCCAGGGAAATGAATGAGTGCTTGCTCCATCACCTGAATACTCGTCAAATCTAAATGATTCGTTGGCTCATCCAAAATAATGACAGCCGCGCCAGAGAGAAGGCATTTCGCTAACGCTACTCTGGCCTGCTGTCCACCTGACAGACTGCCGATCGTTTTGCTCAGATCCATTTCCGAGAATTGTAGCATCGATAGAAATTTGTTCACTTTTTTCCGCGGAGCATCGAGTCCCAGCCCATACACATTTACGGCATGACTGACTGTATCCTTAACATCGAGTTCGTCCCACATCTGATTGAAGTACGCATAGCTGACCCCACGTTCCCAAGTCACACCACCCGTTTCAGGCTCTTCTTGCCCAGTCAATACCTTTATGAGTGTCGACTTCCCGCTTCCGTTAGGCCCCACAATAGCTATCCGATCTTCCTTTTGAATATCGAAGCTAATGTTCTGGAATATCGTCCGACCATCATAGCTTTGTCCAATTCCCTTCACTTCACCAAGCTTGTCCGGAAACCGTAAATTGCTGTAGATATCGGTGATCAGTACGTTCACTGGATGAGGCTCCACACGCTTTTTCATATCTGTCAGTTTACGTGATAGACGATCCTTCGGGGACTTTTTGTTCCCGCGGGTTTCAATGGCTTCAGACTCCATAAGTAGAAGCTCTTCTTCCCACTCGAATTGACGATCAAGCACCTTTTTGCGCATCTTCTTTTTACGAACATAGTCGGTGTAATTGCCTTCATATTCCTGAAAATGATAATTCTCGATTTCTATCGTCCGCGTGACTACTCTGTCAATAAATTGCCGGTCATGGGAGATGAGAATCATCGCCCCATTAAAACGGTGAAGCCACTGCTCCAACCATACGATCCCTTCGATATCCAAAAAGTTAGTAGGCTCATCGAGCAATACGACATCGGGCATTTCAATTAAGACTTTAGCCAGTGCTGCACGGTTCCTCCAGCCTCCCGATAACTCATCTACAGGTTGATGCCGTGATCTTTCATTGAAGCCCAACTTCGTCAGAACAGTGTTGATTTCTACAGATACATTCCAGCCATCCAAATGATCCATTTGTTCAAAAAGCGCCGCTTGCCGCTCTAAAAGTGTATTCATCTGGTCATCATCCGTCACTTGTCCAAGCTGTTCCCCGATTTGGTTAAGCTCCTGTTCGATAAGCGCTACCTGCTCAAAGCACAATTCTAACTCTTGCTGTACAGACAAGGCCCCGGAAAGCTCCGAGAATTGAGAGAAATAACTGATCTTCACATTGGGATCTAACTCTACTTTCCCTGCTGTTGGCTCCTCTTTTCCCATCATCAGTTTAAAAACAGTAGATTTCCCCGCACCATTTCGTCCGATTAACCCAATCCGCTCACCCTTGCTAACTCGAAAATATATATCTCGAAAAATCAAAGTATTCTCATATTTCTTAGTTACGTTCTCCATACGGATTACGCTCAAATCTATCACCCCTAGTTCATATAGATCAAAATACAGCTCAGAACACTCAAAGAGCTATTATAGCACTATTTTAAAAAGGACTTTATAATCATATTTAATCTTCTAGAAAACAAAAAAAGGTCGCTGTCAGCGGACCTTTTTCTGCATTACGAATCCCATCACATTCTCACTCTCATCACTTGCTGCTTATTTTTTCAAGATATCAATATACTCCTCTTTCTCGCGATCAAGCCCCGCATCAAGTTTCAAACGAATGAATTTGGGTTGATCCAATACGTTGCTGCTAAAGTTACTTATAAATCCATCCTCACTGCCACTTCCGCCAATCGAATTATTTTTCAATTCGCGCTTCCCAACCCGCGATGTCAACTCACTAGGGGTCTTTCCAAATAACTCATTCCTGATCTCCCAATTAGTTTTTAAATCCTCACTTAGCGTATATTTGACTACTATACTTAATGGAGAAAGCTCCACTTGTGCAAGATTCACTTCATGCCCGTCAATCATAAAAGGCTGATTTATAACTACCGTCTCGGTCTTTTGTTCCCAGAATTTTGGATCAATAGCGAAGCTCACCTTTAAACGATCAGAATAGCGCATGTCAGCTAGATCCGTTCCCGTTTTTGGTTTTGCTAGCATTCCTGGATCCACTGAAGCGATCTGAAAATTCGCCACCACCTCTTTTGGAAATGCTTTATCCTTATCTAGTGGATAGATAGTTTTTCCGAGCCATGTATAAATACTATCCACAGCATGTAAACCCATCCCACCTCTACTCCCATTTTCATCCACTACACTTTGTCCCGTCACAGCATCTGTCAGCCATACACTATTCACATTGTAAATTTCCTGACCACCACTTGTAGTCCCTGTATATAGCAGTATAATTTTATTTTCATCAGCGATCACAGCATTTAGAGTGATTTTATATCCGTTTTTCTCAGCACTCTTATTCACGATTTGCACATAATCATTTCGGATAGCAGATTCTAATGTGAGAGCATCACCATCTAACGAGGCAAGCTTCTTAAAAGGTTCCAGCACACCCCAGTTACTTGATTCAATACTTGTAGAGGCTTGCTGTGGCATCAATTGGGTTGGATTGAAGAAGAGTAAACCTGCAATCAAAACAGAAGCAGTCAGTACAGCCATAGCGCTTCTAGCGAACATTAGCTTTTTTCCGCGCTTTTTACCTAGTTCGAGTCCTGCTTGAATGGCATAGATTTGTGCGGCTGCACTCTCCATTTTTTGCTCCTGTGGGATCCGTTCAGCATCGATTAACATGGCAAGCTCCTCCTGACTACTCATGGTTCCAATCACCCCGATTCTTAATGATCGTTCTTAACTGCTTGAGTCCTTTATGCTGCCATGTCTTGACCGTTCCTTCAGGTTTATCTAGTATTTTAGCAATCTCATTTAAGGTCATATCGTTGTAGTATTTAAGCAGCAGCACATGGCGATACTTGGGTTTAACCTGTTCAAGTGCCCACAGCATTTCCATCCGATGATGGCCAATGTGGGTAATCTGCTCTCCTATTCTCTCGTCAACAAGCGGCATGGAATGCTTTCTACGTCTTTGTTCATCTATACAGACATAAATCAGGATCCGAATGATCCATGATTTAAACGCTTTTGGATCCTTTAACGTTTTTCTTTTGATCCAGGCCCGGCAAGTCATTTCCTGCATCGCTTCAAGCGCATCATTCCGGTTACGCAAGTAGCTATAGGCAATACTGTATAGCTGTTCTCTATGTACCAATATAGAATCGTAGAAATCCGTCTCGCTCCTAGAATCAAGAATCGTTACCTTCTTCATTTCTGCATTAGTCATCGTCATATCCTTCCTTAGCCCCCTCTCCTAAACCTCTCATAAATTAAGACGGGGAGGGTATAGAAACGGTTTTTATTTGTATTAACTTTTTTGGGACTGAGCACTTGAAATTATAACATTCTATAAAAAAAGAACGATAAATGTTATGATAAGCAAAATTGGACATAATCAATAGTACGCACTTAAAAGTACCATAGATACTAAAAAGTACCCATACATTGGAGGATATCATGACAACTATCAAGAAAAAATACAATATTTCTGTTGAGGCCACACTCGAAGTGATTGGAGGAAAATGGAAATGTGTAATTCTGTGTCATTTAACTCATGGCAAAAAACGAACATCGGAACTAAAACAGTTAATGCCCGGAATTACTCAAAAAATGTTAACCCAGCAACTACGCGAACTTGAGGCCGATGGAATTATCAACCGGATCGTATACAATCAGGTTCCACCCAAAGTGGAATATGAGCTTAGTGAGTATGGTGATAGTTTAAGCGACATTTTGACTTCTCTATGTAATTGGGGAGAACAACATATCATTAAGCAATATGGCGATAAATATGCTGTTTTAGAGGACAACATTTTAAATAAATAAATTTTACCCCATGAAAAAAGGACAGTTAAATCAGATCGATTTAACTGTCCCATAACTTAAATTACGCCATCTCCTCCTATAGCAGTTGCTGTGAATGATATGGGTCCAAATAGATTTATAGGCAAGTTGCTATCATTCTGAATTACCAATTCATAGTTGTGGATTCCAATATAAGGACCATCAACCCACTGAACATTTAATTGAATATCAGTAGTTGTAGTAAAACGAAAAAAGGATCTATAAATATCGACTCCAGCACGTCGGATTAAAACAAGAAATTGGCTGTTAGCAAGTGCAGTAAGACTAAAACTACCATTTAACTCGACTCTACTGGAGAAAGAGGCAGGATTAGCCGGACTAATATTTACTTGCGCTGTGGCTAGACCCGCTCCAGCTCCAGGAATCCCTGCAACCGTTATAGCAGTAGTAAACGGGTCTAACGGGATTTTTGCCTGTGACCCATAACTTATAATTGTCGCCATTTTTCATCACTCCATTTCAAGGTTATAGAATAGTATATTGTGAATCCGCAATGATAGATTGGACTTAATTCCTGATGATTATATACATTTAAGTTATACTTTTACTAGATTATAAAACCTAGATACTTCGAATATCATCCTCTAATTTCCACCTATTGACAAACTCACTTATCAGAATTACAATTACCCAAATATCATGAACAACGCTGACAAAGGGTAAGTAGACAAACGAACATGGACTTCAGAGAGCCGGTGGTTGCTGCGAACCGGTGTCCAGCGCTTGATCGAATGGCCTTTAGAGTTGCTCTTCCGAACCATCTCTCTAGGATGCTGTAGGGATAGCCGGGGTTCCCACCGTTATCAAGGGACCTGTATCCGAGATTATCTTTAACCCTCTTTCGTACAGGTAAGAGAAGATCGTAAAGCCAACGAAACGTATGGTAACACGATCAATTAAGGTGGTACTACGACAACTTCGTCCTTATTGGATGAGGTTTTTTTGCTATTTTAAGGAGGTGATGGCCATGGATGATGGCTGGTGGTGGCGACTCAATATTAATCAAAAGCGACAAAACAGGAGGAATTCAAATGATAAAAGAACGTGTATTAACTGGAGATCGAGTGACCGGAAAGCTGCACCTTGGCCATTACGTGGGCAGTTTACAGAACCGAGTGGCTCTACAGGAGCAATATGATACTTTTGTGTTTCTAGCAGATATTCAAGCCCTAACGACTCACTTTGATCGGCCTCAATACCTTGGTCAAAACTTGAATGAAATCACACTGGACTATTTATCGGCGGGTATAAATCCAGATAAAGCCACCCTATTTATTCAATCTATGGTTCCTGAGATCGCTGAGCTGACCGTCCTATTCTCCATGTTTGTTACTGTGAATTCTTTACGGCATAATCCCACGATTAAAGCCGAATCGAAAAATTCCAGCTTAGATGAATTGTATTATGGTTTTCTAGGTTATCCAGTTAGCCAGGCTGCGGATATAACCTTTTGTAAAGCGACGATTATTCCTGTAGGAGAAGACCAGCTTCCCCATCTGGAGTTGACCCGCAAAATCGTACGTAGATTCAACGAACTGTACAGCCCCATCCTTGTGGAGCCCAGAGCGCTCATCAGCGAGACGCCAAGACTAGTAGGAACAGACGGCAATGCTAAAATGAGTAAAAGCCTAGGCAATGCTATCGAGCTGGACTCTACGAAAGAAGAGATCACCTTCAAGATCCGTAAAGCCACAACCGATCCAGCCCGTGTTCATAAAAATGATCCTGGGCATCCAGATATTTGTCCCATTTATGCTTATCATCGTGCTGTTCGTTCGCATGGTGCCTCAGAAATTCACGATAGCTGCGAAAGTGGCAGTATAAGCTGTTCTGCCTGTAAGCAGCTTATCACGACAGCTCTAGACCAGCTAATTGAACCAATGCGTGAGCGTCGCTCCTATTATGCTGCCAGACCCAAGGTTGTTGAGGATATCTTATTATCCGGAACTAAGCGTGCCCGCGATATTGCTCAAGAAACGATGTCCGAAGTACGCGAGGCTATGGGCCTTAATTATTTTTCAAAATAAAACTGATCTCTAAGGGCAATAAAAAAACGCCGGACTCTCTATTGAAGAGAGCGCCGGCTGTTTTTATAAGAAAATATTATTTAATATGGATCCGCTTCTACATAAAAATACTTTCTATAACATAAATCCCGTCAAAAAAAGGCCGTAACCCCCTAAAGCGAGATTACGACCTTAATTTTATACCTTACAGCACCCAATTCCCTTTACGGAATACCGGCTCAATCGTACCATCCGCCAATTCTCCGTCAATATCCAGCTCAGCTGAACCAATCATAAAATCGACATGTGTTAAGCTGACATTAGCACCTCGTGCCACAAGCTCTTCATTCGTAAGCTTTGTGCCGCCTTCAATATTGACAGGATAGGCACTTCCCAACGCGAAATGGCAGGAGGCATTCTCATCAATCCCTGTATTGTAGAAAATTCGGTTCAAGCGAGAGATTGGAGAATCATGCTGCACTAAAGCCACTTCTCCTAAATAGGATGCACCTTCATCCGTTGCCAGCAGCGATGTCAGATGCTCACGTCCGGATTCAGCTTCATATGCTACTACTTTTCCATCTTTAAATGTGAAAGAAAGGCCTTCTACCAAACGTCCGTTCAGATTCAAAGGAAGTGTGCTTCTAACTGTACCATTCACACCTGTACGATGTGGCATAGAATAGATCTCTTCCGTTGGCATATTAGCCACGAAATACACACCTTTATCATTCTCTCCGCCGCCTCCACGCCATAGATGTCCTTCTGGAAGCTCCACATGCAGATCCGTTCCCGGAGCGCGGTAATGCAGGCTTTTATAACGCTTAGCGTTCATTCTATCCTGACTTTCTTTCAATTGACCGATATGCTCTCTCCATGCGGCAACCGGATCCTCGCTACCTACACGATTCATCTGGAACACCGCTTCCCACATAGCCTCTACTCGCTCTTCCTCTGGAAGATCAGCAAACACCTTGTTCGCCCAAGCACGCGTTGGAGCCTTAACGAGAGACCAGCTAATTTTGCTATTACGAGTATATTTGGAGTAGTTTTTGCGAGCAACAGCTGCCGCTTTAACTGCTCTTGACACTTTGGAAGAATCAATACCATTGAATAATTCCGGATCTGGTACTTTAATATGTAAGATGGCGCCGTTCTCTTCCGCAAACTTCTCCATCATTTCTGCTTGCCACTGTGGATAGTAATCGAAGGAATCTTCTGGGGCTTTTTCGTAACGAATACGTGTAGTCGCTTCATCGTCCCAATCAACGATTACATATTTAGCACCTGCTTCATAGGCTTTACTTACAATCAAGCGAGTAAGCTCTGCCGTTTCAATAGGTGCATGCACCATCAAAACTTGTCCAGGTTGTACATTTACCCCTACTTTTACAACCAGGTTCGCATATTTCTCTAACATGACATCAAAATCTTTCATGAATTCTCTTCCTCCATCTCTATGGTTGCTTTACTGTCGCACCAAAGCACCGGAGCTCCTTAACAGCAGACGGTCAGCTTCACTTCTTATTTTAACGCAAAATGCTAAGAGTTGCGATTCGATAAAATTAAGCGGCCCCCATGAAAGGAACCGCTCACGTAAATCCTTATTTTTTATCCACTTGCAGCAACGTTACGGTCTTTAAAGAATAGGTATGCATAATCTTGTCCTCAGAGATTACGTTAAGCTTGGTCAAACTTGCTACCTTCGCGGGATCTGATTTGGAGAGCATACGCCACACTTCGGGGTCTGATAGGGTTTCATATAACTTGAGATCATCATATTCTTTGCGATTTTGCATCACTAACTTCACTTTGTAGCTTCCGATTTCAGTCTCGGTAGCCCCCTGCTCACTACAATAGCTTAGAATATCCTGCCGAAGCTCTGCTAACTCTTTTTCAATTTCCTTTTGCTTTTGCTTCAGTCGATAATACTGCTGCACCTTTTTCTCCATCACTTCACGCTCCTCTATAGACATATGTATGCCGGAAGCGCTAAATAAATAAGTTGAGTTCCCTATCATAAAATTTTATAATGAGCCGGGAACGCTAGTTTGCAGCAAACTACATTATTCCACAAAAACAATGATTCGGCAGGTGACTTATGTTTCATTCTTACTTTTTCCCAATTTCTTATGCCTTTATGATGTTTCCTATAGCGGCATTGATCTTCACACTCCCTTTTCTAATCGTTCAATACCGTAGACACGGCTACATCCATAAGCTTAGAGCTTTAATCCTATACTTATTGCTGCTCTATCTGATGAACGCTTATTTTCTCGTTTTGCTTCCGATGCCTTCCTCAAGACATAATATGGCACCTTCGGGAAATATGATGCAGCTTGTCCCTCTTCAATTCATACAAGATATTATAGATGGCTCTAAGATCATACCTGATCAGATTTCAACGTATTGGTCGTTACTGCGTGAGCCTGCTTTTTTACAGGTGATATTTAACATCGCTTTGACCGTGCCGTTTGGATTGTTTCTGGGCTACTATTTCCGAACGCGCTGGGGAATGTGTATTCTCTTGTCTTTCATACTTTCGTTATCTTTTGAGGTCACTCAGGTTACAGGCATCTACGGCTTTTTTGATCATCCCTACCGTCTATTTGATGTCGATGATCTTATTACCAACACGCTGGGAGGGATCTTTGGATTCCGAATTGCTATCTGGATAAACGGGTTACTGCCACGTATAGAACAACTGGATACGAATATCGATCGTTCTGCCAAAAGAGTCTCCTATACCCGCAGAGGGATTGCTTTTTTCATCGATAGTATGGTGTGGATCATTGGGTTTGGTGTACTTTATGGATTCGATATAAAAAGTGCTTTCTGGATTGTAACAGGGATTTACTTCATCCTGATTCCAGCTTTTACTGGTGGGCGGACCTTAGGCAAATGGATTGTACGTATTCGGGTAACGAACAGAGGTAATCGGGCTTCTTTCTGGGCGCTTATGATCCGATATGGTTTGTTATATTGGGTAATACTTGGACTTCACGCTATTGTTATCGATTCTGATGTGACGGGGCTTCTATCTTCACCATTGAGAACGGCCGCTTACCTCTTTGTTCTACTGGTCGATTTAGTTTTCTTTATCCATTTAATCATTAAGGTATTCAAAAAAGATTACCAGCTAATCTATGAGAAATTAAGCCGAACCTCGCATGTTATTTCATGGCCTGAGAAAAGATTGCATACCGATGTCTCCAACAGCAGCTCTTTAGAGGATTAAAAATCCTCCCTTTTATATAGTATTTATACAATGTAATTTATTATAGAATAGGAAGGTAACAATTCTCAAAATTTAGGAGATGAATGAATGGAAACTACAAGTAGCTTGCAGTTGTCTAGAAGTCTTCCAGAAGAGCAGGGCATATCATCAGCCGCAATATCCAGCTTTATTGATGCAGTAGAGACGCAAAGCTTAGGTCTGCATAGCTTCATGCTCCTTAGGCATGGGTATGTGGTCTCTGAAGGCTGGTGGTCTCCTTATAAGTCCGATCTACCACATATGCTATTTTCCCTTAGCAAAAGCTTCACCTCAACTGCAATAGGGTTTGCGGTTACAGAAAAGCTAATTACGCTCGACGATGCAGTTATCTCCTTCTTCCCTGAAGAGGCTCCTGCGACTAACACTGACAATCTATCCAACATGACAATCAGACATCTATTGATGATGGGTACCGGGCATGTCGTGGATACTATGGACACACTTCATAAAAGTGCAGACGGGAATTGGGTTAAAGCTTTCTTCTCAGTCCCAGTGGAGAAACAACCAGGTACACATTTTCTATATAATACCGGCGCCACTTACATGCTGTCCGCGATCCTTCAACGAGTTACTGGCCAAACACTGCTAGAATATCTAGAACCGCGTCTGTTCGCTCCGCTCGGTATTCACGGAGCAACTTGGCAGTCTTGTCCACGTGGAATTAACACGGGGGGATTTGGCTTAAGCATTACCACAGAGGATATCGCTAAATTCGGCCAGCTTTACTTACAAAAAGGGATCTGGAATAATCAACGAATCCTGCCTGAACAGTGGATTAATGAGGCAACTTCCAAACACATTTCCAATGGCGAAGGCGATCATGACTGGGCGCTCGGATATGGTTATCAATTCTGGAGATGCCAACACGGAGCCTACCGCGCCGATGGCGCATTCGGACAACTCTGCGTTGTTCTTCCTGATCAGGATGCGGTAATTGCTATTACTGCCGCTTCAAATAGTATTCAAGGTATTTTGAATGCAGTGTGGGAGCATTTATTACCCAATATGAAAGATGTCCCTCTTCTGGAAGAACAAGCATTAGCAGCCAAATTGGCAGACCAATTAAAAAACTTATCGATAGACCCTCCACAATTGCAGCGGTCATCTTTTCAAGAAGATCAATTGAATGGTATAACCTATACACTCGATGACAACCAATTTTCACTAGCTACAATCTCTATCTCCTTCAACAATGATGAAGCTGAGGTTACTTTAATAACTAAACTGGGTGAGAACAATGTCATTCGATTAGGCCGAGGACAATGGCTCGAAAGCTTTGCACTCATCCTGGAGCCTTTCATGAACCGGATTATGTCCAGCTTTACTTGGACTGCAGAAGATCAACTTCAATTGTCCTTGCTATTTGTTGAAATGCCTTTCTTAATTACACTTGATATTAAAATTCTAGAGAACATGCTTATCCTTAAGCAGCGGATTAATGTGAATATGGGACCGCTTGAATTCGATGATATAATCGGAAGAATACAATAGGTATAGTTAATAAAAGAAAGGCCGCTTTGTCCTATTCAGGAACTTAGCGGCCTTATATCACTTTTTTTATTCTGAAAAATCAGCTAGCTTCAATATGACTGGGCAATGATCACTACCCATGATCTGACAATCAATTTGAGCATCAATTACATTAGGTGCAAGTCTAGAAGAAGCTAAGAAATAATCAATTCGCCAGCCCACATTCCGCTCTCTCACCTTCGGCATATAAGACCACCATGAATACACTCCCTCTAGCTCCGGGTGAAGATATCTGAACGTATCTATGAAGCCCGACTCTAGCAGTGTGCTCATTTTCCCTCTCTCTTCATCCGTAAAACCGGAGTTCCCACGGTTAGCCTTTGCATTCTTGATATCAATATCTTCATGGGCAACGTTTAGGTCTCCACAGACAACAACTGGTTTACGCTTATCCAGTTCTAAGAGATAATTACGGAAACGGTCCTCCCATTCCATTCTATATTCCAAGCGAGACAGATCTCGTTTGGCATTAGGCGTATAGACGTTGACCAGATAAAAATGTTCGAACTCTAATGTAATGATCCGGCCTTCTGCTTCTTCATCTTCTTCCATCCCATATCTCGCAGAGATCGGCTTGATTTTAGTGAATATTGCCGTACCGGAATAGCCCTTCTTCACTGCGTAATTCCAGTATTGATCGTATTCTTCGCCATGCTCCAGTGTAATTTGCCCTTCCTGAAGCTTTGTTTCTTGAACACAGAAGATATCCGCATCTACTTCTTTAAAATAGTCATTAAACCCTTTTTTGACACAGGCCCGAAGGCCATTAACATTCCATGATACCAGCTTTATCATCCGCTTTTCTCCTTGCATTTTGCTTTAATTATTCTCAGTTTATCATAGTTTTATATCCTAATCATTCAACATCCATGATACAATAACAAAATTGACTCTATACAAATATTAATTATTACGTGAGGTAAAAAAACTTATGAATGCACCAACACTATTACGAGGGTTTAACTTTTTGTATTTTGCGTTGCTGGCTATGTTCATTCCTTTTCTGCCAGTCTATCTAGGGGAGCAAGGTCTTAATCCGGCGCAAATTGGATTCATTATTGGTACTGGAGGGTTTGTTACCATTATTGCTCAACCCTTATGGGGGATGATCAGTGACAAAACAAGAACGATCCGCAAAGTGCTGTTAATTCTGTTGTTATGTTCTGCGGTGACGGGATACTTTTTATTCGATTCTAGCAGCTACGTGCGACTTATTCTTTTTGCGATGCTGCTCTATTTCTTCTTAATGCCTATCGATCCGCTAGCTGAAAGCTTGAATTTCCGGATCTCTGAGGCAGCTGGAATTAGCTATGGTTCGATACGTACATACGGTGCGTTGGGGTACGGTGTTATGGCCTTACTCACAGGTTATGTGATGAGTTATTTCGGTTCACAAGGTATGGCCTTGCTGTTCGTCGCGATTAGTCTTACAAGCTTTGTGGTCAGCTGGTTCATGCCAGATGCTCCGGTGACCGGTAAACCGGTCACACTTGACAGCCTGAAGCATTTTCTTAGTAACAAAGAAACACTGCTATTTCTAGTACTCATATTTATTAGCTCCGTTCCCGCACGAATGAACGATACCTTCCTTGGGGTTTATATTCGCGAGCTTGGTGGCAGTCCTGAATTAGTTGGTCAATCGTTCTTTATCGCCGCAATGAGTGAAATTATTGTGTTTGCCTTAAGCTTTTGGTGGCTGCGCAAAGGAAAAGAGTTAATCATTATTTCAATTTCTGGAGCCTTTTATTTTCTTCGTTTCTTTATTTCGGCCTGGATATCTGATCCGCATTTATTAGCTTATCTACAGATTTTACAAATCCTTACCTTCCCGGTATTCTACTCCGCAGCTATTCAGTATCTATATAGTATTGTGCCTGTGGAATGGCGTGCTACGGGTCAAACTGTGTTGGCGCTACTATTCTTCGGTGTATCAGGTATTCTCGCTTCTTATGCTGGTGGAGCATTATATGAAGCCTTTGGCGGTAAGGTCCTTTACTTAACAATTTCCGTGATGTCATTTATCGGTATGCTGTTCGGATTGATATTGTACAGAATCTATGGAAGTAAACACGCCAATAAAAAGAATATAGCCACTCATTAATCTTTCGACAATTAAACGGGTATGTCCCATAGCCATGTAGACGGCTGACGGACATACCCGTTTTCTATGAATAAGTATCGTAGTGTCCGCAAAAACAAGCTCCTTGTCCCCTATCAAAAAGTGCTAATTCACCGTGTCATTCGCTCTCCCATCAATAGATTTATCGCATAGTATATCCTATCAAAAGAAAAGGAGGTCGTTACTATGGCCATCGTATTACCGCTTCAATTGTTTGTTTTAGAACCTGTCATTGGCAAATCATATTATGAAAACCTTGCAGGTGGTATTAATGCTGCAGTTACAGTAAACAATATCTCGGACCATCCGGTACAACTGGTATTAACCCGTGTGAATGCTCCAGTTATCACTTACACGATTCCAGCATTCAATAGTCTTACACTTCAAGTTCATGCACTGTTGGTTGCAGCACTCTTAAGTACTCCTTCGGGCACAACATTCGGATTTATTGAAATCTCAACATCAGATTTCTAAGATTCATTTCACAATGCTCTCTAAAGCATCTCTAGTTGATAATTCAGCTAGAGATGCTTTTCTATGAACTTCTACCTAAGTCATTCTTTATGCTGCTCCATAAGCTGCTTCAGTTTGATTTCAGTATTTGAATCCGCAGCAGGCGTATAAATACTACAACGTAAATCTGTGCTGCCTTGAACCTGTAGTGAGGTTAAATGAAATAACATTTTCCCTGCTTTGGCATGTCTGAATTCCAATAGCACATCTGGAGCAGAGCTTACACGACTTTGTTCCCACATTTCATTAAACGCTGGATGCAGTTCCTTTAATTCCTCAATAAATTCATCGTACCAACGATCCTCTACATATTGTCCGTAATAAGCTCTGAAGATGGATAGATAACCACTTACGAAGTGTTCCCAATTTACAGCTAAACGTCTGAACTCCTTACGAACAAATAACAAACGAATCATGTTTCTCTCCTCGATGGGCAACTTAGAGAAATCTAGAAACACATGTGCTGCAGCCTCATTCCAACCTACAATCCCGCAACGCCGGTCTGAAATAATCGTAGGACAAGTCTTAAGCTCCTGTAAAATTTTCTGTAGAGAAGGACTTATTATAGAGGATTCCTCTTGCTTAAATAAAACGTTCCCTGTTCCAGTCTCTAGTGCTAGTGCAAAAAGATATTTCCTCTCATCATTAGTTAGCTTTAGGGCAGTCGCAATACAGTCCAGAACAGACGAAGATACTTTAATATCCCTGCCCTGTTCTAGCCACGTATACCAGGTACTGCTTACCCCCGCTAACTGTGCAACTTCTTCCCTGCGAAGTCCAGGCGTTCTCCTGCGTGTGCCCTCTGGCAGCCCAGCAGAGCTGGGTGAGATCGCAGCACGGCGTGCTTTTAAGAAATCTGATAATGCCTGCAATCTCGTCTGATTAGCCATACGCTTACTCTCCTCTCTGTTACATTCTTTAGTATAGTACAAATTATACTAGGATAAACGATAACTTGTAATAGGATAAAATAAGTGGAAAAATACCTATATACACTTCTTGAGGAGGTTCATTATGGAACGCGTAGTTATTACAGGTATGGGCTTAATCTCGCCCCTTGGAAATACAATAGAACAATTCTGGGATCGTCTAGTTTCTGGTGAGTCGGGTATTTCCCCAATCACTTCATTTGATACCTCTAACTTTAAGACAAAGATCGCGGGAGTCGTGAATGATTTCGATGCGGAGGCCAGATTTGGCCGTAAAGAAGCACGCAGAATGGATAGATTTAGTCAGTTCGCCCTGGCAGCCGCTGAAGATGCCTGGACACATTCCGGTCTACAGCTTGATAAGATTGACAAGGAACGTCTCGGGGTTTATGTAGGATCAGGCGTTGGTGGAATTCAAACTTTGTTGGAACAAGGGAATGTGCTAAAGGGCCGCGGACCAGATCGGGTCAGCCCCACTTTAATTCCCATGATGATCTCTAATATGGCTGCGGCGATGATCAGCATTAAATTAGGAGCTTTAGGTCCTACAATGTCTCCAGTAACTGCCTGCTCTATTGGAAATACGGCAATCGGTGAAGCCTTCCGGTTGATCCGTTATGGAGGTGCCGACATCGTAATTGCTGGTGGATCAGAAGCAGCCATTACTGAAATCTCTTTAGCCAGTTTCGGCAATGCCACCTCCTTATCCACTCGAAATGAGGAGCCGATTAAGGCCAGTCGGCCTTTTGACGGGGAACGTGACGGATTTGTTATCGGTGAAGGTGGCGGAATAGTTATTCTGGAGTCACTTTCTCATGCGCAGCGTAGAAACGCCAAGATTCACGGAGAGGTTATCGGTTATGGTGCCAGCTCTGATGCCTATCATATGGTCGCCACCCATCCAGAAGGAATTGGTGCTTATCAAGCGATGAAGCTGGCCCTGAATGAAGCTAATCTCCAGCCCAAAGAGGTGGATGTAATTAGTGCTCATGCCACGAGTACAGTAGTAGGTGACCGCTCTGAGACCCTTGCGATAAAGAAGTTATTCGGTGATCAAGCCTACCAGATTCCCGTAACCGCTAATAAGTCCATGACTGGACACGCCTTAGGGGCGGCCGGTGGCCTAGAAGCCATTGCCCTAATTAAGAGCATTCAAGAAGGAATCATCCCACCTACCATTAATCAGGAGGTCAAAGATTCCATCTGTGATTTAGATTATGTCCCGAACATTGCGCGAAAATCTGATCTTACTATAGGCATGTCTAACTCCTTTGGTTTCGGTGGGCATAATGCTGTCATTGTGATTCGAAAGTTTGAAGATTGACCACTCATCCATAAAACGGGGTTCCAGCTTAGTCATTCTCAGGACTAATTGGAACCCCGTTTTCTACTGCAAATTTCAAAAAAATCTATTATTCCATCGTTGATACGTGGCTCCCCCAGATAGAGATACCTTCCTTGGAAACCGCAGTAAACGTCATAACGTTACTAGCTGTTGCTTCATTCCACTCTTTCAGGAACACCCCATTATAAGTAGAACCGTCAATGGTAAGCTCAGCAGTATGATCATCAATAAGCTTCCATTTCCCTTTTACTGCTCCTTTAATCTTACCGCTTTTAGTTAATTCAATTAGCTCCGACTGCACGATATCAGCCGTAATGTCTTTGTTATGGTTTACATATTTATATTCGCCTGAAATTTGCTCTTTTGTGTATTTCTCTATGCTCTCTCCGCCATAGCGGTGCGGGGCTACAACCGGCCAACCCTCACTGTTCATAAACATCTGATGAACTCTTACCTCGTGCTTTTCTCCACGATTCGGGAACCGTGTATGGAAGATCAGATAATACTTGCCATTCTCTTCATCATAAAACGCTGAGTTATGACCTGGTGATACATATCCTTCTCCACTCACTGGCAGCTCGTCATCTGTATTCAAGAATTCGAAATTCCCCATTAGCTTCACTCCATAAGGAGCATATGCTGGATCATCGAACAATACGGATGGCGATCCTTGTGCATTAATCATATCTTGACCCTCAGAATCTTCGAAAGGTCCATCAGGCGCCTTTGAACGAGCTACACGGATGTTATATCCACCGTCTGCAGCCAGACCACCGTAGGATAGGAACAGATAGTAGTAATCCGTTTCCGGACTGTACAGCATATATGGAGCTTCTATCCGAGCATGGTTCGCACCCAGAAGCTTTTTGCCATAACCTTGATCTGGCAGCGGGAAACCTGTATTAGCATCTAGTTCCATAATAAAAATACCACCGGAGTAAGAGCCATAGACCATCCACAGCTTCCCTTCTTTATCAAAGAACACATCCGGATCTACTACATTCGGCTTTTGAGTGGCATCATATATTTCTCCATCATCACCCTTGCCCATCATACCTGACTTCAGAATGATTCCTTTATTCTTATAAGGTCCCTCAATATTGTCCGACACAGCTATGCCGAGTGCAGACAACGGGGAATCCCCTTTACAAGCATTGTAATACATATAGTATTTGCCATCCGCCAATTGGATAACATCGGGTGCCCATAAGGTATCCGTCTGTGCCCATTTTAATGCTTCAGCAAACTCCTCTTTGACATTAGGAATGAGAACGTTTCCTTCTACCACCCCAGAGGACAGCTGAGTCCAAGACATCAGATCATTTGATTTAGCAGATGCTAAATGAGAGCCGAACACATAGTATTTGTTATCTGTCATAATGATCGACGGATCATGTACAGATACATTTTTGAAGACAGGCTGCGCAGAGTCAGCTACGTTATTTGTGTTGCTGGAACTAGCTGAATTGTCATTGCACGCGGTTACTGCTAATAATGAAACGCTGATCATTGTAGTCATAATTGCTTTTCTCATCGTTATACCCCCTATGTATGCCTTTTCATTTTGAAACGAAAACGAACAATAGTCAATCCTTTTATTTAATTAAGTTCGTATTAATTCATATTTATTTAAATAATAGTGAACATTCATACACATAAAAAAAAACGCCAAGCCATCGAAATGGCCTGACGTTTCCTTTTATATTTTTCGTAAAATAATCTGTTTAATTAGCGCCTTCTTGTACCAAAACTGGCTCTGGATAAGCATTCTTAAGCACACGTTGTCTGTTCTTAACAACTGCCGGCGGTTCCACCTGAGGAGCCATCGGATGCATTAGCCAAGACTTCACCATATGGGTATCCGAAACCTTATACATTGGAGGCTCTTTCTCCATATCGATTTGCATAGCGTAAGTGCTACGTAGTGCGAATGCATCGCCCTTAGGCGGTTTGATCAAATCTGGAGGAGTACCAGGAATGGCTGTTAGCAAAGATCCTTTGCTCTCTAGACTTGGCATGGAAGCTAGCAAGCCCCAAGTGTATGGGTGTCTTGGATCGTAGAAGATCTCTTCCGCTGTTCCCATTTCAACAATTTGTCCGGCATACATTACAGCTACACGATCTGCCATTCTTGCTACAACCCCGAGATCATGGGTGATAAAAATAATAGCCGTATCAATCTTCTTTTGCAATTCCTTCATCAAATCAAGGATTTGTGCTTGGATGGTTACGTCGAGCGCAGTAGTCGGCTCATCCGCAATCAGAAGCTTAGGGTTCGCAGCAAGTGCCATTGCAATAACAACACGTTGACGCATACCACCACTGAATTCATGTGGATATTGATTGAAGCGACGTTCTGGAGAAGGAATACCTACAAGATTGAGAAGCTCAATCCCACGTTTATTCGCATCAGCCTTGGAGATGTTCTCATGTTTAAGCAGCACTTCAGTAATTTGTCTGCCGACCTTCATCATTGGGTTCAGAGAGGTCATCGGATCTTGGAAGATCATACCGATCTCTTTACCGCGGATCTTCTGCATCTGCTTCTCTGTCTTGCCAATCAAATCTTGTCCATCGAACAGAATTTGTCCGCGTTTATATTCTCCTGGTGGTGTAGGAACTAGCTTCATAACCGCTTGTGAGGTTACACTTTTACCCGAACCTGACTCCCCAACAATCGCTAGAGTTTCACCTTTATCTACATGGAAGCTAACACCACGGATCGCTTGTACCTCTCCGCCGTGTGTTTTGAATGATATCGCTAAGTCTTTTACCTCTAAAAGGCGCTCCATCTTGTCACCCTCTCATTTCCTCGTCAATTATGATAATGATTCTCAGCATGTTGTAAGCAATAAGTATTATTTTATCTAGTTTTAAGGGTTCTAGTCAAGATTTTTCTGAAAAAAATACGGCTAACCTCACACTTTAGTACTAGATCTAATTATTGCGTGCTCAATAGTTGCGATAGCTCCTCTTTAAAATACGTAAATAGAGAATAAGGAAGAACTACTAGGTGCTGCTAAATACAATAAATGGTATGGAAGGAATACTGCCATGATTCTAAAGCCCACTATCAAAATATACACGAATAATACAACCAAAGCAAAAGTTACATGGTCATGTACATCAGTAAGCAATGCTATTTGTGCATAAATGATCATGAAACAAACGTAGTATCGACAGCAGCTACAGCAAACTTACGGTATCAATATGTACACTCAGCCGTTCAAATATAAGAATTCTCCCCTACTGTTGCTCAGTCTCCCTATCTGTCATGTTGTAGTTGTGTCAAAAATGTGTTAATTCATGAACCGCTTCCAGCCCTCAAGCAGATTATCATGCGCCCACTCAAGGTGACCTTGGCTATCGTACTTACGCGAATAACACTCGATGAAGTAAATTAAGTCGATATATAAGTCGTAGAGTTTTTTACGGGCATGTTCGTTTGGGCTGTCGAAGCTATTCCCGTAACCTCTGCAGAAATGCTCTGAATTCTCAATATAGCGAAAATAATATTCCATAAGTGGATCGCCCCAAAGTGCCCGTTCCCAATCAATCAATGCAACAATGCGGCCCTCTCGCACAAACACATTGCCATCCCATAAATCCCAATGTATTAGACGAGGCTCAACGACTGCGTCCATAACATGTAAGTGACTTTTGATCTCTGCCTCTACAGTTTCTAACGGAATGGGCATTTCTACCTTTAAACGACGTGCATCTTCAAGCAGGTTCATTATCAAATGCTTAAAAGTTTCCCGCCATGAAGTTCCTTTTACTGGTGTGGACGCACTAAATAATCCGAAACGCTCACCAGGAATTTCATTAATTAAACGGGAATAACGACCTAACTCTTCCTCAATACTTATTCTCTGCTGCGAAGTTAGCGCTTCCTTAATTTCATTATAGGGCTGGCCAACTATTTTCTCCATGAAAAAAAACTCACTTGAAATCATTTCTTTACTGTTATCATAAGCGTATACCTCAGGCACAGGTACTGTCCCTTTTGACTTCATCAGTCGCATCGCCGCAACCTCTACAGACATAATATCATGCTCGTAACTAAGGGTATCTGCTTCAGCTGACGGTGCTATCTTAAGAATCATGTCTCTTCCATCTGATAATAAAAGGTCATATGCTGCGTTAAAATAACCACCTGTCAGTTCAGTACTTCGCTGAATGCTCACATGGCTTCCAAAAGTAACACCTACCAAATCATTCTGTTGCTCTGTCGTTAATTTTGTTTTAGTAAAGCTCTCCAAGATCTCACCACCATAATGAAATAAGTATCAAAGGATAAACAATCCTTCTCCATTTGATTGAAAATTGTTAAAATTAGAACAAACGAGTCTCATTAGCCTGCTTTTCATGAAAGAGAGGAAACGATTAACATGATTATTAAACCTAGAACACGCGGCTTTATCTGTACTACCGCACACCCGCAAGGTTGCGCTCGTCAAGTAGAGCGGCAAATCGAATATATCCAGACACAACCCGAGATCAAAGGACCACGCAAGGTGCTTGTCATTGGCGCCTCTACAGGATATGGCCTCGCCTCACGGATTACAGCCGCCTTTGGGGCTGGAGCCAGCACAGTAGGCGTCTACCGCCAGAGCAGCAGCAATGGAGCCCGTACAGCCTCTGCTGGATGGTACAATTCAGCAGCCTTTGAGGAACTTGCAGAGAAAGCTGGACTTCAATCCTACAGCGTAACCGGTGATGCCTTCTCCAAAGAAACTAAGGATAGAACCATACAGCTGATTCGCAGTGAATTGGGACAAGTTGATCTAGTCATCTACAGCGTTGCTTCTGCCCGTCGAACAGATCCTGTGACGGGTGAAGTTTATAACTCCGTAATTAAACCTATAGGAGATACCTACACGAATAAAACCGTAAACTTTCATACGGGTGAAGTCAGTCAAATTTCTATTGAGCCTGCTACAGACAAAGAAATCGATGATACCATTCGAGTGATGGGTGGTGACGATTGGCAGCTTTGGATTGAAGCTCTTCATCAAGCCGGAGCTTTGGCCGATCATGCCACCACCATCGCATTCTCATATATCGGGCCGGAGATTACCCAGTCTGTATATCGGAAGGGAACGATTGGACGCGCAAAAGATCATCTAGAATTAACAGCACACACTCTTAACGATGAACTATCTAGTATAGACGGTCGAGCCTATGTAGCAGTTACGAAAGGACTGGTCACACAGTCTAGCTCAGCAATTCCTGTCGTCCCCCTGTACACTTCTGCGCTATACAAAGTCATGAAAGAGAAAGGACTTCATGAGGGTTGTATTGAGCAAACCTATCGGTTGTTTGCAGAACGTCTTTATGCGATCGAAGGGACTTCTGTGGACGAAGAAGGGCGTATCCGAATCGATGACTGGGAGATGTCCCCGGATGTACAGAATCAAGTGACTCAAATCTGGGATAAACTCACGACAGACAATATCTATGAATTGACAGATCTAGAAAGCTACAAACAGGAGTTTTTCCAGTTATTCGGATTTGAGACTGAGGGTGTAGATTATGAAGCTGAGACTGATCCAGACGTAACGGTTACCAATCAGCGGTAAACAATACATTATGTTGCGGACTATCTTCTAGCAGATGTTAGTGGTTGCTCAAGTGCATACAATTCTTCTTCAATGGAAATCATCTTTTGCTCAATCACTTTACGGGCATCTGCCAGTGCCTGATTATAAATATAAGGTGAGAGTTCTTTGAGCATAAAATCAAGAAGATTCTCACTTGCTAATTGGCCAATTTCGCTAGACAGCTCCGTTTCAAAATAATCCTGAATGCTGGATGTAATTTGTAGTTTGTGTTCTCTCTGTATTTTTATCGGCTGCATGATCGTCCTCCAATTTGTATGGTTTAAAATTCAGATTATTAATACAGGAAAAATGACGTGCTTGCGCACGTCATTTCTTATATCTATACCCCTTAATCTAAACCCACCACATTTCTGCTAGTGGCTCCTCAATCAATACTTGTTGAAGATTACTTACAGCTTTGGAGAAGCCTTCTTCAACAGACATCAATCCATCTTCATGCTCAATACTGACCACATAATCATATCCTACCAAACGAAGAGCGCTCATAATATCAGCCCAAGTCTTAAGATCATGTCCAAAGCCAACCGAACGGAACTGCCATGCACGGTCAAGCATTTTGGTATAAGATTGCATATCAGTTAAGCCATGCATATTGACATTGACTGGATCAATAACTGTATCTTTAGCGTGGAAGTGATGGATTGCGCCTTGGCGGCCTAAAATATGAATTGCCTGCACCGGATCAATTCCTTGCCACCACATATGGCTCGGATCAAGGTTAGCTCCGATTACTTCACCCGCAGCTTCTCTCAACCGCAGTAGAGTAGCAGGTGTGTGAACGGAGAATCCGCCGTGCAGCTCAAGACCAACCTTCACATCATGCTCTGCGGCAAAGGCTCCCCATTCAGTCCAGTAAGGAATCACTTTATTTTCCCATTGCCAATCCAGAATTTCTTGATAATCATTTGGCCATGGAGCTACCGGCCAGTTCGGATACTTGGCACCCTCATGATCACCTGGACAGCCAGAGAACGTATTAACGACTGGAACTCCTAGCTTCTGCGCCAATTTGACCGAGTTCACAAAGTCCTCATGATCCTTCTGGGCAAGCTCTTTTTGTGGGTGTAGGGGATTTCCGTGACAGCTCAATGCACTGATCGTCAATCCACGGGATTCCACAGCATGTTTGAATTCTTTCAATGCTGTCTCATTCTCGAGAAGCATCTTAGGATCACAATGGCTGTTACCAGGATTCCCTCCTGTACCAATCTCTACCGCCTTTAGACCTTTGGACGCTACATAATCAAGAGCATCCTCCAGCTTGCGACCCCCAAACAAGACCATAAATACTCCAAGTTTCATTGTAAGTCACCTCTTTTGCAAATAGTTTACTTACCTTCACCATACATATCGAAGTCTTTTACTACTTGATTCTTCTCAGCAGATTCAAAAATAGCTTCAATCAAATTCTGAACACGCATTACTTCGGCATTCTTAACGATTGGCTCAGCTGTTCCCTCAATAACGGCTGCGAAATTGTCATAGAAGCTAGAGCCTAGCTCCGCAGGTTGAGGTAAAGCTTCTGTAATCGTAGCCCCTTCTGAAGGAGGCGCCATAGTTTTGGTTAATCCAACACCAGCACGTATAGGCTTAGGCTCGATCTTTTCACCTTCATTGTTTCTGGTTACTAAACGTCCAGTTAAAGACCAATCTTCGATAATGCCCGTTCCTTCAATACCCTTCACATACCATCTAGGCAGCGTAATAAAGTTAGTTGTCCCAACCTCAACGATAGCTTTAATTCCATTCTCAAATTGCAGGATGGCTTCAAATCCATCATCTACATCATTGCCTAGAATAAAGCTCAGACTGCTGCTCACACTGATGACTTTGCTATCGATCATAAATAAGAGCTGATCTAATAAATGAACGCCCCAATCTAGCAGCATTCCTCCACCTTGTGCCTTGACATGGCGCCAGTCTCCTGGAATACCATTCGCTCCGTGTACGCGAGATTCAAGCTGGAACAAAGAACCGATGGTCTCTTGATCATACATTTTTTTGATGGTTAAGAAATCCTCATCCCAACGTCTGTTCTGATGTACCATGAACACACGTCCTGCTGCATCCGCAGCAGCGAGCATATCTTGAAGCTCTTCCTTGGACATAGCGACTGGCTTCTCACAAATAACATGTTTGCCAGCTTGTAGCGCACGTATAGCGATTTCTTTGTGTACATCGTTTGGTGTCGCAATAAGAACAATCTCAACTGCAGGATCTGCTAATACTTCTTCATAACTTTCATATACCTTGTAACCAGCATTGATGGAGTCCGCACGACGTGCTTCAAGCAAGTCGTATGTCCCTACCACTTCTAGGGAGTTAGTATCCTTAATTAATTTCGCGTGATAACTTCCCATTCCACCAAAGCCAACGATGACTACGGAATGTATCTTTGAGCTCATGACTTCCACTCCTACTTCCCTATTAATTATCTGATGTGCCGTCAAAATACACAGCGCGACCTGTACGTGAAGATTCATAAATAGCTTCCAAGATTTGAGTAACAACGAGGGCCTGCTCAGGTTTAACTACAGGTTCCTTGTCTTCTCTAACCGCCTCAAGCCACAAGCGAGCTTCACGATCAGATTCATTTTCCTGTCCCCCATCGAAGAACGCTACTCCACCAGCAGACAAGTCCACTTTGGTCTCATACAGACGTCCACCACGGTCACCGTTTAGGCGCAGACCATCCTTCATATCTGCACCACCTTCTGTACCTGCAAGAAGCGTCTGAGCTTCTCGATACTCAGATACATTTAGTGCCCAGCTAGATTCAAGTACAATTGTAGCACCATTTTCCATGGTAATAAATCCAAAAGCTGAATCTTCTACCTTAAATTGCTCAGGATCCCAAGGACCAAAGGCATTTCCAGCGTTCTTTCGGTTACTCAGCTTATGGAAAGACGAGCCCATAACACTGCGTGGTTTATAATTATCCATCATCCATAAAGTAAGATCAAGTGCATGCGTACCGATATCGATCAGTGGGCCGCCGCCTTGCTTTTCTTCATCCAGGAACACGCCCCAAGTAGGAACCGCACGACGACGAAGGGCAATTGCTTTTGCATAATAGATATCACCTAGTTCGCCGTTTTCGCAGAGTGCTTTAAGGTATTCACTATCCGAACGATAACGGTTCTGGTAAGCGACAGACAACTTCATCCCCGTACGCTTCGCAGCATCCAACATTTCTTGTGCTTGGGCAGTGGTTTTAGCCATTGGTTTCTCGCACATTACATGGTTACCTGCTTCCAATGCAGCAATAGTAATCACGGAGTGACTGTCATTTGGTGTACATACATGAACAATATCAAATCCGCCAGCTTTCAAAAGCTCAGTGTAATCTGTATAAACAGCAGCGCCTTCAGCGCCATAAGTCTGAGCGGCTTTCTGTGCACGCTCTTCTATGATATCGCAGAAAGCTACCATTTCAGCATCCTTCTGACGTGACAAACTTGGCATATGTTTCCCATTTGCGATACCACCGCAACCTACAATAGCAATTCTCAACTTATTAGACATTAACTTTTCCTCCTTGATTTGCGTATGCTTTTACCCATTTCAAACTATCTTCTACACTTTCTAATGGTGAACGACTGCAGAAATCCTGCTCTACTACCGCCCACTCCACATTTGCCTGTACAGCTGCATTTAAAATTGCAGTAAGGTTCACTTCACCTTCACCTAGTACAACAGTTTCCGGAGAGCCGTCTTCTTTTTTCTTCAAATCCTTCAGATGGATGATCGGCAGTCGACCTGCATATTTATTGATATATTCAACTGGATCATAGCCTGCATGATGTACCCAGCAAGTATCCATTTCCACTTGCAACAGGTCAGCCGGCACCTCTTCAAACAATCCATCAAAAGCAGTACGGTCACTATCACCATATTTATCTGTTAACTCGAAATCATGATTGTGATACAGAAGAACTGCTCCGCCCGCTTTGCACTTTTCTCCAATAACCTTCAGATTCGCGGCAACCTCTACATAGTTACGTTGTTCTTCTGACAAATAAGGAACAATCAAATTTGGATTTCCAATCTCAAGATTGTAAGAGATCTCTGCTTCTGTATCATTCAGCAATGCGTCATATGGACGATGTGCGCCGAGCGCAACTAGTCCAAGCTCATTTAGCAATTGTTTGACTTCTGCTGCGGTGCGGCCGAAATAGTGGAAAAACTCTACGCCTTTATATCCAAGGGCTGCTACCTTACGCAGTGTTCCTTCAAAATCCTGTTCCAATTCTTCTCTAAGCGTGTACAATTGCAGACCTATCTTCAGCATTTTCTAATCACTCCAATGGGTTTAGGGTTAGCTTACTAATTCATTTAAACTTCTTTCTGCTGCTCGTCCCCAAAGAGATCAACAGCAGCAATCACTTGAACAATAATGCTGTTGCAGAATTGACTAATCTGATTCCCATTAGTTTCCTTCAACTGCCATTCTTGTTTGCATAGCTAATATCGACTCCGTATAGCGTGGATGGTCGATTTCTTTCTTTATTGCTTAGGTACATAGTAATATGAAAGCGTATATAATAAAATGAATAATATGATTAAAACATGAACAATCTGATTATCATTTCTAGACATCAAGGAGGACACATGAATCAATCAACTACCTGTCACGTTTTATCTGCTGGATTTTCCTTTCACCGCAAACCTTTTCATATGTCACATAGCCATGGAAATCAGAACTATTTAATTCGTCTGCAAACAGAGGGCCGAAGCCGAGCAATGATCGACGGTGTGATGACTCCAGTAGAGAGCGGCGATATCATGCTGTTTGCTCCTAATGATCCTTACTATTTAATCATTGATAAGGAAGAGTATCCTGTGGGTAAGCCGCGGATTGAAAGCGGAGATTATCATATTTTTTGTGAAGGAACTTGGATTGTTGAATGGTGGGAACGTGCTCAGAGACCCTCACTCTTAAGTGTGCCACTTAGTGAGAATTTCCTCGGCTTATTTCGTCAACTGATTCTTGAGCACAGACGTCTTTCCGATTTCTCACCAGCGATATCTGCCTGTTATCTGCAAATCCTGTGTATGGAAATCGACAGACTCATTACAGATCAGCCAGCGATTACGCCTAAAGGCTATCTAGCTTACCGAATGAAGCAATATGTTGAGGAGCATGCAACCTTACCTTTTCTGTTGGAGGATGTTGCCGCACATGTAGATATTTCCGTCTCCCGTGCCGTTCATTTATTTAAGGAGGCCTTCGGGACCAGTATTATCAAATATGTAAATGATGTCCGGCTAGAGATGGCAAGAGAACGAATAACCTTCAGCCCGATGCCGCTGGAGCAAGTAGCAGAAACCTGCGGTTTCGCGAACTATACTTATTTTCACCGTGTATTCCGAAGTCGTTTCGGCATGTCCCCTAGACAGTACCGTGTACACAGCAGAACTCAAGTATAATATAGAGGTGAATTGCATCAACAAAAATAGGGCTATCCCTATAGTAGATAAACTACTAGAAGATAACCCTTGCTTCTATATTCAAACAATACTCATGTTAATGAGATGATTATTCTTTTTCAGCTGAAATGATCAGGAACATCGGCCTGCGATCCTCGTCCTTCATCCACGGATCATTGCTCATTTCATCAGAAGGCTTAGGCTCCTTAACTGCTTTGATAGCAAACCCGGCTCCAATCAAGTCATTGAAGTAGGTTGAGATTGTGCGATGATATTTAATCACATTTTCTGTTAAGAAGGTCGTTTCACGCAACCCCTCAGACTGATAATGATCTACAGGCCAATGAAGACGATTGCCTTGGTCATCCACATACCAATCCTGTTCATTTCGAGAAGTAAAGATGGGATGCTCCACTGAAAATATAAAGCTACCGCCTGGCTTAAGGTAAGTATGAACCTTGCGACAGATAGCTTCAAAGGACTCTACATAATGCAGGGCCAATGAACTGATGACCACATCAAATTGTTCGCTCGCAAATTCAATATCTTCAATCGGCATCTGGATATATGAAATAGCTGGATCGTCTGTTTTTTCACGCGCTTCTTGAAGCATTTTTTCAGAGATATCTACGCCAACGACTGAGCTTGCCTGCTGCTCGCGTGCATATAGACAATGCCAGCCAAATCCGCAGCCTAAATCAAGAACACTTTTATTATGTAAGTCTGGGATCAGAGGTTGTAATACATGCCATTCTCCAGCTGCTTCAAGCCCACCAATGGAACGAGGCATTTGTTTATAGGCTGAGAAGAAATTCGTATCGTCGTATTTATTTTGTTTCATCAGTTATATATCTCCTATCCATAATGTCTTCCATCAGTATATTCTTAGTGACGCATTATTTTCAAATCGCCAAATAAAAAGGAGCATCATCTTGGAAGATCCGCTCCTTGTGTTTGTTCTTATTCAATTGCTGTTGTTTGCTCGGCGTTAACCGTACATGCTGTGAAATGGCGCCATAATCTCCATTGGATCTTCGACTTTGAGCTGCGCACCAGGTTCCTGAGCGCTCTGCCTTTAACAAGGCTTTTTGAGTCTTGGTTCGTGCCATGTGGCACCACTCTCCTATTCATAGATGAACTATTAGACAACTACAGTTTAACATAATACAGACTATGAGCGCAGCCAGAATTCCGTTACAATGAGATCACTGCTAGTTTTCTTACTTATCTAAATAGATTCGGAGGTTTTTAGTGATGAAATACGATGTTTTGTACGAGGGTGCTTTTGCAATGTTAAAGGTATATTTGGACCCCGGCGAAAGTGTTAAAGCTGAGATGGGCGCAATGGTTGCCATGTCTCCTAACGTAGAATTAAAAGGAACCGCTGATGGAGGCGTAATGCGCGGTCTGGGAAGAATGCTGAGCGGTGAAAAGTTCTTCTTCCAGGAACTCAGAGCTATCCGTGGTCAAAGTGAGGTCCTACTGTCTCCTGGATCATTAGGTGATATCCAAGCTATCGAATTAGATGGTTCCTATAAGCTGTTAGTTCAAAAGGACGGATTCTTAGCCGGAACGGAAGGCATTCAAGTAAATACCAAAATGCAAAATTTAACACGCGGACTTTTCTCTGGTGAAGGCTTCTTCATTGTAGAAATCAGCGGCAGAGGAACAGTATTCCTGTCCTCCTTCGGAGCGATCCACGCCATTAATTTAGCACCTGGTGAAGAGATGATTATCGACAATGGACATCTCGTCGCTTGGCCAGATTATATGGACTATAAGGTAGAAAAAGCAGCCTCGGGTTGGTTGAACAGTTTAACCAGTGGTGAAGCGTTAGTCTGCCGATTCCGCGGAGAAGGTGTAATCCTCGTTCAGAGCCGTAACCCTGGGAGCTTCGGAACGTGGATTAAATCCTTCGTACCCACTCGAAGCTAAGAAAAATGTCATAGGCTTTCTCATAATTAGGATTTCCTTTAACTGTTTAAAAGGCAAGATAGCGCTGCTCCGGTTTTCAAGAAGCGCTGCTGTGCGTGCAAATTAAGGAATATCTCCCTATAATTCAGAGATGTCTGCGCATTTGACTACTAATTAGGGAAATCCTCCCTATAATTCAACTTATTTGTTGTGAAATATAGATATTTGTCCGATTTATAGGGAGGATTTCCCCATTTCCATTCGTATCGGGCAATTATCAGTTATTTAGAGGGAGTTTTTCCCTAATTCTTTTCCGAAAAAGAAGCTGCCCCCTAAGTAGTACTTACTACTTCTGAGACAGCTTCTTCTTTTAGGTAGAAAGCGGCTTAAGAAACCGCTTTGTTTGCTTTTTCTTTTTTGCAGCCTGTTCGTTTACATGTGTCATAAGTGCCCTTGAAATCAAGGCGGTGATCCGTGACGTTAAAGCCATATTCACGTTCCACTCTTTTCTCCAGCTCCACCAGCCAGTCATCCTTAATTTCCTCCAACCTGCCGCACACGCTGCATATCAAATGATGATGCATGTGAGAATGATCATTCCCGCGCAGATCGTAACGAGCGACTCCATCTCCGAAGTTCATCTTTTCTACAATGTGAAGCTCGCATAAGAGCTCAAGTGTACGGTATACCGTTGCCAGCCCTAAATGCGGATAACTGTTCTTGACAAGCATATATACTTCTTCTACGCTGAGATGATCTTTCTCATTGTCGAGCAATATGTTCACTATGGCCTCACGCTGGGGCGTTAATTTATATTTTTGCGCCGCAAAAAGCTGACTGATATTTGAAATTTGATCCATTTGATCTCCTACCTTCCCGGAATGATTTAACATCCGTATCCACTGAGACGCACCCATTTATGCATCAAATATTAAACGTAAATAGTAATCTTTACGATATAATCATATCAAAAATAATCACGAATGAATAGAGCCTGACATCATTATAACATTTCAGCTCTCTTATCCAAAGTTCTTTCATCCATTCCTGCCTATTTTTCTGCCAAAATCTACTTTTTCGTGAAATATTATAGGTTTGACCGCAACCTTTCCATATTTTTCTGCGTTTAAGTTTGTGATAGCGGCCACGAGGCCTATCCATACAACGAGGTGAAATAACCATGAATATGAAAAAAAGAACGTTAGCCGCGATTACAACCGTTACGATTCTCTCCTTCTCTTTGGGTGGCCAAATATTTGCAGCCGGAAATACCTTTAAGGATATTGATAATATAAACGGCAAAGAAAAAATTATTTCTTTAAAAAATCAAGGCTTGATCAAAGGGGTTAGTGAATCCCAATTCTTGCCCAGCTCCAAAGTAACAACAGCACAAGGGATCCAGTTCATTTCGGGTGGACTCCAGCTTAGTCTCGCGGCTATTGATTTCAACAAAGCTCCCGTTGCCAGTGGCTTGTTCACGAAAGTCAAGGATAAAGCTTGGTACGCTGAAGCCTTTATCAATGCGTATTACAATCATGTCGAGCTTCCTAAGGATATTGATCCAACCAAAACAATGACCAAAGAAGAGTTCACCAATTATCTAGTGCAAGGGGTCGAAGGCATTGGGAATCTGCCGATGATCAATATAGTGCCCGTAGATATCGCTGACGATGCTGCGCTGAATCCTTCTTATCAAGGCAGCATTCAACGTTCTCTTAAATACAAGATTAATAGTTTAGACGCCAATGGGAAGTTTAATCCAAAAAGTGAAATCACTCGCGCCGAAGCTGCGATTATGCTCTATAATGCTTTGGAATTTCTGAAGACCGGTATTAAATCCTAACCTAGAAGCGACACACCAATAACATTGAATGGTAAACAAGAAAAAGCAGCCCAGGTATAGTCCTGGACTGCTTTTTTGCGTCTTGATCGTCTTCTATACTTCTTCTCCACTAATTCTGTTCAGAAATTGTAGAGCACGAGGATGCTGCGGATGCTCAAGAACTTCTTGCGGAGTCCCTTGCTCTAGAATATGGCCTCCATCCATCAGAATGATCCGGTCAGCCACATCCGCAGCAAATTTCATCTCATGGGTCACTATCACCATAGTCATTCCCTCTGCCGCTAACTGTTTAATAACCTTAAGTACTTCCCCCACCAACTCTGGATCAAGCGCAGAGGTAGGCTCATCGAACAACAGCACCTCTGGATCTACTGCCATGGCACGAGCGATAGCTACCCGTTGCTGCTGGCCACCAGACAGTTGGTGCGGATAAGCATCCGCTTTGTCCGCCAAGCCAACTTTAGTTAACAACTGAAGGGCACGTTCGCGTGCTTCGTCCTTGGATCGTTTCTGGACCGTCACCTGCCCTTCCATCACGTTGCCTAGTGCAGTCATATGCGGAAAAAGATTATAGGACTGAAAGACCATCCCTGTTTTTTGGCGTAATGCCAAAATGGACTTCTGGGGAATTTTCTTGTTATCCGTGAAATTAATTTTAATATCACTGAGCGATAAGCTTCCTTGATCAGGGACTTCAAGCAGATTAAAGCAGCGTAAAAGCGTTGTTTTGCCTGAACCCGATGGGCCAATAATGACCAGTACCTTGCCGTGCTCCATTTCGAGATCAATGCCCTTTAATACCTGCAGCTCACCGAAGGATTTATGCAAATTAAGTATTTCAATCATAATTGTCTCCCCCTTTAGCTCGCAGAGTAACGACTCAGTCGTTTCTCCAAGTAATTTTGCAGTGCTGATAACACTGAGCAGAATAGTAAATAGAACAATCCTGCCTCGCAATAGATCAGCAGTGGCTCATAGGAGGTGGAAGCGACCTGCTGTGCTGTTCTAAACATCTCCGTATAGGTAATGGTCGCTGCCAGTGAAGTGTCTTTGACCAAGCTAATAAAGGAATTCGATAACGGCGGTACAGAAACACGGGCAGCTTGTGGCAGTATAACACGGCGCAGTGCCTGGGTACGAGTCATCCCAACGGAGAAGGCCGCTTCCCACTGACCTTTATGTATAGACAGGATAGCAGCACGTATAATTTCTGATGAATAAGCCCCTACACTAAGCGTAAATCCAATGGTTGCGGCTATGAAAGGGTCGAGCACGATTCCAACTGCCGGCAAACCATAGAAAATAATAAACAGTTGCACCAACAAAGGGGTTCCACGAATGACCCATACATAAAAGCGAGCGATCAGCTTCGGAAGTACCCACGGGGAGAGACGAGCTAATGCAGTCAATATCGCTAAGATCAGTCCCAGTGCAAATGATATCAATGCCAAAGGAATGGTAAAAGCCACCCCAGCTTTTAGCAGGGGTAGCAGTGAATCTAAGAAAATTTGTATTTTGCGGTCATCCATTTTTAGACATCCTTTTTTGGCTCCAAGCTGGTTAGCTTCTGAAACCTTGTATTATTTTGAAACGTCAGCACCAAAGTATTTCTCAGAAATCTTTAAGTATGTGCCATCGCTCTTCATTTCAACAATTGCATCACTAACTGCTTTTACCAACTCATCGTTGCCTTTTAAGAAAACAGCTGCGCTTTGCGAACCGTCAGGAATCTCATCTACCACTTTAATTTTCACATCAGGCTTTTGCTTTTTCAGGTCCAGATAAGACAAACCATCATTTACAGTCGCATCAATACGGCCTGAGGTCAATAGGTCCATCGCTTGATTGAACCCGTCTGTAGCAACGATTTCAGCACCGTTCTCACGGGCGATATCGGACAGGTTACTGGTTAGAGATTGTCCAGCTTTTTTACCCTTAAGATCTGCAAATGTTTTGATATCCTCATTGTTTTCACTCACTATCAATACCGCTTTAGATACGATATACGGTTCAGAGAAATCATATTTCACTTTACGATCTTCATTAATGGATACTTCGTTAAAAATAACATCAAAACGCTTGGCATCCATCCCAGCAAAAATGCCGTCCCACTGTGTCTCAAAAAATTCTGGTTCAACACCGAGGCGCTTCGCTACTTCCTCAGCAATTTCTACGTCAAAGCCGGTCAGTTTCCCCGAAGCGTCATGATAAGTAAAGGGTGCATACGTCCCTTCTGTTCCTATACGCAATTTGCCGCTAGCTTTAACAGCTTCCAGACTGTTTTGCGCAGTGGCTGTATTTCCACCATTCGTTCCAGCTGAAGAATTTTTAGAAGTATCGGTATTCGAATTATTGCCGCAGGCCGCTACAAACACCACGGTTAACGCCAATAGAATAGTTAAACTTAATTTTTTCATTATTAATTCCCCTCTCTTTACCCGGAATTCATCCGGTAAATTGTATACTACACTGGCTGATGTTTACCGTCAATGATTTTTTCCGATTATATTCATCGGAATTGTAATATTAGGTAAATCTCTACCCTTATATTACCCATTCTTAGAATAATCCTTCACAAGATCCTCTCTTTACATCTCAGAAAGATATGGTATATTTATAAACAAATTAAATATGGAACTGTTATTTCACTAGGGGAGTCGGCCGACTGAGACGGAGCTTCAAGCTCCGGACCCTTGGAACCTGATCTGGATCATACCAGCGGAGGGAAGTGGAGCAGAATTTTCATCCCATGCATTTTTAGTGTTCCTATGCTGAATGAACTTTTTGACCCATTTATTTCCCACCGGAAATGAATGGGTCTTTATTTGTTTACAATCAATCACAAAACTTAAGCGTAGGCTTTCGAAGCAAGTTTTGTACGATGCTTTCCAAGAAGCCAACGCTCACAAAACTTTTTAGGAGGTTCGATCATCACGACAATCCTATCCATTCAAGGCTTAACCTACTCTTTTCCGGAATCAGAACAACCCCCTGTATTCGCAGATCTATCCATGGATATCAGGCAAGGTGAGTTTGTTTCTGTCATTGGGGCTAGCGGATGCGGAAAAAGTACGCTTTTCAAAACTATAGCAGGCTTACTCGAACCCACTCATGGGAAAATAATAATTCATTTGAACTCGTCATCCTCTACTCGCTTAGGTCAGATCTCATACATGCCTCAGCAGGATTTGCTGCTGCCTTGGAGAACTGTGCTCGACAACTGTCTTTTGCCCTGGGAGATTAAACCAAGGTTTAGTAAACAACAGACGATCTCTCACATTCGGGAAATGCTGTCACGCTTCGGTTTGGCCGATGTAGAGAGGGCTTATCCCCATGAGCTATCGGGTGGCATGAAACAGCGAGTCGCATTTCTACGAACGCTTGTAGCTGGCGGCGGGGCCGGTCTTATGCTGTTAGATGAGCCATTTGGAGCGCTCGACGCTATGAACAAACGTGAGATACACCGTTGGCTGTTGGAGCTTTGGGATGAGCTGGATCAAACTGCGATGCTCATCACCCATGATCTAGAGGAAGCGCTGTTACTAAGCGATCGGATTTATTTATTGTCTGGAGGCATGCATAGCGAATTACAGGAGATCGTCGTTGATTTACCGAGGCCAAGACATTACAAGATGAACTATGAACCCCGGTTTATAGCGTTACGGGAAGAGTTGGAGCGGAGACTGTATGCAGCCCATACCTTTTAAAAAACATCTAAACAATTACGGCCCCTTCATTCTACTGCTATTGTTCATTCTTGTGATCTGGGAATCAGCTGTTCGTCTTCACTTGATTCCAGCCTTTATCCTACCTGCACCTTCTTCAATAGGTATCGCATTGATCGAACACAGGCAATTACTCAGACCGCATTTAATGGCGACACTGCAGGAAATATTGGTAGGTTTTGTTCTCTCGGTTATCTGTGGTTCACTGCTGGGCACCGGAATGTTCTTGTTTCGCCCCCTTGAAAAAGCCATCTATCCGTTCCTTATTATCAGTCAGACGATCCCGTTAATCGCGCTATCCCCCATTTTTATTATGTGGTTCGGATATACGCTGTGGAGCAAAGTGGCTGTTGTGTTTCTAACTGCTTTTTTTCCAGTCGTTGTGAGTACATATGACGGACTTCGTACAAGTGGTCAAGCCTACAAAGACTTATTGTTAACATTTGGCGCAAACCGCTGGCAACTGCTTGCTAAAACCCAAATTCCGCTGGCGCTGCCCTCTTTTTTCTCAGGACTAAAGCTATCCATTGTGTACTGCGTGATTGGAGCAACCATCGGCGAATGGCTTGGAGGCAGCAAAGGACTCGGTTACTTTAGCCGAAGGATGGCCGGAAATATGCAAAGTGCCGAAATGTTCGCCGCTGTATTTCTGTTGTCCGCGCTCGGTGTAGTGTTGTTTCTGATGATAGCTCTGCTCGAACCATTATTTTTAAAGAAAAGAGGATCTAAGCAATGAATGATTTGAATTTCCAAAGAAAATGGCTTATTCCCGTATTTCTCATATGTTCACTCCTAATCTTCACCAGCTGCGGAAAAGCATCCAATGTAAGTAGTCCTCCTGCTAATTCATCTAATAACGAAATTATACAAACGCACAAGCTGAAGATTATGCTCGATTGGTATCCCAATGCCGTTCACTCTTTTTTATATGCTGCTGAGCAGAATGGTTATTTCCAAGAGGAAGGTCTGGACGTAGAGATCCAAATGCCCGCAGACAGCAATGACGCACTGAAACTTGTAGCAGCGAATCAAATCGATTTAGCGTTTAGTTATCAACCTCAGGTGCTCATGGCACGCAGTGAGAACATTCCAGTACGTTCGATTGCTGCGATTGTGAGACATCCGCTTAATCATTTAATGGTACCTCAGGCTGGTGACATTCATAGTCCCAAAGACCTCATAGGTAAACAGATTGGGTATTCTTCCATTCCTCTTTATGAAGCCATGATTCGTACGATGATCCAAAACGATGGGGGTGACCCTAAGGCCAGCAAATTAATAGACGTAGGCTTTGATCTTATTCCGGCGATTGCGACGGGGCAAGTGGATGCCATTATGGGAGGGTTCATTAACCACGAACAATTAATCTTGGAAAAAGAAGGTTATCCCGTGAACTCGTTCAATCCCACGGATTACGGAGTCCCCGATTATTATGAGCTAGTCCTTGTCGCCAGCGATCAAGGAATACAAAATTCTGAATCCTATTTCAAAAAGTTTCTAAATGCAATTACAAAAGGACAACAATTTGTGCAGGATAATCCGGAAAAAGCGTTAAATTTGCTGCTTGCACACGAAGATGAGACCTCTCCACTCGATAAGCAAATTGAAGAGAAGAGCCTAGCGATTCTACTACCGTTAATGAATGCGGGTGATCAAGATTTTGGATATCAAGCGCCAGCGTCTTGGGAGAAGGTAAGACAGTGGCTATCGGACAATGATTTACTGTCTACTGACATCAAAGCTGAGGATTCTTTTATTAATCTTTAAACATTAGCTATTCGCTAATAAAACTTGAGGAGGAATAAATCATGAGTTATCTATCCAAAGTACGGGAATCCAATCCACTGGTCCACAATATCACCAACATCGTCGTAGCCAATTTCTCAGCCAACGGTCTTTTGGCGCTGGGTGCCTCCCCCTTTATGGCGGATGCTCACGAGGAAGTGGTCGATATCGCCGCATTTTCATCTGCTGTAGTTCTAAATATCGGCACACTGAATGACTATGCCATTCAATCCATGGTGCTCGCGGGACAATCTGCGAATAAGCACGGCGTTCCCTTAGTTCTTGATCCAGTGGGTGCGGGAGCCACTTCTTATCGAACAGCGGTCACTCAAAAGCTAGTGAATGAGATGCAGATTACCGCTCTACGTGGCAATGTAGCTGAAGTTGCCAATGTCATTGGTGAAAGCTGGTCTATTAAAGGGGTAGATGCAGGCGAAGGGGATGGCGACGTAGTCGTCTTGGCTGAGACAGCCGCGCGGAAGTTAGGCTGTGTAGTTATCATCACCGGAAAAGACGATGTCATCACAAATGGATATAACACCTACATTGCCAGCAATGGTCACCCAATTCTAACGAAAGTAACGGGAACCGGTTGTCTGCTAAGTGCAGTAGTCGGTGCATTTCTAGCGGTAAGTGAAGGAGCATCTCTTGAAGCCGCAGTCGAAGCTCTCTCCTTCTATGGAGTGGCTGCTGAAATAGCCGCTGAACTAACGACTGGACAAGGTCCGGGGAGCTTTCAAATCGAGTTTCTAAAT
Source organism: Paenibacillus sp. FSL H8-0261 (assembly GCF_045040645.1). Classification (NCBI taxonomy): domain Bacteria; kingdom Bacillati; phylum Bacillota; class Bacilli; order Caryophanales; family Paenibacillaceae; genus Paenibacillus; species Paenibacillus sp. FSL H8-0261. The sequence continues at coordinate 2,915,221 of NZ_CP150297.1, read as the reverse complement.
CAATTGAGCTTGGTCACAGCTGAAACTTACCAAGATAAATCAATAATCAAGCAACTCAGATAACAACCCTAAGGAGTGAACAATGATGATATCTAAAGCTTTAACTATAGCCGGCTCGGATAGCGGTGGTGGCGCTGGCATCCAAGCAGATCTAAAAACCTTTCAGGAGCTTTCTGTATATGGAATGAGTGCTCTTACGGCTGTGACAGCCCAGAACACCCTCGGAGTTCAAGGCGTTTATCCGTTGACACTGGAAGTTATTACTCAGCAGCTTGATTCCATTGGACTTGATCTGAAGCCGGATGCTGTGAAGACCGGGATGCTTTTTAGCAGTGACATTATACGTATCGTAGCAGAGAAGATCCAGCAATACAGCTGGCGTAATCTTGTAGTTGATCCTGTGATGGTTGCTAAAGGAGGTTCCACGCTGCTACAGCAAGAAGCTGTTCAGTCCTTAATCAATCATCTCCTCCCGCTAGCCTTAGTGACGACACCCAATATTCCAGAGGCTGAAATGATTACCAACAGAAGCATCACTACTATAGACGATCGTAAAGAAGCAGCTAAAATCATTCATGCCATGGGCTCTAACTATGTAGTGCTAAAAGGTGGGCATGATACTTCAACTAAGGCTGTTGTGGATCTCCTATATGATGGTCACGAATTCATCTTTATGGAGAGTCAACGAGTTCAGACTAGACACACGCACGGCACAGGCTGCACCTATTCAGCAGCAGTCACTGCCGAGCTTGCCAAGGGCAAAACCGTTCCCGAAGCAACACACATAGCTAAAGCTTTTATACAAGCGGCGATTGAAGACGAGCTGGGCATAGGGGCTGGACATGGACCTACGAATCATTTTGCATATCAGAATAGATTGCGAGGGATGAACCTTGAAGCAAATAGACAGTGATCAACTGCGGGATTTATTAAAAGTCTATTTCATTATGGGCAGTGTGAATTGTCGGATAGCCCCAGCCAAGGTATTAAAAGAAGCCGTCGCGGGAGGCATAACGATGTTCCAATTTCGTGAAAAAGGTACGGGGGCATTAACTGCCCAAGTTAAATTTAATTTAGGAAGACGGCTCCAAAAGATATGTCGTGCTAACGGAGTCCCTTTTATCGTTAATGACGATATTGATCTAGCCATCGCCCTTGATGCGGACGGCATTCATGTAGGACAAGATGATACCCCTGCGCTAGCGATTAGGCAGTTGCTTGGCGAGGATAAGATCGTTGGTGTGTCCGCTCATTCGCTCGCCGAAGCTCGGCAGGCGATAGCGGATGGAGCCGATTATCTGGGCATTGGTCCTGTTTATCCTACCTCTACCAAGGAGGATGCCCAAGCTGTTCGAGGCACATCAGTTATTGAAGAAATACGAAACAGCGGCATTACGATTCCTTTGGTTGGCATAGGCGGGATCACGGTGCACAATGCAGCACCAGTACTAGCTGCGGGTGCGGACGGTATCTCCGTTATCTCAGCTATTGCGGGCGCTGAAGACATCGCCTTGGCAGCCAGAGGATTTGTTCACGAAGTTAATTTAAGCGGGTCATAAGCTCACTCAGCTCTTCTCCGCTCAAATGCCGCCATTGTCCTCGCTCCAAACTATCAAGTGTAATATTCATGATTCTTATACGCTCTAGCTTTAGTACTCTATATCCTAACTCCTTGCACATTCTGCGTATTTGCAGATTAAGGCCTTGAGTTAGGATAATTCTAAACTGACATTCCGCGATCCGAGAGACCTCACAAGGTTTTGTTGTGACGCCAAGAATATCCACACCACTAGACATGGCATGTATGAACTCTGACGTTATTGGCTTGTCTACATGAACTACATATTCTTTTTCATGCCCATTCTCGGAACGCATCATTTTGTTTACGATATCTCCATCGTTGGTTAACAAAATGAGGCCTTCCGAGTGTTTATCTAATCTGCCGATCGCAAAGATCCGTGAGGGATAACCTACAAAATCTATAATATTCCCGGCCACATTTGGCGCAGCTGTACAGGTGATGCCTATCGGTTTATTCAGCGCGAGGTATACCGGCTCCCCTTTACTGCTTGTTATGGGCTCTCCATCAATCCATACGATATCCTCTGGCTCTAAAAGAATATTCGCATCACAGACGATGCCGTTAACAGCGATCCGCCCTGCGGCAATGAGTCGTTTCGTTTCCCTTCTGGAACAGAAGCCTGTTTCGCTTATATATTTATCGATTCTCACTGATGGTCCTACTTTCCTTCTGATACTTGCATCTATCCATAAAAAAACACCTGATTTTAACGATCAAAATCAGATGTTAACCTTCAGGAATAATTGATTTCAAGGGAGCTATTTCGAGCTTCCGCTTTTTTTCACGTTATTGCCCTTGCTTCCACTTGTATCTTTAGCGCCTGGACCCGTGGTTGGAGCACCTTTTGCAGGTTTAACTGGTTTTGCTGTTTTGTTCCAGCGTGTCCAGCCCTTACTCCCCGTACCTCTGCCCGTGCCGCCACCTTTACTTTTTGCACCCATCTTATCACTCCGTCAGTCATTCAGAATTCGTATAGTTTATACACTTCATCTATTTTACCACACTCTCAAACTTTCTGTTTAAGTAATAGCTCAGCTTCGTCTAACGATGCTCTGATTAGTATTTAGCATCTTTATTCATTTCATGAATATCAAAGGTATCTTCATGTATTTCAATCGCGATGACAGTACCCTCTTTTTCGAAAAATTGCACATGCCCTAACCGCTTATTCTCCAACTCCACCCAGCCAGCATCCTCTAATTTATTAAAGTAGTGGTCAGGTCGATAGAGACCTTGTTCTCCCCCTATATTATCCAATTCGTATTTTACGCCTATTTTTATATTGGGGTTACTTGAAGTTGTTGTCACTTCGATTTCCTTTGCTTTCTTAGGAATAGGAATTTCAGCATTTATAGAAGATATTCCGTACTCTTGCTCCTCTTGAGTTGATGATGTACATCCGCTTGTGAATAGTATTAAAGGTAACCATAAAAAAGCTAATAAATATTTATACAGGTATATCAGCTCCTTCCCTAACTTATTTTACCAAATCAACCCATTAAAAAACACCCCATCAAAGACTAAGCTTTGATGAGGTGTCTATTTCGAATCAGCTTTACAGCTTATCCATTTTATTTAGGCTGAATATAACCTTCTGCTTTCAGAAGCTCAGCGATCAATACAGCACCGCCAGCTGCTCCGCGCAGGGTGTTATGGGAGAGACCTACGAATTTGTAATCATAGATGGCATCTTCGCGAAGTCTGCCCGTCGATACGCCCATACCATTCTCAATATCACGATCCAGTTTGGTCTGTGGACGGTTCTCCTCTTCGAAATAAGTAATGAACTGTTTAGGGGCGCTAGGCAGTTCAAGCTCTTGAGGACGTCCTTTGAAGCTATTCCAGAGTTTCAGAATCTCTTCTTTGGATGGCTTTTTCTCAAAAGAAACAAATACAGCAGCCATATGTCCATCCGCTACAGGCACACGGATACACTGCGAAGTAATCGTCGGCGCTTCACTTTTTACGATGCCTTCCTCTTGTACGCTTCCCCAGATGCGCAATGGCTCTTGCTCGCTCTTCTCTTCTTCGCCACCAATGTAAGGAATCACGTTGTCTAGCATTTCAGGCCAGTCAGCAAAAGTCTTGCCCGCACCCGAAATTGCTTGGTAAGTGGTGACTACAACTTTAGAAGGGTTGAATTCTTTAAGTGCATGAAGCGCAGGCACATAACTTTGAATGGAGCAGTTAGGTTTAACCGCAATGAAACCAGTCTCAGTTCCCAGACGTTTTCTTTGCTGCGCAATAACCTCAAGATGCTCTGGGTTAATCTCAGGAATAACCATAGGCACGTCCGGTGTCCAACGATGCGCTGAGTTATTGGAGATAACTGGAGTACCCGTACGAGCATAAGCTTCTTCGAGCGCTTTAATCTCTTCTTTTTTCATGTCTACTGCGCAAAAGATCAGGTCTACGTCCGCAGCTACTTCTTCTACCTTAGAAGCATCTTGAACCATAATATTCTTCACGTTCTCAGGCATTGGAGTGGATAGCTTCCATCTGCCCTTGGCCGATTCTTCATACGTTTTCCCAGCAGATTTCGCACTGGCAGCAATCGCAGTTACTTCAAACCAAGGATGATTCTCTAGAAGGGCAATAAAACGTTGTCCTACCATACCTGTGCCGCCAACTATGCCGGCTCTTAGCTTTCTTGACATCAGAAAATACACTTCCTTTTGATTAACTGTCCTATTGTGAATAATAGGCCGATAATTAATGATATACGGGTCGAGAACATTTGGCGAGTGTTAACATCAAAATAACATTAAAAAATTTAATATTTTCATTTAAACCAGCCTTTTTCCTTAAATCGAGTGATCGCTTCAATCCGATTTCCCACATCCAGCTTATCGAGGATAACAGAAATGTAGTTCCGTACCGTACCGGTGGTAATGTACAGCTCGCTGGCAATTTCTTTCGTATTTTTGCCATCGGCGATCAGGCCGAGTACTTCCTTCTCCCGCTGAGTCAATGGATTCACTTCACCGCTGTAGGCTTCATCCATCAGCTCCGGTGCATACATGCGTCTGCCTGCCATAACATTCCGGATAGAGAGTGCCAGCTCTTCACTAGGACTGTCCTTCAGCAAATAAGCATGAACACCCGCTTTGAGCGCACGTTCGAAATATCCCGCCCGGGCAAAGGTCGTTAATATCATCGTTTTGCAGCCGCTAGTCTTCAGGGCTTCTGCAGCGTCGAGACCACTCATTGCCGGCATCTCAATATCCATAATACAGATATCCGGTTTAAGCTGCTGAACCATTGCAACAGCTTCTTCCCCATTACTTGCTCGGCCTACGACCTTCATATCCTCTTCTAAATCAAGCAAAGAAGCCAACGCCCCGAGGAGCATTCGTTGATCCTCAGCGATTACAATTTTAATCATTATAGGATGACCTCCTGTTCCTGATGTTTGAATGCATTGGGTACTTTAATCACAATTGTAGTCCCGCTATCTCTCACGATATCCATACAGCCATTCACAAATTCAAGACGCTCTCTCATGCCTTGCAGCCCATGACCTTTAAAATAAAGATCATTTCCAGGTATACCGGTCCCATCATCTTTCACTTTAATGACTAGATCCGTGCGTGAGGGGTTAATCTGAATAGAGCAAGACTTTGCCCCGCTGTGCTTCACAACATTAGTGACAGCTTCCTTTATACACATGCTTAGCACATTTTCAGTTATCAATGAGGTATTGGTTAGCTTCGGATTTCCCTCCAGCTTAAAATCAATCTCAGCAGCTGCAAGAAACTGCTGAATATGAATAAGTTCATCTTCAAGCCGAATGCCACGCATTCGCGTAACCATCTCACGAACCTCTTTCAGCGCACTTCTCGCCGTTTGTCGAACATCATTGATCTCTGCTTTTGCTTGGGTAGGATTAGAGTCGATTAGCTTTCCTGCCAAATCACTCTTCAGACCAATTAATGAAAGCTTCTGACCTAATGTATCATGAAGATCTCGCGAAATCCGTTGACGTTCTTCAATCTTAACGAGTTCGGAGATTCGCTTATTCGCATCCTCCAATTGATCTTGTAACTTGCCCTGATTATTTCGGTTATACGTACTGATTGGAAGTAGAATCACTGCAATCATACTTACTAGCACGAACGGTAGTTGACTAATAAACACTGAATTACGCGAGAGCAGCTCATAATTGATTGTAATGATCGTAGTTAACAGATGAATAGAGTACAGTGTGAAGAACCCTACTCGATTCTGTATATTCCCAATAAAAAAGGCTAAAAAAAGCGCAAAATACATATATCCGAACAAAAGCGTCATTGTTATAGAAACTATAATTTGGACACTCGTCCAGAAATAAACCAGCCACCCCTTAGAAACAAAGGAAAGCACATAACAAACAAAAAATACAGCAATCATCAAGATTCCCCAAACTACTTGGTAGGTAGAGGAGGAGCGAAATATAAAATAAAACGGTAGAATGTAAAAAACGACCCACACATAAGGGCTGAGACCTGTGCTTTTATGAAAAATATGATGCCACTTTTGCATGACCGCTCTCCTTTTTACCATACATTACTCTCCTTATTCTAGCACAAATTCAGTGAAAATCTGTTGAACCACTACGATAAATAGAAAAAGATTAGAGCCACGAATGATTTCTCCGGCTCTAACCTTTCTTTATACTCCTATTTTGTTCGAACCTATAGTTATTATTCTCCTTGGAGTCTAGTCTTATGAACTTGCAGGACTTCTCCCGCTACCTTAGGTTTGCTTAGTCTCGACTTTACCTCTTTAAAGCTGATGAAGCACTTATTCTCCTCATCCCAAAGACGGAAGTGTAGAGCCTTCAAGCTAGTGCTAAGCGTTATGGTCGTCGCCTTTTGCAATGGTGGCGTAGCATTATGTGCTTTTTCTAAATTATAGTTGGGTACCTTTGGACTTAAATGATGGACATGGTGGAACCCGATGTTCCCTGTGATCCATTGCAATAGCTTAGGTAGCTTGTAATATGAGCTTCCCTCTACTGCAGCCATAACATAACTCCACTCCGATTCATTCTCGAAGTAGGAATCCTCGAACTGATGCTGAACATAGAACAACCATATTCCGAGAAAACCGGATACAAAGGCTATTGGCAATTGCACCATGATAAAGGCTTGCCAGCCGATCGCCCAAATAAGCAAACCGTAGAGAGCTGCGATAGATACATTTGTTAAATAGGTATTCATCCGTTCTTTACGTCTAGCGCCTTTAGCATTAAACCGATATTGAATCATAAAAACAGCAATAGGTCCTAAACCGAACATCACGAGTGGGTTACGGTAAATCCGGTAATACAGACGTTTCCAGGATGAAGCTGCTTCATATTCATCGACAGTCATAATCCATATGTCACCAATCCCTCTTTTATCGAGGTTACTGGAGCTGGCGTGATGAATGGAATGACTATGCTTCCACTGCCGATAAGGAACAAGTGTAAGTACACCTGTAATCGTTCCGATAATGTCATTCGCCCTACGATTCTTAAAGAACGAACCATGTGTGCAGTCATGGAAAATAATAAAAGTTCGGATTACAAATCCTGCTGCAGGAATGGCCAACAAAAGGGTGAGCCAGTAGGAAACGGATAAAGAGAAATAAGCTCCGCCCCATAACAGCACAAGTGGCCCTAAAGTATTAATGAGCTGTCTTAAGCTCGCGTTGCGGTCGTTTTTTTCGTAAGGGGCTACACTTTTTTTAAGACTGGAGAGCTGTGATGTCTGTTTTGTAGTCATCTTTATCGTTTCCTCCTTGATGTGTCTGGCTAAGGATCTTTTTATCTATCCTAAGTATAGGAGATAAAGTGTCATCCTATAAGTCATAAACATCAAGTAAAGGGTATGATAAATGTCATACTTATGCCCTATTTCCCCCCTTTTGCTATGCAATCCGTGTACTTCTTCGTTAATTAACCTGCCTCGTATGCTCTTCACGATATTCCGTAGGCGTCTGACCGCTAGCTTTTTTAAAGACTTGAGTAAAATATCGCGGATCCTGATAACCAACTAGTGGAGCGATCTGATATACCTTCACATTACTACTTTGCAATATATCCTTCGCCTTCTCCATTCGACAGTGAGTCACATACTCCAAGAACGTATAGCCTGTTATTTGTTTAAATAAAGTACAAAAATGACTGACACTAAGATCGGCAAGCTCCGATACTTCTTCAATACTTAAGTCTTTATAGTAATTACTCTCGATATAACGTTTCGTTTTCTCGATGGAACTGCGTGTATCTTCCCGATTCACAGGTTTACTACCTTGATCCAATCGCTCCCCAAATTCTTCCTTCAACGCAGACATCATTTCACTCAAGGTAACCAAATGGTGCAGCTTACTTAGTAATCCATGTAGAGACCAATCCGAATTTAGATTCAAATGTTCAAAATGTCTGTATAACACAACAACCATTTCCACAAGAAGACGTTCTGCTATCTCTTTAGGAATAGCTTGAGCCTCAATATATAATGCCAACTCATCAAACAATGATGACATTTGGTTTCTATTCAAGGTACGAATACTCTCTATCAACGAGGTCTCCAGCTCTTTTGGATATTTCACTTCTGTATTGTCTGCGAAGGTTGTTTCCTCATCTATATACACCCCGGCAAGACCATAATAGAAACGTTGATACAAAGCCTTCGCAGCCAATGGATACACCGTACTTAATTGATCAATCCCTTGTGTACAGCGGCTGATTCCTACAGAGCAGCTTAACTTGGAGTATCTTTTGATCCCTGTAATTAAATGTTCACCTAGTTCTCTTCTGCTCGCGCTTAAAGATCCAGGAAAGAGCAATATCCACTCCCCGTTATGAAAAGGAAAGACTGTAAGTACTCCATGTTCCAGAGACCACTCTTCAACAATATTACGGATCGCAAACAGCCACAGCCGCTTTTCTTCCACACTCCACTGCCCAGTAAGCACAGAATAATCATCCAATTGGACAACAGCCATGAAATATCCACTCTCAAGTTCACTGTTCTCCAGCCATTTCAGGTGTTCAAGCGGCCTTGCATTTCCCAAAGTAATTTCAGCAAACATCCGTTCACGAGCTAGCATCGACAGCATCTGAACGGAATGCATCATCTGATCGTTCTCTTTTTGCTCATCCAGCCTCGTTTTCGCTCGGTATAGCATTTCAACCAGTTCGTCATGGTCGATGGGTTTCAGCAAATAATCAAAGGCTCCTTGACGCAAAGCTTCTCTCGCATATTCGAACTCCCCATAACCACTTATAAAGATAAATACCAGCTTAGAATTCTTTGGTAATACTTCCTTCATCAAAGTGATTCCGTCAATCACAGGCATACGGATATCGCTGATTATAATATGCGGTGTAGTTTCTTCTATTAAGCGGAGGGCTAGTTCTCCATTTCGAGCCTCTCCCACAATTTCCATCTGGAGATCATCCCATGGAATAGCTACTTTTAGACTACGAAGAATAATCGGCTCATCATCTACGAGCAGTACTTTATATTTCTCTTCTATCTCATCCATTCCAGCACCTCCATGCTTATTGAACACTTGAGTTTTGGATCAGATTCCAGTATTCCATCGATGATGCCTGCACTAGCTTTAAAGCGTGATCTGCAGACATTTCTTCGTTAATCATTTTTTCGATGACACTTAGGAACATTTTCTTAACTTCAGGTGATAATACGTTATCGTAAGGCACAAAGCTCTTGCGGTTCACTTCCATCATTTCCATCACTTGCGCGAATACCGGACCGGTCTTCTCCGGATCAAAAGCAATACGAATGGATGGAATTCTCAGTCCTTCATATACAATTCGGGTCTGAACTTCCTGCGTGTAAAAAGCCTTCATAAGATCCAAAGCGGCTTCCCGTTTAGCTCCATTTAGTTCGGAGGAAAGACCGATGCCGATGGTATATCCCCCTGCAATCGAAGGCTCCTCTCCTTGCTTCAAGGCAGGAAATGGAATAACGCCTACCTCATTCTGAAAATCTGCTGGAGCCGCACTACCAGAAAATAAATTGATATCCCAGTTCCCGTTTAAATACATCGCAGCCTTGCCGCTTGTAAACAAACCGACTGCATTTTCAGTTGAGAGATCATTAGACTGGGGACTAAAGGCACCTTCTTTTATCCATTGATCCAAATGCTCAAAAGCCTTTAAATAGGACTCATTCTGAAAGCTCGCTTGATCTTCACCTGTGATTAGCTTTTGGAACACTTCGGAGCCAGCATAACGATCCATTAAATAATGTGCAAAGATCCCGGCAGGCCAGCGATCCTCGTTCCCGAGTGCAAACGGAATGTATCCTCCAGCCTTGAGCCTCAGTATGACATCATCGAGTTCTTGAAGCGTTGTAGGCGCCCCTAGACCAAGCTTGTTGAAAATAGTCTTATTGAAATACAGTGGTTCAGCGTTTCCTTCGATGGGCAATCCATAAATATGGTTGTCAAAGGTCCATAGATGCAGATCCTTGAATTGATTGGTTAGACCGTTCTCTCGAACAAAATCAGTCAGATCAACCAGCCGATTGGAGCGCACGTACGGCTCTATTTCAGCTCCACCAAATAAAACAAACATATCTGGTGGCGTGCCAGTAACCATCTCGCTTTTCAGCTTTTGTTCACGGTGTATCGTCTGGTCTAGTCCTTCAAAATTGACTTTCACATTCGGATGCGCAATTTGGTATTTATCCACGATCTCTTCAAAGATAGCCAGCAGTGGCCGATCATGCTCTTTGATCCAGAAGTGACGGAAAGTCAGCGTTATTTTTTCTGGTGAATTATCTTCAATCGGTTCGTGATCTCCTAACGTAATAAATAGAACAGCGCCAGATATCAGCACTAGATATATCCACATCCAGCCCCACTTCAATAACCACTTCATGTCAATCTCCCCCTGTTTCCTCTGTATGATCGATTATGGCAGTATTTTTGGTATTCGGATTCGAATCGTTGAACCAAATCCAGGGGATGAACACACAAGTAAGCCATATGGACTGCCGAATCTGATATTCAGGCGCTCATGAACATTCTTAAGCCCTACACCACTGTCACTATATTTCTTCTGGCCGCCTCCCTCGTTATCCCATAGATTCATCATCTTGGCTAAGTCGAAGCCCGGACCGTTATCTTTTACGATAATGATCATATCCGTACCCATTTCATAGGCTGTGATTTCGATGATTCCAGGGTCCTCCATCGGTTCAATCGCATGGTACAATGCATTCTCTACAATGGGCTGAACAATCAGCTTTTGAGTCATAAACGTTCTAAGACCCTCAGGAAGATTTATAATATACGAAAATTTATCCTCGAAACGGAACTTCTGAATATCCAGATAATGACGAACATGTTCAAACTCCATTTGCAGCGGTATCAGCTCTTGATTCTGACTAATACTGATTCGCAGCAGCTTGCCGAGTGAAATGACCATTTTACTAATATCTTTATTACCTTGCAGCACGGCCATCGAATTAATCGATTCTAGTGAATTGTAAATAAAATGAGGATTAATCTGCGCCATTAATGCCTTCATTTCCGCTTCCTTTTTGCGACCCTGCTCCGTCTGCACTTGCACAATCAATTCGTTGATCTGTGTGCTCATCCGGTTAAAGCCATCAATCAGAAAATCACTTTCATCATCCGCACGATATCGTGTAGTGATAGGTGTAAAAATCCCCTGCTTCACTCGTTTCATCCCGTTGACCGCGCTGTTAATGCTATAAACGAGCCTTCTAACAAAATATCGGTCAAACAAAATGGCGGATAACAATGAAACCGTACTCAAAATAATCGCAATATTACGAATAGATATAGATTCCGAAGAGATTAGATTCATCGGTGTAATCGCTGCCAAATACCAGTCTTTATTATGTGAAGGAAGGAAAGTTATGAGTGATTTTTCCCCCTGATAGTTGTCGATGTAATAGTTTTGTTCCTTGGCATAATCATTTTCTAAAAAAGGGAACTCCGTGCGCTGCCCAATATGTTCACCGGATTTGTTAAAAACGATATTCCCCAGCTTGTTCACCAGCAGAATATCACCCTTCTTAAGAGTTGCTGCCTCCCAGAAAATCTGATCCAGTAAATCAGGTTTAACATTCACGACCAAATAGCCTATATCTTCAAGAGAGTAATAATCTTTGATTACTCTGGCTTGCACAAGTACCGGATGGCCCGATAATGCCGAACCGTTCTCACCAGGTCCTGACCATACAGGGCGACCCTCAGCACTTTCCATAGTATGAAACCAGCTTTGCTTCTTCATCTCCTCAAAGGACATCGGCGCATTGTATTGATAAAGCAACCGATCTTTACTATATAAACTAAATGAAGTAATCATCGGATGATTAATGAGTAAATTGTTGAGTTCCTGCTTGCGATCATAGGTGAGCACAAAGTTAGTCTGCTTGAGCGATTGTTGAATAACCGGTTGTGTGATCGCAGAATTTGAGATCGAGGAGATCTCACTAAGGGCGAATTTGAGCTTTCGATCCGTTTCGAGCAGTGAAACCCAGTAGAAGTTACTTGATTTTTTCTCCATAGCGTTAGAGAAGTTAACGTAAGTAACAATCCCCATCAGAATCACTGGAATAAAGACGAGAAGAATAATAGCGAACAAGATTTTACGGCGGAGCTTCATGGTATTCCCCTTCCCCCTGCTGTCTCTGTCCTCTAGTATTCTTCACGAAACCGCCCATTCCCTTGTAAATGTTAAAAGTAAAATCAGCTCTTAATAGCTCCTGAGGTTAGTCCTGCAATTACCCAACGACTAAATAACAGGAAGACGATCAGCAGTGGCAAGGTCGCCGTAAACGTAGCTGACATGATCATTCCATAATCCAGACCGTCGCGATTGGAGAATAACTGCTGGAGCGCGATTTGTATTGTAAAATGCTCTTGGTTCTTTAACACAACCAAAGGCCAGAAGAAGTCATTCCATACGGTCATAAAATTCAGTATGCCTAATGTTGCCATAGCTGGAGTGATAACTGGAATGGCGATGTTCCAGAAGATCCGGAAATGTCCTCCGCCATCAATCCGTCCAGCTTCGATCAGTTCCGTATGTACAGCTGTAGAGATATACTGCCGCATCCAAAAGATCCCAAAGGCATTAACCATTGCCGGAACAATCAGCGCCTTGAAAGAGTCGATCCAGTGGAGCTTGGCCATAATTACATAAGTAGGTAACACACCAAGCTGCTGGGGTACAAATAGAGTGGCAATAACAAAGTAAAATAGAATATTTTTAAACGGGAATTCATATTTAGCAAAAGCATAACCAGCCAGTGTACAGAAAAATACGACCGATATGGTTACCATAGACGAGACGAATAATGAGTTTCCAAGGGCTTGGAAGAAATCCGTTTTATCCAGAACCCGCTGGAAATTATCAAAAAACTGGTTCCCAACCGTAAGCAAAGGGGGGACATGGAATACTGCGCCCCTATCATTTGTGCCAACTACAAACATCCAGTAAAAAGGAAAGATGGACACGAGTGCACCAAGAATCAGAATGAGATAAAATCCTACTTTGCCGAAAATCCCAAGATCATCCGGATCTTTTTTTAATAGACGCACAGTACTCACGCTTTACCCCCTCCTGTATCTCCACCCATGCGGCTTGAAACCAGCATATTAAGGACAGAAAATATAATCGTGACCACAAACAGCAGGACTGCCGTAGCCGCCGCCGTACCGAAGAATCCATTGCGGAATGCCTCGCTGTACAAATAGGTAACCATAGTGATGCCTTCCTGACGTGTAGATCCCGTTCCTGATTGTCCTAAGAATACATAAGGCTCAGTGAACAGCTGCAGGGCGCCTATAGTCGATAGCAAAGTGACAAATACGATGAACGGTTTCAGTAATGGCAATGTAATGAAGGTTAATTGTTGCCTTCTGTTCGCTCCATCAATACGGGCTGCTTCATACAAATCCGTCGGAATACTTTGAAGTCCTGATAGAAAAATAATGGCATTATACCCTGTCCAGCGCCACATCACCATGGTTGAGATCGCGATTTTGACCCCCCACCAGCCAGAGTTGAAGGCCACACTATCTAGCCCTAAACCACTGAGCATCCAGTTGATCATCCCGTTGTTCCCAAACAGCGTACTAAACACCAGGGTAACCGCAACGATAGACGTAATATTGGGCATGAAAAAGAGAACACGGAACGTTTTCTTGAAACGAGTCATCCCCGAATTCAACAATACGGCAATCAAAAGCGCCAATAGGATCTGTGGAACAGTTCCGAGCAGTCCCATAATTAAGGTGTTGCTAAAAGAAATCCAAAAGGTAGGGTCGCTTGTGACCAATTCATAATTTTTCATTCCTACGAATTTCATAGGATTCAAGGCATCCCATTTAAAGAATGAGAGGTAGATCGTAAAGAAGATCGGATATAGTCCAAATATCGAGAACAGAATAAAAAAAGGAGAAATGAAAGTATAAGCGGTGATGCGGCTCCTTCTTTGTTCAGTTAAAAACGGGCGCTTGCTCTCGGCATGCGGACTCGAAATAACAGGCTCAGCCATGTCACACCTCCAGGTAATCTAACGTATTAAGCACAAACGTCTTTGACGTCTCTATAAGGACGCTAAGCGTTTATGCGAGATAAATCCGAATTCATAGAGAATACCATTCTCCATGAATCCGGACCTTCTAGAAATAGAGTGCTTTTATTAGAAATCTTAACTGCGTTCAGCCAGTGTTTTCGCTTGTTTTACAGCTTCATCCCACTCTTTAGCCGGATCAGCCTTTTTCTCTAGCACATTTTTCAGTGCATTTTTGAAGAAGGTATCGGTTTGGTCATGAAGAGGACCGTAGTATACAGGTTTTACACGATTAGCAGCTTTACCAAATTCAACAGCCGTTTGTTGTCCACCGAAGAATTCATCCTTGAAATCTACGAATGCCGGATCTTCGTACAGGGCAGGTATAGAAGGCATCAATCCTTTAGTTTTGAATGATTCCAGTTGATTATCCTTGTTATCCATCCATGCGATAAAGTCATAAGCTTCTTTAGAATGCTTACCTTCTTTAGGGAGTGTCAAGAACGAACCACCCCAGTTACCAGCACCTTCTGGAAGCTGCGCGATTTTCCATTTGCCAGTGGAGTCTGGAGCATTACTCTTAACATTCCCTGCCATCCAAGCAGGTCCCATAACCACTGCAAATGATCCGTCGTTCATCCCTTGTCCCCATTCAGGAGACCAGAGCATCACATTGCTGATCCAGCCTTCTTGGATACCTTTAACTGTGAAATCATAAGCTTTGCGAACTTGCGGATTAGTGTCTCCGATAAAGCTGCCATCCGCTTTGCTGAAATAGATTTCATCCGCAGATTGGTCACGTAATGCGTTAAATGTAAGATCAGTAAGGTCTACAAACGGTTTGCCTGTCTTTTCCTTGAAAGCTTTGGCTACAGCTGCGAACTTGTCCCAAGTATCAATCGCTGCGCCAAATCCTTCGGAGTCACTTGGCAATCCTGCTTCTTCAGCCAAATCTGTTCTGTAATACACAACCGTTGGACCGATATCTGTAGGAAGACCCAGCTGGAAGCTTCCATCTACGGAAGAGGCTTGTTTCCATTTCCAATCCAGATAGTTCGCTTGAATATCTTTGGCTCCTAGATCATTCAGGTTATAGAATTTATCCTGTGCATTAATAAAACGCTCCATGAAACCGATTTCAAGTTGGAAAATATCTGGTGCGCCCGACCCCGCCGATAAAGCAGTGGTCAAATTATTATGGTGAGCCGTTTGGTCACCGGTATTTTGAACCTTGATCGTAACGTTTGGATGTTCCTTCGTGTACTCTTTCGCTAGATCCTCGTAGTTCACGTTACCGAGTGTCCAGAAAGAAAGTTCGATTTTCTCAGCAGGCTCAGTACCCTCGTCTTTTGTAGGTTCATTTGTGCTTGCTGCGTTGTTACCTGTATTTTTACTTGATGCATTATTCTCGGCGTTGTTGCCTCCGCATGCTGCCAGTGAACCTACAAGCATGATAGCGACTAACGAAAGCGCCAAGTGTTTTACTTTATTCATTCCCCTGTACCCCTTTCAAAGGTTTCTCTTACAAGATTTAGTGTACAGGGTTTATATTCTTTTTTTGAGGAGGCAAACTTCCGATTTATGGTGGAAATACTTCTGATTCAATTAAAAAAAGCCCTCATAAGAGGACTCAAAGTTCATTACCATAAAATTTGTTTTCCCCACCAGCGTTTTTATAGGCTCTGAGAACGTTTAGCATGGCCTGTTTCTGACGTTTACTCAGTACTATGTCTTCCTGGTATAAACCCAATCCTGTCAATCGCACAATTGTTTTCTCGGCATTAGCCATCGCCTTTATCATCTTTAAATCTTTAAGATAAACAGTATCTTCATAAACTTCACGTACAGTACTATAAGAAAATGATTTCTTTATTAGAATTCCCGCATTATTAGTAACTTCAAAAACTTCATCATCTGCTCTAATCTTAATCCACTTTGTATCAATCTGACGATTACCTATATAATCAACCACATAATGAAGATTTGAGACAATACCTTCTTCGTTTTTTATGAAATAAACGTAAAAATCATTCTTGTCTATGTTATCAATGGTTGTTTGTGCATAATAGACTGAGAATTCTCCAAACTCATCCCTCTCCTCAATCAGACCAGATAATGCTTTATTGACTTCTTCGGGTGATTTCGTGGGTTCCGGTGGTGTATTCTGCACATTTGAAGAACATGCTGATAAAGATATGACTAGGAGCATCAAATAAAGTGTTTTTCTATTCATGCCTCTTCTCCAGCTCTGTAGCTTGCGCGCTGTCATCGGTAGCATTATGCCCTAAAGTTTCGATAATCTTCTTTTTCAATGTCTGACCTCCAATATATTAATATACCAAGTATATCCAAAAACCGGGTGATAGGGTAGGACATTGTTAAGAGACTACGAATGTACCGCTGCAGCTAACTACATCTACAATGCCGTCGATATGAGTTCCACGATTAACGGTTTGTGATTGTTTTCGTTAGATTTTCCAGCAAGCGTTCAAAAATCGTTGCTAACAAACCACATTCAATTGAATGTGGTCTTAAACATTTACTTCGTATCTTTGACCTTCCTTAAATCAATATTTCATACAGACCTATGCCTACTAATAACAATCCACCGATAAGATCAGAATGTTTACCTAGCCAAGTTTTGGACATTCGATTCCCGATTTTCATTCCGGCAGCAACAGTGATAAACGAAAAGGCACCCACTGAGATCGCTGTGAATGTTGCGTTCACGCCGCTGATCCCTGCTCCAAAGCCTGTAGCAATGCAGTTTATAGCCAACGCCACACCAAGCCAAATCGATTCTTGCCATTTTAAAACATGACGATAGCCAGTATCTGTAGAAGATGTGCTGAGGACGTTGCTCTCTATATCCATGCTTACATTTGAAGTTGGTTTTTTATGCACAGCTCTAATACTCCAGATTCCCATAAACAGAATCAAGCACCCTCCAATGGCATTTCCATTCGCTTCAGAAAAATATTCTGACACATACTCACCTGAAGTTATTGAGATATATGTAGCCAGCATCGACAGAACAGCAATAATCAGATTAGAAAATGTTGTAATTCTTGTGGACCTAGCGCCAAAGGAAACGCCTATTCCTAAGTTATCCAAATTTGAAGCCAACCCAATAATGATGATGGAAAGCCAATGCATATCTAGACCCCCTTAATACATTCATAACTATGTTATGTCTGAGATGGGCGTATAGAATTTTGTCCAAATGTGCTGCTCATAAAATGTTCGTCAGCTTCATTTATATTGGATTTCTCATGCTTCCACAGGTATACTATTTTTATTTCTAACTTCATTAAATGATCAAAAGGAGTTAAATACTTATGCCAATTAACCGCCCGCTGCTAACAGACAGCGATTTCCAAGAAGCCGTTGACCGCAAACTACCTGTTCGTGTATTTCAGGACGATCATTTGGTGAATTCAGGGGCCACTGTTGTCCGCTTCACCGATTCTGATGTAGTTATTCAGTCGAGGGTTAGCGATCTGACTTATTACGCTCGTAAGAGTTGCCAATTTTATGAGGTTAGACCCTAAAAAAAAAGCCGGAACACACTGACCCTTGGGATCAATGCGTTCCGGCTTTTTTCAGCAGACATATGTAGTAGCTCTTACTTAATATTTTTGTATGTGCCATACACTTTCATTTTTTCATTCAAGACTTCCTGAAAACTCTGCTTCTTCTTATTAGATCTCTCTTGTTTAGGATTGACCACGGGCTGAGGTCTAAAAAACTGATGATTGTAAGCCATAAGATTATGTACCATCACATTCATTGAATTCCAACCTCCTTAGGTAATCATTTCCTGAAATACGCGGAGCAACCACTACTACTTAAAAGTTACTTACCCAGCAACATATAGACCGAAACAAGTTTATCACATGTTCATATGAAAACAACCTCCAAGCTGTAAAAACAGCTGGAGGTTGTTTAATTTCAGCTCATTTTCTCAACGCTGTGATGGAAATCTAGCGTTCCCAAAACCTTTATTACTATGATCAACTTGACCTCTCATCAGTTCAAGCAAATATTCGGGATCAGAGTTCATATCTAACATTTCCAACGCATTTTTTGGAGCAAACCCTTCACTTACACTGTGAGTGATCATGGCTAACAGTGGATTAAAATAACCTCTTATATTCAGCAGCCCTATAGGCTTCTGATGAATCCCAATCTGCATCCAGCATAAAATTTCAAATAACTCATCAAAGGTTCCGAGACCACCCGGCAGGGCAATAAACGCATCAGCCATACCGCTCATAACGGCCTTTCGTTCATGCATACTAGAAACCTCAATCAGATTCGTTAGCCCAGAATGCCTAATTTCATCTTTAAAAAGATCCACTGGCATGATACCGACGACTTCACCACCATTTGCCAACACTCCGTCTGCCACCTGTCCCATCAGGCCATTTCTTGAACCTCCATAAACCAGCCTACAACCTTGTGCAGCTATATGATAACCCAACTCTCTAGCCATTTCTGTATATTCTGAATTAAGACCTGGATTCGAACCGGCGAACACACATATTGTAAAAGCCATACCTATCACTCCAGACTGGTTATTATGGTTCAATTGAGATAATTCACTTATTGTACATCAGAATATTAAAATAAGTGTTAAATGAAAGTCATCTTATTGTTTGTATCGTTAATTGGTACAGTTTATTATTCCACTCTGCAGTAACACCTAGTGCCTTAGCCAAAGCTGCCGCTGGAACAAGTGATGCATAACTTACTTTAATGGCACCCTCTTTAAAGATGATTTTCTTGCCTTCTTTCGAGAGCGTCATATCTCCGTCCCATGAGAGGGTATAGCCCAGACTTTCCGCCACTTCCCTAATTGGTACTCTTACACTTCCATCCAACAATATAGCAGACTGCGCGGAGTCGATCTTCTTCCCATCCACGATTACAGTAACAGGCTTCAAGATAGGAGATACAGTAAAAGGACGTGAATCAAGCGCGCTGATTCCAAGTTGACCAAACATATTCGTCCCCCAAGCTACTGCTGTTCCATCCTTCAAAACTGCATATTTACTATTTTCCCCCGTGGCAAAAGAAACCGGATTACTCAAGCCTTTGATTTGTTTAGGTTTAGTAAAGACCCATTTACTGTCGGTTGATGATTGGGTATTCCAAGTCCATGCGGTGCCATCTTTTTTAACAGCTACAAAGCCACCTAAATCCAGCGTAAGTTTGGAGATCGGCTTTATGACTGTGATCTTTTGCAGACCTTGCAATAAAGTGCCAGCTTCCCATACCCAGTATTCTCCTTTTTTATTGGCAACAAGATTGAACCCATTTTTCGTCTGAACAGATACAATATCCGTAAGACCTGGCATCTTCTTCATCATGATTTCGTTATAATTATTGCTGTCAACCGTTGCCCAGACACTTCCATTCTCAGTTAACGCCAGTATACTCCTCCAGTTCATAGAAACGGACTTCACATGGTATAAATCCTTGACTGGGGTCGGCTTCTTCACCGCTTTTGTATTCTCTATTTGCGGGTTAGCGCTCCAAATCCAAAGAGTACCGTTGGTGCGAATTGCGGCCTGATAGTCACTGTTACCGACCCACATTACCTCACTTAAACCCTGAACCTTGGTAGCAGCAGGCAACACTGTAAAACCTACATCAGTGATTTCTGGAGGATTCCACTGGAGTACGCTTCCATCCTTTCTCAAAGCTAAGGTATTGTGCATGCCTGAAGCTATACTGACTACATCGGTCATCCCAGAGATAACCTGAGGAAGCAGCACCTTGTGCTGTTTAGCGCTTACCCCATTGCCTGCTTCTATAGCATTCTTATCCCGGTAATCTCCCCAAGCTTTAACCGTCCCGTCTTCGTTCAGCGCAACATAATAAATTCCACCGATCTCTAACTGCTTCGTACGATCAAGCGCTGCTATGCTATGGGGAGTAATCGTCCACCCTTCAGGACCTACAGTTCCATTTGCAAATTGTCCAAAAACATTGCTCCCCCAAGACCATACGGTTCCGTCAGTCCCCAGTGCGAAGGAGCTCCCTCCCCAAAATCCAGAAGTGGCAACAATCTCCTTAATTCCACTCAGCTTCGCGGATGAGGGATCCGCGCTTATCACTTGTGGGACTGACGTAACAGCCATAAAAGTAGAACAAACAGCCAAACTAAACAGCTGTAGCTTCCTTGCTAATAAGTTCATCTTGTTTTTCCCTTCTTATGATATTATTGTAATTATTATTCATCTTACACTAAGACGCTATTAAGCTGCTCAAAGTTGTATAATTTTTAAATCCCGGGATTCAGATTGCTTTGAATTATGTTATAATTACGCTGCCTTGGATCTACTCTTTTCAATCGCAATACCGGAACCAAATGATTATGGAGGGAAGTTATGCTTAAATTTATAGGTGTTTTACTGCTCTTCAGATTAGTGGGCAACCCTTTTCTGGCTATATTCATCCTGCTTCTTATCTTGTATTTCTTGGATCGGCGATATGTGGGCATCTTCCCCAGCATTACAAAGCCCTTCAAAAGAATGCGTCAAATTTCCAAGTTACGTACAACCATTTCTTTAAATCCTAATGATGTTTCATCCAAATTTGATTTAGCGCGGAGTTTGGCAGAACGTAAAAAATACAGGGAAGCGAAGGATCTCCTACTGCAAATCGAGGACCGTTATGAACAATCTGCTGAATATTGGGTAGAACTCGGACATGTGAATCTTAAGCTAGGCGCTTTGGAGGAAGGCGAAGCACAAATGCTTCGTGGTCTGGAGATCAACCGTAAGGCTCGATATGGACAGCCATATCTTTGGTTAGCGGAAACTTTCCGCCATACGAATCATGATAAAGCATTACATTACGTTACTCAGTATCAAGAAATCCAGTCTTCTTCTTCTGAGGCGTATTATCTGGCTGGCTCGATGTATAAAGCGCTTGGCAGATCAGAGGATGCGAAACGAGCTTTCGAAGAATCCACCGCTGTTTATCGTTCACTGCCTAAATATAAAAAACGGCAGGAGCGCGGTTGGGCGTTGCGCAGCTTTTTCGCCAAGATGAAATAAACTTGACGACTCCTTAACCCAAAAAACGGAGAACACTTCTGATTATCAGAAATGATCTCCTTTTTTTTATAATAAATTGGGGGGAAACGATGTTATTAGTTCGTCACTAATTTCCAAAGCGATAATGCCGACTCCGGATTCCAGTTGGTATCACCGAAACTTCTAAATGTCACTCGAGCTTCATAAACGTTACCCTTGTATTCAACTTTTGTTCCTACAATGTACAACCCGGTTACATTCCAAGCTGCTACATCTGGTAATACGGGTTTCACAAGGGTTGTGACTGTATACAAAGAGCTCTTGTCTGAAATATTACCAGCAGCGTCTACAGCTCTCACATGATAATTGTACGTAGTGGAAGCTTGCACCGATAAATCCGTAAAGGAAGTTCCCTTAGTTTGAGTCAATTCAACACCCTCTCGATACACAACATAATGATCAACACCTACATTATCTTGAGAGGCGTTCCACATCAGATTAACACTATTGTGCTTCACTGACATGGTATGCAGCCCCTCAACCATCGAAGGCTTCACAGTATCTGGTGTTTCCACTGGAGGTATAACCACTTCCGGGTTTGGTGTGCTAACAACAATAATATTACTTGAGCCTGACGTGTTTCCTGCACGATCCACCGCAACAATATAATATGTATAAATTTTACCTGGTTCTACAGTAATATCTTTAAAGCTCGTTGTTGAGGATGTTCCGATTTGTTTCGCTATACCGACGCTATCCCCGCGATAAATCATGTAATGATCTACACCTACATTATCTGTTGCAGCATTCCACATAAGATCTACACTGCTCGATTCTACACTCATCGTGTGTAACCCCGTTACTGTTGACGGCTTCTCCGTGTCTGGTTGTACCCCAGGTCCTGATTCACCGTTCTTTAGATTCACATCAATGACTTGGTAGAAGGCATTCGCTGTATCATCAATATCCCACACCGCCAAAATAACATGGTATCCACTGCGGTCAGTTGGGACATTTACTTTGTGCGTCACAGAACGCTCAGGCTGTTTACCGCCATTTTCAAAAGTTCCAATAAGCTCTAAATCGGAACGTTTAATTGGCGTATTAGGATTCCAACCTTTTTTCGTAATATAGTAATGCCATTTTGTTGTTCTATGTTGTGCTGTATGATACCAAGTGATGTCATTGACTCCTCCAACCATATCGTGCTTAATCCAGCGATCACTTGATTGTTGATCCAGAATTCCTCCGAACATGCCACCCGCAGATGCAATCTTCCCGTCCACAGGACCCGCCAATGGGAAACCCTTTGGTGCCTCTAGACTCTGTGGCTCATATTGAACAGAACCCACATTATTCGCTGCACCAAGCTTCGCACGACTTGCTGGTTCGGATACATAACCGTGTCCTAACGCTTTATCGGTATCGATAAGTCCTACTCCGGCAATAACCCCCGCTGTAATAACAAATGGAGCAACCTTCTTTGCGATACTGCTGTTCTTCATGCTTACTTTCATCATTCATCATCTCGCTTTCTAATTGTAATTTGGAGACTTTGAAAACGAATCCAGTGTTATTATAATTTTCTAAAAACATAATAACAATAACCTAAAGAACCAGACGTCAATGGATAAAAGACCCATGACAATTGAACGGATTAGTAGTTCTCCCCGCTAATAATGCCCCATCGAAACGATTCATTCTACTCAAATAAAAAGCCAGCCACCGATAAATATATCGGTGGCTGGCTGCAAAAAAACAACTTGTTATGACTTCTGATTCATAAATGGGGTATAGTCCCATTTACATATTTAAATCCTGCTTGTTAGCTTCTCCGCTCTGTTTAACCGAAAATGGCCACCAATTTCCTCGGCCGAAGATCCGTACCATTACAGGGACAAAGAACGGCAGGAAGATTAAAGCATACAAGGCCAATCCTACGAGCACCACTGTAGCAATCTGCATCATCGACAATACCCCAGAAGGATACATCGAAGCGAAGGTACCACCCAGAATAACTACAGCTGAAAGGATAACTGTACCCATATTGCGCATAGCGTGTAGAATCGCTTCTTTTACGTCCCATGTTTTATTTTCGTTAAACCGGGCCATTAAGAAAATGCTATAATCCACACCTAGTGCAATCAGCATAACAAAACTAAAGAATGGCGTCGTCCAGGTAATCCCTTCATAGTGCAGAAGATTAACGAAAATTGCCTCTGTAACGCCCAACGCTGAAAAGTAAGTGATCAAAAGTGAAATAATAAGGTAAATCGGCATTACAATTGAACGGAGCAGCAACACTAATATGATGAAAATACCGCTCAGCATCAAGATTACTGTACGCGTATAGTCTTCATTGGAAATATTCCGCAAATCGCTTTGACTGCTTGTAACCCCGCTAATAGCTGTTTCAGCATTTTCAAGCTTCGTACCTTTAACTGCACGATCTACTGCTGCTTGAATATCACCCACACTATCTATAGCCTCTGAGCTGTAAGGATTCTCGGTGAATACCACGTCCAATGTCATCACCTTACGGTCATCAGATAAGTACGTGTCAAATACCTGCTTTATACCTTCAGCTTTAAGTGCCTCAGCCGGTACGAAGAATCCGCTCAGCTCTTCATCCTTAGCCGCTTGAATCTGATTCAAGTATTCTTGTGCCGAGCCCAGACCGCTTGTAATTTGCTTCAATCCATCAGCACTATCGCTTAGTCCAGTGGTTAAGGCTCCAATCTGACCTGTCAATTCACCAAAACCATCTGCAAGCTGCTTCTGTCCGCCTTGCAATTGATCAAGACCACTTGTGATAGATGGAATCTTTTCTACGATCTGTCCTTGACCTGCTGCCGCCTGATCGAGTCCAGATTGCAGTTGACCGATTCCAGCTACAAGCTTAGCTAAACCTTGCGCGAGCGCGGTTTGCCCAGCCGCAGCTTTGGCATAACCGGCATTCGCCTCATTTAAGCCTATAGCTGCACCTTTAAGCTGTTCTGAAACCTGACCAAGACCGGCTGCTAGTTGCGCTGCACCCGTACCACTTTGTGCTACTGTACCTTTGATCGTCAAATAATTTACATCCTGAACAATTTCCGGATAACTGCTCTCTAGGCCAGCGAAGGAACCGTCCAGTCCTTTTAATGCCTCTGCAACACCTTGTAGCTGCTTCGGAAGCTGCCCGAGTCCTTCATCCAGCTGGGTTAAGCCTCCACCGATTTTTTTATAGCCCTCAAGTAACTTCGCATTTGCATCTGCTAACTGTTTAGCACTTGTTGCTGCCTGCTGAAGACCGGATTTGATCTCTCCTGCACCCGCTGAGCCACTCTTAATCCCGCTCTCAATCTGGGTGAGCCCAGCGCCTAAAGCAACAATTCCGTCTTTGAGATCCGCTGTGCCCTCTGTCAGCTTAGCACTCCCTGCAACAGCCTCTGTAAGTTTAGGGGCATTATCGCTAAGCTGTTTACTAGCTTCAGACAAGCCGGTCTGAATTTTGGTCAGACCTTCGTTACTCTGGTCCAGTCCATCAGAAAGAGTACCTACCTGATTCGGAATCAAGAAATCACTAATCAGCTCACCTGTAGGACGTGACATGCTGCGAACGGATTTTACGCTATCCACTTTTTCCAGCTCGCGGCTAATTTTCTCCGCAAGTCCCAGATATTCTGAATTGTCCATACGATCATCATTCTTGATAACGATCTTGCCAGGCATCGATTCACCTGGTCCGAAGCTCTCCGAAATAATATTAAAGCCTTTTACGGAAGCATATTCCGAGCCAATTTCCTCCAAGCTGTTAAAGGACAGCTTACCGCTATAGGTGACTAGGAATGGGGATACGATTACTGCAACGATTAGAAGTGCGGCCCACGGTCTTTTTAAAGAAAAAGAACCTGCCCATCCCCAAATACGGCTCTCACTATGCTCCAGCTTGCCACGGGAGGGCCAGAATAGCTTTTTGCCTAGAACAGCCATAAAGAATGGAACAATCGTCACAAGTGCCAATAGCATAACTGCAATACCAACTGCAACAGCTACTGCTGAACGATAAAGAATAAATTTCGATAACCCAATCGCTACAAAACCTACAAACACCGCTAAGCCCGAATAGAACACCGTTCCTCCAGCTTTTCGATAAGTTGCAATGATTGCACTTTTAGTATTTTCTGCGGTCATCAATTCTTCTTTAAAGCGACTGATCAGCAGAATACAATAATCCGTACCGATCCCGAACATGACCGCAACCATAAAGATTTGAGTAAACGTTGATAAAGGAAAATCATAACGATCCACCAAAAAAGCCACGACAGATTGGGATACAATATAGCTGATACCCACGGTCAGCAGCGGTACAAAAGGCGCTACGAACGAACGAAACACGACGAATAGAATAAGTAGGATAAAGACAACTGTAATATACTCCGACTTCTTTAGCCCTGCTTCTGAGCTTGCAATCATATCCTCTGTAATCAGACCTTCACTGGTCAAATAATGATCTGCTTTAACACCTGAGAGCATCTCATCCACTTTATCTGGCAGCGCAGTAACAGCCTCTCCTTCACCTTTTACGGACAACGCCACCATAATAGTCTTGCCATCTTTGGAAATCAGTGTATCTTTAAGCTCACTTTGTGAAAAAGGATCGGTGATGGAATCTAACTGCAAAGCTTCCTTATTCGCAGCCAGCTTCTCAACGCCTTGTTGAATACTTGCTGTTTCTTCCACTCCGATTCCCTTCGGGTTATTGAACACAAGGGCTACTTGATGGAGTGATTCGCCTCCCTTGTCACTTGACGCTTCCTTCATGATTTCTGCTGCTCTTGATGAAGGGTATCCCTCTGGAACGGTAACCTGCCCCTTCTCACGGACAAGATCAGAGAAAGACGGGGCCGTCATCACTAGCACCACCGCTACAGCGAGCCAGATTGCGATAACCGCCCATCTTGCTTTTAGAATCGTCTTCATTGGCTCTTCCCTCCATTATCATTCTGAATTAGACTTGCCAGTTTCTCAAACATCATGATGAACGTCTCAATATCCTTCTTTTCAAAATGAAACAAATACGGGGCCACTACTTCATGTACTTGCGACTCAGCTGCTTCAAATACTCTTTTACCATGCTCTGACATCGATAAATACACCTGACGACGATCATTCTCGTCACGAGTGCGCTCAATAATGCCCGCTTGCACCAGTCTGTTGATTATTGCTGTAATGGAGCTTTTACCCACGCAAAAAGTTTCTGCTAGATATGTAGATGTACATTGTTCCTGAGCATTAATCAGACGCAGAATTTGATACTGATCATTCGTTGTATCTGCAGCAATGCTATCTTTAATTCTTGCGGCTACTTGTCTAGTCACCATCATATAAGCATCCATATAACGGTTAATCCAATGCTGAACTTCATCTTCCAAAGCTTCCTACCTCCAAATATAGTTCAACTGTAGAATAGTTTCATTGTCAAACTATAATCCCATTTATTTCAAAAGTCAACTTTACAATTCTAAGGAACAATTTAAGGTGACCCAACAAAAAAACAGGCCGAGATTTCATCTCGACCTGCCATTGTATGTCTTCTAAAAATTGTTTATTCCTCATCCTCGATCTCTTCTACTTCATAAACACATCTCAGCGTTTCAATGCCTGCTGCATTTTCGCCGAGGCTGTACACCATGAACCCAAGACTACGGTAGAAATCTGCAGCAATCTCATCCTCTGTTTCAGCTACCAGATAACGCGGCTGACGCGTAGTAAGCAGCTCCAGAATCATCCCCCGTGCATAACCTTTTCCTCTGTTCTCTGGCAATACAGCAATATGCCGAATATCCAAGGAACCATCTTCTGTTTCTTCAAAGCCTACAAGACCAAGCAGTAATTCTTCCTCTTCCCAGCCATATAACTTTAGCCCGGCTTGTTCGCTATACTCAGACGAAGTCTGCTGTAGAGCATTCGGATCATCTATGACCGCATAGGTCAGCAGCTCATTCACCTCAGATGTACCAATGAGGGATTTAAGATCAATCAACATTCTTCACATTTCTCCTTCTTTGTTCCTTTTACAGCTAATCACTCGAAACAATCCGTAGCCTGTCCACACACCCAGCATGTTTAATAGTAAATCATCAATATCGAAGCTTCCCACATGCAGCAGCATTTGCAAGCACTCCAAAAGCAGAATACAAGGGACAGCATATAGCGAGATTCTAAGCCAAGAAACCGGACGTATCTTTACTATTGGCGAAAGAAAACCAAATGGAATAAAAACTACAACATTTCCTAGCAGATTTACTAGCCGATTGATAAGTGATAAACCGTTATCCAAGTTGAAATAAAGTGACACCGTGCGAAATGGAACCAGATTATACTGAAGAGGACCTCCGGTATGTACCTCACGTCCAAATCCAATAAACATCCAATAGATAACAGTAGCACTATACAGAGTTAGCACTACCCGTGTCAATCCTTTTAGCGGCCATGAACGGTAAGTTTCTTTATGTCTGCGGTTAATCAATTCTTAGGTTGAGCTTCAATAATTTCGATAGTTCCATCAAGTTTACCTACGATCGCCATCGCTGCAATCCCAATAAATAGGCCGTGATCTACAACACCCGGGATGTTTTGGATGGTCAGTGCAAGCTTCGGTGCAGCTTCTATCGCTTCAAATCGGCAGTCCGCAATGTAATTGCCATTATCCGTCTTGTACAACTCTTCTCCGCTGCCACGCAATTCAGGTTGGCAACCCAGTTTGGCAAGCTCTGCCACAGTCCATTCCCACGCGAAAGGAACGATTTCCACCGGCAACGGAAATTTGCCTAGCGTGTTTACAACTTTACCTTCATCCGCAATCACAATCATTCGGGTACTATTACTAGCTACAATCTTCTCACGAAGCAAAGCGCCGCCGCCGCCTTTAATTAATTGCAGACTGCTGTCTAGCTCGTCCGCTCCGTCAATGGTTAAGTCCAGACTATCAATATCACAAAAAGCTACCAGTGGAATTCCCAGCTCTCGTGCCTGCTCTTCGGAAGCGCTTGAAGTAGCTACTGCGGTAATTTTCAAGCCTTCACTGACGCGTTCACCGAGCTTGCGGATTGCCCAGTAGGCAGTTGATCCCGTACCCAGACCTACCTTCATTCCATCTTCTACATATTCCACTGCTTTTTCAGCTGCTAGTTGTTTAACGTTGATACTCATTTTAATACCCCCATGTTATCCATTATAAAAAATGTATATTAATCTTGAAATCACCTATTAATCAGGAGGACTCCGATAGAACATCGACATCCAAGTTTTTGCCGTAACAGAGACTATCCGGATCACCTATGTAGGGTCCAAATAAATCAATCGGTTGGTAGCCATGCTTGACGTAAAGCGCAATCGCTTCTGGCTGCTTAATTCCGGTCTCCAATCGGATCTCCTTAAACCCCGCCGCTAATGCTTGTTCTTCAAGGAATAACAGCATATTTGTAGCTATGCCCATTTTACGATAACTAGAATCTACATAAAAGCGCTTCAACTCCATCGTTGCAATCTCTATTCCGATATAATCCAGTGGACGAAGCCCACCACAGCCCACTGGTTTTCCGTTTAAGTAGGCTACTACGAAAGTCATTTCTTTTACTTTGGGATCCTCGAAATCAACAACATAGATCGTCTCATGCGGATAACGCATCTTCAGTTCCTCATCCAGAAACGTAATAAGTTCTCTTAAATCAGCGTTCTCTGGATCAACTACTTCAAAATTCACTTCTGTTACGGGCGACACTCTATTTCCCTCTTTTCTTGTATCCAAATTCGTATTATCCTTCTTGCAGCCAAAAAAATCAATATTCTTCATTCTGTCTTATGTATATTGTAATTTCACTACATCCTCTAAGTTTAGGATCATCTCTTTTTCAGCGTGGTTAGCAGCCCTATGTAAGTAAGCTTTATGCTCAATGAAAGCATCTGAGGGGGCTGCCAATTTAATGTGCTCCAGCACACTGCGTTCGACATCAGCGAGAACTAGATTTCCTCTACCCGCACTTACTCTACATAGATTAATGATTGCTAAAGGCTTATTCACAACTGCCTGCCCGCTGGACTCCACAAAAACTGTGTATTGAACTAAAGGTATTACGTCTAGATCTTCCACACTAGCAGCGCAAGATTGGTCAAAGATAGAATACATTAGTGAAGGATTGCGTGATAAAGTCCCTAATTTTTTCTGATTAGATACCAATTTGCTGTTCTGGTAGGCCAAGAATCCGGCAACTGACAACACGAGCACAAGCAAAATAACTAATATCGAGTACATTTCATCACGTCCCACCCAATACTCCATAATAACAATACCGATTATATATTATCATGGATAACTGCATAGACCAATCCTATATTATCAACACTATAACAAGTGTAAGCGATATTCAATCTATAAAGTTATTTTGAAATATTCAAAATAACAGTTGAAACTTCGTTTGACATGTCTCATAATGAAAATATGAATATTGTTTGTCAATCCATATGGAAATCAAGGGAGGAAACTTAAAATGAAGTTTTTCTTGGACACCGGAAATATTGAAGAGATCAAACGTATTACTCGCCTCGGATTAGTGGATGGCGTAACGACTAACCCGTCGCTCATCGCTAAAGAAGGAAGATTGTTTAAAGATGTTATCAAAGAAATCGTAGCAATCGTTCCAGGTCCAGTAAGTGCAGAAGTAATCGGACTTACAGCAGAAGAAATGCTTAAAGAAGCATACGAAATTGCTGAGTGGGCTCCAAACGTTGTCATTAAACTCCCTATGACTGAAGATGGCTTGGAAGCTTGTTATGAGCTTACAAAAAAAGGTATCAAAACTAATGTAACGCTTGTCTTCTCAGCGGCTCAAGGCTTAATGGCTGCAAAAGCAGGCGCAACTTATATTTCTCCTTTCGTAGGACGTCTGGATGATATCGGTGTTGACGGAATGAAGCTGATCAAGGATCTGAAGACCATCCTAACTAACTACGGTATGACTTCCGAAATTATTGCAGCATCCATCCGTAACATTGCGCATGTTGAGCAAGCCGCTCTTGCTGGTGCTCACATTGCTACCATACCAGGTTCGCTCCTGCCTACCCTCTGGAAGCATCCGCTGACAGATAACGGTATCGAACGCTTCCTGAAGGATTGGGAATCCGTACCACAAGCATAAGATTGTCTTTCATTCTTTTATTAAAGGGCTATCCCGCAAGCTACGGCAACGTAGCTTATGGATAGCTCTTTTTTCCATCTAAAGTCCTTGCAGAAGTCTGACGAACACGCTTTGACAAGAGTCGCGCATCTACCTGCTCCGTTTCTTTCACGTCAGATTCTCCCTTGCTCCCCTTGCTTGGCGTTACTGCAAATAAGGTCAGCAATCCACCAATTGCGCCGACTGTAGCCATCAAAGCGAATAATACCCAATGACCACTGCTTAACAGCAGCGATACCACTGGCGGTCCTGCGGCTACCCCTATAAACCTCATACTGCTATAGAGAGCGGTTATCGTGCCGCTATTTTCTTTCTCAATTCCCTCCGTGATTAATGCATCCATACAAGGAAGCACAATCCCGATTCCAACACAACCTAAGCCCATAAACCCGACTAAGAAATAAATACCTTTATTGAACCCCGCAAAGATCATTGCTGCAGTAAGTAACACCATACCTCCAAAGCCCAGCCATTTCATTAGCGTTTTGTTCTGACCAATGATCTTTCCAGTTCCATATGAAGACAGACATAACAAGGCTAATGGTATTGCCAGCACAAATCCCTTCATTGCCCCATGCATTTTAAATTTAGATTCCAGCATTTCCGATAAATAGAATTGAACGCCAAAGGTTACAAACATACAGATACCGCCTATGGCAAAAATAGCATACAACCATCGTCCCTTTTCTCGCAAAATTCTCACAATTCCGGATAAAAATTCTCTTATACCCTGTTTCTCAGGTTGTTCCTTCGCTTCCGGCTTTCGAACCAGAAAAAGAACTAAAGCAAATGAAATTAGACATAGAACAGGAATAGCGATAAAAGGTGCAAACCAGAGCCATATTCCAAGATAAGCACCAAGAATCGGACTGAGTACTTTACCAAAGGTATTTGAGGTTTCAATAATTCCCAGACTTTTGCTTACATCCTCTTCTTCCTTGAATAAATCACCAACGAAGGGCAGCACAATAGGAAAAGCACCAGCCGCACCTATCCCTTGTAACAAACGTCCGGCCAGAATGACCCAATAGGCGGTAACGCCCTTCATAAACCAAGCCGCCACCACACAGACGACTCCACCAATAGCAGCAATGATCAGACTCGGAAGAATCACCTTTTTTCGTCCATAAGCGTCAGACAGGTACCCTGCAATAGGAATCATCACGATAGCCATCAATCCATAAACAGTAATCAGCATACTCACCTGAAAAGAGCTAATGCCTAGTTCTTTAGAAATCTGCGGCAAAATAGGGAGCAGCATGGAGTTACCGAGGGTCATAATTAGTGGAATGGATGCCAGTGCAAGCAGATCCCATTTTCTTTCCTTCATGAACTGACCACCTTTGTCATTGTTTGCGACGACTCTCTATATTGTGGTTTGTTCATCCCTCTTTATTCATACATATAAAAAGACCGTCCCCCCGCCAATGCGAAAGGACGATCTTATGATCAGAAGATGAGGCTTTACAGCGATTTTGTAATCATGGTCTTCGCTTTTACAGATGGAAGAAACCGGTTTGGTTCTCCTAGGCTAAAAATATGCAGTAAGTGCATCGCTCGAGTGCAAGCTGTATAAAACAGTTTACGCTCACTTTCTCTGCCGTATCGTTCAGCTGAACCATCGTAAATGATGACAGCATCAAACTCCACACCTTTAGCTAAGTAAGCAGGTAACACCAATGTTCCCTTCTGGAAATTCGGCGTTTCTTTCGTAACGAGCCTTACTGGTAGCCTACTATGTAGTTCATCATGAACTCTTGCGCTTTCTTCTGCTGTTTTACAGATGACAGCCACATAATGATACCCCTTGGATTGCAAATTCCGGATATCCATTTCAACTGCATTCAGAAGCTCATCCTCGCTAGACACCACACTTAGCTGAGGTTCTTCTCCTCGTCGATTAAACGGCACAATTCTTTCCCCTCCAGGAATCATTGAACGCGTAAATTCTACAATTTCAAAAGTGGAGCGATAGCTTCGGGTTAACGAGATCACTTCTGTATTCTCTTCCCCATAAATACTTACCAAACTAGACAAATCACCGAGCACCTCACCTTGTGCATAGATCGCCTGATTCAAATCACCCAATACGGTCATTTTTGCCCTTGGAAATAAACGGCGCATGAACTCTAATTGGAAAGGTGAGTAGTCTTGTACTTCATCCACAATCACATGACGAATCAGCGTATTGGTACGGAAGCCTTGGCTTAACTCCTTCAAATAAAGGAATGGTGTAGCATCTTCGTAGGCAAGCTCGTTCACTGCGATAGATTTTAGTGTTTGTTCACAGATCTCATCCCAGATTTCCGGCAGAGAATTAACACCATTTAGGCGTTCCATAAGCTCCCGATCCGTAAACAGCGTACTGTACAACCCCTTAACATCCACAAAACGACCTCGTTTAGTCCATCCGCGCAGTGGTTTTAAGCGTTGGCTGACTACATACCGGGATAACACTTCTTTTTCAGTATCAAAATCATCAAAACTATCCTGCGTGGCTTTCTTCTTACGTCGCAACATCTGATATGCACGATGGTAATCACTGGAGTCCAATAGCTCAATTTGATCTTCAACCCATGAAGCATTTCTTTCCTCATGGCTAAAATCAGCGATCTTCTTCAGTAGCCAGCGTGTCATTAAGTCTACACGGTTCGCAAGCTTAATGGCGGGATCATAGGCATAGAAATGACGTTCCATTTCTTCTTTACTGACTACCGCTCTACCTTGAAACATTAAAGGCTTGAACAGCATGCCCTCATGTTCCAGCATCGTAGCATACCGACGAATCACATCGAGAAAAGGTACGGATGATTTATAAGCGATGCCTTCTCTGCGTATACCCACTTCAGGGCCATCAGGGGCATTCAATAGGTTTTCCGTCTGACTAAAGACATCTTCCAGCTGGAATTCATGTCCTAAACGATGCTCAAGATACATCTGAAAAGTGGTTTGTTGCATATTTTCTTCACCTAGCTCTGGGAGCACAGTTGAAACATAGCTATTAAACAGCGGGTTCGGCGAGAACAACAACATCTGGTCTGCTTGCAGAACTTCACGGTATTTATACAAAAGATAAGCTACTCGCTGCAATGCTGCAGAGGTTTTCCCGCTTCCTGCGGCACCCTGAACGACCAGCATTCGGCTTTTGTCGTTGCGGATAATCGCATTTTGCTCTTTCTGGATGGTAGCTACAATACTCTTCATTCGATCATCGGCACTATGGCTAAGCACTTGCTGCAAAAGCTCGTCGCCGATCGTTACCCCAGTATCAAACATAACTTCAATAACACCATCAGAAATCACAAACTGACGTTTAAGATTCATTGTACCGGAAACAAGTCCACCAGGTGTCTCATAAGCTGTTGGGCCAGGAGCTCCGTCATAATATAAGCTCGATATAGGCGCCCGCCAGTCATAGATCAAGAAGTTGCCATCATCCTCCATCAAGGATCCAATCCCCAGATAAATCTTTTCCGTTTCTCCATTTGGTGCTTCTGTAAAGTCAATACGCCCAAAATAAGGAGAGACGAGTAGCTTTTTATATTTTTTTAGAGCCTTGCTCGACTGTAAATGATGGCGTTCACGTTCATTCAAGATTTGGGATTGTTGGCGCAGACTTGTTGAAGTTTCCCCTAAATCATCTGGACTACTGAAGTTTACCGTTACCTCTTCCCAGAAGTCTTTCCGCATATCCACTACATCACTGCGATGGAGTCCGAGCTCCTCAGATAATCGCCGGATATGGGCAGACAAAAGCTTAGTCACTCCGTCAACCCGCTGCTGTTCCTCTTTCCATTCAGTTTCATGATTCTCCACTACATTTCATCCCCTTTGGAAGGTTGATATTTCAAGTGAGGATACTCTTAATAGATGAATCCTTAAGCTTATATGTTGCACATCACAAGGTTATGTTTTAAGCTTCGCGATCCGTTTCTTTTTCCTCAGTCGCTATACGGTTCATCTGATCTGCCACTTTATCAAGCCGTTCTAATTGATATCCGTAATCGTAAATAGCTGCGGCTACAACATACAATCGTAGTTGACCTATTTTCTCCGCATTATACCCCAGGATCGTTGAATTCAAAAATCCATCATTCTCGTCTCCCAAGGGTTCCGATTCATTAGTGTTTGGTTTTAGTTTATCTTCAAATTTCAGCAAGATCAGTTGATGATATTTGATTAACTGCTCCAAATGACTGTCAAACAATGCATCTGTCTCTTCACTTCGATCCGCTTGAAAATAATGCCGATCCACAGCCTCAAGAACATCGAAGCCTTTTTGCAAAGAAGATAACAGGTTCTTATAGACAACCATTTGTCTAGTCTGACTGTACTTCGCCCTCTTTAGCTGTTTCTGCTCTTCCTCAAACAAAGCGTACTTATCCGCTAAAGATTTAATAGATGACTCCAGTGCAAGTTTTTCATCACGAAACACACTTTCCTTCATCTCATGAGATACAGCCGTTCTTAGCAGCAAGGAAAGACTGGCAAAGACGTTCTCGATTTGCTTGATGTACTGTTTCCGTGGTTTCGGAGGAACTACTATAATATTGATTAGAAATGCAGAAACAATCCCTGTCAATGTTAATAAGAAACGATTCAGCGCAAACTGCCATTCACCAGAAGCCTCCATCACTGTTATAACGGTGACGAGTGTCAGGCTAATAGTATCCGCTCGGTTAATTTTCATACTGATCATAATGACAAGAATGCAGACCAACCCAACCGCAATTGGACTATTGGATAACAGCATTCCTCCCAGAAGAGCGAGTACCGCACCCATTGTAGTCGTTGTCAGCTGATCAAGAAAATAACGCCAAGAGCGATAAATAGATGGCTGCATCGCGAAAATTGCTGCAATCGCAGCGCCCACAGAAGATGGAAAATGTAGCAGTTCGGCTAAATACAAGGCAAGCGTGACTGCCATTCCTGTTTTAAATATGCGAGCTCCAAAAGCCAAAAATATCCCCCCTAAAAATTGGCCCACTCTGCAATATGGACATCTACGAATCCCTCATTCCTCTAATTACCCAAGCCTAATGTTGATGAATTTTATGATCATTTAAGCTCTCACTTATGATTCTTTCAGCTTTCAGGGAATACTAATTCAAGTAAGTACCTATCACATATAACATACGAGGTGAGTGAATGAATAACAACATCAAAAAATTAGTGACCATCACAGCTGTTCTTTTCCTCAGTCTGTCTCCAGCACTTGCTCCTACTCGGAGCGTGTCAGCTGAGAATGTAACCTCCACTGCACCTGATTCTGGGCCTTCGGAAAAAGGTCATAGACCCCCACCAGGGAAAGACGGGAAATTCAGAGCCGGCGGACATTTCATTATTTTCGAAACAGCCAAGCTGCTTGAGATGGATCGTACAGAGCTAATCAATAGCCTTAAAACAGGCAAAACCCTCCCCGAGCTTGCCCTTGAGAAGAAAGGCTGGACAGAAGATCAATATATTCAAAAGCTCAGCGAATCCGCAAGTAAGCGGCTGGATCAAGCCATCAGCGAGGGACGTCTAACAAAAGACGAAGCTCAAAAGCTAAAGGCTGGACTTCCTTCTATGCTGAAGAAAAAAATAAGTAAAATGGGTCATTTCCAAGATCATAAATCTTCGGAACATCATGTGATGAACCCTCAAGCAAAAACGCCTTCGGTGTCCTATTTAGGACGGTAAGCGTTTATGCGAGAAATATAATGATAATGTATAGCGTGAAACATATATATTCTTATATTTTAAAATATCCCCACAAAAACGGGTATCTTCATTTCTTATGAGGATATCCGTTTTTTATAGGCTTCAAATAGACTGATGGATAACATCAGCCACGCGCCACTTGCAGCATAACCACCAATTACGTCGCTAGGATAATGAACTCCCAGGTAAATACGACTCCAGCCAATGCCCACAGTCATGAATACCGCAAATATTATTAACAGGATTCTTTCACTTCTTCGCGGCAAATGACGCCACAGTAAATAGGCAATTACCCCATAGAGGGAGAAGGCTGCCATGGAATGTCCACTTGGGAAACTATAACCGAGCTCTTGGACAATACGATTGAAATTTGGACGCTCTCTTTGAAACCATAACTTCATAAGTGTATTCAATAGCTGTGAGCCTAGTCCAACCCATAGGAACAGAATTAGCTCAAGCCGATGTTTCAGCAGAAAATACAGCAGTGCCATCGTGACGATAGATATACCAATCGCTACCTTGGAGGAACCAATCAGAGATAGTCCTTTGGCGAATGTGGTCAGTCCAGGTGATTCAGCGGATTGAACAAAATGAATCATATAATTATCAAATGATGATACCTTGTTCATATGAACTAGGATCGCAATAACGACGAAACAAGCAGCAAACCCTATAAAATAACGAAAACCTCTAGACCAGTTCTGATAATAAAGCATAAATACCTCCGTGTCTAATTTTGTGCCTGTCGATCACATTTCCTGAGAAGCTATAACCCGTGCTATAATTATAGAGAAATAAATATACAAAAAGATGGAGTGCTGCCAAAGTGGAGAGTCTAAAATTGCAGGAACGTTTGTTGAATCAGTTTATTTCCACAAAGGTGCCCGTGACGATTTTTACAACAAATGGTGTAAAAATGCAAGGCGTCGTAACCTCGTATGATGCATTCACAATCACTTTACAGGGTCAAGGTGATGGCAGACAGAATGTGCTCTTCAAATCTGCAGTATCCACTATTGTACCTCTTAAGCCCGTCTCACTCAAATAGTTCACACATTCATTAAACTTCTTCATCCTATTTTCAATAATAAAGGGAACACCGGACTACATCTCCGGTGTTCCCTTTATTATTTTCTTAAATTGTCTTATTCACTCTTCAAAACGAGTTTCTTTTATACTGGGAAAATCACAGGCTTCACACACACCGGCTTGGATACCTCGGCAGTATTTCCAGTAAAGACGAGACGACCACTGGTCTCTTCAATAGAGAACACAACCAGGTTATTAGCATCACGATTTGCAACAATAAGATAAGCCCCATCCGGAGTTAATGAGAAGTGTCGTGGATGCCCTCCACGAGTAGATACATATTCAATTAGTGTAAGCTTGGCAGTAGCGTTATCCACTGCAAACACTGCGATGTTATCCGCTCCACGATTAGAAGCGTAAAGATATCTTCCATCTACTGAAGTGGCAATTTCAGCGCAAGTATTCTCTTCCTTAAAATCCTCAGGCAAAGTTGAAACTGTATCTACCGTGTGAAGAGTCCCTGTAGCACTGTCATATGTAAACGATGTTATCGTGGAATCCACCTCGTTTATAACATAAGCAGACTTTCCATCTGGATGAAAAGTAAAATGACGAGGTCCCGCCCCTGGATGAAGCGCAGTATCTCCGTGAACTTCTAGTTTGTTCAAGTCTCTATTGATTTTATAGGACCGAATAATATCAAGCCCAAGATCAGAAACAAACAGATACTGTCCGTCCGGACTGAAAATAGCCGAATGGGGATGTGGGCGATCCTGACGTTCAGGATGGTGACCATGACCGGAATGAATCGCGACATCCGCCAGTTGATTAGCAACTTTTTCTTCATCTAATGTGATCAAGCCTACACTGCCACCATGATAACTACATACAACAATGTATTCATCGCTTAGATCTCTTGAAATATGGCATGTGGTCGTTTGACCATTACCTGAAGCAGGCATTGAGGCTATACGGTTCAATTCGCTCAATTTCCCACGCTTAGCATCGATAGCAAAGGTAACGACTTCTCCCTCTTTTCCACCTTCACCATTTGGCTTTTCTCCTATGGCATATAAACGCAGGGCTGAAGCATCTACATTAACAAAGGTGGGGTTAGTTAGACCCTGAACCGAGTCGATTAATTTTAACGTACCTCCTGCTTCGCCATCGAATTCAAATACCTGCACACCGCTTTCCGTGGCACTTGCATAGGAACCCGTAAACAGCAATAACTTAGTCTGCTTTTCCATCTCTACATCCTCCTCCAAAGTATTGCTATTATATAATTTACAATTTTTAAACGTTAAAGACAAACTATAAAGTAAAAAGTGTGACAAATAGTTCAAAAATAAGGCTTTTCAATGATTAGGGATTGTGCTATAATGAAAGCGCTAACATTAGTCTTTTATTAAGTATAAAGGGGGAACATGAATGAGTAGCATCCTGCTGGAAGCCAGAAATGTATACGAGGACTTCGAGGTGGAAACAGACATTCTGTTCTTTAAGGTCGGGGACCATGATTTGGTCATTTTTCACGGCAGAAACTACAACATAAAAAAGAGAATGACTGCCGAGCAATTAAAACGATTGTTATCCAATTCTACTTACTATCATGTGTACGGTGGCTGTTATGTCAATCTAAACAAGATCAGTTCTATTGAAGACGACTGCATTTATTTCGGAGAAAAGGGCCTATTCGCTAAAAACGTACGGGTCCCAAGACGGAAACAAGAAAGTATTCGTCATCTATTGAAAGGACTGAAGTAAACATCTTATTCCCATAAGCCGGAAGGGCATGTTACCGATGCCATTTCCGGCTTTTTGCTTTTTATTAATAGAAACTTAAAAAGATCCTATCTTTTTTTATACTTTCTTAAGGTTTAGGATCTGGATTTCTGTTAAAGTTGTAAATAGACAAGCAACACCTATATTGAAGGGAGTCATTACTAATAATGGACAAAAAAGACCTGAATGGAAATGAGAACTTAGAAAACAACGGTACTCCGGAAGAAGAATTGAACACTACCGAGAATACCAATGAAGTAAATGAAGTGGAGGTCGTAGCTGCTGAAGAACCTGTGAATACAACAAAAGAGGAAAGTGTTCCAGTAATGAACAAAGTCGGCAGCAACAATAATACGACGCCACCTGCTCCACCAGTTTCTCCTAAAGGTAACAAGGGCTGGATGATTGCCTCTGTGGTTCTGGCTGCGGCACTCATCATTGTATTGATTAAGCCTCCATTCCAAAAGGACGACAGCAGCACAGCTGTTGCTAGCGTTAACGGAACTAACATTACTAAAGAACAACTTTATGATAAATTGATCGAAGCAGGCGGAGAAAGCACACTGCAAGCTATGATTACTACTGAACTCGTTGATCAAGAAGCTAAAAAAGCCAACGTAACCGTTACTGATGAAGACATCAATGCTGAATTAGAAGACCTTAAAGCACAATTCGGCGGAGAAGCTGCATTTAATGCTGCATTGCAACAAAGCTCAATGACCGTTGATGACTTGAAGAAGCAAATGCCGCTGCAAGTAAAACTGCGTAAGATTCTTGAGCCGCAAGTGACTATAACGGATCAAGAAATCAAAGACTACTATGAAGCAAATAAAGCTACTTTCAATGAAGAAGAACAAGTTCGCGCTTCCCACATTCTCGTTGAGACTAAAGAAGAAGCGGATGCAATTCTGAAGCAATTGAAAGATGGAGCAGATTTCGCTGAACTTGCTAAAGAAAAATCTTCAGACACTGGTTCCAAAGCTAATGGCGGAGATCTAGACTTCTTCAAACGTGGAGACATGGTTGCTGAGTTCTCCGATGTAGCCTTTAAGCTTAAAGTTGGAGAAACAAGCGGTGCTGTGAAATCCGATTACGGTTATCACATCATTAAAGTTACCGACCACAAAGACGCTAAAAACTACACCTTGGAAGAAAAGAAAGATGAAATCAAAAAGACGCTTGTGTCTCAAAAGGTTTCCACTCTTTCCACTACTTGGTTATCAGATACAACTGCAAAAGCAAAAATCACAAATTCACTTACGGATGCCAAAAAAGAAGCAACAGCTTCTCCTGAGCCATCTGCAAGCGCAGAAGCAGGAACTGAATCTGCTAAATAATACGACAGTAAAAAGCAGGACAAGCGTTAATAGACGCTGTCCTGCTTTTTTTGTACCTCTATTTCCGAACTTTTAATTAATGTCCTTTTTTACGGACCTGCTTATCACGATTCTCTCCCCACTCTTTCGCTTGTGCGGTAGCAATAGAGATCGCCCTTCCCTCTTCATATCCTTCTTCTAGCAGTGCATTAGCAATATCAATTGCCTTATTACGAACAGGTGCTGTGAAGTTTTTCAGTGAATCAGGATAATCGGCTTTATTCCACGGCATACAAAAACCTCCTTGACCAGACTATATAATTAATTAGCCTGGTCAAGGAGGTTTTAAACGCTCTTTTTAAGCTTATTTAAAGACTTTAACGCGATCTTCAACCGGTTGGAATTGTTTCTCACCTGCTGGAGTTACAGTCTTACCAAATGGCAATTGAGCAATCAGTTTCCAGTCTTGCGGGATGCCCCAAGCTTCTTTCACTTCGTCATCAATCAGTGGGTTATAGTGCTGCAGGGATGCACCTAAACCTGCTTCAGAAAGTGCAGTCCATACTACGAATTGCAGAATGCCTGAAGATTGGTTAGACCAAACTGGGAAGTTCTCGGCATACAATGCGAAGTTTTCTTGAAGGTTCTTCACTACCGCTTGATCTTCAAAGAATAATACGGAACCGTAACCTGCTTTGAAAGATGCTAATTTTTGAGCTGTTCCTTCAAATTGTTCTGCTGGAACGATTTTGCGCAAAGTTTCTGTCGTGATATCCCATAATTTATCATGCTGTTCACCTAAAAGAACAACCGCTCTAGAGCTTTGGGAGTTGAATGAGGTTGGGCTATGCAAAACCGCTTGCTCAACGATTTCAATAATTTGAGCATCGGCTACAGTGGATTCTTTACTGATGGCATAGATGGAACGTCTTCCTTTAACTGCTTCAAGAAAATTGTTAGACATAAAATAACTACCTCCATTTATTTAAGTAACTTACTTTTGTACATCTTATCACCTTTTTTCTGAAAACACAACATCTATTCACAACTTATTTTGTCGGATATACAATTAGCCTCGATTAGTAACATCTCCCCTTCACTTTTCCGATATACATTTCGGCTAAAAATAAGCTACAATAGTGCAGCAAAAGTGCAGAAGGAAGGTTATATAAATGAATTTTTCAACAGATAAAGTTCTTATTCTACATAAAAAAATGGTCATATTCTCTTGTGTAGTGCTCTTTTTCCTTAGCTTGGTACTAACTGGCTGTAAAGACACAAAATCGTCTAATTTAAACGTTGTGGAACTTGGTCAAGCTGAACTAAAACCTGTCTCTTTCTGGGTCGCCACAGACACTCACTTTTTGGATAAGGATCTTCAGGATGGTGGACAGGCTTTTCAAACTTATGTCACTGGAGGCGATGGAAAAATGCTGCCCTACAGTGATGAAATGGGTGAAGCTTTGGTCTATGACGCTGAACAGAAAAAACCTGCGTTTATCATCCTCAGTGGCGATTTAACTAATAATGGAGAACGCAGCAGCCATCAAAAATTAACCGAAAATTTAAAACGAATCGAACAACAAGGAACCTCTGTTTATGTCATTCCAGGCAATCACGACTTATTTAATCCTTGGGCTAGATCCTTCAGTGGCGATAAACAGCTCCTTACGGATTCAATTACAGATAAGGATTTCGTCAAAATGTATGCGGATTTCGGCTACAAAGAAGCTGCATCACGTGATAAGGAATCACTAAGCTATATCGTCAAGGCTGCCCCCAACTTATGGATTCTGATGATAGACAGTAGCCAATACCTTAATAATAAAAAATACGGTTTCCCTCAGACCGATGGACGTATTGCTTCCTCTACGCTTTCATGGATCGATGAATCCGTTAAGCTTGCAGCCAAAGAGCACGCTTCAGTGATCACGGTGATGCATCATAATTTATTAAGTCACACTTCTATGTCTGTTTCAGGCTTCAAGCTTAATAACAGCCAGGAAGCTATAAAATCCTTACGGAAGAATGGACTTAATCTAGTTCTCTCAGGACATATTCATATGCAGGACATTCAAGTAGATCCAGCAGACGCGAATCAAGATACAGCATCCTCTGAACAAATGCCAATCTATGATATCGCTACGAGTGCGATGGCCGTCAATCCGCATCAATATGGAGCCATGACCTTCGATCCCGTCTCGCGAACCGTAAATTATAAAGCAACGTCTTTGAACGTAGAAGGTTGGGCTGAAGCTAACCAGATTACAGATCACAATCTCTTAAACTTCAAGGCTTATGCCGAAGAAGCCTTTGCTACTAACTCCTATGACAAAGCTATGGATAGTCTTAAGGAAAGTCCTTTAACGGAGTCTGAAAAAGAATCCATGGCGAAGGTAATGTCCAATCTGAATGTACGATACTTCGCAGGAACTGCGGGTACTTTTGCTAAGGATATTAAAGCGTTGCTTGGCTACAAGCTTTGGGAGGAACAGCAGGACGGTTTCTTAGGAGGCTATGTCCAAAGTATGGCTGAAGAAAAAGCGTTAAGTAATGTCGACCTAGAGGTGGTTTTAACGAAGCAATAAAAAGATGCCTTATTTCATATAAAAAACCCAGCTCCACCCGCAATACTGCGAAGTTAGAAGCTGGGTTTGTTTGTGTTATTTAGCCAATGAGGATCGAACTAACTATTTACGTGTAATAGTAATCCAACCATCTTCATCTACATACACAGTAGCATGAAGTGCTTCAGCAAGCAGACGCAGCGATACATAGGCATCACCATATTCGTCAACAAATACAGGCTCTGCAAGCTTCACTTTTTCACCGTTAATCACTGCTTCGGAAGAACCGATTTTGAATACCAGTTTATCACCGTACACACCATCAGTTACGATAATAGCACGATTGACTGTATCCCATTCCACAATAGCATCTAAATCTTCTGCAAAATACCGAAGAGGAATGTACGTCGTATTATTGTCAACGATCGGATAATAATATTCGTCGTCTGGTTCGATGACAATCGTTCTCTTGGTGATACCAAGATCGTCTTTCAATATACGATAAACGTTAGAATTTGGATCAAAATTGTTCAAAGTCTCTCCAGGAGTCAGGTCACCGGAAGAAACATCAAGTGCTCCTTCAGTACTGATTGGATCTGCCGTTACAGCTCCACCAATGTTCCAAATCTGACTGGAAGCCTTAAGAGAGAAGCTCTTTAATGGCATATCTTCAGTACCTGGAAGCGCCACTTTCAGATCAACATTCTGTTTACGAACATGTAGTCCACTGTCTACAAAAATGTCGACAGCAAGCTTCGTATCCTTACTCAGAACCGTCTTAAGCTCAGGGGTAGCTTTGTAAAGACTGTCTAGTTGATTGTCATAAACCAGCAGTAACGCATCCACAGCCAATTTTGCTGCATCATGCAGTACAGTTACAACAGCTTCTTTATCACCCAGAGGAATTACTCCAATACCTGGAATTTCATAATCACCGGAGGCTTTTTCGTCCA
Source organism: Paenibacillus sp. FSL H8-0261 (assembly GCF_045040645.1). NCBI lineage: Bacteria > Bacillati > Bacillota > Bacilli > Caryophanales > Paenibacillaceae > Paenibacillus > Paenibacillus sp. FSL H8-0261. The sequence goes on along the minus strand of NZ_CP150297.1, from coordinate 2,871,468 downwards.
TAGCTTTGATCACAGGATACAGATAGTCATATAGACCACCAACCAATTCTGTAAAGCCTTCTGTATCTTTAGAGATCGATTTCAGGAATCCTTTTAACAATGCCGGAAGCTCATCACCCGTCACTTCGGTATGTAACTTCGTCATATTCACCTGCTGGCCATACACAGCCTCACTAACGGGTGTTACGCTAATTACGCTTGGATTAGGAAGATTCTTCACCACAAACTTCGTTAGCAGCTTACTAAGATCTTCAGCTTTAGTCAGATCCAATCCAACTTCAGCAAAGACCTCATCATAGCCTTGAACCGGGAAGTAAAACGGTTGTTTTGCTCCTTCAACCGTAAAGACTAAAGTTTTTTTGTCCATAAACAATGAGAATGGAATATTCAATTGTTTATAGCCGATCGTTCCATTGGCAGATACATTACCATTCTCTTGTAACTTTGCATTGCTAATACTCAGGGAAAAAGAATTTATGAGATCGACCATTTCCTTATCTTCTGCGCTAATTCCTTCTGAAGGTTCAGCGTTCATAGAAAACGTCATGCTGGATTCTGATGATTTAACATCGACATCCCCGATCAATGCCTTATTAACATCGAAACCTCCAACCGATTGACAACCGGCCAGAACAAGCAGCAGTGCAACAAAAGGAATAAACCATTTTGCCCTAGCTTTCATTCTCCTCATAGCAAGTCTCCTTTTTTAAGATTTTTTGAAATCAATCCATTATCTCAGCAAAGGCAACATTTGTAAATCAAAGTATTACTTATTGTAAAAATACTATAGATTCAACAAAGTTCGCCATTCGATAGAAACCCATTCATTGTATATTACGCCTTTAAATAACGCTAAAATCAGTAAATGCGCAGGATAAAAAGACCACCACACCCAGCGTGGTACCCGGTGACGCTCTAAATATCCCCAAAGTGCAGGCGCCAAAGCAATCAACAGCGTTGGTAAAATACTAAGCATTTGCACAACCCAATAATTATAAAACATGTAGAACAGATTAAGTGCCAAATGTGCTACAACAAGCCAATATGACTTCGTATAACGGAATATCAATACTAGCAGCAGGCCGTACGCATTATAATCTATCGGGAAATAATCCATTAACGCGATAGCTGCAATGACGACTGGTATTCCAAGCCATGGAGTAGGCAGTTTATCTAAAATAACCAATACGGTTGCGGATAACAAAAGCGTAAACACCACGTTCCATCCACCAGGATTAATCGCTAAATTGTATGGGATCTGAGCAATAATAGCGATAATGAGCAGTCGGAACAAGTATTTCGGTCTGGATGATGTATGGATATGCCCCTGCACAAGCCCGTAACAGTAGATTGGAAAGGCTATTCTTCCTACATATCTCCAAGCAATATCCTCTGGAAAAAAGATATAGCCAATATGGTCGATTAGCATCGTCAGCATGGCGAGAATCTGCATATCAAACCTCCTTAAAATAAGTTGATATCATACATTCGCCAATGAGTACTTCATCTCCTTCGCCTGTACACAAATGATGACTGCAATAAAAGAGAACTGAATTTCTGGTTTCTTGCCTCTTGACTTTATGGGGTGCAATTGAGTACTATGAACGAGCAACATCATATGGCAATGATCAAAGACAAGATTTCCTATACGAACTGTCCAGAGAGAGAGGTCTAGGCTGAAAGCTTCTCCAGTACACGATTGTGAAGTTACCCCTTTGTAGCCGTGACGCTGAATCCGCAGATCTAAATTTTGCGGTAGTATGTGGCACCGACTTATCCACGTTAAAGGATACCAATGAGGTCCTATACTTGTGATAGGTCGAATTAGGGTGGAACCACGAGTTGAACGCACTCGTCCCTTTCTGGGAGAGATGCGTTTTTTTGCGTTCACCACTAACAATTTTTGAGAAATGGAGGCTAACAATCATGGAGATCAAGGTAACACTGCAAAACGGAACAATTAGAGAGGTACTGCAAGGAACGACGATTAAAGAAGCAGCAGGTGCCATAAGTACCAGTCTGAAAAAAAATGCTGTAGCTGGAATAATCGATGGAAGATCCGTTGATCTAAACCAAACGATCGAACATGATTGCCAGCTCGAAATTGTTACGTTGGATAGCAAAGAAGGCCTGGAAATTTATAGACACAGTACAGCACATATCATGGCGCAGGCCATAAAACGTATATATGGAGACAAGGGTGTCCAGCTCGGCATAGGTCCAGTAATCGAAGATGGCTTCTATTACGACATTGATATTGAGACACCTCTATCCACGGATGATCTTGTAGCAATCGAACAAGAGATGGCGAGAATTATTCAAGAGAATCACCCGATTGTCCGCCGTGTCGTTCCCCGCGCTGAAGCAATCAAGCTTTTTGAAGCGATGAATGAGCCCTTAAAGCTGGAGCTTATCCGTGATCTACCGGAAGACACAGTATTGTCTATTTATGATCAAGGTGAATTCTCGGATCTCTGTCGAGGCCCACATCTTCCCTCAACTGGCTTGGTCAAGGCTTTTAAGCTGTTGAATGTAGCAGGTGCCTACTGGCGTGGAGATTCGAATAATAAAATGCTGCAACGTATTTACGGAACTGCTTTTCCTAAGAAAGCTCAACTTGAAGAGCACTTACTCTTTCTTGAAGAAGCTAAAAAACGTGATCACCGTAAGCTCGGCAAGGAACTGGAATTGTTTATGTTCTCTGAAGAAGCTCCAGGTATGCCCTTCTATCTTCCCAAGGGGATGACTATCCGTACAGAGCTTGAAAATTTCGCACGTGAATTACAAAGACAGAGAGATTACGATGAAGTTCGTACACCACTGATGATGAACAATCGGCTTTGGGAGCAATCCGGACACTGGGATCACTACAAAGACAATATGTATTTCACCAATGTAGACGAAACAAAATTCGCACTCAAACCGATGAACTGCCCGGGTCATATGATGATCTACAAAAATAATCTACATTCTTACCGAGAGTTGCCTATCCGAATTGCCGAATTTGGTCAAGTACATCGCCATGAGTTCTCTGGGGCACTTAACGGGATGATGCGTGTTCGTACGTTCTGTCAGGATGATGCCCATCTCTTCGTATTACCAGAGCAGATTGAGGATGAAATAAGCCGGGTAATCTCACTGATTGACCATATTTATCAAGTGTTTGGCTTTGAGTACAAGATTGAATTATCTACTCGCCCGGCAGATTATATGGGATCAGAAGAACTATGGGATCTAGCTGAACAATCTTTACAAAGTGTATTAGACAATCTCGGAATCGATTATCGTGTGAATGAAGGTGATGGCGCATTCTACGGACCAAAGATTGATTTCCATATCTTAGATGCGTTAAAACGAAGCTGGCAATGTGGAACCATCCAACTAGATTGGCAAATGCCAGAGAAATTCGATCTTACTTACATCGGGGAAGATAACCTTAAGCACCGCCCGGTCGTAATCCATCGCGCTGTTTATGGGTCGATTGATCGTTTTATGGGGATTATTACGGAGCATTATGCCGGAGCATTCCCGCTATGGCTAGCACCCGTTCAAGCGAAGTTATTGCCCGTCTCTGAGAACTACGTTGCTTATGCATTTCAGGTGAAACAATCCTTAGAACAAGCTGGCATTCGTGTCGAGGTTGATATCCGAAATGAGAAACTAGGTTACAAAATTCGTGAAGCCCAACTTGAAAAATCACCCTATATGCTCGTTCTCGGTGAGAATGAGAAAAACTCTGGCAGTGTTTCTGTAAGAAAACGTGGTGAGGGTGATCTTGGTTCAAAGAGTATCCAAGAGATTATTGAACAGATTAGTGAAGAAATAGTTAGTAAAAAATAAAGCTCTGCTTCAAATTAAACGTTTAAGGGCTGTCTATTCGTAGAAATGTACGAACAAGACAGCCCCTTTTTTGATCACATATTAATATTCACAGGGACACTATTTCACGTACAGACGACTGCTTTCATCCCAATACTCGCCTGGTTTGAGACTGAATAAGCCGATCTCATCCGCTGGCAGATCTACCATTGGTGCATTAACCAAGTTGATTTGCGGCTCTGGGCAGAAGAACTGCTCAGAAGCACCATTATTCCAGATCATCCACTGCTTGTATGAAGTCCCAACGTCATAAACTAAAGTGACTCCAGCTTTGCTGTCGGTAAGCTCCATCCGGTTACGTCCATTCTGAGCTACAGCTGTGTAATGGTTGTCCATCGAAGCGAAATAAGGATTCACACCTTCATCACGAAGCTGAGCTTCACCTGGCTCCAGCTCTTGAAATTTACCAGTCGGCAGCATACGGTCGTTCAATTCCCAGCGATTACCGATGGTCGCTTTTACAAGGTAGTCTTGTGGTGTGCTACCTGGTGCGAATGGTGCATTAATCGCGGTATGGAATGCCAACAAGCAAGGCATCTCTTCATCACCATCATTATGGACTTGTACCTGTTGAGATAAGCCACCTTCACCAAGGGTATAACGTAGTTTCATTGTGTATTTAAACGGCAAGTATTGATAAGAAGGATGGTTCTCATCCACTTTGATGAATACGGTTACGAAGCTTTCGGTCTTACCGCTACCGAACTCTTCCACTTCCCAAGCTGCCGTATGTAAAAATCCATGTAAATGGTTGCCTGTTGCGACTTCATTTACCGGGAGTTGATAAGTTTGACCATTCCAAGGAAATTTGCCATCTTCATAACGATTCGGAGGAAATAATACAGGAATACCATGGATGCCTGGACTTGCTTTGAAGGCTTCCATTTCCTCAGCTCCCGGTTCATGCAAGAAACGGTAACCGTTTTCGGTATCACGGAAACAGATCAAGTTGCCACCGATGCCTGGTAAGATAGCTGCCTCATAACGGCCAGCTTTCAACCAGATGGCTGCTTCTCCTTCATATTGTCCTTCATAGGCTGTGATAGACATAATAATGTGTTCTCCCTTCCAGTGTCTGATAATTGTCTCTACTTGATAGATTACCACATCTGGTCATGACGTGACATGCCCTTTTTTAGAGCTGTTCCACTTCAACGCTCATGACATGATCAATTTTCTTCACATCATAATAAATCTCTGTAGCGTAATCTTTATCCGGCGCTGAGATCACCATATCGATCATTTGTCTTCCATCTTCCAAATCCTTAATTTTCATTCTGCGGATCGCCCGGGATGGACTTCTAGTACTTCGTTGGGTACTAACCTGAGGTCTCTCAATTTTTTGGATCACTTCAGTAAGGACAAAATTAGCTTCCATGATGATTCTCACCGAAACTTCATGCTTGTTAAGCACTTCAGGACCAATCGAACGAATTAAATGAGGAACTAAATTCACCGCAAACATTAGAAGAATAACCGCATATGCTGCTTCAATATAGAATCCTGCTCCCACAGCTATACCAATCCCCGAAGCTGTCCAGATGAGTGCTGCCGAGGTCAAACCTGATATCGCATCACCGCCTCTACGCAGGATAACACCAGCCCCCAAGAACCCTATCCCACTGACAATTTGAGCAGCGAGGCGCATCGGATCCATATTTGGATGCTCAGGACCTGCAAACTTATCAAAGGCATGAATAGACACTACAGTTACAAGACAAGAGGCAATACTAATGACCATACTGGTCCGAATCCCCAGCGGTTTCTGCTTGATCTGTCGGTCAATCCCGATGAACAGCCCGAACAGCATGGCCACTAGCAGCTTAATTAATGATTCAATATGAAAATCCATAGTTCATTCTCCTTTCTCCACAGATACTCCATTATAACGGAAAACGGAGATTATGATTAGCTTTATTTTACAGCAAAAAAACGGCACTCCTATCCTCCATGTATATGCGCAGACAGCTTATATAATCCGCATAACGAAGAGGATAGAATCCGTTTTGGTGAAAGATTATTTAACCATGGAGCAACGATTCTGCACCGTCACAATAAATCTCAGTTCCTGTAATATGATCGGAATCCTCGGAGGCCAGAAAAAGTGCCAGCTTTGCAACTTGATCAGGACGCCCAGGACCTTCCTCTAGCGGTTGATCCCCTTCCGGAAATTCGACAGGGATCTTTACCTCTTTGAGATCCTCGGATGGAAAAGTGTTGTCATCTATATTGGTCTTAATAGCCCCAGGACAGATTGCATTTACGCGAATTTGAAATTGAGCCAGTTCTAATGCTGCCATTTTCATAAAAGCAACCTGACCTGCCTTTGTCGTACTGTAAGCAGAAAAACCGATGTTAGAAAATACACGATTTCCGTTAATGGAGCTGTTAATCAGGATACTGCCACCGCTTTCTTTTAGATGCGGTATCGCATATTTAACAGTCGCGAAGGTTCCACGAAGGTTGATGTGAATCGTCTGGTCCCAAGACTCAATATCCATCGTTTCAATGGGCGTCATGGCTCCATTAATCCCTGCGTTTGCAAAAACAACATCAAGACGACCCCATTTCGCGGCCGCCTTGTTTATGGCAGCTTCCACTTGCGGGGGTTCAGCAACATCGCATTCAATTACGAGAGCTTCTCCGCCTTCTTTCTCCACTTGTTTTCTAACCTTTTCTGCATTCTCAACAGTTCTATCCAGCAACACAACTTTGGCCCCGTTACGAGCGAACTCAAGCACAGTTGCTCGTCCAATGCCGGAACCACCTCCTGTTACAATCGCTACCTTACCTTCCAGCTTCTTATCTGCCATGTTTAAGTATCCTCCTTCTTGTCATGCAAGCCTTCCAGTTAAGTTCTTTCCTTAACCTTAACCTCGCATACAGAAGTTGAATCGATAGATCTTTAATACCCCAAAGGATTATTTTTATTCACCCTGCCGAAGATGGATAATGAGATCATTTAAACCGGCTTCACGGATGCCCTCTACAATAAGATCAGCAAGCAGACGTGCTCCTAAAATCTGAAAATGTGTATTGTCTTGTACGCCAACTGGATGCAAGATATATTCTCCCGGATAGGACCACATGAACAGATCCTTCGTTCCTTCCACACCATATTCTTCAAAAAGCTTACGACTCTTCTCCGCCAAATCGATTAGGGGGATCTGCTCAGTCTCAGCCAACTCTTTCATTGCCGTTAAATACTCTCCATGACTGTCTACTATAGCTTCAGCAGGATCAAATCTCCGCCTATGTACAGCGGTCACCAGTACCGGGTAGGCTCCTGCTTTCCTAGCAACTGTAATCATCCACAGCAAATATTCTTTATATGTAGTGAAAGGTTCGGTGTGTCTATGTTCATCCCCTTTTGAATCGTTATGACCAAACTGTATGAATATATAATCTCTGGGCCGAAGCACAGTAGAAATATTGTCCAAATGCCCTTCCTCAATAAAGCTCTTGGAGCTACGTCCTGAAATGGCTCGATTATCCACTACAAGACCTGCTTTGAAGCAGCGAGGCAGCAACTGGCCCCAGCCAGCATAGGGATAACCAGCTTCTCCTTGATCGGTCACCGTAGAATCACCAGCCAAATATAAGACGAGCGCTTCGTTGTCAGGCTCAATGTCGAGAGCATTTATTCGAGGCGCAATACCTGAGAAGGAGAGCTTTAGCTGACCACCCATGATTCGCATCGCAAATGATTCTCGTATATACTGACCTGCCGGGACGTTCAATGTATCTAATACGTACTTACCATCACCTGCTCGAATTATTGTACTCGTATCTGCTAAGGAGTCACCAAGTAACAAAGAAATCCGGTAAATCCCATCAGGAATATCTAACAGGAAGACTGCCTTCTGCGGAATGCAGAAATCACTTCTTAATGGATCTGCTCCTCCCCTGGAACGCCCGAATACTGTCGAGTCTGAAGTAAAACCAAATCGCGCATCCGGAGAGTATCGTGAGTCCGGCCGAATTTTGGTGTAGCCGGGCGCTGTATCTTTAATCCCAAAGTCAAAATGATAGCTATCCAAATTCAGCCGCACCTTTCTTCATTAGATATTTTATCCTTTCAAACCACTGGTGCTGATTCCTTCCACAATCTGCTTTTGAAAGATAAAGAAAATAATCATGACGGGTGCCAAGCTAAGAACGGACATGGCGAACATGGGTCCCCAGTTGGACACGGACTCACTGTCGAGGAACATTTTCAGCCCCATAGAAACTGTATATTTAGATGGAGAGTTCAGGTACAACACTGGCCCAAGCAGGTCTTCCCAGCGCCAATAGAAGGAAAAGATCGCTGCAGTAGCCATAGATGGACGGATGAGTGGGAGAATGATTCTGAAGTACAGACCAAATTTCCCGCACCCATCAATCGTAGCCGCTTCGTCAAGTTCAACAGGTATTGTCCGAATAAACTGCAGCATTAGGAAAATAAAGAACGGAACACCGAAGAACTGTGGAACCACGATCGGCTTGATACTATCGAGCCATTCCAATTTCGCATAGATGATATATTGCGGGACTAGCACTACATCTGAAGGAAGCATAAGCGTCATCATCATGATACCGAACCATAAGCCATGCCCTACAAACTTATTACGTGCAAATCCGAAGGCTACCAGTGAAGAAGAAACCACCGCTCCTAGAGTGGCTACAACGACAATAATTAATGAATTCTTTATGAAGACACCAAAGGAATATCCGGCAATCCCTTCCCAGCCTTTAGCATAATTCCCCCATACCCATGGATCGGGAAGAAGCTGCTGAGCGGTAACGAATACAAGCCGGCTCTCTTTAAAAGAGCTCATGATCATCCACAAAATCGGATACAGCATAATGATAGCGAGGCCACCGATAAGAATGTGATACAGCGGCCATTTCAGTTTCATTTTCGCCATGGATTATTTTCCTCCTTCCGATTCGTAGAAGACCCACGATTTGGATGTCTTGAACAAAATTCCGGTCATGATGCCGACTAGCAACAACATCACCCACGCCATAGCTGAAGCGTAACCCATGTTATTAAACATAAAGGCCTGACGGAATAGATATAGAGAATACAACATCGTACCGTCCATTGGTCCGCCTTCACCTTTAGAGATAATATAAGCTGGAACAAAGGTCATAAATGCACTGATCGTCTGCATGACTAGATTGAACAGAATAACTGAGCTTAGGAGGGGCATTGTAATCTTAAAGAACTTTCTGAAAAAGCCTGCTCCATCTACACTAGCTGCCTCGTACATTTCACCAGGAATATTCTTTAGACCTGCCAGAAAGATCAACATGGATGAACCAAATTGCCACACGGATAAAGTGATCAACATAATAAGCGCAGCGCTCGGATTACCAAACCAACTTACTGGACCAAGGCCGAAAAAACCGAGCATGCCATTAATAATTCCAGTATCACTAAAAATATTACGCCACATGATGGATACCGCCACACTGCCACCTATAATAGAAGGTAAATAATAAGTTGTACGATAGGCTCCGATCATGCGCGATTTAGTATTTAGAATCATAGCCACAAATAATGCAAAGGTGAGACGTAAAGGCACACCAATAAATACGTAAAGCAGCGTCACCTTTAATGAATGTAAATATTTCGGGTCATTCGAGAACATTTTGATGTAATTATCAAATCCGATCCATTTAGGTGGAGCGAACAAATTGTATTTGGTAAATGAAAGATAAAGAGAAATGATCATCGGGATCAGTGTGAAGCAAAGGAAGCCAATGACGAATGGACTGATAAAGGCATATCCTGTAAGGTTGCTTCGTAAACTCCGGTCTGTTAGCTTCTTTTTCTTAAAAGCCAGCGGATTCGAAGGAAGGGGATTCGTGGATGCCAAGGGTCTCCAACTCCTTTTTATGTGAATAATAAGGGAAACGGACTGCCGCCTAACCAAATGGCATGCCGTTTCCCATGTTAGACGCAGTATAGTTATCTGTTACCTTCTATTACCGGCTGGAGAGAATAGCGTTCGCTTCTTTTCGGAACTGTGCGGCGGCGGCGGCTGGGTCAATCTTGCCGAAGTTCATTTGTTCAGCAAGGTCTGTAAGGAGTGCTACTACCTCTGGCGATCCAACTGGCGGACTCATTGGAGAAGTAGTAGGCTCCATGTCAGCTACGAATTTAAATACTTGCTTACCGGAATCCGTTAATTGTGAAGCTACAGATTCTTTGATTTTGCTTGAAATTGGCACACCACGTTCGCCTTTGATTAAATTGTTGGCTTCGGGATCATTAATCCAGAAATCAACGAACTTCGCTGCTTCTTCCTTCACTTTTGAGTTAGAAGTAACCGACCAATACATACTTGGCTGCATGTAGAGTCCTTTTTCCATATCCGGACCAGGCATTTGTGCCAGTGCCATAGGGCGATTTACAGCGATTTGCAAAGCAACATATTGGTTCGACCATTGCCATACGCCGATGCCTGTTCCTTTAACAATATCAGACTCTTCGATAACGCCTTTGTTTTGGCTCAGTTTGTCTTGGGATGGAACCGCTCCATCTTTAATTAAACCAGACAACATTCCGAAAAAGTCAGTGAACAAGGCATCATCCTCATATCCAAGCGCTGAACCATCATTGTTATAAAGTGCCAGCCCTTTTGTACGCAGATAATAGTTGAAGAATACGTCAGCTGCCATAGAACCGTCGATATACAGTCCAGCTGATTTAGCTTTCGCAGCAATTTCTTTGTATTGATCCCAAGTCCAGTTCTCAGGAATGGAATCCACCCCTGCCTTCTTTAGCAATTCTGGGTCATATTGAAAACCAAGTACGTTAACGCCTAATGGAATTCCGAATTGCTTCTCATTGATTACCCCAGTACTAAGGACGTTCTCATTCACATCGCCGACTTGTATCTGAGAGTTCAAATAAGGCTTCAAATCTTCGAGCTGTCCGTTAGACCCATATTGATTAATATAAGAAATATCCATTTGAACGATATCAGGAAGTCGATTCGCTGCTGCTTGAGGGGCAAGCTTCTTCCAATAATCATCGAATGAAGCATATTCAGGTTCAATCGTTACATTCGGGTATTTGGCTTCATACATATCAATCACTTGTTGTGTATAAGAATGCCGTGTATCTCCACCCCACCAAGCTATACGCAGAGTTACGGGTTCTGCTGAAGTTGTAGCTGCGGGTTTCGTTTCTGAAGGCGTGTTTGTAGCGGAATCCGTAGCGGCAGCACTATTATTGTTATTACCTCCACCACAACCAGCTAACATCGATGACAACAACAATGGTACGGCTAGTAAAGCGAATCTCTTTTTCAAATTCATGTCCCCTTTTCCTATAATAGTATAAAGGCTCTGATCCCTTTAGGTAGCGCTTTCATGTATAAATCTTCTCAAATATTCAGTAATTGTTGAATACAAAAAACCGTCTTGTTTGTTCAATAATCAGTTCCCTTGAGAGGGTTTCATAAATTCTGTGGGTGTCTGCCCAGTTACTTTTTTGAACACTTGACTAAAATACTGTGCATTCCCACCGAAGCCGAACATTTCAGCGAGCTCAAATACTCTTACATCACCACTATGCATAATGTGTTCTGATGCTTTAGTAATCCGGTAATTGGTAACGTAATTAGAGAATTTCTCCCCCGTGATTTTCTTGAATATTTTCCCGAGATAATCAGGATTCATATATAACATCTCAGCAGCGACTGAGCTAAGTGACAGTTCCGCATTCTTATAATCATCCGCAATAATTTTGAACATTTTATCTACGATTAAGGATTGGCGACAGCGAAAATGACGATCATACATCGCTGTCAAACGAGCAGCAGCATCTTTTACATAGGCTTTAAGACCACTTAAAGTCCTGATCTCAGCCAGTTCCACCATACTTGAAGTAAAGGTATTTCTTTCATCAGGGACGGCTAGACGTATCATCGCAGAATACAATTGTAAAACATAAGATCGCGTTACATTAATATCTACACGCTGTTCAGCTAGCAGATTAAATAACCGCTCTAATTCAAATTCTACTGCACTTTGTTCGCCCGCCTTAATCAGCAGACAGATTTGCTCTTCATCTAGTTCAATGTCATTTCTTCCGCTTAGTTCATCACTAGGAATATCACTTCCTGTGATCAAACCTCCCTCTTCCATATAAAAACAGTGGTTAAGGCATTGCAGAGTCTGACGATACAATCTCCGTGAATGTATCATGAAGTCCGCATCACTAATCGCAATGGTTACATCCACTTTATAAAATTTGTAGAACATTTTCCTTACATCAGAAATTCGTTCAAGCAGTGTACTATTCAGCGCAGCCTCTCCTTCGACTTCCATTAGTGTCAGAATAAATCCGCCTATCCTTGTACTAAGCAGCGTTTCTTGCAGCATATCCTGTGCAATATTTTGCAAAGCAAATAGTTGCTCATATTCATAAGAACCTTCCAGTCTGAACAAGATCAAACGCACCACTTTGTCATTTAATTCGATGCCTAGCAGCTCCTGATAATACTCTAAATCTTGACTCCCGTACGTTTTGTTAGAGATCCATTCCTTCAAAAATTGTTCCTTTACATGCGGTAGAACTTTAGTAAAACGTTGCTTCATATCATTTACAAATTCCATCCGGCCCTTAAGTTCATTGAGCTCTGCTACCAGTTCAACTAACGCATCATGAATTTGATTCTCGTTGCACGGCTTAAGCAGATAATGTTTCACTCCATGCTGCATAGCGATACAGGCGTAGTCAAAATCCTTATACCCCGTCAACATAACGAACTTTACCTCAGGAAACCGTTCACTGCATTTCTGCACCAAGCCTAGTCCATCCAATCCGGGCATGGAAATATCAGTAATCACTATTTCAGGGCGAAGCTCCTCTATTTTCTCTAAGGCTTCTATCCCGTTTCGCGCAGTACCCACAAGTTCCGTTCCTGCCTGTGCCCAGTCCACTACCTGAGATATGCCTTCTAGTATCAACCGTTCATCATCAACCAGCAGTAACTTATACATTCTCTTGCACTCCTTTTAAATAAGGTATACGTACATGTATTGTCGTTCCTTGACCTGGCTCACTTTCAATCACTGTACCCCATTCTGGGCCAAATACGATTTGAATACGCTCTGCGATGTTCGCTAACCCAATGCCTTCGCCACGTGTCTTAACTCTTCCCTGCTGTAAATCTTTGATGAACTCGGCACTCATCCCCGGCCCATTATCACTAACAAGAATATCAAGGCCCTGTTCTTCCTCACTTACGGTTATAGAAATCGTGCAAGGCTCGATATTAGGCTCCAATGCATATCGGATCGCATTCTCGATCAACGGCTGAAGCGTCAGCTTCGGAATTAAAGCGTCATGCAAATGCTCTGGAAAATCCATGCGAAAATCAAGTCTCTCGTCAAATCGTGTCTTCTGGATAATGACATAATTGCGCACAATGGTGAGCTCTTTTTCAATCGTAATCAACGGGTCTTTAAGACCAATCGAACTGCGAAACAAATAGCCAAGCGCTTCTACCATTTCAGAGATTTTAGCTTGCTTGTTCATCTTCGCTAACCAATTGATCGATTCAAGTGTATTGTACAAAAAATGCGGATTGATCTGTGCCTGCAGTGCTTTAAGCTCGGTCTCTCTAATAATGAGCTGCTTCGCATAATTCTCATCGATAAGTTCTCTGATTCTGCGGATCATCATTTTAAAGGTTCTGTTAAGCTGACTTACCTCGTCCTGCGCAGTTTGTGAAACGACACCTAGCGACTGTTCCTCCAGATTATCCAGATCTCCCTTTTCGATTTGTTTCATTTTTTTGGTCAGCTTTGAAATCGGGCGTACAATACTTCGGGCTAATCGATAGCCTAAGAGCAATCCAATTAGTAATATGAGCGCGAATATGATGACGACCAATTTTTTTACAAAAGTAATATGTTTGAACATCTCATTGAAGGGGGTCGCATTGATATACATCCATTCCATATAAGATGATTTAGTCTTCGTTATAAAATATGTTCCTTCTTCATACTTAGCCGTACGATAAAGTTCGGAACGTTCCGTTTCCGCTTTAAGCTCATTTGGCAGCAACATTGGAGTTTGGGGATAAACCGCTAGCCCTGAAGCCGCATCTGCAACAATCAACTGATCGCCATCCGAAGTGTTACTAGTGCTATCTGCAATAATACGATCAATCCGAATTCGAATGACTAACGTTCCTAAATCGTCCAGCGTAAAGGTTGATCCGGTGTAAGATTTAATCTGCCGAACAGCCAGGAGTGAATTCTTATTCCCTTGGGGATACCACACAATACTACCGCTAGCTTCCTTAGCCAGAGGCTTTAATTGATCCTGGAGATCCTGTGATACACCTTCCCGATTACCCGCAGTCATAGCGCCGCCATTCGTATCCAACAACATCATGGAATAAACGTATTTCTCTGCTCCTGCAAAGGCAACTAACCTGTTAATGATTTTATTATGTAGGACCTGCCGCTCATATGGTTGAGGATCATCCTGCAACTGGCGAAGACATTCCTGAATTTGCTCATCAGAGACCACTGTAAAAGAAAGTTGTTCCAGCTCTCTCAAAGTACTCTCTATACTGATAGATGACATTCCCAGCACTTCAGATGCCTTTTCATAGATTTGCTTGTCATAAATTCGATAAACATACTGCAGGACGGTTAAAGAGAACAGAAAGGACAGCAGCAGCAAAAATGAAATGATCAATATCATTTTATTAAAAATTCCTGAACTCCTGTAAGCGCTAACATTCTTCCAAAACATAAGCATCCTCCAATTCACTCCAAACCCTTATTATGGGAAGTAATATTTATCATCACTATATCCTATCATAAATGATATTGAAGCATTTGGGAAAACTTACAACAAAAAGGACTTAAAGCGAAATCCAGAGTCAGAATTCACTTTAAGCCCCTATCCTGAGCCTAAGATACTCCTATAAAAGACTAACCAAGCATCATTCGATCATCCGCCAGTTTATGACCACTGATGGTCTCAAATTCTCCCAGCAGGCGTTCTACCGTAAGATCCTTTTTCCTTGTTTCATCAATATCAAGGATAATACGGCCTTTATCCATCATGATAAGACGATTGCCAAGACGTATAGCCTGCTCCATGTTATGGGTAACCATAAGCGTAGTCAGCTTCATCTCACGGACGATAGACTCTGTCAGTTTAGTAATCAGCTCCGCTCGTGAAGGATCAAGTGCCGCTGTATGTTCGTCTAATAACAAGATTTGCGGCTGGGTAAAGGTTGCCATTAGCAAACTCAGTGCTTGTCTCTCCCCACCAGATAATAACCCTACCTTTGCTCGCAGACGATTCTCCAATCCAATCCCGAGACGACTTAACTCCTCACGAAACATCGTCCGTCTCGCTGCATTTACACCAAACGATAGTCCTCTACTCTTCCCTCTTTTGTAAGCCATCGCTAAATTTTCTTCAATCGTCATCCGTGGAGCCGTACCTGCCATCGGGTCCTGAAAAACCCGTCCGATCCAGCGACTGCGCTGATATTCTGCTAAATGGCTGATCGAATTCCCTTCAATACTTGCTGAACCAAGATCCGGCTTCATCACACCAGAAATAATGTTCATTAGCGTTGATTTACCAGCACCGTTGCTTCCAATAATGGTAACAAAGTCACCGGGAAGAAGCTCCAAATCAATGCCAAGTAGCGCGATCTTCTCATCCGGTGTTCCAGGATTAAACAGCTTAGATACGTTATCCAGTTTAAGCATCGATGGTGCCTCCTCTCTTGCTGCTAAACGCTTGTTCAGCTAATTCAAGCGAACGTTTACGCGCCATATTCTTCTGCTTCAAGAAACGCTGAATCGATGGGAATACAAGTGCGAAAATAACGATAATCGCCGTAATCAGCTTAAGATCCGAAGGTCTCAACCATGGTACATACAAGGCTAGTGCAACTACGATTCGGTAAACAATAGATCCCAGAACAACTGCCAACGTCGCACGGAATACATTTCCAGCACCGAAAATGGCTTCACCAATGATTACCGAAGCTAATCCGATAACAATCATCCCTATTCCCATTGAGGAATCCGCAAAAGTGGAATACTGAGTGATCAATGCACCTGAAAGTGCCACCATTCCGTTGGATAAACTGACTCCGAGAATTGTCGTATTATCTGTGTTTACACCCAGACTACGGATCATTCTTGCATTATCTCCGGTAGCCCTTAAAGCAAGCCCAAGATCAGTACGCAAGAATAAATCCATTAGAATTTTCACGAATAAAACAATAAAAGGAAGAACAAGAAGTGGATTGATGGACGAGAACAACGTGGTATCACCCATTAGTGACCAGTTAGGTTTACCGCCAAAAATTCTCAGATTGATGGAATAAAGTGCGATCATCATTAGAATCCCGGATAACAATCCATTAATCTTGCCCTTCGTATGTAGTAGACCCGTACACATTCCTGCCAGCATCCCACCTGCAATAGCAGCAAGCGTGGCTAACCAGGGTGCATAACCATTGGTAATCATAACGGCAGCAATAGCGCCGCCAGTAGTAAAGCTTCCATCTACAGTCAAATCAGGAAAATCCAAAATGCGAAAAGTAATATACACCCCTAAAGCCATAAATGCATAGAGCAACCCCATTTCCACAGCCCCGAGCATTGAATCATACATAGAAGTCTTCTCCTTTCAAGCATCAAGGGGCGCCCTCATGGAATCGCCCCTATAGAATGTCTTATTGAATAATATTGTTAGCTTGATCGGTAACTTCTTTTTTCATCGCATCCGTCACTTCTATACCTTGTGCGGCAGCGGCTTTAAGGTTAAGGATAAGATCGAGCTTTTCTTGCATCGTTACTTTCATATCTGCTGGCTTTTTACCATTCTTCAGAATGTCCACTGCCATTTGTCCAACTTGGTAACCATGGTCGAAATATTTGAAGCCAACGGTTGCAAATGCGCCTTTTTCAACGGTATCCCGGTCGCTGGAGAAGAACGGAATTTTCTTATCATTAGCTGTTTGAATAATCGTATCAACAGCACTCACTACTGTGTTATCCAAAGTAATGTAGAATGCATCTACACGACCAGCGAGTGATTCAGCAGCTTGCTTCACTTCAGAAGTATTTGTGATGGCTGCCTTCACAAGCTCAATGCCATGTTTATCCAGCTCTTTCTTAGCAATATCCGCCATAATTACAGCATTTGGTTCACCCTCATTGATAACAATGCCCAGCTTCTTCACATTAGGAAATTGAGTAGCAATGAATTGCATTAATCTATTAATAGCTTCAGGATTCGTATCTGATACACCAGAAACATTTCCACCTGGGTGCTCCAGATCAGTTACGATCTTTGCATCGAGTGGATCAGTCACTGCTGCGAACAGTATCGGAGTGTCCTTACTTGATTTACTAAGCGCTTGAACAACCGATTGAGCAGAAGGTGTCGCAATAGCCAATACCAAATCATTAGTGTCAGCAGCAATCTTCTGAGCAATGGTCAAGTTATTCGCAGGGTCAGCTTGAGCATTCTCAAGGTCAACCTTCAGGTTCTCTCCTTCAACAAGCCCGGCATCCTTCAAAGCAGCAAGAATACCTTCGCGTGTAGCATCAAGTGATGGATGTTCAACGTATTGCGAAATTGCGATTTTGTACGTTTTGGAATCAGCGGTTCCGGCATTCGTTGGCGCATTACCAGTGTTTGTTGCGTTTCCTGAATTTACAGCGGCATTATTGTTGCCACAGCCAGCAGCTACTAGCATGAAGCATAAGCTTAAACCTGCAAAAATGTTTCTCTTTTTCATTAAAGTACCCCATTTCATTAGATTATTAACGCGTGCATCAAAGTGAGCGACTCAGCATTATTACTTTTATCGATAAAAGCATTAAAGCATAAGCTTACACGTACCTCACAATAATGATGGAAATCTATTAAACCTATATTATATGGAGGTTGTTTATCCGTCAATCACTTATCCTACTTCCATAGATTACAAATTTTATAGCGCATAACTCACCAATATAGGAAGGACTTGGTTATGTCTTACAGTGATTGCCTTCGGCCTCATTACATAAAAAAAAGCCCCCTGCACAAACTTAAACTACAGTTTGAACATGGAGCGTGTCATATGACTAATAACCACAAAAAATTACTATCCACTGCTACTGTATTGCTCGCTGCCGTTTTATCAAGTACCGCATGCGGTTACTCTTCACAATCACAAAAACCCAAGGTAAACGCCGTAACTCCCGATGGCATGCAAGCCTCAAGTTATTATGAAAAGTCCGCCATCACCGATGCTCAAGGAAAGTACTGGATTCCACTCAAACCTGCGATTACTTCACTTGGCTATCGAATGAAAGATGATGCTACTCATGGTGGATACACCAAAATTGGCTACAGTGATGTTATGTATATGCTGCGCCCTGGCTCTACTCAAGTCTTCTCCCTAGGTGAGAAAATCACATTACCGCAGGCACCTAGACGACAAGAAGGTCAAATCTATATCACACCGCTAGCTCTATCCAAATTTCTTCAAACGGAGGTGGGTTGGAATCCTCAGTCTGGTGAAATCAACATAGCCACACCGACCGACCATGAAGCTATTATAAAAACACCATCTACTAAGTCATTAAATGAAGCTAAACCATTTCACATTCAAAGTATTTCTGAAGCAGACAAGAAGGAATTAGTTACTTATGCCAAAAAATTCTTAGGTGTGCCTTATGAATTCGGTACCGGGCCTTATGAAGAGACTAAGAAATTTGATTGCTCTTCTTTTACAAGGCATGTATTCAAACAATTCAGTGTAAACTTACCGCGTTTAGCCAAGGATCAAGATAATATAGGTTCTCGCGTGCAACGCAGTGCACTAGATGTCGGCGATCTTATATTCTTCACTGTCCCAGGTCGGTTTGAAAGTGACGCTATACCCGGGCATGTCGGTATTTACATTGGGGATGGAAAGTTCATTCACACCTGGGGTGATCCCGGGGTTCAGATCAGTGAGCTTGACTCAGGGTATTGGAGCAACGTAATCCTGCATATGCAGCGCATTCTGTAACCCACATTCACTGGCTAAAGGCACCTATTAAGAAAGCCTGAATCCTCCACTATGGAAGGGTTCAGGCTTCTTTGTTGCAGCATAAATTGGTATTCTTAATCCCAGTTCTTGCCCTTGCCACTTAAACGTACAAACAGCTTTACAAACTCTACAATCACTATAATCGCCAGTGCTGCAGCAATTACAATTCCCCACTGTAACCCGCTTAAATGTGAGACACCAAACCAGTCATTCAGTCCTGGGATGATGATCACCAGCACCAGCATAAGTGTAGAGATCAGTGATGCCCACAGCATATACCGGTTGCTGAACCAGCCAATCTGGAACAACGATTTCGTATTGGATCTGACGTTAAATGCATGAGAAATTTGCAGCAATCCTAATGTGGCGAATGCCATCGTAACCGCAATTCCCTCATTGTAATGGGTATGTGCCCACTGGTATACAAACAACGTAAGCGCCGCCTCTAATATCCCCTGGTAGATGATCCCGATTCCCACGCCACCAGCAAAGATACTGCTGCTGGCTTTGCGTGGTTTCTTCGACATCAAATCATCCCCCGCCTTCTCAAGCCCAAGAGCTAATGCCGGTAGGGTATCGGTAACAAGATTAATCCACAGAATATGAATTGGCTCGAGTATACGCCAGCCGATCATGGTTGCAATGAATAGCGTAAGCACTTCCCCAAGATTGGCTGAGAGTAGGAACTGGATGGCCTTACGGATATTGCTGTAAACCTTCCGTCCTTCTTCAACAGCAACAACTATGGTCGTAAAGTTATCATCAGCTAGCACCATATCTGAGACGCCCTTTGCTACATCCGTTCCTGTGATCCCCATCCCGACACCGATATCTGATGATTTAAGCGCAGGAGCATCATTCACACCGTCACCCGTCATGGCAACAATCTTCCCTTTTTTCCTCCATGCCTTAACGATCCGAACTTTATGTTCAGGAGATACACGTGCATAAACCGAATAATTAGTGACTTTCTCAGCAAATTCCTCTTCACTGAATTTATCCAGCTCACTGCCGGTCAATACGCCTGTCTCATCTTCGATAATACCTAATCTTTTAGCAATGGCCGCTGCAGTATCTCGATGATCTCCTGTAATCATTACAGGTCTAATCCCCGCTTTACGACAGATAGCTACCGCATCCCGTACTTCCTCTCGTGGAGGATCAATCATACCGACTAAACCGATAAATACAAGTTCTTTCTCCGTAGCTTCCGGGGAGAGGTTAGTCGGTAGCTGCTGTTCATCTCTGAAAGCAAATGCCAGCACCCGCAGTGCATCATTCGCAAGCATTGTATTACTTTCCATGATATGTCGTGAATGTTCATCATTAAAAGGAACGATCTCTCCATCCACATAGATATGGCTGCATTTGGACAAAAGCACATCTGGTGCACCTTTCGTTAATACACGATAACGTCCGTTCTCAACTTCATGAATCGTCGTCATCAGCTTGCGATCGGAGTCAAATGGCAGTTCATTTTTACGTGGGAATTTCTTTTCTAAATCCCTTTTGTCAGTACCTATACTGAGCGCGTAGTCCACTAACGCTGTTTCCGTAGGATCCCCGATAATCGCTTTACCACTCTTAGTTTGTGGGTCCTTAGCTCCTTTATTCCCTCCAGGTTCTTCAGAGGAATTTCCTTCGTCAATGCTGGAATCATTACAAAGCGTCATAGCCTGAAGCAATAGTTCACCACCCGGTGTCCCTTCAAGACCTTCAGCAGCTTCTTTCGTAGTTCCATTGACATGCACTTTTTCGACAGTCATCTTGTTTAGAGTCAAAGTACCTGTCTTGTCAGAGCAAATAATTTCGGTGCTTCCGAGCGTCTCTACAGCGGGGAGTTTGCGAATGATCGCTTTACGTTTAGCCATCCGCTGCACTCCGAGTGCCAAGATAATCGTCACAATTGCTGGCAGCCCTTCAGGAATCGCTGCTACTGCAAGTGAGATCGAGGTGAGAAGCATATCCAAAAGCTCTCTACCCTCAAATATACCGACGGCAAAAATGACTACACAGACACCAAGAATAATAAAGGTGAAATATTTTCCTAGTTCATCCAGTTTCTTTTGCAGCGGTGTTACATCATTCTCTTCCTCCGAGATAAACCCAGCAATCCTGCCGACTTCAGTCTGCATTCCTGTAGCTGTGACGACACCAACCGCTCTACCGTAAGTTACATTGCTGCTCATATAAGCCATATTGGTGCGATCCCCGATAACAATGTCGCTTCCCTCAAGCACACCTACCTTCTTTTCTGAAGGTAATGATTCTCCGGTTAACGCGGCTTCCTCTGTTTTCAAAGAAGCAGCTTCTAACAGTCTAATATCCGCCGGAACTACATTTCCAGCTTCCAGCAATACAATATCCCCAGGTACGAGATCTTCACTTTTAATCTCTGAGACCTGACCTCCACGCCGCACTCTGGCATGCGGAGAGGACATACTTTTCAGGGCATCTAGCGCCTGCTCTGCCTTATTTTCCTGAATAACGCCAAGTACCGCATTCAGGATGACTACCAACAAAATAATGACTGTATCTGTCCATTCTCCCAAAACCCCAGACAATACTGCCGCCACTAGCAAAATAAAGATCATTACATTTTTAAATTGTTCAATAAATTTTCCTAGCAGAGATTTGGTTTTTGCTTCTTGAAGTACGTTCTTCCCATACTGCTCCAGAAGTTTAGCGGCTTCACCGGAAGACAAACCATCTTTCCTTGTTTCCAGCCTTTTGAGCACTTCTTCCTCACTTAGTGTATGAAAAGGTACCTGCCCCTGCGATTTTGGATCATTTGAGTTCAAGACAATAGCCTCCTTCCGGGATTGAGATTCTGGTAAAACCTCTCATATGAGTCTTACCCAAAAAAGGCATGGTGATTCTAGAACGTTATGTACAATTTTAGAAATTAAGCTGTTCCGTCTGCTTGACTCGATCAAAGCTCTTGAATCTAGTCCCTTGATAAAGGAGATCTCCTCGATCCCCTTCTACAATCAGACCAAAATCCTGATTTCTAACCTGCAATTCCAAGCGTCCACCATCCTCAAACTCAAACGTCACATAATAACTAGTATGTGCGCTCGATTCACCCGAACCACCCCATACCTCAGTCCGTTTCGTCACAGCTTTAGAGCTAGCTTTTATCAAGGGGCTTGCGTTGTTGGCTATCCAGCTTCTCACTGATTTATAAATTATAAAAACGAAAACACCTAGAATAAACAAAGCAAATAATTTAAAAAATAGGGGCATCTCATGAATGAAACTTCCGAAAAAGCTTCGTTTATCAAAACCGTTAAAATCCTGCCATTCGCTCAAATTTATACCTCCTGACTGATACAAGATAATAAAAGTCTTCTTTTCTACGAAATACGTCATTTTTCCCGTTCGGTTTCTTGTTTTCATCGTTTTCAAATGAATTTTTTTCACAAAACAATTTGGAATCAAATGAAAAGGTATGGTATGCTTTTTATACTACATACAGTTGGGAGGTGTTATTTCGGTGCAATATATAGCGCGCTTGTCACTACTTTGGTTTCTTCGTATAGTCCTAATTCTGGGAATGATGTTTTCTTTTCCACCGGTTTGGTCTGGAGGATTATTCACTACGGAGCAAGAATCAACGACAACCGAAATTGAACGCTACGAGCGAAAGTTTATAGCTCCCGTAAGGACGGTACCCCAAATAACTCCTCAAATAGGAGCCATCAAAATAATTGAACAGTGGGGAACTAAATCTATTGCGGTAGCCGCGATACTCCCTGTACTTTCTTTTGTATTCCGTCCTGTGATCTATAAATTCTTGCTTCGACTGCGACTGTACCTGTTAAAATTCACTTCTCACTTTCTAATATCACGCAATGCGAATTTCATCTCTATCTTAAATGATTGTTACTGAGGGTCATTTAGAACTTCCATTGATAAAAATTCGAAGAAAGCGAAATAATTATAAGACACCTAAATGCAGGCTAGACTTTCATGGATTATAGAGAATCGGATTTAACGGGAATCGGTAAAAATTTGTTATGCAAACATACTTCTAGCATAGGAATCAAAATGTATCTATAAATTATTGGATACAGTATATAAATTAAAGAAGTGACATACTGCTAAAATTATCCCAAAAAGCTGTCGCTCTCTACGAAAATGAATAAAGTTGTTTCCCCTGCTAAAGGAGGAAAAACATTGCAGACTAAGACAACACAACATAAACAATTACGTAAAAATTCAGTATTCCGAGTTCTAACCGTTATTGCAGGAGCACTACTTGCCGCAGTAGGATTAGAGTTATTTCTCATACCACATGGGCTTGTAGTTGGTGGAATCACAGGTTTATCGGCATTATTCGCTCATACCACTGAGATGCGGCTGGGATTGTTTCTTTTTCTATTCAATCTACCTTTTATATTCATGTCTCGAAAGCAAGTGAATCTTCGCTTTGCTCTGTATACCGTTCTAGGATTAGCTTGCTTGACCATCGCTTCTCTTGCTCTACACCGTTTTCCTGCAGTGATTAGTGATCCTTTACCTGCTGCTATGGCAGGTGGCATCTGTTTAGGACTCGGTATCGGTATATCTGTCCGATTTGGTGGTGTGAACAAACATGCAAGTGATCAAGGATATTCACTTCTGAGTGGTGGACCGCCAAAGTCAACCGAAGTCGTCATCATGATTCTGAACTGTGCTATTTTGCTTATAGCAGGCACACTATTTGGCTGGGAGCAAGCCATGTACTCCATTATTGCTTACTTATTGGCCTTCGAAGGTGTGAGATTCTCACTCCGAGGGTTATCCGATTCACGCGCTGTATGGATTACCAGCAATTGTTGCATGGATATCCAGGAAGCGCTCGAAAACTCATTAAATCGAGAAGTTGGGCTTGCTGAAGGCTCCGGGCAAAATGGAGAGCTGAGCACATTGTTTTGTCTCATCAACAAAATGGAAGAACATCAATTGCGGATCATCGTCCTTAATTGTGATCCTGACAGCCAAATTGTGCTCAAATCAGCTGCCAGTGATCAAAGATTGAGTAACCTGCCATCCTAACTAATAGGGCAGTACGATGAGTAAGATAAGTATGGTGAGTACGGTGAGTAAGATGAGTACGTCTTCTTTGTTTGAAGGTAACCTTTATGATTCCACGTAATAGAAATAGCGTTTCTCCCGTGTATGGGGGGAGCGCTACTTTTGCGATATCAACCGGGGTTCTTTCGCTGGAATTACGAAATCCTGCAAAAATACATCTTTTTGCACAGATATCCGCTCCATTAAGCCCAAATCCTGCAAATGTACAGGAATATCCTCATTTATGGCTCTAAAGCTTCTTCTGATGCAAGAATTCCTGCAGATTTGCAGGAATCAATACTTTAACCCTCCTCGTATCATCTAAAGATGTACTATTGCAGGATTTTCACCGGAAAATTATTGGTTAGTCTACGTTCGTTAATCAGTGTTCGTCAGTCGACGTTCATTAATCAACGTTAATGAGCCAGTGTTTGTTTGTCTGCTTTTCCCTAGAATTCATCCTTGGTTCACACAAAAAAAAGCTGTCTCAAAAGCAGCATTCACTACTTTTGAGACAGCCTCTACTCCTTTAGCTAGCTGAGAATTAGACCTAAGATCTAGCCTATACTCGCTAGCAAACTTTCCTAACGGAACATTCCCCACAAACGGATCAAGTGGAAGGTGTTGTTTGGATCAATTTTCTGAGCGATAATAAATTTCACAATTTGGTCTTCCTGCGTCGAGGTCAATTTCTCGTTCAGTACACCTGACGCATTCCGTACCAGCCTGCGAACAACTGCCGTGTCCTGTAGCTCTTGTTTCGAGACGCCGTTAATCATATTTTTAATACGATCTTTGACAGTCGCGTTTTTCATCTTCAGCTTGATGCGTTCCACGAGCTGAGGGCTAATTCCGAATTGTTGATAACCCAAGTGTAGCACCTCCCGTCATATCCAATCTTTCACAGTATATGAGGCTTAGGAGCTAGATGTGCCTACTTAGTCAATTAATTCCCCTTGGAAAATTTGCTCGCCTTGTAAATAATGCCGAAGAGGTGCATATTCAGGAGATGTCCAGAACTTCTCATCCTTAAGCAGCTCTGCCACATCATCACGCGCCTGCTCCAGCACTTCAAAGTCAGCCGTCATATCCGCCAAGCGAAACTCCGGTAATCCACTCTGCTTGGTTCCAAAAAAATCACCTGGGCCACGCAGCTCCAAATCTCTCCGCGAAATCTCAAATCCATCATCGGTGTCCGTCATAGCAGTCATTCGTTCACGCCCGATTTCAGATTTCGGATCAGCCACTAGTACACAATAAGAGGCATGCTGACCTCTACCAACCCGTCCACGAAGCTGGTGCAGCTGTGATAATCCGAACCGGTCTGCATCCATAATAATCATCAACGTGGCATTAGGAACGTCTACACCCACCTCTACAACCGTTGTGGATACTAAGAGTTGCAGTTCATTGTTGTAAAATGCTCGCATCACTTCATCTTTTTCAGCTGGAGACATCTTTCCATGCAAAAGCCCAACTTTATAGTTAGGAAAAGCTTGGCTCATCTGAATATGTAAATCTATAGCATTCTGTACATCCAGTTTCTCCGATTCTTCAATGAGCGGACAGATCAGATAAGCCTGACGTCCCAGCTCTATTTCACGCTTAATCAGATTTAGAACACGATCCATGAGATCATGCTTGACCCAATAACTAGTTATTGGCACTCGGCCTTTCGGTCTTTCCGACAGCGTGGATACATCCATATCTCCAAAAACAGATATCGCAAGTGTACGTGGAATAGGTGTTGCAGTCATCGTAAGTACATCCGGATTATATCCTTTACGCCGCAATACACCTCGCTGGTTTACACCAAACCGATGCTGCTCGTCCGTAACTACAAGACCCAGATCACGGAAAAATACATCTTCCTGAATCAATGCATGCGTTCCTACAACAATATCGAGCATCCCCATTTGTAGTGAAGCTAACAATTCTTTACGTTTCCGTCCAGTTACGCTCCCTGTTAACAGACCAACCGTAATTCCAAACGGCTCAAACATCTTCGTAAGTGAACGCATATGCTGCTCTGCTAAAATCTCAGTGGGCACCATAAGCGCACCCTGAAAACCAGATCGCACGGTGGCAAAAAGCGCGACGGCAGCTAGTACCGTTTTGCCGGAACCTACATCACCTTGAAGCAGTCGATTCATGCAATATGGTGATCGCAGATCATGTAAGATCTCCAGCTCTACTCGTTTCTGAGCATCTGTAAGCTCAAAAGGTAAGCTGCGAACAAACTGGCGCACGGTTGCGTTATCTACGGTATGGACTACACCATCCATCCTACCACGATTGAGTACCCGAAATGCCTGCATCTTCAACTGGAACAGAAACAACTCCTCATACACCATCCTGCGGCGTCCCTGCTGCCCTTCACGCGTATCCTCTGGCCTATGAATGGTTGCAATCGCCCGTTTACGGGGCATAAAATCATATTGCCGCATAATAGAATGTGGTAGTATCTCAGGAATTAGATCTCCATACTGCTGAAGCGCCTGATTAATGCTTTTCCTGATCCACGACTGCGTGATCTTTCCACCGATGGAATAGACCGGCTGTAGACTCCCAGTCTTCCCTTCCCCACGATCGGGAAATTCAAAATCCGTCACTGTAATTTGATTTCGCTTCTGATCCCATTTACCTGTGAGTACAATTTCTCTCCCCACAGTAAGTTGCTCACGCACGTAATGACGATTAAACCATGTAGCTGTGAACATCCAAGGCTCCGCAACCATTTTACAACTCAGTCGTGACTTGCCTCCAAAACGTTGCAGTACAGGGATACCGATCACTTTAGCCTCTGTAGTCACTTTATCCCCATGTTTGGTTTCACTCAGCGAGCGTGGGCGATAATCCTCATAACGGAACGGATAATACTCTAACAAATCCTTTACTGTAAAGACGCCAAAGGCGTGAAGCTCGCTTTGCTTTTGAGCACTCACGCCAGTTATGTTTTTTACTTCAATTTGATTTAATGACAGTGTCATATTCATCCCTCATTTTGCAGGCCAAATGAATACAGCTAACGTACCGTTTCCGACATGGCTGCCCACGACAGGGCCGACGTTCGTCAGCACTTTCTCTTCTAGTATAAAATGTCCTGACAGCTCTTTCAGGAACTCTTCACCGGAAGCCGGTTCAGCCGTATGACCCACGGCCACATTGATTTTGTCTACACCTTGAATATCCTTCTTAAATAATTCAATCATACGGGCAATAGCCTTCTTACGGCCTCTAACTTTCTCCACCGCATATATTATTCCTTCTGCATCAATAGACAGGATCGGCTTAATATTAAGAAGCGTTCCCAGAATGGCCGAGGCCTTTCCGATTCTCCCGCCTTTTTGTAAATATTCAAGTGTATCTACCAAGAAGTAAAGCTTACGAGATTGGCGCAGACTTTCTACAG
Source organism: Paenibacillus sp. FSL H8-0261 (assembly GCF_045040645.1). Lineage (NCBI taxonomy): Bacteria > Bacillati > Bacillota > Bacilli > Caryophanales > Paenibacillaceae > Paenibacillus > Paenibacillus sp. FSL H8-0261. The sequence goes on along the minus strand of NZ_CP150297.1, from coordinate 2,844,042 downwards.
CTTCAAGAATCGCTTCGGGACTCTTATCTTCAGCAGCCAATCTGGCGGCTTCCACCACCATAAATCCAAAACCGTAAGAAGCGGAGAGAGAATCTACTACAGTGATCCCTTCTCCCTCTTCCTCCAACATCGATTTAGCCAATAGTGCTGATTGGTACGTACCGCTTAGTCCAGAAGAAATATGAAACGAAAGGATAGGACTTCCCGGGTAACGTTCCAAAATATCTCGATACACATTCATGTATTCAACCGGTGAGGGTTGAGAAGTAGTCGGCAACTGTGACGAGCGGGGAAGTCGCTCATAGAACTGCTCCGGCGTCATATCCAGATTGTCCCGGAAAGCCTCTTCGCCGAACATCAAGGTCAAAGGGACGACCTCAATGCCATACGCTTCCGCCATTGCTGGCGGGATATCAGATGTGCTGTCGGTGACGATAATGGTACGATTCATGGATTATCTCCCCCATACTATAATTTTGCCAACTACGTAATTAGCAAGTTGCTCCTGAATTGTTATAGAACCCTCAGCATCTACCTATGGCTCTACGGAGAAAAGATAATAATAAAGGGGTTGGCCACCCTCATGAATCTCTACTTCCACATTCGGGTAAGTCTCTTCCAGCCACTCGCTTAAGGAATCTGTGACCTCAGAATCAGTTTCTGCTCCAATAAGGATCGTAACGATTTCATCGCCATTCTCAAGCATGTTGGACAGCAACGCCTGACTTGCAGCTAACAGATCATCTGCGGCAGCGACAATTTTGGAGTTCGAAATTCCGATAAATTGCCCGGATTTAATCTCCAGATCATCAAAGCTTGTATCACGGACAGCATTTGTTACTTGTCCCGACTTGACCTGTGAGATTGCTTCTAGCATGTTCCCAGAATTAGTCTCCACAGAATCCTCTTCTTGGAACGCGAAGGCTGCAGCGATTCCTTGAGGAATGCTTTTGCTTGGAATAACCGTAATCTCACGTTCGCCTTCCAAGAGCTCCTTAGCTTGCTGAGCGGCAAGAACAATATTGGAGTTATTCGGCAGAATGTATACATGCTTCGCAGATATAGAAGAAATCGCGTTAACGAAATCCTCTGTGCTAGGGTTCATAGTCTGACCTCCAGCTAGGACTACGTCCACACCGAGACTTTTGAAAATATCTGCAATCCCAGCTCCTGATGATACTGCGATGAAGCCGTAAGGCGCCAAATCATCTGCTGGTGGTTCAGCTGGAGCTGATTGTACACGGCTCTGCTCATCCGGCATATCCGCGAAAACATCTGGCATAGGTGCAATATCCATCCCTGCAGTTAACAAGTCACGGTGTTGCTCACGCATATTGAGAATATGAATCTGCGTAATTTCCCCATAGAGGAGTGCCAGATTCAAAACTTCACCTGGAGCCTTGGAATGCACATGCACTTTAATGGTTTCATCATCCGAAATTACAATAATGGAATCTCCATTTACTGACAACGCTTTCCTAAAGGTTTCCTCATCAAAGTCCGTTCTCACGTTACCGCCTAACTGGCGATTAATGAAGAACTCCATATCATATAGAAATTCTATGTCCTCTGTTGAAAGCTGTGATTGCGCAGAAGACTGTACAGAAGACAGTTCGCTTTCAGGTTTCTTTAACACCGGTACTGGTGTTGGCACGACTGGTACCTGAGGTTGTCCTTTTACAGGTTCAGACACACCGGAGCTTCCGCTCGTCAGATGCTGGTGAAAACCTTCATAAATATAGACCAGTCCTTGACCGCCAGAGTCTACGACACCGACTTGCTTCAAGACAGGCAATTGCTCGGGTGTATAGGCTAAGGCTTCCTTTGCTTTGGCCAATACCTCTGTCATGAGCTCTGTAACATCTGTAGTTCGGCGAGCATAGTAGACAGCATGTCTTGCAGCCTCTTTAGCCACTGTAAGAATAGTTCCTTCTACAGGCTTTACAACTGCTTTATAGGCTGCTTCCACTCCGCTTTGCAATGCAGCAGCAAATTGCTGTGTGTTTAGCTCATCATGTTGAGCTGCAGATCTGCTAAAGCCTCTGAACAATTGAGATAAAATAACTCCGGAGTTCCCCCGTGCGCCCATTAACAAGCCCTTAGAGAGTACACCTGCACATTGACCGACAGACGTTGTATTATTTTTCTTCAATTCATTCGAACCTGCGGTCATCGTCAAATTCATGTTAGTTCCGGTATCTCCGTCTGGAACCGGAAAAACATTTAGGGAATTGACGTGTTCTGCATGCTGTTGCAGCTTATCCGCTCCAGCCAATACCATAGCGGTAAAATCTGTTCCGTTTATAGAACGCTTACTCAATTGAGAATTCCCCTTCCTAACTTCATGCCTAATCATTCTATGATTAACAGGACATAATGCACTAATTTACATTGTACTATAAGTATTAAAAGAAATAAATGTTTTTGAATCGGTTGACGTAGCAAAATTTGCTGTGATATTATAGATAAGTATTGTTTTATGCAGGTGTTAGGAATAAGGAGGTGTAATCTATGTCCCGCAAATGTGCAGTAACAGGCAAGAAACCGAGCAGCGGTAACAACGTGTCTCACGCCAATAACCGCAACCGTCGTACTTGGGGAGTTAACGTTCAGAAGGTCCGTATCCTCGTGAACGGTAAACCAAAACGCGTGTACGTCAGCACCCGTGCTTTGAAAGCCGGTAAAGTTGAACGCGTTTAGTCTTTTGCAATTTTAAAGACCGAGCGATCACTCATATGAAGCAAAAAGCACCCTTTACATTTGTAAGGTGCTTTTTTTCATGTTTTCTTTTCTGTTCCAAGCCCAAGATCAACTCTTCTGAAATGTGTTCAAAATCGCTTTAACAAAACCTCCCAAAAACCTTGGCAGCTTAAACGTGTAAAATTTCATGGTTTACCCTCCCATCAATTCATGCCGTACGCAGGAGACTTTCTTCTTGTTCTAACGGTAACGTACTGCAGTCCTCCCTGCCAAAACAAAAAAGGCTACATGAGATTTCTGCTCATGTAACCATATTTATGCGTCGAGGACTTGGCCTATACCTTTAGTCGTAATAGCCTATTTTTTTAACGAAGTGCCGCTTCCGCTGCTTCTCGAATCTCAAGGATCGCTGCAGCACGATCACTCCGGCCAAAAACTGCATTTCCTGCAACTAAAACATCCGCCCCTGCACTGACAACCAATGACGCTGTAGCTTCCGAAACACCACCATCGACTTCAATAAGTAGATCTGGATTGACTTCATTCGCCCATTCTCTAATTTGAGTAATTTTGCGCAAAGTGTTAGGAATGAATGCTTGACCTCCAAAACCAGGATTGACGGTCATCACGAGAATCATATCCACATCCTCAAGCACCTCACGCACCGCTGATGCCGGAGTGCCAGGATTAATAGCTACTCCTGCCTTAAGACCCAATTCCTTGATCTGATGCACCACACGGTGTAAATGAACGCAAGCCTCTGCGTGGACAGTAATCACACTAGCGCCTGCGGCAGCAAAATCAGAAATATAACGTTCTGGAGACTCAATCATTAAGTGAACGTCTAGTGGAAGTTTGGTATGTAACGAGACCGCTTTTACGATTGGTGGACCAAGCGTTATATTCGGTACAAAATGACCGTCCATTACATCCACATGGATCCAATCCCCGCCACTGACCTCAGCTTCTGCAACCTCTGAACCTAAACTTGCGAAATCGGCAGACAATATAGATGGTGCTATTCGTATCATGACTTAGTACCTCCGCTTTTTATCTTTCATTTCATTAAAAAATAATTTGTAATGTTCATACCGGCTATCAGCGATATTTCCAGCTTTCCATGCCTCGATGACTCGGCAGCCTGGTTCATGCTGATGACTACAACCACGGAATTTACAATCCCCAGCATAGTTTGCAAATTCACGGAAACAAGTAGAGAGCTCTTCAACCCCAAGCTCAAGAAAATCAAGCTGACTAAAACCAGGGGTATCCGCTACAAAGCCGCCCCCGCCAATATCCATCAATTCTACATGGCGGGTAGTATGACGACCACGGCCCAGACGTAAGCTGATCTCACCTGTCTCCAGTTTAAGTCCTGGCACAATACGATTCAATAAGGTCGACTTTCCTACCCCAGATTGTCCGGCAAATACACTAATACCACCAGTTAGCCGCTCTCTAAGTTCATCACTGCCAGCTCCTGTAATTGAGCTTGTAACCATCACTTCATAACCAATATCTTCATAGAGCTCTTTAACATACTTAGTGGCTTCACCATTATCATTAGCCAAATCCTGTTTGGTCAGAACGATTAAAGGTTCCAGTCCCGAGTGCTCAATATGAACTAGGAACTTGTCCAATAGATTCAGGTTCATATCAGGTTCCCGCACAGAAAATAATAGAACGGCAAGGCTTACATTCGCTACAGGTGGACGAATTAACTCAGATTCTCTAGGGAGAAGCTCATCCACCATCCCTTCACCATGCTCAGTCAGCATATAGATCACGCGGTCACCTACAAGAGGAGCGATCCCCTTTTTCTTAAGTATGCCTCGGCCTCTGCATTGAACTGAAACTTCCTCTGTTGCAATTAATCCTTCACGAAGCGGTTTTACGTAATAATATCCGCTTAACGCCTTTACTATTATTCCTTCAGGCATACATAGTGAGCCTTCCTCTCCTGATTTTGCGAAAATGACCCAAGTTTGAAAATCCCCGGGTCACTTCGCTGCCACAACTATTCAAGCACTTCTGCCCTGATTAGTTATCGCTTTTATCTTTAGATTTGTCTTTGTTTTTATTATTATGCTTGTCATCATTTTTATTACTGTTCTTGTTGTTACCACTATTGGTCGATTCATTATTCACCGAATTGTTAGTAAGGAATCCCGTCTGATTGGCTGATCCAGTATTAGTAGACCCTTCGTTATCTGAACTTGGAGGCAGGATCTCAGGCTCAATGGTCGGTTCAGCAGTAGGTGTAGGATCTATCGGTGTCTGAGTCGGCTTCGGAGTCGGAACCGTCGGTGGTTCAGGTTCTTGCACCGTGCCATTCTTCGCATCAATATATGGGATCACATAAGTGTCTAAAAGCACTCCATCTCGGGTAACAATAACAGAGCCATCTTTATTCGGAGCAAGCACTAGATTAACGGACAGCACTTGGCTCTTTCCAATGGTACGCGTTCCCCAATCTTGTTTTTCACCATTATTGCGCGCATCAACGAATTCAATTCGAATCTTGCTCTTCTTTCCATCCTGTGCAGGAGCTACTGGTACATTAAAGGTATAATTCAGGGCTTCAGGTGGATAACCTGTACTTAAGTAAATCGTAATCGCTGTTCCAGGTGGAACAGAGATACCTTTCTCATAAGCCCAAGTTTTCGTTACCTTACCTTCATCAACTGTGAAGCTGGATTCTTCCTTTACATCTCCGAGGACCAGTTTGGATTCTTCCAAAAGCGCCTTAGCTTCACTCTCCGTCTTACCGATGAGGTCTGGCATCGTGACACTTTCTTCTCCTTTGCTAACGTAGAGGGTGATTGAAACCGTCTCTGGATCAAACTCGCTGTCAATGGCTGGGTCTGATTTTACAACCTTACCCACCTCCATATTTTCATCGAAGAGAGGTTCATTCTTAATTTGATTCTGGGGTACACCCTTTGCTATTAGCGCTTTAACCGCTTCGTCAAAGCTTAATTTTGTAACATCTGGCATCTTAGTTAATGGTTTCGCCGTATTCACAGTTAGTATTAGGGAGGCTCCCTTTTTCACTTTGGCGTCCTTTTCCCTACTTTGCTTCATGACCACATTCTCTTCGAAATTCGGACTGTAGTCATACAGTATAGGATCAGCAACCTCAAGCCCCAAATCCTCTAGTTCAGTCTTCGCTTGTTCCAGCTGTTTACCGACCACGTAAGGAACCGATACCTCAGGAACAACTAATTGGGATTTAACGTACCACACGAGACTGGCCATAGCCAGCAGTAACACTAAAGTTAAACCAATCCATAATGCAGGTTTAGTCCATTGTTTTTTACCTTTTTTCACAGGTACCGGATCGTCATCATCATCTTCATCATTATCCATCCGGTCGTGGCGATGATTACGATTTCCATTGCTTCTTTGGATCGGTTTAATCGCTGGTATGACCCGCGTTCGATCCTCGTCTTCCTCATCGTTAAAAAGAACTTTTGCTTCACTACGGCGCTCCGGCAACAAGCAGGTTTCTAAATCCTGCAGCATTTGCTTTGCAGACTGATAACGCTCTTCCGGATTTTTACGCATTGATCTTAGAATTACATTCTCAACGCTTTGCGGAATAAGTGGATTTATCAGCCTTGGCTCTTCAAACTCTTCTTGCAGATGCTTTAGAGCTACGCTAATCGGACTCTCCCCTAAGAATGGAAGACTTCCGGTAAGCATTTGATAGAGTACAATCCCTAATGAATACAGGTCGGATTTCTCTCCTGTTGAGACACCTTTAGCATGTTCTGGTGAGAAATAATGAACTGAACCTACTACAGAGCCTGTCTGAGTAATGGTAGTAGATGTTACCGCACGAGCAATACCGAAATCCGTTACCTTCACCCGGCCATTGCGCCCAATCAATATATTATGCGGCTTAATATCTCGATGAATAATTTGATTCTGATGAGCATGATCAAGGGCATCACAGATTTGTGAAGCGATCCTTACGGACTCGTCAACCTGTAATGGCGCACGTTCTTTTATAATTTCATTAAGATTCTTGCCCTCAATATATTCCATAACAATATAATGAATATCGTCTTCTTGCCCTACATCGTAAATACTAACCACATTCGGATGAGACAAAGATGCAGCTGATTGCGCCTCACGCCTAAAACGGCGGATAAATTCCTCGTCATGAACAAATTGATTACGCAATACTTTAATGGCGACGTTTCGGTTTAAAAGAATGTCATGTGCTCTATAGACGAGCGCCATTCCACCTCCGCCGATCCGTTCGATGACTTGGTAACGGCCGCCCAATTCGTGACCGATCATCAATCCCACTCCTTTGTTTCGGGCACAGCGGCCTCTCCATGATGTTCTAACAAAGCGACGCTAATATTATCGCCGCCGCCAGCAAGCAGTGCCAACTGAAGTAAGCGGTCCGCTCTTTCCTCTAACGGTATCTCATGTATACCCGCTACCTTGCCCAAATGCTCATTGTTAACAAAATTACTTAGACCATCACTGCAGAGAAGCAAAATTTCCCCAGGTAGCAGGGTAACAGGCACTAAATCAACCTCGACCTCAGCATCTGTTCCAAGTGCTCTCAGCAGCACATTCCGTCTCGGATGATTATCTAATTCCTCCACACTGATCTGACCGTTCTTGAACAGCTCATTGACTAGCGTGTGATCCTCGGTTAATTGAACTGCTGCACTGTCCTTGATTAAATAGGCTCTGCTGTCACCGATATGACCAATATATCCGTTTGAGCCATTCATCAGGGCAGCAACGACAGTAGTACCCATATTGTGGTACTTTTCGTCGCTGGAAGCCTCCTTAAAGACAGTGCTGTTAGCTTCCAAAATAGCAGCTGATAACGCATCACGCAGGGCCTCGTCCTGAAGCTCAGGTTGCAACCCGTCAAGGGTATTCCTCATCGTCTCCAAAGCAAGCCTACTCGCGGTTTCACCAGCCTGATGTCCACCCATCCCATCGGCAATTATGCCGAGTGTATAACCGTGGCGCGTCGCGCCGATCCAGACCGAATCCTCATTGACAGAGCGCACTCGGCCAATATCGCTGGCATGAACTGTTCTGATCAAATATCCTCACCCCAACTCCATATGTTTGGCACGCAGCTGTCCGCATGCGGCCGCGATATCATGGCCTTGCTCACGACGAATGGTAACATTCACGCCGTTGTCAGCCAAAATACGTTGAAACTCAAAGATATCATTACGTGAAGTACGTACATATTTCCGCTCTGGCACGTGGTTTACTGGAATCAAATTCACGTGACATAACATGTTCTTAAGCACACCTGCTAATTCCTCAGCATGCTCCGGCTGATCATTCACCCCGCCGATCAATGCATACTCAAAGCTGACCCGTCGCCCCGTCTTAGCTTGATAATAACGTAAAGATTCAATCACATCATCAAACGGAAAGCGGCGGTTAACTGGCATTAGCTTCGAACGCAGTTTGTCGTTAGGTGCATGAATCGAAATCGCCAAATTTATTTGTGTATCTTCTTCTGCAAATTTATAAATGCTCGGCACAATCCCGCTAGTGGAAACAGTAATATGCCGTTGTCCGATATTTAGACCTTTCTCATGAATCATAAGACGCAAGAATCTCATTGTTGCATCATAGTTCTCAAACGGCTCACCAGTACCCATGATAACAATACTGCTGACACGTTCACCCCGCTCATCCAAGATCTGTTGAGAGCGTACAACCTGAGCTACAATTTCACCCGCTGTCAAATCACGTTTCAATCCACCAAGCGTAGAGGCGCAGAAAGTACAGCCGATTCGGCAGCCTACTTGAGTTGTTACACAAACGCTATTTCCATAATTATGTTTCATGATAACTGTCTCGATCGCATGATCATCATGCAATCCAAACAGGAATTTTACTGTTCCATCTTTCGATTCCATTTTAGTAATCTCAGTGAGCGCTGCAATGGAGAATTGCTCGTTCAGCTTCTGTCGAAGTCCTTTAGACAAATTGCTCATAGATTCGAAGTCACTTACACGTTTTACATACAACCAATCAAAAATCTGTCCACCACGAAAAGCAGGCTCACCGTTATCTTTCGCCCACTGCTGTAACTCTTCTAAAGAAAAATCATATATTAAAGGTTTCATTATTATTAGCACCTGTTCTTTCATAAGGATATGCGTATTATTTCTCATTCTTCCTATTTTAACACAAATTTCAGAGACGGTAAAAGAAATAGCCCGCCGTACATTAGCCCGGCGGGCGGAAGATACAACGATTGTCAGTAAATTTGCTATATTACAAGACTCTTTGAAGCTTGGAGATATAGAACCCATCACTGCCATAATGATGTGGCAATAACTGAATCCCCTCACCTACAGCCAGCGCAGTACCTTCCAATCTCCCCCACAGCGGGGAAGCAAATGTTATAGAAGTGAAATCAGGATTTTGCTCCAAAAAGGCAGCTACAACCTCACTATTTTCCGTTTGTTCAGTCGTACAGGTACTATAAACCAGAACACCACCCGGTTTCAACAGTTTAGAAACCGACTGCAGCAGCTGACCCTGCAGTGATGCTACACTTACAACATCCTCAGGCTGCTTACGCCATTTGAGATCTGGCTTACGGCGGATTACACCAAGCCCAGAGCAAGGCGCGTCCAAAAGAATTCTATCGAAGGAATGATGCTCTAAGGTATGCTCAAGCTCCAGTGCATCTGCACTGCCTGTTACTACGCTTTCGAGACCTAACCGTGCAGCTTGATCCGAGATAAGCTTAGCTTTATGTGGATGCAGATCGTTAGCGAAAATAGATCCTTCATCTTTCATCAGCTCGCCCATGTGGGCCGTTTTGCCCCCAGGCGCGGCGCAGCAATCAAGCACTCTCATTCCAGGCTCAGGTGCAACAGCTTCAGCTACAAGCATGGAGCTTTCATCCTGAACAGATAGATATCCATCCCGGTACCAGGATGAAAGAGCCAGATTACCTCCGCCTTTTACAACAATACCATAAGGACTTACTTCAGAAGCAGAAGCTTGCAGACCTTGTTCAATCATCTGACTCAATAGGGCTTCACGGCTAATCATCGTAGTATTTACGCGTACACTGACAGCGGGTGGCTCATTGTTAGCAGCGCAAATAGCTTCCGCAGTGTCAACACCATACTCCGTAATCCAGCGCTTCACTAACCATATAGGATGGGAATACTGAATAGATATCCGTTTCGCAGGACCCAATCCATCAGGTATTATCGGCAGATTTCCAGCGCGCAGCACACTACGAAGCACGCCATTAACCATGCCCGAAATTCCTTGATGGCCCTTTTTCTTAGCTATATTAACAGCCTCGTTTACAGCTGCATGAGATGGTATGCGATCCAGGTACATAATTTGATATAAGCTTAGACGCAGTAAATTACGCACCCAAGGCTGTAATTTAGCGATCCCTTTGCTAACAAATTCCTCGAGCACATAATCAAGTGTATTCATCCGAGAGATGGTACCATAGACAAGCTCTGTAACTAGTCCAGCATCTTCTCTGCTGAGTGCAGACTTCTGCAGACTGCTGTTCAGCAATAAGTTGCTGTAAGCCCCTTGTTGTTCGACTTTAACCAGGATATCGAGAGCGATATCGCGGGCAGAAGCTGTAGCAGCTTTACCTTTATTTCCGCTACCGCCCTTTTTACCACTCACTGCTTTATGATCGTTATTATTTTTATTGCCAGAGCTATGACTTACTCCTGATCGGCCCGCACCGTTACCGCCCGCGCTCAACCTAGCACCGTCCCTGGTTTCATGACACCGCCACGGCTAAAATCCGCAGCACTCATCGCTTTCTTACCAGCAGGTTGAACCGTAGTTAGCAGCAGACTTCCGTCTCCTGTCTTAACCTCGACACCATGTTCAGTGACCGAAAGTACCGTTCCTGGCGCACTATCAGTTGATTTCTGCTCAGCAGGAATTTTTGAAGCCCATACTTTGAAGGTCTCTCCATTCCAAAGCGTAAACGCACCGGAAAAAGGTACTAATCCACGAATTCGATTATAGTTATCACGTGAGCCAGCGTTCCAATCCAAACGCTCATCCTCACGATTTAGGTTAGGAGCAAAGGTCGCTTGACTGTCGTCTTGCGGAGTCGCTTGAACAAGGCCGTTTACTAATCGCGGCATTTCAGACTTCAAAAGATCACGTCCAGCAAGGCTAAGCTTCTCGAACATCGTGCCGGAAGTATCCTCATCCTCGATAGCCACCTCGACGCGCGAGATCATATCTCCAGTGTCAAGTCCTTCAGCCATATACATCAAGGTAACGCCGGTAACCTTCTCACCGTTAATGATACTACGTTGAATCGGTGCGCCACCCCGGTATTTAGGAAGTAGTGAACCATGAACATTCACACAACCATTACGCGGCAAATCCAATACAGCTTTAGGCAAAATTTGACCATAAGCCGCTGTAACAATCAGGTCAGGCTCATATGCAGCTAGCTCTGCGACAGCCTCAGGTTTGCGCATCCGTTCAGGCTGGAGCACTGGTAAACCGAGAGATAATGCGGCTTCTTTAACTGGTGAAGGAGCCAAGATCTTTTTACGTCCTTGCGGTCGATCTGGTTGGGTGACGACTGCTACAACTTCATAGCCTTCATCCATCAGCATTTGCAAGCTTGGTACCGCAAAGGCTGGGGTTCCCATGAATACAATCTTCATATCCTCACTCCTCAGTCTCATTGCGTTCAGCTGTCATCTCGTATACTTTTTCAGCGATATCGGTAAACAGTACTCCGTTCAGATGGTCAATCTCATGTTGAAAAGCCCGAGCAAGTAAACCACTGCCGGTAATGGTAATTTCTTTTCCCTCACGGTTAAGACCACGTACGGTTACTGTCTCTGCACGGCGTACATCACCATTCAATCCGGGAATACTAAGACATCCTTCAGGTCCTAGCTGCTCCCCTTCTGTACCGATGATTTCCGGATTAATCATTTTGATCAGCCCGTGCTCTTCATCTGCATCCACCACAATTAGGCGCTTCAAAATACCAACTTGTGGAGCTGCCAGCCCTACACCTTCAGCGTCATACATCGTATCAGCCATATCATCTAACAATTTTTTAACATTAGGTGTAACTACAGTTACTTCTTTTGCTATTTTGTGCAACACTTCATCCGGTTCCTTAACGATCATACGTATCGCCATTAAAAACACCTTCCCGTTCTGTACATCTCTATATTTAGAGTTTATTGATCTAGCTCTTTTTTTACATTGTAACATGATAACGATTTACATCAACATTTGCGGATCAACATCAATGCTGATCTGAAGCCCTGTATCCCGTACAGAATCCTCCAACTCCTCAGCCACTTGTCGAACAAGCCCTATCACATCGATGGCGCCGCGCCATTTTATCATACATTGGAATCTATATCTACCCTTTAAACGAGGGATTGGAGAAGCTACGGGACCTAACAGATCTAGTACATCCGTGGTTAGCTTATCTAGACTCCCATACCATCTTAGATTTCTGGCCTTCCCCTGCAGATTCATAGCGTAATTCTCTGCCATCCGGAGTAATAGCGGTAACTGCTCATGGGATAATGTAACGAGTATCAGTCTGCAATAAGGCGGATAATGTAGCCCTCTGCGATGCTTCAGCTCTTCCCTTACAAAAGAGAGATAGTCATGCCCGCTAGCATGAATAATAGAATAATGCTCTGGTGTATAAGACTGAACAACGACCTCACCCGGAAGCTGATGCCGACCTGCTCTTCCAGCAACTTGTGTAAGCAATTGGAAGGTCTTCTCCGCTGCACGAAAATCGGGCAGGTTCAACGCTGAATCTGCTGTAATTACGCCAACAAGAGTTACGTCAGGAAAATCCAAACCTTTTGCAACCATCTGAGTGCCTAGCAGAACATCCGCTTTTTTGTCTCTGAATTGATTCAGCAGCTTCTCATGCGAACCTTTTTCTGTCGTTGTATCCACGTCCATACGAATTACCCGTATCCCAGGGAACAACTTACCAAGCTCTTCTTCCACCCGCTGCGTCCCCGTTCCGAAGAAACGGATATGCTCACTTCCACACTCTGGACAAAGCTTAGGTGCCGGTTCAGCATGACCACAATAATGACAACGCAAATTGTCACTACGACTATGGTACGTTAATGAAATATCACACTCGGGGCAGCCTGCTACATATCCGCAACTCCGGCACATAACAAACGTCGAGAAACCTCTACGGTTAAGCAATAACACGGTCTGTTCTCCACGTTCCAATCTTTCAGCCAGTGCAGCATGAAGCTTTCGACTGAACATTGAGCGATTACCTTCTTTAAGCTCCTCCCGCATATCCACGACATTTACCTTCGGTAGTTCGTTACCAAGCGCGCGGGTAGGCATCTCTAGAAGGACTGGTGAAAAATGAATATCACTCTGCGCTCTAGCAGCATGATAGCTTTCTAACGAAGGCGTGGCGGAGCCTAAAATCACGGCTGCCCCACACTGTTCGGCTCTGCGAATAGCTGCATCACGGGCATGATATTTCGGATTTTCCTCCTGCTTATATGAGGTTTCATGCTCTTCATCCATAATAATCAAACCTAGGTTAGAGAACGGGGCAAACACCGCTGAACGGGCGCCAACGGCAACCGTAGCCTTTCCTTCACGGATTTTGCGCCACTCATCGTAACGTTCGCCAACAGATAATCGGCTATGCATTACCGCGACACCACTTCCGAAGCGCCCCTTAAAGCGCTCCACCATCTGCGGCGTTAATGCGATTTCTGGGACGAGCACTACGGCCTGTCTACCCTGATCCAGACAACGTTTGATACATTGCAAATAGATTTCTGTCTTACCACTCCCCGTAACGCCATGTAACAGAAAAACTTCATGGAGCTGTTCTTCTAGCGTTCGTGAAATACGTGTGTATACAATCTCTTGTTCTGCTGTAAGTGGCAGAGGCGTAGTAGGCTTAAAATCACGTCCTTGATAAGGGTCGCGATAGACTTCGATTTCACTGATTTCGATAAAGCCTTTTTCCTCTAAACCCTTCACGGTGCTTGCCGTCACTTGAAGTGCAGACAAGACTTCCTTAAGCGCCATTGGGAGTGTAGCTTCCCTTTCAATCAGAAAGCTAAGTACTTCCTTCTGTCGCGCGGACTTTTTGGGGAATTTATTCAACGCCTCACGAGCAGCCGTGATCCCTATCGCAAGATCTACTGCTTTCAGCTTCTTCTTGCCCATTTTATCTTTAATCGATTGGCTCTCTACAAGAACTCCACGTCTTAACATGAACTTCACCGTCTCCGCAGCCTCCGGAAATGCACGGGTGAGCTGCTTCATGGAAACTTCGCCATTACGTCCGATAAACTCAGTAATTAGTCGTTCCTCATTCCCTGTATCTGCAAACATAGGGAATAATTCATCATCAGAAAATGCTGCTTCTTCTTCCACATCTCCTAGCGAAATCAGTCGTTCTGCCTTCCCTTTTAGAGCAGTGGGCAGCATCGCTTGCAGGGCTGAAATTCGTCTGCATGCATATCTTTTACTCATCCAGTCCGCTAGCTCAACTAATTCAGGAGATAAAGGTGGAAGCAAATCCAGCACCTCTTGAATAGCCTTAAGACCAGGATTCACTACTGTTTCACCTGACTCCAGAGAAACGACAAAGCCTTGCACCGTGCGGTGTCCAAACGGTACTGCTACTCGGCTGCCCACTTCAATCCATAACTTTAGTGATTCTGGAATACTATAATCAAATGGCCGGTCAGTGCTGCGTACAGGCACATCCACAATGACCTTGGCAATATCCATTATAATGAAGCTCCAGTAATCCGCTCTGCCACGAGCGTCAGCAAGCGGCGAGCGACCTCATCCTTAGACAATTGTGGCAATTCGAGCACCAATCCATCTACATCATAAATCGATACAATATTCGTATCCGATCCGAATCCGGCTCCTGCAGCCGCTACATTGTTTGCAACAATGAGATCGCAGTTTTTGCGGACCAGCTTGTCCTTTGCATAAAATTCTGTGTTTCCCGTCTCCGCAGCAAAGCCGATCAAGAACTGCTTGTCTTTGTTCTTACCTAGCGTTTCCAGAATATCCGTTGTTTTTATAAGCTCAAGAGTCAGTGTATCTCCACTTTTTTTAATTTTGGATGGCTCACTTTGCTTAGGCCGGTAATCCGATACAGCAGCCGCCTTGATCATGATATCGCAGCTATCCCACTGCGCAGTAACCGCATCGTACATCTCTTGTGCAGATTGAACACGAATGACATTCATATCCGGGTCCTGCGGAGGCGCTTCATCTGTTCGCGCAGCAATCAAGGTAACCTCAGCACCCATTGCACGTGCAGCACGTGCCAATGCAAAACCCATCTTACCGGAGGAATCATTGGAGATATAGCGTACCGGATCAATCCGTTCTACTGTACCACCAGCTGTGATGACGATCTTTTTACCCTTGAGGGGACTAGACTTCACACTTTCTTGCAACGCAAAAAAATCCTCAACATAACTTACAATAGTCTCCGGTTCCTCTAAACGTCCTTTACCCACGTAACCACATGCCAGCAGACCTTCTCCAGGCTCAATAAACTGAATACCTCGTTTAGCGAGGGTATCCAAATTGCTAAGTACAGCGGGATGCTGATACATATGAACATTCATAGCCGGTGCCACCATTATAGGTGCAGTAGTAGCGAGTAACGTTGTGGATAACATATCATCCGCAATTCCGTGCGCCATTTTAGCAATAATATTAGCAGTTGCTGGTGCTACTATCACAAGGTCCGCCGAATCAGCCAAATCAATATGTGAGATGGAGGATGGATCCCGTTCCTGGAATGTATCGCTATATACTCGTTGCTTCGACAGTGACTGTAGAGTTAATTCTGTAATGAACTGCTTTGCCGAAGCTGTCATAATGACATGAACCTCGGCTCCTTTTTGGACAAGCTTACTGGTTAGGGCTGCTGCTTTGTAAGCGGCAATTCCCCCTGTAATCCCAAGTAAAATAGTCTTCCCCTTCAAGCTCTTCAACATGATCTCCCCCCTGTTCCCTTCTCTTACAACGAATGATCTATTTCTTAAACTTCTTATATTTTGAGAAAAAAATAACAACCTTCCGGTTGTCAGAAACAGCCCGGTCTTGGGCTATCAGCATTCATTAAAGACCCATAATTGCTCCATAACCCAAGAAGAAACGGCATCGCCTAATAACAAATAGGCGGTATCCGTTTCTACAAAAGGTCATATCTAAATAGACTTGAGACTACTCTTCACCACGGGTAAGCGTAATGCGATCTTCGTAAATTTCCTCAAGAGCAACACCGACAAATTTATGCGATCTAGGGTTCTTCACATCTGTCTTGCCACCCTCACGCAATTGTCTAGCACGACGTGCTGCGGCTACAACGAGCGAATACTTACTGTCAACCTTGGTCATCATTTCATCAATTGATGGATATAGCACAGGGACACCTCTTCATAGTTTACTGGTAATACCTTCAGCCTTGCAGCATTCATTATCTAACTTTACAATGTTCGGCGATAATAATGCTTTCTATTCTCTTACAGGCCAGATCAATCTCATCATTTACAACAGCATAATCATAATGCTGCATTAGATTAATCTCATCCTCCGCTACAGTCATGCGGTGATCGATCACATCTGGATGTTCCGTACCCCGTCCGCGTATGCGGTCCTTCAGCTCATCCATAGAAGGTGGAAGAAGGAACACAAAAATACCTTCAGGAAATTTTTCTTTAACTTTGAGAGCTCCCTGAACCTCAATTTCGAGAATAATATCTTTGCCGCTATTGAGAGTTCTCTCTACAAAATCACGTGGAGTACCGTAAAAATTACCTACGTACTCCGCATATTCAAGCAGTTGATCGGCTTCTATCATAGCCGAAAACTCCTCTTTGCTTTTGAAAAAATAATTCACGCCGTCTTCCTCACCCGCACGCGGACTGCGAGTAGTAGCAGAAACTGAGTAGACAAGTTCGGGCATCTTCGGTCGTAGCGCAGTACATACAGTACCTTTACCCACGCCGGAAGGTCCGGATAATATGATGAGCAATCCTTTTGACATAATACACTCCATTTAGTTGTTATTCGTCGTTGTCGTCATCTTTACTGGATAAGCGATGCGCTACAGTCTCCGGCTGTACAGCCGACAGAATGACATGATCACTATCTGTAATGATTACGGCACGAGTCCGTCGGCCATAGGTGGCGTCGATCAACATATGTCGATCTCGAGCCTCCTGGATAATACGTTTGATCGGTGCAGATTCCGGACTGACGATGGAAATAATGCGATTGGCGGACACAATATTCCCAAAGCCAATGTTGATAAGTTTGATTGCCATGTTCCGGTAGTTCCCCCCATAAAGTTCTATGCTATTGCCTGTTCCCGGTTACTCTATGTTTGCCGCTTGTTCACGAATCTTCTCCAGCTCAGCTTTCATGTCTAGCACAAGACCCACGAGTGTTAAATGATTACATTTCGATCCGATTGTATTCGTCTCCCGGTTCATCTCCTGAATGAGAAAATCCAGCTTGCGTCCTACCGGTCCTTTCCCCTTCAGGAGGGTTCTGCATTGTTCGAAATGACTATACAACCGGGTCAACTCTTCATCAATATTACAGCGATCTGCAAAAATAGCGATTTCCATCCCGAATTTATGCTCATCAAAAGCGAACGTCCCATCATTTAACTCATTTAATCGATGACGAAGCTTGTCACGATATTCAATGATTACAACAGGTGCAAGTTCGACCATTTCAGCATGCATGGATTCGAGATGATTGAGACGCTGTTCAATATCAGCGGCTAGAAAACTGCCTTCACGGGCGCGCATCTCTAGCAGAGACTGCAAACTCTGCTCAAGTCCCGTCTCCAACATTTCAGAGTAGTCTTCTAAGGCCGCGGACACGGCACCCGCAGCCTCATCTTTGCTTTCCATAATACCGGGTATAGAAAGTATATCACGTAGAGTCAACTCACCGGACAAACCATACTCGTTCTTAAGCTGATCTGCTGCCTTAAGATAAGTCATGACAGTAGAGCGATTCAGAACCGGTCCGGAAGACGACTCATCGTGCTCTCTATTGATGGTAACATCTATCCTTCCCCGTTTGACGTGCTGCTGAACCTTTCTTCTCAGCACATCCTCATAACCCGTCCAATCCCGGGGCATCCGCAGTACAACTTCGCAGTACCGGTGATTCACCGATTTCACTTCGAACATAATCTTGTAGCCGCCGAATTGCAGGGACGATTGACCGTATCCGGTCATGCTAAATGACAACGGAATCACATCCATTACACTATTGTAATTGATTATTACTAGCGAAACAAGGGGGACAATTTACGTCCTGATTTCTCCCATACATACTCGATCAACTGTGTACTCATATCATAGAACATAAACGGTGTCATCAAATAGATCCCATTGAAATGGGCAGTTGCAACATCTAACAACTCTTTAGCGATGGCGACCCCTTCAGCTCTTCCTGCTTCTCCTTCAAGTCCCTTCATGCGATTCCGGACATCATCCGTAAGCTGGATTCCCGGAACCTCGTTATGCAGGAACTCTGCATTACGCCCACTAGCCAGTGGCATCACACCAATAAACACGGGAATATCCAGATGTGCAGTTGCCTCAGCGATCTTTACGATAAGCTCCTGGTCATAGACAGGCTGAGTCATAATATAATCTGCACCAGAGGCAATTTTCTTCTCCAGTCGCTGTACGGCCTTATCTAAATGTTTAACATTCGGGTTAAAGGCAGCACCGATAACAAAATTCGCTTTCTGCTTCAAAGGTTTACCTGAGAAGGAAATACCATCATTCAACTGCTTAATCATACGAATAATTTCAAAAGAGGTTAAGTCGTAAACCGAACTTGAGCCGGGAAGATCTCCGAATTTCGCTGGATCTCCAGTCACCGCTAACACATGATCAATTCCTAGCGCATCAAAACCCATCAAATGCGATTGAGTACCAATCAGATTACGATCGCGACAAGCAATATGCACTAGTGGACGGAGTCCAGTTTTAGCATGCACCAAATGGCCCAAAGCCATATTGCTCATCCGTGTAACAGCCAGTGAGTTATCGGCGAGTGTCAGCGCATCCGCACCTGCTCTTCTCAACGCTTCTGCACCCTTCATGAACTTGCCGATATCCAAATCACGAGGTGGATCAAGCTCAACGATAACCGTATGACGTTCCTTGACTAGATCAACCAGGTTCGGCTCACGACCATCTCTTCCCTCATCTTCGCCAAAATGCTCCTGCAAAGATACACGCTCCACAGTCGGAAGCGTCGGTTCTGGAAGTGGCTGAGGTACGTAATCTTTCAATGCGGAAGAAATTTCAGCAATATGCTGCGGAGTAGTACCACAGCAGCCCCCAATAATTCTGCAACCCATTTCTGCAAAAGTAACTGCCATTTGTCCGAAATATTCCGGTGAGGCCCCATACCGATATTCTCCATCTACATAATCCGCAACGCCCGCATTCGGATAGACCGAGGTAGGCAGAATAAGATTGCCTTGTACCGCTTTTAGTGCTCTCTTAATCCCGTTTGGGCCAGTATTACAGTTAAATCCGATGATATCCGCTCCATCACCTTCTAAGATCCGGAAAGCCTCTGGTAACGTCAATCCATCTAATGTACGTGCCGATTCATCCACAGCAAATTGGCAAATGACTGGGAGAGTACTATGTTTACGTACTGTTCTTAGCGCAAGATGCAGTTCCTCGACATCGTAAAAGGTTTCTAGCATAACGCCGTCTACTTCTTCTTCTAACAAAGCTGTAATCTGCTGTGTAAAATACCTCTTCAACTCTGTCGATGAGAGATTTGCACGCTTACCGGCGCGAATAGAGCCTACAGCACCTAATACATAGCCTGTATCTCCAGCAGCTTTACGAGCGATTCTTACTCCGGCGCGATTAATTTCTTCAACCTTGGACTCCAAACCATATTTGGACAGCCTGTCAAAATTCGCTGAGAAGGTGTTGCTTTCTAGCAGCACTGCTCCTGCATCGATATAGCTGCGATGGACATCTTCGATAACCCCCGGAGAGGTCAAATTTAATTCTTCGTAGGAAATGCCGACAGGGAAACCCTTCTGATATAAATAGGTACCCATCGCTCCGTCTCCGACCAATACTTTGTTTCCCCATGCGGAACGTAAATCCGGCTTCACTGCAAGATCCTCCCCTGTCACATTAGGTTCTACTTTAGTTTCATACTAATGTAACATAAATCGCTATGGATGATAAGCTTTCATAAGAAAAGCAATCAACCCCCCAGTGGTATGAATGATCAAGTATTAAAAGCCTCATACTAACGTTAAAAACAATAAAAGGGGTATTTAAGTGAAGAAAAAAACAAGAAAGTTTCTGATCCGAAAATACACGGTAATTCTACTCTTATGCATTCTCTGCTTATTATTTCTGTATTTGGGAGATTGGATGTACGGATATGGTCTGGGCAATATCGGTTATATTCTAAATTACTTGCTATATACCCCCTCTGAGAAAGTCGCTGCTTGTATTTTATTGCTATGCCTGATTATTCCCGATATCCTAGCCTGGAAGACGGGGCATCAACCAGAACGAGGAGGGGAACTGTGACTTCTTATCGCTGTAATAATAATTAGGAGCAATGGAATCAACACCATAAAGAAGGGAAAGACCGTGTATAGCAGTTTCCCTCCCTCTTCAATATGTTCTGTGAAGCTTCGGGCATTCAGCATCGAACTGAACAGGATTATTAGAGCTACCGGATACACCATTCTTCGGTAAGGAATCTTGAACAATTCTGAAATCCCAATAAGTGCTGCTGCAAAAAAAACAGACAATTTGAAAAAAACACCGATTATTAGCACCATGACAATTAGAATATCCACACGTTGAATAAAATCGGAGATAGAGATCTTACTGATTGTAGGCATTAAGGGGAACGGAGAACGCCTGACAATATCTGTACCAAGCACCGATATATTTAAGGCCATGGTCATACTTAACAGTATACCTGATACAAATATGCCCGCTGCGATTACCCAAGGACCTTTTTTAACGTTATTCAGATAGGGCATAAGCATAGTAAAACAGATCATTTCACCAAAAGGGAAAATGTAGTTTTGATGTAAAACAGAAGAAACAATTGGCTTAATTCCATTCTCAAAAACAGGGAGCAAACGGTTCAAATTAATGGAGCCCGAGAACATTAACATGCTCGAACAAAATAAACCGATTAATATCACAATCACCGCAAACACCAACGAAGTTCGGGACAGCACTTCTACTCCTTTATGCAATACATAAGCACTAGATAATACCATTAACATTGCTACAATGAATAACGGCGTCCTGTGCATAGTAGCCATAACTAGCATAGAGCTACCATCTCGCAGATCACGACCAGCTAAATTAAGAAATATCACGATATAAGCTATGGATATCAACGAACCCACATATTTACCAAATAGTTGCCGGATATATGCCGTAAGGGGCAGATTCGGAAACTTTCTATAAAGATAGGCATATCCTGCAAAAACAATTAATCCTATCAAATTCCCCAGCAATATGGAAATCCAAGCATCCTTATCAGACTCCATTCCAAGATTCACTACCAGCGCCGTCCCTAGTTCAAACAACACTGTCAGGGTGAAAAATTGAAGTAGTCCTATTTTTATATTTCCCATAGCTGCCCTCCTAAATTATCATTTCTTTTTGGACTGAAAGGAATCACTCCGCATGTCCGTATGCCGAATAACTATATCCACATTAAACTTGATCTCACAGGTTGCAAATATGCTATCCCAATGATCTTTTACTTGCTTCCACCCCCGCGGATTCTCTCGTTCTACAACTTCACCAAATCCAAGATAATCGCTTTTTAACGAACGAGCTGCTGAGACAGCTGCATGTAACTTATCATTGATACTCTGTTCTAGAAGTTCCGAAAGATTATTTAAGACCTTGGGATCTGTCAAATCCAAAGCATTAGGCGATTCTTTTAAACCTGCCTGCTCAGTGATATTTATTGTGATTACCGGATGCTCCGCGTCCTTCGCATCAGCATGAATATGTACCTGAGATAAATACACGATGAACGCTACATATTCATCCTCACCAATCGAAACCACTACTGGAATTTGTGTAATTTTATTCTTTAGCAGGGCAGTACCTATAGCTTCATCACCTCGTAGCCAGCCTTTCAGCTTGTCCTCTTTAAATGCAGCGAAGTCTGTAACTCTAAGAATGGCCTCAGGATCTATATTTTTCAAACTGTCGTTATTATCTTTTTTGTCCAATTCGCCTGTTACCATTACCCCATTGACGATAGGCCCACCACCTGGAATTTGAATACCACGAATTATATCGTCTACTTCCATCCGGTAATTATATCCATACTGTTTAGAGGTCGTCTGCAGCTTCTCCACTAGATCATTGGCGGGTATTTTGCCAAACGTAGTCATGGTCGTCATACTATCTACCGCCGGCTGTCCCTTTGATATAAAAATAAAACTGGTTAGCCTAGTTTCACTCTCTCTTTCTAGGACATCCATCATATCTTTGATACCTTCGCGAGCAAACTTCTCCGAAATAACGATCACTCGGATATGTCCTAAGGACAAGAAGCGCGCAGTCTGACGCGAGGCATTAGCCAACGCTTCAAACATTGTACGTCCACTGCCTTTATATACTACGACTGGCGAAGTACCTCTGGCGTTCTCGCCAGAGATTTCGTCAGCAATTATAATCTGAAAAGATAATACATATTTTTCCTCATCTGTAGGACCTCTATCAATAGCCACTCCAGAAACGATTGCCCTTCTATTTAACTCCACACTGTCCCAGCAGCCTGTAAGACTGAGAAATATCAATAAACATAGCAGGACAACCCCAATAAAAATAGTGCGATTACTCTTCATCCTGCGCTCCTTTTTTCGGATGCTCTGCCCCAGTAGATTTTTCAAGGATTTTAGGAGAAACATTCTGTTCATGTCCTGTTGAGATCTTCTTTCCTTCCGAAATGCCTTCTTGCCTCTTTGTTGTAGAAACTTGCTCCGTTCTCAAAGCCCATAAGGGCAGTCTTAAGAACGCATCTTTTTGACCATGTGAGGATATAGGCACAATAGGGGATAGATAAGGGACACCGAATGAACGCAGACTATTCATATGTGCAAGCAAAACAATTAAGCCTAAAGTAATCCCATAAAAACCAAACATACCAGCCAGCACTAAAAATCCGAAACGGATAATTCTACCTGCTATCGCCATGTTATAAGCAGGTATAGCAAAGCTCGCAATCCCTGTCAGCGCTACTACAATAACCATAACCGGTGTGATGATTCCTGCTTCTACTACTGCCTGTCCCAAAATAAGAGCACCAACAACGGATACTGTCTGTCCTACTGCACGCGGCATTCTTACTCCAGCCTCTCTAATGATCTCGAACGCTCCTTCCATCAGGATTGCCTCCACAAAAGCAGGAAAAGGTACATTTTCACGTTGTGATAATAGATTGATTAACAGGGTTGTAGGAATCATCTCATAATGGTAAGTGGTTAACGCTATATAAACGGAAGGTCCAAGAATTAGTACAATAAAACTGATATATCGAACAAGACGCATGAGAATTGCAATATCGAACCTTTGAGCATAATCCGAGGCAGACTGAAAAAACAGTGTAAATACCGCAGGCAGAATCAATACAAACGGGGTGCCATCTATAATGATCACAACCCTACCCTCTAATAGGTTCGTCGCTGCAACGTCAGGCCGTTCACTATTATTAATGGTTGGAAAAGGTGTGAAGGTTTTATCCTGAATTAGTTCTTCAATATAACCGGATTCCATGA
Source organism: Paenibacillus sp. FSL H8-0261 (assembly GCF_045040645.1). Taxonomy (NCBI): domain Bacteria; kingdom Bacillati; phylum Bacillota; class Bacilli; order Caryophanales; family Paenibacillaceae; genus Paenibacillus; species Paenibacillus sp. FSL H8-0261. Next base: position 2,820,464 of record NZ_CP150297.1, on the reverse strand, counting down.
TGGCATCGACATTAATCTGTTGTAGCCGATTTCTCACCTCTTCTACCAACTTCTCGTCTGCATTGTCTTTAATGTACATGAGGGCCACATCTGTGTGAGTTACCTTTCCGATCTTTAAATGTTCTAGTCTTAGTTTAGAAGACTTAATTCTTCTCCGAATCAAGGAAATGTTCGTAGCTACAGATTCAACAAAACTATCCTTTGGGCCTCGCACGACTAGCTGGGTGGATGGTTCGCTGACGGAGCGAGCTTCTCCTCCCTCGGTCTCACACACAATTGCACTGTCATAACCTTCAATTAGAATGACCGTTTTGCCAGAAAGGATCGCCAGTAGAACCTCATTCCACTCCTCTTGCAGCTGTGCTTGACCTATTTCCAAAGCACGGTTCAATACGAATTCCTTAAGATCATTTGTTGCAGAGATGTTCTCTTTGAGCATTTCGTCTGTAATTCCGAGTAACGAACCGATTACGAATTCATCGACCGTTTCCTTGTTGACAAGACCATTAAGATGAATCACTGCTGCTTGAACGGGGCTCTCACCTCCGATCTTTACCTGACGAATTTTGAGATCAGGACTATGACCCAACTCATTATCTATTTGGTCGAGCGTTTGGTCCAAATCATCGGTAAGCCTCGGAATTCGAGTATCTTCATGAACGGAGGCTCCTTGTTGTTCCTTAGCGGATTTGTTTCTTCTGTTTATCCCGTTTATGTTCAACAAGGTCCCCCCTTTTTTCAATCTTAGGGGTATTATTCTCGGTTATCCCTTCCATTATTCGGCTACATAAAGTCGTAAGGATGTGGAAACACAAGAAGGCAGCCCAAGAGATTCTCTTGGGCTGCCTTCTTAAGTATTTTTCTAAATGGCTACACTACCTGTGAATGCAATCTCAGCAGGACCTGTCATATACACATGGTTATCCTCTTCGTTCCATTCAATATAGAGATCGCCACCCTTTAGACTAATCCAAGCTGCTCGGTCCGTCAGACCATTTAGCACAGAAGATACTAAAGTTGCGCAAGCTCCAGTCCCACAAGCAAGTGTTGGTCCAGCTCCGCGTTCCCATACCCGCATATCTACTCTGCCTCGATCCAGAACCGTCGCGAACTCGACGTTTACCTTTCTCGGGAACAATGGATGTACCTCTAGCTTAGGTCCCCATGTCGCAAGATCGAAAGATACGGCATCTTCTACATAAATAACGCAATGAGGATTACCCATAGATACTGCAGTAAACTTAAATTCGGTTCCATCCGATTCAATCCGCTCTGAGAGCACGGGTTCTGCATCAATAGCTACCGGAATTTGAAGACCGGACAATACAGGTTCACCCATATCAACCGTTACAGTTTCCACTGCACCGTCTTTTACATTCAAGGTAACCTTTTGTTCTCCGGCACCAATCGTTTCAATAACAATCTGCTCGGAGTTTACCAGGCCATGATCATAGACATATTTGGATACACAGCGAATGGCATTTCCGCACTGCTCTGCTTCCGAGCCATCAGAATTCATAATGCGCATCATGTAATCGCCGCGTTCAGACGGAAGGATGTATACAAGTCCGTCCGCACCAATTCCGAAGAATCGATTGCATAACGTTACAGCAAGATCCGCTGCATTACTTGGTAGCTCTTGCTCGCCGAAAACTACGATGAAGTCATTGCCTAGGCCGTGCATTTTTGTAAATTCCATTGAAAGTCCACTCCTAAAGGTTATGTTAAGTTAGATACGAGCTATTAACTGCAACAAGTATACCTTTAGGAATGGGGCGTTACTATTAACTTTATGCCGAAATTTTTGTACTTTTTATCATCGAATTACTGCCGCTACGACCACGATTACGTTTACCGCCCCAAACACTGCCAGCACCCATCAAGAAGGTCGGAATCCCCGCTGTTACAAATACTAGACACCATTCACGGAAATTAAGCGGCACTGTTTTGAAGACGGGCTGGAGAAATGGAATATACATAACAGCCAGCATCAAAATCACGGATGACAATACAGCAAGAACTAGGTACTTATTCTGGAACGGATTTCGATGGAACACCGAACGAGAACTGCGGCAATCGAAGACATGAATCAACTGAGCCATAACGAGTGTTGCAAAAGCTACAGATTGTGCTCGAATCAGCTGCGCTGGATTCTCTGGTGCTACACGTAAGGTTAGCCAAAATGCTCCTAACGTACATAAACCGATTAAAAATCCACGGCTTATGATCTTCCACCCTAAACGACGGGCAAAAATATTTTCCTTTGCACCACGCGGCTTATGCTCCATTAAGTCCTTCTCAGGCTGGTCAACACCAAGCGCCATCGCTGGCAGTCCGTCTGTCACCAAGTTGACCCATAAAATTTGAATAGGCACTAATGGCAGAGGCAGGCCGAGCATCATGGCAAAGAACATGGTCAAGATTTCCCCTACATTTGATGCAAGCAGGTATCGAATGAATTTACGAATGTTCTCATAGATGTTTCTACCCTCTTCAATGGCAGCAACAATGGTTGAGAAGTTGTCATCCCCTAGCACTAATGAAGATGCTTCCTTGGTCACATCTGTTCCGGTGATCCCCATAGATATTCCTATATCTGCCGCTTTAATGGCTGGAGCATCATTGACTCCGTCTCCGGTCATAGCCACAACATGACCACGGCGCTGCAAAGACTTCACGATACGAAGCTTATGCTCTGGAGATACGCGGGCGAATACGTACACATTATCCGATACTTTATCCAGCTCATCATCATCCATCCGAGTCAGTTGAGCCCCTGTTAATACTGTGCCCCCACGTTGCAGAATTCCTAATTGGTGAGCAATGGCCTCTGCAGTCGTTCCATGGTCCCCAGTAATCATCAAAGTCTTAATTCCTGCTCGGCGTGTGACGCTAATGGCATCGCGAACTTCACGCCGTGGCGGATCAATCATTCCAGCCAATCCGATAAAGACAAGTTGGCACTCCGCATCCTTTTCACTATCCACATTTTCACTTGGACGCATATCACGATAAGCCATACCTAGGACACGAAGTGCACCTGAAGCCATTTGCTCATTGGCATCAAGTACTTTCTGCCGCAATGTTGGCGTTAAAGGCACGACACCGCCCTCCCAGAGCATATACGAACAGCGATTAAGCAGCACATCAGGCGCGCCTTTCGTACATACCATCCGTCCTCCGGGATGACCAATAATAACTGACATTAACTTTCGCTCGGAATCAAAAGGAAATTCCTTCTCACGGGAGTATGTTACGGCTAGCGTCTGGGCAGTCAAACCCATCTTCCCTGAAAGCGCTACTAGAGCTCCTTCCGTTGGATCTCCTTTGAGTTCCCAGATCGATGAGCTGTCAGAAGATTTATCAACTACAATGTCCTTATCCTTCCCTTTACGCTTACCTCGCACTTCGGTCGGAAAGGTCTCAATAATCTCCGCATTACTGCACAAAGCACCCACCTGTAGCATCCGTCTTAAACTTTGATCATTTTTGAGATCTACCGGTTTACCTTTCTCCAGAACCTGTCCGTTCGGAGCATAACCTTCACCTGTTACTTCAAGGCCACGTCCGCCCGTCCATAATCGGGTCACCGTCATTTTATTCTGAGTCAATGTACCCGTCTTGTCCGAACAGATGACGGATGCGCAGCCCAAGGTTTCCACTGAAGGTAATTTACGAACGATGGCCTTTCGTTTGATCATCCTCTGCACACCCAGCGCAAGTGCGATGGTTACAATGGCCGGAAGCCCTTCCGGAATCGCAGCGACCGCCAAGCTTACCCCGGCCAAGAACATTGCTGTGGCAGGCTGTCCATGTAAAATACCGGCTGCTACAACTACAATAGTTAAACCTAGTGATACATAGATCAAAATTTTTCCTAACTGCTCGAGACGATGCTGAAGGGGAGTCTCCTGAGATTCTGTATTCTGGATCAGGTCTGCAATCTTACCCATCTCTGTGTCCATACCCGTACGAATTACGATAGCTTTACCAGTACCCCTGGTTACCATTGTGCCCATGAACCCAAGATTCTTCTGATCGCCGAGCGGAATCTCCTCAGCGCGGATCACATCCGAATGCTTCGAGACAGGCAGCGATTCCCCAGTTAGCGCGGATTCCTCCACATATAGAGAACTGCAATCCAGCCATCGTATATCCGCGGGTATTCGATCACCACTCTCCAGCAAGACAATATCACCTGGTACTAACATCTTTGCTGGAATGACCTCACTGTTCCCCCCACGCAGTACTTTGGCAGAAGGTGCGGAGAGCTGTTTTAAAGCTCTTAGCGAACGTTCGGCGCGGAACTCTTGAACAAACCCAAGGGCTCCGTTTAAAAGGATAATCGCGATGATCGTGATGGCATCCAAATATTCGCCAAGCAAACCGGATACGAGCGTCGCACCCATAAGCACAAGCACCATGAAATCCTTAAACTGGTTCAACAGCAGGGTAAACGGGGATACGGTCTTTCCTTCGGACAGCTCGTTATACCCATTTTGCTTCCGTCGCTCCGCGGCATCCTCTCCACTGAGGCCCGTCCTCGGATGGACATTGAACATTTTCTGCAGCTCTTCTGCACCGAGCCGGTGCCAACTGTTTTGTTCCATGACTTTTCTTTCCCTCCCGGTCGTTTCTTGACTTCCGGCGGCGCACAGCTTTTCCACCTGTTCATGACCAAGTGTATTCAAGGTCGTCCAATAATATCACCGCCTAACCAATTCCCCTTTTGCGCGAATGTCCCAAAGTATGGCATCATAGAGAGGTAAGCTTAAACGTCTTCGGTGTTCTTATAAGGGCGGTAAGCGTTTAAACAAGAAATATAAGATATAAAGTATGATGTGAAACTTATACTTTCTTATATTTTCAGAAATTCATTTCACGTCGACAGGAGAGCTTTATCATGGCATTAGACGGCATTGTTACCCGAGCTATCGTGCACGAACTGCAATCATTCATCGGTGCGCGTATAGGCAAAATATATCAACCGAGCAATCACGATCTTATCTTCAACCTGCGGGGTGCCGGTGGCGGCGGCAAGCTATTGCTCTCTGCTAATCCGACATATCCGCGTCTGCACCTTACAGAAAGAAGCAGCATAAACCCCTCAGAAGCACCTATGTTCTGCATGCTCATGCGTAAGCATTGTGAAGGTGGGGCTATTGAGAGCATCACTCAGGTAGGCATGGAACGAATTATTCACATAAATGTTAAGACTAGAGATGAGCTTGGAGACGTCTCTGCCAAAAAGATCATCATAGAGCTCATGGGACGGCATAGTAATATCATCCTTACTGAGCTCAGCACAGGAACGATCATAGACGGTATTCATCATGTTACTCCATCAATCAGTAGCTACCGGATCGTAATGCCTGGTGTCGCTTACACAGAGCCTCCTCAGCAACACAAGCTGAACCCTCTGGAGATCGATAAAGAACGATTTCTCAATTTGATCTCAGCTGCTGAAGAATCCGCTCTACTGGAAGAAGATGAGAAGGAGGCCGAACCGGAAGAAATCATTGAAGGTGAGCTCGCCAACCTGATTACAAAAGAAGAGGTTGAGCAGAAACCTGACGGCTCAGGCGGTCCTTCCCCATCTGCTGACCCGGTAGGCTGGATGGTGCATGCCTTCAGCGGAATGAGTCCACTTGTTGCCGGAGAAATTGCTCTTCGTCTCAGAAATGACCTTGCGATAGGTGATACACAGGGATCTGCACCAGAATTTCCAACAAAGTTATGGGACGCCTTCCAGTCTGTAATGGGACCTGTCCATAATTGCGAATTCTCTCCTGTTTCAGGTGCGAATGCGAAAGGGAAAATGATTTTTTCCGCGATTCCGTTATCTCTATTGGGTGAGAATGCGAAGCAATATAACACGATTAGTGAGTGCATGGAGGATTATTACGGGGATAAAGCTGAACGTGATACGGTGAAGCAACGGGTAAGTGATTTGATCCGTTTCCTGAGCAACGAACGTAGCAAAAACGTTAAGAAGCTTGCCAATCTACAGAAGGATCTAGACGAAGCGCAAGACGCAGATCGCTATCGTATTTGGGGTGAATTGCTATTCGCGTCCTTACATGCCGTGTCCAAAGGAGATAAAGAAGCCTCTTTGGTCAACTATTATGACGAAAATCAGGCAGAAATGGTCATCCCACTCGACCCTTTATTAAACCCATCGGATAATGCACAACGTTATTTTAAAAAGTACAACAAATATAAAAACAGCCTCCTTGTCATTAATGAGCAGCTGATTAAGACCCATGAGGAAATATCCTACATGGAAAGTTTACTTCAACAGCTTGCCCATGCCTCATTGAATGACATTGAAGAGATCCGCGACGAGCTTGTAAGTCAAGGATATCTTCGCGACCGAAGCAAAAAAGGAAAGAAAAAGAAAAAAGCAACCAGACCTACATTGCAGGTCTTCACCTCGTCTGAAGGCATCGACATTTATGTCGGAAAAAATAATTTACAGAACGAATACGTCACTAATCGACTGGCTTCACCTAATGACACTTGGCTGCATACCAAGGATATTCCTGGTTCTCACGTTGTCATCCGTAGTGAGGAATTTGGAGATGCCACACTGGAAGAAGCCGCCCAGCTTGCCGCTTTTTTCAGTCAGGCGAAGCAGTCAAGCAGTGTGCCTGTAGACTGCACACTAATCCGCCATGTCCGCAAACCGAGTGGCTCGAAACCCGGATTTGTGATCTATGATCATCAGAAAACATTGTTTGTCACTCCAGATGAAAATCGCATTAAGAGTCTTCCAAATACGCTGAGAAGCTAAATAACAAAAAGAACCGGCTGTCGTCCATTTGTGGATGACAGCCGGTTTTCGTTTTTCAGTATATTATGTGCAACTGATTGAACTTAGTTTTGACGTAACATGCCAGCAACCTTCTTCAACTGTTCCAGAGCTTCAACAGAAACCGTAACACTACCGATATCTCCATGGAATACAACACCTTGACGGGCACCATGAAAATCCGAGCCACCGGTTATAATTAAGCTGAATTCTTCAGCCATGGTTAGGTAACGCTCTGAATCAGCGGGTTCGTGATCCGAATGATAAACCTCAATCCCTTTAAAAGCCCCCCGCTCCATAATCCCTCGTACTAACTGGTCGTCACCATATAGGCCTGGATGCGCCAATACTGGAGACCCACCCGCCTCGATGATCCAATCACAGGCATCCTCGGGTGTGATTCGTGGGGGTGACACGTAAGCCGCTGCACCTTCGGCTAAATACTTATTGAACGCATCTCTCATATCCGTAGCTGCTCCAAGACGAACCAGCTCATCAGCAATATGTGGTCGCCCAATACTCTCATCAGGCTTCAGTTCCCGTCCAATTCCCGCGACAACTGCCTCAAGCGTAATTTCAATCCCAAGCCCACGTAATTTTGAGAGGATCGCCTCATTCCTTAGTGCCCGGGTTTCTCTTAGCCCTTCCAAACGGGAAAGAAACAACTCATTTGCTGGATCTATGTAGTATCCAAGGACGTGAATATCTTTTCCTCCAGCACGAGTGCTGATCTCTACACCCGGTACAACAGTGATTCCGTATTTCTCTCCTGCTTTGAGAGCTTCCTTCACACCAGCCACAGTATCATGATCCGTTATGGCAACTGCGATTAGTCCCTTCTCTTTAGCGAGACGTACATTTTCCTCCGGTGGCTGCATGCCATCAGAGGCTTGAGTATGCGTGTGAAGATCGCATCGTGAGGCGTCAATATTCTCCGGTCTGTCGCCCTTCAGTTCATCCAGTCTAGTTTCATTCTCCATTTCTATCACCTCTACCGCTAGTTTCTAAGTTTCCTGCCTCTGGTCATATTGCTTTAGTTATCATTCGAATGCTCACGCAAAAAAGTCAAGAACGTCACTGCAGAAATTGGCAGCAGTGTCGATTTTAGATGAATGGCGTAGAAATGTCTTTTAAATGAGGCATCCGAGATATTCACGATTTTCAGTAGTCCAAGCGCAACCTCATGTTTAACAGAAGAAGTCGAGATAATAGTAACCCCAAGACCCGCCTCCACTGCCGACTTCACAGCACCCGTACTACCAAGCTCCATCACTATTTTCATCGATCCCGGATCAAGCCCCTTCGAGAACAGCTGCTCTTCCATCACACGCCGCGTTCCTGAGCCCTGCTCACGCAGAACAAAAGGGTGCTGAAGCACCTCCTCCAAAGTGACCTCTTGCTGCTCTGCAAGCGGATGATCATGGGGCACAATCAACTTCAATTCATCCCCCATCACCGGCTCAATCACCATATCAGGATGTGTTACCGATGCTTCAATTAAACCAAAATTCAACTGATGTTTTAGGATTTCCTCCATAATTTGCGAGGTATTCATGACCTTCATCATGATTGAAATGTTCGGATATTGCTTTCCAAAAGGACCTAAGAGCCGTGGCAGCACATACTCCCCAATGGTAAGGCTTGCCCCAAGCTGCAAGCGCCCTTCCAACATATGCGTAAACGCCGACATCGCTTGATCCGTCTCCCGCATCAATTGGATACTGCGCAGCGCGTATGGCATTAACGTATGACCTGCTTCGGAGAGCATGATTTTTTTGGTAGAACGATTGAAGAGCTTGGTTCCAAAATAATCCTCTAGCGCCTGTACTTGCATTGTCACTGCTGGTTGAGTCATATGTAATGTCTGTGCCGCTGCCGAGAAGCTTCCTCGCTCTAAGACAGTATAAAAAATATGTAATTGATGAAAGTTCATGCTCTGCAACTCCTTGTGCTATCTATAAAAGAAACTTAAGGGATTATGTACGATATGAAGCTTATATATTCTTATTTTCAAAAAGGACATGCAGCCACCGCCGCATGCCTCCTGTTCGTTCTTTATACACTATTTACGTTTACGCTTCTTCTTCGTTAGCTTAGTGCGGCGGGAATTGCGCAGCAGCGAAAAGTAAGTTTTTAAATCTCTCAACTGTGGAGTCGCAGAGATTCTCCCAAGAAACGAAACGATGATCATAGAATATAATGGCTGACCTGAAATATCTTTTTCACCTATCAATTCCGTGAACTCAGCGATTACTACAGAGTCATCGTCAATTAAATACGCGTTAAAATCACTGTCTGAAAAGGGCTTGAGCCGATTCTGCATCAGGCACTGCCACATCCATGCGGCGACCTCTTCGTCATCGCTTACACCTTTACTGATCCGGTCCAAATAACGACTCTTCGCATGATTTGTTATAACGATGTCAGCGACCCTGTAGTCGTTCAGCATGATGTGGAAGGGCTCGTAAGAACTGGGCCAATCCGTCCCTTTGTTGCGCATCATCATCACACTCCACCATAAGGGTCTTTGTATGTACTTAATGTTGTCATCTTACCTCATTGCTGAAAGTTGTACAAGTTCCAGAGCACGGAAGAAACCGCGGTTACCCGAGATCTGCGCATAAAAAAACAGGTGCTACTTAAGCACCTGTTCATCTCCAAGAATTACATACCGTAGTTACGGGACTTGTCCGGCCCATTACTGGTATACTCTGTCTTAATTTCGTTACGATAGGATCTTTCGATCTTACGAACGTAGGAGAGTCTGCGGACATTCTTCATAACTTCCTCGGCACGTTCTGCATTTACATACATCACTGCATAATGCATTTTCCGAGAAACATAATGTAATGTTCCGTATTTCTCAAGGTTACGTGCCGCTTTAACGTCACTTACCCAAATGATGTATCCTGTCCGTTCCGCAAACATAAGCTAAACCGCCTTTCTCTCTCTAAATCCTAAGGGAAGCTTATCCGCAGGAGCATTTTCCCCCGCTACCGCATCCACCTTTAGGGGAAGGATCATTGCTTGGTACTTTAATGCTATCCGATACTGAAAAAGCAATCGCTTCCGACATGGAATGCAGAATGTCATCAAGAGTCTTCTCCGCCTGCTTAAAACGAGCGACCTCTTCAAAATTCTCCAATTCCGCTTCTACTGCCGAAACCTCATCCTTCGCTGAATGATAGTTCGGATGAAAATGTCCGAATCGCTGTGTTTCTTCAAACAACTCCTTCTTGGCTTGAAGCTGTTTGACCATGGCCTGAATTTCTGGGTTCGAATCAACCCGTCCTTTCCAGTATAAGTAATCCGACACTTCGGCGGATTGATTAATCATATCGCCTAATTCATAGGCGTATGTCAGCACTTCAGCCATATCGACCGTATTTAATTCCGCTACGCTCATGAACTCAGCTCTTTTCTACGTTAATGTTCTACCGAATTCAGTAGACTTTTCTATCATACCATAATCACTCGCTTCAGCAGAAGAGGAATTTCTTCGCCTTTTGGGAATTACTAACTTCATTTCCTTCCAGTCTTCAGGGGCCAGCTCTATTTCCTCAACCGTTTCACCATCGTTATACAGCAGATGGCCTTCCACTTTCCAAGGATTACCTTTTATTCTGGAGGGGATGAAATCTAACATTTGGTCCTTTAAGGAAAACCGCACCTTAATTCCCCATTTCAGCCCTTGTTCCATTACTTTCTGAGCGGTTGAGCTATGATAATGGCGCCATTCCTTGCTCCAGATCTGTGGCACATTTTCTCCACCTAATAAGATATCCTCCTCCTGCTCAGGAGAAATAACTGGTAGGTTTAAAAAGGGATTCCCTCTGTCGAGTAGCTTTAGTTCAGCATTTAGTTCTGGAAGTGAATACAACGCTTGCCCGGTTTCGGCTTCTTGATGAAATGAAGTCCATTCAGCATCCACCTCTTCCTCACGTCCTCCAATCATCCTAGAAGGGGCCAATCCTGCTAAGAACAGCTCCTTACGCATCTGCTCCACAGACTCCGGAGATACAAGGAAATGAAGCGGTCCGATACGTTTAAGGCTCTCTTGCAGTCGCGGATGGGCTGCAATAGCCGCTCCGTCCTCCTCCGTCTGACAAGTCAACAGAATCACTTCAGAGAGTGATGTTCGGCCAATGCTCTTTCCCCATTGCTCTAAAGACAGCTCTACCACAGATGGCAGACCACCCAGTGCATGATCTTTAATCCAAGCTATCGCTTCTTCTGGAGGCATCCCTCGCTCTGATGCATGCACTAGCATCTCACGAGTCAGTCGGAAGCTCCACATCGTATCTGTTTGCAGAAGTTCAGCGCATTCAGCTAAAATCCAGCGCACAGTATAGAGAACATCCGGTGGAATCAGGACTTCAAAATCGGGCTGCACAATAAACTGGTCATTCGAATGCTCTGCCACAGAATCAGGGAAGGACTCACTACTGTACATCAGCTTCGGTTTTGCAGCAGTCCAGCGAAAACACTGGATACCCTCAGGCGTGCTCCCCAGTTCACACCATCCAAAGCCTGTTAGACAACGAAGCCAGTTCAAGCTTGATTGTTCCAGCTCTTTCCGGGTAACTGTTCCGGTTAAATTCATATCTGCCATCCAGTCCAGAAGCTCAGGCAACGCTGTCCATTTCTCTGATACAAAAGCATTGCTGGATATTAAATAGCGAAAATGCTGATCGGCAGGCCCAATGCTTCCAAAACGATGAATAACAATCCCATACAGGATGTCAGTCATTCTTGTCTCAGGAAGTTGCAACCAACTTCCAAGCATATCCTTGTCCAGTCTATAGCCTGTTTTCAGTCTGGTAATAAGCCCAAGACACAACATGATATCTACTACAAGAGCCGCTGACAGGGCATCCGCCTCATTCGAAGGATTACCCATAGAGAGCCCCGCTAAATGCTTTTCCTGAAAAGAAAGCTGAGCCGCTAAACGATTTAAATTCTTTTTATGAATAATTCCCTTAGCGGTAAAAGGCAGGCCTTCACGAGCCATGAACAGCAAGGCCCGAAACAGATCTACTGCCAGTCCAGCACCCGCCTCCATGGATAGATTTACTGAATAACCCTCAATAAACTTAGGTTGGTATGGGAAGAATTCTTGTTCTAGCACTAATAATTGTTCAACTGGAATTTGGTACAGCTTCTCCCCCAATATTTTATGCCTCGCAGTTAACAACCCAGCGCGCCGCAGTTCATTCATTGCAAGCTTTTGCTCTGCCCGGCAGAGCGTCGAAGGACGCCAACGCTCTTCTTTTCCCTCGTCAAAGGGCTGGGCCGCGTAAGCAGCACATAATCGCTTTAAGACCTCTAGGGCTTCCGCTGATAGCTGGTTCAATGGATCGTCCGCTCCTTTCCGTTCGGCACCATTTTAACGACATATTCATACCCCTGTTCTGTTAAAAACATCCGGCGGCGCATAGCGAATTCCTGCTCCCGGCTATCTTCAGATACCAGCGAATAGAAGTACGCTTTGTTCTCACCCGCCTTCGGACGCAAGATTCGACCCAAGCGCTGGGCCTCCTCCTGCCTGGATCCAAAAGCTCCTGAAACCTCAATAGCAATCGACGCATCTGGCAAATTCACCGCAAAATTCGCTACTTTAGAGACAACAAGCACCTGTATTATTCCCTCGTTAAAAGCTGCATACAACTCATCTCTTTCTCGCTGCTTCGTTTTACCCGTAATCAGAGGTGCACCGATCTTATCCGCCAGTTCAATTAATTGGTCGAGATACTGTCCAATAACCAGAACCGATGATCCCTGATGGGCTTTTAGAAGCTCGACTATAACCTCAGCTTTTGCAGGATTGCATGAGGCCATACGAAATTTCTCTTTCGCTTCCGCATACAAATACTTCCGTCTCAGCTCAGAGCTCATCGGTACGATCATCTCGACACATTCTACCTCTGCAATCCACCCCTGCTGCTCCAGCTCCTTCCAAGGCATGTCGTAACGCTTAGGCCCGATCAATGAGAATACGTCCCCTTCCTTCCCGTCTTCTCTAACCAGAGTTGCAGTGAGACCCAGTCTTCTAGTAGCCTGAATATCTGCTGTAGCCCGGAATACTGGAGCTGGAAGCAGATGAACCTCATCATAAATAATCAAACCCCAGTTGCGTTCATTGAACAGCTTCATATGGAGAAAAGGACCGCCTTTGGATTGACGGTGCGTTAATATCTGATAGGTAGCTATAGTAACAGGCCGCACTTCTCTTTTTTCACCGGAGTATTCGCCAATAGACTCATCAGCCAAATCGGTTCGCTCAAGCAGCTCATCTACCCATTGTCTTACCGAAGTTGTATTTGAAGTTAAGATCAGTGTTTCGCATTGTAGACTTTCAAGAACGGCCAGTCCCACTACCGTCTTACCCGCTCCACAAGGCATCACAACTACCCCGCTGCCTCCCTGCCCTTCTATGCCTTGAAACATCTGGACAGCCTCCTGCTGATATTCACGCAGTCCAAAAGCTTCACCTTTCGCTCCATCCTTTGCGTGATTGTGAGACTCCTTCCAGGTTAAACTTAGAGCTTGTCCGACATGATAACCAGCATAATCCAGGACAGGGTAGCCTAGTCTCATCAGCTCTTGCTTTAAAAGCCCTCTGTTCTCCGCACGGCATGAGCTTTCTAGTGGATTTATTCTCTGCAAACCTAACTCCTTTAGACCTGATTCATTAGATAGTCCATTCAGAATCTCAGCTGTCTCAGCCCTAAGCGTAATGAGCTCATTCGAAGTCTCCTGACCGTGAAGGGTGAGCTTTCCATACCTAGAGAGAAGAGTTGCGATCTCATCCTCCAGCCCGGCAGGAACACCCCAGCGCGCGAGTTGATGCAGACTTGAAATAATCGTTTCAGCTGTATAATTAAGCGCTGCAGCATTCCATAATGATAATGGAGTGATTCTATAGGTGTGATAAGCCGGAGGACTCTTTACGAGCTCTGCAAAGGCTCCTAGTTCTTTCCTAGCCTTCTCAAAACCAGGATGTGCACATTCCAGTAGAATCGTCCGATCCCTTCGCACAATGCAAGCCCCTGTTTCATTCATAACGTTCCCTCCCCAATCATTAATTTTATTCAAGCCTGCTCTATGTAATCTGCTTACATTCATACAAGCAAAAACGCCCTCGGCGTCTCAAAAGGACGGTAAGCGTTTATGCGAGAAATATTAGGATAATGTATAGTGTGAAATCTATATTTTCTTAGTTTGAACAGGAAAAAGCTCATCCCCGCATAACGGTCATGAGCTTCCCTATCAAACTATTTAATGTAAATGCTGCTGCGAAATATCATGAAGCGCTTCGCCAGCCTCGTCCGCAAAAATGTTGCGCACAGCCAAGTCACCGATGGACACTACACCTATCAGCTTCTGGCCACTTGTCACAGCCAATCTGCGAATTTGCCAGCTCGACATCAGTTCTGCAGCCTCATCTACAGATGTATTCTCTGAGACGGTCTGAATTTCTCTACTCATTACCTTTTCCACAGCTGTTGATCCAGGGTGTTTAGCCGCGTAACCTCTAATCACTAGATCACGATCTGTAATTACACCGAGTAATGTCTTATCATCTTCATTATCAATGACTGGTATAAATCCAGTGTCATGATCTCTCATTTTAACAGCGACTTCATACACATTATCCAGTAGTGTGACTGCTACAGGCTCCTTCGTCATAACCTCTTTCACTGTCTTCAAGAACGAACCCTCCTAATCATAATCCCCATGTTATGGAATAGGTTCTCCTCTATGAAACGAAATTATACGATTGTCTTCTCTTGCAAACAGGAATTCGCCATAGCGATCAATAATTTCATCCCATGCAACATAGCATCCTCGTCAAAATCAAACTTGCTATGATGATGCGGGTAAGCTGCATCTTTGTCTGGATTCCCAGCCCCTACGAACATAAAGCAGCCAGGAATTTCTTTTACATAGTAGGCAAAATCCTCAGCTGGCATCAGCTTTTCCATGCGAATCACTTGAACAGCTTCTCCTAGTGCTCCCGGTGCCACCTCGGAAAAACGCTGGTATTCCCCCTCGTGATTTACGAGTGGCGGATATCCCATAACATAGTCTATCTTAGCTTCTGCACCGTATGCGCCAGCTATTGAAACTGTCATTTCTTCGATTCTGCTGCGGATCAGATAACGGGTCTCCTCGTCGAACGCCCGTACGGTTCCTGTAATGCGACAACGCTCAGCTATGACGTTCTGGGCGAATCCCCCTTGAATGGTTCCTACACTGAGAACAGCGGGCTCCAGCGGGTTCACAGAGCGGCTTACGATGCTCTGAAGCTGAGTCACAAGCGCTGCCCCGGCTACAATACTGTCTATCGTGCGATTCGGCATACCGCCATGTCCGCCCCTGCCGATGATATCAATGAAAAATTCATCAGCAGATGCCATAAGAGGTCCTGGCGCACTGCCCACGGTCCCCATTGGAAGCGGAGTCCACAAATGCAAACCATACACCGCATCCGCGCCTTCCAGCACGCCTTCGGCAATCATCCCCTGTGCTCCACCCGGGCATACTTCCTCCGCAGGCTGAAAAAGAAAACGCAGCTCCCCTTCTAACTCTTCAAGGCGGCTGCTATAGTAAAAGGCTACACCCAGCAGTATTGAAGTGTGTCCATCATGCCCACAGGCATGCATAACCCCTTCATTTTGCGAAACGTAGTCATTCTTATTCTCCTCTTTAATAGGTAGTGCATCCATATCCGCGCGAAGGACTACCGTTTTCCCCGGCCGATGTCCTCGCAATATACCTGTTACACCATACCCGGACGTGCTTCTTCTAACTTCGATGCCGAATTCTGCTAACTTGTCTGCTATAAATGCTGACGTTTCCTTTTCATGAAAAGACAACTCCGGATGACGGTGTAAATGGCGTCTCCATTCCACGATCTCCGGCATGAGCGAATCAACCGCTAAGCTCTTCATACGTTCTCCATCCCCTTCTTCATAAACCCGCATCAATAGCATGCGACAGCAGTCCTGTACACTTTGTTCCAGCCGTATACGGCTATAATTCTTTTATTGTAGCAGAAACGCAAAAAACTGGGTATCGTTAGGAGGTACCTACTCTTGCACAACGTTTAGAAACATACTATCATGAGGTAGAACATCAGCAAACGGATCATGAATTCATCATTATACTTCATAAGGGGGATATGCGTGCTATGATTTTTGAGAACACGGGCCTCGTAGGATTGAAGAGTGATCTTCTCTATCTGGACGAGAGTGCTACAAAGGCTGGCTTTATCCGCTGGCAATGGGAATACTATCGTGCCACTTACGACTGCAAAATTGAAGACCCACAGGATGGTGGCGAATACTTTCTACGCATCAACACTCGCGCTGTCGAGGGGAAGCTAGAGAAGGCTGATGCCGTACTTGCAATTGAAGCCGTATACTTAGGGAAAGCAACATTCCCCCATGGTCTGGAGTATGACTCTCCAGTCCCTAAACCAGTATTGGACACTGCTGCTACTCGGATTCTCGAATTAAAGCAGCTGTTGGAGGCTTGAGTAACAGAAAGGGAAAGACGAAACAAAATGTCAGCCTGCCCAAAAGAGGAACACCCGATTTCCAACTACTTATCTTAACACTACTACTTGTGGGTTTCGGTCTAGTCATGGTCTTCAGTGCTAGCTCCAGTTTGACTTTAGCGAGCTCGAAGTTCGGTAATGACCCTCTATATTTCATGAAACGCCAAATGATCTGGATCGTACTTGGAATTGTTGTTATGTTTACAGCCATGAATATTCCCTACAGTAAATTCAAGAAGTGGTATGTCCCTATCTTCATCATCACCGTTATTCTCCTGCTAATTGTAGCCTTCTCTGAAAGAATCAATGGCGCCAAGAGCTGGTTAAGTATCGGGAAGCTAGGGATCCAGCCTACCGAACTAGCCAAAATATCGATTATCCTGTATCTCTCCGCGCTGATTACCAAAAAAGGTGAACGGTTTAGAGATTTCCGCACAGGATATATCCCTGTAATGGTCATTGTGGGTATCGTTGCCGGACTTATTATGATGCAGCCAGATTTGGGCTCATGCCTTATTCTAGTAGCTACCAGTGGACTTGTCATTTATGCAGGCGGTGCCAGCATGAAGCATATCCTAGGCTCTATTGCACTCTTGGTGCTCGGAGTAGGAATTGTTATGGGGGCTAAAGCAGCGATTGATTCTCTTTCCCCTGCAACCGACAAAGTAGCCGCCAATCAGGACTACAGAAAAGGTCGTATTCAAGCTTTCATAGATCCCTATCAGGATGCTGAGGGTGAAGGGTATAATATTATTCAGTCTCTGACCGCTCTCGGACAAGGTGGAGTCAGCGGCTCTGGGTTTGGCAAAAGCATTCAAAAGCTGGATTATCTTAAATACCCGTATACGGACTTTATTTTCCCCGTGATTGGTGAAGAGTTCGGCTTTGTAGGCACAGCATTATTTCTGATGTTATACCTGTATTTTATCTGGCGAGGGATTTTAATCTCATTAAGGTGCAAAGACCCCTTTGGCACACTTGTCGGCATTGGGATTATGGGTCTCATAGCCATTCAGGCCTTTGTCAATATTGGCGGTGTAACGAAGACGATTCCGCTTACCGGAGTAACTTTACCATTTATCAGCTATGGCGGCTCTTCACTTCTCGTGAGCATGCTGTCCATGGGAATTATCCTGAGTATTTCCAGAGAAACTAATCTTCCAGCTAAAGAGGAAGTAACGAAATCTGTAACTACAGTTAGACAAGTTCGTTCCCGGTGAGATTCATAAATCCGGATGTGATGGAATATATAAAAAAGCAGTCCAAGTTAAATATCTTGGACTGCTTTTTTGTGTACAAGCTTTTTTGCATTAAGCAATTTCATCGTTCTTAAAGGCTACGCCTTCAACTTTGACATTCACTTCAACAATATGAAGTCCAGTCATGCTCTCCACAGCTTCGCGTACGTTCTGTTGAAGCATCCGGCACACTTCATGTATCGGAGTTTCATAGAGAACTATAATACGCAGGTCTACTGCTGCTTCTAGCTGTCCCACTTCAACGGTAACGCCCTTTTGGACGTTCTTACCACTAAGACGCTTTGCCCAGCCCTCTGATAGGCCACCTGACATGGCTGCAATACCTGGAGTCTCCAAGGCAGCCAATCCGGCAATTTTCGAGACGACGTCATTTGAAATTCGTATATTTCCCATTTCCAATTGAAGTTGTTCTGCCATGCCATATCCCCCCTTAACTCATTATCAATTATTGTAATTCCTAAACAGGCTAAAAAGCAAATCAGTTTCTCGCTTTCTCGTTTACACTTAGGAATAATTTGGGTATATTGATTATGAATTGATCCTGAATACATAGATTGGAGTGTACTTTACATTGAAAAAATGGATTTCACCAGCTTTGCTGGCAATCACCTTTATCCTTAGTGCCATAGGACATTATGCAGATTGGGACCACACGCTTCAGTTCGTTCTCTCTGCAGTAGCCGTTGTGTTTGTGGCTGGCTTTCTGGGCCGCGCCACAGAAAGTGTAGCACATTATGCTGGACAGCGGTTAGGCGGCTTCCTAAACGCTACCTTCGGTAATGCCGCAGAGCTAATCATTGCCTTTTTCTTAGTGAAGGAAGGACTGTTCGACATGGTGAAAGCCAGTCTTACCGGTTCCATTATTGGCAATCTGCTGCTTGTCCTCGGTTTAAGTATTTTCGCTGGCGGAATGAAGTTCAAAGTACAGAACTTTAACGTAACCCTTGCCGGTATGAACGGTTCCCTTATGATCGTAGCGGTGATCGCTTTATTTGTACCGGCTATGTTCTTCAATACCCATTCCATAACTGAAAAAGATACAGACGTGCTGAGTTTAATCGTTGCCGGGCTGCTCATCGCTTCGTACATGGCCTGGCTGGTCTTCTCCATGATTACGCACAAGAAACATCTAGAGGACGTTACAGAAGCCGGTAAGGAAGAAATGGCTCATGAGCATGCGCCTAAGTGGTCCAGAAACAGATCCATCCTTTATCTACTTCTTGCTACCGTAATGGTAGCCTTTGTGAGTGAGTGGCTGGTAGGGACGCTAGAGACACTAACTGAGCGCTTTGGATTTAGTGAACTGTTTGTAGGCGCCTTCCTCGTGGCAATCATCGGTAATGCCGCAGAACATAGTGCAGCCATTATGCTAGCCATGAAGAACAAAATCGGTGCGGCAGTAGAAATCGCTGTCGGGAGCAGTCTTCAAATTGCACTATTTGTAGCGCCTGTACTTATCTTCGCCAGTTATTTCATGGGTGATACTATGGACATTGTGTTTACAACGATCGAAATTGTCGCCATTGGTGTCGCCGTCTTTATTGCCAAATCAATCACTCAGGATGGTTCGACCAACTGGTATGAGGGTCTCTTGCTATTAACGGTTTATCTAATTCTCGGAGTCTCCTTTTATCTAGTATAAATACTTCCCTATTCATTCTATAATTCTCAAAAAAAACGCACATGAGTGACGAAAGTCCTCATGTGCGTTTCTATGAATACTATAAATCAAAACTTATTCTTCTTTTGCTTTGTTATTCAATGCCTCATAGAGTACTGCTAAATTCCGCTCCAGCTTACTCAGCACCATTTTACCGGTAATCTCTGGCACCAAACCTGCTCTAACCGCAAAATCGACCTCTCTTGAGAAACCGTACATTTGGGTATCGAGCACTTCCTCATAGAGAGGGCAGTAGCGTGTTGCCAGATTTTCCATCTGCACTTCAATAAGTTGCTGAATTTTATCGGCATCTTCTTGTAGAAGATTGATCGCTTTAAGATTAAACTGTTCCTGTAATTCCGACGAAGTCATGCCTCTTCCCCCCCATGTCCAAAAGTTAAGCTGCTTTTACTATTTTACTTAATATTAGTCGAAATCGGATATCAATACAACAATTCTGTTTATACTAACCATTTATTTGAAAGAAGCAGCTATGTTGTTTATAAGGGATGGCATTAATTCCTCATCTATTTCTAGAAAAAACGCCCCACCGTAAATCGGTAGGACGTCTTTACATACAACTATTACTCAGCTACAACTGTAAAGTTCAAACCGTGTTTAGCAAAAACTTCACTCATTGCCTTCTTAGCTTCTTCTGCATCTGTTCCGTGAACATGAAGCTCGTAGCTTTGGCTTGATACCAAAGTCGTGAACAAACCAAGGATACTCTTAACATCAATGTACTTGTTGTCCGCTTGAAGAACGATTGAAGAGTTGAACTGACCTGCCGTTTGAGCAATATCAACGATTGCCGCATTGTTACTGGACATAGAAATCCCTCCGCAACTTGATTATGAAACATAAGTCATTTGTAATCATTTCTTATGATACCTTGAATCCGCTTACTTGTGCAAGGTGTTTTCTTACTTTTACAGCTTATTTCAAGTTTTCAGGATTCAGACCTTCCAGTTCTGGTAACACGAAGATTCCATCCTTACGGATTAATACATCGTCAAAATAAATCTCCCCGCCGCCATAGTCTGGACGTTGGATTAATACAAGATCCCAGTGAATAGAGGACCGGTTTCCGTTATCTGTAACATCATATGCTTGTCCTGGTGTAAAGTGCAGGCTGCCTGCAATTTTCTCATCGAACAGAATGTCATTCATTGGGTGCAAAATGTAAGGGTTAAAGCCTATGGCAAATTCTCCAATGTGACGTGCGCCGTCATCTGAATTCAGGATTTCATTCAAGCGAGCGGAGTCATTGCTTGTTGCTTCAACAATTTTACCGTTCTCGAATTTGAATTTGATATTTTCAAAAGTCACTCCGTTATAAACGGATGGTGCATTATAGCTGATCGTTCCATTTACAGAATCACGAACAGGAGCGCTGTAAACCTCGCCATCCGGAATATTCTTTTGTCCAGAGCATTTCTCTGCACCGATTCCTTTGATGGAGAACTTAAGATCTGTTCCAGGACCTGAAATATGTACCTTATCTGTTCTGCGCATGAGATCAGCCAATGCATCCTGAGCCTTGTCCATTTTGGCGTAATCCAAATTACACACTTCGAAATAAAAGTCCTCAAATGCTTCTGTACTAATATTTGCAAGCTGAGCCATACTCGCATTGGGATAACGTAATACTACCCACTTCGTATGCTTCACGCGTTGTTCACTATGCACTGGATGGGAATACAAAGAATTATACAATTTCATATTTTCTTCTGGAACATCGGACAGGTCATTTACATTCTCACCTGCACGGATGCCGATATAGCAATCCATTTGCTTCATCCGGTTCAAGTCAATTTCAGCCCATGTCTGAAGACTCTCACGTGTTGCATATTTAAGCATGCTGCGTAGGACTGTACGATCTGTCAACTGAACAAAAGCATGACCGCCAGCTTTACCGATTTCCTCAACAACAGCTTTGATTAAATCTCTTTCATTGCCAATCATTTCTACAAGCACGTTCTCGCCTGGCTGAACATCTACGGAATAACCTACAAGATTTGCCGCCAGCTTTTGAATTCTGGGATCTTTCATTGTGTACTCTTCCTTCCTCTGTCTGAAAAATAAGCATGCTTTTCTATTGTAGCACGCCCTTTATGGAGCGCAAGACCTGCATAACCATGTAAAGATTAACGGTAGCCTGTGAAATCCACCTTAGATACATAAGTTTCATTTTCAAATTTATTCATCATTTCACCGGAATAGCTTACTTTTCGATTCAAGGTAAGCCTTCTGGGAAGATTATGCTTCTTATCAACCGTTAGGTGGTAGACCGTTTCTACATTAGCCTGTTTCAGCTTTTGCTGTAGCTCATTATTTTTCTTCTGCCACAGCTTCTCCAAAGCTTTCGTCACTGCCTGATCAGCCTCTGCGTTGTTCTCAGCGGATTCGGGGACTTTAGGACGAAGGTTCTGCATCTCTCTCTCCAATTCAGCTGACAGCTGCTTTCTAGCCTCTGAAGGCGTCAATTCGATTCGCAGCACACTTGTCCCTCTGCCTGCTCCAGCCTCTTCGGTTACACTCGTCTCCATGGACTCAAGCTCCTCGAGTTGCTTTAGCGGATTTAGCGCAGGTAATGGATTTCCCTCCTCCGAGGAATTTTCAGTAGTCTGAAGTTCCCATCTGCCCTCTTTTTTCTCTAACTGACTGTAATAAGGTTTCAGAGCATATGCGCTACTCTTTAAGTCTTTAACGCCATCAGCTGCTGTTTTTTTGGTCATGGATTTATCTGGAAGAAGCGTGTACAGCTTGACCTTTTTATGATCCTCCACTGTGCCTCCGTAGAACAATAAGGATTCAGGGACCGTTGTTCCCCCTTGTTTCAGCACATTTGCCCCTTCAAAAACAACCTCATCACTTCCAGCCATCCCTGCCAACGCCAAACTTAAATCTTCCTTCGCAGGTTTGTCTCTTATGACGCTACATCCGCTACATAACAGGCAATACAGTGTCAGAACTAGAGGGACTCCTCCCTTAAGTAATAATAGCTTTCTCACGGACCTCAGGCCTTTCTCGGAGTATTTTGCTTAAGTACAACCCACGTATAGGGTTCTCCCTTCCTGCAAGCCTTATACCGCAATTAGAGCCAGAATAACTGTGCATATAAAAAAAGAACCCATGAGGCTTACCTCACGGATTCTTAATATTGCTATCATTTTCTTTCGTATCAAAAACAACTTGGTTCCGGCCGTTATTCTTAGCTTTATACAGCGCCATATCCGCTCGATAAAATAATGACTCAACACTTACTCGATCGTCCATCCAGCTCCATTCCGCTATTCCGCAGGATACCGTTACACTAGGTTCAGTTTCTTCCATAACGCGTTTGCGTATACGCTCAGCTACATAACCCGCCTGCTGCATTCCCATTAACGGTAAATAAACGGAGAGCTCCTCCCCACCCCACCTCGCAGCAATGTCGCCTTGACGGATGGAAGATTTCACAATTTCACTAACCTCTTTTAGAATCTTATCGCCTTTTTGATGACCATAGGTATCATTCACGATTTTGAACTGATCAATATCCACAACAATTAAACAACCGCAGAAGTCCGTAGACTGTCTTTCTTTTATCTCTTCGTCCAAATAATGACGAGCATAGAGACCTGTTAGGCTATCTCTATTCGCAAGACGTCTGACTTCAGCATGTAGCCTGGCGTTACCTACTGCTAGACCAATATGTCCCGCCATCGCCTGCAATAGCCTGTAGTTGTCATAGGAAAAATAATGAGAATCTCGATGTGCCAGCATAATCGCACCTCGCACTTCTCCACCTACACTAAGAGGTGTGGCAATCAACGACTGCGAACCGGTAGCATTCATTAGTCGGGAAGTTGTCTTAGGATTATCTATGTAGTCAGACATGATCAGTGACTCACCTGTGGAATACACCTTTCCACCTAAACCTGCCCCTACTTCTAATACTTCATTCTGCAATGACGGATGGTTGCAGGCAATAACTTCTAGGCCACCCTTTTCCTCATTCATATGTAAGATACAGCAGTAATCTGCACCAAACATTTCAAGTAACTCTTCAAACGCAAATTGAAATATATCGCCTAAACGCAAGCTTTGATTCAAACGCTGGGTAAGCTCATTACTCATGCGAAGCTCACGGATTAGCTGATTGGAGCGCTCATAAAGCTTGGCGTTCTCAAAAGCAGTCCCTGCCGTATCGGCTACCATTGTGAGAAACCGTAAATCAACGTCAGGGAAGATTGGATTATCCATCACCATATGGAATACCCCATAAACCCCCTGCTTACCACCTAACGGAAGCCCTATTTCTACATTTCGGTGATTTTCATCACTAGTGTGCAGCGCAACACGTCCATCCTTGAACGCCCTGGCACAGACATCATCACTGGACATGTGGAAAGGTAACGGTTTGACCTGCGGATTAGTGCTGCGATGATCTTGTGACATATACAGGTCGAGTCTGGCTCCAGGATACATCGCAGAGATGCTATCAATGACTTCCGAAAGTACAGCATCTACATCAATATTGTCATGCATCCGCTGAACAATCTGAAATAACAATGAACGACGATTGCTTTCACGTTCTGCATGAATATGGGTACTTGCAAGATCAGCTACAAATATATGTTCAAACTTATGATAAAAACAGGTGCGGTAATGCAGCGACATAGCTTCTGCAGTATCTCGTCCACCCATTTCATATTGTTGCGTAGGCATAGAACAGCCCAAAAATGCAAAAATTTTATTGTCGACGCGAGTGAATAGCGGTATGGTAAAAAAACTCAGATCCTTACCTTCTACGGTTAACGGAACGGCAGAGATTGTTTCTGAAATCAAGCTAGAAGCCGCCGCCTGTTCCCACTTCTGCCTCCATAGTTCTTGTTGATCCAAACTATTGTTTATATATTTACCTTCAAAATTCAGCACACACCATTCCCATGATCTAGAGAATGGAAGGACATTGAGCCCACCAAACCATTCATTGAAACTGTCTGCAATCAAATTTGCTAGATAAGGGAAGTCATGCGTTACTATTTCCGTTTCCCTAAGCCAGGCGGTGGGATCTTCGGAATCTCTACTAGCGTGTAAGTTGTCCTGTAACAGCATACGGCTGTCTTTATGGACGTATGCTTTCTGCTCTGACATAACGAAGATCCCCTTTGCATCTTGATTAAGAAAACTATCTTCCCTAGTAACAACTAATTAACTATATTTTACTCCCTTTCTTTGTGCATTGCATTATATTTTCATCATTTCCGGGACTTTTTTTTAGGACCAAAGAACTATCGACAAAGATTGACAAAAACTCTTTTAATAAGCGCTTGACTTTATATACTGTATTCATATAATATTTATTGTTGAACAAGACTGTAACAAGTCTTACTTGGGCGTAACGTTGTGTCACCCTCACGCATTTCGTTACTGCCAGGGCAGCGGCTGAACTTCCCTGGCAGTGTGGAAGCCATTAATGCTAATCACGGATACGAAATGCGGCGCAAATAGGCCCTACCCTGAAATTTCAATTATAAAGGAGTCTACTATAACATGGCACGTTACACCGGACCTAAATTCAAACTCAGCCGCCGTCTGGGCATTTCCCTTAGCGGTACAGGAAAAGACTTGAAACGCCCTTTTCCACCAGGACAACACGGAGCTAACCAACGCAGAAAAGTAAGTAACTACGGAATGCAGCTTTTGGAAAAACAAAAACTGCGTCACATGTATGGTTTGGGAGAGAAACAATTCAAAACTCTCTTCACTAAAGCACAAAAGCTTCCAGGTCTTGCGGGCGAAAACTTCATGTTCTTGCTTGAAAGCCGCTTGGACAACCTAGTTTACCGTCTTGGATTTGCTAACTCCCGTGCTGGTGCACGTCAGTTGGTATCCCACGGACACGTAACTGTTAACGGCAAAAAAGTCGACATCGCTTCTTACCGTGTAAGCTTGGGCGACGTTATCGGTCTTCGCGAAAGAAGCCAAAGCATGGCTTCCATCAAAGAAGCTCTTGCTAACCGTTCCCACCTTCCAGCTTACCTGGAATCTGCTGAAGGATCTTTCGAAGGTAAATACATTCGTTTGCCAGAACGTTCCGAGCTTTCCCAGGATATCGATGAGAAACAAATCGTCGAGTTCTACAACCGTTAATATCTCGCTTATAGCGAGTATGACCAAAGCCTCCGGATTTATCCGGAGGCTTTTTGTTATTCTAATAGGTAATGAACACTCCGACTGCATTCAAAATCGCCAATTTGTGCTATAATAATTCCGTTAAAAGGAGGAATTATCGTCGATGGTTCAAGAGAACAAGAAAAAAAACGTAAAGAAGCCTTCACCCCGCAGATCTGGGCTTAGCAGGTTCGGTTCTGTAGTTAAGTGGATGTTTATTCTTGGCATAATAGGCATTCTGTTCGTCGGTGGTGCAGCAGCAGGATATGTCACTTCCATGGTGAAAGATGAACCTGTTCGCTCTGAGGAAATGATTCAACAGCAAGTCGGACAAAATGCGATCACCGGATTCGCATACTTCCGTGATGGCGCACCGATCGGCCAGCTTCGTACAGAAGAAGATCGAAGGCTCATTCAATACAATGACATCCCCCAGATTATTATTGATGCAGTTCTCGCTATAGAGGACAATAATTTCAATGAGCATAATGGCGTGGATTTCAAAGGCACCTTACGTGCTGTCAAACAAAAGATATTAAATGAATCCGTTCAGACCGGAGGCAGTACACTTACTCAACAGCTCGCAAGACGTGTATTTCTCAATCTGGATCGAACAGAAGATCGTAAAGCAAAAGAAATTCTACTTTCACTTAGACTAGAGCGCTTCTTGACCAAGCAAGAGATTTTAACGGCTTATCTGAACAAGGTTCCGTTCGGTAATGGCTCGAATGGCTATAACGTATTTGGGATTAAAGCTGCATCCAAAGGTATATTCGGTCTGGATGATCTAGACAAGTTGAATATTGCCCAAGCGGCGTATTTGGCCGGTCTTCCACAGCTCCCCTCCGCTTATTCAGCATTCAATGGCGTTGGAGAATTCAACGCAAAGGCGTTCAATAGAGCTATGGATCGTCAACAGCTTGTACTTCGTCGTATGCTAGAGGAGAACAAGATCACTACCTCCCAATATGATGAAGCACTCAAGTTTGATATTAAAAGCTCTCTCGCTCCTCACACTAAGAAAGCCTATGCTACATATCCATACCTAATGATGGAGACGGAGCGTAAAGCATCTGAGATTCTTTTGTCACTAAATGAAAAGAATAACAGTACAGCTGATACCACTAGCTCTAGTGATAATGCCGTACTTCTTGAGGAAGCAAGACAACAGTTAATGACCGGCGGTTACCGAGTCTATACCACGATTGATAAGAAAGTATACAGTGCAATGCACAGTATTTCCGAAGATAGTAGTAATTTCACCAAGGACAGCAAAACAAAAGGTGTTGAACAGACGGCTGGCATTTTGATCAACAACAAGACCGGAGCCATTCTCGGTATGATTGAGGGCCGCGATTTTAATATCGAGCAAATGAACTACGCAACCCAAATGGTCCGGCAACCCGGCTCAACGATGAAGCCGATTTCAGCATACTTACCTGCCTTAGATGCAGGACTGATTCAACCTGCTGGAATCTTAGATGATGCTCCAATCATTTTGAAGGATGGCGGGAAAGGCTTCCATATCCCTAAAAATGCTAACAATCGCTATCAGGGTTTAGTTACGGCTCGCTATGCACTTAATAAATCCCTCAACATACCGGCGCTTAAACTATTTAACGAGAAGGTCGGAATAGAGGATGCTTGGGCCTTTACTAAAAAGCTAGGGATCACTACACTCACCGAAGATGATTACAGAGCGCAGACTGGGGTTATAGGCGGTCTTCGATACGGTACATCCGTTGAGGAATTAACCAATGCCTATTCCGCCATTGGCAATAAGGGAGCATTTAATGATGCTTATATGATTGAGAAGATTGTGGATTCGGAAGGCAAGATCGTTTATCAGCACAAGGTTAACCCTGAACAAGTATTCTCTGAGCAAACTGCTTATCTAATGACCGATATGCTGCGTACAGTAATCACAGAAGGTACTGCAAGCACAGTAAGAAGAGATTATAAACACTTTAAAGACGTTCCGATTGTAGGTAAGACTGGCTCCACTCAGAACTATGGAGATGTCTGGTTCATGGGCTACACCCCTGATGTCACACTTGGCATGTGGGTTGGTTATAAGGAACAAATTAATACCCTTACAGGAGATACACAAAAACGACAAGCACAGACCTTATGGGCTAAAGTCATGAATGCTGTTATTGATAAGCAGCCAGACTTGTTCGTTACAGACAAATTCACACAACCTGAAGGAATTACCAAAAAGACAGTTTCCGCGTACAGCGGTAAGCTGCCAACGGCTCTAACTGACAAATTCACAACAGATCTTTTCAATGCGAAATATGTACCTAAAGAGAGCGACGATGGGATTTCCAAAGCCAAGTATATTACTTACAATGGCGTCAACTATATCCCACTCGAAGGTACACCAGAGGATTTCCTGAAAGAAAAAATCGTCGTTAAACGTGAAAAGCCGATCCAGGAATTAGTTAAGGAACTCTTGGCAGCCTTCCCTAAGATGAAGGAGCATAAATCGCTGGAGTATTATATGCCAGCCGATGCTAAGACAGATTTCCCTACTGAAGTCGATCCACGCGTGGACGACGGTACTTCGCCTTCTGCTCCTGGAAATGTAAGTGTCTCATACAGCACTGGAAAAGCTGTGATCAGCTTCTCCCCAAGCGGCTCTCCAGATGTAGTAGGGTACCGCTTATACCGTTCTTTAAACGGCGGGTCTTTCCAGAAGCAAGCTGTAATTATGGCTGACGAGAGCAAGGTATTCTCACCAGGAACTCCTGCGAGTGCCAATGCAACATTCTATGTCAGTGCTGTTGATGTCGCAGGTAATGAGACAGCTTCTGGTAGCGTTGCTGGAGGCACTACACCAACTCCGGAAGCAACACCAACTCCAGATCAGCAACCGGAGACAACGCCTTCCACAGGCTCTGAGAGTACACCAGGAGAGGATATCGAGATTCCTGGAACCATTCTACCTACGCCTACTTCAACGCCATCTGGCGAAGGTAGCAGTAACGGAAACAGTAATAGTGGTACAGCCGGCAATACGACTGGAAACCATTAACCAGTAGTCCGAAGAATAACTTCACACAGCAAAACACCGTTCCCTTGAATTCATTAGGGAACGGTGTTTTTTTATGATCCATTCTAATCTTAATCTTCTATCGTTGATAAATCGCCAGTTGGGAGATGAAGCTCCCAAGCCTTTAATACACGCCGCATGATTTTACCTGATCGTGTCTTAGGAAGTTTATCCTTAAATTCGATCTCTCTCGGCGCAGCATGCGCAGACAGTCCGGCTTTAACAAATGCCGCGATCTCCTCTTTGAGAGCAGCTGTAGGAGTATAGCCTTCTCTCAGCGAAATGAAAGCCTTGATAATTTCCCCACGCACCAGGTCTGGTTTACCAATTACACCCGCTTCTGCCACAGCAGGATGCTCTACTAATTTACTCTCCACTTCAAAAGGTCCTATACGCTCACCAGAAGAGTTGATAACGTCGTCAATCCGTCCTTGAAACCAGAAATATCCATCATCATCCATATAAGCAGAATCACCAGAAATATACCAACCAGGAATGCGGAAATACTCCTCATACTTCGCCTTATTGTTCCAGATCGAATTCATCATGGATGGCCAAGGCGTCCGTATTGCAAGATTCCCCATTGAGAATGGTGGGAGAACATTGCCTCGATCATCTAAAATCGCAGCTTCAATGCCTGGCAACGGACGGCCCATAGAACCTGGTTTGATATCCATTCCAGGATAATTACAGATCAGTTGCGCTCCCGTCTCTGTCATCCACCAAGTATCATGAATGCGCTGGTTGTAGAACTTATCTCCCCATCGCACGACTTCAGGATTTAACGGTTCTCCAACAGACAGGACATGGCGCAGGCTGCTCAAATCAATTCCCTGAATTGAACTCTCTCCTGCCCCCATCAACATACGAAATGCTGTAGGTGCACTGTACCAAATACTAACCTTATTTCGTTCAATCGTCTTATACCAATCCTGAGGACTAAAGCGTCCCCCTCTCACGACATTCGTTACCCCATTTAACCAGGGAGAAAATATTCCGTAAGATGTTCCTGTCACCCAGCCTGGATCAGCTGTACACCAGTAAATATCATCTGGACGTAGATCCAGCACCACTCTACCTGTATAATAATGTTGAATCATTGCTCTTTGCACATGATAAACGCCTTTAGGTTTTCCTGTAGAACCAGATGTATAATGCATGATAAGGCCATCGTCCAGGTCAAGCCATTCCAATTCGAGCTCAGAAGACGCGTTATCCATCTCCTCAGTGAAACCTAAGTTACCTTGCTCGATATCAGTGGTACCGCCTACTAGAAAAATATGACGCAAATTCGGAAGCTCATCTCGCTTCACACGATGAAGTAGTTCAGGTGTAGTAACCAAAGCAACCGCACCACTATCCTCCAGCCGGTCCTTAACTGCCGTTTCCATAAAGGCTTCGAACAGAGGGCCCGCTATTGCCCCAATCTTCAGAATACCTAGTAAACTAAAATATAGTTCCGGTTGACGAGGCATAAAAATAAATACCCGATCTCCCTTCCCGATACCATATTTACGCAATACATTTCCGAACCGATTCGACCGTTCCTGCAGATCGGCAAATGTATAGGATTCATCCCGCACCGCATCACTGTAGAGCAGGGCCGTCGCCGCTCCCCGTCCTTCTTGAACGTGGCGATCCACTGCTTCATGTGCCATATTAACCTTTCCAGTGTCATACCATGAGAAGTTACGTTCAACATCCTCCCACTTAAAATTGGCTACTGCCTGGGTGTAATCAGACATATTGGAGCTCTGCACACGGCCAGGCAAAATTTCGCTATGGACTTGACCCATCACTCTTGCCTCCCTCACTCGTTTGATTTAAGCTTTAAGGGTAAGACTCTTCTCTTAGATAATGATGTCAATGCAATGAATGTGAATTTTTTATGTCTGAATTAGTATAACATAGCAAACGTTTACATTCCATATTTTATCATCCGAAAGGAGCACGGCTATGGAGCATCGTAAAATCCCTGTTTCCCATACGCTTTCATATAAAGGTAGAACAATAACAATAAGTGGCCCCCGATCTCCAGAGGACCTTAAAGTCCTCCACATGCATCATGATCTTGATGCCTTCCGCAAGCCGATTGAACAGCAAGAAGCTCTCATAGAGATTGCTAGCCTGCCAGAAGGACGTATAATTACAGCTGTAGAGGATGGCACTATAATAGGCTATGTAACCTTTCATTATCCGGATGAAATGGAGCTTTGGTCACAGGGTGGAATGATGGATCTAATTGAGCTTGGAGCTATTGAGGTGAGTAATGATTATAGGGGAGCCGGACTAGGCCGGCTGCTGATTTCCACTGCTTTTGAGCAAGAGCAATTGGAGAATTGTATCGTCTTTACAACAGAGTATTATTGGCACTGGGATCTAAAAGGAAGTGGGCTTGATGTGTGGGCTTATCGTCAAATGATGGAGCGGCTAATGAAAACCGTAAATATGGTTTGGTATGCTACGGATGATCCCGAAATCTGTTCACATCCAGCAAACTGCCTAATGGTTCGTATTGGACAAGAGGTACCTATGTCCTCACAGGAGACTTTCGACAGGGTACGCTTTAGACAGCGCTTCATGTACTAAACGAGTATTAAAGGTGCTGCAGCATATATTCTAATATAGAATGTGAGCGCCCTGAGGCTTCCACCGTGAACTCCTTAAAACTCACATTTGCTGACCCGTCAGACTTATCAGACATCGAACGAATAATAACAAAGGGAGTGGCGTTCATCACACACACTTGTGCAACCGCCGCCCCTTCCATCTCCACGCACGCTCCGTCCAATTCCTCTCTTAATTTAGCTACAATCTCCGCATTAGAAATGAATTGATCACCTGAAAGTACTTTGCCGACCAAGTACTTTTGGCCTAACTCGTTACACGCCCTCTCAGCAAGGAGTACCAATGAAGGGTCTGCCTGAAAGACAGAATTATCCTGATAAGGTATTTCACCTTTTGAAAAGCCAAGTGCTGTAGCATCCATATCATGCTGAACACAAGTAGATGATATAACAATATCTCCAATATTCAATTCAGGGTGCACAGCCCCAGCAACCCCAGTAAACAACACACGAGACACACCAAAGGAATCAATTAGAATTTGTGTCGTAACTGCTGCATTTACTTTACCTACCCCAGATTTACAGAGCACTACAGACTTTCCTAATATATTTCCTATGTAATAATGAATTCCTGCCTTGACCTTCGTCTCCTTATTCTCCATCCTTTCTAGTAATAGCTTAATCTCTTCATCCATCGCACCAATTAATCCGATTATTTCAGGCAAAGATAACGCCTCCTCCGATGATTTACTCTGTAAAAAACATAAAAAGCTCCAAAAGGAGCTTTTTACGGAAATACTGTTTAGTTCTTAAATTACTTATTCAGATGATTAACAGACAAGCGGAGAATCGTTTCATGAGGCAAGATAACCCGCGGATTCTCAACCGTCTCTTTCTTCATGAGTTTCGTCAAAAGTCTCATTGCTACCGCACCTAGGTCATACATAGGCTGGGCTACAGTTGTCAACAATGGACGAACCATCGAAGCCATACGGATGTTATCCACACTAATAATGGAGAAGTCATCCGGTACCTTCAGGCCTTCATCCTGAATACTGTGAATTGCACCAATAGCCATCTCGTCGGTTGCGGCAAAAATAGCGGTTGGCTTCTTCTTGAGTCCAAGGAAATACTTCATGGCTTCGACACCAGATTCATAGCGGTAGTTACCGATACGTACCAAGTCTTCTTGATACTCGATTCCAGCCTGTTCAAGTGCCTTCTTATAACCATGGAAACGTGCATATCCATTCGCAGGATCCTGGAGTGTACCACTGATCATTGCGATTTCTCGGTGACCGTGACGAATCAAAGTATTCACTGCATCAAAAGCAGCGGTTTCATGATCGATGTCAACGGAAGGATAAGTTCCCTTCTCATCCCGTGTAGCACATAGGACAATCGGAACTGCAGAAGTCTGGAAAGCTTGAATATGTTCTTCGGTTACCGTACCACCCATGAAGAGCAGACCATCGACCTGTTTCTCCAAAAGGGTATTGATGACACGGATTTCCTTTTCTTTACGCTTATCCGCGTTACACAATATGATATTGTAATGATACATGTTCGCGATATCTTCAATCCCGCGTGCAATTTCTGCAAAAATCGAGTTTGAAATATCAGGGATGACAACCCCAACGGTTGTCGTTTTCTTACTGGCAAGTCCTCTCGCCACGGCATTGGGACGATATCCCAAACGCTCAATCGCTTCAAAAACTTTCTTCCGGGTCTGCGGTTTCACGTTAGGGTTATTGTTCACAACCCGTGATACCGTAGCCATAGATACGCCTGCTTCTCGAGCTACATCGTAAATGGTTACCGTCAAATTACTCTCTCCATTGCGATAAATTTTATCGTTCGACTAATTAAAAATATGATACGACACTTTGTACAATTGTGCAATGATAACGCTTCATTTTCCTTTCAAAATTTCTTTCAAGGCTGAAGACGTAACCCCTAATTACAATTTTTGACTAGTGTAGGTTTCCCTATTCACGAGCACAATAATGTAACTTCTATCTATCGTAACAAAAAGTGAGTGAAAAATCCAACATTCCGTGAAAGTTTTTCATTATTTTCACAGAATGTTTTAATAATTTGCGTTTTTAGTCGTTTGGAACGTTAATTGAGACAGTCTTCGACTAGTTTCTTCCATCCAATTCTGGTCTTTAAGCCCCTCAGCTAGTCGGTATAGATCAAGTAACATATCCACTCTAGCCTGAATTGTCTCTCGGATAGCCAACTCTAATTCTTGAAATCCTCCGACAACAACCTCTGTCAAAGCTTCTTTTAGGACACTAGCTAATTCATTTCTTTGAGTAAACGAAAAATCTTGTCTTGGCACATCCGCGTTCAATTCTTTCACTAGCTTTCCTAGATCTGCTTTAATAAACGACAAGGGCTCATAACTAGTACATTTCGGACAAGTATAGACAGGGACATGTGTAATCTTCACCCTCGTATTAAAAATCAATGAATGCATATGTAAGTTCATGAGGCCACCGCAGCTGCACAACTTCTCCATTAAGTTATCTGTATACATCTTCTACACCTCTTGCAAGAAATGAATTAAGTACAAAGTATGACTTTTCAATTTCTATATTCGACCTCCCTCGATTAAAACCCTCCTTAATTGCATATAATGATTAAATTGGCAATTCGTCTATAATTTACAACCCTTCAGATGACTTCGTATTTTAAATTTGATAGAATATGAAGGATCATGTGATACGAAAGGAGCTTAACAAAATGAGACTAGCTGGAAAAAAGGTCATAGCACTCGTAGACGATGAATTTGAAGATTTGGAGCTCTGGTATCCCGTGTACCGAGTAAGAGAAGAAGGCGCTGAGGTTCACTTGGCAGGTTTGGAAAAAGATAAAACATACATCGGCAAATATGGTGTGCCTGCAAAAGCGGAGTACTCCTGGGACGATCTTAATGCCGCAGATTATGACGGGATTTTAGTTCCTGGCGGCTGGGCCCCTGATAAAATCCGTAGATACAGTGCCGTACTAAAGCTAGTGCAGGATTTCAATGCAGCTAAGAAACCTATTGGGCAGATCTGCCACGCAGGCTGGGTATTAATTTCCGCTAAAATTCTGGAAGGTGTAACCGTCACCTCCACACCCGGCATCCGTGATGACATGGAGAATGCCGGAGCGATATGGAAAGATGAAGCTGTGGTTACGGATGGACATATTATTTCTGCTCGTCGCCCGCCAGATCTTCCGCCCTATGGCAAAGCTTTTTGTGATGCGTTAGCAGGGGAATAAACAGTAGAAATAAAGTTTAAAATCAAACAAGCCCTGTCTCTCAATATGAGGAACAGGGCTTTTGATTTGCTTCACTCGACTTTCGAGCTACTTGCTTAATTCGAATGGACGCTTTCTCCTTGATTTTGTTTGGATAAGAATTAAATTTGAAAGTCAAGGGTTGTGGTAGCTTTTCCTCCCCTATGTTAAAGAAAAAGGTTACTGTAGTTCCCCTACTATCTTCATTAAATTCTTTATATCGTGAGTAGCCATCTTTGACCCGTCCCAACCAATGCCCACTTCCAGTACTATCCACAAAATTATCGTCCAATGCAAAACCGCTATCAGCAAGCGCCTCCATATCATCTTTAGGAATAAAGTAATCCAATAACAGAATTCCCTGCTCTTCGTTCTCCATCCGCTTTGAAATCGTTAGATTGTTATCCGGTGCTTTTAGAATCTGCTGTGTTTCCGTGTTAATCACAAGCTCGGCCTTTGATTGATCTAGAGCAGAGATTCCTTCAACTTCTAGTTTGATTGGTTCAGCAAGTCTCATATTGTCATTGTGGAAGATATAAGTTTTCAAGCCCCCTACTACTGAAGAACCACCACTTACCCGCATTAACTCCTCTTGATGCTCCCCTTTCCCGATAACCAGCTTAGGTGAAAGCATATTAAAAATCCTCATTGTATTCTCTTTGTCAAAGGTTTCCCGCATGTAAATACCCGTAGGTCCAATATAGACATTATCCATTTTTATTTTCTGTCCACCAATAGACAGACTATCCTTCAGATCAACAACTTCTCCCTTAAAATAGTTGTTATCGTCTTCCAGCGGAATTTTAACACTTAGCTTTTTAATATCCATGCTCGACCTAGAAGGGTCCTTGGATTCTGGATATAGAGATAATGTAATATTCAACTCATCTGTCAGATCCTCTCGATATTTATCCCAGACGATTTGTTCTAACATGCGGGTCGTCCCAGGTGAACCTGCCTCTTGTGCATTAGAATTGCTAAACCCGCTATATCCGGTGAGGTCGTAATTATTCTTTTGATTTTTTTTCAATGACAGGCCTATCATTTGCAACTTCTGATCCGTATTGTTCTGGATGGTATAGAGCACAACAATGCCTCTTCGATCTGCCATAATTCCGTTAACTGTCCATTGTATCCCATCAATCTCTGGAGAAGAGACATTTACCTCCTTCAGCATACCTGCATCAAGTGCTGATTTAATCGTCAGATTATCAGCAATAATGGGTCTAAACACTTCAAGCTGACCCCAGCTTTTTGGTGGTAACTGCGCACGAACAGGATTGGCCATCTGATGTGCCCAAGGTACAATAATTAATAAAGCGATGGCTAGGACCGCCAACGCAACAACAGCGTATCTTTTTCTAAAAGAGAATCTTTTGTGGCTACCTTGCTGCATCCCCTTGCGAATCGCGGCATCCAGCTTAACATCCGGGATCTCCTCAGCCTCGACATCAATTCTCTGAAAATAATCGTTAAGCAGCTTTTCTTCAGACTCAGCCATAAAATAGATCCCCCTTCCGTTTCATTCTGTCACGCAGCTGTTTCAGACCTTTATTGAGCCATGTCTTCACGGTGCCCTCCGGTTTATCCAGTACCTCTGCAATTTCTGCAAGGGTCATATCCTTGTAATATTTGAGTACAAGCACCTGGTGATACTTCGGCTTTACCCCTTCCAACGCCTGTTCCATGTCTAATCTGCGGTCGCTTTTCATCTCCATGATCCCTACATCACTTCGAGCAGCTTCTGTGACAGCGTTCCTCTTTCTGCGCTTCAACTCATCGTTACAGCAATTGATCAGAATACGTGTTAGCCATGGAGCAAATCTCTCGGAGTCTTTTAAGCTTTTACGTTTAATCCATGCACGGCAGGTTGCCTCCTGTAGAACTTCCAACGAATCCGCTTCGTTTCGTAAATAGCTATAAGCAATGCTGTATAGCTTTCTTTTCTGTTCAGCTACCAGCTCATAAAATATGTCTTCATCCGTAGCGACTATTTCCATTTCGTCATTAATAATGTGTTCCATGCTTGTTTTGTCCTCCCCCCTTGCTTTCACGCATAAATCATTCCTGTGCAACTCGCTCTATGTATAGACTGCGCCGAAGCGCAAACGGTTTTGTTTTTTTATAAAATACAAAAGAAAAAGGCCCGGCAAGAATGCCGAACCTTGATGTGGACTTGATGATGTAGCGCTTGATAACTATGAAGAAGCTTTCTCCTTTGTTTCCACGCTCGTTCCAAGCGTAATACCGCTCTTCTGAGCATAAGCACTTAGGATTTCTTCCGTCTCCGAGCTTGTACGATGATGGAAGCAAGCTTTAGCAACCCTTGTAGCATCTATAGCCAGTGTATTTAGGGTACGGTGTTTAACCTTCAACAGTGCCTGCGGCGACATGCTAAGATCACTAATTCCAAGCTCCAGCCAAAGTGGCAAAGAACGCTCATCTGCTGCCATTTCACCACATACACTTATGTCTATTTTTGCATTACGGGCTGCTTCTACAGTCATACGGATCATTCGCAGAACCGCTGGATGATATGGATGATACATATGCGCAATTTGTTCATTCATACGATCTACGGCTAGTACATATTGCACCAAATCGTTCGTACCGATACTGAAAAAGTCAACTTCCTCAGCAAGTAAATCCGCAATCATAACCGCAGCTGGAACTTCAATCATAATACCGACTGGAATATTCCGATTAAACGGTATACCCCGTAGCTCCAGTTCAGCCTTCACTTCTTCCAATACTGCTTTTGCCGCCTGTACTTCTTCCACGGAAGATATCATAGGGAACATTAGCTTTACATTCCCGTATGCGCTCGCCCGCAAAATGGCGGTTAGCTGAGTTTTGAACATATCTTGTCGATTCAAGCTGATTCGAATGGCACGATAGCCAAGGAACGGATTCTGCTCTTCTGGCAGCTGGAAGTAATCCAGATGCTTGTCCCCGCCTATATCCAGCGAACGGATCACAACCATATTGCTGCCTACCTTCTCGACAACCTGTTTATACACTTCGAATTGTTCATCCTCCGTCGGAAAAGAACTGCGATCCATATAAAGAAACTCTGTACGGAATAGACCTACACCCTCGGCTCCATACTTAAGCGCTAAATTCAGTTCTTTGACGGAGCTGATATTACCGGCCAATCTCAGGTTAACGCCATCTTTAGTGACGGCATCGACTGTAGCAAGCAATTCCAGTTGTTCTTTCTTTTTATGCTGCTTATTCCGAAGAGAAACATATTCATTGATCGTTACCTCATCAGGATGAATTTGCACAGATCCCGTGTCTCCATCTATCACGAGCATGTCTCCGGTCTGAATAGGGTTAGACAAATTATTCTCCAAACCTGCCACGAGCGGAATGCCCAGTGCACGAGCCATAATGGAAGAATGTGAGGTTTTACCGCCCATCATAGTAACAATACCTAGAACATAAGTTGGGTTCAAGTGAGCTAACTGGGAAGGAGATAACTCCTTCGCAACGAGAATATACGGCTGTGTATCCGATGGCAGCGTGACCTCAGGAGCACCTAAAAGATGCTTTAACAGACGGTTACCGACATCCTTGATATCCACCGCCCGCTCCTTCATGTATTCATCATCCAGCAGATCAAACATCGCTACAAAATGATCAA
This sequence comes from Paenibacillus sp. FSL H8-0261, assembly GCF_045040645.1. Taxonomy (NCBI): domain Bacteria; kingdom Bacillati; phylum Bacillota; class Bacilli; order Caryophanales; family Paenibacillaceae; genus Paenibacillus; species Paenibacillus sp. FSL H8-0261. Next base: position 2,782,451 of record NZ_CP150297.1, on the reverse strand, counting down.
TCGCTTCCTTAACAGCCACTTCCGCCGCCTTATACTGGCGTTCAATAATCCCCCGGATTTCGCTCATAAACACCGGATCATCCAAAATCGCCAGATGAGCATCAAAAATGCTGGATTCCTCCGGACCGACTACTTCTCTGAATTCTTTTTTGATGAATTCAATCTCGTCCTTAGAGGTACGGATACCTTCGTATAAACGCTCAAACTCCTTAGCTAGATCCACTGGGTTCACTTGTGTGTCTGGTAAGCTCCACTCCCAGTTCGGTAAGACAAAGGCCTTCCCGATAGCTACACCTGCTGCTGCGCCTATGCCTTGTATCATCCTTCTATCCCTCCAACGTTACTTTCATGTAAGACTACGGACATTACTGAAGATTGCCCCTTTTTAACATTTTTAAATGGAGCATAGCTCCATGATTTTACTCGATCAGGATTCGTAATCACCATTGGTGTAGCGAGTGAAGCTGCATGCTCACGCAAATAAGCGAGGTCGAATTTAACAAGCAATTGACCTGGTTCCACGCTGTCGCCTTCTTTTACAACCGCCTCAAATGGCCCTTTAAGCTGCGAAGTGTCGATCCCTATATGCATAAGTACCTCCAGCCCTTCCGGCGTAGCAATACCAACGGCATGCATTGTAGGATAGACGTGCATAACCTTCCCGAATACAGGCGAAGTCAGCTCCCCTTTTTCCGGCAAAAATGCAACTCCATCACCCACCAGCTTCGCTGCAAAGATGTGATCCGGCACTTCCTCAATGGGCATCATTCTACCCTGCATCGGAGAACTGAACAATACCTGAGGCAAATCACGAAGCATTAGCTTATTAATCTCCTCGCGGATCAACTCTGAATACGTACCAAATACTACCTGGACATTCCCGCCACCGAGCTTGATAATCCCAGCGGAACCAAGACCTTTAAGCGCCCCTGTATCTATAAATCGATCATTATGGACGGTTAGCCTCAAACGAGTGATACAGGATTGTACTTGTACGATATTCTCCTTCCCACCAAGCGCCTCCAAGATCAGTGGTGCCTGATAAGGGATATTGCCTGCCCAATCACCGAGTTCCGAACCTTCTTCACGCCCTGGTGTTGGGATCTGAAAACGGCGAATCGCCCAGCGGAACAAATTATAATACACAATCCCATAACCAATACCGATCGGAATCAAAAGCCAAGCCCTCTGTGACAGATGCAAATTCAAAAAGAAGTCAATTGCTCCTGCCGAATAAGAGAACCCGTGATGAATTCCCAGCATATACGTCAGTACCATAGCAAGGCCAGACATTACAGTATGTATCGCGAATAAATACGGAGAAGCAAACAAAAACGCGAATTCAATCTGCTCCGAAACCCCGGTCAGAAAACAGACCAAAGCCGCTCGCATAAAAGTCTTTTTAATCTTAGGCTTCAAGTCCTCGCGCGCTTCCTGAATAATTGCAAAAGCAATGGCTGGCAGTGCGAACATCATAATCGGAAACAAACCCGCCATAAAAATGCCCGCCGTAGGATCGCCTGCAAAAAAACGTGGCAAATCCCCCTGAACGACAGTGCTACCATCAGGAGTTGTAAAGTTTCCAAACTGAAACCAAAACACATTGTTGAGAATATGGTGAAGACCGAAGGCTGTTAGTACTCTATATAGCACTCCATAAATAAAAACGCCAAAGCCGCCTGTCTGCAATATCCCTTGAAAAAGATCATCCAGTCCTCTTTGCAGCAGTGGAGAGATCCCTAACATCACCCATGCAAAGCCAGCCGAAAACAATCCCATGAACAGCAAAACAAAACGCGAACCTCCAAAAAACTGTATCGCCTCTGGAAGCTTGATATTTTTGAACCGGTTTTGAGCGATACCGGCAACTATACCCAGCAAAATTCCGATAAGTGTTGCAGGTTGTACAAGCCCGTCTCCCATATGGGTAACAATCCGGTCGTAAGTGAACATTCCAGCCAGTGCTGCAAGACCCGCCGTTCCAGCTTGATTGGATAATCCCCATGCTACACCCACAGCGAACAAATAAGGCATAAAATAAAAGATTCCCTGCCCAGCGTATGTAGCCACTTCGGATACCGAAGAAAGTCCCCATGCAGACCAAGGTAAGCTGCCCAAACTAAGCAAAATGGCTGCCGCCGGCAGTACCATGGTAGGAAGCATTATGGCTCTGCCCAATTGCTGCAATGATCCGAGCCAATTCAAGGCTACCCTCTCCTTTCTTTCTATATTGAATGGTAAGCGCTGCGGGGGTTTTTGTCAAAATAAACTGAAGGAAATATTCCGATGCAATATGCTGTTTTCGCTAACCTATATACGTATCAAGATACGTATCAAGATTTCACTCGGATGACCTGAAGAATTTAGTATATGATATAGACCTTTCATTTTTCAAAATGCTCTTAGGAGACTCTTTGGAGACTCTTTGGTGACTTTTATAACTTCGGATTAAAGACCCCTAGGAGGTTCTCGTATTCTAATGTATTATGTGCAACAGAATAAGCTTAATTTTGATGAAAAATGGTTTTGATTGCACTTTGTACAATAGAAATTCCTTAAATCACTTTATTAAGGATCTATTGCTCTTTTTGATTGCACAAAGTGCAATGAAGGTAATTTTTTTAAACTGAAACGAAGATTCTATTGTACAAAGTGCAATCTAACGCTAAATTCACTCACTCATCACCATTTTTGTTCAGGGTGCATTGGTCGCAACTCATAATGTCTAACCCCTCTTCTACCTACTACAGGCTTTATTAGTCCCTTCTCACTCAACGAGTGCAACAATCTTCGCGCCGTTCGAAAGTTAATGCTGAAATGCGTGGTCACATCCTTTGGACGGATCGCCCTGCCCAGTCGCCAAGCCAACCGCAGAACCTCCTTCTCCTCAGACAAAATATCCACGCCTGCAGATTTGCGCGCCAAATGAGGTGCCAGCACCAATTGCAAAAGCATCCGGCACACCTCGGGGCGGTGCTGAAGATCATCAACAGAAAAATGAATCATTTTCCACCCCATTCCGGTCAGAAAAGTGTCCCGATTAACTGCATAGTTAAATCTCTCGCGGTCCATGTCCTTCACATGGCTTTGAAACCCGTCGCACTCAATCCCGAGACTGCCGCCGCTCTGCGGAAGAAAAGCGAAGTCCAGAAACTGAGATTTACGGTTCCAGTCGTACACTTCGTATTCTGGATGCAAATCATCAAGGCTCTCAAACAATGGCCACCATACATTCTGCAAGAACAGCTTCTCCGCATAATTATGCCCTCTAACCAGCCTCCCCCTTCTTTCTCCTAATCTTTCAGTCAAGTGCTTGTTAATGAACATACCATGTGCTTCTTCAAATTCCATTATGGTATCCTCCCCTATAAAAATAAAAGAACGCCCTTCACCGCAAATCATGCGGATAAAGGACGTTCTTCGTCTAACTTCAGTATAACAAGCTCAGTTAGTGATTTGCATTAGAAATTGCACAGTCTGTACAGCGAATCGTAATCAAACGATGTTTTTGATCTTGGCTGTTCTTCAACATTAAATTTGCAACTACTTCAGCGTCAAAAAATTTAGTTCGCTGGTTTGTTAGTTTGTTCTTTTGTCTGTAGGCTCGCCGGTTCATTGTTCTCTCGTTGTTGATTTGTTTGTCGGCTCGTAAGCTCGTCAGTTCATCGTTTGCCCGTTCGTCGGTTCGTTCGAAATCCCTTGATACACGCTCTGATCATCATTTTTTCAATAGTCAGATAAAGTGTTGAACTACCGAACCTTATGCCCGAGTACGCCCATGCATCGTGATCGCTTCTTCGACCTTGATACAACGGTCCATAATCGCCGTCATACCGTGCTCAGCGGCGATTTCAGCAGCTTCCTGGCTGATTATACCCTGCTGGAGCCAAAGCACACGTGCGCCGATTTCAGCGGCCTCCTGTGCGACCTTTGCGCAGTATTCGCTTCGACGGAACACATTAACAATGTCCACCGGCTCTGGAATTTCCGCTAACGTATGATAGCACTTTTCTCCCAGTATTTCACCATCAACCAATGGGTTTACAGGAATGATCCGATATCCCCGACTTTGCATAGCACCCGCGACCATATAGGAGGTACGGTCTGTTTTGTCAGACAGGCCAACAACTGCAATATTACCAGCAGAAGCAAGGATATCTCCGATCTGTTCCCGACTTGGATTCTCAAAGCTCATACATAGTGCCCCTTTCCATAGTTACACTTTATGATCCTTATTTAACTGAAGCTAAATTCGCTAGCTCCCTTACTTCTATTGTACCCACTCCACATTCGCACCAAGCGCACGCAGGTGATCAAAGTATTGCGGATACGACTTAGCGACATGGTGAGCATCCTTGATCAATAGTGGTTTACGCGCTCGTAAACCTACTACTGACAGCGCCATAATTACACGGTGGTCGTAATGCGCGTTAATGGTCACACCACCTTCGACGCCTTCAGGCATGCCGTGAACGATAATTTCATCGCGGCGTTCCTCAACATTGGCTCCTGCACGAGTCAACTCTGCCAAGTAATCAGTTATACGATCACATTCCTTATACCGAAGGTTCTCAACGTTATAGAATCGTGAAGTGCCTTCAGCAAATACGGCAGCAGCTACCATAGCCAGCACCGCATCGGTTGCAGCATCTCCGTCGAATTCAACAGCTTTTAGAACGCCGTTCCCTTGTACGTGAACTGTTCCCTCTTTATGAGTAAGGGGTACTTCCATCATACGCAACACATCAACAATGGCTCTTTCTCCCTGCTTACTCTGTTCCACAAGTCGATGTACCTTAACATCTGACTTTGTAACCGCAGCTGCTGCTAGAATAGCCGCAGAGCCAGGATAGTCACCTTGAACGGTATACGTTTTTGCCGCATAGGCTTGACGACCTGGCACTTTAAAGGACATATAATCATCCGCCGCATGAACCACAATTCCAGCCTGCTCCAATACTTCTAGCGTCTGACCTACGACAACCTTTGATTTCAAATCATCAAGGACAATAATTTCACTATCTTCTTCAAGCAATGGTGTCAAGAATAATAGAGCACTTAGGAACTGGGAGCTGACAGCACCTGAAACTGTAATTCTACCCCCAACAGGTTTGCCACCGCGGATCGTGATCGGAAGCTTTCCTTCGTTATGCTCTACCTTCACACCCAGCTGTTCTAGGGACACGATCAGGTCGTCATGTGGACGTTTGCCCAAGGAGTCAGGATACGTATTTACGAATGTAACCTCAGGGCTTAAAGCAGCTACAGCCATTAGAAAACGTAGTACTGCTCCAGCATTCCCCACATTAAGTTCCTTAACATCCTTAGGTTTGCGACCAAAGCCTTGAATCACAATCTTCTCATCATCTTCTGTGAGTACAGCTCCCAAATCTGCAATACAACGACGGATGGCATCGCTATCTTCACTATGTGCCGGATGATAAATCGTACTTACGCCTTCTGACAATGCGGCAACCAGCAAATAACGAGTGGTATAGTTTTTGGAAGAGAGGGCCCCAAACTCTCCTTGCAGGGATGGCGTTGGCCTAACAATAACGTCCATAATATAAACTCTCCTTAGTAGATATAGTTGTATGTAGTGCTCGTTTGACAGGGTATTCCATGCTTGTGTTATCATTAAACCATTCTTCTGATGAAAAGAGGTCACAACCATGCATAATGTTCCACAAATTACACCGCAAGAATTGCGGCAGTGTCTAGAGACAGGGGAAGACCTTGTACTCATCGACGTTCGTGAAGACGAAGAGGTTGCCTTCGGGATGATTCCCGGTGCACAGCATATCCCCATGGGAGAAATTCCACACCGCACTGAGGATATTCCAAGCGATGCCAAAGTGATCTTTATCTGCCGTTCCGGTGCTCGAAGCCAGCGTGTCTGCGAATATCTACAACAGTTTGGCTATCATGCCACAAATTTAAGCGGCGGTATGATTGAATGGAATGAAACACTCTCTTAAAAGCTCAGCCGCGGTAATGCATTAAAATATATTGCGACACTTCTGCCGCTGTCAGTCCCGTTGTATCGACCGTGTAATGCGCGAACAGGTAAGCTTCTCGACGGTCTTCCATGATACGTCTAACCCGTTCTTCTGCATTGCCGGCGAGCAGCGGACGATTCTGATCTCCACTAACGCGAGCAATAATCTCTTCTTCTGTTGCCGTTAGCGCAACCACATGCCCTTTACTCAGCATTAAATCTGTATTCCCCGGTGCCAATACCGCGCCACCACCAGTAGATATTAATTTATTCTCAGACTCTAGCATACGCTTTAGTACTGCTGTTTCCACGCTTCGAAAGTAATGCTCTCCATCTTCCGCGAAAATTTCTGCAATACTTCGGCCTTCAGTTTCAACAATGACATGATCCAGATCAACCAGCTCGTAACCCAGTTCCTCAGCCAAAATTGCGCCTACTGTTGACTTCCCCGTTGCCATCATCCCTACTAAAATAATGTTCTTATTTCTTTGCTCTTCGTTGAACTTTTTAAATTCTTCTGTATCCCCAGTCATGTCTATCCTCCAACCGCGATATTTGTCATATCATAACACAGGGTCAAAACATTAGACAATCTGCTTCACTTAGTAATTCCACATCAAAACTTCAACAAAAAAGGCCCGAAAGCCTCCCCATTTCTGGTGAAGCAATTCGGGCCACTTTTTTAAAAATATAAGAAAGTACAAGTTTCATGTTATACATTAACCTTATATTTCTCGCATAAACGCTTCTTACCGTCCTTTAGGGACGCCGAAGGCGTTATTGCTTATAACCGTAATAAACTAGATTATTCTGCAGACATCCAGTTGTGGTGGAAAACGCCTTCTTTGTCTACACGTTTGAACGTATGTGCGCCGAAGTAATCGCGTTGAGCCTGAAGCAGGTTCGCAGGCAGTCTTTCTGTACGATAGCTATCATAGTAAGCCAATGCGCTGGAGAATCCAGGTACTGGAACACCCATCGTTACAGCTGAAGCGATAACTTTACGCCATGCGGATTGATAATTATCCATAACATCCTTGAAGAAAGGATCAAGCAATAGGTTCTTAAGATCTGCATTGTTCTCGTAAGCATCCGTGATGTTTTGTAGGAAACGGGAACGGATAATGCAGCCACCGCGCCAAATTTTAGCCAACTCGCCATATTTCAGATCCCAACCGTATTCGTCGGAAGCTACGCGAAGTTGAGCGAAACCTTGAGCATAGGATACGATTTTACTTGCAAACAATGCTTTACGCACGTTCTCGATGAATTCAGCTTTGTCACCATCAAATGGTGTAGCTTCTGGTCCGTTAAGCACTTTGCTCGCTTCTACGCGCTCATCCTTCATTGCAGAGAGGAAGCGTGAGAATACGGATTCGGTAATCATGGACAAAGGTACACCAAGATCCAATGAGCTTTGGCTTGTCCATTTACCAGTTCCCTTTTGGCCAGCGGAATCAAGGATCACGTCAACCATTGGTTTACCAGTTTCTTCATCATACTGAGCAAAAATATCTGTAGTAATCTCGATCAGGTAGCTGTCGAGCTCACCGCTATTCCACTCTTTGAAAATGTTGTGAAGTTCTTTTGCATCCAGACCTAGAACGTCTTTGAGCAGCTGGTAAGCTTCACAGATCAATTGCATATCACCATATTCGATACCGTTGTGCACCATTTTAACATAGTGTCCCGCACCGTCTGGTCCGATATATGTACAGCAAGGCTCACCGTTAACTTTAGCTGAGATTGCAGTTAGGATTGGTTCAACTAGCTTATACGCGCTTTCTTGACCGCCAGGCATAATGGAAGGCCCTTTAAGAGCTCCTTCTTCACCGCCAGAAACCCCAGTTCCGACAAAGCGGAAACCTTTTTCTTCTAGATATTTACTGCGACGAACCGTATCAGGGAAATAAGCATTTCCTCCGTCGATAATAATGTCGCCTTGATCAAGATGCGGCAACAGTTGCTCGATGGTAGCATCAGTAGCTTTACCAGCTTGAACCATGATCAGAATTTTGCGCGGTGTTTCCAGCGAAGCTACAAATTCCTCAACCGAAAATGTGCCTACGAGGTTTTTACCTTCCGCCTCAGCAAGAAGATCATGTGTCTTCTCCGGTGAGCGGTTAAACACGGATACGGAAAAACCTTTGCTTTCGATATTTAGAGCCAAATTCTTGCCCATTACCGCCAAGCCAATAACGCCGATTTGTTGTTTTGCCATCTGGTCCTCCACCCTTTGCACCCTATATTTTTGGGAAATCCATTTCTCGCAGTATAAGAATACCACCCTTTATCAGAGACAGCAAAGCCTGCCCTGCGAATAAAGATCAAATTCATAGACAAATCCATTGCCAATATGAAAATGATCACAATGACTATTTTAACGTTTTTAGCACCAGAAGTGAACCCCTGTCTGCAAGTTCTCAAACAAATCTAAGACACCCCGAAATTCGGGGTGCCACTAAGCAACTTATTTCGGCACCTTGTTTACCATTCTAACATATACAATTCTTTCGTCAAAAAGGTAAGCTGAGCTCGGCATTTCTCCGCGCGAATCATATCCTCAGCCTTAAGTGCATCATTTAATCGATCCAGCTGCTCATCCACTTCAATCCTGCGCTGGCGAATTCGTTCCTCTCCTTCAACAGAATAATAGAGCTTGGTCAGCTCCTCATCGGTGAGCATAGGACCCTTCTGGTATAAGACTCGCTGCTGATAACCCGAGATTTCAACAAGACGAATCACTTCGCCGAACAAAATATTTTCAATAATAATCTGACGGTCTCTGAAGCGCTTTACAATGGCATGGCCTCGCATGTCCCCAATTAACTTCTCCATCCATTCTGACAAGCGAGCATCACGAATCATATAGTCACCCACGAGTTTATAGCCATCTTTGATCCTTTGAAAACGTAATTTCACCAATTTACGACCCGTACGGACCGAAATTACAAAGACCTGTTCGTTCTCGCTCCAATATAGGGAATAACCTTTTTGAATCAAATCCTTGATCAGGTCCTGGATATGCTGTCTGTCGAAACGCAGCTCCAGGTTACAATACTCCACCTCGTCGTTTTTGTTCACGGCACTCCCCCCTAACTGCTTCACATCTGCAAAGCCAACTCAATTGTTGAATTCTTGATTATTTATGGCTGCCGGACCTCTTCAAGTAGTAGTTACTTTTGCGTTCGTCTTAGTCTTATTTTATACTTCAGTTTATGTAGCGGTAACTTGGTTTATTGACTATTTTTACCCGCAACAGACTTTCTCCAAACGCTGATTGAATTTTTTATTTCTTTTAGTCCTTTTAATTCCTAAAAAAAGCCGCTGACAACTAATTCTCAGGTTGTCAGCGGCTTTTCACATCTAAGGTCAACTAGTTTTAAATTTCAACTTTGTTCTGTGTACAATTAGTAAATGCAGCCCAAAGAGCATCAACATTACAATTGCACTCATCAGAAACGGAACACCGTGACCTACATGGTCCCATAGTCTTCCTGATATCACTGGTCCTGCCACCATCCCTGAGCCTTGCAAGGTCAAGAAAAGCCCCCACACAGTCCCTCGTTCCCCCTTAGGCACTTGCTTAGCCAGAAAAGCATTCCATGCCGGGAGAATAAGCGCGTAGCTTATACCGACCAATGCCACCGCGATAAAAGCAAGCGGGAGCCAGCGTACCTGTGAGAACAGGGCAAGCGAAAAGGCGGCGAGCAAAAAGCCAATGTTCAGAAACACAGTTGTTCCTATTCGGTCTACCAGCTTCCCTGCTGGAATTAGAGCAAGCACCGTAATTCCCCCACCTGCAATCAGAAGCAGACTAAATTGATTCGGACTAACATGAAGCTCCGTACGTGCAAACAAGGTAACTACAGGCGTCATCAAGCCAATGGCAAAAGCCTGAAGAAATAAGGCTGGATATAGTAGGCGACTGACTTTAAGCGTCGTTCTGACCTGATGTAGTGTTCTTTTTATACTTTCTAATGGACTGATTTTTTTACGCTCAATAGCTCCGCCGAGCCCCTGCATGTCCCTTACAACTGCATGAGTGCCACTTGACGAGATTCTTTTAGGTAAAAAGAGCGCAACTACAACTACTACAGCAGCACACCCTAGCAGGACCAAAAAGGCTACACGATAGCTTTGTCCACCCTGATCCATCAAAAAATTCACTACAATCGGACCGATTCCCGTTCCTGCGAGCGATGCCATCTCTACAGCACCCATAGCTGCTCCACTGCTGCCGCTTTTAGTAGATCCCGCCAATTCCGTTATTCCGGTCATCACACAAGGCCAAAGCGGGGATGTCCCGATCCCAAGAATAAGACAGGCAATCGAGAGCGTAACTGCTGTTTTGGCATATATTATCATTCCAACAGCTACTAGGATCAACAGCAAGGCACTTGTCATGGTCCAGCGAAACCCTATGCGCTCCATAACCCAGCCAGAAGGACTGCGGAATAGATTATCCCCCAAATACTGGAGTGCAAAGGCAAAGCCTACTACCGTAACAGATAGACCCAAAATATTCTCCATATATACGGGTAACAAAGCGACAAGTAGCGACCCTTTAACAAACTCAACTAAAAAAATAATTACCCACATCTCCATGATAAATGGCGACGTCAAACTGATATGTGTACGTTGCGCAGCTTTTGTGGACATTCTATCACATCCAAATCCTAGTATTCTGTAGATTGTTTTGTTATACTGATGCTTGCCTTAAATTTTAATATTCGCGAAAGGTTGTGACAGCATTAAATGAATCAACACCGTACTCCCCTCTTCACAGCTTTAAAAAAGCATGCCGCCGGCAATCCCGTTCAATTTCATATCCCGGGGCATAAGAAGGGGCTAGGAACCGATGCCGAATTCCGTGAGTTTATCGGCGATAACGCTCTATCCATCGATCTAATCAACATCGCACCGCTTGATGATCTACATCAGCCAACTGGAGTAATCCAGGAAGCTCAGAAGCTGGCTGCGAAGGCTTTCGGCGCCGACTATACGTATTTTAGCGTACAGGGCACGAGCAATGCCATCATGACGATGATCCTCTCTGTCTGCTCACCGGGTGATAAAATAATTGTGCCGCGCAACATTCATAAATCTGTGATGTCGGCCATTATCTTCTCCGGAGCCAAGCCTGTGTTTGTCTCGCCTGTTCAGGATGAGAATCTCGGGATAGATCACGGCATAACGACCAGTTCGCTGGAACGAGCGTTAAGGCGTCATCCAGACGCCAAAGGAGTTCTAGTAATCAATCCCACGTACTTCGGTGTATGCGCCGACCTGCGTTCGATTGTCGACCTGGCTCACCGTTACGGTGTACCCGTATTGGTGGACGAGGCACATGGAGTACTGATTCATTTTCATGAGGATCTGCCGGTATCGGCCATGCAGGCCGGAGCGGACATCGCTGCCACTAGTGTGCATAAACTTGGCGGCTCCATGACGCAAAGCTCGGTACTGAATCTTAATGCTAAGACGGGTCTGATTAACCCGCAACGGGTACAGACCATTATGAGCATGCTGACTACAACATCTACCTCATATATTTTATTAGCGTCTTTGGATACATCAAGACGTAATCTCGCGCTGAACGGTCATGAAATGGCGGAAAGAACCATCAGACTGTCCAACTATGCACGCGAAACGATCAATACGATCGAAGGCCTGTACAGCTTTGGAAAAGAGATCCTTGGGACAGAAGCAACATTTGATCATGACCCAACTAAGCTCAACATTCATGTGCGCCATTTAGGGATCACAGGATACGAAACTGAAAACTGGCTGCGCGAGAAGTACAACATCGAAGTAGAACTAAGTGACATGTATAATATTCTTTGCCTTATTACCCCAGGTGATACCCAAGAATCAGTAGATAAATTATTAGCTGCACTTCGGGTGTTGTCCGCCATTCATTACAGCAAGGGTGAAATCTACGAACTTAAGGTTCAGGTTCCAGAAATTCCACAGCTTGCTCTGATTCCAAGGGACGCTTTTTATGCGGATACGCAGTTAGTTCCATTCCGTGAATCTGCTGGCTACATTATTGCAGAGTTTATATATGTATATCCGCCTGGAATTCCTATTCTTCTCCCTGGCGAAGTTATCACTCAGGATAACATCGATTATATTATTGACCATGTGGAGATCGGACTTCCGGTTAAAGGTCCTGAAGATCGCAGCATCACGAACATAAAAGTGATTGTAGAAGCCGATCCTATTTCCTAAGACCCATCATTTTCCTAAAAAACTTCATTCATTTATACAAAAACCCGATACCATAATAAGTATCGGGTTTCTGTATATAAACATCAACTGTCATATACACAATAGAACAGCTTAATTTAGTCGCTAAAATCTATTCTTGCTGAGCAAGCAGATTGTTGTAAGCTTCTTCAACAGCTTTCCATTCTTCTTCATCTTCGATATTGTACAATACCATTTCTTCGTCTTCTTCTTCCATACGCAGAATAATGCCATCCGCTTCAGGATTTTCCTTTTCTAACAGCAGCGCGTATAGTTTCTCACCGATGTCGAAAGTTTCAACCAATACCATTTCAACATCTTCGCCCTGCTCGTTCGTCAAGGTCAGCACAAACTCCTCGTGCTCATGGTCGTGATCATGCCCGCAACCGCATGCTTCACCATGCTCATGTTTGTGATCGCTCATTGTAATACCTCACTTTGAATTGTATTATCCTACATCTGGTATACTACCACGTTAGATTAGTTCAGGTCAATTTAGAACCCTTAATTAAGAGCTGTAATTACCTTTTCTGACACAAGAACGTAATCCGCATTTTTGGAAGCTTTCATGTAGAAGCCTACCCGATATTTGCCGGTTTCTTTAAAATCATAAGTAAACTCCGAGGTCGGAAACCAGAAATTATCCTTCTGCGAGCCTTCAAGCTCCTGCGACTGAATATCCTTAACATTACCAGAGGGGTCCGTTATGGCTACTTTTACAGCTGAAACCTCTTCTGTTAAGCTATCTACCTGGGTTAATATTTTAATCTTAAGCTTGCCTACGTTTACGTTACCAAAGACCGTATTATCCTTAAAAAGAACAATATGAACATTAGGCTTAAGAATCGTCACTTTTCCAGATCCATCCCAATTCACTACCCCGCCTGCTTCTCTAGCGGGAATATATGTTTTTCCATCAATCAAATAACCGCCGTCTACAATTTCCGTCCCGTTGTTCCATACCCTGATTTTCTTACTCACAGAATCGGCGAACAATAAGGAGCCACCCATCAAGGAAAAAGCAAACACACATAAAGTGACTTTTTTCCATCTATTCATTTGAAACCCTCCAAATAATTCATGCTATTAATGTATACTTACTTTGTCTCAGCAAGTTGCGCTAATTGTAGGTAAATATTTCATTCATCTTCCGAAAAATGATATTATGTACTTGTTCAAAGTTGATATATTAGCTGACAGCGATTTCAGGAGGGTACTTTCTTATGAGTCTGAGCCTACAAATGCTAGGAACTGGCAATGCTTTTGCTAAAAACTATTTTAACAATAATGGCTTGCTACTAGCTGATGATTATACCCTACTAATTGATTGCGGGATTACAGCCCCACTTGCCATGCATACCATCGGGAAATCCTTCCGTGACGTAAACGCTACTCTAATTACGCATATTCATGCGGACCATGTTGGAGGTCTGGAAGAGCTAGCACTTACGCTAAAGCACGTATACGGGAAAACTATGAGATTACATTTACCTGAGACGCTTGTTGAGCCACTTTGGAACAACACCTTAAAGGGTGGATTATATCAAAAAGATGCAGTAGCCTCCCTGACCGATATCTTCGAGGTTAAACCTATGAAACCCGGAATTACGTACAAGCTCGCTCCTTCTCTTTCGCTCGAGATCATACATACGCCGCATATTCCTGGCAAAGATAGCTATTCCCTTCTAATAAATAATGAGATTTTCTACAGCGCGGACATGACTTTTCAGCCGGATCTACTTATACGCCTTGTCCGTGAGCACGGCATCCGAATGATTCTGCATGACTGTCAGCTTGGTGGATCAGGTGTTGTTCACACCACACTGGAGGAGTTAATGTCATTACCTGAAGATGTTCGACGTATCATCAAGCTCATGCATTATAGCGATGAACAACCTCAATTCGTCGGGCTTACTGGAGAGATGGAGTTTATTGAGCAGCATGTAATTTATAAACTCTGATTAGGATTAAAAAAAGACCGTACATTGACGTCCGATGACGTATGTACGGTCTTTGCCTTTAGAACTATGAGAAACTCGGAAGATTATCCAAATTGTTGGTTGGATCCCCATCCGCGTCGCCGCGAATATAAGTTCCTCCGTCTTTACCTTTAAAAGCATTCACTCCGGCAATATTTCCGGCCTGTACTTCTTGAAGCGCTTGATCATACGCCAGGACACGTCCTGTAGAGGTCTGGAAACTGGTTAAATCTCCGTCTCCATTTTTCTGTACAGCTACGAAACTTTCGCGTTCGTTATTTGGCACTTCAGCTCGCCCCTTGCACTTGGATTTGCCATCATATGGCACATCCTAGCTTGCTTCATGGAACGGTAAATTATGTGCACTATTTTTAAAGAGTTTTCTGCATCCGTACATGTAGAATACCTGCGTCATAAAAAGGTTCCGTAGAAATCACTTCATATCCTAGCTTCTTGTAGAAATTCTCAGCTTGGCACTGTGCATCAAGAATCGAAGCTTCCAGTCCAAGCTCCCGAGCAAGCTCTTCCATAGCTAGCAACAGAACACGTCCGTATCCTTTGACTCGATAATCTTTCAGTACGGCGATACGCTGCATTTTGGCTGTACCTGCTTTGTAATAAATCAATCTTCCTGTAGCCACAGGTACACCTTCATCTATAATTAGAATATGGTGCGCATTCGGACCGATAACATCGTATTCATCAATTTCTTCCTCAGCCGGTACCATTTGTTCCTCTACAAATACTTTAGTACGAATATCCAGCCCCATCTGAAGCTGTTCCTCTGTAGTTACCCGTAAGATTTCTGCCGCCATGTTAGTCCCAAACTCCTCTCTCTATGTATCCAACGATAGTTGTCTATTATATAAAAATTCGACTAGAAAGAAAAGCCTGAGCATGAGAAATCGTCTTCTACGCTGCTCTAATCTGCAGAATATACTTCTTCAGGAATCGAACGATTGTATGTGTCTTGCATCACTGGTGACAATGGAGGGTACTGACCTTTTGGCTTTCCATCTAGGTTGGTCATTTCTTTGATTTCCATGACTTTTGTTGGCTTCGCCTCGGAACATCCTCCCAAAAACATCAGCAACAACAGACAAACGCCGACTTCCCATTTCAAAAATTTAAGCATGGTTTTACTCCTTTCACCGTTCAACTGCGGTTATTCTCATTACAGCTTTGACGGTTCATGAGTTTTATAAACCATTGGATCACTTCATTGCCCGATTCTAACCCTTATAGATTCACATTTCCAACGACATGGACCATGTACATCATTCCTGCCAGAAAGCCAGCTAATACAAAATAAGCGATACCGTATTTCCAGCGTGAGCTAGCCGGCACATCGTAATACTTATCGTTCTCGTAGACCGAATAGCTGATATCACAATTCATCTTTAGATGAAGCCCATTCTCTAAGGTCACAGGCTCTAGCTGCGAGATACGCACCTTTTCAATGATGCATTGCTGTTGAAGCGTAGCTCTACCAATGTAGTTCAGTTGATCCCATCTCACCCCTACATACTGCTGTCTTTCCAAATCACTGTAAGTAGTAAAAGGTAAATCTCTTCTATGCTCTGGTCCTGGAATCATGTAGCCTGCATCTCTAAGTGGCTCTACTGGAATTAAGAAACTCTTCATTACAGAATAAAGGCGATTGTTAGTGCGTCTCTTCACATATTTGTTATACAGATCGTAAGCAAATAACGCCCAAATAATAAAGAACAAGATCGAACGCATATAGATGATGATGGCTAAACCACCCACGAGCCCCACAAGCCACAGCCAGCGCGTCACCGCGGTTGCAATACGGCCGCCGTCAAGCGGGTGAATCGGCAGCAGATTGATCAGATTAAGTAAAAAACCTATATAAGCCAAGGAATAGAGAAGTGGACTATCCATGTAATAAGCCGCTCCAAAAACGGCTGTAGCCCCAATGGTTCCTAAGATCGGACCTCCAAAAGCAATATAAGCTTCTGTCTGGGCATCCAGCGGCTGTTTCTTCATTGTAATTAAAGCTCCCAAAAACGGTATAAACAGTGGAGCGCTGACTGGAAGCCCGATCCGTTTCGCTGCTATTACATGTCCTAATTCATGGACTAGCAAGAGCAGGACAAAGCCCACGGCAAACCCCCAGGGGTAAATCAAAGCATAAGCCCATATTGAAATCATCATTGAGATTAACGGCCCGGCAATTTTACCTATTTTCAGAAGAGACAGAATCGCCTTTCCTTTAAACAGGAGCATCGCCGCCCCGCCCCCCAACCATTTCCATGGCGTGGAAGAATTCTTTTTCTGCTCATTTTGCGGCAAGATCCCAAGCTCCTTTTTCTTTCAATTTTTATCTAACTGCTGTACATTACCATTCATTTTATCATAAGCGCTTAAGGAGTATTTCCATAAAAAAGCACTTGGCTAAGTATACGACGCAACTTTTAGAATCGTTTCAACGTCAAACAAACAGATAATGGATAATTTCCACTATTATTCAAGGGAAGAAAGTGATTCCGCTCCAATCCCCCCCACCTCACACAAAATAACCCGAATTTTATGGTTACCCTATAGGCTAACGCCGTGAACGTTATAGGCTACGAACCATAGACTGTTATCAGGGTTATTCAATTGAGGAGGTTATTTATGGATACAAATGCAAATTTACATCAACAGGTCAGTTGGAATTGTATGAACAAATACGTTGGTATTACAACGACTGACGGTCAGTCCTTTGATGGCTTTATTGCCCATGTAGATCAAAACTATGTTACTCTTGCGGTTCCTAGCAACGAAATGGTAGAACGTTTAAACGGAATGCCCACACACGAATCGGCGTATAGACAATTTGGATTCCGGCCTGGCTTTTTCCCAAGACGTCGCTTCTTTCCACGACGCATCCCTTTTTTCGGTATAAGCGATATATTTCTACTCCCGTTCTTTATCTGACGTGGCTCATGGGGATGGAGCGGCATCCCCTTTTCTTATTATTTTAAAGACTATGTAAACTATCATCCCTATAGATTGTAAAAAAAGAATTGCCATCCTACTCTATCGTATGGTATTATGAAATTCGTCGCAGGACGGTAGCTCAGCGGGAGAGCACTATCTTGACAGGGTAGGGGTCATGGGTTCGAACCCCATCCGTCCTATACTGCACTATTTAGAAAGCCCTTATTATATAAGGGTTTTTCTTTTTTTTCGATCATCACCGTAGCTCTATAAATTTGTGAATCTTGCTATTGGGGACGAATTGGGGACGAAATTTTTCTTCCCATAAAAAAATGGCTACCTTATTCACAACTCAGGCAGCCTTCTCAATTACTTTAATAAATGTAGCTTATATATTTTATCTGGAGAAGAAGCCAACTTCAAAAAGTGTACAGTCAGTATTATGGTAAATCTGTTAGTTGAAGAGAAAAAAGAAAGCTTCACTCTTAACATTTTGGCAACCAGAATTACCACTAATGACCATCATACGAATAAGCCCCACCATTAACTGATGGGGCTTATTCGTATGTTTCATCGTACCTCTTCTTCAAACTTCTCCCAATCAATAACTATTTGATTTGTTCACTTAGCCACTTTTCTAAAAATGTACGTGTCTCTTTAACCGGATAATACCATTTCCCGCCGATTTTATATTTTGGGAACCTATCGTCAAAGAAAAATGTATCTTGAATTGAATTCCAACTCATACAAGTTCGTTTTTTAAGCTCAGCAGAATCCCAAAACACATACTCATTATCTAAGTCCTCAAGGAGCTCCCTAATTTCTTCTCTGCAGATTGATAATATTTTGGATTTATCGATGTTAATTGAAACTAAATTATTTTCATCAACCATTCACTCCAACTCCTTGAGTCTTTCATTTAAATTATTCAGTTCAGAATAATAAGGAAAATATGAATATTGATCAGTTTCCAAAAGAAGTTTAAAAGTTTGTAAACGAAACTTGCACAAAAGCCTTAATCAGAAAATAAAAGAAAATAAAAGAAAATAAAAGAAAATAAAAGAAATCTAATTCTAACGATATCGTAAATACCCCCAGTATAATCACTGACGGGTTTTATTTATCCAGACCGGACCTATTAATTATTTTTGAATATGTACAAGCATTCGATCCTTCCTCTCATAAAATATATTATCATATTATCTCTTAAGAGAAGGATAGGTGAAATTTAATGAGTGTTCAGTTTTTGGATATGCGCATCTCACAGACTAGTGTAGTAGATACACCTGGTATCGATTAGGTTCGTTCGGGGGCAATTTTCGGTGCATTGGACTCCAAACCTCAAGTGTTACACCTGCAAATGCAAATTTAGTAAGAGTCACATAAAATGCTTATGTAAGACTTAGTGTTGATGTTAGCGTTATAGTTCAAAACGATGTTACCTTTAGCATTTACCGCAATAATGTATTAATCTTTAGTACAACCTACCCAGGAAACATTAATAGTACAGTGACCCAATATGAAATGGTAGGAATAACCGCTGTAGACTTCCCACCGGCTAGTGATGTACTTGTAGGCCAAATTCAATATACTATCATTGCATCAGCCATTAGAACTGCAACTCTAGGAGCACGAAGTTTTAGTGGGATTGCAGTAGCAGGTAATGGATAAATAATAATTGTTCAAAGTAGTGTCCCCGAAAACTTCGGGGATGTTTTTTCAAACCATTAGATGACCTTTAAGAATCCAACCGAGCTCATTAGTATATTTAGTCAATCTTAAGCTAATCTCAGTACGCATAACATCACGAGTTAATCCAAAGCGTTCCTGATATCCCCGGCAAAAGATTTTGTAATACGTGATAAATTCGTCTTGCTCATCCGCCAGCATTTTGATGTTCCGTTGCTTCAGTTCTTTCTGCAGTCGATAGGTATCCTGCATGATCCGGCGCTGTATGGATTCGCCAGCCACCAAAAAGGTACGTTTAAGAATGCTACTGGAGTGTTCGAGCTCCTTCAGGCTCTTGCCAACCATCGTATCTATGTAGGGAAGCAAAATGAGGTCTCTAACCATAGTACGTTCCTCCGTAGTTATCATTTTATCTGGGTTCTCACGCTGCTGTTCCTCGTACTGCTCAACATGCGCGGTCATGATCATTTTCGTTTTCCAGCGTTCATTTCCCTCAAGTTTGGTCACAGTGACCCCTCCTAATGATAAAGCCAGTAATCAATATTAGTACCACCACTGCCGCTCTCTGCGTCTTGTTGTGGCGTTTTTTCATGCGGCACGTTCCGTTCCCAGCCCTCGATAATAATTGTTGTCTCTATAGGCGTAGACACATCCCAAACTATATAATGCTCCGCAGACAACACCTTAAACCCCTTAATTATCTCCGCTGGGCGGCGTCCGCTCAATCGTTCCAATTCTTTGATGTTGGGCATCCGCCTAAAATGATATCTAAACTGCGATATAATCCGCAGCAGCTTGCGCGAAGTATCATCAAGCATGACGCTTCTCCACTACAGGCTGCCACGAGAGGACACTCGCTACCAAGAACACACGCGGTGCCCCAGTGGTCAGGCAAGTAGCCCTAATACGGCCGGCACGAATGCCGAGGATCTCAATCTTGCGTTGCGTTATCTTCTCCGACTTGTCTTGGTATATAATTTCAACTATTTGGCCGGCATTCATTTTCACGTGATCGCCTCCACTTATGAGAACATTTGTTTGTATTATAACCAAACATGTGTTCTTTAATCAAGATACAACATATTCACTAGTTGGGATATAAAAGAAATCAATACTTATCAACATTTTATTACATATATAGACATATTTGTTTAGACATGTCTAATTTGTTTGATGTAGGATTGCATGTATCAAATACAAAATTCAGGAGAAGGATGGGTTTATTTTTTTCGATACATAACTTTATCTAGAAAGAGTGATAAGAATGAAAAAATTAAAAATATTTTTAATTGTTGCACTTGTTTTTACAATGATGTCAGTCTCAGGGGCATTTGCTTATTCGGAAGGTTTGTTAAACAATAAACCTATGAAATTGTCTGATACTCTTACTGGAGGTACAAACACCTCAGTTCTCACAGATAACCAAAATGCAACATATTTAGATTTGGCACCAGATTCTTACGTTAGATACGATTTCCAAGGAACAGCAACACTGACTCACGTGCAATACAAAGGTGACGGATCAAGCGCGTTCAAGGGCGTGAATATCTACGCTTTAAAAGAAGATGGTTCAAAATCAAATGTTCATGCGCCATACGGAACACTGCCTAAAACAGAGATAATAAATGGTCCATTGAAGGATGTAAAAACTGTTTACATTCTCAATCAGCAAGCGACAACAGTGAGAATTTATGAATTTGATGTCTTTGGTGAAGAGGTCTCAACTCCAACAACTCCACCTGAACCTACGCCGGTAGCCACCCCAGAAGCAACACCTACACCAACAGCAACACCAACGGCAACACCAGCTCCTACACCGGAGCAGCCAACAGGCGAACGTGCAATTCTTACCATCACATTAACTAATGGGATAGATAAGGAATATGACCTTCCAATCGCTGAGGTTAACTCATTCTTAACTTGGTATGATTCAATGGTCGCTAGTAATGCACCAGCTAAGTATGCAATTAATAAGCACGACAACAACAAAGGTCCCTACAGCAAACGAACTGATTATATAATCTTTGATAAGATACTTACCTTTGAAGTTAGTGAGTATACGGTATCAAAATAACCTTTCCCATCACTTACCTCCTATATCCTTAGTAGCCACCAGCTATAATGAGATACAGGAGGTTTTGTATGTTTATATCACCTATGTTATTACAAACTGCTGCTGGACCATTCAGTCACAGCGATTATATATTTGAACCAAAGATAGACGGGCATCGTCTTATTTTTTCTCAAGAGTCCGGTAAGATCCAGTTATATACCAGACATGATAATGATTGTACTCAACAGTATCCTGAACTACATCTCCCATTTACGGATGATGTTGTTTTGGATGGTGAGGTTGCCTGCGTTGATCCTACAACTGGTGTTTCAGACTTTGAATCTGTAATGAGACGATTTCAGACAAGGCGAGCAGATAAAATAGTACAACTCACCGGGACGCTCCCAGCATATTATGCAATCTACGACATCTTGATGTACAAAGGCAAGGATCTGCGCGGGTTGCCCTTGATGAGCCGTAAGGAGATACTGGCGGGGTTAACTCTACCGTCTAATAGCTTTGGAGTAGTACCTCATGTGGAAGGTGCTGGAGAAGCACTATTTGAACAGATCGAAACTCGCGGTATGGAAGGTGTAGTAGGTAAACGTAAAAATAGCGTATACGAGACTGGCCGCCGCTCTCACGCATGGCAAAAAGTTATCAATTGGACCTATGCAGATGTATATATTACAGGGTATCGAAAACAAGAGTTTGGTTGGCTGGCTGCTGTTCCATCCGGTAATTCCGGCAAACTGCGTCCAGCAGGAATTATTGAACTCGGAGCATCACCGATTCATAAGCAGGCATTCAGAGGTGTGGTCCCACAACTGATTAAAGGCGAAGATAAGGAGTTTGTACATCTTGAGCCACGATTACGGGCAAAGGTGCGAATGAGGAACTGGACCAAATCAGGAATGCTTAGAAGTCCTGTGTTTACGGAGTTTATAGTATAAACGAAACAACCCGTCAGGCATATGCCCGGTGGGTTATCTTATGCAGTTCCTAAATTCAACATAAATCATTTGGTCCATTCTGTAAAAGAATTCTATATCAAAAATAAGGAGAATTTACTTTCACAAAAAAGAACTTACACGTTATCGACAATCACGTTATTTCTTATTTATGGCAACTGAACCCTACCATTATTTATAAGTTAAGGGTATAGTTTTAATAATTCAGAAAATTAGTTTATACATAAAAGGAGACTCTAAAATGAAAAAATCATTAGCTCTGCTACTAGTGTTTGCTTTACTCCTAGTCGCACTGCCAGCACAAGCTGCTACGAAAAAGGATGAATGGAAACAAGCTTATAAAAGCTATATTCTCGAGTACATAAGTTCAGAAAATTTTGGACAAGACAGCTTGATAGTACTCTTTGACTTTGATCGTGACGGTATTCCCGAATTGATTGTGGGAGAACCATATCGGACAGTTAATCGTGTTGATCTAGCTTTTACTTTCAAAAATGGAAAAGCACAAAAGTTATCACAGAAAGGTACTGGTTTAGGGGCTGAAAGTCCTATAAATTTCACGATTGGAATGGAAGCTTTCAACACTGGTAATGTTAAGATCTTTAAAAACAAGAAAAATCGACAGTATAAAACAATCGTTAAAGATGGTGGAGGTGGAGTAACCGGTTGGGAATCCGGGGAATATGCGATAAGTTTACAAGGAACACAACTAATAACTCATGAACTGAGTAAAACGTATTATGATCGAGATGAAGATTCTACTGAGTATATCTTTAAAGGTAAGATATTAAGTGAAACCATGTATAACAAAAGTCGCCAAAATTATTTTTCAGAATATACGCAAATTCCAAGTCAGTCGAAACAACTACCAGGGCTTAAGTTAGTAACATCAAAAGAAAACGGTACTTCGTATGAAAAAGAAGTCAATATCTTTTTAGGAATCAAGTAATAGTTGTAATAGAGCAACGTCTTGTAGCAGGACGTACTAAGGAATGTTATAAGTACTTACAGCAACTGCATTTAATGCCGCTGAAACAGAGCACCTAAATAAAAATACCCCGTCGAACAGTTAAGGTTGACGGGGTATCTCTATTGCTTGGACATAAGTATATGTGTCCTGAATTCATGTGCTAAGCGAGTATAGTAGGTATCTGCAATCTTCACAAGTTCTGGTGTATACTTCTGGATTGCTCCCCCATAATCAACTATACTGTCTGGGCCATCCTCCTCAATCCACACAACATAAACCCTTACTTGTGCAAGAGCTGCAGCGAGTAAATCACTATCACTGGAAAGGACCTTATATGTAGCGCTCAAAATAAACACTCCTGTATATTCTATTCAATTGGAGGCAAGACCCTATACAATAACATGAGACAATCATCATTGGCTCCATAACGATGCCAATCTTTATTCGATTTAACGAAACAATTAAGTACCAAACGTTCACCTACATGAGAATTAGATATTTTCAAAGTAAATTTATTCGTTGTGTCCTCAAAAGAAGGAATATAGCCTTCTACTTGCCATTGTATAGAGTACAGATCTTTTTGAAATGTCGGGTCAATCTCCACTTCCACACTCAAGACATCTCCTGGGCGCAACGTTGGGTTGTTAGGACTATTTAAAAGTAATGGTACGCATACATCACTTCTCACTTCAGATATTTCAGATTCATATTTTATATTTCCTAGCGAGTCTGAAACTTGAATAATAGACGGTACATTATACAATCTATCCACTCCAATCTTTTCATAATAGCCTTTAATAGAATCAATTATATCGTGAGAATAACAAAGAATTTGTTCAGCTTGACGAATAGAAATATGATTTGCGTGTGCTAGATAATTACGAGGTTCAATAATTTTTTCAAAGATAACTTTTCCCATGCTCTCTCCGATAGGAAAAACAGTGAGTAGCGGCTCACTAAAATACTCCTTATACAAATTGGGATGCAATAAAATCGAAACCGAATCATCCAACAAAATAGCATCAATTTCACGTGGATATCTCTTAGGCTCTGCACCTCTTCGACTCTGAACGCCTTCTCTTACAGATTTTTTCACAATGAAATTCCCTGATTTATCTTGGTGCTGAAGATAGTACGAACCAAAGGCTTCGCGTTATACATTACTCAATACGATCACTCCATATGTATTAATTAAGTTTGATAAAGATAAGTTTTAGAACTCATATGTATTTCAAATCATTTATTTTCAGGTTATCCCACACATCCACCTCCTGCATATAGGATACTAGAATTGGAACATTATGCATATGTCGTTGTGTCATACAATAAGAGAATCACTCGAATTAGAAGTTAAATCAATATTTAATATCCCAAATATATCATAAATAATATATAAATCTACAAAATATGTTTACATATGGTTAATTATGTATCATAATTGGTTTGTATCCCAAATATAGGAAGGAAGGTTGAATTATGAAAAAGAAAATCTTAGCTGGTCTTTTAACCGTCTCTGCATGCTTCACTTTAGGGTCTACGTCATTCGCGGCCAGTGCTCCAACTACCACTCCTGACTCTACACCAGTATCAAATGTAGCAACTTCCCAAGAAATATCTGCAAGAGGTACTTATACAGAAGTTAATATTGAAATGCAATCGGGCACCTGGAGATATATTCCTGGTGACCTTCAACTAGTTTCAAATGATGGAGCCATTGAATTGTATGAAGACGGATGGGTTCGTGCTGTGAAATATGGTTGGGCTTGTGTATTTTCTTATGATCAATATGGAAACATTCTTTCATATGGAATCTTCGTAGACAGACCTTAATAATTGCAAAAGAATTATAGTATAATCAAAAACACCCCGCTGACCAATTAAGGTTGACGGGGTGTTCTTATCTCTGCTCTGAATTCAAATCGCTCACGAACAAAATGTGCTCCAGCGAGCTTAATAGAGTTTGGCGTATATCCCTCTATAATTCCGCCGTAATCCATCAAGTGACCACTTGGGTCTGGGTCTTCACGGTACCATACTGATACCTTGGATTGAGCCAGAGCTGCTGTCAGAAACTCGGAATCTGTCTCCAATACCTTATACGTAACGCTCACTTCTTTCACTCCTATGCAAAAAAATACCATACCATCGCAGACAGCTTATGATGCTTTCACATAGTTTTAATATAATTCATTTGGAACTTTATGTATATGTACTTTATATCACTGATAAGGAAAATTTGCCTGAACGCAAAGAAATACCCCACCATTACTGGCAGGGTACGGCGCTTCCGTTGCTTTTGTATTACTCGACGCAGAAGTAATCTGTAAACGACAAAAAGCCCTAGCCTAAGTTGGCTTTTAAGTTATTCCTTCGTAGAACCTTCCGAAGTTTTATTAAATGCCAGTTCAAGACAGCTAACTAGAATGCCAGACTATAACCATAGTTAGCGATAAAACATTAAAGGGGTAAACCACTGGCGCGATCAGTAGTGTTAATGGGGAAAGGCTTTTCGGAAATAAATAATTTATTTTTTAATTTTGTTTCACGATTTATTTGAGTTCTTTTTTCGATTTATTAAGGTGTTGATTATTAGAATCAGAACTAGCGCAGATAACAGTATATTAGATATAACTAACGTAGCATTCAAGTTATCTATACTTTTCGAGATTTCGTTACCGGTATATCCAATTGTCGAATTTACGTTACTTACTTGACTACCAACGTTGTTCACAGGTTGAGTTAAATCATTTGAATTCAATGCTTCGACCTCCTCCAAGATAATAATAAATAGTAACTCATTATGTATTATTATTCAATAATTTCCCATAACATTTATAACTTACAATGAATTCTTTTGATGGTAATATTTTCTTGTACCAAAAATACATTTATTTGGAGGAAAATGAATATGTTTGAAGCTAAAAAGTTCTTTACTGCCTCTCTAGCCACTGCTTTACTACTATCTTCTGCCGTTGTTGCCTCAGCTGAAATTTCCCCCGCTGATGAAGCTACTATTTCAATTCAACAAGAGTTCCCATTACAGCTTGATGATATGACAACAATCACAACACCTTACGATCCAGCACTCTATGACTTTATTAAATCAGAAGAACCCAATGAAGTAACTGTTAAAGTTGCGGAAAAGACTTCAGGTCGAATTGTATCAACCTAT
Source organism: Paenibacillus sp. FSL H8-0261 (assembly GCF_045040645.1). Classification (NCBI taxonomy): domain Bacteria; kingdom Bacillati; phylum Bacillota; class Bacilli; order Caryophanales; family Paenibacillaceae; genus Paenibacillus; species Paenibacillus sp. FSL H8-0261. The sequence continues at coordinate 2,756,421 of NZ_CP150297.1, read as the reverse complement.
GGCGAAAAAATTCAAACTCAAGACAATCCTGGTAAAATGGCTATCATGGCAACTGGTACTTATACAACTAGAACTGTTTATAGAACTTATACAGATCGTGAGGTCAATGGTAAGCACTTTGCTGGAGCTGATTTATACACAGTTTATAACTGCTATCAATCCGGATCTTTTGGACAGATCAATTCTGTTTCTAGTACATATTGGTCCCCAATGGGTGGTGGAGGCAACTTCTACTTAGAAGCTCCAAATGCTCAATCGCAACCTACAGGTAAAACTAACACTTTCCCTACTAATCAAGTTACAACAACAGGTACTGTAGTACTCACTACAAAAGAAACTTCAGCCTTTGGAGTTGCTATTTCCAAATTTTCTTTCAATCTAGGTACAGATGGATATAGCAGATTACCAATAAGAGACGCAGCTTATAACATTAATTTTGGTGAGTAATTAGTTAAACTTATCATTTACACTCGAGCAAGCTCTTTGTTAAAAAAAGAGCTTGCTCTTTTTTTATCGCCTAATAGTGAGAATTATTAAGTCCTTAATTTTTCGTGTAACATTCAAAAATGGGGGTAGCCACTTCAATACTATCAGCTAACCCTCCAACCCACAGCAATAGATTTAAATCTAATTCAGTGAATGGTGAAGTAGTTGCACCAATAAACAGAACAATAACTACTCAATCAAAGGCAACATGTTTTTAGCCACGTTAAAATTGTAGTCTTCAAGAACTGTATTCTGCCAACACAAAAACGATGATCACCGAGGTTAACGCCAATAAATTAGTTAGGTTTTGATTGTCCATTGATTATTTATCCTCCCTTTCCTGAAACAGACCAAGATTAAAAAACATCTGAATAATATTAAGCTCTATCTTCGACTTGTCTGCTGATGTGGTTATCGCTCCTGCCGCTTTAGCTGCCGTAATAGCCTCAGTATAATTGCTCGCATATGTTTCTTTCCCTGAGATGTTTAATCGCTTTTCTACGGCTTCTAGGCGCTCATCCTGCTTCACTACGATTGCTTCTAGCTCCTCAATTCTACTCATGTCTTCCTTTACCTCCTCTTTTAGTCGATTTATAATAGCTGTTGCTTTTGCCATTGCTGTTTCAGTTGGCTTGCTACCAGCTCGCAGCTGAGTGAGTGTTAAGCCAAATGCCATTTGGAAATGAGGATAATCCTTAAATGTTTTCCAGTCGCCTCCCCACTCAAATCCGAGCTTCTTGGCCTCTTCCACCACTTCAATCCAGTCTTTGATGTTGTTTCCGTTGTAGTCTCGGTTCATATCCCAAGAGACACTGGACCCATTCGGCAACAAAAGTGCAAAATCTACAGCCAACCCAAAATTGTGATAGCTATATCCGCCTTTAGCGTTAGTCACGATAGATCCTGGCTTCGTACGCCCTTGTGCGTAGAGAACGTCTTGCTCCGCGATAGTCCTTAACCCCTGAGTTATCAGAATAGGTACTCCCCGAGCGAAACAGTGCTCGATCAAGGCTGTAGCAGCAGCTAATACAACAGGATGCAAACCTATCAGTCTCTTAGATGATTTACTCTTTACTTGATCCAATGTCAGAGACATTACTCATCATCCCCCTTTCTACTGGCAGCGCGTTTAACTTTTTTATCCAACTCGCTCCCCACCCACTTGAGCACTACTTCTAAGATTGGCAATGGAAGTGAATCCCCCCATCCTGCCCGAATTGAGTTTGCTGTCATGCTCTGCAAAACGTGGTACAAGGTCCCGATGGACAATGCACCAAATATCGCTCCTGGCAACCCGAACACCATATCAAGCAGATGTCCTCCCGCTGGTAGTAGCAACATGAAGAACGTCCGAAAGACTCCATCAATTCCATATTTACTGGCGTATGTGTTATCCTTTTTGGCGGCTCTAATCCCGGATAACCAGTCCATGATAATAAAAAATAAAAGCGCGACCATGATGGTTACGACAGCATCCGCCTCCCCATATAAAAAATCGAATGTCGGAATAAGCACTGCACCTACTGTTGATGCAGCGATTTGTGATTTAGTCATTATAATTCGCCCCCTCTCTATTGTTTTTCTGAACTTCCTACTACTTCTAATTCTGATTCTTCTTTTTGTTTCAACGCAGCGAACATTTCACCGACTCTATGATCAACTTGCTGCAATATCTCAAGTTGTCTTCCAGGGAAAAACTCCATTGTCGTAATAATTGCTTCAGTTAGTTCATCAGCTGGTCTTGTAAGATCAATTGATAATTCAATTTTTTTAATGATTACCACCTCTGTTCCTCCTTTCAGACAAAAGTAAAAGCCCCTCCAACATTTTGGAGAGGCTTTCTTATATTTATATAGTAATAGATTTAGAATGCTGTATTACTACGAAAAATAGGGGTTACGGCTTCATTGCATCAATCTGTGACTGTAAATTTTCCATATCGGTTTCAGAGGTAGCAATTTCTTGCTGAAGTTTTGTGATTTCCGCCTGTGTTTTAATGATGTTCGCCTTTAAACCATCTGCATAGCCAGGAATAGGCGTTTCTCTCGCTGCATCAGCAGCAAGCGAATCTTCATACATTTTCAATGTTGAAAATGCAGCAGTTAATAAACTCTTTTTGTTTCCAACTGATGCACTTAATTTCGACTTTTCGTTTGCAAGCTTTAGAGCATCGGGTCCGAGTACATAATCGCCTGTTTCATTTACGGTTATATCTGTCATTTTTATCTTTTTCCCCTCTATTGTAAGCCCTACTCCTGCTGCTTCTGAAACGGCTCGAACCGGAGCATACGCCTTACCGTTAATAATAACTGCTTCTCCAAGTGCTTTACCGTTCTTCTCGAGTTCGTATATTCCTTGCACCTTTGCCCCAATTAATTTACTAATAGATTCTGCAAAAGCAGACGTTCCAACAAACAACATAAGTCCAACAAGTATTCCAGACACCATTTTTTTCATTTTATCACACCCCAGTCCTCTAAATTTTCCCTACTTATATTATCGTCCAAAGTCTGGAAAAATTTCAAGGAGTTTATTGCTGAGTGTGATCATGCGTAAATCCAGTGTAAGCAGACCAAGTATACGTATTGCCGTTTACGTCCTTAAACTGTGTTCCATTAGGCAATCCATGATTATGTGCTCCTGCACTTATAGAACTTGTGGCATATCCAGCTCTAGCTTTTCCAGATAATTCCGCGAGTAGCCCGTTAATATGCGTCATCTGTAAGCCTACAATGCTGTAAGCAGAGCTAAAGTTAAGTTGTCCTTGAAAGTAAATGCTCCTTGTCATTGCTGATATTAACATATCTACATACGATACAATGTCAAATCCATTATCTCCACCGTTAATAGTCCCACTGCCACCTCCATCTGATCTGTCAAAGGTTAGAGCACTCATCCCATATTGTGATGCAGATAGAATCCCAATTCTTTGTTTGCCAGCAGAATCATAAGTCCGCCATCCGGATGTATCCACCTCGACACGCGCGCCACTGGCAGACGTTCTCAATAAAGATCCCGTAATAACCCCGCCATCTATGCTACTTGCTGTAATGGCTCCAGTAAATTGACCACTTGTTGCTCTCATACGCCCTGAAGTGTCAACTGTAAATACTCCGTTTCCTACATTTATGGATGATCCTACAATAGCCCCACCAGAAAAGTTAGAATTCGCTATGGAGGCGTAGTTTGCCGTCAGTTTATTAGCTACCAAGTTACCAGCCATATCTACTCGGAAGGGTGCTTCATTGAAGTTTGCGTGTCCTGCTGCTATGCCATTAGTATTAATTTGGGTGACTGCATTCCCAGTGCCGATAAGCATAGAGACAAAGCTACCAAATTGACCAATAACAGTCTCAGCTAAAACTCCACGTGCTGTCACTGCTGATCGTACCGAATTCCATCCATCAGTTGAGATACCTAACCCTTTGGAAGTAAGTCTGACTTGTTCAAGATGGTTTGTCTTCTCTTGCGCCAATATTCCGCCATCAGGTGGATATATTAACTCTGTTTTTGAGTTATTAATATCTGTAATGACTTGCTTAGCTACAGCTTCAAAAAGTTCTGTTCGGATACGTCCGTTAGAATATAAGTTATCTACTAGCTTCTTGCTTTTATCAAGGTCAGCTATGATATCGTCATAGTCTCTTAACATCACATTTGCTATAGTAGCCTGAGCGTGTTTCTCTTTAGTAAAAGGATATTCTGTGAGCTCAGTTATTCTTGCCTTTAGATTTTTCATTTCCATATCAGGATCATAGCAATAGGCGGTGTCTCCAAGATTGGGTTTAGGTTCTTCTTTATCGATCTTGAATAAATCCGCACCATCAGCAGTGACTTCAAATGTAGGGATTTCCTTTTCTCTTAAGGTCTTTCGTGATACCTCCAATAGATCCGAGATATCTTCTATATCTTGCTCGATAATTTCACCATCAAAGTATGGAACTGAATTGCTTGCCCACGTGGAGGCATAAGGAGAAATTAGATAATTCACTTGTAACACACCATTAACAATTGCACCGGGTATAGCCCCTAGTAGTGCTCTTTCTTCATTTGTTAAGATTGATGCTGGTTCACCTATCCACGTTCTACCATCTTTCATTTGGCAAAAAAGGCGCGTTACAAGTGAACTTGCGTCATCCTTAAATTGGTCTGAAATGATATTCTTCTTGATACGGTACTGAAGTCCGTTGTCCGTCCCGATTCTTTTCTTCAAGTGGATTACAAAGTTATCCGGCTCAATTTCGCATCCATACATCTCCACGATCTTATTTAGTGCCTGAAGACAATTCCCTTGACCAAAATCTTTTACGTCATGAAGATCAAAAGTATCATCAATTGAAAAGGTGAATCTCCCACCGGTTACCTCAGTAATAAGGTTGGTCAGTCGAGAAATTGGAACACCGTAAGCCTCATCAATGTATAAGGAATATGGAAACTTGAAGTCTGTTAGTTTAAACATCACATGTGTACACATGATAGAAGCAGTTAATTTGCGATCTTCTCTTACTCTGGACCTGCTATTAATAACGTAGAATTGACCGCGTTCATCCTTAATATGACCCTTGATCATTAACTTTTCTTGATAGTCCTCGGATGTCATTGGAACTAAAAATTGGATTTCGTAATCGGAGTTAATACGTCGCTTTCTAGTTACATCGAATGAATTCACTAATGCCCCAGTAGGAATCATATTTTTATCATATGACTGCAAAAAAACCATTCTCAACCTTCTTTCTCCTAAGGAAATTTTTCCTCACGTAAAAAAGCCCCCATATCCGAGGGCAAAATAAAAACGCCCTATTGATAGGATGCGTTTTTATGTAATCTTCAGTTTTTTATCCACATACTAAAATCGATATTTTCTCCCATTACTGAATTGATATAAGTGATAGCTAAAGATTTACCAACACCTGATAAAGAATAGGATCTTAACATCGAATTATTCCATTTATCAAGCACTTCTGCTCTTTTTGTATCAGTTATATACTTTTGTCTGGTTAATGTATTTGCGGCAACATCTTCTTCATATGGATTCACATCGATTTGGGGAACACCATCATAATTGTTTCTTAAAAAAACCTCAAAATGTTTACTATAACCAACTATAATGTCTTTAGTTGCTACCCCGACATACACAAAATGATCGAAATAATTTTCATCGTTTTTATAAGCGTCCCACTTATCTATTGCAATTTTTGAAAGGAAATGGAAAAGTAGATCTGCATAAGGTAAGATGCAACTCTTTACCAAAAATACAATGGTTAGTAATTTAATATGTTCAACAGTTAATTTGGACATAGCTTCTATAGATTCGTTAATGATTATTCTTTTCAGAGAATCATCATCGCTAACTTGAAATCTTTCTTTCAATAATGTCGTGAGGATTTCCATTGCTTCAACGTGTCCGCTTCTTGCATATTGCCTTTGAGCATTTATTACAGCATATTGGATGTCAGGATCTATTATTCTAGTGATTAATTCGGGCTTCTCGTTCTTCATTTTATCCAAAAAATTATTTACAAGATCCTCCACTCTTTCCATTGTAATGTTATTAGCTACTTCGCTCAATTTATAAAAATTATCTTTAAACGTCTGCAAAGCAATTTCTTTGGCATCCATATAACTGATTCCGCTATATACCGTCACGCTTTGCCCTTGTATGTTTGTGGAGTTATCTCCAGCTGTTATTTCTTTTCTATCTCCTAACATTATTGTCACCGATCGTAACGTTCACATCGTTACCGCCTTGGACATTATTGGAATTGTTTCCTGACGCAATTGATTGACCTGACTGCTTTTTCTCCTTGTCCAAAAAACGTTTGACAAAGAAACCAATAATACCAAGCACCATTACTCCAACGCCACTAAAAATCCAATCTTTATTATCAGCAATCCAATTCAATAATCTTCGCCCCTAGCATGTAATATTTGTAATTATAATACATGTTAAGGGCGAAGTCGTTTATTGTCTATATTTGTTCGTACCGTATTAATGGGTATTTTTCTTTAAGGTCAATCTCGGATTCGCAGTTGTCACATTTATGAACAAAAGTTGCATGTGTTTCATGCATTATCATTTTACCTGTTGGTTTCATTTCACCATTTTCACATAGGTCACACTTATACTTGACTCCAACCTGTTTCACTGGAAATGTCTCTTCCATTTAAAAACCTCCATTTCGAGCAAAATAAAAACGCCTCTGCGGCGCCCAATAATTTCTATTCAAGTAGTGCGGCCACATCGTCACGAATAACAACTGGCACTTGCTCCAATGTCTTCAAACCCTTTTTAATAAGACTGGCATAAATAGCTGGCATCAGTTTGCACCTCCTTTCAAGGAAGTGACATCAGCTTGTAGCGTCAACGTTAACTCATATAGATCAGCGAGTGCCATCTGTGCGCTTGTAGCATCCTCTTGGGCAGATACTGCTTCCTCTTTTGCTGCAAGCAACTGCTCATAAGTATCTGTTAAGGCTAGTTGCAAAACTTCAACCTCCGACAGTTCCGGTGGTTTATTAGCCTCGGCTTCCAGATATGCCACCCATGCCGCCTGTAACTCTTCCTGTGATGGCTGTAGTTCCGTTAGGTTCCAGACAGCGACATAATGCCCACGCTCTACAAGGTCGTAATCCTTACCCTCCGTCAGCAGGTTGTAGTCGATGCCGTAACGGTAGTGGACACCCTCCATAGGATCTTCGCCGATTTCAGGCGATTTGATCTCGTAGCGGACACGGCCCTTTTCTTCGGCGCCTCCGTGCAGTACTGGCTCCGGGCCGTTGTCTCGGACGACAAAGTCCTGCATCGGGATTGCATCCGGATATAAAAACATGATTGCTAGTGCTATGTTCATCGGTTTTCCTCCTTATGCCACTCGTATTAGAGAAACCTGTGTGGATTCTGGATTCGGGGAGATCGTAGCATTAGAGTTTACGAAAACGTAAAACTCCAGCGTCCATCCTGCCTGGAGTCGTAAAATACTAGCACCTGATAGAGTCAATCCACTACTAGCATTTTGCGTAGACTCTCCCAATACTGCATTTATAGATCCATTGACGTAAAGTAGTAGTTGAGTATACGTAGATCCTCCCGTTATTCCAGCGCGACCACTGACTAAGTAGTATCCCGTTTCCGGGACCACAAATCTAGAGTTTGCTATATCGCTAGTACCTTTCTGATTATTTGCTGCAAACGTGAAAATAATTTTTGAGAGTGCACTAGCTGAGACGCCCTGCCCAATGCTTGCATACCTCGACATGTCACCTGCGGGCCTTGTTGTGTCCGTGTTATTTCCCCATGGGCCGGTGACTCCATCTAACTTTGCTTTATCTGCCGCTGGCATGAGCCCTGCAGTTGATGTAGTTGCTATTGCGGTGGACGCTTTAGCGTTCCAAATCGCCCTTTCCGTATCAGATGCGGAAACTTTGGTATTAGCCCCCGATCCATTACCGATATATAACTCGCCTGTATCCGTCGCATACCCTGGTTCGCCCAAAGCAAGCGCTCCTAATGCGGTTAGCTGTGCCTTAGTCCCGCGTCTTAACTGTATCTTATTTGCCATAGTGCACCTCCTTTAAAATGTACCACCGTCAATGGTGTCAGATGCCTTCAGATATCCTTGAGACTGTACGAAAGCCGTTGTCGCTATCTGAGTATTGTTCGTTGCTGTAGGAGCAGTTGGCGCCGTTGGTGTTCCAGTCAATACCGGAGAAGCTAACGGAGCTTTTAACGCATCAGCTGTAGCTAATGCAGCTCTTACAGCTTCGACAAATGCAGTTGTTGCTAGTTGTGTCGAGTTAGTACCAGCAGCAGCTGTAGGTCCGGTAGGAGTGCCAGTAAGTGCTGGGCTTGAGAACATAGTTACCTTGCTCTCATTGGTCACATTGCCTAGCCCTACATCTGATGCAGTTAATGTCACAGCTCCAGTCTTCCCAGCCACACTGGATACAGCAGCAGTAGGCGTAAGGATCTCCTGCCAGTTTGCAAGTGTAGATGTACCCGCCACTCTCAAGATAAACGTTTTGTTAAGATCCGTCCGAACAGCGATGTCACCCACCTCAGCTGTTAATGCAAGCATCGCAGCTTGCGAGGCAACCGGGAAGGTATCCGTAATAGCAAGCGCTGGCAATAGATTAGGATTGATTTTACCGTCAGACTCAACTCCAACTACGTTTCCTACCGCAACACCTACGTTTTTAGAGGCTGCCGTTCCTGCATCCGTTATCTTTGATAGTGTGAGATTTGGAATGTCTGCGGCTGTGATCGTCGTGGCAGAGGTAATCCTCCCTTTAGCATCTACCGTAAACTTAGTAAATGTCCCAGCTGCGACTCCGGTATTTGCAAGAACCAATGTAATAGAAGCGTTTGCTGATCCGTCAAAACCGCCGCTTGTACCTGTACCGTCACCTGTAATTGCGATTGTACGCGGCGTTTTAAGTTTAGTCGCTGTCTCTGCGTTAGCCTGATCCGGGTTGATCACAACATTATTTCCCTGACCATCACCAATGAGGAGCTTTCCAGTATCTACTACGAAACCCGGTTCTCCCTCTTGTAAATTCAATCCAGCAAGATTGGATGCTGGACCCCGTCTAATCTTAATTGTCGTTACTGCCATAGATTATTTCCCCCTTTATATTGTTCCGCCGTCAATAGTAGGACCCGTCGGGCTTCCCGAGAACGTCCCTCCATCAATCGGCATGTATCCCAAAAAATCCTCTAATGCCGTCACTTTCGTTTTAACAGTAGCAAGATCCGTTTTATCGGCAGCAGCCATTAACCCAGCTGCGGAAGGTGTGGCTAGTGCAATCGGGTCGCTTCCACCAGGTAAATGAGATGAAGCATGAGCTCCTGGTGTGGCAGTACCCGTAGCAGTGACCGTCACAGTCTTATTCGTTGGGTTACTAGTGATAGTGATCCCTGTTCCACCAGTCACATTCAATGTGTCTGACTTTGTATCTGCGAGGATGTTATTGACCTGAGCAAAAGCATTTTGGTTAACCTCTGCACCTAGAGCAATACCAGCAAGCTTTGTCTTTTCCACCGTCGAAGTGTGGAGATTGGCGTTTTCGACATGTGTCTTTGTCGCCTCCAGCGTTATTCCTGGTGCCGCAAGTGCACTGGTCTTGCCAGTAATGCCCTTGATCAACGTGAACAAACTGGAGAATAAAGCCGTAATTGTCCCAGTAAGACTTGGCGTCACACTGTCAGTGGCTGTTCGGCTGCCAATTACATTATCTGTTGCTGAATTGGCACCCCCTGCTCCTGAAGTGATCCCCGCAAGCTTAGTCTTCTCAGCGAGTGTGGTGTGCAGATCCCCATTAGCAATATGATTAGTTGAGTTTATTACAGCAATTTCATGAGCATCTAATGTGGATTTGATTTCAGTATAGTTAGCGTTATGCTTTTCCAGATTCGCCATATCCAGTTCTTTGGTTATGACTCTTCGAGTAAATGCCATATGTTATCACCTCCCTTAATAAAGATATTTGTATCGGAATATAAATGCGAGATTGAAAGTAGGTGATACCGCTGTCACTGTAAAGCTCGTATTACCTGGAAGAAGTTCGAAGAATACTCCATTACTAGAAGAATACGCATTGACTCCGTTTTTCTTAACAGTGCATTTATTTGGATCACAATTGATCTCCCAAACATCTGATGCTGAACTTTTTCCATTTAGAATGAGAGTTGATACCCCGTCTGTAAGCTGTAAGTTTTCAAATGCTCCACTGAATCGAATAATAGGATAAACTGACATACTACCCTCATTACGAACTAAGACGTTCTGCCCACTCAAACTTATCCAAGTCGCGTAATCGCTGTATACGTAACCCTGATCATACTCAAGTCCCTGACCATATTCACGAACCGCTGTATCTCGCAAAGCTTCCGGCCAAGGATCGTTCATCTTAATGGGGATTGATACCTCGCCATCAAAAATCAACTTTTGTATATCCATAGTTCCGGCATAACGAGCAACATAACGTTTACCCGGTAAATCACTAAATGTGAATAAGATATCTCCTTTTCGAATATTAAAAAGAGCCGCCACTTGGGCGACTCTATTGTGATAGTCTATTGTAGAATCTTCAGCCATAACGATGCATTCGAGGTTAAATGTTCGCGCTCCGTAAGTGCTACCAAAATCTATGACTCCATCTCGATCCGCGAGTTCTAGTGTATTATCTTTTGTAGGCGGTAATACCGGGATGTTATGAGATTTAAGCCCCAAGCCTATACTCGCAAAGGATACACCGTCAGCTGTTGCTAAAATCAATTATTTCGCCCCCGTTCTAGATTGCACCCTCCGTACAAAGTTGTCCTTTTCAGTCCAAAATACCTTTGCTGTAGAATCATCCGCAATATAAATATCTCCCATATTTACTGCTACGTCGCTACGGAAATTCGAACCTGTTCCAGATCCAGATGGTATTGAGGGCATTGAAAAACTTGGCATCGAGAAATTCAACTGAGGTAGTTTAAAGTTAATAAAATTGATTAGGTCATCTTCTTGTCGGTTATTCAGTACCGCTTCTCCTACATGAGCCTCAATGATCTTAGGATCACCAACTCTCTCTCCGCGAACCCGTCCACCTTCAGAAAATGTCTGTAACTTCTCTCCAGTATCTTTCCCAACACCGTAAAGCTTCCGCAGTTCATCATTTCGGGATTTAAGCCTTGCCATTTCAGTTCGGTTACCAGCTGACAATGCAGCGTCATAAGCATCCTTATTAGCATTATATTCGATCAAATCCAATTCCTTTTTAGATGTACCGACAACTGATAAGGAAGGTTTAGAACCGCTCACAGAAGGTGTAAGTGCAGTGATTGCGCTCATTTTTGATTGATAGTCTGCGATAAACTGATCCAACTGAGCTAATATCTCCGCATTCTTCTCGGATTCTTTCAGCACCTGGATGTTTTTCATCAATTCCGCGCGATTTGCAGTATCGGAAGAAAAGTCCTCAAGTGCTTGGAGCAACTCATCGTAATGTGTTTTAGTAGCTTCGATGTCCTTGTCATAGGCTTCCTTCTTAGCGTCCTTTTCATCTTGAAGTGCTTGCTTCTGCTCTTCCAGACTTCTCTTGGCTAAGGTACGCTCATGATCGAGTTGCAGCTTCTCAATGTCTTTTTGAACCTGTTTCCGTTCCGCGATTCCATCCGGTCCTACAGCTGAAGCAAGTAGAGCTAGTCTAGCTTGTTTCTCAGCCAGCGCACTCTCGTAATCCTGATCTTCATTTAATTCCTGTTGTTTGCTTAGTAAATCATCAATAGCCTTGATCTCTGCGTCCTTCGCAGCAACATAAGCATCCCGTTCTGCCTCTATTGCTTTAATGGCTGCGTTTTTAGAGGATTCGATACTCGTTTTATAGTTTTTTGCTAAAGCTTCAACAGCTTTAGTTTCATCTTCGATCAGCTTCTGACGTAGTGCATAGACTTGTTCGTCCGCTTCCATGCGTTGATCAGTACCGACACGATAGATAGCTTGAATCTTTAACCAATCCTTTAATTCGCTTTCGGTCGTGGTCTGACCCATTGCCTTCCTATGGTTCAAATCCTTTTGGAAGTCAGCATATTGTTGCTCGATCAGGCTCTTCTTTTGCTCGTAAATCAATTTTTCTAGCGCGAAACTCTGCTCAGCTGTCCGATCTTTATCTTTTGCCATACGTTCGTATGCTTGTAACTCCATGTTGATAATCTCAACCTTACTTTTTCCGGCCATTTCCATTTTCGAGGATTCTTTATCAATCCATGTCTGGGAGTTTTGGTAACGAAGTTCATTGTATTTAACTGTCAGATCAAATGCTTGTTTTTGCGCTTCTGCCTTCTGCTCAGTAGTTAAATAAGACTTGGATAACTCTTTATTATAAAAGTTAAGCGATGTCTTAACCATTTCAATCTCTTGGAGATTGGCCTGTCTCATTTTCTCTGTTTTCTTTTCGAGGAATGAGACATCCTCATCGTATCTGCTATCATTAAGCGCCTTAACGTCTCTTGACCATTCTTTGACAGCATCTTTATCTTCTGCAAGATATTGCTTGTGCCGATTTTTCAAACGCCCATAACCAGCGATCTGTTGTTCTATGGACCAACCTTGTTGTTCAGCCACGTACTTGAAGTTATCCATATCATCGTCATAAGCTTTCTTGCGTGCTGACGCCGCTTCTTTGGCTGCCTTCTCTGCAACCTTTTCCGCTTTATCCGCAGTCTTTTCCGAACCAGATTTACCGCTTTTCCCTTTCGCAGGAGTGACCCCAAAGTTAGGGTCTTGATACATGCTACCAAGTGCAGCTATCTTATCATCGTACACTTTCGCTGCGGCATCATAGTCGTCGATGATGCTCTGAATTTCCGCTTCTGCTGAGGCCTGAGCAATACCAGCTTCTCGAAACTGTGATTTAAAGTATTTGAGATCGTCTCCAGTTTGAATTACATCACTACCAGTTATAACCTTACTGCCATTTAGCTGAGCTTTTAACTGTGCTAAACTCTTGATTGCATCTGCTTCAATTTTATAGGCATCTAATCTTTCATCGGTTGCTACTTTTGTATTAAAAGCAGAGGACTTTTCAGAATTCAAATCATCGATTGCTTTCTGGATTTTCATTTTGCGCAGATTGTTGACAGCATCCGTCTCAAACGCCCAACCATCTGCTGTTTTATAAATAGCTGAAGCAAGTTCTGGATATTTGTTAATCAGATCAGTAGCATTCGAGGCGTTAAGTGATTGCCCTTCTGCCAGATCGTTTAAAACTCCGTTCAACTCAGAAACCGTTTGGCTATTTCCTTTGACCGTTGATGCCCATTCATCTTGCGCTTTGATAAGAGCCTTTACCTCATCAGTTACTTCCTCAGTCGCCACTCCTGCTGAGTTTGCTGAGTCTGAGAATGTTTCCATTGAGTCAGCTGAATCAGCTGCGGCTGTGGCTAATCTACTATTTACTTCAGCACCTTCTTGGGTTACCCCATTTAGTGCATCGAGCGATGCCTGACTAGCCTTTATCTTTTGTTCTTCCTGTGATAATTCAGTTCCTAGAGCAATCATTTCATTGCCCCACATTTCTCTCAAAGTTTGAACCGTTTTACCCAGTGTCTTATCCACTAAACTCAAATCACTCTCTGAAGCATTTTTGATAGCTAGATCAGTAAAGGCAATTTCTTGTTCTAATTCAGCTTTTCGCTTCGTCGCTGCATTTAGGTTAGCTTGCTCGACGATCTTGATACTCTCAGAGTATCGCGTTTTCCACTCTTCAATTTTTTCTATATCCAATTCCTTAGCATTACCAAGCTCATCCCATTGAGAAACAAGACCGGGCATGACCCCACTTAAACGTTCCATAACACTTATCATTTCGGATTTAGCCGCTGAAACTTCCTTATCCGATTTTGTGTTATCATCCACTATTGATTTAAGTTCATCGTATCTAGCGACCAATTCAGCTGTTTTACGATTTTGTTGCATTGTTTCGGCACTTACTTGGCTTTGAGTACCCTTGTAGTAAGCCCATGCTGTAGTAGCTGCTCCAATGACTACTGCTAATCCTGCTAAAGCAGCACCTATAGGCGTGGCAATAAAAGCCTTTTGTGATACGTTAGCCGCGTCGGTTGCAACCTTCATCCCGAGCATAGCTTTAGCCGCTCCTGCAACACCTGTAGCTAAAGAAACAAGTGTTTGTCCAGTTAATATTTTAGCTCCAGTGTTTAAGACAGTTATTGCCCCGCCAAGCAAGAGAACGCTTGTCACTGTATTCTTAATAGGTGCTGGTAGGTTATTGAAACCATCCAATAATATTGTGGTCTGATGAACAATTAATTTCAGTCCACCCAACAAACCACTTTCACCGATCGATACAATTAATTCGTCCCAAGAGGCTCGCAACTGCTCGGATTGCTTCGTCAATGTAGACATCGTCAAAGTGTTCTCCCTTTGCGCTGATCCAAACGATTCTTCTGATACCTTAGCTACATCCACTACTTTGCTGTAATTATTCATGAGTGCTATAAATCGGGATGCTTGATCTCCGCGCGCAATCGCCTGTGTGACTTCATTGCGTTCAGCATCTGAAAGGGTGTCCCATTGTCCTGCGATACGATTAAGTAATTCAGGGAAGTCCATCATTTCTCCATTTGCTTGTTTCATCACACCAACATACTTTTCTAGCTTATCAATGGCAATTGGTCTGCTGGCATAACTAATAAAGGACTTAATAGCATTACCAGCTACTGCCCCACTAAATCCAGCTTGATTAAGTACTGTCAGGTAACCAATTAATTCATCAATATCAACTCCGGCATTCTTTGCCGTGGCGCCGACTCGGTTAATCCCTTCCAGCAACTTTTTGGAAGTTGTCGGGAAGTTGTTCGAGACTTCATTCAGTCTATCAAGTAAACGCTCTGCGTCTTCAGCAGCCATCCCATAGTTGAGTATTGCCCCGGTCATTAGCTCTTGAGCCTGAGAAGCACTCTGGAAGGATTGTTCAACGTTTTTAGCCATGAGCGCTGTTCTAGCTAGTTGTTCGGTTTGCTTCTCATCAAAACCGTTTTGAGCGATGAGCGTATAAACACTTGCAACTTCTCGAAGTGCATACCCATATTCCTTAGCACTTGAAATCATGGAATCTTTCACATATCCAACGTCCGCAGATTCTCCCATGACCCGCTGCACGTTAACTAATTCATATTCAAAGTCTTTAAGGAGGCTGATCGCCTCTGTAGCGCCTTTTGTGAAGTAATAATATAAACTCCCTGCCATCGCATATTGACCCACCACACCCGTTATACCATTTACCTGTGTCTGTGTTTGAGTTAAAGAACGGCGCACTCTCTGCTCCTCTTGAAGAACCCTTTCACGCACTTGTGATTCTTTCCGTTCCCTCGCTTGTAGGGCATTGATCCAGAATTTTTCGTAGTCTGCTGCATACTTTCTGGATTGTTGACTATCTTTCTGAGCCAATTGTGCTAGTTTTTGACGGATGGCCTGCTCTTCCATCAATACACGTTCCCTTGATCTATCATCAGTTGATGTTCCGGTTGCCTTTGCTGCCTGCTGATAAGAGACAACAGCCTTGTTCTGGAGGGTTTCCATCCGTTTCTGATGTTCCCGCTCTTGCTGTTCAATGGCATCGTATCTTCGTCTTACAATAGCTTCTTGGGCTGCAAGCTTAGCATTAACAATCTGATTGGTTTGATCGAGTTGATTCTTTTTTGCAGTTATCAGCTCAGTTTGTGCCGTTCTTTGCTTAACTAAAGCTTCTGATTCAGCCATGATCTTTTTACGCCGATCATCCGATGAGAGAGCGAGTTTATCAGCAGCTCCAGCTAATGCGTTATAGTTTTTGGTCGTAACTGTGATTTCACTGTTCAATACTTTGAAGGTTTCGGCATTACCCTTCACACCTTGGTCTATAGCTTTAAATGCGGGAAGCATCTTGGATGTATCCAAATTCAGTTTGGCTGCTACCACATCTTTATTAGTGTCCGTCAATTTATCATCACCTCTAGTTTTGGTGGTAAGGAAATTTTTCCTGTAGTTGTGAAGCACCCGTATATACAGAAAAAAAGACCTGCCGCATGGTGACGGAGGTCTTTTTGGTCATTACTTTGGAAATATTCCTATATCTGATAGATATTTAGCTTTCTTCGGCTTCTTTTCGATTTCTCCTCCATGAAGAGCAATCTGGAACTCTTGGTTTCTCTTTCTGATTCGTTTGAGGGCATAAATTTTCGGAAAGGTCATTCCCTCCCATTCGCTATCAGGAACACCAAGAGTCACACATAAAGCCCACGCATCAATGAGTGTCTGTTCTACTACTCCCTCACCAGATTCGTCGCCTTCTCCCTCTTCATTTGAGTCGGGATCAGGAGGAAACGATTCTCTATAGAAATCGATCCAGGAGAGTATCCAACTCCTTGATCCCTTCTTCATCTACTCGGTCATATTCCTCATCTGACAACCCACCATCAAGCACGAGATTAAACACTTCTCGATAAGTACTTTCGATTTCCGGCCAATTCACTTCTTTACTCAAGTCGGTTGCTTCCCATTTCTCTCGGCCGATAGATGTAGAAAATTTATAGCCTACATCCTTCATTACCTTCCTGACTTGACGAATGAGACCAATGGTTCCGATTTTCACATTCTTAACAATTCCTTCAGCCAATCTTACTTCTGATCCGACATTCAACGTTTCATCAATTTCCTTTTCCACGGTTATTCCTCCTCAAAATAGATAATCCCTCGCGATTTGGCGAGGGACCTCGTTTAAATTTGACGTTGTTAATCTACGAATATAATTGTTGCTGCAATACCTTCTGGGTTGTCAGGCGTTACGTCCGCTTCGAGAACCTCAAGATTAAGAGTGCTTGTGCTTGGAGTTTTACGTGCAGCACCAACATTCAGTGTACCGCCACCAACGGCCTTATGAACTGTCAGTTGTACTTGAACTGGTAATCCAGTTCTATCGTTAATCAGCTCGAAGCGATGTACAAATTTGAATGGTTTCGGTCTCCGTGTTCCCTTGAAATTGCTTGATGTGCCTTGTTTAGACCATTTATAGGTCACAATAATATTCTTGTTTGAGTTTCCCGCAGCAGATGTAATAACACCATCGGAGGTAATTGAATACTGCTCGATTGTTGGCGTTGCGGCCACTCTTTCGAGTTTTTTCAGGGTTCCATCAGCTGCCTTAAGATAAACTTCATCACTATCTGCAACGAATGTGCCACCAAAAGATTCAATACCTTCAATAGCGTAACCAGTGGAACTGAGGATACCTTCTTCGTTCTCATCGATCTTAACAATTCCCGTTTTTGTCTCAGCCCCTTGGGAGATCTCGGCAATGACAGCAGAATAACGCGGAAGTTCGATTGTAAGTACATCTTGCAAATCCTGCGCGGTCAAGTGAAACGCATATCCAGATTGTCCACCGAATACTTTTGTCCATGAAAACTGAGGTGCAAACATGACGCTGTTAATTTTTTCATCGATGTATCTGAGAGTTCCGTCTAACTCTCTCATCCAGATCTTACCGACTCCATCAAATACTAATGGCTCTTGCATTCAATAATCCCTCCTCGGGTAATAAAAAAAGGAACTAATCAGATTATTTGATCAGTTCCCATAAACGCAAATCAATTTCATTGATGCGCTTGTATTCAGTTGTTTTCTCGTAACCTTCAATTGGATCTTTACCTCGATCCATCAGACCCAGTTTTTTAGCCAATGCAACTTTTTCCTCCACAAGATTTTCAACTTCCGTGGGTTCTTTCTTGAGTTCTGGCTTCTCTGCCATCAGTTTCACCTCATCCCCGTGTTACTGTTTATTGCCTCGTCTATACTTTACAATGTCGTTCGTACATTAATACTACTTAATTCATGCGGATATAGTCGATATCGTAGATACCTTTATAGCCTTTAACCCCGCTGATCCCTGTTGCAAAGTCGCCATCATAGGCGAGTACACATAAAAATGAGTGGAACTTAGGCTGAATGATTCGTTTATCATGCAAAAGTTCATATGAGCGTTGAAATAATAACTTCGCTTCATAACCAGTCTTACCATAAAAATCGAGACAGAACTTTCCTTGAAAGACCAAAGGGTTTCGTCCGTATTGCCCCGGCATAATATATTGGCAGATATGCGGTACCGTTTCCTTTGTCACGACAATTTCAGGCTCTACCCCCTTTGTAAATCGCTTTATTACTTCTTCAGGGGTAGGCGAAAGAGTAAGTTTCAATAGCGCCATGAACTCTCTATCTGCCGTGTGCGTGTTCTGGATAGCGTCAATTAGTTGTAGACTCAATCCTTCACCTCCTTAAAATAACGATGGAAAGGAAAGTTTTCGATTACTTCGGCAATGCCTTGAAGAATTCGATTCCGATTAGACTGAATTGCCACTCGTAGGAAAAACGTTGGTGGCGTTGGCTTGAACTTTGGGTCTATGTCACCGCGTTCAGCCAATTCTTCTAAATCCACTCCCGCATAACCGCCACCTGAGAACCGCATTGTGCCATCAATGCTTTTATAGTTCCCCTGTCCTCGTCCAACAACAACTTTGCTGCTTCGTGATCTCAATCGGTTCCACGCATCACTATTCATGTAGGTAACTAATCCGGGGTTTTGAGAAGCATCAGCCATCAAAGAGCCTTTGCCGAATTGCTCCAACCAAGCCTGCCAGTAATCTGCTGTAATATCTCCTGAGATCATCTGATTAGCAAGTACGAACATTTCCATTTGGAGTTTATCACGTACTGCTGGATAGTAGCGAATGCCACCTTTGGCGGTGAGCAGAACCAACTTAGTGAGTCCGGTGATCTCAATAGCAAGTTTGTTCTCAAGATCCTTAGTAGCTCTTAAAGCATCATATCCGGTGATCATCGCCTATCCTCCGATAGTTGTATCTGATATAATCCCGGGAACTGTATATCATTTATGGCATCGACTTGATATGACCTACCATTCAGTACAATCCGATCTGGTTGAATCAGCAATGGATCATCCGGTCTCCGAACATCAACCTTCTGCTGCAACCGCAGTAAGTGTGTTGATGTCGGAAGTAATCCCGGGTCATCTTGGCGAAGTTGTGCAGTCACATATTGGACGAATGCTTTAACTTCGATTTCCACGTCAGTGAAGTCAGGATCACCGATAGGATTATAATTCCCATCATACTCTTGACTATATCGCTGCACTCTGACAATCATATTCGTCTTTACCATCCCGCAATATTTATCGCGTTCTGGCGTTGGCCGTTTTGAACAGACAAGGAATGTTTCTCCTGTTTCTATCAATGCTCCTGACACAACTGAAGATTCAGGAGCAAAACGACCAATGTAGTCTGATTCTCTACCATATTGAGAAGATCCACTTGATCCTCGTGAAAGAATAACTGCTTCTGGCAGACCATTCACTGTACAAGGCGTGTGACGGTGCGAAAATTGCTTAAACATTATTAGTGCCGCCTTTCCTTGTACCGTGTTGGACCAGCAACACCGAATATCGGAGAATCTGTACCAGAAGTGACTGTAGAGATCAGATTAATAAGTGCGTAGGAATCGTCAATTAACTGAATTCCGTATACGCGCCAGTCCACTGCTTGATTCTCAATAGAGAAATCGACATCTTTCTTGAATTTGGCTATCCTGGCTGTCATAGATGGAGCTAGGATAGCAGCAACCATACTTACAGCCGCTGCATATACATAGTTCCTATCATCATCAACCAGATCGGCATAATTTGGAACGGCTGCAATAACTTTCGCTTCAGCAATAGGTAATACAGAAATGGCGTCTATGTCTGCATTGGATACAACATCCTCGCCGACTCCTAGACGCCCCCTTACTTCCTCATGATACGTTTCCGTGGTGAGGATCTTATTTGCCATCCTCTTCACCGCCAGCAGTGTTGATAGCTTTTTTCAGCTCGTCAGCATCCATTTTGGTGTATCCTGGAATCTTTAATTCCTTTGCAGTAGCTTTCAGTTCCTTGAGCTCCGCGTCAGTTTGAATCAAAGCAATTTTTTCGAGCAACTCCGCTTCTCGTGCCTCAGATTCTTCTAGTCGAACCTGAAGTTCCAATTCACGTTCGGAAGGATTATTGTTAATCACATCATTGGTATCGATGATCTCTGCCAACAGTTCTCCAGTTGCTGCGTTACAAACTTGTCTCTTTGCAATATCAACAAGACCTTCGGGGGCATCTGTTACGATGTCCCCTGCATTGTATTCTCCTACAGCATCAACTAATACTTTTACAATAGTCATGAGTTGGTTCCTCCCTTACGCTACTGTAGCGAAGATATGCCAGTTGACGTATTTCAATTTAGGCAACACTGTAGCGCCGTTAATAACTTGCCATTGGTCAGGGTCACCTTGGATCAACTTCGTCAACGCAAATTTTCCAGTGTGGCCATTGAAGATATCTTCATAGTTGTTCGGACTGGTCACCAGGTCCATGATGGAACCATTCATGCCCTGACCGATGAAGATTATTGCATTATCAGGGATAAATGGGTAGAACACACCAGAATCATCGATGTATCCGCCATCATAGCATTCGTATTCAAGGCCATTAAGATTTTGCTTAACAATTTCAGCAAGAGAACCATCTGTGACGATATCTTTACCAAAGGTAAATTTGATCAGATCGCGAATAATTTTATTCTGTTTCATGAGATTGTCCACTTTTTTATTAGCAACAATCTTAACACCTCTAGCACCGCTACCGCGGAATCTAAGTAGCCACTCATCAATGTTCTTTAACGGATCTGCCGTTTCAGTGTTACTCCAAAGTACATCCGCTGTCGGTTTGTTGTTTGCAGGAACACCATAATCAATGGTTCTCGCAGGTTTGTTCGCTGTAGCCGGCACTAAAAGACTGCCTGCTAGGGACTGCCAGCGCATCCATTCAAATCGGGTTTCGAGGCGAGTGTTTAGACCGACCATTCGATCAATCATATATTCTTCACCCCATGTTTGCTCAAGCTTGTTACCTGGTTGACGAAGAACAGCGATCTTTTCCCGGTCAATGATGGCTTTTTCACGCCACTCTTGGTTAGTAAATTCCATTTCCTTTACAACTGGAGCAGCATGAACTGGTGATGGATCATTGAGTCCGGTAGGTGGAGTCATACCAGTATCATCGTAAGTCACATCATATTTAATTGTCAGTCCAAGCTCAGGCTTGAGATCGACACCATTAGTAAGGATCTGTGCGCCACGAAAGCTATTAATATCTGTTCGAATATTTTGGACGACTTCTGTTAGGAAATACGGATCAAGTACATTTGCCATGAGTTATTTTTCCCCCTTATACAAAGTAGCAGAGCTTAAGCGCTGTTTTAGCCGCTGAATCAATGCCTGTCAGTTTAGATGAATCAAAAATTCCTGCAATCCACGCTGAAGCGCCGATGTCCGTAAGTGTAGTGTCTTGATTATTGTCTAGGATGCAAATTGCAGATTGCGAACCGTCAGAAGCAGAAGCTTTATATGGAACAAACTTGCCTGTGGCTGTTACTTTACCCAGTACTGTTCCTTTCTTGATCACTCCATTTCCCTGAGCCAATAATACGCCGCCCGGAAGTCTTGCTTGAAGATCAGTGGAAGCAAGTACCTCGATAAATTCCTGCGTTCCAATTTCTCTTTGCCCTGGGGCTCCGTTGTACTGAGTGCTTAACATATTACTTATCCTCCTTCAGCAGATTACCTCTGCCAGTGTTTTTCAGAGCAGCTACTGCAGCTTCTTTAGCAAGAGCTCTTTGTTCCTCCGGCGTCTTTTCAGTATTCTGTGGGTTGCTCGGTGCCGCACCACCCAGTGCACCTACAGGAAGATCAAGTTTTTCACCTTCTGTGTGGCGACCGCCGCCTCCAAGAGCAGCTTGAGCTTGTGCTTCGTAACTTGTTCCGATTTTCTCGATCTCAGTTACTGGCAAATGGGACAATGCTGTCTTCATTGCTTCAACGTTAAATGCGTCACCAAGAGCACGCACGCCAGCTCCGCAGGCTTGTTCAGTTACCTTAACTTTGTATGCCGCGCCGTCAGCAGCCTGAGCGCTTAGTTCCGTAAGTTTTGCAGGGATATCAGCATCATTTTCAACACCAAGTGCCAATCGGACTTGTCCTAGCACGCCATTTGCTGCCGCTAAAACAGCCTTTTGTTCATCCGTCATAGTGTCATCTCCTTTGGTCAAAGTATTGACCAGTTCATTTTTTTGTTCTTCGGGTTGTCTAGTAATAAATCCAGTGAACCCAGTTTTATTGCTAAATGAATAAAAGACACGTCCATCAATTGGAAGTGATTTCATGTCTTCTGATAGAGCTTCGTATTTTATTGGACTGTTTGAAACAGTCGCTTGATTTAATCCAACCACCCCAGCACCAGGGTAAGCTCCATCAAACACTAATGAGTTTTCCATCAAACCGCCATCATCGTGTTCAACGATACAAAGTTTCCCTTCATATTCCCTACCTCGAAAGTGACTGCAATCTCCACTGAAATAATTATTTCCACATACTGAACATATGTGCTTCGTGGTATAGAACCCTATCGAAGTATCAAAAATAGTTCCAGCATCAATTCCGTTAGCAATTTGATCTGTTGAGATGCCCGCAACCTCTTGACCCTTTTTCATGTAATGATCGGCATAAACAGCTAACTCATCACCATCTTGCTGCATCTTACTGTCATACGTTCTACCAATAGGGATTGTCATAACACCGAGATTTGCCCATGAATGATCTAAAAGGAGAGATACTCCTTCTTGAGCTTGAACAGCGATCTTTCGAAGAAAGTTAGGGGTCAACCTCATAAATCTTCCCGGAATCACTCTATCTCCGATCAATTTTGCTGGAAAAGTAAATGCTTCTTGGGCGGTCAAGGGAACGAGTGCTTTTGCATTGATTTTTTCTAACTGTTCGGTTGTTGGTATAGCCATTTTCTTTATTCACCTCCCTTTCGTAATTAACAATTAGATGTTTGATCACCTCCGCGCTTATTAGCGCATCAGAATTACACTCTTTGCGGCCAGTCCCATTTACCGCCATCTTGACCCTGAACAACGTTTTGGTTGAAGAACATACCAGTTGGGTTTAGCACACATAAATCAACGCAAGTTGCGTTATGAACCTGAGTGATGATCGCCGCTCGCGTTTCGCTTTTGTATTCACCACCTGGCGTACCATAACTGAAATAGTGAACCGTACGACCTACTGTTGGTTGCATATTAGCTAATCACCTCCATTTGGTGGAATTTGTTGGTTCGAATCAGAAACATGCTTCTTTTTGAGAGGATCAAGCAACTCCGCTGGGATTTTTGGATTTAATCCCATAATCCATCGAGCTTCTGTAGCTGCTTCCTCTGCGGTGATATATAGTTCTTTCTCAGCTAATACATAATTGTTAATCTTCGCCCTCATGTCGCGTACACGTTCCATTTCGGATCGTAGATCAATTGGGCTATAGTCTGCTTCTACCAACGTCTGTACACCGCGTACTCGCGCAGCCATAGAAAAAGCCCGCTTCCAGAAACGTTTAGTTACGCTCCGGGCGGACTCTACAGACTTGATATATATTTGTGTATCTACTGAGCTATATGACTCTGTAGACCCTTGATGCCGAGAAAGTAATGTAAGCAGCGTTTTGAGTCCGGTTGCCATTTGAGTATCAATGATGTCAATCAACTTTTTAATGTCAATCATTGGACCTGAGTTGCCACCCTTGAGATATTCGACCTTTACGCTGTCCCAGTGGACTAAAGCATCATCAGGATTAAGTGAGTTGAAATGGTTTAACATTTCGTCCATTCGTTCCTTGAGCCAAGTCTGCTGTGCTTTCGGATCATTCTTCATGCTCGGAGGAATATTCTTCAACATGATTTCTTCCAGCATTGAAATGTCCAATCGCGGATAACCTTGGTTGTGAATGACTGCCTTGAGGTCCTGAAGCACCTGCAGATGAAAGAAAACAGCCTGTAACACAGGAAGTATAGGTGTGCGTCCGTATGGATCATCAACCATCGGATCAAACTCTTCATAGATGAATGTTGGTGTATCAATCTTCTTGTATTGCCCGAACCACTCTTCTCCCGACTTTGGATGCGGATTCTTAACGTACTGCCACGGAACAAGACGATTAGTATCCGGTTCCCTACGAAACCAAATCAACGATGGGTCTACAGGAACTATGTCAATTACATCGTTACATCGCTCATTTAAAACAACTTCACCAGCACACGCGCCACGCACCATTATCATCATTCTTTGTATTGTATCGAGTTTATCCAATGACCGACCATGCTGATAGCCTGGTGATGGCAATGATGTTTCAAGCATTTCCTTAATTGCATCTAGTTCCCGTTGACCAGCCTCATCATCACTACCGTTTTTCTTAGCCGTGAATGATAGTTCTGTATCTCCCATTCGCAAGTAAGTGTACAACGCATGAGAAATATCTGGGTGAACGGAGATAAGGAGCTCCAACAATTCTTCAGCTGTATAACTTTGCAGTTTGGTCAGGTCAATGTTGTGCGCCCTCTGATACTTTTTTGGGAGCCAATTGAAGATACCCAAAGAATTGTTATTCGCTGGCACTGTTGATATACCTACACCCATCATCTGACGCTTAACGGATGCCGGTAGGATTGCATTAACAGCCGAATAAATGAGTTTATGATACCATTTCAAGTTTTCACCTCCCCTCGACACAAAAAAGAAGGCAGGAAAAGTTTCCTGACCTTCTGTATTCGTTCATACTTCTATGGATTAATAATATCATTGGTTTTATTCGGAGTTACTACGGTTTCTAAATGAATTCTTCTGATTGCCCTAAGTGAAAGTAAAATCTCATCTCCGTAGGGTGTTAATGTCCAGTATGCAGCAGTGTCATTCACACTTCTTTGTTTCATACTCCGATTTATTAATCCAAGAACTCTTAATTGAACTTTAATAGTTTGAAATGTGTAACTATCAAGTGTAAAGTTAGACGCTTCACTCATATTCAAGGACTCGTCATTTGCGATTTTAAGATATTCTGACTCATATATTAATTTATTTATAAGTTCTATGATATCTTCTTCGGAGGCTTCGTTCATAAGAAGAGGACCAACATTTTGAAATATTTTATTCCAACTCCATATTAGGTTTCTTTTGTATCGGTAATATGATTGAGCTCCTTTCTTTCTTCCTGTAAAAGTGTAAACTATTTGAAATAAATCTTCCCCCTGAGCAAACTCCTCACTTTTTTCAGGAGCTTTAACTTTGACCTGATCTAACTCATCTTTTAATCGATCAACTTGATTTTTAAGTCTCAATATTTCTTTAGAAGCACCGTCATCTGATATTTTGTCAGCCCTTACCCATCCAATAGCAGGGTTTGATTTAATAAGTTTAGTTAAACTTCGAGAGACAACCGAGCCTAGTTCTATGGGATTTGACCAGTACCGAACTAGTTTTTGTTGAGTCAAAGTTCTGAACAATTCCAACTTTTCTTTTCCCTCTTTTTCTTGCTCCGTTCTGTTATTGGGTAATTCTTGTGGGTCTTTATGAATAAAGGCTATTGTAGGTTTTCCTACTTCAATCGCGTATCTGTACTCCATTTCAGTATAACTTATTCCTTGTGGGCCAATAGATCCATATCTTCCGCCTAAAACGACAATGTAATAATCACTGTCATCAATAACACTTTTTATTAAAGTCCATTGGTCGTCATTTGTCGCTGGAAATAATTCCATACCTGAAGGCATACAATCCAATTCTAACAGCGCCTGCATGATTTCTTTTCTCTCTTCTTGCAAATCTTTATAGGTTGAACTTACAAATACTTGATATCTTTTATCCAATGCCGTCACCCCATGCCTTATGATTATTTATCATACCATATATTAGGAGATTAATTTCTTCGTATTGCAACACCTCCAATACTAGGAAACATTAAGAAAAATATTTGCTTTAAATATACATACCATTAAAAAACGTCCCTCTATAAAGAGCGGACGGTTTTTAATTTAGCTAATTTGCTCAAAGTTGTCTAAAGCAAACCAGTGGCTTATATGTTTGTAAAAGAAAACAGACTCAAGTCCATTTTTCCTCATGAAATATTCACCAAAAACCCCAACATTTATTTTCATTACTGCTAAATCTAGAGCACCATTAGTTTGAATGCTTACTCTTTTAGGAAGAAGCGAATTAGGATCTTTACAATGAATTGGATCGCTTATGACTCCATGTTTTCTACAATTAAATGGTCTTGCATCATATATAGTACAAGCGCCTTTATTATCTAAAAAAGCACATGGGCTTTGTTTATAAAGATAATTTCCTTTTATGGATTCATCCTTTATAACAGCTTCAAAAGAAGGAGAGTTTCTCATATTCTCTTTTATTTTTTTGTGTAATTTAAGTTGCTCATCTTCTGAGAATGAATCAACTACAAATCTTCGAATGTTTTCAGCTTCGATTGGGCTAACATCAACATATAAGTTGCAACATGATGTACAGCCTCTGCTACAAGAAACTTTGGAAGAAACTTCATCATAGGATGAATCATAAAGACCATACAGTTCCTGAAGTGCTTCAACACCTTCTGACATGGATATCAATTTGAAATCACTATGTTTAGCATTTTCTGTTTCCTTTATGGTAATATTCTCATTACCGAGTAGTTTCTTAAAGGGGAGTAGGTTGATTTTTTCCGAAAGTATATCCAAATTTTCTTTATTCACACGTACTTCTTCCCCTAAGTAGTTCATTCCTAAAAGCGGTTGTAATTCATCCCGAATAGCACAACACTTCTTATACTTCTTTCCGCTTCCACATGGACAGGCATCATTTCTTCCAATTTTCTCAGCTCTAACTACGTTCATTTGTACACCCCAAATTCCAATTAGTTGTCATCTATCAATTTAACACTTCCACACAATGGAAGTATGAGATGTTTGTTACAACGGAGGGCTTATTAGCATTTTTTAAACCACATCATTAATGCCTTCTGACTGTTACCCCACCAATAGATGGAAGCATAATGTGTTCAGGTTCCTCAACCATAAATTCACCGAATGTAAGTACATAAGCATCTGCTCTGTCAGGAGATTTCAGGCCGCGTTTCTTCATATCGTCCTTGCTCTCCAAAATCATTTTCCCTTTTGAAGTCATTCGCCACTTCCTTGTGGCTAACTGTGAAATTAGAATATCATCATCCGGCAATTGCATAACTCCAGGATCTCCGTTGATGAAGTTGGCTAGATTGGTTTCCAAGTCTGTTCTGATTGACTGCCACATCTCAGTGACCAGGTTGGCGCAATACTCATCTAGCGATGATGAGCCATTATTGACTGGCATAACCTCCCAGCCATAACCTTCTTCGTTAATGACTTCGATCAGCCGATCCGTTACGCCGCCGCCAACTCCAGTATCATCGACATTAAACTTCACATTCTCAACCTCTGGATATTGCAGCAGCATGTCTTTAGCCAATCGTATAGCATTACCGACAGTAACCATGGTGCTTTCTTTAAAATGGCTATGCTGTCCGACCGTCTTTTTACCTATGCCAGCATACATAGCTGTTTCGTCGTCACCATAACGGGCAACGTCCACACCAATAACTAAAGTTGTTCCAGTTGCCTTGATCTGTACTTCTCTTGCTGCATGCTCTGCTGCTTCAAGCGTAATGAAGGTTCCAGCCTCACCTCGTGGGAACTGACCTTCAACTCGCACACGGTAAACGTCACTGCCTTCCCCGTACTTGCGCTTGAGCATTTCAATGTTTTCTTTGCTTGTTCTTGGGCTATCCAAGCATGAAACCTGATGTGTTTTGTAGATTGATCGATCTCGGTTATGAGAATCAAAAAAGAACCCACTCGTTTTAGTTGGGTTCCCACACATGAATAGCTTATTATATTCGCCGGACAGTGTACCGAAGATGGCTGCCATAATTCGATCATCTACCCCAGATGCTTCATCTACTATGAACAGCATGTAATCCTCATGGAATCCCTGCATGTTCTCCGGCTTGGTCGCAGTTCTTGCAGTGGCAAACCATCGTTCCTCATGGTTCTTCATGTACACTTTAGTTTTGGTCCATTTGAGGATTCGCTTTAGAATGGGACTCTTTGATTGCCACTTACTGATTTCAGCCCATAGAACATCATTTAGTTGCTGCCTCGTTGGTGCTGTACATACCACTCGTGGATATGGGAAGCAACAAAGAAACCATAAAGCTATAGCTGCTTCAAGAGCAGTTTTACCAACTCCTTGCCCTGATCTAACAGTAACGAAACGATTGTTGGCTATATTGTTTGAAACCTCTTCTTGCCATTGATCAGGAATAAAGTTAAGAATCTCTTTAAAAAAAGTTTTAGGACTCTTACGATATACCGGAATTCTCATTTTGAATGCTGACATCCGTTTTGTAATACTATCTTCTCTCATAACATCGTAACCTCCTGTCATTATCTGTACTTAAGGAAGAGCTTCCTGAACAAACGAAAAAGCGCCTTTGGTAGACGCTCTTATCTATCTCTAAAATTGAATATCTACAGCTTAATATTGATCCGATATATTTTCCCTCCGTAAATACTTCTAAATTAATTCAATTTTGCAGGGAAATAATTCGTTATTGTTGGGCCATCAGCAAAGTCATATGATTACCATATCATCTTCTGTTAATGTATTGTCAATCTTTCTCCAGCTAATTCCTTCACAAAATCGTCTGTAATTTGTATGAATTTACGGTTTATGAAATCCAATCTTTTTTTCGAGTAAAAATGTTTCAAAGCAAAATTTTTAAATGATGTTAATGGTGCCAGTTTTGCCTTATTGTCAAGAATCCGAAATAATGGTCTTGATTCTTTGTTAGTAGTAATGGCCAGTAACCATTCGTATTCCTCTATATCCATATGATAAAAAGCTTTAATTGGTATTTCAAAAGAATCAACAAGTTTTTTGTTAATCGCATCTATAAAAGGAGGAAGCGTTGCAATTGATCCCTGTGTTACTGCAAGTAAATAAATTTGGTCTACACCATCTAAAATTGGGTGACCTCTATCGGACAATTTTTTCATACAATTATGTAGTTGGACTATTGGCTCTTCAATCATTTTTCCTAAATCAAATTGAATAGTTTCAGGGTTACTACTTATGAGTGAATCTAGTTTTAATCTTCTATTTTTAGCTTCTATTGCTAAAAGTTTATTCCCCAATTTTATAATGCAGTCTGGAGATCTATTTCCTCCAAAAGTGAACTCAGATATAACTTCATATGGTATTGATGATAGTGACCCCGCTTCAGTTGTAATTAAATCCACATAATTCTCGAAGCATCTTCCTATAAAACTTATGATTTGCTCGCTCTCCTTCGAAAAACATTCTCGGATTTTATAAAACAGCTGATTGTATACCTTTTCAAAAAGAAATTCTCGATTGATTGATAAATAAAGTCCGTCACTCAATTTTAGTAGTGGATTTTCTCTAAATAATTGAAAGTTCCAACTCATACTGATATTTTCTCGAGACCATTCTCTAGCTTGCTCCATATTAACTGAGAGCTCTTCGAGTATCAGTTCCATTTTTTTCACAAGTAGAAATTCTGAAAAGTTGTCTATGCTCTTAGCAGCTGAAGGCTTAATGATATCACCTTCTACTATAAAAGAAGTGTGAATTGCAAAGAGTATAGCTAAGTATTCTTTTATCGTATATCCATACTTTTTTAGAAATTCAGTATTTATATCTATAAATTCTTTTTTGTTGAACAACTGAACTTCACGAGCGACTTCATCATACAAGATAGAGGCCCTAGCTAAAGTTGCGACTGGATCTTGTGAAGCATTAAAGTTGATGTTACTAAAGAAATCATATAGGAGATTTTGATTTTGATTTTGATTTTGATTTTCATCTTCGTATAAATAATCAGAAATAATTAAATTGAGATAAAGTATAATATATGTACCTGTTTCTAAATTTATATTGACATTTATCTTCTCAAAATCCCCATGTGCTAATACCCATTTCCATACTGACAATAAACCTTGCGGTGTATATAGGATTCTCTCATCGAACCTATCTCCAATATTTGATAAATCCAAAGATTGGTGTTCTAAAAAGGCAATGAAGCCCGATCTTATGAATTTATTTTCCATTTCTATAGAGTTCATTTGAGATAAAACTGTAATGATGCCACCAAGAGGGAGATCATAAATAAAATCAACTAATTTTCTCTTGTCATATTTAACACCGAAAAGGTCACTGTAAGTAGCATATACACCTACTGGATCAAGCGATTTTTTTGACATGTCTAGCTCCCTTTGAAAGTCATTTAGCACATTATAAATTATTACTAGATATTTAACTTACCCAACTTACTCACTTACTTACCCCCAGGAATCAGCGACACCTTAAAATTTTATGCAAGAAATAAATCACACAATTACAAACAAACGTTCCGGTAATTCCAATTATGTTAGAATAATACTGAACGCAGGAAACTATTAATAATGAGGTGAGTTAATGCCCAGAAAAAACGGGTTTTCGATTAAAGGTCTCAAAAATTTACAAAAAAGAACCACTCAGATGCAAAAAGACATCCAGAAGCTTGAACAACAAAAAACAATCAGTTTCGATGAATTATTCGTACCGCATTTTATGCGAAAACACACTAAGTTCAACACGTTTGACGAATTATTAAATGCTGGAGGATTCGAAGTGAATTCGCAGGAAGATTTTGCAGCTATACCCGATGATGCTTTTGACGAGCATATTGCCAATCATACTAGATTCAGAAAATGGCAAGCTATGTTGGATACTGCGACATCCGAATTAATTGTCAGAACACTGAAAATGTAATTTGCAATATCCTGTGCTCATTATGATAAATTGCTTTATTGTAAAGTGAAAACCGCATACACTCTGTATGAACTCATCATTTATTTCTCATTCTATTCTTTCAGGTCGTTCTCAGGACTGGCCTGAAAGATTTAAAACGAACTCAAACTCAAAACATGAACGAAAAATACTTACTTTTGTATATTTGTTCTAACAACTTTATCAAATAGATAATTAATAGAAATATTTTAAAAGCGCTTCTCATATTTTATATATGAAGTTATGTTCAAATGCATTATCAATACACAAGATTCAAAATAATTATAACACTTAAGTCCCCTGACCATGTTAATCAGACGGAAATCTCACTGTAAAAAACACCTTAGATTTTCTCTTCACCAGAAGTATCAAGTGCTGTAGCACCTTCAAATGAAACACTTAAATTTACAGTTCTACTAAGCTGTTTCTGAATTTCTGATAGTTTATCTGGTAAGTTATAAACATAATCTAGGATTACATTTGTAAATTTTATCATCGATTCTATTAATTCTTCGGAGAATTCCCTCTCATCACCATGAGCAGCCGCATTTCCTAGATCTCTTAAAACAGAGGTCATTTCGGTTAATATTGGAGGTAGTACCCCTTTATCAGATAAGTCCTTCAATTTAAGATAAAGGGTTTTCCCAGACGCTCCTTTATCCTTGCACATCATTTCAAGAGTTCGGCGAATGCCGATAGCACATAGTGTCCCCTCAACATTTTTAATTCGTAAGGCTGCTTCAAATGAATTTTTGACATTTAGGGGAATTCCACTTTCATCCAGTGAAACGTTTGGGTAGAGAATTGTTTCTGTCGGAACTAAATCGTAATTTTGATCATCACGCTCTTCAGTGTTTTTTGTAGTCTTCAGAAGTGTTACGTTATCACAAACGGGACAGAGATATACGTCCCACTCCGTATAAAACGTTATAGAATATTGATTCCCATTAAAACTTTCACTCTCGAATCGATCGAAATGTGCTATTTGCCTCATTTGTGTTTTATTGGCACAATGGTAACAGACTAGAACATGGTAGATTTCTTCTTCACTAATGATGATCAACTCGCCCCTTCTACTTTAATAGACTTGGTATGTCGGCATTTTGGAAAACTACTGCAACCATAGAACTGACCTCTAGCACTGTTACGAAGAACGAGATTGTGGCCACATTTCGGGCAAGTCATTTCATCCACTGGTACTTCTGAGATAACAGTCTTAGGCGTTGGTGCTGCACCTGGATTCATCGCAAGAATCATTTCAATCAATGCATTACGATTAATAAGCTTCACCCGATTAGACTTCGCCAGTTCATAAGCAGCTGTTGTATAATCATTATTTGATACGACCCATGCTTCAACAGCACCGTAATGTGCAATGGATGCCTGTGCCTCCTGTACCGCCTTGATTCCCACATTCTTGCTGTAACGTTTGGCTTGAACAACGATCTTTTTATCTTCTTTTCGAAGGATCAGATCCGCACCATAATCACCGGCAGCTTTCGTTACTTCTGTCTTATAACCCTGACCTCGGAAAAGATGACCTAGATACTGTTCGAACTGAATACCATCCATTTTATCGATATCAGCGATTCCAGATTTCTTCAGGCGTTCATTATGCTTCATCTTCCTAGAAATTAAGAAAGCAATTACAACAGCAACAACGAGAACACACACAATGATTGAAGCTTTAAAAGATTTTGTTAACAAATAAGTTAACCCAAGCGATCCTAATGCCGCTAGACTCATGACACCTTGAATAAATTCTTCTTCCTGCTTCGCTTTACTCTTCCTTCTTGCCATCTGAAACCCCTCCGAAAGTCATTCGTATAATCCAATATTCGCCATAAAGGAAGAATTACCCTCTTGTGATGTCGAACTTTGAACCTAAGAAAGAATAAGAACAAATGACTTTTCAGCATGTAGTTCCAAACGGTGACGGCTGGGCTACAAAAGGTGAAGGGAATAGCAAGGCTACTAAAATAACTCACACTAAAAGCCAGGACCATTGCCAAGAATTAGGGCTCTGAACTAATCGTTCACGGTAAAGATGGAAAGATCCAAAGTAAAGATACCCATGGTAAAGATCCATATCCCCCCAAAGGATAAAGAAATAGAGCTGCTAATAATGTTTAGCGGCTTTATTGCAAAGTGGCCTAGTAGGGGTTATCGTTTTCTTCGTATCTCATCGTTCCTTATTTTTATGCGAGAGGCTAGTTTCTCCTTTTCATCATACGCGTCTCTAATGCAGGCGCTTAAACTTGAAAGCCATTTATATCTCATTAGAAAGATCAAGAACAGGAAAAGAAAAGGAATGATGATACCTGCAAGCATATAGTTTTGCTGATCTTGCAATTCTCTTAAAGCAATATTGTAATCTTCACTATCTTTATCTATTTGCTGTACAAGCGCTAAAAGGATATTGTATTTTTCTTGAGCATTTGCAGCATTATTAAGATCTTCCCTTGCGACCATTGTTCTTAATTCATGTTTCCAATCGACTGTTTTTATTGATTGTTGCAAGTAAAACGTTAACGGAGCTAATATAGTAGACAGTATAAAAGTGGTGATAGCAATAATTAGATTTATTTGTTTTCCGAACTCTACTTGAGCTTCTATTCCAGATTTTAACGTCAAGATTTCATCTAAGGAGTGTTCCTGCACAACTTTTTTTCTGACCCGAGTTGAAGTGTTTAATGAAATGCTTCCAAAAATCCATAAAAATCCTGTTGCTCCGTAATCTGAACGCAAGCTTCGACTAGCAGTATCATATCTAAATTGTTTTTCTATGGTAATCCCTCCTTACTCCAAATATCGGTAACTTAGGAAGAATAAATAAATCGAATTGCAGGACCTACTAGTAAGTTCATCAAGACAGCACAATTGGATTGCCTCCCCTTTCGTTTCTTAAGTCTGTCCATCATCTGTAACTGCTGTTACCCACTCATCTATAAGATCGTCATCAGAATCACCGCCGCCGTTTTTAATCCTTTCAATTTCAAGTTTTGTTTTCTCAATCTCGATCTTCATTTTATCTAACTTCAAACGGCGCTCATCTTTTTCATGTGCAATCTCAATAAATTGCTTTATTGCTGATCTGAGTTCCTTCATAACGGTAGCCTCTGCTTTTATGGCGCTGTTGTATTTATCCCAGGCGTGCTGATACTCCCACTCTTTTTCATCCCCGAACATGCCAGGCTTATTCTTTGTTAAAACTTTCGTAACATCTTTCTTGTCTTTAACAAAAGTGATACGCCTACCCCAGATAAGTCGTTGATACAGACTAAGAACGTTCTCCCAGATCATATCTGCTGGGCTCATTGTTTCTACAATCTCACGTATCTCCATAAATTCGGGGTCCTGAGGCATGAACTTACTAAAAAAACCGTGCTTGAGCGCCTTCTGATTTCCTTCAGGGCCACCTTTTCCACCTTTGTTTCCCTTAGCGTTTTTGTTTCCCTTCTTTGCTCCACGGGGTCTGCCTGATGCTGGTATCTCGTCCCACTTTTCTTCTCTTCTCCACCTCTGAACCAATGAAGGATTGAGACTGAGTTCACCTGCGATTTCAGTCATATTTTTCGTTCTACCACTCTTCAACCATATCTTTAGTGCCTTTTCTCGATTCGGGCTTTTATCTCTTGTCAACTTTCTTCACCTCGGTATAACTACGTATTTGAGTTGGATTCACTTTTGAAAGGTCTAAATTGGTCAAACGTTACTAATGAAAATAAGCCTTCGAAATCTTCGAGGCTTGGTTAGGTTGCTGTATTCTACTAATAATTGGTAATTGAATTCACTACAGTATATATTGTATGTCATTCGTAAAGTGCGGATTTCCCTTGATGTGATTTGTTTTGTTCTTTATTCCCCAAATTGAATTCATCATTGCCCTATTATAGTGAATTCATTAGAGCTCAAAGTCCTCTAAAGCATCGTCTAAGGTGTCTTGGAGTAGTCCGACATACCTCAAAGTTATCTTTTCTTCCGAGTGGTTAAAGTGATCCATTAGTAACGCTATGTCTTTCGTTTCGAGGTACAATCTATATCCGAATGTCTTTCTCATAGAGTGGGTACCGATTTCTTCAAGATCAAGTTCTTTGGCTGCACCTCTTATTATTTTGTAGGCCATGTTTGGTGAAATAGGCTGTGGTTTACCTCTTTTACGTTTTCTGCTTGGAAACAAATATTCGAAATCTGCTTTGTCTTCGATATAGGCATCAAGAGCTTTACGAAGTGATTTTCTAATCAATACACTCTTTTCCTTTTTGGTCTTTTTCTCAATGATTGTTATGTGTGTCCCCTTAACATCGCGCACCGTAAGGGGAAGTATATCTGAAATACGAAAGCCTGTGTTGATTCCAATAAAAAACATGATGAAGTCACGAATGTTCTTGAAGTATAAATATTTTTTCATGGCATCCAGTTTTTTAGGATCTCGTATTGGTTGTACGAACTTCATTTCATCACCTCCAATTTAGTGTTAAGGAAAAGTTTCCTGAGCATAAAAAAAGCGCCTCATCGGGCGCTCTTGGGTAAAGATATATTTGTTATATGTAAAACGTAACATGATATAAGTCTGGTTTTACTACGTGTTATAGTGCTAGCCAAGAAGTTGTTTTTTATAAAATATAAGATTCATTATATCAATACTTGTCTTTTTCATAGTTTTTATGAATTGAAATAAATATTTCCTTTAACAAGACTATGACATCATTTATTTCATCAGTTATCTCCTCATAGAGACCTCTCTTGAAGTTTATACTATCATTCTTAAAAACATCATCAGTCAATGGATTAAATTCAAAGATATACTCTCCAATGTCTATATATCTATCCTGATAAATTTCTGACAGGCTAAACAAAAGGGGTGTTCGATAATCTTTTAATATTGAATTGTATAACTCCACATTTTCATATTCTTCTATCATTAATTTATCAATATTTTCAATTTTTGAAAGATATCCCTCCATATACGTATATGGTTTAGGGTATGTGTACTCCACCTCCTCGACATCATACTCGTTTATGCGTTTGAAAACTTTGAAATCTTGCTCTCCGTAACTTCCCCTAAGAAATTCTTCAAAATTTAATAAAATGATGTCTTTAGCAATCGAATAATGATCAATAGTTTTTAGTAAATCGATTGACTCCTTAATTCTATTTAGTTTCATACTTAATTTTGTTGGTAAAAATTCGTATGGCGTGTTTAAAATTTCATCCGTAATAGGCATTTCAAATCTTCTATTTAATGATCTCCAATAAGAATCTTTCTTACAATCTGATAGTATATTGTTAAATTCTTTATTAATAGGAATATATATATTTTTCTTTCTCTCCAGAACTGATTTTTGTTTAGATGTATATGAATTTACATTGAATGCTACTAGAACAGTAATAAGTCCCCCCAATAATGTCGATATTAAGGTTTTTATTATATCTGGTTGGTCTGGTTTAAAATAAAAATAAATAAACGTAATGAGCGCAATTAATAAAACGATAACTAAAACCCTTAGTTGCTTCCACACAGACGTACCCTCACTTTTTTTTTCTTAATTTTAATATCTATTAATGAATATGTATATATTAAGTATCTTCACCTATATAATAGATTGTGATTGTGATTTCTATAATTTACGGAGGTGTATCTATTGGGGATTAAAGAAACTATTAATCATGGAAATAAAAAATATGGAATTGGTGATGGACGTTTTTGGGTTTTTGATCATCAAGGGAACAATTTATATCAATTCCCAATTAAACAAGTTCATTATACCATTGGTAGAAATGTAATTAGTGAACAAGTCTCCGAATTCACAGTCTTCTTACCGAATGGTGAAGAAGTAAGATTTGTAGAATCCGATAAATTAACTTTTTTTGTTGATGCCTTTGTGTTAGAAAGCTCCTTATAATTTGTATATATTGTAAAAACAGTCGATGATACTAAGGGAACACTCCCGATAGGAGTGTTCCCTTAGTATGTGCCTCCGCGGAAGGCCATCGACTGTTTTTTGATACGCTTATTTATCCGTAAGCGCTTCGGTATGATATTTAATATTAGGCGGTAATTTATATTAAGCGGCTACCGCTAATCCGCCATGCCCCGGCTTGGGCAACAATGTGCACCTTTAATACTTCGGGGTATTCCCCTCTGTGCACTGTCTCCATTTAGTAGTTCGACCCGGTTATTTATTTACGTATCCGGTTCACGTTCTCGATCCATATCTTTAGCCGCTGAGATCACGGTTGCCCAGGAGGTGAGTGGGTATGAGCTGCGGTGTGATATGCCCGTCACAGTTACCGCAACCAGATATGGAATATTTCTAGAAGCATTCGCTTCTGTATCTTTATTATATTTGGTGTAGAATACAGTTACGCTACGGGTTTATCCAAAGTAATTACCGTAGCAGGCCCAAGTAAATATTTTGCGTAGAACATATTAATACGTGCTAAGATCATCCTGGATTAAAGCAAGTCCCACCTATGAAATAAGTGGACTTGTTCAGCTTACAACGTTATCCAGAATGCTCGAAACTGAACCAGCCTAACCGGACGGTGTAGGTCAAATTTTACTCCTAGCAATATTATAGATTCAAGGAAGCAATATAAAGGTGCGTGTTGCTCTTCAGGTAGGCCCTTAATTAAGGGTCTATTTATCATTTAGCTACTATGGCGCGAGGCGTCCCAACACACTATCTTCGCTATTCCATTTAACCCACGTCATATTTGTGATTTTATTCTCTCTATGCTAAAAGCTGCATTTTGTCTTATATTCTCTACACCGTATCTATTGAATACTAAATAAGTTACATACTCTCTTTGATCAGGATTTAAGTCATCAATAAAATACTTAGTCTCTATTATTTCAGTTTGTATCCATTGTTTTGAATTATCGGGTGGCGATGTTTTATGCCAACCACTAATTACGTATGAATAAACTGAATTCGAATAGTTCCAAATACTCCACTCTTGACGTGGCTCTCGACCATAATTTCCTTCTTGCCAAATCTTGGCGCCTGTACTGAGGGAATTGATGCAAATAGCTTGTTCCCATCTAGGTTCATCTCCAATAGCATCAGTTCTTATAGAAGCTCGGTAGTTTGCTGGAACCTCAACTACCA
The DNA here is from genome assembly GCF_045040645.1 of Paenibacillus sp. FSL H8-0261. Taxonomy (NCBI): domain Bacteria; kingdom Bacillati; phylum Bacillota; class Bacilli; order Caryophanales; family Paenibacillaceae; genus Paenibacillus; species Paenibacillus sp. FSL H8-0261. The sequence continues at coordinate 2,718,473 of NZ_CP150297.1, read as the reverse complement.
CTGAGTTTTTTATATCTAGTGTAGAGACACTGCTATCCGGGCCATAGCCGGAAGGATACTCTATATTAAAGGGCATATAAACACCTCATCCTTTTATTAGTTACCTTCAATATGTACCAAATAAGAAGTATTATGCATCTCCCCACTCATCCCTCCTCGATAAAGTATTAACCTCATGAAGTAAGTGTCATGCTAAACCGAACCGTCTGCCCCAGCTACTGAGAAATATACCAACAAAAGTGGTAAACGAGTAACTTAATAGTAATAATTGGTTTATTAATTTTTCATTGTTAGGGGATTATATAAGATGAAAATAAACTTTTAAAGGGGGATTTATATTGTATCCAAATATTCATCAATCCAAAGATTTTTTACGACAAGATCCCGGTCTTCAGGCTTATTGCCCCGAATGTAATTGGGAAGGCAATTGTTTTATTAATATTTCAACAGGAACTGCAGGAAGAAATGCCCAACAAGAAGCTGATTCTCATAATGAGAATACAATTCATGACAGTGGAGATGATCCCGCAATCACTAGATCATGTATTGGAGGAATAGAAGATTAAAACTGAACTTTAGCTCATTTCAGTTTGTTGTGTTTATGAACAATCAATGTTTGGTAGCATTTGATTCCTAAATGCAGAAATTAAGTTACACAAGATGTATTTAATTTAGAATCATTAGCACCTATATTGAATACTTCTCAATCCAGGGCTACCGCTGTTCTTAATAGGCAGTCTAAATTTTTTTCTGTGTACAATATTAGAAAAAATAACCACGACAGAATTAACCATCGCGGCTGTTGGTCGTTCTTAAACCTATTTCGCCTTCATGATTCCGCCCTCTTCCATAATCAATGGTAATGTAATCGAGTGTTCCATTGAATAGCAGCGTATTTGCAAGAGAAGCAATGACTCTGCGGCGCTTCTCGGCGAACGTTGTGGCCTCTATGCTATAGAGTGTTTCGCTGTAGCCATTCCTCATGTATTTGACTGCATCTTTGTATTTTACTTCCTTATCTCCGACAAAAAGAAGTTGTACTATTTTATGCTCATGTATGTTTGCGATGTTGTTGCTGGCATGAATAATTGCCTCTACTACGAATTTGTATATCTTGTAGTTGGTTTGCCGCATCTCGCGTGCAATCATTACATTTTCCGGGATGTTAGATATAAGATCATTTGTGCTGAGACGTTTGACTGCGCCGCCCATCCCTGTTAAGTCGAAATCGTCCAAGCCATCTGATCGCTTTCTCTTTTGGGCATCCTCATAGCTTTCCTTGAGATTCTTAAATGTCCTGAAATTCTTCAGCAGCCATTTTGTCTTTCTAATATCCTCTTCATCTGGGTTTTCAAAGAACTGAACTTGATAGATTCGGGATATTTCTACGAGATCATCTTTGGAATCGAAATCGTTCTCTGAGGTTTGCAGTAATTCAATCATTGGGCATTACCTCCTTGCGGTTATCTTACATATTTACGATTAGTATAGAGTGGATTTCATACGGAGTTACTACGGATAATTGATCTTCTGTTATGCCGTAAGCTTCGAGTCCACGGCGCTGAAATTCTTCAAAATCCTCGTCGAATAAGTTGAAATCACTAATATCATCGTTTGGCATACTTATTCACTTCCTTATGTTGATAAGATGGCTGAAGAGTATAAGGAGTAAATTCGGAATATCCCCATCCGGTTTCAACGGATAACTCACCTTCGAATCTTTCGTCCATTATTCCTACAGTTACATGTTTTTCAAAACTAGCACTATCTATTTCTCCTATTAGATCTGTTCCACCGATGGTTATAGCGCCATGCTGATCTTGATTATCCACTCTGCATGGATCTCCCATTTCAACAAGTCCTGTTAACTTCAATATCATATTGACACCTCTCTATCTGGTAGGTTTATTAAGGCGTAGTGTGTGATATCATGTTCCGCAATATCGCTGCATCTATTGAGCTTCCATTCACTATTCCAGTAGTAGCATTTTTCAACATCAATAGTTCGTCGACAGTTTAGCACGATGCACCCGATGCATCCAAAGTACCCGATACAACTGGATGGAGATTGCTTAGTCTATGAATTTCAACCATCCTTGCTTAAGGATACTTTTGGGAAGTATTAGTGACGGAGTTCACAGAGCGACACATCCGGCGAGCTAGCATACAGGGATAAACTTTTTGGAAATAGGAAAGACTCATATTGAAGCTTGAAGTAAAAATTGGCCTAAGAGTAAGCAATCTGATCAAATTCTTTCATTAACAATAAAGATGTATCAATTCTATTCAGTCCATTTAAAAAGTGTGGAAATTATTAAAGGAGAATGTATATGGACGCATTTAAATACCAACCTGGATTCGGACCTGATAATTTAAACAAACTAGATATTTTGCACACTATTCTAATCGAAATTCCTCCCAAACATCAAATTGACGTTGATTGTGGTTTTCATGGAGAAAGAGAGAACACAACATGCATTTATTCATTGCAAAGTGGAGCGAAAATATGGCAGCTAAATAAAAATGATAGGGTAACACATACTGGTGGTAGTTATTCAATACCGATTTTTCATATGGTTAATTATTCCTCAGATATTACAATGTCTATTTTAATAACAGCATGGCATAAAATAAGTCCATCAACTTCTCCTTGGTACCAATCAAAAAATGTTGTGTTTAGTCACATGGATCTATCAGCTCTAATTAACAATAATCTTGTTATATACAATCCCACTTTTCTTATAGTTGGTGATGGCAATCGTGATATACAGTTAAATGCTTATGAAATACGTATTACTGATCCCTCCCGATCCTGATAACATCTTCATCTGACGGAAATAAAAAAAATGAACTGTAGGGTGGAAGAAATAAATGAAGCAATGGTTATTACGCATAGTGTAATGCCCATACACATTTGACCATTTAACATATTTTATAGAGTATTTAAAAATACACCAGGAGGTTTTGTAATGGGCGTATCGCATCTAAATAATGGTGGTGTTTTAGTGTTATTCATCTTGTTGGTGATAATCTCAAAAATCCTTAGAAATCCTGCAACAGCGACCTCTTCATACTTAAATGGAACAAGTGGTGGTGGCAACATACCAGTTGTTTCCCACAACAAAAACGTGATGATGAAAAATCCACCTCAAAACATGTTGCTTGGACCTATTGGTACTTGTGCAATCACAACGAAAGGTGATAAGTGTTATTGTTGGAATAATCTTAGTGAAGACACTTGTACCGACTATGTTTACGAGTATCAGAAAGCCAATCAATATAAAGGGCATATCTTTACCCAAGTCTTAAACTGTGAAGATATAAATAATCCAACAAAGTGTGAAATTCAAAATTAACGAAGACGTTAGCATTGAAACAGCGACAGTATAGGACATTATTTTTTTGTCCTCAGATGTCGCTGTTTACATTTCTACAGTTAGCTAGAACTTATTATATAAATTCGAACAGTACGACAATTCGAAAACATCGAGGAACAAAAGTAGGCTGTAGGGGATCTATTATTCAATTTTCTCGCTACAAATGAGAAAATTAAGTAATAGACTCGGCACAGCAATCGGTAGCCGATCACGACGCACGACTGCCGGCAGTTTCCACGCGCTCTTGGTTCACTCTGGACGCGCCGTGCCAGATGGTTCGGTACTGCGCCAGTAGCTGCTCAATGCTTCGGCTTGCGCTCCTGCTTCTCTCCAGATGCTAATATGCCGACCGCTGCAATCGTTAACCGGTCACCACTGCAAACAACCGCTCAATACTCCTCAGTCAATAAATTTATTTGATCGGTTCGTTTCCCCTTGAGCACTCACTTGATGTCTCAATCTAATACTTAATACTCAAAACCTGACGATTTTTCAAACTGATAACCGTGCCAAATCAACAACTCTGGGTTAATACTTTATTTTTTTAGAAGCTTCGGTTATTGCAATCAAATATCGTAATTGCTCTTCTGATAAATATACTTGCTTAACTGCCATTTGCTATCATCACCTTCCTGTGCTGTATGCGTCTTACTTTCATTACATCTTCGTACTGTCCATGATGGTCTGTTAGACTATCAATTGAGTCTGAACACACTTGAGCCTTTCTTTAGCAATACCTACATACTCCGATTCCTTCTCGATCCCCACAAAATTCCGATGCAGCGATGCTGCAGCTACGGCTCTTGTTCCACTTCCGATACAATTATCTAGGATCATGTCACTTTCATTTGTATAAGTGTGGATTAAGTATTCAAATAGTGCTACTGGTTTTTGTGTTGGGTGATACCGTTCATTGTCGCGCGGGAAGTAGGGAACATCGACCGGATACCGATCTGTCTGCCCGCCGCCTTCGGCACCAATGATTGTCTTACCGTAATTGCTACCATCACTGGAATGCTTCTTGTATTGATTAACCGGCTTATGCCCCTGCATTTTCTGAGCGTTATAAATCGGCAGATTCTTGTAAAAGACGAGAATGTTTTCATGGGCCTTCAACGGCATTCTGTTGACGTTTAGAAATCCGGTACCGTTGCTTTTGATCCATATCCACTCATACCGGAGAAGCCGCAAGTTGCTGGCTCCTAACACCTTATCAAATGGTGTCTGAGCTGTAAGAACAATCGCGCCGCCATCCTTAATCAATCGTTCGTACTGCTGCCATAGCCGGTCCAGAGGAATTATCGAATCCCAAAGGTTCTCTGTGGTACCGTAAGGCAAATCACACAGGATCATGTCGAAACTCTTATCAGGTAAGCTAGGCATGACCTCCAGACAGTCGCCATGAATGATTTGATTCTTCACTTCGCTACCTCCCTTCTAATACGCCATTTGCGTCGACTACTCTTTAACACTACTAAGCGTGATATTTGCCGCCTCTGCCCTCTCTCGGGGGCAAATGTTTGTCTTATCCTTTACCTGTGTCATGACTCCGCCCCTTCCTCAATAGGAGTACCACAGTTCCCGCAAAATACATGCTCTGTACCATCCTCCAAATAATCCGCTATAAATTCATCGTCGAACCCGCAACGTGTACAAGGTTTTCGCTTTTCTTGGCTCATACTGGTTATGCCTCCCTATGGTATAATTTAGGAAATTACATCGAGGTGATTTAATGAATAAGAAGAAACCCTCATTGGCGATTAGTTTATATATTTGCTTATGCTTTGGTCTTGCCTTTGGATTGTTTGTCCACAACATTGCAATAGGTATTGGCTTAGGAATTGTTTTTGGCGTTTCCATGTATCAATCAGGAAATAAAAAACCACCTTCTAAATAACTAACTTTACATAAATACTGCCGGGTAATTTAACCCCTAAGATGCTAACACCCCGATCTCCCAAGCTATTTTTCGTACTTCTGGCCAGTAATGTGCGTCTGGTCCCTGCCCGTTGCTATCCTTACAAAACCATTCAGTAATCGTCCTTTTGCCATAAACAACATATTCCCTGAGAGCCTTCACCCAATAGCTTTCTGTGCCAGACATTGGTAATGTTCTTCCATATAGACTAAGCTTTTTGGGGCTCTCATGTACCTTGTGGTTCCCCCATGCCTTGCTTTCGATTTCCATTAGGGACAACCGACCGTTGGCTTTTAATTCAAAAGCGAAAAGTCTTGAAGTCCAATCAAATTTATAAAGCTTCGCCAGCATCTCATTTGCTTTCACTAAGCGTCCTTCTTTGCCAATACCCTTGCATTCCTTGCTAATCTGGGTTGCCACAGTTTCGCTGAATTTAATGCGCGCTGCTGGTTTGTGATAACCAGATTTCTTAATCAGTTTTCGCTTCCGATTTTCCTCACTGTCTAAATCAAAAAACTCAAAATTCGCAATATTTCTGTAGTTATATTCATGCAGTATGACCCACCACATGTTGTTGATATTGTGGTAAACAATGCCGCGCTGCAAACACCCTTTACGATCTCTGAAATACTTAACTTCTCCATTCCGGATGCGCTTTCCGTTTTTATCTTTGCTGTTGTAGCTTGGTACCTCGTACTCCGGTAATTCTTTTCCTTCTTTGTAATGACAAGAGCTTTTAATATGGTCCATCACTTTATCAAAAGCCCTGACTGTAACCGGCTTGGATTGATCCGTATACCCATCTGCCTTGCACGTTTCTTTAATGTGTTTTAATTCAGTTAGAAATGACAAGCGAAGCAAGTATGGCATGAGCTTTAATTTATCGAAATCATAGTATCCGCCGCTTTTATTGACAGTGTTTATTTCTTGGAAAAATTCAATTTTAAATCCCATGCGGTATTTTTCGGCCTTAAACTTAAGATTGCCCTTCTGCCCCTCAAAGTGGTCTTTTGCCAAACAAGCGTAATCTCTTAAAATACGCTGATCTGTCTGAATGAACCATCCTCGTTTTCTCATCTTTTCAAATATAAGGACCATAACAGCCCAGGCATTATCTGATTCATCTCTTAGATAAAAACTTGTTCCCTGCGAAGCAAGATTGTCTTCGAAATACATTTCTTTATTGATCATTTCTCGCTCTCTCCCAATGGCCTATGCCCGAATTTGATTTAAACTCCCAATTCCCGCATTTCTGCATCCTCGGTAGCATCCAACGTGATCGATGGCATTCCATCCCATAACTCTCGAATCTCATTAGCCTTAGAAACTACTGCTGCTTTTTGCTTTGGTGTTAATACAATATCCATAGCCTCTTGATAATGGTTTTCGGCTTTGGTATACGCCCTTGTATGAAGTACATTCATGTACTTCCAAAATTTATTGGTACTCAAGGATTTGATTCGCTGGAAGTGTCTGCGCTGTTCTGTTTCTGTCATTTTAACCACCCTTTATTCGTTGTTATATGAATCAATATGTCCGTCGCTTCGCTTTTCTCGACTTAGACCTCCATTCCTTTTCGCGTTTCTCGGCTATTTGATCAACCATGTCAGTAACGTGCATTCGAATGTATTCACGGCAGTAATCTGAACTCACACAACAAGTTGTGGCTTCACTAGAGATGCAAGCAATAAGATAGTCTACCTCTTCTAGCTTCCTGAAAAGTTGTAGCTCGTGTGATTCGAATATCGGTGCCATTTCTCTTATATTGGTCAGATTCTGCCGATAAGCAGCGTCTCGAACCTTAGCCATTCTACACACTCCTAATCTTCAAATCGTTCGCCGTAACTGTAGACAGGTGCAAGTTCCACAGGTCTTCCTAACGCATCTGCCATCATACTTGCGAATACTGCCATATCGCTATCTTCAAAGGACTGTAGCAGACGCAATTCATTTGATTTGAGATTTCTTCCAGCGGCAGCAGTTAGTAAATCAACAACCGGCTTGAATTGATTTTGTCGTTCTTGCTTCTCACGCTCTTTCTGCTGCTGGATATTCCGTTTATGGTTGAACTCTTCCCAATCCTTTTCGTCGAACCAGAAGTAATCTCCGTATTTGTCTCGAAAAACAGATATCCAGTATTGTAAGGCCTCTTCGTTAGTTTGAACGGCGTCGTGGCAAGGCCAACACAATCTTAATCCGTTAGTCTTTACGCCACGCCCTTTCCGACCTCTCGGCATAACGTGATGCGTAGTATCTGAATGAGCACTCTTACATATAGGACAAATCCCACTTGATTCGGCAATGATTTCAGCAAGTATATCGTCGTTAAACTCTCCACGGTCTTTTGAACTTTTGCCTTTTTGGTGATGAGCAAGGATACCCTTCTTCCATTCTGGAACTTCCTTCTTATCTTTTGTCTTTTGCTGATGTAAACTGCTATAGGATTTCTTTTCTTTAATTTTCTTTTCAGGTTTCCAAAATGTCTGATGCGCCATTGCTCATTCTCACCTCCTATGTCTCGATTTTAGTTCTTGGCTAATACGATAACGCTGCGGATATTATGTAATTTGCTCTAAATAACCAGCTTGTTCAAGTGTTCTATAATGCTGTTCTCGTTCAGCTGCTGAGAAATATATTGGTAATACTGTGTGAGCAGCATAGAAAGCTATTGCCTCTCTGATTTCTTGTGGTTGTTCATCTAATTTCGATAGATCGAGATTCTTATTCATTAATGATGGCTCCTTTCATCGCTGAGGAAAATTTTCCTTACTCTTCTTCAAAATGAAACGATGTCCAATCTTCACATTAAATATACGTTATCGCATTTAGTATATTAACTTTGTAACTAAATAATATACGATATCGCATAACGAGTCAATAGATCTTGCTAATAAATATTCGTTATCGTATAATCGATTCACGAGGTGATAATATGGTTATAGTTAAACCCAATCTAACTCCATTATTAAAAGATATGGGACTTACTCAAATGGATTTATCAGATAAATCTGGTGTACCACAAGGAACGATTAGTCGGTTTGATAAAAATTCTCGACATGAAGCAAATCATTTATTTTCTATCGCTAAAGCTTTAGGTGTTACTATTGAAGAATTATTTATAGTGGAGCACGAGGAATAAATCCTCTATGCTCCTTTTTCATGTTTTGTTACCTTTGTTAGCTTCATATCTGTCCGTGATGATCCCAATATGTGTCTGATGGTAATTCTCGATATTTTTGAAGCTCATCTCTATCAAGGAAATACCTTTTATATACGCCGTACTCTCCATCTATCGTTTCTACAACTCCAGGATCAAGTTTTTCACTCATGATAACCTCCTGGGAACACCAGTTGATCATCTATGATATCCAACCTCAGTTGATTAGGATCGTTTTCAGTAGCCTTCAGTTGTTCCATTTTCCAGATGATACGCGACAACTCACTTTTGTCGTTTTCATCTAGATACCTTTCAATGTCCTGACCATTCAAAATGACGTTTTCACTCATTTCAATCAACCTTTCAATTAGTTTTTCTATATGTTTAATTGGTTTAAACGTTAATATGTGGCACCGTTATTACCACCTAATTAGTTTTCCTTATGTCTGAGTACGGTAAGGCTGAACGATAAACCTACTGCCTTCTGAATCATCTCCCCGAAAAATAACCGACGTCATCTTGCCTGTATACTCAATTGAGATGACATCTGAGTCAATCGCCTTTAACAGATCGATAATGTACTTTGCGTTTAAGGATACCGTGAAAGGTTCTCCCTCAAAGGTTAATGGTTGTACGTCTCCTTTTGCTTTCCCCATCCCTTTTCCGTTGCCCTTGATAGTCAACTCTGTCTTTGATGCTGCCAATCTAACTTGATTCATCTTTTCCTCTTTTGCTAGTGTATATATGAGATCGAGTGACTTGGAGAACTCTTTTTTGTTCACCCTTACAGATGATAATCCCACTACTTTTGAAAGCATTCTTTCTACATCAGGATACCGACCTTCAAGTACCCGAGAATAAAATGTGAACCTATCTGTCTTTATGAAAACAACGAACACTTCTCCTGACTGCAATTTAGAAAAACCGAACTGAACCTCATCTTTATCGAATATGATCTTTTCCAATTCTATAAGGCCACGAGCTTCTACTATCGCGCTGCCGTAGTCTTTCACTGCCATTGGTCGTTGTATTGAAGCAACTCTATTTCTATCTGTAGCCATCAATTTAATTTGATTTTCTAATAGCGTTATGTTCACACCAGTTATTTCAGGAACTTTCGCCTCAGTAGCTACAGAGAAGACAGTTTTCTTAATGAATTCTTTCAAATCTTTTCCTGATAAGACTGTTGTTTCTCCCCAATCCACATCTGGGGGCTGAGGAAATTCATCGGGATCAAAACCAGTGATTTCAATCTCCTCGCTTTTATTGACAATCGTTATTTCAAAATATCTACCGACATCAAGTTCAATCTCCCCGTTCATTTTCCTGATAAGTTCAAGGGCTATTTTAGGAAGTACAACCGATCCAGCACGAACGATTTTAACCTGTTCATCAGGGATATAAGATTGGATGGTGGCTCTTTCGCTTGCTCCACTAACGCTCACTCCATCATCCGTGGTTTGGACCAGCAAACCTGACAATATTTCCATTACTGGCTTACCTGATACTGCCTTCTCTGCATCAGATAGAGCCTCAGCAAGTAACGAGCTATCTACAACTATTTTCATAAGTTCTAAACCTCCCTGCGGCGGTTTCTTCCGCCAACATGCAATACCTTTACAAATGGTTCAATGCGGTCCATGATGCGCATAGCCTTATCCACACGCTGTTTAAGATCATTTACGCCTTTCGAATCTCTTACATTTACAAAGTGATTGAATAATTCCTTCATACTAAGGTTTGAAGTGTAGATTGTGCTCTTAGTCTCCATTCGACTTTGCAATATAGGACCCATTATTTCATCCCTTGTCCAAGATGATAAAGTCTCAGCTCCTATATCATCCAAGATCAAAACATCCACCGATTTTAAAGCGTCTACTTTGGCTTGTACATCGTTTGTCGCGATAGAGTCCTTAACCTCTCCAAGATAATCTGGAACGTACACCATGAGCACATCAACACCCATTCCAGCTAATTCATTTGCAATCGCACCAGCCACCCTACTTTTACCCACACCCAAGGAACCGTGTAAGTATAGACCTTTGTAGGTGATTCCTTTTTCAAATCCTAAACAGAAGTTAATGCACTCTGCGATTGCAACTCTTCGACTTTGGTCTCTCTCAAGATCCTCGAATGTCGATTCAACAATATGCGCCGGGATATTATGGCTCTTAATTCTGCTTTGATTAGCGATACGTTTCTCATTTGCTAACAGTTTGGAACATTTCCGAAGTCTGAATACTAATGACTTCTGTTTCTCACTCGCTTCTTCATGACTGCTATGTCCAGGGAATTCATTCAAACATCCGTTCAGCCCCGGGCAAGACTGACAATGATCAAAACAAGATATGTGATTTCCTAGGCTGCTTATGTCCCTATTCAAGTCCACAAATTCAGGATATTGGTTTTGCAACCTCAGGAATTCAGGATGTTTGCCTAAATGATCCACCAACGCGGCCTTTCTTTCCAAAAATCTATCCGGTAGAAGCCTCTTAATCTCTTCCCCCATACCTTTCAATCAGGCACCTCCACGTTTAGACCTCATCAGTTCCAGCATTTCTTGCACCTCTTCCTCGGAAGGGATGTTTTCTTGCGATAAGGTAATCTTGTCTTCGTTTTCATCTGAGATCGCCGCGCCCTCGTTCTCCTTACTAGTTTCAGCAGCGTGCAGATCATAGATCATTCCACTGCAATAGCTAAGGGTCTTTATTTCTTGCTTACTATGTTTAGGTTTGAATCGATCAAATGACTTGTTGATTCCTTCAAGCACTATTCGGATCGGCACCTTGTTAGCAAGAAGATCGTCAATGACCACTTCATCCTTCATTGTTATTTCTAGGCCTTTACCCCTTCGAGAAAGGTAAAGGCTTGAAATCTGTTTGCGGTAATCCAATTCTTCATCTGTCCGGTGGGAGACGGCATCCCCGGCAAGATCGGCATCTTGTTCTGTTTGAATTGGCTTTGATTCATCAGAACCCGTAAAGCAGCAGTTATCTTTATCTAGTTCTAAATCTACTTCTATATCTGTTGCGTTACATTCCGTTACTGTAACGTTACTGAAACGTTTCTCAGTCTCAGGTAAAATCAATCCTTTTTTGCTTTCCCTGTGTTTCTTGACTCTAGCATTAGTCTGTATCCTTACCTTGTCCATTCCGTCAACATTCTGATGCTTTTCCCAATTGGTTAAGAAGAAAGCGCCGTCCTCTGAAAGCTCAAACATTCCGAATCTTTGAAATGTCGCCAGAGCCATTCTTATTGTTGACAAGGGACGATTCATAATTGACATGAGCATGTCCTCTGTATAAGGAATGGTCTCAGTCAACATGATGTAGCCCCCCATATTGGATCTGCCAGCCAGAGCCAGCAGCTTTACCCATATGACTATGATCGTATCTGCTTCTGGCATCGTTTCGATGAGCTTGATTTTCTCATCATCAAACATATTGACACTTAATTTGATCCATTTTATTTCAGCCATTTCCGTACAAACTCCCTTTCTAGGACTTAGTGGCTACGATTATGATTGACTATCAAAGATCGCTTATGATAAATTGAGTTCATAATATATTAAAAATGTCTTTAAATGGCCGCGTCCCTCAACGTGGTCATTTTTATTTCAATCCCCTCAATCAATTGCTCCAACTCCTGAGCAGCCTCCTGTAACTCACGCTCTGCCCTCTCAGTCAACCGAGGCATGTCCCCTACAACTTTGATATATTGCCGTAACGACTTGATACGGACTTCTGAATTCCGTTTACGATCAAGAGCGTCTATAACCTTTGTTTGGTCATGCGTCAGATCCAGTTTCACTAAATCCACTCGTAGTACCCCGTTGCTTAAGACATCATGTAGTGTAGCAACTGCGTGAAAGTACGTCTCTCCATCCTGGGTCATATCAAATTGTTCACCCATGGAGATCACCGGAATTTCAAAGACAGGCATTAATCATCCCTCCCTCGTTCTTAAGAAGGATCTCAATTCAGCAATTTCCGTTGAAGTATCATCGCTCTTATACCCACGATTCTCGAAGTCTAACAGTTCATTCATTCGTTTCCAGGCTTGTCTACGCTGACGGATTCTATCATTTGTCATATGTAGTCCTCCGGTTGAAAGAATTGAACAAACTCGATAGCGTCCGCAAAATCGATGCGGCGGATATGACTGTATTTAGCTACTTCAAAACGTTCTTTCATCTTGCTCCAGATGAGCCGTCGATACTTACCGACCATCTGGTTAAACTTTAAATCAGACTCTTTATAGCGGTGTTTGGTCAATTCATTTGTTTTTAGTTTAACGGCCTGCTGTATTTGGTAGCATTCTGCATCTGTCAATGTAACGCTATCCCGCACTTCCTGGAGCATCATTTGCACTTCTTCCTTATGTTCGATAATTTCAGTTCTAATCAACCCCAAACCTTCGAACATCATTCTTAACGCCGCGCCTTGTTGTTCAGTTATTTGCAACTGCTGCCCTACAGCAACAAGTAATTCATTTGTATTAACCAATGTCATTTCTACCTACCACCTTTCTGCTGTTTACGCTTGGTCTGATTTGATCAACGAACGACTGAAGCATGTCCAAACTCTCGTTAATCCGTTTCCTCTCACTGGCACTAGCATTGCAGATTGTCTCCAAAGCAAATGCGGACAGTCCCACTTTCTGAAGGTAAGCTTTGGTGTGGGCGCTGATTTGAAGTACGTTCTGATCGGCTTGGAATCGCAAATTCTTAAGCTGTAGCGCCGCCAGTTGTTCGTCAAAGTCTGCTGGCTGCTGGGCTTTCAGTTGTTCCATCTCTGTTTTAACTCGCTCAAGGCCAACTTTCAATTCCTCAGCCTTATCTCGTTCGACCTCGATATCTTTTTTCCACTTCTCGTCACGCGCCTTGAGCGCTTTATGAGATTCCTTATCCTTCTGAGCAATAAATGCTTCATGTTCTTCTTGCTGACGCTCTATGGCCGCGTTGACAGCCTCTTCTAACTGATCAGCAGGAATAGAGTCCTTATATTGCCTCCGAAGGTTTTCTTTCTCCTTTTCAGCGGCTTCAGCCCGAGTATTTGCTTCTACAGCAGCTAGTTCAGCTACTTCCATTCGTTCTTTTGTTTGGATAAAGGCTTTATGTGTACTTATAAGTCCAGCATCAAGTTCTTGAATGATTTCAGGTGTGGCATATTCAGCAACGAATTTCGCCTTGTCATAGTTGCGACCACTTCCGAATCCGGCTTGTTCGGCAACTATATCCCTGACCTGTCCCTTATCTCCATCAGGCAAACTTTCCTTATCTGGCGAAGACATTCGCTCCTTAGCTTTGATTCGCTCAAGCTCCTCGATCTTCTTGCCGTAAGCAATTCGTTCAGAAAAAGTAAAGTCTCTGCGATGTTCGTTTTCGCTAATTTCAAGTTGCAGGTGATGTGCACGATCTCTCACTTCCATAACGTTAACCTCGACCACTTCCCTACCCATATGCTGGTGAGCTCTCAGACGTCGTTCTCCGGCAATTAACTGATAATCTGAGGTTACAACAATGGGATTGATTAAGCCGTTCTCAGTGATGTCCTGAGCCAATTCCTCGATGCCGATGAATTCTTGCCGGATACGATCTGTTACTTTGATTTTACTGATATCAATGAGCAATGTGATTCTCCCTTCTTAAAGTGTTGATAAGCAGTAAGTCTCAATACGATTCAACTTCACTCCGTGAGGCTTAGCTTCACGCTGCTGAATCATTGTCTTTAACTCCAAGGTTTTAGCCCGAGCAAGACCAACTTCTCTTAATACGATTTTATCTCCAGTAACTAAAGCAGTTGCTGTTACTCTTGATAGAGCTTCATAAGCAATTTGTAAATCTGATTTCAACGTACAAAATCTCCTTTCAGGTATAAAACACTACGTGGTGTGGTTAAGATGGCTGATAGTTACGTTCTTCTTCCTCTCTTATCCATTGATCCAAACTATTAGATCTAAATATATACCTTGGTGACTTTGAGCCCTCCGCTCCGATTGTCCTGAAAGGTATCCGTTTGTTCTTGCAAAGATTACGAAGTGTGTACTCTGACATATTGAGATGATCACATGCTTCACTAAAAGTAAGTGATCTATCTTTTTTTAAGGACAACCTTTCTATGATTCTCATCTCTGCAGCTGCGACCTGAGTTAAAACGATTTCAGTGATTGCTTGTTCAACTGTATTCATGATTTTCACCTCTTCCAATAACGGATATTTAAATTATCCATTTTAAGCAAAAAAAATCTTGACTGGATAATATAAATTACATATAATACGAAATAGATAATTAAATTATCGCAATTGGACAGACTTATCCCGTTTAAAGTAATCCGAGAATAATACTTCAGCTGGAACATCGAAATATCTTGATAATCTAAACATCAAGTCTCTGCCAGGAGTAAATGTTCCATTCTCAATCATCCGAAGATAAACGGCTGAAATTTCGTTATCGTCTGCCACTTTAACTTGAGTTCCTTTTGATTTACGGAGCTTACTGAATAGCTCCCTTTTTTTAGCCATACCGTCTTGACCCCCTTTCGATATTTGAATTATAACGGATAACTAAATTATCCGTCAAGGGGTTTTGGATAATTTAAATTAAAGGATGATTCTAGGTGGAGTTTAAAGATAGATTGATTGGTCTTAGAGAATCCAAAGGATTAAGTCAATATCAAATATCTGAGCAATTAGGAATCAAAAGACCTCGTTATAATGCTTGGGAGCAAGGTATTTCTATGCCTCGAACAGACATGGTTAATAAACTCGCTGATTTTTTCGAAGTCAATCCAAACTATCTCTTGGGCTTTGATTCTAAAATCCCTGATTGGGCCACTCCGAAGGATGTTCATGACTTTAAGACATTACTTGAAGAAGATTCTCCAATTATGTTTGATGGCGTTCCTATCAGTAAAGACGATAAAGAAAAAATCAAACGTGTAATGGAAGCTATGTTTTGGGATGCAAAGAAGAAAAACAAGGAAACATATGGACGCAAGAAGAAAAAAACTGATGAGTAGGGATGCTCATGGACGATACGATCTTAAAGCTAATTAAAAAGTTCAAAACTAACGACCCCTTTGAAATTTCAGCGCACCTTAATATCATTGTACGCTATGAGGATTTAGGATCAGGTACACGTGGCATGTATTTTAAAAAATTACGAAGGCGTTATATAGTTATACATAACGGACTTAATCCTGAGTGGCAGAGGTTTATCTGTGCGCATGAATTAGGTCACGATAGATTACACCCTGGTATTTCTCGATTCTGGTTAGATGAACAATCTTTATACAATGCAGGAAAGTATGAGCGGCAAGCTAATAAATTTGCCGTGAAACTTCTCACTGCATGTGACACCCTGAAAACAGATGAAACCATAAGGGATCTATTATCTCGTAATCAAATTCCAGTAGAAATGGATCAATACTTCGACTGACCTTTAGCGCCTTCCAGCTGAAAGGCTGTTTAAATATGCCAAAAATAGAACATATGATCCTATAGGAGGTAATTTCATGGCAAGTGGTAGTATAGAAAAGAGAGGGAAAAGCAGTTGGCGTCTTGTTGTTGAAGTAGGAGATTCAGGCGTGAGAGACAAAGAATACAAAACCATCAAAGTTGATGATCCTGCCCTTCTTAGAACCACAAAAAAACTCCAGGACTATCTCGATGATCAACTCCATCAATTCAAAAGAGAAGTCGAATCCGGCACATACATGAAACCTCAAAAGATGAAACTTGATGAATTCTACGAAAACGTGTGGAAACCAAAGTATGCATCAAATCCTAAAAACCTTTCCCCTCTTTCTTACAAAACATACCAAACTTATTACGAATCACATATCAAAGAACCATTAGGAAATAAAGAATTAGGAGCAATAAAAACTATTCACCTCGTTACTTTTATTGCGAATCTTCATAAACCTGAAGCGCGTAAAGATGGCAAAGAAGGTTGTCTAGAACCAGGAACAATTCAATATATATATCGCGTCTTAAAAAACATTCTCCAACGCGCCACTGAATGGAAGATGATCAAAGAAAACCCGATTATAGGTGTAAAAAAGCCAACAGTAGAACAATCTGAAGGAAATTTTTATGAGGAGGAAGAGGCTAATACTGTCATTTCCACTCTATATCATGAGCCTCGAAAATGGCGCCTCTTCATCTTAGGTGCTTTAGTGGGAGGTTGTCGCCGAGGCGAGCTTGTAGGTCTGGAATGGAAAAGTGTAGATTTGAAGAATCGTACTATGGAGATAGTTAACAGTATCTCTTTAACTGAAGATGGTAAAGCCATCGAAAAAGGACCAAAGAACAATAGCTCAAAACGAACTATTGCATTACCAGATTGGTATGTGGAGGAGTTGAAACTCCATAGAAGAGATTGGCTTAAAAATATGTGGGAAAAGAAAGAGGCTGGACTTTGGAAAGGTGACGAACGTGAATATGTTTTTCACGGAGGATATGGAAAACCCTTCTATCACTCCTATCCTTACCGTTGGTGGACAAGATTTCTCATACGTCACAACCTAAAGAAAATTCGGTTCCATGATTTGCGACACAGCTGTGCCTCGCTTCTTATTGAAGATGGTGCCCCTATGAAGGCGATTCAAAAACAACTAGGTCATGCTAGAGAACAAACAACCTCAGATATATACGCTCATGTCACTAAGAAATTAAGTCGAGACACCGCAGATAGATTCAATAAATTCGCCCCCCAAAACCTTCACAAACATTCCGCGATAGACCAACCTTCGTCTTAATTTTTCTGGGGACCAGTTGGGGACGGATTGGGGACGAACTTACCTTTTCGGTGCTTTTATCCACTCGTTTTCACTAGTTGACCAACTCAGTACTCCCAGACATTTCAAGGATTTTTCAGTTCTACGCTGTCTCACAATCCATAATAGTTTACATTGACAGGGTAGGGGTCATGGGTTCGAACCCCATCCGTCCTATATCGAAAAGCCTTGAATTTCAAGGCTTTTTTTGTTTTCTATTCACTTATCATTCTATTAAAAACCCCTGTGAGACGAATTTGATGCGAATCGCGATTACTTTTCGAATCAGTTCATGTGATCCTCTGGGAAAATATCATCGCTTCTACCCTCCAACCAATTCCTAAATACCGCTTTAATGATATATAATTCCCTTCCTGCTTACAATCCTTTCAATTCTATCGCAGTACTCCCCTTTATTACTTAATTATTTGGAATTATTCGAATTATACAAACGGGCAGATCATGCTATAATCCCAAAAAGGTTGATATCAATGAGTTTTGTAATCGTTGTTTTAATTTTTACGGTGTTGTTTGGTGTATTCTAAAAAACAAAAAGCAGTAATTCATTGAACTTTTCGGTGCGCGGTATGCATCTACTTCGTCAAAACCTTTGGGAGAGCAGGGACACTCTTACTCCCTTAATGATCTGTATCTTCGTACTGTGTAAAACTAAATATGAAATGATATAATATTTAAGTTCAACTCTTAAAGAAGGTAGGAAGATTAGATGACCAAAATATTAAATGTATATATACGACCACTTACCCTCTCAGATGCTGTCGAATTACTGAATTTAGAAAAGAAAAATCAAACTTTTTTCGAAAGTCATTCCGTCACTCGTCCGGAAAATTACTGGACGTTAGAAACGCACAAAGAATTAATTGAAAAGTGGGAAGAAAACACAAGGAAGGATATTCAATATGAATTCGGAATTTTTCAAATTAACAATGACGTTCTTATAGGTACTATCAGCTTATTTCATGTTGTCCGTGGACCTTGTCAAAGTGCAACTTTAGGATATTCCTTAGACCAAGAACATAATGGAAAAGGTTATACTACCGAAGCTGTTAATCTGGTTGTTAATTATGCTTTTGAAATACTCAATTTACATAGAATTGAAGCTGGAGTTATGCCAGACAACTTAGGTTCCATGCGAGTTTTAGAAAAAGCTGGTTTTCATAAAGAAGGAATAGCAATTAAAAATGTTGAAATTAACGGCCGTTGGGAAGATCATCAGATATTAGCAATATTAAATCCAAATCACTAACCTTATTATTTCTTTGCATTAAAGTAATAGGCTTAATACAACCCGCTCATATGCGATAACAATGAGTGGGTTTCATTATTTTTCATTGCACAGTTTGCGTCTACTGCGACATTGTTCTACTCACACTCAGTCTTAATTCTACTTGGTATACCAAGTATTGTGGTTGCAGGATAGCAGAAGATAAGTACAAAAAGAGGAGTTTAAAAACCGCGAAAATCCTTGTATAATCAAGGATCTTCGCGGTTTTTTGTTTTTTTAAAAGCCTCGTAAGGGCTCGCGGCAAAACCCAAAAAGAAGGCTTTTTTATACGTTGGAAAGAACTCCGATATTTATTTTGAACGCATCAATAAATATAGGAAGTAAGGCACACTCAGCATTGTTACAATAATCCCTGCGGGAATATCCGACTTAAAGCTGACCGTTCGAGCAATCGTATCCGCTATAAGCAGCAATAGCGCACCAATAAGTGCTGAAGTTGGTAGAAGTACTTTGTAGTCGTGACCTACCAGTTTGCGCGCCACATGCGGACTAATCAATCCAATAAAGAAGATCGAGCCCCCGAGCGCTACACAGCCAGAAGCAATGCCTACAGCCGCAATCGCCAGGCGCAAAAATTTCTTCTTTACAGCGACTCCTAATCCTATCGAAATTTCGTTGCCTAGCACCAAGACGTTCAATGTCCTGAAATTAGAAATAATATATGCGAATAGCAGCAATACCCAAGGTGCCAACAAGCTGATATAAGACCACTTGTCCCCCCATAAATATCCTGCTTGCCAACGCTGCGCAAACTCATACTTCTGGTCATCAAGCTTTAAAGTCAGGAATAACGACAGCGCACTAAACCCCATATTAATCGCAACACCCGTCAAGACAAGTCGTGTAGAAGAAATCATACGACGTTTCCTATAGGCTAGAATATAGATCAGAGCTGCTGCCAGCAAACCACCTAAGAATGCCATAGACGGCAGTAATAATGTTATAGCGGTGCCTTGAATGCTCACAGTTGAGATAATCAGCAACACCATAAGACCTGAACCTGAGCTAATACCAAGCATGCCGGGATCAGCCAGATCATTGCGCAGCAACGCCTGCATAACGGCACCTGCCAGTGCCATCCCAAATCCAACAAGTATCGCTAATACGATCCGAGGAAGACGAAACTTATAAACAACGAGATTATGCTCCTCTGGACCTTGTCCAAGCAATACTTGAAATACTTCAAGTGGATTGAGAGACACCTTTCCCATATTAAGACTAAGAATAGCTCCTGCAATAAGCAGTATTATGAGAGATAGAATCCATATTGTAGCCTTATGCGATTTAACAACATTCATTTGAAGGCTCTCCTCTCTTTGCTCGCAATTAGCAAGAAGAAAGGAACACCAATCATTGCAAAAATAATGCCCAGTGCTGTCTCCGCCGGACGATTAATCAGCCTTCCTGCGATATCCGCTACTACCATAAGTGCGCCGCCGTAAATGGCTGATGCCGGAATAATATAACGATAATCTACACCTACAAAAAAACGCATAATATGCGGTATAATCAACCCTACAAAGCCGATTGGCCCTACAAGTGCAACAGCTACACCCGCTAGTAAAAGGACCGCAAGCGTAGCTATCATCTTAACGAGAACGATCCGTTGCCCGAAGCCTTTCGCGATCTCTTCCCCCAAGTTTAAAACAGTGATAGAGCGTGCAATGAATAGTGACAAAGCCAGTCCACCTAGGAACCAAGGTATAACTAGCCTAATTTCCACCCATGTTGCTCCAGCCACACTACCCGAAGTCCAATAAGCAAGGGCACGACCAATTCCATAGTTTAATGAGATAAATGACCCCACAGCTCCAAATAGCATTGTAATTGATATTCCAGCTAGCACCAGTCGTTGAGGTGTCATTCCTGAACGATTCAATGAAGCGGCAAGATACGTTAATCCTGCTCCAAGTCCTGCGCCAATAAAGCTAACTAGCAAGGTTGTTGTCTGCAGTTGCCCTGGAAGAAAAACCAGTGTAACGGCCATTGCAAGCGCTGCTCCAGCATTTACTCCCATTAATCCCGAATCGGCTAAGGGATTTCGCGTATAGCCTTGCATAACTGCTCCTGCTACCGCGAGACACATGCCCGCAATAATATCAGCTGCTGTACGCGGAATACGAAGGGCATGAATAATCTGATGCTCGGTCAGTTCAGGATCAAAATTAAAAATCGCTGTCCATGCCATCTTCAGGCTCATGGAAGCAGAGCCAAAAGAGATAGAAGCCGCTACTGAAAGCAGCAGCAGCAATATCCCTAGGAGTAAAAACAGACCGAAATACGATTTCCCTCTTAAATCAGGGATAACAGCTGTTTTATCATCTAGCTTTCTATTTTTTTTCATACGCTGACACTAGCTTCTCAACTACAAAATCTAGCTGCTTATCAAGAGAGTAGATATCGGAATAATATGAAAAATCAAACCCAATTTCGATCAATCTACCTTCTTTGATTGCTGGAATGCTGTTCCAAATGGGGTTGTCCGACAAATCATCAGCCCCATCCCATACAGAGCGGAACACGAAGTCACCTATATACTCAGGTAACACTTCTAAGGAAACAAACCCTCCAGTAGCCTTCTCCCTGCCATCAATCTTCTTTTGAAGAATCTCTGGTGCTTTTAGTCCTAAATATTCATAAATGATCTGAGAGCCTCTTCCGTAAAGCTTGCTATCGATCACCGCCATCTCTTTTTTGCCGCCCTCGATAATGGTTACCGTCTTATCTAAAATTCCAAGTTCACCAAGCTTCTGCTTACTTTTCTCCAACTTCTCGTGGAAATTATCTAATAAAGCTTGTGCCTCCTGCTCCTTGCCAAATACCTCGCCAATCTTCATTATACGTTCGTCCGTCGCCATTTTTTCATAAGGTATTGGAATGGTCGGTGCAATATCCTTAAGGATTTCGTAAGTTTCTTCAGAAGCAGCTATGATCAAGTCCGGCTTTACTGCCATAATAGCCTCTGGATTAGGCTCATACCATGAACCAAGATCTTCAATACCTCCCAGCTCTTCTGCAAAGGCCGCTCCTTCAAAGACACTCGAAGTACCTACTGGCTTAATGCCGAGGGCGACAAGATCCCCTTGAAGGTATAACACGACAACCCTCTCTGGATTAGCTGGAACGACAATATCTCCCTTTACCGTAGAGATAGTTCTTGTCTGAGCCTCTTTATTGTTATTGTCAGTTGCAATTGAATTATTGGCTGATGATGATGTAACTTCAGAAGCTTTGGATCCCTTAGAATTCGTGGCTGTAGAACCAACGTTTGCAGATCCGCATGCACTTAAAAGCAAGGTAAAGCTAAGCAGCATCGCTACAATAAAACTTGATGTCTTTGTTATTCGCATAGGTGAAGACCCTCCGGTTATTTTATTATGATAACAGTATTGATAATGATTATCATATTCAACAACATTATATCGGGAGGGTATGTTCTCGCCAATGGAGAATCTGGCGGTGGTAAATGGACGATTCTCCGATGAGTTCATCTGCCTGCTTTCCTTGCGGAATCGGATGGGAGATTGACCATTATATTTACTAAACATACGACTGAAGTAATATACATCGCTATATCCAACTTCTTCTGCAATATCGCGGAGTGGAGCATCGGTACATCGTAATAGCTCTTCTGCATGTTCAAGCCGGTATCGTATCAAATATTCGATCAAGCTGAACCCCGTCTCCCCTTTAAAACGCGTTGATAAATGACGAGGGCTATAATTAAATTGCTCCGCTATAGATTCTAGTGATAAATTGTGACGATAATGCACCTCAATATAACGGACAACCTGCCCAATGACATCCGGTTGCCTGAGGTTTATTCCATCCTTTGTAAACTGCTTTAATAATTCATGTATAAACTGATAGAACAAGCCTTTAACTTGAATTCTTTCCAATAAGCCTCCTTGTGCCCAGAGTTGCTCCATTGCCATTAGTTGATAGTGAAGTGGCAATGGCTCTAAAGACTCGAAGCCATACTGCATCCGAAATGGATTGCTTCGTTCCAAAAGTCTTGCTAAATCCTTTCTTCCTGGTAAGGAGGCTCTATAAAATAATAAATAGTATTCAAAGATCTTCCCTGTCTCTATGCTTAGTCTCATACCCTTGCCACCATGCACAATAAAATGACGGTCTGCGTCGTAATCTATACCGTTGAGATTCAAGCTGGCCGCACCCCGTACACAGTAGATAAATCCACATGCAGGTAATATATAGCCTTGCAGCTTGTCCCCAGGCTCCATTACAGCATGTCGAATATCCAGCACTTTAACGGCTGCATAATTCCATGCGGCAATATGATCTTCCAACTTCATCTTGCATTTCACTCCGTTCCGTTACACAATCTATTTAAGTTAATTACATTTTAAACATTGATAATGATTATCAATTAGTATTAGGCAGCTCTTCTATTTTGTCAATCGCTGTTTAGTATCGTGCTTGCTGATAGCTTCGCATGAACTTCGAAAAGTCAAAAATAACATCGCCATGGATCTAAACGTTACTTGAACTAAACAGGAACAATCTCTCAACATTGCATCTCCTATAATTTATCATTAATATAAAATAATGAGACTTACTGAAAATCGTTAATGAGTATCGTTTTGAGGATTATTGCATTTTCGCAAACTCACTAAGGAGTAGGAGTGTTTTTTATATGTTATAGGGGAAAACGAATATTGGGACCAATGACTGAAGCTGATGCTCTACGTGAATGGTTTACTCTTTCCGGTACAGTGAAGGACATTTATATTATTGAGGTTGATGAGAACAATAAAGTAAGGCGCCAGATCGGACCCACAAAGAAGAAAAAGAAATAAGCATTACCTGCAGCAACCTACTATAACTTGATTGAAAAAGCGATGAAACGAAAAAAATCCCCACCGACCTTTATAGGTTGATGGGGTATTTTATTAAAATGGAAATTTAGTAAGCGAGAATATTAAGAGTACCATCCCAACAATCGAAGACAGAGCCGCCATTTTATCTTTAGTTTTAAAATAGGTAGCTCCTCCATTAAAAATCAGAGCTCCACACATCCCCATCATTGTCCAAGACATGATCACTTGATCCTGACCGCGGAAAAATAGTATTGCCAGAATGATTGTTGCTGCACTAAATAGAATACCGAACAGCCTTAGTGCTTTCAGCAAAAAATCCCCTCCTGAAATATAATGGGCTAATGAATTTGCAGCTTACTCGATATTACAAGAAAAAATGTAGCCAATGGGCCACAAAGCAAAGAAATTAAAAACCAATTTAATCCACTCCTATTTTTACCTTGTGCTAATCCAGCATTTATTAATGCTAATGTACCCCATCCAACAAAATACCCGTTATCCATCACGCACACGACCTTTCAACATCATTTTATAGGAATACGAATATCCAATATAATGGTTTCATCATAAGCAAATGTTGCAGGGATTTGTTATACTTGCTGAGATTTCAACAACTACTTTATTCTTGTGGCAATAAGCTGGATCGTTTCATCAGAGTCTTTTACAAGACATTTCAAAGTAATGCCCAGGGCAAGTGAAAATAAAGAGATCATAAAACAAATGACTGTAATCATTGCTCCTCTTAAGTCATTTGTGAAATTATAAAACAAGATTTCTGAGAAGCTGCTAGTAGAAAAGAAAATTATAGTCAAAATAAAAAACAATCCAAAAACACAAAATAAAATGTTTGATATTTTATTAACTCTTTCAAAATAGCTCATATATTCAACTCCTCTGATCAAGATAATAATCCACCAAGACATAAATGGAACCGGCAATACCAAAAAGGATAATGGCTATACTACTATTCAAATGATATTCCTGTATAAAGCGTTCATCGTATGCCTTGTAAAAGAAAACATATCCCCCGATACCACTCAGAAGCAATATCATTATGCGGCTAATCAAAGGATTTGCAATCATTCGAACAACCCAAGAGAAAGGAAAAATTATAATTGGGTAAAGAACGGCTGAAAAAAGAAATGCTAAGAAAATAAAAACAAACCCTATATTTTGAAACCCATAGTATTCAGTCGTGCTTATTTTATTTCCTTCCCATAGCTCTAATCCAAAAGTGGCCAAGGTGAATAAAATCGTCGAAACAAACCATAACATGATATGCTTAACTACACGCAAAGTAATCCCACCAATTTTATGCTATATATATCCGCCATTTCATAAGTTCTATTGTTAAATCTGCTTCCAATAATCATTTAGCACTTGGTTCTATTGAAGTTAAAAAAGGTTTTTGCCCTATTCTACTATTATAGGAAACAAAGTACTCCTCATTTATATTAATCAACTTAAATATTCCTTTTGGGATTGTGACTGTAGTTTGATCACCGCTCATATTTTGTACTACTATTTCTCTTTTATTTACTGACACTACATTAACAACAGCTGCAGTACTTGCCATCAAAAGGTACCATATTATAAATAAAAAAATGATCAAAGGAAGAAATGAGAAGATTTTACGATTATTCATATCTATCACCTCAGAGTAAGGATCATCTAATGGGCATGGTAGTTACCTCCTATCCATTGCCGAACAATTCTTGTATGTATTTTTCCGACATATATTCTCTAAATTCTTTATCTAATAAGTATATTTCATCTTGTTTTATCCACTGGTAGTTAAAAACAGTTCCACAGTCCTCTCCTTCACCCTCTCCAGTGAATCTCCACTTTTCAGGTAATCTTGTTTCTGGAATCAGAAGGTAGTCATGTCTTTCAACATTTGCATCTATATAATCCTTATAATAATATTGTGTTCCTATTTTCTTTACTAATTTAAATTGTTTAAGTCCACTTTCTTCTTGAATTTCCCTGAATAAGGCTTCTTCTTCTGTTTCCCCGGCATCGACATTACCACCTACTAATCTAAAGGGTACTTCTGGTACATTAAGATAAACTAATAAGGTCTTTTCTCCAACTTCATTGTCTTGCAAAATAAATCCGTATACCTTCTTTCTAATCGGTTTCCCTATCTTCATCGTGTCCCCCTATTTAGCTTCTTATAAACGAAAATAAAAAAGTATTTGACCATTGATCAAATACTTGCTCAGTCGTACGGTGTTATGAATATATGCTCCCTTGTGGTCATCTACGTTTACGCTATTCGAACATCCATAAATTTACTTTATTGTATTCTGAAAACCTAAATTAAACAAGTGTAACTCTTTAATTCCCACCGCTGATCAAAATAGCACTCCGCTTCTGTTTAGCACATTACAATCTATTGTGCATTTTATATAGAGAAGCTTAATAGAAAGGGGTGGATCAGAATGGCAACTCGTCAACCTGATTTGGTATTGATCACTTGGAGCAGAAATCCTTTGGTTCGTGGCTCTGCACGTAGGATTATTTCTGTCCGCATCATTGGAAATGCTGAGCCTTGTCGACCTAGCTTAAGACCCAACGGGCTACTTGACACCGCCTTAGCTTGTTTATTAGATAATGACATTGGTTTTAAAGTGGTGTTTCGTAAAAAAACTTCAAGGATTAGCGGCTATTTGCTGTTACAACGCCATTAATATTTTCAGAGGGCAGCTAAGTTGCTGCTCTTTTTTAACGTTGAATAGAACCTGAATCTGATCGAAATTAGGTGAGTCCATGAACTTACAAGATGTAAAGAAGAACTATGATTTAATCGTAAGCTTAGGTATGTCTTGTGCTCCTGCTATAAATATGCAAAGAAATAACTTGAGAACATTCTCCATGCCTCTCGACTGGATGATTTCTTATTCATTAACTGATGTAAACAGACTTTATAAAAATAGATTTCAGAATTTTATGGAGTTAACAAATCTGCAAATGCTCGAAGAGACACATTTTTTTCTAGAGGATGGAGTGCCCGCTTATCCTAATGGAAACAAGAATGCGTTAGTGAAATCGTATTTTATTCAGGATACCTTTTATAACATTATCTCGGTACATGATTTTCCTATCACCTTAGGTAAACATTGGTCTACGACCTATCCATCTTATAAAGCAAAGCTGGATTTACGAATTAAGAGATTTTGGGACAAATTACTAAGCAGTAAAAAAATTCTATTCATTAGATGGTTCGCCACATACGAACAGGCTGTAGAGCTACAAGCGATTTTGTCTGATATATTAAAGCCGAACGAATTCACTGTCCTTATCCTTTATCCCGTTCGTGAATTAACATCAGTACGAGAAATCCATTGGAATATTAATCATATTTGTGTGTTAGAATTTCCTGATGATATGAACGATTATGATAGCTGGGATTATATTTTGAAAGATATACAAATAACGAGCGATTAATTTATCTCCGTATTAAAAAATGACCCTCTCATGGGTCATTAATGTTGACGGCTTCGGTCAATCAAATGATTAATCATTTCTTGCGCAGCAAAAACATATGGATTCAGATATAACCTACTGATACCTACAAATATAGCAATAGGGTTACTGACTCCAAAATCGCTTTGGCTCCAAAGTGATTTTGGATTTGTAAGTTCAGGCTCTACAAGATCATACTTTTCCATCAGCCTTTCCTTTGTTCCACTATCCATTACAGCTCCGTTTCCTTTATCCGCAAAGACTGCTCCTGATGAAAAACACGCCATGATCAGAACAAAGGAAAAAATGAGTATTGCTAGTTTCTTTTTACACATAATACAGCTCCTAATTCTTTCTATGGTCTACACTAAACTCTAAACCTTGTACCAACTCAAATATTTCTCGGGTAATCGCAGGAAATCTATGTATTCGACATTCTTGATCAGTTCTAGATCATATTCTATAAAAATAATGGGATAAAAAGTATTAAATTCTATAATACACCTTTCCCCATATAAAAACAAAAGCACCCCACAGCTATAATTAGTAGGGTACTTTTGAATAATTCTCCATATTTACAATACCAACATCCCAATAAATATTCTATGGGGTTGGAGTTCCGCCATTGGCATTTAGCGTTTCGCCACTAATATAGCTCGATTCCTGGCTAGCAAGAAATACATAAGCCGGAGCCATCTCTGCAGGCTGTCCCGGACGGCCTAGTGGTGTGCTCGCACCGAACTCCTTCAGCACTTCCTCTGGTTGCCCACCCACCACCTGAAGAGGTGTCCATACGGGACCTGGCGCCACTACATTGACTCGAATCCCCTTACCAGCGACTTGCTGAGCGAGAGATTTACTGAATGTATTGATCGCAGCCTTGGTCGTCGCGTAGTCCAACAGGATGGGCGAAGGGTTATAGGCTTGAATGGAAGAAGTGTTGATGATGGCGCTACCCGGTTGCATATGTTTCACTGCCGCTTTACACAGCCAGAACATAGCATATACGTTCGTTTTAAAGGTATCGTCAAAATGCTTCGTAGTAAGATCAGCAATATCGGGGACGAATTGCTGTTTGCCCGCTACATTGGCTAAAATATCAATCCCACCCAGCTGCTTGACCGCAGTATCGACGAGCTGTTCACAGTATTCCTCATCCTAAAGATCACCTGGGATGGCGATTGCGGTACGTCCTGCTTCCTGCACCAGCTTGAGAACCTGCTTTGCATCCTCTTCTTCCTCCGGCATGTAGGATAGAACAACATCTGCGCCTTCACGAGCAAAAGCAATCGCAACAGCACGACCTATCCCGCTGTCCGCCCCGGTAACAACAATCGCTTTTCGTCCAGTCAGACGTCCGGTGCCTTGATAGGTATCTTCACCTGTATCAGGCACGGGATTCATCTTCTTCTGAAGCCCCGGCTCTTGTTGCTGCTGTTGAAATTCTGGTCCTGCCTTGGTGTACTGAGTGGTAGGATCTTGCATCGTATATTGGTTAGACATCGATCAATTCCTCCTTTATTTTTAAAAAACCATTTTTTATTTAACGAACTCTTTTTTATGTAAACACAACAGTACACCGCTAAACATACCTCATCGATAGCATAGTCCTGAATATTTCCACAAAAAATACCCCAACTACCTGTTAAGGTGGCTAGGGTATCTCATACCTTAAGTATCATTAATCATTTAATGGCCTTAAATTTCCTCTGACCTGTCTGGAACCGACTCATAACGAGTACGTATTTCACGATTTTTAGCGTAGATGTATAAATCTAAAGCCACTATTCCTCTACGTGCCAATTTTACTAGAAGGACGAAGAAGTAGATTCCCAAGCCAATTGATATCAACCAAATTAAAAAGAACAAAACACCTACTCCCCCTCCGAAAAAAAGACCTGTGTGTTCCATACGATTTATCCGCTCCTTAAACAATTTTCATTTTTTATCAGTCTATATTGCGTAAGCTTAAATAAATATATGGAAACTCACACATGAATCGGGACACCCTCCATACAGTTTCGCGTATACATTACATAAAGGAGTGATAAATCATGGGCTTTTTTATTTTCCTCTTTGTTCTGTTAGCGCTACTTAACATCTTTTTCCCACGATTCGGATGGTACATGAGATACGGATGGATGGTCAAAGGTGACGTTGAGCCAAGTGAGGCTTATTTATTAATGACCCGCGTCAGCAGTATAGTGGCACTTATTGTCCTCTTTTTTATCTGGTCTAGTTTCTGACTTATCCTAACGCTCTTAATACATCCTCAATCTTACGCTGATGCGACAATACGCCGTAATTCATCCAGGCCATGAAATCCACCTCATATACGCTGCCGTTACGTACAGCAGGCAAGTTGCGCCAGAGTTGTGTATCCAGCAGTTCCCGTCCTCCCCCTTCAAGCTGATCAAAGGTAATAAACAAATGATCCGCAGTCAGATTGGCAAGCTCTTCTTTTGTCAGGTTCACTCGATTCTTTCCATTGGTCAACTTCCGAACCAAGCTGTGGGGTTGCAAGCCCAAATCATGATGAAGCACGCTTCCTGTATACCCCAAATGCTCACATCCATAGAGAGTGATTCCGTAGACTGAGATTCTTAAACAAGCTATGGTCTGACTATGGACGGAACGGGTAAGCAGCTGCTTGGCTTGCTGTGCCTGATGCTCATAATTGTCGATCACTTCCTGGACACGTTCCGTTCTGCCAAAGACGGCTGCTGCGGAATACAATGTGGCACGCCAATCCTCTTGATGAACAGGCAGCTTGAACAACGGAGCGATCCGGCTGCACTCCTCCAGATGCCAACGATGAAAGCCATTATCCAGCAAGATCAATTCGGGCGTATACCGGGAGAGCTCCTGCCAATTACGAGTCGAAATATCTACCTCAGGCACATTGTGGAGAGCCAAGTACTCTTGTTTCCCCCACTCGGCGTGAGAATATTGCGCCACTGGCGTAATATCCAGAGCCAATAGATAATCTTCCAAAAAAGGAGCAAACACCCTCAACCCATCCTGATGGAAGCTTCTGTATTGGCCTGGAGTAACACCCACCGATCTTTTAAAACGCCGATTAAAATAATACTCATTACTATATCCGACGGAAACCGCGATATCATGCATACGGTCATTCGTCAGCAGTAGCTGCTGCTGCGCTCTTTCGATACGAAGCCCGTTCAAATGCTCCAAGGGAACCCTCCCTGTCACCTCTTTAAATGTTTGTGTGTAACGCGCACGTGTAATACCTGCAACTTCAGCCAACTGATCAACGGTTACGGCTTGGTTATAATGCTCCTCCATATAGTGAATGGAACGCTGTATTGCCTCATGATCACCCGTGACCTGAACGAAAGAGGAATTTGCACGCATGATTAGCAGCAGCAGCTCCTGAAAGCGCGTATGGCCTGCGAACCATTCGATCTCATCTGTGCTTCTACGGCTATTGTAGATAGCCTCTAGCAATAATTTACATTGTGAAAAGGGTCTACAGCTTAACAAACCAGATCGAAGGATGTCCTCTTTAGTCCTTCTTTCCATTTCACTCTGCCTGTTTTCCCCGGTTTCGATGATTTCAAA
Organism: Paenibacillus sp. FSL H8-0261; assembly: GCF_045040645.1. Lineage (NCBI taxonomy): Bacteria > Bacillati > Bacillota > Bacilli > Caryophanales > Paenibacillaceae > Paenibacillus > Paenibacillus sp. FSL H8-0261. The sequence goes on along the minus strand of NZ_CP150297.1, from coordinate 2,688,046 downwards.
AGTAAGCCGATAAAAGCTAAGCCCCCGCTCCTCGGCATTGATTTTGCTTAATAACCCTGGTTCGAACAAGAACCCAGTACCTTTTTCCAGTGGAAACTGCCTCAACTCAGCCTCAACATACCCCTGTCCTTCCGATACAATGAGTAGCGTATGATCCTGAAACACCTCACTCTGTCCGCTTCCTGACAGGGATTGGGTTTCTATATTTATCAAGCTATAGAATAGCTTCCTTCTATTGCTGTCTTGCAAATCTTTTGCCATTCTCCCGCCCCCAATTGAGAACCATTTTCATTCACTTCAGTGTAAAACAAAAAAGAAGGTCTATCAAGGGTGCTGATAGACCTTCTTTTTGCTATTCCTTCAAGGCGGCTGCCGTTTATTTCACCATAGCTTCCAGCAGGTCGTCAAGCTTCATCGAATTGGCCGTGATGGCACCAGTCTGCCAGTGGGAACGTTCCATTCTATAAACATTCCCGTTCTTCACTGCGGGTAGGCTCTTCCACAGCGGCCCATCAAGAATTTGGATCGCTTCCTGATTCCCTTCAGTATCCCAGCCCCCGTTGTCAGGGAATACAATGATATGATCCGCTTCGAGCTGAGGAATAAGTTCTTCGGAAATAATAGATTGATATTCAGTCATTTCTGCAGCCATAGGCACGGGTGTCAGGCCAAATTGAGAATAAATCACACCGATAAAACGGTTTTTAACACCGAACAAAGCAAAGGTCTTATCCGCTACGTTGAGCCGGATCACTGCTACTTTTTCTTGCCCCAGAGCCTGTTGCAGTTTAGCTTTTCCATCTGCCACTTTCTGATCATACTCGGCGAGCACAGCCTCAGCCTTCTCCGGAATACCGAGCGCATCTGCAATCGCTGTAAGCACTTGTCTTGAGTCCTGCAGCGCCGCCTCAGGGAGACGATACGTTGGTGCTATCTTGGAATATTGTTCATACCTCGCCGCATCCGCGCCTCCGTCCGCAATAATCAAGTCAGGGTCTTTCTCCAACAACGCTTCCAAGCTTCCGGTGATATCAAATTCTGGCACATCGAGATTTAAGTAATCCTGTTTGCCCCAGCTTGGATGATACCACTGAACCACCGGGGTAATCCCCAATGCCTTCAAATAATCTTCAAGGTAAATCCCGGCCACCCGTTTAGGGTTGACTGGAATCTCAACATCTCCGAATTCCCCTGTAATCGTCCGAGTTGCAACCTCTTCCGAAGCATTTCCACTTCCTTCGCTCGGTGTGCTGCTAGCTGAGGTTGATTCCTCTGCATTCTCTGTTTTAGCAACATTATCTTTCGTAGTATTGCTATTCGTTCCGCATGCCGCCAGCGCGGTCAATGCCATAATAAGTACTGCTGACCATAAAAACTTCCGACCCCATCTTACCATTATCCCTTCACTCCAATGCTATATTTTCATTGATTATCATTCTCAATAATCATTATCACAATAGTAGCATGACTTTTATAGCTTTCAATGCACTTTCTCTGCAAAAATCTTATACAAACTATTAACTAGTTTCTTCCCTTCTTCACATATTTCTTATTATTTACGATTGATTTATACAATGCTTTCGCTTACAATAAACTCATAAACGCGCGTTTATGAAAAGAGGGGAAACATGCGCAGCGAAGATATAGCTAAGTTGGCCGGGGTTTCCCGAAGTACGGTATCCCGCGTGATCAACAATTATTCCAACGTCCCTGAAGAAACCCGGGCCAAAGTGCTGCGGGTGATTGAGCAACATCAGTACGAACCGAACAGCTTTGCAAGGGCTTTAGCCGGTAAGAAGACCGATACGATCGGACTCTTCGCCATCAGTATGAACGAGAAGGAGAATACTACCCGAATTTATCAGAACAATTACTTTGCTCCATTCGTTGATGCCGTAGTCGACACCTCGAATGCCCGCGGATGTTATGTACTGATTCATACGGTTTACTCTCCCGACGATTTCATCAAGGTAAAGCAAGCTTTTCTTCAAAAACGGATTGACGGCGGTATCATTGTCGGCACTCAGAAGGATATTAATATCGTCCGAGAAATGGTAGGACTCGACTCTCCTCTCGTATTAATTGATTATGATATTTCTGAGATTATGTCGGAGCATCTTGACCGCAATCATCTGGCCATTGTGAACTCCAAAGATTACGAGGGCACCACAGAAGCGATTGAATATTTGATCTCTCTGGGTCATCAAGAGATTGGCATCATCTGTGGGCAAATGAATACGTACTCTGGACGAGAGCGTTATACGGCTTATGAAGATACGCTGAAGAAACATGGCCTGCCTGTAAATGAGAGATTTATTCTGAAAGGTGATTTTCTGAAAGAGACTGCTTACGAAGAGGTTAAGAAGCTCCTTGCTTCTGGAGATCCTTTGCCAACGGCCTTCTTCTCCTCCAACGATGATATGGCTATATCAGCGATGGAAGCGTTCTCCGAACACGGAATCATTGTCCCTGAAGATCTCTCCATGGTCGGATTTGATGACATTCAGCTAGCATCCCGTATCCAGCCTAAGCTGACCTCTGTACGCTTGCCGATCTATGAAATGTCTAAGGCTGCAGTGGAAAAAGTAATCGAGTTGTGTGATTCACAGCAGCCGACGTTTAGCACGATCAGCTTTCCAGCTCGTTTAGTGGAGAGAGATTCCTGTCAATCGCCGAAAAAATAGCTTAAGATCAATCCTTCGCTGAAGAAATCTACATATTTTTCCGTGAAGCTGCTATTTGATTCGGTATCGAAACTACTGCTTTAATTGTCCTGCTTAAAAGCATTGAAAAAACTCCCTTCCCTCGAGGGAATTTTTTCTGAAACTTATAAACGCGCGTTCACAATCGAAAGGAGACTTTCTCACATGAAATTCGGAACCTTTGACGACACTCGAAAAGAGTATGTAATTAACACACCTAAAACCCCTTACCCTTGGATTAACTATCTTGGTAATGAGCAATTTTTCGGACTTATTTCCAATACAGCTGGTGGCTACACCTTCTATAGAGATGCTCGTCTCAGAAGATTGACCCGTTACCGTTATAACAATATCCCACTGGATACCGGCGGCCGCTACTACTATCTTTATGATGATGGTGATTTCTGGACCCCAGGCTGGATGCCAGTAAAACGTGATCTCGACTTCTACGAATGCCGTCACGGTCTTGGCTACACTTCCATTACTGGCGAACGTAACGGAATTTCTGTGAACCAGCTTGCTTTTGTCCCTATGGGTCATAATGCAGAAGTACATCGTCTTGTAGTGAAGAACACGGGCTCCGCTAAAAAATCCGTGAAGCTGTTCTCTTTTGCAGAGTTCTGTCTCTGGAATGCACAAGATGATATGACCAACTTCCAACGCAATCTCAGCACCGGTGAGGTTGAAGTGAAGGATTCCGTTATCTATCACAAAACTGAATATCGTGAGCGCAGAAATCACTATGCTTTCTACTCCGTAAATAAAGAAATCGCTGGTTTCGATACTGATCGTGAAGCTTTCGTAGGGATGTACAACGGTCTGGAAAGCCCACAAGCTGTAGTTGCAGGTGAACCTACTAACTCCGTAGCTAGCGGCTGGTCCCCTATCGGATCACACGCACTTAACATTACGCTTGAACCAGGTGAAGAACAAAGCTTCATCTTTGTACTCGGCTACATCGAGAACCCTGAAGAAGATAAATGGGAATCCCTGAATGTAATCAACAAAAAACCAGCAGAAGCTATGATCGCGCAATTTGCTACAGATGCTCAAGTAGATGCTGCACTCGCTGCACTTGCTGCTCACTGGGATAACCTGCTGTCTAAATATCAAATCCAAAGCGGCGACGAGAAACTGGATCGCATGGTTAACATCTGGAATCCATATCAATGCATGGTTACCTTCAACATGTCCCGTTCTGCTTCCTACTTTGAATCCGGTATTGGTCGTGGTATGGGCTTCCGTGATTCTAACCAAGACTTGCTCGGATTTGTTCATCAAATTCCTGAACGTGCTAAAGAACGTATTCTCGATATTGCGGCTACACAATTTGAAGATGGCAGTGCCTATCACCAATACCAACCTCTCACTAAAAAAGGTAACAACGAAGTCGGCACCGGCTTTAACGATGATCCGCTTTGGTTGATCCTTGGAACGGCTGCTTACATTAAAGAAACTGGCGATACCTCGATTCTTGATGAGCAGGTTCCTTTTGACAGTGATCCGAATAACACCGCTACGCTGTTTGAGCACTTGAAACGTTCCTTCGAGCATGTGACTAACAATCTCGGACCTCACGGCTTGCCGCTGATCGGGCGCGCAGACTGGAATGACTGCTTGAACCTCAACTGCTTCTCTACTGAGCCGGGCGAATCTTTCCAAACTACTGCCAACATCGAAGGTCGCGTTGCGGAATCTGTATTTATCGCGGGTCTGTTCGTCTTCGTTGGACCTGACTATGCAGAAATCTGCCGGATGCGCGGACTTAACGATGTAGCTGTGGATGCAGAAGCTAAGGTTGACAACATGAAAGAAATCACATTGACACACGGCTTCGATGGCGATTGGTTCCTGCGTGCTTATGATCACTATGGCGACAAGATCGGTTCCAAAGAAAATGAAGAAGGTAAAATCTTCATCGAACCACAAGGGATCTGCGTAATGGCCGGTATCGGTGTGGAAAATGGTCAAGCTGAAAAAGCTCTATCATCCGTACAAGAGCATTTGGATACTAAATACGGTATCGTATTGCAACAGCCACCGTATTCCAAGTACTATCTGAACCTGGGTGAAATTTCTACGTACCCTCCGGGCTACAAAGAAAATGCCGGTATTTTCTGCCATAATAACCCTTGGATCATGATCGCTGAAACTGTACTTGGACATGGCGACAGAGCGTTTGAAATTTACGCAAAAATTGCTCCTGCTTACCTGGAGGATATCAGCGAAATTCACCGCACAGAGCCTTATGTCTACTCCCAAATGATCGCAGGTAAAGATGCCGTTCGTCACGGGGAAGCTAAAAACTCCTGGTTGACTGGTACTGCTGCTTGGAACTATGTAGCCATCACTCAATCGATCCTTGGCATCCAAGCGGATTTCAATGGTCTGAAGATCGATCCTTGTATTCCTACTGAATGGGATAGCTTTGAAATCACACGTGTCTTCCGTGGAGATACTTATGTGATTCAAATCAAGAACCCGAACCATGTATCCAAAGGTGTAGTTAGTCTTACCCTGGATGGCACAGCTGTCGAAGGTAACATCATTGCTCCAGTTGGAGACGGTGCAGTACACCACGTAGTTGTACAACTGGGTTAAAAAAATCCGCTCAACCGTTCACTTGAACGATTGGGCGGATCTATAATTAACGCTGGATGACTCCTGAACTCTTCAGGGGTCTTTTTTTTACCCTTCCACAACATCTGCTCTTAAATCACTCGCAACCTCAAGCATTCTCGGGATCACAGCTTCATTATTTCCAGAAACGTAAATATCCCCTTGATAATGCCTAAATGGGATTGTAGTATCACCAAAGCTCCACATAAAGAAATCTCCCTCAATAGACATCGTAGTGGCGCCTGCTACTGTATAAACTGATGTATAGGTGAAATCAGGTTTGGATGCGAAATACTGCTTGCACTCTTCTAAAGATATGGTTTGTGTTGAACCTCCATCATTTTGCATAGCTCGTGTAATTCGATAACGTTTGCTCATTGTGATGCCTCCAATATTTTCTGTAAAATAATCAGCTACCTTGTCCCGATCAAATATAGCATACAATAAAGCGTAAATCCCAGCTATCCTAAACCTTAAAATTGTTTCTGCGCTAACAGCATAGAGGTTCTCACGTAAGGAGATATTGCCCACGGATAAGGGAACTTCAATTGCCCAAACACTCGATATGGCGAAAAAACCTGCAAAAGTACATATTTCTAAGATGAAAGGATCGCTACAGCACTGATTCCTGCAAATCTGCAGTAATTTTCGTTTCAAAAGTAGCTTTGAGCCCTTAAGCATGGAAAATACTGCACTTTTGCAGGCTTTGGACTTTATAAAGATGATATTGGTTTAAAAAACTGTACTTTTGCAGGTTTTCTGTGGTTTGGTGAACGGCGTGGATGGAATGGTTGAGTGAGTATTAAATGTGTGAGAATTAAGGCATGAGAACCAGAGCGTAAGAATCGATAGAAATGGCAGGTCTAGGTCTCCTGAGTCCGTATGATGTCTGTCTCGCTAGTTAATTGGATTCTTTTGAGTGGTAGGAACCCCCTATCCCTCACATACTATGTAACATAAGACTTTTTAAGCCTGATTTATAATCAGGTTTTTTTGTTCAACTGCAATTTTTTGGAAGTGACAAGCATATTTATAGACATGCCTTTAATGTGGAGATGTTAAATATGCGGCCATTAAGATACCTTATCATTCTTTTAGGAAGCTTACTCGTTGCTGCGGGAACTAATTTTTTTCTCGTACCATATAAAATCCTGGATGGGGGAATAATAGGGATAGCCCTCATTATTAATTATTTATCCGACGCTAAAATTGGCGTAGCTATAATTCTCTGCAGCTTTCCTATCTTTCTGCTCGCTTGGTTAAAGGAACGCGATATCTTTTACAACAGTGTACTCGGCCTATTGATCTCATCATTTCTGATCGAGCTTCTCGGTCCTTTCCAATATCACTTTCTATATTATTTTGAGTTTGGTTCCATTTCTAGCGCCATTATTGGCGGTTTTTTGATGGGAACAGGACTTGGGATTATGCTGCGGTTTAAAGCAAGTACAGGTGGCACCGATCTGCTCGCTCAATTTATAAAAAGGTATGTCCCGCTGAACCTTGGATTCATCATTTTTTTGACCGACTTTATGATTATCGGCGCGGGGGGACTCCTGATTTCCAAGGAAACCTTCTTCCACTCCATCCTCACGATTATCTCTGGGGGCGTGGCTACGGGTCTATGCACACTTGAGACGAAATAAATGGAAATAAATACAAATACACACGATCATACGTTCGTATTATAATAAGGAGAAAAAAATATAAGGTATCTCTACCTCACCTGGAGTGTGTGAACCTATGAATAAAGAGCGTGTCATTATGCTATCTGATTGCCAAAGCTTCTATGCCTCCGTGGAAAAAGCCTCTAATCCGCAGTACAGCAATAAGCCGCATTCCAAAAGCAACTGATTAGTTTCTTATTTCGAACAGCATTAGACCATCGTTTTATATTGAAATGTAGCTCAATTGGCGTTAATTCATCTGGCTTCTTGGTGTAACATTGATTAAATGTTAATAATAACATCTCTTATTCCTCGATAAGAATGAGATTAACCTCTTTCTTTTGCTTTGTTTTTTCAGTTGTAGCGCTAGCTGAGATATCTAAAATAGCTTCCATTTTCTCAATATATTGCATAGGGATTTCATCCAGCAGGGAAAAAATTTTTTTGAAGCATTTTTCATAAGCGTATTGTACATATTGGCTATACACTTCTTTGCCTATTGTGGAAACCTTAATGATAATGTTTTTCTTATTATCAGATGTATGGTACTTTTCGAGCAGCCCTTTTTCCACCATTTTTTTTACATGTTTTGAAAATGCGCTCTTAGATATTCCCAGCCGTTTTGCAATTTCCAGCATGTTTTGATTTTTATCTTCATTCTCCAATAGATATTCCAGCACTTGAATTTGTGCAGCCGAAAATAAAAAAACAGTATTATAGTGGTACTCTTTTTTATAGGAGTCTGCGTATGAATTTCCATATTTAATAATCTTCTCTACAAATGTTCTATATTTCCCCATCCATTCAACTGCCAAAGAAATCCCTCTTTTCCCGTCAATTTAGCTCATAAAATTATATCAAAAATTATAATTTTAACATAGCTAGAAAAGCGCTATTGCTTTCAAATAAAAAGTGTAGTATAAAAACTATATAGTTTCCAATGGAACCTATATAGTTAAGGGGGAGTATTTATATGAAAAAAAAGATAATTAGAAGATTGCTTGTCGTTTCTGTGTTGATGATTTTTGTAAGCGCTTGTTTATCAGGTTTTTTACAAACTTCTTTTGGAAAGGTAGAAATTATTGATTTTAAGCTACCAACTGAAAATGGGCAGTGGCTGTCTGGACAAATTTTTAAACCTGAACAATCAAATGCGGAGCACAAGGTTCCTTTAGTTATTACCGAGCATGGTTATCTAAACAATAAACATATGCAAAATTTAAACGCTATTGAATTATCACGCAGAGGAATTGCAGTAATGACATTCGATGCCTACTATCATGGAAAATCAAGCTCGTCGAGCGAGCCAGTCATGAAGGCAGTAGCAGCAACTGGTGAGGGAATGATACCTCTAGTGGAATTTTCCTATAAAAGCCTCGATTACATTGATAATGAGATGATCGGTGTTATGGGGCATTCTATGGGTGGAATGTCCACATGGTTGACGTTAATGCACTACGGTTCACAATATTATGCAGCAATTGAAGAAGCGAAGAACCCCGATTCGGAAGGCGCCGAGACAATAACAGACAGCGAAAAGGAATATGCTAATTCCTTAAACAAGGTCGCAGCAGGGTTGCCGGTGGGAAATATCCGTTTATCTAGTGAAAAGGTCTTTAGTCAAATTCAGGCTAATATGGGAATTATTTATGGTCAATATGATGAGGGAAATTATGATTTGTCTCAAGGCAATGGCAATCTCTCCAATAATGCTGATGAGGCCTTAGTCGCAGTGAACTCGATTTTTTCAAAAGCTGAGCAGCATTCGGGCTTTAATGTAGCTAAATATTATGGAGATGCAGAAAATCAAACACTGAGAGTAGTTTATAATCCAAAGCAAACGCATGAATGGGCACATTTTTCAAAGAAAACTGTTGCATACACAGTAGACTTTTTCAGCCAGGCCTTTGAGATTTCACCACAAATAAAAAATACTAATCAAATATGGATCTGGAAAGAGCTTGTTAGCTTTATTGGATTATTAGGTATTTTTCTATTGATTTTCCCAGCATCCTATTACTTGTTGGAAATTCCGTTCTTTAAGCACTTAAAATTAGCAAAAAAACAAAGCAATTCTATAGCTAATGCATTCCAAACGGAAAAGAGCAAAAAGAAAACTAGAGTTTTTTGGATCAGTTGGTCGCTTAATTGGTTTTTTTCTGCTGTTGGCGTAATCGTAGCTTTAAATCTAGATAAAGTGATTTTTAAAAGCACGTCCAATTTCATGTCTGTAAAATGGTTTACGCAGCCCATTACAAACTATATCTTGATATGGGCAATGTTTAGCAGCCTTATTGGAGCGGCACTATTTGTATATAAGTACAAATTGGAGAAAAGAAATAACGCTGAGCTTTCTTTGGAACAATTAGGATTAAAAATCGGTTTGAGCAAAGCAGGAAGGACTTTAATTCTTGCTTTATGCATCTACGGAATTTTTTTCGGTATCGTATATGCGGCAGAATATCTTTTTAACGCTGATTTTAAATTTTGGATACTCGGAGTATTTACATTTAATTCAGATAAGTTATTGGTATGGATGAACTATTTGCCGTTCTTCTTTATTTTCTATCTAATAAATGCGCTCTTAATAAATATATTAAGTTTTAGTAATATCAAGTCTGAAAAAGCAAATATGATTGTCGCTGGACTGGGAAACGTGCTAGGTATTATGCTTATTAACGGAATCCAGTATGCTGTATTATTTACGACAGGTAATACATTTTGGCAAGAAACAAGACTTTATCCAATGGTACTGCTTCCGTTTATTTTCTTACTATTTGCAGCTGCAATTATTAGTCGCAGCCTATACAAATTGACAGGGAACGTGTGGCTTGGTGCTATGGTGAATACCTTGATCATCACGATGATTGGAGTTGCCAATACTGCTACATTGGCACTTTAAAGAAAGTTTTGAACATAGAGGGGGTTCTTACAACAGCAAATACGCCACGGCTGACCTCAGTGACGTAAGATCTATTCACTCAACTTTTACGTATAGACCATTGCTGCCGATCTATATGCAGATATTCGATTTATAATTTAAGTTCCTCTTTCAACTATATTCCCCGTTACTTTAATAGGTTGCCACGAATGCCGGCAGCCTATTTGTAATTTGCTGACCATAAGTGAGTAAACTGACTTATTACCAAACAACTGCTGGCTCTAACGGCTATATTCAATTTCGTTTGTGCTACCGTTAACGCATACAGGTAGTTGAAAAAGTATCAAGTCTTTTATCAATCTTCTATTCATTAATTTAATATTTATGGAATCTCCATCTTTTTCATTGTGGTTCTTACGTGTATTCTCGCTCGCTCGTACTGAATATTTCTATTCGCGACAATGATTTTACCGCTATGTTTAGGACTTTTTCCTTTTCTTCTAGGAGTGATAAATAGCACCCCATGAAATGATAGTAGATATAGGAGTTGTATTCTTCCTCAGTTATCAATAACTGTTCAGGAAAAATAAAGTAATAGACTTAACCCAGAGATGGAAAAAACGGTAGCCATGGACGAGAAAATATAGCCCTAGACTGCCGCTTTTTTATTGAACTTTCGTTACCCGTTACTTCAATGATTATAGGGATTATACCTCATCGCCATCAAGCTAAAGAAAGTAAATACCTCAAAACCAGAAAATTTGCTTTTCCAAGCCAATATGCATATTTTTTTTGTTGGGGACTTTATGAGATTCTTAATATAAGAAACATCATTTCAATTCAAGTATACTACAGTATAAATTCAACATCGAATTCAATCCTTATCATCTACCCTGCTGTTCTATAATTATTATTTCTTGCAATGGCTACTGCATTTAAACGTGGCACTTGACCAAATAAAGTAATTAGTTTTGAAACAAAAAACGCAAAATTATAGTGGAAATAATACCTCCCAGTACGGTTCCCAGTAAACTACGTGTTTTTATCGCAATAAAGAAAGCGGTATGGCTGCAAAAAATTCAATGTTATTTGTAAGGGGTGCAATCTTTCCATCATGTATAAATATCTCTTGACCAATCAAAGCAGCTATAACAGAAATAGGGACATAATTTAACCATCGCATTCCCCATTCTGGTAATTCGAAACGACTTAGTACCATAAGAGGAACGACCCTTGGAATGAACATTACAATAGCTGACCCTAAAATAATCAAAAAAAATTCCCATCTTACATCCATTTTTCCACCACCATTCCTATTGTTGAAGCAATAATTGTAGCAACAATAACAGCCATACTGCTGGACAACATGAAAGAGCTTCCCACAGCAATGACAACTGCTATAATTGCGACAGCTATATCAAGTTTGTTTTTACTTCGCCCTAACATTGTTAGTATAAGAATTCCTATGCTGGCTCAGCTCAGTTTATTGTGGCAGGAATGATAGCAGCAAGTAGTTCTCTTACTACTGAAGACCGCCCTACGCAGGGTTGACTCTAAAAAAAGAAACTCCGAAAACCCTTGAATGTTGTGGGTTTTCGGAGTTTCTTTCATTACTCCCATTCGATCGTTGCCGGCGGCTTGCTCGTGATGTCGTAGACGACGTGGGGTATTCCAGTCGGTGAATCAACAGTGGGATTGATAAATATTCACAACATCACATCGGAAGCTCCGAAAGAAAACTTGCCGTTAGACACGTGGCGGTGAACTGCCAGATAAATATTTCATAACCTCCCACAGCTCGATGACTCCAACAACGTATACTTACTCATATCAATATGTTGATTCCGAAAGAACTCCAGAAGTTAAGGAATTGTTGGATGGCTTGTATAACGTCCTGGATATTTATTCTCTGTACTTATAATAAGAAAGCATACTAAATAAATCCGATTCACTATTGAATATTCGGATAAAATAACGGAACACTATGAGGAGATAAAGGTAAGTTACGGAGCTCATAGCTCTTATTGAAAAACGTTTTATCTAGTATGAATTAATGCCTTTTAAAAACAAGACTAGATATTTTTTAATAACATAATCTCATAGAACTCCCTATACCGAATGAGATTTGTGGTTGAGCCGCCGATTTGGGCACCGGTTTCATATATTTGTGCAAAAGGCTACGACTTGGTCTGGCGGCAGATCAAGTCGAGGCGTTTAGTGGGGAGCTTATTTACCCTTAATATTTTTATTTTCTAAAATCCCATATCCTTAATTCTTTAAGATACAACTAATACCCCACTTATTGGTGTTTAGATCTGTATAGATCTCTCATTAGATATAGAGGGGTTTCTATGTCAATATATAAACAACGATACAGCACAACATTTTTCAATACTATTTATAATTTAGTCTTGATAACGGAGAAGCGGTATTGTGCTGGCTGCCTGCCCTATAGCCAAATCCTATGGCATTACTACCGCTGAGACGTTGAAGGAAGCACTGGCAAAATGCCCCGAAGTCATCGTGGTCAGACCACATATGCAGCAATATATCGATGTCTCCTCTCAAATCACAGATATTCTACGTAAGTTTAGCGACCAGGTAGAGCCCTATTCTATCGATGAACAGTTTATTGATGTCAGCGGTAGCCTCAGCTTATTTGGCAGTCCAAGGGAGATCGCTACCGCCATTCAGGATCTAATTCGTAGAAACACAGGTGTGCGTGCGCGCATCGGCATTGGATATTCCAAGGTTACCGCCAAAATGGCTTGCGACCTGTGGGCCAAGAAGAACGCGGATGGTATATTCACCCTCGCACACGAGGAGCTTCCGAACGTGCTCTGGCCCCTCCCCATTAGCGAGCTGTTCATGGTAGGTCGCCGCATGTCCGCCCATTTCCAAAGCATGGGTATTACGACAATTGGACATTTGGCACAGATGCCGCTAAGCGAGTTAAAATGGCGCATGCGGGAGAAATTCCACAAAAAATGTGATATCGACGCCGAGCTATATTGGCGGATAGCCAATGGCATCGATGACAGCCCCGTGAGCCCAAGCACCTATGAAGTCTCACCCAAGAGTGTCGGGCACCAAATGACGCTGCCACGGGATTACTATAAGCTGCAAGATATTAAGACCATCATTCTTGAGCTATCTGAGCTTGTATGTAGACGTTGCCGCAAATTGAAAGTGCATGGTGCAGTCGTGTCTATCGGCTGCCAAGGTGCCAGCTTTGATGACCCCACAGGCTTCTCAAGACAGACTACAATGAGCGATCCTACGAATGCCACCTTGCTGGTATATGAGGCAGCTCTTTCTCTCTTCAAGCTCCACTGGGACGGTCAGCCTGTGCGTAGAATCCACTTAAGCCTGTCCAATCTATCTGACGAAAGCCAGTACCAGCTAACCCTATTTGAGTCTCGCCCTCGCTATCGTGAACTCGAACGTGCGACCGATGCCCTCAAAAATAAATATGGGGAGACGATCATTGGGCGAGCAGCTTCTTTTACAGATGCCGGGCAGCTTAAGGACAGATCTGGAAAAATCGGCGGACACTATAAATAAAAACTATATTAAAATACACACCATATCGTTTATAATGCTATATTGGGGTTGTTATTTTCACGTAGATGAAGCGACAATCGAAATATGTAAACATAGATAATCACATTCCAGAGGAGGACCGGAGAAGTTGGATAGCACGAGCAACACTAACACTACGTATTATGAAATCGTTGATCTCTGTCTTCTTGCTGGCAAGATCATGCTGCAGAATGGTGCAGAAACATCCAGAGTTGAAGATACGATGACACGAATGGCAGGATCTCTCGGGTTCCCAGGAGCACATAGCTATGTGACGCCAACCGTTATAATGTTCACCACAAATAGAATAGAACCTGTTAAGTTATACAGAATTGCGGAGCGAACAACAGATCTGCAGAAGGTATCGGAGGTCAATGACATTTCTCGGCGTCTAAGCGAACGTCAGATTACAGCTGAGGAAGCTCGTGCAAAATTAGGAGAAGTCGATGAAGCCTCACCTGTCTATCCCGTATGGCTGCAGATCTTAGCAGCCGCCCTTACTGGTGCTTGCTTCACCGTTATGTTTAAAGGCAGTTTGTGGGATGCTCTCCCCGCCTTGCCGATTTCCGGACTAGGCTTCGCTGCGGTCATTTATCTGCATCGTTTAGTGCAGACTAAATTCTTCGCAGAGTTTTCTGCTTCCTTCCTGATCGGACTTCTAGCCTTCTGTTCTGTAAAGCTGGGGATTGGTCAAGAGATGGACAAAATCATTATCGGCTCCGTTATGCCTCTAGTACCCGGACTACTCATTACTAATGCCGTTCGTGATCTGATGGCCGGTCATCTGGTCTCAGGCATATCCAAGGGAGCCGATGCCTTTCTAACTGCATTTGCGATCGGTACAGGTATCGGGCTTGTACTATCACTATTTTAATATCCATGTGAAAGAGGTTAGCCCTTCATGATTTTGCAACTTATAACCAGTTTTATCGCCGCGGCAACCTTCTGTATTCTATTTAATGCGCCTAAGCGCTCACTACTACAGTGTGGTTTTGCCGGAATGGTGGGCTGGATGGTGTATGTGCTTCTTAATGTAGAGTTCGGACCTGTTGTAGCTACGTTTGCAGCTAGTGTAATAGTGGGCATCGTCAGCCAATTTTTTGCGCGATCCTTCAAAATGCCGGTTATTATTTTTAGTGTAGGTGGCATTATCCCGCTTGTTCCGGGTGGTCTCGCTTACGATGCTATGCGTAAATTTGTGGAAGAGGACTATACTCTGGCTGTAGAAATCGCTGTTCGGGCATTAATGCTCTCTGGAGCCATTGCAGCTGGACTCGTGCTAAGTGATGTAATTGGACAAATGTTCCGTCGTCGTGCAATCAAATAACAGCATACTTCTTCAAAAAAAGAAATCGCCTGTTGGTACAATGGTGGTCACCCATCCATCTCCCAAGGAGCGATTTCTTTGTTCATCTCTATGCAAATAACGCTTCAGGGAAGACTAAAGGTGCAGCACCCGGATGAATACTATTGATGCTAGTGTTCTTGATCCAGGACAGCCCTACAGTACCCTCACCCGCATGAACAGCCACAGCAGGAATATAGGTCATAATCTCAGTTCGTAAGTCAGGCGCCATTGCTTTGATGTCCTCTTCTAGCTTGAGTGCCATCTCTAAATTATTTGAATGCATGATACATACATCACTAACAAGCCCTACATCCTGTTTAAATATCTCCAAAAGCGCCTGTTGCGTCTTCTTCATTGTACGGATTTTCTCCACAACAACGACCTTCCCTTCGTCAAAACGAAGCAGCAAGTTTATACGCAGCAATTGGCTAAGTACAAATTGTGATCCAGAAACACGTCCACTGCGATGAAGCTGTGTCAAGCTTGCAGGAATTAAGTAAAAGGACATATTCTGAATAATATTTTCAATCTTCGCTTTAATTTCTAGTCCAGAAAGACCCTTCTTCTGCCAATGTATACCGCGCATGATCATTTCTCGGATTGGATAAGCGCCAACCTTGGCATCAATTCCAATTACATTGGCCTCCGCTATTTCGGCGCCTTGCATCGATGCATTGTAAGTGCCACTGAGCTCTGAAGAAAGATGTACAGCAATAATTTCATCGTATTCTTCCTTCAACCGTTCATATAGCTCAATAAACTCACCGATTGGAGGCTGTGAGCTGCCTACCTTATCATGCTGGCGCATTTTCTCATAGAAGTCATCGATCGTAATATCTATATTCTCTTTATAACATTCGTTGTTGATAATAATCCGTAACGGAATAATATATACATGATTATTCTTAGCGAACTCCGGATCTATGATACTTGTACTGTCGGTTACCCAGGCAATTGATTTCATTGTCATTTGTCACTTCTCTCTCTCATAAAAAGGAATAGTAGAATGAATGAGGAGACAAGGGCCAATAATTCCAGACCAGTGAATCACACGCTCACCCTGAATAATCAACTTAAGAATTGAACAGCGGTTAAGTAATCCGCGTATTCGTAAATTATACAGGATAATAAGCGATAATATAGGCAAAACAGGCCTTTCATGTAAATTTCAATCTATTTAATTCAACATTATTCGACATTTTTTCACATTATATATGACGAATATACCTATCCTAATAGAGCCACTTCATGTTATGAAAAAGCTAAACCACAGCAAAAATATCCCCGTTCCCGGCATCTGTCAGTTTTCCAACTTCAACTCATCCATCTGCTTCTGAATCTGAGCGACATCTACCGTTCTTTGAAAACGAACCTCCGAGCGACTGTAACGATCCTGAGTAATGGAAGTCTGTTCAAGCAAATCGCTAAGCAGCTTGCGTAGCTGTAGCATTTTGTCCCGTTCCGCTAGCGCATCGGCGATCGATTGATCACTCGGATCAAAATCGTCTGTTCATTCACAGCTCTTTCTAACTCCTGCAAAAGAGCTTCAGGTTGTTCAGCCGGCTCCTCACCCTCTTGAACTTTAACGACTCGCTCCAGCCGCTGCTTTAGCTGCGCGATTTTACGGGTTAGATCACTTCGCTTCACTAACGCTTCCGCAAGTTTCAGATCTGGATTCCCCCTAAAATTTTCTGATAGCTAGCGAATAAGGCTCGTGTGAAAAGATGCCGTGGTGTTCAGCACAGCTAATCCTCCCAAATCGATTTCTCTAAATGATCTACGAACTTGCGTAATTTACCGGCTAGCTTGCGGTTAATGGTTCCATCCTGATACATTTGCTGCACCTTATCCCGCTGCTCTTGAATGGCTTTCAGCTTCATTTCAAGCTTTTGATCATCAACAAGCCCATCCTTTGTCCAGCCTTTCCCTTGCTCCAGACGAGAAATTAACTGCTCATAACTGCATGCAACCTTCTCGGCTGCACTTCGGTTGTTCTCGTTCTTACAGACATTAATAGCAGCTATAGCAGCATGGGCCATGGCAATTTTCGCTTCTCTAGCACACTCAGCCTGTTGCAGCATTTGTTGGCTAGCTTCCCCTTCATTCTGTCCTGAGAACATTCCCGCAAACAGCCGTCTAATCTCGGTAAACGATATTCTGATTTGTGAATTTAGACTTCTGGCTAGAAAGACCTCACTATGATCCAAGAATTCTCCCAGCTTCTGAGCCACTGAGGCGGGAATCTCATTGTTCTCTAGCAATCGGTTCAGTTCTTTACGTTCAGCTTGCAGACCCACAATCCTCGCTTCAACACCCAGTCGGCGGAAGTTCTCGAGTGCTGGATCATTCGATTGGTCCTCACGGTTTAGACTATAAACCTTTTCTCTAAATTCACTCAAAGCCGGTTGTGCGGATTCCTTACTTTCTTCTGTCATCATACTTTGCAGCATTGTTAAACCGGCAGCAATAACTTTAGACTTGGCCGCCTGCTCGGCTCCTGTCTCACCTGATTCGGCAACTGGATCTCCTTTACCTGCTAGAATTGGCAAAAAGATACTAGCGATCAGCAGCGACATTAGAATAACGCCTGCGGCGATAAAGATGATTAAATCACGCTCAGGAAATGGCGATCCATCCCCAAGAAAAAAGGGAATCGAGAACGCACCTGCTAAGGTAACCGCTCCACGCACTCCTGAAATCGTGAGGATTAATAGTGACTTAACAGATGATTTCTCCATTTTCCGCAGACGAGATCCTACTAAAGAGAACACATACACCCATACAAACCGTAGTACAAACAGCAGCAAAGTAATGGCTAATACATAACCTACAACTATAAGATTATCCACGGCCGTATCACGGTAGATCACTTCAATAACATCTGGAATAGATAAGCCAAGAATAAGAAAGACCAGGCCATTCAATATATAGAGCAGAACAGACCATGTACTAGCGGATACCAGTTGTAGCTTATACTGCGGAGATACGGCACGGTCCTTCTCAACCGCATGAATAATCCCCCCTGCAACCACTGCCAAAATGCCAGATACCCCTATCTCTTCACTGATCAAATAAATAATAAAAGGAGTTAGGATTTGCAGCAGCACATGCACTGTGATATCCTCCATCCCCAGTCTGCGAATAATTACGCTTAGCCGAATCAGAAGAAAAGCCAATAATGCCCCAACGATCAACCCACCTGCAGCTATAATTACAAAGCTAATGGAGGCTTTCGGTAAAGAAAACATACCCGTAACTGCTGCAGCAATGGCAAAGTTAAAGGCAACAAGCCCGGAAGCATCATTCATTAATGATTCGCCCTCTAGAATGCGGTGAATACTCTTAGGAAGATGCACTCTTCCAGCGATTGCGCTGACCGCGACCGCATCTGTAGGTGACAAGATCGCTGCCAGAGCAAATGCAGCTGCTAGCGGGATCGTTGGAATCATCCAGTTGATCGAATATCCAGCAATAAGCACCGTAGCAAAAACCAATCCCAGCGCCAGCATTAATATCGGACCCCGTAAGTTCCATAATTCATTTCTTGGCGTCCGTTTCCCATCATTGAACAAAAGCGGTGCAATAAACAATACGAAAAACAGCTCTGGTTCCAATGTCATATGTATTCCCAAAGGCATTAACACAACCATTACACCCAGACCAATTTGAATTAACGGTATTGGCACAAAGGGAATAAATCGGTTTATGATGTTGGAAATTGCGATAAGGCCCAGTAGGACGAGTACAACTAGAAAAGTCTCCAAACCACATCAACTCCCTTTTTTATTTGGTTATTATATCGTAAAGCTTCGGGTAAGGGAAAAATATAGAAATAGAAGTTCTCAACAATAATGTCCCCTAGAAATCACACAAAAAATACATCAGATATATATTGACAAAAATATTTATTTATGTTATAATAATAAATTACGCTATTGAAATTACATTTTATTTTAAGTATTATATGCATTAGCCTAACGGCATCGCTCTTATCATCAATCATGGAGGGATCTTATGCATATTGCTAGTGGAATAGAAATGTTAGAGATTACAGCACAGGTTATGGGCGGGAGTGACACGATTTACCCCACGCTGCTCTGGGATCAAAATTCTGCTGTACTCGTAGACACCGGATTTCCGGGCCTGCTCCCAAAATTCAAAGAAGCTCTAAAAGAAACCCATGTGCCTTGGGAACAACTGCGCACCGTAATCATCACACATCAAGATCTAGATCACATCGGGAGCTTACCTGATTTACTGTCAGAAGAATGTCTAGAACTGACAGTTCTGGCTCACGAAATCGAGCAGCCTTATATTGAAGGAGAGCGAATGCTCCTTAAACACACCCCCGAAGCTTTAGCTGCGGCAGAAGCCATGATCCCCCCTCATGTACCAGAGGAATGGCGCCGCGCTTTCCTATCCGTGTTATCTCATCCCCCTAAAGGAAGAGTAGATCAAACCATAGTGGATGGGGAAATACTGCCTCTTGCCGGTGGAATTACGATTATCCATACACCAGGACATAGCCCTGGACATCTGAGTCTATACCATCATGATAGCCGTACGCTAATTGCCGCGGATGCTCTTACCGTTCAAGGCGGTGAGCTGCACGGCCCCACTCCTTCGGCAACGCCTGACATGAAGCAAGCTTTAATCTCTCTGACAAAGTTCGCCGAGTATGAGATTGAAACGGTCATTTGCTATCATGGCGGAATTTATCGCGGAAACGCAAACAAACGGATTGCTGAAATTGCAGAAGCAAGAGAATAGACTGATGCAAGAAAGCAGAGCCCTTATTAAACTGTACCCTATGTAAAGGACATTTAAAAAAAGTCTAGGCAGATTGAAGAAGATGATCTCTGTATTGAACAGGGGTCATCTTTTTTAAATCCCATTGATACCTGTAGTGGTTATAGTAGGTCATGTAATCCTTAATCTCCTGTTTTAACTCAATCAAAGTCAAACAAGGCTTAATGGAAGCTTGATCTTTAAAATGACCAAAAAAAGATTCTTGTGGGGCGTTATCCCAGCAGTTTCCCCGCCTAGACATGGATTGTTTCAATTTCATTTTCTTAACCATTTTTTGAAAATAAGGATGTGTATAATGAGATCCCTGATCAGAGTGAATGAAGGCACCATCAGCTCTTTTAAACCTTTGGTTTTTCTTAAGCTTTAGGAGAGTATCTGTCGCAAGATCCATTGTGATTCGATCTGACACGTGATACGCCAAGATCTCATTGGTTGAACTATCTTTGATTGTGGATAAATAGGCTTTTTTACCCGATCCGTAAAATAAATAAGTGATATCCGTCAGTAACACCTTACCTGGAATGTTCTGCTTAAACTCCCGGTTCAGCAGGTTAGGAACGACCCTATGCTCCTGAGTAGCCTTCATCATCCGTTTATAGGGATTGGCCCGCCTAAAGGGGCATACAATGCTGTATTTCTTCATAATCCTCCTAATCCTTTTCAAATTGTAGATCACCTTAAACTGGCCCTCCAATGTCATCTTGATGGATCGGGCACCTTTCTTTCGTCTTTTGAAATGAAAAGCTTTTAGAATGACTTCTCTTAGTTGCTCATCTTGCTGTTTCTTCTGGATTCTCTTTTGCTTTGCTTCGGAAGACCAATACCTGTAATATCCACTCCTGGAAACCCCGGATACTTTACATAAATAGTTGACCAAACGGGAGAGTTGATATTTCTCGATGATGTTATGAATAAGGACAAATTTCTGGCTAGATGAAAGTACTATCCTTTGTTCTGCCTCCTTTCCATGAAACGAATCTTTTTTAACAGTTCATTCTCCGCTCGCAGCAAAGCATTCTGAGCTTCTAGCTTGGCATACTTCTCTTCGAGCGTTAGCTCCCGTTTAAGGGGTCTTCCTGAGGCGTGGCTTCTTGTATCCTGCAAACCTAAGATTCCGTTCTCTTGGTAACTCGCACGCCATCTCTTTGCTGAGGATTCGACTCTTTGGAGCCCAATGACAGTTACGTCAAAACCACATACTTCAAATATTTCTCTCGGCGGCTTCCCCTTATTATTCTCTGAGATAAACAATTGCTTAAACGCATCCGTATATGTAATTGCCTTTGAAGATACGGACCTCACATACGGATTGTTAGATAACTGCTTGATCTCTTTATCTGTAAATATTTTCTTGCTCATACCATTCCTCTTCCCTATCTTCTTCGTTATAAACAAAAATACCCTACCGAGAGACTTTTTAAAAGTGTCTACTCGATAGGATACAGTTTATATCTGGCTCTGCTTTCTTTTTATATATATATTCCCTACTCGTTATACTCACTTATAATTCCGAAACAACTGTAAACCGTTCACGAATATGCTGCGGCTGTTCAATTTCATCTACAATAGCAATCGCATAATCTTCATAGCTGACATAGCTCTCACCTTTGGAATTCACAAGCAGATGATCTTTGCCTTTCACATAAGAACCCGTTCTAGTCCCAATTGCAAAATTAGCGGATGGACTAACGAAGGTCCAAGAGAGCGAGTCTGTACCTTGCAGGATCTCCAGGTTCTTCCCTTGATTCGTAGCCGTTGGCTTGATAAAGTCAGGGAAATCAGGGGTATCTACCACTTTAAGCGTCTTAGCTTCATCTACATATAAACTTCCCGCACCTCCAACTACAATCAATCTTGTATTAGGGGCATCCTTTAATGCTTCAATAAGCACATTTCCGGCATCCACATGCAGATGCTCTTGTCCAAATGGTGCTCCAAAAGCATTCACAACAACATCAAAACCCTTCAAATCTTCAGCGGTAAGTGCAAATACATCCTTTTCGATGACCTTGGCCTTACGATTTGCAACTTTCGATGCATCCCGTACAATGGCTGTAACTTCATGGCCTCTATCTAGCGCTTCCTGAGTGATTCGGCTTCCGGCTTTTCCACTTGCTCCTACAACTGCGATTTTCATATTATTTCCTCCTGTATATGTTTACGATGTTTTTACTTTAGTATTTATATCAAGGAGATCCTGAACGATGCTTCTGTCGATATCGAGATCAAACTTTCTCCCCCAAAAGCATTCTGTACCCGTACGAGTGATCCGGTCATAATCTTCTATCGTTAGTGTTCTAGGATAATCCGGTCCTGTTTCCCAGTCTGTATACCTCTTAATTTCACTCCGTACATTGTACTTAAACGCACTATTCAAAATAATCGTATGGAAGAAGATTTCATCTCCACATAATGTGTTCTTAAAAAATCTAACATACTCTGGAGAAGTAGAAGTAAACTCCATGATGTATTCCATACATTCACCTGTAATAGACATCCAGTTAGAGCCTTTATACAGCGATTTTGGCAGAACACCCAACCTTCTTTGCAAGAATGGAACGCTCATTACTGCTTTAATATACCTCATCCTAATGGCAGCCATACGCCTGGTTCTTGAGATCAGGAATCTAGGATAATAAACCGACACCCGCTCATAACATCCCCACGTTTCAGAAGTATTCGGTAATTGCTGATACTTCACAAATTCGTCCCCCTGATTCTTCTTAAAGAAATCAAGAATAACTTCGTTGGAAGCTAAGGGCAGATCCTGACCACTTATGATGTGGATATAATTGAATTTCCCATGTTCTTTGATCAGCACAAAACACTTCAAAACACATTCAATCTGACTGTAATGTCCCCACCTTACATCAATAGGCTCTTTCACAAAATGAATATCGTTACGATTAGTAATGTCAGCTTCAATACCACTCTTCTGATCGACATGTAGGAAAAACTCGACGGAGTCATTAGTTAAACTATCGATTAGCATATTGATCTGCTCAGGATTTTTGTGACAAAGGATCACATACGCCATTTTGAATGATTCCAACAACCTTCACCCTTCCGCCCATCTTTTTCCAAATATTATAAAATAAATGGACAAAAGTGGATAGTTCTTTCTATCCAGAAAAAGGTGAATTCGATTGGTGATTAGTTATTTCGTATGACTTTTCACTATAAGTCTGATTCCAATGTTCCATGGATCTTTGAATGTAGGGGCTCCATTCTCTTCAACAACGGTGTAACCCGCCTGCTTAACACGCTCCACTACAGACGTACGCTCCTCTTCATTCGGAAGAAGTAAGGTGAAATAATCAATTCCTACTGCATCAGCAGGTGCCACAGGTGCGCCTTGCCCTGCCCATATATTCAATCCAATGTGGTGATGATACCCACCTGCTGAGATAAACATTGCCGCACTGCCATAATTAGCTACTAGATCAAAACCAAGCAAACCAACGTAGAACTCCTTCGCCTTAGTTAAATTACCCACATGAAAGTGTACATGTCCGATCACCGTTCCAGCTGGCAGCCCGTTCCATTGTAAACCTTCAGAAGCCGCCAACAAACCATCTACATCCACTGGGTCCGTTGTCATCATTACATGCCCTTCCGCATCATACTTCCATGTATCCCTAGGACGATCTCTATAAATTTCGATTCCGTTGTTATCCGGGTCCTGAATATACAGTGCTTCACTCACCAAATGATCTCCCTGACCCACTTCAATTCCCGACGCGATCAAATTGCGTACAACGAGTCCCAAACTAGGACGATCCGGAACAAGGATAGCAAAATGATACAATCCAGCCACTGAGTTCGGACGTAGAACCTTTGCATTCTCAATCTCCCGCAGAATCAATAACACATTCTGACCGTCAGCAGTCATTTCCACCTCACGGCCAGATTGTCGCAAGACACTTAACCCCACCACGTTCTGATAAAATGTGAGCGAACGCTCTAAATTACTTACTCTAATTTGTACCAGACCAATCTCTACGTCCGGATTAAGTGTTGTTTTAGTTGTCATTATATTTCCTCCCACTATTCCTGTAACTTGATCAGTTACAAATTAACTATCTTTAGTATAGTTACCTTCTATATGTTTGTCAATTACCAACAAAAAAATCATGCTGACTGATTCACAGCCAAACATGATTCATAAGAACACTTCATCCTTAGGAGTGCCATTCCTGTAAATATTCATATACACTGGATTCAAGAAGTCCAATTAAGTCTTCATCCATATACTTATAATCATCTGATATATTCAAACAAATTATTCTTTTGCCGATTACACCGTCTCTGAATTTATCTTGAATTCTTCGAACATGCTTCTTCTCCATCACAAAAATAACATCCGCCCAGCCCACATGTCCTTCAGAAAGTTTGATTCTGGCATGATCCTCTGTTCCAGCAGATCTCACTTCATGACCATCAATTCCTTGAAATATCTTCTCCGCAGTTAAACTCCGCCAGCGATTCTGGCTGCAGACAAACAGTAGTTTAATAGAGAGCACCTTCCTTATCCGATTAATACCTTATTTCGTTTGTCGGTTTAGATAAACCCTCCTATTTAAGGAGGCATCCGAAACCCATGTTGTTAATAAGTCTTTGTTAAAAAGATATTCATTACCAACTCTGATATAAGGGAACATAGTCCCTTCAAAAATGCCCGATCTACTTAAATTCTCATGCTCCGTTTTAATAATATTCATCACTTGATCTTCAGTCAGATTTAAGTATAAGGCCGTCTCTTTAATATCCATCAAAAGCTTATCTGCCGTTACTATGGATGGAGTCTGGTCTTGATCAACTTCCAACTCTTTATCGCCATTAGTTATTGAACATCCAATAATAAATGAAATCCCTAGAATAAGACTCGCCACGATAATTGAGATTTGATTAGACTTCATTGATCACCTCCACCGTACACTTCATGAAGAATTCTGTATCTTGGGTGTTTTTCGATTTGCGTAACGACAACACCTTGCTCTGAGTCCATCACACGGTAGGCTTTAGCTTCTTCTCTGGTCGACATCACCTTATATTCATTATCCTTGTAGATGATGGCACAGTTATTATCCACTGCGATTCCGAGCAAACCTCCGTCTTTTACCATACGCGAAAAATCCTCAACCCGAATATCCTCATTATAATGTGGACAATGAATACCTGGCAGAATCCCCATCGCTTCAAGCTTAATATACTGCCAGTTCCCTTGGTCGTCGAACGCTTCAGAGTCACTATGCCCATATTCAAACCAGCAAATGGAACCTGCACTCAGCCCCGCCAAAATAGTCCCCGAGTTGTACGCTTCTTTTAGAAGAGCATCTACGCCGGTATTTTTCCAAATCTCCAGCATCTTTCGGGTATTACCACCACCAACATAAATCAGATCAGCGGATATAATTAACTCTGCGATTTCTTCATGGGTATAGGTTTGGCTCACAAGCAATAAATGACTTGTTTCACATCCTAGAATCTCGCCGTACACTTTGTTGAACGTATCACAATAACCTGGTGCATCACTACTAGCTGTTGGAATAAATAACGCTTTCGGATTAACTTTCTGGGTTAACTTCACAACTTCACGATCCATTTCAAGCGTTTCTAAATCGATTAGCTCTCCCCCACCGATTACCACGATAGTCCCCATAATCTCCCCTACTTTCACTAGGATCTGTTTTCTCCCTTTCCGTATTCCTCTGCAAGAATGCTGTAAATCTCCAAATCAATGAGCCCTTTACCTGACCATACATGGGCTTGTCTTAACGTCCCCTCTTTCATAAAGCCACTTTTCAAAAGGACCCGTTTGGACCGCTCATTAAAAGGCATGACTTCAGCTTGGATTCGATTGACCTCTGCCGTCTCAAATAAATATTTTTTCACCATTTCAACGGCCTGAGTTGCAATCCCTTTTCCCCAATAAGACTCCGCCAAAAAATAACCAATCGTGACCATATCCACTTTTTGATTAAAATCCATAGCTTCGATGATACCTAGCAGTATGTACGGATTATTTTTACGGAAAATTCCCCACTTCACTCTTAACCCTTTATTAAAATCACGTTCGAAATGTCCGATCATATTCTTTACTGTATCTTTATTATGTTTCGGAATAATTCCGCAGTACTCAAACACTTGATCATTGCTATAAATTCCAAATACCTCTTCAAGGTTACTAACTTCAATTTTTTTCAGTGTTAGTTGTTCGGTTTCCAAAGTAGGGAATTGCTCAAATACATGACTAAGCTTCAATTCGTTCCCTCCGTTACTTTTTGATGGCATGGATTAGGGTTGCAGTTCGACTTTCCGTTTCTTTTACCCATTCGATATGAAATCCCGTTTTGTTAAAAATCCTTACATATTCATCCACATCGGCCGGATTTAACATGACCCTTCTATCGTTGAAATCAAACCACTCTTCATCCTTGCTGACAGATAACATAAAGGTTCCATTAGGTAGTAGTGAAGCATAAATATTCTGTAATGCTTGCTCCTTATCCTCTACATGTAGAAAAGTTAATACACTATAAACCGCATCAAAAGTATTAGGACGTACGAACTCGCAAATATCAGCTAACAAAAGTTCTTTATTGGAAAAACTTCTAAGATTTAAGTCTGCTCTTACTAGTGTTTTTGGCGAGATATCAATTCCTGTAAGAAACCGACATCCCAGACCTAAGACCGATTTAGCAACTCTTCCTGTTCCAATTCCAATCTCTAATATCCTTTTATCGTTACCCTTCAGTCCATCGAAAAAAAGAGGTCCATCCCACTGACTCATATATGCCTGTCCAATGGGAGGATCTTGTGCTGGATCATTTCCCTCATCCATCAAAGTTTCATAATGCTCAAATGCACTAACTATTTTCATAAGGGTCATCCCTTTCTGACCTGATGCAACGCTACGAGCTTATTCGTTCTTTATCCCCGCGCATTCCCTCTATACTGCGCAGTTCTAAGCTCTCGAATATAGGGCTCTGTAGCTGGCATAACCGCATCTATGGCTTGTTGAATGGCTAACTCAATATCATAAGGAACTCTTACAAATTGTATATTCAAAGATGCTGTTGTCAGGCCTCCATACTCCCCCTCCAAAATCACATAAGATGCCTGAGTGACATCTAGAGGATTCCCCACACTGCCAACATTAAATAAAGTCCTCCCTTCTAAATGTTGTATAAAAGCATTGTGAATGTCACCATAACCTACGATATCCGCTTGCCGCTTCTCCTGGCAGAGATCAGAACAACCAAACATAGACAGCCGCTTCTCATAATCGTCCCAAGGCTGAATCCGTTCATAGTAGCTTCGCGGTGAAGCATGAAATAAACGGATAAACTTACCACTCATCATAAACTCAATCGAGAACGGTAATGTACCTAAATAAGCGAGGCGGTCTTTACCTAACAAATTCCGACTCCACCGGGCCATTTCAAAATCAACATCCTGATTCATTAAATCATCCCAGTTTCCCATAACACTGATTTCACAATTGTTCTTAATGATATCAACGGCTAGATCTGAATTTGGTCCTTTACCAACAATATCACCTAGGCAAAATATCCTGCTAATTCCACGCTGCTTAATATCCTCTAATACGGCTGTCAAAGCCGGGATATTTCCATGAATATCTGAGATTAATGCGATTTGTTCCACAGTAAATCCTCCGTTCATTTTCCACTTCAGCATATTAGAGTTTCCCTATATGAAGTATTATCTGTTTTATGCCTTCTAAATACAGATTCTATGATTACGCCCTACTTCCCTTCTTTAAGTCACTACTCTCCTGACCCGAGCCATTCGGAGCCTCTTGATATGTTTCCAATAAAAAAAGACCACAATCACGTTAGCACATGTTGTGGTCTTCATTCTACGTTGCGATATGGAGTGGTTATATTTCAGGCATTTCATTCACAATCTGCTCCAAAGTAACCTCCTGAAGGACATTCTCCATCGCCTTTTGCGCGAGCGAGAATACCGGTACAATGGCGCTGGCTATATTTTTGCCGACTGGACAATCGGGGTTAGGGTGCTCATGAACTGAGAACAACGAATCCTCCTCCACCGCGTTTACTGCCTTATAAATCTGAAGTAGTGTAATCTCAGCGCTACTACGTGAAAGTGAGGCTCCTGCGACTCCGGGGCGGGCCGTTACTAGTCCTGCTTTTTGCAACATACTAGTTAGCCGGCGGATAACTACAGGGTTGGTGTTCACACTACCAGCTATCCACTCCGAGGTACTTTTACCCTCTTTATTACTGTCGATTAACGTTAATATATGAATGGCTACCGCAAATCGGGTGCTGATGTTCACTATAAATCTCTCCTTTTGCCATACTACCCGGCTAGCAACAAGTGCATTAATCAGATGCAACAATAATAGTTACATTTTATGCATTTGTCAAACACTGAAGGAGATGCAATTCAGGATCGTAATTAGTGAATATTATGCTTTTTGAAATTACCACCCTTAACTTCTGCTACATCATAAACTACGACAAAAGCGTTAGGGTCAATTTCATGAATGATTTCCTTGATTTTGCTTTCTTCCAGACGGTTAATTACACAGGTAATTTCTTTGAATTGTTCATTGGAGTAACCACCGTATGCATCAGTATAGGTTGCCCCACGTCCCAATCGGTCACGAATCGTTTCCACCATAATTTCCGGTTGAACGGTGATGATTTTGAAAGTTTTAGAGCCGCTCAAACCTTCTTCAACGATATGAATCACTTTAGAAGCAATAAAATAAGCAAGTGCGGATAGAATCGCCCCTTGTAGCCCAAATGCAGTTGAAACAACAATAAAGACAAACATGTTTAGGAATAAGATTAGATCACTTGTCCCAAAAGGTATTTTTCGTGAAAGCAATACAGCCAACATATCGATCCCATCTAACGCCCCACCATTACGTAACGCTAAACCCATACCAAAACCGATGATAATCCCGCCTACAACAGTAATTAATAATGTATCTCCTTCAATAATCGTTGGCACATGGTGCATTAGGCTTGTACCAATGGCTAGTGAGGCAATACCGATAATGGAATAAATAGCAAAGCTTTTACCAATTTGCTTATATCCTAACCAAACAAATGGGATGTTAATTATAACAATTAGCAGCCCTAACGGTAATCCAAACAGCTGTGAGCCAACGATACTTAGGCCTGTTACACCACCATCTGAAACATTGTTAGGTATTAATACGGATTCCAGGCCATATGAAGTTATAAGTGCCCCTATAATAATTAATATGACTTTTGAAAATATCTTCAGCTTATTTGATTTTTGATGCTGTCTTATTCCATGCATTCCATTTCCCCACTTCAAATTAGTTTTTTATATCACTGCAAGTGAAAAACATCCACTGGACAAAAGCCGACAAAAAACAGTCTATAATAAATGTCACCACTTTGGCAAATCAGACGCCGCTAGTATGATATCTATTATTTTACCCATATGACTTAAAATAATCTTATCGTTCCATAAAAAATGAAAAAACCAGACTACGAAAATTCGTAATCTGGTAATCTTCTCTATCTCTATCACACCTTCATGTATTCGTTATATAATTCCTCAAAAGTATCGTATCGTTCAACTTTCCTTCCCACCTTATTATATTCTTCAAGATATTCATCCATGACCTGCAGGAACTGCTCTTTAAATAAATGCAGATGATCTGAATCAAAATACTGCATAATATCAAACTTTTTTGTTCCCCTTGATTCTGTCATTTCATCAAGAAAATTTTGTATGCCCATGGCTGCATAATAAGCATAAGATTTATCATTTAATTCCACACTTGCTATAACCTTATTGCGGCAGTTACACCATAATTCCTCAAAGGTGCCACCAAGATTATCATAGGTAGGGACAGGCTGAATCACAAAATCCTTATACATTTTATTATATAAATCATTGACGCTTTCTAAAAATCTATATGATGCACTTCTGATTTCAATAATTGTCTTCGCATCGATCACAGCCATATATATATTTTCAAAATCATCAGGAACATAACGATACGTAGCTATTTCCTCCAGATATCTCTTAAGTCCCCTTTTAAAATAGGTATTGTTCAAATGTGTTAGAGCATTTACCAAATTGTATACAACTTCACATGAAGCATACCTCACTGCTCCGATATCTTCAGAAAGTAATGTATTCGTATATTCTTGTTTTGCTATGTCTATATTCTTTTTCGCTCTACTAATACATTCACTCCCTATAGGCTTTGCCAAAGCATCGAAAGCTCTCTGTTTATATAAATTTAGCTTTTCCAGATATTCGGGTTTCGCACAATATAACAGCTCTAAATCTATCAGACACGAAATCATTGGGCTCTCTAGATTCGCTTGATCTTCTATCCTTGTTTCCCATGGCGTACAATAGATGTCGTATCCAACATCCTCCAGAATAAAACACGTAGATATCCCCCAGCCTTGGGCCGTGTTATTAATTATAATTAGATCAAGATCGCTTTTTTCATGAAAATCTCCGGTACTGAAAGAACCTGTAAGCCCAATGATTGCAATGTCATCAGGAAAATCTCTCTTAGCACGTTCAATAACCATACTAATAAGTCTGTCATTTTTATTTAGAATTTTTTGTCTAATATCAGCATCCATATCCAATTCTCCTCTTACTCCATTTTAATTTCATTGTATATGGATATAGCTCCAGTAAGTATTCCGACTTTATATATATTCAATCTATACCAAGCACATGCTCTCCTCCTCCCAGGTAAACAAATAACGCGCTGGCGAGAGTACGGCTCTTCTCTACCAACGCGTTAACTAGTAATTATGAATGCTTTTCACACTGCTTACTTTAGTAAATGAAAATTTCATCTAAAGGTCTTCCGTCACAAGGATTAAAATCAATCCCTAAAATCTTTGCCATCGTAGGAGCTATATCTACCATTTTAAGATCCCCTATGGGAAAATCACTTTTCACCTTGTTCCCTGAGATCACCAAGTTGCATCTATAATCCTCTTTATCGGGAGAGTAGCCATGCGTAGCATATTTAATCCCTTGTTTGTCCAAATCAACAATCGTAGGTTCATCCATGCTCTCATCGAAACAATAGCCTCTCC
The DNA here is from genome assembly GCF_045040645.1 of Paenibacillus sp. FSL H8-0261. NCBI lineage: Bacteria > Bacillati > Bacillota > Bacilli > Caryophanales > Paenibacillaceae > Paenibacillus > Paenibacillus sp. FSL H8-0261. The sequence goes on along the minus strand of NZ_CP150297.1, from coordinate 2,657,330 downwards.
TAGCTTCAAGCATATATTTAGTAGATGGGCCCACATGAAGTTGATTCAGCCGCTCTCTAGTATACATTTCCTCTATACCTGAAGCGTCATCATCCATATATTCCTGAATAACAGCTAACGCTAATTGTTCAGCTTCTTCATCACCTTCTTTAATATGCAGATAAGCGGATCCGCCCCCACACTGAAAGTAAGCTCTCCACTTCATTTCGCCGTTCTCTTCATAGATCAACCCTTTTTCCTGCAAAAGGTTGTTCAAATGCACTTTATACCGAACATTGAACTGGCCATGGTCACCCAAAACTAAAAAAACCGTGTCATCCTTTATCCCGGCTTCATCCACTGCTTGTATAATATCACCTAATCTCTTATCCATACGTGTGATTACCCGCTTCACTTCATCGCTGTCAGTGCCGTAGACATGCTTGGCGTCATCCAGATCAATCAAATGCATCATAAGAAGATTAGGCTTTTTACGCTTAATCGTTTCTATCGCACACTTTGTCGTGAAGTCATCCAGATAAGGCTGTTCAATCCCTTTTCGAAGCCGTCCATATTTCAGCTCCATCTCAATGCAATATAACGGGCTCCCGCTTTTTAACACCTTCAGTGCCTGATTTTCGTTGTTAATGGCTCTGATTTCAGGGATATTATATTGGATTGAGGATTTCCCTGATACCGGCCAGAGGATTCCAGCGGTACTCATGTTATGCTCGCGCGCAGCATCATAAATCGTGGGCACCTTTATCGCATTTCTGAACCAGAACCAGCTTTGCTCCTTTTCCTTCACAAACGGCTGAAATGGATTATTATGGTGGATACCATGCTTATCTGGATATACACCAGTTGCTATCGTAGTGTGTACCACATAAGTGAGCGTGGGATATACACTTTTTAATTGATTACTATGCGCTCCGCTCTTAATCAATTTCGATAGGTTTGGAAGACGGCTGGCCATTTCCCATTGGTCTTCTGAAAAGGCATCGTAAGAGATAACAATCAGATGTTTGGCTATTGCCGTTTGTTCTTTGCTTGACTTCATAGGATAAGTCCCTTCGGTTCATCTTGTTCAAGCTTCTCTTTTGGTAAAGTTATAAATACGAAGAATCCAATAATGAATAGTGGGATAATCGCTAAAATACTAAATTTAGCGTTGCCTGTTAGGGTAGTTGTTAATGACATTACAGCAGGACCCACAATCGCCGCAAACTTGCCAAAGATATTATAAAAGCCAAAGAATTCATTGGATTTTTCCTTAGGAATAATCTTCGCATAATAAGATCTGCTAAGCGCTTGAATCCCTCCCTGGGCAGATCCAATTAGCGCTCCCAGAATAAATATATGCCACACTGAAGTAATAAAGTAAGCCGCGATACAAGAAATGATATATGTAAAAATCCCCACGATGATCATCGTTCTAGCTGAGTATTTTTTGGCAAGATTACCGTACAGGATAGCACACGGAAATGCGATGATCTGGATAACTAATAAGATCCCCAGTAAAGTAAAGGTATCAAAAGCATCCGCACCCAGTACCGATGTGGCATATGGCACTACCATTTTAATAATCGTATCTACCCCATCAATATAGAGAAAGTAGGCGATCAAGAATACAAATACTACTTTATGCTGTCTGACATTTTTAAACGTGTCTCCCAGTCTTTTAAAGCTATTAATGACCGGTTTGGGTTCAGGTTCTATGTAATATCTTTGCTGCACATCCTTGATCATAGGCATGGTCAGCAGTCCCCACCAAAGGGCAGTGATTATAAATCCAATCTGATAGCCGATTGATTTATCCATCCCCATAAACAGAATCAGCAGTAGGCTGATACCGAATGGAATAACGCTGGCGATATATCCAAAAGCAAACCCTTTTGAGGATACCTTATCCATCCTTTCATCCGTGGTTACATCCACCAGAAAAGAATCATAAAAAATATTGGCCCCGGCAAATCCTATGACTGACAAAATATAAAATACAATCAATAACTGCCACTGCCCACTCGCAGGTGCAACGAAAGCCAGCGAAGCAGTAGCTATCACGCCGATCAATGAGAAAAATATGAAGAAGCGTTTTTTCTTATCCTTATAATCTGCCATCGTCCCTAAAATCGGGCTAAGGATGGCCACCAGAATACTCGCTATGGAATTAAAATACCCCAAATCCATGCTGTTGTTAACATTCGAAAACATCCCAAATACAATAGGCAGTAAAGCCGTTGTAACCGCCATCGAATACGCCGAATTTCCACAGTCATATAAAATCCATGATTTTTCCTCTTTACTTAATTTCATCTAACAGCCACCTTTTCACCTAGTTCCTTCTGTTATATCACTTAAGCATATGTGGCATGTTAAATGCATGTAAAACTACACTTCATAATTCCAATGGAGAGCTGATCCTCATGTCCTCTCCTGTATTGTCAAACTTTTAAGGACCTCAGCAACCTGTAGAGCATACTTTTTACTCAAACGTGACTTACCAAGATTACTCTTCACAATCTTAATCATTCGGGTATCTCGGCTCTTAGCGAATTTCTCCAGCATGGCAAAGCCCGCTTCAGGTTCACTCGCCACAAATACACTTAAGCTGTATTCAAGCCCCTTAGATAATACACGAAAATGCTCAGCGTCCTCATATTGCACTTCCCCACTACCCATATTTTCCATGATTCGAGTAGCCAACTGAAGACAATAAAGCGTATTCTCTTTCTCTTTTAAAAGAGGAGGATGCGCTAACGCTGCTACAAAAGCTCTTTGTTCAAGCCCGTTCGCACCCTCCTCCCACATGTCGATCAACTGCCTGATAAGGGCAAAACGATCCTCCCCTATACTTTGCAGCGCCATAGCAGACGCTTCACGCATCCTCCATCTGGAGTCGTTCATGGCTGTCTTAATGATGCTCTGAATCATAATTCGCTGCTCTTCTTCAGCGTAGCTGTAATAAGCGCCCAGGGCTCTAACCGCACAAAACGGCAGAAACTCACGGGGATCATTCACCCCAGCTTCTGCCTCTTTAAGATTAGCCCAGGAATTAAGAAACTCCCAGTCTGTCTCTGTTAGTTTAGGATGGGCAAAATGTTTGGCAAAATTGCCTGATAGCTCCAAATTCACTCGTGGTCCGGGAAGATTGCTCTCCTTCATCAGCAAATCTCTAAGCTGTACCCACTGCTCCTTATCGCTTACCCATTGCTGAAACAGCATATCCATCATTTTTTGTCCAGCCATCTCTGGTCCCTCCGGTATTTACCTTTAGATTTGAACAATCCCCTGCATCTCGTATGGATAATCAATCTGCTTTTTTACCGAATTCATCGCTGCTTCTCCAGCCAAGCGTGAAATCAGATATAACCCCAGATCAATGGAAGTGGAAACTCCACCACCTGTAATCACATTACCATCATGCACAATACGGGTCTCCACAACTTCTTCACAGTAAGGTTTTAGTAATTCATAGGCAGATGGATGGGTAGTAGCTTTCTTCCCTCCTAGCAGCCCCGCAGCCCCAAGCAGCAGTGAGCCTGTGCAGACAGATACCTTATAAGGAACATTGTGAGCACCAGCAAGCCACGAGACAAAACCTTCATCATAACGAAGTTTCCGTGTCCCCATCCCTCCAGGTACAAATACCATGTCATACTCCGAAAGCTCTGGCAGCACTTTTCCAGCTTTAACTGTGAAACCTAACTCATCCGTCACTTCCTCCGACGCTGCACATATATCCCAAGACAAATTTTTGCCGATTTCAAATTGCCCCAATCGATAAATAACATCATAGAACCCCGCAAAATCTAAGAACGTAATCCCGTCAAAAAGTATAAAGGCGATTTTCAATTTCGCACTCTCCTCTTATGGCTTGGTTAGGATAATAGGCTCACCTTTAGTCACAATAATCGTATGTTCAAACTGTGCTACCCGGCCATTGTCTACGACACTCAGTGTCCATCCATCCGACTGCTGCTCCACGTAATCTGCTCCAGTAGAAAGGAAGGGCTCAACCGTAATCACCTGTCCCTCTTTTAACACTGTAGTCACTCTTGGATTGTAGAAAGGTAAGATTTCAAAAGGCTTCTCATGCAGTGATTTGCCAATCCCGTGGCTGCACAGATTACGTACCACTCTATAGCCGCGTTTCCGAGCTTCGAGTTCCATCATTCTGCCAATCTCATTGACCTTCATCCCTGCTCTCAGATGATTGATCACGCTCATCATAGTTTCCTCTGCACTCTGGCATAGACGAAGAATGTCATCATTATAAGGTGGTAATTGAAAAGAAACTCCGGCGTCCCCATAATAACCATTCAGTTCAGCAGATACATCAATATTGATCAAATCACCAGCATTAATCACTCTAGGACCAGGAATCCCATGAGCAACCTCTTCATTCACACTGATGCAGGTGCTGCCTGGAAAATTATACGTTATCATCGGGGCTGAAGATGCTCCGAATTCCGCTAGAATTTCAGCTCCAATCTTATCAAGCTCCGCTGTTGTCATACCTGGAGTTACTTTCTTTTTCATCTCGGCGATGGTATGTCCTACTACTTTCCCTATGGCTTTTAGCCCTTCTAAATCTTGTATGGTATCACTCGTCATCTATCACACATTCCTCTCACTTCTGGTATGAATCACTTGTCTAACTTCTGAAATGCACTTCCATTCCACTGAAAAATATCTTCCATCTGTTTACCCGCCACATTATCGTAATAACTTCTCTTGAAGCTATGATCATCCACTTTATCAAGCTTTATCGAATACCCCTTAGGACTGCTGATAAATAAATCAGAGCCGAGTTTGATCCCTAATTCCTCTATAACGTTATTTTTTCTAAGCGTAAATAGCTTGTAGTAGTAACCGTTACTGGATCCGTACTGACCAATCGTAAAATCCGGATCGCCGTCGCCATTATAGTCCTCAAACTGAATTTGAAAAAAATCATTAAATATTATGGGATCCTCAAAATGTTCACTGAGTGGAAAGCTATTCAAAGTTCTCCCTTGATTATCGATAAGAACAAGCCCAAATCTGCCACTCCAATTCCTTCCCATCAACGGACCTGGTATTGTCCAATCCTCACTGTAGGTTCCATCTAAAAGCTGCAGATTCAAGAATCCAGTTCTATTAGTTAAGGGATAGAGATCATTATGTGATATCGTTACTGGCCCTGTAACCTTAACAGAAGACTCCAGCGACTCCGTCTGTTCTATGTTCGCCTGATCTGCTGTTCCATAGATGAGTTGTCTTATTTGATCTGCGTTTTTCACCGGAATAGAGTAGCCCTGACCACCATTCTCAGCTGTAGTAAATACTCCTTTATAACCGGGTTCATCACCTATTGCTATGTAATAATCCTTCGAGTAGCCATCACCATAAACAAGTTCCATTTTAAATTCAGGGGCCCAATCCAGCTCCCCCGATAATTTATTGCTCTTGTTCATAGCCTCCGAAAGCGCCTTAATCAGAGCGGAGTCCTTCAGTATTAGGGTCTCAAAATGTTCGGGTCGATCAACTTGGTTCTGATCACTAGTTGTTACAGGAGTTAAAGACACTCCGGCGATCCACCTTGCATTGATGAAGCCCACCTCATTCTTACACCCGCTTAAAAGAGCAACCAAGAACAAGGGTACAACCCATAGTAATTTCCTAATGCGAACCACCTCCAAGAAAAGAAACATAACCTAATTATAACAGCGTCCATAAATATAAAGAAATCGACTTTCCGAACCATTACAAGCATAAACGCCTTCGGCTTCCCTATAAGGACGGCAAGTGTTTAAGCGAGAAATATAAGGATAATTTATAGCATGGAGCATATAAATTCTTATATTTTTAAAAAAAGACTATAACCTGCTCCTTTAATGAGTGGTTCTAGTCTTATAAAATCAAGTAAATATGTAGTGATATGATCAGACGATTAAGCTTGAATTGCGCTAACCGTCTTAAGCCAAGCCTCTGCAATAAGTGCATGGCCCGCAGGTGATGGATGTACTCCATCCGGAGCCCAATAAGCAGGCTCTGCTTTCACGGATGCCGCAGCAAACAGGCCATCCAACGGAACAAGTAATGCACCATATTCACGTGCCAATTCACGAACAATGTGAATTTTAGGGTCCAAATCCTGGCGCCAAGTTCTACGATCTTCTGGGACAGGCAACACAAATGGCTCGATTAAGACTAAATTAGCAGCCAGCGAATGCTGCGTGCGTTCGATCAGGTCACGATATGCAGCTTCAAATTGTTCAGGCGTTGTTTCTTGACCAGAATCAAAGCGGCGCCAAGTGTCATTTATCCCAATATATATGGACACCCAAGTCGGCTTCAGATTCAGGCAATCCTTCTCCCAGCGTTCCTGCAAATCTACTGCACGGTTGCCGCTAATTCCACGATTATAGAACGTAAGATTCTTCTCAGGATATAAATGCCCCAGACGAGCGGCGACCATCAATGCATAACCTACACCAAGCGATGAAGCATCATCATAATTACGACCCCAATCCGTTATACTGTCGCCTTGAAACAGAATGACATCGTTTTGTCGGAATAACATCACGTAATCCTCCCCTATTTTCCCCTGTTAATATTAGCCAATATAGTATATCAAAAATGAATACTACGTACTAGGACAATCATTAACAATTCATGGTAGAAACCACTAGAGATCAACAAAAAAACCTGCTCAAATTAGAGCAGGTTTTCCAATAATACAATTAATAAGCTAAGCTAAACAATCCTTTAATGTGGGACAAGTAACGAATATTACTTGCTTCCTTCATCAAGGTTGCAGGCAATCCTTTTAGCGGAGTTGAGCTAGCACCAACGATGGCTACACCGTCTTTACGACCTAAGCTCGCAAGCGTACCTGAGTTGATCGGACTAAAGGATTCAAATGATTTATCCTTCAAGTATGCATAAAGATTGTACCCGATCAATTCGCCCATTTGCCAAGCGATTTGTGCAGTTGGTGGATATGGACGACCATCTTCGGCAAAGACAACGGCGCTGTCACCAGCAACGAATACGTCTTTGTGTGATGTGGATTGCAAGAATTCATTTACCGTTGCACGACCACGGTTCACTTCAAGACCGGACTCACCAATCAGTGGATTTCCTTGTACGCCGCCAGTCCATACGAAGGTGTTAGCAATAATTTTTTGACCATCTTTCAAGTCAATGACATTATCCGCTACATTCGTAACAGGTAGTCCTGTCAAGAATTGAACACCACGTTTTTCTAAGCTTGCCACTGCGCGTTCGATCAATGCATCTGGCAATACTGGTAAAATCTTAGGGCCTGCTTCAACCAGCATCAGTTTAATTTCTTTAGGATCCACGCCATATTTCTTAGTGAGTGTTGGCAACACATCAGCGATTTCACCAACAAGTTCAACACCTGTTAAGCCACCGCCACCGATTAGGATGCTTGCATCCGCTGGATTTTTAGACTTCGCATATTCACGGATACGCTCATCAATATGACGATGAATTCTGTTAGCATCTGCTGCCGATTTCAAAACCATACTGTATTGCTCAAGACCTGGAATGCCAAAATAAGCCGTAGTGCTTCCAAGACCCACAACTAAAGCATCGTAGGACAATGTCACACCATCAGATAGTGTAATTTGTTTGTTTTCAACAGAAAAAGAATTCACCTTTGCAATTTTCAGGTCGATATCTTTACCTGCAAAAAGCTTAGCTAATGGCATAGCAACAGCACCTTCTGCAACACTACCCGCTGCAAGACGATGCAATTCTGTAATAATTTGATGTGTAGGATATTGATTAACGACTGTAATTTTAGCTTCGTCCTTCTTCAGGTACTTGCGTACAGTTAAGGCGCTTAGTAGACCACCATAACCTGCTCCTAGAATGACAATATGTTTAGACATGATGTTTCCTCCGTCCTTACGAATGAGATATAAAAAATATTATTTCTGTTGACTGCGTTCGCCGGCAACTTGAAGATAAGCATTTACGAAACGGAAAAGCTTCTGTGCTTGTGGATCTTTCATCATCTTCATAAGACCAAATACACCGATCACATCGCTATTTTCATTCGCACGATCTTGCGCTTCGATCACTGTAGCTGCCATATTCTTCGCCGAATGCACCACTGGTTCAGCAAGTTCTTTAATTGCACTTACCGTATCACTTTTCAAGACTTCATCCGCAGCAACAGTTTGAACAAAGTCATATGACTTTGTGAGCACGCCGACAAGCTCTGTTAATTTTGGCAACTGTTCCACTAAGACAGTTAACGACTCCTGAACTTCAGGCTTCAATAGCTGCTCTAAAACATTCATTTGTTCTTGAGTGACAGCTAATTTTGGTGATTCTTGCTCAGGTTGTGTTTGAGTGATTGTTTCTGACATATCCGAATCTCCTCTGCAAATAAGCTTTGCTGCTTAATAGTAATAAAAAAATAAAAACTTATAACGCCATATTTCTATTATAGCACTTATCAAGTTATAAATGTCACAAAGTTTTTGATTTTTTCTAAAGTTTTGTGATTTTTATTACATTAAAATAAATTAGTCATAATTTTCGATATTTTTTATACATGCATAGATGATTAAATGCTTATTGTGTAAATTTATTCAAATTCATCTCCGCTTTCAATAAAACCTCGACCATTGCTGGATTGTTCTTTAATGGTAGCAATCTAAAATACAGAGAACGAACGAAATTTTTGGTGTTCACACGAGCAACGTACTGGCCACGGCTTCTCGGCCACCCCCCACATTGCTCCAAGTTGCGAATCCAGTCGACAATAGATTGTTGTGGAAGTAAATGATGATCTATCATTGTAGCTACAATCGTAGCGATCCGTTCATCTTCTTCGTCGCTAAATATGTGCTGATCGTTGTAAAGCATCCTTTGGATGACTGCCAAAACCTCTTCCCTTATTGCAGCATCACTCTCCGAGCAGAGTACCAGTTCATCCAAGGCATCTGCGCCATGGGCTGCAGCATGAGCCCAGCCTTCTTCAGGCAAAAATCCTCGTAAATCCTGTTCTTCCTCATAATATCTAATCAGCGCTTCCTTCACATTTGTAAACTCTGCGCTATCTAAAAAAGCCTGTTCCCTATGCCGCTGAAGAATCAGCGCAACGATCAGTACCGAAAACGTTCTTGTGAACACAGCCTGATCTTCTTTGCTGCCAATGTGATAGAACAAATGCTGCTCGTCAAGGAGAATCAAAAGTAGTTCACGAAGCTCCGCATCACTAAACCATTGTTTCTCGTTAATCCATTTGTAGAAGGTGGAATAAATCAAGTCGTCTCGTAGCTTCGGCTGCGGATCTCCTATGTACTCAAGCATCAATTTCACATAATCCCTTAATTGTTCTCCACTTCTAAGCTCGTAATCGTTCTCTTCAATTCTTTGCAAGTCTTTTATCAACTGCTCTCTAGTATCGTTCAACATTCCCACCCTTTCATTAATAAAAGCAATTTAAATTTTTCGTATCCTAATATCCTAATTTACATCCCAATATTTTACAACACAGTAATTATTCTTCGACATTCCAAAGTACTTAGAGAGCTGAATGTAAATGAAGTGAATTTAATCATTGACGAATATAATTAACTGTGTTATTTTGAGTTAGTAACTAATAGTTAGTTCATTTATAAATATCACTTATTTATAATTAACAAGCAAATACATAACATATGGAGGAATAACTCATGAGCGCTTTTACAGATTTGATTGAATCCCGCAGGTCTGCTATGAATTTTGTTGAAGGGGTGAAGATCCCTCAGAATGAACTAGAGGAAATGTTCTCTTACGCCAGATTGGCTCCATCTGCATATAATCTTCAACATGCCAATTATAAAGTGGTTTCTGATGAGAATTTAAAAGAAGAGATTCGTAAAGCGGCTTACGGTCAATATAAAATCCACTCCGCCTCAGCGGTAATAGTGGTACTCGGGGATAAGAATGCTTATCTGAAAGCCCCAGAAATCTTCGGAGGACTTAAAGCTTTAGGGGCTATGAGTCAAGAGGATTATGATGCAGAGATAGAAACGATTAACAATGCATACAAAGGAAATGATGCTTTCCAAAGAGATGAGGCTATTCGGAATGCTTCACTCTCTGCCATGCACTTCATGCTGATTGCCAAAGATAAAGGCTGGGATACCTGCCCGATGATCGGCTTTGATCGGGAAGCAATTCAATCCACTTTAAATCTACCCGATCATATGGTACCTGTTATGCTGATCACTATCGGCAAAGACAAGAAACATAAAATCAGACCACGTGGCTATCGTAAACCGGTCAATGAATTCGTTGAATTTATCTGAGGGTTATTGGAAGATATCGATAGATACAACAAAAGCGTTTCATCCGATATTTGAAGTTCGGATGGAACGCTTTTTTACTAAGGATGTGGAGCTTAAATCTTTCTTCACTACTTAGCATACTGAAGAATTGCAATCGCTGCTCGTTCCCGTCGTTCGGCATTCTCACTAACAAGAGCTTCCTTCAAAATATCGAGCGCCATTGATAATGTCTCTTCATCCACATACACTCGATTATTCACCGCTTGCTCTGAATCAGAAGAACCTGTAATCCACAGATCCACACGAGCACTAGGCATCGGCCCCTTATACTGTTTAACCACTCCAATATCGTTAAGAAACTCTTTTATCCCTGCGTTTAGATCGGTTATAGAAAGACTTTTCAGCCAAGTTACACCACGTCGATGGCATGTACCGATGTCTGGCGCGTCAAATAATTCATTGTAAAAATAATCGCCTAGATCACCTAGATGTACCCAATCGCCATCACACACCAGCACATAATCGCCATCCTGCATCGTATGTACGAAGAGTTGAATGGCTTGTATATGTTCAATAAGCTCCAACTCACTGTATTGGTATGTGTGAATCATCCGATCACGGAGCTCCACTTTACTGATGTTCTCCAAATCCCCTATTCCGGGATATCCGATACTCACATAATTATCCTCTAAAAATGCTGTGATTCGTTCGGTCCCAAGCGGCTTTGATCCCATCTGAAACAGATTCATAGATCATCCCTCCAAGTAATTAATATAATATTTTTCAGCAAAGAGAACTCTTCTTAGCAAGCTCATATACCTATCCTCCATCCTGCGTCCTCATTGGTGTAATTAAAAAAAGTGTGGACGAAGTCATGTCTACAGGCTGTATCACCAGTGGTCTTTCTTTTCCAGCAAACCTTATTCTAAGCGTCTCACTATCGATCGCCCGAAGGATGTCTCTGAAATATTTTCCGTTAAAAGCTACTCGAAAATATTCACCTTCTAGATACTCCAATGGAATTTCCTCTTTTGCCTCACCCACGTCGGCGGTCCTGGATATTAAATGAAGTATACCGGAGGGATATACACCGAGCGTTACACTTTCACCAGCCAATATAGCAATACGTTCAACCACACGTAACAAACGCTCTGTCTTAACGATCACTTCGGATATATATACTTGTGGAATTAAATTATCGACATAGGGATAAGTGCCCTCAAGTAGCGCAGACTGAACCCTCAAGCCATCAGAAATAAATCTGATTTGTTTCTGACCTATCTCGATTTGGGTGCTGCTGCCCTCATCATCGTTTATTATTTTTAAAAGATCCTCAAGGGTGCTACCCGGTATAATGACATTTAAAGGACTTGCTCCGTAATCTTCTACGTTTTCAACAACATGCTGAGCGAGGCGGATGCCATCAGTGGCGACTACGCGAATGTTTTGATTATCTATTTGAAGTGAAACACCTGTGAGCACAGGTCTAGTCTCCAACGAAGAGACCACAAAAACCACATGTTTAAATATTTGCTTCAAAAGTGTGTTCTTCATGCGTATCTTTTGGGTGTTTGGATGATCCACGTAATGGATTCTCGGAAATTCTGCAGTGTCCATCCCGCATAAACGAAACTGAGTATTGCCCGATTGGATATTTAGAATCAATGTCTCTGCGATTTCCAGCCTAATTAATCCAGGGTCAAGCTTGCGGATGATCTCATAAAAATAACGTGCGGGCACTACGATCTCACCTGGTTTGTGTACAATCATCGAATCCATCTTCACAGGAAGCTTATATTCAATGGTCATTCTTATATTGCTGGCCGTTAAAGTCAGACCCTCCGCTTGCGCCTGAATATGTATTCCGGAAAGAACACGGGAGGAACTATTCGCGGATATAGCTTTTAAGGCTGCTTGTAGTGCAGTGCTAAGAGAATCTTTTGACACATGGATTAGCAAAGACCTCACCTAACTCTCCTTAGATTCCTTTGCAAAATGTGCCTCAATAATGTTCCGAAATACCTGGGAGCGAGATACGTTCTGTTCCTCACAGGCCTGCTCTATCTCCTGCCAGATGTTTTCTGGTAACGTCAAAGATACCTTTTTCGTTATACCGGTGCTTTTTCTGCCAGCCCCTTCCCGAAGACCTCCCCTCGTAAAAAGAAACCCTAACTGCCCATCTTTAGTAGCTACGCCTACCTTAACTTTATCCTTAGAGCTGCTTGTGATATCGCTTGTGATTTTAGAATTGAATTCACTTAAAATTTCATCTTTGTGTTCGTCTTCGAATTTATGATCACTCAATCCTCACACCTCATATTTTGAATTTAGTAACTAAAATCAATAAATCCACTATTTTCATAATACCATACATGCCAATAATCCACCACCATTCTAGACACAAAAAAAACACCCCATAGATCGGAGTGTGTGGTTAGCTGGGTAAGCGTTCGAAATTGTGATTGTAAGAGTTAATTACCACACTATCTCAAGATATTTTGGTAATTTGGTGTAAGGTCAGACTTTCGTGGGTCTCTCAAATGCTTGAATGATTCTAACTTCACCTTAGGACCAGGAGTGATTCTAAAAGTCATAGTGTCCTCTCCAACGGAAAGATGTGGACCCACTGTAGGGTGTATATTGAGTGTAATTAAGAAATCAAACCGACGAAATCCATTCACTCGCTTTATATCTGTAACATCTACTAAATAAGGATACACTGTAGGAGTTACCGTCAGAAGTGGCGCATAAATCTCAGCCATTTTTTTCTCAATATGGGGTAAAAGGAAGAGCATTAGTGTGTCTTTGTACATGAGCTCGCGGGAATCCTGATCTGGAAGCTTCGGTTCCGATTCAGATCTAAGCGGAGCCTCAGATTGCGGTTGAACTAAGCCATTAGCGGAGCAAGGTTGTTGCCCCAGCAAGAACATACCTGCGATAAGAAGAAGAGCAATCCAGCTTTTTTTCATCAAAATAGCCTCCTTAGGGAACTTTTTATAAATTCCCCAATGAGGCCCTATTTTTATACGCTAAATCTCAATTGTGTTAAAAAGAAAGGGATTTCCCCTAAGATAATTCCTTAGAATCGCTTGCGCATAAGGCTGTTCTGCTTTCAGTCCCTCGGTTTCTCTAGGGTCGGGTGCGTGATGGCAATAATTTTCGATCATAACCATGACCGTAAAATTCTCTAAAGTCTGAAACCACTCCCCATCAAGCTTGGCCACACTTTCGTAACCCTTAATGACCAGTTCTCTTTGTAAAGGATACAACCCTAGAATGGTATGTGCCACATCATAAAGATAATATCCCCAGCCACATCTTCCGAAATCAATCGGTCGAGGTTCACCCTCTTTAAATATGATGTTCCCTTGATGTAAATCACCATGGATAACCCCATAAGTCCTTCTGTTCTTATTTTTATGCTGCTTGCTTAACCAGCCGTATAATTTCTCAGCCGCAGACTGATACAGCACGAACTCATCATCCGAAAGAAAACTATGGTAGTGCAGCTTTAATCGGAGCATTGCTTTTCTAAAGCTATGTTCATCCCACACAGGACGATTAAAGCCTGGAGGTAACTCAAGCTCCTGTGCCGCTTTATGTAGCTTGGCTAATAGAACGCCTTCTTTGTAAATTTGTTCTTCAGTAAGTCTTTCGTTCGCATGTTCGCCTTCAACCCAGCGCATTAACGATGCATATATACCATCCTCATTACCTTGCTCCACTTTGAACGTAACAGAACCCGTTCGATCATGAACGCCTTTCGGCAGGGGGACATCAATTTTCCTCTTCAAAAGCTCCAGCCATGCGATTTCGGAGTTAATTTCTTCTTTAGATCTCCCCGAATGAAGACGCAGCAAAAAAGTCCCCTCTTTATTAGTCTCTATTACAAAAGTGCAGGTGTCCGATCGTTGGATAAAACGAATCTGTGTCCAATCGAGGTCAAAGTGCCGGAGCGCCATTAAAGCTGCTTGCTTATAATTATTTCTCATCGCAATGGAATGTACACATCAACCTCATCAGGCCACGTAGGATTAGCAAACTGATAAACTTCAATAGCCAGTGCACGATCATTACTAGGCAAATCTTTTTCCCTTACATAAGTATGAAGAATCTCATAAGGATCGCCTTTGGATTTCACCTGGACATACCGATGAGCCGGGATCGTAAAACCAAGCATACCTTCAGGAACATTCGTGAGTTCCTCCACTTCCATACAGATCATATAGGTAAATAAATTCTCCGAAGTAAAATGTGGACTAAGGTATCGTTCAGGGTGAATAATATTGCTAATTTCATCTTTTCTACTATTAAATTCTCGCTTCATCGCCTCTACTCTTTCCGGCTCATGCCCTACAAAGGAAGAAGTAATACTCAAGCCTATTAGCTTCATTTCCGGTAATTCGAGCACTTGGACTACACCTTCATCCATCATGAATAATTCATCCCTTCTATGATTATTTAAAATGAAAATATCTGAAATAAATATTTCTCTTGAAAATAATTTCAGAAAACTAAATAATATAAAGCAGTACTACTTGTCGGATCTATCATCTTAATAAGGGTGGAGCTTCATTACAGACAGAAGAAAGGTTGAACATCGGCACCATGAACGCAATTCCAAACCTCAACAAGGAACCAGCCCGTGTGGAAAAAACACGCAAAGAACCTTTCCCCATCTCTATTCTTTCGCTTACGGTAGGCGCTTTTGCCATTGGAATGACTGAATTTGTCATCATGGGTATTTTACCAAATGTCGCCAAAGATTTACAGGTTAGTATTTCTACTGCAGGTCAGCTCATCACGATGTATGCCCTTGGGGTAGCCGTCGGTGCTCCTATTCTAACCATCCTTACACAACGAATTCCGCAAAAGAAACTGTTATGCCTGCTCATGGTATTATTTATTCTAGGCAACGGAATCTCTGTATTTGCTCCAAACTATACCGTTCTTATGGTTGCTCGTATCATCACAGCTTTAACACACGGGACTTTCTTTGGCGTTGGTGCAGTGATCGCTTCTAATCTGGTCAAGCCCAATAGGCGGGCCGGAGCCGTATCCATTATGATGGCTGGTCTAACGATTGCTAATATCATCGGTGTTCCTCTAGGAACATTTATTGGGCAAAACATGGGCTGGCGCGCCTCATTTGCTGCGATAGCAGTCATGGGCGTCGCTGCACTAATCGGCATTCTTATTTTCATTCCAAAGATTAAACAAGACAAACCTGCTAGTGTAATCCAACAAATTTCTGCGCTAGCTAATCCTAAACTGCTTCTATTCTTACTGATCGGTGCGCTTGGTAACGCCAGCTTGTTCACGGTGTTCACTTATATAGCGCCACTGCTAATGGAAGTTACCGGCTTTGCCGAGCATAGTGTGACATGGATACTAGTTCTCTTCGGCTGTGGTGTAACCATCGGGAATATCGTTGGCGGGAAGCTTGCAGATTGGAAGCTGATGCCTTCTATCGTGGGACTTTATTTCGCGGTTAGTGTCATTCTTACGATCTTTTCCTTTACAATGCATAGTCCAGTAGCTGCGGTCATCACAATATTCTTCTGGGGTTTGGTATCCTTTGCGGTCATGCCAGGACTACAAATACGGATTATGAGTCTAGCTCAGGCCGCTCCTGCCCTCGCTTCTACAACCAGTCATTCCGCAGGTAATCTCGGAAACGCAACAGGTGCCTTCATCGGCGGATGGGTCATTTCTCATCTTGCGATTACTTCGCTGCCATGGGTCGGTGCCGTTCTGGTAGGACTCGGTCTGGTACTGGGGATTGCTTGTTATGTAGCAGAACGTAAAGAGAAAGTGGCGTAATTTTTTATAGGGTTATATTTAAAAACGAGGGTGTCTCCAAGTGATGAAAATAGCTTAGGGACACCCTCGTTTTTTATTTTACAAACTATAGCTATCTACTATCTTATGGCTTCATTCTTCTAATGCTCAGCATCTGATTTGCCCCTTTTTGAAATTCATAAGGAACGTCCATCTCCTCCACAGCGAAACCTTGTTGAACCATCTCATCTATAAGGCGATCTAGATGCTCATATCTTTTGCAAGACAGATCAACTAAAGGGAAAATACGAAGCTCTCCTCTAGTCACCCGCATAAGTTCATTAACAGTCCTTAGATGAAAATCATAGTCCAGCCGATCACTATACATAAATAGAAAATGCGCAGACAAAATCAGATCAAAATACTCATCATTGAACGGCAGATTAGGTAAAATCACAGGAACATATCGCTCCGGGGTTTGTCTCTGATCCCTGATGTTATCGTTTAAAGCCCTACTCCTCGCTTGTGTCAAATCCTCTATAGACTTGAAGTAGTCCCATACAAAATTGCCCTGTACCTTAACCAGTTCAGACATAGCATGCTCAATATCTTGAACACCTTTATCTTCAAGCTCATCCGCAGAGTAATAATAAGCGATATCCGCAGCAGTCACATCACTCCCTAACTGATTCGATATCGCTGTAAAAGAGCAGGCACCCGCAGGACAATCCAAAATCCGCCTGCCTACAAGATCCGCTTCTTTCAATTTGAACATCTGTAAATATTCCTCAAAGGTCCTTCCTATAAAAACAATCCTCTCCAACTCAAGCTTTCCCTCTACTCCGCTCATCTCATCTCACCTTTCCTCATCTCGGCTAATACTGCTCGCTTTTTACTTCTGTTTAAATATATGTATAAGATAATCTATAAGAAGTCCTAGAATCAGGAACGACCCAAAATGAATTACATACGTGGGAAATCTGACGCTGATTAATATACTGCTTGCAGCCCATTCAGTATTATTAACATCAACCATCCAGTTTGCAAAGGGCTTCATGAAGATCAGCGTATCTATAATTGGATTAAGTCGTACAAGAATGATGTTTGCGATCTCAATCCCCAAATAATCACCCAGACAGATGATGATACTAATAATCGAAAACCAGAAACTGAATTTTCTCCTTAAAAACATCAAGCACCGCCCTCTCTTTTTTTCCTAATACATACAATTCGTTTAAAATTCAAAATATCCTTGTCGCGGATAGCTCCTGCTTTAAAAAATGATACAATCTGGAGCTCGCTAGCTTCAAGGGATAATCCGAAAGTTTACATAGGATACCGCAGGTCATATCGATAACCTTTCCCTCCAGTTTTCGCACTACCGTTCCTGCAGGGGCCGGATTCAAGACTATCTCAGGGACAAGAGCGACGCCTAAGCCACTTTCCACAAAATATTTTAGAGCCGACATGCTTCCAATCTCCATAGTATCGAACGGTGCACCACCTGATTCCTGTAGCACACTTTCTAATTTTTTGCGATAAGGACAGTTTGCTGCCGTAATAAGTAACCGATGATCCTGTAAATCCTCTGGCGTGATATTCTCCTTGGAAGCTAGCGGATGCTCTTCTGGCATAAGTAACACAAATTCCTCCGTAAATAAGGGTTCAAAATAAAGCTCCTTACCCAGCTCTGGCGCTGAACATACAGCCATATCAATTTCGCCTCGCAAAAGCAGTTCACTGAGTGCAGCGGTTCCCGCGATCTCCACGGAGACTTTCACTTTCGGAAACTGCGTCATAAAGCTGCTTAACAGCTGCGGCAAACGATAGCTCGCCGTCGGATCCGTTACCCCTATGCGGAGGTTGCCAGCCTCACCTATCTTCAAATCGACCAAACGGCTCTGCAACCGCTCCATATCCTTAACAATATGTAAGCTCTCTTCATAAAACAATCTACCAGCTTCTGTTAAGCAGATTTGTTTTCCCCGCTCAAGCAGTTGACATCCTAAGTCGGATTCAAGCCTCTGCATTTGCATCGTGACCGTGGATTGGGCATAATTCAATTCCTCTGCTGCACGGTTAAAGCTTCCTGAACTCACAATGGTTTGAAAGGTTTTTATTGTTTTTAGATCCATTCCTGAGCCCTCCACTACTTATTTCAAATAAATTGAACCAAACCTTCAATTAATTCAATTATACGAAATCCAATAATCACTATAGAATACTCTATATCAACAACATACGCCAACCAAAGGAGTGAATAAGGATGGATCTTAACAATAAAGTAGCCTTAGTAACTGGTGGAGGTACTGGAATTGGCAAAGCTGTAAGTCTGGAATTAGCCCGACGCGGAGCCCTTGTTGCAGTGAACTATTCTAGATCCGAGGCGGAAGCTAATGAAACCGTGAATACGATTATGAATCAAGGTGGACAAGCGATAGCAGTACAAGCCGATGTTTCTAAGGATCAGGAAGTGCGAAGTATGGTCCATTCGATTATTCAGCATTTTGGGACGTTAGATCTGCTGGTGAATAACGCCAGTATTACTAAACATATTGCGCTGGGTGATCTGGAAAAAGCAACGGAGGAAGTCTGGGATGAACTCTATGATGTAAATGTGAAAGGAATGTTTTTCTGCGCCAGAGCAGTTGCACCATATATGAACATGAGCGGTTCAGGCACCATCGTCAATCTCGGCAGCATCGCCGGACAAACTGGCTTAGGCTCTTCCCTTCCTTATGCGGTCTCCAAAGCTGCTGTTCATGGCCTCACGAAATCTCTCGCCCATGCGCTAGCTCCAACTATTAGAGTGAACTGTGTCGCACCGGGAGCTGTTGCTACTAGATGGTGGTCTGGTCGAGAAGAACAGATGCATAAATTAGCACCTAATCTGCTGCTCCAGCGTATATCATCCACTGAGGATATCGCTCAATTCGTCTGCGCGACACTCGAACAGGAAGCAATGACCGGACAGATCATTACGGTAGATAGTGGACAAACGTTGTAACAACTAAACAAATGGCATATCAATTGAAGCGCCGATTGAATAATTAGGGGATTTCTCCCTATAATTCTGATATATCTACTCATCCAAATAGTAATTACGGAAAACCTCCCTATAATTTAGCTGATTTGCTGGAAAATAAAGAAATTCCCCTGATTTTTAGGGAGGAATTCCCTGTTTTCGTTCATTTAAGGCTAAACTCGGCTATTTTCAGGGAGTTATTCCCTAATTCCTCTCTAGCTCACACGATCGTCGTTTGGTCTATTTTATAAAGATAGAAGCTGCCTCAAAAGTAGAATTCTCTACTTCTAGGACAGCCTCTATTGCATAAATATTGGTGACGTCTTTAGTTAGGTTCACTACCCCAAATCATATTTCCTGACAAGTATGCTGGTGTTTTGCTCCAGTCCACATAGTTGGTATCTACCGCATTAAAGGAATAATCTCCGGTTTGAGTGTAATTCGTCCAATCCTCTTTAGACACACGCACCTGAATGTCGATACTCGCACCCGCCGCAAGTGAACCTGCTGCACTTGAGAAACCAACCTCCAGATAATAATCCGCATTTGCTTTAGCTGTTGGCAATTTTACAAATGTTCCTGTTACATTCGCGCTTCCCACCTGTGACCAGTCGCAGAAGAAGCTTTGTGCCTTCTCACCATCAATAGTGTAATAGTATCTCAATTTCACATCGGAGAGCGTCACAGCACTTGTGCTCGTATTCACCAGCTTGAACTTTGGATTCAACGTATTTCCGGAAGCAGACAATGAACTATTATACATCTGTACTTTCAATGCTGCAGTAGGAGCTACTGTCGTATCCGCAATCGTGACAACCAAGGATTGTGTGGTTCCTGCACTAAACTCAAAGGTAAGCGTAGTGCTTCCCAACGCTTGGGTTGCCAGATACTCTTTCTTGATCGTTACTGTAGAACCACTCACTGTATAATCTGTGCTTGCTACGAGGGTGGCTGTTCCGTTTTTGATCGTGCTGAGCGTATTTCCGTTCAACGTCATAGTTACTGCTACGTCTGCTTGATTCGCAGTTTTCTTATCAAAGCCTGCCATTGTTGGGGTTATCGTGGAGTTAGTTACTGGTGTTGTCGTATCCGTTACCGCAACCGCTAAGGATTGCGTCGCTCCTGCGCTAAAGCTGAACGTCAGCGTGGTCGTCCCTACCGCTTGCGTCGCTAGATACGCTTTTTTAATGGTCACAGTAGATCCACTGACCGTGTAATCTGTACCAGTAACCAATGTCGCCGTTCCGTTTTTGATCGTGCTGAGCGTGTTTCCGTTCAACGTCATAGTTACTGCTACGTCTGCTTGATTCGTAGTTTTCTTATCAAAGCCTGCTATTGTCGGGGTTATCGTGGAGTTGGGTACTGGTGTTGTCGTATCCGTCACCGCAACCGCTAAGGATTGCGTCGCACCTGCGCTAAAGCTGAATGTCAGCGTGGTCGTTCCTACCGCTTGCGTCGCTAGATACGCCTTTTTAAGGGTTACTGTTGAACCGCTGACAGTATAGTCCGTTCCAGCTGCAAGGCTTGCCGTTCCGTTCTTGATTGTGCTGAGCGTGTTTCCATTCAGCGTCATGGTTACTGCGACGTCGGCCTGATTCGCTGTTTTCTTATCAAAGCTTGCGGTTGTTGGTGTTATCGTGGAGTTACTTACTGGTGTTGTCGTATCCGTCACCGCAACCGCCAATGATTGATTAGCCCCTGCGCTAAAGCTAAACGTCAGCGTGGTTGTTCCTACCGCTTGCGTCGCTAGATACGTTTTTTTAATGGTCACAGTAGATCCACTGACCGTATAATCTGTACCAGTAACCAATGTCGCCGTTCCGTTCTTGATCGTGCTGAGCGTATTTCCATTCAGTGTCAGCGTTACTGAGACGTCGGCCTGATTCGCTGTTTTCTTATCAAAGCTTGCAGTTGTTGGAGTAATGGTTGAGCCTGTAGCTGGTAGATTGACAGGATCAGCATACAATGTGCCTCGGCCATTCGTTCCGAGATATACACGTCCGTAAATTCTTGGGTCACCAGTAATCGCCATATTAATCTTGGCGTATTGGTGGGCATCGTCATTAATACGAACCCAAGTTGCGCCAACATCATCGGAACGGAAGACACCCCGCACGCCATCAATCTTCGCTACCGTGTACAGTGCCATGTAAGTTTGACCCGGCGCAGCCTTTCCATAACCAATGAGATCAGCTTCTTGTACGTTGGTTAACTTCGTGAAGCTCGCACCAGAGTTCGTGGAGTGCCACAAACCATACTTATTCTCAGTCGTATTTCCTCCTGCAAACCAGATGTCACCTTCAATACCTGGTACTGCCTTCATGCTGATCTGAGCTTCATTCGGCTGTAATCCAGCTACATTATTGGTTGGGAAACCTGAAGCTGAAGTGGCAGTAAATGTAGCTCCGCCATCCACACTAACATAGAAGACCCCAGCAAAAAAACCATAAAATTTGTTAGCATTCACTCGGTCAGATGCTACTTTTGCTCCTGCAGGTAATCCGGCGCTTGCTGTCCAAGAGTTACCTGTTGTTTTGGAGTAGTACACACCAATATCCGAGGTGCTCCACAAAATAGAGTTCCCACTTGCAGACACAGCTACTTGTCCATGCCCTACTGTTGTTTTGGTGCCATTTGACGGTTCGGAATTTGGCATGTACCAGTTCACACCACCATCGTTAGAGATACCAATGGATTTCATACTTGGTGTCTTCTCTTTATCTGCACTGCCTACCCGTACCATATAAGATGGACTCAACTCTGCATAATCGATACTCATTGTTGTTGCCCATGAAGGACTGGTCTGGAATTTAGTTGGAGCTACCGACAAATCCTCATGACGGAAACCAGAAACGTCACCAAGTGCAGTGATCAAATGGGAGGTTCCCGTTGGCGGGCTTATCAGTCCGAGCACAGCCGTTTCCTCCACACCCTTGGCCATAACCGAGATATTCACCTTGCCTCCGGTATCCCATGAGGTCAAATTGTTCGAGCCATAAATGGTGGCCCCCGTACCATACATCATCCGGTTAGAGTTGAAAGGATCAATTTCCAGATCGCCCATCATCCAGCCCAGTTTTGGTGAAGGATCAAGAGAGGTCGAAGTCGTTCCGTGATCGAGCCAAGGTGCTGCTGTGATATCCATACTGAACTTATAAGTTCGTTCTGGATAATTGCCCCAGTCCCAAATTCGGCTCCATGTTGCACCACCGTTAGTACTGCGGAAAATCACTTCATCAGGCCACCAAGCGTTTAAACTGGATACCATAACTGTGTTAGGATTCTGTGCATCCACAGCTAAACCACCGAAGCCATACCAATTATCCGTTCCGGTTGAAGGACTGATGTTCGTCCATGCACCGCTTGTTTTATTGTATTTCCAAACCTCACCTTTACTTCCGTCATAAGGACCTACACCATTGCTATAAGTAATATACAGATCGCCTGTAGATGAAAGCACGCCATGATGTGGCAAGTAGCCTGAAGGTTGTCCTGCCAGAGCTGTCCAAGTTACGCCTCCATCTGTACTTCGATATACGCTGCTTGCTGTATCGGCAACCCCTACATATATCGTTTGAGTCGCATTGCCAAGTGTTCCTGTGCTCTTATCGAACGTAATCCAGGATAAGCCAACGAGATCATTTCCATAATCCAGTGTCGGATTCTGAATATATGTTCCTACATTCGTAAAGGAGGTTACCTTCGACCAAGTAACACCGGAGTCCGTACTTTTCCAGAGCCCATTGCCACTTCTGGCTCCGAAGAATAAAATATTATTCTTATTCGGGTCAATGACGAGGCGTTCACCCGCAGAGCGGCCCGGCATATTGCCACCTACCTTAAAAGGCAGCGGAGTGGTTTGCCAGGTGTTTCCCCGGTCACTAGAGCGCATGATCTGACCGTTATTATCCCAGGAGTTAGTATAAGTACCTGTTGCCATATAGACTTTATTCGGATCAATAGGATCTGTAGCAAGGGCATCTACACCATTCTTATTCCAATCGACCCAGCCTACGGAGTCACTAATCGAAGTCCAACTAGAGGTAGCCTGATTCCATCGATACGCACCCCCGATATCTGTTCTGGCATAAATTAAATTGGGTTCGGACTGATTGAAAATAATTCCGGGTACAAAACCACCGCCGGCTCCCGTTACAACACTCTTCCAATTGTAAGGTTCACTTGCGGCCGCATGAGTAGTAGCTGGGAATGCAGAGAATAAAGAGCCTATCATCGCGCCAAGCAGGATTAACAATCCAGTTTTTCGGATACGATTACGAATCACGTTTTACGCCTCCTACAATTTTATTGGTTTGCTTTTGCTTTCCTCCTACTCTGTATCCCTGCTTCTTCCCTCCCCCCTAAATTCGACTATTTAATTTTTCTGATAACGCTTTCATTATAATGGTAATGTTTTTCATAATCGATAGAAAATGGTTGTATTTTCATGAAGTTTGTCTCTAAAAATCGTACCATTTTCACACCTTAGATTACATTTCACAAGCATAAATGCCTCCCCTAAGAGGAGTGTCAAATCAAAAATCCAGAAGAATCCCAAAAAAGCCCTCTCCACCCTAACGGTGAAGAAAGCTACTACTGGTTAATGCGTAAGCACAAATTCATCCAGCATCTTACCATCCACATCATAAGCCTGATAAGTCAAACTATCCTTGGTAACACTAATCCCTGCGAACATTTGCTTGTAGTTTTGAAAATGCACCGCATGATAGAACTGATCTTCTTTTTTCTCATTAAACTTCCCACCAGATGCATTGGTCACCACATATACCGTACCTTTTTTAGCACCTACCGGATTCTCACCTTCAGGAACGATTTTTCCAGCCCGCAAAGGGTAGGATCTGGAGTACTCATGATTATGACCCTGCAGCACCAGATCGACCTCATATGTATCAAAAATATCCGTCCAATCTTCAACCTTCTTATATGAATTGCCCCCGTATGCCGGACGGTGCATCGCAACAATCTTCCATTCCTTATCCGTGCTCTTCAAATCTTGCTTCAGCCACTCAGCTTGCTTTTTCAAATTGCTCTCCGTATTCAATACAGACACATGTACAGGACCGTAATCGAAGGAATACGAGGTGCCCGCAATAGAACCTTTTGCCCCGTTATCTGGCAGGTTGAAATGAGAAGTAAAGTCCGTCGCATCGTCATCAACCTGATCATGATTTCCCGTAACAGGCATTAAGGGTATCGCAGAAAGCAAGCCTTGCACGTTACCAAAAAATTGATCCCAGCCCGCCGAATCCTCCGGGTCCTCCGTTAAGTCACCATTATGCACAATAAACTTGGCCTCTGGAAAGGTCTGAAAGGCCTTGCTCAATGTCTTCCCCCACAGTTTAAAATCATCCGCCCTCTCCCCTTGAGAATCCGCGACGTTGATAAACGTAACACTATCTAGTCCAACCTCTTCCGTGGTAAATTCCGCAACTGAACTCCATCCTCCCTCAAGCCCGCTGCCCACTCTGTAAGAATATAACGTCCCAGGTTCAAGTCCTGTAACCTCCGCTTTGTGAACACCTCTGGGACCATGGTCCGTTTTGATGGCGCTACTATTTGCTTCTACCCTTAGTACATCCGATTCTACAAAAGAGGACATCTGTCCCTTTACTAACTCCAGAACTCCTGCGGAATTGGAATCGCTAGTATACCAAGTAAACGCACGACTCGTTCCCACATCTCCCTTAAAGGTGGTAACAAGATCATACGGGGCTGATGATTTCTTGGAGCTCCCGGATTTGGACCACTCCATCCCAACAGCCACCAAGATCAGAACAATCACTACTATCCCTAGGATGATGGCGAATTTATAGTCTTTCATCACGGCTCCTCCTTCATTTTTCTCTCTAGTCTTCTAACTAAGATAGCCTTCCAGAAAGTCAGAAGTCAAATCTATAGATCTATACTTTTGTTAACGCAGTGTAAAACATTCAGCTAACATTCAGTCTATTTTAAGTTAAGCATAAGGTCTGTCTCCTAGAATTAGTTGTGCAACAAGGTTAGCCAACGACAGAGATAGAGATAGAAACGAGGTGGGAAAATGAGTAACAAGCTTCAATTCCGGCATGAACTAAAATTCTTCATTAACTATCATCAATACCTTGTATTACGCCAACGATTACAGAGTTTGATTGATACAGACCAGCATGCCAATGAAAGTGGCGAATATCATATCCGCAGTTTGTATTTTGACGACATCAACAACTCGGCGCTTGCCGACAAACTCGGAGGTCTCAGAGAACGCGCCAAATATCGTATTCGTATCTACAACATTCAAGACAACATCATTCACTTTGAGAAAAAAATCAAAATGGACGATTATATCGCCAAAATTAAAGAGCCGCTGACCCGTCAAATGTACGACGAGATCATGGCAGGTAACTATGAGGTCCTGAATGTCCCGGACAGTCCACTGTTCATGGAATTATACAATCAGATGCGCCATAACCTTCTTCGGCCGAAGGTCATCGTGGATTATGTTCGCGAGCCCTATGTTTGCCACAACGGCAACGTGCGGATCACGTTCGATAAAGAATTACGTACCGGTCTGCATTCGACGGATATTTTTGATAAGGATTTGCATCCGATTCGGGCGATTGATGAGAACTTTATTATTTTTGAAGTGAAATTCGATGAGTACATTCCGGAATACATTAAGATTGCGCTGCAGTTAGAGGGGCTGAACAGACAGTCCGCTTCAAAATATGTGATCTGCCGCAAATTCTTAAAAACCAACACTTGGGAGGATTATTGATTATGAATGCATCACTAGCAACAATGGCAGCAACCGCAACAACAGATACAACCACAAATACTTTTTCAGATATCATTAAAAACTCGGTGATAGACAACTTTGTCTCCGATATAAGCATCTCGAAAATGCTAATCACGTTAGGTGTGGCTTTTCTGATTGGCTACTTTATTTACCTTCTCTATAAACGTGTATTTAGCGGAGTGTTATACTCCAAAAGCTTCAACGTCTCGCTAATGGGCATGACCATGATTACAGCCACTGTCATTATCGCCATCAACTCTAATCTTGTGCTGTCCCTCGGTATGGTCGGCGCATTGTCCATCGTTCGTTTCAGAACGCCGATCAAAGATCCAACAGATCTGATCTTCTTATTCTGGGCAGCAGTAGCAGGGATTGTAACTGGCGCAGGCTTCTTCACTTTGGCTATTGTGGGTTCAATCATCATAGGTCTAATTCTGTTCCTCTTCATAAAACATTCTTCTATCGAAACACCATACTTGCTAGTCATTAACTGTGATAGCGACGAGAGTGAACGTGAAGTCCACAGCCATATCACCAAATCCGTGAAACGCTACAACGTGAAGCAAAAAACAGTATCTGCAAACAATATCGAATTAACACTAGAGCTTCGTCTGGATGATAAAGTAGGTGGCTTTGTCAACACAGTTTCCGACCTTAAAGGTGTAAAAAATGCACTTCTGATTAGCTATAGCGGCGACTATGTATCCTAAACACAATAAGATGAAAGGCGGTGCCCCAGATGAAAGCAAGAGGTAAATCTATCCTGCTGAGTCTTTGTTGCCTGCTGCTGGTCATCGCCGTAGCTGGGTGCCAGAACGCAAGTCCATCGGCAACAAACGAAACTGCAACAGATTCTAAGGATAAGGTAGTCTCGAGCGACGAGAAAAATCTAGACGAGCAGGTCTTTCCAAAAGATAAGGTCGTCGATGTCAAAATCACTTTGGACCCGGATGATTTTCAGGATATGCTGGATAATGCCAGCGCGGAAGAATATAAAACCGCATCGGTTGAGTACAACGGCGTTAAATTCGATAACGTTGCCGTGCGGACCAAAGGAAATCTTAGTCTCAGAAGTGTAGTACAGATGACAGACTCTGATCGGTACAGCTTCAAAATTTCTTTTGATGAGTACGTAAACCAGAATTTATTCGGCATCACTAAGATCAACCTGAATAACAATTACAGCGATGCTTCTTATATGCGTGAATTTCTGACCTATGAGCTCGCTGAGAGTGTCGGACTCCCGACGCCGAAATATTCCTTCGTTAATGTATACGTCAACGATGAACTGAAGGGCTTCTACGTCGCGGTGGAACAGATCGGCGACGCATATTTGGAACGCAATTTCGGGAACTCTTACGGCGCACTTTATAAAGGGGAAATGACCGGTCAGGGCAGTGACTTGACTTGGCTTGGTGACGACCCTTCCCTCTATACCGGATTAGTAATGAAGTCGGATAAATCTAACGATGATATTCTGATCGATATGCTGAATGAGCTTAATAACGGCACCGATTATGAAAAATACATCGACGTAGAGGAATCGCTGAAGTATATCGCTCTAAATGCGGTCACGGCAAATATGGACAGTTATTTAGGTGGTAATAAACAAAATTATTACTTATATGAAGACGAAGGCGTCTTCTCGATCCTGCCGTGGGATTATAATATGGCTTTTGGCGGCATGGGCAGCGCAGACGTACTGATTGACGAGCCTACACAAGGCACGCTGGCTGAACGTCCTCTGATTGCGAAGCTACTTGCTAACGACGAATACAAAGCGAAATATCACGAAATCGTCAGCGAAATGATTAATGGCTATCTAGCTGATGATACGTTCCAAACTAGAATGGATCAGCTGGACATGATGATTTCCAGCTATGTCAAAGCAGATCCTTCTGCTTTCTACACCTTCGAGCAATATGAAGAAGGGATTAAGTCTGTTAAGACCTTCATGTCGAACATGGCTAAAAATATCCAGCAGCAGCTCGACGGAACCATCCCTTCCTCCGGTGACGGATCGGGAAGCGGTATGGGTGGTGGCATGGGCGGCGGCGGCTTTGGAGGTGGTGCTAGGAATGGCGCTGGTGCTGGAGAAGGCGCGAACGGCGCGGGTAACGGGCAGACTGGCGCGGGGGCGGATCAGAGCGCGGGTGGTGCTGCACCGAACGCCGAAAGCGGGCAAGCTGCCACGGATGGGCAGGCTCCTCAGGGCGGCGCAGGCGGTGAGCCCGGTGCCATGGGCGGTCCGGCTATCCCTGATGCCGGCGCGGGTCCCGGCAGTAACACGCAAGCAACAGCTGGCGGGCAAGCTGCTCAAGGTGGTCAAACCAACACCGACGGGCAAGCCGCTCAGGGTGCGCAGACCAATACCGATGGGCAAGCCGCTCAAGGTGGATTCACTGGAGGGCCTGGCGGTGCACCGGGTGCCATGGGTGGACCAGCTATCCCTGAAGGCGGAAATGGCCCTGGCGGTGGCGGAATGGGTGGCGGTATGCCTGGTGGCATGGGTGGTAACTTTGGCGGCAGTGCTGGCGCTATGCAGCAAAAAGGCAGCACGAGTGAAGCCATCACTACTGGGGTCGCGATACTTCTCTTACTGCTGACTGCAGTCTTTGTGACCTTCTATAAGCGGAAACGGCTGTAGCCAAGTAAAAGTAATTCACAACAAAAAAACATAAAAGAAGCTCCCGTCGTTTATCGGCTGGGGCTTCTTTCATGTCCTAAAGATCATATTGCCAAATTTCCACAAAAAAACCGTGAACAGTCTCAAACTTCACTCGAGACTGTTCACAGTTATAAATTCAAACTTTTCTCTTATCAAAGTATCCAACTCAGATCACGGAATCCAACGATCTCCGCTTACTCTTTCCGCCCGCGCAATATACTTATAGCCGCTATTAAAAAGGCAAGTAAAGATATCCCGACTGCGATGTAGACCATTGGATTGACACTGTTTGATTTTTCCTCATCTTTCATAATAGCATTATGCTCTTCCATGCTCATGGAATCGCTCTTGACATTGGAACCGTGAGAATGTTCATCCCCACCGGAAGCTTGTACAATTGTAGTAATGGAATGCGGATTCTCTGTTCCAGCCTCACCGGACCATTGCACCAAGCTTCCATCGGCATAGTGCTGATAAGCATCCCATGCAATGTCGCCAGCGCCATCAGGGTTCTTGGCCGTAAAGTAGAAGCGTTGGAATTGCCCCTTCTGAATGCCCTCACCATTAGCTATCCAGCTAACCTTATTCCCCTCAATGGTAACATCCCATCCGGGTGTAGCCTCATATTGTTTAAACTCGGCACCTGCTGGAACTCGTAGATCAACTTGTACAGTTGCCACGTCTTTTTCCGAAGGAACCTTTAATGTATAAGTCTCCCATGCCCCCGTGCTAGATTGTGCTGGTGCCACGGTTACGTGCGCGCTAGCCACTGCTGCGAACAATAACAGTGTTGCTGCAGCTGGTGCGAATAACGTCATTATTTTGCGAGATAATCTGTTCATAGTTAGCCTCTTCTCATCAATAATTATATATCTTCGTCCTTAATTCCCTGCTATACATCTTTCGAAAAATCTCGTTTACGCGAAGCAAGCCCTTGCTCCAAGGCATAACGCGTCAGCTGCGTTCGGTTTTGGAGTTGCAGCTTTTGGAGGATGTTCTTCAAATGGTTTTTTACGGTATGCTCCGAAATCCCCAAGCTCACTGCAATCTCCTTGTTTTTTGATCCAGAAGATACACAGCTTAAAATTTCTTTCTCTCTAGTCGTCAACGACTCCCCTTCATCCGTTACAGAGGGTACGGTGAACTCCTTCAAGATTTGAAAAGCCAGCTCCCGACTAAGCGGTGCTTCTTCATTAACAATGGCCTGCAAATATTGAATCCAGGTGGAAGGTGCCAGATTCTTTAGCAAATACCCCTGTGCTCCTTGCTTTAGCGCTTCGAGGAGGTGGGAAATTTCGTCCGATACGGTAACGATAACGATTTTGACATAAGGATATTCCTGCTTGATCCGGCGAGTCGTCTCCAGCCCGTCCATTTCCGGCATCTGAATATCGATTAGGATGAGATCAGGCATCCACTGGGCTGTGAAAGCGATCGCTTCAGCACCACTCTCCACTACTCCAATGACCTCAAAACTATCATCCATGGACAAAATCTCGCACATCGCCTCACGTGCATGCGCATGGTCATCTACAACTAAAACCCGGTATCGGCTCATGGACTGACTTCCCCTTTCGTAATTTCAACCTGGGTGCCTGTGTCACCAGAAGTCAGCCTAAGCTTCCAGCCCATCCCCTCGACACGTTCCTTCATGATCTGAAGTCCGTAGCTGCCACTCACTTCAAATGGATCATACTGAAATCCTTCTCCATTGTCTGTAACAACTACCCTCCAGTTCTTCTCATCGCCAGCGCCAGTAATTGAAACCAGTCCAGCTCGCGTATGCTTACGAACATTAATGATCGCTTCGCGAATACAGGATAACAATTCTGATTTTTCCGAAGGGGAGAGCGCATCATCTTGCAGGCTCCATTCGAGAGAGGCTTCGATCATAATCTCGTTCGCCATCTGGGCTAGCTGATCTTTTACCGACTGTTCCAATGAAAAAGAACTCTGCTCTGAGACCGGAATCTTCAGATTGGCAATGGCCTGCCGCACATAACGGTTCACCTCATGGACCGTCTTTTTGATCTGATCCACATTTTCCTCACTGACCTCACCATTCTTGCGGCTTGCTTCTAGCCGGTCGATTTTGACAGATAAGAGAAATAAAGATTGCGCCATTCCATCATGCAGTTCTTTGGCAAGTCCTTCCCGAGCCTTCATTGCATCTTTAAGCGCACGTTCCTGCTCCAGCTCCCGCTGATTCCGTTCCATAAGAGAGAACAAAGGGACGAGCAACACAAGACTGACTAAAAACACCAGGACTGGCGTCAAATAGTTCCCCAAATCCATAGAAATATAAGGCATTAGAAACTGGTGACGCACAATCTCCCAGATCCCCACCATTAGCGTTGGCAATAACAGGATCATATACTTTATTTGTTTATACGTTGCCGTCCCCTCCTGCACATCTTATGCTTAACAATATCACCGTCTCATCTAAGCGACATGACTCGATCGGGCTATATAGACCCATTAATGTTACAAATTTAAGTATTTTAAAAGGTGATTGCTGACATTCATAATATCATAAGCAGGCTTTCTTATATTGTAGCAAAAAAAAGATACATCTCACGATGCACCCAATCATTTCTACTTTTACTGCGAAATCCTACCTAAAGTGGTGAAGTATAACGTCCATATTGGATATCCATTTCTTTAAACGAATCTCCCTCTTTTTTCAGAAAAAACGTATTTACTCCCTCTGAGCCCCACCAATTCAGTCCGAGTAATGGGCCCTCTGAGGTATCAGCAGCAAAAAGGATGGAGAACATTTCAGGGATAACCTCTCCGCCATCATCCACCCGCCAGACCGAATATTCATCTCCTTGAATCACCGCTGGATAGTCCATGAAGGTAAATTCATCTTTTTCTTTCCAAACGAGACTAAATAACATATTCTGATCCAGCCTTACGAATTGAACGAGATACAGCTGTCGATCTGTAGATAGGTCTGCCAGCTTCCATATTTTCTGAATTTCACGTTTTTTCGTATCTACAATACGCTGTCGAATACTTTCTTCCACAGTAGATAAAGCTTCTTGACCCTCTAAGGATTCAATAGGCAAAAGCGTATCAACCTTAAAGTCTGTTTGATCCGTCAAATAGTAGGTTTCATCCGGGGTCGCACTTGCTTCTTCCACCGTAAAAAGATAACCCGCCAGATTTACAAAATTATGTGCCATCTCCCGGCCATTGCTGTTCTCTGTTCCATCCTGCCATTTATTAAATTTAACCTTTAACACATTCCCCTGATCACCAATAGCCTCATTTAATTGTGCCATCTCCTGATCCAGCCCTTTTTCATGCCCGGTAACTAGAATATTCCGCCCCTCTGCATCCGCAAAGCCAAAATTCGTCTTCAGCTTCTCAGTATCTAGATATGCTTCAGTCTTCTGCTTGCTTGGAGTTGGTAATGGCTCTGCGCTTGGAGGAAGAGTTGGTGAAGGCAGTACAGTTTCCGCACTTTTTTCCGGTGTAGACTCAACATGATCGCCATCACTGGTCAAAGAGTTGTTGCTGGAACAACCCACCAACATAAGAACAATAAAGAAACTTGCCATAAGCTTATTCATTCTTTTTCCTCCAAACGAAGTTAGAATATTCCCATGCTCAGGTAACGTTCCCCCGCATCAGGTGCAATACATAGCACTCGCTTGCCGGCCCCGAGGCACCGTGCTTCCTGCAATGCTGTCCATACTGCGGCTCCACCTGATGGGCCAAGCAGAATCCCTTCCTGTGCTGCCAGCATTCTCACGGTATTCAGTGCATCTTCATCCGAAACTTGAACAATTTCATCGTAGACCTTTGTATTCAGAATGGTGGGTATAAAGCCCGGACTGGTTCCAACCAGCTTATGCGGTCCAGGCTTTCCACCAGATAACACTGGTGAGCCCTGCGGCTCAACAACTAGAATACGAATATCTGGAAGCTGCTCACGCAACACTTCCCCAGTTCCAGTTATCGTACCACCTGTTCCCGAAGAAGCAACGAACACGTCCAGCTTCCCTTCCATTTGCTCCATAATTTCAATAGCTGTCGTAGTACGGTGAATGTCAGGGTTCGCTTTGTTCTCAAATTGCTGTGGAATAAAGCTGTTTGCCACTTCTTTCCCCAGCTCGATTGCTTTTGTTATAGCTCCCGGCATCCGCTCCGCTGCAGGAGTCAGAACAACTTCAGCGCCGTAAGCCTTTAGAATGTTGATTCGTTCCTTCGTCATATTGTCAGGCATGACAAGAATCGCTTTATAGCCTTTTGCAGCGGCATTCATAGCCAATCCAATGCCTGTATTTCCGCTTGTCGGCTCTATAATGGTCCCTCCGGGCTTCAGCAGCCCGGCTAGTTCTGCTTGCAGGATCAGATTATAAGCTGCTCTATCCTTTACACTGCCACTGGGATTGAAGCGTTCCAGCTTTACATATAGGTCTGCATCTTGGGGGGTGGTCAACCGATTTAGTCGCACAACCGGTGTATTCCCAATCAGCTCAGTTATATTGTTAACAACTAGTGGTGTCATATATAGCGCCTCCTTCATTACTTTACATACCCTTCATTGTAACTTGAGTGGCACCTCCTGTCGATTCTGGAGCTTGCAAGCTCCCTAAGTTAAAAAGCCGCCTCCCAAATTTATGGGTAGGCGGCTTCATTATAACTGACTACTGATCTACAATTTACGGATTCACGTTAATGGTAAAAGTAGATGTATTATTCTTAATATTTGTTACCGTGTTCGTAATCTTCAGATTGTTGAAGGTTGCTGAGCCTCTGGCTGGACCTTGACCAGCCTCAGCAGCTTCATTCACCCAGATACCCACTCCGGATTTACTATCAAAAGCATCGCCGCTCTTCTGCGCACCGGTAATTGTAACATTATTAAAGATGGTATCTGTTACAGGGAATTGTGGAGTGGAACCTACATAGTTGGTCTGGAACATGATGCCATGATAGGTCGGATCAATGATATCCACATCATTGACTCGGATACCTTGGAAGACCTTGGAGGCCGAGAATACCCAGATCGCCGGGAAAGTCTGCGCGCCCCAGAAATGCCCACCTGCACGAACAATAGAAATATTCTCAAAATTCGTAGTCGGTGAAGCTCCGAAGCCATTCATCGGATATCCAAAGTCTAAAGAGCTGATTGTAATCCCGGAGTAGCAAAGTGTATCCGCAATATAAATATTACGGAAGGTATTTGCGTATCCACCATAGACAGCTACACCAGCAGCACGCCAAGTCAAGATTGAAGTGAGGTTCTCATAGATGTTATCCTTCATATCTGCACCACCAGAATCAATCGCCGAGAACAATGCAAAGCTATCATCACCTGTTGCCCGTGCTTCAATATTAGACACCAGGTTATTCGTGCTTCCATTAGTCATATTGATGCCGTCAGCGAAGGTGTTACGTATACGGGAGTTTTTAATCACCATGTTATCGGTATTGGCTCCCCAGTACATACAGACCTGATGTTCAGTCCAGATGTTGTCGATCGTAATGTTCGCCACATTGGAGAAATCAAATACTTTACCAGGACCGTCGATACGAGAAGTATAGTTTCCGAAATAAGCGAAATTCGCAAAGGTAGATCCATTCGCAGTATCACTGGCTCGGAATCCGACATCGGTATTCTCTTGGTTAGTTGGAGCAATGAACCTTGTATACCAAGGACCCGCACCGATAACCTTCACTGCCTTGCCGTAGACCTGAAACTTGTTAGAGGTCTGATAGTTTCCTGGTGGCAAATATACACCTACGAGATTTCCTGTGGTGTCCATCCGCACTTTATCAAGCGCATTTTGAACATCCTGATGCGTAAAGCCTGCAGGAACAGTGTATTTAGCCGGATCTGGATTAGCAATCGGTGAAACCTGCTCAAGACTGATGAAGTCGATGGCGTATTGAGAAGTGTTAGCGGTATCCTTTTGTAAACGGATCGTACTTCCTGCCGGAATGGTACTATCAAACATAATGTTAGCTTCATCATAAATATGCCGTGGAGAACCTGCGCTTGGCGAATTTCCAGGACTTGTCTCAGAACCGTACAACCATGCATATTTAGAGGTTAAGTTAATAGCTTTGCTAAAGACACCATTAACATAGATGTTAAGCGTAGCATTTGTGCCGTCACCACTCGCTGAATCTGGAATCGAGAAACGAGTAACCAGAGTGTTCGTGCTGGCTTTTGTCGTGAATTCAACATAGCTACCTGTGGTGTTCAGAGTGACTGCTCTTCTGCCTGAAGCCTCACCTGCAGGATCGCCGATGGTCCGGTTGGCTGAAAGCTTCACGGCCCCACCGCCAATAACTCCATCCTCAGCCTCATACATGTCGTAAGGCATGTTCGCACCTCGACCGATGAACAGTGACTGCGTCTGAATATTATTAGCCCGTTTTACAGGCAGCTCATTAGCATCTACTGCAATTTCACTCTTCACAGTATATTTGCCATTTCCTGCAGTCCAATTACCAAGAGCTACAGGCGCTGTGGTCACCCCACTTGCGATCACGCCGTTATAGGAGCCTGTTAGAGTCTTAACCACCGCATTCGTAGTAGCATCTAAAACCGTCAGAGTTATGTTATGCGCACCACTCGCGGAAGCTGCTGTACCTTGATTCTTAATGGCAACTGAGAAGCTTACAGTGTTGCCGCCTGCTGGATTGCCAGGTGTCCAACTGACGGAGGAAGCAACCAGATCAGAACTGGACACTGGAGCAATAATAAGGGAAGCCGGACTAGTAAAACTATTATTCCCCTCATTTGATTCAATCACTGTATTATTCTCATCGACCATTGCACTTAATGAATAGGTTGCTGCATCTTTTGCGCCCAGGTTAAGAGATACGCTCGTTGATGCGCCAGCAGCTAGAGCACCTACTGGACTAGTACCTACAAGGGTAGTGCCCAAATAAAAATTCACATTAGTTGCAGCAGATGCTAGAGATCCGATATTCTTAACTGTTGCATTAAGAGTAATGGCATCCGTCTCAATTGGAGAGTTTGGAGTCCATGTAAGAGCAGTCACCGTCAAATCTGGATTCGCAGATGGTGTACCAATTACCTGAAATTCAGCAATTTGTCCAGCACTTGAACCTGAGTTGGTAGTGATCTTTAGCTGCAATTCACTAGCTGTAGCCGTGACCGGAATCGTCACTGTATTACCGGTTGCCGGATTAAAGGTATACACGGTCGCAGGTACAAGATTCGTAAAAGCCGTTGTATTCTGATTATGCCCAAGCACTTGAATGGTCTGAGTACGTGTCGACCACGCCGATGCAGGATTCAGCTTGAGAACAACCGATGTAACATCAGCATTGCTGCCCAAATTAACAGTTAATGTGTTCGGATAACTTCCCCCTGCCCCCTCCCAATAAGTAGTTACATCACCGTCATTCGCATTCGTCTGCACAAAGGTAAAGACCGAGGACGACGCAGTTATACTTTTGTTCAAAGCCAAATTTGAACCCGTCCCAGGTGTTGGGGTTACCGTTGGTGTCGGTGTTGGTGTCGGTGTTGGCGTTGGGGTTACCGTTGGTGTTGGGGTTACTGTCGGTGTCGGTGTCGGTGTCGGTGTCGGTGTTGGTGTTGGCGTTGGTGTGGCCGTTGGCATTGGGGTTGGCGTTGCCGTTGGTGATGGTGTTGCTGTCGGTGCTGAAGATGGAGTAAGGATCAGGTTGTCCAGATTCACGTTTCCAGTATCACCAGCGTCATATTTATAAGTAATCGTATTAGCACCAGCATTCAAGGCTAGCGTTTCAACCTTAGTGGACCATGTATTCCAGTTGGCCAGATTTAAAAGAGAAGATTGCTTTAATTTCGTCCCATTTACATAAATACTTACCGTTTTTGTGCTGCCTGAAGCATTTGCATATTTTAATGCGGCATCATAGTTTCCAGCAGAGGCAACATTAACACTAAAGGCAGTCGTTGCTCCTTGTGTCAAATAGCCATCTACAAATCCGGTTCCGGTATAACCGGTATGATCTGTATTGACTTTTGCTCCACCGGATAAAGCAGCATTCTCCGCTTCATATCCTGTTGTTGGAAGTGTCGTTGTGCTGCCATAAATCTCAAATTCCGATAACTGTGCTGCTGGCCATCCTGTATTTGCCGTGAAGTTCAATTTAACATATCTAGCACTCGCAGCTGTAAAATTAATGGTCACAGTATTAGATCCGCTTGCTGGATTAAAGGTGTAATTGGCAGAGGCTGCTAAATTAGTGTAAGTAGAATCATCAGAGCTTCCCTCCACCGACAACGTTTGGGTTCTTGTTTCCCAGTTCGTCGGCAGTTTTAGAACAACCTGATTGACACTGCTTACGTCGCCTAAGTCCACTTTAATCCATTGCGGGAATGCGTTACTTACACTCTCCCAATACGTTCCTTGATTGCTGTCATTGGCATTAGTTGCTACATAAACATCGCCAAATGAGCTTGAAGTAATGCTTTTACCTTGGGCTAAATTCCCCGCAGCTAAACTCACCGAGGGGTACAACGCTAATTGACCTACAAACAATATTACAATCAAAAAATACATTACTGCCGACTTACCCGTAATTTTTTTAGAAGCTGCTATCATTAGAGAACCACCTCCCAAAGTTTTGTGAAGCTATGCAGCCAATAAGAATACGCTTTCAAAATAGTATTGTTATAGACATTCGCCTCCTAAAATGGACCTGATAGTTTTCAACGAGACTTAACAATCGTTTTATTATTAGCTGCCTGTCCTCCCGTATCCTTGACTCTGACTTCAATAAGTCACTGATCTATACCCAGAGGTTGACCACAAACTAACTAATAATGGTAATAATATAAGTTATAGGAAGGTGGACGTCGATGGCAATTTCTATGCTTAGTATGTGGGATATTACGTTCAACCAAATAAAAAAAGAAAGCTCCAGAGAGCACTGGGATTCCCCCTCAACTCTCCGAAGCTCGCCTTATACATTAAATCTAGCTACCAGCCCCTGTAGTCCATGAGCCATTAAGTTTAATTCACTTGCAGAGGAAGCAATTTGTTCCACCGAAGCCCTTTGCTCTTGTGAGGCTGCCGACACATGTTGTGTACTCGCTGCAGTCGTTTCTGCAATTGTCGTAACACTTCGAAGCGATTCCACAATCTCTTCCGTAGCCGCTGTTATCTCTTCCACAGCTCCGGATACTTCCTGAACCTGCTCGGCTAGTGAATCTATAGATAACCGAATCTCACCAAAGGAACGTCCAGCCTGCTGAATAATCTCCGTACCTCCCCTTACTTCACTCATACTACTCATCATAACCTTCATCGCATTATCTGCTTCACTTTGAATCCCGCTCGCCATTTCCGCAATTTGATTAGCGGATTCTGCGGATTGCTCTGCCAGCTTACGAACCTGGTCGGCAACTACAGCGAAGCCTCTCCCTTGCTCACCCGCGCGGGCTGCCTCAATTGTCGCATTTAACGCCAGCATATTCGTTTGCGAAGCGATTCCTTTTATAACTCCTACAGCACCGCCAATTTCCTGTGATCGATTTACAAAGCCTTGGACTTGCTGTGACAAAGAATGTATAGATCGATTAATGGATTCCATCTGCTGACCTGCCGCCAGAAGTGATTCATCTCCGGCAATAGCAAATGACGCAGAACGATGCGAGGCTTCAGAAATATCCTGAACACTGGAGGCAATTTGACCGATTCCAATCGATATTTCTGAAATTGTTATTGTATTGGTCTGTAGATCATTCATCTGTTTAGCAGTTCCCGAAGCTACTTCACCCATAATATCCGATATTCGTTCTGTCGCACCTGCTGTCACTCCACTATCCGAGGTAAGATTTGTAGAGGAATTCGCGAGACTATTCGCCGATAGCTTCACTTGTTCAATCATCGAGCCCAAATTTTCTGTCATTTTATTGAAATTAAACGCCAGTTCACCTATCTCATCTTTTGACCGGACGTTTAGCTTGCGAGTAAGATCGGCATCTCCATCTGCAATCTCCTTCAGCTGTGTGTTCACATCCCGAAGTGGTTTAATAATTCGTCCAGATATTAATAGTGCAAGAATTAGGGCAAGAACAACCGATAATCCGGTCACACCAAAGCTAGTAATCATAGCGTTATTACGATGGGCTTCTGCTTGACTCTGCCCGTTCTGTATTTCCTCCATGAGCATGCTCTGGAATACAATCTGAGATTCAATCATTGCATCTAAAGATAAATTGGTAAACTTCTTCTGCGCTTCCGGGAAGTTTCCGTCCTTGGCTAAGGCGAAGGCTTCCTTCAAAACGATCAAATAATCATTCCATTTCCCCTTCAGCTCCGTTACACCCTTTAGTTCTTCTTCACTTAATCTAACACTCTCCAGCTCCTTGATGGCATTCTCAATCAATGGGAGCGTCTCTTCGTACTTAGACAGATGTGATTTCCGCTCAGCCTCTGTGTTGCTCATCACATAACGAGCTCCTAGCTCATCTGCCGTACGAATTTTATCCGTTAATCCCTGTACAAGCGACAGCTTGTTCCAGTTGCGATTGACCTGATCCGTCAGCATCGTAGCCTTTCCTTGAAACCATGTATTTCCTGCTATTGCCACTAGAAAGACCACAATCACAGCAGTAAATCCCAATATCATTTTTCCGCGGATATTTCTGAACATCGTTGTTCCTCATCTCTATATGTATAGTAGGTTTCTAATTGGTACTTTTATCCTACTATCGTTCCCTTAAGCCACTCTGAATTTGAACTGAATGTTCGCTTAAAAAAACAAAAAGACCTCTACGTCCGGCCCAAGGCTGGAACTAATGGTCTTTAGAGATCTTTTTATTCGTATAAATTTCCGTTCGCCAGCTCCGCGAGCTTCCCTTCGTCCAGTACGCTTAGGCGTCCACGATTTCGTGTAATAATTCCTTCATCAATGAACCGACGCACGATCCGGTTAAGATGCCGATAACTTGTACCTAGCAACTCTGCTGTCTCTATAAGGCTTGAGGTCCGAATCTCCTCCACACGTCGGTCACCGTTTTTATCGGCGAATAAAGACATCAAATAGCTGGCAAATCGATTCTCGACCGGATACAACAGGTTAAGTGCGGAGGCTTGACCGAGCGTATGCAATTTGTGACTAAGTTCCCCTACGAGAAAACGTAACAAAGCTGTATTTTCCTCAAGCTCTCTCAGCAGTAATCTTCTCCCGGCAAAAAGAATCAAGCTCTCACCCACAGACTCCACTTGATTCTTGACAGGAAAGCGATGAAGCAGCTCCACATCCCCAATCACTGATATCGGATTTGTAAACCGCACCAGCATAGATTTGCCGTTCGGCAGCAGTGTCTGAATTTTGAGCTTGCCCTCAACCAATATGAACATCCCATCCAACTGATCGCCTACCAAACACAGCTTCTCTTCATCCGTATAACGTCTCAATTCCATTTTATACGTGACTAGCGGGCTAAAAATTCCGTCCAGACCGTTCTTCACTGCCAAGGCACGGACAGCTTCACGGTCATTTATCGTTTGCATGTGGTGCCCCCTCTATTGTTTGCTCAAATAAGTGTAATTTAGAATACCCCACAAAAAAAGGACATATGTCCTTTTTAATAATATAAGAAAGTATAAGTTTCACACAATACTATATTTCTTATATTTCTCGCTTAACCGCTTACCGACCTTGTAAAGGAAGCCGAAGGCGTTTATGCTTGTAAGGAAATCCCAAAACATCTTACATCACAACAGAGTCCACACTATATCGGATCATATTCACTTTCTGATCTTGTAACCAAAATTCTAAATTCCGATGATTGATTTTATCCACATACCCGATAATCTCAGCCCCTTGTTCCCCTCTTTTATAATAAGAAGTGCCATAAGCTTCAATCACATCATCTGTAGAAGACCCCACATGAATACCTCTGGCAGTACTCATCTTCAGATCTGAATAGACGCTAATTAGAATGATTTTATCGTCACCACGCGCTGTGGCTACTGTTGTTTCGTTGTCCAAATGATAATATTGATACCGTTCAATATCGTCACGTGGTTTAGGTGCCTGGGTGAGCGATTCGAGACTCTGAAGCAGCTGGATGCCTCCCAGACGTTCCTGCTCTAGATTGCTGCTGGATACGCGAGAGTAATGACTTTGTCTTGGGGCATTGTATAAATAAATATGATAGATCCCATAACTTAAACCTACCGTAATAAAAATGATGATAAATAACCAGCCGTTACTAAATGGCTTCTTTCTCACTTTCCTCTCACCTTCTTCTAACCTTTACTGTGCAAAATACTTCTCCAGCTCACGCTGCGCCTGATATTCCGGGAAATTAAAGGACTGCCACTTCCGCTCTTGCTGAGCACCGTCCCACCATTTGTTTTTCAAAAATTGATCTAGCATCCCGTCTTCCTTACGACTGAACTTAATCAGAGAAGGGATGACTTCCGGTGACAGACCAACCAAATAATCTGCATCCAGCTTACCACTCACCTCATAACGCTCCATATTCTTATTAGCTATAATGACATCCATACCTATATAGTTCATAACAACATAAGAGGTCAGACCTAGCACAATATAACATTTAGCCAACGGCAAACGGGGCACTACAATCCGTACAGCTGCAAGAATCAACAGCAAACCCATAAATATCATAAATGCATGAACTAGGAAACGAATCGTAGTATATCCATACGCCTCTTCATATAGGGTTAGTCTAGTATAGGCAGAATACAACATGACAGTTGAACAGCCAACTAAGATATACAGCATAATATTAATGACTTTTTGGAGCAGTCCTCCCCTCTTTCCTTCTGATCCCAATGCCAGCATTAGAATCACGAAATTAATCGCGGTCACCATAATTAACTCGAAGAATCCACTACGAGCGTAATCAGCATAGGAACTACCCTCTGGTAACATCCCTTCCCAAGCTCCAAACAAGTAAGAAAATTGGACGAATACGAACAGAACATATACCGTGTTAATGGCTATAAGAATTGTCGTCATAATTACTGGATCAACCTTAAAGGTCACAGGCGCCTGCACAGGTCCATACTCCCTTGGTTGCACATTCCAGTCATAGACCTTCGAATCTACAAAGCCCCATACTAAGCCGAACAATCCCATGCCCATCAGGAATATCCACAACGTCCGCACAATAATTTCACCAAATGAAATTCGATCCAGCATATTTGGCAGCCATATTAGCACATGATGAAACACACCATCGGCCGAGGCCAGCAGGGTAATTACAACAAGCAGTATCGGTAAAGAGATCGCAAGTCCTGTAAACACTTTCCCCAGCACTTGCTTGCGTTCATCCTTCACCTTACTATCACTGCTACTTTTGAAGTCCTTGAACACAGTACCCCAGTGGCGAAAGTTCTGTGGAAGCAAATGCTCTAGTGTATCCCAAAGTATTCTGAATTGACTCCAAGAGGGGCGTTTATCACTTAGCAAATAAGTCATATGTAATAAAATCAGCACAGGGATTACTAATAGGTTCAACCCAAAGTAGAAAAGATTATGAAACAACACATAGGTCATCGAGAGTAGAAAAATCGCTCCAAACCAGAAATAACTGAGTTTGGTCAGTTTGCGCATTTTAGCCTTAGCGTAATAAAGCATATACACATAAAACAGACAAACGAAGATAGGATAAGAAACACCTGGCAACTTTCCGTAGAACAACAACTGATGAACAATCGCCAGTAAGAAGGCAACAATTAAAGCGGCAAGTGATCGATTAAGCTTAAGCTCCGTTTCATCGGTCATGGTAAACACCCCCATATTCTTACTTTCTTATCCTTATTCTAAGTGATAAAATAAGAAAAAAAAGAGAAAGAATTTTTTAATAATTTCCTATTTTCTGAAAGGGACTTAAACCATGAAGCTGCATAGCCAATATTTAAAGCTGCACTCACAGTTTGGGGGAGTCACAGAAATCTCAGTTACGATGGATGAGCTAGCCTTGACCTTCGGATGTACACACCGCAATGCCATGCATATTGTGAATAAAATGATGCAGCTGGAATGGGTCCAATGGACGCCGAAGCGCGGACGTGGAAGTCGTTCCTTATTACAGTTCCTTGTCCCTTCTGAAGAAATTGCGCTTCAATCCATGATGCAGGCTATCAGCCGTAAAGATGTTCACAAAGCTATTGATGGCATCAAAACCCATGCCAGCTCTTCCTCGCTGCAGGATACTTTACAAGGCTGGCTGCTGACCTATTT
The DNA here is from genome assembly GCF_045040645.1 of Paenibacillus sp. FSL H8-0261. Taxonomy (NCBI): domain Bacteria; kingdom Bacillati; phylum Bacillota; class Bacilli; order Caryophanales; family Paenibacillaceae; genus Paenibacillus; species Paenibacillus sp. FSL H8-0261. The sequence continues at coordinate 2,614,572 of NZ_CP150297.1, read as the reverse complement.
TGGTCATCATTCCGAAATCCGAAGTGACAAACAGATTGATACCCTGCGGCTTCCCATCACCCAGCAGCTACATACCTTCGACCCGCTTCATATGAATCTATTGGCAGAGTCTTTTGTTTCCAGTCATGTCTTCGACGGATTAGTGAGACGCAGCGGGGAACGGGATAAGATTGTGCCTAGTCTTGCTCATGCCTGGGAAGTGGATGAGAGCCGTACGATTTGGACTTTTTTTCTTCGCAAAGAAGTGCTGTTTCATCATGGAAAAGTACTGACGGCAAAAGATGTAGTCTATTCCTTGGGACGGCTGATGCAAACCTCAAAGCGGACACTCTATAGCTATATTTTCAAAGAAATCCAGCAAGTTATCGCACTAAACCCATCCACCGTTCAAATTACACTTAAACAGCCCAATGAGCTATTCCTCCCTTTCTTGTGTACGAGTAGAGCGGCAATTGTTCCGCGTGATTTAGAAGGAATGGACGAACCTAGCTTTGGCCGCAGACCTGTGGGGACAGGACCATTTAAGGTTGTGGACATGAATGAGGACACTTGTGTGCTGGAGGTTTTTCCTTATTATTTTCTAGGAAGAGCTCATTTAGATCGAGTCGAAATAATGTATGTTCCGTGGGAAACTGCGTCCGATTCCTCAGATACTGGCTCGGCTTTTCATGTGATTCAGAATCCTTCATCCACCAATTCTTCTTCTTGGAGTCGGATTCATTCAGAGTCCTACATCCGTAAATTTGTTACCTGCAATACACAAAAAAAAGGACCGCTTAGCGACCCCCTTCTTCGGGTAAAGATCGTATCCTGTTTAAAAGAAGAGTCATCGTCTGTAACGCATAAGTCAATGGAAGACTATGAGGTCACCTTGCAAATAACTACCATTCCGCAATATGCTAACGATGCTGAATGTATTGCTGCTAAACTAGAGCGTCAAGGTTATCCGTGTACGGTTGTTTCCGTGTCTCCAGAGGAGTTCAAGGGCCCGATCCGACTGGAGTCCGACCTGATTGTTTTTTCATTATTTCGTGACGAGGATGAACAGCTTCGTTTATTTGATCTATATCTCACGCTTTCCCAGCATATAGAACCGCATACTCGTGCGGATATTGAAGGCTGGCTCTATACCATTGCACGAGAACCTAACCCTGAGGCTAGATCCGAGAGCTTTAGTATGATCGAGAACCGTCTTCTTGAGGAACATCATCTGCACATCTTGTATGAAAAACCCACCCAAACTGCTTATCTCCCCTCGGTCCGAGGCGTAAGCTTCAATAGTCAGGGCTGGGTTGATCTTCGTCATTTGTGGTTCCCGCCGCTGCTCTCCAGGGACAGTACTTCATGATATACGCAATGCCCAGTCGTTTGCAGAATCATCGGAGCCCTTTTCCAATCAAATTGGCAGAAACTGGCTCCTTCCCGATTTCCCTTGCCCAAACAGACAACTGTCCGACATGATGAATTTCATGAGCGATCACATGGCGCATCACTTCACCCCAAGTATCTGTCACGATCCGGCCATCCGCTAGGTGATCCTCAAAAATATTCCGCTCCAAACCCGCATGCCAAGAAAGTACAAAGGGCTCTACATCGGGCCGGAATTTCGCATCTAGTTCTCTTACCTGCTGCAAAGACTTGTAATGTTCGAAATCCTCCTGAAAATCCGGTCTACCTTGCAACACTTGAATCCAGCTCCACTCCACATCAACAATATGAAACAGAGTCTTCAATATGCTGCCTACACCACCAGTACGTGCCCCAAGTAGCTCTTCTTCAGAAATACTCTCACACCACTCGTACCATTGTTCACGAACTATCCAGTTATATTGAAAGAATGTTTGCAGATCAAGACCTCCTTTTAATGGGAACTTAGATGTTTCCGGTACCCTTCCACCTTCTCATCTCTATACCCTAACGATTCATAAAAAATATGCGCTTCCTTACGCTTCTCTCCAGAGACTAAAATGATATAAAAGCAATCTCTCTCGTGAGCCATTTCTTCAATGGCAAGCATTAGTTTTTTACCCACACCTTGACGACGGGCCCGCGATGAAACTACTACATTCTCAATTACCATAAACGGTTTGCAATCTCCTACCAGGTCATGACAGACAATCCCCATCAAAGACCCCATCAACTCCCCGTCCACAAAAGCGCCCAACAATATGTACCGACGATCTGCCTTAATTACTTTAAATACTTCTTCTAGTTTATTAAGATCCGATGGTTGATCCATCAGCTCCTGATATAAATCACCAAGTTCATGGAGAGACTCCAATTCTATTTCTTTAATAACGACCATAAATGTTCAACCTGCTTTCTTTAATTTAAGAATCTTTCTCCACATGCTCCACTATTTACGAACCTTCAGTTCAAATTCATCCTTCTGCCCATCCCACTCTACAACAACCTTAATAATCGAGTCCTCGTGTTCAAACGCCCCGCTTCCACCTCTTTCGGACTTCAGCTCACTTTTTCTTACTCCCTCGACATCTTCTAAGGTTTTACTTCCTCCACCTGATGTTCCCTTGAAGCTATATTTAAATGAATTAATCTTATCAAGATCCGTTTGCTCACCTTTATATTTAAGCTCAAATGTAGATTGCTGCGAGGTTTCATAATCTGGTCTCTCACCCTTTTTATCGATGAACTTCTCTGTTGCCTTTTGAACATATTCAGCCGACCATACTTTTCCTTCTCCTGTAAATGTGTAATTGTGTTTATAGGTAGTTGTATTGCAGGCAGCAAGAAGAACTATGATTATTCCAGACAGCATCAGTGCGGATAGCCTCTTAATCATTATAGATCCCTCCCGATTCTGATAAAAAGCGAATAGTAACTGTTGTCCCCTTACCTTTAGAGCTATTATAATAAATTTCCCCACCATATTTTTCTACAATATTAAAGCATATCATTAACCCTAAACCGGTTCCATTACTTTTTAATGAATAAAAAGGCGTGCCCAGCGACTTAACCTCAGCCTCGGACATCCCACTTCCTTCATCGGTGATCATGATCTCGATAAAATTATTATTTCTATTTGCTATGACTGAGACGGATTTCCCTACATCCGAGGCTTCTAGCGCATTTTTTATAATATTAATGAGTAACTGCTTAAACTCAATTTTATTAATGGAAATAAAACAATCTTCCTCTACCTTTATATCGATTTGGTTATCAGATAGCATGGCATAGGAATGAAGCAGACCCGTAACACTTTGAAGGACATCCTTCACATCTACTTTCTCTAGTCTTTGATCTCCATTTGGTTTGGATAGGGTTAGAAATTGAGAGATAATCTGTTCTACTGTGTTTAATTCATCAATCATTAAGTTGAACTTACTTTTTTTAGAATCATCAAATGAATCGTCCTCTTTGAACAATTGCAAAAAACCTCTAACCACGGTTATAGGATTTCGTATTTCATGTGCAACAGCAGCAGTTAATTGTCCTACCATCTTTAACCGCTCGGATTGCTGTAATTGTTCATAATACAGTTGCTGCTTTTTCATCCGTTTAAATGATAGATGGAAAATGAAAAATAATAATGCTTGAACAGCTATTATATTTATAATGTTGCCTATAATGTCATGATGTAAGTAACTATATAATGCACCTTTATCAATGAAGATGACATAACTAAAAGTAATTACCATCAATATTCCATTTATAATAAAGGAAAAGTAGAACAATTTTAAATCGAAAAATAGTATAGAAAGTGCAGGAATAAGGCAAATCAAAATATAGGTGGTCCAAGTTTGAGGATATAAAAAGAAAAGCGTATAGAAGTAAGCAAATCCAAAAAGAATGATGATCTTTCTAAAGGTATATGTCTCATACTTAGGATAGATCCATAAACTAATGGATAGAATTATCACGCACAAAAAATGTACCATATATCCAAAATTAATCCCATTCAACTCTGTTGTAGACAGTATTAATCCAGATATCATAAGGGTAATGTTTAATATCATTACAATGTAATAGATTTTTCGATTCACCTGACTGTAAAACTCTTTCATGAATTCACCACTTCTATATTAATTTAACCCTTTTTTGGATACTACCCTCTCTAGAGGCAAAATTTAAGGACACCCACTTGGATGCCCTTTCTACATCTCATACATTATTGTAATTATATCAGCCACTTTACTAAAATGGGAATAAATACTTTTAGCCCTAATTATGATAAGCCTCTCAGTTATGTGTCAATCTATAAAAAAATAGACTGCTCTCTCACTAAGCAAAGCAGTCCATTTATAGTATCGCTTTTATTCCATATCCTTATCAATATCCTTAGGGATCCGGCGGGCTACATCCGTTGCAATAGCTGCATGGATCACTGCCAGACGCACTAACTCTACCACTTTTTCGTTAAAAATACTTGGGATTACGTATTGCTCATTAACCTCATCCGGATGAACGACTGAAGCAATCGCTTTTGCCGCGGCTAGCTTCATTTCAAGGTTCACTGTTTTTGCTCTGCAATCCAGTGCGCCACGGAAGATACCCGGAAAACACAGCACATTGTTGATCTGATTCGGATAGTCACTTCTACCTGTCGCTAACACGCGAACAAAAGGCTCGGCCAATTCTGGTTCAATCTCCGGTGTCGGATTAGCCATTGCAAACACAATGTTATCGCTGGCCATACTCTTGAGATGATCGACGGATAGAATCCCACCACGTGACACCCCAATAAAGACATCTGCTCCCTGCATAACCTCCGTCAGTCCACCTTCAATACCTTCCGGGTTAGTTGCATCAGCAAGCTTCCGCCATTCCTGATTATCATACTGAAGATCTTTTCTAAGAACACCTTCACGATCTACCGCGTAGATTTTGCGAGCTCCTGCCGCCAGAAGCATATTACAGATGGACACACCAGCCGCACCTATACCCACAACGACAATTCGAACATCTTCGATAGATTTATTTACTACTTTAAGCGCATTCAAAAGACCTGCCAAAACTACAACAGATGTACCGTGCTGATCATCATGAAATACCGGAATATCCAGCTCTTCGGCAAGCCGACGTTCAATCTCGAAACAGCGCGGAGAACTGATATCTTCTAAGTTGATTCCCCCAAATCCAGGAGATACTGCTTTAACGATATTAATGATTTCATCTGAATCTTTAGTATTTAAGCATAGTGGAAAAGCATCGATGTTCGCTAATTGCTTAAACAGCATAGCCTTACCTTCCATAACAGGCATAGCCGCTTCCGGTCCAATATCCCCTAGTCCAAGCACAGCCGTTCCGTCTGTAACGACGGCTACTGTATTCCGCTTCATCGTCAAAGAATAGGCTTTGTTCGGATCTTCGGCAATCGCCGTACACACTCGGGCAACTCCCGGGGTATACACCAGCGATAAATCCTCCCGATTTTTGATAGGCATTTTAGGTGTGATTTCAATTTTTCCGCCAAGATGAGCTAGAAAAGTTCGATCTGATACATTAATTACTTTGACTCCTGGCATCTTCGATAGTATAGACATCATTTCTCCATTCGAGGCATCTTGCACGTTTATTGTTATATCTCGAGTTGTTACATCCTTACCTGCACGAATCACGTCAATAGCAACGATATCTCCACCTGCAGTGGCAATTCCTGAAGCAACATCACCAAAAGAAGCAACCGATTTCCGAATTTCGAGCCTGACAATCATCGTTGTTGCAATAGCCATGAATTAGCCTCTCTTTCTTCAACCCTAAGATTTCAAATACACTATACTATACCATTTAAACAAACTTTCTTCCTATTGAATAGATCACCTTAGTATTTTTCTTAAGATAGTATTCCCTTCGGCACCCGGACCAAATACATCAGGGATTGTAGCGACGGGCACAAAGCCGTTTTTACCGTAAAAAGCAATCACATCATAATCTTCTGCATAGGTCAGCATAAGTAAACAGTAAGCTCCCCTGCTCTTAACAACTTCTTCTACATGCTGTAGTAAAATACCTCCTATTCCTTTTCTGCGATGATCTTTACATACTCCAATATCTAGGACTTCGGCTCTTGCTCCAAGCGCGGGAATGCCAATCGGTGCCTCCTCATGCAGAACGGCAACAATACCAAAAGCATCGTCTTGTTCATTCTCATGATAGGCATAAAACAACGCCCCCCGCTGAAAATGTGATTGTATGCGGCGTCTCAGCCACTGCTCATGGTTAGGATTGTTTCTATCCAGATGGATATGTTCAACCTCAGCTAAGAGTTCCAAATACGGTTCGATCTCATGTTCACGAATTAACTTTATAATAGACATTTCAACAATTCTCCCTTAAAAACAAGTTGTATACCAGCAGTCTGAACTTAACACGTCCACTGTACAAATAACATGTAGAGTTCGATTATAATGTTACAATACACAACCAAAGAGTCCTACACTACGTCTAACTTGCGTTATATCATAGACAATGACGAGTTGACTGATCAGAATAAATATTATATACATGTCTTACCTATAACGTAGTTGAAGGAGCTTACACTTAATGACAGAATCATTTCAAGCATTAGTTGTCGACAAAACAGAATCATCGTTCTCCGTCGCTGTTAAGCCGGTTACCTTAGAAGAACTACCCGCAGGAGAAGTTGTAATTAAGGTTGCATACTCCAGTGTGAATTATAAAGACGGATTAGCCAGTATCCCTAACGGAAAAATTGTAAGATCATACCCTTTTATTCCAGGCATCGACTTATCCGGTACTGTGATTTCTTCTACAGACGAGCGGTTTCATGAAGGACAGCAAGTTATCGCTACAGGGTATGGTATGGGTGTATCTCACTTTGGAGGATATAGCGAATATACACGAATTCCTGCCGCTTGGATCACCCCACTGCCGGAAGGACTTACACTAAGAGAAGCCATGATCTATGGTACAGCTGGACTAACTGCAGCCTTGTCCATTCAAGCTCTGGAAGACAATGACTTAGCACCAGACAAAGGCAAAGTACTCGTAACGGGAGCGACCGGTGGTGTGGGTGGATCGGCTATCGCTATGCTTAGCACAAAAGGCTATAGCGTAGTGGCCAGCACTGGTAATACAGAAGCTAACGAATATTTGAAAACTCTTGGCGCGGAAGAAGTCATTTCACGCGAAGAGGTTACGGGCGGATCTAGCAAAACATTAGAGAAGCAACTATGGCAAGGTGCTGTAGATTCCGTTGGCGGAAACTCACTTGCGTCGATTTTGAGTAAAATCTCCTACAGAGGTTCTGTTGCTGCAAGCGGCCTGACCGGTGGCACTTCTGTTCCAACTACCGTCCTTCCCTTTATTCTTCGGGGGGTTAACCTGCTCGGTATTGATTCCGTAGAGTGTCCTGCTGAGCTACGCGAAAAGGTGTGGACACGGATGGCGACTGATTTGAAGCCTGCACAGCTTGAGAACCTTGTAGATCGTGAAGTAACCTTGAATGAACTGCCACAAGCATTGGAAGATATTCTGCAAGGAAACACACGAGGCAGAGTGCTTGTCCGTTTATCTTAAGCCCTAACAAGAAAACCTCCCGGGAGATTTAATCTCAGGAGGTTTTTTGTTGTTACTCTTGATTATTTGAATATTGATAATTCGGCTGTTGTTGTACATAAGGCTGTTGGCGATAGTGCTGTTCATAGCCTTGAGTGTAGTATCCTTGCATTGGGTAAGGCTGATAATTAAATGCTTGCGTCGCTGGAGGCATTTGTGAAGATATAGGAATGGGCTGAGCTTGCATATGAGCATATGGCTGCATGTTTGGATGCATGTTTGGATGCATGTTAGGTTGCATATTTGGTTTCATATTTGCATGCATATTCATATTAGGAGCCATATTCGGGGCCATATTATTGACTCCCTTTACTTTATCTTCTTCACAGCAGTCGGCAGGTGGGCCGATAAAGGTGCCAGGTTTAATAGGAGCTAACGCTTCCTTTACCAATGCTTCATTCAAACAGTAAGTATGGGCCAATACATTTGCCGGAGTTTTGCTCAAAATATCCGAACCTAAGATAACCTCAGGAATAGGTGCGTCAAAAATGGCAAGCAGATGTGTATTATCGACAGTAGCTACTTCATAATGCCACCAGCCTTGCGGCACATTCGCCACTTGACCTGGACATATTGGGAAATGAAGAAGTTCATTTGTAAACGGATTGAGTATAGACACTACTGCTGAACCGCAGATACAATAGACAAGCTCTGCCGCATTTTGATGATAATGAGGCTCCACCACATTCGATTTGCTAAGAAAAATATCAAGGAGTGAGGTATTCTCCAGTGTGTTCAACTGCTTAACCGACAGTAAATTAATGTAGTTGTTGGCATCCTTTTTAAAGAGAGTATTAGTGTTCACATCAAAAGTAAATTGTGTATTAGGGGACGTATAATCCATGTATGAAGTCACTGTTTATTCCTACCCTTCTGTTCCCGTAAATTTTTGATTTCCTAGAACAACATATGCGTTTGCCTATGCCTAGGTGCCGGAGATTCACTGACTCCAATAAAAATTCATCTTTCTCTGTCAATCGGGGCATCCTCTATAATGTTAAATTCTCACACTATACAGGAGGCAAAGTATGAAATCGATTCACATTAAAATAGTATTAGCGTTATGTATCTCTATCTTCACCATTATGGGGATGCAGCCTTTGAATCAACACTCCACGGTTGCAGCCGCTAACCACAAATCCTCTACTAAACAGACTCCATTAACCTTTGTTCTGATTCATGGGTCTTGGGCTACTGCAGGTTTTTGGGATGAAACAGCCTCTGAGCTTCGTAAGTTAGGGCACACCGTCTACACACCGGAATATGCAGGACATGGCGCGGATAAGAATAATAATGTAACACATGAGCAAATCACAAAGTCCGTTGTCGACTATATTAAACAAAAAGACTTGAAGGATTTTATTCTGCTCGGACATAGCTTTGGCGGATCAGTCATTCAAACAGTTTCCCAGCAAGTACCTGATCGGATCAAACGGATCGTGTTCTTTGATGCCTTCGCTCCGCTTGACGGACAAAGTGTGGCAGATCAATTTCCTGCTGAGTCACTTAAATCCTTTGAACAGCTAAGAGACGCTTCCGGTAATAACACCATCACGCTCCCTTTCCCGCTCTTCCGGGATACCTTCGTCAACACTGCCAGTCTTGCGCAAGCACAAGCCTTTTATAAACAAGCTCCGCCTGAACCAGCTACCCCACTGTTTGAAAAGCTGGATCTCAAGAAATTCTACAGTCTCCAAATCCCTAAAAGTTATCTTTATCTGACGGAAGATACGGCTATCCCACAAGGCCCATATGGATTTCACCCGACTCAATCCAGTCATTTGGGCGTTTTCCGCTTCATCGAGGGCAAAGGTGATCATATGACCACTGTCCGAACCGAGCCAAAAATGATGGCGGAATTAATGGTCAAGGCGGGTAGAGATTAGTCGCGTAATAGCGGAATAATGCATTCAGTCAGTAAAAAAGAGCAAGCGTACGGGAATGTTCCCTACTACGCTTGCTCTTTTTACAATTCTCCGCATGTCATTTAAGGATTCGGCTTCACTCCGGTAATCACCCAGCTATTATGATCTTTAACAAGTGAGATCGTCAGTAGCATGGATGGTTCCGGACCATTTGAGGTCGCGGAATCTATGCGCATTTCTATGACCTCTGAATTCGGGTTAATTACTGTTTCTTTAGTAACCTCGTACTTTGTGATCCATGGGCTGGATACACCAGTTACCCAGTTCAGTTCAACAAACTGCGGATACATAACCTTTTTGAGTTCTTTGGAAAAGATCGAATATTGAATTGACGCATTCCGGTGCTGCAAACCGATCCCGTATAGCTCAGCCGCTTGAAACGCAGAAGGCAATATGATTCGTTTAGACTCGGGAGCTGGCAAAGGCATGGCTGAGAGCAGCTTTCCATTAGACTGAATCACCGTTCCGTTATCAGGTGCACCTATTGCGATTCCTGGCAGAAGCAATACACCTGCGATCAGGGTAGCCGCCAATTTCTTTTTACTAATCAGAATCACCTCATAGAAAGCTTTTTCACCTCATGTGAATTGAATTCTAATTATTCCCCGTTATCGCTAACTTTTATGTAACCAAAATGCCAACAAAAAAAGCGACCGTGACAATAACGGAATCGCTTGTGAGAAATAGAAATCTATTATCGTTCTACCGATTGTTTAAGCCGTTGATCAGGCGTGAAAAAGAGTCGGTAGCTCAGTACACTTAGCAGTATACTTGTTATGGCCGCAGAGGCGGTGAATGAGAACACAATCAGAATCTGGTAGCGAACAGCGATTACCGGATCAGCGCCTGCTATAATCATACCCGTCATCATACCTGGAAGCTGGACAAGTCCTACTGTCTTCATTCCGTCGATGGTAGGGATCATGCTGAATTTCACAGATCTTTTTCTAACTTCATGGATCGCTTGTGGAACCGTTGCACCGAGTGACAGCAGGGTCTCGATTTCCCCTTTGCTCTGCTGTATTTCATGCTTGATATGATTAATGAATAAACCCGAGACAACCATAGCGCTACCAATGGTCATGCCACTAATGGGAATGATATATTGTGGGGTCGCCTCAATAATATGTAAGCCGAGCAGAATCCCCATCATAAGGAGCTCCATAGTAGCGATCGCAAGTCCAATTCTCCAGACTAATCCACGTAGACCTTTTCCTCTTTTCGCTGCATTCCATGCGGCTACACTTATCATGAAGATTATTATCAAAATAACATAGATCATCTGATCGGTTTTAAAAATAAATTGCAGTACATATCCGACCGCAAGCAATTGAATTGCCGACCTTATCGTGCCTACAATAATATCTTTTTCTAGTCCGAGCTTTTGCCATACCGAGACCAACATCGTCCCTAACACAAACAGAAGCGTGAAACTCAGTGCAGTATAACTCATAAGAATGACGCTCCTTCTAACGGTCGAATAAATCTTTTTGCCAAGTCTTCCGCAGATTCAGCAAAAAAAGATTCACTCAAGTGTTGTTCCAGCTTACCATTCCCCATAAACCATGTAGTAGTGCTTATTCGGCTAGCCTGCTTAAGGTCATGGGTCACCCAAATCATTGAAGTCCCTTCTTCTTTATGCCACTGTTCTAGTAGATCCTCTACCCTTTGAGTGCTGTCAATGTCTAGTGATGCAGTGATTTCATCGAGCAGTAGAACATTAGGTCGCAGCAGTAATGACCGAATCAGGGATATCCGCTGCTTTTCACCGCCAGAGCAATCTGCTGCTTTTTTACTCAAATCCAATTGTTCCAGCCCTAGTTGTTCCAATAGCCGCTGCACTAATTTATGGTCATATGGTCTGTCATGCAGCTTGCTGACGGTTCTTAGGTTATCCTCCACACTGCCAGGCAACATAACCGCTTGTTGAGCCACAAACCCGATTTTCATTCTCCACAGCCTTGAATCCATATTTTTGAATGAAGTGCCCTTGATAAGCATATTCCCTTCATCTGGAGCATCCAGCAGAGCCATTATCCTAAGTAGTGTGCTTTTACCTTGACCCGAGGCACCGATCAGAGCGATTCGGTCCGATTCAGATATTTCAGCGGAGATGTCAGAGAATAGATATTTCAAAGCTTGTTCGCTGCTTTTCCAGTTCAATTTTGCAAGTCTTTGAATTTCAAAAATACTGCTCAATGCTTTACCTCCTATTGCCAATCGAAAAAATATCATACCATTTCGTATTATAGCATTTTAGCTAGATAAAAAAAGAGAAAGCCATCTCTCCCATGAGACATGCCTTTCCCATATATTAATTAATTTATTGATTAAACCGAGCTGTAACGAACACCGCAGGTGAATTCCAGTAGATCGTTACCTCATTCGTAGAATAACTAAGTTCATGATCGACAAAGCACTGAGCGGCTGGTTTTCCTTGTAAATGTTCTACTACATATTCATCATGAAGCCCACGATCTGGCCCCCCAGATACAAGACCCGGCACAGGATCAACCACATGGTCACCAACAGATGGACGATGATGCGGATACATCACTGAATGATCGCCAAATCCAGTAACATAACTGATATCCAGTACGTTGCGACCCATCAGATAGTGCAAATGATCTAGCGCACAGTCCGCAAAGCTCGAATCGCCACTAAAATATTCAGCCACAACTAGCAGCATAGCATTGTTCATTACAAGCATATTGCTCCCCCAAATATAGTCATCCTCTTTCAAAGAGATCCTATAGCCATCCTCGCGACTCTGTTCAGATAAACGTCCAGCTTCAGCTAGAAGTCCTTCTCTTAAGGAAGCATACAAAGCACGGTCTGCTAGATCTTCACCATTTAATAGATATGCAAGTGTGCCGTAGCCCCCCATATCTGCCCAGCCTAGACTGTATTTTGAAAAAGACAACTGCACCAGTTGCAGAACAGCTTGATGGTATTCTTCTTTCCCCGTCGTACGATAGAGCTCCGCAGCTGCCCAATACCGCTCATCCTTGTCGTTCCCATCTCCATATTCACCGGTGCTAATTTCTGGCGGATTTATAAACCCTGGCGCATCTGGATGTTGAACAAGCCATTCCCAAGCTAGTGTTGCGGCATCCAGACATTTCTTCGCATAGGCTGAGTCAAAGGGCTCATATATCCGCGCTGCCATGGCCATGACTCCAGCCAAATCTCCAGTGGCGGTTGCTGACACCGGTGAGAAATATAGATCGGCTGTATCAGCCTCTGGCATCACATCCAAATCTGGAAAGCTCAGCGTAGTCAGTTTATGATACACTCCACCTGTTCTATAGTCTTGCATTTTGAATAACCAATCCAGCTCCACTTTGCATTCCAGCAGAACATCTGGAGTCATCCCCCCACTTTCAGGAATCGGGATAGCGCTTACAAAAGCAGATGGATATAACTCATAGGCTAGTAATAGATCAGCGATGGCCTTGGCTCCGGGTCCGCTGTATTTACCATAATCACCTGCATCATGCCAGCCTCCAGAACAATCTAGACGACGCTCCGTTTCACCATATACAATTCCCTCTGCTGTATGGCATGCCTTATGCTTCCAAACTCCAGCATACTCTTCAGTCAACTCAACCCCGCAACGATAATAATAAAAGGCCTTCAGCAAGCCCTGTTGAAGCTCATGATAAGGTTTATCTGAGATTATAAATGATGCCGAAGCTATCCCCTCACCTTGCTCAATCCGGTATCTGCCCACTGCATGAACCTCAGAAAAGTCACCTGTATGTACAGTTACTCCGCTTGCTTCATCAAATCTGGGAGCACCTGTCTGCCCTTCGAATACAACATTTCCATGATTAACATCAACAACCTGAAAGTCATGTCCAGCACCAGTAAACACTGCAATCTTTTCTCCACCCACCGGATATCCGATTTGATTTACAGTAATGGTTCGGAGTCTACGCTCACTCATCTTCATTCTCCTTCATATCAATTTGATGAAGCCAATGATTACAAGTCTCTCTTTCAAGTTGAGAATACTCTATTCTAGTTGTACGTGGCAATGATAACTACAATAAAAAAACCTAGAGTTAACCAGAAACGGTAACTCTAGGTGATATAATCAGATTATTTGTCTCCAAGCAGCTTAATAAAGTTAGCTGGAAGTGTGAATTGCTGATTGTGAATCACTATACGGCGAAGCTCCTCAAAGGAACTAAGATCATCATCTTCATCGTCGTCTTTGATTTCCTTAATGTCCCGATGCAGTCGCTCCATTTGCAGATCAAGTGCATGAGCGGCATCCGCTGCATTTTTCAATTCACGCGTCATACTCTCTGGTACTGACTTATTATATTTATAGAAAATTTTATGTTCGAGACTTGCCCAGAAATCCATAGCAATGGTACGAATTTGTACCTCAACGCACACTAACTCCTGACGATCTGACATAAATACAGGTACCTGAATCAGCAAATGCAAACTTTGATAGCCGTTAGGCTTGGGATTCTTAATATAATCCTTCACTTCAAGAACCGTTAAGTCGTCCTGCTTCTGAAGCATTTCACTAACATGATAAATATCTGAGATAAAAGAACAGGTAATTCGTAGACCTGCAATATCTTTAATACAATTTCTCACAGAATCTAGAGATAATTCTCCATTTTTGCGGAGCATTTTGTTCATAATACTCTCGGGAGACTTGATTCTCGATTTGGTATGTTCTATAGGACTGTAATCGTGAAGAGACTGAAACTCCTGTTTGAGGATCTCAATCTTCGTCTCCATCTCATCAAGTGCAAATTTATAAATCAACATAAATCGGGTGATCTCGTGCTTAAGCTTCTTAAATTGTTCGATTTGATTCTCGGGGGTCATTATCCATTTCTCCTCTTGTAGCTTTTCTCTATATTTATCATAGCCAATCCACTAGTGAAATTCAAATTCAGCGAGCGAAAGTGAGGTTATTCAAAGTTAATTTGATTCAAATCCCATATTTCAAATGGGGTATTAGACAAGGGTTTAGTATAACAAGCCATTCGTACTTTAAAAGGCTTATCATTAATTTCAACCATTACATCGCGAAAATAATCAGGTCTTGGTGCTACTTCAGGAGTTGTAGAAAGGACCTTTATGTTCAAAGGATGCTTCATTAGGCTTATTTCTTTCACTGCATCAGCATCGGAATTATAATTTACTTGATTTATGGTTTGGAGTCCCTGTAGTTCCGCATTTAACTGACGTTCAAAATTCCATTTGGAATGCCCAACTTCTATAGTGATCCATCCAATAATAGCTACGATTACAACTAAACATAAAATGAATAGTACATTCTTTTTTACGTTCATTCGCACACCTCCTTGAACTACACCCATATTCTACCACATCTAATGATTAGCAGAAAAAGAGCTCCCTCTCGGCAGCCCTTTCATCTGTTACAGTAACTGTTCTTTAGTTAAGCTGTTTCCACTTTTGCTCCAACGTTTGAGGGACATAGCTTTCTAATTTTTTTAATAGTTCCAAGGGTTCTTGATCTATATTTAACAAGCTAAGATGCGAAGCGTTAGAAAACCCCTCGTTAATGCTGTGTTGAATTAGATTCATCAGAGGATCAAAATAATTCCTGATATTTAAAACCCCTACCGGTTTCTTATGTATACCGATTTGTGACCAGCACAAAACCTCAAACAGCTCTTCATACGTTCCAAAACCGCCGGGTAAAGCAATAAACCCATCCGCCAATTCTCCCATTTTTGCTTTACGTCCATGCATATCGTCCACTTCTATCAGCTGCGTTAATTCTCTATGTACCATCTCTCCATTAAACAATCCCCTAGGCATAACTCCGATCACCTCACCTCCACCGTTCAAAACAGCATTGGCGACTTCACCCATTAATCCAATTTTTGACCCCCCGTAAATTAAGCGATAATCGTTCATAGCCATGTAGTTTCCAAGTTCAACAGCTTTGACTTTATATTCCTCATGCACCCCTAAATTCGATCCTGCAAAAACACAAATTGATTTCAAATCCTCATCCCCAAACTATATATTGATAATATCCGACATCTAATATACTATATGTTGGAGAATAAATCATATAAAAGATTAAGGAGAGCTACATAATATGGAGATCAATGAAGTGCAGAAATGGATTAAAAGTTATTATGGACAAAGAGGCTGGACCGATTATGGTCCTTTTATACGGGTTGGATTTCTTATGGAAGAGACAGGTGAGGTTGCACGGGCAGTACGATCCTATGAAATCGGAAGAGATCGGCCAGATGAATCTACCCCTCCACCAGAGCAACTGAAACACGACTTGATTGAGGAAATTGGTGATGTGCTAGGCAATATAGCCTTGTTAGCCGATTTGTATGGTATCACTTTAGAAGAGGCATTTACTGCACATAAGGAAAAATTAGTTAAACGCTTTAATTCCTAAGGAGAAGTAGAAAAAGGGCTACAATCGGCATCACCGTATTGTAACCCTTCTTTATCTAACTATTTAAGCCTCGTTAACTATTACTGCCTAATGTATGATTCGAAATAGCATTAATTATTGTTTCCCAATCATCTGGGTGAACTTCGTGACCCGTTCCTTCTAGGGTTAGTAGCGACGCATTAGGAATTTCATCGGCAAGCGCCAGACCATGCTCCAAGGGAAGTATGCTATCTTCTGTACCGTGGATAACTAAGGTAGAAACCATGGTATTTTTCGCCTTCCCCTCGTAGTCATCCACTCCTGTAAGAAGCGAATGATTAAACATGCTGAGCAAGTTGTTTGCACGTTTTATTTCCATCCTAACTTGTTTATACGCTCTTTTCTCATCGAATTTATGTTTTGATCCACAGAGTATGCTGGAACCGGAAACCAAGTAATCTGCGACCGCTTCTTCATCTGACCAATCCAGACTAGCTCCATTGGCATGAAAAGCGAGGATCCTCTCATCCATTGGAGGTAAGTTCCGGTCATTATCATCAGATTCAAAAATGCTAGATGCGACCAATGTTAAGGTTAGAACCTTTTGGGGATGACGTATAGCAAGGACTTGTGCAATCATTCCACCTAAGGACATCCCAACGATATTTGCCTGTTCTATATTATAAGCGTCAAGTAACCCAGCAGCATCATCGGCCATATCAATTACCGTATAATTAGAACTCCCAGGCTCATATACAACAGAACGTCCCACATCCCGGTTATCATACCTTATAACATATCGTCCTGTATCTGCTAATCGTTGACAAAACTCCTCATCCCAATAAACCATTGAACAAGTGGCACCCATAATTAGTAATATTGCAGGATTGCTAGGGTCTCCAAAACTATCCGAACATATATCAATTCCGTTTACTTTAAATATCTTTTCGCTCATTGTTTATTCCTCATTTCATTCGAATTTGGTAATCAAAGCATGCACACTTAAATAAGACCCGTCACATTTTGAAATAAATGGATGTTGGTGTCATTGAATTGCACCTCGAATTAACGCAAACGAATGAACTTGATAATCACGATAAGCACTCTCCTACTTCATATTAAAGGGTTGTTAACCCAATTTCTATTATAACATAAAAAGACTATCCTCTGATTTTGAATCAGGAGATAGCCTTTCCATTTATCCAGACAAAACTATTCGTTAAATAAATACTTCCTCAACGGTCAAATTTCGCTCCTTGGATAAATCCCTAAACGTAGTTTCATCTACTTTCACTAACGGTTTAAAAATATCCAAAGGGTTGTTCATAATAATCGTACCTTGCTCTCCGTTGCTAAGCTGAACACTTTTACCTACGAAGTTCGGCAGTAAATGTCCAATCAAAGCTTGTACCGCATTTCCATTCAGCTTGCCAAAGCCTAGCTCATGCACCTTGCGCAGAACGGTAATCAGCCCTTGTTTGGGTTGATTCACTCTTGCAGAGGTCATCCCAACATAGGCATTAGCAACAGCCACAATCAGTGTATACGGGTGCAGGTCCGCCTTACGAAGCATATTAGGATAACCAGTCCCATCCTCGAATTCATGATGCTGAAGCGCCACCAGAGCGGTCTTCTCGTCATTCATAGATTTAAGAATAATATCGTATCCATACGAAGTGTGACGCTTTAGTTCTTCAGTTTCCTCAGGGGTTAAGATCCCCGTCTTATTTAAGATAGATGGGTCGATCTGACTTTTTCCTATGTCGTGTAAATACCCTGCCCGGCTAATCTCGTAGCGTTCTTCTTTGGTATAACCTAACCAAGTCGCTATGTAAAATGATAGCAGTCCCACCTGTAATGAATGATTGTATGTACCAACGTCTTCTCGTTCAAGCAACAGCAATAAGGAAACTACATCCTTATGTTCATCCATTTTTTCCAGCAAGGGCTGCAACGTAAGATCAACATCTGACTGCGTGAAACTGCCCTTGCTGAGTGCTTCTAGAAAAATAGATTCATAGTTTTGGATTGCTAGATCAAAGTTTCCATTTAGGCTTTGCTCCAGATTCATTCCCTCATTATCCATCGCAATGCTGCGAGGTTCAATATCGACATAATCGATACGATGTCTCATCAGGAGGGTGATTTCTTCTTGGTAAACAATTGTCCCTTTTGGGAGCACGTGTAAACCAACACTATTAAAAGTGTCCAACATAAGACAATCGCCATGTTTGAGATCCGTGACATGAGCTTTCAAAATTCTGCACCCTTCCTATCAATAGGTATATTTTACCTTAAGGATAGCTAAATTATTCCAAAGTCACAATATGGTTAAAGTCTCATTAACACTCTCAATTAGTTCAAAAGACCCCCGCAACATCACCTGAAAAGGAATACTAAAGTCCGCTATCACTTTTCCAATCAACTGATCCTTCGCTACAAAAGGAGTAGCCCAGAGATGAGCATCGTAGCTTATATTCCGGTTATCTCCGAGAAAAAAGTAATGGTCCGACGGAACCGTAACGGGTCCAAAAGTATAATTCATCCGCTCATTAAGATAGGGTTCATTGATCTCCGTTCCATTTCTGTAAAGGGCTCCATCTTTAATTTCAATGGTATCACCTGGCAACCCTATCAACCGCTTTACATATCTTTTATTCTCATCACCTGCTACCGGAGGCGTAAACACGACGATATCTCCATGATCGAGTGTCGTCATCCATAACATTTTTTCAACGATTAGACGGTCATTAATTTCAATTGTAGGAATCATAGAGCCAGTAGGAACCCTCATGGCTTCAGCAACATAAGTTCTTACAAACAAAGATAGGACCACTGCGATAGCAACACTAGGCAAATATTGTTTGATAAATTTCAACATAATTGCTCACCTCATATTCATTTTATAAACTCTTTGATCGGTGCAGAAGCTTTTTTCGCTCGTTCATATTCAGTTCATATTGTCGTCATGTATAGTTCATCTTCATCGGGTAAGCTTCCTTTAGCAATTCGTTAAGGTACTAAAATAAAGCGATTAGAACAGGAGAAGATACGAGTGAAACCAGAAGAAGAGGTTATAAAAAAAAGGATGAATAAACCGCTTAAAATTATACTTATTTCCATAGGGGCTTTAGCTACTGCAATAGTACTTTTTCTAGTGACTGTTTTTGTCGCTAATATTTTCCTCAATAAATCGGACCAAGCTAAAATAAAACCCTATGGTCAGTCTGTAAGCGTCGATGGTAAAAATATGAACGTTTTGATTCAAGGAAAGGGTGAAGAGACAGTCGTGCTCTTACCTGGTTATGGAACGGTGGCACCGGGACTTGATTTTAAGCTGTTAATAGATGAACTATCTCCATTTTACAAAGTTGTCGTGATTGAGCCTTTCGGTTATGGATTAAGTGATAGAACTGAAAAAGAGCGAACCACAGAAAACATTGTGAGTGAAATTCATGAAGCTGTAAAGCAGCTTAATATTGACCGTTATATTCTAATGGCACACTCTATTTCCGGTATGTACAGTTTGAATTATGTGAACAAATATCCAAACGAAGTGAGTGCATTTGTCGGGATTGATAATAGTATTGCAACGGAAGACAGGATAGGTGTTAAAATACCAACAGGAAAATTAAAACTACTTAGAGAATCAGGCTTGGGCAGATTGTTATTTAAATCAAGTGGAAATCCCTATGCTGAATTGCCGTTTGATGATGAAACTAAAGAACAATTGAGATTGCTTACGCTTAGAAACACTTATAATTACACTAACTTAAATGAAGTGGAACATATGTCTTCTAATTATAAAGGGGCTCTAAATTCAACTTTTCCAAAGGAAATTCCCCTTTTGCTCTTTGTACAAGGGGATGATACTCTCTTAAAAGATTGGATATCATTGCATGAAGAGCAAGTCAAAAATTCCGTACAAGGAAAATTGGTAAAACTTGATGCAGGACATTATCTGCACCATACCAAATCAAAAGAAATCGCCGAAAATTTCAAGACATTTATGAAAGAAATAAAATAAGTATAGATTGTATCGCTCAGATTGTCTAAACCGTTTCACCTATTCTCCATGCTGCTGCATCATGTGCAAGCTTCCTTGCATTTCATGCCGCAGCATTTTTTTCTTATTCATACTCGTCAATATTTACGTACCCACACTTCTAAAACCGCTCAATAATGCGATTCATTTCCCCATCTACGTCCATCAAAGTATTCTTAGGAATATGAATGACCAACAAACCGCCAAAGATCTGTTCACATTTCCCATCATTCTCTGTGATCCGTTGTTTAAAAGCAGAAATGGCTGCTGAATCAACAGCCTCTTTACTGAGGAGCCAAGCGTACCTTTTGAAATGAGATTTCTGTACAGTTTCCTGATAGTAATAGATCCCTAGCTCTTCTTTCACCCGTATAATATCACCCATTGTAACACTTGGATTAAAGATCGGCGTCTCTTCGATGCGGTATTTATCTTTACCGACTGGAGTAACATCAAGGATTTCAATTTCACGGCCTGCTGGATCGAAGCAAATATGTAGTCCTGACGAATCTAGCATCAGCACACCTCAATTCTATTCAAAATCTGATCTTGATGATTCTAAATAACACAAAACACAATAAATACATTAAGCTTGTAATCCCGAACAACCTGAAGATTCCCGGCGTTAAAAACATATATAAACTGTATGGAAAACTCCAAATAAAGGCGAGAAGCATGAGAAGGCTTCTGTTTAAAGAGACACCTATCGCAAGTAATCCGGCAGGCAACACCAACATTACCATACTTATTATAATACTGGATTGATTCGTAACCTCAGCATACGGATTAATGAATATAAATATAAACCATAAAAAAACGGTCATCAAACTGGATACATATCCAATGAGTTTAATGATTGTTAAGTTTATGGATTGCTCCATTCCATCACCTCAATTCTTTCGCAATAATTCTCTCCAGCCATTTCCACGGGAGCAGCGTTTTGCCTAAGATCAAGATCCGGGTGCCTTTGCCGATAGGATACCGAAGCCTCGGTGACTTCATTTCAGTAATACGACCGATGAGATCTGCCACTTGCTTTGGATCAGGTGCAGTTTCAGCGGTATGCTTGGAATATCGTAGCACAGCGTCCAGACGGTCTCTATAAGGAGAATCCTCGACTTGACGAATTTGTGCCATTCCTTTTCCCCAAATCGGAGTACGGAAGGAGCCAGGTTCAATTAATACTACACGTATTCCATAAGGAGACATTTCATGACGCAGACTTTCACTGAATCCTTCTACTGCAAATTTGGAAGCTGCATATGGAGCATACCCCGGAAACCCGGACAACCCGCTTATACTCCCCACGTTAATAATCGTACCACTTTTCTGTTCTCGCATAACTGGCAGCACAGCTTTTGTCACCGCGACTAATCCGAAAAAATTCGTCTCCATTTGCTGACGCCATTCTTCCATAGATATCTCTTCTATGAAGCCGCCTATAGCAAAGCCTGCATTATTTACCAAAACATCAATTCTTCCGAATGTTTCATGTACTGAGGTTATAGTCGCCTGTATAGAATCACTATCGGTAACATCCATGGTCATAAAATGAAGCTGCTTCAAGAGTCCTGCTTGCTCTGCCTGCTGTTCAAGCTCGCCTTTACGACTCAAATCGCGCATGGTTGCTACAACTTTGAATCCCTGTCCTGCTAGTTTAAGGGCTGTGAGCAGTCCAAATCCACTAGAGGTTCCGGTTATTAAGGCCACTCGATCATGCATTCGATCTAGATGTGAATTCATCTTTGACTCTCCTTATGTTTCATTATTTCAAAAAAGCAAACAAACGTTCTTTTTTCGGATTGACTATCCATTAATTTCAAGTTATAGTAAGTGTATCATTTATATTTCTGCGGGAGAAGCACCTCGCAAGATAGGCATTCATGCCTATCTTGGAGGTGCTTTTTTTGCGCACATAGACTAATTAAGGAGCTGAAATGAATGTTTATTCACAATTTTAGTTATTTAAAGAGGTTTGTCCAATTAATCCTAGTAGTAGCTCTCCTCAACATCAACCTTACATTAGCTTCTGCAGGTACAGACTGGGATTCAGCCTTAGATGACATTAACGGTCTCCATGGTAATTATACCTCGCTTCAAGTAGCCCTCAAGTCCGATAGCTCAAAAATTCAAATGCTACGTAAGCAGAACAATGAAACTCTGAAATCTATTCACTCTGTCATAGAGTCAACAGATAAGGTTCTGCTGAGTCGTTTATCATCTGAAGCAACGTCGGCTCAGAAGAAACATGCTCCTCTACTGGACCAATACAGCACACTCAGTAAGCAGTCTACCGCAGCCAAGAAAGCTAAGGACTTTAAGACAGCCACTCTCCTGGATCTAAGACGCAATAAGCTCAAAGCTGCGGTAACACTCGCTAGAACTGAAATTAAGGCCAAGACAGACGCTTTGGCAACTGCCCGCAAGCAAACAGCTGCCAAGATCAAGCCTATCAAAGATGCTCTGGCACCAATCACAGCTCTGAAGAAGCAAATCACCGCCGAGAACAAGAATATCGCTGTAGCGCAGAAAGTTCGTTCAGAAGCAGATAAACAATATAAATCGGCTGTAAAACAAGGGGATGCAATTAAGGCAGTATCAGAAATGAAAATATCCTATGAGCAAATGAAACGAATTCATGACATGCATCAGAATATTTACAGCTGGGAGCAGAAGATCTCCTTAGCTCTACGATCTGCAGAGTCTAAGCTTCCATAAGGATTCGTTCCCACCGGCTCATATCAGCTTCACTAACATACTAATTAGTTGGGCTGCAGGCACAATTAGGAGCTGAGCAAATATAGTACCTATAAATCGCGAACCCATCAATACCACATATATTTTTCCTAGCTGATCACGGTATTCTACATTTTCAGTGGCTTTATGGGTAATAAGACCAAGCTGTGGGTCGATAAATATGGTCAGCAGTATAGTCGCCATTCCGTTAATCAATCCTGAGGCTTGAGAAGCAGTCGTGCTATATTGAGGCATTAGATGAGCAGCATACAAAGATGATATGACCCCTACGGTGTAAAAGGCTGTAACAAAAACATTCATAACAATAAAACGTTTAGGAATCCCCAGGTATCTGAAGTTATATAGATTCACTTTTGGTTTTCTTATGTATTTTCTAGTATTTTTTAACTGCCCGATCGTTACGCTCGTAAGCAGCTTGGGAATAGAACCTTCGATTTCAAGCTTTGAGATGATTCTCCCAAACAAGCCTACAAAAGTAGGGAAAATAGCAATGGCAATTAATGTCCCTAATGAAGAAGCTAACAATATAATTCTCAAGTAATTAAGAAGTGGGAAATCAGAATGTATTTTGGCATAATCTACGAATTTAGCCGTCAGTGGAGCTTGAATCATGTTTGCAGTTCTTGACACGAGAACAATAATGCCTGTCAGAGACAAAGCAATAGCTATCTTGTTCAGCTTCACCCCGGCGTATCTTACCGAATAAGATAAGGTTTCTGCTGTATGAATAATCATTGTAAGCAAGCATACTACAATCAAGCTATTTACCATTTTTAGGTTCATCTCCATTAAAAGCTATTTATCTATTCGGTGCAGTTTTGGGCGAAAGTATTGATCCAGTCCGTAAGAAAGCGTAATTCCAACGGTATATCGAACAAGGTCAATCCATAGGAATCCCTTTCCGAGAATCAACCCACCGAGTATGGTAGCACGGATGCTGTTGATCCACTCTGCTTGATACAGTTGGCTAAATTCTATGCCGAAACTAAACATCAGGCTCCACATGAAAGCGATCCACAGCTTCCGGTTCACTAGCAGTACACGAAACATAAAGTAAACCATGCTGCCCCAAAGCGCATCTCCAAAATGTCTCGTTACAAACAAAGGTAGCTGTTCCGAGAATGCTCTAGAGCATAACCCCAGTACAATAACAATTAAGCAGATGCATCCATAAATAACTCTTTCTTTTAAAGCATTGACTCTCATTTCCATCCTCTATCCTGCGTCTGACTTGAAATTTATGCTTGATATAATATTAATCATCACGATATAAAACGGATAAATAATCATGGCCCCTATTATGATTAACCCCGTTACCGGAACTGGTTTATCCGCAGCTTCTGTAATCGGGAACCATGCTGCGAATAAATTAATAAACAGAACCAAATAGGGAAACCACAGGATCGTAGTGAAATATATGGATTTTTTACCGCTCAAATATTTTCTTGTCATCCAAACAAACCCCATAGAAAAAAATATAAACATCACAAATATGAAAATAAGCTGCAAGTTATTCACTTTATCCAGCTCCAAGCCAGAAATTCTACTAATACGATAAATATTTACTAGTAGCTCTATTACGACAAACAACATAAAGGCATAAAGTACGCTTAACGAATTCAGCTTAATAAAATACTTCATTTGCTCAGGACTTCGGGGTTCCACATTCGTTCCACACTAGTAAGCTCTAATTCATCAAATTCCAGCCTATAAATATCTGGTTTCGAAGTCTGTTCAAAGAACTCATAACCATACTCTTTATTGAAGTAATTCAGGATAATGGTCATGATATTCCCGTGGGTACCTAGTGCTATTTTGCCGCCTTTATTTTGCTGGATCAATTGCTTCATGATGGGGATCGCACGCTCTTGCGCTTCCTGAGTACTCTCACCATTTGGCATTTTATATTGTAAGTCTGTGAATGATGTCTGGATACCCTGAAGAAATTCTTGTTCACTGATCTCGATTTCAACGCTTGCGATGGCTCTTTCTCTAAGTTCCTCATACAGCTCAATTTCTTGATCCGATGCCTCAGCCAAATACTTAATCGTATCTATGGCTCGCCTATAAGGACTAGAAACAAAATGTGTGATCTCTTCCTCCGCCAACAGTTCTTTAATTCTATATGCGTCCTCATGCCCTTTATCAGATAATCCTCGTTCTCTCTCATCCCCAAGCACAAAAGGTGATACTGCGTGCCTAATCATATAAATAAAAGTCTTCATGAGTTACTCCTCTCCAGCTCATTCAAATATCGTTTTTGCCACTTCGCGGTCTTTCTTGAAAATCTCCACTGGATAGGGAATGGCCATCTCGGGCAGCTCACTCTCTTTAAAGAACTTAAATTCTTCGACTTCTCCATCCATTGCTCTCAGCGTTCCACGGATGATAGAACACTCAAATACGATGACTGTATATTCCACCTGGTCTCCATTGTTATATTCGTATCTATATTTCCCTCCACCAAAAACCCCAAGAATGGAAGTAGGATGCACCATTAATCCAGTCTCTTCATATACTTCTCTGCGCAAAGTTCTTCCCGGCCGTTCCCCTGGCTCGATGGCGCCTGCTGGCAATCCCCACAAGGACTCTTCAGGTTTTCGAATAAATAGAATTTCATCTTCTTTATTTCTTATTACTGCAGCTACGGAAGGCATCATTAATAACTCTGAACCCACTTTTCCTCGGATCTCCTGATAATACTCAGACATCGGCACGCTATTCATCCATCCTCTCACACCGTTTTGTAGAACATCATCCTATTTTCCTCCGGCTTCCCAAAAACCCACATTATGTATATATTAGACATCACTGTGATGGAATCCTTTAGAATCGGTAATATGCTTAGCGTGGAACAAAAAAAGCTTCCGAACGGCTCAATACTTTCTGAGGTCCGGAAGCAGTTACAATGAGGTGAGACTTTGAGCTTAATGTTTCCCTTTGTAGCCGGCAAGCTGTACGATCATGATGACAAGAACAAGCAATGAAATGAGCTGATCAATACTCATCTGCGTCCGCCTCCAATCCCAAATGAAGGATGGCTCTTCGGACGGCATTTCCTCTCCCAAGGACACTGCTTCGTTCCCCTTATACACACTATGTAACGTGAGTTCGATTTATTACTTTAAGAATGACTTACCCCTCCATACGAGCAAGTTCTTTCTCCACTTCATCTAGTTGATCTTCGCCGAACACTTTAAAGCCATTTTGCCGTAATAACTCCGTAGTTGTACCTTCTCCTGACATCTTCGTATCCCTAAAAGTACCATCATAAATATAAAGACTACCACAAGAAGGACTATCCTGTTTTAATATTGCAAATGTAACTTGATGTTCTGTAGCCAGCTTCAGCGTTGCTTGAGCACCTTTCATAAAAGGTTCCGTAACATCCACACCTGCACCTGTTACTACCCGCTCACCTTGCCGCTGGGCATCTGGACGAGGCGTTGATAACCCTCCGACTACCTCAGGACAAATGTGGACAAAACGCCCTTCCTCATACCACTTCAAGAAACGAGCATCGAGACACGGCACATCACCATTATCATAACGCACTTTATGTCCTAACAGACATGCGCTTACTAGAATCTTCCCTGTCATCGTAATCTCCACCAGTCCGTCTAGTATTTAATATATGGCTATATTATTTACGACACAAAACTGATATGCAAGATCGAAATGCTTGTCACTGAAATGTTTGTGCTTCATATACAAAAGAATGCTTATTATGTCCATATAGGCATCATTAATCTTGATATTGGGGGGTCTTCTCACTTCTATACCGACTCCAGCAAGTCCACAATAAATCAGCCATAAGATAGAGTCCCACGAAAGGAAATATAATTCCCCAAACATTATGGACTAGTGAATACAAACGCTCCATAAACGGCTGAATCCCATATACACAAGCTACTGATAGCGCCCACCAATATAGGGAGAATCGAAGGCAAATATGCCCTTGCAGTTGATAAGACATCCCTGAGTAATCCCACCATTGCTTTTGAAAGACAGACTTCAGCAGCCAACCACTTACATATTCAACAGCTGAAGGAACGACTAACGCAAGCAGGAGGAAAATTGGGAAAGGCAGGGTTAAGTCTCTGGCAATCAAAAGAAGCAGTGGTGCAAATCCATACATTGGCTTAAAAGGGCCTTTTAGAAAGCCTTCTTTGCGAAAGCTTCCATTACTATATAAGTTATATGTACCTTCCAATACCCAGCCTAAAAAAGAGTAGATCATAAAATAAAAGAAATATTGGCCAGCCACTGCCATCGTAGAATCTCCGCTTGAAGAAAATATAGAAGTCATCATGTTTATACACCGCTCCTAGTTGTCATTATTTTCTTAAATATCCATCCGGACCTATTATGCCTTAATCCTTCAGGAGATATGCGCAACAAAAAAGACATAACCCAAAGGTTATGTCTTCATTACAAATTATAAAAAGTGAAGCGGATTCTCTATCCATCCACGCTTATGGTTTAAGCCGTTCTTCGTGATTCTGAGCCGATATTAGCGACTGATCGTCGTCTTGTTTCTTTAACGTATCCGTTGTAAGTTCACTACGTACGCCAAAGTTTGAACCATACTTTTTCTCAAAGTTGCCTACAAGAGCCTCACCACGTTTTTGCCGATATCGGCTGTTCTCATTCCGACTACGCATTTCATTTCCTCCCTGCTACAAGAATGGCTGAGATCTGTGAAATTTGCGAAAAGCTACTAAGAATTTGGAGAAAACTCTCTGATGAGGTTGTACCTGAATTCATTATACAATAATTGCTAAAATCATCTCAAGAAAAACAGACTGCCCAATGAAGGACAGCCTGTCTTCCGAATCATTTAGTCCAAATCGTTAGGAAGCGGATCAGGATGCGAGGACTCTGCAGGCTTGGCTACCCAATCGTCTGCTTCTGGCTCGATGTCCACACCATTCTCCATCTTCTTAATTTCAGCTAATGAATCGCCGTCTTTATTTTCCTTGTTGCGGATTTCCGCTTCATCTTGAGAATAATCTGACATGTGAAATCCTCCTCAGGTGCTTTGCTTTATTTGTTCCTTAGTTATAGTTACCCGATGGAGTGTTTTGCAAACATAGTTACGATGAATGAATTTAAGGGTACATGATCCAAGCTACCACCGGACCGATACATGAACCGACAATAGCACAAACGGTCATCGCTACGGAGCTCATTGAAACTGACTGTTCACCGTATTCCAGTGCCTTTGCAGTTCCAAGTGCATGAGAACCCGTTCCTAACCCGATCCCAATCCCAACTTCGCTTCGAATCTTAAACAGTTTAATAATGAGAGGACCGCCAATCGCACCTGTAAATCCGGCAATCATTACAAATACGGAGGTTAGCGAGGAGTCCCCACCTAAACCATTTGAGATTTGTATCGCCACAGGTGTTGTGATCGATTTTGGCAAAATGGACAGAACATACAATTTAGAGAATCCTAGACCAGCCGCCAAAAGCAGACCACTAAACATCCCTAATAACAGTCCTGCAATCGCTCCCCCCAGGATGGCTGGAAGATTCTCGACTAACACATTACGTTGTTTATACAATGGGTAGGCTAGCGCCACTACAGCAGGACCGAGTAACTGATTGATCCACTGACCGCCTATCATATATGTATCATACGGAATATGAAAAAATAGAAGTATTGCTACAACAAGGACTGTTGCTGTTAACGCGGGAATCAGTACAGGAAACCGAAAACGTCTATAAATTACGGACATCATCAAATAAATAGCAACATTAAGCAGGACAATTCCTGTCGCGATAAAAAACATTATAATTCCTTCCCCTTTTCGCTTAAGCTCTTGCTGCTCCAGCCCGCCTTGCTCTTTCCTTTCAAGGTTGAAAGCCATTGACTCGTATGTGCTGCTGCTGCAATTGTGAGGACGCTGCTAACGATAAGAATCAAGATTAAGAGCAAACCTCTTCCACTAAAAATATCCATATGCTTCACGATCCCAGCCGTCGCTGGAATAAAAAATAACGGAAGATAAGCTAATATTGTTGTTGCACCATCTTCAATCCACTTCACTGGTACAACCTTGAATAGCAATAAAACAAAGAGCAAAAGTAATCCGACGATACTCCCAGAAACGGGAAGATGCAGCTGCTTTTGCAGGAAGTCTCCAGCCAAGTAGAACAAATAAAGCAGGAACACTTGGATAATTATGCGAATGATTTTCATGATGCAGGATCCCTTCATTATTAAATTAACTCGATAAAGCTTAAAATGGGTCACCTCAATAAGAGTATCAGAGTTTTCATGAAAATTTCAATTACTTTTCGAATCTTGTAAGAATTAAACAAAAATAACCTGCATGATCTCCAAGACACTGGAGACTTTGCAGGTTTCATTATTTTCGTTATGCAGCTCAAAAATGAGATTCCAGCTTAGTTAAACCCACTGAACGACTTGCTCTGCGCTTTGTCTTGTTTTTCCACGTGGTTCATTCAAACGATACCCAAAGGCTACCATGCAGGAGATTCCAAAATGTTCGGCATCCATAATCCCCTCTTCGGTAAGAACTTGCTCTATCTTCGCTTTATCGAAACCTTCCATTGGGCAAGAATCGATTCCGATTAAAGCGGCTGATGTCATCATATTACCAAGGGCTATATAAGTCTGACGGCAGCTCCATTCGAACATTGCACGCTCATTCTCCATCAATCCAAAATCAACCTTCAAGAACTTATCGAACATATTACCTTTCCCTTCCATCACTTCTGGAGGTAGCTCCTGCACATGCTCCATGATCCCTTTAATATAATCTGAATCAGCAGCCATATCTTTAGGAAGACGTGAGAGAATCATTACAAAATGACTTGCGGTTGGCAATTGCTTTTGTGCTCCCCAGGCATGAGCACGTAATTTCTCACGTATTTCCGGACTTTGTACTACGACAAAACGCCAAGGCTCGAATCCGAATGAACTTGGTGACAGACGTCCTGTTTCCAGAATAAACTGAAAGTCTGACTCACTAATTTTTTTATGACTATCAAATTCTTTAGTTGCATGTCTGAACTGGTAAGCAGACAGGATTTCATTCTTGTTTAATGATAAAGTATCCATATTTAACACTCCTTTTATTTGCTTAGAATCAACGGCCCATTTGACTGTTTGCCGTTCTCATGCTTAATATTAGAATATATATCACTTCTTTAAAAGTACGCACATTAATGTTATGTAGTATACAAAATGATACTATGGGAGTTGAACGGCTATGCGTGATCGAAAAGGTGGATTCGGAGATTTCCCAGGGGGAAATAAGGAAGCTTGCCCTGTGGAATTTACGCTCGATGTTATAGGAGGAAAATGGAAGGGGATTCTCATCTATCACTTGATGGATGGAACGAAACGCTTTAACGAATTTCGCCGGATATGCCCAGGAATCACTCAACGCATGTTAACCTTGCAGCTTAGAGAGCTGGAAGAAGATGGAGTTGTTCACCGCGAGGTCTACCATCAGGTTCCCCCGAAAGTCGAATACTCGTTAACTGAATTTGGCAAGACACTGACCCCTATTATTAAACTCATGAAAGACTGGGGCGAGGTTTACAAAACAAAACAGCTTTCCGCAGAAAGCTGTCCAGAAGGTACAAATATTACGGTGTAGCTCAAAGCTGCACCTTTTATTTTTCAAAAAATGCTTCGGCCTTTTCCTTATGTTCGTTGGTTACCTGACCAGATATCGCTTTAATGCCTGCTGCAATGATCGCTGCATCATCTGTAAATCCAAGGCCGAGAATCGCATCGGGTATCGCATCAATCGGGGAGATGAAATAAGCCAACGCTCCGAAGGCAATTCCTTTTGCCCATAAAGGGGTCTTTGCGTCGACTGCGCAATAATACATCGCAATAGCATCTTTAGTAAATGGGATCTTGCCTGCGAACTTTTTAGTTTTAGTCCAAAAATTCCGCGTCACCATCTCCTCGTTCTCTTTACTGTATGGAAACTTCTCTGCTGTGAGTTCCGCAGTGATCTTATCATCATCTTTCTTCATTAGATTTTCCCTCCGCAAGGTTCATATGAAGTACATACAGTCAGTATACCCTCAGCTATTATTTATATCTTTAAGATAAACTATAGCTCGTTCTATGAAACTTACACAATATCATTTAATTTCTTTGATTTTATTCAAATCACTGCTGCATAACGCTTCAAGATTCTTAAAGATACGCTCGGCATCCCAATCCCACCACTTAAGCGCTTCTAGATGTTCGATCAATTCATCATCAAAACGTTGTCTAATTACTTTACATGGATTTCCTCCAGCTACACTATAAGCCGGGATATCTTTGACAACTGTTGAATTGGCCGCGATGACGGCTCCATTACCAATATGTACACCCGGCATAACCGTAACATTCTGCCCAATCCACACATCGTTGCCGATCACCGTATCTCCTTTTAAGGGTAAATCTGATAGTTCTGGAACCGCATGCTCCCAGCCATTAGACATGATATTAAAAGGGTAGGTCGTAACAGAATTCATTCGATGGTTCGCACCATTCATGACAAATTCAATACCTTTGGCAATCGCGCAGAATTTCCCAATAATAAGCTTGTCACCAATAAAATCATAATGATGAGTTACATGCTCCTCAAACTTTTCGGCACCGTCTATATCATCATAATACGTATAATCGCCAATCGTAATATTTTTTCTTGTAATCACATTTTTGATATAACAGATGCTTTTGATCTGTTCATTCGGATAGAGCACATTCGGATTCGGTCCATATTTCTCCATAATAACGCCTCTCTCTCTTTTTGATAAAACATAGCAGAGATCACATATCTTTTCAAATAAGTACGAATCATGAACATAAAAAGCGGCTACCGTGTGGTAACCGCCATAACAAGTACTTTATCGCTTTGATAAAACATCTACTTCGTATTGCTTCACATCACTCAGCCAACTTTCTCGGACAGGTACACCATTCGTCGCACAATAATAATCCCAAATAGCTCCGAACGGATAAGATTTCAATTCCTCTACCAGTGCAAGTCTAGTAGTATAATCCCCATCCAGTTCAATTTGCTTCAATAGCTCTATCGGTTCCAGCATCGCACGTAGCAGAGCTTTGATTGTGTTACGTGTTCCGATCACCCAAGCGGCAATGTGATTAATACTTCCGTCAAAGAAATCGAGTCCAATATGAGTTCTTTCTAGGAATTGACCTCTAACTAGTTCACGAGCAATCTCCAGCAGTTCATCATCCATAGTCACCACATGATCACTATCCCAGCGTACTGGACGGCTAACATGCAGCAACAATTGATCACCAAACAGCAGCCAAGAGGATAGTTTATTCGAGATGGTCTCGGTCGGATGGAAATGCCCAGCATCGAAGCAAACCGCTTTGCCCCGACTTAGTGCATAACCCATATAAAATTCATGCGAACCTACCACATAACTTTCTGAACCAATTCCGAACAACTTGCTTTCTACAGCATCAATGTTATATCGCTCATCGATCTCCTCGCTGAAGATCTCGTCCAGTGATTGCTGAAGTCGCACTCTCGGTGACAGACGGTCGATCGGTGTATCTTTATATCCATCTGGAACCCAGAAGTTGGTTACACAAGGCTGACCTAGTGCCTGACCGAAAGATTCGGAGATTCGGCGTGAAGCCTTGCAATGAGCAATCCAGAAGTTGCGGATTTCAGGATCCGAGTGGCTTAGTGTGAAGCCATCATTAGCTTTTTCATGAGAGAAGCAAGTGGGATTGAAATCCAATCCAAGCCCCTGCTCCTTAGCCCAGTGCACCCATCTTTCAAAATGCTTAGGCTCTAGCGCATCAAGATCTACAGTTTCTTCCGTATCGGCATAAATAGCATGTAAATTAACTTTATGACGTCCGGGGATAAGTGCTAGTGCTTGCTCCAAATCACGGCGCAGCTCCTCCGGATTTCTAGCTCGCCCCGGGTAACTGCCCGTGACCGCGATCCCGCCACTTAGTTCCTTTTCCTTATTCAGGAAGCCCTTTACATCATCTCCTTGCCAGCAGTGCAATGAAATTTTGATTGCTGCAAGCTGCTCTAATACTTTATCTACGTCAATGCCATGCTGTGCGTAGAGCTTTTTCGCCTCATTATAGCTCGTCTGAATGCTCCTAAAGCTTTCTGTATTCTGCTCCATGCTAGAGCCTCCTGATATTGTCTAGTGATTTCATTTAGGGGTATTTATACCCTTCTTTTGCTCGATTTCTGCTTTTTACGCTCAATGAGGGGGATTTATACCCTTCTTTTTCTCGTTTTCCGCTTTTTACGCTCAATAAGGGGGATTTATACCCTTCTTTTACTCGTTTTCCGCTATTTGCGCTCAATGTGGGGCATTTATACCCTTCTTTTACTCGTTTTCCGCTAATTGCGCTCAATGAGAGGCATTTATACCCTTCTTTTGCTCGTATTCCGCTTTTTACACTCAATGTAGGGGATTTATACCCCTCTTTTGTTCGTTTTCCGCTTTTTACGCTCAATGAGAGGGATTTATACCCTTCTTTTGCTCGTTTTCCGCTATTTACTCTCAAAGAGGGGGATTTATACCCTTCTTTTTCTCGTTTTCCGCTTTTTGCGCTCAATGAGGGGGATTTATACCCTTCTTTTGCTGGTTTTCCGCTTTTTACACTCTATGAGGGGGATTTATACTTTTCTTTTGCTCATCCATAGCTATTTAATAGTCATCCCATATATTCTCGGTTACTTTATTAGTTACTCTTAAACGATCTGCAGTCGAGCAAACTCAGCTAATGCCGCGGTTTTTAGGGAAGAGTCCATCTCTTGTGGAATATAGATTGTTACATCAAATGAACGATATATAATTTCTCTTGCTTCTTTAATATCTGTGACCGTACCCACACTGATCATTTGCATAACCACATTACCTAATGCGGTTGATTCCGTTGGTCCAGCATAAATTTCCATCTCTAGCAAATCCGCCGCAATTTGGCATAGCAACCCATTGTTTGCCCCACCACCTACGATGTGCAGCCGCTCCCACTTCTCGCCGGTCAATAGCTGAAGATCCTGAACATAGAAATAGTATGAAAGAGCAAGACTGTCAAACACACATCTGGCTATCTCCCCTGGTGTCTTTGGTACCAACTGTCCGACTTCCACACAATAGCTCTGTATCTCGCTGATCATGTTGGATGGATTCATGAATCGTTCATCATTGCAGTAGATGATGGATCTAAAAGGAATTTCTTGCGCTGCCAATTCTACCAGTTCGCCGAAGCTGTATTGACCACCATATTCCTCACGAACCTTTTGGATCAGCCACATCCCCATAATGTTCTTAAGAAAACGGAATGAGCCGAAGGCTCCCCATTCGTTTGTATAATTGCGCTCCATCGCTTCTGGACTTGTAATGGCTGAAGCTCGTTCCACCCCGATGAGTGACCAAGTACCACTACTGAGAAATCCCCATTTGTCGCTACTTGCAGGAACGCCTAGTACAGCTGATGCTGTATCATGTGTGGCAACTGCTATGAACTCACAATCTGGAAGATCACCGCGTGCCACCAAGTCATCAGTCAATCCGCCAATTCGTTTCCCAGGTTCCGTTAAGGGAGGAAACTGCTCTTTTGAAAGACCAAGCAGTGCCAGTAAATCAGTATCATAATCCCGAGTTTGCAGATTAAGCAGACCCGTGGTTGAAGCATTCGTGACTTCACTAATTCTTCGTCCCGTAAGCCGATAGTAGAGATAATCAGGGACCAACAGGATTGAATGTGCTGCTTCAAGATCTGCCTGATCATGCACAAACAGCTGGTACAACGTATTAATCGGGAGAACTTGTATCCCCGTCTTTTGGTAAACGCTTTCAGTTGATATATTGCGATGTAGGCTTTGTACCGCTCCATCTGTTCGGGAATCACGATAAGAAAAAACTTCATGAATTCGTGTACCCTTCTGATCTAGAAGTACGTAATCCACGGCCCAAGTATCAATTCCGACGGTACAATGCTCAATTCCTTTTGACTTCGCCTTCTGCAAGCCTTTTACAATTTCAGCAAATAAATAATCGACGTCCCAATAAAGATTACCATTCTTCTCAGAGAACCCATTACTAAAACGGTGAATTTCTGTTAATGATAAGGTTCCTTCCGGTTCTTGCAAGGTTCCGCAAACGACTCTCCCACTAGAGGCTCCAATATCAATAGCAATATGATTCTGACCCTGTTTATGTGCCCCAGCATTCATTCTTAAACAACACTCCTTATCTCCTCATCAGCCTACCAGCAAGGCGAATACGATTCCAGGGCCATGCACACCTATCGTCAGATCATTCTCAATATCCGCTGAACGGCTAGGCCCAGAGATAAAGTGAATACCTGCGGGGAGACCCGATTGTCCCGCTTCATCAAAATCAATAAGCACCTCACCCAGACGAGTCTTCAGCCGCTCCAGCGGAACGATGGCAATTAATGCGGTTGGCAACAGGCTGACAGAGCGCCCTTTATCCGCAGAAGATAACACTGTAATAGAGCCTGTATAAGAAACTGCATAATCCGCGATCACAATCCCAATATCGGCTTCCGCCGCCCTAGCTTTCCATGCTTCTTGCATATCCGTATTCCAGACAGATACCTGCGTATCTACAAGTTCTTCTTCTAGACGAAGTGCCTCAAGCTCAACTACATTTTGCCGAAGAATATAACGGGCGAGCATATCACTCGCTTTATTGACGATAAAAGCTTTAGCTTCATCCATCGTTGCCATGCGAAATACATGTCCACCTGCACTTTGAAAATTCGCAGTAAATTGATCGATGCGTTCTTCTGGACTCCACTGGAATTCTTGCCAATAATCTGGAGCACCGCGAAAAGGATGTACCGG
Organism: Paenibacillus sp. FSL H8-0261; assembly: GCF_045040645.1. Classification (NCBI taxonomy): domain Bacteria; kingdom Bacillati; phylum Bacillota; class Bacilli; order Caryophanales; family Paenibacillaceae; genus Paenibacillus; species Paenibacillus sp. FSL H8-0261. The sequence goes on along the minus strand of NZ_CP150297.1, from coordinate 2,579,037 downwards.
AGCCGCAGTCGTTCTTGGCCGCTTCAGGCGACGAGCGATATCGTTCATGAATGCCTGCTGTTTCTCACGAGAATCATGTTCCATACGCTCCAGCCATTCTCTGTGCGTTTCCTCAGTCATATCCGGGCTCTCCTTTCAGTTCTTCCGCCTTCCGCTTCGCTAATAAATCTTCCATCCGTTTCTGTATCGACGGGTCCATCTCGCGACTATTTTTGTCTAACTCCTCCTGCAGCTCTTTCCAGCTCTCGCGGAAGGATTCATCTGCCAGCTTCGGAGCGATCCGGTAGTTATTCCAGCCTTTCAGCGGCCCAAGCTTTGACGGAATTCCGCCGTCTCTCACAAGTAGCTTTTGTCCGATTCTGCCTACTTTCATCACACTACTGAATCGCTGTGACTTCGCCATAATCGCACCAAAACCTTTCATGCCAAGACCTTCCGCTTTGTCTCCATAACCTCTCTCTACCTTACGTCGCCGTAAATAGATAAGCATATCATGCAGAGGGATTTTGACTGGACAAGCTTCATAACACGCGCCGCACAGACTTGATGCACCTGCGATATCATCCCATTGATCTACATTTTTGTTCAGCGCTGGGGTCAACACTGCTCCGATCGGTCCGCTATAAGTTCCACCATAGGCATGACCGCCAATATGACGATAGACAGGGCAGGCATTCAGACAAGCTCCACAGCGGATGCAGTTCAGTAGCTCCTGAAATTCTGGATCGCCGAGCTGCTCAGATCGACCATTATCAAGGATAATAATATGCTGCTCTTCGGGTCCGTCCCCATCATCCTTTCTACGGGGTCCTGAAATACCGGACATATACACTGTTAGCTTCTGGCCAGTTGCTGAACGAGGTAATAACGTAGCCATCACCTCAAGGTCGCTCCAAGAAGGAATAATCCGCTCCATCCCCATCAAAGTGATTTGCGTCTTTGGCAAGGTGGTGACCATGCGAGCATTGCCCTCATTCTCAAATAGCACCATGGAACCTGTCTCTGCAATCGCAAAATTGCATCCCGTCATCCCAATATCCGCTTCTAGGAATTTCTCCCGTAACTTGCGCCGTACAAATCCTGCAAGGATTGTAGTCTCAGGCAAAAGCTCCTCCCCTGCCTCCTTGGACAACAGCTCAGCAATCTGATAGCGGTTCTTATGGATGGCTGGGATAATGATATGAGACGGAGTTTCTCCGGCAAGCTGGATAATATATTCGCCAAGATCTGTTTCAATCGTCTCTACGTCAATGGATTCAAGAGCCGTATTCAAATGCAGCTCCTCAGTCACCATCGATTTTGATTTGACCACGGAAGCCGCTTGTTTTCGCTGTGCAATCTCTAAAGCAATCTTCACTGCCTCTTCACCCGTTGCCGCAAAATGAATATGCGTGCCGTTCGCTCTTGCATTGTCCGCAAATAGATTTAAGTAATAATCTAGATGAGCGATCGTATGCAGGCGAATTTGCCGCCCACGTTCACGCCATTCTTCCCAGTGTCCATGATCGTTCGCTGCTTTTTGTTTCCCGTCACGCAGCCTTTCCGTGGTAAAGCGAACCGCTTTGCGCAAAAAATCATTATTCAGCGCCAAGTCGGCACGCTCTTTTACCGTAGCTGGCTTCACATGATTCGATTCCGATTTAGTCTGAGCGGCATTCTGACTCATTGTCCACTCACCCCCTCATACAGTAGCTCTGCTAAATGCATGACTCGGACCGGTTTGTGGCGATAACGCAAATTCCCAGCAATATTCATGAGACAGCCCATATCCAGACCCGTTAAGACTTCTGCTTCCGACTCCAGCACATGATCTGACTTCTCGGTGACCATCGCCCCGGAGATATCAGACATCTTCACGGCAAAGGTTCCACCAAACCCACAACAGTCCTCAGCAAAAGGTAGTGGCACTAGCTCCATTGCCTTCACATTCTGCATAAGTAACATAGGCTCATCACGAATCCCCAGAATCCGAGTGCCATGACAGGAAGGATGATAGGTAACTTTATGCGGAAAAACGGCCCCTAGATCCGTTACGCCAAGCACCTGTACCATGAACTGGCTGAACTCATAGGATTTACGCTGCAAATTCTGCGCCTTGACCAAATTAATCGGATCATCCTGAAACAGTTTCGGGTAATGATGAAGCATCCCGGTGCAAGACCCGGAAGGAGCAATGACAAAGTCACTGTCTTCGAAAGCCTGCAAAATCGTAAGTGCAGCTTGACGTGCCTCATTCCAATAGCCACTATTGTACGCAGGCTGTCCGCAGCAGGTCTGCACTTCGGGAAAATCCAGCTGTACGCCATATCTGGCAAGCAGACGTGCCATCGCTTCTCCAACCTTCGGGTACACAGCATCACTGATGCAAGTAATAAACATCGATACCTTCATGTCTTCACCTCCTGCAACACTATTTTCTACACGGTTGTTATTGCGATGTTCAGCTCCTGTAGCTGCTTTAGCTGTTCTGTGGCAGGGCTGTAATCCGTTATCACAACATCCAATTCACTAGTCGTGGCAACATGTGTGAACGCTTGAATTCCGAATTTGCTGGAGTCACAAAGTAGGATCACCTGCTCCGCGATAGAAATCATCTTTCGCTTCACCATCGCTTGCAGCTCATTCGATTCACTGGCGCCGCGTTCGAGATGAAATCCTTTGCAGGAAAAAAACATCTTATCCACGTGATACAACTCAAGCGAACGCTCGGCTAAATGACCAACAAAGGACATCGATCTGCGGCTCAGTTGACCGCCAGTTGAGATCACATCTATTCGTTCCTTCCCACTTAACTCCGCAGCTACCCTAATAGAATTAGTCAGTACAGTTAGTGGCATATCCGGCAAATGTGAGGCCATATACCATGCAGTTGTGCTAGCATCCAGCAAAATCCGATCTCCCGGCTTTATCATCATCACTGCTTCACGAGCAATCTGCTGCTTCTCCGCTGCGTTCATAATTTCACGTTCAGCATATGGCGTCTCTGGCTGACGATCACGTAGACTGACTGCACCACCGTGCGAGCGTAGCAGCCTCCCCGCCTTTTCCAAACGATCAAGATCCCGGCGGATGGTCTCCTCCGTCACTTGGCATAATGTACTCAGTTCCGAGACACGAATGCTGCCACGTTCATTCACTAGTTCTACGATTCTTTCATATCTGTCTGCAATCAGCATGGCTTCCCTCCGTTATATCTATCTATATTCCATCTTCCACTTATCTAGTAAAAGCTGCCGGTACTCCACCGTCAATCGTCAGCATGCAGCCCGTAGTCTTCTCTGACTTGGATGAAGCGAAAAAGGCCACCCCTTCAGCAATATCACGTGGATAAATATTTACAAGCAGTGTTGTGCGTTTACGATAATGTTCCTCTAGTTGATCCGGCTCAATCCCGTAAGCAGCAGCCCGTTCATTCCGCCAGTTCGAATTCCAAATCGCTGAGCCTTGTAGAATGGCATCCGGCAAAATTGTATTGGCGCGAATACCGAACTCTCCACCTTCAGCTGCAATACAGCGAGCCAAATGTGCTTCGAGTGCTTTGGCAGAACTGTAAGCCGATACGCTTTTTCCAGCAAATATAGAGTTCTTAGAGCCAATAAATACCATGCTACCGCCGATCTTTTGCTCCTTCATCACCTTGAAGGCTTCACGTGCAACGAGGAAATATCCAGTTCCTAGCACGGAAATGTTCAAGTTCCACTCTTTTAATGAAGTCTCATCAAAAGGACTGGAAGTCGCAAGCCCAGCATTGTTCACAATAATATCTACTCCGCCATAAAAAAGTGCTGTATCTGCATAAGCTGCGCTAACTTGCTCCTCCTGCGTTACATCCATTTTAACAGCGAACGCACGATTCTCACCGTATTTATCGTTAATCTCCTCGGCAATTTTCTGTGCGCCCTCCAGATTGAGATCTGCCAGCACAACATGCGCCCCTTCGGACACTAGACGACGAGCGGTTTCGCTCCCGATTCCTCCTGCGCCACCTGTAATGAACGCAACCTTACGCGAGAATTCTGCTTCTGCTGGTGCCAGCGATAATTTATATAATTCCAAAGGCCAATATTCCACATTGTACGATTCATTTTCACTTAGAGAGACGAAATCTCCCAATGCGGTAGCTCCGCGCATAACAGCAATCGCCCGGTGATACAAGGCACCGCTAATTTTGGAGTTGCTCCAGCTTTTGCCTGTGTTGATCATTCCCACTCCGGGAATCAGAATCACACGCGGTGCAGCTTCGAACATTACATCTCCCTCATGCTTATTGCGATCGAAGTAAGCTTTGTACTGCTCTTTGTAAGCGGTGATCGCTTCGTTCAGCTTCGTCTTCAAACCATCAATATCACTGGCATTTGGTTCCCAATTCACAAATAGTGGCAGCATTTTGGTATGTACCAAATGATCCGGACAAGCTGCACCTACACTGGATAATTTCTCCGAGTTAACTCCACCTACAAAACGCAGCACATCCTCTGCATCATCAAAGGTCAGTATCATTTTGCGCTCATCACTGACTGCGCCTCTAATCAATGGCATTACTGCAGCTGCTACAGCCCGCCGCTCTTCTTCCGGAAGCGCTTCCGATTTGCGACCTCCGAACAGATTCTCATCTTCAATTCTATCTTGGATGTAACGCTCTGCTTCATTAATAATAGAGATCGTCTTCGCGTAACAAGCTTCCGGCGTATCCCCCCAAGTCACGAGGCCATGCTTCTCCATCAACACCAATTCTGCTTGAGGATTAGCAAGTACGCCTTCAGCGATCATTTTGGATAAAGTGAACCCAGGACGAATGTAAGGCACCCATACGAAACGATCCCCATAGATTTCCCGCGCAATATCTTTACCGTTATGAGCACAGCATAAGCTGATAATCGCATCTGGATGCGTATGATCTACATGTTTGAATGGTAAAAAAGCATGCAGCAGCGTCTCAATTGAAGCACGCGGATGCTTAGGATCAATCATACAATTCGCGAGGTAAGCCACCATTTCCTCATCAGGCATTTCCTCCCGATCAAACAAAGGCGCAATATCCTCAAGCCGCAATCCGGTAAAATTGCCTGCTTTCATCGTAGCTAGGTCAGAGCCGCTACCCTTCACCCACATGACTTCAACCTCACGACCACGGAAATCTAATTCTATAGTTTTACTAGAGGTATTCCCTCCTCCAAAATTACAGACTCTACGATCTTCACCCAACAGATTGGAGCGATAGACCAGTGCATCCAGACCTCCGTTGATGACTTTTCCCCGTGCAGAATCCCATAAACTTTGTACCATTTGTGAATACCTCCGTTTTTGAATGTTTATTTTTTTGTTTATTTTTGTTTGTTTTGATTTTAATCTATTTGTTTGTGTTTGAATAGAGCGTTTTCAACAAAATTTAAAATTTATTTCACAAGTTAGACGAATCCTCCTTGGATGAACTGAAATTCCATTGCGAAAAAACAAAAAAAGAGTTGCCAATTAGCAACTCCTTCACCCCCACTATTCAGCACCGACTCGACTCATAAACTAATCCAGTAGTTACATTTTCCATCCTCGATACCGCTAAGTATTCCTCTGTTCGCTTCAATAACCTTTCTCGAAGATACATTGTTCGGCTCACAAGTCAGCATGACCTTATCAATCCCCAGATCCGCAGTTTTTTTTAACAACTCTGCTAAAAAAATCTTGCCAAAGCCCTTTCCTCGCTCACTAGGCCTGATGCTATATCCGATGTGTCCACCTGATTTTCTTAATTGATCATTTAAGGAATGTCTTAGCTTTCCAACACCAACAGGATAAGAGTCAATCAGTAACCAATAGTTGGTTTGCGGGACATAGTTTGGTAGGAGATTATCGCCTTTTGAGAGTGCTATCCGATCTCTGATGAAATCAGGAAATTCACTGTAAGCCAAATTAAACCCATTGTTAACGAATCCATTCTCCCCAGGGCCGATCTCCATAATCATTTCAAAAATATCGCGTCCATCTGATAAACTCGCTTCCTTTAGCTCAATTAACATCATAATCCCCCCTAGAACACAAAAATGCTTACCATATCAAAAAATTTTACTGCAAAAAAGAGCCCTGTGCATTATTTAATTGCACTTTCTACAACTAAAATTGTTTAGTTGTATTAAATACACTTATCTGCTCTCACCCTCTTTTTCACAGTAATATTTCTATTTCTATCTCCTCCTTGCGAACTCTCGTAGTATACTAATTGGAATAAGATACAGATGTTTTATTTTGGATAAGGAGGTTTGAGATGGTAAATAGCTTTAAGAATGCCAAGGTGCAAGAACGAGTGTGGCACTCCTATGAGCAGATGGTTGAGCAGTGGCCCATTCCACTTGAGGAGATCGATGTTCCAACCACATATGGACTGACGCATTGTATCCTTGCTGGTCAAAAGAGTAATCCACCTTTACTACTGTTTCATGGTGTTGGTGATAACTCGGCGGTCATGTGGATCTTAAATATCGAGGAGTTCTCGAAGCATTTTTATTGCATCGCGATTGATACTTTGGGTGGACCCGGAAAAAGCATACCTAACGAGCAGTTTAACAAACAGAAGTTTGAGCAAGTAAAATGGATTAATGAAATAGCGACGTATGTGAATATAGACGTCTTTAATATTGCGGGTGTGTCCAATGGCGCCTATATTGCTTTTAATTATGCGACCAAGCAACCGGACAAAGTGAACCGTGTCGTTTGTTTGGAGGGCGGGATGGTCACTGCACCGATTAAATCCATGATCCAAACTTTAATGATGATGTTCCCGGAGATTCTGATTCCAACGGATCGCAATTTACTGAAAGTTCTGAAGAAGTTAAGCGCACCTCACTCCCCTTTATTTGACAACCATCCAGCATTAGCTGCTCATCTGATCCTTTTAATGCGCACTCATAATCAGCAAGCTATGTTTGTGCATAAGCTTCATCCATACGATAAAAACGCTGCAGTCGCAGTTAGAGACAAGCTCTATTTTCTTGTTGGAGAACACGCACTAAAACAAACGAAGGATTTCATAAATATTTTAGAAGATGGAAAGTTCTATTACCAAGTCATCCCCCATGCGGGACACGGGATTAATCATGAGCAACCGGATAGAGTAAACACTGAGATCATCAATTTCCTGATAGACGATAATTATAAATCACTTGCATCCAGATGAAAGCGCTACTATTATGTTTGTAATTACAGATACCCATCCTAGATAAGGAGATGATTACCATCAGATACGGAACATTAGCGCATACATTTGGTTGTTTACCCCTCAATTCGTTGACAGCAACGCTTCAGAATTATGATATCGATTTTGTTCAACTTGCTTTATCCAAAGCTATACAGGACATCGATACCTCCACAGGTAAATTAAGTCCAGGCCTCGCAAACTATGTTGGCGAACAATTTGACAGAGTAGGTATACGCATCGGCGTGTTAGGCTGTTATATCAATCCCATTCACCCGGATTCTGTTATTCGGAGATTAGAAATAGATCGCTTTAAAGAACATCTTCGGTATGCCCGCCAATTCGGCGCCCCTATGGTGGCTACGGAGACGGGCGCTCTGACTACTTTTCAAGCACAAGATCCGCTCCATTACGAAGAGATCGGCTGGGATATATTAAAGGCAACTGTACAAGAGCTTGCAGAGGAAGCTGAAAAATGGGGTGTTTTTCTGGGATTGGAGGGTGTCTGCACACATACTCTTTCTACACCTGACAAGATGCGCCGCATCTTAGATGAAATCCCCTCTGGCAATATTGGGGTTGTCCTGGATCCATGCAATTTTATTGGTGACGCTGTAGATATGCAGGATCAAATTGTTGATGACGCCTTCAGGTTGTTCGGGGATCGGATCATTTTGGCGCATTTAAAAGACATCTATCAAGATGGAGAGAGAATTTACCACGGTAAAGCTGGTGGAGGGCATTTCCATACCGAAGCTTTCCTGAGCAGACTCCAAAAATTCAAGCCCATGATCGACGTATCTTTAGAAGATATAATGAACCTCGAGATTAATGAGACCGTTGCTTTACTGAAGAATATTACTTATATGGAAAAATAATACTTTCCAAACTGGATAAATGGTACCTTTCTAAGCGAGTTGAATAAAATAAGAAACAGAACGATTGAGTAACATCGTTTGACGATTAAGCCCTAACTGGAAGGGACGGGATTACCGATGAGATTCACATTCCCTATTCTGACCTTATCTCATGGTGGAGCTCAACGCATGCTGGTAGAACTCACCAATGGGCTAACAGCTATGGGGCATCAGGTTACTATCCTCATGCCTGTGGATGGGGTTGTTTCCTATGATGTCCGCTCCACCTTAATCCGTTCCACACATATGGAGCTTCAAGAACAGGACTATCCCATAGGCGATGTTATTGTTTCTAATTTCCATACGACAGTCCCTACCTCTCAAGCAGCTAGCAATCAAGGAAAAGGAATTCATGTCAGATTGTCATTATGTTATGAACCCCCCTTTTTACCAGATAGTTCGCTGTCGTTCCCTTCTTATCATGTCACAGAGCATCTAATTGTTTTATCGCATTGGCAGCAGGAGCTGATTCGTTTAAATCATGGGATCACAGGAAAAATCGTGCCCATTGGCATTAGCTCCTCCTTCAAGAATATGAATATCCGTTACAGTCTTCAGGAGCCTTTAAACATAACAGCTATATTAAGAAAAGCAGAACGTGGATTCTCATGGCACCGTGAGCAAGACTATCTTATAGAGCAGCTGGATCACGTGAAAAATCAATGTCCCAATGTAAATATTAACTTTATCAGTCCGCCCGACGAGTTCAATACTTCAGAAGTTCTCCAAAGAATGAAAGCTACTGGCAAATATCGATTCTTCACACCTGCTAATGATGAGGAGCTCTGTTACCATTACAACGGTGCAGATATCTTTGTTAGTTCTAGTATTTTTGATACGGGTTCTTTGCCGGGGCTTGAAGCCATGCGGTGTGGCGCAGCACTCGTCTGTGTTTATTCAGGCGGAAATATGGAATACGCAAATCACGAGAAGAACTGCCTGCTCTCCTATCGGTACGAGAATCGGCTTGGTGAAGATGTCATCCGCCTAATTCGAGACCCAAACTTAAGAACTAAATTAGCCGTACAAGGTGAAAGATCTTCCCTCAAATGGACATGGGCAAATAGTGTCAGGTTATTTGAGCAAGCGGTTAGGGACTTCTTGTTAAAAACTAGACGATCTTAAAAATAGTGAAGGCTACTCTCTCTTACGATAGTTGCCTGGCGAGACGCCATAACGTTCCCGAAATACCCTATGGAAATAAGTGTAGCTTCCAAACCCCGTCTCCTCTGCTATTCGCTCTAAGGTATAATTGGTGTTGTCCATTAATCGAAGTGCCATTGCAAGCCGAATTTGCCCAGCATATTGCATAATAGAGTAGCCGAATTGAATTTTGAATACATGTACGGCCCTCGTTACACTAATTCCGGCATGGGCAGCTACATCCTTTAGCCTGATTTCTGATGTAGCATGCTCCTCTACATAACTCTTCATCTTAAGCCCGTGTAGCAGTGAGGCTGATGATGATGCAGGTGCTTCTTCCATTGCCCGATCTAACAGCAGACATAGCGCTTTAAATAGCGCCTCAAGTATTTCAGGGCTACCCCCATCTAGTCTTCTATTCTCCAGATCAAGCTGTTGCCATATACTTTGCAGCTTGCCATCATCCGCAATTCTAACCTTCTTCGGTCTTTCGCGCAGGTTCCACCATTGATCCACCCATTCCCCTGTACACATTACAAAATAGTCCACACTATGTCCCAGCGGACTCTTCTTTTCCCCGATTCTCAGATCATATATATCTTGAGGCTTAAATAATAACAGATCACCAGGCACCACGGTTACCATGTCCCCATCAATCAGTACTTCACACTCCCCTTCTGCTTGCAGCCTGATGATATAGGTATCCAGCCCACTGCGATATAATTGCCGAAAAGGCTGAGTATGGCAAATAAAGCCGCATAGGCTTATTTGGACACAATTAGTTTCCATTGCATTCACTCCTCTTCACTAAGTAGTCGATGACCAGATCGTTGAGGTTCTTAGCCATATTGTTTCTTCAAAGAGCAGTTAATCTCCTTCTATAATAAAGACAGAATTTATATGTACAGGAGGTTACCAACCACTATGAGTAAAATTGTTCGCGTCATTCAGACAGCAAAAGAAACTACCGACCGTCTGACAGAAAAAGACCCTCTGATCTTCCTCCCTGACACATCAGGCGTCGAATCAGAGCTCATCAATATTTATGATGATCTGGAGTATCAGGAAATGGAAGGTTTCGGTGGTGCACTTACTGAGGCTTCTGCTGTTACCATCGCTAAACTAAGTGAAGCTAAACAAAAAGAAATCATCGACGCTTATTTTGATCCTGAGCACGGAATTGGGTATACCCTTTGCCGCTCGCATATCCAGAGCTGTGACTTCTCACTCGGCAACTATGCTTATGTAGAAGAAGGCGATGCAGAGCTCCGTTCGTTCGATATTTCCAGAGATCAAGAGTCAATTATCCCCCTAATCAAAAATGCTGCAACAGCTGTTGGTGAAGATTTCCGTTTGTTCTCCTCTCCTTGGAGTCCACCTGCTTTTATGAAAACGAACGGTCAAATGAACGGTGGTGGAGCTCTTAAGCCTGAATACCGTGAGGCTTGGGCCAACATGTTCGTAAAATATATTCAGGCTTACGCGGCTGAAGGCATCGATATTTGGGCTGTTAGTGTTCAGAATGAAGCGAAGGCTGTTCAAATCTGGGATTCTTGCCTCTATACTGCCGAAGAAGAAAAAGATTTCGTTCGTGATTACTTGGGGCCAGCCTTGGAACAAGCCGGTTTAGCTCATGTAAAGGTTATGATCTGGGATCATAACAAGGAGCGCGTGTATGACCGTGCCAAGATTGCTTTTGAAGATCAAGAAGCTTCCAAATACATTTGGGGAATTTGCTTCCACTGGTACTCCGGAGATCACTTCGAAGCCCTATCGGCCGTTCATGATCGCTTCCCAGACAAGAAGCTGTTCTTCAGCGAAGGTTGCCAAGAAGGTGGCGTTCATCTCGGCTCATGGAATACAGGCGAACGTTACGGCCATGATATCATTGGTAACCTGAATAACTGGATGTCAAGCTGGACGGACTGGAATATTGTCTTGGACGAGCAAGGGGGCCCTAACCATGTAGGTAACTACTGCGATGCTCCAATCATTGGAGATACGAAAAACGATGAAATAATATTTGAGAGCTCCTTTTATTACATCGGGCATTTCAGTAAATACATTCGCCCAGGTGCTAAACGAATTGGGCACTCTAAATATACTGATAAGCTTGAAACAACGGCTTTCCGTAACCCAGATGGCACCATTGCTGTTATCGTTATGAACCGCACGGAACAAGAGCTTCCTTTCACCCTGCGCTTCCATAACAACTTGGCTGAGAACATGATTCCGGCTCATGCCATTCAAACCCTGCTAATAAAGTAATAAGAATAAGGAGGTTCTCTTTATGCCACTCGCATAGAGAGAACCTCCTTTGTTTAAATAAGTGAAATAGGATGTTACAGCCTAGCCGTCAGTATTTCACATAATGCACTATTCTACATTCACATAACGACTGTAAGCATCGGTACGAATTCTAACCAGCTTCTCCAGCCCCATTCCCCGCAGCTGTTTCACATAACCAGCCCAGCCCTCGTCAATTTTACCTGTAATTATAAACTGAGCACGCATTGTATTGACATAACTATCGATGTCCGTAGTCAAAGTCGGCAGCAGCTGAAACTCTTCAGCGGTGTACATTACATCAGGGAAAGGTGGCGTTGTATAATCACTTCCCAGCTTATCGAGCTGCAGCTTCAGTCCATCTCCGGTTTTTGGGTTTAGAAAGATGGATTTTTCAAACACTGGACTGACATATTTCGGCCCGAAATCCCGGAGTGATTGATCCCAATACCAGGCATCAGCACTGGTACCCATCGGTGGGTCCATCAATGTATAAGAACCGTTGATATTTTTCTTAATAACGGTGTCTATCGCTCCCCAGAAATTTTGAATGCTTGCTTCATTGGTATAGAACTGGTCAGCCCAGCGGGCAGCAATCTCTGGATATTTGCAAGAAGTGGAAATTAGCAGCTCGTTACGCTCCAGATTCATTCCATACGGATTTCCTATGGTGTAGCGCTTACCATCCGGTCCTGCAATCGGAGGAATCGTGATATATTGATCACTCCATTTGCCAAACACGGCATCCGGCGTCCACTGATACGAGAATCCTACGATAGGAGCATCCGGATTAAGAAACTTGGCTGATCTCATCGTTTCATCTTGCGTGAATAACTCTTTATCAAGCAAACCTTCGACAAATAATTTATGCTCCCATTTGAGCCCTTCTTTGTACGCCTCTGAAACAGGGTAATATACCACATTTCCGTCCTGGACGACCATAAAGTTATTGTTCAGATCCGTGATTCCGAAGGGACTGATGAGATCATTACTTACTTCGATAACAGGTATCTCATCCAGCCTTCCATTCCCATTAGGGTCACGTTCTTTAAATGCTTTTAGCACGTTGTATAGATCATCAATCGTATCGGGAATCTTCAATCCCAATTTATCCAGCCAGGTTTTGTTAATCACGGGTTGGCGTGAGCTTTTAGGACGTAAAGGTAATCTTGCAGGCAAAGAGTAGATTTTCCCATCAGGAAAAGTACTGATTTTTTTCAATTCAGGCTCTTCCTGCATGGCTGCTTTGAGGTTAGGCATATAGCTTTCGATATAGTCATCAAACGGCCTGAATAAGCTTAAATTATTGACGATATCCGAATCTCCGAAGGTCTCACTCCCTAAAATGATATCTGGAAGTGTACCGCTTGCCAGCATAATGGACTTCCGCTCACTCCAATCATTAGCAGACATCACCTGCCATTCGATTTTGACATTCGTATTTTTTTCCAAATCCTTCAGCCATTGATTCTGGATAAAGTTATCTCCCATGCTTCCCCAGCGAACCGTTAGAACCTTCAGCGTCATGGGCTTATCCACGATTGGCAAACCTTCTTTATGAAATTGACCCGGATCAGATTCAACAGAGTTTACCCCTTTGTCCCCTTTACAGGCTGTAAGGCCAGCAAGCAACGTTGTCACTAGAAGAATGACGGTGATTGTTCTATTGATACTGTTTTTGGGTTGCTTTTTCATTACGGTCTTGCTCCCTCACAAATGTTAGTTGAAAAGTAGAAGAGCTTATTCCTTCACTGCGCCTATCATTACCCCTTGGTTAAAGTATTTTTGCACAAATGGGTATACACACATAATTGGAACAGTTGCCACGATAATAACCGAGTACCGCATCATATTAGCGAGACGTAACGCGATTTGTGCGGCTTCTCCGGTCCCCATACCAGACTGCATCTGATTGGTAATCAGAATATTTCGCAGGATCAGCTGCAAAGGATACATATTAGGATTTTTCAAATAAATCAAGGCATTAAAATATGAATTCCAATAACCTACAGCGATCCATAAACCTAACACTGCAATAATAGCCTTCGACAACGGTAAAACTATCAGTGCAAAATAACGGAGATTGCCACAACCATCAATTTGCGCTGCTTCCCATAAATCGCCCGGAATACTAGTCTGGAAAAAAGTTCGTGCCACTATGATATTAAAGACTCCAACTGCGAAAGGCAGTACCATAACCAAGAAAGTATCATAGAGATGGAAATCACGAACCGTTAAAAAAGTAGGAATCAACCCCCCGTTAAAGAACATTGTAAATATGAAAAACAGCGAAATATATTTTCGCCCCACAAGGTCCTTTCTTGACAACGCATAGGCAGCTGAGATATTAACTACTAAACCGATTGCAGTCCCAACCACCGTGTACAGAATGGTATTCCAATACCCGATCCAAATATTCTCATGACGAAGCAGCTCTTTATAACCATCAAAAGTAAACCCTTTAGGAAATAGCCAAACTTGACCTCCAGCAACCGCAGAAGGATCACTAAACGAAGCAATGACGATAAAATACAGCGGATAGATCAGGATGATTAGAAAAATTGCCGATATAACGTACATCACAATTTCCATTATAGTATCTGAGGAGCGATTCTTCTTTATTTTTCCTACATTTCCTTTAGTCGCCGTCTCTAAACCTCCCATTTCAATGCTCCTCCCTTCTACCACAAGCTATTTTCGCTTAATTTTTTAGATATCTGATTGACCATGATCAATAAAATAAAATTAATGACCGTGTTAAACAGGTTGATCGCCGACGAAAAGCTATACTGACTGCTGAGCAGACCAATTTTGTAGACATAAGTAGACAGAATTTCACTTGAAGTGATGTTCAAGTCATTTTGCATTAAGTATACCTTTTCAAATCCAACCCCAAGCAGTCCCCCGACCCGCAGGATAAGCAATGTTATCGCTGTTGGCATCAGCATCGGAATATCGATGTAACGAATTTTATGCATCCGACTTGCGCCGTCTACGGTTGCAGCCTCGTACAAACTAGGATCAACAGCAGAGAGAGCAGCAATAAAGATAATACTGTCCCAGCCGACATGCTGCCACACATCCGACCAGACGTACACACTGCTGAATAATCCGGCAGAGCCCATTAGATCAGGAGCTTCTTTTCCAAAAAGACTATATACATTGCCCAGTAGTCCGGTGCTAGGTGAGAACAGAATCATCATTAAGCCCACCATAACTACGGTTGAGATAAAATGTGGCATATAGGATACCGTCTGAAAAAACCGTCTGAAACGGTTTGGTCTCATCTGGTTAACCATCAGCGCAAGTATAATCGGAATCGGAAACGTAATCAGACTGTACACACTGATGATTAGCGTATTTTTGATCGTGGCAGAAAATTGATAGGAATTAAAGAACTTCTCGAAGTATTTGAATCCGGCCCATGGACTTCCGCCTATTCCTAACGCCGGGCTATAATCCTTAAAGGCAATGAGCACCCCATACATGGGTTTATATGCGAATAATAACGTAAGGACTACTGCAGGAAAAAGCAACGTATATAAGCCCCAGTTTTGTTTGATTTGTCCGAGTTTCCGACTCAAATGAATTGGATCAGATTTCATAACATCCCCTCCTTATTAAAAATAGAGAATGCTACCCCACAAATTTATGTAGGGCAGCACCTTTTTCGAAAGACGAATAGGTTATTTCACACTCATATAACGACTGTAAGCATCTGTGCGAATCTTAACTAATTTTTCAAGCCCCATTTTATTAAGCTGTTTGACATAATCATCCCAGCCTTCGTCAATTCCGCCTTTGCTAATAAATTGAGCGCGCATTGTATTCACATAACCGTCGATATCCGTGGTCAAGGTTGGCAGCTCCTCGAACTCATCGGAGGTGTACATAACGTTAGGGAAAGGTTCTGTTACATATTCACTACCCAGCTTATCCAGCTGCAGCTTCAGTCCATCTCCACTTTCAGGATTAAGAACGATTTTTTGTTCAAAGGACGGGCTCACATATTTCGGTCCGAAATCTCGTAGAGACTGATCCCAATACCAGGCATCTGCGCTGGTTCCAGCTGGTGGATCCATCAATGTATAGGTGCTGTCATCATTCTTCTTAATTACAGTTCCAATTGCACCCCAAAAATTCTGAATGCTCGCTTCGTTCGTGTAGAACTGATCTGCCCAACGCGCAGCAACCTCTGGATACTTACTCGAAGTAGTAATCAGCAGTTCATTACGGTTAAGACTCATCCCAATTGGATTACCGATTGTATAACGCTTACCATCCGGTCCGGCAATCGGTGGAATCGTCACATATTGATCGCTCCATTTACCAAACACAGCGTCCGGGGTCCACTGATACGTAAAGCCTACGATTGGAGCATCCGGATTTTGGAACTTCGCCGATCTCATCGTATCATCCTGAGTGAATACCTCTTTATCTAATAAACCTTCCGCATACAATTTATTTTCCCATTTGAGGCCTTCTTTGAACTCCTCCGAAACAGGGAAATAGATCGCTTTTCCGTCCTTGATGATCATATTGTTGTTATTCAAGTCGGCAATTCCGAAAGGACTGATCAAGTCATTCCCAATTTCAATAAACGGAATCTCATCTTGTTTGCCATTTCCGTTTGGATCTTGTTCTTTGAAAGCTTTAAGTACGTTGTATAACTCATCAATCGTTTCAGGAGCCTTCAGGCCCAATTTATCGAGCCAAGTTTTGTTAATCACAGGCTGACGAGAGCTTTTTGGACGCGATGGAAGTCTTGTTGGCAGTGAATAGATTTTCCCGTCTGGAAAAGTGCTGATTTTTTTCAACTCAGGCGTTTCTTCCATGGCCGCTTTAAGATTTGGCATATTTTTTTCAATATAATCATCTAACGGCCGAAAAAAGCTTAGATTATTAACGATATCGGAATCTCCGAAGGTTTGATTTCCGAGGATAATATCTGGAAGTGTACCGCTAGCCAGCAGAATGGACTTCTGTTCGGCCCAGTCATTGGAGGACATCACTTGCCATTCGATTTTGACATTTGTATTTTTCTCCAGATCCTTCAGCCATTGGTTCTGCGTAAACGTGTCTCCCATGCTTCCCCAACGTACGGTCAGCACCTTAAGCGTTACAGGCTCATTAACAATTGGCAGACCTTCTTTGTTGTAACTGCTCGTCTCACTAGTCGCAGCATTATTCCCGTCTTTTCCGCCGCAGCCAGCAATACCAAATACCATAGCCGCCGCCAGCAGACCCACAGTCCATTTCTTTGCCGTCTTTTTCTTACTGTGTTGACTCATCCTCTTAATCCCCCATTTCAATTAATCAAAGATTATCTGAATAGCTTAATCATAACGTCTTATTTTTTCGTATTCCGGACCCTTTAAGACGGTTATCCAGACCTTTGAATCCGCTTACAAAAAACACAAAATCAAAAGCCTTCGCTTGAAGGGACTTAATAACAGTATCCCGACTTCTGTATGTGCTTTCCGGACTTTGCGGTAAATCGCTAGCGAGTTCTCCTGTATTTTTCCTGCAGAGGTCTTATAATGATTTTATGAACAAAAAAACAGCGAAGCACAAAACCTACCCCATTCGTCATTATATAAAAGTCATGATGGCAGTCTCGTTCACAGTCCTCATTCTGGATTTAGCGATCAGCATTACTTCCATTTCTATCGTTAAGCAGCAGTCCACTCGAAATTTACAGGATACTGCGGCACTCTACATTAATCGTATCAATCATGATTTTGCTTACATTAATCACTATATGGGCTGGACGCTTGGGAACGATGAGAGCTTGCTTGCGATGAATACTTACGGGGTCAACAGTATCGAGTTCTTGAAGGCAAATGATAATCTGCATAAACGCTTTACCGAGCTGCAAAAAAACTACGGACATGAGTACAACTTTTTCTACTATTTGAAAAATGAGAACTACTTTTTAAATTGTGCACCGATCAGTGTGACCTATACGGATTACAGGCAGCTCAAAACGAAGATTATTTCTTATATTGATGATAAGGAGATGTATGAGAAGTTTTATTCCAAATGGACGCCTATCCTTGTTAACAACCACTACTACGTGATTAATATCGTTCCCTATTACAATCGTTATTTAATTGGACTGATCTCCGCCGATAATCTGATCCGTCCTCTACGCCAAATTAATCTGGGTGCCAATGGTTATGTTTCTCTCGTAGATGAGAATGAACAGCCTTTATCGAGTCCCATATCGAACAGCGGAAAGCTGATAACGGAAGAGAGAGGCTTCTCTAATCTTTTGCAATCGCGTACAACAATCAACAGCGCCTTCTCGGACACCACCTTCAGCACTAAAATGGTCATTAAATATGGCATATTCGAAAAAATAATCATTGCTCAGCTGCTTATAATGTTACTCTTCTTCATTGTAACTTCCACTTTATGCATCGTTCTGCTGTTTTTCAAGAAAAGAGTACTAGGCCCGATTCAAAGCTTCTCTGAGAACCTTGCTTTCATTAATGAGGCTGGGCAACCCGCAGATTTCAAAAGCAGTGAGATTATAGAGCTGGAACAAGCAAACACACAGTTTAAAGATTTAGTTGATCAAATCAAAACCTTCAAAATCGCTATGTACGAGCAGGAACTGGAGAAGCAGCGGATACAACTGGATTATATGAAGCTACAGATCAAGCCCCACTTTTTCTTAAATTGCCTGACTAGCATCTATAGCATGGCCCAAATTGAAATGTATAAAGAAATTGAGAATATGACGTTATCTACGTCGAAATATTTCCGTTATATTTTTCAAAATGGTGAGAATTTTGTTCGGCTAGAGGATGAAATCGAGCATGTCCGAACCTATCTAGAGATTCAAAAGCAACGATATCAGGATGCATTTATTTACAATATTGAGCAAGAGGATCAGGCAAGCTGTGTGGAAATTCCGCCATTAGTGCTGCAAACCTTCATTGAAAATTCTATTAAATATGCGATTTCACGAGAACATGAAGTAGAGATCAGGCTTACAGTCCAGCGATTACGGATTGAAGAGGAAGACATGCTCGTTATCCAGCTCACCGACACCGGTCCCGGTTTTCCACCGCAAGTGTTAGAGAAGCTTAATCTTGGTGAGCCCTTGGATCAAAGCAACGGTATGCAGATCGGCATTATGAATACGCTTAAACGGCTGGAATATCTCTATTTAAAAAGAGCAACTATCACCTTTTCCAATTTGGAGAGCGGCGGCGCTAGTGTAATCTTATCTCTTCCGGAGCTTCCTAAAAAAATCTAAATGAATGGAGAGCTAACTATGAATGTACTGCTTGTTGATGATGACTTTTATGTTATTGCTGCATTGCAAAAGAGAATAGATTGGGAATCGTTACACATTGATACTGTCTATACAGCAAATAATGTCGCTCAGGCACGTGAAATAATAGAAAAGCATTCTATTCAAATTCTGATATCGGATATTGAAATGCCTCAGGGTAGCGGATTGGAATTACTGGCATGGATTCGCGAAGGGAATTATAGTATTCAGACTATACTTCTTACTAATTATGCGGATTTCAACTATGCCCAGAAAGCCATTGAATTGCAAAGCTTTGAATATTTTCTGAAGCCCATCGAATTTGATAAGCTGATGCTGATTATCCACAAAGCTGTCACACAGGCAAAAGAGCAGCAAAGAAATGAAAAAGCCATTCAAGGCGGTTACTTTTGGCAAAAAAACCAGGCGAAGATTCTCGAGCATTTTTGGCGTAAGTTGGTTAGTGGAAGCACATCATTTCCGATTAAATTAGCGGACATCACCCTTGCCATTGAGGAACAGAACCTCTCCTATCAAATGAGTGACACTCTGCAGCCTTTAATCTTCAACCTATTTCCTTACAACGGCAGTATGGGAAAAGAAGAGAAGGATCTTTTTGATTTTGCTCTGCTGAACGTATTATATGAATTGTTACAGAGTCCTTGCTTTACCATCGAGAGCATTCTGGAATATAAAGATTATAATTGGATCGCCATATTAAAATGGAACCAGACACCAGACACGCCCTTGCTTGAAGAATTATGCTCTTCCTTTATTCAAAAGGCGATTCCTTATTTAAAATGCGACGTCTGCTGCAATATTGGTTTATACGATAAACTGAATCATGTGGGGAATGTTCTGAAACAATCGCTACGCATGGATGAGGAAATTACGAGATGCAGAAATCAGACTTTTTTAGTGGAAGCCTATCTCTATCAAAATAAAACTGGCTATACACCACCGGATCTTGTCTATTTGGAAGAGCTGCTGAACCAGAATCAGTTCACTACTTTTCTTGAGGAAGTTACGAAATCTCTAAGGGTTATGCTTAACAATAGAACTCTGGAGACCGCTGTCCTTAGCTTGTTCCGCTTAGATATTGTTCAGCTAATCTATTCATTTCTCAACCTCAAAGGGATACGGTCACATAAACTATACTCCAGCAAAACTAACGATAAATTATCCTTGCACTCTCTGAACTCGATCGAGGATATGGAAGAATATCTTAAATATCTAGTGACTACAGCGATGAAATACCGTGAGTTTGCCGCACAGACCAAATCCGTCGCGGAGGAAATCAAACAATACATTCATTCGCATTACGGTGATGATCTGACACGAAATGATTTGGCCGAAATTGTCTACCTTAATCCTGATTATCTGGCAAGAATATTCAAACGAGAAACTGGTGTTTCATTAGGCAGCTACGTCATCCAAGTTAGAATCGCGGCTGCAAAGCATCTATTGGAAACCACAAATATGTCTGTTTATACTGTCGCAAACAAGGTTGGCTATAACAACTACTCCTATTTCTCTAAGCTGTTCAAACAAGAGGTTGGACTCCCTCCCAACGATTACAAAAAAGAACAACAATACAATCCAGCATATTAAAAAGAGGGTGTCTTAACGACGAAAACCCCCAGAGTCAAAATCATGACTACTGGGGGCATTTTTGTTAAGCTTGAATCGCTACATATTTGTCGCCAAGCAGATTTTTAAAATAAGTGCGGTTATATAACATGCTAGGATGGGACGGATAAAAGTTCAACGCCGTTTCATTATGATGATTCGCTAACTCGTGTTGGCCAAGGCGATCATAACAGAGTGCCAATTGGAGATGCGGCAGCCAGGTATAAAAAATCCCATTTTTCATCCCCATCGAATCGTTATCCCGTGGCAGCTGTATCGCAAGCTCATACCAGTATGTTGCTGGGTGCAATTGACCCTTTTCCAATAGAAGGGCCCCAAGTCGGCAGCAGAACTCTGAACGTGGTTTATCGTACTGTAACGTTCTGCATAATGCTTCATATGCACCGTCTTTATCCCCCAGCCGTTCCCGGCATTCGGCAAGCCTTAAGCAAGCTTGAAAATTATCTTCTATCCAGCCCTGTCCACCCGCCAAAAACAGCTCGTAGTATTTGCAAGCCTCTTCATTTACAGCATGATCCCTTAATTCATTCGCATAATAATACTGATCCCTTGGAGAGAATGCTTCACCCTCGGCCACTCTTTTTTGGTAAATCCGCAAATTACGGTCTGTATATTCCTTATCCTTCTCATGGGTAATACAGACATCACTACTAAAGGAAGGGCCACTTACCTCTAGATACTCATGTACTGGGCCAATCCATTGAAAATTGCAGCTCCGGCGAACTAGCCGATTCCGACGCAAGCTAGCTGTGACATTCCCCGCCTCGTCAAAAGCCAAATTATACTGCATGTTCACGCTGTGAAAATGCCCTGGCAGAATCTCCTTTAGCTTTTTAAACAGAATCTGATCCGCTTCCTTTATATAGTCATCCGCATCCAGCCACAAAATATACTCCTGAGTAGCTTTACTGAAGGCAAAATTACGTGCGGCACTAAAGTTATCGATCCATTCAAAATCGTAAATCACAGCTCCGTAGGACATTGCGATCTCTTTCGTCTTATCCGTCGAGCCTGTATCCACGATAACCACTTCATCTACAAGACTTGCAACGCTAGACAAACATTTATGCAGGCTTTTTTCTTCATTTCGTACAATCATACATAAACTAATCGTGACCATACTCGCCCTCCTAAGCGTTTTGTTTAAAATTTCTTTCTATATTGATATGCTGAGTTAGTGAAATGGAATCCTACACTTGCTTTTTAGAAAGACTTAGGTGCTATTTTTTGTTATAATCAATGCAATGCGTTGTTTATAAATTCAGACATATATAAAGGGGACGTTACCATGACTCAAATTATTAAAACTCTAACTATTGCAGGCAGCGACTCCAGTGGTGGCGCAGGCATCCAAGCGGATCTAAAAACATTTGAAGAGTATGGTACCTACGGCTTTAGTGCCTTGACAACTATCGTTACAATGGACCCGGACAACGGCTGGCACCATAATGTTTATCCAATTGACGCCTCCATTGTTGCTGAGCAGCTAAAAACTATTTTCGCAGGTGGTCCAGTAAATGCCATGAAGACAGGTATGCTGGGAAGTGTTGAAATTGTGCGTGTTGCTGAGCAAGCGATCAAAGAAAATCTACAGACCAATGTAGTGATTGATCCGGTCATGGTCTGCAAGGGTGAAGATGAAGTCTTGAACCCAGACAGCGCGGAGGCTATTCGTGATTTACTGCTGCCACTTGCCACTGTGGTTACACCAAATCTGTTTGAAGCTGGCGTTCTTTCAGGTCTTGGCAAACTTACTACCTTAGAGGATATGAAAGAAGCTGCTCGTCTGATTCATAAGCTCGGAGCAAGTAATGTCGTGGTTAAAGGCGGCAAAGCACTCGGGGGCGATCAAGCGATTGATGTCTTCTTCGACGGTGCTGAGTACACCGTATTTCAAACAGCCAAAATCGAGCCTGCTCACAATCATGGGGCTGGATGTACCTTTGCCGCTGCCATTACAGGCGGTTTAGCTAACGGTCTGTCCGTTCATGAAGCTGTAGCAAAAGCTAAAGATTTTGTCTCCGCTGCCATTCGCAATGGCTTTGCGTTCAATGAATATGTGGGTCCTGTATTTCATGGTGGCTATCGTTTAGAACGTTAGAACCCTAAGCTACAGATCCTGAAACAAAAATGGCAGTCCAGATGCTGTATTTCAGCACTGAACTGCCATTTTTTTATTGGGTGAGTATAATTACTTAAACCCTGGAAAATCAGCCAGATCGGAAAGACGGATGAAAAATACAATAATTGCTAACACGCCAAGCAGGATAATCGGAAACGTCTCTTTGAACGAATCTTTTTCGCGTATATGAACCAGAATTCCGCCGATAGCTGTAACGCCAAGTATAAGTGCGCCTGCTGCTGCCCAGCTAGGCTCCCAGTAGCCAACAACCAATACTGCCGCTGCCACAATCTCAACTAGACCCGTTACTACTCGAAACCATTGTGGTAAACGCCATTTTTTAAAGTTATCCACGTGCATTTTTGAACCCGCTACTTTTCCCGACCCTGCCATAACGAAAGCAAGTATCAACAAGCTTTGTAATACGATGGATACAATATTCATGATCATCACTCCCTAAAATAATTTGCAACTATAATAAGCACATATTAAAGTACATGAACCCACTGCTAAACAATAGATGTTACTTACGCTACTCCGCTTTGTTTATTCCCCCTTGCTATTATATGTGCTCACCTCAAGCACAATACCTACAAAATAAAATTGCAGTGCCGACTGCAACTCACTTTATTATAGTAGCTTAATAAATATTTTACCAGTACCTTTTTTATTGAAAATTAAAATATTAAGAAAAAAACTCTACCCGCTCCATCACTTTAGTAATCGTATATTGGCGTAAATATTGAATGGTCCGTTGTTCTGTCTCCTGGAGAATTTTTTCAAGCTCTACATCGAGCAAAGCACTTGCTCCACAGGCCATATCCACTTCTAACTCCTCCGTCGTTGTACTAACTGCTTCATAAATCTCTCCCAGTGTAATCTCATCGGCAGATTTCAGAAGAACGTACCCGCCTTCTCTTCCACCTTTGGACTCCACGATTCCCGCAGTTGCCAAAGACTGCATCACTCTACGCATAAAGGTTGCGTGTGAATTGACTTGGCTTGCAATCATTGCACTAGATAGGATGCTCCCGCTTTTAGCCAGCCAAACGATCGAATGTACCGCTATTTTAAAACGGGGAGGTCCGATGTTCACTCCACGATTAGCTGTACTCATGCCCCATCTCCCCTTTCAACTGCAATTATATAAAGCACATTATAGAGTAAAACAAGGGATGGAGCAAACCAACAAGGGCATATTCCATAGGAATATACCCTGTAATATTTAGCGTTTCTATGATTGATTATTCAAAATTCGCAAACTTAATACTTTGCTTATGCTTACGTCTATTCTGATCATTCCACGAGAGAACGACTTCCAGTTCTTTTGCCCCACTCTTTATAAAAAATTGACTAAAGCTAACCGTCTCATTCGGTCTCATATCATAGCTAAATGGATCAGCTAAGATGATTTGTTCCTGATTAGCGTCTTGTACTGGTCGATACAACTCAAAGGTTACATCTATCGTATCTTCACTCAAATTTGTGACTAATAGCTCGTAGCTCTTATATTTTTCCGGCTGTGGCGAAGGCAGTTTACTTTTATGGAGCTCCACTGCCCATTTGGTTGTTTCACTCTTTACAGGTAGCATACTTTTAACCGCATAAATACTAGAGCCACCAGTAATCATCAAACACAGAACTAGCAGCGTCAGCACAAACCTTCTATTCAATGCTCATATCTCCTCGCTATAGGTATGCGTTTAAGATTCACGAACACTGATTTTTTATGCATTTTTCGGCAAAAAAAAGTACTCGAATCTAAATTCGAGCACTTCATACACATATTATTTAATTAAAATAGATAAAGCACTTTTAGAGCCTAAACGGAACGATAAATCATCCTTACCCTGCAATTTCACAGCTACATTCTCAGCCTTTTCACTATCGTTGAACAGAACAACCGCAATAGAGTGATCTGTATTCTTAAAAGCTACGGAACGAATCACTTCTTGATTAGTGGAAGCGTCAATACGTACAGCCTTAGGGCGAATGAATTTGCTGAAGTGTGCCAGTGCATAGTAGTCCAGTGTATACGTAAGTTCCTTAGTCTCTTGGTTGACCGTCACAATACCGCGACAAGTACTTTTACCGAATCCCGGGACAGTTGGACCGTTCTTCTCATCTAAGGCCATATTCCACAAGACAAAGGATTTACTATGGTTTCTAAGAATATCAATCCCTGTTCTCATTACATTCGAGAAAGCTTGTTCAAACGGAGGAATCCATTCGCCACCAGAACCTTCTGTAAAATGTACTTCTTTATCTGCAAAAGCCTTCAGAACCTCTGATTGTGCTGACGCATTCCCACCATACCAGTGCCAAGCTACACCGTCTACTTCATCTTTTGCATAATCCAGCACGGTTAGTGGATAATCCGGACGATCCCAGTTGTGGTCATAGCAGAGAATTTTTGTGTTAATGTTATGTTTCACGAAGCTGGACTTCAGATAGTTTTTAATAAAATCTCTTTGCGCCTCTGGCAACATTAACATACTAGGATAGTGCTTTGGTTCAAAAAGAGGCTCGTTCTGCGGGGTTACCGCATAAGTTGGCAGACCGTGCTTTTCAAATGCTTGAATGTATCGTACAAAATAATCGGCATAAGCCTGGTAATATTCTTGTTTAAGTTCACCGGCGATCATCGATCCGCTAGTCTTCATCCAGCCTGGTGCACTCCAAGGCGAAGCCATCAGCTTGATCTCAGGGTTAAGTTCCAGTGCTTGTTGTAACAAAGGGATAATATCAGCTTCATCATGTGCGATGGAGAAATGAGTTAATTCTGTATCGGTTTCCTGAGCAGGCATATCGTCATAGCTATAAATATCTCTAGCATAATCCGATGCTCCCATTGGATTTCTTAATACGGACAAGCCAATTCCATCTTGGGAATCAAAAAGCTTGCTCATGACTTCTTTTTTCTGTTCATTATTCAGGACTTGGTTAATCAAGTAGGCGGATGAATCCGTAAAGGATGCCCCAAAGCCATCCATTTCCTGAAAGGTTTGATTCTCATCGAGGTTTACAGTAGTGACCGGCTCATCTGAAGCCATTGGAGTCAATTGTTCTAGCGTTTGCTCTACGAACAATTCGTTTTCCCCTGTAGATTGATAAATTTTAAGTTTTGTCATGTTGTTTCCCTCCACTTTTCTATATATTTTGCTATGTTTCTGTATGATAAGGCCCCGGTAAAGGGGCCCCATCCAGCCTTTTACTTATTTAAGACCTAATTTTTCTTTGTTGCTCTTCATTTTTTCAGTGCGAATTTCTGCGATCTTATCCCAGTTGTTATCCTTCAAGAATGATTTGTAAGCAGCCAAGGTGCTATCAAATGTTGCTTCATCCTTAGCACGAATCATACTCACAAGCGTAGTGTTCCAATTTGTATCGATTGCAGATAGACTACGAGCTTCAGGCGTTCCTTGAGCCGGGTTGATATTTTCAAGAATAAAGTGTGGTTTCAGCTTACCTTTACCCCACTCTTGCATTTGTTTAATAGAATCTGCGAATGCGTCATTACTTAGAGCTTTATCGCGGTCATGTCCAAAGAACATAAATTCGCCCATCCGGTAATCCTTTTTAAATTTATCGGCATTATTCAATTGAAGATCTTTGATTTCAGGTAAAAATTCAATTTTACCCGCTTCGTTAACCTTATAGGTCTCCCCTTCAATACCATAGTTCATAAGCTTTTGTCCTTCTTCACTCAATAGATAAGTGTAGATCTGAATCGCTTTGGCAGGGTCCTTAGCCTTTTTAGTGACATAGGTGATCATCCAGCCTGTAATTCCTGACTGATTCAACGTTGGCTCATGTCCAACTGTGCTTTGCGGTCCATCAATAGCGATATATTCTTTGTCTGGATTTTCTGTCATGAAGATTTGCAGGTTACCACTTTGTTGAGGTGTTCCATCGAGCATCAGCGTTGCATATTTACCGGATTTCAATTTTTCTTCAAAAGCCGTCCCGTCATCTGCAAAGCTGTCATCGCTGATGTCACCATTTCTGTAGACTTCATTTAGTGTTTTCAACCAAGTCAGATAATCCTCATCTAGGTTACGGTTGTAGAATTCACCATTTTCGGTTTCCATCGGTACGCCGATGAAATCCTGAAGAACATCTCCCAAAGAACCAGTGCCTGTGCCAATAGAGTTAAAACCAAAAGGAATCATTGCCGGGAATTGCTTTTTGATTTGCTGCATAACACTCTTGAATTCTTCAGGAGTTCCAATGGTTGGTTTTCCTATCGCTTCGTAAACATCCTTGCGGATTACAAATGCCGTTTTAGCAGGAATGTTACCGCTGTCAAAATCGTTTTGCGTATTAGAATAGTTAGGATAGCCATAAGTCTTACCGTCTGCTAATTGGAACCAGTTCATCGTATCTTTTGCTGCTACTTTATTGAAATAAGGATCATATTTATCCGCCAGATCATTCAAAGGCAATGCCCAAGTTGCGGCTTTTTGTACCACTGGTGAGTTCGAATCAAAGATAGTCAACATATCCGGCATTTCGCCACCGGCAAAAATAGTATTTAACTTCGTGTCGTCCCCAGTAATGAATTTAATATTGATGTTCAGGTCCTCTTTAATCTTTTTAGTAACGAGGTCCTTACCAAAGTCTGTGTTCCACCAATCCGCATTTACATACCAAGTGAGATCCGTTGTTTCTTCTTTTTTATCAAGCTTCCAAGCTGGTGTTTCTGGGTCAATTGTATATCGCCCTTCAATGGAGCTTAATTCTTTGCTGGAGTTATCAGAACTACCCTTCGATCCACAACCCGTAAATACCAATACAACAGCCATAAGCGCAGTACAAAGTTTGAGTCCTTTTTTCCCAAATGCTTTGTTCATCCCTTGTTTCCCCCTAAAAAAGTTTTGGTAGTAACGGAAGTGTAGATCTGATAGTACAAGCTACACTTCCGATGGATCATTTCGTACATAAGTGTTTGTTATAAAATCCCTCCAATCTTTCTATTCTTTCACCGCCCCCATCATCATTCCTGAAATAAAGTACCTCTGTAATATTGGATACATCACAACAATCGGCAAAGTTGTAATGACAATTGTTGCTAGTTGAACCCCTTTAGTAGTAGTTTCGATAATCGCAGATCCGCCGACATTTTGCATGGATTGCGTTTGCGACTGAACGATAATTTCATAGAGCTTCATCTGCAGCGGATACAGTGCTTGATCGGTAATGTATAATTTGGTAGTCATAAAGTCATTCCACTGCCCAACCCCGTTAAATAACGCGATCGTAGCCATAGCCGGCATGGAAAGAGGGATAAAAATCTTCAGGAATATACGCCAGTCACCTGCACCATCGATTTTGGCCGACTCTTCAAGTGAATCCGGTACGTTTCTAAAGAAGTTCATTAGAATAACTACGTCATAATAACTGAACAAGGCTGGGATAATATAAACCCAAAAGCTGTTCAATAGACCGAGTGATTTAATCAATAAATACGTTGGAATCATACCACCTGAGAAGAACATGGTGATTACACCCATGGCAACGTATAGCTTGCGGCCACGTATGTATTTTTTACTCAAGCCATAACCGATCATCGCGCAAAAGAATACGTGGGTAATGACACCGATGAACGTTTTGGCAATGGAGACTAGAAAGGCTAATCCTATCGTCTCGTCATTAAATACTGCGCGGTAATTCTCTAAGGAGAAATCAGTAGACCAGAATATAAATCCACCTTCCGCGAGCGCTTTACCTGAGCTTAAGGAGGATATGACCACATTCCATAAAGGAACAACGATAATTACAGTACAGATACAGAGTAAAATAATATTTATAGTGTTAAAGATTCGACTGTCGAGATCTTCTTTAGCTACCGTACGATTCACAAAAATGCCTCCTTCTACAGAACTGATTGATTATCATTTAATTTGCTGGACACTTTGTTGGCACTAATCAGTAGGATCACAGAAACAATGGAGACACCTAAACCAACAGCAGTAGCATAAGAGAAGTCACCTTGCGTCATACCCATACGATACACATAAGAATTGATTACCTCTGCTTTGGCACGGTTCTGAGAATTCATCAAGACCAAGGTTTGATCCAGATTCGATCCTAATAAACCGCTTACAGTCAGAATCAGATTTAAACTGATAATTGGCTTCATATTAGGTAGGGTAATATTCCAAATTTGTCTCATACGACTTGCCCCATCTATTTTGGCAGCTTCATAATAAGTAGGATCAATTTTGGACATGATGGCTAAGTATAAAATTGTTCCCCAACCTGCCTCTTTCCAAATATCCGATAACGTTGCAATCCACCAATACTTGTTCGCATCAAGCAAGATATTTACCGGTTTCGAAATGATCCCCAAATTGAGCAGGATTTCGTTAAACATACCGGAGGAAGAGAACCAAGCAATCAACATCCCGCCCAGAACGATCCAGGACAAAAAGTGTGGTAAATAAGAGATTGTCTGTACTATTTTCTTAAAGCGTCCACCGCTTAATTCATAAATCATGACGGATAGAATAATTGGAATAACAAAACCTATAGCTAATTTCAGAAAGCTGATCCCCAAGGTATTGACTACAGCATCCCAAAAATATTTGTCTGATAAAATAATTCTGAAATTATCAAGCCCCACCCATGGTGCAGAATCGAGCGTGTCTATTACGGTGTAGCTCTTAAAAGCAATCGTTAATCCGTAAATAGGAATGAAACAAAAGATAATCATAAAAATGATTCCCGGGATGACCATGGACTGAATCTCCCATTGCCTCTTATAATCAATCACAAATTCTTTGACCCTCTGTCCCATAGGCTTCTTACTGTTCATTGGATTCTTCCCGTTCACTGGCACTACGGCTAATTTATCCACGTTTTTCTTCTCCCCTCCAAATCATGATCCCCATAACAATAAAAACGTTTTTATTTCTTTTTAAAAAAAACCTCCTAAAAGCAATAAAATTATCAAGCAAAAACGCCTTCAGTGTCCTTATCAGGACGATATGCGTTTAAGCGAGAAATATAAGATATAAAGTATAGGTGTAAACTTATACTTTCTTATATTTAAAAAATGATCGGATACTATCTTGTTGCCCTTCTTGAAAGCGTTAGTACCGATCAATCTTCACTTGAGTAGAACCACGTACAATTAGTTCACCTGGCAATTTCATCATTTCGCCCTGTTCCTTCTTCTGAATCATGCGAACCAGGTGATTTATGGATAGAATACCTTGTCTCGCAATTTGATTTCTTACCGTCGTTAATGGCGGTGAGAAATACTGCGCGATATCAATATCGTCAAACCCCATAACGCTTATATCCAACGGGACTTCATATCCATTCGATTTCAAAGCTTGAATACATCCAATGGCGCTCAAATCATTCCCCGCTAAAAAAGCATCAGGCATTTTTTCAGGGCTTAAATGAACTAGAGACTTTATAGCGTTATAGGTGCTCTCTTCCTCAAAATATCCTTGGATAATATACTCTTCGTTCGTAGGAAGCTGATATTGACGCAAGGCGGCCAAGTATCCTTCTTTCCGCTGAACACTGTCATACATCTCATCTACACCAGATATGTAAGCAATTTTCTTGTGTCCCAGACTGATTAAATATTTAGTTGCTTCGTAAGCAGATTCAAACGAATTAAAGATTACGCTTCCCATCGTTTCATTCTTAAGTGGTCGATCCAGAAACACAGCCTTGATCTTGTCTTTTACCATTGCGGCAATTTCTTCTTCATCTATTCTCAGCTCTTCGTAGATAATGACACCATCCACACGTCGGCCTAGAATATTGCTCATAATTACTTGTTTATCCTTTGTAACAAATACATTTAAACCATAACCTAACCGATCACATTCACGAGACATGGACTCCACCAGCTTATAGAAGTACGGGCCCGCTACACTTGTCGTGAAAAAACCTAGCATTTTAGTTTTTCCGTTTCTTAAGAGCTTACCATTTAGGTTTGGAACATAATTTAATTGCTTCGCGACCTTAAGCACATGTGATTTGGTCTCCGGATTTAATACATCAACGTCATTTAGTGCGTTGGAAACTGTAGAAATGGACACTCCAGCCTCTCTAGCAACGTCTTTGATAGTTACCTTTTCCATAACGATTCAATCTTCCTTTACAAATAAAAACGTTTTTATAAATTTAAATTATCATAAAAACGTTTTCATTACAATATGTTTTTTTTATTTTTATTAATTCTCTATTTCGTATCATTCACAATATCTGATTAGCAGATTCCCCGAGATCCTGATAATTTAATCTGCAGGCAGTTCGTAGACAGTGAGCAATACTTATATGTCCCTCCATCCACACGTCTCATTTTAGAGTTAATCAGGCCTGCTTTTTGTAGCTTGGCAACATGGGTGCTAACCATCGCACTACTTATATAGAGCTCGGCAGCCAGTTCTTTAATATGCATCTCTTTTCGGTCTAGTAGTTCGATAATCCTTAACCTGACTTCACTTGCAAGTGCTTCATAGACTCGAAGCGATTCTGTATCTGTAGTTAAGTGCATTTTATTGTCTCCTATGCCTTTGAATTAGTATTTTTATGTATTCACAAATCAATTTCTTAGTTAACAATAATATTAATCATTAATTTAACATAAGCGAGATAAGTATGGATGCAGTGTAGCTACTACCTGTGATTATATTCAAGCTAAGAAAAAGAGCAAGAAGAAAATTAGAGTTCGAAGATGTATACCCACTAGAAGAACACTGGTCGTGGCTGCTGTCTCATTACATTACTAAAACATGTGAACCGTGTAAAGATGGTCTGCGTCGGCCAGCTATTAATGATATTGCACCTATCATAACCGAGAATACCCTAGAATGTGATCGTCTGTGGGTGAACAGCTATACAACCGGACATAAACGCCCCTTTGAACCTTTTTAACACTAAGGATTCAGAGGGGCGTTTTTAGTTTTTATTTTATTCTAAAAATCGTTACGGATTGTTTAGGGAACTCATAAGAAAAACTGCTGCCCATCGTCGTAAAATTGGTTTGCTTAGGGGAGACAAACTCTTTATTCTCGAAGTTATTTTCATCCTCAAGCTGGTATCCCGACAGTTCATATACTTCGATGGACAAATTCTTTTCTGCCAACTCTTCTAAAATAATTTCAGCAGAAACGCTGTTCTCTTGTACATTCACTGTCTTTAGAATGATATCTCCTGTGGAATCCTCCACACTTGCTGTGTAATACAGCGGTTCGATGACCGGAAGTTTGTCCTCCGTCTCATTGATCAGCTCTCCGTTAATATAAGTACGAATATGTCTGTCTGATACTTCTAGCTTCAGATCGTATTCTACGTCTGTTTCAACTGTAAACATAGAATGTGTAAGCACAGAGTTTCTCCCGTTAATAATTGATGCCACAATGGAATCCTGATTCTGCCAGCCACCTAGTTCCCAATACAAATGATTCTGATCATCTGCTTTACCAAAATAGAACACAAACCCTTTATTCCCTGCGGTTCTAGTAGCCTTAAAATTCAAGGTATAGCTCTCCCACTCCGTCTCTCCAAGCTCTAGTGTTCGTTTGGCCGTTCCGTTCTGAGCAGGATCAGGCAGGTTTGATACTTCTTCTGACAACTCAGAATACGTCTTCACTTCTCCCGTAACATTGTTGACCAGTGTGATTTCTGAATATCGAGCAGCGGATGCATCCACACCCAAGCTAATCGCTCCTGTGATCGCTTCAGCTTTGCGTTCCTCAGGTACTGTGAAGCCGTTCGCTTTTATCTCCAGTAGCTGATCTCCCTGATGGTTCATGAATAGCTTTTGAACATAGTAGTTCGCAGTTCCGTACACTTCATGATTATTAAACCAGATTAGATCCGGCTTCCAGTTGATATAATCCACATTGCAGAGCATAGGAGCATAACATGCCAAACCAACCGCATGAGCGTTGTTCTGAAGTCCCGTCATAAAAGCCGCTTCCACTAATGCGTTATAATAGGTATTGCCCCATGAAGCATATTCACCTAAGAACACTTTCGGTTCGTCGGCCTTAAAGTCATCATAACGATGATGATTCGCCAGGAACCATTCAGGTGTACAGTAATAATGCTCGTCTACAAGATCAGACTTATTCTCTTTTGCAGATGTCCAGCCCCGCTCATATTCCTTACCAGCAGAGAATGGACCGCTCGAATTAATGACCTTAATATCCGGATATTTCTCTTTAATGGCTTGATGAAAGTATGGATATCTCTCGAAAAAGGGTGCACCTACCTCTTCATTGCCGATGCCGATATACTCTAGCCCAAAAGGTTCCGGGTGACCAAGGTTCGCACGTATCCTTCCCCACTTCGATGAAATGTCCCCATTAGCAAATTCAATCAAATCCAGTGCATCCTCAACCCAGGGCATTAATTCATCCAGTGGCACCATACGTTTATGATGCGGATCGTAGCCGCCCGGAAGAACGGGAATCGGCTTAGCTCCAATATCCTCACAGAATTGAAAATATTCAAAGTATCCTAACCCAAGCGTCTGATTGTAGGACCAGTTATTCCGCCTTGCCGGCCTTTGTGCCACATCCCCAATTGTATTCTTCCATCTGTACATAGAATCTCTGTCATCTTGATTTAAGGAACCGTCATGTACCAGACAACCTCCCGGAAACCGCATGAATTTAGGCTTTAAGTCGGCGAGCAACAGTGAAATATCTTCACGCATGCCCCCAGGTCTATTCATAAAGGTCTTCTCCGGAAACAGAGAAACCATGTCCAGATATACCCTGCCGCTGCCTTTGGTAACGATTACAAGACGTGAACTAGTATCTGTAGCCTTAGACTTAATAACTGCTTCGTATCGAGTCCATTCGGAGTGATTCACAGCGATTTCCGCTTCACCATGAATGATACCATTTGTACTTTCTATGGTTACGATAAGGGGTACGTCAAAGCTTGTCTCCCGACGAGCATATACCGAGAACTTATAATTCTCGCCCTCTTTTACTGGAATACCACTATTGAATCCCAGATTCATCAACCCAACGCCGTCACCTTCAGCCACAATATCAATGGCTACGTAATGTGGATTACGATCATTCAAGGGCTCGCTATCTTCCACGGTGATTACGGTTTTCCCATCTCCACGTTCTATATGCTCCCAAGCCATTAACGCATGATAATCGGTCCGATCGATCGGATCAAATTCAAAGGATCGATTCTGAACTAGCTCAGCATAAAGTCCACCATCTGCCGCATGATTTAAATCCTCAAAGAAGATTCCAAATAAATCACCTAATGCTGCACCACGCTTCTGTGTATGTATTGTCAGAGTTCCTTCTGTCTTCAATCTTTCATCACTCCCTTGTAAAATTCAGTTTAGTTTATATTTATATTACTTAGTTCATATCTATATGAATCATTATAGTGAGTTCACTTCACATTCGTCAATTCAGATGCTTTGAATGTACAACAAAAAAGCCGATATCGTATGAGAATCCATACAACATCGGCCTTTATAACACAGGTCCATTTATACATACTCATTTATTTGGCAGTCATTTGCCCTACTAAGAACTCAACAAAATCAGTTGATTTGTTCTTATCTTCACCTTCTCCAAACACCCCAATGATCATCTTCCGTGAATGAATTGGAAGGTCTGTAGCAAATTTCGTATCTGTGATATCTACGCCTGTGATCCATTCTTCACCGTTCTCCGTATTTTTTATACGTTTCAAACGAATATCATCTAAAGGAAGTCCCGCTGATTTAACAAACGGCTCTAGATTCTTAAGTCCCTGCTGTTGTCCAATCCAATCAAAAGTAGCATCATCCAAAATAAGAATATTCGGACGATCCGCCGCCAGCATCGCCATCGCGCGCTGGATATAAGTCATGTCTAACGCGCCTCCACCTTCTCCACCTGTTGAGGGAAGGTATACGACTTCCGTCTTTACCCGCTTCCAAGCTGGATAACGATTGACGATCTCTTGTTTAAGCTCTTCATCCTTACCTGATGGATCTTGAGATTCATAGTTTCCTAGGAACATGATAGTTACATCCACTGGCGGGAGTGAAGCTTCATATTTTTTGGCTTGATATTGATTATAAAGAGCGTTACCTCCAAAGATTAGCACTAACAGCACAACGATAGATACAAATGTATGGACTTTATATAGCCTAAAAAAATTCTCCGATTTACGCGCTATGCCGGAAAATGCTCCCCATTTCTCTAGCCGCTTGTCCTCTGCCTCCTGAATTTCCTGCTGATCTAAGCCGTCTAAGATCGCTTTGTAAGCCAGAAATTCTTCTTCATAGGCTGCAGCCTCAGTTTCTGAGGAATTTGATTTACGGCGTTTCAAATGCAAATCAAACTTTTTATTCAGTTCCTCCCGGGTAATGTCTACAGGCAAGTCCAAACGTTCGTATGCCTCTTTTAACTTCTCATTCAAATTGATGACTCCTTCCTGATGCTTAGCTAGATATCTGATCGTAAATTTGGTTCTATGTATTGAATTAGATTGGACATACACATATTGCAAAAAAATGAGCGGATTCGTGAAAAATACAATATATGAACTCAATTAAACTATATCATGGAGTGCTAGACGCTAACAAGTAAGCGTTTATCATAGGGCTTAGAGGCATTCTCTATTACACTAGTCCAAACCATGCAGCTGTTTAAATTGCTCTGGACTCATTCCAGTCAACCGCTTAAACACTAGACAAAAGTAGCTGGCATTTTCGAAGCCCACTAACTGAGCAATTTCATACATTTTTTTATCTCGTTCATTGAACATTAGCTGTTTACTCAAGTTTATACGTTGCTTGTTGATATAGGTTACAGGTCGATCATGAATTGTTTTTTGAAAAAGCCTGCATAAATACTGTGGCGACACTGCAATAACCTCCGCAAGTTCCTTTAATGGGAGGGTCCTATGAAGATTCCTTTCTATATGTCGCAACACCGGTTTAATTCGCTCCAATTCAAGAGCCTCGTTTAGAGGAGAAACTAGATTTCTTTTTAAATCCAGCAGCAGCGCGTATAGTTGTTTGGATCGTTCCAGATTCGTTTCCAGTTCATTACTATCTGACAAGTTGAGCATTTCTTTTAAAGGATTTAGCCACTTATCCTCCTTCAACCTTGCAGGGCCTGATTCGCGGATTCCTGCGTACAGCAGCATTTGACCGGCCTCTCTACCATTAAATGAAATCCATGACAGCTTCCACTTACTGCTGATTGGCGCATACGAATGCGTAATATTCGGGAACAAAAAGAATACATCCCCTGAACCCACAATATATCGTTTCTCCTGAATGACAAGTTCGCCTTTGCCTTCGTGAATCTGATGTATTTGGTAATCCGGAAATCCGGTAGGACGTAAGGTTTCTGCCTGATGCTCCCAAAATCCAATGGTTGTAGCATACAGCGGCAGCATATTCGTATCTTCCGTTTGGCAAAAGATTATTTTACTCTCCATCTGATCACTCGTTTCATATTTTGTTATATTGGATGAAAAATCTTTTATATCTCTTACCATTACTCCAATTTATAATATGAATATAATAACATCACTATTATAAAGGAGATTTACTCATGCGAGCAAAATTTGTTTACCAGCCTCCTGCAAACGGTTATCCAGAATGGAATAATAATCCGGAAATCTTCGAACTAAATCGCTTGGATGCACATGCTTCCATGATCCCTTATAGCAATCTAACGCAAGCCCTGGTGGGAGATAAAGAAACCTCGCCATACTACAAAACGCTTAATGGTATTTGGAAGTTCTCTTTTTCCGAAACACCTGATCTACGGGTCGTGGATTTTTATAAAGCTGATTTCGATTGCAGCAATTGGGCTACGATTCCTGTACCTTCTCACTGGCAATTCCATGGCTATGATTACCCGCAATATACGAATGTCCGATATCCTTGGGCGGAATCTGAACCTGATCTCAAGCCCCCCTTTGCTCCCACAAAATATAATCCCGTAGGCTCGTACATCCGAACCTTTACTGTACCTGAATCTTGGAACGATCAGCCT
This sequence comes from Paenibacillus sp. FSL H8-0261, assembly GCF_045040645.1. Classification (NCBI taxonomy): domain Bacteria; kingdom Bacillati; phylum Bacillota; class Bacilli; order Caryophanales; family Paenibacillaceae; genus Paenibacillus; species Paenibacillus sp. FSL H8-0261. The sequence continues at coordinate 2,542,439 of NZ_CP150297.1, read as the reverse complement.
GTATACCTTAGCTTTCAGGGGGTTGAATCCGCTTTCTATGTATGGGTAAACGGAGAACGGGTCGGTTACTGTGAAGACACCTTTACACCTTCCGAGTTCGATATTACCCCTTATTTAATTGCTGGTGATAATAAACTAGCTGTCGAGGTCTATCGTTGGTGTGATGCCAGTTGGCTGGAGGATCAAGATTTTTGGCGGCTTAGCGGTATTTTCCGGGAGGTCTATCTGTGCACGGCCCCTTCTGTTCATGTTGCTGATTTTTTCGTTAAAACCGAGCTAGATGAAGCTTTCGTACATGCGGATTTAAACGTAGACATCAAAGTAGAGAATTATTTTAACGAGAAACTAAACCCTTATACACTCCAAATGCAGCTATACAATAAAGAGGAACAGCCTGTATGGGAGGCTCCAATATCTACGTTTACTTCCTTTGATCAAGAGGGCGTTCATCATTTCAAGCTTTCTGAGCATGTAGAAGATCCTTATAAGTGGAGTGCTGAGACACCGTATCTGTATACATTGGTTCTCTCCATGATTGACGATAAAGGGAACATTACTGAAACCGTCAGCTGTAAGGTTGGATTCCGCACCTTTGAGATCATAGACGGACTTATGAAGATCAACGGCAAAAGAATCGTACTTAAAGGCGTTAACCGGCACGAGTTCTCTTGTGACACAGGACGTGCGCTATCCAAAGACGACATGATCCGAGATATCAAACTGATGAAAACACATAATATTAATGCGGTTCGGACCTCTCACTACCCGAATCAGTCTGTTTGGTATGAGCTTTGTGATGAATATGGACTTTACGTAATCGATGAAACCAATCTGGAAACTCACGGTACTTGGCAGTATGGGCAACAAGGTATACATGAGGGAAATGTACCTGCTAGCAAACCGGAATGGCGGGCCAATGTGATTGACCGTTGCAACTCCATGATGCAAAGAGACAAGAACCATCCTTCGGTTATCATCTGGTCACTGGGGAATGAGTCCTACGGTGGTGATAATTTTATCGCCATGCATGACTATCTCAGAGAAGCTGACCCCACACGACCTGTTCATTATGAAGGGATCTTCCATTGCAGAGAGTCAGAAGCAGCTAGTGATATAGAATCGACTATGTATGCTAAACCGCACGATGTTGAAAAATATGCGCTAAGTCATCCTCAGAAGCCTTACATCATCTGCGAATACAGCCATGCTATGGGGAATTCTTGCGGTGGCTTACACCTATACACCGATATGTTTGACAAGTACGATGTATTTCAAGGTGCATTTATTTGGGATTGGGTGGATCAGGCTATCCGAACCAAAACATCCGAAGGTGTCCCATATTTAGCATATGGCGGTGACTTTGGTGAGTCGCCACATGATGGAAACTTTAGCGGAAACGGATTACTTTTTGCCGATCGTTCGGTTACTCCAAAGCTATTTGAGGTCAAAAAATGCTATCAAAATATTAAAGTAACTGCTTTAAATATCCGTGAAGGTCTCTTTCAGATTCATAATAACTTTTTATTTACCGACATTGAACAGTACGAACTTAAATGGGAAGTTGCTTTAGACGGAGTAACTGCGCAAGAAGGTTTGATGCAAATCTCTGCTGCACAAGGAGAAATCGTTGAATGCACTATCCCTTACGAACTGATTTCACATAGAGGTGATCATGAAGCTATTCTGAATCTCTCCTTTATTCAGCGTTCAGAAACTTCATGGGCTGATGCTGACCACGAAATCGCTTGGGAACAGTTTATTCTGTCCCCGCGTATCGTGACAAAGGCTCCAAAGACAACAGATGGAACGTTACATGTGCAGGAACATGAAGGTGCATTGACCGTACAGGGTAGGAATTTCACTCTAAACTTTAATACAACAACTGGTGAGCTAAACTCATACCATGCTGCCGGTAAAGAACATCTGCTTGAGCCCGTAAGACCTAACTTCTGGAGAGCGGTCACGGATAATGATCTTGGCAATGGATTGCCAAAGCGCTGTGCAGTGTGGAAGCAGGCTTCTAATGAGCGGAATCTGTTGAGCATGGTATATAGAACTGAAGGAAATCTCTGTTTCGTTTCCACCACTTACCTTCTGCCAACGAATCCGTACTCCACCCTTCTGATTCAGTATGAGATTCGCCCTGACGGATCTTTAGAGATCCTGCAAGAACTGAATCCGGGTAGTAGCGATCTACCAGAAATTCCTGAGTTCGGAATGATGTTCGTGCTTGCTGGAAGACTCGATACCCTTTCATGGTACGGCCGTGGACCCCACGAGAATTATTGGGACAGACAAACCGGAGCACCACTTGGCCGCTATACGGGCAAAGTCAGTGACCAGTTCATCCCTTATCTCAGACCGCAGGAGTGCGGCAATAAGACGGATGTCAGATTTGCTTCGATTACAGATGGCAACGATGGATCAGGACTTTATTTTGATAGTGCAATCCCTATGGAGATTAATGCTCTGCCTTGGAAACCCGAGGAATTGGAAGCACATGATCACGTATATAAATTACCAGTCTCGAACAAAAGCGTACTAAGAGTCAACTACAAGCAAATGGGAGTTGGGGGTGACGATAGCTGGGGTGCACCAACCCACGAAGAGTTCACTCTGCCGGCTAATCGCCCATATGCATTCCGTTTCACCCTTTCTCTTCTCTAATTTCATCTATTAAAAAGGCCGTCTCTGGTTGGTTTCTACCAAACAAGACGGCCTTCTTCTATTTATTTCAGTACTACTGTTCCTTGTCTGAATTCCGAAGGACTCTGTCCAACATTTTTTTTGAACTGTTTGGAGAAATAATAAAGATCACTAAAACCGAGATCATGGGCAATCTCACCGACAGAACGTTGCGTGCTCCTCAATAGCTCCTTGGCCTTAGTTATCTTTTTTCTGGTTATATACTGAATGGGTGGAACTCCGATTTGCTGTTTAAATAGCCGAATAAAATAGTTGGGATGCATGTACGCAATCTCGGCAAGCTCGTGTATGGTGATATTTCGCTCGATATGAGCGTCTATGTACGTTAATATTTTCGTTAATTTTTCGATGGAGCTTAGATTTTTAAAGGTGATTTCGTCTACATCTATGTTCATAATAAAATAAGAAAATAACTCCATTAGCTTACTTTTGGCTAACAAATGAGCATACACCTTATCAGATTTCATATGACTCGTTAGGCTGCTGAATATCTCTTGGATTACATGAGGATCTACTTCTCTGCATACATGACTTAACTCTATCATATTGAATAGATTTATATCTCCGACTTTTGCGCTGAAATGGCACCAATACTTCTCAAAGGGTTGATCACTTATGCAAGAATAAGATTGATTAACTCCCTCAGGCATTAAAAAAAGCTGACCAGGCTTCGGATAATATTCCCGATCTCCAATCTTTAACCAACCCTCCCCATCGCAAATAAAATAAAATTTACTATAGTCTGGTGTATAGTCGAGATCTCTCCAGTCACGGCCACAAAGATTGTAATCAGCCATAAATAAATCAACCTTTAAATTGGATAAATAATTTGTAAGCAAAACATGGTTATCCATCCCTTACTCCGCCTTATCAGGTTAGTTTTGTACATCTAAAAGTTAATGTCCTACATTTTGTTTCCTACATCTAATCACTACAATGAAGGTAAGAAATAAGCGTTTGAAAGGATGAACACAACATGATGGATAAAAGCAAGTATTTAAAAGTGATCGACGATACCATTTCAAATGGAAGATTCAAAGACGATTGGGATTCACTAAGTCAATTTCAAGTACCGACGTGGTATGAGAAAGCCAAGTTTGGCATTTTCATTCATTGGGGTCTTTATTCGATTCCGGCCTTCGCTAGTGAATGGTATTCCCGAAACATGTATATACAGGGATCAAGCGAATATGAGCATCACATTGCTACTTATGGTGAACATAAAGATTTTGGCTATAAAGATTTCATCCCCTTGTTCAAGACTGAGCAGTTCAACGCTGAGGAATGGGCTAATCTCTTCAAATTATCTGGTGCCAAATACGTGATGCCTGTAGCAGAGCACCATGACGGCTTTCAAATGTATAAGAGCGCTTACTCCCACTATAACACATATGAGATGGGTCCCCAGCGGGATTTAGTTGGGGAAATGAAAGACGCTTTTGAGCAGCAGGGATTAGAGTTTTGTGTATCTTCCCATAGAGCTGAACACTGGTTCTTCCTGTCTCATGGCAAGGAATTTGATTCCGATATCCATGAACCGCTTGTATGTGGAGATTTCTATTGGCCATCTATGACGGAACCCGATCATCAGGATTTATTCGGCTCCCCACCCGATCAAGAATTTTTGGAGGATTGGTTAATTCGCTGCTGTGAGCTGGTGGACAATTATAAGCCGAAGGTTTTTTACTTTGATTGGTGGATTCATACAGCTGCCTTCAAACCCTATCTCAAAAAGTTCGCCGCTTATTATTACAATAAGGGAGATGAATGGGGGACTCCGGTTGCAATCAATTATAAGCATGATGCATTTATGTTCGGCTCAGCGGTACCAGATATTGAAAGAGGACTTTTCTCCGGACTTAAGCCTTATTTCTGGCAAACGGATACAGCTGTAGCCAAAAATTCATGGTGTTATACAACGGATAATGATTATAAGTCTGCCATGGAGATCATCAGAGATTTAGTAGATATCGTAAGTAAAAACGGCAATCTCCTGCTCAATATAGGACCTAAGGCAGACGGAAGCATCCCCGCTCAGGATCGGGAGATTCTTCTTGCCATTGGTGATTGGCTAAAAGTAAATGGTGAAGCGATCTATGATACGACCTACTGGCGCACCTTCGGTGAAGGTCCTACTAAGATCCTCGAAGGGCAGTTTACGGATGGAACCACAAAGATTTTCACTAGTGAAGATATCCGTTTTACAGTTAAAGGAAGTTGTCTTTATGCAACCGTTCTTGTATATCCAGAGAATGGGATCGTTCATATCCAATCTCTTAAAGAAAAGTCCACTCACTTCCATGGGATAATAAAAGATATCCATATCTTAGGATTTGATGAACGGCCTACTTGGGAAAGAACAGATGAGGCATTAACCATTTATACGTCCACTGTCCACAGTGAGGCTCCGGTTGTTTTACGGATTGAGTTAGATTAAGATAAAAAAAGTTTTCTCAGCAGTCCTAATGTAGTTACTCTACATTAGGACTTTTTTGAGCCACGTCAGAACAATAGGCTTGTACAAATCAAATAGCCTTAATGTGTTTTGTCCATTGAGTAAAAGGAGACTTTAATTTATGATAGTTTTCGTCGAGAATGATTATCATTATTGGTGATCGCTACATATTTTAGGGAGGCAATATTATATGAATAAGGTAAGACAACCGTTCGCCGTATTATGTGTACTCTTTCTGATGACCACATTACTACTCGCCTGCGGAAACTCAGGAGAACAACCAGCCAAGAACAATGCGTCGAACGCAGCCGGAAATAATACTTCAGCTACCACTGTACCTTCTCCAGAAACATCCGACAAGGGCACTAATGAAACTGCGGCAACTACTCGCTCCTACACGGATTACATAGGCCATACCGTAGAAATACCTGTTAACCCGAAGCGCGTGATTTATTCAGGAGAAACCTATGGTGATCTACTCGCACTTGGTGTGCAAGCGGTAGGATATCCACTTTCCATGGGTGAGGGTCAGGTTTTTGAAGATCAGCTACAAGGTGTCGAAGATGTAGGGTTCCCTATCAATCTGGAAAAGACGCTGGAACTTCAGCCTGATTTGATTATCTATGCAGGAACTGATGAAGCTGATTTCGAGCAGCTGTCCAAAATCGCACCCACGATAATATTTGATACATTTGCCCCACTAAATGAACGGATGCTTGATATTGGTGGAATTCTTGGGAAAACGACCGAAGCCGAGGCATGGCTGGCTAAGTATAAAACGAGTGAAGATGCCATGTGGGAACAATTAAAGGCAGCGGGCATAAAAGAAGGAGAAACAGCTTCGGTCTTTACTTATTATCCTGGTGACAGACTATTTGTTATGGCGACGACCGGACTTTCGCAAGTCCTTTATGGAGAGAATGGCTTCAAGCCAACCCCAGTGATTCAGAAGGTGCTTGATGAAGGTATGGGATTCCAGGAAGTATCCATGGAAGTGCTTAAAGAATATGCCGGAGATCGGATTTTCATTCTAACCCCTGTGGCCGATGAAGCCAAGCAATCCACAGCTACTCTATTAAAGAGTCCGATCTGGAAAGGTCTCCCTGCCGTCAAGAACGGATATGTCTATACTCAAGATATTATGAAGACTTCAAGTGATGCAACAACAAGAGAATGGCTGCTCGGTGAACTCCCACAGCTTTTGAATATGAAATAATTTTCACCTTCATGAAGCGTTTGGCACTTAGCTGATAGAAAACTGCAAGAAGCATGTCAACAGCTGTTGATATGCTTCTTTATTTTATATACAATGAATTAATTGATAATGATTCTCACCAAATGAACGGAGGCTTCCTCTTGCTGCAAACATTACCCGTCGCTGCACCGCTCCGCTCGTTGCTGTTTCAGCTGACTGATGCGGAACTAAATATTCAACCGGCAGGCTCTTGCGCTAAGACTCTTACAACTCACTTTTATAGACTTCTAATATTCACTGGCGGAAGTGGACAGCTGATCCTTAGCGATCAAACCATAACACTGACTACAGATACATGTTATCTCCTATCTCCTGGAACTTCCTATAGCACGGACAATCAAGAGACGACTCTTTATTATTATCTCATCACTTTTACAGCAATTAATAACGCCGAGTTTCCCGAATATTATTCAGAGGAACTCCTTCCAGGTAGGCAGGAGCTAATTGTCCACCCGTTCACTAGGGTAATCCGCCTTGCTGAAGATCTCCTTATGAGCAAAAAAAATGCCGATGATGTGCATTTTTTTAAGCGCCAATTAAAATTCCAAGAATTGCTGCTCTTACTCTTTGAGCATAATTATCCTTCCGAGCAGGTGCCAAGTCCCGCGGATTCCGTGGAAAAGACCATCCAATATATGCAAGATCACTATACGGAGAGTATCACCGTGAAGCAACTGGCTGAGCTCGCAGGGATAACATTGTGGCAATATACTCCGATCTTTCAAAAGCTTACCGGAAAAAGACCGCTCGATTACCTGACCGAACTGCGCATTAACCATTCGAAGCGTTTCCTTCTGGAATCCGCTGAACCACTGCGTGAGATTGCTCGTCTGGTTGGCTTCTCCGATGAATATTATTTTAGTCGCCGGTTTCGTCAAAAGACTGGAATTACACCCGGACAATATGCGCATCAGCAAGGTCGGAAGCTTACTGTGAAAGACTGGACTGGCCATGAGGTGGATATTCCGGAGCGTCCAAAACGCATTGTGTACCATGGTGAGACGCTTGGCGATCTGCTCGCATTAGGTATAAAGCCTATCGGAGGAGATGAAGTCTTTGCATGGAACAGAGTCTATAAACATCGACTTAAAAAGCTCTCTAACGTTGGCTTTCCTCTGGATCCGAAGCTTACCGCTTCATTAAATCCTGACCTAATTATTATAGCTAATTCAGATGATAAGGCCTATCGAGCAGTCGTCGACATCGCCCCGACACTTACCTTTGATTCATTTGCTCCACTTGAACACCGTATGCGGACACTTGGAAGCTGGTTGGGTAAGCAGCACGAAGCAGAAGCATGGCTGGATTCATTCGCAGCAAAAAATGCTGCCATGTGGCAGCAGCTTTATATGAGTACTCTTCGACCTGGAGAAACAGCTTCTGCATTGATTTATGACCATGGAAATCATCTATATGCTATGGGAATGTCCGGTTTGTCTACTGCTCTCTATGCCCCTAACGGTTTACAGCCCACAGATGAGATCAAAGCGATTCTCGATGGAGAGTTAGGATTTGCAGAGGTCGATCCAGCAAGGCTGCCTTCCTACGCCGGTGATCATATCTTTATGCTTATTCCGGAACGTCAAGACTCGCGAGTTGCTATGGAGAAACTACTAGACAGCTCACTATGGAAGAATATACCCGCTGTACGTAAGGGGCAAGCTTATCTGCTTGACGGAAGCAAATGGAACTATGGAGATGCTTTAACACGTGAAAAGCTTCTAACCCTGTTGCCTAAGCTGCTTGGAGGAGGTTAATCAATCAGCTCTTTTAATAAAAATCCTGATCATGATGCTCAGAAGACTCAAGTGAAATAGAAGTCCCACCATAAAGTATGCAAGCACAATAAAACCACTAGAAGCTTCTATAACAAAAAATAACTTAGCAGGCCAATAGGTAGGAATCCACGCACCGATAAATTGCCATGGTGATGGAACAAAATAAGCTACGATTGGTCCTGCTATAAACAGACCACCGATCTTTGATAAAGCTAATCCTTCTACCTTATTTGCAGCGAAAGAAGCTAGGAATAATGCAAAACAAGGGGCTTCAAATGCTAATAGTAAAAGGATGTATATATGCTCTAATTGAAAGCTAGATAAGCCGGAGACTATAAAAAATAGCGATGAAAGAAATGTACAGAGTAGAGATGGAAGAACTAGACGATACACCATGTACCCTTTGCGCATTAATGGTGTAACCGCGTAATAAGAGATGACATTCTCATCTCTTTCATCAAGCATTAAAAGACCTGTCATCATACCGGTTAGCATGGGAAAGGTCATGACTAAGAAAATCGCAGCAAAGCTCCTATATTTATATAAATCGAAAGCATAACCGTTCGTAAGCCAATCGGCTATCATTGGAAATCCAAATCTTGAGACGACTAGAAGTGCTAAAGGAGCAAAGATGCCGACCATGAGCACTGGGTCCAAACCAGCATGCCGGATATCGCTTATAAAAAGCATACGATACTTCTTCATTTTCTTGCTCCTCCCTTACCTATGCGCATCATTACATGATTTTCGAAGGACATTTTTGCCCACACGTATATCACAACATTCCATAGCAGTAATATCGATATGGAGTAGATGTAATTGCCAAATGACATAGCCGAGGTTCCCGAACTCAACAAGCGAAGTGTTCCTTCCGTAGGAAGCCATAAAAAAAGTTTGGAGTTCCACACCTTAAAATAACCAAGCAATGGAAGTATAAAAGGCAATGCGAATACTTGTGATAGTAGAATGAAACCATTAATTGTCTGGCAACGAGCCACAACTCCAATCGACAATAGCGTCATAAAGCTTGACGTTAGAATGATTCCAGTAGAAAAGCCAAACGGGGATTGCGGAATCCCGCTTGCTATTACATGAATAACCCAAGCGGCTAACAGGGAGAGTACAGATAATGAGCCTGCTTTTGAAAGTAAATATTCTCTAACACGAATCGGAGTAACAAATAAAGGATCATGGATGCCCTGGTCTCTTTCCAGCAGCACAATCCCCCCTGCGAGAATAAGCCCTAAAGCACTCGGATCGCTAAAGGTCAATAACAACATCGTTTGTTCTCGATAATGATCAGGAATAAGATGCAGCAATACCAAATAAAACGCACAGATAATGACGTAGATCCAATAAAACCCATGCCGCCATTGAAACCGGATGTCAAAGGCAAACGCAGATCTGAATCTCATGTTAACTGCCTCCCAGTTACGTCAATAAATATTTGTTCCAAAGACGCCTCCTGCGAATGAATGGTTTCTATTGGATGTTCACGAACAAGCTTTAAGAAATATTCGTTCTCCCCTATATCATCAAGTGAGAATTCCTCATTTCTAACTTCATTATGATGGCGGTATTCCAGCCGCACTCGTTTTTTTCCATTTAGAAGCTTAAGCTCCCGAGGAGAATCAATCAACTTAATCTGACCATCTACAATAAAAGCGACCCTGTCGCAGAGCTCCTCAGCGGCTTGCATATTATGTGTTGTAATAATTACAGTTGTCCCATTTGCCTTTTTTTCCAGGATTAAATCCTTCATTCGTTTCGCATTAACGGGGTCGAGCCCGGAAGTGGGTTCATCCAGAAATAGAATTTGCGGGTTATTTAAGAGTGCTCTACAGAAATTCAGCCGCATCTTCATCCCCTTCGATAACTGGGAGACCTTCAAATTTGCAGCTTCAGTGAGATTTACTTGCTCCAGGAGAAACCTCGGTTCCGCTGTTCTCCCTGAATACAGAGACCGAAATAGCTGCAAATTTTCCAGCGCAGTAAACTTCGAATAGAAATTTGGAAACTCAAAAGCTACCCCTATTCGCTCAAAATACTCCGGTCCGGTATTTCTTATTTCCTTGCCCATTACGTTAACGCTGCCGAGATAATTTTTTAAGACTCCAATTAGTATTTTTTGTGTTGTGCTTTTACCCGCTCCCGAAGGACCGAGAAAACCAAACACTTCTCCTTGAGGTATGGAAAAGTTAAGTCCACTAAGGGTTGGCTCTTTTATTTTTGGGTAGGTAAAATGAAGCTCCTTCACTTCGATCATTTCATACTCCCCCAGTCTTATTATCCTTCAAAGAAGTCATCCCCTCAGCCAGAACCCCTATCAAAAGCTCTATAGTTGCCTGATAGCGTTCATCACCGATCTCTTCCTTATGCAAAGACAGAAGGACTACAGAGCGAATCATGCTTACGATTAATTCCGGGTCAATCCCAACCATGATACCTTCGGCTTGCCATGATTGAATGAAAGGAATAAAAAAGTCTTTATCCTCTGTAAAATTTTGTTCCAACAACTCATTAGGTAACTTTCTTAATAGCTGCTCCATTTCGCTTCTTACGAACATCTGGCGGACGATCGGACTCTCTTCCATCATGCGGAAAGATTTCAGTAAAAATAATCTGATTTCTTCCTTATTTACAGGCACGCCTACGCTAAATGAATCGAACATTGTACTACGAATTCGTTGTTCCTCTTCAAGCAATATGTGATAGAACAATTCCTCTTTCGATCCAAAGAACATGTAAAACGAACCTTGCGCAATCCCGGCAGCTTTTGTTAATTCTTCAACACTAGTTTTTTTAATGCCATGTACTTCAAAACAGCGGCGACCTTCTGTCAACAATTTATGTTTAATCCATTCTCTTTCTTGTTCTGTGAATTTCTTAGGCATACATCTCAACTCGCTTTTATGGTTTTATGAATAATTTTATTTTATATTCACAAGTTAACCCACCAACCATATTTTGTCAATCTTTTTTTCTCTGTGAGATACGATTAGTACTTTCCTGTGCAACACCACCAAAATCCTCCCCCAAATTAGCTTGAAAAATCTATGCTATAATCATGCAGTAACACGAAATGGACTAATGGGTGGGAATACACAAATGAAATTGGAACGTTTGATTTCTATGATCTACAAGCTGTTGAACCACGAAGTTTTATCTGCCTCCAAGCTGGCTGAAGAGTTTCAGGTTTCCCAGAGAACTATCTATAGGGATATCGATGTCATTTGTGCCGCAGGCATCCCGGTCGTATCGTATCAGGGAACTAAAGGCGGATATGGCATCATGGACGGATATAAAATGGATAAAAGTCTTCTCCGTTCGTATGATGTCACTTCTTTGATTACCGTGCTGAACAGTCTCTCTTCCGTGTTTGAAGACGAGCAAGCGCAAGGAACCATTGAACGGCTGCAAACGATTGGAACAGAACAACAGACTTCTAGTCTAGCGGTGGATTTTGAAACTCGTCGTATGGATCCCGATGCACTTTCTCTTTTACGTACGGCTATTACGGAACGAAATATCGTCCGTTTTGATTACATCAATGTAAAAAACGAACGCACAGCCCGTAATATGGAACCAGTAAAGCTTCATTTTAAATATAGCAACTGGTACATCTATGGTTATTGCCAGGAACGACAGGATTATCGAGAGTTCCGGCTATCCCGGATGATGAATTTGCTTCTGACACAGAATACCTTTCATTCCCAACATGAGGTACCCATAGAGGCCGGTTGTTCAAACAGGGCCGATCAGGTTGAGGAAGTCGTAATCCGGGTGGGACCTGAGGCTTTGGCAGAAGCGCTGGATCAATTTCACCAGGTGGATAAGGAATTTCATACCGATGAGAGCATGACGATGCGAATTCCTGTGTATAAACCATTGGAAGCCCGCTGGCTATGGTCAATTCTGCTAAGTTTCGGCAGCGGCGCTGAAGTCCTCGAGCCTCTTGCACTACGAGGTATCTTAAAAAAGCAGCTGCAAAATACCCTAAATCTTTATGAAGAAGTATGACAGTCTGCTGTCATACTTCTTCTTTTATATTAACAACAGCTACAAAATAATCTATCACAACTCAAAAGGAGATCCTACAATGACCAATCATCCAGTAGAAATGTTTAATTACCACATTTGGGCGAACCAAACGATCTTGGGAAGAATCAAGCAACTCTCTCCCTCTGTGCTAAATCAAGAAGTGAATAGCTCTTTTCCCACCATCGCTCATGCCCTTAGCCATATCTATGCGGTTGATACGATGTGGTATCTGGTTTTAACAGGCACTGGTATGCCTGAGGCTTTTCAAAAAAGTATCCCGCTAAATATGAGCATTCTAAATTCGGTTGATGAATACGCTAATCTTTTTGCCCAGCTATCTGAACAATACAAAAAATGGTTACAAAACCAAACCGATTTGGAGCAGACTATTCTACTTGATAACCCATTCGTTGGAATCCGGCAAACACGTCTATCAGAAATTGTGCTTCATGCCGCCAATCACGGGACTTATCATAGAGGTAATATATCTACTATGTTACGTCAGTTAGGACACTCTTCCACCATGAACGACTATTCCCTTTTTTGGTATCAGATGCCTGCGGAAGCTATTTAATTTATGCAGATTGAAAATCTAATTACAGTGAAATCGAGAGAACATTTAAGAGCTTGGCTTCAGGAAAATTGTAAGACCGAACAATCTTGTTGGGTACTCGTAAGTATGACGCCAAACCAAGAGACGTTGCTGTATTTGGACGTGGTTGAGGAAAGTTTGTGCTTTGGATGGATTGATGGATTGAAAAAGAAAATTTCTGAAACGGAGCTGGCGCAGCGACTGTCTCCCAGAAGTAAACGAAGCTCTTGGACAGAATTGAATAAAGAACGTGTCCGCCGCCTCGAAAAGCTGGGGTTAATGACCGCTGAAGGAAGAAAGGTACTTCCTGATATGGACCCTGATTCTTTTTTAATCGATAGGGTTATAGAACAAAGGCTAAAAGAGGAACAGCAGATATATGAGAATTTCTTAGCCTTTCCCGCTCTTTATAAAAGAGTCAGGATCGACACGATACAAAGTAATAAACATCAACCAGAATTATTTAAGAGTAAATTAGATAAATTTATAACAAACACTAAAGAAAATAAAATGTATGGTCAATGGCATGATCATGGACGCCTTCTAGATTATTAAGCTGCTAGATCATTAGATTGCTTTGTAACTCTTGCAGATTGATTAAAAAGATGAGAAACCCAGTCATTCTCATGACCTTGGGTTTCTCTTTTTGTATTTAAATATGAAAAAATAGCATAATGAACGACCACCAGCTTACTTGAGCTCAGCGTTCAGCCTCTCAATCAACTCTAGCAATTGCAGCGGCTCACTAACTGTATACGTCGGACGCTCAGACTCATCTGCCGGCTCATGGGAATAACGGGGCGTCCAGCTCTGAAAAATGCTGGTGATGCCTAGCGCATTGGCCCCTTTCATGTCACGGCTAAGATTGTTGCCAATCATAACGGTACGGGAGAAATCCGCTTCAGACAAATCAAGCGCACCAATAGCTGCCTTGAACATGCGCGGGCTTGGCTTGACTGCTTTGATATTCTCGGAAATAATCATGGCGCTGAAATAATCGTTTAGTCCATGCTGCTTAAATACATTTTTGAAGGATTGCGCATCACCGTCTGCAACCAGAGCAAGCGTGTATCCTCTCTCATGCAAGGTTTGAATCGTGATATCTGCTCCCGGAATCAGATCCGCACTCCGTACGATTCCTTCTTCATCCCTAATTTCAGTCGATTCATCAACAATGGTATCTCCGCTGTCAAAAAAGATAATTAACCTTTTCTCGTCCATGTTCTCAATAACCGTCCTCTTTATTTAATGGGTGAGTTGCAATGATAGAGAGATGGATTGTAGTCATTGCATCCTCCCTTCACATAAGTTAAGCGCTTAACCTAATGTTACTATGACGACAGCAATAAATTCAATTCATTTTTCTTGGAGGTTTAGATGCTTCGTCTTCTGCCGCTCAATGCTAGGGTTGGTGAATACGCCGGAACACACAAAGAATTGCCCCGAAGCCATGAATTCTATGGCTTCGGGGCACTCTCTTTTTTCCAAATGGATATCTGATTTAAAGTGGATTAAAGCCCTCAGCCAGAATCCGTTTCAAGAACATCCCTGTATAAGATTCCTGTACTTCAGCGACCTGCTCCGGTGTGCCTTCAGCTACAAGCTTACCTCCAACTGTGCCCCCTTCAGGGCCAATGTCGATCACCCAGTCAGACTCCCGAATCAGTTCTAAGCTGTGCTCCACAACAACAACCGTATTTCCCGTATCTACCAATTTGCTCAATAAGGTATGAAGTTGCTTGATGTCTGACGGATGTAGACCTGTCGTTGGTTCATCCAGCAAATAGAGCGTATGATTTTTAGATGGCTTGCTCAGCTCTTTGGCCAGCCTGATCCGCTGTCCCTCGCCGCCTGATAAGGTTTTGACAGATTGTCCCCATTTAAGGTATCCAAGACCCACCTCACACAACGTCTCAATAATACCGGCCATTTTGGCCTCCGACTTAAGAATCGGCAAGCTTTCCTGTATAGACATGTCCAACAGATCTGAGATAGAGAAGCCATCATACTTCACCTGTAAGACCTCATCCGTAAACCGTCTTCCTTTGCAGGCGTGACACTTTACTTCTAGATCAGGCAGAAAGTTCATGTCTACGGACAATACACCAAGTCCCTGACAGGTTTCGCACCGTCCCCCCGGTGTGTTAAAAGAGAAATGCTTGGAGGTCAGTTTTCTTTTCTTCGCCTCTGGCAAAGCCGCAAATAACTGACGCAGATGTGTAAATACATCGGTATAGGTCGCTACATTAGAACGCTGCATTCTACCCATGGGTGATTGGTCAAAGATCACAATGCTCCCGACTTCACCTAAACCCGTAATCTCCTTACAGCCTGTTTGTTCATGACCATTAGAGCTTCCTTGCGCAAGGATATCAAATATAAGCGTGGACTTACCCGAACCCGAAACCCCTGTTACAGATACAAGACAACCAAGTGGAATGGAGACTTCTTGAATATCAATATTCCGGTACTGTGCCTGCCGGATAGTGATCTGCTTTCCGTTCCCTTTTCGGCGAATACGTGTGGGAACTTCGAGACGCTCTTCTCTGAGATAAGCTCCTGTAACCGAAAGCTCGCTTGCCATCAAATCTTCTAAACTACCTTCACCAACAACGATTCCACCATGCAATCCAGCACCTGGACCCATATCAATAATATGATCCGCAGCACGCATCATCTCAATATCATGTTCAATAACGAGCACAGTATTCCCAAGATCACGCAGCTCCTGAAGCACACGAATAAGGCCAACTGTATCCCGAGGATGTAGTCCCGTCGTCGGTTCATCCAGAATGTATAACACACCGGTCAACCCTGAACCCAGCAGTGATGCTAGACGCAGGCGCTGTGCTTCCCCGCCAGATAAAGAGACTGTCTGCCGGTTCATGGAAAGATAACCTAGGCCAACATCGATAATCCGCTTTAGTCTAGTAGGCATATCATGAAGGATCGGTTCAAGTAGATGTAGACCTTCGGCAGGCAGTGCCGCCTCCAGTCCTTTCGTCCACTCATATACCTCACTAAGCGACCAGTCGGATACATCTATGATCGATGCGTCAGCTACTCGAACTAGACGAACTTCTTTTTTCAGGCGAGCTCCTAGGCATTCCGGGCATTGCTGCTCATGAAAAAATCCGCCATCTTTCTCCTGCGTACCAGCCTCCCCTTCCTTCTCCTTATACCGCCGCCACAAACCGGGTATAACACCTTCAAACTTCGTCCCTTGGATTGGCTTAATATTAGGGAAATGGCGTTTAAAAGCTTCACTCTCCACACCGTAGTAGAGCAAATCACGCTGAATCTCACCGTAATCCTTCAACGGTTGATCCGGGTCAAACACAAATCCGAAATGTTTTCCCGCCGCTACTAATATCCGCATCTGTATATCCCGATGAACGCCATTCAGAGAAGCTACTCCCCCCTCTTTCATGCTAAGCTCTGGATTAAATACCGCTGCTTCATTTATAGTCGCCACAGACCCAAGTCCACCACAAGCTTCACAAGCCCCTTCCGGCTTATTGAAGGAAAAATGTGACATGCCAAGTTTCTCAAGCTCAGCTCCGCAATGCGGACAGCCCATCGACTGACCTTCCATTTCCTCGTCTTCTTCTATTAGTAGCCCCCTCGCTTCAAAAGAAGGTGGTATGCTACCATTGCAAGAAGGGCAAATCCGCTCCCCTAATCTAGAAAAAATAAACCTGACAAAGGTATAGATGTCAGTTACAGTCCCTACTGTCGAGCGTGGATTACGATTCGTAACATGCTGTCCAACGCTAATGGATGGAGACAGTCCAACAATGGACTCGACCTTTGGTTTACTGATCGTATCTGAAGTCATGCCCATGGAATCTAAATACTGTCTTTGGCATTCCCGCTGAAGTGTATCCATAGCTAACGTCGATTTTCCTGATCCCGAAGGTCCCGTCAGAACAACAAGCTTATACTTAGGAATCGTGAGCGAGACATTCTTCAGATTGTTCTCTCGTGCACCTTTAATAACAATAGCTTCTTTCACAATGATTCCCCTCTCAATTAAAGCAATCACACATAGATATATCTCTTATCCATAACCATTTACGAATGCTGTCATACTACTTTTTTTGCAAAAGTATGCTTAATTCGATAGAATGTATTTGTAAAATAACACATTTTAAAATAACTTCATAATCAAATATCTTGATTAACGAGATATAAAGATTTTAAAAGGGGCGTTATCCTTTGTCAAGCCATGAACAAGCACAACCTACACCAGAGCAAGAACAATTTACCTTACTCATGCGTGGTCTGGGAACCCGAACGGTGGTATACCAGCAAAACGTAGCCGCCTCTCTTGGGTTATACAATAATGATTTTTTGTCTGTGGATATCCTGCGTGAAAAAGGCCCCATTACCGCTGGAGAGCTGTCCAAACTAACTGGACTTGCCACAGGTAGTGTTACTGCATTAATAGATCGTCTCGAAAAAAACGGATACGTTCGCAGACAAAATGACCCTAATGATCGCCGTAAAGTAATTATTGTCCCGTTGTATGAAAATAAAGAAGATGTCATTGACACGTACATGCCACTTCATACCGCTATGGTTAAATTGGCTGCTTCCTATACGGATGAAGAACTGGCCCTCATTTCACAATTTTTAGGCAAAGCCAGCACCGTTCTAGACGAGCAGATTGATCATATCAGTTCCCCAACGCGTAGTAAGTCTTCTTCTTGACTCAAATGCTAAAAACAACAAACCCCGCTTATTGCATATAACATGCATAAAGCGGGGTTTGTTGTTCATGTTCCGAATTTACGGACTGGAAAGACTGTATAGCAGTCAAGCACTTATGAGCGTAGGCTTAAAGCATCATTTAAAAGACGATAATCAAAGCAAGATTGTTCGGATACAGAAGATTCACTAAAAAGAAAGAGGTCGATGCGATTGCTCGCATAGGCCTCTTCTTTTTGTGAAGCATCACTTCATTATCTCACGCGATACTGCTCAAACAGCGTTGGTATAATCTCCGTTGATGCACCCGGCATTTGAGGTAGTATGTAGTGCCCATTAACTACAGTAGCCGGCTCCACAAAAATATGGCGTATCCAAGGAATGTATTCCAGCATGATCGCACCTGGTGTTGCTGCAACCAAATGCTGATGAATTTGCCCCATATCACCAACATGCGGACAAATCGGAATATCGTATGAAGCGGCTAAACCTGCAACCTGTTGCCATTCCGTAATCCCACCAACACGTGTTACATCTACTTGGCAATATTCAAGTGCCCCTTGATGGATATAATCCCGGAATGCATATTTCGTATAGACATGTTCACCTAACGCAATAGGTACATTTAATGCATCGGCCAGCTTCTTATGTCCCATGATGTCATCTGGATTTAAGGGTTCTTCTAACCAGAACAAATCAAACTCCTCTAACTTCTTCCCCCATGTCATCGCTGTATTGATATTCCACTGTTGGTTCACATCGATCATGAAGATGGTTTGATCTCCTATCGCCTTACGAACAGCTTTGCAACGATCATAGTCCTCATGTGAATCTGCTTTACCCACTTTAATTTTGACTCCAGTGAAGCCCTGCTCTACAATTTCAGTAACGTCCTTAATCAAACGTTCTTTGGACCAGTTCAACCAGCCGCCGTTTGTATTATAAGCTTTTATTTGTTTGGATTTATGTCCTCCAAGATACTGCCACAAAGGTTTATTGGAAGCCTTCGCCATAATATCCCAAAGTGCAATATCTACTGCTGCCAACGCCATATGAGTAACTCCCGCTCTACCAATCCAATGCATTTTTCCAAAACGCAGCTCATCCCAAATCTCTTTCACCATAAACGGATCTTTGCCAATTAATAAAGGAGCGTAATAACGATCAATCGTATCAACGATCATATCATCACCATGTGCACAAGTTCCTGTATACCCATACCCCACAAAACCCTCATCTGTAAAAATCCGAACGCCTGCAAGTCCCCAATGCGTAGCAACATTAATTGCATCCGTTATTGGTGGTGTAATCGGTACGTGTAAGACGAAGCTTTCTACGTTAGTAATTTTCATATTTTTCATCTCCCTAGCTTTAAATGAAATGAATACTCAATCCAAATGGAAAACCTCATCCATACTCGCCCACCATTCACCCTCTAATGCAGACTTCACAGGATACTGACAAGGATCTGTTAAGCTCCACCATTCTTGTGTACGAGGATCTTCAGCCATGATGGCCATATCAGCCGTATAGTCATCCCCTGTATATTCAAAATAACTGAACAAGTAGCCGTCTCTATAAAAAATGGAATAGTTCTTAATGTTGCATTTCCTTAATCTATCCAACACTTCTGGCCATACAGATGCATGTAACGCTTTGTATTCTTCCAGCTTCTCATCCTTGACATGAATAACACTCCCATATCGAGTCATTCCGCCCCTCCCTTTCCAATAACTCATTAATAACCTAAGGCTGCTCCACCATCAACAGGGAGCGCTACACCCGTAACAAATCCGGATAAATCACTCGCTAAATACAACACGGCTCTAGCTATCTCTTCCGTTGAAGCACATCTTCCCAATGGATGCATATCGATCAAATCTTGTATTGTAGTTGCCGGATTGGGCTGTTGACCGATCCACTCTTCTAATAAAGGCGTCATTACACCTGCTGGACATATGCAATTGACACGAACTCCATCGTTCGCATAATCCAACGCTAATGCTTTAGTCATTGCAATAATTGCGCCTTTTGAAGCCGAGTATACCGGATTTTGCTTTTGGCCTACCAATCCGCTTAATGAAGCCATATTCACGATGCAGCCACGGTTTTCTCTAATCGAAGGAATGCAGAATTTAATCATCAAATAGACACTCTTCAAATTGATATCCAAGGTACGAGTCCATTCTGTTTCAGAAATATCCTCTAAGCACTTCGGCAATACAACAGCTGCGTTATTGAATAGAATGTCAATCTTGCCAAACTTATTTAGGACCCATTCTACCAATTGTTTAACCTCTAGCTCCGATGAAACATCTGTTTTCACAGCATAAGCAACAGAATCCCCACAATGAACTGAATGAATATCCTCAACTACTCTTTTTGCTTCAGCTTCATTCCAGTCCGCAATGACCACCTTAGCACCCTCACTGGCAAATAATTTGGCAGTCGCTTCGCCAATCCCGGAGCCACCGCCTGTAACAATAACGACTTTCCCTTGTAATTGCATAGGCTACACTCCAGTTTCAATAAAATGTGATGTCTCCAATTGATAAAAGCGGATCGCATTATTGCCAAAAACATCGTCTAATTCTCGCTCTGTAAGCGCTTCAGGTAAATTGTTTAACAAAATGCTTACTGTTTGATCATAGCTTGCTGCAAGCAGGCACACTGGCCAGTCACTACCGAATATGACTCGGTTTAGTCCAAATGCCTGTATGACGTGTTTGATATAAAAGTTAAAGTCAGATTCTACCCAGGTCGCCATATTTGCTTCGGTAACCATACCTGAAAGCTTGCAATACATCTGCGAATATTGCGCGACCTCCGTAACCCACTCTTGCCAAGGTGAGGATTCTTGCTGGGAAATTTGTGGCTTACCTATATGGTCAATGACCGCATGTAAATTTGGCACAAGCTTGAGCAATTTCAATACGGCTGGGAATTGTGCAGCATGGATCAATAAATCAACAGGGAATCCCATCGTCTCTAACCATTTTAAATGATGAATAACATGAGGACGTTGCAAATATTCATCAGCATCAATACTTTGAAGCATCAATCGGAGGCCAATAAAATGAGGATATTTACGCAAAAGTTCAAAGGTTTCCGCAAAATTGTCCTGCTCTAAATCCAACCAGCCCACAACACCAGCTATTGAATCATGGGTCTCGCATAAACTTAGTAGAAATTCAGTTTCTTCAACAGTAGCCGCTGCTTGAACAACAATGGTTTTCGTGATTCCATGTCGTAATAATGATTCTGTCAGGTCATCAGGCATAAAATCTCGATATAGTAATGGAACTTCTGGTGTAGGCCATCCGTAATCTCCTCGACTTAATTGCCAATAATGCTGATGCGCATCAATTCTCATGCTTTCACCTCACAAATTGAGTACATTGTCAGTCTTCCTTAACGAGCCGGTTCGTCAGCTTGCCGAGCTTCTCAATCTCAATCGTGACGATATCACCATCCTTCAGGTAAATCTGCTGATCTACCGGATAACCGAGGACGACGCCTTCTGGTGTTCCTGTCAGAATGATGTCTCCAGGAACAAGCGTCATATGTTGCGAAATATAACTTACGATCTCATCGCATTGGAAAATCATATCTGACGTATTGGAGTGCTGGCGGATTTCTCCGTTGACTGTACATTTAATCTCTAAATCATTCGGGTTTTCGATTTCATCCGCTGTAACTAGATAAGGTCCAAGAGGAGAGAATTTATCACATGACTTGCCTAACAGCCATTGCTGAGTCCTTAGCTGCAAGTCCCGTGCGGACAAATCATTTACGTTGCAATAACCAAATACGTGGTTAAACGCGTCCTCTTTCGTAACGTACTTAGCTGATTTGCCGATAACGATAACAAGCTCTGCTTCGTAATCAACTTTTTTCGTCACTCTTGGAAGGGGAATATCGTCGCCATGTCCCGTCAACGTGTTATTGAATTTATTGAACAATATCGGAAACTCAGGAATTGCTGCGTTCGTTTCCACCGCATGCTTGCGATAGTTAAGACCGACGCAGATGATTTTATTTGGATGAGTCACGCATGGACCGAGCGTCAACTTCGCTTCATCTAATAGGTATGAACAGTCTTCTCCAGCCATATCCAGTGCTTGAGTTGTGAATTGATCCAACCTCGAAGCCGCTGCCTCACCACCGTCAATGACTTCGTGAACGGTCATAGGTACGGAATACCCATGCTGTGTAGGCAAATCTATTAAAGCGCTTGCAACATCCAGTATCCCTTTTTCTGTTACGACCCCCAATTGGTAATCACCATTGTTAACGAATGTTAATAACTTCATTATTAATTCCCCTTCCTTTTATCGTTTTAATGCTGTTCAGGCATTTTTCCCAAAAGTTGCGCCTCCATCAATATAGAGAGGAGAACCCATCATAAATTTTGATTCATCCGAAGCGAGAAATAAGGCGGCTTGGGCAACATCCTCAGGTAAGCCGAGCTCTTCACTAAGCTGACGCTTCTTAATTGACGCAATCGCAGTTTCCGGATTATCGTAAGAGGTTTTTAAGTAATTCTCAACGAACGGTGTTAGGATTGTACCTGGTAAAAGGGCATTTACACGAATATTGTATGCTGCGTAATCTACTTGCATGGATTTCGTCAGGGCCAATACCGCTCCTTTGGTAGCTGAATAAGAAGCTCTTCTGGCGAGCCCGATTTCTGCGACGCAAGAGGACATATTAATGATGTTGCCAGATTCTCGTTTCATCATATGAGGAAGCACATATTTGGAGGGCAAATATACCCCCCGAATATTAACCTGAATTACCCGTTCCCATGCATCCGGTTCAACTTCATGCAAAGCGCCTACTCCGCTAATCCCTGCATTGTTAAAAAGCACATCTATATGACCATATTGTTCAATGATTTGATCTACCATCTGCTCTACAGATTCAGCATGGGTCACATCCGCATGGATGAAATGACCTTTTCCTCCATCTGCATGAATATCCTTCAAAGTCTCTATACCTCTAGCTTCATCTAAATCGTTCACAATTACTGTTGCACCTTCACGAGCAAACAGCAATGCCGTGCTTCTCCCGATCCCTGAACCTGATCCCGTAATTAAGATGACTTTATTGGCTAATCTCATTAATGATTGCCTCCTTGGTATAGCGATAACCGATTCGCCAAATGACGAATTTCAGCCTCCGCAACATCCTTCTTTTTCTCCCAGATATGCTGCTGCATGGTACAGCTCACTGCTGCGATAGCCTCACCTGATTTAGATAGGATCGGGGCTGAAACACAGCTGAACCCAACGATAACTTCCTGCTCATCGAAAGCAATCCCCTCATCACGGATGATTCGCAGTTGCTTAACCAGATCCGCCTTCGTTTTCAATGAATACTCTGTAGCGCTCGTTAATTCTTGAATCGGGTACAATGAATCCAGATCTTTATCATCAATGAACGACAGGAGCAATTTTCCAAGTGCAGTCACATGTGCAGGGAACTTCATACCGGGGCCGGATGCTAGCCTGACCATAGTCGGCGCTTCCTCCTTAGCTAGATACAATACTTCATTACCTTCAAGTCTGGCCAACTGAACCGTCTCTTGCAGACGATCTCTTGTGGCGGTAGCTTCTCGGTGAAATGATGAGATTAAGTCCTGACCTTGCAAGTAGGAATCTCCCCACCTTCCCGCAGCGGAGCCAACGGCATAAGTATCGTTAGTATCTCTATTCACCCAATCAAGTACTTCCATAGTCTGCAAAATAGAATACATAGAACTCTTATGGATACCAAGCTGATTGGATAAATCAATTAATCGATGCTTATAGGGTTCCTCTGATACAAGGCGTAGAATACCGTCTGCTTTCTCCAAAGCAGGCACCCAATATTTTTTGTCCATGTGAACACCTCTTTCAAACATTATACAAAACCAAGTTTTCTATACAAACTAATTTTAATTTTATTAGTTATATTTGGCAATCTTTTTTTTCAAAAAAAAGACGATAGCTCCTAAGCTGATACCTAGGTTAACTATCGTCTTTATATTCATATTATCTCCGAATACCAATCGTTACAATTTCGCATGGACCGATCTGTAAGGCCGAACTACCTTTCTCTTCGCTAGAGAGTGGGTGGCTCTCCTCTTCCAGGATCGACGTCTTATAGAAATACTGCTGCGGTATCGTTGAACGGATGGTCAGGTCGGTACTCTGCTGACTCATGTTGTACCAGCGAAGCAGTAGGTCTCCAGTCTGCTCGTTCATTTTTAGAGAGGAAAATGCGAGCTCCTGACTCTCCCATTCGAATGGAGTATACACCGGAGCAATCGCTCCTTCATGTACATCAGTCTGACATACGACCCAAGGAATCTGGAATTGATAAGCTTCAGCAAAAGCACCTGAGGTTATACCATCTCCTGTGTGTGGGATGAGCTCCATACGTACAATGTGCTCTCCGAGACATTGCGCTTCTGGAGTTGGGAACAAACCCCAGTCTCCCAGTTCACCCACGCTACGGAGTAGTGTAATCGCAATGGTGTTATGACCGTCTCTTAGCACTTCATATTCATTTAATCCAAAGTTAGCGACGGTTAGACCGGCTGTTTCATTACTGATATCAACAAAGGCCTGCTGATGCTGCGTGTTACTCGGATTCATCCATTCTGTAGCTGGCTCAATATTCCGCTCCGCAACCTCAAACATCGAATCCACATGATGTGTGGCGGTGTTCAAATCTGTCGGAAATAGCGCACGAATCCGGTGATCTTTGGCTTTATTGTCTATCGTCGTTTCGATATGCAGCCCCTTCCCGCCCCGCTCCAAGCTAATTACGGTACGAAGTTTAAGAATGACTGTGTCACTACTGCGCTGCGCTTTCCGCTCCGGGTAGTACACAAGGGCACGCTGTTCCTCGTCCAGCTTATTATCTGCTGAGGCTGGAATCTCCCAGTCATGCTTAATTTCCACAGATGCTCGATAAGGTGTATTTTCCAGAACGCAAATATTCGCCTGTAGTCCCTTGGTCGTTAAAGCTTGTTCACCCTCTGGCTGTTTATACATGTATTCATTCCCGATATCACCTGTGTTCTCATACACACCAAGATCACGGTAGGTCATGCCACTGGCTTTGTCACTTAGCGTAAATGAACCATTATCATGGATCACTACTTTGATGGCCTCATTCTCCAACACCCGATCCCCTTGAAGCAAAGATTCAGGAGCTATAGGCAACCCTGCGTTAGCACGACGAACCCACGCATATGCACGAAGACCCAGCGCCGGAACTTGCCCAGCTTCAAAGGTAAGTCTTACTCGGCGGCACATATAGGGCTGGCGGAATTTATCGTCAGGCAAATCATAACCAAACTGAAGACCCAAATCCTCCATCTGGCATGTAATGGCATTCCCTTGATCGTCTACTAATTCACGACCGTTTAAGTCAATATCTTTCATACGGCTGGCCGTTTCTTCTAGAGAGAAACCCTCTCTCAAATATAGACGTGCCGTATCAATTTCTATGCTCACTGTACCCGTGCGTCTCCACCCTGTCATATTCATGACTACTAACGGAAGCACTTCTTCACCAAATGCTGCAAAACCGGACGTATCCACAGCTTCAGCGATCATGCGCTTACTATCATCAACAATGGTCTCTGCTACATGACGGCTTTTATCAAACCGGGTTACCATTTCGCGATGTACCTCATCCACGCTGCAGCCACAAATGCTGTCGTGAGGGTGATTCTGCATTAGCGTCTTCCAGGCATAGGTGAACAGATGATGAGGGTAATCTTTGCCCAATACATGTGCGAATGAAGCGAGTGGCTCAGCTACCTTTTCAAGCAAGACTTGCCCTTCCTGATTCATCTGTTTCAAATAGACACGAGCAGATGCGGTATTCACTAACGTCCCCCATCCGTCAGTGTGCTGGCTCCGCAGTTCGCCCTTTACGGTCGACAAATTGTTGTGATCCATTACATCCTCTACAGCCTTAAGGTAATCAGGGAAGTTGGAATGGATAAACTCCATATCTGGATATAACCGCTTCGCAGTTTCAATAGCCTCCGGCAAATCCAGTTGAGCCGGTTGATGATCGCAGCCGTTCATGAATAATAACTCGCCTGTAGAGGCAAATTTCCGAGCATCTGCTAACTTCTTCTCCCAGAACTCTTTTGCCTCTGCTTCATTCACTGGCACTTCGTTTCCGTTCGAATACCAATTCGCAAATAGAATTCCAAGCACTTTCGATCCATCCGGACCTTCCCATATCAGCTCGGAGAACGAAGATTCATATCCACCGTCCGATACTGTATTGTTGAATCCAGTCGGCTTTACACCTCTTCCAAAAAAGGCATTATTGATGCCTGATTGCTTCATTAATTGTGGAGTCTGACCCACTAGACCAAAGGTGTCCGGAAAATAACCGATCTTAGAAGGTTCACCGTAACGCTTCGAATCCTGATGACCAATCTGCATATTACGTACATTTGCCTCTCCGCTGGTAAGGAAAGCATCTTGCAGAATATACCAAGGTCCAATCAGTAGACGACCTTCCGTAATATGTTTTTGTAGACGATCTTGATTCTCGGGGCGAACTTGAAGATAATCTTCCAGAATGATTGTCTGTCCGTCAAGATAAAAACTCTTAAATTCACCATCCTCATCCAATCGATCCAGCAATTCATCGACCAGTTTAATCAGGCGTACATGATGCTTTTCATATGGAAGATACCATTCCCGGTCCCAGTGAGTATGAGAAATAATATGGGCAGTCTGAGGTTTAATAGATTTATCTGAACGATCCAATGTGAAGACCTCCTTATATGCAATACGTACTCTCTACTAAGATGCTTAATGTAGTAGATGTGGATAAGTTATATGAATTTCAACTTCCTGCTGGCGATACACACCAAGAAGATCACCTTTATAGTCCGTAGCAAACAGGACTGAACGTTCCTGTTCCAACAAGAACGCGTAGGTTCGGCCAGTGGCTGAATCCTTCACCTCGATCTTCGCATCCTGAGCATATTCCGATACGAAGGTGAAGAGAGCTCCCGTAGCAAAGCTCAATTTCCGTCCGTAGATACCTACTAAGTCCCCTCCGCTAATCCACTCCAAGTCACACTCCACATGAGCAGCATGGAGCGCGTAGCGATACAGTGCAAATGTAGTATCACTTCGGTCGCTCAATTCA
Source organism: Paenibacillus sp. FSL H8-0261 (assembly GCF_045040645.1). Lineage (NCBI taxonomy): Bacteria > Bacillati > Bacillota > Bacilli > Caryophanales > Paenibacillaceae > Paenibacillus > Paenibacillus sp. FSL H8-0261. Next base: position 2,515,725 of record NZ_CP150297.1, on the reverse strand, counting down.
ACGGGCAGTGGACTCCATAGGAGTCGACCCTTGCCAAGCGGGATGTTTATGACTGAGTCTATAGTAGAGCTTCCGCTTTCGCCGGATTCGTGAATCATCGTTTCCTTCGATACCTCAGCAATCCTTCGGTGACCGAAGGAGACGGGGAGTTGTTGGCCTTGAAGGCTAAGCACTTCTTCACGGCGTACATTACGCAATTCACGCTTGCCAAGAATATCACTTAAGCGCTCTGAAGAACGCCAGTAAGCATCAATGTCGAGCGGGCCTGTAGCAAGCAATACCGCACCTGTCTCTTCAACGATGTGTAACAACCTTTCCATCGCTGCATCATCGAAGTTATGCGCGCTTGGCAGTATAATAAGCTTCACAGGATGGTTCTCCAAATCATCTAGGTGGTATTCAGAAGCCCCTCTAAAAGGCATCTTTAGATCATATGAAAGAATACGGGTAAGCTCTGTTGTAGCAGCGAAAGCCAGCTTCCGGTTAGAGAAATCATTCGAATACGGAAACACCACAGCAATCTCTTCCAGTTTCCGATCTCCAAATACGTCACGAATGCCTTCTATAAACTTCCCGAAGTCATAAGAGATATCCGCCTCTGGCTTTTCGGTTCCATCTGCTCTCAATGCTCCGATATGGGACTCATTCGCATTATCCATATAGAAGTTCGTATTCCAAATCCAGTGTATGGCCCCCGCACCAGCAGTTCCAAACGCATAGGCATATTTGCGCTCGAGTAGATTTCGCAGCTCCAGCTCCGAACGTTTGGCTCGTCCATCAGGAGTTTCTACATACATGACGCCAGTCTCTTGAATTAGGTTTGGCTTATTAGGTGTCTTGGCAAAGATGCCGTCCCACACCAGATAATCATTAAACCACCAGGAATGTACAGTGGTGTAATCCACCGTCTCCTCGTAGAAGAACGGTGAAGGTCGCTGCGCCCCTAGCCCTTCATCCTGCCCAACCGTAACCATCTGATCTGGACATTGCTCCTTAATGGTGTCATATAACTGCCTCACCCACCGGTTATGCATATCCATGGAGAACAAGCAATAATCAAGCCAACGCGTCCCTCTTTTAGCACTGTGCATATCCTGAACATCGAAGTTCATCTCTTTCGCTTCTGGCAACCCTGCCGATGCAAAGTCCGGAAGCTGTGCGGGTGTCATATTCCAACGTTCCTGTAGTACTTCGATTTCCCCATGTCTATGTCGAAGCCATTCTATGAAAGCTTGTTGCTCGAAGCGATCATGACATGAACTCGGACCATCCGAGAAAATACGTGCCGGATCAAACATCGACGGTTCATTAATAAGATCCCAATCTACATTCGAAGACGCTTTATGACGAGATACAATAGAACGAATGAAACGCTTCTGAGCCTCAACACTTTGTGGGTCCAAATAAGGATTTACCCCACCCCACGTTTCCGGTGTGAAGGAGAAGAACGTGAAAGTCACCTGAAGATCATGCTTCTTCGCCGTCATGATAAAGGCATCAATCGCTCGCAGTACCTCTTCTGAAACATGACCATCGTCTTGCATCACATTACGATAAGCAGTCCAGATTCCTGTTCGGATCCAGTTAATCCCTGCCTTCCGCATTTGACCCATATCGCGATCCCATACCCCAACGTTCGGCAGAAATAGAAATTTTCGTGCCACATCACTCGTCATATAAGTCATTCCCACAACAGGTAGCGGACGCCCATCTTTTATGAAATAATCTCTTCCACTCGTTACCGGTTCACCTGCTGCCAGAAGTTCAGGGGCATGCCCCCAGAACCCTTGACGTAGAATGCGGACTTCACCATCACTGGCTTCCGCTTCGCAGACCACTTGGAACAGACCACTCCTAATTTCCAGAGGAATAGGCACCCGAACGATGTTAAGCTCAGCATTAGCCTTCATCTCTAAACAATGGGACCAATGTAAGGAGGGATCGGATTCATGCTCAACATGCATTGTAAACTTCCATTTGTCTTCATTTCGCAAAGAAGGTTTTACCCGCTCAAGCTGCTGAATCTGAAGTGTCAGAGAAGCCCGTTCTCCTGACTCATATGAAGCGTAATTTGGCTTAACCCACATTTCCGTTACACCCTTACTACAGAAACGAACCCACTCAGACATCGCGGACAGCCCTTTTTCCTTCCATAAAGAAGCCGTTGCAGCCGTATTTACGAACAGCCAGCGTGAGCCTGCAAATAAACCAATCGTATTCTCCCAAAGAACTACTGGAGCAGCAGTTTCCCGCCCCTCATGCGTAATTCCCTTCAAAAGCGGGTAAATCCGTGTGCTCATCGGACCTGCTGACCCCATTTGATGGGGTAAATCACTCGTCTTCGTCGTATGTGGCACAAGGTTCCATGTCTCTTCACTCGCTATAAAAAGAGCTTCTTGCCCCTTAAGCAGAGGAATGACATCTGATGCAAGCAAGGACTGGTTGCGAGAACAATCAACACGCAGTACCTCATGAATAGACAGCTCTTGATGATAAGAGGTCTGTTCCACTTCCACATGCCATTGTTCATTTTTCCAGCGAACGGGTTGTTTGAAGGGGGCACCTCCAATGCTGATCAGTCCACCACCTCTTTGCAAATATCCAAGAATGTCTATCCATGCCGCTTTTGGGAAATAGGGTGCATGCAGATTAATGAAACATCCACCTTCGCTTTCCTTAAGCGTTGCTGAAAGCTGATTCGCATTCACGATCGTACCGAACTCACGCATGGATTTAATCGCGTCACTAGGAATCGAATTGGAAATTGGGAAATCAGAATCATAGAATATGATTACAGGTCTGCTCATAGTAGTCCTTCCTTCATCGATTTATAGACTAGTTGGGAGAACAGACTATTGGACCAGGCAAACCATTTTCTAGTGAACATATTCGGGTCATCGACATGAAATCCTTCATGCATAAAACCAGTCCCCGCATCCGTTGACTCTAGCATCGCAAGCATGTCCAGCTTCTCTTCCTTCGTGGAAGCCGTCAAACCTTGCATAGACAATGCCATATGCCAGATATAATCTTTCGGAGTATGTGGACTGCCAATCCCTTTCGCTGCTGTTCCTTCGAAGTAAAAAGGATTCTCCTTGCTCAGCGCAAATCGGCGTGTATTCTGATAAATCTCATCATCTGCTGTAACATAGCCTAGATAAGGAATCGACATGAGTCCCGGTGTTCCCGCATCATCCATCAAGCAGTAGTTGCCGTAGCCGTCGGTCTCATAGGCGTATATTGGGCCAAATTTCGGATGACGATAAATACCATACAGCTTGATTCCATGATCAATGTCCGCTTCTAATGCTTTAAGCTCTTTTAGAAATTCAAGATCACGGAATACCCATTCTGCGAATTCCTGCATATGACGTAATGCAACAACGGCGAACATATTCCCCGGGATATTGTAATGGAAGTCGCAAGCATCATCGCTTGATCGGAACCCGGACCAGACCATCCCCGTGTAATTTACAGGCATACCAAGACCGTTGTTGCGTAACGTATCTTCAGGTATTCCATTATTACGCATAAAGCGGTAAGGAGATAATTCAGCATGGCGTTGCTCTGTTCTAAATAAATTGTATATTTTGACCATTGCTGCCTTAAATCCGGCGTCGAATATATCAGTTTTCCCCGTTTCTTTCCAATAGGCATAAGCCAGACGCATAGAAAAACAGAGAGAATCGATCTCGAATTTACGTTCCCACACCCAAGGGGACATTTCCGTAATATCGCTAGTGCTCCAATGCCAGTCATTCGCTGTTTCGTTAAACGCATTGGCATACGGATCAATATGTATATACTGAATATGTCGTTTAATTAGACCGCTAATGATACGTTGAAGATCCGGATCATTCTTCGCAAATGGCACATAGTGCATAACCTGCTCCACAGAATCTCGCAACCAGGAAGCAGGGATATCACCAGTAATGATGAATGTTGTTCCATCATCCATGAGCTTAGTCGTAGTCTCAAGTGTATTCGGAAAGCAGTTCTTGAAAAGCTGCAATAGTTTAGGGCGATGAGCTAACTTCTCCTCTGCTTCGTTCAATACTTCTTGAATCGCTTGTGGAAGCGGAAGCTTCGGCATTGAGATGGTTGGCAGTCTGAATTGTTCCATATTTCCACTCCTCTTGATAAAAATGAGTATAGATAGAGAGACGGGCAGCATAGCTGCCCGTCTCCACTAATCCTATTTGCGTTACCTTTAGATTAATCGTAGGCGTTTTGTTACGTTCAAAGCTTATTTCTTTGTCTGGTTCCACTCATCAAGTTGCTTTTGAACTTCAGCAATGACTTTTTCCAGTCCAGCTTCTTTAAATTTCTTGGTTGCTTTTGGCAGATATGTTTTAGGATCAACAGAACCTGTGTATAGCGCTGGCATAAATTCTTTAGTTACGTTGTTGATGGCCGCTACTTCTGTTTTTACAGGTGTAGGATCAAATGCAAAACCGAAGGTAGGGGCTTCTTTTGACGAATCATTAAACTTCTTGAAAGCATCCCATTTATCAGCAGGGTCATCAGCATGCAGATAAGTCAGTAACATATTTCCAAGCGTGAAGCCTGGCATTGCATAGCTATCTTGCATAGCTGGAAGATCTTCAATGACATTCTCGGAAATTTTCTTATAATGAGTGCCTTCGATACCATAGTTGAGTAAATTGCGTAAGTACTTATCTGTATTCAAAAGATTCAAGAACATCATAGCCCGTTCAGGATCACCTGAGGTTACGGAAATAGCATGCATCGAACCTGCAGCGGACTGTGTATACACATAAGGCTCATGCATAGGCGAAGTTACAATTTCATAACCTGCTGAACGAGACCAACCTTTTTCTGCATAAGGCTGTGTAATTTCGCGATCGGCAAACCATTTACCTGTCTTAATGTTATCAATACCTTCAAGTGTTGCAACGTCTGGGCGTAAGTAACCTGCTGTGTAAAGTCTGCGCATCGTATCTAACGATGTTGAAAGTTCAGGTGTCTCCAGAATATTAACAACCTTGCCATCTGTGGAATCCATATAGACCCCGATAGGTAACTCATCACCTAGTACATAGTCAAATGGCATGAATGGTTTAAAGCCTTTAGGAACAGCTAGCGGTGTAATATCCGCAGGCTCATTCTCTTTAATCGTTTTAAGTAGTGGCTCTAGATCATCCAATGTACGAATGTTGGAAATGTCCATGTTGTATTTATCAACATATTTCTTATTGAAGCGCCATACCCATTGCTGTCCAAGCTCCTTATTTACAGGAACACCATAGATCTCACCTTTAATCTTAGTTCCTTCTAAGAAACGTGGGTCCAAAACTTCTTTCGTTTCCTTTCCATACTTATCTAGCAGATCGTTCAGACCCAAGAAGGTACCGTTAGCTGCATTACGGCGGAAATCATTTGTCCAAGAAGAGGTAAAGGCAATGTCATAAGGCTCACCAGAAGCGGTAATGACTTGCATCTTCTTATCGTAATCACCCCAATCGAACATCGTAATGTTCAACGTCGCATTAATTTTTTCTTGGGTATATTTATTAACTTCTTTTAATACAAGATCCAAATCCTTTTGAGGTCCACCAATTAAATACATCTTCAGCTCATATGGCTTTAATTCCGATGTACTCCCTGCTGAATTCCCTGCTGCCGCTGAATTGTTTGTTTCTTTAGCAGCATTTGTATTATTATTCGAACCACATCCAGCAAGAAGGCCAGAGAAAAGCATTGTTCCAGCAAGAGCGAGCGTTAAACTTTTTTTCACTTTCATTTCTATTTTCCCCCTTTAGTTTAATTAACTCTTTATTTATATCGACTCCTGTTCTAGCGATTCGAATAAATACATCTTAGTAGTGTTACTCTTTTAAAGAGCCCACAGTTAAGCCTTTTACAAAATACTTTTGGAAGAAGGGATACGCTAGTGCTATAGGCAAGGTCGCCAGTACAACCATCGCCATACGAACGGTTTCTGTCGGCAATGTCGCAGCAATCTCAAAGCTTGATCCCATCTGCATGCTGTTCTGGATAACAAACTCCATATTATTCTGAATTCGCATCAGCATCGCTTGGAGCGGTACAAGACTCGCATCATCTATATACAGCAGCGCATTAAACCAATCATTCCAATAGCCCAGCGTACAGAACAATCCAATGGTTGCAATCCCCGGTAATGAGATCGGAAGTACAATTTGCAGGAATGTCCGAAACTCCCCTGAACCGTCGATTTTGGCTGCCTCAATGAGTGCATCAGGCACTGAAGTCTGGAAGAAGGTCCGCATCACTAGGATGAAAAAGGCATTCATCGCTATTGGCAATATTAAAGCCCATATCGTGTTGTACAAATGTAAAAACTGTGTGGCCACAATATAGTTTGGAACCATTCCGCCTGAGAATAACATCGTGAAGAAGGCGAAGAAGCTGAAAAAATTACGATAGCGAAATGATCTTCGAGAAAGAACATAGGCGTAAGTTGTAATTAGAAATAAGCTAATGAGCGTACCTAGTACAGTAACAAGTAAGGTAACTCCAAAGGAACGAAATAACTGATCACCTGTGTTAAAAATAAACTGATACGCCGCCATACTAAATTTTTCTGGAATTAAGCTAAATCCATTTAAAGCGAGTACTTTCTCATCTGTAAAAGAAATGGCTATGACAAACAAGAACGGAAACACACAGGTAAAGGCGAAAACTCCAATCACAATATTGAGTACCACATTCCAAAAAGGAGTAATGGCGTTGTTGTCGACTTCTTTCGGCTTACGTTTGAATACTTCCATAACGTCAATTGACTCCTTTCTAGAATATCGCGTTTTCTTTGCTGATCTTTTTCACAATAGAATTCGTTACAATTACCATGATAAATCCAACGATCGATTGATATAGACCCGCTGCTGTACTCATCCCTAGGTTTCCTGTCGTACTCATGCTTCGATAGATATAAGTATCGATAACATTCGTTACGGAGTATAGAACACCGGAATCCCGAGGTATTTGATAGAATAGACCGAAGTCAGATCTAAAAATACCACCAATCGCTAGAATAGTTAGCGTTACCATTAAAGGCTTAAGCAAAGGAAGTGTAATAAACTTAATTTGCTGCCATTTGCTGGCCCCATCAATCATTGCCGCTTCATAGTAGGACTTGTCGATACCCGCTATAGCCGCTAAGTAAACAACACTTGAATAACCAATTGATTTCCAAATTCCCATGAAAATTAGGATATATGGCCAAAAGCGAGTATCACCATACCAGGAAACAGGATCGCCTCCGAAGTAAACAATCACTTGATTCAAGATCCCTTTATCTACACTTAGGAAGCTGAATGTAAAGAAGCTAATAATAACCCAAGAAAGAAAATAAGGCATAAACATCGCCGTTTGATAAACTTTGGCCATCCGTTTGTTCACAAGTTCGTTCAAGGTGATTGCAATGCCCACCGCAAGAACTAAACCGAGAGAGATCAACGCCACGTTATACAGTATCGTATTTCTTGTAATAATATAGGCGTCCTCTGTCGAGAACAAAAAGTTGAAATTTTCAAGGCCAACCCACTTACTATTTAAAACGCTTGCAAAGAATCCGTCCCGATGAATCTTGAAATCCTTAAATGCAATAATGGTTCCGAACATCGGTAAGTAACAAAAGATTAGGAACCATATTGTCCCTGGTAATACCATAAACCACAGTACTTTATCCTTATTTAAGCTTTTGAAAAATGCAGACACTATTCCACATCCCCCTTCTCTATCCCCAAACAATCCCCGTAATACCCTTTCGATCTTATTTCCTTGCCCCTTTAACTATCTTTAATTCTGCGCTATAAAAGCGGTTTCATAAAGTTGAAAAACTCCAGAATGATATGTAAAAATTAAAGATCGCAAGAAAAAACGACCTCCGTGAGGCTTGAAAATCCTTAAGATTTGAACAAAAAAAAGGAAACATTCCCGTGACCAACGTTCGTGAACCCTCCACTTGAACGTGATACCCGGGAACATTTCCTAAATCCTACGCCTTTTCTTTTTTATACATATTTCGAAGTTCTGTTGGAGATATGCCTGCTGATTTTTTGAACTGGCGATAAAAATACGCTGGATCTAGATACCCTACTTCAGCTGCAATTTCATTGGTTAATAACGTAGTTTGAAGCAGCAGTTGTCTTGCTTTTTCAATTCGGAATTGGTTCACATAATCAGAGAAGCTTCGCCCCATCTCCTTCTGAAATAGCTGTCCCAAGTAAGTAGGATGCATATTCATTCGCTGACTGAGCGTCTTCAGAGATAGTTCTTCTCTATAATGTTTGCTCACTTGATCCACCATATATCTCATATTCGGACTGAGTTCATCACTCACTAGCGATAATTGGTCCAGCGTTTCATTCACACTTTCCTGCACATGATGAAGCAACTGCTCAATGGTATGGATGCGTAGCAAAGGATTAAACACAGCACTGAAATTACAGTTCTTCTCCATATTCTTAGCGATCAACATTAATTCAATCGCCACGTTGTAATTATCAATGCGTGTAATCACGCCACATCCGAACAGCTTTTGGAATGTTTCTGCGATAAATTGATTTGCCGCCTCACGCTCTCCTGATAATAATAGTTTAGTAAATGCTTCATAATCAATTTCGAGCTTTTCCTCGTGTAACACCATCTTCGACAGTTGGTCCACATCTATAATCGGGTAGCCCGGCAGCATCAGATGATCCACATATAAACTTTTCGCTTTTTTATAACTTTGTGGTACTTCTTGAAAAGTATATTCCTTACTTCCTATCGTAATCCAGACAGACTTTCCTAATTCATGCATAATCTCACATTGCACTTGTTGCAGCATGCAATACATTTCTTCTTTGTTCTCATCTTCAGCCGACTCCGCAACAATAAGAACAAGATCACCTTCCATATCTATAAATACAATAACTGTTCCGCGCTCTGCTACGGACTGCACAGCGATACGATAACATTCTTCCATAAGTTGATTAGGGTGCAGTTGACCCTCATCCTCCTCATGTTCCGTAATAAGCCGAATCGCAGCCACCGTAAAACATGAACAGTCCAGAGAAATATTTAAGACTTTTGAACGATGCAATAGCTCCTGTCGATCTATATTTCCAGTGACCCAACGATTTAAAATATTGTTACGTAAAACTTGCTGATCCTCCTTCGCATGAAATTGTTCAACATCCTCTTGATTGAGGACCTCAACAATTTGCTCAATGGTCGATTCCAATTCTTTTATATTAATGGGTTTAAGAATATAATTCTCAATGCCTAGACTCATTCCAGCTTTTAAATACTCAAATTGTTCATAGCCGCTTAAGATAATAAATCTCATTTTTGAATCAAAAGACTTAATTTGTTGAATGAGTTCAAGTCCCGTCAGCTTTGGCATCGTAATATCTGTAATTAATATGTCAATGGCTTCGTTATGGCTATGCAGAAATTCTAAAGCTTCTTCCCCATTACTCGCTTGCCCTGCGATTCTTAGTCCATAATCTTCCCATTCGATCACTGAACGTAATCCTTCAAGAATAAGAGGTTCATCATCCACAATAAGTATGTTGTGCATTATTTAATACTCTCCCTTACCACTGGTATATTCATGATGACTGTTGTTCCTACACCGATCTCACTAGCAATCGATAATCCATATTCAATCCCATAATAAAGCTTAATTCGCTCATTCACATTACATAGTCCAAGCGAGGAAGGTGGTGCATCCATTCGCATACTGACTTGAAGTGTTTTTTGAAGTTCCGTTAGCTTGCTGGGAATAATCCCATTTCCGTTATCTCTAATAGCAATTTGAATGCTACCGTCTGATTCAGTTACTTCAATGCGGATTAAGTTATCGGAGCGTTCGGGCCTGAATCCGTGAACAATATAATTTTCAATGACCGGCTGAATCAGCAGTTTAACGATAGAACAATTCATAGCCACTGGACTTATTCGCGACTCGATTTGAAGCTTATCTTTATGCCTAATCTGAAACAGCTCAAGATATAGATTGCAATATTCAATCTCATCAGCGATGGTAACAACCATACTTTTCTTAATCATCGTTCGGAATAACGTAGATAAAATGTAAATCATCTGACCTACATCCTTCGCACCTTGCGAAATAGCCCGCATCCTTATAGCTTCAAGCGTATTATATAAAAAATGTGGATTAATCTGCGATTGAAGAGCAACGAGTTCTGCATTTTTTTGCGTAATTTCTGAAATGTAAACTTTATTAATATACAGCTCTAGTCTTTCACACATATAGTTAAAATTGTTGGCAATAAGCTGCAATTCATCCTCCCGGTTAAGATGAATGCGCGTGCTTAAGTCACCTTCCTGTAAGCGCTTCATAGATTTGACAATGATCTTCACTTTTTTAGAGAAACGTAAAATTATTCCGTATGTAATGGACATTGCCGCAACAATTAGTGCTGCCGTAATCCCGATAATCCAATTTCGTACTACCATCATTTCTTTATTGACCTGCGACTTCTGAATGATCCCTGCCACAATAAGACCTGAGCTATTCGTTGTATTTAAGTTAACTTTGGATAATCCATCCAGTGCAGTCCAGTTGTCTGAATAAAGACCAGCGATATGCGGATACTGCTGTCCCATATACCTTCCTAAGGAATCATATATGACGTCACCGCTTGGTGTTAGAACCAACACTTGACCATTATTCTCTGTACCTTTCGTACCAAGCCATTTTGAAATAAGTTCAGCATCAAAATCTATAATGAGCATACCGATCGTTTTCAATGAAATCGGATCTTTAAGCTCCCTAGTCATCGTATACAAATTGTTATTGTCTTCCCTTATTTCCTTAAGTAATAATTTTTTTTCATGCGAAACCCAACCATTCTTGGGTATGGGTGATTTTTGCTCCGAAATATCTATATCTCTTTTGTAGAGCTGTCGTGTATTATTTTTATATAAATAATAAAATTCTTTCTCAGTGCTGTATAAGATAACGTCAGAGATACCACTTTTCTGATTCAAATACGTTTTGAAGTAAGTATCGAATGTATGGGGTACGAAGCTACCAATTTCAGCAAACTGATCTAAACGATATTTAAGATAATCTCCATAATCATGTTGCAAAAAGTAGGACAAATCCTCACTTACAGAAGCATCACTATAAATTTGCTGGATGGCCAATTGAATCCCTTCGTACTGCTGATTCATATATAAACTCACGTAATCCAGTACCTCTCGATTAGCATCAACATGTTGACGCGTGATCGTCTGTTCATAGTATTTATAAACGGTAATGGAAGAGGCAATAAGCGTAATAATGATGATGGATGAATATATAGCTAAAATTTTATTAAACAGTTTTTTTCGTAAATGATTTTGATAAAATTTCTTTATATTCAACAAATTCACCTTCCTTCAAAATCTAGCCTTTAGGATTAGAAGCTTAACACCACCTTTCTTTTTGTGCAATGGGAGCGCATTCATTTTTAGATGTAAATCTTTCCTCCTTGCAACCTTTTTCTTTATCATGAGTTTACATCTCGCTAAAAATCGTCTATAGTTGGTTTCTACCCCCCAAACAAACCTGTAATCACCCTATAAGTCTTATAATCCTCGTCCCCCATCAAGATAATGGAGGGCTATTACTCATGTTTCTAACCAAACGTAAACTCAACTCCCAACTAAACGAGATTTCCGAATATCGTTACCGGGATCGAATACACATTCCTTTTTTCAATTCTATGATAGACGAACATGGTGAAATTGCAGCGGAACCACCCGTGGATGGAGAATGGTCTAAGCTACAAGTTGGCGATACCTGGAAAGGCCGCGATTTGTATTTATGGCTAACGACACAGATAGACGTACCCGCCTCTTGGGCAGGACGCAGGGTACTGGGTCGATTTGATTTTGGCGAGACGGGTGCCGGAAACAACTCCGGCTTTGAATCTTTATTCTTTTACAATGGTAAACCCTATCAAGGTGTAGATTCCAATCATACAGAAGTGTTCTTGCCGGATGAAACGGTAGGTACGCAGCTTCCACTTACCTTCCGTTTATGGTCGGGTCTAGAAGGTGGCGGTCCTAAAAAAGATCAAACACATGGCATTCGTATGGCAGAAATTTGTTGGCTGGACGATGCAACGGATGATTTCTACTTTACTGCACTTGCTGTAGTTGAGACGCTGAACGTACTCGATTCAAAAACACCAGAATATACACAGCTGCTAAGTACAGTAGACCGCTCGTTTCTTCTGATTGACTGGTCTCGTCCAGGCTCAGAGGTCTTCTACGCTTCGATTGAGGAAGCTCGTAATTATTTGCGTGATGAAATTAATAAAATGGAAAAGTCTTCGCCAGTTACTGTTACCTGTATTGGTCATACCCATATTGATGTAGCTTGGTTATGGCAATTGAAGCATACCCGTGAGAAATGTGCGCGTTCCTTCTCGACCGTACTCCGTCTGATGGAAATGTTCCCGGACTACACTTTTTTACAGACTCAACCTCAGCTCTATGAATATATCAAAAACGATTATCCAGAAATCTACGAGAAGATTCGTGAACGTGTATCTGAAGGACGCTGGGAAGCTGGCGGTGGTATGTGGCTCGAGGCAGATTGCAACTTGACCTCAGGTGAGTCTCTTGTCCGTCAATTGCTATATGGTACTCGCTTCTTACGTAATGAATTTGGTGTTGAATGTGATTATTTATGGCTGCCGGACGTATTTGGCTATAGCTGGTCCTTGCCACAAATTCTAAAAAAATCAGGAATCAATACATTCATGACCACGAAAATTAGCTGGAATCAATACAACCGCATGCCACATGATACCTTCCAATGGCGCGGTATTGATGGCACTGAAGTATTAACACACTTCATTACAACACCAGAGCCTTGGTCTGAAGAAGATTCTTGGTTCTACACCTATAATGGCCGCATCATTCCTAAGACTGTAAAAGGAATTTGGGATACGTACCGGGATAAAGAAGTGAATCGCAATTTATTACTTTCTTACGGATATGGTGATGGCGGCGGCGGGGTTAACCGCGAAATGCTCGAGATGCGCCGCAGACTCAACGATCTCCCAGGACTACCGAAGATTGAAACAGGAACAGCAGGAGATTACTTCCGTAATCTGCAAGAAACCGTTGCTAATACAGATCGTTATGTCCATGTATGGGATGGTGAGCTTTACTTAGAATATCACCGTGGCACGTACACTAGCCAAGCCTACAATAAGCGGATGAACCGCAAGCTTGAACTGCTATACCGCGAGGCGGAATGGCTAAACGCACTGCAAAGTGTGGTGTCTGAAGATTGGTCGAACTATCGTCAGACCGATTTAGACGAGGGTTGGAGAATTATTTTGCGTAACCAATTCCATGATATTATTCCTGGTTCTTCAATTCGTGAAGTGTACGAAGACAGTACGATTGAATATGCTCAAGCCGAAGCCATTGGTCAATCTGTATGGGAACAATCTACAAAGGCACTAGTGAACGGAAGTGAAGCCGGTAAATATACCATCTGGAACAATGCTTCTTGGGAATTAACTGAGCTCGTAGAAATTACTATAGAGCCTGGCATGGAAACAGGACATTGGATAAACACAGAAGGTAAACCATTACAAGCTCAGCGTGAAGGTGACCGTTGGATCATTGAAGTGTCCGACATTCCTTCTCTCGGATACACCACCATCTCCTTCGTGGCAGATGTGAATTCTGAGCCACTAAGCACTCCATTCAAGCTGAATGAATCAGGAATTTCAACGCCTCACCTTGAAATAGCGTGGAACGAGCAAGGTCAATTGTCATCCATCTATGATAAACACGAACAGCGTCAAGTATTAGCTAATGGAAGTCACGGTAATGTGTTCCAAGTGTTTGAGGATAAACCATTAGCACATGAAGCTTGGGACATTGACATCTACTATCAGCAAAAAATGCGCGAAGTGATCGACTGCACTAGCATTGAAGTCATAGAAAATGGTTCATTGCGTTGTATTGTGCAATTCACATGGAGCTATATGGATTCCACGATTAAACAGCAAATGATCTTACACGCTGGGCATCGTCGTATCGACTTCGTGACGAACGTAGACTGGCATGAGAAAAAACAGCTAATGAAAGTAGCCTTCCCTGTTGCGATACGAGCTACCGAAGCCACTTATGATATCCAGTTCGGTAATGTTAAGCGTCCAACACACTGGAACACTAGCTGGGATTACGCTAGATTCGAGACTGTGGGTCATCAGTGGGCAGATTTATCAGATCGTGGTTATGGCGTTAGCTTGCTGAACGACTGCAAATATGGCTACGACATCAAGGATAATGTAATGCGTCTATCCCTAATCAAATCGGCAACACACCCTGACCCTGATGCGGATCAAGGCGAACATTCATTCACCTACTCTATCCTGCCTCATACTGGGGATTGGCTACAAGGTGATACCGTTCGTCAAGCCTGGTCCATCAACAATCCACTGCGGAGCACCATGGGGCAAGCTGAAGTAGAAACAAAGTCCATGATTCGTCTTTCTACGAATACGGTTATGGTATCTGCCCTTAAGAAATCTGAAGATGGTCAAAAATTAGTCGTACGTGTTCACGACTATTCCGGAAGCCGCCAGCAGATTGATATGACGAGCGACTTGAAAATTATTTCGTGGCAAGAATGTAATCTAATGGAACGTCCTGAAGGTGAGGTTCACACTGAACCTGTCATTACCTTTGTACTTGAACCTTACGAAATTAGAACATTTGAAATCGAAGTGTAGAATCTAATTAAATGAAGTAACATACAAAATCGGGGTGTCCCCGTAGCCATGTATAAAAGGCTGCGAGGACATCCCGTTTTTCGATTATGATTGTTTATTTTGAATTTAAGTATACACATTGCGCAATGAGTTAACGTAGCGTATACTCCAATTAAGGGAGAGATGTATATGAGAAGAATGGGGAAAATTACGATATTCACATGCATTGGATTATTGAGCCTTGCTTTGATTGCTATTCTTGCGATTAGCGCTTTTGTGATCAAGAGACCGGCCACCGCCACCCCCGTAATCACGGAAGTGAAGCCTTATGAGTGGAATAAAGTCAAGCTGGACGGAAATGTCATTTCAAGTGATGGATCAGAGTATTTTATCTGGAATAAAAAGGGGGAGACTAATAACTGGATCATCTTCTTTTCCGGGGGAGGGGCCAGTTGGGATGCCCAAAGCGCCGCGCACCCAATCAAGCTAATGAACTTCATTAAAGGTGGAGATACGGGCAACTATTTCCAGAACATCCCCTTCTATATGCTGACATTGCTGAGAGGCATGATGGATACGGATAACCCTGCCAATCCTTTTCATGGATGGAATGTGGTCTACCTTCCCTATTCGACGGGTGATTTCCATATCGGTAACCGTACGGCTGAATATAAAAAAGAGGACGGCAGCACCTTTACAATGCGTTATAACGGCAGCAATAATGTGCGAAGCAGCCTTGATTGGATATATGCCAACGTGGAAAAGCCCGGCAAACTGCTAATTGCAGGTGAAAGTGCTGGTGGATTCGGGTCCGCCTTCTGGGCTCCGGAGATCGCCTCTCATTACAAAGACTCCGAGATCTTCCAATATTCAGACAGTTCCTTCCTGAAATCAGACAAGTGGCCAAATGTTATGAATAAGGAATGGCAGGCAGACTTCGTTAAGAACTTTGGATATACCCCCGAAGCGGATATCATCGGGGCAGCATTTAAAGCGAACGGTCATCTACTGCCTGCGAATGCGGTAATATTGCAATCCTACTCGGTATTTGACGAGATTCTGATCCACTTTCAGAACAACATCAACGATTACAAGGGGCCCAGAGATCAACGCATTATTAATGAATGGTCACAGGAAATGCGGCAATCTGTATCTTCTTTGGCTGCCACTTTACCTAATTATTATTACTATCTGACCGACTATGGGCTAAATGCTAAGACGGGTACAACCCCGCACACTTTTGCAACCAGAGAGACCTTCTTTCAGGCTGAACAAGATGGTGTGAAGCTTCTGAAATGGCTAGGTGATGCAGTCAACCATCAGAAACCCTATTCAGTTGGGAGCAAGTTCCTCATAACATCGAAGCCAGCTCAGAAATAGCACAGAATTAGCGAAATACTCGCACAAGGCAGGAGAGAAAATTAATGAATTTGCGTGAAAAGCAGATGCAAATGACAAGGGAGATCATTAAGGAGACAGCGCTCAGCTTGTTCTGTGCTCAAGGTATTGAGCGCACGGATATGGCTCAAATTGCAGAACAAGCCGGGGTCTCTCGGCGCACTTTGTATCATCATTATAAGGACAAAGAAGAATTAGCCGCTCAAATCTATGTCCTTAACCTGGAGCGGATGTTTGGACAGCTGCTGTTTGATTTTGATTTTGAACAGCCGGTACAATCACTGGAGAACATTCTGGATAAATATTTGGCGCTAAGAGATCATCAGGAATCACTGATCTACTATGATGCCATTTTTGGAGTTTACTACAGCACGCTTTCTAAGAATCCTGCAGAACTGCCTGACTTTAAGAAGGCTATGGAAGGCTGGTATTCGCGACTTATACTTCTTGAGACAATAGCAGTGGCTCCAGAGGAAAAAAATAAGTGGTTGAACATTCTGCAGAAGTCCACCCACCTGTATTTCATGTATTTACAAAAAGCCGTTATTATTACGCATCAGCGGGGCGGTGTGGTTACGGAGGAAGACCGGGCAACGGACCGACAATTCAAGGATTTCATTATGCATGGCGTACGGCATTCCCGATGATTAAAAGGGTCTTTTCGTAATAGGTTTCATTTCGGTATAATATACCAATCGGTATTCGTACGGCTCTAGTTATATGGAAGGAGCAATGGCTGAAATGGACATTGGCAAATATGAGAATCTAGTTCCGAATGTTTTTTTGTTCGTCGACCGCAGATCCTTCCCGGATTGGGAGATAACGAGGAGCAAAATTGATTTCCATGACCTTACCTTCATTGTGGAAGGGAAATCGAACTATTTTATTAATGGGGAGAAATTTACGGTTGAAGCTGGTGATATGCTCTATGCACCTTCCGGAAGTATTCGGGAAGCGCAGACTTTTAAGGAGGCACCCATGCGTTCTTTTGCGTTTAATTTCTTCTGGGAGGGGGAGGACAATCATGTGCAGCTCCCTTTTGAGGCCGTAACCAAAAACTGGAGAACTAAAGAGATCCTAGCGGACATCAAAGATTTCTCGCATGTATGGATGGGCAAACAGCCTTTTTATAAAATGAAGGCCAGAGCCATTTTTCAACTGATTGTGTATCGCCTGTTAAGCATAACCCACCATCAAAAGACACCTCTGATCGATCTGAGAATCCAAAAAGTAATGACCTATATTATGGATCATTATTCGGAGGAAGTTACGATCAAGGAACTAGCTGATTTGGTTGCCTTAAATCCTGTATATCTTGGCAAGCTGTTCAAGCAAAACACTGGTTCCACCTATAAAGAATTTATAAACAAAGTACGGGTGAGCAATGCCGAGATGATTCTGTCCGCAGGTGGCTTCAATGTGTCCGAAGTAGCGGAGCACTGTGGTTATCAAGATGTCGCCTACTTCAGTAATGTTTTCAAAAATATCAAGGGTTATCCTCCGTCATCTGCCTTGAAATAACGGATGACCCTGAACCATTCGGGGATTCAGCCCTTCAATTAGCTCTAACTATGAATTAGTGCGTCCCCCTAGTATAGAAGCTCTCCTCTGGGCCTAAATAGGAATACGGCAGCTCCGCAGCGGACAACACAAGCTTTTGCAGGACCAGGCCCGCATCCAATCCGTAAAAGCGGAGGGTATGGATCCCCTTCGTTAAAGCATGAATGGTGGTCACGGTATGGATATTATTCATAACCGCGCGGCACCACGGTTCATTATCATGATTGCCGCCCGCAAAATCCGTAGGTAAAGCATCCGTAATCACTGCCGTCTGTGCATCGAAGCCTACCGCATATTTTAATCCACTGAACTGTGACAGGTTGTTTGTCGGAGCAATATACGCGGTTAAGCTGTAATCTGCATTCTGCTGTACTAAAACCTGATATTCCAGATAAGGCGCATTCTCCGGCTGTTCAAAAGATACCGTATCCGGAAACATTTTAACCGAGGATAAAGAACGCCCATAGTTAGCAATGGTCTTCCATTCCACCCCTGATTGTGCAACACGACTTGAGGTATGCTCCGCTTCAATGGACACTGTATTATGCGTCTCGATAAAGGTCATCGCTGGCACATCCTGAATGTCAGTCCAGTCCACAGCTACATTCACCTTAACGATGCCCCCGGCACCAGAGAGTGTAATTTCACCCGTCGATATCTCGTGAACCTTTTCCCAATCTACAGAAACCTGTAAGGTCTCCCCAGCCTTGATCCACCCCGATGTTTTCTCAAGCTTGATCCAAGCTGCACTGCTACTTGCCTGATATTCAAAGCCCGCTTCTCCACCGTTGCTGATAGTAATGCAATAGTTTTCTTTTTGCAGATTTGTAAATACAGGAAGCTTTGCCGTACCCGAAATATACGCTTGCTCCGTACCTTCCACATCAATAATCATTATAGAACCTTTGTCAGGAATCAAAGTGCTCTCCTCTGGATATTTCCACCCCTCTGCATTCCAGTGAACATACCCGACATGAGGGGAACTCATCATTCCTTGCCATTTTCCTTCTGTAATCTCGTTATTATAAACCTGCTCCAGGTGTTTATCCCTATCGATGGCATCATGAGTCAGAGCAGCGTAAGTATTTGCCAATACACTGCCTCGTCCAGCATATAGCTCGTTAAGTCCAGCATATATTTGCATTTTGAGCACATTGGCTGAGGCAGCAGCAGGGAAATATACAAGCTGGTAGTACGCATCTTTTAATGATTCAGGAATAAGAGCATAGTATTGGTCAGTGGCATTCTCCATCCTAATCGCCTGCTTCAGCACTCTCTGTGCCTCATTGTAATGGATTGGACTGAAGGTTGACGGATAAATAATCTCCGGCTTGCGGCGGCCGTTCATTCGGGTATACTCACTCAGCAATTGCGCGATGCCCAGGCATGTCTCATGTTCCAGTGCATATCCGAACTGCTGCTCTACCCAACGATTGGTATATTCCTCAGTCCGATTAATCGCTCCAGTACCCCAAGCTTCAAAGTCATAGGCCAATTCCATAAAGTAGGAAATAGGCAATTCCATAGGCTTCAAATCCCCGACGTTCACAATCCATACATCACGGATGCCATAGTCGAATGCCATACACATTTGCTCCCAAACCTTCTCCAGCGGAATCGTGTTTAACCATTCATAGGAATGTGGACCCCCATGATAGTCAAAATGATAATACATCCCCCACCCTGCTCTTCGATCGCGTTCGTGTTCCGTTGGGATTTTGCGGAGATTGCCAAAGTTATCATCTGCCAGCAGGATCGTAACCTCATTCAGGACTTCCCAGTCCTTCAAGCCTTCAACCTCAGCAGTGCCATACCAATACTTCTCCACTTCCTTGTATACGGCTAGAATTTGGGGCGAGTGCTCAAGATTATATTTCTTTAATAATTCTTTTTGCGTAAGGATGATGTCCTTCAGCAGGTCAATATTCTCCTGGTCGGAGCCCTCCAGCGCAGAATCACTTTCTCCCCGCATCCCTAATGTAATTAAATTGTCAAAATCCTGATTCCGTTTGATTCCATCTTCCCAGAAATCCGTAATAGCCTGTTTGTTTCGGGCAAAGTCCCATAAGTTACTTGTTCCATATTGGTTGTATACCTTCTGCCATTCACTGCCTGCCCGAAATAAAGGTTCATGATGGGAGGTTCCCATTATAATGCCGTATTCCTGTGCATGCTGGGCGTTGGCGATTGGATTGCTTTTACCGTTAAGGCTGAATTCGGCACTCCACATCGCTGGCCATAAATAATTCCCCTTTAATCGAAGAATTAGTTCAAACACCTTGTCATAGAAATCTTCATTAAAATCACCAAATCTTTGAGTTACCCAAGAGCCCAAGGACGGCCAGTCGTCATTCAAAAAAATCCCTCTGTATTTAACCGAAGGTTCTTTGGAAATCCTATGTAGCTGGCTATCAGGTAAGATCAAATCTGCTTTTTTCTCTGGTATAACATCTGCCCAATATTTCCACGGACTAACGCCAATTTTTTCAGAGATAGAATAAATCCCGTACATCGTCCCGCGTTTATCGCTTCCCACAATGACGAGCGCCTTGTCCACTCCTGCTGTCGGTTCTTCAACTACCTGAATTTTATAACATTCCCTTTTCCCTTGGATGGCGGACACATCCACTGTCCCCTTCGCAATTAAACGATCAATAAGCTCATTACTGCCGATCGATCCAGCAATTATAACGGTTCCATCCAATGCCTTCAATTGTGCATGTATTTCAGGTTCAACCTCTGTTACCTGTTTAACATCTGCTGCAAAAGACTGAGCCACGCGGCGCAAACCGGCATAATCCTTCCCTTTGGGATCCACGTAAATCTTAGCAGCTTTGCCCTGCTTCACAAGGATTAATTCCTGCGTAGGCATGATTATTCTCCCCTTAAGCATCCTATTTTCGTATGACTAGGCACATTATATAAGTAAGCGATTTCAACTTCCATGTGTAAACTAGCAAGTTTTTGTAATTATTAAATGAAACTTTGTTTATCGGTTGAACAATCTAGATAATTGGTGTTACTGTTAACAGGTATTCCCTTGTAACAGAATCATTTCTTTGCAAGCGCATTCATAACAAGAGAACCTTATAAAGCGAGGATGATCCATATGGAAAAGAATAACGAACTCATTGCAGGCGAACAGATTGAAGGTCCGAAGGCTCCAAAGGACCCGGCTGATCGTAGAAACGGCTTTTTTGTGCTGTATGAAACAGCAATTGAAGCAACAGCAAGAGCCGAAGGCAAACCCTCACAGGAATTTTATCTGGAAGGTAACTATCTGATCGATAAGACCAGATTTATAGGCGGCGTCACAGATAAAGCAATTCTGGAGCTTCTGGGGAGCAGTGCAGGATTTCGCAAATTAGTCCACAGTATTGGAGTATCCGTGAGAAGGACTAACGCGCAGGAAGATCCAGTCACTTTTTTATTGCAGCACTGGGGCAAAACTAGTAAATATGAAACCGGCAGTTATTTACGTGTACCCTGCCCCGCCGATGGTTCAGAGGTTATTTTGAAGTTAGCAGATTATCCGGGTTCTGAAGAAGATGATGTGCTCGGAAAATTTGCTTTTGAATTTAATCACGCAGGCGAACTGGCGATTGCGAGTGTTATTTTTTATTTGCATGATGGCTATTCTGTTCCAGAGCTAATCCTTGAACCACCAGTTGCTTTTGAATCGAATGAGTACCAAAAGATCATTACACAATCCTTGCTGCACGCTGGTAATAATAAAAGATTAAAAGCTGCCATAAATAAGGCTATAAAGGGCGAGGAAGTCACGATCGCTTATATTGGAGGTTCCATTACTCAAGGAGCCGGTGCTAAGCCGATACACACGGAATGTTATGCCTATCAGTCGTATTTAAGATTTAAAGACTTATTAGGCACAAAGGGTGGCGAGAACATCCATTTTGTGAAGGCTGGGGTCGGCGGAACACCCTCCGAGCTTGGCGTCATCCGTTATGAAAGAGATATTCTTAGAGACGGTTCCGTATCACCAGATATCGTGGTAGTGGAATTTGCGGTAAACGACGAAGGAGATGAAACGAAAGGCAATTGTTTTGAAAGCTTATGCTTAAAAATACTTTCCGCCGATCATCAGCCAGCCGTAATCCTTCTGTTCAGTGTGTTTATGAATGACTGGAACCTGCAGGATCGGCTCTCCCCCATTGGCCGCCATTATAATCTTCCTATGGTTAGTGTAAAGGATGCCGTATCCGAGCAGTTCCGCCTGAGTAAAGCTGAAGGCAACATCATCTCTAAACGGCAATTTTTCTATGATATCTATCATCCGACAAATGAGGGGCACCGGGTAATGGCTGATTGTCTCGCTTATTTATTCACCGAAACCCATAAATCACTAATGAATGAAGATGAGATCTTATTGGATCAACGACCAGTTATCGGGAATGATTTTGCAGGAACCCTCCTGCTGGATCGAAAAAACTATTTTGACGCAGGTAAGATCGAAGTAGGCGGATTTTCGGGGATCGATACCGATTTGCAGCGGGTAGAAATGGATGCTGACTCTCACGGTACTCCGGAATTCCCTCATAATTGGATGCATTCAAGAGCGTCTGGAGAAGAAAGCTTCAAGCTGACAATAACGAGTAAAAATCTCATCCTCATATACAAGGATTCCGGCAGCAGCGAATTCGGCAAAGCGGATATCTTCGTAGACGGCAGCCTTGCAGTTACTGCTGATCCTCACGTGAACAACTGGACACATTGCAATCCGGTAATTCTATATCAAAACGAAGCTAGCAGTGAGCATCAGATAGAAATCAAAATGGTACCCGAAGATCAGGATAAGTGTTTTACTATACTAGGCTTCGGTTATACCCCTTAATCAGTTGCACCAGTTGCAAGACAGCCCCGATGTATTCTTCATCGGTGCTGTCTTTATTGTATCGCTTGGAATTTAGTCCATTTCCCACTAATATACCGCCAAATAAACAATGCCGACTTAATCAACCAATCACAATGGACAGAATTGCTCTCATTCTTGCTCTCCTTACTCCAGCTCGGTCCCTATCCCCTTTTCTCTCGCCTTGTTCACGTAATACACCGCTGTAGCGATATCAAAGACGGCCATCCCCATCGGGCAAAAGAAGATCGGTTCATCTTCGCCGAATTCAGCTAGGCTGTGGCGCAAGACAACATCGGTAATCATCTGGGTGTCAGCACGAGTGAGCCCCTGCTCCAAATGAAGCTGCTCAATATCCGTATTCTCACGGCACGCTTCATCCCAATCGTCGACGATAATGGCTTTTAACGAAGCTAACGCCTCCGGCTTATAATCGCGCAGTGAAACATTCAACAGAAGACTACCTTTTTCAGGATACAGATTGATATACCGATGTTCGGATACAGTACAAGTAATAAAGATATTCGAATGCTGATAAACGTCCGCCCACGTCTTAGCCACTTCCATCCTATCTCTAAAGAGAGATGAGATTCCTGATAAGTCTACTCCCTTGATATCGAAAATCCGGATACGTTCGACTCGATCCCCGTACAAAGCCGTAACCATTTGACAATGATACTGCCCAATTGGTCCCCAGCCGATAATGCCTAGATGAATCCGCTCCACTGAACGCGCCAGCAAAAAGTAACGAATCATCAGTCCGCTGATGGAAGCCGTCCTAATAATACTGGGAAGCGGAGAGTTCAAGACGGCTGAAGGCCGGCCTGTACTTGGTTCATTCAATACAATGATGCTATGCGCGCGAGGAAGATCAGCCTCAGTATTATCTGGGAAGCTAGAAATCCACTTTATCCCTGCCGCGTTCACCTCTCCCCCTACGTAAGCGGGCATTGCAATAATTCGGTTTTGTGGACTCTTATACCTTAGGTAAGGCTTTATCGGCTGGACATAATCACCTGAATCGATGATACCCACAGCGGTTTCTACCGACTCCACAAGAATAGGCCAATCAACACCTACTGCCCGTATATCTCGATCATTTAAGTACAGCATACTGTCACCTCCTTATGAAACATATCGTTTCTTACATCTCAGGGAGATCGTCACATTCAGCCAACAGCTCCTGACCGAATTGGTTCTGAATCCATGAGTCAGAATATACGGTATCGAGGTAACGCTCTCCCTTATCATGCAGTATGACTGCGCAGACAGCTCCCGGAGTCAATTCTGGCTCCATCTGCTTCACGGCGGCAATGACTCCACCGGAGGATGCGCCAGCCAGGATGGATTCGTTCTGCGCCAACATCCGGCAACCTTTTACTATATCTGAATCCGAGACATGCACGATATGGTCGATTATATCTGTTCTGCAGAAAGGTGGCACGATGCCGGCACCCAGTCCTGGGAAGCGCCGTGTACTCTTATTTCCGCCAAAAATCGCGCTTCCCTCTGCATCGACAGCCACGATCTTGGTCCGAAGTCCGTGATCTCTTGCGTATTCCGCAAGACCCCGTATGGTTCCGCATGTACTAACGCTGCAAAATAAATAATCCACTCGTTCAAGATCAGTCACGATTTCTTTCATTGTCGTATGGTAGTGGGCTAAATAATTATTTGCGTTCGCATACTGATTCGGCCAGTAGCTGCCCGGTATCTCCGCCAACAACTGCTGCACACGTTTCAGTCTAGCAGGAAGAAACTCCCCTGTTACGGGATCAGGATTGGCGACATAGTCGATTTTGGCATCCAACGCCTTCAGAATTTGCAGATTCGTTTCCGTGGTTCTAGGATCAATAACGCTGATAAAACGCATCCCCAAATACTTACAAATCATGGCCAAGCTGATCGCCATATTACCAGAGCTTGATTCAATGATGGTGGTTCCCGGGCCTATTGTTTCTTCCTTCCATGCCTCTTGGATCATCCGCAGGGCGGGACGATCTTTGGCGCTTCCCCCCGGGTTCATCAGCTCCATTTTTGCATAGACGTCAAACTCACTTTTATAGAACAAGCTCTTCAGCTTGATTAAGGGTGTATTTCCGATAGTCGACAAAATACCATCAGTGAAGTCCATCTCTGCGCGATCTTTATCTTTCTGGTAATATAGCTTTTTGTTCTTAACCTTTCCGCTGTCCATTGACTCGTCTTTGCCTACTATAATGACCTCAATATCATCCAGCAGATGGTTTCGAATCATCATGCCGATTTCCGGAATGCATTCCCTAATTTCCTCTTTGATCTTCGGGACAATGGTGTTATCCGCAGATTTACTTTTGATATAAACGGTCAGCGCGTTCTTCCTCAATTTGACCCGAATGATCGCATCTTCAAGATGTCGGTATACGACCTGTTCGATATCGTACAGGCTTATTTTCTCCCCGTGCTTCAGCTCCCGACCCACCCGTTTGACGATGGAACTAAAGCTCTGCTTCTCCACACCATCTATCATCACAGACCTAAAGTCCCTTACAACGTCATAGGTAACGAAACGAATAGCTGGCAGCATTTTGCGAACCATGGAGGTAAGAACAAGAACACTTTCATCATTACTAAGCGGACTTAGTTCTTCGCCAATCTCCTGCGCCCCAACCCCTTCCGCAAAAATCCCATCAGCAAAAATATACCTGCCAAGATCATGTGAATAATAAGCAATCGTGCCTATTTCAATAGAGCCATACGTATCAATGATGTCGCGCGGTTCAAGACCGAACAGACGGGCCATATTCCGCTGCCACCCTAATGAGGCGATTTCCCCTACCAAAATAATCTTTCGGATTCCAAAAGCCTGCGGATCTCTAGTAGCATGTACGATATGATCAAGGATGGAAGGCATTGTGTAGAGTAAGTCAGGCTTGAAGGTTTGAAGCTGTTCAATATGCTGCTCAATCGGCAATTCGAAGGGAATTGAATGATGTTCCAATCCTAACCGCTCAAAAATGGACAGCGCAGTGTTCGCCGCATGCCCAGTACCCATATCCGCCAAAGCGCTAACACATCCGCTTCCCGCAATAAGATCACCGTACAGCTTCGTTTTAATATCTATATAGTGCTTATCGTCTTCCTTAGAGTAAAGTATCGCTTTTCGACGGCCAGTGCTTGTACCCGACGTCCTATATACGGTCAAAGAAGGATCAAAAGGTTGATTATAATAATAATTATCTAGTGTTGTCGACGTCATAAGCGGAAGCGTCTCTAAGCTAGAATTCGCTCTTTCGCCGCCGATCAGCCTCTTATACCAGGGAAATGCCTCAATTACTTCAAATAACTTATCCTGCAATTTGTCTTTGTCGAGCAGCATGATGGCCGCCTCCTGTTGACCGCTAGCTGCAGCCCATAGATAAATACCTACCATAATCATATGTAGAGTTCTTTCAGTGTGTTCTACGATTCGGTGGTTGCCCAATCAAAAGCTGAGGCATTTCCGTAATATAGCCTATGGATCTTTTGAGACGGAGGGACAAAATGATGAAGCAGATAAGTCGTATATCCAATAAGCTGACGAAGACAAGGGTGCTGGTTAGAAATCAAGAGTTAAATAAACATGTCCCGCTTACAAAAAAAATGGATAAGAACACTCTCTATGAAATGCTACAAAAATATAAGATGGTGTACATTAAGCCTTGCTGCGGATCTTTAGGACAGGGCGTGATACGGGTTGAACTTACTCGTGCACAATACAGCTATCAGTCCGGTACCCACGTACACAAATTCTCTAATTACGACACGGCATATCGGGCCCTCTTACGAGAAGCCCAAGGAAAGTCCTATTTAGTTCAAAAGGGGATCAGGCTGTTGGTGTACGATGGCCGCCCATTCGATATCCGGGTGATGGTGCAGCGAAATTCTAAAGGTGGGTGGGAAGCAACAGGGGTTGCAGGACGCGTGGCGCATCCTCGCAAAGTAGTTACAAACGGGAGTCAAGGAGGAACGATTTATCCGGTTGAGGAATTATTGAAAGCCTA
Organism: Paenibacillus sp. FSL H8-0261; assembly: GCF_045040645.1. Classification (NCBI taxonomy): domain Bacteria; kingdom Bacillati; phylum Bacillota; class Bacilli; order Caryophanales; family Paenibacillaceae; genus Paenibacillus; species Paenibacillus sp. FSL H8-0261. Next base: position 2,489,131 of record NZ_CP150297.1, on the reverse strand, counting down.
CACAAACACAGAGAATTGTACAATATTGATCCGATCCCTGAAGCAAATTGGAGTGAAATCCGCCAGACAGCTTAGCACTGTCTATCCTGGCCTTCAGGAAATCGGTGTAGATATTGCCTTAGATCAACGTCTCAAGCCATGGATCTTGGAAGTGAATACGGCTCCCGATCCGTGCCCGTTTACTAAGCTGAAAGACACCCGTATGATTGACCGAATTGTCAGATATGCAAAAGTATACGGTCGCACATACAATCTCAAGTGCATGAAATCAAAACAAGGGATGGTGTGAAGCATATTAGAATCTATATGCCGCGGCGAACTGTGCATTTACAAGTCCACAGCTCGCCTTTTGTACGGAGTATAGGGTCTGTGTATTCAGAGGATAGACGAAAAAAGACGAGAAATCCCCTCTTTAAATTTGATTATAAGGGACCTTTCTTTATAACGCTCAGGGGTAAGCTCTGTACTTAACTGGCTATCTTCATGAAACAATTCTTGAAGCTGTTTAGCAACTTGCTCATCATAAACAATTGCATTAACTTCGAAATTGAGTCTAAAGCTCCGGGAATCAATATTCATTGTCCCTACGGACGCTACTTCTTCATCTACCACAATCGTCTTGGCATGCAAGAAACCATTTTCATATAACAGAATTTTCGCTCCATAATTCAATAATTCACCTGCATACGCCCAAGTTGCCCAGTATACAAAAGGGTGGTCAGGTTTATTTGGAATCATAATCCGTACATCCACACCGGATAGGAGTGCAATTTTACATGCATCCATAAAACTGCTATCTGGAATGAAGTATGGCGTCTGAATATACACACTCCGTTTGGCGTTCAAGATCAGCTTAATATACATATTTTTCAGATGCTCAACTAGCGAGTTAGGACCACTAGACACAATTTGAGCGGGACTTGATCCGGCATGACCTCCAGTAGTAAAGGAAAATTGATCGAAGCTTACCTGCTCGTGTTTCCGGGCATGTTTCCAATCCAGAAGAAACCTGCCTTGAATTTGATTAACGGAACCACCCTTCATTCTAAAATGTGTATCCCGCCAATATCCAAACTTTTTATCTATCCCTAAGTATTCATTTCCCACATTAAATCCACCAATATAAGCAATTTCCCCATCGATGATACATAGTTTTCTATGATTTCGATTATTCATCCGAAAATTTATCGGTCTAAGCAGTGATGGAAAGAATACCTCTACTTCTCCACCAGCAGAAAGTAGTTCTTTAAAGAACTTAAGAGAAAGTCTCTTGGAGCCGATTTCGTCATAGAGAACCCTCACTTTTACGCCTTCTTTGGCTTTTTTAGTTAATTCATCTCTTAATTTTGTCCCTAAATCATCAGGCTGGATGATGTAATATTGAATGTTGACCTCTTTTTTGGCATTTCTAATATCATTAAATAAAGAGTCAAACTTTTGTTTACCATCGTTAAAAATAGCTATCTCGTTATCTGTTGTCATTAGCGCATTCGATGAAACAAGGTTCATATGAATTAAATCAGCATATTTCGTTAACAAAGCGTTCTGATTCTCGCGTTGATCCTTTAATGTAGCCAATTGATGATCTACAGTTGATTGTAGATATTTACTTTCTTCAGCTGAAAGGCCAAAGAAATTCTTTTTTGCTAAATTACGACCAAGAAAGAGATAAATAATAAAGCCCAAAATGGGAATGAAATAAAAAACCATAAGCCACGCCCACGTATAACCAATATCTCTCCTCTCAAAAAATAAAAAACCAGCAGAGAGCAATATGTTTATAATCATAACAAATGAAAGTATCCACGTGACCAGACTGCCGTTGTCCATAAGGAGTTCCTGCCTTTCTTATCTTTCTATAGATGTCGGTATTTCTAGTTTTGCCAAAAGTCAGTTTATTCATCGTCTGATAAATCAATACTTCTGTAAATGACTAGATAGAGTACTATAGCATAATTGTCCATCTAAGAAAACATTTGATAAAAAACTCAATAATTAAAAGATAAAATCATAAAAATCCACATAAAAACAATAGCCCTAGTGCAGTAGTTCTGCATCAGGGCTATTGTTGTGACTTTTCAATTAGTGTGAGAAATATTCAACCAACTCATTATATATTAAGAACGATTTCTCTCCCAAAATGAGTGACAATGGTTAACGTTCCCTCGCTGAACTTAACTTTCAAATCTTGCTCAGGTGAATGCTTGAGGACCTCATCAGCTTGATCAGCCTGAATATCCAAAGCCCCCTCTGAGGGACAACCATAGACGGCCGAAGCGAGCCAATGAATTCCCGGCTCAAGGGTGCTCGTCAGCATCGGCAGCACCGTTCGAGGGTGAAGCAGGTTCGTATTGGCGTTCGGCCAGACCAACTCACCCTTCCGACAACCTAGCAAATCCTTGATTGCGCTGGTTCCCCAAGCAGTGGAGGCCATCGCACCAGCCACATCGATCTTCGATATTATTTCATTCTCTTGACCAAGTGCGAATCCACCCTCTGCGGTATCCAGCGACCGTCCAGTTTCGACTCGATGAATCCGAATATGCCAAGGCAGTCCGGCGACAACCCAAGTCTGAACCTCGACATTGGCCCACGGTTTCCAGACGGAACGAAGGACGTTGTCTATCATCTCAGACTCTATATTCTGGCGTCGTACCCGGTATAAGTTGTCTCCGACCTCGCTCATCGCAAGCATAGCGTCGAACGCTCCTTGGGAGAGCCCCCATTCGGAGCGGGGCACGCTGAAGCCGAAGCCTGTTGAATACACGAATTTTTCGTATTTGGCCGAGGTGTGGGTATGTTCATTCGTGTATAAATGTCCGCTATTGAAGGCCGCTACATGACCGGAAGCGTGCTCGCGGACGATGACAAGATGTGCAGGCTTCTGAACCATGACAGCCGGAATGGACGGTAGCGGCAGTTCCTCTTCCTTCCAGAACGGATGATCCGCCCCTAGAGCCAGCGGCAAGAAAGTCTTTAACGCCCAATACGGAGATCCGGGGGCATTGTAATTCTCCGCCATGACCAGATTCGGGTAAGTATATCCGATGGTCAGTACGCCATCGGCGTCAACAATCGGCTGACTGAACCACCAACGCAGATTTCGCAGCACCAGACCTTTTACCACACCAGCAGAAAACCCTTCAACATCTGCATAGGCAACGGCGCTCCAAAATGCCGATTGGGCAAAGCGGTAAGTCAAGCTACGTCCATAAGGAAGTGCGGAACCGTCGGGTGCGAACCAGCCGATGAATTCAGCAGCAAACAATCGAGCCCGTTCTTTGAACACACGGGAACGTTCGGAGTCTTCCTGTTCCATCAGCTTTGCGTACAGCAGTGCATAGTAATGAATAGCAAAAGGTACGTAATAATCGCTATGACCATTAATCCCGTCGCTGTACCAGCCCTCTCCCAAATAGAAATCATCCATGCGCTTTAAATTGCTCTCCAGTTGTCCTGCGTCGTAGGGACGACCGATTTTGCGAAATCCGATATTGACTAGAACGTTAAAGAACAGCCAATTACAATCATAGCAAGGATGGGTGTTTATTTGATTCAGCCAACGGTATAATTGATCCTGCTCATTCGGAGCAAGCGGCAAACAAATCTGTTCAGGAATGGCTGCCAATGCGAAGCCGAAGACCGCCATTTCGACCAAACGCTGATCGTAGTCCTTCACCTCTCCCCAATATTCTTCATGAGAAGGATCGGTGCCATGCCGAATGCCATCCAGCACGATGTCCCAGAGTTCGCTGTCTCCACCACCAATGAGCAGGGGTACCAAACCCCACAACACCCGCGAGAAACCTTCCATTTCAGCAGTTGCTGCCGAATAGCTCGCCCCTGTTTTGCCAATTTTAAGTCGTGAGCCTCCTTTACTGTAGAACGGCCGAAGTGGATCCGTAAGATGCTCAAGAGCGATCACCAGATCCTCACGGGTCTTTAGCGGATTATCGCCAATACGAGAAAATGATTTCTCATTGTTCATCATAATCCCCCCTATTCCCAATAGAAGGGTCCTGCTGCTTTAAGCCGAGCCAGTGCTTCGACATAGAAAAAATCACCGTAGATAAGAGGAACATCTATATTCCGGTTCTCAGGGTAGTTACTTGTACCATGAAGCAGCAACCCTTCCTCGTCCACATTGTCCCAACTGCCATAATTCCTGTAGAGAGATTCCACTATTCTTATAGCCCCGTTCCGGTACACATGGGACTCCGAATCATCCACCTGGTCGGCTAGCAGCAGCAATCCACTCGCTGCGCAGGAACCAGCGGAGCTATCACGTATCTCGCCGACTTCACCGGGAGCGCGGAAATCCCAATGTGGAACGTGATCATCCGGAAGTCGGGTCAAGAAGAAATGCGCTACCTGCTTGGATGCATCCAAGTAGCTTTGCTTTCCCGTATGATGATAGGCAAGCGCTAGGCCGTAAATAGCCCAAGCCGTGCCGCGTGACCAAGCCGATTCGGGCGCAAAGCCTTGCCCACCAAGCTTCTCCACCACTTCACCCGTCTCCGGGTTGAATTTGACGATGTGGTACACGGAGCCGTCCGGTCGGATAAAATGCTCCAGCACAGTATCCATATGCGCCTCTGCGATATGACGATAGCGGGGATCACTTGTTGTCTCGGAAGCCCAGAACAACAGGCTGGTGTTCATGCAGCAGTCGATAATAGCAACTCCGCTATTGTCCTCCCCTTCACTCCATGGATTCCAAGCCCGAATATAATGTCCTTTCAGATTGAAGCGGGCTGCCAGGTAGTTAGCTGCCTTTAATGCCCGAATTCGCGACGCTTCGCTACCCGTTAACTTATAATTTGCCACACTGGTAAGAATCCACATGAAGCCTAAATCGTGATCCAGCTTAACGTAGCCGTCCAGTACCTCGTCGAGTCTCTCTTCGCAGCGCTCTGCGATCATTTTAAGGCTTTCGTCCCCACTTTCAGAATAAAACTGCCAGAGCATTCCCGGCCAGAACCCTGCTGTCCACCAGTTCGGTGCTTCAAGCAAGTATTTACCAACTTGACTCGCGTGTGGAAATTCTGCACCGATCTTTCCACTGTTACATCTTGTCTTTTCAAGTGCCTTGTTCCAAGCTTCATCCAGCCAAGTTGGGTTTTCCGTTATATTCATTTCAAACACCGCCTTCTTAGAATGGTCCACTATTTCTTTCATCATTTATATAAATTGAAAGGTGAATACTAATTTTCCTTCAGAACCGGGCTTAAGAGCATGAAAGTCTAGCGTATGCCAGACCGTATCCCTGCCAAAATGATCCCGATACTCACGTGCAGTAATCTCTGGCTCAACGATCTGAACATCATAAGTCAGTTCCACTCCGCCTACTCCAGTTCCGGGCAGCAGCACAACACCAGAACGCAGCATTTTCGGACGACGCAAGGTAACGAACCGCTCTGTCCAGCTCACTGACTTACCGTTATACTGGTACTCGTCCATTAACTCCAAGCGAGGATGCTGCCCCTTGTACCAAACCATAGAGCGGATCAGGGATTGAAGCTCTTCCACTTCGTATGCCTGAGACAGCTCCAGCTTCAGTTCATCTTTTTCAACCGCAGCCGACGCGTACAGAACTGCAGCACTATGCTTCCTGCCAGCCAGTTGATACTGGCCGCCGATGATCGGAACCGAATGTCCCTGCGAGCCGTTACAATCATATTGATAACGGCCAGCCCCAAAATATTCAGCCGTATACTCTCCACAGCCGAGATCAGCTGCATAGATTTCGCCTCCACCTGACAGAATGAACTGTCCCAGATCATTATGATTATGAGGTTCAGCGTTATGCCCTCCCTTAGCCGCAAAACCGAACGAACTTCCTCCGGACTGATAACGCGAGACAAGCCATCCCGCATCAGGAAGATAATAACTGGCGGCTCCCCAATCCTGATCCTGTTTCTCATCGCCGGTCCTTCTCCAGATGAGATTTCGAAAAGCCGGAGCCCAGCGGCTGCAGTGATCCTTAGCGTAAGGAGTGCGAAGCACAGGCGGAGGACATTCTACTTCTGGATAGGTATCAGCTAAATAATGGGACAAGCCCATATGTATGTGAATTCGAGGCTCTGAGTCAGAGAAATTGGCGACAAAATTGCCACCGATGAAAATTTTCTGTTGGAACTGAGCGATACTTCGCACTTTGTCCGTTGCAAACCAGTCTACTCTTCCCTCACTTCTAACCCGGAGAAGATCGCTGTAATACGTGAAATAGCCAAATCCGTAGTTCCAGTAACTCAGACCTTCCAGGCAGGCCCCATCATCCCCGAAGCCTTCCAGATAGTAGCTCATGCTGCGCTCTGTCTTCAGCAGGATATTCGTCAGCGTAGCAGGATCATCCAACATCAATAAGGCGGCTGCCCCGATCGACCCTGCGCACACTGCTGCCCAGTTATGACGTGCAGTCTCCCATTCATAAGGACCACATTCAATAAAAGGTCGAAATATTCTCTTTTCTACTTCATGTCTGATTCGGGATCGAAGAAGCAGCGGAAGTCGTACTCCCAGTAATAGAGAAATTTCGGCAAGGGTAAAAGCGGTCTCCGAGGAGAACAGATCAATAAACTGATCAAAATTCTCTGTATTATGATCTGCAGGAAGATGGGCTGGCAGGCACCATGTGTACTCTTCGCATATAGACCATAGGATATTTTCCAGGTTCTCCAGAAGTCTGACATTATCCGGCTCAAGCAAGGTCATAAATACATATGTATTCAGCCTTCTTCTCCGTTCGAAATAGACCCGTTCATATTCCAACCTCGAACCTGTGCGCGCAAAAATTGAAAATAGCGTATCCGTCAGCTCTGATATAGGCTGGCTGTCTAATCTTTGAGCCTCCTCGCGGATTTCGCTGATATCTTCCTTTAATGTCTCGGATAATAAGGCTTGTTTCCAAAAAGCATCCGATTCTCCATCAGGATAATACAAGCTCAGATTTGCTGGCTTCATTTCTTGGACAATTCCGAAAAGCTCCTGTCTGTTCATGCTTTTCCCCTCCCTTTGACCAATTAGATCAGATCCCCCTATCTACTTAAGGCATGATCTCTCATAACATCCTCTCCGGCTGCGATTCTTTGTGCTGTCCATTTCAGTTCTGTCCCTGCCCAGAAAGGATCTGAAGGAAGTAACCCCAGAGGAAGAAATACTGAAGCGCATAAATAGAGACTTCCCGTATTGATATAGCTCTCCGCAAGCTCGGGCTGGTAACCATACACCCCCGGACGTAGCCACCCGTCCTCATCCAGCGTCCCTGGAAATCCCATAGTCCGTGTGATTACAGCGGTCAAGGCGCAGCGTACCTGTGCGGGTGATAGCGCATCCTCCAGAAAATGCTGTAGCGCCGCTTGTGATAGCAGCTGAAACGCACCAAAACGGTAAACGATAGAGCGCCCGATAAACGGATACGTTCCGTCCGGCGCAATCATCCGTTCCAGAACAGTTGCGTATCTTTGTGCCCGCTCCAGAATCAATGGCCTCAATACGGAGTATTGCTCCGAGTCCCGTTCAAAAAGTGTAACCACATCCACAAGCATCGGCTGAATGACAAAGCTATTGTAATGATCCCAGTGAAAGTCCTTGCCATCCCCGTAGATACCATCGCCTTTATACCAATCCATGAACATGTGGATCGCATAACCAACACGCATCCGGTCATATTCTGAATCGCCGAGTATATACAAAGCTGCTTCAACCATTGCGCTAAACAGCAGCCAATTGCTCCCGCTGGGTGCAGTCCGGCGCGTACGCTTCAAGGCTGTTATTAAATTACCTTTGACCCGCTCATTCAGCCGCCCGGCAAGCTGCTTCGGTGCACGCACCAACGCATGAGCGAGAAATGCCGCATCGACCAACGGTTGGCCTTCGGACTTAAAATCCATATAGTCAGGTGATGATGGATCAACAGCAGCATCGATGCATTCCAGCATCAATAGGACATAACGAGCCCTGAGCTCTTCTTCTTCACCCTCCAGCCCTTCAAGCTCTAGCCATGGGGCCATTCCACAGGCCAACCTGGCGAATGCCTCCAAATGCGCAAACTTGCTCCTGTCACTATGAAACTCGGTGGGCAGCCGTTCCTTTAATTTTCTTTGCGACAAAGCGTCAAGTACTGGATTCCCTATCTGTAGCATCGTATCCAGCCAATATTTGCGGTGTTTCGTACTATTCATACACCATCCACCCTTTCAATTGCGTCTATTCAGCAGATGCAGATCCCTACTACTCATGTTCAGACCAGCTATATACTTGGTTTATTGCGTAATCTTCTTCTATAGTTTAGTGTTGTATTATTGCAATGTCTTTGCGATTAATGATTATTTATTGCGTTTATTGCTATTAATCTGAAAGGGGTTATCCGGATGAAACATGCCCAGTATTATCAGCCGTTCGAAGGCGACATACTGGCGGGCATCGGCAATTCACCGATCTCACCCACCAAAGATTTTCATATTCATGATCACTTTGAAATCTTCCTATTTTTAGGCGGCACGGTGAACGGATTTGTGGATCAGTACAGCTATCCGCTTCAACGTGGCAATGTGCTCTTATTCAACAATCACGAGATTCATAAAATCATTAATTTATCTCCGGAGCCTTACGAACGATTAACAATTCATTTCAAAGCTCCACTTGTATATCCCTTCTGCACCGCAACCACAAATCTGCTCGCCTGTTTCCAGAACCGTCAGCCCGGAGAGCAGAATCTCGCTCAAATGGATGAAACACTGCTTGCAGAGTACATGACCCTTGCCTTTCGCCTGATTGCAATCTTGGAGAATCCTCAATACGGCAGTGAGGTTCTGGCTTTAACTTATCTGATCCAGATTCTGGTCCTCATTAATGAGCTATATAGCCGTACTACTTCCACCATACCCAGTATTATTTCATCGCATATTCAATCGGCCATGCGCTATATCGATAACCATCTGCATCTGAATCTGTCGCTAGAGCAGATCGCTGGTGAATTAAACATCGATAAATATTATCTTAGTCACCTGTTCAAGCAGCAGACAGGAGGAACGATCTACCGTTACGTCCTGCTTAAAAAAATCGCTTTATCCAAACAGCTCCTATCCGCCGGAAACTCCGTATCCGATACCTGTTATCTATCCGGCTTCAATGACTATGCCAATTTCATACGTACTTTCAAGAACATCACGGGCATTCCACCTGGAAAATACGGCAAAAAAAGCTGACATTGCCACTTATCGACGACTCGCAATTGTATAAACCCTTCTTTGAACTTATAAAAAAACCTGGCACCCGCTAAATGCAGCTGCCAGGTTCATGGAAGTGCGGCTTACAAATATCCCAGCAGATTGGCGATGACTTGCGCACTTTCGGCACGGGTCATCATCTCTTGCGGTGCGAATTGCATATTGCCGCGTCCTTTTATCAGCCCTGCCTGCTCAGCGAAACTTGCTGATTTCTGTGCCCAGTCATGAATCAGGGAATAATCACTGAACGAGCCTGCTGAAACTTCATTTACCTTGCTGCCTTGTAAATATTCATAAGCCCTAACGATCATTACGGCCATTTCCTCGCGGGTAATGCTGCGGTCCGGTGCGAATGAATCCGAACTACGTCCGAGCACTATGCCCGCTTCGCTTACGGCTGCAACGTACTCTGCATACCAAGCTTTGGAGTCCACATCAATAAACGTTGAATGACTTCCTGCCTCTAAGCCTAGCGCTCTTGCAATCATGGTCGCGAATTGTGCTCTTGTCACTTTCCCTTCCGGATTAAACTCAGTATCGGAAATACCTTGGATAATATGTTTAGCCGCCATTGTCTTAATAACATCCCTCGCCCAGCTATCCGTACTGACATCCAAGAATGTCTTGTCATATTCTAGGACTGCAAACTGGCTGAAATGCTGTATTTCCGTACTCCATTTTCCATCAGCTAGCGTTCCGCCCATAAATTCAAGAGCTCCGTTCCCGGCTATATTGTAGATGCCCAGCAAATTAGGATTGGAATCTGAATCTAATATGAAGGTAAGCGTCAGTGGCTTATCAAAACGGGTTACCGGTACGGCAGTGCCATTCGTACTAATAACTTCCAAACTGAAGTTAATTACATCACTTGCAGCAGATAACTGAACCGAGCCGTTGACAGCTGGGTTATTCATAAGCTGTTCCACGGCAACTCTGGATGCCTTCACGGCCGAGAGTTTGATTCGTGCTCCATCCACTTGACCTCCTGCAGCTTTCTCCTGGATACTCTTTAGCGCTTCTGGGGTCAGTTGGATAGCAAATGTATTCCATACGAGACGCAGCGTGTTCACTCCGATAATATTTGACACTCCCACAGGAAGCAGTACGGAATCAGTAGCATCTGTGAGCTGAACTGTTATTCCCCCTCCAACCGGAGCCGTGAAATCGTCACTGTTAAGAATACGCGTGGTCTGCGGTAGCGGTGTTGGTGTTGGCGATACCGTCGGTGTTGTGGTCGACACCGGCCCTGAGGTTACTTCAGGTACAGGTGTTGGTGTAGGATTTGCTGTGGGTTCAACTGTCGGTGTTGGTTCTACCGTTGGTGTTGAAGTCGGCGGTTGCTGTGCTTCTCCCACTGTAACTATTCTTATAACTTCAACAGCCGTATTGCCCGCGGAATCGCTCACATTATAATGATAAATGTAAGTGCCTGCTGATGAGGTATCTAGCGTCTCCGTATGATTTCCATCCTTCGTAATCGTCGCCACAATACGTTCTGTAATATCGCCATCGCGGTTATCCATTGCGGTGGCTCCGGCATCTGTATAGCTTGCACCATTGTCCAGTTGAACAGATGGTTCACCAAGCAGTGTAATGACCGGCTTCAGTACATCTGGATCTTCCGATACGATTACTTTTCGGGTGACTTCCGCAGCCGCGTTGCCTGCGGCATCGCTGACATTGTAATGGAAGGTGTAGATATCCGCTTGCGTTGTATCTAACTCAGTCAGACCATACACTTCACTGCTGACCGTTGTATTGATGCGGTCTGTGATATCACCGTCTTGGTCGTCAAACGCAGTGGCTCCGGCATCCGTATATTCAGAACCGATCTGCAGATTGACTATGGCTTCACCTATCAAGGTAATCTCCGGCTGCTTCATATCTGGCTCCGATAGCTTAATCGTTCCGCTGGCCGCAGCTTCTGCCTTCGCCTCGCCCTTGTTCAGTAATACTGTGAAGCTGAAGCTGCCTGCTGTGTCATCAGTAGCTTCCTGGAACGAAGATAGGGTGATATCACCCATCGTAACCCCCGTATCACTGAACCCGATTAAACCGTTCATCGTTTGGAGCAGCCAGGTCCGGACTCCATCTTCGCTGTTAGCTGTTTCCTTCTGCACGCTATATGCAGCACCTTCTATAATACTTTTAGCCTCGTTTACAGCCTGCTCATTGACAATGCTGACCCTGTCCTTCGCCACTGCTAAGTAACTGATCACAGATGCCTGACTATTCGTATTGTTTATCGAATATTTCACGACGCCGCTCACCGGCAGCGTAAAGTTATGAGTGATCGTGACGCCATTAGGACCTGCGAGTACACCGGTCTTGACCGTTTCGTTCACTGTCTTCCCTTCAGCATCAGTGTAGCTAAGCGTGATATCCATCGTGCGGTTGCTCATATTCCACCAGTCCCGATGGAACGATGTAATCGTGTACTTTCCTGCGCTCAGAGGGAGGGTGTAGATCAGAGGTGTATTCTTTGTATTCGAGCTGTAGACACCTGTCTGAGTTTTATCCGTGATAACCACGGCACCGCCAAGCCCTTTGAGATTATAATTTGCCCCTGTATTGATATGACCCCACACAGCGCCTGTTGATAGTTGATCCGCGGTGCTATTCAGAAGGCTGTCGCCCACGAAATTCTTGATCACCGTATAGGGTGGTGTGACGACATCCGCCGAAACACCGACATCCAAAAAGTACACGAGACCTTCTGGCACTACTTCCACATTAGCAGTGGTTTTTAGATTGCCATAAGTGCCGGTTACAGCTACTCTTTCATAGGGTGTGTTGAAGCTGACCGCGTCTAAATTCCACTTCACAGACACCTGCAATTTGGATCCATCTTCTCGGGTAGCCTCCAACTTATCTGGAAGATTCGGCAGTTTCCCGACATAAGTGGCAATATCCTGAGGAGCAGCAAGCTCCCGTATATCCCCTGTTGTCAATTGGTTCTGGGCAGAGATCAGACGTCCCGCGAGTTGCACAGCTCCTTCCTGATCCAGTCTGAAATCAGCAGCATTGTCTAGTGCTTCTTGGGCGGTGTTCTGTGCAACTGCAAAAAGCTGCCAGTCTCTATCCGAATATTCATCCAGTTTGGTAACTTCTTTCGCCGCTATTACCGCTGATTGAAGAGCAGCTGTGTCCGCTGCACCTTTTACTTCACCGGAAACAACGGCCACCGCGTCCACAACCAAAGTACCGCTTAATACCTTTATCTGAACGTTATGCTGTCCATATTTAAGTCCGCGAAGCGTATACGTTTGGTAGAGTTCTTTAGAGGCCATCGTATCGGCTGACAGTGTGACAATATCATCATCAACAGTCACTTCTAACTTAGCCGATCCATTATTCGGTCCCAGAATATCTAACCCGGTGCCTTCAAAAGAATATTCCATCGTAGCATCTGCACCTTGACTGGTAGATAGGGAACGTTGATAAATATACATACCAGCCCCGTTTTGATGACTCCACAAACCGCCGTATTTTAATTTAGGGTTTGGTGTAGCAGCCAGATCATACATTTCAAGATTATCCAGTAATTCGGAATAGTATGGCGTATAGCCGTCAATCGTCTCGACCTTCAGATTATCGAAACGAACATGATAATATCCACTGGCTAAATCTACCCGACCAGACAATTCAGGGTTCGGATCAGTATAAGAAGCCAGTTTCACATCGTCCAAATAGGCAGTCACTTTATCACCTGCAACCTGAATGGCAATGTTATGCCAGGCATCATGTGCGGTGTTAAATCCATCCAGCTTTACTCCACCGGAACCGCTCACTACATTGCCACTCGCTACTGCGCTATTATTGACCAGCAGCTGCCAACCTCCGTCAAACCAGAACTTCAGTACATAAGGTGTGCCGTTTATAGTGTGAGAGCTGCCGCCTCCTGGATACCGTGCGCCAATCGCAGCATAATTGGCTCCGCCCTGCGTACTGTTCGTCTCGAACGAAACATTTACACTGGCCTTGTAATTTGTCCACCGGTTATCACCTATAGCTGTTACGGGATCTCCACCGTTCCAAGTGCCACCCAGCCCCATAATTTCCGTATCCAGCTGTTGGCGCAGAACATAGTTGTCAGAACCGTCCGGAAGATACGCTTCGAATGCACCGTTGCGGTCATGCGTATAGCGCGGTATCACACTTTTAGAGCCGCCGCGGGATTCTATATAACTTTGGGTGCCAGCATTCTGCCCACCTGCCCCGATCTTCACAACGGATTGATTGGAGTAGTCAAAATCATCGGCATACAGGATATTGTCCGCTGTATTTTGAATCTTACCTGTGGCGTCGGTATCAAGCACAATGCGGTCGCCTTCTACAGGTAACGGTGTTTGATACGCCTCATTGTCCTTGTTCTTCAGAGTGGTCACAGTCAATGTCGAATATGGTTTGACATGAATGGTATAAACCCCACTGCCATCAACAGCGACATCCCCGAGATATTTCATATAATTGCTGTTGAAAGCTTCACCCGCGTCTGCCGCACGAGTCTCCCATACTTCCAATGAGGGATTACCCACAAAGTTCATATTTACCGTCTGAAGCTTATAGGTTTTGGCATATTCGCTATCGTTCACGATAACGGTTGAAAAATCGCTTCTGTCAGGTGAAGCAAGCGTCATATAGCTAGGAGAACCGTTGCGACCGCTAACAGGGTTAGTGCCTGTCGCACCCGTGGAGCTAGCCTTAGGAACTGCTCTCCAAATCCCTGCCGTATTATCCTCGTTCTCCCAGCCCACATTGGCGAACCAGCTGTAATGCTGCAGAGCAACAAGACCTGCATCATAATGAATCCATCCCGACCACGGATCACGTGCGCTAAGTAGTTCCTTAAACGAATATTGTCCACCTTCGTAGAAGGAGCCGATGGCCGGCTGATAAATAAAGTGCGTCCGGCGGGAATTGACGAATCCTTTAATAATCGTATTGCTCATCTCCAGTGGACTGCCAACACCGCCGATGCCGGTTCCTTCCACTGTAGGGTCCTTCACATTATTGTTGGGACGGAAGGCAGAGTTACTGAAGGTGGACTGCGCCTCACTGTTCCATACTTCAATATCATATTGTTCTGCGAGCTTTTTGAAATTGCCTGCGCTGTCGTCGTCAGTGTTATAGTGATATCCGGCGATCGGAGCCGCATCCCTTAGAGAAGCATCGCTTACCATACTGCCGCCAAATGAACCAATCCCTACTTCATCAGAGATCACAACTTTGATCTGGTTATAGAGCGCTTTCTCTACTGGGCTTGCAAAACCTTCGTTATCTGTTTTAACACGCTCAGCGTACTGTTTGGTCCAGGTCAAATCCGGCGTATGCTCGTTGATATGGGGATTGACGTAGTCGACCATATAGCCATACTCACGGTAAGTAGCAAGAATTGTATCTTTATACCAGGTATAGATTTTATCGTTGTTGCTTGCCCAGGCCGGAGCACTCCATCGCAGGATGCTGACCTTGAGATCCGGATTCGTAGCCTTGGCGTCAGCCGCAAGCTGGAATCCGGGATGCCTAGTGACATTGGCTTCTTCATCAGCCGTACGCATAGTAGCCGGGTCCGGGCCGGTAGAGTTGTTACGGTCATTGCCCATCTCGATTTTTACATGCGTCATAATGGGATGCTCTCCACCGAACAGAATCCGCAGCATTTCTACGTAAGCTTCCGGGTGCTCAGCCTTATAATCCATCAAAAGAGCACTGGTGCTGTTGGCACTTAGTACGCCAAATCCCTTGAACGTTAGGCCGTTGACATTGTCCGCTTTAATATCGTTGCCGTCGAATAGAACCTTGACCATGGAAGCTGCGTTCTGCCGAGCATCTTCGATCTCTTTCTGAATCCCGCCCTTGGCAACGGCGAACCAGCTCAAGATAGGTTTCTCACCGGAAACATACGCATAGGTCAATGTCATAGGGCTACTAGCGTCGATATCACCGGGAATAGTGAATTCGCCGGAAATAAGCGGAGTCACATTAGTATTGAATTGTGCAAACGAGATCGTCTTTGTTGCACCATTTGTATCCTTATATTCGATCTGAGGCTGTATTACTCGAGTGCGGCTGCCATACCAATCATGGAAACCACTACTGAGTGTATAGGTTCCAGCTTCTGGAGCCATTAATTTATATACAATATGATTGCTAGTAGGGTCGGCACGAAGTCCTACTGTCCATATGGATGGATCAGTTGCAGGATCGGTAAGTCCTCCGTCTTTGGAGTTCTTCACCTTGTTTATGGAATCATCAAATCCCCAGGCAGTCGTTCCGCTGATATATTTCTGATCTGGTGACTGGTTGAGCAACGCGCTACCGGACAGCGTATTGACTGCTTCGTACAGTGGCGAAGAAGTAGGACCATTACCTACGGAATCGCCCCCCCTGCCGCTATCCACAAAGTAAACCAATGGATTCCTTGAAGGCGGAATAACTTCTACATTGGCAACAACCGGCCCACCATTCGCTGTACCCGTGACTGTCACTGTGTCATAAGGAACGGCAAAGGTATCTTCACCTATATTCCATTTCACAGTCGCAGACTGGCCTCCAATGTCAATGCTAGCAGGCAAAGTAGTGTCAGCAGATGTCTTCGCCCCCATAAAGGCGGCTGCGAAAATAGTATCCACCGTAGCCGCAGATACAGATGGCATATGGAGTGCCGGAAACATTCCAACTACAAGCGCAGTGGTCATCATCATTGAGAATAGCTTTTTTCTAACGGAGTTTTTTCTGCTCATTCTTTAATCCTCCTTTTGCTATAAATGGTCTCTCGGCATGTTTCATGCTTGATTTGACTTTATCGCCAAGCAAACAAAGAAAGCGCATTCATTTCATTGATAAGCTAAAAAAAAACTGGCAGCATGCGAAAACTGCAACTGCCAGGTTCAAACCTGTCTAGCCTTTAATACCAGATGCTGCGACGCCTTGAACGAAGTACTTCTGAAGTGCCAAGAAAACAATCACAACCGGAATAATGGAAACCACACTTGCAGCCATTATCAGACCGTACTCGGCAGAATATTGCGAAATGAACATTCGTAGTCCAATTTGAATGGTCTTGAGTTTCGTATCCGTCAAATAAATCATCGGCCCCAAGAAGTCATTCCAAGTGGCAACAAAGGTAAAAATCGTCAAGGTGGACAAAGCCGGCTTGGATAGTGGCAGCATAATTCTCGCCCAAATCCCATATTCGCTCAAGCCATCGATTCGGGCCGCCTCGCATAATTCATCTGGGACTCCCTGATAGAACTGGCGCATCAGAAATACTCCGAAAGCCGAGAATGCCTGCAATAGAATGATTGCCAGATGGGTATTGTTAAGTCCCATGTAACGCATCAAGATAAATTGCGGCACCATATATGCCTGCCAAGGAATCGCGATCGTAGCAATATATCCAAGGAATAAAACATTTTTCCCTCTGAATTGCAGTTTGGAGAATGCGTACGCAGCAAAACTTGAAGTCAATAGCTGCAAAATCGTTACGATAATTGATAATTTCGCCGTGTTATAAATGAAGTGGTCCAGTGGAATACGGGTCCAGATATCCACGAAATTTCCCCAGCGCGGATTCGCCGGAATCCATTGCATCGGGAACGAAAACACATCCTTGTTCAGCTTGAGCGAAGATGACAACATCCATATATACGGAACAAGCATACAGAGCACCGTAGCAAACAACAAAATATACACTAGCACCATCGTGCCGATTCTAATCCCTTTATTTGTACCCACCATATCTTTTGAATCCTCCTATTGTCCGTATTTCTTCTCGCCGCGGAACTGGACGATGGTGATGCCAAGTACCAGCAGAAACAATACAATGGCCATGGCGCTGGCATATCCGTAATCAAGCGAACGGAACGCCGTATTGTAGATTTGATAAACCATAACCCTTGTAGAATCGTTCAACTGGTTATCAGCGCCGGCAAATAGGTTGATAAAAATATCGTAGACTTTGAACGAATTGATGACTAGAATCATCAGCACAAAGAAGGATGTAGGCGCCAGTTGAGGGACCGTCACATTGCGGAATCTTCTCCAGGCGTTAGCACCATCAAGTTCAGCAGCCTCATACAACTCAGGGTTGATCCCCTGTAGACCTGCCAAGTAAATGACCATGTAATAACCCATGTTTTTCCACACAGTGAACAGTATTACTGTGAACATCGCCCAGTGTTTATCCGCCGCCCAGCGGGGAAGATCCTCCAGTGGGATACCGGTAAGGGTATGCAAAATATTGTTGATCGGCCCCATCGTAGGGCTGAAGATAAAGTTCCATACGGCAGCAACGGCTACCAAGGATGCCACATATGGGAAAAAGAATACGGTTCTCATGAAATTGCGGGCCATGATCTTCTGATTAAGCAAAATCGCCAGCGCCAGTGCAACAATCATGGTGAACGGTACTACGCCAATAGTGTAAACAATGGTATTCCATAATGCTTTATGAAATGTTGTATCTTTAATAAGCCGGGTGAAATTGTCCAATCCGATATATTTCATTGGATTGGCCCCATCCCATTTCACAAAAGCTAGGATAAAGGCGAAAAACATGGGTACTAGTGTAAACACGGCAAATCCGATAAAGTTCGGCGCAATGAAGCTGTACGCTACCAGGTTTTCCCGGACACCTTTTGACAAATGACGTTTAGGAATTTTTTTTGTATCCAATATGGTTTCGTTCTGCATTCTTTCTCCTCCAAACCTTTCTATAAAAGGCGGGCTTTCACCCGCCCTTAGAATTCACCAACTCTCTTCAGGTTAATTGTTCAAGAGCTGCTGTACGCGCGTATTCATATCCTTCAAGCCTTCGTCGATCGAAGCGTTTTTGGTCATAATATTATCGTGGGCTTCGTTTAGAATTACTTCAATGTCCGCACTCTTTTCATGCATTGGCATTTCCAAATAAGTCTGAACCGTAGTCAGTGCCGCTTTGCTGTTATCATCCGTAGGGAAACCGTCAATCGAAGTAATGGAACTGATAACTTCATCGTTCTTAATCGCTGGAATGGTTCCGGTGGAAGCAATGACCGTAGCACCTTCTTCACCAGTCACAAAGTTCATGAAATCAAGTGCCGCTTCTTTATTTTTGGATTTCTGATTTACAGCGAGGGAAGTAATTGTACCCAGTGTTGTACCCGCTTCCACACCATCCGGGTGAGGATATTTCACGATTCCCCAGTTGGTCGATTGGGACTCGCCGCTTTTCACCTTTTCAATTTGAGTCGCGATAAACCAACTGCCCATGTTCATCATCGCAACGGAATTGTTGTAGAACACACCGGAATAATGCGTGCTTGAAGTCTTTAGTGTGGCGTAATCCATAACGATACCATCTTCCTGTTCTTTCAAGATCCGTTCATAGGTTGGCTTCAGGAAATCGTAGTTTCCACCGACAACGTTGTTCTTACCGTCAAGAATACCGAACAATTGAACCGCGCTCCGCCAAGTATGATAATGGGCTCCGTATACTTTTTCAGAACCGCTGCCGGAGGTCATTTTTCTAGCAAGTTCATCATATTGGTCGAATGTCATATCATTACTTGGATACTCCACTCCCGCTTTATCGAACAAGTCCTTATTATAGTAGACAACCCAGAAATCACTCCGGAAAGGAAGCGCATACACTTCATCGTTCACTTCGATCTGTTCTACAGTACCGCCATAGACGGATGGATCAATGTTTTTGTCTCCCATGAATCCGTTTAGCGGCTCCAAGTGATTTTGTTTCACAAGGTTTGAGTATCCAGGAATATCCTTAATCGTAAGAACATCCAGATCTGCACCACCGGACAACTGTGTACTTAGCATTGTCATATAGTCAGTGGAACCAAGATCGACATATTCGATCGTTACATTCGGATGCTCAGCTTTATAGGCATCAATCAACGGCTGATAGTATGCTGTGGCTTCCCAATCCCACAATGCCCATTTCAAGGTCACAGGATCCTGTTTCGGTTCAGCGGAAGCGTTTGCAGTATTTCCCGTTTCTGGAGCAGCTGTTGCAGCACTGCCTTCGTTGTTGTTATTACCGGAACATCCGGCTAGCGCACTTAGGGAGAGTATTGTGGCAAAAGTCATGCCATAGAATCTTTTCAATTTCATATAAAAATCCCCTTTTCCTTCTGATTGTTTACACTGATCGGCTCATCCGATCTATTTCAAAGTTTAAGACTTTCCCATCTAGAATGGCATGTATTTTCAAACTCAGTTCATTCACTTTTCTTTGTTCTTCTCTTCCTCCTTGCTTCAAACCTGTAAAATCCTATTTAAAACATGTAATTTTCTCAGCTCCTCTGCCGTCCACTGTATGGAATCACAGGAATATGCTATGGTGTTAATATGGATATCGGTAAACTAGTTAAGCATATTATAAATAGAAGATTAACTTTGAACATGCATTAATTGAAAGATATTTTTGAAACCGCTTTATATTTTTTCTGCATTTTGTAGAGGAGTGTTCAATACGGTAAGAAAATCAACCATTAAGAGCCGCATTATTCTGATCATGACCATCTTTGCGCTACTAATCGCCGCTCTGTTATCCTTTTTCAGCTATGAATTGATTACCTATTATCAGCGTAAAACAACCATCCAGGCGACTGAGTTCAACCTGCAGCTAGTTTCCCATATTATTGAACAAGATTTGATTAATCTCTCCTCATTAGCGATGACCAATAGCACCAACTCGTCCACCAATACATTACTCACTGATTATTTTGTATCTCCAAAGGCAAGCGCCAAGGATGCTGTTAATGTATTTAACTCCATGCAGGAGGACTTTCGGATCAATCGCTCCAACGGCTATGTCCGCCGCTTGATTGTTACGGGTAACAACGGAAAGTTCCTGCAGGTGGATAATTCCGTCAGCACTTCAATTCCACTTACTGTACACAATATAGGTCAAATTCCCGGACTAAATAAAGATGCTGTGGAGCAGTGGGAACAAGTAATTAAGGACCCGCTCTCCACCACGAACGGAATTCCTTTTGTTCTACCTATTTACGGAGATGGGGCTGCCCGGATTGGAACGGTCTACTTACTCGCCAATACCTCCTTAATTACCGACAAGTTGAAGGGGTATTCCCTGCCTAAGAATTCCCGAATGCTGTTGACGCTCGGCAATCATCATTATCAGCTCATTGGCGATAAAGTGACTGCAATGACTACGCCGTATGAACCTGTGGCCTATACCGATGATAAGCCTGTCGGTCCACAAACCGAGCTGTCCATGATCAAGCTGGAGGATGAAGAAAGCCAAATTGTGGTCTCTTATCCCGTGCGGAGTGGAGTGATTCTGTCGCAGACCTTATCCAATGATCAATTCGCTCCCAAAGCAAATATATGGATTCTGGTAATGCTTGGCGTTTGTTTACTTGTCATCGTCTTAAGCGGCATTATTACTTTGTACTTAACCCGTAACATCAGTCTCCCGGTAGAGAAATTAAAGAAGCGAATTGATAAGATTGCCCAGGGCAACTTCTTGCTGGACCGCAATATCGAATGGAACAGTGAACTAGGTGATGTTGGTCGAGGTATCAACCGCCTATCACAGGACATTGTTGCGCTCATGGATAGCCGGCTCGCTGACGAGAAGCAGAAACAGGAGCTAGAGTACAGGATGCTGCAAAGTCAGATCAATCCCCACTTCTTGTACAACACACTGAATTCGATCAAATGGATGGCTACGATTCAGAATGCTACCGGCATTGCAGAAATGACTACTTCACTCTCCAGACTGCTGCGGAGCATCGCCAAAGACAACCGGAGACTAATGCCACTGAAAGATGAGTTAAGCCTGCTCGATGACTATTTTCTGATTCAGAAATACCGGTATGGCAGTACAGTCTCGATGGTGAAGGAAATTGAAGATGAGGAACTGCTCTCCGGCCTGATTCCCCGTTTCACGTTACAACCTCTGGTTGAGAATGCTATCTTCCATGGCATCGAGCCCAAAGGTAGAGGAGATATTCTCATCACGGTGAAAAAAAGCGGCTTTGCCGATATCCTGGTCACGATTGAAGACAACGGTGTAGGCATGAAGGAAGAACAAATCTCCACCATTCTGTGTGAATCGGAGGATGGAACTAGGGGAGTTTTCGAGAATGTTGGACTCCATAGTGTAAATGAGCGTTTACGGCTAGCCTTTGGGGAGAATTACGGTCTTTCGATTGAGAGTGAAATGGGCCAGTATACTCTAATGAAAATCCTTCTACCATTTATACAAAAAGAGTAGAATGGCAAATCTAGCAAGGATGTGGTCAAATTGATTAAATTATTAATTGCCGACGACGAAGCTCTTGTCTGTATCGGCTTGCAATCTATGCTGAAATGGGAGCAATATAATATAGAGATTGTCGGTATCGCGCACAACGGTGCCCAAGAAGAAGAGATGATTGACACTCTCCGCCCGGACATCGTAATCAGCGATATCAAAATGCCAATTAAGAGCGGTTTAGAGGTTGCCGCTTCGATACGCCAAAAATATGGTCGACTTCCGCTATTCATTATGTTGACTAGTTATGAAGAATTTCAATATGCACGCGCAGCTATAGAGGTGCAGGCCACGGATTATCTAGTAAAGCTGGAACTTACTCCGGAAGCACTGGCCGAATCCATCCGAAAGGCCATTTCCTTTCTAGAGAGTTACCAGACGATGGAAAGCTACCCAAAGCTTGTTCACCGCGGCAACCTTCAGGCGCAGCGTGATAAATTCTTCATCCGTCTGTTTAATAACCTGTTCGAGAATAAGAACCAGTATCTCCTGCAGAAAGAGGATTTGGCGTTAGAGTTTTCCGAGCCCGCCTACCTGGTCTGTACTTGCCGCATTCTAGGCCCAGACACTGTCCCTCCCCGTGGAGATAAGCTGGTTGCCTTATGCTCAAGCACTGTACAAATGGCAAAGGACACGCTTACTTCTATACAACCCTGCTATGTCACCAGTCTTGACTTACGTAATTTCGCCGTTGCTCTACCTGTCCCCGAAGTCAATCCCCGTCACTGGATGTCTGACATTGAGAAGCAACTTACCGACATGGCATCCGTATTACATAACTATTTCAATGTAACGATTATTGGTGCCATAGGGTTTGCCGTCGAGGACCCTTATTTAATGCGGGAGAGCTACCTAGCAGCTCGAAAGGCATTGCCAGTTGCCGTGCAAGAACGGTCTTTTGTTTTCTTCGATGAGAATGAACCTCTAGAGCAGGAACATCCGTTGTTTGATTTCTCTGAATCTCGTTCGGAAATCCGCCGTGCTTTTGAAGAACTAGATACCCTTGCTTTATACACCATCATCTCCAAGATGATTGAAATCTTCGAAGACCGATCTGACTTACTGGTGCCCGCCACTGATGCTGCCTGCAATATTCTGTATATGGCCACTTCGCTTCTTGCGGATGGAGAAAACATTGTAGAGCATATCTTTGAAAATGAACCGGAAGGCTACCGGGCCATCTATCAGATGCATACAATTGAAGAGATCGCCGGCTGGTTGATTCAGTTCCGTGATGGCTGCTCGGAAATTCTCTCTACTCGAAGACAAAGCTATAAAGAACAAATCGTCAAAAATGTCCAGGAATACATCAAAAGAAATCTCGGCACTAAGCTTTCACTGAATCAAGTAGCAGATGTCTTCAATTTCAGTCCAAACTATTTGAGCCATCTGTTCTCCAAAGTCGCTAAGGTCAATTATGTAGAATATATCACGGAGACTAAAATCACTGTGGCCAAGGAAATGATGATGCGCGGTGAAGGTCGTATTTACGAAATTTCCCAAAAACTCGGTTATGAAAGTGCCTTCTATTTCAGTAAGGTCTTCAAGAAAGTGACGGGGATCTCACCCAGAGAATATATGCAACAAATTGAAGCAGGCTGATAGTGATCGCCGGCCCCTCCAAAAAGCAACAGCATTCTTTAGCAATAATAGTGACACTCCTTCCGACAACAAAAAATCTCGTTTCCAAGACAAATATCTAGGAAACGAGATTTTTATCGTAAACACAAGTAACTATTTCATTTGAGCTTGTTCTTCTCGAGTAGGACCAATTACGCCAGGTACACGAAGACCTGCTTGACGTAAGAGAACAGTCATTTGACCACGATGATGTGTCTGGTGATCTATAAGCGATCTAAGCATTGCACCACGAGGCATTAATCCAGCAAAAGTCTGTACACTCTCAACCATTTGCTCGTCCGTTAATTTCTCAACCTCAGAAGCAATATTAGCCGCGATATTCTTATACGCTTCAACAATCACAGCCGCATGAGCCGGAACTTCCTTCGGATTGCCTACTGGAGTAAGTGTTAACCCTACCTGACCACCAAAAAACATCGGACAGGTTGCCAAGTGCCAACCTAACCATCCCAATGAGTTGTGACCTTCAACAATTACCTGATCTAATTTGTCATCGGTAAGTGATTCAAGAACGCGAATTGTCCCTGCAGAAGCGCTTGCCCATTCTCCTAGAAAATCTTGAACTGTTCTGTACATTTGAAATCCCCTTTATTGGTCGTTAAATAACGATTACTTAGTCATACCAATTAAATTATAACCTGTCACAGGTCCTGTTACAAATAATATAAAGGACCCACGTATTTTTCACTTAACTTGAGAAAAAGGGGACTTTCAGAGTATTCATGATTTTCGCATAATAAAATCTGGTCTATGGTTTGGGATGTTACATTTCTACTCGATTAAATCGCAATCTGAAAGTATTTCCGGTTTATGGCGCATGCTATCCAAATTGGTTATTTTACGGATTACTTTACACGGTACACCTGCAGCAAAAGAATTTTCTGGGATATCCTGAGTCACGACACTACCTGCACCTATTACGCATCGATCACCAATCGTAACACCTCCACATACAGTTACATTTGCTGAGAGCCAAACATCGTTACCAATGCTAACAGGCTTAGCATAGCATAAAGACGCAGCATCACCATTTTGATCAAGCATTTGTCTACGCTCGGAGGCAACGAATGGGTGAATAGGCGTAACGATGGTTACATTAGGTCCAAAACTCACATGATCACCTATCGTAACCTGTGCATCATCCTGGACTGTAAGGTTATAGTTTCCAAAAAAATGATCACCAATTTTTGTATGAACACCATAATGAAAAAAAATGGGACCCTGGATAAAACAATGCTCCCCTATGCTATCAAGTAACTGTGACAATATCGCTTCCCGCTCCTCTGTCTGATCCTCAAATGTTCGGCTATATTGACTACTCAAATTGTGGGCGAGAAGCTTTTTACGCTTTAGTTCTATGTTACCTGGATTGTATAATATCCCTTTGAATATTCGTTCTTCTTCTGTCAAATTGTTCACCTCTTTTAGTTTTTAGACAGTAAGTTCAATTTGAATATTTTCTGGCCCTAAAATACTGCTTTCATAATATCCGTCACCTGTGGTCCGTGGTCCACTTAACGTTCTAAATCCCGCTTCTGCCAATTGCTTGGTTAGCAGATCGACTTGTTCCTTACTGCCTAAGCTGAAAGCAAAATGAGTTAAGCCCGTCCGCAAGAGATCATGAACTCCTTCTACCATATCCGGTCTGCTCATAATCTCCAATCTCGCGCCGCCCTCAAATGTGAGAAAATAGGTTCTTAATCCCGTTTTGGGATTATGGTATTGTCGATTTGACTTCGCATTAAAGAATTGACTATAAAATTGTCTGCAGCTTTCTAAATCTTGTACATACATAGCAATATGTTCAATTTTCATAAAAATCTCCTTTCCGTCCCTACATGTATTAGTTTTGAACATAATTCCTCGTAATATCGTTAAGCCATTTAAATTTAAAATAACGCATTAAGGCAATCGGGGCTTTAATAACCTCGTCTAAATTGATGATAATAAATATCGTTAGAGGGGAGAGATGCCACACAAACGCACTCATGTATCCTAATGGTAATATGATGCCCCACATTACAATCGTGTCACACCAAAAGCCAAATCTAGAATCTCCTCCAGCAACAAATATTCCTCCAATCGTCGTGGAGTTTATCGATTTCGGAATACAACAATAAGCACAGACAAGAAGCATTCCACTCAAATATATTTGTGCTTGATCATCCAAATTAACAAGTAGAAACACTATAGGCTTCAGTAATAGCAAAGTAATACCTGCAACGATGCCAAACAAGATAGCATATACATTTAATATTTTCCCAGCTCTTTTAGCCATTTCAATTTCGCCATTGCCTAGATATTTACCAACAAGTACGGAGCCACCACTTGCAATACCTCCACATAATACAATGACCAGATTCTTAACGACCGAGGCAACTGAATTTGCAGCGACCATATCTGCATTGATATGTCCAATAATTGCAGATGTCACAGTTAATGCGCATCCCCAAACAATATAATTTCCTTGGACGGGTAGTGTATACCTCAAAAAATCCTTAATCAAATTACGCTGAACCATGTCACGTAAAGGTAACCTAAACTTTATATTTGATTTGATCGAGTGGATGATACAGCAACCAAATTCAACGATACGTGCCAAAACTGTAGAGAAAGCAACTGCCACTATAGCCTTTTCTGAATTACCCGGATAAAGTATGAAAATACTTATTACATTCAAGAGAATGTTCAATATAAGACACATAGAACTGATCCAGGCACTCACACGGGCATTTTCCATGCTTCTAATGACACTAAAGTACATTTGAGATATTCCGCTTATCAGATAGGAGAACGAGATCACTCGCAAGAAACTCGATCCATATTGAATTAACTCGACGTCATTTGTGAAAAATCGCATTAATTGATCCGGCATCAACAGCGATATCCCAAAAAAGATAGCGGATATAATAATAGACATCGTACATCCAATACTAAAGACTCGTTCAATTGTCATTAAATCTTTCTTTCCCCAATACTGTGCAGTCAAAATCCCTACACCTGCTGCCAATCCCATGTAAAACAGTGTTAAAACAAATGTAATTTGCCCAGCCAACGATACAGCAGACATTGTAGACTGGTTTATAAAACCTAACATGAATATATCTATTGTCACGGCTAACGATGAAATGAGGTTTTGTAAAGCAATCGGAATGACCAAATTAAGCAATTGACGATTGAAATGCTTATCTCTCATCTCAAACGTGCTTCTTCATCCAGATCTTCCTTAGTGATCTCTTTGTCTTTGTAATAGTATTTTTGGTCGTGTTCATTAATGGTGCGCATCACCCTGCATGGATTACCAACAGCAATAGAGTTAGCCGGAATATCTTTTGTTACAACACTGCCGGCACCAATAACGGTATTTTCTCCAATTGTGACCCCTGGACAAATTGTAACATTCGCCCCGATCCAACAATTGTTCTCAATTTTCACCGGATCAGCATACATATATCCTCTGTAATCTGGATGGATTGGATGTCCCACTGTAGCAATCGTTACAGATGGACCGAACATAACATTTTTTCCGATAATAATTTTAGTGTCGTCAACAAAATTACAATTAAAATTAATGTACGTTCCATCTCCAATCTCAATGTTCGTACCATAGCAAAAGTAAAAGGGCGGCTCGATCCACACCTTTGTTTCTTTACCAAATATCTCTTGCATGAGTTGTGTACGTTTTTCTAGATTATCTGGCGCTGTTATATTAAAGGCATGCATTCTTCTTTTTGCCTGTAGTCTGTCTTCAGGCAGTCCTTCACAGTAATCAGTAAATAGTTTACCGGAGGCAATACGTTCTCTCATCGTCATATTTCTGGCTCCTTATAATATCTTTTGGATTTTGTATTATTGTCGAGCAATATCAAAATTGTATAATTTCTTAGTAGTCCTATCCACCGAAATCAAATATAATTCTATTAAAATCGTATTTTGTTTGAGGGAGATGTGATTGTGAGTGCAGAGCTGGAAGTATTCTCTGATTTATCGGAAGAACTAAATTATAATCTTCCTGATTTTCCACTATACGTACGAAAAGGAGCACTTAATCATTTCGATAAATATGCAGCAGCATGCCATTGGCATCCGGACTTGGAATTTATTTTAGTGCTAGATGGGGAGATGGAGTATTTTGTAAACGGAGAAATTGTACTGATTGAACGAGGTAACGGAATATTCGTTAATAGCAAGCGTATGCATTATGGTTTCTCCTCCAATAAATTGGATTGTACATTCATTGTCGTTGCTGTTCATCCTTCACTACTCGGAATAAACACACATGTAGGCAAAGTATATTGGGATGAGAAATTCGGTTCTAATACTGAAGACTATATTATGATTACTTCGCAAAGCACGTGGGGAAAGGACATCCTGCATTCCTTACATCGGATTTATGAAGAAATGAACAGCACTCCCTGCAACCCACTACGCCTTCTTTCACTGGCTACATCACTTTGTGCAGACGTCGGAGATCATATACAGAGGGTTCCTGGGCAGATAAATGATGACCAGTCATGGATTGCCGTTTGGAAAATGACGGGATTTATTCATCATCATTTTGACCTTAGAGTAACCCTGAATGACATCGCTACCGCTGGGTCTGTTTGCAGGAGCAGATGTTGCGAGTTGTTTGGCACATACATTGGCCAAACGCCTAATACTTACCTAGTGCGATATCGTATTCAAAAGAGCTCCGAGATGCTGGTAGGAACTAATCGATCGATTAGTGAAATTGCGATGAACTGCGGATTTCAAAGTGCGAGCTATTTTTCATCAGTTTTTCGTAATGAGACTGGATTGACGCCTCAGAATTACCGAAAGAAATCTCGAACACCTTCCCATTCAAATTAACTTATTGACGGGCGCTTCCCAAGAATAGCTTATTTTTCGGTTTGGCATTCGCGATCTCAAATCCACCCTCGCGAATGCCAAAGAAGCCAGTAATTCCAAAGATATCTTGGGTTATTGGCTTCTTTCAATTCGGAAATCTACTTCACTAATATTCTGCCAAATCTAATTTTCCACACCTATTTTTGCTTTTTCAATGTTCGCAACGGTTCCACCATCTACTCGTAAGTCAATGCCAGTAATATAAGAAGCATCATCACTCAGTAAAAATGCAATAGCTGTTGCAATCTCAGAAGCTTCGCCTTCGCGGCGTAACGGTGTAATATCAAGCATTAATTTCATCTCTTTTTGTTTATCTGCTTCTTGGCGACCCATTGCTGTATTGATTGTTCCAGGTGATAGTGACGTAATGCGGGCTCCTCTTTCTCCCCATACCCATGCCTGATCTTCAACAATTAATTGCACACCCAATTTAGATAGCGTATAAGCTGCTCCTGAGTTCCCTTGTGCAAATTGCTCCATGGTTTCCACGACATTTTCTGCTAATGGTTGTTTTAATACTTCCACATAAGGGCCTTGACGAGGTGCCATATAACCACTCATGGAAGAGATACAAACAACTGCAGTTCCTTCTGTAGCGAGTGGTAGAAACGCTTCTAACACAATACCTGTACCGACTAGGTTAACTGCTGTAATCCGCTTTGAATCCGCCATTGTAGGGGAAAGACCCGCTGTATGTACTAGCCCTTTTAACGTACCTAATTCAGACGCTCTTTTCGCTAAAGCAGCAACGTTTTCTTTTGAAGTAATATCAACGGTTTGGTAGTATACTTCTGTAATACCTTTTGCATTAAGTTCTTCTTTCGTTTGAATCAAGCGTTCTTCCGATATATCTGCTAATAGAACAGTCCCTTTTTTCCCAACGATTTCAGCAGTTGCTTTCCCCATTCCACCCAATCCACCTGTGATTACATACACATATTTTGTCATTTCGCAACCTCCAAAATCATATTTGATTGTATTATAATCGCTTTCATTAAAGCCATAACGAGACAATTTCGATATAAATGTCTAGAGGAGTGTCACAATTGAGAACAGCAAAAGAAGCAATATGTGAAGCATTTTTAGAGTTGTTAAGTGAGCAAAGTTTTCAAGATCTTTCTGTAAAAGAAATTGTTCAAAGAGCACAGATTTCTCGTTCTACCTTTTATTTGCATTTCACTGATAAGTTTGAACTAATGGAGTATGTGAGAAAAACTCTTAATGACCTATTTTTATCTTTTTACAAACAAGACTCTTTATTAAAAGACACACCAAGTACCCCTTATTTCTTATGTAGACATATTTTAAAATATCGCTCATTTTATGTGATTGAATTTGGTAATGCAGATGAAATCAGAAAATTGTCTGATCAGCTGGCGGCGCATTTATTGAGTGCCTTTGGAGATCAGGATTATGCAATCTTCGCTAGTTATGGCACCATAGGATACCTAAGTTTTTGGGTGAGGAATGATTTCGTAATTAGTCCGGGGGAAGCAGCGGAAAAGCTATTGAAAATCGGGTTCACCGATTGGACCTATAATTTAAAAATGAAATTAACTTGAAAGAAGCCAGTAATTCCAAAGTAACCTTTGGCTTACTGGCTTCGTTCATTATAATCAAGATACGACGTATGATTCACCTAAAATACGCTTAATACTGTATGACCCCTCTATCATTTCCGTGGCTATAAATGACTCCATATCACTAGATTCAATATCATACAACACTTCAATTTCCTTGGAGAACAAAATGTTTCCTTCCTTGATAAGTTCAGAGAGAGGTGGAACATTTCCAGCTTTTACATCACCATTGTAAACTTGTTGAAGTCCGTCGACATAGGCTTCTAATGATCGTGCCCCCACAATTTTAACACCTTTATTTTCTTCATTCACCAAGATAATGGTTGGAAATCCACTTACACCAAGTCTGCCTGCTAACTCAAAATCCTGCTCTAACAAATCTTGTGCCGACCCAAGAGCAGCATTCGCCACTATTTCTTCGCCATTTAGCCCAATGTTGTTGACTATATCAACTAATGTTTTCTCCTCTCCAATATTCTGATTGAAGGCAAATACAGCTTCTCTTGCCTGACGCAAAAACTCATTTTCTTTACCCGGATATATATTTTGTATAACCTTGTATACTCTAGATGGCGGGTACGAAGAAAGAATCGGATTATTTTTCCACAAAGAACCATCGATAGGCATACGTGAATGTAAACCGACTTCTCTCCAATGCTCCGCAACATCTGAAGGCTGTTGAATGCCATTGGAGACATCTGCAAAACCATGCCAGCTAGAAAGCAAACCACCCATAATCGTCTTCACGTTAAAATATTGACCATACTGCAGAATAAAACGATTGAGTACCGGCTCAAGCGCCCAACAGTGGGAACAGATCGGATCTGTTGCATAGTAAAGTGTGATTTTGGGGGACTGTAGATTAAAGTCGATCATTTTCATTTGCTCTTCATCCCCTGGCCCACAGACACCGGTTTTAACGTCACACATCATATTTGAATTATTCATATATAAATCACCTTTCGCTGGAGAATCAAAGAAAGTGCCCTCTTGTAGAAGTTCTTTGTATGGGAGTATTATAATACCAATACAAATTCAAACAAGTACGTTTATTTTTAATACTAAGTATCTTTAATAATACTATTGGACAGGAGTTATGTATGAAATACGAATTTAGACTTGATCAATTATGTCCTGCAACCTTTGCATTCCATGTAATCAGCGGAAAGTGGAACCTCCCGATCCTAGCCATTCTAAGTGAGAACGACAACATACGCTATAACGAGTTAAAAAGAAGACTGCATGGAATAACAGGGACTACCTTAACCAACTCACTGAGGGATCTTATAGAATATGGAATCATTCATCGGGAGCAGTATAACGAAGTGCCACCAAGAGTTGAGTATTCTCTGACTTCATCTGGAAAAGAATTAGTGCCTTTAATTGAATCCGTTGTTGAATGGGGACAAAGAAATATTGGGGTGAAGGATAATTCCTAGAATGCTTTCTCACTCCTATTCCTGAATCTCCAAATGCATATACGAAGGCGCTTCATCCCAAGGAACGCTATATCCCGCTCCCTTTGCACAGAACATAGAACTGGAGGTGTACTCAGGATCAGC
Source organism: Paenibacillus sp. FSL H8-0261 (assembly GCF_045040645.1). Taxonomy (NCBI): domain Bacteria; kingdom Bacillati; phylum Bacillota; class Bacilli; order Caryophanales; family Paenibacillaceae; genus Paenibacillus; species Paenibacillus sp. FSL H8-0261. The sequence goes on along the minus strand of NZ_CP150297.1, from coordinate 2,457,945 downwards.
GCTGCGGTCGTATCCAATCCTTGCGATGACCTGTTCTGGGTTATGACATGGCTGATAACCGCCTAACTTCATCGAGATTGCTCCCTTTCCCTTCGTGAATGAAGCAAGCTCTACTGCATAATGCATGAACGTCGCGACAGGCGCACGTCCCTGAATAAACATCGATTCACCTAGCATTTCTGGCGGATCAAATTCACCATGGGCCAGCTGTATATCAGACATTACGCGTCCGATGAGCTCTGCATCGACTTTGATTTTGAATTGATAATAGGGTTCCAGTAGAATTTTGTTCGCTTGCTCCAATCCCTGCCGCAGTGCCCGCAGTGTCGCCTCCCGAAAGTCACCGCCATGAGTGTGCTTCTGATGCGCTGCCCCGGTTAAAAGCGTTATATACAGATCGGTGACGGGAGAGCCGGTAAGAACTCCACGATGGTCCTTTTCAAGTAAATGCTGACCGACGAGATGCTGGTACCCTGTGCTGAGCTGCTCCACATGGCATGTACTGCGATATGTAATTCCCTCACCACGTTTCGAGGGCACAAGCCGGAGATGCACCTCTGCATAATGCTTAAGAGGTTCGAAATGCCCACAACCAATCACAATGTCTGCGATCGTCTCTTTGTATAATATCTCTGGCTTGGAGAACGATACCTTGAGCTGGAAACGGTCTAACACCACCTGCTGAAGTACCTCTAGCTGGATCATTCCCATCACATGAACATGAATCTCCTCCAGCTTGTCCTCCCATGTCACTTGCAGCGTAGGGTCTTCGGCTTGCAGGATCATGAAATAGCGTAGCACTTCTCTGGATGATATCCCCAAATTGAATACAACTTTGGATTTCAACGCTGACACAAGACGGGATTCTACTTGATCTGAATGATTACCTATACCCAGTCCAATGGCTGCATCAGTTAGGCCCGTAACGGCAACAAGCTGTCCCGCGGAGGCCTCATCGCATGAAGTATATTTCCCCCCATGATAGATACGAATAGAAGTGATTTTCTGGCTTAACTCCTCATGTTCTGAAGTGCTATAGCAGAGATCCTCCCGTACCCGTAACTTTCCAGCTAATATCTTCATAAAAGTCAGTCGCGTGCCTTGCAGCTCATGACGCACCTTATATACTCGTGCCCCGAACACTGCGTTTACTTCATAAGTCGATTCCATTAGTAGTTGCATCGTCTGCATCCATTCCGCAATCCCCTGATCCAATAGAGCTGCTCCACTCATAACGGGAAAAACCACCCGTTCTTTAACCATTTGTTTCAGCGTAGCCAACACCTGCCCAGGATAAATGTTGTCTTCGAGATATGCCTCCATCAAGGTTTCATCTCGCTCAGCAACGGCGGTAATGACCTCTTCAGGCAGCACGCTCTGATCTAGACCTTTTGCCAAATACAACATATCCGGCGAAAATTGCTGCCTTAACGCTTTTAGCACACGCTGGACGTCAGCACCGGTACGATCTATTTTGTTAATAAATATAAAAGTGGGTATGCCATATTCCTGTAGCAATTGCCAGACCGTCTCAGTATGCCCTTCAATGCCCTCCACAGCACTTAAGATGACTACCGCATAATCCATGACCTGTAAAGCGCGCTCCATCTCAGCTGAAAAATCGACATGCCCCGGTGTGTCAATGAGCTGATACGATTGTTCGTTATATTTCATCACCGCCTGGTCAGCAAAAATCGTTATCCCCCGTGCCCGCTCCATCTCATGACTATCCAAAAAGGCATCCTGATGATCGACTCTCCCCCGAGTCTTAATTCCGGAAGCATGGTATAGGAGCTGCTCTGCGAAGGTGGTTTTGCCGGCATCAACATGTGCTAGCAGTCCGATGGTGATTGGTGATGCTTCTGACAGTTTACAATACATATTCTACCATCCATTCAGTCAATCTGTTATATAAGAATCGTAGCCGAAATCTAGTAGCTTGTACAGAATCTCTCACCACCTACAGCATGCGATAACGCCCGAAGATCCATAATATCCAATGACATAACCATCCTCGATGAAGGATTTAGCTAGAATAATATGCAAGAAAGACACTAGACAAGCTATTGAGATGATGATCATGTCCCTATTAACTTATAAAAAACCGGTAACCCTTAACAGAAAGGATTACCGGCTCAATGAATAGTAAGTTTTTGTGGTTTTTCATTTTAAACGAGAATTCACTGTTAGAAAATTCAATGCGATAACGTTAATATTTCTAATCTCCTTAAAACAATTAATCATCTACTCTCTAGACTCAACAGCTTTTTATCTAGAAATGCCTTTACATCTTTAGCGAGCTGAATGGATGCTTCAATTTCCAACTTAGTTGTTGAAACACTTTCAATGCTGCATCCAATTGGAATTCCCTTCTCCAGCCCGAACTCAAATAGTTCTTCAAATATTTTTTGAGATAGCTGAATTGATTTATCCAAAATGTCGTTCGAGTATTTCAACTCGTTTTCTAACCATCCCGGGATACTGATCCCCAACCATTTCATAAATTGTAATGTTTTCGCTGTGCCACATGGTGCAAGATTAAATAAAATAGGAACCATTTCAAAACCCTTATTTGTATAGTAATAATATAAATCAGACAATAAATTCTTTGACGCCTCTACATTATAAGTTGCCTGAGTGATAAAAAAGTTGCATCCATTGTTAATCTTTTCGACAACCCGTATATGCTCATCATTCTTTTTTATATGTCTTTCAGGAATGACAACTCCTCCAAAATTCAAATTGCTATTTAACTGTTTGCTTAGCTTATAAGCATCTGGTAAATTCAATTTCACCTCTTGCTTACTTGATGAAGCGCCCACATACACTGAAAATCTGTCTTCACTTTCGTCAGTCTTAATCCAATCCGCGAACGAAGCTCTTGTATCATTACCGACGCACCGATAAATTATTTTCGGGACCTCCACTTGTCTTAGATATTTATCACCATAGACAGCCGGATCAATCGTTGGTAAATATGGGTAAGGTCTTTCATGATCAACTCTTTCTGCTTCCTCCTGGACGTCGTAAAGAATTAAAGCATCTAAATCAACGTTTTTAAGTCTTTCAACCTGTTTCTGTGCAATTTCTGATATCTTTTCTTGTGAATGGCTTGCCTTCGGTGGTGTCATCCCATATGTTAAAATACCAGGTTTCTTGCTCAATATTTTTTGTTTAAATGTACTCTCTGCCGCTCCCAAAATAAAAAACTCCTCTACACGTCTCTTTTAAGTTAAGGCTACCATGGCAGGCTTAATATGTATAACTTATATTTACTATATCTAGTTATATTTTAAAGCTATGATTCCCTATTGGTACTTATCGAGTAGTACATCATGGAGGCGGAGCTTCTAGATTTTAATGTTGACAACCATTTGGTCTGACTATAATATTAGAAGTCCTGCCAACCTTAAAGTTGGCGATAAGGGGACCGAAAGGTTCATTCTTATTTAAAAAGGGTGAGTATTATGAATAAAGAAGAATTAATGGAAAGCGCACGTAACACAAAGAAAGCTGCTTATGCCCCTTATTCTAAATTTCCAGTTGGAGCAGCCTTATTACTTAAAGATGGAAATGTTATTAATGGAGTAAATGTAGAAAATGTATCTTTTGGTGCTACTAACTGTGCAGAGAGAACAGCAATCTTCACAGCTATTACAAAGGGCTATACTAAAGGTGATTTTCAGGCTATAGCTGTAGCAGGTGACACAATGGATTTTCTGCCGCCATGCAGTATCTGCAGACAAGTATTATCGGAATTCTGTTTGCCCGACATGCCTGTCTATTTAACCAATGAGAAAAAAGAAATCTTAGAGCTGAGTTTAAGGGATTTATTGCCTTACGCATTCAAAAATTTAGATATGTAAAAATAATACCTACCATAGTGGAATATCAAAAACACGCGTACCTGTGTTAGACAAGTACGCGTGTTTTTGTGTTTAAAAGCTTTGTCAGAACACAGAGTTCACAGACCAAACACACCGCGTAAATACGTTGTGACTTACCAAATCGCAATTCCAACCTTATCTTTTTCTTTAAGTACTACCTTTATCATTTCCAAAGCATTTCTTACGCTAAATTCAATAAATTCTTTATCATAGTCTGTATGAAGTTCTATAGTATCTAAATTATACTTCCCTTTTGAATTACACTAATTATCAAACTCATATAGTTAAAACCTCTCAATGATTATCTATCATTTTTGATTCTTTTTCCCCATACCTGCTCATCGCCCAGAAACAACTCACTTCCCATTATTCCAGGTAAAAATATTATTCCATCTTTATAAATATTAATGAGTACCGGGTGAGCCTTATCATTGAAACTATAATTGATGTATATCTTTTCTCCATATTTCACGACAGCATTATCTGGGTATACTGATGTACTCAATATTCCGATCGAAGATTGTTGGACTGGATTATTGCTGTATACAGATTCATGAACTGAATTAGCATATGTATAGTTTTGGAGCTTTCCAGTTGGACTAAATAAAGAAGCAAAAACTGTAATAATTATACTTAATGAAAATATTCTTTTCATATTACATTCCCCCTTTGATTATTTCTAACGATTAGATTTTTTCTTATTTTGATTAGATAATATAGAGTTAAGATAAATTGTATAATAGAAATACTCCAAGGAAGTAGAATGAGCATTTCCACTTGATATTTTGGAAAAAATTCAATAGAAACGACAACTCCATACTCACTATCACTGTCACCTTGTATTGCATTGAAAAATAAAAGAAGTAAGAGGCTGGATAGCATAGTTACCAAAAACCAAAAAGCATTGTATTTTATCCTCTGAGTCCTTATAAACAAAAAAGAATTTATAAAACATAATAAAAGTGGTATAAAGTACACCTTAAATGAGAATTTTAATAACTCCGTTCCCCATCCCTCTATTCTTATCTTTAAAAAATAGATTAAGATCAGATGCAGTCCAACCACCAGTAGTACATAAAGTATGGCTTGTAGTCCTGTCTTGAATGACTTCATCTTTCGTCCCCCCTTTCCATTCGTTCACTTAATACTCTAACGATATCATCACCCCTCATCGAGAATTTCTTCTTACTTCAAACACCTATATACCACCCCTGAAATTATATGGATTAATTTTAACTAAACCACTAAATATCCTTATAATGGAATCATCGGGAATTTCAAGGCAGAAAATAATAGTAAACCCCTCTTCCGAGTCAAGATTAGATAATTTATTTGAACTAATTTAAAGTTTATGAACAAAGAACAAAGTAGAAGTTAAGTACAACCCTTTTCATTAGACCTGTTGAGTTCAAATTACTTAGAAAAGCTGTATAGATCGTAAAGCTGGTTACAAATACATAATCTTTTGAATATTTTTCCACATCTATATAGAACCGCTTAAACAGACACCAGTAGTCTATATCAAACCGCCTAACGGTACGGGTGGACGTGGTTTTCTTAGAATCGAGAAAATGAAGAATAAACAAGGCGTCTTTGATATCCAAGGCCGTCGGCAGGATCGCCGTATCATAGCCCCTCGAAAGGTCTCAGCCTCACGACTGGAATCGATTGTTCGTCAATGGTGTATCGGAGGAAGCTTCCTCATTCCACAGGGCATTCCACTACAATTACCTGGCGGACGTTTTCATGATTACCGTATACTTGTTCAGAAGAATGGGCAAGGGGTCTGGGAGCTAACTGGAATGGCCGCAAGAGTTGGTGCTGCACGAAGCATAACCTCTAATCTTCATGGTGGTGGTCACGCGGTTCGTGCAGAGACCTTATTGAAAGAGTGGCTAGGTAGCACAGAGAAAACCGAGAAGGTTATGAAAACTGCCGAAAAGCTAGGTCTTTAGGCCGCTGTCTTTCTAGAGGAAAGCTTTGGTGTATTATGTGAATTAGCTCTTGATCTAGCCATCGATCGTGAAGGAAGGATCTATGTCCTAGAGGTCAACCTGAAGCCTGCCCGAGAAGTATTCGCCCGATCCGGGGACAGCAGCACCTATCGTAAAGCTTTAGTACGCCCTATGGAATATGTATTATGGCTATATAATAATAAAAGGGGCCCCTCGGATGTCGTATACAAAAATTCGGTTGCCTTTACCGAATCTGCTGGTACCAAGGTAGGCATGCAAGGACGGGCAGCGGGCAGCGATATTTGGTTTATGAATATTGACGTGATCTAGGGCTATCGGGGCGTCAGCGTGGATCATGACAAGGGAATGGCGTATGGGATGATATTCATTTTATTGACATTCGTACGGAAAAAATCTTTAATAATGGTACCTCCGGCCAATTTAGGACGGCTCCGATCCTCATCTGGACGGCTAAATATGGCAGTGACGAGGTTGGCCCGCTCAGCAATATAGAAATGTTCGATAGATGGATAGAAAATGGGCTGCAGGATGTATTGAGGGAGGAAGGAATAGTATCCATAGCCTTTTCACCATTGGCCATTAGAAAGTATTTCAAAAGCAATTCTCCAAATATTATTCTAGATGTATTAATTCTTGCAACTAAGGGCAGGTTATCCGCTTCGTACTTTATATTCAATGACAAAACAACTACAACTCATGTTTCTGTTAGACTTAATATAAAAAGCCGATAAACCTTAACAGAAAGGCTTACCGGCTTTAAAAACTTTGTTCTAATGCATAAGCATGCACACACTTGAATATCAATGATTTTTCTCGTTTAAAACGAATTTTTCTCATTTAAAATGAAACATCACACTAAGTTATTCAATTTTTTGTGTCAAATACTTACCCGCAACGACTATACCCACAATTTCCGCAAGTCTTACAACCCTCAATATTAATCAGCGAAGCACCGCCGCAAGAAGGACAAAGGTCACGCGAAGCAGAAGTGTGGCTATGCGCGCCATGTCCGCCCTGACCATCTTCAATAGAAGCTGCCGCAGGAACGCTCGCTTTCAACTCCGCATTTAAAGCTTCATTGAAATCTTCTAGCTCCAAAGTTGCTGCAATCGGTGCAGGCAAATGATCATCATGAGCGTTATTCAGTACATGAGTCTCCAATGCCTTAGCTACAGCATCTGCAATGGATTCTACTCGATTCGCACCGAAGCCGATTGCACCTGATCCGCCGATACCTTTCAGATGTTTGATCAACAATTCTACCTTCTCACCATGATCTCCATAACGGAGGAACAAGGAGCAGACACGACCGAGTGCTTCTGCCATCGCAAAGACATCAGAACCTGCTTTACCTACATTCAGGAAGATTTCTGCCGGTGTGCCATCTAGATCATTGATCGTAATATACGCCATACCAAAAGGTGTGTTGATCTTATAGGTTGCGCCGCGCAGAACCTGCGGACGTTTTTTGTATTGTTTATCCAGCTCTTTAGTAGGAGCTTGAGGTGCTGGGCTTGCCGTTACAACATTTGCTTCAGGAGTCGTTGCAACTTCAACTGCTGGAGCTACCTCTTCTACTGCATCTTCCTTCTTCGAGGTTTGCAGCACTTGCACGTCACGGCTACCGTCACGATAGATTGTAACGCCTTTGCATCCCAGATCGAAGGCCATTTCATACAGCTCAGCCGTCTCTTCTACTGTGAAGTCAGACGGGCAGTTGGCTGTCTTGGAAATCGAGCTATCTACCCAGCGTTGAATCGCTGCTTGCGCACGAATATGATCCTTAGCTGATAAATCCATCGAAGTCACGAAATAATCTGGCAGCTCTTCACCTGGATGAGCTTCAAGCCATTCTTGGGCGATTGGAACGAACTGCTCATCGTAGCCAAGGCGACTTTGACGGAAATATTTAAAGGCGAAATAAGGCTCAATACCTGTCGAGGTGCCTACCATTGTACCTGTGCTACCTGTAGGTGCTTGTGTTATCACTGTAACGTTACGCATGCCATGTTTACGAATCGCTTCACCAACCTCTGGATACGTTTCGAGCATATTTTTCATAAAACCGCTCATTAAATATTTCTCTGTGTCAAAAGCTAGGAAAGATCCCTTCTCCCCAGCAATCTCTGCAGAAGCAAGGTATGCTTCACGAGCCATAAAGCCGTAAAGCTTGTCCAGAAACGCCAAAGATTCCGGGCTACCGTAACGGATGTTCAATTTGATCATCAGCTCAGCAAGACCCATCGTTCCGAGACCCACACGGCGTTCGTTTTTCTGATTCGCTTCATTTTCCGGGAAATGATAAGGCGTCTTATCAATGACATTGTCCAAGAAACGTACGGAATAACGCGTCGTAGTCGCGAGATCTTCCCAGTCTACATCATGATTCTTCTCATCGTAGAATTTGGACAGGTTCACAGCAGACAAATTGCAGACTCCCCAGCCTGGCAGTCCTTGCTCCCCACATGGGTTCGTACAAATGATCGGATTAAAATACCAGCTGTTGGACATCTGATTGTAGTATTCCATGAACACAACGCCTGGCTCAGCGGATTTCCAAGCGGATTCAATAATGGTGCGCCACACATCACGCGCTTTAACGGTGCGATAATGAATAACGTTTTTGCCCGCAGCCTTCCACTTGTCTAGATCGCCATCCCACACATCGTTGTAATCTGGATCTGTAGTATCCGGAAATACGAGATCCCAATCCAGATTTTCTTTTACAGCCTTCATAAAGCTATTGCTCACACATACCGAAAGGTTCGCATTCGTAACTTGACCCATCGTTTGCTTTACGGTAATGAAGTCCTCCACATCTGGATGCCAGTCATTAATCATGAGCATAAGTGCACCACGGCGGCTACCGCCTTGTTCAATTAGTCCAGTGGTATAGCTAAACAGACCGCCCCAAGATACAGAACCACTGGAAGAACCATTAACACCTCTCACAATTGCCCGGCGTGGACGTAGAGAGGATAGGTTAATCCCTACACCGCCACCACGAGCCATAATTTCTGTCATTTCAGACAATGTCTGCATGATGCCGCCACGGCTGTCTTTTGGAGAAGGGATCACATAACAGTTGAATAATGTTAGTTCTTCACTAGCGCCTGCACCCGCTGCAATACGTCCGCCCGGTACGAGCTTCCAATCATCCAGAATCGAACGGAATTTGCCTGCCCATTCTTCTTGAAGCTCGGGCGTCTTCTCCACAGAAGCCATAGCTGTAGACAGACGATCCCACATTTCCTCTGGTGTTTTTTCTATATTAAGCGTCAGCTTTTCAACATCTGATTTCACAAGTTCGCCGCTGCGCGTCTTCACGGTTACGATTCTGCCGTTACGTTCTACGATCTCTCCGACTTCCTTCGTGGGAAACTTCGGATCATCCTTTGTTAGAACGAGTACAACATCGCCCACTTTAGCATTATTGCTGTCGGCATCCTTCCAAGCATAACGATCCAAAAATATTTTTTCACTTAGCCCTTCAAGGCGTTGCTTCCGTTCCACTTTACCCAATAGAAAAACCTCCCGCAATGTAGTAAATATTAGTTCCAATTCAGGTGTGGGCGTACATTTTGTGACCCACAACAAAAACTTCCTTACACTTATCTTCCGTCTTACGGGTGTATGTAGGAAGTTCATCTTGTCAATAACAAATAGCAGCTACGCACTTTAAAAAAATCACATTTTCATGCTTTTGTCACAATATATTGTGTGCGTCAGCTTTTAAACTATACCACATATTGTATCGAAGGTCTTTTTCGAAAATAGAGTTAAGCAGCCGAAATATCGCAAACCTTGCCGCGTTTTCTCGCTTTTACTCTCTTTTTTAAAGGCTATCAAGAAAAATAGAAGGTTATGAATTCTCTTGTTTAAGAGCATACTACTCCTACGAATGATGATATGAAATAGCACCTGAGGAGGCTGTACCATGACGCAATTATTCCGTAATTCTCTACCTCACAAAGGTGGAAAGTCAGCGCCTATACTGCCTGTTCCTCTTTCTTTTGACCGGAATTGGCTGCAGGATCTAGAACTCAAACTAGATAAAGGTGGTCCATGGGGAGACTACCGTCTGTCCAAGCTTGCTGTGCAAGGTGAACAAACGGGTCTAGTAACCAGCTTCGATGAGCTGCAATGCATGAAACATTTATCCGGATTATCCCCGCTTCCTCATCAGCTCGATACCGCGCATAAGGTTTTGTTTGAGATGTCGGGCCGCGCGATTCTTGCAGATGAGGTTGGACTAGGAAAGACGATTGAAGCAGGACTTGTACTCAAGGAATATCTTGTCCGCGGTCTAGTCTCTAAAGTGCTTATTCTGGTACCCGCTTCCCTCGTATTGCAGTGGGTCCGCGAGCTGAATGCCAAGTTTGGCATCTCTGCTGTTGCACAGAAAAAAGCATATTCCTGGGGGAATGCGATTGTCGTCGCATCTATGGATACCGCGAAGCGCGATCCTCATAAAGAGATGCTGCTGGAAAATGAATATGACATGTTGATTATTGATGAAGCGCATAAGCTAAAGAACAAGAAATCGACCAATTATCTATTTGTACAGCAATTACGCAAAAAATATTGCCTGCTCCTAACCGCTACTCCCGTTCAGAATGATCTGGGCGAGCTATTTAATTTGATCACTTTACTGAAACCGGGGCAACTAGGAAATCAGGGTGATTTTGCTTCGAATTTCGTCGTTGATAAACGCCAACCTAAGAATGAAGGTCAGCTAAGGGACGAGCTATCGAAGGTGATGATCCGCAATCGGCGTGGCGAAGGTCCAGTTAATTTTACGAAACGAAAAGTCCGTAATATTCCGCTAGTTCTTTCACAGGAAGAGAGAGTATTATATGACGCTGTCACTTCTTTTGTTAAAGATCAGTATCAGGAATCAGGCGGCAATCTTAGCAGCATGCTTTCCTTGGTAACGCTTCAGCGTGAGGTGTGCAGCAGTAGGGATGCCGTCTTCATCACTTTAGTTAATCTGATCAAGAAGCTGCCTGCTGATTCGCCGAAACGCGATCGGATGATGGAGCTATTGCAGACACTTCGTACGGTTAAGACCAATACCAAAGCCGAAACAACACTATCTCTCATTCAAGAAATGAATGAAAAGGTCATCGTTTTTACGGAGTATCGCGCGACTCAAGAATATTTGCTTCAGTATTTCCGCGAACATGGGCTAATGTGTGTTTCTTATTCCGGCGGGATGAATCGTGGTAAAAAGGACTGGATGATGGACCTCTTCCGCGGTCGTGCTCAAGTCATGATCGCTACTGAGGCGGGTGGTGAGGGCATTAACCTGCAGTTCTGTCACCACATGATCAACTTCGATCTGCCTTGGAATCCCATGAGAGTAGAACAACGGATCGGGCGGGTGCACCGGTTAGGTCAGGAAAATGACGTGGTTATCTATAATTTGTCCACACAAGGTACGATTGAAGAACATATCCTTCATCTGCTACACGAGAAGATCAATATGTTCGAAATGGTCATTGGCGGGCTGGATGTGATTCTGGAGCGTTTTGAGAAGAAAGAATCACTGGAGAAAAGTTTATACAAAATCATGCTCGAATCCCGCTCCGATGAAGAGCTGCGACATGAGTTAGATCATATCGGTGAATCCCTAAGTGAGTTGACTCAGGGTATTAAAAAGGAAAGTGAGACTGCGACATGACCCTCAACTCACAGGAAGTACGCAAACATGTAATGGATTATCTGGAGGCGACAGAATGCTCCATTATTGAAGTATCGCCCATTCACGTAACTGTAAAGCTATCGCCAAGAGCTGACAGAATGCTAACAGATCGACCTTATTACTGGGGGTTCGTGGAACGTACTGGTGTTGATCCGGAGACACTCTCTTTCACTTTTGTATTTGATCCGGAAAAATACGATAGCCAGGCAGCTATAGAAGTTCCGCCAACGGTAAATCACAGCATCGGAGCATTGAATCCGCCAATTACCGGAAACCCAGCGATGGGCGCCACAACAGATGCTGAGGCTAGCGCAGATCTATTGAATCCAACATCACCTGAATCTAATGTGGTTCATGTCCCCTCCTCAAATCCAGAAGATAGCATCCTAGCCCGCTACTTCGGTATTGTACCTGCATTGCCCCGAATTGGGCCCGGTATGATAAGACGTGAAGATATCATCTATGGTAGCAAGCGCCTGCAGCAAATTTGGAGTGCGGCGCAAGATGAAGGGAAATGCCTTTACTTATTTGAAGATCCCGGTAGCAGGCAGCGGAATACACTCTTCTCTGCAGCTTATGAACCGTGGCTCGGCGTCTGCTATAAAGTGGAGATGAGCTGCGATTTGAAACGGGAAGAACTGCATTATCTTGGAATATCGCTGACAAAAGGGACCATCATTGATGACTTTAACACTAAGATAGCCTCGCGGGAGATGATCCCCCGTTTACCAGAAAACGTCCATATTCAGCCTTATGAATTAACAGTGACAGCCGCTACAGATTTATTAGAGGCTCATCTTACCTCTCATCTTGCCGAACTCGATTACACTTGGGCAGAACAGGCACGTGAGCGTCTTAGAATCGAGCTGGCTATCATTGATATTTATTACGGAGAGCTGCTGAAAGAGCCTGATGAAGAAAAACGTTTAGGCACTCAAGAGCAGTATAACCGTCGTCGACAGGAGACCATTTGGCAATATGAGCCGCAAATTGCAGTTTCTGCGATAACCTACGGACTGTTTCATCTGCGAAGCCTATAGAATGCGACCCTACTCGCTAAAAGCAGGCAAAAAAACAAGAGAACTTCCGCCTTCAAGCGCGACAGCAAGCAACAGCCTTTTTATTGCCTGTCCACTACAATAGAGTAAAGCTTAACTTTCCTGACATTTCTTAACAAAGAAAGGTGATCGACGCCATGAAAATAAGTTTGCAACGGAGGCTGAAACTTGCGGGTCAAGGATGCCTCCTCCTGCTTCTAAGCTTTGGACTGTTTGTATCCAGTTCTGGTTCCCCTTCAGCGCTCGCGCTGGCCAGAGTAAGTGTGATCCAGTCAGTCACGCAGGATGCAATTCCTGTATTGAAGATGAGTACCTTACCTTCACCCAGTACGGTCCAAGAATTCGCTAAGGCTACATTGAACAAGCTCGCTGCAGAAGCTCCATTTACAGCCTGGAAGGATGCAAGGATAGAATATTATCCCCTTGGTCCAGGTACTCATGGCTGGCTTGTAAATGTAATGAAGGGTGAAGAGCGGATCGGATACATGATCATTTCTGCCACAGATACAGGCGGATATATGCTAAGTGAATATGGAGCCGGCACTTACGGACTCCCATACAGTTTAAATGATCTGCGCCAGTTTTTGGTGCAGAAAGGTCTCATTACATCATCTTTTTCAGGAACAATAAACCTTACTGCTTTATATGCACCACTTCTACCGGTCTGGAAAATAACTATTGACGAAAAGACGGTTTACATCAATGCTTCCGTACCGCAAATTTTACCTTGGACACTGAGCAAGGCAGAAGAAGTCCTTAAAGAGCAGCCTCCAGTAACAGATGTAATTACTAATCTTAATCCTGACGTATCACCGCTATCGGCCTTCAATAGTGGAGGGTCAGATGATCCTTACGAAGATATCCTTTGGCTGACCGCTCCTAAACTAACTACAGTGAGCGGTGACAATATCGCACTTCTGATCAGACCTAAAGAAAGCATCGCTTATCAAGCTGCTGGACGAAACGACCTTGTCGGGGCACCATTTATGATTACAGGCTATCAGAGCTGGCAGCCTTCTCAAGGTCAAGCTGAGAACAATAAAATTACCGTATACGCGGCCTCAGGCCCTGAAGGAAAACGATACTTACCACTCACTGCACTACAAAATAATGGAACACTGCATAAGCTGCCCGACAGAACGACCAAAGCACTCGGATATAATCGTTAACACAAGCATAAACGCCTTCGGCGTCCTTATGAGGACGGTAAGTGTTTATGCGAGAAATAGAAGGATAATTTATAACGTAAGCATATAAATTCTTATATTTAAACAAATGCAAATAACCTTCCACTGCCACCCATGAATAATGGCACTGGAAGGTTATTTGCTATTTAACCTTTAGTCTTTTTTATCATGACTCCACTTGCTTCGCCAGATAGACCACCCAAGCGGGAGCATGCCAAACCATTTCTGTGACCACGGCTGCTTCGTAGCCGCTCTACGAGCATGAATGGCACGCGGATCCTCGATATATACGACTACCTTCTCCGTTATATACTTTACAAGCTCATCGCCACCGGAAGCCATTTTAACACCTCCTAAAATGTAAGTGAATTCAGATTATCAGCATCCGTTCCATGGTCTTAGTGTGCACCACTCCACTTGGATCTAAACTACAGACTTCTGATTTGTCGAATAGGTTTACCTATTAAAGCACAATCTAACAAAGAATCCAGAAGACGTTATTCACTTGCAAGGAGGCGTTTCACTTGAACAACTGGAGAAAACAATCCTTTTCCAGAACAGCAGCTGCTCTATGTGGCTTTCGAATCACTCTAACTACCCTAGGACTACTAATGTTGTTTATGGGCAGCTCCTTAGCCTCTGCGACACCAGAGAAACCTGTGATGAAGGATGACCGTCAGCATTTATTAGGTCACGGACATCGTATGATCCTAATTGATGCGGGACACGGAGGCATCGACGGTGGAACTTCCTACGGTAATATTCTTGAAAAAGATATCACCTTAGATATCTCACGTCGATTATTTCTACTTCTGGGTAGCGATGGCTTTGACGTTGCTTTAAATCGCAATGGAGATTATGCCCCAAGTGATGAGAACCGCTGGCTGCGTAGTAAATCTCGACATCTTCGGGATCTTGCACAGCGTAAAGAGCTCGCTGAGACATTACCTGCTACTGTAGTGGTAAGCATCCATATTAACTGGGCGCCTTCCCCTTCCAAACATGGTCCACTTGTATTGTACCGTCAAGAGGGCCGTAGCTTCATGCTTGCTAAGTCCATTCAGCATCAGCTAAACAATCTTTACGATGTCGAGGCTCATCCAAGACCAGGCAAGCCCTTTTATTTACTCAACAAAATAACCGCCACAACTGTTATCGTTGAGGCGGGTTTTGTAAGCAGTCCGACTGACCGCGCAAAGTTATGCACCCCTAAAGGGCAGCAACAAATCGCTGAAGCCATCGCTGATGGTATTGTAGCTTATCTTATGGAAGTTTAAGTTGGGAGCTCCATTTCATCTCGTTTTTAACCAGATCAGAAATCCCTATAAACTCAACATTGTCTTTCATCTGTTCAATACCGCTGCGGATTCCTGCGGCGGTCTCTTTCCCAAATACACCAACATGACCAATCGTTACACAAAATCGTTGATCCTTCGCCATGTCTTTGACGAGACCCATTTGTTTCAGAACATGACTTGCTGTATGTGTGTCATCTAAAAAGATATGGTTCTCTACGCGTGGCAACCCCATACGATAAGCCATATTGCCAGCAACGGAACGGTAGTTGGTCTTGCTGTCTACAAAAAATAATCCTCGTTCTTTGCATACAGATAAGATTACTGCCATAATCCGCTCATCTCCGGTAATTTTCGAACCCATATGGTTATTTATCCCGATCGCATAAGGAACATTATCGAGTGCTGCCTCAACCTTTTGTCGCACTTCCTCATCGGACATTTTGGCCAATATGGCTCCTGGTCCAAGCCAATTAGGATTACCTTGGCGCGGCTCCATCGGCAAATGAACCAGAACATCATCTCCGCGTTCATGTGCGCGGGTGGCATCCTTTACGGATGTAGGTAAAAAAGGCATGACGGCTACAGTAAGCTTTATCGGTAACGAGAACATTTCATCTGTCCCCTTCATGCCATTGCCGAAATCGTCAATAATGATAGCAACCTTATCACGTTTAGGTGCACTCTCTTCAAGCTGCGTATTTGTAGCGTTGTCTTTAGACGTGGCAGCAGAGACAGCCGGCGTAGCCGGAACAATTGTGGTAATCAATACTGCAGCAACAGCAAGCCAATTCAGTAAGTAACGTTTAACCTTTCGACTGTCCTTCATCAAGAGGAACGCCTCCTTCGTCTTAAACAATTGTTCTCATTGTTTGGTTCAAGAAGGTTAAATATGTACGAGGAGGGTTCGCAATAATTTACAATCGAGCTGTTGCTAATGCCCGCGCTTGTCTGTGGCAAGGATTGCTTCCAGCACATCCACAGATTGAACTTCAAATGGCATATTCTTCATTGGGCTATCCTGGGAGCAGCTAGCTTCTGCCACCACCATTAATTTATCCATATCGATACTGGTAATCCCAAGCTCCTTAAGTGTAACGGGAAGGCCGACTTTTTTGCAGAAAGCACTGACCTGAGCGATCTCATCTTCTGAAGCCTTCTCCAAGACCAACTGCACGATCGTAGCAAAGGCAACCTTCTCACCATGCAGCACATTCCTGCATTCCTCATGCAGGGTCAGTCCGTTATGAATAGCATGGGCTGCAGCAAGCCCACCGCTCTCAAATCCAACGCCGCTCAAGTAAATATTAGCTTCAACAATATGTTCCACTGCAGAAGAGGTGATCCCCTGTTTAACATCCAGGAGTGCGGATTCACCTTCAGCAAGAAGTGTGTCCAGACAAGCACGTGCTAAAGAGAACGCTGCGATTGTGCAAGTCCCGCCTGCATGAGTAACCGCTCCTGATTGACGGCAAGCTCTTGCTTCGTAATAGGTGGACAAAGCATCACCCATTCCAGCCACCAGCAATCTTGCAGGGGCTTTAGCAATGATATCGATATCTGCGATCACCATATCAGGATTTCTTTTTAATGGAAGGTAACAGTCGAAGTCACCTTCGTCCGAATACAACACTGATAAAGCGCTGCAAGGTGCATCCGTCGAGGCCACTGTGGGTACAATAACTACCGGGAGATCCGCCATGTGGCTTACTGCTTTTGCCGTATCTAGGGTCTTGCCGCCACCGATTCCTAAGATAACTTCAGCGTCCTTCAGGCCAAGTTCTAGCACTATCTCATCCACCTGATTACGGCTGCACTCACCCTTGAATTCGCACATCATAAGGGGAATATCGTTCACTTCAAAGCTGTGTAAGATATCCTCCTTGTACATGGAAAAAATATAAGGATCTACAATCGCAAATGCTCTTTTTGCGCTCAGCTGCAAACAATAATCTCCCAGCTTACGAATCTCGCCATACCCCTGAATATATTTAGTCGGTGAACATATGATCTGCGTCATGGTTTCACTCCTCTTTTTGTATATTCTTTTATTCTAAGGAGTGTTGCTTCAGACTGGCTATAAAAAAAGATCTATCGCGAAAAATCATCTATGAGTATAAATAGTAAACCATTTCAAAATATTCTCAAATTCAGGCCACTTGATGTTTCTTAAATGCCCTATAAGTAAGAGGCAGTAGTAGCACTATAACAACAAGAGCGAAGCCTGCCATGACCTTATATTCTGGAATTAATACACCAAACAGATTAAACAATTCATATGAGGTTATTTTTTTAAAACCGTCAAACATATTACCTGGCAGCAAATCTATCAGATGATTAAACAGTCGGCTGCTCTTGCTGGCAGGAATGAACAGTGGACCAATAACCAATATTCCTATGACAATGATAACAGAAAAGGGACTACTCATAAGGCTGGACAGCCACAGAGTCAATGCTCCCACCATCAGGCAGGCTAGACTACCGATGAGGATCGCCCACAGATACGCTTGGAAGACTGTGAAGGAAACGGGAGCCAAAAGGTCAATCATCTGCACATTTGCTTTCGCACCCTCAAATCCAAATATTCCGAGCAGCAAAAGCGTGTATGCCACGAGCGCTAACAATAGTAGTGCTATAGATAGAATAAAGCCAGCCTTTAATTTGGCGGTGATGACCTTATTGCGACCATAACGAGAAGACAAAATGATCGCATCCGTACCCCGCTGATATTCGTCGGCGAACATGGGAGCGAGGCATATTCCAATGGCCAAAGATATAATTAAAAAGAGGTTTTGAAGATTTTGGAATACTTTTTCCCATCCAGTAACATAGTCCATCTGAAATGGAACACGAAGCTGCTCGTTCATTGTATTAAAGAATGCTTTCTCCTTGACTGAATAATTACCATAAGAATAATCGTAATTTAAATAACCGTTAACTTTTTCAATCCGTTTCTCATAAAACATTTTAGCATCATCTGGTTGCAATCTATCCATTACAGAATAATCATAATTGCTCAAAGGAGAAAATGCGTAACGAATTAAAGTATTGATCTGTTCATCCGGGACTTCATATTTAGCATAAGCTTCATTCTTTAAATTCCCTTTATCATCAATATTGTTCGGATCGAGATGAGCCTTTTTGTGTCGTTCAATCGAATTTTCCAATTTTTCCGTCGTTAAGGGACCGGCAAGCTGACGTCCGTATTCTCTTTGGAGGGAAATTGCAGCCAATCCTTTTAATTCCTCACCATCCTTACCCGTTATGTATGCCCCTGTGACCCTCATGTTAGCTAAAAGTAGGACTACTGCTATTACAATCGCAATTACGACGTAAAACAACTTGCTCCTTATTATTTTCCGCAGTTCAAACCGCGTCAGCGTGTCCATGATTTATGCCTCCTATATAACCTGATGCTTTTTGAATGCCCGATAACTTAAAGGCAGCAATAGTGTTATAGTTATTACCGAGAATCCAACCATTATCTTATACTCAGGAATCAACTGCCACCCAAGTTGGAATACTTCATAACCTGTTATTTTACTAAAGCTGTCAAACATACTTCCTGGCAGCAATTCTATAAGATGATTAAATAGACGACTATTTTTATTTTCAGGAATAAACTGGGTACCTACAAGAAGAATTCCAACAGCTATAATAACGGAAAATGAGTTGCCCATCAGACTGGAGAGCCAAAGTGTCAGCGCTCCCACCAATAGACAAGCAAGGCTACCGATAAGTACCGCCCACATATAGGTTTGCATCACCGTGTAGGGAACAGGAGCCAAAAATTTAATCATCTGCACGCTGGCATTCGCTCCATCGAATCCAAATACCCCTAGAATTAAGAATGTATAAACCCCAATTGCTAACACAATAAGTCCTACAGATATGATAAAGCTTGCTTTCAATTTGGCAGCGATGGCTTTGCTGCGACCATAACGAGTAGATAACACAATGGAGTCTGTTCCTTTCTGATATTCCCCTGCAAATACGGGAGCGAGACAGACCGCAATGACAAATGCAATAATTAGTAAGAGACTCGGCAAATTCTCAAATACATTTTTCCAACCAGTAACATAGTTCATTTGAAAAGGTACCGGAATTTCCTCATTCATTTTGGTGAAAAAAGCTTTCTCTTTGACTGTGTAATTGCTACCTGAGTCATTACTTTTTAAAAATCCTTGGACTTTTTCCATCCGTTTCTGGTAAAATTCCTTAACGTCTTCAGGATTTATTTTGTTTATAAGGTAAAAATCATATCCGCTTGCAGGAGAAAATGCATCTGTAATCAAAAATTGAATTTGATTATCCTTAACGTCATATTTGGCATTTGCTTCGACGGTCATCTCACCTTTTTCATCAAGGTTCTCAGGGTCACGAAGTAATTTTTGATGTCTTTTAACCGCTGCTTCCATCTTTTCTATGGTCAACGGACCGGCAAGCTGCCGATTGTACTCTCTTTCTAATTGGATAGCTGCCACTCCATTCAAGAACTTACCATCTTTTCCTGTGGTTTGTATATTTGCGACTAATATAATGGATAAGAATAACGCCGCCACTATCAAGATTACAATTCCTGCATAAAATGATTTTCGGCGCATGATCTTTCGCAGCTCGAAACGGGTCAATATATCCATAAGTCATGCCCCCTATTTTTCAATAGCCGTAATATCTTCTTCCTCCTGAAAATGGTATAAATAGAAGTCCTCCAGCGTTGGCACGACCGATGTCGCCTGCTCAATAGGTTTCTCTGCGGACACAATTCTCAGTTCCACCTGATCCCCTTCATGCCGCAAATTGCTTACACAATAACGGGCATTCCATTCCTCAGCCTCCCGGACTGGGATACGACATGACCATACGAAGCTCTTCATCGTTGCCGTCAGCTGATCCACCGTGCCGGCTGTCAGCAAACTACCTTTCTTCATTACAAGAATCTGATCAGCAATATATTCCACATCGGATACAATATGTGTCGAAAGAATAACAATCTTGTCCCTACCCAAATCGGCGATAAGGTTGCGGAAGCGGACCCGTTCTTTAGGATCAAGTCCTGCAGTCGGCTCGTCCAGTACCAACAAGCGGGGATCATTAAGTAGTGCCTGTGCGATACCCAGCCGCTGTTTCATCCCTCCGGAAAAAGTGCGGATTTTTTTCCGAGCCACATCATCCAGAGCCACAGTGCCGAGTAGTTCTCGAGCTTTCCCTTTTGATGCCGCCAGCGTCAATCCTTTTAGCGAACCTATGTACCACAGAAATTCCTCTGCACTGAAATCAGGATAATATCCGAAGTCCTGAGGTAGATAACCAAGCAAATCGCGATAGCGTTCCCCCATACGACCAATTTCCTCATTGTTCATCTGTATCGTTCCCGAAGTAGGGTTTAGGATACCGCAGATCATCCGAAGCAATGTTGTTTTTCCAGCGCCGTTTGCCCCCAGTAAACCGTAGACACCATTGGTAAGTCGGATTGAGATTCCGTTTACCGCCTTTTTGGCGGAAAAATGCTTACTCACCTGATTTAAAGTCAGTTCGAGCATTCCAGACTTCCTCCTTTTATTCTCTATTGTTTTGACTTGTCTCACACAATCTTAAAATTGTATTCTTGAGGCCGTTTCCAGGCTTCTGCATGTCCTGCATACCCCTCGAGTCTCGTAAACAATTCCAACCGTAGAAAGCACCAGTAATACCTGCCATAATCCAGTTACTGATGATAAAAACAGTGAGAAGGAATAATTAAATGTAAATATAATCTGCACAATTACCAACAGAGCACAGTAAAGGAGACAATAATATCCACAATTTGATGTACGAATCCGGTTCAATAACCAAAGGGAACCAAGACAAGCAATATTGAAGGGCACCAGCAGATACAGTAGGAGGCTCAAAATCCCCGTCTGTATCCAAACATTCAATAGAACGGCCAGCAAGGTCAAGCCGATAAGATCCGCTATTCCAAGCAAACTCATACGCACCAGCGTCAGTTTCTCTAGTACATGCCGAGTACTTAATTCAATCTCCAGCATATGAAAGGTTAAAGATCGAGTCAGTGTCTGTAGCCCCGTGATCACCAGTAATGGAGCTGAAATAGATGCTAGCATGACAATTTGGATATTTCCGTGAGGATGATTAATGAAGTTATGCAGAAGTAACCCCATTCCAGCAACAATTAACAGCTGTAATGCCCATACCTTCCAACTGATGAAGCGAAGTTGAGCCTTATAGAACTCTGTAAATGAGGTTCTCTGTGTAGCCTGTGCTTGGCGCAGTTCTATAGCTGCCTCATGAATGGTCTCCTCTAACCGCCCCCGATCAACGGGAAACGAAGGGTAGTTTCTTAGTGTAGTTACTATGGAATGTCGCTGCTTCTTCTTCAACGAATTCACTCCTCTCCAAATAGCTTCTTAAAACAATTAGCCCACGCTTCACTCGATATTGAACCATGCATACATTTACTCCCGTAACACGAGCTATGTCGCGGAAGGTCATATCCAGACAAAACCGCATAAAAACCATTTCCCGCTGCTCTTCAGGCAGAAGTAGAAGCAGCTCATGAACCAGATGCTCTCCTTCTACTTGTTCTTCAATGGAGCCGTTTGGCTGTGAAAACGGTTTTTCTGCTTCCTCCACATGCACACAGCACAACGGATACCGTTTTTGCAGATAATCATTGCACAGGTGACGAG
Source organism: Paenibacillus sp. FSL H8-0261 (assembly GCF_045040645.1). Lineage (NCBI taxonomy): Bacteria > Bacillati > Bacillota > Bacilli > Caryophanales > Paenibacillaceae > Paenibacillus > Paenibacillus sp. FSL H8-0261. The sequence goes on along the minus strand of NZ_CP150297.1, from coordinate 2,436,149 downwards.
CGATTGTGTATAAGTATGCGAGGCATTTTCCTGCATTCTTATATCTGTCAATATATCTGCAAAATCGATAGAAAGTTTCTTGGGTCAGATCCTTCGATTCTTCCTCACTTCGAACCCTGTAGTAGCAATACTTCTGGATTCCGGGGTAATACCTTTCGATCAGCGGTGTTAAGTACTGCGTCTCCCCCTCATGTATTCGCCGGATCCACTCCACTTCATCCACTACGTCCCTCCTCTCTATTATGTTTAACTGATTTATACAGAAAAAAAATGAAGTTACATTGTGACTTTTTCGTGAAATTCTTCAGAAGCTTCCTTTTCGTACGAATCTGCTTGCATCCTGTACAGACTCGCATACACTCCTTTTTTCTGGATCAGTTCGGCGTGCGTGCCTAATTCTCTTATCTCTCCCGACTGAAGAACAATGATGTTATTCACATCTCTGGTATTAACAAATCGATGAGTTACCATTATGCATAATCTACTGAATTTCATTTCCTGAAAACGCATGAAAATTTCATGTTCTGAGATCACATCCAATGATGCAGTTGGCTCATCCAGAATTAGTATAGCGGAGGGCTTCATTAACGCCCGCGTAATGGCCAGCTTCTGCCATTGACCCAGCGATAAATCGACACTGCCGGACCATTCCTTTTTTAGTCTGGTCTCATATTTCTCAGGAAGTTGGGCAATAAATTCATCTGCTCCCGAGTTTTTTGCCGCGTCAATTATTTTGTCCAGATTGTTTACCTCTTCCAAATTCCCCAAACCGATATTAGTTTTTATATCAAAAGGATACTGTATAAAGTCCTGAAATACCGCGGCGACATTCAGAAACAAGCTCGAACGATTATATTCACTAATATTTATACCATCTACAAATATTTCTCCTTCAGTTGGCTGGTATAAGTTCAACATCAACTTAATGAAGGTTGTTTTTCCGGAGCCATTCAAACCCACAAGTGCGTAGGCATGGTCTGCTTCCAGCACCACATTGATATTCTTAAGTACATAATGATTCGTACCTGGATACTTAAAGGAAACTTGCCTAAATTCTATCCGCTCAAATGGAACGGGAAAGTCCCTTTTACCGTCCTGATTCTCTTCGGGAGTCTCTAGCAAATGAAATATACTCTGCATATATAGACAATTCTCATAAGCCATCGATAATAACGAAAGAATATTAGACACAGTATTCTTTAAGTTATCTATTGCGGTTACATACATCGTTAATGATCCAATTGTTAACCTGCTGTTCACACAAATAATAACAACCAACACCTTAATGAAATACATCATCGCATTATCTATGATATCAACCAAAGAAGTTTCTATTAAAAAACGCTTTCTAATTTTTTTATCCTCACGTATGTATTTCTCCAATATTTCAAGAATAGTTTTGGTGAGATATTGATCTGCACGAGAGATTTTTAGTTCCTTGACATAATTATTTGTGATTAATATTGTTTTCAAATGTCTGACAAATCGATTTTGTTCAAACCGTTCATTGAAAACATCAAACCACTTATTAAGAATTCTAATGCTGATATAAAACATGGGAACCGCAGAAACAAGACATAGTAACACGATGGAAGTTTTCAGGAACACAAGAATACCTATAACGCCAAATAGAGTCGTAATATTGTTTATTAAATTCACCGTTGTCTGCAGAATACTTATACTTCGATTCAACGACTGGTCACTAGACTTCTGAATTTGATTGTAAGTGTCGGAGTCATCAAAATCTTTCATTTCCAAAGTCATTGTTTTTTGCAAAATTTTATCGGTTATAACTTTATTCAAATGAGCTGAAAACAAGTTCTGCACATAATTTGATACCTTTCCCAAAACGGAGGCAAGCAGTACAATAAGAAAATTCACAGTCAACCACAATAACATTTTTTTATAAGAGGTTAAAGGAACAGAAAGAATTTCTGTCGCCGCATCCATGAACTCTTTCCATACCCATAATTTCCCTGGAACCGTTAATCCGATAAGTGTATCGACAAAAAAAATGAAAAGAAAAGTACCTGGACTAGTCTTCCAAAGAAGAACAAGGGTTTTAAAAAAAATCAATGAATTTCCCTTCAGTATTTTCGCTTTTTTAATCAAGTTCATTATCACCCTTTAGGTAGAGGTAACTATTTTGCACGGAGCATTTAATATCCAGTTTTTGTAAATGACGATATCACTTATCTCTATTTGATCAAGCGTTTCCTTTAACTGCTTGTAATGTTTGCAAGTTATATGGATGGGTTCACCGTAAAAAATATGAGAGGATACATTCTGGAATAATTGTATTCTGCTCGCCTGGTTTGGTTCACTCAAATATGGAGAAATGCTTTCTTTTAATACTCTCAGTCTCTCTTCTGTAATCGTTAGTTGCTTTAAACGCTCTACAATATCTTCTGCAAATGAAGAGATTGTATCATCTGCGGAAATAAAAGTTAGCGTAAATACAGCATAATAAAAATAAGCTGACACATGCTTATCCGATACTGAGACGCCCGAGCACTTATGATCATAGGGAGATAAAATCGCATATTCTTCAATACTTGTCTGCACGATGATTTCAAATAACATCCTGGTCAATTTTGTTTTCAAATCCACTAACCGGTAGGGTTGTTGATAATAGATTTCTAATATTTTTTGATCGAAAGGATGCTCCAATCTGCAAACTGACAAGTTGAACTTATGATGTTCGGCGTAACCGCCACCTACATCAGGATTTAAAGGGATAGGAAATACTGTCTCCATGCTTGGTATTGATCGATATAGATCAGATATAATTTCAGGCACCTGAAGTCCTGTAAAATAAATGAGTGCCAACTTATCCGGTGTATAGTTGTTCTGGATAAATGAGACCGCATCCTTCATTTGTAGTTGCACAATCTCATCAAACTTTCCTACCGGAAGTTCATTGATTTGGCTATGCGTTATAAACGAAATGAGGTCCTGCTGCCAGTACCACTGCGGTCCTTTCTGTTTACATTCAGCCAATATCTCTGTTTTTGATATATTAAAAGTTTCCTTGGTTATAATAGCAGTACTTAGAACCAGTTTTAAAATCTGATGGAATTTATGGATGTTATCCATATGTGACGGAAAAGAAAACATCAGGACCGTTTGACCATAGTTGGTGAATCCTGATGAGCGAAATCGAATCTCATTAAATTTCAGGAAACTGTTAGACGATGTCGGGATATAATGCCGATATGCAAGACAAATATGCTCAACCAGATGTGCTATACCATTTTTACCCGGTGGTTCCTGGCCACATCCGGCTTTAATACATACCATCACCAGCGTCTCTTCACATTCATCGTTAATAATATATATATTGTTTTCTTGATAAAAAGATAATTTTGGTTTCATTCCTAAACCTATCTCCTTGATAAGAAAATATAAACCTATTAAATTAAAAGGTGAGCTAACATAAAGTTAGATCACCTTTTTTTAAAGTTCAAATCAGTTACGATCCATCACTTGCCAAAGTAGTATTACGTTCTTTATTATCAGTAATATTGCTGTTGCATCCGCAGCCACAATCTGGAACAAACCAATATCATGCTCTGTCCCCAGTTTTATCATGTTGATCAGGAGTGCCCGTATTACAAATACAGTTACACTTATGTGCAGCTGTCACTGCATCATCTTTATTGCGAAACAAAGGATTGATTACTAACATGGTCCATTCACCTCCTCTATTATTAATTAATTTATATTAATCCTCAAAATATGAGGAAAAATATCATCAATAAATTTCAGTATGTTCCAAGAACCCTAACTTCTCAGGCGAATTTTCCCGTACTGTATGATAAAGAACTAAATCTTTGAGATGCACACTTCTGCGCAAGTTGCATTTTCTGTTTTTTTCATATGAATCAAATTCGGTTTCTGTATAGTTATGGGCATAACACACAGAACACAATCTGATCGCCCAACAGTTTTGGCATTGCTCGATAGAACCTTTGGAATAATCTTCAACATAGTATTTTTTCAGACGACTAAAGTCGATGCCATCCACGATATTCCCGATGGAAGGGGAAACACCTACTCGTTCACAAACATATAATTCGCCCGCTGTAGTGATATAAAGTCTACGCGCACCAGGAATACAGCAGCCATTAAACGGATAAAATTCACCGGGGGTATCCGTAAGATAGCGTTTTTCTATGCTGATTAATGAGCTTTCGATTCCCGACGCAGAAATGTTATTGATATCATCCCTTATGACGGGACGATTTAAGGCCCGTTCTTCCAACCAAGTCCACAAAGGATCCATGACCTTCGGATTGACATTATTATTGTCCTTCAGCTTAATTTCCGTATTTGGAAGACTACCTTCCGCGAGATAGCCAATATTGATATCAGTGTTGGGTGGCAAGAAATCCAAGCCGGCGAAAAAGGAGTTGATATCATTCAACTTGTCGTGCGAAAATGGAGGTGCAAATACTGCGTTGATGGAAAGTGCATTTTTACTTTTCGAAAATGAATCACTCATAAGCTTCAGGCCACGAATAGCCCGTGAGTAGCTGCCTTCACCATTAGCATATTTTCTATATGAATTTTGTACGTATTCCGGCCCATCCAGACTACAAACAACACCCATACCTGGGACAAATGCCAAATAATCCGCGATTTCTTTAGTCACCAATGTCAGATTCGTTGTCAATGAAAAGGTTATTTTTTTTCCATTTAGGGTTTTCAACGAATACTCGACTGCCCATTTCAATAAATCAAACTTCAGTAGCGGTTCTCCGCCATAAAAAGTAACGGCTATTTTATCTCCAGAATGTTTTGCCGCATAATCAATACTTGCCTTCGCAATTTCCAGGCTCATATCACTGTTGTTAAAATCTCTGTTCAAGTCACAGTCTTCATTGTAAATGCAATATCCACAGCGCAAATTGCAACGACCGGTTAATTCTAGAATCACTTGAGATAACTCATTGTTAACCTGCTCCTCTAAAAGCTCGTTATGACCAGGAGTATACAAACGGTCGGGCTTAAATGCTCGAAACAGATGTTCATCGACTACCGTTTGACAAAAATCATTGATCGCTGAGATCGATATCCCTTGTACTCTCATCAATTCATTGACATCATTAACATCAGGTAATTCAAAGAGGGACTGCATTATCTTTAAGGCATCATCATCCAACTGCAGCACCTTTCCCGTTCCGGTGTCATAATAGTAGATATTCTGCCCCGTTGAGAAGAGCTTACCAAAACGATGAATCCCACTATAATGTTTTATTCCAAACAAACGCTCGATTTCCTCATGACACTTTAATGTACTCATTTTCCCACCTCTTTCTTAGAATCAATCTATATATTTCTAATCTCTCTACTACCATTTCATTTTCCAAATCATGTCATGTTCAAAATAAATACAGATAGCTGCGAAAAAATTATTCCCCTTCAAAGACTTCTAGTTTCTCAGTTACGGCTGTAGTCCATAGTACTAGGAATTTCGTACTCAATACTGGTAATTTACTTTTAAATCAAAGATTCATGGGATTTTTTTCACAAAGTATTCTAGCAATATTGCCTCTTCCAAAATCAATATAACATATAAACTAAGAAAATGGAAGCAATTGGATATAATTCCATTTCAAAGATATGAACAGCGTGTTTTTGATTTAATTTACATTTTTTGGATGAATTATCAGACATGAAACCGTTATCAATCAGTTTTTTGTTTAAACTAGTAAATTGCATTTAAGATAATCATTCTGGTATAATGACCACTAATTGGAATATTTCTCATATTAAAGGAGTTGATTTTGTTGTTGCATATAGCAGTATGCGATGATGACGAAAAAACGCTTCAGCAGTTCAAGAAATTTTTTTCAGAATTTTCAAAAAATTCTTCATCTATCTTTTATGTACAATATTTTCCGTCGGGAGAGGAATTATTATATTATTATAGTCTTCCCGGTCGATATACCTTCCACTTAATCCTTATAGATATCGAAATGTCCGGCATCAGCGGGATAGACACTATACTCAAAATTCGCGCTGAACCAGACTATAACGTCCAGATCATTTTTCTAGCTGATTCTCCGGAATATATGATCGATAGTTTTAATGTACAACCATTTTATTATCAGTTAAAACCCTTGGTTTACGAAACGTTCCAAGTATTATTGCAAAGAGCATTCGTATATATAAATACCGCCATCTACCCTCACATTAAGCTAAAAACAACGGATGGAGAGGTAATTCTACAAACATTTGAAATTATATCATTGGTCAAAGTAGATAAACTACATGTTAAAATAACCACCCTGGATCAGGTATTATATTCTGCGATAACATTGACTCAGCTCTCAGAAAGACTCGATATGAATTTCTATCAGATACATAAATCTGCCATTGTTAACCTGAAGCATATTCAAAAATTCACCTCCAGTAAAGTAGTAATGACAAACAAGGACATACTTCCTTTGGGTCGATTGTATAAGAAGGATGTGATAGAAGTTCATACGAGCACTCTTTGCGAACATACTTTTCAAAGAGTATAGTAATGATGTGAATACAAAGATCGGTCATTAGAATTCTCTTTTTCAAGTTATATTGGATCAGCATTTTTTCAACCACTTTAATTCAGCAAACAATCTTATACTTCCCCCTCAGAGACAGGCACATAATAAGAACGACAGTCTTTATTAAATTTCGGCTATCGAATTCTTATAATAGAAGTTGAAAATTACAAATTAAAAGCCAGAATATCATTAGGTACAATATTAGAAAAGAGACGTTGACTGTTTATATTGTTCATAGTGATGGATTTAAAGCCATCATGAACCATTCGTGATTATGCTTACAGCGATGAGAACCAATGGTCTCGTCGCTTCTCACTCCATTTGATTGATTTTGCACAGCACAAAGAGCCTATTGAGACGCTGCCAGCGACTTTAGACTTTAGTTGTGAGTATTCGAATTTCATCAACTTCAAGCACGTCCTCCTTATGTTATTTTTCAAGAGGGCTGAAGTTTCATTCTTGCTTTATCTTCATGATATATTAATTGGTCTCTAACATGTGTAATCCTGTCCTAAACAAAATTACTTTTACTCTTATATTTACTCAACACAATAACCGCCACAGTACTTAGTGTCGAGGCGGAAGTTCCATTTGATTTTCTTTTGTGCTAGATTGAATATGCCAATGGTATCAACACTATTCTTAGTTTGTTCGACACCGCTGCAGAAAAACACAGCGGTCTCTTTTCCAAATTCGCAGACATGACCGATGATTATACATTGATTATTTGCTACGTCTTTAACGATTCGATTTACAAGACATTACTCTTTGTATGTAAAGGGATGAGATAGGTATGGTTCTCCAAGTGTAAACACCCATCCGATAAGCCATTTTACACATAAATAAAATTTTCTAACCTCTCAAATAAATCCGCCGTTCACACGAATCGTCTGGCCCGTAACCCACTGTGATTCCTTACTGGCTAGAAACAGCACTACACTCGAGATATCCTCAGGCTCACCCAAGCGTCCAAAAGAATTCATATTCCCAACATTCGCAATCTCTTCAGCTGACTTCCCAACTGTGAAAAGCTCCGTATTAACAGGACCTGGCGAAACCGCATTAATGGTGATTCCTTTTCGTCCAAATTCTTTAGCTAACTGACGAGTGAATTGTTCCACTGCTCCCTTTGTTCCCGCATAAACGCTGTAGGTTGGGAACATCTGACCTGTAACCGATGTCGAGAAATTAATGATCCGTCCGTTCTCACTCATATGTTTAGCCGCTTGCTGGCAAGAAAAAAAGGTTCCCTTCACATTGATGGCGAACTGTTTGTCGAAGTCTTCTTCCGTCATACTCGCAATCGGCTTTGTGATCATAATGCCTGCGTTGTTAACGAGAATATCGATTTGTCCATAAGCTTCCAATGTGGCTTGAAATAATTGTTCTAGCTCTGCAACTTGGCTGATATCCGCTCGGATAGCGATAGCTTCTCCACCCTTTTGCTTAATTTCGTTCACAACTTCCTCTGCATTGCTTGGACTACTTGCATAATTAACAACAACCTTCGCACCATGTAACGCCAAGTTCTCCGCAATTTCCCGTCCCATACCTCTTGAAGCTCCAGTCACTAATGCAACTTTTCCAACCAAATTCTGATCCATCATTTATTCCTCCTATTCGTTTACCTTTCTTGTTGGTCTGATTATAAATCGAACACTCGCAAATAACAAGTGACAATTATTTTTTTTTGTCATTCAATATAATTGTTCTCCAGACGCAAAAAAAACCTTCCGATCTTTATCAAAAGGTTTAGTCCATCATTTTTCTATTATGAAATATGCTATAACAATTTATGACGAAATTCCGGAAAGCATCAAATCCCAAACAGAGGCAAACTCCTGATCAATCGAACCCGACTGCCACTCTTTCGCGTGAGCAGGATGATGAAATCGTGATGTTGCATTAAAAATAGCTCTTGCCGTAACCTCTGATTCCAACGCTTTAAACTCCCCGGTTTGTATACCTTTTTCAAGAATGCGTGCGAGTTGCCCAATTAATTGATCTACGTGTTGGGTAATCATATCTACGGCTTCTAAAGTTACAGAGGCGTACATAGCAAACATTTCGGAATCATCTACAGCATAGCTCCGTTTACTGTGAATTAGAGTATCTAACCACAGACGTAGCTGCTCTTTGGCATTCCCATCAAATTGCTCAGTAACGTCCTTTAATGGGGCTAAAATATTTTGATGCAACCATCTTTCGGTTACCGATTCGCGCAAAGCTGCTTTACTGGAAAAATGTCTATATAGCGTACCATGACTAACCTTCAGTACCCTCGCTACATCAACAACTGAAGTCTTATCCGGGCCAAAACGCCGGAGTACTTGTTCAGCCGCATCCAAAATGTTTTCTTTAGATAATGGAAGATCATTCGACATTGGTATTTCCCCTCGCTCTATTTCTGATGGTACTTATCATAGCATATAATATTCAAAAACGAACTGACAATAATCTTACTTTGTCATTTGTAGAATCCATATCAGTATATACGTGCACTAATTTATTAAACTTAGGTCCACGTTTGGTATCCAATTCTCATCAGCCGCTGAGTACCTACCATACCCCAACAACAGAAAACCTCCTTGATTTCTCAAGAAGGTTCCTTACTTTCATCTACTTACTCACTCGTCCAGCTTCGCCCTAGCAAACTTACCAATCTTCGAAATCGCCTGCTCTGCTTCTGGGAGCATATACGCTAAGAAATGAAAAACACTCCACATATTATCCCATATTTCCAGTTCCACATGAACACCCGCTCCACTCGCCCGTTCAGCCAACCTCGTTGAATCGCTTAATAGCACCTCATGGTTGCCTACTTGAACAAGTAAATCAGGCAATCCCTGCAAATTCATTCTTAACGGCGATAATATTGAAGCCCACTCGGTTCGAGTACCTACATATGCTTCAAGTATCCGTTTATTCCCTTCCAAGCTACCTGTCGGATCAAGCTCCGCACGACTCTGATACGATTCACCATCCAAATGAACAAGATCTGTATGCGGCGAGATTAAAAAAGCACCTGCTGGTAACTCGCTCCCCTCATCTCTCAAAGTAATCAGTGTCATCAGCGCAAGGCTGGCTCCAACAGAGTCTCCTCCAAACACGATATCACTGGCAGAATATCCATTCGCAAGCAACCACCGGTAAGCCCCTATACAATCTTCATTAGCGGCGGGATAGATATACTCGGGTGCAAGGCGATACTCAATAATTAGTACTTTCATGCCACTCGCCTTTGCAATTCGTGCTGCTAGATCCCGATAAAATTCACAGGTTCCTGAAACAAAACCACCACCATGAAAATAAAGAATCACTTTATCATCAGGTGGAGCTGCTTTCACAGGAATGATCCACTCTCCGCTTAATGGTCCAATCCTGACCCGCTCGACTGTAACATCCGTATGACTAGGCATATTCGCAGCCGCCTCAACCATTTCTTGCCGGATATGCTCTACAGACCTACTTTCAAACCGATTGGTTTGTTTCAGGTAATCTTTGATCGCTGCAAGCTGTTCTATACTCGTCTTTTCCATATCGATAATCCCTCCTACAGGTCTTTTCAACTCAAAGTGTAAAGCCTGTAGGTGACTACAAGGTCAAGTTAAGATTCCATTTTCAGGATTTCTAGCGTTGACTGTACTCCAGGATGTTTATCCTTGGCTAATAAATTTTTTCTCAAGTCTGCGAGAGAAGCAAGCTTTATCTCCTGCTTTGCAATTTCATTGCGGACTCGATCCATTTTTTTATCTACAACTTTCACAAAATCATCTATGCTAATGCCACTGCTTTCCGATTTTAACAATGCCTTTTTAATTTCCTTTAGGGTGAATCCACATTGCTTAGCATTATGTATAAACGTAAGTCGACTTAGCGCTTCTTCAGAATAAAGACGGTAGCCGGCTTCCGAACGTAAAGGTGTACTAATTAGACCCAGTTCCTCATAATACCTCAGTGTTTCCATATTCACATTTGCCATCTTGGCCATTTGACCTCGCAAGTACTCCGTCATGATCTACGCCCCCTTGGAATTCCCTATATTATACCAAAATCCAGATAATACAGAGGGTATCAAAATAGAGCCAATAATTAATCGGGATCAATTTAAAACTCCTTATTTACACACAAAAAAACGGCATTTCTGCCGTTTCCCTATGTCTACTCTTCTACCGACAACACTTCACTTCGAATCGCATTTTTCTGTATTAGAGAAATCTGTCCGGCATGAATACCTGTGTGATACATAAGTCTTCCTACCGCTTCAAGCGGAGTAGATGTGCCAAAAGACGACTCTACGCTTACATGCCAAGCATCTTCCGGAAGCTCCCGCATCGCTGCAACCAGATTCTCGTTGGAAGCAGACAGCAGATTCACCAGTTCACTTAATGTAGTATATGCTGCATCATCGGCTTGAGGTTTAGGTCTACCAAAGAACCACTCTGCAAACATAAACTCTACCTCGGCATTATGAGAAATCAATCCTCCGATGGATGAATTTCCTAATTTAAGATTTAAATCTTCTTCCGGCAATGCCTTCACCATTTTATGAAATCGCTCTTGAACCGCTTGCCAGATGGGCAGTACTGAAGTAATAGTCATCGGCTATTTGCTCCCTTGTACAGCTGCTTCTTCGTCTTTCTTCTTATCAATAACAACGTGATTAAATACATTCGCATCTACATCAATATCGAACGCCAACCCAAAACCTACAACATAACGCCCCTTCAACGGAGTTAGTTCGAACAGTGAAAAATCCAGTCCGCGTAGCAATTTCAGCATGGCCTCACCATGGTCAGCATTGAACAATTCAAAGATATCCTCATATCCATCATTTCCGATATTGCTTGAAGTACAACTCCAGCGCACACGCTCAGTTGCAAATTTATTGTTTGTTTCAGACTCATCCGCAATTAGAAAGGCGTCCACATAATCATTATTTTCCATATAGCCATAGTGCTCTGCGATTTTACTAATATAGATATACAGCTTGCCGTCTTTCTTTACGAAAGGCGCATAACTAATAAAGGGCTTACCTTCATCATCAATCAAACTCAAAATCAGGTTCTTACGTTTATTAATAAATTGCAAGTAGTTTTCTTTATTTTTCTCCACATCTACAGGCTTCTTCATTTAAAATCCCTCCATGAATAGGTTGTGTCACACTATGAATCTATCGAACAGTACTCAACAAATGAATACGAGGTTTCTTCTCTGTAGGCACATACTGGACTTCCGCGTCCATCCGGTATATATCCCTTATCATATCGGTTGTCATGACTTCATTCGGTGTGCCATACATCGCCTTCTCACCCGCCTGCACTACAACGATACTATCGCTATAAGTAGAAGCTTGATTGAGATCATGCAGCACCATCACTACGGTCATGCCCATGTCTTGATTTAACTCACGAACAAGCTCAAGCACTTCATGCTGATGCGAAATATCCAAGTACGTGGTTGGTTCGTCAAGCAACATGATGAGTGGACGCTGCGCCAATGCCATTGCAATCCAGGCACGCTGTGATTCACCACCTGACAATGAAGCTACGGCTCGGTCCTTATACTCCATCAAATGTGTCTTTTCAAGGGCCCAATGAACAATGTCCATATCCTCTTGGTTCAATCTTTCAAACCACTTTTTATGTGGATATCTGCCATACGAGACCAGATCGATCACAGTCATATCACTCGGTGCTTGATTCTTCTGGCTCAGCATGCACATTTTTCGTGCGACTTGTTTGGCGCTCATGGTCTTCAGATCCGTACCATCGAGTATGACCGTACCCGTGTGATAAGGAATTAGCCGTGATACCGCTTTGAGCAAAGTGGATTTACCGGAGCCGTTCGGTCCTATGATGGAGACGATCTCACCCTTTTTTACGGAAAAAGAGAAGTTGTTAATCACGCTTTTCTGCTCATACCGAATCGAAATGGAATCGACAGTAAACATGTTAGAACGCCTTCTTTCTCATCAGGTATAGAAAATATGGTCCGCCAATCACAGCCATAAGGATACCCGCAGGGATATCTAGGGGTGCAAACAGGGTACGTCCACCTGTATCCGCAATTAACAGAACCAACGCACCAAGAGCCATACTCATCGGCAAAAGATATTTGTAATCTGAACCCACGAGTAATCTCGCCATATGAGGTACAACTAGACCGACAAATCCGATCATTCCAATGGCTGCTACAGAAATAGCCGCTAGAAATACTGCCAGTAAGGAGAGCAGGATACGAATTCGGTTCACATTTTCACCCAGATTCGAAGCCACCTGATCACCCAGACGAATGATATTTGCCTTACGAATGGCAAAGAACGATAAGATCCAACCTGCAATCGCATATGGGAATACCATCATTAACGCATTATTCCCTTTTGCCGCAAGACTGCCGTTAAGCCATTGAACCGCTGCAGGGAGTCTATCGCTGTACATGATTGTTAATAGTCCAATGAGTCCTCCGCAAAGCGCATTCACAGCAACACCAGATAAAATAATAGTAATCGGTGAAATACCGGTTCGTCTCCAAGCTAATGCATATACAATACCAGCAGCAATTAGCCCTCCAACAAAAGCGGCAATCGGAATGAACTCAGTATACTGTGGTGCAGCAAGCATTATAACAAGAACACATGCAGCCGCGCCGCTAGTTACACCCGTCAATCCAGGATCAGCAAGTGGGTTACCCATCACAGCTTGCAGCAGTGCGCCCGAGATCGCTATATTCGCTCCGATGATCATCGCCAGTAACACACGTGGCAATCGAATATCCCATATGATTGTGGTATTCACCGCCTTAGACGATGAACCAAAGATCGTGCTTAGTATGTCTGATACCGGAATGAAAACAGAGCCTAATCCGATGGCAATAATCGCGGCAACGAGCGCTAATAGAACCGTTACAATAACAACTATTCTGCTACGAGATGTATTTATCACTTGCTGTCTCCTTTAATTATTCATAAAAGTATTTTGCGATTTCAGTTAGAGCTGTCTCTGCGTTAATGATCGAGGTTACGCCGAACACACTGTAATCTAAAATCTGGATTTTGTCGTTTTTATAAGCGGAGAGCTTCGTCCAAGTTTCATTTTTCTCTATTTCTTTTTTAAATTTGTCCTTTGTCGCTCCGTGGTCACCTGAAGCCAATACGAGAATGACGTCAGGATCAGCGGCTACGACGTTCTCCATATTAATAGGAGAGTAAGTATCGGTAACTTTAAGTACAGAAGTAGCAATGTTATCAGCGCCAAGCTTTTTCACCAAACTACCTAGATAAGATTTCTCACTCATAACCATGAAGGAATCAGAGGTTCCAATAACGAGCATCACGCTCGGCAGTTCTTTTCCTTCGGCTAATTTACTTAGCTCATTTTCTTTATCCAATATCTTACTCAAAGCCGCATTCATCTCATCTTTTTTATTAAAATAAGTACCTAATACTTTAAGGCTAAGCTTTAAATCCTCGAAGGATTCTGTGCGTAGATACGCTTTTTGCAAATCCATGCCTTCCAGTGTCTTATCCAGTGTGCTTCGAAGTGATTCTGCTCCCAGCAGCAAGTCTGGCTCAAGCTTTGTTACTACTTCAAGATCCGGTGCCATTGGCGAACCAATTTTATCTATCGATTCAAAATCAGCAGGGATTGGATTGGTGGAGGTTGGCACCCCAACTGGTGTGATTCCAAGCAAGTAGAGCATTTCTGTTAATGGTACAGATGTAGTTACAATTCGCTGTGGAACTGTGGCTGGAAACTGGCTTAATGCTTCATTGAACAATGCTTCATCTACACCATCATTCTCCAGACTGTATTCCTTTCCAGCATCCGCTGTTTTCGCTGCTTCTGTTGTATTCGCTGCATTTGCTTCTTTCGTTTCATTAGCAGCTGTATTCGTTACGGCTTCATTCTTGGTTTGATTGTCCGCTGTATTGGTGGACGAACATGCAGTCATCGCAGTAAGCGCTGCAACAACCAGAAGTACTAATAATTTCTTCAAATTCTATCCCTCCGAGTATGTATAATTATACGTTCCAAGTAGTGATAATGATTTTCATTTTCATCTACCATTCCTATGATAATGGTTATCATTAGGAAGTGTCAAGAATTTTATTTTAATTTTAAACTAGCCAAAATGCCTTAAACATCACATTAAAAAGGACAACCTTTCTTGTAGAAAAATAGGAATCTGGTGTCGTATGAACCCTTCACTTTCTTAAATCCCAAAAAAACCACATCCAAAGGACGTGGTTAATATGCATAATAAACCTAAATATTTAATTATAGATTGGAATAAATCTATCTCGATTATTAATAATGGAATCTTCTTCTGATTTCGCTTATAAATTTCCGGTCAGAAAAAATTATCATTCCAATAATGGTTAGGAGTGAGTATACGATAGAGAAAACACTGGTCCAAATGACATGAGACAAATTAAATACAAACAGAAGCATAGGACATAAATTAATAAAGAACATCGCTAAAATATAGCCTATATCATGACGCCATAATGATTTTTGAACAATTGCGAGCACAGTCATAATAAATGTAGCTGCCACTCCAAACAGTGGGATTGCATAGTTGGTAGACCATCCCTTAAAACCAACAAATATATCGATCACCAAAAGGAAAATGGACAACATGACATAGTGATATAAAATTTTCCTGCCAATATGTTTATTAGATAAAATGGTATCTTTAACAACGATCCACGCATAGATAAGACCTGTACTTACGATAATTGACCATATTCTCGGATTGATATGATAGGTCAACGCATTAATTGTAATCGAAAGCACGATGGCAGATATAGTCAAAAAGAGGAACAATTTAGCTACCGTAAATGGTTTGGTTTCCTGATAGATCTCTTTATAGGACGGGTATTCTGTCGTGCTCTCTCCCCTGATCTTAAGTGGCTTGGAGCATAGTGGACAACGATAATGTTGATTATCAACCGTCACGTTGCAACGAATACATTTGGTCATTCGCTAATCCCCCAATCGTTTGAGTAGATTTTAACTTCAAGTCCAGCCTCACCCGCTAAGGTCGAAAAGAAATATTGCAATATATCGGATTCCACTATATTTCTGGTAAACGTGATCACCAGCTTATCATTGACTGAGCTGATCCCACAGTTCATAGGGCTTTTATTGGATGGATAGACTAATGCCTCGATTAGCTCTACGTGCTTGTACATTTGCTGTGGCAACATAATATTACCGATATTGGACAAGGTCAGTGTTCTTTTACTTTCCCCAAGCATATGAAACCCTAAATTCACGAACCAGTTCTTCAAAAATAACGGGACAAATAGCGTAGCTTTGTTCCGTTCAAGCGCCACATTATTGTAAATGATATTTTGCAAATTTTCTTTCCCCGTTTTATACTTCAGCATCTCATTCATTCTAAAAATTAATTCATCCAGTGTGGTATCTTCCGTAATTCGTGCGCCAAGATTAACTACGCCAAAGAAGTTACGAAGAGTACGTGAAGGGAATGCTTTGCGCAAATTGACAGGCACTGCGATAACCACGGGAGCGTTACTTTTGCTATATTTGATTCTTGTTTGATAAATAGAATAACTCAGTAATGCGGATAAATAAGCAGTGATCGTACTACCTTTTTGCTTAGCGAGGGCATTCAATTGGGAGGCACTTACGACCCCGTGTACCACGTTATTTCCGAACTGTTCGAAAGCTGTACCTTTAATGTGGTACGCTCGGCTGTTTCTAACCGATTCAACATAACAATCCTTGTAGTATCTGCGAAAAGCATCCTCCATATCATGGATATCCACTCCTGAATCAGCGAGTAAAATCCGGTCCTCAGTGTCAATTTCATGTCCCATATACATTAGATAATAGTACAGCAGTGATTTTAAAAACTCGACAGCCCCATTACCATCCGTAAGCGCATGGAACACTTCAACAGAGACTCTATTTTTGTAGTATAAAACCTTAAATAAATATCCATTGTTTGTAGTTGGATCAATGTTGCGACAAGGATACTGCTGATCCTCAGCGATCACAATTTTATCCGTGCTAGACTCTAAATAATTCCAAAACACACCCCTGCGAAGCTTCACAGTGAACATCGGAAATCTGTCGAATACCGTATCGGCGGCTTGCTGTAACGCATCCACATCTACAGGATTTGTCAGAACAGCTGAGATCCGATAAACGGAAGTGTTTTTTGTGTTTGTAACGGATGGAAATAGTTTTGCTGCGTTATCAAGTTTGTACCACTTTTTCACTTCAAAACTCCTCTATTATTCTGCTGTTGACTAGTTGATACTCCACTTTTGCATTGTCTTCCTCAAACAAACATAGCTTACCACGACACAGATTATCTCTGCCACTACAAAGGAAAGCCAAAGGCCGATGTTACCTAACATTAAAGGAAGGATAAAAAAATTCCCCATCAACAAGACATACCGTAAAATCGCCAAAATCGAATGCCAAAGCAGCACCGGTAATCCCCATATCGAAAACGCAGATAAAAATCAAATCCAAGATGATATTCAAGACTACACTCAGTAAATTACCAACCATATAAAGCTGAGGTTTCCCCATAGACTGCAATGAAATACCAAGTAAAATATTAAAAATTTCAGGCACGACAAATACACCAAAAGTCTGTATGTAATCAACAACCATAGGAAAAAGCACTGAAATTGCTCCAACTTTAGAGCCTAGTGAGAATCCATCTGTCTTTTTTGTAGTTTGTGAGAAGTACCCTGAACAGGCCGGCTGTATTTCAATATTACCTAAAGGAATTTATCTCTATGGTTATTGCTCGGAGGAGTAGAGAATGGAAACGATGCAGAATATCGCTGCATATGCTAAAGCCGAATATAATAAGGAGACTCCATTTGTCATCCAGACAGTCATTTTCACCGGAATGTTTCAGTGGGTTTATGAGATTCAAGTATGGTTAAAATCTGCATGATCTAAAATAAGACAAATAAAACAGCACGCGGCGAAATAGGATCGACACGTGCTGTTTACTACTGAATTAAAGCTGACTTGTCCAAACTAAAATCTAGCGACAAAAAATTCACGGTCTGCTGGGACGTTAAAACTCTTCAAAACTACTCCATTCTCGTCTCTTATTGTCAGCAGGTAAGGTACTGAAGTTAATGTGCTAATCGTAGGGAATCTGGCCACACCAAAATCATCGAAATCAGCGTTCACAGTTGTGGTACCATTTTTTAATGTAGCGGTCCAGCCCGAAGAATCTTTAGGTGTGCTATTCGTACCTAAACTTGTAGCGAGAACCACAAATCTGTCCAATGTCTGTCTGATTCTCCGTTTCTTTCGGGTTGCAGCTGCCTTCACTCTTTTAGCTGCGAGGGCTTTAGCCGCCATAACGGCTTGCTTATTGACTGGCTTCTTAATCATTGCCATTTACTTCACCACTTTCTTTTTAGGATACGATAGTAGATGCGAGATTGGCGCTTCCTGACCTCACTATTACCTACGATTCTAGAAATGTACTTTATTCCTAGATTCATAGATTCGTACCCACTGGATCGGTGGTGCATATAATGCACTTGTGAGGTGATCCATTAATAAATGAGCCGACAATTGTGGCTAGAGCAATATAGTTCAAGAATCCATAGCGCGCTAAGAAAAAGAATTCAACACTCCCAAGTCCGTCGCGATACGTCCGCTAAAATTCCTATCATTATCAAATTCAAACAAAAAATGACCCCAGCACAGCTGAAGTCATTAAAAAAACATTTAGAATCACACGACTTTCCTATCAAACATCATCTCCCCATACTAAATTCTGTATCATCACGAGTTTCGATGAACTGTCTGAAACAGATGTGCAGTTGGCATGGAATCGATAAAATCTATGTTGACGGAATTAAAAAAACATCACTTTATATAGCGACACCATCCATCGGTTCTACATCCGTCCAAAAGAAACAGGGACTTACCGGAAAAGGAATCAACATTGCCATTCTTGACACAGGAGTGTATAGGCACCCTGATCTGATTCAGCCCTGTAACCGTATCGTAGCTTTTAAAGATTTTATCAATCACAGAAAACTTCCCTACGACGATAACGGCCATGGGACTCATATCGCAGGGGACGCGGCAGGCAACGGATGGATGAGTAAAGGAAAGTACAAAAGCCCTGCTCCAAAGGCAGGGATCGTCGGTGTTAAAGTACTCGATAAAAATGGCGACGGATATGACTCCACGATTATTAAAGGAATTGAGTGGTGTATTGCGAATCGAAAGCGACTAAAACTACGTATCCTTTCGATGTCATTAGGGGGTACGGTAAATTCAACTTGTGCTGATGACCCGCTGTGCCAAGCCGTAGAAAAAGCAATAAAGGCTGGACTCACTGTTGTGATTGCAGCTGGAAATAGCGGCCCTGGACGCAGGACGATAGAATCTCCTGGTATTAGTCCTTCTGCAATTACCGTAGGTGCAGTGGATGACCGTCGCACGCTCACACAAAAGGACGACCGGATTACCTCGTATTCAAGCCGCGGACCTGCACCGGGAGGGCGAAAGAAACCAGACCTCGTAGCTCCTGGCGAAACCATTATCTCTCTTCGTGCGCCTCATTCCAAGCTAGATCGCGAGCTTCCTTACTTGCGGATCGCTAAAAATTACTTTGTGCTGTCCGGTACCAGTGTCTCAACACCTATAGTCTCTGGTGTCATTGCTCAATTGCTGCAGAGAAATCCCTCATTAACTCCTAAGCAAGTGAAATCCATACTAAAAAAGAACACATTCTCTCTGAAACTCCCCCCTAACACAGCGGGCTCTGGTGAGATCAATGCAAGATTCTTATTGTGATTTTGCTTCCTTCTTTAAAGCTGTGATAACAGAAACTGATAACACTTCAGTAAATTTACCCGTAGGCTCCATTTCTAATAAAGAAGATTTCAAATCCGCTTCGAATCGTTCTAAGTGATCTCCAAATAAGCGCTTTGAAGCATAGGATGTGGAATACAAATTGCCAAGAATCGAATCCACCGTCCATGTCACTGAATAACTCGGTAAAATCAATCTTTCCACATCCTTAAAACTAGATCGCGCAACAATATCCTCATGCCTTTCTTTAGGATGAGTATAGATGCTGTCTCCTGCTATTCTTTCGTTACCTAACCAGCGTTTCACTACTTCATTTACCTTAAGCTGCCAAGATAATGGCTCTTGCCCTACATTAAAAGTATCAATAATTGCTAGACCGCCATTATTGTCCGAACTGTGGTATAGGATTTCAAGAATAGACGATCTATCCATCCAGTGAAACGCTTTGACTAGAATGGTAAGTCGGAAGGAACCCCAGACGTTCTGCAACTCTTCTGCTCTACCAAGCATCCAACTAACGTTATCAACCCTATGGATTTTTGATAGACGATTAGCCTCTTCCAACATTCCACTTTCCGTATCTACACCTATCATTTCTTCAAACCAATCACTAAATCTTAGTCCCAGCTGACCCGTACCACACCCTAAATCAAGCAGACGGCCTTCTCCGTTAAGCGAAAACTTCTGAATTAAGAACCGAATAAGGGATGAAGGATACTGCGGTCGATATTTTGAATAGTACACTGCCGTGCCTTTAAATAAATCCGGACCATATTCATTCATAGTTTCACCCTTCTCTTGTTTTCTAATAGGACAAAATCATAGCAGACATCCAACTAAAATAAAAGGCAGTTCGGTGTGAATCCGAACTGCCTTTTTCTTTATGCTGATACGCCAATTCGCTGGATTTGGGCTCAAAGGATAAAAAATCCACATAGAAATGATTGACAAATAGGTCTGTTACATATACGGTTAATTACATAACTAACTAACCAATGAACATGGCGGTGAATACATGGGAAGCTTAATGGATGATACTCGACCGATATTTATGCAGATCGCCGAACGCATAGAAAATGACATCATCGAAGAAACACTCTTGGAGGAATCACAGGTTCCTTCAACAAATCAATTTGCTGTTTTTTACCAGATCAATCCGGCGACGGCTGCGAAAGGTGTGAATTTGCTTGTCGACCAAGGAATTTTATACAAAAAGCGAGGTATCGGCATGTTTGTAGCTTCTGGAGCGCGCACAGTATTGATGGAGAAGAGAAAAGAGCAATTTTATGAGCAATATGTTGTAACTATGATCCGTGAAGCAGAGAAATTAGGAATTACGTTGGATCAATTAACGAAGATGATTCAGAGGGGAGATAATCGGTCATGAATGAAGTCGTTGAGATCAAGGGACTGACCAAGTCGTATGGAAAGGTAACTGTCATCCAAGACATTAGTTTTTCTTTAGAAAAGAACAAAATCTATGGTCTGCTTGGCAGAAATGGTGCAGGAAAAACAACGATCATGCACATGATTACAGCACAGTTATTTGCTACAAGCGGTGATTTGAAGGTGTTCGGGGAACATCCCTACGAGAATAACCGCGTACTCAATCAGATTTGCTTTATTAAGGAAAGCCAAAAGTATCCGGATACGTACCGTATTATCGATGTTCTAGAGGTATCCGAGTTATTCTTCCCTAACTTTGATCGGGACTACGCCCACTCCTTAATCAAAGACTTTAATCTTCCCTTAAAAAGAAGAATAAAGAAGCTGTCCAGAGGAATGCTCTCGGCGGTGGGCATTGTAGTAGGTCTGGCGAGCCGCGCTCCGCTGACTATCTTTGACGAACCCTATTTAGGTCTCGATGCTGTGGCAAGAAGCCTGTTTTACGATCGATTAATTGAGGATTATTCAGAATATCCGCGAACAGTTGTCTTGTCTACACATTTAATTGACGAGGTAAGCCAGCTATTAGAGCATGTCATTGTTATCGACAACGGTAAGCTGATTATCAATGAGGATGCTGAAGCTCTTCGCGGGCGAGCTGCTAAAGTTATCGGTGCGGCTGCGAAGGTCGAAGATTTAATCACCGGTAAAGAGATCATCTCTCGTGAATCCTTTGGCGGATTACTTTCTGCCACTGTTATTGGCTTAAACTCAACAGATCTATCACGTGCTGAGATGCTTGGTCTGGAGATCTCCCCGATATCTTTACAACAGTTAGTTGTTCATCTTACAAACAGAAAATCCCAAGGGAAGGGAGTTGCAGTGCAATGAACCAAATGACAGGGATATTAAAAATGCACTACAAGGATAAATGGTTTTGGTTGTTTATGCCTTGGATTATATTATTGTCCAGCTTTTTGGTTAATCTTGTCATAGCTTTTTTCCTGCAAGAACCAATGTATACCGGCGGCCTAGTCTCAATCTTTATTTATATGTTTGTCATAGGTATCATCATTTTAGTACAGACTTTCCCCTTTGCCTTGGGCTTAAGCCTACGGAGGACAGATTATTTCTTCGGCACATCCTTGATGGCCGTTATAACAAGTGCCGGCTTCTCACTTCTTCTGTTCCTGCTATCTATTGTGGAAACCAAATTAACATCTGGATGGGGTGTGCAGCTACATTATTTTCACCTACCATACTTGAATGATGGTACCGTCCTAGAGCAGCTGTGGATCTATTTCATGATCTTGTTGCATATGTTTTATTGGGGATTTGTTATATCCAGCATCTTCCGTAGATTTGGTAGAAGCGGCCTATTCATTTTCGCGGCAGTCATGTTTATTCTGTACAGTGTCGCTGGATTGTTAATGACATATTATCAGTGGTGGGTAGATGTATTTAATTGGTTGGCTAGCCATACCGCATTTGAACTTGCCTTGTGGAGTATGCCCTTGACGGTCTTGTATGCACTCTTATCGTTCTGGATGCTTCGGAAGTCTACAGTATAAGACTCTGCCTGGAATATTGTTAATATTTATAGGGGGTACTGTATGGATTATGTGAGGGATTACGCCATGTATGCTTCTATATTCGGTATGTTTAGTTTTAGTTGGTTTGGTTGGGCACAAGAAAACCCCAGATCCAGCTGGCGAAAATATATTGGCATAGCTTCTGGTGTATCCCTTCTCGTCTGCTTGATTGGTGTCTATTTAAGTGTGACGAACTGGGATGCTCCCTCCGTATTAAATGACAAGACCTCTTTTGATAATTATCTAATTTCTGTCTATATTGAATTATTGTTGGCTGGTGCTGGAGCTTCTATATTGATGAAATGTAAGTATAATGATTATGTTGCTCCTTGGATTGCCTTTATAGTAGGGATTCATTTTATTGGCTTAAAAAGTGTGTTTAACGATTTCAGTTTATACCTTTTAGCAGCACTTCTGGTTGCAATCTCTATCGTATCACTGTTCATATCTAAAAAACTTAAGGTCGCAAACAGTGCAATTACAGGCATTGGTGCTGGAACAGTTTTGCTCGCCTTCGCTCTATTAGGGTTAATTCGATATTTATCGATCTAGATACGAGTATGCTAAAGTTACCTTCGATTAATTATATTCACAAAAAAAACTCCCTTGATTTCTCAAGGGAGTTTCTTGTGATGCGGTCGAGAGGACTCGAACCTCCACGATATTGCTACCACACGGACCTGAACCGTGCGCGTCTGCCAATTCCGCCACGACCGCACATCATAATGACTACATATCAAACTTGCGGTCACAAGATAGATCATACCATGCTGAGATTAAAGCGTCAATATATTTTCCAGCTTTTCTTATCGATCATTATTTTATGGATAATTATTGCTTTTAATTCCGAATATAAGGTATAATGAGAACAAAAGTTCGCATAATATAAATGAGGTGATTTATAATGGCGACTACGAAGTTGAAGACATCCATTGTTGATGAAGATGTTACTAAAGAAGAACTGTCCCTTGTCAGAAGCTATTTGCTGCTAACGTTTATTCATAAAGTTTTCGAGCGTGACTGCCGTGTAATCAGCAAAAGTGGTCTATTTAAGACCCCTCAGCTTTATATGGAGCTCTTGTCTGGTGCCACTAAGAAAACCTCACTAATGCTTCAAGAGGTTACGCGTGAATTGAGCTCACATGATCTGAAGATCACAACCGTTCGCCAAGATCAACGAGGAGTCGAGGCCTTGTACTCCTGTAGAGGATATCAAGGTGAGATGAATATATTATGGCCAGGATTCCGTAGAGAGATGATGCTGCGAATGCGTGCGTATCTCGGACTGTCCACAGAGCTCTCCATACTCTCCAGAGAAGAAAGTGACTCCCAGCTAGCTTTAAGTATTTAATTCGTCAGAGGCTTATATGTAAGCAGAACAGCTCCCCACCCAATTTGGGTAAGGAGCTATTTTTGCTGCGGAAACTATATATTATCAGGTTCTTTCCTTGGTTCACTGAAGGGTTGGAATAAATAATTCCGATCCAGCTTTACTACTCGTCTATTCTGACGACGTATCATCACCTGCGAATCATCCCAAGCCAGAACAATCCCTTTTACATCATTACTTTCTATGCCGTCCCGCACCACACGAATTTTCTCGCCGGAAATTCGGTATGCATCCAATTGTTCATCGCTAATCATCATGAATCCCTCCCTCTGTATAGCTTATCCTATTTTCATCCAGAAAAAAGACCCAAATGAAAAATCATCTGGGTCTCGTATAAGTAATTGACCAATTGTATGTCTACTAAAGCATTCTTATATCAGCGCTTCATTCTTCTCGAACCAGAAATCAAGAACTTTAGCGGACATCACACGTTGCTCCAGATACTCCACTTGGTTTGTTGTGAATTTCTCCCTCCAAGGGAAGGAAAGTTCCTCACATAAACCTTTGATTGTCAGAAGTTCTGACCAAGCTACATAGCGTTTGTACCAAAAAAACTGAGGATGTTCAATCATATAGGGATACAGATCGTCGAATTCCGTGTGTTTGCAATCCAGCGCACGCTCGAAGTGATCCTTGGCCTCGGTTAATTTATCAATAAAAAATTGCTCAGTCACCGGTTCTTTCCCCATTGTGACGCCTCCTCCCTATGTCTGATTTTATTATAAAGGAAAATCTATAGGGTGAAAAGCAGTTGTTTGAAAAATAGGCCTGTTCTTATCTCAAAAACGGGTTATTCCCCAAATTCAATGGTGCCTCCACTAAGAGAAGTAATTCTTACGAGTGACTCCAGTCGGATGCCTTGTTCTTTGATCGTCCGGGCTCCAGCCTGAAAGCTTTTTTCCACTACAACGCCAAGACCTACCAGCTCAGCGCCAGAGCGCTCGATGATCTTAATCAATCCACGTGCTGCATCACCATTAGCAATAATATCATCGATAAAGAGGATTTTATCTTCTGGAGAGATGAATTGGCGAGACAACATAATGTCGGTAACAATACCTTTCGTAAAAGAAGGAACTCTTTCGCAAAGTGCGTCCGGATCTGCTAACAGTGTTTTTTTGCGACGTGCAAAAACTAACGGCACCTTTAACTCATATGCGGTGGCAAATGCCACGGCAATGCCCGAGGATTCCACGGTCACAATACGTGTAATTCCGCAGTCCGCAAACCTCCCGGCAAACTCCCGTCCCATTTCCATCGTAAGCTGCGGATCTACCTGATGATTCAACAGTGCATCCAGCTTCAGCACTTCATCCGAAACGACGACACCTTCCTCCAAAATCCGCTGTTTCAACACTTCCATGACTTTGAACCTCCAATACCCTTTATAATCGCAGACGTTCCGTACAAATGAATCACGGAAGTCATGTCCTACTGATCCTCATCATAACCTGTACTATACAGAGTGCACAAGGCAATCCTGCATAGCACACATTATGATTTTTCTTTTGTTCTTAAAACTATTAGGAGGGGAGCCATGAAATCACATGTCCGAACATTACAGATCGCATTCACTTACATTGGCACCATTGTAGGAGCCGGATTCGCCACCGGACAAGAAATATTAAAATTCTTCACTCGTTACGGACACTGGGCAGTCCTGACCATCCTGCTCTCTACTATACTGTTTATATGGCTGGGTACGAAAATGATGGTCATCGCTCGGCGCATAGAAGCAGAGTCTTATGAAGACTTTAACCGACACCTCTTCGGCGACCAAGTCGGAAGCACCATCAGTTTGTTCACGATGGTCATCTTAATCGGTGTCAACAGTATTATGCTTGCAGGCGCGGGCGCTATTTTTCAAGAGCATCTTGGATTTCATTATCAAACAGGGCTAATACTCACGCTGGTTGGTTCTTATTTTCTGCTTAAACGGGGAATTTCCGGTATTCTGCAAATGAACAGTCTGATCGTCCCATTAATGCTTACGCTGTCACTCATCATTATTTTTAATACCTTTCAAATTCCAGGAGCTCAGCGGTTCTTATTCCTAGAAACGGATCGGACAATCTTTGGCGCTTGGATGTCGCCGCTGCTCTACACCGCCTTTAATCTAGGTATGGCTCAAGCCGTATTAGTTCCCATGGCTCGACATACGGATGAAGAAAAATCTCTTGTCTGGGGCGGTATTATTGGTGGTGCCGGAATTGGCTTTATGTTGATCGCCGCACATTTCGCGATGAGCTCCCAGATGCCTGATATTCTCCAATTTGAAATCCCTATGGGCAACATCGCCATCCGGTTGGGTACTGTAGTACAAACTATATATTTGTTGCTGATCTTCTTGGAGATCTTTAGCACTTTTGTCGCTGACATTTATGGTGTCACCATGCAGCTTAAACAACGAATTCCAGTTAAACCCGCATTGATTACACCGATTCTGATGTTGGTCTGTTATTTACTGAGCCAATTTGGCTTTAGCTCTCTACTCTCCGTGTTCTACCCGATCTTCGGAGCTTTGTCGATGGTCTGGGCTGTCATGCTACTACGTACGCCATGGTCTACTCCACCACGTAGCGATTCCTCATCGGGTTCGAGTGGAAAAGGGAACAGCCTTGTATCCATAAAACCAGTTACACGGAAATAACTGCTGCTGTTGGAATGATTCGTGCTGCCGCTTCCGCCACATGCTTGTGACAGGTCATCATCACAATCTGGCGGGAGACCGACAGTTCACCAAGCAGTGAAAGCGCAGCATGAAGACGAGCCTCGTCAAAATTGACGAATAGATCATCGAATAGTAGTGGTAACGATACTTGCCGAGACATCGTCTCTGCAAGTGCCAAGCGGATGGAAAGGTACAACTGTTCTGCCGTCCCACGGCTGAGCAGACCGCTGTCCAGCAGTCCAGCATCTTTGTGTTCCGCTTTTAGTTCTTTATGACCTAGAGTCATAACTACTCTTTTGTATTCCCCTTCGGTCAGCTTGGAGAAATAGTCAGATGCAAGCAAAAGTACCTGCGGTTGCTTCTCCTGTTCATAAATACGGCGGGTTCTTCCGATTAATTCAGCAGTTAATGCTGCTACCGCATACTTATCAGCCACGATTCGCAGAGCAGCTCTCTGCTCTTCCAATTGCTGAATGACAGAGTCCTCCATACAACGCTCTTTCAAATACTCCCTTTCCTGAAGCAGCTTTCCTCGTTGCTCCAGCAGGGTGTTCCACAGTTCTTCTTCCCGTTCAGCTAGCTCTTCAGCTGCCGTACGTTCCTTCTGGAGTGCTGAAGCATCATGATGATCTAATAATAATTGCAAGGCGTTAACTCGCTCATCCTCCCAGCCTCCAAACATGGCTAGCTCCCACTGGCGAATGGATTTATTCAGCTCACTACGCCGCTGTACAGCAGCCGATCTCCTTAAGAAATCCTCCCCGCCTGTTGCTCCGCCTTCGTCCAACAGGTGGTCACGCTGTTCTCTTAACTCACCTAATACCCTATGGCTCTCCTTAAGCTCTTCCAGAAGCTCTTGTAACCGTGACTGAATGCCTTCCCGGCGAACCAGGTCCTTTTTCAGTTCATCCCAAGCTCTTTTTCGAAGTTCCAGCCAGCTTAGTAAAGTTAGTGCAGATCGTCGCTGTCCATCGTGCGGATCCATATCAAAGCTAGTTGCCGCTACACCAGACTCGTCTAAAGGATCAGTACCTGATTCATGAATGAGAGCAAGCAGCTCCTCCTCGAACACGTTACACTCATCTTCCAGCTCTTTCAGACGTAAAGAGAGCTTATTCTCTTGGCGCAGCAGTTCGTTCCCCTGCTCTACCATAGCGAAGATATCCGGCAACCCTTCCGGAGACAACCCTTCGGGCAATCTGCGCTCACGCAGCCATTCTTCATAGTGCTCAGCAGTTTGCGTAAAAGCCGTCTCTGCCAGGCTCATTTCTTCCGCGAGCAGCTTCTCTTGGCCTGCCAGCGTCTCCAGCTCCGTGCGGCAGGCATCCCGCTCGGCGGCATAGCGTTCAATGCGCTGCCGCCAAGCGGACCAAGCCTCCATGAGCCTGCGAAGCTCCCTCATGGAGGCTTCCAGCCCGCCTGCGTCAGGGCTGGACCCCGGGGCGGCCGATCGCCGCCCCGGCATGGCGCTCTCCGGCTCCGCCCCGGAGAGCAGCTGCCCCCGCAGCCGCAGCATCTCGGCTGCGGCTGTGCCCACGTCCCCGCCATGCCCTGGCGGGGACGCTTCCGGCCGGCGCGCTCCGCTGAGGCCGGCCCAAAGGGCCAGATCGGCCGCGCCAAGCAGGCCGATCGCGAGCACTGCGCTGACCGGCGGAGCACCGGTCAGCCACAGCGCTGTGGGCAGCAGCACGGTTAGTGCTGCCCCAGCCCACAGCAGGCGCCGGTAGAGCGCGGCCATGCGCTGCGCGCTAGGACCGTCACTTCCGGCGCCAGGGCCGCGCTGCGGCCCTTCGCTGAGCTGTGCTTCGCGCCAGCGCTCGGCCGCCTGCTGCAGCTCGTCCCACAGCTGCAGCACTTCTCGGGCGCTGCGCGGAGCCAGCTGCGCAAAAGATTCGGCGCCGGTTGCGTGTTCACGCGCCAGCGCCCGTTCTGCTGCCTGCAGCGAAGCTGAGGCAGCGGCCAAGCGGGAACGCAGCGTCTGCCGTGCTGCGCCCTCCGCTTCCATGCGGCGATCATAACTCGCGAACGCCGCCGCAAACCTCCGTGCAGCTTCACGATCCGCCGCGGCACCCGAAAATGCAGTCAGCTCTGCCGCGCTCCAGCTGACATCAATGCCTCGCAGAATTCGCTGCAAATGCTCATTCAGCGCGGTCAATTCACCTTCTAGCCGCTGTCTTTCCGCTCGCAGGTTTTCATAGCTGCTCCGATGGCGATCCAGCCGCTCCAGGGCAGGCCCTTGCGCTGTTAACAACGCATTCGGCGGATTCTGCTCCAGCTCAGCCGTAAGCTCACTTTGCAGACGTTCATAACGAGTTACTGCTCCCTGAGCATTCCGAATTTCACCTTCAAGTGCCTGATAGCGAATCGCTCCATCTTCAGGAAAGGTTGTAATCCCTGGCAGGTCCTGCAGCTCGAGCTGCGCATCGCTCCATTTTAACCACAATTCACGAACATCCTGAGCTTTGCGAAGCATCACGAGCTTGTCTCCAGTAAGCTTACGTTGTTGTTCCAGTTGATCTAGCTCAGATTCCGTAACCTTTAATGCTGCTATATTACCGTTATAACGTGGAAGATAAGAGCGGCTCTCCGCCATCTGACGCTCTAGTTTCTCAATAGCCTGAACGATTTTAGCAGCTTCCTGTAGCTTGCCCCGAGGTTTATACAGCTTCTCAGCTTCCTGTACCAATCGGCGTTCCGCACGCATGATCGTTCCACCACCGCCCATACCCGCGTGAAAGAGAAAGCTGCCCATCTCTTCTGATTGAAGCGCAGCAAGCTCCTGCAGTTCATCGAGAGAGACCGCGAACAATTGATGGAACATGCTCCGAGAGATACCACCAAGCAAAAGACGCTCCATTTCAGCTTGCCCTAGCTCTTGCGTTGTTCCATTCGGATGGTTAACCGTGATGTTCAGTTTCTCATTTCTTCCTGAGCCCTCACCACCAGCTGTATGGCGACGAATGGTCCACAGGGCACCATTACTATCACGTGCCTTTAGTATTCCCCCATGTAATCCTCCTTGCATAGGTTCATACCTCTCCGTAGGGTTACCACGACTTGGAATTCCAAACAGCATGGAGCGAATAAACTGTAACGTCGTGCTTTTTCCTGCTTCATTACGTCCATAGAGTATAGTAACTCCTTCCGATAGTTCAATCTCTCGGTTATGCAAACGTCCGAAGCCATGGATCTGCAAATGTTCAATTCTCATCTTCTGGAGCACCCTCCATTCCACCGAGCATTGTGATTCCCTGTTCTGCTGCACTACGAAGCCAACTTAGCTTCTCCTCTTGACTTGTCACCGAGAGCAGCTGTCGCAGCTCCTGATTCTCCATGAGCGGCTTAAGCGCACTGTTTATTAATTCTTCAAGCGCTTCTGCTGAATGTTCCGTACGCTCTGTAATTCGCAGCATTTCTCCAAGAAAGCTATCCTCCTCTAATAACCGTTCACGGTCAATAGCTAACCCGGATTCTACAGCGAATCCTTCCACCCAGACAAGTCCCTTATAATCTTTACGCTCAGCCCGTACCGCCTCACGGCGCTGGAGTTCAGACAGCAGATCCTCTACCGCTCCTTTTTCAGCTAATACTTTATGTACGTCCCCGCGTCCAATCAGACGAAATCTGACCACTGACATCAGCTCCGGGAGTTCCTCCCTGATATCGTCAATCACCTGCTCCACCCTTTGTATCCATTCTGCTTCATTACTCAATCCCTCAATGGACAGATCCCGTACCTGCCAGCGAACATAATCAAGCTCATGAAAATGGGGCGTGGCTGTTCCAGCCTCATCAACATCCACAACATAACAACCTTTGGGTCCGGTTTCCTTAATGCTACGTCCTTGTATATTGCCCGGGTATATAATCGCCGGTTTTTCATGCAATACACTACGTTTATGGATATGTCCAAGTGCCCAATAATCAAAACCCCGCTCGATAAGATCCCTACGACTGCAAGGAGAATACGTCTCGTGCAGTAAATCACCGTCTACATTCCCATGCAGCATAGCAATATGAAACAGACGGCTGCCAGGCTTTCGAGAAAAGGTCACTGCAGTGTTGTCCGTAACTTTCGCAGTCGGATAGGAGATTCCACTAACAATAGCCACTTCTTGACCATCTTTGCGACGGTAAGCCGAAGCGAGATCTGGCTTCTCTCCTCCAAACACGGTTACATGGCTGGGCATTTCTGTAGTCAGACGCAATCCGTCAAGTGGATCATGGTTGCCATGGATCAGAAACACGTGTATTCCTTGCTGACCCAGTTCCTTGAGTGCTTCCTGAAATCGCAGTTGACCCTGTAAGGAAGCGTCAGAAACATCGTATACATCTCCACTGATGACGATAAAATCAACATTCTCTTGGATGGCAACGCGGACAAGCCGCCCAAGGGCGGCGAAGGTTGACTCACGTAAATAAGAACGAATGGCTGGCGAAATATGCGCCAGCCCAGCAAAACGGCTATCCAGATGTAAGTCAGCAGCATGTAGAAATCGAAATGGAATCATAGCTGCTCACCCCTTCGTTCCTGAGGGATACTGTAAGTATGTCTTTTTAAGTTCATTAGCGACACGAGTCAGCGAATACAAGCTTTTCGCTTTATCCCAAGCTGAACGAGAAAGCTCATAACGATAAGCCGGATCAGATATCACCTTCTCTAAAGCGTCAGCAAGAGCAATCTCATCATCAGGACTGACGAGCAGGCCATTCACACCATCTTCAATCTGCTCCGGTATCCCGCCTACATTCGTCCCAACTAAAGCCAAGCAGCTAAGCGCTGCTTCTGCAAATACCGATCCGAAGGCCTCCGCCCGAGAAGGCAGCACGAAAATATCAAAGAAAGGCATGAATTCTTCCGGATGGAGCGTATATCCATAAAAAATCGTTTCATTATAAATCCCTAATTGCTTAGCCATGTTTTCCAAATCCGCACGGGAAGGTCCATCTCCAATAATATGCAGTACATATTCATGGCCGCGATTTTTAAGCTCAGCACAGGCCTTGAGTAAAGTATCAATTCCTTTGGCTGGAACTAGACGTGTCACAGTCACTAACTGTGGTACAGCGTTGTCATGCGGGACTGGCTTAAACCTTTTCTCATCAAAACCATTCGGTATTACTCCTATATTAGAAGGATCTAGAATATAAGGCGCCACATACTCTGCAAAAGCTTGCGACACAGTCATTAACCGATCACTAACATGCTCAAGTTCGCGGTATAGCGAAACTAGAAACTGATGTTCCAGCCCACCTTCAGAAATAGCTCCATTCAGAATCAGCTCTCGCTCATAACTGGAATGTAAGGTTTGAATTAACGGAGTATTTGGAAATACTTTTTTCATTGCTAAACCAGCAATTGGATGATGGGAATGGATAAGGTCATATGTCTTGCTCATTCGTAGTTTAGTCCACCATAGATAATCACGGTAGGTCTGAATATATTTCTGAACGATCTGACTTTTGCCAAACCGGGTCCAATCAAAGGTCTCGAATATGACTTCTTCATGTCCCTTGTTACGAATCCGCTTAGGTAACCAAAACAAATCCATCTCCCAGCGGCTTGAACGGAACCTTTCCTGAAGATAAGGGATCATGGACGATACACCACCGGGTTGCTCCGGTGGGAAGAAGAGCGCTTGCAGCAAATTCATATGGTACATCCCCTTTACAATTGCCTTACGTACAGTAAGACTTGGCAATTATGATATAGTTGTGTATATGTAGAATTTCAGGTACGATTACGTTCCCCATACCTTGATTTTATCGATATAAACATGAAACAGCAACTAAGAAAAAGGAGAATGATCTATGAAGGAAGAACAGCTGCCTGCCTCTTACACCGCATATATACAAGAAATGCTGGGGCAAGAGGCAAATGCTTTTCTAGAAAGTTATTCAGCTCCACGAACGCAGGGACTTCGCTTTAATCCATTGAAAAGTATCTCAGATTCAGGTCAAGTCGCAGTAGAACGCACAGTCTCACAGTTTGATCTAAAACCTATCCCATGGTGCCCTGATGGTTATTATTATGAAGAGCCCGCTCGACCAGGCAGGCACCCTTACCATGCTGCTGGACTATATTATATTCAGGAGCCTTCCGCAATGTCCGCAGCTGAACTGCTGGCACCTAAACCCGGTGAAACCGTCCTCGACCTTGCAGCAGCTCCTGGGGGTAAAACTACACATATCGCTGGTTTAATGCAAGGACAAGGCCTCTTAATTTCTAATGAAATCCATCCAGAGCGCGCAAAAATCCTTGCAGAGAACGTAGAACGTTTAGGTATAAAGAATACCCTCGTAACCTGTGCAACGCCAGAGCAGCTGTCTTCGCGCTTTCCACTTGCTTTTGACCGAATTATGCTGGATGCTCCTTGCTCAGGAGAAGGCATGTTTCGAAAAGATCCAAATGCCGTTCACGAGTGGTCTCCTGACCATGTGGTTATGTGTACGGCGAGACAATGGGACATCCTGCAAGACGCCTACCTTATGCTTAAGCCTGGGGGGACTCTAGCCTACTCTACTTGCACCTTTAACCGTCAAGAGAATGAGGAGATCATTACCCGATTGACGGATCGTTACCCCGATATGGAATTAATCACCCACAAGCGCCTTTGGCCACATTTAGAAAAAGGCGAAGGCCACTTTGTTGCACTCCTACGTAAGCAAAGTGTCACCGAAAACGACGTTAACGATGACGCCAAACGCAGCACCAAAAAGCGTCGAAGCAAAAGCAACCCAAAAATTAATTCTTCCGTTCGCGATGCATACCAGTTATTCCAAGACTGGGCTTCGTTAGAGCTTCCTGGTTTCTCATATCAAGGCGTCCCTCTGCTGTTCGGAGAATCCCTTTATTTACTGCCTGAATCCTTTAATGGCAACCTCCATACTGGGCTGCTGGATGGTTTGCGTATTCCTCGTGCCGGGCTACATATTGCCCATTTGAAGAAAAATCGGATTGAACCCGCTCACGCCCTAGCGATGGCTATTCAGCACACACAAGTAACACGTAGTTTTGATCTCAGTAGTGGGGGGCTGGAAATACATGCTTGGCTCCGGGGAGAAAGCTTACCAGTACCGGTGGAATTACATGGATGGACACTAGTAACTTTAGATGGATTGCCGATAAGTTGGGGCAAAGCAAGTGCAGGCCAACTTAAGAATCATCTTCCTAAAGGACTTCGCATCTTAAAAGCCCATATTGACGAGCAATAGGCCATAGACCAGTACATCCAGTCCACTTTGGCATATGATGTCATTATCTCAGAAAGCTGCGACACCCGCCGCAGCACTTGAGAACAAAGACATATGGTAAGGAGGAATTAACATGGGTGAATTTCATGGAGGAGCCTTCACTTCGACTGGAGCGATCTTGGTACTTTTTATCTTGCTCGTAATCATTTCCCGTTCGTTGTTCGTTTAATACCAATCCGGCTAATCAGACGGTGAAATTAAAGCGGCTGTGTCGTCCTTTGTAGGGCGGTGCGGCCGCTTTATTTCTTTCCAGCATAACATCTCCATTTGTTGTTCTCGTGAATATTTACCGTTTGAAAGCCAACTTTCCGAAATAACTGATCTATCTCTTCGTTTTTTGTGTATTGTTTCATGTGATAATTGATTTTATAGACCTCAGAAATAATAACAAACGTTCCGCCTGTCTTCAGCACCCTAAACACTTCACTTATATTTTGTTCAAGATCTGGCCAGAAATAATGCGTCTGAATAGCCGTGATCGTCCCGAAAAATCCATCATTGAACGGTAAAGCCGATACGTCTCCCTGACTAATCTTCACCTTACCTGCGGCAACAGCCTTATTGTTTTTTTGATTGGATGTCTCCACAGCTTGCTGAGAATAATCTATGCCGTAGATTTCCTGATATTTATTATGTTTTGCAAGCATATGTATAGTTTGACCGCCACCACAGCCTATGTCCAAAATAGGTGCGTTGTTCATCATTTCTATTTTTTTAAGCCCCCACGTTGTTATGCTGGAATGTGCCTGGTTCATGATCTTGATCATGATATTCCCCACGAATCCTCTCGGGTTCTTGGCTTGATCGATCAGTGCATTCAATAATCCCATATTTGTACCTCCCAATCAATTGGACAAACCAGCAGCCTGATCACTTGATATATGTTCCGTAAGATTTTCAGCTGTAACTACCCACTTATCTACTTGATATTCTATTTTATGAATACTTGTATATGAAGTCGGGAAATGGGCATTCTTATTGGTCCACGTTAGCCCTTTTAAAATATGATAAATAATATTAATTACGCCACCATGCGTAACCACAATTACATTTTCTTTTGGATCAGTACTCTCCAGTTCATTACATAGTTTTGAGAAACTTGTATTAATTCGCGTAAAAAATCCTGTGGGCTCTCTCCTCCTGGAAATCTCTCATCCATTCTTAATTCTGAGAAATAGAGACCCGGGTATCGTTCATTTGCAATTTCATGGGGCATTCCAGCGATTACACCATTATTCGTTTCTCTCCAAGACTGACTGCTTTCAACAGGCAAGCTTAGCGCTCTGGCGATCTCATTTGCTGTATCTAACGCACGCTGCAAATCACTGCTAAGGATACGAGTGATGTTAAAGCTAGACTGATTTTCCTTAAGATAACAACCAAGTCGTTCGGCTTGTCTATAGCCCTCTACTACAAGTCCACGTTGACTCCAACCCCCACGATAGCCTTCATCATCTATTCCATGCCGTATAAAATATATAGTCATCGATTGTACACCTCCCAAAAAAGATTATTTTGCATTATACTTCGAGATCGCTTGTTTTTGAAGTTGATCCCAATGGGGCGTCGCAATGTTTGCTTGTTGTTTCAACTTATCAAACGAATTAAACAAAGCTGCAATTTCGCTGAAAGAACCATCTACAAATTTCATAAAGGGTAATTTATGAATTATTTTCAGACCATAGTATACACCCTGTTTATGTTTTCGAATAAAGTCAACTTGACCTGCTGGAGTGATCGTATAGTCTAGCTTCTCCATCATTTGAAACCCTTCGTCCATTACTGAAATGGCTTGTTTTAATAGCTTCTTATCTTTAGATACCTTTTTCAAATCCCCGTCATGAAGATAATTAAGGGAGTTCAAAGCCACTATAGGCACGATATGACTTTTGAGCCAAGCATCCATATCCTCATGACAAGTTAGCTTATACTTAGCGTTCTCAAACGCTTTTTCCAGTAAGTGTTTTATTGGGATCTCACCGTCAAGACTGCCAAGTACCATTTGCCCACCTGCATGTATTTTGATAACTCGACCGCTCGCTTCACGAATTCCTGCGCTAAGCTGAAATCCAAAGAGTATATTTTTTCTTACATCGCTCATTTCCTGAAGATCCTTTTGCATTTCGTGAGCATCGCCATTATTACCCACAAAAATTATATTCTGACTCTGATTTTTAGCTAAAATAGGTAATACGGCCGGAAAATCATTGTATTTCATAACAACAAAAATAAGATCATAGTGATCATCCGGTTGAAGCTCTGAGATGACTTTTACAGAATCCATAGTGTTTTTACATTGAAAATAATGGCGAAGTACAAGACCGTCTTTCTTCAATTGCTCTGCACGCTTCCCTCTGGCAAGCACTGTGACATCGTTTCCCCCACGCACCAGGACATGTGCAAGATAGCTGCCTAAAACTCCCGCTCCGAAAACTAATATTCTCATATTTAACTCCTCTATCCCTTTTTAGACATTTGTTGAATTTCGATCATCTGTTCGATAAAATCAGATTATCACATCTCCGGTAGGGTTCAATCGTTAGTTTGATCGGTTTTGTTGATTTTTCAACAAAATACAATACATTGTTTAATAAAAAGGGAGTATTACCATGGATAGAAGAATTAAAAAAAACCAAACAGCCATCATGAATGCATTAATTCAACTAATGGCTGAAAAAGATTTTGAAAAAATAACGATTAACGAAATCGCAGAGCGCGCTGATGTAAATCGCGGAACGATTTATTCCCATTATGCAGATAAATATGATCTGATGGATAAATGCCTGGCGGCTCAGCTCCAGCAACTAATCGAAAGCTGCTCCGCTGTGGAGGATGAAACCGAACCCAATCCCTCTAAGGCGTCATTACTCCGCACGCTGGAACAATTGGAGGAGAATGCTCTCTTTTATAAGACTTTATTAAGAAACAAAGCTTTGCTCTCCTTTAGAAACCAATTACAAGATATGATAAATAATCAAATCAAAACACAATTCTTAGAAAACAATTTAAACCTAGATAAGTTAAGTAAGGATATATCCGTACAATTTTTGAGTTCGGCAACTGTCGGAGTGATTGAATGGTGGTTTACCCATAGTAATCCTTGCTCTGCAAAAGAAATTACTGAAAAGTTATGGTCAATGCTAGATCTGAATCTGCAAATGATCCGTTCCCAAGCTTGACAATGTTATCCCATATCCATCTCATAAATGGAGCTGATGATCTTTTCAATTTGGATCTCCTTAATGGATATATCAAGAATCTCTACCTTTTCGCTAAGAATATGAAGAAACTCACCCATTTTACACTGCTCGGTATCGATCTCTAATTCCACTTCGTAATCCGATATTCTTTCCGATATCAGAGTCCCAGGCAGGTCAATAACTCCAATCGTTGTAGCTGCAGAAAGCCTGACCACTTTTTTAGCGCCTAGATGAAGTCGAAGTTCGGAGAACTTATCGTCATATACTTTTTTACCTTGATGAATAATTAGTACTCTTTGCACCAAACGCTCCACATCTTCCAAGTCATGTGTCGTTAGAATAAATGTGGTGCCTTCCTGATTCATTTGCTTAATGAATTCTCTGATTCTTTGTTTAGCTATAACATCCAGCCCGATCGTCGGCTCATCCAAAAAAACCACTGGCGGAGAATGAAGCATTGCCATAATAAACTCGCATTTCATTCGTTCTCCCAGTGAAAGGGTGCGCGTAGGCTTAGTGATAATATCACCAATCTCAAACATACTTACAAATCGATCTAGTCTTGTACGAAAGTCATTCGTAGGAATATCATAAATTTCCTTATTCATATAAAAGCTATCCAAAGGAGGAATGTCCCATATTAACTGCGATTTCTGTCCGAACAGTACTCCGATTTGTTTTACATATTGATTTTTCTGCTTATGAGGGTTGTATCCTAGAACATTTATTTCTCCTGATGTAGGATAGAGAACGCCTGTCAGCATTTTAATAGTCGTAGATTTACCTGCACCGTTTGGCCCCAGAATGCCAATGATCTCTCCTTTTCCAACACTGAACGAAAGATCTTCTACAGAGGTGATAATCGATTTTTCACGGTGAAACAGACTTTTAAATACGCTTTTTGCATCTTGTCCACGGTGATACGTTTCATATTGCTTAGTTAAATTCTTGACGGTAATAATGTCCAATGTAATTCTCCTTCATACAAATTCATCCTCCGGCACTTTTGTAACTACGAAGCATGTACGTATAGAGCCAAATTCCGAAGGCCGCAAATAACACACAAGGGATAATCGCTATAAAAAAATAAGCTTCCCATCGTCCAAGCAGTGTAGATGCAGGAAAGTAAGCAATCATGGAAACCGGAAAAAGAAAAGAACTCACGGCTACGACTGCTTTAGGGAAAATCGTCCCTGGATAGCGTCCAAAAGACTTAATGCTCTCAAACATCTCCGGCAAGCGGGAATTCGCCACCCATTTGAAGGAAATCGCTGCAACAATGAGCGCCACGCCAAACATGACAAGCAGCCCTGCTCCAAACAATAACAGGAACAATAACCAAGAGCTGAAGGTCATCCCATCGATTCCGCTAAGTGCGTAAACGAACATGACTACTCCTCCACCTAAAAGCCCGATACTTTCGAACTCAAAAGATCTGGCCAACAGCAGAAAAAGGCTCG
This sequence comes from Paenibacillus sp. FSL H8-0261, assembly GCF_045040645.1. NCBI lineage: Bacteria > Bacillati > Bacillota > Bacilli > Caryophanales > Paenibacillaceae > Paenibacillus > Paenibacillus sp. FSL H8-0261. The sequence continues at coordinate 2,397,806 of NZ_CP150297.1, read as the reverse complement.
AGGTTGGTTTAATTAATACCACTTCCAGCGTTCCTTCCACTACATGGGACATCGTATTCCACATGATTCCGTTAAAAAAAATCCCGGCACAAGCCGTAGACAAAATGAAAACGGATTGAATTAATAGTGCCTCTTTAAAGGTCCATCCTTCAAATGAAGCATTCGAATTATAGATGAACACCGTTACTAGGGGAAACAATACATTCCCTATGAGCATGATAAGGCTATTAAGAATAAAATTAACGCGATAGGTGATCGCAGAAGCAATATTCGCCTTCATACAAGTTTTGTATATTAGATACATACGTTTCATGCGCCCACCCCCGTAAAATGCTTAAGCGATACCGCATACAACACCCGGCAGACTATTCCGGCAATAATAACGGCTACAAGCTGTAACAACAAAACTTGGGGAATAGGTAAGGTTATATCAGCTAAAGTATAGCTACCTGTATAGACCATTGCAGGCAGAAAGGTCGTATATTGAAACGGTAAGAAAAAGGAAGCCATCTGTAAGGACTTTGGAAAAAAGACTAATGGAATCAGTGATCCTGAGAATATCCCCTCACAAAGACTAAAAAAGTTACGAATACTGGAGGATTGCACCATCCAAAAGGCCACCATTCCAATACTATAGTGGATGAAAAAATTCATCATGAACGCCATAGCTATCGATAGCATTGCGTATAGTAAATTTGCGGGTAAAACATCAATATGAAAAATAAAGAAGAAGATCATAAAGCAGGGTATAAATTCAAATAGAAGCCCAAGTACCCTATGCCCTGCCTTCTGAGACAATGCATAGAACATATGATTCATTGGTCTTAAAGAGAACGTAATGAATTTCCCGGTGCGAATGAGCATTTGCAAGTTCCAATCGGCAAAATCCATGGTCAAGTAGTTGATCAACATCGTAGCGCAAAAATAAGAGAGCATCTGAGAGAGCGACATCCCGTTAATAGAGGATTCTCCGCTATAAACAGCGCTCCATATATAATACTGCACTAAAAAATATACCGGGCCTACAAAAATAGAAACCATCGAATGCGTTCTGTACGCACTCCATTCCTTATAAGTAACAAAAGCAACCGCTCTCATAACGCGAAAGCGGTGCTTTATCTTCTCAAACATAAGTCACATCCTGCCTATCTTTGATATCTCACAACATATAATCTTATTCTTATTCGAGTCCGGACCAGATCACATTGTTTGTACCGAAAATCCCTCTACCGTCCCATATATTTTTATGAAAAGGGATATACCAAACGGCAATCAGCTTTTCTACCGGATCAACGACCAAAGAACAAGACCCCCATCCTTCGTGAAAAAAAGTGCCTTCAGAATAAGATGTACTTTCATTATATCGAAGGTCTGGCCCAAGACCGTATGGTCTATCCGCTCCTCCATCTCCCCATGCGTAGTTTGGAAGTTTTTCAGAATTGAACCGCTTGGTCATTCTCTGAACAGCCATCCGACTTAAGATATGACCACCTTCGTATTCCCCATGGTTAAGCAGCATGATTCCGAACTTTTGTAGATCATTAACGGTTGAATACAGTCCCCCACCCGTTCCGGGAGTCTTGATTTCTTCCTCAGACCTTTGTTCTTCATCCGTAATTTCCCCGTTTTGCAGCTTCTGAAGATATTCCTTGGCTTCTTCCGAACGAATAGCGATCCTACCAGCTTTCTCAGGCGGTATATCAAAGAAAGTATCTGTCATGCCTAACGGTTTTACAATGTTGTCCATTATGTAATCTTCTGCAAAAACACCTGTTATTTTCTCAATAATTGCACCAAGAACCACGTATCCGAACGATGAATACATCCATTGAGTCCCTACCGGAAAACGAATGCCATAGGAAAGTCCAGCTTTAATCCAGTTTTCTTTTCCAAGCTCTGATTCATAAATATACCACCATGCACTTTTATAGTAGGTATCACTTATAGTGCCATGATCAGGTGCGATGCCGGAGGTATGAGTCAGTAAATGAGCAATTGTAATCGGCTTAAAAGGATCGGCATCAAACTCCGGAAGAATAGAACTAACTGGTTGTCCCATAAAAATTTTGCCATCATCTGCCAGCTGCCAGATCGCTGTTGCCGTAAACAGCTTGGTAATAGAAGCGATTCGAAAAATTGTATCCGTTTTTAATTCTTGGTCGCTATCTTCTTCGTAACTGAAGCGTCCCCCCGCTCCATTAGCAAATATTTTTCCATAACGACTAAGAGAATAAATATAGCCATCTGCTACTTTCTTATTACAGAGATCCTCATAAAAATGATTAAGTGCCTCTAAACGGTCCTCCCTATAATTCGCTTCGTGCAGCTTGCTAAGCTCTGTAGTTGATAACATCATTCACACTCCTCTAGTATTCTATGAAAAGCCATGTCAATTCTCAAAAATGTAATATATTGCTTATTAATAATACCTTTTCAGTACTATTGTTACAACAAAATCTAACGAACTGGAAGGTCAACTTTATATTTAACTATTCTATACTGATCTCACTTCAATATGTATGGTTTGCGTCTTCTATAACCTTAAGAGGAGCCCGGTTTAACCGTCAGCTCCTCAGGAAGGTAAATTTATCTGCGTGGCATGGTAACGCCTACTTTGTTATTATACTTTTCTGTAGCTTCTTTGATGACATCGTTGCCGCCTTTGGAAAGCCACTCTTCTACAACCTTCGGCCAGTCGCTGATAGGCTCCTTCCCATATACCATCTTTACCATATGCGTCAGCAGCACCGGAGGAGCAGTGTCCGAGTTAGGTGCAATGTCTGGATTCTTCACCAAGGCATCAAGCCGCGGGTCGAATTGAATTCCATCACGGCCTTCATTAGCCAGAATAGTATCATATACATTGATCAAGCTTCTGCCTTCTTCTGTCGTATTAAGGGCACCCTTGTTATACGTAGTATCCTGCACCAACCAGAGGAAAGACTGACGGTAACGCTCCTCATCTACAGCAACGGAATCCGTAGGAGAAGTGTATACGATTTTGCCGTTCTCTTCCTTATAGGTTTCATCCTTGATCCCAAAGGTAAAGAAGGTTTCTGCCTCTTCACTCAGCATCCAGTCAAAAAATTTCACAATATCCGCAGCATTCTTCGTCCCCTCTTTGATAAAGTAGGTGCGCGTAGCGGAGCCGTACAAATAGGAACCCCCTTTTCCGTCAGGTCCAACTGGCGAAGCAATAATCTCCAGCTTGGCGGATGGCGTTGAAGCCTTCAATTGCTGCTCCCATTGTAGAAGTTCGTTTGCATTCATCGTCCACATACCGGCTTTGCCTGAGAGGATCGCATTCTTGTAGTTGGTCGGGTTGATAGTAGCGAATTCTTTGTTGATCAAACCCTCTGTATACATGGTGTTGTAGGTTTGTAACGCCTTCATCATATTTTCGCTATCCATAAACTTCGGCTGAATCTGGCCATTTACTTCCTCGAACATAGTCAGGTACGGAAAAACATCATAAGCGCCAAAGAACGCATCAGCATATTTGAAATCTTGACGGCCCATATAAGGGTTCTCTATCCCCAGCTTTTTGAAGGCACGTAACACATTCAAGTACTCATCAACCGTTTTTGGAATCTGCAAGCCGGTTTGATCCAGCAGATCCTTACGAATCCAAGTCGCACGGCGGGATGGATTGGACAGAAACTCCGGTATTGCGTAAATTTTCCCTTGATAGGTGACGTTCTCCCAAGCTTCCTTCGGGATTACTTTCAAAAGGTTCTGGCCGTTTTGCTGCAGCAGGTCATCCAAGGGCATGAACACACCAGCTTCAACGGAACCAGCCATTTCCTTACCATTTACGCCGCCCGAGCCTTGAACGACATCCGGAATATCATTAGTGGCGAACATCTGCACCATTTTCTGCTCGAACTCTTTATGAGGAACCAACACAATATCCAAGTCTGTGTTTGTCATCTCCTCCAGCTTTTTCACCCATTTATCCTTATTCAAGTCGGGTGATTTCTCAACGTAGTTAAAAGCCAGCGTCCGCATCGAGATCGAGAATTCAGTTTTCTGCGGCGTATTTGACGCGCCTCCGGCAGTCTCTTCTTTGTCCTTGTTCGAGCAACCTGCAATAACGGTAGCACCCATTACGGTAGCCAGACAGATGCCGATCCATTTTTTCATAATATAACCCTCTCCTTGTACAATGGGGTGTATACGTAAAATGAAGATATGTTAAGACTAATAAGCTTTTGGGATCTCAACCCGGTGGGTAATTCCCTGATTCGTAAAGTAGACATGAACCCCATGGTCCTGATCGTCCATAAAGTACGATACGTAATCCCGGCTTCCTGATTTTTGTGGAATCAGAAGAGTGATGATCCGATGACTCATAGCCTCTTGAGTAGATGCAGTCAAATGCCAATGCTCGGGCAGCCCTTCCCATTCTTTCGGATCTACATCGGTAAATTGATTGTTTTGACTAAGTGCCATTTCTCCCGAGGAACTATAGACAAATCTGCCTTCCATTTGAGCTTTTTTACCATTTACTTTAAAGGATTGATCCTTCAACTTCATGGGATACAGCGTATGAAATAGCCAATCCAATTTTCCCGGACGTTCCAGCTCGACACTATCTGTGATAACAAAGTAAGCGCTATCAAAGAAGAATATTTCCCGCACATACCGCTTGATATAGGGTACATTCTCGCGGTAGGCTTCGGTGGCATCCATTTGCGTGTAGTTGATTCCGGGCGTACTGTACGCCTTCAACACCTTGCCGTAGGCTGCCATGTTCTTCGACTTGTCCGTGCCAGCATATTGGCCTTTGCCGTCAATAAGAATTGCGTTCTTGGAGTGGGTCTGCCTGCGCCACTGCATATGCATCGTACTGTTGAATGCAACGTAATAACCGCTTTCAATAGCCAAGGGCTCGCCGAAGGCATGCAGCAGGAAGGCGTTTTGATCCCCATGGCTATGGCTCACAGAGCCGTAACGGCTGCTCTTGGTCAACAGCATGATATGTTCCTGCGGATCCTCCATCCGATGATGCATAGCCACCCATCCCACATCCTGAAACCACTTCAGAGGTTCTGCAGCCACCGGTGGCTCTGAAGAAATCTGCGGATAATCCGTGCGATAAACCATCTCATCGAACCGGAAATCCCACCAGCCGTAGTTATAGAAGATCATCTGGGTATCAGGGTTCAGTTCCTTAGTTTGCTCAAAATACCACTGGTACTGCCTATTTCCGGTTAAACCGGCAAATTGGCGGATATTGAAGCCCGTCTTGAGATTGACCGGATCTCCCAGCGACGATTGATCGCCGAAGCTGGCCCTCACGGTATCAGGACTGAAGCAATAGAGCGGAAAATCACCGGTTTTGCGAAAGAAAGGACGGTCATAGAAATTGATTGCCATGTATTTGCGAATTAAATTGAGCGCCTCCGTAACGAACGCCATCTGAGTGGTCCAATACATCGGACCTTCCGCCCACCCGCCGTCTTTGCCACCCCATGGGGTATACATGGCGGAGAAGTACTCCAGCGTATAATCAAGCCATTCCTGCGCCTTCTCCTCCTCACCCAACATGGAAATACAACAGGGGACGAGTACAGAGGATAAAGAGCGGATCGCATGGCTGTCATAAGGAACTTGATGGATTCGGGAACGTTCGATGACATGGAATGCGATCTGCCCGGTTCTTCGCAGTAGCGCCTGCCTTACCTTAAGGCGTTCTTCTTCCGTAAGAGAGCCGTGAAGCCAATCATAGCCCCATGCCAACGCTCCGGCTATGCGAAAGGAGCATTCATCATTGTAATCCCGGCTGGTGGTACCATCCGTGTTCCAGCTAGCAGCATGAAGCAGCCACTCTTTAGCTTTGGCGATAAGCGACTCGTCTTCCAACACAACTCCAGCTATAGCAAGATGCCGGACAGCATAGAAAACTTCCTGGCAGTCCATATACATCTGCCGCCATAGTTTGGCGACACGCTTATTATCTGGATACGGTGCAGGTTCTGGAATAAGATCGCGCTCTGTCCAGGGTAGAACGGAATGCTTCAGGAAGTCATCCCAGCCAGTTGAAATGGAGTCTTGGCGGACAACTTCCCGGTAAGACGGAAGTTGCTCCGCTTGAAGCCAAAGCCGCGGATGGTTGGCGGAAGCAGTTGAATATCGTTCTGTTCGGGAAGGCAGTGGCGTTAGCGGCAATTCATCCTCCACCACAAAAGCTCTTACTTTACTCCACTCGGATCTGATATCATTCTCCCCGATAAGACTGTATCGCCAATAATACGAGCCGGGCGCCAACGGCTTATCCGGGGTAAACAAATTATAGGGAATTCTACTGTAGGTCAACGTACCTTCAGACTCAAATCCAGTGTTTGAGGAGATCTGCAGCTCATACATACTCTCTTCCAGACATGCAGGCATCCAAGTAAACCGTGGAGGATTCTCTCCAACATCTGTATTTTCATCTGGCCCATATGACAGGTCGAGTACGCCGCTGGTAGGTTGAAATAAAGGTTCTAACATCTCTACTCCTCCGTATTCCGGGACTCTTCCAGAATCAGTCCCTCTTTAGGGTCAAGGCAATAGACCACTACTTGCCCAGTTGTTGCTATCTGGATTCGGGGCGGTTCGCCCACCTGACTCACTAGCTTCAGTACAGCAGGTTCGTGACCGTCCCGATAAACCGTAATAAATTCAACCGACGGACCTTTGTGCCGAAGCATAATGCCTCTTAGCAATCTACTCGGATCTTCGGCATTACCCGGTGTGCGGATTTCATACATAGTGGAGCTGGGCGCCAGTAGAGTACTCGTGGATAGTTCATACTCCCGGCCGGTGCTCACTCCATCATAACGGATATTCCACTCCGTATTTAACGTACATTCCGTCTCATTTTTCATTGCGGACAGTACTTCTACTGAGCCATAACCCGCTTCCAGTCCAAGGACTGTCGGAGAATCCTTCTGGACACGGTGAGGGTCGAACGGTAACAGCAAATGTCCCGTCGGATGAAACCATAAGTCTACTTCCTGACTCCGCTCCGTCACCTGCTCAACATGAAACCAATCCAGCAGCCAACCGTCGGCCAAAACAAGATGCCGGTCTAGAACAGCTCCTTCATAGGCGCCGTCTGAGCGAATCCATAAGTACGTAGCGTTGCCTTCCTGGCGGAATTGACAGCAGCTTCCGGTATGTGGAGCTTGGGAGCAGCCTCCGATGGTGACCGTGTTATGGCTCGCGGTTTCGGAATACCATTCCTTGCGCAAAACAGATCCATAAGGAACCATACCCAGCTCGGGAGCAACCTCCCCCCATCGGTGCATAATCGTAATATGAAGCTTGTCGAAATGCCCATGTGATCCGCCATGCTCTCCGAAATCCGCCAGAACGGACAACGGATTGCCCGGGTGGCGGAGCACGGCGAATCCGGAATCCGGCAGTAGGACAGAGTCTCTCACTCTGTAACTGGTCTGAAGTTCCTTACTCTCACCTGCTCCATACAACACTGCCTCCAGACCAGTCCTTAATTCCTGTCCATATAGATACCTATAAGCATTCGCCAGTATTGGCTGGAGACTCGGGTCTTTGTAAACCGCAATACCTATTTCAAATACTTCAGCAATTTCTCGGGCGAAAGGAACGCGCGCATAAGGACCATCATGCACGGCTGGAAGCTCCCCGTTATCGCCGCTAAGCTCTACCAGCAACTGAAACATGCCACGGATGGATTGTCCCTGATCTCCTTTGGCAGCATAGAGGTCAACCCCGAAGCGCCCGTACATCTCGGCTGCTATGAGATAAGCCCGCAATACAAAAATATGGTAGTACGTGCTGCCTTCAAATTCAAAACCATCTGGCTTCACGCCAATGGACAGATGATGATAAAATCCGCCTTCTCCCTCCAGCAAAGAAGCAAGCTTTTCTCTGGTACCTTTGGCGGCATATACACAAGCCAGGCTAGCGTTCAGCCATGCGGTATAATTGTTCTCTGCATTCTTCTTCTCGTAAATGAGGATGTGGCGGTATTGCTCCATACTCTCCTCCAGCATCGAGAAGAACACTTGCAGCTTTACCTCTTCCTCCCCAGTGAACGTTACTCCATGATCCACAAGCAGCAGATAGGCCCGAATAAGCGTGGTGGACCAGATAGCCTCTGTCAGCGCCTGATGAAAGGCACGGCCACTGAGCATCCAGGGTTGAGCATCGGGATGTACCGGATACAAGGGGAACTGCTCTGCATATCCGACAAGAATCTTCTGGGCTAAGCCGCTATAGAAGTCTTCCCCGTCTGCGGCGAATACCGCGGCAGCATGCAGTGCATATCGTGCCATCGCCTGATGCCGGTATACCAACCATGCTCCCCGGTAGGGTTCACCTTCCAGCTTGCAGCCCTTCGGACAAGCAAAGACAACCGCATTGCGCTCCATAGCATCGAAGATTAGCTCAGTATGATGCTGGGGACACACATATTGGTGCCACCAACCACCGGGTTCTGTCGGGAGCAGAATCTCTTCTTTCCAGAAGGGTTCCAGCTCCATTTTCAATTTATCCACCTCGAGACCAACCCAGGAAAAAGTATCTGCTTTCTCCTTAAGGTTCATCATCGCATGAACAAGCCTCCATTAATTTCAATAATTTCGCCTGTCAGATAATCCGACAGCTCTGAAGCGAGGAAGAGTGCCACATTGCCCACATCCTGTGGGACACCTTCCCGGCCCAGCGGAATCTTCGCAATCGTCGCCTGTCTTGCCGCATCCGCGGTAAAGGTGGCATGGAAAGCGGTCTGACCGATAAATCCGGGCGAGATAGCGTTTACATTAATTCCGTGAGGACTCAGCTCTTTGGCAAGGCCCTTGGTATAAGACCATACTGCAGCTTTACCTGCTGCATAAACGGAAGCCCCCGGTCCGCCGCCGTCATGAGCCGCGAGGGAAGATACATTGATGATTTTTCCGCTTTTCTTGGCAATCATTCCCGCTGCTACAGCTTTGCAGGCAAACACGCATGATTTAAAATTGACGTCCATTACCTTATTGTAATGTTCTTCGTTCATTTCAGTATTGGGGACCCGATTGATCATACCGCCCGCATTGTTGACGAGGATATCGATGGTTCCGCCAAAATGCTCCTCTATTTCCTTCACCATATTGTCCAGTTGGGCTGGACTTGTTGCGTCTGCCTGAAAAGCATAAGCTTCTCCTCCGGCCTGACGGATTCCTTCGACCGTCTCCTCCGCAGAACCAAGCAAATAGTTTACAACCACTTTTGCGCCGGAAGCAGCCAAGGTCTGCAAGATTTGCCGGCCTATCCCTGCATTGGACCCTGTAACAAGCGCAATTTTACCCGTTAAGTCAATTTTCATTGCTAATTTCCTCCTAGTAATAGTCTTGTCTGAACACATCTATTTTCTCACTCCGCAGGCATGGATAAGATCAACCGAGTACCTTCATTCTCCACGCTTTCGACGCTTAATCCGTATTGTTCACCGAACACCATTTGAATTCTCCGGTGCACATTCATGAGCCCGATCCCACCGGTATGATAGAGGGAGTCTCCTTCCGTATCCGCCAGCTGATTCAGATTCAGCTTCTCACGAAGTTTAACAAGCCGCTCATGGGACATCCCTGCTCCGTTATCCTCTATGAAAACTAGAAACCGATCTCCCTCAATTCTGGCGTCAATTCGAATATAATGCCTGTCTTCAATTCCCTCAGGAAACGCATGCTGAAAAATATTTTCGATCAAGGGCTGAAGTGTCAACCTGACCATCTTAGCCAGTAGCAGCGTCGGTGGAATCACAACGTCGATTTCGAACTCCCTGCCGATCCGGTGTTTGAGAATCGTCATGTAGCTCAGAACATGATTAAGCTCATTGGCAATCCTGATCTCCTCAAGGTTGGTTTGGATAGAGTAGCGCAGCATAAATGCCATAGCTTCCACTATTTCTGTAATTTCATCCGAATCCTGAACGACCGCGTAGCATTTAATAGTCTCTAAAGTGTTATATAGATAGTGTGGATTAATCTGCAGCTGGAGTGCTTGGAATTCAGCCTGATGACGCTCCAGAGCCTCCTTCTGGGTGGTAAGCTCCGCTTCGTATACCCGCTCAATCATTTCAGACAACCGGGTCACCATGAGATTGTAGCTGCGCATCAATCCCCCCAACTCATCCTGACGGCCGTTCATCTCAAGCCTGCGCCACCTGCCTTTTTCCGTCTCCCTCATCCCTTCCTTAAGAATCAGGATCGGCTTCGTGATGGATCGTCCGAACCAGATGGCAAGCAATAGTGTGCCAACAAGCGTAAGAGCTCCCACCACCAGTGTGGTCGTTCGAATGGTAGAAATAGGCTTGCGCAGCTCGCCAACCGGTATGGATACTACAAGCTGCCAATTGGAATAATCGGATTTTCTCGACACGAACAAATACTCTTTCCCGTCTACCTTTTCCACGATAGAATCATTTGGGTGTTGAAATACGTTCTGAATGTGCTCAGCAGATAACTCAGAATAGTTTTTGTTTCCTTCTGCCCGATATAGGAGCTTGCCGAATTCGTCCATGATAAAATAGGACCCGCCCTGTCCCAGATCAAGAGGCTCCCATATGCGGGCCAGATCCTCTGCCTTAAATTCAATGGCAACTATACCTTTCGGGCGATAGGAAGCGAGTCCTCTGATCCGGCGGACCATCGTAATAATGTTCTTATCCCCTTCATTCATCACATTCGTGTTGAGAATGGTGATGCGGCCGCTCTCCGGCGTATGCTCGCTTAAGAAGCGGTAACGTTCCTGCGGATGAAACTTCAGGCTATGCGCTTGATTTGAGTTATCATCGCTAATGGCCTTGCCATGTTCACCGATAACGTATATCAGATTAATCTGGGGATACAGAATAAACAAAGACCGAAACAAATACTTCTGAATATCATTCGTATATTGATAGTAGGAGTAGCTATTCTCCGGGTCCATATCCAGGAACTCTTTGACTTGATTGTAAGACAGGATGGAGTCGCTAGCCTTTTCATAATTTTGCAAATACAAATCCGTTTGATAGGACGCGCTTCGGATGACTTGGGCAATGGACTTCTCTGAAGATTTATCCAGCTCAGCCGAAGCCTGAAAATAGGAGATAAATCCAACCATGGACAAGGAAAGAAGAATAACGGTCAAAAAGGAGGCAAACAACTTGTTCGACAGACTTTTTCTCATCAATCTATCCCCAGCTGGTTGCGATACTCAGAAGGAGCCAGCCCGGTAAACTTCTTAAATGTCTTCGTAAAATGGGGATGGTCTGCATACCCGACCTCATAGGAAATATCGGTTATCCGAAAGCTTGCATCGGCAAGCAACCTTTTGGCCTTCTCCATCCTACGTTTGATGCGGTAATGTACAAAGGTCTCTCCCGTCGAGTGTTTAAACATCTGGCTGAAGTAAGAGGCATTTAGACCAAGTACTTCCGCCACCTCCTCGAGCGATACTTCCTGAGCGAGATGCTTTTCGATGAATGCTTTAGCTTCCTCTATCGGATCCTTCGCTTTGCCCTTGCGCTTTCTACGGAGTTCTTCCAATATAGTTGCTGACGCTTCTGCGAAGCAGTGGAATAACTGTTCAGGTCCAGCTGCTGCGGACAAGTCTAACACGCTTTTACCGGGTATGACCGAATTGACAAGGAGCTTCTTCACGAGCAAGGCGTAGCCCTCTTCCAAAAGCTCTTTTTGCTGACTTCGGCTCATCTTGCGCTGGAGGAAGTCAGTTTCCCATTCCTGAAGTACAAGGTACAACCTCTCTTTATCCAAGGTCCAGATGGCATCATCCATACGCATGACCCATTCATCAATCTTAGCGACAGAAACAAAACTCTCCAGCTTCTTTCTATACGCTTCCAGTTTGGCGATCACATTTTGAAGGTTCACTTTGCTCACGGGCTTCAGGAGATATTCTTTCACTCCATAAGACACACATTGGCGGGCGTATTCAAAATCACCGTAACCTGAGATAACAACGGTTTGAATATCCGTTTCCATCTCCGACAACCGCCGGCATAACTCCAGTCCGTCGACTTTGGGCATGCGGATATCTGTAAAAAGAAAATCCGGCTGTTCCTCCATAATGAGCTGAATTGCCTCTTCGCCATTCTGAGCAAGTTTGATATTATACGGATGCTCGCTGCATTGCTGGATCATGATAGACAGTCCCTTTCGAATCATGGGCTCGTCGTCTACGATTAATACACATCTCATCCATGGATACCACCTTCCGATTCGTCTCGCTTAACGCGTTCCTATTCTACCACACTATATTAGATCAGGATTTGACGGATCCGACCATCATTCCTTTAACAAAATGGCGTTGAAGAAACGGATAAATCATGATAATCGGAATAGTAGCGACAATGATAACAGCCATTTTAATGCCCTCAGGTGAGGTGTGGGCCAAAGAACTATAAACTGAGGAAGCCGGATCAATGCTGATATCGTCCGTCTCGAAGAGCTTCTTCAACATCACCTGCAGAGGCCATAAAGAAGGCTTGTTGATATAATACAGAGCGCTCATGTACGTATTCCAGTGCCCTACGGCGTAGAAAATCCCCAATGAGGCCATTACCGGTTTGGATAATGGCAGTACCATATTGACAATGATCCGCAGCTCACCACACCCATCGATTCTGGAGGAATCTATCAGCTCCTGAGGTAGCTGCATGAAGAAACTTCTCATCACGAAAAAGTTAAAAGCGCTGATGGCGCCCGGAATCATAAGTGCCCAAAGGGAGTTCATAAGACCCAAATTTTTGATCAGGATAAAGTTTGGAATAAGAGGGGCACTGAATACCATAGTGAACAATACCATCATGACAATATATTTGCGTCCTACGAATTCCGGCCGTGACACCGGATAAGCGAGAGACGCTGTCGCAATCAGATTGATAGCGGTGCCCAGCACCGTAATATAGACGGAGACACCGAACGCCCGCCAAATGGAATGATCGCTGAAAACGTACTGATAATTGATCGCCGTAAAGTCCTTTGGCAGCAAGCCTACCCTGCCATTAATAATTGCTTCAGAGCTGCTAAAGGACTGGGCAATCACATTCAGAAACGGCAGAAACATAGCCAAAGCGAGAGCGGTTAGAAACAATAGATTGAACACATTAAATAGATTCTGGCCGCGAGTATAGCGTACTCTCATCATCCCTACCTCCATAAAGAGCGATTAATACAGCGATTCACCGGTTGTTTTTTTGCTCAAAATGTTGCCGATGAGCACCAGAATGAGTCCAACTACCGACTTGAATAGCCCCACTGCTGTTGTATAACTGTATTGCTGAGACAGCAGCCCCGCCTTATAGATATAAGTGTCCAGAATCTCCCCGTTCCCAGTATTAAGCGCGTTCAGGAATACCCATACCCGCTCGAAGCCAAGATCAAGAAATCTCCCGATATGGAGAAGGAACAAAATCATAATTGTCGGTATCAGAGACGGCAGCGTAATGGCTAAGGTTTGTTTCCAGCGTCCGGCTCCGTCTACTTCAGCAGCCTCATAAAGATCTGGGTTTATTCCTGCCAACGCGGCCAGATAAATAATCGTACCGTACCCGGAATCTCGCCAAATACCGGAACTGATCAAAATCGTGCGGATGTATGAATTTTCACCAAGAAAATAAATCGGTTCAAAGCCGAAGGTTTGTAAAACTTGATTCACAATCCCCGTTCCAGGGGAGAGGATGCCCAAGGCGATGCCGCTCACAATTACCCAGGATAAGAAATGGGGCATATAAACCACTGTTTGCAAAAAACGTTTATAAAACACAAGCCGTAGTTCATTTAACAGGAGCGCAAGCAATATCGGAGCCGGAAAGGCAAATAAGAGATCATACAAGCCTAGCAGGATCGTATTGCTTAAGATTCTTCCAAAATCTTGGTATTGAAACATGGTCTTAAAGTGCTCAAGCCCCACCCATTCACTGCCTGTAAAGCCTTTAAAAATGTTGTAGTTCTGAAACGCAATCACTGACCCGGCCAACGGCAAGTACTTGAAAATGATAAAGTACAAAATCCCGGGGATCGCGATCACATAAAGCGCTCTGAATTTCCACATGTTTGATAGCAGGGACCTTCTAGTGTCGGCTTTGTAGTTAATAAGGTCAATCCCGGTTAACTTAGCCTTCATAACCGTTTCCTATAGGTCCTTTTTTCAGCAGGTTCGCTGGAGCATTCTCATCTAAGGGAATTTCTTGAAATTCGACGGTAATAAACTGTTCCTCCCGTTCAATAATTCGGGATAACTCCCGCGTGAATACAGTAACGATCTCCTCCTTCTGCTCACTCGTTCGGCCTTCGTACATCCTAATCTCAATATGTGGCATCAGCTTTCCTCCATTTCCTCGAATAGTGATTGAATCTAACCTCATTCTACCTGCAATAAAGCGCTTGCAATATGGATTTTCTATGAGTAAGCTTGTGTTTTCTTTAGGGTATATCCAGTAATAGTCGAGCTGGAATTCAAGCGAGCCCCTAAAAAAAGCAGCATCTCTACCGTAATCTATGGTAGAAATGCCGCTTTATCATTTTAGATTTTTAATTACTATTTTAATACCCCATATAACTTTCCAAACCCGCTGGATCTATAATGAGCATTTGCTTGTTTCCAATTAGTTCAATAAGGCCTGAATCTTCAAACCTTGAGAATTTTCTGCTGATGGTTTCGCGGGTGACCCCAACATAACTGGCCAGTTCTTCACGAGACAACGGAAGGTCAATATGAATATGAGCACCACGTTGTTTGCCATATTTGTCACCGAGTTCCATGATCATATAAGCAATTCGTATTTCTGGATCTTTGGTCGCCAAGCTCTGCGCCAAATTTTCTGTATGGGCTAGTCTTTTGGTCACACTCTTCAGTAGCCTGAGCGAAATATCCGGATTTTCCGTCATCAGCTGCTCCATATCTGTTCGAGTCAGCATGCAAATGTTAGTATCTTTTAGAGCATAAGCACTGAAGTTGCTCAGCTCATCGCTGTTAAAAATGCTCAGTTCCCCGAAAAAATCCCCGTTCGTCAAGATGTGCAAAATTTGTTCCTTGCCCTCGGGAGTAATTTTGGATAATTTAACATGGCCTCGCTGAATAATGTACAGCGTATCCGACGGTGCTCCTTCCAGAATTAACGCTTGACCTTTGGTGAACTTTCGATGTTTGATCATGGCACTGATCCGGGAGAGATCGTCATCGCTTAACGCAGCAAAAATCGGCACCTTGCGGGTACAAGGTTCAGCAGCGTATTGGCAAGAATACTCCTTCATAACTGTCCCCCCTGTTGTTCATTTTTTTTATAAACCTTACTTCCCTTTAAGATGCAGAAGTTTTTTTCTCTTCAACCGGCGCAAAATGGCTTGTATCTTCACCACATACAGGACAAACCCAATCTTCAGGCAAGTCTTCAAATGCAGTGCCTGCAACAACATCCTCATCAGGATCGCCTACTGCCGGATCATAGATATAGCCACATGGTAGACAGATATATTTTTTCATCATTGTCATCTCCTATAAAGTTAGTAGTTTAGTTCAATCTGGATTGTACTTCAGCCATAATTTCCACGATGCTACTCCCGTTAACATCAATCCCCGTAAGGGGGATGCCTTGCTCCACAGCGGTTTTATACGCCAGAGAAGCAGCTGCACCTTGCCAGGATATCGCACCGATTATTGTGTTATCTTTCACAAAGATACGCGTATACGCCCCATTTTCTTCTCCGTTCACCACCGTATAGCAATACCGCTCATCAACGTTGCCTATCGAAAATAAAGAGACTCCAAAAGCGTTAAACAATGTAACCGGAACAGCTCTACGATACGCAGTCAGATTGGCGACCATATTACTACCGGCAATCCGGCCCTGCTCCATCGCTCCGCCCCACAGTCCTTCCACATGCCCGTTAATTTCAGCAACATCTCCGGCAGCGTACACATGCGGATCATTTGTTTGCATTTGTTCATTTACGATAATGCCCTGCCGGACTTGAATACTCGAGCCATTTAGCAGTTCCGTATTTGGTACAATACCAATGGAGTAGACTACATGGTCACAGGAAAAATGAGATTGGTCATCCAGCGTAATTCCGGTAACAAACTCTGATCCTGTAATAGACGCCACATCTGCTTGAAGAATAACCTTCACACCTGCTTGTTCAAGGTTCTCTTTAAGGAGCTGTGAGGATTTCTCATCAAGCTGTCTGCCCATCAACCGGTGAGAAGCTTCGATCACTGTCACCTGATACCCGGCTTCATACAGCGCCCAAGCGGTTTCGATTCCCTGCACTCCCCCACCGATTACAGCTACATGACTGCCAGCCTGCAGGTTATCTTTCAATCGATCCGCGTCGTTCATATCCCGGAGGGTATGCACATTGTTCAGGCCGAAGCCCTCAAGGGAGAGTGTACGATTCTTCGCTCCCATGCACAATAGGAGCTTATGATAAGATACACGCTGCCCATCTTCTGTCACAACAATTTGCCGGTCCGGGTGGACAGAACTGATTCGGGTCGAGGTTTTTACGGATATACGATTATCGCGGTACCATTTTTCCTTTTTAATCAGCACCTTCTCACTGTGCAGGTCGGTAAACAGCCCTTTGGTCAGCTTAATCCGGTTATAGGGCAGTTGACTTTCCTCCCCGAGGATCGAAATTTCCGATTCTGCGTCTTGATCACGGATGGCTTTGGCGGCATGGACGGCGGCTACTCCGCCGCCAACTATAACGTAATGTTTTGTCATCCTATGTTCCTCCTCCCTAAAATGAACTCAGCAGCAAATCCGAAACAAATTCAGCCGCGTTTTTAATTTTTTGAACTTTCTCAGGCTCTTTCGGGGAAAATCTGATTCGTACAGGGAACTCTACATGTGTCATCCCCGTGGATTTAATAACCTCAGATGTGCTTTGCACCGTCATATTTGTTCCATTCAGATAATCCTGAATGACTTCAATGGCTTCACCACTCCAGCCGTAGGAGCCAAAGGCTGCAGCAAGTTTACCTTCCAGATTCATATTGTGCAATTCTTTCAGAATGTTCTCCAGGTTCCCAATCATGTCCGCGTATTTAGTGGAGCTGCCAATAAAGACCGCGTCAGCTGACGTTATACTGTTCAGAATATCGGTGGCACTACTTTTATCTGCATCCCAGACCTCTGTCTCTATATTATTTTCCTGCAAGCAATCCTGTAAGATTTTGGCCATCTTCTTAGTACTGTTCTTGATGGTGGTATATACGATCGTTGCCTTTTTTCCTTGCGTCGTTTCACGGCTCAACGTGGCGTACATCCCGATATATTTACGTATGTCCTTCCGAATCACAAACCCATGGGAAGGAGCGATCATCCGGATCTCAAGATCCTTAACAGCCTCTAACAGTGTTCTTACATATCTTCTGTGAGGATGAATAATTGCTGCGTAATAGCCCTGGAAATCTTCCGTAATATCAAACCCGGCTTCATCGCTGAATAGATTCTCCACCGCAACATGCGTGCTGAAAATATCACAAGGAAATAAGATTTGATCTTCGATACAATAGGTGATCATCGTTTCTGCGGTATGGAGATACGGTGTTTCTTTAAACAGCAGCGTTTTCCCACCAATATCCAGCTTGTCTCCATCTTTCACCACCAGGAAGTTCCGGCTATGAAGCTTGTACATTTCCTGCAATTCTGGAACAGCAATCTCGGTGCATACGATCGTGGCGTTTGCAGCCTTGGCAGCGAGAGCTGCCAGTCCACCAGAGTGATCAGGCTCTGTATGGTTAATGACAATGTAATGAATATCTAGAAGATCAATCATTTCACCCAGGCACTCGGCATATTCACGTCCGAATTCCATATCTACGGTATCAATGACAGTCGGCTTACCTGTTTTTAATAAGTAGGAATTATAGGTAGTTCCTTTTTCTAGAATCAGGCGATGAAAAGGAACATGACGGTTATCAATTTTGCCTATCCAGTAAATATCCTCGGCGATTTTCTTGAATTGTGTACTCATTTCTATAACCTCCAATGTTTGATTGATAATGTTTATCAACAACCATATTTTATTATGGCTGCCAAACAAAAAAGAGGATTTGAATCAAATTATGAAAGTTTGAAAAAAATGAATACCTTTAATTTAGACGATCTAAATAAAGTGATTATGCGTTGGGTCACATTTTAAATAAAAAGCCACACAAATGTTTGCACTTCGCCTTAAAGAAAGAATAACCCATAACAACTTTATGCCATATCCTAATGAAAATAATAAAAAGGTGGATATCCATGACTGAAATACAAATAGCTGCTGTGGGAGATCTAATGGTCAAACGTTATATTATTTCGGATGCTAAACAGCCTGATGGAACCTATTCGTTCAGCCCCCTGTTTGCAAAAGTAGCTCCTTATCTGAAACAGGCTGATTTGACGATTGGCAATCTCGAAACCACCTTTGCTGGAAGTGGCCCCGAATGCCGGAAAAGCCCACGATCAGGCGGTCCGATATTCAAATGTCCAGACGAACTGGCCCCTGCACTTAAGGAAGCCGGATTCGACGTATTAGTAACGGCCAACAATCATTGCATGGATTATGGTGCCCCGGGTCTGGTTCGGACGTTACGAGTTCTGGACCGTAATGGAATCGACCACACGGGAACAGCTAAATCATTAGAAGAATCCAAGAGAACGCTTATTAAAAACGTCAAAGGAATTACGATTGGCATCCTCTCCTACACAGCAGGAACTAACCGAATTCCTGTACCAGTGAGTAAGCCATGGCTGGTTAATCGGATATCTACGCCCAAGATCATTCGGGAGATTCGAGATTTAAAAAAGAAAGTCGATCTAGTCTTGCTTTATCTGCATTTCGGAAGCGAATATCGTTACACTCCAAACAAGAGGCAAAAAGAGCTGGTCAATCTCTTCTTTAAAAATGGCGCCGACATCATACTGGGGTCTCACCCACATGTTCTTCAACCGTTAGCGCTTCGGGGAAAAAAACAATTCGTTATTTACTCATTGGGGAATTTTGTTTCTACTAAATTAATGAATATTCCTTATACACAAAGCGGTATCATACTTACGCTTAAAATAAAGAAGGATGAAAAAGGAAACACGAGTATAACTAACGTAGGTTACATCCCGACTTGTGTAGATCGAAGAATAAAAAGCGGCAGGAAAATTACAGAGATCATCCCCATCCGCGACGCATTAAAGAGAAGCGCCACCGACATAAAAACAGAGCGGCGAAATCTCATGAATCGAATGTTGAAACATACGACAACAATCTTAAAGAAGGAATAGAAACGTTATTAAAATAGAGAATACAGCAAAAAGCGCTGTTCTGTAGAACAGCGCTTTTTGCTCAATATGAAATCGACCTTATTATTCTAGTTCGGCCGGTTTTACAATGGTTGTACCTTTGTTATTCTTGGAATATTTAGCTTCGATTTTCGTGTTGTATGTATCTTTTTCTCCGTCACTTGTCAGTACATAACTCAGATCGACTGTCAGCTTTTCCGTTTGCCAGGTCTTAGTATTGACGAATAATTTCCAAGTTACGCTTTTAGGTTGAACAGTCTCTCCATCCCAGAGGTTCTCCTGGTCATAGAGTTTGATTATTCCCTTAGCTGCTGTCGGATCAGTTACCGTGAACTGCAGGACAGTCTGTGCGCCAGCAGTGCTGACTTTCATAGATTTTTTATAATTTTTAACCGAATCAAGCATGGAAACAGGATCGTATTGACCTTTGGAGTAAAAAGAATCCCACTCCATCTTCTCCAGTGCAATCCAATACTGTGCATCGGGATCGATTGGCTCGCCGTCATCGTCGTAACCTTCATCTTCAGATTCATCGATCAGTTCACTTCCGTCTACAAGATAGTAAAACTCCTTGTCATTGGCATATAGACTGTACGATGTTTCTAAAAGACTACTATCAACGGTGCCAGCTGCAGCAAAATTCGGCAGTCGATTAATATCCAGCTTCAGTGTGTTAGTGTTGCTGATACGTACCCCACCGCTCTGAATATCCTGTTTTTTGATCACATCTAAGTGAAAATTCTTTATTGCTTTAGAGGCCGCCGTTACTTTGCTAATCATTTGATCCGCGGTTACTGCTGTTGTGGTAGCTGCAGACACGACTTCAGGATTAGACATCCATCCGATCGTTCCGGACAGCAATAAAGCACCTACTGCCAAACTAGTGCCTATTGTTTTGAAAAAACTTTTCATGTACTTCCCCTTTCAGCCCCTTGCGATAATGTAACGCCGTATAGATCGAAATAATAAAAGAGCTCAAAATAGACTACATATTCTTAGAGCTATCCTTTATGCTTCATAAGACATCCCTATGGCGGCCTGGCGATCATTTCCTTCTGTAGAAAGGCTTTAGACCCATGGCTTTGTGTCATCATCTTTCGATGATTTTACCTTTAACGCGGACATTCAATTAGTTTTAATTAGCTTACGGACGCATGTCCCACCGCTAATTTTATCATGGTTATAATTACCTGTAAACGACTTATCTTCCATTCAAATTCGCTATGATGCTCAGAAGAAATACTTCACTCAAAATGAAAAATGAACGATTACATACGCTTATAAGTCTTATTAATGAGAACAGCAAAGACAGGGGGTGCAGCAAAATGTGTGACCGAGAAATTTTCGAGCTCTATAAAGAACAAGTATATTATTTTTGTTACTACTTAATGAAAAATCAGGCAGATGCAGAGGATATTTGCCAAGAGGTATTTGTAAAGGTTATCTTAGCGGATAAGTCTAAGGTAAGAAACTTGAAATCTTGGATTTTACGAATTGCTTCGAATGAGTGCCACAGTGTGATTAAAAGGCGTAAGACGGGGTGGATGAAAGAAGTACGTAATTATTTACTATCCAGGTCTGAGGAATCAAACCCTGTAGAAAAACGGTTGGATCGACAGGAAACTAAAAAAGAATTACAAGGGTTATACAGTCAGCTTCCCGACAAAATCAGAATGGTAGTAGTCCTTCGTTTTATAAACGAATTGACTGTACCCGAGATCTCTAAAGTTATGAGCATACCCGAAGGAACTGTAAAATCCAGACTGAACAAGGGACTTAAAATACTAAATAGAATGGGTGGAACTCAACTAAAGGAGCTGAGTAGTAATGAATCTGTATATTGAAAAAGATAGACATATTCCCCGACCGGATTATGATTTGATGTGGACTACCATTGAACAAGAAGCATATAAACGTCAAAGAAATCTGAATGCCTCCCAGAATACTCCTAGGCCTAATAAAAAGGTTGTTCCTATCAGCATCGTCTTCTCTTGCCTCTTACTTGTCGCCATTCCTGTATTCGCTAGTATGACGATTAATTGGGATAAAATTGGTGGGCGAAGTGTGAGCAATGCATTAAATAACGGCATCGGTCAACAGTATAATCTTCAAGCTTCCAGTTCAGGAGTAACAATGAATTTGAACGGTGTTGTAACTGACGGAGAAAAAATGAAAATGCTGTTATCACTTGATACTAAATCTGATCTATCCCAATATACTGGATTTGCTACAGAGGAAAACACCATGACTAGTGAATCCGGTGCCAAGGCAAAGGTATACGGTTATTTAGAATACGATCCTGAAAGCCAGAAACTCATTGGAGTATATGAGACACCTGATACATTAAAGGATGATAAAAAGGACTACAAGTTTGAAGCACGGAATCTCATTTTTTACCGTAATCAGAATATTCCCTTACAATCTAATCATCAAGCAGGGGATACAATCGATACTGGAGTTAAGCAATATCCAAGCATTCAAATCGAATCCGTTCGACATGTTTCCAATCAAACCATTATCCGTTACAAAGTCGCTGCATCACCATCTGACTTAGGACGGGGTAATCCACATTTGGTAGTTAGTACTGCAGGTCAAGAGAATGAGGCAATTCCAACCATCATGCCTAACGAAGGATCGGATTTATTTATTGAACAGGTTTTCAATATAACTGAATCAGATTGGAAGGAAGCTAGTCTTCATTTTAGTTACATTGAAGAAGCGAAACGTATTTCAGGTACATGGAAGTTCGATTTTAAAGCAGATGGACAAAAAGCAAGTGAGGCGATTTACACTAAGAAACTGTATAACAGTCCTGAATTTCAAGAAAAGACCGGTATAACCTTAGATCAGCTAGTGGTTACCCCTTTGGATATCCAAATTCTAATAGATGAAAATGATTCGCTTAAAAAAGGAATTGTCCACTATAATACCGCTCAGTTGGTTATAGGTGATAAAACAATCACTGGGGGTTGGAATTTGAAAGGAGATCATTCCGAAAGCTACCAGCATTTATTTCAATTTGAATCTCCGGAATGGTATAACAACTGGTCCGATGTTCCAATGAAACTTATATTAAAGGATGCTGTCATTGAGAAACGTGATACCAGTAAGAATTGGATCACAATAAACAAACCTAAAGAAGAAAAACAGTTCACTTCACTTGATGTCGATGGATTAGACATTGAATTCACGTACTATACTGAAGGCGAAAATTTGATTGTTGAATCATCATCCAAATCTCCTCACTTCAAAAGCGTTAACCAAACTACGTTACGGATTAATGGCAAAGAAGTGGTGCCTGAAATTACACCTAAGGGCATGATATCTACAGGAACTAATATTGATAGCTACAAAGATATTCCTTTCGACGAAAAAATCGAACTGAACCCTGGTATCTATAAATATAGCGCTCCTAGCCGGAACGAGGAAATTAAACTTTAATACAGGAAGTTAATCTATTGTCCCGCCCTTTTTAGTTAATCCTAAGGGCGGGTTATTTTTTGGATAGAATCAATTCTGTTATGTATCTCTTTTATTTCCTTCATAACAAAAAAAGCATAGAACGGACTCAAGTCCGCCTTATGCTTTCCATTATTAGGATAAACAATATTTAACCAGCGCATCACGCACACCATGCTCATTGTTCGAACCCGTAACAGCATTCGCTGCCGCTTTTACCTCTACAGGAGAATTATCCATCGCCACGCCCATCCCCGCATAGGTAAGCATAGAAATATCATTAAAATAATTACCGATTGAGAGGACTTCTTCTTGCGGAATTCCCAACTTCACAGCGAGATTTCTTAATGCGTTTCCCTTAGAAGATTCGGGATGCATCAAATCAACGAAAAATTCACCACTCCGCAAAATATTGTACTCAGGAGCCCAAGTACGCCATTCACGTTCAGCTTCGTCAAGGATTTCTGGCTGTGTAAATACAGTAAACTTAACAACCGGTTCACGGAAATCTTCCCATGCGGGCAGCGTCGCTGGCACAATACGGAAGTGCTCATACATATAATTAGCTTCTTTAGTCAGATTCTCTACATTATCAACATACATATCAAAAGCAGTATTCACATCATAATGAATATTGTGCTTACGGCAATAGTCAATATAGGGGTCAAGACCACGTGCATCCATACCATATTGGTGCAGCACTTCTCGATCTTCCACTCGTACCGTCGCTGCTCCATTGTGACCAAGCACGTAACCAGTCAGCCCCATTTCCTCCATGAAAGGAATCGAGTTCTGTGGACTGCGTCCCGTACACAATACGATTTGACCGCCAAGACGTGTAACCTCAGCAATAGCTTCCTTATTCTCAGAGCTTAAGTGGTGATCATCATTTAATAGCGTACCGTCCACATCTAGTGCAATCAGTTTGTATCTCATACTCCACCATCCTTGTCTTTCTTTTTCTATATATAATTGAACTTGAGGCTTTTTGTGTTAAGTGTCAGTCGCAACTATGGTGAATGTTTGGACTTCCAGCCGCTGTTGTTTCCAGATTTCTTAATTTATACCGTTTAAAAGCGGATGAAATCCGGAAACAAAGGCGGTCGCTATCGCTCTTACAGTTCCAAAATTCCCCTCCGTCTCTCCCTTCTCTTATCCCAAGTTTCCAAATTCAATATATATATATCAATTTATATATCATTTTCTCTACTATCCTTCTGACCCATCTGCGCCTAAGAGTGCCAGTTCCTCTAACGTCAGTTCCCGACAAGCTCCAAGCGGCAGACTTTCATCCAGCTTCAATTCTCCCATAGATACACGTTTCAGAAAAGTGACTTTTTTGCCTACCGCCTGAAACATACGCTTCACCTGATGAAATTTCCCCTCAGTGATGATAAGTGAAATATGGGAAATCACTTTGCTGCCGCGCTCTCTTCCAAGAATGGTTAAGTGTGCAGGTAAAGTAACGTAGCCATCTTCCAGCTCCACCCCTGCTGCAAAAGCCGCGACATCATCCGCGTCTACATCGCCCTCGATGGTTGCCTCGTACGTTTTCGGGACATGCTTACGTGGCGACAGCAATTCATGGGCAAGCTTTCCATCATTAGTGATCAGCAGCAGTCCCACAGTATCCTTATCTAGCCTTCCTACAGGAAACGGTTCAAACTGTGCATATTCGTGCTTTAAAAGATCCAAAACCGTCCGATCCCACTTGTCCTCCGTAGCTGACAGGACACCCGGGGGTTTGTTCATCATAAGATATATGAATTCACGGTAGGTAACACCCTCTCCCCCTACCTCTATTTTATCGGCATAAGGATCCACATGGAACCCACTATCTTTTACCACGGTCCCGTTCACCAATATTAAGCCTTGTTTAGCTTGTTTACGGATATCACTGCGCGACCCCACTCCAATATGGGACAACACTTTATCTAATCGTTGTTTTTTGGCGGGCTTACCTGATTGGCTCATTGCTACATCCACCTCCAGCCTGCGGGATATTCGTTCTTGAGTATGCCATCCTGCCACTTACCCCAGCCTGCGCTGTAGCCATCAATGCAGACCAGAACGTATCCCTTTTGGGCACTTCCTATTCTAATAGAGAGACGTTCTTGAGAAATCGACAACGTCTCTCCTTTAAGATAGGAAATAGCTTCATTATTCGTACTGGAGAGTGAGACACTCCGGCAGCTTTCTTCCGGATGCAAAGCTGTAGCCATTGGATGCCCTGGAATAAATCTTCCGTTACGGATTTGTCCTACATACCATCCCGGGCGGATCGTCTTTAATCCATTTAGTCTTTCCTTAGGAAGTGGAGAAATGTACAGATGGTCACCGAACAGAACCGGATATCCTTGCGGTTCCCAACCAAGCTGATCTCGCACAAAATTTCCATACGCAGTCAAAGCTTGCTCGTCACCTGAAACTTGCCGACCACGGTCAGCGCCACCAGTAGGTTTGTGAGAGGGTTTCCCTTCTTTGCCCCGTCTTCCTTCTGATTTATTGGATGATTTAACGTGTGCTGCACTTTTTGGAGTAGTAGTTCTTGCTCTTGCAGATTCGTTTAACTTGACCTCTAAGTGATCACGTTCCTCCATTGAGCGCTTAGTTCCCCCATGTTGCAATACAGCCATGAAATGTCCTTCGCCTTTCACCTTATGCGGCCACAGTCTTGCTGTACCTGAGAGTTCTCCGAAGCCAGGAGCGAATGAGCCTGTACCTCCTACCGCTACCACTGAGAACTGTGGATGTTCAGAAATAAACTCCGCTATAATTTCCTCATTTTCTTCTGTAGCAAAGGTACAGGTGGAATAGACAAGTGTACCTCCCGGTGCCAATGCTGTTGCAGCAGAACGTAAAATATCCCGCTGCATGGAAGCATATTTGGCAGGTGTACCTGAATCCCACTGCTTCACCATGTCTTCATCTTTACGGAACATCCCTTCACCAGAGCAGGGAGCATCAATCAAGATCTTGTCAAAAAAAAGCGGGAATGCAGCCGCGATATGATCTGGACTTTCGTTCAAAACAATACCATTACGAACCCCATACAGCTCCAGATTTTTAGCTAGAGCTTTAGTCCGTTCTGGATGAAGATCATTACTAACCAGCAATCCTTCACCTAACAGCTTGGCTGAAATCTGCGTAGATTTCCCCCCAGGGGCGGCACATAAATCAAGTACACGATCACCTGGTTCAATATTAAGCAATTCCACAGGTGCCATCGCACTCGGCTCTTGAATGTAATACAAACCTGCGTGGTAGTGAGGATGTTTACCAGGTCTAGCCCCATTCTCTGTATAAAATCCTGTCGGACACCAAGGAATGGGTTCCAGTCCTAAAGTAGAAAGAGCCTTTAAGCTCTCCACGGAAATCTTCAAGGTGTTAACACGGACGCCTCCGTATGGGGTTTCCTTATAAGAATCCGCAAATTGATTATAATCTGTTCCCAGCATGTCCATCATACGCTCGCTGAAAGAACTGGGCAATTGTGCCGCCATGATGCCGTCCTCCTGATAGTATTGCAAAAATTTAGGTGTTTAAAGATTCAAGGAACACCCCTACGGGTGTCCCTTATACAATACTCATATATAGAGGATCTTTTACTTACGATGAAAGGATGTCGGTCTCTGAGGACCACGTCGTTGAGGGTTATTCGGTGTGATAGCTACAGCTGCATTCTCCACTTGGTCCGCTAGACTCGGATCAACAATCTCTATGGTCAGATCGTAATAAGAAAATGGCCGCTCATCATATGATGCTAAGCGCCGAACATAATCTTTCACTTCCTCCACGAGTTTCGCCAGATTAATGCCGAGTGTCGCTGCTGGATATTCCTCCAGTTTGGCAGAAGCACCACTCAGCATAATAGCTGCACCGCGCACATTCTGATTGCGAAAATGGTATAACCCTACCGCTACTTGGAGAAGTGCTTTGTACAAAGGATTTCGTTCCTGGGCAAGCCACAGTTCTTCGAGTACCTCGTGACATTCGAAATAATCCCTGTCACGATTAAAGTACACTAGGTATTCCAAGTACAATGGTTCATAAGCCATCCGGCAAACTATCCTTTTTAGCTGCGGAAAGAAGTCCCCGCACATGATCTAGAAGTTCCTTCATCGCTTCCATATCCTGAACCTGCCATATTTCGTTAAAGCGAGCCTGCGTATCTATAGCCTCATTCACCAAGTGATAGAAATACAATTGATGAATGGCCTTGAGAATCTGAGTGGTCATATTCGAGTTTTCCTCGAATGTCTTCTGTGCTTCCAGAATCTCTTCCCGAATACTGGACATTTCACTGTCGAGGATCGATGCTGCTTCAGCTGCCGTCTTTAGTCGAACACGCATTTCATCGGGTAGACTCTCCCGATATTTATAGTTCAGGGAATGCTCTATGGTAGCCCAGAAATTCATAGCTAGCGTACGAATTTGGATCTCCGCGAGCACAATTTTCTGGCCAAGCGCTGTTTGCACAGGATATTTAATAATCATATGGAAGCTGCGGTAGCCGCTCTCTTTATAATTAGTGATGTAATCCTTCTCATAGAGTACTTCAAGATCCTTACGGGCCCGGATATATTCGGCCACTCTGCGGATATCCTCCACGAATTGGCACATGATCCGAATTCCTGCAATGTCTTCAATCCCCGTCTCCAGATCTTCCATCTTCACATTCAGCCGTTTAGCCTTTTCCAGAATGCTTGACAGCCGCTTTACACGCCCCGTTACGAATTCTATCGGCGTGTATTCCTCTCTTTTCTTCAACTCCGAACGCATTGTTTTGAATTTAACTTTCAATTCTTCCACAGTCTGTTCATATGGAAGCAAAAAAGTTCCCCAGTCCCTGCCGTCCATCGCCTTCGTCCTCCTGTCCTTTCGTCTCCTTCAGTGATGATCAGCGCCCACTGCTTCAGAGATATGACTGAATCCATCCCGCCGTAATAGCTGCCGTAATCCGGCATGCAATTTGCGGTTAACCTCCGGTCCTTCGTAGATGAGAGCTGTATAAATTTCGACCAGACTTGCACCTGCTCTTATCTTGTCATACGCATCCTGACTGGTGAAAATGCCGCCTGATCCTATGATCGGCATCTTTCCTTCCGTCTGGCGATAAATACTGCGAATGATCTCCGTTGAGCGGTCCCGCAGCGGTTTGCCGCTTAAGCCCCCCGTCTCATTAGCCTTTTCATGACTAAGTCCATCACGGTTCAATGTAGTATTCGTAGCAATAATACCATCCATACCAGCTTCTGTCAGTGTCTGAACCATAAACTCCAGCTCTTCATCACTTACGTCTGGTGCTATCTTAACCAACAAGCTTTTGGTAATCCCGGTCGCTTTACGCTGAATCTCCATTTCTTCCTTCACTTGAGCCAGCAGGAACGATAATTCACTGCCATGCTGGAGATTGCGAAGACCAGGTGTATTCGGCGAGCTAATATTGACCACAAAAAAATCACCGTACGGATAAAGCGTACGGATGCACTGACGATAGTCTTCATGAGCCGCTTCATTACTAGTTATCTTATTCCGGCCAATATTAACTGCTATAGGAATTCTCCGATTCTTTATTTTCTTCAGACGCTGTGCCATAGCATCAGCCCCTTCATTATTGAAGCCCATTCGATTAATCAGCGCTTCATCCGAAGGAAGACGGAACAAACGAGGGCTATCATTACCTGGTTGACCCTTAGGGGTAACCGTGCCCACTTCCATAAATCCAAACCCGATCGAAGAGAATCCGACTACCGCATCGGCATTTTTATCTAAACCTGCAGCAAGTCCAACTGGCGTCGGGAAATGCGTGCCAAACAGATCAACCGCTAAATCCGCCGTTTCAGGAACTCCGTACATTAAACGTAGCGCCGCGCTTCCACCTGGCACTGATGACGATTTATCCAATCCACCTATGACGAGATGGTGAGCCTTCTCGGGATCAATCTTGAAAAAAATTGGTTTACCAAAATTACGATACAACACCGTTCTCGCTCCTTAAGGGGTACTTCACTAATCCACGTGTCTACCCGTTTCTGTAGGTTTCTTCTTAATTTTAGCCTTTTCTTGAACAAAAGAAAAGTATTTTACAGTGCGAGTATATTGAGTACATAACGCAGAGTATAGTAATTTTGTTGTAAACGCATTACAATATAGGTGTAATCAGCGATTAAGAGAGAAAGAAGGTATGCCCAGTATGTCTACTAAACGTAAACCACCAACTTTGCAGCAAAAGAAAGAAGAAGTTAACCGTAAAGCGCTAATGTGGATTGGCGTCAGTTTAACTTTACTAATTCTTCTAATCATCGTTCTGTTTATCGTTGCAGGAAACTAATTCAGCCAGTGGTATACTTTGTGGGGGTTGGTCTGATCATGCTTAGCAGTAGAGCTGAAGCGTTTAGCCGGCACAAGCTGCTTTTCAGGCAGAACCCCTTTACTAATCACTACTGTTGTACCTTTAGGAATCAGCGCGAAGAGCTCCTCCACATCTTCTCGGCCCATTCGAATACATCCAAGTGATTCATCCTTACCAACACTGTCAGGCTCATTCGTACCATGAATAGCATAATTACTGTCCGAAAGCTGAAGCCCTCTGCTGCCGAAATCCCCATCATCTCGACCATTTGGATTGACGACTTTATCTGTAATCACGAAATTCCCCTCTGGTGTCTTATCTCCGCCAAGTCCTACCGCATAATTTCGTAGAATAATAGAACCGCTGACTACCGCCAACCGGTGATTTTGTTTATCCACAACGACCCTCAGCGGCTGATCAAAAAAAGGAACGTCACTCGCAACACTTCCACTCACACTTAATGCTGTCGGTATAGTCCTCACACCATCGTTTGATGAGCTTGAAGGCTCCGCTATGTCTTCTGTTCCCGATGCCATCTTGTTCTTAGCCACCGCTTTAAGAGGGCTGAATTCCCGCTTCATGACGGTTGTCGTCCCACCTATCCAGTTCTCAGGAAAAGATCCCGTCAAATCCGCTAATGTATCTGGAAGCTTCCCTTTAGCATCTTGATAAGCCCGAATTGCACTCCATAGTGTGGCAAGCTCCTCTTGGTCACCCTGCCATTCTGCTCCATCCTTGGCGAGTTGCCCTTGCTCTGGCGGCTCACATGCACATTCCTTAGGATCGTAAGACTGATATACCAGCCGTCCCTTTCCATTCTTTTGCAATGTGAAATTTAGCGGAAGCTTTTCTTTCCAGAGCAGCCATTTCCCCTCTCGCTCCATCCCTAACGCAGCAGCTTCAAAAGGTTCTTTACGCATTAGCATTTTCGCCATTAGCTTTCCTTGCGAAGCCTCAGTTGCATTTTCTTGCGCTGTATACATCACTTTTTTCGCCTCAATAACCGGCTCTTGGACGGAGTCTTTTGGATCTGGCAGATCTTTGACTTCTGGAGCTGCCGTGTCTTGAAGGACTTCTTGTTCTTCAGTAACACCAATACCCGGAGCCACTGCTGAAGGTACCATTAACAGTATAAGAAGCAT
Organism: Paenibacillus sp. FSL H8-0261; assembly: GCF_045040645.1. NCBI lineage: Bacteria > Bacillati > Bacillota > Bacilli > Caryophanales > Paenibacillaceae > Paenibacillus > Paenibacillus sp. FSL H8-0261. Next base: position 2,367,553 of record NZ_CP150297.1, on the reverse strand, counting down.
TAGCGCCAGTGATATGTATCTCAATCTTTGTTGGCCGCGCTCACGCTGGCGACTCGCTTGCAGCAATCCATCTTCGTATTCGCGCAGCATTTCAGCAGGTACCTTACTATGCTCGAAAGCCTCATACACTTCACCAGCCTGATTGAAGCAATAATTAGCTTTTCCATGTTGACCGTTCTTATAGTATTCCTTCCCCAGCAAGTACCATGCCATTTTGTTATCAGGGTGCATCTGTACATATGCTTTGAGGTGCTGTGAGTTCTTCATCGGAACCTCCGAGAGTTTATAATTCCTACTTTATTAATATCGGTCAGACACAGCAAAAAAGACATCCCTAGCCGAACAAAATGTTCGCAGAAGATGTCTTTATCTGGTGTCGCACGTTACTCTTTATCGAGTAATTAACCTTCTTTGTTAAAAGGTTCGTCCGCAATTTTAATGGAGTCGGTTGGGCAACCATCACAGGAATCTTGGAGATCATCAAACAAATCGTCCGGAATCGCTGTCACACCGCAGTTTCTGTCATTTTCGTAAATAACTTCTGCCAAACCTTCATCATCGTAATCAAAAATATCAGGAGCCGTTGCGCCACATGCACCACAAGCGATACAAGTGTCTTTTTCGACCCAAGTGTACTTAGCCATTTTTTTCTCTGCCTCCCGTTAAGCAATGCTGCGCTGTTGAACCAGCGTCTTATTTTTCTCATATTAATATAAAAAGAATACAATTTCAATTGATTTTCAATACGTTTGCATTTCTGACGCATTCTATAGTATCAATTTCGACACGTTTTTTCAATCTTTATCTGACTCAACAGACAACAGATTATCCTTTTGCAGTGAGGTACCTCGTTCCTTATGATTACGGAGCCTTGCAGAATGGGTGTCACTTAACATCCCAGCGGTCAAAACTGCATTTTCACCAAACTTATTGCGAAGCATATCCATAGCCTTGGTCAGTGACTCTTTCTTAGGCTGCTGTTCGTAATCGAACAAATCCAGCTGAATTGCAGAATCCTCTTTAGCGATCAATCCTTGCAAGGTCACACCAAGCAGTCGAACGGGCTTCTCACCATTCCAATGTCGAACATAAAGATCACAGACAGACTTGTAGATATCTTCTCCACTCTCTGAAGGCGCCTCAAGCTGCCGCGAACGTGTAATGGTCTTCATATCCGGTGTCCGAATGGTAAGCTGCACACCTGAAGCCACAAGCCCTTGCTTTCGCAAGCGCCGCGCTACCTGATCACTTAGATTCAGCAAAATGGGGCGTACCTCAGCAAGGCCAATAACATCCCGCGGCAGTGTAGTGGTGTGTCCGATCGACTTACTTTGCTCTCGCTCAGGATTTACTATCCCATGATCGATGCCGTTCCCTGCACGCTTTAGCCAGGAGCCCATAACTCCAAAATTCTCAACCAGCATTTTCTCATCAGACGCCGCTAATTGACCAATGCTGTAAATTCCCAGCTTACGGAGCTTCTCTGCCGTTTTTCCACCGATACCGAACATTTCATTACAGGGCTTATCCCATAAAATCTTAGGTACATCCCGCAGCCGCAGCACCGAAATACCATTTGGCTTTTTTAAATCCGAAGCCATCTTCGCCAGGAGCTTATTTGGAGCAATACCAATGGAGCATGGCAAGCCCAATTCTTCCATTATACGGCGCTGAATAGTTTCCGCAATTTCCATAGGCGTACCGAATTGCCTGGAGCCGGTTATATCTAAGTAACATTCATCTATCGACACTGCTTCCAGTAATGGTGTATAGCTATAAGCAATCTGCATAAACGCATTAGAATATTTGCGGTATAAATGGAAGTCCGGCTTAATAACGATAAGCGATGGACAAATACGAAGCGCCTTCTGAACCTGCATACCCGTCGAGATCCCCAATCTGCGGGCGACATACGAACAAGTAACAATAATCCCTTTCCGTAATTCAACGCTACCCGCAACCGCAGTAGCCTTACCTCTGAATTGGTCAGGATCCTCTGCCTCATGTACCGAGCAATAAAAAGCATTCATATCCACATGCAGGATAACCCTGCCACTCGTTGGATAATACTGATCAACATTCTGCACAATATCTACCTTCTTATCCTCAGGGTCTCTATTGTCCAATTTAGAATACCTCTCCGCTGCGGTTAGGTCAACTTAAGAAGCTGTAAAGTTCTTTGTTACATTCCCGCGTAAAAATGCTATAATGTATAAATTCATTTCCCTTGCCAATGCTTCCGATGTGAGTTTTGCACGAAGTGAATCCGGAAGACGAAGCTTACAAAACTTTTAGGAGGACACTCATGTCTAAGTCCATCTCCATCTTCGATACTACATTACGCGACGGCACCCAAGGTGAAGGCATCAGTCTGTCGGCTGACGACAAGCTGAAGATTGCCAAGAAGCTCGATGATCTGGGTGTGCACTATATTGAAGGTGGCATCCCGGGAAGCAACAATAAAGACATTGAATTTTTTAAAAGAGTCAAGGAGCTTCATCTGAACGCCAAAATCACAGCGTTCGGCAGCACACGGCGGAAGAATTCCTTGGCCGAAAACGATGACAATTTAAAACGTATGATTGATGCAGGAGTTCCTGCTGCTACACTCGTCGGAAAGTCTTGGGATTTTCATGTACACACTGCATTACAGACTACGCTTGAGGAGAATCTCGCCATGATTGGCGACTCCATATCCTACTTGAAACGCAAAGGCCTTGAAGTAATTTTTGACGCCGAGCATTTCTTTGATGGATACAAGAACAATCCTGAATATGCAGCAGCCGTTCTGTCCAAAGCCCGGGAAGCCGGAGCAGATTGGCTTGTAATGTGTGATACCAACGGTGGAACATTGCCTTTTGAAATTCATGAGATTGTTACCGCTCTGGCTGGGCAGCTACCTGGAGCAAATCTCGGAATTCACACTCACAATGACTGTGAGCTAGCGGTAGCTAATACACTTAGCGCCATCGGTGCTGGAGCACGGCAAGTTCAAGGTACCATTAATGGTTACGGCGAACGATGCGGCAATGCCAACTTATGTTCCATCATCCCTACCCTTCAGCTCAAAATGGGATACCACTGTATTCCTGGTGATTCTTTACCGCAGCTTACGAACACAGCACGCTATATTAGTGAAGTTGCCAATGTTAATCTGCCGGTAAATCAACCTTATGTCGGAAATGCAGCTTTCGCACACAAAGGTGGAATCCATGTCTCCGCCATCATGCGTGATTCACGGACCTATGAGCACATCGCTCCTGAGCTTGTCGGGAATAAACAACGTGTACTGGTCTCTGAACTGGCTGGACAGAGCAATGTGCTCTCCAAGGCGCAAGATATGGGTTTGAATTTGGATCCAAGCAGCGAGCAAGCTCGCCGGGTGATCGAGAAGATCAAAACGATGGAGCATCAGGGGTATCAATTCGAAGGTGCCGATGCCTCGCTGGAGCTATTACTTCGGGAAGCTACTGGCGAGATGAACGAAACCTTTACCTTTGAATCCTTCAAGATGTTAGTCGAAAAAACCGCAGAGCATCCAGTTGTATCTGAAGCCTTCGTTAAACTGAAGGTTGGCAATGAGAACCTTTATACCGCTGCTGAAGGTAACGGTCCGGTCAATGCACTCGACAACGCTCTTCGTAAAGCGCTGCAGACCTACTTCCCGCAATTGAAGGAAATGCATCTATCCGACTATAAGGTCCGTGTTATAGATGAGCAGGATCAGACTGCTGCGAAAGTACGAGTATTGATTGAATCCAAGAACTTCACAGACACTTGGAGTACGGTAGGCGTCTCCAGTAACGTTATTGAAGCCAGCTGGGAAGCGCTTGTTGACAGTATGCGCTACGCACTTCTGAATCAACTCTCGCTGGAAAATAAACAGTCTGGAAGTACTGAACCTAGAGGCCTAGTAAATCATTAATTCATACCTTTCATAAGCATTCATATGACGAAGAACCCCCTTCAACAGTTTAACTGTAATGAAGGGGGCCTTTTATAATTCTTTGGTGAGATCCTTTATGATTCGGTAAGCTTGATAATTTTTTTCTCCAGCTCTTCCGGACTAAGAATGCCCAGAATAATCTCTGAGATCACTCCATTCTTGTCAATAAGCACGTTGGTAGGAAATACTGCCCCGTTATATTTGCTGTACACCTCATCTTTCACATCAAACATAACCGGGAACACAAGACCGTATTTCTTAATAAAACGTTCTGCATTGGGTTTATAATCCTGACTACTCACATTAATACCATAAATATCTAGAACATCCTTATACTTAGTGGCCATGGTGTTAAGCTCCGGAGCTTCCTCCTTGCAGGGATCACACCATGAAGCCCAGAAATTAACGAGGACTGCCTTCTCTCGCGGCCCGTCAACTACATATGTAGTCCCATCCGTTCCTTGGAGTGAAAATGAGGGAGCGAGCAGTCCAGCCTTAGGTCCTATTTTCATTGGCGGCTCATCTTGTTGTCCAAAAACAGCCGTAGCCTTCGGCTCACGATTATGCCACACCGCAAACACAGCTACACTTACAATAAGAATCACTATCGTGATATTCAATTTATTTACTGCTTTCATAGGGATCTGTTCCTTTTCGAATGGAATAGTTTTCTACTATTGTACCCTCATTAACTTCAATTTCAAACCATCCATTTTTTAGACAAAAAGAAAAATAAAAAGAGGGTATCGTCAGCGACGAAACCCTAATGAAGAGAGAGGGGTGAACAAATGGCAGCATTACAGGGAAATGTCCAGCCTATAAGACTGAAATATTCCGTACAGCAAGCGCTGGGGAAGCACTTGCTGTCCAGTTACCCGCATGAAGCATGCGGAGTCCTGCTGGGTACTGCCGCAGCGGGTGGCATGCTCATCGATACTTACGTACCTATGCGCAACGTAGCGCCAGACCCGCTGCACACATTCACTCCCCATCCTGAAGAGTGGATTCATGTTCTTTACAATGAGCCGACACTCATCGGTTTATTTCATTCCCACCCAAATTCAGAACCTATACCTTCGGTTGCCGATTATAAAGGATTAACAGCACTTGGACCTGAATTTAAGGTCTACCTTATTGGTTCTCCCAGAACTGAAGATGGCTGCTCTCCATTTCTGAATGGATTTTATATTGAGCGGTATTCAAATGAACAAGGAACAGCTTTCCCTGAACTCTCTCATGCCCCGCTTCACGTTCTACTTAAATAAGCATATAAATCGCCTAAGGTATCTACTTGGCCCCGCTCCGAAATTTCGCGAAGATAAGCCACCCACAGCCGGGCTGTCATTTTGGCATCCTCTAATGCATTGTGACGTCCATGAATCGGAATTTCATGGACAAATAACAGTTCATCGAGTGTATAGTTATTTCGCTGCGGCTCGAGCCAACGTGCAAGCATCATCGTGTCCAGCACCCGGTGTGTAAGCTGAACTTTAGAAGTTCTCCATAGCGCGGCATTGAGAAAAGCTTTATCATGCGAGCTTGCATGTGCCACTAGCACATTTTGCCCCACAAAGGACATGAAATTATGAAGGCCATCAATTAAGGATGGGGCGGATTGTGTCATTTCTTCCGTTATCCCTGTTAACCTCGTAATATCTTCTGGAATTGCCGTCTGACAATTCACCAAGGTGTAAAAGCATTCATCTTCCTTAATTTCCTCTCCAACAACCTTAATTGCACCAAACGACATAATTTCATCTCCATGCTGATGAGAAAATCCCGTCGTCTCTAAATCAAATATAACCGTCTCCAGTTCAGACAGCGGAGTACGCAGCACCTCAGGACGACGCTTCTCACGCATGAGAGATCGGATGTAGGCCATTTGCTGCGCAGTCTGATGAGCAGTTTCTCCCCCTCTCATCGAAGCGATTGCCGACGGCATTCCACCTTGTCTCAGGTTGTTCCAGAATCCTCCATTCTTGCTTGACTCCCTCATGTTCGCCACCTTTCCGCTGAGCGGAGCTGACGCTGCAACGCCCGATGAAGGCGTCTAACAAGCAGCAGACTTTCACGCAGCTCAGACAACAGCTGCTTATTCTTCAGTTCACTCTCAGCAATATAATCACTGCTGATTAACAAGCCATTCTGGACACTAAATGGTGTGTTCACTCGCATCCGCATCGCCAATAAGAAAGCTCGCCGAATATCATCCAGATGTTGATATTTGTGAAGTCTTTCAAGCTCTTCAATTCGCTCTAAGGTCGAGCTAGCTCTAATATGATGCAATAACGATAAGCGTCTAACAATGTTCACTACCGGGATATAGACTCCATACTTAATGTCAAATCCACCTGCATAATCCCCAAAGCGCTCTGTTAACACCTGTCCCAGCAGATTTAAAGTCGCTTTATGGCGGACTGTATTGCGAAGAACAGCCACAGACAACTCCTCATTGTCAATAAAACCCTCATAGAAAGCCTCTTGCCACAATGCTGATAACTCCTTACTTCCCGCAACATGGCGCATATCTGAAGAAATGATAAGATACCGAATTGGCTCCCATTCCAGCTGGGTTCTCCATTCCTTCAGCTGCTCCTTCCATTCCGATAACGTCTTCCTCCACATCCCTTGGGAGCACATTACCTTACCTGCACATTTCTCATATCCTACTTTTTCAAGCAGATCGGATAACATCATTCCAAAAAATTCAAAGTATCTATTCTTCTCCCCATCCGGTTCACCCTCAACGATCAAACCATTATCCTGATCGCTCCACAGTGTAGCTTCCTGCCTTCCACTACTGCCAAACACAATAAAAGAATAAGCACAGGGAGGCGGGCCATAGCCCGCCTCTTTCATCTGCGCCTCACATATTAGTACTGCAGTCTCTGCAATAAGATTATGCATTGTATTCACACGAAACATCCATTCCTCAATCGGAATTACATTCAACTGTTCCAGTAGAATACTTTGGCAGGCAATTCGCCTCTCCCTAAGTTCCTGTGGCGAACCGGCTAAAACGATGGTACTAAAGCTTTCTTCATCATACCCGTCTGTTAACTCCATCGAAGCCACACGGTCCGCCTCCCTATCTGAGGATTCATATTATTGTTTAAGGGTTTTGGATTCCGTTTCTGCAATTAATTTCATTTGTTCAGGGTATCCGTAAGTACCATGCTCACTAATATCTAGGCCCATCAATTCTTCTTCTTCCGTAACACGAAGTCCTGTTGTTACCTTCATTACATATAAGATAATGAATGAAAGCACGGCTACGAAAGCAAATGTTCCTACTACCCCAAGCACTTGAACACCCAGCTGGTGGAAACCTCCACCGTAGAACAATCCGGCTTCCCCTACCAAAGCACCTTTAGTAATAAGATCCGGTGCAGCGAATAGACCCGTGGAAACCGCGCCCCACATTCCCGCAATACCATGTACCGAGAAAGCATAGATTGGATCATCAAGTCCTGCACGTTCCAGCCATTGGGAAGTCATGAATGTGAACGCACCCGCTACTAAACCAATAATGATTGCCGCCCATGGTTCAACGTAAGCACATGCACCAGTGATCGCAACCAATGCAGCTAGAACACCATTCAGCATTGCTGGAATATCAGATTTACCAAAATACAACCAAGAAGCAATTAATGCCGCCAAACCGCCTGCTGCTGCTGCGATATTCGTTGTTAATGCTACGTGACCAAAGAAACCTCCCATTGGGGACAAAGCACTACCTGGATTAAATCCGAACCAACCAAACCAGAGGATAATCACACCGAGTACAGTAAATACTTGGTTATGACCTGGAATAATAACAGGTTTACCTTCTTTATTAAACTTACCAAGTCGTGGCTTAAGCAATATGGTTGCTACTACCGCTGCAGTGGCACCTGTAAGATGGACAACCGTGGAACCTGCATAATCTTGCATTCCCAGCTCAGCCAACCAGCCGCCGCCCCATACCCAGTGTGCTACGACAGGATAAATTACGATTGAGAATAAAATTCCGAATATAATGTACACACTGATCTTTGCACGTTCTGCCATGCCTCCAGATACGATAGCTAAGGAAACTGCTGCAAACGCCATTTGGAACAAGAATTTAACATTTAAAGTAACATCAGAAAATGCAAGTGATTCAAATGAAGATGCTGTTGAATCTCCGCCATACAAGAAGCCTGTAGTACCGAAGAAGCCGTTACCGTTACCGAAGCCAAGTCCAAAGCCAACGGCCCAGAAACATACACTCGCAATGGCTAGTGTCAGTACCGTCTTACCGGCTACGTGACCTGCATTCTTCATTCGAACTGAACCTGCTTCAAGCATCGCGAACCCTGCTTGCATAAAGAAAACTAAGATGAATGCCAGGAAGGTAAACGCGGTATCCAATCCGACCTGCAAATCTGCATTTGTTGGACCGTCCGCCGCAAAAGCACTTACCGGATAAACCATCAGCGTAATCATGGCCAGTAACATCATCAACCATTTCTTTTTCATTTTTACCCCACTCCCCAATGTTATATTTTCTAACAAAGCGTGAAACTCTTAATGTCATTATAATCAGAAGTCAGGTAAATTGACAAGACTATTTTTGGTAATGTTTTTATTTTATTTTCACCAAACTCACAAATTCTCCATAGTACACTTGGACTATCTCAGTATTTTAGGCCCATACAGCTATGAATTCATTGAAATAACTACGTGAAGATCCGCTCTAATATTACTTTTTTATCGAATTATCCTTATTGATTCTCCAATAAACATAACATTAAATGTCATGTTTATAGTTAGGATTTATTAATGAGCATAATCGGTTCAAATTTGATATCACATGGAGTTTGAGTGTATTGTATATAAACAACGCATTTCATTTCATGAATTAACCTCTCTTTAATGCATATACTTTATGAAAGTATGACGTTTGACTGTATGGTTTCCAGTTTGTTATCATTACAGATAGCATAATAGAAACCACCAATATAGGAGACGACTATCCTTTATGGACAGTCGAATTCGATTAGTGAGGCGAGGTAGCATGGGGATATGATTCTATATCGAATTGGAGAATTAGCTAAGGCTGCTCACATCAGTGAGCGCACCATTGATTATTACACGAAATTGGGGTTAATCTCCCCAGAGTCAAGAAGCACCAAAAATTACCGACTTTACAGTCATGAAACCTTGGTCGACTTAGAACGTATTAATCAATTAAAGCATGACAAGTATTCATTGGAAGAAATCAAATCCATGATGAGCAAATGGAGCGAGGCTACTCCTGAAACTGACGTATCCGATAAATTAGTCGAGCTTGAGCAGCATATGCAACGACTAGAACGTGAAGTAAAGGCACTTGAACCCATTATAAGCGGTCTGAAGCCGGGACAGGCCAGACGCGCGCTCTCTAACTTACTCCCACAAGGAGTGGCCTGCATGGAGGCGATTCGGCTTCTATTGCTTACGCAAGGACCGCCAATGTAAATACCATATTTACAATACAGTGGAGGAATGCAGCTATGGGAATGTATCTATTAGTAATTATCGCTTTTATTTTTTCATTATGGGCCCAGTTCAGAGTTAAAGGGACATTCAGCAAATGGTCCAAGGTGGCCAACTTAAACGGTCTGACAGGATATGAAGCAGCTAGACGCATGCTCGACGCAAATGGACTTCACGATGTTCCGATTGAGCCTGTAAGAGGTACGCTTTCTGACCACTATGATCCGATTCACAGAGTTGTACGCTTATCAGAGCCTGTTTATTATGAGAGTTCTATCGCAGCAGTCTCAGTCGCTTGTCACGAAGTGGGTCACGCCATTCAGCATAAAGTAAGTTATCCTATGTTAACACTACGTCACCGGATGTTCCCAGTAGTTAATTTTGCATCAGGTATAGCACCATTCATGCTTATGGCAGGATTTATATTCGGTTACTTTAATCTTGTAGGCCTTGGTATCATTTTCTTCTCGGCCGCTGTTGCCTTCCAGCTTGTGACACTCCCAGTTGAGTTCAATGCCAGCAACCGGGCACGTCAAGTCATGGTAGAGCAAGGCTACATTCGTAACGAAGAGGAACGCGGAGTAGCCAAAGTCCTAAACGCAGCTGCATTAACGTACGTTGCCGCCGCGCTAGTCTCCTTACTCGAACTGCTTCGTTTGATTACTGTCTTTTTAGGTAACCGCGACTAATACAAAAATACAGCACAAAAAGAAACCCCGGAAGGCTAAGAGCCAACCGGGGTATTATTTTGCCTCGCTTTAAAATAGGATATCAAAAAAGTCCGAAACGAACGTGCAACCAGCGGCAACTTACTATCTGTTCGGTAGATCAAACCAACCGTCCTCGTCACAGCAGGCTCCACAACCCTTACCTGAGCTGGCTGGAGAGGATTCGTCTGATAGAACGCCATCTCCGGCAGAAGGCTTACACCCATCCCTGCCGCCACTAAACCACGTATGGTATCAGTCTCCCCACCTTCGAATGCAATCTGTGGTTGAAATCCCGCCTGCAAGCACGCTTGCCAAACGATCGGTCTCAAAGAATAACCTTGACTGAATAGAACAAACTTTTCATTTTGAAGCTGTTCCAGTCGGATCTCAGATTCTCCTGCCAGCTGATGATTCTGAGGAAGTATTGCAAATAACTCTTCAGTCATAACAATATCTCCAGAGACATGCTCATCATTTTCCGGAAAAGGTGAAATAAACGTTAAATCCACCTCTCCAGATAATACGTCCTTTATCAGCGAAGGGTAAGAGCCCTGCTTAAAGCGAAACTTAACATGGGGATAGTGCTGGCGGAATTCTGCAACGATAGTCGGGATAAGATGCGTTCCAAGACTGTGAGGAAACCCTATACGAATCTCTCCACGTTCCGGATCTAGAAATTCATGCACTTCATTTACCGAATGTTCCAATTCCTTAAGAATACTATCCACCCGCTTGCAAAAGAGCTGTCCAACCGGCGTAAGCTGCAAATTACGCCCTTTTTGCATGAACAAGTCAACCCCAAGCTCTTGCTCCAATTGATGAATCTGACGGCTTACCGCAGACTGCGCTACATGAAGTTCCTCCGCCGCTCTTGTTACATGTTCTTTTTGGGCTACCTTTAGAAAATATTGCAGCTGTCTTAGCTCCACTCCATCATCGCCCCTGTCTTAGGCTTTTTTTAAATATACGAATAATAAGTCCATATAGGAAAAAGCCAGAAACCAAGCCTCCGATATGCGCAACCCAATTCACATTTGGTGTTGCAAACGACATAATGATCCCGATTACAAGCAAACCGTATAACGTCTTTCGCGAGCCTTCGTCCATCATCGCCCGTTGAATAACAGCAATGTATAAAAATGCGCCATAGACGGCGTAGATTGCTCCAGAAGCACCTACCGAGACCGTACCTACCTCTAATACTGAGCGACTGCTGATTGCAATCGTTAGAAAATTCGCAAGAACTCCACCTACCACATAAAGAAGTGCATATCGCCACCAGCCAAGCAGGCGCTCCAGAGGCGGTGCAAATACCAGTAGAGCGAAGCTATTAAAGAATAGATGGGAAAACCCATTATGTAAAAAAATAGCCGCCACATAACGCCACAGTTCCTCTTTATACGGGCTAACATCAACTATAGCACCAAAATCAACAAGTGTTTGTATATTGGTGGATCCACCATTGAACGCCATGAGCATAAACATAATCACATTAGCTACAATGAGAAGACATGTTACCGGGTAATACCGGAGATAACTTTTCCAATTTTCATACCGAATAAATATCATTACACCCATCCCTTTACATTTATATCTTGCTCTGTTGGACATCTCCCTGTAAATAAGATTATAATTTATTGTGGCAGTAAGAGCCAATATTACAATTCGAGGAGGAAAACAAGGATATGACGCAAGAAAGAACAGGCGTAGCTACTTTTAAAAGCAGCCCCATCACTCTCGCAGGACCCAAGCTTACAGCTGGTGATCCCGCTCCTGATTTTGTTCTTAGTAAGAATCTACTGGAAGAAGTGTCTCTTAGTGATTATGCCGGTAAAATCAAGCTGATCAGTGTTGTACCTTCTCTAGATACTGGTGTATGTGATGCACAGACCCGCCGGTTCAATAGCGAAGCTGCAGAGCTAGGTGACGATGTAGTTATCCTCACGGTAAGTATGGACCTACCATTTGCTCAAGCCCGCTGGTGTGGCGCTGCAGGGATCGATCGCGTGATCACTCTATCCGATCACAAAGCAGCCTCATTCGGACAAGCTTATGGCGTACTAATCAAAGAATTCCGGTTAGATATGCGTTCTATTTTTGTACTAGACAAGAACAACACACTCACCTATGTTGAATATTTGAGTGAAATGACCGAGCACCCTAATTACGAAGATGCTATAGCTGCTGTGAAGAGTTTGCTCTAATTCTCTAGAACAGTAAGTTAGCGGCCATTTTCGACAATACTTACTTATCACTGCAAGCATAAATGCCTTTGTCGTCCTTACAAGGGCGACAAAGTGTTTATGCGAGAAATATAAGACATAAAGTATAGGTGTAGAACTTATACTTTCTTATATTTTGAAAAAAGCGGAAGAAGGTCCATCCTTCTCCCGCTTTTTTTGTAATAGAAAGATTTATCGATAATATCCAGAGCATTCAACATTTGCGTAAACGCATTCATACAATCTCTAAGTAAGAAGGTTTAGTAAGAATCTCTGAAAATTAGTCTGCTTTGTATTTTCCTAATTTTTTGTCCAAGGACGCATATAACCGCTGAATGACACGGTAATTAGCACCCAAATCACCTAGCGAACCTCTAGATGCAGAGTACATATCTACGCCACAACGTACAGGTGTGGTATTGAGCACAGAGACAGTAATGTCCAGTGTACGGCCGAATGCCGTTCTCTTCTCCAGAGTGATCTCACCTACTGACTCCACTTCATGAAGCACCTTGAATCCAGGAATCTTCTTAAGCGTTGATGAAACTTCCTCCCAAGCTTTGTCTTTCGTTAGATTGTAATAACGCGTTTTTAATGTCGGATCTTTTGCGCGGTCGCTTGTTCCATCATGACTACGGAATAAACCGACCAAGGTTCTTTTTAACGACAAAATTCTTCCCCCTCTACAAATCCCAAGTTCATTATTCTAAGTGTAACACTCTTGTCTCAGGAACAAAAGGGTATTACTCACTTTCTCCTTGTTCCAGACACACAAAAAAGCGCCCGTTCCCAACTTTCACGGGATACAGGGCGCTTTGGCCTAAACAATAGAAAACCCGCTTATGCCGTCCGGCTACAGTGTCTTCTGAACCTGCTAGAGCAGGTGGGTGATCGCAGAAAACGTTTTTGAATTCCCCAAGTCATATAGACAGGGCTGTTCAGCTGCGCTTCGTGTAGATCTCCCAAGACATTATCATTGGTTCAAAACAACGAGCAACCGTAACGAACATCGCAGGATTTGTTATTATTATATTGCGTTTTAACGAAAAAGTAAACCTGTATGCGCTTTATTTTACACTGGAATTAAATTACTGACGATTTCCAATGCTTAATACTCGTCTTTTTTAAATACGTTTTACATCTTTATCCTCAACATCGTCTTCAAAATCATCATCGTCATCGTCGTCATCCTCTTGATTATTCAAAGCAGCTTCTCGCTCTTCTTCCTCTTTCAGTTTCTTCTGCTCCACCTGCAGTTGCAGTTTATTATAGGTAGCATAGAAGTTAAAGAAAGCAGCCATCGCAATCAACGTTGGAATACAGATGAAATACAGTGCTGGATATCTAAGACCAATATAAGCTAGCACTGCAGCTGCAATCAAAGTTGAGAACACGCGAATTGGACGTGCTATAGTCAGCAATATTGAGTTAGTCATCACTTGTTTAAAGCTCATTTGATAATGAACGACAATAGAAAAGAAGTTAAACATGGACACCGATAAAATAATCATGAGCACTAACATCAAAATACCAACAATTCTGAAGTTAGGCATTTGTGTCATGTAAACCGTTACATCGACGTACATAATAACGAACATCAATGTGTAGATAATTCCACCGAGCATACTTTTTAAATAATTCTCTTTATACCCCTGAAAAAACGTACGAAAAGTTCCTACATCCGTGTTCCCCATAACCCATTTGCGCACAACGGTAAATAAAGCCGCCGAAGCAGGAAATACTGTAAATGGCGCCAGAATCCCCATAGCCCAGTTCAATGTGAGCTGCTCATTTACTCCACCTGAGCTTGTCCCAAGCATCATCAATTTCATCAATCCAAAAAATAAAAACGGGGCGGAACATAGTGCCCATAAGATATTACTAGCTGCGATACGTGTAATCCATTCTGTGATGCGGTATAAACCACCCATTGCTCCTTTAAACTCCAATTCCCTTCCTCCTCTGTCTCTTGCATACTGCTTATCTTAACTATACCTCATTTGACCTACTCTTTTCCATAGCCCAACTTTCTGAATTCTAGGTCATCGTCTATACATTAAGTCTATAAAGTCCATATATTGGGATTGTGACCATAAGAATTTCCAAAATCACCACATTCTAAAGGAGGTTATTATATGTCCTCACCTGTTGGCTACGGCGGCTGGACTTCCACTGGTACGATCCTCGTATTGTTTATCCTGCTAGTTATCATCACTCGTACTTTCATTTAAATAAGCTGCTAATTCAATAAACACCCTTATATTTCAGCAAAAAGAAGACGAGAACCGCTATTCGGCATCTCGTCTTCTTTGTATTTTGATAAATCATCACCCGCGGGTTCTGATCAAGTATTAATTATCGAAATCTTCGCGTTTTGCTGGACGCGTGCTTGTGCTGCTTGGGCGAGTAGATGGTTTGCGGTCCGCACTGCGGTTCGCTCCACCATCACGGCTAGCTGCGCCATCACGGTTGCCTTTATAGCCACCGCCATAACCGCCACTGCCACTACCATAGTTACTACCACCGCTGCTGTAGCCACCACGACTTCCGCCACCGTTGTTGTCACGGTTTCCACGGTATCCACCAGTGCTGCCACCGGAAGTACCACGGTTACCACCGTAACCACCATTAGGTTTGCGGCCACTGCGAATGTCGTTCTTACCACCACGACGTTTAGCACGGATTGGATCTTCAGGAGTCAATTCAATTGCAGAATCCTTCTTATCACCAGTCAGAAGCTTCATTGCAGCTGACAGCAATTGAACGGAATCATATTGCTCAAGCAATTGAATAGAAATACCTTTGTACTCATTCAATTCACCGTTCTCAACCATTTCAAGCAAACGTTCTGCTGTTACGCGTTGTTTACCTTCAATAGCCTCAGCCATAGTTGGCAATGGTTTACGAGTAATACGGTGACGAGTAACGCGTTCGATCAAATGCAGGTGATCCATTTCGCGTGGAGTAACGAAAGACCAAGCTGTACCTTCTTTACCAGCGCGACCAGTACGACCGATACGGTGTACATAGCTTTCTGGATCTTGCGGCAAGTCAAAGTTAATTACATGAGTAACGCCGGATACGTCCAAACCACGAGCCGCTACGTCAGTAGCTACCAGAACATCAATGCTGCCATCACGGAATTTACGCATTACAGCATCACGTTGGTTCTGAGACAGGTCACCATGTAATCCATCAGCAGAGTATCCACGTTTTTGCAAAGCTTCTGCAAGCTCATCAACCCGGCGCTTCGTGCGTCCGAACACGATTGCAAGCTCAGGTGATTCCATATCAATCAAACGACTAAGCGCTTCGAACTTTTGACGTTCAGGTACTTCAACATATGCTTGATCAATCAGCGGAGCACTGATTTGTTTCGGAATAACGGAGACGTGTTGCGGGTTGTTCAGGAATTGCTGTGCAAGACGTTGAATGTTTGGAGGCATTGTAGCCGAGAACAACATAGTTTGACGTTCTTCAGGAACGAGCTTGAGGATTGTCTGAATATCTTCCATAAAGCCCATATCCAGCATTTCATCTGCTTCATCCAATACAACAGTTTGAACATCATCCAAACGAATGGTTTTACGGTTGATATGGTCAAGCAAACGTCCAGGTGTACCAATAATAATTTGTGGTTTCTTCTTAAGACCACGGATTTGGCGACCAATATCTTGTCCGCCATAAATTGCCAACGAACGAAGACCTTTAAAACGGCTTAGCTTACCGATTTCTTCTGATACTTGAATGGCCAACTCACGTGTTGGTGCCATAATAAGTGCCAGAATTTTTTCGTCTTCGCGATTAATCTTCGAAATGAGGGGGATACCAAAAGCAGCAGTCTTACCTGTACCAGTCTGTGCTTGACCGATCAGATCCGACCCAGTCAATGCCAATGGAATTGACTGCTCCTGTATCGGTGTTGCCTCCTCAAATCCTAACTCTGTGATTGCTTGTAGCACTTTTGGCTCCAAGCCAAATTCTGCGAATGTTTTCAAATTATTCATGCTCCTTCTATACAGTGGACATTCCACATGCTTGTCTGTATTCTTAAGTAGCGGTAAACACATTTATATGCTGTCCAATCATGCTCTTTTTTCTGCATGATATAGCGCTTTTGGGACGAAAAGCCTCCCTTTCATCAGGTACTTCATTGTACCTGAGCAACTGTAGCTTTACATCCGATGCAATGCAAAAATACCATTGTAACGTCCTACTCAAGAATATCCTGTACATTATATCACAACTCTAAGTAGGAATACCAGTGGGTTCCTTTCTTTTCATTGCATACATGGTTTATTTTTAAATTTATTTATAGAGGTGGATTTGCTTGTTAAGACAGATTTGGAATTGTATTGCAGTTATTTTTGGGGCAGCGTTGATCGCCAGTGGATTTAATCTTTTTCTAATCCCTCATCGCTTACTCAGCGGAGGAGTATCCGGGCTTTCGATGTTAGTGGGTTACTTTACACCACTAAACATAAGCCTCTTGTACTTTCTCTTTAATATTCCATTGCTTGTAGCTGGTTGGTTCCAGCTAGGCCGGAGATTTATTATGCTAAGCATGTTATCCGTTGTGGCAACAACCTGGTTCTTGACGATCATTCCCGAATATTTGGTAGCTACTGATATGCTGCTTTCTTCTGTATTTGGTGGAGTGCTGGTCGGTATTGGCTGTGGCTTCAGCTTCCGTGCAGGTGGTTCATCCGGAGGTTTTGATATCCTGGGATCCATCATCACTAAATTCCGCGATTTCCCAGTTGGAAACGTGGTGGTTAGCTTAAACGGACTCGTTATTCTTGCCGCGGCATATTTTGATAACAACTGGAACTTGGCTCTTGCATCGATGGTATCTATATACGTAACTGGTAAGGTACTGGACATGATTCACATCAGCCATTTAAAGGTAACCGTATATATAGTAACAAATCGTACAGATGAGCTCCTTCAGCACTTAATGGGGCTTCAACGCGGTGTCACAAAGATTAAAACAGAAGGCGCTTATTCTCATGTTGAAAAGGACATGCTAATGACAGTAACAACCCGCTACGAACTTGCTGAACTGCAACGTATTATCCGCACGACAGATCCTCAAGCATTTGTAAATATTGTCGAGACAGTTGGTGTTATGGGCTCCTTCCGAAAAAGATAAAAACTGGCAATGAAAAGTATTAATTTGGAAAATGCACCAATCACAGAATTGTGATATATTATAATCACGCAGAACCCTAACAATTTCATAAAGATTGAGATTTACCCCTCTTTTTTCCAAGCACTTCGTTTTCCGATGATTACTGAATTCCATTCAGACCTATCGAAAAAGGAAAGGGTGATTTTTGTGGAAATGGAAACGGTAAAGCTGTCAGCAATCGTCATGAGGTGGTATCCTGATATGATGCCGTTTCTCAAACAGGACGAATTAAATTCCGTAATCGTTCTGCGTGACGGGCTTAGTATTCTGGAACCTGCAGATGCCATGGATATCATCCATTACAGTATCTGTGAACATCAGAATTCTGCGTATCTTCAATGAGTAAGCCGCAAGAGAAGTCTTGATAGTTGCCGCCTTAAGTTCGGCCATGTTGCCGTTTTGAGGCGGCATTTACTTTTTAACAATACGTTTAGAATCTGTGCGTCCCGGTTATATACATCAAGGATGGATTTTCAGACCCGATCTGAGCCAACATTATTACAACACTGTTCTTTTTAGAAGCAACCGTTCCTATATAATTTAGGAAATGTACATAAAGGGAGAGAATACGAATGAACATCACCTGGGCTCTACTGATGATGGCCTTGGGAAGTGTAGGCGTGCAACAGAATCAACATGACGCTGAAGTGGCAATTGCATTGAAGTCCGCCATGAATCCCCCCATCATCGCTACGCAAAATAATAATTCAAATGGTTCAACTCCAGCTCCAAATGCTACAGCAGAAGCAAATGACTCACAAAGCATGCTACACGCAGATCCTCAGCCGGATGCGCCAAAAGTAAAAGGCATCTATGTTACCGCATACAGTGCCGGTGGAGAACGAATGGAAAAGCTTCTTTCTTTACTTGATCAGACGGAACTAAATTCTATGGTCATCGACATTAAGGATGATGCAGGTTACATCACGTATAAAACCGATAATCCTGAACTTCAGAAACTCGGTAATCCGCAGCCATTTATTGGCGACATCAACAAACTGATGGAAAGATTGAATAAACATGATGTATATCCTATCGCTCGAATTGTTGTCTTTAAGGACTCTATACTTGCCAAAAAGAATCCGCAATTATCCTTTGTTAATGCAGACGGCACAGTATGGAAGAATAAAGGCGGCGATAGCTTTGTTAATCCTTATAATGAAGATGTCTGGAAGTACAATGTCGATATCGCCAAAGAAGCTGTCAAACTCGGCTTTAAAGAAATTCAATTCGACTATGTGCGCTTTCCTGAAGGATTCGAAAAACGTGCAGACACACTTAAATACACCAAAACTAGCGATTCTCGCGTAGATATCATTTCTAATTTTGTAAAATACGCAAAAGCAGAGCTTGCTCCACTTGGTGTTCGTGTATCCGTAGATATTTTTGGATATGCCGCATCTGCTCCTGCTGAGGGCATAGGACAAGACTTCGTTAAAATATCCAAGAATGTGGATGTCATCAGCCCGATGATTTATCCGAGTCATTATTCAACAGGATGGTTTGGAGTGAAAGAGCCTGACTTAGATCCGTATGCTACCATTAAAGGCTCCATGGTTGATACCCATAAGAAGCTTGATCCTCTAGGCAGCTACAAACCTGTTATTCGTCCTTGGATTCAAGATTTTACAGCAAGCTGGCTCGGTAAAGGTCATTATATTAAATACGGTAAAAAACAGGTGGAAGATCAAATACGCGCTTTAAAAGATGAAAATGTAGAGGAGTTTCTACTCTGGAACGCCAATAACCGATATACCTCCGATGTCGATTATGAGAAATAATGTATATAGCCCTAATTATGTATAATTGAAATCAGGTATGATATATAAAGATAAAGACCCGGCATTTGCCGGGTCTTTTAATGGAGAAAAAGGGAACTTTTACTGTAATCATTAAAAACCAACAAAGAATGAGGCAAAGAACGATGATACAAACCACCTCTTTAAAACAAAAAGCAATACAATTCTTTCATATTTTATTTCCAATTCTGGTTACACAGATTGCTTTGTCAGCGATAACCTTCTTTGATACAAACATGTCAGGTAAGTTTGGTACAGCCGATCTGGCAGGTGTGGCGATAGGAACCAGTCTCTGGATTCCAATTCAAACGGGCTTAAGTGGAATCCTTATGGGGATTACCCCCATCGTCTCTCAGCTCATCGGAAGCAAAAAAGAAAAGGATGTAGCCTATCAAGTCACACAGGGAATCTGGTTATCACTGATCGTCTCTGTAATTGTCTTACTAATCGGGAGCTTCGCCTTGTCACCTATCCTTAATTTTATGAATCTGGAGCCGACTGTAAGAGATGTTGCATTTCGTTTCCTAAGTGCGATCTCCTTCGGAATTATCCCGCTGTTTGGATATACAGTTCTCCGTAGTTGTATAGACGCTCTGGGACAAACACGAGTGTCCATGTTGATCACACTCATAGCCCTACCCGTGAATGTTGGTTTGAACTACTTACTAATCTTCGGAAAATTCGGGTTTCCTCGACTTGGTGGTGTTGGAGCTGGAGTGGCATCAGCTATCACCTACTGGGTAATTTTTTCGGTTGCCCTGCTGTTCATTTATCGGGTAGAACCCTTTGCAAGCCTTAGAATCTTCCGAAAGTTCTTCTTTATATCGCTAAAAAGCTTCAAAGATCTACTGAAGATCGGTGTACCTATTGGCTTCTCGATTTTTTTTGAAACTGCAGTCTTCTCCGCTGTAACCTTGTTGATGAGTCGGTTCGATACTGTAACGATTGCAGCTCATCAAGCAGCCATTAATTTTGCAACTACGTTATATATGATTCCGCTCAGTATCTGTATGAGCCTTACCATTCTCGTCGGCTTCGAGACTGGATCCGGCAGGCAAAAGGATGCCCGTCAATATGCCATTATGGGAATTGGACTTGCGGCTATCCTCTCCCTGGCAACTGCACTCCTGCTCTTATTTGCCGGCCATCATGTAGCTGGTTTATACACTGATGAACCTGATGTCATTTCATTCATTCAGCATTTCTTAATCTATGCGATCTTTTTCCAGATTTCCGATGCGATTGCAACACCTACACAAGGAGCACTTCGTGGCTATAAGGATGTTAATCCAGCCTTCATTATTTGCTTTATAGCTTATTGGGTTATAGGGCTTCCTACAGGCTATGTACTTGCTACTTATACGGATCTAGGAGCTTATGGTTATTGGATCGGCTTGATCACCGGCCTTGCGATTGGGGCTACATTACTCTTGACTCGGCTTGTTAAAGTTCAACGCCGTTATGCCACACAATATGCAGACGCTCAAGCACATCACTAATAATCAAAAGAATACAAAAAAGGAACAGTGCGAAATTCGCAGCTGTTCCTTTTTTGTGTGTTAATTATTGTGAAAGACGGGATGCAAGCTCGTACAACTCCACGTCAAAGTCTTTCTTCGTATTCACTACAAGATCGATATCTGTAAGGGTTAGTTCTCCCTTGATGATACCGCAACCTTTATCAGACTCACCTTCAATTAGTTTACGAACGGCAAAGTCACCAAGACGGCTAGCAAGGTTCCGGTCTCCAGGTGTTGGTGTTCCTCCCCGCTGAATATGTCCAAGTACAGTAACCCGTGCATCCAGAGAAGCATGACGATCTTTCAACGCTTGGGCCACATCTTCGCCTTTACCCACACCTTCTGCAACGATGACGATACTGTGACGTTTACCTCTGACAAAGTTGTCGCGCATACGATCCGCAACTTCATTCAAGTCATATGGCATTTCTGGCACGAGAATTGTTTCTGCTCCAGAAGCCAGACCTGCATGTAGCGCGATATCTCCACAATGACGTCCCATAACTTCTACAATGGAAGAACGCTCATGGGAGGACATCGTGTCACGCAGCTTGTTAATAGCATCTACAACGACACCAACTGCAGTATCAAACCCAATGGTGTAATCCGTGTAGGAAATATCATTATCAATTGTTCCCGGTAATGCCATCGTCTTGATACCGAGTTTACTTAGTTTATTAGCACCTTTATAAGAACCATCTCCACCTATAACCACTAGGCCATCGATGCCCATTTCATTAAGAATATCTGCACCCTTTTGCTGACCTTCTGGTTTTGTGAACTCCAGACATCTTGCAGATTGCAGAATGGTTCCCCCACGTTGAATAATGTCACCAACACTGCGAAGATCCATAGGGAAGATATCGCGATTCAGAAGACCTTGATATCCACGTTGAACTCCAAAAACTTCAATGCCATAATAAAGTGCGCTTCTTACAACCGCACGAACAGCGGCGTTCATACCTTGTGAATCTCCACCACTAGTCAGTACTGCAATTTTTTTGATTTTTGACATTCTGTTGTTCCTCCTTAAAGTTGTGCAATGCCCCATCTGTTGTATAGATGAAGCTTCGCAGCCTTGTTACAAAAAACGATTGCGTATCCAGCGGCTATTAGCGAAGAAGAACAGCCTTGTAAGCGGACTTCCTCTCATCAGGCTTTTAGACACAGTGCGAACTTCCCGCTGTTCGCTAACTTTCGGATCAGATAAATAAAGTGCCAGCAATCCCTCAATCACCATACGATGCATAGATGATTCCGGAAGTTCACGTACATCCTTACGGGCCCACTCAACCATGGAAGCGATCCGACTTAACATGGTATCCGTGTCGTCATAATAATTGCAGAAATTAAGATCGCCGCCTGCTCGGTCCTCTTCCTGATCAATCAAATAATCCAGCATAATGTGCAATCCACAAACATGTGGAAAATATGCAGCTCGAATCGATTCCGAAGAAGACTTACTTAGCTTCGGATCACATGCAGATAGAAAAAGCATGAATACGCCTAAAGTAGAGCCCGTTGCAGCTGCAAACTCGTTCCAATGCAGATGCGGAGCACGGCTACCCTGCTGCTCCCACCATTCCTTCAGGGCTGTTTCCCTGAGTTCCGGGCGGATATGCTTATATACCTGCAAATCTGTATACAGCACAGCCAAATCACGAATCTCCGCTGCAGCAGCGGAATAACCTGGCAGCAAAGAGATCATCTCCTGGCATTTTCGAACTAGCCTATACAAGTACCCGCCGTCATTCTGTTCATCACGAAGCGCATAATAATTGACAGGTTCAGCGTTTGGATCAATGGCATCCAGCATAGATTGATGCAGCAGCCTGAAATCTGCAGGATCAAGCGAAGTACTGCGATCACATAAGTTATCTAGATAATCACTGATAGTTTGATAAGCAACAATAAGCGGAATTAGTATATGTCTCATCGATAAATTGCCGGCGGCATAAATACCTCCACCTATGCAGTGAAACTCCTTTGTTTCAATGCTGGCAAGTGCTTGCTTCCGGAGCTCGGGATCGGGAATCCCATTCGCATCTTGGCGCCAGAAGTCCAGACTTTCTCTCACTTCTGGCAGCACGTACTTATAGACCCTGTTCATAAGCCCAATAGGGCCACGCGGGCTAAGGTAACGGCCTTGCTCTAATTCACTCAATGATAGTGCCTCCACATTGTTGTCTCCTTATCCAAATCACCACTTATTATAATATGATCAGACGTATTTGTACAAACAACAAAATCACTTTCGTAAAATTATGAAAGATTCAGAAATAACGCAATTCAAGAATAAAACACATAACCCTCCATTGCTTTATGCTATACTAGCCATATTTCAATCTCAGAGGAGTGCACTTTCATGTTTTTAAAACGGACCGGAAGCCCTTACAGTGATCAGAATTGGCTTCGTTCCTTTCTTTTTACGATTTATGGCACTAGCGTTCTTGTAGTATCCTACTTTCCTTTATTCTACACACATTTAGGGTTTAGCAGTTCTCAGGTGGGCTACTTGTATTCTCTCGGTCCCCTCATCTCCATCCTATCCAATCTCTTCTGGAGTATGATGAGCGATAAGCTAGGTACCATTCGAAAAATCATGTTTATTTTACTCGCTGGGCAATTAGTTACCGGACTTCTATTAGCCAGAGCGACCGAATTTTCTTCCGTTATGCTTATTTTGTCCTTTTTCTACTTCTTCTATTACCCAGTTTTTCCGCTTGCTGATACAATGGCCATCAAAATTGCGGAGCGACACGGACGAAACTTCATTACAATTCGTGTATTTGGCTCATTAGGCTATTCTTTCTTTGCTTTAACTGTCGGTTATGCGCTTAGAGCTTTAGGTGCTACTTGGAGTCTTACCTTATGTATTATTATCATTATAATCGCACTTCTAATTACAATTGGCCTAAAGGATGTCAAAAAAACTGTTCCAGAGCTCCCCAATCAGAAGGCTGTTACTACTAAACCAGGCAAGAAAGAGCATGGACTTAAAGATATTCTTTTGCGAAAAGAAGTGCTGTGGTTCTTCGGATGTGTCTTTGTACTCGCACTGGGCCATAGAATGAACGAAGCTTTTCTCACCATCAGTTTAAAGAACCTGGGCGCTGGTGAGGAAGTGATCGGCTGGGCATTACTTGCCTCGGCACTAAGTGAAATCCCTGTATTATTTATACTCGGCAAATACGGCGACAAATTTAAAGAACTGCCCTTATTAATTTTAGCCAGTCTCATGTATGCCCTTCGCTTTCTACTAATGGCGCTCGCCGATCACCCAGGCTCTATAATCGCGATTCAAGCCTTGCATAGCCTGACATTTGGCGTCTTTTTTGTAACATGTGTCCGTTATATCACTCGGATTATTCCTGATCGTCTCCGAGCAACTGGTCTTGCAATCTACACAGTTGTTTGGTCAAGTGCAGCTGGACTTCTAAGTGGTACATTTGGTGGAATGATCTATCAGGAAGCTGGACGCTTCACCTTCTATATGGTAGCGGTTGGCTTCAGCCTTCTTGCTTTTGTAGGCTTTTTAGGACAGCATTTATTGGATACCCATCGAGATTCAATGCGCTATTTCAAGAATAAGAACAAAAAAGCTTCCCTATAATAGAACACTTCTGATACTCAAAAATATTAAAAGGTCTTTGCTATCCCTTCACTTGGGAATGCAAAGACCTTTCATCTAAATTGATGTCTATTAGACGTAAAAAAACACAGTTCCCGAAAGAACTGTGTTCTATAGTTGGTAACCACTCTTGCAAGGGCTTGCCAAGTAAATTATATATTTATAGCAGACAGCTTAACTGTCTTTGCCGTTTCTTATAATTTTACTACGTTTTCAGCTTGCGGTCCACGATTACCATCAGTGATATCGAATTCTACTTCTTGACCTTCGTCCAAAGTTTTGAATCCTTCACCTTGAATTGCTGAGAAGTGTACGAATACATCTTCGCCGCCTTCTACTTGAAGAAAACCATAACCTTTTTCTGCGTTAAACCATTTTACTGTACCTTTCAATTGAACAACCTCCTAAAAATAACCGCCATATATGGCGTATAACTATATTATACTGCAATCTTCTACTCAAATCAATCTATCTGGATCTTTAAATATGTGATTTAATTTGCTTTTCCCTTGACCAGTGCGTTATCATTGAGCCAAAAGCCAAAAATCGCCAGGGTGGTAATGATAATGATCAAAAAACATGAAATATACAAAACAGACAAATGGAATATGATGACGGTAGAAGTTCAAGGACGTTATATCGTACTTCGCGAAATCTCCGATCAATGGGGAGAAGAAACACATACTTTCCTTAGTCGTCCAGCTATGATGCAGTGGGTGAACAACCGATTCAACAAAGAATCTTATAAAGATAATGAAGAAGAGTATAAAAATATCATCGCAGCCTTCAAACAGGTATAACAGAACATGAACACAGAAAATATCGCGATTTATGTTGTCCTAGTCTTATGTCTAGGCGCAGTTCTAATTATGACCAAGGATCGTGTCCCGCCGCAGTTTAAGCGGGGCATGGCCTTAACTGCAGTCATTATGATTCTGTTCGCCTTCATCTTTGTTATTTATAGCTTATTGGCATAACTTATACTTTCATATATTTAAAGAAGACTAAATATTAATAATCAGGACTTAATAGGGCATAATAAGCCGACTCTACTTTCAAGAGGAGGATGTTATGCCTATTTCACCCAAGTCCATCCCTCTTCTACTTGTGCTCAGCTTGCTACCGGGTGATTTATCATCTACAGTATTGCCGAGGGAGATTATGCCTACTACATCTCATCATTCTAGGAGGGTTTCTATGGAAAAATTATTGAAAAGAAGCGAAGTACCTGCTGAGAATCGTTGGAAGCTTGAAGATGTGTTTGCTTCTCAGAAGGATTGGGATGCAGAATTTGCTGAAGCTAAATCCTTAATCAAAAAAGCTGCGGATTTTCAGGGTACACTAGATTCCGCGGATGCTCTAAAAAAATGTTTTGAAATGGATGACAAGCTGTCCATCCTAACTGAACGACTCTTCGTGTATGCACATATGCGTCAAGATGAAGACACAGCTAATCCTGACTCTCAAGCTTTGTCCTCCAAAGCGAAAAAGCTTGGTATTGAAGCAGGTGAAGCTTTATCTTTTGTAACCCCAGAAATTCTGGCGTTGCCAGTTGAGAAGTTGGACCAGTTCATCGCTGATCCGAACCTATCCGCTTATAAATTCACCTTAACTGAAATGAAACGTGAAAAAGCCCATGTGCTTTCTAAGGCTGAAGAAGCACTGCTAGCTCAGGTCGGAAATTTAGCTCAAGCACCTCAGAATATTTTCAGTATGCTGAACAATGCGGATCTGAAATTCCCTAAGATCAAAGATGAGGATGGCAAAGAAGTTGAGCTGACTCATGGCAACTATATCAAGTTTCTCGAAAGTAACGACCGTGAGGTTCGCCGAAATGCTTTTAAGGCAGTCTACGATACCTACCGGAAGCAGAAGAACACTATCGCAGCAACGCTTAGCGCGAATGTGAATAAAAATGTGTTCTACTCACGAATTCGCAAATATCCTTCTGTAATGGAAATGTCACTCTATGGTGATAACATTCCTAAAGAGGTTTACACCAACTTGATTGATACGATTCACGAAAGCCTTCCATTGATGCACCGTTATATGAAACTGCGTCAGAAGCTGCTGGGTGTCGATGAGTTACATATGTATGATCTGTTTGCACCGCTTGTTGATGAATATAAATTAGATATCACCTATGAAGAAGCCAAGAAAATCACTAAAGAGGGTCTCAAACCGCTCGGTGAAGATTATCTGAATGTGCTGCAAAAAGGCTACGACAACGGATGGATCGATGTGTATGAGAACGAGAATAAACGGTCCGGGGCTTACAGCTGGGGGCCATACGGTACGCATCCTTTCGTACTGCTGAACCATAATGATAATTTAAACAGTATGTTTACACTGGCACATGAGATGGGCCATGCATTACACTCGTATTTTTCGGATAACGCTCTGAATTATCGAGATGCGCAATATACGATTTTCCTAGCAGAGGTTGCTTCTACTACTAACGAGGCGCTGCTAATGGATTATTTACTCAAAAAGTCTACAGATCCTAAAGAAAAAATGTATTTGCTCACCTACTATGCTGATCAGTTCCGGACAACGATTTTCCGGCAGACGATGTTCGCTGAGTTCGAGAAAATCATTCATCAGCGTGTTGAAGAAGGTGAATCGCTTACTCCACAAGATCTTTCGAGCATCTACTATGACCTGAATGTTAAGTACTATGGTAAAGAAATGGTTGTAGATCAGGATATCGAGATGGAATGGGCGCGGATTCCGCATTTCTATAACAGCTTCTATGTTTATAAATACGCAACCGGCTTCTCAGCAGCGACTAGCTTTGCCAAACAAATTCTTGAAGAAGGCAAACCTGCGGTGGATCGTTACCTCGGCTTCCTGAAGAGTGGCGGCAGTGACTACTCCATTAATATTCTGTCTAAAGCTGGTGTTGATATGTCTTCTCCTGAGCCGATTCGCGAAGCGATGAGTGTCTTCGAAGATGTTATCGCTCAAATGGAACAGTTGACCAAATAAGGCAGAGAGCTTAGTATTGCATTAATCCCTTGCCCTATTTGGGCAAGGGATTTTATTCTGTTATATCCCCTGAGGAGGAAGAATTCAATGAGAATTCAATGGTCTTTAATTGCAGGTCTAATCTTTGCGCTGCTAACAGCCATATTTGCAGTCATCAACGTGGATCCCGTTCAAGTCAATTTCGGTTTTGATGTAGTTAATATACCGCTGATCCTAGTTATTCTGGGCTGCGCGTTAATTGGTGGAATCATCGTGGGTTCTTACGGTATTTTTCGCCAGTACAAACTACAAAAACAAATTAAAAGCTTAAATGCTGAGCTAACCAAACTTCGTGATGCCGACACTTCTTTAGATTCTTTTAACACAGATAATGATGGCCTAACAGGAGGACTTAACTAATGATTACTATTCAACCAAATGAAGATTACATACTCTCAATCCTAAAAAAATTGCTTGATACACCGAGCCCCAGCGGCTTCACAGCACAAGTAATGAACCTTATTGCCGAAGAAGCGGCAGCATTAAATGTACCGCTAAGCTGGAATGAAAAAGGCGGCGTAATTCTAACCGTCCCAGGCCTAGATCCTTCCCGTACTATCGGCATCAGCGCTCACGTGGATACACTTGGAGGCATGGTTCGCTCTATTAAATCTGATGGTACACTGCGACTGACCTCTATTGGTGGCTTCACTATGCACAGCATCGAGAATGAATACTGTGTGATCCATACCCGCAGCGGCAGAACCTATACTGGAACCATCTTAACCAGCCATCCATCCGTTCACGTATATCCAGATGCTCGTGATTTCAAACGTTCAGAGGAGAACATGGAAGTACGGATTGATGAGCTAGTATCTAACAAAGAAGATGTACTTAAGCTAGGCATCTCCGTTGGTGATTTCATTTCCTTCGATGCACGTGCGGTGATTACACCTAGCGGGTATATTAAATCCCGACATCTGGATGACAAAGCAAGCGTTGCTGCCCTTCTTGGCCTGCTGGAAAGTATGAAACGTGAGGGCTGGAAACCACTCCACAACCTTTCTTTCCTCATCTCCAACTACGAGGAAGTAGGACATGGCACAGCTTGGATTCCTGGCGAGATTAATGAAATGATCGCAATCGATATGGGCGCCATGGGCGACGATCTTAGCTGTAAAGAAACCGATGTGTCCATCTGTGCAAAAGATTCTTCCGGCCCTTATGATTATGTTATGACTGGCCGTTTGATTGAGCTGGCAGAAGCACTTGCTATTCCTTATGCCGTTGATATCTATCCAATGTACGGCTCCGATGCTTCCGCTGCCCTTCGAGGCGGCAACAATATTCGTGCCGCACTGATCGGCCCAGGCGTACACGCCTCCCACTCCATGGAACGTACACATAAGCAAGCTGTAGTAAACACTGCTAAGCTTCTCGCTGCTTATGTGGGCACTAACTGAGGCAAGCACTGGCAAGTTAAAGCAGCTCTGGAGACGTAGACAATGGCTGATAGTCTCACTTCTGCTGCTCATGATAGCAGCATCAGCAATCTCGATGTTCCTGTTTTCCAGAAGCCACAAGGAAAATCCCTTTGATGGTCTTCCACACGCTTACACTTACTTAGAGACCGTGAGTCCAGAAAATGTTCAACTCTATATGATGTCACTTTCACCCGAAGATATTAAACTCAGAGCCGCTGGTGCACCCCTTCAGCAAGTGATTGCTTATGGGATTAATGGAGGCTTCTTCTATGGAGATGCACTTCTATCCATTGCTATCATGAATGATATCCCCACTAACGGTGCTAAAAAGGCGTACGGCTCCGGCTGGTTTAATGCTAAATATGCGCGCGGAACCCTGGTCTGGGATGGTGCCAGTCGTAGCTTTTCCGTACAGGTCGTCTCATCGGGAGAAGAATTGAACGTTACGGATCGCCAGCATTATTTTGCGCAAGGCGGCATTAGTATGAATCTGCAGGATGAGGATCTCTGGGAAGATGTGATAGCGAAAGAACATCTTCCTTATTCGAATGAGAAACGAATGCGCTCAGGCATGCTGTATGACGATAATGGCAAGCTGTGGCTGATTGTTACGCCAACACTCTCGACGGCGGCAGAGTTCCGTTCAGCCATCCTACAGAGCGTGCCTGCTGAAGGTCTCGAAGGTATCTTTCTAGATGGTGACGGCTCCTCACAGATGAATGCTGATGAAATCATCTTACCTGGTGACTCTCGTACCGTGGTGCAAATGATCGCGGTGGACGGAACGAAATAAAGCAAAAAGAAGCGATACTCTACTATTAGAGATCGCTTCTTTTTGTGATTTTATTCAATCCCAGACTTGCTCCAGCTTATCTGAGTAATATGAAATGGCCTTACTATAACTTCTTATTCCTTCATCCGCTGAGGTTTCAGCCAGCAATTTAAGTAACATCCCCATAGCCAGACTATGATCTCCGAGATTGTGCAAGGTCATTGCAAGGAACACCGGAAATTCCTTATTCTCTGGGTACTCTTGAATGGCCTGCTCCAATATTGCTTTGGAATTCTCATATTCTCCGAGTGTTCGGTAGGTGCTGCCCAGTCCCAATAGAGCGCCGACTCTCTGCTCCGTAGATAAGCCTAGTGTTAAGCTTTTCTCATAATAGGGTACTGCCTCGCGTTCCAGACCGAGCACATCATGCGTCCACGCTAATTGATACAGAAGTTCTGCATCATTACTATTCTGCTCATATAGCTCTAACAGCATCACTCTGGCTTCTTCAGCTTTACCTTCGTTTCGCAGGGCTACAGCTTCCACAAGTTGATTCTCCAAACTGAGCCCTCCCTTATTGTCACACATGGACAATCCGTTTTATGCTTTACCAGCGATTTTCTCTGCAAGCTCATTCAGATAGGTCCAGCGCTCCATTAGACGCTCCAGCTCGGCTTCGGCAAGCCGCTGCTCTTCCACTAGCTCCTGCAGTCTCCCAGAGTCAGCAAACGCTGCTTCCATCTCCGCACTAATATCAGTCAAGCGCTGTTCTGCAAGCTCGATCTGCTCATCAATTCCTTCATATTCACGCTGTTCCTTAAAACTGAATTTGAGTTTGGTCTTGGAAGCTGATGATGCCGCTGTGTTACTGACTGTTTCTGTAGTCTCTTTACCCTTTGCATTACCGTCATCTTTGTTCGATTCTGCATTGCGTGATGGAACATTTTTGGCCAGCCATTCTTCATATTCCGTATAATCGCCAACATGAAGCCGAATTTCTCCATTTTCAAAGGCAATCAGCTTGTCTATAGTCCGATCCAGGAAATAACGGTCATGGGATACGGTAAAGACGACGCCCGGGAATTCATCCAGATAGTCTTCTAAAACAGCCAACGTGCCAATATCCAAGTCGTTCGTAGGCTCATCCAACAGCAATACGTTTGGTGCTCCCATCAATACACGAAGCAGATACAGGCGTCGTTTTTCGCCACCAGACAGTTTGGAAATCGGCGTCCATTGCATCGCAGGAGGGAACAAGAAGCGTTCGAGCATTTGGCCTGCCGTAATGACGCTACCATCAGCTGTACGTATGACTTCCGCCTCTTCCTTCACATATTCAATAGCTCGCATGCTGTCATCCATATCCTGATGTTCTTGCGTAAAGTAACCCAACTTAACCGTCGCGCCAAGCTGAACCTCACCCTTATCCGGCTGTAGCTTACCTGCAATCAGATTCAGAAGTGTTGATTTACCGCTACCATTTGGACCTACAATACCTACGCGATCTTGTGGTACAGCAATATAGGTCAGATCTTTAATCAACTGACGACCATCCAGCGATTTCGACAGTTCATTGATTTCAATGATTTTGCGACCCAAACGTGTGGATGCCACCGAAATATCCAGCGAACCGTTCGAACTGCTTCCTGTACTTTCTTTCAGCTTCTCAAAACGGTCGATTCTTGCCTTTTGTTTCGTTGATCGTGCTTTAGCTCCACGACGAATCCAAGCAAGCTCCGTACGAAGCAGGTTCTTACGCTTTTGCTCCGCAGAGGCTTCACGCTCTTCACGGTCGGCTTTTAGCTCTAGAAAACGGGAATAGTTGGCCTCATAACGGTATAACTTTCCTCCGTCCAGCTCTAGCATGACACTTGCGACACGCTCCAGGAAGTAACGATCATGCGTTACCATTAAGAGAGCGCCGCGCCGTTTCTGTAAATATTGCTCTAGCCAAGCCACGGAGTCCGTATCAATATGGTTCGTAGGCTCATCCAGAATAAGAAGCTCAGATGGCGTAATCAGGGCAGCCGCAAGTGCTACACGTTTCCGTTGACCACCAGACAGCGTATCCATCAGCGCATCGAATTTCACTATACCCAGCTTAGTAAGTACGCTCTTAGCTTCACTCTCCAAATGCCAAGTACCTGCTGCATCGATAGCCTGCCCAATCCGCACCAGTTTGCCTTCCAGTTCTGCATTACCTGGCTCTTTTTCAAGGCGAGACATGATCTCCATATACTCACGCATGATGGCAAGATCTGGATCATCTCCGGCGAAGACCTGTTGCAGTACTGTATTTGTCGGCTCATAAGGAGGGTTCTGTGCTAAGTACTGCACTCGAACATTATTTCCGATCGCAATTTGCCCACCATCCGGGGTATCCAGACCGGCAATAATACGTAAAAACGTTGATTTACCCGTTCCATTCACACCGATCAAACCAATTTTATCCCGATCGTCCATACCAAATGAAGCATCACTAAAAAGTACTTTCTCTCCATAACTTTTGGAAAGATGTTCCACGGTCATAATATTCATGCTATTTCCTCGCTTGCCTTATATTTTCATAAAACCGGTCGCAGCATGAAGCTGCTATTCCACCGGTCTACCATCCTGACCTAAATTCAAGTAATCCATAGCCCCTTTAATAAAAAGACCCGCAGCGAAACCAGCTCGTTTATACGCATCTTCTTCCTTAAAAGATGGATCGAACAAAATATCCATCTTCAGTCGATCCAACATCCCTATGTAGGACTGCGCCATAAGCTCAGGCTCAGACACTCCGCCCTCCAGCAATACCTTCACCACTGCCTGCATATATTCTTCCATAAAAAGTGTCATATACGCCACAAGCTCTGGGTTATTGTTCGGTGCGCGGAAAAAGAGCTTCGTGTGTCGCTTACGCTCATAATAATAGTAAAGATGATGTTTGGCGATAATTGACAGTTTACCTGCCAAAGTATCACTAGCCTTCAGCTTTTCCTGTAATTGCTGAAGGAATCCCTCACAATCCCGGCGCGTTACCGCCATGAACAATTCTTCTTTACTCTTGAAGTATAAATAAACGGTGCCCTTAGCAATTCCGGCCTGAACCGCAATTTCCGACATCTTCGTTTCGTAAAATCCACCTGAACCGAAGAGCTCATATGCGGCATCCAGAATGGCAGTATGTTTATGATTGGACGTGCTGCTCATCGGTTCCTCCTTTAAAACATCATCCCACACAATAAGGCAATAGCCCCTCCGACGATAGAGCTAATAGCATTGACTGCATCATTAGTCATCCACTTCCAGCCACGTGCGTATTCAACCTTTTTACCGCAGTGATGTGTACTTTCCACTTCGCGTCCGCAAACGGTGCAACGATTCATCAGCTGAACGGTTGCCCCTAGAATAGAATCCGTGAACGCACCCGCAAGTCCACCTGTGAGTCCTGCCAATGTAAGCAACAAGAAGGATTGATCTGGCATGCCAGATATCATCCGTAGCAGCCATGAAGATGCACCGATAAGTGCACCTCCTGCGGCGGCGGCCAGCGTACCCAGGCTTGATACGCCACCTGAGGCACCGGCAGGAAGTATTTTACCTGTCAGGACAGACCGAGGCAGCTTCTTGCTGAGTGTACCAATCTCCGTAGCCCATGTATCAGAGGTTACCGTTGCCATAACGCCGATAAATAAAAATTCCCAATGTTCCATCGGAACAATCGCATTCAATAGAACGAAAACCATCCCAAGCCCACCATTAGCAAAGACCTGCCCAGCATCTCGGCGACCTGTCTTGGCATAAGTCAGCTCAAGCTCTGCCTTATTATCATGATGAAGCTTAGACAACAGGCTTGAAGAGATGAAAAAAACCAACAATATTCCAAACCAAAAGGCATTTCCAGCACCAAAATAAATGGTCCCCATGGCTACCGCGGCAAGCATGCCGGAAAGGCTTAAGGATTGTTTCCTATAAGCCGCCCCCGCAACTAACAAAGCGCCAAGGGCGCCGATAATCCATAACATAGATTCATCTCCAACAGATGTTTTTAGCCGATCAGGCAAGTCCCCATCAGCTTGTCACCCCAGTACAATTCAAACGAATCTCCTGATACGGTAGAGCCTACACCTTCTGGTGTTCCTGTGAATATCACATCATCTTTACCCAGCCCGTAACGCGCAGCGATAAAATCGACAATTTTTTGAAGCGAAAAAATCATATTTTTAACATTACCTCGCTGAACTTCAACACCATTTTTTAAAACCGTGAAATCCGTTCCTTCCAGCTCTTCCTTGTCAGGAAACGCAATGTAAGGTGTGAGTGGAGCAGCGTTCTTAAAGCCTTTAGCAGGAGTCCAAGGCAGACCTTTCTTCTGCAGATCATTATGCACATCACGCAGTGTGAAATCCAGTCCCAGAGCCATAACATCCACCAAATCCTCCACGCTCATACCCGGTACATAATCACGCGCGATCCGTAGCACAAGTTCTCCTTCATAATGAACCTGACCTGAATCCTTTGGAAGCTGAATGACTGCTTTATCGAGGGAAACCGCCGCATGTGAGGGCTTCAAAAAAATGAGTGGCTCTACGGGGACATTATTTCCTAATTCCTCCGCATGTAGCTTGTAGTTCCGTCCAACACAATACAAATTATTAACAGCAGCGCACACAGACAATCAGCTCTCTTTCCCATCGAATTGGATTATTTATACTTTTAGAAATGTATCGCCCCAGATATCCGGACGGTTTGTACAAATCATTATATCAGAATGCATATCTGCTAAGCGACGCATCTCTTTCCCTTTGTTCACGGTCCAAGCCATAATCTTCACACCTTGCTCCGCCAAAACCTTAGCCAATCTAGGATTTAAACGCGAGAAGCTAATCGACAAAAGAGAACACTCCAGTTCATGCAGCCTTCGAGCAGGATTACCAAACCTTGAATCAAAAATTAAGCCTGTACGAAAGCGGGGGTCTATTTCCTTGATTTTTTTCAACACATCTGTGTCAAAAGAGGTCAAAATCACGTCGTCCCGCATGCCTTTAGAGGAAATAAGATCCGTCACCTTCTGTTCGATGCCAGGATACATATTGCCCACTGTTTTCAGTTCAATATTGAGACGAAGTCTACCGGAGGCTAATGAGAGCACTTCTTCCAAGGAAGGCACCCGCTCTCCCCGAAAAGAACGCCCTTTCCAGCTACCCGCATCGAGACGCCGGATATGTTCCCAATCCATATTTTTCACCTTACCATGACCATTGGTTGTACGGTCCAGTGTAAAGTCATGAATGACAACAGGAACACCGTCCTTCGAGAGCTGGACATCCAATTCCATCCAGTGTACAAAAGGCATGGCAATGGCCATCCGGATCGCTGCTAATGTATTCTCCGGAGCTTTACCGGAAAATCCCCGATGGGCAACACATAAATTGTTCATCATAAGGACCTCCCAGGAACCCTATTTTGTAACTTGAGTCACTTTGCCGTCACTGTTGATCTTAACTCGACCAGCAGATAAAGACTCTATTTTTTTCAGCAAAAGCTGTCCGTTCACCTGATTCATGGGCACGGGCTGAGCTAGCTCAGCAGTCATAGGCTTCAGCTGTAATGAACATTGACCTTTTTTACTACATTCCGCCTGAAATACAGCAGTTTCCCAAGTGGCAGGTACCGTTGATCTCGTAAAAATAAAATTACCAGTGCTGTAGGCGATCCACTTGCCTTTGTACGGCTCCACACCTTGCAATACATGTGGGTGACCACCAATGACAAGATCAGCTCCCGCATCGACAAAGCTACGTCCAAGGGTCTGCTGAGTATTATCGAACTGCTCTACCCGTTCTTTACCCCAATGGACAACTACGACAACCAAATCAGCTTTTTGTTTAGCTGCAGCAATCGCTTTAAGTCCTTCTCTACTATCATATACTGAAGCAAGCCCGGGTTTATTTTTTCCCGCCATCCAATCAGATGCAGGAATCACCCGTGTGAACCCCAGCAAGGCGATCTTAATCCCTTTACGCTCAAAATATTGCGCTGAGAACGCTTCTTTGCTGTTAAGCCCAGCACCAACATAAGGAATGCCTCTTTCCGAGAGATGACTCAGCGTGTCTCGCAGGCCTTCCTCCCCTTGATCAAGCGTGTGATTGTTCGCCATATTTACTGCATCCACTCCGGCTGCTTTAAGAGCATCTAGTGCTTTGGGCGAGCCTTTGAATACGTATTGCTTATTAGCGGCGCCAACCCCACCCGTGGTCACAGGAGTCTCCAGATTCACAATCGTAAGATCATCCTTCTTGAACATTCCATCGAGCGCGGCATACGAATAGTCGTAACCTTTCTTTTCGAGCAATTCCCCGGCTTTCCCCGAAAAAATAACATCTCCACCAAAATTCAAGGTCACTGTATTGCCAGAAGCCTGGTCATCTGATGGAAGTCCAGACACAGAACCACCATCTGCGACTTGGGAGCTACCTTCATCTGGCGAAGGGGTCTCAGTTGGTACAGGCGCCTGTGTTTCAACATTTTCTTCTCTCTTTGGCTCTGGTGTAGGTGTAGCTTCCGGGGTTACCGTTGGAGAAGGGATGGGAGACTCCGTGGCTTCAGGCGTTGCAGTCACTATAGGTGCTGTCTCCTGAGCAGTACTATCCGGCGTAGGCGAAGCCGTCATTTGCGCCACTGGAGGTGGCTCAGAACTTCCCTTGAATCTGTCATCCATAAAACTATAGCTGAGCGCCACAATAATCAACAGAAGTAGACCTGCATTGACCCACATCCAGGCCGTTCTGCGCTTACGTTTGCTCTTATGTTTGTTCTTCTGTCTAGAACGCGATCGCGGCGGATACATTGTTTCTATGATCTCCTCTACTCTCAAATTGGTTCTATTATAGCATACCTAGCACCTGTCCCTCCAAATACGAGAGTCCATTAAAATAGTATAATCTAATTTTCAAACAAAAACGGTGAAGCAAAAAAATCTTCGCTTCACCGTTCATTATATAATTCTAACTCTCCCGTAAATGAACAATTAATTCGATATACGCTTTGCAGCGCTTTGTGCTGTAAGCTTAGCCTGCTTAACACAATCGGGCATTGCCACTCCATCATATCCAGTTCCAAAGACATATATCCCAGGAAGTGTGGTCTCAAGCTCCCTATGGAATTTAGAAAGATTGTCAAGATGTCCAACAGGATACTGTGGCATCGAATGTTCCGAACGAGTAATTTCCGTGAATATAGGTTTCGCTGTAATGCCCATGATCTCTCGTAAATCCTTACTCACTAGCTCCGTAAGAGCCTCATCTGGAAGTTGAACATTCTGTTCATCTCCGGAACGGCCTACATGACAGCGCATAAGTACTTTATCATCTGGACTCGTATGCGGCCACTTCGTTGACGTCCATGTACAGGCAGTAATATTGCGCCCTTCCTTACGTGGCACAAGAAAACCTGCTCCAGCATCATCAATTTCGATATCCTTCTTGTCGAAGGCCATGACTAAGTTCGCAACCGATACATAATTTACCGCATCGAGTGCTGAAACATCCACATGTGGACGCAAAAGTTCGGCAGCAAAAGAATTTGGTGTGGTGATATATATTTCATCCGCAAGCAGCCGTTCGCCACTTTCCAGTTCTAGCTCATAACGAGAAGCATTAGTTCCTGTAGCATGTATAGAGACCACCGCAGCTTCAGTTCGCTGTTCTACATCATGCAGTTCATGAATCAAGCCATGCACGAGACTTTGTAGTCCTTTTCGAAATGTCAGAAAAGTGCTGTTCTTTGTGCTCGTATTTGTCTTGGAGGAATTCTGTTCTTTAATGATTCCACGAATAAGACCACCATACTGCCGCTCTACTTCTCCAAATTGCGGAAAGGTAGCCTGTAGGCTGACTTTGCGTAAATCCCCAGCATACATACCGGCTAATAGCGGTTCGGTCAAATTCTCCATCACTTCAGTACCTAAACGTCGCTCAATCAGCTGTCCGAGGGATTCATCGTCATTACTCCGCTTAGGAGGAAGGATCAAGTCCATCAGCGCGCGTATTTTGCCACCGAATGAAACCAGAGCACTTGATAGAAATGGCTTTAGTTCAGTAGGAATTCCAAGCACAAGACCGGAAGGCATAGGATGAAGCTTGTCACGCTGTAGTATATAGGTCTTCTCTGCCTTTGGATTTGTGTTCACCAGCTCGTGATCTAGCTCTAATTCCTTAGCCAATTCAATCATCTCTGTTTTGCTAGCTAAAAAAGAATCCGGACCTTTCTCAATCACAAATCCATCCCGGTGCAATGTTTCGATCTTCCCACCAAGAGTCTTGTCTTTCTCTAGCAGTACAATATCAGGTTTCATACCAGCTTCTTTGTAAAACTTACGAATGTAAAAGGCGGCGCTGAGTCCACTCAGCCCACCGCCTATGATAACAATTCGCCTAGAGGGACCAGTCATGACTGACCGGCCGACATTTGATTCAGTCTTGTACGAACAACATCGCTCAATACGGACATGTACGCAGGATCGCTGTTTAATGATTCAATCCGCATAAGACGCATATCCAGCTCTGAAGCTACGGCTGTTGCCTCGATATCAAGGTCATACAGCACTTCTAAATGATCGGATACGAACCCGATCGGTGCCACTAGAACATACTCTACCTGTTCCTTGCTAAGCTGCTGAAGTGTATCCAGAATATCTGGTCCAAGCCATGGTTCAGCAGTCCGTCCTGCACTTTGCCACGTAAACTGCCAATTGGTTATCCCCGCTTGATCTGCAATAGCCTTTGAGGTCTCCAATAGTTGATCTTTATAAGGATCCCCCATAGCTAGAATACGCTCTGGAAGACTATGCGCGCTAAATAATACCCTTATCTCATCGCGAGTAGCGCCTGCTTCGATATATTGATCTATTTTCGCAGTTACTCTCCGGCTTAGAACATCGATCAATACTGGGTGCATATGGTAACTCTCCACAAAACCCATGTTGATTTTACATGCATCAGCCTTTTCCTGAGCACGTTTGATGTAGCCACCCACGCTCATGCTTGAATAGTGAGGGGCAAGCACAACACCAACCGCTTGGGTAATGCCGTCCTTCGCCATAGCCTCGACGCCGTCCTCAATAAACGGATAGGCATGCTTCAAACCCTGATAGCAGACAAATTCAACATCCGCCCCAGCTTTATCCGCGTTTAATGCTGCCTGTAATGCAGCTACTTGACGGTCTGTGTTCTGCCGCAGCGGGAATACACCCCCGACGATCGCTTCATAGCGATCTGTTAATTCTTTAAGCTGCTCCGCTGTCGGCGGATTACCTCGCCGAATATGAGTGTAATATGCTTCAACGTCTTCTAAGCTTTTAGGAGTGCCATACGACATGACGAGAACACCTATTTTTGCTGTCACGGATTCCATCCCCTTATAGATTTAATAGGCTATTTTTAAGAACGCAGTTTGGCTGATTCTTTCAATACTTCCTGTGAATATTCGTGAATATATTCCGTTAATTCTCTAAGCTTCTCTAAAGAAGCCTCCGGGAATAAGCCATGACCCAGATTGAAGATATATCCCGGCTCTTGTACCCCTTCATCAATTAACGCTTTCGCGTGCTCCTTCAAGACGTCCATCGGCGCTGTAAGTAAATACGGATCCAGGTTGCCTTGAATCGCAAATTTCCCACCGGTTCTGCGTCGACCTTCGGACAAGCTCACACGCCAGTCCACCCCAATTACATCCGCTTGAAGCTTCGTAAGACTCGGCAGCAATTCGCCAGAGCTTACGCCAGGAAAGTATATTTTCGGTACATCAAGATCGGATAATTCGGAAAAAATACGAGAAACCGTCGGTAACACATACTTTTCAAAATCGCGAGGCGCAAGGGCACCGACCCAGCTGTCGAACAATTGAAACGCTTTTCCACCACTACGCACGTGACTGCGGAGGTAAGCGATAATCATATCGCCGAGCTTGTCCATCAGCATTTCCCAGACACGGGGTTCACTGTACATTAGCTCTTTAGTCCGAATATATCCTTTGGAAGGTCTGCCTTCGATCAGATAGCTGGCAATTGTAAACGGTGCGCCTGCGAAAGTAATCAAGGGCACGTCCAGCTCCTTATCCAGAATTGCAATCGTCTCCAAAATATGTCCGAGATCACCTTCAACATCAATGGGCTTCAGTCTCTCGACATCTGCTGCAGAGCGAATCGGATTCTCGATCACAGGGCCAATATCTTTGACGATATCAAATTTCACACCGATAGAAGCGACCGGATTCATAATGTCTGAATACAAAATGGCCGCGTCCACACCTAGCTTGCGCACAGGCATCAAGGTTACTTCAGCCGCTAACTCAGGCTGTTTGCAGATTTCAAGCAATGAGTACTTTTCCTTGATTTTACGGTACTCGGGATCATAACGGCCGGCCTGCCGCATGTACCATACGGGAACGTGCTCCGTATCCTGCTTTCTGCAGGCGCGGATAAAAGTGTCGTTGTAGGTCATGATAAGATCTCCATTATATTTTATAAGATTTTTTAAAATAAACGCTTACCGTCCTAATAAGGACGCCGATGGCGTTTATGCTTGATCGGCATACTTACTATTATGCCCTTTTTAAAAGGTTGTAACAAGCAAAACGAAGATCGCGGAATGACAATCCTATGACATTACTATGACATGTATTGCACTTTTGAAGCTAAAAAAATGATATACTGATAAAATGTCTATTTTTCTGTGAATCATGTATTTTCTGAAATTTTTTGAAAGGAAGTGAAAGCACTTTGAAGAAATGGGAGACATGGAAGGTCAACCTCTTAGTGCTTTGGTTCGGACAATTCTTGGTAAATGCCGGAATGACGATGATTACACCGTTCCTGACCTTGTATCTTGCTAAGGATCTTGGAGTTCAGGGTGAGCATGAAATTGGAATTTGGGCGGGCCTTATTTTTGCCGCAAACTTTTTAACTTCTTTCATTTTCCAGCCACTATGGGGAAAACTTGCTGACAAATATGGACGTAAAATCATGCTCCTGCGCTCCAGCTTTGGCATGGCTATCGTTATGGTGTTGATGGGCTTCGCACAATCCCCTATGCAGCTGCTCTTACTGCGACTGCTAAACGGTACAATCTCCGGCTTCAATCCCGCTTCCATCGCACTCGTTTCGGGTACTACTCCGAAAGCACGTATGGGATTTTCGATGG
The DNA here is from genome assembly GCF_045040645.1 of Paenibacillus sp. FSL H8-0261. Lineage (NCBI taxonomy): Bacteria > Bacillati > Bacillota > Bacilli > Caryophanales > Paenibacillaceae > Paenibacillus > Paenibacillus sp. FSL H8-0261. The sequence goes on along the minus strand of NZ_CP150297.1, from coordinate 2,326,626 downwards.
GGCTGATGCAGTCGGGTTCTGTTGCAGGTACCATCCTTGGACCACTTATTGGTGGTTTTCTTGCTGATTTAATCGGATTTCGTCCGATCTTTTATGTCGTTGGCGCCTTGCTCTTCATCGCCTCTCTGCTGGCACTGTTTCTCGTTAAAGAGAAATTCGATCGTGCAGAAGCGGCACAAGAGCCACAGGTGTCAGTAATGGAGGGCTTGAAGGAATTGATCAAGATCCCTCAGCTCCCGGCGCTGTTTGGTGTAACCTTTTTGCTGCAATTTGCAATGATCAGCCCCATGGCCTTGCTGCCACTTTATGTTGAAAAGTTAAATGGGCCTGCTGAGAATATAGCCTTTTTAGCCGGAATGGTCAGCGCAGTTACAGGGATCTCCAACATGCTGGCTTCCCCCTTGCTCGGCAAGCTGAGTGATAAAGTCGGCGCACACCGCATTCTGACCTACGCGTTAATCGGGGCTTCGCTATTCCTGATTCCGCAAGCATTCGTTACTAGCGTGTGGCAGCTAATCATTGTCCGTTTTCTCATGGGGATTTTTATGGGCGGCCTATTGCCCAGCGTTAATGCGCTTATCCGGTCTTATACCCCTGACGGGAAAGAAAGCCGCGCATTCGGCTTCAACGGCAGCACATTGTCACTGGGCAATATGCTGGGAGCTATCATAGGCGGCTTTCTATCTGGTTATATTGGTATTGAGGGACTGTTTATCATCTCCGGAAGCTTGTTGCTGTTAAACACCGTATGGGTCCGGGTTAAGCTATACAAAGCTACTCCGCCACGGCTATTTCGCTAATCTTCTGCTATTTCACCATTGCCAACGCCAGTCCATCATAGGCTGGCAGACAAGTGCTGATCAGACGGTCATCGGTGGCGATCATTTCATTGAAATGCCGTACAGCCAGAATGGCAGGTCCATTTCGATCCGTATTTAGCGTCCGTCCGCGGAGGAAGATATTATCACCAGCAATAATCGCTCCTGGATTAGCCATCTTGATGGCATATTCCAAGTAATTGGTATAGTTAATCTTGTCTGCGTCGATAAAGAAGAAATCGAACTTAGCGCCCTCTGCTTCAAGTGCCTTCAGGCTGTCCATTGCAGGACCGATTCTATATTCCGTAGAATCACCGAATCCGGCCAGTTCTACATTACGGCGAGCAAGCTCGGCATAATCGGCCCTCAGCTCTAGTGAAGTCAGCGTGCCACCTTCAGTAAAGCCGCGAGATAAGCAAATCCCGCTGTAGCCGCCAAGTGCGCCAATCTCCAAAATACGCGTGGAGCGAGACAGTCTAACAAGCATAGTGAGCAGTCTTCCGTACCCCGGCTCGACAGACACCTCCGGCATACCCGCATGGACGATAGCTTCTTTTACCTGAAGCAGGATTTCGTCCTCGGTATAAAGTTGTTCACTGTATTCTTCTTGGGTAAGCATAAAGATTCTCCTTTGATGATCCCCCGTTTTCTCGAATGAAGGGATGACGGGGAAGATTTTATGATTTATGGAATGCCGGGCATTGTGAAGTGTCCCGCATTCCCCTATACTTGTATGGATGCTTTTCTTATGGTGTTGGCTTTCTTATTGTACTGGCTTTTTGTATTTATCTACAAGTTAAACGGAGTTGAGAGTATTTGAGCAAATTACAATTAATCGCTACTGCCCCTATGGGATTAGAAGCTGTAGTAGCGCGCGAATTAAACGAACTGGGTTATGAGACCACGGTCGAGAACGGTCGTGTATTGTTCAGTGGTGATTATATCGACATCTGTCGCTGTAATTTATGGCTGCGTACATCCGACCGCGTATTAGTAAAAATGGGTCAATTCCCCGCTAAAACCTTCGATGAGTTATTTGAGGGTGTTAAAGCGCTGCCTTGGGAAGACTGGATTCCCGAGAATGGAGAATTTCCGGTTGAAGGACGATCCCATAAATCACAACTAACGAGTGTACCCGCTTCCCAAGGGATTGTCAAAAAAGCTATCGTCGAGAAGCTGAAGCTCTCCTATCATACGGACTGGTTCCCAGAGAACGGACCTCGATATGTGATCGAAGTGATTCTGTTAAACGATATCGCGCTTATTACGCTAGACACCACCGGACCTGCTCTTCACAAACGCGGATACCGCAGACAGGCTACAGAAGCGCCACTGAAGGAAACGATGGCAGCCGCTTTAATCCAGCTTAGCCGCTGGAATGGCCACCGTCCGCTATATGATCCATGTTGTGGTTCGGGAACATTGTTGATCGAAGCCGCGATGATCGCTTGGAATATCGCACCGGGACTACGGCGTTCCTTCCCTTCAGAACATTGGCCAGTCATCCCTAAGTATCTGTGGGAGGAAGCTCGCGAAGAAGCTTTCGATGCCGTGCGAGATGATTATCCATTGCAGCTAACCGGCACGGATATCGATCCTGCTGCTATAGAAATTGCTGAAGCCGCTGCTAAAAGCGCCGGCCTGTCCGGAGAAATAACCTTCACCGTGATGGCTGCCGCCAAAGCAAGACCCCAAGGCGAATACGGCTGTATCATTACCAACCCGCCATATGGTGAACGGATCAGTAATGATAAAGAGGTGGAGAAGCTGACTCGCCAGTTTGGTGAAATGATGCTGTACCTACCGACTTGGTCATTCTTCGCGATTAGTCCTTATAAGGAATTCGAACAATATTACGGCCGTAAAGCGGACAAGCGTCGCAAGTTGTATAACGGACGTATTGAGTGTCAATATTATCAATACTTGGGTCCACTTCCACCTAGAAATCCGAAATAATTCGGAAGACAATTACGCCAAGCATGAACGGCTTCGGCGTCCTTAAAAGGACGGTAAGCGTTTATGCGAGAAATATAAGAACGGACATCTACCTCGATTGAGGACGGTGTCCGTTTCTTCTTACATACTCAACTTCTGTGCTAGGAGGCTTTAACGTGTCACGAGATCCATTTAGTAGGATCAGCTCATCCATAACGGATAGAATGATCACTATTGTCCGCTCCCGTTATATTGGTTACATCCTTTTTCTTGTCCTTATGCTCGCTAAGCTAATGTTTCTTCACAGCGGCCTGCATGCCCCTAATATTGATATGAACCGTCTCGACAAGCTCATTGCTCTCGGTTCAGTTATGCTGTTATCATTTTGGGTGTTATGGCTCCCCCGACGTGGACAAACCATAGCCCTGATAATCATAAACGTGCTCCTGACATTACTTATTTATTCTGATATTGTCTACTATCGCTACTTTCAGGATTTCATCACCGTCCCCGTTCTTTTTCAAGCCGGACAGATGGATGCACTTGGCGGAAGTATCTTTGCACTACTCCGTCCCTCTGATCTCTACTTGTTCGCGGATTGGCTGATATTTCTGGTTTACACCATTTGCGTAGTGTTATTCCGTCGGAACACGCCTACCTATAATAATGGACAGCCTTCCTATTATGCTCGCACAAGTCATTTTCGTCCCTCTTCACGCTTAATGAGAGGACTAAGACGGAGCGTTAACGGGGTCGTTGCATTGGTATTAGGCTTCATTCTGACCTTTGGCCCTATCCACTCTTACGCCACTACGTGGGCCAAGGGTTTATTCACTGGTAACTGGTGGAGCTTGGCGATGTATAACGTTACTGGACTCATTGGATTTCACGGTTATGATATTTACTTGTATGCCAAAGATCATTTAGGCCCGCAGCCTGAGCTTTCACAAAAGGAAGCCAACTCCATGAAGCTCTGGTTCAATGAACACAATGCTGAGCAAAGTGCTCTTAACGACAGCTTTGGAAAATACAGCGGAAGCAACATCGTTGTTATTCAGGCCGAAGCTTTTATGAATTTTGTAGTGGGACGTTCGATCAATGGACAAGAGGTCACACCTAATTTGAACGCTCTAATCAAAGAGAATACCTACTTCAGTAATTACTATCATCAGACCTCACAAGGGCGAACCTCCGATGCGGATTTCGCCTCGAATGGTTCACTGTATCCGCTGGTCTCCGGCTCAGTATTTGTCCGTTACCCGGATCATCAATTTGACACGTTACCTGCCATTTTGAAGTCCAAGGGCTATAGCACCAATGCCTTCCATGCGTATGAAGGAAGCTTCTGGAATCGGCAGATTATGTATAAGGCGATGGGGTACGACCATTTTTATAGCAAAAAAGACTTTAAGATCGACGAGCCCCTAGGCTGGTCATTGGGAGATAAATCATTCCTGCGGCAGTCCCTAAATATTATGGATTCTGTAGAATCGATCCAGAAGCCCTTTTACTCTTTTTTGACTACACTATCTAGTCATCACCCATATTCTCTCCCTGCGGCTAAGCAAGGGCTTGATACCGGGGAGTTTAAAGGTACCATCTTCGGAGAATATTTACAGGCTGTTCATTATACAGATGAAGCTCTAGGTGAATTGGTGAGTGATATGAAGCAGCGTGGGTTGTGGGATAACACGATCCTTGCCTTTTATGGTGATCATGATAACTCGATCCAAGAAACCTCTTATTACGAACAATTTCTTGGTAAAAGCTTAAATAAGCTCGACATGCATCAAATCATGCATCAAGTTCCATTACTCATTCATCTGCCGGGTAATAACACCTCGGTGATTGATTCTAATCCGGCTGGTCAATTGGATCTCACACCTTCCTTACTCCATCTGCTTGGGATCTCACAAGATCCTTATTATCTCATGGGTAATAATCTGTTCAGTGGCAAAGAGCGACTTGTGACACTGCGAACCGGTGCCTTTGCCGATGCGAAGCGCTCCTATCTTCCAAGTGAAAATGGACAATTCAACAGCGGCACCTGTTATAGCCTCGACAGCCGCGAAGCCATTGACGTTGCGGGGTGCAGCACCGGGTTCGAGACAAGTAAGCAACGACTGCAAATCTCAGACGATATCATGAAATACGATGGCATCAAGATGCTCCGAAAGGAAGAATCTGCACCATAAAAATTTCATTTATAAAACAAAAAGCCCTAAACTCCGTCATCAACACGGGTTTAGGGCTTTTTAAGTTGATGGATAAGACCTCTGCATTATTTCTGAACGGCCGGTTGCTTGATAAAAGCTTCTACCTTCTTCAACACTTCTTCCTCTGTTGGAGCACTCACATAACGACCATTAACATATACAAAGGCCCGTTTGCCACATGGACCACAGTACGACTTACAGCCGACCTTGATCTCTGCATCAGGCGCCATCTTTTGCAGTTTGGGTATGATACTCTTCAATTTCATAAAATTACATTCATCGCACACTTGTATATCGTTAGCCATGGAGCAACCCTTCTTTATGTCCCAAATTTAAGGCGAAACGTTTAGTGATCGCCGTGATTACCTTTAGACGGATTAGTAATAACAAAACCTTCTTCAGGAAGATATAAATAATCAACGACCACACCATCAAGGAGCGGTTGATTCGGATCAAGAATAACATCGATTTCTTTATCTGTCGAGACTACAACATCATTCTCATTAGGCGTGTCCAAATCCAGTCCGTAGTGAGCATGATCACCGTGAGCATGCGTAATCGCTACGCGAAGCTTCAACTCGCTGTTTCCTTCAAGTTCCATTTGTTTCTTTATCACTTTAGCCGCATTGCGGGTAATTTTGACCTTCATCTATCATCCATCTCCTAGTACTTAAATTAAATACTCAATTACCTATTTTAAAGGTAAATGATATCTAAAAGCAACTATATTAACAAATTAGATACACAATCCGAGGTAGATCTCACTTCACTGCCTCATTTTCCGGCCTGAAGTGCCGGGTATTTTCGTCCCATCCGTGACACGAACCAGCCCATAAGAAGCATCGTCACACCAATATCATCGATCGGTAAAAAAGGCATAAAATCCGGCAACACCCAATAGAGCAGTACTGGGATTGTGAATAAAAGCTTGTCCCCTATTGCGACTTTAGGGGAGATCACATATCGCCAGGAACTACTGAAGATAGTAGACCATTGTTTCAGTGACAGCAGTTTTTTCAGTTTCATAGTGACCCTCCTCCCAAGTAAAAAGGATACAGCCGCGGATAACGTGTAGTGACGACAGCGGCCATACCCTATGGTTTATGTTACGCAAGTTTACTGTAATTGTTTCATAATTATTTCACATTGGATAGTATCGTTCCCAAAATTAGACCCGTTTCTAGCGCCATATCCTCAAAATCTGCCAATGGCAACGGATTTTTACCGATCCCCAGCTCTACTGTAAATCCTGGTTTACGAAAGGTCTGGATGAACCAATCCTTATACCCGGCATCGCTGCCAGTTAATTCGACTGCACGATAGCTGCTCGCAGCGGCCAACCGTGTTGCTAATTCGCGGCTTTCGGGAGGTTCATATCCCCGGTAATTCCAGTAGATCTCTCCCCCTTGGCTATGCAAAGACACTGCAGCTTCTCCGGGCGCGTTCTCAGCAAGTACCGCTAGAGCGGCTGCCTCAGGTTCACTTAGCGCCTCAGGACCACTGTAATCACGCGGAGAGGGCAGGATTACACCACGGCGTTCCCGTTCCTCTTCCCAATGAGCAGGGAACTGATCCCCGAGATCCACACCGCGTATATTGGCCTTCCAATGGCGAAAACTCCGCCGTCCCCCGTTCCATTTCATAAGGTCCTCATAATAAGGGTGGCCTGGTAAAACGCCCTCCTGCACTAACTCCACGCCGTCAGGGTTAGCCATGGGTACAGCCCATAGGGTCCAATTATTGTACCATTCCTCTGGACGATGACCATTCCATGCCAAACCTTTAGCATAAGCTGCTGCATACTCTTCTATGAACGACATCAGGCAAGGCGAGGTCAGCCATTCATTAGCATGTAGAGAAGCATTAACATGCAAATGGCGGGTTCCATTGCCTATTTTAAGCACAGGAATTGGCTTGCCGAGCACACTGTTGCCAATTGGATGTGCTTGTATAAAAGGATATTGTGCAATCAGGCTGCTGATGTCGTTCTCAACATCAACCGGACCGTACTCTCCACGTAAGAATACCACTCGCTCTGGAATCGGAGGCGGAATGACGAGGACTTTTCCCGGTGTACAGAAGCGCCCTGAGGACACACCTGGATTAAGCTTCTCCAAATCATCTAAACTCACATTGAATAATGAGGTTATGCGTTCAAGATCGTCCCCTTCCTGCACCGCATACCTTTTACGCGGCGAAGACGGCAGGAATAAAACCTGACCCGGATATAAATAAGACTGTCTCCCAACCCATGGATTGCCTTGAATGACATGCTCAGGGGTTAATCCATGCAGGGCGGCAATTCGGCTTACGGTATCTCCCCTGCTTGCAATATATTGTCGCATTAGGTCTCATCCTCTCGGCCTTAAATTGCTGATACGGTGGATACAAAAATAGCAGCAAATAGCACTTAATTCTATTGTATGCAAGAGCCACTACCCTGCATGAAGGAGAAATGAATCACAAGAAAATAGGCTGGGAATTATGCTTCCCAGCCTATTTTATCTTACACTCCGTAGAGTTTGTCCCTATTCAATTCAACATTGCTCTGCTTATAACGTGGATACTTGCCATACTACTGGGGTACGTTTAATTTGTTCTCCAAGCCAGTCTCGGGCAATTCGCTGAAACATTTCAGCATCACCACTGCAGAAGAACTGATGAATTGGACTTTCATCCCCGATGGACAGCTTGCCTTTATCGTATAAAATCGTGCTGATCTCACGAGCTGTCTCATCTGCGGAACTGATCAGTTTGACTCCCGGTCCCATGGTCTCTCCAATAGGCTCAACAAGAAATGGATAATGAGTGCATCCTAAAATTAAAGTATCGATGTTATTATCTTTAATGCCTTCCAATGCCTGCTCTACAATTTCATAACTTATCTCAGAGCGGAACATGCCTTGCTCAACGAGTGGGACAAGTGCTGGGCAGGCTTGACTTACAACCTCAACAAAAGGAGACAGCTGCTTTAGTGCGTTAGTATAAGCCCCGCTGCCGATGGTTCCTATTGTACCGATCACGCCGACATGTCCGCTTTTGGTCGCGCTAATTGCAGCACGGGCTCCGGGATGAATCACCCCAATGACAGGGATAGAGACCTTGGCTGAGATATAATCGAGTGCCGCTGCTGTTGCGGTATTACAAGCGATAACAATCATTTTAGGATTAAACTGGATCAAATAATCTACAATTTGTTCTGTAAACAGTGTTACTTCCTCGGTCGAACGGGGTCCGTACGGAGCTCGGGCCGTATCTCCGAAATAAATGATTTTCTCCCGCGGGAGCTGCCTCATCACTTCTTTGACAACTGTTAGCCCTCCCACACCTGAGTCTAATATTGCAATAGCTTGCTGCACGAACACACCGCTTCCTTCTACTTGTTTTGTGTAGCTTATGTAAGCCGAAAACAAAATGTACCTGACTTTCAGCCCCAATTGCAGATATTACTCCTTTTGGACTCTTAGTTCAAGCCAAGACTTTTGCCATCATTTAACAGGTCTATAAGAATGAAATAAAAAAGCCACCTTCCGCCCAATGCGAAAAAGCGGCTCTATTAAAAGAGAATAAGTACTTTTTGACCGTAAAACCAAACACTCCATCCACTGTTTCATTATGCGATTTCGTTATTGTCCTTGTCATCTAGCTGTGCTTCTTCAAGACTAGCTTCTTCACTGCTTACTTCTTCATTTACAGGCGATACCTCTAACTCCGTTACCTCTTCCAAAGTTGCCGCTGCCTCTTGAATCGTTTCTTCCGTAGCAATTCCACTTACTGCTACAGTAGCAGTATCTTCTTCTACAGCATTCGAACATGACTTGCTCCATTCGCGAACCTCATGGACTACATGACCTATAGAATCCTTTGCTTTGTCATACAGCTCAACGCTCTTGTCTCCAGCCTGAACGGCAATTCCCTGTACCTTTTCAATGCCAGCAGCTGTTCCTTCCGCAATATCCTTGCGCAGCTCTTTACCTGGCTTAGGCGCGAACAGAAGTGCTGTCACTGATCCAACCACACTTCCGACTAAAGCTCCCCATAACAAACCTTTTGTGTCCTTTTTCATCGTTTCATCTCTCCTTTAAATTCATTGCTCCCCGCTCTACCGGGCTAATGCCTATATCTGCTATATCATAAGCAGCAGGAGTTTGTCTTGTGACTAATTATTACGACTTTTCAGAAGTTTTGTCTGTTACATTTTTGGGTGCAATTGCGTATCGGCAGCATTGTCCGCCTTCTGCCATACATTCACTTCGTGTAACCTTAGCATCCAGCAATTCCTCAAATAGGCTATGCTCGCATTGACAAGCTTTACGATACTGAGTAGCCACCTGGCGAATCGGGCAGTTGTATTCTTTTATGACATACGAACCATCCTCTTCTCGGTTCCACTCCGCCATATATCCACCAGCGTTTTGGATCGACGATAACTCAGCTACTCGCTCTTCCAAATTCCGGCGTTCCATCATCGGTGCATACTGGGTGAGCATCCGGCGACGGCGTCCCTCAAACAATGTATTAACAGCTTCCAATCCACTGCCATAATCCAATTCACGCAAAAGCTCCAAAGCCAGATTGTGATAGCTTTTTGGAAAATACTCTTCGGACTTCTCCGTTAAAGAATACATATGTAAAGGCCGCCCCATCGCTTGCCGAACCACTTTTGTCTTAGCAAGTCCCTCCTGCTCCAGCTGAAGCACATGACGACGGACACCCATCTCTGTAATTCCCAATTCTTCTGCCAGCGCGCCGATGGTCAGTGGTCCTTTCGTCTTCAGGAGCGTCATAATCAAGTGTCTTGTCGATCCATTTTCCTGCCCCATCTTCATCATAAAGGAACCCCCTCTCTTTCACGGCTACCGCCTATTTTATATGATTCTATCTTATGCTATTATAGCGTTACACCGGACCCAAGTTCCTGATCCAAATAATTCCCTACTTCAACAGCAAACTTCTCTAGCACCTCTGAAAGGATTGGTGTGAGCGGGTGTAGTGCTTCTCTTTCCCAGGCAAAATAATCCTGCACGAGCGGCTTACGAAGTGCGACAAGCTCTATTAATCGCTCGTAGATCTCACTTTTACCTAGTACTTTTTCTTCATGTATAATTGAAATGATATCCTCATAACTTCCGGCATCACGCATAATAAAACCGTCAATCAGACAACTACCAACGTCCGTAACCACCTCTATCGCCAGATGAAGGCAGCGTTCTTGTATTAGTCCGGTTAAAGTATTGCCATCCCATGAAGCTGTTACAGTCCGAAGACCTGTAGTTATATCTGGGATTTGAGCAAGAATGGTTTCGATTTGTTTGCGGTTGACATAATACACAGCAATACCCCCATGTCAAAAATAGTTAGAGAAATCTGCATTATCCCTACTTACCGCGTTTGCCGCGGCGTTTCAGCCAAAAGAACATAATGAAACATGCCGCAAGAAAAACGACCAAATAAGTTAACGCTTCCATCGGATACTCGAGCTCACGCATTCCTGTCACCGCTTCCAGTATAAAATGATGATGCTTGTTAATCAGCAGATCGCTTAGATTACGTAATCCACAGCAATTGAAAGTTCTTTAACTTCATTAATATGAGCTATAACTTCCTTATGCGCCGGATGAACCTGATAAGCCTGTAAATCATCCAGTGAAGCTACCACCGTAACTAGAGCAATATCAAAGGATCGATCAGAATGAATGATATCAGCACCCACTTCAATCGAAAGGAGCTGCGGGATTTTACCTTCCATATTTCGCAGTACGGCTACCGTTGCCGCAACGCTTTCTTCGGACCGGTCCTTCAATTTAAAAAATACAATATGCTTGATCATTCTATCTCGCTCCCTGTTGTAATATTGTAATTAGATATTAAAAATATATCATAAGCGTACGCGTTCTGGAAGAAACTTAAAAAGTGATGTCAGAAATAGCAGCATTAACCATTGCCGATGTATATGAAAGTGTTGTAGTATATTTTTAAAAAATCGGAGGAATTATGCCTAGTAACCAACAAGAAACTCATAATATCCAGGCGTGGTCTCTGATCAACCGCAAATATCTTGGACAAGGCGTTCGTGTAAAAAGATTCCGCCGTCCAAAGCGCAGCCAGATTAGAAACCGTGTGTTACTTGCTGTATTGATGGCTAAGGATATCAAACTTTCACGACTCGCAGAAGATCTTGGTATATCCTCTCGCAGCGTAAGCGCCTGGGTATACGAAGGTCGTATCCCTTCCAACAATAACATTGACAAGACCTGCCGCCTACTCGGGTACCCGCCCCACATTTTGTTCAATGAAGCACTGATTCGTCAGAGTCCAATTGTATGTCAACCAACTCCTTCACGATTTATGAAAAGAAGTATTACCAGTTCGCCTCGCAGCAATGTGATTCTAACCGGCCTCTGTATGGTTTACGATTTTTCCGTAACCGATGTAAGTATTTGGATAGGTGTTCATCCCGGGACGTTTCGAAAATGGCTGCACAGCAGCCATCTGCCTACCCCTGCTCTGCAGGAAAAAGCCGAAACCTTCTTCCGAATTCCACGACATATTCTATTTGCAGACTGCGGAACGCTCTAATGTGATCCTATCGCTTAATAAGTTCAAGGCCAGCCCTTCTTCCTTAATTAGGAGAAGGGTTTTTTGCCATATTTTTTTCTTAAAAAAGGGTCATACTACTGTTTAGGTACATTGTTCAGTACTAAAGAACGGAACAGGAGGCGTAAGATGAGACTTGACGGAATACTATCTGAAGGCTACACCGATACTTGGGACGTGGCCCCCGGTGTCATCGGACTACGAACCATGTTCGTAAATTGCGCATTCATCGGCCAGCCCAATTCGGACTGGATCATTGTAGATACGGGACTTAGCTCTTACACAAACAGAATTATAGATTATGCTAAGGAGAAGTATGAGAAGCCACCGGTGGCAATTATCCTGACTCATGGGCATTTTGACCATATCGGAGGTATGAAAAAGCTTATTGAGGAATGGAATGTACCCGTGTATGCTCACCCACTAGAGCTTCCTTATCTAACAGGTAAAGCGGATTATCCTCCAGCCGATCCGGCCGTAGGCGGCGGGCTGATGAGTATGGTGTCCTCATTATTTTCACATCATGGCATCGACCTTGGATCAGCCATACATCCATTACCCGAAGACAGAACCGTCCCCGGAGCAAAGGGCTGGAAATGGATCCATACACCTGGACATAGTCCTGGACATATTTCACTATTCAGACCAGAAGATAAGGTACTGATTGCTGGTGACACCTTTCTTACAGTCAAACAAGAGTCCGTATTCGCAGTAGCTACCCAGCATCAGGTGGTGCACGGCCCACCCTCTTATTTCACGACGGACTGGGAAGACGCGGAAAAGTCGGTCCGCACACTTGCGTTGCTAGATCCTCATATCGTTCTCTCTGGACATGGGGTGCCTATGGAGGGTGAGAAATTATCTACTCAGCTTGCTCATTTATGCAAGAATTTCAAGGAAATGGCGTTGCCGGGTCAAGGGAAGTTCGTATGATTTCCTTGCGGGGTCCCATTTTGCTAAAATAGCCAATGCGCCCCCGCATCATTCAAGACTACACTCTATACCAATATTGATATATCTCCTTAAATCCGAGCTTGTCGTACAAAGCCGAAGCTCCAGTATTAGCTTGTACAACCTGCAAAAAAGCAGTTGTTGCACCCTGCGTCTTGCCCCAGTGTAGTAATGCAAGCAGCAGTTGTTCCGCCATACCTTGTCTACGCTGATCGGAAGCAGTGATAATATCAAAGAGACCTATGTAGCCGTTCTGAATAACACCCAGACCACAAGCGGTAGGAACGCCATTGTTAATCAACAGAATATTGCCCTGCTGCAAATGACAAGCGGATAACATTCTAGTTAAGGTGCTCCGATTGTCTTTTGAGAGCGCAGAGAGCTTTGTAAATGCATTTAACCACTCTTCAGTTAAGCTCTCCTGAACTTGTATCTCATATCGAAGATCAGGAGTAGCTAATCCCTCCAGTTCTAATAGCCTAACAGATGATGGCTCGACAACTGTGTAACCACGCTCCGCTAGCGCCTCATCCAGGTTCGCAGGCTGGATATACGGCGTTATTTTAAATACTGGCTTTAATCCAGCATCCTTATAGTACTGCTCAGCAAGCTTAATTTGGTTTGTAAGATCCGCAAGAGAGCTTTTTTCTCCGTATAACGGATTGACCGAATTAGCTCTTTTCGTATATCCAGCTGCTGTGCGCAGAACCCAGCCATTCAGGAGAACACTCTGCTCCGCTGGCCAAGTATTAAGTGTGATTTCTTCAATTGCTTTATACAAGTTATCTCCTCCTTATTAGCCATGTTCCCGCTTATTACGCATCGCTGGCAGCAGCTTCACTGCTTCATCAGCATACGAAATATAATAGTCATATTCGGGAGACTCCTTACCATAAATGGCTATTTTCCCCTCATGGTTGTAATGTACACCCCAGCCGAATCGCTTCGGAAGTAGAGAGGCTCGCAGGCATGGATGGTTTCTAGAGAATAGCTCCTTCCATATTTCTTCCCTACGGGTCACACGATCTTCTAGCGGAATTTGTTTATGGCGTACATGAACCTCAAACAGAAGCTCTTCATGATTGTATTTGTAAGGCTCATTAATAAGCAGCTCATATTGAATCACATGCGCAGGCGGGAGTGTACGGCAAGACATCGGCGGGATTCCCGTTTCCTCAGGACAATCCTCTGCTACACGTATGAAAGTGTTTGTATAACTCATGGGCATCACCTCTATTTTTAATTGAAATATATTCCTTCTATGATAATTCATAGTCACTATAATTGCACAGCAAAAATCCGGAACCTCAACCTCCTGGATTCCGGATTTTCATCTGAATTTCTATTCCTCAGCCACTGCCGCAAGGAGTTCTTCAACAGGCCACGGAAGTGGATTATTAAACGTTGTCCAATCCTGCTTCAACTCATCTTTCGTCAACAAACATCGATCCAATCTCGCTTCGATTTGTGCTGAGTCCATACTAACACCGATAAACACGATTTCATTCATTCGATCGCCCCACCGCTCGTCCCACTTGGCTTTCATTTCAGGTTCGCTTTCCAATACCTCCTGCTGCTGATCCTCAGGCATTGTAGCTAGCCAGTAGCCGGCAGGTCCGAACTGAATCGAGGGTCCAGCCTGGCTGATACTCGCTGCAAGATCACCCTCTGCGGCAACCCATACAATCCCTTTCGCTCTGACAACTTCCTCCGGCCAATGACTAAAGAAAAAGCTTAACCTTTCCGGATGAAAGGGTGTTCTCCTGCGATAGACAAAAGAAGATATTCCGTATTCCTCCGTCTCAGGCGTATGTGTCTCCTTGTTAAGCTCCGTAATCCAACCGGAGGACAAGCTTGTTTTTTCAAAATCAAACAATCCAGTATTAAGAATCTCCTTCGGATCTACCACTCCGTTAACCGTACGGATCAGCTTGGCTGTCGGCTGAAGTTTGCGAAGCACAGCTTCAAGCTTGTTAAGCTCTTCTTCTTCTAGCAGATCACACTTATTAAGCAATAACACATCACAAGTCTCGATCTGATCAATGAGCAAATCCACAATATCGCGATAATCGTCTTCACCAGCCGTTTGATTACGATCGATCAGACTATCACCAGAAGAGAAGTCATGCCAGAATCGGCCAGCATCCACAACGGTCACCATCGTGTCCAATTGAGCGAGTGAAGTCAAATCAATATCCAGTTCTGGGTTCGCATAAGTAAAAGTCTGTGCCACCGGAACAGGCTCGCTAATGCCAGATGATTCAATGAGGATATAATCAAAACGGCCTTCAGCTGCCAGCTTTTGTACTTCGACAATCAAATCGTCGCGGAGTGTACAGCAGATACATCCGTTAGACATTTCCACTAATTTCTCTTCCGTTCTAGAAAGCACATTACCTGACTTCACCAGGTTGGCGTCCACATTCACTTCACTCATATCGTTAACGATAACAGCAACCTTCAAGCCTTCACGGTTGTGCAAGACATGATTTAGCAGTGTTGTTTTTCCAGAGCCCAAGTAGCCACTTAGCACCGTAACGGGGATTTTTTTCATTCCGATCACTCCTATCATTGATTAGCATTTATGTTTGGCATTTATAGCTCTTACCGGGTTTCGCGGTGTAATGTAACTCTTTTCAGACGTGGACAATATTTCTTCATTTCCATACGTTCTGGGTGATTTCGCTTATTCTTGATAGTTGTATAGTTACGATCTCCTGTCTCCGTGCATGCCAAAGTAATGATTACTCTCATTGTTCCATCTCCTTTTTTAAATCGTAATAATTACGATTAACATATCGTACACGTTTTATTCACAATCTGTCAACTATGATCTTGTAAAAATTCCAACTCTCTTAATTTTGTGGTCTTTCTTGCGAACAAATCACGTATAGATGGAAATATAAAAATATGATTCTTGTATTTCCAAGAGAATCAGGCAGGAGTGGAGATCATGAAGATACCAGTAATTATTTTGAGCGGGTTTCTGGGGAGCGGGAAGACAACTCTGCTGTTGTCCCTGCTGAAAGAGAGCAAGGTAAGGGGTCTGAACCCTGGCGTAGTTATGAATGAGCTGGGAAAGAGAGATGTAGATGGGTATATTCTGCAGGAGCATACGGGTGCAACCGTGACTAAGCTACTGGACGGATGTGTATGCTGTAGCCGTAAAGAGGATTTGGCAGACAGCCTACTGGTACTGCTAAGAGGACGCCCCGATGCTATTTATATCGAGCTTACTGGCGTCGCGAATCCGGAAGAAATCGCCAAAACATTACAAGAAGCCGCTCTTCAAGAAAGGGTCGAATTGCATTTTACGATCACCTTATTGGATGCAGAAAACGCCTTGGAATATAACAGCAGACTCTCCTCTGACAAACAGCTGGTTCGTACGCTTCGCAAGCAGCTGTCCACCGCTGATCTCATTGTCGTTAATAAGAGCGATCTTGTAGAGCCTGAAACCTTATGGCGAATTGAAAAAGGTGTCCGAAAACAAAATACAGAGGCTGAAATCGTATATACCCATTACAGCGAAATCAACCTTTCACCGATATTATCAGGAATCACCCCACGTAAAATCATCGCTCCCGCGCCACAACGAGCACCTCAAACCTTTAAAGGCGCAACTCTTAAACAAATGAATTCAGAACAGGGAGCTACAGCAGTAAAAGAACGGCAAGAAGAGCCCCACGCTTCTTTTTCCCAAGTGACCGCCATCACGTTAACCATTCCGCAAGCAGGGACTATAATGCCTTCCAAAGAACGGCTAGAGGCTTTCTTTCAAGAATGGGGTGACAACCTGCTCCGTGCCAAAGGCCATATCCTTTTGTCCGAACAGGAACCGGTTCAACTTGTCCAATATGCGGGAATGCGTACAAGCTGGGAGGCATCACGTTACCCTGGAATGCCTTATGTGGTATTCATCGGGATAAATTTAGATGAGGAACTGCTGGCAGATCGGTGGTCCACCTTATTCGAACCTTGACTACCCTTTCCCCTTTAAAACTACTGCCGCTGCTTCTGCCGATCTCATTCCTGATTATCATTGGTTTTATATGGGTGCCAAATCACCTGGAGCTACTAGACAACGCGTACATCGACACGTTCAAAACCGGCTTTATCGGGATTTTGCTAGAAGCCTTGCCGTTTGTGTTAGCAGGAGCTTTATTATCCTCGCTGCTTCGGGTCTTTATCCCAGATGAAATGATCTCCCGCTGGATTCCACGGCAGGCGCTTCCGGCCATTTTATTCGCTTGCCTGCTCGGAATTATTTTTCCAGTATGCGAATGTGGAATGATCCCTCTCGTCCGCCGACTAATCCATAAGGGGATGCCTGTTTACGTGGCGATCGTGTTTATTTTATCCGGGCCCATCCTAAATCCAGTCGTCTATGGAGCAACACTGACGGCATTTCGCAACCACTCAGAACTGGCCTATGCCCGGATGGGTCTAGCTTTTGTAGTCGCCTGTATTATAGGTTTGATTATCTATGCAACGGTGAAAAAGTCCCCGATACGCCTTAGCGTTCAGCGCGAAACCGATAACACACATCATAATAATTCTCGTGGAGGAAAGTTAGCCGCCGTCTTCGTGCATACCTCGGATGAGTTTTTTGAGATGGGAAAATACTTAATCATTGGCTGCCTATTGACCGCTGGCATTCAGACGTTTATGGTTCAGGACAGTTTGGCTGCGATCGGAGATAAGCCGCTCGGGTCTTATTTTTTCATGATGGGACTGGCATTTGTGCTTTCACTCTGTTCCACCTCAGATGCCTTTGTAGCTTCCACCTTCGTACATTCTTTTCCAGCAGGAGCACTGCTCGCTTTTATGGTATTTGGGCCGATGTTAGATTTCAAAAATTCATTGATGCTACTCTCGCTGTTTAAGACCAAATTCGCTCTTTATTTATTCTTTCTTATCTTTTCGAGCGTATTTATCGGAGCCGTACTCATGTCCTTATGGCTGTAATCATAGAGGTGGCAAGCAGATGCTTACCCCATTGTTAGGAGGAAGCGCATGAATGACTCTCGAAGCATCCGATTTCACTATTTGTTAAGGGCGGTTATTCTGCTCGCCTTTGCTCTCTATATTGGGCATTTAGTGCAGCAGGACGCTTTGCATTATTATGTAGCGCCTAAGCTAGCACGCTGGGTTCAGTTATGTCCGATTCCTCTGACACTAATGGCGCTCAGCTTGGCCATTCAAGCCTTATTTGGTAAGGGAAATGTGCTATGTGACTGCGAGCATCGCCTCCCTCATTCCATATTTAAAAGTACAGCGCTTTATGGATTATTCCTGTTTCCATTGCTGCTTGGATTTGCACTTCCTGATCGTGCCTTGGGAAGTATGGCCGCTAGTAAAAAGGGGATTTCGTTCTCCTCTTTACCATCAGAGACTACCAATGCTGTTAGATTCGAATCGATTGATCCTTATCATGAGGAGCTCACCGAGCTAGCTAAGATCTTATATGCACAGCCTACTATCCCTGTGTATTCTGATATTTTTTCTGAAATACTAGGCGCTATTGACATGTATAAACAACAATTTGAAGGCAAAGAAATTTCCGTTTCCGGTTTTCTATACCGCGACGACAGTGAAACGCCAGAGAATGCTTTTGCCATTGGCAGATTTCTGGTTCAGTGCTGTACCGCCGATGCTACTCCGTTTGGGATGTTGGTTGATTCCGGCAAATTAAAAAGCTTGCCCACCGATACCTGGATAGAGGTTCGGGGCAAGCTTCAAATTGTGCAATACAAAGGCCAAGAAATGATGCAAATACGCGCAGAAGCAATTACACCTATCGCGCAACCAACAACACCCTACATTTACACGAGTGCTGACTCCATAACCGCATGGAAAGCTTTGACGAATACGGCCAAATCTACTAAATAATTGCGTCCAGCTCATCCTCATCATTCACAGATCGGTTAGGGTTAAATACTTCAACCATAATACGGGCGGGTATACAGATGATTTGCTGCTTTGGCCTAGAGATAAACCCCATTTCCAAAGCGATTCGCAAAGGCGCGTCAGAATATGTCATTTGGATCCCGTAATCAAATACCTTTAAGGTATTGTGACCAAACTTCGATTGAATATCTATAATTTGCTCTTCTTTAGTCAAAGAAACGGTCTTGTATTCCTTACCATCAACCGTAATTATAGCTTTCAAATCGCCTTGTTGATACTGTTCATTATGGGTGTCCCACCACTTGATTCCGTAAATCAAACCCGCTGCGAATAGAGCTAAAAAAATGATTACAAAATCGCCACGCTTCATCTTTAACAAGGTATGGATCCTTTCATTGACAATATATTCGTAATAATTACGATTACAAATATATTAATCTTACGCTCTTTTGTCAATGACACTCCTCATCCTTAACGAATCCGAGTAGACCAATCTTTTAATACCCTGTCAAGCTCCTTTATGGAGATAGGCTTGGAGATAAAATCCTGCATCCCTGCACTCAGACACATGTCTTTATCTTCATTTCTGGCAAAAGCTGTGGCCGCAATAATAATGGGAGACAGCCCGAGCTTCTCACGTATGATTCCTGTTGCTTCTATCCCATCCATAATAGGCATCTGAATATCCATAAAGACGAGATCATAATCCTTGGACAGCACAGCTCGAACTGCTTCCTCGCCATTTGATGCAATGTCAGGGAAGTATCCCCTCTTCTTCAAATAAGCCAGCATCAGTTGCTGATTCACAGGATGATCTTCAGCGATGAGAATAGACATCGGTCCATATTCTCCCGTATCAGATGCTCTGGCGTTAGGTTTATTGCTTTTGTCTGTATCCACTGAAGGGTGGAGCGTAACCTTCTGAATCCATTCCTCTTTTGGCAAAGAGACCTCCACGGTGAAAAAGAACTCTGAGCCATGTTCCTCACAGCTCCTCACACCAATCGCTCCTCCGAGCAGCTCCACCAGCTTTTTGCTAATCGCCAGTCCAAGTCCTGTTCCGCCATATTTTCGATTAATGGAAGGATGCAATTGCGAGAACGATTGAAACAATAACCCTTGACTGGCAACCGGGATCCCCAAGCCCGTATCTTTAACCATGAATTTAACGATAATATTTCCTGACTTTTGAGAAGCTTCCAGGCTGGCAGAAATACTAATTTCACCTGTCTCCGTAAATTTCACCGCATTTCCCACTAGGTTTACGAGAATTTGGCGCAATCTTGCCTCATCCGTCACAATGACAAATGGAAGATCAGGTGCAATATTGATAGTTAATAACAACCCTTTTTCTTTGACCTTCGGATAGAATAGCTCACTAACGTTCTGTATCACTTCACGCAAATCCACCATTTGCAGTTCAAGTGTCATCATGCCTGCTTCAATTTTGCTGAAATCCAGCACTTCATTCAAAATATGAAGCAATGCTTCTCCGCTACTTGTAATGATTTGTGTGTAGTAGCTCTGCTCTTCATTTAACTCTGTCCCTGAGAGCAAGTCTGCCATTCCTATAATACCGTTCATAGGCGTACGCAGCTCATGGCTCATGATCGCTAGAAACTCCGATTTCGCCCGATCCGCTTCCTCTGCAGACTCCTTCGCTCGCACAATCTCCTTCTCTTCTGTGATATCTCGGAAAACCACTACAGCCCCGATCCGCTCTTCTCCATCAAAAAGAGGAGTCATGTGATATCTGACCAAAAAGCTGGAACCATCTTGCCTCCAAAACACACCCTCTTTCTCATCAAAAGAGCGATTATTGAAGTGCGAGGGAATCAGCGTCTTCTGAATGCCCAAGAATGGCTCATTATCCAGCCAAGTCTGATGAATCGTATGGAATTTGCTGTTCAACCATTCCGTTGGATCGTATCCTAGCATAGTAATCGCCGCTGGATTGATGAACATCGTATCCCCTTCAAGATTCATACCAAATATGCCTTCAGATACCGAATTCAATATTAGAGCATGCTCGTTACTTAACTTCTCTATTTCTTCAAAATGCCGCGCCCGTTCCGCAATGTCCCGGGTTACACACACAAGCTCCCGTCCTCCAAAGGTCTCCGAGTAAATATAGCGAAGTGTTGTTTCCGTCCAAATGTACGTTCCATCTTTGCATAGAAACCGAAAGGTCACAGGCTCGAGCTTCTTCCCTTCCATACAGTTGCTAAGATAGGACACCACTTTCTCCTTGTCTTCAGGATGTATGTAATCTATACCTCTCGTTTCGTACATTTCTTCCGGTGTATAGCCGAACATCGTCTGGCAAATGGGTGATGCATACAGATAGATGAGGTCTCCGTCCGCTGTATTACGTGAAATGAAATCCATTGAATTTTCCGACAGGAGTCGGTAATTCTGCTCACTATCACGCATCTGTTCCTCCATACGATGACGTTCAGTCACATCCTGGGCAATCCCACTGATCTGTAGCACTCTTCCTTCCTCATCTTTAGTCACTTCCCAGTGTGCATCCAGAAACTTCAATTTTCCATCCGCACTTTTAATTCGAACCATAACTTCGCCATTCGTCCCATTCGCTAAAGACTGGTGAACCAGCTTTTGAAGTCTAGTAAAATCATCTGGATCAATACAGGAAAGCACTCGTTTGTAATCAAAATAGGAATGATTGCTGTCGTCCAATGAAAAGCCAAAAATGTTACGCATCTCTCTAGAAACCGTCAACCGCGTTTTCGTCGCATCCCATTCCCACGATCCCATTTTCGCAAGATATTGGGCTTGCGCCAGCATATCCTCATATTTCTTACGCTGCGTAATATCGCGGCCGATCGTTAATATCTGCTTGATTTCCCCCTGCTCATCACGTACCACCTGTGAGCTGCTCTCAATCCACAAATAATGTCCGTCCTTATGCCGGGCCCTGCGTGTATACACATCCGTATCAGAATAGAGCTTTCCGTGTTTTGTCATTTCAAGGGCATCTTCTGCGTGATAATACTCAGGTCTTTTCGTACCGATCATTTCATCTGGAGGATATCCTAGCAACAACTCCACTGAAGGAGAAACGTAGTGCAGTGTACCGTCTGGTCCGCCAAAAGAAATCATATCCGGCGTATTTTGTGTGATCAAATTATATAAATGCTGATCTTCCTGAATCTTATCTTCCGCAAGCTTTCGGTCTGTGATATCCGTAAGTTCTGAGATCAAGACAAGGGGTTCACTAGAGTTCTCCTGAAGAATCAGAAATATATGTTGAGCTACCCAGATTATCTCGCCACCCTTACATAAGAACCGTCTTTCTAACTCTATTGCGGTCCCAGGATCTGCTAAGAGATTGTTCAGGATAACGTAATGATCATCATCAGCTACATCGTCTGGATAAATAAGATCTAGATAGTGCATATTTAAAAGCTCTTCTTCAGAATAACCAAGCATACGGCAAAGTGCTGGATTAGATTGAATCAAGGTCCCTTCCTTGGGAGAGACTACAGCAACCCCTATAGAAGACCGTAAGTATAGTTGCTTAAAAAGAAATTCAGACACCTGTGCAGCCTCCTCTTTTGGTATGGGGACAAACTTTATTACAATTTCGTAATCTATTCCAGTATACCTTTTTTTCGGTAATTAAGCTTGATAGTTGAGTCCTAAATGATAGGCCGGTGAAAAGCAATGAGATTGCGCGTTATCGTCATAGACAAAAAAATAAACAACAAGTCCCGAGTAATCAGGAAAACTGCTGTTTATACATATCACAAGAATAAGGACTATTCTCTTATTAAATTCTCTTGCTGAAGCTTTTTAATTTTCTTACGGATAGGTGCGCCAGCTCTAAAAAAAACAAGTCCTAAAAGAATTAAAAGCCCGCCTAGAATAACATTTACCAAACTAATGCTGTTGGATGAAGTGAAATAATTCGTTAGCCCAATGAGAATGTTGGCTAAACCAACAATGAACTCTAACCACATGACAGAATTCCATAGTGTGTTGATTCGCTTAAAGTGTTTTATTTTGGATTCCAGATCTGTGTAAATATCAAACGCACCTTCGGATGACTTCTTTCTAAGATAAATCCAGCGAACATAGCTGCTAACACACTCTACTCCATTTTCTTCTAGAAACTTGAGGTATGCCATGCTTTCCGGATGAGTAGGCACATTATCTAAAAGCTCAATTCTATACGTATACTCATTCTTAGGCGAGTCAGTAAACACATATTTACACCAGGAGTAGCTTGAAAGGGCTAACCCTTTGGCAGACATTTCATTAAGCCACTGTTCTTCCTTCTCAAAATCCCAAAACAGCTTGCGAACCACATGTTTCATTTGGACTCACCTCCAGCTATTCTCTTCCCATTGGCAATCAGTTCTTCCAACCGGATAAGCTCCCCCTGAATCACTGTCTTCCCTAATTCAGTAATTTCGTATTCCTTTCTTCGGGAGCCTTCTTCCCCTTCTATAGCTCTTATCCAGTTTTTCTCAAGCAAGGTGTTGATAGCTCCATATAAAGTGCCCGCTCCAAGATCCACTCGACCATGACTTAAATCCTTCACATTCTGCATAATCGCGTAACCGTGCATTGCGGTGTATAAAGACAATAAAATGTAAAATACAGCTTCTGTTAAGGCTCCTCTTTCTGAGCTTTCAGGCATGATTCCATCTCCATTCTATTACTGTTAGCGATATATCGGTTACCGTAATAATATTATTACGGAAGCCGATATAATTGTCAATACAAAAATACCTATTTTTAGTAAACCTAACCGATCATAACCACGAAAAAAAGCCTACAGTACATGCCTACAGACGGTTCATGATCGCAATCCCCTCAACTTGGATCTACCCCATCTAATTAAATCTATTCCTTCCACTACGCATGGGGTGTATCGGACTTAGAAGCCACTAGAATTGGACCACCATCACTTTCTTCAGACATAAAAAATAGGCTTATACAACTGCCCAAGAGCAATTGTATAAGCCTATTTGATGATGCGGTCGAGAGGACTCGAACCTCCACGATATTGCTACCACACGGACCTGAACCGTGCGCGTCTGCCAATTCCGCCACGACCGCACATTATGTACACCAATGAAATAATCACTGTACATAAGAATATACTCTTTTTTCGGATAAATAGCAACATATTTTTGAATCGATGTACAGATAAATCTAACAACAGCGATATAAGCGATATAACATATTCAAATACCCATAGGCATAACCAATCACAGTTATTCAGTTTATATATTTCACTTATAAGAGGCTGGTATGATACAACATAATTAAAAGAATGTGCTGCATCAGAAGTATCACTGTAATTCCAAACCAGAAAGGACGAATACGTATGAACCAGCAGTGGAATACCGGAACCTATGATACTGATATGGCCTTTGTGTCTCAGTTTGGAGAGTCTTTGATTGAGCTTCTTCGCCCCCAGCCTGGCGAACAAATTGTTGATTGGGGCTGCGGAACTGGTGATTTGGCAGCAGCCATCGCTGCTAGTGGTGCCACTGTAACAGGTATTGATGCTTCAGCCGAAATGATTCAGACTGCCCATGACAAACATCCCCAGCTAAACTTCATCTTAGCAGATGGGCAAAACTATGTCGCGGAACAGCCAGTCGATGCCGTGTTCAGCAACGCTGCTCTACACTGGTTGACCGACGCGAACGGAGCAGCTGCTTCTATCACAGCTAGCCTACGAACAGGCGGACGTTTTGTTGCCGAGTTCGGTGGGCAGGGCAATATCGCTTCTATCGTTACTGAGCTTCCAAATGCTTTTACCGCTATAGGGTGTAGTGATAAGCTTCAATTACCTTGGTACTTCCCTAGCATCGGACAATATACAACACTACTAGAACAACATGGACTGACTGTTGACCTCGCCCTTTGTTTCGACCGTCCAACCCCACTAGAGGCTGGAGAGCAAGGGTTCCAGTTCTGGCTGAACACTTTTGCTAATGGAATCTTAAGTGTCCTAACACCATCTGAACGAGAAGAAGTCCTCTCTTATATGGAACAGAAACTTAGACCGACATTATTTCAGGATGGCCGCTGGGTGATGGATTATCGAAGAATCCGGGTCGTCGCTTACAAACGCGTCTAACAATGAAGGGCGTGACTTCTTCCTATGCAACAAAAAAAAGAGTGTACTGGCGCGTGTCCGCACCAATACACTCTTTTTATGACCATCTATCTTCTATCTCCCACATATCGATCGCTACCAGCACCAAGTCCGACAACCAGCAGCAATACGCTTGCACCCAGCAATAAAACAAGCGGCATCGTCCAGCTATTCGTTACATCATGAAGCCATCCGAATAATGCCGGGCCCATTGCTGCAAGCACGTAACCTACGGATTGGGCCATTCCCGACAGTTCCGCTGCTTCTTGAGTGCTTCTGGTCCGTAGACTGAAGAACATCATCACAAGTCCGAAGGCAAATCCTCCGGCAATCCCAAAACAGATCGCCCAGACAGCCATTAAAGCACTGCTTCCCAACCAAATGCCACCGATTCCGATGAAATACAAAATAGCCGTGATGATTACTAGAATACGTTGGTTCTTCATCCGACCTGCCCACAACGGCACGAAGAAAGTAAACGGCAGCTGGGCCATTTGCATTAGTGATAGTAACCAACCTGCATGGCTTGATGACATCCCTCGCTCACCAAGGAGAACAGAGAACCAAGCTATGAAGACATAATAGAGCAACGACTGTAAGCCCATAAAAATCGTTACCTTCCAAGCAAGCGAAGAACGCCACATATTTCCACTAGAGATCGACCCCTTGGCCCCAGTCCCTTGATCGAGCTTGCGCATTTGCGGAATCCAGAACAGGGTTGCTAGCGCAGCGATCATAAACCAAATCGCCAAAGTCCCTCTCCAGCCAAATCCAGCATGACTAGCTAGCGGTACACTAATACCTGAAGCGACGGCTGCACATAAATTCATTGAGACGGTGTAGACACCTGTCATTAACCCAATTTTGTGAGGAAACTTCCCTTTAATCAGACCCGGAAGCAATACATTACATACTGCAATAGAAAGCCCGAGTATCGCCGTACCTGTGAACAACAGTCCCGTTCCAGATCCCGACCGGATTAGAATCCCCATAGCAAGCATAACCATTGCAATTAATAACACATAAGCCAAGCCGAAACGGCGAGCTAGCTTTGGAGCAAACGGGGACAAAATGGCAAAAGCCAACAATGGTAGAGTAGTAATAGCTCCTGCTAAAGTGTTCGATAAGCCTAGATCATCCTGAATCATTTGTACCAGTGGACCGACGGATGTGAAAGGCGCTCTAAGTGCCGCTGCGATAAACACAATCCCCAACACTAGCAGCCAGCGATCATATTTGGTATCCGTTAAACCTCTATTCTGAATGTTTCCTTCTCGTTGCGATGCTTTCATCATGTATCCTCCTAAATTGCAACAAGCATAAACGCCTTTGACATTCCTGTAAGGACGGTGAGCGATTACGCCAGAAATATAAAAATGTTTATTACATGGCATTAAGACATATCATCCACTATTATTATAAAAGTTACAAGCCTTAAGTAATTTTATAACCCTATTATTGACAAAATCGAATGACATCTTTAGTATCCATATAATCAAGACAATTGAGAATCAATTTCATTCGATCTCCTACATATTCCTATAGAAAAGAGTGAACAGAATGCTTCGAAGGTTTTTTTCCTACTATCGTCCGTATAAAAAACTATTTATATTGGACTTCTCCTGCGCTGTTTTTGCAGGTCTTCTAGAACTAGCTTTTCCGGTAGCTGTCAATAAATTTATTGATGATTTGCTCCCGGGTCAAGATTGGCCGCTAATTCTTATTGCGTGTGTCGCGCTCCTAGCTATTTACGCCTTGAATACAGTTATGCAGTATATCGTTACATATTGGGGGCATATGCTTGGCATTAATATCGAGACCGATATGCGTAAAAAAATGTTCGATCATATCCAGAAACTGTCCTTCCGCTTTTTTGATAATAATAAAACAGGTCACCTCATCGGGCGAATCACCAACGATTTAAATGATATCGGCGAGGTGGCGCATCACGGTCCTGAGGATATATTTATCGCCATCATGACACTTGTCGGTGCTTTCCTCCTTATGGCTGATATTAATCTGAAGCTGGCCATTATTACTTTTATTATCGTTCCAATTATGGCTTGGGTGATCATCTACTTCGGACGCAACATGACTTCCACCTATCGCCAGCTTTTTGGAAATGTAGGTAGTTTCAATGCCCGTATCGAAGATAATGTCGGTGGTATCCGGGTTGTTCAATCTTTTGCCAATGAGCAGCATGAACAAGAGCTATTCGCAGTAGATAACCAAATGTTCCGTAAAACTAAGCTTCTCGCTTATAAAATCATGGCCAAAAGCTTATCCGTCAGCTATATGATGACCCGCCTCATTACGATCCTTGTGATGATCAGCGGCGCTTGGTTCTTCATCAATGGCGAGTTGCAAATCGGTGAGTTTGTGGCATTTATTCTGTTGTCCAATATCTTTTTCCGTCCGATCGAGAAGATCAATGCCGTTATCGAGAGTTATCCAAAAGGAATTGCCGGCTTTAAACGTTATCTAGAAATTATTGATACGGAGCCAGATATCAGCGATAAGCCGGATGCCGTAGAGGTAAATACTTTACACGGTGATATTACCTTCCAGAATGTCTTTTTCGGATACGACGAAGACCGTCCGGTTCTACAAAATATCAGCCTAAAAGTTAAGGCTGGCGAAACGATTGCCTTTGTTGGACCTTCTGGTGCAGGCAAAACAACTATTTGCAGCCTGCTCCCTCGTTTCTATGATGTCACAGGCGGGGCTATCACCATAGATGGCATTGATATCCGTGACATGAAGCTGGAGTCGTTACGTAAGCAGATCGGGATCGTACAGCAGGATGTGTTCCTGTTCTCGGGTACGATTCGTGAAAACATCGCCTACGGAAAGCTGGATGCGAAGCTGCCCGAAATCTGGGAAGCTGCTCGGCGTGCCCATCTGGAAGATCTCATTCAGAATCTTCCAGATGGCATGGATACGGTGATCGGCGAGCGCGGTGTGAAGCTGTCCGGTGGACAGAAGCAGCGCCTAGCGATCGCCCGCATGTTCCTGAAGAATCCACCGATCCTGATTCTGGATGAAGCTACTTCAGCACTGGATACAGAAACGGAAGCAGCGATTCAGCAATCGCTTGCGGATCTGTCCGTGGGTAGAACCACACTCGTCATCGCCCACCGATTGACGACGATAAAGAATGCCGACCGGATCATGGTCGTGAACGAAGAAGGCATCGCCGAGCAAGGCCGCCATGAAGAGTTAGTCCATGCCGGTGGCATATACAGCCGGCTGCATCAGGCACAATATAACGCTTAGGGACGTTATCTGGAGCTTCTGTAGAATAATTGATTCAGCTACTGAGATTTTCAAGAATAACAAGCCTAGTCTCCACGTTATTGGCGACTAGGCTTGTTTTTTCGTGCTTCTCATCTATTTCCAGCATGAGAGGCTGCACACGACATGAGTCGGGTCCTGTGACCTAGGTACCTACTATCATTTTTAACATCGCTGCTTCTACATTGACGTTCTTTCATGACCACGACCAAAATGTACATGCTCTAATGAGTGAAGTATCTGTGTCCCAATAATTATTATACACTCTATAAAAAAGTTCACCCGGATGTAGAATGAGCTTTTTTTAGTTTCAGGAGAGCTGAATATACGAATCTTCAAAACCCAACAAGACTTCATTACGCTGCCCCCAGCTAGCCTCTTCCCTTCCCAACTCCGAGACGTAACCGTACAGGCAATCGTCTCTTTGTACTAGACAGATACGGCCACTAGGCTTGCTGTAAACACAGGCTCCTGTGAGTTTTTCTTCAAAAAACTTGCCTCTACTTGTGATACGGTTCACCGTAACAGGGCTAACGGCGAAAAATGCGAAAGGAGCTGCCGTGGCAGCTCCTTTCTTGGTCGTAGAGAAACGTCTATTGAACTTATGAGTTTGGATGATTAAACAACACAACACAAGAGTCGCATTCGAACATGGAGAGAAAAAGTTGCAACAACAGTACTCAGTCGAACTTTTGCAACGATTCGAATAAACGCTTTAAATTATTTAATAATGCGTTTTTTTCATCCCAAGACCAATCAGCTAAAGCTTCATGCATATTGCGCTCACGGGCGAGGTTAATCATTGTATTGATTTCCTCCCCGTATTTTGTCAATTCAGACACACGAATTCGAGAGTCTGAACTTGATGGATAAGTATAAACCAACCCGGCGGCCTCTACCTTATCGATTTGCCGACTAACACTCGAATAGTTTTTCCCCATCATAGCAGCCAAATCACCAACACTAGTCGGTTGGAGATGCTCGATACCAACAAAGACGCGAAAGGCTGCTGCCTCCAAATTTACACCAGCATCAGCAATCATTTTCTTATCACGGTCTGGCCGATTGATAATGGAAACTAAATCAATTAGCGCTTTAAAAATTTCATTCTCCATTTCTTTTTATCGCACCTTTACTACTGGACGTGGTGTAAGCGGAGCATTCCAAGCCTCTTCGATATTTTCTAGAGCAAACTCTGTTGTGTCAATCTTTATCTTCCCCTCGGCGGCCATCTCAAAAACACCTTGAACAGCGGATAACATATCAGCTTTAGAAACACTCTTATCTCCACTACCTACCAGTTCAATTGTTGATGAGCGTAAAATAGATGAAGGTAAATTTATGTTTTCTTGTCCAGATGAAGTTCCAATGCTTACAAAGCGGGTTACACGATCCGTATTATTCTTAGAAAGAGCTGCCATGATGGCAAATGCGCTATCACCCCAAAGGTAATCCAATATAACATCAACACCTTCAGCAATAACTGGCATTAGGCCGTTTTCAAACATTTTTTGTCCGTAGTCAGCTGTCATATTAAATGCAATGGCCTCATCGGCTCCAAGTGAATGTAGCTTCGATTCATTGCGTCCCGTTACAATGATTTTCTTGGCCCCAAGGCCCTTAGCAATCTGAACTGCTAAGCTACCGGATGCCCCAGTGGCGCCGTTAATCAAAACCGTTTGGCCGGATTTGAAGCCAGCCCGAAATACCAATGCAGCCCATGACGACATAGCTGGGTTGGCAATAGCGGCAGCAGTGAGATCATCAATACCATCTGGTAAACGGACAACTAGCTTCTCGTTGACAACGGTTTGCTCAGCCAAACTACCATACGGTGCCGTTGGCAGTGCAAAGTAAACTCGAGACCCATCTTCCAAAGTTCCAACACCGTCAATACCAGCTACAATTGGAAAATTAACTTCTGATGAGTAGTGCTTACCCATTGAACGGAACTTGCTAACTCGACTCAAGGCTGTTGCCGAAACGTTAATTATAACTTGCCCACCTGTCGCAACAGGGGAATCAAAATGACCCATTACGGGAATGGTCCCCTTCTTCTTCACTATTGCTGCCTTCATAATTATTACACCCAGCTCTCATTCGAAATTATGTGCATCGCACAAATTATGTGCACAATGCACATTTTATTTCGAACCATTCCTTGATGAATATACTGAGGTCAAAGGGTTAGCTAAATTCGTGCTTCACCGTCGCCAATTGGACACGGTCTTTCAGCTGGACTATCCATATGCAAGGCAGGTCGGTCTTTCTGCATCCAGACTAATTAAGCAATAACTTGCCGTTACTTATGATACTGTTCACCGCGCTGTCTGTAACGGCAAATTTTAAGGCCATTCTTATGGTATGACCTTAAAAGGCGTTTACGATAAGCTCAACCATTAGCTCATCGCCGTAACGCTGCTGGCCTTCTTCGCATCTCTTTCCTCGTGTCCAAGACCGCGCTTGAAAATCGGCAAAGATCTGAAGCTGCACACCGCGGCCGTCCAGTCGTTCCCTGTTGAACTGATTATGGAGGCAAAATCATGGAAGACAATCTCGTACACAACAGGTTGACCGTCAATGGCTGGAGCAGGTGCTGCGGCAGCAGAGCAAGTCTGTCTCCGATGTGTTCTATGCCGTGAGAGGTACGCAAAATTAGTTATATTTTGACTACTATCAGGACCACATGACAAACCTATTAATTAGCTACGACCTCGACATGACCCTCATGAAGATCAGTTAATCAATGCCTGCCACTAAACCGTTTAATCGCTTCCTCGGTCACCGGCTCGAAGAGGTTTACAAGGTTGCCGTCGGGATCACGGAACAGCATAGAACGGTTTCCCCACGGCATCGTGGTCGGTTCTTTTACCCAATCATAGACAATTGGCTTCAAGCGTGCATATTCGGCTTCGACATCGTCGACGCGGAACTCGATGATGACAGTGTGATTGCTCGCTGCCACTACGGAACCAGCGCCGAATAGCTGCGCCGTTTGGGAGTGGCCGATTGCCAGGGTACATGCTGGCATAACGAGTTCGGCAAAAACAGGCGCGGGGTGCACCGCCGAAACACCCAGAACTTTTTCATAGAACTCGACGAGACGATTCACATCGTCGGTAATGATGCGTACAGAAGCAAAATTCACAAAATACCATCCTTTCTATACTCCTTTATGTTTACATACCCGATAATAAAACAACGATACTGACAGCGTTATGTCAGTAGCGTTCTGAAATTTTTCGGGCTTCCTCACGAATCTTATTCCGGAATGATTCAGGCTCCAATACGATTACACCCGCTCCCCAGCCGAGCACCCATTGCAGTAATTCATCCAGTTGGCGTACGCGTAAAACCACATCTAATCCAGCTTGATGCTCTTTCATTTCTTCAATGTAATGATAGTTGGATTCCTTCACCTTATCTGCGAGATCATGATTACATCGAAGATGAACTCGCAAGTGGCGATCATCCGGAGGGGTATACTCTCTTAAGTCAAAATGCACAGGAAGCTCGAATCGCGATTACGCCTGTTTCTTCATTTGAAACAAACGAGGGATAACGAAGCTGATTGACAAGCGGAAGGGGCTTTTCCTTTGTCAGAGAAAGCCCCGAAATTGAATCACAGGCTTACCTTCGTCATTTGATGTAATAAGCTACCCATATATTTCCGATACAATTTATATCTGAATATGAAAGGTTGGGTTGTTTTATATGACGAACGGATCAAATGAAATAAAAACACTTGATATTACACAAGTTCTTGACCTAGCTAGTAATAAACATATTATCGACGCATTTGTAACTGATGAGAACAATGAGCAAGAAGTGGTTGTAGCAATAGTTGCTAGGATACGGATTGCTGATATTAAAAACAAGCAAGGTTGGAATGCAACTGTTGTAGATGCAAAAAGAAGTCGCTTTTATGACAGTGTAGAAATTAATACAGAACCTACAAACCGCGTGGCATCAAACGCTGTAAATCTACACACATCTTCAGGAATTTTCTATGGTTCCTATAAAGGATATAATGTTAGAAAGCAACGAGACTATGTCAAGAAGAATGGTAAGAAATTGTTGGAACGATATCAACAGTTCTACTCTGAACCAGTCACCCCTAAAGATCAATAATTTGTTGTAGACAGTTGCTTAACTATCCTCGTTAAAGAGTCCTATTCAAAAATAGAGCCAGACATTCTCCCAAAGAGAATGGCCCGACTCTATATCTGTTAAGATGTGTTTCTATTACCAAAGGTTCAACTTCACCTCATGCAACCTTGTATTAGGATAGCCGATGAATCGACCATACTATATCCGTACTGAAACCAAGGGTTAGACCGTCAGCTTCGTAATATAATCCAACTTCCTCACCTGCTTGCAGCTCTACATCACCGGATAGCGTCACCGTCGCACTACTTAGTACGGTCCTTATAGTTAAAATTAACGCTATATTAACGTCCAAGATAGGCATATAACCTTTTATTAAATCAGTGCTGCCATTCTTCTTTACGGTAAAAAATGGATCAATGCCACTTCCTAAGCTTATACTAACTGGAACGTTAGTCTTATAATTAACAGTTGCATGTATAGCATACTTGCCAGTGGCCGGTGCCGTAAATATCCCTGTAGCAGGATTAAATGCAGGGCTTGCGTAATAAGGGGACGCCTCACTCCAATTCGTAAATAGCGTGCTACTAGCGATTGAGTATGTCGTACCCGTAACAGAAAATCCTTCCGAGGTAAAAGAAGTCCCCGCTGGCCCTGGATCTCCTTGTGGTCCCGCCGGTCCTGCTGGGCCTTGTGCTCCCGCTGGCCCTGGATCTCCTTGTGGTCCCGCCGGTCCTGCTGGGCCTTGTGCTCCCGCTGGCCCTGGATCTCCTTGTGATCCCGCCGGTCCTGATGGGCCTTGTGCTCCCGCTGGCCCCGGATCTCCTTGTGATCCCGCCGGTCCTGCTGGGCCTTGTGCTCCCGCTGACCCTGGACCTCCTTGTGATCCCGCCGGTCCTGCTGGGCCTTGTGCTCCCGCTGACCCTGGATCTCCTTGTGATCCCGCCGGTCCTGCTGGGCCTTGTGCTCCCGCTGGCCCAGTCGCTCCGGTATCGCCTTTATCACCCTTGACTCCATTGCCTTTAGAATTCTGCGATTCTTGGTCAACCGATGGCTGAGTACTGATGGTGATGGTTTTCATGGTGGAATTCCATACTACTTTTGCACCGAATAATTCGGCAATAAAACGTACCGGTACCATAACCCGGTTCTGAATGATCATAGCAGGTTGATCGAGCGTGACCTTCTCCTCTACATCACCGACTTTAATGCTGGCGGTCGGGTCGCCTATAATCAGCGTACCCGATGCATCTCCTTTAAAAACTGCTATTGTTTGTGTAGAACTGTTCCAGTTAAGAGACACGCCGAGCGAGTCTTCAAGGACCCTCAAAGGCATAAGCGCGGTTCCTTTATGGACAACGGGTTCGACGTCACTCGGGATTACGCTATCATTAACGATAATAGAAATCTCGGCCACTTGGCCGACCGGAGCCGCCTGAGCAACAGGGACCACAAACAACGTCATTACAAGCACAAGTACAATAGATAATTGCAGTCTTTTTATTTTTATCACTTTACTTTCCCCCATATTTAGTCAATTCGAAGTAGATACCAGCACCTAAATAATTACGAACAGCATTCAATTGTTCGGCGGTTGCAATCTGATAGGGATCACCTTCAAGTCCCGTTCCTCCAGCAAAGCTCACTGCCGCATATGCCTTACCTTCATCTGTCGCGAACAATCCGGGTATACCACTTAGCACCACTAGCTAGATCTATTATAATGGAACTAATTGTATTTAATAGTGACCGCTGTCATCAGTATTGTCACATGACAAATTAATTTAGTAGTCATTTACCGAAGCCGACAACGGAGATTGTGCGAAGATTCATACTCAAAAGCATAATAATTCGCCCTACTTATGATAAGGTTCTCCGCTCAGTCTGTACCGGCAAGCTTTCATACTAAAACAGATTATAGTGGACAACCCTTCAATTCATTTGCAGGAAGCCTTTAGCCTGGTACCGCTGGTACGTCAACTTCAACATCAGGCCCATCGTTTACGATGTACACTACTAAAGAACCATTAAGTTCTATTGTCGGACGTTTCGTTTCCCAATCTTCTAAACGCAGCTTTAATTCTGTTGATGACTCTGAAAAAAGAGTAAGGGGAGATGCCTCAATCTGAGCAAGCAAACGCCCCACGCTATCTGTTTCAATAATGAATTGAAAGGTGATCATGTGTTGGAGAACGTTTTGAAGTCTACGATCCATGCCTCTGCATCCGAGATTACATTCTTTGCTGCGTCGATGGAAGTATGACGTTCAAGAAATGCCGAACATTTTAAACTGATTCGTTTAACCATGTTTCCGTTCCCATCTTTGATGCTATTTTAGAATGTTTTTCTCCAAGTGTAATTGTCGAAGAAACAAAAACAAGGGAAGACCCAGTGAAGGACCTACCAGTAGCGTACCTGCAATCGGCAGCCATAAATATTTCATTTTCTTTCT
Organism: Paenibacillus sp. FSL H8-0261; assembly: GCF_045040645.1. Classification (NCBI taxonomy): domain Bacteria; kingdom Bacillati; phylum Bacillota; class Bacilli; order Caryophanales; family Paenibacillaceae; genus Paenibacillus; species Paenibacillus sp. FSL H8-0261. The sequence goes on along the minus strand of NZ_CP150297.1, from coordinate 2,292,207 downwards.
GGTGCCTTCTAATAGAATAAATCCCATAAGCACGATCGCGGTAACTAAAACATCCATCCATGCAAAAGCTCCGATACGCGTACTGGTTATGGCTTCAAATAGGAGAGACAAATCGAGGCCGTTGCGCACGACCCAAGGGATGAATTGCGAATAGGGCAAGACGAGTCCCAAAAAAGATAATACTCCGTAAAAGTACTTCATTTATAACCCTCCATTATTTTGTAATTTGCAACTCCAAAAAGCTCGCAAAAGTCCGTTTGCTCCATCTTCGCTGCTGCGCGTGACCGCTCTTCAACCCATGTCCTTCAAGGCTCCGTTCCAAGCCCTCAGCGCGATTTTTCAAAAAAAACTTGCCCCTACTTATGGTACGGTTCACCGTGCTGTCTGTAACGGCAAGTTTTAGGGCCATTACTCTGGCAACCAGCGCAACTGACTTAGAGACGTATAAGCGAAAGAACTATTGAAAACTTTGGTCAACCCTATAGTTTTTTGACTACTTTCTATTGTTTGTACAGTAGTCTTAAAATCCACGTATTTGCTAGAATGTAACTAATGAATTTTTGAAACCGCTTTCATTTGGCGTGATGGGCAAGATGTATGTGCAATGGTTTAGTGCCTTCAGTTGCTCTCGCGAGTTCAAATCTTGTTTTGTCCTCCATTATGGGTGAAGTGGCAGAGTGGTTGATTGCAGAGGGGAATCCCTTGTGGTACGGCAGTATCACCGAGAGTTCGAATCTCTCCTTTACCCAACTTAATAAGGTAAGGTGACAGAGTGGTCTAGAGTACTTGCTTGGAACGCATCTGTGGCTGTGAAGAGCCGCTTGAGGATTCGAACCTCTCGCCCTTCACCATAGCTTACTAGTTTGGTTCAGAGACCGAATGATTTGCTTATGTACAGATATTCTAAGGTTTATTGCACTCGAAGCCCACTAGATAATATCTCATAAAGGGGTTGATACAAACACTCAGAAGGCGGTACTAGGTAAGATGTTGGGATATGAATACGTCCCACGAAGTCTAGTCATTTGCTTTGATTAGCGTATAGGATGAAGAATTAAATAGTGTCTCTCAACTCCTAATAGGAGTAAATAGCAGCACGAAATCTTCAAAAAATACACAAAGTAGGAGATAATCAGATGAAAAAACCTCTTATTAAGAAAGCGTTGAGCTGTGTTCTTGTTGGCTCCACTCTTTCTACTGTTTTGATTACAGGGCAACCAGTACAAGCTGCCTTGGGGTATTGGCCTGAACCATTGCCGATATCAAATGAGTACTATTTGCATAATGAAACATTGCAGCCTTATGGGGCAGCATTCCAAATCGACGAATTGAAAAATTGGACTCCTGATAATGACCCCGATGCCCGATATAATCGGAGTGCTGTTCCTCTGGCAAAAAGGTGGATGGGACCATCCGTCAATCCTAATGCATCACGCGATGCAAGAATAATCCCTCTTAGTGGTACAAGTGCACGTGCAAGCCAATCACCGTCACAGGGTGGCGATGGCGCTTACACATATGCAATGACAAATTTCCAATACGTTGATATCAACAATTATTGGGGAGGCTCGTCAGCTGAGGGGCCAATTGCTATACCGACACCAGAGCATATAGACTCTGCACATAGAAACGGTGTAAAGGCAACTGGAACTATTTTCATCCCTTGGGGTGACAGTGCATATGGTGGTAAGTTTATTGATCAGTTGGTGGAACAGGACGCTAAAGGTAATTTTGTTGCTGCCGATAAATTAGTTGAAATTGCTCAGTATTATGGATTTGATGGTTTTACCATTAATCAAGAATCAAGTTCAAGTCCAGAGAGCATGGCAAAACTTAAAGAGATGCTCGCATATATTCAGGAGAAGAAGCCAGATAACTTTACTATGGCTTGGTATAACGGGAAAGGTCAATTAGGTGAATCTGACGTTAAAAATTGGATGCAAGATGGGGATACACGCTTAAATAACGACTGGTGGCTTGACATGAGCTGGAGAAATATTAATGCTTCAATTAAGTCAGTCGTAGACGCTGGTAGAAGCCCTTTTGATATCCATGCGACATGGGAGAACTTCCCTTATACCGACAAAGGTGCTGATGTTACTAATCTAATTGGTCCCGATGGGAAATTAAAAACATCTCTCGGTATTCTAGGGCCTAACGCAACACTCATTAGCTCTAAGAGTATCGATGATTTTATGAACCATGAAGACCTACGTTTGTGGACAGGTCCAGCATTCGATCCTAGAGATAAAACACGTACTCTCGGTGTTTTTCCTGGATTTTCAAATCTTGTTGCAGACCAAACACCAATTATAGGAAATGAATTTGCAACAAATTTCACAGTTGGTAACGGTAAGAAATTCTATGAAGACGGTATTGTTACTGGTAAGGAAAAGGGTTGGTATAACCGTTCACTAACGGATATAACACCAACTTGGCGTTGGATTGTTGATAGTAAAGGTTCTAAGCTAGCTCCTAATTTTGATTATGAAGATGCTTGGTGGGGAGGATCATCGTTAAAGTTATCAGGTAATCTAGACGCAAATCAAGCAAATCACATAAAGCTATACAGCTCACAGTTAGAGATCACTGATAATAGTAAGATAAGCATCACATATAAAACACCTGCTTCAGATGTCGATGTGTATGTTGGTTTATGCTTTGGCGATACTTATGACGATAGTAATTTCGAATTCTACCCTGTTCCAGCTGGTACAGAGAAGAATGGTTGGACAACCTCTACTATCGACCTATCAAAACACGATAAAAAAGCAATTGCGATATCATTGAAAATAAATGCAAATGAGGATGTTAAGGACTATTCTATAAATATCGGAAGACTTGCATTTACAACAAATGAAGCTGCTCCTGCAGCAACATCTGCAATTACACTTGATGATTCAATATATGTAAATGATACAACAGCAGAAGCAAGAATATATTGGGATAAATCTGCCAATGCGTCACTATACACCATCCATCGCGTATACGCTGATGGGACAAAAGAATTCATTGGCGCAACACCAAGTGATGCTTTTTATTTAGGTAGATTTGTAAGAGACAATGAAGAAGCACAGACTACTTTCGAAATTACATCATACAGCGCTAATGGAACAGTTGGCGGGGTAAAAACATTCAATTTCAACTGGCCAGCTGTTACGGGTGGTTTCGAAGTAGCGCAAGTAGAAGGTACTAATATTGCGTTGAACGTCCCGGTCGTTGATGATGGCTCTTTTGACCCTGGGGGCAAGGTTGACAAAATTAACGATGGTGTTATTCCAAACAGTAAATGGGCTTCAGGTAAAACAATTGCATCTGCTTACTTCGACTTGGGCAAAGATATGGATATTAGCCGTTGGGTTGTTAAGCATGCTAACGTTGCCGGTGCAGGTGAGGGCGTAGATTTTAATACCGACACGTTTGATTTACAGTATGCGAAAGATGATAGACAACCTATTTTAGATCCTAATGACCCTACTAGTAAGCAGAGAGTTATAAAATTAAATTACACAAAAGTCGATGAGGTAATCGGAAACCGTCAAGACGTTACCGACCGTGTACTTGATACTCCTATTACAGCACGTTATATTAGGCTTCACGTTACAAAAAGTGATAACTGTCCTTGGCATGCAATTCGTATCTATGAATTTGAATTGTATGAGAATCCTTATGTCCCTCATTCCACAGCCTTGCTAGACCGCAATGTAACAGTGAAAAATAATGTTGGAGCAACTGATTCTGTAGTTTTAGACAATGTTGCAATGCCTATCGGATCAGGGGGAACGGTTGCAGATGATACAGGTATCGTGAAAATCTATGACAGCCTGAAGTCTGACCAACCAATTGCAGAGGTAAAAGCTACACAACCAAACAATAAATACAAGCAGCTTAATCGTGGAGTGGCTTCTTTTGAGAATTTAACATTAATTCCTGAAGGCGGCAGATTGTATTACACAACTAATGTAAATGGAGTGGTGAGCTTACGTTCTAGTATTGAATATGCGCCTGAAGTTGGAACGGAAATTAAGCTACCAACATCAATTAAGCTGGAGCATTCTTTAATGGGTAACCAAACACGTAGTAAGTACGGTGTGTTTACCTTAGAAGGATTAGATGTTGGGACTTCTATGAAGATTTATGAAGCTGCTGATTCACAATCACCTATTTTACATTCACAGCAAGTAGAAGAAGGCCAAGATTTCATTAGGCAGGCAAGAGTTCCGTTGTCCAAAGATGGTGGCACGCTGTATTATGAACTGAAACAATATGGGAAACCTAACTCAGGACGACTAGAATATACTTATGATCCTACTAATGAGCTTTATGTTGACCAAGCTTCTTTGAAGGATTTAGTCAATCGTTATAGTAATTTGCATGAAGCCAATTATGTTCCCGCTACATGGGGGCCATTCTCAATAGCTTTAAACGCTATTAAAGCAGCACTATCAACAGCAGTTACAGCGAGTGACGCAGAAGGATATAGAGCTGCATTAGAAGAATCGGCCTTAGCACTTCGTAGTATTGGAAATATTCAAAGACTTAAAGAAGTCTGTAACGAATATGAAAAAACATACACTGAAGATCAATATACAGCTGATAGCTTTAAACTCTTTAGTGATGTTTTAGAAAAAACTAAAGGTATTATCAGTGGAGTAGAATCTTCTACAATAGCTGTAACAAAGACTGAACTTGAAAAGTTAAGGTTTGATCTTGATAATGTGGTAAGTCGTTTGGTAGAGGGTGGAGACCACGTAGTTGATTCTGTAACCATAACCCCTAACGATGTGGATGGAAAGATCGGAACTACACTAACATTTAAAGCTAAAGTCGCAGGTAATGCTGGTGATACCGTTATTTGGGATGTGTACGGTAACTCAAGTCAATATACTACCATCAGTGACGGGGTACTCCGTGTTGCTGCTGACGAAGAAATTGGTGGTGTACTGACAGTTAAAGCAACTTCAACGTTTGATACAACAAAATCAGGAATAGCACAAGTGTTAGTAGTAAATGAACTACTTCCAAAAGTAATCAGTGTTACAATCCCTGACCAAGTTGACTTCGTTGAGGCTGGTAAGATTCAGCAATTCACTGCTAATGTGGCAGTAAAAAATGACGCATCAACATCCGTTACATGGGCTGTTTATGGTGCTGAAAATGTCGATACTAAAATTTTCAACGGATTGCTGATGGTTAACGAAAATGAAACAGCAGATCAGCTTACAATTAGAGCAACATCTGAAGTTGATTCGACGAAGTTTGCTGATAAAACGATTAGAGTAGTAAAAGATACAGATGAACCTTACACGATTACAGTTGGTGTTATGACTAATGGTTCAGTAACATCAGATCTATCGACAGCAAAACCAAGTCAAACTGTAAAATTGACAGTAACACCTGATGCTGGATATCAACTAAAAACAGGTTCTCTGAAAGTAAATGGCAATGTGATACTCGAAGATACATTTACAATGCCAGCTCAAGATGTAATAATTACTGCTGAATTTGAGAAGATTCCTGGAATAGAGCTTGTAAGCATTCAAGCACCGACAGCGATAACCGGATTGCCTAACGGAACTCTAAAGACAATCGCTGATCTTAAGCTACCTGCTACCGTTGTATTAGTAACTAATAACGGAAAAATGAATGCAGTTGTAGCTTGGGATGTGAATTCTGCTGATTACGATCCTTCAGTCAAGACAGAACAAACGTTTACAGTAAATGGCGAAGTAATATTGCCTTCTGACTTGGTAAATACCAATAGTATTTCATTGAAAGTAAGTATCGGAGTTACCGTATTAAAGAAACAAGTGGTTTCACCTCCAGTTGTCCAACCTCCATCAGGTGGTGGTGAAGTTACAACAAAGCCCGTTCCCGTTTATGAGACAACTGTTTCTCAAGGCAAGGTAACAACTGTAACTTCTGTGAAAACTACAGATGAAAATGGAATAGCAGTTACTACAGTACCTGGCAAACTGATTGATGATGCTATCACAACAGCTGTATCAAAAGCTGCTGATCAAGGTGTAAATACTGAAGTAGCAATTAAACTGGATGTGGACGCTCCATCAAATGCTAAAGCAGTCAAAGTTACATTATCAAATGAATCCTTGATGAAATTCACATCTAATACGGCGGTTACCTTAACAATATCTACGCCAATCGGAACAATGACATTTGGTCGAAATGCGATATCAAGCATCTCCGATCAAGCAACAGGAACTGTTACCATTACTGCTACGAAGATGGAACCATCAACATTAGATGCTGATTATCAGCACAAAGTTGGAGATAGACCCGTTGTGAATTTCGATATTACTAGCGGTGACAAGACGATATCGGAGTTTAGTGGAAACATAACAGTAACAATACCTTATGCACTTAAGTCCGATGAGAAGCCAATTGCAGTTGTAGCTTACCATATCAATACTGCTGGCCAACTTAATGTGGTGAAAAATGGTGTGTATGATGTGACAACCCAAACACTAACATTCAGTGTACCTCATTTCTCGCAATATGCTGTAGGGTACAACAATATTGAATTTACCGATGTTGCAGCCAACGCTTGGTACAATGATGCCGTAAGCTATTTAGCAGCAAGAGACATAACCAATGGATTAGGTAATGGGAACTTTGGTCCTGAAACAAAAGTTTCCCGCGCACAATCTCTGGTAATGATAATGAAAGCTTTTGGTATCAATCCAGATCAAAACTCTGAAAACAACTTCGGTGACGCTGGAAACACGTACTATACTGGGTATCTAGCAGCGGCAAAGCGGTTGGGTATAACAGATGGTGCGGGCAATAACATGTTTGCACCTGAAAAAGAAGTTACACGACAGGAAATGTTTGTATTGACATATAATACGCTTAAGAGCATTAATGCATTGCCGACCGGAACTACTCCAAATGAACTGAAAGACTTTAAAGATAGTGATACAGTATCTGCTTATGCAACTGCTGCCATGACATACTTTGTGAATAATGGAGTTATATCTGGATTAAACGGTAACCTCTTACCAGTAGATAAAGCAACCAGAGCGGAATTTGCTCAGACACTCTACAATATTATGACAAAGTAAATTGCAATGACTAACAGAATAGACTAATACAAGCTATGACAAGCACACCTAATCTTAATTGTGAAGGTGTGCTTGTTTTCGTTTGCTAGTACTTGACGCTAACGTATATACGGGGTCTCTCTCTAAAACCTTATGTAATCTCTTAATTACTAGCTTTTTCATAAATTTCGACATTACTTGTGATACGGTTCTCCGCGCTAGCTGAAACTGCAAGTTTTAGGGCCATCCCTTGCGGAATGGCCCTTTGCTAGATAGCAGCACGTTACGCCAAGTGCATAAAAATAGTCTCCATTGCCCCCCAAGGTGCCTCTTTCTCATCTACCTTCTTAAAACCATATTTTTCGTACAAATTAACATGATCACTGACAAGGTATACTTTATCGAATTCAAGTTCCTTAGCGTATGCCAAGGCAGATAAAATCAACTTTTCACTTAATCGATCGCCTCTGTACTGCTCTCCCACAAACACAAACCCGATATAAGGTGTATAGGAAACATCAGGTATGCAGTCTGTTTTTGCTAAAGTGCAATAGCCAGCAATACGATCACCATCTAATGCTGCAAAAACTCTTTCCCAGTCTGAAAAATGGAATTCTTTCATTTGTTTAGCTAAAGTAGTTCCTGCTTTCCATGAACAATTCAGCGCATACTCAGCAACGACTTGCCATAACTTATCGCTAGAATTAAGCGATTCTATTTGCATAAATACTCCCTTTCTTATAGGCAACTAGTCGCTAAATTACCTTTTTTCTTTTATTTTACTAGTCGCTCTCCGTTATCCAAACAAGCGTTCCGTTCTTATTCATAACTGTACAGTATAACACTTGATATGAACTAACATGGTAAAATATGATTATATTTAAACACAACTTCCTGTAAGCCTAAAACTGATTCAAGCAAACTTTAATACATATAGGGAGCCAGATGACTCATCCTTCTGTGAACCAAAAAAGCTCTCAACAGCCTGTTGTTTCCGACTTGCCTAATACGTAGCCAATCCCAAACCCATACCCTGCAAAGCGCCCTACCAAGCCTACTTCCAGATTTCCCGATAAAACTTGCAGTCACTTATGGTACGGTTCACCCTGATTTATCTTCACCGCGGTACATCTGTTCCAAGCTCTAAGTGAATGAACCATAACATAATTCACATCAGTTGTATGGTTGTTATTAAGCAGATTGCGGGGACCATTTATACAGCACGTTCTCTCATACACTTTCGTCCTGCATAATAACCATAAATAAATATCATACAAAGACGAGGATGCCTCTGAACCATGCGTCAGTAAAAACCATCAATGATGGCATCCCAAGTGCAAATATTAACAATAAAATCCAGTTTATATAGGAGCGTTGGAATCGTCTTTTAAGAAAACCTTCAGAAATAATATTATATAGAACCATAAGGTAGGACAATGAAGCGAAAATCAAGGAAATCAAGAAAATTTGTTCCGTTACTGTCGCGGCGCTATCAATTAAAGCGATGAGCAGTATAAGTAATAACAAAAATACAAAATTAAAGTAGGTATAAATAAAAGGAATTCCAAAAGGTGCAATCTTCGTTTTTATGTAGTATTCAACACTTGCGGCTATATTTTTATCACTCTTGAATGTTACTGGATCAACTTGTTTAAATTACAAACTATAGATTTCCTTTTCTATATCTTTATGTAATTCAAGCAACATCTCCCTTTTTAAAGACTCATTAGTTGTCTCTTTAAACTTAATGAATAATTTTAGTAAATCATAAGGAAGGAGCGAAGAGGCTTTAGATATCTTTTCAGCTACTGTAAAAAGGTCACTTTTTTCATTGAGGTATTTATATATTCCAAATTCAATGTCAGAGTAGATATCAAGAGCCTTATCTACCCGTTGTTGATTAGATTTACAAGAAAGTTGCTTCTTAGCTCCTTATACATCCAAAAAAACTAATACTGTAACTATAATTGATATTGCAGCGGGTGTTGAATCAGGAAATAAGGTTCTTAAAAACTCGATAAAATAACTCATTAAATCACTCCTTTTATTTACAATTACGCTTGATATATCATTTAGTTCCGTTGATACCATACCGACTAAAAGAGCGTATTTTAATATTCCACTATTTTATTGAAAGGTATCGACTAACAAAAAAAGCCTTCTTTCGAAGGCGGTGTAATTAAATTCTTTCTGCTATTAGGATTAAACGCTATTTCAAATTGCTACACTACGCGGAAGCGGAACTGCCCCACTTCACATCAAACAGATGATGTAGCGTAGGATATAACGGTGTATCAGCTTGACGGTCTTCCTGCAAGAGTAAGTAAAGGTCCAGCTTCGTATTATCTTCACCATTAAGTGTGCGACTGTTCATCATGCGAAGCAATAACTGATGCACGCAGTTCATTGTTGCTGGATGTTCCGGATCCGTCCAGTTGCGATTGGTTTGAAAGAAAACATCCTCGTATCTGTGTAGGATAATCCAGCACAACTCGGTCTGTTGGTCCGAATCTAATGATTCTGGGAATAACAAAGCTCGAAAAAGGGATGCATCATCCATGTTGTGGCCGGCCATAGACAACCAGGATTGAATTTCTTGGAAAGTAATCTCGAAATTGACCATGAGGTAAGTATCACTGAACTGCAGATTAACCAATTGTGTATTCATTAATAGGTCCCCTTTATATAGTCTACGTTCATCACATAAAATTCTCGTTCATTGGATGCATAAATGGTTACTCTAATTGCTTCTGGGATGTCTTTTATCTCAATGATTGGAGCTTGCGCTTCAGATGAGAGTACCACACGATCGTAATTTTCAAAATTAATTATTGGGTTTCCGGTTGTGGGATCGTTTATGGTTTCATAAACGGTATAATACTTACCGTCCATACGTTTTTCTTGATAGGTTTTAACTGCCGGCCCACCATAATATTGACTAATCCCAAAGGTCACAGTAATTAAACTACCAGCCCCACCGTCCCCACTGCCTCCTCCAACAAACCCGATATCAGTAAAGGGTTGGCCGTTGCGGGGTCAATCCCTTGATTCATATCTAGCGAAGCTAAGTTTTGTTTTCGGATAATCGATTTCAGTTTGTTGGCATACTGACTATCCGTCGCATAACCAGCTCTTTGGAGTTCGTTAGCAAACTCATAAGGATTTTCTTTGGATAATGCGAAACGATAACGGCTGTTTTTAAGTAGGAAATCCGAATGGTCAGCAAAAGATCCTGCTACGCTAGAGTAGCTCCGGAATTTTGAAGTCGTGGGCACACGTACGCCATCCACTTCTTCATGTGTTCTTGCCAAGCAATAATCACCTTTATATGATTTATTCGCTTTAATACCAAACAAATTATAATTGCATACTGCGTTTTTTCCTATGGATTCGTGGGAATGAAATTTAGGGAAATCCTCCCCAATTTCATCGATATTACGGTCCTGATTTCAACAATTAGGGAATTTCTCCCTTTAAATTCACCTAATTAGCTCATAACAGCGGATTTCAGGCGATTTATAGGGAGGTTTTCCCTATAAATCAAACAAAAACACAATCTAAACACTCGCTCAAGCACAAACTATTTTCATCTACACCCAATTCGATAATTACTCCTCCCAAAACTAAGTTTCTTTACGATAGAGCCTCACCGTTTCCTTCAGGGTATCAAACGACCAACCTCATCCATCCCTTAGCATAATTAGAAACTTTTCCATGGTTGTGATGGACGAAAAGAGAATCTCGTATTTCCATTCTTTATGTACAGATGTTAATCAATTACTGGTTTTTCCTTCGAAAATATCATTATCAACATTAAAAATATTAAAATTAGTTGGATACCCAAGTAACTAACAGGAAATAGATAAATAAGCTCTATCTGAGGAATATCAAATTCAACGAAACCAGGATTTGCAGATTTTTTCCCTTGATATTCTTTTAAGTAAAATAGAATTCTCATGCTAGGTAAAGTACTGATAACTAACCATGCAATATTGTACCTTAGCTTCCTCGTCTTTAAAGCCCTCATGCAAGAAATATATGTAAGAAATATTGGTACTGAATACATTAAGAACATCTGGTTTACTATTTCTTCATCCCAATCTTCAGTTTTCAGCTTCAAAAAATAGATAGTTATAAAATGCAAAAATACAACAATTAGAACTTGCAGAATCGCTTTAATCCTAATGTTCTTAAATTCACTTTTCACTATACCACCTCTTTATTTAGTAACAGTTCTGAATACCGATAGATTAATCCTCTATTTTCAATCTGTAAAAAACAAATAAAAAAGGAGCCGCGTAAAGAACACGACTCCCTCTTAATTAAACCGCATCAATAGCGGCACTTATGAATGGTGATTAGCGATAAACTGCTGTTCACGTACTTATTTCTTCGCAATATGCACTTTAAGCTGCTTGCCCTTCACCGTCGTCTCTCTCATCGCTTGCAGTACCATTGCACCTTTACCGTTCAAAATATCCACGTAGGTCACATTGTCCTGAATCGAGATAATACCGATATCTTCTGCAGATATACCCTCAAGCTTTGCGATTGTGCCGACAAAGTCCACGGCTCTTAGCTTCTTTTTCTTGCCGCCGTTGAAGTACAACTTCATGATCTCTTTGTTCAAGCTTTCGCTTTTGTCCTTCTTGCGGACAGGCTGCTTGTTAATTTTCTGCTCGAACGCTTCCTTCGCGTAAGCAACGGCATCATCCGAAGGAGCTTTCATGTTCGGGATGCTAAAGCCAATATAGCCTTCAATGTCCTTCACCCACTTTTGCTCATTTGGAGTGACAAAAGTGATCGCTTTGCCTGTCTTACCTGCACGAGCAGTTCTGCCTGTACGGTGCACGTAGCTTTCTTTTTCCAGTGGAATATCGTAATTAATCACGTGAGTGATGTTCTCGATATCAATGCCTCTTGCCGCTACATCGGTAGCGATTAGATAACGGAATTGCCCTCTTTTAAAAGCATTCATGACCTCAAAACGCTCGTCCTGCTCCATTCCCCCGTGGATCTTATCACAGGGATATTCCAAATCAGCCAGCCCTCTAAATACCGCATTCACCTGTTCTTGTGTACGGCAAAAGATAATGCAGCTATCCGGATTCTCCACCGTAATAATATCGCTCAGTAGCGAGAACTTAGCAGCTTGTCTCACTTCGATCAACGCATGTTCAATTGTAGCGGTTGTAATTCCACTTGCTTGAATCTCAATTCCCGTTGGATCGCTCATATATTTCCGGCACAAATTCTTAATCACTTCCGGTAATGTAGCGGAGAAAACACAAGTCACTCGTTCTTTTGGCAGCTGCTTAATGATCTTTTCGATCTGTTCAATGAACCCCATGCTCAGCATTTCGTCTGCTTCATCGATGATCAAATACTTGATCCGATTTAGCGGAAGCGTACCTCTTTCAATATGGTCGAACACACGTCCAGGCGTACCTACGACAACATGTGTTTTTTGAGTAAGCTCAATTTTTTGTGGAGCAAAAGGCTGCTTACCGAAAAGAGCCACGGCCTTAACCCGTTTAAATCGTCCAATGTTGGTGATATCCTCTTTCACTTGCATGGCAAGCTCCCGAGTAGGCGTTAGAATCAAAGCCTGCGGCTTATTCTCCACCCAATCCACCAAATCACAGACGGGGATTCCGTAAGCTGCCGTCTTTCCGCTACCCGTTTGCGATTTAACGATCAGATCCTTTTGCTGAAGAGCTACAGGGATCACTTTGCTTTGAACTTCTGTTGGTGTCTCATATTTCAGGACATCCAGTGCTTTAATAATGTCTTCGTTTAACTCATAATCTCTAAATTGCAATTCACTCATCGTTCAACCTCTTCTATGCCGATTGTTCTGGTTAAAGCGGAAACTCCGCGATCCTTCATCTTATGCATACTTATCATTATAACAGCTATTGGCTCCCTTGATTCCATTCCTTATAGAACTGGTCCAGATAATTAAGCATAAAATCATGCCGTTCTTCTGCTAACTTGCGTCCATAGGTTGTATTCATCAAGAATTTTAATTTTAATAACTTCTCATAAAAATGATTGATAGCCGTTCCTTTGCTGTAATCCCTGTACTCCTTTTGAAGCGATTCATCTCTTGGAGACACTTCTGGATCATAAGCTGGACGACCTTTCGCCCCTGAGAAAATAAAGGTTCTGGCAATGCCAATCGCACCAAGCGCATCAAGTCGATCGGCATCTTGAACCACTTGGCCTTCAAGCGTCTGCATCGGTTCTCCCCCGCCACCACTAAAGGACATCGTCTCAATAATCATCATAATATGATTAATTTGTTGCTCATCTGTAAGGTTTGAAGAAAGCCAAGTACGTACTTTAAGCAAACCTTCTTCTTTAGACGGATTAAGCTTCTCGTCAGCAACATCATGCAGCAAGGCGGCCATCGTGCAAACAAATATATCTGCGCTCTCGCTCTTGGCAATTTCAGCGGCGGTGTTGCGCACTCTATCGGAATGCCACCAGTCATGACCCGTAGTATCTTGTCCAAGTTGCTCTTTAACAAAATCTTCGGTCCGAGCTATAATTAAAGATTCATTCATCGTAGAAAAACTCCCTTTCCTTAAGGAATATCGAAGCCCTATTATAGCTGATAACTTGTCCATTCGCCCACAAGAAATCGAACCAAATATAAATTCTTGCTTGCACGACTCCAAATGATCGGCTATAATCGGCAGTAATCAAAATTTCGAAGGGAATTGGTTCTGATGAATACAAATACAATCATGCTGAATCAACTTCATTATTATCACAAACAGCGTTAGCACTCCTGAATTTTTTCAGGGAGGCTAACGCTACTCGCGTTGGCCTCCCTGCGGCATAGATCACGCGCAGGACCAAGAGGTCCTGCGCGTTTTTTTATTTTCTAAACTATGCCAATTCAAAGGAGCTACTAATGATGCAAAACATTAAAGGAACTTATGATTACTTCGGTCAAGAGCAAGCGCTCAGAAAGAACATTCAAAATACGCTGCAGGACTTGTTCGAGCTCTATGATTTTGAATCGATGGATACGACATTATTAAATGAATTGGAGTTATTAACCTCAAAATATGCAGGCGGGGACGAAATTCTCAAGGAAATGTACCAACTCACGGATCAGGGCAACCGCAAATTAGGGTTGCGTTATGATCTGACGATTCCTTTTGCCAAAGTGATCGCTTTAAATCCAGGGATAGAGTTCCCCTTCAAGCGGTATGAGATCGGAAAAGTGTTCCGAGATGGACCCGTAAAACGTGGGCGTCTGCGTGAATTCCTGCAATGTGATGTCGATGTGGTAGGCATTTCCGGCCCTGAGGCTGAAGCTGAGCTAATGCAACTGGCTACCGAAGCGTTCCGCAAGCTGGACATTCCTATCATCCTAAAATGGAACAATCGACGTTTTCTCGGTGAGATTCTAGAGTCCATTGGCGTACCTGCGGAAGACCAACTATCCGTTATGCTTACCCTTGATAAACTTGAGAAAATCAACATTAGTGGAGTGGAGAACGAGTTCATTAGCAAGGGGCTAGAACGTGCAACCATCGCAGCGATTCTAGCGCTTATCGAAATGGACAATCCAAGCTTTGAGCAGTTATGCGACAAATACAATCTCACAACACAACCGGGTGCGTCAGAGGTTCTCATCCTACAAAATCTAATCCAAGACATTGGACTACAGGAGACTTGCCGCTTCGATCCTTTCTTATCCCGAGGGCTTTCATTCTACACAGGAACAGTTTACGAGATCTTTGATGCATCTGGTTCCTTTGCCTCAAGCTTGGGTGGCGGAGGCAGATATGACGCGATTATCGGACAGCTAGTTGGCAGAGAGGATATTCAATATCCTACGGTGGGGTTGTCTTTTGGTATGGAGTCAATCATGGCGCTCCTAGCAGAACGACCTATCCAAGAAAATAGAGCAGCAAATGTTATGGTTATTCCCATTGGTGAGACACTACCACAAGCTTTAATTGCAGCAGCCGAGCTGCGTGCCTGTTCTATAAGAACCACTCTCGTATCCGGTAAAAGAAAATTAAAAAAGCAGCTCGCCACAGCTTCATCCAAAAACATCCGTTACGTTATACTGATCGGCGAAAGCGAATCAAGTGTTGATAAGGTACGTTTGAAAGATATGGTGGAACAAACAGAGATTATCGTTCCGCTGGATGAAGCTATTTACCTCATCACTGGCTAAGCTGGTGTTCGCTTATAAAGATTCACATAAAAGAAGACCCCGCCGACGGCCGGCGGGGCAAAGTTTATATTTAAGGGAGGTTATATATGTACTATAACCTTGCAAGCTTAATATTTTATGAATGACGGATAAAGATTCCCTTAATCCTTCTTAGATTTTAAACCGATCTACCAGCCCTTGTAGCTCCTTGGCACTTTGGGTATTCTCGTCAGCCACCGTAACTTCATGGAATGTCTTCTCAACGATATCAGCCGTCTTCACCGCAATATCCTGAATCCCAATAGCCCCCTCATTTACTGTAGCAGCCACTTCATTGACCGCTATAGAAATACTAGATACAGCCATACTTAGATGATCGGCCGCAGTCTCAAATTGATTCATCAGCAAATTCACTGTAGTAGCATCTCTGTTATATTGCTGACTTACCTCCGTTAACCGCTCATAGTCTCCAAGAACATTCTGGTCAATAAAAGCTAGTAACGCCTCTGAATTTTCCTTCATTAGTTCAACAGAAGCATATACACCTGAAACGACCCCTTGAATCCCAGCCGCAGTCTCTGACGATTTCTCAGCCAACTTGCGGATTTCACCAGCTACAACAGCAAATCCTCTACCTGCCTCACCTGCTCTAGCCGCTTCGATCGCTGCATTCAAAGCAAGCAGATTGGTCTGACTAGTAATCGATAGAATCGTATCCGCCAGTACATTAATCTCTGAGATCGCATTCGACTGTTCAATTGCTTTTTCCATATCGATACGAACAGATTCATACACTCGCTTCGCATTATCCGTAGACTCTATCGCCTCATCTTGTAACACCATCGCCCGCTCACTGATCTGCTTGGAAACTTCAGCGCCTTCCTTCACATTACTGGAGATCTCGGACACATTAATATCAATTTCAGTTATCGCTGCCGTCATCTCTTGTGTTGAAGCTGCTGTCTCCTCCATCCCTGCCGATAGCTGCTGTGTTGTTGCCGAATTATCATGAGCATTCTCCCGTACATCTATAGACAGCTTTTCAAGAGTCTCCGCATTATCAAGCACCTTGGTCGAGATCGTGATTAGACTACCCGCCATATCACGAAGAATAACCCGTGTTCGGAGCATCGCTATGGCTATCGTACCTGTTTCATCTTTGTTTTTCGTCAGATACTCGTACTGGGAGTCATACGTCAAATTCAGCTCTGCCGTTCTATTTATCAACTCTGTCAGTTTAGCAATCGGTGAAGAGATTTTTTGGGCAAAATATAAAGCAATCAACAATGCAATAATCAAACT
Organism: Paenibacillus sp. FSL H8-0261; assembly: GCF_045040645.1. Lineage (NCBI taxonomy): Bacteria > Bacillati > Bacillota > Bacilli > Caryophanales > Paenibacillaceae > Paenibacillus > Paenibacillus sp. FSL H8-0261. The sequence continues at coordinate 2,275,662 of NZ_CP150297.1, read as the reverse complement.
TCCTGCACCCAGAAACAGATTAAAGCTTCTCATCTCATTCACAGGTTTTACAATCTCATCTAAATTTGCGGTTATCCCAAGCAACCAGTGGGTCTCAGGCATAACGGTATAGGCTGATTTTTTATCCACATCATTATATGTATAGCTAAGCAGGCTATCTTCTACTTTTTCACCAGATTTCACACGCTTCACCACAGCCATGATCTGATCATTGGCAACAGGTTGTCCTACTTGCTTCTTATCCGGATGGTACAGTGTATTCCCATTCTCATCGAGAAGATAAGCATACGAAGTCGTTGTATTTACTACTTTTGCATCTGCTAAATACTTAATCATACTATCTGCGGAAACCGCTGAAGCTACATATCCAATCATCTTCCCGTTACTCTTAACCGGATGTACAAATCCTACCACATAAGCCCCAGTAGATTTCGATTTCAGCGTTTCGCTAATGACCGGCGCCGCAGTCTCCATTACTTTCTTCGTATAATTTCTATCACTGAAATCCGTACCTATAAGCTTAATATCACTGTCAGCCACAGCGATGCCATTCATATCACTGACAAAAGCATGTTCGAGGTTCCCAGCATCCTTCACAATTCCCTGAAGGCTGATATTTACCTCATTCTGTAGCTTACTCCCCTTGGCGACGCCACCATTCCCTGCTTGGAGTAATAATTCGACAATTTCCGACCTTCCTGCAATAAGTTCAATACTTCTCTGCTCCTTCGAAATCATAGCCGATATGGTCTGAGCTTTATTCGTATTGACCTGCTTCATAGAATTCTCAGTAAGGCTCACAATGGCCTGAGTTGACCTTAAATATGTAAAAACCCCCATTACTGCAATACATAATAGGGTCACACCTATCATCATAAGTGATAGTTTAAGACGAATCTTCATTTTCCCTCATCCTTCCGACTACTGTTCATTAGAGAACAATGCAATTGTAAATAATACAACTACTATCGGATATGATGATAAATTAGTGAATATTGACGAAGCGAAAATACGGAAAATATCAAAAAATGTCGAATTTTTGCATATAAATGCAGAAAAAACTAGTTCTACTAGTTCGGTCATCTTCTTTTTACTAGTTATTAAGACCTGTTTTATTTCTAAGATGAAATAGGCGGTTCTGACTGGGATGCTGAGGAAACTTGCGTAATTGCACCATCTGTTAAAGGGTGTTTAGTTCTGCTACGTAAAAACAGACCAGACATTGCAGCGAGAATTTGCTGGAATAACATTCCTGAAATCACAGGGAGTGCAACAGCCGGAGGAAAATATTTTACTGCGAGCACAGCTCCCGCGCTTAAATTACGCATGCCGGAATTAAATTGTACGGCCACAGAATCTTCGTAGCTAAAGCGGAAACGGCGCGATACCAATGCTCCGATTACATATCCGAGAACTACGGTTACGAAGGTTACGCCAATAATAATCGCTAATTTACTATCCGGGTGTTTCAGATAACGGGCAATGCTAGCACCATTAATAGAAACAACCATGAACAACCCAACCTTTACAAATGGGGAAAGCGGAGGTCCACATACCGTATTCACCTTGCCTTTTGTCCATTGATTCAGAAGCATCCCGACTACCGAAGGAATGACAACCATCCATAGGAGTCCTTTCATCATTTCCCCAAGCTGAATCTCCACACTCGCTCCCATGAGCAAATACAAGGTACCCGGAACGACAATCGGTGACAAGAGCGTATCGATTAGAATAAGTGCCAAAGTTAGTGCAATGTTCCCGCCGTATATGGATACCCACACCACGCTAACGACACCCGTTGGGATCGCAAACAACAGTACAAATCCTGTCACTGTGTAAGGATCTCCCGGAAAAACAGCACTTGCAACGAGCCAGCCAATGAGCGGCATCACGATATGAAGAATAATCATCAACACGATCAACTTCTGTGGTTTCAGCAGTACGCCCAGCAGATCTTTGAGATTGGATTTCAAGCTTCCGATCAATGTCATAAAAGCGAATATCCATGGGACGAGACCTGTGAATGGTAGCAGTCTGCTTTCATTAAGCACACCAACCACGATGGCAGTAGGTGTTAATAGTGGCATGATTTTTTCGAGAACAACATTGGATTTGATGAGTCCATTTCTTATATTCGTAAGCATGTGTCGCATACCTTATGTATGGATGTCATACATTCCTTATCCGCAAATTTAAGTTATAGCAGTCTCTATAAGCTTACAGAAATCATACAGGACTTTCCATTAATCTACTACACAAAAAAGGAACCAATTCATTAAATTGGCTCCATGTCGTAATTTTATAGCAATGCTTAACGATTTAAACCCCTTGCGGAAACAATGCGTCCAGTGCTGGGCATGGCAGTTTATCCAGGAACTGAGCCAAAGGCGCTGGCATGTTACTATATAAGTCCTTCAGTGAGGTTCCCTGATAAATGTTGCCAATAATAACGGGATGACATAATTCAGAGATCAGGATGTCTCCATTGCCATGTAGATGAAGCTGTTTCTTGCCCTCTATGCAGTGTGGAAAATAAACGCCCGGTTGCTCCTCGAACCCAAGCGCATCCATAAACCGGTCCATGCAAGTGAAATACAGGGTCGTATCCTCTTTCTTCATAGCGATCAGTTCACTCACAGCATTCTTTAATTGTTCACGGGCAGCTATAGACTTCCAACCCGTATGATCCATGATAATACTGTTCTGAATCTCATGTGTTCTGACACCCATCGCATATACGTGATCACTAATTTCCTTCATATTATCCTGAGTTTCGCTGAACAACAGCGTTTCCAGCACCGTATCTACACTAGTTGCCGCGAACATAGTAATGTTCTCTCTAATTTTCTCGTAGATGCTTGGATGAATATTATAATAACGAGAGAATGCGTCCGCTGTAGTAAAATTGAAGGAAATATGTATCGTCGTTAATCCTGCCGCGACCAATTGATCAATCCGTTCAGCATTTAAAAGACTGCCGTTTGAATTCAGCTGTGTCTGAATCCCTCTGGATGAGCAGTAGTTTACAATCTCCACACAGTCATCGAACTTTAATGTGACCTCGCCACCTGACAAGCGTACTCTTTTCAGACCAGGAAGCTCTTCAAGAATTCGGATAACCTCTTTAGCCTTGATGCTTTGTCCATCATTTCTATTATACGCACAACAATAATCGCAGCGAAAATTACAGTTCGAGGTAACTCCTATTTCTAAGCCTTCCAGCTCATAAGTAAGCGGTTTGTCTAGTTCCAATGCTTTATATCTCATTCTCTAAAGTCCTCCTGAAAAATAATGATTTGATTCAAGGGTTCAATCTTAGAGATTATAAAGGTTTATGGCTTAGGTTAATGTGAGGTATATAACAGTCGAAGTGTGTTTAAGAAATCCACGTCATCAGCTTTCGGACGTAACTCCGGGAATGTTTGGACTTCCGGAGACAGCCTATGCTTACAAAGTGAGCTTTCCTACGGAAAGCTTTCAGGCGGCCGCTATCGCTCCTACAGCTCCAAACTTCCCTTCGTCACTACTCAGCTGATCTCATTTTTCGTAATGCTTTCCTTCTTCGAAAGAGTTGCCACCTGATGGTACCCAAACGCTCTGGTGAATTTTCTTCTCATTTACGACTGAATAAATATAAATCCAACCTTCTTCGTTTTTAAATCTAACTTGTAAATGATAAGGATTATATTGTCTACCTGCTTGTCGACTAATTTCCCATTCTTGATTAGGGTACTTCTCCTCCAAATAGTGATTGAGCTGTTCTGTTTTTCGGGATACTTGATAATCAATCCAGTAAGGGCGAATAGCGAAGGATAATAGCAAAAGTACAGTTATTGAAGATACTATAATTAAACCAGCCTTCCTAAGCTTACGGGGTAAAAACAAGGCTACTCCAAATATAATGAGGACAAAAGCAACCGAAAATATGATTTCTATTGCAGTAATTGGATGCAACATAACCCTCCTCTGAATCAGGCTTCTTTCGAATTCCATGACCCATTTACTGGTCTGAACCATTAATTTCCAGTATAATGCTTTATTGTAAGCAAACACAACTCATGCAGAACGCTTGAAAGGAGCCAAAAGATGAGGAAAATCATCCTAAATTCACTCATTATACTAATATTCATATTTGTTACAGGCTGTACACCTAATGCCGATACGGTTGATACACCGCTGTACTCAGGGAAAAGCTTATTTATAGGTGTTGTTGGAGAGGTGCCTAAAATAAGAGAAGAACATGTGCACTTCACAAGTATTTCTTTTGAGGAGTTAGAAGATTATTCAAAGCTCTCCTCCCAATATGATGCTGTAGTTATTACGAAAGAGCATCTGAAAGAAGCGGACGACAACAAGTATGTTAAAGTATACACAAATGCAGGTGTTCCTTTCTTCTTTATTGGAGCTACGAAATCATTTATGCCGTTTGTTCTTGAAGACGTATCGTATGAGCACTATTCTTTAATAAATTTTAATAATGATATGTATGTCACAGGCTATTTCCATAATGGTGAAAAATTTAGATCTTGGGAATACGGGCTTTACAACGGCAAAGTAAATGAACCCAACATTAAAAATGTATACTCAGTGATGTTCACTACTATCGAGTCCATCAAGAATGGTACGTATGAATAGGCATATCCCCCTTCGCCGTCCCTATAAGCGCGGTGAATGCTTACGTGAGGAAGAGAAAGATCATTTATGCCGTGAAGCCTATAAATTCCGATCCATTTTAGATTTCATATCCCGAACTCCCCCACCTCCTGCACCCAGTCAATGAAATAATGATGGGAGATGGCAAAGGAGATATATAGGGATAAACTCCCTATATTCAGGATGATTTCTTCACAATTACCCAGTTATGCGGAATTTCTCCCTCTAATACGGGGGATTTTCTAAAAACCGACGATATCCGCTGAAATTATAGGGAGAAATTCCCTATATGCCACCTGTTCATCCCTAAAATACAGAATTTATAGGGAGGATTTCCCTATATTTTAATAGATCTACTCCATACTAGCTTTATATGAGAAAGATAAGGATAATTTATTGCGCAAGCATATAAATTTTTCCTAAAAAAAGGGCTGCCAAATGGCAGCCCTTTTCTTTTGATAACGTATCATAATCCCGCCTACAACTCCACAGACTTGCCCATCTCATTCCAGACAGGCTGTCCAATCAAGCCCACACGCCAAATTGCAATCCCTTTAAGACCATAACGTTTAGCAAGTCCAACCTTGGAATTTACTGATGTTTCATTCTCACTGTATACGGAAATACCGAGAATCAGCTTATCCTTACTCACTTGCTGAAGTGCAAGCCGGATGCCTTCATCAACTAAACTCATCGGCTCTGGAATTTTTTTCTCTTGCAAATAATCATAAGCCATAATGACCAAATCGTCTGCGAGGCTTCCCAGCGTCTTGTAATCATAACCTTTATAAGAGCTGTTTAATGGATGAAGAATAACCGTGAGCTTAAGACCTGCTGCATGTGCTTTTTGAGACAAATTCTTCACAAAAGCATTGTAATCGGCTTGCACCTTTGCTTTATCTCCCGTTAGACCCAGTCCTTCGAGATCCAGCGTGATGCCTTGGAATCCCTTTTGTGTAGCCAGTTCAATGATTCCTGTAATCGTCTGCTCTTGAAGCACTTTATCTTCCAGATTCTTCGTGAGCTCCGCTGCAGTGTCACCAGAAAAGACCATCAGATAAGGCGCTGTGCCACCTGCTGCTGCATTCGAGATAATAGACTCTGGGGTTACATCCCCAGCTGCTTGAGGCCATCTAAAGTCAGTGCCTGTCGTGGTGAATTGTCCACTTTTATCAATCCCGCTCCACCCAAAAGCTACAGCATCAAAGCTAGGAAGTAACGAAATTTCACTGTATGAGCTAAGCGCATAAAAGCCCAGCTTATACATATCCGTCTTTGGTGAAGTGATCGATACCGTTTTGGTTGCTTGATCCCAAGCTACGCCCGCACCAAACTGCTGGCCGAAAAAGCTGAGTGGAATCATCGTGTTATTACGGATCGTTTGCGGGGCAACCCCTAGCTTCACAACTTCGCCGTTTACGCCTGCATTTTTACTACCAAGGGTCAACGTTACCACTTTAGTACCCGCTGTATCCGTCTTGGTCGCGGTAATTTTCTTAAGCGCTTGATTCCACTCTACGTTGATCCCCAGCGCTTCTGATATCGCCCGGAATGGAACCATCGTCGTTCCGTTCATCACAACAGGCTCTACTGGAAACGGCAGTGCATAACCATCCAGCACAATACTAACTCCACCTGCGGGTGCTGCTTGTGTAGTGTTTTGGAATAATGCCGTGGTGCCGCCTAGCGAAATCGCCAGACATAAAACCAATTTGCCAATCCGTTTGTTCATGACTGTTAAGTCTCCCATCTTCCATAATATGAAGTGTAATCTCTTAAACTCTTTATATGTCTTCTACCATTTTACCAAAGATTATCCAATTGTAAAATTAATAGATTGTCATTTATGAGTTTCGAAATTATTATTTTTCATATTAGTAGAGGTCGACAAAATTACATAAACACGCTCAAAAAGGTTCCCACTGCTCGTTCAACATCTACATCCACAGCAACTTGTATGGGTTTACCCACTTTTGGCAGAGCCCGCAAATCCGCTACGACCATTCCCGATGTAAACTCACCTTTGTGCTCCACACGAACATTCATTTCTTTATAGGTTACTAGATCTGGTTGCAGCGCAACCATAAGCGCGAGCGGATCATGCAGCGGTGCACTGTTAATCAAAAAGTTCGCTTCACGATAGAAATTAAAATAATGAGTGAGCGATTGTTCCATAAACGAAATGATCTCTTTATTCTCTTCACGTCCAAAACGGTTTAATAAATCGATATGCTCTTGGGTAATCCGCGTCTTAAGCGTAACGTCTAAACCCACCATCATTACGGGAAGTCCAGATGTAAATACATGATCTGCAGCTTCAGGGTCTCCAGCAATATTCGCTTCTGCAACCGGTGTTCTATTGCCGGGATTGAAGATCGTACCGCCCATCACCACTACTTTTTTCAAAGTATTCTTAATACCAGGATCCATATCAAGCGCCATCGAAAGGTTGGTTAGATGTGCCAGTGTAACTAATACAATTTCTCCGGGATTCTCATTAGCCATCCGGACAATAAACTCTGATGCAGTTTCGCTAATGGGACGCTGGCTGGATGGAGCAATTTCCACATTACCAATACCGTTCTCACCATGCACATGAGTGGCGTAGCCTGAGTGCTCACGAACAAGTGCCTTGGATGCTCCGATAGCTACAGGAATCTCATAACCAGGCTTAGCAAGCTCAATCAGTCGCAGTGAATTGTCCGCCGCCTTGTCGACATCAATATTCCCAAAAACGGTTGTAATTCCTTCTACAATTACATTTGGAGCACGTAAGGCATACAGAATCGCCAGTGCGTCATCAATACCTGTGTCTGCATCAATAATAATTCGTGTTTTGCTCATTTATGTTCTCTCCCACCCTGCAATGTCGTATGGATTATCATATCACGGCCTACCAGTACGCTCAATTTTATTCATTTGCTGTTCTTTAAAAGTATGAATAAAGCTTTCAGGATCACACTCTACCAAATAAGTATATACACCCTTACTCGTGTACAGATAGAACATCCCCTCTGAACCTCCCATTGAGCGATAGGACATATCTAAAATATCTTTTATTGGAAATTCACGATGACGAGTCACGACTCTATCTTTGTACAAATACATTAAGCGATTGCATGTAATACTTCGTTGTTCTCCATCCTTAATTTCTCGCTGTATCTTATAATACGGAAGCTGAGCTACCCATTTCATTTGAAGTCCTCCTGCTTGACGTAATGGACTCCATTTTATTATTCTTTTTACCTTTTTGCAAAATAAAGAAGCTCGACGATCCCCTTAGAAGGAATCATCAAGCTTCAGGAACACCTTTTATTTCGCAGTATAAGCTACAGCTGCTCGGCAAAAGCGTTCCAGCGCTTCAACTAGAATAGATCTAGGACAAGCTAGATTGATCCGCAGATGACCTTGTCCCTCAGTTCCAAAGACAGAGCCTTCATTAAAAGCAACTTTAGCCTCTTTGTACATCAGCTGTTTAAGTCCATCTATATCCAGATTCAGACCGCGGCAGTCAACCCATAGCAGGTATGTGCCTTGCGGATGCATCACTTGGACCTGCGGCAAATGCTCCGACAGATAGCTAATCGCATAGTCCACATTGCCTGACACGTACTCTAAAAGCTCATCCAACCATTCTTCACCATCATTATAGGCAGCTTCTACTGCACCTTGGGCGAAGTAGCTAGCCATATGTAAACTCAAGGCTTTCATTTTTCGATCAAATTTAAGCTTCAATTCCGGATTGGAAGACACGATAAAAGAAGATTGTAACCCCGGTAGATTGAAGGTTTTGGTCGCGGCAAGTGTGGTCAGTGTAATATTCGCAATTTCCTCAGATAAGGATGCAAAAGGGATATGCTCATAACCTGGAAGCGCCAAATCACAATGAATCTCATCAGAGATTACGGTCACTCCATAACGCAGACAGAGCTCACCAAGCTTCAGCAGCTCTTCTCTTTCCCATACTCTACCACCCGGATTATGCGGACTGCATAGAAGCAGCAGCTTGGCTCCACCTTGCATCAGCCCTTCCAATTGCTCATAATCCATCTCGAAGCGTCCATTACGAATAACAAGCGGATTCTTGGCGACCTTGCGATCATTCATTTGGATGACGTCATAGAAGGGATAATAGACTGGCGACTGTAAAATAACCTCGTCCCCTGGCTCGGTAAACAGCTCTACAGCAAAACTTAAGGAGGTTACGATTCCGGGAGAATCCGAAATCCATTCCGGTTTAATTTCCCAATCATGCCGTCTTCTGAACCACGACGTGATAGCTTCTTTATAAGAGTCACTAGGTACACTGTATCCGTAAACCCCTTGTTCTGCGCGGCGCAGAATCGCTTCCTTCACTGCAGGAGGACTTTCAAAATCCATGTCTGCCACCCAAAGTGGCATAATATCCTTCTCACCAAACAACTTCTCGGACTGGTCCCACTTGTAAGAACGTGTATTACGGCGGTCAATTACGCGATCGAAATCATACTTCAATTAAAGTCACCTCATCCTTATAAACTTGTCCCTTATTGTATCATGAGGCGGAGGATATCGCACTCTGGATAAGAAAGAACGCACTTGTCGAAAGTGCGCCCTCCTTAACTCTTATACAGCTACGTGTTATTGCAGCCAATCTTCCAAATGCGATGCCACAAATCCATCATCCACTAGATGGGGATAGTCTCTGCGCACTCTGTTGATTTCCTCCACTTGCCCCGGGGATAATCGTTCCTCCGGATTTAGACACCATAAGCCTTCAAGCAATCCTTGATGGCGAAGCACTTCATGAATACCCGGGATACAGCCATGAAAATGATGCGCGGGATCAAATATCGCCGCATTGCTATCCGTCACTTCAGCCCCAAGCGTCAACCAATTGGATGCCAACGAGGGTTCACTTCTGACCTTTTTAATCTCATTAAGCAGCTGTACTGCTTTGCTCGTCCAGACTGCCCAGTGACCGAGTAGGCCGCCGACTATTTTTTTCTCAACGGGCTTGCCGTTCACCTTAAATCGGAAGGTCGTGAGCAGATCGCTGATAATATTATCATCATTTCCTGTATAAAGGGCAATTTCTTCGCGGCGGCTGGATTCAAGTACGGCTCTGACTACATCCAGTGTTTGATAACGATTGAACGGTGCCATTTTGATGGCGATTACGCCTTCTATTTCAGCAAATGCCTTCCAAAAATCAAAACTTAAAATCCGTCCTCCCACCGACGGCTGAAGGTAGAAACCAAACACCGGAATCACATCTGCCACTCTGCGTGTTCGTTCTAGCAGTTCTTCCTCACTCAAGGTTTGCAGGCCTCCCATGCTAAGCAGTCCCGCTTCATACCCAAAGCTTGCGGCAAGGCGCGCTTCAAGAACAGCCTGCTCCGTCCCACCGCAAATACCCGCTACTTTCATGAATGGCCGATTTAGCTGGGCAAGCTCCACCTCTTCCGCAGCTAGACGTAACACAGGTTCCAGCAGCCCTACTTCTGGATCCCTGATCTCGAATTGAGTGGAATGCACGGCAACCGCGACTCCACCCGCCCCAGAAGCAACATAATATCGGGTAAGTGCCCGTTGACGCCGCTCATCCAGCTTGCGCTCTTTAGTTAAGGCGAGAGGATGTGCGGGAATAGCCAACCCATCATGAAGCGCGGCATGTAATTCCGAAGTCAAAGGTACTCTTGTCAGTGTCATTAATATTTGCCCTCCCGCTCCTGAAAATGCGTGGGTTTATTCCAGGTTTCTCCGCCTTGCCCTACCCAATCGCCAATCCAGTCGATCATTTCGGCCAGCGATACCCGCGGATAGCCAAAGGTGGCAGCGGCTTTCGCTGCATTACTTAGCAGTGCAGTAGGTGCTTCTGCACCTGTAAAGATCGGCTCAATGCCTAACTTACGGCCGAATTCATTCGCAGCCCAGCGCAGGGACAATGTCTCAGGCCCAGTAATGTTCATGACATTAGGCGGCGAACTGCAACGTAGCAGTGCTCGCAATGCGATTTCATTCGCATCCCCTTGCCAGATCACATTGGCATGACCCATTGTGATATCAATGGGAAGTCCCTCCCTGACCGATCGAGCAAGCTCCAATAACACACCATACCGCAGATCAATGGCGTAATTCAGCCGATAAATGAACATCGGCGTTCCATTTTTATGAGAGAAATGTTCAAATATACGCTCCCGGCCCAGACAGGATTGCCCATACTCCCCGTTCGCGTTCGGAGAAGTTCTTTCCGTTGCGCCTCCTTGGCTGACCGGAGTAAAAGGGTAAACGTTGCCTGTCGAGAATACAACCATTCGTGAATTACGGAAACGTTCCGCAACGCGGCCCGGCAGATAGGCATTCATCATCCAAGTGAAATGCTCATTCCCGGTCGTGCCGAATTTATTCCCGGCCATATAGAGAATATTTTGGGTTTCAGGGAGTGCCTGCAGCGCCTTATCGTCAGACAAATCGGCGGAGATAATCTCGACCCCGGCCTCTTCAAGCTCTCGTCTCAGCTCCTTATTCGAGAAGCGGGATACGCCGATAACCTTCTTGTTTAGCCCCGCTTGGCGAATTGCATTCACCGCTAGCCTTGCGAGACTGGGTCCCATCTTGCCCCCCACGCCTAGTAGCATAATATCTCCATCGAGCTGGCTAAGTTCCTCAATCAGTGCTGCCGATGGACTTGCCAAGCGCTCCTCCAACTCTTGAACGGTTCGCATCATTGAACTCTCCTCTCCATTGACTCAAGTTTGTTGCTTTTACCACAAATGACCTCAAAGCTTGGTGTAATCGGACACGATGCTAGTTGTAATTGGGAACCAGGCTAGCTGAGATTAGAAACTAGCTTGTTGTGATCGGAAACCAAGCTAACTACAATCGAAAGCTAACTAGCTACATTCACAAACCAGCTTGCTACAATCGAAAACTAACTCCCTGATTGCAGAATGTGCAATAGAATTTCCAAATTCATCGCTAAAAAATGAATCTATTGCACTTCATACATCAGATTCCCGCTATAAGCTCGTTTAGTGGTGATTATCTGAAATTTCATTGCACAAAATGCAATAGAATCAAAGTCCAGCCTCTCTAGAGCGGAATCTATTGCATAAAATGCAATCACTCAAAGCAAAGCAATCATCACATTCAAATCATTCAAATCATTCAAAGCAATAAACCAAATTCAGTCCAGCCTATCCAGTTCAGTCAAACAATCTAGTAAACTCATACTAACTTTTGTCTTAGTGTAGCTTAGGCGCTTACCTTGTAATCCGACGCTTGGTCTCATTCTCTTCCAACACCTACAGCCCTAAGCGCCTCGCGGAAATATCCAACTCAATTTCGTCGCCATCCTGCACAAGGGTCGCAATTCCTCCGATAGCCACTTCCGGAGCCGCAAATACGTACGATTCGTGCGCTATTTGCGACATGCGCGATACTTACGATTCGTGCAATGCGTGCGATACGTACAATTCGTACAATTCGTACAATTCGTGCGATATAAGTGTATTTCGTACACTTATATCAACTCCTGTTCCCGTAGATGACAATTTAGTTGTACTATCTGCAATTAAAAATCCAAAATGAGCCTACAAACAGCGATTTGATAAGATTTAACTGTATGAAGTGCAGTTAAAGTCCACATGAGACGATTACGATATACTGTAGTTGTATAAAGTGCAGCTATTTTATCTTCACAAGCATTTGATTATTTCAGTCTCGGCTATTATTTCGAGTGCACCGATTCCCTCTCGCTCAGCAACTCTTCTCTAAGCTCAACAGGGAGAAGAAAGTCAAAGTCACAACCGAGGTTCGCTTGAAGCACACGCTCATGAAACAGCAAGCCATACCCTCTGTCGTAGTGCGGCTTGGGCGCTTGCCATGAGACCCTACGTCGTGCCAATTCTTCATCCGACACCTTCAGCTCCAAGCGCCTCGCGGAAATATCCAGCTCAATTTCGTCGCCATCCTGCACAAGCGCCAGCGTACCACCAACAGCAGCTTCCGGCGCCGCATGTACAATTAATGCGCCATAGGAAGTACCGCTAATCCGCGCGTCAGAGATGCGGACCATGTCGCGTATGCCCTGCTTCAGCAGCTTTTGTGGAATCGGGATTTGCCCGATCTCCGGCATCGCTGGAGCACCCTTCGGGCCTGCGTTTTTAAGCACTAGCACACTGTTCTCATCCACGACCAGATCAGGATCATCGATCCGCTTATTTAGATCGGCCGGGCTCTCGAACACTACTGCGCGTCCGATATGCTTTTTGAGATGAACGGATACAGCGGTCTGCTTGATCAGCGCCCCATCCGGCGCCAGATTCCCACGCAATACGGCAATCCCACCTTGGCTGTCCAGCGGCTCCTCCAAGGTACGAATCACATCTCTGTCCAGCGTTACTGCCTGAACCAGATTTTCTGCAACCGTTCTGCCCGTTACAGTCAAGCAATCCCCATGCAGCAGCGGCTCCAGCTCCTTCATCAGTGCGGGTACACCACCTGCCTCGAAATACTCCTCCATTTGATATTTGCCCGAAGGACGCAGGTTCAAAATAAACGGGGTCTGACTACTGATCCGGTCAAATGTCTCTAAAGGCAGCTTCATCCCCAGCCGCTGGGAGATCGCTATAAGATGGATGATAGCGTTCGTCGATCCGCCGCTCGCCATCGTAACTGTGATCGCATTCTCTATCGCCGCCGCAGTCATGATGTCGCGGGGACGAATGCCCTGGCGAACCAGCTCTACGATCTGCTTGCCCGTTCGCTCAGACATATGCCTGCGTCTGCTGTCCGGCGCGGGAATAGCCGCACAGCCCGGTAACGCCATGCCGATTGCTTCGGCGATCGAGGCCATCGTGCTTGCTGTGCCCATCACCATGCAGTGACCATCACTACGGCAAATTGCATTCTCTGCAACAGCCAGCTCTTCGTCACTTATATTTCCGGCTTTATGCTCCAGCGTAAAGCCATAACAATCCGTGCACGCTCCAAGGCTACGCCCGCCCAATCGGCCATTTAGCATAGGGCCACCTGTCAATACAATGGCTGGAATATTGGCGCTAGCGGCTGCCATCAGCTGAGCGGGTACCGTTTTATCGCAACCCCCAAGCAGCACTACCCCGTCAATGGGATGCCCCTTCATCATTTCTTCCGTATCCATCGCCATCAAATTACGCAGCAGCATCGTTGTAGGCTTCACATAAGGCTCACCAATCGAAATCGTCGGGAATTCCATCGGCACTCCCCCTGCCTGCCAAACACCACGCTTCACATAATCCACCAATTCATTAAAATGGGAATGGCATTTATTCAGCTCACTAAACGTGTTGCAAATGCCGATCACTGGCTTGCGGAGATCTTCTTCGGTGTACCCCATAGACTTCGTGAAGGAACGATGGATAAATCCCCATAGATCTTTTTCATGAAAATAAGCCTCGCTCTTCAACTGACCGCCTGATTCAGCCATACGCTCCTCGCTGTCCCTGCACTCCGCCATGACCCCATCTCCTTTTAACAACCTCGCTTATAGACCAAGCATAAATGTTTCAGATAAAACCAAGAATTTCCGGTGTTAGACGATGTATTACGTCCTCGATATATTTTTGCGGTATTTGTGGCAGCTTCGTTCCCTCCGCCAGATCATTGATATGGTACAGAGCATCTAGCATCTTCTGTGTCCCAAAGAACGGATAATCCGACCCAAACAATATTTTATCTTGCACTCCGTATTCCATCGCAGATACCAGTGCATTGTAGAATTGCCAAGGTCTACTTCCTAACGCTGAAATGTCCATATACAGATTAGGATGCTTGCGCACCAATGAAATACATTCATCAATCCAGGGATGACCCATATGCGCTACAATCATCTTTAGCTTCGGAAAAGTACGGGCAATCGGGTCCAGCATCGCCGGCCTTGATGCATCCAGATAACCCTCCGGTACAAAAGAGGTTCCTTGATGCCAAAGAATAGGTACATCTAGCTGTTCTGCTTTGGCATAGAGGGCATAATGCCTGGGATCATCAGGATAAAAATTCTGATAGATAGGCGCAAGCTTCAGCCCTTTTAATCCCATCTCACGGATCGCAGTCTCAAATTCAGCAACACAATCCAGATGATTGGGATCTACACTTGCAAAACCGAATAATCGATCCGGATCCGTGCGACAGTAATCTGCGACATAAGCATTCGGCACAACCAGTCCCGTTGCATGCGCTGCCATGGCCAATACGATAGCACCAGAGAATCCTTCCAAATTACTACGATGTTGCTCGGGGGTTGCTTCGATATTCATATCCGGTCCCCAAGCCCGTTTGATCGCCTCATCCGTAGGTCCCGAAACCATTCCCGGTCCAAACAAATGGGTATGACAATCGAAGATCATCCCTACTCCCTCCTATTCGCTAACCATCGTATTTGTAATGGCACCAAGCTTCTCAATCTGCACCGTGACCACATCACCAGCTTGCAAATAGACCTGATCCTCTGGAGGGTAACCCATCACTACGCCTTCTGGTGTTCCAGTCAGGATAATATCCCCCGGCGAAAGCGTCATACACTGGGATACATAGCTGACAATCTGCTTGCAATTAAAAATCATGTCCGAAGTGTTGGAGTTCTGACGCAGTTCACCATTCACCGTGCACTGAATATCGAGCTGATTGGGATCGCCTACTTCATCCGCAGTGACTAAGTAAGGCCCAATGGGTGAAAATTTATCGCAAGACTTTCCCGCTAGCCATTGACTCGTCCGCATCTGTAAATCTCGCGCCGACAAATCATTAGCCGTACAATACCCGAAGACATAATCCAGTGCATCTTCCTCCGTCACATATTTCGCGGTTCGTCCGATGACGATGCCAAGCTCTGCCTCATAGTCCACCTTCTGGCTGTTCCTCGGAAGCGGAACTTCTGAGCCATGTCCAGTTAGTGTATTGTTAAATTTATTGAACAAGATGGGATATTCCGGAATGGCCATCCCAGTCTCTTCCGCATGCCGGCGATAATTAAGGCCAATACAGATGATTTTTCCAGGATCAGTAACACAGGGACCGAATGCTAATTCATCTTCCTGCTTCAGCCAGGATGGATTCACTTCTCCTTCAGGCAGCTCATTCACAAAAATCCTCAGTTGGTTAAGTGCATCCTCCCCACCATCAAGCAATTGCTTAACCGTTACTGGAACCTCCGTCCGAGTGGATAATGCAGTCTGTGCCGCCTCAATATCCACCACACCATGGTCGGTTAGAACGCCCATATGATCATCTTCTTTTTGCAAAAAGGTAACTAGCCTCATCTATAAAACTCTCCTTCACTTTATGCATTTTTTCCGAAGACAAGGCCACCATCCACATATAGCGGCGAACCCATTACAAACCCGGACTCATCGGAAGCTAGAAATAGTGCAGCTCGTGCCACATCCTCAGGTTTGCCAAGCTCACCGCTAAGCTGTCTACGCTTAATGGCCGCAACCGAAGCCTCTGGATCCAGAGAAGTCTTCAAATAACCTTCTACAAACGGAGTCATAATCGTACCTGGTAGCAGCGCATTTACACGAATGCCGTAAGGTGCATAATCAACCTGCATTGCTTTAGTTAAAGATAGAACAGCTCCCTTAGAAGCACTGTAGGAAGCTCGCTCTGCGACTCCGATTTCGGCGATGCCAGAGGACATATTAATGATAGAACCCTTCTTGGTCTTCATCATATAAGGGAGGACAGCCTTGCAGGTTAAGAACACACCCGTCACATTAACCCGCATGACCCTCTCCCATACTTCCTCGGAAACCTCATGTACCGCACCCACGCCACTGATTCCTGCATTATTAAAGAGCACATCGATACGTCCAAAAGTATTAAAGACTTGATCAGCCATCACGGTAGTACTGCTAGCATCGGTTACATCACAGGGTATGAACATCGCATTTCCACCCGTCGCCTCTATTTCAGTGACAGCGGCTTTTCCTGAATCCTCTTGGACATCGGCAATGATTACTGTCGCTCCTTCTGAAGCGAATAAAGCAGCCGTGCTTTTTCCAATTCCCGAGCCAGCTCCGGTTATTATGATGATCTTATCTTTGAGTCGCATCGCTTTGCCTCCTCTTCCTACTCCTTAGCTTGAAAGTTTCCCGGCAACAAGCCAGTCACCCCGGGCTTAGCCATAAACAAACCGCCTGCAAACGGATAATCACGTAACTCTTTCTCGTGCATCCCTATCCTTGCAGTTGTAATGTAGAGTTCCGTTAGATCACTGCCTCCAAAAGTACACGAGGTCACCAGTGGTGCTGGAACTCGAATGAGTCCAAGCTGCTCACCCGTCTCCGGGTTCCATCGTGATACACAGCCACCGCCCCAGTGGGCGACCCAAAGCATGCCTTCACTATCTATTGTCATTCCGTCCGGATAGCCAGTTGTTGTAGGAATTCGGAACGCTAATCTTCGGTTACTTATCCTTCCAGACTTTTCCTCGTAATCAAATACATCCACCTGCCTGGTCGGCGTATCAATGTAATACATCTTGCTCCGGGAATAGTCCCAAGCCATTCCGTTCGAGCAACCGATGCCGGATAACAATTGGTGTGTGAAACCATCAGGCTCCACGACGTAGAAACCTCCGGAATCCGGCGCATCATTGTTCAAGCTTATCGTTCCCACCCACAGTCGGCCTTGTCGATCGCATTTGGCATCATTTAATCGGTTTAGTGGTAGCTCTGCTTCTATCGAAGTCAATAAGACAGGAGAATTCTCAGCTTGAGAGAGATAGACCCCATCCTCCATGGCCAATGCAAGTCCTCCCGCAGTGGTTGGAATCACTGCGCTGATCATCCGGTCGAAGGAGCGGACTACTTCATTACCTGTGATCCGGTTGTATATTCTAAGCTTCCTTCTCGTAACATCCACCCAGTACAACTGTTTGGATTCGGCATCCCAATGCGGCCCTTCACCAAGCTCAGCCTGAGCATCAATCATCAATTCTGCCTGAATTCCTGTAATTTCCAAAACGTTCACTCCTTCTTCTATTTACAGCTCACTACCATTAGCCAAATGTCCACCATCCACACGAATGGTTTCTCCCGTTACATAGGAGGCTTCATCAGAAGCCAGAAAAAGAAATACATTGGCAGCTTCCCTTATCGTTGCCGCCCGCTTCATCGGTGTATGCTCCGAATAAGCCGGGAGCTTCGAAGCTTCGCGCAGCTTGCGGTCGAGAGGTGTATCCACGAATCCCGGTGCTACTGCGTTTACCCGGATCCCATAAGCCGCCAGCTCCACTGCCATCGATTCGGTTAGCAGTATAACAGCAGCCTTAGAAGCATTGTAATGCGCGAGCTCCGAGCTTGCTGATAGACCATTTTTGGAACTCATATTTATAATGGCGCCTCCGCCACCCTGAGAAATCATTTGTCTCGCTGCAAGCTGACCTATTAAATAAACCGCCCTTACGTTGATATCAAATACTGCATTCCAATGCTCAACCGAGATGTCAAGAAAGTGTTCACGAAAGGCGATTCCGGCATTGTTCACTACAATATCTATCCCACTGAACCTTTCAAAGGCTCGGGCAACAGATTGTTCTAACTGTGAGACATCTCGAAGATCACATATCTCTACTGCAGCTTTTTCACCATAATCCTTCAAGGTTTCAAGTGCAATAAGAAGCTCACCCTCACTTCGGTCCAGCAACACCACCTGAGCGCCTTCTTCCAGAAATCGATGGGCGATTCCCAGTCCAATTCCTCTTGCTGCACCTGTGATTAGCGCTCTTTTGCCAGCCAGCCTCATGTATATCACTCCCTCGAATCTTGTTCAGAGCACCCCGTATTTATCGTAGACCTGCCGCAAGGTATATCCTTCGAGCAGTTCATCCCGTGTATGATTCTCGCGAGTCACCTTATCCATGGCTAATTGGAACACTTCATCGATGATGGCGCCCGGAATCACAACGATACCATCACGATCACCAAAGATTACATCTCCGGGATGGACCATTACGCCACCGCATAGCACCGGAATGTCATAGTCGATAACAATTCCACGCCCTTGAGAATCAACAGGTTTGGTCCCGGTAGCAAAGACAGGAAAACCAAGCTCCAGAATTTTAGCAGTATCACGGATTAGTCCATCTACAATGGCTCCGCGGCCACCTCTCATTTTGGAAGCCGTAGACAATAGCTCTCCCCACAGTCCGTTCTGCCGCGATTCATTCGTACAGCCAATGACAATCTCACCAGGCTTAACGCTGTCCACCGCCTCAATCTCCTTCGTGTACGGATCTTCCGGCAAATAATGAATATCCACAGACAGAATGGTCTTTGCTCTTCCGGCGACGACCCAGGTAGGATCTATCGGGTTAATATTTTCACGCATCACCTGATTACGATAGCCCAATTGATCCAACGTATCAGAGATTACCGCAGAGTAGAGCTTTTCACACATACTATCGAACAATTCCTGATCCTTCATAGGCGATTCCATCCTCCTCAAAGTTTTGTGCTTGCAGCATCCTCATTTATTTAAACGCACCGGTTGGCCTGCATGAGCAGATTGATAAGCGGTAAGTGCAACCTCTGTGGATCGGAGCCCATCTATTCCCGAAATCGGTACCTCCACCCCTTCTAGAAGCGCCTGTACAAAAGCCTTCAGCATCAGTTCATTCATGTCATCTCCCCAGAAGGACCAGTTCCCTTTGCCAGATGCTCTTCCGTATACATTGTTTTTTTGATTAAAAGCATCTATGGAGATGACACCTTTAGTTCCAATGATTTCCAGGGTCACATCCCCCCATGTGGGGAAGCCGGGATTGCGTGACCAGCTAGGATCCAGCACTCCGAACACACCATTTTCAAAAGTTACATGCACCATTCCAGCATCATCGATCGTCCGCTTGCGCTCTGAATCAAATAAGGTATCCGCATAGGCATACACCTGTTCTACAGAAGAACCGGAGAACCAGTTCATCAGATCCATCACATGCACAGTGTGATCTAGAACTGCACCGCCTCCCGATAGGGCTTCATCAGAGAACCATCTAGGTCCCGGAAAAGAACCTCTGTTAGTTCCTTTAAAGGCGATAATTTCACCAATATCGCCGCGATCTAGTGATTCCTTAGCCCGCACAACCGGAGTGAGGAAGCGGCAAGGAAAGGCTGTCATAAGCTGTACTCCCTCTTCAGAGCAGACCGAAATCATGCGTTGCATTTCTTCTACTGACAGACCTAGCGGCTTCTCGCACAGTACATGCTTGCCCGCTCGGGCTGAAGCGATGGTTAGCTCAGCATGATAGACATTTTCCGAGCAAATAATTACGGCATCTATATTCGCATCTTCCAGAAGTTCCTTGTAGTTAGCATAATAGGGAATCGAATGACGTTCTGCGAGCGCCTGTGTGCGCTCCGGCACCTCATCAGCAATTCCACTGACCGTCACTTCAGACATGTGCAGTAAACTTGCCAAATAGTCAAAAGCATGCGCATGCGCGAAACTGATCATGCCAATATTCAAACGGCTCATTAAATATCCCCCTTCACTTCAAGCTTCACCGGTTGATGGGTCATTGCCGATTGCTGAGCGGCTTCAGCCCAGCGTACAGCTTCCAGCGCATCCTGCGCAGTGACTATCGGTTCTTCCCCACTTGTTAGACAGCTTAGAAAATGCTCCAGTTCCAAATAATACGGATCCTTCAGCAACACACTCGAAGGCGTCTCCACAAATCCCGATGTAGAGCCCGTCGTTATCGACTTGTTAATATGCAGACTTTCGCCATCCCCGGTCCCGCCCGAGATGATTCCTTCCGCATCCGCATATTCAAAAGAGGAGTGGAACGACCCTGGATACCCCCAAAATGCTTCAAGCTGTGCAATGGTTCCATTCTTGAACCGGAAAGTGGCTGAAGCATAATTTATGTCTTCCGACTGGTGCTGGAACGCATATACTTCACAGGCTTCACCAAAAGCCCCACGAATGTAGTCAATGTCGTGAATCATTAAATCCATAATGACGCCACCGCTAAGGAGTGGATCTCGAAACCACGCTTGCACGTTTCCGGGATGTGAACCCGCTCGTTTAGCATGGTATATTCCGCCTTGAACACTACCAAGCTGCGTTATTCCCTCCGCAAGCTGTCTGTAAGAAGGAAAGAAACGAACGACATGGCCCACAAACAAACGTACACCGCGCTCGTTGCAGTAACGAATTGCTTCTTCCGCTTCTTGCGAAGTGAGTGCGAGCGGCTTCTCACAGATCACATGTGCACCATGGTCAGCCGCAATCCGTACCAGTTCTACATGCAAATAAGTCGGCACAGCAATACTGACCACCTCTGGCTTTACCTGCTCGAGCATTTCTTGTACAGATGTAAAATAGCTAACGCCCACTAAAGTTCCTAGCACCTCAGCGGCTTTTTCAACGATGTCACATACGGCGACAAGCTCAGCTTCGGGCATGGACTTGTAGCGATCCGCATGAACAGTCCCCATGCCACCGCATCCAATCACTGCTGTCCTAATCAATACACTACACTCCTTTCAGATTGTGCTTTCCTTTACAGACGAACATCAGCACCGCTTACCCGGCTTTCGTTGGCCGCTTCGATGAAGCGAATCAACTCTAGTGTTAGGGAAGATCGTACTGGTGGACAGTCCCCTCGCGCCATAGCTATAAATTTCTTCAGTAATTGCTGATGTCCTGCGTTGTAATTTGCTCCGAGCGCGTTAATTCCGTTACTCCCCCGTTGACGGTGCAATACGATATAGAAATCAGAGCCGCCTGTACAGTTTCCGCGGATCGTCCCGATTCGCCCGTCCTTCCACTGGCCGACTACCCATTCTTGCGCATCGTTACTGACGGCACGTACCGAATGGCAACCTTCTCCAAGAGCGGCATATAACATCTCAGCAGCGTGTATACCATACCAGAATAACCCCGGTTGTGTCGGCTGAAGATCGAGTGGTCCAGTGCAATCCGCACCTAGAATAGCACCTGCACTTTCATCCTCTAAGAGGGCTGCCAGCGGTCCACCGAAACGTAGCATAGAGCTGGAGAAAAATGGCGTTCCATACCTCTCCGCCAATTCCACAATCACCTTCGCATCTTCAGAAGAAACCGCTAACGGCTTGTCAATGAATACCGGCTTTCCGTAAGGAGCCAGCACCGCAAATTGTTCCTTGTGCACTCTCCCATCTACAGAAGTCAATAGAATCGCATGTGATCTCTCCGCAACTTCTTCTATAGAATCGAGCAATTCAACCCCATATCGCTCCTGCAATTCACTGCTAATCGGTCTCACACGTGAATAGCTTAGCTCGAAATCAAGAGAACCCCCCGGATAACCGCAGTGTAACCTGCCACCCGGAATATATAGCGGATGAGATTCATCATTTAGCAGCGCCGCGAAAATCCTGCTATGCGAAGTGTCCATTCCTACCATACCGATCTGCAGCTCTTCCATTTCAACAACACCTCTTATTCGGTTGAAAGCCCCATGGAGTGATCCACTTATTTAAGAATTAAACGTTCTTCCCTGAAACGTTCAAGTAGTTCCATGTATTCTTTTCCTACTTGTTCGATGCTGTAAGTAGTTCTAGCTTTCTGTTCTCCCAATGACTTCAAACCTTCCCTCAGACTATTCTGCTCCAGCAGTGCGCTCAATCTGTCCACACACTCCTCTTCATTGCCTGATTCGTATAGGGAAACACTTAACGGACCATCCAATAATTCCGGCAACGCCCCTACACTCGGAACCACTACCGGACACCTGCAGGCCATCGCCTCCAGTACGGTCATCCCAAAAGATTCATTGGTCGTGGTACTAATATATAACCCACCATTCTGCGCAACCGATGAATAGTAGCGATGCATCTCATCGTAATCCACTTTGGGAATCCACTTGAAATACTTAATCCCCTGCTGTTCCACCTTTACCATCAGCTGTTTCTTGATCTCGTCGGGAGCAGTATATCCCCCAACAAGCATAAATTGCAGCTCTGGTATCTTGGCATTCAGCTTTCCAGCAATGTTCAAATAGGACGACCAGTTCTTGTGATCATCCAGTTTACCCACCCACAAAATAGTGGCAGGCTCCTGCTCAATACCCGCTTCATATCGGAACAAATCGGTATCCAGGCAATTATTAATATGATAAGCACCCGCTATGCCGATACCGTCCAAATAATCCTTCATGTAAGCGGAGGGAGTGATCACATAGTGAAAAGGCAAACTATCTTTCGTTGCGGCCAACTTCTGCAGGGGTTCGGAATAGGTGGTATGTACCTCATGAATAATAACCTTTCCCTCTTGTACAGGCCCAAGTGCTTCATACAGCTCGTAAGTATCAATAGTAATAATGACATCGAAATCATAGACTTCCATGTAGCTCTTAATCTCTTCAACCGTCCCCAGAATTCGGACATGCTCATAACCTTCAAAAGCGCTCGCCCCGCCGTAATCCTCTAGAAAAGCAAAATGCACTTCCGAGTGGTGCCGCAAAAATTTAAGTCTATTTGCAAGTTGAGTGGTTACCCCACCTAGAATACAGAATTTATAAAAATATAAGATTCTCATCATTCCTCACCCTTCGCCAAGGATAGTGCAGACCTTACTTGTGCATCCGATACAATGCTGTAGTTCTTGCAAAAAATAGATCACCCTCACGGTCCATTGCCAGCAGCCGCGCATCGTCATCCAACACCTCAAGCTCCTCACTCCGCATATTAAACTTGAACAAGCGATTCATCGACACGCCGTACAACATGCCTTCCTTGTAGAGCAATTCATTGCCGCTACGCCAAAAATGAGTCACATCATTCCAGTCCATGGAGAACAAAGAGTAAGTCTTTACAGTAAGCTTAAGCTGTGGATCGAACCGAAATAACTTACCTGCCGTCAAACCCCAAAGATGCCCTGCATCATCTAGAACCAAAGCAGAAATAGCCCTTTCCCCTTGCACCGGTACTCCTTCCCATACTTTGCAGCGCTTCTCTAGATCCCAAATCATTAGAGAGGCATCCGCACGCTGAGGAGCAATCCCAAGTCCACCCCAGACGGACCCTCCAGCAAACAATAGCTGATCTCTACAGGTCAAGGACACCACACTCTGCAGCGGCAAAAGATTTCTAAATACCTCACGCGCACCGCTCGCAGGATTGTACAGTGTCAACGCTCCTCCATGCCGACCATAGGAAGGAACCGTTCCAATTGCCAGTTCTTCTCCTGCCCAAGCCCAAGCAAAAGGGCGGTCCTGCTCCTCTTCCTGTAAGGAAAATAGCAGCTCTGGATTCTCTCCCGGCTTCCAATCTTCATTCGGGTCATATTTGAAAATATTCGCTCGCGGATATACACCTAGATAAAGACAATCGCTCCCAGCAAGCATACCTTCCGTCTGACCAATGCCCCGATATGAAATGATCTCGTCGGCTGCCTTATCGAATCTGGACAGCCCACCTGCGAAATACCCTCCGATGTAGAGAGCATCATCAGGTCCGTAGGTCATGGACTGCAAATGGACCGATTGACCTTGCAGACCGAAGTCCATCACCATATGTCGATCCGTCGTTGGATCGTAAATCCAGCAACTCCCGTCCCTGTATACACCGGTTAAACAGCGCTTTTTCCTATTTAGAGCATGGTTATTCAGCCAGCCATAATCACCTGCCGGCTCCGGCATTGCTAGCGAAGTAACGAACAGACTTCCAGTTCGGATATCATAACGCTGCAAATAGTCATCTTTAATGAAGTACACATTTCCCAGCTCATCCGGAGGCGAAACACTAAGGCCACTCACATAATCCAAAGTGTCGCCCCATTCCTGCAGTTCCAGATCATAAATATACAACCGTGCAGAAGGTGTGATTCGAGCAAAAAGCTTGCCCTGAACGATGTTCAAGTCATAAACCAGTTGCTCGCCTTTACATTCATCTGGTAGCCTGATTTCCGAGCGTTCTCCCGTCTCCGTATCTAGTACAACAATATGCGGGGTTTGTGTACCAACTCCCACATAGAGCTTACCGTTCCACGCTTCCATAGAACGCGCATACTGTTCTCCAGCTACCATAGCACCGTAATCCCTAAACACTCCTGTCACTGGGTCATACTGGAACACTTTCCCCCCAGGATAACATCCCCCATAGATCCTGCCTTGCGCATCTGCTGCCAACCGCCACGTATAGAATTCACCGGGAATCATCTCACCCAGGTTCTCCACACCATTCTCATGAGTGTACCTGTACAAAATGCCACTTCCCCCGATATACACTCCGCTGGTTGTTAAGACTACACCCCAGCAATGATCCGAGCCTTCCAGCGCATAACGTTCCACTGCTTGTTCACCGCTCGGGTCTAGAACAAATAAGATACAAGGACTTCCGGAAGAAACAGCGTAGATCCGGTCTGCCCCTTGCCATGTTCCATAAGCTGAGGCCCAAACCGCCAGACCGTTCAGTGGTTCACCGATCCGCAGCGCCTTCATCTGCTCCCGCCTTCTTTCGTCAGCTGTTCCTTCACCTTCGTTTCACATCCAGAGACTGCTGCAGGATAAGCTAAGACCGCTCCCAACAGATCCACGGGGTCCTCTGCATAACGCCGAAAGGCTTCTTCACAGCGTTCGACCGGGAATATCGCGCTAATCAACGGCTTCACCTGAATGTCCCCTTCAGAGATTAACCGAATATATTCAGCCATATTACGACCTTCCGTCCATCGCACGTAGCCGTAAGGATAGTCGATCCCCTTCCGCTCATAGATAGGATCATATCGTCCGGGACCTCCGGCTCTAGAAATCAGCACTTGGGCTTCCTTACCGAACATCAGATCACGAGAGAAATCAGGCTTAACATCTCCAACCAACAGTACCTTGCCGCGATCCCGTACCCACTCTAGCGCTTGATCAATAAGGTCTCCGGTTTTACCGCCGGCGCATACAATGACTGCATCTGCTCCCATGCCCTCCGTCAGGTTAGCAAGATGTTCCTTAACCTTCTCCGGGCTAGTAGCAATATGTCTAATTCCAAGGCGCTCAGCCATCTCACAGCGCTCTGTAAGCAAATCATAGACGATCACCCGGCATCCTGCCGCCTTAGCAATCTGAGCAATCAACTGCCCAAGAATTCCGGCACCGATCAGCACAAGTGTCTCCCCAAACTGCGGTGCAACCTGCCTTACTGCATGTACTGCAATGGCTCCAAGTCCTACTGTTGACGCTTCCTCCGAACTAACATGGTCAGGAATGGGCACCATCAGATGCTGAGGCATTAGCAGCCATTCTGCATGCTTTGCATAAGGTCCGCCGTAACAAGCTACACGAAGACCCTCTGGCCAGTGTTCCATTCCTTTCCCACGTGTTCGGATTACACCC
This sequence comes from Paenibacillus sp. FSL H8-0261, assembly GCF_045040645.1. NCBI lineage: Bacteria > Bacillati > Bacillota > Bacilli > Caryophanales > Paenibacillaceae > Paenibacillus > Paenibacillus sp. FSL H8-0261. The sequence continues at coordinate 2,249,678 of NZ_CP150297.1, read as the reverse complement.
GCTGCACTGTATCCAAGTACAATTTGTTGCGTACGGTGCAGGCCATTCATCATTATTTCCGTTCCGGGGCTAATCGCCGAATATTCAGTCTGGACTAGTACAAATCCATCTTCAATGACTGGTGTTAGAACATCCGACATGCGAATCTGTCCTTCCTGAGATATTACCGCCTTCATATGTCTTCTCCTCCCGACTGCTTCAGAAACGATTCCGTCACATGCAGCATCTTCTCTATGGCTGTTACTCCTTCAACGCACCGATCATTACGCCTTTTACAAAATATTTCTGCAAAAATGGATAGATCATTAGAATGGGAACGGTAGCAATGATAATCGTAGCGAATTTAATAGATTCACTAATACGAAACACCTCATCTTGGGTAACGCCGGCCAGCATATTTTGCGCAGAGGATTGAATCAGGATTTCCCTCAATATCAATTGAAGCGGGAACAAATTCCGATCCTGTAAATAAATCATGGCCGAGAACCAACTGTTCCAGTGGCCTACCGCATAGAAGAGGGTCATCACCGCCAGAACCGGCATGGAGAGCGGAAGTACGATCCGCAGTAAAATTCTGAAATCGTGGGCGCCGTCTATCTTGGCAGACTCTATCAAACTATCAGGGATAGACTGAAAAAAGGTCCGCATCACTATCAAATTGAAGGCACTAACCGCTCCAGGCAACAGCAGCGCCCACCGCGTATCATACAAGCCAAGCTCACGGACATTCAGATACGCAGGAATTAGACCACCACTGAAAAACATCGTGAACACTATGAAAGCCATAATGACATTTCTCCCCTCCAGATTCTTTCTGGACAGAGGATAAGCACCAAGTGTAGTTAGTACCAGATTAATTAACGTACCAACAATTACATAAAAGAAAGTATTTCCGTAAGCCGTCCATATTCGCGTATCCTCAAATACCAGCTTGTAAGCATCCAGATTAAAGCCGATCGGAAAGAAGCTTACCTTCCCCGCAGCAATAGCATGAGCATCGCTGAATGAGGAGACCAGCACGTACCACATCGGGTACAGGAACAGGAAAGAACACAAGATTAGAAACAGCACATTGCAGCTGTCGAAAATGATTTCACCCATACTCCGTTTCACAACCATTGTCTACCCTCCTAAAAATCGTACAAAACTCGTATCGGAAGCTTATGCTCACCATAGGCTGCTCTCAGTTGTTTTCCGGCTGATACGGTTGGCTAGAACGAGTAATGTGAAGTTAATTATGGAATTGAATAATCCTACCGCGGCAGAAAAACTGTAATTCGCCTCCATCACACCTCGTCTATAAACAAATGTTGAAATAACATCCGCAGTGACGTACGTTCCAGGATTGTAAAGCAATATAATTTTGTCCCAGCCCACATTCAGCAGGGTACCCACATTCAGAATCAAGAGGATTAACACCGTAGGCAAAATCCCAGGCAGCGTTATATTCGTTAGCTGCTTCCATCGCCCTGCACCATCTACAACTGCAGCCTCGTACAGGCTCGGATTGATGCCAGATAATGCTGCTAAGTAGATAATTGAGTTCCAGCCTAGGCTCTGCCACATGCCAGAACCTACATAGATCGTTCGAAACCATTCCGGCAGAATCAGGAACTGAATAGGCTCCGAGATCAGGCCGATGCCAAGCAACAGGCTGTTAATAATACCTCCGGGCTTGGTGAAATCAATAATCATCCCGCAGATGACGATCAGCGAAATAAAATGCGGCAAATAAGACACGGTCTGCAGAAAGGACTTCAGCTTTTTGAGCCGCAACTCATTGAGCAGCAGTGCAAAAGCAAGTGAAGCAGGAAAAATGAAGATGAGTGAGTAGAAACTCATTAAGAAGGTATTTTTAAGCAGTCTGAGAAAATAATAGCTTTCGAAAAACTTTTCAAAATTCTTGAAGCCCACCCAAGGACTATCCGTGATCCCCAAGTAGGGGTTGAAATTCTTAAAGGCAATGATCGCCCCATACATCGGCTTGTATTCAAAAATCAGAAAATACAAAACCGTAGGAAGGAGCATAAGATAAAGATAGCGATTGGAGGCTATCTGCTTCCAGGGAATCGGACTCCTCTTGACCGGAAGCTTCCTGCTTTCAACTTTAGCGACTTTTACAGGTACAGCCATATAGTTCTCCTCTCCCGGACACTGGCGTTAGTCATAGCTATCATGTGGCGAGCGGTCACAAAGCACTCTCTGAACCGCTCGGCCCACGACAACCTCCTCACAAGCTGAATCATTTCCCTTTAAATCGCTCGTATGCAACCTGATACTCTTTTAATACATCGTTAATTCCCATCTTCTCAAGTTGCTTCATTACTTTGTCATAGTCCTCAATCTTTAGGCGCCCCATGATCATGGCATTGATTGTTTCGGCTACATAGGTCTGAATATCGGCCATCAAAGGAACAACTACATCGTTTTCCTCTGTTGTGAATTGGACTGGAGGCAACTTGCTATCAAAATCGATATAGTCACTATATAACTCGAGCGGATTCTCCGTTTGCCCGTTAGCTTCTCGGATTTGTTCAGCATATCTGGTATCTGCTACCGTAGCCCAGCTTCCGCCCCCGATCGTATGGTTCAGCAGCTCTTGCGTATTCGTGAGGCCATTGGTCGGATGAGTTACTTCTTTCTTATAAATCGGTTCTCCGTTTACCAGATCATATGACTTGCCTTCAACCCCAAAGTTGTTCAGCAGAATGCCTTCTTCTGAGTATTGATAATCCAGCCATTTCATCACTTCCTCAGGATGATCCGTCCGCGAGGAAACCGCTAATCCGTGTGCTGCTGCCTGCCAGCGGAAGGAGACATGACGTTGATCACCGTTCGGTCCTTTAGGTGGAATGGCTGGTGCAATTTTGAAGGTTGGATGTTTGCCCTCCATTAGGGTAGTGAAGTTCCCCATGTAGGAGCCAGACCAACCAAACCATGCCCCTGCCACATCGGTAGTCACCTTCTCAGTCAGCGTCTGGAATGTAGTATCTACCAGATAGTTCGGGTCAAGCAATTGTTCATCGTAAAGACGATGCAGATAGGTTACGACATCCTTGAATTTAGGATCATTCGGGCCATATTTTACTTGGCCATTATCCACGAAGAATCCGTAATCAACGCCAAAGGCAGGCGCGAATAACATCATGATATTTTCCAAGTTGACTGTGACTAGTGGAATTTCATCCTTCTTGCCGTTTCCGTTGGCATCCTGCTCCCTAAAAGCCTTGAGCATGTTATACCAATCTTCGGTAGTTTCCGGCATAGACAGACCCAGCTTATCAATCCAGTCTTTCCGTACTTGCGGGAACATTTGAGTGAGATCCTGTGAATCAAGAACGAGATTAGGCAGATAAAAAATGTGGCCTTCAGGCGAAGTAATTTGTCCCCGGATATCCGGGTTGTCGTCGAGGATTTTCTTGAAGTTTGGCGCGTTTTTCTCAATTAAATCTTCCAGGGGAAGCAGCGCGCCTTGTGTACCATATTTTCCGGAATCCGTGCCCCATAGATCATTGTAGATAATGTCCGGCAGCTTACCAGATGACATCAATAGGCTAAAGGCTTCCGCACTGGCTTCCGTACTATGCTGAAAGTCAATATGAATGTTAGTGTTCTCTTCCATTTGCTGAAAGGATAATTTCTCATTAAAATTAGTTCCTCTGAAATTGCCGCCGCTGGGTGACCAAAGTGACAGTTCAAGCTTATCTGAAACAATCGGGAGCTGCAGACCACCTACTATTTTACCTTCCTTAGCGGGAGCTTGCGTAGCCTTCTGAACTTCCGCAGTAGGATCTGCGGTATTGCCAGTCTTAGTATTCGAACCGCCGCAAGCAGATACGAGTGTAACTAATGACAACAGGACAGGCAGCAGCAGAACTAATTTCCTTTTAGCAACATTCATAATTCAACCCCCTATTAATAACTAAAAAATAAGATAATCATTATGATATATTCACTAACATCAATCAGAAGGAATCAAAGATACATTAATAAATTTTTAAATGAGTCATCACTCTGAAAATCACCTTTTATAGGGGATATCCTCCTTTCAACTGCCTTTTTTCTACTTTAATTAGAGGAAAACATCTGTTCTGACTTCTTTTTGATTTACATTTCAGAGTATCAGATCTCTTATTTCGCTAATCTGATATATATCTGATGTATTTCATTATATTTTCCAGCCTACATGATGTCAATATAATAATAAGAAATATCTCTAATAAGTGTAATCTTATATAACATGTACCTGTCGCAAAATGTTGAAATCCCTCAAATTTAATAGAAAACGCTTACATAATCACTCGTATTTAACCACTTTAAATAAACCATCTCTCATCTCATACAGATTAGGCACAATATACAACTTCTGCTTGCTTTTATTTAAAAAAATGCGTAATAATGGCCCACCAGCACCATTATCACGCTTTACTGATATTCTAAAGAGAACAGCCTTCGCAGAAAAACACCTTTTAAACCTTCTGATCGGCAGCATCCTGTTCCGAGATTAAGAGACTCAATTCCTCATGAAGCGTTTCCTCATCAATCATCTTTGACCAATAAGCGTTCAACAATTTACGAAAGCTTTTTAGAACGGCTATAGAAAGTCCTAAATCTTTAAGGTAGGAGAAAGTTGGAAATAGCTCTCTGTACATCAGATATCTCGAAGGACGATTCAAATGATCCGCCGTACTCATCTCAGCGATCCGCTTTCGAGCTGGAATACTTACTGTGCGTTCCCGAATAATTTTCTGCGCTTCTACGGAAGCAAGGAAGTTAACGAATTGACGAGCAGCTTCCTTTTGTCGTGAATTCCCGACCACAGCCGCTCCGATCGTGACCAGTAATGTCTTCTGCGGATCTTTTGTTTTCAGCCTAGGTAACGGAGCAAGATCATAGTCCAGCGTTAAGGCCTTGAATTCATTTAAATTGAAAAAGGTCGTCAGAATCATAGAAACTTGTTCTTGGACAAACAAAGAAATCGTCTCATCCTCATGATTGCCAGCAAGATATTTAGGGAAAATCTGATGGTTGTTCACGAGACGGCTATACACACTGAGACTATTTGCCGTCTCCGGACTAAGTGTACGGTGCTCGGTCCCGTCTACCACGGTTTGAATCCCGCTCTGCAGCAGGAATACAGAATAACGGTTCTCGGAAGCAGGCACAAAATAAATGGCATGGCGTCCACGTTTCTCTGCCAACTGACGAGCCGCCTCAATCAAGTCATCCCAGGTCCAATAGCTATCCGGCTCAGGAAGATCTGCTTCCCGAAAATGCGCCTTGTTGTAGCACAGCACCACGGGGGAGAAGGAAATCGGATAAGCATACAACTGTTCTTCATGATAGAAAGCTTCTGTCGCGATTGGATATAATTCAGGATCAGGATCAAGCGATTCCAGCAGCTCAGCCGAGCCATTTTCAGCCATTTCCTGAAATTGCGTGCTATTCAGCGATACGGCATCAAGCATCCCATTATTGATCATCTCTACGGCAGAATTCACATGGTCAAAATCATTTAGCGCCAGCGGAAGAATATGAATACCGGGATGCAGTCGATGAAATTCACCAATTAGATCATCCAGCAGAAAGTCCTTGGACAGCGAGGCACTGCAGCCAAAATGAATACGAATTCTCTCCTGCACGGACTCCATAACCTTGCTTCCGACACGGTCGATTTTGACGATAAGGCCTTCTTGGACTAACACATCCAGCCCTCTTCTGACCGATTTATTGCTTAACTCAAACTGCTTGGCTAGCATACTCTCTGCTGGCAGATAAGCACCTGGCTGTAGCACTCCACTTAGGATATCCGTACGAATCTTACCCACCATATGATCCAGTCGCTCTCGGAAGGAATGACGACCTGATTTATTATTCATGTACAATTCTCCCCGAAAAATTCAAATTTACATCATCTCCCTCTTATTTTGCGTCAACTCTGAATTGAAGTCAAATGGAAATTCCAGCAAATGCCATAAGAAAAGCCACCTGATTAGAGGTGGCAAACTTCCAAATTATCTATACGTAGGAGATTTCGCTATGCTAATTGTGTAATAACGAGATGAGCTGAAACAGATCTTGTTCCTCCAGCGAGAGGAGTGATCGTTAGTGCCGTTGAATTTCCTGCAGGATTTCGTACAGTGAGTATTGAGTTGATGACTGTTGTAGTCACAAGGCCCATCCCAGCGATCTGAGAAGTTCCTGTCGCTCGTCCGGCCACCGTATTAGCCAGATCAGCACCATTCAGCGTTAATATCCATTGCCCCGCTTCGGATACACTGACCTGGAACATCACCTGATAAGTCCCTATTGCCGCTAAATTAAAAGAGCTAGGACCGGTTCTGGTAATAGTAGTTCCACTAGTAGGACCATCTTGAGGAAAACTCACGTCTGTGCCCGGTGCTACAGTTGCTGCATTATCAGGGGGCATCAGGGCGAAGAAATCAGCAAATCCTAATACACTTCCTGCTGCTCCGGTCGCTCCCGTTGCTCCTGCGACTCCTGTCGCACCGGTTGCTCCGGCCGCTCCTGGTGCCCCGGTTGCTCCTGCTGCCCCTGCTGCTCCTGGTGCTCCGGTTGCTCCTGCTGCTCCTGCTGCTCCTGGTGCCCCGGTTGCTCCTGCTGCTCCGGCCGCTCCTGGTGCCCCGGTTGCTCCGGTTGCTCCTGCTGCTCCCGCGGCTCCCGGCGCTCCTGCCGCTCCAGTTGCTCCTGTCGCTCCCGCTGCTCCCGGTGCTCCTGCTGCTCCGGTTGCTCCCGCTACCCCTGGCGCTCCGGCTGCTCCTGGTGCCCCGGTTGCTCCGGTTGCTCCTGGTGCTCCTGCCGCTCCGGGTGCTCCTGCCGCTCCGGTTGCTCCTGGTGCTCCTGCCGCTCCGGGTGCTCCCGGTACCCCAGGTGCTCCAGCCGCTCCCACAAAACCTTGTAGTCCTATTGCTCCTGCAGGACCAGGTAAACCTTGCGGTCCCTGAGGACCTACGGCTCCTTGTGCACCCGGCACTCCTTGCGCACCCTGAGGACCAACGGGTCCCGCTACACCCTGTGGACCTATTGCTCCCGCTGGACCAGGTTGACCTTGCGGTCCTTGGGGTCCTGGGGGCCCACCGGCGGGACCTTGAGGTCCTTCTGCTCCTTGGATTCCTCGTGCTCCTTGGGGTCCTGGTACTCCTTGGGCCCCTTGTACTCCTTGGATTCCTTGTGCTCCTTGAGGTCCTGTAGCACCAACGACTGTTGGAGTGGTAACATTTACTTCGGGCGGAGGACATGTGACTTTTACAATCTTCTTAATAACTTTTCGACGATGTTCTTTTCTTTTTCTTTTCGAAGGAAATACAGTGGCGATTTTTTTCTTATGACACTTTTTATCATCTGGACAACTCAATACGTACACCTCCCTATAAAGATAGTTCAGTGTACGCATCTTATTAATTTTGGACATGGACCAATAACTAGTTTCTATTAGACTGGAACCTATTTCTATAAAAAAGGGCTATAAAAATAGGGGCTGGCCCTTGAGTAGATTACAATGTCCACACCAATTTGTATTGCTTTTCGTATTTTATTACTAGGACAACTGACACTTCCCTATTAGACCCATATCTATGATTTGGGTCTTTTTTTATTTTTACAAATCATCCCTCAAACTCAGTTTATATCGCTTAATTCGCTTTCTGATTTCATAAAAAACAGCCCCCAAATCCTGGGGGCTTCTAACCATTAATTATTATATTTTATCAGCAGGCTTACGAATCGCATTGCCCACCTTCACAAGAATATCAGACATCGAAGTCTCATCATTTACATCATAATCATCAATGTTCAAACGAAGCACTGGACAAGCTGTAAACTCGTTGATCCATTTCGAATATCTGCCATGCATATGTTCCCAGTAGGAAACATCCGTTTGAATTTCCATCTCGCGGCCACGTTCATTAATTCGAGTCAGGATGGAAGGCAGGCTGCCTTCGATATAAATCAGCACATCAGGGTGCGGGAAGTATGGCGTCATAACCATAGCTTCATACAAGCTAGTGTAGGTTTCATAATCTGTTTTGGACATTGTACCTTGATCTGCATGCATTTTCGCAAAAATACCGGTATCTTCATAGATGGAACGGTCCTGAACAAAACCACCGCCGAGTTCGAACATCTTCTTCTGCTCTTTGAAACGTTCAGCAAGAAAATAGATTTGCAAATGAAAACTCCATCTCTCAAAGTCATGATAGAACTTTTCGAGATAAGGATTGTGATCGACCTGCTCTAGCGAGGTTTGAAAATTAAGTCTTTTGGCCAAGGCGCCTGTTAAAGTGGATTTCCCCACCCCGACAGTTCCAGCCACGGTAATTATGGCATTTTCCGGGATATGATATGAATTCATTTCATTAGCTCCTTTATATAAGAGACAATTTCAGTGAAGTGTTCTGGATTCTCCACGAAATCGACTGCATTTCCATCAATGGTAATAATAACGGTCGAAGGCTCCTGAATGGCAAGAGCGGCCATCGCGTCATCATAATCTTTAATTAATTGCTCCAAATACGCAGTATCCATCCCCTCTTCAAAGGGCCGCCCACGTTTTTCAATTCTGTTTAATAACGTATCTAAATTGGCCTTAATATAGAGGATAATATTTGGCTTTGGCAGGTCATCCGTAAGCACATGATAAATTTGCCGATACTTTTCACGTTTCGTTCCATTCAGCGTTCGTTCTCCAAAGATCAGGTTCTTATAAATATGGTAATCCGAAATGACCGGGATCCCTTTATCTATGTATTGTGTAACGGTATCTTCAAGCTGTTTATACCGATTACAGAGAAAAAACATCTCCAGTTGAAAGCTCCAATCGTCCATGTTCTCATAAAATTTAGCTAGAAACGGATTCTCATCGACAATCTCTTTAATGATCGGTAAATTTAACTCCTCTGCTAGCATAGACGCTAATGTTGTTTTTCCAGCCCCGATTGGGCCTTCCACTGCAATAAACGGTGCATGTCTCATTGACGCTGACTTCCTCCTCAGATACGAACCTTTCAATAGCTAATCAAGCATAAACGCCTTCGGCGTCTTTATAAGGACGGTAAGTGTGTATGCGTGAAATATAAGGATAAAGTATAGTGTGAAACTTATACTTTCTTTATTTAAAACAGACTAAATTATTGTATCACATGAGACCTTTCTTGTGAGCGGGTAAATATGAAGAAACTTTTCCAGTAGTTCTAGCGTCTAAATGTAAGATAATGGATTATATCGTGAACATATCAAATTTATCTAATAAGAAAAAGAGAGGTATTCCTATGAAAAAAAAATGGATCAGCATGGTTAGTGCTCTTCTAGTATTAAGCCTCGCCTGTAACGTAAGCGCAGCTGCAGCTGCAGAGAACACAACCACGACATCCAACCTCACTTCGTATGGCGCGGATTATCTGACCAAAACAGATGGTTCCTTCTGGGTATGGGGAGGTAATCGCTCCGTCCCTACGCAAATCCATGACCTGAATGAGGTACAAGCATACTTTGGTTCCCAATATGTAATGAAGAAAGACCTTTCGGTCTGGCAATGGAGAACATCGGCATACTCTGAAGCTGTTAAAGTGTCCCCCGTTCAAGAGCTAGACAATCTGGTCGATATGTTCATGACGGGAAATAGAACGATAGCCCTTAAGGGAGACGGGACGATTCTAAGCGCCCCCCTTTCGTCCGATGGACTCACTACCTCCGCGTTCACACCCGTTTCCGGCGTCGATAACGTGACTGCTGTGGGCGGTTACTATGAGTCTGATCTTCATAAGAGCTGGACACGTTACGTGTTCTTAAAGAAAGATGGAACTATTTCTACTACACGCGATGACTTCGAAAGCTTCGAAACCATCCAGAATTTAACGGATATTATTCAAATCAAAAACAATCTTGCACTTAAGAAGGACGGCTCCATATGGAGTTGGCCAGTCCAAGATTATTACAAGAACCAAGGAGCTCCAATAGATCTATCTGCGACCCTTCTCAAGGGAATCAGTAATATTAAAAGTTTAAAAGGAAATCAGAACAGCCTATTAGCCATTGATGGGGCCTCTCAATTATGGTTCTGGGGTGCTACCATTACAGGTTCTTCAGACGGAACAACCTATCATGAACAACCACCGATTCTTCTAAAAGGGATCAAGAATGTAGTTGATGCTTACATCGTAGAGCGCTCTATTGTTGCATTAACCGGGGAAGGAAACGTCTATCAAACTTCTATTGAAAACGAAATGATGCCCGCAGATTCAAAATTCACACTTCTCGAAAAAGAAGTAAGTAGCCTAAAGAAAGGCGGACGACATCTCATCATGCAAAAGAAAGACGGCTCACTCTGGGGCTGGGGCGTCAATAAGGACGCACAGCTGGGCTATGGCGACTATGAATTCAGCCATGCCGGGCCCGTTCCAGTGCAAAAGCCTATTTCGATCTCCTTAAACGGAGAATCTATTCCACTCTCAAATGGAGTTATTACTCGAAACGGACAAAATTTCGTCCCGCTTCGATCGCTGTTCGAAAAATTAGGAGCCACAATTACCTATAAAGAGAACATTACAGCTGCGAAAACAATAGATAAACAAATTATGATCACACGAACCGCTACAGATAAACCGGCTCTCGCCATAAGTATTAACGGTGTAACTGGAGCGACAATGGTGAACAATAAAACCGTAAATCTTCCTACACTACCCTTCATCGTAAACGGTTCGATGTATCTGCCACTTCGCTTTATAAGTGAGCAACTCGGAGCAAATGTTGAGTGGCTCCCACAGGAGGAGCGCATCGCCATCACGATGCAATAACGAGTAATCAAAAAAAGGTGTCCCATCACGGGACACCTTTTTATTAATCTTAAGATAAACGTTCGCTGAAATCTTCGAAAGCGAACTGTTTGATTACTTTGATTCCCTCTTCTTCATTGTAACTAACAATGGAAGGCAGATTCACACCGTTAAACATATGGTTCTTCACCATGGAATAATGGGCCATATCAAGGAATACGAGTCTGTCGCCGTATTTCAAAGGCTCCTTGAAGGAATAATCTCCGATAACGTCTCCCGCAAGGCAAGTCATTCCACCTAATCTGTACGTATAAGGAAATTCCCCAGGTTGTCCAGCATCGATAATGTTCGGACGGTACGGCATAGCCAGTACGTCCGGCATGTGGCACTCTGCTGAGGTATCGAGAATCGCAATGTCCATCCCGTTATGCATCACATCAAGAACGGTAGCTACCAGATATCCGGTATTGAGAGCTACTGCCTCTCCCGGCTCCAGATAGATTTCCACACCGTAAGTCTCTTTCATGTGTAGAATACACTTCACCAGGGTCTCCAGATCATAATCAGGGCGTGTAATATGATGACCGCCACCGAAATTAAGCCATTTCATTCCTTTGAGATAAGGTCCGAACTTCTCTTCGACTACTTTGAGCGTACGCTCAAGTGTATCCGAATTCTGTTCGCACATGGTATGGAAGTGTAGTCCATCAATGCCCTCAAGCTCTTCCGGTCTGAAGTTAGGGAGAGTTACTCCCATTCTGGAATAATTGTAGCACGGATCATACAGCGGAACTTCGATCTCGGAATATTCCGGATTCACTCGAATGCCGCAGCTGATGTGTTTCGGTGCATTCTTAACGCGATCCTTGAATCGATTCCACTGGTCAAAAGAATTGAACACAATGTGATCGGAGTATCCAAGGTGCTCATCAAACTCACTATCTATATAAGCTGGTGCGTACACATGAACCTCTTTGCCCATCTTTTCATAGCCAAGTCTGGCTTCGAACAAGGAGCTCGAGGTTACACCATGCAAGTACTTCCCAACTAACGGATACAAGGAATGCATGGAGAAGCCTTTTTGCGCGAGCAAAATCTTTGCTCCAGTGCGTTCCTGTACAGAATTCATAATCTCAAGATTACGTGTAAGCAATCTTTCATCTACAAGGTAACATGGTGACGGGACCGCGCTGATATCTATATCCATTATCGCGCCTTAGTCTAACAGCGTTGGCGAGAAATCTTCTTGCCAAGGCAGACCATGTTTATTTAAAGCTTCCATGAATGGATCTGGATCGAACTCTTCAACGTTGAATACGCCCGGCTTCTTCCAGATACCTTTTATAATTAACATCGCTCCGATCATTGCAGGAACGCCTGTAGTGTAGGAAATGGCTTGGGAGCCAACCTCTGCATAGCACTCTTCATGATCGCAAACATTGTATACATAATAAGTTTTTGGCTTTCCGTCTTTAGTTCCTTGGATGATACATCCAATGTTCGTTTTGCCTTTTGTTCTTGGTCCCAAGGAAGCTGGGTCCGGTAAAATCGCCTTCAAGAATTGCAGAGGTACGATCTCTTTTCCTTCATACATGATAGGCTCGATAGAAGTCATGCCCACATTCTCAAGCACTTTCAAGTGAGTCAGGTAATTCTGCGAGAAGGTCATCCAGAAACGGATCTTCTTTACACCCTTAATGTTAACGGCCAAAGACTCTAATTCTTCATGATACAAAAGATAAATATCTTTTGGTCCAATTTCCGGAAGATCGTATACTTTTTTCTCGGAAAGCGGTGCAGTTTCAATCCACTCGCCATTCTCGAAATAGCGGCCATTGGCTGTAATTTCACGAATATTGATTTCAGGATTAAAGTTTGTTGCAAATGGATATCCGTGATCACCAGCATTGGCGTCTACAATATCAATGGTATGAATCTCATCAAAATAGTGCTTTTGAGCGTAAGCTGTGAACACGCCCGTTACACCTGGATCAAACCCACTACCAAGCAACGCGGTAAGGCCTGCTTTTTCGAATCTTTCTTTGTAAGCCCACTGCCAAGAGTATTCAAATTTCGCTGTATCTTGTGGTTCATAGTTGGCAGTATCCACATAGTGCACTCCTGTTGCCAGGCACGCATCCATGATTGTCAGGTCCTGATATGGGAGAGCGACATTAATAACGACATCCGGCTCAAAGCTCTTGATCAGTTCAATGACTTCGTCCGTATTATCTGCATCGACCTGAGCAGTAGAAATCTTCGTGCGGCCTCCGGCTAATTTATCTTTCAGAGCGTCACATTTCGCGACAGTTCTGCTAGCTATGCAGATCTCTTCAAATACATCCGGGTTCTGGCAGCATTTGTGAACAACAACACTGGAAACACCGCCAGCGCCAATAATTAACGCTTTTCCCAAAATAAAAACCTCCTAAAATTCCATTTGCAAAATCAACAAGGCTGATTATACATAATATTTTTGAATAAATCAATAAAAACCGACAAAAAATGATGTTTATTGTGTAAAATCTTCAAGGATTCTTGTTAATACTCTTAAATGCTCATATTTCCTCGATTATCCACCTATATATCTAATGAAAATCGCTGGAATGGAGTAAATTTCCGGAAACTAGGACAACTAGATTATTCTATCACAATAGGGGGCTACTTCATACGATTTATTTTAGGTTCAATGAGAAACCTCACCATCCTTTCAATTCCGCCTTAAGACGTTCTGTTTAGCGGCATCCTGAACGGCCATTCACCAGTTCCGATCAACAGCACTGCAATGAATATAAAGAGGCCGTAATGTATACTCTTACCCGTTTTTGTCCCAATATTACCGTTGTTCCTATGCCCATCCGTTTCAAGACCCTAATTGAATGATCGTTGGGGTTATTATACGTTGTCCCATTGATCCTATATTCATCAGCATCATGATTAAGAATTTCGAGCTGTTTTTTATTGGTTTGAATGGATTTGAACAGCATAAGCTTCGGCATCCCATTCTACCTTAGCGCCTAACATTTCACTCACCAGTCTTAAAGGTACATATACACTATCATTAATAAAGACTGGCTTTTGATCTGTGGTTATTACTTTTCCATCCACTGTCGTTTGTCCATTAACCGAATTTAAGATCAGCGTAGTAGATGTAGATTCCTTCACGACAATAACTGATCTCGAAGGAACGTCCCAACGTACATCCACTCCCATTTGCTGAAATATTCCTCTTAAAGGAACGTAAGTAGAATTGTTGAACAGTAAAGGAGGCATGGTCAGATCCATTTCATTATTGTTCAACAGCACCTGAATCGATTTCTTCACGGGCTGAGGCGTGTCAATCATAAAATCTCTAACCCCCAACCCAGTCTGTCCAAATTCATTCGTCCCCCATGCAAGAACATGACCGTCTTTTAAGAGCACATAATGATTTCTGTTCCCGCTGGTAATCGAAACTGCATTTTGAATACCACTAATCTGCTTAACATTCATCTTATTTTTATCGCCAACTGTCCACTGCCATACGGTCCCATCGGCTTTTACTGCAGAGTCCGTTGTCATCGATACGACATCAGTGAGTCCTGGAATCTGAATCGGCTGTAAAGTTCCACCCGGATTCATATCTGTGTAATTATTCCATAACCAAACGGTACCATCCCATCTCAAAGCTACTCCACTCCACCCATCAGTATCAACAGCTCTGTACTCCCCGCCGCCTTTAAGTAGGGTAGGCTTTAGAACCGCATCCTTTTTAATGCCTCTAGTTTTAGATGAGCCCCATACCCACACCTCTCCGCCGTTCCCAAGTGCCACTGAATTATTCGATCCTGCAGCTATAGCTAAAATGGAGGGTAGTCCTTTCACCTGCACCGGTATTAGCCCGTTTTTCCCCGAATTATCACCGAGTTCTCCTTGCTCATTGCCTCCCCACGCCCATACCGTTCCGTCTTTGCGAAGCGCTAAGCTAAATGTGTCTCCTGCAGAAACAGAAATCACATCCGTTAGCCCCTTCACTTGAACCGGCTCTACAAGGACTGTCGAGGACTGCGCTCCAGTGCCAAGTTGTCCATGTTCGTTCCCCCCTACTGCCCACACTGTTCCATCGTCTTTCAACATCAAATTATGACGGTAGCCACCTGAAACTTGCTTAACATGATCGATGCGCATTTTGACTGGAGTATACGCTGGCGTGGTTGCCCCATTACCAATAGAACCGTATCCACCACCCCAAGCCCAGGCTGTTCCATCCGCAGTGATGGCATAAGCGCTCCTATCCCCCGCATCCAGCCCTGTGATGCCAGACAATAACTTCTTTTCATCCGGGAAATTCACAACACTGTCCGCTTTTACTATTAATGGCGAGGCTGTAGCTAGGATAATAGCTGCCCCAACAACTACAATACCTATTCGTCTTATCTGAATTTTAATGCTTGAAATTTGTCTTCCCACTTAAGATCACTCCTTTTAGAATCGGTAGGGTCAAACTGTTGATCTGCAACAATAGAGACCCCCACTGTATTCAATCTTCTTATATAGACTGTGGAATATTATGTAAAGTTGCGAGAAACTGTAATTTTTTAAATCAATTTATACGCTTTAACCTGTAGTTTAGGATTGAAGCTGATTTTAACTGTTTATATGGCATAAATCGCTTGTTGCTGCGCTCTAGGTCTCTCGTCCGTCTTTTGACACACTAAAACTTCAAGAGCATAATAAGCATCGGCATATTGCAACGGATTCCCACAACATACAGAGTTATGCAGGATTTTAGTTTGTTTTGCACCAGGGAGGATGATTACGAGTGAAAAAAGATTTTCAAATAAAAAACAAGCCCTTTCTAATTTTTAGCTTTATCCTGCTCTTAAAATGCGCAGTGGCCTGGTTCGTAGTATTTAGTGACGGCCCTAATTGGAGCATGCTGCTCACAGAGATCCCGTTCTTCTTTATCGTCTTTGGACTTATTGAGTGGATGGCTTCCAAACGGAAGTTTCTGTATTACATGATTGCGAACTTATTAATTTCAGTGATTTATTTTGCCGTCCTGATGTATTACAAGTATTACGGCGTAATTGCTACTTACCATGCTTTGGAACAGGCAGATAAGGTAACCAAGGTCGGAGAAAGCACATACTCCTTGCTGGACCCTTACTATTTGTTCATTTTTGTGGATATTGTAGTCTTCATGTTCTTTATGTTCCGTCCCAAATATATTGCGATCTGGAAGGAAAGAGGCATGAACCGGCGTATGAACCGAACCGCCTTGCTTGGGATCCTCAGTGTTTCACTTGCGATCTGTGTCTTTAATATTTGGCCGAATCATGCCAGTATGAACGAGAACAAAAAGGCAGAGCGTATGGGGATTCTTAATTACGAGGTATATACCATTTTTGCCGACACCACAGAAAAGAAAGAAATGATCGACAGCAAAGAAATTACGCAGCAGTCTGTGGACGCTACAAAGGGAATTATGGAGCCAGTCTCACCAAAGTATTGGGCAGCGGCTCAAGGTAAAAATCTCATTGTAGTGCAAATGGAATCTTTTCAGAATTTCCTGCTTGGCTTAAGCATTGACGGACAGGAAGTAACTCCCAATCTAAATAAACTTATTTCAAGCGAACATTATTTCAATAACTTCTATACAAATGCGGGGCAAGGAACAACATCGGATGCTGAATTTGTAGTGAACACCTCGCTATATGTTCCTCATCACGAAGTAGCCACTTCGTCCAACTATATGACTAAGGAGCTTCCGAGCCTGCCCAAGCTGATGAAAGCTAATGGATACAATACGGCCACCTTTCACACCAACAGCGTGGAGTTCTGGAACCGCAAAACCTTATACAAGGTGCTAGGCTTTGATAAATACTACGATCAGTCCTTCTATGGAGACGATGATCATATCGCATTTGGATCTTCTGATGAGGTGCTGTATGCCAAGACCGTTCCTGAATTAGTCAAAATGGATGCTAAAGACGATCCTTTTTACGCGATGGTCATCTCTATGAGCGCGCATCACCCTTATAAAATGCCAGCATCAAAATATAAGATGACGCTGCCTAAACGGTACGAAGGGACCTTAGTCGGTAACTATATTTTAGCCCAAAATTACGCGGATTACGCTATTGGACAATTCCTAGATCAATTGAAGTCCAGCGGGTTATGGGAAGATAGCGTTATTGTCTTCTATGGAGATCATCAAGGTGTATCACTGTATTCCCTTGACGGCAATGAGAAATCATTAATGGAGGAAATGGTCGGACACGAGTATGGATATACAGATATGTTCAACGTTCCTTTCATAGTTCATGCCCCAGGCGTAGATCAACCCACTGTGCACACGCAAACTGGCGGTCAGATTGATATCTTACCAACTGTAGCAAATCTGTTAGGGATTTCTATGAAGGACCAGCTCCACTTCGGAGAAGACCTAATGAATCAACAGACCAACCTGCTACCTGTTAGACACTTTCTTCCCACTGGTTCTTTTATTAATGACACAAGCTTGTACTTAACTGGTGTAGATTATGATGATGGAAGCAACTATAACCTAATCGACGGCTCTGAAACTGAGGGCGGTTCGACAAAAGCGCAATTTGATGCCGTTCAGCGGCTCCTAAATATGTCTAATAGCTATATTCTGCAACGGCCGGATTTACCTTCTACGGATGATGGCGAACAGAGCAAATAATTGATATTTAATAAAAAGAATGCCCCTCAGCCATTGGCCGAGGGGCATTCTTGCGTTTATTAAAATAATTAAACCGTTGTTGCAGGCACACTCTCAAGAATTGCCTCTTGCTCTACAGGTGCGTTAACCAGCATATACACACGAGATTCGTAAGGGCGTAATGCCACTGTCTCGATTTTCTCAGCAGGGTCAACTTCATAGTTATTCAACAGCAACTCACTGGAGTCAAATTCCAAGTCAAACGGAAGATCGAACAACGCTTCCTCTGAAGACAGGTTTGACATGACCAGTAATTTCTCATTGCCAAGTGTACGAGTATAAGCGTAGATCCGCTCATCTTCAGGCAGAATCAAATCATAGGCTCCATAAACCGTAATCGGATTGGCAGCCCGCAGAGCGATAAGCTTTTTATAATGATGGTAGATGGAATGTGGGTCCTGTTTCGCACGCTCCACATTGATCTCTGTAAAATTAGGATTCACCTTCATCCAAGGCTTGCCGCTACTGAAACCAGCGTTCTCAGAGTCATCCCATTGCATCGGCGTTCTGGAGTTGTCGCGACCATTCTTCCAGATAACCTCCATGACTTCTTCATGTGATTTTCCGGCCGCTGTCTCTAAACGATACAGGTTCTTCATCGCCACATCATCATAATCATCCATCGAATCGAATCTTACATTGGTCATCCCAATTTCTTGGCCTTGATAAATAAAAGGTGTTCCCTGCATCAGAAAATACATCGTAGCCAGCGATTTGGCCGACTCCTTCCAGTACTCCCCATCATTACCCCAAGTAGAAACTGAACGCGGCTGATCGTGGTTCTCGATAAAGAGTGCATTCCAGCCTTTACCCTCAAGACCTTTTTGCCAACGGGAAAGTGCTGATTTCAGCGCAAGAACATCCAAGCCACCCGTAACACTCTTATTCCAAAGAGCTAAATGCTCGAATTGAAAAATCATATTGAATTTGCCCTGCTCCTCGCCTACCCACATTTCCGCTTGATCGACACTAACACCACTCGCTTCACCAACGGTCATAATGTCATAACGATCAAATGTTTCCTGTTTCAGCTCCTGAAGAAAATCGTGAATTCCTTCCCGATTCATATGACCCGCGCCGGACGAAACGAACGGAAGATTATCTGGATTTGGCAGATCAGGAAGACCTGGAATTTTCTTAATATGTGAAATAGCATCCACTCGGAAGCCGTCGATCCCTTTATCTAGCCACCAATTGACCATACCGTATAATTCCTGACGCACTTCAGGATTCTCCCAGTTGAGATCAGGCTGTCTTTTGGAGAAGACATGCATGAAATATTGCTCTGTAGCAGGGTCAAGCTCCCAGATCGAACCGCTAAAAATACTCTCCCAGTTATTCGGTTCCTTTCCGTCCTTAGGATCTCTCCAAATATAATAATCGCGTTTCGCATTGTCCTTGCTGGAACGTGCTTCTACAAACCAAGGATGTTCGTCAGAAGTATGGTTAATGACAAGATCCAGAATCAGCTTCATGCCCCGTGCATGAACCTCGCTTAATAGCTGATCGAAATCAACCATACTGCCGAACTCCGCCATAATATCCTGGTAATCTGAAATATCATATCCATTATCATCGTTCGGGGATTTATAAATAGGACAGATCCAAATGACATTGATGCCAAGGTCCTGTAAGTAATCAAGTTTTGAGATGACTCCCTGCAGATCTCCAACACCATCGCCATTGCTGTCCATAAAGCTCCGTGGGTAAATTTGATACGCTGTGGCTTCTTTCCACCATGTTCTGTTCAATGTATGCAGCTCCTTCGTATTCATATACCCTCTCAGGAAAATATTTTCCTATTTAATTCACGAATTAGTGATTTTCATAATAAAAATTAAGATTATCGACTAAAAAACTATCTATTTAGGGTTTATTCAAGGAAATTATTTTCCTATGCGATCATTATAGGATCTTTTATTTTCCCGGTCAATAACAATCTTTTGGATTCTTGAAGCTATCCGTGATATGCTTGCGATATATTCTAGAACGAATACAAGCTTGGAAAGTTATGGTGATATTCTTGAAGGTAAAAATTAAAGATATAGCCAAAATGGCTGACGTTTCAATAGCTACCGTTTCAAGGGTTGTCAATAACAGCAAACCAGTAAACGAGGAAGTTCGTAAGCGTGTATTGGAAGCCATGAAACAAATGAATTACCGCCCTAATGTCATCGGTTCAGATGCAGGTAGACCGGATACACCTCTGATTGGTGTCATTATTCCGCAGAACAGTAATACCGTGCTTGATGATTTCAATATTGGCATACGTGATCTCGCCGAGCTATATGGTTATGATGTTTTGGTCGGGTTAACAGACGGAAGTGTTAATAGTGAACTTCATTATTTGAACTTATTCCACCATATGGGGACTGAGGGTTATATATATGTAGGCTCGGTTCCGAGTAAGGAGCATTTGGAGATTATCCAGAAATCCGGGTCACCTTGCGTGTTAGTTGGAGAACAATCTCAGATTGATTCGATCCCTTCTGTCCATCTGGATAATGTTACCGCCTCCTATGAAGCCGTTACTTATCTGATTCAAAAAGGACATAGAAGCATCGGCATGATCCGGGTATCTGGAGATAATGCAGTGGGTGGCGATCGATATCGCGGCTATCAACAAGCACTTATGGATGCAGGCATTACCTTAAGAGAAGAATGGGTAGTAGAAAGTGGAATGGCCGTAGAAGATGGAAGTGACGCTATGCGCCGGATTAAGGATAGCGGGGAGCTACCTACTGCGGTTTTTTGCTCCACAGATTGGATAGCTGTAGGGGCGATGAATTTTCTGATTGATAACGGTATTCGGGTGCCAGAGGATGTTGCGGTGTTCGGATTCGATAATAGCTTTATCGCTTCTGTCGTTCGTCCCAAGCTGTCCTCGGTGGAATACTCCGGAACGGAGATTGGAATGACTGCTACCCGAACTTTAATCAAGCTGATTAAAGGGGAGACTGGTATTCAGCATCATGCAAATGTTGCTCATTATTTGGCAATTCGTGAAAGTACGGGTTAGGGAAAGCTTCCCTAACCCTATTTTTAAATCTGATAATGGTTATTGTGTAAATCCTACACGGGCGCGTTCCCGTCCTTTAGTATCTAGTGTGATGGAACAGACGGATGTCATGGGAATATAAAGCTCCTCGAATTCTGTCCGATATTTAATAAACTTCTCAGTTACCGTTTCCAAAATGCCTTTTCTAGCGTTAGAGCCATCTACAAAATAAATGGTTACCTCTTTGCCCTGCAAAGCTTCCAGCATCATTCACTTCACTCCTTCGACTTACAGATTTGTGATAACTTTGTCGATAATCCCGTACTCCACTGCTTCCTCGGCTGACATGAAATAATCCCGATCCATGTCTTGTTGTACCTTCTCCACCGTCTGTCCGGTTCGGTCCGCTGTAATCTGGACAAGCACTTCCCGTAGCTTCAAAATACGTTTGGCTCTAATCGCAATATCACTGGCCTGCCCCTGCGCACCACCATGTGGCTGGTGAATCATAATCTCACTATTCGGCAGCGCATAACGTTTACCTTTAGCCCCAGCTAACAATAGAAGTGAACCAAAGGAAGCCGCCATACCTGTGCAGATCGTATTTACTTGCGGTTTAATGAGCTGCATTGTGTCATAAATACTTAATCCCGCTGTTACGGAGCCCCCTGGACTATTGATATACATGTGTATATCTTTATCTGGATCCTCAGCTGATAAGAACAGCAACTGGGCAACAACACTATTCGCTAATTGATCCTCAATCTCCGCCCCTACAAACACAATTCGGTCCTTTAAGAGCCGCGAATAAATATCGTAGGATCTTTCCCCTTGATTCGTTTGTTCAATGACATAAGGAATGTACGCCATGCGTATGCGACCTCCATCCGTTTATTTTATTTGAAATCTACCCTGTAAACGGATTAGTCTATGGATAGGATACGTTAAGCGGGCAAAATATTATTTTTATTATTGCGTATCTTAATTTGGAGCTCATTCGTTTATTATTAGAAGTAACCGAAAGCACTTTACCGGAAAAGGGGTTATGCAGAGTGATCAGCCTTGAGAAGCTTAGCGCCGGCCATGAACCGGATGAGAATCATACCATGTCTTTGCAAATGGCCCTGAAGCGGTATTGCCTTGCACTGACACAATCCCCGTGGGAAGCCGAAGATTTGGCTCAGGATACGTGGGTCAAAGCACTGGGCTATATGAAGACTTCCAAACATTCGAAGCTGAAGAGCGATATGAACGATACAAGTCAAATGAACAATAATTCAGAACATACAAGTCGTACGAATTTCAGCTCGCTAACGAATCATCCGAATCCTGAGGCGCTACTCCTGCGGATTGCCAGAAATACCTGGACAGATATTATGCGGCGAAAAGCCACGTTGTCACGAGTGCTGGAAATGGATCAACCACGGACAGAGGAAGCAGCAGAGTATGGTTTATTTGAGATTGAGGCTGCTTTTCAAGCCTTACAGAAACATCTGTCTCCACTGCAGCAAGCGGTGTTCCTGCTCCGCGATGTATTCGAGCACTCCGGAAGCGAAGCTGCCGAAATCCTCGACACCACAGAAGGAGCCATCAAAGCTGCTCTGCACCGAGCCCGCCAAGCCCTCCCTGCAGTCAGACAAGAGCTTCTTCAATCTAACGGCCCCTCCATACTACAGGATACGGAACTACAGATTGCCTTGAATCGTCTTGCATCCGCCTATGAACAAGGACAAATCGCCGAGTTGATTGAGCTTGTCCTTGCAGATGAAAGTCAAGAAACTGTAATGGCCGTGTCCAGCCAAAGCTTCCAGAGCTTCCAAAGCGTTCAACCTTTCCAATCTGGCGGATTCAGCTCTATGGGCTGGAACTATTCCGAGCCAGGAATGCGGATGGTGGCTTAGTCTTTCGTGACGCTATTTCGTAATACTGAAGTACGTTTAGCTAAATGAAGCACATTACTTTACGTTATAACCGAACAAATATTAGTTTTGAAAAGTGTGAGTTTGATGAGATCGGTATGATTGTGAGTTAGGTCAGTTTGATGAGTTGTATAGTTGAGTGATGTTTTAGCTTTGAGCTAGTGACGTTGCAAAATGTGCAACAGAATCCATGAAATCAACGCTAAAAAACGAATCTACTGCACTATCTGCAATAGATTCTTAATAAAAGTGACTTTTAAGTCGATTTCTCATCTTTTGATTGTATAAAGTGCAATAGAATCAAATTATGTCCTATATAGTTTAAATTCTATTGCACAAAGTACAATCACACTAATGAAATCTCCTCACATATCTTTATGCTTCATTCATCACCACTCATCACTCTTTAAGGTACAATTCCCCTGCTTTCTATGGAAACCTTTAATTAGACTTATAAATAAACATTAATGTTAGTTAGGAGTGATATTTTTTGAGGAAAATTCTTATCTTAGGCGGCACGCGCTTTTTTGGAAAAAGGTTAGTTGAACGATTGCTACAAGATTCCATAAACGACGTAACAATACTTACACGCGGGGAAACTAGCGATTCCTTTGGAGATCACGTTCAACGGATCCATGCGGACCGTTTCCAAGCAAACGAGCTCGCTCAGGCGGTAGGAGATACACTATGGGATGTCGTGTTCGATAATATTTGTTATTCACCGGACGAAGCGGATCAGGCACGCCGGATTTTTGATGGTAAAACGGAACGGTATATCCTCACCTCAAGTTTATCCGTTTATGATTTCAGTGAAAAAGCGCTGACCGAGGACATTTTCGATCCTGAAACTTACCCTATCCGCCACGGAGGGCGAAATGATTTCACCTATCAAGAAGGAAAAAGACAGGCGGAAGCCGTCTTCATGCAGCAGGCTAGCTTTCCAGTCGCCACGGTTCGCTTTCCAATTGTGCTGGGAATAGATGATTATACGCGAAGACTTCATTTTCATATTGAGCATGTCCGTAATGAGTTGCCTATTGGTATACCGAATCCCGAAGCACATATCTCCTTTATCCGTTCGGATGAAGCTGCTGATTTCCTATATTGGCTCGGCTGCAGCTCTACTATGACAGGACCGTTCAACGCTTGCTCAGACGGTACGGTTAGAATTAAGGATATTCTCACAATGATTGAAGAAGAAACAGAGAAACACGCCATCATCCAGAAGCAAACCGCAGACGAGCATATGTCACCCTTCGGAATTGAACAATCCTGGTTTATGAATACGACAAAAGCCCAGTCGGCGGGGTACAAGTTTCTCAATATAAAGAACTGGCTCCCAGAGCTAGTTAGCTCTCTGAACAAAACCTACGAGTAATAACTTCTCCCACACACACAAGCCCTCTTCACTCATTCATCTATGTGACAAAAGCTACCCCTAAGTAGATATCTTCTACGAAGGTGGTAGCTTTTTCATTTTACATAACCACTGCGAACATTTCAGATTACTGCACTCTATACAACTAAATCAAGCTAGCCAAGCTTATTCTCGACTTTAGTTGTATTCAGTGCAATTAAAAACTAGCTAAACACCACTGACAGTCATTTCTCGGAGAAATAACTGCACTAAGTACAACTAAACTCTCATAGAGGAAATCACATCCTTAAATAGCTGTATTAAATACACTTAACGCGCAAAAAAGGTAGTTAGAAAGGCTCCCCCTCTACGCTACCTTTTTACGTTACTGAATTATTGAATCAAGTCGCTTCCGATGTGCGGGCAGTCAATCAAACCTTCCCCTAAGCGGAGATTGTCAAATAAGAGCGCTCCTCAGGCGTTTCATCGCCAGGTGAGTCACTGTCATCCCCAGCGATAATCTCGTCATCTATGTCCAAATTAATCTTGAAGACGTTGATTTCCTTGAATAATTTTTGCGAAATCTCATTAATCTCAACGGCTTGGCGGGCAATGTCGTGGATCGCGTTGTCCTGTTGTACGCTAGAGGCATTCACTTCCTGAACCCCTGCCGCAGTTTCCTCAGCAATGGCAGCCACGTTGTGAACAGACTCTGCGAGTCTACGATTCATAGTCTGTGTCATATCTACCTTGTCATGGATTTGCCCAATCTGCTTACTAATCTCAGCGATCGACTGATCTATCGCTTCAAAAGACGACAACGTTTCTGCCACTTTTTGATCCTGCTCTTCAAGATTTCCTTTGGTCTCCAGCATATATTGCTGGAATTCATCCATCCCTGCTTGCAGCTCGTTAATAATCTGACTGATATGTACGGAGGACTCTTTGGTCTGATCAGATAATTGTCTCACTTCATCTGCTATGACAGCAAAGCCCTTCCCATAAACTCCCGCCCGCGCTGCTTCAATCGCTGCATTTAGTGAGAGAATGTTGGTCTGGTTTGAAATGTTTGTGATCGATTTGGTAATTCTGGAGATATCCTTCGATTGGTCGCTCAATTTGGTTAAAGCAAGATATACTTTATTCACAGACTCACGTGAGTGCTCTGATACCTCGCGCAAAGCGATGACGGACTCGGAACCTTTTCGAGTATTGTGATTAGCCGTTTGACTTGTCGAGAGCATAACCTCGGTATATTCCGTAATTTCATGAACTTCCCGTTCCAATTCCTGAATCAAGCTTGCGCTCTGCTCCGATTGTCCGGCTTGCTGCTCAGCGCCTATAGAAATTTCCTGTATTGTGCTTACGATTTCTTGGTTCGTATGAGCGGTGATCGATGAAGATTGTTGAAAAGAGTGCGAATAAGTCGCGAGCGAAGAAGCTACCGATTGGGTCTGCTGAAGCATCTCTCGAACCCGCAACACCATATGGTCGAAATGATGACTCAGACTTCCTAGCTCATCATTATATGGCGAATTAATCTGCTGCCGCAAATCTCCCTCAGCAATTTTACGTAGAGCTACTTGCAGCTTATTTATAGGGTTCAGGAAGGAACGAATAAGCATAACAGCAATAATAAGTGTGAAAATGAATACTAGTATTGCTGCATAAGCCCCCATAGAACTAGTCAGATTTAACAAATCAAAAGAATAGTCTTGAGCCTTCTCTGCGTTCTCTGCTGCTGCTGTATATAGTTTCTCATTGGTCTCCAGCATAGCTTTATTCATAGCCAATGCCTTCGTATGTAATTCATCAATTCGTTCCAGAACGGCCATGGGATCAAGCTGCTCATCCTTTAGGGTATTCACTAATCCGTCAAAATTGCCTGTATATCCTCCAACTTGATTATGTAATTGTTCTAACTCCTTAGACGCTGGCGAATCTGCTTCAAACTTCACTTTGCCCAATTCTTCCATTAACTTTGTCTGTTTGTCTTTAAAAGGCTGAGTAAACTCTAAATCGCTAGAACCCGCTAGAGAGGTCTCCACACTGTTCATTTCTTGAAGCAGTTGAGTAATGGTGGATACTGTAATTCTTTTTTCCATCTCCATTTTTTGTGTTTCCATAGAGATTTCTACTTGATTGATTTTATAGTTTTGGTATAGCGCTACCCCTAGAAAGAATAGTACCACGGCAGAAAAACTCAAGATCAACTTCCACTTCATTGATAGATGCATAGACCTAGCCTTCAACAATATCATCCTCCGTATAAAGCCTCATATGGCAATAGGTACTTTTTACTAATATCTAAATTGTAGAAGCTGTACATTAAATACCGGACACAGTTTTGTATGAGAAATGTAAATTTTGTCGAGTACACGTTCACAACTATCCTATTGCAATTGACGTAACGTTAAGTGCTAAAATACTTCTCATAGGGCGCCTTATCAATCTATAGAACGGGAGTTGTCTATGAGTGGATTTGTGACCATTGATAAGCTTTCTACGCAAATCGGACTGACGAGTCGGACGTTGCGTCACTGGGAGGCACAAGGATTATTTGAAAGTCACCGTGAGGCTAGCTCGGGTTGGCGAATTTATGATGAACACGCAATCCTTGCCATTCAAATTACTGCATTATTAAGAAAGCTTGATATTAGTATTAAAGATATCGGAACCGTTCTAAAGAACATGTCCGTACATTCCTTGTATGAAACACTTCTTCAACAATCCGCTTCAATTCATAATGAGAAATCCGAGCTAACACAAAAAGATCGCGAAATCCGCTTCTTATTACAATTAATATCCGCACGTACGGAGGAGTCCATAACTAACCATTTGTTATTAGAGCTGAATGAAGAATCATGCAATACATTGGATGATTTGAATGAGAATGAGGAGGTTCTATCTATGACAACAATTAAACACTCTCCACCTATCCATGTAAGATTCATTACACTTCCACCTATGAGATTCGCTTATAACATTGCAGTCAGTACATCCCCAGAGGATGAAGCTATGCTACCTGTCTTGGAATGGTTGGAAGCTAGCCACCTCTTGGGGACGGCACGTTTATTTGGCGGGAATACAAATCCGCATCCTAGTGGTGAGAATAACCCTTATGGCTATGGATTCTGTGCCTCCATTCCTGAAAATGTAGAAATACCAAGCCAACTTAAAGAGATGCGGTTCAACGGCGGTCTCTATGCGATGACGGAAAGCAGTGATGATATCTACGGCTCATGGCAAGCACTGATGAGTTTTTTGGATAATAACCTTGATTATCAAGCTGACCACGATTCAAGATTATGTCTTGAGGAGCATATCCGTAACGATAGTCCCAAAGGCAGCGGAAATGAGTATGTATTAAATCTGCTCGAACCTGTAAAAAAGAGAGCATAAAACAAAACGCTCTCCTTTGCCCATCATGGCATTGGAGAGCGTTTCTATTGTCATCAAAAATATGATGATCGCTTATGATTGACTCAGCTTTAACAGCTTCGCTAACATTTGAGCTATTTCTTCACGAGACGCTGTATCTTTTGGAGCAAAGTTAAGCCCCGTACTTTCTGCAACAGGCTTGCCTGAAATAATTCCTGCCTGCTGAGCAGCTGCGGCTGCTTCAAGAGCATAAGAGCTTATCGACTTCTGATCTGCAAAAGCTGAACTGTCGCCACTTACAGGCAATGTCCAGTTCATAGCTTTCGCTAATCGCACGATCATGACAGAGAGCTGCTCACGAGTTACATTTGCCCGAGGATCGAACTGTCCATCACTCACGCCGGTAACAATTCCCTTGCGATTAGCCCACGCTACCGCTGCCGCATAATAATCGTCAGCCTTAACATCTGTGAAGTTTCCTGCTCCTTCTGCGCCCAGATTAGCACCAGCCAATCGAGCTAGGAGTAAGGTAACATCTGCTCTGGTTAGTTGACTCTTAGCTCCGAACTTACCTTCACCAATGCCGGTAATTACATCACGAGCTGCCAAATACGTAATAGAATCTTTAGCAAAGCTGCTGCCAATATCAGAGAAGCTCACTTTGTTGTACCCTACTGCATACGTGGAGAATTGTGAAGTTTGGAAATTCAGTTGTCCCTTTGCTGCGTTATAGCTACTGCCTGCTAGTACAACCGCTTGCCCCGCATTCGTCAAATCATAAGCTACGACTGCATTAGCATCTTCATTTGCTCCTAGTGTATACGGCACTGTTATTGTCGCAAAACCAGCACCTAGATTAGATAGACGCTGACTGCCAGCTGAAATCGCCAGGTTTATTACTGGACGACTGCCAACCACAGCTTGAGCTTTGCCTTTCCCATCCGTGTCCGTACTGCCGATGGACAGCTTAATGTCCTCACCCTTTGCTGCTGTGTGCACAGCCGAGAGTGCATTATGATCCAACGTTATCGTACCAGCTCCTGCTTCAAATACAACTGACTTTGCAGTACTACCTGTCAGTGCCGCAAAAGCACTCGATGGGAAGTTAAGTAGAACTTCACCTGAAGCTGCATCAACCTTAGAGCGGAATATCAACTGACCATTAGCATTATTCGCCAGAGACTTAAGTCCCTCTGTAACCATATCCAAAGTAACGGAGGCAACTAACTTACCTTCTGCATCCGCTGAAGCCTTAACCTCTACGATAATCTTATTACCTTCTGTGGTTACAGCTGGTGTTGTCGCCTGTTTAACTGGATCTTTAGTCGTTACCGTTGTACCAGGTCCCGGATTTGAAATAACCGGATCTGCTGAAGATACGGTCACTGTAGATTCAGCTACGCCATAACCATCTGCGCTATAGGCGGAGATAACCGCTGTCCCCTTTGCCAAGGGAGTGACCTTTCCGTTGTTATCAACGGAAGCAACACTTGGATTCGAAGAACTCCAAGTTACCACATTCGATCCACCCTCAGCAGGAACTACGCTAGCCTCAAGCGTTGCTGAAGCTTCGCCAACCTTCAATGACAAAGAAGTCCGATTCAGTGTTACCTTCGATACATTCAATTGATAAATGGCCACAGTACCACCAACTTCATTCGCTACGAGTACTAATGGCAATCCAGTCGGGCTTGATGTTGCCGAAATAAATTCGATACCTTCTGGACCAGTGTCCGTTTCAATGGTGTTCGCAGGTGTGAATTGACGTGTATTAATATAGTTCACAAAATTCGGTTCCTCTGGATTCGTCACATCATAAGTCATCAGACCACCGATTCGCTCAAGACCAATAAAGGCCAGCGCTTTTTGTCCAACCTTGCCTACCTTGACATACTCAGGCTCCGGTCCTTTTTTGGTACTACGGTTATCCATGGTCGTGTTACTGTTGCTTGCATTGAAATATTCTGGCAGGCGTTCTCCGGTAATCTTTTCAAAGTCGCTGCCACTATCGTAGACCTGTTCCATAGAATCTGCTTCCCAAATGGAAAATGAACGGCCACCGTACAAGTAAATTCCATCATTGCCCATGTCAGACATAACTTCTACACTATCATATTTATCTTTATTTTTATTCAGAAACTTAGCCGCATCTGATTCCGGATCTAATGAGCCCTTCATTTTTTTGACTGAGCTCACGTTCACTTTACTATCCCATTCCGTTGCGTCACCTTCGTTGGCCGTAAACAGATAAGTTTTACCTCCGACCGTGTACTGATCTATACCATCAGGCATATACGTACCGAAGAATGGAACATTTTCTAAATTCACTTTATTATCTTTTACCAGGTCCAGAGCATTGTTAGGAAGGCTTAAATCCTTGAAACCTAATCCTTTAACCCATAGAACCTGCTTGGAGGCAATATCGATGGCAGCAATAGCATTATTCTCTTGAAGCGCTACATAAGCAATGGTCTGGTCATCTGAAAGCACCACAAACTCCGGCTCCAGATCACGTATCGCATCCTTTTTTTCACCTTTGCCCGTAATCTGTTTAGTTACCGGATCAGCTACTCCACGAATATGGACAAGATCGTCAATTACATCAGGGTTATCGAACTTCACCTGAATCGAAGTGTCCTTGAGCGTATCAATGATCGTTACACTACCTTCAGGATCACCGACAGTCGTGCGTGGTTCAGCTTCGTCCGCTGTCAAAATGTAACGGCCATCATCGGTATACTTCACCATGTCCGGTTGTACTCCAGCTTCATAAGAAGCCAACAATTTACCATCATAATCGAGTACAAGAACCTTACCGTTCTTCATAGCATCTTCTTCTTGAATGGCTACAGCGATCCGTTTAGTAGCGGTGTTGATATCTACACTCGTCAGGTCTCCGTATGTAAATCCATCCACTTCGGATAGCTGTTCTACGTTAATACTATATTCTTTTTGCGGATTGGAAGGGTCCTTGAGATTCACAATATCGACTGTTGCAGGGTGAGATGAACCATTAACGAGGTAGAACTTGCCGTTATCACGGTTAAACTTCACGATCTCCGCCACGCCGCCATCTTTATTGGTCACGCCTACAGCGTATCCGCCGATCTTAGTTACACTAAGTAGATCTGGAGTCAAAGGCGCTGCGGCTTCCGCCACATTCAGTGGTACTATAGCTTCTGTCTTCTTCCGGGGTGCCGAACTGTCATACACTGCGATACTTACGGTGGCCGCCCCTACTTTCGTCGGAGTTCCACTAATATTCCCAGATGCTGCATCCAGTGATAGTCCGTCCGGTAAACCCGTAGCTTCAAAAGAATAAGGTTGTACTCCCCCATAAACGGACAATGTTACCGAATAAGGCGATCCGAGTTTTGCTTCTGAAAGATTCTGAGTTGCGATGCCTAAATCAGGCGCTTTAACCCCCCAAGGTCCGTCCGCACTGCTATGCGGTTTAAATAATGCCAGGGTAGAAGCATCCAGAGTATCAAAAGAAATTTGTTTAAAATCTGCTTTGTTATTATCTGAATCCACGAAATCCACTCGACGAACTGACTTTTTCTTAGAGATACCTCCGGTATCGCCAGTTGGGTAATCCACTTCATACCCATCGATCGTTGCATTTTTATTGTTGGACGCTGCACCAATCATATCCACGTAGTTACTTGGCATTGTTTGAAATGGATTTGTTACCTGTAACAAGTCTGTACTTCTTAGCAGAACAACCTTCATACCATTGTTATTAAAATACATCCCCGGCCAGGACTGATCGCCTTTGGCACTGATATCGTTTTTGTGATCCTTGTTGTTGGCATCATCGGTGATGAGATAAGAAGAATGAGCTTTAATGGTTCCGTTCAAATCCAACTTGCTCCATTGTCCAGCGAGCTTAGGATCCGAATATTGTACAGACCAACCTACTAAACTCACATCGGAATCGGTTGGGTTATATAATTCAATGTAACCTTTCGAGAAAAATCCACCTGATGCATCGGCAGTGTTGCCCCCACCATAAACTTGATTAACAATAATATGAGGAATCTTCACATTGTATTGACCGTCTGCCGTATAGGGCGTACCTGATTGAACGGATGCAGCCACTGCTGGACCTGCCATCCAAGCGGAACCTAACAACATCTCAGCTGTTAGCATAAGAGAAACAATAGCTTTACCTGTGGGTTTCAAGTAGATTTTCACTCCTATTGATAGTTTCTATCAATATAGAGTAATAGTATTACCTAACCTGCAGATTTGCGTAATGGTGATGTAAACATTCTCTATGCAGTAGCAGGAGTAATTTTCACAAATATAAATCGTGTAAGAGGCCCGACTAATAGAATTTGCAGTGGAAGTGCAACAATGAAATTCTTACCTATCGCAGACAGATAAGCCATCGGTAGTTCTGAGGTGAACCCTACATGAAGAAGTGCGCCATAGAAGGACATAAACAGCACCATTCCGGTCACCATAAAAAAGGAGATGAACATGATTTTTTTGATCATCGGATCATTCTCTTTTACCAGCTTATGTGCGATCCCTTTCGCAACTTTCCCTACAATAAAGACATCCAGAATAAATGCAACTACAAACGCAGGTACGTAGCCGATGATCACATCTTTAACTAACGTACCTGACCAGCCCTTCATCAGCGCTACATTGTAAATGCTCATACCCAGCACCATCAAAGCACACATGATGAATGTAAATAATAATGCTTCTTTTTTGTTTCTTCCCATCTTCAAGCTCCTTTTATCTTTCAGTATTGTCAACCTGGATTACAATATCACAGCCATTCCAACTAAGTCAACCAAGTTGACAATGAATACAAATGACTTATACTTGGATTAATGAGCGATGATTTAGGAGTGTTCACATGGATAACCATCTGCAAGAAATGAATCTTATTGATTTACTTAGTGAGAAACATCTAGCCCTACGTAAAATAGTGACTGACCAAGACCCGGACCAAATTAATAAGACTGAATCCCATATCCTAGCAGTTCTTGAAACACATCAAATGCTCACGATCTCGGAAATCAGTAGAATTATTCATATTTCAAGACAGGGTACGCATAAAAGTATTCAAGGACTGTTATCCCGCAACTATGTAGAAGCCGTGGAGGTCAAAGGAAATCAACGTGACAAAAACATCATCCTTACCCAGAAGGGTATCGAATGCAATCAAAGAATGATGATCACCAAAATCGAATTAGAGCAAAGAATCGCTAACAAGCTTGGGGCAGCTAACGTAGAGCATCTCAAATCTTTGTTAAAAGAGGAATGGCTCTAAGCTCAAGCAAAAAAGACGCAGGGCTCTCCACCCTGCGTCTTTAAAAATCTTCAATTATTTTCCGGGAAATTGTCGTTAATTAGCTGTCAAAGCACTGTTTGCCGCGCTCTCCCCGCCAAGACGACCTGAGGTAAAGGAGTACCCAATACCAACGCCGTTTCCAACATAAGTATCGTTAAACAACACGCCTTCAGATTCAAGACCCACAGCAAACAATCCTTTCACTGGCGTCCGTTTATCATTCAGAACTTGGAACTTTGTATTTACTAGCAAGCCCCCAACAGAACCCAAGTTATTGATTTCAGCAATGATTGCATAATATGGACCTTCTTCACCCATAGGTTCTAAATACTCAGCAGCTTTACCAAATTCAGAGTCAACACCAGTTTTTGTCGCTTCTTTATAACTATTGTAATTTTCTACAAACACGACAACATCCATTCCTGCATTCGTAGCTAATTCTTCAATCGTATTTCCTTTGAAGCCATCTCCGTTCTCCACCATCGAATCAAATACTTTCCCGACATTTGCCCAAGGGTTCTCAAGTGTAAATTGATCCGCAAATTCAGCATAGAATTCCGGTGGCATTCCTGGAAGACTTGGTGCATGAACACCGTTCATTCCTTTGGTCTGAAGTGCATCCAATTGGGATTTCGAGACAATAACCATATGATAGGGTCCATTAAATGCACTTGTATTCGCTGCTGCAACCGAAGTTAGAGTCGCTGCTTCATCTCTAAATCTTGCGCCAGAAGTACCTACATTCATGAAATTCGGAAGATAAGTCAACATTAGTGGATAACTTGCTTCAAAAGGCTCATATTGTGCTTTTAGACCTTGTGTTGCTCTAGCTAATGTTTGGTGAAGCATTTGTCCACCGAAGTTGTCCGGTACCTTAGCTCCAGCTTCCCATGCCATTTCGAGACCTTCCCCTACGTTTTGTCCTAATCCACCGTTAACCCCTTCGAAACCAAAAGCCTCTTTAACCATCTCTTTATTTGCAGCATAACCACCCGTTGCCATTATGACACTCTTCGCTGAGATTTCTAGCGTTGTACCGTCTGCTTTCTCAGCGACTACTCCCGTAACTTCTCCAGCTTCATTCGTAATCAGCTTCTTGGCAGTCGTTTCTGTGATCACTTGTCCGCCATGTTGTTCAACCGATTCGGACAACATTTTCCGAAGGGTCTCTTCACGGGTTTCATAAGCCGGCAGCACATGTAGTTGTTCACCGAAGAAGTTCAGGAAGCTAGTTTTATATCCTTTTTCGGCTAACCAATCGTAAGTTTCACCGGATTTAGTAACATATTGTCTAATCGCTGCTGCATCCACTCTCCAGTGATTGTTGACAATCCAATCCGCAATTTCTTTTTCCACATTTACTTTTAGATTATTACTAGTAGCAGCAGAGGAGTTGTAGAACTTACCTGCCCAAGACAGATTACTTGCGCCCCCGATGACACCAGTTTTTTCTATAATAATAACCTTCGCACCTTTATCAGCTGCTGTAACCGCCGCAGATACACCGGATGCTCCAGCGCCCACTACAACAACGTCGGTTTCCAGTTTTTCTGTTTTCCCTTCACCGGCTTTTTTGACACCTCCAGCTTTAAGGACTTCTAGATTACCTCCACCTTTGGTTACGGCATCCTCTACAGCGGCAAGCATGGCTTCACTGGAAAGACTGGCACCACTAACAGCATCAACCACCAAGGTTTGTCCTTCTAGAATTTGTTCTTTCATTTTTTCAAGTGCGCTATCGCCTAGGCCCCCTGTTTCCGACTGGCTTACAATCTTAATATCTTTAATTTTATCGGGCTCATCCATAGTTACTTCTACCTTAATAATTCCCTCTTTACCTTCCGCTTCCCCAATGAACGTACCCGCTTTAAAGGACGATGACGACGAATTAGCCGACTCCCCATTTCCCGTACATCCGCTCAGCATGGAAACGATCAGCACCATACAAAAAGATAACATGAGCATTTTCTTGACGAAATTTCTGTTACGCATTCTGTTCTCCCCCAGTGTCTAATATCTTATAACCTGAAACCGATAACGTGATAATTTTCACAAAGTTAATTGTTAATCAACAACGTAATCCGACAGGCTATATACCGAAGTGTAAACCTTGGTGCTGCACCAAGGTCAATGTATACTTTGTCCAACTAGAAAAAAACACCCGCTCAAAGAGCAGATGTTTAATAAGAGAAGCTATTGGATTGGGATATTCACTTCCAAATAAGATCTATTCTGGCCTTCAATTTTCTCAGTAAGCAATAATTTCCCGACCACATCTCCCGTTATGGCATAATGATTAGCCTCAATATAGTCGATCATGAACTGCAAAGAGTTCTTCGTGATATATTTTTCATCCGGACATAATATGGTAGCTGAGATACAATGACTTGGGCTAATATACTCTGCATATTCTTCGCTATCCATTTCGAATTTTTGCGCTTCTTCCTCTAGTAAGGTAAGGCCCCAGCTGTAATCAAAATTATTGTTTTCGCTGACAAAGTTATCTGTATCTTCAATTCTAAAAGAATAAAATGCATAAGGAAGTAAATCCATCCAAGTGTTGACCAAGTTTTTAACCATATCATTTTTTATTAATGCATTCTTATCCGTTTGCTTTAGTCTGTACATACCTGGCAGTTGTTTAAGTTTACACGTATATAAAGAGGACTCTAATCCCCTGAGTTCTTTATGAATTTCATTCATCTTATTAAGCAGCATCGTCTTCTGCTTGATCTCTTCTTCTAAATTCAACGCTGTTTCTTGCATCCTACCCATAACTTGCTCTAAAGAAGACTCCTTCATGAGGTTTGCCACTTCCGGTAATGGAATTCCCATACTTCTGTACCATCTACTCATAAGCAAATCTCTTGCATCTAAATCATTAAAATATCTGTAATTATTGCTGTTATCTTTAGTGGGTCTAACAATATCATGTTTCTCGTATAACCTCAGCGTATCCGCAGTCACACCGAGAATGGAAGCAAATTCCCCTATGCAATATTTCAACTGATGTCCCTCCATCCATATCATGCATACCCAGCCACATGAAATGATACACAGAAGGACCATTTTTAGATATGAAGTAGTTCATTTCTTACGATTCTAATGTATGCAAAAGATCACGCCAGACCAAACCAGTGAACTAATGTAAATCCAACTAAGGACAACAAGACCGAACCTATAAGCCCTGCTGCAAAAGACTTCATCCCCAGTCGTCTAAATGCCGCCAAGTCAACGTTTAAACCAAGTCCAGCCATCGCCATAGCGATTAGCATATAAGCTATCGTTACAATTCCATTTGCCACTGATGCTGATACGATCCCTAATGAATTCACACCACTGACGAGTAAGAAGCCTAGAATAAACCAAGGAATAGGAATGCTTTTCCATGAGGCTTTAGACTGTCCACCTTGCACTTTTCTTTCTGCACGATTGGTCCAAACCCCAATTAAGATAGCGACAGGAACGAGTAAGGCCACCCGAGTCAATTTAACGATAACCGCCATATCTACTGCTGCGCTCCCACCTGCATCTGCTGCTGCGATGACGTGAGCAATTTCATGTAAGGTAGCTCCAGAGAAAACCCCATAGCCTAGATTCGATAAGCCTAGTAAAGGATACAAAAAAGTGTATAGCAACGTGAATATTGTACCTAATATTGCAACTATCGCTGCGCCAATCGCAGTTTCGTCGTCTTTGGCTTTGATTTGTGGAGCAATCGCCACCACCGCTGCCGCACCGCAGATCGCTGTTCCGCAGGCTGTTAAAATACTGAGTCGCTTATCAACCTTGAATAGTCGGGCAAGTCCGTATACAACAGAGATCGTAAATACGATCACAATCACAGCCAGTAGAAATACCCGTGGACCTGCAGCAACAATATCCATTAAATTCAACCGCATACCGAGCAGGATAATCCCTAGACGTAGCAGCTTTTTGCTGGAAAAATCAGTGCCATAGGTGATCGTACCCGGCACTCCAACGGTTGCCCGCCAAATAATTCCGATTAAGATGGCAATGACCAATTGGCCCATAATAGAGAGAAATGGAAAGCCTGCTAAATATTTTGCGACTAATGCAATGATTAAGGTTAACCCAATCCCAAGTGCAAAACCAACTTGTTTCTTATTGTTCGATTGGTATAATCCCTGTGAATCCCCCATGTCGTGTACACCCCTTGTATGAA
Source organism: Paenibacillus sp. FSL H8-0261 (assembly GCF_045040645.1). Lineage (NCBI taxonomy): Bacteria > Bacillati > Bacillota > Bacilli > Caryophanales > Paenibacillaceae > Paenibacillus > Paenibacillus sp. FSL H8-0261. The sequence continues at coordinate 2,213,009 of NZ_CP150297.1, read as the reverse complement.
TCTCTAGATGACGGAGGTATGTATTTCCCTTCCCCCATGAATCAACAATAATACGCCATGGCTCGAAAGTTAAATACCAATATACTATCCGTAAGATTAGTATTCCTTATGCTTGAATCCTTGCAAAAACTCATTTATGTACATGAGCGCCATTTCATTATTAAATGTTATTCGCTCTCCCCATCTGCGACTGACAATGGTCCGGTATACACTTATCCAATCCATGACCGAATTAGTGAATTCCTGTTAAAGTACATCAAATGTTCTGATATCCTCTTTCACATCGGTAAATACTGCAAAAATACAGCAATCCCCCCGCTTATCACTTGAAAATGAATTCTGACGCAAGTATTACTGCAGATCCGCATGAATAAGTCGGTTAGCGATTGCTTATATAAATAAAAGATGTATTTTTGCAGGTTTATCCTCTACCCGTCATCTCAATTAGCTACTTTATTTCCTCACATTCACACAAAAAAGCTCCTTCGAGAAGGAGAATGCCGAAGCATCCACCTCTCCAAAAGAGCAATTGTGTTCCTATATTAATTTTTTAAATTTACACTTCAAGCTTCTGGAGCTTAGTTCCCTTCGGGAGTACAGAAGTTATATACTCGTGAACGGGATGTTGTCCTTCAGCTTCCGCAAGTACCGTCACAATTCCTTGGTCCGTACCCGTTCTGATCAGACGTCCCATTCCTTGTTTAAGTCTTAGCAGCATGTAAGGTAAATCCACATCTTCAAAAGGATTGGAAGTCTCCGCACGTTTTGCCATAAATACAGGGTCAAGCGGAGGATAAGGCAGCGACCAAATGATCACATTAGATAGTGAAGGTCCTGGTATATCTAATCCTTCCCACAGCGTCACCGCACAAAGCACACTATGCTCATCCCGCTGAAAAGCTGAGATCAGATAGCTGATCTCTTGATCCCCCTCATAGAGGAAAGAATACTTGCTGGATTCTGCTCTCTGCGAGCTGAGCTGCTTGAACTGCAGAAGTTCTTCGCGAGTACGGAATAACAACAGGGCTCTTCCTTCTGTCTGCTGGATAAGCTTCAGGGAGATCTTCATTTTCTCAGCAAAATCACCGCTCTGAAGCTCAGGTACATAGATACTCATCTGGTGCTCATAATCATAAGGTGAGTCTACAGAGAAAGACAGGAAGTCGTGTATCCCAAGACTATCCTTCAAGTATTGGAATGATTTATCCACGGATAATGTAGCCGAAGAGAATACGATTGGCATTTTTTGCGTGAATAAGCTGTCTTGAAGTACTTCCTTAACATTACGCGGCATGACCGACAGCGTTAAGCCATCGCTATCTTCTGTCGCCCAGCAGATTAATGCACCTGAATCCTCAAACAACCTCAATGCGATCTCTATGGTCTCCAAACGTTCTTCCACAATCCGCAATTGATATTCATCAATCGTGTACAGTCCACTTTCGAATACTAATTCTTCTTCAATAGCGGCAATTACACTACGCATGCGATGCACCTCACGGATTAGCGATGCATTTAGCTCAATGCTTTTTCGATCCGATCCAGGAATGGTGCGGCATTGACGACGAATGTGTTTAAACATTTGCTCACTTTGCATAATCGCTTCATCGATAAGAACAGCAAGCGTTTCACGAATCTCATTCTGTAACAGACGAGAGATTAGTTCTTCAAAGACAACATGCTTCATTTTATAGCCTAACGCCTTCATGGCGGCAGATTCTAACAAATGCCCTTCGTCAAACACAACTGCACAATGCTCTGGAAGCAGAGGAATTTGACCCTCTCGTTTACGCGCTTCATAAGTCCAGACATGCTCCATGTAATAATCGTGGGAACAAATGATCAGGTCGCTTGATTTCCGGTAATGATCACGGGACAACGTTTGTCCACAGCGATGACGCATATCACAAGTAAAACAATCCTGAAACGTATCCCAGTTGATCTTATTCCATTGTTCATCATTCAGATCTGGATAATCCCTACGGTCGCCATAGGCATGGAACTGCTGCATCGGTGCATGAGAATGTACAAAATCAGGTAAAGTACCATATAAACTCTCCAGCGGCAAGCTCCCATCATCATTGTTGCGAGCATGATCCAGCTTTTTCAGACACATATATTTATCTGGAGATTTCGCTAGTCTGGCATCAATATTCATATTCAGATGCTTCGCAAGCTTGGCAATATCACCCTCTGGCTTCACCAACTGCTCAATCAAGGACTCGTCCGCACAGGCGATAATCGCAGGTTTGCCCATATACCGTGCATAACAAATGCTATACAACAAATACACTAAAGTCTTACCCGTACCGACCCCTGCCTCAGCAAAAATCGTCTTCTTCTCAGCAAAAGCTCGCTCCACCTGAAACGCCATGTAAATCTGTTCATCACGAACTTCAAATCCTGCCTCAGGAAGAATTTCATAGAATACATCGCCGACCCATTCCCCTACTTGCTCCATAAAAGGTCTGGTCCGATCATATTCAAAAGGATACTGTGTCGCCAACAAGCCTACCTCCAATATTTGATCAGGCATATCACGTTATGCCATGAAAAATAGAATCAACGGAAAAACTCTATTATCTCATAAGATTGGAGTAATTACAAAGTAGTTCATTCGAAAATATGTTAGATATCGAGTTTACGAGTACCAATCCATTTCACCATTTCAGGATCCCGATGTGAAAAGAACAAACTCTGATTCGTATCTAACGTAGCAATGGATGCCATATCCTCTTGGCTTAATTCAAAATCAAAGATATTGAAGTTTTCGATAATTCTTTCTTTACGAACTGACTTCGGAATCACAACGATTTCTCTTTGTGTGAGCCACCGTAAAATCACCTGAGCCACGGATTTATTATACTTTTCAGCTATGGATACCAGTAACTCATTCTGGAACAAATTATTTTTCCCTTCAGCAAAAGGTGCCCATGACTCGATTTGAACATTATTTTTAGTCATAAATTCCGCATTTTCGATTTGCTGGTTGAAAGGATGCGTTTCAACCTGATTTACAGCTGGGACTACTTCATTATGAAGAATTAAATCAATCAAACGATCCTCATGAAAATTACTAACGCCGATAGCACGGATCTTGCCCTCACGATATAATTCCTCCATAGCTCGCCATGAGCCAAACACATCGCCAAATGGCTGATGAATTAAATACAAGTCCAAATGATCAAGCTGTAATCGGTTCAGTGATTGTTGAAATGCTTTCTTTGTGCGTTCATAACCCGTATCTTGAACCCAAAGCTTTGTAGTGATAAATAATTCCTCTCTTGCCACGCCACTCCGTTTAATCGCCCTGCCAACTGCTTCTTCATTTAGATAAGAGGCGGCAGTATCAATCAGGCGATAACCTGCCATAATAGCGTCATAAACGCTTTGCTCACATTCATTTGCATCTTGAATCTGATAAACACCAAAACCGAGTATAGGCATTTCAACATTATTGTTCAAAACTACTTTTTGCATAATATTACCCTCCAAGTTTTCAATGATTAAGTGTAAATCCTCTTTCTGTTTGCATATCCTTATTATGTACCTGATGACAAAGCGACCGTTATCCCATTCTTGCCAAATGTTTGCCTAATCCTCTCACTAACACTTATGTAAGGGATGAATATAGACTATAATCAGACTATAAAGAGATAACGAAATGAGAGGATCAAATGCCTGAAATAATCACTAAACAGCAGAATGAACTCGTAAAAATCATTGACCATTACACAGAAAAAGATGGTGTTCACCAAACTGCTATTCCCTCTTTATTTTTCATGCGTGACTCGAATGCGTCCATACCAAGGCATGGAGTTTACAAACCTTCCTTATGTTTGGTGGTACAAGGGGCTAAGGAGGTATGGCTGGCACAGGAGCGTTTTAGATACACCCCCTCCGATTACCTCATTGCATCCGTTCACCTGCCAGTTACCGCCCAAGTCACTGAAGCCACTTCCGATGTTCCATACTTAGGGTTCAAGCTTGAATTTACACCAAGTCAAATTTTAGAGGTTTTACAGGAATCTGAAGTTCGAGTTTACGCTAAAGAAAATCCTAAGCGAGCTATGTTTGTTAGCCAGATGGAGTCTTCCTTAATGGATGCGGTCCTACGGTTAGCTCGTTTGTTAGATCAGCCTAAAGACATTCCAGTGTTAGCTCCATTATTTACAAAAGAGATTCTTTATCGGGTGCTACAAGGGCAAAATGGGATTGCATTGGAGCATATTGTAATGGAAGGAAGCTCAACTCATCTAATCAAAGATGTTATTGAACATATCATGAATAACTATGCTAGTTCTTTTAAGATTGAGGAGCTTGCCGAAATAGCGAATATGAGTGTTTCTTCGTTTCATCGGTACTTTAAAGAAGTAACTGCAATGAGCCCTATTCAGTTCCAAAAACATCTGAGACTTCAGGAAGCCCGCCGGTTATTACTAACCGAGTCAGCAGATGCCACCGATGTGGCATTTCGAGTAGGCTATGAAAGTCCTTCGCAATTTAGCCGTGAGTATTCCCGCATGTTTGGTTTTCCTCCTAAACAGGATGTAAAGCGTCTGAAGGCATAACACGTTTAGATAAAACCTAATCTTAAATAGTAACTGACCCAAATAAGGGCGAGCATAGCTAACTGTAAGAAACGATAACTTAGTAAGACTAGTAGGCAGCCGGTCATCACGACAGCCAGATGCCGCAAGCTTGCAGGTCGATCAATACCTCGTAGGGTGCCAATAACGGAACTTCCGTCGTTGCGACTCTGAAATTCTGCGGTCCAAAGACTCTAATTTGTTTCATATGCCCCTCCATTAAGTAGTTCAATTATTTTGTTAGTTTTATTATGTAATAACAACATTAAAATAACTAACAATATGCTATCAAATTTATTATTTACAGTGTAAAATAGGATATAATCTATCTTTATTCTGATAGCATTAGCAAATTAACTACTGATTACAAGGAGGGCTTATTATGGTAAACGTACAAGGACGATGGGCACTTATTACGGGGGCAAGCAGAGGCGTCGGTTATGAGACAGCGATTTTCATGGCCAAGCAAGGGTGTAACCTTATTCTACATAGTCGAAACTTAGAACATACCAAGAAAGTGAAGGAAGAGGTACAAGCGCTTGGTGTTGATGCATATTGCGTACAAGCCGAGCTTGCCAATCACGAAGAAGTAGTTGCCATGCTAGATGACATTGAAGCTAAAGAAATCCCTGTTGATATTATTTTCAACAATGCAGCCGTGCAAATCGCTTACAGAAGAGATTACTGGCAAACTCCTGTGGAAGACTTCGATTTGAGCTTCCGAATTAATTTCATTTCCATTGCGACGATTTGCCACCGATTGATTCCTAAGATGATTGAACGGGGCTTCGGACGTGTCATCAATACAACAAGCGGAATTAAGAATGAACCAGAGCAGGCAGGATATGCAGCAAGCAAAGCAGCCCTTGATAAATTTACGAAGGATTTAGCATCGAGGCTGGAAGGCACCAACGTTATGATTAATATTACGGATCCAGGGTGGTGCAGAACCGATCTAGGAGGCCCGAACGCACCTGGAGCAGTGGAGAACGTTATTCCCGGAATCGCGGTAGGTGCTTTTGTGGATGACAAGAAGAGCGGACGATTCCTCCATGCGCAGAATTTTACTGGCATGACATTGGAAGAAGCCGTTGCCAAAGCGGAAACAATCGAAGCTAATCCCTATATTATATAATCTATTAATTCTAGAAGGCCAGTGAGCTCAAAAAGAAGCCAAGAACAATTTTTGTTTATGGCTTCTTTTTGGCGGGTCATAAGCAATGGAGTCAAATCCTGATTTGTAATTTTGAATTTTCATTTTAACTTTCGTGGACATTTGCATCCAATCAGTTTCGCATTTAATTAAACTTATTGAACGAATGTATTTTATTTGTTTAATGATGGCTAGTTTTCAATCGCATTGTATTCATTCTTCTTAGACAAAATAAAAACTCCCCTTCAAGTAACGGTTATTAATTAAACCCTTGTCTACTTGAAGAGGAGCTTATCAAAATCGGTAGCCTGTTACGTAATTTATAATAGTGAGGTTACGAACTTCACCTCCGGAAAGCCGCTATTCGGTCCTTTCATTAAGATTCCGCCTTTATTTTTCAGATACATATCGAAGAAATCAAGCATATAGGCATTAATAACGGAGTTTGCTCTTTCGGGAGCAATCTTTCCGGTAACGCCCAGTATTTTGAATATCGGAGTAATGAACTGTACGTCGGTGAAATTCAAATGCTCCGTATTTTCGATATAGAGAACCTGTCCCCCTTCGTCGACTGTCTGGCGCATCCGTTCAAGTTCTAACTTTTTATCTTCCGTTACTTTATCCTCCCACTCTCTTGTTGAGCCCATACGGTTAAGCTCTGAATCCGTGTAGACCCGGTTATCCATCACCATTTTTAATTTTTCAAATTCGCTTTCCGAGTGGATGAACAAAAACGGCTTACGCAGACCCTCTCTTTCACGCAAACGATAAAGCCCTCCATCAAAGTCTATTCCAACCGCGATTCGCGGATCGTAAGAGGCGTCATAGGCCGTCGCTCCGCCGATGGAATGACCGAATACACCGACATTGCCGAGATCAATTTTCCCTTTTAGATGACTTGGAATCTTCCCCGATTGGATGAGCTCGAATTGGTCCAGCACAAACGCCACATCGTCGGTTAAAACTTTACCCAACTTGTCGCGATTACCTCTTTCCGTCTGGTAATCATGGTCAGGCGAGAATAAATCGTTAGTTGTGCTGGTCGTGATTCGACCGTCTGGAAACTTGGTTGCAAATGTATTGTAGGTGTGGTCAATCACTGCCACGATATATCCGTGACTCGCGAGATATTCAGCTTGCGCCGTGTGGAGGAACCTGGAAGAGCCGAAGCCGGGATTCGCAAGGATCAGTGGGTATGAAGTCTGTGCAGAAGAGACTTCAGCCCCCGAATAAGCCTGACTGGATACGTACTTTAGGTGTTGTAAAGTAAACCCGGGAAGGCCATAGTTCGTAGCCATATAACGTAAAATCTGGGTATCTGGAATAAAGGGAGCGTACTTGCCAGTGCCATCTTGAGCCGGATACCATACCTGAACCATCAATTCTCTCTTGCCTGTCGCGGTTTTGCTAAATGTTTCCTCCCGGTTTTGGTCTATGAAATGAAAGATTTTCGTGCCTACCTGCAACTCGCCGGTTGGCGCCGGAAAGTCGAATACAGGAAACACATATAGGAAGCACCCCGTTACGATTAGCCCAATCACGATAAAAAGGCGGCCCAGCACCCTACGAATTCGCGAGGCAGTCCGAGCGACGTTCGGCTTTATGAAAACGTCTATAAGCGAAAGCATAAGCATCAGGATCGTAAATCCGTATAAAAATACAAGCTGAACCCTGTATCCTTCGACAAGCAAATGTATCACTAAAAAAATGGAGCCTGCTCCGCTTGTCAGGAGCAAAGCAGATCTTCGAATACGTTGATTTAAAATGAACAGGAGTGCCAAAAAACTAACATTTGAAAAGAATAACAGCATTTCAAAAAACCTCACGACCAACTCCCCCTTAAAAATAATCCTATCAATGGGTTAGTATAGAGGAGCTGCTAGGTTGATGCCATTGATCTAGATGACATTTACCTAACACTTTTGTAAGGTTTCGTGACGATGGCGCAGTGCAATATGCTGTTATGTAGGGGAAAGAAAAGCCCCTTCCGCCGCATGTCATGCCCAAGGGATTTTGACAAATTTAATTACTGAACATGTATTTCTGATTTGATATCATGTTGACTTAAAAATTTCATTAAATCATTACTAAGCTGCACAATCTCATTGTTAGCATTATTCGCATAATCCGGCAACATCATATCTCTAACCATTTTAGTTCGTAGCCATGTCATAAAGAAAAGATCCAACAATAAGTTTGGAAATTTAAGCACCATTTTAAGCATTGGTGGGTCAATTAAAACACCAGCTTTTTGTATTGCCCTTAGATATGCTTTTAAAGTGACTGTTATTTTGCGTGCCGTCTTTCTGGTTCTGGCTGTTTTTTTGTCAATGATCTTATTTTCTGAATGCAAAAAGCTCAACAAGGCAATGTCTGATACGGAATGTGTGATTAGATACGACTGCATATCCTTTTTAATAACGTAGGGAAGCTTTGCTAATTTAAATAATTTTGCGAGGTTTTCTATGCGTTCTGTCACTACACCATTAATTTCTCCAAATGCAGTTGCCGCTATAATCTTTGGTAGAAATCGAGCATGCAATACTTCATCTTTAATCTGTCCACCGAAGCCAGGAAAAGCTGGTAAAAGTCTATCCCCTACGATATCCAGCCACGAAGAAAATCCAATTGAATTACTAGTCATCGTAACTATATTTTTGCTTTGATTATCTTTGAGCGCTAACAACACTGCTTCGGACCGATCATAACGAACGGTAACGAAAATAAAATCGTATACATCGTCATTTTCGAGCGTATCAATGACATTCACTTGTATCGATCTAACTGTACCTTTTTCTATATACTGCAGGCCATTTTCTCTTAATGATTTATATCTATTCGAATGTGCAAACAAGCTAACGTCAAACCCAGCTTCAATAAGCTTAATTGCGTACATGCTCCCGATGACACCTGCACCAAAAATTAAAATTCTATCTTGTTTTGCTGACATATAAACCACCCCTACTTATTAATATTCCCTTTTGATTATCCGACAACATGTTGTATGATGTGATTATAAATCTTCATTATTCCTTGATCAACCATCAGTTTTTTATGATTTGTCGGATGATATTCTTATTCACTAGTAGGAGGGAAACATGAAAAAGCAACCCCAAATAACGGAGAAAACAAAACAAAAGTTTGTAGAAGTTTTTTGTGAGTTATATAGCCAAAAGCCGATTGAGAAAATTTCGATTCAGGAAATTTCGAATAAGTCAGGATATAACCGCAGCACCTTTTATCAATACTTTACTGACATTTACGAATTGTTAGACTCTGTTGAAAATGACCTATTGAATGAAATGAAAAAAGAATTGGCAAATAAAGAGCTATCGTTGGATACGGTTCAAGACACGCTCTATTGTCTGGATAAAAATGAACATCTCCTGGTTCTTAATGCCCTTTTGGGTGATTATGGAAGTGCCCGTTTTTTAAAACGCTTAAAAAAAGAAATCACTTTGGATCAATTAGAATTAAACGTTCCGCAAAACCAATCCTTAACGCCATACTTCATTGAGTTTTACCTGACAACTGCCCTTTCTTTATTTCGTCTTTGGCTCCAGCGTCAAAAGGATTTATCGTCAGAAGAATTTTTCAAGTTAGTAGAGAACCTATATTCAAGAGGGATTACACCCTATTTTAAAGAATGAGTCTGGCATTCAAAATAAATCCATATGTTGTAAAACAATAAAAAAGCGCGCATAGGCTTGTTTACACAATATACTCCATAAAGACTGACCTACTCTTAATGGTCCGCATTCTGTAAATACAGACTTCTGCAAGTTTTTCTTCAGAGAAATTGCCTCTATTTGTGATACGGTTCACCGCGCTGTCTGTAACGGCAAGTTTTTGAGCCATCCTTTGCGGGAGTGTCGTATTTTTCCAAATACGCAGTCCCGCCGACACGTGCCCACCAGCAAATCCGGTCAACTAATAGCCGAGATATTGGATATATTCCGCCTGACATGTGATGGGGTCCAAGCTAAACAAGCCCGGCACAGTGTTTCGTGCATGGGCTTGTTTTGTTATTTGGGATGAGAACCCCATATTAGGCTTTACGTATGCTAATGGATCAGCTGCCATAAACTTCGAACTCATAAAGAGAATACCAGTCGCCTGTGCCTCGATCTGTCGCATGCATCCTTATATACCTTGCATTTACCGGTTCAAAGTAGATATCGTCTATACCACCGTCTCCATTCGTTGTCATGTATATATCCGTCCAGTTGGTTGCATCGTTCGACACCTGAATCTTATAGCCCTTAGCATGAGCATACTCCCAGTTGAGTTTGACATTGTTGACGCGGGTTTCCTGTCCGAGGTCTACATAGATCCATTGCGGATTTGAATACAGGCTGGCCCATCTTGTCGTTACATTACCATCCACCGCTTTATCGGCCGTTAATGTGGATGTCTCGTTGGAAGAGGATGTTGCCGATTTGTTTAACGCTAGATTCGGTTTGCCATAAACCTGGAATTCATATAAAGAATAGCCATAGAAGGAGTAAGCTCTTTGGGTTCCGTACATTCTTACATACCTTGCATTTACGGCAGTAAAGAATATATCGTCAATCCCCCCGTCTCCATTCGTTGTCGTATACACATCCATCCAGTTGACAGTGTCATTCGATACTTGAATCTTGTAGCCTTTGCCATAGGCAAGCTCCCAATTCAATATAACTCGATTTATGTTATAAGCTTGCCCAAGGTCGATCGTAATCCATTGCGGGTCTGCAAACTGACTGGCCCATCTTGTCGTCACGTTACCGTCAACCGCATTATTCGGAGAAAGAGCTGCCTCTTGATTGGAAGATGACGTAGCTGTATTATTTAACGCCAAATTTGTTGTAGTAGCGGATCCGACGCTGTCTCCATATACTTGAAACTCATAAATAGAGTAACCATAGCTCGTGCCCCTCTCTGTTGCGTGCATTCTCACGTATCTTGCCGTTGTAGGCACAAAGCCTATATCGTCTACACCTCCGTTGCCTGTCGTTGTCGAATACACATCGGTCCAATTGACCGCATCATTCGATACTTGAATTTTGTAGCTCTTGCCGTAAGCATACTCCCAGTTAAGTTTAATGCGTTTGATGTTATTAGCTTGCCCGAGATCGACGTAAATCCACTCTGTACTTGAATACTGTTGGCTTGACCACCGTGTACCCGGCAAATTGTCAACAGCTTTAGCAGCGGATAGAGAAGAACTTTGGTTGGATGAGGCTACTGCCGATTTACCGCTTGCAAGATTAACTGGAATGGTATACGTTCCTTTAACAAATTTGTAGATATCTTCATACATCTGTCTCCCGTCATAAACTCCGTTTACACCGTTGTTATTCTTGTTTTTATACAAGTTGTATATCCCAAAAATATCTTGATACCAACCCTTGACCGCTCCCGTCATGTATCCGTATTCTACGCCGGCCTTTAAGTAATTATCGAATCTGTTTTTAAAATCGGGGTCGAACATCGCTCTTTCGTCAAACTCCATTTCGATGCCCTTATTATATGTTTGAGCTTGGGTCGATACATTCGTCATTCTCGAATAATCAGTCTCCGGAACGAAATAGTGATTGGGCTGCTGGATGCTAAAATCGATTGCATAATTATTCCGGTTGTTGCTTTGTCCGGCACCAAAGTATGGAATCCAGGCAAGTTTCAGACCAAGCGTATGAAGATAGTTACCAGAGTTATTAATTGCATTTACTTCACCCGGATTGCCGGGATCAATATCTTCATGGAACCAGTAGAAGCCTTTTAATTCAAGGTTGCTGTATTGGGCTTGATTCCATCTGCTTAATACGGTGTCGATATACCATTTGGTTACCTTCGTCATATTGCTAGGCATCGAATTCAGATTTTCGCTGATTCCGTCGTTATCGACATCTCCGAAATTGGTGATTTCGCTATTAGGATAAGGCAGCATAATATATACTTTGGATTTGTAATTTGTTAGGTTTAGTGTGGTTGCAACTTGCTGGGTTGCTTGGTTGAGGGCATCGAGCTGTTGATTAGAGGTGAAAATGCGGTTTATATACCATTCCCAATCCGCCTTATAGGTCCACTTGGCAGGGTCCGCTGTATCACCAAAATCTCTATAGTCAGATGTGTTGATTCCTAGAAATAGAAATGAATCGAAAAAGGTGTCATCCATCACATTATTACTGTTGTAGTGCGCAACATAGGGCAAAAGCGTATTCTTGTCATACGTGCCGATTTCTCTTCCCTCGTATGTCGTTCGTCCACCGTAATATCCAGTATAAAGCAAGGCCATGTTCTTCACATTCCCAGATGCCGCGGTATTTGGTGGGAAATATCCTGTTGCAGCAGCAGCGGCAAGCGGCTGTTCTAAGTTAGACTGGGGTTGTTGCTCGAGATCAGGATCGGACTTTTCTTGTTGTCCCTGCTGATTAGGAACTTCAAGTAAAGGCTGTTGATCCTCCTGCCCCTGCGAAATCTTCGGCGACCTATCCCCTTCTCCCTTCACTACTGATGGTTGAACAGAAAAAACAATCGATAAGATTAACACAAATGATAACAGCAAGGAACTTCGTCTTGGATACCTCTGACTTCGCTTCATCTTTCATCCCCATTTCTTAGGTTTAAATGATTTTAACAAGTCTGGTACATGGTCTTGATCCGAGTGTCCATTTTATCCAAGCTCCAAACGGCCCCTTTACGACTAATTCTATGAGGCAATTTTATGCTTGAAAATAGATATCTGTTTACTTTCATATACACCTTTTTACAAATCAAAAAATGAACCGATGCACCTTTCTCTTGTTTCTTCGAAATGTGACCTACGCACATATATTCAAACCCATACGCCGCAAGGAATTCCAAAAAAAACTTGCCCTTATTTGTGGTACGGTTCTCCGAGATTGATCTTAAACCTCCTACCCATTAGCTTAATGAACCACTCCATTTATTAACAATTATATTGCATATTCCACAAAGAAAAATCTAATGCCATTTTTTTGCGCTATTTTAATCAAATCGGAGCTAACTTTAGAAGAATTAAATAATTTATATTCAAAGTATCGCGAGAATGAGTGGAGCTACGTAGTTGAAAAGCAAGTGAGTAATAACATTACCTTTATTGAACATCGTGATTTGAAATTCAAAGCATTGAAAGCAGAGGAACAACTAATCAGCTATTATATTGTTTATACTTGGGGCAGTAGTGACTATCCATTAAGTGATCTTGATATACGAGGGCATTAACACTTAAAGCAACAAGATATTTTTTTAGTATTAAGTAAAAGGGCGGAGAAGAAATGCATTGGAAAAAGTATTTTATTCTATTGCTACCAACGATAATAATTGGGCTATTTTTATTTTACATTCTTCCAGCAATCCAAAGGCCTTATGTTTTAATAGTTCCTATGGTATTTTGGTTGATCTATTACTTTTGGAGATATATTGAAAGAAAACAAAAGAATAAATGATAAAGCGCTCATTCATTAAAAAACGGCAGCCTAGGACTTTGTTTCACTCGTCCAGGGCTGCCTCTTTTTTTAGACAAGTCAATTACAGTACCTACTTCCAAAAATCCGACCCAGCAAAAACAAACTTTTTATCCAGCGCTTCTCCCCCATCCTCAAAGCAATCTGCCCAAGGAACACGCTTCTTACTTAGGAGCGCAGCATCCTTCACATCATATTCCTGATATCTTACAGTTTGCTCATTCGCTGAGTTATTCCAGTTGTCCCAGCCCAAAGGATGAATATGCGAACCCATCTGACAACCCACAAATACAGTCTTAGCGTACTCACGCCAAGGACGTCCTAGAAACACTGAAGTAATATCAGGGTCGGCTGTTAAGAAGCAATTCTTGAAAATAAAACCATGTGACTGTCGCTCGGGTGTCGAAGCTGCTGTTATATACCCTGCTTGATTCTTGCTATGACGCAAGCTTCGGATCTCACATTGATTGAAATAAGCCGTTGCACCGCCAAAAATAAAATCAACCGTTCCTTCTATATAACAATGCTGATACAACTGGCGATAATGGATATGATGATCTCTCAGTGGAATGCCTCCGAATGCCCCTCGCTCTCGTGGAGCAGGCGGCAAAGGTCCTGTAAATAACGTGTCTTGATACCCTTTGAAGGTACAATGTCTGAACACGGTTTGGTCGCAATGTGCATAAACGGCTACCGCCTGACCAATATGTTCTCCCTGCCCAGCACTGTTGGTAATCACCAGGTTCTCTAAGACCAGGTCGGTACCTCCCAGAAATAACGTTGGTGTAGCAAACGTATTGATTTCTTCACCCGCTTCATCACGCTCTTTGGCATAACGATTCATGGTTATTTCCACGGTTCCAAGTCCAATGATCGTAAGATTAGAACGGTAAATTCTAACTGTCTCATGGTAGACACCTGACAAAATATAGAGCGTATCCGCTTGGCTAATTGGCTCACGCTCTAGCGAATTTATCGCCTCTTGAATCGTGTGATAATCGCAACAGGATTCTTTGCCTACTACTAGCATCGGTGGCTAAGTTCCTTTCTATGGATTTTAGAGATGCTTCGCCAAAAATTGCTGCCATAAAGTCCGCATTTCCAAGGTCTCCATATGCCCACCACTAGAAATGACAGGTTGCCAATGTTCTGATTTCCCTGCCGTTTGATAAGCTTCGGACAGCCCTCTATCCAAGAGTGCTACTCCTTCAGTGGGACATAGCCGATCATTTCTGCCTACTAGGCTCATTCGCGGGCGGGGAACGATCCGCTTTTGAATATCGAGCGTTGTGAAATACTTCAATAACCCGGGCACATAAGAATAGTAACCATGGTGATCTAGTCCTCTTACCGCAATTAGGGTATGTGCATCTACTTGACCACAAATATCGACAATCACCCCGACTCGTTCGTCTAATGCAGCCAGCCACCATGCCATCAAACCACCCATGGACATACCGATTGTTGCGATTCGTGACGTATCAATATCCTCACGTTGGCACATGTAATCTAGCATACGAATATTGTCATATAGCATCATGCCCCACATGACCTGCCCCTGCCACAGCATTTCCTTCACTAACTCACTCTCAGTTCTGCCACCACGCTCATTAAATCCCCACATGTCGATACAGCAAGCAGCGTAACCCATCTCTGTTAAGACTTTAGCAAAAGAGGGCTGTTGCAAATAGGAACTACTCTGAACAAACTCGTTACGTCCATTCGTGTAATTCCCTCCATGAGAATGATTAAAGATAACTAGTGGAAACGGCCCTTCCTTATCCAAAGGGATTGCCACATAAGCCGGCACCTGTTCAATTCCATTAAGATCCAGTAAAAGAGATACCAGACTATATCCGTCCCGCTCCTCTTGGTTCATCACAGTTACGGCAAACGGCTTATCCGACGGAAGATCGCCCAACAGTTCCTTCAGTTTATCACGCTCCATGGTTCCCTCCCTTACGGACACACATTCTGTTCTGTGGGCGAAACTGTAACTTGTTCTACTAGTTTTTCAGGCTTGCTCGTGTTCTTCGAATGACAATTCATGATCTCAATCGCTTCGCCATTTTCAATATAAAAAGCAGGCCCTTCATGATTCTCGATGGTCACCTGATGAAATTGCACATCCCTTGCATTGCCCAGAAAAAATCCGCGATTGTTCATGTTCTCGATCCCTGTCATCATATCCGGATGCCCGGGAACTGCATTGCGTGCCATGGAGATATCAATATTTGTAAAAGTAATCTCCGAAACATACTGCTCCGCAAGTCCATATAAGAATCCCGCAGATGCATGAACATTACGTGCGGTAATATTGGCGAAATGAATTCGTCTAAAGCATGGCGTTTCATCTGTAATCGGATAAGGATTTTTGTCCCACACATACTTCTCTTTCCCGCGTGGTCCACAGAAATAGTATAGATTTAGTGTGAACGGACAAATGACTTCTTCCATTACAATATTACTGATCCGAATATCTTCAATCGTCCCTCCGCGTCCACGTCTTGATTTCATGCGTATGCCACGATCGGTTTGTTTAAAGACACAGTTACTAATGGTTACATTACGAATATCTCCGCTCATTTCACTTCCGAGTACAACACCCCCATGCCCATGAACCATGGTACAATTGGTGATCGTGATATTCTCGCATGGAATGCGCTCTTTCGTATCTTCAGTTCCCGCTTTGATAGCAATACAGTCATCACCTACATCAATATTACAGTTACTAATCCGAACATTCGTACAAGATTCTGGATTAATACCATCTGTGTTCGGAGAATCAGCCGGGTTCAAAATAGACAGATTATCGATCGTCACATTGTAGCAGCCCACAGGATTAACGGTCCAGCTTGGAGAATTCACTAGCGAGACATCCTTAATCGTTACCCGCTGACAGCTATCAAATCCAATCAAAGTTGGACGGGGATATTCGAGCTCTTCCCGACGGTTCCGAAATATATCCCACCATGCTTTGCCATTACCATTAATAGTTCCGCTTCCGGTAATCGATACATTGACTAAACCTTTGCCATGAATACAAGGCGTATGAACCTGCTGCTTCACTCCTTCCCATCTGCATTCCACCGCAGGATAATTCACCGGATTCGTACTGAATGAAAGAATCGCTCCTGGATTTAAATTTAATTCAATATTGCTTTTCATAACAATCGCACCCGTATAGAAAGTACCTGCTGGCACATAAACGGTTCCTCCACCAGCCTCACTTGCCGCTTCAATCGCATGCGCAATCGCCCCTGTCGCTAACATCCCGCTATTCTTAAGCGCGCCAAAATCCTCAATATTATATACGGACATTTTATAGCACTCCTATTCTATATCAGATCCAGCCTCTTAATTGTTCGTACTCCACACAGGCTTGCAAGAAAGCACCGACACCCTTTTGGTCGTTAGTGACAATAGGCTCACTAATGTAATAAGCGAACGTGCCGTCTCGTTGATCTGCTCCACCTAACCCTGCTACTTGGCAATTCTTATTTAGATTGACCCATCCTTCTTTGGTCTCCAGAACAAACTCTGAGATAAGTCCTTGGAAGGCGAGATCTAACGGTTCGTACCAACTAGCCTCTAATACGCCTAATCGAATACCTTTTGCCATAGCATACACAATCATGCTAGAAGCAGAAGCCTCTAAGTAATTCCCTTTGCGTTGCCCCAGATTCACTACTTGATACCAGACGCCAGATTCAGGATCCTGATATTTCTTCACAGCTGATAAAGTATCGTTTAGAATACGCACCAGCTCTGGATAATCGGAATGCTCACTCGGCAATAACTCTAGAACATCTACTAAAGCCATAAGATACCAGCCAAGTGAACGCGCCCAAAAGTTTGGAGAGCATCCTGTTTCGCGGTCACACCAAGGTTGAAGATGCTGTTCATCCCATGCATGATATAACAGACCTGTTTCCAAATCCTTCGTATGCTTCTCACACAAGATAAATTGTTTCGTAACATCTTCAAGCCCCTGCCCATCTTCAAAAGCTAGCAAGTAGGCTAAATAGAAAGGCGCGCCCATATAAAGACCATCTAACCAGATTTGATAGGGATAAATATTTTTATGCCAAAAAGCACCTTCCGAGGTTCGCGGATGTGTCTCAAGCTGCTTTCTAAATAAGGTAGCCGCTTGTTTATATTTTTCCTGCTTGGTTTCTTTATATAGCGTAAATAATAATTTCCCGTTGTTAATGTGATCGATATTGTATTCATCTAGGCGATAACCCTTAACGCTGCCATCCTCCTGAATAAAGTTATCCATCTGATCTTGAATGAATTGCAGATACTTCGCATCACCGGTTTGCTTCCAAAGCCATTCAAATCCATTCAATACGACACCATAGTCATACGTCCAGCTTCCGTTGTAGCCTTTATCTTCATAGAGCTTTGGTGTCCTCGCCATGATTGAGTCTGCTGTGCGGATTGCCCAATGTGATCTCTTCATCCCAACCCCCTGATTATCATTAAATTTAAGAATATCTTTCCCACAAAATAATAGGACTTGATTCTCAGTCCCAGAGAATCAAGTCATTGTCTAGTAAGATTTCAATCGAATCACCCTTGGATTAAGCTCTCCATCTCAACACAAGCCATCACCAACGCGCCTACGCCATGTAAATCATTTTTAACTTTAGGTCTAGTGACGTAACTCTCGTAATCTCCAGCCGAAGTACCGATACAGATGTCCGGCAAAATCAACCTATCCTGCTCATCCCACTGAATGATTTGGATTAACCCTTCATAGCCTTTTCTAGCCGAGGCTGTAGCGACTTCCACATCGCTTACAATGCCATGCTTCACTGCTTTGGCAATCGTGTAGACGAATAAACATGAACCTGAGGTCTCCAGCCAATTATCCGGCTCATGCCCCTTATCTACGACCTGATACCAAAGTCCACTTACGGGATCTTGATAACGAATAAGGGCATCAACAAAATCACGTAAAGTAGAAGATAATTCAGCTCGGGCTGGGTCTTGGACGGCCAACAGATCAAGAAATTGCGACAATGCGAGACCATACCAGCCCAGCGATCTGCTCCAAAATTCCGGTGAGCACCCTGTCTCCGGGTTTGACCATGGCATCCGGCGGCTCTCGTCCCAAGCATGATACAATAACCCGGTTGTCTCATCTTTCATATACTTACGCATTAACATCTCTTGATGGAGAACTGTATCACGCAAGCTAGGATCGCCATAGACATTAGCATATTTTAACGAGAATACGCCTGCCATATAAAGCCCATCTAACCACATTTGGTTAGCATATTTATCCTTATGCCAATACCCACCTTCAGAGGTTTTGTTTAACGTAAGCAATAAATTCCTCAGCTTCTCCGCAGCAATGTGATACTTGAGTTTACCTGTCCGTTTATGAAGAATAAACAGCAGTTGTCCAGCTTGAACAGCATCCAGCTCATCGCGGGCGAAATAAAAGTTACCATATTCATCTACCAAATCATCCACGTATTCCTGAATATAGTTAATATAGCGGTCTTCTTGATAAGCATTCCACAAAAGCTCCATACCACACAGAAATACACCTTGATGGTAATGCCAACGATGTGCTGGAGGAAGCTCTCCCGCTCTATAAGTATCCATTAAAGAATCGCATGCCTTTTTTGCCCAATCCATTGGTGTTGTTGGTATCCTGCCAGTCATCTCCAAGCTCCTTCCAAAGAATAATCTCTATCTTCCTCTTATTAGCCCTTCATAGAACCTAACATGGCACCTTTGGCAAAATGCTTCTGTATGAATGGATATACACAAACTATTGGTAAAGTAGCAACAACGATAACAGCCATTTTAATTGTTTGGTCTGGCGGTGGAACAGTTGTATCCAGTGTAGAGCTGTGATCCATACCGCTGGCAAGGACAACAATTTGTCTGAGCAGAACCTGTATTGGCCACTTCGAACTATCATCCAAATACAGAATCGCATTCATGTAAGTATTCCAATACGTAACCGCATAGAACAATCCGATAGTCGCTAACGCAGGTAAGGATAATGGCAATACAATTCGAAATAATATTCCGAAGTCGTTGCAACCATCAATTTTGGCCGACTCCTCCAAACCTTCAGGTATATTCTGGAAAAAATTCCTCAAAATGATCATGTTAAACGCACTAATTGCTGAAGGAAGAATAAGCGCTGCATAACTGTCTATTAGTCCCAATTCCTTTACCACGAGGAAGGTTGGGATCATTCCACCATGAAAGAGCATCGTGAACACAACCATAAAGTTAACCACTTTACGTCCATCCAGATCTCTTCTGGTAAGAGCGTAGGCCATCAAAGAAGTTATAAACAAACTGAGGAAAGTACCGACTGCCGTAACACCAATGGAAACACCCATGGCTTTAAATATTGTATTCGTTGAAAAGATGAACTTGTATGCTTCCAGACTCCATACCTTTGGGATCAGTACAAACTTACTAGAAGCTAGTTCTGCACTCGTTGTGAAAGAGCCTGCTACAACGTGAACAAGGGGGAGCACAGTTATTAAAGCAATGATCGCAAGCAGCGTGAAGTTTATAGCAGAAAAAATTCTGCCACTGATTGTTTTATCTTCTACCATTTCTATTCCTCCCACAACATATCAATAAACGCCTTCTTCTCCCATTTTCTTAGATGCTTTATTCACCAACATAACCATGATCAAGCCGACAATTGATTTGAAGAATCCAATGGCTGTACTGTAACTAAACTGCCCCTGTCTCAGACCAGCAGTATATACATACGTATCGATAATTTCCGCAACTTCTCGATTCATGGAGTTAAGCAGCAGAAACACATGTTCAAATCCAAGATCCAGAACGGAACCAATTTTCAAAATAAATAATGTGATAATTACGCCTCTAATCGCTGGAAGTGTAATATGCCAGACTTGTCTGAGTCGTCCAGCTCCATCCATACGTGATGCTTCGTAAAGTCCTGGATCAATGGCAGCTATGGAAGCTAAATAAATAATCGTTCCCCAGCCTGCTTCTCTCCAAATCACCTGAATAATATACATGGGCCTGAACCATCCAGGATTCAGCAGGAAATTAATTTTTTCAAATCCGAAATAGGAAAGTAGCTCGTTGATAATTCCTCCATCCATCGTAACCATTACAAAAGAAATGGAGACGATGATAACCAACGACAGAAAATGGGGCAAATAGAAGATCGTCTGAAAGGTTCTTTTGAAAAAGCTGCCTTGAAGTTCATTCAACATCAGGGCAAGAATAATCGGCATTGGGAAATAGATAAGAATGTTTAATCCGAAAAGCACAAGTGTGTTCACTAAAATATTTAAGAAATCCGGCTCTGTGAACAACCTGCTGAAATGCTTCATTCCTACCCAGTTACTGCCTGTTATTCCTTGATAAGGTTTGTAATCTTGAAAGGCGATAATTAGTCCGTACATAGGAAAATATTTAAAAATAATAAAATATAGCACTCCCGGTGTTAGCATGACGTAGAGCCATTTATTTCTCCACAGACGCTTTTTAAGTTCACTGCTGCTCTTGTAAGTCTCACGCTTTATTTGTGGAGCTGGACTGGGCTGTGCGGTGAGTTCCTGCATGATTCTCTTCCTTTCTCCTTCTTTATTCAAACTCTTTATTTCTCCATGTGACTATGAAGAGAAAAGGTTGTTGAAACAAAATCAACAACCTTTTCAGCTAGGTTTTATTTCTTATACAATGCGTTGTACTCATCAATAATCTTAGCTCCGCCACGGTTCTTCCAGTTCTCAACTTCTTTTTCGAACCCTGCTTTGTCGATCTGTCCATAGATATATTTATAAGTTGCATCGGTAATAATCTGTTGAAGCTCAACACCTTTTTCTGTGTACGTAGCCGAATCCATCGCAGCTGTTGGATCTGGTACCCCCACCTTGACATTCTCAAGAACCAATTGATCCGCATGAATTCTTCCTGGCAGCGTGTTATAGTTCTCGTACATTCCATTGGTTTCAGCTTCGCCGATAACGCTGTCCTTATATCCTTTTACTTCACGTTCAATCAATTCTTTGTCATCTGTAGCTTTCGCTTTACCGTCTTCAACGGTATAGTGAGTACCCTCGATTCCCCAATACATCAAATTAGCTACTTCTGGGGTCATCATTTGATCAAAGAAAGCAAGAATCTTCTTGAGTTCTGCCTCATCCTTTACAGCAGATTTTGGGAACAAGACAACATTGTTATAGCCTGGAATCATCCATTGAGCATACTTTCCATCTGGACTTGCAACCATACTATGCGCATCCAAAACAGCATCAGGGTTATTCTTAATAGTATCTTTATTGAGGGAATCAATATCTTGCATGGAGCCCCCAATATAGAGTCCACCCTTTCCAGCCTTAAACATATTTACAGCATCTGTTTTACTGGTAGCAGCGAAATCTTGATTAATGTATCCGCCATCACGAGCTTTTTTGAAGAAGTCCATCGTGTCGAAATATTCATCGAATGTAAATTCAGGCGCTAATTTTCCATCCTTCTCTCCCCAGGTGTTCGGTGTTCCGAACCAAGAAGAGACAGTTTTGAAAGCTCCATAGGTCAACTCATTACGGTCAATAATACCTGTAGTATCTTTCTGTCCATTACCGTCTGGATCTTGTTCCGTGAAGGCCTTAGCCATTTCGAATAATTCATCTACATTTGCTGGTGCAGCAAGTCCTAATTTATCAGCCCAGTCTTTTCTGTAAATGATACCTTGACGTGCTAGAGGGCGGCCGATATATAAGGTGTACAGCTTGCCGTCCACTTTCGTGTTATTCAGAATTTCTGGTTTCAATTTACTCAAATTAGGAAACTCGCTTAATAGCGGACCTATTTCCCAGAATTGTCCGTCTTTTATCGCTTCTTTCATCTGAATGAAGGTTGTCTGATTCTTCAAGTACGTCACTTGCGGCAGTGAGCCGGTTGCAAAAGATGAATTAAGTTTTTCTTCATAAGTATCAGCCGGGAAAAATTGATAGGTCAGCTTCGTGTTGGTCAATTTTTCAAGTTCAAGCTTAATCGTATCAGGCGGGGTCTCTGGAATATTTAACGGAAGCATAATCTTAATTTCTGTTGGTCCTGCTTTCACTTCTTCTTTAGGTGCTTCTGTCTCAACCGGCTTAGCAGTGCTCTCACCACTTGCAGTTTCAGAACTTGCTTGATTGTTGTTGTTACCACCACATCCAGCTAACAATGTGCTGAACGCTAACAGTGCCGTCAACAACATGGTGAAGGATTTCTTCTTCATACCATTTTGACCTCCATAATTTGTATTGGTTACGAGTTCCACGTTACATCGTCGGCAAGGTTACGAAAACAATCATTTCCCCATAAAGGCCCGTTCTTAAAGGGATCTGAGCAAATGATTATGGTGATAACACAAAAAAATCCACCGCGTCATCCGCAGTGGATCAAACTAACCTATTTACTTTTCTATCCCAAGCTCAGCCTCACCATATTCCTTAATAATCTGATCTCCTCCGCTAGCTCTCCATTTCTCAACTTCCTTCTGGAATCCCTCAGCGGTTATATTGCCTAGTATGTAATTGTACGTAGCATCCACAATAATGGTAGACAGTTCCACATTTTTCTCATCATAGGTGGATGAGCTTAAAGACACGGTCGGATCGTCGACCAGAAAAGATTCATTATCTTTACTTAGCTGATCCGCAAGTGAGGTCAATTGCTCCTTCTGAGCCACCTCCATAATGTTCTTATTACTAATATCTGCAATCATCAAAGAATATAACGGATTTACTTCTTGCACCCGCAGTTCTGAGGTTTCCTCGGGAAGAATGATTTTTCCACCCTCAAGCTTATAATGGCGCCCTTCAAACCCATACATCATTATATTCGCTACATCTTTATCCATAGTTCGATCAAAGAATTCGAGTACCTCGCGGAGTTCATCCTCCGTAGCAATGGCTTTTTTGGAGAAGAGATAGAGTCCATTATAATTGGGTATCGACCACACCTTATATCCTACTGGCCCTTCGATCCGATTGATTAACGTAAGTTCTGCCTTTGGATTCAAATTCTGAGCTTCAATAGACAGCCGCTTTACATCTGTCATACTGCCAATAAATACACCAGCAATACCATTAATGAACTTATCACGTTGTACTTCTTTGCTCGTTAAGGCGAAATCCTGATTAATAATTTTCTCATCATATAATTTCTTCATGAAATTCATGGTGTTCATATACTCAGCGGTCACAAATTCAGGAACGAATTGATGATTCTCTAGTTTCCAATTATTCGGGGTGCCAAAATACGAACTTAATGTCTTGAATACCCCATACACAAGATCATTTCGATCGACTAATCCGAAGGTATCCTGTTTGCCATTCTGATCTGGATCGTTGTATGTAAATTGCCTCATAACCTCATACAGTTCATCCAGTGTTTGTGGATTATTTAAATGGAGATTGTCGAGCCAATCCTTACGAATAATGACCCCCTGTCTGGAAGAGGGGCGTTCCGTATATAGGCCATAGATCTTACTATCTACAGAAGTCTGCTTAAGAATAGCGGGGTTCAGTTGTTTAAGATTGGAGAACTCCTGAAGATAGGGGCCGATCTCCCAAAAGGCATCCGAACGAATAGCATTTTTCACCAGATTGTAGTCTGAGAATTTTACAAATGTGACCTTTCCGAGGGAATTGGTCGTAAGCGCCGTGTTCATCTTATCCGTGTATACCCCCTCTGGAACCCACCTTATATCGAGCTTCACACCTGTCAGTTTTTCGATCTCTGCCATAATCTCTTTCGAAGGCTGTTGTGGAAAATGAAGGGGTGCCA
The DNA here is from genome assembly GCF_045040645.1 of Paenibacillus sp. FSL H8-0261. NCBI lineage: Bacteria > Bacillati > Bacillota > Bacilli > Caryophanales > Paenibacillaceae > Paenibacillus > Paenibacillus sp. FSL H8-0261. The sequence continues at coordinate 2,188,992 of NZ_CP150297.1, read as the reverse complement.
AAATTGAGATGCTAGGGGAAGATACTACTGGGCCGGCTTCGGCAGATTCCTTATCGTTGCAAGCGCTTAAAAAAGAGAAGACGAGCATGGTAAATAAGCAGAAATACAGCGTTGCCCTTTTACCCATAGATACTTTAGACATTTCTGTGGCCTCCTAGGTATTGTAAGGATTATCACTCTATATCTTGAAAATTTTACAATTTATAAGCATAATTAGAGCTAATGATTATCACAGAACGAGATGATTATTGTTATTTCATACCAAGTTACATACACTTAGATCAAGTGTCTACTTCTACATAAGTAAAGGTGCTGAGTCCCGTGAGACCATTAAGCTTTCTAAGTAAGCTAACGATGTTTGCCTTTGTTATTAGCACGCTGCCTGTGTTGTTCATCGGTTCTTTTTCATATTTCACATCTTCAAAAGAAATTCAAAAAAACGTTAACAACAGCAAAATGGAATTAATCTTACAAATCACCTCAAATGTAGAACATAAGTTAACAACTGTCAATCAAACATTAAACCAAGTGATCAATTCTAGTGTATTAAAAAAAGCACTAAACAACCCTTTAAATGAAACCGATTTCATTTTATACAATGATTTAAGAAACGAAATTCGCAATATGCAGTCCTTCGATACGAAGCTGGAAGATGTCATCTTATTAAATCAGCAGCAAAATTGGATGATCAAAAATTCTGGTGTTTATCGCTTAAATGAGTACAAGGACCATGCACAGCTCACCAACCTGATGAATATTGCCGAAGATACCTCGTGGATCCTGAACCCGTCCTCCATATTTTACAGTGAGGAAAGCATTAACGTCACAGGCTGTAACTACAGCATTAGTCTTATCAAGAAACTCCCAACCAATAAGCTGCAAAAATATGGGCTTGCCTTAGCTAATATTCCTGTCTGCAGTCTTCAGGATTTCATTAACTCGGATGTACAGCCACTCGATGATATTATCGTTCTGGATAAGACAGGTCGATTCCTGCTCCATCCGGACCGCAACTTGATCGGGAAACCAATGAAAGAAGGCGGATTTACAGAAGATTCTTTCATTACTAATCCATCTAAACTTTCAGGTCAGTTTAAGACCAGGATCCACAAGAAGGATTACTCCGTCACTTACATGCGCTCTCAGATGAATGGCTGGGTCTATCTTTCGGTTACATCCATGGAAAGTTTAACGAAAGAATCCAAAAAAATTAGCCTGTTTACGATATTCGTGTGTAGCTTTATGCTTCTATTGTCTATTCTCTTGGCATGGATCGGTTCAAGACGGATGTACACTCCCATTGAAAGACTACTCAATCAAATGGGCCAACGCAAACCGGACATTAAATCCAGACACACGAATGAATTTCAGATTATTGGAGAACAAGTTCATTCTTTATTCCAATCCAAATCACAGCTGGAAAAAGAAGTCCGTCAGCATATCCAACAAGTGCGTACCTTCTTCCTAATCAATGCTTTCCATGGCAACGTTAAGAAGCGCGATCTGCACGAAGAGCTGGAACAATTCGGCTACCATAAGCAGCTCGAAGAATGGAAGACGATGGCTGTGATTACGTTGTCGATTGATTTTGCCGATGATTCCAGCTATGAGAAAAAAGATCTTAATCTCTTATTATTCGCTGCCCACAATATAATCGAAGAGTTAGTCTGCCCTGAACAACGACTGGCACCAGTAATTATGGATCATGCAGTAGTCGTCTTATTGGGGAGTCCAGACAGTGATACCGAGTCTTTTCACAAGACATTATATTCATTAACGGAGAAGCTGCAGCAGGAAATAAACAACTACCTAAAGCTTCAGGTGAGCATTGGTCTGAGCCTTCCCTTCAACACCTTCGATAAATTATCCACGGCTTACAGAGAGGGACTCGAAGCACTGAAGCATCGGATCAAACTTGGTAAAGGTGTCATTATCCAGTATGAAAATATTAACTCTGGCAAGCACTATCTGAATTTGAACTACCCTACTCATAAAGAAAATGACTTACTGGACGCTATCAAATTAGCTGAAACAGATAAAGCAAAAGAACTCATTCATTTGCTCTTCAAATCTATCTTTGCTCATGAGCTTTCACCACAGGAATACCAGATCCCGTTGACGCGCTTACTCAATAATTTACTCATTATGATGCAGGAATCCGGTATTAGCTTAAATCAAATTTATCATGCTAATGGTTCCATATTTGAGGAGCTGCATGACCTCCATACTGTAACGGAGATTGAAGATTGGTTCTGGAGCATGGTCATTTATCCGATGATCAAGATTTTTAACAGCAGACAAAATGCGCAATACCACAACATCTCTGAGAAGATCATCGATTTGATACAACATGATTACGATACAGACCTTACTTTAGAAGAATGTGCTTCACGTCTGCATTATAATGCCAACTATATCAGCAGCGTCTTCCGTAAGGAGACTCAGTACTATTTCAGCGAATATTTAACGATGTACCGATTTAAAATGGCGAAAAAATGGCTGAAGGAAACTGATATGCCCATTAAAGATATTGCAGCCAAATTAAGATATAACAACTCTCAGAACTTCATTCGCTCTTTCCGTAAGCAGGAGGGCATGACACCCGGACAATACCGGGATCACAACGCTGGCACAAAACTTAAATCCACCTTTGACGAATCAATGTAAAAAGAGAGAACTGTTGTTCAGGTGGAATCAAAAAAAAGAGTCTCTCTTTTTTTCTAAAATATGTTAACGTGTGCATATAACCTTTTAAGGAGGAATTGGAACATAATGTTGAGCTTCCGTGTACATTCCAACCATGCAGAACAAACCGAGCTCTCTCTGGAAACCTCACTACTCACCCTTTATCCTCTTGCAACGCCTGGGAGACCGCCCAACACAAGCTGAGCTTCACGCCTACTCCTCAGAATCACAGATGACTTCTCTATCACCTCCAACTTTTATATGGACTACAGCAAATGATGCCAGCGTTCCTGTGGAGAATAAGGACGGCATGGTTTAAGGCTTGCTTAAGAACATCCTCATTGCCAGCAATGGCTTTCCCTTTCTGAGAAATGGCTAAGTAAACACCACTACATTCAAGGAGAAGATCCTATGACACCCACATTATTTATCGCGGGAGATTCCACTGCGGCTATCAAAGGCGCTGGAGAAAAACCTATGACTGGCTGGGGAGAATACCTGCAAGGTTATTTTGGGATTTCTGTTCGAATCGAGAATCGCGCCATTAATGGTCGCAGTACCAAATCCTTTATAACTGACGGCCGTTTGGAGGACATCCTTAAAGACTTCAAGGCCGGTGACTACCTCTTCATTCAATTTGGACATAACGATGAGAAAAAAGAAGATCCTTTGCGTTACACTGATCCCGACACTGAATATCGCCGCAACCTAATTCAATATATTGAAGCTGCTCGGCAGTTAGGCGGGACTCCGGTTCTACTAACCTCTGTAAGTCGCCGCCGCTTCAACTCCGATGGAGAGCTTGACCCGCTTGCTGTAGGCGCTTATCCCGAGGCTATGAAGCAGGTAGCTGAAGAAACGCACACACCGATGCTTGATATTTTCGCAGCTTCGCAAGTGCTCTATCGTTCGTTAGGTGTTGAAGAATCCAAAGAGTTATTCATGCATTTGCGTGAAAAAACACATCCGAATTACCCAAATGGAGTTATGGATGATACTCATTTCTCTGATCAAGGTGCTCAGCACATCGCCAGACTTGTGGTTCAGGCTATTGAACAATCTACTGCCTTACCATTAACAGACTTACAACAACTACTACAAGGAGTGATCACAGATGTCTCTAATTAAAGAAGTTATTACAGAGTACTATCGTATCCCTTTGCCGGAAATCATGGAGGACGCTAAACACGGACTGCACACTCACTTTGAAGTTCCCATTGTCAAAATTAGAACCGATGACGGTCGTGAAGGGGTAGGTTATACCTATACTGGCGGATTTGGCGGCAAAGCAATCTGCTCACTAATTGCGAATGAATTAACTCAGATTTTAATCGGTAAGGATGCTAGCTGTGTGGAAAGTATCTGGGAGCAGATGAACTGGGGAATACATTATGTTGCTCGCGGGGGTCTGGCTAGCTTCGCCATTGCAGCATGTGACATCGCTTTATGGGATTTACGTGCGAAGAAAGCAGATGAACCGCTTTACAAACTTCTGGGTGGCGCAAGCAATGAGGTCAAATGTTATGGCGGAGCGATTGATTTGAATTTCCCATTAGAAAAGCTCCTCCTCAACAATCAAAAATACCTAGATATGGGCCTCCAGGCTGTCAAAATTAAACTAGGCCAAAAAACATTAGCTGAAGATGTGGAACGAGTGGCTGCGGTGCGCCAATTAATCGGTCCAGATGTGGCCTTTATGGTCGATGCGAATATGAGCTGGAGTGTAGAAAAAGCGATTAAAGCCGCTCGTGAATTTTTGAAATACGATATCCTCTTCTTAGAAGAACCAACGATTCCGGAAGATTATGCCGGCTATGCGCGTATTGCAGAAGAATCAGGCATTGCTGTTGCAGGCGGAGAAAACCTTCGGACCTTAACTGAATTCCATCACATGCTGCAATATGGCCATGTGGATTTTCCTCAACCGGATGCTTCCAATATAGGCGGGATTACGGGCTGGTTAAAGGTGGCTCACTTAACACAAGCCTATAACCTTTCCGTCTCCACGCATGGAATGCAGGAATTACATGTTAGTTTGTTAGCCGCTATGCCCAACGCAGGATATCTGGAAATGCATAGTTTCCCTATCGATCAATACACCACTCGCCCGCTAGTGATTAACAAGGACAATGGCATGGCAATTGCGCCTGAAGTAACAGGCACTGGTGTTACCTTTGACTGGGACAAATTAGCACCTCACAAACAACAATACTAATAGGAGCGATCGATCATATGAGTATTCCCCTGCACCTAGGTGTTCGAGCACATGATTTCACACAAGTTCCATTGAAGGATTTAATTGAGAAGCTTCAGTTCTATAATTTCGCTCATATTCAGTTTGCACTTAAGAAATCTTTTCCTGACAGCACTCCGAGTCTGACTGCTATAAGCCCTGGAACAGCTAGTTATTACGGAAATGCCTTTAGACAGGCTGGTATTCAGATTGCGGTGCTTGGCTGTTACGTTAATATTGTAGACACCGATCCATACAAACGGGCACAAGCGTTAGCCGAGTTCAATACCCATCTTCGCTTGGCCAGAGATTTCGGTGCCAGTCTAGTAGGTACGGAAACCGGAAGTATGGGACTTGGGTATACCACAGATAATTTTACAGAAGAAGCTTTTCAACAGGTCGTTACTTCGGTAAAGCTAATGGTCGCAGAGGCCGAACGTTTTGGTGTGACGGTAGGAATCGAAGCAGGACTCCATCATCCGCTGTACACCGCATCCTTAACTCGCCGACTGCTGGATGAGATCCCTTCTAATAATCTTCAGGTCATATTAGATTGCGCTAATCTCATGTCACCTACAAATTACTTGCATCAGGAAGCTATTATTATGGAAGCTTTGAAGCTCTTAGGAAATCGAATTGCCATCATTCATTTAAAAGATTTTATCGTGCAAGATGGAGCCATCAAAATTGTTCCTGTAGGTCAGGGCTGGCTTGAGTTTGAGCCGATTCTCCGTTATATGAAATACGAGCGTCCGCATATTCAGGGCATTTTAGAGAGTACTCCTGAATCGCATCTAAGAGAAAGCATCGCTTTTTTACAGCAGATATATGAAGAAGTGTAAATATAAGATCACATACAAAAAAATCCACTGTACACCTCATTACCGTGTGCAGTGGATTTTTATATTCTGTTTAACATCCGTTTGACCTCCATGAAATAATGGGCTGTTATGATCAAGACATCAAGAGTACCTGGGAGGGGTTCTATGCGTCTTGCTTTATTTACAGACACATTTCTTCCGCAAACGAATGGTGTCTCACTTACGCTTCAGCGCTTAACCACTCATTTGAACCGGCGAGGTATCGAGCATCTGCTATTTTCGCCGAAATCTGCTCCTGAAGACAGTTATGCCGATCCCATACGTCCCATTACCAGTATCCCCTTTTTCTTATACCCGGAATGTAGACTCGCGCTGCCGAATATGTCCTCCATCCAGTCAGAGCTAAAAGCTTTTCGACCCGATCTGCTTCATTTGGCTACTCCATTCAATATTGGTCTATGCGGCCTTCGCTATGCGCGAAAGCTTGGCCTGCCTCATGTCGCCTCCTACCATACCCATTTTGATCGCTATCTTGAATATTATCGAATGAAAAAAATTGTTCCTCTTTATTGGAAGTACATGAAGTGGTTTCATCGGTCCTGCGATGCTACCTTCGCGCCCTCCAATGAAACACTCGATTCCCTACAAGCTCAAGGTTTTCAACGTTTGAAGCTTTGGTCTAGAGGCATCGACTGCAATCTCTACACTCCGAAAAAACGCAGCCATCAGGTCCGTGATCGTTACGGAATTACCGCACCGATATTACTTCTGTACGTGGGAAGGATTGCTCCTGAAAAAGATATCAACACCCTTGCTCTCGCCATGCAGCAATTGCCCGAGTCTATGCAAGCTCAGGTACATTGGTTAGTTGTTGGAGACGGTCCCTTATTATCAGAGATGCGGGCGCAGGCGCCGCAAAATGTCACGTTTACGGGCTACAAACACGGTGAAGAGCTTGCCCAATTGTATGCCTCAGCTGATCTATTCGTCTTCCCTTCCAGTACGGAAACCTTCGGTAATGTTGTCCTTGAAGCCATGGCCTCTGGACTGCCTGTCCTCGCCGTAAATGAGGGCGGGGTGAAGGATCTGGTTACACCCGGTCGCACAGGAATGATCGCCCCACCTCGTTCCCCGGATGCTTTTATTCGTGAGATTTGCGCATGTATAGAGCAACCCCAAAAGCTGACTGCTATGGGGTATGAGGGGCGACAGCTGGCACTCGGCCGCTCGTGGGAGTCCATTTTTGATGGACTCATTCGCGATTATGAAGAGATCCTTGAGAATAGACGCTTCGATCTTATACCGGCTTTACTACCATTAATATAATAATGACGATAGTGAGCACATGAACAGCTGCTTCTAACGGAGCGATCTTGTTCATAGCGGCGGTGTAGCCTACAGGGATTTCGTCGCCTTCACTCGCCATCACGAGCTGGGTCAGCTTTTTCAATCGAGGCTCAACAAATCCAATAATAATGACTTCTATCACGATAAAAAATAATAACGAAAGATTGATCCACAACACCGACAAGCCCATTTTATCAATGATCATTAACAAAATGCCTGTAACGATCAGGGTAATCCCACCCGTTTTAGGGAATCTGTTGATTGTCTTCATCATGCCAAATACAAAACGAAGCTGGCTGCCTGTCTTGGCAGAGCTTGTCAGTATTGGCAGCACAAAAGCTGGTCCAATTCCCACTATGGCCGCTATAACATGTATGACTACCACAATCTTAGAGATAATATCCGTCAATTCCATGATTACAATCCTCCCTATCATTCGTTGTTTAGATTCATATGACGATGATAGTGGAAATAGTCTTGCAGAATCCTTTAAATCTTAGATAATCTCAAAAAGCGCCTAGCCGGATATTACCGACGTAGGCGCTTTTTTAACTATTGCTTAATTATTTTACCGAGACTTTCATAACTGTACTTTCACTAACGCCTTGATCATTCATCAGTTCTACACGGTATTCATAAACACCCGGAGATCGATTCGTGATCGAAGAAGAAGCCGTTTGGGCATTCGGAGTATTTGCTGTTAAAGTCTGTGTATCGATCAGCACTCCATTCTCATACAAGCGATACATTTTGCCGTTCATCCCCCACCATAGATTCATGGTCACTTTATACTCTCCATCACCATCCCAGTTGTCATTAGATAACACTGGCTTACCTGGTGCAGCATCCTTCACGATAACCACATGAGCAGCAGACACCGTTGTGCCAAAAGAATTGGTCAGCTCAGCCGTATAGGTGTAGGTACCGTTTTCTTTTCCAGTAACACTAGTCACTGCGGTCTGTGCGGTTGGGGAGTCGTCACGTAAGGTTTGCGTGTCTATTAAGGTACCGTTCTCATATAGCTTGTAGATCGTACCATTATTGCCCCACCACATGTTCATTGTGATTTGGTAATCACCATCCAAGAGTCCTGTATCCTGCCCATTGTTATTGGATAGAACCGGTTGCCCCGGAATTCCTGTAGCCTTCTGAGGCCCGTTTACGACTATAATTACTTGTTCTGTCGTCGAGAGTCCAGCGTTATTCACAGCTGTTGCGATAAACGTATGCGATCCCGCAAGTCCTTTGAGTGGAATCTCATCTCCATAGACAACTTTTTTTCCATCAAAGGTGATATCCAGACTACGAATACCAGACTCAGGATCTTCTGCTACGACCTGTGCCTTCAAGATATCCGATTCACTCATTTGAGTAGAAGGTAAACCCGTTATTGCAGGTGGTGTAGTGTCCTCTGTTTCCACAGGCGAGCCTACATATTGAATTTTTGGTGCAGCTGGTTGTTCCATGCCTTCGCCAAGAAAAAATCCAGGATGCGGAGGTTGATTATAACCCACGTTCTGCCAAGCCACTCCCAGTCGGTAGATCGGATCATGCATCAAAGTGCGAATACGATAATCTGTCATATCCGTTGTTGTATAGATTCGTAATTCAGAACTGTCCGTTGCTCGCCAGATCACTTCTTCACGCCAATCCCCGAACAGATCCGCCTGCACGCTCGGATTCGCCTTGGTGCCATTATTAGAAGAGGCTCCAGTTGCCGTCAACAAATTAGCTGTTGTCTGGTTGGTGTAATCCCACTTATCCACTCGATTAGAATCCAGCAATTCACGTAAAAGATCACCGTCCCACCAAATGCCAAAATTCGTAGAAGAAGGCAGCTTATTCATGATTAGCTCTCCCTGTGCACTATATACGCCTGTAACAGGAATCTGCACCTCATTGGTAATCGTTGCAGCCCATACCTCTTCACCGGTATAACGCGGGTCAATATCTGCTGACATTCCGCGTCCAGTATCAATTCCCGTGAACACACCCCATAAGGTTTCCCCTGTAGCTGCATCGCGCATTTCAATACCATATTTCGAATCCGTATGCTCATGAACATCAAAGACTTCCAGTCCAGGTCTGGTAGGGTCAAGGTCTCCGAAATGGATTGCATCCCCATGACCAAGCTTTGTATTGTACAGTGGTAATCCATCATCATCGATCGCCATCGCGCCGAAGGTTATTTCGTCCTTGCCGTCACCATCTACATCTCCTACTGAAAGGTTATGGTTTCCTTGACCGGCATACTCTCCATATCCTTCATCGTTGGAATCGAAACGCCATACTTTTTCGAGCTTGCCACCACGATAATTGTAAGCTGCAAGCACGGTTCTAGTGTAATAACCACGGCTAAAAATCACGCTTGGCTGTTCACCATCTAAGTAAGCTACGGCGGCTAAAAAGCGGTCCACCCGATTACCATAGGCATCGCCCCAAGCGCCCACATCACCACGCGGCGGATCATAACTAACCGTATCCACTGCCCGGCCTGTTGCCCCTTCGAACACTGTTAAATACTCATTGCCGAGGAGCACATAACCCGAGCTATTGCGATAGTCTGCACTTGCATCACCGATCACGGTACCTTGACCATCAACCGTACCATCTGCTGTCTTCAGCATAATCTCAGCACGCCCGTCACTGTCCAAATCGTAAACCATGAATGGTGAATAATGCGCGCCCGCACGAATATTAGGCCCTAAATTAATCCGCCATAAACGTGTGCCATCTAGCTTATAAGCATCCATATAGACTAGTCCTGTATAACCTGCCTGAGAGTTATCTTTACTGTTCGAAGGCGACCATAACATAATGATTTCGTAGACCCCATCACCATCCACATCCCCTACACTTGCATCCCCTGCACTATACGTATAAGGCTGACCGTCTTTGGTGTAATCATCTGCTGGTTTTTGCAAGGGGATAGATAGGTATTGCTTCTGCCATACGCTGAATTCTTCCGAAGCCGCTTTTTCGACTCCATTGATTACTGATGTAATTCTATATTTGGCGTCAGCTGTACCGGAAGTGTCAAGATAGTTCGTGCTTTGAGTAATTAACGAATCATTTAGCTTCTCTTCCCCACGATACAGATTGAATCCAATCGATTCTGGATCCAGACCTAACATCCGCCAGCCGATATAAACACCCGCATCTGTCTTAACCGCTATAGGCGCACGATCCAGCGCCTCCATCTTCCGGTATAGCGTTGTCACCGCTGAGGTTTCCAGCGAAGCGGAAAGATCAGAGATACCGCCTGCATTTACCGAGGCAACTTTGTAATAGTAAGGAATTGTACTTAAAATGGTCGTGTCTGTGTATGAAGCTTCGAATGATTTGCCGATTAGAATGAACTCACCATCCGCGGATTTCGCACGATAAATGTTGAACATCCTTGCATCTGATACCTCATTCCACGTAAAGGTCACATCATTTTTGTTCGTAGATTGTACTGCTAGACCACTAGGTACGGCTGCTTTTGCTACAGCTGGATCAATCATAGACACCTTTAAGGCATTAGATGTTACGGATTCCAGTCCCGTGCTGTCCACCGAAGTTACCGTATAGATGTATTCCATACCGATATCCGCAGTGGTATCTGTGTAAAGCGGCTCTGTTGTATCGCCCAGCAGCTCTGAACTATTCGCAACCGTTGCCTGACGATACACTCGGTATTTCAGCGCACCATCCATACCATCCCAAGAAAGATTAGCTGTGATAGGCTCATTGTTTAAGTCCAGACTACCCAGTTTCAGATTCGTTGGGGCTAATAATAGCGGTGTGATTTCCAGTCCATTGAGATGAGCCGTTGTGCCACTAAAAACAAGATTCATCTGACCGTCTTTGACAGCGATCTGGTTATACAGCTTCTCAGCAATATTTTCCTTACCTGAAGAGACTGTTCCATAATCTTTGCCTTCAATCGCTACATTCGTCTTGGTAGAACCAATCCAATCTCCGGTATAGGTCTTAACGGAATAATAACCATTCGGTAAATCAACTTTAAATTCATACGAGCCTCCAAAATAGATCACGAAATCTCTACGAAGGGCATCAGTTGCACTACCGCGATCTCGATCACTCATACCTTCACTTGAGGACAAGCCATAACCACGTTCTGTTGTATAAAGTACATTACGATTCACTTCCGTATAACCGGCGGCAACGGGTGAGCCAACAGGTCCAAAATCATAACGATATTGAGCGGACTTCGTAGTCAGCTTAACTTCATCTGAAGGCTCAGACTCTCCTAACCCATTTACTGCAGTCACTCGAACGGAGTAGCTGTTACCTTCCGCCATTCCGCTTAATGTTAAAGTTGGAACAGTGGCAGTTCCCGCCAATGCGTAAGCAGTTTCAGCTTCGGACGCTAGCTTACGATAGATTTTATAAATATCAGCACCCTCTACTTTATCCCATTTCAGTACTGCACCTGCATTACTGATACTTCCCGCTACAAGACCTTGTGGCTTGGCAGGCACTGTTTCTGGCTGCTTAATGTCCTGTACAAAGCTGGAGAGCGGAATGTTTAATTGCTCTATTCCTTTGGCCAACAGACGAGCCATTTGAATCGCTCCGTACTCTTGAAAGTGAGTATCGTCTGCTGACCCATTCGGGAAAGCACCATATATCCCTGCATCGAGGTGAAGGAATACAGAGCGTGTAGCTGCAAAACCAATCGAATTGTAATAAGCGACACTTAGCGCGCTAAGATCAACCATTTCCACATGCAGCTCATTGGCTACCTCTTTCATCGCCTGCACATATTCAGGGAAACTCACATTAAATTTTTCCGTGGCAGCATTATAATCTCTGCGGCCCATCGGGGTCACCAGAATCGGAGTCGCTCCTCTTTGTCTGGCACCCTCGACATACGTTTTTAAATAATTTTTGTAATCTGCTGGAGAGGCATACCGATCAGGAACACTGATCGTTGCGTCATTGTGGCCAAATTGGATAAGGAAATAATCACCTGGCTGTATCTTTCGCAGTACTTCATCCAGCCGCCCCTCTACAATAAATGACTTAGAGCTGCGGCCTCCGATAGCGTGATTCTTAAACGTTACTTCCTCACTAAAGAAATCAGGAATCATTTGTCCCCAGCCAGCCTGTGGTATCCAGTAAGGATCGTAAGTCTGCACAGTGGAATCACCCGCAATATAAACTGTAGGCAATTCATTAGCAGGACGATCTGGCTGCTTAGTAATCACCAGTGCATTGATATTAGGCTTCATGCCAGAGAACACCAAGTTCATTTGTCCATCCACCAGAGCAATGTCAAAGCTCATTTCCAAATACTGACCAGCTGTTTTACTTGTCTGCTGAACTTTTTGAATGGATTCTACTTTGATGCCAATGTCCGTGTCTCCGGCGCTATCTCCAGCGATAAGTGACACAGTATAGTCACCATTCGGTAAATCTACATTAAAGGTAGTATCCTTAGGGACCACCAAATCCGATCGCAAAGGATCAGTGGTTCCCCGGTCTACACCAGTTACCTTTGATATATCCGTAAATCCATATTTAACCGCAGAGGAATAAGATACCCCTGCATCGACCTTAAGATAACCTTCCGCCGCAGCACCTGGGCCAAAATCAAAGGAATATACATTTTCTTCTGGCAATGTTACAGGTGGCATGTATACCATACTTTCAACTTTGTTAGATAACTGGGATTCTCCTTGGGCATTAGCAGCTTTTACCCCATAATATTGCCGTTTAGAGGTATCCACTGCTACATCCGTAAATGTCGCTGTCTCCGACTGGCCAATCTCCTGGAAGGATCCATCTGCTGAATCAGACCTTAAGATTGTATAACGGGTAGCTCCCGCCACGTTGTTCCAACTTAGCTGAACAGAACTCGCACCCACGCTGACAATCGAAAGGCCCGTTGGTGCTGCCGGAACCACTGCCCCCGGAATTTCATCTACCGTCACAGATGCACTCAAAGCAGACTCCTCACCGCTGCCTTTAACAGCAGACACATTATAAATGTAGCCACTGCCTTCATTTACGTCTGAATCCACGTAGCTGTTAGCAGTAACTTGAGCTACCGATTGAATAGTCCCGCTAGGAAGCTCTGTCCGATATATATTGTAATAGACTGCTTCTGTCACGCTGCTCCACCCGAGAGAGACCGCAGTGGGCGAGAGATTCGTAACCGCTAAGCCCTCAGGAGCCTGCAGTGGACCCGGCACGATTTGCTGAATCATAAGTCCATTTAAATACCCGCCAACCCCTGTACCCGTGATGCCAACGGTTAGTTGACCGTCTTGGACAGTCGTGCGGTAAGTGGCTTGATTTACAGCCTGCTTGCTGCTTATTGAACCAGCCGTAACATCTTCTAAGGTAATCGTAGTTTTAGTTGTACTTGTGCCTGCCAATAAATCTCCTGAGAATACAGTCACATCGTAATCCCCATTAGGAAGATCCACTAGAAAGGCGTAGGACAATCCCAGTACAAAATCATTAGTCAGTTCATCTCCGCCCGAGCGATTTCTTGAGGCAACCGCCTGATCTAAACCATATCCTAGCTCCTTCGTATACAACTTTGATTCATGCACAGCTGTATAACCACTCATTACAGGACTTGTTGCCGTTCCAAAATCATATCGCAAAGTTATTGGACCTGAATCCGCACTGGCTGGTTGCACTCCAAATGTTGTAGAGGGAAATAGAGATGAACAAATGAAGACCCACGACAATAACACAATAAGTATTTTATTCCCCATTTTATTTCTCTTCATCTTCCGTGCTTCACCCGCTTTCTTATGATTGAAAGAACTTAGTACGCATCTGGCCCTTTTGTAGTAAACGCTTACAATAAGCTTCATTGTCATTCGTTCTTCAAATATAAGTTCACTTCGTGCGCGTATCCCCTCCTCCTTGCTCAGACACTTTTCTCGATAATTATTTCCAGATGCACTCATATCCAACACGATACTACCACCTAAGTTTCACTATGAACATTTAAAAAACAGAGTTTATCATACACTAAACCGTTCAATTCACTCGCCTCTAGTTATAAAATCCTACGATTTTGTGACAAGCTGGGACATAAAACCCAGAATACACCTATACATTTTTAATTTCATATGAGTAAAATCATTTCAAAAAACAGCAAAAAGACCTCCTTGGTTTCCCAAGAAGGTCTTTGAGTTATGGTTAGATCTTACCGTTTAAGCTCCCACCTGGAGCAAATAATCGTTCGATATGCTTTTGAACCGCTGGATCCGGAATTAATGGTGGCGCTTGATGAGGTTTTACACGCGCATCAATAATCACGTTATCACATGACCAATGCTTATACTCCGTTGAACTGTTCACGCCATATATATCATGAGAAGGATTGCTGCGTGTGAACGTCGCCCATAGGAAATTCTCAATTCTATCACTTAAGAACTCGCTATCATCACACACAATAATCATCGGACAAGATGGGAGTGCTCCCTGTACTTGAATCGCTTCGCTAAGCTTATTCATTTCCTGCGCCGCTTCAGCGTAAGTAGTGAATTTAGAGCCTTGAAGCGCCACGAGACCCGGCATCACCATCTTTGCATGTCCAAATCCCTGTAGTTCTTCAAGTATGTCAGGAACCTCTGTACATAGCTCTCTTTTCTTCTCCCCAACCGCAGCGAAAATCACCTTACTTCCGCTGTTAAGTCCTGTACCGGAATAATCAAGAGTATCAATCGTTGTATTCGTATAGAAATGAATATCTCTGCGAAGATTAATTCGCTCTAAAATATACGTCAAGAAATCCTCAACATCATGTGTGCTGATAGGTTGTTTCTCTTCGGCTGTAATAAACAAGAATTTAGCTAAACTAAGCTGACCTGTGCCTAATATCCGATTCGCGATCGTAAGAATCTCCGCTGGCTGCTTCACTTGTTGATAAGGTGTATAACGTTCACTGCCAATCGCAAACAAAAGGGGATGAACACCTGCAGCATCTACTGCATGAACTTCTTTGACACCCGGGATTTCTTGTCGGATAGCTCCACCCGTCAACTCGTGAATTAACTCACCAAAAGCGGTATCCTCTTGTGGGGGTCTGCCGACAACCGTAAATGGAAAGATTGCATTCTTTTTAGCGTACACTTTATGTACTTTCATAACTGGAAAAGGATGCACCAAGCTGTAATAGCCTAAATGATCGCCAAAAGGTCCTTCCGGCTTCGTCTCACCAGGATGAATTTCCCCTGTGATCACAAAATCCGCATCATTACTAATGCAATATCCATCTACATAGCTATAGCTAAAATGACGTCCCGAAAGTAAACCGGCAACGATCATCTCACTCATACCCTCTGGCAAAGGCATTACAGCCGATAACGTATGCGCTGGAGGTCCGCCGATAAAACAGCTCACTTTAAGCGGTTCTCCTTTTCGATTAGCTCTTTCTTGATGCACGCCGATACCGCGGTGAATTTGATAGTGAATACCAACCTCTTTATTGAGTTCATAATCATTACCATTCAATTGAACACGGTACATCCCCAGATTGGAGTTCATAATGCCAGGCTTGTCTGGATCTTCGGAATACACTTGCGGCAATGTGACAAAAGCGCCACCATCCTCCGGCCAATGTGTGATCAGCGGAAGATCAGAAATACTGATTTCCTGAAAACCACTTGGTAGACCACCCGGCTTTTTAATAGGCAATGCTTTTCTCGCGGATAGTCCTGTCCCTACATATTTAAAAGGATTTTTGAGTGCTTTTACCGGATCGTTACGAAGTGCAATTACGTTATGTGTGGAGTTCCAAGTACGCCGAAAAATAAACTTACTGCGCTCTAGCGTTCCAAAAAGGTTAGATACGGCACGAAATTTCGAGCCTTTTACATTTTCAAATAATAATGCAGGGCCACCAGCTTCATAAACCTTCAAGTGAATGGCGGCCATCTCCAGATAAGGGTCCACTTCTTCACGAATACGAACCAAATGTCCATGCTTCTCTAAATCATTAACACACTCTTCTAAATTGCTATATTTCATTTCATTACTCCGATCTCTAGAAGGTTATTACAAGATTTCTTGGATGCTTTAATTATACCCTGTAACTTTTTAAAATAAAGCGATACCCTATGTAATAGAACATCCCGCCGTTATCTTGTATTCTCAGGTTTGGGTTCATCTCGCAAAATATTTCTGGCAGGAATCCCTACAGCTGAAGCATTATCCGGCACATCCTTAACCACAACAGACATAGCTCCGATATTAACATCGTTCCCCAACGTAATCGGGCCTAGTATCTTAGAACCTACTCCGATAAATGCTCTATCACCAATCACGGGTTCCCCTAAGTTATTTCTCCCCCCAATGGTCACTTGGTGAAAAATAGTAGCGTTGTTACCAATCACCGCTTTAGGACTAATGATAATGCCATTTAACCCATGTGGTAAATGAAGCGCATCACCAATTTGAGCCTCTGCATGAAGCTCTCCACTGGCAACAATTCGAACAAAAAGCACATCCATTATGCGATATAGGAGCCACAAAGGTTTGCGGATCAGGCCACTTTTCACCCGATAATACACCCAATTTCCAAAACGATAAGTAAACAAAGCCATAATCGTTTGTGGATTTTTTAGATTCGCCTTCCAGTCCGTTTTGAATGATTTCATCATTGTATCATCCTCCTATTGGGGCAAGATATGAACTATAATCTCGTGAAATGAAAGCATTAGTGTGGCAAGCATAAACGCCTTCGGCGTCCTTACAAGGACGGTAAGCGTTTAAGCGAGAAATAGAAGGATGATGTATAGCGTGAAACTTATACTTTCTTATATTTTGAAAAAATATTCTGGGAGGATCGCAGGATGGAGAGTCATTCGGGTGATTGTGCTTTCACCAGTGTATGTTAGATTCAGAGATTCATCAAGAAGTGGACAGTTCTCCCTATATAAACATCAACCGATTACAAGCCTTCCTAAACAACAACACGCGCCGAAGTATTATCGGCGCGCGCTGAATGCTATCTTTTCTATTAAATAAGATCCAGAACAATCACGTTCACAGAATGGGCAGCTAGATTTACAATTGCAGTGTCTTTATCAAACCTGATTTCCGTTTCAACTGGAGTAACCTTCTCATCATTTTTTCTGTTCACATTAGGTGTGTGAACTAGCGAAGCATCGCCCGTTAAAGTAATCCATTTACCGGTAGGAGCTACGTTTAAGCCTTTTAGATCAAGCTTCGTTGCTTTCTCTACACGATCCGCATTCACAAGCTTTACATAGAGATACTTATCATCTTTAGTAACGGAATTGTATACTTCTCTGTTATACGCTTCGAGCTTATAATCAAGCACTTTGCTTGTTGTCTTGCCATCTGTGTAAGAGCAAATCAAATGCTTGCCATCTGCTCCACCATAATTAACAGTGATGGTATATTCCGTATGATCCGCTAGCTCTTCATAGCAACTAGCTCTAAGGTTACCCGCTGCTGTACTAGAGGAATAATCGCCGAGTGTATAAGCCTCAATCCCTTGCTTGTACACCTTGACTCCTGTGGCATCGCCATTATAGCCAATCGCATATTCGATAACATCTTTATTTTCCGGTGAAATGTCTGTCAGACCTGCACCTACATAGAAGCCATCTTCGCCGGAAGCTTTTTCAAGAACGACCTCTACTTTATAATTAGTCCACGCGTCATTGAGAATATACAATCCATTCAGTCCGCTGTTCTGTGCCTTCAAGACTAGACCTTTGGAAGGATCAATCGTATATCCGGCAGAACCAGGAATGACTTTCCAAGCTTCATGCAGCGGCTGTGTAAAATCTTGCTCTAACATAACGCTGCCATCCGTATTCGAAGTAACCTTCACCCGCTTCACAACTACAGATGATTTTCCGGCAGCCACTTCAATTCCTCCGTGAGGAATGAGGTCTACCTTTTCCCCGTTGCGATATGTCGAGAACGATGTGCCAACCACTTTGGTGCCGAGATATTTAGCGTACAGCTGTTGAACATAGTAGTTCGGCGTGTACCATACAGTTTCATCATCAAACCAAATGCAATCTGGTGTCCATCTGTAGGTGCCATCTGTTAATACCTTATTGAACAAAGGTGCCGTTGCAGCTAGTCTAATCACATCAGAGTTATTCTCGAAGCTGGACATAATCGCTGCTTCAGCAATCGCTCCTGCCAAAGTATTTTTATCTGTCGAAGCATATTCACCCACAAAAACCTTCGAAGTTTCAGCCTCGTCCAAGCTGCCGTCTTCTTTATAAGCTCTGTAATAGTAATTGTAGCGATCCGCATTCTCTAACAAATACTCGTTGGAACGGTAGTAATGCTCGTCCGCAATCGTATCCATGTAGTTCTTTTGTTTCTCATACCAGGTAACCGTCTCTTCAATACTCGATGTTCCATCCGTGAAGCTGATCTGTTCCGAGCCCTGTAGATTTCCGCTTAGGAATTTCCAGCCTTGCTGATAGGCATCATCATCTGCTTGTGCTCCAACCGTAGAAAGAATGGTCAGTTCATGATCAGGGTAGTTTTTCACCATATATTCATCAATCGTTGTTTTAAAATACTCGAAGTTGGCAAAAAACTCTGTGCCCCAGTTTTCATTCCCCACACCCAAGTAACGCAGGTCAAACGCTGCTTCATGGCCCATCTTTTTACGCAAAGCGGCCCACTCGTTATTGTCAAAATCCATGCTAATCGCGAAATCAATCAGATCCGTAAAGTTCTTCACATAATAATCTCTTAACGCACCGCCAGCTGGATTCGCATAATCCGAACGAGCTTGACACAACACGCCGCAGGCCATAACCGGAAGTGGTGTTGCATTCAAATCTTCGGCTAATTGAAAATACTCCATATATCCAAGACCCATGGTCATCATATAGCCCCATACATTATAGTTCTCTTTGCGAAGCTCAATATCGTTGACAGACTCTTTCCAATCGTACACATTCTCCCAAATGTGAGAGCCTTCAGAAATACAGCCCCCCGGGAAACGTAAGAATGTAGGATGAAGATCAACAAGTGCATTCACTAAGTCTTTTCTTAATCTATAGTTCGAATTCCCCTTATAGTTAGCGTGAGCTGTAGCAGAACGTTCTTCTTCCCCAGCGCCCCAAACATCTTCCGGCATTAAGGAGACCATATCAATGGAAATCTCACCGTTAAAGGTTAACGCCAGCTGACCGAGTATAGTTTCAGATCCTGTTATTACATACTTAGAATCTACACCATATTTCTTCCAGTTACCGTCACCGTACACCTCAACTACCGTTGTATCGCTAATGGCTTTACCATCTTTGTCGAGCAATTGCAGGGTGATTGTTCCCGCTGCCTCAGCCTTCGCCCAAATCGTGAAGTTATACTTAGCATCCTTCTTAATAAACATTGAGCAGTGCTGATTGGAATCCGCAAAGCCTCTGTTATTGATCGTCGCGCCATCTGCCACTGTCACATAATGCGCATTCATATCTTTATCTTCGATTCCAAAGAAATCGTTCAAGCCGCCTGTATGATGAACAGTCATTTTGTCCGTGTCACCAGACCATGCATGCAGAGGTGTATAATTTCTTCCCGTTGAAGTCCCATGCACACCACATACATGCGAATAGCTGTCAAAAGCAAATGACTCAAAGGAACGATTCTGCACTAGCTCTGCATAAATTCCACCATCTGCCGCATTATTAATATCTTCATAGAATAGGCCATATAGAACTTCGCTAACATCCAAAATCTCATGGTTTCCATCGATCGTTAAGGTGTAGGGTGGCAAACCTTCTGGGAGCACAGACACGGTGAAACTCTTCTCTACTGTACTGTCACCTTTTTTCAAAACTGCTGTAAGCGTTACACCTTTAGCAGAATGGACGGTTTTATTTACAACTCCCGCATTAGAAATGATTGCTGAGTCACTGGATACCCAGGACACGTCAACTTTTCCACCCATGAGCGAAGCTGGTAATTCGATATCTTTGGTGATGATTGAACTAGTGAAGGTTAAATATTTATCTTTTGCGAGCTTAACGATCTCTTCATCTGTCAAAGACTCACACATAATCTCAATCACTTCGTCCTGCGTTAATCCCGCTTTATATACACGGAAGTCCGAAAGAGAGCCGCCAAAATCTACATCTGCAGCGTACTGGGACTTGCCGATCGTATTGTTACTATAATTCACTTGATCCTCAAATGTAGCAAACCACGTGCGTAGCCTAGCATATGTACCGCTAGAAGTCTGACTTATCATTCCATCCGCAACGATCTCACCATTGACATACATCACAGGTCCTGCACTGCTTAGTGTTCCACCTTTTGTTCCTGTGACCGCAAAGGCAACGTGCACCCATTCACCAGCAGCAAAGGATTTACCGGGATCTGCGACTAAATCTTCCCCCGCAAAACAAGTCCCCCTGAAATTACGCGTTAAAAAAATATAGGGTCCTGTCTCGCCTTTGCCGAAATCGAACAGTCTTTCCCATAAGCTCCCGCCAGTACTTACATGCATCCAAGTCGAGACAGTAAGGCCAGCTTGGTCGCTGACTTCTTTAAGAAGATCATCTGGCAAAGAAATATAGGATGTACCATGTTCTCCACCCACTAGTGAAACAACACTTCTACCCGCTACAGTCTGTATGGATGGCAGCTTAGTCCCTGAAGCGGTTCCATCGTTCCCATTCCCTGAGTAATCTTGACCCACATGATCGGGGTTATCAAACTTATAATGCGCTATCAAATTACCATTAATAGATTTATTACTGTTGTCATTGTTCATAGAAGATCACCTGTCATCTTTTGTATTAGAAATCATAAAAGCCTAACCAATCTACTGATTACTACGACAAAACCGCCCCATACGTGAATCATTTAACCTTTATACGAAACATAATAACACACTTTATAATCAATTAATATATTAACTAATTAATATTTTTGTGAAATAAAAGAAAACTTTTTTATAATTAAAAATTACCAAATAGACCCTTTTATTCATGATAAAATGAATTTGAATGTATGAAGGAGAGATGAAATATGAATAACCATGTAGGTTATGAAACAACAAAACGCGATTTATTTACAATTGAATGTAAAGATATCCTGTTACGAGAGTTTAGAGTGGAGGATTTAGACGAGTTTCACGCACTTACCACGCAGCCTGAAATCATAGAATTTCTGCCCGACTGGAATGTCCCTAAAGAACAACGGCTAGATTGGTTAATAAACTATGAAATAAAAGAAAACCAACAGTTTCTACAAGCGGTCTCAGCGGATGGAAATATCGGGGAGCTTCGTCTTCGTTTAGGCATTATTTTAAAAGAGACGAATGAGTTTATCGGTTGGTGCTGTACAGGAATGAAGGATGAATTACCCGCTCCGAACAGAGAAATCATGTATGCCATATCCAAGGATCATCAGGGCAAAGGGTATACCACACAAGCTGCCAAGGGGTTAATTAAGTATTTGTTTGAGCACACTTCTACCGATGTATTAAACGCTATTGCTCTGGTACACAATACACCCTCAAATAGAGTCATACAAAAATGTGACTTCGACTTAATGAATGAAATTACGATTGAAAATGAAAGCTATAATTATTACCAGCTTTCTAAGCGGTAATGGAATAAGAAATTCTCACGCAAAAAACCTCTGCATGGGAAATGGAGATACGATCCATTTACCTAAACAGAGGTTTTTTTGAGCTGACTCATGATTGCTGCTTCATACGAAGCATTTGCGCTAGAAGCTGTTCCACATCTTTTTCCGGGAATGCCGTCATTAGCGTGTCTTTAAAGGTTTCTTGTGCACGGATGAGCTTGGCCTCACCAATGGAGGTTAGGGAGGTATAAATACTTCTGCGATCACTGTCGCATGCTTTTCTCTCTAAAGCTCCGCAGCCCTTGGCTTCAAACCGGCTAACTAAACGTGAAACGGCACTTTGGCTTAAACCAACCATGGATTCAAGTTTCTGCAATTTCAGTTTTTTCTCTGGGGCTTCCGACAAGAATAATAACAAGTAGAACTCTTTTAAAGATAATCCATGATTCGCTTGCAAATTAACTTCTAATTCATTCGTCACATTCATTTGTATATGCGTTAACGTCAACCAATTCGCGATAAGGTCATTGTTAAGAATTTTGTCCATCTATCTCTTCATCTCCTGAGCGTATGACTATTCATGAATTTTTTCTTCTATATAATAGTACTACACTCCACATCCATTGTGCCAAGCTTAATCCAAAAAAGAGAAAAGACCGTTTCTCCAAGAAGTCGGTCTCTCCAAATGATTCCATTTAATTTCGTTATTCCTTAGCCTTTAATTCTAGGAAATCCAAAGGCATACTGCCGAGGAATACCAGGGTCTTGCTGAAGCTCAACCCCTGCCTCCAGCGTCCAATATGGATTTCTCAGCATCCCCCGACCAACTGCAACAAGATCTGCTTCCTCATTCCCAATGACTGCATTAGCAAGAGCAGGTTCATCCAATCTGCCTACAGCAATCACCGGTACATTCAAACCATATTTGATCTCTCTTGCCAAAGGAACTTGATACGCCGCATGTGTTCCTGGCTTGCCAGCAGCCGCGATAGGACCTTCACCACCTGCACTGATATGGAAAATATCTGCGCCAGCTTCTTTATAAGCTTTACCAAATGCCAAGCTTTCTTTAATGCCGTATCCGCCCTCTACATATTCTTGAGCTGAGATACGCATGATCAATGGCATTCCTTCAGGCATTTCACTTTTCGCTGCACGAATGATTTCAGTACCAAACAAGGTCAAATCTTGGCCATATTCATCTGTTCTTTGATTCGTTAGTGGTGAATGGAACTGATGAATAAGGTAACCGTGCGCACCATGAAGCTCGATAACATCAAACCCCGCTTGAATCGCACGCTTCACGCCTAACCGGAATTTTTCAACCATACCCTTCACTTCTTCAGTCGTTAAGGCACGTGGTGTTTTGGAGTCAGCATCAAATGGAACTTCAGAAGAGGATACAGGAACTGCTGCATCTTCAGCCTTACGACCAGCATGAGCAATTTGAATACCTACTTTTGCCCCATAAGCATGACAAGCATCAACAATTCTAGCCAATGCAGGTATTTGCTCATCGGACCAAATGCCAAGGTCAAAATCAGTAATTCGGCCATCAGGCTCTACATCGGTCATTTCAATAATAATTAATCCTGTTCCTCCAATGGCGCGGCTTACGTAATGATTATAATGCCAATCGGTAGCAATTCCGTCCTTGTTAGTCACTGAATACTGACACATTGGAGGCATAACCACGCGGTTCTTCAATTTCAAATCCTTCATTTCATAAGGGGTAAACAAGTTCTTCATGATATCTCTCCTCTTTATAAAAAACTAAATTTATTATGAACATTAAAAACATGTTTTAGCAGAAATTAATTAATGTATGCTCATGCATGTATATTATTATAGAATATCTATGGTGTCAACCATGAATGTCTCCTGCGGTTTAATAACTCCACGTATTGTTGAAATCTTTGTCGCAAGGTAATATATGGGTATCTATTTTCTTAGAAAGGATGAACTCACAAGTGGACAAAAAGCTTTTACAATCACACAGTATCTTTCCTACCCTGAATATTGAGCGCACCGCTGCTTATTACAATCAGTACTTAGGCTTTCAAGTTGTGCCCTATTTAGATACGGAAGAACCGCATGTTTGCCTCTATCGTGATGATACAGAAATTATCCTTACTCAATCCCAAGGACAAAGGGTTATTCCTAATCGAGAATTGTATGGCTATGGTTACGATGCCTATTTTATTACGAAACAGCAAGAGCAGTTGGAGAAAGAATTTGAAGCGGCTGGTGTTAACATTGTCCGAGCATTAGCAAACACCGACTATAATAACAAGGAATTTGTTATTGAAGATGTTGATGGGCGCTGGCTTGCTTTTGGGATTAAAGGATAAAAAAAACGGCCCTCGGCCGTTTTTCTTATTTTTAAAAGAGTCCAAAAATCTTCTTACAGCTATTTTTACGGGAAGGATTCAGAACATCGGTGACCCCAATCTTATTTAACTTATTAAGAAGTTCTTCCTCGCCATGCTTAACTTTATAATCTAACTCTTCTCCATAAAGCGGAATTAAAGTATAGAAGTGCACCACTTTCTCACTGTTCATTTCCAAATTAAAAAAACCAGCTGTATCTTCAACATCTGGCACCCACACAAACATCCCTTGAAATCCTGTATCCTCACTATAAGGCTTTACTGGATTACCGTTGACTAGCGTATGCCCCATATAGAGCCATGTATTATATTCATGTGGAAACCTAGCCGTTGTTTTTAGCGCACGAACTGGCCAATAATTTCTTTCGTCCTTAAAAGCCTCATCAGACAGCTTCCATGTAGGAGGAAGGCAAATCATTAATTCAGTAAATTGATATTCTTCTGCACCATCTGGAACCTGCATCGCAAATTCACTCATTCCTGATGTAATTAAAGTATAGTAATTCCGCTCAGGCGTCGGGTTAACAATTAGAATATCAATGGACAGAACATCTGAAATAACCTCTTTAAAAACATTATCAATAACCCCTATGTATTGTTCAATATGATTACATATTATCTGATGAGACTGAGCTGAATGCATTTATAATCCCCTCCCTTATATATGTTTATCGGTATAAACGAAGTGGATTTATTACTAGATTACAGAATTTCATCTCCACTGCCATTGATCACACAGAAATCACTATGATTATGACTAATGAATGTAGAATAAGCATTACCCTGATTCAATAGATGCTCCTGAAAAAAATTAGCGACAAGCTCATTTATCTGATTATGAATCCCACAAGTTCTATGATATAAAGTCTCGTCCTCCTCAAAAAGAGGCATATCACTAAAGGACATATGCGTTGCCTTTCGTATTTTCAAAAAAGACTTATATCCATTCCAATTCCGGAAAAGCTTCTCTTGTCCTTTGATGAAATCATTTGCTATTTTTTCCTGTAAAATAATGCTTAAGGATTCTAAAGTAGAAGCTTTTTGCCTTATTACAAGCAGGGGTACGGTATTCTTCACTTCATTCTCAATATATAAATGCATACTTGCATCTAATAAAACTGCGGCTTTAATTCTATCATCTTCCATAGTTAAATCTAATGCAGTAGCACCACCGATTGAATGTCCAACAATGCCAACCTTGTCCATATCCAAACTTTCCATTCTTGAATTCAGATTGGATAGGTGATCTAATACATACTTTATATCCTTTTTTCGAATAGAAATTAAGTGATGTAATTCGCTATAATCTGTAGCCTGTATTGTCCTCATGACCTCTGATTGATTCATAAATTCTCCACTTGGACTAACTGTAAACATGGCTTCATAAGCAGCACTGACGGTTACCACTATAAATTCTCGCTTTACCAGCGCTTGTATATTGTAAATATACATATCTCTATCTAAGCCTAGTGCAGGAGAGTAGATAATGACAGGATAGGATCGTTTAGATTTTTGTTGCAATGCTCCCTCGCTGATTGAGGTAGATAATCCATCTATGATATCCATATTCATTCCAATATCTTGTAGAATTTCTCTTGCTTGTTGTTCACAGGGCCGGAAAAGATCCATATATTTCATTTTAGATTCGTTGTTATCGAGCAAACCATCCGTATCCGAATAATAAATACTTATCACGATTTTTCTGGGCTCTGACTCTTCTTGGAACGTACCCTTGCGCGTGTAATCCGTTAATACTTCAACTTTTCGAAAAACTCCCATGGTTCCACTCCATTCTTCCTCGTTCACTATATTTTAATTTATTTTCCTATTTATTGAAATGAATTCTCCATAATGTCCATACTAATGTCGATTGCTATGAATGGAATCAAGTTGAATGAACGGTTATAATACCTAAGTGCAGGTGAATCTTTAAAAAACTCAGGGATGTGGAAACTTTAATGGTGAATAATTCAGCATATACACTTTATTTACGTGAGGATTGGAAGAAGCTAAGCGATTTCACCGCTATCCAATTATCAGAAGAAGAGCTTAGCGATATCCAAAGTATTAACGATAAAATTTCGATTGAGGATGTAAATGAGGTCTATCTTCCTCTGTCCCAATTGATACATTTGCAGCTTCAAGCCTCTCATACATTTAAAGATTCTATAAATCACTTTCTTAATAACGATCTTAAAAAGGGTCCATTTATCATAGGCATCGCCGGAAGTGTCGCTGTTGGCAAGAGTACAACCGCTAGACTTCTTCAGAAGCTCCTCTCTCAATTACCTTCTCATCCAAAAGTAGATTTAATTACGACTGACGGGTTCCTACTTCCCAATGCTGAGCTGGAAAAGCGTGGAATCATGAAGAAAAAGGGATTTCCTGAAAGCTATGACACACGTAGTTTAATTTCATTTTTAACTAAAGTGAAGTCTGGTATTTCGGGTGTTCAAAGCCCTGTATACTCGCATCTAACATATGATATCGTGCCAAATGAATGTATTGCGATCGAGAACCCGGACATCCTAATTGTTGAAGGATTAAATGTTCTTCAGACTAGTTTGACAATTAATCAAAGTATGCCAAACTATTTTGTATCTGATTTCTTTGATTTTTCAATTTATGTGGATGCTGATGTGAATAATATTGAGAAATGGTATATTGACCGGTTTATTAAGCTTAGAGATACCGCCTTTCAAGATGAGCAATCTTATTTTAAAAAATATGCACAGTTATCACTAGAAGAATCTATCGAGATCTCGAAAAGAATATGGAAAGAAATCAATTTTGAAAATTTGATACACAATATTTTGCCTACCAGAAATCGCGCAGATCTAATTCTATTTAAAAATAACAATCATCACATAGATCGTATTAAGCTGCGAAAATAAATAAGTGCTTTCATAAACCAAGCCTCTGATTTGCAGAGCTTGGTTTTTTTATGTGAAAAAAAATTGGGTGAATATCGTAGGTGTAATGCCTTTATCCTCTCGCCAGGGCAAACGTATACTGTGGTACATTCGTACACTAATGTAGAGAGAGGATAAATCAAATGATCGAAATTGCCTTGGCCTTTCAAGATAAGGATGGAAAATATGTAGAGCATGCCGGTGTCGTTTTAGCGTCAGTTTTTCATCATACAAGTTCCCCAATCCATGTTCATATTTTACATGATGCCTCTTTAACCGAAGTTAACAAGCGAAAGCTCGCCAGATTAACCACTAAACATCAGCATACGATTAGCTTTTATTCGATTACTTTACCCGAAGATATGCTCCAGGTTCTTGCCAATATTAAATCTATCGATATGTGGACACATGCAAGTATGTACCGATTGCTGCTTCCCGCGTTAATTCCTTCTGACAAAATTATTTATCTGGATTGTGATGTATTGGTAAACATAGACATCGCGGAGCTGTGGCAGGTCGAGCTGAATGAAAAATATTTAGGGGCGATTTGGGATCAGGGCATTATGGATGTTGCACCTATTGTGAGCGCCAAAGGGCTGAATCCCGAGATTTATTTTAATTCTGGAGTGATCGTATTTGCTTTGAATAATATCCGCCAGAATACGAACTGGTACCAAGAGATGCTGAACTTCTTGCGCACTTTCCCTGATGTCACCATGCCTGACCAGGATGTTTTAAATGCGGTTTTTGGAGCGAATTACCTCCCACTCGATATCCGTTTTAATTCATTTAACATGGCCATCCCAAATCATGACTATAATAATAAAATTGTCCATTTTGCCGGGGATGAGAAATGCTGGAATAAAGACTCCTCAGGATTTGCGCTATATCGCAAGTTCCTAAATTTAACCCCTTGGAGAGCTTTTAAAGCCAAATTAAAACGAAGAAGACGGAAGGTCAGCTATGTTAAGCGGCGGTTCATGCGAAAAAGTAATAGACGAATCATTTATAAACGTAGAATTAAAATTATTCGCACAAGAATCTCGCCCCTTTCGCTGTTTCAATTGAAATTAATTAGAACGATTAGGAGAAGAAAAGGGACAGTAATCAACACAAGAATTCAATATCAACGACGTATTAAACGTAAAAATACAGCCCCTATTAGATAGGGGCTGCAGAACTAATCAACTTAGATGTCTATCAGACTCGAATACGGCGTCTTTTTTTATGCCAGAACTTGATCCACACGCCCATATTATCATCCCGAAACAGACGGATTCCTACAAGTTTAAGAGGCGTCCAGATTTCATTGAAATAGTAATTGGGCATTTCACTCATCCTTTTATAATAATCTTCACTTTATTTGTTAATTTGTTTTAATAAGTTCAATAAGATGGTTATAGCTTCTCCTCTAGTGGCGTGATCCTGGGGAGCAAATTCATTATCGCCCTTCCCTTTCACAAGACCTGCTAACTTCAAGTAAGCTACACTGGATTTTGCCCATTCTGGAATGTCCTTGTCGTCTGCAAACCCGGTTGTGGCACTTGCTTCGTTAGATTTACCCAGAATCTTGGCAAGGATCACTGCCATTTCAGCCCTTGTAATTTCTGTATTTGGACGGAATGTGCCATCCTCATAGCCGTTAATAATACCTGCTTGTACCGCCTGTGCGACCGCTTCCTGAGCCCAAGCTCCAATCTTCGCTGCATCTGTAAAGGTTAGCTTAGTTCCAGTTTCTTGCGGTTTCAAAGCATTCATCAACATAAGAGCAAACTCTGCTCTCGTTAAGGTACCGTTAGGCTTGAATGTGCCATCAGAATAACCTTTGATAATTCCAAGGCTTAACGCTTCTTGAATGGAGCGCTGCGCCCAATGACCAGAAATATCACTTAGGTTATTCGCTGGTGTTGGTGTAGATCCCGGTGTCGTCGCCGGTGCCACAGTTGGCATTGGCGTCGCTACTGGCGTCAGTGTCGCTGTTGGTGCTAATGTTGGTGTCGGCAACCCGCCACCAGAACCTCCACTACCTCCACCAGATATAACTTCTTCTGCTGCACGGGTTACAGTAACCGTATATTCCTTCTTCGTGATCCCATCTTCCGCTGTAACGTTTACCGTCAATGTATTCTTTCCTACGGACAGGGACTTCGAACCTAGATCATCTGCTGAGATCGTAGCAGTTCCATCATTCTTGGTTGCTGATACTGTAGTACTCTTCACGTCGTTAGCTACATTGGCTGAGTAAGCCAGTGTACCACTTGTAAAGGTTGGACTCAGTGTCACTCCGCTTAAGGATAAGTCGCTTAACGTGGCATCCGAACTTGCCGCTCGGGTTACTTCAACAATGTACTCTTTCTTCGTAGAACCATCTTCCGCTGTAACGTTTACCGTAATTATGTTCTTTCCTACGGACAGAGATTTCGAACCAAGATCATCTGCTGAGATCGTAGCAGTTTCATCATTCGCGGCTGCTGATACTGTAGTACTCTTCACGTCGTTAGCTACATTGGCTGTGTAAGCCAGTGTACCACTTGTAAAGGTTGGACTCAGTGTTACTCCGCTTAAGGACAAGTCGCTTAACGTGGCATCCGAACTTGCCGCTCGGGTTACTTCAACAGTGTATTCTTTCTTCGTAGAACCATCTTCAGCTGTTACGGTTACCGTAATTATGTTTTTCCCTACGGACAGAGACTTCGAACCAAGATCATCTGCTGAGATCGTAGCAGCTTCATCATTCGTGGCTGCTGCCACGATGGTGCTCTTCACATCATTCGTTACACTGGATACGTAAGTTAAAGTATCCTCATCAAAGGTTGGACTCAGTGTCACTCCACTTAAGGACAAGTCGCTTAACGTGGCATCTGAACTCGCCGCCCGGGTTACTTCAACGGTGTACTTCTTCTTCGTAGAACCATCTTCCGCTATAACGTTTACCGTAATTATGTTCTTTCCTACGGACAGAGACTTTGATCCTAAATCACCTACTGAAACCGTTGCGGTTCCGTCATTCTTAGTTGCTCCAACGGTCGTGCTTGTCACATCATTTGCTACATTGGCTGTGTACGTCAATGTGCCACTAGCAAATGCTGGACTTAGTCTTACTCCGCTTAATGTCAAGTCACGGAGTGTGGCATCTGAACTTGCCGCTCGGGTTACCGTCACGGTATAGTCCTTCTTTGTTCCATCTTCTGCAGTGACGTGAACGGTGAATATATTCGATCCTACCGATAACGTCTTCGAGCCTAAATCACCTGCTGAAACCGTAGCGGTTCCGTCATTCTTAGTTGCTCCAACGGTCGTGCTTGTCACATCATTTGCTACATTAGCTGTGTACGTTAATGTTCCACTAGCAAATACTGGACTCAGCCATACTCCGCTTAACGTCAGCGCACGGAGTGTGGCATCTGAACTCTTCGCTCTTGTTACCTTAACGGTATAATCTTTCTTAGTAATACCATCCTCTGCGGTGACGTGGACAGTGAATGTATTCGCTCCTACCGATAGCAGCTTCAAACCTAGATCTGCTACGGGAACCATAGCGGCCCCACTATTCGTGCTTGCTCCAATAGTTGTACTAGTCACATTGTTTGCTACATTAGCAGTGTACGACAAAGTGCCACTAGCAAATACAGGACTGAGTGTCACTCCATTTAACGTCAGCGCACTCAAAGAGGCGTCTGAACTTGTCGCACGAGTTACCGTCACGGTATATTCCTTCTTCGTGACACCATCCTCAGCTGTAACATGAACAATAAAGGTATTTACTCCCACGGACAGCGACTTCGAACCTAAATCTGTCACTAGGATCACAGAATCCTTATTCCCTTTGGTTGTTGTGATTGTCGTATTCGTTACGCTATTAGCAACAGCTGCTGTATACGTCAATGTATCCTTAGAAAATGTCGGGCTGAGCGTCACATCGCTAAAGGTCAGTCCGCTTAGGGTCGCGTCTGCACTTTTTGGGTTTATTACATCTGATTCAACGGTCAGCTCTTGTACCTCAGACGAAGGTAGTTTAGCTGTTTCCGCTATACGAACTGAGATCGTATCGTTTTCATTAACAATGAGGTTATCAACACTCGTACCGGAAATCCCTTTATACGGGTTCTCGTTGATTTTATATTCCATCTTTTCCGAAACATCCCTTAGCTTTGTCGTGCCACCAATCGTTCCTGGTCCCAATAATCCAGTCGGTGCTGTTGCTGATTTGATATGTGCTAAATTGACTTTTAACTTTTGGTCGAAGGATGCCGGTTCTGAGGAAGTTGCCGCAAGACGAACAAAAATCGTATCGCCCGCATAGGCAGAAATATTATCCTCACTTGTATCGGTAATTTCCTCATACGAGCCCGAATTGACTCTATATTCCATATCACCACTTACATTAATTAGCTTCGTAGTTCCCGCAGTGGTTCCCACCGTTAAGCTGCCTAAAGTGGGTCCGGCCTTAATATCTGCTACACCTACTGTCAAAGTTTTGGAGCTTGTTATATCTCCTGCTACTCGGACATTAATTTGATCTCCCGCATCTACAACAATGTTATCCGCATCAATATTTGTTATTGGTATATAATCGCTATCGTTAAGCGAATATTCCATCCCGTTTGATACATGATTAATCTTTGTTGTCCAGCCTTTAGTCCCTGGAGATAAATCCGTAAATGCCCATAATTTAGGATACTGATCAGGGGTGATATACCATGTGGAATCGAAGTTCCAACCGCTAAAATTGGCCTTAGTATGCATCTCTGCAGTTGTCTTTCCTTCACCTTTTCCTGTATCCTCTTGCTGTGCTGTATCTTTGTCATAGAAGCTATTCGCTAATGATCCAAAATAGTAGTAATAACTACCTATCAAACCACCAACTTCAGTAGTCCCAGGTCCAGGCTTCACAGTTCCAGTCGCGTAGCTGTTGCTAATGTTTACAAAGTAAGAATAACCAATCAAGCCGCCAACGCCGTTTATTCCATAAATATTATTCACGGTTACCGATCCTGAAGCATAGCTATCACTTACCGTTCCTAAGAAAGCATACCCCACCAAGCCGCCTGCATAATAATATCCATTCACTGACCCAATCGCATAACTATTAGTAATGGATCCATTTGTGCTATATCCTACCATCCCTCCAATATATCCACTGCCATTTATAGATACTCCAGTAACGTAGCTATTATCGATGGTTCCATCATTAGCTCCAGCAATAGCACCAATAAAATTGCTACCTGTAATGTTGACATTTTCCAATCTCATACTTGTAACTTTACTTCCAGTATCTATAAATCCAAATAACCCCAGATAACTAGTGTAATTATTTTGAATAATCAGGTTCTTTATTTTATATCCATTGCCGTCTATACTTCCTTTAAATCTTTCACTATCATTTCCAATTGGCGTCCAGCTTGCATAACTTTTTAGATCGATGTCTGCTATAAGTTTGAAATAAGTACCACTTTCCATATGGTTTCTAACTTCACTCAGTTGATCGGCATTCTCAATCAGATAGGGCTCACTTTCTGTACCAGACCCATTACCCGTATACTTTTTGATCATCTGTTGACTTACAACCACATCTGGATAACCAAGCGCTGTCACTCTAATGTCATGACTGCCTTTTGTCATCAGTACACCGGCTTTTATCGTGAGCATACCGGCATCAACAGCGTATTGTGTCTCTTTACTTAATACTGCCCCTCCGTCTGACACCGCGTTGATCGCTTCACGCCACAGAGAATCGTCAGGAAACGTAATCGTTATATCTTTATCGGTGTAGTTGTTATCCGTATCCGCTGTTAGAAGAGGCGGGGTAAATTGAATATTTGCAATCTCAATAAGGTGACTATATGCGATATCCGAGCTATCCACGAATGCTCCCGCATCGATTTTCAGTACATTTGAATCCCCTACTAAAGTGTCTTTAAAATGAATTTCAAGCGTACTACTTGTATCTGTGTAGGTTACGTTTGTAACGGTATCCTCTACGTCAAGAGGTGCATAAGCGCCGCCGCTTGTTTTCTTCACTGTAATCTTTTCTCGCAAATCCTCTATTGTACCTGCCTGTCTAGCATACACATTAAATGTAACCGTTAACGTCTTGTTCTGCTCGCTAACGACTTTAGTCATTTCGCCGCTATCAAGCTGAAGGTCACGATAATAGCATTGTTTTCTAATTCCGCCTTCTGGGTCACCGCCCATTACATCATTTGAACATATCGTGCTATCGGTAATAATTTTCGAATAATACTTATAATTCCCCCCAGTAGCCCAATAACGGACTTCTTTCCTCCCTGGAACTATGCAAGTGTTATCCTCTCCCTCATCAGCACAATAGGTCCAGCCGGGGCTTCCATCAGGTCCTGTATTCCCATCTTGCGCAGAAACAACGCCTGTAAATAAAAAGGAGAACGATGAAAATATCATCAGCCCTACTAATAAACGAATCGTAAATCCTTTCAGCCATCTTTCAGTAGAACCAGATATTTTTGTTATTAACATAGCTATATTTACTCTCCTCCAATGTACCTAACAAACAGGTAAAAATAATTCCAAAGTGCTTTGTATGCATTAATTGATATTTCCTCACTTCCCTTTCAATTAAGTTTCTTGTTGCAAAATATCTTTGTATGTCGAATACTCAGCAATCACCTAACTATAAGACTAACTTTTCCAAAAAAAAACTCCCCAAAAGGGGAGGATAGTCTTACTTATAGGGGGGCTTCATACCTATTCTATAAATGAATTGAAATGTTGCAGCGCTTGTACACGATTGTTTATCCCAAGCTTTCTATACATATTTTTAATATGAAATTTCACGGTTTCACCTGTAACGTATAATCTATCGGCGATTTCTTTATTTGATAATCCACTCGCAATTAAATGTAGAACTTTCATTTCCTGCTCCGTTAGTATTTCTTTAAGGGTTAGCTTCTCCTCTATGGTGACATCCAAAGCCTTAAGCAGCTGCTTCACATAGGACAACGAAATCTTTGGATCGGGAATTAGACTGCCTATCTGTACCTTCAGATAAGTAGATAGCAGTTCCTGCATCTTAGGTCCTTCATCCAAAAAGCTGCGGATATAGCCTTCTGGCTCTGCTAGATGTAAAGCGGTCCCCAAGTGTAGATAAGCTGCCTCAGTTTGGCCGATGGATTGATACGTCATACTTTGCGCAATACATACCTTAATTTGATCTCGGAGACGATCTTCCTTAAATAACACTTCATTCAATCGATCCAACACATACAAGGCTTCATCTGATCGCTCGCATGCTGCCAGCACTTTTGCCAAAGCTAAATACTCCGCGATTCGATTCATAGGAATTTCATCTGTATGTGTCAACCCACATTTCCTTAGCCATGCCAGAGCTGTTTGAATCGAACCCTGCTGTAGAGATAAGCAAGCTTGCTCTGCTTCAACACCTAACATAAACAAATCATAGTCAGGAGAGTCAATTTGCAGTTTCAACTGTGTAAGCAGCTGTGATGCTCGGTTTGGATCTCCTTTGGCTTGCTGAATTCGTGAAGCACTAGTGTAATTGTGAATCAAAATCCGAGCGAAAGGCTGCATGTCCTTACGTTCAAGGACTTTACTTGCATACCGTTCAGCTTCGTCCAATCGATTCCATTCATAGAGCAATTTGCTATAAGAAGCATACAAATAACCAACAAAAGGATACTCCTGTTTGTTCTCCCAAACTGTAATCCATTTTAATAGGAAAGCTTCTGCTGCGTGAAGATCATTAATAAGCGCCAAGTGATCATCAAACACATCATTCCCTTGATATCGATTACGCCCCATTGTTTGAAACAAACTACCTTCTGGCACGAATTGCTCTACAAGCTCAAAGTATCCCGAGGTTCGCTCAAGGTCTTTTTGCAGATAGGTGGTAACTGAACAGAAAAAGTAGAGATTACCCATGACCTGATTCCACTGGATATCATCCATTTCCCCCTGCAACGCTAGAAAACGAATCTCAGCCTGTTCAACTCTCTTAAAGGCAACCTTCCATTCACCAACTCCCAGCAATACAGAAATATAAAACAATTCAATCATAGGCTTCTCTGCAAAAGAGTTCTCCGGCAAAGCAGACACCCAGCGAATCAAAACGACGCTTTTCGATTGCACTAACGTATGAAGATTCTTCTCGATTAAACGAACAGCATCTGCGAACCGGTTTCCTTCTATATAATGCTCCACTGCTTCTTCGTCAAAGCCATGCTCCTCCAGCCAATTTGCCGCTCGAGTATGTACTTGTATCCACTTTTCCGGATCTGTTCTGAACAATATTTGTTGCAGAAAGTCAGAAAGTAAATGATGATACCTGTACCAATTCCTGTGATCGTCCAAGGGGATAACGAATAAATTCAAATGGACTAATCTCTCCAATTGCTCTTGGCAGTTCATTTGACCAGTTACAGCTTGACATAAGGAATAATTCATCCGGTTTAAAATAGAGGTTTCCAGTAAAAAAGTGCTTATGGAATCCGGAAGATGATGAAATACTTCTTCTAGCAAATAGTCTGATATATGCTGCTGTTGACCTCTAATTTGATGAATCGTCGCATTTATATTATCACTTTGTTTCAGACTAATCGCTGCTAGCTGTAAACCGCTAATCCAGCCTTCGGTCTGATGGAATAGCTCTGTCACTTGTTCTTTTGATAAGGCTAAATCGGTCGTATCCTGAAAGAACTCTATTCCCTCATCCAATTGAAATCGTAAATCCTGCATGTGGATCCGATGTAATTCACCTTTTGCCAAAAGTCTAGTAGTAGGTATCGTCAGAGCGGTTCGACTTGCAATATAGAGATGTATATGAGGAGGTAAATGCTCAAGAAAATAAGTCATGGAATGATGTATCGTGGGCGTCTCAATGACATGATAATCATCAAGAACGATAACCAGTTCGTTAAATACATGATTTAACTCATTCAAGAGTACTGCTATTGCAGGCTCCAAAGTCATTGAAGGCCCATCATCAAACAAAGGTTCAACTGCTAGTCCAAAATCGGGAACGCATTCCGTTATAGAAGCTCTAACACAACTCCAAAACTGGGCCCAATCATTATCGTGCTTATCTAAGGACACCCAAGCCACAGGCATATTGCATTGTCTAACCCATTCGCTTAACGCTGTGGTTTTCCCGTAACCGGCTTGTGCAGAAACAAGCGTCAACTTGGTGTCCATTCCTTCATTAAGTTTACTTATCAGCCTTGGACGAGAGACCAATGAATTACGCACACGAGGAATATGAAGTTTTGTAGCTACAATCAATGATAATCCCTCCGAATATGTATGATGCTAAGATGAAATACAACTATAAATCTATTTAGAAACCATTTTTTAGGAGTCAAGGTTATAAATCACATTATATCAGATAGAAAAATATTAAAATATGAAATGGTGCCTTCAGATAAATATATCTATGTTCTACAAAAAAATAAAAAACGGCATCTCTGCCGTTTTTCTTGAACATGATCGTATAATAAATCCTTTTAGTTCACTTTAGTAAAAAACCATTTCTGAGCATCGCTTCCATTATCCGTCCACTGCTGAACCGCTGCACCGTCTGCCGTTGAGGCTCCGTTTACATCCATGGCTAATCCACTCACTTTAGAAATTAGTTTGTAGTATCCACCCCCTACATCTACAATGCTCCACCGCTGAGCGTTGGTACCATTGTCATCCCACTGCTGCAACTGTACACCACTGACGGTTGATGAGTTTGGCACATCCAATACTTTTCCACTATGCACTGCTGTCAGCTTATAGTAGCCGTCTCCCGTACTTTCCACCTTGAATTTCTGATTATTGGCTGTGTAATTGGTCCATTGCTGCATCTTTGCCCCACTTGCTGTGGACACATCCACTACGTCCAGAACCTTGCCACTAGCCTTGTCGGCTAAAGTATAAATCCCACCACTAACGATGTTTGAGGTAGGCGCGGATTGATACACCCGTACATAATCAACCAGCATTTGCGCCGGGAAAGCAGTTGAAGCGTTTGGACTTCCAGGCCAATTCCCACCAACAGCAAGGTTTAGCAGGATAAAGAAGGGTTTTTGGAACTCCTCCGTATTTCCCGTTCCATTCTCGATATAAAAAGCATTAAATTGGTTGCCATCTACAAACCACTTGATATAATTCGCATCCCATTCAACGCTGTACACATGGTATTGAGAGAAATCCAGATTTCCGGATACCTGCCCATACTCGGCATGCCCATTGGCATCCCAGTGTACCGTCCCATTAACAAAAGCATTATTGTTCACACGTTCCATAATGTCTGTTTCACCGGATTTAGGCCAACCTACTGTATCAATATTTGATCCAAGCATCCAAAATGCCGGCCAGAGTCCTTGACCCGAAGGCACCTTAACTCTAGCTTCGATTTTCCCATAGGTAAAACTTTTGAGTCCTTGTGTTTTGATCCGTGCAGAGGTGTAATTCATTCCACCGTAGGATTCTTTTTGCGCTGTAATAACCAGATTTCCACCCGTAACTTGCAGGTTCTGCGAACGACTAGTATAGTACTGAAGTTCATTGTTACCCCAGCCACCGCTCCCTGTGCCGATTTCGGCGGACCAGTTACCAGTATTCAGAGAATTCCCGTCAAATTCATCACTCCATACCAGATTCCAGTTCGAGGCTGCACTTGAATTACCTGTAGGCACTAGAGCAATCATGAGTGTAAACAGCAGAAATAGACTTAGCATTTTTCCTTTTCTCAACATCATCGTCTCCTCCTAATAAATGAAAAAATTATAGGACACAGGAATGCTTAAGACGATATCTGCCCAGGGTCAGCCCAATGGAATCACCTCTTTGATCTTATTAATTTCATTGCACGGCGCGCTCGTACATCTGAAACCGGTTTCGTTTTTGGATAAAACAAAACACTATCCCCAAAACCAGCTATTACAGCCAGAGTCAGGTTAACGCATCACTTCATTTGCAGTGTACGTCTTCTCTATCCGTAATATGCCAAGATTTCAACCTTACTTATGTACTTTAATCCCATAGCCACTTCCTAGTTTACCTCCTGCAATTAAAAAGGCTTTTGCACGCCGTTGCAGTTGGGTGTTCTCTTCGTACTCTTGAGGGGTCATACTTAGTTTACTAAATATTCTTTCTTCTGCTTCCTTGGAACTTTTATCGACTTCATAAATGTAGAACCGACTTTGAAACTGAATAATGTTCGATTCTGGATTCAAAATCTCACTTAATTCCGGATCAAGCAGCCATGAATGACAAATAAACACTGGAGTTATACCTCTAAAAAAAACTCTGGCTAACTGAAAGGATTCCTCGACACTTTGAACGGATAAAGGCTCTCCCGCTGGAATGTGCACATTAAGCACGATTTGATTGGTAAAGATTTTACAACCATCAACAACTAAATCGCGGTCCATCGCAAAAGGTTGAAATTGCATTCTTCCCAAACGAAATAAACGAAGCTGAACATGCTCTTGCAGCCAGTTATATTCTTCAATACCATATTCACCGTAATCACGTAGACATTGCATGCACCAGATCTGAATATCTGAGAATGTATCATAATAGATCTCATCCTCAATGTTACGAATACGATACTCTTCATAAGCATCTACTGCGAATCTCACAAATAAATATAATAGTTGCTTTCGATAGCCCTCCGATGCTTTCACAGATTCAAAAAAAGAAAATCTGTCAAAATAAAAATGTTGTTTATAAACTAGATATTCATCCTCTTTCATCTGAAACTCATAAACCTGCTGTCTAGCCGCTGGATCAAGCTTTATCCCTTCACACAATGCTCTGATGTTCACTAGAAAACCTCCTAAAAGACTACGTTAAATCATAGCCTTAAATATACATTCTCACGTGCTGGAATGCTAAATTCATAACTATAGAATCCATATCGTGTTGTGCATAATATAGAATCAAGTGCTTCTGTTGTCAACGGAATCGTTGACCGCACTCCTCATGACTTTGCAGCAATAGCTCTCCGATGGCGGCTGTGGTACCAAAAGTCCCATCGATTTGGAAGATTCCGCGAAATAATCAATGATAGTATCCACCATATACGGATGCCCATCAAAAAGATTAGAATTTCAAAAGCGCTTCTAAAGTGAATTGACTCTACGGATTGTAAGAACTCATAAAATAAAACAAAGAAACGGCATTTCTGCCGTTTCTTTGTTTTATGGATGGCCAGGGCTCGGAGCCTGTTTTACTCCAATCCATGTTCCTTACGGATGTTATACATGCCTTGTACAAGCAGCTCGGAAGGATCCCGATTCAATTGCAAGTGCGTTAACAATAAATGCAGTGGGAACGCACAAACGTTATTCCCATCGCTTATCGCTGGAAATCCAGCCTCGAAAACCGGACCTAGTTTTTCATTCCAAGCTAGTCCAACATGTACATCTTCTGGCGCAAATTCTTCAGTTATTTCTTTAATACATTGCGGAACTAATACATTGTCTATGATCGCTTTAGCTTCTTCTTCACTTGAAGGCGGTTTTGGAAGCGTTTTGCCGCCCTCAATCTTCATCAGATCAACAAAGAATGAAGCCATCCATGCTGCAGGATCCTTACCCGATTGGAATCTTGCAATCAATTCACGCAGAAAAAAGCCACAAGAATAGACATGGTCTAACTCAGACTTTACGTGAAAAACAAAAACCGGGCCGTAGGCCTCCATATTCAACACTTGTCCTTCAACGTCTTGAAAGTGCACTCTCAAAGCTACGAGACCGTTATGATGAACAGCCATCACTAGCTTATTCATATCCTCCTCAGACATTTCTGGATCATTGGTTATTTCCTCGTTCTCGTTTAATGTTTCTTCGTTCTCATTTGTTATCTCATTGGTCATTTTAAATTCCCTCCCGCTCCTATCATACCATCTAGTGAATTGAACTGACACTTTAATAATAGACAAATTCCTACCAGTTGAGGAGAAAATAAATAAACGGCATCTCTGCCGTTTATTTATGGGTCAACTCTTACTTAAGTCACATCCATTATTTTCTTCACTACTATACTGGTTAATTGTTTGATATCCCCAGGATCTAACTTGTAAGCAGAAGTAGCTTTTCGTGTCGGTTTAGGATTCGTCGATATTAAGTCAGCGATATACAGATCTATAAATACAACGGGATCAGCCCCAGTTCTTTTCCTGAGTTCGCCTGGTACCTTCGTGTTGGGTCCGTCCGCTCCGCCACTGATTGAAATAAAACCATACTTGTTCGGGTTTGTTTTCAAATGCTTTAAATAGGGTCGGAGTGGTGTGGCCACTTGCCCCATCCAGATCGGCCCGAAAAAGAGGATCAAATCATACTTCACTAATACATTAGGTGATGGCTGTACCAACGGTATCCTGCTGAAAATCATATCCATTGTAATGGAACTCATTGTCCGCGGCTTGGATTCAGAAATCTGAAAATATTCAGATGACAGTTCTTTAGCCACACTGCCAGCTAATGCATCATTGTTGCCTGTGAATGAATACGATATGACTGCAATGTTCATCTTAGCCCTCCTGAAACGAATTATTTCGTCTTTGCTTGCTCCAGTGCATTTTCTAGTGCCTTAAGATGTGCTTTAGAGGTAAGCGTTGCCCCACTAATAACGTCTACCTGAAGGGATTGTGATTCAATCACATGTCTAAACAAATCACCAATGCTTATCCCCCCCTTCATTTTCAGCGGATTTCCATTTTTATCTAAAGCGCCTTTGAATATTTTAATATCTAAAATTTGACCCTCAGATATTGATGCCTGAACCTTGGTATCTCTGGAATGATCCTTTGTGCCGATATATTCTCCCACATAGGTTCCATCACGCAGCTTTTGGAAATCAATGACGTTGATAGTAAGCTTTTGAACTTCACGCCTCCCTGGAGCGCTTAAGAGAATCCCTCCCCATACGATGACTACAATCACGACGAAGATGATCAGTATAACCATCCACATTGAGATCTTCCTTTTACTTCTTACAACAATGTTCATTCGCATGCCCCTCTTCTCAGTTTTTGAATGAATATTATTATATTCATTCACTTTAAGAGATAAAAAAACTGCCTCATTCGTTCTATTTGGGGCAGTCTGTAAGACCCTTCATGATTAGTTCCATCATATGGTCCAGTAGTTGTGGAAAGAACTCCAGTCCTATTTCTTCCTTGTGGGTTTCCACATTGATCATGGCGGCGAAGACCATCATAATCATTTTGCTGTCCATATCGCTTCGCATCTTGCCTTCGGTTTGCCATTGCTGCACAATTTCATGGAAGCTGTCATATAAGAAATCGTTCACCTGAATGCCGGTTTCTTCTCGATAAAGCTGTTCGATTTTCCCAAAAACACTTTTGTTGTACCATTCCTTTAGAATGGGGTTGGATATTATGCCTTCCACATTGAGTGCCATCATCTGCCGAATTACAATCACAGGGCTTTGGGTCATGTCAAGGGATTCCATACAGTTTTTTTTGAGTTTCGCATTTTCTTCAAGAAAGATATCCATAAAAAGCTTTTCCTTAGAAGGATAATAATTGTAAAAAGTTCCTATAGCTATTCCAGCTTTTTTTGTAATGTCCGAGACATTCGTATCCTTAAAACCTTTATTGCTAAATATCTCTTTCCCACAATCATAAATCTTTGTTTTTTTATCTTCCACTTTCCGCATCTCCATGAATGAATAATTATTTTTTCATTCATATCATAATGTCAAAAGTTGGATGTGTCAATGCAAAACTTATTTGTTATCTTTTCGTTCATTGAGCGACAATAAAATAAAAAAACGGCATCTCTGCCGTTTTCCCGATAGTTACAGAAACTTATAGTTTCATGAGATCCTCTTAATCCATCAGGTACAGATCCCCGAAGGCATTAACATCCTTCGAAGAACCTATGCCACTATTGTATTCCAGCCAGCCTCTACGCCCCTCGCCGTCATTATCATTGACCAGCAGCGAAAACTTAAGCTTCATTCCTTGCTTCACCTGCGTAATGTCATGGCTCAGTTCACGCCAGGGTATGGCTAATTCGTAGCTGGTTGTTGAATCTGAACGACTCACCGCATACTTTAGCTCTAGGGCATCATTTATATTGAATCCCATTGGGGTTAGCCAGCGCCACTTGAGTAAATTCCCTGCATTTCCCCGAGCCACACCTAGTTCATGATACTCCGAGGGTACCGTTCCGTCTAAGTTTGCAATACCAATCCCAATCTGAATGCTGTCCCCACTCCAAATGGCATCGCCTGATGCCGACTGTTCATGCTTGTCATCTATAACTTCTACCCCTAGATAAAGGTTATCCTCGTCCCAAGCTAAGAAACCGGTCGCACTGATATCCTGCTTACCTCGCCAATTGATTTTGATATCCTTCACATCAAAGCGAGCCAGATCACTCCAATCTGTTAGGTTACCATCAATTTCAACGGGCTTACTGAGTTTTGGCAACAACAGCGCGTTAAAGGAATCTAACGTCGTCTGCAATAGATTACCTATGTCATTATAAGATTTAAGCGTCCGTTGTCCTCTAGCAAGCTCAGGAATCTCTAACCGCACACTCTTTCCTAATTCCAGATTCTCCACAGTGGCGTTGTAGGTCCCCTGAGTAGAACGTTCTGTATCATAATCGGCTTCCACAGAACCATTGAAATTGTTCGTAGACTGATTAGTAACATCCATATGAGTTTTTATTTCCTTAGCAGCTTCATCATAAAATGTCTCATATTTCACCATCAGCGGGTCGATTACGTTAACATTGACAGCGAAGCTCATTGCCGTTTTAGGATCTTCGCCTCGTGAGACAAACAGTGTATCGTTTCCTCGCACCAAGCCTTCCGGAACCTGTATCCGAAGTCTGTCTTCTTCCTCCTGCTCACGAAGTATCCAGCCCTCAGGCAAATCGATGTTCATCGACTCCTTCGCAGGAATGCGATAGGCCCCAGGCAGCTTAATATCAAAGGCATCGCCGGAAGCAATCGAAATCCCGGAATTCTCTGGCAGCTCTGCAAGATCAGAACTATTCATGACATTCCATAGAAAATGTGTTGTCGTCTCCATAATTTCATCGATGTATTTATCATTCTTGTAGTCATGTCCGACACCTTCCATGGTGAGTAGATTATGATACACCCCCTTCTCTTTCAGCT
Organism: Paenibacillus sp. FSL H8-0261; assembly: GCF_045040645.1. NCBI lineage: Bacteria > Bacillati > Bacillota > Bacilli > Caryophanales > Paenibacillaceae > Paenibacillus > Paenibacillus sp. FSL H8-0261. The sequence goes on along the minus strand of NZ_CP150297.1, from coordinate 2,145,887 downwards.
GTTCGGCCAATTCAACACTTTGCTGGTACGGCACCAGTTTGTCTATCGTTCCATGAATGATGAGGACCGGCGGCAGCTTGCTGTCCGCACTTTTCGTCAGATCACCGCCATAAATATCAACAATAGAAAATACAGATTTAATGATGGAAGGATCCTGTGATACATATTGATTGACAAAGTTTATGGCTAGATGTCCCCCCGCCGAATCACCACCGATAACAATACGGCTTGCATCCATCCCGTAAATCTCTGCGTTATCGTTGATCCATTTAATCACATCGGTTATATCTTCATAAGCGTCATTAAGTGTGCGGCTGAAATTAGTAAATGGATCTTTTTTCAGCCTATAATCAACGGACAATACAGCATATCCTCGCTTCGCCAATCCCGTAGAAAAGTCTGCTGCATCGTTCTTATTCCCTTCTGTATAACCACCACCGTGAATGAAAATAAATACAGGCCTCTTCTCGTTATTATCGCCAGACGGCTCGTACAGATCGAGTTTCAGCGGTTCTAGAGCATCTGTCTCATTCTTCTTGCTCGCATACAAAATATCTCCTTTCACTGTAACCTTATAAGCGGGAGTCAAGTACTGAACCGAAATTTGTCCGTTATTGACAGTAACTTTAGCCGCTGATGTACTACTGTCAGTAGTAATCACGTTAGTCACTTCTTTTCCTTCCTTTTCTAAAGCGCTCTTATTCTCTTGGTTATGCAGTAACAACCAGGAACCTAGAACGATTACTAGGATCGTAAGAACGTAAATAAGCCTACGCTTCATTATGACAACCTCCCAGAATGATTTTAGATTTGAAAAGTAATATAATTCCAATATCATCATTCTAGAATTCAAGGCATCGTTTAACAATTATGTATTCCTTCGTGAATTAGGTTTAATATTACGAACTTTTAGTGAACAAGAAAGCGTATAATTAAGTAGAATCGGCTTTGTCATAGAAATAGATAGAGGAGGACATTACAATCATGAAGTTGAGAATGAATTGGGTAACGCTTAGGGTGCGCGATCTGGAGGCTTCCCTTGATTTTTATAACCGGATTCTGGGGCTTCCCATTGACCGCAGATTTGAGAGTAGAGGAAAACAAATTGTTATGTTAGGCACGGTGGATCAGCCCAAAATCGAGCTTATTCAGGGTAGTGATCCGGCACTGAAGCCGGAATGCGGCGTTTCTGTTGGTTTCGAAGTGGAATCGCTCGACGATGCCATAGCGTATTTGAAAAGCCAAGGCATCCCCGTCGCACGCGGACCGATCACACCAAATCCCCATCTGCGATTCTTATATATACTGGACCCGGACGGCTTCGAGGTACAATTAGCGGAGCATAGCTAGGCTAGCACTCTTCAAGCAAAAAAAAGGAAGTGTCCCAAAAGCCATGAAATGGCTGCGGTGACACTTCCTTTCTTTTGATTATATCTGCTAATTTGTTATGGGTTGAAGGCTACTACTCATTCTGTTATCTTACGAGCTACCAGCGCCAAGTCTTTCAAATCAATCACACCATCTTTATTGATATCGGCACGTTTAGCCTCAGCCCAATCCGGACTGCTGGTATCCTTGCCATAATTAGCAGCGACAATCGCTAAGTCACCGATGGACACTTTGCCATCTTTATTGATGTCACCAGTCATACCAGGCTCCGGCTCTTCTGCTGTTATCTTGAGCTTATGGCTCGACGTAACAGTTTCGCTCTCCTTGCCTTCCGCATCTGCTACGATCACTTTTTCAATCTGAATAGTACTCTCTGTAGCTTCCGCTACTGTTTTAGTACCGAAATCCAAGGATAACAGCTGCAGATTGCCAGTCACAGCATTTCCCGCACCTTCACTCACCACCAGGAGTCGTAGTTTTCCAGGCGTGTGATTAGCAGTTTCAAGCACCTGGATTCCACTACGCAAGGAAGTAGCAGCCTTGAATTCCAATAGCTTAGGATCATAGTTCATGGTTATATCCATCGCATATACAGCATCTGTTACACTTTTTACCCCAAACGCCAGTTGAAAGTCATTACCTCCAGCTACAGTGTCTACCCCAGACAGAACAGAAGTCATCTTACCCGATGGATCAACCTCACCATTCCCGTCTTTTTTAACGGTAATGATCTCGTGGATTTTGGGTTTAGTTGAACCCTCCCACTGAATCTTCACTTCAAACACATTACTATACTTGGAGGTATCAAATGTATTATAAGATGAGGACAGGTTACCTACCTTATGCCATCCACTCGCATCTCGCACGGACACCGCAGCGTTTGAATTATCCGATGGATTTTGCAAAACTATCACTTCTTTTACCTTTGTATCCTTCGACAACTTATAATTTAAGGAACCCGTATTCCCAGTACCCGGCATATAGAAGGTGGATAGCTTTTGATCAACGGACAGAGACGCTTCATTCCCTATAACTCCAGCAGGTTCAGCCTGAATAGCCGGATTGGCAGATCCCGGTCTTTCAATTCCTTCATTAACCAAAATTTCATTGAGCGCGAGCCATGCATCTTGTGTTTCTGTTGAAATTAATCTTACATATCGGGCTTGCTTGCCACCGTCAACTTGAACTCGCTTATAACGGTAAGGCACCTCGTGCTCTGGGAAATTCAAACTCCGATCATTTGGATTAGTAAACGTATGGATCGTATCCCATGTCTCTCCGTCTAGCGACAGCTGTAAATCTCCTTTACGGAAGAAATCTCCTTCACCGTCTCCAATCACGACAGCTACATTCTGGACATTCACCACACCGCCCATGTCGATCTGAATATACTTCCCTTTCGATTGAATCGAACCGAACCAAACCTTGTTCTCTAAAGAAGCATTGTACACGTTGTTGATAGAACCTTCATAAATGCTTCCGTAATTATGAGTAATCATTGGTGGAGAGAATTTGTTCAGCTTGATCATGAGCCTTGTCAAATCTACAGTGATATTCTCAGTTCCCTTGTTTATGATCCGGAAATAGGTAGCACTAGCAAACGCCCCATTCCCCTCATTAATCTGTTCCCATTCCACACCGTTCTTTGAGGATTCTAACCGAACTTCTCCGTTAGAAGCTTCAAGCGCAACTTGCGTGATCTCTTCAATGGATTTCAAATTAATCCCAACATATTGGGATGGCTTTAATGTGATTCCATTCATATTCGATAATTGCACAGAATTATCTGCTACCATAACAGGAGTATCCTTCAACTCTGTCACATCGGTGTAAATGGCTACCTTATCTTTACCTGCATTTACGGAAAACTCGCGAACTGCCGTCCATAAATCAGGCTTACCTCCAGGTATTCCAGCATGAGTCAATCGATATCGAACCATCCTTGCCTCCACATTGAGCCCGGAAGCAGAAATTTTATACCCGGAACGCTCTTCTCCGATTGTAGTCCATTCTTGACCGTTCACGGAATACTCAAGAATCCCCCTTTGGAATATATCGTGATCCGCATCATTTCTACCTTGTGTGATCGCAATTTCTTCCACTTTAATGGTTTTTCCAAAATCAACACCATACCAGTCTCCATTCTGTTGAAGCGTCTGAATATAGACGTTCGTTGCTAAATCTCCGTCTACCATCAGGTTTAATCCTGAAGGAGAACCATATGAGCTTACAGCTAGAGGTTTAACATATTCCGGGTCCACCAAAGTATAAATCTGAGCATCCAGTTTATTAATGAGCTGCTCAGCAAAAGGAACCATCCGCTTTGCTCCTGCCTCGACCGTCACATCTGGAGAATTAAGCTTCTCAATTTTGAATGTTTTGGATAAGCTTAATGCGCTTGTGGCCTTAGCCAGTGCTTCCCATGCCTGATCAACATTCTCTTTCTGGATTGCTATCGCAGAGAGAACTGCCGATTTATCGGCAAGAACGACATTTTGCAAGCTATTTAGCCATGGATCAATTTCTTCTTCCATATTTTCATTCGTGTTATTTACTCTAAACGACGCGATGGCATCCAATACTAGATCAAATTCTTGAATCAATGTATTCCCCATCGTTTCTATCGGCTGACCACTTGAGTATTGACTTAAGAATTGCGCTAGTTCAGCTTTGATATTTTCCGACTCACCTACCACAAGTCCATGACCGCTAGGCGATGGGTCACTCATATGATAGGCAATCGTATTAAGCTCAGAAGCAACTTCAGGGGCAATATGCTTAAATGAATCGAGCCAGCTCTCCTCTTGATCAAAATCATCTACATTCCAAGTGTAATCCGCAACCGCGAAGATACCGATCTTAGATAATTCCGCATGCTTCATAGGATTTGACACTACACCTGAAATATTATGTGTACCTGGAATGAGCACTTCTGCTTTACCGAGCAGCAGTCTTGCATCCTTATAGTCATTCACTGGCCAGTTTAACCACATATATGGGTCTCTTCCATGTGCATCTTTGGGCCACTGCATATCTGCTGCATTAACAGAGGCAACAACGCCGTTTCCGGTCCACATTATATCTACATTCTCTGGCACATTTCTCAAGGCTTCAAGATAGGGTCTGCCAGTCGTTCCTGTCCAGCTTTTATTATAATATGGAGGACAATAAATTAATGATTTGACGTCTTTCTTGGACGTTACCCAATTCGCAACATCCGTAATAAGCTTAACATGTTTATCCTTATCCACTAATGATTGTGATGTGCTGATATCATCCATAAATAGTCCAAATTGACGTACGCCTACACTGTACAATTGTTCAAGCTTTGCAAGTAAGGTTTGAAGTTCTGCATCATAATTGTTCCAATTGATCATATTGAACCCTGGATGAATTGCCCATACAAACTGCGTCTTGGATTCATGTCCGACATCCACCAGTTCTTTGATCTTGGCAAGCTCAGCTGCAGGATAGGGTGTTCTCCATTGCGCGTTATGGTACTTGTCATCTTTAGGTGCAAAAATATAAGAGTTCATCTTCAGCTCTCCACCGAAACGCATCAAGCTCATTCGATCTTCATGTGACCAAGGCGTGCCGTAAAAGCCTTCGATAAATCCTCGTGAGCGAGTATCAGAGAAATCTTCGATGGTGAGATTACGAACCTGCAGATCAGGAATTTGATCAAAAATCATCTTCAGCGATGCCAGGCCATAATAAGCCGCATCCGTATTTTTACCTAATATCGCAATAACACCTTTATTCTGTTGCTTGGTGCTAACGTTAAGAACATAAGCGTCCAGCTCATTGAAGTGATCCGCCTCATAGGGAATATTCTGAGTGAAGTAGTTGTCTACATAGCCTGATGAATTTCTAGTTCCCAAAAAGATATTTGTTTTCCCTGCTACTACAGCTCCTGACTCAGTGACCTGAAGTGATTTGGAATCCAGTATCCTTTGAAGCAGCTTTCTTGTCGGCTGGTCAATCGAATCTTCAATAACAACGTTTACATTTTGTGTAATGGTTAAGGTTGTCTCTTCTTCGGTTTGTTGCTGCGGTAATGGATAGATTTCATAGGATTCCGTTAATTTTGCATCTTTTTGTGGAAGATCAGAAGCTACATCCGCTGCAGCTGCAAAACTGGAGAACAAGCCGGCCACCATCATAAGTGTAATGAAGATACTGAGAATCTTCTTCGGCATTTCCTTAACCCTCCTATAATTAACCTTTCAACGCACCTGCTGTTAACCCACCCGTAATTTGACGTTGATACAACACATACATCACAATGACGGGAATCATAGAAATGGAAAGACCCGCAAACAATGGCCCCCATTCCGTTCTGTACTGCATTTCCCCTTGCATAATGGCTATTCCGACAGGAATGGTGTATTTCGCTGGATCGTTGATCAATACCGTGGCCATGATGTACTCATTCCACACGGTTAAAGCATTCATAATTCCTACTGTGATTAATCCTGGCTTCGATAATGGCAACATGATCTTGAAGAAAACGCCGTATAGTGAAGATCCATCAATTGTTGCGGCTTCTTCAAGCTCACGGGGAAGTGCCTTGAAAAATCCAACCAGAAAGAAGATACCGAATGGAAGGATGCCAATCGTTCCGACAGAATAAACAAGCGTGAGCCCTACTAAGGAGTTGGACAAATTCATATCTCCGAGAAGAAAGAACAATGGTATCAATCCGAGTGTGGTTGGAATCATCATTGAAGCAACGTATACAAAATAAAACAGGCCTCTAGATTTAAAGGTAAACCGAGCTAATATATATGCTGTTGTAGCAGCCATAATAAGCGATAACAGTGTACTAGCCACGGTTACTATAATGGAGTTCAGGAAGTAGTCGCCAAAGTTTGCTCTGCTCCACACATTTGTATAGTTTTCAAAACGAAAAATAGATGGGAAATCCCACGGTTTCCCGAGCATAACCTGCTGATTATCCTTTAAGGATGTCAGGAATGTCCAAAGAACAGGATATAAGACTACCAAGCTCCACAAGATGAGGAAAAATCGAACTGCAATTTTTGATATCAGCAGAAGTGGTTTTTTGGCGGGATTATCGTTCAAAGTATTTTCCTCCTTACATTTCAATGGACTCTCGGTGAAGAATGCGCTGCAAAATTAGAGTAGTGATTAAAGATAACAGTAAGATTAGCACCCCGATGGTTGCCCCGTAGCTTAAATGGAACTGTTTGAAGCCCATCTGATACAAATAATAACCGAGCACTTGTGTCTGATTATCCGGGCCACCATCCGTCATCAGCTTAACGATAATAAAGGAGCCGTTCAGTGTTGTGATTACGATGTGAATGATAGAGGTTTTGAATTGCTCCCAAATCAGGGGTAAAGTAATTCGAGTAAACTGTTGCCATTGCCCCGCACCGTCAATACTGGCTGCTTCATATAGCGAGGAAGGAATACCTAGAATAGAAGCGATAATGAGCAGCATATAGAATCCGATACCAGCCCATACACTAGGAGGAAGAAGTGACCACATTGCGAGGTTTGAATCACCTAACCAGTTCGTTTCCACTGGTTTTCCTGTAAATAACGAGATGAATGCATTCAGGAATCCAAGACGGGGATTGTATATAAAACTCCACAATACACCGATAACGGCTACGGAAATGATATTCGGAAAGAAAAACACCACTCGGTAAAAACCGTATTCTTTCAATTTCAAACGGGTCAATGATACTGCGAAAAACGTTGCAAATAACATGATTAAGATGACCTTCCAAAAAATCAAGAAATAATCATTCGAAATGGCTTTTGGTATGATCTCATCCGAGAATAATTGTCTATAATTATCAATACCGATAAAATTCATCGATTCGGAACCGCCTGACCAATCGAAGAAGCTTAAGTACAAGCCTCGAAACAACGGATAAATAGTGAATAAACAAAAGATAGCAAACGTAGGCAGCAAGAAACTCGCAATAAACAAATTACGTTTCCACAATTTATTTTTCTTCATGAGCGTAAGCCATCCTCCCCTTAAATTTGAAAGAACAATCAGAGGCACCTATGTCCTCTGATTGTTTAGAAAGAAGAGTCATGAACTTACTTCCGGATTTTGGCTGCCGCCTTCTCCATACGGTCCATCCATTCTTCTGGTGTAATAGAACCTTGCAGCAATGCAATGGTTGCATCATTCTCAGCCTGCTCAATGTCCGCGGCCAATTTAAATACAGGAGCAACGATCGTGTCACTACCGTTGAAATATTTCATTGCCGTTTTAACAACATCACTTGCGCCTGAAGATTCCAGATCTGCCTTGACGTTCATCAAAGCGCCAGTCAGCTCAGCCCAACGAACTGCGGCTTGTTTAGTAAAGATAAATTCAATAAATGCTTTTGCTGCATCTGGATTTTTAGCCTTCTTTGCAATTGCAATGTTACTAGTGTAAGGAATAGCCACAAATTTACCGCCTGGCTTCTGCATAACGGAAGGAACGAATCCAAATTTGAAGCCCTCTGGAACATCTTTTTTCATTTCATTTTCGAGCCACAAGCCATTAGGAATCATTGCATCTTTATGTTGCAAGAAGAGCATTTGGGAGTCTGTATGACTCATACCGAACGATGCGTTATCGAAATACCCTTTGTCCCTCATATCAACGATCTTTTTCAAGGTATTCGCTACAGCATCATTTTTGAAAGAACCTTCTTTAGCAGCTTCTTGATCCTTTAAGATCTGCGGATTGTCCCCATTCTCAGATACAAAACCTGTATTTAAGAGACCTCCCACGATGTAGTATGGGTATTTACCGGTATGAATGTACGGATATACGCCATCCGCTTTGATTTTTTCACTTGTGGCGAGGAAGCTATCCCAATCTTTCGGAACATCCCATCCCTTTTCAGTAAACAGGGTTTCATCATAGAAGGTTCCCCATGATCCGAATACGAGTGGAATCGTATAGTTTTTGCCACTGTAGTCTTGTGGAGGTGCGATCAAGTTGCTCGTAAGCTGCTCGCCGTCCACATTTTTCGCATCTTTAACCCAATCTGTAATATCCATCAATTGGTCGTCGAGCACCATTTGCGTTTCGTTCGAGCCTGCTCCATCGATGTATACAACATCTGGTGGATTACCTTGGATCCAGCGGGGCTTCATTTGCTCGTTGATTTGTGAACCTGCGGATTCCTTAATGTTGACATCTGGGTACTTCTTCTTGAATTCACCAATGACTTCTTTCCACCAACCGTCTCCATAACCACCGACAAAGTATTGGATTTCGAGGTCTCCCGTTACTTTCGGCTCTTCAGGCTTGGGCTCGTCTGTCTTCGCTGGCTCAGTCTGCGTCGCAGCTGTTGTTTTCTCGGGAGCTGGAGCTTCAGCCCCATTTGTCCCCCCGCCACATCCTGCCAGAGACAATACAATGGACATCATAACTAGACTTAATGCCGCTTTCTTTTTACCCTTGCTTTTCATTGGCTATCCCCCTCGAATAAACTTGCTCGACTTCTCTAAGCACTTGATTTTACAATTCTGACTGTAATTCCATTAACACTTTTCCATTATATAGGCTATAAAAACGTAACCACATGATCTCTTTTGATGTGGAGTTGATACTTTTTGTCCTATAGAACCTTTTTTGTTTACAAAAGAAGGACACCTGAGTAAAAACTCAGGTGTCCTTCTCTCAATTCAATATTTTTTGAGCAATTGCTGCTAAATCCATAATGTCGATCTTTCCGTCATTATTAAGATCTGCACGCTTAGCCGTCTGCCAATCTACACTGTTCTGATCTTTACCATAGTGCGAAGCTGCAATCGCCAAGTCACCGATGCTCACTTTACCATCCTCATTTAAGTCTCCGGATTTTATCGGCGGCTGCTCATCTGCCTTAATCTCGACTTCGATATTTGAAAGATCGGCTTCTGTCTCCAGTCCATTCGCGTCACCAAATACAGCACTGCTTACCTTTATGCTCGCTAACTCAGACTTCGTCACTGGCTTTGCTTTGAAGTTTAGTTCAAGCACCTTGGCATCACCGGTTAGACCAGTTCCCGTACTAGCCGTGATTAGGCGAATGGTTCCGATTGGATCATTCTTTGATTCTAACACCTGTATCCCATCGTTCATCGATTCGCCCGAGATGTACTCTAGAAGATTCTCGTCGTACTTCAATCGAATGTCTTGCGCATAGGTCGCATCCGTGACATTGCTAACGCCCATGTCAACTGTAAAGGTCAGACCTTGATTTATCGACTTAGGTCCACTTAAAGTTATCGCAGTAGGTTCATTCCGTTCAACAGGAACATATTCGAAAGCATCAATCATCGCAATGGTATTCGAAGAGGCGTTGTTCTTCGCCCCTTTCACGACAATCTTAATTGTATGTTCCCCTTTGGAGAGATCGGATTGTTGGAATAATACCTGCTGCTTCATCGTCGATGGACCATATCCATCAACACCTTCAGCGACTAGCCCTCCATCGAGATACACATCGAAATGTCCGTGGTTTGCCTGCAAAGCGCTGATAAATTTAATCGATGTTCCTGTAAACGTGAACGACGCTGAAGCCCCTTGCTGATTACTATAGCTTTCTGTGCCCTTGTAATCGCCTGCGTCACTGTAAGGACTCCACGTTCCGGTATATACAATCGACGGATCTTTATCATCTACTTTTATTGGAAGCACTGGTGGCTTTACACTGGATACAATCTTATATTGCTGTCCTTTCACTGTTGGGAATTCAATCAAGTTCCCATTCACCGTGAAGTTGATGGATTCCCCGCTTCCTGCGCGAACGACCTTGAATTTATTGGATTGGACAAATCCATGGTATTTAACAGAAGCCTTATTACCCTGCTTAGAAGTAAGCAAGGCTTCTTTCAAGATCGTACCTTCCCAGCGCATATCCACTTCAAATCCGCCTCTTGCCACAAGTCCTTTAACGTTTCCGGTAGCCCATGCATCTGGTAAAGCAGCTAATAAATCGATACTTCCAGTTTGGCTTTGTAGAAGCATTTCTGCGATTCCTGAAGTTGCTCCGAAGTTACCGTCAATTTGGAACGGTGGATGTGTATCGAACAAATTGTCGAGCGTGCTGCCTCTAAGCTGCTCACCTAACAGTTTATGTGCACGGTTACCATCAAGCAGACGTGCCCATAAATTGATCTTATTCGCTTTACTCCACCCCGTTCCACCATCGCCACGAGAATTCAAGGTGACTCTTGCTGCTGCAAATAACTCCGGATTATTCACTTCATTAATAAGCGTACCTGGATACAAGCCGATCAGATGCGAGATATGGCGGTGCTGATCTGTTGGACTATCGATATCATTCTTCCACTCCTGCACCTGCCCCCAGCTTCCGACCTGCGGCATCCATAGCTTGCTTCGTTTCTCCATGACCTCGTTACGCAGCTGTTCATCCACACCCAATATTTCACTAGCCTTGATGAACTGTGTGAACAACTCCCAGACTAATTCCTGATCATAAGACACACCGTCGGATATATCCCCTTGCTCTGGAGAGTAGGAAGGAGATGATACTAGACTTCCGTCTGAATCTTCGACCAGGTATTTAATCCAGAATTGTGTTGTTTCCTTGATAATGTCATACACTTGGCCTCTTAAAAGATCTTTATCTCCACTAAAAGCATAGTGATCCCACACCTGCTGCACCATGAAGGCGTTAGCAGCCGGTGACCAGCCCCAATAAAAATCAGAGCCTGGCGCAGTATAACCAAATGGGTTGTTGACGGTATGAATCGCCCAGCCTTCCCCTTCAATTCCATGATGTCTTTGGGCTGTTTCCCTACCCGGCTCGCGCAGGGAATCAATATAATCAATGTACGGAATATCGGTTTCCGCTAAGTTAACAACCTCGGAAGGCCAATAATTCATCTGCACATTGATATTCGTATGATAGTCACTGTTCCATGGTGGATTATTTACTTGATTCCATACCCCTTGTAGGTTAGCAGGCAGTGAGCCTTCCCTGGAGGATGCGATAAGCAAATAACGGCCATATTGGAAAAATAATGCCTCCAAGCTTCTTTTCTCTCCGTCACTAGCATTCGTTTTATAACCATTCAAAAGCTCATTCGTAGGAAGATTTGTAGTAACCCCACCAAGATCAAGTGAGACTCTATCGAACAGTTCCTTATAATCTGTCAAATGGGATGCACGCAACTGATTGAATGATTTAGCGGATGCTGCGTTTAGGTTCGCTTCTACAATTTCTTTTGGCGTCTTGTCACTCTTATACGTAGGAAAATTATTGGCATAATCTGTTGCAGCGGTCATCAGGATCGTGACAACACTCGCACCGTTTACGGTAAGTTTCCCATCCTTCGCTGTTACAGTTCCTCCTTCATGCTGTACTTGAAGCTGCGCTTCGTATGCCATCTTATTACTGGGTACCTTTCCACTTAGCGTTAGTTTATTTCCTTCACCCTTAACGGTATTAGAGGGCTGAGCACCAGTAAGGCGAACATCAAAGGTCATCGGCTGATTCTCTTCCGTTGTCAGTCTCATGACCATGACCTTATCCGGATAACTGATGAAATACTCCCGCTTGTATTTTACATTGCCCGAAGTATAGGACACTCTTGCCATGGCATCATTAAGATTCAATTCACGCCGATAATCAGAGTACGTCTGAGCACCGCTGTTCCCCGATGCGCTTGTCATCTCCATCTCGGACAATTGAATTTTCGTTCCGCCCTTGCTTACAAGATCGAATTTATAGAATTTATAAGCTGTAGCATTGGAAAAAGTATATGATTTCTTCTGTTTGCGGCTTGCAAACTCTTCATTGGATCTGTTATCTAGCGGGGTCCACTGCTGCCCGTCATTCGAGCCTTTCAGCGTCCAGCTCTTCGGATCCCGATCAGGCACATCATTCCCTGAAGTGAACGAATATCCGGTAATTACCTTAGCCTCTTCATATGCCCACTGCACCCAAAAAGGTGGTGCTCCATCACCTGAATACCATTTCGTATTTACCGAACCATCGGTTAAATTGGAAATAGGCTCGCCGTATTGTGGATTATCCGAGCTCGCTGTTACCGTATACGCTGACTGACGGTTAAAATCTAAGAACACGTCACCAAATGCTTGATACGCTCCGAAAGAACTATCACCAGCACCCATAACACCAGTAATCTTCCCTACAAGAGCCTTAGCTTCATTAATTTTCCCTTCTTTTAGAAGCTGTCTTATGGTCTCAACATGTTGCTGAGCACCGTCTTTAATACCATATTGGTAATTTGAATCTGCTCCAGGCCCACCGCTCCACAGTGTCTTTTCATTAAATTGAATTCGCTCCTGCTCAACACCACCAAATACCATGCCACCCATATAACCATTTCCGATAGGGAGCGCCTGCGTCTCCCAGTTCGTGGCCGGTGCTTGATACCATAATGACAAATCCTGATCTGCCGCAGGCGCAGTTTCAGCTGCCGACTGAACATCTGCATACACTTTTGGACCTAAAACACCATTAGACGGAAGTATGCTGATAAGTAGCTGCGAGCAAGCGATCCATACAGATAGTAGAATTGCAGTCTTTCTGACTAATCTACTTTTACCGATTGGCATGCGTTGATCCCCTCTCATAATAACAACCACTGATTGTAAAAATGAGGCAACCTACTACTCCACAATCTTTTTCGCAAGTGCAGCAAGATCAGTAATATCTATTTTGCCGTCCTTGTTCAGATCTGCGTGCTTAATCTTACTCCAATCTGGACTGGAGGAATCCTTACCGTAATGCGCGGCCATGATTCCTAAATCGCCGATACTCACTTTGCCGTCGCCGTTAAGATCTCCAGGTAATCCTGTATTTACTGTGATCTGAATGGTTAAGGATGCCGGTTGGAGCACGGATTCTTCCCCTTGACTGTCACTTATTATCGCTTGAGTAAGCCGGATAACTCCCTCTGTGTCTTGTATTACATCTGCTGCTTTGAAACCAAGTTCAACAATTTCAGCATCGCTAGTAATCGGATACTGACTACCCAAACTTGCCAAGAGAACCCGTAGCTTACCGGGAGTACTTGTAGATGGTTCATTGATAATAACTACGCCTTCCTGCAGAGAGCGGATTGAATCTGGAAGGTATTCCATGACAGCCGGATCAAATTCAAAGGTAATGTCCTGTGCATACACATCACTGGAGACACTGGTGATCCCATACTTCACGGTAAAAGACTCCCCCGGCGCAACAACCTTCTTACTCCCTACTAAAATAGCAGAAGGCGTAGGATCAGATGCATCTGCGTTCACTACAGGGTTCGTAAAAGATACACAGCTTAAAACCACGGCGATAATGGTCATCATTACCGCCTTTTTGTACCATCGACTACTGTTCAAATTCTTCTCACCTTCATCTTTTAAATTTTGTTCAGGATGTTAGCGTGTGTTATTGAGTTACGATTTGTTTCGCTATTTGAGCAAGATCTGTAATATCGATCTTACCGTCACCATTCATATCCGCACGCTTCGCTTGCTGCCAATCAGGACTTGATGAATCTTTGCCGTAGTGTGCAGCAACGATACCCAGGTCACCAATGCTGACTTTTCCGTCGCCGTTAAGATCGCCTGTGACTCCTGTTTGTTCTGGTTTCACTTTTACAGAGATTGTAGCTGGTGCAGTTGCGGTCTCTGCTCCGTCTTCATCACCTAGCAGTACCTCTGACACGCTGATATTAACTCTAACCGTCTCAGATACTTCTTTTGCCTGGAATGTCAGCTCGGCAATTTGTTGATTTCCGCTTAATCCGTATTCCGCACCTTCACTCGCCATAATCAAACGAAGCTTTCCAGGTGTTTTAATTGTCTCTTCAACAATCGCAACACCTTGGATCAGTGATTTAGCGGACACATAATCCATGCGGTCAGCATCGTACTGAATGGTGATGTCCTGTGCAAATACCTTCCCGGAGATATTGTTCACATCATACCGGACAACAAAAGGCTTGCCGGAAGTAACGGATGCATCAGCACTCAATACGGCTTGCACTTGAGCCGTTTCCTGCTGCACTTGATACACTGTAATCTCGGCTGCGGATGCGAATTCACCCACGCCTTTTACAGCTTCCAGCTTAATGTGAGTCGCTTCCACCGGAGCGAAATTCACTTCCTTGAGCTGTTTGCTTCGCAGCCAGTTCCCGCTTGTCATGAGCGTGTAATTCACACCATCGGTGCTTGTGTACACGTTGTAAGCAGTAATTGTGCCATTGCCTTCATCCGGCCGAGGTAAGTATCCTAGCTTGCTGATGGTATACTTTCCGCCCAGATTCACCATTATTGATTGCGGAAGTGGATCAACGTTGAACCACTTCGTATGCCAATGTGTATCCGGATCGCCGTCCAATGCCAAATTCGGATCGTTTTCGCCTGCTTCATAGCTCGTAGCTTCTGCACTCATTTGACTTTGCGGAATTTCGGTTAGGTTGCTCTGTCCAGTAACCGTCACCACACTTGTTGCTGTAAATCCGCCTTCTTCCGTCGTCGCGGTAATCGATGTCGTACCCTGCCCTTTTGGTGTGACCATTCCCTTACTGTCCACGCTGGCAACACCAGGATCGCTGCTTACCCACTTAACTGTCTTATTACCGGCATTCTCAGGCTCAATGCTCGCTTTCAATTGAACCGGTGCGTCCAACGCCTTAAGTGAGAGTGTCTCACGGTCAAGCTTTATGCCAGTAACCTTCTGTCCGTCTTCCAGCGGGATGCCGAACAGCTTGAATTCACGAATAGCAGCCTTTGATTGAGCATCAGGCAGTCCGGTGATCGTAATTCTAGCGAATCTACCCTGGCTTCCAAATGTATCCTGAATGGTGCCAGTTTCCTGATTATTCGTTCGATTCGTTACTGTAATCCAATTGGAGTTCGCGGTTTCCCGAACTTCAATTTTGTACTGATAAGCCTTGTTACTGTGTTCAAAAGAAACTTCGGAGGATTTAATGGAATGCATCATACCGAGATCAACCGTCCAGCTATGGCTATTGTTCTTATCCGCTACTGACCAGAATGTGTCCACATTCCCATCATTAGCGAGGCCAGCCGGATGCGCTTGATCCTCACTGTCCGCTGTAGCAGGTTTACCTTCTGAAATCAATCGAACTTCAGGAGCTACCTTCGGCGCCTCATAGACATCGACCTCCGAAGCCGAAGCGAACCCTCCAAGTGCAACAGCTGCTTCAAGCTTCACATAGCGGGCGGAAACACTATCGAAAAGGATGTATTTTTTCAAGTTGTTTCTGAGCCAGGTACCACTGGATACCTTCGTATATGCTTCTCCATCTGTGCTGACGTAAAGGTTGTATGAGGTAATGGTTCCGTTCCCAGCATCCAGACGTGGTGCATACCGGAATTGGCTAACATTGCGAACCTTACCTAAATCGAGAATGATGGATTGCGGGAGCTTATCGGATCCATCCCATTTCGTATGCCATGCGGAATTCCGGTCCCCATCAATCGCTTTAGCTGCTTCCGCACCAGGCTGAAAGCTTTTCGCTGAGGCTGTCATCTCATTTTTAGGTATCACTGTCGGTGAAGGCTGTGATAGATCACGATACAGATTGATCTCTGCAGCAGATACGACACCCCCAACAGCTTCTGTCGCTTCAAGTTTCACAAAAACAGCTTCAACTGTATCAAAATTCACCGTCTTCTCTAGTTTGTCATCATTCCATTGTCCACTGCTTACGAGCGTATAGTTGGTTCCATCCATACTCGTATACAGCTTGTAACCTGTAATTGTGCCGTCTTTGCCACCGTACTGTCTTGGCAAGTATTTCATTTTATTCACATACTGTTTAATCCCCAGGTCTAAAGTGATGCTCTGCTTACTTCCAGCATTTGCTGAAGAAAGCCATATCGATTCATAGCTGCCATCCAGCACATTAGCTGCCGGCGTATCCGAAGCCGCATTCGTTGCAGTTGCAATCATATCTTCCTGCGGAATACGACTTGGGTCTGTGTCCACCTGAGGCAGCTCAATTTTGACAGCATCTACAAGTGGAGTCGTATCTGCTGTAAAGCCTGCGACTTTCACAATAAATTCCTTATCAGTGGATATGGATGGTGTTTTAATGTACAGGATGCCGCCTTTATCTTGCTTAGCATAGTACCAGCCACTTGTTGCGCCATCCCATGCTGCTTTGGACTGCAATTCAGGATAGGATGTTCCATCTACAGAAACAGCCTCCGGGTGATCTGGCATGTGGATTGTAAACTGATTCTTACGTGACTCCAATTTGCCTTTATAGTCACCTACGCTTGCTCCAACCTTGATAATCAAGTCTCCACTCCCTTGCTCAGGAGCGGTGGAGGTTATTAATGTTTTGGCAAATTTGCCTGTACGATGCTCCTTCGATATACCATCATCTTCATACATCTTAAAGCTTGACGATTTATAAGGATAAATATCATAAGTAATTGGATCAGGAGGAACCTGACCGTCGTATAACGATTCAGGATACATCGGGATGATAGCCCCGCCCTTTACTAGAAGCGGCAAGCGATCCAGTGGAGCATTGTATTCGTCTAACATTTTTGAACCGTAATGTTCTTCTCCTGTCCAGTAATCGATCCATTTTCCTTTCGGAAGATATATTCCGTTTCGCATAGTCGTGTCGGTATATACTGGCGCAACCAGAAACGATTCCCCAGACATGAATTGATACTGTGTTAAAGTTCCTTTGGAGTTCGGATCATTCGGATAAGAATAGATCATTCCCCGCATGATCGGAGCCCCGGACTCGTAAGACTCATTGAGATAGGTATACAAGTATGGTGTCAATTGTTGTCTTAGCTTCAATGCATCCCTGTTATAGCTCGTATAAGGTTCTCCCCATACCCAAGGCTGCTTATCTTTGGCTGCCCAACCAGACATGTTCATCAGGATTGGAGTGAAGATCTTCCACTGTAAGTCTCGAACGTAGGTTTTAGCGCTTCCTCCGAAGATCCCATCAATATCTCCGGTTGAGTACGGCATCCCAGATAGCCCTGCTCCGATCATCGACGGGATATGGAATCGAATGTATTCCCAATTGCCCGACTGATCTCCGGACCATACGGTAGAATATCGCTGGGTACCTGCCCAGCCACCAACGGACCAGACATAACCTCTGTCGTCAGAGTTATCTTCAATTCCTGTAAACGCCTGTTTGCTGGCACCCAGGGCGAAATCGTATCCAGGTCCCACCCAGGCAACGTCGAGTTTAGCGAGCCTTGTACCCTCTACGCCAACTTCTTGCGCAATTTTATCAACACCATTTTGAGTCCATAGTCCGGTAGTGAAACCTTCCTTATGTAGTTCGTCAACGGTGTTGCCTAGATCCGTATAACCGCAACCATATCCGTCATTCGGTAAAATCCAGGCTCCAGGCATATCATTTTCCCGATATTTTTTAGCAATAAGGTTAACGACATCGGAGGTCTTTTCTGGATCTCTGTTGTAACAATCCGCATCACCAAGTCCCATACCCCAACGAGGAATCAAGGATGGTTTACCTGTAAGATCTGTATAAGCGTTCAAAATATCTTTCATTGTCTCACCGTAGAAATAATAAGCATCAAACCGATTTTCGTTATGCGTCAGCTTGACGGTCGAATCAAAATCATAAGTACCGCTTTGAAAAGTGTTTCGAAGCACTCCGTATCCTGCAGTACTCAAGTAGAATGGCGCAGGATTCGAAACTGTGCCGCTTCCCCAATCCCCATAGTTGTTAGCGATAGTAATTTTGCGATCACGATGATTGAAGAATCCATTCTGCATACCGCCGCCGTAGAAATATTCATCCTCACCCCGGATAAGCTGTTGTGAGGCTGACTGTCCGTTATAGTTCAAGCTAGCAGATTCTTCCCACACCACCGTTTGGTTGTCACTTTTGTACATGGCGAACTTCAACGGATTTTTGTAGGCTCTCAGCACGAATTTTCCTGTTTCCATCTTGTAATACGTACCTTCATCAGACCACTTTACATTAACAGGTCCGAAATCATCCTTGATGACGATTGGCTCGATCGGCTTTTCCGCGCTTTTTCCTGTCAATTCCTTGAATTGCCCGTTCACACCAAGCCAAATCCGGAACATATCCTCCCGCTGAAAAATCACTTTTATCTTGTCAGAGCCTGACGTAATCTCAAACGTGTTATTATCTTTCTTTACGAAGTCAGAAATGTTACCAACAGAAGCACCATGGGCGGTTTCCGGGCGAATCATGAGCCCTGTAACCATAAGGATCATCAATGCCAGCATCCACATACCAAAGCGATTATAAATTGATCTCAATCCATTCCCTCCATTCAAATGAAGCGGCAAGACAGGATACAGCCTCCACTGTAGTTTGAATTCCTTGTCTTGCCGCTTGGATTCAAGTTGCTATTGTTATTCAATCACAATATCTTTAGCTATAAGTACCAGGTCCGTCAGATCGACCTTGCCGTCACTATTGATGTCTGCCCGTTTCGCCTTATCCCAATCTGGGTCTGCAGAACTCTTTCCGTAGTTAGCTGCGACAATAGCCAGATCGCCGATGCTGACTTTGCCATCACCATTCAAATCCTTAGAAGGTTCTGGCACTGTTGTTGTAAACTCCACCTGAGCCGAGGAAGTAGCTGCGCTTGTTTCCTGTCCTTCGCTATCCCCAAGCGTTGCACGCTTTACAGTAATACGTCCGGTTTGGGGTTCTGTCAGATCCTTAGCCTTAAAGGTAATCTTAGCTACATCAACATCCCCTTTAATCGCACTCCCTGAACCTTGGCTAGCCAGAATCAGACGTACAGTGCCTTCTGTATTCTTCGTCTCAAGGATACTCACGCCGTCCACCAACGCATTAGCGGATACATAATCCATTAGTGAAGCGTCGAATGCAATCGTGATATCTTGTGCATACACCGCCTTTGTAACATTGTGTAGGCCTAACGTTATATCGAAATTCTGACCATAAGGAATGGTTTGCAGAGCAGCTAAGCTTGTTGCTGCTTCACCTGGAACCTCCCTTGCCACCGTAATCTTGCTCACCGCTTTATATCCGCCGGATACGGTAGTTGCAGTAATATCAGCGGTACCTGCCTTTAACGCAGTTACGACAGCCTTCCCGCCTTGAACTTGAACAGTCGCAATAGCGGCATCGCTGCTACTCCAGGTCACCTGTTTATTTGTTGCATTCCCCGGTTGAAGGGAGGCACTTAGCGTTTGTGTTTCTCCGGCCTTCATCGAAATCTCAGCTTTATCCAGCTTGATACCGGTTACCGGAACTTCAGGAACGTTATTGCTGTACATAAAATTATCAAACACGGTAACTGAAGGACCGAATACTCTAGCCCCCATTTTCCCAGCGTCTGTTGGGATCTGTGCAATAGCATCATCGAAATAAGTCGTTCCATTGATAATCAGCGTTACATGTTTCCCTTCAAACTTCACTTTTACGGTCGATGTTGTGCCTTTTTTCAATTTGGCGGCCTGAGCATTGCTCAATAAACCGTACGAATCCTGAGCGTTCACCCAGTACCAAGCACCTTGATCAAATCCTATTGAAGCCCAAGCGTCATTATTGACATAGCGAAAAATAACACCCGTTCGGATAACATCACTCTGCGGTGTAATCTTAAACTCGATCTCACCATCTCCAATGCTCGGAGATTGCTGATCGATAAACAGATTATTTACACTGTTCGAGGTGAACTTAACGGCACGCTCACCCGCTTGATCAGGTGCTTCTACAAGCTCCATACGTCCGACACCTTTACCGATGACATGCTCCCAGCCTTCGAGCGAGTTATTCTCAAAGCTCGCTGAATATCTCACAGGCGCTGGAACTTCTACAGGATCCTCTGGGTTAGGAGCGTAGACTTCAAATTCATACATGGAGTAACCATAGGTTCCCACTCGCTTCGTACCTAACATTCGGACATATCTCGCTTGTTCAGTTGGGAATTTGACAATCTCTACTCCGCCAACGCCAGCGTTAGTCGTGTAAACGTCCCGCCAGTTCTCCGCATTATCGGATACTTGAACTTTATAGCCTTTGGCATAAGCACTTTCCCATTTGAAAATAACCTTGCTAATGTCAGTACTTTGGCCTAAATCAACATAGATCCACTCGTTGTCGGTATATTTAGAGGACCAGCGAGAAACACCCGTATCAACCTCATCCACTACAAGACTAGCCGGAAATTGAGGTACTTCGACGGAAGAAGCTACTGCTGTTTTGTGAGCAGCTAAATTGATGGTCCAAGCGGGTGATCCTGCTTCCTCCGCAATTTCTTTTCCTGATAGTACCCGATTAAAAATCTTGAATTCATCCAGTAGTCCAGTGAATGCTTTGGATGAACTGCCGATTATAGCCGCAGGTAGCATTGTCGTTACAGCAACAGAACCTTTTAGATCCCCATCAATATACAAAGAAGTTCCATTTAGATCTCCTCTGAAGGCAACATGTACCCAGCGCCCAACTGGAATCGCTGCATTAAAGCTGTAATCATAGCCCTCTCGGGTAAATCCGGCATTTGGTGTCCCTTTCTGCTTCAGCTTAATTGCACCATATTCGGATTCCATCAGTATTTTTTCATCTGCTTCTTGTTGATCATTAAGCTTAACCCACGTGGAGACCGTCCAAGGGAAGCCCTTTATTTGCAGCGGTGTTTGAATATGATCTGAAGTCCCTGCAAACCGTACGCCTTTTCCTGTTTTTCCATCATCCACGCGAGTAACGCCAGCTCCTAATGTAGCATCATAGGAATTTCCGGACTGATCAGAGACCGTCTGCGCGCCTTCTTCAAATGGATAATGAACAACAAGATCAGTGGCCGTATTCACTTCATGTAATAAATTCGTTCCAGGACCTTCGCCTAGCTTCGCTGACAACTGCTGGAACTCGGTGAATGTGCTGTCCGTGGACTGGCCTCTCCACATCTTTTCTGCAAGGACAGGCATCGCTTTCTTCACACGATCGTGGACGTCCGCCTCACTTACTTTCTTGCCCATCATATCGTTCCAGGCCCCAAACATCGCACCGAGCAGGTTCGGCTCACCTTCCTGCAGCTTCGTATTTCCACCAAAGTTCGTTGGGTCCCAGTTATTAAACAACCACTGAGAATCCAGATAATCATGGTAATATCCAGCCTTCGGTACAATGTAGAGCGTGGAATCCACCGTATTGATAATTTTGAATCCATCTCTCACCGATGCTACCGGATCTTGCCAACCGTTATTCCAGGCGTTTACGGCTATATCCTTATCTACTACCGTGGTACCCGGGAATGCATTCAAGCTGCCCCACATTCTTGATTTCTTTCCCTTGCTCTTTAAGTGTTCGTTCATCGTGTTCAAAAACTCGCGATACTTCTCAAATGTAGTCCGATCATTAGGTGCGAATTCATCGCCTCCAAAATGAACCGTTTCTGAATCAAACCATTCCCCATCTAAATATTCGTCCCACACATCCTTGATGAAATTGACCGTTTCCTGACGTGTAATATCCAGATGATCGACAGGCAAATTATCCTTAACCAGATCTGGTCTAACCTTTGTAAATGAAAGAGCATGGCTGGGGGTATCAATTTCCGGCGTGATGTTAAGCCCCCGTATTTTGGCGATGTCCTGCAATTCACGCATATCCTGTTTCGTGTAGTGTCCATCCTTTGCCGTTAATTCCGGGTACTTGGTACTTTCTAAACGGAAAGCCGTATATTTGTTCCAATGCTCCCTGCTGTTATCCTTAAAAATCTCGTTATCGTTCAGATGGAGCTGGAAATCATTCATTTTGTAATAGGACATAAATTTGGCGTAATCCTTCAGGAAATCAATCGTGAAAAACTTGCGTCCTACATCAAGCATAAAACCGCGTTCTCCATACTTAGGGAAATCCTTCGCTCCCCCTTTTACAATGCTTGCCTTCTCAGGATCTTGCTCCAAAATTTGTAGTGCCGTTCTTGTTCCATAGAACACACCAGTCTCGGTGTTTGCATGTATTTCCACATAATCTCCTACTTCAAAGTAGTAGCCTTCCTTGCCAATCGATTCATCAGCTGTCTTATCGAGCCTAAGCAGGAAGTCCCCTTTAGAAGCAGGCTTATTTTGAACAATCGGTAAATCGTATCCGGTTAATTCCTTAAGATCCTCTTGAAAGACCTCTGCGGTATTTGGTAGTTGGCATAAACATTCGTCGGTGGGAATTACGATTCTGGAATTAGCTGTCATCTTGAAAGAACCACTACCACCAGTCCACTCTTGTAAACTTGGTATCACTTTTGGTTTAGCATTCTCTGCTTCAGCCGCTGCTGCAAATGGTAGTGGAGTAGAGTAAAGCACTAGACAAAAAACTGTAAAGCCGTACAACCATTTTTTCATCTGTCATCCTCCTACTAGTCAAATCATCAATTTTGAAAAAAACCAGGTACATCATGTTTAGTTACTCACACATGTACCTGGCCTATGACTTTGATTACTCTACAATTTTGCGAGCTACAATAACCAAATCTTCCAATCCAACTTTGCCGTCACCGTTCATATCTGCTTTCTTCGCTTTCTCCCAATCAGGGCTTGCTGAAGTCTTGCCATACTGCGCTGCTACCATCGCCAGATCCCCGATCGTTATTTTACCGTCACCGTTGATGTCGCCTTGCGTTCCTTTCTTACCAATCTCGATATTTACGGAAGAGTTCGCTGCCGAAATTTCTTTACCCTGATCATCTGAAATGATTGCACTCTTAACGGCGATTGCCCCATTCACCGTTTGGTTAACTTCCTTCGCTTTAAAGGTTAGTTCTAGGACATCTGCACTGTTACTAATTCCATGGGTCGCACCTTCACTTGCTACAATAAAGCGAAGTTTACCTGGAGTACTGTTGATTGAATCAATAACGCTTACCCCACTAATTAACGAACGCACCTCAACGAAATCCATAACATCCGCGGCATATTCTAGGGCGATGTCCTGCGCAAAAATCTTATCAGACAGATTCCGTAGTCCATATTGAACTTTGAACACTTCTCCTGGCTGAACTTGACTTGGCGCTGTCAAAGTAGAGGAAGCTTTTAACTCACCGTCTGTTTCTGTTACGATGACACGGCTGGTCGCAGAGAAGCCCCCATCCATTGTCGTTGCCGTAATTACGGTTTCGCCTACCTTCAATCCCTTAACTAGAGCATGACCTTCTTGCTGTTCAACGGTTGCTACAGCTTCATCACTGCTGCTCCAAAGTACTTTTTTATTCGAAGCATTCAGAGGCTCTATCACAGCGTTCAATTCGCCCGTGCTGCCTACTTTAATCTCTAGCTGTTCTTTATCCATAGCGATGCCTGTGACTTTTACTGCTTCTGCCTCATCCTCCGTCTTGAACACATTGAGTTCGGCAGCAGATGCGAAGGTACCCACGCCTTCTATAGCCTCAAGTCTCAAATGTGTTGCTTCTACAGCTGTAAAGCGAACAATTTTTGTGGTCTGATCGAGGGACCATGATCCATCTGCAATTTTTGTGAAATTCGTTCCGTCAACACTCGTGTACAGGTTATAGCTTGTAATCGTTCCATTGGTTCCAGATACTCTAGGTGAATAATTGAATTGATTAATGTTATATTTACCTCCGAGGTCCAAAGTAATGGATTCCGGTAAGTGTGCCGGGGTCCATTTCGTATGCCAGATTGTAGACATATCTCCATCGAGTGCAAGACTCGCTTCACCTCCAGGCTGGAAGCTACTCGCCGTTGCAGTCATTTGCGATTGTGGAATTTGCGTGTTAGGCATATACACATTAATCGTCGAGGTTGCACTTTTTTTACTTCCATCCTTTGCGGTAGCAGTAATGATGGCTGTTCCCGCTTGAAGTGCAGTAACTTTTCCGGCCTGATCCACCGATACAATTTCCGGCTGGTCAGAAGTCCAGAGCAGTGTCCGGTCGTGTGCATTTGCTGGTTTAACTAGAGCGCTAATGGAACTAGACTGTCCTTTGTTCAGATCCATCTTATTTGGCGTTAGTGTAATAGTCGAAACAAGTACACCTTCCTCCGGAACGATCGCACCCTCATCATCGACGCGAATGTTATCGACCACCAGCGTACCGGTTAACTCCTTCTGACTGTTCAGCTTGTTTTTGATAATGGCCAGATAGGCATCTTTCACCCCTTCGGTTGTAAAAGACAGATCCAGCGTACTGCGTCCTTCTTTCAAATTCTCACTCACCAGATCACGAACTACCCCATTCTCCTTCACTCGAATAGCCACTGTGTACATATCCGTCTCATCCGAGTTGTAGTCCATCGTCAGATGGTAGCGGTTATCCTCCTTCATTCGGAGCGTGTGAGGCAATGTACGCAGCCATTCACCGGTTGCTTCTTCATTCGTTTTAAGCGACCACTTTCCATCCAGAACATAATTCATGATCTGATTGTCGCCTTTTTCAACTAAATGCGTACGAACTGGACCTATTTTAGAATAAACAAAGGGGCCCCAGCCCTCATCAACGTTCTCGAAATCCTCGAACAATACAGAATTACCAGCGTCTGTCTTGGTTGGATTCTCCCATACTCTTACATCGTCAAAGGTTACCGTCGAACTTCCATCTTCTACATTCAAATAGAGATTTGCGGTTTCACTAACCGCATCAAAGGTAACCTTAATCCGCTGGAAGTTCGTGCTCACATATTTATGCTGCTGGGCTAAAAAGCCATGCTCTGTGTTATCCAGTGTATTGACAACCTTGTCAGCCCCTTGCTTCACACCGATTTCCACGGTGCGTTTCCCATCCACTTTCACCCATACTGATGCAGAATACGTCTTGCCCGGTGTAAGTCCGGTAATCTCCTGCTGAATTACTGCATCACCAGGACCCTTCACTTGAAGCTGGTCATCGGCGTTACTGTTCTTCACAAATTTAATGTGATCATCACTTGTGGCTGTGGAAGATTTCTTCCAGCTGCCGAATGTTTGGCTGTCAAAGCCAGGGTCTTTTACCGAACTCCCTTCGCCCCATGCCATTTCCGGCTCTTCAGCAGCTGTTGTCTTATACAGGGCATAACCAATCCCCGGCTGCGCGGTAAGTGTGACTTTACCTCCAGTTACTTCTACACTGCCAACATGCTCACGTCCTAAATCTGTCAGCTTATACAACTGTGCCGTCGTTACGTTACTCCATGATTCTGGAAGACTCCAAGTCGTTTGGCCACCTGCTGGATTCCAGTGATAGATTTTATCTTCTGTCTCAGGACTCCATGGAATAAAGACCGTACTGTCACTAATGTTGCTGCTATCTGTCATGATAGCGATTTCACGACCATCCTTACTTAAATGGATCTTACCGTCCTGCTTACGTTCAACTACAACCTTCTCTTCAAAATCGATACGGTTATCGGTCATCTTGATGATCGGGAAATGCTGCATATATTTTGTTGGTAGATTGTGATTGAAGAATGCCGCACTTGTTGATTGGTAGCTGTAGAATGGAGCACTGTTCTGCCAATAACCCACGCCTACCTGCTTATTCCCTTTCAGTAAAGGGGTTGTTAAGAAGCCGTCCAGTGATTGATTCCGTAGGAAACGGGTTACCTTGCTGTCGTCACCTTGGTTCGGGTACCCCGGATCTGTTCCCCAGTGAACCCAAGAGGCCTGCTCAAACAGAGGTCCTGCAAATTCTGTACCGAGCATCCAGCCGTTACCGTTGATATAATCTGCGAGTTTCTTCGCATTGTAATCGGCACCATCATATACATCCACATATACAAACGATAGGTTGTCGCCTGTGTCGCTTTTCAGCATATCCAGACGTCTTTTTAATTCACCGGATTCCACATCTTTGGTTTTGTTAACATAGAATGTTTGATCCAGCCAGCCCCAACCTTTACTCAATGGCTGATTCATATTTTCCATTTTGGTGCCGAAAGCATCCAGCGCGTATTCTGTTGCGTTAATGTGTACACCGCCGCGGATATTGTATTTCTTTCCTTCACTCAAAATATAATTAAAATCCTTCACTCCACCCTGACGGATACCGATATGACCGCCGTAATCTGGGTGAGAGTCATCATGACCTTCCGCTTGATATCCTTTGAATAGAATCAGCTGTCCAAAGCCATCCGTGAGATTAGAGATCTTCTTCGCATTATCAAAAGCACGCAAGAACGGAGAAGTTGTAGTAGATCCGATGTTCATGCTGATATAAGAGATATTGTCCCTTATCATTTCACTGCCGGTTGGAGCATCCGTATTCTGACGATATACAATAGCTCCATCTTGCCAGTCAACAACTTTGTCTCCATTCGCATCTGGAGTCAGTACAACCTTAGCCCATGGCAGTGGCTCCGGATCAAGCACAGTACTTCCACGATAAACCCATGAGCCTCCTGATAACGCTGCTTTCTTCGTATGGAGTGCTGTATCATCGCCTACCTTAATACGTACCTTATCAAAACCATTTACTACATTGGTGATTACACTCGCAGCTAAGACGTCGGAGTTAACGAATGCGTATGCACGACCCCCACTCACGTCTGCTACTCCTGTCTTAAGATCGTTAAATTCGTCCTGTACAACGTTCCAGCCCCCAGTTATCCGGACAGCCGTTTCCTGCGCTGTAGGCTGGGTTCCAATTACAGAGACAAGGTCATGATCAGGGAATTCGATCGTTCTCACTTTTTCAGTACCATTCTCTTCAATGCTGGCCACTTTGAACTGAAGAATGTTATCCTGAACCTCCATTTCAACTTTGAGATTCACTTTAATTTCTGGAATCTGAAGCGTGTAGGCTGCAGACTCACCATGAGTGGCATCTGCTGCTTTTATACTAAAATCAGAAGCGACTACGAAATAGGACTTCTCGTTGATTTTTATCTCATTAAATCCATTTAACTGTCCATACATTTCCGCGCCGCTGTCTAACCATGTGTATTGTTTAACCCGTGGGAACTCTTTATCGATTTCAACCTTCATCGTATCCGAGCTTAAAGTTTCTGTAATCGTAATCGGCCTCGGTACTGGATCAGTGGATACAATTGGAGTTACCTTCACATCGTCAATCCATAGGGTCTTGTTATTAAACCAGCTGCGTAGTCCAATCTTCCCTGCACTTGTCGATAATGAGGGAAGACTCGTCGTAAACACGTTATTGCCATCGATCGATAAAGCTACGCTACCTTTCTCATAGCGCAATTTGAGGGTATACTGTTGGTCAGCAGCAAAGG
Source organism: Paenibacillus sp. FSL H8-0261 (assembly GCF_045040645.1). Taxonomy (NCBI): domain Bacteria; kingdom Bacillati; phylum Bacillota; class Bacilli; order Caryophanales; family Paenibacillaceae; genus Paenibacillus; species Paenibacillus sp. FSL H8-0261. Next base: position 2,118,330 of record NZ_CP150297.1, on the reverse strand, counting down.
TAAAACTAGGAGCCGTAATATTTCCATACGATTCCGTCCCTCCTTTCATAGCATCCCAGCCCCAAGAACCCGCATCATATTGGATAACATTGTAGTTATTGCTATCGACGAATCGGTAGACCAGTCCAAATCGTGTGGCAGGCTGACTAAATTTTAACTTCACCTCATATTCAGCATTGGCAACCTGAGGTGAATCTTGGTCTGCTAAAATAACAACCCCTTGTGTCACCGCCTTAACAGCACCTTGATCCGCCGAAAAAGTAGTGGTCCCCTTAGCTGCAGCCCATCCGTCGATGTTGCCATCATTGTAATCTCTGAAATACACGTCCGATTCTTGAGCCGCGAATACGGCTGCCGATGGCAAGCCAAGCTGTACCCCTAGCAACAACGTCAATAGCAAGCTAACCGCTTTGTAACGTTTTCTCATCTCTACGACCTCTTTTCACTTAAATATAAGTAGAATGAACATTATCAATTCACATATTTCCTTTAATTGTATGTTTTTGACATCACATGGCCATAATGAGCCCTCCTTCCATAAGAAGGTGCGTCATTATATGTTTTTTTGTATTACTTGGAATTTAACAATCGCTTGATAACAGCGGCTGATTCCGCTCTTGTAGCAGATTCTTTTGGTGCAAATGTAGTCTGAGTTCTACCTTTCATTAATCCCGATTTCAAGGCAAAGCCCACCGACGCTTTAGCCCACGGGCTTATTTTACTATCATCTTTAAACGTAGTAGTAGAATCTGAGGCTATACTATCGATCTTTACACCGGAAGCATAAGCTTTCGCTCGCATCAGCATCGTTGTCATTTCTTCACGAGTAATGCTTTTTTCCGGAGCAAATTTCGTCTTGGACAAACCACTAATAATTCCGGCCGCATAAGCTTTCTTTACCGTATCTTCGTACCAAACTCCTGATTTCACATCCGTAAACGGATTACTTCCAGAACCTTCTGTAAGATCTAATGCTCTGGCTATAAGAGCTGCGAATTGTGCGCGAGTGATGTTATTATTCGGGGCAAAGCTGTCGGCATCCATGCCTTCAACAATTCCTTTAGTGACCATTTCCATGATATCTTGCTTCGCCCAATGTGAGACGATATCGCTGAAAATCTTGGTGAATGTTGAGGATTGATTCGGGGTGAATTCCTGATCTTTCAGATTACGATCAAGAACTTTTAATGCGGTCCATTTTACTGCAGTTGTACCAGCCCTTTTAGCTTTAAAGGTAATCGTGGCAATGTCCAAATTACCCTTTTCGCCATTCACATTTCCGATCTTGGTATGGGCTATCGTAATTTCATTGTTTTTCACGATTGGAGATACAGAAAAGCCTTTGATCTTCGTTTCTGCTTTTACAATCTCAAGCACTTTCGGGTCAAAATTAAATTTAGCTTCATATGCGTATAAGTCTTGAATATCTTTACCCTTTAATGTAACGGTGAACGTAGAATTAGCAGATTCAGTAGCTGATGTCTGCATCTCGAAGTCAGAGACTTTTTCAGCATGGACTGTACTCAACCACATGGAAGAACATAACGTACAGATTAGTGCGAATGTGAATCGTTTGCGTCTCATAAGAACATCCCTTCACCCGTGAATTTTAACTCCCCCCTATCATATGGATTTTGAAATCGGATACACATGATTTATTTTGTTCAACATTGATTATTTTTGTTATTCATTCTCTCTGCGATAAGCTAAGGGACTAATTCCTGTGATTTTTTTAAAAATACGACTGAAATGTTCTGGATTCACGTATCCTACTTGCTCAGAAACCTCGTATATTTTCATTCCGCTCTCCAGCGCCTTTTTAGCCTTCTCGATTCGCAGATTCGTCAGAAACTGAATGAAATTAACACCTATTTCTTTGGAAAACTGTTTGCTTAAATAGCTCTCGCTTACACCGACAATCTGACTAATATTCGACAAATGGACATCTTCGTTAAAGTTTTTCTCTATGAGCTCTTTCGTTTTAGCAACAACAGGGCTAAGAAAGCATTCCTTGGGTTGATCTTTCGGATGCAGCTTTTGATGCAGATGTTCCAAGAACAGTCGGCACCAATGCACCGTATTCTCCCAGGTTTCCTGCTTATAAATATGATCCGTGATAGGATAAGGCAGCTTATCATGAAGCTTTTCCCAAGAAACGCCTTTTTGATAAATTAATGCGCTTGCCTCCCAAGTCATATCGACTACATCTGATTTGATAAGCTCAGGTGAACAAGGGTATCGCTGAATCAACAAGTTACAGCAGTGTTCATAGACCTCCTGCCATTTCATTAAATCCGGATCACTTAATGACTTCAGCATTTCGGTTCTAGCCAAATACCATGCTTCTTTCCAGTCACTTTCCTTAATAGATGGACGCCTTTCAGCTTCCGGATAATACAATCGATTGTACCCCTGGTAGAAACTCAAACCTGCTAATCGTTCAGCTTGGCGGAATAATCGGTTCCACTGCTGATGACCATCCACAATATCACTGATGCCCATAGAAAGCTTCAAATTAATGAATTGCTTTAATCTCATGCTCACCTCAGACAAGATTATGTCTGTCAATCTACGAATGGCGATGATGCTGCATTGCTCTGGAAAAGAGAAGAACAAAACATAATGCCTGTCATCATATCTGCATACTTTGCAGATCCCTTCACTTCTACTTCGATTTGTTACCGTTCGTATCGTCTGCATAATCATACGGTGTGAATCTTCAAATTGAACGGTATCTGATAGCCTAAGAAGCGCAACCTCCAGATTTTTTTCCCCCATATGCTTTCGAACAAGCTCCAACGAAGGCGTTATATCATCATCTGTCACTTCTAAAGAATCCGATAGGCAAAGTCGATGCAGAACAGAACAGATCGAAGCTTCTACGTCCTCTAAGGTTGATACTGTCTTTGAGGAGCTTTGCCGCCGCTTCAATTCTTCCACAGTCTTAGTCAGTACCGGTGCAATATAAGTTTCATCTAACTTGGCTTTAACAATGTAATCAAAGGCGCCGAGCACAAAGGAATCTCTTACAAAAGAATAATCTCCGTATGCGCTAAGCATGATGGTTAACGGTTGATTCGAAAAAGTAGTGTTATTCAGTGCTTCGAGTAGCTCTACTCCATTCATATTTGGCATTTGAATATCCGCCAGAACTAGATCCACATCCTGATGGATTTTCAGCATATTTAATGCCTCCTTACCATCTCCTGCTTCCCCTGCAATCTCAAAATCGGTCGAAGCAATGGATATATACTCCCGGAGGGCTAACCTAGCTAATGGTTCATCATCAACAATGAGAGCTTTAAATTTCATCATAAATCCCTCCATAATTGATCTATAGGATTACCTCAAAGCCTCAACCGCTATCTCCCAATCATCATTCAATTTTTCTTGAATATCGGCCACCTCAGCACCTGAAAAAATTTCTTGTGCAGCCTTCTTTTCATCAAACTGTATGGCATTTTTTACTTTTTCAAACTTCTCATCGATCCCCAGGTACATAAACGGCTCAAAGGGGTGCTTCTCTTGAACATTGTTGAAGAACGGCAGGAATGATTCAATATTGATCACTGTCGATGAATTTTGCGAATAATTAATATACACTTGGTAAACATCCCGGCTAAATACCCACTCCAAAAATGCTTTAACTTCTTCCGTATTTTTGGAATTTTTATTGATCGCCATATATTGATCTGGCATAGTGATTGCCTGCAAACGCTCTGAAGTTGTCTCTCTCCAGGGCAATGTGAACGCATCTAAATCTTTATCATCCTTCATTTTGGATAAATGATCTCTAAGGTACCACTGACCGAGTGCAAGCATAGCCGCTTTATTATTTTGAAACAGCAGCGTTGCCTGATCCACACCAATATTGAGTGCATCGGGCCCTGCTAGTTCATTCTCTGCTATTTTCTTAATCATCACTGCTGCTTTCTCGAAAGGAGAACCTTTTCCGAAAGGGCGTTTTGTCTGTGCGATTGAAGATAAATAATTTTCATTCTTGGATAGTAGAGGCGGTCCGAACTCAGTGAAAGGATAAAACGTCCAATTCTCTTTCCCACCAATCGCAATCGGAATATATTTGCCATGCGCTTTAATCTTCATCATCACATCCATAAATTCATCCATCGTTTGCGGAATCTCTACGCCGGCCTCTTGAAAGATGCTTGGATGGTAATAGACATATTCAGAGAAGGATACAAGTGGTAGACCAAGAATGGAATGATCTAATCTAGCGGGATATTTATTGTTTTTTGCTGCGGTTAATCCATCCAGTGGAAGAAGTACTGCTTTGTAAGTGAGTAGGTCATCTGGCTTCAGGTAAAAAATATCCGGCAAATCATTGGCTGCTAAACGAACCTTTAAATACTGACCGCTATTATCGGGAATTGTCTCTACTTCAACCGTTACATTAGGCTTAATTTTAGAGTAGTCTCTTACCTTTTCCGTCCAAAATTTGATATCTGTCTTCGCTTCCCACATGCCAAATTTTATTTTAATCGGTTGATCCAGATTCACCTTTCCCTGTTGTTGCTCTATTGCCCCTCCTTTGGGACTGAACTTACTTAAAGAGAAGAAGCCACCTACAAAAATAAGAGAAATGATCCCTATTAAGGACACACGGAGTATTATTTTCACTTCTATTAATCACAGCCTTCGAAAAAAGTTTATACCATCATACCTCCTCTGAAGTTACACATGAATGATGTTTTCCCTCTGGACTATGATCTTTTATGATCCTCCGCAGCATTTTGCTTCATCCTCCCTCCCCTAACAACTGATCCTGCATCTCTTCCTCCGGCGTGTCGATCAACGGTAGTCTTATCGATACTATCGTCCCCTGAGGTTTATTCTTCTCGTACTTTAAACCGTAACGCCTCCCGTAATGTAGCTGAATTCGCTTATTAACGTTACTGTTTCCCATACCACTGAAAGAATGCTGATGGCGTATACCATCGCTGTCATATTCCTGAGCATCCATATCCAACATGCCTACACCATTATCAGCTATAGTTATAAGAAGATCTTCCGCTTGTTTGCTCACTATGATTTCGATGATACCAAGATAGTCAACATTCTTTAGTCCATGAATAATACTGTTTTCTAAAATAGGTTGTAGTAGCAATTTCAATATATAATAACCTGCTAAATCCTCATCTACTTCCCATCTCGTTTGAATGGGTCTACCAAAACGAATCTCCATGATATACAAATAATTCTTTAAATGATCTATTTCCTCATCAATCGTAGTCAGAATTCCACCTCGATTAAAAGAAGAAGCCAGTAGACGAGTTAGCGCATGTGTCATATTCCGTATGTTATCTGCTTTACTGATTAAAGCCATAAACTTGATTGAATTGAGCGTATTTATTAAAAAGTGTGGATTGATCTGCGACTGAAGTGCTGCAAACTCCGCCTTTCGCTTCTCCACCTCTTGCCTTTCATGATGGTAGAGCAGATCCTGAATACGCTCCGTCATGTGATTAAAAGAATGCCCAAGCTTAATTAGCTCCAGGCTGCCGGTTCTCATAAATTTAGCGTTTAAATCACCTTCAGTAACCAGATCCATTTGTCGGAGAAGCTCATTTAACGGCTTAGTAACATTAGATACAAAGTAAAATGAAACAAGAATAAATGCTAAGATGATCATCAATGCAAACACCCATACGATATAATTCACACTAAGGTAATTGGCTGTTAGATCAGCATATGGAATAGACTGTACAAGCCACCATCCAGTCTGATCAATCTTGGCGTAGGTTATCAAATTTCTATCTTCACCATTAACATCCACAACGTACCCTTTTTCCTGCGGCCCACGATTTGCGAACCAGTGCATTTGGAATTCCCCCCCTCTAGAGGCAAGGGTATTGGATGAGATAATTTGACCTTCCTCTGTGACGATAAAAAGGCTGGATTCCGTATTATCACGTGACTGCAAAATATGATCAAAGGCACTACTCTCAAACGTAAAAAGAATCATTTCTAGCTGGGATAAAGGATTGATTACACTTGGAGATAGGGCAGCAACCATATTGTAAGGATTGTAGTTACCATATAAAATATTGGGCATCATCCCCAGAAAATGAACGCTATCTGGATTATTCAGCACCTGCCCATACCACGTTTTTTGGCGAAAATAAGAATCATCCAAATTCAAGTTCTTTAAGTACGAATAGGATTGATGGTCTTTAAATAGGAAGTTCACCGACAGTACTCGTCCTGAGATGGATGCCGTGTACTTCTCTATTAAGACCTTTAGCTCATAGTAAGCCTGCTGTTTCTCGACTCCACGCTTACGATTAATTTCATAAAGCTTTGCCATCACATCCCTGTCCATACCGATGGAAGCGAATAGACCCGTCAACCTCCTTATTTCCTGACTAACAGAATAGGAGATCGCTTGAGCCGTTTGCTGAGACCGTGATGTATTTTGCTGAAGAATATCTCGCTTATAAATATTTAGAATAATGATGGAGAATAAGATGATCGGCAGAATGACTACAAGTATAAAAAAAAGCCTCAATGTGCTAGACATCCGCCAATTTTTTCTCATAAGTTCCCTCCCCTTTAAAAGATAACTTATAAACGCTTACTTCTACCTCACCATGAATATTGAACAACATATTCCCTTAAATTTGTGCTACTTCCTGCATGGCGACAAAAGTACTCAGAATATTACACATTCAAATTTACTTCACAAATAAATCCGAGTTTATTTTCATCTTTCGACATCGCTTACGAGCTGATTCAAAATGAAAAAGAGCCGACACTATTGTAGAAAGTTCTACTTTAGGATCAGCTCTTTTAGTTGGTCAATCGTCTTTTCAAACCGCTTGAGAATTAAGGATATGTTAAAAGGGAAGACTCACTTCAAACAATATTCATTTGCATAAAATAATTTAATTTGATAGTATAACTGACGAACGTTCGTTAATATCGAGGTGATTTTTTTTGAAAAGTAAAGAAATTAAAGACATTGCTTTGAAATGTTTCACAACTCATGGATATGAGGGGGCTTCTTTGTCTCAAATTGCTGAGCAAGTCGGGATGAAAAAACAATCTCTTTATGCCCATTTCAAAGGGAAGGATGATCTTTTTCTGCAAGTTCTACAAGATGCCAAAGAGACAGAAATCTCATCCAAACTACAATATTTGAGTAAGGTAGGGACTCAAAATCCTAAAACAGATTTATTAGGATATCTGCAATTGGTCATTGATATGTTTCAAAAGAACGAGCAGTTAAAGTTTTGGCTGCGTATCTCTTTTTTTCCACCGCCCCATCTTGCTAAAGCGATTGATGAAGAAGTAATCGACACAGAGAAAAAGATTCAACCCGTACTTGAAAGTAAATTCCATGCTTGGATCGATGCCAAAGTCATCATGGAAGATGCAGCCTCCATTCCAACGCTTGCCTTTTTAGGTGTAGTTGATTCGATCATGCTAGAGCTTGTGTATGGCAATAATGAAATCCGTTTAAATGAAAAACTAAATGCCTCATGGACCGTATTTTGGAGAGGTATTTCACAGCTGTGATTTTACAAAGAGAGGTATTACTTCATGAAGAAACCATTGAAAGAACAAAAAACAGTCTTACTCATTCTACTAAGTAACATATTCATTGTTTTTCTAGGCGTTGGGCTGATCGTCCCTGTTATGCCATCCTTTATGAACATTATGCATTTGTCAGGTAAAACGATGGGGTATCTTGTAGCAGCATTTGCATTCGCGCAATTACTCATGTCTCCTCTGGCAGGGCGTTGGATTGACACTTACGGCAGAAAAAAAATGATCGTTATCGGCTTAGTGCTCTTCAGTGCATCGGAATTAATCTTTGGTTTAGGCACACATGTATCCGTTCTTTATATCGCCAGAATTCTTGGAGGGATTGCTGGTGCATTCATTATGCCTGCCGTCACTGCCTATGTTGCGGACATCACCTCAGTAGAGGAAAGACCTAAGGCAATGGGTTATGTTTCTGCCGCCATTAGTATTGGTTTTATTATTGGCCCAGGAATCGGAGGATTTATTACTGAACTAGGTATACGTGCTCCATTCTATTTTGCTGCTGGCTTCGCCTTAATCACTTGTATTTCGTCGATATTTATTCTGAAAGAGCCACTATCCAAAGAGCAGCTTTTGGAAATCAGTAAACTTAAAAAAGACACCAACTTTATCAGTGATCTGAAACGCTCGTTTCATCCAGCATATATTATTGCGTTTATTATAGTGTTTGTCCTCGCCTTTGGCTTATCGGCATATGAAACTGTGTTTAGCCTGTTTTCTGATCATAAATTTGGCTTCACTCCACGGGATATTGCAACCATCATTACAATAAGCTCAATCTTCGGGGTGGTTGTGCAGATCTTTTTATTCGGTAAAATGGTAGATAAGCTCGGTGAAAAAAAGCTCATTCAACTCTGCTTAATTACTGGCGTAGCCTTAGCTGTAGCCTCCACCATGATCAATAACTATTTAACTGTTCTGCTAGTAACCTGCTTCATCTTTCTCGCATTTGACCTACTCCGTCCAGCACTAACGACCTATTTATCAAAAACGGCTGAAAAAGAGCAAGGCTTTGTCGCTGGCATGAACTCAACCTATACTAGCCTTGGTAATATCATCGGACCTGCATTAGGCGGAGTATTATTTGATGTAAACATCAACTATCCGTATCTCTTTGCGGCTGTCATTATGTTTATTGGTCTTGTAATTACGATGGTATGGAAAGAAAAACAAGCTACTAATGGCTTGGTTAACTAAGGTAAGGAACAACTGCGAATAGTAAGATTTACAAAATAAAAACAGCTCGCCCTCTATGGGGACACGAGCTGCTCAGGCTGTCGAGAATGACTCGACAGCTTTCTTTATATCTAATCATTTACAGTCTTCATCACGTATTTTATCCTCGTTCCCACTGCTTGTACATTAAATATACAAAAAACGGAGCCCCTAACCATCACTTCATGACCAGTACCATTGATTTCAATTTGCTTGAGAATAATTCTTCAACCTAGAATGGATTGATCACATGGAAAAAGACGTTAGGCGACGCCATACGGTAATAATAGCTGCACCAGCCTGCACCTTTGTCGGTGAAACGGTTCGTCGTGCTATACAGCAATCGTTCCTGCTCCAGCTCCTCGATCCGTTCGAGCTTTCCGTCCGCATATTCTAACAGCCTCATGCTCGCTGTATCCAGCCGGCTTACAACTCCGCCGTAACGAATATCGAGCACCTCCCAGCCGAACGGTTTGAACATCGATAGCCATTGCTTCCGGTGTGCGGCGCGAAGATTTTGCACACCCAGCGAAATTTCAGGCAAAACATCCTCTGCAATCCGCCTAAGCACTGCCTTGTCTCCACTGTCATAAGCCCGCTTCAGCTCAAGACCGATTTCGCTCTTCTGCTTCAACACCGCACATAGCTTTTGTGGCACCTCAAACAAGTAATCTAGCTCTGCCTCAGCTTTTCTGCGGCTTGCAATTTCGCCTTCCGCCCATGCATAATGAGCCGCCATATCTAGCCCATCAATCTGTTTGTCGAACAGTCCCAGCAGTACATCCTGATACAACAGAAACTTAGACGGATTGCTCTGCTTCTGATTATTTGGTGCAGCTCCCGGTGTCTCGTCCAAATACTTCAGCCCCATGTAAGCGTCCGCCTCGATGCCGGTGCAGAACCGAACGCGCTCGGCCAGTGCCTTGTCAGTCGGCGTCGACGAAGAATAAGCATGCTCCGCATAAAACTGCAAGCCGAGCAAAGCGATGTACGGATTGCTCTCCATTCCGTCGTCACCCCACATCGTCGCATAAACTTCCCGGATGCCTTCCTTCTTGCATACCGTCAGCGCTGCATCGGTCGCCGGCAAGGATAGCCCGTAATTGACGCCGAACGTATTGAATACCCACACAGCACCCGCAAAAATAAGATTATTACCGAGCGGCCGGTGTTTGGCGATCAATGTTTCGTAGTCCTTCTCCTCGACGTGGTTATAGTCCCAGTAAACCATATCTATGTCCTTAGGAATGCGGCTCGACATGTCCTCTGATATTTGCGTCTCATGGCCATAATAATCTTCACCGTTAGCTGAAGCCAGCTTCAGGAACATATCGCTCCACATCATCGGTTTCAACCCTAAGCGTCGAGTTACTGCGAGCACCCGCTCCAGATGGCCTGTCATAATATCAAAACGGTTCATATGTCCATTGCGATCCAAAAATTTACCGCGTCCAAGCTCTTCCGCTTCATCCATGCCGATGTGGATTTTCCGGCTGCGGAACGGCGCGCTAATGCTGACAATCATATTTTCGACCAGACGATCGGTCTTCTCCGCTCCAACTAGCAACGCGCCTTTTGTATCTTTATATTCCTTTACCGGCTCCCATTTCAAAAACTCCTCCAAATGAGCCAGTGTTTGAATGCTCGGGAACGCTTCAATGCCGAATTGATCGGCGTAATCGTCGATTTCCTTCAACTCCGCCGCCGTGTAGCGGCCGCGCATGTAGCCGAAATATGGCTCGTCTTCTATCTCGTAAGTGTCTTCCAAATAGAGCATGACGCTATTCAAGCCCATCAGCGCCATTTTACGCAGCATAAACTTGAAGCTTTCAACGGTTAGCACTCCATTGCGCGATAAATCAAACATCGGACCGATCACATCGAATTGTTGTTGCTCTGTAATTTGAAAGCTCTCTCCGCCCCTAATCTTCTGAATCAACAGTCCCAAGCCTCGAAAAAATTGATGTTTAGCGCCGTAACGAATATAAGCGCTTTTACCATCATAACCCACTTCCAGTTCTCCTGAAGACGGTTCTATTAAAACGGGAATTCCATCCTCCGACCATTCTGACTTAAGTTCGGCAAGCAGCAACCGAAGTCCTGATTGAAGCTCGCTAAATTCTCCTATAAAATGTAACTTCACTATCAATCCCTCCACAATAATGAAATATATATAAAATTACACCAAAAACTCGATCAAGGTGTTAACCTTTGACCGAGCCTGCTACCATGCCTTTCATAATTTGCTCTTGGAAGATCAAAAAGATGAGAATGGTTGGTATTGCAGCAATAAACATCGCGCCCATCGTTAAGCTGTAGTCCGTTCCGAATCCATCGGAGAAGAGCGACAAGCTGAGGGGCAGCGTCTTCAACGCTTGAGAATTAATAAAGACGAGCGCGAAGGAGAAATCATTCCAAAACCTCAAAAATGCAAGAATTGTAATCGTAGCGACGATCGGCAGGGACAATGGGAAAATGATGCGTCCGAAGATTCCCCACCAGCCGTTGCCGTCGATCATCGCCGCTTCCTCTACTTCTCTCGGAATGGATACGATGTAGGACATTCCAAGGAAGATCGCAATTGGTAATTCAAATGCCGTATACGGTAGGATGAGTGACCAGTACGTATTCAGCATCCCGAGCTTGTTCATGAAAATAAACAATGGAACGAGTGTGCTATGAATTGGAATGAGCATGCCTAGCAAGAACAATCCTTTTATAACGCCACTCAACTTGAATGGGAACCGAGCAAGTACATAAGCTGCAAGCATACCGAGCACAATGGTCAGCAGCAGTGCTGAGAGGGTAACAATTGTGGAGTTGAGCACCGCCCGGCCCATATTTCCGAGATCCCATGCCCGGGTTATATTGTCGAACTGCCATTGCTGCGGCCAGGAATAGGGACGATTGAAAAATTCCTGATTTGACTTGAATGCACTTATTCCTAACCAGTATAGCGGATACAATGTAATTATGGCATAAAATAACAGGATGATTTTCGCAATTCCGGAAATCGGCTTACGCCACAGCGAGCGTCTCATCTTCTCCGACCGAGCGTCTATCATTGCTTGCATAGCGATTCACTCCTTCATCGGCCGGGCTAACATTAGCCGACCGCCCATTAGCCGCGTCTCTTCGTGATGATATGATTTAGGCCAATGAGCACGGCGCTAATCAGAATAATCATTGTGGATACCGCAGAGCCGTAGCCGTAACGGTATACCGTAAAGGTGTTATTGTACATATATGTGGCGAGCAATTCTGTCGATTGTGCAGGACCGCCGCGCGTCATGACGATAACATGGTCGAATGCCTTCAAACTTCCAGATATGCACAGTACGATGGTTACAACAACTGTTCCCCAAATTATCGGGAGCGTCACGAAAAATAGCTTTCTCCAGGCTACCGCCCCGTCGATCTTCGCAGCATCTTCAATTTCTGAAGAGATATTTTGGAGTGCAGCGATGAAAATGATAAGATACGGGCCGATATTCGCCCAGTTAATCGGGATCGATACGGCAAACATATTGATTTTAGGGTCGTCTAGCCAAGGCCGGCGCCAAGATTCCAGTCCCAGCGTCTCCAATAATTGATTCAGCAAACCGATTTGCGGGTGATAAATATAGCCCCAGATGAGACCGACGACGACTGTAGACAGCACCATCGGGAGAAATACAGCGGAGCGCATCAACCGATTGAACATCGTGTTCTTGAGCAAGAACAATGACAGCAGCAATGCGACCGATACTTGACCTATTACTGCCGAGACAACAAGGATCAGGTTGTTTTTCAGTGCTCTCCAGAATACTGGATCCTCTAGTATCATTCGATAATTATCCAACCCGATAAGCTTAGCAGCACCGAGTCCCTTCCACTCAAAGAAACCGTAGTAAGCTGACCAAAAAATCGGAACGATCGCAAAGATGATAAAGATGAGTAGTGCAGGAAGCAGCGCCATGATGACGAAGCTTCTGCTGCGCAATGATGCAGGCATGGCGACAGCCTCCTTTACGTACTTTTGTCTGATTACTTTTTAGTCGAACGCGCTTGCGCATCCTGTAGTTTTTTAGCTACATCCTCCGGCTTACCGCCCATCATAAGCTCTTGAAGACCGTTGTTGATCACTTCGCCTGCTTCAGCAGATAAATAGGCGTCATATACCGGCGTAATTTCAGAATTCACAGCCAATTCATAAGCTTTGAAGTAAAGCGGGCTTACTTTCGACTTATCCAGTTCTACTTTGTACATAACCATTGAGTTGCTTTCTGCGATCGCCTTTTGGCCATCCGGTCCGCTTACTGCGTAGATCAGATCAAGCGCTGCCTGCTTCTGTGCGCCTTTTGTATTTTTGTTAAGCGCGAAGCCTGCGCCTGCGCCACCGGAAATCGTATTCGGTTTGCCTGCTCCACCTTCTATGCCAGGCATAGTTGTGACTTCGATAGGTGCCAACTGCTCAGGAGTTGCGGATGCTGCAAGATTCGTAAGCGACCATGCGCCGTTAATCATCATAGCTGCCTTGCCTTGAATGAAGTATTGCTCTGCTTGCGTGTTGTCGATGCTGTTTGCGCCATCTTGAAACGCTTTATTGTCAACGAGCTCTTTGTACTTGCCCAAAGCGTCAATGAATACAGGATCTGTAAAAGATGCTCCATCTTGAGCTGCAGCTTTCAAGAACCATTCCGTGCCCGTCACGCGGTCAGCCAACGAACCGATAATCGTCGATTGTGCAACCCATGGCGCTTTATTGCCGAGGGCAATCGGCGTAATGCCGTTGTCGTTGAACGTTTTAATTGCAGTCATCATCTCTTCCCAAGTAGTCGGCACTTTTACACTATGCTTCTCGAAAAGATCTTTGTTATAATACATGAACGAAGTTGCTGACATACCGAGCGGCGCTGTGAAAATTTGTCCTTTTTCAAACTCATAGCGGTCGAATGCACCTGCCAAGAAACTGTTCTTCCATTCTGGGTATTTATCCATCAACTCTGTAATCGGTTGAAGCTTACCGGCATCATAGAACTCTTGGGATTGGCTGCCCGCATATACGAAAAATACGTCTGGCATTTCATTTGCCGCAGCCACCGTGCTTAGGCGTTGACGATAACCGTCAACCGGGATCGCTTGCGCGTCTACCTCAACGTCTGGATGCTCCTCTTTATACTTGTCGATCAGGTCTCTAACCGCTTTGGCACGAAGGTCGTCACCCGCGAAGTTATGCCATATTGAAATTTTCGTTTTTTCTTCAGAGCTTTTGTTGTCTCCATTGCTCTGCTCTTTTTTTCCGCTATTGTTGCAAGCGGTTGCCAAAAGGGCAATCATCAAGATAATTGTCGTTACAAACGCAAGTCTCTTCTTCATTCAAATATTCCCCCTTTAGTGATAACCCTAGTATAGATAAGACAGACGAGAAGTCGTAGGGGGGAAAGTTAAGCCCATACGGGGGATATTTTCACCTTCGTCTATTCATTTAGAACGATATTGCGAAGGGGTTTCGCCACTGTAACGCTTAAACAGCTGGTTAAAATGCTTCATATCCTCGTAACCTACCCGCTTAGCGATCTCACTTACCTTCGCTGGTGTTTCCCTCAACAAACGGCTAGCCCATTCCATTCTCGCTTCCGTTACATACTCAATATAGTTTTTACCTGTTTCCTGTTTAAACAGCTTGCTAAAATAGTTCGGGTTCATATGTACGCTTGCCGCTACTTGCGCCAAAGACAAGCTGTCTGCAAGATGCTCGCGTATATAGGCTACAGTTCGGTCAATGGCTTCATTCCTGCTGCCGTTTAATCGTTCATACTGCGCATGGATCGCAAGCAGCATCTGCTGCAAAGTTTCTTCTGGGTTCGCAGTAAGCAGCTTTATGTCCAACTGTTCAAGCTGTGGAAGCTTCGGCATCGATTGACCAACGGACGCTGCTGCACGCTCTAGCCAGCGGTACCCCCCAACAATCAAGGAATGCAAATACGCTTGAACGGAACAAGGCGTCGCTTCCGCATCCTGTCTAATGCTCGCCAGTTCACCTTTAATCCACTGTTTTACGACCTCTCGGCTCCCGCTTCTCAGAACGGCGGTTAGCTTACTCTCCACTTCTTCCGTACAAACGGTCTGCATTCCTTTCCGATCTTTAATATCCTCATAGGCCAGCATTCTTGCTTCCTCTGCCAACCAGCGGTACGAGGCGGTTTGTTCGGCGGTGCGAAGTGACTCCCTCAGTTCTACCACGTTGCTGGCCCATACACCGCATGCGGCAAAAAAAGGCTGGCAATAAACGCGCTCCGCCCGCTCCATCGACGCCTTAACCAATCGCTTCGCGCCCGGCTGCCCCCTGCGGAAAATAAGCAGCCATCCATATTCCCAATCCAGAATGACGCAGCCAAGTGAATTCCTAATCATCGCAGCCGCCTCATTCATTTCACTTTCCGTCTCCTCCTTCATTGTCAGTGGAGACGCAGATGTAACTAGCCATAACTCTAGCTTCTCCATATCCGATCCGAGCCTCAGCTCAGGATAATAGATCAACAGTTCCTCACTTTCACGCTCCGTCAGGAGATTGTCCCCGCGAAGAAACCGATCTAGTTGCTTCCAACGGAACGCCGTTTGATGGATGGCTTCTTGAAGCACAGCCTCCCGTCTGCTGACGATACGCTGCTTCACGCGCATAACCGCAGTCATGATATCGCCAGGACGGCTATTTTTAAGCAAATAATCACTTATTCCTTCCCGCATCGCTTGCTGTGCATATGCAAAATCATCGAATCCAGACAATATAACAATTTCAATGTAAGGAAAATTCCGCTTAACCTCGCGAGACAATTCCAATCCCGTCATTCCCGTCATCCGAATATCGGTTAGAATGATGTCAGGACACTCTATCGGAATGCGCATCAGCGCTTCCTCCGCGGAAGCAGCCGGCGCGAGCAGCTCAATGCCATTCTCTTCCCATTTAATAACCGTGCTAAGGCCGGTCCTAATAATGACTTCGTCATCTACAATTAACAGCTTCATGTACAGATTCTCCTTCCTTCCCACAAAGGTTGTAGCCTATTTGATTTCTGATTGGAGCGGTATAATCGTAAAACTAACTTTAGTGCCGCTTCCTTCTACGCTTTCGATCCGTAAACCGGCTTCATGCCCATAATGAAGCTGCAGCCGATTATGAACGTTGCGCAATCCGTAGCTGCTGCCTGCCGAGTCATTATTCTTCAGCGGATCAATGCCTAAGTTTGCGCTTACCTTCTCCCTCAACAGCTCCAATCTTTCCCTGCTCATGCCTACACCGTCATCTTGAACAATAAAGGTTATACGCTCTCCCGCTGACGCCGCTTTAACGATAATGCTTCCTTTACCCTCTCTTTTCAAAATGCCATGAATCATCGCATTTTCAATTAGCGGCTGAAGCAGCAGCTTCAGCATTCTCATATCGAGCAGCTCCGCCGGAATATTCGCCTCGTAATCAAATTTATCTGGATATCGAATGGACTGGATCTTCACATAATGATCTACATGCAAAATTTCTTGGCTGATTGCACAATATTCCTGTCCTTTATTTAAGCTGAAACGAAGAAAATCACTCAATGAGCCGACCATATCTGCAATTTTTTCGTCTCCCTTCATTAGTGCCATCCAGTGGACTGACGATAACGTATTGTATAGAAAATGCGGATTGATCTGCGCTTGAAGCGCCGACATATCCGCTTCCTTCTTCAACGCTTCGCTCAGCTTCACCTCATCGGTTAAATTAATAATTCGCGAGCTCATCCGATTATAGCTAATAATCAGTTGTCCAACCTCATCGATCGATGTGACGGGCAGCGTCGGCAGCGGTTCGTCCGGGCTGGAATTTCTAAGAAAATTCGTTAATGCTGACAACGGTTTCGTCACCTTTTGAATAAGTACAAGTACAAAAGCGATGACAAAAAGCATGGAAATGCTGACTGCAATTGCAGTTAACGTTAAAAAATACTGGTTCTGCGCTCTGTAAGCTTTTGCCGGAATGATGCCTACGAGCCTCCAGTTAACATTCGGCATCTGATAGTATAATACTGTACTCCGCTCCTCCGCTTCTCGGTAATCGAACGAGCCCGACTTACCCTTGAATTCAACTATTCCGGGAAAATAATCGTTCAAGTTCTTGTTAGTCGAATACCCTTCCGGCCCAGCCAATATCCGATTTTGTTCGTCCAACAGCAGGGCGACGCCTTCACCCTCTAGTCCAGCTTGCTTTAAATGGCTAGAGATAACCGATTGCGTCAAGCTAATTTTAAGCATGCCGATATCGTAATATTTTGATGTGCTGCGAATCGGCCGCGACATCGTAATGACATCCTCTTTGCCGTCCGATGTAACGAAGTGATGTACCGGAGACCACCATTTAGGATATTTCTCATAATAACTGGGATATTCGCTCTGAATATCGGCCCATTCTGATTCGAGGACGGATCTGAAGGAAACCGACGGCTTATTATCTTCATTCGATTCGATCATGACATTGGCGATATATGGTTTGGAAATCGATAATGTTGTAAGTAAATTAACGATCGAGGTTTGCTTTAGCAAATCGTGTTCCGGTGTTTTCAAATAGCTTTGGACATCAGGGTGGCCGATGAGGAATAGTGATAGATTCTCAACATCGCTCACCATATTTTCCAAATAGGCCCCAATTTGCCGAAGCGTGTTCATGCCTGAACTTTTCGCTTTCTCTTCCGTTAAGCTTTCAGCAATATAATAGGAGAACAGTCCCAGAGACAACACCGGTACCAATACCGAAATAATAATCAACAAACTCAACTTCTGCTTTAACGATTTACCCAACCAGTTTTCCATCTTATCCTCCGTTCAGATTACCTTTATGCTCTGTTGCTAAATTGTAGCTTTCAAGACTTCCAGAAAACATGTTTGCGCTTTCATATTAACCTAAGTCGCTCGTCCCGACTAGAGTCTATTGTTGACTTGATGAAGCATTGCCTGGTCTTGAGGTCGTCGATGTACCGGGAGAGAGCACCGGATCTTACCTCAGCACAAAAAAAAAAGACCGCCCTCTCGCAAAGGAATACAGTCTATTTCCTGTTTGATCCTTCGAAAAGCGGCTATTGCACCGGCAGTCGTGTTTCCACACGGCTCGCTTGCATTGCACATTTTTTCTCTCCAAACTATTCCATGAAAGAAACCTAATAAAAAGCCACTCCACTCTCCACAAAACAAAAAAAACGGCATTTCTGCCGTTTCTTTAGGATGGACTCTCAGGGGCTCGAACCCTGGACAAATAGATTAAGAATCTACTGCTCTACCAACTGAGCTAAGAGTCCATATGATGTTTGGTGGAGCCAAGGGGGATCGAATCCCTGACCTCATCGCTGCCAGCGATGCGCTCTCCCGCCGTTGTTGGTTTCACTACCAAAGACACCCCGAGGCAATTAAAAATTTTCCAAAAAAAGACAACTCGAAATCCATTCTATGGATTTCGTCGGGACGACGTTATCCGGCTATACGCCGCATGGCCCTCGGTCCGAAGGCCCCGACCTGGAGCTCGTCCGGTGGATGAGCGAAGCGCTGTGCGTTACCGTTCGTCGCGGAAGGCGCATCAGGACACCCGAGGAAGCGGCGTCGGCCACGCCGGGGCGGCTTACGTGGGGGGTCGGAGGCGCCATCACGCGCCCGCAGTTCATCGCGGAAGCGCGGGACGGCTTACCGGCTTCATCCGTCCATTCAGGAAGTTTTATTCTGTATCGTCGAAAAAGCACATTCCGGTCGCGTTGCCGCACTAATCGGAATGTGCTTTAATCAATTGTTTCCGCGTCTACTCCTGCTGCTGCCCCTCGATTAATTGAAGAACGCGATACAAGAACGTCGCCGCTTCCGCTCTGCTGGTCGTACTCTTCGGCTTCATATAGCCGCCCGAGCCCGTAACCAGCCCATGCTCGAACAGAGTTGCCACGCTGTCCGCAGCATATGGCGCAATCTGGCTCGCATCACGGAAGCCCTCAAGTGTTAAACCGGATGCGGACGGCTTGATTGCCCCCGTCGTTTGAAGCGCTCGGGTTAGCATAACCATAGCGTCCTGGCGGCTGATTGAGTCACGAGGAGCAAAGTTAACTTCGTTCACTCCCGAAACGATTCCCAATTGCTTGACGATGGATACCGCATCGTAGTAATAATCATTCGGTTTCACATCGGTGAACGTCGAGGTAATCTCGGCGCGCAGGTCAAACATGTTCACCAGCATAAGGATAAATTCAGCTCGCGTTACTTGATTTGCGGGGCTGAAAGTGCCATTTTCGATCGAAGTGCCTTTGACGATGCCTCTTTCGGCCAGCTTCTCTATTGCCTCGCGCGCCCATTCATACTTGCCAAGGTCAGTGAACGCAACTGGTTTCTTGCCGCCGACAGCATAGACGCCGACTTGGTCGATGGAGAATCGCAGTACGCCCTTGTCTTTGTCATAAGACGTGCCATCAATTGCCGCCGCGCTGTCGCCCGTCAGCTCGAAAGCTTGCAGATCAGCAGCTTGCTCGCCCGCTTGAAGCGAATACGGAATCGCAATGGAAATCGGTGCCTTCGCATTATTCCAAGACAGAGCTTCACCGTCCAGTTGCAATGCAACTTCAACGATTGGCCTGTTGCCGATCCGGCCAGCCGCTTCGTTGCCGCGATACTCGCCTGCATGGTCGCTTACGATAACGAGCAGCTTTCCGGCATTCTCCTTGACTCCAGCCAGCATGTCGCCAGTCAATGCAAGCTGGGCATACGGCGTGGAGATATGCAGAATCAGATTAGACTGGTTCGTCAGATTAGCTGCGGGAAGCTCCAAAGCATAGCTGCCAGCTGCGTTCGACAGCTTCAATTCAAGACGAATATGCTTGTTGCCGTTGCTGTCGGCTGTTGCCTTGAGAATCGCGGCATTCAGATCCGCTGCTCCGACCGAAGCCACAGCCTGATTGCCTTTCAATGTCGGGACAAGCACGGCTTTGACTGAACCGTACGTTTGCAACGTATACGGATCTTGCGCCGAACCGCCTCCAATGCTGCCCCCATTGCCTCCGCCAGTGGAAGGCGGCTTGCGATATTCGAAGGCGGCCTTCGCTGGAGTCGTCATGTCATCCGTTTCTAGCTCGACCGTATACAGTCCTTGCTCTTCTCCGGTCAACGTAAAGGCGATGCGGAAGCTTCCGTCATCCTCAGTGCCCGTCTGGCCGGTATATTGAATGTTGCCTTTTGGGTCAAGCACTTTGACATACAAATGTTCTTTCTTGCCGTTCATGACTAACCCATTGATCGTAACTTTCTTCGTGGAGGCGTCCATGGCGGTTTGTATGCCGTCCAGTGTCTTCAGCTCTTGCCGCTGGGAAAGATTGTACACGCCGAATTCATAGAAGGAATAACCGTAGAACGTTGCCCGATTCAGTCCCTCAAACTTGATGTATCTCGCCGTCGTTGCCGGGAATACCAGCGTATTCTTGCCGTCGGACGCTTTAACCACGCCATTGTTGCCGACTTTCAAGGGCTCCCACGTCTGCTTATCATCCGAGACGCTCAGACGGTATTGGTCCGCGCGCGCATATTCCCAATCGATGCGGACCGTATCGAAGGTTTGCTTGCTGTCCAGATCGATCTGGAACCAAGCCGTATCGCGCACTTGGCTCGCCCAGCGCGTACCCGGTGCGCCATCCAGCGCCTTAGAAGCCTCTAGACCTGCGGCTTCCGTCGAGGATGCCTCTGCTTCTTTGTCTTGTGCGATGCTGCCAATCTCGTAATACACGCCTTCCTTCAGGGCCGTATAAGCGCCTTCCGTTACAAATTCAAGGCCTTTAGCCCCTTCCAGCTTCGCATTGAATGCCAGCAAATAGCCTATGGCTTCCTCAGGATCGCTCTCTTGCGTACGCTCCATCATAATCAGAGCGTTGCGCATAGTGCGTACCGTATCGGCATTGCTAAGCTGCTTGTTGTCCGCGTATTTATCAACAAGAGCCAATAGACCTTCAGCGCCCAAACGAGCTTCTATTACGAACTTAACCGTCTTGGATTTGGCAGCCGCCACCGTCAGCTCCAGCACATGCTTGCCCGGCTTGCCCGTCAGATCTACTATAGTTCCTTGCGTATAAGGTTTGCCGTCATACTTGGCCGTTACTTTGACGATACCGCTGTCATCATCTCCCGGAATGGCCCAGGTGAAGGCGGCCTGTGTCGTTTCAGGCACAATCGTATGCTCCGAGATCGGCTCCCCGTTCATGAGCGCTACAACATCAGGCGCAGCGTCGTCTTGCTTCTGATAAGTGCCCTTCACGAATTGGTACAGCCAATCGTAGAGGACGCGGGTAGCAGGATCCTCGCTTTTCGCCGCGCTGAAAATGGCGTTGTTGCCTTGATAGTACGCTCTATACCCTTGCTGCATTAGCCCTGTATCCACGCCGCTGTTCAAGTAATCGATGAACCGCTCGCGGAAGACGGCGTCATTGATCATCCGGTCATCGAACTCCAGCTCCAGCGACATGCCGTACCGTTTCGCCATATCCGCTGTATCTTCCAGACGCGAGAACTCCATTTTCTCGAAGAAATAGTTCGGCTGCAGAGATACGGCATCGATGCCGACATCCTTCCACATGAATTTCTTATAAGCCAAAGAATGAGGGATCCAGAACAGCTTCAGGTCAGCGTTATGAACGATGTCGCTCGCTTTCTTGACCATCTCCGGGCCAGTCGAATGTGTGCTTATTTGTTCCTCCAGCCAATACATGCCGACGAGCTCCAGATTCGAGTAGCCCGCAGCCGCCCATCTTGCTTGCACTTCATCGGTCCACCACTGAATCGCTTTGGCCCGGTTGTTCAGCGATGCGGCATTACCGACCACACTTAGGTTGAAGTCCAGATTTTCATCGTTAATGCTGCCAAAATCGGACTGATATTCGCCCGGATCGGGTATCATCATAACAACCTTCGTCTTACGGTCAGGCTCGCCAAGCTTCGCGCCTACCTCGGCCGTCGCCTCGTTCAGCGCGCTCATATCGCCGCCGGCGTTAAACGTTTTATTCAAATACCATTCCCATTCCACTCTTCTGGCTTTGCCGGCCGCTTCAACCGCGCCGAAGCCTCTACCGTTTTCCGACGTCAAACCCAGATACAGCACGCCGTCGAACAGCCAATCGACAGGCTCTCCCTGCTTGTTCACATAGCTGATATTAGGGATAACCCGTTCCTTCGTCCAGGTTCCTGTACCATCCGGGTAATGCCCGTTATACAGCAAGCCCAAATTTTCAATCCCGCCAGTAGCCTCCCCAGGTTGCTGGAGACCATAAGGTTCGGGCTGCACTGGCTGGGCTCCGTCGATCAAGCCTTCCGCGCCGGTTATCGTCACCTCGTCGATCATAGTCCACGCCCTCGGATGCACGGAGAACACCACTTTCACATACTGAGCGTAAACCAATCCTTCGGTATAATCGCCACGCTTGACGACTCCGTTCTCTGGGCTGCCGTCCCATTTATACGTCTCGGTGTTGGTCTGATCGCCCCATAACAATTTAGTCGCATTATGAGACAATACGCCCCAGTTCACCCCATCGTCAGACGCGTAGAATGAAACGGTGAGCGGTACAAGCGTTTCGTTGTTCGGCCAATCTTGCAAGAAACGCGCGCTCACGTCCTTGATCGTTTTTTGCTCGCCTAGATCAAACACAACCGAACGGGATTTCTTGTAGCGGTGGCCCACCCAGTTGCCGCTGTCACGGGATGTGTCTACGGCATTGCCGTCCGTCAGCTTCGTCCCGTCATCCGGGAAAGTGTCCTCCGGCTGATCCAACCATGTGTACGTTTTCCCTTGAACCAAATTATAAAAGCTGGCACTCTCTCCGCCCGGCTCCTCCGCATACACGGAGGATATCAACGAGAACAGCATGACCGGGACAAGCAGCAAAGCAGTCAAACTTCGTCTAGTTTTCACTTAAGCTCACGCTCTCTTTCTATACATAATTAGTTCTGCTCCTGCGCTTGCAATTCTGCAAGCGCATCAAGCATGTTCAGAATGACGACCACAGCTTCAGCACGCGTCGCCGAGGCGGCCGGGGCAAACCGGTTGTCCCCCCGACCGTTCATTACTCCCGCCTCCTGGGCTGCTGCCACATACGGCTTCGCCCAATCCGGGATTTGATCCGCGTCCGCATAAGAGAGCCCATGCCCTTCCGAAGTCTTCAGGCCCAAGCTGCGAACAATCATTGCTGCCAGTTCTGCTCGGCTAATCGAAGCCTTCGGACGGAAGGTCCCATCCGCATAGCCGTTGATCAGGCCGGATTCCAAGGCTTGCGCAATATAAGGATTCGCCCAAGCTTGAATTGAGCTTGCGTCCGCGAAGTCCAGCGAACTGTTCGTACCTTGCAGCTTCAACGCTTTGACCAACATGACGACGAATTCGTCCCTGCTGACCGTCTTATTCGGCTTGAACGTCTCGTCGGTATAGCCCGCTACGAATCCAAGCTCGACGGCCCGTTTGATGGACGCTTTTGCCCAATGACTCGCAATATCGTTCAGTCGAACCGTTGTCGATCCGCCAGACTCCCCGCCATTGCCTTTGCCGTTCTCATTGCCATTGCCTGGATCTCCGCCTCCCGGATTCGAACCGCCGTTTTGGCCTTCTTCCGGATCTGGAGTTATTGGAGTCGGAACCCATCCTCCGCCACCAGAGCTAGGCAACGCTTTGATTTTGATCTTGAACGTTTTTTTCGCGGATGCATCTCCCTTGCTGATCGTCGCGGTCAGCACGACCTCCATGTCGCTGCCTGACGGACGTTGCAACAATTGTCCGTTGGCATTCAGATAGTCGGGCTTCGAGCTGCTCCAGACGATACGCGTGCCGAGCTGTCCTTTCTGCGGTAGATAGAGATTCGCGGCAATGCTTTCATTCACATTAAGCTCGATCAGACCCATTACGTCTTCGATCGTTAGACGATCGCGCGCAACGCTCAGCCCGGCATACGCCTGCTCGGCCTCAGGACGAGTCAGCTGGGCGGTTTGAATCGCCGCAGTCGCTTGTACCATCGCCTGTTGAAGCTGTGCCCAGCCCTCAGGAGAATAATTGTCCTCCACGAGCTTGTAGGCCTCGATAGCCGTCAACAGGTCGATAATCGGCCGTATATTGCCGAGCTTATATTCCTCGCCGTACACTTCAAATTCCTCAAAGGAATAGCCGAACATGGTAGCTCTGGATACGCCTTCAAACTTCACGTATCTGGCCGGCGTGCTTTGGAAGGTAGTCAGGACGCGTCCCGGCTTGCCGTTAATCTCGCCGTTGTTGTCTTTCACGACATTCGTCCAGTTCTCCTTGTCCTCGGACACGAGAATGCGGTACTTCGAACCGTAAGCCGTTTGCCACAAAATAGATACAGCATCAATGTTCTTCACTTCACCCAGATCCACCATGAACCAGGTATCGTCCACCCAATTGCTGGACCATCTGGTGTCCCCTCTGCCGTCCACCGCTTTGTCCGCCGTGTAGGACGAGGATTCCGGCAGCGAGGATTCGGCTTGCTTATGCAAAGCCAGATTTCCATGCAGGTCCACGTAGATGTTCCTTACGATGAGTTCGTCAATCAAGCCTTTAAAAGCATTCGTTTCACTGCCTATTTTGGCTACTGGCAATACGAACGTTTCCAACTTGGAGCCGTCTTTTAGAGTAGCCGTATACTCACTGCCGTTAATGAAGATGGAGGTCCCCGTGTCGTCGCCGATCATAATGACATGGGTCCAGCGGTCGGTCGGCAACTTATAATTGAATTCGCTGACGTAGTTTTCTTTCGTGATGGCCAGTTTGCCGCTGCCCCCGATGTTATATTTCAGCTGTCCATCCGGAGATTCCAGCAGCACAGCTCCTTGCGGGTTGTCAGCGTCCGGTTTGATCCACATGGACATCGTCCATCCGAAACCGAGCGTGCGAAGCGGCGTTTCCACGTAGCTGGCTCCGCCTTTGAGCCTTACTGCTTGCCCGAAGATTCCCTTCTCCGTGCCTGCATTCACCGCGTTGCCGTCAAAGCCGTTGCCCGAACGATCCGCGAAGCCCTCGTCGAAAGTATAATCGAGAACGATATTGCGCTCATTGTCGACTTGAAGCTTGTGCGACTGATGAACACCCGGCGGGTCCACGTACTTTGCGGCATCCGCCTGGAAGCTTGCAAAGTTCCGGTCGACGCGGTTGCCTCTCCACAGCTTCTCCGCCAACACTTGCATGGAAGGCAAGATACGCTGATGCGAGTCCGCCATGGAGACGCCCTTCTCTACAGACACGTCGTTCCAGAGCGCGAACATGCCGCCTTTTACCTGCGGGTGCCCATAAGGAAGCTTCGTCTCCAGCCAATCGTTAGGCTCCCACTCATTGTAAATAAAATCGTAATTCAAATAGCTGCGGTACAGTTGCGGAACGATATAGAGCAAGTTCGTGTTGGTATTGACAACGTCGTAGCCAAGCTTAATGGCCTGCAAGACACTTCCGTACGGCTCATACCAGATGTCCATCGTCGCATTGTTGCTGACTGGCGTCGTGCCGTCATATGCGGACAGACTGCCCCACAGACGAGCGCGCTTGCCTTTGCTGTTAATGTGGTTAAGGAGCATATCCGCGTACCTGCGGAACGCCTCCTTGTCGTCGCCGAAATATTCATCCGTGCCGACGTGCACGTCCGGGCCGACGAAGGTCGGATTGCTGCCGTCGAGATACTCGTCAAAGAGTTCTTTAATGAAGTCGAGCGTCTCCGGACGATTGATATCCAGCTGATTGTTGCTGCCCAACCTAGGGTCGTAAGCGATGAACGCGCCGGAATGGCCCGGTGTATCGATTTCCGGCACGACGTTTACGCCGTATTCCATCCCAAGCAGCTGCAGGTCTCTGAATTGCTGCTTCGTATAGAAGCCGTCCTTGCTCGTCACTCCCGGGAATTTCTCGCTCTCCAGACGGAAGTAACCGACATCGCCGACATCATCGTTCAGATGAATCTGGAACCGGTTCATCTTATAGTAGGACATCAACTTCACATAATCCCGCAAAAATTCGATCGTATAAAACTTGCGGCCCACATCGAGCATGAAGCCTCGATCCGCGTATTTCGGATAATCGCGCGATTGCCCCTTGGGCATCGTCTTATGATCGGCATCGTGGCCGAGCAGTTGAAGGATCGTTTTTGTGCCGAACATGACCCCCGTCTGATCGGAGCCAGCGACGGAAGTATATTCGCCAATATTCAGCTCATAGCCCTCTATCCCCAATCCCGTTTGCGCGGCATCCAGCACCAAATAGATGTCTCCCTCTTGAGGTGAACCAACCGTAACCGTCAGCGGAAGCTTCGTTAAATCAAGCAAGTCCTTCCGCAAAATATTGGCCGTCCCCTGCAGAGCCGCTTCATCCTCCGCGCGAATGACGATATTGGATTTATCCGTCAAGCGGAACTCGCCGGTTGTGCCCAGCCACTCACGCAAAGAAGGAATGACTCGCGGCTCCGGGTTCCGATCGCTCGTCTGCTCGTAGAGACCGGGTACGGTGACTAACGCATTATCCGCTAACAGATATGTCGGATCGCTGTCGCTCTCGATTTGCAGCAGCAGCTGAACCTGAGTATCCACAAGCGGCGCATGAATATTGCCCTGCTCGTCGATCACCGGCAAGCTGTCCGTGTTCACCAGCGTCAGCGTATAACCATCCGGTACAGCGGGCAGGTTCAGCTGAGTGTCTCCCTCGGAGACGACGATGCTGTTTTTGACCGCATCCATCATAGGCGGCAACAGCGGTTTGCCCTTGTATACCTCGAATTCCCAGAAGGAGTATCCGTAATAGATATCCTCAATTGGACGTCGCGTTACTCCTTGGAACTTAACGTATTGCGCCAGTGTCGGCTCAAAATCGATCGTATCCTCGACTGGTCCGCGGGCGACGAGCACGCGGTTGTCCGCGAATACGTTCCTCCAGGTTACCGCATCGTCAGACACAAGAACTTGATATTGTTCCGCCGGAGTCTGCCAGTTGATGATTACTCTTCCAATTTCTACAGGCTCGCCCAGATCAACGTAGAACCACTGGTCATCCGTTCTTTCCGAAGACCAGCGGCTTGCATCCCGATTGCCACCGTCGACCGCTTTCTCAGGCCCGAAAAAGTCTACTTCGTTCGACGACGAATAAGCCGTCTTTCCTAAAGCCAGATTACCTGTTGCGGCGTCGGACTTCTCCGATGAAACGGCAACTAAAATGAAAGCGGTAACAAAAAACACTAAAAAAATATTCCTATACCGTAAACGCACTAAGATCCCCCCCGTTGTTTATTAGCTCGAATTTTACTCCAGCTTACCGCATGACCCTCCATGCTCAACTGCTGCAGCAATTTTATTATAAGTAGGGGCATTCGTTTCATCGATATACTTGTCTTTACAATACATATACAAATGTGGACATTCGGCCTTCTATGGTGAATCAAGCATGCCAACATTTCTGTCATATCTCATGCTAATTAATAGTACAAAATCGTGATCCTTTCGAAGAGTAGTGAAAAAGAAAAAAGCCATTTCAATAGAATTGGCTTTTCTTCATGTTATGGAAATAGAGCCTAGGGGGATACGCTACGCCCTGCACATTCTCCATCTACCCGTCATGGGAGTCTAAAACGACTAGACCCATGAACAAATCTTGGCATTTGATGTGGAATTAAGGGGAATCGTCCTAGGCTTTAAGCCCTATTCTCGAGGGGGAGTATATCCGTTGCCCTATTCAGGACCCGCCGATCTTATAGGATAATATAGAAAATGTATCCACTTGAATAGGAATGGGAGTGATTCCTCTTGTTACAATTAAACAGCGAACTGTGGGGCAAGCTAGTCGGTCCTTACGAGTCGGGCGAAATGGTACCTGAACTGTTGGAGCGTCTGATGCTTGATTTCGATAAAGAAGTTTTCGACGAGCTATTCCAGGAGCACTTATATCACCAAAATACGATCTATACTGTCACTTACGCGGCAGTACCTTATCTGGCCAAACTTGCTCTCGCATCAAAAAATATGGAAGTGCGCCATGAAATCTACATCACTTGCGGGATTATCGAGTCGTGTCATGACAAAACAAGATCTGAGCCGTATCCCTCGGATTGGAACGAACTCGCTCCTGAAGCGGGAAACGAGGTTTGCGCGGAGATGTACCAATCTTACTTAAAAGCGATAGCGGAGCTTGCTTCGCTGGTTCCAGAGATGTTGGCCTACGCCAAACAAGAAATAAGCAGCGATACCGAAAAAAGATATGTTCTCATTGCAGACGCGGCTTATCGGGAATCCCAGAGCGTGGCAAACATGTTTCTGAATTTTACGGCTGGCGACGAATATGTGGCCGTTTGCGGAGCATGTAATCAAGAGGCTTACTTGTGGCCGAGCGGAGAAGGCGGTCGTATACAAGCATTCGCGGAAGATCCGGTATTCGAACCCCTTCAGGCAGCACATGAGGTTACTCCCGTTGAGGCATTCGTTGAAGCGGAACATCAAATACTGGCGGAGCGAGCCGATCAGCTGGGCGATTCCTCTTTTTTGAACCAATTGCCGTATTTGGCCGGGGAAATGAATTGTCCTTCATGCGGCGCCAGAATGCAGGTTTGGCCTAGTTTGCTTTCGACTTTTGGAGGGTAATAATCAGGAACTGGATATCGCATCCATTTCTATGTTTGGGGGGAATGACTTATCAGTGTTTCTATTTATTACACATGCACGAGGGAATACGTCCTAACAGAAAGCGAACAACAAGCAATCACAGCCATTGTCCAACGTTATGATCAGGATTTTGAAGGGAAAGACCGGGCGGAGTCTTTCACAGTGTACAAATTCGATTCGTCCAGATCAACGGAGATCTTCGCTGGCGCTACCAAGCTGTCCATGACGGATCAGATTGAAGATTTGCTGAACGATTTATTTCATTGGTTGAAATGTTTGACCGAGATACGTAGAAAAGTAGACGGTGGTGAATGGCATGTTCACCTGGATGATATCGATGCAGTGTGGGATGATGAATTAGGCTGGAAAATGCCTGAAAACTGATTTCCATAATGAATGCCATGCACTTGCTTGCCAGCCTTCAAATCATAATCATTACCTTTTAGACTACTTACACTTGAAGTCGCTAAAAACGAGCTAATGTTCAATTTTAACGTCAGTTCTACTGAATCTCGGTAAACCCTAACACACTCAATGATCGTACTAAGCATCATTTTCTTTTTAGCAGTAGAAGCTTTCTTAAATACCTCGCGCCAAACAGGAATATAGGTCTGGAGAGCCTGCATTTCAACTTGTTCTACCTTTTTAGCATTGAGCTTCTGAATTACCTCGAAAAGAAATAGACCGCCCTAGTCCAAAGGATGCGGTCTATTTCTGCCCGTAATACCTGAAAGCAGCCGCCCTTAAAAGCGGCTATTGCACTGGGAGCCGTGTTTCCGCACGGCTCTCTTTGCATTGTACGATTTATCTACCCAAACTATACTACGATCAAAACCAAATAAAAAGTCACTCCGCTTCCTGAACAACAAAAGAAACGGCATTTCTGCCGTTTCTTTAGGATGGACTCTCAGGGGCTCGAACCCTGGACAAATAGATTAAGAGTCTACTGCTCTACCAACTGAGCTAAGAGTCCATATGAAGTTTGGTGGAGCCAAGGGGGATCGAACCCCTGACCTCATCGCTGCCAGCGATGCGCTCTCCCAGCTGAGCTATGGCCCCAAACGTAATTTTCAGATGTATGAAATCACACATTCTAAAATTTAGTTCGGTGTATTTAAGTCATTCTGACAAATCCAAGCGCCGTAGGCGACTCCTATATAATATAAAAAATCGCCTTCGCTGTCAACACTTTTTTTAGTCATTAGACTAGCCACAACCCTACAATCTGTCCAGATCCCCAGTGCTCTTAGATAGCAGACCCTTCAGTTCCTTCATAAACATGTTAATATCCTTGAACTGGCGGTATACGGATGCAAAGCGAACATAGGCGACTTCATCTACTGGATAGAGCTGCTCCATAACCAATTCACCGATCTGTTGGCTCTCTACCTCAGCTACGGCGATGCCGCGTAGGGATTTCTCCACCTCAGAGACGATCTTCTCTAGACGTTCTACAGAAACGGGGCGTTTCTCGCAAGCCCGGATTAAACCACGTAGAATTTTATCACGGCTGAATTCCTCACGGCTGCCGTCTTTTTTGATCACGATTAACGGTGTTTCCTCGATCATTTCAAAGGTTGTAAACCGTTTGCTGCAACGCTCACATTCACGCCTGCGGCGGATGGACTTATTCTCATTCGCTGGTCGCGAGTCGAGCACTTTAGTATTTGTGTGATCACAGTAAGGGCATTTCATAAGCTTCATCACTTCCTATTACATAATGTTTTTAGTCCCGGTATGTTAAACATCCGGCTTTTAAAGGGCTATTTCATTTTTTCCAGAAATCACCGTTTTTTTATTGTAATGATTATGGCAAGTCCGGCACATAATACAGTTACCAACAGAGGAGGTGAACAGCAATGAGCCAAAACAACAGCTCCAATAACCTTGTAGCTCCAAATTCCCGTGGTGCTTTGGAACAACTTAAATATGAAGTTGCCCAAGAACTCGGAATCACGCTTTCCCCAGATGGTTACCAAGGCAATAAAACTTCTTATGAAAATGGTTCGATCGGTGGTTACATCACTAAACGTCTTGTAACCCTGGCAGAACAACAATTGGCAGGTCAATACAAATAACCTGTCCACATAAGCTTACTGAAGAAGTATTAAACGATCGCAAGATCGTTTAATGCTTCTTTTTATACATAACACGGTTTTAGAATTCGTTGTAAATATCCGTGTACTGATCATAGTAATAGTTGACGCGCTGTACATAATGGCGGGTTTCACCAAACGGAATATCCTTAATCGTAGCATCCGTTCCATCCCAGATCCCCTCATCCAGCCATTTTTGAACTTTACCCGGTCCAGCATTATATGCAGCGATAACCGCTGTACGTTTACCTTCGAATTGACGGGATAATGTTGAAAGATACCAGGTACCTAGTTCAATATTTGCTGATGGTTCATGCTTTAGCTCCTCCATAGAAACATCAGGAAGCTTGGCCTTTTCAAGGGCCCATTTGGCGGTATCCGGCATAAGCTGCATTAAACCTATAGCACCTTTTCTGGATTCTCGTCCAGTTTTGAAGTTCGTTTCCACTCGGATAATCGAAGCCACTAGAAATGGGTCAATATCGTACGTAACGCTGTGCTTACGGATCTCATCTTTATAATGGATCGGATAAAACCAGGACATCCAGTTCGTACTCAGAAACAATATCGCAGTAAAACCAATGAATAACAGAAGAAGGACTCTTTTTTTACGTAACCATTTCATGATAAGCCCAGCCTGTCCCAAAGAACAGCAACCTGTTGCTCAGTGTGCGCAAGTTCGCCACTGTTGTCAATGATATAGTCCGCTTTGTTACGCTTCGCTTCAATATCCATCTGTGCATTTAAGCGTGCTTCTGCTTGTTCTATAGAAAGTCCGTTACGTTCCATTAATCGAGCGATTTGCACTTCACGAGGCACGTAGACCACCAGTATTTCATGGAACATGTTCTCGAGTCCTGATTCGAAAAGAAGAGGGATATCCACAATTGTTAACTTCTTTGGATCTTCTTCCTCCATGCTGTTCATACGTTCTTTAATCTCCCGCCGGATTGCGGGATGCGTCAGATTGTTCAGGGCTTGCAGGGCCGCCGGGTCTTGAAATACAATGTCCCCCAGCTTTCCCCTATTCAGTGTGCCATCCGAAGAGAGGATCTCGCTTCCGAATTGTTTCACAGCCGCAGCCAGCACCTCATGACCGGGGAGCATAACTTCTCTGGCGATCACATCCGCGTCAACCAGCCTCGCTCCCTTGCTCACAAGCAGTGCGGACACCGTGCTTTTTCCGGATGCAATGCCTCCGGTTAAGCCAATAATCATGTACTCACCTCATAATAGCTTCAGTATTCCCATTGTAATTAATAATAACGCGGGTAGTGCAGCAGCATGCTTCATCCAGTAGTTCCCGGCGAATCTTAATCCAGTCTTCATGCCCAGCAATAGAAATGTACCACTAAACAGAGCAATTGTAAGTGATGTCCATATCGGATTGAACCCCAGCAATGCTGCGCCAAGTCCAGCTCCAAAAGCATCTAGAGAGAGGGCAATCCCGAGCAGCATAGCCTCCATCGAAGAAATACTCCCGGAATCATCCATATCTGCAGAAGACGGAGTACGCAAGATCTGTACAACAATCCCCAATCGTCGTAACTCAAGGGAAAAGACAGCCGACTTTGCCTGCTCAAGAGCCATGGTAACCTGTTCTACAACATCTTCAGTATCAACAGCTACCTCTGCCCGAGCTTCTGTGGATAGCACATTTTCTTCACTACCTACTTTACGCTCACCTGTCTGTTCCTTCTCTTTCTGCATTAACATCTGGACGAGCGACCAGCACCCCATTAGCACGAGTATAACAGCGCCAACCTCAGAAGCTGCATGTGGAGACACTACCTTGGCAAGCAGAACGCCCACTTGCATAGATACACAGATAACTACCCCCGAACAAAGCGAGATAATCAGAATGGAGAGCAATGGTATTTTCATTTTACGCAGTCCATATGTAATACCAACGCCAAAACCATCCAAACTCAAAGCAAAAGCTAGTAATATTAGTGAAAAAAATGGGCTGAGCACCCGCAATCCCTCCTGTGAAGAACCGGAACACTGAAGAATACACTTCATTCAGCTTCCGTTCTCTATTAAGCATTCTTCACACAGTATATGGGCGGGACAAGTAGTGGGTGCCAACCTAATTACTTCTTCAGTTTTCAACCTTACGCTGACAGCTTGGACAATAATGCGTGCCGCGGCCACCTACAACCGTTTTCTCAATCATCGTTCCACAGTGGTTACACGGCTGATCTTTACGACCGTAAATCAACAGTTGCTGCTGATAAGTGCCGCTCTCACCTTGACCATTCACATATGATTTTACAGACGAACCACCAGCGTTTACCGCTTCCGTCAGCGTACTGACAATAGCGTGATGCAGCTGATCAAGTTGCTCATCCGAAAGATCTTTGGCGCTGACTTCAGGATGTATCCCTGCACGATGTAACGACTCATCTACATAAATATTACCTATGCCGACGATATATTCCTGATTCAGCAGCAGCGATTTAATTTTTGTGCTTTTGCCTGATACAATCTGCTTAAACTTCTCCGGCGTAAAGGATGGCTCCAGCGGCTCCTGTCCTAGCTTATTAAGAGGAGGCAGTTGGAGGTCTTCACCAATCTGAAAAAGATGCATTGTACCAAACTGACGAACATCCGTGTAACGCAGCTCAGTGCCATCGGTAAAATGGAATATCACATGCGTATGCTTGTCCAGTGGATCTTCGTTCGAAAAAAGTCCGTAACGGCCCTCCATCCGTAAATGAGATACCAGCACCAGACCGTCTAACACGATACGCAAAAATTTCCCTCTTCGTTCAACATTAACAATGCTATGACCTGCGAGCAGGTTGGCAAAAGCCTGAATATCATCCGGCCGCTGAATAATCCGGGCCAACCGGACGGTTACACTCTCTATCTGCTTTCCATTAACTAAATCATTCAGTGTTCTCTTGACTGTCTCTACTTCCGGTAATTCCGGCATGATGTCTTCACCTCAACTACATTATAGCTGATATGCACACCTTAAAGGGAGCCTATTTCGCTTCGTACCAGTTGCTGCCAAAACTTACCTCTGCTTTAAGCGGCACCGATAACTGCAATGCTCCACCCATTACTTCCGGCAAAAGCGTCTTCATGAGCTCCATTTCATCCTCTGGCACCTCGAATACAAGCTCATCGTGTACCTGAAGCAACATACGGCTCTTTAGCCCACGCTCAAATAGCGCCTTGTCCATATGCACCATCGCCAGCTTAATAATATCAGCGGCAGTTCCTTGTATAGGTGTGTTCATTGCTGTACGTTCCGCAAAAGAACGTAGATTAAAGTTCTTCGCATTAATCTCAGGCAAGTAACGACGGCGTTCCAGCAGCGTGGTTACATAACCATGTTTCCTTGCATCAACTACGATATCATCCATATATCGGCGTACACCTTGGTATACCTCGAAATACTGCTCAATAAATTGAGCGGCTTCTTTGCGAGGAATATTCAAGTTCTGCGACAGACCATAATCACTGATTCCGTACACGATACCAAAGTTAACGGCTTTAGCAGCACGACGCATATTGCTATCAACCTGATCGGCGGTAACTCCAAATACATCCATCGCTGTCTTCGTGTGAATATCCATATCATGGAGAAAAGCTTCCTTCATCCGCTCATCACCGGAGATGTGCGCAAGTACCCGTAGTTCAATCTGCGAATAGTCCGCCGCCAGAATGGACCAGCCCGGTTCGGATGGAACAAACACTTTACGGATTTTACGTCCTTCTTCTAAGCGGATTGGAATGTTCTGCAGGTTCGGAAATTGGCTGCTAAGCCGTCCTGTCGCAGCAATCGTCTGCCGATAGAATGTATGCACCTTCCCTGTTTTCGGGGAAATTTCCTTGAGCAGCCCCTCTACATAGGTGGATTGCAATTTAGCAATCGTGCGATATTGTAGAATCAAACGTACCACATCGTGATACGGTGCTAACTTTTCCAGCACCTCTGCGTCTGTTGAATATCCGGTCTTCGTCTTCTTGACGACAGGAAGACCCAGTTTTACAAATAAGATCTCGCCCAACTGCTTAGGTGAATTCAAATTAAACTCTGTGCCACAAATTTCATAAATTTCGGTGACCAGCTTGGAAATCTGAGCTTCGAATTCTTTTCCTAATTCTTTAAGATCCCCTTCGTTGACTGCAATCCCCTGTTTCTCCATATCCGCAAGAATACGTGATAATGGCATTTCGAGATCCTCGAACAGTCCGGTCATCGCCGTTTCGATCAATTCCTGCTGTTGTTTCTGGGCGATGCCAAGTACCGCAGCACTCTTACGTGCGACATGATTTCCTAAGATTTCAAGCTCAGGAATCTTATATTTGGCGCCTTTACCAAATACATCTTCATCAGGTGACAATCTTGGCAAGCCGTATTTCGTAGCGAGATCGTTTAGGTTCTGATTAGCTTCCGTCGGATCCAGCAAATAAGCCGCCAGCTGCACATCATGGGCTGCACCTGCAAAAGCAATCCCCTGCCAATGCAGTGCCAAATCAGCACGGTGAAGATCATATCCGCTCTTCGGAGCCTTCTCATCTCCTAACCAGTCGCGTAGCTTCGCAGCTGCTGGTTTCAGCAGTAATTCAAACGGCACATAATAATGTCGCTCCAGAGTAGATAGCCCTACCCCGATCACCTCGGCACGATGCGGATTATCCCCATTGGATTCCACATGCAGCGCTGAAATACTAGGCAACGCTTCACTTAGCGCCTCAAGTTCATCTTCACTCACGATCGAAATATCGAGTGTAGCAGCTTCTACTTCCGCTGCACCCTCTTCTCCATCAGCTACTGGAGCATAGGCACTAAGTGACAACCTTTCCAGAAGTGATTTGAATTCTAATTTTGCGAGAGCGGGTCCTGCTGTATCCGCTGAAATTCCGTTAAAGATCATATCTTCCCACGAATGCTCAAGAGGCACTTCACGATAGATGGTTGCCAGTTTCTTACTCATGACAGCGTCTTCCGCGTGAGCTTCCAGCTTTTCTTTCATTTTACCTTTAAGCTCACCGGTTCCTGCTAATACACCTTCAACCGATCCAAATTGATGCAACAGCTTGAGCGCTGTTTTCTCACCAACACCCGGAACGCCCGGAATGTTATCACTCGCATCACCCATCAGTCCCTTAAGGTCGATGATCTGCTCGGGTGTTAAATCATATTTCTCTCGAATTTGTTCTGGTCCATAAAGCTCAACCTCAGTAACTCCTTTGCGGATCAACGCAACGGTCGTATGTTCGGAAGCCAATTGAAGCATATCCTTGTCTCCCGACACGATCATAACCTTCCGGCCTGCTTCATCTGCTTGGCGAGAAATGGTTCCAATAATATCATCGGCCTCATAATTGCCAATTTCAAACTGCGGTACACCCAGATTTCTGAGCAAATCTTTCAGCAGTGGAAACTGCTCGGAGAGCTCGGGAGGTGTCTTTTGCCGACCGCCTTTATAATCCTCATAACCTTCATGCCGAAATGTGACTTTCCCTGCATCGAAAGCAACAATCATATGTGTCGGCTTGTGTTCTTCAATTAAACGGAGCAGCATCGTTGTGAAACCGTAAACCGCGTTCGTCTGTTGCCCTGCTGTATTCGTTAGCGGAGGCATCGCGAAAAATGCGCGGTAAATAATATTATTTCCATCTATAAGTATCAACTTGTCCATAGTGCACCTCGCCTTTTTCATGCTTACTTCTTACATCTTAACATATGGCCTGTCCAAGTAGAAACGGCTATACCAACTTAAACAATGGGATTAGCTGAAATGTTAGTAACATTAAGAGCTAATATGGGGTAATACAACAAGTAGCCGCCCTTATAAAAGGACGGCTACTTTCATTTACCTAAAAACACAAAAGATGTGAAGGTACGATAGTAATGGAGGAGAAGTTTGGAACTGTAGGAGCGAAGCGCCCGCCTTTGTCTCCGGATTTCAACCATAAAAAGCGGTATAAAATCAAGAAATCTGGAGACAACAGCGGCCGGAAGTCCAAACATTCTCCGCAGTTACGACAAGTACCAAACATCTTTTGAATCAAAACTATTCATTCAAATCTGGACGACTACCGGTAACTAGGTAAACTACGCTTTCACCAATGTTAGTAGCGTGATCGCCAATCCGTTCGATATAACGGCCTACCAGTGTCAATAACATAGCTTGGGATACTGTCTCCGGCTTTGTTACCATATAAGAATATAACTCATTGATCATCGCACCATACAATTGATCGACCTGATCATCATCCTGTGCCATTTTATAAGCCAGATCAGTGTTCTCATCCAGGTAAGACTGGATCGCCTCATCGATCATAATTGTCACGATTTCAGCCATACGAGGAATGTCTACAAGGGGCTTAATCAACTGTTGGCCTTGAAGACGCATGGTCGCCTTAGCTACATCAATCGCCAGATCCCCCATGCGTTCCAAATCGCTTGATATTTTGAAGGCAACGATAATGCGGCGCAAATCCTTAGCTACGGGCTGCTGCGTAATAATTAAGCGTGAGCCAATTTCCATGATTTTATCTTCCATGGCATTCAGCTGTAAATCCGCTTCAACGACTTCCTGTGCGAGCGTTGTATCTAGATTTTGTAATGCATTAATTGCACCTTCAAGAGCATCCTTAACATGCTCACCCATCTGCTGCAGCAGACTGCGCAGCTCTTCCAAGTCTTTATCAAATTCTTTTCTGCGAATCATAATAAGAGCGATCCTCCTCATTAACGTATGGTCAGCTTGCCATTTCCAGGGACGAACACCCTTTTAAATCTGATTAGCCGAAACGTCCGGAAATATAATCTTCAGTGCGGGAATCTTTAGGGTTCGAGAAAAGCACCTCTGTGTCCGCCGCCTCTACAATTACACCATTTAAGAAAAACACGGTTCGACCGGATACACGTGCGGCCTGATGCATGTTATGAGTTACCATAACAATGGTATACTCACTTCTTAGTTCCTGAACAAGCTCTTCTATCTTGAGAGTGGATACAGGATCGAGCGCAGAGGTTGCCTCATCCATTAGCAGAATATCAGGCTGTACCGCTAACGCTCTAGCAATACAAAGCCGCTGCTGCTGTCCACCAGACAAGCTAAGGGCAGATTTCTTCAGAAAATCTTTCACTTCCTCCCATAGGGCGGAGTGACGCAAGCTTTTTTCTACGATCTCATCCAGTTCACTTTTGGAACGGATGCCGTGTAAACGGGGACCGTAAGCTACATTGTCGTAAATCGACTTAGGAAAAGGATTCGGCTGTTGAAACACCATACCGACCTGCTTACGCAGGCTTTCCACCTCTACCTCATCACTATAAATATTTTTGCCACCGATGTTTACAGTTCCTTCTATACGTGTGCCAGGAATCATATCATTCATACGATTCAATGTGCGAAGCAACGTGGATTTCCCGCAACCGGAAGGTCCAATAAAAGCGGTAACCTGTTTCTCCGGGATTTGCAGATTCACATTCTTCAGTGCGTGGAACGACTCATAGTAGAGATCAAGATTCTCTATGTCAATGATGGATTTCATTAGTGTTTACGTCTCCTTCTCATCATCTTCGATCTCCATGATAAGCTTTTAGTGTAAATACAGTTGGAGAGAAATGTTAACGCAATGTAAAATCAGTGAGATGAATGGGTCCACATCACAGTATTTCCCCAGAAGCCAACTAGTACTCCGAGCATTTCTTATTTATGAAAAGTATAGAAAAAATAGAACTCCAGTCACTCTAAATGACCGGAGCTCTTTTTTTATTAACCACTAATTTATAGCCTACGCCTCGAATCGAATCGATATGAACGGATTCTGGATCGAGCTCAAGCTTTTTACGAAGTGAACTCACATGCACGTCCACCGTACGCTGCCCACCAATATAATCAAAGCCCCATACAGCATTCATGAGATCATCTCTCGTCAACACAACCCCTGGCTTACGAGCCAAATATAATAGCACTTCGAACTCTTTAGGCCGTAAATTAATACTATGACCACCGAGGGAGACTTCATATCTCTCAGGGTAAATCTCTAATTGACCTAAGATAATGGTAGAAGCAGAGATAGGTGTTTCTGTCGGTGCTTCCTCAGCAAGTCCAGAAATCCTCCGAAGTACAGCACTTACTCTAGCGAGCAGTTCAGAGACGCCGAATGGTTTGGTTATATAATCATCAGCACCTGATTTCAGCCCTCTAACTACATCTTCTTCCGCATTTTTAGCGGTCAACACAATAATAGGTGTTCGGATACCTTGTCCACGCAATTTATCAAGGATGTCAATGCCATTCATACCTGGCAACATCAGATCTAATACGATCAAGTCAAAAGGTTCCCTCGTCGCACGATCATATCCTGCCGTACCATGATCCTCTACTGTTACCTCGTAACCTTCCTGCGTTAAGTTATAGGACAGCAGCCGGGCCAGTGTCGGTTCGTCTTCAATGACAAGCAATCGTTGAGCCATAGGTTCCCCCGTCTTCCATATAGTTTGATTTTTACAAAGCAACAACAAAACAATCATATCACCACAATGTTAACTTGGTGTAAAATCAATAAGATGAATTTACAAAAATCTAATCCACCTTTTCTTCCTGCAAGAGCGGCAACTCAATAATAAATGAACTTCCGATCCCCAGATCACTTTTAACCGAAATCACACCATGGTGCAGATCTATCAAGTGCTTCACAATAGACAGTCCCAACCCCGTTCCACCGGAACTTCTTGATCTTGCTTTATCCACTCGATAAAAACGTTCGAAAATGCGCGGCAGATCCTTTTTGGGAATCCCCATCCCTGTATCGGTAACGGTAAATTGGACATTCTCAGAACCATCTGGCTTCAGTATATTCTTAACATAGACTTTTACGCTACCCCCTTCATGCGTGTAATTAATCGCATTGGAGAGCAAATTCATAAAAATTTGACGTAGTTTATCTTCATCGGCCTCAATGAACAGCTCCTCAGGAACCTCTACGTTAAGACTAATACTTTTCTTCTCAGCCACTTTGCTAATGGTTCCCAGCACGGAATCAAAGAATTCAATGATATGAACAGGTGAGCAATCGAGCTGCACACGTTTAGATTCGATTTTAGATAATTCCAGAATATCTCCAATCAATCGATTTAAGCGTTCGTTCTCATCATAAATAATTTGCAAGAAGGAACGGGCTGTCTTCTCATCCTTAACCCCACCACCCAGCAAGGTCTCGGCAAATCCTTTAACAG
This sequence comes from Paenibacillus sp. FSL H8-0261, assembly GCF_045040645.1. NCBI lineage: Bacteria > Bacillati > Bacillota > Bacilli > Caryophanales > Paenibacillaceae > Paenibacillus > Paenibacillus sp. FSL H8-0261. Next base: position 2,078,586 of record NZ_CP150297.1, on the reverse strand, counting down.
CGGCAACCGGCGTCTTCAATTCATGGGATACGTTAGCGACAAATTCACTTCGCATCCGCTCCAGGCGACGAATCTCTGTTACTTCCTGCAGCAGGAAGAGCATGCCTCTATACGTCCCGTCCTGGATCATAGGTACTGCGTCCATACGTACAATCCGCTCTCTCGGATTGTAAATACTTCGTTCTTCATGGAGCGGTTCTTTATTCGATACCCCTTCTTCAAGCAGACGTGTTAACTCATAATGACGCTTTAGCTCCTTGTACGAATGACCCGCCATTTCACTGTTGCTAACATCCAGCATCCGCTCTGAGGCTCGGTTCAGCAGGGCAATTTCTTCGTCCGCATTGATCATTATGATGCCGCCAGTCATATTGTCCAGTACGCTTTGCAGCAGATCCTCATTATCACGAATAGTCTTAAGCTGAGCTTGAAGACTGTCAGCCATGGCATTTATTGCTGTCGCCAGCTGCCCGACCTCATCTTTACGCTTCAAATGGACTCTTGCATCATAATCAAGATCTGTAATACGCCGCGCGACTCTCGTGATTTGTTCAAGCGGTGAAGTCATGCTCGATGCCACTTTGTAGCTGACAATAGTTGCTGCCAGGAACAAAACAACTAACCCCCCAGCCATAATCATCCAAGCACGGTTAAGCCCTTCCGTTACTGCATCCAGTCCCATCGAGACCCGAATGTAACCGTCAAAACCATGATCTGAGGTCACCCGCTCAGCTACATATAACATCTCGCGATCTAAAGTTTCGCTGTAACGAATGGCTCGTCCAGTCCCCTCTTTAGCCGCAACAATCTCCTCTTCACGATTGGCGTGATTGTCCATCTCCAGAGGATTTTTCTCTGAATCCCCTAAAACTTCACCTGACTTACTGATAAAAGTAATCCGGGAATCTAGAAGCTCGGCGACATGCTCTGCCTGCTCCGTGTAATACGGAATGGCATTGGTGGCGTTCATATCTACAAATTCCAATGTGCCTGCGAGTAAATTTATTTCCCGGGACATGTTCTCTTCGAGAGCAGCTATATGGGAGCTCTTAAACAGATGAGCCATCGTAAATCCAGTGCCAATCATGGAAATACCGATTAAGGCCATAAGTATAAACGTAAGACGAGCGCGAAACGGTTTCATCTGAAGTGTGCCTCTCCCTTTTTCATTGTATCTTTTATCCTAACTTCATTTTCATCAAAAAACCAGTGCTACTATTTTCGTGACATAAATCCCTACTATAATAGATTATATAAAAATAACAGCCCAAGTTGATTATCTCTGGACTGTTACTTTGTATTACTTTTGTAAAATATCATGATTTCATTCTATACAGGTTGCAAGAAACCACTGATTGCCCTGAGCATCTCTAATACCCGCTCCTCTTTCTCCATAAGGCTTATCTAATGGTTCTTCAATGATGGATGCCCCGGCATCCAAGCACTTACGAAAGGTCTCATCCACATTTCTTACATATAGATGAATAGCGAGCTGTACTGGTGAATATTTCTCATTAGCCTCGGAAACCTCGATGATCGAATCTCCTATTCTAAGTTCTGCATGTCTAATCTTGCCTTCATCATTCCGCAGCATATCATTAATTCTTGCATCAAAGCAGTTCACAACAAAATCAATCAATTGATCTGCACCAGCCACGATAAAATACGGAGTAACGTTAAGAAGACCATTTCTAATATAATGTGGTACCATTCGTAAACCTCCTTTAGACAAGCATAAACACCTTCGACATCCCTATCTATATGGACGCTAAGTGATTATACGAGGAATATAAGGATAAATTATAGCGTGGAACATATAAATTCTTATATTTTCGATAAAACCGGAGAAAAAGCCATAGCAGCGGATGTCCCCACTTTATGACTAATTCACCGTACTGTACCCGACTTATTTAAATACAGGCTCTTTAAACTGAGTTAATTTTGCTGCGGAATCTTTCTCTACATCTGCGTGCAGACTGTTACCATGGGCATCCATCGTTACAATAGCAGCGAAACCATCCACATCCAAATGCCACATTGCTTCAGGAATGCCAAATTCCATAAAATCAACAGCATTTACCTTCTTGATGCATTCCGCATAATACTGTGCAGCGCCACCAATCGCATTGAGATATACGCCCCCGTGCTCCTGAAGAGCTTTTAACGTTTTAGGACCCATTCCACCTTTTCCGATGACGGCACGAATTCCAAATTTTTTGATAATATCGCCTTGATAGGGCTCTTCACGGATACTAGTAGTCGGACCGGCTGCTTTAACATGCCAGCCTTCCTCGTCCTTCATCATTACAGGACCACAGTGATAGATAACTGCACCGTTCAAATCCACCGGAGCCTCATGATCCATTAGATATTTATGAAGTGCGTCACGGCCCGTATGCATTTCACCGGATAAAATTACTACATCCCCAACTCGTAAACTACGGATATCCTCTTCACTAATCGGTGTAGTCAGGTGGACTTCGCGAGATCCAGTAGCTGCATTGTCTTCACTTGCATCTGCCACTTCCGTTTCCGACGCCTGGTCCCGTCCATCATCAACCGAAATCCCTGTACCACTCTCGTACAACCAGTCCTCTATATTGCCTGTTGACGGATCAACCAGCACACCTTGGCGACGGAAAGCCCAACAATTGTAGGCAACAGATACGAAAAAGCTGGCTGGCAAACGATTCATAACGCCGACCTTACAACCAAGCAGCGAAACTTCCCCACCAAAGCCCATCGTTCCAATACCCAACTTATTGGCATTCTCCATGATGTAGTCTTCCAGCTTGCTGAGATCCTCTATTGGATTAACATCCTCCACTTTGCGGAACAACTGCTTCTTAGCCAGCTCATAGCCAGTTGTGCGGTCGCCGCCGATACCAACACCTATAAAACCAGCGCTACAGCCTTGCCCTTGTGCCTGATAAACAGCATGTAAAATACATTTACGAATTCCGTCCAGATCACGGCCTGCCTTGCCCAATCCTTCTAATTCTGCTGGAAGGCTGTATTGAATATTCTTATTCTCGCAGCCGCCACCCTTCAGAATCAGTCTGACATCTATTTTTTCCTCTTCCCATTGTTCAAAATGAATGACCGGTGTCCCTGCTCCCAAATTATCTCCGCTGTTCTCACCTGTCAATGAATCTACAGAATTTGGACGAAGCTTACCATTCTTGGTCGCCCGTACAATGGCGTTGTGAATATCTTTTTTCATCTCAATCTGATTGATTCCCACAGGTGTGTGAATGATAAATGTAGGCATTCCCGTATCCTGACAGATCGGTGATACTTGCTGCTCAGCCATTCCGATATTTTGAGCAATCGTAGTTAACGCAAGACCTGACCGGGTAGCTCTGTCCTCTAGTGCGCGACCCTTGGCGACCGCCCGGCGTACATCACCCGGCAAGTTCGTGGACGTTTCAACAATTAGATTATAAATGCTGTCTTCAAAATGCTGCATATTCATTCAAGCTCCTCTCAGCAGATCCAGATTATCAAAAGTCTGATACAATTAGTATAATAATATCATACCTAGCAGCTCATGAAAGGGGTTACTTTAAAATTGAACTACCATTTTTCCGCCTATTTATATCGGCTTCAATACATTCAGCGCTGGAGCCTAATGCGCAGCACCGCACCTGAGAACGTTGCTGAGCATTCTTTCCATGTAGCTCTGCTCACACATATGCTCTGTTCCATTGGTAATATTCATTATGGACGTTCATTAAACGCCGAAAGAGCAGCAACTATGGCCCTGTTCCATGATGCCAGCGAAGTGTTCACGGGTGACATTGCCACACCAGTGAAATACAATAATCCTCGGCTACTAACCAGCTTCCGCGAAATGGAAAGAATTGCTGCGGAACGCTTGACCGGTATGATTCCTCCCGAACTTCAGGGCATTTACACGCAGCTCATGCAGCCAGAAGACAGTTCTCCCGATTCGGAGGACGTTCTCCTGCACAGCTACGTTAAGGCAGCCGATCGACTGGATGCTTACCTAAAGTGTGTCTGGGAGGTTGCTGCGGGCAACCGTGAATTCGCAGCGGCGAAAGAGCAGACAGGTGCGAAGCTACGCGGACTCGGCTTACAGGAAGTAGATTATTTCCTCACTCATATGGCTCCGAGCTTTGAAATGTCGCTCGATGAGCTGTCTGCTGGAAACTAAATCCCAAGATCAATACAAAAAGCTCTAATTCGGCTAACCCTGAATTAGAGCTTTTTATATAAGTATCTAGGTTTGGTTGGCTGAGCCTCTACCCGTTTACGACCTCGCCACCGTTTACATGGATGACCTGTCCGGTCACATAACTCGAATCGTCGGAGGCTAGATATACATAAGCTGGGGCCAGCTCCTCCGGTTGTCCCGGTCGCTTCATAGGCTGCGTACCGCCGAACTCACTAACCTGTTTTGCATCAAAAGTAGATGGAATAAGCGGTGTCCAAATTGGACCCGGAGCAACGCCATTTACCCGAATGCCTTTCTCTGCCAGATTCGTAGATAAGGAACGCGTGAAGCTCAGAATGGCTCCTTTCGTTGAAGAGTAGTCCAGTAATTGTGGACTACCACGATAAGCGGTAATCGAAGTCGTATTAATGATAGCTGATCCTGCTTTCAGATGAGGCATAGCCGCTTTGGTCAAATAAAACATTGCAAAAATATTCGTACGGAATGTACGCTCTAGCTGCTCGGACGTAATATCCTCAATCTTAGCTTGTGGATGTTGCTCCGCCGCGTTATTGATGAGAATATCCAGTTTCCCGAGGCCCTCTACCGTCTGTTTAATGAGATCTTTACAGAAGGTTTCCACACCAATATCTCCTGGAATCAGAATGCATTTGCGACCTTCCTGCTCCACCTGGCGTTTCGTTTCCTCTGCATCAGAGTGTTCATTCAGATATGAAATAACTACATCGGCGCCTTCTTTTGCAAAAAGAACAGCCACTGCCCGTCCGATCCCGCTGTCTCCTCCAGTAATAAGTGCCGCCTTGCCCTGCAATTTACCTGCCGCCTTATAATTAGCCGGCTCATATTTCGGCAACGGCTTCATTTCGCTCTCAATTCCTGGCTGATGATGCTGTTCTTGCGGGGGTAAGGTTTTCGTAGCTTGCTTGTCGTTTGACATAATCCTAGCTCCTCTCGTTAAGTAATTGATAGTTAACTGATCGTCTTAGGATGGCTCAAGCGTATACGTTTATACGCCGGCTTTATCATTTTTTTAAAATTGCTGTATGAAAAGTTACTTACCACATGGCTGAGAGAATCAAACAATCCGAAGTTTTTTTGAACACAAAAAAACCCGCTCTCCTTTACGGAAGCGGGCTCATAGTCGTACAGATTAAATAATATCGTTAAATACCATGAAGAATACCATCAGCAGCAATGACACGGACAGCAGCGCACTAAGCGTACGCAATTTGCCTGTTTCTGCTTTGACATCACGGTTCTCACGAATTCCAGCAGCAGCAAGACGCAGAGGCTTGCTCATAATACCACCAAGCGCAAACATTGCTAGCAACAATACAACGATAATGATCATCCATGCTACAGAATAATCACCCTTGGTCATCATGTAACCACCTGTAAGTAGTTGAATCACTAAACCGTACTGTGCAAAGCGGTTAAATCCAGTAACTGCACTTAACGTACCTTCTTTTGCTGCAGGCGACAATTTTTCAGCACGACCGATGATGAAAGGCAGTACAAGGTAAAATCCTAGTGCCAGCGTCCCGATCATATGTAAGAAAAACAAAACGTTCCAATCCATATCATATCTCCTCCAATTTAACTGTGATAATAGTTACATATAATTATACCCATAATATTAGAATAAGAAAAGCAACTTAGGTGTCCATTCTTTGAAGTTGTTGATATAAAAAAAGAGAGCGCCCTTAAGCCATTTCACGGCCTTCGGGACCCTCCCCTTTCATCTGACACAATCTACACAGATAATATTGCTGTTACACTACGTACGGACTCTGCGGACTTATCTAAAGCCGCTTTCTCCTCAGCCGTAAGCTCCAGTTCAAAGATCTTCTCAATCCCATTCGCACCAAGAAGAGCTGGAACACCCAGAAACAGATTGTCATAACCATATTCGCCTTCAAGCAAGGCAATAACCGGAATGATCCGTTTCTTATCCTTCAAGATCGCTTCCGTCATCTGAACTAAAGAGGCTGCAGGAGCATAATACGCACTACCATTTCCTAAAAGGTCAACGATTTCCCCGCCACCCACACGTGTACGCTTCACAATCTCCTCGATACGATCCGCAGAAATCAATGTATCGATTGGAATGCCTCCGACACTAGAATAACGAACGAGCGGTACCATATCATTGCCGTGTCCGCCTATTACGAAACCACGTACATCTTCAACGGATACGTTCAGTTCTTGCGCAATAAAAGTGCAGTAACGCGCTGTATCCAGCACGCCGGATTGTCCAATTACGCGGTTTTTCGGAAAGCCTAACGCTTCAAATGCAGCATAAGTCATCGCATCTACCGGATTACTCAAAATAATTACGATGGATTCCGGTGCTACATCTCTTACGTTCTCGCATACCGACTTTACAATCCCTGCATTGATATTCACAAGATCGTCGCGGCTCATCCCAGGTTTACGGGCAATCCCTGCAGTGATAATTACAATATCAGAATCTACAGCATCTTCATAACTTGAGGTTCCAATAATATGACTGTCGAATCTCTGCACAGGACCTGCTTCTTGCATGTCAAGCGCCTTACCCTTGGTTGGGTTCTCCATTTGTGGAATATCGAGCAGCACAACGTCTCCAAGTTCCTTTTGAGCTAACATAAGAGCTGTAGTAGCGCCGGTAAAACCGGCGCCTACCACTGTAATTTTATAACGCTTGATCGCCACAGATTCGCCTCCTAGAAATGATAAAGGTAAGGCTAATGTTATCTGGCTAATCTAACCTATAGGTGGTTAATAATTTCGTCTGCAAATGCGGAGCATTTCAGCTCAGTTGCACCTTCCATCAGACGGGCAAAGTCATAAGTCACGGTCTTATTGTTGATAGCAGTTTCCATACCTTTATAAATCAGGTCCGCTGCTTCCTGCCAGCCCAAGTGCTCCAAGAGCATTACGCCGGACAGAATAACAGAACCGGGATTCACAACGTCTTTGTCTGCATATTTAGGAGCTGTACCATGGGTAGCTTCAAAGATGGCGTGGCCAGTAATGTAGTTAATGTTCGCTCCAGGAGCGATGCCGATGCCGCCGATTTGTGCAGCCAGTGCGTCGGACAGGTAATCCCCGTTCAGGTTCAACGTAGCAATAACATCGAAATCAGTTGGACGAGTCAGAACTTGTTGCAGCGCGATATCCGCAATTGCATCCTTGATAATGATTTTGCCAGCAGCTTCAGCATCCTTCTGAGCAGCATTAGCGGCAGCCTCACCGTCACGTTCCTTAATCACATCATATTGACTCCAAGTGAAGACCTTATCTCCGAACTCTTGCTCAGCTACTTCATAACCCCAGTTTTTGAAGGCACCTTCAGTAAACTTCATGATGTTTCCTTTGTGAACAAGCGTTACGCTCTTACGTCCGTGCTTGATCGCATATTCAATTGCAGCGCGCACCAAGCGCTTCGAACCTTCGGAGGATACCGGTTTGATACCAATACCAGAAGTTTCAGGGAAACGGATTTTGTTAACTCCCATTTCTTTTTGCAGGAATTCGATGACTTTCTTCACTTCAGCAGAGCCTTCTTGATATTCAATCCCTGCATAGATATCCTCTGTATTCTCACGGAAAATAACCATATCCACCAGCTCAGGACGTTTAACAGGAGAAGGAACACCTTGGAAATAACGAACTGGACGCAGACATACGTACAAATCCAATTCTTGACGCAAAGCTACATTCAATGAACGAATACCGCCTCCGATTGGAGTAGTAAGTGGTCCCTTGATCGCCACAAAATATTCGCGGATTGCTTCCAACGTATCATTTGGCAACCATTCACCATATGTATTGAAAGCTTTTTCGCCAGCAAATACTTCGTACCAAGCGATTTGCTTAGTGCCACCATAAGCTTTAGTTACTGCTGCATCAAGTACGCGCTTGGAAGCTTTCCAAATATCACGGCCTGTGCCGTCACCCTCGATAAAAGGAATGATTGGATTATTCGGAACTTGTAGTTTTCCTTCTTTAATCGTGATTTGTTCGCCTTCTGTAGGTAGATCGAATTTTTCTAGTTTCAACATTTGAGTGTATTCCTCCTAAAGTTTTGTGGGATTTAAATAGCATTGACAAGCATCGAACAAAACTCTCATCATCATTAAAATCAAAAATTTAAAACACTATTGCTAGGGTTCATTCTACTAAACTTTAGGAGCAGCCCGCAAGGCTGCTCTTCTATCTTTCGTCTACTGGAACGTATTTCTGTTCAACCATACCCGTGTATTCTGCACGTGGACGAATAATGCGGTTATCTGTATATTGCTCCAGAATATGCGCAGTCCAACCTGAAGTCCGGCTAATTGCAAAAATAGGAGTGAACAGTTCACGATCTATGCCTAGCTGTGTATAAACAGAAGCCGAATAGAAATCAACATTCGGTCTTAATCCCTTTTGCCCGGTAATCAATTGTTCAATATTTACGGACATGTCGTACAGGGTGGTGTCATTTTTCATCGTACCAAGCTCCAGCGACATTTTCATCAAATGTTTTGCACGTGGATCACCATTCTTATATACTCGATGACCGAAGCCCATGATTTTCTCACGGTTATCCAGTTTCTTACGGATAAACGGTTCAACCGCTTCCAAACTTCCGATCTCCTCTAGCATCTTCATAACTGCTTCATTCGCCCCACCGTGAAGCGGGCCTTTGAGCGCACCAATAGCGGAGGTGACCCCAGAATAAATATCGGATAATGTCGCAACTGTAACCCGGCCAGCAAAAGTTGAAGCATTCAGCTCATGGTCCGCATGAAGAACAAGTGCGGTATCAAGTGCTTTGACAGATACGCTGTCCGGCTCTTTTCCCCACAGCATATACAGGAAGTTCTCAGCAATAGAAACGCCTTCTTTCGGAGCCACTGGTTCAAGCCCTTTGCGAATACGCGACAGTGCCGCCACAATAGTTGGGAGTTGTGCTTGCAGTTTTACCGCCTTAATCTCGTTCGCTTCTCTGCTCATATCGTCAGCCGCTTCATCATAGAGAGCAAGGCTTGATACAGCCGACCGCAATGCTGCCATGGTGTTGGCGTCTTTTGGATAGAGCTTCATTTGCTCGATTACCTGTTCAGGAATCTGTGCGAAGGCACTAAGATCCCGCTTGAGCGCTTCCAGCTCTGGCACCGTCGGCAGACTGCCGAACCATAACAAATAAGCTGTTTCTTCGAAGGTAGCATGTTCTGCAAGTTCATCAATATCATAACCGCGGTAAGTGAGTACACCATCCACAATAGAACTAATGGATGAAGTTGTTGCAACGATACCTTCCAAGCCTTTGGTAGCTGTCATAGCATATCTCTCCTTTGCCAACAAGGTATAAAAACAATCTTAGTTCCATGAAAACATTTCCAATTCAAAGCATTAAAAAATCTAATAAGTGCGTGTAAGAACATTTCCGTCAGGAATGCTGTATGACCAACATGCTTCGTATCTTTATTCATCATACTGGATTTTGTCGGTTATGTGAACAATGTGGAAGCTTTGGAGCGCATCAAATGATTTTATCAGAGAGATAGAAAAAAACTTCTAATCCTCTGATTCAATTTTTTCATTTCAGTTTAGAGATTCCGGCCCATTCTAATATTTATCCCGCATTCTAGTCTTTAAATCGATCCTATGAATATATATGAAGACGAGCTCTTATTCCCCTGTCTATGCAGGAATGAAGAAGGTGTGGTCTCGGTATGGATCGTTTGGTATTAAAAAGACTGCTGCGCGGCCTGTGGGTCGTTCTGGCAACTTCCATCCTCCTGCTCGCAATCTATTTATTACTTCCGCTGTTATACCCCCTGTTGCTCGCTTGGCTGCTCGCATATATCATGCATCCATTAGTACTTATTCTTAAAGGCTTTAAATTACCCAGCTGGCTTGCGGTATCACTTGCACTGCTATTTTATATAGGCGGAATCACACTAGTCTTAACCGCGATGATTACAAGACTCGTAAAAGAATTAATCGTCTTGCTGCAAACCTTTAATCTCCACACCGACCAATGGAAGGATCTTCTGATGTCCTTAAGCCAGAATGCAAGCATTCAGAACATCATCAACCAGATTAATCAATTCTACCGAGACAATCCTGACTATCATGCTACGATTGACAGCAATATCAGCAGAACAACGGAAACTGTAGGTTACGCAGTCACGCAAGTGGTCACGGGATTTTTTAATGTAATATTGAAACTGATCTCCGCACTTCCTAGTATGGGTACGATTCTTATCGTGGTTGTCCTTGCTGCCTTTTTCATTAGTACGAGTTGGGAGCGTCATAATGATAAACTTACAGGCTGGCTGCCGACAGTATTCCTAAAGCCTGTGTCAGATATCTGGAGAGATTTACGCAGAGCGCTCTTCGGTTATCTTCGCGCACAGGTCATCCTGATCTCCATCACAGCGATCATTGTAGTAATCGGGCTGTTGCTGCTGGGTGTGAAGTCTGCATTTGCTATCGGCTTAATGATTGGCTTTGTGGATCTATTGCCTTATCTCGGTGTGGGAATTGTGATGCTGCCTTGGGCGTTATATTCTTATATGACGGACAATTTGGCACTAGGGATAGGACTATCCATACTTTACGCTGTTATTCTTATTACCCGGCAGGTGCTTGAGCCGAAAGTGCTCGCCAGCAGCATCGGACTCGATCCCCTTGCCATGTTGATTGGCATGTTCGCCGGTCTGCAGTTGTTCGGTATGCTAGGGCTGATCATCGGACCCGTTGTCCTAGTAGTCCTTGTTGCCTTTAACCGAGCGGGCGTATTCCGAGCTTTGCACAGCTACATTGTTAGCGGCAGATTAAGATAGGAACCGATAATCATCAATTCGTAAAATAGCAAACAGAGCGGTCCCTTCAGCAATGACAGGGGTCCGCTCTGTTATTGTTGTAAAAAGTATACTAACGACGGTAAAAGGTGAAGGTGCCATTCTTCATCTTCTTCTCAATCCACTTCAGCAAAAATATACGGTACAAAGGCCGAGTTAATGGAAATACTAACGTGAAACCGACAATATCGGTTACGAAGCCCGGCAATATCAGTAGCAATCCTCCGAAAAAAATACATAAACCATCCAGCATCGTCCGACCAGGAACGCGGCCCTCCTGCATATGTGTTCTGCTGTCCTGCAGCACTTTCTTACCTTCAAATCGCATCATTAGTAGACCGATTACTGAAGTGGTCAGCATAAGCAGCAACGTTTTAAATGCTCCAAGTTGATCTGCTACGTAGATAAAACCGAATAATTCCACAGCAGGAATAATAAATAGTCCAGCCCATAACCATTTGCTTCTAATCATACTGAACCCCCTTCTTCCCGCAGCGCCTCTTTTATTGCGTGAAAGAGCTCTGGAAGGGCTCTATCCAGCCTAGCAGGCCTCCATTCCCGGTTCACCCAAACATGACTTGTCGTGCCGGTAACCAGCAGCTCCCCAGGTGGTTCCATCGACCGCAACTCCCCTAGAGTAGCCAATAAATCTTCTGAATTTCCACCTTCTTCTTCCGAAAGCCTCCGCACTTGATACTCAAATACGACTCGTAACGCTGAGAAGGTAGTCATTCGCGCATACACGGAGATAAGATCATCATATCGCGCCGGACTTTTAAATTGCAAATCTGCTGAGGTGACAGGAAGTAAGACGCCTTGTTTCTCAAGTTCACGATAAGTAAAACCAACCTGACGAAACATCTCCGTACGACCAGACTCAAACCAGTTCAAATAATTCGCATGATACACGACACCCATCTGATCACTTTCCTGATAGCGAACACGCAGGGTTGACTTATACCATCGGCTGGGCAAGCCAGCTCGTTCTAATTCCATCTATAAATACTCCTTTCAGCATAGCAGCAGGGAAGCGTTAAGCCTGGGTCCCGCCTGAAGATAGCGTCGTCGATAATTTGCGCCGAGAGTTTCTGGCAACATAGAACAGCAGCATTGCTCCTGCGATAGAGCTCAACATACAAGACAGATTCATTACTTCTACCCCGCCTTGATTGAGCAAGAATCCATTCAGTAAATTACCGACAATGCCAGAAAAACCTGCAAACACCATATTAAATACACTTTGGCCAGTGGCCTGCATCTCGTTAGACGTGATCTGAGATACATATTCGACTGCAGCAATATAAAAGAACCCAAATGAAAGACCATGCAGCACTTGCACTCCGATCATTACCGATGGATAAGGAAAAGCAACCTGAATACCCCACCGCAAAACATAAATAAGAGCCCCAAGGAGCAAGGTCCGCTCACGACCCAACCTCTTAATCACCTTAGAAGCAAAAAGCATGGAAGGCACATTCGTCACCGATGCGAGAAAGAGCGCAATCCCTGCATAGCGAGTAGACCCTCCAACCGATTGAAAAGCAATTACAAAGTATGTACCAAAAGCAGCCATCGTCTGGTTCACAAGAAAGCTGCCACCCAAAAACGCAAGGAAGACCCGATTCCCCAGCAGTTGTCTTACCCCCTGAGTAAACGATTGCCTCATCATATGATTCTCTTCCGCCTGCTTCGGCAATGTAAACGCAATAAGGACTGCAATCAGATTAAAAAAGAGAAAAGGTAGCCATATCGTGGATACAGAGAAGGTAGATACGTACACCCCTCCTGCATAAGCTCCCAGAGCCGCCCCAATGCTCATCATAAGCCGGATGCTACCGTAAGTGGCTCCAGCTCTATTCGCCGCCGAGATCGCGTAAGAATCGGCTATAGGAGCCTGTGTAGAGGAGAAGATCGTTGAGCACGTATACACCAGAAGAAGTACAATGAAATATTCCGAACGATAAAAGACAGCTAGTAAGGCCGGAACCGCCACACTTAGGATAAGTACTAAACGCGTCTGATTATACCGATCAGAGATAATCCCCCACATCGGCTGAATGGTGATTGCAACTAGTGTGCCTGTTGCCATTAGTATACCTATCTGTCCACTATTAAGTCCATTATGGACCAGCAGCAGCGAAAGATAAGAGCCAAATGAACCGCCGGCCAATCCTAAAAATAGATAAAAGCCGCGCAGCTTCGATAATTTTTCCATTTGTACTATGAGTCCTCCAGCTTTATATTTTTATATTTTAACAGAACACCCGTACTTCATATGTAATCATCGCATTTAATATAGCAGTACTATAAAGGCGGTGGACAAGTTGAGCATAAAATATAACTCTCTCATGGTAAATCATCCTTGTCTAACAGACAAATCTAATGCGAGCAATAGACAAAGCTCTGCTTTTGGCTGGTCATCTAAGAACTGGAGTGGCTACACTGTTACTGGTAGAAAAGGTGCCTTCAATCGCATTTCCGGTGAATGGACCGTCCCATACGTAAAACCAACCCACAAATCCACCTATTCCTCCGCATGGATTGGCATCGACGGCTTCAAGAACAGCAACCTTATTCAGACGGGAACAGGTCATGAATTCGTAAATGGGATTGCCCGTTATTACGCCTGGTGGGAAATACTACCTGACGTCGAGACCGTAATCCCTTTTCCAGTATACCCCGGAGATCATATGAAGGGTACTATCACAAAAATAAGCCACACGAAGTGGTCTATCACACTCCGGAATTTAAGCCGAAATTGGACCTTCCGAACGCTTCAGCGATATACTGGTCCGCAGACCTCCGGCGAATGGATTATGGAGGCTCCTGAGGTCGATGGTTCCATCGCAAAGCTGGCCCGCGTGGGCACTACCTGCTTCAACTGCTGTCGAATCAATGGAAAACAACCTAGGTTAACTCTTTCTAATGGAGGGATCATGGTCCAGAATAACACCACCGTTGCGGTTCCTTCCAGTCCAAGCCCTCGAGGGGACTCTTTTAGCGTCAAACGTATATACTAACAGCATAAATGGATTCAGCACAAAAAAAAGAGCTGCCTCATTTGTAGATTTTCACTACATCTGAGACAGCTCTTCTATTTTGCGTAAAATCTACGAATCAGGCAAAGCACAGTCGAGTACTACTCGATTGTGCTTACTTTTACCAAGTTAGTGGAACCGGAACGTCCAAGTGGAATTCCTGCAGTAATCACAACTAGGTCGCCAGCTTGAACCAGACCGGAATCCTTACCACCTTGGATTGCTGTTTCAAGCAATTCATCTGTGGAAGTAGCTACTTTACCGAATACTGGCGTTACGCCCCAAACGAGGGACAATTGACGCATAGTTCTTTCTTGTGTCGTAACAGCAATGATTGGTGCTTTAGGACGGTATTTGGAAACAACGCGTGCAGTATGACCTGTAACAGTCGAAGAAAGAATAGCCTTAGCGTTCAGATCCAAAGCGGAAATTGCAACGGATTGGCTGATAGCTTCTGTAACTGTAGTTTCTTGTAAAGTTTGTTGTTTTGAGAAAATTTCACGGTGGTCCAGAGCGGACTCCGCTTTCTCAGCAATACGGGACATTGTAAGAACGGATTCTACTGGATATTTACCAGCAGCAGTTTCTCCGGAAAGCATGATTGCATCTGTTCCGTCGAAAATAGCGTTTGCTACGTCACTTGCTTCAGCGCGAGTAGGACGTGGGTTACGTTGCATAGAATCCAGCATTTGTGTAGCTGTGATTACTGGTTTGCCAGCAACGTTACATTTTTGAATCATCAATTTTTGAGCCAAAGGTACATCTTCAGCTGGAATTTCAACACCAAGGTCACCACGAGCAACCATCAGGCCATCGGAAGCTTCTAAAATTTCATCAAGGTTGTCAACACCTTGTTGGTTTTCGATTTTGGAAATGATTTGAATGTGAGAAGCGTTGTTTTTCGAAAGCAGCTCACGAATTTCCTGAACGTCGCTAGCTTTGCGAACGAAGGAAGCGGCGATAAAATCGATGTCCTGTTCGATACCAAAAAGAATATCGTTGGTGTCTTTTTCCGTAATACCCGGCAAGGAGATGTTTACTCCTGGTACGTTAACGCCCTTCTTGCTCTTGATCGTACCACCGTTTACAATACGGGTCTTGATTTCAGTTCCTTGAATGTCGACAACTGTCAAACCAATCAGACCGTCATCAATAAGGATGGTGGAGCCTACTTGAACATCATTAGGAAGCTCGCTGTACGTGATGGAAATACGTTCTTGGGTGCCAAGGATTTCTTCCGTAGTTAGTGTCAGGTACTCGTCCTGAACTAGTTCAATCGGTTCTACTTCCAACTTGCCTGTGCGAATCTCCGGTCCTTTTGTATCGAGCAGGATAGCAACAGTTTTGTTCAGTTCCTTAGATGCTTGACGGATCGTTTTAATCCGAGCACCATGCTCTTCAAAATCGCCGTGGGAGAAATTCAAACGGGCCACATTCATACCAGCCAAAATCAATTTTTTGATATTCTCCAACGATTCACTCGCAGGTCCGATCGTACATACAATTTTACTTTTCCGCATTAGGTTTTCCTCCGTTTTTTCGTTCTCTCTGTCTCACTTTTTCCAACTACAAAATCTACTACAAGGCTAACTAATTAAATAGGAACTTTGTCACATGTGCCTTTAACTACGCCCTTATGAATATTACTGCAACTTAGACACAAAATCAATGTTGTAGGCTCTTTTAGATGTAATTTGAGCTCGAATTATCTGAACGCACAAAAAAAATTAAAATAATCCCGGCATTGCGTCGAGATTATTTTAATTCCAATAAAATGTATAATTTACACTTAATTCAATATGGTCCACTAAGTATGGTTATATGTCTTAAAGTGCAAATGGAAAGGCACTATTCACACTTCAGATTCCACTTCTTCTTCAAGGAAAATCTGCTCCTGCTGGACTTCAGCAAACTCACCAATTTTACGGAATTTACGATAACGATCTTCTTTCAATTCCGCTCTATCCAGAGGAATTAGCTCCTGCAAGTGACGCCATAATGCATCCTTAATTGCAGCTGCCGTAGCTTCGTAATCACGATGTGCGCCGCCTTTTGGCTCAGGAACAATCTCTTCGATGACTTCCATTTCAAGCAGATCAGATGCCGTTATCTTCATGGCTTCTGCCGCTTGATCAGCCTTCGAAGCATCCTTCCATAGAATTGATGCAGCACCGTTAGGAGATATCGCCGAATAAATGGCATGTTCCAGCATAAGCACTCTATTACCAACTGCCAGTGCTAATGCGCCCCCACTTCCGCCTTCACCGATAACCACACAGATTACAGGAACACCAAACTGAGACATCTCGCGTAAATTACGGGCAATTGCTTCGGATTGCCCTCTTTCCTCAGCTGTATTGCCTGGATATGCACCTTTAGTATCTACAAAGGTTATAATGGGACGATTGAACTTGTCCGCTTGCTGCATCAGACGCAGTGACTTACGGAAGCCCTCAGGGTGTGCACTGCCGAAAAAGCGTAAAATATTCTCCTTCGTATCTTTACCGCGCTGCTGGCCAATGACCGTAACCGGGACACCGTTAAGTTTGGCGATACCGCCTACAATTGCAAGATCATCCCCAAACATTCGATCCCCGTGAAGCTCGATAAAATCTGTGAAGATCTGCCCCATAAGATCAAGAGAAGTCGGACGTCCTTGATGTCTAGCTAGATGCATTTTTTGGGAAGGGGAGATATTAGAATAAACTTCCTCCTCAAGCACACGGTACCGTTCTTCCAGTCTTGCTACCTCATCCGTAAAATCAATACTTTTCTCTTCGCCAAACTGCTTTAGCTCGGCAATTTTCTTGCGCATTTCAACCAGAGGCATTTCAAAAGGCAACTCTCCTGCCAACCTAAAATCCCCCTTTCACATCATGCAATTCCAAAATTTTGGTCAGTGTGGCGCGCATTTCTTTACGGTGCACAACCATATCAATCAAGCCATGCTGCAGATTAAATTCAGCCGTCTGGAAATCATCCGGAAGCTTCTGGCGAATTGTCTGTTCAATGACTATACGTCCTGCGAAACCGAATACCGCCCCAGGCTCAGCAATAATAATATCGCCAAGACTAGCAAAACTCGCAGATACTCCGCCAGTTGTCGGATCCGTAATTATAGAAATATAAAGGCCGCCCACTTCGTTGAAACGAGCAAGCGCTGCACTGGTCTTCGCCATTTGCATAAGACTTAGAATACTCTCCTGCATTCTCGCTCCGCCAGAAGTAGAGAAAATAAGGAGTGGAAGCTGCTTCTCCGTGGCTTCTTCAATCGCCCGGGTAATCTTCTCACCAACTACAGATCCCATACTGCCGGAGAAAAATTCGAAATTCATCACAGCTACGATCACTGGATGTCCGCCAATAGATCCCTGACCCGTAATCACGGCATCAGTTTGTCCCGATTTTAGTTGCTGTTGCTCCAGTTTAGAGGCATAACCCGGGAATTTCAGCGGATCTATAGAATACATTTCACTATCAAACTCAATAAAGCCCTCTGGGTCTAACGTCATAGCAATACGCTCTACGGCGTTCAAGCGCAAATGATGACCACAAGTAGGACATACTTTTAGATTCTTTTCCAATTCCTTGCTATACTGGATCGTTCCGCATTTATTACATTTACTCATTAATCCTTCTGGAATTTCCCGTTTGGGGCGTTCGCCTTCTGCAGGCACGCCGCTTCGCTCCAGACGTTCTGAAGGAATAGTCGCGTACTTCCGTTTCTTCTGAAATAAATCTTTGAACACACCCGCACCTCTTCAGCCGTTTATTTGCGTTATGCAGCTTGCCGCTGTCATGACTTTTCTCTTGATAGAAATTCAGGGATGCAGAATAAGATTAAGGACTTCCTGTACTTCCTCCAGTTCACCCGAAGGAACCAATATCTCAAACTGCTGCTTGGACATATTGATTGGACGGCATTTTACTAAAAAACCTTCTTCAGTCAGCTTACTCTTAATCATATCCGCCACTTTGGCGGTCGGCGCGATATATATTACCGTCCACATGCCTTGCAAGGCCTCCCCAATCTTAATTCCCAGCCGTATCCCGTATAATGGAATTATGATAACACAGTTTTCTTTTTTCCCGCAACAGGCGTAGGGCAAAGGAAGCAAGACTGAGGAACTCGTTCAAACGAAATGAATCGGGTCATTTATTCCGTATCCGTGACCAGAGGATATACTTTTGCCCCTTCCTGCCGATGAGCGATTCTAGCAGAAGCAGCTGCAGCGATACCCGCTACTAAGTCATCCAAGAACACGTGAATCCTCCCCTTATCATCGTTCAATTCACCAATGATTCCAAGCTTTATTTTGTCCAAGTACCCAAATCCTGTAAGTCCGATCATCCCATATACCCCTGTGATGCCAAGGGCTAGAGTCTCGTCCGCTCCATAAAGTGATTCATCCGCTTCCATTACTGCCTGGAGCGGCTGCGGAAGCAGTCTTTTCTCTGCCAGCTCATCAAGTGCGATCCCCGTCATTAACGTGTACTGCACTTCTCTTTTTCCCAATACAGATTTCACACTGGAAAGGCATTCTTCCTTGGATAAACCGGGATAATAGACCGATTGTAAAATATATACGATTTCAGCAATGGAAGAAAGTGATACGCCTCTACGTTCCAACAGATCAACTGCCATTTGATAGGACATGATGTGATTCCCCTTTCCGCCCAGGGATTCGCCCTGTGGTTTCCTAATGTATGCGGAAAAGGGTGGAATTGTTCTTATTTTATTCTTACGGTACCTGCCCCCAGCATAGACTCGATAGCCGCGATTAGCTCCTCGGTAGGCTTAATCCGATAATTATCGCTAAGGGCCAGGAGCTTCTGATCCCGTTCGTAGAACAGAATCGTCGCTACTGGGCCTGGATGATTCTGCAGCAGCTCCTTCAGGCGCGACAGCTGCGCAGCATTCTCGGCGGCCGGCGTGATCTTGATAAAGACACGCTGGCCTGAGCCCGGCGCTGACGCAGCAGCCGGTGCAGGTGTTGCAGGCGCAGCTGCGCTGCCTGCAGGGCCAGTGGCGGCCCCGCTAGCCCGCGAAGCAGGAGCCGCGCCACGCGGCTGCGCTCCTGCTGAGGCCGAGCGTCCCGCGCTATACGGACGGGACGCGGCGGCACTACGGCGCTGCAGCAGACCGCGGAGTGTCTCCGTGGATAGCAGCGCCACTTCCTCGGCCAGCAGCTTGAAGCCTTCGTCCTCCTGCTGCACCTTGGCGCGCAAGGCCAGCAGCGCGCCCTTGGCAATCAAGCCGCGGCTTCGCTTCCACACCTCGGGGAAGAGCACGACTTCGCAGCGCTCGATCTGATCTTCCCATTCGATGAAGGCCATCGATTTTCCTTGCTTCGTCGTAATTTCCTTAACGGATACGACCATGCCGGCCGTAACCGTCTGGCTCTCATCTGCGGCTTCGCCGAGATCCATAAGCCGCTGTATACCCGTCTCCTCAAGCAGCTCAGCACTATCGTCGAGCGGATGACCTGATAGATACAGCCCCAGCAGCTCACGTTCCATCTCCAGCTGCTGTCCTACTGTAAACTTAGGGATATCCGGATAGCGAATCTCCCAATTCGGCGTCTCCACCAAATTATCGAACAACTGAATTTGCAGTTCATCCCGCTCCTTGCGCCATTTCGTCGCGGCGTCAACGGTCTCGTCCAGCATAGCCAGCAGCTGGGCCCTATGACCCGGCAGACAGTCAAAGGCTCCTGCCTGCAGCAAAGACTCCACTACCCGCTTGTTGCAGACCCGCAGATCCACACGTCGACAGAAATCGAGCAGGCTGTCGAACGGCCGCTCCTTGCGGACCGACATAATATTCTCCACTGCTAGCGTGCCGACGTTCTTAATCGCTGCGAGCCCAAAGCGGATATGCCCTGTTCCCGTTTCCTCTCCTGGAACAGGGGTAAACAGTACGCCGCTCTCATTCACATCCGGCGGTAATACGCCGATGCCCGTACGGCGGCAGTCCAGTACATATTCCGCCACCTTACGGTGGGTTCCCATCACAGCGGTCAGCATAGATGCCATAAACTGTACCGGATAATGCGCCTTAAGATAAGCCGTCTGAAAAGCCAGCACACCATAAGCCGCCGCATGCGCACGCGGGAAGCCGTAATCGGCAAATCGTACGATCATATCATAAACGGCATTCGCATCCGTTTCGTTATATCCTTGCTGCAAGCTCCCCTGTACAAAATGACTGCGTTCCTTATCCAACGTCTCGCGCTTCTTCTTAGAAACCGCTCGGCGGAGCAGATCCGCTTCACCAAGCGAGAATCCAGCCATAAGCGAAGCAATCTGCATAATCTGTTCCTGATACACAATTATCCCATAGGTATCCGCTAATATAGATTTCAAATCAGGATGCGGATACTCTACTTCGATCTGACCGTGCTTACCTGCTATATATTTCGGGATAAACTCCATCGGACCCGGACGATACAAGGCTAGGACCGATACGATATCTTCAAAACCATTAGGCTTCAAATCCTTAAGCACACGTCTTACACCCGCCGACTCCAGCTGGAAGACCCCAGTCGTCTCACCAGCACCTAACATTTCATACGTGAGCGGATCATGATCTGGTATGATTTTAAAATCTGGAACACTGCCACTCATTTCTTTAATCGAATTCATGCAGCGTTCGATAATCGACAAAGTACGCAGGCCCAGAAAATCCATCTTCAGCAGCCCAACACTTTCCAAATGCTCCATAGAGTACTGAGTTAACGCTGTACTTTCGTTGCCCTCTTGAAGGGGTACAGCATCAGTCAGCGGACCTTTGGAAATAACAAC
The DNA here is from genome assembly GCF_045040645.1 of Paenibacillus sp. FSL H8-0261. Lineage (NCBI taxonomy): Bacteria > Bacillati > Bacillota > Bacilli > Caryophanales > Paenibacillaceae > Paenibacillus > Paenibacillus sp. FSL H8-0261. Next base: position 2,057,707 of record NZ_CP150297.1, on the reverse strand, counting down.
CCCGGCAGCATGTGTCGAAGCATGACGAGGCATACCTTCCACTTTCATTGCCATATCCAGCAAGCCTTTGATCTTCGGATTACTGTCATACAGCGCTTTTAGGTCTGGAGTAGTCTCCAGCGCTCTAGCAAGGCTGATGCCTAGTTGTCCTGGGATGAGCTTGGCAGCCTTATCTACCTCGTTATAAGGTAAATTCAGTACCCTGCCCACATCACGAACTGCAGCCCGTGCAGCCATGGTTCCGAACGTAATGATCTGTGCCACATGTTCTTTGCCGTATTTCTCCACCACATAAGCGATAACCTCATCACGACGCTCATCACTAAAATCGATATCAATATCCGGCATCGTGATCCGTTCTGGATTTAAGAAACGTTCAAAGAGCAAGTTATACTTAAGCGGATCTACATCCGTGATTCGTAGGGAATAAGCGGTAAGACTCCCCGCGGAAGAACCCCGGCCCGGACCAGTAGCAATCCCCTGACGATGACAATAAGCGATAAAATCCCACACAATTAGAAAATAATCGCTAAAACCCATATTCTCGATGACGCCAAGCTCATAGGCAAGACGCTTTTCAGCGGTTTCTCTTTGCTCAGGCGATGCCCAAAGCGGTGTGTCTATATACCGTTCTTCAAGCCCTTTAAAGCACAACTCTCGCAAATATGCAGCGGAGTCCTTACCTTCTGGAATTGGTGAATAGGCAGGCAGAATATGTTGACCGAAGGTAAGCTCCAAATTACATTTTTCTGCGATCAATAGCGTGTTACTGATAGCTTCAGGCACATGCGGGAACAACGCCGCCATCTGATCACTGCTTTTGAGAAACAGCTGATCTGTTCCGATTTTGAGCCGTTCCTCATCATCCACAGTTTTACCTGTTCCAATACAGATCAGAACATCCTGTACCTCTGCATCTTCCTTGGCCAAATAATGGACGTCATTCGTAGCTACAAGTGGGATCTCACAGGCCTTGGCAAGTGCGATCAGCTTCGGATTTACTCGTTTTTGCTCGGAAATTCCGTGATCTTGAAGCTCCAGGTAGAAGTCTTCGCCAAAAATCTCCTTATATCGCAGCGCAGCTTTTCGCGCCTCGTCATCTCTTCCATGCAACAGATGCTGCGGCACTTCGCCGCCAAGACAGGCACTGAGGCATATGATCCCCTCCGAATGAGCGGCCAGAACCTCCATATCAATACGAGGTTTATAGTGATGACCTTCCAGATGACCGATAGAGATCAGCTTCATTAGGTTCTTGTAGCCGGTTTCATTCTTGACGAGCAGAATCAAGTGATAAATCGGTTGATCTTTACGACTGCCTCGCTCACGGCGAGAGCCCGCGGTTAAATAAGCTTCACAGCCGATAATCGGCTTGATTCCATTCTCTTTACACGCTTTATAAAAGGGGATCGCCCCATACATCACTCCATGATCCGTAAGCGCCAGCGACTTCATGCCGTATTCGCCGGCCCGGCGCACGAGATCGGTAATGCGCGCCGCCCCGTCCAGTAAACTGTATTCGCTGTGCACATGCAAATGCACGAAAGGGCTCATTATCCCACTTCCTTTCTACTACATAAATCAAACATAAATAGTTGTTCAAAAAGTCCGTTTTTATCACGAAGTAACCCAAGAAGCTTACTCGACATCGAAGATTGAATTCAGGCGAAACTTCCGGTGCTCACGTAGCTTCCACTACGCTCCACTCCTCATTTTCTACCTTCTTTCAATCTTCTCGGTGCTGAAAACCGTACTTTTTGAACTCGCACTATAAGATGAAACTATTTTATCATATTAAAGGGGGACCCGCCCATAGAATGGATTAAGAGCACATGGACAGGCAACGATTAGAGATGCCTCGTCCGGGAAGGGGCCTTTATGAGCATTTTTATGAGCAAAGCGATCCTCGATTTCTTTATCGCCTTCGGCATCGTACTTGGCGGAGCTATGGTCGGCGGAATCGGCGCCGTAGTATCCCTGCAACCACCGACGCAAACCATGCTAGATGTAGCAGACCGGATTAAAATATGGGCACTTGCCGCCGCTGTAGGGGGTACTATGGACCCTTTACGGGTCATTGAAAGCAATGTGATTGGAGGTAACCTCTCCCCCGCCATCAAGCAAATCATGTATATTGCCTTCGCTTTTCTCGGAGCTCATATGGGCAGCGAGCTAGTAAAATGGGTGTGCGGCAGGGGGTAACGCCAGTGAGAGTTCCACCATTCAGTCGTTTTCGTAGATTCACCCAAATTTCCGCTATATTCATGCTGGGGATCGTCGTAGGAGCCGTCATATACAACGGTATATACCATGTTGGATATAACGTGTTATGGCTGAATAATGCAGACCTGCGTGTACAGATCGAGCAATATCAAGAGGATATTAAAACACTCAAAAAATACAATAATACCTCTACGGTAATCAGAGAAATAAAAATTCGATCAGAGGAAAGCAAAGCCCAAGCAGAAGGCTCAACCTCAGTTGACCCCGTAACTTTAAAATTAATACTTAATGAAATACGATCAGATCTGGAGCCCATGCGTGGCCGCAGCATGTTCGATATTGACACAGACAGTAAACTGGTTAGGCTGCTGCTGGATGGCAAGCTTTACATTGTGCGTGATAAGGAATACTCTGTCAAAATCCGGACGATGCTCGTCATGGAAGGTGTTCTGCAAATCTGGGTGGAAATCAGTCCTTTTAAGCGCAACTGACAACAATCGTGTGATACAATAATGGACAGACAAAAGTGGAAATTACTTCAAGGCTTTTGCACGACATGATAAAGGAGCTGGCTGTCCATGGTTTTATTTATCAAGTACTTATTGTTTATCCTGCTGGTGATCTTTGTAATCGGCGCCGCTGTGTACAGCTTATCCTCTCGCCGTGCCTTAAATCCCCAAGATAAGGGGCTAAAACGCTCCGTCATGAATGTGATGCTGGGCTGTATGCTCGTAACGCTTTCCCTGATTTCCATGTTTCTATTTCGCGGCTCCACCGTTAATATCATTGTTGAAGCTGCCTTTCTTCTAATCGGTGTGTTTAACATCTTCTCAGGAATACGCAGCTATAGTTATTACAGCCGTAGCCGTAGCCAGGAACAACACCAGTCGAAAGCCTAGACTATCCCTCTGATAGGATTACAAGAATAAAATAGACTACCCTCTCTATCATCGTTGAGGGCAGTCTATTTAGCATGTTTGTGATTCATTATCTATTAGCCGTGATCAATGGATTGCAGCATCAGGACAGCTTTCGCTACCAGGGTATCCGAATAGCTGATCTCTATTTCTAGCTTACATGTACGGCGACTTATCTCGAGCAGTCTCGGCATTACAATAATCGCATGTTCGATCTGTACCGGCCGGATAAAATAGGTGGACATATTATCTAATACATAGTCATTTCCTGTAATATCCTTAGCTGCCTTAAACGCAGAGAGCGTCATTAGCGTAGACAATACACCTTCAGAAATGGTACCAAGGTCTGTGGCCATCTGAGGCGTAATAAAGCCGTGAAAAAACAATCGTCCCTCTTCATCCCGCTCATCCGCAAAACCATTCCAGATGAGATGATCGAAGGTCTCCCCAAGCTGTGGAGTGTTACGGACATCTCGCAGACTTTGCAGCACTTCTTTACGGGTTAGGGAGCCCACCAATTTGCGGTTACGGTCTACAATGGGGAGAAAATCGACACCTTCCCACATCATGATCTGCGCAGCTGAAGCTAGTGAGGTATGCAGCGCAGCGGTAACCGGACTCCGAACCATAGCCTTTTCAATACTTTGCCCTTCTGCCAGGTCCTCTACTTCGCGTCGGCCGATAATCCCAATCACTCGGTTCCATTCATCTGTAACGGGAAAACGTTGCTCTCCAGTTTCCTCAGAAATCTGTCGTAACTCACCTACGGTACTTGAAATTTTTAACGTAATCATACGCGGTTTGCTGTCGACAATATCTTCTACCAGCATAATTTTTTTCTTAATCAATCTATCAAAAATCGCTCGGTTAATCATTGATGCCACGGTAAACGTGTCATGTCTTGATGAAATGATGGGGAGATCCAGTTCGTCGGCTAATGCCTTCACTTCACGACTCGTCCCGAAACCACCTGTAACCAGAACTCCGGCACCCTGCTCTAGCGCCAAGGAGTGAACATCATCGCGGTTACCCACAATAAGCAGACTGTCTGCGTCTATATAACGAATCATCGCGTCGACCTTCATCGCACCGATTACATATTTATGTAGATGTTTACTCAGTCCGCTAGCCCCGCCGAGAACATGACCTTCCACAATATCAACCACGTCACCAAACGTCAGCTGTTCAGAAATGTTACGAGGCTTCTTTTCTACACGTACTGTACCAATCCGTTCCTTCGTAATGACAATTCCAAGATTCTCAGCTTCCTTAACGGCACGATAAGCCGTTCCCTCACTGACCAACATTTCTTTTGCAAGCTTACGAACAGATATTTTGGAGCCTACCTTAAGACTTTCAATATGCTGCAGCAGTTGCTCGTGTTTAGTAATTGCATCGCCTTGACCTTCCAACTGTTACACCCCCGTACTCCGATCTGTACTATACTGTACTCATTATACACGGAGAGAATGGCACAGTACAACCGATTCATAAGCATCGAATTCGAATTTAATTGCCCGTTATTTAGCAACCTTTTCCTCTTTTTTATAGTCTGAGAGTTAAAGAAAGAGGAAAGGAGCATTGTGGATATGAACAAGACCATGTTAATAATATTTACCATTACTTTGCTTTTCATAGGACTGATCGGCTGTGGAAATGCGAGAACCGAAGTAAAACAATCAAGCCAAATAGAGCTGGATGCACAAAATATAGTTTCTATTAACTTAATAGAAGAAGACCAACCGGTGACGACTATTTCTGAAGCATCATCCTTGGAACATTTCGTTCAAGCCATAACTGCTGCTGAATATGATAAAGCACAACTAGATATTGCTCCAAGCGATTACAGAACCACCGTAAACATGAAGGACGGCATAAGTTATGAGTTCTCTTTTTGGATCGTCGGAAGCAACAGTGGGTTACTCATTAAATCGGAACAAACGGGTCACTATCGTCTTTCGGATATCAGCAAAAAAGATCTGTTGGACTTATTCCAATCGACTGTTAAAGAAGATAAGATTTCTCCAGCAGACACTACTAACCCACAGCCCCCTAACGTTCAAGTTACTGTTGGCGGTGAGCAATTCGCTGCCATTCAAGGCTCTTATTGCTGGAATGACAATGGCAAAGGCGTCTGTGTAGATATGGCTTCTTACGATCAATTAGTTACCAAACAGAAGGTACATCCCAAAGCCACCAGCCGAGATCAGGTAGAACTCAAATTCTCATCTGCACCCAAGGAGTTAGAGGTTGTGGCTTCATTTCCAGGTGAGGAACGTCCGGACGAAGCTCTTTCCGTAGAAAATAACAGTTTTCAACTCGCAGCAGGTAGCGGAAAACATCTGTATATAATCCAAGCAAGATGGCCTCAGGGGAGCGCCAGTTATGTATTTGAAGTAGAATGCTCTGCCAGTAAAGAGTAACCCGTTTGTTAGACAAACTGGGTAGTGGGTAGGCGAATAGAGAATAGTCCCTTAAGAAAAAAAGGAAAAATATGTTATGATGGAGAGGTGAAAGGGGATGACTTTATGCAATTTCTTTTTATACTCGCGATTCTCGTTCCTGCGGTATGGTACTACGCGGCTCTAGGTAAACGGATATCTGCAGAAGAAAAGAAAGCTGGAAAAGATCTCTCGGATGAGATCAATCCTTTTACAGGTGCAAAATAACTTTAATCCCCCTGCTTTGCGGGGCAATTTTAAAGCCCACTGGCTTAAGCTAGTGGGCTTTTCTGTGAATCTAAGGGATTTATACCCCTCTTTTTGCTAATTCGGCGCTTTTCACGGCAATCTAGGGGATTTATACCCCTCTTTTAGCTAATTCGGTGCTTTTTACGGGAATCTAGGGGATTTATACCCCTCTTTTAGCTAATTCGGCGCTTTTCACGGGAATATTTAAATCTAGTTACTTAAGAACGCAGCCCCAATTCTATGATCTTTGTGTAACTCTAGTTTCTTCTTTCCATTTGGACTGCCATTGCTCCAATTTTGCTTTTCGCACAGCTTCCAAACGCTTGGTCTTCTCCTCATCAACACCGATAATAAAATGCAGATGTGCCGCAATAACCATAAAGGCAAAAAGTGACCAGACTACCCCAAAACCAAATACCCAGCTAGGCCCATTCGCAAGCGATAACTTCGGCAGAGCATACAAAAGCATGGCCAACGCCAGCAACAGATAGACACCATGTTTAAACTTGTTTCTTTTTCTCATTACTAACAGCTCCTCGTAGACAAGATATTCGATTGAATCTATATCTCTACTCTATGAACATGAAGCCCGTAATATGAGACAAGTCCATAAAAATATACTTCTACTCAAAAAATTATATAAAATAGTATGCATTTATGTAGCTAGCAAAGCTTATATATGAGATGATTATTTCATTTAGGGGGCGATTTAGAATTGAATGCAACTTATACTCATACCGAATACATAATTCGAAAAAAGGTATTTTCGATCATGGGTGCGAAGCTTCATATTTATGATAACACCGAGCAGCTTGTACTCTATTCACAAATGAAAGCATTCAAGTTGAAAGAGGATATTGCACTGTACACGGATGAGTCTATGCAAAAGGAGCTTCTGCGTATAAAAGCCCGCAATGCCATCGACTTTAGTGCCGTTTATGATGTGCATGATTCGGAGACTGGCGAGCATGTTGGTGCTCTTCGGCGTAAGGGACTCAAATCGATTTTGAAAGATGAATGGACGATTCTCGATCATCATGATCAGGAAATCGGAAAAATCAAGGAAGATAGCACCGCAATGGCTATACTCCGCCGCTTCATCTCTATTATCCCTCAAAAATATAATATCGAGATGAATGATACAACGATCCCGACTTTCAAACAAAATTTTAATCCATTCGTTACAAAAATCATCGCTGACTTCTCTGAGGATCCCAAGGGAATGCTTGATCGCCGCCTAGGTTTGGCTGCTGGTATTCTTCTCTGCGCAATCGAAGGAAAACAAGATTAGCGAGTTTACTCATGTGCTAGTCACAAGAATAAATAGGGTGTTCCCAATGCCAACCGGCTTCGGGAACACCCTATTTAGATTGCACTGATCAAACTTTTCAGGTGAATACCCGCTTACTAAAAGCGTTTATTCGCCATACAATTGCGACAAGCTCTCGGTAATGATCTTGTTTACATCCTCGATTACAACACTCAGACGGCGTTCTGCATCGAACAGACGGCGAATCCCAAGATTCATGTTAAGCACCTCGAATAATTTCTCCATCTTCTCCATTTCTTCCTGTGGAGGCATATCTCCGCTCATCATCCGTTGTTGAAGCTCCAATTGGCCATTACGGAAGTTGTCGAGCATCGCCTTGGCTTCAGGATCTGTTTCTACCAGTTTCATCGCGTTGGTGATATCCGCTACCTCAGTGCTTTCTTTAATGGCTTTCGCCAGTTCATGTGCTTTGTCGTGAATACTCATTATGATTCCTCCTAAAAGTTTTGTAAGTCACTACTTCTCGATTCGTCTTCGTACAAAACTCACTTCGAAAGCGTTGCTTAAGTTTTGTTAGCGTTCGCTTCCTAGAGTTACTTCGTACAAAACTCGCACCGGAAGCATACGCTTAAGTTTCCAAATATTGATTCATCCCATGCTTGTTTCGCTTCTTGGGTCAGACTTATGAAATGATGCGGCAAGGTTTTTAAAGAGTAGGTCAATCACCAAGGGTCATATGTCTCCATATGATGAATGATATGTAACCCTTAGCTACCAAATTGCCGGCATCATGCTGCCTACCGGAAGGAGATCCACGATGTCCCAATTCAAGATCCCGGTCCATACGGTCCACACGGGCATCCTGCAGGAAAACGCTATAATGCTTGGCGAACGATCCATGAAAAGACTCAAAATCCCGGCTCACGGAACGCTCCAGCTGGCTTTCGGCTCTTTCCGGCAGGAGGTTACCATTATCCCGGCTCCCAAATCCGAAAGCCTGCGTGTAAGCGAAGGACTGGCGCGGCGGACCGGATGGAAACATCGGCAAACCCTCAACGCCTCTTACAGCTCCGTAAGTCGTACCTTGCGACTCGGACCGTTGATCGGTGTACTCGTCAGCCGTGACCATCCAGATAATCTCGACAGGCTGTTTGGACCCATTACCATGTTCTGTCGAGAATTAACAAATGCCTGCCACTCACAAGGCGCCTATGTATATTTCTTTACCCCGGAAGCGCTGGAAACAAGCAGCTCTTCCATCCAGGGCTGGGTATACAACGAGGGTTGGAGGAAAATGAGTCTGCCCATTGCCGATGTAATCAACAATCGGCTAACGACGCGAAAGGTGGAGAATAAACCTAGCGTACAGCATTTTTTGGCGGATGTAAAATCACGGTATGGAACGCATTTCTTCAACGAAAAATTTCTTGACAAGACAGAAGTATTTGAAGCTTTAGCGCAAGACCCTTCATTGAAGCGGTATTTACCGGAATCGCATGCTTTAAACGGTTTTGCTGTTGTAAAGAAAATGTGTAGCCAATACCCAAGCGTGTTTCTAAAGCCTGTACGGGGCAGTCTCGGCAAAGGCATTCTCCGAATCTCCAAAGATGAAGGCGGAGGATACCGTTTGTTATCTACTACCTCTATAGGTACACGCAAACAAAGCTACCCGACATTAGCTAAACTGTACCAGTCCATTGCTCCCAAGATGAAGACAACGCGCTACCAGATTCAACAAGGATTGCCCTTAATGGAGCTCGGTAAGCGTCCTGTAGATTTCCGAGCACTTGTACAGAAGAATGGTACCGGAAAATGGGGCGTTACCTCCATTGTCGCTCGCACCGCTGGAAGCAATCATTTCGTCTCCAATCTAGCAAGAGGTGGCAGTCTCAGTACTGTCCGTGAAGCCGTAAGCAAGAGCAGCCTTCCTCCAGGTACCAAGGATAGCGTACAGCTTCAGCTTCCAAGAGCAGCACTAGCCATTGCAAGAGGAGTAGAAACCTTTATCCCTGCTCATTTCGGAGAGCTCGGAATCGATCTGGCACTGGATCAATCCGGACGAATATGGCTCTTGGAGGTTAACTCCAAACCTTCCAAGAACGATAATACACCGCTAAACGATCAAAAAATCAGACCGTCCGTCAAGCAAATGATTCTGTATTGCCGCTATTTGGCCGGTTTATAAGGAGGACACAATGACTGAAACAGCTATGGGGTTCCTCGGTATTATGACGGGCCGTCGCCATGGGAATCCTCCGATTGCCGAGCCAGAATTTTGCAGTCATTTATGCCGTGCAGCTCCGCGATACAACCTTAAAGTCCTCGTGTTTCATCCGGACGGAGTAGCGGCAGACGGGTCATCTATAACCGGTTATACATGGAAAGACGGAAGCTGGCACAATACGACCTCTACACCACCAGATATCATTTATAATCGTTGTTTTTACAATAGTCCGAAAGAAAGAAAAGAAGCCTCGTCTGCACTCTCTTTCCTTCACCGCTCACTACCTTGGTCAAGAGGTTTACCTGATAAATGGGGCGTATACGAGATCTTGAAGCGCAACCGAAGAGCCGCTATTTTACTGCCGGAAACTGTTCTTTATACCGGTACACGCAAGTTAAGCAATATGCTCGCTGAAAGAGAATACGGGGTCTTCCTAAAACCCAAAGCAGGCTCTCATGGCAAACGTACATTGCATGCCATACTGCAGAACAGACGCTCTGGAGGAGGCATAAGAGTACGAGGGCGTGATGGGACAAATACACCCTTTCAATATGTATTCAGCTCGCAGGATGAAGGACTGAACTGGATTCATGAATTTATCGGCACACGCCGCTATATTATACAGCCTTATCTGCACCTAACTAATCGTAAGGGGCAACCGTTCGATGTGCGTGTATTGATGCAAAAGAATGGCCTCGGTCGCTGGGATCTTACTGGCATGGCCGTTCGGCTGGGTAATCATGGTTCACTGACTTCGAACCTGCATGGCGGTGGAACTGCGGTTCCTCCCTTGCCCTTTTTACTTGCAGAATATGGTCAGGACGGAAAAGACATCATGCAGGAGCTTGCTGCAGAAGCTGCATACTTGCCTCCTCTTCTGGAGGCCGCATGCGGTAGGCTTGGAGAACTCGGCCTAGATTTCGGTATTGATTCGAGCGGTCGGATTCATTTACTTGAAGCAAATTCCAAGCCAGGGCGCACGGTATTCCGGCTGACGGGCGACCGCCGGGCTGCTAAGCTCGCCGCCGAGAATCCACTGTCTTATGCGCGCCATCTGCTACTCACACAGCGACGGATACCATCCCTATCTACGGACAGCTCCGTTATAAACGGGAGAATGATAACAATGGTTCCTAAGGAGGATTCATAAATGAGTCTCACTTTTTGCAATGTGCATTTTACTAAGCAGCCCCAAAGAGTTGTATATGTATCAGGTGCACTGATGAAAAGCTTGAAATTAACCGGGAAGAAGAACATTCGCCTTAGACTCGGTAAAGATGCCATCCCGACCATGATCAAGCCCATCAAGCGCGCCGGAAATCATCTATTCCTCGCCACTGGTGTAAAGAGTGCTATCAAGGTTCCGAAATCTGGTGGTATCTATTTACGCAATCTGCAAAACGACGAGGTACAGCTTGGACCTTTGGTCGGTGTTTTGACCGATGGGCCAGCATCTTCAAATCAACCCTTCGGTTCTCGCACTGGCTTTATAAAGCAATTACTGCGGGAAGGCAGTAACAAATGTTATATATTTGCCTTTATGCCGCGTGATATCAACTGGCAACAGGAGCAGGTCTATGGTTATTTCTTAACCGCAGGCGGCAAATTCGAACGTAAAATGGTTCCTCTGCCTGATGTCGTCTACAATCGGCTCCCCAGTCGGAGAGCGGAGACTTCACCTTATATCAACCAGCTTCGCGAACGCTTTATGCGCAAGAAAATCCCTTACTTCAACTGGAGCTTCTTCAATAAGTCCGATATTTATCGGTTGCTAGAGAATGACGGAGCTGCAAACCGTTACGTACCTGAGACACACAGCAATCCCTCCTCCGAAAAAATGAGGGAAATGCTGGATCACCACCATTTTGTATATTACAAACCTTCCGCAGGCAGCCTGGGTCACGGGATTTACCGACTTACCTATCTGCCGAAAAAAGGATATTTTGCCCGCTACCGCAAAGGTGGAAAAAACGTACTTCTGCGCTTCACTACCTTTGAAAGCCTCATGCGTATGCTTCGGTCACGACACGGTCAAGGCCTGCAAAATTATATCGTCCAACAAGGAATACGTTTGATTGAAATTGATGGCTGCCCCATTGACTTCCGATTCCATATGCATAAAAACGGCAGTAATCAATGGATTGTAGTCGGTATTGGCGCTAAGAAAGCCGGCCGGGGCAGTGTCACCACTCACCTCAAAAACGGGGGGGCATTGCTTACACCTGGGCAGGCGCTCGGGCGTGTATTCGGCAGCCGAGCAGATGAAGTATTACAGCGTGCGAAGAGTACAGCCATTAAGCTGGCAGAATCCTTAGAAATCCAGCATCGTCATTTGCTCGGTGAAATTGGCTTTGATCTCGGCATTGATCAGGATGAAGACATCTGGATGTTCGAGGCCAACGCCAAACCAGGACGTTCCATCTTCCGTCATCCTTCCCTGCGCGCTGAGGGCAAAGCTTCCATCGAGCACATTCTGGAGCATTGTCTATACCTCAGCAAATTCCGCAGGAGGGATGAGATGTGAACACCCATATTCCGGATGAAACAAAACCCGTTATTGCCATACTGACAACCAGCGATAAAGTAAGGCATTTTAATGGCAACCGTAATAATTTCCGGGACATCATTCGCACAGGCAAGGAACTGGGATTTCTTGTCTACGTCGTCACTGTCCGTGACTTGAAGCTCGAGGAACGGATGGTGAACGGTTATGTCCCATCATCCAGCGGAAGAATATGGTACAGCATTCCTGTACCTCTTCCACAAATCATCTATAATCGAATTCCTACCCGTGAGGATGAGGAAAAACCTGCTGTCGTACGCAAAATAGCTCAATGCTTGGAACATCCAGGCATTAAGCTATATAATCCATATTTTTTCAATAAATGGAGTCTATTTGAATGGCTGAAGGGCTCGCATGCCACCTCAAAGCATGTTCCAAAAACCAGACGTTTACGCAGTGCAAACACGCTTATTGCCATGCTAAATAATCATACCAGTCTCTACCTAAAACCTGAGAATGGCAAAGCAGGTAAAGGAATTATGCGTTTAAAATACCGTGCAGATACCACCTTACCCTATCGTCTGCAAATTCAAAGCGGCAAAAAAAATGTGACCTACAAAGCTGCCTCAGTAGAACGCCTCTGGGCACGGATAGGAAAAGAAAAGGGAAGCTCACGCTATATCGTACAGCAAGCTATTGAACTAGCATCTCACCGAGGACGACCATTTGATCTACGTGTACTTCTGCAGAAAAACGGCAGAGGCGGCTGGGCAATGACCGGCATAGGTGCACGTCTAGCTGGTGCCCGCAGCATCACTACGCATGTACCTCGTGGCGGAAGTATCGAGGAGCCCTCCACCATGCTGGAAAGCACATTTGGAACCGAAAGAGCAGCCTCTATCTTAAAAAGTGTACCTACAACTGCTCTCTTAATTGCCAGACAAATTGAAAGAGCCTCTGATTCTATGCTTGGGGAGATGTCGATGGATCTCGGTGTCGATGAGAACGGTGGACTCTGGTTCTTTGAGGCAAACTCCCGGCCGATGAAATTTGATGAGCCTGCGATTCGCAAGCTTTCTTTGGAGCGAATCTTTCAATATGGCCAGCACTTAGCACGCCATATCAAGTAGAATTCATTAAAGGATGTGACACAGCATGCAGATATCCTCTATCTACGACACTGATGCTAAAAAGTGGAAATCGCGGCTAACCGGACTGCTTGAGTTTATAAGAGAGCATGGGGAGCGTCGGATTACAAACCAAGCTTGCAAGGTAATGGCCCGATTAACTCCAGAACAGTTGTCAGAGCCGGGTGTCTCGCTGCTTGTCGCCACCGTACGCGGTCAGAATGGGCGCCAGCTAGCAGGAGTAAGCTTCGTATCCGGTTTCGGTGAAGAGGCTTGTCTCGTTGCCGTACATCCCTTATACCGAAATAGGCATACCGGCACCGCCCTTATGGCCGCCCAGTTAAAGCGTTTAGGCCGTCTGGAATGCAGTGTTGCTAGCGATAATACAGCCAGTCTGAAAATGTGTTTCAATGTTGGTCTTGCCGCAGTGGCGCTTACTAGTGGCCCTACTGGCAAGCCAACTTTATTGATCCGGTCACCACAGAATACCGTCAGTACTACAAACTCTCCACAAGAAGGTGAACTCCTGTGCCAGAGCCCGTCTTAGGCATTCTTACTTTGTATATAAATGAAGCCAAGCAGCTTGAAGAAAAGGCCGTGTACCGGAGAATGATCATTGAGGGCAATCGAATGGGCTTGGATGTTTTTGTGTTTACCCCCATGGATGTCCATCCCAGCAAAGAGCAGATCCATGCCCTTGTCTTTGATCCAAAGAGCGGGAAATGGTCACGCAAATGGCGTTCCTTCCCGAACATGATTTATGACCGTTGCCGTATCCAGCGCAGCACGCGCTTTCAACAGTTGCTTCGTTTCCGTGAACGCTATAAACATCTGCTGTTTCTGAATCGTCCACTGCGCAACAAATGGACCATTCACCAAACGTTCTCACAAAAGAGTCGCTTCCGGCAGCATATGCCAGAAACATTACTATATAACTCCTCTGCGGATCTGCACCGAATGTTAAAGCAGAGCCCGGTCCTCTATATCAAGCCTGCAAACGGCACAGGTGGACGCGGTATCCTTAGAATTGAGCGGGTAAAGAACAGTAAAGGGGTATTTGATATTCAAGGCCGCCGCCAAGATCGCCGGATTATTCCACCCCGAAAGGTCTCTGCCTCCCGATTGGATTCCATCGTTCGACAATGGTGTATTGGTGGACGTTTCCTCGTCCAACAGGGGATTCCACTACGTTTGCCTGGCGGACGTTTCCATGATTACCGCATGCTCGTTCAAAAGAATGGGCAAGGCGTCTGGGAACTGACAGGAATGGCAGCAAGGGTCGGTGCGGCGCGAAGCGTAACCTCCAATCTTCATGGCGGTGGGCACGCCGTTCGAGCTGAAACGCTCCTGAAGGAATGGCTGGGTAGTCAAGATAAAACCGATAAGGTTATGAAAACTGCCGAAAGGTTAGGTCTTGATGCCGCTGCCTTCTTGGAAGAAAGTTTCGGAGCCTTATGTGAACTTGCACTAGATCTTGCCATTGATCGAGAAGGAAAAATCTATGTGCTGGAGGTTAATCCAAAGCCTGCACGTGAAGTGTTTGCCCGATCAGGGGACGGCAACACCTATCGCAAAGCACTAGTGCGACCTTTAGAATATGCGTTATGGCTATATAATAACAAAGGTGCCCCAACCACAGCTAAGACTACTGAGGAATAAATTGATACTCAACAACAAAAGCAGCGGCTTCCCAACTTGGGCAACCGCTGCTTTTGTTAAAAATAGGAATTAATAAATTCACTGCTACAATTAAGGATTTATGATTCCCGACTGAATCAGAAGTCTTCTTACTGCAGCGGCTGCCTCGGCACGAGTAATATTCTCGTTAGGCGCCAGCCGCTCATTTCTACCTACAATGATGCCGGCAGAAAGATTCATTTTCACGTCTTTTTCTGCCCATTTGGCAATCGATTTCGAATCCGTAAAAGACTGAAGCAGCTCTAAATACTGCTCTTCACTGCGGGTAGATACTAGCTTGGTAATTTTCATCGCTCTGCTGACGATGGTCATCGCTTCTTGTCGGGTAATGCTGTTATTCGGTCTGAATGTATCGTCAGGATAACCGGCAATTAGACCATACTCTATCGCAACTTCCATTTCCCGTTCATACCAGACATGTGCCGGGACATCACTGAAGGATACAGACCGCTCATCATAATTGACAATTCCCAAAGCTCTGACCATCATAGCCGTGAATTCCGCTCTGGTGATTGCGCGCTGCGGCTCATAGACCGTATCGCTCGTGCCATTCGCAACGAGCCTGGAGCCCATAACATTAACATCCTGTTTGCTCCAATGCCGCTCAACATCCTGGAACTCTTCCGGATTCCAGATTAATCCGAAGACTCCGGTCTCGAGGCTGTTAATGCGCGCATAGTAACGTCCATTCTCTATATTCACATAAGTTGGCTGATGATAAATCTCACCATCCTTGTAGAGAACACCTGTTGTAATCTTCATTCCTTCCGGTACCGGCAACGTATATTCTCCCCAACCTTGACTTGAAACGGATCGGGTCTGATTTTTATACGATGCTTCGATATAGAACTTGACAGGTTGACCTACAGGCTGTACCTGCTCCCTCTTGGCTGCCAGTTTGAATCCTTCAATGTAACTCTGATCGGCTGCGGTTAATCCTACACGAATCACAATGTCTTTTGGATTCATATGTTCTTGTCCAAATAGCTTCTGGATTTTATCCAGACTTACATTACCAGAATTCAGCTTGATAGTACCTAAGTCGGTTTCAACCTTAATCACTCCATCCTGATCTTGCAGCTCCTTCAACTTCTCGCCAGTCAGTTCAGTACTTCTGGTGTCTGCTGGTACCGGTACAGGAGCAGTGCTGACAACAATCGGGTTGCCGGAGTGCTGAGAGTCGTCCGATTTCTTATCTGCGATTTGAATCATTTGGAAAATACTGAATTTATCAATCCGGAACTCTGCAAATTCCGGTTCACCTTTAGCGGTGTATCCAATCCGGAGAGGAGAATACACTACAATGTCTCCGTCACTATGCTCAACATAGATTCTCAGACTATCCAGGAAGGCATCTCTGGCAACGGAGCTCTGAACAGGAATCTTGTCAGTCAGCTCAGACAGCGGAATCCGGATATACGTATTGATCCCACTGTAGTTAGTCTCAATCCCCCGCGGTATTCCCTGAACTTTAACGGTATGGTTATTGGCTAGTAAAAGCTTCGTAGTACCAATATTAACGGCGTTCGTCTGGAAGGTCTGCTGTTCCTTTAAATTCCGTACCGGTACAATTCTGAAATACAAGTCTGTACCGGCAGCTTCAAGCTGCTTGATACTTGCTTCATCCAAATGAATGGATGCCAGACTGGTGACGATATCCAATGCAATGTTGCGCCCTGCAAGGGTCAATATGGCCGATGCCGGAATTTCTATGGCAATCTCATCCGCATGTTCAGAAGGATCGTCCACGTGACTTATGGTCAGACTTCGATTCGCCACGTCTGGATCATTCGGATTTACAGCTTCCACCAGATTAAACATTTCATTGTCATCCACAATGATTGTATCGATCTTAGTCCCATCCGACATATTCGTTCTTAGGATGTTGATACCTTGCTGCAACGGCTTGCCATCGTTATTAATAGACAACTCTGCCTGTCTGGAGGTCACTTGACGGATAGCTCCGTCCTTTGCCACTCCCACCGCCTTGACAATCAGCAGATATTTTTTGGTCGCAGTTTTGCCATTTCGGCTAAAGGTTGCAGTCAGGATGACGTTGGTCTCTTCATTTTTCCGGTTAACCTTGCCTATAACTTGATCAGCGTTCTGATCAATTCCGATAACTGACGGTTGATTAGAGGCCCATGTAATATCAGTGCTGTACTTTCCAGTCTGCAGCAGCAGGAAGCCTTCAGTTACACTTTCCCAAATGTCACCTTCTGCAAAGACTGCGGCATCGTCTATCTTCAAACTTCTTGCTGCCTCGTCCACTGCTTCTTGATCACTCAGCTTTTTGACGATGACCGTAAATGTCTTGACTCTAAATTCGCCCGGCTTTTCCGGATCGGCAAGCCGCACGGTAAGCACTATCTTTACATCCTCTTCTTCCGGACCTGGTCTGCTGACCCGGCCAGTGTTCGAGATGATGTCAGGATTACTAGATGTCCAAGACAGTAAGGAACCCGTATCTCCTTTAGTCGTCAAAAATATATTTTTCTTTACAGAAGTCTCGGAATCTCCTGGTGCGTATACAATATTCGCATTAAGTTCATCCTTGGGAAGATCAACCAGACTTGTTCCCTTAACCGTGATGTAGAAGTCCTTTTCATGAAAGAAGCCATCCTTCGTTACCCGGGCGGTCAATCTGACAATCGTATCTTTCAATGGTCGCTGGATTTCTCCTGTGTTACTGACAATATCGCTTCTATGGCTGGTCCATACTACTTTGGAATCATAGAAGCCATTCGAGATCAGCTGGATATTTTGCGTTACGCTGTTTACCGAATCCGGATTGGTATAGCCAATTCTCAACATACCGATTTCTTCTGCCAACTGTTCATTAATATCTGCAATCTTTGCCTTAACATAAAGGACAAACTCTTTCTTAAAGATCACTTCACCCTTGCTTACCACTGCAGTCAGGGTTACCTTCTGGTCCCCTTCCAGATAACCAGGACGCGTCACCTTACCATCTGTGCCGATGACTTCCTTATTCGATGTACTCCAGGTAATGCTGCTGCCGTTGCTACCTTTTGTCAGCAGTTTCAGCAGCGTCTTCACATCCTCCTGGCGCTCATTTTCGGCCCGGATCATCTTCCAGGTCAACCCTGCCAGGTCTTCGCTTACGGCTTCCGCGTCATTCATCGGCTGCTTGATGACTGTCACAACGAATTCCTTGGTCTGAACAGCTTTACCCTTGCTTACTGTCGCAGTCAAGGTTACATTCTGGTCCCCTTCCAGATAACCAGGACGCGTCACCTTACCGTCTGTGCCGATGACTTCCTTATTCGAAGTACTCCAGGTAATACTGCTGCCGTTGCTGCCTTTTGTCAGCAGTTTCAGCAGCGTCTTCACGTCTTTCTGGCTTTCATTATCGGCCCGAATCATCTCCCAGGTTAACCGATTTAAATCTTCAGCAACCGACTGTTCATCGGTTCCCGCTTCTTTTTTGACAATAAGAATAAAGGTCTTCGTCTGGACAGAAGAACCGTTCTTGAATTCCGCTGTTAATGTAACCTCTTGATCCCCTTTCTCGAATGAGGGTCTAGTAACAGTACCGTCAGGCGAGATGACCGCTTCATTCGTAGATTTCCAGATGATCTTACTTCCGTAAGTCCCCTTCTCAGTAAGATATACATCCGAGGTGACAGACTCTTGCTGGATATTCTCTTCCCGGATCGTGTCCCAGGTAAGATCAGTCATATCCCTAACAATTAGAGAAGTTGCATCCGGCACCTGCAAATCGAAATTATTTGAGGTGAGTGATGCTGCAGCGTCAATGACAATTGCAGGATCAACTGTGACCGAAGCAAATGCGGAAGCATCGGATTTCTTCGTTGCCTGCCCCGTAAAGTGGACTTCGAGTATAGTGTCACTGATGCGCACCACAGTGAAGTCCAGTCCCTCCGGTAGGTTATTGATCGTTACACCAGTGTTAACCTCTTCGGTAAATCTGCCGTTCTTCAGGGTTACCCTCAAGGTCTCCTCGACCGAGCCGTCGCCCGCATCATGGAGAACATCTGGAGAAGCCGAAATGGACGGCGGCGGAGAACGGAATAGGACCGAGAAGGTAGTTGACGGGATTCCCGCGACCGTCACCTCCGCATTATTTATACTATCCGTGATTTCGTGGCTGTTTGCATGTCCGGCAATAGATAAGGTTATTTGGGTAGGATTGTCAATCGTAATATCGCCTATTTCCAACCCATCCGGCCAATTCACCGCGTATACTGAATCTTTAACGGATGCATCAAAGATTCCGTTCTTGAGCTCCAGAACCAGTGCATCGGCAATGCTGCCATCATTAAGATCGGATTCATAAACAGGTGAGTGAACGACCAGAAAAGGCTCCTTGTCCTTAAAATCAATCTTAAACGTATTAGTGCTTAGAGATGTCGGACTTCCGACAAGCTTATCAGCCGCTACCGTTACGTAGGCATTGTATACGTCCTCCGTCTCCATTGCGATGCCGTCAAAGCCGATTTGAAGCTCCTTATCAGAGATTCTCTTCAATGTCGCGCTTAGCCCGTCAGGAAGATTTCGAATCTCGATATCATTTGAACCAATATCCGAAGCAAATTTGCCGCCGGTAACGGACAACAGCAATGTCTCGGAAATCTGCCCACTACCGTATACCGCTTCCGAGACAATGCCTTTATCCAAGCTCAGCATAGCTGGATCAATAAAGGTAAGACTGAAGGTCTTGGTTGTTAAATCAGCGGAAGTCCCGATCAGATTCTCTTTGCCGACTGTCACAGACAAGTTATCTACACTAAATTCCTTACTGTGGTTTACCGCTGCACCGGTCAGCTTGAAGTTGAGCTCGGTCTCACTCAGCCGGGTCACCTCACAGCCCAGTCCGGCGGGCAGGTTGTTGATCCGAATATGGTTCACGTCAATCGGATCGGTAAGGGTAGCTCCAAGGATGTTGACCTTCTGGTTACCCTTCACCGTACCATCATTGGCCTCCGTCTCAGTCAGAGGGCCGCTGCCCTCATCCAGCTCGATTTCCGCGAGAACCTCTTTGAAGTCCCGCTCGTCTAGACTGGTGTAGTAGGTGAAGCTCTTGCTCTCACTTGGAGCCAGAGCGCCCGAATCCCAGGTCATCGTGATACCCGTATCAGCCACCACTTCCTGATTTTTAGGCTTCGGACTGTCATACGCCTCAAAGGCATAAGGATCTACATTGGTAAATCCGAATACGGATGCCTTGGCCTGCGGATTGCTTGAGTAAAAGAAGATAGGTGCTCTCGAACTAAATGCTTTAAAGAGCGGGTCTGCGTCCGAATTGGTCTTCGCTTCAACGACAGCAACGCCATCCTCCTCTACGGTATGAGTTACCCTATTAGCCGTTGCATATGATCCGCCCTGGTCTACCGTATTATCCGGATCCATTGAACGCATATACCGAGCTCCATCCCAGGTCTGGTCGGAGAGATTCTTAATGGTAACGTCATTACGGTAGAACTTGTAATCTTCTTTAAAGCTTATAACCTGCTTAATTTCCATTGTTCCGTCCCATGTAGAGACGATAGTCGCACTCAGGAGCCCTTTATCCTCCTGCGAGGTATTCAATACCGTAGTCGGCATTTGCTTGGTGTTCATCACAGCTGAATTGGATTTCGCATATGTATTTCCACCCACCTTATAGCCTACCGCGAACCGTTCCTCGGGAGTCCCAGGCAAATAATAATCCACGGGCAGATCCAAGCCAGTGCCATACCCGTCATGATCCGCACTCATGCCAAGATTATTTCTACTGCTTGTTCCGCGGAAGTTCGCGGGTTTATTGCCCTCAGTGCCGAAATCGCCCCAGTTGCTGATTCCAAGCTCTATATATTTCCCTCCAAGGAATAGCTCAGACCCGCCTAATCCGCCATATTCGGCCCTTGCCCCCGCTGAACCTGCAGCCGCGTTTACTGTTGCAGGTGCAACAGGAAGCATGGACAATACCAAAGACAACACCAACATTATCGAAAACAGCTTATACCTCTTCATTGTTCACTCTCCATTCCTCATAGTCGTTTTACTGCCTTCACTTTTCCGGTGTATGAAAAATGATGGCAGGAGACTGCGAATGTTTACAGCCTGCCACCCCCAACGGGGGAACTTGCTAACAGGCAGGATGTCCAATTCGCGCCAATCTTTCAGTTTGAGCACCTGCACTCCTCCTTTTAGAGAATGATGTAGTTTCATAAAACCAAATCAATCTCACAAAAAACTCACAAAAACTCGATTGGTGTCGAGATATTTTCCAGCAGCACAAAAAAAGCAGAGCGAACGATGGCTCGTTGGCGCTCTGCCTGCATAGGTTATGAAAACTGCCGAAAGGTTAGGTCTTGATGCCACTGCCTTCCTGGAAGATTCTGATGTTCTGAGGAACTTATATTAGAAAAACTCGTTGTATTGAAGATTTTGATTAGCTCAGCCAAGGCGTTAGAAAAAAGAAGAGCATAGTGGTACCCACACAAATATGGAGCAAGAGCTGTAAGTCCTTTTCTAATAGATGTTTAATAAACAAAAGATAGCTCACGATACACAATAAAAAAACAGCAATATAAAAAAATAAGGAATCATAATGAGTAACTATAAATAAGTCTCCGCCACCAATAGAAAAGACTATACCTATTACTAAAAACCACATGCCCACTCCAAGTGCAGCGCTTAAAGCAATAAAAAGGAAGCTCATTATCATTTTTTATACTCCTTTAACATGCTTCTCGATTCCTTATCATCACATAGGAATAACCCCTTTCCATGATCTATCGGATCATCCCCTTTGTTTATGTATATCTTTTTAGCTTTGAGCTATTCCTGCATCTGCATTTAGAACCTTAACATTAAAAAAGGCAACCCTCTGCTTAGATGAGGTTTGCCTTTTATTCGTTTACCAAATATAAATCGCGATATTCCTATTCGCTAACCGATGCGTTGTCGTACAAGTCTATCAACTCATCAAAGGAAGTGATAATTACATCGGAGCCCTTCAGCTCATCCTGACGGCCAAAACCTGCATACGCACAGCCGATGACGGTTTGAGCATTTCCCTTACCTGCCTCCACATCGGACGAGCGATCGCCTACCATCCAGGCACTCTTGATTCCATGATTGTCCAGCAAAATGCGTAGCAATTCTGTCTTCGTCGCAGTGCCTTGACCACCGGCACTATACAATCCTTCAAATAACTCTTTAAGCTCATGCACCACAACTATACTGTGAATGTATTCCTCCAGCCCATTACTAGCCACAAACAACCGTACTCCACGCTCTTTTAGGGCAGTCAGTGTTTCGACCACCTGAGGATACAGTAACGTCCCACCTGCTTCAAGTCCTTCGACCTCAAGCTGCAATAGCAGCTCATCTGCACGGCGGTGCACCGCCTCATCGGCATCAGGCATAACCTTCTTCCAAATATCTGCCAGCAGCATCCCTAAGCCGCTTAGAATAAGCTCTTCAGGCGGTGTTGGTCCTGAGTATAATCCCTCTTCCCGCAAAATATCGAACATTTTATGATATGCAGGTAATAAAAGACTTTCAGTCTGGAACAGTGTTCCATCCATATCAAAAACAATCGCTTCCGGCTTGTTCAACTCCGAGTGAACCGCGTTCAGTTCTGTTCCTTGTACCTCATTACTCATCTGTTGTTCCTCCCCATTCTCTTTTGCTTCAGGTAAGCACATTCATCTGCACGAAATTCCCAGTACAAGCCCTATGATATATGATATCACTTCGGAATGTCCATGCTCTCCACTTTTCTTGTTGCAGTTTATATTTCAATATGTTATATTACAACCTGTAATATAACATATTGAAATATAAAGGAGAGTTAATCATGTCACGTCCATTAATCATGCGCTTCCTCAAGCAGCCTGCTACCATCGTCGGGATTATAACTGCACTGTTGTTCCAAGTCTTTTTCAGCTTAATCTGGATTACAGGGTATGACCATGTAACTGATCGGGTAGATCGGTTGCCGATTGCTATTGTGAATGAGGATGGTGCGAATGCTCAGCCTGTAGTCGATGGCATTACCCAGTCCCTTCAGTTCGTAACCAGACAGGACCTTCCACTAAAAGCTGCCAAGGAAGCCCTTGAGCATAGAGAAATCCGCATGATTATCAATATTCCACAAGGGTTCACCGGAGCGATTAGTAATCCATCCGGAAAGTCTGAACTCCGTTACCTCATAAATGAATCTAATCCGCAAATGGTTAGCAATGTTATGCAGACTGTAGCCCTTAAAGTCACGGCTGCCATGAACACACAAAGCAGTAATACAGCACTAAACCAAACCCTCGAAGCTATGAAGCTGCCACAAGCACAAGCAGAGATCATCAAAAGTGCGGCAAGCAGCCGAATCTCCGCAAACGTTGAAGTCATCCATCCTACAACTAATTTTGCACAAACTATGGTTCCGTTAATGATTGTTACTGCCTCCTTTACCGGAGCTATGCTACTCGCCATGAATCTGCAAAAAGCTTCTTCCAACTTATCGGGTCAATTTGGTAAATGGGATCGCTTTGGAGCCCGGTTTGCCATTATGGGTGCAACGGCTGTACTAACCTCTCTAGTGGGGACTATCATGGTTAACTCACTCGGGATCCACTCCAACCATGGCTTTCTGCTCATGTGGCTGTTCGAATTCATTGTGATTCTCTCCTGCATGATTCTTGCACAGTTCAGTCTGCTGCTACTCGGCGACGCTGGTGCCTGGCTAAATATCGCACTTCTTTCCATACAAATGTTAGCTTCCGGAGCAACAATTCCTCGCGATGTGCTTTCTCCTTTTTATAGCTGGATCGGTCCCTTCTCACCTGCTTACTACGCGGTAAATGGCATGCTCGACCTAGTTATCGGAGGCAATGGTGTATGGAAAGATATGTTCTATCTACTCTGCATTGGTGCAGCAATAGCTGGATTAAGCATTATCCTAACCTTCATTCGCAAGGAAACTCAGTTATCACAAGAACAAGAGCCCGTACCAGCAAATGCGTAATTATTTAGTTTGCCTCCTTGGTTATGCCTTTTCAAATTGAGAGCGAAATGCAGTTGTGATATGGTAGGAGGTGAAAGAGAGGAGCGACAATGATTCATGAATATACAAGATGTCATTCTAGGGATATTAAGTGAAAAACCTCATTCGGGTTATGAGATAAAACGGCATTTCGAGGAATACTTTTCTTTTTTCTTTGATGCCAGCTACGGCACCATCTACCCAACCCTCAGCAAGATGGAGAAGCTGGACCTAATCACCAAAGAATCCATACGGCAGGAAGGCAAACCTGACAAAAATGTATTTACCATTACCCGTGCCGGCTTGGATCAGTTCCATGCTTACTTGCAAACACCGGCTGAAAAGGAAGTTCTGCGTTCAGACTTTTTTATGCATCTGTATTTCGGAGATAAGACCGATAAAGAGAACATAGATAATCTACTTCGGCAAGCATTGATAGAAAAGCAGGCAATGTACGATGATCTTGATCAGAAATTAAAGCAACTAGATTGCAAACTGTCCCCTTACCAGAAGCTGTGTATGGAATTGGGCCTAGTGCAATATGAAGCCTTTATCAAAAAGATTCAAAGTGTGCTGGAGTCTGAATAAGGATCGTGTGAGCAGTAGATTTCCTATTATTCTAGGGGATTTGCTGCTTTTTTTGTTGTGCTATCATAAAAAAGAACCGGCAGCATGCACAAATTGTGCTTGCTGTACCGGTTCTTTTTTAGCAAAAATGTGTAATCTATCGACTACACTCTGTCAAAGCTAGAAATCAGCTCATCGAGAACATCTTTGCTTACCATTTTACCTTTGAAATTGATGAGGTTCTCTGCGCTTCCGGAGAAGATACAAGTTGGCTCGTATTTTCTAAGAATAATTTTCTCTCCATCTACAAAAATCTCGAGCGGGTCTTTTATGTCAATTCCCATCGTTCTACGTAGTTCAATAGGAATTACGATACGTCCCAATTCATCTACTTTTCTTACTATGCCTGTCGCTTTCATCATCGTACATCCTCCCTTAAATTCACATTAATAATCATTTTTGCTAAAAGCTATGTAGGCTTCTAAGTGATAGTAATGATTACGCTATACTCTAATATTAAAGTGCTATTCATTCCCTGTCAATTTTATTTCTACAAAATATGATATTTATCGACAATTATTCGACAAAAATATGTACAATTTCGACAAAATGCTGTAAAGCGATCCAAATTATTTGTCTTGAAATTAATAAATATCCAACATTGCGATTACAAATCAGCTTGCAGAGTATCCCAATTGATACCCTCATTTACCCAATACATCAAGTCTGGAAACACTCCGACGTATATCAGAGCAAAGAAACGTTTAGTAGAGTTAATACAGACTATTTATGCTTTATGCATCTACTTTTTTCGACAATCCAGCTTTCTACTATGTACTGATTTAATATAAGTATTACATATTATTAATAGAAAGATCAAATATTGGATAAATTTAGTATAATTAATTGAATTTAATTACAAAAAAACCGACCAGTGATCTCTGGTCGATCTATTCTATCGTTATAATGGTTTCTCCGTAACCCTGCCATTCGCATCAATAATTGCATTATAAGATAGGCTATTCATTAGCTTGATCGTCTTCTTATTATAAGAATCGTCCATGAAGTTCGGCTGTCCACCAATAATTTTGACTGGCGTAATCTTACTAGTCACCTTGGCCTCATTAATCTCAAAATTCACCAGCATCGAGTGAAGCGTCTTTTCTCCACCACGTGTTGAACGATTAAACACAAAGTTTCCAAGTGAATAATAGATCGGTTTATTTTTGTAGTATTCGATGCCCATCAGGCAATGGCTGTGTGCGCCGAGTATGATATCTGCACCACTATCAATCATCTGTTTGGCTAGCGTGCGGGCGTATTGTTCAGGATAATCCTTAAACTCTTCATTCCAGTGAATGTACACAATCGTGTAATCATTCTCCTTTGACATCTTCTGAATAGCCGTAAGCATAGGCTGCGAGGTGTACGCTGAGGCAGCTCCCGGTTTATTGTTGCCGGCATACCAAGAAGGGCCTGAAAGCACTCGACTTACACCTAAGATAGCGATCTTCTTCCCCTTTACCGTCCTTGTATACGGTTTGAACGCTTCCTCTACATTTTTACCAGCTCCTGTATGGCCAATCTTGTTTCGATCCAGATGCACCAATGTATCGAGCATAGCGTCTGTTCCGAAATCTAAAATGTGATTATTAGCCAAAGAAACGCCGTCAATCCCAGCATAGGTTAAGCCACTAAGCACTGCTGGTTTAGACCTAAAGGCAAAGGTTTTCTCTGCTGCCTTCCCTCGAATAGACACTGGCGTTTCCAGATTCGCGAAGGCGATATCTGCCTTTTGCAAGGTAGGTGCGACTTTCACAAACGGAAAGTTCACTCCGTATTTCGCGATCTGATCACCCACAAAACCGTCCAAGAGAATATCACCAGCAAAAGCAAGTCTGATAGGTTCTGAAGATGGCGAAGCTGCACTAGATGCAATCGTCGAAGGGAGAATCAGTGATAATAGAAGTGTAGTAAGTAGCATGCTGCGAAGTACATTCGACCCTAATCTCAAAAAATACAGCCTCCTATCCTCATTATGGAATCTATAATAGCTATTATTCTAGCTTACTGGAAATAGATTACTAATTTAAGGGTAAGAAGACCTGTTATGCCTTTGATTTTTTCAAAACAGCCCGGAAGCATTGTAACCCACCCCACAAATCTGTGGACACAGCATCTACAGGCAACTCAAAATCCGTCTCCCCCCAATATTGAAATCCAGCTTGCAGCAGCAAATCATTCATGAGATTTAAGTTTACCGTTGGGTAATCAAACGTTAGCACGAGCAGCCCTTCTTCGTTCAACGTTCGGTGAAATTCCCGTAAAGTGCCGACCGTATCCTCTAAGGTCAAATGCTCCAGCACTGATATGCAAAAAATAGTGTCAAAGCTCTCATCCTCATATGGAAGAGCCGCAAGATTGGCCTGAGCAAGATGCAAGTTGTTCGTTCTTCTAGCTATAACCTGCTTTGCCGCTTTTTCCCCGATCTCATCTGTAATCGCATCTAGGATGTCCTCCCGGTAAATAACCCTGCTGTCCATATCGCAAGCATAAACCTCTGCACATACCCCAGCTAAATAAAATTTCAAGGGATGAGGAATTCCACAAGCAGCATCCAGCACCACACCATGTGGAGAAATAAAGTTAATACACCACTCATATTCAAAGGGACGGCTCCACCAGGATTCTGGCAAATCATAAATTAACTTCTCACGGCTTGCATCTGAGTTTACAAAAAAACGCGAGACAAAGGGATGTGTTGGCATGGCCAGGACTCCTTTTTAACGGAATTTAAGGTAGTGAGAGTATATTCATGATTTGCTGATTCATTCCATAACCTTACATTGAGCTAGACAAACCCAAAAAAAACGGCTGCTCCCTTAGGAACAGACCGTCTTTAAATATTAACCGTACAAATCTTATGAGTAAAAGGATAGAGGCTTGGCCTCAACTCCATGTTTCTCGATCAAATGATCTAGTAAAGCAGACCATTCCGCATCAACCGTGCATTGATCTGGATGAGCCTCGAACCAAGCAATTGACTGCTTTATCCCTTCAGAGAAAGGAACGGCAGCCTGGAAGTCAGGCACGAGACGTTTGATTTTACGATTGTCAAAAACACTGCTGACCGCTTGATCGCCGATCAAGCCATCCGCCGTCCCTGGAGGGGAGAAGGCTGTGATAAAGTCTGTAGAGATATGAACCACTTTCGGCTCCACACCTGCCGCTTGCCCAATGGCCGCATAGATCTGATTCCAGTTCAACACCTCATCAGAAGTAATATGAATGGCCTCCCCAATCGCTTCCGGATGCCCAAGCAATCCGACGAACCCTTTGGCAAAATCTGAGTTATGCGTCAGTGTCCACAAAGATGTTCCATCTCCATGGATGACTAAAGGCAAGCCACGACGGATACGATCAATCAAGGACCAAGGATGCTGTCCGCTCGTGAGTGCCGCAGGGATGGCTGTATTTCCGTAAGTATGGGAAGGACGAACAATCGTAACCGGGAATCCGCTGCTCTTGTGTGCTTCCATCAATAGCTGCTCACAAGCAATTTTATTTCTCGAGTATTCCCAATAAGGATTCTCCAGGGGTGTCTCTTCTGTGATTATATAATTACGCTGTGGCTTCTGATAAGCCGAGGCCGAGCTGATAAAAATGTACTGCTTCGTTTTACCTGTAAACAGATCAATATCTGCCTGCACATGTTCCGGTGTAAAAGCAATCCAGTCTACCACTACGTCAAATTCATAATCTCGCAATACTTCGGCAGCCTCCGCCGGATTACGAATGTCACCTTGAATCACCTTCGCCCCATCCGGAACGAATTCGCCTCTTTGTCCTCTGTTAAACAAATACAGCTCTATTCCTTGTTCTACCGCGTGCGGGGATACAGCCTGGCTAATCAGTCCTGTACCTCCGATAAATAATACCTTCATTTCACACGCTCCTTATAGAGGATGTTCAAAAACCGTACTTTTTGAACTCTCCTTTATAGTAAAAGTAAACCTGGCTCGTCATTTATTCATTAACGTAATCTCGCCATAAGTGCTTGGGCTGCCAATTCAGCAGCTTCTTCGCCTTCGCATTGCTGAGTAACGACTCATGGCCTTCCAGCGGCTGGCGGAAATCCGTCACCTCTGGATAACGTGCGGCCATTAACTCTCTGCTAGGAACAGCCATACTGGTCTCATCTGCGCATATATTAAGAGCAACTGCGCCCAATCCGTCCGTTTCAATCGCCAATTGGCAAGCTGTCGCTACATCCCGTGTATCAATATAACTCCACAGAATCCGATCACGCTGCGCGGGATCATGAATGAAGGAAGGAAAACGTTCATACGTCGATGGGTCAATGACATTTCCGATTCTTAGGGAAACGACTTGTATACCCGTTCTGCGCTGGAACATCTCTGCTGTCTTTTCATTCACAACTTTAGATAGACCGTAGCTGTCTTCAGGAAGTTGTGGATGATCTTCATCCATCGGTACATACTGGGGTCCCAACGGGTTAACCGCAAAACAGATGCCATAAGAGGATTCACTGGAAGCAATAACTGCTTTGCGAATGCCTAGTCCAGCAGCAGCCTCCAGAATGTTATAGGTGGATACTACATTATTTTGAAAGGTGACTTCACTCGTCTTTATATTTGCGGCCGGGATCGCAGCTAGATGCACAACTGCATCAGCGCCTGCAAGTACGCCGTACACTTCACCTAAATTATTCAAATCAGCAATGATCGTTTGGCACAAGGAATCTGGAGATTTTTGCGTATCCACATTCACAACCTCATACCCTTGCTCAACAAAATGCCGGACCACCCATCTGCCGAGCATCCCGCTTCCGCCAGTAACAACTACTTTCGCCATGATCATATCTCCTTTTTTATGAATCTATCTCTAGTTAAGAATCTCTTCAATTTTCTTAAGCATATCCTCGGAAAGTTCTATTCCCGAAGCCTTAACATTCTCTTCGACCTGCTGCGGACGACTGGCACCCACTAGTGCACTTGCTACATTAGGCTGACGCAGAATCCAAGCCAAAGCCAGATTTCCCACAGAAATATTCAACTCCGCAGCTACCCCGCTTAGTTGGCGAACCTTTTCAATCTTCTCTTCTGTAATCGCCTTTTTCAATCGATCCAGCTTAGCCGCACGGCTATCTTCAGGGATGTCCGCGTTATACTTTCCTGTTAACAGCCCTTGAGCCAGTGGAGAAAAAACAACCTGTCCAATGCCACGTCGCTCGCCGAGCGGAATAATTTCTTTCTCAATATAACGTTCGAACATATTATAAATCGGTTGGTTAACCACGATATGATCCAGTAAATAGCGGTCTGCTACAGCTAGCGCATCTGTCATTTGCGCCGCAGTCCACTCACTTACACCGACATAATATACCTTGCCTTGACGAACCAGATCATCCAACGCACGTAAGGTCTCTTCAATTGGAGTTTCCGTATCGAAACGATGGCAATACATAATATCCACGTATTCTACGCCGAGACGCTGCAAGCTTGCGTGACATTGTTCCGTAATATGCTTGCGGGATAGACCACGATCGTTAGGCCCCGTCCCCATTTCGCCAAATACTTTAGTGGCCAGCACATAGGATTCTCTCGGATAGTTCCGCAAGGTCTCGCCTAGCACTTTCTCAGCAGCACCCTTTTCGTAAACATTTGCCGTATCAAAAAAATTCACGCCTAGGTCGTAAGCGGTTTCAATGGCTTTAACAGCATTATCTCTTTCTACATATCCTCCGTATGTCAGCCAGCTTCCCAGACTAATCTCGCTAACTTTTAGGCCTGTTCCACCTAATCTACGATATTTCATAATAACTGCTCCTTTCCATAGTTCCGTGTTATGATTTCGGCAGGTTGCCTAACGCACATATTCATTCTAGAATAGTTTGTATATAATAGGAAGAAGTGAAATTTAGTTTACTATATGATCTCTAGAGTAGTTACTATACAAGAGTATAGTGGCACCAAAACAGGAGGAGATTCCTTGACAACAGCTAAATCTAGCAATAATTATATCCCTAAAACCCCACTTACTATTGAATGTAATGTAGAAAAAACACTTGAGGTATTGGGCGGAAAATGGGCTTTTCTCGTCCTAAGGGAGTTATTCGACGGTACCCAACGCTTTGGAGCGCTTCAGCGAAAAATCACTAATGTCAGCCCTCGTGCTTTGACTAGTACTCTACGCCATTTAGAGGAACACGGTGTACTAGAACGCCATGTGTTTCCTACCGTCCCGGTAACAGTGGAATATTCTTTAACTCCAAAAGGTGAGGATTTGCATCAAATTTTGAAGGAAATGAAGCTGTGGTCGGCCAAATGGACGTAGGTTTGGTAGGGTAGGTTGCGAACTTATATGCGTTGTACGCTAGAGAGTAATTAGTTATGATGGACTCAGAATGCTTGGGCAACGCAGAGCAGCGATCCTCCAATAACAGGAGAATCGCTGCTCTGTTGAACACTTATGGGACAACCTCTTCAGTATTTTTACTATAAGCTTAATATTTATCCACAACCGCGCCGAATACTGCCGTATTTACATACGGTTTTCCTCTAAGGCTTTGCAGCTCCTTAGCAGTTCCTGTAACAACAACTCCCAATAGCTGTACGTCACTGGCATCCGGTGCCGCTTTATCCTTTTTCAAATAGTTCGAGATTCGCTCAAATTCTCCGTAATACTTGCCCTCTTTCTGAAGCCCATATGCTAGTGATTGTAAAAAATCCTCTGGTTTCGGTTTAAATAACCCTTCCCAATTGACACCGTAACCGTATACTTGTCTCGCTGATTCCGGTAATGCATATTTATTCGGGCTGCTATCATTCGTAATAAACTCAAGCTTCTTTTTATTGTCATACGTATCTACCCAATACCACTTCTGTGTCAGCTCTGTTGGCAGCATCTTCTCTACTTCTGCTTGTGTATAGCTTTTATCAAACGAAACTGCCATTTCTACCAGCTTACCAGGTTCCATTTGTTCAAGTGCAGGTAGGTCATTCAACACCTTACCGTTATAATTCACCCCAGGTACATAGAACATCATTTCCCGCTGTCCATTTTGACTGTTATATCCTCGGTAATATTCATAATTTTGGCTTGTCATTATTGGATCAGGAACATTAATACTAGAGTATCCCCTGTAAAGTAGAGAAAAACGGCTGCTCATACTGAATTCCAGCTTTTTAGTATCCCACACGACAGGTACACCCTCAACAACCTTGTACGTACTCAGTTCAACTTTGCCCGATAAAAATCCTAAATCCAGCTCAGTTCTCAGCTCATGAAGATTAGGACTGCTAATTTCCATCATAATCCTCTCCTCATCCAGCCCACGCATCGCTAACCAGCTGGTCAGTTGAGAGATACCCAGCATGCCACCGAACAATACTATAATGGTCACGATCAGAGAAATGACCGTATTACGGATCATTGTTTTTCGTTTTGCTTTCTTAATTATTTTCGAAAGGTTTTGATCATCCTTTTGTTCCCATGGAGCCGTCATTCCGCTTCACCTCTGTATTTTTTTTGAAATTGCTTGCGGGCACGAAACAATGCCGATTTGACCGTATCCGTTGTGATCCCAAGGAGCTCAGCTATCTCCTGATAGGACAGCTCCAGCTCGTACTTCATAATAATGAGCTGTTTGTGGAGAGGAAGAAGCTCATCTAGTACACGTTCGATGTCCTCTCGTTTCTCTTTTAACAGCACATGATCCTCTGGCAGTTCCATGTCTGGAATATCCACATAATCAATAGGAATGACTATCCGTTTGCTGCGGCGGCACAGATCATAATAACGATTAATCGCTACTTTATATAGCCATGCACTGAATTTGTTCTCATCAATAGAATCGATATACAAAAGTGCCTTATATACCGTATCTTGTACGATATCCTCCGCGTCGGCTGCAGGTGCCCCGAGACGAATCAAGTATTTTTGGATTTCTAACATTTTCGGTTGAAGTATCTGATGTAGCTGCCCGGGCTTCATCCTGCACCTCCCTTCGTATGTATAACGGTTAAGTTCTCGAAATGTTAGCTGATAGTAGAAAAAACTTATAAAAGAAAAGTTTCGCAAAAAAATCCCCTTACCGCTAACAGTATATAGATACCGTATAGCGTAAAGGGGTGCTTTTTAAAAAATATTATTTATTCACTTATAGAAGATTCATTGATACTAGTAACATACGCCTTTTGAAATACCAAGTCCGCATCAAATTTTAGGCCAGATATGCAGCTACATAATCTTTAAACTCTGTTGAAGGAACCATTCCCAGCTCCGTACGATAAGCAATCTCGAATTTCTCATAGAGCCGTGCGATTTTTTCTTTATTTCCAAGTTTGGCATAAATATCAATCATTTGCTGGTTCATTTCTTCATGCAGCGGATATAAGCTTATGAACTTTTCTAATCGTTGCTCCGCTTTATGCCAGTCCTGAGTAGCACAATCACTGTCCACTAGCAATCGAGTCCAGGTTGTGAAATACTTGCAGTAAGCTTCCTCCAGCGAAATCTTCCATAGATAAGGCTTCCCATCCAGCAGGGGCCCCTGATATAAGAAACAAAGCCGCTCCATTTGAGTAGTGTTTTGTTTCCCTTCAGCCATTTCTAAATGAAACCTTTGATAATCAAGAGCATCATAACTTTCATTTCCGGTCTCCAACATATAACCATCATTCATTTTACGGATTTCCATGCCGAAGCCCTTTTCTTTTAGCATTTTTTTCAAGAGGTATATCGTATTATACAAATTGGATGCCCCTCTCTCATCCTGCATATCCGGCCATAACAAGTCCATTATTTTCCATTTGCTGATATAACGACCTGCATTACATAGGAAATAAGCGAATAATTCTTCTGCTCTACGTGTTCGAAAATGAATGGGCTTACCTTCTGAATCGCAAACCTCAAATCCACCAAAACAGCGGATCATAGGCCCCGTTTTCTTTGGCTCTAGGATCACCGCAGGTCTCATTCGTTTAACAAGTCGTTCAGTAACCCTGTTGATCGCTTCGGGTGTTATTGGCTTAAGTATATAATCTAGTGCACTAACCTCGAACGCTTCCAGTGCATAATTCTTGTAGGCCGTTGTAAATACAATCTCCGGCTGATGCATCAGCTTCTGAATTCTGCTTGCCAGCTCAATACCATTCATCTTTGGCATTTCAACATCTATAAACACGACATCCGGTTGTAAATCAGGTATACACTCCAGTGCCTCTAATGGATTTGAGAAGGCCCCGCTAATAGTATAATCTGGATTACGACCGATCAGTACCTTCATCAAATTCAAAATTGGCTTCTCATCTTCAACAATCACTACACGAATCATCGTGTTTCTCCCTCCATGCCCCCAAGGCTTGCTGGTAAATACATTGTTACTTTGGTCCCAAACCCAAGGTCGGAATGAATGGTTAGGGTAGCTCCGGGTATAGCGCCTAGACGCTTTCGAATGTTATGGATTCCAATACTGCCATCCAGCTGCTCGTCTCCAGTTAATTGATATAGCAAGTCATCTGGCATACCCACACCATCATCTTCGATGATAACTTTCATATAGTTACTACCTGCTTGAACCGTGAGCGAAACTCTGCCCTGACCCTCTTTTTCAAACAATCCATGTCTGATCGCATTTTCAACAAATGGCTGAATACATAAGGAAGGGATTTCTACAGAACGCAGACCCTCATCCATATAAAAAATAAAATCAAACCGTTCTCCAAAACGCGCTTTTTCGATCTCCACGTAGGCTTGAATCAGCTCTAACTCCCGGTGCAAAGGAACAACTAAAGTGGAACGGTCCATATCGAGAATATAACGGATGTATTGACTTAACATGGATAACAAATAGGCGGCTTTCTCTCCATCTGTATAACAGAAAGAGATCACACTGCTCAGTGCATTATACAGAAAATGCGGTTTGATTTGCGCTTGATGAAAAGCATACTCATTTCGTATCGCTTCTTGTATCGATGTCTTCATTGCAATCAGCGTTTGAATTCTCGCAATCAGCGTTTCTCCATCAAATGGTTTAGTTATATAATCATTCGCCCCAGCCCTGAAGCCAAGCGCAATATCTGTTGGCGCGTCTTTTACTGTAGCAAACAAAATAGGTAAATCCAGAATGGAGTAACGCACCCGCAACGTTCGGCACAACTCAATTCCTGAAATCCCCGGCATCATGACATCTAATATAACTAGGTCCATATTAGGGTACTGCTCCATTTTGTCCATTGCTTCATTCGCTGAAAACGCCGTAATTACATTGTAATGATGCCGTCTTAAAATATTCAGCAGAATATGAATGTTAGAGGCCTCATCATCCACAATTAAGATCGTATATCCACTCTGATCCACTATATCAAGCGAGGTTTGCTCAAAATGCGCGTGCTGCCCCACCCCTGTAGCTGCTACTTCGCGGTAGCCTGGGATCCGCTCGATTTTGGGCAAGGTGAAAATCATTCGAGTGCCTTGACCAACCTCAGACCAATCCACCCGAATCTCACCGCCCATCCGCTCAATTAGCTTTCTGCTAATATACAGACCCACACCCATTCCTGTGTAACCATCTTGCGGAAGTGGTTTATCGACTTGTTCAAAATATTCAAATATGGCGGTATGCATATCAGGGGATATCCCAGTTCCTGAATCTTCCACCGTAACAGATACTGTATTTCCCTCTACATAAGCTTTTATGGTAATAAATCCTTTATCCGTATGCTTGATCGCATTGTGAACTAAATTGTACATGACTTGTCTTAATCGACTATCATCCGCAAGCACCCAAACATCGGGTTCCACCTGATTATCTAATCGCACAGATTTCCCCGCGAGCTCAAACTGCAACACATCAAATACAATTTGTGAAGCCACCCTTAGATCAACCACTGTCTGCTGTAGTCGTAATTCTCCATGCTTCAAAAGACTAACATCAATCAAATCCTGAATGAGCATAGACAGCTTTGTAGAAGTGTCCTTAATTAACCAAAGATTCTGTTTCTGTAATGGATACAGATTATCTTCGCCATCTTCTAATAAAAAGGATGTCATATTCATAATGCCATGCAGCGGAGTTTTGATCTCATGAGAAGTGTTCATCAGAAATTCATCTTTAAGCTGGTTCGAGATTAGCAACTGACGGGACAGCATTTCCGTCTTATCATAAGTGTTTGAGAATCGTACAGCTAACATAATATTGAAGAAAACAATAAAACCAATGACTCCGCATTTACCCACCAAATCGGTCTGCAGAACATTTTCAGAGTAAAGACTTACATCAAAGAAAAATATCAGGAGCGAAATCGCACCGCCAATGAACAAAAACAGTTCTTTTCGATCCGTCGTCTGGCTCTGGCTGCGAACATATAAATAGATCATTCTGACTATGATTACCACCATAACGATTCCAAGATAGGTTACAAATAGATACTTCATACGAATGTGTACTCCATACGGGAGCACCAAAACCGATACAAGATATAAGAGAAATGGAGACAACACAATCTTCATCCTCTTACTTGACATCAACCGGGACTCGACCGAGCAGTAAAACATAATAATGATAATCGAACCGACAAACTGGCTTATTTCCAATAGCTTGTAAGTTGATTCAAAAGGGAAATGGGGTAATAACTGTTGAAATATCTTCTCTCCATATAGAGAATTGTTCAAAGAAAGAATAAGCAAATATAAACCGCTGAGCAAATAGGCCTTTTCTCTACGCCCAACGAAATAGAAGCTGAGATGATATGCTCCAAACATCCCCAGGATCAATATAATTCCAATGTCAGTACCCGTCTGAATACTGTTCAGTTTTGTAATATCCGTGTGCACGCCCAGTGGGATTGAATTCACGATCCCCCCAGTAATAAAGTTGAAGTTAGACACTTGAATTACAATTTCTATCTCTTGGGTATTAGACTGAAAAAATACCGTATACGGAGTATTCCCTGGCTTAAATGACTCACTTTCTGTTGAAGGAACCCCGTCCTCTCCTTCCTGCTTCCCATTGATAAATAACTTTTGAGACATACGGATACTTCTTATTTTCAAACCAAGAATCTCATCCGAATCTTTGACCAACACTTTAAGTCGATAGGTGCCAGCCCCTTTACGGTCCATTCCATCTTCTATGATCTTGCCTTTCCATGTGCCTGGGACAGATAGATATGTAGATTTCTTATCTATACTTTGCTGAATCTCAGAAGGACTCAGTAATTTATTTTCATAAAACTCCCATTCTCCGTCTAGATCAACTAATCCCTGTTTCTCAAAGTCCCATCTCGACAAATCCAGTACGCCCTGCTTGGCCACCGGGGTATCTTGGTCCTGAATCGTTGGGGAAATAATACTTACTAATAGGGAAAAGGCAAGGATAAAAAACAACCCCATCCCAACTATTCCACGATATTTCATCGTCCTCAACCTTCAGGCTCCTCTCACCAGCGAGTAATTCTACCATTCTACCCCGCTGCTCTCACAAAAATCTCTCAAAGTCCCGCCTGTAAGTTACTTCCAGACACTGTTTACCTATCCACCCCAAGCATCTCCAGCCCAAGCCGTACCCGAATGTCTTCGGCATTCTCTGTTAAATATAAGGCGTAAGCCTTTATAATCGGCGTGTCTAACTCACATTGAAGTTGAAATAGCTTCTGTTGCTCGAGATAAGGTTGTGCTATAGATCGTGGTAGAAATCCAAAGCCTGCCCCTAGTAGCAGCATGTCCAACATAATCATCGAGTGATCCGTCTGAAGTATAGGCACATAGCCCGCTCCAACGATACTAGTAAACCATTCCGGAAACGGACCTCCCCACTCTAAATGACAATACTCCCGCTGAAAAAAATCCTCCCTGCTTACAGGCGTTTCTCTTAATTGTGTGGAGACCAGAATAATCTCATCTTCAAACAGGAGATGTCTGGTCACCTTAGGATGTTCCGGCGGGTCATATTTAATAGCAACCTGGACTATTCCATCCAGTAAAAGATCACGTATCATATAGCTAGAATCAATATAACTTAGGAATTTGATGGCTACCTTGGGATGATCACGTCTAAATGAAAGAATATGCTGCAGGTAATAATAATGCCATACGGATCCGGGTCCACTCAAAATGATATAGTTCTCCAGTTCTTCGGATAGAGTCACCTTACTCTCTTCAAACAAACGAAGCATCCGCTCAGCATATGGAACAAAAGATATCCCTGCCTGCGTTAAGCTAACATTCCGGTTATCACGTGTAAAGAGCACCTTGCCCACCGAGTTTTCTAAAGCTTTTATTCTTGCGGTAACGGCGGACTGGGAGATATGTAGATGCTCTGAGGCTTTGGTGAAATTTCGAATTCTGCATACCGCCAAAAAAGCTTCTAATTGAGATAAGTCCATGGATAACACCCTCTACGATTCAAAATATTAATGATTATGATCTATAAAATTCGTTATACAAATTATATGTATTCAGTTATGATTTCGCTATATTTTTAAACTTATAAGTGCTGGAGGAATTTATATGGTTAGCAATGTCAGAATCAAACAATTATTTACGATTAAGGAATCTATTAATGAGCTTTCAAAGCTTCTAATACAGGTGGTGGAGGATGGAGCCTCCATTGGTTTTTTACCACCCTTAGATCCGTCAGACTCTACATCATATTGGCACAATGTTTTGGCGCCCGATGTGAATCTTTTTGTCGCAACAATGAATGATATTATCGTGGGAAGTGTACAACTACATTTATGTACAAAAGCAAACGGAACGCATCGAGCCGAAATCGCAAAGCTAATGACACACCCTAATTATCGTCGTAATGGTATTGCTCGTTCTCTTATGGAAAAGGCTGAAGAAAGAGCTAAGCAGGAAGAACGATCGTTATTAGTGCTTGATACAAGAGAAGGCGACCCCTCCAATCTCCTCTATACTTCAATGGGCTACATACAAGCTGGACGTATTCCGAGCTATGCGATATCAGCAAATGCTGAATTACATGCGACGATTTTTTATTATAAGGTTATTGGCTAGACATTTTGAACTTAAAAACATTCTAAAAGGAAGAGTGGCGAAGGGGAATCTTGAAACTGTAGGAGCGATAGCGCCCGCCTTTGCCTCCGGATTTCAACCGT
The DNA here is from genome assembly GCF_045040645.1 of Paenibacillus sp. FSL H8-0261. Classification (NCBI taxonomy): domain Bacteria; kingdom Bacillati; phylum Bacillota; class Bacilli; order Caryophanales; family Paenibacillaceae; genus Paenibacillus; species Paenibacillus sp. FSL H8-0261. The sequence continues at coordinate 2,019,331 of NZ_CP150297.1, read as the reverse complement.
GAAACACGGTATATAATCAAGAAATCTGGGGACAACAGCGGCCGGAAGTCCAAGCATTCACCGCAGTCACACAATTACCTTAATAGAAAAATCTTAAGTTCAACTAATATAGACATTTATAAAACACCAAGTTATAGTATTAACAGCACTTTTAATAACCATTTTCAAAAGTCTAGAGGTGATTAAAATAAACCAAATCGCAAACAATTCTATTCGTGTTAAAAAGATAAATCAGGAGCTTATCAAGCAAGCCTTGAAATCGATGAAAGAAGGAACCAAATCAACGATTGCAACCGCCACCGGGTTAAGTATTGCCACTTGCGGAAATATTCTGAATGAGCTTATGGAGACAGGTGAAGTCATTGAGACGGAGCTGGAGGCTTCGAATGGAGGCCGGCCGGCCCGAAGATTCATCTATAATGTCGATTTCTCCTACATCGCATGCATCTATGCCAAAATTGAAGATGGCCAACAATCCTTAACCTATGCAGTAACAAATTCCGTTGGCGAACGTGTAGATGATGGATATATCAAGGCTGAGAGTATTGACGCTACAACCATTGATCATTTAGTAGGCACACTAATTCAAGCCTATAACAACATCAAAGCCGTTGGCATTGGAATCCCGGGACTGGTTCACCGAGGCGTCATCAATATTTGTGATATCAACACTTTAATTCACGCTCCCTTAGAGTCACTCCTCAGAGAGAAATACGAGGTTGAAGTCACAGTTGAAAATGACATGAATCTAACCGTTTACGGATTCTATAAACAGCAGGATTACGAAGAGGATAAGACCATCGTCGTGTTGACCTTTATCAAAGGTGCCTTTCCAGGTGCAGGGATGATGATCGACGGGCATATCCACAAAGGCAATACTAGATTCGCGGGCGAAGTCTCATTTTTACCGTTTGGAATCTCTCGTGACGAGCAATTCATTCGTTTGGGGCAGACAGAAACGTTTATCCCATTGGCAGCTCATACCATCGCTTCATTGACGGCAGTTATTAACCCTGAGACGATTGCGCTCACAGGTGAACAAGTTAGACAAGAGGATGTGCCACATATCTATCAAAGTTGTCTGGCATTCATTCCAGAAGAGCATATGCCTCATCTAATTGTGCTGGATCACCCTGATGATTATTACATGAACGGATTAATTGCGATCACGCTGGAAAGCTTGACCTATTCGTTGCAGCTGGTTGAGAAGCGGCGGTAAGTATTTTTTATGACCCTAACATTTGCATCATGGATTGGATCTAAAACCAACAAGAACTTCAGGAGGAATTACGAATGGCAACAAACAAAGAGAATATGATTGCAGGAAAGCTTTACATGGCTGGTGGAGAAGAATTAGCTAGAGATAGCAAAAAATCCAGAATGCTCACTCGTTTATTTAACAATACGACGGAAGAACAAGGCGAATATAGAGTAGAATTACTTAAGCAATTATTCGAGTCTACGGGTGAATCGTTGCATATTGAGCCACCTTTCCGCTGCGATTATGGCAGCAATATTACCGTCGGAAATAACTTTTACGCCAATTTCGACTGCATTATCCTGGACGTAGCAAAAGTAACGATAGGTGAGAATGTTCTCTTTGGACCTAGAGTAAGTGTATATACCGCTGGCCACCCCATAGATGCGGACGTTCGTATTAGTCTGCTCGAATTCGGTACACCGATTACCATTGGAAACAATGTCTGGGTTGGCGGAAATGCCGTTATCAATCCCGGGGTAAATATCGGCAACAATGTAATCATCGGCGCAGGCTCCGTCGTGACTAAAGATATACCTGACAATGTAATCGCAGTGGGGAATCCTTGCAGAGTACTAAGAGAAATTACAGAGGACGATAAACAACACTGGGAGAAGCTTAAAGAAGAGTACTACAGAGACATCGAGCAATAAAGATACCCGATTCTGGAGGTTCTCACGTTGAAAAAACGCTTTGGCGGATTTAACAAAGTTTATGCCATGCAATTGGCAACGATCTTTTTGGGTTTTATTGTGTTTGGGATATCAGAAAATATTAAAGGGCCAGCCATTCCAAGAATTCAGTTTGACTTCAGTCTGGACGAAAAGCAGCTGGGTACCCTTTTATCCCTAAACGCACTAGGTTATTTGATCGCCTGTTCCTTCACAGCTGTATTGGTTCGTAAGTGGGGGATCAAGGCTGTCAGTATTATTGCTTTCGCATCTATGATATTCTCTGGGGTTCTAATTTACATCTCCCATAGCTATCCCCTCTTCTCGGCTTCATACTTCCTGATGTATATCGGAAACGGAATGCTTGAGATTGGGCTTGCCATTTTGGGAGCACGTATTTTCGTTAAAAATACAGGAACCATGATGAACTTATCCCATTTCTTTTACGGGTTTAGTTCCACGTTAGCTCCACTAATGGCAACAGGGCTGATGACAGTAAGTATATTCGGTCATACTCTGGATTGGCGCGGAATGTATCTAATAATGCTTAGCTTATCTTTACTGCCTATACTATTTGCCTTACGGAGTACTTTTCCAGGTGACGATCTTCCACATGAGGACCGTATTCCCTTAAAAACGCTTGTCGGTGACCCTGCTTTATGGCTAATGGTTCTTATCCTTTCCTTCGGAGTAGTGTCGGAGCTTGCTGTAGGCGGATGGCTCGTAAATTTCCTTGAAAAAGCATACCTGTGGGATACGGTTACTGCATCCGGGATGCTGTCTACCTTCTTTCTCTGCTTCTCGTTAGCAAGACTCCTACTCGGACCCGTTACTGATAAGATTGGATTTAACCTATCGCTTATCATCTTTTCAGCCTTCTCTGCCCTGTGTACGTTTGCCGCAATTTTGGGTGGAGAAAAGCTCGCATTTCTATTTGCCGCTGCAGGAATCGGGATTGCGATGATTTATCCTACGGTTATGGCTTTTATCGCCAAAAGATATCCACATGGTAGCGACACCGCCATCACATTTACAGTCACGTTAATGGGAGTAGGTAGCGTAATTGGCAACTATGCTATAGGTGCTGTGATCGAAGGCGTGAAGCGGCTTTACGGTGCAGAGACGCAAATAGGTTTATTACGCGGACTTCAAGCCGGTTATGGTTTTATCGGATTATGTGCAGCGATATGCGCGATATCCGGTTGTATTCTATATCGTTATTTACATCGCCGCCAAGAACTTATCTAACCTCATCTATATTACTTAACAAACCTGTCGATTTAATCGGCAGGTTTGTTGGATTTCAACTATAGCTTCCCTGTATGTGCTGAACCGTACGGCGAGCTAAGATCATCAGTTGATGGACTAAGCGATCTGCAGCCCACTCATCAGCTCCAGTATTTTTCTAACAATTTGTTCCTCTTCGTTGCTCACCTTTTCCGTTGCCAATTCACCAAGCTCTGTGTGTTGTCCAACACAAACTGAATGAGCGGAATGTCTAAACATTTCTATGTCGTTAGCATCGTTACCAAAAGCAATAAATTGCTGCATTTCTACGCCTAATTGTTGTAATCCTGTCCATTTATTTATGCCTTTAGGGCTAATATCTATAATGTCCTCTTGACCATGTCTATAAATCACAACAGGTAGTTTATGTAGCTGATCTAATAACTGTTCTCCGTTTAGGCTATTCAAAATAACTATTTTCACAAGCTCATCCAGCTCAGATGGACTTACATTTTTGGCGCGTTGTTCTGGATCTACATTTCTTCGAATGGGATGATCATCAGAACCCGAATATGAATAATCCCAGTGACTGTCAATCAAATAAGCTGCATTAAACTCTTCTATTAATTTCAAGAGGATGTCCGAAGTTTGCGCGTCAAAATGTATCGTCGAAATAACCTCTCCACCTTTTGCAATAAATGCACCATTCCCGCCAACCATAGAAAAATGATGCATATGAGCAGGCAACACAGGCAACAAATCACGAATAGGCCGGGCTGACGCAAAAATAACCTCATGACCTTTTTCAATTAGAGTATCCAAGGCTTGTACGATTCGTTCACTCAAAGGTTTGCCGCTAAAACATATGGTTCCATCTAAATCAAAAATAAATTTCATCGTCTATATCCTCCCCTTTTTCTCTATAATAACGAGTTCGTATATAATAGAAAGGACCGATGTCCAAAAAGGAGTACGCAATGAAAACTATTCAGGATCCAAATCTTATAGCACATTACATTACACAATTTAATCTAAATCAAGTATTCACGATATCAAAACATGCTTTAATTCAGTTACGTGTCTATGAGCAGAATGAAATCATTTTGCATGAGGGGGATGAGCTGGACGGAATTTATGTTCAAGTGGAGGGGCGTACTAAGGTCTCTTCTAGTGTGGGAACGGGAAAATCCTTGTTATTACGGTTCTGCTCACCCTTGTCATTATTCGGGGACATTGAATACGTGCAGGAGGTTGTGGTCCAATCACAAGTGGAAGCGGTACAACAAACCTCTCTCTTATTTATCCCGAAACAAAAGATTGAGTCTGACCTAATGGATAACCATAGCTTTAAAAACTTATTGCTGAAACATCTTTCTTACAAGCTTCTAACCTGCACATCCGCATCACGAACGAACTTACTAGGCGCTGTCGAGGAAAGGTTTGCAAGTTATCTATTAACGATACAGCTCCAACGGGAGTTTGGAAAAGAAATTCAGACACCCTATATCCCAGATATAGCATCGTTAATTGGGACTACTCCCCGCCATTTAAACCGTGTCATTCAGCGACTCACCGACATGGAGATCTTATATAAAGTTAAGCAAGAAATTGTAGTACTCGACTGGGAGCGTTTGGATGAAATGTCTAACGGAATAAGATTTGAATAACCTAAAAGCCCATCATTTAATTGAGGATAAAATGATCGATGTCATCATAACGGATATCGATCTTTTCTCCGTTTCTTTTGACAAGATTTATATACAGAGGAGCTGTATCAACACTTCCGCCACCAACTAATACATGGTAGTCATCATTGATTTCATATTTGCGGATGTACAAACCTGAACCGGCGTCTTCAAAGGGATAACCTTCAAAATCCTTCCACGACAACGCTTCGCCTTGCTGAGCTAGATCCCGTACTTCATCCATGGACAATATCGCAGCTTTTTTATCATTACAGGCTGAAAGTATAATCGTCAAAGCAAACAATAACAGCATTATCAAGTTACGCTTACTTCTCATTCATAAACCTCCCAACTCTTGAATATCCGGTCTCCAGAACGTGGAATACGGTTCAATTGAGGCAAACAGCTCCTCTAGTGTAAAAGGTGTGTTATTCAGAACCATCACGTCCTGAAAAAAACCAAGGTCAAATTGGAAGACCAGCCGCTCACTTTTAGGTGAAGCCATCACATAATGAATATCTCTACCTTTGATGAAGACGAACTCATTTTCTTTTAGCTGCATCGGCTGGTCATTTACTCCAAGGTTCACTTTCCCTTTAACAATCCAGATAATTTCCATTTCCTTATGCCAATGTGGTGTAGTTAATATACTGCCATCGTTCTCAATACAGCGGTACGAAAAGGCTTTATCAAGTCGTGGGAATTCCAAATAAATGGCCATCTGATCATCTCTCTTACTTATTTAGTGGATTTATAATCTCATTTATAGCGGACAAAGGCGAGTTTGGCTATTGAAGCTGTAACGTAAAAAGAGCTAACCAGTACCCAACCAGGGAAGCATGGACAGCAAATTTTAGGGATCGTTAATGATTCAATTTCTCTCATTTCGTAATTGCTCCACCGTCCCTACGAAACTGCTTGGGGGTCATGCCAGTGTATTTTTTAAATAACTGTGTATAGTAACTTTGGCTGCAAAATTTGAACATCAGAGCGATTTCAGAAATGGACTGGTTGGTATGAATAAGGATCGACTGCGATTCCTCAATTCTACGCCGGTTGATAAATTCTGTGAGCGGCATACCCGTTTCGCGCTTGAAGCGGTCAGACAAATAACTGGGATGCACACCGACATGCCGGGAGATCAGGCTAAGGTTCAAATCTTGAAACAGATGCTCGCGTATAAAATATACGGATAGATTGACTATATGCGAATAGTGAAGGTTCTCCTTCTGCTGGCGCATCACTGTAATGAATTGCAGGACCATTTCATATTCATATCGATGAAGTGCTCCCAGCTCCGTCGTAGCTTCCACCGCACGAATGAACGTATCACTCAGCTGAAAAGCGGTCTCAGGGTCAACACCACCCCGGATAATCGCACGTGTAAACAAGGTGCAGGATGCAATCATAGCATTTTTCTTGGAGCGCAGCGGATATCGGGCTAGCGTAGCCGCTTCCATTGCGTTAATTCTATGCAGTGCTTCCAGTGCCCGGTTCTCGTCACCAAGTCGGATCGCTTCCAAAAGCTCATGTTCATAATCCAGCGGAGGATGGACAAATCCCTCTGACAGCTCCACAGAACGTGTGGACCAATATTCCGGCAGTTTATGTTGTCCTTTAAGTTGATCCATACTTGTTAACCTCACCTAAAATTTTTGATAATATCCTAAATAATTTAGTATAATTCTAGCTCTTTCGGACTTAAAATTCAATTCATAACCATCAAGGGAGGAAACACAAGCATGAGCTGGAGCATTGCCAATCAGGGATTGTCGGCAGATACCCTACTGAATTTGGAAAGTATTTTTGCGCTGGGGAATGGATATTTGGGCGTGCGTGGCAATTTTGAAGAAGGGTATTCCGATAAAGAAATCCGCAGTATCCGCGGAACATATTTGAACGCCTTTCACGATGTGATTGACATTCCCTATGGGGAGAAGCTATTCGCCTTTCCAGGTACCCAGCAAAAACTGGTTAATATTATAGATTCCCAAGGGATAAATATTTATATAGGCGAAGATATGGAGCCATTTGCACTTACAGCAGAGAATGTCCTCGCCTATGAGCGTAAACTCCATCTGGACAAGGGATACTCGGAGCGTAAAATCCACTGGAAATCCCCCTCCGGTAAAGAACTCAAGCTGCATTTCCGTAGACTCGTTTCTTTCACTACCCGTGAACTCTTTGCCATTCATCTGACTGTTGAGCCTGTCAATTTCACCGGTCCAATCCGGGTTGTCTCTCGTGTAAATGGCGATGTTAGTAACTATACTAACCCGAATGACCCGCGTGTAGCTGCAGGACATTCCAAACGCCTGAGCGTAGTATCTTGCGAAGCTCGGGGTGAATATGTATGCCTGGAGAACGAGACAATGGCTTCGGCCCTGCGGACCTCCTGTGTTACCCGGCATGAATGGGAAGGTGACTGGCAGGTTGAAACTCAGGCTGGAGAAACCGACGCTACAGTGACGGCAACCGCCTCCTTGTCTGGGCCACTATCGCTGACCAAATGGAATGTCTATACCGATACACTACGACATGAACAAATGCTTGTAGATACCGGTATTCAGGTACAGGAATCATTGAAGCACCTCTCCTTTGAAGATATGCTGGAACAGCAGGAGCATTATTTGGCTGACTTCTGGAAGCGTTCCGATGTAGTCATTGAGAACGACTTGTCGCTTCAGGAGGGTATACGTTTCAACCTTTATCAGCTGCTGCAATCAGCCGGACGAGACGCGCATAGCAACATCTCCGCTAAAGGCTTATCCGGTGAAGGGTACGAAGGCCATTATTTCTGGGACACGGAGATTTATATGTTCCCTGTGTTCCTGATGACTTCGCCTGACTTGGCCCGGCAGCTCCTATTGTACCGGTATTCCAAGCTGGAGGAGGCAAGGGAACGTGCTAAAGAGATGGGCCACGCCCAAGGTGCATTGTTCCCATGGCGAACGATTTCAGGTACGGAATGTTCCTCCTTCTTCCCATCCGGCACAGCTCAATATCATATCAGCGCCGATGTAGCCTACAGCTATATCCAATACCATCTAGCGGAAGAAGATGACACCTTCTTGCTCCAATACGGCGCCGAGGTGCTATTTGAGACAGCACGGCTTTGGATGGAGATCGGTCATTACTACGAAGGTAAGTTTCACATCGATGAAGTGACTGGACCGGACGAATACACATGTCTTGTGAACAACAACTATTACACCAATGTAATGGCCAAACATAATTTAAAATGGGCCGCACGCAGTTTTGCGCGGCTTCAAGAATATGACGAGGCTGCATTCCAAGCTTTGTGTGTGCGCCTGCATGTAACTGGACCAGAAGCAAACAGCTGGCTGAAGGCGGCGAATGCCATGCTGCTTCCTTACGACGAGAAGCTGGGCATTAATCCGCAGGATGATACTTTTTTACGCAAAGCGGTCTGGGATTTCGAGAATACACCACCAGAGAAACATCCATTGTTGCTGCATTACCATCCACTCACGCTGTACCGTTATCAGGTCTGCAAGCAAGCCGATACTGTACTCGCTCATTACTTACTGGAAGATGAGCAGTCACAAGAAACGATTCGCAAATCGTACGATTATTATGAACAAATCACTACCCATGATTCCTCCTTGTCCTCTTGCATATTCAGCATTATGGCTTCGAAGATCGGGTATAAGGACAAAGCGTATAACTATTTTATCGAGACGGCGCGGCTCGATCTCGACAATACGCACGGAAACACTAAAGACGGATTACATCTCGCCAATATGGGTGGAACGTGGATGGCCATTGTGTACGGTTTTGCCGGAACACGTCTCAAGGAAAATGGCCTGTCACTCGCTCCGTCCCTACCTGCGGGCTGGCAGAAATATAACTTCCGCCTCACCTTCCGCGGCCGCCTCATTGCTGTAACCATTCGCGAGGAAGGTGTGGAGCTTGAATTGCTAGAGGGTGAAGCCCTTGAACTTACGCTCTACGGCCAATCGGTAACTCTGGGCAACGAGAAGCCGGTAACTCAGGCGTTGCAAGCCTAATTCATAAGGAGCGAAACACAATGAATGCAACATCTCAAATTCAAGCCGTAATCTTTGATCTAGACGGCGTTATCACCGATACCGCAGAATATCATTATCAGGCTTGGGGCATGATTGCGAAAGAGCTGAGCCTCCCGTTCACCCGAGAGTTCAATGAGAACCTCAAAGGTGTATCGCGAATAGCCTCACTGGAGTTGCTACTTGGACAAGCGGCAACTCCGCACACCTACTCTCCCGAAGAGATGGAGGAGATGGCGAACCGCAAAAATGAGTTTTATCAGCAGCTCATTCAGCAGGTAACCCCGGCCGATGTGTTGCCTGGCATTTCTGAATTGCTCGCCGAGCTGAAGGACCACGGAGTGAAGACTGGCATTGCCTCCGCTAGCAAAAATGCCTTTACAGTTATCCGCCTTCTAGGTATGGAGAATGACTTCGGAGTTATTGTAGATGCAGCCAAGCTTGCCCGCAACAAACCAGACCCGGAAGTGTTCCTGACCGCCGCCGATGCGCTTGATGTAGATCCGCAATTTTGCGTCGGGGTCGAAGACGCAGTCGCCGGGGTAGAAGCGATCAAAGCGGCCGGTATGTTCGCTGTATATATCTCCTTACAGGAGAGCTTGTCCAACGCTGATATGAACTTGAACAACACTGCTGAACTTAACTACTCCGAGCTAAACCAACAATTCGCTAATAAGAATAGAGTAACTAAATAATCGGGTATCCCAGTCTCAATATATGTAAGTCACGAACTAAGCCGGCAAGCTCCTAAGGGAAGCTTGCCGGCTTTTGTTTGAAATTTTCAGAAAATCCGCTTCTGATTTCGATCATCAATAACCTATTGATAATATTGCGCTTGCGCTTTCCACATAGTGCTGTACTCCTGCTGATCTTTCAACAATTGATCATGTGGACCGTATTTGTGCAATTCACCATTGTTAAAAAGTGCGATTTTATCTCAGAATTTACAAGCAGATAACCGATGTGATATATAAATAACGGTTTTATTTGCTGCCAAAAGATTGAAGTTGTTGTACATCTCAAACTCCGCATAAGGGTCCAACGCAGCTGTAGGCTCATCCAGAATAAGAATAGGTGACTTTTTGAGTAAAGCCCTAGCAATTGCTATCTTCTGACTTTCACCACCCGAAAAGTCTGTGCCTCTATCATCAAAGATTTTAAATACCTGTGTATCTAGTCCTCTTTCTAAATATTTCATTTTTGCTCCCAATCCTACTTGATTAAGCACTTCTTCCATTTCCTTATCCGATGTTTCGCTATCCTTCGCGCATAAGTTGTCTTTGATAGAAAATGAAAATAATTTATAATCCTGAAACACAACACCTAAGATTTTCATATATTCATCGTATCGATAATCTTGAATAGATCTTCCATTCAGAAGAATCTCTCCTTGATCAGGTTCATACAATCGGCAAAGCAGTTTAATAAAAGTCGTTTTACCTGCGCCATTTTGACCTACTATAGCTAACTTCTCTCCATTTTTTATGGTCATTGATACATTTTTTATTGAATAGCTCTCATTTCCCGCATATTTAAAAGACACATTACAAAATTCAATCTCCACATTCATGAGTTTCTCAAGACTCTCTCTTCCGCTTTTCATTGTTGGTTTTAGACTTTCAAACGCTCTAAACACCTCAATGTATTTACACATTTGTTGAAATTCTACGTAAGCATTCATTGCCAACGAAACTTGTGTTGAAAAGCTATTCGCGACAGAAATATAGATAACAAAACCACCCATTTGAATCTTACCTGTAACTACTTTCACAACCATGTAGGCGTAGATAATGACCATTTGCAATTGAAGATTAACGCTCGTCAGTCCTTTATATCTCCCTACTTTTTCATATAGACCACCAAAACCACGAACACTTTCATTATGGTAAATATCCACTTTATTCAGCAAATAAGGAGCCATCCCAAACAAACGGATATCTTTAGCCATGGAAAAATCAACTGCCAGTTTGGAATAATAACCAAATTTCCGATTCAGAGGAGCTAATAATTTATGAAAATTGAATTGAGCTTGTTGCGACTTTTTAAAGATAAAGGTATTAAGTGCAATCATCCCAATAATCAACACAATGATTCCAATGTTTAGCGTAGAGATTAAGGCCGTTAGCCCCAAAAGGGAGAGCATTGTTTGCAGTAAAGTCTTCATACTATCCAACATTTTACGTATAACATCCTGCTGTCTTATGGGAGCAAGCGCCTGTTCTTTAAGATCTAGCACTTTGGAATTCTCTAAACTCTCATAATCCAGGTCCATAATATGATTTCCAATATGTAGCTCTAAACTATCCATGACCACTAAATTGGACAGTTCAATTTGTTTATTAAGATAACTTTGGAGCAGCCCCAAGACAGCATTACCTGCCACCAAAATTCCTATCCAGAGGATAATATACATTTCGCGGCCGGCTCCCATCATTTCATCAATCAAATATTTGGGAAGAATGATGTTTATAAACGGGAAGATTGCACTGCATAATGAAGAAACCACCATTAGCGGAATGTACGATTTAGACATGGTATGTACTAACTTGCAAAAGTAAAGGGTCACATTCCAATCCTTTTTCAGTGCAGGGAATGGATTCATCAGCTAGGATTCACTCCCTTTATAATATTGTGCTTGAATCTGATACATTTGATTGTATCTTCCATTTTGTTTCATTAATTCACTGTGAGAACCCGCTTCGGCAATTTCTCCTTGCTCCATATACAGTATCTGATCACAGAACCGTGTGCTGGACAAGCGATGGGAAATATATAATGCTGTTCTCTCTCCGATCATTTCATTAAATCTTGTATACAGATTGAATTCTGCAATTGCATCAACTGCTACAGTCGGCTCATCCAAAATAATCAAATCTCCATTCTTATAAAGCGCCCTTGCCAACATCATTCTTTGGTTTTCCCCTCCAGAGAACTCAACGCCTTGATCATCCAAAAACTTTTGCATTGGGGTGAGAATACCTGATTTCAATGAGGCGACTTTTTCGCTTAGTCCCGCTTTTTCAAGACTGTCATGAATTCTTAAAGCGTCAGACTCTCTATGTTCTTTTAGAGAAATATTCTCTGCTAATGAGAAAGCGAGTACGCGAATTTCTTGAAATACCGTAGAAAATAATCTCCAGTAATCCGTTTTAGCAAAATGTTTGATATTGATTCCATTCAGCGTAATCTCTCCACTATCGGGTTCATACAACCTGCATAACAATTTGATAAGCGTTGTCTTGCCAGCACCATTATGACCCACAGTAGCAAGTCGTTGATGCGGAGGGATGATGAAGGATATTTTATTAAACACAGGCTGGCTAGTACCAGGATAAGTAAAGGAAACTTCTTTAAATTCTATCGAATAAGGGCCAGTTGGGAGTGTATGCATAGCTCCTTCCCCCTGCTTATCTTGCTGTATCTCTAAAAAGTTACGGAGTTCCTCTATGTATAAATTCTGTGTGCGCAGATGGGCTAAATCTTTCATAAATCCCTGAAGAACGCCAGAAAATCCAGCGACAGCAGTTGTGTACATCACAAAATCACCTATAGTTATCCTCTGATGAAGGTAAAGATACGCCAGATAACCATATACAATCCCCTCACGGAATAACCGGATCAAAATATCTAATATTTCACTTTGAAAATAAGAGCTGCTGATTGAGGACTGAATTTTCTGTCTATTTTGAACACTTGAATGGTATAGGGAGACCAATGTATTGTTAAAGGAATTAATCCGAATTTCATTACCAAAAGTAAAATCTTGCATAATATCCGAATAATACTTTCTCTTCCTCTCCAATTCCGAAAGCTGTTGTTCATGTTCATACTCATAACGTTTAGCACGAAAGGAAAACACATAAGAACACCCAATACTTACAATTAAAAAAACAATAACAGCAAAATTTAATCCTCCAATTACAGTGATATAGCCCGCAAAAGCAAGAAATCCAGCCAGACATGAAAAAAATGTATGAAAAAGTCCCTGAAACCCATTCTGCACACTTTGTAGAGAACGCTTGGCCTGCTCCATCTGATTAAGATAACCGGGATCTTCTGTATTTTTGAAATCAACATTCATATTTTGTGCAGTGTGGGCGTGGATCTGTTTAAATACAACTTTCATTAATTGAGTTAAACCCAAATTTTGTAGATATCCTGTAAAATAGCTAGTGATAGTCAGTATTAAAAACATCAGTGAAATTAGGAAGATAAAATGTTGAGGTCTTTGCTGTCCCGTCAGTTCATCTATAATAAATTTTGGGAATAGGATTAAAAGGAAGGGCTGCACAGCTAAAAGAAGCGTTACAGTAGAGTAATAAATAATGGAACGTCTACTGTTAATCCAGGATGTGGAGAGGACATAGCGAATGCTGGTCCAAGTGGAGGTTAAGGATTTTGTTCTCATTACATACAGTTCCCCTTAGTATTTAAAATGTTTCTTGATTACATTTTATCAATACTATTATTTGGAAACAGTATGAATAAATTAGTATAAACAGTATTATTTTAGGTAGATTAACGGGTGAATTCATGCATCACAAATAAAAAGGTTCTTGCTAGCAGAAGCTAGCAAGAACCTTAATCTTTAGTTTCATCCTCAGAACACCGACTTCTATTCGCCATTGCGGGCATTCTCACAGCATTCCAGCTTTATCAGACCTATCTTTAAAAAGCTTCTTTATAGTGAGTCCAAATAAAACACAGCAAGTCAGTGCCGCACAAAAATCAGCAATAGGCTCAGCAATAATCACTGCATCTGTTTTCGGGCTAATAAATGTCGGGAGCAAAAGTACTAATGGAATAAGCAAGATAATCTTACGCAAGATCGCGATAAAAATAGAAACTCGTGCTTGTCCCAAAGCAATAAATACTTGTTGAAACGCTAATTGAATACCAAAAATACAAGTGCCAAGGAAAAATATCTTCATTAATCTAGCTGTCAGAGCCACAAGCTCAGGATTATTGGTAAAAATGATAATGGGCAGCTTCGGAACAAAAATGGCCACGCCCCACATCGACAATCCGAAAGCTGCGCAAAAAACGCTACAATATAAAATGGTGGATTTTACACGTGCGAAATCGCGAGCTCCATAATTATAGCTAATAATAGGCTGTGCCCCTTGTGCAAAACCAGATAACAACGTCCCAAATATTTGCATCAGCGTGCCCATAATCCCCATGGCAGCAACGTACATATCGCCTCCAAATTTAGCTAAGGACGTGTTAAATACAATTTGAATTAAACTTTCGGTCGACATCATAATAAACGGAGAAAGCCCCAATGCAAGTACACTTGCAGCTTCTTTAGGTTTAATGCGCATATTCGATAGACGCAAGCGCAGATGAGCTCGTTTAGAGATTAAGAACCCCAATACCCAAATAGCCGAAATAAATTGGGCAATTACAGTTGCCAACGCTGCACCCTTAATGCCCATATTCATCTCAAAAATAAAAATGGCGTCAAGGACGATATTCACAACCGCTCCAATACATACCGTGAGCATAGCTGTCTTGGCGTATCCTTGTGCTGCAATGAACGGATTTAATCCTAAAGAAATGAGCACCGCCACAGTTCCTAGAAGGTAAATGCTTAAAAAATCGTTGGCTAGCGGCAATGTATCGTGGCTCGCCCCGAATAACGTTAAGAATGGCGACTTAAAGATAAGAAACAAAGCGGTTAGGATTATGGATGCCATCAGCAGCATAGTAAAACAACTTCCCAGCAATTCTTCTGCTTTTTTATGTTCTCCTTCGCCCATCTTTATGGAAGCTAGGGGTGCCCCACCAGCTCCGATTAGAGCTGCAAATGCTGAAATCAACATAATAATCGGAAAAGATATCCCTATAGCGGATAAGGCTAGCGTTCCCCCCTCCTCCATTCTTCCAAGAAACATCCGGTCAACTACACTGTACATGGCATTGATTAGCTGAGCTATAACGGCAGGAATAGCCAATAAGAAAATAAGCTTGGGTATACTTTGCTTGGCAAAACGATCCTTCATTTGATTATTCATTTATTCATTTCCAATATAGCTTCTCGGAGGCTTTTAGGAAGCTTTTTGACAACCATATCGTAGGAATGGTCTATCATGTCAAAGACATCCGACGCTGACAAGGAACCATCGATCATGATTGAATTCCAGTGTTTTTTATTCATATGAAAGCCTGGTCGAACGCAATCATGTTGCTCTCTTAAGTTCTCCGCAATGATCGGGTCACATTTTAGATTTAAGCGAACAACCTTCCCTGTTTCCTCAAAAATAAGTGCGAACATTTTATCAGCCACTTTGATGACCAATGGAGTAGGCCCAAACGGATGCTCCTGAGTCGCCCCTTTCTTTTTCAAACAATATTCGATGATGTTATTCTTCAACTCTCTCTCTCCTTTTCTGATCAAAGATCTGATCATTTCTGCCATTAACCACGTTTCTTAATTATATCATTTTGTTCACCCGAGCAGTTCCCACAATCATTTATAACAGAGAAAAGACCGTCTCCATCAGGAGCGGTCATAAAGTTCATTAATATATAAATAATAGTAATGCGACAACTTCTCTCAGAACACCCGCTTCTGATCCCGGTCATCAATAATAATCTGGACGGCTTCTTTAAACCGAATCGCATGAATAATTTCCCGCTCCCGCAGGAACTTAAGGCTATCCTGCAGATCCACATCATCCGTCATGTCAATCAGCCACTGATATGTAGCCCGAGCCTTTTCTTCAGCCGCAATGTCCTCATAAAGATCAGCCAGTGGGTCACCCTTAGCTTGAATATAAGCTGTTGTAAACGGTACGCCTGAGGCATTATTGTAGAACAAGGCATGATCATGTGCTGCAAAATGCGGTCCTAATCCAGCTTCCTCTAATTCGCATACCGACGCGTCCTTTGTCAGCTTGTAGATCATCGTGGCAATCATTTCGAGGTGGGCGAATTCTTCTGTAGAAATATCGTTCAAAACGCCAATAACTTTATCCGGAATCGTGTATCTTTGATTCATATAGCGCAGGGCTGCGGCGAGCTCACCGTCGGCTCCTCCGTATTGCTCACTTAAATAACGCGCCATCCGGATATCACATTTACCGACCCGTACCGGATATTGCAGCTTCTTCTCATATATCCACATTCGGGAACTTCCCCTCCTCTAGAAACTTAGTTCCTTACAGTACACACTTCTTACACCTGCCAAGGCCAAGGAGCCTGATTCCATTCCCACGGACATTTCGAATAAGCGCGACCAAAATTCTGCAGCGGACCATATAATTCCTGAAATTGATTCGCTAGCTTGGTACGTTCCTGAGTCAGTTGATTAAATTGTTCAATACTTCTTAAATCATCTGGATGAGTGTTCAGATATAAGTTTAATTCCACCAAGGCAAAATCAAGAGTCTGCAGCTGTTCAAGCATTTCATAATATCGTTGATCGCAAGGGTTTGCCTCCATAGTCTACTTCCCTCCTCCTTTGCACTTAGATTCATACGGGCTGAACAGTGCTGGCCAGAGCGTGCCATACTTCAAAGCTTCCTGTAAACTAAACTGCGGAAGATCGGGTGGCTGAAAGTTAATGAACTGATTCGGTGGAACTACATATGTCTTGAATGGTACCGGTGGGCAAGGATCAAACGGGCCCCTAAACGGGGTATACCTCCGTAGCTGTGATTCCATTTTTCGTACCTCCTTTGTTCCTGTTCCTTGTTTATTACTCCCTTAGCTAACTTATGACAGCAGGACACATTATAAAACGTTATTTATAAAAAAAGCACTGGAGCAAGATTGTCATGCAATTGCACAACAAATAAGCTGCCTTCGGAAAAGTACCGAAAACAGCTTATTATTTGGATCTTATTGAATATTAAGATCTAGACTTCACTTTTTTGACGAATCTTCGTGGGTAATCTCAAGGATATCCAACATAAAAACAAAGATGGGAATGCCAAGAAGAAGTCCCCAGACACCTATATAATGCTCAGAAAACAACAACACTATAAAGGTGTAGAACATCGGCAAATTCATTTTTGTGGACATCAACTTTGGGTTCAAGAAATACCCTTCGATAAAATGTAATACCGCAATAATCGCCAGCACATAAGTGACTGTTGTCAGACCGCCGATGTTGTAGCCGATGATTAAGAGCGGAATGAGCGAAATCAAAAAACCAACCACCGGAATGAGACTGAGCAGAAAAATCAAGATCGATAAGGCAAATAAATATGGGAAGTTAAGCAGCCACAAGCCAATAATAGTAAGACAGGTGTTGAATAAGGCAATGAGAATTTGCGCTTCAATTACTTTCCCAAAGGAAACGATGAATTTTCGGCTAAAATACTCCAGATCTATATAAAACCAGGCAATTCGGCTCTCTCTCATTCTAGAAGTGAAACTGACAACCCGGTTCTTCTCCAGAATAAACACAAAACTTAGAATGGTCGATATAACGAAAGTCGCACCCCAGTTGCTAACCTTCAACACATAATCGATACCTCTTTTGATGTAGGACTGATAGTTAAGGTCCCTGAGCATATCATACAAATACAATGTAATCTTGTTCTGCGGGAGATCTTCTGGTTTGAGATTGGTAAGGAAGATGGTTAATTGCTTAATCTGTTCCAATACTTTAGGGAGATATTTAGCAAGGGCCAGTACAATCACTGCGATTAAAGCGAGGTATAAAATGACAATAATCACCTTACTGTTAACCTTCATAAATTTACCAATTCGTTTACTAAGCAATGTCTGAAAGCTGTTCATGACAAAAGCAATCAAAAACGTCAGCAACACCAGATTAAGCATCCCTCGAATACTGAACAGCAGCAACCCGATAAGTGCGAGAATAAAAAAACGCCTGGTGGTTATATTCGCGTAGAATCGCTTCAATACATTCATAGATCTTGCTCCATTCGATTGCGATTAATATTGCTGATCATCCACTGGCTATAAAAAAGAAAACTTAGCCCCCACAAAAAAGCCGATGGAAACAAAAAGGAGTGACCAGGTTAGCGCTCCTGCAGTCGTTATGAGTATATATTTTTTGAAAGACATAGCACTGATTCCAGAGATATAGCTTGATACATGCCTCAGACCGGGAATGAAATAGGCAATGAAAATCGCCCAGTTGCCGAACCGCAAAAACCATCTTTTCATACTGGCAAAACGCTTGGGTGTAAGGCCCACCCACTTGCCGAATTTTTCTACCACAGGTTGCCCTAGTCTTAAACCAATGGTATAGCTGATAAGCATTCCTGTGATAGATCCCATGAAACAAACCAATACCGAAAGTGAAAAGTCCAAAACCATAACGGAGGATAAATAGCCTACAAACAGCATTAACACCTCATCCGGTACAGGAAGTCCGATAATCCCAAGCGCCATAAGGGCAAATATGGCTAAATATCCGTACTGCGAAATGATCTCAATAATCCAAGGCATGGCTGTATCACTTCCTGTTGAAGGATTTTTTAAGGGAAGGAAATGGGATACGACTGACCATCATTACAGACAGTATTGCCATTAATACGATGACCAGTCCTGGTTTCATACGTTCATCTAGTAAAGAAATCATCGACAGAATGACTCCAGCAGCAGTAATGGGCATCCCCACGAACCCTTTGGAAGGCGCCGACAGATTAAATCTGGCCAAACGAAGTGCGCCACAGATCAAAAAGAGAACCGAAACTGCAGGTCCAATCCAGTGAGCATCTTCTAACCTATACAACAAGATAAGGAAGGTTGGCGCTAAACCAAATGATATAATATCCGCCAATGAGTCCAATTGCTTACCGAATTCACTGGTACATTGCAGTATTCTTGCCAGTAACCCATCGAGTACATCGCATATTGCCGCGAGCAATATCATGAATAAAGCCAGGCTATATCGTTCTTGAATCGTGAAATACAAGGATAGTGACCCGAGTCCCAAGTTTGCAAGTGTGCACGTTGAAGGCAACCAGTTCAATTTCATACGATTTCACCCCTTTCATTACAGTATTATTATTGATCCGTTTAACCTTCAAAAGTCATTGTAAAGCTAACACCGTTTTTTGTGTTTTTCACAGTATAAAGACAAGCGTGCATATCTAGTATTCGCTTCGCTATTGAAAGCCCCAGACCCGTACCGCCTGTCATTCGACTGCGGGATGGCTCAGACCGATAGAACCGTTCCCAAATTTTCTCCAGCTGATCTTCAGGGATTGATTTTCCTATATTTTGAATAGTGAATACAATAGTCTGGGCATGACTCTCAATATTGACGGTGATAGAACTTCCTTCTTCCGCATGCCTGATAGCATTGGTCATAAAATTTAGTACAACTTGTTCGATCCAGTTCACATCAGCATATACCGGTAATTCATTTGCAGGAATAATAATGACCTCCAAATGTTTTTCACTCAGCAAGTGAACCAGCTTGTCCGTCACCTTTTCCGTCAGTTCACTTAACATAAAGGAAGTTTTCCGAAGTTTAATCGTGCCCGACTCCAACCGCGCTAGATCTAGCATATTTTTAACAAGAAACTCCATTTTATCTGCTTCCTCAATAATCACCTTAATGTAGTGATCCTGCTTGCCCGCGCTAACGCCGTCTTCCAATCCCTCGGCAAAACCTTTGATAATACTGAGCGGTGTCTTCAATTCATGGGAGGCATTGGCAAAGAAGTCCTGCTGCATGATCTCCATTCTTTGTTTCTGCTCCATATCCTCAACTAGCTGCTGATTGGCCTCTCTTAATTCTCGTAAAGCAGAATCCAAACTTAGCGATAAGGTGAACATGCTATTAGAAAGGCTGCCTAACTCATCCTTCTGCCGAATTGATGTGACCCCTGTAAAGTCCAGAGAAACCATCCGTTTGGCTATGTTGTTTAACTTAATTAGCGGACGTGTTACCATTTTCGAAAAAAAGAGGGAAAGAATCAGAATCAGGACAATGCCGCCAATTCCCAAATATAAAAAGAACCAATGTAACGCTTCATTCGAATCCTTAACTTCCTGTAACGAGGTCACTGTGAATAATAGTTCAATTTCTCCGTTACTTTGCTTAAGGGGCAAAATAATCACAGAATTGCGACTCCCGCTCCAGGGAGCAATCCAGTCTTGCTTCTGTATTTTCATTTTTTTGAAATCGTCTATCTGCGCCTGCGTCAAAGGAAACCATTCCTCTAGAGCCTCAAACAGTATTCCCTGGCGTGGATTCCATATTTTCATATCAGGCAGTACAATTTCTGTAACTGTACCAGATGCATGAATCATCCCACTCTCTTCAGCATCCCCTACTGTTCCACCCCCTTTTTTCGTAATACTTATGGGGTAGAGTATAAAGGGTGAAGAACTGTCTTCATCCAGAAGTTCGCCTTCAATGCTGAGCTGATCATCTACTTTAATGTTTGCTGCTCTAAGCGCATCTCCGTACTGGTTCATGAATAGGGATAAAGAGATAACTATACTCTTTCCATCATCATCGATTAACTTTATATGAAATGGATCTTCCGAATTCATCTTTCCATCCAGCTTCAAAATAACCATTTGTGTTTTATTCCGCAGCATAAACCGAACGAGCTCCTGGGAGGTTCGAGTGCTTCCCCACGGCTCGCTTATATATCTTGCAGCAAAGCTCTTAAGGTGTTTCTCCACGCGATGCTCTTTTTGCTTCTGATAGAAATTGTCAAACAACAGCAGTTGGCTTAGAATCACCATGCCATAAAAGCAAAGGAAAAAGATAACCGTCATCACAAATAGTTTAAAGGTAATTCCACGTCTTCTCATGCCTCTTCCTCGAACATATACCCTGTGCCAATCACCGTACGAATAAAACGTGATTCATAACCCAATTTACTTCGCAGCTTTTTGATATGACTGTCCACAACTCTGGAATCTCCTTCAAATTCAATTCCCCAGATCCGACTAAGGATCGTATCCCTTGAAATGACAATCCCTTTATTTCGTATTAAAAGCCATAAAAGATCATATTCCTTAGGGGTAAGCTCCACTTCCGCATCTTCTACCTCTAACCGATGAGCTAAGGTGTTAAACATCGCGGAACCAAATTTTATTATGCTAGATTCAGGTTGATGGGAGCCTTCAACACGCTTCATAAGTGCATTTGCCCGGGCTACCAGCACCTTTGGACTAAATGGCTTTGTAACATAATCATCCGCTCCTAATTCAAAGCCGTAGATTTTGTCGTCATCTGTAGACTTGGCGGTTAACAAAATGATAGGTACCGCTGATTTTTCACGAACTTCACGGCATACTTCAAAGCCATTCATAGCAGGCATCATAATATCCAAAATCAGCAGATCCGGCAGCAGTGAGTCAAACCAAACCAATGCATCTATTCCATTATCGGCTTCGAGTACTTCCCAATCATTCTGTATGAAGTAATCAGACACCAGTTCACGAATACGAATTTCATCCTCAACGAGAAGAAGCTTCTTTTTCAATCTAGACCCCGCTTTCAAACCATTTATAAATATTAGCATAGTCGAGCGTTATGTCCTTTATGTGTCCACAAAAAACTCCCCCTGTCATGAGCCATGCAGCTCTAGCAGGAGGAGTTCATTTTATCCCTGATCACTCGGAACAATACGCACAATTTTCAATAGGTTATTCTTTATTTCCGTCCGGCTCTGATGGATTTTCTTCGTTCTCAATGGGGGGTTCCCGATGGATATTAATTCGAGTGATCCGCAATCTTGTCGATTCCTCGACTTCAAATATCACATCTTCTACTTTAACCCGTTTTCCTTTGGTTGGATTCCCCTCCAGCTCCTTAAACAACCAGCCACCAATGGAATCCACTTCATCATCCTCGATCACTACACCCGTAAGATCGTTGACATCTTCAATCAGCATCCGGCCTTCAACGGAAATATAATCACCATTACGCTCCACACTCGGACGCTCATCTTCGAATTCGTCATGCAGATCGCCTACGATTTCTTCCAGAATTTCTTCTGCTGTCAGTAACCCGGCTGTACCGCCGTATTCATCGACAACTAGCGTTAGCTGAGCTTTATTCTTCTGCATAAAACGAAGCGTATGGCTAATCTCCATCGATTCCGGCACGTTAAGAATCGGTCGAACCAGCGTCGTAAGATCATTCTGCTGCTCAGGTGGAGCAAACAGCAGGTCGGTAATATGAATAAAACCAATAATACGGTCCTTGTCTTCAAAAGCAACCGGATAACGTGAATGTCTTGTTTCTGTAATAATCTTCATATTTTCTTCGAGCGAAAGATTGCTGTACAGCACATCCATATCCGTACGAGGCAACATGACTTCACGAGCGAGAAGATCAGAGAATTCAAAGATGTTATCCATCAGCTTCATCTCATCTTTATCAATGACACCACTCTTAGCGCTCTGATTCATAAGAATACGAATTTCCTCTTCCGAGTGGGCTGCCTCACTCTCATTCGCGGGCTCAACACCCACTAAACGAAGCAATGCGTTCGCCGATGCATTCAGTATCCAGATAAAAGGCATGAAGAGATTATAGAAGAACATCAGCGGTGCCGAGAGCAGTAGCGCAGATCCTTCTGTTCTTTGAATCGCAAGTGATTTCGGTGCAAGCTCACCAAGTACAATATGTAAAAATGTAATAATCGAAAATCCGATAACAACAGAAACAGTAGAAATCAGAGTACCGTCGGTAATCCCCATTTTATACATTAACGGTTCAACGAGCAGCTCTGAAATGGCCGGCTCACCGACCCAGCCTAATCCCAGTGACGCGAGTGTAATCCCAAACTGGGTGGCAGATAAGTAAGAATCCAGTCTCTTATTTACCTTGAGTGCATATCCAGCCATTTTATTACCTTCACTGACAAGTTGGGTCAGACGAGACTGCCTGACCTTAACTAATGAGAACTCCGCTGCTACAAAAATACCGTTCAATAATACGAGCACCAGAACAAGCAAAAGATTAAGCATTAATCTCCCTACTTCAAATTCCGTATGCGCCACTTTAACAACGCCTCATTTCTACAGATTGATCGCTTTTCTAGTTTTGAAATCAATTTCCGGATAATACATATCCGCTACTAACAGGTTAGGTCCGCAACAACCTGCTGCATCGCAGTAACAATTCACCTTCTGGTTCAGCGGATGCTTCGTCTGCCAATCGATAAATATATCATCCAGTTTTTGGTTGTCTATGTTACCAAAGGCTGCGATATCAGCGAAATCTGTAACGAAAACATCTCCAGTAAACATATTTACGTTCACACGATTCCGACCATCCGGATCGTTACGAAGCGTAACATTCTTCTCTGCACGCATTCTACTTAGCAATTTCTGATCTTCTTCAAGGAAGCTGCAAGCAAAAAACGGAAGCGTGCCGAACAACATCCATACCTCTGGATCACGCTGGTCCAGTAACGAATGGATCGCTGTCCGCATTTCATTTAAAGATAACACTGGCAAAGCGGAAGCAAAGCTCGAATTGTACATCGGATGAACTTCATGGCGTTTTGCTCCCATGTCGAGAATCAGCTTATGAATTTCAGGCAGCTTAGTGTGGGTACGGTAATTAATCATAGTTTCCGCAGAAATTAACATACCATCCTCACTTAGTTGGCGAGAGTTCTCAATCATTGTATTATATAGCCGGTAAGCGGCTTCCTTGGCAACCGCATGACCACTGTTCGCAAAACCGACTTCATGAAAATCGTCACCGTTCACATAATTAAATGAAATATGCATAACGTCCAGATATGGAAGCAGCTTCTCATAACGGGAATACGGCATCGTCAGATTAGAATTAATTTGTGATCTGATTCCCCGCTCTTTGGCGTATTTCAACAATGGCACAATGATATTATCCACCGTTCCGGCGCGGAACATGGGCTCTCCGCCCGTAATACTAATAGTTTCTAGATGCTCAACTTCTTCTAAACGGTCTAGCATATTCTTAAGCGGTAGCATATCTCCTTCTTTGGAGGTTAGACTATCACCAACAGCACAGTGCTCACACCGCATATTGCATAAATTGGTTACAGTGAATTCCACACTCGTTAGCACATGGCGGCCATGCTTACGTAGAGAAGTGATTGGATCCCATGGATCGTAACTTGGCGACAGCTCCCTCGGTGAAGATGTTAATGGTCTTAAAACATTCATTTGCACTAGCTCCTTTAAATCTTATTCCTATTATTAACCCAAAATCATGAAGAAAGAACGATGACTTACCCTATATCATACCACGTTAGTCAAAAAAACTGCACTTATGATGTCTTTCTGGCCTTCTATACTTGCCCTACATTTCAAAAAAATAAAAGCAGCGAGACGAAAAATAGGCTTCCGACATATCTTCGGACAAGCCTAATCTTCTCTCCACGCTGCTATAAATAATCAATTTGGCGTTTCCAGAGAACCGCCTTGTTCTGCGACGTCAATAATAACAACGGAGAGGGCTTTACTAAGATCTCGTTCAAACGGTACGACTTTCTCTCCTTCAGGACCCGTAAGCACACGTACGGTGGGTCTGTGAGGCGTACTTGGATCTATTTTGACCACAACCCCGCTCTCCCCCGTACTGAGCTTCACCGTAAGCCCCAGCGGATAGATAGCTACGCGATCTCTAAACAACTCTAAATGCTTCTGCTCATATAAAGTACCGGAACCAACATAGAGGGCCTCAACGGCTTGATGTGGCAGCATAGCCTTTTTGTAGACTCTATTGGAGGTCATGGCATCGTAGGAGTCCGCTACACCCAGCCACTTGGCATATTCATGGATTTGGGGCCCTGTTAATCCGCGAGGATATCCGGAACCGTCAATGCGTTCATGATGCTGCAAGGCACAATGTGCTGCGAGCAGCGGGATATTCGGCTCCTCCTTTAGAATCTGAAACCCAATCTCGGTATGAGCCTGCATGTGGCGGAATTCTTCATCACTGAGCCTGCCGGGTTTCTGTACGATTTTTATCGGGATTTGTGTCTTCCCAATATCATGCAGCAGCGCGCCTAGCCCAATCACTCGAAGTTCCTCTTTACTATACCCGTGAGCAATACCTAGCACTAAAGTGTACAAGCAGACATTCAGGGAATGGACATATAAATAGTTATCAGCAGTGTGCATATCCATCAGCATGATCATCGGATCTTCTTGTAAAGACATATCGTCTAAAATGTTATCCATGATCTTAGAAAATTTTTTGTCCAGATGATACAGACCCTTGGTAATTCCTGAAGCCCCAGACATTTGCTGAAATTGATTACGAATCACCTTTAGCGCCTGATTGCGCGTCTCATCCTGTAGAATACCAGTAATCACAATATCGTCCGTGACAGAATCCTCTATGTAGATATAGCCGATATCAATTCTTGCAAGACGCTTGATCAATGCATCCGTAAGCTCCACCCCGTCCGCGAGTAGAGTTAGACCTTCATCATTATATATTTTTTTACCTAATTTCATGCCTGCTTGAAGCTGATTCACGGATACTAAACGCACTAAACTCACTCCTGCCTTTAACGGTAAAATGCTATTCTGTATTGAAATCCTTGGGTCACACGCTTTGTCTATACCGTTTCTATGGAAATTCAGACAGGTGTACCTTAAAGAAAATCAGATGTGTCTAGGTCTATGCCAACGGGCATTAACGCATAATAAACAACCAGAATACAGCAGCAAGAATAAATCGATAGATCGCGAAATGCGTTAATCGAATCTTTTGAATCCATTTCATAAACAAAATGACCACTAAATATGCCACTACAAAAGAAATCAAAAAACCAATTACAAAATAACCAATCGTCTCACTTGTGAAGTTTTTATACGAATCCAGCAGTTCATACCCGGAAGCCGCACACATAATAGGAATGGCTATGAGGAAGGAAAAATCCGCAGAAGCCTTGTAGCTGACCCCACTTAACATCCCCCCGGAAATAGTAGACCCGGAACGGGAGAAGCCCGGCCAAAGTACCGAAATAATCTGATACAATCCAATCGCGAGCGCCTGTCCGTAAGACAAATCATCCAGTTCGTGAGCAGTAATTCGTATTTTGCGTCTGTTCACCCATTCTGCAACAATCATTAGAATCCCTCCGGCCACAAGTGCCCAGAGTACAGTCGAAGCTCCAAAAAGACTTTTGATAAAATCGCGGGCAAAAAATGCCACAGCAAGTGCTGGGGCAATCCCGAGAATCACATGAATTAAGTTCAGACGGGATGCCGGCATAACGCCTCCTCTACCTGAACTACTACGTCCAATCCCTAGCAAATTGAGTACTCGCTTGCGGTAAACAAGTGCAATCGCCAAAATCGCCCCTAGTTGAATTACAATTTCATAAGTCTTCATAATCGAATCTTGCTCAGCGAAACCTAATAGCTTCGTGGTCAAGATCATGTGTCCGGTCGAAGATACAGGAATAAATTCAGTGATCCCTTCGACAATTGCTAAAATAATAGCTGTAATCGTGTCCATAATGTCCTCCTATTTTTGGGAATCTAGCACTGTTAAATGGAGTCTATAAGTGTAGATTATGAGCTGTCGGCCTTATTCAGACTTAGCCTCCCAGCGAGTGAGCATGCATTCATCGAGGCTGTTTGGACGCTGTAACTCCATCCGCAAGAGATCGCGCAAAAAATGTGGCAATAGAAACAAAGCATCCTTCCCATTCGCGATCGTCTCATAGCCGGCCCTGAAAGTAAACATGTCCAGCGTACCAACATTATACTCTCTTTCATCCTCCAGTGGGTTTCCTTCGACAAAAACTGCAACACTCTTATCATACGGTATCATTAGTGGGTCGTACAAGATTTTTAATCCATCTACTGCCAAGCTGCCCAGATGATTCCCGCGGAAACCGTACCCGTAAATGACCTTACTATAAAACTCCTCTGTAAGGCTCTGTTCCAAAGCTGTGCGAATATCTTTACCCTTCAGCTTAATGATGCAAGTATTGATGGGAGAAGGACAAAGTGCGTGCAAAATCCCTGTCGTAACCTCGCCTTCCGGCAATGGTCCTAGCAGCTGACCCGTGTTAACTAATGACATACTAGTTCCTGTAAATCTACGTACTGCTTGTGCCAAAAGATTGCCAAAGGGGGACTCTCCCCGCAAGTTCAAAGGAAGCTCACGGTCAGTAATCGCAGCGATCGTCTGAAGAGATTCTTGGCCATGCTTCAAATGAATAGCGACTGCAGGACCTATAACCTCCTCCTTCTGAAGGGGGTCAATAGGAATACATTCACCCGTCACTAGTCTGAAATCAGACTGAGGATCTAGTCGCTCAAATTGTAGGCGCCCGAGATACCGACCGAATTTCCCAGCACCGCATACGGCAGTACCATTAATCATAATAGGCTCTTCTAACAGATGGTGCGTATGTCCACCAAGAATGGCATGTACGCCCTCTAACCGTTCTGCCAGAATTTTATCCGTAGGAAGTCCGAGATGAGATAGAACGATTAATATATCCACCTGTGGCGCTAAAAGTAGGCATTGTTCCCGGAGTGCTGTCTCAGGATCTAAAGCATCCCAGCCCAAAAGGGAATAGAATGAAGTGAATGCTGCTGTTGCTCCGGTCACTCCAATTCTAATTCCATCCTTCTCCAAGACCGCATGACGCTTCATCCAGCTTGGCGGCTCTCCTGTCGAAGACTCTACAAAATTACAGCATACTACCGGACACTGTAACCCGGAAAAAATAGATGACAACATATCCTGAGAGAACGTGAGCCCCTCATTATTGCCAATGGTTACAGCATCATATCCTGTTAAGTTTAATACGTCGATGTTAGCCTGACCCATAGTGCCTTCTGTCTCAACAGCTGCACGATCCATATGATCACCAATATCCAGCAGCAGTACAGGCTCTTCTCCCGCTGCAGCCCTTTGTGCGGCGATTTCCGCTGCCACCGGACTTACCATTTCAAAATGGCTATGTATATCATTGGTATGAAGTATGGTCAGTCTTTGTGGCACATGCCCCATAAGCAACATTCCTCCTACCCTTGAGCTGCTCTTTAATGAAGCAGTCGGTGCGTGATCTTATAGAGCCTAGCATAACATTTTCAGACACATTATGGTATATTGAAGACATCAGATCATACATCAGAGGAGAATAAAAATGCATATTACTATCCGACTATTCGCGGGTCTGGCTGAGACAATCGGCTCTTCTTCTCTGTCCTTCCAAGCGACTGAGATTCCCTTAACAGCTGGCAAGCTGAAGGAGCTTCTATCTGCCTCTTATCCGAATGCAGCATCCCAAATTGGGGCTTCTTTAATTGCCATTGACCGGGAGTATGCTCCTGATGATTCTATCATCACAGCGTCTTCCGAAGTCGCACTTATTCCTCCAGTTTCCGGGGGAGAGAATGGCACTATATATGAAACTACTACTGATGGTCTCTATAGCATAACGGACCAGCCTTTAAATGCAGAGAAGCTTCTAGATGCCGTTCTTGACGTCAATCACGGAGCATCCTTATTATTTATCGGCACTACACGTGAAATGACCGGAGAACAACGTACAACCGCACTTCATTATGATGCCTATATTCCTATGGCCTTAAGTAAACTAGAGGAGATTGGTAAAGAAGTGAAGAACCGCTGGAACGCAAACTGCGCCATATCTCACCGCATTGGGCTTGTAGGTTTAAAGGAAGCAAGTGTTATCATTGCCGTCTCCACACCTCATCGCGATACCTGCTACGAAGCCAGTCGCTTTGCCATTGAACGATTGAAACAGACGGTTCCCGTTTGGAAAAAAGACATTAATGAATCGGGCCAACATTGGGTGAACTCTGATCAAAAAGCTAGCGATACAATCCACAAATAATCTTTTCTCCTTTTTGATTGAAAAATCTGAACTTTGTTGATATTCTGGATAAAATCGGATAAAAGGTGGCATAGGCATTGAGAGTACACGTCTCGGATCTAAAACCTGGTAATCACCTTAACGCGGACGCATATAGTTCTAGGGGTTTACATGTACTACCAAAAGGATCACTGCTCCAAATAAATGATATCGCCAAGCTGATGCAGCTTGGAGTTGATTATGTTGATATCGAGACGTTAGAAGAAGAGGTATCACCCCTCAGCAGACCTTCAATTATTCAGACGGTGACCACTAGTTTTGATACCATGATTGACGGCTTCGAGTCTCTTTATATGGAAGCGTTATTAAAAGGAAGCTTCAACCAATCCGTGGTAAACGACATTCTTCAGCCTTCGCTTCAAACTTTGGACAAGCATAAAGATGTAGTGTCCCTCCTGCTTTTGCTAGATCGGGAAGATAACTATACCTATAATCACTCCCTTCAGGTAGGCATGCTCTCTTATTATATTGCGATATGGCTTGGTTATTCCAAACAAGAATGCTATGAAATTGGTCGTGCAGGCTATTTGATTGATATTGGAAAATGCCGAATTTCACCCTCTCTCTTGAATAAACCAGGGAAGCTAACGCCAGATGAGTTCGAGGAAATCAAACTACATACTAAGTACGGCTACGAAATTATACGTAATTCCATGGACGATTCTTACACAGCTTTGGCTGCGCTCCAACATCATGAGCGTGAGGACGGCTCTGGCTATCCGAGCGGTCTAACCAAATCTGATATTCATCCTTATGCACAAATTGCAGCTGTAGCTGACATTTATAGTGCGATGACTTCTAAACGAGTCTATCAGTCGAAGCAAGAGCTTATTTCCGTCCTGCGTGAAATAAACAATCTAAGTTTCGGTAAACTGAACGCTAAAACCGTTCAAGCCTTTATCCAGCATTTAATGCCCAACTTCATCGGCAAGCGTGTGTTGCTGAACACAGGTGATATTGGCGTAATTATTATGAACAATCTGGTCGATATTTTCCGACCACTGGTAAAGGTTGACGGAATGTTCGTGGACCTTTCCCGCGAACGGAACGTTGCCATTGTAGAAATTTACATGGACTAAGGCATTTCGATCCCTCCCAAACCCTCCCTTCCAAGGGAGGGCCCCAAGGGCTCCGCCATCTGGACACCCGGAAGTTTGATGTATACTTGTGGCGATGGTGGATAGAAGGAACGCCTTGTGTAACCTCACCTTGAGGCTCCTGCTTTGCTGGCGCAAAGATCGGGGCCTCAAAGCTATCTTTCGAAATCCATGATCCCCCGTTTTCTTTCGGGGGATTTTTTCTGTTGTATTTTGCACAACAGAATTTATGTACGTAGAGCTGGATTGTAGTTCTGTTGTATTTTGTGCAATCAAAAATAAAGAAAACGTCTTTTATAAGCACATTTTCCTAATACTGTTGCACAAAGTGCAGTAGATGCTATTTTATGAGTGGATTCGGAGCTTTCTATTGTAAATACTGCAATAGAAAGCTCCGAATCCAGGTTCCTTATTCCTTACCTTCTTTAATCTGTACCTACCTAAATTCTTCCTTCCTACAAATCCCCAACAGATCCTCCCATTGCCCATAACCCTTTGTCAGTTGTACCCCTCCTATCATTAATCTCTTGATGATTGAATTACTAATTTCTTGGCGAGACTAATATGTGGTTTAAATATTTCCAGGAGGTAAAAAGTATGCTTCCAGTCCATGAACGTCTTGCCGAGCTGTTCACTCTAAGTCGTCTACGCCAGCTTACAGCCTCCGAAGAAACGGAACAACAGCAATGCCTACAGGTGAATGCCACTTACTGTTGGGAGATGGCACGACTACAGAATGAAATACTGTTAGCGGAACAAACAACGGATACACAGTGGCATCAGGATATTTGTGCCCAAATGTTTGAGCTACGTATAACGGGTAGATTACCTAAACGCCCGAAATAATTGGACGTACGATATAAAACAGCCCACTCCTCATTTGCTTTCGTAAGGGGAATGGGCTGTTGTTCTTTGCTATAGAAAGCGGAACTGCGCTTCTATTAATCCGTTATACACACCATCACGTGATGTCAGTTCTCGGTGGGTTCCTTCTTCTTTAATCTCACCATGGTCCAGAACGACTATTTTATCCGCATGGCGAATGGTAGATAGTCTATGAGCGACGATAAAGGAGGTCCGGCCCTGAAGTAAGATTTTGAGTGCCTCTTGAATCTTCAGCTCCGTCTCTGTATCAATACTTGCCGTAGCTTCATCAAGGATCAAAATCCGTGGATTCGCCAATAGTGCACGGGCAAAGGAGAGCAGCTGACGCTGTCCCATGGACAAGGCACTACCACGCTCTTCTACCTCTGTCTCATACCCTCCAGGAAGCTTCATAATAAAGTCATGGGCATCTACTGCTTTCGCGGCATTTTCCACTTCTTCATCGGTAGCATCCAGTCGACCAAATCGGATATTATCGCGAATCGTTCCTGAGAAAATGAAGGTATCCTGCAGCACGATTCCGATCTGCCTTCTCAGACTATCTAGAGTAACTTCACGGATATCTTCACCGTCAATCGTAATTCTTCCGCTCTTAATATCATAAAACCGGCCAATCAGGTTAATAATCGTGCTTTTCCCCGAGCCAGTATGACCCACCAGCGCGATCGATTGCCCAGCTTTTACATCCAGATCGATACCCTTTAAAGCCGCCCGACCTTTTTCATATTCAAAAACAACCTTATTAAAGTTAATATCTCCACGAATCGTTCCTAGTGGTTTAGCCCCTGGATTATCTTGAACCGAAGGCTGCTCATCCAAATATTCAAAGATCCGTTCTGAGGAGGCCATCGCTACCAGCAGCTGGTTATACATCTGCCCCAGACGGTTGATCGGGTCCCAGAAGTTGCTGACATAAGAACTAAACGCTACCAGCAAACCGACAGTAAGCTCGCCAGATTGGATGAGATACGCCCCTAGCCAAAAGAGGATCATCGTTCCAAAACCACCAGTGATCTCGATCATCGGCCCGAAAGCTTGGTTCATCGCAGATGCTTTATTCCAGGACTTTTTACTATCTGTATTCATAAAATCGAAATAATTCATGTTTTCACGTTCTTGTGTATAGGCCTGTGTGACTCTGATCCCCTGAATCGATTCGTTCAAGTGAGAATTAATTCTAGAGTTCTTCATCCGCACATCCTGCCAAGCGATCCGAATCTTCTGACGCAGCTTAGTAGAAATAAAGAACATGATCGGAACCGTAACCATTACTGCAAGACCAAGTTTCCAGTTGATCAATAACAGAATAATGGTAATCCCCAAAAGCTGTACACAGTCAATCATCAGATTGACTACCCCGTTCGTGAACAAATCCTGCAGTGAGTTGATATCATTCGTCACACGTACTAATACCGAACCTGCTGGGCGTTTATCGAAGAAGTTAAAAGAGAGCTTCTGAATATGCTTGAACAAGTCAGAACGCAAGTCATAAATGACTCTTTGTCCAATGATGTTCGTGTACTTAATCCGGTACACACCTGCAATCCATTGAATGAGATATAAGACAATGACACCTGCGGTAAGCGAATAAAGAAGTGTTAAGCTTGGATTCCCAACCTTAGGCGCTATAGCACGGTCGATAGCTAAACTTGTCAAGAAAGGAACGGTCAGCTTCGTAATGGTTCCCAGAATCATCATGATAGAAACCAGTGGAAGCATCTGTTTGGCGTAAGGCTTCATATAGCTGAATAATCTGGTGAACTGCTTCCAGTCAAACGCTTTGTCGATCACATCATCATCTTTGTACACGAAACGTTCGTCAAGTGTCTTCTGCTCGGCTGCTTTACGCTTTGCTCCCGAAGCGGTGTTCTGTATGGCTTCAAGTTTCATATGCCTCACTCCTCCCCTCTTCCGGTAGCTCTGGCCAGATAGTCAGCATATTGTATCCGGTATACATCTTGGTATGGACCCGGAACTTCAATTAGCTCCTGATGAGTACCACGCTGCTGAACATGACCTTCGTTCATAACAATGATCTGATCCGCATGTCGCAAGGAGGATATCCGATGGGCAATTATAAGTGTTGTACGCCCATTCATGACCTCCTGGAATCCCGCTTGAATCTCATGTTCCGTTTCCATATCGACCGCACTGGTCGCATCGTCGAGGATGAGGATACGCGGATTCTTAAGCAGGGCTCTTGCGATCGCAATCCGCTGCTTTTGTCCGCCAGAGAGACCCATCCCGCGTTCACCCACTACAGTGTCATAGCCGTCTGCCATCTCCATAATGAAATCATGCGCCTTTGCCAGCTGTGCAGCACGGATAATCTCCTCCATGCTTACATTTTTCAAGCCATATGAAATATTGTTGCGGATGGATGAGGAGAACAGGAATGTTTCCTGGAATACGGTGGCAATCTGTGACCGCAGGCTGCGCACACTGTATTCTCTAATATCAATGCCATCCAGCGTAATACTCCCTTCATTGACATCATAAGCACGCATCATCAGTTGAGTAATAGTGGATTTACCTGAACCTGTGCCTCCAAGAAATCCGATAATTTCACCTGATTTAGCTTCAAAATGGATGTCAGTAACAGCAGGCATTTTGTTCCCGTACGCAAAGGTGACATGATTAAAGGCAACATCCCCCTTAACCTCGGAAGGCACCAGTTCACGGGCATCCTCTTTATCCTTAACATCAATTTTTTGATTAAGTACTTCAAGTACACGTTCTCCCGAAGCTTTGGACTGTGTATAGTTATTAATATGAAAGCCTAGACCCCATACCGGTCCAATGATGTACCAAATCAAACTGAAGAAGGCAACCAATTCACCTAGTGACATTTTCCCGTTAATGACGAGTGTACCACCTACGCCTAACAGGATAGCTATACTGACCGATGCTAAAAGCTCCATGACCGGAAAAAACTTACTCCAGAGCTCAGCGGCAAAAATCTGATTATTCTTATAACGTTCATTACGGTGTGAGAACTTTTCAACTTCGTGAGCCTCTCTAGCAAACGATTTGACAGTTCGCACACCGGTGATATTCTCCTGTACAGCCGTTGTCAGAGAACTTAGCGCAAGACGCATCTCTTGAAAGGCCGGATGAATCTTGGACTCAAATCTTAAAGCTACTGCTGCCAGAAATGGCATAGTAATCAAAGTAACCAATGTTAGCTGCCAATTAATGGTGAACATCATGATAGAACCAAAGAGCACCATAAAAAACACATTTAGCAACTGAGCAAAACCAAAACCGATAAAGTTCCGAATCGCTTCCAAATCCCCGGTCAGCCGGGACATCAGATCTCCTGTTTTCGCGGTATCATAATAACGGAAAGATAGAAATTGTAATTTCTCATAACAAGCGTTACGTAGCCGATATGCTAGAAAATTACCTAACCGCCCTCCAAAAAAACCATGTGCAAATTGCAGGCATGCTTTTACGATAACTACAGCTAACACACTGAGAGCCAACACGGGCACCTCTTTAAACTTGAGTGGAACAATTACTTCATCGATCAGCTTCCTTAACAAATTGGGGGTAATTAGCCCCACTGCAGTTGCGGCGGCCAAGCATACAATCGAAAGAATCAAATAATGTAGCTTCTCTCGGTAATAGCCTCGCAGTTGCCTGAGAACATCCATATCTCTCCTCCTTAAAGCTTTACGAAGTAAAGCTGCTTCGTAAGCATAGACTTAGCTTTACAAAATAAAGCTATTTTTTAGCGCTTTCAATTTTAGTGACTTTAAGCAGTGTATCATCCCTAATTTAAAGCGGCAAAGGGTAGAATTGAGCGTTTATCCTGTTATTTCGGAAAAAAGACCCATATATAGGTGATAAACGACCATCATTGTCTTAAAATACTCGAGTTTCCTCCTTAATGCTGTTGAATTAAGAAACATCATGATCCTTGATCTGATCGCCCCCTCCAAAATAAACTTTTATCAAGCTTTTTTGCATAAAATTTGGATTTAACCCTCTAGAATGAAAACCCCATCTCAATTTCCAATAAAAAATACGTATTCGAGTGACTTGAGCATAAAAGCATCAAGATCACTGCGAATACGTATTTTGTATTACTTATTAGAATGAAGCCGGAACCTTGAAGATCAAGGTTAACCGATACTTCCTTCCATTTCGAATTTTATCAAACGGTTCATTTCGACCGCATATTCCATCGGCAGTTCTTTGGTGAACGGCTCGATGAAGCCCATAACGATCATTTGAGTTGCCTCAGCTTCTGTTAGGCCGCGGCTCATTAGATAGAACAACTGCTCCTCAGAAACTTTGGATACCGTTGCTTCGTGCTCAAGCACGATGTTATCGTTCATGATTTCATTGTAAGGAATCGTATCCGAAGTGGATTCGTTATCCAAAATGAGCGTATCACATTTGATGTTCGATTTCGCACCTTCTGCCTGACGGCCAAAGGAAGCAAGACCACGATAAGTTACTTTACCACCGTGCTTACTGATCGATTTCGATACAATGGTGGATGTTGTGTCTGGAGCCAAATGGATCATCTTGGCACCCGCATCCTGATGCTGGCCTTTACCCGCTACCGCGATGGACAGTACTGAACCTTTAGCTCCACGGCCTTTAAGAACAACCGCAGGGTATTTCATAGTCAGCTTGGAACCGATGTTGCCATCGACCCATTCCATCGTTGCATTCTCTTCTGCAACCGCACGTTTAGTAACGAGGTTGTAGATGTTTGGAGCCCAGTTCTGAATCGTAGTATAACGAACGCGTGAGTTCTTCATACACAAGATTTCAACAACTGCACTGTGCAGAGAATTCGTGCTGTAGATTGGCGCTGTACAGCCTTCTACATAATGCACGAAGCTATCTTCGTCAGCGAGGATCAAGGTACGCTCAAATTGTCCCATGTTCTCGGAGTTAATACGGAAGTAAGCCTGCAAAGGAACTTCACATTTCACACCTTTAGGAACGTAGATGAAGCTTCCGCCTGACCAAACTGCACTGTTAAGTGCTGCAAATTTATTATCGGTTGGAGGGATGATCGTCCCGAAGAACTTCTTAAGAAGTTCTGGATGTTCACGCAGTGCAGTATCGGTATCTGTAAAAATAACCCCTTGATCTTCAAGGCTCTTCTGCATGCTGTGGTATACAACCTCAGATTCATATTGTGCCGATACGCCGGCGAGGAACTTCTGTTCCGCTTCAGGAATACCCAGCTTATCAAAGGTTTCCTTGATTTCGGAAGGAACTTCTTCCCAAGTCTTCCCTTGTTTCTCGGAAGGTCTTACATAATATTGAATATCCTCAAAATCTAAATCATCCATATTGCCGCCCCATGTAGGCATCGGCATTTTACGGAACTGTTCAAGGGATTTTAAGCGGAAATCAAGCATCCACTGTGGTTCATTTTTGATTGCTGAAATTTCTTTAACAATTTCGGCCGTCAAACCTTTACCAGACTGGAATATCGACTTATGCTCATCACGGAACCCGTATTGGTACTCTTCCATATCAGGCGCTTTCTTAGCCATGGTGTCAGCCTCCTTGTTCTACTGTTATTTATGTTGCTCTTCTTCGTCAATTCCTTTACGAAGCGCGTTCCAAGCCAGTGTTGCACATTTGATCCGCGCAGGGAATTTATTCACACCCGATAGGGCTTCAATGTCTTCATAATCTCCAAAATCCACGTCTTCACCCTTCATCAGTAAGGAGAAGTTATCGGCTAGTTCGAGTGCTCGTTCAACCGTTTGTCCTTTGATCGCCTCAGTCATCATCGAAGCCGATGACATACTGATCGAGCAACCTTCACCGTTATAACGGGCATCCTTGACGATTCCATCCTCTACCTTAAGCTGAAGTGTAATACGGTCACCACAAGTTGGGTTATTCAGTTCAATTTTCAGAGCATCATCTTCAAATGAACCACGATTCCTAGGACTTTTATAATGATCCATAATAACGCGTCTGTACAAGTCATCCAAGTTCATAGCCGAAGTACTCCTTTGTCTTGATTAAAGCGTCCACCAGTCGATCTACATCCTGCTCGGTGTTATACAGGTAAAAGCTCGCACGTGCTGTTGAGCTGGCTTCCAGCCAGCGCATCAGCGGCTGACAGCAGTGATGACCAGCACGGATAGCAATTCCCTCCGCATCTAGTACTGTAGCGACATCATGCGGGTGAACGTCACCCAGATTAAAAGTCACAACGCCAACTTCACGATTGCGCGGACCATAAATGGTCAAGCCATCAATTTCAGATAAACGCTGTTCTGCGTATGCGGCAAGCTGCTTCTCATGGCTGTGAATCTCATCCATGCCGATTTCTTGTAAGAAATCTACGGCTGCACCTAATCCAACAGCTCCTGCAATGATCGGCGTACCGCCCTCAAACTTCCAAGGAAGTTCTTTCCATGTCGATTCATAGAGACCCACATCATCAATCATTTCGCCACCGAACTCAATAGGTTCCATAGCTTCAAGGAGTGCTCTTTTGCCGTACAAAGCCCCAATTCCAGTCGGTGCTAGCATTTTATGTCCGGAAAGTGCATAGAAATCACAATCCAGATCCTGCATATCGACCTTCACATGAGGTGTGCTCTGTGCGCCGTCTACGACAATTACCGCACCGTTTCGATGAGCAATCGCCGCAAGCTCTTTAATCGGATGAGTTACTCCCATAACATTAGACACATAAGCGATAGCAACGATCTTGGTTTTATCCGTAATCGTCTTCTCAGCATCTTCAAGCGTAATCGTTCCGTCAGGTTGCAACGGTATATATTTTAAAGTAGCACCTGTCTTCTTAGCTAGCTGCTGCCAGGGGATCAAATTACTATGATGCTCCATCAGGGTGATGACAATTTCATCGCCTTCACCCACTGCAGATGGCCCGTAAGAAGAGGCAACAAGATTTAGGGCAGTGGTTGTGCCGCGCGTAAAGATGATTTCTTTAGTGCTGCGGGCGTTAATAAACTTAGCTAGCTTCTCCCGGGCTCCCTCGTAGGCATCTGTTGCACGGCTGCCTAGAGTATGGACGCCACGGTGTACGTTGGCGTTATCCCACTCATAATACGACTTGACCGCCTCAATCACTTGACGAGGCTTCTGTGAAGTAGCAGCACTGTCAAGATAGACCAGTGGATGGCCGTTCACATTCTGGTTCAGTATGGGAAATTGCTCCCGGATGGCGTTGCTAATCATTGACCTAACTTCCTTTCCACAAGAGATTGGAGCTGATTGCGCAGTCCCTCTAGTGGAATTTGCGACACAACAGGAGCCAAGAAGCCATAGATGATCAGAGTTTCTGCATCATGCCGTGTAATTCCGCGGGACATCAGGTAAAAGACTTGCTCGTGATTGACCTGTCCTACGGAAGCGGCATGGCCTGCTGTAACATCATCTTCATCAATCAGCAGGATCGGATTGGCGTCACCACGGGCTTTTGGACTCAGCATCAATACTTTCTCCGTTTGCTGACCGTCGGCTCTTGTAGCACCTTTCTCGATCTTGGTAATTCCGTTGATGATAGAAGTAGCATTATCACGCATAACCGCACGAGTGATCATGTCACTTGGGGTATTTTTGCCGAAATGCTGAGCTTGAGTTGTGTAATTCAGTTTCTGTGATCCCGTACCTACAGCAATTACTTTAGCATCCGAGCTAGAGCCATTACCTTTGAGTACAGATTTGGTATCACTTGCTGTATCACCATAGTTCATCTCTCCAACAATCCATTCGATCGTTCCGTCATTCTCAACAACAGCGCGGCGGTAAGTCACATCTGTTGTATCCACGCCCAGCTGGTGCACTGTAGCATAACGTACTTTAGCACCTGCACCCACGAATACTTCTACAGCACCATTGTGCAAGCCAGCTTCCTCTTTATCCGACACGTAGTTGTCTACGTATGTCAGGGAGCTGTTAGTATCCGCTACAATCAGAATGTGAGGAACAAATGAAGCTTCCGCATCATCTGTTAACAGCACCGCCTGAAGTGGAGTTTCAACCACTACATTCTTAGGAACATAGAGGAATACTCCCCCGTTCCATAGTGCTGCATGAAGCGCAGCGATAGAATGCTCGTCAGGCTGAATCGCCTTATGAAGGTAACGTTGTACCAAATCTCCGTGCTCTTTAACAGCCGTTTGCAGATCGGTAAAAATAACACCTTGTGCTGCAAGTTCAGGAGCTAGTCGTGTATATACTGCACCAGAGTTACGTTGAATAATCAGACTGCCTTCTTCCTGATCCTTGATCAAGGAGGAAATGGAAGCAGGTGCATCCTTCAGTGAAGCAATGGTTTCGCTTGCTTTGTAGCTACCATAATTGTTCACATTCCAACGATCAATCCGTGTCTTCTCTAATTTAGGCAGTGTCAGAGTAGCTGCCAGTTCAAGTGCTTTCAAGCGGCTTTCTTTCAGCCAACCCGGTTCGCCGCTACTATGCGATAATTCGCTCAAGCGCTCGGCATCCACCGGAAGAATGGTCTGTGTCGTCATAAGTGTTCTCCTCCTTCCTGGCGTTTCTTACGCGTCTTGCCCTACTGTTTCGTCTTCAATTCCAAGTTCTTCTTTAATCCATTCGTAGCCTTCTGCTTCCAGACGTTGTGCAAGCTCAGGACCACCGGATTTTACAATTCTGCCCTGCATCATAACATGTACAAAATCAGGCTTGATGTAGTTCAAGAGACGTTGATAGTGGGTAATAACCAGGAAACCGCGATCTTCACTCCGCATGGAGTTTACACCTTCGGCAACAATTTTCAAAGCATCAATATCAAGACCAGAGTCAATTTCGTCCAGAATCACGATTTTTGGATCTAGCATCATCATTTGTAGAATTTCGTTACGTTTCTTCTCACCACCGGAGAAGCCTTCGTTCAGGTAACGGTGTAGGAACTCAGGATTCATGTCCAGTTCTTTCATCTTCGCTTCCATAAGACGAATAAAACGAATCAAAGAAATTTCGCTTCCCTCTTCACGACGGGCATTAATGGCTGAGCGCAAGAAATCGGAGTTTGTTACTCCGGAAATTTCACTTGGGTACTGCATAGCAAGGAAAAGACCTGCACGTGCGCGTTCATCAACCGCCATCTCCAGAAGATCTTCACCTTCAAGTGTTGCTGTTCCTTCAGTTACTTCATATTTAGGGTGACCCATAAGAGCTGACGCCAAGGTACTTTTACCTGTACCGTTTGGTCCCATGATGGCGTGAATTTCGCCACCTTTCATTTGAAGGTTAATCCCCTTCAAAATCTCTTTTCCCTCAATCGTCGCTTTAAGTCCCTCAATGACAAAATCTGCTGCCATAATATTATTCCCTCCATTGATCGATTTGCGAAATCAAAAGTTGTATTGAAACAGGATGATCCTGATTCCCAGCACAATTAGATTCTATATCACATTATAATTATTATAAATTGAATCACAATGATTATCAATGATTCTCAACAATTTTATAACAAACCCTGTCTTTTTACAAATATCTCTTTTTATTTATCCTTTAATGCACCGCATGTTTCGCTATTTTCCGTAACCACCTAACGCAAAAAATAAGACCTCCCGCAGGAAGCCTTATTTCATATACTTTATCGTTTAGCTAAGGTAGGAACGCAGCATCCATTGATGTTTCTCAAGATCACCACGAATTTTAATAAACATGTCAGAGGTAGGCTGGTCCTTAATTTCCTCAGCAAGCTCAATGCCTTCTGTCAACTCTTCAGAAATAGTAGCGAAGTCTTCAATCAGAGACTGGACCATACCACGTGTGTCCTCTTTACCAGTAGCTTCTTGAATCGTTGCCAATTCCAGATATTCTTTCATCGTTGCAGCGGGACTTCCTTTAATGCTTAGCAGACGCTCTGCAACTTCATCCATTTGCAGCGTCACTTCATTATATAGATCCTCAAATTTCACGTGAAGAGAGAAGAATTGTTCTCCTTTTACGTACCAATGAAAATTATGGATTTTAACGTACAATACATTCAAGTTAGCAACCTGACGATTCAAAATTTGTTCCAGTGATGTTGTATTTACTTTATTAGATGCTTTAGCCATGAGATGATCCCATCCTTATCCTTTATATTTACCGGGCTACTTAATCCTTCATCCGGCAGCAACTTGTCTATTCTTAATTTACCCCTTAGGATGTAAGACGAAACAAGGAGAACCCTTCCATAAAATCTCTGTTTAAATTATTTGCACTAAAGACGCTCTCTATAATGTTCAAATTCTGATTCTTGCAAAAAAACACAAGAGGCCAATGGCCTCTTGTGTTTTGGATTTTGTAAGATTGTTCAGTCAGACCATGAGAAGTAATGCATCCGCACCCGTCATG
This sequence comes from Paenibacillus sp. FSL H8-0261, assembly GCF_045040645.1. Classification (NCBI taxonomy): domain Bacteria; kingdom Bacillati; phylum Bacillota; class Bacilli; order Caryophanales; family Paenibacillaceae; genus Paenibacillus; species Paenibacillus sp. FSL H8-0261. The sequence goes on along the minus strand of NZ_CP150297.1, from coordinate 1,978,307 downwards.
CCGGGTACGATACCTAGACGCTCCGCTTCTATGGTTACAGACTCCAATGGGGCAGCTAACAGCTGTGACAGCGTACGTACACCAACCGCCCGGGCTGCGATAATATGCCGATCACTGAGCTTCTCATTGAGCAAACCAACATCCAGCGCACCACACATAATATACCCTCGGCTTGTGCTGATTGAGAGCAGCGTTGTTTTCGGAAGCTTAACTTCTACCCCGATCAGCGTATGTTCACCTACGGTAATGGGCTCCATAGTAACCAATAGCAGCACCTCCTTTATTCACCAACCACGATGTATATGTATGCTTCACCCCCTGCTGATGTGCAGTTGGTAGTCCTAGGCTTTTCGTAAAAAACACAGTACCTTGGTCCCATTTTCTCTAGTGTCAGGTATATGATTATTACTTGTTTAATGTTATAGTTTATTTACATTCTTATAATTGTAAAGAAATGTTCAAACGAAAAGCTGGGGGATCTATGGACGAGAAACTACAACACACAGACGGCAACTATTTATTTAATGTCGACATCCTGATTAATGCCCGTACCAACCCGCTTGCATTGCAATATCTGCTTGAAATGTTGAACAATAATGACAAAATCACAGATTTCAACATTAACTCCGGTCTTGAATTGGGGAGAACCATTGACAGCTTGCTTCGTTCTGCCAAACTAGCCTTGAATCAAAGCTCTGCTCCTCCAACTTCATTTAAGCTGCCACCAAAGACCACTAAAAAGCAGCTCGATAAACCGATTGATAAACAGGCAATATTGCCTGCACAACAGTCAGCTATTGAGACGCCAGCTGATGCATACGGGAAAATTCGACAGTATATTCAGAACAACCAATTAGTACGTTTACGAGCGAATCGGTACGGAAAACAAGTGTCCATGCCCTGTCGTATTTTAAATTTTGATGAAGCAGCCAACTCTATTAGTGTCTATCACGTGGATGAGAAACAGGTATACAGCTTTAATTTAAATGAGATCGACGAATTTCTGTAAACGTATACGTTACAGATAAATAAGCATCCGCCCCTTTATGGAACGGATGCTTATTTATCAACTTCTGTAACTTGATTGCTTAGGATGCCTCTTTGCTGCGTGAGAATGCTTCCACAGCCAGACATAACCACCCTGCTATGAAGCATACACCACCAATAGGTGTAATCGCTCCAAGCACCTTAATCCCGGAAATGCTCAGTACATATAAGCTACCAGAGAACAAAATCGTCCCTGCTATTAATAGCCTTCCTGCCCAGCGTAACCGGGTACTTTCTCCCCATTGACCTACAGCCAGTGCTATCAGAATTACACCCAGCGCATGTACCAAATGATACTGTACACCCGTCTCATATACCTTCATATATTCTTCGCTAATAACAGGTTTTAATAAATGAGCGCCAAAAGCACCTACTCCTACTGCCAGCATTGCTAGCACAGCCCCCCAGGCCATAAGTTTCCGTTGCATGCGATTACAACTCCTTAATATTAGACTTCTTCTATCATAAACGATTACCGATTGCTTTTTCCAGCAGCCATTTACGAATTAGCCACAATCAGGGGTTGCTTTTTTAGCATCAATATGAAAAAGTGGATATTAACAACATTTCATTCTTATCTCTCAAGGAGTGCAACCTATGGACCTTAATTCTCTCTCAAAATCTGACGCGCCTACAGCAGAGGTAGGAAATACCCAACCTGATCTGAGTCAGCCAAGTGCTGGTTCGTCGTATTCGTACCAGAAAGTAGATCATGACCTGCACCACTCTGGACCTGGTATTGCTTCTTTCATCATCAGCCTCGTGACCATAATGGGTTATGCAGCTCTCTTCGTTTTCATTATTATGAAAGCTTCTTCCATGGTTAACGAGAACTCGAATCTATTAGCCGAATCATCGCAGTCCATCATGCTTCTTGGAATGACTGTTATTATTCTTTCAGCTCTTAATGTAATTGGTGTTGTCATCGGCATTATTGGGCTTTCCATCCGGAAGAGACGTAAGGTTTTCGGCGTTATAGGCACTATCATCAACGGTGTGATTATCCTACTCTTTATGCTGCTTATTACTATTTTCTTAGTCAATGCCGGGACGCTATAACGTTCATTTCTAATTCCAAGACAAAAGGGCTGTTCCTGAAATCAATCAGGAGCAGCCCTTTTGTTATTCATAAATGATAGCGTTTCTTTATTTTGCAAGTGACAGCTTCGAAAGTACACGCTGTTTAACTGTAGCATCGCCTTCCACTGCTTTTTCAACATATTCAAAAGCCACAGGATCATCCGTATTTAACTTCTCAATAACGCTCTCCATACCAGCTGTGATCTCAAAAGCCGTAGGACCTTCTTTGGTCTCAATCTCAACAGAATGACTATCTATTTGGCCGACGTAAACGCCTGTTCCTTTAAGAATTTTAGCTTCTGGATTTGCAGTAGGTTTGGGTGCGGGAGTACTTGGATTCTCTGTTGGTGCAGTGGTACTTGTACCTTCTGTAGGTACGGGTGTGCTTGTGGTCTCCTCTGTTGGTACTGGAGAAGCTGTTGCACTTGGTTCTGCAGATGGCTGTGCTGAATTATTAGTAGCACCGCAAGCGGTTAGGGCTAGCGTTAATGCTGCGATTGCAGCTATAGCGGGTAAGGAACGTTGTTTTTTCATGTTGACTGCCTCCTCTATGTTTAGCGGTTGTTTGCAAAGTCATTTTCTATAAGCCTACTCCTATAAACGTATCAACTCTGCTAAGGTTTCATAATACGTTATTTTTAGTAACTTCCAATCTTTAATAGGCATCCGCCGGATGCAGGCTTAAGCGAGATTAATACAATAGTGTTGAGCCTGATTTATCCCTAAGGAGTGGTCCCCTTGAGAATCGATATCGGCTGCGGATCCAGTAAAGAAGCAGGTTATCTCGGGATCGATCGTATCGCGGGTCCCAACGTAGATATTGTCTGTGACATTAGCCAAGGCATCCCTTTGCCGGACAATACCGCCGAGTTTGTAATGGCTAGTCGTGTATTACCTTATATCGACGATTTATCCGCGGTTATGTCGGAAATTCACAGAATTAGCACCCACAAAGCCATTGTTTGTATACTGGCCCCGTATGCCCACAGTTTTGTTCATATGTCCAATCCTTCCTTTAAGCAGAAGTTTGATGAATATACGCCGAGATATTTCACAGGATCCTTTTTCCAGCCCCCGTCCGGTCCAGTATGCCCATCGATTCCTGACTATCCCATCCCGGTGCCGCCGTTCGATTATCGATTGCTGCGGATGGAGCTTTTCTATCAATACCCTTATGAAGATCCTCTTTATGAAACAGAAGAATTAGAAATACTAAAGACGCTTCAAGCCAATGTTGTGCATGAAATCATGTACCACTTCACCGTAATCAAAGAAGATATTTCTATTCATGAGCTGGAATTGATGAGTAGAGGGCATTACGCTGAACCGCGTGTTCTTATGAAACGCAGGCTAAAATCACACGATAGACAAAATTTCCTATAATTTATTGATGGGACATACAATAATACCCGAATTACATCATAGGCTAACATACAGGTATTAACTGTGCCGTCCTGATTATGGGACGGTTCACTTTTTTAAAAGCAAATTGACCTCGAAGGAGGTGAGAATCATTCCACTAGTCGTACGGGCAACGATCAATGCGACCGGTGCTATCACATTTACAGGCAACACACTTGGACTTAGTCGCTCCGATACGGTCGGAGTGCCAGGGACACTAGACAGCATCGGCGGTTTCACCACTGTTAACACTACATCTATTTTTGGCACCTATCCTAATGGAACAACAAGTCTTTATACGAGCAACAGTTCATCCGCTATACTGGTCTTGCCATCAGGCAGCACTGTGCTATATGCAGAGCTGATATGGGGCGGTACTTATATTAACGGAACTGTGAATCTCAGTGCGGCCATAAACAACCCAGTCTCTTTAATTACGCCTACCGGAAGTACGTTCAGCATAACTCCCGATGCAGCTACTAGTAATACTGTTGATTTGGGAGGTGGTGCTTCCGCATATGTCCGTTCTGCCAATGTCACCAGCATTATTTCACAAGGCGGCGCTGGGACCTACACCACTGGCGGTGTAGTTGGTACGATCGTTATTCCTAGTGATTCCACAGCTAATCATGCGGGCTGGACACTTGGTGTAATCTATCAAAATACATCCTTGCCCTTCCGTAATATGTCCTTACGGGCAGGCGCAATACTTGTACAGGCAACTTCTGCACCAGTCTCTACTACAATAACAGGCTTTGCAACTCCAATTACAGGTGCACTTGGAGGCAGGGCACTATTTAGCGCACAGGAGGGTGATGCGAATCGTTCGGGAGACCAGGCATTGTTCGGGCCTACATCAGCTACGCTTGTAGCTTTATCAGGACCCAATAACTTTGCCAACAACTTCTTCGCTTCACAGATTAACAACGATCTAGGTGTACTGGATACCACTGGAACATTCGGAAATCGCAATCAAACAAACGGAAATCCAGGCACCAACATTATCGGTGGCCGACAAGGCTGGGACATTACTAATGTTGACGTGTCAGCCAGACTTGTAAATAATCAGTCTTCAGCGATTTTACAATTAACTACCTCTGGTGACGCTTATGTGCTTAATGGAAATGCCATACAAGTAGATATAAATGCACCCAAAATAAACCTTACTAAAAGTGCCAATGTGTCCGGGCCAATAGTCGGGGATACGGTAACTTACACTGTAATTATCAATAATACTGGTACAGCGAGTGCAGCTAGCGTCGTTTTATCAGATGCGCTGCCAGCAGGATCAACCTTTGTTACCGGAAGCGTTGTAGTGGCCGGCGTCGCAAGACCAACCTTTGATATTACAGCAGGAATCTCTCTAGGTTCATTAGCTTTGGGTACTTCAATAACGGTTACATATCAAGCCAAAGTTACTTCATTACCACCAAGTCCGCAAAATATCGCGAATACCGCAAATGCTGCCTTTACGTTTCAAAGTGTAGCAGGAGGCCCTATCATGACCGGGGTCATTCCATCCAATACTGTAACTTTACCCGTATACTCACCCGTTCTTAACATTGTAAAATCAGCCAACACTGCAAATGCGACCGTCGGAAATCAAATCACATATACGCTTCAAATCACCAACACCGGAAACATCGGTGCGCTAACGACACTTACGGATAACATTCCTGCAGGGAGCTCTTATGTTGCAGGAAGTTTCACCGTCAATGGAACACCATTCGCTGGAAATCCTGCTACAGGTATTGCTATTGGAACGATAGCTGCTGGAGGTAGTTCTACCGTTCAATTCCGTGTATTAGTGAACAGTCTTCCGTCCCCTCCACAACTGGTCGATCAAGCAAGCGCCGCTTATACCTTTCAGGTTCCAGATGGACGAATTATTGCTGGATCAGCCTCGTCCAATACATTGTCTATTCCCGTTAGACTCCCAAATGTTGCCGTGGTTAAAAGTGCAGGTTTTGCCGATGTCGCCGTCGGCGATACACTCCTATATACTTCTGTAATCACCAACAACGGAATCGAAGCAGTTACTAACGTCACCCTTACAGACACCATTCCCGCAGGGACTTCGCTGGTTACGGGAAGTGTTACCGTTGCGGGGACGTCACAACCCTCTGCAAATCCAGGAACAGGGATTACTGTGGGTTCAATCGCTGCGGGAAGTTCAGTTGCCGTCACCTTTCAAGTCAGTGTTACCTCTTTACCTAGTCCAGCACAGCTATTAAACAAGTCTACGGCATCCTACAGTTCAGGGGTCTTTACTGGCATTTCGCTTTCCAACACGACTACGACCCCGGTATACCAACCCATCATTCAAATTGTCAAAAGCTCTAACACCGCTAGTGCAACCGTAGGCGGTAATATTCTTTATACATTAAATGTTCAGAACTCTGGAAACATTGGGGCAACCGTAACCTTAACCGACAATATTCCCTCAGGCGCATCCTTTGTATCGGGTAGCGTAACCGTCAATGGAGTCACACGACCCACAGACTCTCCACTTACGGGTATTAATCTAGGTACAGTAGCCATAGGAACGGTTGTGCCCGTAACATTTCTTGTCTCTGTGCAATCTTTGCCTTCACCACCTGTTCTGAACAATCAAGGCAGCAGCAGCTACACCTACCAACTACCAAGCGGTAGATCCTTATCCGGAACTAGCCAATCAAACACCGTTAGCATCCCAGTCTCCGCTCCAAATATTACGCTAACCAAATCCGCAAGCCTTGCTGATGTCACAGTCGGCGAGAATCTGACTTACACAGTCCAAGTGTCCAACACAAGCAGCGTAGCTGTGAATAACGTTGTCGTCTCTGACCCCATTCCTACGGGAGGCACTTTTGTAGCAGGCAGCGTTATTGTTGGCGGTTCATCGGTACCAGCCGCAAATCCAGGTACAGGAATATCTATCGGTAGTATTGCGGCTGGCAGCTCTATTACAGTCTCTTTTAGAGTGAATGTTTCTTCTTTACCAAATCCATCACAATTTACAAACAGAGCTAGTGCGTCTTTCTCATCCGGTGCCTTCACTGGTTCTTCACTTTCGAACACGGTAGTAACCCCTGTGTATCAACCTATTATTAGTATGGTCAAAAGCGCGAATACCGCTCAGGCATCCGTAGGAGGATCTTTGTCTTTCTCGATTCTCATCAGCAATACCGGGAATATTGCAACCACTCTACTATTAACTGATAATCTTCCACCCCAAGCTTTATTTAACGCGAACAGCGTAATCATCGGGGGAACACCTTTACCCGGATATAATCCAGTAACCGGAATCCCTGTAGGCCCATTGGCACCAGGTGACAGCGTATCTGTGAGCTTTCTGGTCACGATAACAGCGTTACCTCCTTCACAGATGTTACTGAACTCCGCTTCGGCAACATATAGCTTCACCCTCCCGGACGGGCGTCAACTCGGAGGAAATGTAGTATCAAATACGCTCTCTGTCCCTGTATCCGCACCTAATGTCAGTGTCGTAAAAAGTGTGAATGCAGCTACTGCCGTTACGGGCGATATCCTTACATTCACCTCAGTATTGACGAACAACAGCATAGCTACTGTAAGCAACATCATTCTCAGCGATCCTCTGCCTGAGAATGTAGCTTTTATTCCCGGAACCGTAATTGTAGGCGGCATTACTCAGCCGCTAGCAGTTCCGTCCGCCGGCATTCCAATCGGTAGTCTGGGTCCAGGCGCCACAGCTACCGTAACATTCGAGGTGAGGATAACGATGCCGATACCATCACAAATTAATAATCAGTCATCCGTCAGTTTTACATCCGGTGTATTCTCCGGTTCTTCTTCATCCAACATTACTAGCACACCAGTCATTCAGCCACAGATCTCCTTATTAAAAAGTGCTGTCGATGGAGATGGTGACGCCGATGCTCTTGTTGTAGGTGATACCGTCATCTACACAGTGGTTGTAAGTAATGCAGGTAATCTTGCTGCAAATGTAACCTTAACCGACAACATTCCTACTGGAACTGTCTTCAATCCTAACAGTGTTATTGTAGGAGGCATGCCGCAACCAGGTGCAGCACCCAATACCGGCATAGCTGTAGGAAATGTCGCGCCGGGAACCAGTGTCCCTGTTAGCTTCTCTGTTAATATCGTTTCCTTGCCATCACCACAACAAATCAGCAATCAGGCTTCTGCAAGCTTCACCTTTACTCCGCCTGACGGTAGACCCTTAAGCGGAACTGCTGTATCTAATACCGTCACACTACAGGTCTCAGCTCCTAATATCGTGGTAGTCAAAAGCTCCACCTCAACTTCCGTAGCGATCGGAGATACGGTCACTTATAACGTAAATATTTCAAATAACGGTATAGAAGCTGTCAATAGCATAATCCTTAATGATCCAACACCAGCAGGTGCTGCTTTTGTAACGGGTAGCGTATCCGTGAACGGAGTACCTTTCCCAAACCTGAATCCTTCTTCGGGGATATCAATTGGTACCTTAGCGCCTGGAGCTTCAGCTCTGGTTGCTTACAGTGTTACCGTGACCTCTGTTCCTCCTACTGCTACACTTATCAATAAGGCATCCGTAACCTTTACATCAGGTGTTTTTTCCGGTTCGACTTTCTCCAATACCGTTACCATCCCTGTTTACCAGCCGAACATCTCGGTCGTCAAAACAGCAAGTACGAATAACGCTACAACAGGTGACGCTGTCAGCTATACCCTGACCGTGAGTAACACAGGAAACTATCCGGCAAGCTTAATCATTACGGACAATATTCCTGCGGGTACCACCTTCGTTCCGAATAGTGTGCTCATTAATGGACTGCCCTTAGCGCAAGCAGATCCATCTACGGGGATTCCAGCTGGAGTTATTGCACCCGGTGCTACTACTGCAGTAATATTCACTGTTGATATCACCTCACTGCCCAATCCTCAGCAGTTGGTCAATCAGGGTACCGTAGCGTATAGCTTCACTTTGCCTGACGGCCGCACACTTGGCGGTTCCGTCCTATCCAATACAATTACTATCCCTGTCTCTTCACCAAATCTGGCTGTAGTAAAATCTACGCCTACCACATCAACTACAGTTGGAGACACGATCACCTATTCAGTTACAATTACCAATAACGGAATCGAAACGGTAAATAACGCAGTCTTCACAGACGCACTTCCTGCGGGTACCACATTTGTATCTGGCAGTGTATTAGTAGATGGTGTGCCTCGTCCAGGGGGTAGCCCTTCCACCGGGGTAACCTTGGGCAGTATTGCACCAGGTGTAACTGTAACTGTGGCATTCACAGTGAATACAGTCTCATTGCCACCTTCAGGCCTCCTAAATAACCAGTCAACGGTGAGCTTCACCTCTGGAGTTCTCTCGAATGTTGCCTTCTCTAATATTGTATCAACGCCTATTTACTTACCGATTCTAGCCGCAGCAAAAAGCTCAAATTCAGTTCAAGCGACCGTCGGAGATACGATAACCTACACGATTAATGTAACCAATACAGGAAATTACGGGGCTTTAGCTACTCTGAGTGATACTATCCCATCTGGAACAACATTTGTGCCAAACAGTGTGCTTATTCAAGGTGCCCCAGCTCCGGGAGCAGATCCAGCGGCTGGCATTCCACTCGGTGTTATATCCGCAGGTGCAACACTATCTGTTATGTTCTCAGTACTCATTTCAACACTGCCAGCAAGCCAGCAACTAATTAACCAAGCATCGGTAGCATTTGCTTACACCTTGCCTGATGGGCGGACGTTTAACAGTTCGATCAATTCCAATTCGACAACGATTTCGGTATCCTCACCGAATGTGATCGTAACTAAGTCATCACCAGCAACAGATGCCGTTGTTGGCGATACAATTACCTACAACCTTACAGTTACCAATAGCGGAATCGCCAATATCAGCAACGTAAACATCAGTGATCCAATACCAGCAGGTTCTTCGTTTGTTGCTGGCAGTGTGATCGTTGATGGCACTCCACGTCCTAATGCCAATCCAGCGAATGGCATCTCACTCGGCACAATTGCACCGGGCGTTTCGGTCAATATTTCGTTCAACACTATCGTCAATGTACTGCCTAATCCTGCCACGCTCACCGATCAAGCTTCCGTCAGCTTCACATCTGGAGCATTCTCGGGATCCTCATTCTCTAATACACTTGTTATTCCGGTGTATCAGCCTATCATCGTTGTAGTCAAAGGGGCAGACAGAACCGCCGCAACTGTCGGAGATACGATTACTTACTCCTTAAATGTGACTAATACTGGTAACCTCATAGCAAATGTAGTCATAACTGACACGATTCCTAGCGGAGCTATTTTCGTTCCAAACAGCGTGCTCGTTAATGGTGTGCCACAACCAGGCTCCGACCCGTCTACTGGATTAAATATTGGAGCAGTTGCGCCGGGAAGCACGGTAACAGTGACCATAACCCTGCAGGTTACAGTAGCCTCCCTCCCGTCGCCGCAGCAGTTAGTCAATCAGGCTTCAGCAACTTTCTCATTCACACCACCAGATGGCCGTCTGCTCACCGGAACTTCACTTTCAAATGTCCTAATTATCCCTGTCTCTTCTCCGGATGTAAGTGTCGTTAAGAGCACTACTTCTATTGATGCCGTTGTCGGCGATATCATCACCTATACGATTGTTGTTACCAACTTAGGGATTTCAGCAGTCAATAACGTCATCATGGTTGACCCTATTCCAGCAGGCAGCCAGTTTGTAACAGGCAGCATCACTGTAGACGGAACCCCACGACCTAATGGCAGCCCGGCTTCCGGCATTGCCATCGGAACGATTGCTGCTGGCGCTTCCTCAACCATCACCTTCCAGGTTCAGGTAGTAGCGTTATGATTCCCGGCTCACGTACCCAACCTGTCGTAACCAATCAATCTATGGTACTCTTCAACTCGGCAGCGGGTGTTGACGGCATTGTCTATTCCAATACCGTTAAGACCCCGGTCGTGGGCCCCGTGCTTTCATTGCTGAAGAGTACAGACAAACTCCATGCCTCTTTAGGTGACACTCTGGTGTATACCATTAAAGCTTCTAATAATGGAAACACAGATGCTTCGCTAACCGTGTATGACATTCTTCCAGAGTGTGTATCCTTTATTTCCAACAGCGTGCTTAGAGACGGTGTGCCTCTCCCAGGGGCTACACCGTCTTCGGGCATACCGCTAGGTTCTATTGCTCCGCAGAGTCAAGTGAGCATCGCCTTTCAAGTGGTTATCATTTCACTTCCCTCTTCACTAGTGCTGCAAAATAAAGCACTGGGCCGTTTTTCTTTTGCCACACCCGAGGGAAGAATCGTTAATGGAGATTTATATTCTAATTCCGTACTAGTTTCTTTACGCTCCTACCAGCTCTCTACCTTGTTGTCTGCAAGCACTCCGACCTCTTTTATAGGTGATGTAATTACCTATACATTACGGCTTACGAACGAAGGTAACAGCCTATTAAACCAAATCATCGCAACGATTTCTATTCCTAACGGATCTGTGTTCATTCCAGGGAGTGTCATTGCAGGTGGCGTCTATTATCCAGAATCAGAGCCTACGCAAGGAATATTAATTGGTCAACTTGATAAAGACCTAAGCATTGATATTACCTTTCGCGTTCGAGTTACTGAGATCCCCTCATCCTTGGACCTGACTAACCATGCAGCTGTCACTTATACCGTCGACGACGATCCCAATACCACCGAGAGTAACACCGTCGTTGTCTCACTTGTTTTGGCAGGCGTCACCATCAGCAAGAGAGTAGATCATGTTACAGCAGCTCCAGGTGACAACCTAAGATATGAACTAACGGTAACCAACAGCGGGAACTTGGCCGTAAATGCGGTTCTGACCGATGCTATCCCTTCGGGCACTCTTTTCGTATGGGATAGTGTTCTCTTAAACGGAGTGATGCAAAAAGGCGCCCGTCCTGCTGATGGCATTCAGCTAGGCACATTAAGAGGCGGAACTTCAGCGGTCGTGGTCTTTCAAGTGAGCATTCCTGCAGCTATAAACATTCATGCCCACGCAGCTGTCCAAAATCATGGCAGTGTTCAGTATACTTTTGTGCTCCCGGACGGACGGACAGTAAGACAAACCTCTCGTTCCAATATCGTTACTACCTTAATAGTCATGCCTATCATTTCTCTCGAAACTCATGCAAAGCCTACCCTTGTCGAAGAAGGAGAACATGTCCAATGCTGGATCTCCCTAACGAATAGTGGGAATTGGCCAGCAGAAGTATCCCTTGATCGGCTCACACCGGAGGAATGTCTTATTGATCCTAGCAGCATTGTGATTGATGGGATTCCAAATCCACAATCTTCATTTAACGGTATCTTGTCGCTAGGGACAGTCAAAGCTGCTGCCACTGTAAACATCCATTATTTTGTGAGGGTTAGTGAACATGTACTGGGTCGTTTCCTTAAAGGTTTAGTAACCGCTCCATACTTCTTCAATCTGGATGGACGTGAATACACTGGCGAGAGCCAGTCGAACAGTTATATATTGACCGTGGAAGAGATCAGTGAATAAGAAATCACATATCCCCCATCCCCATGAATATACTTTAGTTACAACCCCAAAACATAAATATTTATATCCCATGGGAGGTGGTCATCCTGTCGCAATCATCTGGTCCCTTTTCCTTTGTAGTCTCAAAAGAAGACTGGTCCCTTCATCGCAAAGGCCATCAGGATCAGGAACGTCATCAGCAAAAGGTCAGAGAAGCTATCAAGGATAATTTGCCGGATCTCGTGACCGAAGAAAATATTATTTTGTCAGGCGGTAAGCAGATTGTAAAGGTTCCGATTCGCAGTCTGGATGAATATCGAATTATCTATAACTTTCGTAAGCAAAAGCATGTAGGACAGGGCGACGGGGAAAGTCAGGTCGGTGATGTACTTGGGCGGGATTCACAGTCGGCACAGCCCGGCAAAGGGGAAAAAGCAGGCGATCAACCCGGTCAGGACACCGTGGATTCAGAGGTCAATCTGGAGGATCTGGAGGACATCTTGTTTCAGGATATGGAGTTGCCACATCTGAAGCCCAAGAATAAGGAAGAGATCGAGGTTAAATCCATCATCTTCAACGATATTCGTAAAAAAGGCATGATGTCCAACATCGATAAGAAACGTACCCTGCTGGAGAACCTTCGGCGTAATGCAAGCAGAGGTAATCCCGGCATTCACAGCATAAGTCCTGATGATCTGCGCTACAAAACATGGGATGACATTCGAACGCCTCACTCCAATGCGGTCATTATTGCGATGATGGATACTTCAGGTTCGATGGGTTCTTTTGAAAAATACTGCGCTCGCAGCTTCTTCTTCTGGATGACCCGCTTTCTACGCCGCCAGTATGAGAAGGTGGAGATTGTCTTTCTCGCCCACCATACGGAGGCTAAAGAGGTCAGCGAGCATGATTTCTTCACCCGCGGAGAGAGTGGAGGAACCATCTGTTCCTCAGCTTATCAAAAAGCGATTGAGATTATCGACAGCCGATACCCGCCAGCGCAGTACAACATTTATCCGTTTCACTTCTCTGATGGCGATAACCTCACCTCCGACAACGAACGCTGTGTAAAGCTAATTGGAGAACTGCTAAAACGAAGCAATATGTTTGGTTACGGGGAAGTGAATCAGTACAACCGCAGCAGCACACTAATGTCCGCTTATCGTCATCTGAAGCACGAGCAATTCATGCATTATGTCATTAAAGATAAAAAAGAAGTGTACCAGGCGCTAAAGACCTTCTTCAGTCAAAAGGGCACTGTTAATTCATAATTCCTACGTTTGATTATAGCCCACAGCTAGACTACCTGTTTTATTGTCCTACCCATATAAAAAAACCTCCATTCCAGAGCTTGGGAGGGGAGGTTTTTTTTCATAACGGAAATCTATTCAACTGTCCTAAACCGTTCCACAATACTTTTATTACCACTCAGAAAATAGATGGCAAGAGTCATATTCCAAATGAGTTGTAAACTCTACAACCTATTGAACCTTCTCTCTATCCTTGCCTTTATCAGATTCACCGGCATTTCTATTCGCTGCTTCCCGGTCCTCCATCATCTCGTCCACCGTCTTTACCTTCAGGCGAGCTGCGCCTTCATTGCTGGCATTCGTTGGAATAAGATCTCCTGAAGCTAAGCGCTCCTTCGCTTTTGCAATGGCCTCGCTATATTGTGGCAGCCACTGCTCCCCAGCTACGAGCATCTCATCGACCATCTGCCAGATTTCTTTCGGGTTACATACGGCGCCTACCAACGGATCCATCATAAATGCTTGACGTAGCAGCTTGTCATCGCCGTGCACAGCAGCTTCAACAGCTAAACGTTGCACTGAGATACTAACGTTGCACACTGCGGCTGCTCCTAAAGGCAATTCACCTACAAGCGGCATCGATATACCATTCCGATCCACATACCCTGGTGCTTCGATAATCGCATCATCTGGCAAATTAGAGATCACGCCATTGTTCACAGTATTAAAGTGACCTCTATACACTCTGCCCGTTTCCAAGCCTTCAATAATAAATGAACCATGTTCTTCTCCGCGATTCTCCACTGTATACTCCAGTGCCGAGTCCTTCATCCAATTCGGAAAATCCGTTTCGAACCAATTCCGCCCTTCGGTGCAGACACGTAGATATCCACCCGTCTCACCGTTAATCCAGCTTCCCAGGTCGATCCAATCCATAATTTCATCGCTGCGTTTACGATACCATGGCACATATTCACTTAGGTGACCATTGGATTCTGTACTATAATATCCAAAGCGGCGCAGCATGTCGATCCGAACTTTTTCTGTGCGGCTGAATTCTGGATGACTCTCAAAAGCTTCTAAAAGACCTTCGGTCAAATCTTTACCCTTATGACTCGCCGAAATATACCAAGTCTGGTGATTGATACCCGCACAAATAATATCGACTTCCGACTTTTTCAGCCCATACACATCTGCAATTTGCCCATGCCCATGCTGCACCCCATGACACAGACCAATCGTCCGTACACCACCGTATTTGTTGCAAGCCCAAGTCAGCATAGCCATAGGATTCGAATAGTTAAGTAGGAGTACATCCGGCGCAGCCATTTCCCTAATATCACTGCAAATATTCAGCATTTCCGCAATCCCGCGCTGACCATACATGATGCCTCCTGCACAAAGGGTATCCCCTACGCACTGATCGACTCCGTATTTCAATGGAATATCCACATCTGTAGCAAATGCTTCCAGTCCACCCATACGAATAGTACAAAATACATACTTCGCATCCTTCAGGGCTTCTCTTCGATCCGTCGTTGCCTGGATTTGAATATTTAATCCATTCTCTTTAATATCACGTTGGCACAGCTCGGTAACCATCTCCAAGTTGTGGCTATTAATATCCATAAATGAGACTTCAATATTATTAAATTCCGGCACGGTTAGTAAGTCCCGCAACAATCCACGGGTAAATCCAATGCTGCCTGCCCCTATAAAAGACACTTTAAATGACATCCTTATCAGCCTCCGGTAATGAATTGATTGTTCCTGTCCATTGTAGCAAGGGCGCTAGAGAAAGCGTAACCAATATCATGACCTCTTTTGAAGGAAGGTGTCAAAAATCCTAACTTATCTATTGAACATCCATCTCTTCATAACTCCAAGCATGACGCTCAATGGAATTACGATATTCTATGGGCGTGTTGTCAGTATATTTTTTGAAGAGGAGATGAAAATATTGTCTGCTACTAATCCCTACATAATCGGCAATTTCAGCAATTGGAATATCACTCTGTCCCAGCAGCATCTTTGCTTTCTCCATTCGCAGCATATTCAAATAATCACTGAGTGTCCTACCTGTATGTGACTTAAAAATACGATGCAGATATCCGGGATGCAGATTGACCGCGGCAGCGATATCCTTAACCTGAATACTCTGGTCGTAATTCTGATGCAGGAATTCGATACTGCGCCGCACATAGAGCTGCGAAGGCTGTTGACTGGCATGAAGCTGATCCTGTCGCAAGCTTGATACTCGAAGTAGAAGCTCACAGAACAATAAGTCGACCATACTTCCGCCTTTCCCGCCACTTTGATCAAGCTCTAGTACAAGTCCTTTTAGAACATGATAAATTTCCTCCGGATCAGGCATGACTAGACTGGAAAAGGGCATCTGTAACCATTCAGCTAGTGCCGTTTCTTTCCGAGCGAGCTTGCCGATAGATGGAGCAACCCCTGTATATTCCATAAATCCAAACTCCACATTCAGCATTCGGCAGGGCGTCCCATCCTCGACAATCAGTCTGTGCGGTACATTTGCATCGAGGATGATCAGTTCTCCCCGCTTCAACCTAAATCTCTCTTCTTCACCTGCTTTTGAACGGACATCCACGACACAGCTTCCTGAGATCAAATACATGATTTCAGTTGAATTATGCTGATGGTAGGTCATATAGTAGTTGTTCCATTGTTTATAATAGTAAGCAAAAAAATGAGGACTATAATCCCCTTCGATTAATGCCTGCTGAAAAAGACTCCCACTAAGACTTAGATGCAATTTCGTCAATCGATCACTCCTTTCTTCTATTAAAATGTTAACCCAAGTGTATCTCTCAAACTACTTCTAAGACAAGAAGAGCTACTTGAAGTCATTAAGTTAGAAAAAAACGAGCAAAACTCCATTACACAGGAGAGTTGCTCGTTTTATTGTTTTTACTAATAAGATTTAATTCTCATACTTGAAAAGAAACCATAGATTGCTTAAGATCTGCTGCTAAGCTCTCCAGCTTTTGGGATAAGGAAACTAGCTCCTCACTTACAGTAAATTGCTGTGAAGACATAGAAGCTACCTCCTGCGTCGAAGCCGTCGTCTGCTGTACAATGGAACTGACACTCGCCATGGATTCACCTAATTGACGCTGAAACTCTATCAGTTCATGAATAGAAGCAGAGGATTCACTAAGATGTCCCATGAAGTGTTCCATTTCCTCTTTGACACTCGCAAAAATCGTTGACGACTCACGCACGGAAGAAATCTGCTCACGGAACTTTGGAGCGGTCTCATTGATATCTTTAACCGTGTTCTCAATGTGTAGACCAATCTCTTCCGTAATCTTGGAGACCGATTGGATCGACTCATTCGATTGGTTAGCGAGCTGTCTGATTTCATCAGCAATCACTATAAAGCCTCTGCCTGCTGCACCGGCTCTTACCGCCTCTATAGTGGCATTTAGCGCCAAAATATTGGTCTGCTTATTTACGGCAATCATAGGACTAAGAATACTACGAATTAAATGAGTACTCTCTCTTAGCTTATTGGAGTTCTCTTGTATTCGATTGAACATCTCCACCGTAGATTCACTCTGCTCTACCAGCAGCTTCATCAGCTCTGTCCCCTGATCACTAACCTCAATAACTCGTTCCGCCGAAGCGTCCATTACTGTATTTAGTTCAGTTACTTCACTCATCTTACTGCCAATGATTTCGACATTAGCATGGCTTTTTTCTGCTTCGACAGCAAGGCTTGCTGCTCCAAGTGCAATTTCACCCGTAGCAGATGCAACCTCTCTGGCATGAAGTGAGGTTGTACCTGACGCTTTGACTAATTGTTCTGAAGTACCAAGCACTTCATCCGCTGACATTTCACTCTGGCTTGCAAGCAGAGAAATTTGCTCCATCATTTTGTTAAAGCTATGCCCGAGCCGACCAATCTCATCCTTACCCTTAAAATTCGTTCGTACACGAAGGTTTCCTCGCTCACCTTCTTCCATTAAGGTCGCCAGTTTACCTAGTGGACGCCCAACCAACCGAACAAGAACATAACCAATTAATAGGGCTATCACGGCAGCTGCAAGCACAACAGAGAACGTAATATAAAGGAGCTTGTCCGCTGACTTCGTAAAATCACTAACTGGCGCATATCCCATGAGCGTCCACTTTGCAGTCGTTAAAGGTTGATAAACGACAAGCTGAGGACTTCCGTTCTCATCGGCTGCTGTAAATGAATGTTTCTTTTCTATATCTTGCTCTTCCGATACTTTTATGTAAGAGGGTTGACCCAATTTAGCATGATCCGCACCATAAACAATGTTCCCATCTGTGTTCAAAATTCGAATCTCACCAGTAATTCCAATCTGAAGATTAGACAACATTTCAGTCATGGCCTTCCCTTTAACTTCGATCAGCATATAGTACTCCGCTTCAGGATGTAATAGATTCCGAAGCAGTCTCCCCATAGTTAAAGATGGCTCTGTATAAGCATCAAAGAAGCCCTTCTCACGAACTGGAAACCATACTGGCTCTCCTTTAGCATCTGCAATTTGTTTCAGCCTTTCAGCAATACCTTCATCACTACGAAGGCCACTAACACCTGCAGATTTATACGATTCCGTTTCTTCCAAGCTCTTAGATACCAGTCTGACGCCATACATCCGCTCATCTGATCCTTTAACCAAGTCTAGCTTTCTACGAATCCGATCTTCTGCAGCGACTTTGGCTACCGTTGTAAGTTCTCCACTATTTATTTTTTCCAAGTCACCTTTTAATGCGGAGTCGAGTGCAAATTGCCTTGAGAGCGCTTCATATTCGGTTAGAACAAAATCCAGCTTGTCCGCTGCTTGAACTATAGACTGTGAGGAGGCCGCGGCAACCTCATCTGTAATGATATCTTTGGCAGCAAAATATGAAGTCAATCCTAGAACAGAAGATAAGAGCACTATGGAGCTGAAAAGAATAACGAATAATTTTATCCCAACTGATCTAAACTGTAGGGTCCATAGCTTTTTCATTAAGTTCACTCCCTATGATGGAAAAAGGGTACAGCCTTCCATTTCTGTACAAAGGCTGTACCCAGTTCATTCTTTAGTATGAAGCGAAATTGTTACCCCTTACTAGCTCCTGCAGTCAATCCATCAACAAGCAGACGTTGCAAGAATACAAACAAAATCATAATTGGAATAGAGATCAGAACAGCACCGGCAGAGAACAATGTAAAGTTAGTGTTTTGGTTCGAGTTAACCATATCCCACATTCCGACTGCTACGGTCCAGTTCTCCTTTGTCCGCAAAATAAGTCTGGCGAAAATGAAATCCACCCATGGGCCGACAAACTGAGTCAATGCCATGTAAGTGATCATAGGGCGTGACAAGGGAAGAATAACTCGCATAAAGATCCCGAAATTACTCGCCCCGTCTATTCGAGCCGCCTCATCCAAAGAACGAGGAATCGTGTCGAGGAAGCCTTTGGCGATAAAGGTTCCCCCCAGCGGCGCCCCGGCTGCATAGACGATAATCAAGGCAATATGCGTATCCAGCAAATTAAACTCCTTAAGCAGCATATAAATGGCAATCATACTCATAAAACCAGGGAACATACCAAGGATCAGAACCGTAGATAACGCTGTTTTACGCGCTTTAAAACGGAATCTGGATACAGCGTAACTGGTTAACAAGGTAAGAACTACACCGATAAGCATGGAGAATACGGCTATCTTCAATGTATTCGCATACCAAGTTCCAAACATATAGCTCGGAGATGTGAACAATTCTCTGTAGTGATCGAAGGTGAATTGCTCAGGGATAAACGTTTTACTGTACAGTGATTTACCAGGTCGGAAGGAAGCAAATAGAATCCAGAGGGCCGGATAGAGTGCCGCTATCGACAAAGCAATCAAGATGATGTAACTACCACTTAAGCGAATAAAGTTCGCGATCTTTCTGCTCATTGGATCATATCCTCCTCTTTGAATGATTTCGTCCGGCGGTAATTGTACAGGGAGAATGATGCAACAATGATAAAGATAATAATCCCTATTGCCGAAGCCATGTTGTTTTTATTCTGATCAAGTGTTAATTTGTATAGCCAGGTTACTAGCAAGTCCGTGGAACCGGCATATTGATAATCACCATTTACAGGACTACCGCCTGTTAATAGGAAGATCGCATTAAAGTTGTTAATGTTACCTGCGAATTGCGTAATTAAAGTAGGCGCTGTGGAGAACAATACCATCGGTAACGTAACGATACGGAACTTCTGATAACCTGATGCTCCATCCACTTCAGCGGCTTCATACATATCCCGAGGGATTGTAGTCAGTACGCCCATAATAAGTAACATTGAGACTGGAATACCAACCCACATATTAACAATAATTACGGTAACCTTAGCCCAGAATGGATCTGTCAGCCATGGCAATCCGCCCATTCCAAAATACCCAAGGTATTGGTTGATCGGACCGAATTGACCGTTAAATAAATTGCGCATGAGCAGCAAAGAGATTAACTGTGGTACTGCGTAAGGTACAATCAGTATAACTCTCCACATTCCTTTGAAACGAATACCTTTTTGGCTCACCAATAAGGCTACCAATAGTCCTCCGAAATATGTAGTAATCGTTGAAAGAACTGCCCATATAATCGTCCATGTTAATACACCATAAAAGGTGTGGCTCCATGTTTTGAGAACTAATAAATTTCGGAAGGTCTGAAATCCAACCCAGTCAACCAATTTAGCGGGTGGAAGATGATCAGGTGCGGAATAGTTCGTAAACGCTAGCAGGATCATGAAGATGATTGGCATGATCGTAAAGAATAGAACACCAATACCCGGCAAGACCAAGAACGTCTGAGCGAACTTATAATCCAGTATATAGCGAACACTTTGTTTAAAGGTGTTTGCCTGAAGACCGTTATCGCGTTTCTCTCCAGTCTTATAAGCATCTTTAATGTTCAAATACCAAGCGAGGATTATGATGATAAGCATTAGAATGGTGATCAAGCTTTGAATCAAAATATAAATCGAGTGATCCCCAGCTACCATCTTAGCGATGCCTTTTACTTTTACCAAACGGCTAGGGTTCTCTCCTAGTGTGACAAAACCCCATAAAGCAGTAGCAAGATTCTGAATAAAATAATAAACAGCGGCGGCTTCTACAACTAAAAACATGATTCCTTTGATGAATTGGCGGTTATATATTTGTCCCAATCCCATGAAAATCGTCGACAGTACTGCGGCCCTCGTGCGATGTCGCTGCATTTCGCTTCCGTTCTCCTCTCCGAGTGAAAATAAGAAACTGCCCTCCGCTAAACATGCGACGGGCAGCTTGATTCACTGTATGCTGTTAAGACTGTGATTTATGATCCTTATTGCGATGAACTGTTGTTCAAATCTTTGATTTGTTGAACGGCTTTGTCCATAGCTGCTTTTGGATCAACATTTTTATCCCAAATTTCTGGAAGCGCTGCATTTACAGGGCTCCAAACGTTACCCATTTCAGGGATAGAAGGCATCGGTTGGGAACTCTTAGCTTGTGCTGCAAAAGCGGATACAAATGGATCATTAACGATTTGTGGATCAAGAAGCGCTTCGTTGTTTGTAGGAACAGAACCGATCGTTTTGTTCAGTAACAATTGAGCGTCTTTGCTTGATGCAAAATGAGCGTACAATTTAGCAGCGTTCGGATATTGAGTAAACGAGTTAACTGCGAAAATTTTGATACCAGAGAATGTAATAGCTGTTTTGCCATTTACTGTAGGGATCGGTGCGATACCAAGGTTATCTCCAAGAGCTGCTTTGTATCCTCCAAGCTCCCAAGGACCAGTGATATCCATCGCTACATCACCTGAGTTGAACAAGCTGCGTTTGATATCAGCGTTGATATCTCCGCTCTTAATTGGCAATGCTTCTTTCATTTTCACAAATTCTTTAAGTCCTGCAACAGCTCCATCATTAGCAAGTCCGATATCGTCTTTATCTGTACCGTCTTTACCGAACAGATATCCGCCATCGGAAGCGATAAACATGTAGTTGAAGTACAAGTTTCCTACTTCCCACATAATTCCGTATCTGTTCTTGGATTTATCTGTGAATGTTTTGCTGAAAGCAAGAACATCGTCGAAAGACTTAGGTGCTTCTTTAACAAGTGATTTATTGTAGAACAATGCATAAGTTTCTGCTGCTCTTGGGTAGCCATACAATTCGCCTTCATACGAAGATCCGATAATCGAAGCTTCAGTATTGCTAGCTTTTGTTTCTTCACCGAAGACATCGTTAGGAAGAACCAAGCTTGCACTTGCTGCTTTACCTAAGTTGTCGTGAGGAATAAGGATAACGTCTGCTGCTAATCCTGAAGGACCATCTTGCGTAAGTTTAGTTACTTGATCTGGTGGTGCCAACTCTTCAATCTTGACTGGAACATTATATTTTGCTGTGAACTGCTTAGCAATTTCGTCTGCGAATGGTCTTTCTTCCTTACTTTCCCATACAACTAGAGTCGCTCCATCTTCAGGTACAATCTCTTCTGTCGCTGCTGCATCTGTGCTCTCTGGCGCTGCAGTCTCTGTAGTGTTGTTAGCAGCATTAGTAGCTTTTGCTGCATTGTTTCCCCCGGCATTCCCATTGTTGCTCGAACCACACGCTGTAACGGACAGTGCCATAGAGACAGCAGCGGTGATAACCATCACTTTTTTTAACTTCATTACTTTAACCCCTCCCAATTTTAATAAAGCATAAGATGATAAAATAGTAGAGCAAGAAATTTGCGCAAACGATTTCAGAAAAGCTAAAAAAAAAGTTATTCTTTTAGCTCGCTCCTTCTTGAGCTGCATTTCGCAGTGCAAGAAAGCGCTTCATTCATGAATACATCATACAACAGTATCGTTTGTTTTTAAAAACGTTTGCACATACCATATTTGACCATTTTCCATTAATTGATAAACACTATAGGCATTTATCTCCATTTTTCACATGATATCTTTTAATTAGTCGATTATTCATGTGTTTAAAAATGGAATTGCTATTTTATTTGCCCCTGATATACCACAAATTCACTTTTCCAGTAGATTTACAATTATCGGGCAGTAGAAACGCTCATATACTCAAGTGAAAATTTGTGCAATGGTTTGAACAAGAGTATTGAAAGCCCTTTTATTCCATGCTATAATCCAAATCGTTAAGAGGCAACCCAACATGAATCATTGCATCTATTGTCTGCCTCCTGTTCTATATAACTAAAAGGCAATGTTACTTATGAAAGGTACAACCTCGGACAAGCTACTTCGCGGCGGTTGTGCCTCTTTGTTATGTGCAAGTTTGTCTCATCATTTGCGCATGTTGCATAAAAAACTGTGCAACCAATAACAATAGCGACATTCTAAACCCCACGCGCTGTGGTCAATTGTTCGGAAAAGTATCGCTCACAAAACTTAAGCGTATACTTTCGAGTTAATTTTGCCGAAGCTGGTCAGGGAAGTATCGCTTACAAAACTAAGCGTATGCTTTCGAAGTAGTTTTGCCGAAGCTGGTCAGGGAAGTATCGCTTACAAAACTTTAGGAGGACTTATTCATGTTACTGGAAGCTGTGTACCATCGCCCGCGGTTAAATTGGTCTTATGCCTATAATGAGAGTACGATTCACTTGCGTCTCCGCGCTAAAAAAGGGGATTTAACAGAAGTATTTGCTTTTGCAGGGGATAAGTACACTTGGGATACCACGAAAGAGCTAATTCCCATGACCCTCTTCACCTCTGATGCTATGTTCGATTATTGGGAATGTGCTTCAGTTCCCATCTATCGCCGATTGAAATACGGATTCTTACTGCAAAAGGATAACGAGAAAGTTTGGATGACCGAAAATGATTTTCAAACGAACCGGCCAGAAAATCCAAACAAGCTTTTCGAGTTCCCATTTATTAACCCCGTTGATGTGTTCACTCCACCTGCCTGGGTAAAGGATGCTGTTTTCTATCAGATCTTCCCTGAACGCTTTGCAAATGGCGACCCTAGCCTTGATCCAAAAGATGTTCAGCCATGGGGAGCAGAGCCAACACCAACCAACTTTTTTGGCGGCGATCTGCAAGGGGTTATTGATCATCTGGATCATCTTAACGAGCTTGGCATCAATGCTATTTATTTCACACCACTCTTCACTGCAACTACTAATCATAAATACGATACAGAAGATTACATGAAAGTTGATCCGCATTTCGGGGATATTGCAACGTTAAAAAAACTCGTCGACCTTTGCCATAAACGTGGTATTCGTGTGCTGTTAGACGCAGTATTCAACCACTCCGGTGGAACCTTCGCTCCATTTTTAGATGTTCAGGAAAAGGGAGAAGACTCCATTTACAAAGACTGGTTCCATATTCGTGAGTTTCCGCTTCAAGTTGTAAACGGGATTCCTACTTATGATACTTTTGCCTTTGAACCACATATGCCAAAGCTTAATACCGAACATCCTGAAGTTAAAGAGTACTTACTGAAGGTCGCTGAATTCTGGATTACAGAAGTTGGAATCGATGGTTGGCGCCTCGACGTAGCCAATGAAGTAGATCATGATTTCTGGCGTGAATTCCGCAAGGTGGTAAAGCGCGCTAATCCGGAGGCCTACATCCTTGGAGAAATCTGGCATGAGTCTGCTCCGTGGCTGGAGGGTGATAAATTCGATGCCGTCATGAACTATCCCTTCACTGATGCTGTCTTAGACTTTTTTGTTCATGGTAACCTTGATGCAGAGGGGTTTGCCAACTCTATTGGTAGACAGTTATCGCGCTACCCACTGCAAGCAAGTGAAGTTGCCTTCAATCTGTTAGATAGTCATGACACTCCACGCTTACTCACGCTGGCTGCTGGGGACAAAAATAAAATGCGATTAGCTGCACTATTCCAGTTCACCTTTATGGGTACTCCTTGTATCTATTATGGCGACGAGTTCGGAATGGACGGTGAAGGTGATCCAGGTTGTCGTAAATGCATGGAGTGGAACCCTGAGAAGCAGGATCGTGATCTGTTCGAATTCTACCGTCAGCTCATTCAAATCCGCAATGAGCAACCTGCACTTCGTACGGGGACATTTACTTTCTTAGAGGCAGGTCGACAAGGCAGTAAGATAGCCTATGAGCGCCGATTGGATCTTGAGACTATAGTTGTACTGATCAATAGCGAAGAGACCGCTCAAACGTTCCGTATTGACGTAGACGAGCGAAATTGGGAGAACTTGTTCACGGCCGATACAGTGCGTGCTGAGCGTGGCAAGCTGAACGTGAAGATGCCTGCTTATGGTTTCGCTATACTTAAAGCAATCAACTAGATTTAAATGCCTTTGGCCGTATAAAACATAACAAAACAGGGTATCTCACTAGCTATGATAGCTGTGGGATACCCTGTTTTCTATTAGAGATGACTAAGAATGACTGTCACATTACTAGCCAATTACTAATACTTCGGTGCACTAACAATCAGCACACTGAAGTCCAGTTTACTTGCTCAGTAGTGTATAAATAATCTGTGCGCTTTCGGCGCGGGTCATCCACCCTTTTGGAGCAAATTGATTGTTCTCTCTGCCTTGGAGAAGCCCTAGACCTGCTGCTGTCTTCACGTAGCTATCTGCCCACTTGCTAATGCTAGATGCATCTGCAAATGTCGTGACACCCACTGCTGGTTCGATCTTCTTACCAGACTTCACTTCAAGCGCACGGATCACCATGATAGCCATTTCCTCACGGGTAATGGATGCATTCGGCGCAAAAGTATCCTTGCTTCGACCACTAACAATGCCCAGCTTAGACGCTGTTGCTACGTATGATGAATACCATGCATCTGACTTGATATCAGTAAATTGAACCGGCCCTTCCGCATTTAAACCAAGTGCACGAACTAGTAATGCGGTAAATTCCGCACGACTAACATTGCTCTTCGGATTAAATTCGGTTGTCGTAACCCCTGAAACAATTTGTTTTGCAGCAAGAGACTGAATCGCATGGAATGCCCAATAAGTAGTTGGAACATCCTTAAACGACTTCACAATCTCAAGTACGGCATATTTACTAAAGTGCGTGACTTGTGTAGATATCACATCTCCATTCAGCTGTCCACCTACGTACTCAAGCTCGCCATTATCGCCTAAATAGTAAATCCCCAATAGATCTTTATTCGATTGACCTTTAATCTTAAACGATATCGTGATTGGCTCATCGAACTTCTTAGCTACAATCCGGGTACCATCTTTCTTCAGAATGCTAAGTCTCAGTTCAAACACATCGGAAAGCGAAGTTACGGTCCCCACCTCTTTGTTTAAACCATCGACTAATGCTTTTGTAGCAGACTGGACCAATGGTTTCAGCTCCAACAGGATTTGAGCACCTTCCGCATCCACATCTGAAGCTAAACTTGGTATTGTGCTTAACAGTTTGTTAGGGATAGTAACTAATAGATCCCCCACTTTAAATACTAGATCATTAGATCCTAATATTTTTGCAACTTGTAACGGTAACAGTACCGCTGTCTTACCTGCAGCAATATCGATTTGCACCTTTCCATCTTTACCATTCTTCAAACTGTCCTCACTGACAACTTGCATATCAGCAGGAGTTGTTGGGCTAACTACAGCACCACCTGAGGTTGGTGTTGGTGTCACTTTAGATACAGCAGCTAGAATAACCGTACCCCCACCATCTCTACTTGGTAGATCAATGATTACTTTTTGATCTTCGGATACCGTGTATGTTTTACCGCTGTACTCATCCTTCACAGATGAATTGGCAGCAAACGGTACCGGAATCGTTGCGGATTCCTCACTTGTCTTAGTGTTAATAACCGTCACGACGTTCTCATTATCGTAAGACTTATTGAAGGCTAAATAACCTAAATCATCTGAACCTGCCAGCTTCGTGCGCGTACCTTTGGAATACACTTTGGAGTATTTTGCACGGATATTCAACAGCTTCTGATAATGATCATGAAGTGGCTTTTCTGCAGTCAACTGATCCCAAGGCATATCTTTACGGTTCTCGCTGAACTCACCTTTAGACATGTCTCCTGCATTTTTACCCGATTTCCCCAGTTCTTCTCCGTAGTAAATGACTGGCTGTCCCTTGGCTGTGATTTGCAGAGCGGCTGCGATTTTCAGCTTGCCTTTATCTCCATCCACATAATTAGACAAGAAGCCATCCTCATCATGACTACTCAGGAATTGAGCCATCATCTTCGTGTTATCAATCTTTAACTCTCGTTCCTGCAAATAGGAATCAACACTGTTAACTTTACCATCAGTAAAGTCTTTCGCAGCATCATTAAATCCAAAATCAAGCAGTCCATCCATCTGGCCTGTTTCGAGCATTCCACCATTGCTATCAATGGTTCCGCCAAAGTATTCACCGGTCATTTTGAAGTTTGGATCAATTGAAGTCAGTGCATTTTTAAATGCTTTCCAAGTTGTATCTTCTACATGTTTGACTGTATCCACACGGAAATAGTCAATCGTATCTCCACGTTCCGTCCGAGCGTTATCTAACCACCCTGTTTGCCAAGCGATAATTTTTTCACGAACGGCTGGATCTTCCGTTTTGAAATCCGGCAATCCTGCAAGCTCGCCTTTGATTGGATCTGTATCCGCGGATACACCATCCGTACGAAGCATTCCTTCAAAACGTGCTTTATCCTCAGCTGTAATCGTCGGCTCTTTATCCTCAACCTTTAAACCGTAGCCCGTATGATTGAGTACAACGTCGACCATGATCTTGATGCCCTTGTCATGTGCCTTTTCGATCAATTCCTTGAAGGTCTCCATATCACCAAGATGCTCGTCGAGCTTTGTAAAGTCCTTGGCCCAATAGCCATGATATCCGTATTGTTTGAAGCCATCACCTTTATTAAAATCAATATTATCTACAATTGGCGTAATCCAAAGCGTGTTAATACCAAGTTCTTGCAAATAATCGAGATTGTCGATCATTCCTCGGAAATCACCACCGTGGTATGCTTCCAGTTGATCTTTATCTACATTCTCATTATTTGTTGGATCTCCGTCTTTGAAGCGGTCTGTAAGCGCGAAGTATATACGAGCCTCATCCCAATCAAAATCCAGCTTATCACCTGTGTAGGTTCTCGCTTTTACCTCGAGTTTAGCATTTTCTTTATGTGAATTTCCGTACTGGTCCACGAGCGTAATCGGAATATTTTTGATCCCCGCTGACACCGTGTCCTTCACAGCAACTGTCTGTTTCATCAGCCCCGTATCCAGCTTAACTTTGCTTGGTCCACCAAGATTGGTTAAATCCATGTATCCCTCTGAATATGTTACCTCCTCTGAAGTCACTACATTGATGGTTACAACCGCATTCTGATTAGATGTAACTGCTTCCGGATTCACGGATGTCGTAATCTTAACGTCAGGAATATGATACACAACAATAGATTCATCATTCACTGTATTCTTAGGATCTGTAAATTCAGTAGTGATTCCGTTTTTCGTGATCAAGAACGTATACTTATACGTACCTTCTACTAAATCAGTCAACGTGTAAGTGAACCACTCGTTAGCGGAATCATAAACCATTGGATATGTTTTTCCATTCACTTTTACTCTTGCAGCTGTGATCGCATCCATATTTCCATTACGGAACAAGGCATCATCGCGATATCTAAAAGTAATCGTTCCATCCTTAAGGATAGGACCGCTAATACTTGGTTTGATATCAAACTCCTTCACCCCGCTAGTAACGTTCACTTTAGTGAATAATTCACCAGGCGTCAGCGGAATGATACGGTCATCCCCGTATGCATCCTTATACTTCCAAGGATCATCCCCTTCACCTTTACGAATGACGAACCCTACACTTGTCGCATTCTCAGCAACCTCAATCAAAACACTCGCTGTGCCATTCTTAAAGGTTGTAAAATCAATCTGATCATTTTTAACTCCTGTATTCCAGACCCAGATGTTCCAATCCTTATAATCCTTATCACTACGGGTATAAGTGAACAGAACATATCTCTTATCCGTAACCTTAACTGTAACGGTTTTAGAAATACCGCCATAAGTAATGGTAATTACAGCTGTTCCATTACCAATTGCCTTCACTTGACCTTTACTGGTTACTGTAGCCACTTCAGGCTTATTGGAAGTGTAAGTAGCCAATTGCGTAACATTTCTTCTGCTGTTGTCGTCGTACTTCGCAAAAACAGCTGTTTGATGCGTATTGCCTGCTGCCAGCGTGTAGCTTGCACTATCGGTCTCTATAGAAGTAAGCGTAGCGGCTTCAGCTTCCATTTTGATAATCACTGCAGTCAAAGGATCTAGCTTGATTGAATTAGCAGTTAAAATGAAACCACTCTGTTGACTAACCGCAGTAACACCAGCCTCATCATTGTCAACAAGCACCTGACCACTCGTCAAATCCTCTGATAAAGTAAGAGTTCTTTCTGTGCTATCGCCATTCATGAAAACATAATAGATACCTGTGCCATCAGTAGCTTTGTTTGAATAGCCAATGACAAGATCATCAGTCTTCATTTCTGGTGCAGGAATTAGTTTAACATTGGAATCAACCAGATCCTTGTCGCCCAATCGGAATGCATCGGTAGACTTTCTCAATTCCATCAGACCTGACGTGTATTTTCTTGTTGTATTCTGTACTGGGAATTGTGATTCATCCGTTGCTTTGGTCCAATCAAACATGTTGACAGCATCCGAAGAATCATACGAATCATGAATAAAATAACCAAAGGATTTGCCTTCACTATCAAACATTTCAGTGTATTTATCCTGAGGAACCGAAGTGCTATTCCATTGCTTGGTACGCCCATATTCCTGGCCTGCATGAATGAAGGCAGTGCCTTGGGAGGTTAGAACAAGCATATTTCCAAGTCTAATCCGTTTCTGGATTTCAAGCTCATTCTTCTCAATGGCAGGATCTTTCTTGATCGTTTGTGCAATAACATCGTGCAGCGTCAGGTTATCATGCGCTTCGATGTACGGAACGATATCACCTGGATCATCAGCAGGCGTATTTGAGGGCTCCGCCTTAATATTGTTAAAGATTGTCGCTATTGGACGCGCTCCGCCTGTAATAAATCTAGGTTGACCTTCGGAACCATAACCAGATTTCAATTCATTACGGAATTCATCAGAGAAAACACCGACGCTATCCGTTTTATCCATCCAGTCCTGATCTGCCCCTTTTCCAGCAAGGGAAGGATCGGCTGCGGCACCGCCGAATGTTCTCCAGCCTTCACCGATAAAAAGTGCCTTCGGATTAATTTCTGCCGCGGCATCATAAGCATTCTGAACAGCCTCCGCTGTCGCATCGCCCATCATATCCCAGCGCATTCCATCTATCTTGTACTCTTCAAACCAGTATTTCACGGAATCAACCATCAACTTCTCAGCCATTTTATGGTTAGTGGCCAGATTGTTTCCGAAACCTCCGATAAAGTTGCCATTTGCATCTTGGAACGCGTAGTAATTAGGTACGATGTCGTTTAAAAATTCTTTTTTAGCCATATGTGTGTACACTACATCCAGAATGACACCCATTCCAGCTTCATGTACGGCGTCAATCAATCCTTTTAATTCTTTAATCCGCTCCTCAGGATCAGCAGGTTTCTGCGAATAAGCACCATCTGGAGAGAAGTAGTTGTGAGGATCATATCCCCAGTTGTATTCATTGTTTTTAGCGGAATATTCTGTTTCTCTAGTCCCCATCTTCGTCTCATCCCCGTAGTACCAAGCCATTACAGGAAGTAATTGAATATGAGTTACACCGAGAGATTTAATATAATCGAGCTTCTTTTCAAAAGCGCTATAAGAGCCCCATCTTTCGCCACTCAGACTATCTTCGATCGATACATCGGATGTAAAGTCTCTGACGTGGACTTCATAAATGATTGCGTCCTCGCGTTTTTCGTAGCCTTTAATATCAGCATAACCAAAGGTATCCGGGTTCGTCTGTCTTAAATCAACGATAGCCGCTTTACCGACTGTATCCCCGCCAGCACCAGCTGCACCTGTGGTATCCATAGTAAATACCGCCATTGATTTAGCATAAGGATCAAGGACCTTATTGGTTACACCGTCATTCGCCACTTCATATTGATAAAAGAATCCTCTTACATCGTTTGTAGTCGTGCCTGTCAAATCAGTCGGCTTCAAATCAACCGACCAGACCCCTTGATCTCCACTCGTTAAGTCAACACTGCCCACAAGCACGTTGGAGTCATTCTTATCGTACACATTTACGACAACCGAGCTAGCTTTAGGAGCCCACAATTTTAACGTGGCTGTTTTGTCAGCGTTGTACGTAGCCCCTAGATCATCTCCTGTATAATTGTACATTTCATCAAGCATTCTCCAACCACTAGCCGCAGAGACCGTTTTGCCTGAATAAGTAACGCTAAGCGGAACTTTATCCAGATCAAAGGCTTTTGTATCAACTTCAATTGAAGTTTTGCTAGTAATGGTTACAGCCGATACAGGAATAGCAACACCGTCTTTATCTTTAACGGTAATCTCATTCTTCAATGCTGCTGCATCCAAGCCGTCAGTTAACGTGAAACCAAGAAGGATTTTGCTCGTCGACAACACTTCAGCAGATACTAAACCGATAGGTGTTTCACCAAATGGTGAAACATATACATTGTTGTCTCCTTCTTTTATCCACAGCTGGTTGTAACGATCCAGTAGAGTAAATCCTTTGTCACCGCCGTCTTTATTATCGCCATTCAACGGGTTCACTACGAGAAACCCAATTTTTTTTGCAGCTTCTTTCAATGGAATATCAATATAAGCACCAAAGCGACCTACTTGATCGGCTTGGAATGGAACTGCATCTTTAGGCCAATCCTTAAGTGAAACTGCTACATCTTCCCACAACCATAATCCATACTGACTTTGATTGGAATCTGATCTCATATAATGGATCCGAACGGTATTTGCCGGAAGCTTAACCGGTTCATAAGGCGTAACTACATCAGAGCCTTCTGTGATCCATACTTCATTAGTTTGTGGAGTATTAATCGAGAAGTTCTTATCTCCTCCATCTTTAGCACCACTTGCACGCTGAAGTGCGATGAATGAGATTTTCTTAGCCCCATCCTTAATCGGCACATCAACATATGCACCATAAGAATCCATTTGTCCTTCAGGGAAAGGGGTCGCACCCATAGCCCAATTATCAGAAGGATTTACAACATCACCCCATAACCACAATCCCTTATCAGTGTAATCACTAGCTTTGTAGTGAACACGAATGTGCCCTGCTGGAACAGGTGTAACCTCTACAGGATCAGTAGGGATTTTATATTCTGCGGTCACACTGTGATCTGCAGTATTGTACTTGAAGGTTACCTTAAGATCTAACGGTAGACTCAACGCTAGATCGCTTTCTGGATAAGACATATCCTCTGCTTCTGTGGCTCCTGGAACAGAAACCTTATATGTGTAATCTCCCTGAGGCACAGTAACAACTGTACTGTACACACCATCAAAATCCGGATCTGTTAATGTGGACAACGCCTCTGCTGGCAGGTTTCCTGTCAATCTTGGCAGCTTATCCGCAGCAATCGGAGTGTAGTACGTAGAATCAGCTATTTTATGAGTAGTGTCATTATAATAAAAGGTTACAGTCGTTTCTGTTTCTAGCTTGATGTGGATATCGCCTTTATTATCAACTCCATTAGGATTGGTATAATTTCCGTAGCCATAACTCTCATCAAAACTATCGTTCAGAGCAACCTTATAATTATATTCTCCTGCTGGCAGAGTCCCAGTAAAAGAATACAACCCATTGTCTGAGTAAGTCATTTGGGTGACTACTGATCTCTCATCCCAATCCTTGCCGGGATTTTCCGCCCCAGTAGAAATAAACTGTGATTGCAAATCACCGACCAAAACTACCTTTGACGTTTCTGCTGAAACCTTAACTGGGTGTAAGCCGAGACTGGAGAACACAAGAGCAACGATCATGAAGATCGCGAACGTCCTCTTACCCCATAAAGTTATTTTCATTTTTGTAAAACCTCCCATAATTATGAATTCCCTTTGTGCAAGCGGATACATAATTTCTCGAACCCCGCCAATTATTCTGAGGTTATGAAATCATGCGTCTTCCTTCTGTGGTTGGAGAAGGTCTATGTGTGCGGCTCGTCAAACCGGATTAACAGCATCATCCTCCCATCAAAGTTAAAGATCAACACCAAAACCATGAATTTAGTGCAAACGTTTGCAAATAGTCGTGCACAAACCTAAGTACATAAAATTCATTCCTTAACACAATTGATATCGATCCAAAATCGCCCAATGTAAACGCTTGCTATATTTTGATTTACATACTAATGCTGTATTTATGGTATTGTCAACCAGTATTTTTATGTGTTTAACGAACTCAAATTATCATAAAAGTAAAAATAAAGAAAAGTAAACCTGATAATCCCATTTAAGATTTATCCGTTTTTTGAATGTCTCTCTAATTCCATTCCTCGAATCAAATTGTTCCAAAAAATTCAAGCCACACGTTTGCATTTACGAAATGCTCCTCTCAAAGAAATTGGATATCTTTTATACATATTAAGATCAATCTTGCTAAATCATTCATACTTTTTTGGTGAAAACAAACAATTTTACACATAAATTTCTAATACTCTTTCCAAAAGTAGCAATATTGCCCTTCCAAATGACTTTATCTATTTACAATTTAGAACTCTTAGATTAATATTACTGTGTAAAGCAAACGGTTCCATAAGGAGGTTTCTATGACAGTTACCATTAAGGATGTGGCCAAGAAAGCGGGAGTATCTCCCTCCACGGTATCCCGGGTATTGTCCAATCACCCCAGAATCAGCCTGGAAACTTCCCGCAAGGTCAAAGCTATTATGGAAGATATGGGCTATACACCTAACATGATGGCTAAGAGTCTAGTGTCGAAAACTACAAATAGCATATGCTTCAGTCTTCCTAAACCAGCTGAAGAGCTGTTCTCAAATCTATTTTTTATGGAATTAATCCGAGGGATCGTTACACAAGCTAGCCGTTCCGGCTACGACGTGTTAATTAGCTCCGGAGCAAACGAGAAGGAAGAATTGGAAGCCGTTTCAAGACTTCTAAAGGGTCGTCGAGTAGATGGTGTTATTCTGCTTTACTCTCGTACAGATGATGCTGTTATTGATTTTCTAGAGAGTAACGATTATCCATTCGTACTGGTAGGCCGAAGTGATCGATATGAGAATATTTTATCTGTCGATAACGATAATGTGATGGCAGCATATGATGCTACAAACCACCTCATTTCAATGGGTCATGAACGTATTGGCTTCGTAAGTGGACCGCCTAATCTAATTGTTTCTCGCGATCGTCTCGCAGGATACCGTAAAGCATTGCTGAATAGCGGTCTTGAAATGCGTGATGAATGGATTGTAGAAGGTGAATTTCTACAGGATAGCGGATATAGAGCGATGTCTTTTTTCATGAATTTGCCTAATCGGCCTACTGCTCTAGTTGCAGTGGATGATATGGTATCGTTCGGAATTTTACGCGGATTGAATGAACTGAAATACAAAGTGCCTGACGATCTCGCTATTGTGAGCTTTAACAATATTCCATTATCTGAATTATCCAGCCCTCCGATCAGTAGTATTGATATTGGAATTTATCATCTTGGCTACACTGCATCTCAGGTACTTATCCAGAATATCAAGAGTCCGAATCACGATGCTGGTTATACAAACCGATTTGTTATTCCACATCGCTTGATCGTGAGAGAGTCATCCATGTACTCTCATGCTAAGAACAAAACCGAATGAATAAGTGAAGCGATCAACGCTTCATTTATTTTTTGAAAATCTGTACAAACGTTTGCGCTAAATTACTAAAACTTCTTGATCCAGTTCTTTTCAGGGTGAATATTCGAATCTGAGGTTAAGATAAACTTAACATCTTTAGCAAAGCTTATACGAATTCAAAGCAAATTCAGATACGATTACCCAATGGATCACGATACTGTCACAAATTTTAGGAGGTACTACAATGACGGAAATTAAAGCCTGCTTGTTCGATTTGGATGGTGTTATCGTTGATACTGCCAAATACCATTATATCGCATGGAAAGAGCTTGCAGATGGATTAGGGTTTCTCTTCACAGAACAAGATAACGAACGCCTTAAAGGAGTCAGCAGAACTGCCTCGCTAAATATTTTGCTGGAAATCGGCGGACTAACTATCGATGAAGAAGAGAAAGCTAAGCTTGCGGAACAGAAGAATAATCGATATGTCGAATATATTGCGAAAATGGACAGCTCAGAGATTTTGCCAGGTGCGCTTGATTTTCTGAAAGAGTGCCGTGAGAATGGCATCAAAGTTGCCCTCGGTTCTGCTAGTAAGAACGCAATGACGATATTAAATAATACCGGTTTGACCCCTTACTTTGATGCAATCATCGATGGCACACACACAAGTGCTGCTAAACCTGATCCGGAAGTTTTTCTTTTAGGAGCTAAAGCACTTGGCGCTGATCCTAAACACTGTGTTGTCTTCGAAGATGCTGAAGCAGGAATTGAAGCTGCGTCGCGTGCTGGAATGTTCAACGTTGGTATTGGTTCACCGGAAACGCTCAATGCGGCGAACATCGTCGTTCCATCGCTCGCTCATATGAGTGTGTCACAACTCAAAAAATCTTTTGCTTAAAGTCTAACGAACATTAATCAACTGAAAGTGTTAATGTGATTCGCCCTGCTGCATTCCACTTATAAATGAAATATGTATATCTAGAGGTACGCTTGAAGTGGAGATGGCGAAAGGATTGTGTAGAAGCGCTAGCGTTCGCCTTTGTCCCCAGATGCTCACCTTTAATTCTTCAAATTTAAGCATCTGGGGACAACAGCGATCGGAACAACCTTTCGCCAGCGGAGCGACTCACAAGCACCAAAGTAGAGATATAGTTCATTATATATCCCCACAACATATTTAAAGGAGCCGGTTATCGTGAAACAATATTTAACAATTGATGAATGGTCCATTATTGAAGAATCCTTTGATCCACAGACACAAGAAATCTCTGAAAGTGTATTTAGCCTTGGCAACGGATTTATGGGTGGTCGAGCTAATTTTGAAGAGCAATATAGTGGAAGTAGCCTACAAGGCAGCTACATGGCTGGCGTTTACTATCCTGACAAAACACGGGTCGGCTGGTGGAAGAACGGCTATCCTGAATATTTTGCTAAAGTACTGAACAGCACGAACTGGATCGGTATTAACATCGACATTGAAGGAACTCCTTTAGACCTGGCAAAATGTACGGTTTCCGATTTCCGTCGTGTTCTTAACATGAAGGAAGGTACGCTTTCCCGTTGTTTCACTGCCACACTCGAAGATGGTAAGGAAGTTAAAGTTGAGAGTATCCGATTCGTCAGCATGACTCGTCAAGAAATCGGTGCTATTCGTTACTCCATCATTCCTGTGAATTTCTCAGGCAAGATTACGATCACTCCTTATCTCGACGGTGACGTGAAGAACAAGGATTCCAACTACGACGAGAAATTCTGGAATGAAGTTGAGAAGCAAGCAGGCACTGAAGGTGGACACCTCACCCTTAAGACTAAAAAACTCGATTTCCATGTAACCTCTGCTATGGCTTTTGATATCCTTGTCAATGGTGAGAAAGTCAACGCTGATGCTGAAGCTATTGAACAAGAGAAATATGTAGCCAGCAAAATGAATGTATCCGTACAATCTGGCGATCAAGTCGTCATTTATAAATATGTTGCTAACGTAACCTCGCGTAATCACGGTCTTGGACAATTGGTCGATGCCGCTCAAACTGCTTTGCAAGCTGCTAAGGAAGCTGGTTTTGTAACCCTTCTGACAGAACAAATAGAAGCTTGGAGAGAGAAATGGAAAGAAAGCGACATCATTATTGAAGGTGACGTTTCAGCACAACAAGCGATTCGCTTCAATATTTTCCAGCTAAACCAAACCTACAATGGTGAAGATGACCGTCTGAACATTGGACCTAAAGGCTTTACAGGTGAAAAATACGGCGGCAGCACTTACTGGGATACAGAGGCGTATTGCGTTCCCTTCTATCTCAGTACAGCAGACTCCTCTATTGCTCGCAACCTGTTGATCTACCGTTACAAGCATTTGGAGAAGGCTAAGGAAAATGCTCGTAAGCTTGGTTTCGTAAAAGGCGCATTGTACCCAATGGTTACAATGAATGGCGAAGAGTGCCACAATGAGTGGGAAATTACATTTGAAGAAATTCACCGTAACGGTGCTATTGCTTATGCGATTTACAACTATGTGAACTACACAGGAGACAAAGCTTATCTTGGTCAATATGGCCTTGAAGTTCTGGTGGAAATCTCCCGCTTCTGGGAAGAACGTGTTCACTATGCAAATCGTAAAGACAAATACGTGATGCTTGGCGTAACGGGACCTAATGAATATGAAAATAACGTAAATAATAACTGGTACACCAACCGGATGGCTTCCTGGACTATGGAATATACCTTAGAAGCTCTGGATTATCTGAAAAAGAACGAATCCACACGCTATGCAGAACTAGTTGATAAACTAGGACTCCAAGAGAGCGAAACTGCAAAATGGAATGATATCATTGCCAAAATGTATTATCCTGCAGATGAAGAAATGGGTATCTTCTTACAACAAGATGGCTTCCTAGATAAAGAGATTATTCAAGTCAAGGATCTGGCAGCTGAGAACCTGCCGTTAAACCAAAAATGGTCTTGGGATCGTATCCTTCGTTCTTGCTTTATTAAACAAGCAGACGTTCTGCAGGGATTATATTTCCTAGGGGACCGCTACGATCTGGATACCAAAAAACGGAATTTCGACTTTTACGAGCCGATCACTGTTCATGAGTCCTCCCTATCCCCTTGTATCCACTCTAT
Organism: Paenibacillus sp. FSL H8-0261; assembly: GCF_045040645.1. Classification (NCBI taxonomy): domain Bacteria; kingdom Bacillati; phylum Bacillota; class Bacilli; order Caryophanales; family Paenibacillaceae; genus Paenibacillus; species Paenibacillus sp. FSL H8-0261. Next base: position 1,941,129 of record NZ_CP150297.1, on the reverse strand, counting down.
TCTAGCCAGCGAACTAGGATATAAGGATAAGGCTTATGAAATGTACTTGCGTACTTCAAGACTGGATCTTGATAACTATAACAATGATACCGAAGACGGCTTACACAGCACTAGTATGGCCGGTACTTGGATGTCAATCGTACATGGCTTCGGCGGATTACGTGTTCATGATGGCAGACTGACTCTAAGCCCATCGAACCCAGGTCACTGGACAGCGTACTCTTTCAAAATCATGTTCCGCGGCTCCCGTCTAAAAGTAAGCGTTTCGGACGCACAGGTTACGGTTACGAATGAAACTGATATTCCAGCTTCTATTACTATCTATGACAAAGAATATACCGTGAACGGACTAAGCAGCATCACTGCTGACAGCAATTCCGTCACAGTATAAACCGACACCACAAGAGACCCTTTGAAGCCAATAGCTTTTTAGGGCCTCTTTATTTTTTTCCTAAATGGATAACTTATATAAGGAGTGATTATTAATGAAAAGAACCTTTTGGAAGGAAGCTGTCGTTTATCAAATTTATCCACGCAGCTTTCAAGATAGTAATGGTGACGGTATTGGAGATCTGCAAGGCATCATTTCACGTCTGGATTATTTGCAGAAGCTCGGTGTCGATGTAGTTTGGTTGTCACCAGTATATAAATCGCCAAATGATGATAATGGTTATGACATCAGCGATTACGAAGATATTATGGATGAGTTCGGCACGCTAAAAGACTGGGAGGAACTACTGACTGGACTGCATGATCGTGGCATTAAGCTAATGATGGATCTTGTAATCAACCACTCTTCTGATGAACATCAATGGTTCGTAGAGTCACGTTCGTCAAAAGATAATCCATACCGTGATTACTACATATGGCGTCCAGGTGGACCGAATGGCGAACGTCCAAACAATTGGAGTTCCATATTCAGCGGTCCGGCTTGGGAACTAGATGAGACTACCGGTGAATACTATCTACATCTGTTCTCACGCAAGCAACCGGATCTCAACTGGGACAATCCAAAGCTGCGCGATGAATTATACAAGATGATTACCTTCTGGCTCGACAAGGGTGTGGATGGATTGCGGATGGACGTCATTAATTTGATTTCTAAAGCAGAAGGGCTACCTTCCTTCCAAATCGAGGGCGAGGCGCCAGAGGAACTTGCTTGGGGTGGCGATTACTTTATGAATGGCCCCCGAGTCCATGAGTTTTTACATGAAATGAACCAAAAGGTTCTTTCAAGCTATGACATTATGACCGTCGGGGAAACGCCAGGGGCTTCAGTAGAGGATGCCGTTCTTTACACAGACGAAGATCGTGAAGAACTTCAAATGGTATTCCAATTCGAGCATATGGACGTAGATTCCGGCCCAGGAGGCAAATGGGATGTAGCCCCATGGACATTAACTAAACTGCGCGACATACTTCATAAATGGCAGGTCGGTCTGGCTGACAAGGGTTGGAATAGTCTGTACTTAAACAATCATGACCAGCCGCGTATGGTTTCACGATTTGGTGATGATGGGAAGTATCGCGTAATATCTGCCAAAATGCTCGCTACCTTACTACATACACTTAAAGGCACCCCTTATATTTACCAAGGTGAAGAAATTGGGATGACGAATGTAAAATTCACAACGCTGGAAGATTATAAAGACATCGAAATTCTGAATATGTACCGTGAAAAAGTAACTGAGGGTGGCGCAGATCATGAAACGATTCTGAACGCTATCCATGTCAAAGGCCGAGACAACGCCCGTACCCCGATGCAATGGGATGCATCTGCTAATGCTGGATTTTCAGAAGGAGAACCATGGCTCAAAGTAAATCCGATTTACAAGGAAATTAATGTGGAGCAAGCATTGGCAGACTCTGATTCAATCTTCTACTACTACCAGGAATTAATTGCTTTACGCAAAAAAAATCCGATTATGGTATATGGAGAATATAAGCTGCTACTGCCTGATCATGAGAACCTTTATGCTTATACAAGAACTTTAGATGATGAACAATGGCTGATCCTGCTCAACTTCAACGAGGCTCCTCAAACCGTTGATCTCTCCGCTGAGCTGAGCACCGTTACTGATTTAATCATTGGAAATTACCCGGATGAATCACCCACACGAGAAATTCTGCGTCCTTACGAAGCAAGAGTGTACAGATTACAAAGCTGACTCTCTCCACCTTCCTGAGTTATACTATATAGGATGATTTTGTTAAGATCATTCTTCCATCAGCAACCTGTCATTAGAGAGCAAGGAATAACAGGATTTGCAAATGGTGGCATGATAGTATGAACTCAAAGGGAGATGGCAGGCTTGGAATGGCTTATCCGCATGAAAGAAGCTTTAGATTATATGGAGAGCAAAATGGAGGAAACCTTTAATATAGAAGATATAGCAAAGGTTGCTTATTCCTCCCCTTTTCACTTCCAGCGTATGTTCTACATGCTCACCGGAGTATCAGTCAAAGACTATATCCGTAAACGGAAACTAACTCTGGCGGCACAGGAACTCGCTATTTCTAAAGTTAAGGTGCTAGATGTCTCATTAAAATACGGATATGACTCTCCCGAGTCGTTTGCCAAAGCATTCCGCAAAGCACATGGAATTACTCCTTCTGCTGCGCGGGAGTCAGGGGTTCAGCTCAAAGCCTTCCCTAGACTCTCCTTCCATCTATCACTGAAGGGAGATAAAGAAATGGACTACAGAATTGAGACAAGAGACGCTTTTAATGTTATCGGACTAGTAGAGGAAATGACAACGAAAGATGGGGAGAATTTACGCCGTATCCCCCAGCTGTGGATTGAAGCTAACGAAAATGGTACGTCGGATAAGCTGATTGAGATCGGTGTTGATAAGGACATCCTTGGTATTTGTAAAGATTTCAATCACGAAAAAGAAACCTTCTCCTATTGGATTGCTGTCGAAGCCTCTCCAGAGACGGACGCTCAGGGCTTTGCTTCTACGACGATACCAGCTGCGAGTTGGGCTGTGTTCACCTCAGTAGGGCCAATGCCGAATGCTATTCAGCAAGCATGGTCACGGATCTTTCAGGAGTGGTTCCCTGCAACAGGCTATGAGCATACTGGAGGACCCGAGTTTGAGTTATACCTTCCGGGAAGTCCTGATGCAGAGGATTATCGCTGTGAGATCTGGATACCGGTTATGAAAAAAAATTAATGCTTACTTAGACTATTCGGAATTCCGGATAGTCTTTCTTTCTTTCAGAATTTCTACGATTTCATTTTGAGAATCGGCTTAATCTTGGTATAATAAATAGATTATGTGATTCAATAATGACTATTGTCGTCCGATTATCGGTGAAGGAGAAATTCATGTCTACTGTAAAAATATTTTCAGACAGCACTTCCGATTTGCCTCAAGGCTGGAAGGATACTTTTAATATCGGCATCGTTCCCCTTTACGTAGTGTTTGAAGAAGGAACCTACAAAGATGGTGAAGATATCACACCAGAAGAAGTGTATCGCCGTGTCGCAGCAAGCGGAGTATTGCCAAAGACGGCCGCGCCTTCGCCAGCTGACTTTATCGCCGCTTTTCATCCGGTAATTAGCCGTGGAGATGATATTGTATATATCAGTCTCTCCTCATCATTATCCTCTACATATCAGAATGCACTTTTGGCTGCTGGGGAATTCCCAGAGGGGCGTGTACAGGTTATTGATTCACAGACCTTATGTGGAGGCATCGCTCTTCTCGTTATGAAAGCTGTCAGAGCCGCTGAAAAAGGTTACAGTGCCATTGAGATTGCAGCTATGCTGAAGCAGAGTCGTAATCTTGTAGAAACAGAATTCGTGGTAGATACGCTAGATTACTTATATATGGGTGGACGCTGTTCAGGTATGCAGAATTTCATCGGTAGTCTGCTAAAAATTCGTCCTGTTCTTAGACTTGTAGACGGCAGTATCGTACCTACTAGTAAAATTCGTGGCAAAAAAGAAAAAGCCGTGGAACAAATGCTCCAGAACGCCTTGGTTAACGTCGATCGGATGGATAAAGAGCTGCTCATCGTTGTTCATACCTTAGCGGAAGAAGATGCTCGCTATCTAGAGACAGCGATACGAGAGAAAACTCAAGTGAATGAGATCGCTATCCTCAACGCAGGTTGTGTTATTGGTAGCCATTGTGGCCCACATACTGTAGGTCTCATGTATATGCTTCAAGATTAATATTCTAACGCAAATCTCCGGTCATTGCTTCGTAAGTCAATGAACCGGGGATTTGTGCGTTTACCCCTCCTGATTTGAAGTTGAATTTAACTCGACCTCTTTTTTTATGAAGGGTAACATAAACCGGAATGTTGAACCTTTATTCTCTTCACTTTCTACAAAGATTGTCCCACCCATCAGCTCAACCAGCTGCTTACAAATAGCGAGTCCCAACCCTGTACCGCCATATTTACGGTTGATGATCGGGTGCAGCTGTGAGAAGGATTGAAATAATAAATTGAGTTTATTATCGGCAATCCCAACACCTGTATCACGGACAGAGAATTCCAATAAATATTCTTTTGAATCCGAAAGTGGAATGTTCTTAACCGATAGTGTAACGCTCCCATGTTCTGTGAATTTCAGAGCATTTCCTACCAGATTGACAATAATCTGTCGCAAACGGATCGGATCAGCCAGTAACGTTGTTGGAACACTCGTATCCGCCCACCACCGCAAGGCCAGCTTCTTCTCTTCGGCTTTAGGCGTAAATAAATCAATGATGTCCGATATCATCTCTCGAAGTTCAAACGATTCGGTTTGCAGTGGCATTTTACCCGCTTCCATCTTGCTAAAATCAAGAATGTCATTCAAGATCTGTAAAAGCGTGTAACTACAGCTTCGTAAAATCTCGACATACCCCCGCTGTTCTTCTCCAAGATCAGTTTCAAGTAAAAGATCTGACATCCCTATCATTCCATTCATCGGTGTCCGAATTTCATGACTCATCATCGCTAAGAAGTCAGATTTGGCTTGCGCCGCCTGTTCTGCAGATTCTTTAGCGCGAATGATTTCTTTCGCATTCGTGATATCACTAAAAGCAATAACTGCTCCTGAGATCATCCCCCCATCCATAAGAGGCGACACCCGATAATTGACAAAAAAGCTGGTTCCATCCTTACGCCAGAAGATCTCATCGTCTTTCCTGCGGATAATTCCATCTGCAATTGTAAGACTAATCTGACAATCAGGGGTTGAATAACGTGAGCCATCGCCTTGGATTTGATGAATATATTCCATCAGCTTCAGGCCAACCAATTCTGTAGGCTGGTAACCTAACATATCTGCTCCCTCACGGTTAATAAAGAGCGTTCGCCCTATATTATCTAGTACGAATATTCCAGCTGAGACGGAGTTCAGAATAAGGTTCGCTCGTTTATCTTCGACTTCAGCAGCAAAAGTAGATTTGAAGTTTGACTCTAGTTCTACCTTATCCGATAATTTAGCATGAAAAGAATCTGCTAATGCGTTTAGCCAGTCATGTAACCCTTCTGAATAATGATGATAGTTGCTGTTATCCACTTGTATGATCGCGAATACCCCGACAATTCCCTCGTCTATCGTTATAGGAATAAAGTTTCCCTTCACAACGTCCGCTTTGGGATTGTTCAGATCTTGCAATTCAAAGCTAGAGGGATTCCCTTGCAGGGCAGCCTCAAAACTAGCTACATCAACAAGGTATATTCTTTTAAGTGCTGTCAGACCTATATCTTGGAACGATGCTTCTGCACTGGATTCTAGATAGAACGTACGATTCGTTCCTACGCAGCGACCTTGCCGATCCAACACAAATATCAAATTAGGATGATGGTCATATAACGATTTATAAGCGCTCTCTTCCGAAAGCAATCGTATTAAAATGGACGTCCAGTCTTTATCCACAATTCATTTCACCTCAGGCTCTCTCATCCATTATCATTACCCTAAAATGAACGGAAATCATCTTAAATTTTAAATTCTTCTATTTTGATCATTATAGCAAATATACTTTAATCGGTCGCAGATAAACACTAAATCCCCCTTTAGAACCCAACCACGATGACTTACACATCGTACTGAGATTCTTAAGAGGGATTTCTATAAATATTTTAGGCTATATCTTTATGGTCAATATTGCGAATCGCCATATAGGCAATACCTGCTCCTATCAAGCCAAGTGAGATCGACACCGCCGCTAAATTACCTAAGCGTGCTTGATCAAATCCACCCGAAATTAGGGACGTAACTAACACCGCCGAGACGATGGTGGCAGGGACTGATTTTTTCTTCATTCCAAAGTACAAAGGAATCAAAGCAATGCCCGCTGCGTAAAATGCGTTTGCGCCTAACTTGATCAGCTCTGAAGTGATCATGGGAAGGTTTAACTCACCCGGAATAAGCCCTACAAAAGAATTGAATCCTATTAGGATAGCGCCAACCACAATGTCTGACACGATGATGGCAACAAATGTGAAGGCGAACACTATCAATATTTTCGCAGTCATTAGCTTTTTACGTGAGATAGGGTACATGAAGAGAAGAGTAATAGTGTTGTTCTTATACTCATCAATCACCAGCTTGCTAATAATAACGGAAGCAAAAATAATATAAGCAGCCTTAACAAAGACGAACACACCCTCAAACATATCTGCGTAAGAAGCGAACGACGGTTCATTCTCATTTCGATCAACGAATAAAACCATAATCATAAACCCAAGAATAGCGAGATTGACGATTGCTGCCCCTGTAAGAAGGGTCTTTAGCTTATTCTTCCGAATCTCCAAAGATATTAATTTAAGCAACGCCTTCACCCCCAATCAATTGTAAAAAATAATCTTCCAGCGTATGTTGTTTCTTGCTGATGCTCTCAATCTCCACGTCTGCTAGCACTAACGCCTTATTCAGATCACGTTGTGAGATTCCACCGTCATAGATTCTTACTGTAATATGATCTAGTACTTTGAAGTTATTGAGGCCAAGCTTGTGCTCCAACACGTACACTGCTTTGTTAATCTCATTCGTAACCACTTCGATATATTCTGTATTTTGACCGCGAATGGAATCCATCGCCACCTCTTCTACCAGAGCACCCTGCCGGATCACACCGATAGTATCAGCAATCTGCTCGATTTCCCCCAGAATATGACTAGATACAAGTAACGTCATTCCATATTCACGGCTAAGCATCCGGAACACTTCACGCATCTCTTTGATTCCCACAGGGTCTAGTCCATTAATCGGCTCATCCAGAATGAGTAACTCCGGTTTCGTCATAAAGGCTCTGGCAATACCAAGACGCTGCTTCATCCCAAGCGAAAATTGCTTCACCGGCTTTTTATCGATACCCGTAAGCTTTACCAGCTCCAGCGCTTCACCAATCGCTTGCGGATCATAATAGCCCATGTATTCTCCATGCAGGATCAGGTTTTCTTTGGCTGTCAGCTTATCATAGAACACTGGATATTCAATGATGCAGCCCATCCGTTTGAGCATTTCATACGAATGATTTGTCATTTTTTCATTAAAAAACTCAATCTCACCACTCGTCGGTTTAACGAGGTTCGTGATCATTTTCATGACCGTTGTTTTTCCGGCACCGTTCGGTCCAAGAAAGCCATAAATTTCACCTTGTTTAATATTCATATTCACATTGCTAACGGCTTCTTTGCCTTGGTAGATTTTCGTTAAATTTCTTGTTCGCAGTATCGTAGTCATTTCCGTGCTCCCCTTTGTTTTCGTCTCGTCTTCCTTAGTTCTTATTGTACACAGCAGAATTTTCTTTTTTATTACTCGATTCTTACAAAAATCTTAAGCTGTACACAATTTCATTCTTTAGAAGCTTAATCTACGAAAAGAAAGGGTAAATACTGTTCTCACAAACGGTTGACTAACCAGTGTAATGGTACCATTCATCTGCTCCGTTAATCTTTTGGTGATCGTCAGACCCAGACCACTCCCTTGATATGATCGATTTCTCGAATCCTCCAGTGTATAGAGCCGTTCGAATACTTTATCCTGGTGAACTTCACTAATGCCTTTTCCCCTGTCCCAAACATCTATGTATACTTTGTTCTTATCACTATAGAGTTTCAAGCCTAATACGCCTCCGGCATCCCCGTAAGCAATCGCATTCGATAACAAATTGGTCAATATCCGGTCAAGCGCCTCTTCGTTTCCCATGAAATAAAGCGAGTCATCAGGAATCTCTATCTCTACCTCACTGCCCTTGGCGCTAAGGATATCATAGAAAGAGAGAATATTACGTCTGCATACCTCGCCTGCCTCAACACGTGTAAGATTGATTTCCCGATCCCCTGATTCCAGCTTAGCCAAGTCAAAGAACTTGTTCATCAGATGGATCACTTCATTCGCTTTTTGGTGAATTGTGTTCATCATACGTTCCCGTTCTTCGGCTGGCATATGTTCATCCTGCTGAATCGTCTCAATATAACCGAGTACTACCGTTAGCGGAGTCTTAAGATCGTGGGAAATGTTCGACAGCATATTACGCATGGACTTCTCCAGCTTCACGCGCTCAATGCTTCCTTTATGATTAATGTCGAGCAGCCGATTTAGATCAATCAGCACACTTTGCAGCTCCACATTACTACTGAATAACAGCAGTCTTTCGTGTGAACCTTCAGCCATGATGCTACTTAGCTTGTCATGAATATATTTCAGGTCTCTGGAAGCTTTACGCGAATGCTGATATTGCCATACAATGACGACGAGCAGGAGTACAATGACCACACTAAGCGCCATGCTCATTATAGCTGCTCTCCCAGCTTATATCCGATCCCCCACAACGTCTTGATGTACTCTGGATGCGAGGGGTCATCTTCTATTTTTTCGCGTAATCTTCTCATATGTACATTAATAACGTTCTCATCTCCGAAATAATCATCTGCCCATACGCTAGCATAAATCTGCGCTTTGGTGAAGACCCTGCCCGGATGCGTAACGAACAGCTTAAGAATATGAAATTCCTTAGACGTTAACTTCACCTCTTCCCCGTTCTTTAGCGCAGAGAAATTATCCAAATCTACAGTCAGGCCACCAATGGAAATTTTTTGCTTCGCAGGAATTGGAGCTTCCGGTTGGATGGTGGGGGTAGCATAACCCGCTCTTCGAATCGCAGCCTTCACTCTTGCAGCTAATTCGATCATTGAAAATGGCTTGGTAATATAATCATCCGCCCCAAAGCCAAGTCCAAGCGCTTTATCCACATCGCTGTCCTTGGCTGACATGATCAACACCGGAACTAGACTTGTCGCACGGATCGTCTGGAGAATATCAGTACCGCTGCGCTTGGGCAGCATGAGATCTAATAATACAAGATCAAAAGGATTACTAGTACGGAATGTCCTTTCCGCTACTTCACCATCAAACGCCGTTTCCACTTCATAGCCCTCTTTTACTAAATAGGACCTAACCATTTCACTAATTGCTTCGTCATCTTCAATTAACAATATTCGGTGCATGAATGCTGCCTCCAATGTTCTGAGAATAAATATGAATGCTAGATATAGTTAAAGATCAGTCGCAACTGCGGTGAATGTTTGGACTTCCGGTCGCTGTTGTCCCCAGATTTCTTGATTATATACCGTGTTTCACGGTTGAAATCCGGTGAGCCTATGCTTCCGGAGCGAGCTTTCCTACGGAAAGCTTTCAGGCGAACGTTATCGCTCCTACAGTTCCAAACTTCCCCTCCGTCACTCCGTTCCCTTTTCCAAAGTTTCAAAATTCAATTTATATAGTGTAATTATTCGTAATGCCCCTTAACCTCAGGCAGTTGCTTATAAATGCTTCCGGCCTGCACGATCTTAATGATCGCTTGAGCTAGTTCAGTCATCTGACCATCATCCTCAGTATTCTGGCATTCTGTCCACTGATAATGACGCTCTCCACTATTAATCTGAACCGATAAATCGTAACTTACAGCAGGTTTTCGATTACACTCGGTAGATAACTCTTTTTCACCTAAGTAATTCGCTAGTACCATTTCTTTAAAGATTTGTCCTCGTTCCTGTTCAGAAAGCTCAAAATCGCTAACCTCGACTACTTCCCCATTCTGGAGATCTTTGACCAACTTCTTCTCTATCGTATTAATTTCGTTCTTTTGGTTCACACCATACTTTAAAACAAACTCAAACTTATCTTGTTTCGTTACGTCAAAAGGAATCTGTAGCAGCTCGATCTTTGCTTGTTCGCCCTCGCAGCCCGTTAAGGTATACGACAGAAGTTTATCCGTTTCGTTTCTAACAAGGTTCTGACAAGTGTATGTGGTTACTTGGGGACTACCAAACGTATCTTCGGAATTATCATGCCGCATTTCAATCCCTTGGTCAGTATATTTCAAGTCATTAAAGATCGGATCACCCTCAATTGTGTAATGAACCACACGCTGCTTACCCGCTTTATTTTGGATAAAAGCATCCAGCTTCTTAAGATTCTTAACAATCATTCCATGGCTGTTTATCACATCTTCTTGTTCATTAATGGTAGTTGTGAATTTGTCTTTTCCATTGGATGGCTGGTTAAAGCAACCGGTTACTATAAGCGCTATAAAAATCAGAAGAATACCGCTCGATCTCATCGATCATAACCTCCTTAAACACTCTATAAGTAGAATCTTTTGTTAAAGTATACCAATAATAACGGGGGCTGGGTATCCCTCCAGAAGGATATCTGATGATAGAGAGATTGATAGAAATTTAAACTAGATAGCAAAAAAAGCTGATTGGATATCCAATCAGCTGTGCTTCTGTACCTCAGAAATCTTCTCAATATCTATCGTACTATATGCTTAACCTCTTTGTGAGTCTACGGAAATTCCTCCGGCTCTTAATGCAAGAAATGCATCAGGAACGGTGCTGCTACTGCGCCACCTAACATACTAGTCCCAAATATTGCCCAGTCATTTAAAATATGTGCAATGATAGACGTCCAGATATTCTTTGTTTTCATGTAAGCAAGCGTTAGAATAATTCGAGCGATTCCGATTCCCAGAATGGCCTGAGCAAAATTAAAATTGTACGTTTTTAAGTGTAGTGCACCAAAAATGAGCGCTGTTACGATTAATGCAATAAACACGGACGCCTTGCGTGACATTTTAAAGCCAATAAAGCAAAGCTGCATAATCGCCAGGAATGGCAAGATCGTTAACAATTCCTCGCCAATTAATTGAAATCCTGAGAAGAACAATGTCCAGAGCTTCTCACCTGTTGAAAGGGTATCCCCATGACCTAGCACCGCATTTACTGTTACAGCTCCCATCGATGAAAGCAGCGCGGCTACCCCCAACGTTACGATGAAATTAATAATAAAGAATAAAATCCCGTATAATACATGACTTACTTCAGGCTTTTTGAAGAGAATTCCTAACTTCCCTTTGGTTGCCCATACTAATGCGATTAACGGAAATAGCGTGAATAGAAACGGAGCAATCTTGATCTGCACTTCATTAGGCAGAAAAGGAATCTCTACTGTCATTGTTAAATAGCCTACAACGATACTTGCAAGGATCACTACCCATTTGCCAATAGGCATGAAATACGGCTGTCCATTATACAATGGATAATCTACGGTTTGTTTTACTTTTGTCATGTTGCACGACCTTCCAACGCTTATTATTATACTGTGAATCCTATCACTGGAATATGAACTATAAATGAACCGACAAGTTCATTTATAATCCCTGATGAAATGCTCAATTTCTGGCCGAAGATGGAGCATAAAAATAACCAGTCACCGACATGGATCGGTAACTGGTTATCTTTGAATTATCAATTGAACCCTAAGGAATCGTCAAATAATCTCGATATTCCGATAAGCGTGTGTTCGAACACATTTTCTGAAGTAAATATACCAATAGATGAATCAGCCAATCCCTTCTGGAGGGCGGGGCTAAATAAATCGATGCTTTTACAATCTGTCCGCCGATAACGATGCGGTTTGGCTGATAGTCTATAACATAGGACTTTAGCATCCTAGCCAATCGTGTACCGAATTCTTCAAACACCTTGCAGCACAAGCTATTCCCGTTTCTTGCTTGTTCTGCGAGTTCCTTCACGTCCATTCCTTTTTCTAGAGCTCCCATCTGCTCAGCCGGGCGAAGAATTCCGCGACGTGAGAAGGCGTTATCTATGGTGCTCTCCAGGAAAGGTTTATCAAAAAGCCAACCGTCCTTGGGAACACCTGGTCCTTCGTTCAGGATCAATGCACGATCAATAAATGCGGAGCCTAACCCTGTCCCTAAAGTTAACGAAATATATCTTTCATTTGGAAATAATCTGCTTACGCCTAAGGCAAACAGCTTCGCATCATTCTCAAATCGAATATCTGCCTGCAGCAGGTGCTTCGCCCATTCCTTATGTTGTAAGGTATTGAACCGGGTATATAATACTTCTCGTATATTCTCACCATACAACGCCTCATATTTACTAAGCCCCTGAATATAACAGATGCCTTGCTGATAATCAAAGGGCCCGGGAAAGGCGAGACCGATGCGCCAAGTACAGTCTGAGGATTTCCCTAGTGTAACGGAGTAGAACTGATATTGATCTTCAAATATAGAAATAAATTGGTCTATAATCACATCGGCAGCTTGGTCAGCGAAGGAAGGATGTTGCTTGCAGCTAGCCTGTAGCAATTCTCCATCCACGACCAAACCAGACTTAATAAAGGTTCCTCGCACGTCTAAAGCGATCACGACTTTAGGCTTCAAAGGAGACTCACATCCCATGCCTTGGATACGCCAGCTTTCACTACTCGTGCGCCATAACCATTCTATTCTTCTATTGAATTAATAATTCTCCACGATAATTAATATGATGGTATTTTGATAACTGCAAGCTACTTACGAGTCACCTTGAGAAAATCATAAAGATATATAACGGATTCTCCCTCCCGTCATATTGCCCCTCCCCTACCCATATACATAATATGAACTACATTGATCGACCCATCTATATGAAGCCAAACCCCATTTCGTGAGGGTTTATTCAGGTTGGATCTACAGAATTATAGGAGGGAGCACAGAATCATGCCAAGCGAAGAAATTAATGCGTTGGAGCGGGCGATTGCTGAAATTACGGAAATAGCTACTGGCTTCGGCTTGGATTTTTATCCCATGCGTTATGAAATATGCCCTGCAGATATTATTTATACATTCGGCGCTTATGGAATGCCGACACGATTTGGTCACTGGAGCTTCGGAAAAACATTTCACAAAATGAAATCCCAATACGATTTCGGGCTGAGTAAAATATACGAGCTCGTCATTAACTCCAACCCTTGTTATGCCTTCCTGCTCGACGGAAACTCGCTGATTCAGAACAAGCTGATCGTAGCTCACGTGCTGGCGCACTGCGATTTTTTCAAAAATAACATGCGTTTCTCCATGTCCAACCGGGATATGGTCGAGAGCATGTCGGCTACAGCGGATCGGATCGCCGGTTATTCAGTAACCTACGGTACCGATGCAGTGGAGCGCTTCATCGATTCCGTGCTGGCCATTCAAGAGCATATAGATCCCAGCCTGATTCAGCCGCGTAAGCTAGGTAAGACCCATCTGCTGGAAGCCAAAATGAAAGAACTCAAGGATGCCCCTCCGGGTGGCTCCAAACCAGCTAATCCGTACGACGAGTTATGGAATCTAGACAAGAGCAATTCTGGACCACAGGAAGCATCATCCGGAAATCGTGCGTTCCCACCTGAGCCGGAAAAAGATATTGTCTGGTTCATCCAGCAATATTCCACCGTCTTGGAGGATTGGCAGCGCGATATTATGACGATGCTTCATGATGAAATGCTCTACTTCTGGCCACAAATGGAGACGAAGATCATGAACGAAGGCTGGGCTTCGTACTGGCATCAGCGCATCGTCCGTGAACTGGATCTGACCGAAGAAGAAACCGTAGAATACGCTAAACTAAATTCCTCCGTCGTGCAGCCTTCACGGCAAAGCCTGAATCCATACTATCTTGGTCTAAAAATCTTCGAAGACATCGAACGCCGCTGGGACCGCGAGAAAATATTTGAGGTTCGCGAGTTGGAGTCTGATACTTCTTTTATCCGCAGCTATCTGTCCAAAGAACTGGTGAACGACCTCGATCTTTATGTTTTTGAGAAAAAAGGGCCGGAATGGAAAATCACCGACAAAGCATGGGAAAATGTACGGGATCAACTGGTGCTCGCTCGAGTCAATGGCGGGTCACCTTACTTGGTCATCGAGGATGCCGATTTCGAGAAGAATGGCGAGTTATTTATCACCCACCGCTATGAAAGTATCGAGCTGGATCTGAAGTACCTGGAGCGTACACTCCCGCATATCTACTCATTATGGGGGCGCACCGTTCATCTGCAGACCGTCGTGGAGGACAAAAAGGCGCGGTTCTCGTATGATGGCAAAAAGGTGCAGCGGAAGTTTATTTAAAAGAGGAATAAGTGAATAGCGCTCTATTGCTTGAATAATAAAGCGGCAGAACTGGACGCGTAGTACGTCCCTGGTCTGCCGCTCTTTATTTGGTCTGTTGATTACTCGGATTCATTTAACATCTTTGAAAAATATTTCGGAGCCTCAGTAAATCCTTGTCGGGCATAAAATCTATGCGCATCAGTTCTTCTAGAGTGGCAATGAACTTGAATTCGGTCACAGTTTCTTTTTCTAGCTAAATCAGTGCAATATTCCTCAAGCATCCGTCCAATTCCCTTGCTCCTAATGGCATTACTTACCACGAGATAACTTATGATTGCAGTATCTCCCGCGAGTCCTAATTGAGATATGTAATGCATGGAAATGCAAGCGACTACTTTATGATCTTCCTCGAAAACTAATAATTCCTCATCCGGATGCAGGACTAGCTTTTCTATTTTTTCTTGCATGAATGCTTCTGTCTCTGGATAACCCAACTGCTCTAATAATTCGGATATGTCTTTCCAGTCCTCTACTTTTGCTTCTCTAATCATCTGTTTCACTCCCCGAGAGTATCAAGTTACACGTCTATTTAATCTATTAGACTACGGGAGGGGATAACCGTCAATCCTCCTACAATAAATGAGAAAGCCCGCAGCGTGTAACCCGCTGCGGACCTTCTTGCGTCGACACCCCGTATCGACTGAATAATTGAACTTTGCAAATGCTGCTGAGGTAAAAGTAACGTAGGGGAAGTTTGGAGTCGTAGGAGCGATAGCGACCGCCTTTGTCTCCGGATGTTATCCGCATAAGCGGTTAATAAAAAACATCTGGAGACAACAGCGGCCGAAGACCCAAACATTCCCCGAAGTTACGATCATCACCGAGCTGCATTTGCTCAGACCGTTAATTAGGTCGATTTTTTCACAGGAACATAAATCTCCATCACCGTATCCGGCCGCGAGTGGCAGCGTTCATCATAGAATTCGAAATCCAGCTTACTATCATCATAATCGTAGCCACTATCCTTAAACCATTCTTCGAAGATGTACTTCCATGTGCTTTTTATAACCTGTGCAAACTGTATTTGCTCTGTATCCGTTGATGTATCCACTGGCGGCGTTGTGAACACAGCATACTCGGCTTCTGGCACATCCATCGTCAACATATCATCTTCCACCTTGGAGTAGTCCTCTACAATAACACCTAGAAGATAAGTCGCATTGCCATTATCTGAGGAAGGAATACATAAGCCGACTTCTCCGTGTTTAGGCGGGTTTAATATTTTATACATTTTGGACTCCAGATTCTCACCCTCATAATGACTCCAAAAAGATGCAATATCCTTGGTGTACATACTTCCAGCAACATTAGTTTGGATCCCATACCCAGCGACCTTAAATGCAGGCTTGCGAACAATAACAGGGTTCATTATAAAACCTCCGATTTCAATTAGTGTTTTTCCTTTAGTAAATCCGTCCATCCGTGCGGCATACTGTGTCGGGCTATAGCCAAAAGCCTTGCGAAAGGCCTTAGTGAAACCACTTTGTGTCTCAAAACCATAGTCCAGCGCGATATCAATGATTCTTCTACCGGCAAACAATTCAATGGACGCTAAAGATAATTTCCGGCTCCGCACATATTCCATCACGGACATTTCCTTGCATAAGCTGAACACTCGGCAAAAATGATACACCGAATATCCAACCTCAGCGGCTATTTCTTCCACTGTTATATTTTCTTTGATATGAGCTTCAATATATTCAACACATTTCTCTATATCTTTACTGTAATTCAAGTGCAGCACCAGCCTTCCCCCGTACGGTGATTTCATTATATCAACTGCAAGCGAGTAGGATTGTTCCTGTTTTGCTGAGCTGTATGATGCTGTATGATCTAACACTTTCTTTAGTTAGCTGTCATAGAAAACTGCAAATGTTCAGCTTTTTACATTGATATCGTCCTCATCTAGCTCAAAAGCTGCAAAAATACAGGAATTTTCCCTACTTGGGGTTTGAAAGTGACTTACACCGCAAAAAAACTGCAGATTTGCAGGAATTACTAATTTAAAGAGCTTTGCCATATATAATCATGTACATTTGCAGTTTTTTCCTGTAAGGGCGGCTCCCCCTGCTACTTTTCATGGTTCATGCATTACTTTTCGGACGCGCGACCAAAGCCTAATTCCACACAATCTCACGTATTGATACACGTAAAAAATATCTATCACATAAAAAAAGACCACCAAATGGTGGTCCGCAAATTTACTTGTATTCTTTTACCGATTAAGCAGACTGCCCACATACTTCAGCAGCTCATTAGCGCAAATTGGGCAATAGTGATGCCCATCAATAAGTCTAGCGCACACCTCATTGATCCGTTTAAGCTGACTTTCATCCGGCGTTTTGGAAGAGGTGGTGATTTTGACGATATCTTTGAGATCTGTGAATAGCTTCTTCTCAATCGCTTCCCGTAGGCGGTCGTGATTGTTGTACTCGAATTTCTTCCCTTTGCGTGAATACGCGGAAATCCGGATCAGGATCTCTTCCCGGAACGCTTTTTTCGCATTCTCAGAGATACCGATTTGCTCTTCAATCGAACGCATTAACCGCTCATCCGGCTCCATCTCCTCATCCGTCAGCGGATCGCGGATTTTGGACCAATTGCAGAAGGCTTCGATATTATCGAGATAATTCTCAAATAATGTCTTGGCGGACTCCTCAAAGGAGTAGACGAAGGCCTTTTGCACTTCGCTTTTAGCTAAAATGTCATATTCTTTGCGGGCAATGGAGATGAAGTTCAAATAACGCTCCCGCTCCTCTTTTGTAATCGATGGATGCTGATCCAGGCCGTCTTTAATTGCACGCAACACATCCAGTGCGTTCATGCACTGCAGATCACCTTTGATCAAAGCACTGGAAATCCGGTTGATAACATACCGCGGATCTATTCCGGACATGCCTTCATCCAAATACTCCGTTTGCATCTCCTTGAGATCTGCTTCTTTGTAGCCTTCGACCTCTTCACCATCATACATGCGAAGCTTTTTGATCAGATCCATGCCTTGTTTTTTACTTTCTTTCAGACGGGTCAGGATCGAGAAAATAGCAGCGGCACGCAGCGCATGCGGCGCAATATGCACATGGTTCATATCACTCTGGGCGATCAACTTCGCGTAGATTTTTTCCTCTTCCGATACTCTGAGGTTATACGGAACAGGCATCACAATCATACGGGACTGGAGCGCTTCATTCTTTTTATTAGAAATAAACGACTTATACTCGGTTTCATTGGTGTGAGCTATGATCATTTCATCCGCACTGATCAGCGCGAACCGGCCAGCCTTGAAATTGCCTTCTTGCGTCAATGACAGCAGGTTCCATAGAAACTTTTCGTCGCATTTGAGCATTTCTTGAAATTCCATCAGCCCACGGTTAGCTTTGTTCAGCTCTCCGTCAAAACGGTAAGCGCGTGGATCGGATTCCGAACCAAATTCAGTAATGGTCGAAAAGTCGATACTTCCTGTCAAATCGGCGATATCTTGCGACTTCGGATCGGATGGACTAAAAGTACCAATCCCTACCCGCTCTTCTTCTGACAAAATGACACGAGCCACTTTAACCTGCTCAATATCTCCGGCATAATCATTTCTCAGCCGCATCTGGCAGGATGGGCACAAGTTGCCCTCAATACGCACACCGAGTTCTTTTTCAATCTCTGGACGAAGCTCCAGGGGGATCAAATGTAGTGGATCCTCATGCATCGGGCAGCCCTCAACCGCATATACCGCACCCGCATCCGTCCGCGAGTATTGTTCCAAACCTCTTTTTAACAGCGTGACTAGGGTCGATTTCCCCCCACTGACAGGTCCCATCAATAACAGAATCCGTTTACGAACATCTAGCCGGCGTGCTGCAGAATGAAAATACTCCTCCACTAACTTTTCGACTGCACGATCAAGTCCAAAAATCTCTTGTTCAAAAAACTTATAACGTTTGCGTCCGTTTATGTCCTCTACGCCATGCGACTTGATCATGTCATAAACGCGGGAGTGAGCGGTTTTTGCGGGAGAGGGGTCTTTTTTCAAAAGTTCTATATATTGCTTGAAGGTCCCGCTCCACGCCAAACGGTCGTTCTCAGCCCGATACGAAGCTATTCGCTCAAAAATATCCATTGCTCGCTGCCTCCTCTTGCGCTCCTACTTGCTCTCCTATAGCGTTAAAAAGTGTATTACATACCTATGCGGCAAGCGCGGAATAGTTGACCTCTTTTTTGCTGTGCTATAATAGAGAATCATAAAATCGCAGTAAAACCTTAATGAGAACCCGAAAAAATGAGCTACGGGAGTGACACTATG
Organism: Paenibacillus sp. FSL H8-0261; assembly: GCF_045040645.1. Taxonomy (NCBI): domain Bacteria; kingdom Bacillati; phylum Bacillota; class Bacilli; order Caryophanales; family Paenibacillaceae; genus Paenibacillus; species Paenibacillus sp. FSL H8-0261. Next base: position 1,922,376 of record NZ_CP150297.1, on the reverse strand, counting down.
GCGGTACGACATGAAACGGAGCTGTATGCTCCTTTGAAGGTTTTTTTTGAAAAGCAAGGATACAGCATCAAGGGTGAGGTTCGGACTTGTGATTTGGTGGGTATTCGTGAGGATTTAGAGCAGCCTCTAATCGTAGAGATGAAAAAATCGTTCAACCTCGCCTTGCTCCTGCAAGGCGTGGAACGGCTAAAGCTCAGTCCTACGGTCTATCTCGCAGTAGAACGTGTCCGTGATAAAAAAGGGGCGGTAAACCAGCGCTGGGGCGAGCTTAGCGGACTGTGCCGCCGCCTTGGTCTCGGGCTGATCACCGTTGTTTTTTATAAGACCAAGGCCCCGCTGGTCGAGGTGCTCGTCGAGCCGGACGAGACGCCACCTGCGCAGCGCAGCAACAAGCGGCGGCGCGAGCGCCTGCTCTATGAGTTCCGCGAGCGCAGCGGAGACTACAACACCGGCGGCAGCACGCGCGTCAAGCTCGTGACGGCCTACCGTGAGAAAGCGCTGCGTGTCGCGCTTTCTCTGCAGGCAGCGGAGGCGGAGGCCGCCGTCGCTGCCGAGAAGGCCGCTGCGAAGGCTTCGCTCGCAGCGGGCAAACGTGCAGCGGCGAGCACCGCTGCACAGGCTCCGGCGCTGAGCTCAGCGCCGGAGGGGCGTGCTGCCGGGGACACGGCAGCACGGGAGGCAGCGGCGGCTGGCACGCGAAGCGGTGCCCCTAGCGCTGCCTCAAGCGCCCGCTCGGCCGGGATCTCTCCGGCCGAGCTGCGGAAGCGTAGCGGCGTACCGAACGCCGCCGCTATGCTGCAGCACAACTACTACGGCTGGTTCCACCGTGTCAGCCGTGGGCGCTATACCCTGACCCCAGCCGGTCAGGCCGCGCTAGTAGAATACGCCGCTATAACTGGCGGCGTACCCCATGACAGCAATCATCACAGTAATTAGCTTGCCTATGCTAAGCAAAAAATTCTTTCAATTTCAAATTTTTGCTGGAGCCTTTATCTTTTTCTCTGCTTTTGATCTATCACTCGGACTTTTATCATTTCCTTCAATTTTGATCTTTCACTTCGATTTTCGTCTTTTAATCAGGTTCTAATCATTTACTCGGACTTTAAACTTATTATTCTAATGCACACGTAACAATGTCTAGGTAACGCCAAAAAGCATCCCATCGACGGGATGCTTTTTGTGTTCCAATCCGTTAAGCCATAGAAACAGAACTTACCTTCGAAGCATTAATCTCAAGCTGACAAGTTGAATTAAGGGGAAATCATCCCTATAATTCCTCAATATACGCGCTATAAACCGATATTTAGGGATTTCCTCCCTATAAAAGCATAGATTGCTCCATAAAAAGGGCTTTTTCCGAAATTTATAGGGAGAGATTCCCTATAATCTCCATTCCAGAATATAAATCAGCCAGTTATAGGGAGAAATCCCCTATAATGACCTCCCCCGCACTCTACTCCTTGCCTAATGCACCACTCTGTCCTTTATGACTTCCTGGGTGTGTCATACATTGATCTGCCAGTTCATCTGCCCACACATCTACCTGCGCATATGACCGCTCATCAACCTGTGTGTTACTTTTATACGTCCGATCCATCAGATTCCTAATCAGCACCCACCTAACTCCGAGCCGTGAACTCCTTAACCGCCTCGCTCATCAGATTCATACCAAGTAGCAGCTCATCCCTGCCGGGATGGCTGAAGTTAAGACGAATGTGATTTCCGCTTCCATCTACACTACATAACGGTCCTGGCAAAAATGCCACTCCCTTACCTAGCGCACATTTTAGCAGTGCCATAACATCCATTCCCTCCGGTGGAGATACCCATAGAAACATACCTCCTGACGGCAGGTCGTAGGAGCTTCCTTTCCAAGCTGGACGTTTTAGCAGTTCAACCATTAACTTCAGTCGGGTGTTATATTCTCGGTTCAGCTGCGCAATATGCTCACGAAGATCAAAAGCGGTCACATCCAATAAATGATGCAAGAGCCGCTGATTTAATGCGCTCGATTGCCAGTCTGCCATCTGCTTGGCAGCAGCCATCATCCCGATCACTTCCCGGCTACCTGCAGCCCAGCCCGTCCGCAGCGCAGGCGCAACGGTCTTGCTGAACGAACCGATATATAATACGTGTCCGCCATCACTTATATTTTCCAGCGCATACAAGGATGGATATCTTGTGGCCCAATGCTCACCATACTTCTGGAAATGTAGATCACCATAAGAATCATCTTCTACAATCAGGATGTTATACGCGATGCAAAGATCCAACACCTCACGCCGTCTCTCTAAGCTCCATAGGATGCCACTTGGATTCGTAAAGCTTGGTGTTGCGAACAACATCTTAGGCTTATGCAGTTCAATTTGCCTCCGCAAATGATCTGGATGAAGCCCGTCCAAGTCACCCTCTACAGGAATAATGATGGCACCCTGCATCCGAAGAGTTTGCAAGAATCCTGGAGATGTCGGATTTTCTACTAATACACGATCTCCCGGATCAATATACACCCGCGACAACAAATCAATCGCTTGCTGGCTCCCCGTTGTTAGCAGAACTCCACCCTCAGTAACAGTTACCCCTTTTTCTCTGAGCCAATCCCCGGCAAGCCACTCCCGAAGTGGACCATACCCTGCAGGATCACCATATTGAAGTGCCCCTGCATCTGCAGATATCACCGTAGAGGCTGCTTCGGCAAGCAGCGATAATGGGAACAGTTCTTCCGCTGGTAATTCTTCAGCAAGCGATATCATGGAGCTTCTCCGTGTTTGGGTGCGAATACTTAGAAGCGGTGACGATAGCAGTGTGTGCGCGCGAGCAGAAAATTGGTAAAGCATGCGAAATCCCCCTTCCCTAGTACCAAGTAGAAATGGTTAAGTTATCCTCTTTCGAGGACGATTATCCATTTAACGTGATATGCTTTCTTCTATTTCAAGAATATTCCGCCTTTCCCGTCATTATGTCGTATAGCTTGGGTTATGCGTAGATTTGCCTGTTTTGTCTTGAAAAGAGAGCAAATTTCTCAATGGCCTGCGCTCGCGTCGAAACATCAAGCTTCACATAAATTTTTCGCAAGTAATTGTCAATCGAACGACGACTTACTGCAATTTCAAGCGCTATTTTATCATAAGTAATCCCCTGAACGATTCGCTCCATAATAAACATCTCTGTCTGCGTCAATTGAAGAACATCATCCAGTCCTTTAGAAGTCGAAATCGGCCAGGATCCTTTTTCTATCCATTCTAGCGGCATTGAAAGAAAACCTACTCTTAAACCCAGGATCAGCTGTAAAAGCTGATGAGGAGAAGCTCCTTTCGAGAATATCCCGCTGGCTCCCAGCTCTATGAGGGGCTGTAGCAGATCCCTGCCGTCCTCATCCGTCATCACGACAAAATGTGAGTTTGGTGAGCTTTTTTTCATATTTAACAGCACACTCTCAATATTACCTTCAGGCATATGATAATCTGCCAGCACTAGCTCGGGATTCTTTTCCCTTACGATGGAAGCGCCTTCGTCCCAAGTTGAATACATTCCTAGAACTTTAAGCTCTCCTCCCTCTTCCAAAATCAATTTTGTCCCCAGCATACTTGTAGGATGACACCCCACAATAACCACCTGCCAAACCTTCATCATTAATGCCCAGACCCCCTGCTTTATATAATCATCCAGAAAGGAAAGCGCCGCAGCGTTTCCGGTTTAAACGCAAGCAAGGAAGTATGATGACTTGTTCGTTTATTCTCTCGCTGGTTACCTTGAGTACGTCTATCAGAAATTCCAATCTATAGAAATTGTATCGCAGTAGTTTAATAGGATGCAATTACTTTTTCTAGTTTTCACACTCTCTTACATTTTTGCGAAACTAGTCAAAGTCTGATAGAATGGGGACTTGAAAAAAAGACCAACCCGAGGTGATCAAATGCAACCGCTAGCGGAAACGTCCCCGGTACACTCTCGCCGTGCTGCTGTGAGAAGCGGCCCTTCCGTAAAATGGTTTTTACTGTTCTGGATCGTGATGATTGGAATCGGTGTATATGCTGTATACAGCTACACAAACCATTTGAAGCAGCAAGTGCTGAGCGAACTTAGCAATCAGAGCCAGCAGCAGCTTACCGTTCTGAAGACCGACTATGAGTCGAAAATTGCCGTTCTCACTGAAGAAGTGAAGGAATTGCAGAATACAGTGCAAAGTTTTAACGAACTATTAACCTTCACTAAAGATAATGCAAGTGCCAAGACAGACAATAGTAATAAGCTATATACGCAATTGAGCGAAGTTAGCAAACAGTTAGAAGCTTTGAAAAAAGAAATGGATCTGATCAAATGATGACGCCAGTCAAGAGAGTGAACCGTTTCTTTATGCTTCTGACCGCACCTTTTTTAGGTTTACTGATATGTATGTGGTGGTATCGACCTCCGCTCGAGCTGGATCTTGATGTAGGACAATTCGCACCTATCTCAGGGCCTCTAAATGAAACTGCTGTCCTAAAAAAGGATTTAACCCTAGCCGAAGGCACTGCATCCTACACCATAGATGCAGTCAGCGCTAGCGCTAAGCTATATAAAGGAACCACTACTGCTATGAATAAGTTAGTCGAGACAGCGAAGACTCAAGCGAGCCGTCCTGAGCTTATCTATAACCGCCGGATATCTGCCAAGCTTGGAATACCTTCTGAGGTCCTTACTAGCGACCGGATTAGAATCGAGCTATATAAGCTGAATCCAGGTAACTATAAGGGCTATGCTTTGAAGATCAAATTGAAGGATCCAACTGCGATGCAAATGAGTCTTGCGAAGGAAGCTACTGGTGGCGCAGAAACCACTATGCACGCTGTACAAAGTCATGGCGCTATTGCAGGTATTAATGCTGGAGGTTTTGCGGATAAAGCCGGAAAACGCTATCCCTTAAGCACTACTGTGGTTGATGGAAAGTATCTCAATGGTTTCGAGCCGACATTCAAGGATCTCAGCTTCGTAGGTCTGAACAAGTCCGGACAGTTAATCGGCGGGAAATTTTACAGTCGCGCACAGTTAGATCAACTCGAACCCGTATTTGGTGCAACCTTTGTGCCTGTTCTACTTAAGAATAACGTCAAAGTACCCATCCCGGAAAAGTGGAAAACATCCCCCAATCGGGCGCCACGTACAGTAATCGGTAATTATAAGGATGATCAGCTTCTCATCTTTGTAGCGGATGGCTATAATGAGCTTGGCAGCTCTGGTGCTCGGCTAGAGGAAATTCAGAACAAGCTATATAACATGGGTGTCATGGATGCTTATAATCTGGATGGTGGAGGATCGTCATCACTCATCTTCAATGGAAGAGTAGTCAACAAGCCATCAGACGGAAATCTTAGAGCTGTACCAACCAATTTCCTGTTTTTTAAATGATTATAGTAAAATGTCTATGCAACATATCACATTTGCGTTTATTTTTATTGATTTGCAGGGTATAATCTTGATAACGAATACATTTGCTAATGGAGGTGCCAGTATGTCGTTCTCATTAACCTTTTGGATCGTAACTATCGTATTTGTGTTATTTATGGTCGGCATCCTTACCTCATCTTACAACGACGACAAAACAAAAGGTCTATAAGCAAGAAATGTCTCAGCAGCCACTTGGCTCTGAGGCATTTTTTTTATAAGCCTGAAACAAAAAAACTGCCACATAAGTAGAGAAATCTACGAATGGGACAGTTTCTTTATTTAGAAAACTTTTGGCTGTCAGAATTCTAAATGTGTAAATATGTACTTCCTAGGCGTGTCTTGGTAATTGCGTCATTTCTGAGAGGCATGCAGCGCAAATATAACGATCTTTATATTCACTCACACCTTCCATTGATCCGCAGAAAACACATTTTGGACGGTAACGCTCCAAGATGATATGGTCACCCTGTACCAAAATTTCAACCGGGTCGCCTTCATTCATCTGATACCTTTTACGCAGGGACTTAGGCAGAACAATTCTACCCAGCTGATCCACTTTGCGAACTACACCAGCAGGTTTCATATCTAACGTACACCTCTCCTGTTCAACTAATAATTTGTAGCTACTATATATTTCGGCTCATTCATTATATTTCGTTATTAAAATGTCGAATCCTGCTGAAAAAAACAAAAAAAATGTCTTTTTTCTAAACAAGATTAGGAAAATCCAGCTGTCGAAGGGCTTCATATACAATAATAGCTGCAGAATTCGATAAGTTCAGCGATCTCACGGCATCACTCATTGGCATGCGCATTTTTGTTTCTTTACCCGCTTCCAGAATTTCAGCAGAAAGCCCCTTCGTTTCTTTACCAAAGACAAAGAAGTCTCCATCTTGAAAATCAAAATCGCTATATCTCTTCTCCGCTTTCGTCGTTGCGTAAAAGAAACGTCCCTCACTGTACTTCTCAAGTACCTCAGCAAAAGAGTCGTGGTATTCAATGTTAACAGCGTGCCAGTAATCCAATCCTGCTCTTTTCAATGTAGCATCATCTGTACGGAATCCGAGCGGGCGAACCAGGTGAAGATGAGTGCCTGTTGCTGCGCAGGTACGCGCAATGTTTCCAGTATTGGCCGGTATTTCCGGCTCAACTAATACGATATGGAGTGCCATTATATGGTTCCTTCCTCTCTAAAGGCTTAATAGCCAGATGTTTTACTCTAGTGCATAACCATAGCTTCTCCAAACAAACTGAAAACCTTCCACCCATAGGCGGAAGGTTTACGATAGAGTTCATTAACCTTGAGTTTGCCGGAAATGGTTCATGAAATCAGAAAGTGCTTTAACACTTTCGTAAGGAACTGCATTGTAAATGGAAGCGCGCAAGCCACCCACACTACGATGTCCCTTTAAGCCGACAAAACCTTCCAGTTCAGCAGCTTTAACAAACCGTTTTTCGAGTTCTTCCGATTGCATCCGGAAGGTAACGTTCATAATGGAGCGACTGCTCTTCTCAGCAACGCCACTGTAGAAGCCGTCACTTCCATCGATGTGATCATATAATAGACCCGCTTTTTCAAGGTTCTTGGAATGTATACCAGCAAGACCGCCTTGCTCCTCAATCCATTTTAATACTTCGTTAACCATATATACAGAGAAAGATGGAGGTGTATTGTAAAGAGAGTTATTTTTGTAATGAGTGCTGTAACGCATGATAGTTGGAATGTTAGAAGGTGATTCTGCGAGCAATTCCTCTTTAGCAATAACTACAGTCACACCGGAAGGACCAAGGTTCTTTTGTGCTCCAGCATAGATCATTCCGAATTGGTTGACATCGATTGGCCGGCAAAGGATATCACTGGACATATCTGCGATAAGCGGAATCGAGCCAGCATCCGGATATTCTGCATATTGCGTTCCTTCAATGGTCTCATTGGAAGTAACGTGAAGGTAGGCAGCATTTTCCGCAGCTTTAATCGAACTCAATTCAGGTATAGCTAAGAATTTCTTGTCTTCGGAAGAAGCAGCAACATGAGCGCCCCCTACCAATTTAGCTTCTTTATAAGCCTTATCTGCCCAGCTACCTGTCATAACATAGCTACCTACTTGGCCTTCGGAAATCAGGTTCATAGGGATCATAGCAAACTGTGTGCTTGCTCCACCTTGTACGAACAATACCTTATAGCCCTTCGGATTGCCGAGGAGCGAAAGCAGACGTTCCTGCGCTTCATTATGCACGGATTCGTAGATTGCTCCACGGTGCGACATCTCCATGATAGACATTCCACTTTCTCGGAAATCAACAAACTCCGCTTGTGCGCGTTCCAGTACCGTAAGCGGCAATGCTGCCGGTCCGGCATTAAAATTGTATGCTCTCTTATTCAAAACTACTCCCCACCCTTTCTCTCCTATCAATATGGATATCGCTTATGATAGCAATAATCTCACACACCAGCAAGTATAATTATTCACATAAAAGCTTTGATTACTGCTTATCATGATGTGAAAAAATGATAAGTTCGGCTCCAGGACTTGCTTTCATGCGGTAAAAGACTAATGTTCACAAAAACTTCAGGTGAGACCACATGGCGTTCTCCCCATAGCGCCATTCGTGCTACTGGGAAATCTCCGCTCTCGCGTACTCCTGTTCCACTAGGCTTATGAACCAACTCCCAATTGAACTCAGCCTCTGGACCTCCCCAGCCACTCAGCTTGCAGTAAAATGACCGGTCTGGCTCTTCTGACCAAGTAAGGGTATTACCAGATACCTCTAGCAAATTATTCGTGTATTGAGATTCTGGCTCTTCTACTTTGAGCCCATTCGAGAGGCGCAACTCAAAATCCGAACCTATATTCAAACCATCAATTCCTACGAAATTGTGGATGTACTCCTCGGTTTGGATTGGCTTATCCCCTTTGTTATGCAATTCATATGCAATTTTCAATTGGTCGTCCTTTATAGAGATCGTTTTGGTCAAAAGCATCGCGTATCCATTACTTTCCATCGGCTGGACAGTATATGTAATAGAATCATCCCTAACCTCCATATCAACAGCAAAGGGGGTTAGTGGATATTTATTATGAAAGCTATAGCTCTGCGAATCCAGCTTTTGTAACAATCCGATTCCGGGCTTTGGAAACCAGCCTCCGATCGGCGCTTCATCATACCCAATTGCCCGGGAAATGCCAAACTCGTTGCATAGTCCACTTCCGCCAGTACCTTCGCCTTCCTTCAAGCTCTCTGGCACACAAAACGTATGGTTACCCTTTTCTAACGTAACCTGTGTGATAAACCCCGTCCAGTCAAAACGAGTCCCTTTATAATCTTCTCCAATATCAGCGATATCCACAGATAATACGCCATTTGACAGCCTGTAACCCATCCTTCACAAACCCCTTTCAATCATTCAACAAATAAGTAAATTAGCCCCATTATATCATTTATGAAGAACCTTAGTTTTTATAATTTTCAAAAAAACGTCTGCAGCCGCTATTCATAACGGTGCAGACGTTTATAAAAAATCTAGTTAAGATTACGCCAGAGTCACTTCAATCACGTGAAGCTTCTCTGTCTGCAGAGCAAGTAGCTCCTCACGTGGAATAATCGCACTTCCTGAGCCGCGCTGCAGCGTCACCTCGCTGCCGTTCAACGTAACGGAGTGTATTTGGTACTCTCCGTAGTTAAAGCTTCCAGTGGCTTTATAGACCACTTCAAACTCACGATCTGCAAAGATCGTCTTAATTGATGCTTTACCCTCGGAATCAAATTGTTCTTTTACTAATTTAGGTTCTAGCAATAGATCGCCCAGCTTGCCCTTCACACCAAATACTTCAGTGACCATGGTTAGCAAGAGCCAGCTTGCGGAGCCTGTTAGATACGTGTACATCCCTCTACCTTGCTCGTTAATATATTCAGGAATACCTGGGTAGATGCGGGCTTTTTCGAAATCCGTACTCAAGCTGTAAAGAGATTCAAGGACCTTATGACCTTCTTTTACATAACCACGTTTGTACAATGCATTTCCATACATGATGGTCATGTGACTGAACATGGCCCCATTTTCTTTATGGCCAAAAGCAAAACCAAAAGCACGACCGAGATTTTGCTGAATTCCACCGAAACGGGAATTAAGCCTGTATCCAATCTTGTCGTCAAATAGATTACGATCTACAGCAGCTATAATGTGTGGAATTTGCTCCGGAGCCGCTGCATGACCCATAAGCGGGAACACTTGGCCCGTAAGCGTCATACGAACGCCTTCAGAAAATTCACCCTCTACCTGTTCACCATCGTTATTATAATAACCATTAAACCAGCCATCGCCATTCTCGCTCTGTACCCACTCGTTGCTACGCAAATGGTTAAATAACCATTCCGCTTTTTGCTCCAGATCGTCAGCTACTTTATCAATATCGAGAGATACACGAACTCCACTCACCTTATTTGGTGCGGCAGCATAATATCGATCCAATCTCTCATGCTTACCTGATACAGAACCATAATCCACAGACTCGATAAGAGTATCCAGCAGTAGCTGCATTTCTTCGGCTAATTCAACAGTTTCCTGACCTTTAGAAGTCTTAAGGTTACGCAGCACCCGGGAAATATCCAATAGATTGCTAGCATAGAAAGATGTAAATGCTACACTCTCTCCGCGATCCGCCCCCATATCGAGGCCATCATTCCAGTCCGCGCCTTCGAGCAGGATATTATTATGCTCTCCTACATTAAAGAACGGAACTAGATTTTGCAGCAAAATATGTTCCAGAATTGTACCTTTGTAGATTTCCCCAGAAACTGTTCTAAGATCACTGCCTACAGAGGTATTCCATGAAGAATCACGTTCCTTACAACGACTCATAAACGTATCCCGGAAATAAGTCTGTTCTTGCAACAAGAAATCAAGATCACCACTCTGATCCAGATAGAGCATCGTTGTTAAAAATGGCCATGCCCCATGATCCATCCATACACGAGGGATATTGTTACGGTCAGCGATAAATTCACCTGGCTGTTGACCGATAATGGTTGCGTTACTGCCATCAATTCTCACACCAGCGTAATTGTTGAAGAGTAGGCTACGAACTTCGGCAGGCTCCATAATGAGCAGTGCCAGACAGTCTTGCCAAAGATCTCGCCAGCCACGTCCGCCTCTTCCATAATCATGATACGGTAAGAAGGAGTTACCATACAGTCTTCTAAGGACCGGTTGGATGGTTACCCATTTCATCCATTGATCTGCATCCGAGTCGCCGGTATGAAATTCAACCATATTCACTTTGTCTGCCCAGAACGCTTTAGTTTCCTTTAGCAGATGATCAAAAGCTTCAGATGTACCATATTTACTCATCAACGCTTCAACGTTAATTCTATCACTATCAATTGCCATAACTACGACATAAGAATGGCTTGCACCAGAAGACAAGGTAATTGAAGCAAAACGAAGACCACCAACGGCTTCATAACCCTCTCTATCCACGCCGCCACCTTTACCAATCTCTGGCGTAGCATTCAGAATAACAGCTTCTGGCCAGTCAAGACTTCCACCTTCACCGATAAATTCTTCTTGAATCGGGAAGAAACCATCAGGTTGACTGCCATCACCTTCTGCACCAAATACACCGTAAGAAGTGTGATTAATGCGATGACCACGCTCATCGAAAGATAGCGCAGGTTGAACCTCAACACCATAAGCTGAGGTGTAAATCCGGTTCAGCAGGGAAGTTACATGTCTGTGATCGCGCAGATCATCTGCGGAACGGGCATACAAGGGAACTACCGCCGTTGGCGTAAGAGTAAGCTCCTCTGTTCCCGTATTCGTCAACGTAACTTTCATAAGTTCTACCTTGTCGTTACCGCTAGGTACGAAGCTGGTAATCTCAGCTTTGACACCCATCTCAGAGTTGCTGCGAGTCACACGATGCCATAGAAATCCAGCCTCAAGCACTGCATCATCAGCAGATGGGGTGTAGAACGCTGCATTTTGCTTAGCAGAGTTTCCAGCTGCAGACCAAGCACCTTTGCCTTCGACGTAAACCCAGAAATTACGCGAGGCGCGTGAATTATGCAAATCTTCAACAGATAATGGCGGTGTTAAAAATGTATTATGACCTGTTGTCGCCTGACCATGAAGCTTCGGGGTTACAGTCGACATCATTCCCCCCTCATTTACTAGAGGGAAGTATAAGAAACTACTATGATCCGGTTGCTGAAGCTTGAACTCCCCGTCCTTTCCGGTGAATTCAAAGCCTTGAATTTTTTTGCGGTCCATTGTCCCCATCCTCTCATTTACACATCTACTTAAGCTTTAACCGCACCTGCCAATGCACCGTCAACGATATACTTTTGAATGAAGGTGTACAGGACGATAAGTGGTGCGGATACGATCATGATACCGCACGCCAACATAGGCCAGTTGTTTCCGTATTGACCGCGGAATTCTTTAAGCCCGAAGGTAATTGGATAATGTTCCGGACTTGGCAAATACATGATTGGACCTACAAAGTCATTCCAAATGGTAATCGCCGTCAGGATAACACCTGTTGCGATAACAGGTTTCATCAGTGGCATAATGATCTGGAATAAATACCGCATATACCCAGCACCATCCATACCTGCAGCTTCATCCATCTCACGGCTGATCCCTTTAATATAACCTACGAACATCATGAAGACGATCCCTGTTCCTCCTGTTTTCAGGAGAATATAACCCAGCTTCGTATCATAGCCCACGAATCCAAGCTCTTGTTTCAAGGTAAGCATCAATTTGAACTGTGCAACCATAGGGTTAGGCAAGAACTGTGACATCAAGAAGAACAAATAAATAAACCCGCTCCACTTCACATAATTTCTCGCCACCGGGAAAGCTCCGAATAACGACACGATTAGCGTTAGCACTGTTGCTACAACTGTGTACAGCAAACTGTTAATGAAATAATTAGAGAAATTACCTTTTAACCAAGCTTCCTTGTAATTATCCCATTGAATACTTTTCACAAGTCCGATCGGGTCTAGCAAATAGTCCGAAAAAGACTTGAATGAAATGTTTATTACAAACAATAGTGGCATGATATACAAAACAAGCAATACTGCAATCAGAATATAAGAGAGAGTTTTGGCGGTTTTGGAATCTTTCATTAATACTCCACCTCTCTCTTACGCATTTGTTTAACTGCAAATACAACGAAGACCAGAATCATAAGGAACTGCACCACAGAAAGCGCGGATGGAAGTCCCATCTGTAGAGAACCACGGAACGTCTCTTTATACACGTCATAAGCCATCGTTCTTGTGTTAAAGCGACCGTCAGTAGTTGCGAGAATAATATCAAAGGTCGACATCGCACCGATAATGGACAAAATAATATTAATGGTGAACGATGGAGCAATAAGTGGGAACGTAATGTTCTTAAAAGATTGCCACTTCGTGGTTCCATCAATATATCCAGCTTCATACAGATCTTTCGGAACGGATTGAAGACCTGCAAGGAAAATCAGCATGGAGTAACCCATGTACATCCAAATTTGCGTGAATATAATATAACCAAACGCATGGGTGAAGCTTCCAAAGAACATATCTTTATAACCGAACAATGAATCATACAGTTGATTTACGGGACCACTTAGCGGATCGAACATCAAGCCCCATACCAGTGCAACTACCGATACACCGAGCACAACCGGCAAAAAGAAAACTGCGCGATAAAAATAATCGCCTTTCAGCTTCTGATTAATCACTACGGCCATAAGGAGACCGACACCGTTTTGTACGATTGTAACAATGACCATGAAATAAACGGTTCGTATAATGGAATCCCATCGTTCGCCTGAATTTCCGGAGTTAAAAACACTGTAATAATTGTCAAGGCCTACGAAATTCAATTTGCTTCCTGGAACGTTAGTAATATCTGTAAATGAATAAATGACCGTCATCATAGAGGGTCCAAAATAAAAAATAACGTACAAGGATAATGGAATCATAAGCAGCAGAAGCGGTAAATATCTTTTTATACCTTTTCCGAACGGATACATTTCTCTCACCTACCCAATCCTAATTCAATAAAATGATCGGGGTCTGTACGAACAGACCCCGATGTTGTAGTACATGATGGTGCACAGTATGTTGTAAATGTCTGTTTATTAGGATAACAGCTTATTTAGGAGCTGCCGCTTCCCATTCTTTTTGTTGTACATCTGCAAGTTCTTTAGCGGATTTGAATTCGCCGCCTGGTGCCAGGTATTCAGTGTGAACGCCTTCAGCAGCAATGTGCTCGCCTACATTGTCGCGGTTAATCATTATGATTTCATAAGCAAGTTCAAAGTCTTCTGCCATGTATTGGGCAAGTTCGTTGTCAATGAAGTCACTGCCAGTTGCGATGTTATCTTGTGTTGGTACGAATCCGGCAGCCTTAACATATTCCGTGTAATTTTCTGGTTCAGAGAAGAATTCCAACCATTTCAATGCGCCTTCTTTGTTCGGACCTTTTTCTGCTGCATACCAAGTTACATCGTATTTGCCGACAAGAGAAGCGTTCTTAGCAGCATCTTCAGTAGCTGGGATTGGGAAGTATCCGAATTTCACATCAGGATTTGCCGCAGCGATTGTAGGTGCATCCCAAGTTCCGTCAGCAATCATAGCTGCTTTACCTGTTGCGAAGTACGAAGGTGCTGTTGCATAGTCAATACCCAAGAAACCATCGATGATGTAGTTATCTTGAAGGGTCTTCATTTTATCCAATACTTCTACAGCCTCAGCATCGTTGAACGCCGAAGTGCCTTTCCAAACGCCTTCAATCCATTTTTGTTGGTCGCCGCCACCTAGAATCTTAGCTTGCAAACCGAACACCGGCAGTTTCAAAGGCCATACGTCTTTACCAGCCACTACGATTGGTACAATGCTCTTGGATTTCAAAGTATCTAGAACACTGATGAACTCTGTCCATGTTGTTGGAACAGTCAAACCGTTTTGTTCAAAAATTTCTTTATTATAGAAGAAACCTGACATTGCTACTTTACCGGTTGGGATCGCATACACTTTATCGTTGTAAGTACCCGCTTTGGCAATATCATTCGCATTGTAGTTTTTAACGAAAGCTTCGTTGCTCAGATCAGCAATCAAACCGGAATCAATCCATTGTTGCCAGTCTGGCACTTTCGCTCCTGGTGTCCAATCTTTAGGAGACAATCTCATACCGGACAAATCGGCAAGGACGTCTACGTCACCAGCTGTAATTCTTGCTCTTTGTGCTTGTTTAAATTCATCGTCCGGACCTGTCGTCGTGTACTCAATCTTGTATTCTGGATATTTCTCTTCAAACTTCTTATTAATGTCTGTAATGACCTTGTTAATGTTTTCTTGTTTCCAGTGCAAGATTTTAATAACCTTTTTCTCACCATTTGCGGGCTTGCTTGTTCCGTTGCCCGAAGTAGCCTCACCATTTGTGTTGTTGCCGCTTCCACATGCTGCTAATGAGAGCACTAGCGCTGAGCTCAACAATACCGCAGAAAGCTTCTTTACCATTTTTGTTACCCCCCAGATGATTTGTATGACCTCTTAACGAAACACCATCTTAATTCCTGAAATTACGAAACTTTAGCGATTATAATACAGAAAGCGGTTTCGTTGTTTTTATTATTACATCGTTATTTATCTTTGTAAAGTCTTTTTTTATTCTCTATCTTTGAACTATTCTTGAACTATAATCCTCCAAAACCCTTTAAAATCAAGGATATATCTGTTTGAACGCCAAAGATCCCATTGACTATCTACCTATATAATTATAAAATCATTTACGAAAACGTTTCGTAATTCATATTTGAAATCCATAAAAAGTTTAACTCAACTATACTTTTATCATAGATTACGGAGTATTTCGCATCATAAGGAGGACTAAAGTTGGCCTATAACATTAAAGACATAGCGAAAATAGCTGGAGTTTCTGTTTCGACAGTATCTAAAATCATAAATAACTACAGCGACATTTCGGAAGACACCAAGACTAGGGTACAACAAATCATAAAGGAAACTGGATATACTCCCTCCAATTCAGCAAAAACATTAGCTACAAAATCATCGAATCTAATTGGAGTTATTTTTGCAGGAATGCTGAACGTTGACTTTACCCACCCTTTTTTCATCGAAGTTCTAAATTCCTTCAAAAAACAAATGGGACTGCTAGGTTACGATCTGATCTTTTTCTCTAACGAAAAATTCCAAAGTGGCGATACCAATGATTATCTTGCCCGTTGTTTGCATTTTAATGTGGATGGCTGCCTACTTATTACCGGACAAGAGCTAGAAACCTCCATCAGCGAATTGGATAATAGTTCTATCCCATGCATCGGCGTAGATTTAAAGCTATCAGGCGACAATTCGGGTTATATCATGTCTGATAATTTTAAGTTGTCTACCAAGGTAGTCGAACACTTTTACTTATTAGGCTATCGAGAACTTGGTTATATCGGCAGCTCCTCTGAGTCAGAAATCTCCAATATACGTGAAAGTGGTTTCCGTAAAGCGCTTGAAGATTTAGGTCTACCGATCAACGAAAACTGGTTCTTAAACGGCAGCAACTTCTTTGAAGCCAGCGGTTATGAGACCATGCGTAGAATGATTTCGAATGGAAACTTGCCTAGAGCGATCTTCGCGGCTTCTGATCAGTTAGCTATTGGGGCTATGCGAGCCCTAAAGGAATCTGCTATTGCTGTTCCTGGAACCGTCGCGATTATTGGCTGTGACGATATCGAAGCCTGCAATTACACAACACCACTCTTGACTACGATTAAGCAAAATAAAGATAAGATCGGTCGTCTAGCCGCGTTAATGCTGTATGATCTAATAAACAATCAATCAGGCACGAGCTCTTTCAGCGTCGAGCCAGAGCTCATCATAAGAGAATCCTGTGGAGCTCCTGAGCGGGGTTTAGTATAGATCCCTAGTGATACCTCTACTTAATTAAAGCGGAACTACAGGGCAGAATATTAAACTATAGAAGCAAAAATGAGGATATCCTTAGCCATATCAATGGCCAAAGATATCCTCATTTTTGTTAGGATCAATACAAAAGGTGTTCCTAAGTCATTTCCATGACTTAGGAACACCTTTATTTGTTAAAGCTTTATATGATTTGAGCAATCTTACAGGTCGAAGTACAGAGAATATTCATGTGGATGAACACGAATCGCAACCTCTTGAGCCTCGGAACGTTTCAGAGCAATATAGTTATCAATGAAGTCCTTAGTAAATACGTCGCCTTCTGTAAGGAACTCGTAATCAGCTTCCAAAGAATCAAGCGCTTCGCTCAGGCTACCTGGAACGCTGCGGATCTTTTCTTTGTCTGCATCGGACAATTCGTAGATGTTCTTATCCAGAGGACCGTAACCCAGTTCTTGTGGGTTGATCTTGTTCTTGATTCCGTCCAGACCTGCCATCAGCATTGCGGAGAATGCCAAGTAAGGGTTAGCGGTGGAGTCCGGTGTACGGAACTCGATACGACAGCCCTTCGGTGTCACAGCCGCTACTGGAATACGAACTGCTGCAGAACGATTTCCTTTGGAGTATACCAAGTTAACCGGTGCTTCGTAACCAGGAACCAAACGTTTAAATGAGTTAGTGCTTGGGTTAGTCAAAGCGATCAAGGCTGGTGCATGGTACAAAATACCGCCGATGTAGTGAAGCGCCATTTCGCTCAAGTTAGCATAAGCGCCTTTTTCGTAAAACAAAGGAGTGTCTCCGTCAAAGATCGATTGGTGTACGTGCATTCCGCTACCATTATCGCCAAACAGTGGTTTTGGCATGAAGGTTGCTACTTTGCCGTACTGACGTGCAGTGTTTTGTACAATATATTTATAAGTCATGAGATTATCAGCAGTTTTCTTCAAGGTATCAAAACGGAAGTTAATTTCCGCTTGGCCTGCAGTTGCTACTTCGTGGTGATGACGCTCAATGCGCAGTCCCACTTCAGCAAGCAGACGACACATTTCACTACGGATATCCTGTTGGGAATCCACAGGTGCTACAGGTACATATCCACCTTTAACGCCAACTTTAAATGCAAGATTGCCGTCCTCTTCTTTACGACCCGTATTCCAAGCCGCTTCTTCAGAGTCTACGAAGAATGAGGAGCTGTTCATACCGCTCTCGTAACGAACATCATCAAAGATAAAGAATTCAGACTCAGGTGCGAAGAATGCTGATGTTCCAACTCCGCTCTTCTGAAGGAATTCTTCTGCTTTCACAGCAATACCGCGAGGATCGCGCTCATAGCGTTCACCATCAGGAGTGAAAATGTCGCACATAACGTTCAGCGTTGGATGAGCTGTAAACGGATCAATGAACACACTGTTCGGATCAGGCATCATAACCATGTCTGATTCTTCAATACCACGGAATCCTTTGATGGAAGAACCGTCGAATGCTACCCCATTTACAAAAGTTTCATCTTCCACTTCAGAAGCAGGCAGAGAAATGTGGTGAGCACGGCCACCTAAATCTACGAATCGAAAATCTACCCACTCGATATTGTTTTCTTTAATTGTTTGCAACACTTTTTCAACCGACATGAATTTTTCCTCCCCCAAGTTCCGAACATTAAGCCCCTCACAGTATGCAAATGTTCTTGTTTCATTTTTATTTGCTGTCGTCATTATAAATCTCATACCTAACATCGTCAATGCTTATGTCAGGTATTTCTTTCAGCAATGTAAGATATTCTAACGCTTTCGTGAAATCCATTATTTTCGCTAATATTCATAACATTTCTAACTTATCCAATAGCAAAGAAGCCCTACTATCCCGCTGTACCGCGGGTTTAGAGGACTTCCAAGGTTGTTATATTCTTAAAAATTATAGCGCCGAAACGGTTTCTGGCGAAGTTGAAAACTTACGTCCAACAATCGGAGCAAGCTTTTCTAGATCCTTAAGCAGATTATCGAACTGCTCGGGGAATAACGATTGAACACCGTCACCTGTCATAGAATTGTCCGGATCTGTGTGCATTTCGATGATTAGACCATTTGCACCAGCTGCAACCGAAGCTTTAGCCATAGGTTCAACTAACTCACGACGTCCAGTGCCGTGACTTGGGTCAGAGATTACCGGAAGGTGGCTTAAGCTTTGTAAAACCGGAATAGCCGATAGATCCAGCGTATTGCGTGTGTAAGTCTCAAATGTACGAATACCACGCTCACAGAGCATTACATCCTTATTTCCGCCTGCCAAAATGTACTCCGCTGCATTGAGCAATTCATCATAGGTTGCACTGAAGCCGCGTTTCAGAAGGACAGGTCTTCCACAAGTACCCAGCTTGCGCAATAAATCAAAGTTCTGCATGTTCCGTGTACCGACCTGGAGGATGTCAGCATGCTCTGCACAAATATCCACATACTCTGGTGTCATAACCTCTGTAATGGTTAATAGGCCATGACGCTTTCCTGCTTCAGCCATCATAGTCAAACCTTCTACACCTACGCCTTGGAAGCTGTATGGACCTGTACGGGGCTTAAACGCGCCTCCACGCAGTACTTGAGCACCTGAAGCTTTAACCAGACGGGCAATCTCATCAATCTGCTCTGGAGACTCAACGGCGCATGGTCCGCCCATAATCACCAGATTCTCTCCACCAATCTTCACACCCTTGATATCGATAATGGTATCCTCTGGATGGAAATCACGGCTAGCTAGCTTATAAGACTTGGAGATCTTTACGACGTTCTCTACTCCCTTCATTTGCCGCAAATGCTCTGCAAGCTTAGGTGTGACACTTCCTACTAAACCGATAACAGTGTGATCTGCACCTTTAGAGAGATGTACCTGCAGGCCCTCTTTTTCGATAACTGCAATAATATCTTTAACCTGCTCTTCTGGCGTTTGATTGGATGTAATGACGATCATTTTAATAACTTCCTCTCTACACTTAAAATTTATAATAATTCTGCTCAATACACTCACACTACGACGCGTGTTCGCTTTTAAGCTTTTAAGCTTTTATGCTTTTAACCGATAAAGCGATTTTACTCTAAAAATCCTTTACCGTCAATCCTATTTCCTGATTTATAATATGAAACCGCTTTTTCTAAATAGAAAAGCGCGTAACCTCGATAGACGAGGTTACGCGCTTTTGTCCTAACACAAATATATAAGTTCGCTTACAGCGCATTAAGTAGTGCTTGTGCTCTTATTCTTAACCGGAGGAAGTAATTTCGCCATATTCACAGTACGTTTGATCTCCCATGTCTCGGGATTCTCAGAATCGTACTGCTCCAAATAATTAATAACTTCTTTGGTAATTGGAGTAGGTGTAGACGCGCCAGAGGTAACCCCTACAATATTTACACCCTTCAGCCAGTCGGTGTTTAGTTCAGAGATATCAGAAATCCGATGAGCAGGCACACCTGCGATCTCTTCCGACACCTGTGCCAGACGATTAGAGTTGTTGCTTCGTGGATCGCCAACGACAATCACTAGATCGCATTGACCCGCCTGTTCCGCTACAGCCTCTTGACGCACCTGAGTAGCCATACATATCTCATTATGCACTTCAGCACCTGGGAAGGTCTCTAGTAGCTTTTTCATAATATTCTTAATGTCCCACTGGCTCATAGTGGTCTGATTCGTAATTACAATCCGTGAAGAAGGAATGGATAGAGTTGCAATCTCATCTTCTTTTTCAATTAAATGCACATGCTCTGGCGCAATGCCGACAGCACCTTCCGGTTCCGGATGGCCTTTCTTGCCGATATAAATAACCTCATAACCGTCATCGACTTTCTCCTGAATGAGATCATGCGTCTTTGTCACATCAGGACAGGTAGCATCGACCGTAGTCAATCCTTTATCCCTAGCCATCTTGCGTACCTCAGGTGAAACTCCGTGAGCAGTGAATATAACGGTTCCACTGTCTACTTTATCGAGAATATCCAGACGGTTATGACCGTCCAAGGTAATAATGCCATCGTCCTCAAACGAATTCGTGACATGACTATTATGAACAATCATGCCCAGTATATAAATCGGCCGGGGAAGATCGAGATTTTGCGCAGCCTGCCGTGCCATTACCATAGCATCGACTACTCCGTAACAATATCCCCGGGGAGAAATTTTAATGACTTCCATGACTTCACCAACTTTCTGCTTTCGTTGACTTCTGTAATAGGACACACTTTAAATTATACCCTATTCCAGCGGCGGAGCAAAGAGAAGCGGCAACCAGATCACAAAAGTAGTTCCTTCGCCTTGGCGTGTAACAACTTCCACAGACCCACCATGTTCGTCAATAATCCATTTAGCAATGGATAAACCAAGCCCAATCCCTTCTGTAATACCACGTGATTCATCTGCACGATAGAAACGGTCGAAAATATATGGAACCTCATCTTTATCCATACCTATCCCCGTATCGGTGATCCGAATACCAACCTGATTCTGATAGAAAATCGTATCTAAACTTACCTCACCAGAAGGCGTGTATTTAAAAGCATTATCAATAAAAATAAATAACATTTGTTGTAAATAATCCTTATTACCCACAACATATTTTCCATTTAAGACGGACATATCCCCTGTAACCCACTCCGCTTGACGAGGCAGGAAGGATGCCCTACGCGCGATCTCAGTCATCATTGGTTCCAGTGCCACCGGCTCTATCTCGAAGGTTCGCCCTGTATCAGCACGAGCGAGCGAGAGCATATCTGCTACAAGTCGGCTCATTCGCTTAGACTCGTCCGCGATATCCTTTACCGATTCCATCGAGAGCTGGCGAATTTCAGCCTCGCTCATCTTCCCTTCGCCCGGCTCCATCTCCCATACTTTTTGCAGTAGATCGATATTCCCACGAATAGTTGTTAGCGGAGTCCGCAACTCATGTGATGCATCGGAAACGAATCGGCGCTGAGCCGCATACGAATCCTCTAACTCTGTGTAGAATCCTTCCATACGCCCAAGCATGTTATTGACAGTCTCAATTAGACGACCTATTTCGTCCGGAGGTCCATCATATTCAATTCGGGAGCTTAGATCTGTCCCAGTCTGGATACCGTTTGCAGCTTCAATCACCTTTCCAATAGGACTCATCGCTTTACGGGCCAGGAATAAACCAAAGGTAAATGCCGCGATCAAGGTAGCAAAAGAACCGACAAGCAATATATTTTTCAAACGCTCCAAGAGCTTATTCTGCTCATTCACATAGGCAGCGACTTGTAATACAGCCACTGGATTATTATTATAATGCTCTAGTTCGATAGGCATCTCGTAGATCAAAAACTGATTGCCGTCCACAACAACATTACGAAATCCTTTTGCAATTTTATCTTTAGCAGGATAATCAAACCGTAGTCCAAAGTTAATCATATTGGTCGATTGTGACAAGCTTTTGCTGCCATAAGTATAAATTTGCGTATATAAATTGGAGTTTTCAGGACCGACTCCGCCAAGTTTCAGCTCACCATTATAGCGATCAACGCTAAATAAAAGTTTCGTTTGCTCAGATTGCACTTTCAGACGATCCTTCAAGTCCCCATACGTATTAAAATAGACAAAACCGTAAATTGCGGCTGATAAGGCCAGCAGCATAACGGCCAAAATCCCTGAATACCAAGCAGTCAGCCGCAATCTTATAGACATGTTAGTTGTCACCTCTTAGAATGTAACCGGCACCCCGGATCGTTTGAATGAGGCGTTTACCGCCATGCTCCTCCGTCTTTTGGCGTAGCATAGCTATGTATACCTCAAGTACATTAGATTCACCGCTGTAATCATAACCCCATATTTTATCCATGATCAGATCCCGCGAAAGCACCCGTTTCGGATTCTGCATAAAGAGATGTAGCAGCTCAAATTCCTTCGCTGTCAGCTCCAGTCTCTTGCCGGCGCGTGTCACTTCACGTGAATCCACATCCAAGGTAATATCCTCGTAAGTAACCGCTTGCTCACTGCCGCCACTTTGCTCACTCTTACGCCGAAGCAATGCTCGCACACGTGCAAGTAATTCTTCCAGCGCAAAAGGTTTAACTAGATAATCATCCGCACCTAGGTCAAGCCCTTTCACACGATGCTCAATTTCATCCTTGGCCGTAAGCATTAGAACAGGCACATTACTGCCCCCTTCACGCAAACGACGACAGACTTCAAATCCGTCTACCTGAGGCATCATAACATCCAAAATCACCACATCCGGATCGCTGCTTAGGATTGCTCGTAAACCATCCGCTCCATTCACCGCTGTCTTTACATCGTAGCCTTCAAAAGCTAACCCCCGGCGCAGCATGGAGATAATTTTTTCATCATCATCAATAATAAGAATATTCGGTCGCATCAAGCAGCCCCCATTGTTCATTTCTATTTATTTATATTGTAGCAGTCACACCATGTTTAGACAAAAAACGGAAGGGTTGCCCCTTCCGCGTTATTCACCGTCCGGTGTTATTGCTGCTGACTTTGCCCAGTAGTCGTATCAAAATCATTTTTGTTGCCGATTGTTACGGAAAGATCCATGTTTTTACCATCGCGCACCACATTCAGCGTTACTTTGTCACCGACTTTTAACGTTTGAATGAAAGCGATCAGATCTTGATTTGTTGCATATTTTGTACCATTTGCACCTGTAATGATATCGTAAGGGCGCAAGTCAGCGGCATACGCTGGCGATTTAAAGATAATGTCTGCAACTACAGAACCTTCTTTAATATCCGTGCCCATTTGCTTAGCTACTTCATCTGTAATCGTCATAAGCGTTGCACCAATGAATGGTACGGGTTCTTTTGGAATCGCTTGGTTCGCTTCGAGTTTATCTACGACTTCTTTAATCGTATTCACAGCGATAGCGAAACCTATACCTTGGGAATCTGTGCTAACAGCTACGTTCATACCAATTACCTGTCCATTCATATTGAGCAACGGACCACCGGAGTTACCAGGGTTGATAGAAGCATCCGTTTGCAGCAGGTTTTTGTAGTTGCGTGTTCCACTACCGTCTTCTTCGTTGATATCGATGCTGCGTCCTTTTGCACTAAGAACACCAGAGGTTACTGTATGGTCGAAGCCTTGCGGGTTACCGATAGCAACCACTTCTGAGCCTACTTTCAAGCTATCCGAATCTCCCAGAGCAACTGTAGGGAAATCAGTATCTCCTTCAATCTTCAGTACTGCCAAATCCAGATCTTTGCTAGAACCTAGCAATTTTGCTTCGTATGGTTTGGTCACGCCATCCACTGTAACTTGGATAACATCGGCATTTTCAATGACGTGCTGATTGGTCAAAATATATCCGGATTTCTCATAAATGAAGCCTGTTCCAATTCCATAAGGGATGAGCTGCGATGAAGAATTTGAACCTGACTTCGAGTCCTGCTCATTTTGTGAAGAACCACTTCCACCGTATTGATCCCCGAAGAAAAATTGAGAGAACGGATCACTCAAATTCGGACTGGATGAACTTCCATTACGTGAACCGGATTTCACTAGCGTCTCTATCTTGACTACTGCTGGTCCAACCGCATCAACTACGCCAGTCACATCACGAGATCCTTTCACCAATGATGTAGTAGTAGTATTAGGTGTAGTACTAGCACTCTCATTCGTCGTCTTCGCCGTTCCATTTGATCCTGAGCTTGCAATGGTTGTTGCATCCCCTGTGAACCAGTTGCCTCGATCTGCCATGAACATAGAACCTGAGAGAACGACCATACCCGCTAAGAAGGAAACAAATATAGTTTTCACTGAGCTTTTTGGCTTTTTATTAAACTGCCAGCCACCGCTACCTTCAGAACCACCTCCGCCGTTTCCTCCACGTCCACCGCCATTACCATCGAAGCCTGTACTGCGATATGAACTGTTATATGGGAGTTGTTTTACAGGCTGTGGAGGTGTAATCTCGACCCGCTCCGGCTCCATCCGGTTGTAATGCTGAGCACTTCCGTCTACGTTACTTTCATCTTTGTTCAATGATTTAAATGGTCCATAAGAATAGTAGTATGATGATCCGGATTCGGATGACTGATTATTATTGCTATTATGGTTATTATTGTCCCAATCCCGATCTGGTGCTGGTCCATTGTCTCGATTAAAGTTGTTTTTGTTATCGTCCATGTTTATTTACCTCCTGCATCCTGTCGCCTGACAAGGATTAATTTGTTTTCTTGTTTCTTATTTTGTACTTTAAACCTTAAGGTCACATTAAAAACAATTTAAGCGGAGATAAAAGATATAGGCAAATAGACGTTATTTGGTTCAAAAGGCGCACGCTGTTGGTCGGGACTGGTTTTCAGGCTACACTGCTGTTGAAATCATGTTCCTATGAATTGACCCTGCGGGTGGAACATGATTTCAAAGGCGGTCGTAAACTTTTCGCTCTGATACCCAATCCCTAGGCAGGGAAGTAAAAAAGAAGCTCGGGCGCGGAAAACAACGCGGCCCGAACTTCCAACATACAACCTAGAACAAAATCCTAGAACGTCGTCCATGAACGAAGTCCAAGAACAAGGAACAAACAACGATCAATAATTATAGGGAAAAACTCCCTATAATTAACCAAAAACCACAAGAAATCAAGATTTAAAGGGAATACCTCCCTATAATTCTCAGCAACATAGCTAATTATGAGAAAAACAAGGAATTTATACGGAGGATTTCCCTATAGTCCTGTATACAAGCGTAAAACTCAAGTTTAAAGGGACGTTTTCCCTATAACTTACTTTTAAGCACCCATAAACTACCCCAAATCATCTTGAACAACAAACCTAACCCTGAGCCCAACCCTTCCGATGAGCATAAATAGCCAACTGGGTTCGATCATCCAGCTCGCATTTCATCAGTAGGTTACTGACATGCGTTTTCACTGTCTTGATGCTGATATGTAGTTCCTCGCCGATATCCTTATTGGTCTTGCCCTCAGCAATGAGCAGTAAGACCTCCTTCTCACGCTCCGTCAAGCCTGAGGAATCCCCTTGCACGGTACGCTGGCGAATGCCGCGTGTCAGCGCTTGCGATACATCACCAGTCATAACTGGCATACCGCGAAATGCGCCTTGCAGTGCGTAGATCAGTTCCTCTGCCGATACGGTTTTGAGCACATAGCTGACTGCTCCAGCTTCTATAGCATCCACGACGAGGTCATCCTCTAAGAAGCTGGTCAAGATAACGATTTTGAGACCAGGAAATTCCGATAGCACTGCACGAGTAGTCTCCACACCATTCATCACAGGCATCATCAGATCCATTAGCACGAGATCGGGTAAGCCTTCATGTCCGCCAGCACGCAGCATCTCCAGCGCTTCCTGTCCATTTGCTGCTTCTCCTATAACCTCAAACGTCGGCTCCAGCATCAGATATGTTTTAAGACCCATCCGCACCATATCATGATCATCCACGAGCAACACTCTTATGACGCTCATGCTCTATTCCTCCTCGTCCTCTGTATCTGTTCCTAATGCTCTTTTTTCCTCTAACTCAGAGTTCCCTTGCACAAACTTAGGGATATGTACGCGTATGGTCGTTCCCGCACCCTTACGGCTAATAATCTCCACTTGTCCACCCAGTTTCTCCGCACGTTCGCGCATGGTGGTAAGACCATACGAACCCTGTTTTTGCTGTATATGTTCAAAACCTTGACCGTCGTCGCTAATACTCAGCACAACCTGTCTTGATCCTTCACGCAGTGATAAACTGACCAGTCTAGCTTCAGCATGCTTCACAATATTCGCCATAGCCTCCTGGATAATCAAGAATAGCTGATGTTCAATAGCCTCAGATAATTCTCCTTGCAGCTCAAGCTCCTTCATTCCTTTTAAGCCGTTCTGGCGGCAATAATCAGGGAACCATTTTTCCAGTGCTTCGAAAAGATTCCTGCCTTCCAGCTCCACCGGTCGCAACTGTGCAATAAGTGCTCTCATCTGCTTTTGTGCCATTTGTGACATTGCAATTAACTGATCCATTACCAATTGACCTTGAGCTTCATTAACCTTCAGCACTTTAGGCAGCGAAGAAGCCGACATATGGATGGCAAAAAGCTGTTGGCTCACCGTATCATGCAAATCCCGGGCCATACGTCTTCTTTCCTCCAACACCGCACTCTCCGCTGCCTGTTCCTTCTCAATAACCTCTTGTTCACCCAATCGCTGCAGAAGCTGCATCTTGTTCTCAACCGTATCCATCATGACATTAAATTCATGGTACACTCTCGCAAAAGACTGGTCATCACTCTCTGGCATACGTACGGACAGATTCCCTTTTGCCACCTGCAGCATATTTAGATCCAGATGATCAATCCGGCGCTGAATGCGCTGACCTGCCATATAGCCGATTACAACAGTGAACAACACGATCCCCAGACATAAGTACAGCCACATGCGATAATCCATTACTTCGATATACCCAAGGCAAGTGCCTGCATACATCAACCCGGCGCTTACGGCTCCAGTGAGCAAAAAGTAAAACAACAACAACCATTTGGTATTACTAAAGATTGTTCCCATCTAACCCACCGTTTTAACTTTAATGTCACCTATAAAAGCACTTACGTTAATGCGGACTTTTTTGCCCGCTTCTTTATAATAAGGCGTCTTGCATTGAACACTGCTCATAAATCCACTCCGAGACTGATCCAGAACTTCCATATCGCCGATAAATGAACTACTGTTCACTGAGATCCCAAGATCCATATCATTCGGAATGTACACCTTGATGTCGCCTATAAAAGCGGAGATATTAATTTTCGTTTCTCCATAAGCAATTTGCGCGTTCGTCAGATCCAGTACAGTATCACCTATAAACTGCGAGACATTTGTATTCTTCAGTTGGAAATGCTCGCGACCCATGTGGACATCCCCAATAAAAGCAGAGCGATTGGTTGACTCCTTATTGTTACTCTCTGTCTTATGGAACTCCTCATGCCATTCCCCATGTCTTCTAGCGTGCCGCTCATGACGTTCCTGACGTCTGCGCTCATGACGCTCCTGTTTCTCCTGCCAACGTGATTCAGCGGTGGATTTAAAAGCTCCAGTTCCGTCCTCATCCTCTTCTTCATCTTTTTGCAGATTAATATTCCAGTCTCGCCCTCCAGAAGATTTACCGAATTTCTGCTCGAATTGTTCATCTAGCGTGGAATCCAGCGGTTTTGGCGGCTCCACATCTAGCGAGCTTTTTCCTGGAGGAAAGTAATCAGGTGGTGATGGTGGCGCAGGTGGCACTGGCGGTACTGAACCTCGTGGTTTAAAAATCACATAAAGACCGCCACCAATAAGCATGATTGGAATAAACATTTTGAAAAAATCCCCGGCTGAAATATCGAACCAGTCCAAATTTCGTCCAAGGAAGAACACTCCGATCGCCAGAAAGAAAAAACCGCCGATAGGTGAAGATCCACCTTTTTGATGTTCGTCTCCCGTACCCAGGAGTCGCTTCATCCCCATGAGGATCAAGATAACAGGCCAATAATTTGAGATTAAATAACCTAAGCTGAAATCGGTGTAACCCAATTGTCTAAGTAGAAACATGGCTCCAATCCCTATCAGGATCAAGCCGCCAAAAATCTGACTTGTGAACCTTCTTTTCATATTCCATTTCCCCTTTAAATTAGTGGAACGCTCTCTTCTTCAATCTTATAGCCTTAGTCTACAGGAAGGAAGCGCTCATAAACAGCGGCGAGAGAAGGAACTTCCACTCAGTCTCTAGACCGAGACGAATGGGTTAATATTCCATTTACTTCATTATATATGAAATATAAAAAAAAGACTGTCCCTCAGTTATAAACTGATTTGGGACAGTCTCTTTATTCAGCAGTCTTCTGCTTCAGTAGCGCATTATTGTTGCGGTTTCTGAGCTGGTTTAGAAGTATTTCCACTTTGCTTAGTTGTGCCGTCATTCTCAACAGCAAACTCAGCATTGTATTTTTCATTCGGTGTTTTGTAGTTTTCTTGAACTTTAGACTTTTTATTATTAGCCACGGAATTCACCTCCCTTATCCCTTATGCAGCATAGATAATGCTTACTAAGAGAACATCTCGGATGAGGCTATTGCTCTGCCCCAGTCCGTATTATGGCAAGGTGATGTCACTATTATGCATGACCAAGTGAAATTAAGTTCAATCCACCAAATTCATTGAAATATAACCGCTATATCTTAAATGGATTCTTCCAGCAGGGATTGCGGTACAGCATTGTAAGTCTCAATCGCCTGAGTAAGCTTCTTCAGCATCACTTCTGTACATGTACCGTTTCCTCGCTTAATGAGCTGAACTACAACTGATTTTTTGCCCCATTCCTTATACACCTGTTTCGTAGTAGCAAAATACAAATCAATCTTCCGCCCTTTAATGGCAGATCCTGTATCAGCGACGATGCCGTATCCATAACCAGGTATATAAAGTATACTCCCTAACGGGATTACCTTAGGGTCAGCAGCAATAGTCGAGACTGTGTTCTTATCTCTACGTACTTTAACACCTGAATAGGTAATTCCGTATTCGGGATGTTTAGATGTTTTACCTGTAGATTCATAACCCGCAGTATAACCCGTCGCCATCACTTTCATTGAAGTAATAATTTGGTCAGGAGCTGGCGCAGCTACGGGAATAGAATTCGGCGATTTTGAAGAGCCTGTACCCCCACTCCCTTTGGTAGTTGGAGCTTTAGTGCTCTGTGGTGACTTTGTAGCTACTGGTTTATTTTTTGTTGTCGCAGGAACGATCGGTACGCTGGAATATGGCTCGTTTGATAACAAGGTAGCACGGCCAGTGGTGAGAATAGCTTGTTGATCTTTGGTTCTCATTGAACCTGAGTTAGCCTGAGTATGTTGCAATTCGTTCGAAAGCGTTTTGCTAATATCTGTGTGCTGTAATGTGTCTTCTGTCCCATTGGCCACAACTGCTTGATGCTTGGATTCAGGAATGATACCTGCAGCAGTCAACAGTAGGACTATTGTGACGAAAAGACACCAAAACCTCTGAAATATGCCCATTTTGTTCATGTGATAAACCTCCCCCTTATTAGCGAAGGTTTCCCGATTCACAAAATTTTATACATAAAGATCAATTTTCGATCCTTACGGGCATATGACAGAGGTCGTTATTAGACGTACTTTTGGTGTTGATTATTACAAGTAATTAGGAGATTACACGGTCAGCAATTTCCTGAGCCAGCAGCTCAATAACTTCTTGAAGCGGCTTAGCTCCCATATCGCCTTCTCCACGCTTACGGATGGAAACTGTCTCGGCATTCATCTCATTCTCGCCAACTACGAACATGTATGGTAGCTTCTCCAGCTGAGCTTCACGGATCTTATAGCCAAGCTTCTCATTACGCAAATCTGCCTCAACAGAGATACCACGGCGACGCAGCTTGTCTGTAACTTCCTTAGCATAATCGTCGAAGGCAGTCGAAACAGGAATAACTTTAACCTGCTGTGGAGACAGCCAAAGCGGCAGTGATCCTGCAAAGTTCTCTAACAAGAAAGCAACAAAGCGCTCCATAGTACCTAAAATACCGCGGTGTAGAACAACTGGACGGTGTTTCTGACCATCGTCACCGATA
This sequence comes from Paenibacillus sp. FSL H8-0261, assembly GCF_045040645.1. NCBI lineage: Bacteria > Bacillati > Bacillota > Bacilli > Caryophanales > Paenibacillaceae > Paenibacillus > Paenibacillus sp. FSL H8-0261. The sequence goes on along the minus strand of NZ_CP150297.1, from coordinate 1,892,430 downwards.
TATTCCAATTCAAAGCGTTCAGGCAGCAAGAAGTCGATCTGTACAGTGGAGAGAGTTTCTTCTTTGCCTAGTACAGTCTTGATCTGCACATCCAGCTTAGGACCGTAGAAAGCAGCTTCGCCTTCTGCTTCGTAGAATGGCAGACCAGCTTCTTCTACAACTTCACGCAACATACGCTGTGCAGTTTCCCACATTTCGTCATTAGCGTAATATTTCTCAGTATCCTTAGGATCACGATAAGACAACCGGAAACGGTAGTCATTAATACCAAAGTCACTGTATACCTGTTTAATCAACTCGATTACACGAATGAACTCGCCTTTAATTTGATCCAGACGGCAGAAAATATGGGAGTCATTAAGAGTCATCGAACGCACACGGTGCAAGCCAGTCAATGCTCCTGACATTTCATAACGGTGCTGGATACCCAGTTCAGCAATACGGATCGGCAGATCACGATAGCTGTGCATGGAGCTCTTATAAATCATCATGTGATGCGGGCAGTTCATTGGGCGAAGAACAAATTCTTCATTATCAATAGTCATTTTAGGGAACATGTCCTCTTGATAGTGCTCCCAGTGTCCAGAAGTTTTATATAGTTCAACATTACCAAGAACCGGAGTATATACATGCTGGTATCCTAGACTTGCTTCCAGATCCACAATGTAACGTTCCAGAATACTGCGCAGTTTAGCACCCTTAGGCAGCCAGATCGGCAAGCCTTGGCCTACCAATTGATTAAATGTGAAGATTTCAAGCTCTTTACCCAGCTTACGGTGGTCGCGTTTCTTCGCTTCTTCAAGCAGACGAAGATGCTCATCGAGCTGCGCTTTTTTAATCCAAGCTGTACCGTATACGCGTTGAAGCATTTTATTCTTGCTATCGCCGCGCCAGTAAGCACCAGCTACATTCATCAATTTAAAGACTTTGATCTTAGAAGTCGACGGTAAGTGTGGTCCCCGGCACAAGTCGAAGAATTCGCCTTGTTCATAGATCGAAATCACACTATCTTCAGGCAATGCTTCAATTAGTTCAAGTTTGTAAGGATCGCCTAGCTCACCGAATATTTCCAACGCTTCCTTACGGCTAACTTCCTTACGTACGATTGGAAGGTTCTCAGAGATAATGCGATCCATTTCCTTTTCAATCTTTAGCAGATCCTCAGGATTAAGCGGATGTTCCAAATCCATATCGTAGTAGAAGCCATCTTCGATAACAGGACCTACACCAAGCTTAACTTCCTTTGTTCCATATAAACGTCTTACAGCTTGCGCCATCAAGTGGGCAGTACTGTGACGCATAACTTCCAAGCCTTCTGGTGAATCCAAAGTTACGATTTCTATCAATGCGCCTTCCTCTAGCGGAGTGGACAGATCCACGACAATACCATTCAATTTCCCTGCCACCGCATTCTTGCGAAGTCCACTACTAATAGAAGCCGCTACATCATCAATATTACTACCTTCTGCGTATTCCCGAACGGAACCGTCCGGAAGTTTAATACTTACCATTTTAATTTCCTCCTTCATTTCCTTAAGCCAAACAACAATTTTAAATTTTTCGAAACGGAAATATCCACGCATACAAAAAACGCCCGTCCCGCAAAGGGACGAGCGATTGCACCCGTGGTTCCACCCAAATTCGATTCTCTCAATCTGCTCTTAAAGCAGAGTCGAGTCAGAATCCTTCGTAAGCATGGAATAACGACCATGAACCGGCGGTTCTTACTATCCCATTTCAGGGAATTCATAACCGCAGCTACAAAGGGGTAAATCGATAGTAGGATACCGGAGGAAATTACAGCCTATGTTCCCTCTCTCTGATACGGTCCAGAACAATCCATTCATATCTTTGTCAAAGCTGTTAACGTGAATTATGGAGTAATTATAAATCTGTCCTCTCTGACAGTCAAGTCTGTAGAGGGGGCAAAATTTTGTAAACCGCGGAAACAGTCACCTACACGGACAGTTCTGCAGCCAGGAAATAGCGCTAGAACTGTCCTTAACAGGTTACTCTTCTCGGCGTTTCCCAGGTAAGCGGCCTGCACGTTTCAAAGACTCACGCAGCAAGTATTCGATATGTCCGTTTACACTGCGAAATTCCTCTCCCGCCCAACGTTCCAACGCCTCATGCAGATCCGGATCGATCCGCAATGGAAAGCTTTTCTTGGCCGCCATGATGCACCGCCTTAATACAACGAGCCGGCGTTAATGACCGGACTCGCTCCGCGCTCCGACACGATCGCCACCATCAGATTATTAATCATGGCCGCTTTACGTTCTTCATCAAGCTCCACTACACCGCTCTCTTTAAGCTGTTTAATCGCCATATCGACCATGCCAACTGCACCTTCAACAATGATTTGACGAGCAGACAGAATGGCAGAAGCTTGCTGCCGCTGCAACATGGTGCTGGCGATTTCTGTTGAATAAGCCAAATGTGTAAGCCGGGCTTCAATGACTTCTACACCAGATAAGGACAAACGCTCTTGAAGCTCAGTCGCTAACTCTTTAGCAATTTCATCTGCATTGGCACGCAGGGACATCCCAGATTCATTGAAGTTATCATAAGGGTATTTGCTGGCCACATGACGCAGCGCCGTTTCACTCTGAATCTCTACGAAAGCCATATATTTATCTACATCAAAGAGGGCTTTAGCGGAGTTAATCACCTTAAAGACGATAACTGCAGCAATTTCAATCGGATTACCTTCAACATCATTGACCTTGAGCTTCACACTGTTAAAGTTACGAACGCGTAGGGAAACCGTCTTACGTACGCTGAACGGAATAACTGCGAACAGTCCACTCGTTGCAATAGTCCCTACATATTTGCCGAAAAAGGTGACTACAACCGACTTATTAGGTTGTACAACCGTAATACTCGTACATAGTATTGCTGATACAACGAACAGAATGACTGGTACTGCAATATACTCCTGAACAGCACCATAGATTCCACCAGCCAAACAAACTGCAATTAATGCGATAACCCAAAATCCGCTGACAGGACGAAGCGTCTTCTCCTTCATAAAAAAGCACCCCCATAAGATATTCTTTTGATATGATTATGATATCACTTTTGGATAATAATGTGTATACAGAAATGTAATAAAATAATGAATTTATGTTCACAGGTAAAATAAACCTTCGAAATCTTAACCATACAAAAAAAACGCTTGCTGCTCAATCATCCACTAAACGGATTAACGAGCAACAAGCGTTGATTTAATTTATATATTAGTTCTGCATGATGAAATCATTATCAATCTTCGCATTAGCATCATCGAACACGCGCAGAATATCGTAGCGTGTATTCCGCTGTGCCGGGATTTTGCCTGCTTCGCGGATCAGCTGAGTAATTGATTCGATATTGACCTTGTAGGTCGCGCCCGCAGAAGATACTACATTTTCTTCAATCATTGTACTGCCGAAATCGTTACAGCCATATTGAAGGGAAAGCTTGCCGACCTCTGGTCCCATTGTTACCCAAGAGGACTGGAAGTTCTTAATGTTGTCTAGAACAAGGCGACTAATGGCTACCGTCTTCAGATATTCTTCAGGCGTTTGTCTATCCAGCTTCAGGTTAGTATTGTCCGGTTGGAAGGTCCAAGAGATAAAGGCCAAGAAACCCTCTGAATCGTATTTGTTGGCAATACACTCGTCCTGAGCCTCACGCACACGAAGTAAGTGTAATGCCCGTTCTTCCATACTCTCACCAAGTCCAATGACCATCGTAGCTGTCGTATTCATACCGATCTTATGCGCTGTCTGCATTACGTCCATCCACTCGCGCCATGAGCCTTTAAGTCGGCTGATCTTGCGGCGTGTGCGATCATCGAGAATTTCCGCTCCCCCACCTGGTAGTGAATCCAGGCCAGCAGCATGGATTTCACGCACAACTTCCTCGAGCGATAATCCAGATACTTCTTTCATCTTCATAATCTCAGCAGGAGAGAAGGAATGCATTGTAATCTCAGGAAAACGTTGCTTAATTCCGCGAAGTATATCGGTATAATAGCTGAAAGGAAGATTTGGGTTCGTACCACCTTGCATCAGTATTTCTGTACCATTTACAGCGATAGTCTCAGCGATTTTTTGGTAAATCGTCTCATCCGGCAATACATAACCCTCATCAGAGCCCGGTCTACGATAAAATGCGCAGAAACGGCAGTAGACATCACATACATTCGTATAGTTAATATTACGACCAATTACAAACGTGGCCATCGGGTCTGGATGCCAGCGTTCCATTATGGTGTTTGCAGCTGCACCCATTTTCTCAATTTCGTTGCTCTCGAACAGTCGGATGGTATCTTCCAATTGGAGACGTTCACCCCGTAGGGCTTTGTCCAAAATAAGATCTATCGCACTCATCGTTCGCATCCTCCTTCTAAACCCTTAGGGGTATGGTAGAATCACAAAATTACAGGAAGAAAAAACGTTGTCTCTTTTTCAAGGTGACAACCCTTTCTCATACAATTGAACAGTTCATTTCCTCATCGTATCACAATCTGAACAGCTTGAAAAATGCTTTTACATTCTTCGCAAATTCCCATCCAGAAGAAAAGCAGCATCGCACTAAGCGATACTGCTAGTTATACTCTATTTCTCCACTAACACTCGATTGAAGATCTCTTCCTGTTACTTGGACTCAATTTCTGCCCTAGCGGCCTCTAATGCGTGGCCAAGATCAGCAATCAAATCCTCTGCATGTTCAATACCGACGGAGAAGCGCAGTAAACGATCATCTACACCCACAGCATTTCGAATCTCCACAGGAATATCAGCATGCGTTTGTACAGCCGGATAAGTCATAAGTGACTCTACACCGCCCAAGCTTTCTGCGAATGCAATAAGACGAATATGACGAAGAAGCGGCTCTACGTATCTGGCATCTTTTAATTTGAAAGAAAAAATACCGGTATTGCCTGAAGATTGACGATTCTGGATTTCATGTCCTGGATGATCAGGCAATCCTGGATGGAACACTTCCGCAATCGCTGGATGCTCTAATAAGTAGTGAGCGATCGCAAGTGCATTGCTCTCGTGACGCTCCATACGCAGCGCCAATGTCTTCAAGCCTCTCATCAACTGATAACTGTCTGTTGGTCCGAGCACGGCGCCAATAGAGTTATGTAGAATAGCTAATTCAGCTGATAATTCTACACCCTTGGATACAATCAGGCCTGCCAGTACATCATTATGACCACCCAAATACTTAGTAGCGCTATGAACTACAATATCCGCACCTAATTCTATAGGCCGTTGGAAGAATGGAGTCAGCAGCGTATTATCTACAATGCTAAGTAACCCATGGTGACGTGCCCAAGTGCACACGGCTTCAATATCCGTGATCATCATAAGTGGGTTCGTTGGCGTTTCAATAAATACAGCTTTCGTATTTGGACGACGCGAAGCTTCCAGTGCATCCAAATCATTCGTGTCTACATAAGAAGCAGTGATTCCAAACTTGGACATAATCCGTTCCAACAAACGATAGGTACCGCCGTAAAGATCCAGCGAAACGATCAGATGGTCGCCTTGAGCGAACAAGGTAAGCACCGTTTGTATCGCTGCCATCCCAGAGCTACAAGCAAATCCTGCATCTCCAGATTCCAGTTCCGCAGCTGCATTCTCAAGCACTGAACGGGTCGGACTCTTGGTGCGGCTATAATCAAACCCTGTGCTTTGACCGAGTTTTGGATGACGAAATGCCGTTGCATTATAAATCGGAAAATTAATTGCTCCTGTGGCAGGATCTTCTTGAGAACCTATTTGAGCCAGTCTACTTTCAATCCTAAGTTTGTCATCCATGATTAATGCCTCCTAATTTATATTGTAGCGCTATTATTAATAAACAATCGGGTCGATATCATAAGGCGTTTCTTGATATACATAGTAATTGAGCCAGTTAGAGAATAATAAATTGGCATGCGCACGCCACACTGCTGGAGGTGTACGTTCTGGATCATCTTTAGGGAAGTAATGTTTCGGCAAAGCCATCTCCATCCCTCTAGACACATCACGGTCATATTCCCATTTTAAGGATAGAGGATCATATTCGGAATGTCCGGTCACAAATATTTGTTTACCGTCGTTTGTAGCCACTAGATACATACCAGCTTCTTCGGATTCCGCCAGAATTTGCAGATCTGGGTTATTCTCAATATCTTCACGGGAGACATCGGTATGACGAGAGTGTGGTACATGGAATACCTCGTCAAAGCCGCGCAACAATTTAATGTTATTTTGATTAATCGTATGAGCGAAGACGCCAAAGCATTTCTCAGGCAATGCCACTTTACGAACACCAAAATGATGATATAAGCCTGCCTGTGCCGCCCAACAAATATGCATGGTTGAAGTCACATTGTCCTTGCTCCATTCAAAAATCTCTTTCAGTTCTTCCCAATACGATACTTCCTCGAACTCCATTTGTTCTACAGGAGCACCTGTAACGATTAAACCATCCAAACGGCGGTGGCTGATCTCGTCAAAGGTTTTGTAAAAGCTCTTCAAATGTTCAGCAGAAGTATTCTTGGAAATATGGGAACGCGGATGCAATAAAGTAACATCAACTTGTAGTGGCGAATTTCCAATTAAACGCAGCAATTGAGTCTCTGTCGTCTCTTTAGTCGGCATGAGGTTCAGAATAGCAATCCGTAGTGGACGGATATCCTGATGGAAAGCCTGACTTTCGTCCATCACAAAAATATTTTCTCCGGATAGTACTTCTTTCGCCGGTAAACTGTCGGGAATTTTAATTGGCATTGTCTTTCCACTCCTTAGCTGAATTTAGTTATTTTGCCGCACTGCGGCTTGCTGAACATAAAAAGACCTTCCTCGGAAATCGAGAAAGGTCATATCTACAGTCATATGTGCCTCTCTCATCTGCCAGAATGTTCCTGAAGACGATTAGACGTCTGCAGAAATTCCGCAAGAATTAGCACCGTGCGTTTACACGCCGGTTGCCGGGTTTCATAGGGCTAGTCCCTCCACCTGCTCTTGATAAGATTTAGCTGTATTCAATTAAATTACTTTAAAATTCACTTTAAATCATGAACCTCCTTTTCGTCAAGTCCATACAATGCTGAAGAAGCCTCAAAATCACAATAAATTTGCTTGAAAGAGGCATACTCCGTTGTTATACTAGACAAGTATTTCATACCTGAACGAAAAGAAGAGGTGAGAAGAAGGATGGAAGGCGACCCGAGCTCGCAAATATGTGTACAGAATGAGCAACCACACAGGATAATCATCAGCTTGCCGGCGGCGGGAGCAGTTCTTCTTCATGCCCTCGAAACGTCATTTGGCCCTATGTATTGATTGTACCGCCGGCCAAGCTGATTTTTTTCTCTGTGCTTAATTTAGCAGTCCCTAGTGAAGACCTGGGGATAGGAGGAGTGAAATCAGATGAAAATCCGGCTGGTAAATGCAGGGGTTTTTACACCTATTGATGAAATTGATGAAACACTAACACCCCCAACGGAAGGGTTCTATTGGATTGACGCCGATGTTGAGGATTTGGAGCTGCTTCAGCCCTTGTTCAACCTACATGATCTTGCTGTTGAGGATTGCCTTAGCGAAGAGGATCAGCGTCCAAAGATCGAAATATACGAAAGTCACTACTTTATAGTTGTAAATAGCATCCGCTTTGACGATGAAGAAATTTTCCTACGGGCGCTCAATGTATTCCTTGGAAGACATTACATCATCACTGTCACGAAACAAAAGATCAATGAACTACGAATCCTGAAGCCTATGCTCTGGGAGCAAGAAGTAAGTGAACCGGATATGTTCCTTTACTTGCTAATTGACCTTGTCGTTGATAACTATTTCTCCGTCGGCGACCGAATTGAAGCTCGGATCGAGAAGCTGGAAGAAGATATCCTCATGCATACCAAGAAGTCACATCTCAGTGAAATTATCGGTCTGCGAAGTGAAATTCTATGGTTGAAGAAAATGCTGGGGCCACAAAAAGAAGTGATCAATACCCTAAATAAAAAAGACCTCCGTCTGATTGATGATCAGCTGCAGAAATATTTTAGCGACATTTATGAAAATGCGGTTAAAATATCTGAAACCTTTGAGACGTATCGCGATCTCATGGGCAACTTACGAGAGGCATACCAATCCAGTATCGCCAACCGCGCGAATGAAATTATGAGAGTATTTACTGCGATCACAACAATATTCATGCCCCTGACCGTAATTACCGGAATCTACGGTATGAACTTTGATCATATGCCCGAGCTTCATACGAAATATGGCTATTATGGCGTTATAGGCGTTATGTTGACGTTAGGCTGTGGGATGCTGTATGTTTTCCGCAAGAAGGAATGGCTATGAAACGAACCGGACGAATAAGCAAGACGAAGGACCTGTAACCGTAAGGTATAAGGAAGCCTTCGTCTTTTTGGTATGCGCAAATTTAAAAACTGGTCGCCATGCCCACTTTATGCGTTTGCTCTCGACGGAAACGGATGCGGATCAATCGCAGACGCTCATAATAAATATCCAATCCTTCAGCAGCGGAAAAGTCGTCGCCATACACCTTATGTAACACCGGTTTTAGGAAAAGATCCCCGAGCTCCACATAGGCATTCCATATCGCATCCTGCTCACTCTGCGGCATATTGCCAAGCTCTACATGGATCAGCTTCTCGACAGAATAACCTTCTCTTTCTAGCTCCTCTACCGCTTCAATCAGTTCACGCCGGTTCACTCCACTATTCACCTTAAGCTGTTCCAAGCCCAACCCATTCTCGATCCCCTGTAGCAAAATCCTCCGCAAGCGCAGTCGTTCTAGCTGCTTCTTATATTTGACTTCTTTCTGTTTATAAAGCCAAGAGACGAAAGACTCCTCTTCAATTACTTCATGCACCCAATTTAGAGGGAAGGAATGTTCCCTTGCCACCGCAGTAGTTATAGCCAGCCAATCAGCCCCAAACTGCGCTATCTTGCCTTCTCCCACACCCGGAATTTGCATCAGTTCCTCTGGCGTATGCGGTAGAAATGTACTTAACAAGCGCAACAGACGATTACTGGCGAGAATATAGGGCGCCTTCCGTTCACTCGAAGCCTTACCACGGCGCCAAGCACATAACTCTTCATAAATGGCTTCATTCCCATAATGTTCGCTGTAATATTGAAGCTTCAGCTGCTCCTGATTACGCCCAGTAAGACTATCCTCCTCGTGGAATATCCCATCGATTAAGGGTCTATAGCCATCTCCCATCTTCACTGCTAGCTCATGCCTGTATACACAGAGCATCTCATTCCATGAACCACCTTCATACCACAAATTCTCAATGTAATTCTCCCCACCTGAAAAATCACGCCAGCCCAAACTCCAGATCCCCTCTTCCTCTCCAATCCACAGCTGGGCGTACACCTCTTGATCCACTCCAGATATTCTGGATAAACGGTTCATAAACACAATTTGCATATCCATCCCTACCTTTCTCAACATTACAGTAAGCACAATAACCTTCCGGGAAGACCCTCCTTCGGAGCGAACAAATCCTTTCTCAATCAGACCCCGAACGCAAAAAAAGCACCTCTCTCACGATAAACGCGAAAGAGGTGCTCCCTCATTAAATGCTATACTGTTAGATCCTAGAATACCATATATTACCGAACAGTCAATGTCTTTTTATACTAGTTTCTAGCTAGAGCTAATGTAGCCAATCCAATCGCTCCAGCAAGCCCTGCATTGTCTCCAAGACCTGGTGAGACAACATAATTATCGATGTCGACATTAAGCGATGGATGTTGAACATATCCGCTCAATAACTCTTGCAGCTTAGTGCGAATTAACGGGAACAGGTGGCTTTGCTTCATAACACCACCGCCCATTACGATTTTTTGAGGAGACAGAATCAGCACATAGTTCATGAGTGCATGTGCAAGATAGTGAGCTTCCATTTCCCATGCCGGATGGTCCACTGGTAGCTCTCCTGCCGGTTGTCCCCAGCGTTTGCCGATCCCCGGACCTGCGGCTAATCCTTCAAGACAATCGCCATGATAAGGACAGTAACCCTCAAACGTATCCTCTGGATGTCTACGAACTAGAATATGTCCCATCTCAGGATGTGACAATCCATGGACCATCTGGCCGCCAACAACCGCTCCTGCTCCAATGCCTGTCCCAACCGTAATATAAAGACAGCTGTCCAGACCTTTAGCTGCTCCCCATTTACTCTCCGCAAGCGCTGCACCATTCACATCCGTGTCAAAGCCGATCGGAACGTTAAATTGGTCAGCCATTGTGCCTACCAGATTATATTGTCCCCAGTGAGGTTTTGGTGTCGTTGTTATGTAACCATAAGTAGGGCTGTCCAGTACGGGATCAATCGGTCCAAAAGATCCGATTCCGAATGCTTCTACATTTTTCTCTTTAAAATAGTCTATTACTAGTCCCATCGTTTCTTCCGGTGTTGTTGTCGGAAAGCTAACTCGGTCAACAATGGTACCGTCCTCATAACCAATCCCACATACAAACTTTGTTCCGCCTGCTTCAATCGCTCCCAATAGCTTCACAGCAATTCTCTCCCTTTCTCTAGTTAGAAGTTGAAACGCTACCCATACACAAATGAATAATAGCATAAAAAAAGCAATCACCAGCCCTAATTATACGTCGAATGAAGCGCTATCACAACAAGTATAAACGCCTTTTGCGTCCTTATAAGGACGCAAAAGGCGTTTAAGAGAGAAAGATAAGGATAATGTATAGTGTGAAACTTATACGTTCTTATAGTTTAACAAAACACCCTCCATGCATCTTTGCATGAAGGGTGTCTGATCTTAACCCAAATCGCCTAACTCAATCTGTACAATTCCCCGTTCGTCCTGCACCTCAGCAATCAAATGCATCAAGCTGCCGAACTCTAGCTCCTGAAATTTGCGCGCAGCTGTTTCCCGCTGTAGTTGCCACAAGGCTTCCGTCAGCTCGCAGACCACTGGTACATCGCAACGGATTTCCGCTAGCTCTCGCGATAAATGCAGCATATCCAGATCTGCTTCGATTTTGGTACGCACACCTTTAGGGAGCAGATGCAGATTCTCAATTACACCTTCAACTGTTCTGTATTCGGTCAGCAGTTTCAGCGCAGTCTTCTCACCAATCCCTTTTACGCCGGGATAATTATCACTGGTATCGCCCATAAAACCTTTCAGGTCAATCACTTGTCTAGGGGTTAGACCCTTTTCCTCCAGCAATTCTGCAAGGTCATACACTTTATAGTTAGAGCGTCCCTTTTTCATAATGACGACTTTAACATTCTCATCAATGAGCTGAAGCATATCATGGTCACCCGTCAAAATATATACCTCAGAGTTTTCACTGTAACAAGAAGCCAGCGTACCAATGCAATCATCCGCTTCATAGCCTGCAAGTCCAATATTCGGCACCCCAAGCTCAGCTACTACATCTTTTACTAGATCGAACTGTGGAATCAGCTCTAACGGGGCTTCAATCCGATTCGATTTGTATCCATCGTATTTCTCGGTGCGGAACGTTCCTTTGCCCATATCCCAGCAGCATACGACGTGAGAAGGCTCAAATGTGCTTACCGCATCGAAAAAATACTGCAAAAAACCATACACCGCATTCGTCGGCAATCCAGCTTTTGTCTTGCGAATATATCCTCCATAAGAGGTCGCATAAAAGGCCCGGAACAGCAGAGCCATTCCATCTACAAGCATTACACGGCCCGTTGTTTCTGCTCTCATGTATAAACCTCTCCCTTAATCGTTCATTGTATTGTTATTAAGCGCTTGTCCATGTTATTGCACAAAGAGTATTCTATCAGAAAATACATGATCTGATAAGGGATCATATAGTTACACATATGGGAGCTTATTCTTATCCTTTGAAACTAACAAGTAAAAACACCATCGGTGCCCTTGCAAGGGCGGTAAGCTTAAGCGAGAAATATAAGTATATTATAGAATCATGGTCTTTTGTGATTTTCCTAGATATCCAAAAAGGGATGCCACAACAGCCATGAAATGACTGTTGGGACATCCCCTTTACGGATTTATACTTTGGAAGCATTGCTCCAAGCTTCAGCATATTGCTCTTCTTTAAAGCCTACCGTAACTTTAACGCCATCGGTGACAATCGGACGTTTATTTAGCATGCCATGGCTTGCGAGCAGCTCAAGCTTTTCCTGCTCACTAAGCTGTGCCATTTTGTCCTTAAGACCCAATGCTTTATAGACTTCACCACTTGTATTAAAAAACTTTTTCAGTTCAAGTCCGCTATTGGCCAGCAATTCACGCAGCTCCTCAACGGTAGGCGGCTGTTCTGCGATGTTTTGAAGCTCAAGCTCATGACCTTGAGCTTGTAGCCATTTTACTGCACTGCGGCAGGTGCTGCATTTTGGATATTGATATACTTTTAGTTTGCTCATGTTGTTCTCCTTTAATGGTAGTGATGAGTGCGCTACGCTGGCAAATTATTCTTCCGATCGCTGTTATCCTCAGATTTCTTGATTTAGTCCGCTTGTTGCGGATGAAATCCGAGGATAAAGGCGAACACTCCGTTTCTCCAGAACCAATTCGCCCTCTCGCTAACATCACTAAGATAATTTTTACCTCAAATTCGCTATCGGTCCTTGCTCCAGTATTTCCTCCAAGGCCGCCATATCAGGCGGCAAAGGAGCTTCAAAGATCATTTCCTGCAGCAGCACCGGATGCTTGAACGTCAGACGCACCGCGTGCAGTGCTTGACGCGGTATGGAGGCATCTAGTGCTGCAACGGACTCCAACTGTTCACTTTGAGTTAAAGTCAATTCCGGTAGATTATACAGCTCATGACGATACATGCTGTCACCAATCAAAGGATAGCCGATAGAGGTCATGTGGACCCGAATCTGATGAGTACGACCACTCTCCAGCTTCAGTTCAACTTTTGAACCTTGTGCGTATACGGTCTTAACCTCATACCGAGTCAGAGAAGGATAACCATCCGGTGTCACGATACGTCGATGCGGCTCCTCAGGATCACGGTCAATAGGTCCGTCGATATCGCCGAAAGGCTCCACAGGAGCCCCATGAACAAATGCAGCATAACGTTTGTCCACTGTACCCGCAATCATCTGCTCAGAAATATGCTGATGGCTATACGGATTCTTGGCGATGACTAACACACCGGAGGTTTCCTGGTCCAGACGATGGACGGGTCGAAAGCGGAAACGTTCATTTTTTTGCGCCCAATAATGAACTACTCCGTTAGCCAGCGTATCAGTGTAATGTCCGTGTGTGGGATGCACGATGATCCCTGCTGCCTTGTTTACTACGAGCAGATGCTCATCTTCAAATAGAATTTCAAAGGGAATCGGCTGCGGTAAAATATCATCCGAAGTCTCTGTTTCCATGCGAATCTGTACAATATCGCCTGCCTTAACATGTACGCTGATATAAACACGCTCTCCATTTAATGTAATCCCTTGTTCTGTTTGCTTAAGGCGTGACAACAATTTACGTGAGACATCCATCCGTTTATGCAGGATCGTCTTCAGCAACCAGTCATCCTCTTCTGGCGGTATAATGTAAGTAATTGGTGAATAATAGCTAGTCATATTAGTCTCGGAACACCTTTTTACTGCGAATGTATTCTACATCAGTAATCCCTGCCCGTGTATTAGCCGTCCTAGCCAGCGCAAAGAAATAATCGGATAACCGGTTCAAATAAATAACCGCTTCCGGATTAATGTCTGCATTTCGTCCAAGTGTAACTGCCCGGCGTTCCGCCCGGCGGCAAACCGTACGGCACACATGTAGAACCGAAGCTAACGGACTGCCCCCAGGGAGGATGAATTTTTCTAGTGGTGGATTCTCTGCTTGAAGTTCATCAATCCAGCCCTCCAACCGTTTAGCCATCTCACTTGTTACCATATATTGACCACCATCACCTAGCTTAATAAAAGCCAGATCGGTTCCGCAATCGAATAGCTCATGCTGAATTTCCAGCAGCTGCTCGCGTACATCATCAAACTGATCGTCCTCCATCAGGCTCCTTGCCTGACCTACAAAGCAATTCAGTTCATCGATCGTTCCGTAAGCTTCAACTCGGACATCGTCCTTACCAACCCGGCCGCCAATCACTGAAGTTTGACCCGCATCACCCGTGCGTGTATAGATCACCATGGCTTACTCCTCCTATCCATTCTTCAAATCACATAATGCTAGTTTAAGCTTTCTTATATAAAAATGGCAAATGAAGAGTATAGGCATATTCTCTCCAAGTGTGACTGCAATGTTGCGATGTGTGAGCTTAAAGGAACAACAAAAAGAGGACCCTAGGGTCCTCTTCAACAGCATGTAGCGACGTTATTTTCCAACTGGACGCCCCTTCATGTATTCATTTATCTTGAGATCCAGTAAACTGCTAATTTCAATCACATTATCTGAAGTGAATGATTTTTCCTGCAAAAAAAGCTGCTCCATTTTGCTACGGAGTATTCTAATTTCATCTTCCAGAGAGAGCATGCGAGCAGAAGCATCACCCTTGGGGGACAGTTTCCCACTTCCAGAAAAACACTGCCCTCCATAGGAAGGTAAGTAATAATCGGCACTAAGCACAATCATCCCTCCTAAAAGTATTATTGAGCGCGTGCCACAAAATGTCATTAAAGTAATAAAAGCAACTTCAAAGCAACGCTTAATTCCAGAGTAAAATACGTCCTTGTTAGTTCTATTATAGGGGTTAATTACTCTCAAAGTAAAATAATACCATAGGATTATAGGATAGGCTATAGTCCAATTTTCTCTATTCCATTCTCTCTCGTTCCAGTTGTGTGACAAAAGCACCAATGCGTTCTATAGCTTCATTCAGTTGAGCTACTGATGTAGCATAGGAGCAGCGTAAGTAACCTTCACCACCTAAACCAAAGACACTTCCAGGTACAGCTGCCACCTTATATTCAAGCAATAATCGCTGTGCAAACTGATCAGATGTCAGTCCTGTTTTGCGCACGCTTGGAAAAGCATAAAATGCACCTTGTGGTTCATGGCACTCCAGTCCCGCATCACGCAAACCCTTAACAATCAGCCTCCGCCGTTGGTTATAAGAATCGACCATTCGATCCTTCTCTTCCATCCCATTGGTCAGTGCCTCAAGTGCAGCCACTTGGCCCATAGAAGGAGCGCACATCACAGTGTACTGGTGAATCTTAAGCATAGCGGAGATCAAATCAGGGTGACCACAAGCATAACCCATTCTCCATCCAGTCATGGCAAAAGCCTTGGAGAAACCGCTGACCAAAATCGTACGGTCCATCATACCTGGCAATGAGGCAAAGCTGACATGATTAATTCCATACGTTAATTCCGCATAGATCTCATCTGAAATTACAATAAGATCATGCTTCTCTACAACCTTGGCGATCGGCTCCCAATCCTCTCGGGTCATAACACTTCCCGTTGGGTTGCTCGGGTAGCACAGAATTAGAACTTTGGAGCGTGGAGTAATCTTCGCTTCCAAACTCTCTGCAGTAAGTTTAAAGTCATTCTCTCCGATGGTTTCGATACCTACAGGAATACCTCCACCAATAGCCGTTATCGGCGAATAAGAAATATAGCAAGGTTCTGGTATGAGGATCTCATCGCCCGGCGTGATCAAAGCGCGCAGAGCCAGATCGATAGCCTCACTTCCGCCGACCGTTGCTATAATTTGATTGGCAGGATCATACTCCACTGCAAAACGGGTGTGCAAATAGTTCGCAATACCCTCCCTTAGCTCAGGCATACCTGCGTTGGATGTATAGCCTGTAAATCCTCTTTCCAGCGAATAGACACAAGCTTCTCTGACATGCCACGGGGTCTTGAAATCAGGCTCCCCGACTCCGAGTGATATGATATCCTTGCTGCCTGCAGCCAGATCAAAAAACTTACGAATACCCGAAGGCTGAATTTGCTGTACCAGCGGGGCCAAATAAGAATTCATTGATTTGCTGTCTTCTCCAGTTAGCTGCGTTTTGTTCGTGATCATATGATTACTTCCTTTATGGAGAGATCATCAGACGGTTGTCTTCCTCATGCTCCTCGAAGATGATCCCATCCTGTTTGTATTTTTTAAGGGTAAAATTCGTTTTAGTTGAGAGTACTGAATCAATTGGAGACAGCTTCTCGGATACAAAATTGGCCACTTCACGTAAGTTTCGGCCTTCCACTTCTACCAGAAGATCGTAAGCACCTGACATCAGATAAACGGATTTCACTTGTGGATACAGGTAGATTCTCTCGGCAATGCCTTCAAATCCGCGACCCCGTTCGGGTGTAATCTGTACCTCAATCAGCGCTGTCACTTTCTCGTCATCGACTTTATCCCAGTTTACAACGGCTGCATACTTAACAATTACATGGTCCTTCTCTAATTGCCCAATCGCCGTCTTTACGTCTTCTTCTTCCTCGCCAAGCAGCGTAGCTAAGAGTGCAGTAGATCTTCTCGCGTCCTCTTTAAGCAGTTCCAGCACTTTCCTCTTTAGTTCGTTCATTTCCTTCATGCCTTCCCTCCGGATAGTTCGCAAATGACGTTGCGCTATTCATGCGTCGCCCCGCGAAAAGAGTTTAATACTAATATGACATGAATTGAGCATCTCTGCAAACAAAATAACCCCATATGATATCCGCATAGAAGACTAGGTTTACTCAGCTAAATGGATTTTTATACAAAAAACACCCGTTTATACCGGAGCTCTCGGTATAAACGGGCGTCAGCCTTAAGGTTATGTGGCAGGATGCTTCATCCGCTAACCATCTTGGTTACATTAAATGAGACGGTTGATGTTGTCCATTCGAATGAAGGTGGCTGTTCGCATTGTGAGCAATAGATCCAGTTTGTCCTGTTTTTTGCTGCACGAACTGACCTGATTTTTGTTGCAATTGCTGTGCAGTTTGGAGCTGCTTGTCCACATCTTGGCGCAATGCTTTTGCAGGCTCAGGATACATATTCATTTGGGACATATGCGTATACAGATCACCCTGAAGTCGAAGCGTGTTCATAGTCATCTCATTAAAGACCCGGCGAACCGCTGGACATGCCGATTCCGTAGCAGCTGTCGCATACTCACGAACCGTCCGCTTCAAATCACACAAAATGGTGTTCATTAAATCCTCATCTGGCATAAATGCTGCTGGATTCTGTGCGTTCATTTTATAACCTCCTTAAGATTAATAATGCAATTATTGTGGGCTTGTTGGTGCGTACTGTTGATGCTGCTGGAGTAACTGAGTGAGTGTATCCATATGCTGCGTGTGATTTTGGATATGCTGCAAACAAACTTGTCGGACCTGCTCGTTCTGCGTTGTCGCGGCGGTAGCCGCACATTGCTTAAGAAGCAAGTCCTCATTAGAGATGGAGTCTGCGATATATTCCAATTCTTTTCCACTTAGTGCCTGCATTTGCATTGATTGCATGAGTTGTAGTCCCTCCTTGTAGTTGATCCAAACAGGCTTTAGTATACCGCCAAAGCACACCATTTATTTGCCCAACAGCACTAGAGAGTTATGACAAAAATAAGAACATGCTGCGAATGAGACGGTAAAATGCCGCCCATACTAAATTATGGAACAAATGAAGGAGCGATCATTTTCATGAGACTAAATAGCGGCACTCCACCTTGGAGAAGTACTTTACAAGACCCACCAACTTATCCTACGCTAGAGGATACCATTCACTGTGATTGCCTGGTTGTAGGGGCTGGAATGGGTGGAGCAATGGCATCCTATCGCTTGTCTTTAAGCGGAGCTGAGGCTGTTCTGATCGAAAAAAGACGCGTCGGAAGCGGAAGCTCACATGCCAATACTGGTTTACTTCAGATATCTAACGACAAATCGTTAACCTCATGTATGAACACTTTTGGAGAAAAGAACGGCTTGCTCTTTTATCAGTTATGCCAAGCAGGGGTTAGAAATATTTTGGATCTGCCAGCCAAGCTCGATATCGATCCCCAGATCATTCCTTGCAGCAGCCTTCTATATGCCAGTACACCAGAGGATGTACCTGCTCTGCGAGAAGAATATAAGAACCTCGTTGCTCACGGATTCGATTCTGATTTCTGGGAAGAGGATAAAATTGCTTCGGTGTATTCTTTTTCTAAACCTGCTGCACTTTATTCACGCAGTGATGCAGAAGCGAACCCTTTCCGGACAGTTCACAGCCTGATCGCCAAGGCAGCAATGAATGGTGTACACGTTTATGAGCAGACCGAGGCTAAACAGTATGAGTTTACTGAAGATGGAGTAATTTGCCACACAGAGAACGGACGTATTATTGCGAAGAAGGTTATTTTTGCAATGGGTTATGAAACGCAGGAGTTTAAAAAAGACCGAGGCGCTGAGCTGATCAATACGTATGCAGTGATGACCAAACCTCTGAAGGAATTCCCCAAGTGGCATGAGCGGAGCCTCCTCTGGGAAACCGCCCGACCGTATTTGTATTTTCGGACAACACCGGAGGGACGTATTATTGCAGGAGGAAAAGATGAACCGTTGACGGATCCAGAGCG
Source organism: Paenibacillus sp. FSL H8-0261 (assembly GCF_045040645.1). NCBI lineage: Bacteria > Bacillati > Bacillota > Bacilli > Caryophanales > Paenibacillaceae > Paenibacillus > Paenibacillus sp. FSL H8-0261. Next base: position 1,873,913 of record NZ_CP150297.1, on the reverse strand, counting down.
CCGTGATATCAGAGTAATTTCACAAAGTCAAAGGTTATTGGAAGAGCTGGAAGCTTTATTTCCTGAGATCAAAGGCATTGAGATAGAATACTCCTGGGGTGCTGTATTCGGCTCTACGCGTGATGGGCTTCCTTATATCGGCCCTCATCCCAAGTACCCTCATTGTTACTTCATCGAGGGTTATGGAGGCAATGGGACGGTGTACAGCATGATTGCTGCAGAGTTATTAACAGATACGATTGCGGGTAAACATCGGCCGGAGCTTGATCTATTCTCATTGACACGATCAGCCAAACCTTCTCCTTCTTAGAAAACGGACGTGAATAAGCAATATTGAGGTTTTTTAAAAAAAGCTTAGTCCCCTTATGTTCATTAAGAGGACTAAGCTTTTTATGAGGATGCTTATGCTTTATCGGTACTCAGATTACGTACGAGCTGAATACGATCTTCCTGCGCTAGACTGTGCTGTACATGGAAACAAGACGGGCACACATACACATTAAGGGAGAATGGAGATGTTAGTACAGGTCCACCTAGTGTAGCCGGTGCAGACGGCTCGAAGTTGCTAACAAGCTGTTTACCAGCAAGGATAGTTAACTCATGGCATTGTGTACATTCCGGAGCTTCTTCCTGAATCGCTAAAATGCCCGATACACGCTCTTCATACTTATTCAAATCATAATCGTCACCGAATTGGTTGAGCGTGTTGTAAATAGGAACTACACTGTCTTTGTCGACGTCTCCCCAAAGATCATCATCATTAATAACCTCTTGTTTAGGTTCTTCTACAACTTCTTCTTCCTCTTCTTCAATGCCGTCTATCCCTACAGTAACTGTACGATATCCGTTAAGTTCATTGTTGCAGTGAGGGCAATTTTCCTCGGGTCCGAATTCCTCGTCCCATACGATTTCGGTATGACACCAAGGGCATACAGTTGTTTCCATCTTAATAATCTCCTTCGTACTCCACGTTTAAATTTAGTTCATCATTAAATAAATAATACCGGCTGCTATAAAAGCAATAGCTGACACAAACAGAACTCGGGTAAGAATCTTCATGATATCCTCCTAATACTCCACAAAGTGGAGCTGCTCATTTCAAAGCTTGTCCAGCTTCATCTGGAATCCTTTGTAGGGAGGTGCAAAACTTTCTATTTTTTAAAATATAGCTGCACCGATCACATAAGACAACGAAACCGAGATCAGCATCGCTATTAGCCCAACAGCACGGTTATCTGCAGCGATCTCCTCATCAATAGAGAACACTGGGGTTAGGAATTCAAATAAAAAATAGGCAAGCAGCAGCAGCAAAAAACCGACGACCGACCACTTCATCGTCTCATAAATCGAAACACCTGATTCAATGCTGAAACGCAGTACGTTGCAAATTCCGAAGATTTTGCCACCAGTAGCCATGGCTACTGCCAAGTTCCCCTTGCGAATTTCTTCCCAGCAATTATATTTCGTTACCATTTCAAAAATAGACAGAAATACAACAAGCCCAAGAATTGCTACTGCAAAGTAACCAAGCAAGGCACCTAGCGGATGACCCAGCAAAAGATCAATATCTCCTTGCACACTTTTCCCTTCTTTCTGCCGGGCAATCCCGCTATTGCAGCTCAGCCACGGTTACGCCTGCGCCGCCTTCATTATAATTTCCAAGCCTATAGCTCTTAACATGTCTGTGCTTACGCAAATATTCTTGAATTCCTGTGCGGAGCACACCTGTGCCTTTACCATGAATAATAGAAATTTGGCCCAGATTTCCTAAGAAGGCTTCATCAATAAAACGATCCGTCTCCATAATCGCTTCTTCCAAATTCGTACCTCGCAAATCCAGTTCTCTACGAATGTTCTCATCACGGGAGCGTTTAACGGTTGTCGCCTGCCGAAGGGGCGTTGGTACAGAGGCCGCTTTCGAAGAGAGCAGTTCCAAATCATCCAGGCTTACCTTCATCTTCATGATCCCAAACTGTACTAAAGCCTCTTTAGAGCCGCTTAATTCCACAACAAAACCTTTTTGGTTTAAGCTATCTACTTTCACTTCATCACCAGGACCAATCGTCCGCGGAGTCTTAGCAGGCTTACGAGTAGCGGCTTTCTTACGCGGTGAAGGTTCAGCTTCGTCTAGACGTCTCCGTGCTTCAATCAGCTTATGCTCTTTGACTGAAGCGCCTTCTTCCATAGCTAAGCGGCGTAAATCACTGATAATTTCCTCAGCTTCTTTACGCGCTTTCTCCAAGATTGCGCTGGCATCTTTCTCAGCTTTCTCCAGTCGTTTGTCTCGCTGACTTTCCAGCTTCTCCAGCTCTTGCTGCTGTCTGCTGCGTAATTCCTCTACTTCGCGACGGATACTCTCTGCTCGCTCATGTTCCTGTTCCGCTCCAAGTCGATTCTCTTCGAGAGAGGCAATCATATGCTCTACACGTAGATCCTCTTCCTTCACTTCGCCGCGTGCATGCTCCAGAATCGCACCTGGCAGACCCAATCGCTCTGCAATTGCAAAGGCGTTGCTTCGTCCAGGAACACCAATCAGCAAACGGTAGGTAGGGCTGAGACTTTGGACATCGAATTCCATGCTGGCATTGATGACCCCTTTACGCTCATAAGCGTAAGCTTTCAATTCGCTATAATGCGTGGTAGCGACCATACGGCATTCAGTCCGGTGAATATGTTCCAGAATGGCAATCGCCAGCGCGGACCCTTCTGCCGGATCCGTTCCTGCACCCACTTCATCAAGCAGAATAAGACTCTTGGGAGTCATTCTCCGCAGAATGGAAATAATATTCGTCATATGACTGGAGAATGTACTCAGACTCTGCTCAATGCTCTGTTCATCGCCTATATCTGCATAAATGGCATCAAACACACACATTTGACTGCCTTCTTCTGCAGGGATGAACAACCCAGACATCGACATGAGACTCAACAGTCCAATGGTCTTGAGTGTAACGGTTTTACCACCCGTATTCGGTCCGGTTACAATAATGGAGCTATATTGGTTGCCGAGCTCCACATCCAGAGGAACCACATGCTCCGCGGGAATAAGCGGATGGCGTCCTTTGCGCAGCTTCAAATACCCGCGATCGTTCATACGAGGCTGTGTAGCCTTCATATCTCGGGCAAGACGCGCCTTGGAGAAGATAAAGTCAAGCTCGCCAAGAATATCGATATCATAAGTCATTTCTTCGGCTATATCAGCTACAAGCGCTGTCAACCTATGCAATATGATCTCAATCTCCCGTTCTTCACGCAGCCGTGTTTCACGCAGCTTATTATTCATGGCCACAATGGACTCAGGCTCGATAAATAAAGTGGCTCCTGATCCGGACTGATCATGTACAATGCCACCGAAATGCGCACGATACTCCGCTTTTACAGGAATAACAAACCGATCTCCACGAATGGTTACCAGCTGATCCTGCAGCATTTTAGCAACGGAAGAAGAACGAATCATGGAATCCAGCTTCTCACGAATTCGGGTCTCTCCTCCGCGCAATTCACGGCGAATCGTAGCTAATTCAGAGCTAGCTGTGTCAAGTACATCTGCGTTCTCGTCTATACATAAACGGATGGCATCTTCTACATGTTTTTGCTCCGATAAAACATCGCTGAGTGAAAATAGGAATTCAATCTTTTCCTCCTCATGCATAGCTGCCAGGAATCGTTTGACTCTTCGTGCGCCGCCAATGGTAGTTCCCACTGCCAACAGTTCAGTTGTTCCCAACATTCCACCTATAGAGGCACGTTTTAGTGCTGCTCGAATATCGCTTATCCCGCCGAATGAAGGAATACCCTTCAGACGATCTACATTAGCCGCTTCGTCCGTGGCTTGAAGTAGCTTCTTCACACCTTCAAAATCACCGGACGGTCTTAGTTGCTCCGCAGTCATTCGCCCCATTGAGGTTTGCGTATATTGCATTAATTTATTTAAAATCTTGCGATATTCAAGCGTATGCAAAATTTTGTCGTCCAATTACAGTCACAGCTCCCTTCATAGATGTTTCCATTATACAGAATTCAAGCCAATTTCGCTATTTGGTATCGGTTAAAGCATAAAAACAAGTATTAAGGTCACAATAAGAACTGCACATATCCTTAGCTTGGGCCAAAGGAGGTTAGTACAGTGAATTTCTTGAGTCATGTGGGTCGTTTTATTGTAGCAGCGCTTGTTCTGATGGTCGTTAGTTGGATTGTTCCACAGTTCTCGGTTGGTGGCTTCTGGAGCGCTCTAATCCTTGCACTGGTGATTGCGTTACTCGGCTGGGTTGTCGAAGGAATCTTCGGCAAAAAAGCAACGCCCTTCGGCCGCGGTATCGTCGGTTTCATCGTTAGTGCATTAGTCATCTGGGTCGCTCAATTCGTAGTGAGTGGGGTCAGCGTTTCCATTCTAGGAGCTATCCTGGCGGCGTTGGTCATCGGTATTGTCGATTTGTTTTTGCCGGTATCCACGCCGTTTGAGGCAGCAAAGTAACGAAAGCTATTCACAACACAGAACCCCTATTTCCGGTTCTTTTCCGGTAATAAGGGTTCTGTGTTGTTTTTATCCTTATGACACAATCTCCGCTTCATGACTCTCAGCACAATTGACCACTCTGTTCTTACCTTGCTTTTTAGCGGTATAGAGCGCTTTGTCCGTTTTACGAAAAAGAAGCTCTTTCCCATCCCCAAGCTGATAATCACAAATTCCAATGCTGACAGTGATCGGCTTATTTCCAGCCTGCAAATGCTCGATTTGAGCAATATTGATCCGTAGTTTCTCTACAGCCTCATAAGACTCTGAAAAACTTTTGTCTGTAAAAATCACAGCGAATTCTTCACCGCCATACCTAGCCGCAAAATCATTTAACTCAATCATACCGCCCACCTTGTCCGCAATTACCTTAAGAACAAGGTCCCCAACCCTATGTCCGTAGGTATCATTAACTTGCTTGAAATTATCTATATCGAAGAGCGCGAGCTGTAGTTGAAGGTTGTTGCTTTCACATTGCTCCAATAATGAATCCAAATATTCATGAAAGGTTTTATGATTATATAGTCCAGTGAGTGCATCTATCTTCAGCAGCTTATCCGAAATAGCCCTCTCCACCATTAGATCTTGGCCTTCCTTCGTTAATCTCTCCAGATTTACACGCGCTTCCCGCGCACGAATAATTACAGCAAGAGCCATCCCTACAAATATTATAAACACACACTCTACTATTAAGAATTCAAGCAGCGGTTTATGTAGGAATGGCCGTTCCAACCCGAAATATACTCCCGCATAAAACATAATACTAAATAGTCCCATTAGATACAGGAGCTTACGATCAAAATAAATAAGAGCGACCATAATCGGCATCATGAGCGTCATCTGAGCACCATCGACAAAAGGCTCTAATACAAAATACATAAGGTAGGACACTAAAAACCCACAACTAACCACCCCATATTTAGGGGATTGTTTACTATAACGAAGCCACAGCTCCGCAGTAATCATAAGGACCACAATTAGTAAATTACAAGCAATAAATAAGTGCCATAGATTCGTGTCCATGGTTGTTTTTATTTGAAGTCGGTCAATATTCGACAAAAACAGCAACTGTGAGAACAATAAAAGAATAACTACCATCCAATAACCTTTTAAGATTCTACGGTGCCAAACCTCCGTATTTAGCGTATCGTTAGTGCTTGAAATATGTATCCCCTACTTTTGTACGTTAATGTAATAGCTTTCATTATAATAAATTTTAGTTATATTTTCATCATTTATTTGCAATTTACGACAAAGTTTGAACAGTCTCCCTTGTTCACGGATTTTTCACATTTAATCAAAGCGCTTACTTAAATTTTAAGTTATGATGTCTACATAATTGTCACATTTTCACTATGCTTGGACTTCTTGGGAGGAGGTTTGGATCATTAAAAAATTTGCAATTCTACTTTCAATTGTGTTCGTTATAGCACTTACAGCCTGTGGAAACAGCAATGATAGTGCTGCTGGCAATGCTAACACATCGGAGCCGGAGATCGAGGCAGAAACAGAACTTACAATTACAGCTACGAATTACAGCTTTGATCAGGAAGAATATCATCTAAAAAAAGGTGTACCCGTCAAAATTATTTTTAAAAACGATAGCGGCAATCACGGTATCCTTATCCCTGAATTCGAACTCCAGCTTAATAGCAAAAAGTCCTCGAAAGTAATTGTTCCAGAGGAAGCCGGCACATTCGAAATGACCTGTTCGATTATGTGTGGATCCGGACATAGCGGTATGAACGCAAAAATCATTGTGGAATAGATGAATCATTAAAAAGCCGATCGTAGGGAATTGCCCTGACGATCGGCTTTTTATTTAAGTGAGAAATATAAGACATGGTGTGAAACTTATTCTTTCGAATATATTAAACAAAGAGGGCTGACCTGAAATAGATCTCTCTACACATCAGGTACAGCCCCCTTTCTTGCATCCGACATTCAACTGTCCTGTTCGATCAGTTGAATCCATTCATTATATTCATTCTGAAGCTTGGCATATTCCTCTTGAAGATTACGATGCTCATCCGTCATCTTCTGTAGCTCATTCTGATGCATCTCAAACTGGACCTGTAGCAGACGAAGTTGTCCTTGGGCCAATTCATAATTCTCGCCGACTTCACCAAGCTGCTGAAGCACCTCACTGCGTTCACGTTCAATAGATTTCTGCTTAGCCTCAGCCTCACCGGCCTCCTGCTGCCAAATATCTATCTCTTCACGCAGCTTCGCTTCCAAATCACTCCACTGCTGCTGTCGCTCGAATAATTCCTCGTACTTTTGCTTCCATGAAGCGCCGTACGCCTCTGCTTCCCTCAGAACATCCTGCTGCTCTGCAACAGTAGCAGCGGCCTCAAGGCTAGCTTCAGACAATTCTTCTAAGCGTCGAGCTGTCTCTTCGCCTTCTTCTTGCAGCAGTTGATATCTTTCCTGCAGACGTTCTCCATCTTGCAGCACTTCATCATATTGAGAGATCAGTTCCTCATAGCGTTCACGAAGTGCAGACAGTTCCTTCTTAACCTGTCCACCTTGTTCACGGAGTGCTGCAGTTTCGTGTTCTGCATCTGTACGAAGCTGAGCTTCCCGATCTAACTGTTGTACTAATCCATCCGCTTGACCACGAAGGATCTCAATCTCCTTTTGAAGCGCCAAAGATTTCTCTTCGGTCTCCAGTAGGTTCATTTCAAGCTCACTAATATCTTCCATCCGTTTATCCGAGAGCTCCTGCCAATTTGCTGCCTCCGCCATAGATCCAGCGAGTTCTTCCTGAACACGGTGCAGATTGTCATTCGTTTCCTGTAGTGACTTCCGCAGCTCTGATGCTTCATTCTGAGACTGCTGATAACGCTGGCGCAATTCTTCCAGCTCTTCATTCAACAGCGTGCCTAGCTCAGTAGCAGTACGCAGCTCCTCACTGAGCTGTTCTTCACGTTTAACCACCGCTTCATATTGTCCGAGCAGCGTCTGACGAGCATCTCGTTCACTCTTAAGACTGGCTTCAGCCGAACGGAGTCTAGACTGAAGTTGTCCTGTTCCACCACGAAGCTCAGCCAGCTGTTTCTCGAGCTCTTGAATGTTTTGCTTATGTCTATGTTCCTGAGTACCTTGTGACTGACGAAGTTCCTTATTCTTAGCAAGCTCCCGTTGTAAAGCTTCCCGTTCTTCAGCCAATTCCTTGCTTAGCTTCGTTGTCGTGCTCTCAAGCTCCTTACCCAGTGTCAACTTCGTCTTCTCGAGTTCCTTACCTAATGTTGATTTGGTTTCCTCAAGCTGTTTCTCTAAGGTTGACCTGGTCTCGGTTAACTCAAGCTCCAGAGCAGACAAGGAGTCTGAATTCTCCTTAGTCAGCGTCTCACGGATGTTCTCCAGCTCTTGCAAATGCGCTGCCTTCTGCTCTTCCAACTGCTGTAGACGGATGGCTTCTGCTTTCGCTAGTTCCTCTCGATGATTCTCACGCATAGCAGACTGTTCAGCCTCATAACTTGCCCGCAGTTCCTGCAACTCCAGCTCACGCGCAAACAGCTCCTCTTCCAGCTTCTCTCGTGCGGCTTCAGCCGCTTGGGTTGCCTCTTGCAGCTGGTTAGCATGTACTTTACGCTCATTCTCCTGAATTTCCAGATGACGCTTGCGCTCTTCTTCAACCGCAGCAATCAGTCGTGTAGCTTCTTCTTTAGCCGCCGCTTCAAGGCGTTCATATTCTTCTTGTCGCTCCCGCTGAACCTCCAGCAGGCGAGATACTTCCAATCGCAGTTCACTGCGTTCACCTGTCATCATGTTGAGTTCATTTTTAAAATCCTGAACCTGAATAGCCTGCTCCGCCATATGTACTGCTGCAAGCACCGCTATGCGCGGCGTATCCAGTCTGTTGTGTGATTTAGAAATCGTGCGCATATGTTCGTCAACATAACGGGCCACTTGTTTCATATATTCAGTGCTGCTTCCGACGAGTTTATAGGAAGTTCCGTATATCTCCACGGCGACACGTGTCCGGTCCATAGCCACAGTTGTGCCCTCCTTTGTATGTGTGCGGATTCTAAGTTAGTCTTACTGTTTCTATTGTAGCTTTTTTCTTAAGCATTTGGCAAAATCCCTTGTAATCAATAGATTCTCGCTGATATCCTCCGCATTTCACTCTACCCAGAAAAAGCCGCAGCGAATCTCAGTTTCTAAATGGATTCGCTGCGGCTTTACACAATTCCTGCTATTTTCTTAATTCTGCACCAAAAGTTTGTTGAAGGACTGATAATAGCTTATCATGCACCTCTCCAACCTCTTCATCTGTCAATGTATGTTCACCGTGACGATACAGCAGTGAGATCGCAATACTCTTCTTTCCACTCTCTAACTTGCCACCAGTGTACACGTCGAATACCTGTACGGATTGCAGCAAAGTTCCTCCGTTTGCACGGATGGAAGCTAGCAGATCGCCTGCTGGTACAGTTGAATCTACAACCACTGCAATATCCCGTTCCATACCTGGGAAACGTGGAAGCTCATTATATTGCAGACGGCTTTGCGTGTTATCATACAGCGGCTGCAATAGAATCTCAGCTACATAAGTATCCACTAGATCAAGCTCTCTTTGCAGTTCCGGATGAAGCTGGCCCATAGTTCCAATCTTCACACGACCCTCGTCTCCGACTAAATATACCGATGCGGAACGTCCAGGATGATACCCTTCTGGACTATCTCCCTCGTAGATAATTCTGTCTGTAAGACCCAAATAAGCAAATACAGATTCCAGCGCACCCTTCAAATCAAAGAAATCTACAGGCTGTGCAGAAACGTTCCATTGCTTCACGGTTAGGCTACCGCTAAGCAACAACCCCAGCACCGGCAGTTCACGCGGCTGACGAGTCAACTGTTCTTCATCTGTGAAGAAGACATTGCCGATTTCAAACAACGCTAGATCGCTTTGACGACGGTTGGTATTATAGCTAGCAATATCCAATAGTTGTGGCAGAAGGCTAGTACGCAGTACACTGCGTTCTTCACTCATTGGCATAGCCAATTTAACCGCTTGTGAGCCTTCTGATAACTCAGGGAACATTTTGCTTTGTTTCGGCTGGATGAAGGAGTAACCCATCACTTCCTGATAACCGCCATGTGACAACAGGCGACGCAGTTCACGGCGGAGTGATTGCTTATGCGTCAATGCGCCTGGCGTTGTAACACCTTCAATCAGAGTCGTTGGAATATTGTCATACCCGTACAAACGAGCAATTTCTTCGATAAGGTCAACATCATAGCTGATATCGCCACGTCTAGTTGGCACCTGAACTTCGATCAATCCTTGTGCGGTATCCCCGCATTTGAAATGTAGACGACCAAACAATGTCTTCACTTCTAGCAAGGACAGATCTGTTCCGAGATAACGGTTCAGCTTCTCCAAGGACAAAGTAAGTACCTTCTCTTCTCCTCCGACTGTTCCTGCTTGCACAATTCCTTCATACACAGATCCGCCAGCATAACGCGCAATAAGTACTGCAGCGCGATTCAATGCAGGGATCACTGCATTTGGATCCACTTCTTTCTCGAAACGAAGCGATGCTTCCGAGCGAAGTCCCAGTTGACGCGAGGTTTTACGAACGGTTCCTCCGTCAAACTTAGCGGATTCCAGAACGAGATTTACCGTCTCAGCAGTAACTTCCGTATCCAGACCTCCCATTACTCCAGCCAGAGCTACAGCCTTAGCACCATCAGCGATAACGAGCATATGTGGCTCAAGCTTCCGTTCTTGGCCATCAAGTGTAGTCAGGACTTCACCTTCATGAGCAAGACGAACGCCGAGTTCTCCGCCTTCTATTTTATCTGCATCAAAAGCATGAAGCGGCTGTCCGTATTCGAGCATCACATAGTTAGTGATGTCTACGATGTTGTTAATTGGACGAATCCCTGCCGCCATCAGACGATTCTGAATCCACAGCGGGGATGCTGCAGGTTTAACACCTGAGATATAACGAACTGCGTAATGACTGCAATGTTCTTCATTCTCAATCTTAACGGAAATAGATTGAGCAGCTGCTCCGCTGATCTCAATCATTTCACTCGCAGGATCAGGTAATTTGATGTCACGTCCAAGAATCGCGCTCACTTCATAAGCAGCACCAATCATACTTAGACAGTCTGAACGGTTCGGAGTCAGATCGAATTCCAGAATTTCATCATCTAGACCCAGCAACTTTGAAATATCTTGACCGATCTCTGTACCTTCAGGAAGTACAAGAATTCCTTCTTGCTGCTCTTTAGGAAGCAATTTATCATTGAGTCCCAATTCTTTAGCCGAGCAGATCATCCCTTGTGATAATACCCCGCGCAGCTTCGCTTTTTTGATATCCAGCCCTGGCAGCTTAGCGCCAACAAGAGCTACAGGAACGGTTTGTCCCGCAGCTACATTCTTTGCGCCACAGACGATTTGCAGATCTTCACCTTGACCTGCATCCACGATACATACGTTCAGTTTATCCGCATCAGGATGCTTTTCTTTCGATTTCACATAGCCGGTTACGATGCCGGAAATCCCTTTATTGCGGCGCTCTACTCCGTCAATTTCAATGCCGGCAGCGGTAATCTTCTCCGCTAGCTTTTCGGCGGTTACTCCTTCAATCGATGTATAATCAGCCAACCATCCGGTTGATACTTTCATGTCCGCTCACTTCCTTTATGTTTCAGATGTATTTATCTACTTGCCGTTCGATCTGCTTCCTGTGGGAGTAGTACAATTTAGGATTACTCGATCAAAGCTTCATAACCGTCCTATTTAGAGCAGTCACTACGAAAAATATTGGACTTCCGATCGCTGTTATCCTCAGATTTCCTGATTAAAACCACTTCTCGCGGTAGAAATCCGAGGATAAAGGCGAACGCTGGCGCTTCTACAGTTCCAAAATTTCTCTCCGTTCCTTCTATTAATAGTCTTTTATTAAGCAAGATCAGTAACCCAATTGCTACTTACTCCTAACCCGTCAGCCAGCTCGCCCACCAAAAATCTAAACGCCCTTGAACTGCTTTACAAAACTCATATCGTTGTTATAGAAATGACGGATGTCATCGATGCCATATTTAAGCATAGCAATCCGCTCAACACCCATACCAAATGCGAAGCCGCTATACTTAGCAGGATCATAGCCACCCATTTTCAGAACATTTGGATGCACCATGCCGGCGCCAAGGATTTCTAACCATCCGCTTTGCTTGCACAGTCTGCAGCCATCGCCGCCACATTTGAAGCAGCTTACATCCACTTCAACGCTTGGCTCGGTGAATGGGAAGAAGCTCGGACGAAGACGAATGTCTGTATTCGGGCCGAACATCTCTTGTACAAATTGCTGCAAGGTGCCTTTCAGATCACTCATCCGAATGTTGCTTCCGATAACCAAACCTTCTATTTGATGGAACTGGAAGGAATGCGTTGCATCGTCATCATCGCGGCGGAATACTTTACCCGGGCAAATGATTTTAACTGGAACTTCACCGTTCATAGCCTGCATAGTACGAATCTGTACCGGAGACGTTTGAGTACGCATAAGCAGGTCATCCGTTAAATAAAAGGAATCCTGCATATCGCGTGCCGGGTGATTTTTAGGCAGATTTAGGGCTTCAAAGTTATAATAATCGGTCTCCACTTCCGGACCTTCAGCCACACGGTAGCCCATACCAATGAAAATATCCTCAATTTCCTGAACCACTCTGCTAAGCGGGTGAACGCCCCCTTGCTGCATGCGGCGACCCGGCAGGGTTACGTCTACTTTTTCAGCCTGCAGACGTTGCTGAGTCTCTTGCTGTTGAAAAGCCTCTTGCTTCGCTCCAATAATCTCCTCAATGGCACTACGCACCTGATTCGCTACTTGCCCGATAACCGGACGCTCCTCAGCACTAAGTCCTCCCATACCACGTAGAACTTCTGTAAGCTCGCCTTTTTTACCGAGATATTTCACTCTTAGGTCATTCAAAACCTGTGGATCCATAACCTCCTGCAACTTAGCCAGCGCCTCAACCTTCAATGCTTCCAACTTCTCTTTCATGGCCGTGTACAGCCCCCTTCAATCATTGTCTAGTTCAACAAAAAAAGGCCTTTCCTCCCGGTAAGGGACGAAAAGACCGTGGTACCACCCTTGTTAGACAAGCTGATCTGTTCCCCTTAAGAGCTTCATTCCCTCTTTTGGCTGGACAGATACCTATCTCACTTTATACAGAAATAACGGTCTGTGACCGGTTTCCCCTACGCTTCCTTACAAGGCAATCTTAAGGAATTCAAGGAACTGCTCCGGAGTGAACTTCGACAGCTCTGTATCCTAGAAACGCTCTCAATCACCGGCGTCTCCTCCCTGTAAGTCAGGCACTGTGTACTCTTCTCCATCACTGCATTTTACAATTCAATCTAATTGTCAGGTATCTCTTTTATGCAAGAGATATGTCTGTTTATTATATGCAAAATCTGTCGTTTTGACAAGTTCAAGCATAATTAGGGCAATTTTTATCTGGCTTTAAGCTGGCTTTAAGGTTCAGAGCCATTTTGGGGACTTTTTTTCAGCTAACGTTCAGCGGAGCTTGATAATTTCCATTATTAAGAAGGCATGGTTGTACTCAATCATAAATCACCTTCAAAATACAAGGACTTTCATACCGGGAGGGAATTACATGCATGCACGAAGAACAAAAGTAGCTGTGATCATACTTAGCGCAGCAGTTCTGAGTCAAGCTTCAGCGTATGGAGCATACGCGGCATCAACGACTACTTCATCCACCAAAACAGCAACTGCCACCACTGCATCCACTCTGGATAAACTCGGCTCGATAGCTTTAAAGAGTAACTTTAGTGTGAAGCTGACCGATGTTGGCTTTTTGACTCAGGATGGCGGCAATATTCTTACATACACCCTCAGCTATAACAATGGGAGCGGAAGCAGCATCAATCTTGTGGACTATTTCTCTAAAGTAACTACTGCAGGAGGAACCGTTATCCAAGGAAGCCCAGTAACCAGCAGTGCAACCATCAAATCTATCCCCTCCAAAAGCAGTCAAACCGTAACCTATTACGCAAACGTCGGTAAATCCACATCTTTAAATGGAGTGAAGATTTCAGTATTCGGTTGGGATTTCAGCAGTACCGATTATCAAAAAAAGCTGGGGTCCTTCACCTTGCCTGTGGCTTTTTCACAAGCGGTCGCTAGAGGCCAAAGTAAAAAGATAACCTTGAATAATCAGCCCGTAACAACCAAAACGGAAAGTCTGCAAATTTACAAATATAACGGTAAGGTATACGCCAAAGTAGGTGTGAGCTTAACCAATCAAGGAACCAAAGTGCTAAGTGATCCTGGACTTAAGGGATACCTCGCATCTGCAGGTGGATCTGTATTTGAATTAACGCTTGATGATGCGAGCAGTAACTACAAAGTACAGCCACAGGAAAAAAAGACGATCTACTACATGACGGAAATTCCCTCTTATATGAAGACAGACAATATGACTCTGCAGTTTGCTGGAGAAGATACCTCATTAAAAATAGCTTTGCCCATCGTCACCTATAACCTTCCCGCTGCTACCACACCAGATCTTGTCGTAGCTAGCAATGTCATCAAGAAGCTTACGCTCAACAATAATACTGTCGAGACGCAGTTAAAAAGCGCCAATGTCTATGCCGACAACGGCACCGCGAAGTGGACGCTGCAATTTCGAGTAAAAAATAGCGGCAACAAGGCGATTACTTTGCCTGCTTATGAGTTTACCGTTAAAGCCGCTGAAGGATACAGCTTTCCGGTGGACACGAAGGCTTTCGCAAACCTTACACTCAACCCCCTTGAAGAAAAAATAATTGAGCTCAGTGCAGAAGTTCCGCTAACGATAGCTCAAGGAACGCTACAGCTGCAAATGACTGAACCCGCTGTAGAGGGTAAGATCATTTTTCCTGCGGCCTATTATCAGATTCCTTACACACTCCAAACTAACAATTGGCAGGATACAGAATACGCGGTGGAGAACAGTCACGGCACGTTTGCTGTCAAGCTTAAGAACATCCAGCGGCTACCTTGGGCAGACAAAGATCAGCTTGTAGCTAAAATCAATATTCGCAACACGAAATCGACCTCTGTGCAGCTTCCTGCATTTACAAGTGTCATTAAAGCTGGTGAGAGTGATATTAGCAGCACTTCCCAAGTTGTCACAGAAAGCACGCAAACCATACTCGGGCCAAATGAATCCGCAGACGTTTATGTCGTGGCCAATGTTCCTTACACCTACCAATTCAATCAATTAAAAATAACGCTGCAAGAAACCTCCGGCGAAAGCAAAAATAATTTTCTTTCTTTAAGTACAAATCAGTTGGACAGCCGTGTTCAGGAAGTTGCAGCACTAAGTTCCTTCCAAATTGACCTTGAAAGTAAAAAAGCAGAAGTGTTAGAGCGCCGGACAACGGTTTATCAGGGTGCGAGCTCCAATATCATGTACACAGAACTGGAAATGAACAGTGAGGAAACACGTAAATCGGAGCAGGCTCAACTCGTAGCTTATTACAAAACGCCTGACAATCAATATTACGAAGCCGAGGTCAACCAGTCTACCACTTCCACGAGCCCTAACGGAAAAAATCTGGTTACCGTCTGGACTAAGCTTCCACTTGGAGTAGATCCTTCTCAGCTTGTTCTTTATGTCGGTGAAGGGGTATCCGAAGGAAAACTTACGGCTCCTGGCGGGAAATCAACGGGTTATATCAATACGGTGTCACTGGGTCTAAATAATGTTGCGGTGGAGTCAAAAAGTAATCTTTTGGATGTAGAATCGTTCCCTTATAACCTATCCGTTACAAATGCAGTCGCCACCGTCACTGGTGGAAAAGATACGCTAAGCACTGTCCTAACCTACAACCTGTCGAGCAGCACGCTTTACGAATCGGGTACCTATGAGCACAAGCTTGTACTAGAGCTGATCGACCCCTTCGGACAAACGATGGAGAAGACATTAACACTGGGCACTGATCTACCATTAGGGAACTTCAAGTCATACACCACAACATTCACAAGCAATCTTTACAAAACTCTAGGTGGCGGCGCGATCCGATTGAATGTATACGACGAATTCCAAGGTCATCGAAATTTGCTGGGTTCACAAACCTATGTTGTCACTTATCAGGCAGCGTCAACGACTTCAAACAACAATTCCACTTCAAACACCGATTCTAGTGCTAACAATCCATCCGATACTTAGTAAGTGCGCGAGGGTGACCTAAGTTAAAAGAAATTTGATGATCTATGGAGGAAAGAAATGAAGAAGAAAAAAGTGTTGCTCTGGTCCATCGGAGTAGTAGCTGTAGCAACAGCCGGATTGTTGGTGTATACATTTTTACCTGATAAGAGCAGTCAGGCTGCTGAAGTGCCCGTTAATACAGCCACGGTTACGAAGGGCGATATCGTAGTAAATGTATCTGGAGCAGGCTCCGTCACGGCCACTGAAACAGGAAAAGTGAAAACGAAGGACGCTGGAACCGTAGCTGAGGTGCTTGTCAAAGAAGGCGACAATGTGAAAAAAGGTCAGACATTAATTACCTTCGAAGGCAATGATTTGAGCGACAATCTCAAGCAGGAACAAACCTCTCTTACCTCGCTTGAAGAGGATCTTCAGGACAAACAGGAGCAGTATAAGAAGCTTGCCGTGGCAGGTGCCTCCGAGGATGAATTAGCCAGTGCCAAACGTTCGATTGAAAAAGCGAAAACGGATATCGCTTCTCAAATCGAAAAAATTGCAGCTGTACAAGAGGATATGATCCCTCCAGATCCCCTAACCGCCCCTATTGACGGAACTGTTACAGCAGTTAACATAGCCAGCGGTGAAAAAGCGATGGATGGCTCTGAACTCATCGATATCACCGATTATGCTAATTTAAGCGTCATAGTGCAGGTGGATGAGCTTGATATTCCTACAGTGAAAATAGGGATGCCTGCTACCATTTCATTGGATGCCCTGCCCGACACTGAATTCAAGGGGAGTGTTACTAAGATTGCCAAGGAAGGCACCGTCTCGAACGGAGTCTCCCTCTTCGATGTTACCGTTGGCTTAACCACCTCCGAAGGCGCCCTTGTAGGGATGTCGGCAGAAGTTTCAGTTACAACAGCTGAGAAAAAAGATGTATTAACCGTACCTATTGAAGCTGTTCAAGAAAGAAATGGCAAGTACACAGTTTCTCTCCCTTTAACAGCGGGTTCAGCGGGTTCAACCGATTCCTCAAAAGCCTCTAGTGAGGGCCAAGCACCGATGCCTAGCGGGGCTCCTGATGCTCGCGATGGCGCTATGCCTAGTGGAGCGCCTGATGCTCGCGGCGGTACTATGCCTAACGGAGCAGCTGGCACAAGAAACCGTGGAAATAGTAATCAGCGAACAGTTTCCGTCGAAGTGGGCATCCATGATGAGAGCAGTATTGAAATTGTCAGTGGGCTTAATGAAGGAGACAAAGTGATCATCCCTACTGTCATCTCTACCAAAACAGGTACAACTAGTACTGAGATGCAAATGCAAGGTGGCATGGGCGGTATGGGTGGCGCCGGTTTCGGCGGTGGCGGCTTTAGTGGCGGTGGTGGCTTCAGTGGAGGTGGTACTGGTGGCACGGGCGGAGCACCTGGTGGTGGCGGAGGTGGCAGTAGATGAGTGCTTTAACGCCACTGATCCAAGTCCAGAATATGACCCATGGCTATACTATGGCCGGAGAAACTATGACAGTTCTAAAAAATCTTTCCTTTACAATCGACTTCGGAGAGTTCGTAGCGATTATAGGTCCTTCCGGTTCTGGTAAATCAACACTAATGAACATGCTCGGATGCCTGGATGTATCGGATGAGGGAAGCTATCTTCTAGACGGACAAGAGGTTCGCAAGTTATCCGACAACAAGCTGGCAGTTATCCGGAATGAGAAGATCGGCTTTATCTTTCAAAACTTCAATCTCCTCCCCAAGTTGTCTGCTGTCGAGAATGTGGAGCTTCCGCTAATATACCGCGGCCTCTCACATCGAGAACGCAAAGAAACAGCGCAGCAAGCACTCCTTAAAGTTGGTTTGGAGGAGAGAATGCATCACCGACCTTCTGAGCTTTCAGGGGGACAGCAGCAGCGTGTAGCGATTGCGCGAGCTATGGCTGGATCTCCCCCGATTCTACTTGCAGATGAACCTACCGGGGCGCTTGATACGCGAACTGGACAAGAGGTCATGCAGATGATACGAGAATTAAATGAGCAGGGTCATACAATCATCCTAATCACACATGACCTCGAAATTGCAAAGCAAGCTAAGCGGATCATTCGTATTCAGGATGGCAACCTCGTAGAAGATCGGAGGAATGCGAGGTGAAATTATTTCAAAGTATGCGGATGGCTCTAAAAAGTATTTACAGCAGTAAAGTAAGAGCTTTTTTAACGATGCTGGGTATTATTATTGGTGTATCATCCGTTATCATCCTCGTTTCTGTGGGGCAGGGAACTACTTCTCAGATTACGGAGCAGCTTAATGGACTCGGAACAAATCAACTGACGGTAAACATCACTGGCCGTGGGGCTACCACCTCCCTCACCTATGAAGAAGCTTTGGCACTTGGAGATATTGAGGGGATAGAAAATGTAGCTCCTGTGATCAGTGGCAACGTTACAGCCAAGCATAATACTGAGAATGTTAGCGTTACTGTTGAGGGCATTACACCTTCTTATGAGGACGTTAAGGATTTTCATGTACAGTCAGGACGTTTCCTGCTTGATATTGATACGGAGTACCGGCAGAAGGTAGCGCTAATCGGCACAGGTACGGCTGAGGATTTATTCGGCACAGATGATCCAGTAGGCCAAAAGGTACAGCTAAACGGGATCAGCTATAAAATCGTCGGTCTTTTGGAAGCGAAAGGCTCTAGTCTAAGTGGCTCCAACGATGATATCTTATTGATCCCTATAGCTACTGCAGAACGTCAGTTAAAAAGCAAAGGCGTACGTTCCATCACAATTGCGACGACTTCAGCAGACACTGTAGCTACCGTAAAAGATAAACTAGAGAGTACACTGGATGCTAAATTTAATTATGCGGATAATGCTTTTAGTGTATTTGACTCTCAAGAGATGCTGGAAACTGTAAATTCTACGACAGCTACGCTTTCAATGGCACTTGCGGGAATTGCCGGCATTTCTCTGTTTGTCGGGGGGATCGGCATTATGAATATTATGATCGTATCCGTCAATGAAAGAACAAGAGAAATTGGTATCCGCAAAGCAATCGGCGCCAAAAAACTCGATATTCTCGCTCAATTCATGATCGAATCCATTGTGCTTAGCGGATTGGGTGGGGTGATCGGTGTTGGCATTGGAGTCGCAGGTAGTTGGTTACTAGGAAAGTACACTTCACTTACAGTATCCATTGCTTGGGATATGGTACTGATATCTTTTGTTTTCTCCTTGCTTATCGGCGTGATTTTCGGAATGATGCCTGCGAACAAAGCCGCACGGCTTCGCCCCATTCATGCACTACGTAACGAATAGTAACTTCAAGTCAGCTGCCACAGTCATTATTATGACTAGGCAGCTTTTTTAACATAACAGGACTCATATTTTTGGGGCTGAGCTGGGTATCATTTACGAAGGCGTTGGGTAATAGGATTTATGGATTTGAATATAGATAAGGCAATAGGCCCATACCATAATCATTTAAATTTTTTATTATTGATATTTATTTGAGGAAGCGATTGCTCTATAAGTAGGACGTCCTATATACTTGTTGTACTACAAACTGCGATCCACACACAATTTATCTTTCCCATGCCTCATTTCCCACTATGTTACAACACCTCTTTTTTTACATAATCACTCTCAACATCTTTGCCTGAAAATAAAACACGCCTGCCACAAATGGAAGTTCCGCAGGTTATAGGTTAGCAGCAATAAGATTTGTTAAACATCTTATGCGGGGAGAAGATGACCGTGGCTGGATTTTTCGATATCAAAGTAACACGCAAACTAATCTTTATTTTCGCTGCGATCTCCATTCTACTGGTTGGAATTAGTGTAGCTTCTTTACTCTATCTAAATCACACCATTAACAGAATGTCAGATTCTTTATATGAAGATGTATTTGAGAACTCCGAGCTCATACTGAGCGCTGATCGTGATCTGCATCAAGCCGCAATCGCTCTCTACTCCTCCATGAGCTCGAACCTCACTGACGCTGAACGTGATCAGTTCATTCAGGAATTTAAGGACAATAATCAACAAGCACAAGAACGGGTAGGCCTAGCAAGTACAGACATCAAATCTATCAACAAACCCTACAGTGATTTGAAACAGGCAAATATACTTACTGAATTAGAGAACGAGCTCCATGCCTTCGAAACATCCCTAGTCCTATGGAAGAGTACAGGGAGTAAATTGATAGCTGAACGGATGCAAATCGGATGGGACCCTGCTTCATATCATGCTGTAAGTCTGAACATGCAGTTAAATGAAGTCAGAACTCATCTAGATCAATCAGAAGACCTGATAGACACCTACGCTTTACAAGTAACAGATGGGTTCCAAGATAAAAAGAGTGCACTCTTTGCGCTATACTCATTGGTCTTCTTTATTCTGCTTCTAGTTATTATTTATCTGGGTCGCAAAATCATTTGGCTCAAAAATGAAATGCTGGAGGAACAAACACTCTATCAGCTAATCGGTGAAACCATGTCTGACTTTATTATTTTGACTGATCCTAACGGGTTGATACTATATAGCTCCCCTTCACATTCAAGTATTCTCGGCTATGTTCCTAAAAAGGGTGACCCACTCTCCAACTACATTCGTGAACCGGAAATTGCTTGGGCTAAACTAAAGAGTGTCGTTCAAGGGACCCCTCGTATCTCAGAGCTACGAATGCGTGGAGCTGAAGGGCAATGGGTATGGCTGGAAACGAAGGTGTCGCCTGTTCGGGGAAGCAATAATTTCCCAGCACAATTTATGTTAGTTTCCCGTGAAATTACACAACGGAAGCAATACGAAGAACGATTACATAAGCTAGCCTTCTATGATCATTTAACCGCGATTCCCAACCGTGCTCATTTCAAAATGTACATGGAGAATCTCATCAACCAACCCGAGGAACGAAGAAAGAATATTGCACTCGCATTGCTGGATTGTGACAGATTCAAGCAGTTAAACGATACCTTAGGACATCTGGCTGGAGACGAATTTCTCCAACTGCTCTCTCGAGAGCTTTTGCAAACAGTTAAAGGTGTAGGCCAGGCGTTCCGGATTGGCGGTGATGAATTCGCGGTGGTACTGCACCGATTTACCTCTCCAGAAATGTTAGATGAAATGCTACAACGGTTGCTTAAGTTATTCAACAAATCTTGGTCTATTGACAATGGATCTAGCTTCCACACCTCCGCAAGTATTGGTGTAGCCCTATTTCCTGAGCATGGAGGCAGTATTAATGAACTTCTGCGTGCCGCTGATCTAGCTATGTACCTTTCCAAAGACCATGGAGGGAATGAAGCTAATCTCTACTACGAGCTTTTAGATGTAGGTTTATCCAACCAGATCATCGGAAAACCATAAGATCAACAAAAGAGCTGTTCCGGGGTACAACTAACCCTGAAGCAGCTCTTTATTATTTTTTAACTGGTTAACTGCAGATGATCATCTGAGATCCCATCATTCTCCTGATCACGATCTATAACCATGACCTTGATCAGCTCTTCATCCTTGGAACAATCAATGAAGCGATCTCCATCCCCATCTTTCTCTTCCCAGTCATTAAGTCGTAATATATACCCGATAGAATCGGTATCTGGCAAGACCTCAATTCGTGCAACTGCACGCCCATCCTCCATATACCGAAAGTCGCATTGTCCGTCCTGAATTCCTGTATCCCAAACCCAAAGATTCCAGCCTTGATATTTCCCATCTGGCCGTTCATAGTGTACTTCGATAATTTTGGACCGCGGTGCTGGCTCACCACATTCATCATAGAGCACCATCATCGACAAGCCTTCAATTTCCACCTCGCTACCTGCGACCTTCCGGAATGCTTCTGTCCCCGCTCGGGTATGATCCACTACCACGTTCCAACCGTTGTTAGCTTCAGGAAGAGATAGCTTTACTCGATCATTATTGGCATTAAAGATGACTGTTATATTGTTCCAGAGGTCGCCTCCTGCATGATTTCTAAGCAGGTACGACACGATTCCCCCATCACAGCGCAGAAATTCCAGCGAACGCTCAATTTCTTGCCGACCATGTAGACGAAATGCCGGATGTGTACGCCGCAGTTCGATCAAGCCTTTATAATATTGAAATACAGGCTTAAACATACTCTTCATGTTCCAGCGGATCGCGTTAATCGTATCACCGCTACGATAGCTATTATGATCTCCAAATTTACTGCGCAGGAGCTCATCACCGGCATGCAGGAATGGAATCCCTTGCGAGGTCAGGATGATTCCATTTGCAAGTAGGGATCGGCGCACGGTCTCATTGCTGAGAATATTCTCCAGATCTACATTCACGTAAGGATTAGCCCGTGAAACGGCATCCTGAAATCCCCCTTGAACGGTAAGCACCTTATCCCATAAATTCAAATTGTCATGGGCCGTTACATAGTTCACCGATTCCACTGGGGAGTCTGTAAATTCGTGGATGGCTCCTTTGATTCCGGCTGCAATAGCCCCTTCTTTGCCGTATTCCCCTGTAATGAAGCCCCGTCCCCATCCATCACTATCACCTTTGATCGCGGAACGAAAGTTATCATTGAAGACAGCATATCCTTTCCCCCGCTGCACACCTTTTAGCGTCTTTGTTGCCAGTGGAGAATCTCCACCTGTCCAAGGTTCGCCATATAACAGCAGATTAGGATTCACCTCAAGTCGAAGCTCTTCCGTTATTTCACGCATGGTCACACTATCCATCAGACCCATAAGATCAAATCTGAAGCCATCAATATGATACTCCGTAGCCCAGTAGGACAACGAATCCTTAATATATTTACGTACCATCGGACGCTCTGTAGCCAGCTCGTTACCAACTCCCGAGCCATTAGATAAACGCCCCAAGTAGTCACGGCGATAGAAGTAATCTGGTACAAGCGGCTCGAAGGGGCCCTTCTCCACAGCGTACGTGTGGTTGTAAACCACATCCATAATCACTGAAATCCCACGACTATGCAAAGCCTGAACCATTTCTTTAAATTCCCGGATTCGTAGACCTGGATCGGTAGGATCAGTGCTATATGATCCTTCCGGTACATTATAATGTTGAGGATCATATCCCCAATTGTAGTCGGTATGTTCAATGGACGAACCACGCTTTATTACACTTAACTCATCTACGGTCTGAAAATCAAACACGGGCATCAGATGTACATGGGTGATACCCAATTCAACCAGATGATCAATACCTATTGCATTTCCTTCCGAATCTCTTAAGCCAAATTCGGTAAATGCTTTGAATTTGCCCTTATAGTACATGCCAGAGCTCTCATGTGAGGAGAAGTCACGCACATGCAGCTCGTAAATAACCGCGTCTGCAGGATGCTGCAATGGAGGAGCAACGTCCTTCTCCCAATGCTCAGGATGGGTCCTGCGCAAATCAACGATTGCTGTTCTTAAACCATTTGCCGATACGGCTGTTGCATAAGGATCTACTGCTTCCGTCACATTTCCATCAGCAAATACAGCACGGTACATATAATATTTCCCTTTTAAATCACCTGATAACTTAGTCTGCCAAACTCCGCCGTTCTGACGCTGCATATATATAATACGCCCACTATCTGTAGAGCTCGGATCAAATCCAATGTTACGTTGATTTCCATCTGTTTCGTACAAAACTAGAGATACAGCAAAAGCAGTAGGTGCCCAAACTTTAAATACACTGTACTCCACCGAGTACGTCAAGCCCAGGTCTTTACCTTCATAAACCTCTAACATTAATTCTGTATTTATAACATTTTTACTCATGAGTTAACACCATCCTATGGCTCCCTGACTAACTTATAGGGATGCTTATAAGTCCAAATATTTCCAATTAAGATCATATTAATACTTGCACAGCTCTGCAAGTCGGTAAAGGAGTATAAACTTTCTATGGATTCATACTATTATATGTAAGACATATTTACAGGTTTGGGTTCCTTAACGACTTTATACTCATCACTATTACTATCGGCATAGACATCTGTGCAATAAAGAAAATAAAAAGTGAATTTAATTATTCTAAAATGAGTATAACGCTCACGTATGAACTTAAGCCAACGTAAGAAATAAAATTATCGATATAAACACAAAAAAACCGACCTCCAAACATCGGAAGTCGGTAATAGTAGTTGGAACGTTATAAAACGTTTAACGGAGTAATGCATATGGAAATAGTTAGTTAGTGATGCTTTGAACAAGTGCAGCTACTTCTTCAGCAGTGCCAAGTTGCAGTGCTTTTGCAGCCAGTTCCTTCATGTCGGCAGCCGACAATTTAGAAATTTGACTACGTGCTGGCAGAATTGACGTTGCACTCATACTGAATTCATCAAGGCCAAGACCAAGTAAGAGTGGAATCGCTGTTGCGTCCCCAGCCATCTCACCGCACATTCCTGTCCATTTACCTTCTGCATGCGCTGCATCAATTACATTCTTGACCAGACGCAGGATGGCCGGATTGTATGGCTGATACAGGTAAGATACCCGTTCATTCATACGGTCAGCAGCCATTGTATATTGAATAAGGTCATTCGTACCAATACTGAAGAAATCAACTTCCTTTGCAAACTGGTCAGCCAGTACAGCAGTGGAAGGAATCTCAACCATAATGCCGAGCTGAATGTTGTCAGATACTTCCTTGCCTTCTTCACGAAGCTTCGCTTTCTCTTCAAGCAGAAGATCACGAGCTGCACGGAATTCACCAAGTGTTGCGATCATAGGGAACATAATGCGAAGATCCCCATGAACACTTGCTCTCAGTAAAGCACGCAGTTGCGTACGGAAAATATCCTGACGATCCAGACAAAGACGAATCGCACGGAATCCTAAGAAAGGATTCATTTCCTTTGGAAGATCCAGATATGGAAGTTCTTTGTCGCCACCGATATCAAGTGTACGTACGACTACCGGTTTGCCTTTCATATTCTCAAGCACAGTACGATAGGCGTTATATTGAATTTCCTCAGAAGGCAGCTTATCGCGGCCCATGTATAGAAACTCAGTACGATACAAGCCTACACCTTCGCCACCATTCTCAATTACACCATTGACATCGTTTGGTGTACCGATATTAGCCGCCAGCTCCACGTGCTTACCGTCTGCAGAAATCGTTGGTTTATCACGAAGTTTCTTCCACTCTGCAATTTGCAAGTCGTAAGCTTCCTGCTTGCGAACGTACTCCGCCACTTCTGCTTCACTAGGATTAATAAGAACGTCACCATTCAGACCATCGACAATCACTAGATCCCCAGAATTCACTTCTGTCATGACATTCTTAGTTCCAACTACCGCTGGAATTTCCAAAGAACGTGCCATAATCGCGGAGTGGGACGTACGTCCACCAATGTTTGTTGTGAAGCCTTTAACATACTTGCGATTTAGCTGTGCTGTGTCAGAAGGTGTTAAATCCTCAGCGATAACAATAACCTCTTCATTGATTTCTGCAGGACTAACATAATGAATACCCAGCAAGTGGTTCAGCAGGCGTTTGGTCACATCACGCATGTCAGCTGCACGTTCTTGTAAGTAAGCACTCTTCATGTTTTCGAACATTTCAATGAATTGTGTAGCTACTTCGTTTAGTGCATAGTCCGCATTAACCGATTCCTGACGAATTTTATCAATTACGGGATTAATCAGCTCAGGGTCCTCAAGAATCAGCAGATGGGATGCAAAAATCTCTGCTTTCTTCTCTCCTAGTTCTGCTAAAGTACGCTCTTTAATGGTCTGCAGTTCAGCACTTGATTTAGCAAGTGCGTCATTCAACTTGGCGACTTCTGCTTCAGGATCACTGATATTAGTTTTTGTAATTGTATAATCCGGATGTTTCAGGATAAAAGCACGGGCTACTGCAATCCCTGCTGAAGCCGCGATTCCTGAAATCTTATTCATGGATTTCCCCTAGCCCTTCTTTAATCATTACATCAGAAAGTGCGCTCAGAGCTTCAGCTTCTTCGCTACCTTCAGTAATCAGAGACAAAGTGTCTCCAGCTTCTAGACCCAATGACAATACGCCAAGGATAGATTTCAATGTAACTTTTTTGCCTTTTGCTTCTGCATAAGCTTCTGTACCTTTGAATTTCGTAGCTGTATTTACCAAGGCAGTTGCCGGACGTGCGTGAATTCCATCTTCATCGATAATTCTGAATGTTGTTTGCATAATATTATCCAACTCGCTTTCTTTTAATAGAATATTTTTAAATTTATAGTGAAGGCTTCGCTCCCTTTAATGTTTAAAGGAAGCGTCCACCCTTGCACTTTTACTGAATGGTAATAATATCCTTATCACCAATAGTTACCTTACCTGGCTTCTTCAAGGTTACGGAAGAGCCTTCTGGCAAATTGGAGAAAATAACAGGAGACATTACTGATGGTGCATGTGCTTTTACATATTCTAAATCCACTTCCATGATCGGCTGTCCAGCAGCTACAAGGTCGCCCTCTTCAACTAGAACTGTAAAGCCTTGACCTTTAAGCTTAACTGTATTAACCCCTATATGAACGAGCACTTCCTTACCACCATCGGACATAATGCCGATCGCATGCTTGCTCGGGAATACATTAAACACTTTACCGTAGACCGGTGAAGCAATCTTTCCATCATCGGATAAGAAAGCAAAACCATCACCCGTCATTTTTTGGGAGAATACTGCATCGGGAACCTCAGTGATATCCACTAATTCACCATTTACCGGAGAGACGATATCTTCTTTGATAATCGCTTCACCAGCTTCACCTGCCTGCTGTTCTTCTTCAGGCTGTGGCGTAGCCGCTACCGGCGTTGGCGCAGGTGTCTTCCCGCTAATTACATCTTGAATCTGAGATTTAATGGTATCGGAACGTGTGCCGAAGATCGCTTGAATGTTATTACCCACCTCAAGCACACCTGATGCACCTAACTTCTTCAGACGAGTCTTATCCACACCTGATTTATCTTTAACCTCCACACGAAGGCGGGTAATACAAGCATCCAGATGAGCGATGTTCTCTTTACCACCCAACGCAGACAAGATGTTTCGTGGTAAATCATCACCCGTTTTAGAAACGGCTTCTGTGTTAGTATCTTCAACCTCACCCGTATCCTCTTCACGACCCGGTGTCATCAGATTGAACTTCCGAATAACAAAGCGGAATCCGAAGTAGTAAATTACGGCAAGGGCAAGACCTACTGGAATTACGAGCCACCAAGCCGTACGGTTCGGGATAATACCAAAGAGCACGTAATCAATAAAACCTCCAGAGAAGGTCATACCAATCTTGACATTAAGAATATGCATGGTCATAAAGGACAAACCTGCAAAAACAGCATGTACTGCGAACAGCAATGGAGCTACGAACAAGAATGAGAATTCAAGCGGCTCTGTAATCCCTGTCAGGAATGAAGTCAATGCTGCGGAAAGCATCAAACCTCCGACAAGTTTTTTATTATGAGGTTTAGCTTCATGATAAATGGCCAAAGCAGCTGCTGGAAGACCGAACATCATGAAAGGATACTTACCTGTTGTAAATGTTCCTGCTGTGAATTCTACGCCATCACGAAGCTGCTGCATGAAGATCCGTTGGTCACCACGAACCAATTCCCCAGCTTTATCTACGTAGGTACCAAATTCATACCAGAACGGAGAATAGAAGATGTGATGCAGACCAAAAGGAATAAGCGAGCGTTCGATTGTTCCGAAGATAAACGCTGCGAGCGTTTTATTCGTATCAATCATACTTTGTGATACATAGTTCAGACCGTGTTGAATTGGCGGCCAAACTAATGTCAATGCCAGACCAAGAATCAAAGACGTTACCGCAGTCATGATCGGAACGAAACGTTTACCTGCGAAGAAACCCAGGTAGGATGGAAGTTCGATTTTGAAGAATCGTTTGTACATGGACGATGCCAATATACCGACGAGTATACCTCCAAATACCCCCGTTTGCAGTGTTGGAATTCCTAAGACGCTAGCATAGGAAAAGTCGCCTTGGCTCAGGACATAATCATTGACGCCAATTACAGTACCCATCGTAACATTCATTACGAGGAAACCAATAATAGCGGCTAGACCAGCAACACCCTCACCACCGGATAAACCGATGGCAACACCCACGGCAAATAGTAAGGATAGATTATCAAATACAATTTGCCCTGAGTTCATCAATACGTTCGCAATTGCCTGAACTACATCGTTCTCAAGTGCCGGAACGTATTGTAGAAAATCGGGGTTTACCAGCATGTTTCCTATTCCAAGGAGCAGACCGGCTGCTGGCAGTATGGCTACTGGGAGCATCAGCGCTTTACCGACTCTTTGTAAAACGCCGAAAAGCTTTTTGAACATCATGGTCACTTCCTTTCATTATTCACATTTTCAGTAAAACAGATGCCAAAAAAGGCATGAGCAACACAGTATAAAGGTTGTTATCTAACGGTAAGGTTAGATTACCCCAAGATGGGGACTAGCAACCAAAATACTGTAAATCACTCATGCCTGATCGAATCAGTTACACGCTTGGTATTCTGTTTTAATTAGGACACCGATATTGTAGCACCGTTTTTTTGTAGTGACAAGCTTTTTTTAAAATATAAGAAAGTATAAGTTTCACTTTATACATTATCCTTATATTTCTCGATTCGTCTCCATACCCACTTCATCCTCTTTCTTCTGGGCAAGACGTTGCAAATGAACTGTCAAATAACTGACCTCTGCTGGATACACAGGAATTCGCACTCGGTTCTCAATCACCTTAGTTAATTGCCAAGCCAAGGTATACATTTCGGGATACTCTCGTTTCATAAGACCATCCAGCGTAGAAGTCTCCCGCACTGATTCTCCACGGCGCAGTCTTTCTAGAACAAATCGTAGATGAGTCACCAATCGCGAATAATCAAGTGAATCACGTGGAATTCGATATTCGAGATTATTCTCTACGATTCCGATCAAATCACCAATCAAAAGAGAATGCTGTCTGACCTCGGAAATTTGTCTATTACTCAGCGCGCTAACGATATGAAGTGCAACAAAACCCACCTCATCTACAGGCAATTCCACGCCCATGCCTTCATTAATCCGCTCAATCGCATACTCTGCCATCTTATACTCTTCAGGATAAATTTCCTTAGTCTCATA
Source organism: Paenibacillus sp. FSL H8-0261 (assembly GCF_045040645.1). NCBI lineage: Bacteria > Bacillati > Bacillota > Bacilli > Caryophanales > Paenibacillaceae > Paenibacillus > Paenibacillus sp. FSL H8-0261. Next base: position 1,845,107 of record NZ_CP150297.1, on the reverse strand, counting down.
CAGAAACGGATTGTGAATTGGGATATCTTGTTCATAACGCCGTATAGCAAATGAGATATGATCAGTGAGTGCAATATGAACATGCTCATTAAGTGGTTGACTACTGCTATGCATAATATATAACAAAATTTCATGTACAATCTCAATCAACTTTTCATCCACTTGGGGAAGAAGCTGTTTATATTGTTCCTGTTCTTCTTGGCTGCGGAGAATAAACATCTTCTCCACAGACGATAGGTTGATCCGATCATGCAATTTTCGATTAAACCCTATCCCTTTGCCAATTACTACAACCTCGGAATATTGGGGATGGTCCGCAATGATAACGTTGTTATTTAACACCTTTGCTACAGTTATGCTACTCATTTTTGCCACCTCTTTTATCTCTAAACACCTGACTTCCAAGCAGCAAACGCAACATGAAACGGTACGATTAAAAAACTCTCGTTACCATCATATCATCAACATTCCGATATTAGAAGAACACTCGCGTTCTATTTTACCCGGAAGGTTCGGCTGGAGAACTTGTATACCAACGTCACGGCAATAACCATATAAGCAATCGTTCCCGCAAGAACAACTAGCGTAAATAGTGACGATGCTTTTGGAAATCCGATACAAGCGACGCTTAGTCCCAATACAATGCTGTTGACGATAAAAAAGAACGGATTTTTCATATTTAGCTCCGTGCTGTACGGTTGAAAGATATAATACATGAACAAATGGTGCACTGAGAAGAACAAGGAAAGACAAAGAATCGTTACCCAAAAGATCACCGCATCCATCAAACCCCAATCTGCACCAGAGAGCAGAAACAGCAGAGTACAAGCTAAACATATGGCGACAGCAGGAATAAGATTAAGGCCACTCAATTTAATAAGACGAATCTTAAAATTGTCCAGAATCGCAGCTTGCTCACGATAGAATCCATAGCGCAACAAGCTTAAATCACAATTGTAAAACATCGCTTTGCATACGCGCTCACCTATAGAGGTATAGTTCATTATAAATACAAAAAAGGGAAGTCCACCGAGCAGATATGCTGTAAACTTGGACGAAGTCTCCGGCGAAATAAGCATCATTAGGACAGCCACTATAAAGAGCACACCAATGATCGTTAAACGCCTCTGGATGGGTTGAATCAACAAGCGTTTATGCCTGGAGAAAAAAATAGCATTCAGGTAGGCGTAACCTGTCTTTCCTTGAAAAGCTTTCCCCTTAAGTTCTTCCGACGAAAAGTCCTTCTCCTTGGTCTGAACATCTGCCACCCTTGCTTCTTTCATCATCCGGTTCATATCCAGCAATGGATCATCTATCTTGGTAACGACATCTACAGCACTGCGATAGTTAGGATATTTCCCAATATACACAGCTGCAATTCCTCCAAGTACAACAATCACAAAACTCACTGGGACACTAAATCCTGTCGCATCATTTACAAAAGCATATCCTAGATAAAGAGGCACATAGGCAAGTAGGCCACCTAGGCCAATCACCGACCACACCCAGCTCATCTTTTTAACTAACACAATTTCTTTTTTGTCAAAAAACCAAAGATTTAGCGCCTCGGTGACTATTCTCCAGGCCGTTAACAGTAGTGCTAGCCATACGCCATGCCATAGCGGTGCCCCAAAAATCCCCGCAAACACGGTTAATGCCGGAATAAAATATATAAAGAACGTTAGCCCTTTAAGCAAAAGCGTAGCATGCATATACTGTTTCGCCGGAATTCTCATCAGCTTCACACAGATATATTTATCCCGTTTGGGCTCTAATATAAATACATTCGAAACCCCAGCCACTATAAAGCTCAGAACTATAAAAATATGTAAGAACAATGCATACTGTTCGGCGAGCGGCAATTCTTTGTGTGTAAGGACGATTGGCAAATAGATCACAATTCCCAAATAGGCGAACTTGCCTAAAAACCCCCACACTACCTTCAATGCAAGTACTATCCCAGCGAAGACTTGTTTTAGTGCAATGTTAGAGTAAATATCCCCTTTTAAAAGTTTGCCAAGAACAGGCAGCTTTTTGAAATAGTAAATCAGCCGATTGGCTCCGGACGAACCTCTAATCCTCTGAATGCTGCGAAGTGTACTAATCATTGTTGCCATCCTGAAGTAAAGCTATGATTTGCTCCTCAAATTCTGGACTTTGCAGAGTCTCACGCGGAATTTCTTGAAGGGTTCCATGATTTAGAATAACCAACTCGTCACATAAATCGGCGGCTAATTGCAAAATATGCGTAGAAAAAATAATAATGTGATCCTGCTTCATCTCACGCAGCAATTTCTTGATCTCAAGAGCCACAACCACGTCAAAAGAAGTTAAAGGCTCATCTAATAAAATCAAAGGCGGACGAGTAATGATAAAGCAGAGCATTTGAATTTTATTCTTCATCCCGTGGGAATAACCCTTTATCAGTCGGTGCCGATCTTCTTCCTCAAACTTAATAATTGAAAAATAATCTTCAATGCTTTTATTCGGATCGATCTTCTCACGGTTGATGTCCATATAAAACTTTACGAACTCATAACCTGTCAGAAACTCAGGCAAAATGGGTAGGGAAAATACATATCCGATGTCCTCGTCACGAAGCGGACGGGCACTATCCTTCTCACCAATAAAGGCAGCTCCGCTATCCATTTGGATCTCACCACTCAAACAATTGAAAAGTGTGGTTTTACCTGCTCCATTCCGTCCAAGCAGCCCGTAGATCTTCCCTCTTTCAAAGGTGAAGTCTGCATCTTTAATCACCTGTTTACCATCGAAGCTTTTATGGATATGATCTAAAGTTAGTTGCACGCTCGCGCACCTCTCCTATTCTATAGCTAAGACCCAAAACATAGAGTAAGCCCGGTAGCAATCACCGAGCTTACCTTAAGTTAAATCATTCTATAGTAGTTATTGCTTTAACTAGTCTTCAAGTTGCTCAGCCACAGAAGTTGAAGCTTTGCTCGCTCCCCCCGATGCTGCAGGAGGTTGTATGGAGGTCACGGGTGTGACCGGAACAGCCTTGCTTCCAGTTGACCCTGAGGATCTAGTCGTCAGCCCTTTGATCAGGGCCTCTACGTCAATTCCAGAGACGCTCTTCAGCATCTCAGGAGCCGTAGACATCAACTGGGTTACATAGTTGCTGACACGTGCCGCACCTTCACCATTACCGGTATCTACAACCGTAAGCTTATCAATGGATGCCAGCGGCTTCGCGATTTGGCCAGCCAAATCAGGCAGCATTTTGACGATAATATCGAGCACGGCTGCTTCGCCGAATTTCTGGAAAGCTTCCGCCAGCTTTTCTTTGGCTTCTGCTTCCGCTAGACCGCGCAACCGGATAACCTCAGCATCCGCTGTACCTTTAGCCAGCTCTGCATCCGCCATCGCTTGACCTTCAAGACGCTTCTGCTCAGCTGTCGCTTTAGCTTGCGTTTCAATACTATATTGCAAGGCATCTGCCTCACGCATTCTCTTCGCCTTATCAGCTTCCGCCGCTTGCTCTACTGCGTAACGATCCGCTTCCGCTTTTTTCTTCACTTCTGCGTCGTACTGCTTCTCACGAACTTGAATTTCTTTGGCTTGCAAATCGATTTCACGTTCCTTACGTACCAGCTCAACCTTCATCTGTTCTTCAACAACGGTCTGCTTTGCACGTGCCTCTTGAATATGATAAGCCTGGTCGGCTTCCGCTTTCGCTGTATCCTGATCCCGTTTAAACGCAGCCACTTTAAGCTGGTTTTCCTTGGAGGCTTCGGCGATATTCGTATCCCGCAGCAGTTCTGCTTTTTGCCCTTGCTCTTCAGCGTTTGCCTTTTGAATTCTCGCATCCCGCACCGCTTCTGCTTCAGCGATCTCTGCATCCCGCTTCACTGCAGCTATCCGCGGTTTACCTAATGCGTCAAGATATCCATGTTTGTCTCGGACATCCTTGATAGTAAAGGAAACAATTTGCAGACCCATTTTCTTAAGATCACGTGCCGCCACGCCTTGAACCTCTTGCGCAAAACGGTCACGGTTACGATATACTTCCTCAACGGTCATCGAACCGAGAATGGCCCGTAGATGACCCTCAAGAACTTCTTGTGCTTCGCTCTTCAGCGCTTCAATCGGTTTGCCCATAAATTGCTCAGCGGCTGTCGCCACATCTTCAGTCGAGCTACCCACTTTAATAATCGCTACACCGTCAGCAATAACCGGAACCCCTTGTTCGGTGTATACTTCCGGGGTCGTCACATCGAGTTTATGAGAAAGAAGCGACATAAATTCAGCCTTCTGAAAGATAGGGAGGATAAATGCCCCACCCCCACGTACTATCTTTATTTTACGACCAGATCCATCGTCTGAAATATGATTTTTCCCCAAGAACGACCCCGTTACGATCATCCCTTCATCTGGTCCAACAGTTTTGTAACGTGCCCAGAATGCGATACCTAGCACAAACAAAACAGCAACGACAACAGCAGGGACTAACAAATACTCAGGAATACCGAACATTAAAGATCCACTCCTCTTCTCTTTTCGAATTCTGACACCAATGCAACGCCTTCTCTAACCTCCACTACAACAACTTTAATCCCTGCCGGAAGCAGCTCATGATCAAAGCTTGCTGCCGTATGCAGGCTATTGCCGGCGCCAAACTTTACCATAATCTCACCATAACCCGTGGCGGGAACAGGAATTGTGATTTCCCCGATCTTGCCAGGCAGATCATTCATAGAGAAACCATTGGACATTTCGCTTTTTTCCATGGGCTTAACCACCCCTAGATACATAAGTACTCCCAAAAAAGCGGCGGCTAACAAAGATAAAGCAATGATCGCCCCAGCTTCCAGAGCGCTGTACCGGGTTAGAAGAATGCCCGCTCCGCCGAACACGGTTATTCCTCCTGCCAGTACGGTGGGATTCAGAAAATCTACGGATACGAAATCAAAGACTCCATGCAAAGCATCTCCGATCACATCACCCACCAGGACGCTGACTATGGCAAATATGACGCCTAGCGCCAAGCAGCCTAAATACAGCGTTTGCATATTTACTTCCTCCTGTCTTCATTCAGGACTGTCATATTACTTTAAACGAATAAAGTAGGTCATTGGTTTCACAAACTTTGGATATTTACCCATAAAAGTTCCATTCTGAGGATAAACGCACGAAAAATGCGGTCAGCAGCAGCGGAGATCAGGGACGATGTTGAGGAGAAATCCACAGTAGAGCATAAACGCAAAGAAGCGATTCATCCATTATGGAAGAATCACTTCTTTGACGTTCTATAACATCTTCTAGACTAAAGACGAAGGGTCTCTTTCGTAGAAGAATTTACTTACAAAGCCATTTTATAAATTTCAACTACATCCTCACGGTCAAGCTTGCGGAAATTACCAAACGGTCCGAAACGAACCGCCTTATCAGCCATACTGCCGATCTCGCTGTCATCAATATCATAATCAGCGAGTGTCTTCGGTGCGCCAATGGAATCCCAGAAGTTACGCAGCGCTTCAATTCCTTCCAGCCCTATTTCCTTATCGTTCTTGCCCGCAGGATCAACTCCAAACACGTTTACAGCAAGCTTGCGGAAACGGGCAGGATCAGTATCGATATTATATTTCATCCATTGTGGGAACAGAATGGCCAGGCCTCCACCGTGTGGAATGTCGTATACAGCTGATACTGCGTGCTCGATGTTGTGAGTCGCCCAATCTCCTGCAAAACCCATGCTAACCATACCGTTAAGCGCCATTGTGCCGCAGTACATGATCGTCTCACGCAGTTCGTAATTATTCAAATCTTCAATAAGCTTCGGTGCGGTTTCGATCACCGTACGTAGCAAAGTCTCACAGAAGCCGTCTTGTACCGGTGTGTTGCCATCAGTATGGAAATAGTGCTCCAGAACATGAGACATGATATCTACCATGCCGTAGACCGTCTGATCACGTGGCAGAGTGAAGGTATTCTCTGGGTCAAGAATCGAAAATGCCGGGAATGCATGAATACTGCCCCAGCCCATTTTTTCCTTGGTCACTTCGTTGGTGATTACAGAGCCGCTATTCATTTCTGATCCTGTAGCTGCCATCGTCAGTACTGTACCGAGTGGGAGAGCGTCTTGAGCAGCTGCCTTACGTTCAACAAAGTCCCACATGTCACCCTCATATTTCGCCCCAACAGCAACTGCTTTAGCGCAGTCCAACACGCTACCACCACCTACAGCGAGGATGAGGTCGATATTATGCTCGTGACACAGCTCTACACCTTTATTTACGGTGGAAAGGCGTGGATTCGGCTCTACACCTGAGAGTTCAGTAACCACAGCATCTATTGCACTCAGCTCAGCCATTACCTTATCGTACAGACCGCTACGCTTGATACTACCGCCACCGTACATCAACAATACATTCTTGCCATACTTAGGAACCTCAGTCTTCAACGCTTCCAGCGTACCCTGTCCAAAAATCAACTTGGTAGGATTATAAAAATCAAATTTACGCATATGTGTAAACCTCCATTAGTTATTTCAGAATGTTTTGCTCACTCGTATTATAAACCTCTGAATACCCGCATTCAAATGGATTAGCTTCAAGCCACATAAATATCCCCACAAAGTGGTGCTTTGCTTCGATGCAAACTCAGGTACTTTGCGGGGACCCCAAATATATAACCTAAAAAAAAGATGTCCTTAAGCCTACAGGCTTAAGGACATCCCCTTTCCAAACTTTAGATCGCGCCGAAGCTCTTCACGAAACGACGGAAAGCAGCTTGCCCTTCCGGAGTCCGTTTATAGACACCCGCGTGTTCAAGAATATGTGTAAATTTGATGCCGACTTCGTTCTGCACAATCTTGACGGCTTCTTCATGCTGTAATGCCGTTCCGAAACGCTCTACAAGCTCCTTAACCCAAGCAGCGTGCTGCGCAAGTGGATGACTAGGATCATTCTTCACCGCTTCTAATAGTGCTTGATCTCCTGTAAGGATGCTCGCAATAGAATCAAGCTCTTCCTTCAGACGACCTGGCAGAATTGCGAGTCCCATGACCTCGATCAAGCCGATATTTTCTTTCTTGATATGGTGCATCTCCCGATGGGGATGGAAAATCCCTTCAGGATATTGCTCGTTAGTCCGGTTGTTACGCAGCACGAGATCCATCTCGAAGCTGCCATCTTCTGCCCGACGAACGATTGGAGTAACGGTATTATGAGGCTGCACTTCACCATCAACTTCGCTGAATGCCAACACTTCTGCTTCAGGATCACTATACGCCTTCCAAGCTTCATAAAGTGCATTGCCACACTCCAGCAATACCGCTGGATCGTCACCATTCAAACGTAATACGGACATAGGCCATTTTACGATATTAATGCTGACACCCGGATAAGATGCATGCGTGAACGTATCTTCCTTAGGCGCTTTCTGAATAGGGAAGGTGTGACGTCCACCTTGAAAGTGGTCATGCGTCAGAATCGATCCGCCAACAATCGGCAAGTCTGCATTCGAGCCAATAAAATAGTGCGGGAAAGATTCCACGAAGCTAAGTAGCCTCTTCAAGGTATCCTTGGTAAGCTTCATTGGCACATGATCATGATGGAATACAATACAGTGCTCGTTATAGTAAACATATGGCGAATACTGAAAGAGCCATTTCTCATTATTCAGCTGAAGTGGAATGACACGCAGGTTCTGGCGCGGCGGATGATTAACCCGACCAGCATACCCAACATTCTCGCGGCACAGCAGACATTTTGGATAGACCGGCGGCGGGAGCAAGCGGGCCATAGCAATTTCCTTCGGACTCTTCTCAGGCTTGGACAAATTGATTGTCATCTCGATGTCACCGTAAGGCGAATCTTGCAGCCAGTAGACATTCTTGGAAATCCGGTCCATCCGGATATAGTTGGAATCTATGCTTAATTTATAAAAGCGATCTGTAGCCGCGGAGATACCTTTTTCAGCAGCTAAACGGTTGAACTCCGCATTTACGTCTGATGGACGGGCCATTAGGAGTCCCATAATCTTGGCATCCAGCAAGTCACGGTAAGTGTCGCTATTCTCTGGAATCAATCCGATTTCAAAACCATAATCAATCAGTGCATCCAGTGGAACCTGTGGACCTGTAAGTGGACTTTGATCGATCTCGCCAACGAACGGCTCACTAAATCCGAACTGATCTAGCAGCACATTACGGCTATAGTCTTCATCTGATGGAGCAATGAGCTGCTCACGTAGTGCAAACAGAACTAGCTGCTCAATCGCATGTAAGGCTTTCTGGCCAGCAGGCGTAACCTTATTCTCGTTGTGCATTTTCAATTCTCCTTAAGTAGGGTCTCATGCTCTAGTTAAGCTATGCTAAAGCCCCTTATTCTCCGTACCCCTGCGGATTGGCAGAATGCCAGTTCCAGGCGCTTTGAATGATATTCTCTAAGTCAGCATGCTGAGGGTTCCATCCAAGGATAGAGCGCGCTTTATCGGAGGAAGCTACCAGTACTGCCGGATCTCCAGCACGGCGTTCTTGAATAACTACAGGGATTTCTAGTCCTGTAACTTTCTTCGCAGTTTCAATAACCTGTTTTACCGAGAAGCCAAGTCCATTTCCCAAGTTAAAAATATTACTGCTGCTTCCGCTACGCAGATAAGTTACTGCGCGAACATGGGCGTCAGCCAGATCGCTAACATGAATGTAGTCGCGCACACAAGTACCGTCTTCTGTAGGATAGTCGTCTCCGAATACGGCGATGCTCTCCCGTTGCTTCAAAGCGGTTTGCAATACCAGCGGAACCAAATGACTTTCCGGACGATGGTCTTCACCGATTTTGCCACTAGCATGTGCACCTGCAGCATTAAAATAACGAAGCGCTACATATTTGATACCCAGTACTTTATCAAACCAAGCCATCATGCGTTCCATAGTCAGCTTAGTTTCGCCATATACGTTTGCTGGCTCGGTACGGTCTGTTTCTTCAATCGGCACCTTTTCCGGTTCGCCGTAGGTTGCAGCTGTAGACGAGAATACGATTTTGTTCACGCCAGCTTTTTGCATAGCTTCCAAAAGGCATTGTGTGCCGTATACGTTGTTGTCATAATATTTCACTGGGTCCTTCATGCTTTCACCAACCAAAGAGCTTGCTGCAAAATGGATAACCGCATCAATCTCATTCTCGGCGAACAGCTTACCCAGCAGCTCCTTATCACGCAGATCGCCTTCGTACAGCTTGCCACCCAGTAGCGCCTCACGATGCCCTGTTAGCAGATTGTCGATGACGACCACTTCTTCGCCGCGATCCAACAGCTCTGCTACAGTATGAGATCCAATATACCCTGCTCCGCCTGTTACTAAAATTGCCATTTGATTACACTCCCTTCAATTCTTGGACACCATTACCGATGCCGCAAACGTAGAACTCACCAACCAAACCAGATCTTGTGGTATATGCCTCGCCTACTTCACGAATGAAACGTTCTACATCATCTTCATGTACCAAGGATACAGTACAGCCACCGAAACCTGCACCAGTCATACGAGAACCCAGTGTACCGGGAATACGCTGTGCTTCTTCAACCATAATATCTAGCTCTTCACAGCTAACTTCATACAAATCACGCAAGGAAGTATGTGAGTCATTCATGAACTGTCCAAACTGCTTCAGATCATTGTTCTTTAAGACCTCAACGGATTCTAGTACACGTTGATTCTCTTCCACAACATGGCGAGCTCGGCGTCTAACAATTTCATCGGTGATTTTATCTTGATGTGCTTCGAATTGTTCACGATTGAGCTGTGCCAGATAAGCTAGTGAAGGAACTTCTTTTTGCAAAATAGACAAGGCCTCATCACACTGCTGACGACGCTCATTGTACTTGGAATCTACAAGTCCTCTGCGTTTGTTCGTGTTGCCGATAACCAGTTTGTAAGCACCAGTGATGAAAGGTACCAGATTATATTCAAGCGTATCGCACATTAACAGGATTGCATGATCTCGTTTGCCATTAGCAACTGCGAACTGATCCATAATTCCGGAGTTTACACCTACGTACTGGTTCTCAGCACGCTGAGACAAGAGTGCAATCTCAACGGTATCCGTGTCGCCGCCTTCGAGAGTTAGGAAAGCATAAGCAGTCACGACTTCAAGCGAAGCCGATGAGGACAAGCCTGCGCCATTCGGAATATCACCATGGAACAGCAGATCGTAACCTTTAGATACTGGAGTGTTTTTCTTCTCCAATTCAACCATTACTCCAACCGGATAGTCGATCCATTCTCCAGTTTTGGCCTTGCCAATTTCACTATAATCAATAGATGCTTCATAAGGAAAATTAGTAGATGCAAAATTCACTTTGCTGTCACTGCGTGGACGGACAATCAATGTTGTTCCGAATTCCAAAGCTGCCGGCAGCACGTATCCACCGTTATAATCCAAGTGCTCTCCAATGAGATTAACACGGCCTGGTGCATAAAATACTTGAGCTTCTTGCTCGCTTACCCCGTACTTTTCGATGAATTTCTTTTTAAGTTCCTGTGTGCTCATTAATGCCACTCCATCCTTTCGCTGCTTCAGCCAGTGGGAATAAGTAAAGCGTTCTTTATGTATTCATTATAATAGAATCAGTCATCCTCTGATAATGCAATCATGTGTGTAATGTATGGATAAATGTGACTTCCCATAATATAATAATTACACAAATAATTGATACACCCTAAACTATAAGCCATAAAATGACAATAACACAAGAAAGGCTGTCTCAAATGGAGCATACTTATTCCGTAGGATCTAATCCCGTATATTACGATAAACAAAATCTCCATGTACTGTTTGCTGGTCAAAGTCAGACGATTCCTATGCATCAAGCTGGCCCTAAGATTTACGATTATTATTTACTTCACTTTATAGAGTCTGGCTCAGGTGTTTTCCGTACTGAACATCATCAATATGCACTGGGAAAAGGTGACTGCTTCCTTATTCATCCAGGACAGCTGGTCAGTTATGTTTCGGATAAAGATCAGCCCTGGTGCTATCGCTGGGCAGCTTTTACTGGGATTGAGGCTGATAGCCTCGTGCTGCAGACAGGCTTTACACCTCAAAAACCTGTGGTGACTACAACGGGTGATAGCGTCATGCCAGGTGCCCTTTCCAGTATCATGCAAGCCTTCAAAGCAAACAAAGAAAGTGCACACCTAACTTCTCTAGGGTATCTTTATCTCATTGTAGGTGAAGCCGCAGATTTACTCTCTTCCTTCTCCCGTCTTCCCGGAGCTGAATCGCAGGTTAAGCGTACTGTGAAGCAAATGATCCACTACATGGCCTCCCAATATGCTCATCCAGTATCCATTGAACAAATGTGTGATACTCTTGGCTATAACCGGGCCTATCTATCCCGTGTATTTAAGCAAGAGACCGGATTATCTCCGGTGACCTACTTGCTGAAGCTGCGCATTGAAAAGTCCAGACAGCTGCTGCGTGAACGGCCCGAGCTGTCCGTGGAACAGGTAGCAGCATCCGTGGGGCTCACCGATGCTTTATACTTCTCACGCCAATTCAAACGGTTTTGTGCTCAGTCACCCACCGCTTACCGTCTCACAACGACTAGACATGTAAAAAAGACAAATCAGTAAGGGAAGCCTTTGAAAAAGGGATTCACATATTAGGCAAGTCCAATATGTGAATCCCTTTATTAAGCTGATCTTTCAGTTAGCTTCGGTTATGTTGCATATAGACTCAGATATTCAGGGTAAGCACGAAGATGTATCTCTTTTGCCCTTTTCTGAGCCATTTCCTTCAGTTCTGGCACTTGCTCCGCTTCAACATAGTCAGCGAGAACATCAATCACATCATCAAGGAGCTTCGCTCTAAAATAAAACTCAATCCGTTCCAATATTGCAAGGCCTGCTAAATCAATAACTAGATCCCTACAGTAAGTCCAATCTTTTGATTTATAGAGCGGCCAAAGTAGTACGGAATAATCCATTGCAGCGTCTCCAAAAACCGTAAGGTCATCCCAATCAATAATCCAAAATTCATTATTATCATTGACTAAGATATTCTGCCAATTCACATCATTGTGTACGATGTCCGACGCCTTTCTCTGAAAAGAAGGGTGCTGACTAACCATAATTCTCAAAGCTTCCACTTCTGTATCGAACCAATCTAAAGTGTCCGCCGTTACGAAGTCCAGCAAATGCTTTTCCGCTCTAATAATTTGCAGATCTTCTTCAAATCGATTGATGTATTCGTCAGTAAATGCGGCGGCATAATTGTAGTCCTCATCCTCACTTACAACTGCCATCCTAATTCCTTTATCCGCATGTAATTGATGAAGGGACCTCAGAACCTTTTCAACCACTGGCAGTGGATCGGAAATGGAGCTTAATGGTTTACCTTCGATAAAATCAAACACTAAACCATAAGAATAACCAGATGTTATTTCTTGTGTAATCTCCCTAATCAACCGTGGTGCCTTGTAATTATAAGTCAAATGTTCACTGATCTTAACCCATTGTTTAAGTCCCACTGCTTTTTGTTCTTGCGAGAGTTTTAAATGACGAAAGGTTTGACCATCCGTTATGCGATAAGATTGGTTTACAAACCCTCCAGGATTCCAAATATACTTAGCCTCAATCTTCGACCTATTTAAGCCTATAGATTCCGAGTTGGCTTCGGCCCACTCTTTCACCTTGTTCTCATCTTGAAGCAACTCCATCGATGCAGCTCATCCCTTCACCTACGTCTTCATCCAGTTCCATTCTCCGTTTGAAGAATAGTCTCAATGCGATCCAATTCTGCCTGCGAGAACTCCAAATGCTGAAGTGCAGCTATATTCTCTTCAATCTGACTAACTCTGCTAGCCCCTATCAATGCAGAAGTAACCTTCCCATCACGTAGTGTCCAAGCTAGTGCAAGCTGCGCCAAACTCTGGCCTCTTGAAACAGCAAGCTGATTTAACGCGTGGATCTTGCGCTTCACATCCGGTGTAATTCGGCTTTCATTTAACGCAGCAGAGGGTTTGGCCGCTCTTGATCCTTCTGGGATTCCATTTAAATACTTATTGGTTAACAATCCTTGAGCCAGAGGTGTAAAAGCGATACTGCCAACTCCGCTCTGTTCCAACACACCCTGTAAACTCCCCTCAATCCAGCGATCGAGCATAGAATAACTCGGCTGATGAATTAAGAGCGGCGTGCCTAAGCTGTTCAAGATTCTAACCGCTTCGAGCGTCTGCTCCGCGGTATAGTTAGATAATCCTACATACAGAGCTTTGCCGGAACGCACAGCATGGTCTAATGCCTGCATGGTTTCTTCAAGAGGTGTTTCCGGGTCCGGCCGATGCGAATAATAGATATCAACATAATCTATGCCCAGCCGCTTCAGACTCTGATCCAGACTAGCCAGCATATATTTACGCGAACCCCATTCGCCATAAGGACCGGGCCACATGTTGTACCCTGCTTTTGTAGAAATCACCACTTCATCTCGATATGGAGCCATATCACTTGCAAGCACTTTCCCAAAGAGCTCTTCTGCTGAACCCGCTGGTGGTCCATAGTTGTTGGCTAGATCAAAATGAGTAATTCCAAGATCAAAAGCACGAGTGATCATTTCTCTGCCATTCTCGTAAGTATCAATTCCACCAAAATTCTGCCATAGTCCTAATGAGATTGCCGGAAGCTTAAGACCTGAGTTCCCGCAACGGTTATAACGCATCTCTTCATATCGTGCTTCATTTGCTACATATACCATTGCTTATCCCTGCCTCTCATTACGCGCTGTTTCTGTACTACCTTATCTTTAAACTACTAAGCGCAATAATAATCTGGCAACCGACAAGCCATGAGATTATCCCTTCTAACCAAGCAGATCCTTTACACTGCCGAGTACTTTCCCAATCCGATCTGTAATCAGAAGATCAGCTTGATCATCAAAAGGTGTCGGGTCGCCATTCAGCAGCACCGTACGTTTGCCCCGGAAATAAGTGACTAGACTAGCCGCAGGCTGGACAGTAAGAGAGGTTCCACCAATCATAAGCATATCTGCAGCTGCTATCGCTTCGACAGAACTCACCAGCACCGAGTGGTCCAATTCTTCTTCATATAGCACAACATCCGGCTTAATAATACCACCACATTCGGGGCAGCGAGGGACGATCTCAGTGGTACTTAGGAGCTGCTCCAGCCCGTAATAACGTGAGCAGTCCATGCAATAGTTACGATGAATGGAACCATGCAGCTCAAGTACTTTTTGGCTACCCGCCAGCTGATGTAGGCCATCAATATTTTGCGTAATAACTGCTTTAAGCTTACCCTGCCGTTCTAACTCTGCAAGCAGCAGATGTGCACCATTCGGACGAGCATCGGGATGAATCATTTTACTGCGGTAAAAATCAAAAAAAATGTCCGGTGAGGACATAAAAAAAGTTCGGCTCAGCATCACTTCAGGCGGATAAGGTGAATTGTGCTGAGTCTGGTATAATCCTGCTGCCGAGCGGAAATCCGGGATCCCACTCTCTGTTGATGTACCTGCCCCTCCGAAAAAAACGATGTTGTCACAGTCTTTAATCCAAGAAGCAAGTGTCTGCAATTGATCCATATGTTGTAGCACATCCTTTCCATTAGTATGCTGATCAGTAGGTGATCCTTAGCTCATTATAGCTAGAAATAATCACATCTGCGTCAATCAAGTGATTTCCATCACCCATGTTGGAGATTCCAACGGCGAGGCGTAAGCCTGCACCTTTACCCAATTGCATATCTGCATTACTGTCACCAATAATAATCGTCACTTCAGGAGACAGCCCCAGCTCCCGGCAGGCTAATTCGGCCATTTCAGGTGCGGGTTTTCCATTTAATACTCTGTCTCTTGTAACTACCGAATGGAAGTAATGAGCAATACCAAGCCAATCCAGATGCTCCTGAGTGGTCTTTGCGCCATCTGAGGTAACCACCCCTAGCTTGAGTGATGCAGCCGCGCACTGTTCCAGAAAAGGAAGAAGCCCTTCTAGAGGTTGTGCCGTGCGGCGTTTGCGTAATTCATACATAGCGTCCTTAGCTATACTCTTTACACGGGTCAACGCTTCATTCCAAGGAACACCAGCAGCATACAGCTGCCATGCAAGCACACCATAACTTTCTTCTTCTGTAGCCATGGTGAGCGGCCCTGCTGGATCATAACCAATCAACTTTCCTGAAGCATCATGCTGGGTACCTAGCACTTTACTCCGATCCACGATAAAATCAGTTCCCATAATCGCAAGCTGATTTTCCATTCCACATAGTACAAGCTCGGCCCAATTCCCCCAAGTGGCTAATAGATCCAATAACGTGCCATCTTTGTCGAACAATATTCCTGAACAGGGAATGCATTCATCGTTAATCTGTAATTCTGGCATAAATATCCTCCCTTTGTTGGAAAGACCGAAGACTACCTGATATTCCCAAGCCAATCCAACATGGCTCGCACAGTGTCATTTTGCTGTTCTTCTTCGGAAATGGTTGCTTTCCCGTCTCCTTTTTGTGGTCCATAGCTTCCAAACTGAGCGTGATTTCCACCGACGATTGAACTATAAACCGTATTATCCGGCAAATAGGAACGTCCTTTGTTGTAGCTGTCTCTGTCAATAACCTGATCCTCTGTACCCACTACCGACAATACTGACAAAGTAGTCTCACGCAGACTACCTTTTTCATCTGGATAAGAAGCCAGGAAAAACACACCTTCCAGCTGGTCCGCATGCTCAATCGCATAACGTGACGCCATGACACCCCCAAGCGAATGCCCACCTAGAACAAAAGATTGCTTTGGATGCACACGAATAATCTCTTCTGCAGCATCGCCCTTTGTTACTGCTAAATTAAGCGGCATTTTAGCGATGTAGAACGGATGCCCCGCAGCAGCAATGCCCTTCGCCAGTGGGGAGTAAGCTTCTGGTTTCACCAGAGCTCCAGGGTAAAATATGATCGAGGCCCCCTTAGTAATGGAGGGTTCGAACGAAATCCAGTTTTCATTCTGTTCAACTGTAACTCCACCGCTTGAAATCAGTGCAGTTTCGGCTTCTTCAGCCGGTGCATACGGAGTTAAATATTTCCAAATCAGCAATCCGGCTACAACAAGAATGATTAGTACAATTAAACCAATACGACGCTTAGTTATTCTTTTCTTCAACATGCTCCACTCCCGGATGTTACTGCATATAAGAAAATTATAGTAGAAACCCACTGTTCTAACAACCTTCAACACATCGCCATATTTGGCACTTATGATAACGCTTTCAATAGTGAGTTAATTCACAATTCAATTGAAGAAAATCTTGTATTTTAAAATTAAAGCATCAAGCATCTTTGGGGGGAAGTCATGGTAGGGGAAAACTCGCTAGACACGCCTGGAAAGACCTTTTTTCTAAATTTACGTTTTGTTCTCATTGTTACTGTAATCGTTGGAAACGCCATAGAACCATTGATAGGCTCAATGAGCAGCTTGTATAGCTTATATATGTGGATCTTCAGCTTTCATATGCCGCTCTTCGTGCTCGTTACAGGTTTTTTTGCCAATAAACACCTTACAGGTACACAAGGCCGTCGCATTATCATGCAAATCGGATTCCAGTACATTATTTTTCAAAGCCTCTACTCTGTGCTGGACGCCACCATATATCAGGTGCAGGGTATCCATCATTCCTTTTTCGCCCCCTATTTGCTCTTATGGTTCCTGGCAAGTCATGCCTTCTGGCGTATATTGATGATCGGGATGCGTAAATGGGCGCCTGCCACTCAATTCATTTTTGCTGTCGCCGCTGGAATTGCCGTTGGGTACCTACAGCTTGATGGCGTATGGTTCAGCATTAGCCGCACTTTTGTATACCTGCCATTCTTCGTATTAGGTTATCATTTTTCGTTCCAGTCCTTTTCTCGCTTTTTTCAAAAATGGATTAAAATTACCGCTGCCGCAGTCTCCATCCTTCTATTCCTTCTGTTTGCATCTTGGGGATCAGACTTGCCGATAGGCTGGCTTTATGGAAGTATGACCTACATGCAGCTTGGGCTTCAAGAATGGTACGCTGGAATTTATCGTCTGGGCGTTTACGGGCTACAAATCACTGCTGCACTAGCGTTTATGGGATGGATTCCTTACTCGCTTAGCCGGCTGACTGACTGGGGCTCCCGTACGTTATATGTTTTTCTACTTCACGGATTTATCGTTCGTTTTGCCGCTGTTTCTGGCCTATATTCTTATATCAACCATTCTTTAGGTGCCATGTTATTGGTGCTTTCTGCAATCTTACTGACCATTCTCTTAGCCCAACCAAGTGTAAAAAGGCTGATGCATCCTATTGTTGAGCCCCCCGTTGGCTGGATGATCACCCTGCAGCGTGTTGCCTTAAGGCGCTCATTATAAGTGGCCTATCCCCTTGCGGATAGGTTTTTTTATACTATTTAAGGCCGGTCTCCTCATGAGAAACTTCACATTGTCCGGTAGAAAAAACGTGCTCTTTGTGATAGACTCACTAATAACAATGACTTCTCCGTTCATTAAAGGCGGGAACCGTTTATACCAAAACAGCGGCATTTTTTATAGAATCGGCTTCGCCCTTCTTCTCTAGGAAGCTCGTCCCCGTTCATTCTATAAACCGTATATACGCAGGTCTTTGGAGTTCATTGCGTTAATGCGACACTATATTTCATTGCAATTTATTTAGGGGGGAAATGTCAATATGGCAGCTAAGAAAATGCGTTCAGACATGATTAAAAAAGGCTTTGACCGTGCTCCACACCGTAGTCTCCTGCGTGCAGCCGGAGTAAAAGAAGAAGATTTCGGAAAGCCGTTTATTGCGGTCTGCAATTCCTATATTGATATTGTTCCAGGTCATGTGCATCTTCAAGAGTTCGGTAAGATCGTTAAGGAAGCGATTCGTGAAGCTGGCGGCGTTCCTTTCGAATTCAATACGATCGGCGTTGATGACGGTATCGCAATGGGACATATCGGCATGCGTTATTCACTGCCAAGCCGTGAGATCATCGCTGACTCCTTGGAAACTGTAGTTTCGGCGCATTGGTTCGATGGCATGGTCTGCATCCCTAACTGCGATAAAATCACACCGGGTATGATGATGGGCGCACTGCGTGTTAATATCCCAACCATGTTCGTAAGCGGCGGTCCAATGAAAGCCGGCGTAGATAGTAAAGGTAAAAAGCTCTCCCTTACCTCGGTATTTGAGGGCGTAGGTGCTCACCAAGTAGGCAAAATCAACGATGCTGAATTGCTTGAATTAGAACAATTCGGTTGTCCTACCTGCGGATCTTGTTCGGGAATGTTCACGGCCAACTCCATGAACTGCCTGGCAGAGGCACTTGGACTGGCATTGCCAGGTAATGGTACCATCCTAGCTGTAGCTGATGAGCGCAGAGAATTTGTACGCAGATCTGCTACTCAACTGATGGAATTGATTAAGTTAGACCTTAAACCAAGAGATATCGTAACTAAAGAATCCCTCGATAACGCTTTTGCGCTGGATATGGCAATGGGCGGCTCCACTAACACGGTGCTGCACACCCTTGCACTGGCTCAAGAAGCTGGTATCGATTATCCGCTTGAACGCATTAACGAAGTGGCTAACCGTGTTCCTTACCTGGCTAAGCTGGCTCCGGCTTCCGATATTTTCATTGAAGATGTGGACCGCGCGGGCGGCGTTAGTGCCGTATTAAATGAACTACTTAAGAAACCGGGTGCTCTGTTCGGAGACTGCATGACGGTTACCGGCAAAACATTAGCCGAGAACGTAACCGGACATGAAATCCAAGATACTTCCGTAATTCATAAAATCGATAACCCTTACTCCGAAAGAGGCGGTCTCGCCGTACTTTACGGCAACCTGGCTCCTGAAGGTTCCATCATTAAAGTAGGTGCAGTAGATGCTTCTGTTGGTGGATATCACAAAGGTCCTGCGATCTGCTTTGATTCCCAAGAATCCGCACTCGAAGGTATCGCTAACGGTAAGGTTAAAGAAGGCCATGTAGTCGTTATCCGTTATGAGGGTCCAAAGGGTGGACCGGGAATGCCGGAAATGCTAGCTCCTACATCGCAAATCGTGGGGATGGGTCTTGGTGCTAAGGTTGGTCTGATTACAGACGGACGTTTCTCGGGGGCTTCCCGCGGAATTAGCATCGGGCACATTTCTCCGGAGGCTGCTGAAGGCGGCCCGATCGCTTTTGTTGAAGATGGCGACATCATTGAACTCGACCTCAACAATCGCAAGATTGAACTCCTGGTTGACGAAGAAGTATTAGCGGTTCGCCGTACGGGCTGGAAAGAGTTTGAGCCTAAAGTTAAGACTGGTTACCTGGCTCGCTATTCCAAAATGGTTACCAACGCAAGTAACGGTGCAGTACTGAAGATTTAATTAGCAAACCCGAGTTCTATTTGTTTCTGGCATACAAGAGCAGTCTACCTTAGATAATCTATGGTCGGACTGCTCTTTTTTATTGGGCACAAGAAAAAACGCCCCACAATCCATTTCTGGTTTGTGAGGCATCTATATTACGTTTCATTATATAAGACTAAATAATATCATGAATCAATTCGTTACTGTTGCTCCTGGCAATTCCACTTCTGTGAGTGAATCATTAAGTGACAACGCTTCTTCTTGCTGCGGTTTACGTTTTCTTACTGACCTTTCATCATGAGGCAGTTGCTTATTCATCTTCTTGAGTAATTCTGAGACAGGCATCAGGATTAGCTTCGGTACAAGGACCTCACTACGCTCCTTGAGCCTAGCACCACCATCTGGATGAATCACACTTAACAGGATCTTTAAGTAAAACTTGGTGGAGCGTGCGAATATGCCATCGGGCAAATCATGTACACTAAAGCCGAATTTCTCTGGCCCACGGTTAATCATACTAACCCCATAAAGTGCTTTGGCTTGCGCGAGGTTTACATCTTCGGCAATAACTTCTGCCAGCATTGGCAACCCTTTCTCCATTCTCCGGATCATTCGAATCGCAAGTTGAGCAGAAGAACGAGAATGAATACCTAACTCGAATAATTGCCTGTTATCAATATGCAGCTCAATGACTTTATCACCTTTACTCAGCAAGGTTCCATCACCAAGTTCAACAGGCTCTCCCTGATATTTACGCATTCGATAATGCATGAATGGATCGGCCGGGTTAATCGTCTTGATCTGGAACATTACTTGGAATACCTGCTCCCAAGCCAACCAGAGTCCGACCAGTACTCGTTTACCAAAGGATAAACGCCGAATCGGTGATTTCTCCGCCATCTTGATCATGTCATCCACTCGAATACTGCGCAGTCCTCTTCTTTGGGCCTCCTGCAGCGTCAGTTCAAGGGCTACAAGCATATTCTCAGGTGCGTCCGGATCGGCACCTAACGTTGTGCCACTATCATGCAGCAGCATCACTTCACCGGGATTCAATCGCGCCAGCATCTTCTCAGTGAGACGCTGCGCACCAAGCTTCTCACGCCAATCTCCAAACATTACCGACCATAGAACAATTTCAACTTGGCGACGTTTGGAAATATCGAACAAATTGACAATCCCCCAAGGTGGACGGTAATAAGTACTACGCTCGCCTATTATGTTGTAGATAATATCATTCGTGCGCTGAATCTGCCGACGAACGGTTGCGGGCCGCATGAGCCAGTTCGTCTTGTGAACATAATTATGAATTCCAATAAGATGTCCCTCTTCATGTATCCGCCTAATAAGATCCGGATAACGTTCAGCGTTAGATCCTACTACAAAAAAGGTTGCTTTTGCATCATACTTCTTCAATAAATCCAGAAGTAACGGTGTAAATCGAGGGTCAGGTCCATCATCAAAGGTCAACGCGAACTCATTTCGCCCAGTTCCTTTACGAAAGACACGGTAACCAAAAATGCGGCTAATCATACCCGGGATAAAAGCATAAAAAGATGAGATATAAAATAACCAGAGCAGCAAAGTCTGCATATGAATTCCTCGCTTTTCCAGAGTTGACTTTGGCTCGCCTTACGTCTGCAAGCAGAACCTGTGATACGGCCAAGTGAAGTTAGATAAAAAATACGTTACCCCCTATTTTAACACATGTATCAAAGAAATAGACGGTTTTTAGGTAAAATCATGTACAATGTATTCAAGCTGACCTATCAACTTATTAAAAAAGGGAGTTGTTTATATCTATGCTGCCGTTATACAAAAAATATTGGCGCACGTTCTTCGACATTGGATTAATTGTCCTCACGGTCTATCTGGTTATGTTCGCCTTCAGTAAATTGTATCAGTTAGCTGCACCTGTATTCCTATCTTTTTTTGTATTTTTGCTTATTGAACCGCTTGCCCGTTTCTTGAACCGACGGGGGCTTGCTAAACCATTCGCTTCAGCGATCTCAGTGCTTCTGTTCTTAATCGTTCTTCTGGGTACGTTATTTGGCGCTGGGCTATTGGTCACCATCCAAGCGCTTCACTTTCAAAATAATCTTCCTAAGTATACATATGTGGTGCAACAACATTTCGTGGAATCCACAACCTACCTTCAGCAAAAAATCGAAAGCTTGCCGCCGGATATTACCGATAAAGTGAATGGCTACTTTAAAGATGCCACGAATGTTCTTACTGGATGGCTTGTTACTTTTCTAAAATATATGGTCGGTGTGCTCGGATCCTTTTCCTCCTTCATGGCCAATTTTGGGATAGCCATTATTTTAGCATTTTTCCTTAGTATGGAGATTAAAGATTGGCGCAAGATTGCCCATGACAAAATGCCAAAAACATTTAAAACTGCTTACGCTTTTT
This sequence comes from Paenibacillus sp. FSL H8-0261, assembly GCF_045040645.1. Classification (NCBI taxonomy): domain Bacteria; kingdom Bacillati; phylum Bacillota; class Bacilli; order Caryophanales; family Paenibacillaceae; genus Paenibacillus; species Paenibacillus sp. FSL H8-0261. The sequence continues at coordinate 1,823,342 of NZ_CP150297.1, read as the reverse complement.
TGCAAGGCAACGTCTTTAAAGCCATCGGCTCTTATTTAAAAGCCCAGCTTATTCTGATCAGCATTACCTTTGTTATCGTACTGGTTGGCTTATTCATACTAAGGACCGGTAACGAAATCACTATGGCGCTTATCTGTGCTGTATTTGATGTCTTGCCGCTCCTTGGTGTAACGACGATTTTAGTCCCTTGGATCATCTATCTGTTTATTGTTGGCAATACCTCATTAGCAATCGGTTTAATCGTACTCCTGGCGATTGTATTGATTGTAAGACAGCTGCTTGAACCGAAGATTACCGGGAATTCGATTGGCGTATCGTCTGCTTTTCTGATGCTGTCCTTCGTCATTCTGTCCACATCCGCTTTCGGTATGGCCGGTCTGATCCTGTCGCCGATTCTGCTTATTCTGATCAAAGAACTAATTCAACAAGGATATCTTCAGAGTTGGATCTATTTGCCTCAAGAAGAGTTTATCGTTTCTCCCTTTGCTGCAAATGGCCCTTCATCTAAGGGCAAGACCACTGCTACTCCTCCGGAGCCTCAAGCTTCTGTAGAAGACGATAATAAATCAAATATCTGACCGAACAGTTTAATGGCGAGATTCGGACTATCCGGAGCGACATTCTCTACTGCAACTGATATAGCATATTTTGGGTGATCCACCGGACCGTAGCCGATAAACCATTGATTGTTGCGTGCTACGCCCTTAACCAGCGTCTGTGCCGTCCCAGATTTACCTGCAACAGGCCAGTGTGTGCTTTGTAGACGGGTTCCCGTTCCTTCCGTTACAACTTTGCGCATCATGGACAGTAACTGGCGGGCTGTAGACTCAGAAATCCTCCCTGCTGAGGAAGGGGACAGATGTCCCGGCAGCTCCTCCAGCTTCTGCCCGTTCGCAAATGTGATTCGCTGCAGAATCCTTGGTGCCCTTACTTCACCTCCATGCAGTAGCGTTACAATAAGATTAGCTGCTTGTAAGGGTGTGACTTGTACATCCCGCTGTCCAATTGCAGTCTGTACCCTAGCTCCCTTGTCATCCGGCAGTAAGGTAGTAAAGATGGTTCCCTTTTGCTCTCCCGAAAGTGGTTTTAGAAGTGGAAACCCAAGCGTCTTCTCGGCTTGCCAGCTGATATCTCTACCGAGTCCTAGCGCCAGTGCAGTTGATTGAAGCTGGATACCGCTTAAGCGCTCTGCCAGAGCAGCAAATACAGTATTACAGGACACGGCGAATCCTTGCGCCAGCGTAAGGGGTCCGTGTCCTTTTCCTGTCAGACAAGACAATCCATATTTCTCAAATTGCCCGGAACAATAAAAAAGCTCATCAGCGGAGGTTACACCCGCTTCTAAGGCCGCGGAGGCTGTAACGATTTTGAAGATCGATCCAGGAACGGCAGCCTGGAGTGCCCGATTGTTCCACTCCCCGCCTTGCGGAGATATCTTCTCTGGATTATAGAAGGGTAAAGATACCATGGCTTCAATATCTCCCGTCCCGGTATCTAACACCACTATGGCTCCTTCCTTCATTCCGGATTTGAGCGCAAGCTCCTCAATTCCCTCCTGAAGCTTTTTATCAATCGTTGTATATAACGACAGAGGGAAATAAGGATTGCCCGGAGCTTTAACTTGAATGGGACTGCCTGGAAGGCGATTCCCACGCGCATCCACTTGAACATAAGCTTCCGTGTGTCCTACCCCTTGAAGCAAAGGCTCTAATGTCTTCTCTAAACCGTCCGTTCCCGTCATAGGAACTCTAAGACCCGTAGGAGAAGCTTTAGCTCCAGCATGCATAGTGGCTTCCGATAAATAGCCTAGCCATTGCCGACCTGAAGAAATCCCATCATATCTGCGTGCGAAAGGGAGCACGCCTACTCCGTCGATCCCCAGTGCACTCACTTCTTCTGCCTGTGCCTGTGACAACGCGAGTGGTCCTTTTCCCACTGAAGATGGCCATAGCAAAGGTTCTTTAAGTGACGACCGCTTATTCAGCAGTTGTTCATAGCTGACACCCAGAATCTCCGCCAGTCGGTGCATGGGTTTAGCTTCTTCGTAAACAACCTTCGTCACAGATTTCTTAGCCATCTCCTCTTGTGGAAAAAAAGCCGCCGTCCAAATGGTTTCCCCCGCAAGAGGCTCATTCTTGCGGTCATACAGACGTCCCCGACCGCTGTCCAGTACAGTCTCCCGTTCACTTTGAATTTCCGCCATCTTCGCAAGTGTATATTTTGTTCCAGGAACCGTCTGTTCCTTCATAATTAGCTGAACCCATGCCAGCCTAAGGATCAACACGGCTACAGCCGCAGATAAAATAAGAAGACCGCTGAATACACGCCGATGTTTGTTATTACGCAATGTCTTCCCTCCTGAGCAGACTCCACACCTATTATGTCCTACCTACATCCATTAGAATCGCCATAAAATGTTCATTGCAACATCACAATCCATAATTTATTTTCCAAACACAAACACTTACCATCCTTATAAGGACGGTAAGTGTTTGTGGGAGAAATATTCGGATTAAGTATGTGTGAAACGTTTCTCGGGAAATATAAGGATTGTTTATGGATTAGACTGTAGTTCCTTTGCTTTCTTAAAAGCTTCAGCTTCTAAAGAAGCGGGCAGCCTACTATCAGATACTAGCTCCTTGTTCTTTGCACTGTTTCGGAATGCCTCCATGGCCTGTCGGCTATAGCTGTCATAATTCGAAATCGAAACGTCCTGCCTAGCTGGAATCGAACCTTTAAGCGGATTAAAGGCATTCTGACCTTCGGCAGATCCCAGTACCCTTAACCAATCACGAACTGACTCTCGATCCTCAGCACCGCGTGACAATCCAAAAGCATCCAATTGGAATCTAAATATCCCTTTTGTACCTGGTGAAGCGTTCCAGCCAAACTGCACACCGTCCTTCAGCTCCAGATCATGTGTGAAAAAACCATTCACCCAATCGCCCATAATGTTCATTGCCGCTTTTCCCTCAGCAACGAGCTTAGCCGCTTCCTGCCAGTTTCGTTCAGCATGATCAGCATTCACATAGGTCAACATCTTGGCGAACCGCTCCATCCCTTCTTTTACATGAGGATCGTCAGTATTGATTTCTCCTTTACTTAGCTTTTTATAATCCTCGGCCCCCAGTGTTCCGAGCATGACATTCGTGTAAAGAGCGCTAACCATCCACGGTTCCTTGTTTCCAAAAGCCAGCGGTGTGATGCCTTTTCTTTGTAATTGATCAGCCACCTTAAAAAACTCATCGAATGTCGATGGAACTTGAAGGTTGTTATCAGCGAAGATGGATTTATTGTACCAGAGCACATTTTGACGGTGAATGTTAAGTGGGACATAATAAATGTCATCCCCAAGACTAAGCATATCGATGATCTCTGGAGGAAATACTGTATACCAGCCTTCTTCTTCGTACAGATCATTTAACGGCTCTACTCGCCCTTCAGCTGCCCAGAGCATATTCCTTCCCTGAAAGGTATCAGGCGGTTCACCATCCTTCATTCGCCGTTCAAGTACTTCCTTGGCATTTCCCCCTGCACCACCTTCAACGGCAGCATTAAAGACATAAATGCCGGGATACTTTTCTTTGAATACCTTGATTAAAGCTTTTAACCCTGCTTCTTCCCCGGCCCCTGTCCACCAGCTAAAGATTTCCAACTGCGGATGATCCGACTCCGCCTCGCTTCTCGTTATTGCCTCCTGAATGTTGTTAACCGGTTCACTAGATCGCATGGCCTCCTCATCTGGAAAAAATGCAGACAAATCTTTTTCTCTTAAGTTCATACATGAGGATAAAAGCAAGCTGACAATGAGCGTGTTGGATACCAGACTAATCAGCGACCTTTTCATTGAGATTCTTCCTTCCTATAGTTCCCGCTGTATTCATTTACTTTCTGCTTACAGTCTGCCAATGGATTGCCGAAATTCCGTCGGTGACATTCCTGTTGTCTTTTTGAATACTCTGCTGAAATAGTTAGGATCACGGTATCCAATTCTTATACTGATCTCTTTCAGCACTTGCGCAGGATCGGCTAACAGCTCTTTGGCTTTATTGATTCGCAGGCCAGTTAAATAATCAATAAAGGTTATGCCGCAGCGATCACTAAATATTTTGCTAAAATAGTTTGGGTTCAGCCCTACATGTTCAGCCGTCTCCTCAAGCGATAGCTCCCGCCTGTAATGGTCGGAAATAAACGTCTGAGCCCGACGAATCGCGCTAGCCGAATTGTTATCGTACCAATGCTTCAACATTCGGGCCTGAAGGAAAAGTCTTGAATGGGCTTGCTCTACCAGCAGCTCTACCTGTTCCACCTCTCCGAAGCTAAGCTGCGGCAAAGGCTCAAGCCCGCTCTCCCTAAGCGTCTCATCAGCCAAAGTAAATAATCGGTGTAGTCCGCTCTTTATATCCTGGATCTCGTCACTACAGAAGAGACGAAGTTCCGCTACCCAAAACTCGAAATCTTCCTCCATCTCTCGGAACTGTCCACTACCTAAAGAACGAAGCAATCTTCGTTCCGCCTCTCTCATACCAGAATTTGAGAGCCATTCCTCTTGTGCTTGTGAGCTTTCCCCCTCATTAAGAGCACTGGCTGATAACAGCGCTTCGTGATAAGAGCCTATCAACTGATCAGTAGAAGCTGCTAAACCTCCGATTCCAACAGACAGCTGCAATGAACGGAAACGCCGGGAAGCAAATTTAGCCAGATTGGACGCAAAATCCTTAGCATTATGAATATGCTGGATTGGCAAACGGGATTTCGCATCCGGAAACATGAAGACCGGGATACGAGCTCCTGTCATCGGGCCTACGAGAGAGAAGCAACTAATCTTACACTGATGCCTAAGCCAAGAATATATCTCCCTTCGTTCCTGAACACTCCATGCCTTCTCCTTCGTTGACATCACAAATACGATAGCGAATCCTGAAGATTCTGGTACACCAAGGGTATGGCTCCAATCTCTAACCTGCACTTCCTGTATACGATCCATCAAAATAGCACTAACCCATTCGGACTCTACTAGTGATAATGTCTCTTTAAATTTGGACTCCAGCTCATTAGTTCTTTGTTTATCCTCTTTTTCTCGTGCAATCTCATGGGACATCGTGCGGATGACCTCCACGATCTGATCCTTCCGATATGGCTTGAGCAAATACTCCCTCACACCATAACGCATGACTTTACGTGCATATTCAAACGTATCGAACGCAGACATCATAATAAAACGAATCGCTGGAAACCTATTATGGATCAAGGACACAGCTTCCGTACCATCAATTCCCGGCATTTTGATATCCATAGTGATGACATCAGGCCGTAGTTGTTCCGCGAGCTCTACAGCTACCCTACCATTTTCGGCTTCACCAACTACTCGAATCTCTGGTAGAAACCGCTCGATGATCATCCGGAGAGCACTACGTTCAATACGTTCATCATCCACAATCAGGAGCTTAAGCATGCAGGATCTCCTCCTTGCTATTATTCACACGCGTTAGCCTCAGTTTGATGGTCGTTCCCTTTCCCTGCTCGGACATAATCTCGATTACATCGTTCCTTTGATAGAAAAGCTGCAGCCGTCGTTGTACATTTCGAATTGCAATTCCATTGGAGTTCGAATCAGCGCTCCCCACAGGCTCCCTTTCTTTCTCTGAATCTATGGGCGTATGTTCGGAAAAAGGAATATCTCCGCTCAAGCGAGCAATCGTTTCCGGGTCTATTCCAACGCCATTATCCTGTACCTCTACGATGACATCATTACCACTCTCGTAAATGGCCAGATGCAGTTTCCCACCCTGTTCATAGGATTCCACACCATGAGTGAAAGCGTTCTCAATAAAGGGCTGCAAAGTCAGTGGTGGTAACAAGCAATCCAAGGCTCGCTCCTCAATGTCATCCGTAAACGCAACTCTATCATCAAAACGCATCCTTTGAATAAACAAATACTCTTTAACAATATTCACTTCATCACGCAGCTGAACAATATAATTCATCTTCTTCAGATTGTAACGCAGCAAGGTCGAAACGGAATCCACCAACTCGCTTGTTCTTTCTGCGCTCTCGACATAAGCCATTTTAGAAACCATGTTCAGTGTATTAAATAGGAAATGTGGATTGATCTGATTTTGCAGACTTTTCAGCTCCATTTTCTTAACCAATTGATCGAGTTCCGAGTTCTGTTTGATTTCAACCACGAGATCGCGGATGTTAGAGCGCATATTATTAAAGGTTGTTGCGAGAAAGCGCATTTCATCACGCGTATTCACCGTAACCTCCCCCTCGAAATTCCCGCGAGATATCCGATTCGCCGCAGCCGTCAATTGCTGTATGGGCTTCGTAATTCCATTGGAGAACCAATATGCAAAAATCATACACAAAATGGCTACCGAACTAAAAACAAAAACACCTAAATATCTAAAGTTCTCATTCTTTCGACTAATCAGCTCAAACACATTCCGGTAATCCGTCAGTTCGCTATTAATAATCGTCAATGTGGTCTCTTGAATATATCGGGTAATCTCACCCGATTGTTTTAAGTGTGCGTAGTAAGCATCCTGGTTGCCTAGATCAAAAGCTATAAGGCTTTGCCGACTCTCTGTCATGTAGCTGTCTATCATATTGCTATAGTTATCAACGAGCAGTTGATTATGATCATTTTGTAGAATATTTACTAGTAAATCCTGTTTGTTATTAAGCTTCATAATGGCAGTTTCATACTGCTTCAGGGTCTCATCGCCGCTTCGATTCCGGAGCACATACCGGTTCATAGCATCATTAACATCAGTGGCATCCTGGTATAGCTCATTAAGCAGAAAAAATCGGTGCAGAACTTGATCGTATGTCCTTGCCATATTGATATTATCTATGTAAAGAAAGACGAAAACACTACTAAGTAGTACTATAAAAGCACTAAAAAAGATCATCAGCTTGCTTTTAATACGAATCATGGCCCGAAGTCCCCCTTTCCGCGGGAAATTTCCTCTTTGCGGACCACATTGGCATCCGTATTAAAGATGGTAACAATCTTTTTCCCTGCTAGATAATCCACCATCAGTTCCACACTTTTTCGTCCCATCATGTAAGGTTGCTGCACTATAGAGGCATCTATGATGCCCTCTTCAATGAATTCAAGCGTTTCCGGTAAGTCATCAAAAGCAATGATCCGCGCCTGCTGATTTTTACCTTTCAGCATTTGGGCAATCCCCAATCCATCCAAAGAACTTGTACCCAAAAAAGTGTCTATCTCTGGATGCTGATTCATGATTTTAAAAGCTATGACTTCTGACTGAATCCGATTAATGTTTGATTCTTCAATTTGTACGACATGGATACCAGACTCTCCATCAATTGCATCCATAAAACCTTTAACCCGCTGCTGTTGATTCGTAGAGGTAAAGCTCCCGGTCACAATCCCAACTTGACCTACACCCTTCGATTGCTGAACAAGTGTCGTTCCAGCTAAATATCCAGCCGCGTAGTTATCAGTGCCAACATAGGCAATCCGCCCGCTAGATGGTGCATCCGAATCAATAGTAATGACAGGGATACCTTGTTTAACAGCTTCAGCAATGATGGGATTAAATTCCTTATCATTAAGTCCTTGTGTCAATATTCCGTCTACCTTCGATGCAATAGCTTTATCTATGATTCGAATTTGCTCTCTCTTATCTGCTTGGACGGGTCCGAGATATTCAAGCGCAATCCCTTCCTCTGCTGCTGCTCTCTGAGCACCTTTCTCAATTTCACGCCAATAGGGATTATCCAATTCTTCCGAAATTAAGACAAGATGTAGTAGTGGCTTTTGCGCGGGCTTTCGTTCGGCTAGTAAATGATCGTAATACAACACTTTTCCAGTAAACACGCCAGTAAAACATAGGGAAATGGACAGTAAGAGCAGCATGAAAATATAAAAAGGTCGGCGAAGTATATTTATGGTGTTCTTCCCCCTCTAGCATTGTTTATGCTAATAAGAATGCGCTTACATTAAAATAATAATAGATACTATAGTAAATATAGTCAATTCCCGATTCCAAAAAAAACTGCCCCAAGCTACTTATAGCTTGAGGCAGCTTTGTCATTCCTGCTTGCGAAGGGAAAAGACTATGGTGCAACAGTTAAAGCCTCTTGCGAGTAATCGGCAATGACCGGATGAACCAAAAGATTTAGCGGTTTGACTGGAATCAGTACACTGTTGGTGGTTTTCACTGTCATTGGCGATTCCAAATGGAAGTACGTATTCAGCTTCTCTCCTGCGGAAGAGGAACCGATTCGAACCGCATAAGTACCTGGATCAGCTACCCAAGCATGGCTGCTCTCATCGAAGGAAGCCAGATCCAGACTATTTAGTGTGAACGTTAGGGTCTGATGCTCTCCTGCATTCAATAACGCTGTCTTTTGGAAAGCCTTCAATTCCTGAACTGGTTTATTGGCACCCGGAGCGCTTAGATATAGCTGAACTACCTCTTTACCTGCAACTGTACCGTTGTTATATACATCCACGGTTACAGTCACACTTCCCGCTGCAGAATCAAAAGCATCTGAACTGATCTTAAGATCGCGGTAGCCAAAGGTTGTATAGGAGAGGCCATATCCGAATGGATAGGCAACCGCACTGCTTTTGCCAAACGTATCATAGTAACGGTAACCCACATAAATATCTTCCTCGTACTTCACTTCCGCACTATTTCCTGGAAAGTTATTAGCGGAAGGAACTACACCATAACTTGTAGGAAAAGTCATTGGCAGCTTGCCCGATGGATTCACAGCTCCGGATAATACGTCGGCAATCGCATGGCCTGCTTCCTGTCCTGGCTGCCAAGCCAAGAGAATAGCATCCACTTTATCTTTCCAGGAGATCATTTCAATCGGACCGCCGATATTCAGAATCACGGAGACCTTCTTACCTTGCTCATGGTAAGCAGTTGATACCTTATCAATCATATCCAGCTCTGTCGCTGTCAACAAAAAGTCACCCTCAGCATTTTTCCGGTCTGAACCTTCACCAGATATTCTGCTGATTACAATAATGCCTGTCTCGGAAGAAGCTTCTGCTGAATTAATCTCATCCGCTGATAATACCTTTTCCGGAAGTGGTGGATAGGCCAAGCCGCCAAAGCTGCTCACTGGACCGTATTCCGGCTTCTTTCTTAGCTCTGTAATATATTCTTGATAGCTGACATTTAAAGGTTCATATACGCTGTAGCCTGCGTCACTTAACCCTTCCACAATGGATACAGTATGCTCCACATTGACATCGCCGCTGCCTGTTCCGCCTTTGACGGTTTCAATCTGAGCATTTCCGAAGAGGGCAATATTCGTACCTGCTGCGATAGGCAACGCCTCAGCTTTATTCTCCAGCAGCACCATACCTTCTGTTGCGGCTTGACGAGAGGTCACTGCATTTGCAGCAAGATCAGGTTTGTTTCTGTGTCCGCTCCCCTTAAAGGATGGAGATTTCACTACGACTTTCAAAATTCTTTTTACGTTAACATCCAGTTGTTCTAAGCTCAGATCGCCATCGTTCACAGCTTTAGTAATCGCTGAAATGGCTGCCGCATTTCCTGGCATGATGAGGTCGTTGCCTGCAATCATATTTTGTGCCCGGTTCGAGCCCCCACCCCAGTCCGTCATTACAAAACCTTGGAACCCCCACTCATCGCGGAGAATTGTACTCAGTAGATCTTTATTTTCGGAGGCAAACGTTCCATTGATTTTGTTATAAGAGCTCATAACAGACCATGGCTGCGATTCTTCCACTGCGATTTCGAAACCTTTCAAGTAGATTTCGCGCAGTGCTCTCTCTGAAACGACCGTGTCAATGGACATCCGGTTCGTTTCCTGATTATTCGCGGCAAAATGCTTAATTGTCGTTCCGACCCCATTCGCCTGAACCCCATTCGTAATCGCAGCGGTCATTTTTCCTGAGATGAGCGGATCTTCGGAATAATACTCAAAGTTTCTGCCCCCCAATGGATTGCGGTGAATGTTCAGCGCGGGAGCCAGATATAAATCCACACCATACTCCAGTAGCTCATTCCCCATCGCATTACCTACTTGGTTAGCCAAGGCTTCATTCCAAGTCGCTGCAATGGAAGTGGCGATCGGGAAACCTGTAGCAAATGTGGTAGCTTCACCCTGTTTCGTGTTGATGCGGACTCCCGCTGGTCCATCTGCCATGATTAACTTGGGAATCCCAAGACGTGGCAACTCATAAGAACCACCAGCAGCTCCAGCTACCTTCGTGCCTGAACCAGCACCGACAACCAGCGAAGCTTTTTCCTTAAGCGTCATTTCACCAATAACGGCATCAATGGATGCTTCATCTGTCAGTACAACCAGACTTGCGTCGATAGTGTATTTTAATTCAGCTATAGGACTGGATGGGATACCAGCTTTAACTGCCAAGGCTTTAATTGTAGCCGTCTCTTTATCGGCACCTACAATTGTAATGGGCCCTTGATATACGGTACTGTTTTCAGTTGGTGTACTGCCGTCAAGTGTGTAATAAATTGTAGCGCCGGATGTTGAGGTGAGCGTAACCTTAGGGCCACTCTTATATACACCAGGCTCTGGAAAAGCAGTAGGCAATGCTGCTCCAATTACATAATTGAATTCAGCAACTTTACTTGTCTTGCCGTCTTTAACCGTTAATGCCTTTACTATTGAGGAGGCCGTAATACTGATTCCAGACCGTGAATTATACTGCTTGGTCGTATTCATTACTGATGCTGCAGGTGTAGATCCATCGGTAGTATAGAAGATGGTTGCGCCACTCGGAGCAGTCAACATTACCGTCTGAGCTCCATAATAAGTTCCTGACGGGATAGAAGCTGTTGGAGCAGCAACGAGTCCTTCTTCAGGTTCAGTTCCGGGATCAACAGCTTTTTTGTATTTCGCTGTCCGGGCATCGTTAATTACGCCGCTCCAGTTCATCCCGAAGGCAAAGTCATAAGCATTCCCTTCAGAATCTACATAGACTTTCATATCATGGGATACATCCTCATACTGCTCCTCTACCGTCTTCATGTCTTTAGGCATTTGCATAGGCAGAAGGGCCGATGGTTCATATGCACCTACCAGAATATCGAAGATCGCTTGATTCTGAATGCCAAAGTTCGCAATAATCGCATCCGCACGATCTTCGAATTCAGCAACAATCGTTGGATTAGACATCGTTAGGGAAACGACTACTGGTTTATCTCCCATTGCTTTTTTGGTATCAAGCACCAGATCCAAATCAGACTCATTGGATGCCGTAGTCTTCTTTCCTTTGTAAGAACGGTTCAATACATCTCTTGCATCACCAGCCAAACTCGTTTCACGTGCATACTCCGCTGTATATGGACGATACTGCAGGCTGATCGGGATATACCCATTACCTCCGGCATCTACGTCAGCTTTGCTGTAGCCGGCGCCAGTTTGCGGATTCTTGATAAAGACAATCGCGCTGTCAGCTTGAGCCGGATCATCCGTCACATTGAAGTATTTCTTCAGCTGATCAATGTTGACAGGATACGAATACGATTTGGTAGCTGCATCATAAGTTTTTGGAACATAAACTTTCTCATCTTTTTTAAGTGGAAGTACATGGTTATCTTTGTTTTTCAGCATAATGACTGACTTTAACTGGGCCATATAACCCTCTGTCATAAACTCCTTGTTACCCACAGTAGCTTTTGTTTCCTCTACATCAAGATATGGATTCTCAAATAGCCCTGCATTAAAAATATTAGTAAGTAGTCGTACTGCTGACTCTTCAAATCGTGTCCGTATCACCTTCTCGCCTTGTTTCTCAATTCCTATTTGATACGCTGCAATGATAGGTTTGGAATCGTTATTTCCACCGAATTGGTCGACACCGGCCATGATGATTCGATAGTGACGTTCCGCAACTGTGTAATTTTCTTCTACACCCCATGGGCGGTTACCAAATAACTCAACAGGTCCTTCATCGCCTGTGATTCCCCAGTCTGTTGTGATTACCCCGTCGTAATGATACGTGTTCCGTAAAAGATCGGTGATTACATAAGGACTATACGAGTTCCCTACATTCTCTCCATTCGCCTTATCCTGATTAAATGAGATTGTATAATACGGCATAACTGCAGCGGCTTTTCCAGTCGGTCCTTCCAGGTCAAATGCTCCTTTTGTAAAAGGAATCAGATGCTCATCGAAGTTATTTCCCGGATAAACAGCATACTTTCCATACCCATAGTGTGCATCTCGGCCACTCTCGCCGGAACCCCCACCTGGCCAATGTTTGACCATAGCATTCACACTCTCATTGCCCCATCCATCGCTGCTGCCCGGTGTAGTCTGAAAACCATCCACATAGGCTCTTGCCATATCAGCAGACAGTTTAGAGTCCTCACCAAATGTTCCGCTGAAACGAGTCCAGCGCGGTTCCGAAGACATATCCACCTGAGGGGATAAAGCTGTTGCGATGCCAAGCGCCCTGTACTCTTTAGAAGCAATTTCGCCGAACTGCTTCGTCAGATTGGCATCGAAGGAAGCAGCAAGACCTAGTGCCTGCGGCCACATCGAGATCGCTCCACCTGATCCTTCGTTATACTCTGCGTTAGCTACAGTGCTATGACGAGGGTCCGAGCTGTTATTAGCTGGAATACCAAGCCCAATCTTCTCCACTAAGGATTGGGCATTGTTGTTCCAACGGGCAGCCACCTCAGGGCTCTCAACCGTAGTAATCAATACATGCCGCAAGTTATCTTCTGTCAAGAATACTTTCTGTTGGTCTGTTAGATCGGATGCCAATGCACCGCTTTCCGCCAGCGGTTTTCCACCATAAGTTCCCCCACGGAATCCCGAAGCTGAGGCTGCTGGTATGGATTGATGACCACTGTACAGCATAAGTCCGGCAATTTGCTCCACAGACATTTGCGAAGCAAGATCCTTAGCTCTTACTTCTGTGCTAAGACGCCAATCCTCATATTTGTCGAGCTTGCCGTTTTTATTCAAATCTTTAAATGCTAACCCATCTACGGTTAACAGAGCTACCCCTGATTGTGTTGAGTATCCTAAGGTCTCTCCACCAGGATTGGTCACTGTACCAATCGTACCAACAACGCTTTGGCTCCATTTCGTGCTACTGCCTCCATTATTTGAGCCTGACCCGGACCCTCCGCCGCCAGTAGCAGGACTGCTGGTTGGCTTAGCCGCAGTATCTTTACCATCATTAGTAATTGTTCCTTGGCCAACCTCTTTACCATCAATGATCACACCTGAAGTTTGTACCACGATACTGGTCACATTTTTCCCACCAGTTATGGTTGTTCCCTCTGCTCCTGGTCGGATAGTGATCGTTCCCACCTTCGCCCCATCATTGATTACAATAACGGTAGGAACTAAAATTTCCATAGATTGGATTGTAGTGGACCCTTCGGCTACAACTCGAACCTTTCCGCCTTGCTTATTAATGGTTACACCCGACAAAGTGCTACTCTTCAAGTGAATACTGTCTATTCCTCCGCCGCTTACAAACGTGGTTCCAGATACGGTTACTTGATCAAGTGTAGCCTCTCCGTTACCGATACCTGCGGTTAAATATAAATCTCCACTCACTTTGCTACCAGATAGGATTGCTCCTGAAGCAGTAATTAGCGCAGAACCCGCGATCGCCGTGGCATCATAAGTACCTGCAGCATTGTAATATCCTTTTGCCATACCATCAATAATCTTAATGACCTCAGCACGTGTTATGGACCCCGTTGGTTTGAATGTACCATCCGTATACCCGTTGATAGCCCCTTTTTGAGTAAGGATGCCAACCGCTGAGGCAGCATAAGCACTTATAGAAGCAGCGTCCGTGAAGGATAGGGAAGCCGTCCCTGCCTGATTCAATTCGAACACACGAGCCAGCATGGTTGCAGCGTCCTGTCTCGTTAAGTAGTTATCTGGTTTCGCAAGATTACCTGCAAAACCTTCAAAGTAACCTGCTTGACGTGCGATCAGCACATCAGCTGCATACCATTTCCCGCTTGGTACATCGTTAAAGCTATTGCTTGTTTGCTGTGAAAAACCGAATAATCGGTTGAGCACTGCCACAAATTCTGCTCTAGTTACTTTTCCGTTTGGTAGGAAGCTTCCATCCGTATATCCATTTATAATTCCGCTTGACGCCCATTTTCCTATTGGTGATTGCGCCCAATGCCCGTTTATGTCCTTAAAACTCGCAACCGTTTGAACATTTGTAATTTCAGCGGCAAACGCCCCTGGATTCACAGATGAGAATAACAACGCAGCGACTGCTAAGCTACTGGCCAGCTTTCTAGCTATGGGCATTTTCTTAACTTTTAGGCTTGAACTGTTTTTATATTTTGTCAACATGCCATCCTCCTCAGTAAAATATGTAAACGCTAACAATACCGTCTAACAAAAAGATCTCTTCAGTTCACCCCCTATTTGATAGACATATTATAGCTTGAGGTTTGGGATGGCTTATCTAGACTATCTTCAGATGCATCTGGATTATTTTATACTCGCTACATGCCGCTCAAAACAAAGAACCGCTTCTCCAAAAGGAATAAGCGGTTCTTAAATTTAGTATTCTGTTACGGCTACCCTACACGCTGAACTTCGATAATTTCTCCTTTAACTGCAAGGATGCATCCTCCAGCTTCAAAGAAAGCTCTACCAAATGATCACTTACACTTTGTTGCTCTCCACTAAGTGAGGCAACTTCTTGAGAGGCAGCTGATGATTCCTCAGCTATTGAGCTTACGTTGCTCATCGAATCGGATAGAACCTTTTGCGATTGACTCAGGCTGTCCATCGACACAGTTACAGCATTCAGACGAGCGATAAAATGCTGCATCTGATCCTGCACAGATACGAAGATATCGCTAGTACTCTGCACGGAAGTCATTTGCTGATTAAAGAGAGGTGCAACTTCTGAAAGGACCACAACCGTCTCGTTCATATCTCTCATAACGGTATCTGTTATTTCTGCCACAACAGCAATAGACTCTTTCGATTGATCTGCAAGCTGGCGTATTTCATCGGCTACCACCATGAATCCTCGCCCGGCCTCGCCTGCTCTTGCTGCTTCAATGGTGGCATTCAGAGACAAGATATTCGTCTGCTGAGTAATATTTTGCATCACATTAAGAACCTTCATAACGGAAGATGCCGTTTCTGTCAGCTCGTTAACCTTCATCACAAGCTGATTCGTCTTCAGGCCTGTCCTATTCGTCTCATTAAGTAATTCTTTCAACCTGTTGAAGCCTTCCTCACTGAGTTCGCCGATGCTATGTGCGGTGTGATCCATCTCGTGAGTAGCTGAATTGACTAAATCCATCTGTACCGAAATTTGCCCCGTCAACTCATTGCCACGATCAGCTTCCAAGGCTAAACTGCCAGCACCACCCGCAATTTCTTCCGTGGCCGCGGCAATATCCATAGCTGCATCAGCTGTCTTGCGCGAAACACCGCTAAGCTCATCGGCGGTTTCCAGTACCTTCCGAGCGGTTTCATTCGTATGGATAACCAGCTCTGTTATTCGTTCCATCATCATGTTAAAAGAACTGGATAACTGACCGATCTCATCACGTGAGGTGATATTCGTACGCACCCCTAGATTCCCTTCGGCTCCCTCTGACATCAAATTCTTAAGTCTGGTCAGCGGTCGAGATACCATTCTGAACATCCAATACCCTATTAAAATGGCGATAACAGCAGCTACAGCAACAATAATATAAGTAGTCTTGAGAATACGCAGCGCGTCTTTCGTCAAGTTCTCAGCCGGTACAACACCAAGTAACCTCCATCCCGAGGTTTCTAGTGTTCCGTATACAGCTAATATAGATTTCCCCTTCTCATCCTTTGTTGGCAATGAGCCTGCTGTATTCTGCAGACCACCCAGAAGCGTCCCTCCCAGATTCAAATATGTATCCGTCCCCACTTGCTGGGAGGAGGCAATCAATTCATCCTTATTCGTTAGCAATTGCATGTAGGAGCTTGTTCCAAGATCCACTTTACGAAGCTGATTTTCTAATTCGCTAATTCTAATATCGTTAATGACTATGTATCCTGAGCTTTTAGAATCACCGGCAATCGATTTGGCCAAATGGAAAACACCTGACGTATTTCCTTCCTGGCCCTGTAATTCACGTGGAATCCATACACTCTGTGGCTTCTCCTCTAGCTGCTTAAACCATGAGGATTCTCTGAAACTCTCAATAAAAGCGCTATCTTTTGTACCCGCCAAAGAAATTGGAAAACCTTCATTCATCGGAATAAGGTATACGGCCTCCACACCGTTTGATGCCGTGAGCCAATCATTTAGCTGCGCACTAATCTGGTTAGATAGTACCTTACGTTCCTCATTACTTGTAGTGGGATTATTCCCTTGTTTGAGTGCATTTTGAATTTCATTGTCGTACAAGATTCTTCCTAGACCATCCTCATAACGTAACAATTCCACATCAAACTTCTCAGCAGTTTGAACGACTGTCTGTTGATTGGCTGACAGCGCATTCGTCTCGATCGTATGCTCAGCTACGGAATAGGAAGTGTAGCCGAGAGAGAGCACGAGCACCATCGTCGAAACAAAGAAGATGAGAAAAAGCCGCACCCCAATGGATTTGGATGGATGCAGCTGGAATCGTCTTTTTTCTTTTTTCACTTGTACTTTCATCTAATCATTCACCACCGTTGTCGTCTGTTATGCCTACTGGCTTATCGTTTACAAGGTCATGAACATTTGTAACACCCGATCGGAAAGATATGGCAAATACTCATGACCGTACTCATAATAAACCATAAGCTCTTTGGGCGCTAGTACTTTGTTGTATGCGGCAAACTGCGTTGAAGGTGGACAAATCACATCGGATAACCCTGTAACCCACAACATTTTGGCTTGAATTCGCTCCGCGAGATTCTGAATATCGATGTAACCCAGTCTATTAAAAATCTCGTCCTCACGTAAATGATGGGGATCAAAAAAGCGGAAATAATAGTTAATTTCCTCATAAGCTGACGTAGTGATATCAAGCTCCCAAGCCCGTCTATAATCTGAAAGAAACGGATACACAGGAACGGCCATACTCACACGCGGCTCTAATGCTGCACAAGCTACAGTAAGTGCTCCGCCTTGAGATAAACCAAAAGCACCTACTCGTGCTGGATCAACTTCTTCCATAGACATCAATATTCGAGCAGTCTGTGCTGTATCCAGAAACACATTACGATAGTAAAGGTTGTCCGGATTTGGATCGTCAATGCCGCGAATAATATGTCCACGAATGGTTGTGCCTTTTACTGTAAGATTATCCTCGGAAAGTCCGCCTTGTCCCCGGCAATCCATCGCAAGGACACTAATTCCATGGGCCGCATAAGTCACCTTCTCCATCAATCCCCGCTGTCACAGGAATATCCATGAAACATCACGACACCAGAACCTTTTTCTGAACCCCTTTTCTTCGGTCTTACATATTTACAATGGATTCTTGCTCCGCCAACGCCGGTAAAATACAGATGAAAACATTCCGCCAGCTCGCTGACGAACTCCGCAGGCTCTAGTTCATAATCTAGTGACTGGGCGTCCAGATCATGCAAAGCCCGCTCCCAAAATGCGTCAAAGTCGACTGGTTTTGGGCTGCTTCCGTTATATTTTTTTAATTGTGACAATGTCATGTCGTTTCCCATATTAAGGTCCTCCTTAAGGTTTTTTCACTAAAAACAATGGAAACGGAAAACCCGCTATGTGGGTTTTCCGTTAGTTTCTACTAATAACAAGAGCTCGCTATTTACACTAAACACCACCAAACTGGTTAGTTTAAGTGCACTTTGTGCAACTAGCGGCTTTAGCCTAGACATACTGGCGTCTCATGAATGAGCTCATAGTACTCACTCGTTGCTCTTTGACTGCAATTTGTGCAATAGAATCTCTCCATATGAGCGCCCGTCTTTGTTCTATTGCACTTTGTGCAATCAGTTCGAGCGAAACCGAGCATAAAAGTGATTTTTGCGGAAATCCATTGCAGAGAGTGCAATAGATTCTATTTTTCAGACGAAATCGAGAGTTTCTATTGCAGAGAATGCAATGAAAAGCTCAAGCCACATAACACATAATACAAAGCGCGCAACGTGCAGAACCCAGCACACAAAATACAGCACACTACACGCCGCACACTTTTTTCGAACGCTGCTCAGCCACCAAATATCTGCCCAACTTCACTCTACCTAAAGCTTGTTCCTCAAAGGTTGTTCACCCTATTAAATTTTACCTAAACCCGCATCATCGCCAACCTCTTCATGGGTGTCGATGACATAGTTGACGATTTCATCAACAGTTGTATATGCAACGCCTACATAAGTATCAGCAGCGCCATAATAGATGGCGATACGGCCCGTCTCTGCATCATGAAGAGTGGCACATGGGAACAAAACGTTATTCACAAAACCTCTTTCCTCATACCATTCTTCAGGAGTTAGCACAAAATTTTTCGAGCGATATTTTACTTTCGAAGGCTCGTTAATATCCAAAATAACTGCACCCATGCTATATACAAGACCGTTGCAGGTACCAGTAACGCCATGGTAGAACATCAACCAGCCTTCTGTAGTTTCAATCGGTGCAGGTCCGCCGCCAATCTTGACACTTTGCCACCAGCCTTGGCCACCTTTACTCATGACATGGCGGTGTTTACCCCAAAATACAAAGTCAGGGCTTTCACTAAGGAATACATCACCGAATGGTGTATGTCCGCTGTCACTTGGACGGGACAACATCACGAAGTTATTATTGATTTTTCTAGGGAACAATACACCGTTCCGGTTGAAGGGCAGGAATGGATTTTCCAAGTTGATAAATGTTTTGAAATCTTGCGTTTTAGCAACACCGATAGCTGCGCCGTAAAAATCTGTACACCAGATAATATAAAATGTATCTTCGACCTTAACCAGACGTGGATCGTATGCATAACGCGGCTGATAAGAGTTACCTTCTTCATCTATAAATCGGATCGGCTCATCATCGATTTTCCAATCTAGACCGTCAACACTATGTCCCATGCGCAAATGCGGACGCGTTGTGTTATCTTCTACACGAAATACTCCGATAAAACTACCTTCAAACGCAGTTACCGCACTATTAAAAATACGGGCTACTCCTTTTGCAGGATTTCTTTTGATAACCGGGTTATCATTATGTCTCCAAATCGGGTTCTCATAGCCAGCAGGCTTATCCTGCCAAGGCATGTTCGGGATGTTAATCGCACTTGCTCCAACCAATTTCACTTCACTCATTAGTATTCCCTCCAAATGTATGCAACTTTTCAGTTTGCTATTTTATCTAGTACTGCTATGAAATCTACTACTAAGCTTACTTAACGGAACCTTGTGAAAATCCATTGTAGATATACTTTTGCAACGCGGTAAACACAACCAATGTCGGAATAATCGCGATCATAATCGCCGCACATATTACTTCCCACTGCGATCCGTATGGACCTTTAAACTTAAAGAGTGCTGTGGAGATCGTTTGGAGATCTGTTTTCGGCATATATAGGAAAGGAGTGTAAAAATCGTTATAAATATTTACGCCCTTCACAATAATTACTGTTACAATTGCCGGTTTCAGCAGTGGCAAAATAATTCTCCAATAAATCGTCCAATACGAAGCCCCGTCCAGCATCGCGGATTCATCCAGTGACTCGGAAATCGAATCCAGGAACTGCATGAAAATATATACAGCGATAATATCCGTACCGAGGTACATCACGATGGGTGCCCATCTGGTATTAAACAAGCCCAAGTGATTGATGATCTGGAAGGTTGCCACTTGCGTTGTAACACCCGGAATCAAGGTAGCAATCAGAAACATACTGATAAGAACTTTACTGCCTTTAAATTTGAAGCGGGATAAAATATAAGCCATCATCGAACCCGTCAGCGTTGCACCCAGGATAGAGATCACAACGATAATGACAGTGTTTTTAAATCCTAGAAGCATTTTGCCATCAACAAAAGCCTTAGTGTAGTTGGAGAAATTCAGCCAATTCTCTGGCAGCGTTAACGGTCCGGTTGAAGCGTATTCCGGCCCTGTTTTTAATGAGGCAAAAAATACAACTACGATAGGTATCAATGCTGCAAGTGCTCCCAAAATCAAGGTGAGATATTTGAATATACTAGCAGTGGTATATTTTACAGAATGCATAGTTTATTTCTCCTCCTTGATCAGAACGCGCTGCAAAATAGTAACTACTATAACGATACCCAGCAAAACTACGGCCATCGCTGACGCTAATCCAACTTTGCTATATTTGAACGCTACATCGACCGTCTGAATAACAAATGTGCTACTTCCGTTAGATCCGCCTGTCATGACGTATGGAATTTCAAACACACCAATGGCGCCACTGACCGCAAGAATCAGGTTCAATTGCAGAATACGTTTAATACTTGGCAAAATAATATGCATAAACTGATGCCATCTGTTTGCACCATCAATCTCAGCAGCTTCATAAATATCCGAACCGATCGAGGAAATAGCCCCAAGGAAGATCAGGAAGTTCATCCCCATGTATCTCCACAGTGACGCACCTGCGAGCGAGAAGTTAATCAAATTCGGATTGAGCAGCCACTTCTGCTGTAAACCGCTGAGTCCGAGCAGGTTAAGAATCGTATCTAGCGTGCCATCTGGTTTGAAAAAGAACAGAAAGATAAAGCCGATCGCTACACCGTTTAGCAAGGTTGGGAAGAACAAAATCCCTTTGAATAAATTTTTCATGCGAACACTAAAGCTCAGTATGGTTGCAAAATACAAAGCAAGTGCCATCTGAATAAAGGTAGTGAAGAAATAATACAAGCTGACCTTAAATACGGAAAAATACTCCGGTTTCGTAAAAATGGTTTTGTAGTTTTCTAACCCAACGTACTCCATATTTTTACTTAGGCCATTCCAGCTGGTGAAGCTGTACCGAAACATACTGATTACTGGATAATAAGCAAATGTGAGTAGTAATACGATCGGCACTAAAGAGAACAAGCATATGATGGCAATCCGTTGATTTTTGTAACTCAAATTCGAAAACTTGAACACCCGATACACCTCCAGAAAAGCATCCTCATTTATTTATGACTCGTTTAAATGTGAAGGGGGAAATGCCCGTTAGCATATCCCCTCCCACATCCACTACCGCCTATAGCATTTAAGAAAGCTTATAGTTGTTACTGTGCTGTGACTTTAGCGCGAGCGGCTTTCCACTTGTCGTTGAGGTCCTTCATGATGTCATCATAGGATTCTTTTCTGTTGCCAATTGCGGCTTCAATAATCCGTTTCTTGAAGTCTGGTTGCCAAGCACCGATTTCGGCTTGTTTGTCGATTTCATCAGACCAGCCTTCTTCGCCGGCTTTAGCAGCTGCAAGTGTATCAAAGGTTACTTCAGTGCCTTCATATTGTTTCAGAATTTCTGGAAGCTCTGCACCGATAGCCGGGCTCATACCGCCACCTTCAGTCGTTGGGTAGCCAGATTCGTTGATGAACCAATCCACCCAAGCTCTAGCAGCTTCTTTGTTTTTACTATGAACGCTGACACCCAGATTGTAGTCACCAGCAAGTGGTACAAGGATTTTATCTGCATTCGTAGGGAATGGCATAAAGCCAACATCATCTGGATTCGTTGCTAAGCCTTTGATTTGACCGATTGCCCAAGATCCAAGAACCATCGTGCCGATTTTTCCGTTAGCCAGATCCGCTTTGGAAGATTCCCAGTCTGTAGTCGTCGGATCTTCTTCAATCAAACCTTTTTGTGCTGCATCGTACAGGATTTTGTACAGCTCATAGTGAGGTTGACCTGGAACATAGTTATCGTCGCTAGCCACTTGACCAATGTTCACATAATCACGGTTACCAGCTACTGTAGCCAGATCCGCTTCCCATTGGGTCAATGTCCAGCCAGCTGCGTAGTTTGTGTACAGAGGCACAGCTTTCGTTTTATCTTTAACAGATTGCAGAGCAGTTAAGAATTGTTCAGGCGTTCTTGGAACCTCTGTAATCCCGGCATCTTTAAAGACTTGTTTGTTGTAAATAATACCGTTAAAGTTGATGGTCATTGGAATTCCGTAAGCCATTCCATCTACTGCTCGTTCTTCCACACCTGTATATTGTTTTTGCATATCTTCGAGTGTACCCAGTGGTTCGAAGAAATCGGGAATATCTTTAATAGCTATGCTTGTAGGTAACAACAGAACGTCGCCATAGTCACTAGTGCTCATGCGAATTTTAATTTGATCTTCGTAAGTAGCAAGCGCTTCAAAGTTTACTTTTACATCAGGATATTTCTCATTGAACTTAGCCGCATACTCTTTGAATACGGTATCAACAATATCCGTTCTTTGCGTAATAACCGTGATATCCCCTTTAATATCCTTGGCTGCTGCATCATCAGCCGGAGCTGCCGTCGCCTCTGTTGAGGATCCATTGCTTCCTGTGTTTTTAGCGCCTTCATTGTTGGTGTTGTTGTTTGAGGAACAACCGCTAAACAATCCTACCATAAGTGTCAGTGCCATCAAGCCCATCATTGTTTTGCCTTTTTTCATGCTTTTACGACCCCTCTCTTCAATTCGACTCTAATTTGGTTTAATAACAAAAATAATAACTTTTATCATCACTATCAATTTAATAGAGTAATCACTATTATCAAACTCACTGAAATACTCTTAAAAAAAAGTGATGATATCGCTTACAAACTCATTATAGATCTATTTTTAACGCAAAACGATGGTTTGAATTGCTTTTTCTGGTCTTGTATTTGTTATTTTTGTTTTTATTATGGTGTTTTTATTATCTAATTTATTGAAAATAGCCAAAAAAAAGAGAGCTTATCGCTCTCCTAAATAATAGCTTCCTATATAGGACTAAAACTCACGTTCCATTTTCGGTAATTTACAGCCACTTTTGTAATCCTTAGGTGTCATACCACACATTTTCTTGAACAATTTATTAAAATAAACCGGATCACTATAGCCAACCTTATCGGCAATTTCATAATTTTTTAAGTCGGGATGCTCGATCAGCAATTCTTTCGCCTTAGTAATACGAATCCGAATTAGATAATCGGTGATGGTTTGCCCCGTCTTTATTTTAAACAACCGGCTGAGGTAGCTCGCATTCATACCGACGGTCTCCGCCAAACGCTCAAGTTCGAAGTTCTGATCATACTCCCTCTCCAGTATGCTTTTAGTCTGTTCAACTACGTAATGCTCTCCACCATCTGCCGCTTGAGAGAACATCTCCTCCTGCTCTGTGACGTTCTTTTTCTTTGTATCCTCTACTCTCTTGAGCAATTCATATAGCTGAGTCTTATCAATAGGTTTTAGTAAATAATCCATCACCCCATGGCGGATTGCTCGGCGGGCATATTCAAATTCACTAAAACCGCTAAGAACGGCAATAGGTATATCCTCCATATGTCCTCTAACCTGTTCAATCAACATAAAGCCATCCATTCTAGGCATTTTGATATCTGTAATAAGCAGATCAATGTCATCTCGGGATAACTTTTCAAAATGCTCCCAGGCTTCCACACCGTTACCGTAGGATCCAATTACATGTACATCAAGCTCCATCCTGGATGTGATTTTTTCGAGCCCCCTGCGAATGACCTCCTCGTCGTCCGCAATCATAACATTTATCATTTGAGAACTTCCCTCCAGTTGTATCTGCCAGTTATTATGATTGCTCCATCATCACGAATAGAATTCTTCCTATGTATTACGTCAATGTACGATTACACTCTTTTATAGTCTTGTATTTACTATAACGAAAGTTATTCTAATTTCCCAGCTGCAACTATAAATTGTCCTTGAAATCATCTTCGAAAAAGTATATAACTAAATTAAGTTGTTATTATAAACTAACAAATTAATAATAACTATATAACAAAATTAATTTACTAATTATTCTCTTTTCTATTTTCAATGTAAGGTGGGGATTCTCGATGGTATTTAACAACGAATACATTGCAGGTATAACCTGGGGCTTCTCGGGTACACGTGTTTCATGGAAAACGGAAGAAGCGGAACGTTCGATGGAACTCATGTCTTCAGTCACTGGAGCGAACTGGACGGCCATTGCCTTTAGTGCGCTTCAAGCTACCGCTCATTCTACGGAAATTCCCTACTGGGAGGCGCCAACCGTTACCGACGAAGAAGTGAAACAGTCCATCAGTAAAGCGAAGTCACTGCAGCTAAAGGTATGCCTGAAGCCGATCGTTAATTGCGCGGACGGAACTTGGCGTGCTCACATTAACTTTTTCGATAAGGATGTTCCTTGCGAGCCTAAATGGTCTGAGTGGTTCAGCTCTTATACTAAATTTATTCTGCATTATGCTGCTATTGCTGAAGAAACAGGCTGTGAGATGTTCTGTATCGGCTGCGAGCTTGTACAAACGGATAGACGAGAAACCGAATGGCGTTCGCTTATTTCCGAGGTTCGGAAGGTTTACTCAGGAATTCTTACTTATAATTGCGATAAGTATCAGGAGGATAACGTGACCTGGTGGGATGCGCTCGATGTAATTTCTTCAAGTGGATATTATCCAGCTAACGATTGGGAAGCTCAGCTCGACCGGATTGAGCATGTGGTGAGATCACAGAATAAGCCGTTCTTTTTCATGGAAGCGGGTTGCCCAAGCCGAAGCGGGAGTGCGGCGATTCCTAATGATTGGACCTTGAAGGGTGAACCAAGTCAAGCAGAACAAAGCAACTTCTATCAGGCAATGTTTCAAAGCTGTGAGCGCAGAGATTGGGTTCAGGGCTTTATGCTTTGGGATTGGCCTACTCATCTTTATCCAATTCATGAAGCAGAACACAATGATGATTATTGTATGTATGGCAAACAAGCCGCTGGGATCATCAACGAATACTTCACCTCGAAAATCAATAAGTAATGTGAGGAGTGACTACTTACCAATGATTATTTCACCAGAATTATGGTTGACCCAGCTTGAGGATGAGCTACAGGGTAATATTCTTAGTTTTTGGATGAAACAGACGAAGGACGAAATCAATGGCGGTTTTGTTGGTGAAATCGACAATCAGCTGAACATTGCACCTGACGCGGAGAAAAGCCTTGTGCTTAATGCCCGTATTCTTTGGTCCTTTGCCAGCGCTTACCGGATCTACGGCAAGACAGAATATCTGGTTATGGCAGAACGTGCCTATGCCTATTTGATGGATCATTTCATTGATAAGGAGTATGGCGGATTATACTGGATGGTGAATGCTGAAGGCAAACCTTCTCAGGAGAAAAAACAGATCTATGGCCAATCTTTTACTATCTACGCATTGGCTGAATTCTACCACGCGACTGGACGGCCTGAGGTGTTAGATGAGGCTATTCAAATATTCCAGCTTGTTGAGAAATATGGCTATGATTCAACTTATAAAGGTTATGTTGAAGCTTTATCTCGGGAATGGCAAATCACGGATAACCTCAGTCTTAGCAGCAAGGACTTGAATGAGAAAAAATCAATGAACACGCATCTACACGTGTTGGAAGCGTATACCGGACTTTATCGAGTATGGAAGTCAGAGGAGTTGGCGAGTACGCTGGCTGAGCTAATCGAAACGATGCTGGACCATATCATTGATAACGAAGGCAAGCATTTTCATCTTTTCTTAGATGAGGCATGGAATGTAAAGTCAGATATTATCTCCTATGGACATGATATCGAAGGCAGCTGGCTGCTTGTGGAAGCCGCAGAAATACTTGGCGAAGAAAAGCTGCTACAGCGTGTTCGAACCGTCGCTATCTCCATGGCAGAAGCTGTTCTTGCAGAAGGTATAGATACCGATGGCGGGATATGGAATGAAGCTGATCCGAGTGGATTGCTAAGCAAAGATAAAGATTGGTGGCCGCAAGCGGAGGCGGTTGTTGGATTCTATAATGCTTATCAGCTGACCGGTGACAGCAAATTTAACGAGGCTGCCCAAGCCTCCTGGACTTTTATCGATAAATATATGGTGGATCACAAACTAGGCGAATGGTACTGGGGCGTGGACGAGAAGCATCTGCCTCTCCCTCACGCAACCAAGGTTAGTGCCTGGAAATGCCCTTATCATAACAGCAGAGCCTGCTTCGAAATGATCGCACGACTGAATTCAACCCTAAAGGAGACTGTATAATGTCATCGTTATTTCATGAACGCAAACAACAATTAACAGAACGTTATGAAGCGCTGATCACCCGTAAAAATGAAAAGCTTCCTTATGGAAACGGTATTTATGACCGTTATGCTTATCCACTGCTTACCGCTGAGCACGCTCCTCTAATCTGGCGTTACGACTTCAATCCTGACACTAATCCTTACTTCGCCGAAAGAATCGGCGTCAACGGCGTTTTCAACCCTGGTGCCATAGAACTTAACGGTAAGTTCTATCTTGTTGCCCGCGTAGAAGGTAATGACCGTAAATCTTTTTTTGCTGTAGCTGAAAGTGACAATGGTGTGGATGGCTTCCGCTTCTGGGATCATCCAGTCGTGTTGCCTGAGACAGAAGTTCCGGACATCAACGTTTACGACATGCGCTTAGTAAGCCATGAAGATGGCTGGATCTATGGCCTCTTTTGTACAGAACGTAAAGATCCAGACGCTCCACACGGTGACCTTTCCAGCGCAGTAGCACAATGTGGTATTGTCCGTACAAAGGATCTGAAGATCTGGGAACGTCTGGCCGATCTTAAGACAGGTTCTGCTCAACAGCGCAATGTCGTGCTCCACCCTGAATTTGTGGATGGAAAATACGCCTTCTACACTCGCCCTCAGGATGGCTTTATTGATGCAGGCTCCGGTGGCGGTATTGGCTGGGGACTCTCGGATACGATTGAGGATGCCGTGATTACAAGTGAGACAATCATGGATGAGCGCCACTACCATACCATCAAGGAAGTTAAGAATGGCCAAGGTCCAGCTCCAATCAAAACACCAAAAGGCTGGTTGCATATCGCACACGGTGTGCGAAACACTGCCGCTGGGCTTAGATACGTCCTCTATGCCTTTTTATCTGATCTGGAGGAGCCAAACAAAGTCACACATTCACCAGGTGGTCATTTCATCGCACCAGACGGTGAAGAACGTGTCGGTGATGTCTCCAACGTTGTATTCTGTAACGGTGTAATTGCACGCGATAACGGTGAGATCTATATCTACTACGCTTCCTCCGACACCCGCATCCATGTAGCAACAACTACGGTTGATCAAATGTTAGATTACGTACTGAACACACCAGAAGATCCACTCCGCTCTTATGCTTGTGTAGAGCAACGTATCGCCCTCATCGATCGTAATTTAGCGCTGTAAATAAGAGTTCAGAGTCCTTAAAAATCAACAGAGCAGCGATTCTCCTTAATGGAGGGTCGCTGCTCTGCGTTTTTGATCATTCTGTGTCCCCTAGCACGTTACTATGGGTATTTGATAGTGTTTACTAATGCTCTTTCGACTTGTAAATCTGTTCATGGATACTCCCTTATTGTTGATAAATATCCATACTTTTTAGCCGTTTAATGATTAATTCCTATAGATTAAGCTCAAAATAGCTCAGTAATCCCCTAACTCCAAGGAGGCTGAGATATAAATGTTCAAACGTATGGATGAGATTATGATCGAGATTCCTGAAGTTGAGAAGCCAGATCCCAATGCTGCTGCCGCTGTACAAGAACTGCTTGGCGGAAAGTTTGGAGAAATGTCGACCCTTAACAATTATCTCTATCAATCCTTTAATTTCCGTTCAAAAGACAAACTGAAACCCTTTTATGATTTGGTGATGAGTATAACAGCGGAAGAGCTAGGCCATGTGGAGCTAGTTTCGCATGCCATCAACAAATGCCTTCGAGGGTCAACAAGTTATAAAGAGCCAGATTCCACCCCTCTAGGGTCCGTAAAAGATGCGCGTTTATCCTATCACTTTCTGGCGGGGGCTCAAGGTGCTATGCCTTTTGATTCAACGGGGAATCCATGGACCGGAGCAAATGTATTTAATAGCGGCAACCTAGTGGAAGATCTGCTACATAATTTCTTCCTCGAATGTGGAGCCAGAACACATAAAATGAAAGTTTACGAAATGACAGACCATCCAGCTGCACGTGCTGTAGTCGGATTCCTCTTAGTGCGCGGTGGTGTCCATGTGGTCGCTTATGCCAAAGCCATCGAAATCGCAACAGGTGTTAATGTAACGAAACTCGTGCCGGTTCCTTCGTTAAATAACAAATCGTTTAGTGAAGCGAAGAAATACGAGGAGAAAGGTGTGCATACAAAGCTGTACACCTGGAGTGACAGTGACTTCGGCGCCATCGATCAGATTTGGAAGGGAACCCACCCAGAGGATAACCTCCCGCTTGAAGTCATTAAGGGAGCACCTAAAGGCTTCCCGATCCCCGTAGCTCCTGCTGTCGAAGAGGAGTTCGCCCCAGGAATCTCCCCCGAAGACTTTAAAGAAATTGCCAAACGCCTCAAAATGGCTGGAAATATTACCGAATAATATTTAAAGTGAATCTGGTGAGGAATTTACGCAGCGTCTTCCTCACCATAGGTTCACTTTTTTTAATTGTACAAAGCCCGATATTCATCCTCCAGCATAGACATCAGAATCATGTTATGAAATTCTCCGTCTACATAAAGAGCATCCCGCTCCACACCATCGTGCTTGAAACCAAGCTTCTCATAGACATGGATGGCTCTTGGATTAAAAGGATATACACCCAGATGGATACGATGCAGCTTCAAGGCTTCAAAGCCATATCGCAGCATTTGAGTCATAGCCTCAGTACCGTAACCCTTCCCTCTATGTTCATGACTACGAATCCCAAATCGAATATTTGCGCTACGGTTGTCCGGATCTATTTCGTTCAGAACCACTTCTCCAATAAGCTCATCCGTTTCCTTGACGATAATCATAAGATCCACACGATCCTCAGCTGGAACACTAATCTTTCGAATCCAAGCCGAAGTTTGCTCGCGAGAGATTTCCCCTTGCGACCCTGTTAGACGACCCATCTCATCATCAAGTAAAAATTTGTAATAGGCCTCCAGATCGGACTCTCCTACACCACGCAGATGAATATTTTCGCCTTCGATCTTTGGTATTGCAACTGCTTCTGACATAACTGAGTCCCCCTAACCAAAATTCCATGGCTTTCAATTATTTTTAATCGGCTGATTTCTATTCTCTCGGTATATCCACAGAATCACGATGCACTATGTCTGCTGCAATCAGGATCTTCTCCAATGGTGCAGAGGGATGCCCAATCCGACTTAGCAATTTCTCCACTGCCGCCCGGCCCATCGCTTCTTTAGGGACATGTACAGTAGTAAGCGGCGGAACGCCTCTTGAGGCATCCTCAATATTATCAAAGCCCGTGACCGAGATATCCCCTGGAATATTAAGACCTTCTGCCTTCAGGATATCACTGACCGTAAGTGCTGTTTTGTCATTGGCGCAGACCAAAGCGGTTGGGAGTGTCTTAGCTTTTTTCCGCTTCATGACCCAATTTTTAAAATCCTCTTGGAATACATCTTCCTCCACCCCTTCTAAAAAGAGATTCGCATCATCTTCCAAAGGCAGTCTTATCCCACTCTCCTCCAGCGCACTCCGAAAGCCAATCCACCGATCTCGAAAACTGCGTGAAAATCCAATATTCCCGATAAAATGCATTTGTGTATGGCCTGTCCCCATCAAATGATTAGTAAGTCGAGCCATGGAATCCACATTGTTCGCGAATACAGTATCACTTGGAATTAATGGATCTTCATGGTCAATCAACACCATCGGCAGACCGATGCGATGTACCTCAAGTAGTAAAGAAGTGGAGATTTCGCCCACACCTACCAAACCAAGAATCCCGCTTGGGTTCAAGATATTCACGAAATTATCCGCACGATTCTCAGAGATGATCACCATTCCAAGTCCTTCTTGATCCAGCGCAAGGGCAATACCGTCCACAATTTTTCCCCAATACAAGGAATCCTGAGTTTGCGAGCGGATATTCGGCATTAATACAAGCACAGATTGCTTATTCCGATCACTCCCCCCTACCGGAGGAGTACGCTTGACACCTTGGACAAAAGCATTTTTTTGCGTAAAATAGCCTAACTGCGAAGCCGCTTGAATCACTCGTTCTCTGGTCGTCTCATTAACGCCAGCTTTACCAGAAAGTGACTTGGAGACAACAAATTTGGATACACCGAGATGATCAGCTATTTTTTGCATGGTGAC
Source organism: Paenibacillus sp. FSL H8-0261 (assembly GCF_045040645.1). Lineage (NCBI taxonomy): Bacteria > Bacillati > Bacillota > Bacilli > Caryophanales > Paenibacillaceae > Paenibacillus > Paenibacillus sp. FSL H8-0261. The sequence continues at coordinate 1,793,120 of NZ_CP150297.1, read as the reverse complement.
CTTTTTAGCCATATTAAACCCTCCAGAGATTGTAATATAATTAATGTTAAACCAAAGTTAAGGCTGAGAAGTTACCTGTGTTGCTACCCGCGCTTCCGTCCATTTTGCATTTAATTCGTCAAAAGACTTTTGTAAATCAGGCGCAGCAAGTAACTCTTGAATATAATCTCCGGACCAAAAGGACAGCTTAGCTCCATTTGCCAGATCGATGAACGCATCACTTTGTACCGTGCCATAAACCAGCTTAGGTTCATAAGATAAAAATTCACGGTACTGCGGCAAAAAAGGGTTCAGACTACCATCAGCAGGAAGGAATCCCCAATCATCTGAATACGAAGTCTCTTTTACAAAAAAATTCAACCAAGCCATAGCAAGCTCTTTATTCTTACTGTATTTGCTAACACCCACGAACCAGTCCGGATTGATCGGTGCATAGTGAGTACTGCTATTATCATAAGGAAATGGGAAGAATCCGATATCATCTGGTGAAGCCCCCACATCAAGCACTTGACCAACCGCCCAATTTCCAAGTAAATACATGCCAGCTTGACCTTTAGCGAGTCTAGTCTTAGAGATCTCCCAATTGTTCGAGAAGAGTTCATTCTCTACATAACCTTTAGCAATTAAGGTTCGAGCAATGGAAATGGATTTCCCCCACTCATTATCAAGCTGCCATGGACTATCCTCATTTACCATATTATTTAGATACTCAGGGTTGCCTGTCATATAATTGACCAGACTATTTCCCCATTCACGCAGTGGCCAGACGGCTCCATAATTCATATACAGCGGGATAATTCCAGCCTCTTTTAATTTAGCGCAAGCTTCGTAGAATTGATCCAGTGTCTGTGGAACCGCGGTAATTCCTGCTTTTTCGAAGGACCTTTTATTATAGACAATCCCTACCGTGGTAGTTCCCGTAGATAGCCCATATCGCTTACCATCATAAGTAGCAAAAGAAGTGAAGCGCTCACTAGCCGAAGTTTCTTCATCCAACGGTTCGAAAAAATAATCCAGTTCCTTTGATGGAAGATTCACAGGAAGCAAAAGTACATCTCCGGCGTCCTTGGTGGACAGTCTTACCAGAATGTCCGTTGCGTAATTGGATAAACCTTCAAATTCAACATTCGCTTCGGGGTACTTTTGCTTAAATTGGTCTGCGTACCCTTGAAAGGTTCCGTTCTCAATCAGATCTATTCGATTGGTCATCATGACTATGGTGCCGGATAAGTCAGACTTCACCTCGTTTCCAACTGGAGGCACTGTAGATTCCGTCTGCTTGGTGTTGTTCTCACAGCCACTAATCGTTAACAAAAAGAGAAGCAGCAGTATGGTACGCGTAGTCCAGTGTAATCTCATCCCCATCAACGGACAGCCTCCTCTTATTTCAGTCAGATAATCTAATCATTTCCGGTTCCAGCAACGGTAGCGACAAAATAACATCCGTCCCTTGTCCAAGCTCACTATATACCTCAATTCCAAAAGCCGCTCCATAATGAAGGCGCACTCGCTGCTGTATATTTTTCATACCAATGCCCCCATTGATACTTTTCTTAGGAGGACTTTCTTTCTGCAGCCCATCGTTCAATCTCTCCAAAGTGATCTTATCCATTCCACAGCCATCGTCCTTAATATGAAAGAACAGCATTTGCTCAGTCATCTCACAACGGATACTTAAATGCATTTGTGGTTTATTATCATCCAAGCCATGATAAGCAGCATTCTCTATGATCGGCTGGAAGACCAGCTTGATAATAGAGTAATTATCTAGCTCCTTCGGTACGTCGATCTCGAGTACGAAACGATTAGGGTAGCGACAGTTCAGCAGCTCAACATAGTTGCGTACATATCCAAGCTCTTGCTTCATTGTCGTTTTGCCGCTCAAATCACTTGTACTATACCGTAGCAGTTTACCTAAAATTGAGATCATGTCCGCAGCTTCAATATCATCATTGAGCTCAGCGGTCATTCGGATCGACTCCAGCGTATTATAGATAAAATGAGGATTAATCTGACTCTGCAGAGCGTGAAGCTCCGCTTCCTTCTTCTGTTCTTCAATTCGGTAGATATCCTGAATCAACTGCCTGATCCGAGCCAGCATTCGATTAAACTGATGCCCGAGCAGACCAATCTCGTCACGCCGTCTAACCCTAAACATCACATCTAGATCGCCGCCCTGAACCTTTTTCATCAGTTGAATCATCTGCGATAGTGATTTAGTGAGTGCAAAGGAAAGGATAATGGAGATAATTAACGCAAGTACAATGATACTTAATGTAGCAGCGAGCGTTGTATTACGGGTTACCTTCACATCCCGCATTAGCACATCTACAGGAATCGAAATAATGGCCTTCCAATTGGTCTTGTTAGAGCTTGAGTAAATATTTAGAAAATCTTTTCCGTTGACTGTATCATAGAAACTCCCGGATTTCCCATCGACCCTTTTGAATAGCTCTGAATCAGATACATCCGTGGCAAGAAGTTTTTTGTCACTGTCGTACACGACCATCCCCATCTCATCAACGATCAAAGATTTGCCATGCGTTACTTTATCCAGCTCCGTAACCCGATTCTCCAAATTGCTAATATTCGCTTCAACCGCGATCAGCCCAATCGGATTTAACAAACCATCCACGATTTTGCGAACAACGGTAAAAGCATATCGAGTGCTCTGCAAATTACTCGTAAATGATTGGGTACCAAACAAAAGGGCCTCTCCGCTGGAATCCTTCGTCTGCTGACTCCAGTACTTATAGCTTTGATCGAGGTCGAGCCGTACTCCACCATCCTTGGCAGAATAATAACCATTCCCATGCGCGTCAAAAATATAAACCGTGTTCGCGCCTCGCTTAATATTGTTAATAAATGAAATGTTGCCTTCTATGCCCCGCTGAATGGACAACAGTAAATCAAAATCTCCGGGTAACAATGTAGCACTGCCTGATTCGCCACCCATGATCTCTTTCTGCTCATGATAGTGGTTCGAACGAATTAAATTTTGTTTAATATCGTTCACATAGGCTGGCATAGATGAAATACGCTTCATATCTTCGATATAATCATCTACTCCATCCATCATTTGATCGATTAACTTCTCAGAATAAGCAATGGTGTTGCCCTGAATAGATTCTGAATAACTCTTATAAGTAAACACACTAATGAAGGTAAGCGGAAGGGTAATAATTATTAAAAAGACGAGGAGCAGCTTGCGTTCCATACTCATGTCCCCGATAACGGACCACCAGCCAAAGATGCGTTTACCTTTCATACGGTCCTTCTCCTTAACCCTTTTTTACCTAACTTGTTATTATTATTTACCTAACAAAATTATTATACGGGGAAGTCCTTCTTTACACAATAACAAAACCGCTTCCTCATAACGAAGAAGCGGTTTTGTTATGTAAATCATAAAAATTTGTTAGGGACCCACTTATTTTATCGTGAATAATGACAGTTTGTCCTTTAACTGTCCTGAAGCACTTTCCAGCTTACCTGACAATGAAACGAGTTGATCACTTACACTTTGTTGTTCATTACTGAGTGAAGCCACTTCTTCGGAAGTCGCTGATGATTGCTCAGCTACAGCACTTACGTTACCCATGGCTTCCGACAACACAACCTGTGAATGATTCAAGCTACTGATCGCTGTTGTCACCGATTCCAGACTAGTAATGAACTCATCCATCTGTCCTTTTACGGATACAAAGATATCGCTCGTGCTCTTCACTGAGCTTATTTGCTCTTTAAAGAGAGGTGCCACTTCAGATAATACAGCTTCCGTTTCGTTCATTTCCGTTATGATCTTGTCGGTGATTCCGGCTACAAGAGCAATAGACTGCTTCGATTGGTCGGCAAGCTGTCTTACCTCACCTGCTACCACCATAAAGCCCTTGCCAGCTTCGCCTGCACGTGCGGCTTCTATCGTCGCATTCAATGATAAAATATTCGTCTGCTGTGTGATACTCTTCATCACATCCAGCACCTTAATCACTGAGAATACTGTTTCTTTCAAATTGTTAACACGTTCTACAAGCGCACCTGTCTTTTCCCCAGTACGGCTAGTTTGATCCAGTAAATCCGTTAATTGCTTGGCACCTTGAGCACTAGCTTCTCCAACCCCGCGTGCTGCCTCATCCATCTCACTATTGGCACTAATCACGGTCTGCATTTGCGTAGCTATCACATCTGTAAGCTCATTACCACGTTCAGCTTCAAGTGCCAGACTGCCTGCTCCTCCAGCAATTTCTTCCGTAGCGGCTGCTATTTCCTTCGCGGAAATAGCTGTCTTACGCGAAGCTTCTCCAAGCTCGCCAGCGGTCTCTAGCACATCTCGTGCAGTTTCTCTAGTTTGCGATACAAGCTCAGTAATACGCTCCATCATCAAGTTAAAGGAGGCTGATAGTTGTCCAATCTCATCCTTAGACACATATTCTGTACGTACACTTAAATCTCCGCTTGCACCTTGAACCATAAGATCCTTCAATCGTGCCAGAGGGCGAGCAATCATACGAACCATCCAAATCCCAATAAATATCGCAAGCAATGCCGCACCGGCAGCCGTAATGAACGTCGTCAACAGAATCGGACGGGCTTCCTTCACTAGTTCTTCTGTAGGAACTACACCTGCGAGCTTCCAATCTGCCCGCATCATCGGATTAAAGACCGCCAGAATTTCTTTTCCGTTTGGATCTTTAGCTTCTAGGCTATTATTATTTTTCTTACTCTCTTTGATAAAAGAAAACTCCGATGACTTTCCATCGTCTAGCGGATTAGAAGAAGCCACTACTGTACCTTGCGGAGACACAAGTTGAATACGGGAGCCGTCTCCCAGCTTCACACTTGCGAAAGATTCTTCCAGCAGTGTATTCTTCAACACAAGCATAATCATGTATCCTTTATCTGCTCCCAGACTTTTAAGAGATCTTACCAAAGCAATATCTTTTTCTTCCGCTCCTTGAAGAGAGGTTGAAAACCAAATATTTTTAGAGTCGTTATTGTTAGCGTCTGAATAATAAGAATTATATTCTTTAGAATCGGCCACAATTTTCTTGAACCATTCTTGTTCTCGTAATCCATCAAAATAAATGCCACCACTGCCAGATGTAACAATTTCCTGTTCAAGTGACTCGGGAATCAATGCGACACTGAGAATATTAGAATCTGTTGTAGTCTGATTGGACAATTTCTTACTTATTGAGCTTGTTGCTTCAAATTTCTCGTAAGCAGTTTGTGCAGTAGCCATTGATCTAAGATCCGTTTGCAACTGCACATCAAAAAAGAGCTGCAATACCGTATTCTCATATTGCTTCAAGGTAATATCCAGCTTCTCAGCAGTCTGAACAATAGTCTGGCGGTAGGCTTCGGATACGTTATTCTTTATCGTTGTTTTTGCCTTCGAATAAGATATAAGTCCAAGTGACATAACTACGATTACAGTGGAACATAAGAATATTAGAAATAACTTCACACCGACGGATTGGATAGGATTAACTCTCTTGATTTGGCTTCCCCAACCCAACATCATTTTCTTAGCATCTAACTTTGATGTCTTTCCTGTACCTACTTCATTGCTCTGTACATTTACGGATTTTTTATTGTTCTTCTTCATCTCTCTAACCTTCTCTCTTTATGCTTTTCACTAATACTATTTTGATCAGGATCCCCATCATGATCATCTACCCGCTAATATTAGAGGACATATGAAAGCGCTAACCATATTATATATCGGTTTATTAGGCCTTTTTTCTTAGCTTTACTATACTTTTTTTATAACTTTTAACCTATGTATTCTGAAACAAAAAAACTCCCTTCGTTCTACCCTCCTTTTGGATTTATTTGTTAGTTACTAATATATATATCTTATTGTTAGCTTTGTCAAAAGAAAAACAGGGATGCTCTTATAGAAAGAACATCCCTGTATCTTATTAAGATTTTCTCTTACGCATCATATCAAAGTATGCTACCGGCTGATCTACCTTCATGCGGACACGTTGCAGAGGATGACGAGCTGCGTCAAGCGGGTTGCCTGCTTCATCCCACAATTCCGCTACAGTCTGCTTAAAGAATGTATCATTGGGTCCGAAGAATTCAACTTCCTGCCCTGGCTTGAAGTGATTGCGTTGCTGAATGAGCGCCATTCCACTTTCAGCATCGTATTCTAGTACAAGTCCGGCAAAATCATAAGGAGCGGCTTTTTCTTCAGGCTCATAGATATGATCTTCATGATCCGGAGTATCATAGAAGAACCCTGTGTTAAGCGGACGATTCGCCGCTTTATTCAGCTCATCCAGCCACTCTTGCTTCAACTCGTACCCTTCCGGATCAGCCATGTAAGCATCAATAGCTTTACGATAAGCGTTAACTACAGTAGCTACATAGTGAATCGACTTCATTCGTCCCTCGATCTTGAAGCTGTCAATGCCTACTTCAATGAGTTCAGGGATACTTTCCAGCATGCACAAATCCTTAGATCCCATGGAGAAAGGATTATCTCCTTGCTGATGCAGTGGAATCTGAGTTACACCCGGAAGCAAAGGTGCCGGAGATTGTACTTCTGCTTCAGCTTGATCTTCTTCTGACACCCAAGTGCCTTCAGGACGCGCATCCTCGAACAAATCATATTTCCAACGGCATGACTGACAGCAGCCTCCACGATTGGAGTCACGGTCTGTAAAGTGATTGGATAATACACATCGACCGGAGTATGAAGAGCACATCGCACCATGGATAAAGCTCTCGATTTCAATGTCAACATGCTTCTTAATCTCAGCGATCTCTTCCAGGCTTGTCTCACGTCCGAGTACTACACGTGGCAGACCCTCTTCTTTCCAGAAGGATACCGCTTGCCAGTTCAGTGTAGACTGCTGAGTACTCAAATGTACCTCTAATCCAGGTACTAAACGGCGTGCTGTATCTACAATGACCGGATCAGCAACGATAATAGCCGCAATGCCAACTTCATATAAGTTACGCAGATATTCTTCAATCCCTGCGACATCTTCATTGTGAGCATAAATGTTCGTTGCAACAAATACCTTAGCGCCGTATTTCTTGGCGAATTCAACACCTTCACGCATTTCCTCAAAGCTGAAATTGTCTGCTCCTGAACGCAAACCGTATTTCTGCCCTCCGATATAAACAGCATCCGCACCATAGTGTACTGCGAATTTTAATTTCTCCAAATTACCGGCCGGAGCTAGGAGCTCCGGTTTGTCCAGACGGTAACGTTTGCCCTTGTATTGCGGCTTTGTCATGGTTCCCATTCCTGTTCTCCCCTCCATCGCCCCACAAAGTGATGTCTATGCATGCTTACTGCACCTAGTCTTTGCGGGGAACTAAAAAACTTTCATTAAATTAAACTTAATATACTTGCTCTTTATAGAAAAATCCGAAGCTTAGCTCCCGTTCTGGATCCTGCAACGTTCTGACAGCTTCCATCCAATCCTCTTGGAAAGAGTATGCTTCTGGATCAGCTACATAGAGATCAATAGCTTTGCGATAAGTCTTAACAACCGCCACATTATACGCTGTTGATTTCAACAATCCTTCAATCTTAAAACTCTGTACGCCTGCAGCCATAAGGATATGAAGATCCTCCAAAATACAAATATCTTCCGAACTCATAATATGTGTACCGTTCTCGTCTTCATAGATTGGGAACTTTTGGTCATCTCGTTCTGCCTCGATCAAAAATAGACCACGTTCCTTACCAAGACTGCCGCCCTCGCTTGGACGTCCTTGATGTGACATATAGCTTTCTACAAGCTTACGCTTGGAATGGTATATATTGGTCATGCCATGAACCTGAACCTGTGCCTCTACCTCTAAAAGCGGAACCATTTCCGTCATTTCATCCATATTCAGCTCACGGGCAAGAACGACGCGAGTAGCACCTTTACGCCCCCAATAATTCGCGGTTGCGTAATTGGTAGAGGTCATTTCCGCATTCCAATGCAGATTCATGCCCGGTGCTTCCTTCTTCACTGTGGTTAACACAGCAGGATCACCGAACTCAACACCGTCAACACCAACTTCACCTATCGCCTTCACATAGGCAGGGAGCTCTTCGAGAAGAAGGTTGGACATGAGTCCACCTAGTCCAGCATATACTTTGCAGCCACGCGCATGTGCCATTTCTACAACAGCAGCTGTATCCTCCAGAGAGAAATGTCCGGCAAGACGCATGCCAAAACGGTCATCCCCGATGAGCAATGCATCTGCTCCGGCATCCAGCAAAGCAGCAGCTTCCTCTAAGGATGCTGCTGTCGCCAACAATTCCGGTTTGTTAATCATGTTGTACCTCCTACTTGTACAGTTATTTCAACCGCACCACTCTTCATTTTAATATTTTATTTCGATTCTTGCTTACTTTTTTCGATATTGGCTAAATGTTCCTTGTAGGTCTTAGCAAACAAATGGCCCTGTGTACCATCTTTCTTAGTCACATAGAAGTAGTATTCAGATGCCTCAGGTTCAAGTGCCGCCTGAATGGAGGCCAGCCCCGGATTACTAATAGGTCCCGGAGGAAGCCCAATATTTCTATACGTATTATAAGGACTGTCAACTTCCAAATCTTTATATAACAGTCTTTCCTTCTGTTTGTCGAGCAAATATTGAACCGTAGCATCAATCTCCAGCTTCTGCTCTTTCTTTAAGCGGTTATAAATCACGCCAGCAACTAGTGGTCGTTCACTATCTACCACAACCTCACGCTCGACTAACGAGGCCACTGTCAACAGCTCATGAAGTGTCATTCCACGCGCTTCTAGCTTTTGCTTCCAATTCGGAATCGTGTCCAGTTTCTTCTGGAACTGATCCAATAATGCCTCTACAACTTCCTGCGGCGTACTATCCTTGGCTAGTTCATACGTCTCAGGGAACAAATACCCTTCAAGCCGATGACGAAGGTTCTTATTCTGTGGGATACCTAGAACATCAATTCCCTTCAAGCCCGCACCGGTATCCATTATTTCGAGAAAAATAGCAGCATCCTGATTCCAAGCCTCAGCAAGCTTCTTGGCAATCTGCTCAGCAGTATATCCTTCCGGAATCGTAAAAGTTACGGTCTCTTCCTTAACAACATCACCCGCATTTAGCCTCTCGATGAGCTCGTCATAGGTGTCTCCTGGACTAGCAACATAAGTACCAGCTTTGAAGCTGGAACCTTCTTTGGTCCATTTCAAATACCCCTTAAAAAAAAGACTGTTCCTAATAATGCCATTTTGTTCGAGCAGATCAGCAATTTCAGCGCTGCCCATGCCCTTCTCTATCGTAAATGTTACGGCAGGTCCTGCAGGTTCTACCGGCTGCATCCCGTTCCAAATGTACCAAGCGCCTCCGCCTCCTGCTGCTACCAGCAAAAGAATAACAATAAGCACAGTACGGATTGCGGATTTCAAGTCAGGTTCCTCACTTTCCGACTATAAAGTATAAAAGTGTACTACTTAAAATTCAATACATATTTCATGATCATGATTGTTGTTTTAATTATATTGATCGTATTCCAAGCAAAAAGAGCGCGGAATTCTCCGCCCTCTTCCGTACTCATCATAAATGTAACGTACATGTTTAAAGCTTATTCTGCATCGTCCACTGGAAAAGTCATCTCATCATATAGCTCAGAGATGTCTTCCCACTCTTCATCGTCCACGATGTTCTCTAGTTCCGGAAGTCCGTTAGGAGAGACAACGATACGCAGAATTTCATATTCCACGTCTTTACCGGTGCCTTTCAGCACCGCATAGCCAATACCACCGACTTCAAATTCGGCGATAATATCGTAAATGGAAGACTTGCCCTGCTCATCTTCCAGTTCTACTGTTTCTCCATAGGCTTCCTTAAGCCGCGAAGTCCATACCGCTTGATCAGCGGATAAATCAGTCATTCTCAGATCCTCCGTCCAACTCGTCAACCAGTGTGTTGAAAGTCTCTTCGACAATCGCCCACTCCTCGTCATTATCGATCATGAACAATTGAAGATCGTCGCCTTCTTCCACATAACGGAACGCATAAACCTCATCGGTTTCCTCGTCCTCGGAATCAAGCGGAACCACCATCATGTACTTAGCGTCCGAGCCATCAACCTCAAACTTCATAATGACCTCGAATTCCTCTTCATTACCTTCCTCATCAGGAATATAGATAATTTCCGGTTCTTCCTCTTGGCCAATCTGTTCGTTTGTCATATCCTCGCACCCCTCACCTTTTACTGTTAGCATCCAAAAAATTTTGCAAAATCAGGGCTGCAGCCATTTTGTCCACAATCCCTTTGCGTTTCTTCCGGCTGACGTCCCCTTCAATCAGCACCCGCTCTGCGGATACCGTCGTCAGACGCTCATCCCAAAGGTGTACGGGCATTGCAAATTGCTCCCGTAGCTTGTCAGCGAACTCTATGCAGATTTCGCCCCGGGGTCCTACTGAGCCGTTCATATTCTTCGGTAGACCAACTACAATCTCTCCAATTTCGTGCTCCGTAACAAGTTCACGAATACGTTCGAACTCATTACCAGTACCGCGGCGCTCAATCGTTTCAAGAGCTTGTGCCGTCCATCCAAAAACATCGCTTGTGGCTACACCGATTCTACGGTCGCCGTAATCCAATCCTAACTTCTTCATCATCTGGGATTATCCACCTTGTGATTGACGAGGTAGAATCTAACCAGCTCTTCAATCAGCTCATCACGTTCTTTTCTCCGGACCAAACTTCTCGCATTGTTATGACGCGGAATGTAAGCTGGGTCTCCGGAAAGTAGATACCCTACGATCTGATTGATCGGATGATACTCTTTCTCCACCAGTGCATCGTATACAGCGAGCAATATTTCCTGGGGAGAAGCTTCCTTTTCGTCGCCCTTCACATTGAATTTGACCGTTTTGTCCATGGAGTCCATTTGTGACACCTTCCTTCTGCAAAATCACCCTAAAAGGGCGGCTTCGCAAAGTTGCTACTGTGCAGCTCACTTGCTTCCTTTATCATAACATATTCATAGCCCAACGAGGAAATCCTGCGCGTGGAATAACGCTTTTTTTGGCATTTCCTCTACAAAAATAATGATATTTTTGGCTTTTAAGCTATTGTCAAGCACAACTATTCATGAAAATCTAACCACCTGTTAATAAAGAGTAGCGGTACTGATGTCAAACTCTCAGTACCGCTATGTTTTTTCGTAATACGTTTAAATTAAGAAATAGTTTCGTAATTTTTATTTATGCTAGGGAAGCCACTAATTCTTCTGCTTTAGCCAGTGCCTCGCCAAGCTTGGAGGCATCTTTACCACCAGCTTGTGCCATATCTGGACGTCCGCCACCGCCGCCACCGCATACTGCTGCGACTTCTTTAACGATCTTACCAGCGTGGAAGCCCTTCTTCACCAGATCCTGTGGTACAGCTACAACAAAGTTCACCTTGTCGTCCATGGCAGCACCCAGAACAAGTACAGCATCCGGGAGCTTCGATTTCAATTCATCTGCAGTAGAACGCAGAGCGTCCATATTTCCTGCTTGAACAGCAACAGCAAGAAGCTGTGTACCTGCACCAACCGTCTTCACACTGCTTGTTAGTTCAGCGGCAAATGTTGCGCTCAGCTTAGATTGCAAGGATTCATTCTCACGCGAAAGCTCACGCACTTGGTTATGCAATGCTTCAATCCGTTTTGGAACGTCGTTCAGAGAAGACTTCAGTAGACCCGCAGATTGCTTGAGCAGATCCAGTTGGCTCTCAGTGAACTGATAAGCGTAACGTCCAGTCACTGCTTCGATACGGCGCACTCCGGAACCAATACCACTTTCGCTAAGCAGCTTGAAAATTCCAATTTGAGACGTGTTGGATACATGGCATCCACCACAAAGCTCAAGGCTGTAATCGCCGACTTGAACGACACGGACAATATTGCCATATTTTTCACCAAATAATGCCATAGCGCCCATAGCCTTAGCTTCGTCAATTGGCTTGTTCTCAATGACTACATCAAGGCCACGCCAAATCTGTGCATTCACACGATGCTCGATGTCGCTTAGTTCTTCCGGTGTAATCGCTCCGAAGTGGGAGAAGTCAAACCGTAAACGTGCACCTTCTACTAAAGATCCTGCTTGGTTGACATGACCGCCAAGAACCTCTTTGAGCGCTTTATGCAGTAGATGAGTAGCTGTATGGTTCTTCACGATATCTTCACGCTGTGCACGATCCACTTCAGCGCGAACCGATTCGCCTACTTTCAATTCTCCAGCTTCCACAGTTACCAAATGTACATGTTGACCATGTGGAGCCTTGAACAATCCTTTAACCTTAGCTGTAACTGAACCGCCAGTAAGCAGACCTGTGTCACTTACTTGTCCACCACTTTCAGCATAGAACGGTGTTGCCTCAAGAATTACTTGGCACTCTACGCCTTCGCCAGCGGTATCGACCAATTCATCACCCACAACAATAGCCATGATTTTCGACTCTGTTACCGAGTCATTATATCCAACAAATTCACTTTTAACCGTCAGATCCGCTAATGCGCCACCTTGGATCTTCATGCTGCCACCGTCATGACGTGCAGCTCTTGCACGATCACGCTGTTCTTGCATAGCGACATCGAAGCCTTCACGGTCTACAGTTAATCCTTGCTCTGCTGCGAAATCTTCAGTCAGGTCAAATGGGAATCCGTAAGTGTCATATAGCTTAAATGCATCAGCTCCAGCAATCGTGCTGTGCCCATCTGCTTTTGCTTTAGCGCTGATCTCACCCAAGATAGCCAATCCATCAGACAATGTCTCATGGAAACGTTCTTCTTCTGTACGGATAATCTTGGCGATATATTCCCGATTCTCGACAACGGATGGATAATATACACCCATAATCTCACCAACGGTTTCCGTCAACTCATGCAGGAACGGACGATCCAGACCCAGGGTCTTTCCGTAACGAACAGCACGGCGTAGCAAACGGCGGATAATATAACCACGACCTTCATTAGAAGGAAGTACTCCATCCCCTACGGCAAAAGTAACGGTACGCACATGGTCAGCGATAACTTTAAGCGCGATATCCTGCTCAACATTATCTTTATAAGTTACACCAGCAAGCTCAGCTGTTTTTTGAATAATCGGTTGGAACAAATCGGTATCGAAGTTGGAATCTACATCTTGAAGAATGGATGCAAAACGCTCCAGTCCAGCACCGGTATCAATGTTCTTGTTCGGAAGCGGCGTATAGCTGCCATCCTTGTTATGGTTGAATTGTGAGAACACAAGGTTCCATACTTCAAGCCAACGTTCGTTTTCTCCGCCTGGATACATTTCTGGATCACTCATGTCGCTGCCATAAGCTTCGCCGCGGTCATAAAAGATTTCCGAACAAGGACCACAAGGGCCTTCGCCGATATCCCAGAAGTTCTCATCTCCCAGCTTAATGATGCGTTCTGCTGGCAAGCCCACTTTTTCATTCCACAGCTTGAATGCCTCTTCATCCTCAGCATACACAGTGACGGAGATACGTTCTGGATCGAAGCCGATCCACTCCTTGCCAGTCAAGAATTCCCAAGCCCATGTGATAGCTTCTTCTTTGAAATAATCGCCGATAGAGAAGTTACCTAACATTTCGAAGAATGTATGGTGACGGCGTGTCTTCCCTACATTCTCGATATCATTGGTACGAATACATTTCTGCGAGTTCGTCAGGCGCGGATTCTCAGGAATCTCACGGCCATCGAAGTATGCTTTCAGCGGCGCCATACCTGCGTTGATCCACAACAGCGAAGGATCGTTATGCGGTACGAGAGATGCACTAGGTTCAATCTTGTGACCTTTACTTTCAAAAAACTTAAGCCATTTGGAACGAATTTCACTTGCTTTCATTGTTTACAGCTCCCGTCTCATCTTTTTAATTCGGCTCATGCGCCAGATTGTACAAATTTTCTAAAAAATAAAAACAAAAAAACGCCCCTGAATAATTCAGGGACGATTAATATCGCGGTACCACCCTGGTTATCGCCTTGACCCAATTTACGGGAAAGTTAAAGGGCGATCGCCTTGTCGCGGCTGATAACGGGTGCCCCCGGTGAGTTTGTGATCTCACACTCCGAAATTAGCTTTCCACCGGCCTGTCTTCAAGGTTCTCCCAGCCATTACGAAATGCTTTCGTAAAGGAACCTGTTCTCTGATCAAGCCATCCTCCGGCGTACTTCATTTTCATCAACGTTTTATCCGATTTACATTTTAACATTTCAAGTATAGCCAGTGCCCCTTCATCTGTCAATCTAAGGAGGAGTTAAGGATAACGTGAGAATATATGATTTTTGTAATGGTGAACTCGGGCACTTAAAGAATATAGTAAATCTCAGATATCATTTGGAAAATTATGTATTAAAAATAATGCTCTAGAATACGCAATGCTCGGGTAAAACCTAAGGAGGATTACAAATCATGCTGCGCAATAAAGTAACTGAGGAGCTATCGATTGTTAAAGTTAAGCCTACATCAATACGCTTTATCGTCAGTCTCATTTTTATTCATATTCTCTTCACTCTAACGGTTAACCTTGTCCTTTTTGCAAATGGAACTTTAAGCGTTATTGCCAAAAGCACAAACGGATGGATCAACGAAACGTTAGCTGCAAATCTGTTCGGTCTTGTGTTAGAAGTGGTTATTTTCTTATGTATAATAGCTAAATTATCACCTAAGGATTTGGGGTTAACAAAAAATAAGTTATTAGCAGGACTTTTCGGTACTTTATTATTTTGGCTCGCAATTAACATTGTTGATTTAGGTATGACATTACTGACTCACTCAAGTTTAACATTCAATAATGATATCTTTACGAATTCGAACGTCGTCTTTGGTGAATTCCTGGGTCAGATTTTCGGAAATGCTTTACTGGAAGAAGTTTTGTTTCGGGGCTTTCTGCTAGTTCAAATCTATCTCTTATTAAAAAAAGTCAATAACAATCCTTCACGCATTGGTTATGCAATGCTTATCTCACAATCTATCTTTGCCGCTATACATATCCCCAATCGGATCTATTCAGGATTAGTCGGAATGGATTTTGTTTATGATTTTATCGTACTAGTAATTCTAGGGGTCATATTCTCATTACTCTATGTCTTAACCAAGAATCTATTTTTCGTGATTGGCGTCCATTCCTTAATGAATGTTCAGATTATGTTTTGGAATAGTAGTTTTACTCATACAGCAACGTTAATCTGTGTGTTGTTACTGACTTGTCTTTTAATTTGTTTCAAAAGGAAGGAATTCCGAGCGCAGAAATCAGAGAGGGCAGTGCCAAGCTGAATAAATGGAATCAGAGAACTTTCTAGAATCGAGACTGACCCAATTGTAATCATAATCAGCTAAAGCAAGCAGTCGATAACCAAAACGGAGGGCAGCAATTCTCTAGTAAATATGAGAAAAGCTGCCCTGTGCTGTATTTTTACGTTTTTAATATAAAAGAGCTACGTTTCCGTCAGCTGGCGTAGGCAGTACGTATCCTTAACAACAATTCTAAATCAGCTTGTGTGCAAACCACTTTTCGCCCCTGAATCGCCAAAGAAAAATACCCCCGCGAACGGCCCACTCGCAGTTCATCGCCAGCCAGACACCCATGACGCCGTAGCCCAGTACGATCCCAAGGATGTATCCAAAAATCACCCGAAACAGCCACATCGTCAGCATTGAGGTAATTGAGGTGAAGCGGGAATCTCCCGCTGCCCGCAGTGCGGACGGCAAAATAAAGCTGACGGCCCACAGCGGAACTTGGGCAATGGAATTCACCAGCAGCACCACAAACAGATCGTCAATGATCTCGGGAGGTGGGGAAAAGATCGATACCAGCGGGTGGAATAGCGGCATCAGAATCAAGGCGATCAACGCCAAAGAGCCAGACCCGATCCAGAGAAAGGACTTGATGAACTTTCTGGCTTCTGAGACATTCCCCCGCCCAATACATTGGCCGACCACCGTTACAATAGTAAGCGACAGCGCGCTGGCTGGAATTTGAAACACCAGAGCCAGCGAGCCGGCAATGGCATTGGTCGCAATGGCATAAGTGCCTAGGCTGACAATAAACACCTGAGTGAGCAGTTTCCCCCCGTTGAAGAACATCTGCTCCGCTGCGAACGGCACGCCGATGAACATGATTCTCCTCAGCATGGTCAGAGGGATTCGGAATAGGTCACGAAAACGCACCCGCAGGGCCGTATCCACCTTGAACAGATACACCAGGGCACAAACCATACCTGCATACCGCGCGATATTAATCGCAAGCGTCATCCCCAGCACACCCATGTGCAACAGGTTAATGAAGACCACGTTCAGGATAACATACAGCAAGTTCATGATGAGCGACAGCATCAAAGAAGCCCGTGTCTTGCCCACTCCTCGCAGAGCTCCGCATACCGCCTGAACCACCGCGATGCCCAGATATGAGATGCTGCTGCCGATCAAGTAGATGCGGGCATTGTCAAGCACTTCGGGTGAGGCGGTGCCGAACAAAAGGTTCAATATAGGAGTATGTAAGCCCATCAGGAGCAGACCGATTCCCAAAGCGATCAGCGACACCGAAGCGACCGAAGCGGCCGTAGCCTGGGACACCATCCGGTCGTTTCCGCTCCCTTTGTACTGCGCGACTACCACTGTCCCCCCGGTTGCAACCGCCACGAACACATTGATCAGAAAAATATTCAGCGAATCCACCATATTCACTGCACTGACCGCTGCCATCCCGGACGAGCTGATCATTGCGGTATTTACCAGATTAAGTCCAATAATGAAGGCTTGGTCAATCAGAATTGGAATAAATAAAGCTATAATTTGCCGATAATCCATCCCCTCCCCAGAAAGATATTTCTCCAGCAATCTTTTCTTCTGAAGACTCGCGCGAAGCTGCATAACATATCACATTCTTTTCTGTAAAATGGAAAAAACTCTTCATCCGAAGAGCTTTTCAACAAATTATACCCATTATACCGTGGGCACTTTACATTCAGTTTACTATAGATACACTTTTAAGTCTTTAATCAGGAGTCAAAAAACAGCAACTGTCCTCTACATATTTGGAGAACATAAACTTCATCAGAATTATGCAACTTCGGACCATCAGACCATAGAATCATTCGTTCATCAAAAGTATTGGCAAAAGTCTTTAAGCAGATTGCGTTATGCTTGATGTTTATGATCGATCTTTGCATTTACGCAAGAAAAACGCCTGACGGCTTCCTTGGAGATAGAGTAGAGTTACAAGCTGAGTACATCCGTAATTCCATAATCGTATCTATATACACCTTCGTAGTGAGGTTCCGAGAGACGGACCATATTGCACTTATTCCCTAATAATAAACCTATTCCCGGGTGACTTGGGGCGGATAACGGCGCTGGCTCGCTTACGTTACCATCAGCACATTGTATTTGGTTTTTCGCATACATTCGGCTCGTTTACGTTACCATCAGCACATTGTATTCGGTTTTCCGCATACATTTGGCTCGTTTACGTTACCGTCGGCACATTGTATTTGGTTTTTCGCATACATTTGGCTCGTTTACGTTACCATCAGCACATTGTATTTGGTTTTTCGCATACATTCGGCTCGTATACGTTAATGGCGGCACATTGTATTCGATTTTTCGCATACATTTGGCTCGCTTACTTACCGTCGGCACATTGTATTTGGTTTTTCGCATACATTTGGCTCGCTTACGTTACCATCAGCACATTGTATTTGGTTTTTCGCATACATTCGGCTCGTTTACGTTACCATCAGCACATTGTATTCGGTTTTTCGCATACATTTGGCTCGCTTACGTTACCGTCGGCACATTGTATTCGGTTTTCCGCATACATTTGGCTCGTTTACGTTACCGTCGGCACATTGTATTTGGTTTTTCGCATACATTCGGCTCGTATACGTTACCGTCGGCACATTGTATTCGATTTTTCGCATACATTTGGCTCGTTTACGTTACCATTAGCACATTGTATTCGGTTTTTCGCATACATTTGGCTCGTTTACATTAGCGTCGGCACATTGTATTCGATTTTTCGCATACATTTGGCTCGTTTACGTTACTGGCGGCACATTGTATTCGGTTTTTCACATACATTTGGCTCGTTTACATTAGCGTCGGCACATTGTATTCGATTTTTCGCATACATTTGTCCGTAAGCTTGACTAAAACATGCATTTCGAAGGATATAAGGTCCGCTCGGCCCGTTATACATCCTAAAGAGGCGTGTGCTCAATTAAAAACAGGGCTCCCCATGGCCACCAGTTGAATATAGGCCATCCCATAAATTCATTTCACATTTCTCCGCAATCTCGAAATTTTATAAATTCTATTCCATAAAAAAAACCGCGCTAGGCGCGGATTCTTAAAGAAACTATTAAGCCTTGTATTATTTTGCACTCTCGGCAATCGTCTTATAAGCCGCTAAATCTGTATACACTTCCACCTTAAGCGGATTGCGTTTATGTTTGGTAATTTTATAGAAGTGATAGACAAACACTGCAATATTAGCTGCTAAAGATAATGCACTCACAACCCAAAGCGCCGTTTCGCTGTGAGAAGATTGTACGGAGAACTTTGAATCGCCAACAAACGCCGGGAACGACATTGTAAACATCATCCAAATCGCCAAGGTTTGTGCACGGTGCTGTAGCCATGCTCCTTTTTTGAAGAAGAATGCTGGAATTGTACAAGAGATTAGAAGAGCTGCACCTGCATAGAAGGAATGGTCAGAAACTGCGTTATATACATAGGCAAAGTTCCAAATGTCATAAGCAATGATCCAGAACCACAGCTGGTCCGGCCACAACATATCCTTACTCTTGTCTTTACTAATAACAATACCCATCCAACCAGAAATCGTAATAATGTTCAGAATACCTGCGATCCCGTTCATAATGTTCCAAGGACCACCTACCATCATTACGCCATCCACCATGCCTTGCAAGCTGTACACTTGGAAATCACGGATAACTGCTTCAAGAATGTTAACTGCAAGGATAATCGCCGGGAACATTAATATATATTTATTTTTGTCCCATCCTTTAACATAACGGATAGCCATAAACCCTATACATCCTGCCAAGGCAGAATATACTTTTACCCAGTGAAACCATGTTCCAGTACTGGAGCCTTCGCCTGCCGTATTCGGCCAGACCGCTATGGTAAGAACAATAGGGACAACGATAAACAGAATGATTGAGAACCACTTGCTTCTTCGAGCTATTTCGTTGAAAATCATTAATCCTGCAAGTACCACTAACCACATTAGAGCAGAGTACCAAGGAATCGATTCGAATAAAAACATAATGTATTCCTCCTTCATATTTTGTATATAAGCTATGTCTTGAGTCCAATATATCCCATCCTCCTTCGAACGATCAAACCACTCAAAACGTTGATTTATCAAGGTTTTCATAGTCTCATTTCGAGTTGAGTTTACACATCAATAGGACTGGAATTCATCCAAGGTCCTACCCCAAGTAAGGGAATCTATTAGAAACTATGTCTACAGAACTACAGACTGTAAACCTAACTCGAACGTAAAATAACCCCACAAAGTGGAGTTTTGCTTTAATGCTTACTCAGTTAATTTGTGAGAGGCCCAAAATATATACTTTATGCAATATAAAAAAAACCTTGCCGACAAATTTCTTTGTGGACAAGGCTTACTACTCACGCATTTTTAAAAAAATCTTTCAACTAAGTATTTCGAATATACGATACAGTTCTCCAGTGTAGGAAAATTCATGATTTCTCCAGCATAATAGATCTTATCTCTTCCCTGCATCTGATCAAGCCGTTCATAGAAGCCTTCACGAATCGCATTAGAATCTACATGGGGGAACTGCTTCCAGCGCTTCATCATATACAGACGGATATTCTCGCCGCCAAGCTCGCGAAGTTTATTTTCTACCTTTTCCCTCATCTCGAGATCTGTCATCTCATCATTCTCCGCTACATAAACCGTAACTAGATCCGTTGTTCCCATATCTGCCCACCTGTAATACCATGCCATCATATGTCCCTTGCGTTCAGGATTCATATTGCAGGGGATATATCCAGAAAGCTCCGGCAACCCCTTCACTCTGTAAGCATATACCCGAAACCGTTCATAGATTATACACTCAAACAATGCTCTGTCTACCGAAGATAAGTGAATCATATCGCCCAGATGCTCTAAGGAAGCAGTATAAATAACCTTGTCAAAATAAAAGATATCCTGGTTTGTTTCCACCCGAACTTGACCATTTCCCTCTTGCTCCATATGTAGCACTTCACAAGTCAGACGCAGATCCTCTACTTGGTCGGCCATTCTTCTAATGAGTTCAGTAACTCCCTTAGGCCAGGTTATCATGTGAGTGATCTCAATAAAGGATAATAAATTATCATAAGTAAGAAATTTCAATACATAGGCGGCCGGCACATCCTGAATACTCCCAAAACCAAAAGTATTGAAGTAATGCATATATACCTGCCCAATTACAGATAGATCATTCTCCGTACACCAATCTGAAAAGGGCTGACATAGATCTGCCGGTAAGTGTAGAAAACCCGGTTCTTGTAGTGACTTATAACGTTTCAAAATTTCCGGCAACCGTTTGAATTCTTGGGTAAACATCTGAATTTGGTCCATAGGAATCTGAGTAGTTTTTCGCCCATTTGTATCAAAAAATCCCCGTTCCAAGAGTGGCCCCTTATCCATAAGATCAAACTCCCTCATGAGTTCAATCGTATGTTTATAAGTTGGCAAGCCGATTAGAGTTCCCATTTCATAGGTTTTCCCTTTATATTCAATCGAATGACACTTGCCACCTACTCGGTCTGACTTCTCAAGGAGAGTGATATGGTTATATCCTTTTTTCGCGAGCTGGTAAGCAGCTGTAACCCCAGAAATCCCTGCACCGATGATCCCTATTCTGTCTTCATACTTCATATTAGTCATCATCCGTTATCTCCTTGTAAATAACCATAATGGCAAGGTCTCACGCTGACCTGCATACTCAAGTGCGACATCCGATGGTATTTTACCTTGATTAGGTCCGTCTGTGATCACCCTGCTGAAGTTATAGATCCTTAAATATTCGTGTAAGCGCTTTTCTAAAGTCTCAAAGGAATCAATCGTATCATCCAACCAAGCCTGCTGATAGAACTCTTTCGTCAACACTGCTACAAATTGCTGTAAGGGCTGAAATACTTCTGTCTGATCTGCAGTAATAGCTACTTGATTTATGTTGTTCTTATGTAAAAAATCGCTGTATTTATGTTTACCTCTATCCCAGTTCGTAGTAAATTCACGACTCTTGTTCGTAACCAGATTATTAATTTGGAATTCTAAGGTCTTCATCAATGGGATGACCTTCAAATCCATAAAATCGATAAAATGAATGGCGGACTTCCGATTATATAGCTTAACTAAGCCTAATCTGGAATAGGCATCGTAGACCACGTATTGATACACCTTTCCTACCCTTGGGAACACTCCCATATAGCTAATACTCTGTTGGCACATATACCCGGGATGAGCATTTTCCGGATTTTTCATCCTATAGTCCAGAGGTTTTGGTTTCTCTTTACACCCTCTGCTGTTAGCCGCTTGCGCGCCGTCCCGCTTCTTTGCTTTAACTTCTTTGGCGTAAGCCTCCCGTTCTATTCTCTTACTAAGTCCATTTCGACGTAGCACATTATAAATACCTGACTCCCCTATGTTCACACCCTCATCCTGCAGTTCGTAAAAGATTCGCTTGGGTCCATCTTCAGGGAATTTGGCAACGTATTGTAAGATCAATCTTTCCGTTCGCTTATCCACTTTATTAGGCATTACCGGCTTTCGTTCCTTCTCTGCCAGTCCATCCATCCCCTGCTCTTGGTAAGCTTTACACCACTGATAATAGATCGTCCGGGATATGCCAAACTCCTTGCAGGTTTCGCTCACATTGTTGCTGATAGTCCCTTGCATGAGGATATGATATTTGTTGTTTGCATTCATCTATTACACCCCCTATTCTTTATTTTAAACATAGTTGGCGTTAAATACAGTGCTATTCTACAAAGGATAGGTGAAAAACTTATACTTTCTAATATTTTTAAAAAAGAGAGACAGCTCAAGGCTTCTCCCCATTCCGAACAAAATGTGTGATGTATGCCCCACCGGAAATCTCCAAACAGTTCAGACGTTGACCATAGGCACATCCACCATCCACACCAATCTTATCGCCCAGCGGACTAAACCAGATGTCTTCCGAATCATGTAGATCCATCGTCGAGGTATGACCGAAAATAACCGTTTTGTCAGTGCTAACTACAGGATTCGTATAAAATGGCTCTCTGATCCAGATAAAATCGTACGGCTCCTGCTGCTTCCAATCCTCTATTAATGGATTAATGCCCGCGTGGACAAAGATATGGTCTTCCGTCTCATGATAAAGTGGCAATGAACTTAGAAAGTCCAAATGATGTTTGTATTTCTGTCTAATTTCTTCTTTCAGCAGCATATAATCATGCCAGCCAAAATCCTCTTTAAAAAAATCAGAATTCGCCTCACAATAGCTCATCAATGTATACAAACCACCGTTGTTTAGCCAATGCGTATCCAGTTTATCATCCTCGCTGGTGAGCGCGTCATAGGCCATTTTATCATGATTGCCTTTTAGAACTGTGACGTCCCATTCCCGCTTTAGGGCCATAACTTGATCCACAATTCCTTTACTATTGAGACCTCTATCCACATAATCCCCCATCAGGATGAGCTTGTCCTCGGATGGCCGATAGTTTATTTTTTTTAATAATGCGTTGAATTCGGAATAGCTTCCGTGAATGTCGCTAATCGCTAATATTCTGATTGTAATTCCTCCTTGCTCTGGATGCTGCAAGCTAAAACGCCTTCGGCGTCCTTTAAAGGACGGTGAGCGTTTATGCGAGAATTATAAGGATAAAGTATATCGCGAAACTTATACTTTCTTATAATTAAAAAAAGACGTTCCGGGCAGAGGCACCGAAATATCTTTTTTTGTAATGGTCGCTATACGGAATCCATAACGAGCGGATCTTCATCGGATTGAGTAAAAAGCTGGCGGCTTCTGACTTCATGCACCGCTTCTTGAAAACGATCACACAGAAAAATCAACTGGTCGATCTCTTTCTTACCCACCTTTTCCGTAACTTCACTTAGAATACCTGAAAAAGTAGCCATCTGGGAGTCATAAATCTGCTCCCCTTTATTCGTCAGACCAATATATACAACCCGCCGATCGGTATCGGACGTTGTTCGCACCACATAACCCTTCTCTTCCAAACTGTTAACCATTTGTGTCGCAGTAGGTCTGCTAATTTGGAGCAGGTCGCTTAATCTAGAAATCATGACTCCCTGCTGCTCTTCGACTTCGTCTGAAAGCTTCTTTCGCTTCATTAAATTGTTTATGACATACATCATCATAAATTCTCTATAAGAAATCACTTCCTTTGAGGACGGACGAGAGGTCAAACGTTTAATATTTTCAAAGGCTATAATTAGCTTTTGCTCTTGACTATTTTGAGTATCCATAGGGCACCTCCAATTTAACTCAATCTAATTAGATTACTTACCTATTTCCAAAAAATCAAGTCCAAATCACATTCTGTTTCCATAAAAATTAAATAATTAAACAGTTGTGCTAAATGATGAATTTGTGTATTATACATAAATGATAGTTTGGCTACCTAATTATTAAGACGTGAATTCCCAAACTACAATATATAGAAGTTAAAGGAGAGGAACAGCTCTGGAGCATCTTACGCAAAAGAAAAAAGTTACAATTATGATTGCTTTAATGGCGGCTATGTTTTTCGCAGCAATCAACCAGACCATTGTGGGTACTGCAATGCCCCGAATTATTGCGATGTTAGGAGGCATTGAACATTATACTTGGGTAATTACCATCTATATGCTCACCTCTACAATCGCTACCGTACTTGTCGGCAAATTATCCGATATCTATGGAAGAAAGCCATTCCTCTTAGCGGGGATCGTTATTTTTATTATAGGCGCTTTCCTGTCCGGATTGTCGACAAATATTTTCCAAATGATCACTTATCGCGGGATTCAAGGTCTTGGCGGCGGGATTCTAATGTCGGCTACCGTAACCGCTGTAGGTGATTTGTTCGCTCCTAGAGAGAGAGCCAAGTGGACTGGAATTATGATGGCCATATTTGGATTCTCTAGTGTAATTGGTCCTACCCTTGGCGGCTTCATGGTGGATCACATGGCTTGGAAATGGATCTTCTGGATCTTCTTGCCTTTCGGTATCGTGGCTTTCTTCATGATTTGGAAAATGTTCCCTAAAACTGCACGCTCCACTTCAGAATCCATTGACTACTTAGGCTCCATTTTCCTTTCCCTTACCATTGTTGCACTCTTGCTCGGCTTTTCATGGGCGGGTACAAAATATGAATGGGGTTCCCCAGAGATTCTCAGCTTGTTCGGGGCATCTATTCTCGGAGTTATTATTTTAATTCTGATTGAACGAAAAGCTAAAAGTCCAGTATTGCCATTATCCTTATTTAAGAATTCCATCGTAACCATCTCCATGGTTGTCGGCTTCCTGATGAATGCCGGTATGATGGGCGCAATGATCTATCTGCCATTTTTTGTCCAAGGTGTAGAAGGTGTCTCCCCAACCAACTCGGGATTCATTAATATGCCAATGTCATTAGCAATGATTGTACTTAGTACGCTTGTGGGTAGATGGATCTCCAAATCAGGTAAATACAAGCGTTATGCCCTGATGGGTATGCCATTTATGGTTGTAGCCATGATCATAATGGCCTTTATGAGCAACATTGCGATGGCCGTAGTCAGCATGATTGTCTTCGGGATTGGTTTAGGACTATCGATGCCTGTATTTACCTTAACCGTGCAAAATGCTGTAGCTCCCTCCATGCTAGGAGTTGCTACTGCTACAAATACTTTGTTCCGTAATTTAGGTGGAACCATCGGTATCGCTATTATGGGTACCATCATGAACACTTCATTAACGAATAAACTAGAGGCAGCAGTGTCCTCTGGCAAGGGTCCAGATTTAACCAAACTTGACCCTGAATCCGCTAAACAACTTTCCGCATTTATGAATCCGCAAATGCTGCTAGATCAGCCTAAGCTGAAGGAACTGCATACAACGCTGCCAGAGCAGATCCAGCCGCTCTTCAATCAATTGATTGAGATGCTGCGGAACGCACTAAGCGATTCCCTGACGGTTGTATTCTTAAGCGGCACGGCACTGTTAGTCATTGCAGCATTGCTTGTCCTGTTCCTTAAAGAGATTCCGTTACGAAGTGGTGAGAAAAAAACAGAGGTAACTGCAGAGGGAAAAAGCGAAGGCAAAAACCTTGAAAAGTCAGTACCTGCTGCACACTAATCACAAATAAATATACATTAGAGATGTCCGTAAACAGCTTTGGCTGTGCGGCATCTCTTTTTTATGTGAAGGAGATTAGGATTCGGTTGGTTGATCGTTCAATTCTTCGAAATAATCGTAGACTTCGTTTAACAGCTCCATTAACGAATCTGTCTTTTCTCTACCCATATAATCAATCATGCCTTTAAAGGTATTTCGGGATTTCGTCACGGCCATTTCGGCCAAATGCTCTCCTTTTTCCGTAAGCGTGATCTCACTGATTCGGCGATCCTGGGCATCGGCAGAACGCACTACATATCCCTGTGCAATCAGACTATTGACCATCTGTGTAACCGTAGGAGAAGTGACTTTAAGAAACTTGCTGATATCGGATACGGTCTGGCCCTTCTTCCCTTCCCGTTCCTTGCCGAGCTTTAAAGAAACCAACATCCGAACCTCACTTGGCTTCAATCCCCAGACTGTAGTTTTACGCCAATTCATCCTGGAAAATTGCTGGAAAGCTTCCATTAGTCCATCAACATTCTGATATTTATCTTCGTTCATCAGTACACCCCATAAGATCCATTTAACACTAAGTATAGCCTAATCGGGCATAAAAAAGAATTGATAGATGTCAGATATCCATTTTCAAATCATTACTATCGAGATGTATAATGGGATCAGAAGAAAGGGCTTGGTCGTCCTTTACTGACGATAAATGATACATTGTTATATATAAAATACAGGCAATTCACTCCTATTCGAAAGAGGTTATCTATCATGTCCTTTTCTTATTCTACATATGACGCTCTAGGGCTTGCTTCGCTTGTCAAAGCACGTGAAGTCTCCCCTCGGGAGCTTGTCGAAGCCGCTTTCGCTCGGCTCGATGAAGTTAATCCAGTTCTTAATGCAGTTGTACGTACTCGTAGAGAAGCTGCTCTTAAGGAAGCTGACGATATGCCTGTTCATGATAGCACTCGCCCGTTTGCTGGCGTTCCTTTTCTGCTCAAGGATATCTCCCAAGCTATCGCTGGAGAACCTCTTACTTCGGGTGCTTTGCTTATGAAAGACAATATTGCCAGACGTGACTCAAACTACGTAGCACGAATCAGAAACGGCGGATTCATTCCGCTTGGACATACGAATACACCAGAATTCGGCCTCAAAAACATTACCGAGAACGTCCTTCATGGCCCGGCACGTAATCCGTGGAATCCCGAATATTCCCCCGGCGGTTCAAGTGGTGGTGCAGCTGCAGCGGTAGCTTCTGGTATTGTTCCGGCAGCGGGTGCTAGTGATGGTGGCGGCTCGATCCGTATCCCTGCCTCGTTCACCGGCTTGTTCGGACTGAAGCCCACCCGCGGACGTACTCCAGTAGGACCAGGTGTCGGTCGTCAATGGCAAGGCGCTTCTATTGACTTTGCATTGACAAGGTCCGTACGCGATAGTGCTGCGATGCTGGATCTACTACAGGTTGTGCAGCCAGAGGCTGCTTTTCAAACACCTCTATATCCGGGCGTATACTTAGACGATCTATTCAAGCCAACACAGCGAAAACTACGCATAGCGTTCACAACAGCTTCTCCAGTAGGCACTCCTGTAACGAATGAAGCAGTCATTGCTGTGCTCAAAACTGTAAAATGGCTCGAAGCTGAGGGGTATGAAGTTGAAGAAAAGCTAAGTCCAGTAAATGGTGTTAGGCTGATGGAGAATTACTATACGATGAATACTGGCGAAGTGGCAGCGATGTTCGTATCGCTGGAAAAAATGATGGGACGTTCCATTACTTCCAGTGAAGTCGATATCGTTACTTGGGTCCTTGGGGAAGCCGGAAGAAAAGTCTCTGCGGCAGAATTTGTGCATAGTCTGGATGAATGGGATATTGCAGCCGCTCAAATGGCAGGTCTGCTTAACCGCTACGATCTGTATATCACACCAACAAATGCGGATTCAGCTCCTAAGATTGGCGAGTTAACGCATAGCTCTGCTGAAATAGAAAAACTGCTGCATGTACATGAGTTGCCGAAAGAGGAACAAGAGCGAATGATTTACGCTATGTTTAAACCAAGCCTAACCTACACACCGTTCACCCAGCTCGCCAATTTGACGGGTCAGCCAGCTATGAGCGTTCCCGTCCATATGTCGCAAGAGGGTCTACCGTTGGGGGTACAGGTAATGGCTGCTAAAGGCCGGGAAGATTTACTGCTTCAGCTTGCAGCCCATCTTGAACAATCCGAGCTGTGGGTAGGGATGACAGGGAATCCGCTCTTTCCATGATGAAATTCATGAAGTGGTGGCTAAGTCAATTGAGGATCATAGTTCTATTACTTAACTATGCTCGATCCTATTGAGAATATAATGATCGTAGGAAGATCGATAAAGATTTGAATCAAATCAAAATGAGATGGCCAAACAATGACTATGATTGGATCAAAATAGATAATAGTATTAGCGCTAATGTATAGCAGATATATATTAATAAATTAATGATTCTGGTTAGCTTGTCCACAAAAATAAACCGTTCCTCGATGCCCAGTTCCCGACCACATTTTGGAACATAATAACAGACGTTTTTAAAGTGTCCACAAAAGCATGCTTTTACGGCTGCCGATCGATAAGCCGGTCGTTGGATTGCGCTTCAGCTTGCCATTCACCAGGAATGTATTGGCAGCAGCAGCTGCGGTGGATCCGCGAACCGGCCAGCGCCGGGGTAGCCAGGGAATACCTGCAGGCACTCCTGCAGACGGCGGGTATGGCCACCGGTGAGCGCTGCAGCGAGCAGCCTGACGTATGCCCGTTCGCGGTATCCACATCCGGAAGCCGCCGGCTGCTACCGATCGCTGAGCCGGCACCGTGCCGGGTAGTCCGGGAACTGCGGCAGGCACTCCTGCAGACGGCGGGTATGGCCACCGGTGGGCACTGTAGTGAGCTGCCAGGCGTTCGCCGGTCCTGGTGCATCCGCCTCCGGAAGAGCGCCGGATGCTGCGGATCAAAAACCCGATCACCTGGTTGTGCTGCAACTTGCAGCAGCAGCATCTGCGGCGGATCCGCGAGCCAGCACTGAGCCAGGGAGCCCGAAAATAACTGCAGGTACTCCTGCAGACAGGAATGGCCACGGGTGAGCACTGCAGCGAGCAGCCCAGCGTTCGCCGACCACCCAGAGATTGACCTATATTGGAATCCCTCAAGCATAAAAAAGGAACCCGCGCTGGTATCAGCGTGAATTCCCCTCACCTGTAAGATTGTTATTTAGCAACTGCAATCTTCATTTCCAAGTCCTTGTAATAGGTCTTGATCCATTTTTTTCCTGAGTCTTTCAGGATGTCTCCTTTAGCGTCTATGGTGTACGTAAATGGCCTAATTGTGATGGTTTTCGGCACTGCTTTGAAGGAGGCTGCATAGAACAGGTCTTCTTTAATGTTTGCTGTGATCGGTTGCTTGATGTCGATGTCGCTGACGGTTGCCTGAATTAGATTTCCTTTCTCATCGGCAATGTCATACAACATCTTGCTTGAACGCCCTTTGGATTTGGCTGCTCCAGGAACTTTCCCGCTGCTGTGCAGCTTGAGTTCCATCATTAACGGCGTCATCTGGAAATAGTCCACGGTATAGCTAAAATCCCCGCTTTTTTGAGTTGTACCCGGCTGCAAGGTTGCAAGACTATTCAGCTTTTTCACCGGGACGGTAAAGGTAAATGGCTCCTTGACGCTCTTGGTGTACACCTCTATCGTCATTTTGAATTCATCCGCGAGCTGCGGTTTGCCATCTTTGGGGATGTTGAAAGAGAGCAAAGCTGCCCTTTCATCTTCCGGCATAGACGTCACATAGGGAAGATATAACATCCTTTTCCCATTAACAGACAAAACCGGGATCTGCGCGATATCAATAATGATCCCCTTACCCACAGTGCCTCCCTCCTGCCGGAATGCCATGTCAAGACGGTTACCGTCAAACATTACTTTGGATATACTGAGCGTTACGCCCTCGTGGGTAATCGCTAGATTGGAACTGGCAGATTGCCCGGAGGTCTCGGCACTAACGGTTGAAGGGAACCCGCTGCCTGTGACTGCCATTACCAACGTTACTGCCAATGCTGCTCCAGCGAATTTTTTTCTCAATTCAGGTTTCATAGAATTCAATGGATTAGCTCCTGTCCTATTTTTTATGAAAAGAAAAAGGGAGCTATCCCCAGGTCATTATTGATGACCTGCGGGACTGTCCCCTTCTCTAATGGATTAAGGCTTAACAGGAATGGTCAATTCCAGATCTTTCAGATATGTTTTCTCACCCACACTGTTCTTTCCTTGGCCGACAACGCTCCAATCCTTGTTGTTCACAGTAAGAGTAAATGGCTTGATTGTAATCGTTTTAGGTGTGCCAGCAAAAGGAGAAAACAGTTGATCAATCTGATATTCAGTCTTGGGTTCGCTGTTGAAATACTCGAATCTGCTCGGATTCACGACATTTCCTTGGTCGTCTACAAGCTCGTAATAGACCATACTGGCGCTGTAATCACCGGTTTGCCCCGGAGATTGTGGTACTTGGCCCTTACTATCCAGAACGAAACGGGTGGACACCGGCGAAATATCCAGTTGCTTAACGGTATAACTGAACTGTCCGTCAGATTTGGAGGCCTCTGGTTTCACAACAATCGATTTATTCTCCACGTTCACAGGAATCTTGAATTCAAAAGCTTCTTTCACCTGTGTGACATTCGCCTGAATGGTCAGCTCGAATTGGTCAGGCAAATTTAGACCCTTAGTCACTTCAACTACATAAGCATTCTTCTGCCTAGGCGAGTCGCCAAAGCTGCCTCCGCCATATTCAATGGCTTGTCCGTTAGCGAGGATCGTTGGCATTTTAATATAACCTTTAAGCTGATCCTTTTCCTCAACATCTTTTTCAAAAAGGTATGGAGAGCCTGTATTCGGCAAATCTACGCCTTCACGTTCCAAAACGAAGGACAACCGGGTTCCATCATAAAGTAAATTAGCTACCTTCAGCGTGATTCCTTCATGGGTTACACTCAGGTTAGGTTCTGTTACGATTCCTTGTTTAATGGCAGTATCCAAAGCTTCGTTGCTGGTTCCCTCAAAGAGAATTCCAACAATAGGAATTTGCTTTAACGTTGAAGCCATTGCCGGTGATACAAATCCCGTACCCACCACACCTGCACCTAGGATGGCTGCTGCTGCGGCCACTACTGCTGTTCTTTTCATTAAATTAGGTTTGGATGATGTTCTTTTCAATTCACTCGCTCCAATCGTATTCATAATTTGATAACTCATACTTTTCTTTGGTAAAGACGATTCACGAATCATTTGTTCGATGGCATTCATTTCAGCGAATTCCGTTTGTTCCGGCGAATGTCCCATGTGCTATCTCTCCTTTTTGGCTTTTACATTCCATCAGTTTGCGGCGCAATCGTTCATATTTTTTCCGTATGGTTGCGGACTTGAGGCCCATGATTTCGCCTATTTCCTCAAAGGTGTACTGCTCTACTGCCTTAAGGAGTAAAATATGACGCTCTTCAGTTGTGAGAAAAGTCAAAAGCTCATAAACCTCTGACTCATGACGGGAGATTTGCAGCACAGGCTGCTGCTCTTTATAATGATCGATCAGCTTAAGCCAGCGGCTCTGTCTCTTCTTCAAATTGATTAGATGATGGTATGCCATCTTATACAGCCAGGCTGAGAAGGATACTTGCCTGCTGTACTGGTGAAGATTTTGATAGGCGCGAATAAAGATCTCCTGTACGGCATCTTCCGTCTCCGCATGATTTTTCAGGATATAATAGCAGTAGGTATACATTTGCCGTTCAAACTGGATGATGATCGCACTGTATGCCTCTTTGTCTCCTGCTCTGACCTGTTCTACAACCGCTTCAATAGCATTCCATTTTCCTTCCTCTTCCCCGGGGATGGTTGGCTGCAAGAGCTCACCTCCTTTCTTGTTTACCTATATAACAATCTCGTAATGCTATTTTGTGACACTATTTTTTAATATGCAGTTAGATTAGGGACTACAAACGCAGTGAGATTAATTACATATACGAACAAAATCACCCTAACGGGTGAATAACTTTTTAGCCAGCGGTTATTTGTCCGCTGGCTAGAAAGTTATTCACCAAGGTTCCGTTACAGAGACAAACTCTGGGGATTCTCCAGACTCCAGGTCGTAGGCACACTCTCCCACTATAAATTCAGGGACAGGATCTACCGTCCCACATTCTACGCAAACATAATCGATCCATACCTCTGGTTCTTCCTCCCACGGCTCAACATCCGGTGATTGCAGCATGGACAGAGCATCGGGTCTCGCCCATAGCTCTCCAGCATCCGCTGACGGTAGTTCTTCTTCTTTCGTTCTTTCACAGGAAAGGTCATCTCGATTTGTTTATGGATCATGTACCACCACAGATTAATCACCTTCTGTGACTCTTTGTTTTTCCCCCGGCTGTATAGACTATAGCGACCCACCATCCGAAAATGCTTCGGTGGAATGTGCTGCACGAGATCGTAGATAAACTTCATCACCGGCGACACCACATCCACCCGTTTCCCCGTTCGGTGATCTTCGTACCAGTAATGCACCTTGTGGTGGTCGTAGCTGACCACCCGGTACTCTGCAATCGCCGGTCGCGCTAAATAACCCCCTATGTATTTCGCTGCTCCTCGGGCATCCTTCATCCGCTGCTCTGCATTCACATAGAAACCCTGCCGAGAAGTCACTAGAAGTAAATGCTTTCAAATCGTCAGTTGTTCCTTCTTCAATAGTGCCCGAAGCTTTTCCATTAAAAATGGCAAACTCCTTAGTATCTTGGTTAGTATACAATGGATCTACTATTTTATTTATTCGCATTTGAACAAAATCTTTTGATAAATCACTGTTAGCGTAATCTACGATCATTTTTCGGAATTTTAAAATATGATAATTATTTAATTTCGTTGTAAACATAGCTTTCTGCAACTTCATTGTTTTTTTTAAACCAATACTGATCTAAATGCATTGGGTAAGTGCTCCAACTATTAATGCAACAAAGCTCACGCTACTCCTGCTCCCGCCCGCAAATGCCATAGAAGAAGAGATGGATGGCTTCCTCCAGGAAGCCATCTATATCTTCTTGTTTGCTGGCTTCATCTAGCATTTCTCCCGAACTTCGCATATACATTCCTATAAATGAAAGTATCCCTTTGGTGGACACTTTATTTGAAATTTCTCCTCGTGCTTTGCCATCCTCCACCATCTTGACCATCAATGGTAAAACGTCATTTGTGTAACGTTCTTCAATATAATGAAACATTTCCTGGTCCTCAATCATAAGCTCCTTCACAGTCGTAGGAGACAATGAACTGTAGGTTTCTCTCTCCATCGTCATAATATATTCAATAATCTCTTTTAGAGAATGCTCTCCATGAATGTAATCTTCAAATTCGCGAATGGCCTTCTCTATAAAATCCTTAAAGGCCTCACCAAGCAGTGCTTCCTTGCTGCCAAAATAATTATAAATCGTCACCTGTGAGACGCCTGCCTCTTTCGCAATGTCTGCGATCCGGAGACGTTTGGGCTCACTGCTCTTGAGCATCTCCATCGTAGTCTTCATAATTTTGAGTTTTATTTGAGCGGCTCTTTTCTCAAATCCATTCATGCTATCCACCCTTAACTTCATTATATAGTGCGCTTATTTAAATTTAATGAAATATTTATTATCAATTATTTCATAATTCCATTGACTTCACTATTCACTAGGAATAATATAACATATGAAATATCCAATTAGTAATAGTTCATTATTTTGCAGCGGGGGTGGCGGCATGCTTGTAGTTGAAGGCTTAACCAAACGATTTTCGAATGGCAAGGGAATCGAAGATGTTACGTTTACCGTAAATAAAGGTGAGGTGTTTGGGTTTCTGGGGCCTAATGGCGCGGGTAAATCTACGACCATAAGACATATCATGGGATTTATGAAGCCGGACAAAGGTAATGCGAGCATCCATGGACTTGATGTATGGAAAGCACAGGGTACAGTCCAGAAGCATATCGGCTATCTACCCGGTGAAATCAACTTTTTTGACGGGATGACAGGCATTTCTTTCCTTAAATTCATGTCTGGCATGCAAGGGATGAAGAACACTACTAAACGTGACCGCCTCATTGAACGACTGCAATTTGATGCCTCAACTCCGATCCGCAAAATGTCAAAGGGAATGAAACAAAAAGTCGGTATTGTCGCAGCTTTCATGCACAATCCTGAAGTTATTATTCTGGATGAACCAACCTCGGGACTCGACCCGCTTATGCAAAAGGTATTTATAGATCTCGTATTGGAGGAAAAAGCAGCCGGAACCACATTTCTAATGTCCTCTCACAGCTTTCAAGAAATTGAGCGCACCTGTGATCGAGCTGCAATCATTAAAGACGGACGTATAGTCACTGTAAAAAATATCCATGAATTACAATCGATGCAGCGGAAGCTGTTTGAGGTTGTTTTCGCGAGTCTCGAAGATGCAGAACAATTCGCCGCCTCCGGCCTGCAAGTGGAAGTTCGTGAAGGGAATATGGTCCGCATTGCCGTTCAGGGTAATTACGATCGATTCATTCAGGAGACCGGGAAATATAATATCCGCAGTATGGATGTGTTCACGCAGAATCTAGAGGACATTTTCATGGACTATTATGACCGTGAGGGGGCCGTGCAATGAATCTTCCACTCTATAAAGAAATGATGAGGGTGAACCTCAAAGGCATTATGAATTACGCCTTCGGTTCTGCCTTCTATATTCTGTTTATGATCTGGCTATATCCAGGGATCGCCGGAAGCACACAAGCCATTGATGACCTCATTAAAGCTATGCCGGAAGGTGTAGGTAAAGCCTTTGGATTAAACAGCGGATTTACCAGTGCTGAGGCTTTTATCTCAGGAGAATATTATGGACTTATTCTGGTACTGATTCTATCCATCGTATGTGTACAAATGTCGACGCAGCTCATGGCTCGACTTGTGGATCGTGGCTCTATGGCTTATCTTCTGATAGCACCAACTACGCGGAGAAAAGTAGCTACCACGCAGGCGCTTGTACTCACAACAGCATTGCTCCTGATTATGGGCGTAACCACACTCGCCGGATTATTAGGTAAAGCATGGTTCCTCGGCAGTGAATATGAATTTAATAGCGGCCGATTCACTCAGCTGAATAGCGTAGCGTTTTTATTGTTTTTTGCCGTGGGGGGACTCACTTTCCTCGTATCCTCGGTTTGTAATGATGAGAAAAAAGCGCTTGGAATTTCCGGCGCTATCACCTTCGGATTCTTCACTCTGGATCTGCTAGGCAAAATAAGCGATAAACTGGAGGGATTACGTTACATGACCTTGTTCTCCTTCTATCAGCCTGGTAAAATCGTTCAAGGAAACGTGGAGATTATTCAGGTTTCTAGTTGGTTACTGTTGATCGGTATTCTCGCTTTTGCCATAGGGATCGAACTGTTCAGACGACGGGATCTTCCATTATAAGATTAAGGGACGCTCCAATAGCATGTGGCTACTGGAGCGTCCCTCTTTCATATAGAAGAATATAATAAGCTTCTTCACACTAGAGAAGCATTATTTTAAGATTTCGTATCCGGTCTAGGGACACCAAAGTTTGGCGTTCCATCCTCATTCCACTGGATCACTTGCACACGCGCGTGCCGATTAGGATCATATAATGGGTCTCCCACAATTTCCTTATAGCTTCTAGCATGGAACACTAGGATATCCTGTTTGCCATCTTCTGAGACTGTAAAGCTATTATGTCCCGGTCCATATTGACCGTTTTCTTCAGAAGTTGTAAACACAGGTTCTGGTGTTTTGACCCATGATTTCGGATCCATTAAATCACTATCCTCATCAGCGGTTAACAACCCCATACAGTAGTTATGATCTGTTGCACTTGCCGAGAAAGTCATGAAAATACGTCCATTTCGCTTAAGAACTGCCGCACCCTCATTCACCAGGAAGCCGATTTTTTCCCAATCATATTCAGGCGTGGTGATGCACACCTGCTCTCCTTTTAACGTCCAAGGATTTTCCATTTCAGAGATATACATATTAGAATTACCAGGGATATCGGGATCCTTTTGTGCCCATACGTAGTATCTAACCCCTCTGTGTTCAAAAGTGGTTGCATCCAGGGCAAAGGATTCCCATTTCGTTTTGATTTGACCCTTTTCCACCCACTCACCTTCTAATGGATTTACGGATGAGTTTTCTACGGCAAACATACGATGATCAAATAAGCCATCTTTCGTATCGGAGGTATGTGCAGCTGCAAAATACACGTACCATTTTCCATCAATATAATGAATCTCGGGCGCCCAAATATTGGCACTCATTAAGCCTGTTTCATGCTTAACCCAAATGGTCTTACCCTCAGCCTCAGCTAATCCCTGAATGGATTCAGAACGACGAAGCTCGATTCTATCAAACTCCGGAACCGAAGCTATGAAATAATAATAACCGTCAGTATGTTTATAGATCCATGGATCTGCCCTTTGCTCAATAAGCGGATTTTTCGCATTGAATTCTCTCATGATGACAACTCCTATATCTCTCTTTATTTTTAATTTTATGGGTCACCAAAACACACCCTTCCTTATAAGAAGGCAAGGTGTATTTAAGCTATGTTCATTTGATCTACCCTTTAATACCTGAATTCAAGTTAATAGATTGAACGAAGTATTTTTGAGCAAATATAAATAACAGTAGGGTTGGAACGATCGCCAAGATTGCCGACCCCATTAATTGCCCGATCATACGATAGTTTCCGTAGATATCTTGTAGCAAGAGCAACCCAGCTGTGACTGGCATTTTGTCTACATCTGTGTACACGATAACCGGCCAGAGGAAGTCATTCCAAGATCCCGTAAAGGAGAACAATCCGCAAACAATCAGAATCGGCTTAACTAACGGCAATATAATTTGCGCGAAAATTCTAAAGTCACTAGCACCATCAACTTTTGCAGACTCATCTAATTCTTTTGGGATACCGTTCATAAACTGTCTGACCAAGAAGATATTCCCCATACCCGCAAGACCGGGAATGATCATTGCCCAAGAAGTGTTTACCCAGCCCAAGGAATCGATAATTTTATAAGAAGGAATTAAGTTAACTACACCCGGGAAAAAGGAGATCCCTAGCAAAGTAAAGAACAGTGTATCTCTTCCTTTAAAGTTAATACGGGTATAACCAAAGCCTGTAATCGAAATTACAATAACCACCAGGATTGTGTGGGTTGTAGCGATAAACAATGAATTGCCTAGCCAACGTAGAATTGGGGCTGTAGAAGTATTGTTCAGAATCGTAACATAGTTCTCAAAGACCCATGTTTCAGGAAATAGTCTAAAGCCTGAAGAAACCACTTCCGTTTGTGATCTAAAAGACGTGGAAATCCCGAATATTACTGGAATAATCCAAATCACACAAAGGATAAGCAAAAAAGCATATGATACATATTTTGAAATGCTAACATTGGATGATCCTTTTACTTTGCCTGTTCTATTTACAACTGGACGATTATCTAGGCCATTTACCGCCTGATTTGACATTATAGTACACCTACCTTTTCCATTTCCTTGTTAATCAATTAGTTCCCTAGAACCTTATGTAGCATTTCGGTTCATTACATAATATTGCAGCGCTGAGATCACCAAGATTACTAATCCCAATAACACTGCCATCGCCGATGCCATCCCTGCAATGGATTCACCGTTTCCGAAAGCTAATTGACGAATATACATCATGAGTACGTGTGTACTTTGTCGAGGCCCGCCATCAGTCATCATTAACGGTTGGCCGAATACATTGAAGGCTCCGGCAGTTGTCATAACAAAGGTATAGATTAATGGAAAACGAATAGATGGCAAGGTGATACTTGTGAATCTTTTAATTGAACCCGCACCATCGAGCTCGGCTGATTCATATAATTCTTGCGCAACGCCACTTAATGAAGCACGATAAATAATCATGTTGCCCCCAATACCGCCCCATAGTGTGATTACAATGATGATAATCCACGCATACGGCTGATTTGCAGGCCAAGCAATTTGTGATCCGAATAGATTACCAGTAATCCCTAATTGCTTATTAAAGATCAAAAGCCAGATTAGTGCAGCCGCAGAAATCGAAATCAAGCCCGGAATATAGAGAATAGATTGAATTAAGCTCTTCATTTTAACTTTTTTATGTTCTAGTGCAACAGCAACCATTAATGGGATAACTATTAATAATGGAACAGAGAGACCCACAAAGATCAAAGTATTTTTCAGACCTCTGAAAAATTGAGTATGAAACGTTGATTTGCCATCAAATAGAATGGCCTTATAGTTATCAAAGCCTACCCATACCGGGTCACTCATTAAATTCCACTTTGTAAATGAAGCATAAATCCCATAAATCGTTGGCAATAAAATGAAGACAGCAAACAAAATGACGTGCGGACCTACAAAGAAGGCAGGTGCCCAGTTTATTTTCTTTTTCATAGGATTTCATTTCTCCTTTTGCACAAAGTAATGCACCAATATACGGCACATTACTTCGTACAATCTATTCTATTTCGCTTTATTTCGCTGAACTGCTGCTTTCTGCGATCTTATCTTCTACAAACTTCTGCATGGTTGCCAAGGTCTCATCTAGATCAACGTTACCGCGAACGATATCTGCGCAATAAGTATCTACTGCTTCTGCAATGTATGGGTAGTACTCATATGTGTAAATGTAAAGGGATTCAATTTCTTTTTCATTAGAAGTAAAGAAGGATTGCATGTAGTTTTGGTATTCCGGACTTTGGTTAACTACGTTACTTGCGACGTTTTGACCAGCTTTTGCCCATTCCATTGAGTTTGTACGCACATATTCTAAGAAGTTAGCAATCCCTACTTCTTTTTCATCTGTTCTCTTATCGTTCTTAAGCATAGCGAACAAATGAGAAGAAGATCTATTCGTGAATTTATCAGCGGTTGGAGAATAAATGTTAGTCACACCAAAGTTCAAACCTTCAACACCAGCATGTGCGGTAGAACTCCAAGTTCCGTCTGTGGAGAAGAGTACGTTTTGGGATTGGAACATCAAGTAACCGTCTTCACCAAATGGAGTCATCAAACCAGCATCAGCAATTTTCTTAACATCTTCAAAGGCTTGTTTAAATACTGGGGAGTTAACAGCCGGTTTGCCGTCCACCTGAATATCTCCGCCCAAGTTTTGAATTTGAGCCAGGATAACCCATCCGAGCAAAGCATCATTAACTACATAGTCACCTTCATCCAATTTACCTTGTAAGGAAAGCATTTCATCAATCGTAACAACGTTATCATCCAAGAAAGATTCAGCATTATATTTCTTGAGCAAATCTTTATTGTAATACATTACGTTACTGTGGATATCAAGAGGTACTGTGTATTGTGTTCCGTCGATGTTACCAGTGTTCCAAGCTTGTGGTAAGTAATTTTCAGCTTTTAGTTCAGGTTGTGCCGGCAATACAGTATCTTGCATGGGTTCTAAGACACCTTGCTTAACAAACCCAGGAACACGGTCAGCGTGGATAATTGCTAAATCAGGAACACCTTTGCTGGAAGCCAAAACGGTAGAAATTTTCGTGTACATATCAGCTGTAATAACGTGCTTCACTTTAATCTCTGGATTCGTTGCATTGTACTCTTTAACGATTTGATCCATATAAGCACCATCATCACCAGTCAGCGGTGTCCAGAACGTAATCGTCTTACTATCATCTTTACCACCACATCCTGCTAACACTGTCGTTAACATTAGAACCGTTGCTAATACTACTCCAAATTTCTTTTTCATTACTCTCTCCCCCTGCAGCTGTAATGTTAAGATAATCATTCACATTAACTTTGTTGGAAACGATTAACTTAAACTTAGTATACAGTCGCTTTGAAAGCGTAGTCAATAACTTTTAAATAAACTTAATAGATTTTTTTAAAACTTAGTTAACCTTTTAGTTCATTAAGACGAGATGAAAGCGATATATTATTTACTTCAGTTACCTTTCGTGTTACTTTATATAGAGATTAATAAACTTTACAGTATATGAAATTACTTTGAAAGAAGTGGATAAAATGCAATTGGAAATAGACAAGTCCTCTCTCGTTGTTTATGAAGCCTTGGCAAGTGAAGTACGAATAAAAATCATTCAGTTACTCTCCAAAAATAAGATGAACATCAAAGATTTGGCAGAAGAACTTAAAATAAGCAGTCCCATCGTAACAAAACACATTAAAAAGTTAGAAGATGCAGGAATCATAAAAACAGAAAAAGTTCCTGGTAAATCCGGAATGCAAAAAATCTCAATTCTTAGAGTCGACCATATTGAGATTAACTTCCCTAAAAAAATCTTTCATTCCTTTGCCTCCTATGAGACATCGGTGCCGATTGGTCATTATACGGATTATGATCTGAAGCCTACATGCGGACTTGCCACAGAGAAAGAGTTTATCGGCAGAGTAGACGAACCTAAATATTTCATGGATTCTAAAAGAGTCGATGCAGAGATTCTATGGTTTACCCAAGGTTATGTTCAATACAACATTGCCAATTTTCTGAAAAAAGATGAAACCTTGCAGCAATTTGAAATTAGCCTAGAGCTTTCTTCCGAATTTCCATTTGCCAATGACGTATGGCCTTCAGACATCACCTTTTCATTGAACGGCTTGGAATTAGGTACTTGGACAAGCCCTGGGGATTTTGCTGATGCAAGAGGTAAATTCACACCTGAGTGGTGGCCGCACAATATT
This sequence comes from Paenibacillus sp. FSL H8-0261, assembly GCF_045040645.1. Classification (NCBI taxonomy): domain Bacteria; kingdom Bacillati; phylum Bacillota; class Bacilli; order Caryophanales; family Paenibacillaceae; genus Paenibacillus; species Paenibacillus sp. FSL H8-0261. The sequence continues at coordinate 1,752,980 of NZ_CP150297.1, read as the reverse complement.
AACCAGTATGGATTACTAAAAACGATTAGAATTACTAATCACAATGGAACATACATTGACGGTGACCCCATGTCTTCCGTTTCGATTGAGGATTTAGATACGACCTGTGACCGATGGACTTTCCGGATCGAAGTGAAGGAAGATGCAAAACACGTCGGAGGCGCGACAATTTTCGGAAAAAAATTCGGAAATCATGATCAAGATATCATGTTCAAAATGTATTACCTTTAAAATCTTCTAGTACGCACATGTATCAAGGTTGGTTCTTTCATGGGGGCGAACAACTAATTAGTATTTATTCTTCCTTAGCCCCCCTATCTGTACTGTGATATGAACCAGTTATCACTTTCCCCTATCCATCTCTTTATCGCCCACATCTCCCACCTTCTTTCACTTTCCACAACTCCAGTAGTAATCTGCAGTACTTTTCATACGCTATCCAAACCCAACTACCTTTTGTTAATAAAAATATAAATAGATTCATCGTTTCATAAATTTCTATTTGACTATATGCTAATATCATGCTTAAAATGAGATCAACATAAAACGTTTTCCACGATATGGTTTGTATAAACATAAAACAAATCCATTCTGATTTGTGAAAAACGTTTTTTTAGTAGCTCTATTGTAAGCGTTTTACATTTTTCGTACCGCCGCAATCTCTAATCAATAGAATCGGAGGATCATGAATTTGAGGAAAACAACTCGTAAGCTAACCGCTTCACTTCTTGCACTCACGCTGCTAGTACCTGCACCATTCATTTCAGCAGCTTCTGCAAGCGATTCCAAAACAATCCCACCACCCACGCAACAACAGGCTGTCGATTATTCGGGCCACTGGGCACAGAAAGATTTTCAATCCTGGGTGGATAAGGGCTTGATTTCAGGCTATGGAAATGGAATTTACAAACCGAATCAAGAGATCACCCGCGCGGAATGGGTCACATTGATCAATCGGGTCTTTAATTTGCAGGAAAAATCAGAAATTGCCTTCACGGATGTACTGGAGTCAGGTGCTTATTACAGCGATATCCAGAAAGCTTCGGCTGCAGGATATGTATCAGGATATAGCGATGGCACCTTCCGACCAACACAGGTAGTAAGTCGTCAAGAAGCCGCGGTTATGCTGCACAGACTATTCCAGCTCAATTCTTCTGCAAATACCTCTGCACCAAAAGATGTTGAAGATTTACCCTCATGGAGCCAAGAAGCTGTATTATCTTTATTTGGTGAAGGTTATTTGAATGGTTATAGTGACGGCAGCTTTAAAGGCGCAAAAGCCGTAACAAGAGCAGAAGCACTGCGTATGATTGAGAAGTTGGCCGGGGAAATCACTTCTAAGAGCGGGAGTTATACGGGGATTACCACTCAGAATATGGTAATTAGTAGCCCAGGTGTTGAGTTGAACAACTCCACCATCTCCGGAAACCTGTACCTTACCGAAGGTATTGCAGAAGGCGATATCACGCTGAATAACGTCACTGTTAAAGGAACAATATTCGTATCCGGCGGCGGCGAAAATAGTATCGTACTTAGTAACTCTAATGCAGGTGACATGGTTGTAGATAAGCGTAATGGGAAACTCCGCGTCGTTACTAAAGGAACGAGTGCCGTACCAAGTGTACGTGTACATTCCGGTGTAATGCTTGAGGAAGATACTACTTTGACGGGTGCAGGCTTCGGCCGGGTCGTTATAGAGAATACGCTCCCGAACGATTCAATCATCAGGCTGAGAGGAAACTTTGATTCTGCTGAGGTACGAGCGTTAGGAGTGCCTACACTACATCTAGCTGCAGGCAATATTACTGAAGTTACATTGAACCAATTAGCCAAGCTACGTGTAGATGCTGGTGCAGCAATCAAGAATCTTATCCTTGGTATAAACGATATGATTACTATCCAAGGCACCGGGAAGGTTGGCTTTGACAGTAAATACAGTAACCTAATCAAATTTGAAACACCTACTCCGACAGCTACGGCAACGTCTGGTTCTGGTAGTTCAGGTTCTGCTGGATCGGACGGCGGCGCTGTTGCTACACCTACTACTACTCCGGTTCCTACAGCTACAGTGACTCCTACTGCTACGCCGGGTCCGTCAGCAACGGCACCAGCACTCACCAATGTTTCTGTACATGATCCGTCAGTGGCTGTAGACAAAGGAACGTATTATGTATTCGGGTCTCATATCGATGCGGCCAAATCGGATGATCTGCTGAACTGGACTCGTTTCACAAATGGTTATACAACACCAGGCAACGTACTCTTTGGTGATCTTTCCGCGAATCTGGCAGAATCCTTTAAATGGGCTGGAGAGAACGATTCTGACAGTAAAGGCGGATTCTCCATATGGGCTCCAGACGTTTTCTGGAATGAGGATTATAAGAATGCGGACGGAACCACTGGCGCTTACATGATGTATTACAGTGCTTCTTCCACTTACATCCGCTCAGCGATTGGCTTTGCCACTTCGCAAAATATTGAAGGTCCTTATACCTATGGAAATACCGTAATTTATTCCGGCTTCACCAAGGAAGAAGATTACGATACTAACAGCAAAATTAACAAAAAATGGACAAACACAAATATTCAAAAGCTTATTGATAACGGAACACTAGAAGATGCCAACCCAGATTGGTTTGACGCAGGCGGTTCATATAAGAACAAAACGTATACAAACGCAATTGACCCGACGTTATTCTACGATAAAGACGGCAAGCTGTGGATGACTTATGGATCATGGTCAGGCGGTATATTTATTCTAGAAATCGATCCAGCTACCGGCGATCCAAAATATCCGGGTAAAGATGGAACGACTGCTGATGGACGTCTAATCGACCGGTATTTCGGTACCCATATTTCTGGTGGTATGACCAAATCGGGCGAAGGTCCGTATATCGTTTACGACAAGAATACAGGTTACTACTTCTTATACGTAACTTATGGAGGACTTGCGTCCGACGGTGGTTACAATATGCGTCAATTCCGTTCAATGAATCCGGATGGTCCTTATGTGGATGCTACCGGACAAAGTGCAGTGCTGGCAACGACCAATGATCATTCGGCCATTGGCAACAAAGTTCTTGGTAATTTCATGTTCACGAACGTGAATAGTGATCCAGACTTCCAAACTTACGGCTATGTTGCATCAGGCCATAATTCAGTCAATTATGATGAAGAGAAGGGTAAAATATTCAACTTCTTCCACACTCGCTTCCCGCAGCGTGGTGAAACACATGAGCTTCGTGTGCATCAAATGTTCACCAACGAAGATGGATGGCCGCTCACTTCTCCTCATCGTTACACTGGTGAAACTATCGCAGCTGTTATACAGGAAGATGTTATTGGAGCTTACCAGTTCGTGAATCACGGGAAAGATACTTCTGCTAAAATTAAATCCACAACAGCTATCGAACTGCGAAGTGATGGAACCATTACAGGGTCCGTAACCGGTTCTTGGGAGCTAAAAGGAGAGTATTATGCCGACCTGCTCATCAATGAAATAGAAAACGGAGCTACTGTACAAAATCTCTACAAAGGTGTATTCGTAAAACAATGGGATTCCACTCGTCAGAGCAATGTTATGACTTTCACAGCCATGTCCAATAAGGGTGTTACCGTCTGGGGCAGCCAAATTGAACTGCTGAGTACAGATCAAATTGTATCCAATGTTAAAGATAGTTTAAGCTTGGGCAACACAAGTAAAGTATACAAAGATCTTACGCTCCCAACTGAGGCCGTAAGAGGAACAGTCATTACGTGGTCGTCTTCCAATGAAGCCGTAGTAGGAAACGATGGTTCAGTTGTTCGTCCTGAAAAAGGACTCGGAAACGCAACGATTGAACTTACTGCTACGATTGCGCTGGGTGAGTCTACTGCAACTAAGACCTTTACTATCATTGTAATGGAACTGACTGGAAATATACTGGAAGACGGTTTGGTGGCAGCGTATGATTTTGAAGGAGATCTTTCAGAGAACGGAGATCGTACTGATAAGGGTACAATTACCGGCAATCGGATTAACAATACTGGTGGGAACATCACCTATGAGACAGGTGAAGTTGGTCTTGCAGCTAAATTCGACGGTAGCTCCGGTATTCGCCTACCAAATGGTTTGATTAAAGGCAACACCTACACAATAGGCATGTGGCTTAACCCACAAGAACTGACTCAATTCACTACAGCCTTCTTTGGTGCTACAACAGATACGAATTGGATTAGTCTCTTGCCTTATGGAAACGGTGGAGCTACTACCCGGATGTGGTTTGGTAGCCAAACCTTCCACGATGCAGAAGCAGGCATGCAGATTCCAGTTAACCAATGGTCGCATATAGCTTTCACTTACGATGCCGGGACTGTGAAGCTCTATGTAAACGGAGTATTGAAGTACACTGGAAAAGGATTTACGGATGTATTTGACAGCGCAGATGCAGTATTCGCACTGGGTGTAAACTACTGGGATATCCCTTACAAAGGTTTGATTGATAACCTGCGTATCTACGAAAGTGCACTTTCCGCTGAAGCTGTAGACTTGCTGGTAAACGGTGAGCCTGACAGTAATGTAAAAGTAAGTACGATAACCATCCATGATGCTGAAATGGATGTGGCTGTGGGGAATACCTTTACCCCTCAAGTAAAAGTACTGCCTACCAATGCAGGAAATAAGAAGCTCACTTGGAGTTCTAGTGATCCTAGCGCCATTTCAGTTGATGCTACAACCGGAACCGTAACAGCGCTAAAAGTAGGTGGCGAAGCAGTGATTACAGCCACTGCGGCTGATGGTAGTGGTGTCTCAGCAGACTATAAGGTAAACGTTACGGATGGAAAAGTAGCCTATTATGCTTTTGATGGAAACCTTGATGACTCCCTCCAATTGGTCGGTACTGGACAGGTTACGGGAATAAAAATCGAGGCTCCAACTGTAGGTAACATCACTTACGGTAACGGTATCACTAATCAAGCAGCAGTATTTGACGGTGTTTCCGGAATCCGGTTACCTAATGGATTAATTGACAGCAATACCTATACCGTATCTATGTGGTTAAACCCTGAGCAGCTTACTGATGCAACAACAACCTTCTTCGGTGCTGCTTCGATAAACAGCTGGATTAGCTTCGTTCCACAGAACGGCGCAGGTAAAACACTGCTATGGTCTGGCGAGGCATGGTATGATGCTGTTTCCGCTATGAAGATTCCAGAGAATAAATGGACGCATGTAGCATTTACGGTCAACAACGGTACCGTGAAGGTATACCTCGACGGAGTTGAGCAATTCTCCGGTGAGGGCTTCCCGAATGTGTTTAAGAACAAGAATGGTGTGTTCACTCTTGGTGTAAACTATTGGGACGTACCTTATAAGGGAATGATTGATGAACTGAAGATTTATAGCAGAGCACTCAAATCAGACGAAATACTGACTGAATATAACTCAAATGTAAATTAAGAGAATCATCATTTGGAAAGAGAGCGGAGCCTCAGGCTCCGTTCTTTTTATCTTAAATCACGCGATCAAAGTGAATGAGCGTCCATAAAATTTCTCACCTTCGTATTGTAAAACAAGCATTTAAATAATATAATCATTAACTATACGTCTTGAACTAAATTGGAGGCCATCTATGAAACTTGACCTGTCGGAAGAATCTCTTCCCGTCTACGAAGCTTTAGCCAGTTCAGTTCGTCTGCAGCTGCTGCGCTTGCTTGCCGAGAACCCAATGAATGTCAAGGAATTGGCCGCAGCGGTAAATTTGAGCAGCGCCATTATGACAATGCATGTGCGTAAGCTAGAAGCTGCAGGACTTATCCAGACACATATGGCACCTGGACGAAGTGGTCTGCAAAAGATCTGTACGCTGGCTGCTGAAAGTGCCGAGATCACCTTTCCAGGCAGACAAATTAATGAGCGCAAAAGCTACCGCAAGGAGATTCCTGTTGGGCATTATTCCGACTTCATGATCGAGCCTACCTGCGGTCTTGCCACTACAGAGCAAGTGATTGGCAGCTTTGATGATCCCCGTTATTTCTGGGATCTCGAGCGTATGAATGCTGGTATTCTCTGGTTCGGCAAAGGATATATCGAATATAAAATTCCTAACTTCCTTCTCTCCAGTCAACAGCCCGAGGAGCTAATCATTACGATGGAGATTGCCTCCGAAGCGCCTTCCATTAATAATAATTGGCCCTCCGACATCACTTTCACACTGAACGGAGTACAGCTTGGATTCTGGACAAGTCCTGGTGACTACGGAGATAGACGTGGTAAATACACGCCAGCTTGGTGGCCAGCACTCACGAATCAATACGGCCTTCTTAAGCAGCTGCGCATTACATCTAAAGGCACGTTTATGGACGGCCTGAAACTGTCCGACGTTACGCTGGATCAAGTGAACATTCGCAACAAGCAATGGACTTTCAAGCTTTCCGTCGATGAAGAGGCCGAGCATATTGGCGGCATTACTCTTTTTGGCAAAGGCTTTGGCAACTATAATGATGATCTAATCGTTGAGCTGTTCTACACAGATACCCATGAATAAAGCCGCATTCATCTCCCGTTGGAGAGTCGAATGCGGCTCTTATTTTACCTTATTTCATGTTCAATGAAGGGTCCCCATAATCCGCCACCAGGCAGTGGACAGCCACGTTCCTTAAGCTTAGCTACAACAGGAATAATGCATCCACAAGCTACGCAAGTCACACTCTCATGCAGCTTAGGACAAGTCCCGCAAAGAGAAATCCGTTCAGCATAAACCTCATCTGGAACACAAAGCTCTGTCTTAAACATGGATGATGACAAGATTCGCTCTATCTGTGCATCGGTAACCTTATAATCGTCGCGACACCCCTTGCATGCAGATGTTGTTGACATGATAACACCACCTTATGCCTTCGGCGTAATCTCCAGCACAGTTACTGACATTGGAGCCAGCTCTACATTAAGAAGATCACCTTCAAGTGTAAAGGCTGTAAAAGCTTGCGGTACGACAGCATCTGGCTGACTAAATGTATTATGAGCATCTATCTTGTTACCTGTGAGCGTAGTGCCTGTCACTTCAACCTTCTGCCCGGAAAGACCACGCAGCTCGAGGGGTACAGTAGCTAATGCAGCGTGATTCAAGTTGCAAAGACTGACATGAATGATCCCAGCGTCTGTTACGGAAGCTGAAGCAGATACTTCAGGAATCTCGCTGCCCTCAAAGCTGTAAGTCCCACTATCGATTGTTAAATCCAACAACTCAGCATCCTGATGGACTTTAAACATATTGAATACATGATAGGTAGGCGTTAGCAGCATTTTTTCTCCTTCGGTTAAAATCACTGCTTGAAGCACGTTAATGGTCTGCGCAATATTTGCCATCCGTACCCGGTCACTGTGTTTATGGAAAATATTCAGGGTTACGCCAGCTACAAGGGCATCCCGAATTGTATTTTGTTGATATAGGAATCCTGGATTCGTACCCGGCTCAACATCATACCAAGTTCCCCATTCGTCAACGATAAGGCCTACTCTTTTATCTGGGTCATATTTGTCCATAATAACACCATGTTTAGTAATCAGCTCATCCATGCGAAGGGCCTTCTCTAAAGTACTAAACCATTCACTAGTTTCAAAGCCTGTTGCTGCCCCTTTATTCTCCCATGCTGGACCAGGAATCGTATAATAATGAAGAGTAATCGAGTCCATAAAGCGTGTAGCTTCACGCATTAAAACTTCCATCCAGTGATAATCATCCACGTTAGGACCACAAGCGATCCGGTGAATACGATTCTCCCCGTAATTACGTACATACGTCTGATATTGGCGATAAAGATCTGCATAATATTCTGGACGCATATTCCCGCCGCAGCCCCAATTCTCATTACCAACGCCAAAATAAGTGACAGCCCAAGGCTCTTGATGACCGTTCTGCTGGCGAAGCTCAGACATCGGTGAGACACCGCCAAAGGTTAAATACTCTACCCATTCGGACATCTCTTGAACCGTACCACTTCCCACATTACCATTGATATAAGGTTCACATTCCAGCATCTCACATAATTCCATAAATTCATGTGTACCAAAATGGTTGTTCTCAACCGTGCCGCCCCAATGCGTATTGATCATACGTTTACGAGCTTCGCGATCACCAATACCATCTTTCCAATGATATTCATCTGCAAAACATCCACCCGGCCAGCGAAGTACTGGAATTTGTATTTCTTTAAGCGCTTTCACAACATCATTACGAATACCGTTAGTGTTAGGAATCGGTGAATCTTCTCCGACCCAAATGCCTTCATAAATACAACGTCCTAGATGCTCAGAGAAGTGTCCATAAATATTTTTGTTTATCGTACCTTTGCGAATGTCTGTGTTAAGGATTGCGCGATCTGCCATGAATAAACTCCGCCCTTCAACATTTATATTTTTATTAACTAATTAATAATTATACAAACATTATAGAGCGGTCCTCAGCGATCCGTCAATCTCCAATATGAATGAATCTATTCTTTATCAATCGGTTTGTTTATCCCGTCTTCATAATAATCAAAAACGAGCTGCCGCTGCGTTCCTCTTACCCCGTAAAATACGTCGGAGATCCGTTTCCCCTTCCGTCTTAATTCGCTCTCCAGCCATTCTTTGGTCAGTCCATTATTCTCAAGATTCTCTTCAATGAGGACGCCATCCATAATTAACTCAACGGGAAAGCTCTGAGGAACCGAAAGAAGCTTCAAATCTTTTCGAGTAACATATTGATACTCTTGTTTCTTTAAGACGGATACCATTCCGTTATCTTCTAATACGGCATACTCTACTACCTCCAGATTAAAAATTTCTTTTTCCCTCAGTGCCTGATCCAAGGAGTCTAGCGAATACCTTACCTTTTTCATATTCCCTTCAAGAATTTTCCCGTTTTCAATAAGTACCGTAGGTGATCCTGAGATCCAGCTTCTCATTCTACGACTCTTTATAGCGATGATAGATAGTAGAAAAGACGTAGCAGTGATAACAATGAGCGCCACGATCATATATGACGACTTCAGGTCTTTATTAAAAGCCAGGTTTGCCGCAAGCGATCCTAATATAATGCCTGTCACGAAATCATGAAACGTCAAATTAGAAATCGTTTGTTTACCCAATATCTTAGCTATCACAAGCAGCATGATCATAGCGACCACAGTACGAAGAACAATATCCATATGCGCCTGCATCTCTAATGCTCCTTTCTATTCAATCCCCTATTATTCACAAACCAAGGTGAAATGAAACGTCATTACAATCGGTTTAATTTTAAGAGGTCATCCGGAGACTTCTATAAACGTCAAAAGGGCTCTGGAATGGTTCTACTGAACCGTCCCAAAGCCCTAGCTACGAATGCTTATTTTTCAGTCTTGATTGCAAGCAGATTGTGCAGAATCATTGCGCTTTCAGCTCGAGTTGCTGAGCCTCCCGGGTCGAATTGCCTGTCACTTCGACCCGGGATAAGTCCAAGGGCTTGAGATTGACCGAACTATAATTGACTGCAGCTTTCGATTCTCCATTGATATACGCATCTTCAGAAACATACAGCTTCGTCTGGTTCCGAATCGGAAGGCTCGGTGCAGTACCATCCCGATCATTACCGCCATGTGACCGTACAGTTCATCTATCGACGGGATCATTTCAAGACAAGCGCGTTCCATAAATTTATCGAATTATTGCAGCAAAAACCCTGAAGACTCGTATGATGAGTTTCTTCAGGCTTTTTTACATGGCACCGTTATGATCACCTGTGCGCCGCCTTCGACACGGTTTCCTGCTTCGATATGCCCTCCGTGCTTTGTAATGAGCAACTGTGCTGTATACAATCCAAGCCCGGAATGACCTTTGTCTAGAGATCTAGACGGATCCCCCGTGTAGAATTTATCGAACATCCGCCGCAAATCAAGAGCGCTGAACCCCTTCCCCGTATCCTTCATGTCAAAGGTAATCTGCGTCTCCTCTACGATGACCGTCCACTCGATCCTTCCCTCCACTGGCGTAAATCGCAAGCTATTGGTAATCACGTTATCGAATACTTGCTCCAACCGTGATGTATCCACAAGAAACTGCTGTTCTTGGTCGCATCGCCTATTCACATAAGAGAAGTCAAAAGCAATCCACTTCTCACGGCATAACAATGCGTATTCATCTTTTTTCCGCTCACAGAAGGCGAGTAAATCCGCTCTCGTATACTGGAGGACAAAATCAGGCGTGTCGATTTTATTCATGAACAGCAATTCCGTCAGCATTTTGTCCGCACGCTGCGTACTGTTCTGAATGGTTAACAAGTACTTCTCCAGCCGTTCGGGACGGCGTGCACCGCTCTCGATTAAATTGTCTACATGACCTTGAATGATCGTCAGCGGCGTCCGCAAATCATGGGCAATCGCAGAGATCATGTCGCGTCTCTCCTGCTCCAGCTTCCACTCCCACTTCAAGGATTGCTCCAGCGCGATCCGCATCTCTTCGAAGGCATCGGAGAGCTCGATCAGCTCCTTCGACCCACCTGCTCCTGCGACGGAGAAATTCAGGTCATTCTGCTGGATTCGTCTAGCTCCCCCGATGATCCGTGCGATCGACGGTTCGAGCCGTTTACCCAATTTTCTCGCGAAAATAAAAGAGAACAAGACGATGAAGAAGAACGGTGCGATCAAACTGCACAAAATAAGCATAACGAGCAGCCCGTTTCCAGGGTTGTTGGAGGATACACTTAAACTGTATCGTAGCACCAGCATCCCCTTTAATTTTTTCTGCGAATCAAGGATCGGGTGGTAATTGATATATTTCCCGCCCTGTTTCTCGCTACGGTTCAGCTTGCTTAGCACATCCTCCGGGCTGTTGACGAAAGTCTGCCCCTTCCAGCCGTAGACGATTTGCCCCTTCAGATTCACGATTTGATACTGCATGCCTTTCGTCAGAATAACATGTTCCAACGCATTCTGCTTTGAAGGAGATAATAAGGCGTCTTTTTGCTGATCTACATAACCTAGAATCTGGGGAATTTGCTGCTCATAATAGTTGGCTGGTAGAATGCTCTTGTCCGTTTGATTAATCAAAACATAAAGCGTACCGCCCCAAACTAGCATCGAGCCGATGAAGCTATAGAAAAGAACGAGTGTAAATGCGCCCATAAACTGTCTGCGCAGCGGTTTTCGACTTGCCTTTACTTCCTTTCGAATCTGTACCCTACCCCCCATACCGTTGTAACAAAGGTCTTCTCCGGTGCTGCGCACGCCAGCTTCGCCCGGATATTTTTGATATGTTCGGTAATTGTGGCTGCTTCTCCCTCCGCATCGAATCCCCAGATCTTCTCATAGATTTGTTCCCGCGAGAATACTTGATTCGGATGCATGAAGAGAAGCCGGAACAATTCGAACTCCCGGCTGGTCAGCGGAATCGGAAGGTTCTGGTAGAATACCTGATGGCTGTCCAGATCCATCGTGAGATCGCCATGGTGCAGCAGCTTCGGTTGATGATCAAGATGGCTCCGCTGCTCCCGACGAAGATGCGCTCTTATTCTCGCCTTCAATTCTTGCATGCTAAAAGGCTTCACGATATAGTCATCGCCACCGACGGCGAGTCCTTGGATCCGATCCGCTTCATTGGAGCGCGCGCTTAAGAACAGAATCGGACACGAGACCCGGTCACGTATCGCTTGGCATACTTCGAGCCCATCGAGATGCGGCATCATAATATCCAGGATGATTAAGTCGGGCGTCTCTCCCAGTCGATCGAACACTTCCTTGCCGTCATAAGCCACTGATACCTCATACCCATCATCCTGAAGCGCATCGCGCATAAATCCGACGATTTCTCGCTCATCATCGGCGATTAATATCTTTTCTCTCATCTCTTGAATTTCCTTTCGCGTCTATCAATCTAGCAGCTTTATCCCCTCATTGTACCTTTTTGTGCGCCAAAAATCCCCTGCAGCGGCACACACGGTGTTCACGACAGGGGAACAATTAAATTTTCAGGTATAACCGAGTTAGAGCTTCGTTGTCGGTTCTTTGACTTTATCGAAGACGATGATCCCGTCATATTGCTCTTTTGGAATGAATCGCATCGACATCGGCATAATGATCTCGGACGTCATGCCATCCTCGGCTGCATAGATCGGTTTGAACATCCAAGCATTATTTTTGTTCGGAGACTTGTGCTTGGATAGATCCGCAAACGCAATCTTATAACCGCTCTGCATCATCAGTTGTTCCAGACTCCCCTTCGGCATCGGCTGAATATCGAAGATCTTCTGTGTCGTAATCGTGCTCGCCTTACCGCTGTTCATGTACAGACCCAACACGTAGACCTTATCCTTTAGCTTCTTATGTAGCAATTCTCCCATACTTGTAAAGCTGTTAATCCATTTCCCTTGTTCTTTCGTTTCGATTTTGGACGTATTCTTCGCCAGATGATCGTTATGCGCCCATAAAATCACTTTCTTGCCGGGATACATCACCTTCATTAACCACTCCACGTTGTCAGCCATGATTCGATCACGGAATTCATAGCTTTCCTTCGTATCGTACATCCCCATCTCGATGAATTTGACCCGATCCTCCAACGTCTTGACAGCGATATCCACCATCCGCGGGTTCGTAGGGTAGGCGGCTGCAAGTTGTTCTTTGTTCTCTTGGATGAATTGGATCAACGCCTTGTATTTCGGTTCGTACGCATTCTTCACCTTCTTGATTTCTGCTTTCGCCTCCGGATGACTATCGTCCATGCCATATTGGTTGAGCACCTTATAGAAATCCGTCATCGCTTGCATTTCGAAGTTGAAATAATTCTCGCCCTGATCCTTGTCTACCTTGGCAATCCAACCGGCAATAAATTGCGTTAAGTACCCTGATGTGAACTGCATGTCATAACCTGCTAGATATAAGGGATCGTTCGTCCCTTGCTTCTTCTTGATGTAATCGAATAAATTCAGAGTCTCCTTGGAATGCCAGATGGGAAAAATTGAACGTTCCATCATTTGTTGCGATGTCCATGTTCCTGCATTATCGTACGTCATGAATGAATCCCCAAGGCCCGACTCAAATGCAATCACGTCAAAATCCAGCTCTTCGTGTAAATATTTGATCAACCTTGTCTTCATGCTGCTGTATTCTGCGACACGGTGAAAGTTCTCGCCAAGGCTAATGACCGTCTTATCTTTCAAGATCGGCTTCAGAAACGCTAAATCTTTATAGTCCGATGACGTCAAAGATTTAATCTCTTGAATATTCTCCTTCGACCCCGTAATTTTCTGCGCGGTCGCCGAGGCGCTCACTGGCGATAGTAATAGTGAAAATGCTAGGCCCAGGGAAATGATACCTGTTAATCGTTTCGTTGCTTGCATGTTGAATGTTCTCCTCCTTCGAAATCTGTTATTACGTCGTTCTCTTACCATGCAGAGACATCGTAACAGGAACTTCTAAGGAATCTATAAAGATAAGAGAATAATTCCTCAATGCGCGTGCCAGAACCGCTTCTTCACGAATCTCACTGCCATATTTAAGACGAGCATGATCATCCCGATGTTGATCGCATAATCCGCTAAATTGAGAATGCCTCTCCCCGATCGAGACATGATAAAATCCGTGACCTGCCCGAACACCAGTCGATCAATCCCGTTGCCAACCGCACCGCCGACCAAGAAACCAGCGATCATATCCGCCAATCGGCCTTTCCAGGCACCCATGCTGCGATAATAGAACACACCGATGACGAACAAGATGGCGATCACCCCGAATAACCACGCATAACCTTGGAATAAACTGAAAGCCATCCCGCTATTCTCATAATGTGTAATCTCCCATCGTCCGAAGAACAAGCTATCTCCGATATCCAGGTTCATCCGAATCCAAATTTTCGAGACCTGATCGATCAAGATCACGACCATCGCGATCATACAAAACCACATAGCGACACCCACTTTCTTCTCAGCCTATGAACAACCATGTAACTCCCTTGTGCTCATCATACTACAAAACCATGTGGCATCGAAAAATAAAGGCACGCCCGAAGGAGTGCCTTTCAGGTATTCTTATATCGACTGCTCGTCTTCATTTTTTTTGTAAAATAATGAAAGAAACCGCAGGTTTCTTGTGTCTAATGGCTGAGAGGATAGGGGAATGATTTCTATGACGGCAAAGCTAAAAATGTCTACAAGTTATCTTCTTGCACAAAATTCAGCACGGCATCGTCGACGGCTGAAGTTCTTCCCAGATCAGGGCAATTCACAAGCTCAATTTCACAAGTCTCCGCACAGCCGTGCAGTTCAAAAAGAACCAGTTCATTACAACCTTTGCGCAGCAATGGACCGGGGATATATAGGGCCCTTTGCGGTCCTGCGTTCCAGTAGCGGCCCAGATTAAATCCGTTGATCCAGGCAACCCCTTTTTTCCATCCATCGAACCGTAGAAAAGTATCGCCAATTTCCTCCGCCTCAAAGCAGCCCCGGTAGAATCCGGGCAAACCCGAAAGTGCCGCAGCTTCTTGCTTCTCCACCGGCTGCTCCTTGTACTCAAGTGAAGCCAGCGTTCCCGGTTCTAACGGAAGTGTACGGATCGTCCAGTTATATTGCAGCTGGTTATCGATTCGAACCCCGTCCAGAATTCCTTTCGGATCACGAATGAGCGGCCCATAATTAATCCGACCCATATTCTCGACGAGAATATCCAGCTGTGCTCCTCCGGCAGGAATGGAAAGTTCAAGTGGCTGCGGATTCCAGCGTTCAATGACCCCAAGTACCTGTCCATCCAGGAAAACCTGCGCCCGATCACGCACACCTTCGATGTAAAGCTTCTGCCTGGACCGTGGTCCCTGCACATAAGTGCTGTACAATATAAAACCATAGGATTGTCCCAGCTTTTCCATCGGCTGCACACACACACTGTTCACCGGCTCGGATAACTTCTCCAGATTGGAAGCTGTGAATAGTTCCGCTCTTTCCGTCAAGGCAACTTTCCCGTAGGAGATCTTCGGAATCGGCTCAGGGAGCGGACAAGTCGGTGCAAATCCATGTTTGCCCAGTACCGACCGAACAGCTTCAAATTTCGCTGTCGTATCTCCCCATTCCGTGAGCGGGGCATCATAATCATAGCTTGTAGTCGTCGGCTCGTAGGCGACGATATGATTCGCCCCATTATAGAAGCCAAAATTGGTCCCGCCGTGGAACATGTACATATTGAGTGAGGAGCCGTGCGTCAGGATATCATCCAGAACGCCAGCTACATCTTCGGCATCGCGCACATGATGATCCTCCATCCAATGATCGAACCAGCCGTTCCAATATTCCATCACCATCAGCGGCTCTTCAGATCGGTACTCCCGGTATTTGCGGAAGGATTCGTCTGCACAGGAGCCAAAATTAACTGTAGCATGCACATCTTCCAGTGTTCCGCCGAGCAACATTTCATCGGTTGGTCCGTCGGAGGTAAAGAGCAATACATCGACCCCTCTGCTGAGAAGTCCATTACGCATATATCTCAGGTAACTATTGTCATTGCCATAGCTGCCATATTCGTTCTCTACCTGGACGGCCAGAATCGGCCCGCCATGTGTGGACAGTAGCGGAACCAGCCGAGGAATCAGCTCATCGTAATACCGGTCCACCTTGCTTAAATAAAGAGGATCACAGCAGCGAAGCTGAAGTTCACTGTAAGCCAGCAGCCAGGCCGGCAGACCACCGAATTCCCATTCCGCACAGATGAATGGACTCGGTCTGACAATAACATGAAGCCCAAGCTCTCCGGCCAATTCAATAAAAGAGACCACATCGGCCATGCCATCAAATACGAACTCTCCTTCCTTGGGTTCATGCATATTCCAGGCGATATAGGTCTCCACGGTATTGAATCCGCAGGCTTTCAATTTCAGCAGCCGGTCTTTCCAGTATTCAGGCACAACCCGAAAATAATGAATGGCTCCCGATACGATCCGGTAAGGCTGTCCGTCCAGCAAATAGTGTCCGTCGTTCCAAGTGAGTAGGCTCATTATCGACGACCTCCTTTTTAGCATTTATTCTAACGATTCCCCACAGTGGTAGACGGCAAGCCGTCTAATCTTAGGGCTTGCGGCAGCTACTGGCACCCGTAGTCGTATCTTCTCTGCGCATACCGGAGGGAAGGCGTCGATTTTCTTATGGCCAATCGCGCTGCCACGTTTCAACTCCATCCACGCTCCGCCACTGAATGCTTCCAGTACATATTCGCTCACTCTCTCGCCATAAGCGATGTCTTCCATTATCTCAGCGTGGTCAATCACAGTAGCTGCAGCAGGCAATTCCAGCTCAATAAGATCTCCAGTGCCTGCCGTTACGGCTAGTGCCTTGCCGAATCTACGCCCTATTTCCTTGCCAAATTCCAGCAGTCGCTGCACATCGGCCTCTGGAAGCAGCCCGCGGTTGTCAGGGGCCACATTGAGCAGCAAAGTCGCCCCATGTCCGACCGAACGATAATAAATATCCATTAGCTGCTCCAGAGACAGCAGCAGATGCTCTTCCTGAGGATGCCAGAACCAGCGGTCTTTACGGATGGGCACATCGCATTCCGCAGGCACCCAGCTCGGTGTTCCGGGAAGCCAGTTCAATGAAGCTTCACTGAACATGCTACCCCGAGCGGAATCCGCAGTGTTCCAGCATGGATAAGGAGCAAGGCCATCCTCATTGCCAACCCAGCGAATCGTTGGTGCCCCCATATTAAACACCATAGCACTTGGCTGATATTGTTTGATTAGATCCATAATTCGCCGCCAATCGTAATTACGGCCCTCCGATCCTGCACCGTCGAACCAAATCTCCGTAAGTGGGCCATAGCCCGTAAGTAGCTCCTGCAATTGCAGACAATAGAAATCATCATACGCTTGCGGATCCGCATAACATGGCTCATGTCTGTCCCATGGAGACAAATAAATGCCGAAGCCTAGTCCAAATTCACGGCAAGCCTCCTCGCACTCCTTGACAACATCGCCTCGCCCTTCTTTCCATGGGCTGGAGGCAACAGAATAAGTACTCGTTGCAGTCGGCCACAGGCAGAAGCCGTCATGATGCTTAGCGGTCAGTATAAAATAACGGAATCCAGCTTCTTTAGCTGCACTAACCCATTGGCGGGCATCCAGATGAACTGGGTTAAAGACCGTAGGTGAATCGCTACCTTCTCCCCACTCCTGATCGCAAAACGTGTTCATTCCAAAATGGCAGAACATCCCCAGCTCCAGATCCTGCCACTCCATCTGTTCCTTAGAAGGCAAAGCTACTTGCTCTTCGGACTTGTTCTTTGAAGAAATGCTTTCCATCATTTTTATACTCTCCCGTATATTTGTGTAAGCCCAATGTATAAATAAGGGCTTTGGAAAGCCGGTTGATGACCTTCCAAAGCCCCGTCCCCAACTTGGGATACCTCGCTTATTGCCTATTTACTTGATGACACCTTTTTCGTTGATAATTTTCGTTGCTTCATCAACCATCCATTGCTGCACCTTATCAATCGATTCATTTCCAAGCATGAATCTGCTGAAGCCGTCATCGATAATTTTGGTCAATTCGGAAGTTGCCGTCGTCATCACCTGCGCACCGTCAAGGAACTGAATTTCTTTATCGAAAAGTGTGTATTTGAGTGAATCCATATCATACATATCTTCTTTGCCAGCGACCAATTTAGTCAGTAAGGTCTCATTGTCAGCTTTTTTATATCCGGAGAATTCCAGTCTGTTATCACTAACAGCCGTAGACATAAATCTCATCAATTTGAAGGAAGCCTCTTTGTTCTTTGAAGTTGCGCCCATCGCCAGCATGTTGCCGCTGGTGAAGTATTTGCCTTCATAGTCTTTCGGTTCCGATCCTGCAGGAGGCACCGGTACCGGAGCAAAGGCTGTCTTGAATTCATGCGGATACTGCTCGGTGTTACCTGGATCGGCAATCGTCCAGTTGCCAGCCAAGATCATAGCAGCTTCTTCATTGAAGAATTCGGTACGATAGTTAAGCTTAGCGGCAAGAGCGTCTGCATAAGATTTCGCAGATTTATCAGCAGACTCCATATCTTTACGCAGCTGGAAGAAATACTTATATGTCGGATCCGCGAAGATTGTCGTCCCGTCATCATATACGAACGGGTCTTTCATCATCGTTTGAGCTGGAGCGTTCATGTATAATTCCCAGGTGTGGAAATAAGTACCGTAACGTTTGTCCACGCCTTCGCCTTTGGTCAGTTTTTTGGCATAGTCGCGGTAGTCATCCCATGTCCAGCCAAAAGTAGGTACAGGCAGACCCGCTTCATCCAGTGCATCTTTGTTCAGCATCACGTAGTTGCTGCTCTTCGTATATTGCAACCCATAATAGTTGTTGTCGACCTTAGCATTCACATAATATTCATCCTCAGGAACGAGGTTATCTTTCTCATAGAATTCATTCAGCGGGGCAAGTGCTCCCCGAGTCGCCCGTTCAAGCACACCTCCCAAGCTTGGCACCTGAACAACATCAATCGCTTCGCCGGAAGATATCAGGAAGTCGAGTTTCTTCAGCATCTCCACAGAATCACCGGGAACGAGTGTCACATGCTCTACCTTGATGCCTGGGTTCTGATCCATAAATTCCTGCAGCATAGCATCGGTACCAGCCGACTGGGCTTCATTATCCCAGTTGTAATACTTGATGGCGACTTGCTTGTCCACCTTGGTGTTCCCGGCATTCGTACCAGCTTCAGCATTCCCATTCTTTTCCGAGTTTCCGGAATTACCACAGGCGCTTAGCGTTAAGGAAACCGCCAGCATGGAGCCCAGTACAACGGATAATCTTTTTTTGCTCTTTGTTTTCATTTTACTTCCCCCCGCACTGAATTTTAAGTATAGTGCCTTGTTCATTTCTTATTATAGGCATCCGCTTTACTGGCCAAGTGCACAATTTTGCTGTTGTAGGATCACATTTTTGACTTTTACTATCTATCGTACACCCGCAGGTCAGCCCTTTACGCCGCCAAGGGAGATTCCGTTAATGACTTGCTTTTGCAGGGCAATGAACACGATGACGAGCGGGATGATCGCCGAAACAGCTGCCGTCATCATAATCGCATAGTTGTTCGAATAATCGTCCCGGAACAGGGTCATACCGAGTGGGATAGTGTACAAATTCTTATTTAGTAAGAAGATCAGCGGATTCTGGTAATCATTCCAGGTCCAGATAAATTTGATGATCGCCACCGTAGCGAGCACCGGCTTGCAGAGCGGAATAATGATAGACCAGAATATCCGTAAATGGCCTGCACCGTCAATTCGCGCCGCTTCAATGTATTCGTCGCTGACACCAATCATAAATTGCCGCAGCAGGAACGTGAAGTAGATGGAGAACATACTCATTAAAATAATTGCAGCATGAGTATCATAAAGACCGAACCAGCGAATCAGCAGAAAGCGCGGAATCAGTGTGGCCTGGTCAGGTATAATCATGAATGACAGCAGCGCCAGAAACACCATATTTCGTCCTTTGAACTTGATTTTGGTCAAGGCGTACGCCGACATAGATGAAATGATAAGTGTAATTAAGGTTGTAATAATCGCAACTTTAAAGGAATTTAAATAGAAATGAGAAAAAGGTACTCGTCCCATCCAAACCATCTTGAAATTATACGCTACATTGATCTTCTCGGGAATCCATTGGATCGGGAAGCGCATAACATCTTTCTCATATTTAAAGGCTGCGGAAATCATCCAGATCAGAGGAATAAGAAATACAATGGACAAAGCCCCCATGATGCAGGTAGTGATCACTCTGGACATATTTTTTCTAATCAGTTGCATGTTAATCTCCCCCCTTTATTCTTCATTTCTCATTTTCCAAGTAGCTGCGGTGATCAAGCCTATGACGGCGAATAGCAGCCAGGAAATTGCAGAAGCATAGCCCATGTTGTAATATTTGAACCCTTCCTCATAGATCCTGAACACAAGCACGGTAGAAGAATTGTTCGGGCCACCTTCGGTCAAAAACGCGATGATGTCGAACACCTTAAACGAGCCAATCAGCATGGTTATAAGCAAGAAGAACGTGGTTGGACGCAGCATCGGAACCGTAATGGCAAAGAATTTCTTCAGTGCGCTGGCTCCATCTATTTCGGCGGCTTCGTAGATTTCATCGGAAATATTCGTCAAGCCGGCCATATAGATAATAATGGTGTAACCCAGACTCGCCCAAGAACTGATAATGGCAATCGATAACAGCGAGGTCTTTGGATCCACCAGCCATTTTGGAGGGCTGGAAATTCCAAGCTCCATCAAGAACTGATTGATCGGTCCAAGGGATGGATGGAACAATGCGCTCCATACGGCGGCAATTGCAATAATCGAAGAAATATAAGGGATAAAGAAGGCAACTTTGAAATAATTTTTAAGAAATACACTATTTTGAATCAATGCCGCCAGCACCAAAGCAATCGCAATCGGTATCGGCACGGTCATAATCATATAAATAGCATTGTTCTTCAAAGCTTGAATGATGCTCGGATCATGGAACATTTTGATATAGTTATCCAATCCGATAAACTCGATCCCTTGAACCCCCGACAATAGATCCCATTTCGAGAAGCTTAAATAAAGTGAGAATCCAAGTGCAAATACATTAAGAAAAAGCATTCCGACAATTTCCGGAGCTAGAAATAGCCACCCGGTCAAAGCCTCTTTCCGTTGCGGAGTCCAGAACTTCCGCTTCTCCTGCAGAATTTTTGGCACAGGTTGTTTTGCAGCCTCCACGTTGTATCACCTCGACAATTTGATTTGTCATTATAGTAATATATCCGCCTCCCGTATGAAGGAGTGATTATGACCCGAGATGTGCAAGATTTTGACCTTTGTCTTTCGACAACAAAAAAACCGCCCAAGATGGGCGGCGGGTTTATTCGGTAGGTTGAGATTTGCACTCTCAGCGTACCGAGTGTTTGGATTTATATTCGCTCGGCGTTGTTCCCACATATTTTTTAAATACTTTTGAAAAATAGGTTCTGTCCGAATATCCCAGACCAACGGCCAACGATTCCAGGTTTTGGGTGGAGATTTTCAGCATTTTGGTCGCAACCTTCATCTTGTGCTGATGTACATAGTCCGTAAAAGTCAGACCTGTCATGCGTTTGAAATAACGCGAGAAATAGCTCGGGTCCAGAAAGAGATAACGTGCCATATCAATTGAAGTGATGTTATCGCCAAGATGCTGATCAATAAATTGCTGGATAAGCTGCAGCTTGGGCTCCTGCGGGGGAGTTCCCGCCACCTGCTGTTTGTTGCCTGTAATCTGCACAAGCTTTCTTTCCACCAGTTCCATCGTATCCTCCAGTGTGCGGGTTTGTACGAGATAGACGAACAGATCCTCATCGAATGTTAGGCTAGTGAACATCAGCTCGATACCGCGGAGCATAAAGGATAAATCCCGGACGAAATCGCCCGGATGGATAGCCATAACTTTTGCAGTCCTAGCGATTTCCTGAAGAGTGCCACGGATGGCTTCAAGATCATTTTTAATCACGGCCCGTTCCATCTGCGGGATATAACTATCCAGAAATCCTTGAGGAGCAGGCTGGAAGCGAGGGGTAGCGATTTGCAGAGTATCCAGAACTGTGTATTCCGCACTCGCATAGAACTCGCACTTGTCCTGGACAATTTGCCGATGAATCTGTCCAATCGCCTGCAGCTCTATTTTCTCAGTGACTGCGATGATGCCCGGTTGAATCTTAAGGAGATGGGAGCACTCGGAACACAATCGCTGTAAATAATCATGAAAATAAAGACTGGCATTCTGCGCCAGATTTACACGGTAATTATACAGAATTACAATATTCTTCTGTTCCAAAAAAGGCGTAATCCCCTCACACGCTTCAGACAGCTCTAGGGCTATATTGTAGATGGCATATAAAATAAGTGGATACTCGCTCTGCTTGTACCTCTTCTCGAAACTGGAAAAGTGAATGCTGACCGTGCCCAGCATGAACCACGAGTATGTCCAGGATATGCCGATTTGCGCCGCATAGGCTAGCGTGGTTTCGGGCGGGGCGCCGCCAATCACCCTTTGCAGCAGATTCTGCCGGAATAACTGGCTGTTGTAACCCGTCTCCCCATGCTTGATTAACCCGATCTTCGATTTAAGCAAGCGTACAGACTTGGCAAGGCTTTTCTCCAGTTGCTCGTCCGTAAGCTGGTCCTTAATTAAATAGTCATCCACCTTCAGCTTTACCGCTTGCTGAGCATAATGGAAATCCTCATGACAGGTCAGGAAAATAATTCTGACCTCCGGCTTCATCCGGGTAAAGTAATCGGCCAGCTCAATCCCGTTCTTTTGCGGCAAGCCAATATCTGTGATCACGATATCGGGTTGTACTTCCTCAAACATTAATAACGCCTTGGCACTGGAATAGGTGCTGCCGACAATCTGCAAGCTATGTGCTTCCCAGTCAATCATCTGCTGAAGCACCTTGAGCATAGGAACATCATCATCTATGAGCATCACTTTATACATCAATATCCCTCTCTCTCTCCGACAGATTAACCTGATGATTGCCTTGCGGCAAATACAGAGAAACGGACACCCCACCTTGCGGCAAATTATGCAGCGACAAGCGGGTATCCTGACCATAGGTCAGCCTCAGCCTTTGAACCACGTTAATTAAACCGACCCTTTGATAAGTTCCATCCTGTTCATCGTCCTTGTAGAGCAATCTGCGGTTCAGTCCTGCCAGAATTTCTGCCCCTGCACCACAGCCATTGTCTTCGACTTCAATCATAATCCCATCAGGGATCGTTCGGGCACGGACGACAATACGCGGTGCCGGGTGGTCAACTAGACCGTGAACGATGGCATTCTCTACGAGCGGCTGCAGAATAAGTTTAGGAACGATGAGCTTCTCTGTATCCGCTTCCAGATCGACCTCCAGTTCAAGAGGGATTTCGTTGCGGATCTTCATGATGTCGATATAATGGCTAAGCAGTCTGCATTCTTCCCGTAAGGTAGCCGGTTCATTGACCTTCAGATAGGCACGGAGAAGACTCATTAGCGAATCAATGATCCCGCTGTGCAGCTTATCTTTAGCCAAAATAAGGCTACATTTGATCGAATTCAACGTGTTGATCAAAAAGTGGGGACGAATCTGCATAAACAGCGCCTCAAGTTCCATCACTCGCTTCTGTTCTTGCTCCAGCTCGATGTCGTGAATCAATCCTTGCAGTTGATCCAGCATAGTATTCAATGTCTGCCCTAGCTCAGCGATTTCATCCTTGCCCTTGACCTCCAGCCTGACATCAAGATTCCCCATCCCGAACTGGCGCACAACGCGCTGCAGCTTCATGATCGGACTATGCAATCTTTTGGCAATCAGCATGGAAGTAGCCGAAAAGACAATAAACAAGAGAAGCACTAAACCAATACCACTATAAAAAGTTCGCGAAATCTGGCCCGACCATTCTTTCTCTGAAGCTTCATAGACCAGCTCCCAATTGGATTTGTCGATGGCTCTGGCCGTACGCAGGCTCCCTCTAGCTTCCTTACCTTCTGGGGCTAGCTCTGAGTTCCCGGCGATAAGACCTCCTCTGGAATCAAACAACGCCAGCTTGCCAAACTCGACCGGCCCGAGCAATTTGTTGAAATAGGCATCAGGAATCGAGATGAGAAGCACGGACACCTGCTGTTTCTCCCGGCTATCATAGATTACTCTGGCAATATAGTAGCTACTGCTTTTACCGGAACCGCTGTCAGCCATCCCAAGCCATTGCAAGGTCTCCGGTTCGTGAATATTGACACGTCCCATCAGCTTGTCCATGTTGGCATTAATCACGGATAAATTCTCAGTCCCAGAGGAAATCACAAAGTGTTTCCGGTTAACCAAATACATGCGAATGTTATTATTTAGCGGCTTAGAGTTGATGAGCGAAAACACATCCTGAATTTGCGTAAACTGTACGTAATCCTGATAGGTATTCAATCGCTCGGTATCTGCAAAGACCTTCAGATTGGCGCGAAAATTGGTATCGTTTACAATAAAATGCGATGCAAATGTCACATCATCAATGGTCTTGTTTAGTTCGTCAATCATAACGTTCAGAAAGTTATCGTTGCTGAGCTGCAGCTTTTCTACCATCGTATCCCGAATAAGCACAAAGGAGACGATCGATACTGCAATCAGCGGAATAAAAATCAGCAAAAGAAATGAAACCTGGATACGTCTATAGTAAGTGAATTTGAACATGTTTTCTCCGCGCCTCTCTCATGCTCTTTTCTTTTATTCTATCAGCCCGTTATCCAGTATACATGCATTATTTGATTACCGTGACTTTCTTTTGACCGTTTGCGAAAACTATAAGCACTACTTCACCAAATATTTGTATACCTTCCACTACATAGGAATCTAAGTGACTGGATGGAACCTCGTGGCTGATCACGATAATATGCTCCTCATTCCTTTCAGGGAAGCTGATCCGGCATGCCTCCGCCTGCACGGCATCCACAGGTTCACCCGTATGGCGGTAAATCGGCACCTGTTCAACCAGTGGACAAAACAGCTCACCGGAAGGCTGCGGGTACAGCATCTGCATCATCGATACCGTTCCTTTTCCCGTTCTGGAGTAAACGGCATGTTGATTGGGTTCCAGCAGATTGTATTCGCGGGAGATTACCCCGTCATCAATCTTGCCCTGAAGTCCTTTAACATTAACGGGAATGATGCAAAGATTGGCTTCCTGCTCATTTTTTGTACGGCAAATGAATGTCTCGTCTTCCATCTGAACCGCTCCGGGTGCAAAATGAAAATGCTGGGAAAACGTATGCTCCTGACGGCAGCTAAAGCTGTCGACCAGAAGCCAGTAATAAGGCTTGATGAATATGATCCTCCTTAGCAGGTGTACCGGATCATCCAAATGACGGTAGCCATCATGGCTGCCCTCAACATAATCAAAGTCCGGATTGCTGATCCATTTGCTGCCTGTCGGCTTCGCAATTTGGGAGAAGGACCATGTATCCGTGATTTCAGTGAATCCAATTCCGTCAACAGTAGTCGTATTATGGGCAGCGCTTTCTTTTAACGCTTTTCTGAGTGGTGTGTGATCACTATAG
This sequence comes from Paenibacillus sp. FSL H8-0261, assembly GCF_045040645.1. NCBI lineage: Bacteria > Bacillati > Bacillota > Bacilli > Caryophanales > Paenibacillaceae > Paenibacillus > Paenibacillus sp. FSL H8-0261. Next base: position 1,727,925 of record NZ_CP150297.1, on the reverse strand, counting down.
TTGTATCTGCCCAGATCGGTAAGCATATCCCGCCCAAAAGCATACAGATCGAAATGTAGCAAATCCGCGTGACCATGTCCACCACCAAGCGGTCCGCAGTGGAAATATAGGTACAAGTCCTGCTCGTCCCAACCCGTTCGCATCATATAATGACCGGAATGTGTGAAAGAGCGCGACAAGTAAGGCGGTTCCTCCGCAATCAGCTGCTCGTAGCCTTCAACTCCATTCATTCCGAACAACCAGGCATTGTCATAATCCATATGATCATATCCGCCAAAGCGGAGCACAGAATCCTGGAACAACCAACCTGCATAAGTCAACATCGAACGGACATCGCTGTCATCGCTATCCCCGAGCATCGGCTGCCGATGATTCGGTTTGGCCCAATACAAGGAAGCGACGGCCATTTGATGAACTTTTTGCTGAAGTCCATCCTGTAGCTCCAGTCCATTCATGCGAGCCAAGCGGATGCAATCGAGAAAACATACCAGAACCTCATGGTGATAGGTGGGCGATTGCTCCCAATGGATACCATCCGCCATAACCTGGATTCTAGCTGTCTCCCCCAATCTCTCCTCACCGAGCTGTCGCCAAATCTTAGCTTTAGAAAACTCAGGGAAGTAGAGCGCGGTTTGGAATAAGCCACAAGTCTCCAGAACGCCCCAATTGCTGATATTCTTCCAGCCCGTAAACGATAAAGCTAAATATTCGCTGTGTTCATGAAGGGATATCATCACTTTCGCCAGAAGCGTCGGTGTGAGCAGCGGACTATCCTGTATATAGGACAGCGCTTTGATCCAGTTCGCACAGCGAAGACCCGCTTCAATTGTGCGCCAAGTCAACGTATCATTCGTAGGCATGTCTGGAACAGGATTACGGTCCATCCAATCTTCAAGCTGACAGCAAAATGTTCTCGCATACTCCTCATTACCTGTTATCGCATACGCTTGTCCTAATGCCACCCAGTAGCGGTGGCGATTCAGCATATAAGCCCATTCTACATCCTTATCCGGAATATAACGCCAGTCAATTTCTTCCTCAAAGGTAACCGGAATGCGGCTGCGCTCCATATCCCAGGGAAACCGAAAAAGAAACGTCTGCTCCATAACTTCATCCGCCGTCTTCATTACGACTTCCAGCTCATCTGCGCAATATTGCTGTATATAATCGATATGCTGCTGTTTCCGACTGTCCTCTGCCCGCCAGCCCGGCGTGCTCCGACTAGTCAAATACCGATGCAATTCAGTCAGCGCATCGTCCTGCCGTGCTTGGCTGAGCGCATCCTTCACGGGCGCTAGAGCAGGTAACTCAAGGTCGAGTAGCGTAAAGACAGCATAGGGAGAGGTTGATCGGACATCAGCGTTCATACCAGTACCCCCTGGTGCCTTTTTGCAGCCGCAGCAACGCTTCGAGGTAGAAATAATCTCCCCAGATCATGAAATCATCCGGAGACAGACCGCCGCGTACATGGTAAGATCCGTGCTTCAGCAGCCCCTCCGCATCTTCACCGATCGTGGAATAGTTCTGCACAAGTGAAGTCATCGACTGTATTAATCCCTGCTGAAAATAAGCCCGTTCGGAATCTTCCTCCTCCATTAGCTCCAGCAGTTCCAGTAGTCCAGCCGCAACAATTGCAGAGGCCGAGCTATCCCGGTACGTATCCGCAGACACTGGAGCATTAAAGTCCCAGTAAGCGACATGATCCTGTGGCAAATGGTCCAGAAAATATCGGGCCATCCGCTTGGACGTTTCCAAATACAACGGATCCTTAGTATAGCGGTAAGATAATGCAAAACCGTAGACGCCCCAGGCCTGCCCGCGCGTCCAAGTCGATCCGTTAGTATAACCCTGGTGTGTAGCGCCGCCAATCGGCTCTCCTGTCTTCTGGTCGAAGAAAAACGTATGGTAGGAGCTGTCATCTCCCCGCACCAGATAACGTTTCGTTTTATCCGCCTGCATGACCGCCACCTGCCGATATAGGGAATCACCGGTCTGTTGTTCCGCCCAATACAGAAGAGGGAGATTCAACAGACAATCAATAATGATGCGCCCACCTTCCTGGGCATCTCCCACAGGTCCCCAAGCCTGAATATAACCACCGCCTGTGCGCCAGCGCTTCAGTAATAAGTCCGCCGCCTGCAGTGTCAACTGACGCGCGGATTCGTCTTTATCTATAATCCACTGGGCCTTGGAGGATAACGAATACAAAAATCCGATGTCGTGATGATCAAGCACCGTCTTTGCCGCGAAACGGCGGTGGAAATCCTCTACGGTATGAGATGCCGCGATACGAAAGCTGTCATCCTGCGTATATTCATAGCACAACCACAACATGCCGCTCCAGAATCCATTGGTCCAGTCGTCATTGTTATTGAGCTGGTAAGTTCCATTCATGCTGACATGAGGGAATCTGCCCCCGAATCGGTCTATATTTTTACGTACCTTCTCTATCGCATCTTCAATCGCATTGCTCCACATAAGTTCCTTGCTCCCTTCGGGCTCTTCGTTTCTTATGTTTCATGATAAGGAGAGTCAACAGGATCTAATAGGGGCGATTTTTGCTTTGATGTGCATTATTTTGACTTTTGTACGAAGTAACAAAACGTATAACTGTTTATGGAAAAATACGTTAGAATCAGAAAGTGACTTACAACTTTCATTTTTTTTAGAAACGGAGTGTCCTATTAATGAAAAAGCTAGGTGCATTATTTTTATCCATTTTCATGGTTATGTCTGTCTTTACCACTGCCCATGCGGCTGAAAAGCCTGTCGGTGTGTGGATTGATGGAACAGAAGTAAAGTTAGGCAATTCTAATCCTGTTGTAGAAAAAGGAACTACCTTGGTTCCTATGCGTCCACTCCTAGAGAAGCTTAATGTAAATATGAATTGGAATAAAAAGACCCAAACCGTAACGGGGACCAAAAATGGACTAGCCCTCTCACTGACTATCGGCAGCACCATAGCAACGGTAAACGGGGAGAAGAAAAAACTAGAGGTGGCTCCTAAAACCATCAACAATGTCACCTATGTTCCTGTCCGCTTTATCGGTGAAACGATCGGCTATAAGGTAGAATGGAATGCGGCGCAGCGCACCATCACCTTTGTAGCTAATAACGAGGCTGCAGGGAGCACCGGATTCTTATGGAAAGTGGAGAACAACGGTAATACCGTCTATCTACTTGGCTCTATCCATGTGGCTAACGACAAAATGTACCCGCTACGCACGGAAATTGAAGCTGCTTTTGAAGCGTCTCAATATCTCGGGGTCGAAGTTGACTTAACAAAGGTTGATCAAACGGAGATGCAAAAGTTCCTTACGGAGAAAGGTTCTTATACAGATGGGACCAAGCTCAAGGATCACGTATCCGCTGATACCTATAACAAAGTTGTTGCGCTTCTGAAAGCGAATGGTCTTGCAGGAAATGCATTCGATTCCTATAAGCCATGGGTCGTTACTCAAGGTATCTCAAGCCTACAAATGCAAACAACAGATTATACACCGGATACGGGTATCGACCTATATTTCACACAGAAGGCAGGCAAACTGAATAAACCTATCATTGAATTGGAAAATATGCAATTGCAGCTGAACATGTTCAATCAATTCTCAGATGGATTGCAAGAAAAGCTTCTCCTTGATACACTCGATAGCCTCAAGCAAACGGACAAAGCTGCAGCAACGGCTTCGCTGGATGCATTATCCCAAATGTGGATGCAGGGGGATGAACAATCCCTCGTAGCTATGACACAAGCGGTCGCTAAGGAGCCAGAATACTATAAGGGTCTCGTTTCGGATCGGAATGCCAACATGGCGAAGCATGTAAAAGAGTATTTAAATAGTGATAAAAAAGCGACTTATCTTGTCGTTGTTGGTGCACTACACATGCTGGGTGATGATGGCATTGTGACTCAATTGCAAAAAGACGGCTTTAACGTCGTCAAACAATAAATACTAGTGTCAAAATAAATAAGGCTGTCTCTTAGTCATCTACAATGACTTTGGAGGCAGCCTTTTATTTTTACTTTTTTAGCTCAATCTAAAAATAGTAGTAAATTGACGTGAAGACAGAGCGGAGGGGTGGAGGGATTCTGGAGAAACGCCAGTGTTCGCCTTTAAAGACCAATTTCAACTGCTAATCTTTCTACCACTTGATTAACTGATCCACCTTCACCGGAAGTCCAGTAGCGATCGAACGATTAGCCGCAATCCCGGTCATAATAGACAACGCCCCATCCACATGGGAAGCTGCACGATTAAACCGATCCTCCACAGGTCGTTCAAAAATATCACGGAGCATGACCGGATCTCCGCCCCCATGTCCCCCAACGCCTTCTTCAATTTCAACTTCATAAGGCGGCGCAAAATGAGGGAATACAGTGATTTGCTTGTCCTTTAGTGCCCCTTCATCTTCTTTCTTCCCCCCGGCGTTTACATAGGACTGTTCAACAACCTTAACTTCCATCCGCCCCTTCGTCCCATTAAATACTACAATGAAGCCTTCCCAAGGCAAATAAGCATTAAGTGAATAGTTCATAATCGTCTTGTTTTTGTATTTGACCATGACTGCCATCGTATCCTCAATGCTGATATTATCACCGAATACACTTTGATCTCGCAGGTACCCATCTTCATGCTCGGCATCCAGATACATTTGCTTAAGCTGCTCGTTGTCTTTTAGATGAAGCGCAAAGGGATCATTTTCCGCTGCACTACTACCATGGGCACGCTGATAAAACTCTGTCACCCCGCGCTTCTCCGCATTCTCTCTGCCATAGAACCTTAAATCTCCCATGGCATAGACCGTATCCGGACGAGAGCCCAACCAGAAATTCATCAAATCGAAATGATGTGTTGATTTATGAACCAACAGCCCTCCGCTGTTCCGTTTATCCCGATGCCATCTGCGGAAGTAATCCGCCCCATGCTGTGTATTTAGCAGCCACTCAAAATTAACGGATAACACTTCTCCAATCGCCCCATCCATGATCAATTCACGGATTTTGGTATTGTGCGGGGCATAGCGGTAATTGAACGTAACACGCAGTTTTTTCCCCGTCTGCTCAATCGCTTCAAGAATTTCCTGACATTTCTCTTCATCTACCGTCATTGGTTTCTCCGAAATCACATCACAGCCAAGCTCCATCGCCCGGATAATATAATGGTGATGTGTGCGGTCAATACTCGTAACGATAACTACATCCGGCTTAGTCTCTTCAATCATACGATCAAACTCATGAGCTTTATAAGTAGGAACCGCATGATACTGATATTTCCCTTTCAGTAATCGATTCGCATAATCCATTCTTGCCCCATTCACATCGCAAAAGCCTACAATTTCTGAAGTTTCACGATAATTCGTAGTTATCTCACCATAGAAGAACTCCGCTCGGCCACCGGTACCTACGAATACATATTTCTTCTTCGACACAAGGATCACTCCATCGCTATTGATTTTGATGCCGTTTCTTCTTATAGTTTATAGTATAAAATACATTCAAATCTAAGCGATTATTAGCAAAAATAGCGAAAACTTTGCATATATTAGCTTCATTATCTGAAAGGGGCAAATCTACAATGGAACAGGAGCTAGAACCTCCATTTATCATTGAACAAATCAAAAGAGCCGGCCCATTCAGCATGGATTCCGACCATTATCACGATACATATGAAATTTATTATTTACTCGCAGGTGAGCGCAGCTATTATATCAACAATCTGATTTATACCTTACGCAAAGGTGATCTGATATTTATTAACAAAAATGAACTCCATCGCACCACTTCTAAGGGCTCAGTACGCCATGAGCGAATATTGATTAACTTTGAGGAGGACTTTCTGCAAAAAACGTTGGCGAACTACGACCTAAGTATTCCTTTTTTAACTACACAAAGCTTACTTCTGCGTCCCGGAGTACATGAACAAGGAGCCATCGAATCTATCCTCTTCTCCATGCTAAAAGAACAAGAAGAGCATCGATCACAGCAAATCCCCTATCTTCAGACACTGCTCATCCAGTTATTTATTGAAATGAACAGAGTACAAGAAATAAGCCGCGAGCCCATCGCTCCTGAGAGCAGTGAGAAGCAGCTTAAAGTCTACGAAATGATCGATTATTTACAGGCACATTATGTTGAAAAGCTTACATTAAAACAGCTATCCGAAACTTTTTTCATCAGCAGTACCTATCTTTGCCGTTTATTCAAACAGACCACTGGCTTCACCATTGTTGAATATCTAAACTACATTCGGATCAAGGAAGCCCAACGACTCTTGCAGAGCACTAACACTAAAGTCACTGCCATTGCAGAGAATACAGGCTTTGACAGCATCGCCCACTTTGGGCGGGTGTTTAAGCAAATCGCGAAATGCTCACCTCTGCAATACCGCAAACAGAATCGCTGATCATCAGGCCTTGATTACACCTTTTTTGATAATAATATTTCCATAAAGTGCTTCTTCACCTGTGACTACAACAGCATAACTTTGCTTAGAACGATTGTAGAAATCAAACCGCTCCTCATATTTAATCGTCGCTTCAGCGTCATGTTTGGCGATTATCGACTCGTACGTGGACCATATCACCGGCACCGTAGGATCTCCCTCAACCACAGCCATAAACGCCACCTGATGTTCCACATAATGATCAAGGGGCAGCAGTTCCAATATTGCATCCAAAAGCTCAGGTATCCCAATACCATCATATCTTAGTACTTTTGAGTTTAAGGAGTGTCCTGGATAATTAGCATCTGCCAGTACAAGCTCATCACCATGACCCATTTCCATCATCACACGTACCAGTTCCGGAGATAGTAGCTTAGGGATTTTTTTCAACATCCAAGCACCTCATTACTTCCCATAAAAAGATCTCAAAGCAACCAGCTCATCAATCCGATGCTGTGGCAGCTCTCTCTCCCCGTCAATCATACGTGTAATAAAGGTAATCTTGGCTGTATATTCGAGTCTCTCCATATTCAGATAAGCCTCCATAACATCCGTTCCCCAAGTAAGTGCTCCGTGATTTTCGAGCAGGACTGCTGTTTTTTTGCCAAGGAAAGGCATCAGTGAGTCCGGGATTTCTTCTGTTGAAGGTGTTCCGTATTCCGCCAAAGGAATATCCCCGATCATGATAACCGACTCTGGCATCATCATTTTATCGAGCGCCTCACCTTTAATGGCAAAAGCGGTAGCATACGGGGGATGTGCATGAACCACACCATTCATCTCAGGTAGCTCATTATAAATTCTCAAATGCATTTTGGTTTCCGTTGAAGGTCTGTATCCTTCCGCCGCTTCAAGAACTTCACCTTGCAAGTTTACTTTTACAATCATATATGGCTCTAAATATCCCTTGCTTACCGCTCTGGGGGTAGTGAGAATTTCATTCTCTGATAACCGTGCTGAAATATTCCCATCATTGGCGGCAATGAAATCTTTATTAAACAAATTTCTGCCAATATCACAAATCTGCGAACGTAGTTTTTGTTCCAAGTTATCCATAAATTCTCTCCTCGTATCCTATTTTTTAGAGTTTTTCACCAAAGAAGGCTGGTATGTCTTAAAGGTAAAAGATCGTGCCACGAACTCTTTCGCCTTAGAAACTCCCAATTTCCCCAGGGCAGCCAGCTGGACAATGATATTGCCAATTCCACTGGCCTCCACTGGCCCTGCAACGACTTCTCTACCCGTAGCATCAGCGGTGAGCTGGCATAATAACTCATTTTGAATCCCACCGCCAACCATATGAATGATAGTGATTGTCTTGCCGGTGATCTCTTCCATTTCTTCAATCGTTCTACAGTATGATTGCGCAAGGCTCTCAAGGATAACGCGTATAAACTCAGCTTTCGTATTAGGCGACTGTTGCCCCGTTCGCTCACAATATTCCTGAATCCGCTGCATCATCACACCAGGTGTGCTGAAAAGCTGGTCATTCGGGTCAATGATCGCTGGCGCCCCATTAATCGTTTGGGCTAATTCAACCATTTCACTTTGACTAAAATTCTCTCCTGCTTTCGCCCAATTCCTCTGGAGCTCCTGTAGAATCCATAGTCCCGTTGTGTTTTTTAGCAAACGATTAGAATTACCGTAGCAACGTTCATTTGTGAAACCATATTCATAGCTTTTCTCTGAAATGACCGGCTCAGGCGTCTCCATACCAACCAACGACCACGTACCACAGCTTAAAAATGCTGCTTCATCCTTACGAGTATAAGGGATCGAAGCTACTGCTGAAGCCGTGTCATGTGAAGCGCCGGCTATCACTTTCATCGGGCCTATATTAAGCTCCTCTTGAATAGTCGGCAGGATAGATCCAATAACTGTTCCCGCATGAACCTGTTGTGGAACTAGACTACTCGGAATCCCAAGCCTGTTAAATAATTCAGAGGAGAGCTCTCCCGTTACAGCATCCACTAAGCCGCTTGTACTCCAGATCGTGCTTTCTGCTGCTTTTATACCTGAAAACAGGTAATGAAATAGATCTGGCATCATTAAAATCGTATCCGCGGTCTTCATAAGAGAATCATTATCCTGAAAATCAGAGAACAGCTGATAAAGCGTATTAATGACACTTGGCTGAAGACCGGTCATACGGAATTGCTCCGCCGGTGACAGTAGCGCTTCCAATTTGAGACGGTGAGCCTCCATCCTCCGATCCCTGTAATGATGGGGGGAATAGAGCATCATTCCTTTTTTATCAATAAACCCGTAGTCGACTCCCCATGTATCCACACTTAAGGACGTCAGTTCTCCATGTTGCCTAAAGGCTTTTTGAACCCCTTGCTTCATTTCATGGAAGAGCCTTAGAGTATCCCAATATAAATGCCCGTTGACCTGTACCGGGGTATTCTCAAACCGATGAATTTCTTCCATTTGCAGCTTATCGCCATCATATATCCCCAGCATAACTCTTCCGGAACTGGCGCCGAGATCTATGGCTAGAAGCTTAATCGTATCACCCATTGTTCACCACACCTGCTTCACAGGAAGATTTTAATAGAGGGGTCCAAAGTTCTGACATGCTCTGTAATCTGCTCCCTCCAGATCTTCGGTACCAAATAACGACCATACCCGAGGTCTAAAAATACGTGATTCCTCAACATTATGCATGCTGACCGGAATGCGCAGAATAGACGCCAGCGTAATCAAATCTGCCCCAATATGCCCATAACTGATCGCTCCATGATTCGCGCCCCAATTATTCATGACATCATACACTGATTGGAAAGAACCACTATTGGTTAACTTAGGCGCAAACCAGGTTGTTGGCCAAGTCGGATCTGTTCTTTGATCCAGTGTATGGTGAACATCTTCAGGCAGCTCAACCGTGTGCCCCTCTACAAGCTGAAGAACAGGTCCAAGCCCTTTAACCAAGTTCATCCGTGCCATAGTAACTGGCATCCCGCCTTTAGTTAAATAATCCGTAGAGAAGCCGCCCCCACGGAAATATTCTTGAGAAGCCGGACGGAATTGGGTATGGCTCAAACAAGCTTCTACCTCATCCTCCGAAATTTCCCAAAAAGGTTTAATCGCAGGTTTACCGTCTATCGTCTGCTCACCCGTCCCATCAAGAGCAGCCGAACCCGAGTTGATCAAGTGAAGTATTCCGTGTGCTGCCTCACCTTCCAATTGATGACCCGTTACTCGCTTAACTGCATCTGGACTCCAAAAGGTTCGGACATCCGCAAAAATTTGTGCAGTATTCGTAAGCAAATAATTGAACAGCATCGTTACTCCGTTCAGGCTATCATTCTCTGTCGCTACGATATAAGGTGTACGTTTGCCATTCCAGTCAAAAGAGGAGTTCAGTATCGTTTCCATGAAATCCCCATTAGGAAAATGATCCGTCCATTGGCGCTGACCTTGGAACCCACCCACAATCGCATTATGACCGTTGGCCTCTTCCTCAAAGCCCAGCTCAGCGAGAACAGGATTTCCGATCATCAGATCACGGGCGATCAATGTCATTTTCACACAAGTCTCCCACTGCTTCTCTTTCTCATCATCACTTATTTGCAGATGCTTCGGATTATTATCGGCACCAACTTGGCAGTTTTCTTTGGTCCACGCGAGTGCTCGCTTATATTCCTCTTTATCATAAATCTCCTCTTCAAAGCGGCGTACATATTCTGACATATCTATATATTCATTACGCATTCCCAGATACTCTTGGAAGAACTGTTCATTCACAATCGATCCAGCAATCCCCATCGAAACAGAACCCATTGATAAATAGGATTTCCCTCTCATTTGAGCGACAGCCAACCCAGCTTTGGCGAACTGCAGCAATTTAGTCTGCACATCCGCTGGAATCTCCTCACTGCTAGACTCCTGAACATCCTCACCATAGATACCAAACGCCGGAATTCCTTTTTGTGCATAAGCAGAGAGAACAGCAGCTAGATATACCGCACCTGGGCGTTCTGTTCCGTTAAATCCCCAAACCGCATGTGGGATTGAGGCATCCATATCCATCGTTTCAGAACCATAACACCAGCAAGGGGTCACAGTAATCGATACGCCAACATTAGCCCCAGCAAATTTCTGAGCCGCAGCAGCAGCTTCTTTAACACCACCAATCGTAGAATCGGCAATGATGCACTCTACGGGGCGGCCATCCGGATAAAATAAGTTCTCTTCAATAAACTTAGCTACCCGCTGAGCCATACCCATGGTTTGAGCTTCTAACGATTCGCGAACCCCTCTTCTTCTGCCATCAATGGTCGGGCGGATGCCAATTTTCGGATAGTTTTCTATCACTGCTGTTCCTCCTCAAGATCATCTTAGTATCATCGGTAATGGACCTATTTCTCCTTCATCATAAAATATGGAAACGCTTTAGTCAACATAAAACAACATATTTATAGATAAATTATGTGGTTTTATGTGGTATTAATATTATTATACTGTGGTATTATGTGAATATGAGGTTATTTCTTTGATTTATTGGGCAATGTAGTAAACTAGGAAGTAGATGATGATAGAGGTGAGTGAACGGATGAAAGCATTTGAACGGCGGGATTTAATCATTAATGAGCTGTATAGACAAAAGAAAGTCCATGTCGCTCAGCTGGCGCAAAAATTCAATGTCTCGGAAGAGACCATTCGGCGGGATCTGGATAAACTGGATAAGGAAGGACTTGCCAAGAAAAATTATGGCGGTGCAATCCTTAATGCCCACACGAATGAGGACCCTCCCTATGTGAGTAGACATCAGGTAAATATAGAGGCCAAACGTACGATAGCTGATCATGTTCTCCAATTAATTAATGATGGGGACAGTTTGGTGACGGATACGAGTTCAACAGTTTTTGAGGCTTTACGGAGAATTATAGAGGAGAAAAACAATCTGACGATTATTACGAATTCTTTGGTTGTATTATCCGAATTTCAACATTCTGGGCAAAAGCTAATTTCTACTGGTGGAATACTAGGCCCCGAGACTAGCTCCTTCGTTGGACATACCGCCTCACAGACTATTCAAAAATATAATGTGGACGTAGCCATATTCAGCTGTAAAGCGTTGTCTATGACTGGTGGGCTCAGTGATTCGAACGAAGAAGAAAGTGAATTGAAGATTCTTATGCAACAGCAGGCGAATAAAGTAGTTCTGCTCGCAGATCACTCTAAGTTCGACAGGACTGCGTTCATTAAATTATTTAGTTTCGATAGAGTGGATTATATCGTTACAGACGAGAAGCCTTCTGAGGAGTGGATCGAGTTTCTGAATAACTATCATATATCTCTTATCTATGCACCCGCTGAGTAATCAGTAGGTGCATAAATAAAGATAAGGGGAAACCTTTATTTCACTAGTCGTTTAAAAGACCGCTTTTCTCTACGATCTTCAGCCACTCCCCAGCAATCAGATCATGCCCAGCCGCTGTCGGGTGAACGCCGTCCCACAGCCAGTAGGCTGGATCTATTCTACGAGTAGCTGCATCAAATGCTTCCTGTAAAGGAACAAACTCAGCATTAAATTCCTCTGCAAGCTGCTTAACAACACCCTGATAATGAGTAATCCGCTCTTTCCATTCGTCCCATTGTTCTGCCGGAGCTCCGGTATTTAGAATAAAAGGCTCACACAAGACCAGCTTCGTTTGCGGAAGTACTTCCCCAGTTTCTTCAAGCACATGACGGTACGCACGTTCAAAGCGGTCCGTTATACCACTTGGTTCCCCTTTCATTGTTCTCCAAAGATCATTAACACCAATTAAAATACTGATGATATTCGGTTGAAGGTAAATCGCATCCTCATTCCAGCGTGCATATAAATCGGAGATCCGATCCCCACTAATTCCACGGTTATAGAACACGAGATTCTGCTCAGCCCGTTCGTTGCCTAGCTTACCGCCAATGATATATGCATAGCTATGTCCTAGAATATGATTGGGATCTTCATCACGACCACGGTTTCCATCCGTAATAGAATCACCCTGAAACAAAATCACTTTTTTAGCTTTAGAAGTTGGAATAGTCATTACTACGATTCATCTCCTTGATCTCGTCTTTTACATGAAACATTCAAGTTGAATGTTTCATAGGATACAAGTAAAGTTAACATATACAACTCAAGGAGGGAAGAAAATAATGAAATACAGAAGACTAGGCAAATCAGGAATAAAAGTCAGTGAAATCGGCTTAGGCAGCTGGCTTACATATGGAACAGCAGCAGAGCAAAAGGCAGCAGATGCCTGCATCAGCAAAGCTTTTGAATGCGGTATCAATTTCTTTGATACAGCTAATGCTTATAACCGTGGTGAAGGCGAAAAAGCAATGGGCGCTGCTCTTCGCGCCTATGAAAGATCATCTTATGTGCTGAGTACAAAGGTATTCTTCCCCATGGGGGATGATGTGAATAATCGCGGTTTGTCTCGCAAGCACATCATGGAGCAATGTGAAGCTAGCCTTCGCCGTTTAGGAACCGATTATATTGATGTTTATTTTTGTCATCGCTTTGACAGAGAGACGCCTGTGGAGGAAACTTTACGCGCGCTGGATGACCTAACTGCACAAGGTAAGATTCTGTATTCGGCAGTGAGCGAATGGAGCGCAGCTCAAATTTCTGACGCCACCGGCATTTCGCGCAGACTAAATCTGCGTCCGCTTATTTCCAATCAGCCTATCTATAACATGTTCGAACGTTACATTGAAGATGAGGTACTTGAGGTATGTCAGCGTGAGGGCCTCGGACAAGTGGTCTTTTCCCCACTCGCTCAAGGTATTCTGACAGGTAAATACAAACCTGGACAACAGCCTCCGGCAGGAACCCGCGCAGCTGATGATTCGGTAAATGGCGTCATTCGCAGCTACTTCCGCGATGATGTACTGACTGTTGTCGGACAGCTGGATGAACTAGCTAACAGTCTTGATTTGAAGCTGTCGCAACTAGCGTTAGCTTGGACCCTACGGCAACCTGGTGTAAGTTCTGCAATTATTGGGGCCAGTAAGCCAGCACAGGTGGAAGAGAACGCCCAAGCTGTTGATGCCATTCTATCTCTAGATACTTTGGAGAGAATTGAAGAGATTCTAAAGCCAGTAGCCGATTTCGCTCCAGCGAGATAATCTAAAAGAGGTTGTACCAAAAGCCACAGCAATTGGCTTAGGTACAACCTCTTTTTTTCTTAAGAAATCAATTTGGATTCTTCGGCTTGTTCAGCCGCCTTTTCGATATAACGCTCCAGCGGCTTTTTGAGCGTTAGCGCCAGTAAGAGTGCTATTACACCGAATAGGATCAAATAAAGACAATCGCGAATCGCCACTTCCGGCAGAATCCCCCCTACCGCCTCCCGCATCAAACTAATCGCATAAGTAAATGGCATAAACGGATTCAATATTTGAAAGAAATGGCCTGTTGTACTGATTGGAAACGTACCGCCAGAGCTTGAGAATTGAAGCACCATGAATACGATTGCTATCCCCTTCCCAACATTGCCGAATACGGAGACAAGTGTAAAAACAATCGTCACGAATACGATACTAATTAATACTGCAAAAAGGACAAACCACACCTTGTCCACCACATAACATTTCAGAATAAAGATATTACCAAGTACAGCCACCAACGCTTGCAGAATCCCAACCGTAAGAAACGTCAGCAAACGTCCAAAATACAATTGATACCGCTTGTACACAATTCCCTCAGTATCCACTCCCGTACGGAGAAGTGAGATTAGGAGTGTGCCACCTACCCATAAGGAAAGTACAACATAAAAAGGAGTCATAGCCGAACCATAATTCGGAATAGGATATAACTTATTCTCTTTTAATACTACCGGATTGGCCAAAAATTCACTTTTGCTCTTAATATCCCCTCCGAGCAGCTCAGCAATCTCTCCCAGATCCACCTCATCTTTGATCTGACGGATGGTGGCTGCCGCTTTACGAATCGAATCTTCCAGTATCGGAAGATCATTTCGCACCATATCCGCTGCGACCGCCACTCCCTTATCCGCACGGGGGAGACCTGTACGTATCAGATCAGAAATCTGGTGCACCCGTTCCTCTACAGCCGGCAGATCCTGACGGACGAAATTTGCAGCTTGTTGTATTTTTTCTCCTGCAACAGGCAAGCTGCTCTGAATTAGTGGAAGTGTATCGCGAACAAAAGTACCAAAGCTCTGTGTCTTATCTGCGACACCGCTAGCTGCTGTATGTACCGCTTCACGAATAACTGGTAAGTCCTGCTGTAGACTAGCCAAGCTTGATCGTCCGAACTCAATTGCTGCCATAGTCTCCTCAAGAAGGGTACCCAGCGCCGATAGACGATCCGGAACTTGTTCCAGGGCAGTGGCTGTAGTCTCAGCAGCAGTGGATATTTGCTCTAATGTATTTTTTATAGCAGGGATAGTTGCCGCTTCATATTCGGAAATAAGCTTCGAAATGGCTACGTTCCCTTCGCCAGATTTAAGACCCAATTGCTTAACATTACTCGGATCAGGCTGACCCTCATTTTGTAGATCCGTCGCCAGTGAGTTTACCAAAGAAGTCTGTCTGCTCAAGGCATTGTTTACAACCTTCAAGGTGCCAATCTCAGCATTAGTTACTGTTCCTGGTGAGAATGTATTCAGTGCCGATAACAAAGAAAGCGTATGATCCATCACGTTACTTCCCGACACCAGCTGAGCGGAAACTGACTCAAGTTGCTCGCGTACCGCTTGCGGGTCAAGATCTTCTCCCTGCAGCTGTTCAGCAAGCTGAACTACTGCGTTCTCCGTATTTTGCAGCAGGTATATATTTTGTTTGAGGGCGGCAGGTACCGCTTCAAATGCAGCATTACTCTTCTCTAAGAACTGTTGAAGCTCTAGAACAAAATCATTTCCAGCAGTTACAATTTTGTCGGCCTTAGGTAGCGCAGTTAGGGCAGTGTTAACAACTTTATTTGCTTCCGCAAGACCTTCCGACGCCTTGTCCATGATTTGTTCCACTTCACCAAAATGATTATCAAGTTGAACGATTAGCTGTGCTGCTTGTTCAATTTTGGGTAGCTTATCCTGCAGCTCCCCTAAATGATCTGCAACATTGGCAATTTGAGGCCAATGTTCAGCTATTTTTTCTAAAGCCAATCCCGCCTTTTCCACATCAGGCAGCTTATTCTCCAGCTTAGAGATGCGCGTTGCCGATGCATGAATTTGCGGCCATTGCTCCTCAATTTTCAATACATGTTGGCCTGCCGTTTCAATCTCGGGGAGACTTGCCTCTAACTTAAACAACCCTTTTTCAACCTTGCGTATAATAGGCAATTCAGATTGGAATTTTGAATCAATTTGCTTTAAAGCCGTAAATACGGTTTCGCTAATGGTTTCCGTAAAATTCTCACTGATCTGTGTTGTAATTGAAGAGGCACCTTTATCTGTGATTTTAGGGGCAATCGCATTTATCTTCTCATTGACGGTATATTCAATCTCTGGTTTCACGATCCTGCCTTCGAGGATTCCTGTCATTCTTTTGGAGAAATCAACAGGGATAACAATACTAGCATAATAATCTCCACGCTTCACACCGTTGTGCGCAGCTTCTGCATCTACGAAGGTCCAGCCTAAGCTTTTATTATTCCGAAGACTTTCCATGACATCATTGCCGATATTGAAGCTCTTATCCTTCACAGTGGTCCCTTCATCCAAACTGGTTACAGCAATCTTAATGCCAGAGGTATTACTGTAGGGATCCCACACCGCCGCAACGTTAAACCAATCATACACAGAAGGTAACACCACCAAAGCAGCGATCAGGAACACGGCCACAGGAACCTTAAATACGTTGCGCCAGTCGTTCCTATAAATCCGTAGTATTCCACCCATTCGTTGCTCCCCCTAATCTGTATGTTTTGACATTTTAATATGCCCGAGGAGACAAACTTTTACTATCATTTTTAGTGGATTCATGACCGGCATCGTTTTTCAGAAATATTTTTTTAAAAATTGCAACAAAACCTGCTCGTTTAACGTAATAGAAGTATATAGCCCGTTTAGGAAAAAACGTAGCGGGTAATAAGATATATACAACCTTTTTACATATCTCAAGGGGGAGATTTCTAATGTTTAAGAAAAAGTCAGCGTATGTGTTACCGGTTGTTGTTCTATTGTTTCTTTCCCTAATTACTACTGCTAGTACCGTTGGAACACGAGTAGATGCGCAAGATAGTGGCAAGACTCAGCAACAGACGGTATATATCCATACTATTCAATCCGAGAATGGCAAGCTTTCCATTACAGCCGATGAAATAAACTGGTATCAGGGTGCTGATGCTGACCGAATCTTTGCTGAGAGAGACCCAGAAGGTGCAGCAGAAATTGGCGGAGCTCCAGACGGATATTATGTTGTTAATGATGTTGATACACTGACAACCTATCCGATCGCGGATAACGCAAAAGTCACCATGCAGATCTTTGATCACACTGGTAACATTGAGGACTTAGACATTCAGTGGAACGAAGCTATCACCTTACAGCAATTTATCGATCAATTTAATAAAACGGATATTTTCGATCTAAGCCAGTTCCCTTATCACCTTACGATTCAGGACGGCGTAATCACTTCCATCGTGCAACAATATATACCTTAAGCAGCAACACGTAACATATGAAAGAGAGGGTTACCCAGCGGCCATTTACGTGGCTAATGGGTAACCCTCTTTTTTTGCAAAACGGATTATTTTTATTGCGCATCCTTAACAGGAACTCCAAGATTCGGCGTGCCATCTTCATTCCAATGGAAGACCTGAGCACGAGTATGACGGTTTGGATCATAAAGAGGATCGCCAGTAATTTCTTTATAATTGCGGCAGTGGTAGATGAGCACATCTTCCCCATTTTCATTGACTGTAAAGCTATTATGGCCTGGACCGAATTGTCCATTTTCTTCATTCGTTTGGAATACTGGATTTGGTAGTTTAGTCCATGAAGCTGCCTCCAGAAGTTCGCTGTCTTCATCCGCTACTAAAAGTCCCATGCAATAATTGAAGTCTGTAGCACTCGCCGAGAAGCTGATAAAGATACGACCATTTCGTTTCAGTACTGCTGCGCCTTCGTTTACTTTGTACCCAATAATTTCCCAGTCATGCTCTGGAGTAGCAATCATAGTCTGAGGACCTGTGAGTGTCCACGGATTGCTCATTTCAGAAATATACAGATTAGAATTACCCTCAATATTCAGGTCCTTCTGAGCCCATACGTAGTACAGTTTTCCTTTATGCTGAAACGTTGTCGCATCCAAAGCGAACGATTCCCAAGCAGTCTTCACTTGACCTTTTTCTACCCATGTTCCTTCTAAGGGATCAGCAGATGCATTCTCGAGCGCAAACATACGGTGATCGAACAAACCATCCGTCGTCTCCGTAGTCCGTGCTGCAGCAAAGTAAATGTACCATTTTCCGTCTATGTAATGAATTTCCGGCGCCCAAATGTTAGCACTAAGTGGCCCCGTCTCATACTTGCGCCATGCTACAACTGGTTCTGCAGTAGTTAATCCTTCGATGGTTGTCGATCTTCTTACTTCGATCCGGTCGTATTCTGGAACAGAAGCTGTGAAATAATAATATCCATCCGTATGTTTATATACCCATGGATCAGCACGTTGCTCCACCAATGGGTTGTTGTACTCTCTACTCGTATCCATAATCTCTCTCCTCTATAAAAGCTTTAACAATGCAGAACCATGCGGTGGAAGAACCTGCGTAACCCCTTCATTAGTAACTTCCAGGTCATGGCTTTGCCACAGATTACGTATCGTTTTTGGAACTGAAACATTTAGCTTTTGGAACGATACCTGAAGTGTCGACTCTTTGTCACTGAGATTAAACAACGCTACATAGTGGTTACCTTGTTCATCCTCAGAAGTCCAGATCGCATACTCTTCGTTCCGCTCTACTTGTCTACCACCCTTACCAAAATGATGCAGATGAAGCACTTCCCTATTGGTTAACAAAGATAATGTCCACTCATCATTGTCTCTAAGCTCTCCCCCGAACATTAAAGGTGAACGGAAAATAGTCCAGAGCGTCATCATGGTAACCTGTTCGTCTGGAGTAAACCTTGTAAATCGGTCTCCCCCGCCATCAACGGAACGAATCCCAAGATGACCTAGCGGCAGCATATCGCAGTCTGGCCAATGGCCTGGCTGAACGTAAGGAGCCCATTTTTCGCAGCGCTCGAACATTCCACGCAGCAAATGCCAATGATCCCAATAATCGTCGGTCATTCTCCACAGGTTAGCATGTTCAGCTAAGTGTTCAGCCTCTTCTACCGGAGCAGGTCCAGGTGAAAGACTAAGCACCATTTCACGACCACAGCGGTCGATAGCCTTACGGATCATGGCAACTTCGTCTTTGTGGTATCCATAAATACGTGAAGCGGCAATATCATCCACCTTCACATAATCTACGCCCCAACTGGCATACAGCTGGAAAAGAGAATCATAGTAAGCCTGACTGCCTTCTTTAGAAGCATCTACTCCATACATATCTGTATTCCACGGACATATAGAATTGGGATGTGCGATATCACGTGCAGTTTGCTCAGATCCTAGAATGGAACTTGCCGCATGAACGGCCTGTCGAGGGATTCCACGCATAATATGGATGCCGAATTTCAACCCTAATCCATGCACATATTCAGCGAGTGGGGCAAAACCTTTGCCTCCCTTTGCGGAAGGAAAACGATTTTCTGCCGGTTGAAGTCTGGAATACTCGTCCATGACCAGCGGTACAAAGTTACGATATTGCGAAGAGTTCGCTCCAGGCTCATACCACTGAATATCTACAACAACATATTCCCAGCCAAATCCCTTCAAATGAGCAGCCATATATTCAGCGTTGCCTCTTACCTCTTCTTCATTAACACTAGCTCCGTAACAGTCCCAGCTATTCCAGCCCATCGGGGGCGTTGCAGCTAACATAATGATTTTCACGTCCTTTTCTAAGACTTTCAGTTTAAAAATAGCATAGACAAAAAGACTTGTAAACACATTTATTTAAACCTTTTGATGCTTTTATAAAATAAATAGTGAAAATAACATGATTCCGGTGTAAAACCATCTTATTTCGTGAATTAGTTTCATTAATTTTTAAATTAAATTAGATTAAATGCAAAAACAGGAAAAAATCCCCCTTATTTTTATCATTCTACAAAATAAGGAAGGATGCTTTATTTATATGCTATATTAGTTTATAATTTCATAAAACAGTATTCATTTATGACCATTTGGAAGAAGGTATTGATAAAATGATCTATATTAAAGATTTAATGAGTGGTCTTGAAATATTCAAGGCGCTTAGTTCTGAAATCAGAATCCTCATACTCGAACTTTTAGCTACCAATCAAGCACTGAATCTGAATGAAATTGCCAAGAAGCTGAACCTCAGCAATGGCGCAATTACGATGCATATTAAAAAGTTAGAAGAAAGCGGTCTCATCGAGATAAACACATCTGTGGGTAAACACGGTATTCAGAAGGTCTGCTATTTAAATAAGGATAAGCTTATTGTTGATCTTCGCAGCAAGGATGTTGATAATCTCTACGAAGTAGAAATCCAAGTAGGACATTATAGCAACTATCAGGCTGTTCCGACCTGCGGTCTTGCTACCAAAGACAGCATTATCGGCGACTTCGACGAACCCCGTTATTTCGCTGATCCTCAGCGGATTGAATCCGAAATCATTTGGATGGCTGAAGGCTTTCTCGAATATAGAATTCCGAACTATCTTAAAGCAAATCAAACGTTCCGCGAAATCCAATTCTCGATGGAGATTGGCTCTGAGGCCCCTGGATCTAACGATAACTATCCCTCCGATCTTTATTTCTACTTAAATGGAATTGAAATCGGCTACTGGACTAGTCCTGGAGATTTCGGAGACACGCGTGGAACGTTTAATCCAGACTGGTGGCCTCCACATTTAAACCAATATGGTATGCTCAAACTGATCCGTATTAATAATGAAGGTAGCTTTATTGACGGTTGCCGGATTTCTGACGTGACCCTGGATGATATTCAGCTTGATTACAAGAGCGAGCTTACTTTCCGGATAGCCGTAACGGACAAGCCTGTAAACAAACGCGGGCTCACCATTTACGGCAAACATTTTGGCAACTATAGCCAGGACTTACTGGCGCGTGTTCTATATGATGTTCATGAAGTAGAAATTGGCGCTTCTCGTACTGCCGTTACCTTATCAGAGTAAAATATTCCCTAAACAAAAAGACCTTAGAACCAGCAATAACTGGTCTAAGGTCTTCTTTTGCTTTGTATATTTTTTTGAGTTTGACTCATAATAACCTTGTCTCCCAAACCACCGAGAAGGAGTGTTTCGAATGCGTGAAGGTCTAATTCCCGCTGTTCTTGGAACCGTCGTAACCGCTTCTAGCGCCGCTTTTCTTGGAAGCAAGTATAAGATGGCAGCAACAGGCGTACTTGGATTTGGTCTGGCTCATGTCGTATTGGGTGCCATTGATCTGTTTGAGCATCGGTAAGGATTGGAAGATGCCGGGTGGCATAAACACTGCCCGGTTTTTTTGATATACATATTTTGCGCAATTAGAGCTACTTCTTCATACACGAATCATGAACCATGAATCCAACATTCCAGGAAGCATACGGACTCAGATGACGTTATCTGCTTATTTTTAGCCCATCGTTTTCAATAGCAGGAACCACACCGAACTCAAAAAAGAAGGGCTGTCCCATCAGCTATTTTCATAGCTTTTGGGACAGCCCCTCTTAGTATGTTGAATATTTATTTTATAGCAATATAAAATAAACGTTCCGCATCATCATCCGCCTCTATCCACTCGAAATCGGCGTAGGTCTTCACATCACTAAATCCAGCCTTAAGCAGTTCATCCTTCATCCACTGGGGATCGTAGGCACGCTGAATATGTGTCTCTTCGAAACGGCGATATACATCACTCCGTCCCTCTTCGCGAGCGAAAATGGACAGATGATGTTCTATTTCGCGGCGTGGAACATCCATCTCACAAGTCCAAATATAAGACACCGATGGTTCGTCCAGAATAAAGGGCTGCTCTTCTTCATAACGGATCAGTGTGTTTGGATGATGTACATCGAACAGAAAGGTGCCGCCTTGCTTTAGTCCTGCAAAGGTACTAGCAAAGACAGCTCTGATATCGTCTTCTTCCAGCACATAATTCAGACAATCACAGAAAGAAATCACAGAATCCACAAGCTCTGGAAGCTCCCATTCCTTCATGTTTTGTCTAATCCAACGAACACTACCTTCGCGCAAGAAACGCCGTCCCTGGGGATGCTCTTCCATTTTGCGCTGTGCCACTGAGAGCATATCTGAAGATAGATCGATTCCGGTCATATGATACCCTGAACCCGCCAAAGGAATAGTGATACTCCCGGTGCCGCAGCCAAGCTCAGCCACGGTTACAGGCTTACCGTATTTGCTCCATGCGGTTTCAGCAAAGGAGATCCAATCAGGATACGGCATATCTGCCATGAGCTCATCGTATACATAAGCAAATTTCCCATAGGAAGACACTAGTACACCGCTTTCTATTACAACATTTAATATGATTCTATTATTGACCCATCGAGCATAAACGCTCTAGGCGTCCCCACAAGATCTCTTATGTTTTAAATTATTCGGTTGTTTCTTCATTTCCCTCGGTTGAACCTTCCTCTTCCTTAGGAGCAAGATACGTCCAATTCTCTTTTTGGGTAATATGGCCTTCCTTCATCAGCTTTCCAAGCGCACGCTTAAAGGCTGATTTACTAATTCCGAAACGCTGCTTGATAATATCCGGTGGTGTAGCATCCGAATAAGGCATCGCTCCACCCGGACGGGCATGCAAGAATTCCAAAATCGTGGCAGAGTCTACATCCATGCCTACTTCTTTACGGAGACCCATAGAAAGGTTAACACGACCATCCTCGCGAATATGGGAGACACGTGCTTCGAACTGCTCTCCAAGACGTAGTAGACGACTCCGTTCAGAGGAATGGACCATACCGATAATACCAAAGCCTAAAACCCCAGCATCTACAAGAACAAAAGTCCCCATCTGCAGCGGTTTGTACACCCGGGCTGTCACAGTCTGTCCCATCCAGGATTCAGGCGCAGGAAGAGCTAGCGGAGCTAGTTCCTGTTCTCCAGCTAATTTAGCACGAAGACGCCCCTGTTTATCATGCTCCATAATCGCATACACATAGTCGCCGATCTGAGGGCGCAGCTCTGGAAGTTCTGGAAGCTCACGAATGGGCAGCAGCAGCTGCCGTCCGAGACCCATTTCCAAGAAGCAACCTAGACGCGGATGGATATCAGCCACTTCCAATAAGGCCATTTCGCCCAATGTCAGAAACGGTTTCTTCATCGTTGCTGCTAGACGATCCTCGGTATCGAAGAAGATAAAGACTTCAACTTTATCGCCTGTCTTAACCTTCTCGGTAAGCTCAGTATAATGCAGCATAACATCCTGATCTCCTGCATTCAGGAAAAATCCGTATGGGGATACCTCTCTTACTACATTAAGTGTAACTGTAGTTCCTGCAATCAGGCTCATACAGTCTCCACTACCTTCGCATCCGACCACAGACGCTCAATATTGTAGTATTCACGTTCATCGCGGTGGAAAATATGAACAATAACATCTCCAAGATCCATCAGCACCCAGCGTGCTGAATCCATTCCTTCGATCCCCTTAATTACTCCGCCGGCTTCATGGACCACTTTGCGGACTTCGGTGGCGATGGACTGAACTTGCGTATCCGAATTACCGTGACATACAACAAAGTAATCACTAATCGGTGAAACAGTACGCAGATCTAATGCCACTACGTTCATTGCTTTTTTATCTTCCACAGCCTTAAGGGCCAGTTCTAACAGCTTGCTTGGTTGTACACTCATATTTTATCCTCCAATATTCTAACTAAATCATTACGCGCCAGTACCGTTAACGGAAAGATCACTCGGCGTTTTTCCAGTAGCAAACTAATCGTAGAATCAAATCCAGCGACTAGTCCTTCTTCCAAACTTACTTTAGCCAGCTTACGTATCTTATCAACCCCTGGAAAATCGCGGCCAGGCTCGATATAGTCGGCGAGACAGACAATTTTCTCAAGTAAACTCATGTCTTCACGACCTGAGGTGTGAAAACGGATCGCATTAAGAATATCCGGATCTGTGATCCCATAATCTTGCTCTGCTACAAAGGCACCTACTTCTGAATGCCACAGCTGCTTGTCATGCTTCAGAAGATTCAAGTTCAGATGATTCTGCTCGATAATCTCCTTCATTCTCTCCACAGGCCAATACTTGGCCACATCATGCAGAATTGCCGCTGTCTCCGCACGCTCAGGATCAGCGCCATATTGCTCCGCTAGTTGAATGGATGACTCCATGACGCCCAGTGTATGCTTCCAGCGTTTAGCAGGCATTTGTGTCGAGACCACCTCAATCAGAGCTTCGCGGCTGTATGCCATACAATCCACTCCTTTGAACATAATCGAACACTGCCTCAGGTACCATATAACGAATGGATTTTCCAGTTGCAGCCCGTTCTCTTAACATCGTTGACGAAATATCAACCAGAGGCATATCTGCTAGCAGTACCTTTTCTGCTATATAAGTTGGCAATGCGTCTAGATCAAGAGGTGTTCCCGGACGACCTACGCCGATAAATGTAAGCCGCTGCACAAGCTCTTCAATCTCGTTCCATTTCGGTAAATACTGGACCATATCCGCTCCGATGATGAAATAAAGATCGAAATGCGGATATGCCTCTTGCAGCCGTCTTATAGTCTCATACGTATAAGAAACGCCACCTCTGACAACTTCCCAATCTAATGTGCGAAAAGCTTCATGATTGTGTATCGCTTCCTGCACCATTGCCAGCCGATCTGCTCCAGATACCCCTGCCTCATGTTTATGAGGCGGAATATGTGAAGGCATAAACCATACTTCTTGAAGTCCATAAGTTTCTCTAGCTGCTTCCGCTGCCATCATATGACCAATATGAAGAGGATCAAAGGTACCTCCCATAATTCCAACTTTCAAGAGGACACCCTCCTCGGTAGTATGCTTTCAGGTATTAGCGTGGCAGCTCAATAGTTTTGTTATCACGCGATTCCTTGTAAAGGACAATGGTCTTTCCGATCACTTGTACAAGCTCAGAACCCGATTGTTCGGCCAATGCAGCACCGATTTCCTTGGGATTCTCAATATTGTTGCTCAGTATACTAATCTTCATAAGCTCACGCTTCTCAATAGCTTCTTCAATGTGACGTACGAGGTGATCGTTTACTCCACCTTTGCCCACTTGAAAAATAGGATCGAGGTGATGCGCCAATGAACGAAGATACCGTGTTTGTTTACCAGTTAACATAAATGAATAACTCCTTAATTAACATATATTATTACCCTAAATTGATGAATCCATTTCTTACTCTTTTCCACCCAGACAATGGAGTATGGTCTGTCGCATGATTTCCGTAGGAGCAGGCTGCCCTGTCCAATATTCCAGTGCATAGGCTCCCTGATAGACAAACATCCCGAGGCCTCCATGAATCGTACAGCCTCGTTCAAGTCCTTCTAACAATAGACGCGTGCGCAGTGGATTATAAATCAGATCACTTACGACCATCCCTGCACGAAGCAGTTCAGGATCTATAGGTGTCTCATCCATATGAGGATACATTCCTACAGAGGTTGTATTGATCAGTACATCAACGCCATCTAGCATTTCCGCTACTTCGTTCATGCTAATCCCGACCACATTCCCTTTGCTCTGGCACTCTGCAGCCAAGTCCTGTGCCTTATCAACACTGCGATTAGCGATAAGGATAGAAGAAGGCTTCTCCTGAAGCAGTGCGGCAACAATTCCTCTTGCTGCTCCACCGGCTCCAATCACCATAATCTTCGTACCTGACAAATCAGAAATAGCTTCCGCTTTAAGCGAACGTACATAACCGATTCCATCCGTATTATATCCGGTGAGTATCCCGTTATTATTAACAATCGTATTGACTGCACCAACGGCTACCGCACTTTCATCTAATAGATCCACATAAGCCATCACCGCAACCTTATGCGGAATCGTCACATTTACGCCACGGAATCCAAGCGTGCGAATCGCTTGCACCGCATCCTCCAGATTCTCTGGAAGGATATGAAGCGGCACGTAAGCACCCGGAATTCCCAGTGCTTGCAGTGCTGCTTCATGCATAATAGGAGATTTGGATTGTATAATAGGATCTCCCATTACGCCCAGTAAAATATTCCCGGTATTGTAGCCCTCGGTTGCAGTTATCAAAGACACTGTAATAGCCTCCCGTTAGATCATCGAAGGGCGGGTAAGCACCTTCACACCACGCGGAACGTGGATAGCCACGACTGCGCCTTCTGTCCCGTTGACCTTAATCCAGCCCAAACCTGAAATATATAGATCGCTCCGACTGCCTTTATTAATTCGGAACTCATGCCGTTGCCATGGTGGCAGCTTGTCCATCCGGTCACTTCCTGGAGGAGACAACATTTCACCACGATGGTCCGCATAAAGGGAATCTGCACGTTCCAGTTTGGTGCGATGGATTTTTAAAGTACCACTAATAAAGCAAGTGAACGATTGATGCGGACCTTGCACAAAATCAAAACGTCCCAGTCCACCGAAGAATAACGTCTGTCCTTCATTCAACTGGTAGACAGCAGGCTTCAACGGATTGGCCGGCATAACTGCATCCAGATCCTGACGCTCAACTAGTTCACTATAACGCCATGGATACACGATCCCTGGCGTATCTATAATATAGTGGCCATCATCTAGTGGGATTTTGACCGTATCCAGTGTTGTACCAGGGTAACGCGAGGTGGTTAGCTCCTGCTCCAAATCACTATAGTCCGAAATCAAACGGTTGATAAGCGTGGATTTCCCTACATTCGTAGCACCCACTACATAAACATCACGTTGACCACGCAGTTCTGTTACAGCTTCCAGTAAACGGTCAAAGCCTTGATTACGTTTCGCACTACAAAGTACGATTTCAGCTGTCCGCAATCCTTCTTCTTTACAGCGTTGTTGCATCCAGTTACGCAGTTTATTCCAGTTCGTAACCTTAGGCAGCAGATCACATTTATTCACTGCAAGAATAACTGGGTTATTACCGACAAACCGCTGAAGGCCGGAAATCAAACTGCCTTCAAAATCGAAAATGTCAACAATATGAATAACAAGTGCATTCTTCTCCCCTACTCCACTCAGCAAGCGAAGAAATTCATCCTGGTTCACAGAAACAGATGAAGCCTCGTTATAATTCTTAATCCGGAAACAGCGTTGGCAAATCACAGGGTCCCGATCTAGTGCGACTTCCGGAAGGTATCCTGGTTGATCCTTATGCTCCGTCTGAAGCTTGATACCACAACCGCTACACTTCTCAGCACGCTGTGTTTCACTTTGTTCGTTCATTACTATTTTTCCTCCTCGTGCCACAATCCTTTTTTACGAAGCCGTGTCAGAGCAACTCGCTCTACCCGACGATTAAATCTTGTGCCGAACCCTTCATCCTTAACGGAGATTGGCAGCACCAATACGGTATACAGGCCAAGCCGATTGCCGCCGTATACATCTGTAAGCATTTGGTCTCCCACCACAATCGTCTGCTCCGGTGGCAACTCCATCTGCTTCATCGCTTTGAGAAAAGGAGCATTACTCGGTTTACGAGCCTGATGCACAAATTCAATATTAAGCGGTGTAGCAAAGCGTGACACCCGTTCCATGTTGTTATTGGATACGATGATGAGCTTAAAGCCCACTTCCTTCACCTTCTCAAACCATAACAACAGCTCCGGAGTAGCCACAGGCGCTTTGGCACCGACCAGTGTGTTATCCAGATCCGTAATGATTCCACGGTATCCCTGTCGATACAGCTCTTCTAGAGAAATATCGAATACCGTATTCACCCGGAGTTTGGGAACTAACATTTCAAACAATACGTTCACCTCGATTTCATACAAAAAACTATAACATACTCCATGCGCTACGCAAATAAATCTATAGCAATGATTTACTGCATAAAGGCTATTTCTTGGATCTTATCGTTCTCCGCAGCCGCAAAGCTTCAGTATACACGCTCTGCCAGTCTTTGTCTTCAATAACATCAGGGCTATACTTCGCTTGTTCAAACATCGTTAGCAGTGAAGAAAGATGATTGGCCACAGCAGGTCGTTCCTGACTCCAGCGGACTACGGCTTCACGCAATGTTTCATGCTCTTCCTTCATCATTCCCTTACGATGCAAATACCTTACCCAACGCTCAGTTTCAGCCACAACTTTCTGATCAGGCGTTAAAGGCCGGCCCATTCGCATCTGTTGAACGAAGAAGCGAAGCTTAAAGCGAATATGCCAAACTTTAAAAATAGTCCAGGATAATAATACAACCACTGCCGCCAAAATTACCCATAAACCCATATGGAAGCCTTGATCTGCTTGTGCATTAGTCACAGGTGCAGGTGTTGGTTCTGCCATTTCATCTTGATCTTCCGGGTCTGTCTCCGGTATTTGCTCATTCTTAGTCAGGAGAGGAACATTAAACCCCGGTGTAGCTTCAACAGGAATCCAACCATACTCACCAAAATAGACCTCAGCCCAGGAATGGGCATCAGCATTGGTAATCGTGTAATTATTATTTGCCGCACCCACCTGCTGCGCCAGATTCATAGGCATTTCTGGCTGTTCTCCAGGTGCATAACCCTTAACCCATCTTGCAGGGATGTTTAGGGAACGTGCCATAGTGACTAGTGCCGTAGAATAATAATCACAGTAACCTTCCTTCAGCTCGAACAAAAATCCATCTACAAAATCCTCACTTGAAACACGTGTTATATCCGGCTTGTTGGTATATGGAAAGGTTTGTTGTAAGTATTGTTGCAAAAGTGCTGTTTTTTCATACGGTGTTCTTCCTTGGGCTGTAATTTCCTCGGCCAGATCTTTAACCCGTTGAGGGAAGTCATCAGGCAGCTGAAGGAAGCTTTCCTCCAGATCATTACCTTTGTATAGCTCCTCATAGGTCTTTGCTGTCAATTCCTGAACAGGAATGACGGGAACTTCAGAAGTCAGCTCGAAGGTCGAGGGATAGTCTAGTTTCTTCTTATCCATATCCCATAGAAGCTCACTATCACGATCTCTCCAGAAAAGACCCTTCCCGGCTGCCTCACCATTCAATGAATCCACCGAAGTTACAGAATAAGCACCGAATAACACCGGAAATTCATTATTGTTAAGCACTTTAACCGTCTGTTTCAATGTGCGGGTAGTGACCTTAGAAGCCACACTTTGCTCCAAGGATTTCCCCGTCTCCACCTCTTCTATAGGTCCTCGCTTCAATCGATCCTTATCCGACCATCCACTTCCAGAATAGATTCTGCGTGTTTCTCCTCGCATATAAACACGCAAATCTGAAACCACTGTCATCACCGGGGTATAATCGAAGTTAAAGCCCCCGCCCAGGTTGTCATCATTGAGACTATAGCCAGACGAAGTATTGTTAACAGAGGAACCTGAGCCCGTATTGGAATTCGTTGTTCCAGTTGTGCTCTTACCAGAAGATTTCCCAATTCCATTCCACTCTTGCCACGCTGTATAAGGATCCGTCAAAGTAGGCCTTACATCCGGCATATTCACACCGATTAAAATAACCAGAGAGAAGACGATTGCGATATTCATGACTATTTTCGAGGGATATTCCAGCAAATGTACCCATCCACGCGGATAATGTAGCTGAAAACTTCTCAGGTGCTGGCTGACAAGCCATCCCATACCCGCAAATACCGTCCAAGCCACTTCCTGCCACAATACAATAGATGTAAAGGAATCAAGCGCAGCCAGCGCTACAATGTTCATTCCTATAAACCATAAGATACGCTTCTTAGAGGATACCCACCAAGACGACAGCAACAGCAAGGCAGAGGCACCAAGAGCAAACCAGATATACGGCACCATATACACACTAATATCTTGGAGCTTATCCACAAGGGTTGTAGCCCATGGATCAGGAACATAAATTCCGTAATTAGAAATGATGCGATAAACGATATAGATAATAGCTACTGCTTCCATAATCAGTCTGAATTGAACTTTAACAGGGACAAAAATCTCAATGACGGTGATCGTTAATAGGGCAGCCCATACAGAAGCAGTGGTTTGATTTAACCAGATGGGTTCCGTATAAGAAATCCACTGCTGTGCAATAATCAATAGCCAAAATAGGCCGACGGAACGGTGCCAGGAGAATTTTATCTGATTCCACCAGGTTCTCATATCATCCTTCCCCTCCTAACACTGAGGGAAGCTCTTGAAGCGAGCTAATACCATAACCGGTTATTCCACGAGATCTAAGGACGTCTATCCAATCGTTACCTCTATTTACCTCTGCCGAATTTCGCACATGAATATGAGAAGCAGTCATTCCTCTGCTGTCAGCCCAACGTAGTGCATCAAGTACTGGCTGTCCACGCTGTGGACTAATTAACACGAAGTAAGAGCCTTTAGGAAACATACGGTATCCTTTTTCCAATCGGGAGATAAGCGGACCGCGTCCCTCAGCGTTTAGATCGATTAAATATTGAATCATCTTCTGACGCTCAGCAGCACCTTCAACTGGTGCGAACACCTTCGTCGTCTTATCCAAACAACACAGTCCAATTCCAATTCTCTCCCGAATGCCGAAGCCGAGTAATGATGCCGTCACCGAAACTGCTAGTTCGAATTGATTCGTATTCATATAAGCTGATGTGCTTCCATCAAGGACTATAATGGTTTTGGGAATCGACTCATGCTCAAATTCTTTGGATTTCCAAGAGCCTGTCTTAGCAGTAGCGTTCCAGTGAATTCGCGTCAAGCGATCACCATATACATAGTCACGGACGCCATTAATCTGTGTGGTTTCACGCCGAGATTGAACAACGGATGTCTGCGGTCCAGATAGCCGAGATTTTCTCTCATATAACTGCCAGCGCGGAACGTAGATCGCACGAGGCAAAACCTGAAATTGTCCTTCCGATAAAAATGTTCCCTTATGCTCGACAAGCCCAAATATATCTTGGCTGATAATATCCGTATTAGCGAATGTGTATGTTCCACGCTCTAAGGCTGGTGTCTGAAACTTTAGTTCCCCAATGCCTCTGAGGCTTGGGATCACACTTTCTTCAAATACCCACGATTCTCCATTATGCCGCTTAAGAACTTCCCTTACAACAACGTAAGGCAAGGGCAAAATCCCGGGGATTGTAACCTTTAGTTTTACACGAAGATGCCCTCCGGCAGAGAGCAAATCTCCCTTGTCTTGTTCAGAATAAAGACTGCGAGTGCCCTTCGCTCGCCGAACGCCTCCTAAACCTCCAGCAATCAAATATGCAATAAGTACAGAGACCATGATAAACAACATAAATGCTGTTTTCCCGCCCTGAAAAAGTACATATAAGAGTGTAATACTCCAAATTACAAGGATGCTTGCAAGCTTAGAGGGCTGAATGATGGCTGCAACCGACGACAAATAACGTCTCATATCATTGCCTCATCGTAACAGGCACATGAATGCTCTGCAGAAGCTTTTGAAGCAAAGATTCTACGCTAATATTATCTAGGCGCGACTCTGGACGCAGCAATATTCGATGACCCAAGGCAAATGGAGTAAGGATCTTCACGTCATCAGGCAGAACGTAATCTCGTCCTTGCAAAAAGGCATAAGCTTTACAAGCCATCATAAAGGATAGTGAGGCACGTGGACTTGCACCCAGCATTACAAGTGGATGTTCTCTTGTCTGCCGCACAATATCTAACAAGTAATTCAGCACAGGATCACTCATGAAGATGTCGCGAATTTCTTCCTGAATCCCTGCAATTTGTTCCATGCTTGTTACGGGCGAAAGCCTGTCCACCGGTTGGCCTTCCTGATGGCTCAGCAATAAATTTTTCTCCGTCGCTGCATCAGGATATCCAAGGCTAATTCTCAGCATGAATCGATCTAATTGGGCTTCAGGCAGTGTATAGGTTCCCTCAAAGTCTATCGGATTCTGGGTAGCGCATAACATGAAAGGATGAGGAAGTGGATACGTCTCTCCATCTACGGTAACGTTTCGTTCCTCCATCACTTCCAGAAGTGCGGATTGTGTCTTCGTAGTAGCACGGTTAATTTCATCGGCTAACAAAATATTCGTCATCACCGGACCAGGCCGGAAATGAAACATCTCATCCCTAGGATGATAGACAGATACACCTGTAATATCACTCGGAAGTATATCTGGATTACACTGAATCCGGCGATATTCACCGGACATTGATCTTGAAAGTGCGCGTATTAGCTGGGTTTTTCCTGTTCCCGGTACATCCTCGATCAATACATGACCACCAGCAAGCAGAGCGGTTAACAATAATTGTATTTCAAATGATTTTCCAAGTATGCAGGATTCCAAATTAGTGCGTACAGCATTCATGGTGTGCATCGATTCTTGACGTACGGGCATATATAATCCTCCTAGCCAGAATAAACAGTATTATTTATATTTTACATGATTAGAGGACCCAAAGTACATTGTTGAAGATCACGAAGTGAGGATACAAAAAAAACCATAAGATGAAACATCCTACAATTTAAAAATAACAAAAAAAGATTGCCGTCTTTTTCTGACGACAACCTTTTCATATAGCATCAACTTTACCCCTTCGGCCGTACAACTAAAGCTGCCAAAAAGGAGAACACAATAGCTGACGAGATGCCGGCACTTGTAATATCAAAAATACCCGTAACTACACCGATCCAGCCATCCCGCTCCAGCTCCGTTAATGCCCCGTGAACCAAGGAGTTCCCAAAACTTGTGATCGGAATGGTTGCCCCAGCACCCGCAAATTTCACAAGCGGGTCGTAGATACCAAAAGCATCAGCAATCGCTCCGGCTACAACTAAGGTACTCATCGTATGTGCAGGTGTCAGCTTCAATACATCGAACATCAGCTGCCCTATAACGCAAATGGCTCCTCCAATCAGAAAAGCCCATAAGTAAATCATCATTATGCTTCACCTCCGCTCTCTATGGCTACGGCATGAGCAACACATGGAATACTCTCTCCCTGCTGATAAGACAAAGGTGATAAAAGTGCACCCGTTGCCACTATAAGCACCCGTTTAAGTTCACCTTTTTTTAACCGCTTAAGGATATGACCATAGGTTACAACCGCTGAGCACCCGCAGCCGCTTCCTCCAGCGATCACATATTTCTGTTTCTCCAAGTCGTAGATAAGCAAACCACAATCGTCAAAGGTTGTTTGCTCCATAGGAATTCCTTCTTTAGCCAATAGGGTCTTGGCTATAGGTAACCCTACGGATGCCAGGTCGCCGGTAACAATTAAATCATAGTGCCCGGGCGATAGACCTGTATCCCGAAAATGCGCAGTGATGGTATCCGCCGCCGCAGGTGCCATAGCCGTCCCCATATTAAAAGGATCTGTCAAACCAAGATCCATAATACGTCCAAGCGTGGCCGAAACCACGACTGGATAGTTACCCGAACCGTCATTCTGACCCACTACAGCACAACCCGAACCTGTAACTGTATATTGCGCCGTTGGGGGTTTCTGCGAACCATATTCCGTTGGATAACGAAACTGCTTCTCCACCGTACAGTTATGACTTGATGTTCCCGCTAGCGCATACTTACCGCCTCCAGAATCAACGATCATTGAGGCAATCGCAAGGCTCTCCATAGAAGTAGAGCAAGCACCAAAGACTCCGAGATAAGGCACACCTAATTTTCTTGCCGCGAAGGAGCTGCTGATAATCTGGTTCATCAAATCTCCGCCGACAAAAAACTCCAGCTTTTCTTTATCGATATTTGCATTAATCAGAGCCAGCAGGGAGGCTTTCTCGAAAAGAGCACGCTCAGCCTTCTCCCATGTCTTCTCGTCCATTTCCAGCGAATCAAATATAAAATCAAAGTCTGAAGCTAAAGGACCTTCTCCCTCTTCTGGCCCTACTACAGCGGAAGAACCCAAAATAACGGGACGGTTCGTGAACTCCCAGGTCTGACTACCAAGCTGTTTCATGTATGTGCACCCCCGTCTACGCCCAAAAAGAGATAGACGATACCAATAATGAAAGCAGCTACGGCACCAAATACGATAACCGAACCTGCAAGCTTAAACATATTGCCGCCTACACCAAGTACAAGACCCTCAGCGCGGTGCTCTAGAGCTGCAGAGCACATACTGTTTGCGAACCCGGTCACTGGGACTGCAGTTCCTGCACCAGCCCATTGCGCCATTTTGTCGTACACGCCAAAGCTGGTCAGAATTACAGAGAGTAGGATCATCACCGCGACTGTCGGACTGGCGGCTTCCTTGGAGCTCATATCGAAAATTGCCATAAAAGCCTCCTGAACACCTTGTCCAATAACACAGATTATGCCGCCAGCAATAAACGCTCGTATGCAGTTTTTGAATACGGGCCTGGCAGGAACAAAGGGCTTGGACAATTTCTCGTAATCTTGTGGAGTCAGGGTGTCAAGCTTCAGCTTGACACCCGATTTCTTAGTTTTCGCCGGCATTGAGGCACCTCCTGAAAGTTAGGCGAAGGGGGCTGACAAGCATCATAGTACTCACTTTTAAGCCCCTTAAGTTGTTCTTCGCTTAGAAGTTTTCCTTATTGTTTGCCATCCTCCGCTTCGTTATGTCCCTCCAGTTCAGGAAAAATACAGTAACACAACAATCAGCAATAAAAAGAGCACAAAAATAAGTACTGCTTCTCTTTCTCTTGGATTGTGGCGCCAGTATCGTCTGCGCGTTCCGTTTCCTTGTAGGCTCCTACTTGATAATCCTCCCTGCACCCTTCTTGGGGGTACGCTGCCCGCTACCCTCATTCATCTTCGCATCCTTTCTAAGGCTCCTGCCACCAAAGCCTCTAATGCATAGTATTCGTGGAGCTCGTGCCCGGTGTTCATTGTCTCTTGTCATGGACAAGTGAGCCCAGAATGTTCATACTAGGTTGCAGGAAGAAATAACGATGTGGTCCTTTATGGATAACATCCGTTTCTCGTAGAAATATAAGAATGATGTATAAATGAGTTCTTATATTTTAATAAAGGAGTGAATTCATATGAATCAAGAAACATTGGACATGTTCAAAACACTTACCGAATTTCCCTCAGCCCCAGGATTTGAGCGCGAACTCCGCGCTTACGTCAAGGATGCTATGACTCCTTATACTGAAGAGTTCGTACAGGATCGTCTCGGTAGTTTGTTCGGCGTACTGCGCGGCGAAGAGAACGGGCCAAAGATTATGGTCGCTGGGCATTTTGACGAAGTAGGTTTCATGGTAACTGGAATTACTAACACCGGTATGATCCGTTTTCAACCACTTGGCGGCTGGCTTGCCTCTGCTGTTGCATCCCAGCGCCTACATATCATTACACCTAAAGGAACGCTGACCGGAGTTGTTGGCAGTACGCCTATCCATTTGCTAAGCAACGAAGAACGTGGTAAGACTGGCGAAATCAGCAAAATGTATATTGATATCGGTGCAGACAGCCGTGAAGAAGCAGAAAGCTTTGGCGTTAGACCAGGCCAACAAGTTCTGCCGATTTGTCCTTTCACTCCCCTTGCTAATCCAAAAAAAATCTTGGCGAAAGCTTGGGACAACCGTTACGGCGTAGGTCTCGCCATTGAACTAGTTAAAGCATTGCACGGTAAAAAGCTGCCGAATACCGTTTTCGCTGGTGCCACTGTACAAGAAGAAGTAGGTCTTCGGGGTGCGCGTACTGCGGCTAATCTCCTGTCACCAGACATCTTCTTCGGTCTGGACGCGAGCGCTGCTGCCGATATGACTGGTGACAGTCAGGCATTTGGCCATCTGGGCAAAGGAGCTCTCTTACGTATTTTTGATCCTACGATGGTTACACATCGCGGTCTGATTGAATATGTACAAGATACAGCGGATACCCACCGGATCAAATATCAGTATTTTGTATCCCAAGGCGGAACAGATGCAGGTCAGGTTCATGTTAGTGGAATTGGCGTTCCTTCCGCAGTAATCGGAATATGCTCCCGCTACATACACACAGCTTCATCAGTGATTCACAGTGATGACTACGATGCTGCTAAAGAGCTTCTGATCAAGCTGGTAGAAGGCCTTGACCGGACTACACTACAGACAATTATTGAGAACAGCTAATCGCACAAGAAATGACAGAAGAAGCCCTCAAACACTTTTACAGTGATTGAGGGCTTCTCTTTATGTGAATAGAACTGATTTAAATCATATCTAGCGGTACTTTCCAAGAAGGTATTGGGAAAGCTTCGTCCAGCTTCCAAATTTCATCGTCACTTAGCGTAATCAAGCCTGCAGCAGCATTCTCAATGACGTGCTTACGAGAAGAAGCTTTTGGGATAGAAATAACATCCTTTTCACGCATCGTCCAAGCTAACATAATCTGAAGCGGAGTTGCCTGATGTGCACTGGCGATTTCCTGAACGACTTCACTCTCGATTACTCCTTTTCGGAGTGAACCAGCTTGAGCAAGCGGTGAGTAAGCCATTACCGGGATCTTGTGACTTCTCTGCCATGGCAGCAGTTCAGTTTCAATTCCTCTGGACCCTAAATGATATAGAATCTGATTGGTTGCACAATGAGTTCCCCCAGCAATACCAAGCAGTTCTTTCATATCGTCGACATCGAAATTGGATACACCCCATCTTGCTATTTTTCCTTGAGAGACTAGTTTCTCCATACCTACAACAGTCTCTTCTAGTGGAATATCTCCCCGCCAATGCAGCAAATAAAGATCCAGATGATCCGTATTCAAGCGTTTCAAGCTTTCTTCACAGCTGCGGATAAGGTGCTCATTCCCGGCATTATGTGGATAGACTTTTGACACCAAGAAAACTTGATCCCGAATACCTTGAATAGCCTCACCTACTAAAAGCTCCGAGCGTCCGTCCCCATACATCTCAGCCGTATCTATTAAATCCATGCCTAGCTCCACGCCTAATCGCAGGGCAGCAATCTCTTCCTCCCTACGGGAATTGTCGTCACCCATATTCCAAGTTCCCTGCCCAATTCTGGGAAGTGACGTTCCATCTGGAAGCAGCATGCGGTTAGATTGGTTCATTCTTGCGATTTCAGCCAAATGTTCGATTGAATCCTTAGTCATATTAAAAATCCCCTTATTGAAGTATTGTATACTTACTTTATACGACCTATAAGAACCTTTCTAAACATCTGAATCGTGTCCAATTTATAACTAATCTCTCTTTTGAAGAGAAAAAGTAAAGAATGAATACCTAACTAAGCTATCAGCTTTAGTCCCACAGCGGCCCCCAGAATCATAATAATACAGACGATCCGGCGCCAGTCTTTGGCCTCTCCATACAATATCATCCCCAGAATCGCTCCGCCGGATGCGCCTATCCCCGTCCATACAGCATAAGCTGTTCCCATCGGCAGACTCTTCATAGCTAAAGACAGGAACAGAAAGCTTGCTCCAAAACCAAGAAAGAGCAGCGCGAACGACAGGAAATTCCGGTGTTTATTCAACCTATTAATCATAGCTACTCCAAACATTTCAAACAAACCAGCAACGACCAGAAATACCCATGCCATTTAAGA
Organism: Paenibacillus sp. FSL H8-0261; assembly: GCF_045040645.1. NCBI lineage: Bacteria > Bacillati > Bacillota > Bacilli > Caryophanales > Paenibacillaceae > Paenibacillus > Paenibacillus sp. FSL H8-0261. Next base: position 1,690,821 of record NZ_CP150297.1, on the reverse strand, counting down.
CTCCCCCTTTACTTCGGCTTCTTTGGTCACCATTTTCAATCCTATAACGCCTGCCAGCAAAATAACCACTAGAACCAGCTTCATTAACTTGAACGGTTCTCCGAATAAAACCATGTCCGCAACTACTGTCCCTGCAGTTCCCAGACCAACAAACACGGAATATACCGTGCCGACCGGCAATTTGGTACTCGCTGAAATCATCACATAGAAGCTTATTATTATAGCTACCACAGTTATCAGCCACTCCCACATCGTGGAGGCATGTTTTAAGCCGATGACCCACATGACCTCAAAAACAGCTGCACCAACTACCTTTAACCACTCTGAATTGTTCTTCATTCCAAGCCCTCCTTCAATTCACTAACTTTATAATTGCCCACGAAACAAACAAATAAGCCCGGAAGGTCATCGTCATTTATAACGATACCTCCCGGGCTTTTATCCCTCCGTGTAGACACGAACGATGCTGTTCGTGCGTTTTCCCTCGGACCAGACCAGCTGTGCACCAGCTGCGGAACCCTAGAAAACAATAACTATTAAGTTACATCGTATGGTAGCAAATCGGGGTGATAAAATCAACCTTTTCTAAATAAAAGTTTGACAACAATTCTGAAATAGGCGTGAACCAGTCGATCCACAATTCCCCTGCATCTTACTAAGCGTTTGTAAGTTTAAGGATCTTCATCAATTGGAACAATAGCATTGCACTCTCTTGGCGCTCAGTTTTTTTACCCAACTGGAATTGGAACGGACCGTCCGTCGGCAGAATTCCATTATCCAAGGCAATAACATAATAAGGTTTTACCCAATCCGGCAACTTAATAGAAAGTGCTGTCGAAGAGGTTTTATTAACAGTTGTGTTCATTTCGCCATATTTCAAGGCGTTGACAAGCATAACAATCATCTCTTGATGCGTAATTTCTTGATTCGGACGGAATGTTCCATCTGTAAAACCGTTTATCAGACCAGCATCGATGGCAGCATTGACCTGCGATACATACCAAGCACCTTCCTTAACATCCTTAAAACTTCTAGAAGCCTCCAGCTTCGGTAAAATACCTAAAGCACGATTTAGCATGGTGGCAAACTCAGCACGCGTGACAACAGATTCCGCCTTAAAACTTCCATCAGAATAGCCATTGATCACGCTTCGGTTCGCTAAGGCTAAGATACTGTTTTTAAACGGATTGCTGTTATTCAGATCATTAAATTGTGTATGGTTTTGAACTACAGTATATACAGAGTTCCCTTTACGTTTCATTGTGACCTGCAAAACTCCATCCTTCCATTCCCAGATGGTCGGAACCGGAACGTAAGTCTGTGTGACCGAATCATAGGTCAGGCCAGTATAAACAGCGTTAGCATCTTGGGCTACGTTAAAATTCATCACATGACCGACATAACTTGAGAAATTGGAAAGAATACGATCCTGACCACTTCCAATCAATTTAACTTCATACTCCACAGGTCCTCCCAGCGTAACACTGGCAGAGCCACTCAGTTGAGTAGTCAATTTGGCCTTGTAGTCACTTGCTGCTTGCGCAATCGTAATGATAACACTCTGCCCCGAACCACTGTTCCCGGAAACTGCCAAGAACAAGGAATTTACAGGGAGCTGAATCTTGCCCGATGATGATTCCAGAATAAGCACAGCATCCTTAGAGTTATTATTAATACTTGTTAATAAACTTAAATCTATCTGAAATTGACTGCTTTGAGTTGGCGTTTTTTCATCAGCCTTGATAATGATTACTGGATTTTTCTTGAATTCAGGATCATTTATTGTCTTTGAAATAAACGCTGTTGCCACTTCTGTCATAGATGACTTGGTTCCATCTGTGTTTTCTTTGATTGTGGTTACTACCTTGGCACTGTCAGTAGGGACAGCACCCGTGCTGCCACCGCCACCAGTTCCGCCACCACCAGCTCCACCGCCGCCAGCTCCGCCACCACCAGTTCCACCGCCGCCAGTACCACCGCCGCCGGTTCCATTGCCGCCGCTATCATTTGTAATAGGAGGTACAACGACTAAAGTCCCCATACTTTCAATTTTCTTGGCTGATTGCCGGGTTATAAGGAGTTTCTCCCCCGGATTTCCAACGTTACTTATAGTAATCATAATTGCGGTTTTGTTTGGATCAACGATCCCGTAACCAAGTAAACGGGTTAGTCGCTCATTGTAAACACGAACGATATCTCCGGCGACCAGGTTATTCACAACGATATTATCCGCTTGCACCTGGTATTTGTGTATAGTAATGGACGATACCAAGATATCTGGTGTGACTTTATCTTCAAGAATTGATCTGCTATAGAATGGTGATATGAAATCATCATTTTCCATGAAAATACCGATTGCTAAAGCTTCCACCGGCACATTTCTTTCAGAAATAGTAAGGGAGTAACTCTTTTGCCCACCATTTACTACTGCGATGGCATCTCCAAGCTCACCTTCTTCATTGATAAAGTATAAGGAATAGCGGACACCTGGTAATTCAGCGATTCCAGATTTCCATGTCACTGTACCCGAAAATTTATTGATGTCCGGATTCGTATCTGTGACTGAAAAGTCCACAGGCAGATAACTCGGCGCATCATAGATTGGAGCCGTTGTATGAACATCAAGTGTTCTTTCACTTCCATAATCTACAAAACGAACAACCGGATATACCCCAATACTTACCGCTCCTGCGGGCAGAGTCGAATGGGATATTTCATAAACAAGGAGTGAATCTGTCGATAATTCTGTCTTCTTATAGATACCAATCTGCTTAAGTTTATTTCCATTCTGATCAAGATAATAGGCGGTATAATTCGTAATACCATCTTGGTTAGCAGGAGGTTCAAAAGATAAATAACCGTCAATCGCGCCAAGTGTCAAGTTTTCGTCCACGAAGATGGCATTAGAAGGCTGACGCCCCTCATTCATTATCGCCTGCATCTCTTGAAAGTTATTGAATTTATATAACCTACCTGCATCGGATACAAAAATAGTATGATCCGCATCAACATATGTGTGCTGGTTGAACATTAACAAATCATACAGTTTGGTAAAGCTGTCTCTGTCGTAGACGGCGCTGTTACTGAATACGAGGCTGCCGCGCGCGTAAATAATTTGCTCCGCATAGGTCCCGTACAGGGTAGACGTTTGATTCGCATCCATTCTACGGTTCCCAAAGTACAGACTACCTTCATCGAGAAAGAGCTTTGCATCATAAGAACCACTTTGTACGTCTTTTCTCTCTATCACATCAAAATTATCAGAGTTGTATTTATAGAGGGAGAAGGTATCTCCACCATACAAAATATGTTGATCCGGGAGAAGCAAATAGGTGCTGGAGCGATTGATCCCAGTTTCCTTTTCATATACCGTATCTGTAACCGAGGTATAGACTGCCGAGGTTACACTGATACCGCCTCCAAATGTCCCGCCGTAATATAAAATTCGATTATTGTTATCAGGATAGACATCAAGCGGATAGTGCTTAGTGGTAATTTTGCTGACAGCAGCATCTGATGGAATACCATTTTGCAGATCCATAATATTGATATTGTTTTCACCTTTAAAGAGGATATAGAGCTTATTATTAAGTATTTTGATCTTACTCGGGTTGGAACCAATGAACATCTTCTTTACATCTCTCATATCTGCCTTACTGATAGTGACAAGCTCATTAGTGCTTGCCATAATAGCATAGATATAAGGAGAATTATCCGTAGTAGTCCAATCCGTAATCGCTTGATTGCTTCGAATGGAATAAGCATCTGTCGTTAACAGCGAAGTGGGTCTAGACGGGATGGTAAGTCCAATTCGGGTAATACTTTTGGCATTATCGAACCAGTTCGATTCACCTGCCAGATAAGCTTGACCGTTCGAGTCGAGCAAAGCAAATCTTTTGTCGGAAGGGAATAACGCCAATGGAGTATAGGTCTCCTTATCGTATACCCCTTGCGTAGTAAGAACATATGTATCTGATACATCCAATATAACAGCTTCGAGATAGGTGTAATCGCCATTCGTTCTCGAGTAGGTACCCGTGGTCTCTAGCAAATTCCTTTTATTGAACTGATGCCCACCAAAATATACGGATTGATCATCCACAAAAATATGCTGAAGCGATATGGAATTTCCTCCAATCTCCATATCGTCGTCAATATCCTGGCTCAGCACGGCACCGGTCTTAATATCTACAGCCGTTATTCCGGCATACGAGGATATTTCACCGACAAACAGCATATTGGAGGACTCATCAACTGCCAGAGCCACACCGTTATATAAAAAGTTTCGGAATAATAGACTGTTCGTCTGATTGGACTTGTCATATTTATAAACCCCATTACTAGTACCATAGAAAAGATATTTGGAAGTAGCAGCGACTGAGTTGGGGATTCCAGTTGTGATTATCGTGTTCGAGATTTGTTGAGTGGACAGGTCTACTGTCTTGATCATCGTCGCTCCGGAAAGCGCGATCTGCAGAGATTGCCCATCCCTTGCAAGATAAGACGGGTTCGAGCCCACATTGAGCGTCTTCTCAATCTTAAGATCACTAAGCCGAATAAAATAAAGATTATTGTCCGCGCTGGAGATGGCATAAATATAGCCAGCTTCTTCATCCATTACCCAGTCTGTCAAATTAGCCGGAAGCGAAAGTTCTAAAGGCACCGCTGAGGAATCTGCACTGGCTGTGGGAACCCCAACCCCCAGTGAGTTAAACAGTAAAATAAATAATAAAAGTAAAATGAAATAATTCTTCCCCTTTTTCATGTGCGGCGCCCCTTGTATTTTTTTGTAATTCTAGCAATTTTGATCATACTATAGAATACCAATATTTTCTACTTGGATTTAAAGCTACTGCCCTCTCGACACAACGCTACACATAGACAGCACAATTCGTGTTCAAGGATTGAACTGCAAAGAAACCAAGTTTCTGTTCAAAACAGCTAGCCGCTTATATTCTTTTTCACAATCCATTTATTCAATATTATGGTACAATTTAAGAGAATACAGCTTATAATGAACAACTAGGAGGGCGATCTAATGGTCTTTGGGATACTGTTTATTGGAGTCGTTGTATTTATAATCATACAGTCCATAGTTCGTAATGGTTCAAACTCGAACAGTAACAGATTTGAGAGAAATAGACGAGATGACGCCGCCAGCATGTCTTTTATGGCAGCTAGCCATCCAGATCTGCGGGATCCAAATAACCCGAATCATTCTAATCACCAACATCACCATCAACACCATCACGGGAGCGACTCCCATCACCATTCTGGACATGACAACGGTCATAGCTGGGGCGGGGATAGCGGGCACAGCAGCGGGGGAGATTTCGGTGGCGGAGATGCTGGTGGCGGTGGCGGATGTGATTAGAGCGTTACTCTATAACAAAAGGAAAAGGGCATCCCTGATATTGCTTCAGGAATGCCCTTTTTATGATTGTTACTTTTTTAAAACACCAATAATCTTTGCTTGCGTGTGACTTAAAAAATTCTCAGCACCGTGCGGGTGTAGTGGTTCACTCCAAACAAATCCGTCTCCTTCGTATCTAGGGATGAGGTGCATATGGTAATGGGTCAGGTCGTTAAACTTCCCTCCATTTTGGCAAATGCTTATACCATCTGGTTCGAACAAAGTCTTCAGAACAACTGACAACCTCTTCGCCCCGTCCATTATCGCATAGGAAGTCTCTGAATCGATTTCTTCGAGATCCCAATAATGCTTTTTAGGAAGGATCAGGAGATGTCCTTCGTTAAACGGAGCGATATCTAGCACACAAGTAATAAATTCATTCTCATATACTACTTTTACGTTAGGCTCAATTCCGTTAGCAATCCGACACCCCAAACACTCCATATAGCACACTCCATCCCATAATCAAAGGTCATCTCTATTATTGATTAAATTGAAACCGGCTGAGAAGCACCTCACCGTTAAAAACTACATAAACATCGCTAGTACCCGTCTCCACGGATACTTCGCCTTTCAATGTGCTCCACTGTTGCAGAACTCCACCAGAAGGGATGTTCACGGTTCCAACCAGTTTCCCAGCTGCGCTTCCGGTTCTGATCTCAATGCTGCCACCTTTTGCAGAGGAGACCAGAGCTTCAATTGCTACTGCTCCATGATCGAACAATACGTCATTAAAAGCGATCCAAGCGCCCTCTTTTACCGGATGTACCGAAGCCCCGCCTACTTTGCATTCGTCCAGATATACGCCTTCGTAGTCATCATAGTTCTCTGCCTTGGTGTTGTTATATAAATTACGGGAAGGAATGATGTCCCCTTTCACCGTTACTACTGAAGATAATTTAATATCAGCAGAAGAACGGCCGATCAGAATTGCGTATTCTCCATTTTCGACGCAATATTGTTCGCGTGTAACATCCCAGAATGCTAACTCTGTAACTGGTAATGCAAACTCTATAGTATTCGATTGACCTGCGGCGATGCTCACTTTTTCAAAGCCCTTCAGCTGTTTAATCGGACGTTTGACCCGGGAATTCAAAGCTTGCACATATAACTGAACAACCTCGTCCCCATCGACTGCCCCAATATTATCCACTTGAACGGAAATGTTAAGCGTATCGTCTTGCTGCAGTTCCTTTGTGCTCAAATTTAGATTCTTGTAATTCACTTCAGCATAACTTAGGCCGTGACCAAAAGGATACAATGGCTTACCGTCAAAGTACATATAGGTTCTTTTACCTTTGATAATATCATAATCCATCAGCTCAGGCAGCTGCTCCACAGAACGGAACCAAGTCATATTCAGCTTGCCAGAAGGACTGTAATCTCCGAACAACACTTCTGCAACCGCATTGCCAAGCTCTTGTCCACTGTGGGATGTATACAAAACTGCCGGGATATTCTCGTCAATCCAAGTGGATGAAATCGGATAACTGCCGACAATAACTACCACTGTATTCGGATTCGCTTCATAGACTGCTTTGACCAAACGTTCCTGCTCTTCCGGAAGTACAATATCAGGTCTGTCGATTTCTTCTTTTCCGTTAAGAAGTGGATGATTACCGACAAAAACCACTGCTACCTCAGCTGCTTTGGCAGCTTCTACCGCAGCATCCAGTCCGTTTGTAACGATGTTCTTTTTGAAAAGACGAGCGTCCGCACTTGCGACCTGATCAGCAACCTGCAGCGTGCCATCCTCAGCATTCACAGAGATCAATTTGTCATTCCAAGTCCGCAAAGAGACTTTACCCTCAGCTTCCGGGACGATGTTCAGGGATTCTTTTACAAACCAGCCGTAGATTTCATCAGCAGATGCTGTAAGTGTCTCCGCTTCGCTTAAAGTTACATACTGTCCACGACTTGTCGCCTTCAGAGTATTGTTAGTCCAGCCCCAAGCGGTATGTTGGAATAATTCTCCGTGCTCTGCTATGTCATGTTGTACAGCCAGCCTTCCGTCCTCACCCGTGATTCCGATGGCTTGGCCGTTTGCAGCTGAGGTAAGAATGATTTGATCTGCGCCGCTCTCAAAAGTAACGTGTTTACCAGGCAGCTTTTTGCTAACACCCTGCAGCGGGGTCACTCCATAAGGTAATGTGCCGGAATACCAGTCTCTGAAAGCTTCATCGCCAAGTGGACCAATAATCGCCATTTTGTTTAATTCAGTCTTGCTCAGTGGCAATGTTGCCTGATCATTCTTCAGCAGCACAATGGATTGTTTGGCAGCTTCCAAGGAAAGTGTGGCATGTTTTTTGCTAAGAATTACGGAATCGTCGATTGCTGTGTATGGATTACCTTCAGCGGGGTCAAACTCTCCCAGACGGAAACGAACTCTAAATGTGTTAGTTAGTGCACGATCCAGATCTTCCTCTGATAGTAGGCCTTGGTCTAGTGCTTCATGAAGAACCTTGATCGTCTCTTCAGTTTCTTCTGTTACGCTGTCAATTCCGTTTTTGATAGATTCCGCCATCGACTGTGCAAAAGATTCATAATACTTATGATCTTTCACAATCCCAAAAAGATCGCCGGCATCGCTTACGATAAACCCATCCATTTCCCATTCGCCTTTGACAACATCCATGACTGCCGGATGAAGAATAACAGGCACGCCATTCACCGAGTTATAGGCGGTCATCATAGACTGCGCGCCACCTTCTTGAAAAGCAGGCTTGAATGCTTCCAGATAATACTCACGCATATTTCTTGGATCGATGCTGGCGGAACAATTTCCGCGTTCGATCTCGTTGTTGTTCCCTAGGAAGTGTTTAAGCGTTGCGACCGCTTTCAAATACACCGGGTGATCGCCTTGGATTCCTTGCACAAGTGATGTGCTGAGTTGTCCAGTTAACTCTGGATCTTCACCGTAAGCTTCTTCCGTTCTACCCCAACGTGGGTCACGCTCCATATCCACCGTTGGTGCCCATAACGTCAGCCCATTCACCGTTGGATTCTTTTTGTAAAATGCTCTTGCTTCATCTCCAATGGCCGAGCCGATTTCCTTCATTAGCTCTGGGTTCCAAGTACAAGCCAGTCCGCTTGGCTGAGGAAAAGAGGTCGCTTTTCCAAGCCAGGAAATTCCGTGCGCCGCTTCTGTACCATGTTTATAGGCTCCAACGCCTAAACGCTCTATAGCCGCTTGATACTGAGGGATCAGACTTACTTTTTCATCAAGCGTTAATCTGGAGATCATATCCTGCACTCGGTCATTTAAGGGTAAATCAATCTGTTGAAATGGATATTTAGATGTCACTGTTTCCATCATAATCGCTCCTTCGGTTCAAGTTGATAGCGGTTTCATATGTTCTCGAGGTAGTTGTCTGTGTCTAACACAAATCTGGTCTATCAACATAATCATAGAAGATTAGCTCGATAAGTAACACCTTAACAATCTAAGTGAAAATCAGGTCAAAATTAGAGATTTATCGTGTGCTTCACTCGCCCGTCTCCCTAGTTGAAGTGAGATGCGGATGATAACGGTGCGAGGTGGATTGGAGAGGGCTGATCTGGGGTATTTTTACCCCTCTTTTGCTCAATTCCAACCTTTTGGGTCGGATCTGGGGTATTTTTACCCCTCTTTTGCTCAATTCTAGCCTTTTGAGTGGGATCTGGGGTATTTTTACCCCTCTTTCGCTCAATTCCAGCCTCTTGGATCGGATCTGGGGTATTTTTACCCCTCTTTTGCTCAATTCCAGCCTTTTGGGTCGGATCTGGGGTATTTTTACCCCTCTTTTGCTCGTTTCTAGCCTTTCGGGTCGGATCTGGGGTATTTTTACCCCTCTTTTGCTCAATTCCAGCCTTTTGGGTCGCATCTGGGGTATTTTTACCCCTCTTTTGCTCAATTTCAGCCTTTTGGGTCGCATCTGGGGTATTTTAATTGCCTTACCATAACTGAATATCCTTTAAGGAATGGATATATTCATATTTGCAGACTCTACCGCTCTCCTGAGAAACTATGGGGCAAAACTTTCCTTTTTCGCTGAGAGCACTCAGTCCTTTTCGAGCCGTACGCTTATCAATCCCAAGCTCCCTCACCAAATCAACCGGACGAATGCACCCATTCGTGCGAACCGCAATCCGCAAAATATCACGCTCCAGTCGGCTAAACTCCCCCTGCTCCTCCATCTTCACAGCCAGGTAAGGCATCAGCAATGGTCTTAGCAAAGTAATCGTAAGTTCAGGACTCGCATCCAGATCATCATAAGGAATCGCCACGACCCGATAACCCGCGATTTGCAGATAGGTCTCTCGATTCAGCTCCTGCCTGTAGCGCGTTCGATCTGTACTTTGCACATGTGGGCCGTAGCCTTTAACTTCAAACGCAAACTTAACCTGGCCAGGCTTCCACACAAAATCAACAAAGTAGGGCTTACTACGCCAATCCAACACTTCATATTCAGGATGAAGGTCATTGAAATGCCCCATCATAGGCCACCATACCTTCTCCAAAAACATCCGCTCACCATGGCCATGTCCACGCTCCAATCTCCCCCGCCGTTCTCCCGTTCTTCTACTAATATGATCCTCTACCCACTTACGATGCTCCTCCGTAAATCCCATACGTCACCCTCCTTCTTGGCATAAAAAAATCCCGCACCCAATATGGGTACGGGACGTGCTTCGTCCTATTACTCAAAAGTATAGTGTTCGCTTTCTGATGCTGTCAATAAACACTCTACATTCAATAGTAGATCCAGCAAAATTTAACTTATCGATCAAAAAAGCGAGTTGGTTAAGTACGTTGCGTTAAAGCAAAGCCAGCTTTAGTAAGCTCATTTGGAGTTAGCTCTATTAGAGTTTGTTCAGAGGAATTAGTTCAGTTACCGTCGACTCAACTTCCCATCCCAGCTACTTACCCCGCCCTGCAAATGTGCAAGCCGAGTATACCCCTGCTTGCTCAGAATCCGCGCTGCACTTTTGCTTCGCATACCGCTGCGGCAGTAGAGCAACACATCCCGATCCTTAGGGATTTCACCGAGCCGCTTTTCCAACTGAGACAGCGGGATGTTTTTCGCCCCCGGAATAAATCCACTCTTGTATTCATCCGGTTCGCGGACATCGATCAGCAGCCTATTTTTGGATTGCTCCATTTCGCTCCGAAACTCTGCCACCTTCAACGTTCTTACACTTACACTTGCGCTTTTACCAAATCCGAGACGGGACATTAATGAGCTTAAATCCATTATCCTTCACAACAACCTTTCACCGAAATGTCGGAGAGTGTTCTTTTACTTCCTAAAAAATCACCATTTACCGCATATAACTTTCGAAAGCCCTGTTTATACAGAATTCTCGCAGCTTTGTTTCTTTTATAGTAACTATCAGCAAGGATTAGAACCGAATCGTCAGTAGATAGACAATGTTGCCAGACATAGGCTAACCGCCCGATCGATATATTTATCGAGCCACGGATACTATCCTTCTCATAATCTACGGCATCTCTAACATCGAGCATTTTCATGTCCAGTGATTGATCTGCTAATTCGCGAATGTCACGGGCTTCTACATAGGAGAGTGAACGGACTGGCCAAGCGGAACGTAAGAACCTTACAATACTAAAAGCAATTACTATACTCAGTAGGATCCTAAACATCATGTTCATGCTGTTACCCCCGTACCAAAAAATCATCCGTCCAAGCGCTTAATCCGCCCATCATATTCACAACGTTATATCCTTTTTCGCTCAGCAGCTCACACGCCAGTCCACTTCGACCACCACTTAGACACATCACAATCATCTCTTCATTAGGATCTAGTTCATCTATACGCATTAACAGCTGCCCAAGCGGAATATGCTTCGCGCCGATCACATGCCCCTCCACCCATTCGGCGGGTTCACGTACATCCAGTAGCGTAGGAGCCTCTCCATTCTTCAGACGTTCCGCCACTTGCTGAGGGGTAATTTCCTTTGAAATTTTAAAAGACATCGAGCATCTCTCCTTCTCTTTTTTTTAAAAATAACTTGATTTTAATATCACTATATCATAATATTACGATATAAGGATATTGTAAAGCGAGGAGTTCATAACCATGGACAAAAATTTCAAAGCCTATAATCAAACCGCCGAAACCCTAAAGGCTATCGCTCATCCCGTTCGCTTGTGCATCATTAAAGGTCTGCTTGAAAAAGGCAGCTGCAACGTTAGCTTCATGCAGGACTGTCTCGACCTTCCACAATCTACGGTATCCCAGCATTTGCAGAAGCTTAGAGCTCTAGGCATTGTCGAAACCGAACGTAATGGGCTGGAAATTAACTATTCTGTTAAAGACGAGAAAATCAAACATCTAATTCAGCTATTTTTAGGGGAGGAATAAAACATCATGAGTAAAAAAGTACTGATTGTCGGAGGAGTTGCAGGAGGCGCATCAGCGGCCGCCAGGCTTCGGAGATTAGATGAAGAGGCTCATATCATCATGTTTGAGCGTGATCCGTACATTTCTTTTGCCAATTGCGGACTGCCTTATTATATCGGAGGTTCCATTCAGGATCGCTCCAAGCTGCTGGTTCAGACACCAGAGGCGATGCATAAACGTTTTAACATCGATGTTCGGATTCAAAGTGAAGTGGTGTCTATCGACCCTGTGAACAAGAAAGTAAGAGTAGAAAGTATAGAAAAAGGCTCCTATGAAGAGAGCTATGATGCGCTTATTTTATCACCCGGCGCTAAACCGATTCGTCCGAATCTACCTGGTATCGAGAGTTCCAAAATTCACATGCTGCGCAACATTCCCGACACCGACAAAATCAAAACCAAAGTCACAGCCGAAGGCACTCGTTCCGCCGTTGTGATCGGTGGTGGGTTTATCGGTGTTGAGATGGCGGAGAACCTCAGAGAAGCAGGTCTGGAAGTAAGCTTGATCGAGGCGGGTCCACAAATCTTAGCTCCGTTTGATACTGAAATGTCTTCTATTTTGGCAAAAGAGCTCGACGAGCATGGCGTTAATCTTATTTTTTCCGATATGGTCCAGGGGTTTGCAGAAGTGGGTGAACAAATAGAGGTTCAGTTGGCAAGTGGCACTGTGCTTCAAAGTGATATGGTTCTGTTGGCCATCGGCGTTTCGCCGGATACCTCTTTCCTGAAGGATAGTGGTTTAGAGTTCGGTCCACGCGGCCATATCTTGGTCAACGAGCGCATGGAAACAAATTTGGATCAGGTCTATGCTGTAGGTGACGCGGTCGAGGTGGTTGATTTCGTGAACGGAACTAAAACTGCTATTCCACTAGCTGGTCCTGCCAATAAGCAAGGACGGATTGCTGCGGACAACGTCAGCGGTCTAGGGACTACTTACAAAGGATCACAAGGGACTTCTATTATTAAGGTTTTTGGAGTCACGGGTGCTTCTACCGGCAATAACGAAAAAACATTACAACGTTTGGGCTTACCATATCACGTGATTTACGTACATCCAAGCTCTCATGCAACTTATTATCCGGGGGCAACTCCAATATCTATGAAGCTGATTTTTGATCCAAAAGGTACAGTACTCGGCGCACAAGCTGTGGGTTACAGTGGAGTAGATAAACGTATCGACGATATCGCTACAGTGATTCGTTTTAGAGGTTCGGTCACTGATTTAACGGAATTGGAGCTTACTTATGCCCCTCCTTACTCTTCTGCTAAAGATCCAGTGAATATGGCTGGCTTTGCTGCTGAAAATATTTTGAAAGGCATGACTACAGTATTCGTTCCTAAGGATTTAGAAGGTCGTGACAACAACAATACCATTTTAGTTGACGTACGTTCGGAAATCGAGCATGCCAACGGTCATATTGAAGGGTCCATTAATATCCCTGTGGATGATCTGCGTGGTCGGCTAAGTGAGCTTGACCCTAGTAAAGAAATTTGGGTATATTGCCAAGTTGGACTCAGAGGCTACACAGCTTCCCGGATTTTGCAGCAAAAAGGTTTCCGTGTGAAGAATCTGACCGGAGGCTATAAGACATATCAACTGAGTAAATATTCGCCTAAAAAAAAAGATAGTCTGACGCCAAATGCAGGTATTTCAGCAGCAGCCCGTAAAGAAATCGCAGCAACGGGAGCACCGGTGGGAACTGACACTGCTTCAGCTGCAGGCAATACCAACGCTACAGCTTTCGCAGCCAACTCCAGCACATCTGTATCCACCCCTGCCAAACAAGAATCCGATCTAACACCTGATTCCGTGCTTGATGCTTGCGGACTATGCTGCCCTGGGCCGCTGATCCAAGTCAAGATGAGCATGGACCCGCTCTTGGACGGGCAAGTCTTAAAGGTAACGGCTTCCGATCCGGGATTCTATGAAGATATTAAGGCATGGGCTCGCATGTCGAAGCATACGCTTTTGCAATTAACGAAGCTGCCTACTGGTATGATTGAAGCTTATCTGCGCAAAGGCATTACCGCGGATTCCGTACCTGCAGGAGCACAGCCTGTCCAAACTAGTAATGCAAGTACGATGGTGGTATTCAGCGGTGATCTGGATAAAGCGATCGCTTCCTTCATCATTGCCAACGGAGCAGCCTCCAGCGGCAAAAAAGTGACGATGTTCTTTACCTTCTGGGGTCTCAATATTATCCGCAAGGATGAGAAAGTGCCTGTGAACAAGAATATTATCGGTAAAATATTCGGAGCGATGATGCCCCGCGGCAGTCGGAAGCTAACGCTTTCGAATATGAACATGATGGGCATGGGCTCCAAAATGATCCGCTCTGTAATGAAGAACAATAATGTCTCTTCTTTGGAAGAATTGATTCAAATGGCTGTCGACCAAGGCGTCGAGATCGTTGCCTGCCAAATGTCCATGGATCTTATGGGCATCACCCGTGAAGAACTGATCGACGGCGTGGGGATCGGCGGCGTAGGTTATTACCTCGGTCAAGCCGATCAATCTAGTCATAATCTATTTATCTAAATACCTTAACACCGCAAAGAGACTCCTCTATTTATATAGAAGAGTCTCTTTGTTATATAAAAATGAACTCACCAGAATCGGTGATATAGATTTGAATAACCAAAATGCAGAAATTGGCTGGATCTGGATACAGAATCTAAAACCTGCTATCCTATTTAATAGGCATTCATCCGAATAATAACCTATTTTAGGTGGAATAAGGAGATTAAATGAATAACCCGATACATATTCTCGTTGCTGAGGACGACAGCGACATCAACCGATTGCTGTGCAACATTATTAAGAAAAGCGGCTACATCCCCCAACCTGCTTACTCGGGAACGGAGGCACTTCTCTATCTGGAGCAACGTCAATGGAGCATGCTGCTACTGGATCTGATGCTGCCTGGCATGTCGGGAGAGGAACTACTTGAGAAGATTGCCGGGCGGGACGATATGTCGGTAATTATCATTTCAGCCAAGGGTGAGCCCCAGACCAAGGTATCTGCCCTGCGGGCGGGGGCGGATGATTTCATTACGAAACCTTTCGACGTTGAGGAAGTCTCTGCACGGATCGATTCTCATCTACGTTTGTATTCGCGGATTGCGCAATCGGCGTTGCCTAACGTGCTCCAGCATCAGGGCCTTGTACTTCATCGAGATGCGATGTCGGTTACGGCAAATGGAGCGGAACTGACGCTCACAGCTCTAGAGTTTGAGATTCTCTCGTTGCTTTTGTCGGCCCCTAAGAAGGTGTTCACGAAAGCGAATTTGTACGAAAGGGTCTGGCACGAGCCATATTACGGGGATGACAATACTGTCAATGTCCATATGAGCAATTTGCGCAGCAAGCTAACCAAGGCCGCACCAGGAAGCGAATTTATCGAGACAGTATGGGGCATAGGTTATCGGCTCAAGCCTTAAGACATTCTTAAGATTTGGCTTTAGCTCTTCTTATGTTTTCAATTCTATACTTGGTCTATCACGAAAAGGAGGCCAAGACGAGATGTACGAGTATGTATTAAAAACAAATCAACTATCCAAAAAGTTCAAGGGCCATACAGCGCTGGACAAAGTCAATTTGTCAATCCGTAAAGGCTCTATTTATGGTTTTATTGGGCAAAACGGAGCTGGAAAATCAACATTAATCCGGATTGTGACCGGACTTGCTTTTCCGACTCAGGGGACGATCGAGCTGTTCGGAGCCAGTGAAGAGCAGGCCTTGATCCAGGCTCGTAAGCGAATCGGCTCGATTATCGAGAGTCCCGCTTTGTTCCCCCATATGACTGCGAGCGAAAATTTAGAAGCAAACCGGATTCTACGTGGTATTCCCGGGAAAGATTGCGTTCCTAGAATGCTAGAGCAAGTTGGACTGCAGGGCGCCGGCAAGAAGAAAGCCAAAAATTTCTCACTTGGAATGAAGCAGCGGTTAGGTCTTGCCATCGCCTTGCTGGGAGATCCAGAATTTCTGATTCTTGACGAGCCGACCAATGGGTTAGATCCGATGGGTGTCGTCGAAATGCGCGAACTGCTCAAGCGACTAAACAGTGAGCTTGGCATTACGATAATGATCTCAAGTCATATTCTAAGTGAGTTGCATTTAATGGCAAGTCATTATGGCATTATTCATCGCGGTCAGTTGCTTGAACAACTCACTACGGAGGAATTAAACGAGAAATGTCAGCAGTATTTGTTTATCAAAGTGGATGATCCGGGCAAGGCAACAGCCGTCATTCAGAACGAGCTGGGTACGGCCGATTTCGAAGTGATGCAGGATGGAACCATCAAGTTGTATAGCCGCATTGAGCAGCCAGGCAAAGTATCAACAGCGTTATTCTCTGCAGGCCTAGAGATCGAGAAGTTTATGCCTATGGGTGAAGACTTGGAAAGTTATTTTACGAAGCGAATTGGGGGGAATCCAAATGTATAATCTGATCAGAGTTGAATTTTTCAAGCTCCGTAAGAATAGATCATTTTGGACTTTTCTATTGGCACTTTCCGTCCTCTCGCTTGCTTACCCATTGCTATATTATTTTGATCATCGGTCCAATGGGGAACCTCAGATCACCGGCGCTGAATTTCTGACTACCTTTATTTCAAGCAATGCCTACATTATTAAATTCGGCGTAGCCATTCTGGCTGGATTCTTTATCTCTAACGAATATTCCACAGGAGTCATGAAGACGATCGCATCTTCGGGCAACACCAGAGGGCGGCTGTTCGCAGCAAAACTAATCGTATTCGCAGTTGGAGCCATGGCGATTTCGCTCGTCTTTCCTATTGTCAGCACAGTCGAAGTCACGCTGCTTTCGGGCTTCGGTCAGTTGCCGGAAGGAAGCACTACACTTTTCATACCGCGAGCCCTCGGGCTAACGTTGTTGTACACAGCTGGTTACGCAGCCATCGGGGCGCTGTTCACCGTAATCCTAACCGACAGCGGCAAAACTATCGGCTTCTCAATGATTTTCTTCCTTATGATCGATACGGTTTTGGCTGGTATAGGTTCGAAGATCTCTTTCTTTAGTAATTTGTACGATTATTCCATCTTCAAACTGGTGAGCGTTATCGGTAAGCCCAGTATCGACAGCGGAGATTGGCCAGCGCTTTTACTTGTACCGTTGTTGACAATAGCCGTTTCCGGGGTACTCGGTATTCTCGTATTCCACAGAAAAGAAATCAAATAATAAATAGGAGATGCAGGAGAGTGTTGCTTATTCTGACAATCATATTGTTTGCGGCAGGAGCTCTCCTGCTTTTCCGTTTGTTGATGTTAAGGCGAGAGCTAGGGCGGATAACAGAGCAATTGCATACCTACAACGAGCGAGCAACCGGCAAAAAAATTGATGTGGCTCTATTCGACCAGAAGCTTGAGGCGCTTGCGGGACAAATCAATCGTCAATCTGATTTAATCGTCGAAGCGGAAGCCCAGCGAATACGTGTCGAACAAGAATTCCGTCAGGCTGTAGCGAATATTTCACATGATATCCGTACACCCCTCACCTCCATCTTCGGTTATATTCAACTGTTGGAGGATGAGTCAATTACCCCTGATGAAAAACTTGAATATGTTGCCATCGTTAAAAATCGGACGAAACGGCTGCAGGCACTGCTGAATGATTTTTTTGAGCTTTCCTTAATCGAATCGCTAGATTATCCTCTACATACAGAAAAGCTTGGGATGACGGCCCTACTCTCGGAAATTCTGGTCGGATTTTACGATTCCTTCAACGATCGCAATATTACACCGGATATACGGCTACCTGAGGAAAATATATCCATATACGCCGATGAATCCGCTGTGCGGAGAGTTGTCGAGAATTTACTTGTCAATACGGTCAAACATGCGACCGGGTATGTGGAAATCCGTTTCGAACGACAGCAGGAAACAGCTGATTTAACGATAGTAAACGATGCGAAGGAACTAGACGGAAGCGATGTTAACCTCTTATTCGACCGATTCTATACCGCAGACCGTACCCGATCTTCTCAAGCCTCCGGGCTGGGTCTCTCCATCGCCAAAAGTCTGATGAATAAAATGGGTGGCACGCTAACAGCCGAACTGGAGGGTGAGAAGCTGATAATGACTTGCCGTTGGAAACTAGGCGATGCTGGCATTAACTTGGCTACTTAATTCACTTTATATTTGGACTAGACTAACCATTGTTCTAACCCGTTTATGGAATGTAGCCCATCCTCGATATTCAATGGCCTGCAGGTTCCAAAAAGACTCTTCTATTCATATAGAAGAGTCTTTTTGGTCGTTAAGAGCTAGCAGAGTAATGTTCAAATCTAACTCAGCAAGTTGATGCTTGCTTCTTCAAGCGATGGTATAAGAAATTTATGATCGATTGGCGATGACATCACGATTAGAATCGTATAGGTACCGTATTTGTCACATTGATTACCGAACTCCTCGAGGGCTCGTGTAGATTCGGTTACTACTTTCAATAAGTAGTTGTGTTCCCCACTTATACGATAACATTCGACGACATCAGGACTGGAGCGGCAGAAATCAAGAAATGCGTTACAATCCCTAGAATGAAATAACATGTAGGCAGCAGCATGTTTTCCAATCTTTTCAGGGGAAATGATGGTGCGATACTCGCTGATGATGCCTTTCTCCTCCATACGCCTAACTCTTTCCGTAACTGCAGGTTGCGATAAACCGACACATTTTCCCAGCTCTGTCATAGAAATTCTCGCTTGATTTTGAAGATGAAAAAGAATTTGCTTATCAATATGGTCCATCAAAATCACATCCTTTAAATTTAAGGTTCCCCCTATAAACTAGCTTGTAATTAACCGTTATAAGGCTAATTTAACTTAGTTGCCTTATGTAATCAAGATAACTTGTTATATATAATAACCCTACAATAGTAAAGTGTTCCTGGCTTTAACTATTCCGAAGGGATGAAGAATGTTGAGTATATTGGATTCAAACAAAATAAATACAGAATGGTTATCAGGTCGCATCGATGAAGTAATTGATCGAACCCTTGCTGACAAGCGCCTGGTCGGTGCTGTCATTAAAGTGGCGATAGATGGGGAACTGGTTTATAGCCGCGCTGCCGGTCTTGCCGACCGCGAGATGAACCGACTTATGCGAGAAGACGCCTTATTCAGGCTCGCCTCGGTTAGCAAACCTATCGTTTCAACGGCAGCCCTAGTATTAGTTGCTCAAGGTCGCCTACAGCTCGACGACCGCGTTGATCGTTGGCTTCCAGAGTTTCGGCCACGTTTGCAAAATGGCGAGTTCGCGACATTGACGATTCGTCATTTGATGACGCACACCGCAGGCCTTTCTTACCGATTTTTTCAAGAAGAGAATGGTTCCTATCAGTCAGCAGGGGTATCAGATGGTATGGATCAGTCCGGCATCACATTGGAAGAGAACTTGCGTCGTCTTGCCTCTGTACCCCTCCTCTATACGCCAGGTACCGAGTGGAAATACTCCATCGCGACAGACGTGCTAGGAGCAGTAATTGCAAAGGTCACAGAAACACCGCTCAGTGAGGCCGTACATTCACTCGTGACAAAGCCGCTTGGCATGAGCGACACGGGTTTTATTGCAGTCGATCGAGAACGATTGGCCACTTCCTATGCCAATGATACTCCAGAGCCACGACCTTTACTTGATCCCGACAGTATTGCCTTTGTGGAGGGAATGGCTGGATTCCTGCTTGCCCCTGGTCGAGCACTTGACGATGCTGCCTATCATTCTGGAGGAGCTGGCATGGTCGGCAGCGCCGGTGATTTTTTGCAACTGCTAGAAACATTACGCAAGGGTGGAGCACCACTGGTACCGGAGTCTCTGGTTCACGATATGACGACCAATCAGATCGGTGATCTGCCAATGGCCTTTTGGCCAGGACGAGGCTTTGGCCTAGGCATTACGGTACTGAAGGATCCTGTCGCCGCAGACACTTCGGAATCCCCGGGTACATGGCGTATGGGTGGCACCTATGGTCATTCGTGGTTCGTCGACCCCGAGCAACGGCTCAGTGTCGTGGCATTTACTAATACTGCACTAGAAGGCATGTCGGGTCAGTTTACTGTTGACCTTTGTGATGCCATTTATGATAGACGTAATAAATAAAGAACGAACACAAAGAGCCTTGGTCCGGAATGAACCGGTCTAGGCTCTCTGTCTAGTAAACCCTATTCGAGTGTGTATCATTGAGTTTTTTACAATTTAAAAGAGAGGTGCTTCTCCAATGACCCAAAACACAACTTCTGCCACACAAAGTGCCTCCAGTACTCCCTCTTCTGAACATTTACCATGGGCAGGATTACTCGCCCTTGCTATGACGGGGTTTATCTGTATTCTTACCGAAACGATTCCGGCCGGCTTGTTGCTCCAAATAGGTGATGGGCTTGGTGTCTCCGAGGCCCTTGCGGGTCAACTTGTCACTTTGTACGCCCTTGGTTCACTGTTGGCCGCGATTCCCTTAACCACCATGACGCGTGGATGGCGGCGGCGACCACTGCTACTAATGTGCATCCTTGGTTTTCTCGTATTCAACACCGTCACCACTTTTTCTTCCAATTATATACTTACGCTGGCAGCTCGGTTCTTCGCAGGCGTATCCGCTGGAGTCTTATGGGGCATGATAGCAGGTTATGCCCGGCGCATGGTGCCGGAGTCACTCAAGGGACGAGCAATGGCGGTAGCGATGGTTGGCACGCCTCTAGCTCTGGCACTCGGAGTCCCTGCTGGAACACTTCTTGGCACTCTTGTGGGCTGGCGCTCCATCTTCGGGATCATGTCGCTGCTGGCTCTGATGCTGGTCGGCTGGGTACTTTGGAAGCTACCGGACTATCCAGGGGAGGCTCCTGATAAGCAGCTCCCTCTCTACAAGGTTTTTGTTATTCCGGGGGTACGGCCGATACTATTTGTCGTTCTGGCATGGGTGCTAGCACATAACATCCTGTATACCTACATTGCACCCTATCTTACTCAGGCTGGGCTTACCCAGCGCGTTGACTTGGTACTGCTTATTTTCGGCATTACTGCGCTTATTGGCATCTGGTTCATCGGTATTTTGATCGACCGAAAACTACGTCCATTGCTTCTAATCAGCCTCGCTGCTTTCGCCTTGTCATCCATTGCACTAGGCATTAGTAGCAGCCAACCCGTAGTGATCTATCTAGTGGTTGCTGTGTGGGGGTTGACGTTCGGAGGAGCGGCTACTTTGCTACAAACAGCAGTTGCTGAAGCAGCTGGCGAAAGTGCAGATGTGGCCCAGTCAATGTTAGTGACGGCATGGAACCTAGCTATCGGCGGTGGCGGCGTGATGGGTGGGATTCTTATTGAAACAGTTGGTGTCCGCTCCTTCCCGTGGGTACTGTTTATTCTATTGATTCTTGCGCTACTAGTAGCGTGGCGCGCTAAAGAATACGGATTTCCTTCAAGGAAGCGTTGAGGCACACCTATGAAATCATGCGACAATCATCAAGTTTACGAATCACGGTAGCCGAACAAGAAATTTTTTCAAAAAAAGCCAGTGGTGCATATTATATTTGACTAATATGTACCACTAGCTTACTTATATTAAATTCCCATAAATTATAGTTCTCGGACCAGACTTGGCCTTTTCTGATCTCCTACTCTACAGCCAAAGCATTAAATTCTTGCAGATCCTTGGCTAAATCTTCTTCTGTGTATTTCCCTTGACCGAACCCAACCAGCGCCCGTAGCGGCATATATTTCATCATCGCCATGAACATTTCCGGATTATCGTCCATCGCACCTTCCATGCCAAAAATACTGCTGAACTCCTTTACTTTATCTGCCGTACGTGGATTATCCAGCAAATCACCAACGGTACTGTTGCGATGATAACGTAATGCAAGCGGAGCTGTCGATTCTACTTCAATAGAAACAGTCAGACGAATATCTCGTGAAGATGAACCAACAGCAATCTCAAAGACTCCACTTTCCACATGCCAATCACCAATGTTAACGTTGTAATAAGCAAAGGAGCGTTTATCCAGTTCAAAGGAAACCTCTTGCTCTTCCCCAGGCTGAAGATCTATCTTCTGGAAGCCCTTAAGCTCCTTAAGTGGACGGATCACGCTGCTCTCCACATCGCTAACATAGAGCTGAACGATTTCTTTTCCTGCGCGAGTACCCGTGTTTTTGACGGTGGCCGTAACTTGTACGTTCTCGGTATCTTTTATGCTGCTCTTGGAGATTCTCAAATTGCTGTATTGAAACGCTGTGTAGCTTAGTCCGAAGCCGAAAGGAAACAGCGGTTCAAGCTCTTTTTTATCATAATAACGATAGCCAACAAACAAGCCTTCTTTGTACTCAACCGTATCCCCTTCACCTGGGAAATTAAGAAAGGATGGATTATCGCTCAGCTTCATCGGAAAGGTCTCTGCCAGTTTGCCACTTGGACTAACCTCTCCAAACAGTAAATCTGCCACTGCACCGCCAAAAGCCTGACCGCCTAGATAACCTTCAAGAATACCCTTCGTTTTATGAATCCAAGGCATTTCTATGGGTGAACCATTGCTGAGTACGACAACGATATTGCTTTGCACCTCAGACACTGCTTCGATCAGCGCTTTATGGCTCTCTGGAAGCGACAAATGACTGCGATCATAACCTTCTGATTCATAGTTATCCGGAAGTCCAAGGAACAATACGGCTACATCCCCTTTTGCCGCTGTATCCCGTGCCTCTTGTAACAAAGCTTCATTAATCCCGTCATGATTCAGTTCATATCCTTGCACATATAGCAGTTCGGCAGAACCTGCAAGGGCCTTCATCTCTTCGAAAGCATCGTCCAATTTCGTCGGATTCACATGTGAGCTGCCCCCGCCCTGATAACGCGGATTTCTAGCAAACTCGCCAATGACCGCAATCGTTCCTTGCTTTGACAGCGGCAGAATGCCTTCCTCATTTCTAAGGAGAACCATGCTCTCCCGCGCCACTTCACGAGCCAGACGGTGATGCTCATCAGCATTAAATGAAGCATTATCTTTACGGTTCTCCACCGCTTTAAAAACAAAGGTAAGCAACCGTTCCACTGCAAGATTTAACGTTTCTTCCGCCAACTCCCCACTTTGCACCGCTGCGACAATCTTGGCATCGCCAATGCCTCCGGTTGACGGCATTTCCAGCTCCAGACCTGCTTGCAGTGCCTTCACCCGTTCATTGACCGCACCCCAATCGGACACGACGAATCCTTCGTAGCCCCATTCTTCTCTAAGAATCTTAGTCAGAAGAAATTCACTTTCGGAAGCATACTCACCGTTCACTCGATTATAAGAGCACATCACGCTCCATGGCTGACTCTGCTTAACTGCGCCTTCAAAGCTAGCCAGATAAATCTCCCGCAGCGTCCGCTCATCAATAACAGCATCAACAGACATTCTCCGGTGCTCCTGATTATTAGCGGCAAAATGCTTAAGCGAGGTGCCTACCCCTTCACTTTGCACACCTTTAATATGATTCCCACCCATCTCCGAAGAAAGATAAGGGTCTTCCGAAAAATATTCGAAGTTACGGCCGTTCAGCGGGGAGCGCTTAATATTTGTTCCCGGTCCGAGCAGAACAGCAACGTTCTCTGCTTGACACTCTTTCCCGAGTGCCTTACCTACACGACCGATTAACTCCCGATCCCAGGAAGAAGCCATCCCTGCTGCCGAAGGAAAACAAGTCGCGGGTACACTGTTATGGAGTCCGAGGTGATCGGCGCTCTCTTTTTGCTTGCGTAAACCATGGGGTCCGTCCGTTACCATTAAAGAGGGGATTCCGAGTCGTTCAATGCCCTTTGTATTCCAGAAATCAAGCCCTGAGCAGAGTCCTGCTTTCTCCTCCAGGGTCATTTGTGATATGAGTTCATGAATGTTGGTTTTCATAAAAATACCTCCTCTGAATGTATACTATCCCCATTTTAATCTACTTCATGTTAGATTTATGGCATTATCATTGTATTTTTGGTATTCTGGTTGGGCGAGGAGGTTGAAAAAACGGTGAATTATTTGGACGGTCGTGAAGGAGCTCAATATATTTGTAAAGTGTTGTATGAATCGCTGCAAATTCCTGTGTTTCTGCTAGACGCCAATCAGAGAATCGAGCTAGCGCTGCCTTCCTCTTCAGAGAGCGCCCCGTGGGTTCATAACCTCAATGAACTCCTTTCAGAAATTGCAGACTCTACTAAAAGCGAGAACAACTCTAACCACGATAGCTCAAAAGCCTCTATACCGATCATTCGCACCACTAGCTTCCTAGAGAATTACATCCTTCTCCATCTGCCCTCAGGCAGCAGTAACGGGGGAAGTATTGTGATCGGTCCTACACTTTATACTCACCTTTCAGAGGACAATATGACAAGTCTGATGCGTGACCATGAAGTTCCATTAAAGCTTCAAGAGCAATGGATGAAATACTACCGCAGCTTGACCGTGCTAAATAAAATGAGACTCTACCATACCGCTATGCTGATGTACTCGCTCGTCACCGGAAAGACGTTATCTCTTAGCGAACTGCTACTCGACACCCGAACTCTTGAGCATAAACAGCCTCCCGCAGGCAGTTTAGACTTGGACGTTTCCTACCGACGTGAGAATACATGGCTGCACCACGAACCCATGCTGGAAAAAGCTCTATTTCACCATATCAAAAATGGAAATAAGGCTGAGCTACTTCGTGTCCAAGCAACCTTCTCTGAAGACAATTACGGAGTACTCTCCAAGAAGAGCCATTTACGCAACAAAAAGAATCTGGCGATCTCCTGTATTACGCTCGCTACACGAGCTGCTATTGATGGAGGGCTGTATTGGGAGATTTCTTATACCCTCAGCGACTTTCATATCCAGCATATCGAAGAACTAAAGGATGTTCCGGCTGTAGATCATGCTATTCTTAATGCGCTTTGCGATTTCGCCGACCATGTCAAAGAGAGCCGGATGGCGAAACTTTCGCGCACCGTGGCCCTCTGTCAGAACTATATTTTTAATCACTTATATGAGGAACTCTCCTTAGATAAGCTGGCTGAAGTCGCTGGATTGAACAGAAGCTATCTCTCCCTATTATTTAAGAAGGAAACAGGATTCACGATCAGTGATTTTATTCAATTCGAGCGGATTGTAGAAGCCAAACGATTAATCGAATTACCGGGCATTAGCTTATCTGATATCGCTACGAGGCTACATTTCAATGACCAGAGCTATTTTACCAAAGTGTTTAAGAAATATACCGGCACCACCCCTAAACAATTCAGAAGAAACTGGGAAAGCACGCTTTAAGTATAGATGACACGACAAAAAATCTAAAAAAAGAGGATTAAAGATCAGTGATGGCTGCCAGAACAGTATTATTGAAGTAATCCACATACATATTTTTAAATGGCTTCTGGTGATCTAGCTCTACGGATAAATGCACCGTAACTGTCTGATAAATCGGATCAACGCAGAGGAAAGGACCTGCCGCGCCCCAGTGTGAATAGGCTTCTGGCGAGAACAAATCTCCACCGTCACGCTTCGAGCCGTTAATCGCCCATCCGTACCCCCAATACGCTTCTGGAAAAACCTCGTCTCTATATTTTGAGGATACGCCTGGAATTTGGTTGCGGGTCATTTCTTTTACGGTTACTGGACTAAGAAATCGTACTCCGTTATATATCCCGCCGTTAAGAAACATCTGGCCAAAGACAGCCAAATCCATAGCCGTCGAGTAAGCGCCGCCCCCCGCAGATACGGAATTCAAATTATACTCGCTGTCCACCCATTCCGCGCACGCTGCTTCTGGTGCACGTCTTACTACTTTGTCCCGCACGTCCATGGGTACACGATAATATGTATTTTCCATACCAAGCGGTTTAAAAATGGTTTCCTTTACGAATACATCATAAGCCTGTCCGCTAACGCGCCGGATGATTTCACCCAACAACTCATAGCCATACCCGCAATAAGACATGACCGTACCAGGTTCGTTACTAAGCGGTGCATCATAACCGCCATATAAGTACTTATGCTGATCTGGATCTTGATTAGGTTCGTGTGGAGGGTACTCTCCTTGTTCCTTTTTCAACTGTCCGTTCTGCCAAATCACCTCACCCTCCAGGCCAGAGGTATGTGTCAATAAGTGATGTACGCATACCTTAGTTTTGCCTTCACCTGTAAATTCGGGGATGTAATCGGAAACAGGTCTGTTTAGACCAATCTTCCCTTGTTCCATTAACATCATTATAGCGGTTGCCGTAAACAGTTTTGTTATGGAACACAGTGGATAAATAGCATCTACAGTTAATTCCGCTGCGCCTGGCTCTGGACCGAATTTCCCGTTCGCTTGATGGACCAGTAGCGTCCCCTTTCTCGCAGCAACAATAACTTGTGCCGGTGTAATGTTGTCTTCAACCATCTGTGCAGCTGCTATACGTATACGCTCTACACCGTAAGCCGACACACCCGCCTGTTCTAAAGAATGAAATAATAGTTCTTTCATGGGTAGCCCTCCTAAATAAATTTATTCAATACATATATAAACTATTATACAAATATGTTAAATAATCCTGCTTACTTATTATTTACCTGTAACTCCATGGTTAATGGGCTATTCTTAATAAAAGAAAAACGCTAATCTCGGTTTTCTCCCGAAAATTAGCGTGTTATTTTAACCGCATCCACTTCTTCACTAAGTAACCGCTACCTTAAAAGCATCGACATTTAATGCCGTCCCATTGATGGTTAATGTGGCGTTGTAATAACCGCGATCACCACTCGGCTTACATTTATAATCACCCGAACATCCGCACACAAAGAATTTTGTATTTGTATAACCTGGATATATATTAGTAAGCTTTCGATAAAACAAATGTCCATGATGTGTGAAAATAGCTAGCACTTTATCTCTCACTTTCGTAGGAATAGCTGCAAAAAACTTAGCAGTCTCCGCCGCGCTTAATACATGGCTATGATCGACCGTGATCCCGCTCACTTTTAAAGGCCAATGAAAATCAATAATATAAAAATGCTGATCATCTAAATTTTTCAATATATTTATACTACCCGGAGTGAACAGACCCAGAGCACAATTAAGCCACACGTACTTCACCTTACCCTGTGTCCCAGGGAAATTCATTTGCCCTTCTACTGCACCTAAATATTGCGTGAATAAGGACTGGGTACTTGCCTCCCAATTTCCTAGCGATGCTTTATAGGGGATACTTCCGAGCGTGCTAGTTACTGTATCCTTGAAGTCCTTGTAATAGGCATTTGCATTATTTCCATGATTCGCTCCCGCTTGCGTGTTATCTCCTCCAAAAATAACAAATCTCTTATTCCCGCTCCCTACAGCCTTTGGCAAAAGATTTCTAAAAATGCTTGCGCTATTCCCATATCCCACATGGCTATCCCCAATTACCGCGAAGTTGATAGTCTGGGCTGTTGCTTTAGGATTCAGATTACGTTTGGGCTTAGGACTGGCGAGAAGCCTTCGCTTCTTAGTGGAGGTTATCTGCTTTTTCATCTTAATCACCTCTTTATAATGGATAAAGAATACCTGGTAGTATATATATTCGATCCAATATGCTTTCTCTTGGACAGACGTATCCTTTAAAAAGAATATATAGGGCAGATAATTAACAGACTTATCTAAAAAGGTAAGATGTTATAATTAGTTCCACAGACGTCAATAATACAGTTCAATCCATAGCATTATAGTTTGAAAATATATTCAAGTAACGGAGGCCTTATTTTGATTAACGTTATCCCGGAATGGGCCGAATCTCATTTTCCTTTATATAGCGCTGGCAGCATTCAATCGATGTATGGGACCTCAAATCTACCAAGAGTTCAGATTCATGAGAATCTAACCGTATTACTGGCCGTTGCCGCTGGTAAAGGGAGCCTTGAGGTCAATAATCTGACTTATGAGCTTACGGAAGGAAGCGTAATCCTTCTCCCCGCTAATACTCATGCCTCATTAATTACAAATCTCCAGCAGCCGCTTCATGCCTATAAGCTCACCATCTGGATTCAAGAGCAGACTCAGGCTATACCTGGCGGTGCGATGATACGGAAAAGCGAAATGGCTTCGAGTTCAAATATACTGTTGTTTCCTTATGAGCCTACCATTGTATCCAGTGTCAAGGAATTGTATCTTCACCGACTGCCAGATCGAGAAACACGCCATGTACAGAATCAAATGCTCTTTCATCAGATTATTCTACAATTGCTCGAACAGCAGGAAGCCAGATATACAGTTAACGAGCAACCATCGATGGAACGGAGCATTTCATACCTGGAGAATCACTTTAGCGAAAAAATAACACGTGAGCACTTAGCCGCCATTGCGGGTGTAAGCAGCTCGCATTATTCAACGCTGTTCAAGCAGGTGACAGGCTTCAGCCAGAGCGAATATCTGTCGCGGCTACGGGTTCATAGTGCCAAGGAGCTTTTGCTTAACGGTTCAGGCACACTTAGGGAGATTGCGCTAAAGGTAGGCTACAAGGATGAATTTTATCTCAGTCGTCGTTTTAAGCTGCAGACAGGCGCATCTCCGTCTGGTTACAGCCGAAGCTCTTTCCAGCGAGTTGCAGTAATGCTTACCCCTTATGCAAGCCATTTGCTGTTACTTGGCTTAGAACCTGCGGTTACCATCTCTGAAAGCAGTGAATATTTGAATCTTTCGGATCAGGAGCCACCGCAGTCGATGAAGTTTATCAATACAAATAGCTCGGCTGAACAGATCAGATCGCTATTACTTGATGCCAACGTTGAACTGATTATTGCGGCCAAAGAACATCTGGAGGAATACGGATTGAAGTCCGGGCAGCTGCGAGCTGTAGCACCTATTATGGAGATCTCTTGGAACGAAATCGGCTGGAAAGATCAGTTACGCCTAATCGGCCGAGCCATTCAGCGGAGTGAACGGGCGGAGCAGTGGCTGAAGGATTTTGAACAAGAAGAGCTAGAAGCCCGAGAAATAGTACAGCACAGCACAGTCGCTAACGATATCATCACCATTCTGGTAATCAAGCCTGAGGAGCTACTCGTTTACGGAGCAAGGAATGTAGGTTATGTGATGTACCAATCCCTTGGACTTAGAGCACCGACCTTGATTGACAACGAGATAAAAAGATTGGGAGATCAGTTCCATTCGATTTCGATCGGGGTTTCAGATCTTGCAGATTATGCAGGAGACCGAATTTTAGTCATTGTATTTCCCGATGCCAAAGGCTCTACTGCGCATACTGAAGCGATCTTTCAATCCCCTTATTGGAGCCAGCTTCCCGCAGTGCAGCAGAAGAAAGTCCATATTCTTGATCTGGATGATTGGGTGCCTTATAACCCGGCTTCGATTCGCTTACAACTAGGACGAGCGGTAGCTTTATTCGGAGGCAAATAATAGTCCAAGTCTTTTTTCCAACAAAAAGGCATGGTTAGGCACATAAGTGATCCCTATAATGATTACAAATGCGAATGATTCTCATAATCACTCTAAGGCATAGGCTGAAGATTGATTTACACTGTTTGAATTGTTCAAAGTAACACTGTCATACAAAAAAGGGGAGAATTATTTAATGAAAAAGATATTTATTCCGTTTGTACTTATTATGGGGATTGCACTTAGTGCTTGTGGGGGAAATCAGGCGAAGAATGATGCTAGTCCTACAAACAGCCCATCTTCTACTCCTGCTGCGGAGTCAGAAAGTGCGACTTTTACTTATCAATCCGAAGATGGACCTGTTGAGGTTCCAACACATCCTCAGCGTGTAGTTGTACTCACCCGTTTTTTAACAGGTAATGTCATGGCACTGGGTGTACCTGTTGTGGGCGTAGATGAAATGTCCAAAACTAACCCACGCTTTGAAGAGCAACTAAAAGACGTAGAAGCGGTTAGCGATGAAAGTCTGGAGAAAATCATTGAACTGCAGCCGGATCTGATCATTGGGCTCTCCGATATTAAAAATATCGATAAATTCAAGCAAATCGCACCAACCGTTACTTATACTTATAATAAAGTGGATTACTTAACCCAACAGCTGGAAGTCGGCAAATTGGTGAACAAAGAAAAAGAAGCTCAAGCTTGGGTCGATGATTTTAGTGCCCGCACCAAAAAAGCGGGTGAAGAAATCAGAGCGAAGATCGGTGATAATGCAACTGTCTCTGTTATTGAGACCTTTAATAAGCAATTGTATGTATACGGGTATAACTTTGGCCGCGGAACTGAACTCCTCTATGGGGACTTCAAGCTTGGCATGCCAGAAACAGTAAAAGAAAGCACCAAAACGGATGGATTCTTTGCTGTCTCGACAGAAGTGCTGAAGGATTATCTGGGCGATTACGTTATTTTCAGTAAAAATGCGGATGAAGATAATTCCTTCCAGAATACAGAAATATACAAGAGCATCCCTGCCGTCAAAAACAATCGTGTTTTCGAGGCTGATGCAAAAGCATTCTATTTTAACGATCCGCTTAGCCTTGAGTACCAGTTGGAATTCTTTGAACAACAATTTCTTGGAAAATAAAGATAATGACTACGAAGCAAACTTCCATTCCATTTTTATATAAGCTGCTTGGTAGCGTGCTGGTAATGGTTATATGCCTCGTGATTGCTATGCTATTCGGGGCTAAAGAAACCACTTTCAATGATCTGTGGCTTGCCATCACCTCTAATTCAAAGGCAGACAATGTCCTTATTCTGCGTGAGATCCGGCTACCTCGCGAACTCGCCGCCATGCTGATCGGTGCTGCCTTTGCCGTATCCGGTGCTATCATGCAGGGGGTTACACGCAATCCATTAGCCGACCCAGGCCTGCTCGGTCTGACCTCGGGCGCGAATATGGCGCTGGCTCTTACGTTTGTATTTCTGCCGGGACTGAATTATTTTGGTACCATGATCGCTTGTTTTTTTGGCGCTGCCCTAGGAGCCGTGCTAGTGCTTGTTCTAGGTTCTGTGCGTCAAGGTGGCTTCTCTCCGATTCGAATCGTACTCGCCGGTGCAGCGGTATCTGCCTTTCTGTATGCTATCGCAAGTGGTGTAAGCATTGCCTTCAAAATATCCAAGGATGTATCCATGTGGACAGCGGGTGGATTGATCGGCACAACCTGGGGCCAGCTTCAGGCTATTGCACCTGTGATCATCATCGGCATCGTGGTGGCATTAATATTTTCAAACCAGTTAACCATTCTTAGCTTAAGTGACGAGGTAGCCATCGGATTAGGACAAAATCTTGCTGTGGTTAAAGGGATTCTATTCACTCTTATTATTCTGCTGACTGGAGCATCGGTCGCTCTAATTGGGGATATGGCTTTTGTAGGGCTGATGATTCCGCATATTGTCCGTAAGATTGTCGGTACCGATTACCGGTATATTTTGCCGATATCGATCTTTACGGGTGCATCGTTCATGCTTCTCGCGGATACAATTGGACGGACAATCCATGCACCTTATGAGACGCCAGTGGTCGCCGTCGTAGCTATGCTTGGGCTACCTTTCTTCTTGTTTGTTGTTCGGAAAGGAGGTAAAACACTCTCATGATTTCCTCTGCACCCGTGCGAAAGCAACGTATTATCCTATGTGTATGCACCGGTTTGATTCTGCTAACAGCTATCGTCAGCATGGGAATCGGATACTCTTCCCTATCTTTTGACAGACTGCTTCCGGTTCTGTTCGGGCATGGAACCTTTAAAGAGGACTTTGTATTATTCTCTGTAAGATTGCCGCGGATTCTGATTACACTGCTGGCAGGCATGGCCTTGGCGTTATCCGGCTCCATTCTGCAAAGCGTTACACGAAACGATCTAGCCGACCCCGGTATTATTGGTATCAACTCTGGTGCGGGTGTGGCTGTCGCTGTTTTCTTTCTTTTTTTCCCGGTTAGCGCTGGATCATTCATTTATGCGCTGCCGCTGGTTGCTTTTATAGGGGCATTACTTACGGCAGCATTAATCTATCTATTTTCATATAGTCGGACTAAGGGGCTTGATCCTGTTCGATTGGTGCTCGTTGGGGTAGGGTTCTCCCTAGCGTTGTCTGGCGTTATGATCGTGATCATTTCGTCCGCGGATCGTGCCAAGGTAGATTTTATTGCAAAATGGATCGCAGGGAATATATGGGGTACAGATTGGCCATTCATTTGGGCTTTACTGCCTTGGTTGATCTTACTAGTTCCCTTTACCCTGTACAAATCACAGCGACTCAACCTGCTCAGCCTAAGTGAAGTCTCTGCCATTGGTGTCGGGCTGAATCTCGAACGTGAACGTATCGTTCTGATTCTCACGGCAGTTGCAGCTTCCGCCTCCGCGGTTTCTGTCACAGGCGGGATCGCCTTCATCGGACTGATGGCTCCACATATTGCCAAATCGCTAGTCGGCCCGCGTAATCAGATGTTTATTCCCGTCGCTGTATTGCTGGGCGGCTGGCTACTTCTGATCGCGGACACCGTTGGCCGCAATCTCGTCGATCCTGACGGCATTCCGGCAGGAATCATGGTGTCGCTAATCGGCGTACCTTATTTCGCTTATTTATTACTTAAGAAATAAGCAGTTGTTTAGACAAAAGAACCTCGGCACAATTACCGAGGTTCTTTTTACTGACCGCTTTGTCCCCAGATTTCCACCGCGACGAGCGGTTCAATCAAGAAATCTGGGGACAACAACGGCCGGAAGTCCAATGATTCACCGCAGTGACTACTGAGCTTTTTGTTCGCAAATTTAGTTCAGCCTATATATCACCTAAATCTTCATATCCTTACCCGTATAATCTACAAACATGAAATGACCTTCTGGTGTAGTACGCTTCTCGATCAGGTCAAGGATCCCCTCGGCACTTTGATTTGGATTTGTCGGTGCCTCTGCCCCGCCCATATCGGTTTGCATCCACCCCGGATGCACGCTGAGCACTTGAATCCCACGTTCTTTTACATAGACATGCAGCTGCTGTGTGAACATATTGAGCGCCGCTTTGGAAATGCCATAAGGATAGTCGTTCGGATAAGCATTGGTGATACTTCCTGCTTCCGACGATATATTGATGATCGAGCATTCGGGTTCCGTAAGTAGCGGCAGGAAATGCTTAACCACTCGTATCGGTCCATACAGATTAATATCCATCGTTATAAGCATATCTTGGAAATCCAACGCTTCAATCGATGTATCCCGAGCGTTGAGTACCGCCGCATTATTAATAATGGCACCGAGGGTCCGACCTTGTTCTTGTAGACTCGCAGCCAGTGCCGCGATTCCTGCCTCGTCCGTCACGTCCAGCGCAGCGATGGTTAGCTTCTCTCCATAGGTTTCAGCAAGCTTCGATAGCGCTGTTTGTTCCTGATCGGGCCGGCGAACCCCAGCAATAACTCCATAGCCCCGCTTCAGCGCTTCGGCCGCCAGTTCATAACCCAGTCCACGTCCAGCACCTGTAATGATAATATTCATAGTTATTCCTCCCCGTTATCCTTATCGTTCTCTAGCAGCTCCACAATTACTTTTAACTCCTTGAAAGTGTCCATATAAGCATAACGCCCCCCGGTATACTCACCCTTTTGCTGGAGTGGGAAGCCTTTGCCTTCTAGCAGCATTATCTTTTCTTTCATTCCTTCAACTACAAAAGCAATATGATGAGGCCCCTCACCATGTTCATTCAAGTAATCCCGCCACGTACTCGGCTCATGATCCGGTTCAATCAATTCCAGCTGTAAAGAGCCCATATCAAAAAAAGCTAGCTTAGCCCGCGCCTGCGTAGCCACGCCATTATGCCGGGTCTGCGCAATATCTTCTGTATCTGTAACGATAATTTCCGGCTTTTCGAGTCCAAAAAACTCCGCATATGCCGTACTTACCTTCTCCACATCATTCACCAATATTCCAATCTGCGTAACAAAATTACCAAGCAATCCTGACATGCGCATCAACCTCCTATTAGTCTGACAAGTCCACCATACCGATTCTTTGAAAGGGCTGTCAAGCCTGTGTTGAAATCATTCTGAGCAACGATAATTTCAAGTATGTTTGTTTCGCTTAATCACCAATCCGGTTATAGAATGAAAAGTTTACATTAACAAAAAGGGGTGAGGAACGATGGACCATAGAAAAAGATCACGCCTGATGCAGCAGTTTGTTTTTGTCGGGCCGACTTCCTTGTTTTTCTTTATGATTGTGCTGATTCCTTTCTTTTTAGGACTCTATTATTCTTTTACCAGTTGGAACGGAATCTCACGTGATGTGGAGTGGACCGGACTCCGGAATTATCTACATATCTTCACAAAGGACCCTTCCTTTCTTCATTCATTCTGGTTCACGGCGAAGTTCACTTTCTTCGGTCTGATACTGACCAATCTGCTCGGCTTCGCACTCGCTTATGTACTGACCCGCAAGCTATTCACGCGCAATGTCCTGAGAACGGTATTTTTTGTACCTCATGTTATCGGTGGACTTTTGCTCGGGTTCATTTGGCAGTTTATTTTTGTCAGAGGGTTCTCCTCGATTGGACAGGCTACGGGCTGGTCCTTCTTTAATCTTCCGTGGCTGGGCACCGGAGGGACAGCCTTCTGGGCGATTGTAATCGTATTTGTCTGGCAAAATGCAGGGTACCTAATGGTCATCTACATTTCTGCAATCAACAACGTTCCCAAAAGCCTGATTGAAGCCTCAAAAGTGGATGGTGCCGGACGCTTTCAGGCTTTACGCCATGTCACCATTCCGCTGGTTATGCCAGCTGTAACCGTTTGTCTGTTCCTTTCTATCTCTTGGTCGTTTAAGCTGTTCGACCTTAACCTGTCGCTGACCAAGGGTGGTCCCTTCAAAGCTACTGAATCTGTAGCGTTGAATATTTACAATGAGGCCTATACTATTAGCCGATTCGGGATGGGCTCCGCGAAAGCGATGATTTTCTTCGTCATTGTGGCCGTAATCTCCCTGCTACAGGTTAGAGCAACCAAGAAAAGAGAGGTGGAGCTGTAATGGAGACTACCGCCAAGAAATTCAATGTGCCATTGCTTCTCGTCGAAGTAATTGTGATCCTGCTGGGCCTTCTATTCCTAGTACCGTTTTACTTTCTGCTAGCTAACTCGGTTAAGAGCTATAGTGAGATTCTTTCGGATTCCGCTGCGCTGCCCTCTGTATTCCAGTGGAGCAACTACGCCGAAGCTTGGAAAGCTATCAATTTTCCTCGTGCCTTTATGAACTCTTTTATTATCACGGTGATTAGTAATATTCTGCTAGCGTTCCTCTGCTCTATGTGCGCTTACAAAATGGTCCGCAATAACAGCTTATATAACCGCATACTTTATATTGCTTTAGTGGCCGCTATGGTTATTCCGTTTCAGGCGATCATGATCCCGCTGGTGCAAGTGGTTAGCGGTCTGGGCGTCATGGATTCAACCGCAGGTTTGATTTTAGCGTATCTTGGATTTGGCGCCCCGATGACTGTGTTTCTATTCCATGGCTTCGTCAAATCGGTACCTCTTGATATTGAGGAAGCTTCGAGAGTAGATGGCAACAGTCCTTATGGTACCTTTTTCCGGATTGTGCTTCCGCTCATGCAGCCAATTATTGTCACTGTCATTATTCTGAATACCCTGTGGATCTGGAACGATTACCTGATGCCTTCGCTTATTCTGCAGGACCCGGTGCATCGCACCATTCCCATCGCCACTTATAGCTTCTTCGGACAATATACGAAACAGTGGGATTTGGCACTTCCGGGACTTGTGCTCGGGATTACGCCCGTGGTCATCTTTTTCCTAGCGATGCAAAAATATATTATTGAAGGTATTGCCCAAGGCTCCGTAAAGGGCTAACGATACATGTTATTTTCAGCCAGAGAGGATGAATGAATATGAGAACCAAACGTGGAATTCTCCTCGCATGCTCCCTGCTGCTGGCTGCTCTGACAGCCGGCTGCGGAGATAATAGCGACAATGCGAATGGAGTTAAAACCGTGCATATCTACCAGTTCAAGGTTGAAATATCTGAAGCACTAGCTTCGCTTAAGACTGAATTTGAAAAGGAACACCCCGATATTAAGCTGGAGGTGCAAAGCGTGGGTGGCGGGACCAATTATGGCGCCTCCCTACGCGCCAAGTTCTCATCAGGAGATGAACCTGATATCTTCACCATTGGCGGCAACAATGAACGTGATATGTGGATGGAATATCTGGAGGATTTAAGCGGTGAAGCTTGGGCCAAGGATGTAAAGCCCCTAGCAGCAGAACAGATGACCGCAGATGGCAAGCTCTATGGCATGCCGATGAATCTCGAAGGATACGGCTTCATCTATAATAAGGACCTGTTTAAGAAAGCAGGCATCACCGAGAAACCCCTAACTCTAACCGCTCTGCGCGAAGCCTCCGAGAAGTTAAAGGCAGCGGGCATCACACCTTTTGCAAATGGATATCAGGAATGGTTCGTGCTCGGCAATCATAATGTGAACGTAGCTTTCGCCCAGCAGCCAGATCCCGAAGCATTTATCGCCGGGCTTACGGACGGCACCAAAACTTTCGCCGGAGACCCGGTTTTCTCCAAATGGATCGACCTGCTGGACCTTACTGTAGAGTACGGCAACAAAAATCCACTCTCCACCGACTATAATACCCAAGTCACGATGGTAGCGAGCGGAGAAGCCGCGATGATGCAGCAGGGTAACTGGACGCAAGGACAGATCGACGGCATCGATCCTAATCTAAATCTGGGTATCCTACCGATGCCCATTGACGACACCCCCGAAGACAACGACAAGCTGTATGTAGGCGTGCCAAGCAATTGGGTGATCAATAAAAACTCCCCCGTCAAGCAGGAAGCCAAGGTTTTCCTGGATTGGCTGGTCACCTCCGAGACCGGGAAAAAGTATATCACTAAGGAATTCCAGTTCATCCCTGCGCTCGACAGCATTAAGGGCACAAAAGAAGATCTTGGAACGCTAGGCGCCGAGGTGCTAGCTTATACCGATAAGGATCAGGCGCTGACCTGGAACTGGACCCGCCTGCCGAACGGGATGCCGCAGGAATTATCCAGCAGCATTCAAGGCTATCTCGGTGGCAAGCTGACCAAGGAAGGCATGCTGAAGGAGTTCCAAGTCAACTGGGATAATCTCAGTGTGCAGTGAGTTACCTGCTCTGTACACGATCGTAAAGAAAAAGCCGCGCAGCGATGCACGGCTTTTTCTTTACGATCGTATTCATTTGACTAGTTCGCACGCAGCATACTAATTTGTCTGGCAAGATACACTGGCGTATAGGGCATGTCATCTCGAAGCCAAGAAATAACCGTGCCAATTAGGGCTGCTGAACCGTACCAAACGGCAATGTCCTTCTGTATGGGCATCTTGGAATGCTCAGCAGCACCCTCCTTTTTCTCCTGGTGTGCAGAGATGATTTCCGCCATCAAGTTGAACAGACGGTCTGTAAAAATAGGGCTTCTTTTCGATGTGAGTATCACTTTATAGAATTTGGCATTTTCCGCAATATGCTTAAGCAGACTCTCTAGTATCCTCAAATTCTCTTCTTCAACCGATTCGTGATCGTTGTCATCGTTGTTGACCACTTGTAAAATGTCCTCCACCATTTCATCCGCCATCTTTTCCAACATATCCGGGAGATCCCGATAATGCAGATAAAAAGTAACACGATTGATTTTAGCCCGCTCTGCAATACGGTTTACTGATATTTTCTCAATATCCATTTCCTCAAGCAATTCAATCACAGCATCTCTAAGCAATTGACGTGTACGAAGTACCCGGGGATCTGTACGTTGCGTTGTGTTATTCATCTTACTCTCTCCAATCTTTAACTTTCATATCGTAAACTACAATTTTTAAATAATTGTTGTTTTTTAATGAGAAAACACTACAAATTTAAAACGAATGTAAACTATTTTACATTTTTTCGCAAATCGTTGCTTGATTACATGAAAATTTCATTTATAATCTAATTCATGCATTGTAAACTATACAACACACTGTAAATTTAGTCCATGATCAACGATTTGAAAGGATGGAGTGGAGTGAGTACAAAGACAGAAGTAACAAGCAGTTCCGTAAAAAAGGGACCCATCTTATTCATTATGATTTTGGGTGCCTTTCTTGCGACACTGAATCAGACTGTAATGAGCGTTGCCGTACCGGAGTTAATGCATGATTTTAATATCTCGGCTGCAACCGCTCAGTGGCTAACAACAGGCTATATGCTGGTTAATGGGGTTCTAATCCCAATTACAGCTTATTTGATGCAAAGGTTTACGACGCGAGAGCTTTTTCAAGCTTCCATGTTTATATTTTTGGCTGGAACGATCGTCTCGGCCATCGCAACAAACTTCCCTATTCTACTGACCGGGCGTATGATTCAGGCAGCTGGTGCTGGGATTATCATGCCGCTGCTCACAAATGTCATCTTGACCCTGTTCCCTCCTGTAAAGAGAGGGGCTGCCATGGGAATGGTAGGGTTAGCCATTATTTTCGCACCTGCGATTGGACCTACTTTGGCCGGATATATTTTGGAGCATTATTCTTGGGAAACTATGTTCTACGGCATGATTCCTTTGACTGTCATTGTAATCATCTGCGGATTTATTTATTTGAGAAATGTATCGGAACGTGTCTATCCCAAGTTGGATATTGTTGGCGTAGTTCTTTCTACTATCGGTTTTGGCACCTTGCTGTATGGCTTCAGCCGTGCTGCCAGCGCAGGATGGTCAAGCGCAGAAGTACTGTTCTCTCTTGGATTGGGTGTCCTTTCCCTTGGCTTGTTCGCTTGGAAACAGCTCGCTTCCCAAAACCCACTGCTTGATCTTCGGGCCTTTAAATACAGTATGTTCTCCTTAACGACTGTCATCAGTATCGCAGTTACAATCGTGATGTATGCAGATATGATGCTGCTGCCTCTGTATCTGCAGAATGCCCGTGGCTTTACAGCGATGGAATCCGGCTTGCTGCTGCTTCCTGGTGCGCTCATTATGGGTTTATTGATGCCGGTAACTGGAAAGCTGTTCGACCGGTTCGGGGCAAAATGGCTGGCCATTATCGGTCTACTGATTACAATTGCAACTACGCTAAGCTTTGTTAATTTAACGGACTCAACCAGCTATATGTATCTGGTATATATGTCAACAGGGCGCCGGATCGGTATGGCTCTTCTTCTTATGCCTATACAAACTTTAGGGTTAAATCAATTACCCTCCAAGCTTAGTGCGCACGGTACTGCGATCTCCAACACCATTCGACAAGTGGCTGGCGCCGTGGGAACTTCCTTACTCGTCACCGTAATGACAAGCCGTACTACAACGCATATGAAGGATATGATGGCTGCAGGCAGCACACAGACCGGAACAAAGGAACATATGCTCATGGAAGCCTCTATCCAAGGTATCAATGATTCCTATCTAGTTATTGTGGGCATCGGTGTTCTCGGTCTGCTGCTCTCTTTCTTCATTAAACGTGTTGGGCAAGCGCCTGATCCGGAGCAAGAACCCGAAGTGAAGCTCAAAAAAATCATTGCCAAAGAAGCATGATATATAGAAGCAATAAGTAATATTTAAAGCGACTTGCAAAAGAGATCAGCGATGTTAATCATTGCTGATCTCTTTTTAGTCTAACAACTACTCTGTTACAAGCTCGGACGGTTCACTACCCTGTATCCTGAATATAACCTCCACTCGTTTCTAAAAAATTGCCCATTGCGCAATTTTGCCCTTTGGGCAATAATATAAAAATAGAAAATTGAGCCCAGAGAGTTCTCTGTACTTAAGAAAGGAGATCGCATAGAATTTGAAGCCCAAACCGACATTACGCGACAAAAAAAAAGAAGCCACGGCCTATGCTTTAGCCAAATCCGCCTTCGAGCTTGCGCTTGAAGTAGGTATGGACGGCTTCATCGTCGACGACGTTGTCCAGAAGGCCGGCTACTCCCGGCGGACCTTTGCCAACTACTTCTCGTGCAAAGAAGAGGCGGTAGCCGCATATTTTATCAGCAACTCTTCAAGAGAAGATAAAAGCATGTTATTCGATAACCTGCCACCAGATGCAACACCGCTAGATGCCTTGTACAAATTGTTCAAGCTGCAGTTTACTTCCGAGTTTCTGTATCAATTGCGGCAGTTCGTATCGCTGGCTAATCAGTATCAGTCACTGGAGCCTTATATTCTCAGCGTATTCCGCCGCCTGCAGATTGCCGCGCAGGAAGTGCTCGAACAGTTCACTCATGGACGTTATGCCGACGGGTATACACATCTTCTCGCAGGCGCCGTTTACGGAGCGTTCGTGCCGATTCTGGATGGACGTCTGAACGTCATGCTACCAGGTGAAGCGCAGGATGAACACTCCGATGCCATATCGTTCGATCAATATCTAAATTCCATGTTTACTTATTTACGCAAAGGCTTTTAATTTAGAGATACAAAGGAGAAACCATAATATGTCTACATTTCTATACCGATTGGGCAAATCTGCATATACCAAGCCCTGGTATTTCCTTACCGTCTGGATTCTGATTCTCGGTGTTATAGGCGCCCTGCTTGGTGTCAATGGCATCCAATCCAGCTCGGAAATGAAAATTGAGGGCACTGAATCGCAAAAAGTACTGGATATGCTGGTCAAGGAACTTCCAGCAGCTGCTGGCGGTCAGGCGAGCGTTGCCTTCACCGCGCCTGATGGAGAACGGCTAGATACGCCGGAGAGATCAGCACTAATTCTGAAGGCTATAAATGATGTCTACAGCATGGACTATATCATCAATCCTGCTGAACTGGCCGCGCAAGCCGCGGCGGCTGCGGGTCAAGCTGCAGGAGCAGACCCATCAGCAGCTGCCGGTGGCCAAACTGCCACTGCGGACCCTTCGGCGGCTGCGAGTCAGACAGACGCTGCGGGTCAAGCTACTGCTGCGGTTCAGGCCGTTCCTTACGGGCCACTAATCGTTGATGGTGCTCCGGTTCCCGGCGTCATGCTGTCTGCCGACGGCAGCATCGCCCTGTTCCAATTCCAGTTCACTGTTCAGCAGACATCACTCCCCTCTTCTGTACCAGATAACGTGATTAAGGCTGTAACCGAAGTCGAGCAGGCAGGCTCCGGGATCACAGCCATTCCGAGTGATTCGCTCAAAAGCACACCGTCCATCGGATCTACGGAAGCGATCGGCGTAGCCGTCGCAGCAGTTGTGCTGTTTATTACACTCGGTTCGATTGTTGCAGCCGGACTGCCGCTGATCACCGCGCTCCTTGGCGTCGCGATTAGCGTCGGCGGTGCTTTTGCTCTTTCGAATATTGTGCACATGAATGACATTACACCCATTCTCGCAGTCATGATCGGTCTGGCTGTTGGTATCGACTACTCCTTATTTATCGTGAACCGGCAGCGGCGGTTAATTCTCGATGAGAATTTAAGTGCCAAGGAAGCAGCAAGCCGAGCGGTCGGCACCGCCGGCAGTGCAGTATTCTTCGCCGGACTTACCGTCATCATCGCCCTTTGCGGCATGTTGGTCATCGGCATCGGCTTCTTGTCAACCATGGCTCTCGTTGCTGCTGTCAGCGTGCTGATCACTGTTCTATTGGCGCTTACCCTGCTGCCTGCGCTGCTGGGTCTCGTCGGCGAACGGATCTGCACCGCCAAGGCACGTTCAAAGAACGTAGCTTCCGCGAACAAAGCCCGTCACGGGTTCTCACACCGCTGGGCGAAAGCAACCGTAAAATACCGCTGGGCTATCATTGTTCTAGTGGTCTTGGTTCTTGGTACAGCGGCGATTCCAGTAACCAAAATGGAGCTAGGTATTCCGTCTGGCGCTTCGGCAAATCTGGACACTCCAGCACGCCAGAGCTATGACATCATCTCCAAGGGCTTCGGCGAAGGGTTCAACGGTCCGTTACTACTGGTGGCCCAACCAAACAACCCGTCCGACAAGATTTCCATGGAGACGCTTGGTAAGCTGGTTCAAGAGCTGCAAATGCATGATAACGTCACGCTAGTGTCCCCAATGGGCGTCAACGCGACCGGAGATATTGCCATTATCAGTCTGATCCCTAAAACTGGCCCTACAGATACAAAGACGAGAGATCTGGTGCAAGATCTGCGCGATCCCGCTTCCAGCCTCGCATCATCAAATGATGTAACGCTTGGTGTGACCGGCTTCACTGCGATCAACATCGATATGTCCTCCAAGCTATCCGATGCATTTCCCGTGTATATCGGCATCATCGTAATTCTATCCCTAATTATACTGCTGCTTGTTTTCCGGTCGGTCATCGTTCCGATCAAGGCGACGGTAGGCTTCATTCTCAGTGTGCTCGCTACTTTCGGTCTAACCACGGCCGTGTACCAGTGGGGATGGCTGCACTCACTGTTTGGTTTTGACACAGGAGGCCCACTGCTCAGCTTTATGCCAATTCTGGTCACCGGCATTCTGTACGGACTGGCGATGGATTATCAGGTATTCCTCGTCAGCTCCATGCGTGAGGCTTACGTCCACGGACGTCGTGGCAACGACAGTGTCGTTCATGGCTACGATCTCGCCAGCCGCGTCGTACTTGCCGCAGGCG
The DNA here is from genome assembly GCF_045040645.1 of Paenibacillus sp. FSL H8-0261. NCBI lineage: Bacteria > Bacillati > Bacillota > Bacilli > Caryophanales > Paenibacillaceae > Paenibacillus > Paenibacillus sp. FSL H8-0261. The sequence continues at coordinate 1,648,515 of NZ_CP150297.1, read as the reverse complement.
TAATCATGGTTTCCGTCTTCGCTGGCTTCATCTTCGCACCTGATGCGATGATCAAGCAGATCGGATTCGCACTGGCCTTCGGCATCCTGATCGATGCTTTCATCATCCGCATGACGCTCGTTCCGGCGGTAATGGCCGTCTTCGGAGACAAAGCCTGGTGGCTTCCGAAATGGCTAGACCGTCTGCTTCCGAACCTCGACGTCGAGGGCGATAAGCTGATCGCCATGCTTAATGCCAAGGGAGAAGGTAAGAAATAAGAAGAGGACAGCCTTTGAATTGTCCTCCCCAAATTTTGAAGAGCATGACCCTGCGAACTACCTGCAGGGTCTGCTTTATTTTTTAAGGCATTGCAGTTCTCCTGTGTCAGAGAAATCTTCTCTATATTGATCGACGAACAAATTACCCTGTTGGGTGTGTTGGCTTCTATTAGTTTAAATTTGTAGCTTACGGAGCACGCCTTGTTGTACTTTCCACAGATTTTCGGTGGTTTGGAGAGAAAAACTCCAATGTAGGGGAGCATTTTGCTTAGGTAAAACGTGTTATAAGGAAATCCTCCCTATAAATTAGCTCACAGCTGTTATATGAGCAGATTATACGGAATTCCTCCCTATATATTGGTTAATTTCAATAAAACACACCGAGTTCAGCTGAATTATAGGGATGATTTCCCTATAATCTCTCCACATGAGCTTTTAATGTAGAATTATAGGGAGGATTTCCCCATAATTCTATAGGTTTGACCCTGAAGCGAGGAACAAAAAGCAACTCCTATAAAGAAGCCAATAAACACGGGCTCCGGTACTCCTTTCGTGCACCCCTTGAACTCATTTCTGGCATAGCCCATATCCGTTGTGTTCTATACAAAAACAAGAACAGCGATTCTCCATGGATGGGAGAATCGCTGTTTTCTGTCGTTACGTTTTTTTTGATATTTCTTGTAACCGCCTATAAAGACTTTCTCTCAAAGCTAGCCTACGGCTTCCAGATGCGGTACAAGATAACTGCTGCTTCAGCACGTGTAAGCGTGTCGTTAGGCGCAATTCTATCGTTCTTTCCGTTCACAACTCCGAATTTGACCAACAATAATGCGCTGTCTTTCGCATAGCTGGAGATGCTTGCTTCATCCAGATAAGCATTTAAAGTTCCACTCGCCTTGATTTGCTTACCGGATGCCGCTAGCGCACGCGCAGTCAGCACCATCATATCTTGGCGAGAGACTTCAATGTTTGGTCGGAACGTATCATCTTCAAAGCCTGTGGCAATTCCCAGCTCCTTCGCGATGACCAGTTCATCATAATAATAATCCGTCTTTTGGACATCGCTGAACAATGCTGCACTTTTGCCCGTTCCCTTCAGTTCAAGCGCTCTCACGAGAAGAGCAATGAAATCCGCTCGCTTCATAGAATCAGCAGGTGAGAAATTATTCATGCTCGTTCCTTGGATGACATCGCGAGCTGCCATAACATCTATGGCTTGTTTTGCCCAAGATACGCTCTGCAGGTCTCCGAAGTTTTTCTTTACAGAGGTTACTGCATAAATACTGAAGTGGGTCGTTTGAAATACAACCGTTTGGGTTGCAGCATCATATCGACCATTCGGAACCGGAGCTACGTTGCCCTTATCATCGATGTACCAAACAACGATTAGATCCGGATTACTTAGCTCCTCCGCTGTCGGTGTATACGGTATGGATACCGTGACGGGAGCGTTAGGGTTATTCCATGGAATGACTTTATCGCCTGATACTACGCTTAGATCAATAACTGGATGGTTGCCGATCAAATTGCGGGTAGCTGCACTCAGGCTGTCGGCAGAGACTTTACTTATGCGTATGGACACTTGCTCAGCAAGGTCTGTTAAGTCGGGCAGCATATTGCTTGGAATTTGGATTGTAGCATTTTCCGTCTTAAGCAATAGTTCAAAGTTTTCTTTCCCCATCAAGCTTTGGGTTGGCAATTGTATATCATATACTTTCGCATCCGTTTGCTGTGGCACTTCGATTACGATTCGTTTCTTGCCGTTTGCCGCTGCGGTAGCCTGTTCAAGCGCCTTTTTCAAGTTGTCGCTGGAGATCGTGCCTACGGCAAGCCCGTTATCGGATTTCACCTCCAGTGTAATCGTAACAACACCCTCTTTGTTTGCAATGGCTACAGGCTGTGGAGTTGTTACTGCACTACCAGTGTTGCTACTACCAGTTGGTGTTGGCGTTGGTGTTGGCGTCGGTTCCGAACCGGTAGATTTCCCCTTGAGGGTAAGTACACCATAAACAGATGTGTCCATATATCCAGTACCGGTTGTATCGTTCCAAGCCGCAACACTTTGACGTGAGCCGTCTTTAGCATCATTGATCTGTACATCGAAACCAAGCTTTGTATCGTCATCCGGAGTTACCCCATGAAGCGGAATCTTCACTTCAACCGTGTAGTTTGTTCCGGAAATGTGAGTCGCCGACTCGAAACCAGCTGCGATGCTTGTGGGATTAAATGAAGTCTCATTGTCAAAATTGATTCTGTACTGCCCATCATCCTCTTGATAGAACGTTGTTTTCCCATTGTTTTGGTCCACGAAGATTTCAACCGAATCCTGTTCATGTGCGTTCACACTGCTCTTATCAAGCTGCGTATCGCTAACCTGGATCAGGACATAAAGATTTTGATCATCCCAGAGTGCTTTTGCCACTCCGCTCGCACCCTGCCAAGCCGTTTGATAACGGTTGATCGGCATTTCAGCGGTCTGACTCCAGATCTCGTCAACCGTTCCATCAATGACAGGTGCAGCGAATTTAGCGGTCGAATGATTAGCTTCAACCGATTCAGGCTCATGCTCTTCAATGAAGGTATCAGGATCGATAACGCCATAGTAAGCTGGCTTGGCTTGTAAGTTCTTATCGAACAGTAGTGGATTGGATGAAGCTCTCCAGCTCGTGTTATCATCCATACCCCAGAAGGTAACGCGTTTAATATGCTCATCGTTAGCTCTGAAGATATTTAACAACTGCGCATACAGATAACCTTGAGCATTAGCGAGCTTCTCAGAAAGCTGATAGTTGCTTCCAGCCTGAATGTCCAGCTCGGTAATGCTAACTTCGACGCCCAAGGAAATAAACTTCTCCAAGGACCGCTCCACATTTTCCGGGTTTGTATTGATGCTGTAATGTGCTTGCATGCCGACACCATCAATAAGCAATTTACCAGGGTGAGTGAGCGCATATTTATCATTAATTTCTTTGACCATACTGTAAATGGCCTGCGCTTTATTCTGATTATCTTCATTATAATCATTGTAATAGAGTTTAATATTCCAATCAGGATTCGCGTCTAGAACTTCTCTTGCCGCCAGGAATGCCTGCTCTACGTAGTCTGCGCCGATAGCACTCTTCCATGGGGCGGATCGCAGTGCAGTTTTCCAATCCGTTGGGTTAGACGGGTTATCACTCATCGCCTCATTGACAACATCCCAGGAGATCACCTTATCGCCAAAATGCTCCATAACGGTTTTGATATGAGCCCTCAAATTATCTAGAGCCTCATCCCGTCCCAAGGGGATCGTGTTGTTGTCTGCATCTGATGTTGTATTCATCCATGCTGGTGATTGCTGATGCCATACCAATACATGGCCATGCATCTGCATTCCCTCATCCAACACTTTATCTACAAGCTCATCCGCACCAGTGAACGTGAAGTTGCCCTTTGTAGGCTGCAACGCATCCGGCTTCATGGCATTACCTGCCGTAGCGACATTATGATGCATTTTCAGAAGTTCAAGTCTTACGCCTTCCAAATCCTCCGCAGATATTGCGTTTCCGATCAAAAAATGATCTTCATAAGCATCTTTAATGGGAATCAGATCCTTTTGAATACCAACCGGACCCGATCCTGTTTTTTCAAAGCTGATGTCGTCGATATAAAAAGATGCAGTACTGTTACTTGAGCTTTCCACATAAATGGTCAAATACTCGCTGCTTACATTGTTATAGCGGTATGTGCCTTCGAACTGAACCCAGCCTTCGTTTGTGCTGATGGTTTTAGGTGCGAGTTGTACATAATTGGCGCTGCTTCCATTGCCAACCTGGGTAGACAGCTGAAGCTGGGAGCTTGCAGGCTGGATCAGCTTGACCCATAACGAAATTTTATATTCGTAGCCCTTGTCCACATATTTCTCCACACGTAATGAAGGCCCATGCCAGGTGCTCGTTCTGCCCTCTACCTTTAAAGCATATGAACCGTTATCCGTATGATTCGCTTCATCGGTAATAGTAAGCGTCTCGCTACCTGCTCTGCCTTCAAAACCACCTGCTTTTTGATCCTCAAAAGTAACCGTGGTAAAAGGCAACGCTGGATCTCTAGGTGGTTCTGGTGTTGGTATTGGTGTCGGCTCTGCTGTCACCTCTTCTGTAACCAACACATCGCCGATATAGAACGGAACGGCTTTCCCTATCGCGTTCGATTGGACGCGAAGTTTCGTATCTTTACTCGAATCTACGATGAATTCTTTCGTCAAAGTGATCCCTTTGCCAGCTTCATAATCCCCACTTGCCAAAAGGGCATAACTGCCTATCGCTTGTATATAAGCTTGTGCACCGCTAGGTACAGTCACATCAGGATCAACGTACACTGTTGCGGTCACCGTGTAGGTTTTACCATTTTTCAGGCCTATGTCGCTAAAAGTAAAATCAGCCGCGTCCCAGTCATTTGTTCTATTGCTAACATATAATGCGGCACCATCAGCATTACCAGCAAAAACCTTACCGGTGACAGCTGTTAGATTAGCACTACCTGATTGTGTAGCTAAACCCTTGCCACTCACAAAAGATTCGTGATAAATTTCTTTATCCGTTTCTGTTACCGCTTTTTTTGCCGTGATGAGGACGTCCCCAATGTAAAACGGAACGGCTTTACCAATCTCGTCCGACAGAATACGTAGCGTCGTATCTTTACTCGTATCCACAGTGAATTCTTTAGTCAAGGTGATCGCTTTACCTGCTTCATAATTTACACTTGCCAAAAGACCATAGCTGTTTATGGTTTGGAGATAAGCTTGTGCGCCGCTAGGTACAGTCACATCAGCGTCAACATAAACGGATGCGGTCACCATGTAGGTTTTACCGTTTTCTAGGCCCATGTCACTAAATTTGAAATCAACCGCGTCATAGTTATTTGTTCTGTTGCTTACATATAAAGCCGCTCCGTCAGCATTGCCAGCAAATGCTTTATCGGTGACAGGCGTAAGACTAGCACTGCCCGATTGGCCTGCGATGCCTTTGCCATTCGCAAAGGTTTCGTGATATACCATTACTGAGTCTGATGGTACTGTCGCATCGGGTGCTGCAGCTTCCGTAATCGGAGCCAGCCAGCTAGACGGAATAAGCAAAGCAGCTGCGAGTAAGATCGAGATGACTTGTTTGAACATTCTACTCATTTGTTGCATTCCTCCTCCAGTGATTTTAAAATGAGCTATCCTCCTGATACTTAGGCGTAGCCAATGTCTTTAACTTTAGAGATTCACCCCCCATTTGTAACCGCTTACATATGTGCTTACACCATTTTACAACTCCGACACAATTGACAACTATACTAATACTAAAGGTGTTACCCCCCATAATCATAGGAAAACACACGAAAGATCCAGGAATTCCCTATGTCTTCCCATGTATAAAGACTTCTTCATAGGTAATCCAATACTATTCATTAAAAAGATTTCACAATATGGACGATTACGAATGATCTTTTTTTAGATATGCGCATACTAAGCTCCATATTTTGAAACTTGCGCCAAGTTGAATCGTAAGTTTGAAGATAGGTCCTGAAGTCTACTGATTTGACGAACTGATATACCATACTTGTGTAGAACACGCAGTTATGTGCACTTATGCAGTAAATCGAAGCTTATGAGACCTAAAAAAAGACACAGCACAGCGGAGAGGAGCTATCATTAGTGGAGTATTACCGCAAGAATGTAACAGACAGTTTACAGGAAGTGCAGAGTACAACTAACGGGCTTACGTCGGCAGAAGTCGACAAACGACTGGAACGTGATGGTTACAATGAATTAAAAGGAAAGAAAAAAGATCCCCTCTGGAAGCTTTTTCTTGAAAATTTCAAGGACCCTATGGTGGTCGTACTGCTTATTGCGGCCATTGTCCAGATTGTTATGGGTCAAGTTATGGAGTCGCTTATCATTTTCCTCGTGTTGATTCTCAATGCAGTTATAAGTGTCATCCAAACTCGTAAAGCGGAGAGTTCACTTGATGCCCTGCAGCAGATGTCGGCACCCGAGGCTAAAGTGTTGCGGGATGGAGCCTTAAAAACCGTCCCTGCCAGAGAGCTTGTTCGCGGTGATATCGTATTACTGGAGGCTGGAGATTTCGTACCTGCCGACGGCCGTATCATAGAATCGGGAAGCTTGAAGATCAATGAAGGCATGCTGACCGGAGAATCCGAAGCTGTAGAGAAGCATACGGATACCATCGCGAAGGAATCTCCACTCGGAGACCGTCGTAATATGGCGTTTAGCGGTTCATTCGTTGTATATGGCCGTGGAACTCTTGTAGTAACAGGAACTGCACTGACAACCGAAATCGGCAAAATCGCTGAACTCATTGAGAGTGCCGAAGCCAAGCAGACGCCACTACAGCGTAAGCTCGAAACCTTTAGCAAGCAGTTGGGTGTAGCGATTATCGTGCTGTCCGTTTTGATCTTTGCCATCCAAGCCGGACGTGTTTGGCTGTCGAATGATACAGTGGATACCACGGAAGCCATCCTGAATGCCCTAATGTTTGCAGTCGCTGTGGCAGTCGCCGCTATTCCTGAAGCTCTCTCCTCGATCGTAACGATTGTCTTATCCGTAGGTACGAACAAAATGGCTAAGCAACATGCGATTATTCGTAAGCTGCCAGCTGTCGAAGCACTTGGATCAACCAGCGTCATCTGTACGGACAAAACCGGTACTCTGACCCAAAATAAAATGACGGTTGTAGATTACTTTTTACCGGAAGGTGATCGTGATCAATTCAATCAAGAGCCCGAAGAATGGTCTGAGGAAGCCCGGCGCCTCCTACACATTGCCGTGCTTTGTAACGACTCTAACATTAATGAAGATGGTAAAGAACTAGGCGATCCAACTGAGGTGGCACTTATTGCCTTCAGTAACAGCATGAATAAAGATTACAAGGAAATACGCGACAATTTCCCTCGTGAAGCCGAACTTCCTTTTGACTCGGATCGCAAGCTAATGACGACCTTACACACTTTTAACGGACAAAAAGCAATGATTACTAAAGGCGGACCAGATGTACTCTTTAGTCTTTGTACGCATGTACTACTAAGTGGACAAGAAGTGCCGATGACACCGGAAGTTCTTGATCGTTTCATTGAAGCCAATGAGGAATTCTCCAGCAGAGCACTACGTGTACTTGCCTATGCTTACAAAACTGTACCAAATACAGTCACTGAAGTGGGGCTTGAGGATGAACAAAATCTGGTGCTCGTAGGCTTGACAGCTATGATTGATCCCCCTCGGGAAGCTGTCTATGGCGCGATCGCAGAATCCAAGAAGGCTGGAATTCGGACCATCATGATTACTGGTGATCATAAGACAACCGCACAAGCGATCGGACGTGATATCGGCCTTATGACCGAAAAAGAAATTGCCGTAACCGGTCAAGAGCTTGATGCCATGTCCGACGAAGAATTGGATAATAAGCTTGAGCAGATTGGTGTGTACGCCCGAGTCTCTCCGGAGAATAAGATCAGAATTGTCCGGGCGTGGCAGCGAAAAGGCAAAATCACAGCTATGACCGGTGATGGTGTAAATGATGCGCCTGCCTTGAAGCAAGCAGATATCGGTGTTGCTATGGGCAGTGGAACCGATGTTGCTAAAGATGCGGCTGCCATGATTTTGACCGATGATAATTTTGTATCCATTGTGAATGCTGTATCTGTGGGCAGAACGGTATTCGACAATATCAAAAAAGCGATCGCCTATTTATTTTCAGGCAACCTGGGTGCGATTATCGCCATTCTGTTTGCCCTGATCTTCGACTGGATTAATCCCTTCACAGCGATTCAGCTTCTATTTATCAATCTGGCGAATGATTCACTGCCCGCCATTGCCCTTGGTATGGAGAAACCTGAACCTAACGTGATGAATAGAAATCCAAGGGAACTGAAGGAAGGTATATTTGCCGGAGGAATGATGCAGGCTATTATTACCCGTGGTCTACTTATAGGTATAGCCGTAATTATATCCCTGTATATCGGACTCCAGCATTCCCCTGATATGGGCGTGGCTATGGCATTTACAACCCTGATTCTGTCTCGTACACTTCAGACCTTTGCCGCTCGCTCGAACAGTCAAACAGCTATTGAAGCTGGGTTTTTCAGCAACAAATACGTCATCGGAGCCGTTTTGGTCTGCTTTGCCTTTTACGGGATTGCGGTTCTGCCAGGAGTTAGAGAAATCTTCTCGATTCCGGCTTCATTCGGAATGTCCGATTGGCTGATTGCAAGCGGTCTGGCACTCGGCGCCGTCATCCTAATGGAATTGACGAAGGTTATTCGTAGAGCGTTTACTCCTAAATCAGCTTCTTAATCACAATTGAACAAAAAATCAAAACAGCGATTCTCCAAGGATGGAGAATCGCTGTTCTTCTGTCATTTACAGATCTGATTCAAACATCCGTAATATGATCGAAATATCACGTAAATTTTAATATTTGACTATGTATTCACAACATTCATCCCCATGAACATTACATTTCACTTCCCGGACGGAAACTCGTTTCCCACGTATTTTGCTAAGTGCTCCTTCGATAATGGCCCCCTCTAGGTCACATACCATTTTCCCTTCCATAATAGGTAACCCTTCGCAGAAACAATCGTGTACTGCAATTGACATTCCCTTGTCATCTTCATGGGTTATTATTGGGATCCCTATCTTCATTTGTTCGAATAACCCGAATAGTTCATTAACTGAGGTAACACCAAACTCTTCCCCAATTTTCCTTCCTATGGTCAACGTTGTGCCCTTACCATTCATGGGTAACGCTTGGTATAATCCAATAAGTCTAATCGTTCTGAAAAGCTCTAAGGGTACAGCATCACCCAAATTTTCTCTCCTTATTTTTTTCATATCTGTAAAAGTAAAATGATCCATGCAAGTAACCTCCAAATTCTTATGTGATTTATATTTTAAATTTAATTGATATATTGAGTATAAACGTATCCAATAAATGCTTTGTGATCCTACGCACTTCCTATCTCTAATGATTGGAAGAACAAGGGTTAAAAATCATTATTTTATATTCTGACACTTGACTGTTAGCGCTTCATCTACGATAATTACAACCTCACCCAAAAAACTGGGACTGGAAGAAAATTGATTTTGAAAAGAGGCGGTCGTTATTAGCTGGTTAAGTGATCTATATAAATTACAGAAGCGGGAGCTAAAAAAGGACATCGAACCCTCTTTAGTCAATGCCATCTTTCGGATGTATGATAGATTTCCCAGGATTGGACTTAAAGAGCGGATCGGCCAGCAAGATATGTCTCTGGATATCGCTGATGCTTATATTAATGGTAGAAACGCAATGATTGAAGCTGGTGTCGGCATCGGTAAGTCCTTTGCATACCTCATTCCCAGCCTGCTCATTAACCAGGTCTCAAAGCAACCGATCATTATTGCAACATCCTCCATACAACTTTCAGAACAGATCCATAAAGATCTGAGATTCATCGGAAGCCGGCTCGGATTTACATCGGTTCGCTCCGTAGTCGGAAAAGGCATGGGGCAATATGCTTGCCGATACAGGGCAACAGACCTGTTACAACCTGATGATTCAAGCTCTCCTCTATCTACGCTAGCCCAGCGTATTGTGAATTATGACATTGATGAGAGAGCAGATATTAAGGGCGGGGTTAGTGATGCAGTATGGTCTAATGTTTGTGTGAATGATTGTAAATTTGAACGATGCCATTATAAAAGTACATGTTCATTTTACGAGATGAGAGCGAAGATTAACGCCGACGCCAGCGACATGGATTTTATTATCGTCAACCAGGACCTGCTCATCCGTGATTTGATCAAGAAAAAAGAAGGAACGAAGGGATTAATCACTGAACGGCCAGCTCTGATCGTAATTGATGAAGCTCATAATCTGGAAGCAAAGGTTAGAGATGCTAGAACGCTCGAGTTTACATACCGGGGAACCTGCCGTATTCTGGATGACACCTTACAGATTCTCTTCAAGCAATCCGCAGATAACGGCCTTTTGCCGCAATTTAAATTTTTAAAAAGATGCGTGGGTCATATTTTCAAACAGGTAGAAGCGGATTTGCTGCAAACAGCCAAGCAGGATAATGACCGGATAAAAGTGTCGGAGATCACAGGGATTCCGTTAAAGCGGGGGGCTCAGGTTTTGAAAGAGTTTAACCTCAGCTTATCCGTCTTAACTTCCAAGCATGAGCGAGAGATCGATAATCTTTTTGAAGCTATGAACGGACTTATAGATCTCTTTGATGTACTCGCCGGAGTCCAGGATAACTACTTGATTTGGGGAAGCAATACCCAGCGTGAGGCCACTATTAGTATCTGTCCTAAAGGCATAAGCCAGTTCCTAAGATATAGCTTATTTAACGGGAAAACATCTGTTATTTTAACGTCAGCAACCATGTGCCAAACCGGAGAAACACTAGAGGAACAATATGCATATCTGACGCAGTCGCTCGGTTACAAGGGAGATTATATGGAGCGCCAGGCTTCGCCGTTTGATTATGACAACCACACCATGCTGTATATTGCTAAGGACATCCCTTACTATAACCATCAAAACAAGGTAGGTTATCTTGAAGCTGCATACAAGGAAATGCTGAGGCTCTGTAATTTAACGGACGGACGGACATTGGTTCTTTTTTCAGCGAAGGAAGATATGAAGTACATTCATAATAAGTTAAAATCCGAGAAGCTTGCATGGGCGGTGCATGTTCAAAGAGAAGGATCGTCTCAGGACGGGGTGATCGCTGAATTCCGTGGCAGTAAAGGCGTCCTTCTTAGTACCGGTGTATTCTGGGAAGGCGTGAACATCGAAGGTTCTGATTTGTCGCAGTTAATTATTTTCCGTCTGCCCTTCCCTGTTCCTTCCGATCCTGTCTATGAATATAAGGCATCTTTGGCGAAGGATCCCTTAAATGACGTTTTTGTACCGGACATGCTGCTTCGGTTAAGACAAGGAACCGGGCGACTGATCCGTAGTGAGACTGACCTTGGTGTACTCAGCATACTTGATTCCCGTCTGTCTGCTGCTGCGAAAAAGGATTACCGGGATAAGGCATTGGAATCTTTACCATTTAAAAAGGTTACCGAGGATTTTAGAGTGCTGGAGAAGTTTGTAAAAGAAAAAGAGATACAACTTAGCGTTAAGTAGAATAGGCTGTACCGTCCTCTAAGGAACGCGTATTTTTGAATAGCGATACTGTGTATCGTTTGGATGATCCTTTTCAGCATAAAAAAAACAAACAAGCCTGAAGAGCTTCTGTGCCAGGCTTGTTTATTTTTGCTGTATCAGCTCTCCGAAGCTGATGATCCATTTATCATCCTTCATTCAATCATTCAAATTGTTCGTAGCCTCAAATGTGATAATCATTTACCCAAGGCAAAATAACCATCACGCTAGTACCTACCTGAACTTCTGAATCCACCTTAATTTGTCCCCCATACATTTCTATTAATTGTTTACAAATTGATAATCCAATTCCTGTCCCTTTTTGCTTGGTTGTAAAGAATGGGTCAAATATTCGATTTAGTTTATCCAGTGGAATTCCTTCTCCATTGTCTTTAAAAATAAGGATAATTTCGTTAGTCTCATTAGCGGTGCTAACTGTAATGTCTATTCTGCCTCTAAACGCTGTGAATGAATCGATACTATTTTTTAAAATGTTAAGGATTACCTGTTCTAGTTGAGAGGCGTTTCCATACGTCATTACTTTCTCTAGAGAATACTCCACGGAAAGAATAATATCATCACTAAGTATGAGTTGATTCACGATGTTATTAACTCTATGTATAACCTCGATAACGTTATATACTACGCCGGTATTTTTCGAACTATCTCCTTTTCGAGCCAGTACTAGGAAGTCCGTTACTAATCCGTTCAGAGCATCAATCTCTTTGATGGTTATATCCAGATACGCACGCAATTCATCCGCCTTGATCACCGGTTCATATAGCCTGTTATTTACAAGCTGGGCAAATCCTTTAATCGAAGCAAGCGGATTCCGTATTTCATGTGCCATACCAGCTGCCATTTGTCCCATAACAGCAATTTTTTGTTCATGCAAATTGTCAATCTGTTGATTTTTATTAGATAAATACCCCTTTGCAAAGCCCGTAAAACCGGTCCAGTTGCTTTCCATTAAACGATTATAAAAAAACAATCGAGTCGTAGAATCATCTTCCATCTCTTCAATGATCTTAAACATCATATTCTGAGCGATTAAGTTTAAATCCTTGCTCATTTCAAGTAAGATATCAAAATGATCACCGAATATTTCTGCTGTATAAATCCCTCGCTCCACCCCCTCTTTTTCTAGTAGGTTTAGGTATTGGTCGTAACCATAGGAATCCAAGAACAGTGCCTCTATCATACTCATTAATATCGTGCTGAATGTTGAATCTAACAATTCCTTATGCGTCTCTATAAACCAGGCGGATTCGATATTTTTCATAGTTATAGAATGATAATGCCTATCTAAAATAATTGGAACAGCTAGGGTTAATGACGAACGTAATGCATTTGCTCTATATGACATTTTCATCCTCCCTCTTTGTTGTTTTGTATTCAATATATATGTATATTTTCCTGCTTCAAAAGTAACAGTAAGTCACTATATTTCACAAAACCAATAGTTTTACTTAATTAATAATTATAAGCGCTATAAAAAATGCAACACCCCAAGTTATTCCGCCTGTAACGGAATGATTTGGGGTGTTGATTACTTGTATGATAAATCTATATAACCAAGGGGAGCTTGTTAGCCCCTACTTACCTTCAAAAGGCTAACCTTCCTCATACTAGTATAACTATGCAATTGAAACGATAATGTCTTTGTACTATCAAAAAAGCATTTGATCCAGGATCAAATGCTTTTTACGTTGCTCCTTGGTTATTCAAACAGATCATTCACGGAACGAATAGGCTTCACATCCATCGATTCCTTCGATGCGGCTAGATTCAAATACACTCCTACCCAGATGATTGCGCATAAAATGATATAAACCATCTCTTTATCCCCTCCCTTGCGTGGGTTTTATCAGCAATCTATTAATCGTCTCTGTACTCAAAAACATCAATGTTAGTAGGGAAAATACTATGAACCAGAGCATCGATGGAGCGATGGAAAATCCAAGTAGCGCAACCGCAGTAAGGAAACAACTGAACAATGTGATTCTACCCGTACCCAGACGCTCGACCATCCTTTTGCTGAAGAGACTGGACACGATGGTCCCTCCCGCAATGATCATGGACACGATACCTGCCGAGCGGAGTAAAGAGTCAGGAAGTCCTAGACTGATAAAAGCCAGATATATAATAATCAAAAACCAGGTAGACAAGCATGCTTCCCCCTCGTGATAAAAATGATTCGTTGCACGCGTAAAGAAATATATTTATACACTTAATAAATATACTTTATAAAGTCTATGTATGAAGTATGCGATATAAGTATTCCTTTGTCAAGCAACCCATTCACTGATCTGGAGCCGTATCATTAGTGTGCAGTGCATATCAGCAATTGGATCAATACTCATATTGATTACCTAAAAAAAAGAGGCTTGTGCCATAAGTCATTCATCTCATGACTTATGGCACAACCTCTTAATGGAGCTCGACCAAATCCGGCTCCAATGACTTCAATGTCAACCAGCGCAGGCCGGCCTCGAAGTCTTCTTGAAATGTATCTTGCATAACAATCTGTGGATAAATGGGCATTGGATGTCGAAGCTGATAAGCTTCCCAAGCAGATGTCCAGATTTCTAATTCCACCTTATCCTGATATATTACAATTTTGTCCGGAGCAAGAACAGCATTCAGGGTTTGGATAATCCGGCAGGCAGTATCAATGAACGTGTCCTTGCCCATCTCGAGACTCCAGTCAGGCATGTCGGGCAGGAATTTTATTTCCCCTGACATGCCCTGATTACCTTTAAGGATCTTTCCATTCAGATAGATACCCATGCCAGGTGGGTACCTGTTCGGAAAGTAAAGACCAAGCAAGTACTGTTCCTCTTCCTCTCCCTGGTTCATGCAATATCCGCTGATAGCTGCATTAACGTCATTTTCAACCAAGATAGGCAACTCAAATTGTTGCTCAATCTCTTGAATCATCCGTGAGCCAGTCAGCTCATGGTGGCTGCTGACTTTAATTTCGCCGTTGACAACCTGTCCCGGAATGCCTATGCCAATAACCTTGATAGAAGGATACAAGGCTATAGAGTGTTCAATAATATCACAAAAAAATTGTCTTTCGAAGACTGGAATGATATGTTCATCCTTCGCCAGAATCTCGTTCTCCAAATTCACAACGGTGGCTGAAATCAGTACCTGTCCCTCTTTATCCTTCAGATAAATAACCAGCCCGAGGCTGAAGTTGTAATTGTAGCGATAAGTTTGTGCTGGCCTACCGCCGTTTGATGGTACAGTCAAGTCTTCGAACAGCTCACCTAACTCGTGCAGCTCCTTGACTAATGAGTTTACTGTTACGACGCTCAGTTTGGTCAGTGCTGCCAGCTGGGGTTTGGTGGCTGTATTTATACGTTTCATCACTTGACGAACGTTGTTAAGATTAATTTCCTTCATTAAGTTGGCGTTTGCTGTTCTCATAAGCCCCCCTGCTCGATGAACGTATGGATCAATTCATCAGGTATTCCGTTTAAGTATGATTGTACCTTAATGTCGTCTAGTTTTCATCTTCATACCTTAAATACGACAGTGTTAACTATTATATCTCGGGGTCCATATTAACAAAAAAGCAACCTCCTTGTTGGCAAGTTGCTTGTAAAACGACTCTATCGTGAATCTCTAATTATCATCTAAATTAACGATAGCGCCCGATGGAAATTAAATCCTCCATGTCTTCTACTAGCTATCTTTAGCCATTAGAGTTAATTCTTTAATCCAGTCAAAGTGATTCCTTCTACGAAATATTTCTGACCAATCAGATAAAAAATGACGCCCGGCACAAAGGACATGCACGTAGCCGCCATCGTCAGTGACCAGTCCTGCTTGAGTTGGCCTCTAAAAGCGGTCAGTCCCAAGGCTATCGTATACTTATCGCTTGAGTTTATGTAAATCATCTGTTGAAGTAGATCGTTCCATAAACCGATAAAGATAAATAATGCGACGACGATCATTGCAGATTTAATTGCCGGTATAATAATACTGAACAAAATACGGAAATATCCAGCACCATCGATCGTTGCTGCTTGATCAAGCTCTCTCGGAATAGACATGATAAACTGCCTAATCAAAAAGATATTAAAAGCGCCACCGCCACAGAAATAAGGCAAAATCAATGGTAGATAGCTATCATGGATTCCTAAGCCCCTCGTCCACCCAATATATAGCGGAATGAGTGTAACCATTGCAGGTAAAAGCATCGAACCGACACAAAGTGCCCAAATCAATTTTTTGCCCCAAAAGCGCAGCCTTGCAAAGGCATAACCGCATAAAGTGGCTGTAAAGGTTCCTGCCAAACAGGCGGGTACAATAATAATCATGGTGTTCCATAAATATTTCCAAAACTTAAATATCTCTAGCGTTTCTCCATAGTTTGAAAACAACCAATTTCCTGGCAGCAGTGAAGGTGGATATTTGTATATCTCGGCATTCGACATGAGCGATGTGCGAAATATCCACCAGATCGGAAAGAGCACGAGTATAGTAAAGAAAATGACAGCGACAAACGAGATCAGGTTCATCCATTGAGTATTACGTTTTTTGCTCTTTAATCTTCCGTATGTGGCTACACTCATTTGTCATCGCCTCCTTCATTAAAGATCCATAGGTTGGAGGTTTTGAATAATACACCAGTAAAGCCTGCAAGAATAACAAAAATAACTAACGTTGTCGCACAAGCATACCCTAACTTGTAATTTACAAATGCTTGATCATACATTAGATAAGTCAAAAAACGTGAAGAATTACCCGGTCCGCCATTAGTTAATGCAAGAGCCGGCGTAACGATCTGGAGATTAGCAATTAAACTCATTAACAAATTGTAAAAAATAATGGGTGACATGCATGGCAATGTGATGTGCAAGAATCGTTTCCATCCGTTGGCACCATCCATTTCAGCCGCTTCATGATAGACGCCCGGAACATTTTGAAGTCCAGCTAAGAAAATAACAATTAAGTTTCCTGATAACCAGATCGAAATCAAGGATAGAGAAGGAACCACATAGCTGGAATCAGCGATAAAAGAAACTTTGTTCAAACCAACCTCGGAGAGCAAAAAGTTGAAAAAGCCAAAATTAGCCTCGTATAGCCAGGACCATCCTACGTATATTGCAGCTGCCGGCAAAACGTATGGAACATAGAAAATCGCTCTAAAAAAACCTCGTGCCGGAATTTTACGATTCAGAAGCATTGCGATAAAAAGTGAATAAATCATACTTCCAACTACTGATAAAATGGCAAAGTAGATCGTTGCTATAATGGAATCTTTAATATAAGGATCGGTGGTAAATAGATTTATGTAATTCTCGATGCCCACGAACTTGGGTTTCGCCAATCCTGTCCAATTCGTCAAGCTGATTCCTAGCACCCCAACAAGAGGCAGATACGTCAGAAAGATCAGCCCGAGGAAGGCAGGAATCAACAGGATATACGCAACGCGTGCCTCACTTGAATTAATGCGTGAACGGCGCTTCGGAGATTTATTAATAGTTTCCATTTTTCTCTCCCCACCTGATGATCAAAATATGGCCGCCGCGTGTGTGAGCATAGCAGCGGCCATCCTTCCAGACCTTAGTTACTACCTTTATTCGAAGCTTTCAAAGCATCGAGGTTTTTCGTGATAGCGTCCTTAGCAGTCGTCTTTCCAGTCCACACATCCCCTAGAATCGATCCAAGCAAGGTGTTAAACTCCGTCGTATGATTCGTGTAGAACCACGATGCTGGTTTCACAGCAGAAGATTGAGCATAATCAACTACTGCAGATTTGTATTCTTCATAAGCAGGGAAGTTAGGGTTCTCCACCCATTTACGGGTAAGGGTTTCATCCGTATACCATTTTTCCAGCGTCGGCATCCAGATTCCTGAACTAATGAGTCCCCAGTTATTTTCTTCAGAGTTGTACCACTTCAGCCATTCCATCGCTTCTTTTGGATGCTTAGTCTGGGAGAACACGACATTGGCTCCACCCGTGTTGAGGGTAACCTTATCCTTCATGTAAGGCAATACAGCAACGCCATAGTTCAGGCCTTCTTCCTTGGCCTTATTCAGACTAGTTCCCACGTTCCACGCACCGTTAGTAGCCATGGCGACAGTTCCCGCGATAATGGTTCGTTGAATACCATCATCAGTCTGTCCGACAGACAACGGAGCAACATGATCCTTCAAGTAAAGATCTGCAACCTTCTGAATTCCCTCTATACTGGCGTCTTCTCCAATTCTCACCTTAGTCCCATCACCCGAATAGAACCCCCCGCCATTACCAAGCGCCCAGGTCTCGAGCTGCCATGGTAAGTTCTCAACGGATGCGCCAAACTGAACAATACTCTGCTCGTTAAAGCCACTCTCATCAGGATGTTTATCATTTTTATCAATGGTCAGCTTCTTCGCTGTTGTTACAAATTCGTCCCATGTCCACGCTTTATCCAAAACGGCTGGAGGATAGGGTACACTGGCTTTGTCGAACATGTCTTTATTGTAATAGAGGAGTAAGATTTCATTGGCAGCCGCATAGGCTACGGTTTTCCCTTGATATTTGTAAGCTAAGCTATCCAGTGGTTTGCTGTCGCTTCCTTCATACATTGTATTCACATCATTCAGCATGCCTTGGGTAGACCACTGAACGACACCATCTTCCCTGAGCATCCCTGTATCAGGCAATTGCTCTGCCGTTGCCATTGTATTCAGCTTGGTCATGTAGTTTTCCCAAGGGATCGCTTGTACTTCTACTTCAATTCTGTCTTGAGAAGCATTAAATTTATCCGCCACTCCCTGGGTTACATTTCCCTCTTCCGCACTTCCCCACATCGAATAGATAATCTTGACCTTCTCCTCAGGCTTGGAAGTTGCGTTCTCGGATGCTTTGGGTGCATCAGTTGCCTCGGTTGCTGTGTTTGTCTCGTCTTTCGCACAACCAATGACACTTAATGCTAGTGCAGTTGAAAGAATACCTACCCCGAATACTTTACCTACTCTCAATTCCCTCTCCCCCTTCATAATTACTTAGATATGTCTAACCGTTTGACCCCCTAAGTAATTGAGTTAAACGTTTAGTACCAACTTTTTTAATAATTTCAACCTTTGCTTCGAATCCGAAATTTTGACCAGTGGATACGACATTTAATATCGTGATTTTTTTAAAAAAAGTGGTATAGAGTATTCATGAACTTGGGATGTTTTTATGAAGTAAGCGCTTTATTGATATTGTGTCATGATTTTCCATTAGGGAAAATAGCATTTTTCAACCTGATTTTTAAATATTTCAACTTTAAAGATTCATCTCTTTCATAGCGGCAGAATCAGCGGATCAAAATATTCACTTGCAGTAACGTTAATAAGCAGAGCCGCACTCCTACCCCAACGGGAGAAGCACTGCTCTGCTTATTTAGCATTTTTACACATAAGCTGCTATATGCAACAAATGAAACTCGTAGTTTCAATCTTAAGATCGACTTCTTAAGAAGAGCCGCCAATTTTAGCCGCTCTCCCATTAGTTCCATCATTCTCATGTTAATTCGTAATTACCCATTTTTGTCGATCAAGAGTAGGATCAAGCTCGCTTAGAGACAGTGTCGACCCATCCGCTGATACTTCCAGCGCTTTCTTATGATGAGCAGAAATAATACTTACGGTACCATCATCATTTTTGTGAAAAATCCAACGCTGATTGTTATATCCGAGATAATGGTATAACTGAATTTTATTTTGCCCTGTGTCGAGATCAAGCGCCTGACCGGCTGTTGTACGAATGGAATAGGAACCTGCATCATCCCCCGTCGGCACGATTACCCACTTCTGATCCGTAGAAACATTCGCATCCTTCAGGGTAACAGCTTCACCATTTGCAAGATTTGCTGTATAGAGAGATTTCTGTAGTTTTGCATTTACTAGACTGGATGTGGTCAAGTTGGCAGGTGTTTCTCCGCTCACGTTAACGTTTTGATATGAAGCATATCCGCCAAATACATGTAGTCCAAAGCGACCTTCTGCAAATGTGCCGTCCTGGAGGTCGATCACTTTCTGCCCATCCACATAAACTACAATATGCGGGCCCTTCGCTTCGATTTTTACTTTATAGGTTTGACCCGGCTGAATGAACGTCGGAACTTTCGCCAGTATTTGACGCTCTTCAAAACGGCCTTCGATTTTATAAAAGAGACGTACGGACTTCATATTCGGATCCAGATTTAAGTAGTATCCGCTGCGTCCATCTTCGCTGGCGCGGAACAACATAGAGCCTGCTCCCCCGGATTTCCCTAACATCATATCTGCTTCATAAGTAAAGTCTCCAGCCTGCTTCTCTGCGATATAATTCGCGTCACTCAAGTAATTTCCACGAATTCCATTTTCACTAATGACCCAAGAAGCTGCAGATAGATCTTTAGTCCACCCACTTAAGTTCGTATGAAATTCACCATCAGTTACCTTAACTAATACGCTTGTTGATGTCTTCCCATTTGGAGTAGAGACAGTAATGATAGACTCGCCTTCTTTTTTTCCTACAATGGTTGCCTGTGAGTTATCTGCCATGTTTAGTTCAACTACATCTTTGTTACTGGAATTCCATTTCAGCGGCTGTGCACCATTACCTGTTCCATTCTCTACCATTGCCAAGAGTTTGTCGCTTTGCCCCTTGCTCAGTTCACGATCATTTGTATCCATCATTATCTTGGTAGCGGAATTGGACTCCTGATTCCATACAGAGCCTAACCGATTCACCTTCAGAGATACGACCTTTACGTTGCCTCCATTGGTGTAAAAGCTCAAAGCTCTGCTGGCTGGATCCGGGAAAATGACGTCAGAGAAAACAACTTTACCGTTGTTGCCAAAAACCTCAACAGAAGACTCGTCTACAAGGATACGCATCTTAACACGCTTATTCTCCGTTTGCATTGGCGCTTCATGTCTTGTACTAAATAAACTCGAAAAATCCGTCAAACCAGATGCAGACCGATCCACGAAAATCTGACTCTCACTAGGTTTATATCCAACTACCGTTTTCTGACTTCCACCTACACGAACGTTAAAACCAAATTCACTAACCTGACTACCTGTTGGAATTTCTACTTCAGCTTCAATCTCGTATGCACCAGAGGTAACCCCTTTCAATAGATTCTGAGAAGAAGGACTCACCTCTTTGTTAACAGTAGAATACAGCTGACTACGCAGCAATTCCAACTCCTTGATCGGACTTTGAGCGAGCTGAATCCCATCTTTTGTCGTCACTAATGAGACTTCTCTTGGGATTGACAGTACGCCCTTCCAATGGGTCGTTGGGAAAGCAAACGGATAGTCCCAGTTTGTCATCCAAGCCATCATTACGCTGCGATGATCTGGCATGTTCGAAAAAGACATTGATGCATAGAATTCTTTTCCAAAATCAGTTCGCAATACTTTCCCTGCCGGATTATCATTAACGAATTTACCTTCCGCTGTTAAATGACCCACAAAATATTCAGCATCTGATCCGCCTGTTTTTGGATTCGCTCCTGTACTAATCATCAGAACCCATTTCTTCTGTGATGTTCCGTCTACCGAAAGTTGAAGCAAATCTGGACATTCCCATACACCGCCGCGAACATAATCCCCGTATCCCCAACTATCTGTCAGGGTCCAATCAAGTAGATTCGTTGAAGTAAAGAAACGAATATGATCTCCACCGGATACAACCATTACCCACCTGTTATTGTCGTTATCACGAATCACTTTCGGATCACGGAAATCCCAACCTCCAGGCTCATCTCCATTATCGCCGGGATTTCCAATAACAATTGGACGTTCCTTGGAATATTCCCAAGTACGACCTTGGTCCTTGCTGTATGCAAGACCGATACGCTGATTCCCATTCGGGCCATCGGGATTATAGGAAGTGTAGTAGGCAATTAGCCCCTTACCTCCTGAATCCCCGAACAAGCCTGATGCATTCGTCAAATCTGCCACAGCCGATCCAGACCAGACATGTCCATGATCATTCCACGGTAGCGCAATCGGAAGCCGCTTCCAGTTCAGCATATCTTTACTGACAGAATGTGCCCATGTGCCTCCGTCCTGATGGAATAGATGATATTCTCCTTCGAAATAGACCAGTCCATTCGGATCACTTGCAGAACCACGAATTGGCGTATAGTGATATTGAGGACGATATTTTTCATTATAATAACTGCTAGCATCCGTCACATAAGTATCCTGGAAGTAAGCCGTTCCTTGTTTAACGACGATTCCTGCATATCCATCGGTGTAGGTTTTATCTGTTAGATCGATTGCAGCCGGGGTGTATCCGTCTAGGAAGACCTGAATTCTGTTTCCACTTGCCTTTATCTCTACGTGATGTTTTGCTCCGGTCTGACTTGGATAGGTATGCTGTGAACTTGCAATGTCTGTTCCGTTAGCTTTCGTCAAGCTTACACGGACCTGATTTCCTTCCTTCGTAAGGGCAGCTTCATATCCCTTTGTTCCATCAGCCGATGAACGAAAGGCGAGCGCTGCAACAGAATCAGGACGAAGAGATATATTTCCTTCATATACAAAATCAGCAGCTTTTTTGTTATAAATTTGCTGTGACTTACTCTGGTTTACTACCATTCCTTTTTTGCCGCTGATATTAGGCTGCCATTGTCCTTGATTTGTAACCACAGCACCTAGATTTCCTTTCAGATCACTTACGATTATGTTTTGGAACAAAACAGAACCATCCCATACATTGAGTCCTAGCTTACCTGTACGATACGCGTTATCCTGAACCTCAATTACAGGTTTATATGCATTGTCCCAATATACTTTCAGCGATGACCCCTCTGCTTTCACCTTGAGATGATAGATTTCGCCTACCTTGACTGTAACTTTTCGCTCCTCTTTTAATTTCCCTTCACCACCACTTGCGTCTTGTAAACGAATCATACCTGCATTCGGTACGATTTGGAGCATGTAGGAACCCCAGCCATCTTCATTAGAACGGAACAATAAGGTCGCATCAGCTTGCATATCCTTGATCATGACGTCAGCTTCATAGATAAAATCCTCTGACACCGTTTCGGAGATTGCCATTACATTTTCTTGTGGATCGGAAGTCAGTAAGATTCCTTCAGGAGTATCCACCAAGTTACCTTTTCCTTTTATTTGCCAACCTGTCGAATTCGTTTTTGTATTGGTTACGCTTTCAAAAATAGAAAGTCCCTCCTTAGCTCGTTTGCTTACCTCATGTTCAGCGAGCGCAGCCCATCCAGTCCCGGGATTTGCTACATAAATGCCTGCTGAAGTCATTACAAGTCCTGTTGCCATAAGAAAGCATATTGCGAATTTTCCTTTATTTTTCATCTTCTTTGCCCTCTTTTTCTATCATTAATATTGAAAAACAAGAAGGAGGCCAATTCATTACTGCACTGACCTCCTCTATATATTCTTTTACAATTGAGCAGAAATCTTACTTTCCAGTGCTGTGAGTCCAAGAGCCAGAGCACCGCATAATCCCGCCTGTTGGCCTAGTCCTGGTGGAACGATATACTCATCTATGTGTTCCAAAATAGTACTTGAGCTGACATAGCCGTTCAGGTTCTGAAGCACAGCCTGACGGATCAGTGGGAACAATTGTGACTGCTGCATAACACCACCACCCAGAATGATTTTCTGAGGAGAGTTAAGCAATATAGCACCCGTAATCGACTGTGCAATATAAAATGCTTCCATTTCCCATGCAAGATGATCCATAGGAAGTTCATGGCCCTTCTTCCCCCACCTTGCTTCAATAGCAGGACCTGCCGCCATCCCTTCTAGGCAGTCCCCATGATAGGGACATCCCCCTGGGAATACATCGTCAGGATGGCGTCTCGTAAGAACATGACCCCCTTCAGGATGTACAAGACCATGAATGAGTTTACCTTCTGAATACACTCCCACACCAACACCCGTGCCAACTGTATAGTACAAACAGCTGGATAACCCTTGAGCAGCGCCCCATTTGGCTTCACCAAATGCCGCTGCATTGACATCCGTGTCCCATCCAAAAGGAACCGAAAAGTTTCTTTTCAAAGTGCCCAGCATATCGTAATTTCCCCACCCTGGCTTTGGTGTTGTTGTAACGTAACCATACGCCCTGCTATCTGTGTGAATATCAATCGGACCAAACGATCCAATTCCGATAGCTTCTACTTGCTTGCCTTGAAAATATTGAATAACTTTGGGCAACGTCACCTCAGGATGTTCTGTTGGGAAACTAATCTGATCTTCAATTTCCCCATTTTCATTCCCAATGCCACATATAAACTTCGTCCCGCCAGCTTCAATCGCTCCTATACGCATATACCTGACTCCTCTCGATGACTAATTCTTGTCTTGCTCAGCAGAGGGAGTAAGCTCATAGATATCCAGGGAAATCAGCAAGTCATTCTCATTTTCTGCAAACACAGCTATACCTTTAGATTCTAGTCCAGGGAATATAAGATCCGTAATCACTGCCTGACCACCATTACTGAACGCCTCAACTGAAGAGCGATCCACAAAAATACGGAGATCATTTGACTCATCAAGCGCTTCGAGCTTGGCTGAATGATGTCCTACGAAATGTTCGTGGAAATCATGCTGACCTGAAGCCATCCGATCTACATAAAGCTCCTCTGTCTCACCGTTAATACCGATTATTGTTTGACTATCCGCACCTACTCTTACTTTGAAGCCTACAGATTTACCTCGAGTGAACTCAGCTATAATCTCATAAGATTCCAAGTGAATCTCCTTAAGAAGAGTATTGATTTCTTGCACCGTTGCCTCTTTCACAGAAAGGACTTGTACACGAGCAGATTCCAACTCTTGTACCGGCTTCTGCACAAGAAAGATCTCCCCTTGTCTTGATTCGAGTTGAAGTTCCCTTGCAATCGTCATCGCGCCGCGGAATTCTTCTGCCGGCGTCTTGTTAGCATACATCCAGTTGCTCATCCAGCCGATAAATAGTCGTCTTCCATCTTCAGCCGGTATATCAGACCAGCTTACACCTGCATAATTATCTCTTCCATAATCAATCCAGCGAACTTTTATCGAATCTTCATCTGGCGTGAACACTTCTCCATCAAAATCCCCTGTGAAATACTGAGTTCTTGACCCTTCCACAAAAGCGGGATCCGCACCGATGCTCACAAGCATCACCCATTTCGTGTTCGAATGATCGCCATCAATAGCAAGTGGGAACAAGTCTGGGCATTCCCATACCCCGTCATGAGAACCGATTCCGTTACCAAATTCGCTGGCATATGTCCAGTTAATTAGATCAGGAGAATGATATAAACACACCGTTTGACCACAAGCTACAATCATCACCCATTGATTCGTATCTTGATTCCAAAATACTTTGGGGTCACGGAAATCAATGAATGTATCATGTTCAAGTACCGGGTTTCCTTCATATTTCGTCCAGGTCCTTCCGTTATCTTTACTGTAGGCCAAGCTTTGACGCTGAATGGCTGGCTTGCCTTCAGGCATATCCAAATGATGCGTAAAAATCGCTACTAAACCTGGTTTACCTTCAAAAAATCCAGTCGTATTATTCCAGTCAACTACAGCACTGCCGGAAAAAATCATACCTAATTCATCTGGAGCGAGAGCGATAGGAAGTTCCTCCCATGTAACAAGATCCTTGCTAACCGCATGGCCCCAGTGCATAGCTCCCATGGTCATTCCACCCGGATGGTGCTGAAAGAACAAATGATATTCACCCTCAAAATAAACCATTCCGTTTGGATCGTTCATCCACTTTTCCTTAGGGGAAAAATGATACACACCTCGGTATTTTTGTTTCGCAATCGTAGACATTATTGTTTTCTCCTTTACTCCCGTAATAAGATCTTAGCTCTAAGATCATCTCTCTTTATATAGATGAAGGTCGTGTATAGCAGTGTAACTGCATGGAACACGGCCTTCACCCCACAATATTAATCATTTGTTATTGGGTTGCTCTATCATATCCGCCTTGTTTAATTTCAAGCCATTCTTGCAAGCCCAGACGGTCCAATTCTTTCAGATATTCATCCCACTGCGCTTCGATTTTACCGTTTTGGTACCATTCCGTGCGCATTCTAAGCACGTAGGCAAAAAGATCCGTTTCAATTGTCGTAAGGCGATCAAGCTCTTGAATGGAGTGGAATACACTCGGCATTACGTTTTCTGCTTTCATCTTTGGCGCCATGATATTCTTGATAATATCCATTCTGCTTTTGGCATCATCCGGCATGGTTGTGTATTTCCCATAATAAGAATCAAGAATAGCTAGGGGTCCACCGACACTTGTTTTCTCACGTAGTTCTACAGGAGCTGCACCCTCCAGTGGCAAATGTTTCAGCATTCCTTTTTCTTTATCAAATTCGAAAATATTCTGCTGTTTTTCATCTCCATACGTCCCCCAGTTGTTCTGTACAGATTGAATCGGATCGAAGAGCTGATCAACCCATTTCGCTGTCGTTTCCAAGTTTTTATTGGCGCTTGTGACAACCATCTTACCTCTTCCCAAACCAAGCGCGTTCGTTCTTGTTACGTTAACTTCACCATCGGGTCCAGCAAGTGGAGGCATAACTTCGTAGCTGTCATTATCTCCGGTGATGTTGGCCTTATCCCATGAGAAGTAAAGTCCGTATTTCTGATCCTTTCCTTTTGCAAGGTAAGTACTCCAGTCTTGTGTGTAGGCTTCAATATCAATGAGTCCTTCTTTATACAGCTCGTTAATAAAAGAAACTGCTTCCTTGTAGTCTTCTTGTGCCGCCGTAAATATCACTTTCCCATCATTGCTCACAACCGCATGGTCAGGGTTCTCACCCAATCCAAACGAAGCAAATAGGAATGCCAGATCTTCTGCTCCCGGCTTGTTAATAAAGGACAATGGAATTTCGTCAGCCTTACCGTTGCCATTTGGATCTTTTGTCTTGAATGCAATTAATACTTCCTTTAATTCTTCTGTTGTTTTAGGCATATCAAGGCCAAGCTTCTTAAGCCATTCCACATTGATCCAAGGCATACTATCTACCGCCTGGATTCTTTCTTTACCGCTACCCAGCTCTTCAATCCATGGAAAGGCATAAACATTTCCATCTGGTGCCGTAATCATACTCTTATATTCTGGTGCTTCTTCCAGCACCTTTTTGAAGTTTGGCATATTGTTCTCGATGAGATCATTCAGCGGAACGATGGCACCATCTTTAGCAAGCTTGAGCAGCTCATAGTCACTATAGTCCGCATTAAAAATTGCATCAGGAAGATCACCACTTGCCACAGCCAAGTTTCTTTTTTCAACAAATACGTCTTTCGTGAAATTCTTCCAGTTAATATGAACATTCGTCTTTTCTTCAAGACGTTTATTAATCAGTTTTTCATTTGGATCAGTTGGTGCAAGTGGAGAGCTTTGCGTAATAAAGTTCAAAGTTACTTTACCGCTGGCGTCCTGTTCTTTACTAGCTGCACTTCCCCCTCCTCCTCCACCGCATGCACTAAGGAACATAAGTGAAGCAAGTACAGTTACAGAAGCTGCTTTCGTCGAAACTCTTGATTTCTTAATTCTTTTCATAGGGTATGACCTCCAAATTAGATATGAATGAATTAATCTTTATCTATGTGCAGCCTGTTTCCTACTTAAGGGAACCGACCATAACACCTTTTTCAAAGTACTTCTGGAAGAACGGATACATAACAATGAGTGGCAAACTGGAAACAACGATGGCAGCATACTTGATGATTTCAGACAATCGTTTCATTTCCGCCATGGCGAGTTGATCGCTGATCATGCCCGGATCTACCTGATTCTGGATCAAGATGGAACGCAACACGAGCTGCAGTGGATGAAGATTAGGATTATCTAAATAGATCATAGCGTCAAAGTAGGAATTCCACTGGCCAACAAAGGCATAAAGAGCGAGCACAAAAACAATCGGTTTGGAGAGCGGTAATACGACACTGAAGAAAATCCGCATCTCCGAAGCTCCATCTACATTAGCGGCTTCCTTCATTTCATTCGGAACTCCTTTGAAGAAAGTTCTAGAGAGAATAATGTTCCAAACATTGACTGCCCCTGGAATGATCACCGCCCATACTGTATCAAGCAGACCAAGGTTCTTAACGAGCAGATATGTAGGTATGAGTCCACCCCCAAAGAACATGGTGATAATAAACAATGTCATGAAGAACCCTTTTCCTTTGAGCCTGTCATCGGACAGTGCGTACCCTGCACAGATTGAGACGAGAACGGTAATCATAGCAAATGAAACAGAGTATAAAACAGAGTTTCCAAAACCTCGGATCATGGCAGGATTAGAAAGTATTTTTTTATACCCTTCTAATGACCAGTCCGAAAGATTGAATGATAATCCTTTACTGAGCAGCACAGATGGATCCATAAAAGAGGCAATCACTACATAAATCAAAGGAAGTACGATGATAAGTACGGCCAGTGTCAGGAAGATCGCGTTCAGCACGACGATAAAGCGATCTAAGCCGGAATGTTTAATGGGCATAGCTTGTTGCTCCTTTCTTAGTAAAGACCTTCACCCTCATTCAGTTTCTTCACGGTGAAGTTAACTGTGAGGAGCAAGACGATGTTGATGATAGAGTTAAACAATCCTACTGCGGCTGAATAGGCATAATCGCCCGACTGCAAACCAATTTTATAAACGTAAGTCGGAATGATTTCTGAGGTTGGCAAGTTCATCGCCGTTTGCATGAGATAGGCTTTCTCGAAGCCAATCGACATAATCCCACCGGCTGCAAGGATAAATACGATAGCCATAATTGGGCGAATGGTTGGCAGATCGATATGGCGTATTCTTTGTAGAAGATTAGCGCCATCGAGATTGGCTGCATTATGTAACTCAGGATCGACATTAGCAAGCGCTGCTACGTAAATAATGGATGCCCAAC
The DNA here is from genome assembly GCF_045040645.1 of Paenibacillus sp. FSL H8-0261. Classification (NCBI taxonomy): domain Bacteria; kingdom Bacillati; phylum Bacillota; class Bacilli; order Caryophanales; family Paenibacillaceae; genus Paenibacillus; species Paenibacillus sp. FSL H8-0261. The sequence continues at coordinate 1,620,188 of NZ_CP150297.1, read as the reverse complement.
CGGCTCCGGTCCAAATATCGGATAAAATGTAGATCGAACGGAAGTACTCAGGACGAGACATGAACATAATTGGTTCACCTGTAAGCCAGGTAAAAAACTGGTTAATCGGTCCCGTTGGGGACAAGAAGATAAACAACATCCCGACCACAACGACAACAGAAATAAAGTTAGGCGCATACAAGAACAATTGAATGTTCTTTTTGACGCCTGCACGGCGAATTTGATTCAACATCAAGGCAAGCAGGATCGGAATTGGAAAACTCAGAATTAATCCGAAGAAACTTAATTTAAGCGTATTCAAAAAGATTACTTCGAAATTGGGAGAAGAAAGGAATTTCTCGAAGTTGTACAAACCTACCCATTCACTCCCCATGATTCCTTTGATTGGGCTGAAATCTTTAAAGGCGATAATCGCACCATACATAGGACCGTATCTAAAAATAAGGGTCAGAATCACAGCTGGTGCGAGCAAAATATAAAGAAAGTAGTGCTTCTTTAAATAATCCATTAAGGAACTCTTATGTCGCGTCACCGTTATTCCGTGTTCGGCTTCTATTGGGTTATGCAATGCCTTTACCTCCGTTCTTATCAATGTTTACATCTTGATGCAGTAAGGGCTTTCAATCTCACTTATGTCCTGCTGCTTTTACAATTTACCAAACACTTAATCGTTCGTCAATACAATTTGTAAAAATATTTATGTGCATATGACAAATTATTATGTTCATAAATGACGTGTAACATTTTACATAATTACAAATACAGCCAATTTAAATAAGGATATATACTTTAATCTCATCATTTTCTCAAAAACATGAAAAAAAAGCTTTTTTTTCGCACATACACATCCTAATAAAATGTAAACTAAATTGTGCATTTGTAAATATCATGTTGCTATTTTTAGCAAACTAATATACATTTAAGAGAGTTGGAATAATGGCAAATAGTACACTATTTGTGGCGAATATTAAGAACAAGAATATAGAGGTGAATTACATAGGTGGCCAGAGAAAAAGTAACCATACAAGATATCGCGGATGCTTTAGGAATCTCCAGAAATACAGCTTCTAAAGCCCTAAATGGAACGAACGGTATACCTGATGAAACCAGAAATAAAGTAATTAAGAAAGCAATAGAGTTAAAATATAAACAATTTGCTTTTATGGACACCGAGAGTGTTCAACCAAAAAACTCAGGAAACATCGCTTTATTAACAGAAAACTTACCTAACACTTCCCACTTTGGATCGAAACTGATCAGTGGCATGGAAAAAAGAATCAGTGCAGAGGGGTATAATTTATCCATGCACATTATTAGAGACATTGATCAAGAGTCCCTGTCTCTTCCAAATAATTTTGATGTCTCCAATGTAGACGGAATTATTTGTATTGAGTTGTTCAATTCGGAATATAGTAAGTTGATTACAAGTCTAGGTATTCCAACTATTTTCATCGACTGCTCTGCAGATGTCTGTTACCCTGAATTCCAAGCAGATGTACTTCTCATGGAGAACGAACACAGCACATACCAACTTACCAAAAAGTTAATTGAGGGCGGTTACAAATCACTGGGGTTCATCGGGGACTATAATCACTGTAGGAGTTTTAATGAAAGATGGGTGGGCTTTAATCGCGCACTAATAGAATCCGGGATTCAGCTTGATCTCACACAATGCATCCTCGATGACGATCAACTATTTTTCTCAAGTCCAGAGTGGGCAGATACTAGACTAAGTCAAATAAATGAGCTCCCTTCTGCTTTCGTGTGTGCTAACGATTATATTGCGGTTACCTTTATGAAGTCACTCAAAAATGTGCTTTCCATTCCTAACGACATCGTCATTTGTGGTTTTGATAACGGTCCTGAATCAAGCATTGTAGAACCCCATCTTACTACGGTTCATATTTATAGTAATGAGATGGGTGTCAAAGCAGCCGAAATGCTACTTTCCCGAATTCATGATCCGAAGCAACCCTATCAGGTTTCTCATATTTATACCAAACTCATCATAAGAGACTCTACACCTAATATCAGTTGATGAATTCATAATTTTGAGATAAAAAAATAACCTATGAAAATGAAGCAAAGAACCCAAGCGATTTAAAATTCAATCGCTTGGGTTCTTTATGTTTGTTAGACTACAAGAATGACCGTCTACTCCCTTTATTGGGACGATAGCTTTAATGGCATTAATCAAGCCGATGCACGATGTGATGTCAACAAAGAGGGCGTCTCTTATTCGTTGTTCCCCATCGTGCTGATGTCGATGACGAACCGGTAACGGACATCTGAAGCAAGCACACGCTCCCAGGCTTCATCAATCCGGTCAGCAGAAATGACCTCGATTTCAGATGCAATATTATGTTCAGCGCAGAAATCAAGCATTTCCTGCGTTTCACGAATTCCACCAATCATCGATCCGGCAAACGAGCGGCGGTGGCCGATCAGCGAGAATACGTTTACTGCTAAAGGATCAGCAGGCGCACCGACATTGACTAATGTACCATCCAGCGCCAGGAGCGAAAGATAGGCATCGATATTAATCTGCGCGCTTACAGTATTTACGATTAGATCGAACGAACCGGCAAGCTGTTTAAATGTCTCCGGATCGCTAGTGGCATAATAATGATCCGCCCCTAATTGCAATCCGTCTTCCTTCTTCTTCAGGGACTGTGATAAAACAGTAACCTCAGCCCCCATGGCATGAGCGATCTTCACAGCCATGTGTCCAAGTCCGCCAAGACCCACCACAGCTACTTTTTTACCAGGAGCGGCTCCCCAATGACGCAGTGGTGAATAGGTGGTGATTCCTGCACACAGAAGCGGTGCAGCGGCGTCAAGCGGAATACTGTCAGGGATCCGAACCACAAAATCCTCGGTTACGACGATATGGGTGGAATAGCCGCCTTGCGTATACTGCCCGTACCGGTCGATAGCTCCATAGGTGCCCGTATTTCCACTCAGGCAATACTGCTCCTCACCTTTATGGCAATTACTGCACTCTCCACAGGAGTCAACCATACAACCTACCCCTACCCGGTCGCCCACTGAGTACTTTGTGACTTCAGAACCAATCTGGCTGACAATTCCGGCGATCTCATGTCCCGGAACGAGTGGATAGTTGACCGGTCCCCACTCCCCGCGGGCAGTATGAATGTCCGAGTGGCAAATACCAGCGTATTTAATCTCAATAAGAACATCGTGCGGCTGCAGTTCTCGGCGTTCGATTGTGGTTAACTTAAATGGACCTTCCTGACTGAATGTAGCGCGTGCATTAACTTTTATCATAGTGAAACCTCTCTTCTGGTTAATAATAAAATCTAAAACGTCAGCTTTACAAAACATATGTTATTACTTAAAGTTAACTCTAAGTCAAGCACAAATTATATTTGAGATGGGAGATAGATGATGAAGACATACTCCATAAGTGAAGTTGCAGAGTCCTTTAACATGACACCACATACCCTACGTTACTATGACAAGGAAGGTCTTTTCCCTTCTATAGAAAGAACCTCCGGCGGTAAACGTATATTCAAACAATCCGATATGGACGCTTTAAAGGTAATTGAATGCTTGAAGTCATCCGGGATGCCAATTAAAGAGATAAAACATTTCATTGAGTGGTGCTCTGAGGGGGATTCCACCTTACAGCAAAGATATGACATGTTTCTGGAGCGGAAAGCTTCCGTAGAAGCGCAGATGGAAGAATTGAAAAAAACGATGGAAGTCATAGAACACAAATGCTTCTACTACAAGACTGCCTTGGATAGTGGTACGGAAGATATCCATAAAAATAATAAAATAAAAAGTTCATCCGCTCATTAGGAATGGACCTTCAAATTACAGTAAAGGCGGGGCAGATTGATCTGCCCCGCCTTTCTTTAATTCATAAACTTTTTAATTGGTACGCCTTTTTGCCAGAAGCTTCTCCGTAAAATTCACATCAAAAAAATGAATGATGGGTCCCAGACCAAGTGCTGACACCAAAGTTCCTAAGCCTACAATGCCTCCTGCCAGGAAACAAATCAGAGCACAAAGAGCATCCGTAAACATCCGGTGCCAAAAATAAGATATTTTAGGGAAGTTCTCTCTCATAATCAGGGACAAGCTGTCGTAGGGAGCTACTCCCACCTTCGATGTCTGATACAGGGATACCCCAAAACTGCATACCACCACGCCAATTGCTACGATAACCACTCGCTGCCATAACAAATGAGGTTCGCCGAACAGAGATAGCCAATTATTATGAAAGAAAGTAGCAATATATCCTAAAAGAATTGCGTTTACGAAAGTCCCGACTCCAATAAACTTTCGTCCTGTTATGAATTCGATTACAAACAATACAAGGTTCAGTAAGATCAAAAAATTCGCATATGTTATACCGACGCTCTCTGCAAGTGCCATTGCCATACCGCTGAAGGGATCATTCCCCATACCGGACAGCTTGAAAATACTAATTCCCATGCCCAGAAATACATTGCCGATAATCATAATAAGCAATCGTTTTTTATCGACGTTATGAATATATCCCCTCATATTGTCCATCCTATTTTCATATTAAAAATGCAACTTACAATAACGACGTCATTATATCATATTTTCTTGATTTGGATTGGAAAGAAATACAAAGACTACACAGAAAGGAAACGATCAAATGAAGGACGACAAGAAAGCTCCGCTTGATGGACGCGGCCCGGGTGTTGATCCCATAACCGAACCCGATTTAAGCCTGGCTGGCGATATGGGAGCAACAGGAAAGCTGGAAGAAATCGTGGGTGCTTTGCAGGGCGACGAACCAGAGATCACAGCTCCCGGCATTTCTCCTGATAAACAAAAAAATACAGAAACAACGGACTGAACATTAATTGAAGGGAACATTCCAGGAAAGAGGCTGTCCGATATTATTACAGCTAATGAGGTATCCCGTTTTATAATATTCCAGGATCCGGGATACTTTGTTATCTAATCACCTTTCCTAAAAAAACAAAGCAACTTATCCGCAGACAAGTCGCCTTTTAATACTTTAATGTCAACAGATCTACTTTATGACTTTAAGCTCACCGCTTTCAACATTATCAAGTCCAACTCTTCCTGTGACAACAGCATCAAACACCATGACTGACCAACTTCTTTTGAGACAATATCATCATTGTCAAAATTGTAAAAACCTAATGACTGTAAATGCTTATACTACTTGTTCACATATGATTTGTTCAACCTGCAAACTTGAATTTTTAAAAACAGGCAATATTTTTTCCAAATACCAAGTGAAGTCGATAATATCAATATCACTTTCAACTACAATTTTATTCCTATATATTGATAAACTGAAAACCATCTCATTCGTATTAAATATAAGAAAATCGCATCCGGCTTTAGAATCTCTTCATAACAATTGAATTCCAATAGTTTCACATAACCAATTGAAATCATCATCACCTATCGGTAGAAATGTAACAATCCCCTTACTATCGACTTAATCCCAACCTTCATTTACAAAGTGCTGAATTAAATTGGGTACTGATAAAATTGCACGACTACGCTCGCTTAAACAAATACGAATCGACGCTGACGTTGACATAATCGCCCTTCTTTGTTAGCCATCCTAGTATCCACAATCTGTACCACATCACCATGACCATTGTATAAGTAATAGTAATCTTTATTGGCCGTCTTGTCCTTTTCACGAGTACTCGATCTCCGCGCACAAACGCGGATTGTTGGATGATACTGTTGCCACTCAGCTTGTCTTCAGTCAGAACCTCGGCGTTATAATTATAGTTCACCTGGGTATGGTTGCTACGAGTGCTCTTTAGATAGATCAGCCCGTCTGGACTAGTGTCCCAAGAAAATAATCGAACATTACAAAATCCCTGCTATTGCCGACATCCTAAACCTATGTATAAGTTGACATGATATCAATCTGTTTCCATTTGACTAATTCCCCTAAAAAATATAAAAAACCTCCAACCCCGTATATGCGGCTTCGGAAGTTATTCATTGACGCTGCATTTCGCAGTTACTCTAAGTACAGAATCCCAAAATCACAGCTTCTATGAAAATCTGGTTTGTTCGAATGAACTTTGCTCCATGTTCCAAAATGCGGATAGGTCGTATCGTCGCCGCACTTGTAAAAGTTACCTCTTATCCTTTTTCCCGGTACTGCCCGAAAATCCGAAAAATAAGATTGTACCCAAGCCCATGAGATCGAAAAGCTTAATTCCCAATACACTTCTCCTTTATCATTGATTTGATCCGTGGTGCATAGGACGTGGAAAAGTGTCGGATTGATAGTGATTGGGAAGCGATCATACCGATCCGTTCCTATCTGCAAGAGAATTGCGCCATTCGCATTAAATTCGAAATTCATATAGCGCTGGTCCGAATCAGGAGTAGGCTGAAAAAAGAACTCGATGCAGCTATCCTTATACACGGGATCATTCATGTTTCTATATGTTCGTATTGGATTCTTTTCGTAAACCTTAAACTGAAGCTTCAGATCCTCCTGACTGTAATTTAATCTTGCTGTAACGACCGGGTTATACCCTTTAAGCCATTGATACTGCTTGATGATCTGGACTTCTTCTGTATCTGAACCATCCGTCTGATTTGCCAGGCGGGAAATTACTAAGGTTTCTAATTTTCTTTCCATGGTTCATTCCCTTCTGTTCGGAATCCCACTGGGGCTAACACAGCAAAACAACCCCATTAATTAACTTGATTATTTAAACCCGCGATTCCCCGGTTTTCCAATACGCAGTTTCGATCCCCGAGATTTCGCACGGCCGTCTGCCGTTACATGTATTGGCGGATGAAGGAGACCGCCCGCTCTATATCCCTCTCGGGCGCATCCCCCCGTATCCGCTCTCCTGCAAGGCGGCGAAGGAGGCGTCAAAATCTACCTTCCCCTCGCCCAACGGAACCTCCTGGAATATGACTCCGGAGCTTACAAGCTCTGCTATCCGTTGATGATCCAGCGGCTGGTATCCGACAGCACCGTACACATCCCTCGGATCGACCGGCTAATGTCGGATGCTGTCCTTCACATGGATGTGGACGATATAGTCCTTCAGCAGGTGTATACCATACACCGGGTCATCCCCTGTTACCATCACCATGTTGGTCCACTCTTATTTCGCGCAAGGTAACGTAATTCCTTCATGGATTGCCCGGTCGGCCAGGAGAGCGATATCCATCGCCCGGCATGCATCCTCCATTGTCGGTATAGCGGGCAAGTTGTTCTCCAGCATGGACAGGAAATAGTCCAGTTGGGCACCCGTAGGCTTCACGGAGAAGTCCATATTGATCTGCCGAACCGTTCCTTTCCGGTGGTCTTCGACCTCAACCAGATTTCCCAGATGCTGATCCTCTCGCGGTCGATCGTTCTTGTAGATGATGCGGATCCGGCCTGCCGGTCCGATGAATTCCTTCCGGTTATCAGTCGGAAGCCCCTTACCCCACCCCGTCTCAAAGTAACCGATGGAGCCGTCCGACAGACGGAGGGTCATGAGTCCGTAATTGTAAGTGTACGGCGGGACTTCTTCATAGAGACGCTGCCCTATCCCGTTGACGCTTACCACTTCCGCCCCTGTAGCCCAACGCATCACATCGATATAATGGACGCCGCAATCCACGATCGGCGAGACGTCCCGGAGCAGGGACAATTGGGAAGCCCAATTTTTGGAGGGCTTCAATTGGGATAACCGGATGACCAAGGGGAAGCCGATAGCGCCCTCCCGGATCATCTTCATAACCGCCTGGTACGTGGTGTTATGGCGAAGGATGTGACCGATCAGGACCTTGGTTTTGGCTCCACGGGCCAGCTTCATGAATTCCTGTGTTTCCCGTGCATTACCGGCCATCGGCTTCTCGCATAGGATATGCTTCCCTGCAGCGAGACAATCTTTTGCGATCTCCAGATGGGATGACGGGTACGTGGCGATAATGACCAGATCCACATCGTCACGCTCGATCAAGACCCGGTAATCCGTGCTCCAACACTCGGCTCCGTATTGGCTTGCCACTAAGGAGGCCCTGTCCCGGTTCCAATCCGCCACGCCGATCAACCGGACCCGCTCCTGTCGTAATATCGCGTCCAAGTGGAGAGAGCCCATATAACCGCAGCCTATCACGACCGCCCCGTACCTTTTCATGATGCATCCATCCTATCCTTCTCACTCGCGGAGGTTATTTTATGTTAATCCAAGCTCCTTGTTGGGAGAATCCGAAGTCTCCCTACTGCGTCTAGTCTTCTTGGGCATTGATGACTTACCATTCTTCATGCATATCCTTCTCTTACATTTGTATTATACCGGATTACTACAGAATAACTTTTATCTAGTTATGATACCTTGTTACCTTTATTATATAAGAATGATGGAGAGTTTTATTTAGCTAAGAAAGTTACTTTTTGCACGATTCCGTTATTCCGTCTAATACTATGTAAGGGAGCTGTCCCGCTATGCCCCCCTCTCCAACACTGGTCCGCAAGCCAGTCCCCTTCCAGGAATGAACTCCCTCCATCCATTACGCGCATTTCCAGAGGGTCGCACCTCGCTTGTTCCCGAGAAGGAGGCTGTACGATTTCGAGCTGCTCTATGTATGCCATTGCGATGGAGGAGCGAACCTACACAGTGTTACCTGGGCAGCCTATCGTTCTGCTTTCCGGCGTCTACCACCGGAAGGCAAAGGAGGCTGATCCGACCACCAAACTGATCGGGATCACGGTGAATTGCAGTAGGTAGAAGCGCAGAACTTAAAATCTTGCGGTACGTGAGTACCGTACGGGTTCGCCCCCCCGCCCTCAGCAGTTACAAACTTAATTATCTGAATATGCTTTTTTTATTTTCAATTAGCCCAACTACTTAAATTAACAAAAAAGCAACTCCCTTGTTGGCAAGTCGCTTTTAAAACACTCTATAGTGAATCTTTAGTTATTATTTAAGATCCTAGCGCTTAGCCTTATAAAACTCATGATACAGCTTCATGAGTGCCCGCTTCTCTATCCGCGAAATTCCCAGCTCCTTCGCAATCTCCCTCTGTGTCCTCTCTTCCCCGCCTGTATCCAATCCAAACCGACCAACGACAACTTCTTTTTCCCTGTCATCCAATATATCGAGGTTTCGATATATCTTGCTCTTCTCGATCTTCAAATCCACTTCTTTAATAACATCATCCGCTTCCGAACCGAGGATATCAATGAGTGTAATTTCATTACCTTCTTTGTCAGTCCCAATAGGGTCGTGCAGAGATACATCTTTACGAGTTTTCTTCAAGGATCTTAGGTGCATCAGAATTTCGTTTTCGATACATCGTGCAGCAAAAGTGGCCAGCTTTGTGCCTTTGTTCGGGCGATAGCTCTCAATAGCTTTGATCAAGCCAATGGTGCCGATGGAGATCAGATCCTCCATGTCTTCTCCGGTGTTATCAAATTTCTTGAGGTTATGGACACGATACGATGTAAAAAACATACCAAATACGATCGTTCCCAATTTTCCAGGAACACAAACATCGGTGCAATTGTCTCATTCATACGTTAAGTTCCTATTCGTTTTTTCTCAATTTCATCTGTGCTATATTCTTGGACAATTTGTCCTTCAGCTTAGCAATATCCTGCGTAAGATTCATCATTTATATAAACGCTTCTTTTTATCTTATAGCTTAGTAAAGAACAGCAAAGTGCAATTTGTGTTCACTCAAGTCTGGATGCATTATTTAATATATATTTCCATAATTAACTTGTTAAATGACCAGCACAGTGTTATTTATGTTCGGTGAAAATAAAGTATTAGACTGCCGCTGTTGTCGTTCAACTAACGTTCCCCGTTAGTTGAATATATTCAATGAATTATTCATCCTTTTTTGTGAGGAAAAAGGACTTTCTAACAAAAAACGTATAAATCAATACAATTACTGACCAACTGACATTCCCTATGAATGGTTGTTGATTATGCGATGATAATAGATTATAACTTATTAAACCGAATCCAAATGAGTAAATAATCATTAACCAAAATCCCCATTTTTTTAAACCCATATAACCATAGATGAGGATAAGGGAAGCAACAGCCAATATAACCCTAAATATTTGTTCTGGAAAGTTTGGTAAACCAAACCTATAGGCTATGCCAAATCCATCTGCATCTGCATTAAAGAATATTGCTGTGAAAATTAATACTAATGCACCAATTATGTAAAAACAACTAATTAAAGTCACTCCTAAAGGTCTTTTCACTTTTTTACCTCCTCTATTCAGATTTCATTTAAGCCCTTGTTCCGCAATCCTGCCCGTTAGTTGAATAAAGGTAGCCGATCGTGTTTGAGCTAACGTTCCTCGTTAGCTTCACAATCCATCCACGTGTTCCTCAGCCGCCGAATGAATATCTCAGGTTCATTTGGGTCAAACACCTCAATCCCGTCGTCTTTTATAAGCTGTCTTTTAATCAAATCGTCAATGAGCAGATCGGTTACATCGTGATAATCGTCCAATACATTTTCCTCTTCAATAAAACTAATTTGATCGCCTATATTACTCAAAAGGTACCAGGTCGTCATAGCTGCTGTTACGGGATTTCCGGTTAATTCCTTTGCTTTACTTGCTGGGAGATGGGCAAAGCTTATTATTTCTCCTTTGCTTTTATTGACTAAAATATATCCTTGTCCCATTTAAAATATCTCCTCATTTTCTTAGTTCACTGAACTAACGTGTCCCGTTAGCTTAACCAAACGACGAACCTTAATCATCGCTTGTTTCTATACAAGAGTCCCAAACAAATAAACTGCAAACACAGTAATACTAAGAACCAACATAACTCCTCCCACCCTATAACAGAAAGTAGTTCCAAAATTAATTGGATATTTTTTCGAAATTATCACTGCTGGTAACCAAAATACGATAGCAGCCATAAATGGAATGTGATACCCCTCGGTTTCATTCGTATATATATTCCAATTGAATAACTTAAAAAGATAATGGCTCAACATGAAGTCGTTTTGAAATTTAAAATTAAATAAAAAACCTAAAATAAGAACAACTATTGCAAATGACCCAGTACCAAATGATCTTTTTATTGTCACTTCATTTCGCTCCCCTGCAAATTGTTGCCCCTTGGCTACAATTCTCATAGAGTTGGTTTTCCAATTATATCCTATACGTAGGAACAGTAAATTTGTTGCGTTATCCTGCCCGTTAGCTGAACAAAGGCAGCCGATCCACTGATCGATTGCCTTTGTTTCGTTATTGAGCTATCGTGTCCCGTTAGTTCAAGAAGAACCGTAAACATTTCACTATTCCTTTACTTCGGTTAATTTCAATAAAACGCCCTTTTAACTAACCTGCCCATTAGCTTAAAGCCATTACCGCAAAGGTACCATCGACAGCAATATTACTACTCCTGTTTAATTTTTGATAATATATAATAAAAAAGACTATCGAATGGACTTGTCGACAGTCTTTTTTGGGCTATTATTTGAATGGACGCATTGTTGCAGCTATTCCTTTAGGGCATCCACATATTGCTTCGCTTCTAATAGTGACAAACCAAGCACTTCTCTCGCTTTTTTAACAGCTGCTACTTCCTTGCCGTTACGTACGAGCTGGAGAACCTCATTTTGAACAAGATGTGGGGGCAGACCTTCAGACTTGGCAATTTGGTCAACGTTTACCTGCATTGTTTTGATACGAGCTTCCATGGCACTTACTTTGTTATATACAGTTAAACATACAACTAAGGACACAAGTGATATCGTAATTGATAGGTATTCCATTTGCGACACTCCCTTCTATCTCTTCTTTTATTCTAAATGAAGATGTCTGGTTAAACAATTTATGTCGTGTCCTATTGAACTAACCTGCCCGTTAGCTGAACAAAGGCAGCCGATCCACTGATCGATTGCCTTTGTGTCGTTATTGAGCTATCGTGTCCCGTTAGCGTGATGATGACCTAGCCTGAGAATACTTTATCAAACACATCTTGAAGGAATATCGCTTAAACGGTCTAAATGTACCTAAAAAACAGTCTAGATAAGAGAATAAACTGTTTTTTTGATGAAGAGGCATCGGCGTATGCCCATTATGTTCGCAGGAAATTGTTATCCCAACACTAACTCAAAACGAGCAAAAATATCTTCTTCATACCACATCGTGAAATTAGTTCCCCATGTTGTGTTCAATAGTGTAAACGTAAATTTATTGTTGTCTTGATGGTATTTATTGTTATAACTTAGATTGTTATTTGTTCCGATTCCCAAAAGAGGGGCATCAATAGGTTTAATATTGATTTTTTTATCGCTGCCATCGTAAATTAACTCTTCAATCATGTGTTGCAACTTATTTCCGTGACCTACCACTTCAAAAGGTGAAATAACGGTATCAATTTTACGAATCTTAGTTAAGTACGGCGAATTCAAACGTGGTGTAATGTCAAAAGAATAAATTTCTGGATAACGAATTGCATCTTTATCCTTTAATAATAGTGCAATTTCAACTTTATCTCCAAATTGATATTTAACCTTTACAACTCTTGGAGCACCATACTCCTCCACAGCTCTTTGGCTATACTTTAAAGTTGCAATAATCGAATCATTTTCCATAACTAATTTCACAACATGTGGTGTGAAATTTTCATTCAATTGAATTCGTTTTTGAATTTCCATTCCTGGCTTTAAGAAGTCAATTGCCCACCAATTATGTTGTAATTCACGCAAATAGTTGTAACGTAGGTTATCATAGTCATTTTGCCCAGCAATTGTATAGTTCAGAACCCCGAGTTTGTTGTCCTGATCAAAGTAAAGTGTTCCATCCTTTTCTAAGTGGTTAATTGAACCATCGCTAGCAAACATAACTTGATACCCGTTTACCGAAATCAATTCTTCCAAACCACATTCAATACCTTGGTTTTCAAAGATATGATATGGAACTTCGATAAGTTTTTTAATGTTATTTTGATCTTTAGGCTCCAAACAAGCTATTGCACGATCAACGTTCTTGCGTTGTTCTTTCCATGAAGACTCATAAAATTTGTACGAACGATCAGTCCACTCATTATAAGTGAATTGCATTTCGCCAACAGTTGCATCTTTAACAATTCCATAAGCGTAGGTTAAATCAAGATCCGTAATTTGGTCTAAACTACGCGCTCGTTGGAAGTCTTTCTTTTCATAATTCATATAGTCACTGAAATAGCGTTTGATATCCATTCCCCAAGTATGCTCTGGAACTAACATCGCATAGAAATTAGCATCATCATTTTCTATTTTGTTATCAAACATGTAATTAGTTAAAATCCGATAATCACGAATGATTTTCGGATCAGACATCATTCCATGAATCCATGTGTCCCCAATCTCCTCTGTAATAACTGGCAGTTGGTCACGTACTTCCCAAATTTCATTTGCAAACTGATCCATTGAAGTCAATTCAAGCTCATAGTCTGGATACTCATTCGCCATTTTTGACAAAAAGACGTTAATTTTCTCTTTTGTTCCTGGACCACTATTATCATGAGTATGCATAAACGCCAGCTTGTTATCTATGCAATCAATTCCGATTACGCCACCATAGTCGTCTGAATAAGAGACAATTATCTCACTTTCGCCATTCTTCCATAGAAATGTATCTGGAACTTCTGGAATTGAGCTCGAGCCATTTACACCAATGTGTAGGAATTTAATTCCTTGACGATATAACTCATCAACAATCCCGATAGTATGTCCTGGGACGTCAGTCATCTTTGCGCTTGTTGTTTTGTATCCATAACGAGCATCTAACTTCTTTGAGATTGAAGTCATGTAATGTAAAGTTTGAGGTGTCATAGTTTCAGATTCAAACGTACACGGGATTGCGTGCCAGCGAATGTAACCTTTCTTTATGGCGTCGTCTAGCTTTTTACAAGCTTCTTCATCCATGTTTTTGAAGTAATATTCAATAATAAAGCTACCTGTTGTCCAAACAAAGTCTTTGCCCTCTTTTCTTAAGTCTTCAGCTAAAGTGATTGCGTTTTGAATGTAATCATGGCAATACTTGTGCAAGACATTTTCTGCTAAATCGGTAAAACCAATGTCAAAATGAGTTTTGTTTACCACATAGATTTTTTTCATTTCTATAATCACGCCTTTCTTAGTCATAATACGTCGTGAAATAATTGCTTTCAGGCTTTTACTCCACTTTTGTTTCTACAAGGTTCGGCCATTCCAATTCGGACTCAGAATCATGATCTCTCATAAAAAACCTCTTAATAATCCCAGGCTGTCGAGACTTTCTCGACAGCCTGAGGACATCATTGAATGATGTCCTCTTCGACGTGGGTTATGAGCTATCAAATATGTGGATTAAAATCAAATGCGACCCAAACGTATGCAACCCTGCAATAATACCAAGGGTAAGCTTATGTTTCTTCTCGAAATGCTCTTTCTTTAATAATTCGAACAGCGTTTTCTTTAGCTTTATTCGAAAATTCAGCTATGTTCTAACATAGGCCTTGATTGTCCCCATTTCTTTTCCTACGCTATTACCATGGGGGCGTATCGAATAGCTGCCAACCATTGCAGGAATGATAAATGTTTCAGCATAATGAACTATAAATGGCTCAAAGGCATTTGTAGGGCTTTCGACTATAGCTTCCTCCCCCTCTATTAGATTGAGAACATTGACACCGCCATCAGTGTTATGGATGACTGGTCCTGAGAACCAATGTCTTCTAGTTTCAATAAACTGCCTGTCGTGTAAGCCTGTCTTTTCTTCGATCCATCCATCGCCTTCACCCATTTGTTCTAGACAATTGATTATATTTTCACTGACCCACTTCTCGTCTCTTTCCCATTGAATAGAATTGATTCCGTGTTCAAGATGGACAGGTCTTGGTATCCCATCCATCCCCAACCGTCCCCAGTCCCATAATTTAAACGTGAAGTAATTGGGTGTTGCACTTATTTCTAATACCAAGGAATCTTTACCCTGCGAATGAATAGTACCTGCTGGTATTAAAAAATGGTCATGCTTTTTAGCTGGAAATTGATTAATATACTTTTGGTCGTCAAATTTACTGCCTTCATCATATGATTGTTTTAAATCTTGAATCATTTCATTGGAATTTATATCATCCTTGACACCCAAATATACGATAGCATCTTCTTTTGCATCAACGATGTAATAGCTTTCATCTTGCGTATAATGCACCCCAAACGTTTGTTGCGCATAATCAACCAATGGATGAACCTGTAAACTAAGATTTCCGCCCCCAAAAGTATCTAAAAAGTTAAATCGAATCGGGAACTCCGCGCCAAAACGTCCATATACCTTTTCACCCAAAAGATCAACTGGATGTCTAAAAACAGCATTAATAGCTGGGACTTCAATTTTTACATCCCCGTATCTTAAAAAAAGACTATTTTCTTCTGGTACACCATTAAAGCTCCAAGCATAGTTTTCAACTGACGGATCAAGACCAAGCTTTTCTTTCATCCATTGCCCTCCCCATACTCCAGGGGCAAAGTAAGGAATCACTCTAAAAGGCTGGCTGACTGTTTGCTTTAATCCAGCTAAGTAGGTTGCCCCCTCTACCAGCTTTGGTTCATTGCTGCAGTTCGTATCTAATAGATAATCTATTTTTTCAAACAACTTCCTTTTATGTCTGTCCGCAACTGGCCATTCAAAGAAATAGCCTCTTTTAATCTTTCTAACCGCATCCTCATTATGGTTGTCTGCTCTCCAATTTGAAATTTCATTATTACTATATCTTTTTTGGATTTCCCACCTTGCCAAATCAGCATATATGAGAATATCAGGATCACATACAAGAGTAGCACCAGAACCATAAATAATGATTAAACCGCTATCAATGTTACTAATAGCACTTCTAGCCTCTTCCAAACGTTCATCATCTAAAAAATCCCCAAAATTATGAAGCGATATCTTCCCAAATACTCTATCCGTTGTTAGATGAAATTTAATCATATCCGTTACTTTATCGCTAGAATAATATAAATCATCTGCAAAAATTGTATAGGCAGGTTCCATTACTGAAACAAGATTAGTTTTTAGTTCTTCCATTCTTACGCCAGGATAACAATCGACGGTAACGATAGTCTTTTGCTTTCCTAGTTTTTTTATTGCCCGATTAAGCTCATTCTTAATGTTTCCGTAATCTTGCCAAGCATGATCATTTGAATTGGATACTAGTATCTCTGGGTACATATTAAAATTAGCCATTATTTTATTCCTTCCTTCTAATAGATTGCTTTAATAGATTTGCTACACCTTTAAATGTACTCAGTGAGGTTTCTTCAGAACATTCAATGTTTACCGTTTTGTTCTCAAGCGTTTCATAAACCCCATTCATAAACAAATCTTTACTTTTTGTAATTTGACCGCCAAGAATGATCGCATCTGGTTTAAAACTTTTTATATATGGATTTAAAGCTTTTCCTATATATTCTCCAAACATTCGGAATGCCATCTTTGCCCTCTGGTCTTCATTTTTGCCCATAGCGGCTAATGTTTCCACTTCGTTGTCTGATGTACTAAGGCCTAATTCATTCGCCAGTTTTAAGATACCTCTTTTAGAAATATAGTCATCGACTATGGATTGCTTAAATGGTTGATTATAGATCCATCCATTTTCCGGTATATCTTGTCTGTCTTTTACCAATTTTCCATTTTCCATAAATGCCGATCCTGCCCCCGTACCAATCGTTAAAAAGATGGATTTGTTGTAACCTCCAGCCTTGCCGGATACATGTTCTCCTAAAGCAAACAGGCTAGCATCATTATCAAAAACAATCTGAAACTCATTACTTGTCTTTGAATGAAAAGAACTTTCTTGTTTAAGACGATTTATTAATAGATCACGAAGGTTCACTTCGTATATCTCTTCAAATTTATCGATACCTTTGATGTAACTTATCCCGCTTTCATAATCAAATGGACCTGGAAATGCATAGCCAACTCCAGTTATTTCGAAGTCTTTATCCAAAATTCCATTTGTTTGCTGCTTAATGATGAACACCAAATGTTCAATGATACCTTCTTTAGTCTCTTTTGATTTCGAGGGGAAGATGGCATACGAGTTAGGAACTATTTCCCCATCGTCGTTTAAAACAGCTGATTTTATAAACAATCCTCCGACATCAAATGCGATCGAATATTTATTCATTACAACTCTTCACATCCCTTTTTGGCAAAATACCCTTTTTATATTGGATCATTCAATATTTAATTTTAGTATAAATCTTGTTCTCTCCTTAATCTTTTGAGAAACCAGTCATATTTTTATAAAATCGAGACATTCGTGATACACTCGTGGAGAAATATGCTACTATCAAAGCGGGAACATTAATGTGGTTCATCATTATTTTGAAAGGGGAAGACAGCCATGGAATGGACTGATTTGTTTATAGATGGTTCAATTGCTCTTAATCAGGAATCTATTCAAGTCAATGGAAGTGATGTTTCCATTCTAATTCACTATTGGGGTGCTCAACCCGATCATTACAATAACAAGCCACATCAACATTCTTATTTTGAACTGTGTTATATTGTCAACGGTGAAGGTGAGTATATGGATGATGGACATTCATTTCATATAACGAGTGGGTCCCTTTTCCTTTCCCGCCCCTTCGTTAAACACCAAATTTTAAGCGAAACTGGATTGGAAATTATTTTTGTTGGATTTGAAATTATAAAAACAAAATCAACAAAGAAATTAATAGAACTTTTCACTAATCTAGAAAAAACGAAAAAATTCATTATTAATAATGCTAGCCAATCTCCCGTTGTAAAACTATGGACTTCGATCCTCGTTATGGCCTGTGATTTTTACCTATTGTTCAACGACTGCTTTCAAGGCTTATGTTCTTCTTTCTATTCAAGTATTGTTGGTTTATTTAATGAACAACAAATTAAATACAAAAAGAATAAAGAAATTCGTATTTATTCGTCCTTAGTATATCAAGCGAAGCTATACATCCATGACAACCTATCTCAATCATTGAAAATGAGCGATGTAGCGGATTTTATTCACATTTCAGAAAGACACTTATCACGTATTTTCCAGGATGAATTAGGCCAATCGTTTTCAAATTATATTAAAAGAGAGAGAATGAGAAAAGCCAGCATCCTCCTCTCAGATACCGACCTTACCCTCAAAGAAATTTCAGAAATGTCAGGTTTTAAAACAGTTCACTATTTTACCACTGTTTTTTCAGCAGAAATGGGAATGCCACCTGGGGAGTTCAAGAGAAAGCTCAACCAACAAACGCTATCAGTACCAGAATATACTGAAACTTATTTACAGAGCGCTTCTATAAACTGATCAAGAATCTGAATAGCGTTTTTTTGTTTTCAACCAGCAAATCAAAGCACTTTGGGGATATACGTATTCGACTTGTTTTATATATTAATCTTATAAGAAAACCGACAAGTGGTAGTATGCCCTTCAAGTAGTCACTCAAAAAAAACTGATGTTATCATGAGGAACGAGTGAAACTTGGAGGGGTGTTAGGTATTGATGATTTTGCTATCCTTGAAGGTCATACCTGCAATACGGGGTTGCATGATTTGCGTGGTGACTCTTTGCTGGACATCATTCTAGGCAGGACATCGAAAGAATTACTTGCTTATTATGAGAATCATCCTGCGATGGGTCTGCTTAATCCGGTTGCCGTAGTTATGGATTTAGCGTATTTTTCCCGCAGTAGGGGCAACTTGGAAGCACGATCATGGGAGTCACCTTCAGAAATATTGAATCGTTCGCTTCATTTGGAATGAGTTTACTTACACGAAACTATGGTAGACCTAAAAATAATTTCGGAGCCAAGGATATCTATGAGCGTGATTTCGTTACCCTCTTTGTCCGTTCCAATCGGATCGTGCAGGGATACGTCTTTACGTGTTTTCTTCAAAGATCTAAGATGCATCAGAATCTCGTTTTCTATATAACGTGCTGTAGCAGTGGCTAGCTTTGTACCTTTGTTTGGACGGTATTTTCCAATCACTTTAATCAAGCCAATTGTTCCGATGGAGATATCATCTTGAGGCCCCTTAGGGAATTGTTATCTGCATTCTATCTCTCAATTCAAGCTTATCTTTCAGATGTGATTTTATTTGATTTTTCAAATGACCTATAAAGATCTGACCAGATTTAGGTTCAAATTTCTTGATAACAGCTTTATGAATTAAATCGACTTCTTTAGCAAAATAGTAAGCATTAGGCCCAAAACCCCAGCTCCTCTTTAATGGTCTATAGTATATGATTAGAATTTTCGTAGCCTCATCTTCCTCATATCCCAGAAGTTTAAGTTCACGAATAACATCTTTAATGTAGGGTTTATCCATCATATGTCTACTTGTTGAATTGTTCATACATTTACCTCCAAGATCCCATCTATTAGCTTGTGACTCAAAAATATGTTTTCATTATTTCCGTATTATTTTCACAACATTTCAACTCTTGTAGATATAAGTCTAGCGACAATTATAACTACTCCTTTTTATTGCTATCGATCATTTTTGAGTTACCTATCTAGAAGCTTATTCCTACATACAAAACTATATTAAATCTAGGCATCATTTAAAGTATTCTTCTGAACACCAATTTATCTTTATTTCTCTACTTTTTTCATGAATTTTTATTAACTGATTTAGAACAAAAATTCGTTGAACTATATCTTCAGCTATAAAAAACTGCCTCTTAAAATAATTAAGTTGCTTCTAATATGGACCTTGGTACTTTTCATTATTTCCATATACATGTAACAATTGAATATGGAGATCATATATTTCTTTGTATGTCATAATAACACCCCTCAGCAGTTAAAAAGTTAATTTTATGAATATGTTTTTATATGTTCATTTAGCCCAACTACTTGAATTAACAAAAAAGCAACTCCCTTGTTGGCAAGTCGCTTTTAAAACACTCTATAGTGAATCTTTAGCTATTATCAAAGATCCTAGCGCTTCGCCTTATAAAACTCATGATACAGCTTCATGAGCGCACGCTTCTCAATCCGTGACACATAGCTGCGACTGATACCAAGCTCCTTGGCAATCTCCCGCTGCGTCCGCTCTTCCCCACCTGTGTCCAGTCTAAACCGACCCACTACAACTTCTTTTTCTCGGTCATCCAAAATATCGAGATTCCGATAAATCTTGCTCTTCTCAATCTTCAGATCGACCTCTTTAATGACATCATCAGCCTCGGAGCCAAGGATATCGATCAGCGTGATTTCATTACCTTCCTTGTCTGTCCCAATCGGATCGTGAAGGGATACATCTTTACGAGTCTTCTTCAAGGATCTTAGGTGCATCAGAATTTCGTTTTCAATACAACGGGCAGCAAAAGCGGCTAGCTTTGTGCCTTTGTTAGGACGATAGCTCTCAATGGCTTTGATCAGGCCAATGGTTCAGATGGAGATTAAATCCTCCATGTCTTCTCCAGTATTATCGAATTTTTTGAGGTTGTGGACACGACACGATGTAACAAAATAAACCAATTACAATCGATCCCGATTTGAATTGGTTTACTTTTGATATTTCAACTGTAGTTCTCGATCGATTTTTTGTACCCATTCAGGCAATTCATTTGAATAATATTTCATCCCGCTTATATCCGCTCCAAGAATAATCTCACCATCTGCTTTACTATTATCAACAACTAACAACTGATCTATTAGGTCTAAGTGCGACAACAGATTATTCATACTTGTTAAATTGCGTCTAATAATATCCTCTGTTTCAATATGATGACCACCGTTCTTTACTCGCATAGCAACACGCTCAATATTAAGCCGAACATCCCCTAGCCCCACATAAAACATAATGATTTCGAAGCCTTGTTCTTTTGCAGATCTCATCTGCCTGATAACATTACCACCAGCTAGAGTGGTTTCTACAGTGAAGTCCCACTTATTTCGGATACATTCTCTGGTTATTCTTATGGCTTCTTTGCCAGCAGATACTTTACTTTTTTCTGGATATTGAGTATTAATTTTGCGAGCTAGTGCATCCGGATCAATATTCACACTTACCCCAAGCCGGTCAACAATCAAGTTGCGGATTGTGCTCTTACCACTTCCATTATTACCAGCAAACACAAACATGGTTGCAACTGTCTCATTCATGATTAAGTTCCTGTTCACTCATTTCCTTGATCTCACCGGTACTATATTCTTTAACAATTTGCCCACCAGCTGTTTTATATACGATATATGTCCCATTTGCTTTTGCATCCAATTTGGCACGATCACCTGTTAATCGAATCAATTTAGCAAGGTCCTGCGTAAGATTCATCATTTATACAAACACCTCATTTTATCTGATAGCTCGAGTATACCACAGCAAAGTACATTTTATATTAGCTTAAGTCTGTATGCATCATACAACCAATTAGCCCGTAAGAATAATCAATGGAGATCTCACTCTAACAGGCTAATTCATTTACCCACATGGTCATATACGTTGCAAATTCAACCCCATCACTTTACTCCGTGGTACAGTAGGATCATGTTGCACAATGTACGCTTTCGAGAATCGATCCAGATATGAGTTCTCATGTGACTTTGGTGACAGGATAATCAATTTACGTTGTAATTCACCAGCATAAAGATCAAATACTTTTAATTTCCTCTGCTCATCTAACGCGCTATCAAATTCATCCATAACTATAAATCCAGGTGCTGTTTGTAGATTCTGCAATAAAGCCAGAGCAAACAGTAGTGAACTGAGCGATTCTTCGCCTCCAGAAACACCCTTGCCAACTCTTCCTCCACGAGCCTTCACACTAACATCCTCTAATGATCCTCGATGCCCTTCCTTTCGAGCCTTAATGAATAAATGGAAAAGCACTCGACCTCGACGATCCTCTTGCTGACTCCAATCGATCTGTCCCTCGAATTGAAAAATGCTCATGTAGTTCTTAAATCGTTGTTGAATTTCAAGGACTCGCATATTGATTGTCGTCTCTAGCTGATCTTTCAAATTCTCAGCTCGTTCTTGGTTCTCTTCAAACAATAAGCTTGTCCGTTTAAATTCATCCTGCAATCGATGAACCTCTTCTTTTATCACTTTATAATTCTCAGATGCTGCGGGATCAATACCCGACTCATTTCTAGCGCTGTTAAATGTTACTTTTCCAGACTCATGCTCTTGGCGGAGCTTTGAAAGCGATTGTTGTCTCTTGGTATTATTAGGCTCATGTTCAAACTCATTTGTCACCTCATCATAAATAAACCGTGCAATCCCTTTGAGATTTTCAATTTCTTCGGTTATTGTAAGTAGATTTATTTTAGATGTATCAAGTGACTCTTTTGTATCTTTGATTTGATTATTAATTTGACTAAGAGTACGCGTAGCTTGTTGAATTTCGTCTTCATTATTCGAAAGATTGCGTTTTTGTCGACGTTCATCTCCATCTATTTGTTCAGCCAGCTCTTCCAATGTATCATTTTGCTGCTTCAATGCGTCCTGCTGTAAGGATAAGTGGTTGTGCTGATGAGTCTTCCGTTGTAACATTTCAAACTGTTCCTTCTGCTGACCTAATCTCACATAAAAATCTGCTTCACGTTGTAGTATAACTTGTATATGCTCCAGCCTGATCCGTTTCTCAATGAACTTTGTGTGCGTATTCTTAAGTTCCTGACTATGCTCCTTCTGTTCCTGAAGGTGCTGTATCTCTACTTCATACTTCAGGATCCGGCCTTCACGTTCATGTCTCATTGTAAGAAAGGCTTCCGATTCACGCACAGATTGGATAATGGCATGTAGTTCTTGCATAGTTAACGTATTACTCTTAATCGAGTCATCGAGATTCGCAAGTAAAGTACTCAATTCGCTAATTTTCTTTTGAATCTCCTCTTTACGTTTCTGCATAGCTTTCTGGCTTAATATATAACTCTTCTTCTCTTGTGCACCTCGAATCCCCTTTGAGTCGATGAGCATATCATTCTCTATTCTTGTCTCACCTGCTAGAAAAAATTGCTCAACCCACCATAAAGCCTTGACCGCATGTGGGAATACATCATCTTCTATCCCATTCTTCACACGAATTTGGAGTGTCTGAATTTCAGTAACAGAACGATCCGGTATTATACTTCGTAAAGGTACATGATACAAATCATTAGGAGCTTGTACATGCGTGCCATCAAAAAATATCGCATACTTTATCGTCTCAAACTGCTCCTCCGCTGTAAGTCGAGCTGACTCATTTAATTCAAGTAATTCATTTAATGCATATGCACGCACACCCCTCACTTTGAACAAAGATAGTGATTCCCTTTGACGAGCTGACCATAATTGATTGTGCTTAAGCATCTGTTCCTCATCGGATAACTCCTCAAGTAGTTTAGTCTTATCTTTTTGTTCCTGCATGGAATGTTGAATGGTATGATCTAAGCGGTCAATTTCCATCTGTACATCATGACTGCTGCGATAATGCTGTAACCGTTCTTGGTGCATATGATCCAAGCTTTTATCCTGTTGAATCAGCGCCTTCAAGTAAGAACTTGAATCTATTAATTGGGCTATAACATCATCAGTTTCTTGAAGACTAGCTTCCGCCTTCTCAATCTCGATATTCAATTCGTTGAGCTGCTTAGTTATTGCTGATAATTGTTGATGTACCTCTTTTTCAGTATGTGTAATTCTAGATTTTTCTTGACTAATTTCCTTTAGCTGAACATCTAATTCTCCAATTATAATTGAAGTTTCTTCAATTTCCTTTTTCACAGTAGCTAATTGCTCCTGCAATAAAGTGATTCTCGTATCAAACTGTTCTTTTTCTTCTTGTATTTGCTTCATTTCAATATTCAATCGATCGCCTTGCTTCTGCAATGTCACCAGTCTATCACTTGCGATATCATGATCCACGAGCAATTGTTCTTCCTTGGCTAATAGATGTATTTGTTCTTGTTTGTAATAAATCTCTAATTTCAGCAAAGCTCCAGCATACAGCTTCCCGCCCTCTATAAGACGTTTACGATTATCTTCATACCGGTCTAGCGCTGATCGTGCCATCCCGAGATATTGCTTTTTATTTTCTACATTTACTTCAGCCGTTCTTAAACTCTCCTGCACATCCTTTAATTGCTCCATACTTTCTTCCCAGTTACGTTGTACCTGATCTATACCATGCATTTCGGCAAAAATACGAAAACGCTCCTGCGGATCCATAACAGCGAATTGATTTACCTCCTGCTGGTACCAAATTAGGTAGAATAAATCCGGATCAATTTTATATTTGAACTGGAGATCCTTCTTGTAAGTCGTGAAATTGTACTGCCGATCACCAGAAGTATACTTAATTGTTTCATCCCACTGTTCTGGATCATCCCCCGAATGTATAACAAATTCCTTCTTAGTCGGCTGTCCTGGTTCCTGTAGGATATAAATTGCAAATTCAACATAATTAGCTGCATCAATACGCATACGTCCCTCATTCTTAAACTGAAGTCGAATATGCGCCTTCCACGTCTCATTCGGAAGGAGATTACGAGATTTCAGACCTTCTAAATCAACCTTGGAAGAATATAGAACACTTCCCATACAGTATGTTACAGTAGATTTTCCTGCTCCATTAGGACCAGTTATCAGTATATGCGATTCTTTTCCTGACAAATCCATCATAGTAGGCTGATAATCTCTGATTCCCGTAAACCACATTTTCCAAGGTATCATTCTATTTTTTCAGTTCCTTCCTGATACAGATTATATCGTTTGAAAAATTTCAGTACTTCTTCTTTATTTAATTGATTGGATTGACTAAATTCAACAGTACGCCTTAAAAAAGAATCCGAGAACATATTCGCACCAATTGCCGTGATTACATATGCCTTCTCATTTGAATTTGTATCATATTCTTCAAGTGCACCAATCTTCTTCAACTGATCTATATTCAGATTCAAACGGTGATTTGCCTTTGTAGTCTCATGTCCAAGGGCATTTAACAACTGATCAAATAATGTATACTCATGCTGTAAAACTTCTTGCTGGTAAAACATAAACAGAAGGATTGCTAAACTTTCTTTAGACAATGTACTACGTGCAGATTTAGCAGAAACTCTCATCATGACGATGACTTGATCCTTTTTCTCATCAAAAATCACTTTAAAGTACCGGCTTACCGCTTGATTAACACGCTTCAGAAATGAATCAAACTTCTCATCATCACCGGAGATCTTTAATTGCTTCTCCACCTCACGCCTGGATAATCCGAAATTCCCCGCACGTATTGTTGCAGAGGATGAGAATAAGAGATTCATAAACACGATCTCTTCGTCCTCGGTTAGCATTCCTTTGATAGCTTGCATGGCATTAAGAGGATTTACATTCATTTCATCCGTCAAGTTCATCATCACTCCTCTCATGCATACTTTCAATGTCCTTATTTATAGTGCGATAATTTTTATGTTTGACCACTTGGTTGATATCATCACGATTCATCCAATCCCATTCCTTCTCATATAGAGAGGCTTGAACTTTTGAATCATCCGTTGCTTCCTCCAACGTTAACTTCTTACTCCCTACCAATGCAGATACCGCAGTAAGCGCGTTAATTGCATCCCCCCACGCCGTAGACGTCGCTTCAATCATTACAGTCTCTATAGGAGCAGCCTCCACTTCCTTCATGAATACTTCAATCGCTTCCGTTTCAATCATGGATTTAGTAAGCAACCACTCTGAATCTCCCATCATATCTTCTAATAAAGCAATATCCATTTCCTCATTTATATATTGTATTTCCTGGTCGTCTTCTTGCATCAATTCAACAATCGGCTCATAGTTTTCTAGATATTCTATGCCTTCATATACTGCTTCTCCTGAAAGCGGTGCAGCGAATTTAATCGGAATCCATAAACCATCCATGGACTCACCTTCGTATTCATTTTGCTCCATAAAGCTCATAATTTGATGAGCGTTTGGTATGTCTGATTCTTGAGGTGGATCATACATTTGTGTAATAAACAGCCTTACTTTTTCTGGGTTTATCGAGGATAATAGCATCGTTTGCTTCATCATTGTAAATTTTAGATACTTATTGATCATCCCCATGCTCAAATTCGTGCCATCTGCAAGTGCAGAAGTGCCTAATTGCATTAAATTACTGAGTACCAGACTATCCTCTAACGTATAAAATTGGCGGAATCGTTCCGATAGTTTAATTTCCAATTCCTGCATTAACTGATGTATGATCTCTAATTGAGGTAATGCATTACGGTCTGCTAACAGCTCCAACTCACGTTCTTTCATCAATTGAATCGCATGCTCAACATTACGAATCATACTAGCAATTTTATTACCACCAGAAATGCCATGATCATCATAAGCTTCGCTAAGCTCGGCATCCCGTCTAGCTTGGAATAGAGATCTACCAATATCATCATGCATATAGTAAGCTAATGAATCATTAGCAAGACGTATGAGTGTATCCATCATCCGCTTACCTACATCTCGCATTTTAAGTTGCCTTGTTTGTTTGGATATCCAATTATACTTCACTAGGACATTTACAATTTGTTCGACCTTTTTCTTACTTGGTGGTTCAAGATCATCAAAACGATTTCGATAACGAAAGTATAGCGTATCTGCATTTTCAATCGGTTCATCGAGTCCCAAAGCTTCTTCATTAATCAATTGAATAATACGTAGGAATCGTAAAATTTCGATAGGTGTTTGCAGAAAGTTTTGTGAGTTGAGATCATTAAGAACCCCAGATAATAATGCAACATCCCTTAATGCCTGATGCATTTCCGGTTTGGATTCGTTTGTTTGAAAAATTGAAATTAGTGGTTGATCCATCTTCTCCAATCATTTGCCTCCCCTAAAACGATCTCTTGCTCCGATTTCGAATATTGTAGTAAACTCTCCATGTTATATTGATACTCTGACCAATTGGTTATTATCGAGTGATCTGGACAGATCCATTTATGCCGCACAGCGTGTCCCATAAGCGATTGAAACATCTCTCCTGCAATTTGCAATCCAGCTTCATCATAGTCGCTCCATAAGATGGTTTGCTGGATACGACTATTCAACAACAATTGTCTAATGAAATGTTTATGCGCACTTCGAAGATGACCATCCACACATATTATCAAAGAATTTGTCTCCTGCAAGAAATGAGGTTCTGCAGATATCCGTGTCAAAACGGCTCGATTCTCAACTAACCAGAGTGTTGTTGCTCTAGTTGAATAATGGTCTTGTGAAACCGAAATATTTGTTAAAGAATGCACAGGACCTGCTTGATAACTCGACCAGGTTCCTTCAAGATCTCCAGCAAAATAGATTGACGTAATTTGACCACCACTAATCATCCCTAACGTTTCCAGCGAATGACCAATTAGCGTCTCCAAAAAGTTAAGAAACTCAACTTTATACGCATCAAATGCCTTAGACCCTCCAATACTCGGGTAATAATGAGCACCAATTTCTTTCCAATCAAATATCTCTTTGTTGCTAGAAATCATGAGAAAAGCTAATAAAAAATTCAAACTGTTGATTCGTTTAGATAAGCTCCAATTTGTAGGAAAAATATACTGTTCTTCTAAATCATTAAGGCCCCACTGTAAACTATCTAATAAGAATAATGCCAAATCCTTCAACTGAAGTAATCGTTCGTCATGTAAATACGTGATTTGTTCCATTTTCGGAGTAGCATTCGTCTGGAATTGCGTAAATTGATTTAAACTATCCCGATGCTCATCCGTTTGCTTATTAGTTAAATATACATATAATAAATAGCCCATACGGTAATGAATTCGTTCTACAGATTTCCCGTCATTTTTAAAACGTACTTCTTTCAAAATCCATCCTTTATGTAGCCAATCAAATGTTTGTTGATTATCGTCTAATGCGGCACGTTTTCCTACTGTCCAACTTAAAAGCTGTTGATCCGGAGGATCTTCAACAATCGAAGGATACTCTCGTGCAATCATAATGATCCCTACTCTTCGTATTGTACGTGCAGTTCTTTTTACAATATCTATATCAATAAGTGAAGCTTCACCTATTGTCCTTTGCATCTCTAGCTGCTCATCTTTTTTCAAAAAAGATTGACTAATAAACAAAAGCACATCATCGAATTTTTGCATAGAAGCCTCCTATACTAATACATTTATATTTTCGGGCTACTCGTACAAGTATACTAGAAAGGAAGAATCCCTACGATGATTCCCTATATTTTCATATGATACAGAAACACAAATAGCCTGTAGGATTGAGATATTAATATCTCAGCCCTACAGGTTATTATCCTAAATTTTCAAATCAACGCTTCGCCTTATAAAACTCATAATACAACTTCATGAGCGCTCTCTTCTCTATCCGCGAAACATAACTCCGTGAGATCCCCAGCTCCTTCGCAATCTCCCTCTGCGTCCTCTCTTCCCCACCTGTATCCAATCCAAACCGCCCAACCACAACTTCCTTTTCCCGATCATCCAGAATATCAAGATTGCGGTAGATTTTACTCTTTTCGATCTTCAGATCTACTTCTTTAATGACATCATCAGCTTCGGAGCCAAGGATATCGATGAGTGTAATTTCGTTACCTTCCTTGTCTGTCCCAATCGGATCATGCAGAGATACGTCTTTCCGTGTTTTCTACAACGATCTAAGGTGCATCAGGATTTCGTTTTCGATACAACGGGCAGCAAAAGTAGCTAGCTTTGTCCCTTTGTTCGGACGGTAGCTTTCAATGGCTTTAATTAAGCCAATTGTTCCGATGGAGATGAGATCCTCCATGTCTTCTCCGGTGTTATCGAATTTCTTGAGGTTATGGACATGATATGATGTCATTAACAGAGTACCTATATAGAGTGATTTGATACAAACACATTTCCGCCATCCGGGAAAATGTGGATGTACTCCCGGGGGACTGCCTAGCAGTCTACTTCAACCTGGATATTGTGCACAATGGAGTGAGGAATCTCCAAATAAGAGGATAGATCTTAGATAGAAACAAGCCTGATGCGGTTTCGCATCAGGCTTGTTTGGTTTTTGGCGGCAGGAGCGGAGTCATTTGTCCGGCTTGGACCTTCTGAAAGGTTGTAAGATCATAAATCCCATGTTTCGCCAATTCCGTATAGTTCACTACATCCACAGCATATGCCAGAAGGATCTTTAGTTACTGAGCTCAGGATAAACCTCTGGTAGCTCCATTTTCATTGTTAGAAATTACAGACATATTTTTGATTAATGAATCTCCACAGGAAAGACTAAGAGATGATATATCAATTTTTCAACACGTGTAGAAAAAACAGAACAATATATCTATAAGAGGGCAAAAAAGAAACAAACAAAAAAATTCTTAATATCGTATGACATAAATTAAAAAGTTTCCTACAATTGTAAGCTTTTAATTTGTCTGTGGACTATTACTCTTCACACCCAATCATAATCAAATGCTTGATTATGATTGGGTGTGAAGAGGTTATGGGCAAGAAATGATCTAAAAAACAAACCACCCTACGATTGTTAGTCACAAGGTGGTTGCAAGTATATTTCTTTTTTTGAATTTGTTCTATGACTTTAAAAGAAGCGAGTTTAACTGTACCGCCTCTTCCTTTTTTCATGTTTATTAATGAATCTAAAGCTTGAATAACATAGCCATGACCTAATTCTTACGTTCTAATAACGTATAGGTGAAACTAATTTCTTTGTTGTTTTTTTTCATAACTATCGTGCATATTATCTAGAATATTTTCAAGATGCAAGAGTATCATCTATTGATAAAACAATAAACATGCCTTGCATATTGAAATATAGGAAATCACTCCTCAGTATACTTCATGTTTGATATAGAAGTGACAAAATATCTGCTGCCTCTTCGTCGACTAATTCTTGTTTTTCACGTTCAGTTGGGTTAAAGGCTAATCTTTTAAGATCAGCTTCCATCTCCGATAATACAGATTTCGGTAGATTTATAACCAACTTTACAAGTATTGAATATTTCCAACAGTCATCATCAGAAGCGAAAATTTTCCTGAGATGAGGAACTAATTCCCTGCCTAACGGAAGCAGCAACTTCCCAATTTCTTTTGTAGTAGGCCAATTTGCATCTGCAGTCCACTCTAATAAATCAGGAATAATCGGTTTAAATAAATTTATATCCAATGCTTTTAATTTATTTACTGACTCGATGTCCATTTTATCTTTCGGGATTAATCTTTTGATCTCCATCTTTATCCTCCTACAGCGAATATGAAGAAAAGTCTATTGAAATAACTAGCCGTGGTTCCATCCTTAAGCCTGAATTTTTTTTAACACTTCCTTAGCAGCCATATCAACTTCTAATTCCCTATCTAATGTAGTTGGGGTTTCAACAAGCTTGATTAAACTGACTTCTAGTTCAATAAGAACTCCAATAGGATACTGAGGCAATAAATATTCTAAAACATTTAATTTCCAATCACTTTCCTCCCCTTCGAATATCCTATTGATGAAAGGAATAAGTTCCTTATTAAAATTAAGTAATAACTCCACAACATCTTCAAATATAGGAAAATTCCTATCCTTTAAATATATCGATAACCCTTCAATCAGATCTAAAAGATCATTTTTATTTAATTGCTTTAATTTTTTAATACTCTCATAATCCATTTTACTTAGAGGTAAATTCCCCATAATTGATTCCCCTCCCTTTTTGGTAAAAAATTCATTTTTTCAATCAAATCTAAAACTATTTTTGAACTTGGACTGGAACTGATATTTTCATTAGTATTCCTGTTAAATAGTATGGATCATTATTAGCATTTGTTTTTGAATTCATCCAAAGTTGGTGTTCATATGGATCTTTTGTGGAAATAAGGTGGTGTTTAGGATTATTGGGATATTTTTCTATTAAAAACACTCCCTCTTTCTTCACTGCCTCTACCGTTGTCATAACCGCTTTATTATTGTTGTCCATAATATAAGTAAAAAAGGAGAGCCCGTTTTCATCAGTTACTGGCCTTGGAGTTAACTGATACTGAAGATCTGTAAATAATTGTTCCTTCTTTAACTCGATTTTTATTGGCTGAGTCAACCACTAAACTTGTTGCCACAATGGTCCCCGCTATTTGGGTTAACCCCTTAATTATCGATCCAGAAGAACTTCCTGGAAAAGGTAGAGCAACTTCATTTCTTAATATGACTGCTCCAGCCAAAGCTACTTTTGTTTCTTTTTCTTAGTTATAAATATTTACAAGTTGAGAAGTTGATTTATTAGGATGTTTATCTTTGATTCTATCTGGTACATAAATACTATCAAGATTAGTACATCCTTTAGGATGTGAAAAACTTCCCAACGGCTGATTCACAATAATTCCCCGTCGGGTCAGTATATATCAACGGGTTATTATGCACATAAATATAAAGGTTCTGACTCAGCGGATTATCAATCTCCCCTTCATACGTATCCTCATTTAAAAATCGCCCCATACTCGGATTATAATACCTAGCCCGTGTATTTTTAGAAAAGTGCCTTGACATCCGGTTCGGACATTGCATAATACTCTCAGCAGGTCGATTTGTGTCTGATATGGACCTTGGTGCTTTTCATTGTTCTCATATACATGTAACAATTGAATATGTAGATCATAAATTTCTTTGTATGTCATAATAACACCCCTCAGCAGTTAAAAAGTTAATTTTCTAAATATGCTTTTTTTATGTTCATTTATCCCAACTACTTGATTAACAAAAAAGCAACTCCCCTGTTGGCAAGTCGCTTTTAAAACACTGTATAGTGAATCTTTAGTTATTATCTAAGACCCTACCGCTTCGCCTTATAAAACTCATGATACAGCTTCATGAGTGCCCGCTTCTCAATCCGCGACACATAACTCCGCGAAATCCCCAGCTCCTTCGCAATCTCCCGCTGCGTCCTCTCTTCCCCGCCTGTATCCAATCCAAATCGACCAACGACAACTTCCTTTTCCCGGTCATCCAGAATATCAAGGTTGCGGTAAATCTTGCTCTTCTCGATCTTGAGATCGACCTCTTTAATGACATCATCAGCCTCGGAGCCAAGAATATCGATAAGTGTAATTTCATTACCTTCCTTGTCTGTCCCAATTGGATCGTGCAGAGATACATCTTTACGAGTCTTTTTTAGTGATCTAAGGTGCATCAGGATTTCATTTTCAATACAACGGGCAGCAAAAGTGGCCAGCTTTGTCCCTTTGTTCGGACGGTAGCTCTCAATGGCTTTGATCAGGCCGATCGTGCCGATGGAGATTAAATCCTCCATGTCTTCTCCGGTGTTGTCGAATTTTTTTACTATATGGGCGACAAGTCTCAAATTGTGCTCGATAAGCAAATTTCGGGCTTTAGCATCCCCTTCAGCCATCATGCCTAAGTATTTGCTTTCCTCCTGCTCCGAGAGCGGCTGTGGAAATGCGTTGTTCCTTACGTAGGATACCAGCAACGTCAGTTCTTTGATTAGCAACGCGATCGTACTTAAGAATCCAGGCAACTTGGCGACACCTCCCGCACTTGTACAATGAAACCGATCTGTTAGCCTTACGGGTTCATGGTCATCTTATTGTATGTGGGTAGATGCCTAGAAGTGCATGTACGGGGGAAATTGTACAAACCCATTGTTAGTCTCTCCGCTTTAGCTTCATTAATGTCCTCATCCATCTGCTCCCAGTTCTGCTCAACGGAGTGACGCTAATTTGTCATGATAAAAAAGATGCAGTAAGATCCATCACAAAAAACAACACAGCTGCCTTAGCAAACCGCTCCAACCTGCGTATTTTCGTGATATTAACACTTTAATAGAGCGTTTACTAGACCAATTTCCAACTAGTTAGGATGCACTTTTCATGTTGACTTTTCAACATATAGTGATTAAAATAAACAACGCACACTAAATATAGTATGCATATGATTTTCCAGTATTTATAGCTTATCTATTCAATCTTTACAGTAATATATACAGGGGGAGAGACTCCATGCTAGTCGCATACGATTCAAAAACCGGAAACGTCAAACGCTTCATTGGTAAGCTTAAGCTGCCAGCTGTGCAGATTGAAGAGCATATGACCATTGACGAGCCCTATGTGCTTATTACATATACCACCGGCTTTGGACAGATTCCAGAGAAGGTGTCTGCTTTCTTGAAGAACAATTATTCCAATTTGAAAGGCATCGCCGCCAGCGGCAACAAGAACTGGGGCGAGCTGTTCGCGCATAGCGCAGACTTGATTGCAGATCGGTACAATGTACCAGTTATCGGTAAATTTGAGCTATCGGGCACATTTGGTGATGTGGAACGAATTAAACAGGAGGTGAGCCGAGTTGCGGCATATTGAACTAAACAACATGTTGATGAAGAGAGACGAAAGTGGTTTCTTTCAATTGGATAAAGACCTTGAGGCAGTAGCCGAATTTATGCGGGATGTAGAACGGCGGAGCCTGGTTTTTGCGAATACAAAAGCCAAGGTTGATTATATGATTGAACAGGATTTCTACGAAAATTTTTACGAACAGTACAGCTTGGCTGAGATTGAAGATGTCTACCAAATTACCCATTCTTACAACTTCAGCTTTCCATCCTATATGGCAGCTTCGAAGTTCTATACGGATTACGCTGTAAAAAGCAATGACCGCAAGCAATATCTGGAGCATTATCCGGACCGTGTGGCGGCAGTCTCCCTTCATCTTGGACGCGGCAACGCCGCTACTGCCGGCATGCTTGCCCGTTCGATGATGGAGCAGCGTCTGCAGCCAGCGACCCCAACCTTCTTAAATGCCGGCAAGAGCCGTCGCGGTGAGCTTGTCTCCTGCTTCCTTATCGAAATGGACGACTCGCTTAATTCGATCAACTATGTGCTCAATACCTGCATGCAGCTGTCGAAGATCGGCGGTGGTGTGGCTGTCAACCTGTCCAAGCTCCGTTCCCGCGGAGAGACAATCAAGGGTGTCGAGGATGCGGCGAAGGGCATTATACCTGTGCTCAAGCTGATGGAAGACGGCTTCTCCTATGCTGACCAGATGGGTCAACGTAAAGGTTCTGGAGCCGCCTACTACAACATTTTTGGATGGGATGTTCTTGAATTTCTCGACAGTAAGAAGATCAACGCCGACGAAAAAACAAGACTCAAAACCCTGTCCATCGGCCTGATCATTCCGAATCGCTTCTATAAGCTGGCGAAGGACAATGAACCGCTCCATGTATTTGCCCCTTACAGTGTGTACAAGGCTTATGGCACGCATCTTGATGACATGGATTTGGATGAAATGTACGATAAGCTGCTAGCCGATCCACGTGTCAAAAAGAGAAAGGCCATGAGCGCACGGGATATGCTGACCAAAATCGCCATGATCCAGCTGGAATCTGGCTATCCATATATTATGAACAAGAGCAACGCCAATGAGGCTCATGCCCTGAAAAACGTTGGACAGATCAAAATGTCCAACCTCTGCACGGAAATCTTCCAGCTGCAGGAGACCTCAGAAATTGCTGACTACGGACAGGAAGATACCATCCGCCGTGATGTAAGCTGCAATCTGGCTTCCTTAAACATTGTCAACGTGATGGAGCATGGCAAAATCCGTGAATCGGTACATGAAGGTATGATCGCCTTGACTGCAGTCAGCGATATGACCAGCATCTCTAATGCCCCAGGCGTAGCCAAAGCTAACAAAGAGATGCACTCCGTCGGTCTCGGTGTCATGAATCTGCACGGCTATCTGGCCAAGAACAAGATCGCTTATGAGAGCGAACAGGCTCGCGATTTTGTCCGGACCTTCTTCATGACCATGAACTACCATTCACTGGAGAAAAGCATGGAGATCGCTGCTGCAACCGGCCGGTCTTTCCATGGATTTGAGGCTTCTGATTATGCTACAGGAGCTTATTTCGAGCGTTACCTGACTACGGATTACCGCCCTGTAACGCCAAGAGTACAAGAGTTGTTCGGAGATATTTTCATCCCATCCCCTGCGGACTGGGAACAACTGCAGGATGCAGTAAAAGCAAATGGGCTGTACCATGCTTACCGTTTGGCAATTGCACCGACAGCCAGCATTTCCTATATTCAAAATGCTACTTCAAGCGTTATGCCTATTGTAGAGCAGATTGAGACACGGACTTATGCTAATTCGACGACTTACTATCCAATGCCGTACCTGCGTCCAGACAATGTATTTTTCTATAAATCGGCTTACCAAATGGATCAGTTCAAGGTGATCGATTTGATCGCGGAAATTCAGCCCCATATCGACCAGGGCATCTCGACCGTTCTGCATGTGAACAGTGATGTCTCAACCAGAGAACTGGCCCGTTCCTATCTGTACGCGGCGCATAAAGGCCTGAAGTCGCTGTATTACACCCGGACCAAAAAGCTGTCTGTTGAGGAATGCCTCACCTGCTCGATCTAACTGGAAGGCTATAGCCGCAGAAAAGGAGATTGCCATATTATGACCGCTATCCAAGCCGTTAACTGGAACCGTCCTGACGACGATTTCTCATTGATGTTCTGGAATCAGAACATTATGCAATTCTGGACGGACGATGAAATTCCATTATCCGATGATAAAATGTCCTGGCTCACGCTCAGTGAGCAAGAAAAGGACTCCTATATGAAGGTACTCGGCGGACTCACACTGCTGGATACGATTCAAGGCGGAGTAGGTATGCCGCAGATTATGGAGCATGTCGAAGGTCTTCAGCGCAAGGCTGTGCTTGGCTTTATGGGCATGATGGAACAGATTCACGCCAAATCGTACAGTAGCATTTTCACCACTTTGTCCTCCACAGAGGAGATTGACAGTGTGTTCCGCTGGGTTGAAGAGAACCCTTATCTGCAGTTCAAGGCAGAGACCATATCACAATATTACAAAAAAATAGATTCACCCAAAGATCTGTACCTTGCCATGGCAGCCTCAGTGCTGCTCGAGAGCTACTTGTTCTACAGTGGCTTCTTCTACCCGCTTTATCTAGCTGGCCAAGGCAAAATGACATGCAGCGGTGAGATCATCGACCTTATTCTGCGGGATGAGAGCATCCATGGCGTATATGTCGGTGTGCTGGCGCAGGAGATCTTTGACGGGCTACCAGATGACGAGCAGCGTGAGCTACACCAGAAGCTGGTAGACCTCCTTAGACTGCTACATGAGAATGAAGAACGTTATACCGAGCAGATCTACGCTCCCATCGGACTGGTGGACGAGGTCAAGACCTTCCTTAGATACAATG
The DNA here is from genome assembly GCF_045040645.1 of Paenibacillus sp. FSL H8-0261. Classification (NCBI taxonomy): domain Bacteria; kingdom Bacillati; phylum Bacillota; class Bacilli; order Caryophanales; family Paenibacillaceae; genus Paenibacillus; species Paenibacillus sp. FSL H8-0261. The sequence continues at coordinate 1,584,018 of NZ_CP150297.1, read as the reverse complement.
CTAACAAAGCCATGATGAATCTGGGGCATGATCCGCTATTCGACGAGGAAGAGATCAACCCGATTGTTCAGAATGGCATCAGTACCCACACCAAGCAGCATGATTTCTTCTCGAAAAAAGGTAACGGATACGTCCGGGCGCTTAACGTGGAACCGCTGAAAGATGAAGATTTTCAATTTTAAATATAGATAAAGCAAAAAAGTGCGGAGAAAATTCTCCGCACTTTTTGCTAACTGTAAGATTAGATTATTGCAAGCTTTTCAGGTATGTTCTAGCTTCTTCGTAGGTATCGTAAGCATCTGCAAAATCTCTACCAAAAATACGTTTCAATTGCATCTTCCAAATTGGGTTTTTAGTTACATAAGCCCATCCTGCTTGACCAGCTTCACTCGCCATCGCACCAGTAGGGGCTAGCATAGCTGCAACCTCAGGAGTAAGTACACTTTTAGAATCAGTTACATCAGTTGTTCCTGTAAATTTAGGTTTAACAAGCTTCATGATATTTTCAAAATCTTTCAGGTATCCTGGAACATCTTCAGCTGAAAAATCAATAGATACTACATCGATATGGTTCTCATTTTGGTTGTACTTAATTGTGTATGACATAATTATTTTTCCTCCAAGTTTTAACGTTATTTTTTAATAATAGAGATGAAATGTATGTAACTTCACAGACAAAAAATACCCGCCCCAGGCTTTTTCAGGGCGACGACATCTACTTCCTGTATCGTTTTTATAACAACACCCTTTCTAGAATATTAACTAATACATATTACCTATATTATTATCGACAAATTTCTTTTTTTATTTATATTAAAATACAAATTTCTACAAATTCCAACATATCCATGGTCATATTTTCCTTAATTCATTCATTTTTGTGTATCTGCTGTCTCTTGCAACCATTCAATTTGCCAACATACGAAGAATCTGTTTTTTTAGACAACTAAAAAAGGCTCTGCGTGCGACTTCCGATTCCAATCCAGTCATCCTTCAGGTTTTTGGAATCAGAATACGCCGCAAAGCCTTTAATACTATATATTAGTTGTTATATAAGTAAATCAATCCGTGATTACTTTGTTGCGGAATAGCCCCCGTCAATCACATGTGCTGTACCTGTAATAAACGAAGCCTCATCACTTAGTAGGAAGCATGCAAACGCAGCTACTTCCTCAGGCGTACCGTATCTACCCAGAGCCGTTCCAGAAGCGATAAGAGATTGAAGCATCTCTACATCATCAGACAACAGCTTTTCATATCTGTTCATGGTTGGTGTAGGGATAGGTCCTGGGCAAAGGGCATTTACTCTAATGTTACGGTGACCCACTTCTTTGGCAACTGATTTAGTCATCCCCACAATAGCATGTTTACTTGCTGAATAAGCTGCATCATTGGCCATCCCGATAAAAATACCATGCAAAGAGGAGCAGTTTAGAACGGAAGCTCCAGATTTCATATGAGGTAATGTATAATGCAACATGTAGAATTGGCTAGTGAGATTTGTCTGAATCACTTTTTGAAACAACAACGGATCATAGTCTATAACATCCGTATTGTCTCCTGTAATTGCTGAGTTATTATATAGGCAATCAATTTTTCCATAAGCTGCTAATGTTTGATCTACGATATTTTTGCAGTCTGCTTCGAGAGAAACATCTGACCGAACAAACATCGCTTCCCCACCTAGAGCCTTAATTTCCTCAACTGTGTTAGCGCCAGCATCTGATCGATTGGCAACTACTACAGTACCGCCCTCTCTCGCTACTCTTAAGGCTGTAGCTTTTCCGATTCCGGTACCTGCACCTGTAATAATAACTACTTTGTTCTCAAATCTGTTGCTACTCATATGCGCACCACTTTCTTATGTCTTTTTCAGGAGGAGGATTCGAACCTCATAGACCCTAATATCGCCTGATGCAATATGGATTGGAACATTTTTGCAGAAAAATCGACAAAATTATCCTCTATATGACAACTTTATTGTATTTAATTGTATATAGCAATGAATATTTTAATCTACTTTTACAACAATTGAGAATTTGGTTTTGATAGTCATAAAAAAACACCCCTTAGAATTTCATCAGATAAACCAGAAGTTTTATCCGATGCTTATTCTAAGGGGTTTGATAATTTGTAAATCCGTCGTTGTTAATGAAACCATACTCCAAATAAATTATTTATTGGCTTATAGATAAGAATAATCAGAAACAAAGGACTCGGGATGTTCAATTTTAACAACGCACATACGGTCGCGCCAAGTCCCAAAATCCAAAATATAAAATATACGCTAAGATCACGTACTCGGCGCTTTCGCACTAATTTAGGCAAATCAAGTGCCATACAACCTACAGCAAGCACCAAAAAAAACAATAACACCATTCGACTCACTCCTTGATTTTTTCAAGAAAAGAATTATCTGTGAGACCTACGCGATTAATAACTACTGAGGCACTATAATGGATGGGCAATGATTTGAGGTAATCGTCGCCTTTTTTTTGCTGTAGCTTTGTCCAGGCTTTAGGACTGGCATGGTAGATCGATTGTCCAAATCCCATAATATCAACATTGAAGCGATTAGTTACTTGCTCCACAGTGTTTTGCATCCGCTCTATAATCCGCTCCTCTGTTTCCTTTTCCAAACGTTTTATGGTGCTTTCCGATTCCAAATTTTCTGTACTTTGCACTTCTTCAATGTTGCAAAGCGTCTTAACGTCAAGGTAAATATGCGGCTCCCCATCAATAATTTTCACTTTGCGTTTGGTTGAAGCCTGGATCGCTTCGATAACAATAGGCTTTCCGTCTTCCCCTGCTATCGAGCCAGAATGTGAGGTTACCTTATCGTTGATATAATTGTAACCAATCGTTTCACCCTCGTTTAGCCAACCGATCAGTTTGTCTTTTCTGAACACAGCTACAGTATGGTATTCCAATCTCGCCTTAGGCATTGTTCGCTCTACATTGCTTTTATCTCCCCCCTCTTTGGGATCTCCCATAACTTCCACTCCGGTCAGTACAGGATGTTCACCTTCAGCCAATAAATTTTCAATAAAATCATCCAGCGTGACAGCGACTGTTTTTGCTGAATCTTTATAAGAATTATCTAGGGAACTAAATAATTTGTTCGCTGGTAATTTATCCATAGGTGTAAGGACATTCAAGACATCGCTGGCGGTTGTATCTCTGGCAACCATAACGTAGAAATCCATTCGAGCTTCCCTACTTCTTTTAAATACGTCCAGTATCTCGCCCACTCCGGAGCGGGCAAGTTCCTCCCCAATAACCAACACCCGGATATGACCAAGATAACTCGTCCTGGAACTATCCAGATTCAACTTACGTTGTGCATCATAAAACGTAGGTACCGTAAATTTATAAACAACCACTGGAACTCCAGTGCCTCCCCCTCCTCCAGACGATTGTGAGGAAATCGCAGATGGAATAACGACCTGCATCGAAACTGTATAACCCGTTTCAGCCTTGTCGATCCCTAACCCCAGGACAAAGGCTACCTCATTCAGCTCCTTTCTCTCCCAACAGCCACTTAGCACTAACGTAAATTGGAGAGCTATCATCAATTGGAGAACGCCTCTAACTAATTTTTTATTCATTGCGTTGATTCCTCATCACTAGAAGTACTTTGACGAAATAGGTTCTGCGTCTTGTTCTCAGCAGGCCTTGTCTTTAAAAAAGGCCACGGAAAGCGAAAGATAGAGTCTTTTAAGTCTTTTGAATTATAAGGTCCGAGCGGACTCATATAAGGCATTCCGAAAGAACGCAAACTCGACAAATGCAGTACGATGATAAAAATACCGAATAGAATTCCATATAATCCGATAAATCCGGCCAAAGCTATAAGCACAAAACGGATCATCCGCGCAGCTATAGACATTCCTGTCTCCGGAATAACAAAGCTAGAAATGGCTGTAAGCGATACAATAATGACCATTGCAGATGAAATAAAACCCGCTGCAACTGCTGCTTGCCCTATCACCAACGTTCCGACAATGGAAATCGCCTGTCCAATATTTTTGGGTATCCGCACCCCGGCCTCCCGCAAAATCTCATAAGTCATTTCCATGATCAGCGCCTCGACAAAAGCAGGAAAAGGAACACTCTCCCGCTGGGCAGCTAAACTAATTACAAGATTGGTCGGTATCATCTCCTGATGATACGTAGTTATCGCAACATACAATGAAGGTGCAAGCAAAGTAATAAAAAATGAAATAAAACGAACTAATCTCAGCAATGTACCAATATCAGCCCTTTGGTAATAATCCTCAGCAGACTGAAAAAATGCCACAAAAAATGTGGGTACCAAAAGTACAAAAGGAGTTCCATCAACAATAATGGCCACTTTTCCTTCCAAAATGCCTGCTGCAATCGTATCTGGACGATCACTGTTGTATACGGTAGGAAATGGTGTAAATACCGTCTCTTGAATAAATTCTTCAATATATCCACTCTCGAGAATACTGTCCGTATCAATTTTATTCAGACGGCGTTTTACTTCTTGCACCAACTCCTTATTCGCGATGTTGCTTAGATACATAATGGATACGCTGGTTTGAGTTACCCTTCCGATCTGAACGGTTTCCAGCCATAAATGGCTATCTTTTATTTTCCGCCGAACCAGTGCCGTATTCGTCCGTAAATTCTCAGTGAATCCTTCCATTGGACCTCGAACAACCGATTGGGAACTGGGCTCACCTACATTGCGATCTTCCCAGCCTGGTAAGCCGATCCGGAGAGCGGTGGATGTCCCATCGAGCAGCAGCATTACACTACCGGACAGCAATTCGTGTACAAATTGGCTGTAATCAACGATAACGGTTAGATCACCGGCTATTAATATCTGTTTCTTAATAATCTCAATCTTCTGCTCGGGCTCAAGCTTTCCCAGCTGTTCATAAGGAATATGTTCCTGCAAAGAATACAAAATTGAATTATGCAGTACCTGAGTATCCACAAGACCATCTATGTAAATCAAAGAAATATTAGTATTTTCTTCTATCTGCAACTCTTTTATCACTACATCAGAACTTCCGCCCAGCAATCCGTTCAACTGATCAATATTGGTTTTCAATCGGTTTGATAGTGTACCCGTCTCCGAACTTTTCACGATGTAGCCTCCACTTCACTTAGATTAATGAGTATAGTTTGATGTTAATTTTGATAATTATTCCTTTCTGATTAAAATTCGTGAATGGCATAATTCTGGTAACTACAACCATACTAAAACTAGTCCAATAAATTTGAGGGGGTATATGAGTTTGGAGAAAGATCGAATTAGTACCAATCAAATGATTATACTCGGGCTATTCACATTTATTGGGGATATGGCGCTTGTGTATCCAGCGTTAATGATATCAGGAGCGAAACAAGATGCATGGATTGCTGCTTTGATTAGTATCCCCTTGGGCCTAGCGACCATAAAACTGTTGCTCTGCTTAGCAGACATTGAACCAAACAAGAATATTATCGAGCTTAGCCTACAAATCCTAGGAAAATGGGCCGGAACGGCTGTAGCCTTGTTCTATTTAGTGTTCTTCCTGATTGCCGCTTCCACTTACATAAGAGAAATTGAAGATTTCATGTGTACACAGATTTACGAGAAGACACCCGGTGGGGTTATCCGTTTTATGGCCATTTTCCTGCTGGTATATGGTGTACGACTGGGTCTGGAAACATTGGGACGGGCAGCTCAGCTTTTTTTCCCTCTGTTTGCAGTTTTTTTGATCGGTCTGCTGCTTCTGCTGACTCCCGATGTCAAAATGGAACGTTTATACCCCATTATGAACACACCAGTACCGGACATGCTCCATACTTTGATGTATGGTGTTTTTTATCCTTTTGGTGAATTATGCGTGTTTCTTATGGTATATCCATATGCTCAGAAGAATAGCAAAACAAGCCGGGATATTTTCATAGCCTTGATCATCGGAGCTCTCGGACTTAACCTCATCTTATTTTTTTCCCTTACCGTTCTTGGTGTTTACGCTTCTGAACATCAATTTTATGCCGCTTATATTCTTGCTCAAAAAATTAATATTGCTAATTCTCTGCAACGTATTGAAGCGCTTATGGCTACTGCATGGATTATCAGCACATACTTCAAAACAGCCATTTATTATTATGCTTTAACATTAGGTACAGCCCAATTATTTAAACTCAAAAGCCACCGTCCTCTGATCCTACCCACTGGATTTTTGTTATTTGGTATGTCACAACTGATTGCCAAAGACATCATTTTTTATGTAAAGGAAATCCCCACCTACTGGGTAGATTGGGATTTCACCTGTGCATTTGTTCTGCCGCTTATGTTGCTAATTGTGTATTATTTAAAAAAACGTTTTGCTGCCAAGGTTTAAACGACTTCTCTCCTAAAAATAAAAAAAGGACAGCTATTAAGCTGTCCTTTTGTTCATGAATTTCTTACATGCAGTAGCTTTATTCCTTCTTATCCAAAGTAATCGACGATGGTGTTACATCACGAATTGGCTCTTGAGCCACTTCAAAAGTTGATCCGCAACTCGGACAAAAGCGAGCCTCGATTGCCACATTGCCACCGCATGCTTTACACTGCTTCACATCGGACAACCCCGCAATTTGCTGCAGATTGACCTCAATCTCCGATTTCAGTTCAAGAATACGGGAAATATTCTTCTCGATCTGCTCACTCGGCAATGGTCCTGCTCCTTGTGTTACAGCTTCAAACAACAGTTTACCCATTACCTGATACTGCTGGTCAATGTCATTCTGCTTGCTGTTGTTCTGTAATTTCAAACGGTTGATCTCCACCACTGTCTTTGCTTTATTGCCAGCCTCGCTCACGCCTGCCTTTACCTTGTTAAAAAAGCTCATATTCAGCCCCCTATTCCGTAGTAGTCATATATAAGCATATTTCGACACCACCACAAGTATTCCTCTCTTTATTGTACCTAACTTCAACCGGGATTTGTAGTTCATCCACAATCATGAACTTATTTCCCCCGCCTTCCTGCGGGAACGAACCTCGACTCAGGTCTGGTATATAAAACCGCCTTCAGGCCGTTTTGCCGCATTTAAAAAGGCTATACAATGAGTACATAAGCAAGCGGGTTGCAAGATTTAAACACAATCCCCCCCATTAGAGAGGATGACAATAATAAATGAAAAAATTATATCGTTCCAGAAGTGACCAGAAGATTAGTGGTGTATGCGGAGGTCTTGCCAGTTGGTCAGGCATCGATGCCACAATTCTCCGTCTCGTAACTGTTGCCGCAGCACTTTTCAGCTTCGGTACCGTACTTATCTTTTACTTTATCGCCAGCATCATCGTCCCTAAAGAACCTTTTGGCAGCTTTTCGGATGGACATGATTTCTATTAACAGATCGTCATTTAGTACCAATCAAACATACTAAGGAGAGATATAACATGAGTTTATTCAAAAGAATTTCCACCCTTACTAAAGCTGCCCTACACGAAGGTCTGAACAAATTAGAAAACCCAGTGCTACTGACGGGTCAGTATCTACGCGATCTTGAGAACGAAATAGCTACGGCAGAACGCAATGAACGTGATTTAAAAGTTACAGCGAGTGTATTGGAACGCCGTAAGCAAGAATATACTCAGCTGATAGATCAAAGCGAAGCTGAAGCTGTTCAGGCGGTTGAGCAAGGAAATGAAGAAAGAGCACGCCTTGCACTCATGGCCAAGCTGCGGTATACAGAACAGCTGGATGAGAGTATCAATAGTCAGGCACAAACTCAGCAATCCCTGGCAGAGCTGGAGATCAACATCGCTAGAGCTAAAGAAGAGCGCGAACACCTTAAAGCGAAAAGAACTGAACTTATCGCTCGTGCTCAGCAAGCTACAGAAACACTAAGCTCAGCTCCTCATAGTAACAGTGTAAAAGGACCGAATGTGGGTACCGCTTCACGTGGCTTCGAACGAATGGAAGAGAAAATTTTCGAGTGGGAAGCTCTGGCGGAAAACTCCAAGTATAAATCCAACTCAGGTGCAGGCGTAGCTTCGTCCATTGATCCCACCCTTCGTAGTGCTGTTGATGATGAAATTGAACGTATCCGCAACCGGAAAATCAATACCGACAAAAAATAAATATAAAAACAGGTCCCTTATTTCTCAGCTACTGAGCTATATAAGGGGCTTGTTTTTTCTATTCCTCTTCATCCCGCGAATCATTTTTTTCGATTCCGGATCTACTCGGTAAGACTCTGTGATTTTCTGCAAAGCCTTGTTATAGGTGAAATCATCTAAAGTGTTAGTTCTCAAATAATCTATCGTAGCCGCAGGCAGCTTCACATAACACATCGATAGCGCCCAAGAAACCGCCATTTTCACATAATACCCCTCATGTCTAACCTTATCGAGTAGTTGTAGAATCCGACTGATGTACGCTTCTTCAATAAAGAAATTAAGCATCATTACAACCGCAAATCGAATCTCATATTCTTTGTCAGATAACAGATACGGCACTATAAAGTCCCACATCTGCTCTTTATTCTTCAAGGTAAACTTCAGCCCTGTGCAAAAGCTATCACATACCGACCAGTTATCGATTTTAGGAATAAAGTCCGCAATATAATGCAGAATTTCTTCAGGATCTGCCTTCACATAACCAAGTACCATACCTTGCAGCATTACCTCTTCAAAAAAATCAGAGTCGGCGTGCTCCAAATAGGCTCTCCAGTCACCCTTTGCAATGGTTTTGGCCAGTTTACGCAGCTCCGGTAGCCTGACTCCTATCACATTATCGATCGTCGGAAGTAAAGCCGCAGAAAACTTCTGGTAATCCGCATCTGCCAACTCCACTAGCTGTTCCTTTATTGTTTTGTCCACTATAGTGCTCCCTACGTATTAATTATTGAAATGAAATCTCCCATAAATATATGGAAGCTACCGAACCGTGTGGTGAGTACTTGAGACGGTATTGTTCGAATTGCTTTTTGGTAAGCGTATCAAGCCCATACAGCTTCATCATGCCGCGACGAATGGCGATATCCCCCCAACTAACTACATCTGGGCGCTCCATACAATTGATTAGCATCATCTCTGCTGTCCACATACCGATGCCTTTTAACTTCATGAGTCTTTGAATAACCTCTTGATCGGACAATCCATATAATTCCTCCAGCTTAAACTCCCCATCAGCAATCAGCTTGGAAATGTCATGAATGCAAACTGCCTTTTTCATCGTCATGCCGCAACCCTGAATCTCATCCGCTGTGTGTATAGCTAGCTGCTGCGGAGTTATTTCTTCGAACTGAGCCTGCATTCTTGTCCAGATAGTTCGAACTGCTTTGACTGATATTAGCTGACCTACTATGGCATAGATAAGCGCGGTGAAAAGATCCGGAATAATCACACGTTCCACTTTCCCCATTCGCGCCATCGCCGCACCTAGCACTGGGTCCACACTTCCGAGGTAATCGATTTCTGCTTGCCCATATTCAAAAATTTTAGTGATTACAGCTCCCAAAGTATTTCCTCCCGTATCTGAGCTTAACAATAATATACAACATCTATTTTGCAGTGTACGGATTCTTGAATAGGATAGCAAGATAACGAAACTTGAAAAAGCCACAACATTTCTACTCGGGTAGATGGTTATGGCGGGAATTCATATTTTTACTCAACTACTATATGTAACTTGTACTAGATTGTATTTATCATTTTACTACTTTAATATGAATGTATATATGATAGATGAGGAGCTTTACGAATGGACTTTATAGCAATTGACTTTGAAACGGCGAATTCCAGTCGATCCAGCGCCTGTGCTTTGGGACTTGTGGAAGTTAAAGATGGCGTAATCACAGCAGAACATTCTTGGCTGATCGATCCGCAACAGCGGTTTGACGGCATGAACATTTCGATACATGGCATCACCCCCTCCATGGTAATCGGTCAGCCTACTTTCCACGAATTATGGCCCACCGTTGAACCTTTGCTGCACGGACGAATTGTTGTAGCGCACAATGCCGCTTTTGATATGAGTGTACTGCGGTATTGCCTCGATGGGATGTCCATAAGCTATCCGAGCTTTCAATACTTATGTACTTATTTATTAGGCAAAAAAATGCTGCCCGAGCTTCCCTCTCATAAGCTTAATGTAGTATCCGAGCATTTCGGCATTGAGCTGAAGCACCATGACGCTCTCGATGACGCGCGCGCAGCTGCCTTGGTTCTATTAATGCTTATGGAGCGAGAATCACATCTTGACCCGCTTTTGCTCTCCAGCAGCCAAGGATATACTAGCGGAACAATGTTTGCTGGTGGGTACACTCCTTTTTCTGCTCGAAAGAGTAAACCTGCTAAGAAACCTGTGAACAATCAAAGAACGAAAAACTTCTATTTGTAAGAAACTATTAAGTTATTTAGCAAAAAACACCCAACAGGCTCATTACAGCTGGTTGGGTGTTTTGCATAGATGGGGGAATATAGCATACAAGTCGATTCATTCACTACGAAGAAATCTAACCTTGCTGGTCATTATAGGGAATAGCTCCCTGTAATTCTAAATTTACGCCCTATACGACAGAGTTATAGGGAATTTATCCCTATAATTCATAAGGTTCGGGTGTAAATGAAGCATTTCATAAAAATTTTAAGGAGAAATTCCGTATAATGACTTCGAATAGACCCTTATCGTGCTAATTATAGGGAAGAATTCCGTATATTTTATCAGCGATCAGTGAACATCCTATCGGTTCATCCAGATCACCAACCAAGATCAACACAACACACTAGATCTTCATCCGATAAACTGCTTTATTCTCCAGTCCTCTGATGAATGGCGTCCATTCTTCCGTTTCTGGTGTGGTATCCAGCGCATCCTCGACCATCTGCAGCTTCGCATCCATCGCGTCAATATGATGCAGCGCTACGGCCTCAGCCGTTTGCGGCTGAACAGGACTGCCCCATTCGCCCAGGTTATGGTGTGATAATACGAGATGCTGTAACGCCAGAACCTTCTCCGAATTCAAATCAATGTCTAAGCGGATGGCCGCTTCTGTAATCCAGTTAGATGCCATCGAGATATGACCAATCAACTTACCCTGAACGCTATATTCTGAGACAATTCCGAGCTGAGAGATCATCTCCTCCGGCTTCGCGATATCATGCAGAATAATTCCAGCCTTCATTAAATCTGGATTCAAGAACGGACGCTGCTTGCACAGAAAATCCCCGATCTCCAGCATGCGAACCATATGATAAGCAAGTCCGGCAAAATAAGCATGGTGATGCGTTTTGGCAGCCGGATAATGCATCAATTTCTCTTCCACTTTGCTTACACAAAAGGAGACAATCGAGGCAATCTCCGGATCTGTGATGCTTGCCATAACCCCTTTAATCGTATGAATAAGGTCTACTGGACGAATAGGAGCGGAGCGAATAAAATCCGTTAGCGCAACGCCATCCTCATCGTTCACCAATCTGATTTTGGTTACTTTGATTTGCAATTTCTCACGATAAGTGTGCGCAATCCCGCGAACCTTCACCAGTGCCATAGGAAAAAAAGTTTCTTTATCGGTTGTGCTGGCATCCCAATATTTCGCGGACAATTGTCCACTGGAATCCCCCAAGACTAGGTCGAAATAATCCTTTGGAGGAGTACCGTTCGTTTGTTTGATCGCCAGCTCTCTTAAGAGATAAAAGCCAACAAATTCATCCTGTGGAGCGAGCTGTTTAATTTGTGTCATGTTGAAGCCTCCTATTAATAACAGGCTTTGTACCTGCTCTCTATATTAAACTTTAGACACTCACGTCCAAAATCCCTTTAAATCACTATACGATCTATTTTCATTTTTATGTACAGGTAGATAAAGGAGGTTACTCCACAGGCCATAATATGGCTCTAGAATAACCCCCTTTATAGATTAACTATTGATTGAAAATTGCTTATTTACCAGCGGATTCAAGTGCTGATTTAATAGCTTCTACCACTTTAGCAGATACTTCTTTCTCAGCATCATTATTTCCGAAGGCTGCTGCACGATATCCATACTTGTGTAAACTATAGCCCGTTGAAGTCGACTCAATCTCGCTCTTCACAGCCAGCTCAGCGTCAGTCAACTGGTTGACCGTTCTTGTACTTCCGTTTTTATCTAAATAGTAAACGAGCATTTTAACAGGAACGCCATGTTCTACATACGTCATCACATTTACAAGCTTATCCGTACTTACACCAATGAAGATTCCATCGAAGTAAGCCGCTTTGTTAGCTTCAACAATTTCAGCTTTCCCGTATGCTCTATCCACCGCAGTCTTGAGAGCTACACTACTACTAGTTGCACCGGAAACAGCGTCTACATCTTGCACAGCTTCTCTAGTACCTGCTGCAAGGAAGCTAGAAGTCAATTGCGGAATTGCTTTTACCACCTCTGGGTAAGCAGCTTTGCCTCTATCCACAAGATTCATTCCTACACGATACAAAGCAACATTTACGATCTTACCGTTACGCAGTGTAACGTCTGCTCTGTTTGTTCCTTTATCATAGGCATCACCAAATGCAGTGAAGGTTCCGTCTTTATAGGTTCCTTGAACTTTGGATGCGTTAGTCAAAGCATCAGTCAGAGCAGCTTTGGCAGCTGCGGATAGCTCTTCTTGACCTGTGATATCGGACATTTGCACACCTTTTTCAAGTAATCCTGAAGTAAGTGTACCCACCAGCGATTTTTGTTCTGCACTTAGTTTGTCATCAGCGATCAGCTTGCCGTCAGCTCCGAACAAGCTTAATTTAATGTTTGTAACTGCATCTGAAGCAACATCAACAAGCAGTAATACTTTAGATTGGTTATCTACACCTGCGAATTTTCCGTCAAAATATTTAACTTCACCAGGAACTTTCAGTGCTTTCTCGAAAGCTCTTTCTACGGCTTGGTTCCAACCGTGACTGCTTTCTGTAGCGCCAGAAATTCCATCTACTTTCTCATCATAGTTAGCGAAGTAAGATCCATTAGCAAGCAACTTAGCTGTCATCGGAGCATTAGCTTTTACAACTTCTGCATAAGCCGTTGCACCTCTGTCAATGAGGTTGTTCCCAAGTCTGAACAGCTTCACATCCACTAGCTTACCGTTGCGGATCACGATGTCAGCTCTTTCAACACCAACACTTCTTGCAGTCCCATAAGAGGAATAGAATCCGTCTACATAAGCAGAAGTATTGTTAATCTTTGCATTCTGCTCAGCATCCCAGAAAGCATTAATCGCAGCCTTAAAGTCGGCTTCGAGTCCTGCAACAGGCTCTGCAGCTGTTCCTTTAGCCAGCAATGCTGGTGTTATAGCTGCAACTGCTGCGGATTGCTCAGCTGTGTAGGCCTTCTCATCCACGAAATCACCAGCACTGTTCAGCGGGTACACTTTAACAGCTGTGAGCTTATTGGATTCGTAGGTTGCAAATACTGCATATTTACCTGTAGGATCTATGCCCATATGAACACCATCAAAGTAAACTGCATCTGTATCTTTCACTGTTAGAGCTCTTTCAAACGCTCTGTCTACAGACAATTTCCATCCATTACTAGAGCGTGTTGCTCCCGAAACAGCATCTACTGCAGCTGCTCCATCTCTTGTCTTGCCAATCAATTTATTCGTCATCAATCCATAAGCTTGCCATAAAGCGCTATAATTGTTACGAGCATCTCTGTCGATCAGCTTAGGGCTGGTTCTCAGGAGATCAATGCTAGTAATTTTTCCATCTTTAATTTCGATCTTAGCGCCTTCGGTACCTTTGGAGTAAGCATCGCCATACGCTACGTAAACCCCATCTTGATATACATTTTCCTTAACTGTAACCGGCAATGCTGTAGGTACAGGCTTAACAGTCGCTGCTGGAACTACTGTAGCCGCAGGAGCAGCGGTTGCTTTTGGCGTTGTAGCTGGTTTTGTCGTTGCTGCTGGTGCCGCTGTTGCCTTTGGTGTTGCTACTGGTTTTACCGTTGCTTTCGGTGTTTCTACTGGTTTTGCTGTTGGCTTTGGTGTTACTACTGGTTTTGCTGTTGGCTTTGGTGTTGCTACTGGTTTTGCTGTTGCTGCTGGTTTTGCTGTTGGTTTAGCTGCTGGTGCATCCGCTTCTTCAGAAGCTGCGGATACTGCATCCACCTTCAAGTTCAAAGCAGGCACATTAAGTGTGTAAGCAAATGGCGCTAACAATATTGCCGCGCTAATCGTTAAAGAAATTAGTTTTTTCAATAAAATTCTCCTTTACCAAGTCCCCAGTGATATATAGCTTTTCTTAACCAAACTTACCTTTCACGGCGCCCCTTCTCTTCTTATGAAGCATTACATCTCTCTTCATAAGAACCCATCCCCCCTCTCATGCCTATGCGCGAACCATCACTTTCCAAAAAAATAATGCCTTAAATCTATTCATTCCTTTTTACAATAAACCGCATCAAAGGTGAAATAATTCACATATAATATCAGAAAAAAATGAAGGCGCTTTTTCAATCAATTTCTGGTTTGATACTACCAAACTTTTCCGCAATTCCTCTGTATCTAAAATCACATACCCTATAAGAAACATCACTATTTGCTCATAAATGTGATTTTTCATTATTTTCTCCAAACAAATACACCCACTTCCTATTCCCAAAGTAGATAACGTGATCTCGATTATTGTGTATCCAAGAATAGATATGTTATTTTAGAACGATCTCTAACATGGGAAAGGAGTTCAAAGCTTTGAACAAACAGCCACCTATTGGAGTTATTCTCGCCCAAATTGGCACACCTACTGCACCTACTGCAAAGGCGGTACGTCCTTATCTGAAACGTTTTTTATCCGACCGCCGAATCATAGATTATTCACCACTGCTCTGGCAACCTCTGCTGCGAGGCGTTATTCTGCGTACACGTCCTCGGCGGTCGGCTGAGCTGTACAGACAAATCTGGACAACAGAAGGATCACCTTTACTCTTCCACTCATTAGCTCAGCGATCTGGTTTGCAAGCGCTTCTAGGTTCACGGTATCAAGTAGAGCTTGGCTTAGCATATAGCGAACCAAGTATGGAACAAGCGATGAACACATTGGAAGCTAACGGAGTCACACGCATCATCATTGTGCCGCTATTCCCGCAATATTCGTCCACTACGACGGCATCTGTCTTCGATCAAGCTAGTTTCGCTGCACTAGGACGCCAAAGCTCCACTGGACCGGTAACAAAGCGCCTTATTCCTGCTCTCAGATTTATGGATGCCTATTATAATGAACCCGGTTATATTTCAGCCATGAAGTCGCATTTACTGCAGCAAATGGAACTTCTGAGCTCTAATCCTGATTTTTTTGTACTGACCTTTCACGGGATTCCAAAACGATATGCAGATACAGGCGATCCCTATCCAGAGCAATGTATGGAAACTGCGCGTCTTCTCGCTTCAGCTATGAATTGGGAGCCTGAACGCTGGCAGCTTACTTTTCAATCACGCTTCGGACGCGAAGAATGGGTAGGTCCCTCTACAGCAGATGTTTTGGGAAAGCTAGCGGAACGCGGAATTCATAAACCTTTGATTTTCTCACCGGGACTTGTAACGGATTGTCTGGAAACGCTGCACGAGCTAGCCATAGAAGGGCGCGAGCAATTTGTGGCTGGAGGAGGACATGCTGAAGACTTCACTGCACTCCCCTGCTTGAATAATCATGAGGACTGGCTTCATTTTTTAGCTCAGCATGTTGAACGAAATGCCATGGGCTGGTAATACAAAAAAACCGTCTTGTCCGCAAATATTCTTTGCTGCAGAAAAGACGGTTTGCTATGTCAATTCATAAGATCTAAGGGTCACTAAGATGCTTATGCTGTAAGCTGCTTATATTTAGTAGTCAGTTCATGGAACCATTGCTTGTCCTGTAAGGTCAATGCAAAATCGATCAGCTCGGCAATCTCACTTGGCTGCAAATCAGCTGAATCATTAAAAGATACTTCAGCGGTTGCAGTGGCTTCTCCATTCCCATCCTCTGCATAATCATAAGAGAAGCATATCTTGATATCACTTTCCAGAAATTCGTTACGCAGGAAATATAACACCTCACACATTAGCACAGGTCTAACATGATCATCAAAGACACATTCCATAACCTTCGCCCAGTACTGCTGATTGCTGAGGTGTAGCTTATCATTAGTTAAGAGATATTTCTCACCCTGAAAATCAGTGACAAATCTCAGCTCAAGTGGCTTCATTTTAAAAATAGTAGCAATTTGCTTCATGCTAATATTCAGAATGTCTTGCGTTTCTAGTCTGATCATCTCTCATGCACCTCGTCCCTCTTAGTTGGGTTACCTGAAACCTGATGATATCTATAATTTCGTTAAATGCCAATAATGTAAAATTAGCTCTATCCAATCACTTTAATTTTTATCTAATTTAACATTATTATCGTCAACTGACTACGCTTTGTTAATATTTTTTCATTAATTCCACAGAAAAATGTTTCAATCTTTGTCCATCTGTTTAATATTTATATTTAAAAACTTAGTCTTTCTTATTTTCACAACAAAAAACTGTTCTGAATGGTCATCATCGACCTCAAAACAGTCTTTTGCCTAGTTATTAATCAGTTAACTTTACTTAAACAAACAATGGCACTAACTGTATTCCTTCAGGCGAGATCCGAACAAGTCCTTTATCCGTGATGCGTAACGTCGGGATAACCGCCAATGCAAGCAGCGATAAAGTCATAAATGCGTAGTTCAAAGTACAGCCAGCATCATATAGCGCTTTGCTGATCGCAGCTGATTTTGCAGCAGCAATTTCGAAGGGTTCCGTGGACATTAGACCTGCAATAGCCAACGGGAATAATGTTTCCCCACTGGATGTGATCATGCAAACTCCACCCTGGGCATCAGCAACCGCATTTGCAGCTTTAGCCATTAACTCATCATCGTTGCCGATGACTAGTACATTGTGGCTATCATGGGCAACTGTCATCGCAATGGCAGCTGGCTCTTTAAACCCAATGCCTTCTACAACGGCCACGGATTTATTGCCTGTACCTTTATGCCGTTCGAGCACAGCGATTTTGCACAGACCTTCTACAGCATTTACATCCAGTTGCCCCGCAACTACAGGTATCGAAACCATACGCTCAATGGTCTCCACATGATTTTCTCTTACTTTAATTACTCTTGTAGTAAGTTCACCTGCTTCAATTGGAGCAGCGATGATAAAATCTTCTGCGGTAGGACGCTGTGGCAAATGAACCGAAGCCAACACTTCCTCCGGATAGGCGAATTTAGCAAGCTCTGCCGTCATTACTCCGTTCTCCGCAACTACTACACCTGCGGCAATTGTCAGCACTACATTAATATCCGCCAAATTCCCGTCTAAAAGGATGATATCTGCAAAAGAACCCGGAGTAATAGATCCGATATCCCGCGCTAAACCAAAGCGTTCAGCAGTATTAATGGTAGCCATTTGGATAGCCGTTATAGGCTTAACACCTTGAGCAATAGCATCACGCAGGACGAAATTCATATGCCCTTCATCTCGTAAGGATTCCGAACTACGATCATCCGTTACCAGCATCATTCGGCGTGTATCTATGCCGTGTTCTGTATGGGCCGTAATTGTTTTAGCCACATCATGCCAAGCGGAACCCCGACGCATTTTGGCATACATCCCCAGTCGAACGCGCTCAATCACATCGTCTGCTGTCACACACTCATGATCGCCAGTCACACCTGCCGCAGCATACACGGGCAGTCTCCAGTCGCTGGAAGGCCATGTGAAATGACCATCTACAAATCTGCCTGCCCGCAGCGTAGCTTGAATTTCCCCAAGCATTTTCTCATCGCCATAAACAACGCCAGGAAAATTCATCACTTCACCCAGCGCAATCACATCGGGTCCCCAAGTAAAGGCTTCTGCCACTTCTTCTGGTCCAATAGAAGCTCCCGTTGTCTCGAATTCCGCACCTGCCGCAGGCACACAAGAAGCCACCTGCATGTAAGCCGCTAACGGTGTTCCCCGCATCTCATCGAGCATCAATTGAATCCCCTTCAGCCCAAATACATTAGCAATCTCATGAGCATCAAAGAAACCACCTGTTGTACCCAGCGGCAGAACCGCACGGGAGAATTCAGTAACGGTCAGCTGTGTGCTCTCAATATGACAATGGCCATCGAGTAGTCCCGGAGCTATATACTTACCGTTCGCCTCAATGACCTGCGTTCCTTCACCAATCATATGTGTCACATCTTTACCAACATAAGCGATACGTCCACCTTGTATACCAACAGACATTCCTTCTAAAATTTCACCAGAGCATACATTAACCAGCTTTCCACCTGTAATTACTAGTGTTGCCGGTTTATCTCCTCTTGCCGTAGCCACAAGCTCAGGTACACAATCTGCTAAAGGCTTTCTTGTAAAAGTTGTCATTTTCATCTCTCCCCCGTTAGTATCCAAGTGCGTTCTTGATGTAGTGAATAGATTCATAATAATAGAGGATTGCTTAACCATCGGCTGTGTTGATATCATAGTTGGCAAATCTGATATTGTACGAAAAAACGGCTCCGTCATCCCTGTAGATGATAGCCGTTTTCTTAATCCAAAGATTGTCCAACACTCCGGACATGCCCCTGGTATGAACTCACCCGCCAGCATCTATTCCAACGATTATCTTACGTTTTCCTCATATACGTCAAGTGCCGCTTGAACACCAAGTCCGTAAAAAACTTCAAATCCGTGTCGCAGCAACGCTGCTTCCAAAGCTCCAAGCAAACGCAGCACATTATTCGTACGGCAGCTAAAGCCCATCGTGCCAATGCGCCAAATCTTTCCTTTCAGAGGTCCAAAGGAGCTGGCAATTTCAATGCCGAACCGCTCCAGCAGCAGCGTGCGTACAGATTCCCCGTCTATGCCCTCAGGAATCAGCACACAGGTAACAACGGTAAGTTTGCAGGAGGGCTCCCCGTAAAGTTCAAGCCCCATCGCTGTTAATCCAGCTATAAGTGCCTTTTCATGGAGCTGATGTCTGGCGAATCTGGCATCCATTCCTTCTTCAAGCGCAAGTCGCAAGCCCTCCCGAAGTGCATAGAGCATGGAGGTCATCTCTGTATGATGATTGAGACGTTGCGGGCTCCAATAATCCTGAAGCATGCCAAGATCGAAATAGTTGCTGCGGACAAAAGACAACTCACCAGGCTGAACATCGGTGATTCTAATCCCACGTTCTACTCGTTTACGGGACATAAGCTTAGCCTCAGCGCGGTCATTATATGTTATTGGTGCCATACCGGAGGGGACGGACAGGCATTTCTGTGTACCTCCTACGACCGCATCCAGCATCCAAGCATCCGTTTCGACAGGAATGCCCCCAAGAGTTGCAACTGCGTCAACTATGAAAAGAGCATCCATTCGGCGGCAGGCTCTGCCAATTTCCGCGAGTGGCTGCACCCGTCCTGTAGAGGTCTCACCATGCACCATCGCTACCACATTTGGCTTAAAAGTCTCCATAGCCGCTATCACTTCCTCCGGTTCAAACACGCTTCCCCATGGCTTTTCCAGAACGAATACCTCAGCGCCACAACGTTCGGCAATCTCATGAAGCAGGTGTCCGAAGCGGCCAAAGATCGGAATCAGCACACGTTCCCCCGGCAGGATTAAGCTGACCATCACCGCCTCAATACCAGCGCGAGAGGTCCCATCTATAGGGTAAGCCCATGCATTTCGGGTAGCGAACAGCTCACGCAGCATTTCCATCGTTTCATTCATAATAGAGGTGAACTCTGGATCAAACTGACCCAGCACCGGAAAAGACATCGCCCGCAGGACACGCGGATCTACCTCGACCGGACCCGGAGTCATAATACAGCGCAGGGATGGCGACAA
The DNA here is from genome assembly GCF_045040645.1 of Paenibacillus sp. FSL H8-0261. Classification (NCBI taxonomy): domain Bacteria; kingdom Bacillati; phylum Bacillota; class Bacilli; order Caryophanales; family Paenibacillaceae; genus Paenibacillus; species Paenibacillus sp. FSL H8-0261. The sequence continues at coordinate 1,564,187 of NZ_CP150297.1, read as the reverse complement.
ATCTTCGTAACGCTTCATGATGATCCTCCCTTCAAGTAGAAACGGCTATGCCGTCCTTTAAGGGACGGGCTCCGTTTCAGCGAGAAATATAAGGATAAAGTATAGAGTAAAAGATATACTTCCATATATTTTAAAGTTCGTCGAACTCTTTTAATAAGCTAACTCGTATAACATCGCAGTCAGCACCTCAAGCCCAGCCGCAAGCTGCTCGGGGAAAGTATACTCTTCCGGAGAATGGCTGATCCCAGCTCGGCTTGGCACAAATATCATCGCAGTAGGGCAACGCGGCGCAAACAGCTGGGCGTCATGTCCCGCTCCACTTACCATCATGCGGTACGTCTTCCCTTGTTGGAGGCAGATATTTTCCAGCATTGCAGATAGCTTCGTATCCATAGCCGCAGGGACTGTGTGGAGCACGGATGTAACCTCAAGAATCACCCCACGTTTAACAGCAATTTCATTACATTCCGCAAGAAGCTTCTCACAGAAACGTTCTAGTTCGTCCTCTTCACTATGGCGGATATCTAATGTAAAAAGAACCTCACCCGGGATCACATTTGGCGTATTCGGATACACCTCAAGCTTACCCGAGGTTGCTACAAGAGGTTCACCAGCCGTTTTAGCAGAACTTTCAAGCACGTACAGCATTTCAACCGCACTAGCCAGTGCATCCTGCCGCATAAACATCGGTGTCGTGCCCGCATGATTAGCAATACCACTGACCTTGACCACATATCGTCTCTGGCCAACAATCCCCTGAACTACGCCTATCTGAGTGTCCGTCTTCTCCAGAATAATCCCCTGCTCGATGTGCAGTTCTACAAAAGCACCAATATCATTTCTGACTCCAGTCCGCTTAGAAGCTTTCTCCTCCGTTATGTCCTGTAAGAAGCTGGATTGTGCCATTGCTGCTTTTAACGTCACGCCCTCTGCATCCATACAGGTCTCGGCCTCGCTTCCGTCATACCTTTCCGTGACATGGCCCGAACCCCAATAAGCAAGCGGAAATCGGCTCCCCTCTTCTTCACAAAAAGATACGACCTCAAGCGTCCGCTGCGGCTGGCCAAAGTTCCTCTGCAAATCTTGAAGCGCAATCATAGCCGCAGCGATCCCATAGGCACCATCATATTTTCCGCCATTGACTACAGTATCGATATGCGATCCGGTTAAAATAACCTTTTGCTGCGGATTGCATCCACTCAATTGTCCATATACATTGCCAACCTTGTCTATGGAAACTTCTAAGCCGAGCCCAGCCATTTTTTCCTGCAAAAAAATCTGCGCCTGGCTCCATTCCTCCGTATATAGCAGTCTAGTAACTCCTGGCCCAGGTGTGCTGAATGCCGCCAGCTCCTCCAGCAGCTCCATCAGTTTCTGAGTCGACGCTTGAACTCTGGAATCATTCATAGGCTGTACTGCTCCTTCCTAATTCGCAGCCACTGTCCACCTCCCTCACTGATCACTCCTTCTTCAGAGGTATAGATCACATTCCCGCGACAGATCGTAGCAACTACCTTGCAGGATAAAGTTCTTCCGATGTAGGGGCTGTGCTTGTGGCGATACAATAAATCCTCCGCAGTCAGCGTATAGGTTGTGCTTGGATTCAGCAGAACTAGATCGGCATCTAGACCTAGAGCTATAGCGCCTTTGCGATGCTCTATTCCAAAACGTTTTGCGGGTTGCCCTGCAAGCAGACTGGAAATTAATGTAACAGTCAACCCCCGCACATTCACGCCTTCATGGAACATAAGCTCCAGACTGCTCTGCGCACCCGAGATCCCACCCCAAGCTGCAAAAAAAGACAAGTCCGGCTTCACCTTCAATTCCGTTGGACAGGGGGAATGATCCGAAGCAATCAGATCGATTTTGCCTTGGGCCAGCATCTCCCATAACTTCTCCTGCTCCACCGCACTTCGCAACGGAGGCGCACACTTCGCCACAGGGCCTAAAGCCTTCATATCATTTTCAGTGAGGACCAGATAATGTGGACAGGTTTCTGCCGAAACGTCCAGACCTCGAAGCTTAGCTTCATAGATTTTCTCAATGGCGGCGGCCGTGCTGATATGAACAAAATGTAACCGGCAGCCCGTACGTTCACTATACAGCAGCGCCCTGGACACTGCCTCCAGCTCTGCTTCAGCAGGGCGGCAAGCCGCAAACTCACTTGCGCTGGTTCTGCCATTTCGCACTGCATCTGCGGTCAACACCGCCGTGATATCCTCACTTTCTGCATGCAGCGCCAGAATCCCGCCCAGAGAAGCGATTCGCTGCATCCCTTGATAGAGGGTATCCTCATCCACTTCACGGAATCTGCCTTCGCCCTCCCCTCCAGGATTGGAGAGAAAGGCTTTAAACCCAGTGACGCCAGCAGCTGCCAATGCTTCCAAATCATCCAGATTTCCCGGAACGAGACCACCCCACAGCACATAATCAACGGCAGAGTTTCCAGCCGCAGCATCTACCTTTTGACAAAGCGCAGCCTCGTTCACAGTAGGTGGATTGCCGTTAAGCGGCATATCTGCATAGGTTGTGCAGCCGCCAGCTGCCAGCGCCGCAGAACCGCTGCGAAAGCCTTCCCAATGTCCAAACGTTGGTTCATTAAAGTGGACATGCATATCAATCATACCGGGGAGGACATAGAACCCATCTGCGTCGATGACTTTGGTCAGCGGCGCAAGCGAAAGTTCCTCTCCAAGTGCGACAATCTTACCCTCTGATACTGCAATATCCAGCTTGAGTACCTGATCGGGCAGCACTACATTCCCGTTCTTAATCACAAGTTCATAGGATTCCTTCATGAGCTGCCACCTCCTCCGGTCGTCAACTTTCTCCTAACTTCCCCGATACGTACTATATCCACCAGGAGCTACTAGCAAAGGTACATGGTAGTGTTGCATGGAGTTCTCTATATGAAAGCGAATAGGTATCTGTTCTAGAAAAAAAGACAGCTCACGTTGAGTGTCTACTGAGCTTTCTGTTACTCCTATGCCAGCTGCTGACGCTTCGGCATCAGCTCTACGATAGTAATCGCCGACCATAAACAGCAGCTCGTAACATCCAGCCTCCATCTCGTTTCCCTCGAGCAGAGGGGCATCCAGCCTCCCGTCACTGTTCGTGACCTCTTCACACAGGAGCTTGCTCACCCCATCCGTAAGCTTCCAGAGCTGAAGCGTCAGACCTGTAGCAGGAATCCCCCGCGACAGATCCAGCACATGGGTGGTAAGACGCCCGCTCATTACGCTGTCTCTCCGACCAGATCTGCACGGCTAACAGAAAAGCCCTGAAAACCATAGGGTGGACGAGGTTCGGTGAAGACTCCACCTTTAGTTTCTTCAGGCTCAACAATGGTTTCCCAAGTCCGGTTATTGGACTCAAATGAAACGGTAGCCAGCTGTGGAAAACGGGACAATACGCGCAGCCCAATTTGATAAATCAACGATTGGATTGATGGACTGTTCAGCTCATGAAAAGCGCTATGGGCGATATCGCGAACCTGCTCCGCAGCCACATATTGGCCTAGATCTCCATCCAGAGCATGCTCAACATCACTGTAGGTCCAGTTAATATTCAGAAAAATATAAAGCGGACGGTCAAAGCTCTCCGGCAATGTTGTGTACTCATCACGGACGAATCCATAAAACGAGCTTCCACTCACTTTTATCAGCTGTAAATCCTTCAATCGGCATTCATGAGCGACAATCTCCGTTCCATTCTCCCCACGTTTTACTGTCAGCGAAGCGGAATAAGATTCATTATTGGAGTGACGCAGCACTAAATGACTCTGTTTAAGCCCCTCAACCCCGGGCACCATCACCTGTTCAAAAGGTAACCGGTCTGCGGAAACTGAAACTGCGGTGACATGATCGTATTTATCGAGAAAACGGCTGCTTAGAAGCTGCAGTAGCCCCTCCGTTGTGCTTCCAGTGTAGTCCGCGGTATTGCGCAGAATGAAATTTTTCATAGAATCGGTAGCAACGACCATGGAATTATCCCCCTCTGAAAAAGAAGGAAGAAACGCTTCGCCCGTGACCGCGAATGTAATATTATGTGCGAATATAATGTTGTCGCAGCCCGTGAAGGAAGATTCGGGAACGGGGGTAACGGCCAGCGGTTTAGCATAGGTACGATAAGTTAACACATCACTTTTTCCATAAAACATTGTACGTCCGTTAATTGGTTCCAGCATGGCTGACACCCTCCCCGTTTATGATGAGTGAATGAATAATTAAATAATTAAATCACTTAAGCGAAATCTCGTAATTGTACCGACTTCAGAAAAGGCTTGAACCCATTCCTCCTGAGGGGAACGCTCTACTCGCACTCCAATGGCGCTGATAATGTCATCTTTGTTTTTGCCACGAACCGCTAGAATAAAAGGGAAATGAAATTTGTCCGTATACTTTCGATTCAGATCATTTAATAGATTGAACTCTTCCGTTGTTAGCCGATCCAGTCCAGCTCCCTGCTGCTCTGAGGCAGACAAAGCCGTAACTTGAAGCCTAGTCGCCAAATCTGGGTGAGCTTTTAATAGTCCCTCCATTCGGCTCCGGTCAGCACTCAGTACGGTCTGCATCATTGTGCTATGCAAATGCTCTAAAGAATGGAACGGAATCTGCTTATACGCTTCCTCTGCTACCCACGGTGAATGTTCAAAAATGCCGCCTAGATGCTTCACAAAATCCGTTATACTCATGGCATTTATCTCTTCCAACGTAAACCTGCCTTCAGAAACGACCATCCACTCAACCTCCAATAGCTTTGTTAACAGCTCGTAAAATGCCACCGTACCCCGTACAGCGACAAATGTTACCCGATAAAGCTTCTTCCACTTCAGCCTGAGTAGGATGCGGGTTCTCTTCCAGCAGAGCAACCACCGAGATGACCATCCCTGGTGTACAATAACCGCATTGGAACCCCCCCTCTTCTAAAAAAGCCCGCTGAACGGGATGCAGGCCTACTTCACTAAGACCCTCAATCGTTGTAATTTCCGCACCTGAGCATTGATAGGCCATGACCAGACATGAATTCACTGGACGTCCATCCACCAGCACCATACATGCCCCGCAGCGGCCAATCTCACAAGAACGTTTTGTGCCGGTCAGCTCCAAATCTTCACGAATGACCTTTAAAAGCCGGCGGGAGGGTGGAAGCTCCGTGGATATCGCTTTACCATTGAGATTGCAATTAAAGGTGAACCTTTCTTCTGCAAAAGCTTCCTCAGACGATAAGGGGTCAAGGTTATCTTCATCTAGATTGTGATCTGAATTATGGCTCGGCATGGATGTTCACCACCTTTTGTGGAATAAACGGTGTAGACTGCAGCCATTCGGGATCAATGGGCAGCTTGGTTACCCGCTTCCCTACAGCCTGAAATATGGCTGACACGACTGCCGGAGCTAAATTGACGGAACCCACCTCTCCAATGCCGCGAGGACCGTACGTGTCATGATCCGGCAAATCCTCTATCGGCTGCACCTGAATGCTGCCATTCATGTCGGCAATGGTCGGCACCAAATAGGTGTCTAAATTTTTGGTGACATAGCTGCCGCCTGACATCACAGCATCCTCTGACAAAGTGAAGCCTACCGCCATACTGCTGCCACCTTCGATCTGTCCAAGATAACCTTGCGGATTAGCCACCGGTCCCGCCGCTACCGCATGATATTGGTCCAGTACACGAACACGTCCTGTAAGCAGATTAACTTCCACACGGACCGCGATTGCGGAATAGGTGTATAGGAAATGTGCCCCCACTCTTTTAAAGGGTGTGGTTGGATAAGTAAACTTTGTATTACAGACAATGGGTTCTGAAATATGCTGTGCCAAGTCCTTGTAAGTCAGAAGCAGACCGCCGTCTTTTAGCCAAATGCCGCCAGGGCCGAGCTTCATTTCATAGTTATCCAGCTCTGGCTTTATCATCGTAGCTGCCTGCAGCACTCGAGCGGTGAAGTCTGGACGCAGCCGTTTTAAGGCCATCCACATCATGCTGGTTGATCGGGAAGCCGTACTAGATCCGCTATCGGGCACAACATCCGTATCGCCAATGACGATGCTTAGATCCTCTGCCGCCAAGCCAAACTGTTCAATCAGCATTTGTTCCATTGTTGCGATTAACCCCTGACCAAACTCCTCGTAACCAAACACCGCCTCAATCTTGCCCTCTAGCGTCAAAGAGAGCCTGCCACCCGCCGGATCGGGAATACCATAACCAAGTCCTGCACCATGCATAGCTATAGCAGCACCCGTTCCAGTTACGATCCAAGGTTCCACAACACCTGAATCACTGTCTGTAGATGCGGCCTCAGTCATAAGAGGCGAACCCGCCAGCGCTTCCCACACCTGAAAGGCACCATCGGTCTGAGCAATTTCCTGACCCAGCGGCCCCAGATCTCCATATTTACGCAAATTGCGGCGGCGCATTTCCCACGGATCGATCTGCAATCGCTCAGCCAACCGATCGATTTGTCCCTCCAAAGCGAAAATCGCCTGATTGCCGCCAAAACCGCGAAATTCACCAGATACACCGTTATTGGTATATACAGCAAAACCCTTCACATCCACATGATCGATGATATAGGGGCCCATCACATGTTCTGTCGCAAAGTTGAGCACCTCCGCCCCCAGTGTTGCGTAAGCTCCCGTATCCGAAATAATTCTGACCTGATGTGCCCTGATGATTCCTTCGGGGTCGCAGCCAGTTTTCATGGTGATTTTCATGGGATGGCGTTTTAGTCCTGCACGTACCGATTCAGCTCTCGAATTATGCAGTCTTACCGGACGGAGTGTCCGCAAGGCGAGCAGCGCTCCATATGGCTGTACATTCAGCTCGTCTTTTCCTCCAAAGGACCCGCCGATAGGACTCGAGATGACGCGAATATCTTCTTGAGGAATAGCCAGAATTCTGGATAGCTGCAGGCGATCCATCAACCCATGTTGTGTAGCTGAATATACGGTAAGCCGTCCGTTATCCTCTGGGATAAACAGTCCACCTTCAGTCTCCATATAAGTGTGCATTTGGCGTGGTGTATAATAAGTCTCCTCTACCACATGACAGCAATCCGTAAATACCGTTTCCGGCTCCCCTTTCCGATATTCCGTATGATGAAGCACGTTTCCCTCGGCATGCAGCAGAATTGCGTCCTTTTTCATCGCCTCTTCCGGGTTCTCGAGTAAGGGTAGAAGCTCATAATCCACTTCGATAAGAGATAAGGCGTATTCCGCAATTTCGTCCGTCTCTGCCGCGACTGCCGTAATCGCATCGCCAGTGTAACGCACACGGTCACTGCAAAATACCGGTTGATGCGGCAAAGCTATGCCAAAGCCGTTAAGTCCGGGCACATCCTCATGAGTAATTACAGCGTGTACACCAGGGACTTCAACGGCCTTCTCAATGCGTATGGACAAAATACGAGCATGTGCCTGCTCACTGCGGAGCACGCGGCCGATCAACATTCCTTCTGCCCTCATGTCGGTCAAATACTGCAGCTTACCGGATACCTTGCCCTCTCCATCGGGTCGTGTACGCCAGCGGCTACCGCTGGATTCCATATTCAGCAGCATTTTCCCTCTCTCCTTTCGTCGGGTTATTCACCTCTTAACTCCGTATATTCATAGCCTTCCACAGCTCAGATACAACCAAATTCCCAGCAGTCTTTTTCTTGTAAAGTTCTGATGCAAAGGGATCACTATACGTCTCAAAGCTGTTCTCAACCTCTTCATATAAAGAAGCCAACAGCTCCTCTGTATACCTCACACCTTCAAGCATAACTTCAGCTCTACTTAGTCGCTGCGGCCGCCCAGAGCCCCCACCTGCGGCGATACGCACCTCACGGAAACGGAGTTCCTCATCGATTGATGCTGAGATTGCTACCGTTACAAGTGAAGGGGTGAACGCTTCCCTGCGGCCAACCTTACGAAAAATTTCTAGCCTATCCGTTAACGGACTCTCTAAGCGAGTAGGTGAGATGCGAATCTCAGCCACAAGATCTGCCGCAGGTTTTATCCCGCTCCAGTGATTGTTTAGCCACTCTATCAAAGGTAGTGCCGTCATAAATTTGCCGTCAAAGGAGATTAACTCCGCGTCATAGACCAGTAACGCAGGTAGAATATCTCCGAAGCCAGAAGCGATATTGCCCCCGAGCGTGGCAAGATTACGCACCGACGGAGCCGCTATGCAACGTGCAGCCTCTTGCAGCGCAGGAGCCACGGCCTGCAAATGCTCATTACTGCGGCACTGGGAGAGTGGAACAAGAGCGCCCAGAGATAAGTGAAATTCCGTTAAGGTAATGTCGCCGAGATTTGTGATTTGCCGAAGATCAATCAGCTGTTTGGGCATATGATCCGTTCCATTTTCCCACCCTGTTCTCAGCAATGTTCCTCCTGCGACATATCGGGAACTGTCTCCAAACGCCGTTTTTCTCTCCCAAGCTTCGTGCAGGCTGTGGGGTTGAATTACTTCAGGTAGTCTTCCATCCTCTTCCCGTATAACTCCCATACACTCCGCCTCCCTTTTTGAGTACCAGATTGCCGCTTCCCTTCTCGTATAGCCTGCCTTAAAACCTTTGTTCCCGAATATAAGGAATTCCCAGCGCCTCCGGTGTACCGGATGGTTTGTTGCGATTGCGGTACCCCAGGTACATCAGGACCAGAATGGTCACAAGGTACGGAATCATTTTGAGAAAATAGGGCGGAACTGCACTGCCCAGCAATTGAATGCGGAAGCCAAGTGAATCCAATGCCCCAAAAAAGTAAGCGCAGAACAAGGCGCGCAGCGGATTCCATCTGGCAAAAATCACTAGCCCTACCGCAATCCAGCCTCGACCGGCTGTCAGCCCTTCATTCCAGGTTGGCGCATAGGCCAATACCATATCCGCTCCGGCCAGACCGATGAGAGCAGCACCGGTGATCACATAGCTGTAGCGGATAAGCTGCACACGGATCCCCATCACATCTGCGGTAGCCGGACTGTCTCCGACTGCCCGCAAATGCAGGCCCCATGAAGTGCGGTGAATTAGCAGATGCAGAGCAAGCACTAGCAGCAGGCTGAACCAGGTTAGGTAGTCCATGTTGCCGAATATTTTTCCGATGAACGGTACATTTTCCAGCCAAGCCAGATGCAGCTTAGGGGAGGTTCCCGGCAAAGGAATGCCGCTGATCGGTTTACCAAGATAAGCGCTCAACCCACTGCCGAACAAGGTCATCGCAAGACCGGACATCGTTTGATTCGCCCGCAAGGTCACACAAAGAAAAGAATGCAGCAAACCAAGCACAGCCGTTACAGCTACGGTAGCCAGCAGAGCCAGCAACAGGTTTCCGGAGCGAATATACACGATACAAGTGGTGACCGCCCCCATCAGCATCAGACCTTCAGCCCCAAGCTGTATAATGCCGGCTCGTTCATTTAGAATGCCTCCCAGCGTAGCCAGCAGCAGCGGGGTCCCTGCGGAAATAGCGGCAATAAGTAGCTGTGTTGTAAAATCCATCGCCTATCTCCCCCCTTTCAGCTGAACCCGGCTACGGCGAATGCGGAAACGATAGATCATATCGCCAGCAATCAAGAAAAACAGGATGGAGCCTTGCAGCATTTCTGAAATTGAAGAGGGCAACCCGATGGTTTGAACACTATATCCGCCAACAATTAAGCCACCGAATAGAATAGAAGTAACGATTAGACCGAGTGGATTCAATTTGGCCAGCCAAGCTACGATAATGGCGGTGTATCCATAACCCGGTGAAATGCCCTGCATCAGCTTGTGTGTAACACCGGAGACCTCCGCCATGCCAGCGATCCCGGCGAGCCCCCCACTGATCAGCATGACGATAATAATATGCCGCTTGATAGGAATCCCCGCGTATCTGGCTGCAACAGGATTGGCCCCAATCAGACGGAGCTCGTAACCCCACTTGGTAAAACGAATCATTAAGTAATAAATCACAACGGCGATAAGTCCAAATAACAATCCAATATGCAATCTTGTACTTCCGAGAACAGGCAGCGATTGAGCCGCAGTAAACATAGGTGATCCCGGGAAATTAAAACCTTTAGGATCTTTCCAAGGTCCGAATACCACGTAATCGAGCGCCAATAGGGCAACATAATTTAGCATTAATGAAGTGATTAGCTCATTCACTCCAAAATGCGTCCGCGGAATAGCAGTCAATAGTCCCCAAAGCGCACCCGAGGCAATCCCGAACAGCAGCATTAAGCTCAGGGACCAGAATGAAGGTAAGTCAGGAAAATAAATCGTGACCGCTGTGGCCGCCATAGCCCCAACGGTTAACTGGCCTTCTGCTCCAATATTCCATACCGAAATGCGGTAAGCCACAGCAATCCCAAGCCCACATAGGAGTAGCGGGATCGCTTTAACCATCGTTTCCGTGAGCCCATACGCAGTGCCAAATGCGCCACGGAACATTTTTTCATAGACCAGCACCGGATTCATACCATTCGCCGCAATAAATAGGGCACACAACAATAGCGCTAAAACTATAGATACAATAGGTGTCCACCAAGGAGAACGGATGCGGCTGGCATCGTATTCGAAACGTAGAGAGAATCGTTTTCCGGAGTGGGAGGGGAGGGGTTCCAGTACTGCTGCTGCGGTATTTCTTCCATTCTCCAGGCTCATACGGCGCTCTCCTCTCTATTATGAATACCAGCCATTAGTAGTCCGATGCTCTCTCGATTCGCTTCCTCATGTGTACTCTCACCAATAATTGAGCCGTTATAGATCACTAGAATCCGGTCGGACAACTGAAGCAATTCATCTAAATCCTCCGAAATTAACAACACGCCACTACCTGAACCACGCAGCTCCATAAGAAGGTCGTGAACACCAGCCGTGGCACCTACATCCAGCCCTTGTGTCGGATGAACGGCGACCATTAGCTTAGGCCGATGACTGATTTCACGTGCAAAGAGCAGCTTCTGCTGATTACCACCTGACAACTGTTGTACTGGCGTCTCCAGCTCAGGTGTCTTGACGTTAAAGCGCTGGACCAGCTCCTGTGACCACAAACGGTTCTTCGCGGACTTCAAGAAACCAAATTTGGAGTGCTCCTCTGAGCGGTAAGACTTAAACAAAAGATTATCCACCGATCCGAGGCGTCCAGCTAAACCGCTCTTCATCCGGTTCTCCGGCACGTGGGAGATTCCTGAATCAATTGCCCCTCTAACCGAAGCCGATTTCACCGTCTTTCCATCAAACGTGATTTCACCACTTTTCCAGCCTCTAAGACCTGTTAACACTTCAGCCAGTTCCTTTTGTCCATTGCCAGCTACCCCAGCTACGCCTACAATCTCCCCTTTACATACATTCAGAGAGAAGTGATCCAGTGCTTTTCGCCCGTGATCGGCATATACGTCCACATCTTTCACTTCTAATAGAGAATCCCCTTCAGTGGCTTCCCGTTCTTGACGGGTGATGGTTACTTCCTTGCCCACCATCAGACGAGCCAGCTCCAGTTCATCTGTATCTGCCGTGGTCAGTGTGGCGATCATTTTCCCTTTGCGCATGACGGAAATCCGATCGGAGGACGCCATAACCTCTTTCATTTTATGAGTAGTCATAATGACCGTTTTTCCTGCCTGCTTCATGACCCGCAGCGTTTCAAATAGCTGTTCCACCTCTCCCGGGGTCAATACAGAGGTTGGTTCATCCAGAATAATAATGTCAGCCCCGCGATACAGCGTCTTAACGATTTCAACACGCTGCTGCTCACCCACGGACAACTGCCAGATCGGGCGATCCACCGGGAAATTCAGTCCAAACCGTTCCGCTAATGCCTCTATCTCCTCGCGTTTGTTCTTCATCCACTTACGGCCGCGCCAGAAAGACGACTTTTCGCCAAGCACGATATTTTCTGCTGCTGTGAGGCTTTGCACCAGCCTAAAGTTCTGAAACACCATACCTACACCCAGCTGCGCAGCATCTTTAGGAGAACGGATCTGAGCACCTTTCCCACGAATGAAGATTTCTCCTTCGTCTGCTCTATACACCCCTGACAGCATGCTCATCACCGTGCTCTTCCCGGCCCCATTCTCCCCAAGCAACGCATGAATCTCACCCGCATTTGCCGAAAAGTCGACTTGATCACTGGCGGTTACCGAGCCGAATTTTTTCACAATCCCCCGCATTTCAACTGAAGTTCCCCGCATGGCCTGAACCCCTCCTTCCTTCAAGTTGTAGTACGGGTGGGGAAGTTTCCGCTTAACGGAACCCGCCCCACCCATAGATTGTGCACATCTTATTTCCTATTTTTAAACATTATTGCGGGATAGTTCCTTCCACACCTTTTACGAGCCAGTTCATACCCAGTACTTCCTCCAATGTCAGCTTCTGGCCCTCCTGAACCTTCACATTCCCTTGATTATCTGAGATCGGACCTGTGAAAACCTCAAGCTCACCACTGATAATTTTGGCTTTGGCGTCTTCGACAAGCTTTTTCACATCATCTGGGATCTTGTTCCCGAAAGGAGCCAGCTCCACCATACCGTCAGCCATATCACCGGAATATTGCTCGCTCTTCCAGGTTCCATCCATAACTGCCTGCACAGCTTTTACGTAATACGGCCCCCAATTCCATACCGGGTTCGTCAAATAATTGTCCGGAGCGTATTTGCTCATATCCGAGTCATTCCCCCCGGCAAAAGCCCCTCGTTCGGCAGCAGCCTGCAGTGTTGCAGGTGAATCCTGATAGGCCAAAAGCACATCTGCGCCCTTATCCAGCAAGCTGATTGCCGCTTGACGTTCAGTCGTCGGGTCATACCATGTATTCGTCCACACCACATTCACCTTTACATCAGGATTGACACTTTGTGCCCCAAGGGTGTAAGCATTCAAGTTATAAATCACTTCGCTGATCGGAAAAGCCCCCACATAACCCAGCTGATTGTTTTTGGTCATTTTTCCTGCCGCAATGCCGCTCAGATAGCTGGCCTGATAGTTTTTCCCGAAGTAGGTTCCCATGTTCTCTGCGGTTTTGTAACCCGAAGCATGCAGGAACTTCACGTTGGGGAATTTGCCCGCTACATTTAATGTAAAATCCATATATCCGAAGCTCGTTGTAAACACGATGTCGTGTGATTGCGCAAGCTCTGTGATGATTCTTTCGGCGTCAGCACTTTCAGGGACATTTTCTACAAAGTCAGCTTTAATCCCCAGCTCCTTCTCCATATACAGCCGTCCTTGGTCATGTTGGTACGTGTAGCCGCCATCTCCTGGAGGTCCGATATAAACAAAAGCAACCGTCGGTTTCTTTGCAGCCGGTTCTGTTGTTGCAGTTGCCTCTGTTGCCGCTGTAGTTGTCGCTGGTGCCTCCGTCGCATTTGTAGAAGTATTATTATTGCTGCCACACCCCACCAAAGCCACCGTCATTAGAACCATTAATGCAAGACAAGATGTTATGAACTGACCCCTTTTTTTCATAATTCTCCTCCTCCAAATCATCTCTCATCATGGCTGCAACCATTAATGTACTTCTACTATACTTAGAGGTGGCCTTGGCGTAAATTTATATAACATACGTTTGTATATGAATATAAGAATCAGAACTTTTTTTGTGTGCAATGCACTAATTTGTTTTTGGAAGGTGAGTTGCGTGTCATATTATATGACCAGAGGTGGAAAAGGAACACTGTTTCAGATTACTTTTTAGAATACTTTTCAGACTACTCTTTACTTCACTTTCCATTTCTCAGAATCCATTGCTCCTGAATCTCACCAAAATCTTCTTTTGTATCTGCGTCCATGAAATAATGGGTAGACTCAGATTCCAGAACAATCCCCTTATAATCAGGTGAACGCAATATCCCCGCCGCTCCTCGATCTCCATCTAATCCCTGTAGTGCTGGAAACAATGTCTTCGAGAACAAAGCCGGGGGCATAGCCGACCCATTGCTGACGCTAGCGACATAATCCATCTCCGGAGATTGTTCAAACGTTTGTATTAGACGGTTCACTAATGCTGTAGTAATAAATGGCTGATCCGCAAGCGCCACAACTACTGCATCGGGCTGTAAAGGTAATACCGCATTAAGGCCGCAGCGCAGTGAAAAAGACAATCCTAGATGTGCGGTTAAGCAAGATTCGGTACGTCTGGAGCCTTGCGGTTCAATCGCGGGTGGCAGCCATTCCAAGTTGTCATCCGCACGCACTACCACGATTAGCGGTTCTAGATTGCAACGATCCAATTCACTAAGCGCGACGCTCCCGAGTGAGACCTCCTGCGACAATTTCAGTGAAACCTTGGACACGCCCATCCGCCTGCTCTGCCCCGCTGCCAAATATATGCCTGCTACCTTCAATACTATCCGCTCCTTTGGGCAGCTCTCGTGAGCCCACCCTTCTAATTTGAATAATTTCTGCTATAATACTGACCGCAATCTCCTCCGGACCTTCTCCTCCAATCGGCAACCCTACAGGTGCATGCAAAGATGCAGGAGCCTCAAGCCCTTCCAGTAAAAGAGCTATCCGAGCTTTTGAACCAATAATGCCGATGTATAGTGGAGCCAGCGGAATTACACTCTCAAGGAACTGTCTATCCCGCCCAAGCTGATGACTACAAATTAGCACATAATCCTGCTGAGCTACGCCCAAGCGTTGAACAACCTCCGTAGGAGAACAAATGATTCGTTCCGCGCGCGAGAACTCATTTTGCAGACTCCCTTCACGCCAATCGGCTACCACAATCCGAAAGCCAACTCTGTCAGCAAGTTCCGCAATTGGAACCACATCACGTCCCCCGCCAAAAATCACAAGCCGCGGTTTAGGCACGAAAGACGTATGGAATGCTGTCAATTCTGCTGGAGCGGCCATAAAGCGACCTACCGCTAGGTTTTCTTTTGCCGAGTGGGATAATTTCGGATATTTCTTGCTCTGCGGCAGTTCATTGTCTGGATCCAGCTCCAGCTTATAGGCAAAACCGTTCTCCACTGCTTCGCGGAACAGAATTAGCTTCTCTCCCCTAGCCAATCTGTCACTCGCCTGCACCAAAAGCTTGTAGAGCTGACCCTGCACGGGTTCAAGCACCACTTTGATTTTGCCCCCACAGCCGACAGTCTCACCCCAGGACAGATCATCCGAAGACAACATATTGTATTCCACAATCTCGGGCAGCCCTCGTTCCCATATCTCAGAGGTACGTAACTCCAGATCGCTTTCCAAACAACCTGGACTCAGACTCCCAATCGTGCCCCCTTCAAAAAACAACATCACTGCCCCGGGTTTACGATACGAGTGTCCCTCTACCTCAATCAGTGTTGCCAGCACCGCAGGCGCCTGATGGGTTTGAATATGCGTTGCGATCTCATGTGTATTCACGAGGCCCCCTCCTCCGTGTTTGCATTTCAACCCAGACCTTAGTCCCGCCCAAGCATTTTCCGAAACATGAACACTAACTTCAGCCTCATTAGATCATTTATTTTTTTAAAATCGACATCCAAGAGCTCACTAAGCTTCTCGATCCGGTAGGTAGCCGTATTCCGATGAATAAACAACTTTTTGGCTGTCTCATTGACATGCCCATCGTTCTCTAGATAAACCTCCAGCGTCCGCAGCATTTCTCGCACATACTCCGGCTCACGACTAAGCAGTCCTCTAAGCGTTCCGTTGCAATATTTCTCCATGACCTCTGTCGGGATTTGCCCAAGAAGCAAGGACAGCTCAAGCTGCCGATAATGCACAACATTCCCATGCACCCCCTCAAACTGAAGCATCCCCATACATTCCTTCACCTCCGCAAAAGCCTCCTTCAGCCCATCCGGCTTCAATTTACAACTACTTATCGCAGCTCGTGGATAATACCCCTTGTCAAACTTCAGGTTGTCAAAACAAGCCTGGATTACATCCCGAAATTGCTCAGGACTCTGAAGAGCTGCCGGATAGATGGACAATAATCCTTGGTCTACAAGCACATGAATGGCCTTTAAATCCCGCAGTACGGGGTGTTCAGTGTATTCTTCTTTTAATCTAAGCAGCTCACTTTGGCGTTCTTCACTCGTCGTAGCAATATCGGTTAATAAGAGACAGAATGGCGATTGAAGCAGCTCTATCTCCAGCTTTACAGCAGACTGTACTAAATCGGAGTAAGATAAGTTACCATTTAGACAACGTCTCAGCAATCCACTGAACTCCCTATGTTCTGCCTGTTCAAAATAATCCTCGTATCCTGAGTGAATATGATATGAAATAAGTTCAGCACCCTGAACGAACAAGCTCTCTTCCACCGGGAGCAATAAAGGGTCGATGGAACAATACAATAAATATCCCGAGCACTTTTCTCCTTGTATTAGTGGTGTGCGATAACCTGTACGATCTTCTACACGAAAACGTTGATTACGATTCTGCCAGGGCCACCCCTCCAGCAGCTGTGAGGTCTGATATTCAGAATTGTTATAGATTACATCCCCGCGTGCGCTAACCACCACAAGTGAATGGCCAATCACTTCAGACACCGAGTCAAACAATGGACGGCTGCGGACAGATCGCAGGGCAAATTGCATCAGCTTTTTCTGCTTCTCCATTATGCTCTGCAAAACATGAGTGCTCCGGCTAAGCTCGGCTCGAAACAGGCCATTCATCTGATCCGAAAAAGTGAACTGGAACGGCAACTGGATTAAGGGGAAGTTAAGGCTCTCCGCTTCTGCGATTAGCTGCTCCGGTATTTTATCCCAAAATCGTCCCAGCTTAATACCCAAGGCCGATGAGCCCCTTCGATTCAGTGTTTGCAGCAAAGCAGAGGCATCCTCCAGATTGTCCTTGATTAAATAAGCTGTCGTTAGCAGCATCTCGCCTTCTTTGATCCAATCCGAAATATCAGGTGCGTCCATCACATTGATCGATTTCACAATTCGATGTTTCCCCTTGGACCCCGCGATAAGCTTCGCCTCGGACAAAGGATAAATGGACAACGCTTCTTCAACCGTAAGATGCATGCCATCCCTCCTTTTTAGGATCAATTGAACCATTTTTGATCCATAATGTTATTTTATGTAACATTATAATTAAAATGAACCTCCTTGGATTGAGTAAAATTAAAATTTAATGGTTATTACGTTAGTTAATATAACATTAAATGAACATAACTGATGAATCATTAATCTTTAGTTCACATCACTTGTGTGAGTAGTATAATTAGATCGGACAATATTAGGATGGATTTGGAGGGGATCTTTTGAGTAAAAAGCAAGTGTTTACGGGTTCACCCTGGGAGTCGGTGGTTGGATATTCTCGCGCCATCCGAATCGGCAACCGTATCGAAGTCGCAGGAACAACAGCCATGCAAGACGGGGAAGTAGTCGGTGTAGGAGATCCATACGCGCAGACGAAATTCATTCTACATACCATCGAAAAAGCGCTAAACCAGCTAGATGCTGATTTGTCGCATGTAATTAGAACAAGAATGTTCGTGACAGACATCTCACGCTGGGAAGAAGTCGGCAAAGCACACGGCGAATTTTTCAAAGATATTCAGCCTGTAGCAACCATGGTAGAGGTAAAAGCGCTTATTGATCCACTATTGTTAGTAGAAATAGAAGTCGAGGCATTCGTAGAATAGAGCTCGGACGAGGCATGGCACCTTCTTCACGGAAGGTGCTTTGTTTGCGTGTTCAGATGAAACGCGAGCGTGTCGCTGACCTTTATGGCGTGGGGCATTTTTACCCCTTCTTCCGGTAATATCGTCAGAATTCTTGGATTCTGGGGGATTTATACCCCTCTTTCCTGTAATATGGCCGGAATTCTTGGATTCTGGGGCATTTATACCCCTCTTTTTGGCTATATGAGCCAATTTCGCGCATTCTAAGGGATTTATACCGTTATTTTCAACCATATGAGCCAATTTCGCGCATTCTACGGGATTTATACCGTTATTTTCAGCTATACGAGCCAATTTCTTGAGTTCTGCGGGATTTATACCGTTCTTTTTCTTCACATGGAGGTGTTTACTGAAACGCTGGTCTTAAGCCAACTTTTGAGCACTGAATTTATCTTTTACTCTAACACACCATTATTGAGCCTACTTCATCACATTGAGATCATTTTTTTAAAGCCAATTTCACCTATCATCTCAAAACCCATCAAGTCCCGTCATCTCAAGACCGCCGCCAAACCTCCTTCACCCATGAGAGTAACCGAAGATCCTGACCATGTCCGGCGATAACCGACAATCCCAGCGGCAGTCCATTTGTAGAGAGCATAGGTAACGTTACTTGAGGCAGGCCTGCCAGTCCAGCTATACAGCTCAACATCATCGCCCCACTACGATTCTCCTCCAATTGACGTAAATCCCCACCACGCAGCGGTGCAGGACCAGGTACTGTCGGAATCACAAGACAATTATCTTCTCCCAGCAGCTTGCGCAACTGGGTAGAAATCTCCTTTCGCTTATTCTGAGCGATACTGTGGTCCTTGCCCGCTAAGCTGGCAGCCCAAGAGAACCGGGCTGCAATATCAGGCCCAAAAACTGGTTTCACCTTCTCAATCCAGGCGCTATGGGTTGTCCAGATCTCATTGCCTTGTAGCTCTCGAAAGACATCCATCCAGACTTTTAAACCTTCTCGAGCTATTTCAGTTTTGAGGAAATGATCAGCACCAGTCCGCAAGCGATTCAATCCGTCCACTAGAATACTTACATCCTTTGGGGCAACCAAATCCCAACAGTCCGTAGCGACAAATAAAGTCCCCATTTTCTTTTGTGAATCGTCCTCTTTATCCTTTCTAGAATTATATTCCACATTATTTCCTTTGCTCTTTGGTATCTGATCCTCTATGTTCTTTTGTATATTATTCTCCAATTCTTCCTCTTCATTTTTTTCCCTACCGTTCTCTAGATTCAATTCTAAATTTCCATCTATGCTCATCATTACCTTTTCAGTCATGCGTCCACTTCCAAGTAAAACCTCCCCAACCTTCTGGAGCATACCCATACGATCAGTCATCCAGCCTACTGTATCAAATTGCGGTGATAACGGGATCACACCTTCCATATTCACAGCACCATGCGTCGGGCGAAAGCCATATACTCCGCAATAGGCGGAAGGGACTCGAATAGAACCACCTGTATCTGTTCCGAGCGCAAAATCAACACTACCTGAAGCTACCGCTACTGCCGATCCACTAGAAGAACCACCCGGGATACAACCTGCGGCACGGGGATTTATGGGCGTTCCATAATGATGGTTCTCACCGCCCAGACTGTACATCAGCTCATCCGTATGAGTCGCTCCTCGAAGCGTCGCTCCCGACTGGAGCAGCTGGCGTACTACTGCTGCATGTTCTGTAGAGGGATTGTGGCTCCGCAGCCAATCTGGATTACCTGCAGAAGAGCTGTGCCCTGCGATCGCATACACATCTTTTACAGCAAAGGTCATTCCGTCCAATATCCCATTCCCTAAACGTCCGACTGTTAGCTCAGAATCTATGAACGCGCCATACCGATTATCCAGAATCATTTCTACTTCCTCCTCCCCTCACCATTCCTTCTCTGATCATAATCAACCCGTCATCCGTCATTTCTATTAAGAACCTATCGCTCCGTTAAACTAGGATTTTCCCATTTGCCTATCCGAGAATCCTCTCACGATATCCTTCCTACCAAATAACGGAAGGAGCAAATTGGGGGGATTTGGAGAGAGCATCTCACCCTACCAACCTATCGCCGCGCCATCGCAGCGCGGGTCTGTCCCCCCACTACGATATCCATTGTCATCTATGGATATCGCGTGAGCATGACCCACGCTCCCGTCATATGCTTCCACTTTCCGGACAATATGACCGGCTCCCGCCAGATCTGCCAGCACCTCATCCGCTACCCGTCCCTCTACCTTCAGCTCCTGCGTAGGTTCCCCCCACGTTCTCCCCCATACAAAACGTGGTTCACTTACAGCCGTTTGCGGATTCATCCCATAATGCAGCATCCTTGTAAGTAGCAACGTTTGAGTTTGCGGCTGACCTTCACCACCTTGCGTACCATATAGAATCACAGGTTTGCCCTCGCGGCAGGCCATGGCTGGCATCAGTGTGTGGAAGCTGCGCTTATGCGGTTCAAGCGTATTGATATGGCTCGGATCAAGCGAGAAAAACGAACCCCGATTCTGAAGCAGAATTCCTGTATTCCCAGCAACCACACCTGAGCCAAACTCAAAATACAGACTCTGAATAAAGGAAACCGCATTTCCCTCCTCATCCACCACCGCAGCATATGCAGTATCACTACCAATAGGCTGACTTGTCAGCTGTGCCGCTTTTTGCATCGAGATCGTAGAGGCTAGTTGCCCTGCATAGTTCTTATCCAGCAACTGCACCAATGGAATAGCACTAAAATCCGGATCTGTAAGCACTCTATCCCGATCGCGAAAACTCAGCTTCAGCGCTTCAACAAGCAGGTGGTAATATTCATAAGAATCATGCTCGATTTCTCCGAAATTAAAATGCTCCAATATATTAAGACTCATCAGCCCCGTAAACCCTTGAGAATTTGGCGGCACTTGATACACCCTATGCCCATGATATTCCGCATGTATCGGCTCAACCCAATCCCCCTGATGATCCGCAAAATCATCCCGTGTGAGATAGCCCCCGGCTGCCAGCATATAATCACAAATATCTTCAGCAATCTTCCCCTTATAAAAAGCGTCCCGTCCACCCGCAGCCAACGTCCTCAGGGTTGTCGCAAGTTGTGTCTGCTGAAATCTCGATCCAGCAGACACAGCCACTCCACCCGGCATATAAATCGCGGATGCCTCCGCCGACAACGCCGCTCCAGCAAACAGCGTATTATTCCTCTGGTCCGGCGACAGCGGAAACCCGCTCTGAGCATAGCCGATGGCTGACTCCAGCACCTCTGTCAGCGTTAAGCGGCCATACTTACTGAGCATGGCATCCCAGCTATCCACCATCCCCGGCACGGTGATGGCACTGCGGATCCCCCGCCTTGGAATAGCTCCCTCCCCGGCATAGCAATTTCTGCGAACTCCGTAACCCGACCGTCCACTTCCGTTATACGCCCGGACACGCGCCTCTTCTGTACTATAGGTCAACCAGAACGAATCCCCACCAAGCCCCGTCATATGTGGGTAGACTACAGCGAGCGTCGCACTAACCGCCACCGCCGCATCAAAGGCATTTCCCCCTTTTCCCAAAATGCGCGCACCCGCGGCCGAAGCTAAATAATGAGGGCTGACGACCATTGTTTTTGTGCCTATTACAGGTTTCTCCGCCATGTTCCCCATCTCCCTATTAACTTCTCGCTTAATTAATGTCATTTAACATTACATAAAAATCCCTTGTCAATCGGTTACGCTAAACCTCAAAATAACCATCCTCTTTTTTGTGATTCATGCACAAAGATTAGCTGATTTCTAGTCAACCTCGTAGCTTCACACATATGAATTGTATAGAATGGGCTCTAAACACAAGGGGAGGTCTCACGTGATATCCATCCATAAAGATTATGTACAATTAGCTATCGCCATGTTCAGAACTGGGATTGTCGGCTATGGCGGAGGGCCTTCCGTGATTCCATTAATCCGGCATGATGCGGTAACTCGCTACACTTGGCTGAGCGACGATGAATTCGGGGAGACATTGGCGATTGCCAACGCGCTACCGGGACCTATTGCTACTAAAATGGCGGCTTATCTTGGATATAAACTTCGAGGAGTTAGGGGGGCGATACTGTCAGTTCTGGCACATATTTTACCTAGCTGTCTGGCTATGATCATACTGTTATCGGCTGTAAATTATTTAAGTAGCTCAAAAGTAGTAGCTGGAATGATCGCGGGGGTATCTCCTGTCATTGCTGTCATGTTAGGAATAATGGCATATGAGTTTGCGCAAAAAACCTATAAAGGGCTAGGAAAATATCTCAGCGCTGTCTTCATCCTTCTCGCCTTACTTCTGCTACAAATAATTCACATACATCTAGCTCTCGTAATCGTGCTTTTTCTAGGTTACGGAGCCGTTCATTACCGGATCATCGCGAAGCAACAACAAGGAGGATCAAATTGATGGACTGGTTAGAGCTCATATACGGATTTTTCATGGCGAATTTGCTTGGATACGGCGGTGGTCCTTCCTCTATTCCATTGATGTATCAAGAAATCGTTCCCCATTACGGCTGGCTGACCGATGAACAATTCTCTAACATGCTTGCACTTGGCAATGCACTGCCTGGCCCGATTGCTACCAAAATCGCAGCTTACGTCGGCTATGATGGCTACGGCTGGTTAGGACTCATCGTAGCTTTGTTAGCAACCGTCTTGCCCTCCGCAGTAGCGCTTATTATCCTGTTAGAGGTCATGCAAAAACACAAGCAATCCCCCGTAGTGAAAGGGATGACATTGCTTGTTCAACCGGTTATTGCAGTTATGATGGCTGCGCTCACTTGGACAATGCTCAAAGGTCCTACGAACTCTATCGGAATCTGGCAAACACTGTTCATTGCCGCAATCGCATTCTGGGCCATCAAGCGGCTTAAGCTGCATCCTGCCTTTGTCATCTTAGCCGCTTTTGCCTATGGTGGTCTGGTACTCCGCTACACAGTCTAACTAAACTATTTTAAAATATATTGTGACAATACCGCCTGTACCTCATAAATATTCACGGATTTATTAAAGGTCTTCTTGAGTGGCACAGTGCTGCTGGAAATATAGATACATAACTCCGCATCCAGATCAAAGTGCCCTGCCGTCTCCACGGAATAATGCGAGATGCTTTTGTATGGGATGGAATGATAGTCCGTCTTTTTCCCCGTCAGTCCCTGTTTATCCACTAGAATCAGTCGTTTGTCTGTAAAAATAAACATATCTCTAATCAGCTTGTAGGCTCGTTCAATTTTCTCTTGAGGGGCAAGGATTTGTGCATATTCCCGTTGTACCTCCGCTAGATTTACTTGTGATGCATTACCCATCAATCCGTCAAAAATCGCCATATAACTTCCCCTTTTCATCTGTTATTTTTAGTGGCTTGTCTCCTCCCACATAGAACCATATTATTCCACATTTCATATTCTATGCAGTGTAAAACTTCGCTCTGCCATCTTTTTACTTGCTAAATTTCCGATTATTGTTTACACTGTCATTAAATTTGTTAAGAAAGGGGTGTGGAAGGAATGGATCACAATTGGACCAACAGTGTTATGAGTCGGCTACCTAAAGCGATAGCTGGCATTGCTCATGTAAATAGCGATAACGGGAGAAGTCTGTCCATTTCCATGAATTTAATAACACTACACAATTGTGAAATGCCTTTCCTGCCATCACCCGGACGGATCAGTTAACCGGAGAATGATAAGGCCGTGGGGAAATTTCCCTACGGTCTTTTTTTATGGTTTTTTACAGAATTCCAGTTTCGATTTAGGGTTCTGGCGGTGCAAAGGGCATTCTTAAAGGAGAATATATATGATTATTCAATGCCAAAATGTTCAAAAATACCACGGTGCACAGCTCGTACTAAATAGCATCACCTTCGATATCCGCCAAGGAGAAAAAATCGGTCTAATCGGCCGCAATGGCTGCGGTAAAACTACACTTTTCCACTTACTGAATGGCGAAGAGCGCCCCGATCAAGGGCAAATCTCAATTCGCAAAGGTAGTGTAGTAGGAATGCTGGCTCAAATTCAAGAGGTTAACGAAAAAGAAACCGTATATGAAGTTCTACAGCGTAGCTTTGTTGAACCTTTGCAATGGCAACAACGCCTGCGAGAACTGGAGCTTGAAATGTCCACCTTCAATACCGGAACGGATGAAACGCTATGGAATCGGCTGCTGAAAGAATATGGTAGCCTTCAGGATAAATTTGAGACCGCAGGAGGCTACGAAATTGAATCCACCATTCAGCGAGTTGCCATTGGTCTAGGAATCGGAACTGGGCAATATAACCGACTCTTCTCCTCTCTTTCTGGCGGCGAGAAAACTAAAGTCGGACTCGCAGAGCTGCTACTGCGTAGACCTGATGTACTTCTACTCGATGAGCCAACCAATCATCTAGACATGAACGCCATTGAGTGGTTAGAGCAGTACTTACAGAGCTATGACGGTACAGTGCTAGCCATTTCCCATGATCGTTACTTCCTCGACGCTGTAGTCAAGAAAGTGATCGAGATTGAGGATGGCGAGGCCTTTACCTTCCATACCAACTACAGCGGCTATCAAATAGAGAAGGAAACACGTCTACTTCAACAATTTGCTGATTATCAAGAACAACAGAAAAAGATAAAGCAAATGCAGGAGAGTATCAAACGCCTCATCGAATTTGGGAATCGGGGAACTCCCCCAAACCCTGCCTTTTACCGGCGAGCAGCTTCCATGCAAAAAGCACTGGATCGTATGGTAAAGGTTAAACGTCCTATTCTTGAGCGCAAATCGATGGATTTGCAGCTACAACAAAATGATCGCTCCGGGAATCAAGTCGTCATACTGGAGAATATCGGTAAGGCATATGGAGAGCGAAGCCTGTTTACAGACGCAAACGAAGTTCTTCGCTACGGAGAGACTACGGCACTTATCGGTGGTAACGGGGCAGGGAAAAGTACACTTTTAAGAATTATATTAGGTCAGGAGACGCCAGACACCGGAAGCTGCACGCTTGGTTCAAGAACCGTTGTTGGCTATCTCGCGCAAGAGGCTGTCCCTGACAATAACAAACAATCCGTACTCCGCTACTTCCGTGAAGAGGCCGGACTAGAAGAAGGTGAAGCGCGCGGGCAGCTCGCACGTTTCCTATTCTACGGTGCCGATGTATTCAAAGACATCACGAATCTATCCGGAGGGGAATGGACCCGCCTGCGTTTCGCTGTGTTGATGCATCGTAAACCAAACCTGTTAATTCTGGATGAACCAACGAACCATCTAGACATTGACTCCCGGGAAGCGTTAGAGGAAGCATTAGAAGAATTCCCAGGTACAGTGCTGGCCGTTTCACATGATCGCTATTTCATTAATCGTCTGTTCCATAAGCTCTGGTCCATTGAAAGTGGACGATTTGGAGTTTTCAACGGCAACTATGAGTATTACAAGGAGAAGCAAGCTGAACAGGCGTTAGCAGCACCAGTCTCTATTCCTGATCAGCCTAAACCTTTCTCTTCAGATGGAACCACTGCACGCTCCGGTAAGCCTCAATCTAACCGTTCCGTGAATGTTAATGTCACCACGGCTAACTCGTCCAGTTCCCGCAAGAAGAGTATCCACTTTGATTGGGAAAAGGCTATTGCCGAAGTTGAGGATCAGCTTGGGGAAATCGATGCCAAAATGCTAGATCCACTGATCAGTAGCAATGCGGCAGAGCTCGCCGAGCTACAGAAAGAACGCGATGCAGTGCAAGAGCAACTAGATGAGCTCTATGCGGGCTGGATGGAAACTGCGGGACACTAACGATTATTACATGAGGAGATACGGATATGAGCAACGAAACGAAGATTAAGCTTTTTTGGGAAGAATACACCCAGCTTCATCCACAAGCAGCGGATAACTACGAGGCTTGGGCCTTTGGCGACAGTCCTCAAATGGCCGATGAACTGCTAGATCTGGTGATCCGCAGGATTAAGACAGGAACCGCTTCGAACTATGAAATTTATGCAGTATGTGACGAGACCTTACCAGAAATTGGACGACATAGTATCCTGCTGGACGGCCGTGGTAATCCGCAAGCAGTGATCGTTACGACAGATGTGCAAATTACACCTTTTGATGAGGTAGGCGCTGACTTTGCCTATAGCGAAGGCGAGGATGACAGAACGCTAGAGTCGTGGCGCCATGAGCATGAGAAGTTCTTCAGCAGAGAGTCCTTAGCGTTCTTGAAGAAGCCTTTTGATCCAAAGATGAAGGTAGTTTGCGAGAACTTTAGACTGGTATATTCGAAATCTTGAGAAACTCAGGAAACTAAAAAGGCGGCCTCTTCAGTTACGAAGAGACCGCCTTTGATGTATACTATACAACTAATAGAGTTAGATAATTATTAAAATACGGCTCAGCGCCAAAACCCCAGAATCCAGCCAATCACAGAGATCCATAACGGAATGCTGATTAAGATACCCCAAACCAGCCCAGTGGCAATATTGCCCTCTGCAGGACGCACCACATTTTCCTGTTTCAATGGAATGCTCAACTCTTCTTGTTCCATGCGATCCCCTCCTAAAATTCTTATCGTCACAGTAGAGGAAAAAATGTAGACCGCTCGACCTAAAAGCTTAGAATACCAACTTTGTAAGTGCTTACATAATAGTTATTACCCATCATTTACATCATTAAAAACATCACTTTACGGAAGTCATATATAATATGCAAATTCTTAGTCCAATATTACTACTTTTTCTGGATTTCGTAAATATTCAAACATCGTTTCAATCTGCTCACTTGTATTCCTCTCTAATGAGAGCTCAGGCAGTTCATCTTCAGCAAAAAAGGATACTTCACTCGTCTCCACCCCTTGCAGCGCCTCGCCGCCTACAATTCTGCACAAAATAAAAAACTTATACACGTGATACGGCTCCGGAGGATGGTTATGAAATTTCTTATCTAAAACAGCCAGCAAGCGAATTGCTTCTGTCTCAAATCCTGATTCTTCTTGAATTTCCTTAACAACGACTTCACTCGGTGACAGACCGATGTCTCCCCAGCCCCCGGGAAGCGCCCACTTTCCATCTAATTTCTCGCGGACAAGCAGGATTCTGTCATCCTGAAAAACAACACCACGGATATCCACTTTCGGCGTAGAATAGCCACCCTCACTAGCAAAGGAGAGTCTTATTCTCTCCTTGCTTTCGAACGTATAATTAGCGAGGATATCTACACTTAGCTCCCGCAAAGCTTGATACCGTTCTATATCATAGACATCTTTAGCGTAAGTTAGTCCAGTCTGTGCGATGGCCTGTATTTCTTTAGCCCAGGTTAACCATTTCTGCTCCATTGCGGCACCCCTTTAAATAACTTCATTAGGATTACTGGCAAAGCATTAAATGACGGGAGAACAAACCTTTTTTAGCTTCACAGCGGTCTATAATCGTAAATCCAGCCTCCGTGATCATCTCATCCATCGGTTCAATCGCAACGATAACTACCCGATCTGCAATCCGGCGCGCATTCACTAGAATCGCAAACTGTTCCTCAGGTGTAATACTAGAATATAGATTATAAGGCATATCTACAATAGCTACATCGTAATGTTCTGTGATGTCAGCAATATCTCCAAGCGTAACCTCACTTGTGAATCCAAAATGAGCAATATTCGTTCTGGCACCGATCGCGATTTGAGGGTTAATGTCACGTCCAACCATATTGATTCCCATCGAGAGGGCTTCTACCATTACTGTTCCGATGCCGCAGCAAGGATCGATGGCTCGTACACCTTCCGGATTCGGAACGGCTATATTGACCGCAGCTCGGGCTACACGTGTGCTAAGCGCGATAGAGTAGCTACGCGGCTTTTTCATTTGACGGAACCAGGTGGCCTTGTTCTTATGATAAGCTCCAAAGTACCAGCGACCGCCCAGAGTAACAATGCCATATACCAACTGAGGGTGGTTTACATCCGCTTCCCCTTCAATACGTAACCCAATTTCCCGCTCGATCACTCTTCGCTCATCATATTCTATTTTGTCCGCAGGGGACAGATCATTGGTCTTCACAAAAATAACCTTAAACGTCTTGCCGCCAAGCTCCACCTGCTCAGTCTGATCATAAATCTCAGGCAAGCTATCTCCCTCGTACATGACATCAATTCGTTCTTTAATGAAGGGACTACGGCTTACATCCACCTCTACCTCACTCTTAAAGATTGAAGAAGGCACTTCCTCTCCAAAAAGACAACGAAGCTCCATCTGGCATAGAGATAACTCATCCTCTGAACAGGTGTACGTATATATAAATGTGTTCTTTCCACTTTTCTTTTGCAAAATAATCCATCCTCTATCCCAGTAAATTGTACTCCTAGCTTGTTACTCTTGCGTATCGTGCTGACTATCATACCCGATACGCGCTTTGGCGATTTCAGCGTTGTTTCTATTGACCCATTCCACTAGGGAAGTTAAAGGATCCAGCAAGGACTCTCCTAAACTTGTCAGACCATATTCAACAGTCAAAGGTACCGTAGGCGTAGCTTTACGCCAAACTATACCATCTCGTTCTAAATGACGTAGGGTCTGGGTCAGCATCCGTTGTGATATACCACCAGAACGCCGCTGCAGTTCTTTAAACCGCAATGCTTCTGCACCCAAATTAACAATGATGAGCACACTCCATTTGTCCCCAACCCTGTCTAGAATTTGGCGGGTAATGGAGCAATCCTCCAGCGTCGGAATTAGCCGAATGGGTTCGTCCATTGAATGTTCCAAAGTGGTTACCTCCATGTAACTTAAGCATGTAATTGTGCCTTCTTGTCCCTTAAGCTTAATCAGCTTATCATGGTTACTGTTAGTAATCAACAACCGGAAAGGAACTATTAATTACGAAAAAAAGCACCGGTCACGAGGATCAGATAAGACGTCTTTCTAATCGCTTTTGATCCATAGTGAGTTCTCCAGTATAATGATTCCTATAGAATGCTAAACAAGACGGTCACGCATGGCGATTAAGCTCATAGCCGGTTTTGCGCAGCAAAACTTAAGGAGGTACATACACACTATGTCATATGAAACGTATTTTTCAACACACCGGGATGAACATCTCGAAGAACTAAAACAATGGCTCAAGATTCCAAGTATTTCTGCCTTGTCTGAGCATAAGGACGATGTACTAGCTGCAGCCCATTGGCTGACAGACACACTAAAGAAAGCCGGACTTGAGAACATTGAACTTCATCCGACAGCGGGACATCCCGTCATATATGCTGACTATCTTCATGCTCCGGGTAAGCCAACCATTCTTGTATACGGCCACTACGATGTGCAGCCAGTAGATCCGCTAAACCTGTGGACTACACCTCCGTTTGAACCAGAGATCCGTGACGGCAAGCTGTATGCACGTGGAGCAACGGATGACAAAGGACAAGTATTCATTCACCTCAAAGCGATTGAAGCAATCCTGAAACAAGAAGGTACTCTTCCTGTTAACATCAAGCTCTGTATCGAAGGCGAAGAAGAAATCGGCAGCGCAAATCTCCCTCCATTCCTGGAAGCTAACAAAGAGAAGCTGGCTGCAGATGCGGTGCTAGTCTCCGATACTTCCCTGCTGGAACGTGGTCGCCCTGCAATTTGCACAGGACTACGTGGCCTAGGATCACTTGAAGTGAGCGTAACTACAGCTCTTACAGACCTGCACTCCGGCTCTTACGGTGGTGGTGTTCCGAATGCACTGCACGCTCTCGTGTCCCTGCTCAGCTCCCTTCATGACGACAAAGGCCGTGTTTCTGTAGAAGGCTTCTATGATGGTGTACCTGAACTTTCTCCAATGCTACGTGAGGAATTCGTGAAGCAAGGCGTGAATGAAGATAAGATTCGCGAAGGACTTGGACTCGATGCGTTATACGGCGAAGAAGGTTATTCTTTTGTAGAACGTATTGGTGCTCGCCCTACACTTGAACTTAACGGTGTCTATGGCGGCTTCCAAGGCGAAGGAAGCAAGACAGTTATTCCAAAAGAAGCACATGCCAAGATTACTTGCCGTCTCGTTGGCGATCAGGATCCACAGCATATTCTTGATGCCGTTGAAGCGCATCTGAAGGCTAATATTCAAACCGGAGCGAAAGTGCATGTGACGCAAATGGAGAAGGCACGTGCCTTTAACATTGATCCATCGAACCCTATTCTACAAACTGCAGCAGACGCTTACGGCAAAGTATACGGAACCCGTGCCCTCTTCACCAAAGACGGTGGCTCCATTCCGATCATGGAAAGCTTCTCCCGTGTACTTGAAGCACCAGTGGTCCTGATGGGCTTTGGCCTTGATGATGAGAACCTGCATGCACCGGATGAGCATTTCAACCTAGAGAACTTTGATAAGGGACTGCTCACCATTGTTGAGTTCTTGAAGACTGTTTAAGAGAATCAGGTAGTATAACAAAGCCAGACTCCTCTTCATTGAGGAGCCTGGCTTTTTGATATCTAAGAATAGTTCATGACAAAACCATCAACCAAAACATAAAAAAATCCTTGCATCGCAAGGATTTGAAAGTTTAAATTATGGAGCGGGTGATGGGAATCGAACCCACGCTATCAGCTTGGAAGGCTGAAGTTCTACCATTGAACTACACCCGCATTGGAAAGTGAGTACAAGAGATATTGTATCACCCCCATAAATAAAAATCAACATTTTTTTATGCGAAATATAAGACATAGAGTATGGTGTGAAACTTATACTTCCTTATATTTTACAAGGAAGCGCCAAGGGGAGCCTTTTTCAAAAATGAGGTCTCAAATTCAGCTGCTTGAATAGGTTTACTGAACAAAAACCCTTGAGCTTCATGGCAATGCTGCTCTCGCAAAAACTGCAGCTGCTCCTTGTTCTCCACCCCTTCTGCGGTAACCTTGAGCTTCAAATGATGCGCCATAGAAGTAATCGTGGAGACTATTGCCGCATTATTACTGTCCTCCATAACCTCAGAGACAAACGATCTGTCAATCTTTAGCCTGTCGATCGGCATATCCTTCAAATAGTGCAATGAGCTATAACCTGTACCAAAATCATCGATGCTAATGAACACACCTAGCTCTTTCAAGCGCTTCAGCTGATCAAAAGCCGTTTCTTTATCCAAGGTCATACTCTCTGTAATTTCAAGATCTACATAACATGGATCCAAACCAATATCGGTCAGAATGGTATGAATTTTACCAGCCAGGTTCGGCTGAAGGAATTGACGCATAGATAAGTTGATAGAGACGCATATCGGCTGGTAGCCTGCTAGCTGCCACTGTTTATTTTGCAGGCACGCCGTCTTCAGTACCCATTCCCCAATGGGAACAATTAGCCCGCTATCCTCAGCTAATGGAATAAACTCATTAGGTGAGACAATACCACGCTTAGGATGATTCCAGCGCAATAAAGCCTCCATACCTACAATCTCTTCTGTCTCCAGTTGCACCTTTGGCTGATATAAGAGATAGAACTCATCACGCTCAAGCGCTCTTCGAAGGTCATTTTCCAGCTTCAGGCGTTCCTTTGCCTTCATCTGCATGGCTGGGATATAACGACGAATCTCCACACCCTGTTCCTTCGCATTATGAACAGCAGTATCCGCATTTTGAATGAGATGTTCAGCAGTTTCCCCGTCACCGGGATAAATACTCATCCCCAAGCTGAGTGAGATATGGTACTCGCCAGATTCTATATTAACGGGGGCTTCAAATAATCTGAGCAACTCTGTAGCTCGTGCCAAGCATTCTCCAAGACTTGCTCTTTCTGTCATTAGAAAAGCAAACTCATCCGCTCCCATACTATACAGTTCTTCACTGGATCTAGACTCATTACTGAGACGCTCAGATACCAATTTCAATAAAAGGTCTCCGGCATAATGACCCAGAGAGTCATTTATATTCTTAAAATGATTAATATTCATAATAGCCAAAGCTGAGAATTGATCATTTGTGTCCGTCTCTCCAGCATCAATCATTTCTTCTACACGCTGTGTCAGCCGACGTCTATTAGGAAGTCCTGTTAAATCATCATGATACGCCAAATAATTGATCCGTTCTTCGGCCAACTGTTTCTCGTAAAATGGCTCTTCAATTGTCAGGCGATACACGCCGGTAAGCAACTGGTAATAAGCAATTCCGCTACATAACATCCCAAAGAGATCATCAATATTTCCGCCACTTATGGGAGTCATAAAAAAAGCCTGGCCTAGCGAGAAAAAGATAAGTGCCCGAATAATAACAAGCAGCGAGGCTGACTTTTCATTATTCCCAGGAAATACGATGGCAGCAACACCTGCTAAATAAACAAAAAGTACTGCCAGATCAACGAATTGTTTAAGTGTACTCATCCAAGGCTTAGTAAATAACTCAGGCACTGCCGAGTGGATAAATACAAATAATGCGATGAAGAGCACGATCAACATGAAGGCGATTCTGAATACATTTCTTTTTTCGGTAACGGTCACAGGTTTGTCTTCTCTACTAAAAATAAACAAAATACCCAGCCCGCTGGATAGTCGTGAAAAGGTAAGCAGCCACCTTGATTCCTCAGGGGTTATTAACGATGAAATAAATGGAAATGCTACAAAGCCGAGTGTATGCAAGAAATCAATAATACATATTCCACCAAAAAGAGCTGCGACATATAATCTTCCTTTAGATAATCTGCTAGAGAAGAACAACCAGCCCTGTGCAAATATCGCAAATCCAAAAGCAACAGTACAACAGCCGACAATGAGATAGAGTGCAGAAATAATATCCCAATTGTCCAATCGGTTTAACGATGTATGGAAAATTTGAATGAATAGGAACAGTAAGGCTCCTATAATAGCCGCTTGAATTGTCTTTTTCTCTTCTTGTCTCATAGATCCCTCGCGTCTGAAAATGATGTCGATTATTAAGCAACTATGTATAGTCTTGTCCTATGTATAAATATCGGCTAGATCGGTCTTTAAAGTTACATTTCTTTTGTGAGGTCGTATTTTTATGGCGATTATTCATAAATCTTGCATAAATATAAACCATTTTCTTCTAGCAGGCAAGCAAAAATACCTTCAGGCTTCTTATTAGAACGGTAAGTATTTTAGCGAAAAATATTAGAATCATTTATCAGAGAAACTTATAGAAATTTTATTTTTATTCAAAAAAAAAGCACTTCCCCCTACGAACGGGTTCAGTGCTTCTGAACAACAGGTTTATTTATCTCCGAAGTTAACCTCTGGTGTTGTAAGCTTATCATAGAAATCAACCGCTTTATCCTTATCCGCCGATGCGCGAAGCGCCATTGCTGAACGTGGATGCTCATCAAGTGTTCCAGTGATCATGTAAGGAATGATATAGCCCCACTCTTCTTTTTCACGTAAAGGAATCATCAGGCGTTCAATGATATCAATTACAGGGCGCAATGTGTAACGTGTATTCTTCAAATGAGTCACTAGCAGCTCTGTAGGACAGTTCCCCGCAGCACGTCCCATTCCATAACAGGAAGCGTCCAGCAGCTCTACACCTTTCTCAGCAGCAATCAACGTATTGGAGAACGCGAGTTGAAGATTATTGTGGGTATGTACTCCCAGACGTTTGTTTGGCAAATGAGTTTTGAACTTCTCAACTAAGTAATTGATGTCGTTGTGATCTAGACTACCGTATGAATCCACAATGTATACCACATCAACTACACTCTCACGAATCATTTCGAAAGCTTCTAATAATTCATTCTCCATTACATTCGACAAAGCCATAATATTGATCGTTGTCTCATAGCCTAGATCATGGAAGGTTTGTACCAGTTGTAAGGCCTTCTCCACATCTTTGCTATAACAAGCTACCCGAATCAGATCCAGCATACTTTCGCTGCGAGGTAAAATATCATTCTCATCCACACGACCGATATCAACCAAAGCGGAAAGCTTCGTATGTCCCTTTTGCGGGATAACTTTACGTAAGAAGTCATCGTTTAGAAAACGCCATGGTCCAGCACCTTCTGCTCCTTTGAGCAGTTTAGGGGAGTTTTTATAACCGATTTCCATATAGTCAACACCAGCCTCATTCAAGCCGGCATACAAATTTTGCACAAATTCCACGCTGAAATCCCAGTTGTTAACGAGCCCCCCATCGCGAATGGTGCAGTCAACAATCTTACATTGATTAGTCTTCATAATTATCTCCCTTCAATTCCTGCAATCATCGTATCCGCTATTGCAATCATTATAACCTCTAGCATAGCTTTACTATGCAATTTATATCGTTCAATCATACTTTAATGAAGAATAAATTGTAAAGGTATTTCGCCTTTAGCACTTTAAAGTAATTATCACAGGAGGTCAGGGACAAATATCACAGTATACAAACACTTAAAAATGCTACATTACAAGAAAACAGTTGAGATTGATTCTCAATCTCTTTTGGAGGGATTACAATAGCTACTTCTACCTGCTGTTCCTTACTGGAATTACAACCTGGTGCTGCTGGAAATATTCATAAAATAGAAGGAATGAACCCCGTTCTACGCCGTCGTCTTGCTGATCTCGGAGTGTCAGAGGGTGTGAACATCCGTCTTAAAGGAAAGGGACCTTTTTGGGGACCGATTACGCTAGAATGTAACGGCCAGCTGTTCGCCATACGCCGCAAAGAAGCTTCTCTGATTGAGGTGAACGTATCTTGAGTTCTATAGCTCTTGTGGGCAATCCCAATACAGGGAAGACCTCTCTCTTCAATACATTAACGACTTCATACGAATATGTAGGGAACTGGGCAGGCGTTACGGTTGAGAAAAAGATCGGAAATCTGAAGAACGGGGCAGGCAAGCTCATTGATTTGCCCGGCATCTATTCTCTGCACCCACTCTCCCGTGATGAAGGGGTCGCAGCCCAATATCTGATAGAAGAATCCCCTGAAGCATTAATCAATATCGTGGATGCATCCCAGCTGGAACGTAATCTGCTGCTCACGCTTCAACTACTTGAGTATGGCAAGCCTACTGTACTCGGTCTTAATATGATTGACGTCGCTAATGCGCGTGGTATTCATATTAATCAAACCATTTTACAATCAAGATTGGGTGTCACCGTCCTCCCCCTTATAGCAAGAACCGGTAAAGGCAGCGTACAGATGCTCAGCATCCTCGAGGAATCGTCAGCTATTCCTGCTGTAAAGTTCAAGCTGAATTATGGTGAGGTCGTCGAGCGAGCGATATCTTCTATAGAAAAGGAATTACGTTCTATAAAAGATCTGCCCAATCACCGTTGGGTCGCTCTACAGCTATTGGAGCAGAATCCGGTTATACTTCAGTTTCTGAAGTCGCGTATAGATGTTACGGGACTGCTAAATATCTGTGAGTCTTGTCAGAGTGAGCTACAAATCAAAAAACTCGCCCTGACACTCCCGCAATGGATTCGCTCGAACCGTATGGAGTATATTCGCAATATTTGTGTCGAAGTCCTTGATACGACAGCTCAGAAGCCCCATAACTTAACCGAAAGATTAGATTCGGTATTGACTCATCGATTTTGGGGACTGCCCTTATTCATTTTCTTTATGTATGCTCTCTTTAAGACTACATTTGACTGGGTTGGCGGCCCCCTATCGGATATCGTAGATGGCCTGATTTCCGGCCCTATTAGTGATGGAACAAACTCGCTGCTTCAGACCATTGGAGCTTCAGGCTTCACGCATGCATTGATTGTGGATGGCATCATCGGCGGTGTAGGCGGCGTACTGGTCTTTGTTCCGCAAATCTTCATTCTCTTTCTGATCATTTCCTTCCTAGAGGATTCCGGATACATGGCAAGGGTCTGCTTGTTGATGGACAGCACCATGGAACGAATGGGACTGAACGGAAAAGCATTCATTCCATTTATCATTGGTTTTGGTTGCAATGTACCGGCCATTATGGCGGCGCGAAGCATCGAACAGCCCAAAGACCGCATGCTGACAACCCTGTTAATGCCGCTGATGTCTTGTTCTGCAAGATTACCTGTTTATGCATTATTCGCAGTTGTATTCTTCCCAGAGCAACAAGCGTTTGCCGTTCTCTCTATGTATGTTATGGGTATTGTTTTTGCCCTAATTCTTTGTAAGGTATTCTCTAAATACTTATTCAAGAATGAATCCTCCGTCTTCATCATCGAACTTCCTCCTTACCGAATGCCGCAGATCAAAACCTTATCGCGCAGCACTTGGGAGAAGGGCAAAGGGTTCCTTCGTAAAGCGGGAACGATTATTCTAGCTGGATCAGCCATTATTTGGTTCATGTCTTATGCTGGTCCTGGCGGATTTGATGTAGAAATGGATCATAGCTATCTAGCTAAATTCGGAGGCATGATTGCACCACTACTGGAACCGCTTGGTTTCGGAACGTGGCAGGCCGGCTCTACCTTGGTCCCAGGATTTTTAGCGAAAGAGGTTGTTGTGTCTACGATGAATATCATCTATCACGCACCAGATACCGCTGGATTAGAGAATCAAATTTCACAAGTCTTTACACCGCTAAGTGCAATCAGCTTTATGGCCTTTATCCTGTTATATATTCCTTGTCTGGCCACTGTAGGGGTTATCAAAAAAGAAACAGCCTCTTGGAAATGGACTTTCTTCTCCATTGGCTATTCTCTTGCTCTGGCGTATATCGTATCTTTTGTTATTTTCCAAGGTGGGCGATTATTAGGCTGGTCATAGAACTTGTAATTCGTTGATTCTCTTAATGAAAGTGGGGCACCATAATGATAAATGTTCTAATCGTCACTCTGATCTTCGGTTATTCAGGCTGGATCATCTATCGACATGTGCAAAAGGGCAAGCAAGGCGCTTGCGCTGGCTGTGATAAGGGCAAGACCTGTTCTGCAGCGTCTTTAGATTCTCCCCTCTCCTGCTGCTCAACACCTGTTAATAAGAAGAAGTAGGCTTGCCTAACCGTTATATGAAAGGGTTCATAGTTTAGCTTGCATTGCTTTCGGGTATGTTTGTTATAAGCAACTACAGACCATACCTAAGGAGGTAATCACTATGAACACAAAAAAAACATTTTTTACAACTGCCGCATTGGGCGTAGCCTATTTACTGAAGAATAAGGGAACTCGCGATAAAATAATGAACAGTATTCAATCCTTTACTTCTCAATCGAAGGCTAAAAAATCCAGTGGCAATATTTAATCTTCAGCATTCTTACAAAAGCAAAGAAACCTCGCCTTAGGGAATGGTCGGTCTTCCATCCATTGTCCTAGGACGAGGTTTCTTTTTGTTGATTATGAAGAGCTAATCATTCGCTTTCGCTGAGCAACCACTGAACCAATGTGCGAACCATGACTCCTGTACCGCCTCTAGGATTAACTCCACGTTCTTTAGAAAGAAATGCGGTTCCAGCAATATCTAGGTGTATCCACGGCAGACCTTCCGCAAACTCACCTACAAATAACCCAGCGGTAGTGGCTCCCCCGAATCTTCCTGCGGTGTTACGGATATCGGCAACTTCACTCTTTAGCATTTCACGGAATTCCGGGTAAGCCGGAAGCTGCCATATTTTCTCACCCGAAACATTAGCTGCTGTCAGAAACTGCTCCATAAATTCCTCGTTGTTAGTAACAGCACCTGTAGCTATATCTCCTAATGTCGACAACACTGCACCTGTCAGCGTAGCGACATCAATAACTCGTTTCGCTCCCCATTCCCGAGCATAGGTCAGCGCATCCCCAAGTACAAGTCTGCCTTCTGCATCGGTATTCAATACTTCTATGGTTCTTCCGCTCATTGATGTAATGATATCCCCGGGTTTAAAGGCATTAGCAGATGGCATATTCTCAGCGGATGGAATGACCATTACGACATTAATTCGTGGACGTAATCGGCCTAATGCCTCCATGACTCCAAGCACAGCCGCTGCGCCTCCCATATCACTGATTAACTCTTCCATGCCTGGGGCTCTTTTTAAGGAAATTCCCCCCGTATCAAAAGTAATCCCTTTACCGACCAGCCCCACTACATTATCCCAGTGCCCCGTTCCCTGGTAACGGATGACGATCATTCGAGGAGGGTTTACACTTCCTTTTCCGACTGCGAGCAATCCGCCCATTCCTTTTTGCTCAATTTCCCGTTCATCCAGCACTTCGGAAGGAAATCCATAACGTTCAGCAACTTCTATAGCGGCCACAGCAAGGTCAGATGGAGTCAGCAGATTGCCGGGCATATTCGTCAAGTTCCGTGCCAGATTCGTAGCCTCACCAAAAGCCAGCCCTCTCTGCATGCCCAGATTCCAGTCACGCTCGAAAGTATCCGCTGGCTTCTTCTCGATAGTAAAAATAACCGAGTTTGGACCTATATATTGAGATTGCTCCTGCTTATAGGTGGGACGACGATAGGAACCAAGTGACACCCCCTCAGACAACGCATAGGCAATAGATACGATATCCTTATCTTCTGTTAGCTCCTGAACACCTTCAGGCAACTGAAACACTAGCTGTATTGCCTTCAATCGAAGTGCTGCACGTGCTATCTGAACCGCCATTTGACGTAGGTCTTCAGTACTAATTAATTGGTCCCCTTTTCCAACTAAAATAGCTACAGGACAACCAGATGGATAATCTAATGGCAGTACATAAGTCTGATTCAGCTTCCCACTAAAGAGACCTGACTTTCCTAATAATCGAATTCTGTCATTCCACCTCTCTGAGAGGCCTCCATGTTGGGCTTCCGACTCAGAGATGATAAGAATAAGGGCATCACCCTGTATTTCATTAATGGCACT
This sequence comes from Paenibacillus sp. FSL H8-0261, assembly GCF_045040645.1. Lineage (NCBI taxonomy): Bacteria > Bacillati > Bacillota > Bacilli > Caryophanales > Paenibacillaceae > Paenibacillus > Paenibacillus sp. FSL H8-0261. Next base: position 1,525,894 of record NZ_CP150297.1, on the reverse strand, counting down.
GCCACTATTAAATTCTATATTCATTGTGTCTACCTCCATTTGTCTCCCAAAACCAACCCCCATTGTAACATAAGCAAGGCCGATCTCTGCATCTGTATTATCCGCAGGGATCAGCCTCTTAAACACTTTATATTCTAATCGAATGTACTAATGAATTAATGGCAATGAGATTACAAAATGAGTACCTTCATTAACTCTACTACTGACAGAAATGCATCCGCCATGATTTTTGATGATTCGGTCACTCACGGAAAGCCCTAGCCCTGTCCCATTCTCCTTAGTTGTAAAAAATGGACTAAATAACCTGTCCAGTGTACGGATATCCATTCCCTTTCCGTTATCAGAAATGAACATACGGACCTCAGAACCCTCTCTGTGGGCTCCAACCTCTATTATACCCATTAGACCATCTGCTCTATCCGCAACGGCCTCCATAGCGTTTCTAATCAGGTTGAGGACTACCTGTTTCATTTGTTTTACATCTCCAGAAATCATCATATCTCCCTCCTGAAAAGGATGTAGATTGATCTGGCAACCTTTCATCAGGGCTTCGCTCTCTGTAAGCAGCACTACTTCCTTGAGTAAAGCTGACACAGGAATCATTCCCACTTGAGGAACTGACGGCTTGGAGGAAGTAAGGAATTCATGAATGATATCATTGGCACGATCGATCTCTGCCAAGATTATCTTGCCGTATTCCTGTTTCCCAAGCTGCTGTAGATGCGGGTGAAGCAATTGAATAAATCCACGAATTGCAGTTAATGGATTCCGGATTTCATGTGCAATAGATGCAGATAATTTACCTAGCATAGCCAAACTATCGTTCTGGTAAGCCGTTTGCTCAATCAACTTATAATCGGAGATTTCTTTAACTGTAAACAAATAACAACCCTTCATTTGCTCTCCACAGCATAATGTAACCTTCCAGTAACGGCCATACTCGTCTAAAAATTCATAATTTGATTTTCCTTTGTATACCATCTCTCTATAGCTTTGCAGTACTTGCTTTTTCTTAAAGCGGCTTAGTCTAACGTTAGATAATAGGTGTGATATTGTACAGCCGACAAGGGAGTGACGGGTTAATTCTAGCATCCCGTACATTTGCTTATTTACAAAACTTATAACTCCCTCTTCATCAAAAAGCATGATTCCGCTGTCAATATTCTCTAGTACATCCTCGTATGTAGTATCCACAGGCCCTGACTGATAGGTTCTTCCCGGTAATAGAAGACTTTCTTGATATTGGCTAATCACGATACGAAGTTCCCCCTTTTACTGCATTTGACGAAGACGCTAAAGCGACATCAAATTACTATGTATTTGAGTATATGACGAAGCCGCCAGAACATTCGGTAATCGTTGCACTTTTTCCAACCGGTTCAATTATATTCCAATCATATCCAAGTGAAGTAGACAACGCAATCAGAGAAACTGTCGAATGATAAAAAAATTCATAAAATGATTCCAAAGACATATAAAAAATCACATCTAATTATATTTATTACTATTAATTCGTTCAATTGATTTAAACACGTTTAAGAAAAATTTAGAAAAAGCTAAAAGCCCTCGCAGTTGCGAAGGCCTTGATAAAGAAATGGGTCAGACCCAAATTGTAAATAATCTTACGCTTTCTGTTGCAGACGAAGGCGTCTTTGACTCATCACAGCTAATCTTTTCTTCAATTCCCGTTCCCACTTCGTATCCTCAATCTGTTTGGCTACAGCAAGCAGGTCAAGCGCCATATCGATCTGACTCCGCACAATAGCTAGAGGCTCTTCACTCTCGATGTTAATGACATTCTCGAATATTGCAGTTTCGTCTTCCATGACATAGTCCTGAAAATCCACATCAGTAACACCGTCTCCATGTGCGTATTCCGCCAAGATCTCATACTCGTTTTCGACCTTATAGTGAACCTCTACACGATGACATACCGGACAAAAAAGCAGGGGAACATTATGGACTTGCGTGCGATAATGTTTAAGGGTTCCCTTTGTTCCTACCATACTCGCTCCACAGCAAAAGCTCATATTTGTTCACCCTCCTTAGAATAACTAACCCATCTGAGTTTTTATTATTGTATTACATTACCCCAATGGAGATTCCTCCACTCGAGGACATAATATAACTTTTCACGCCTATTTTCAAATCCATTTTTTATTTAAGTCTTTTTTGGTGCAAAAAACCTCCATACAGAAAAAACTTCTGCAAGGAGGTCGAAATCAGAATATCAAAGATCAGATAATAGCAGAACAACATTTAAAGGTTTCTGTCACCTGGTTTCCAGTTCATAGGGCATAAGCCACCAGATTGCAGGGCTTGCAGGACACGAAGTGTTTCTTCTACGCTGCGACCTACATCATTGTGATTAACGACCTGATATTTCAATTCACCTTCAGGATCAATGATGAACAATCCACGCAATGCAATACCTTCTTCTTCAATCAGAATGCCGTAGTCTTTAGCAACTTGTTTAGTAATATCAGCAGCAAGCGGGAAATTCAAACGGCCAAGACCATTCGAATCCTTAGGTGTATTGATCCATGCTTTGTGGCTGTGGATCGAATCTACACTTGCGCCGAGAATTTCTGTATCAAGCGCTTCGAACTGCGCAGCTGCTTCACTGAGAGCTGTGATTTCAGTCGGACATACAAAAGTGAAGTCCAGAGGATAAAAGAAGAATACCAGCCATTTGCCACGATAGTCGGACAGACTTACTTTACCAAAATCCTTACCATCACCTGATACGGTTTGCATAGTAAAATCTGGAGCTGGTCTACCTACTAAACGTTCAGCCATTGCCAAAATCCTCCTTTGATTATGTAAGAAACCAACCATTTCTTGTCGTGATATGCTGGAATAATTTACATCTTGTCTACATATCAAATGGTATCATCGTACAAAATCAAAGTCAATCTTAGACAAATTCCCCTATAATCGTAATTAGAAATTAGATTTTATTATGCTTTGCGGATAGCTGCAACAATCAGGTCGCCCATTTCAGATGTACTGATCGCTTTGCTCTTATCTACGGCGATATCACTTGTACGGTGTCCTGCATCCAATACTTCAGCTACTGCAGCCTCTATCGCAGCAGCCGCATCCTCATAACCAAAGGTTAAACGGTACATTAGTGCTAAGGACAAGATTGTTGCAATCGGGTTCGCAAGTCCTTGTCCGGCAATATCAGGTGCGGAGCCGTGAACGGGCTCGTAGAGACCGTAGTTACCATCGCCCATCGAAGCGGAAGCAAGCATACCGATAGAGCCTGTCAACATCGCAGCCTCGTCGCTCAGAATGTCACCAAACATGTTCTCGGTAACGATAACATCAAAGCTAGCTGGACGACGCAGCAGCTGCATTGCACAGTTATCAACGAGTACATGTTCAACCTCTACCTCAGGATATTCTGGAGCAATCTTATTTACGACCTCACGCCATAAACGTGAAGTTTCAAGTACATTCGCTTTATCAACACTTGCCAGCTTATTGCGACGCTTGCCAGCAATCTCAAAAGCCTGACGCACAATTCGTTCCACTTCCATTACGTTATATACACAGGTATCCACTGCTTCTTCACCATGTTCACCTTGACGACGCAGTTTATCTCCGAAATAAATCCCACCAGTCAGCTCACGAACGACCATAAGATCGGTACCTTCCAGCACTTCTGGCTTCAATGTCGAAGCGTCCTTAAGGCAATCGAATACGACTGCTGGACGTAAGTTTGAGAACAATCCAAGTGCTTTGCGAATGCCAAGCAATCCGGTTTCAGGACGAAGCTCCTTAGAATTGTTATCCCACTTCGGTCCGCCTACAGCGCCCAGTAATACGGCGTCAGCACTGCGACAGATTTCCAGTGTATCTTCCGGCAGCGGTGTGCCTCTTTCGTCTATTGCAATGCCTCCAAAAAGAGCGTGCTCCGTTTCAAAAGCATAACCAAATACTTCTTCCGTTGCTTTCAATACTTTTTCTGCTTCAGCTACTACTTCAGGTCCAATACCGTCCCCTGCGATTACGGCGATTTTTTTAACCTCACTCATCTCAGTCACTCCTCAAGTGGTCTGCTCTAACAGACATAGTTCTTCTTTATATTGTTGTATCATACCCAGTCGTAAAGGACAAAGATATAGATTCTATTGAGTTGATAGGCATAGCCTATAATTCAATGAGATAAGACAACTTATCCAAATTGCCGCTTCATATTTGCTCTTATTTGCTCTTATTTCTGAAGATGTTTACAATTAAGTTGAAATCATCTACCTAAGGAGTGAATGCGAAGTGCAATATGCTAAGCTTGGCAAATCCGGTATGAAGGTCAGTCGGCTATGTCTCGGAACAATGAACTTCGGCCCACAAACAGATGAACAAGAAGCCTTCCGTATTATGGACGCTGCACTCGACGCAGGTGTTAATTTTTTTGATACCGCTAACATTTATGGTTGGGGTGAGAATTCCGGTTTAACAGAAACGATTATTGGTCGTTGGTTTAAGCAAGGTGGGGGGCGACGTGAAAAGGTCGTGTTAGCTACCAAGGTATACGGTGCAATGAGCGATAAGCTCGACGGGCCTAATGATGAGGGTGGACTATCATCTTATATTATACGCCGCCATCTAGAGGGGTCTCTACAGCGTCTCCAGACCGATCATATTGAATTGTACCAGATGCATCATGTTGACCGTAGTGTCTCTTGGGACGAGCTGTGGGGGGCTTTAGAGCTTGCTGTAAACCAAGGAAAGATTGGTTATGTCGGCTCCAGTAACTTTGCGGGATGGGATATCGCTGTGGCCCAACAAGAAGCGAAGGCACGTGGCTTTTTAGGTTTGATTTCTGAGCAGCATAAATACAGCCTCACCTGTCGCCTTCCTGAACTTGAAGTATTACCCTCCTCTCTCCATCATGGATTAGGCGTTATTCCTTGGAGCCCACTGGATGGAGGTCTTCTTGGACGCAATGCACTTAAGAAAATAGAAGGCAGCCGCAGTGGAGGAAATGCTGAACGCGTAGAGCAATACAAAGATCAGCTTGAGGCTTTTGCAAGCTTATGTATGGAGCTTGGGGAACCACAAGATAATGTAGCACTAGCATGGTTATTAGCCAATCCTGCTGTAACCGCACCCATTATTGGACCACGCACACTAGAGCAATTCGAGAGTGCACTGCGCAGTCTTGAGATTGTGCTAGATGAATCTGTCCTTAAACGTTTAGATGAGATCTTCCCAGGACCGGGCGGAGAAGCTCCTAAAGCTTACGCTTGGTAGGTTTCTTATAATTTGAAAAAGGGAGTTAAGGCTTCAGCAGAACCAATCGCTGAAGCCTTAACTCCCTTTATTGTTCGTACTTATTCAGCTGTGTCCACGGTTACACTTCCATTACTCGTACTTAGGTCCACAGTATAAGTTCCTTTACCAAGAATGGCAGTGCCAAAGCTGTCCCCGTCTAGATCCCAAGGGACATTCCCCTTCAGTGAGCCATTGCTAGTATCCGCTGTAATCTTCGCATCGGACACAGTTGGCAACCCCACCGTAATCTTTCCGTTACTAGACGAACATTTCCATTTTCCAGTCACTGCTGAATTAATAGTGATCTTGCCGTTGCTGCTCTTTGCCGTCAACGCTCCATCTATATTATCCAATATAATCGCACCATTAGAGCTTTTGAGCTGCGCTCCACCTTGGATGTTCTGAACAGTCAGTGAGCCATTGCTGGTATCTGCTTCAACTCCGCCAGCAACATCATGAATATTTATAACCCCATTACTAGTATCAACCACTAAGCCAGACTTTAAATCCCAGGCTTCTATTGACCCGTCACTAGTATCTACCTCAACGGCAAGGCTGCTAGGTACACTTACATTTAAATAAGGACTTTTAGTATTAAATCCAAACTGAATATTAGAGAACCAATTATGATCTGTATCAAGCTCCATAATCAGTGTATCTCCCTCAGTTTTTACTTTCCATTTCTTTTCCAACGCACTTTCGGCTTCACTTTGCGATTTTCCAGGTAGGAGTAAGCTTCCCTCATAATCCAATGAGCTTCCATCTATTCCCTCGACCTTTACTTTTCCACTTGGAAGTACGATTTTCAGCGTCGTAATATTGTCTTTCACTTCGACATTGCCGCTTAGTGGAGTTAAATGTGTATTCCCGATTAAACTGCTAAGTGAGCCGCCGGCCATTACGCTCTGTGCACTGCTTGCTCCAACCAACAGGATGATCAATAGGATTGCCCAACCGCTCACACGACTTTTGGCATCGGATTTGATAAACAATCTTAGCAACATCTCGAGTCCGAACAAGATCAACAGTGCTGGCCATAAATAACCAAGTACTTCATAGCTGATCATATTATACTGAGCCATCACAATAATGACACCAAGTGCAATGCAGCCTATAGCTGCAGTAAAACTCCCGATTTTCCATCTCCCCATAGTCAAATCCCCGTTTCTTACGCTCTCGTATTGTTTCTTAGCATCTTCAGACCGTACGCAATCAGACCCAGTGATAGCAAGATCGTACCAATGTTAATCTCAATTAACATTCTCCAAAGCGTCGGAAATGCTGAGATCACCAGCATAAGGAAACCGGCAACAACACATCCAACACCAACCCAAGCCGGATTCACATCTTCATGTGGGTAACCCGGCATAGAGGACATCCCCATCGTCCAAGGTTCTCCGAAGCTGTCAGGATGGAACATCATACGCTCATGTTCGGCTGCAGTTATTTTCATCCAAGCCGCTTTCTGTAGGGCATCAAACAATTGGTAAAACCATAGTGCAGCTAGCGCAAAAGGGAAGATCATGGGCTCAGACGGAATAAACATAATACATAAGGAAGCCCCGATCATAAACTGCAGCCCCTGCTTTTTGAAACCTAAGTACAAATGACCTACACCAGGAACCATAGCTAGCATAAAAGTGAGCCAACGTCTCTTCTTAATCATAATACATCCTCCTAAAATTTGGATAGCATAAACTTTTCAGTTTACCTGAATCCATCTATTATTTATAAATCTCTTTATGACTATTTTCTAAAACCACCAAACCATTGGGTCACCGAATTCGACACATGACCATTAATTTCAGTAATCCCATAAGCCAAATTCTCAAAAACGCCAAACTGTAACAATAAGAAGCTCAAGCAGGCAGCCACCGCATAATGCATCCAAGATGTTCTAGGAGCATAGCGACGTCTTACGCTTGTCGCTTTAACCGCTCGCTCTCTGCGTCCTGTTTCGAGCTGCTCGATATGGGCCATAACACCTGCTGCGAGATCTGGAAAGTCCATCTGTTCATGCTGATATTCACTGTCCGTTTCCATTTCTGACCAAAGAGCGGACATTTCCTTAGCTTCCTCCAGCCACTGCGCGCAATCAGGACAGGATTGTATGTGCAACCGGATACTCAGCTCCATATCTGGAGACAGTAGGCCGTCAATGTAATGTGGCATCCATTCCTTCACTATTGCACAATTCATCGCAATTCCTCCCTTTGTCTACGCATCATCTGTCTGGCACGATAAAGCTGCGATTCGATAGTCTTAACGGAAACACCTTTTTGCTCCGCTATCTCTTGATAAGAATTTCGCTGAAAATAGTACAGCTGTACGACCGACCGGTACGGTTCCGCAAGGCTGTTCACATTCTCACCCAGCTCAGCTGATTGTTCCTGCTCTAGCACCTCTTGCTCTGGTGTTTGAGACGTTACCCAATCATTCTCAGTGTAATCAGCTGCACTCCGATGCCTCCACTCCCTATCATTGGCCCGTTTCCAGTCCAGACAGGTTCGATAGGCTATCCGATAAAGCCATGTCGAGAAGGTAGACTGTCCTCTGAAGGAGGGGAGCGCTTTGTATGCTTTTATAAAAACCTCTTGGGCCATATCTTTGGCCGATTCGGCTTCTCCAGTAATCTTGACGCACACTCTGTATACCATGCCTTGATAACGTGTCACCAAATGCCCAAAGGCCTGATGCTCACCGTTCAGCACAGCAGAAATCCATTCCGCCTCTTCCAGCTTTCTCCCCTCCTTCACCTACATAACGTTAGACGCCAGCCAATTCTAATCCCCTGCAACTTTTTTTTAATTTTCGAAATATTTTTGGGAAAGGAATATATTGTTTTTTGTCGAATAATGTTTAATTACTATGACTAAAAGAAAACTCTTTCTAATTATCGTGCTATTTCTTACTATACTTACTGGATTTCGCTTCCTATGGGTTTGGGCATCGCCTCATGCTATACAACCACAATTAGTCAAAGGAGTTCTCGATTTACGGAATAAAGACTTAAATCAAGACAAGCTCCTTACCTTAAAAGGCCAATGGGAGTTCTATCCTAATACGCTGCTTCCCACTTTCAATAAAGAATCTCTAAACAAAGCTCCCCCTAAAAAATATATACAAGTCCCGGATCAGTGGAACGATGCCATTCATAATGGCGAAAAGTCTGCTTTTGGCTACGGCTCCTATCGGTTACGGATTCTTGTAGATAAAAACGAAAAGCAGTCTTATGGCATACTCATATCCGGGGTTCGGACTTCTTCGGAAATATATATCAATGGTGAACTACTAGGGAATTCAGGTTCTCCATCTGCCAATAAAGAAGACTATGTTGCTCGTGTATTACCTTACTCCGTATCTTTTACAACGGATAAGACTGAGATTGAAATTGTGATTCATGTAGCCAACTACTCTTTAGCTCATACAGGCGGTATTTTTAAACCCATTTTATTTGGTAACGAAAAAACTTTAACACAACAGAGGAACGTTTCTATAGGCCTTCAACTGTTATTATGTGTAGTACTTCTACTCCATGCCGTCTATGCAGCAATATTATATACCATTGGTCCGCGGCAAAAGATGTTGATCTATTTTTTTCTGTTGGTAATTTCCGCTATAACTACAGTACTCATTGATGATGACAAGCTTTTGCTGCATATGCTTCCCTTAAACTACCAATGGAGCTTAAAACTATTAATCATATCTAATATTATGGCTTTTATATTCATCTTACTGACAAGCAAGCAACTAATGTTCCATAATTTAAAAATTAAAAGCGTTCGGATCCTGACCAGCTTATCCTTGGTACATATCCTTTTCATACTGCTCGGTCCCGTTGTCCACTATTACGAATCATATACGCTTCTTTTTTTCATCAATATAATCGTTCTATCATTAGAAGTTGTAGTTCTCTTTCTGAAATCTGCGCTTAAAAACAACGATGGCTCTATTTTTCTATTGCTATCTATCCTAGCCATCGTTAACAGCACTCATTGGGGATTGTTCAAAAATTTCGATCTGGTTGACGTTACCTATTATCCTTTCGACCTGATTATTGCCTTTTTATGCTTTGCGACTTTTGGGTTTAAGCGCTATTTCTGGAATGCTAAGCAGACTGAAAATCTGGCAAAAAGCCTGCAAAGAACCGTTACGCAAAAGGATGATTTCCTAGCTAATACCTCTCTCGAGCTGAAAAACCCCCTACATAGCATCATTAATATTGCTGAGACCGTCTTAGACAGTGAGAGAGATTCTTTAATGCATCAGAACGCAAATAATCTAGAACTGCTAATTACCGTCGGAAGACGTATGTCTTTACTGATAAACGATCTTCTAGATCAATCACAGCTTCGTGAAAGCAACATTCAATTACAGTTAAGAAATGTTCCCATTCAATCCGTAGCTGTTGGCGTACTCGATATGCTCAAGTTCCTAACGGAAGGTAAGCACATTACACTAATCTCGGAGATTCCCGACTCGTTTCCTTCTATTGTGGCAGATGAGAAAAGACTCATTCAGATTTTGTTCAATCTGCTTCAAAATGCTGTGAAATATACGAGTGTAGGCTCAGTTAGGGTCCATGCGGATATTCATAAAGGTGTGGCGCGCATCCATATTACGGATACTGGCATTGGAATGAACGAGGAAACACAGCTTAGAGCCTTCCAACCCTATGAACAGGGTGACTCAAGCGTGACAACAATAAGTGGTGGAATTGGATTGGGCTTAAGTATTTGTAAACAGTTAGTTGAACTTCACGGTGGAGAGATTAGCGTAAAATCTTCACTTGGCAAAGGCTCTACTTTTACTTTTACTATGCCTCTATCCGATTCAAACATTCAAAAATTCAATTTAGAATTCTCAACAGTGACTGAATACACGGACAAACTATCTCATATTAGGCTATCCGAATTTAACACTACATCTGCTACTTCAACGGATGGAAGAAGACCTAAGATTTTGGCTGTCGACGATGACCCGGTTAATCTGAAAATCCTTACTAGCATACTATCCATCAAAGACTATGAAATGGTTACGGTAACCAGTGGAATTGATGCTTTAATAAAACTGGATACTGATCAATGGGATTTAATCATTACAGATGTAATGATGCCCCAGATGTCCGGCTATGAATTAACACAGAGAATTCGTGAACGTTTTACTATAGCTGAGCTTCCTATTCTACTTCTGACCGCACGTAGCCAGCCGGAAGATATCTACACCGGATTTGTTTCGGGCGCGAACGACTATGTAATGAAACCCATGAACGCTATGGAGCTAAGAGGACGGGTACGTTCCTTAACAGACTTAAAACAGTCCGTAAATGAACGGCTTCGTCTGGAAGCAGCGTATCTTCAAGCGCAAATACAACCACATTTCTTATTCAACACATTAAATTCTATATCTGCTCTGGCATCTTTTGATACACAGCGTATGGGTCACCTTATTGATGCCTTTAGCTCTTATTTACGCTTAAGCTTTAACTTCTTGAACGCTGAGCCGATGATACCGATTGAACACGAGCTTGAGCTTGTCCGTGCCTATCTGTACATAGAGAAAGAGCGCTTTGAGGACAGGATGACCATCAACTGGGAGTTAACAGAAAATCTACATTTTCAGTTACCTCCCTTGACCATTCAGCCACTCGTTGAAAATGCCGTTAGGCATGGTATATTAAGCCGCTCCAAAGGAGGTACGCTTTCAATATCCATCAAAGAACTAGCTGATGACATCGAGATTACAATCGCTGATAATGGTAAAGGTATGACTTCCGAGCAACTTCAGCAACTGCTGAGCAGTCAGTCTAATGTAACAAGAGGGATTGGATTTCTTAATACACATAAACGCTTGTTACGTGTCTATGCTAAGGGTTTGCAAATTAAAAGCAAGGAAGGGCTAGGTACTTCAGTAAGTTTCATAATCCCTTCTAAAAAAAGAAATATGAATCACAAAAATACCTAGTCACAGACAGACTATAATGAACCGAAAAATAAAGAAGAGTTTATTGTTTTTTGCTAAAAAATACTATATTGAGTGGTGAAATAACAATGATTCAAGCAGTATTAGTGGACGATGAACGCCTTGCTCTCGTAAAGTTAGAATTCATGTTAAAAGAAATGGAAGCTGTTCATATCATCGCGTCCTATACAGATCCTGTTCAAGCTATACAAGAAGCTCCAGCCTTGGAGCCTGACGTTATTTTTATTGATATTGAAATGCCTGAAGTGAGCGGACTTCAAGCTGCCGCAATTCTGCAAGAGGTCTGTCCAAACGCTAATATCGTTTTCGTGACCGCGTATAACCAATATGCAGTGGAAGCCTTTGAGTTAAATGCGATTGATTATATTTTGAAGCCCGTGCGACATGACCGTTTATTCAAAACAGTACAACGCTTGGAGGACAGATTGAGGTTTGCACCAAAAAGCACAGAGGTAGCACATGAACTAACGATTCGTTGTTTTCAATCGCTGCGTTTTGAACGAGGAGGACAACCTTTAAACAATCTCCGTTGGAGAACTTCTAAGGCACAAGAATTGTTTGCTTTCTTGCTTCATAATCGCAATCGATTCGTCAGTAAAGATACCCTGATTGACCTACTATGGCCAGATTTCAACCTTAAAAAGGCTTCTACCCATCTCTACACAACCATTTATCAAGTACGACAATGTTTAAAGCAGAGTGAGGTAGATCTGCATATCAGCAACGTCAGTGGCGGGGAAGGGTATACGCTTGAGACCGGGCCGCTTCTAATCGATGCAGCCCAGTGGGAGCACAACATTCTTGCACTCGAATCCATCGGAGAGGACAATTGTGCAGAACATCAAAGCTTATTTGAACTGTATTCAGGGGATTATTTTGGTGATTACGATTATTTGTGGGCGGAAGGCGAACGACAACGTCTGCGCACCATTTGGCTACACCATGCTATGGGAATGGCCCAGTTCTATATCGACAACAACAGAGTTCCCGAAGCTGTCACTGTGTATCAAAAGGTAGTACAGCTTCAGCCCTATTTTGAACAAGGACATTTAGGATTAATGAAGGTCTACGACAGTATTGGGGAACGATCCGCAGTGGAAGAACAATACAAGAATCTGACGGAATTATTGAAAGGCGATCTAAGTATTGGTCTTCCTGCCGTTGTTCAAGATTGGTATGAAGAATGGGAACTACATAACCTTAGAATACGCAGCAAGAAATAGTTTCTATTTATCAAAGACACCCGGATCTATTCGGGTGTCTTTGTTGTTACGATATATTAATTGCTGCGTTTGAAACAGCTAGTTAAACGAAGCTAGCGAATTACGCAAGATTGAACAAACTTGTCCGAAGCAAATTCAAACATTGTTCAATAAGCCGCAATTCTAACATGTTGTTGGCAGAGCTATGCCCTATTATCCTAGTTCCGGTTGATCTACGAAGGTAACAGCGGTATCTGAAGTGCTGTGCAATTCAAAGATGACAATCTCATTGTCGCCTTGTTTCAATAGAGGACCTGGCACATACATTGTTTTCTGTGGTCCGATATTCCAATAGCGTCCAAGGTTGAACCCATTAATGAACACGACGCCTTTAGTCCATCCTTCCATGCTCAAGAACGTATCACAAGGTTCATCCACAACCAAGGTGCTGCGGAAGAAGCTAGGTTCCATTTGCCTGAATAAACCTTCAAACTGCAGACCAGATAAATCCGTTAATGGCAACGTATAAGTCGTCCATTCCGACAGAAACTGCCGTCCATAACGTACCCCTTCGGTAATCCCTTTACAATCTCTCATAAAAGGACCATAGTTGACACGTCCTAAATTCTCCACAAGTATACTAACATGCAGCCCTTCGGCCGGAACCTCGAACTCTAATTTCACCTCTGGCTCTACACGATCTAAGGTTGCAGTGAGCTCTCCATTCAGAAAGACTAATGCACGATCATGTAAATCCTGGATGAAGAACTCATCTTTGGGACGAGGTCCTGTAAGGAACGTACTATAATGAATAAAGCCATAATCCTGACCCAATTTCTCCATCGATTCAGGGTATGCAGAGTGAATAGGTGCAGAAATACGATTCAAGTTTGCGGTAAGTGAAGTCTGCTCCTTCATCTCTACTCTCCCATATGCTCTCTTAGCGACAGGAGCTGGCAACTCAATGGGTCCGAGATCTACATATTTGGAGATCACTTCACGAACTGCATAATATTTAGCTGTCGGCTCACCGGATTCACTCAGTAAGGAATCATAGTCATAACTAGTAATTGTTGGTTCATAGCTGTCAAACGTATGTCCATTCGCTCCGTTGTAGAACCCAAAGTTAGTTCCGCCATGGAACATATAGAAATTAACGGATGCGCCTAAACTAAGTATCTCATCCAATACCTTCGCTACATCCTCAGCCGGACGCGTATGATGCTCCTCACGCCAATGATCAAACCAACCGTTCCAGTATTCCATACACATGATTGGAGCCTCTGGTTGGTATTCACGGAGCTTGTTGAATGCTTCTACTGGACGTGATCCAAAGTTCACCGTCTCTAGCACACCTGGGACCATACCTCCCTGTAACATCGCGTCTTCAGGTCCATCGGAAGTGAATAGTAGTACATCTATCCCACGGGAAATCATGCTGTCTTTTAAATGAGTCAAATAGCGCTTGTCATTGCCGTAACTTCCGTACTCATTCTCAATCTGCATAGCAATGATCGGGCCACCATTTGTACATAACAGTGGTTGTAATTTGGGGAGCAATACATCATAATACGCATCTACATGATCTAGAAATGGCTTATGGTAGCATCGAAGACGCATATCCGAATCAGCTAGCAACCAAGATGGCAGTCCACCAAATTCCCATTCTGCACAAATATAAGGTGCGGGACGAATGATGACATGCAGACCCAAATCTCCTGCCAATTCAATAAACCGGACTACATCTGCCATACCTTCAAAATTATGTTGGCCTTTCTTCGGCTCGTGTAAATTCCATGCCACATAGGTTTCAACCGTATTGAAGCCGCAAGCTTTTAATTTGATAAGACGGTCTTCCCAATGTTCCGGCAGAGTCCGAAAATAATGGATGGCCCCTGAGATAAGCCGTATCGCCTGATCGTTATAATAAAAGGAAGATCCTGAATAATGAAAAGTTGCCATATTCTCAACACCTCGTAATGGTATGATCACTTAAGTAGAATAACTTGCTATCGCTTGATTGATCCGCTCTCTTGCCTCTAAGAGCCATGTTCCCTGATCCCTCGGGTATACAGAGAAGGTCAACGATGTACTCAGACCCTCTTCCATAATGGCTATCGTTGCTTTCTTGCCAATTTTCTGCTCAAGTAATTCTAGTGCGCGCAAATCCTGCAACCCTTCATATAGAACTTCCAGTCGAATGGATTCAATCGGGCCTTCTTCTCCCGGATAGACCAAGTAGGCATCTCCTGAGGGAAATGCATGCTCAGCGTCAGTCGTACGATAAGGGTCCAGCTGCTGATTCAATGAATATTGCGAGTACCAAAAGTTATAACCCCAATGCAAGAAGCCCTGTAATCCGAATTTATACAATTGAAACCCGATTATACGATTTCTAGCAGATGGCATGTTGAAAAACCGGTTGGATACTTGTTCACCTTGAGCGCAGCAATAGTACGTCCAAAGGTCTGGAACCTGATGTTCTAAGAACGGTTCAATATGCGTATTCGCAGGAATCGGCCTTTTCACCAGGCCCTGTTCATACAACTCCAATTCGGACAAAGCGTCCATGATCGGATAACTTGATAAATGTTTATAAATGATCTCACTTGCAGCTCGGTACGATTCCAAATGTTCCTCTCCTGGTTCATCTGAAATATGGAACCAGCTTTGCTGGTCTATTCCCTGCTCTTTCAAATATTGATCTAAGCAAGGTAAAAATTGATCCAAGAAACTACGGTATTCCGCCGAGGATGCGTCCGTATCCCAGCCGAATAGTTGCTGATCTTCACCTTGAATGGTTACCATTATTTTTGGTGCACATTTTGCACCCCATTGAGTAAATAAATGAGAGAACTCAAAGTATTTGAAGCCAAGTCGGCGGCACATCGATACCCAACGAGTAAGCAGATCAAATCCGAATTCATAACGATCTCCCGCTTTAGTCACGGAAATCAATTGAACGGTTGGACGTACTCCACCAATGGCTGTATCCAAAGGCGGTGTAAACAACGGAGTTAAGATCATGTTCATGCCATGCTTAACCATCGTATCTGCATAACGTTCTATAAGGGCCCAATGTGCTTCACTAAATACTTCGACACCATACTTTGTAGCAAGACAATCCACATGGAACCATTCCGTATGAATTAACTGTTGCGGCGGTAGTGTTGCAGGGATAACGGTTAACTCGAATACATCCGATTCACCTAACATCTGCCCTTCAGATGATTGGAAGAGGACCTGAATAGAGCGAAGCCCCGTATTCATTGTTTCATCCAAGGTTATCGTCACCCATAAAGATCGCCATTGTCCCGGGATCGATGAAATAGATTGTTGATCCAGCGTATACAATGGATCTGGATATAATCCCGGCGTAGTTCTTAGCACATCGTCATCATGATTTTTGAAACAAGGCATTTCTGAGGGAACAAGTCCAACGGATCTTATACATATTAGATCTGGAAGAGATGACTTTATCTCTACTTTAATATTCTTTAGAAGTGTATCTGAGGTATAAGCGATTTGGAACGAAAATGTTTCTCCGACAAGTGCGGTTGCACTGTGATAGGATTCATGATTCGGCACTTCATCAGCAAATACCTTAACCAACGAACTTAATAACATCGTCTGAAATGGCTGCGGGGCATTCATCGTTGCTTCACCTCTTCATCATTACAGACACTTTGTGCAAATTCTTTCAGATCAATACTGTTACCCTCGATGCGAGATTGCTCTGCTGCAAAAGCCATAAGGTGACTTTGAACGGAATGATTTGCTGATGTAAGACCTTGAATCTTCCCTTCCGCTCGAACCAGCTTAACAAAATCTTTGATTAACCCCATATCACCGCCGCCATGACCAACATGACCACCTGCATTCTCGAACGAGATTCTCTCTACCTTACCGCTGCCAAAATGGATCACTTCAATTTCATTCTTCTCCATCGCACCGCGAATTTCTCCCGTGGTACCCATCAGCTTGAGGGTACGACTTACATCTTTGGTAAACGCACTCATTGTAAAAGCTATAGTTACGGAATTAGCGAATTCTAGATTTACCACTTGATGGTCGACGACATCATTATCACAATGATAGACACATCGTCCATAAGGTCCTTCCTGAAGAGCATTCAGGCGGGCTTCATAGCTTGGATCATCGCTAATTGCCGATGTAGGCCAATCCGTATCCTCCGTCAAATATTGATTAGGAGCATAATAGAGACATTTATCTGCTGCTGGGCATCCATCTGTGCAACGTAGCGGGGCTCCTTCCGGTGCTTCACTAGATTTGAAATGGGACAGTGAGCCGAAGGAAGACACTCGAACACATTCTGAATCTGTCAACCAGGAAAGAATGTCCAGATCATGACAGGACTTAGCGAGAATCATCGGACTGGACTCATCCTTTTTGCGCCAATTCCCTCTTACGAAGCTATGAGCTTGATGCCAGTAACCCACGTTCTCATTATGTTGAATAGACATCAATTTTCCGATCGCACCACTTTCCAGTAGTTCCTTGATCGTAGAGAAGAAATTGGTATATCTCAATACATGGCATATCGAGAAGACACGATTCACTTTAGAGGCCATTTCCCCCATAAGTACACATTCCTTGGCATCAGGGGACATCGGTTTTTCTAATAGTACATGATACCCTGCCTCCAGTGCTTTCATTGTTGGCACATAATGCTGATTGTCTTGGGTACAGATAAATACCGCATCTGCTACTTTCGGGGAGGCAAAAAAATCATCCCAATGGGTAAAGCACATATCATCAGCCAGCTTATGTCTTGCCTTAAATTTATTTCTCCGCTTCGCATTCGGCTCTGCAACAGCTACAACTTGAAGCTCATTGGGGTGCTGAATCGCATATTCTGAATAATTAATTCCTCGCAGGCCCGCTCCAATTAAAGCAACAGTAACTTTCTTCATCGCAATCTGCTCCTTCATATGAGACTTTATGCTATGTCTTTACTCTATTTCTTTATTCTTTAACACTACCAACCGTCATTCCTTTTACGAAATACCTTTGTAAGAATGGATACACTACCATAATTGGCAATGCGCCCATGAATATTTGCGCTGTTCGGATCGTCTTCTCACTCAGGTTCTCCATCACCTTGAGCTGCTCAATGGACATCGATGACATCTGGGCATTGATAGACATAATCAAGGTAGAAAGATAGGTCTGTAGTGGATAGTGCTCAGGTGAATTCAGGTAAAGGATACCGTCAAACCAAGCGTTCCAATGCCCAACTATGGTGAATAACCCAATCGTTGCGATGGATGGAAGGGATATCGGTAAATAAATTTGCCAAAGTACTCTCCAATGTCCGGCACCATCAATCGTAGCCGCTTCATCCAATTCTCTTGGAATAGATCTGAAGAAGTTAAGCATCAGAACCATATTCCAAACATTCAATGCACCTGGTAAGATAAGTGCCCAAATGGAATCGATTAAGCCTGTATTCTTCACTACGATATACGTCGGAATTAAGCCGCCTCCAAAAAACATCGTAATCGCGAATATCCATACATATACGGTTCTAAATTTAAACTGATCATTCGATTTGGAAAGCGGAAAAGCAGTAATAAATACTAGGAACAAGTTAACTACTGAACCGAGCACTACTCGTTTTACGGAGACTCCCAAGGAACGAAAGAACTCTACCTTTTCTCCTAAATATACATAAGCATCCCAGGAAAAGCCGACGGGCCAAAGCTTCACTTCTCCAGCCATCGCAGCTGTATTCGAGCTAAGTGAGATGGAGAGTAAGTGTACAAATGGGATAATGCCGAGTATGGTAATGAAAGTTAACAACAGCGTATTGAACACGATAAATAACTTTCTGCTGAATGATTGTTTATGTAGCACCATCTCCACCTCCTAGAATATGCGGTAATTGTTAAATTTGTAAGCTGCATAGTAAGTTGTTGATACCATAAATAAAGATATTATCGATTTAAAGAGACCCACTGCTGCCGCAGGTCCAAATTGTTGGCTGAACATCCCCAATCGATAGACAAATGTATCTATTATATCTGCGCCTGCATATACAGTCGGGTTATACATAATCAATATCTGCTCAAAACCTGCGTTAAGAATACCACCGAGACCTAATACACTAAGTAAAATAATAATCGGTGCTATACCTGGAAGCGTAATGTTAAGCATTTGCTTCCATTTCCCTGCACCATCTACCTCTGCCGCTTCATACAGCGTCGCATTAATTCCTGTGATGGCAGCAAGCATGATGATCATATTGTAGCCCATGCCTTTCCAGACATCCGAGCCAATGATAATCCCCCGGAACCAACCATTATCAAGCATGAACATGATAGGTTCTAAGCCCATAGCGGAAATTAAGCCATTAATAGGTCCATTGAGAGAGAATAATTCAATAATGACACCCCCAAGGACAGTCCATGAAAGGAAGAACGGGAGGAAAATGGCGGATTGAATAAAACCTGCGAACCATTTCTTAGTAAGCTCATTTAATAATAGAGCTAGAATGAGCGGGACAAGCAGAGACAATACCATTTTGATGATAGCTATGACTAGCGTATTCCAAAGTACTTGCTTGAAATCCGGTAAATTAAATACATAACGGAAGTTATCTAATCCCACAAAATCGGATTTAAAAAAACCGGATAACGGCTCAAACTGTTGAAACGCCATAACCAGGCCGGCCATCGGTCCGTAGGCATAAATCAGTGTAACAATCACACCCGGTATTAACATGATATGAAGCGGATATTCTTTCTTCAGTGATTTCATAGATGCCCTCCTCACCAACTTACTCATTTTAAAACGGGAGGTGAGTCGGCTCACCCGACTCACCTCACCCGCTTTCTTGTCCCTATGATTTATTTCGTAGCTTCCGTGCTATACCATTCATTGACCTCATCGATAATTTCATTACCGCCAAGTGCCTTCCAGCTATCCACGAATTTATCGAAATCATCAAGAGAACCACCCATGATAATCTTGGTAAAGGACTCTTGCATCAACTTATCCAGCTGACCGCCCTTTTCCACTACTGTTGGTGTAGGAAGACCGTAAAACTCGTTGTATACAAATTGTTGATTTTCTTTAATTTGTCGTGTTAAGCCCCAGCCACCGTCTTTTGCAGCCCGGCTATAATATTGACCCCAGTTTACACCTTTGGTAGCGTTAGATGTGTCGCCTGCCAGGAAGTCCTTAGTCGCTTTGAAAGTATCCGCAACGGTCTTATAATTTGCATCGTCTATTGTAATTTCAGTCTGATTAGCATCGAGCGCTTTGTTTACTTCCCTGTAAATCGTATCAATATCAACAGGGTTGGCAATCCGTGGGTTAAACCAGTTGTATACATAGCCATCTGCCGCTTTGTTCTTATCCTTGTATTTCTTATTACCAACTTCGATGTAGAAATTGAGCATCTTAATCGCTGCTTCTGGGTTCTTCATCTTTTTGTTCACAACGAAAATTTTGTTGCTGCGGATTTTTGGAACGAGTGATTTAGCTGGACCATCAATCCCTGGAAGCTGAATTGCAATCCAATCCGCCTTTGGATCTTTGTCTACGCTGGAGTTAAGCGGCCAGTTCGGATACCACCACTCTCCGTAGGAAATACCCACTTTACCTGCAGTCAGATCTTCTACAGCCTTATTCTCATCCTTTAGTGCAAACTCTTTATCAATAATTCCATCTTTATACCATGCTTGTAGCTTACCAAGTGCAGTCTTCACTTCAGGCTGAATCAATCCCGGTAACAATTTGTCATCGCCGCCTTTAATCCAAGCCGATTGTTTATCACCAACGGAAGGATAAGCACCGAATCCATTAAAGAAACCTCTGACATCAAATCCCCAAAAGAAGAGATTCTTTTGCATGGCGATACCATAGGTGTCATTCTTACCATTCTGATCTGGATCATTATGTGTGAATGCTTGTGCAACTTTCTCAAGCTCATCGATCGTCTTCGGTGCCTGTAAACCTAGATTATTAAGCCAATCTTGACGAATCCATAGCAGCTGCGTGGATAAGAAGGGATCTTCAAATGCAGGAATACCTAATTGCTTACCATCCGCACTGAACGTTTTCATCGCGAATCCACCATCTGAGTCCATATAAGCCTTAAGAGCTGGTGACGCATATTGTGCATAAGCATCTGTCAGATCAGCAAGCATATCTTGCTTTTTAAGTTTCTCATAGTTCTTCTGATCAACTTCTATCACATCGGGTAGATCCCCCGATGCCATGGCAAGCGAGAACTTCTGCTCAAACTGGGCAGAGGGAACGGTCCATTTGTATTTCACTTCAATATTCATCATCTCTTTGAGATCTTTCAGGTAGGCATTTTGTTCCGGTGTTATTCCGCTTGGAGTTCTTGGATCTTCTGGTGGATTATATCCTAGTATTTCTGTAACAGTGACCGTTTCCGGGTATTTCCCTAGTGGATCAGGTGCTGTGGCGCTGTCTGTCGCACTATTCGTAGTCTCATCCTTAGGCGTAGATGGTGCATTCGCATTTCCATTCCCTTGACTTCCACATGCTGACAATAATGAAAGAATCATCGTTACTGACAAAATCATTTTCCATGGTCTCATTTTTTTCATCTGAACGCTTCCCCCCTTTGTTTGCTGCAATTCTTGTTGTTAATCAGTGTTCCTAGTTATTATTTTAGTCACAGAGGAAACCGCTTTCAATTTCACTTTTTTTACATCACTTTCACTTTATTTACTTATTTTGAATTTCGATAATCCTGTGGAGATAAACCCATTTTGCGTTTGAAGAATGTTGTAAAGTAGGATGGTGATTCAAAACCGACCCGGATGGCGATTTCATTTAATTTCAGAGTTGTATTCTTCATCAGCTGCAGAGCAACATGCAGCTTCGTCGACTGGATATACTCTAATAAATTTTGACCTGTCGTCTGTTTATAATAACGAGATAAATAGGACGGATTAAGATGCACCTCTGCAGCAATTGAGGTAAGCGATAAATCTCCAGATAGGTTCTCCTGCACAAACTGGTGAATTTGTTCGATGATTAGCGTCTTGAAATCTTCCTGCTCGATTCCTCCAGCTTTGTGCATCGTATCCTCAAGTTGACTTAGTTTCTCAAGGTCTAAGATAAGCATGTGCTGACCTAATAAAGCTCTCTTAAGAATCATAGAGCGCACTGCTTCAACTTGAAGATGGATTGATTCCCAATGGTTAAGTAAATCCCCCGATATTCCGAATGAAACGCAGACACTTAGCAGCTCATCACACTCATTCTGTACAGGCTCTAATATCCCTCTCATATAAGCAACGATTCCAGGCCAATTCACCCCTTGATCTGGATAGCCACTACGAAAGCGATTCAGCAACCCTTCATCTGGTTGAAGCAGCCATATGAATACACGATCATCATAAATCACTTCTTCACATGCAATAGATGTAGGCAGGTGATCATGGAAAATACGCTGAACAGACGGAGGCATTTTAAATTTAGGATCATCTAGTCGATCCAAGATACCAACAAGAAAGAACGAAGGACGATCTAATGCAATGCCGAACTCTACATCCTTGTAACGTACATTATTGAGTATAGAAGTAATAGACTCCCCGCTCAGCACCCGCTCCATCAGCTCTTTCTTTAGGAAGGAACTAGCGATTTGATAGTGCATTTGTGCCTTCTCCAATTGAAGTCTACGACGGTTCTCCTCGTCTAGCTTGTCGATTGCTGCCTTCACAGCTTGGAAAATAGGTTCAATTCCTTCCGTTTTCAGAATGTAATTGTCCACATTCTTACGAATCGCTTCGTATACATAATCAAATTCACTGTATCCTGTAAGGAAAATCACTCGGCATAATGGCCAATAATAGACGATTTCGTCCACGAGCTGGAGACCATTCTTCTGAGGCATACGAATATCGCTAACCAAAATATCCAATTTCGTTTTCTTAGCAATTTCAAGAGCTTCGCTTGAGGAGTAAGCTTTTCGTATATCCAGTTCAAATTCTGAGTTATCCTGAAACAGTTGGACTAATCCATTCACAATCACAGGCTCGTCATCTACGATTAGTAATCTATACATAATCACACTTCCTTGCTCTCATATTTAACTATCAGTTCTACCCTCAATCCTCCATATTTGCTGCGTGAGACAAACAAGCCACTATCTGGTCCGTACTTCAATTGGAGTCTATTATTAACGTTGATTAATCCCGTCTTCTCAACTTGTTTCAGACCCATCGCAAGTTTCTTCTGCAAGTACTCTATTTCCTCATCTTTTAAAAGATTGCCGTTATCTTCAATTGTGATAATTACTATTCCCTCTTCGCATTCGGCACCAATATAGACAACCCCTTGTCGGGAGTCGTCTTCGAAAGCATGCTCGAACACATTCTCAACAATCGGCTGAATAATCAGCCTTGGTACTAAAATCGCATTCGCCAAAACGGGTATTTCTTCATATTCGAAAGAAATACGATTCGAGAAGCGAATACACTGAATTTCACAATAATCAAGCGCATGCTGATACTCCTTAAAGAAAGCCACCTCGTCCGATCCACTTCTTGTGATGTATTGGTAGTAGCTCCCTAGCTTTTGTGAGAGCTCAGCCGCACTATCGGAATCTCCTACTTTACACATCATGTAAATATTAAAGAAGCTGTTATAGAGAAAATGCGGGTTAATCTGTGACTGCAATTGCTTCAACTGCGAATGCTGCAGGGCAATCTTCTGTTCATAATTTTCCTCAATAGAACGCTTAAGTCTAGAAGCCATGCGATTAAAACTATTAAATATATAGTAAAACTCATCTTTGGTCTTTGACTCGATGACTAAATCAAGATTATCCGTTTCTACCATACGGAATGTCTTAACCAATTTGGATAAGGGCCTATGAATCATTAGATTTACCGAATAAGAATAAAGTATCATTACCACAATAGCGATGACGAAAGAGGCATATAGTAGTGTATTAAATTGGCTTAAAGGCCTTGTGATTTCATTCTGATTCACGTACATAATCAAGGATAGATTCAAAGAACTGATAAAGTTATGGGCAATAAAGTAACTTTTACCGTTCACCTTGTTTATTTCTGGGATATCGGAATTAAACTGATCCTGTTTGGTGATGAGTCTAAGGACCTCAGTAGATACTAACTGATCGTCTGTAGTAGATAGAATATTGCCCAGCTCATTACTTCCCAGAAATACCTCCGATTCTTGATATAAGGTTGCGATTTGATTTAGTGCCTCCAATAGCTTACCTTTTGAGATTTCAATATACGACCAAAGCTCCGCATTATCTCCTGTTTCTATAAGGAAAATCGCATCACCGCTCCGATAGAATGAAGGCTTCTGCTTAACGTTAAGTAACGAGGAAATTTTCTCGTACTCCATATTAGGAATAGACGTGATCCCCGTCTTACCAGAGATCGTTTTTCCCAGAGACTTAATATATACCCCGGCGTTAACCACATATTCGCTTGAGGCAATGATCCGATTCAATAGATCTTCAGCATTACCGATTAATTCTACCTCTTCATACTTTTCTAAACTTTCGCCTCGGAAACTAAGCTTCTGTATGTTTTTATCTTCTTGGAATTGTAATTGTTGATTGCGGATGAAATATATCTCTTTATCCAGTTGCTTGGAATAGAATGACGCCCCAGCCAGGGATGAGTCCAAAATCGTATTTTTGGTGAATGACATCCCCTTATAATTCACCCAAATATTCATCGATATGAGCGGAATCAAAAAGACGATAAATACGATGACAACTTTCTGATAGACGAACCATTTTACTTTTCCCGTAGCCAGCAGCTTCATTCTCTACCTCCGTATCTACTCATTTTGAGCCCTTAAAGCTATAAAAAAGACCCGTAAAGTAGTCCTTTCCTCAAGGGAGGATTTTACGGGTAATGACTATTCTTTTAATTATAGATAAACATCATCATGTCATGCTAAGAAGACTTTCATCCCATCATAGGAAATGATGAAATTCTCCTCTGCTGTATTCTTAACTAAAGTATCATGCAACTCTGCGCTGTAGTGAGAGAAATGAGTCAGAATAAATGATGTACTAGTATCACAACTATTTTGGTCAAGCAAACGTTCTCTTACAATCCGACAACCGGAGATCCCCATATGATAATCATATCTATCCTCTAGCCCATAATTACAATCCAGACTAACAACGTCCAGATGCTTATCACGTAGATAATTGAAGGTTTCATCACTGAATATACCACTATCATTGCCGTATAAGAATCTTGTGTTATTCTGCTCAAGTAGATAGATAAAGCTATGTTCATCCGGCTTGTGATGGGCTGGCAATGCGGTTACTGTCACTTCTCCTAGAGTGAAGGGCATGAAAGACTGTATGATATGAAACTCGTAAAAAGGATCTTCAATCGTATCGGTTCCATAATCATAGCGAAGAGCTGACTTCATCGTTTCTTCTACCGTTTCATTTCCGTAAATATGCAGTTTTTTTCCACTCTCCTGCAGCTGACAATACCAATGTTCATGCCTCATCATGAGCTCCGCTGCTGCAAAATGATCCGTATGCGAATGTGTAACAATCAAATGATTAACTTTCCCCAAATCCAATTTGTAACGAAGCTTATTCATATACATGTCAGGTGAGAAATCCAGCAGCAAATCAGAGTTAATAAGCGCTCCTGTACGAGCGCGAATATTCTTGCCACCAAGCTCCATCGCCATAGAGCAACGTTCACATTGACAAAATAAAGCTGGATAACCCTCGCTTGCTCCAGTTCCTAAATACATAAATTCCATGGTATCATCTCCCAGCGCATTTTATGATAGCGCTTACTAATTAGTAAAAAAAAGATATATGCTAAATAGTGTCGCTGGCGCTACATTACGAATAATGAGTGAAAATCCCATTTTCGTCAAGGTTCACTTCGTTGGGAGTTGGGTAGTAAGTGAAGAAGGTTATGAAACGAGTAGCCATAGACCAAAAAAAAGCAAGGCTCCTCCAATAACAGGAGGAGCCTTGCTCCGTTGACTTTTATCCTATGGGTGTTGAGTGCCGGGACAGCACCCTTATCATTACGATATATTAATTACTTCGTTTAAATCTTCGAGCTAACACAAATCCCACAAGAACTAGACCTCCACCTACTAAGTAAATAGGAAGTGCACTGTCTTCTCCCGTTTTCGGAAGCTCTGTTGGTTTATTGCTGTTATCCCCTGGTTCTTTCACAGTACCTGTCGGTACTTCCTCGACATCAATCTCGATCTCGATCTCTTCTTCATTTCCATTCTCATCTGTCACAATGATCGTGAACTTGTCTTTGCCAATGAAGCCTGGATCTGGTGTATAAATCCACTTGCCATCTTTAGTAATTGTCACCTTACCATGATCTGGCTTATCACTAATACTTGGTAATCCACCGAGTGGGATTTCACCTTCAAGAGGAATGTCCTCATCTGTAGTCAGTTTCTCTACAGGTGGCGTCACTTTCGGAACAACAGGCGTGCTAGTTGGCACCGCCGTGATAACCGGTGTTGCTGTTACTGTTGGTGTCACAGTTGGCGTTGCCACCACTGGTGTTGGGGATGGAGTAGCAGTAACGATTACTCCCGGTATTGACGTCGGGGTCGACACAGGGAAAATTGGATTGTCTGGCGTCGACGTAGGTGTTACTGTCGACACAGGTGTTTCCGTCGGTGTTGTTGTCGGCGTTGCCGTCGGTGCTGTTGTTGGTGCTGTTGTTGGTGCTGTTGTTGGCGCTGTTGTTGGTGCTGTTGTTGGCGCTGTTGTTGGTGCTGTTGTTGGCGTCACTATCTTTTGATTCGTTACAGTCATATCTGTAACTGTTGTTGAACTAAATTTCACCTCATATTTATTTGCATCCTTGATATATCCAATAGGTGCCGTTTTTTCTTGCAAGAAGTATTTACCAGGCCGGAGATCTTTAAATACTGTTTTACCGTCTTTATCTGTCGGAATAGATGTGCTAAATAAAACCTCTTCCGATCCAGACACGCGATATAAATTGAAGATAGCTCCTTCAAGAACTTTACTATTATCTGCTGCATCTACTTTCTTGACAGCTAATTCTTTTCTAGTCCCTTGTCCAATTCCACTGGAATCCGAAAATACTACAGTTACACTTGATTCTTTGGATTGGGTTTCCGTTTGGGATCCATTACCACTAAATTTAACAGAGTTACTAATTTTCCCACCATTTTTCGCCTCTAAAATTATAGAGTCATACTTCAAAATAAAAGGTTTCTCAATCGTTTTATTGAACTTCAATTTAAATTGCTCTGCACCTGTCTTGTCATCCTTTGTAAATTCAAGCGTATAATCCTTGTCCGCTCCTTGAATGAGTGCTGGACCAGATTCATTGACTGTGCCATCCTTTAAAATTGTTGTCGGCAGCAACCGGAATGACTCCGGCAAGAACATTTGATTAGCGTCCGGATTATCAATGATTTGTGCATCTTCTACAAGAGATTGGTTATAGTTGATCTTTAAAGTCCAATTTAGTTTTGTCTCATTTTTAGGGTCCTGTACTCCTGACTTGGTAACATATTGATCATTTTTACCACCGTTTGGAATGCTAACTTCACTTTTCAAATCTTTTGATACAGGCACACCATTGTCAGACAGCTTAGCTGTATTGTAAATCGTTCCATTCTCGACCACTTGATCCTTTAAGCTGGTGCTGAATTTAATCAAATAAGGCTTAGCAATTTTTTCATTAAAGCTTATTTTCAACAATTTAGTCGTTTTATTGTAATCTACAGAATATAGTTTGGGATTAGAGCTGGCAGTAACAGTGACTTCTTTTCCAACTTTAGGGTTACCACTGCTTTCTATCGAAAGTTCATAAACCTTTATAGATCCCTCTATCAACTGCTGTTTATCTTCTAAGGTATCAACAAGCACAGCTTTATCAAGCTCTTTGCTATTGTAGTTAATCCCTATTTCCCAAGAAATCTCTTTGGTTTGAGCGTCATAGGAACCGTTTTTGTAGCCATTATTCTTTGCTTTTGAATCAGGATAGAATGTATCCTCAACCGTGATGGTTTTCGTTTCTGTAGGATTGGACGGGTCATTCCATACAACAGAAGCTCTATTCAAAAATTTCACTTCGTTCTTAACCCAATCATATACAGTCCCGTTACTATTCTTCAACCAATCATTATTGAAATACGTTTTGTAAGTAATTGTATAAGTCTTATCTATTGATGAGTTGAATTTCACGGTAAAACCTTCTGTAGGTTTTGAATCATCAAGAGTATACATAGAAGAGTCCACTAGTTTACCGCTATCATCTTTGATAACAAACCCAACATCAGTAAATTTCAAACCTCTGTTAGGGAAGGTATCCGTAATCACTACATTATTCATTACTTTTTTATCACTATTAATTTTTATTGTCCAGCTTATAGTTTTATCAGCGTAATTAGCCTGTCCAACCTTCTTGGAGATAATATCTTGATTAAGTGTCCCGCTCGCAGGCTTGTCATTAGTAACACCATTAACTATAGTAGTAACAGTATTTGAAACCTTTGTTGCTTCTTCGATGCGATCTTTCGCCCGGGTCTGATACTCGATCTTGTAAGCATTCGAAATATTATTATTAAATGATAATTCGAAATTTTTCAGCCCTGCTTTCGGAGTTAAAGTATTCTCAGATACTGTGTAGTCAGTTACTAAAACTTTATCAGGATTATCTTTAGACTTAGTGAAATCTAATTTATATACCTTCAGAGAGCCAGGTACAAACTGTTGAGAGTCCGTATAATAATCGAACAATTTGGCATCTGCTTTAGAGATCGATTTTTCACCATAATTGTACTCAATCGCCCAATAAGTGTCCTGTGTCACGGAATTATAACTGAGAAAAGATTTCTTCAATAATGCTCCATGATTAAGAGATACACTTGCATTATCTGAAAAAGGTCCTGTATTATTCCCCTTGAAAGTTGCCGTGTTTACAAAAGTGGTTTTAGTATCATCAATAACATCCGTAACGTATTCAATACGGTATGCTTCCGTAATAGGTGTATTAATATCAGGGGTAATAAACTTTACCTCTAGGGTGTTCCCCACTAGAGTTGCAGAATATTGACTATTGTTTAAAGGAGCACCCGGAGATACAGTACCGTTTAACGCTACATTAAGCTTACTGACCTTGATATCACTTATATCAGTTAAAGCTAAACCCGTAGGGATTACATCAGTTACAGCAGCTCCATATACACTATCCATAACTTTGTTCACATCAACAGTCCATTTAATCTGTTTGGCATTATAATTTCCTTGATTAGTGCCTACCGCAACTCCATCTTTGTCAATAGTAGAACTAACCTCAGGTTTAAATTGGACTGTAAACTCCTGCTCTGCACCACCATTTATCGGAAACTTAATCGTATAGGGTATAGTATCCGTAAACTTTGTTGTGTCAAATCGAGTCTCCACTTCAATTGCACCTTTGACATCGAAATATTCTCCGACTTCACCGGTGAATGTTAAGGTAACTTTGTTAGGACTCCCTTTTATAATGTCGTAATGCCCCAGTTCTTGCCCTTCAATCATAATCTTTTTATTCAAAAAGTCTTTCTCGAGCACAAACCCTTCTGGTAGTTCAAATGTAAAAGTATCACCTGCAACGTAATCACTTCCATCTGGAACCGCCCAGTTATAGTTCAACTTCACTGTGGAGCTCAGCTTGTAAACAGAATCTGTGACCTGTACCCCATTCTCATATACAGACATCGTCACACTTGTAATGATATTAGCACTGTTCTCAATCGCCTTTGCTTTGACCTGAGAATCGAAGCCAAAAGCATTGAAAAACTGCGTACTAAGAAGTATTACTACCATCCATAAACCAATTTTCTTTTTCCACATAAAACGAAAGTCCTCCTTCTTCCTATAAAAGTACTTACTCGACTATTTCTAAGTTGTTTGTTCTCCAAATACTTCAATAATCTCCCTTCGATTGTAATTTGCCGACATGAACAATTTCTGAACAGATCTGAAATTTCGCCAGAATTGGCTCAATTAGCAAAT
Source organism: Paenibacillus sp. FSL H8-0261 (assembly GCF_045040645.1). Lineage (NCBI taxonomy): Bacteria > Bacillati > Bacillota > Bacilli > Caryophanales > Paenibacillaceae > Paenibacillus > Paenibacillus sp. FSL H8-0261. Next base: position 1,496,386 of record NZ_CP150297.1, on the reverse strand, counting down.
TTTTTGAATAACAAAAAAGCCCTTACAGTGAGTTCACTGTCAGGGCTTCCTCTAAGTATTAGTAAATTTCTGCACAATATAATTTCACTTATATACTTGCGTGGTCACGTTTGGTGTAAGTTTTACGCTTCTCTAGAAGCTTGTTAAGCGCATCAATATAAGCACGGGCACTCGCTTCCAGAATATCGGTGCTAAGTCCACGGCCCTGTGCAGCAACTTCACCCTGCGACAGTACTACATGAACCTCGCCCTGTGCATCTTTACCACGGGAGACGGATTTAATGGAATAGTCCCCAAGGGTAACTTCCTCACCCGTGGCTTTATCAATAGCATTGTAGATGGCATCTACCGAACCATTGCCTTCTGCCTCTGCTACAATAGGCTCCGCTTCCGGACCATCGATAATCACCTTGGCGGTTGGAACAGCTTTATTGCCGTAAGTTACGTAAATCGTCTGAAGTCTGAATACTTCTGGCGTATCAATTAGTTTCTCTTCAATCAATGCCAAAATATCTTCATCCGACACTTCTTTTTTCTTATCCGCCAAGTCCTTAAACCTTGAAAAAGCTGTATTAAGCTCTTCTTCAGATAAATCATACCCTAGATCACTTAACTTATCGCGGAAAGCATGGCGTCCAGAGTGCTTACCAAGTACCAGTTTGCTCTCTTTAAGTCCAATGGTCTCCGGTGTCATGATCTCATAAGTGGTTTTCTCTTTCAGCATTCCGTCCTGGTGAATACCCGATTCATGAGCAAATGCATTAGCTCCTACAATCGCCTTATTCCCTGGGACTACCATACCTGTCAACTTGCTGACCAAGCGACTTGTGCGAGAAATCTCAGACAAAGTTAAGGAAGTTTTTGCGCCAAAGAATTCAGCGCGTGTCTCCAGCGCCAATGCCACTTCTTCAATCGCTGTGTTCCCGGCACGTTCACCGATACCGTTGATCGTTCCTTCGATCTGATCTGCACCATTCTGAATCGCGGCTAACGTATTGGCCGTAGCCATGCCAAGGTCGTTATGACAATGAGCACTAAGCTGTACGCGTTCAATATCAGGCACATTTTCTTTTAGATATTTAAAGATAGCTCCGTACTCAGAAGGATTCAAATAACCTACAGTATCCGGGATATTAACAACATTAGCCCCTTCCCGGATAGCCATGCCGACCATTTCAGCCATGAAATCATACTCCGTACGGCCCGCGTCTTCTAATGAAAACTCGAGCTTAGGAAAATATTTCTTAGCGTATCGGATAGCAGACTGTGCAGTTTCCAACACCTGAGCCTTATCCATCCGTAGCTTATGCTGGCGGTGAATAGGAGATGTAGCTAGAAAAATATGAATACAAGGGTCCTGCGCTCCCTGTAGTGCTTCTTTTACAGCATCAATATCTGTCTCTCTAGAACGAGAAAGGCCGATTACCGTGACGTTCTTCACAGCTCTTGCCACCGCATTAACAGAAGCTAGATCACCTGGAGAAGCTGCAGGAAAACCCGCTTCCATGCGATCAATTCCCAGCTTCTCTAACTGGTAAGCGATCTCCACTTTCTCACGCGTGTTGAGGTTCACACCTGGTGACTGCTCTCCATCTCGCAGTGTCGTATCGAACACATAAATTTTCCGCATGCTAAGCACCTCCCAAAAATTGTGCTGAAACTCTCAAATGCGGCTCGCAAAGTCACGGCCGCATTTGAAGGTAATACTATTTAATCATAAGTATGATTATGATTATTTCTTAATCCAGTGCATCATTTCACGCAATTGGCTCCCTACAACTTCTACTGGGTGAGCAGCTTCGTTGCGGCGAGTAGCGGTAAGGAAAGCACGTCCGGATTGGTTCTCAAGGATAAAGTCACGAGCGAATTTACCTTCTTGAATATCTGTCAGAACAGCTTTCATAGCTTTTTTAGTATCTTCAGTTACAATGCGTGGTCCAGTTACATAGTCACCGTACTCAGCAGTGTTACTGATGGAATCGCGCATGCTGGACAATCCGCCTTCGTATACCATGTCAACGATCAGTTTCAATTCGTGCAGACATTCGAAGTAAGCCATTTCAGGAGCATAGCCTGCTTCTGTCAAAGTTTCGAATCCAGCTTTGATCAGTGCGGATACACCACCACAAAGTACTGCTTGTTCGCCGAACAAGTCGGTTTCGGTTTCTTCGCGGAAAGAAGTTTCGATAACTCCTGCACGTGTACAACCAATACCTTTTGCATAAGCAAGACCGATTTCTTTCGCTTTACCTGTTGCATCTTGTTCGATAGCAATCAAGCCAGGAACGCCAAAGCCTTCAACATAAGTACGACGAACCATGTGACCTGGAGATTTTGGTGCTACGAGCAGCACGTCCGCATCTTTAGGAGCAACGATTTGTCCGAAGTGTACGTTAAAGCCGTGGGAGAACATCAAAGCTGCGCCTTTTTTGAGGTTTGGTTCCACTTCATTTTTATATACGGATGCTTGAGTTTCATCTGGCATTAAGATTTGCACAACATCTGCACGGGATACTGCTTCAGCTACTGGCAATACTTCAAAACCGTCATTTTTCGCAGTTTCAAAAGATTTACCTTCACGAAGACCGATGACAACTTGAAGACCACTGTCACGTAGGTTTTGTGCTTGGGCATGTCCTTGGCTACCGTACCCGATTACCGCAATTGTCTTTCCTTTTAATACACTAAGTTCTGCATCCTGTTCATAGTACGTTGTAACTGCCATTGTCAATATCCTCCTTTAATTTGAGACCCATCATAAAGAGCGGGTGCTTCAAGAGAACTGGATTCGTCGATTAGATCAAGCTGCTCCTCAAGCTCCCGCTCTTTAGCGGGAATGTCATTCATATCATATCAGATTAATGCAATCAAGCAGTAATCCGTTAAAGTCGCAAAATAAACTATTTAAGAGTTGCCACGTACCATAGCCGTAACACCTGTGCGAGACAGCTCTCTGATTCCATAAGGCTTCAATAGCTCGATCATCGCGTCAATCTTTTGTGTCTCCCCAACTACCTGCACCAGTATAGTGGTGCTGCCGATATCGACAACTGAAGCACGGAAAGTCTCAACTACACCCAAAATTTCCGGACGCTCACTTGGATCAGCATTCACTTTAATCAGAGCCAGCTCGCGTGCAACCATTGGCTTAGCTCCAAGATCAACAACTTTGATAACATCAATTAGCTTATAGAGCTGCTTCTCGATTTGTTCAAGGGTATGCTGGTCGCCAAGAGTAACGATAACCATCCGGGATAATCCAACCTCTTCGGACTGGCCGACTGTAATACTCTCAATATTAAATCCACGGCGACCGAACAAGCCTGACACCCGCTGAAGCACACCTGGCTGGTCATTTACAAGTACAGAAATCGTATGTCTTGTCACTGTTATTCATCCCCCATCAGCATATGATCGATGGTTGAACCTTGAGTTACCATCGGGTAGACATTCTCGTCTTTTGGAACAACGAATTCTACCAATACTGGACCCGGTGTTTCCAGAGCTTTCTGCCATGCATCACGTGCTTCTTCCTTATTCGTCGCCCGTAGACCTTTTACACCATAGGCCTCAGCCAGCTTAACGAAATCCGGACTACCTGCAAGGTCTGTATAGCTATAACGTTTGTCATAGATAAGATTCTGCCATTGGCGAACCATTCCAAGCACTTGATTATTAATAACAACGATTTTGACAGGTATGTTGTTAATCGCACAAATCGCCAGCTCTTGGGAACACATTTGCATACCGCCATCCCCGTTAATCGATACTACCAACCGTTCAGGATGTGCCATTTGCGCACCGATAGCTGATGGGAATCCGAAGCCCATCGTTCCAAGACCACCTGAAGTAATCCATGAACGCGGATGATTGAACTTGTAATATTGTGCTGCCCACATTTGATGCTGGCCAACGTCCGTAGTAACAATCGCTTCACCATTAGTGGTGTCGTTAATCATTTCAATAACCCATTGTGGTTTAAGCTCTGTCTCCGAATCTTTATACCGAAGTGGCTGATCAAGCTTCGACTGCGCGATATGCGTTCTCCAAGCATCAGCCTTAGATGCACGGCCAACCTCAGGAATCAGCATTTCCAGTACAGTTTTTACATCTCCAACGATCGGAATATCAGGCGATACATTTTTTCCGATTTCTGCAGGATCGATATCGATATGCACGATCTTGGCTTTTGGCGCGAAGCCGTCCAGCCTACCCGTAACACGGTCATCGAAGCGGGCACCGATATTAATGAGCAAATCGCATTGCTGAATCGCATTGTTTGCGGTATATGTGCCATGCATACCTGGCATTCCCATCCAAAGCTCTTCAGCACTTGGGAAGGCTCCAAGTCCCAGCAAGGTTGTAGTTATTGGAATCTCTGTCCGTTTCACGAATTCGAACATAGCCTCATGTGCTCCGGAGTAGATAACTCCACCACCTGCAATGATAATCGGACGTTCAGCAACCTCAATCGCACGAACCAGTTTATCAAGCTGCAGTTTGTTTGGAACTGTACAAGGGTTGTAGCCACGAAGATTTACGGTCTTCACTGGTGTGAACAACGTCTTTGCTGCCGACACATCTTTCGGTATATCGATCAATACTGGACCTTTACGACCGGTATTCGCCACATGGAAAGCTTCATGTATTACGCGAGGGAGATCCTCAACATCTCTTACAAAGTAGCTGTGTTTAGTGATTGGCATCGTGATTCCAGTAATGTCTGCTTCCTGGAAAGCATCTGTACCGATCAGGCTTGAGAAAACGTTACCTGTGATTACGACCAATGGAGTGGAGTCCATATATGCTGTAGCAATACCTGTTACAAGGTTTGTTGCGCCAGGACCCGAGGTTGCGATACACACCCCTGGTTTGCCACTTGCTCTAGCGTAACCGTCAGCTGCATGAATCGCTCCTTGCTCATGACGTGTTAACACGTGATTGAAATCCGTAAAACCGTACAATGCATCATAAATGTACAATACAGCTCCACCTGGATATCCGAATACTGTGTCTACACCCTCCAATACAAGGCTGCGGAGTAGTATTTCCGAACCGGTAATAACTTCCGGCTCCATCCATTTTTCTTTTAGCTGCTCTGTAGACCGTAATTCCGGTATTTGCGCGCTCATCAGTATTCCTCCTCCGATATTTAACATTCATTATGCAAATGACGGACCGTCCTCTATACATCAGCAAATAGTTATTTATAAAACAAAAAAACCTTCCGCCTCCCACGCACAGTATTAGCGCGTGAGGGACGAAAGGTTGATCTTCCGTGGTACCACCCATGTTTGCATTACATCTCGCGATGCAACGCCTTATCAGGTATACAAAAATCCATCGATGTAGGCAAGGGCCCTAATCTCTGTAACCTGAAGTCCGTAACGCGGACTAAACGATTCCCCCTAATAATTCCACCACTCTAACCAGTGGACCTTTCAGGGAAACAGCTCCGAGGTGAGCTCGTATATAAGGGATTTCGGTGGAGGTTGCAGCAAATCCTCACACTCTCTGAGCAAAAGAGCCCTTAAAACTTCGTCCTCATCATTGCCGATACATGTATGTTCGTTAAAATGTTTAGACACATTATATGATTCCTATCACGGATAGTCAATACCCTTATTTTTAAAATCGTCACAACTCCTGCTTCTACGCTCTCGGAACGCCTGCCCCTCTCTCAACATATGATGTACGACAATGCGTGGAAAGGGGACGCTCTATGATTCGTTATCGTCGACCGAAGCAGGATGACGTTGTTATTTTTGATTTAATCGAGCGACAGCTCGTTCCATTATCTCATCTGCCACAAACTGAAATCACTAAAATCAAAAAGGATTTACCCCGTCGCCTAGGACACGGAATCACCCTTGTCACCTGTCCCGACTATGAAAGCGATCCAAACGGGTTTGTCCATTTCTTGCTGCATGGTGATTTACTCTACATCGATATGCTAGCCATTGCACCAGATGCTCGGCGAAAACACTTGGGAAATATGCTTATGGATCGGGCAGAAAGATTTGCACTTTCTCGCGGTTGCCATCGTTCTAAGGTATCCGTCGATCTAGGGAATGCAGCAGCGCTAGCCTTTTATCGAAAATTGGGCTACAGCGTAGCCCGTTATCAATCGCTAAGTTTTTGTTACGAGCTTGAGAAACGATTCTCCTAGCCAAAGCAGCACTTATCGGAACTCAAAAGAATCCAAAAGGTGAATATGGTGTGCCTCCGTACCCATAACCTCCATAAGGAGTTCCATATCCGTAACCGCCACCATAAGGTGTAGCTCCACCATAGCCTCCTCCATAGCCACCGCCATAACCTCCACCATAAGCATAAGGGGCAGTACCAATGGCGAGCAAATCAAACAACACTAATGGAATGATTGCTTTAGTTTGTACTTTTTTACCACTTACACGTTGTAAAATAAGACGATTTCCTGATACACGAAGCAGCTTTCCTGTAACCTGTGTGCCATCTTTTTTCACAGCGATGATCTGTTTACCTATGAGCCTCATAACCTGCTTTTTCGTAACTGGCTTAGTCATAATATCCCCTCCAAAAAGTTTTGCATGCCTCTGATTCCCACCATCTTCAAAACAGTTTATTCGCACAAAAGTACCTTCGCCTGTACACTTGCCCTTTACCTCTTAATGTTTATCCATATCGATCCTAACAAAAAAAGCCGTATCTCCGGAAAAGTCCGGAAATACGGCTTGATAATGATATAAGCAAAAAATCGAAAAGATCTAGCGTTTACCAGGATCGTAAGGCTGACCTAATGCCTTAGGAGCAGCGGAACGACCTACAGCACCTACCAATACAATGATCGTTAATACGTAAGGAATCATAAAGATAAACTCTTGTGGAATGTCCTTTGACCATTCAAACAATTGTACGTAGTTACGGATCGCTTGAGAGAATCCGAAGAATACAGCAGCGCCAAAGGCACCAAGCGGATTCCACTTACCAAAGATCATCGCTGCAATAGCGATAAAACCTTGACCTGAAATCGTATTATGTCCAAAGGTTCCAGTTGTAGTTAGAGTGATTGTAGCACCACCGATACCAGCCAGCAATCCACTCAGCATTACGCCGATATATCTCATCCGCTTCACCTTGACCCCTAAGGTGTCTGCAGCACTAGGATGTTCACCTACTGCGCGTAAACGCAGTCCAAATGGCGTTTTAAACAAAACGAAATAAATAACAATAACCAGCACAATGGCCAGATAAGTGGTCGGATAGGAATTAAATATCCCTTCACCGATCACCGGGATTTTGGAGAGTCCAGGAATTGAAACCTTGTTAAACCCATCGATTAGTGGAGTTTCAGCAGATCCATCAAACAGCAGCTTTACCATGTAGAGCGTACTGCCTGCGGCTAAAAAGTTAATAACCGTACCACTGATCGTCTGATCCGATTTAAAGGTAATAGCTGCAACTGCATGAATTAGTGAACCAATTACCCCGACGGCCATAGCACATAGTACGCCAATCCAAGGAGCCCATTCACCCATCCCAGCATCTTGAGCATAATAACCGCCCACTGCTGCGGCAAAAGCACCAAACATCATCAAACCTTCAAGTCCAATATTTACGACACCGGAGCGTTCAGAGAAGATGCCGCCAAGTGAGGCAAAAATAAGCGCTGTGGAAAAAACAAGCGTTGTATTAAGCAGTTGACCTAACGTCTGCAGATCCATCTATAACACCTTCTCTTTCTTGCGCTTGAAGTAAAAGGGCTTAAGCACCCAGCGCACAATCCCTTGTGCCGCAATAAAGAATATGATTGAACCTATAACGATACGAATAAGCTCTGGAGGAACATCTGCAGCAAAACTCATTCCTGCAGAACCATAAGTCAACGTACCATAGAGAATCGCAGCAAGAACAACACCAAGTGGATGTGTTAAACCAAGTAGAGCCACTGCGATACCATCAAAACCATATCCTGGTGATGCCGCGAACACAGATTGATAATGGAATACACCCAGTACCTCCCCTGCTCCGGCCAACCCTGCAAATACTCCACTTATGAACATTGCTTTTACAACGTTACGGCCAACATTCATACCTGCGTACTCGGCAGCATGAGGATTGTAACCAACAGCACGCATTTCATATCCTTGCTTAGTCTTCCATAAGTAGACATAGAAGAATACTGCTGCAGCAAGGGCAATAGCTGTTCCCCAGTGCAGACGTGCATTGTCAAATAACGAATTCAAGAACGTCATAGAAAGTGAAGCTGGAATATCCTCGGAACGATTCTGTCCCGGGAGTAAAAGAAATGCTCTTACAATATAATTCGACAAGTACAGAGCAACCCAGTTTAACATGATCGTGGTAATAACTTCATTAATCCCACGTTTGGCCTTCAAGTAGCCGGCGATACCAGCCCACAGACCTCCACATAACCCTGCTATAATAACAGCAAGCGGAACCAATATGAATCCTGGCAAGGCTGCAAATTTAATGCCCACCACGGTCGCAGCTGTCATACCAATCATCACTTGTCCGTCTGCCCCGATATTAAACATCCCTGAACGGAATGCAAAGGCTACGGCTAAACCAGTGAGCATTAATGGCGTCATTTCGCGCACGGCTTCACCAAAGTTGTACAAGTTACCAAATACACGTGAGAACAGTGCGGAGTAAGCAGTTATCGGATCATAACCACCCATAAGCATAACTATTGCTCCCACAAGAAAACCAAGTACGATGGCGACAAGAGGAACGATATAGCTGTCAGTTGTGAAGATTTTTTTGAACTTATTCAACTGCCTTACCTCCCCGCTTCAAGCTGCCTGCCATCATAAGACCCAGTTCCTGGTCATTCGTATCCTGCGGGAACACTTCACCGACAATTTTGCCTTCATAGATAACAGCAATTCTGTCTGATACATTCATAATCTCGTCCAATTCAAACGAAATGAGCAATACAGCTTTTCCTTGGTCACGCTGTGCGATAAGCTGCTTTTGAACAAACTCGATAGCCCCAACATCTAGACCGCGTGTTGGTTGTGCTGCAATAAGTAATGTCGGATCTTTATCTATTTCCCGAGCAATAATCGCTTTCTGTTGATTTCCGCCGGATAGAGAACGTGCTTTGGTCTGAATTGAAGGTGTACGCACATCAAATTGCTCCACAAGACCTTCAGCATATTTATCAATGACATCATTTTGCATAAAGCCATTTTTGTTATATGGACTCTTATAGTAAGTTTCCAGAACCATGTTCTCACTTACTGAGAAATCAAGCACCAAACCATGCTTATGACGGTCCTCTGGAATATGAGACACATTCATCTCCGTAATCTTACGCGGGGATAAATTAGCTATTTCGTTCCCGGACACCTGAATAGAACCAGAATCAATTTTACGCAGACCTGTAATGGCCTGAATCAGTTCACTCTGTCCATTGCCATCTACACCAGCTATTCCGAGAATTTCTCCGGCTTTCACATCAAAGCTAAGACCGTCCAGCACCGAGACACCGTCTTTACTCTTGCTGTTCACATCCTTCAGCTCGAGTACAGTTTTGCCAACCTCAGGAGCCTTCTTATCTACCTTGAAGGTTACGCCACGTCCAACCATCTTCTCAGCTAGTTCATTCGGATTAGTCTCTGCGGTATTTACGGTATCGATTACTTTTCCGCGTCTAATAATGGTGACCCGATCAGATATTTGCATAATTTCTTTTAGCTTATGCGTAATCAGGATAATAGATTTTCCCTCTGCAACAAGCCGCTTCATAATCGCCATCAATTCCGTAATTTCTTGAGGCGTAAGTACTGCAGTCGGCTCATCAAATATGAGAATATCCGCTCCGCGGTACAGGGTCTTCATAATTTCTACCCTTTGCTGCATACCTACAGAAATGTCATGAATAACGGCATTTGGATTCACTTGCAGGCCATATTGCTCCGATAGCTTCCGAACCTGTTCCGCAGCGGATTTATAGTCAATTTTAAGACCTTTCTTCGGCTCCATCCCAAGAACAATATTCTCGGTAACCGTAAAAGGTTCCACGAGCTTGAAATGCTGATGCACCATACCAATACCAAGCTCAATCGCTTTATTGGGATTATCAATTATAACCGGTTTCCCGTCGATTTCAATACTACCTTCGTCCGGTTGATACAATCCAAACACGATATTCATTAGGGTTGATTTACCTGCACCATTCTCACCGAGCAATGCAAGAATCTCACCCTTTTTTAAGGTCAAGCTAATGGAATCGTTAGCAACAATACCAGGAAATCGTTTTGTGATTTGCTTCAACTCTACGACAGGAGCCGCAGCACTCATGGAATCACCCTCATCACAGAATATATAACTACCATGCAGACACGGATGTACCGCCCTTTTCAAGACGGTATAACTGTGTCCAACTTATCATAACCAGTGCTTTAACAAGGAATAAGGCCAGCACATAACCGGCCTTATTCTTTGTTGCTTATTGTAATCCGACAAATAAAAGGGAGATCTTACTCGGTAGGAACTGTAATTGTTCCATCAATGATTTGTTTTTTGTAATCTTCAACTTTAGCCAAGATCTCTTCAGAAACGTTAACTTTAGATGTATCAGAGATACCTACACCATTGTCTTTCAAACCAAGAACAGTTGTAGTACCACCTTTGAAAGTACCATCGATTACTTCTTTGGAAACCTTCTTCACAGCTTCGTCAACGCGTTTGATCATGGAAGTCAAAGTTACGTCCGTACCAAATTCAATGGATTGGTCTTTGTCTACACCGATAACCCAAACTTTTGCACCGCCAGCTTTGTTACGGGATTTAGCTTCGTTAAATACGCCATTTCCTGTTGCACCAGCAGCAGGGAAGATGATGTCATTACCATCGTTATATAATGTAGCGGCAAGAGATTTACCAGTATCTGGTTTGTCATATGCACCTGCATAAGTAATTGTAACTTTAGCGTCAGGCTTAACTGCTAATACACCAGCTTTAAAGCCTACTTCAAAACGTTTGATTACTGGGCTTTCCATACCGCCGATAAAAGCTACCTTGTTAGTTTTTGTAGTCAAACCAGCAACCACACCAACCAAGAAGGAACCTTCGTTCTCAGAGAAAGTAACGGATGCTACGTTAGGAGCATCTACAACGCTATCAATAATTGCCAAGTTAGCATTTGCGTTCTCACCAGCAACCTTTTTAATTGCGTCGCCAAGATCAAAACCAATACCCCAAGTCAAGTTGTAGCCATCTTTAACGAATTGGTTAAGGTTTGGCTCATAGTCAGCGTTTGATTTACTTTGCAAATATTTAACGGAAGAACCTGTTTCTTTTTCAAGAGCTTGTAATGCTTCCCATGCGGATTGGTTAAACGATTTATCGTTTACGCCTCCGATGTCAGTAACCATACCAAATTTGAAATCAGATTTTGCGGCATTTGTTCCGCCATTTGTTCCTGCATTAGTCTCGCCATTTGCAGCATTCTTAGCGTTGTTGTTTCCGCAACCGGCCAATACTACTGTGAATGCCAGCAACATTACAAGAGATAGCTTGAAAACGTTTTTCATTGAATGTGATCCCCCTTAAAATATTGGATGTCATCTGTGTTCTACTTGGACATTCCATAGATCAAATTATAACTGCAATAAAATCTAAAATCCAGTCCATAAATGACCTCAGGTCAATAAATATTTGTACTTTTTCGTAAGTAACCGCTTTCCATGACACGACATGTTATCATCATGTTTGAATGATGTTAGAAAACCTTATTTTACTTTGTATAGTATTCCAACACATTACAAATATTATTGCACACTTATGTGTTTTCTATTATTATGATTGCTTAGTATTTGCACTGAAAGGAAGTTATCAGATATGACCGATGAAAAAAATCCACAAACGATGCCGGCTTTTAAATATTGCCGTGAATCCCGTGTCTTCAAAACCGGACGCGTTTTCCCTAATGATGTTAATAATCACAAAACATTGTTTGGCGGTAAGCTTATGAGCGGCATTGATGAAGTAGCCTCCATCTCAGCTATGCGCCATTGCCGTGCTAATGTCGTTACAGCCTCTACAGACTCTGTTGACTTCTTGAGGCCCATCCGACCTACAGACTCCGTATGCTTCGAATCCTTCGTTTCTTGGACCGGACGTACAAGCATAGAGGTATTCGTAAAGATCATTTCAGAAAACTTATATACGGGTGAGCGCGCCGTCGCTGCCACTTCATTCCTTACCTTTGTTGCAGTTGGGGAGGATGGTACTCCCACTCCAGTTCCTGCCATAATCCCAGAGACCGATGAAGAGAAATTGATCAGCGAATCAGCTAATGAACGTTCTGAGCTACGTAAAGTAAGAAGAACCATCAGTAAAAAGCTCGCTGCCGAGCTCAATACTGTGAAGTACTGGGAATAACTCTGCATTAAGCAGAGTTTTTTTCTCATTTTTTTACGGCAGAGGAATCATTTCCTCATTTTATATACTTCATACCACACAAAAAAGCACCGCTGCACGGGCAACCCGCAGGCGGTGCTTTTCGATTATATTACAACACTTACGCGTTGATTTTCTCTTTGGCAATACCAGCCAAGGAGTTGAATGCGTTAAGATCATTTACAGCCAGATCAGCCAGCATCTTACGGTTAACTTCTACACCAGCCAATTTCAGGCCGTATACAAGCTTGCTGTAAGAAAGACCGTTCAAACGAGCTGCTGCATTAATACGAACGATCCACAGTCTGCGGAAGTTACGTTTAGTTTGACGACGGTCGCGGTAAGCGTAAACCATCGATTTCATTACTTGTTCTTTAGCTGTTTTAAAAATACGGTGTTTAGAACCGAAATAACCTTTTGCCAATTTCAATACTTTTTTATGTCTACGACGAACTACAAATCCGCCCTTAACTCTTGCCATATTAATAAACCTCCCAAAAATGTGTGATAAACTATTTCAAGTTAGCCAATCCTTGTTTCAAACGTCTTACATCCCCAGGGGCCATTACTGGATTACCGTTCAGAACGCGCTTAGCGCGTTTAGATTTGTGGGACAGCAAGTGGTTTTTGTGAGCTTTGTAACGTGTTACTTTACCAGTTCCGGTAATTTTGAAGCGGCCTTTCAGGCTGCTATGTGTTTTCATCTTAGGCATGGTGTTTCCTCCTTGAATATTATGCGGCGCCAAATTGCATGTAAGCAAGTGACTCCAGATTTATTGGGCTTTAGGAGCCAAGATCATAATCATGCTGCGACCTTCCAGCTTAGGCTGGCGCTCAACAACAGATATATCAGCCACTTCGTTCTTAACACGCTCGAGGATTTTCTGGCCGATATTCGCATGTGTAATCTCACGTCCGCGGAAACGAACGGAGCACTTTACTTTATCGCCTTCACCCAAGAACTTGATCACATTGCGGAACTTGGTTTGATAATCATGTTCCTCAATGTTAGCACGGAACCAGACTTCCTTGATATCAACGACCTTCTGGTTCTTACGGGCTTCCTTCTCTTTCTTCTGCGTTTCATAACGGAACTTGCCGTAATCCATGATGCGGCATACCGGCGGCTTAGCCTGTGGTGCTACATTGACTAAATCTAGATTAAGATCGATCGCCATTTGCAACGCTTCGCGGATCGGTTTAATTCCGATTTGTTCACCTTCCGCACCAACCAACCGTACCTCTTTGGCCCGAATTTCATCATTGATCATATGTTCCTTACTGATAACTCTCCACCTCCGGATCTTTTTAACAACTATACTGCCTTACTCCATAAAAAAGGGGTGCCGGTAACACCCGACACCCCGTGTTTGATCAACGTTCATGAACATTAACATTCATAAAGCATTGAGATCAAAACCAGCCGGCGAATATGCCAGTCAGGTGAGAAGCAGGTGCTTCTTCTTGCAATCCCTATGATTTGCGTACTTGAATACTATACACCACTCCAAACGGAGTGTCAATTCTTTTATTCAATATTCTTAAATATCTTATACCTGCTTGCTTTGCACTTCTTCAAGTCTTACGACACGCGTATGCTTGGTATGGCTCCATTGCTTGTTGTTCTGCGTAAAGAACGCATAGAACGTAATTGGATACCAAGAGATCAGGTAAATTGGGAAGAACACCAGATAAGCGTACACCTTCTTGAATTTAACCTTCTCCAAAGCCATCGCAATCCCAAAGGTCACCAGATTCAAACCGATCGCAAGGAAACCGAGCCAGACTGGCAAGCTGCCGTAAATATTAGCAATATTCGGTCCGTTAAAGAGGGCCATATCCACCCACATTACCGCCGTCATCAAGAAGGTGAGCAAAACAATGTACACATTTGCTCCGTAAAGCGCAAGGTCAAACTTCGTTAGGCTACGTTCTTTAATACTTTGCCAAAGTAATGGAAAAAAATAACGACGAGCTACAGTAAAGTGTCCTTGCATCCAGCGCAGACGCTGTCTTGAAGAGGCCTTGAAAGTTAGAGGCTTCTCATCAAATACTTTTGCGTCATAGTTGAACTTAGGATATACACCATGAGATGCACTGCGCATCGTAAACTCCAGATCCTCAACCAAGCTTGTAGCTCCCCAGCCCATCTCTTTAAGGAGATTGGTCTCGAAACACATTCCTGTTCCGCCAAGGAAGTTCGCCATATTTAAATTATGGCGTGAAAGTTGCCACAAACGGTTAATATACCAATACGACACACCATACGCTGCAGTAATCCAGGAATCTTCTGGATTCTTGGTGTCAATATAACCTTGAATAACACGTGCTCCTGAACAAAGATCATTATTCATCTCCATTAGGAATTCAGTATGTGCCAGATTATCGGCATCAAACATTACAACTGCGTCATATTGACGCTGCATGCCCCAAAGCTCCTTGAGCATCCATTCAATGGCATAACCTTTACCACGTAGATTCGGGTTAGTACGGACACAAGCGTTCATTCCGTGCTCTCTAACGATGCGAGCTGTGCCATCTGTACAATTGTCACAAATTACAAATACGTCAAACAGTTCTGAAGGATAGTTAAGCTGCTTCAGGTTCTCCATTAACGCGCCGACGACTTCTTCCTCGTTATGTGCAGCAACAAGTACTGCAAATGTTTTTTCTGGCTTATACTTTGTCTTTGTCTTTTTCTTGTGCAGACCAAATAACGAAAAGGTAAACTGATATACTGCGATTGCTGCCAAGATCACTTGGAGCGTAACAAACAGTGCGTCTGTCATGACCTTTTGATGCCCCCTTTTTTTCACTCTCGGTGTTCTTTTTTTTCTCTCTAGCTTGCTTGACGTTCCTTCTGACCCTTTTGTTGCATCCCTTAACAATAGACCAAGAGTATTCTTATTCTAGGCAGACTTCACAATTTTTATATGTGTTGTTTAAAAGAATTGTATGGATTCCATTTATTTGGATCCTTATTTATCTCTTACCCTTTTAAACATGTTTAGTCCGCTTGAATCATTGTACGGCGTTAGCGGCTCTAAGTCAAAACTAGCAAATTTCTAGCAAAACTGAGCTTTTCCTTGAAATGGACTACCTTTAAAAAGTATGATTAAGACAGATCTAATGCTAAAGAACGGACTGCTCATAAGCACCTGTTATCGGTAGCCGACTGGCGGAGGGACAAGATATGAGACATTTATTCATGAAGCTACATCTCTGGGAGCGGCACCTTTTTAAGTGGATCAACGGACGAATGCATAATCGTTTTCTGAACTTTTGGCTCTTCTATCTCACTCATTTGGGTGGAGCTACAAGCACAATTGTTATCAACATACTGATATGGGCATTTGCTCCTCAGCCATGGAGAACCGCTAGCCTGCAAGCAATGACGGCTCTAGCTGTTAGCCATTTGCCCGTTGCTGTCGCCAAAAAACTGTATCCACGCATGCGGCCTTATCTGGCGTTACCGGATACGAATACATTTCGTAATCCATTAAAGGATCATTCTTTTCCTTCTGGTCATACTACAGCTATCTTTGCTTCAACGGTCCCATATATGGTAGCATTTCCTGCCTTGACCGTTATTCTGCTGCCGCTGGCCTGTATTGTCGGGTTTTCACGCATTTATCTGGGATTACATTATCCATCTGATGTCTTTGCAGGCTTAGTGATCGGAACCAGTGTTGCAGCGGGCACTATAGCCTTATGGATCTGAAGTATATATGGTTAAACCGGGAAAACCTTTGAGAATAGGTGAATCAAAATTGCAAAAAAAAAGAATTTTAATACTCTCAGAAGGCTTTGGAGCAGGACATACTCAAGCAGCTTATGCGCTGTCGAGCAGTCTGCGCCAACTGTCACCTAATTTACAAACGAAGGTGCTAGAACTTGGGAATTTCCTTAATCCCAAAATGGCACCCATTATTCTGTCTGCTTACCGTAAGACGGTAACGACTCAGCCAAAGCTGATGGGGTATGTCTACCGTCACCAGAAATCATTTAATCGTCTTACCACGCTTGCCCTGCATCGTATATTTTATACGCATACCAAAAATGTTGTTATGCAGTTGAAACCTGACGTTATTGTCTGCACACACTTCATTCCGGGTGCTGTAGTATCTCGTCTTAAGAGAGTGGATCCTACCCTAAAGATGCCACTCGTAACTGTTATAACGGATTATGACGCACATGCCAGTTGGATCAGTCCAGAGGTAGACCGTTATCTGGTATCAACACCAGAGGTTAAATCCAAATTGCGTATGCGAAACATTCCTTCTGCGAAAATTCAGGTTACAGGGATACCCGTACACCCTAACTTTTGGCAGCATCCTGGAAAGCAGGAGATTCGACAGCAATTCAATCTCAAGGATATGCCAACGGTACTAGTCATGGGCGGCGGCTGGGGGATCATGAACGATCAGGTTGTAAATGCCTGTCTGGCGGAATGGCGAGAAAAGATTCAGATTGTTTTCTGTCTCGGCAAGAATGAAGAGCTGCTTCAGGAAATGAATGAAGACTCACGTTATAATCATCCTAATATATCCTTGATCGGCTTTACGCGTGAGATTGACAAGCTGATGGAGGTGTCCGATCTGCTCGTCACGAAGCCGGGTGGAATGACCTGCAGTGAAGGGCTTGCTAAAGGAATACCGATGCTTTTCTATAACCCTCTGCCCGGGCAGGAGGAGGAGAATTGCCGCTATTTTACCGCAGCAGGTTTCGGAGAGCCGATAGAGTCTTTAGACGTAGTCGTAATGTGGATGGAACGTCTATTAAACAACTACGAGGATGTGCAGAATAAGCGAAAACTTCATCTTGAGGAAATCGCCCGTTACCACCCATTGCAATGTGCTCAGAGCATTATCGAATTATTGGAATAGTTAATTTAAAAGCGGCAGCCTCCAAACCACTTGGAGGCTGCCGCTTTATTATTGAAGCACATCTTTTGGAGTAGTGCTTTGTAACTACAACCGATATTTGTCCAAACGGGTAGCTTGATACTGCTTGAGCGCTTCCGCACCTACAATGGCCTCACAACGATGGATATTCACGCCACGTCCGACAAATTTCGTCTCGTATTCCGTCATAATATGATCCTCATTTATGATGCCGTCCGCATGTAGGTCTAACGAGATATTTTTCATCTGTAGACCAAAGTCCGCAAATGCATTTAATGAGAATTCAAATAGGCTTCGAGAATCTGTTTTCAAATGAATTTCACCTAAGTCGCTTAGCAGCCCCCGATATTTGTCAAGAAAACGCGGGTGTGTCAAACGACGACGAGCATGCTTACTCTTTGGCCACGGATCACTGAAGTTAAGATAAATTCGTTCCAGCTCTCCTGGAGCAAATACTTCCTCTGCATAATCAATATTGGCGAGTGCCAATTTCAGGTTGGGCGGCGTCTCATGACCTGCCGGCTCCCATACTGCTCTAGCCTTATCTCCAGCACGGCGGATCAGCTCATCATACATATCAACGCCGATAAAATTAATATCGGGATATTTGAAGCTCATTTGGCTGATAAACTGTCCCTTGCCCATTCCGAACTCCACATGGATCGGATGATCATTCCCGAACAGCTTGGACCACTCACCTTTATAACTCCGAGGGTCAAGAATGACTAGATCGGTCTGTTCTTCCAAACTTTCACGTATTCCTTTTCTTCCGCGTAAACGCATAGGTATTCCTCCGATTATCTCTTATACGATAACTGTCACTTGCAATATTGTGCCGAAATTGTCCCGAAAAGTAAAGGGATTGAGGTAAAAAAGAAAAAGGAATTCTCTGGCTCAGCTCTTAAATGAGCTATCCAGGGGAATTCCTTCGTTGTGTATATTTGGAATTAAGGCTCATTCTTGTCCGGTAGATTAGGATCTACTTTGTGTTTGAGCTGGTGGCAAATGTCTTTTTTTCGAATGCGCTGCGAATTTTACGCTGTGCATCTGTCTTGATCTTAGGGTTGCCGTTAAATTCCACACCTGTTAGTGCAAGGGCTTCATCTGGCGTTAAGTGGACTTCAATCGAATCTTTACCCTCAGCATATACCGTTTGAGAATTCATTGCTATCACCTCACGGTTATTATTATGGATCGGACGACACGAAATTATGAACTCCTGGCTGAATTTCTTTAAGCCACAGCAGCTTTTCACACTCTGAATATAACATACTATGTAAGCATTTTCAAGTTGAAAGCGCCTTACTTTCGGCCTATTTTTCATGCCAGTACCGGGAGTGAATGTTACGCCGAGCTCTGTTTTTTGATACAATGTATTGGATTATAAGAAACGGCTGTGTGTTCTTTTATAAAGGATGCCATCCGTCTCAGAAAAATATAAGGATAAGGATACTTATCTATGTTTATATTTTCAGAAAGGAGCTCCTCGTGTCTAATCTTCAATACACTACTCCTCCGCAGCTTTGGGGAGATAAACGTTTTCATACCTGGAATTACGAAATGCGTGAACATTTGAACACCAAGGTATTCAAAGTTATGCTTGATGCAGGCTTTACCTGTCCCAACCGTGACGGCTCCATCGCTAAAGGTGGTTGTACTTTTTGCAGTGCCAGAGGTTCTGGTGATTTTGCGGGAAGTCGCCGAGATGATCTCGTCACCCAATTTAATAATATCCGTGACAAGCAGCATCTAAAATGGCCAAACGCTAAATACATTGGATATTTTCAGGCCTATACGAATACGTACGCTCCGGTCGAAGAGCTTAGAGAATATTTCGAAGTGATTTTACAGCAGCCAGGTGTCGTTGGACTATCTATTGCTACACGGCCTGACTGTTTGCCGGATGATGTTGTCGAATATTTGGCCGAGCTAAACGAGCGCACGTATCTGTGGGTAGAGATGGGTCTCCAGACTATACACGACTCCACCTCTGAGCTAATTAACCGGGCTCACGATAGCCAGTGTTATGTAGATGCTGTTGAGAAGTTGCGGCGTCATGGCATTCGTGTCTGCACCCATATCATTCACGGTCTCCCACAGGAGACGCATGAAATGATGCTTGAAACGGTATCTGCTGTGGCTCGCATGGATGTGCAAGGAATTAAGATTCACCTTCTGCATCTCATGCGTAAAACACCCATGGTGAAGCAATACGAAGCTGGATTGCTACGATTCATGGAACAGGACGAGTATGTGAAGCTCATTGCCGATTCACTCGAAATTTTGCCCCCTGAAATGATTGTACATCGCTTGACTGGAGACGCTCCTCGGGATATCTTAATCGGACCGATGTGGAGCCTCAAGAAATGGGAAGTGCTAAATGCCATTGACGATGAGCTAGTTGCTCGTGATACTTGGCAGGGTAAGTATTGGAGGAAGAGCTAATGGGCTTTATGTCCGTTTTAAGCTTTGCTCATAAATTAATCTCTGAGCGGTTAACTTTAGGTGATCGTGCGATTGATGCCACTGTAGGTACTGGTGCTGATACGCTTTTTCTAGCCAAAGCAATTGGAACTCGCGGTGAAGTCTACGGCTTTGACATTCAAGCTACAGCGCTGAGGCTGGCTGAAGAGCGCCTGCGGCTTGCAAGAGAGGAAGCTCCCTCGCTCGCCACCGTCACCTTGCTGGAACGTAGTCACGCCGAAATGGCTGAAGCTGTTCCAGCGAACTGGCATGGCACCGTTGGAGCTGTAATGTTCAATCTAGGCTACTTGCCTTCAGGAGATGCCGACAAGAACATCATTACTCAGCCGGACAGCTCCATTGCAGCCTTGGAAGCTTCTCTCCAGTTACTGCGTCCAGGTGGGATCATTACGGCAGTTCTTTATCCCGGCCATGCAGGCGGAGATAAAGAAGCCGCTGCCGTTGAATCTTGGGCAGCAGCTGTTTCCCAAAAGGTAGCACAAAGCATTGTTTATCGTCAGCTGCAGCGCACGGATTCACCTTATATGATTGCGCTCGAAAAGAAAAAGGAATCCCCTCTTAAACTGTAAGCATCAAACTATTTTATATTTGGGAAGGAAGATGTAGCAATGACTCAACCATATCCTTTGAAATTTCAACCGGAGTTTAAAGAACGTGTCTGGGGAGGCCGCGCGCTGGAGAAATTCGGCTTAGATCTACCTGAAGGACATATTGGCGAAGGCTGGATGATCGCCGATCACGCGAATGGAACGTCTTCGGTGGTAAACGGAGAGTTAGCCGGTCAAGGCTTAGATCAAATTCGTGAGCAGTTCGGCCATGAATGGTTCGGAAGCAAAGGGATTTCAGAAACGGGTGGAAGATTTCCTCTACTAATCAAATTGCTGGATTGCAACGACAATCTTTCCGTTCAAGTCCACCCTACAGATGATTATGAGGGATTGCCACAAGGTGAACTGGGCAAAACAGAGATGTGGTACGTGTTAGACGCTAAGCCAGGTGCCAAAATCATCTATGGTCTTAAAGAAGGCGTGGATCGTGAAACATTGCGTGAAGCACTGGAGAAAGGCACTGTTATGGATAGCCTTCAAGAAGTATCTGTCTCTGCAGGAGACTCCTTCTATATTCCCGCCGGAACCGTTCATGCGCTATGTGCTGGTGTCGTTGTAGCAGAGATCCAGCAAAATTCCGACACTACATACCGCATTTATGACTATGACCGTCCAGGCCTGGACGGAAAACCACGTGAGCTTCATATTGAAGATTCACTTAATGTTACAGCTTATGAAGGCGCCGGGGCTACTTCGATGAAGACAGATAACGCAGTCCCTGGAGAGTGGCTGCAACTTGCCGCTTCGCCATATTTTATCGTAGAAAAAGGAATCGTAAATGGTTCATGGGACCTCACCACTACAGAAGACAGCTTCACTATTCTAGTCATCTGTGAAGGCAGCGGACATCTTACTTGGGATGGCGGCTCCCAACCTTATGCTGCAGGAGAATGCTATCTGATTCCTTCCAGTCTCGGCCGTTACGCTATCGAAGGTCATTCTACTGTGCTTCGCTCTTATTTACCATAAGTCGAGAACCTTTAGGAGGAATGGACCATGAAGGAAAATAGTTTTACCCTAACGGATCCCATAGGTGTAAATATCCATGTCTATGAATGGTTACCTGAATCCGATGTGCCAGTTAGAGGAATCGTGCAAATTTCTCACGGTATGTGTGAAACAGCTGTCCGCTATGCTCGTTTTGCGGAAGCATTAACCGGAGTAGGTTATGCAGTATATGTCAATGACCACCGGGGACATGGTAAAACCGCTGGTCAAGTCGATCTGCTTGGCGATGTTGGGGAAGACGGATTCTATTGGATGCGGCGCAATCTGCTCCAGGTAGCAGCCAAAGCACTCTCCAAACATGAAGGTAAGCCCATCTTTCTATTCGCTCATAGTATGGGTTCCTTTCTGGCTCAAAAGCTGATGTGTGAAGAGGGTAACGAAATCTATGCAGGATTTATCCTAAGCGGTACAAATGGTCCTCGCGGTATGCTGCGCCTTGGAGAATCTCTGGCTAGTGCACAGCTCAAGTTAAAGGGTGAACATCACCGAAGTGTACTACTGAACAGCTTAGTATTCGGCAGTTACAACCGTGCTTTTTCTCCTGTAAGAACTGCATATGACTGGCTGAGCAGCGATGATGCGGAAGTTGATAAGTACATTGCCGATCCATTCTGCGGAGCCATTTGTACAACACGCTTTTTCCGTGGTTTTTTCCACCTCCTAAGGGAGATCCATTCCGAGGAATCACTTAGGACATTATGTACAAGTAAGCCCATTTATATATTTGGTGGGGATAAGGATCCTGTAGGGATGAGCGGCCAAGGCATTCCTCGTCTTGCGGAGCTGTACAAGAAACGAGGGATATCGGACGTAGAGTATCGGCTCTATCCAGGTGGCAGGCATGAAATGCTTAATGAGGTGAACCGGGATCAAGTTACGGCCGATGTGCTTAACTGGTTAGAACAGCATTTCCCTTCTGAGGTTACGACTACAAGTTAAGAGAAAAACGTGGTTTATCAGTTTTATTAGACAGAAGAGCAGCGATCCTCCCGTTATTAGGGGATCGCTGCTCTTCGTTTTGGGTTGTGAGCAGCTTACATTACTCCTAGCTCCTTTCTTCCCCTCCGCTCCCGGACTCATCTGACGCTTTTGGCCAGCCATTCCTATCCCCCTTCATTTTCGGACTTAGAAGACTTTTATGGCCAATCATCACTTCCCTTCACCACTTGCGAATTCAGAAGACGCTTGCGCATGTAACAAAAAAAGACCGCCCCCAAAGGAACGATCTTTCCTCCCAACACAATCGCCTTATTACAAAGGCAACGTATAATACTGAGCGCGTTGGCTCTCGTTCTGCTGATACATTACGATTAGCAGTGTACGACCTTCGCGAACGGAAGGTGATTCAGCTACGGCTACAGCAGAGCTTGTGGTTTGGACAGACTCTTCTAAACTACTCTCTGTAACTCCCTGTATTAATGACTCAGGAGAAGGTACAGCCCCGTCGTTAGCATCGCCTGCTTCCTCTTCCTCTGAACCCCCATCCGCCCGTAGACCGCTGATGGATTCCAGCACCGCTTCAAGCGAGAACGGTAGCACTTCAAGCACCGTATATTTTTGCAGCTCTCTTTCACTGAGTCCGGCTTCTGCCAACTGCGCAGAGATTTGACCCGGATTAGCAGCGATATCCCTCAAGTAACTCGACCAATCCGACTTATCCAGCACGAAATCCCACCAGATTTTGCGAGGCTTATACTTGTGTCCTAGGAAATAATCAAGCTTCATTAGCCCAGTAATAATATCCATAGACGGAGTCCCACGATCTAATAAGAAGGACTGCAAACGAGTAAAGAGATCTTCTAGCTGATGCCCAATCTTTTGCCAGCCTCTCTCCTCCCAGTAGTCACCGAACTCCTGAAAGAAATCAAATGGTGAATCAAACACGTGACGGATCAAGTATTTGGCCGTATGGTCCATCCGGTGGCTGTTCCAGTATTTCTCCAGCACATCCTCAAGCCGCTTCAAACGAATAATATCCGAGAAGGTCATCATATGACTGCTAAGAATTTCGTAAGGGGCATGTTCCATATACGTATACTCATATTTTGCCGCCTGTGCACGCAGACCCGTCCCGCGAAGCATTTTGAGGAATCCAAGTTGCAGCTCTTCTGGCTCCATAACGAATACATCGTTAAAGGTTTTACGGAAGGTGGTGTAATCCTCCATTGGAAGCCCTGCGATTAAATCCAGATGCTGATCGATATTACGACTTTCCTTAATCTTCATTACCGTACGAGAGAGCTTCTTGAAATTCTGGCGACGTTTAACAAGCTCGTTCGTCTCATCATTTGTAGACTGTACACCAATCTCAAATCTAAAGATGCCCGGAGGCGCATTATTCGACAGGAAATCCAGAACTTCTGGCCGCATGATATCTGCTGTGATTTCAAACTGGAACACACAGCCTTGATGATTATCGATCAGGAATTGAAACATTTCCATCGCATAGTTGCGGTTGATATTGAAGGTGCGGTCCAAGAATTTAATGATTTTGGCACCATTTTCAATTAAGTAGAGTAGATCAGACTTCACTCGTTCAATATCATAGTAACGTACGCCTACCTCAATACTGGATAAACAAAATTGACAGTTAAACGGGCACCCACGGCTTGTCTCAAAATAAACAATACGTTTGCTCAGATCTGGAATATCCTCTGGAAAACGATGCGGTGTAGGCAGCGTATTTAGATCGCTTTTGGGACGAGGTGGATTTACAATGATCTCCTCTCCCTTACGATAAGCAGTTCCGTACACAAAATGAAATTTCCGGTCGTCTCTCAGCTCCTGCAGCAGATGATGAAATGTCTCTTCTCCATCTCCGTTGACGATGAAATCAACGCCAGCTTCTCTCTTCATCCAATGCAGCGGCTCATAAGAGACTTCCGGTCCTCCGAGAACAATCGCAACCTCAGGCATCACTTGCTTAAGAATTCCGATCAGCTTGAGCGTCTCTTCAATATTCCAGATATAACAGGAGAAGCCAATCACATCTGGCCGTTTCTGAAACAAGTCGGACACGATATTCATCACGGGATCTTTAATGGTGTACTCCACCAAATGAATATCTTTAAATTCATGCTCACTGTAAGCTTTAAGCAAACGGATCGCCAGTGAGGTATGGATATATTTTGCGTTTAGCGTGGTCAGAACGATTTTCAATGCTACACGACCTTTTCTACATTTCATTTTGAAAAAACTCTAGGAATGCCTTACCATACTTCCGGTATTTCACTTCCCCGACACCCTTTACCCTCAGCATTTCCGCTTCGGTCTGCGGGCAAACCACACTCATCTCACGCAGCGTGGCATCATTAAAAATAATATATGAGGGCACATGCTCACGTCCCGCCAATTCTCGCCGGATCAGACGCAGCTGCTCAAAGACAGTCTCATTGACTGCCGAAGGTGACAGGTCATGCCCGCGACTACGAACTCGCGTACCAGATGCCGCACCTGTTCGTGATGGCCGCGCTACTCGCTGCATGACCTCACGCTGTCCGCGCAGTACCTCAGCAGCCAAAGGCTGAAGCCGCACTACGGGGTATTGTCCTTCAGACAAAGCAAGATATCCCTCAGAGATGAGTACATTGATGCTCTCCGAGATCTCCTTCTCTGTCCGGCTCGACATCGCCCCATGCGTTGGCAGCTTGTCAAAACCATATTGCATCACCTTCTGATTACGAGAGCCTTTCAGCACAGAAGCCACCAACGCAACTCCATAACGTTCCCGCATACGGTGAATGCAGGAGAATATCTTCTGCGCATCTACGGTCATATCTACACGCTCTCGTTCATCTGTACATGAGCTGCAAATGCCGCATAACTTGTCCTCATGCTCCTCACCGAAATAATCCAGTTGGGCACTGCGCAAGCAGCGGGTAGTATAACAATAATCAATCATTTGCTGAAGCTTGCGATATTCGTTAGCTTTACGGTCCGTATCCTGCGGATTCTGCTCGATCAGGAACTTTTGCGTCATAATATCCTGCGCACTAAACAGCAAAATACATTCACTCGGCTCCCCGTCACGTCCAGCACGGCCCGCTTCCTGAACATAAGCTTCCATATTTTTTGGCATATTATAATGAATTACGTACCGGACATTGGATTTGTCAATCCCCATCCCAAAAGCGTTGGTGGCCACCATGACCCGGATATCGTCATATAGGAAGCCTTCCTGGCTATCTGCCCGCTCCTGATCATTCATACCTGCGTGATAGCGGCCTGCCGCTATTCCTGAAGCCTGCAGCCTTTGATATAGATCATCCACTTCTTTGCGTGTAGCCGCATAAACAATACCCGGCTGATGAGAATGCGTTGCTGTGTAATCCATGACGAATTCCCGCTTATTCTCTCCACGTAGCACAGACATCGCTAGATTATCTCTTCCGAGTCCAGTCATGAAAATACCCGGCTCGCGCAGACGCAGCAGCCGAACCATATCCTCCATAACCTCTGGTGTTGCCGTCGCTGTAAATGCAGCCAAGATTGGCCGTTCTGGCAGCTCGTTCACAAAAGGCGATACCGACAAATAACTTGTACGGAAATCATGTCCCCACTGAGATACACAGTGCGCCTCATCCACAGCCACACAGGAAATCGCCAGCTCAGCCATCTCCAGTCGGAACCAGTCCAGCTCTAGCCTTTCAGGCGCGACATAAAGCAGCTTCAAATCGCCGCGACGGGCAGCCCGAATCCGCTCATTTACTTCTTTCCCGCTTAACGTGCTATTAATAAAGGCTGCCGGAATACCTGCCGTGGTTAACGCATCGACCTGATCCTTCATCAGAGAGATCAATGGTGAGATCACCAGTGTCAGCCCAGGAAGCAGCAGTGCGGGAACTTGATAGCAAATCGATTTCCCACCTCCCGTAGGAAGAATACCGAGTGTGTCGCGACCTTCCAGCAAGTTCTGAACAATCTTCTTCTGACCATCCCGAAAATCCGGATAACCGTAATATTTTTGCAGCTCAGCCTGCGCCTGTTCAATAGTAGGTGCTTGCATCATCATATCTCTCATAACCCCTTAAGCGTTTCTATCTTTAGTTTAGCGGTCAAAAGTGTATTGAGCAACACTCCTTAACTATGGTCACCATGTTCTTCCTTTGAAATATTTACATAAAAGGCCTTCTTTTAAGCCAAGCTTTAAGAAGAGAGATTTCATAGAAGGGTGGAGCGACCGTGCAAAATTGGAAACAAAAATATACCTCTTTTAAACATAAGCCTGCACGCAAAGAGTCCTCTGCCCAGGACAATCGTCCGGTAAAGCCACTGGATTCCAGCCTGGAGAGCAATATAAGCTTCATTCAACAAGTCTTTGGAGAAGACAGCGATCTTATAGTCCGTAACTTCAAGGTGTACGGTAGACATGATGCGGCTATTATCTTTTTTTCTTCTGTGGTGGACCAGAATCAAATTCAGAACTATGTTTTAAAGCCATTAATGAATGTTTCCTCTGATCTCTCAGAAATTCCAAAAGATCTAAAGGATTTACCTGATTACATCTGGAGTATGACAGTACAAGTAACACAAGGTAACCGTACTAAGGATCTAAATACTCTAGCCTCTATCTTGTTGGCGGGAAATGTAGTTCTAATCATAGATGGAATGGATCAGGCACTTTACTTCAATCTGCGTAAAATTGAGCATCGTAGCATTGAGCAACCTCAAACTGAACAAGTTATACGCGGTTCGCGTGATGGGTTTATAGAGAATTTAGAATCCAATATCTCTTTGCTTCGCTATCGACTGCAAACGCCGGATTTTCGTGTAGTAACTGCCCCTCTTGGCGTACGGACGCGCTCAAAAGTATCTGTTTGTTATATCGAAGGAATAGCCGATCCAGGGCTAGTTCAAAAGGTGATGAAGCGATTATCAGCAATAAATGTAGACGGCATCCTTGATGCGGGGTATATCGAGCAATTCATAGAGGATCATCCCCTTTCCCCGTTTCCACAGGTTCAGCCAACCGAACGTCCGGATAAATCTATAGCCTCTTTATTAGAAGGACGAGTCATCATCCTTGTAGATGGCTCACCATTCTGCCTCATCGTCCCGGCGCTTTTCAATCAGTTCTTTCAGACGATGGATGACTATACAGAACGTTTTGTTGTAGGAAGCCTCCTAAGAATGATCCGCCTGATCGCATTATTATTTTCCCTTTTCTTCCCAGCCTTATATGTATCCATTATCTCTTTCAATCCTGAGCTACTGCCGACAGAGTTCGCCGTAGCAATAACTGGTGCAAGAGCTGGCGTACCCTTTCCAGCAGTATTGGAAGTTCTGATTATGGAAGTCTTCATGGAGGTGCTGCGCGAAGCAACCATTCGCTTACCGCAAATGATTGGCGGGGCTCTTTCTATTGTAGGTGTGCTTGTCATTGGTCAGGCAGCCGTAGCAGCAGGTCTGGCGAGTCCCACTACCGTAGTTGTTGTTGCTATAACGACCATAGGGTCTTTTGCCACCCCCGCTTACAATGCCGCTATCTCTTCAAGAATGCTTAGATTTCCATTGATCATATTGGCAGGCTGCTTTGGCCTGTACGGAGTCATGCTTGGCACTATTGTTATTGTTAACCACTTATTATTCCTGGAATCCTTTGGCGTTCCCTACATGACACCCTTTGTGCCTACGATATGGAAGGACCTTAAGGATAGTATCGTTCGGGTACCTTTATGGTGGATGCGAAGTCGCCCAAGCTTTCTCAATACACCTGATCCTGATCTTCTTGCGAAGGATATCCCCAAAATGCATACCGATCTGATTTTTAAGGAGAAAAGTGAAGCTGATGAATAGTAACCGCCCCATAACAACGATCCAAGTCATGGCTGTAATCATCAGTACGATTATAGGAATAGGAATCTTAAGTATTCCTCGTTATATGGCTGAAGCCGGAGACAGTGGTGCACCGCTCGTAACTGCTTCTGGCGTACCTGTTGCTTTTTTAGGTTGCTGGTTTACAGCGGTTGTCTGCCGAAAATTCCCTAACGAAACGTTGTTCGTATTCAGCCGCCGCCTTCTCGGAACTTGGCTCGCGGATATTTTCTCCATGCTTATTTCTTTGTTTTTTGCTTTCTCTGCTGGGATCACCATGCGCCAATTTGGAGAAGTATGTGTTGCGGTTGTCTTTAAAAAGACACCCATAGAAGTAGTAATTCTCTTAATGCTCCTACTGGTTGCCTTATCAATCCGTAGAAATATTGTAAAATTCACTTATGTACATGTTTTTTATTTACCCTTTATTTTATTATCCGCTATCGCAATTATATTGGTAGCTATGAGAAATGTTGATGTTCTGAACTTGCTACCCCTCACCGGAAATCACACCACCTTTTCAAGCTTTTCCAAAGGAACGATTACGTCCGCTGGCCTTTATCAAGGCACATTTGTCATCATCCTGCTGGTTCCTCTAATGAAAAAACCTCAACAGATCCTTAAAGCAGGCACTGTTGCGCTTTGTATCATTGGATTCATTTATGTAATGATCGTTTGGGTCACTCTAGGTATGTTTGGAGCTCAGGAAACCAAATTACTGTCCTATCCAACCCTAGAAGCAGCTCGCTCCATATCCATCGGCGCAGGACTATTAGAACGGTTTGATGCTCTTTTTATAATAATTTGGGTGATTTCTATATTCACTACCATCTTTACGAACTACTACTTAGCCGCATACTCTCTGCAACAAGTGCTGCGGCACAAGGATCACCGCCTAATATCCAGTTTCTTACTTCCACTTATCTTCACTTTTTCACTTTTGCCGAGAAACATATTTCAGGTCTATTCATTTGCTAGCATTACAGCGATTATCGGTTTGATTTTTTTGACCTTCTATCCTCTTTTATTATGGTTAGTCTCTTTAATCCGAAATAAAGGAGCACTTTCTCATGAATAAAAAAATTTATAAGCGTGTAGTTCTTATTTTTATTCTCTCACTCCTGTCTGGCTTACTCTCAGGGTGCTGGGACCAGCTTGAAATAGAAGACCGTGCATTGGTACTAGGGTTATCCATTGATTCCGTCCCTTCAGACAGCAAAACAAATGATGACCAAACCACTCATCTTAAAAGCGCAAATATTAACCTACCCCAAATTCGTGTAACCGCCCAAATTGCAGTTCCGGGAAGAGTTCCACTCGGACCAGGCAGTGGGGGTGAAGGCGGAGGCGGGAATCAAAATCCAGTATGGGTCGTAGAAGTATACGGGTACACATTAGATGACGCCATGAACAATTTACAGCAGCAAATTTCTGATCCACGTTATCTAATTCATTTACGAGTGATTATTATTAGTGAGGATATTGCAAGAAAAAACATGGATGACTTAAATGATTATTTACGTCGCAATCCAGAAGTTCGTCGCCGGACCTGGCTGCTAGTATCCGAAGGGGAAGCTGCCAAATTCATGAATATTAATCCTCCGCTGCAGCGAGTGCCGACTCTTTACATCCTCTCCACCATGGAAAAAGCAGTGACATCGGGGAAATTTCCTGCTGATTATATAGGTGTATTCTGGTCAGCAAATTCCAAATGGGGCGAAAGTGGTTATCTGCCTTACGTCTCATTACATCAGGAAGACAATATCATGATTAAAGGCCTAGCTTACTTTAGTGGTGGAGTGATGGTCGGTTCGACGATTCCGATTGAGATTGGCGCATATATGTCCATGAAGGGCATTAATCCGGGGGGATACTCCGATCTTTTTTATGCTGATGAATTCGGTCCGGTGATGCTCAAGGTCAACGACCGGTTCACGAGGGTGAAAGTTCAATTCAAAGAGGGCAAACCTCATATCACCTATAATCTTTCTTTAGAAGCGGATCTGGACGAGCATTTACGCAATGATATCAGTATTGCTTCCAGTCGTTCTTTAGAAAAGATTGAAGATATCTTTCAAAAGAGAGTGATCGGTATTTTTAACCACCTTATCAAAGAAACTCAGGAAGCGCATTCCGATGTCTTTGGCATGGGTGAATATATTCGTGCATATGCTCCCTCCTACTGGAAAGCACATGTTCGTGACAAACATGACTGGGAGCAGCAGTATTCCAATCTCAGTATTGAAGTTAAGTTGAAAACTCACATCGACAGAGTAGGTCTTAAACAAAATTAAATGACGTTTATAGGAGGCTCTACTATGCTCTATCACCAGCTAACCTACGTAATTGTTGCGCTGCTGATCTCCAGTGTTCTGTTGCTTACTGTGGATACTAAAATATATGCAGTCAATGCTATGCACCGGGAAAAGAAATACGCTAATGTGATCGGTTGGATATATTTCAGCTTATTCCTGGTGATAGGACTAGCTCAGCTATTCTATCTATAAATCGAATTCGTTTCTTGCTGCCCTTCACATAGTATTTCTTAACCGCCCATGGTATATTGAGGAGTACAATATTAAAGGACGGAGAATGCAGTCATGAACACAAGAAGAAATCCTAAAGAAACAGCCAAAAGAGGTACTCGTTCCCACAGCAATTCCCACAGCAAGCCAAATGGCAAGCTTAATCATAAAGCTAAAGCACCCGCAGCGCCCAAGTCTTTTACAGTAAATGAACCTTCTGAGCTGTTACCCTTCTTACTCATCCATATCACAGGCCGTGGACGAAATGCTATTAAATCTATCCTCTCGCGTGGACAAGTAGCAGTGAATGGCAAAGTAGTCACACAGCATAATTTTCAATTGCATCCGGGTCAAACTGTGACGATTGATCAAGAGAAGCCTGTACAAGTAGCGGAAATGATCGGACTCACCATCGTCCATGAAGATGATGATCTAATCATTATTCAGAAGGATGCTGGACTGCTGTCGATTGCCACTGCGGAAGAAAATGAATTAACAGCTTACCGCCAGCTTATGGAGCATGTCCGCATCAGCAATCCTAAGAATCGAATTTTTGTCGTGCACCGCTTGGACCGCGATACGTCT
This sequence comes from Paenibacillus sp. FSL H8-0261, assembly GCF_045040645.1. Lineage (NCBI taxonomy): Bacteria > Bacillati > Bacillota > Bacilli > Caryophanales > Paenibacillaceae > Paenibacillus > Paenibacillus sp. FSL H8-0261. The sequence continues at coordinate 1,465,048 of NZ_CP150297.1, read as the reverse complement.
GGGGTAATGATGTTTGCCAAAAGCGAACGGATCCAGCAAGCACTGCAAACTACGTGGAAGGATACCGTGAAAGAACGTTCTTACGTAGCTCTAGTTGAAGGCGCCGTTAAAAGACCTGAAGGTACAGTGAGCTCTTGGCTAAAAGAAACCTCTACCCTGAAAATGTACTCCAGTCCTCATGAAGGCGATGGTCTACATGCGATCACACATTATAAGCTCATTCAGGCGAACCGCCACTTCTCGTTGCTTGAGGTAAAGCTTGAAACTGGACGCAAAAATCAGATTCGTGTTCATATGGCAGATATCGGCCATCCGATCGCAGGAGACAAGAAGTATGGTGCAGAGACCAAAACGGTAGGCCGTCTCGGTCTGCATGCTCGTGTACTTTCTTTTATTCATCCTACTACAGGAGAGTTAATGACCTTCGAAAGCCCGATTCCGAAGACATTCCTGAAATATACCGCACCTGCACCTACGAACTAACAAGATCACAGTGAATACCCATTCATCCTAAGGGGGCTGATTACAGTGGAGCTTACTACACTACAATCGCTACAATAACTTAACAAAGAATGGGTGATTAGCTATGGCAACAGCACATCATTATGAATGTATTGAACGTTTACCCACGACTGAGGAGCATGCCTCCTTATGGGAAGCTGTCGGTTGGGGGAACGTGAATACGGAAATGACCGCAGCCTCTCTGGCTCATTCGGTGTATGGTATGGTCGTTGTACAGGAAGACAAGGTTATCGGTATGGGGCGGATCGTCGGCGATGGTCATATGTATTTCTATATTCAGGACGTAGCCGTGCTTCCCGAATTTCAGGGCCAAGGCATTGGTAATGTCATTATTGAGCAGCTAATACACTATATTCGATCTCATTGTTTTTCTGGCGCGTTCGTCGGACTTTTCGCATCACATGGGAATGATACCTTTTACGAACGATACGGCTTTCAGAATCATGCCCCGGGTATGACGGGCATGTTCAAGGTCATGGAGTAACAAGCGAAAGATGCCCGGTCCATATGGTCCCTGGGCATCTTTTTCACTTCTATTTAGATCATGTTACAATACTAATAAACAAAAGAAGGTGCCATTATTGTTCCATCCTACTGTCTTCGATAATATTAAAATTGCTTTTGAGAACCAAATCTACGATTACGATAATTTGGACGGAATTCTAGTAGTTACGGATCGTTCCGACCTTCTGAATATGGCATCGATGTCCAGAGAATTTAGCCTTTCCTTCCAATTGACGGCTGGCAGGAGCGTAACCGCCGAAGTCTTTCTTACTTCATCTGTGAAAGATCTTAGCGATGAAATATTGGAAGTGCCTAACACGGATCCCGGTTGCAATCTTTCGTTACGTTTTTATATGGAGATCGAAGATATCCCTGCTGAATGTCAGGCGATCGAGAGTATTCTCAAAGCGATCTGGGGGCCTGAATTCCAGCCCGTGCAATCTTTAAGCTTCATTTATGGTCAAGAAGGTGAAACCTACAACAACTGCATCGAGCTGCGATTCAAAAGGCAAATCACGGAGGAGCAGATGGAGGACATTCCGAACCTGCTGAATCATCTTCTGCAAAGTGTAGAAGAACTGGAATCTTTCTCCGTATAATCCCTACTGCACACCGTTCGTACTTTGGAAAAAGAGGTGAGCCAGAAATGAAATTCCTGCCTGCTACCAAAAGTAACCGTTGGTTTATCTGGATGGCTGTTTATGGTGTTTTTCTGTGGCTGCTTTTCATTCTGCACAGATTCGTTATGATGGCTCATACATTGGATGTCACACTCTTGCTGCGCTTCGCACTCTTTTCCATTGTCGTATCTGGTATCATTAACGCCTTAGCGTGGTTCGGAGCTCGTCTACTCTGGTTAATCACTACAACAGGAATAATCATCGGCTCAGTAATTATGCTAAGCTACACCTATAGAGAGATGTCCGGTTGGGAGGATCTCGCGGGATTCCTAGCTTTTTTCTTTTTTACATGTGGAGGATTTGCACTCGGTTTATTGGCGGAAGCAATTCGTCTGCTGGTTAAGCAGTGGCCGAAAGCTTGAACGGAGGAGATGATCGATCGTTGTCCAATTCTTTTCTAACCAAAAATGCATTGTCCCATTCTTTAAAAGAACTAATGGAACATACGTCGCTCAATAAAATTACAGTCAAACAGCTCGTGGACCATTGCGGACTAAATCGACAAACTTTCTATTATCATTTTCAAGATATATTTGATTTACTCGGTTGGATCTATAAGACTGAGGCTGTAGAGAGCATCGCCCAGTATCGTAGCTACAGTACGTGGACGGACGGTTTTTATAGAATCTTCTGCTATATCGAACGAAATAAAACCTTTTGCTGCAACACCTTGAACTCACTGGGCAGAAATCATCTGGATGCGTATCTATACGAAGTGACGAATGATCTCATTATGGGTGTCATAAACGAACTGTCCGCCGGGATGGAGGTTAGCCACGAAGATAAACATTTCATTGCTAACTTCTATACACTGGCCTTCACAGGCCTTGTCATTCAGTGGATGAGAGACGGGATGAAGGAGCATCCGGATCACATTATTGAGAAGCTAAGTGTACTCATTGAGGGGAATTTTCTAAAAGCTTTGCACAAATATGAGAACAAGCCGTTGTAACCTTTGGGTTCAGCGGTTTTTTTGTCTAAAAACTAGACACATAGACCGTAATGACTAAAATCCATACACTCTAAAAGGATTGATTATACCTTCAAAATTGGAGTTGGTTTACATTAAGAGTGTGATTATTTCAACAACAACTTGGAGGCGACCATTGTGAAAAAAGAGTACGGTAATAAACAGGTTTATTTTGTCGGTGGCGGAATTGCATCCTTAGCGGGCGCGGCTTACCTGGTCAGAGACTGTGACTTTCCGGGACAGAACATTCACATTATTGAAGAGATGAAGATTCTCGGTGGCAGCAACGACGGCGCAGGTGACGCTGAGCACGGTTATGTCATTCGCGGTGGCCGGATGCTCAACGATGAGACCTATGAGAATACATGGGATCTACTCATGTCGATTCCCTCCCTCGACCATCCTGAGAAATCCGTTAGAGAAGAGATTATAGAATTCGATACCGCCAATCCAACACATGCTAACGCTAGACTCGTTAACCGCAACGGTGAGGTGGAAGATGTATTATCCATGGGCTTCGATATGGCTGACCGGCTTGCGATGGGTAAATTGATTATTACACCGGAAGAAAAAATGGGAAAAGCTCGGATTAACGACTGGTTTGGTCCACACTTTTTCACCACGAACTTCTGGTATATGTGGGCTACTACTTTCGCCTTCCAACCTTGGCATAGCGCGGTAGAGCTTAAACGATATATGATTCGCTTCGTTCATGAGTTCCCAAGAATTCAAACCCTGGAAGGCGTAACCCGCACTCCATATAACCAGTATGATTCCATCATCTTACCTATGCACAAATATCTCGAAGGCTTTGGTGTAGACTTTACATTGAAATGTACAGTAACTGACCTGCAGTTCAAAGACGGAGATGGCATTACCGTAACCCAAATGAACGTCCTGCGCCAAGGTGTCCCAGACGTTATTAACATAAGCGAAGACGATATCGTAATCGTCACGAACGGCTCCATGACTGAAGGATCAAGCCTTGGATCCATGACCTCTGTCCCACGTCTCAATGGGAAAGGTAGCTCATGGAAGTTATGGGAGAACATCGCTGCCAAAAAACCAGGTCTCGGCAATCCATCCTCCTTCGATGATCATATCGATGGTTCGAAATGGGAGTCCTTTACCGTGACCTTCCAAGATTCCAAATTCTTCGATCTTATGGAGAAATTCACTCGCAATCGTGCGGGTACTGGCGCATTGGTTACCTTTAAAGATTCAAGCTGGATAATGTCCGTTGTCTTAGCCTTCCAACCGCATTTCCGCAATCAACCAGAACATGTAAAAGTATTCTGGGGTTACGGTTTGTACCCTGACAACGTAGGAGACTTCGTGAAGAAGAAAATGAGTGAATGTACCGGTGAAGAAATTATGGAAGAATTAATCGGTCATCTTCATTTCGAAGAACATAAGGACGAGATCATGGCAACTGCTAATTGTATTCCATGTATGATGCCTTATATCACTTCACAATTCATGCCTAGATTAAATAGTGACCGACCTAAAGTAGTTCCTGAAGGCTCCACTAACCTTGCCTTCGTTGGCCAATATTGCGAAATTCCAGATGATGTTGTATTCACGGAAGAATACTCTATCCGAGCAGCAAGAACTGCAGTATACACATTGCTCGGCATTAACCGGCCTATCGAGCCAATCAATCAACATCAGTACGATGTCCGCACCTTGTTCACAAGCTTTATCACTTCTTTTAGATAAACACATCATAAAAAGACAAGCGCTCCCGGATAGATTCGGGGGCGCTTGTCTCTTTAGTGTGTAAAACAGAGCAGAGTTTCGGAATTAAAAAAAGAAGAAATGGATACTTCTCCATCTCTTCTTCTCCACACTTTACGTACTTTATATATTGCAAGATCCGTCCGCGCAGCCATCATCCGTGGATACTTCGGATTTTCCATTGCCAACCACCTGCAGCGTTGGTCCTGCTTGCTCCTCCGCCCACACGGTATCCAACACCTCTGTAAATACAGGTCCTGGCTGTGCACCAGATAACGCATATTTATTATTGAACACGAAGAATGGTACACCGGTAATATTAAGACGGCTTCCTTCTTCGATATCGCCGTTCACTTCAGCTGTGTAAGCATCTGTCTCCAGCATTTCCGCAACTTCTGCCTGATCCAGCCCTACCTCGGCAGCAAGTGTAGCAAGTACACTACGGTCTCCAAGATTCAATGAATCCGTAAAGTAGGCACGTAGCAAACGTTCGGACATTTCTGCACCTTTTCCTTTTGAGCTTGCAAAGTGACTCAGGCGATGACTATCGAAAGTATTCGTATGCTTCATCGTATCGAATTGAAAATTCAACCCCACATCTTGTGCTTGCTCAGCTAGCTGTGCGTTCATTGCTTTTGCTTTCTCAATCGTCATACCGTATTTGGAAGCCAGCATCTCATGAATACTCTTAGTCTCATTCACTTTCGCATGTGGATCCAGTTGAAAGCTGCGGAATACCACCTCTACTTGATCTCTGTTCGGGAACTGACTCAGTGCATTCTCCAAACGTCTTTTACCAATATAACAAAATGGACACGCATAATCGGACCAAATATCTATTCTCATGAAAAAAACCTCCTAATATTATTGTTCATTTGTAACTGCTGAATAAGATTGATAACTAAATATTCGTCGCTTACTATTATATAGTTAAAAACCGAAAAATACAAACTTAACTTTTATTTTCAAAAAATCTCTTTAGACCTGAACCCCAACTAAAAGTATACGAAAGTGGTATATACGCTCTTCTTCAGGAACGATAGAATCAAGGTAACCATTTCGCCGGAAGACTACATTCAGATTAGCGGACGAAAGAAGTCCTGAAGGGAGATTCAAGAAATGTATGATCTATCTATAGTGATTCCTACCCGTAACCGAATTGACGACCTTACGGTGTGCATAGAGTCCATTGGCAAGCAGACACAGCTTGAGGATATCTCCATCGAGCTATGGATTGTGGACGACGGTGAGATCCCTGAGGACAGATTAGCCTATTATCGTGAAATACTAACTGGATTACCGCAGGCTAAACTGCATTATCATCGCAAAACTAAGCCTGGTCTCTGGCTTTCCCGTTACGAAGCGCTAGGACTGATCCATGCAGAAATTATGCTTAACTTAGATGACGATGCAGAGTTAGATGACTCCTTATATATTCGACGACTGTTAGATACTTATGCAGCCGATGATTCCATAGTTGGTGTAGGTGGTGTAGCCACAGGCATACATAGTAGCATGCCAAGCAGGCTATTCGGTATGCTAACCGGACAAATGTCCGGATCACCAGGCAGATTGTCGGCAAGTATGTTTGCAGGCTCGCAATTCCTTTGGGGAGAGAAGAAGCATGTATTTGAAACTGATTTTTTTCACGGCTGCAATATGTCCTTCCGGCGCTCGGCACTACGTGATATTAAACCCTATCCATGGATGACAAGCTATTCCATAGCCGAAGATATTTATTTGTCTCATTTGGCCAGCCGCTATGGCAAGCTTGTGATTAATCCCGCCATGAAAATCATCCATCATGAGTCACCAGGCTCTCGCGATAAGACAGGCGTTGTAGCACATGCTACCGCCATCAACCACTACTATCTGCTCAACTTGCGTAAAGCTCCTTTTATGAATTATGCTGCCTTGATCTGGACACTGACTTGTCTGACGGCTAAAGCAACTCTAAAACGGAATTTCAAAGCTGTTAGCGGATATGCCAAGGGTATCCTCTTCGTATTAAATCCTCGCAAGAATAAATATAGTGAATATATGCTCGATTAAGTAGCATCGTTTACTTCTAAATCTGTAGCACCGCTCCGAATCAGGATACGGGGCTTTTTTCTATGTCGCCCGATTATATCCCTAAATGTGTCATGAAATTAATTTCCATCAACTTGTTATCTGGGGTATGATATAAATAATGTGTTTTGTTTTAGAAACTAACTTTATGGATGGTGGAATATGTTCAAGAACAAAAAAACGACGCTGATCCTCGTTGTAATCGTCATCGCCCTCATAGCTGTCGGCGCTTGGCTAATTACTAAGGATAAGGACGATAAAACAGCGGGAACTACGGGTAGCGCAACAACATCCGGAAAAGGAGAGGAAAAGTCTCTCTCTCAAACCTTTTATATTTATGACACTGTTGTGAATATCAAAGTGTTCGGTGCTACAGTAGAACAGAAAAATATGGATGATATCCAGCAGATGCTGGAGCGAATGGATATGGAGCTTAGCCGCACCAAAGAAGGTGGAGAGACTTACGCAGTCAATCAGGCAGCAGGAAAAGAAGCGGTTGTTGTTTCTGACGAGACCCTGGATGTAATTAAACAATCCATACAATACGCAAAGGAAATGGACGGGCTATTTGATCCTACAATCGGTCCGTTAATCGATCTTTGGAATATCGGTAGCGGTGGAGATAAGGTCCCTCCCCAAGCTGAAATTGATAAAGCGAAGAGCCTAACCAATTACAAGGACGTTGAAATTGATGAAGCTGCGAAAACTGTAAAGCTGATGAAGGAAAATATGGTGCTAGATCTGGGCGGCATTGGTAAAGGTTATGCTGCTGACCGTATCGCTGATTATTTGAAAGAGCAAGGTCTAAATAGCGCTATGATTAACCTCGGAGGCAGCAGCATTATTGCACTCGGTAAGAAGCCAAACGGAACGGAATGGAATATCGGATTGCAGGATCCAGATCAAAGCCGTGGCACACAGCTAGGAACCATTAAAATCTCAGATGAGGTCATCGATGCTTCTGGTGTTTACGAACGGTATTTTATGCAGGACAATATTCGTTACCATCATATCCTTGATCCACGCACAGGATATCCCTCACAGAACGGTCTCAAAAGCCTTACCATTATGAGCCCGAATGCAACAGATGCGGATGCCTTATCCACTGGGGTATTCCTGATGGGAATCGAGGAGGGCATGAAATATCTTGAAGCTTTACCTGATGATGTTGAAGCTTTCTTTATTACCGACGACAACAAAATCTATGCCACCAAAGGCATAAAAGAAAGAATGAACCTGACAGACCCAACGTACAGCTTCGCAGAGTAAACGAAAAAAGCTTCTCCCATTGAGCCTAAGCTGGCTTTCAAGGGAGCAAGCTTTTTTTGATAGAAGGAGCGAGATTTATGAGCCTTGTGAAACCCCTACCTTCCATAGCGGCGGGCTATCGTCATACCGCCCTCCTTAAATCAGACGGCACGGTGACGGCTGTAGGTGATAATAAATATGGCCAATGTGATGTAAGTGACTGGTGCGATATGATAGCCGTTGCGGCGGGTAATGCTCATACCGGTAATGCTCATACCATCGGGCTTAAATCAGATGGTACGGTGGCGGCTGTGGGTTGGAATAAGTATGACCAATGCGATGTAAGCGGCTGGGCTGATATTGTGGCGGTAGCCGCGGGTTGGCGTCGTACCGTCGGACTTAAATCGGATGGCACGGTAGTTGCTGTGGGTCGAAATAATGAAGGCCAATGCAATGTAAACGACTGGCGTGATATAGTAGCAGTTGCAGCGGGTGATTGGCATACCGTTGGGCTTAAAACGGACAGCACGGTGACAATTGTGGGTAATAATCGGTATGGCCAACGCAATGTAAATGATTGGCATGACATAGTAGCTATAGCAGCGGGTTACCTTCATACCGTCGGTCTTAAATCGGACGGTACGGTAGTTGCTACGGGTCGAAATCATGAAGGCCAATGCAATGTAAGCGGCTGGCATAATATTGTGGCTATATCGGCAGGTAGTCATCATACCATCGGTCTTAAATCAGACGGTACAGTGGTTGCTGTGGGTTGGAATAAGCACGGCGAATGCAATATAAGTGGCTGGCGCGATATGGTGGCAGTTGCGGCAGGTTGCACTCATACCATCGGTCTTAAATCGGACGGTACGGTGGTTGCTGTGGGTAACAACGAACATGGACAATGCGATGTAAGCGGGTGGTGCGGCATCCAACTATCTGGAAATTAGTTATAAAAAAATGAAAGCCATGCGCAGATTTCTCTCGCATGGCTTACTAATATCTTTGGAGGACTTGTTCTCTCACACAAGAGGAAGCTCGCCAAATTCCTTATAATTAGTAAAAATATAACTAGGCTTATGATCCGTAGCCGGTTGTCTGCCTCTCGGATTGTACCAGCAAACCTTCCATCCAGCCGCAAGTGCTCCAACTACATCGTTAGCCCAAGTATCCCCTATATAAAGCGAATTGTCCGCCATAGTACCCGTCTTTTGGTTTACGTGTATGAATATTTCCGGGTCCGGTTTAGCAAGACCTACAGCATCAGAAATAAAGATCATGTCCTCGGGAATAATCTGATCTAAGCCTAGCCCACGAATCTTACTCATCTGATGATCCTTCGGTCCATTCGTAATTATGCCTACCTTATGACCGTCTGCAATAAATCGTTCAAGATGCTCACGCACGCCATCAATCATCTGAATCGTATATTGACGTCCAATATATGCCGCTTGAACCGCTGTGGCTTGATCACGATCAATCTGCAAACCATACTCGGCAAAAGCAAGCTCCAAACGGCGCACCCTCGTCTCTTCAAGCGGAATCTCACCGCGCAAATACATCGGCCACAACACATCGCTATGATGTCTCACTTTATAAAATAATTCAGCAAAGTCCAGACTACTCTCATCTGGGCTGAGCACTTCCCGTACCGCTTCTTTAAATGGTACCAGATGATCATACAACGTATCATCGAGGTCAAAAAAGATTGCCAACTTATGACTTGTTTCCACTTTAACGCCCCTTACTCGTCTTTCTCTCTAGCTGCTTTAGAAAAAAAGGTTATAGGTAAAAAATTCATCATCCCGAATGTAGCCATGCGCTTCATATAACCGCTGCGCCCCCACATTCTCCGTCATCGTTGTCAGGGATAAGCCCTTCGTATTCGTAGAGACCGCATAATCTCTAGCACTTTCCAGCAGCATAGCACCTAGCCCTTGCCCTCGGATTTCTGCAGTAACGAACAAATCATTCAGTATCCAGAGGCGCTCCATCGTAACCGATGAAAAAGAAGGATAGAGCTGTGTGAAGCCCCGCGCGCGTTTCTCATCGCCTTCCCCCTCAACCACCATAAGGATCACAGATTCATTCAGCTTTAGTCTGTCGGCTAAGAAGACGCGTGCACCTTCCCGATCTGAGGCTGCTCTATAAAATACTCGATACTCATCAAATAATGGGATGAGCCGTTCTAAATCATCCAGAACCACTCGTTCTATCCGATAATTATTCATCATCAGTGCTCACTTTCCGGCTTCGCCCGTTTTAACCTCATTGTAAATGGTTACCGAGCCGTTCACCATGGAGAGAACGCCGAATGATTTGGACAATTGAGCCTTATTCCTTTGAATCGTAGAACACATGCCGGGCACTAACTTTACCCGCTTCGATATCTAAAATTCCGAAAGAATACAATTTCTCACGCCGCTTATCTGTAGGAGAACCTGGATTAAATAGCAGGATACCATTCTCCTCTCTTAGCAAGGGCTGATGTGAATGACCAAAGAGAATACAATCCACCTCATCATTCGCAAAAGCAAGCAGTGCGTTCCCATCCGTTCCTTTACGGGAATGTGGCGTATGTCCATGTACCATGCCAATCCGGATTCCTTCAAGGGTAATGATCTTGCGCTCTCCGAAACGCGCAATGATCTCATCGCCATCATTATTTCCAGCAATCCCCTCTACCGGTGCTAGTTCTGACAGTAAATCATAGATTCCCATACTCACCCAATCACCGAGATGCAAGATTAAATCCACATTTTGAAACTCTGCTATCAACGCCTTTGGCAGAGACTTAGCCATTCTTGACATATGTGTATCAGATACGACTCCTACTTTCATAAATCTCAGCTCCTAATCTATCATCCTCAACTTTGGTTATCATACTTATTCATAAATCTAATATTCAAATAATTGTACGATTTGCTTAAGCGAGAAGCAAGTTCTGTGACTTCCTCCACTCCGCAGCTAGTTCTCCCGATCCTGCCAATTCCACAGCCTTACTTCCCCAACATGCATTCTGCTGACCCATCTTTCTTCCTTCAGTTTGAGCAGTTCTTTCACCGGACCGGTTACAACAGCTCCATAGAGCTTAACTCCATTCTTCTCTATATAACTAATGGAATCATCCAGATCAATGAATGGAATCACCCTTTTGGAGATGGATTTATACTCCTGCATCAAGTGCAGCGTCTTGAGGAAGTTCGCATTACGCAGTTCACCATCCCCATATGACTCAACAGATGGAGAAATACTCGAACGGCTAGTCACCCCTCCGAACCATCCTCGCTTCTCCCTCGATTCCTGCGTCACTTTCATATCATCCGCATGCCAAATTGGCATATATGGAAAACCTAATGGATCATTAACTACTGGCTGTCGTGTCCGTGGACCGGTATCTGCCGCAAACCACAAAGGCTGAAGATTCTTAGGCTCAAACTTCTTCAACAGCTCATCTGTCGTAAATAATTTGTCAAAAGACAAGTATGCTTCCGCTACCGTCCCCTCAGGGAGCTTCTCTAATCTCTCCCACTCACTGCTATCATCCATACTATTTGCCGCATCCTTCTTCCCCTGTGGATATACAAAGTAATAACCAACACTTCTACTCTCATTCGTCCAGGAATAGTTGTAGAGCCTAGCCCAGCCAAATAGAAGCTTTATTGAATAATCTCCGACAGTGATTTGTTCATCTCCCACTTGTTTCTCTATCTTACTTGTCAGATTCATACTAAAAAATGGACCGGTACCACTGCTCAAATGTACAATCGTATTCGGCTGTGAGACAGCAATAGCGGAAGAAACAACATCACGGTATTTCTCTACTCTCTCCCCAGTACCATAAAATATCGCACTGATAATACTGCAAATAATCATGAAAATTAAGAACGCAGAAATTACCGTGAAAGTATTCGATATACGGGCTCTCCATTTACCGCGGCGGATGATCTTTTTTTCCTTGCCAGATCTGTCTCTTTTACTCTTTCCGTATTTTATGCTCTTATCCTCACTTGAAGCGGGCTTTTCTTCCCCCATGAGTTCATCCAGATAAGCCTGATAAGCTTCCATCTTCTCCAGTTCGCGCTCTACTACATCCCTATCCTCGTCAGCAAGGGTACCTTCGCCGTACCTTCTTAACTTCTCCTTGAACTCCTCACTCATGTTCATTCCTCCTCCGCTCTGCTTCACGCAGCTTCTGTCTAGCCCGAAAAATCAATATCTTATATTGGGACAGACCCACATTCATAATGTCCGATGCCTCCAGATAACTAAGACCATGAAAATCATGTAGCAGCAGTGCATGCCTCTGATTGTCCGGTAGCTCACCTATCGCAATCCTCATTTCTTCCCAACGTTCCTGCCGAAGCAGCGTGCTTTCCGTGGTATCTGGATGGGCGAGCTGTTTAAAAAAATCCTCACTCTGAACAGTACTGCGTCCTTCCTTCCGCTTATAATCTACGAAGGCATTGTACGCGACACGGAACAACCACGGCTTAATCTTCTCGTCTTTACAATCCTCCAAATATAAATAAGCACGGTAAAAGGTCTCCTGCATTAAATCTTCGGCCGCGTGATGATCACCACAAAGGGAGCGCAAATAGCGGTAAATATCCATCACATACATCTGATATATTTCATCCAGTGAATTTCGCTTCATGCACTCCCCCCTTAACCTAACCACGTATACTCGCATAAAAAGTTACAGCTAAATTTAGCAACTAGTATGAATATACCAGTATTTTTATGGAAGAATGCGAAAAAAAGCCCGCTGACAAGGAGGTTAACTCCTGCCAACAGGCTTGTTAATAATTATCTGAATATTCATTGATCATTCAATTCCCCAGGTTACTCTGCTTACAGAACAACCTCAACTTCTTTGAGCATTTCACTAACAGAGATTAAACCGCCACCGGATAAGTACCAGTAGTTAGGATCAAGGTAAATGATTTTACCGTTTTTAAAAGCATTTGTGTTCTTCACGAGATCGTTCTCAACTGCATCCTTCGCTGAACCGGATTTGCTGCCATCACTCTTCACAGCCGCATCTCTATCTACTACGAACAGATAATCCGGATTCTTGTCGGCTACATATTCGTAAGATACGCTTTGACCATGAGTGGATACTTCGATTTTATCATCCGCTTGTGCAAATCCGAATACATCATGGATAATACCAAAACGTGAACCTGAACCATAAGCACTGATTTTTCCTTCATTGGCAAGAATGATAAGAGATTTTTTACCATCGGCTTTAGCTTTCTCATTCAGAGCTTTAACGGAGTCAGTAATAGTCGCAAGCTCAGCTTCTACTTCAGCTTCCTTGCCAAAAATTTGGCCCAGCGTCTTCACATTTTTCGTGAAGGATTCCATATAATTCGCATTATCTACAGCAACGTACAATGTAGGTGCAATTTTGCTGAATTCATCATAAGAATCTTGCTGTCTGCCGGAAATGATGATCAGATCAGGAGAAAGACTATTTATTTTTTCGAAGTCAGGCTCTTTCAAACCACCGACATTCTCATATTTGGCATCGCTATATTTAGAGAGATAAGAGGGTACATTGCTTTGAGGCACTCCAGTCACCTCTACGCCCAGTTTATCCAAAGTATCGAGTGTACCGAAGTCAAATACAACCACTTTCTGCGGATTAGTCTTAATCGTAATTTCTCCAAGTTCATGCTTAATAGTAAGCTCTTTGGATTCTGTATTCGGTGCAGTAGTAGCCTCTGTATTGCCTGCCGCTGCTGTATTATTATTTGAAGTTGCTGCATTATTGGAGCCACAGGCCGCCAAGATTACGGCAAGAAACACTGTCATGATTAGTAAAGATACGTTCTTCTTCAAAATATTCACCCCTATAATTTATAGTCAAGCTATTTGAATTATTCGCGTATACGTCAAGAAGCTGGCGCCTATCACTTCTAGCGTTACGTCATAATAATTTCCGAATATAAGCGGCGTCTTGTTTAAAAATAGACACCAATTTTACGACCACCTATTGTTTCTATAGGGATATCCATGTCATATACATCCCTAAGCACTGCTGTATCAATAATTTCATCCACCGTACCCGATGAAGCTACCCGCCCATTCTTGAGCGCTACAATGTAGTCAGAGTAACAAGAAGCGAAATTAATATCATGAATGACGAGCACAATCGTCTTGCCCTTCTCTTCTACCAATCGGCGTAACACCTTCATAATTTGTACAGAATGCTTCATATCCAGGTTGTTGAGTGGTTCATCGAGTAAAATATACTCGGTATCCTGAGCCATAACCATCGCAATATATGCTCTCTGACGTTGTCCACCGCTAAGCTGATCAATATATTTATCCTGCATCTCTTGAAGGTCCATGTAAGCAATCGCTTCGTCAACGAACGCTCGATCCTCAGGTGTGAGCTTTCCCTGTGAATAAGGGAACCTTCCGAAAGAAACAAGTTCCTTTACGGTAAGGCGTACGCTGATATGATTGGACTGCTTTAGTACCGATATTTTACGAGCAAGCTCATTACTCTTACAGCTGCCAATTTCCTTCCCTTCAATCAGTACTTCCCCTGCGTCTTTAGAGATAAGTCTACTGATCATGGAGAGCAACGTGCTTTTACCAGCTCCGTTAGGGCCGATAAACGAGGTGATTGCACCCTTTTTAATGGTTAAAGACACATCATCTACAACGGTTACTCCGCCATAACGCTTGCTTACATGCTTAACTTCTACCACGACTTATTCTCCTTTAACAGCAGATAGACAAAGTAGACGCCACCTGCAAAATTAATGATTACACTAACCGTAGTAGTGAATCCAAACACACGTTCAACTAGAAACTGTCCCCCGACAAGCGCAATAATACTTAGCAAAATCGTGCCGGGAATCAGATAGGAATGCTTATACGTACGGAACAACTGATGCCCCACATTGGCTACTAGTAAACCCAAGAAAGTAATCGGCCCCACTAAAGCCGTTGATATTGAAACGTAGATGGATACAATTACTAACAATCTTTTGACTACATAGTCATAATTGATCCCTAAGTTAATGGCTTCATCTTTTCCTAAAGAAATAACATCTAAATACTTCACAAATCGCATGAAATACAGCGTAGTTAGCGCTAGAACAACTGTAGACAATATCAGTAGATCACTGCTGACGTTGTTGAAGCTGGCGAACATTTTTCCTTGTAGAATCAGGAATTCATTCGGATCAATGAGCACTTCCATAAAAGAAGATGCACTCTGGAACATCGTCCCCATAATAAGTCCTACGAGCAGCAGGAAGTATATGTTTTGACCCTCTCTGCGGAACATTAGCTTATACAGCACACCTGAGAACAGAACCATGGTGCAAGCTGAGAACAAGAAATTCACATTTTTATTCATAAACGTCATATTGGATGAGCCTAGGGCGTATACACCGAACGTCTGGATCAACATGTACAAAGAGTCTAGCCCCAGAATACTAGGTGTCAAAATCCGATTGTTCGTAATGCTCTGAAAAACTACGGTAGAGACAGCTATCACCGCTCCGGTAATTAAAATGGCCGCCAGCTTTCTCCCCCGACTGGGTAGAACATAATCCCAATTTCCCATAACATGATAGGTCATAAACAAGACGATGAGAGCAACAGCGCTTAAGGATAATATAGTTAGTTTCGTCTTCATCACTAATTCGCCTTTCTTCTCATCAGCAAGTAGATAAATAGACCACTTCCGATGACGCCTACCGTGAGACTGATGGATATTTCGTATGGATATATAATGAGCCTGCCCAGAATATCACAGAACAGGAGGAACACCGCACCGAGAATGGCAGTATGCGCCAGATTTTTTTTCAAGTTGTCGCCTATGTATAGCGTTACTATGTTAGGTACAACAAGACCCAGGAATGGAATCGTACCTACGGTTAAAATAACAACAGAAGAGATTAACGCTACAATCACCAATCCTACGTTCACTACCGCTTTGTAGTTCATACCGAGATTGACGGAGAAATCCTCCCCCATACCGGCAACGGTGAACTTATTGGCGAAAACATACGCAAGAATGACAAGTGGGATACTGATATAGATTAATTCGTATTGACCCTTAATAATCGTTGAGAAATCGCCAAGCATCCAAGACGAGATATTCTGAACCAAATCATTTTTGTAAGCAAAAAATGTAGTAATCGAGCCTACAATGTTCCCGAACATGAGTCCGACCAGGGGGATAAAAATACTATCCTTGAACTTGATCCGATCTAAGATTCTCATAAATATAAATGTTCCCAGTAGGGCAAAAACAAAAGCAACGAGCAGCTTCTGCATCGGTGTCGCCCCTGTGAACAGCATCAGGGACACGAGAATACCGAATTTCGCGGAATCCATCGTGCCCGCCGTAGTGGGAGAAACGAATTTATTTCGTGATAATTGCTGCATAATTAATCCGGCAATACTCATGCTTACACCAGCTATAATCAGTGCAGCTAAGCGTGGAATCCGGCTGACTAGCAGAGTCTGCATCTGAGATTCTGTAAGCGAAAAAAGATCCAAAGGTGAAATGTCTTTTACGCCTATAAACAAAGATATAAATGAGAATACTATTAGAAGTAGGGACAAATATTTTAGTTTCATGAGTTGTTCCTTATCTGTTTAATAGTTAAATAGTTTGAGAAATAGATGATATGATCGGTATTGATAATGATTTTCATTTGCACTATGTTCGATTATACCTAAGCCCACTTTGAGGGTCAACCCTTTCGTATAGTAAAATTTAAAACAATTGATTTTTATAAATAACATTAAAAAAGAGACACCCTAATAGGCATCTCTTTATCACATGATCTATTTCCGCTAGCTATAGCAGTTATTTATACTTGTGCCAATCCTGATTACTGTTCTCCAACAGATGTGCAAAATCATTTTCAAGCCGCTTTTGCTCAGCTTTTCGCTGATCTTCAACCGCTTTACGAGCAGCTTCCTTGCGGTCATTCTCTTCCGCTTTCAACGCATCAGATTGCGCCTTCAGCTTTCCAAGAACATCACTGCTCAACAGGTCTTTTAGCGTAGCTGGTCCATCGGTCGCAGCAGGACGCGGAGTGGTAGGCATTTTCTTTTTTTTAGCCACTGTCAATCATCCCTTCTAGTTATGAATTAAATTGGAATTTGTTTAAATTATTGGTCTTTTCGTTTATAATGTTCACTAAGAGGTGAGCCATATGAAGTCCACTGATTTATGTCCCCAGCTACAAAAAAGTATGGATATTATCGGCAGGCGTTGGACAGGTTTAATTATCTACCAGCTCCTCCAAGGACCGCAACGTTTCAATGTGATTGAAGCAGCCTTGCCCATCAGCGGAAGATTGCTCTCCGAACGACTTAAAGAGCTGGAACTGGAAGGGATTGTCCTTCGAGAAGTATTCCCTGAGACACCTGTGCGAATCCAATATTCCTTAACGGATAAAGGACTTGCCCTGGAGACAGTTATCCGGGATTTGCAGCGTTGGTCAAAAATATGGATTGATTGTGACACAAATAGCGTAAGCTCAACACTCAAAATGTAAGCGTTTCAATTGTGGCAGTTAGATTTTAAGTCCAACAATCACTAAATCACGTTCTATACCATCCAATTCAGCTACACCGGGTAGTAATCCCCACTGCTTAAAACCGAATTTTTCTAGCAAACCAAGGCTTGGATCATTATGTCCGAACACAAAACCAACTAGATTCTTAATGCCGAGACTAGGTGCTTTCTCAATGGCCTCTTTCAAAAGAATTCTACCGGCTCCACCACCACGGAACTTTTCACTCACGTATACACTAATTTCTGCTGTTGCATTATACGCTGGACGACCATAGAAGGATTGAAAGCTGAACCATGCCGCAATCTCATCTCCCTGCCTGAGTACCCATAAAGGACGATGGTGGCTGTTATGCTCATTGAACCATTTTTCTCTGTCTGCAACAGTAATAGGTTCCAGATCCGCAGTTACCATCCGTCCAGCAATCGTTGAGTTATAAATCTCCACAATAGCTGTTAAGTCTGTAGGTTTTGCATCTTCAATCCTGCTATTCTCCCAATTCATCCCTTGATTCCTCCAAATGTGTTAATTCACTCAGGCCGACCTGCTCCTGGCTCCATTGCCACAGCCGCTGCGCCTCTTGTTTATTCTGTGCTCTGGGAGTCAGCTCCTGATTCTTTCGTCGATAATAATATTGACCGGTTACCTCTTGCAAATCCGATTCTGTAGCCAAATAGATCGCTGTATCGGCTCCTTGTTCAGGAGTTAAAAAGAAGTATGACAGCAGCTTAAGGATCGACTTGCCAAAGCCTGTCTCCCGGTTAACACCTATATTAGTGCCCACTGCTCCTGGATGCACGCAATTCACCGTTACTCTTGTCCCTTGCAGGCGTGCTGCCAACTCTTTCGTGAACAGTATATTGGCTAACTTGGATCGAGCATAGGCTTTTGCGGGATTGAAACGGCGTGCGAGAGTTGGATCTTCATAGTGAAGTGCACCTATTTTGTAAGCACCGGAAGCAACCACAACGATACGGCCTTGCTCTGCTGCTTTTAAAGGCTCCAGTAACAGATTTGTTAGCAAAAAATGACCCAAATGGTTCACGCCAAGATCCATCTCAAAGCCGTCCTTCGTAAGCTGACGCTTAATCGTGACTACCCCAGCGTTATTGATGAGTATATCTAGAATCGGATATTTCCGGGTGAATTCCTCCGCAAAACTGCGAATGCTCTCCAGCGAGGCCAGATCACACAACATCAGCTCGATATCCTCGGAGTGGCTCTTTTGCTTGGCGGCAGCCAGTGCTTCCTCTCCACGCTGGCGATTACGGCATACCATAATTACTTTGGCTCCCTTGCGAGCCAGTTCAACTGTCGTCGCTAGCCCCATACCAGAATTTGCTCCAGTTACAAGTGCAATTTTACCTCTCATCCCAAGAATCACTCCTCTCTCAACAACCGTACCCCAATAAGCTTCCGCCTAACCTTACGAGAAGTATATTTAAGATTATGTTACACCAACTAGTAGGCTCAAGAAAAGCTTCTTGTCAGGTTTTAAAAGTATAGGTGATCAAATATGCATCCTTCTTTACGGAAAGCTTGCGAATAGGCATGTTATGATTAGCCAACGATAGATGTAGTCCGTCTCGTGCGTCTAGTCTATTTTTGATCTATAATAGGAATATTGCAGTTCTAATCGTGAAGTTGAAAGGGGAACACCAACTATGAATAATGCTCTGACAAGCCTAGAGCAGCAAATGGCGGGCGAAGGCCTTGATGCCCTGCTCGTAACAGATCCCAAACATGTCTACTATTTAACCGGATTCGCCAGCGATCCGCATGAACGTTTTCTCGGTCTGCTGTTGATACGCGGAGAAGAGCCAATGCTCATTCTACCCGCACTGGATGCAGAAGCGGCTCAAGCAGCTTCTTCGGTCACCAAAATCATAACTCATAATGATACCGATAATCCCTATAACCTGCTTAAAGATTGTTTCGGCAGCAGTAAGCTAGGTACTCTTGGTATAGAGAAGGAACATTTCTCAGTAGCCCGTTTTGAGCATCTAACCGCAGCCGTTCCAGCAGAACGTTTTAGTGATATAGGTCCATTGCTGCGCAGCATGCGCTCCAAAAAGACCCCAGATGAAGTTAAACGCATGAAACATGCCGCTGAGCTAGTTGAGGAAGCTTTGCGCCGCGTGCTTACCCATGTGAAAACAGGCGTTACAGAAAACGATTTAGTAGCGGAACTGGAATATCTAATGAAAAAGGTTGGCGCTTCCGGCCCTTCCTTCGACACTATGGTGCTTTCTGGTCCGAAAACTGCTCTGCCTCACGGTGTTCCAGGCAACCGGGTCATTCAGCCAGGCGACTTCCTTATGTTTGATATTGGGGTGTATGCTGATGGTTATGCTTCTGATATTACACGTACCTTTGCTATTGAATCCGTGGACGACAAGCTAATCACGATCTATAACACCGTGCTGGCTGCCAACGAAGCTGGGATCGCTGCTTCCAATCCTGGAGCTCCTTTCGGTTCTGTCGACAAAGCTGCGCGTGATGTGATTGAGGAAGCCGGATTCGGAGAATATTTCTTGCACCGTGTCGGACACGGACTCGGTATGGATGTTCATGAATATCCATCACTCCATGGACAGAACGATGACATTATCGAGATCGGCAATGTGTTCACCGTTGAGCCAGGGATTTATGTACCTGGACTAGCGGGCGTGCGTATCGAAGATGATCTGATTATTACAGCTGAAGGTGCGGAAACCTTAACAAGCTTCCCTAAGGAACTGACTATTCTTCATTTGTAGAAAAGAAAATATCAAGAGTATCCGAAAAATATTAGAATCAAAGATAGCCCATCCCTAATAAGTTGGAAAAGAATCACTTTCAACTTACTGTGATGGGCTTTCTCTTTTTCCCGCACCATACTCGACTTGTTCAGACCTTTTCAAATCCATAATCCCTTTCAACCTTGCAAATTCTTGTTTTATAAGTGAGTTTCAACATTTCATCTGCCATTTCCGCATATTGGTTATCTCCATCAGTTCGTTCAGATGTAAAAATCACTGCATATAAGGTGGTTTTGATGTTTTAGCAATCTCACTCATGACTTCGCCTCCGTTTTTTGGTTATTAATAGGCACATTTTTTGATTCCTCCATTAATTTATACTATATTAGCGCTTGAATAGAAACGAGCTGTTCAGTGAAAATAAAGTATCAGACTGGAGCTGTTGATTTAGCGTGTTTTTTGAATTGAAGAATCGCCAGCTTTTGAAAAATAAGTAGACTGCTGCTATTGTCATTGAACTAACGTTTCCCGTTTGTTCAAAAACTTTGTGTTAAAATACATTCCTAACAACTGCAGTTGTATTTCCCAAAATTCTCTCTCAGTTATAAGTTTTCTAATCCCCAATCGCTGTAGGTGTATTTTTTATTATGATAAACGTGTTTGAAATCTCTACAAAAATTCAGAAGTTTTCGGCTTCTTGTTTCAAAAGATCTATCACATGTCACTTATGGTAAGGTTCACCGTAACGGGGCTAGCGGCGAAAAAACTAAAAGGAGCTGCCGCGGCATGCTCCTTCGCTTAACGCTCTTAATGCTTCGATCGTCTTCTCAAGGTTTTTTGACGTGGTATGCAAATTTGCAAATGATCTTCACACAGGATAGCCTCCCTATCGTCAAGCTTGTTCCGCTGCCTTTAGCAATCGAAGCAACAGCTCCTTACGCGGTTCCTGCGCCTTTCGAGCCAATGCAGCCAGCTTCTCCGCCTTGCCTAAAATCGGGTACAGCACTCGTTCGGCCTCGTAATTCGGTAAAGCCTCGACATGCTGCACCAATAGCGATAGCTTGTCTTCACTTTCCAGTTCAGGCTGAATCCTCAGCTTCAGCGAATCATGAGAGCAACGCAGGCAAGCGACCAAGGCGGGCATCGAGCGTTCGGTTATGCCATGGGTCTCGGCGAAAACAGCTGTGAACTTGTCCTGCACCAGCTGATGCTCCTCGTCTACAAGGGCCATGTAGGTCTCTACCAACGGAAAATAGCGCTCGTCCGCGAGTCCCAGCCCGAATACGGCATAACTGCCCGGCATGACGCTTTTCTCACCTTCCGTATCCTCGTACCACACAAACTCTTCCATCGCCTCACGAGCGTATTCCTCCAATAACGGATACAACTCGGAATAGGCCAGTGCATTTGCGAAAAAACGATGCGTATCCGATTTGGCAAGTCCTTTAATGGGTAATGCCTCTCTCACGCTGGATTTTAGCTTGATTTTGTAGCTTTTTGGGAAACCCTTCCGGAGTAGGGAGAGAATGAACGAAATCGCCCGTTCGTACGCACCAGCCTCTTCTTTACGAATAACGACCGTAATGATGGAAAACACATCGTTAGCCTTGCATTCAGTCAACTCGTCACGCAGATGAACGTCTTCTCGCGCGAAGGTGTCGCTACCTTCCTTCAACATACGTTCGGCTTTGCCGCTGCCCAGCTGCCTCGCAAGCTCCAGAAAAGTCATGCCCTTGGCTTTACTGTAACTTGGCTCGTAACGAAGAATCATCACAGCGCCGTACAACAGCAGATCGATAGGCTGGTTCGGCTCATCCATATGCTTGAGAGCCTTATCCGGCTTGATTCCATTTTCATTGGTTCTGTATTCGGAAAGCGTAACATCATAGTGACGTGGCAGGAATACTTCCTCGGTCCAGTGGGTTAAAGCTCGAATGATATCGCTTCGATGCTCCCTCAGCGCTTGCGCCCGTTCTTTATTCAACGCCTGAATCCGGTCAAATATAGCAATCGTCCGTCCGACGTCCGGTTCGTTGAACAAATACGGGTCCAACAGATGGCGTGTCAAAAAGAAAGTTTCTAACGGCTTTGTCGGATAAGCGCCCTTCTCCAGTTTTTGCTCGATATAGGACTCAACCCGCTCCAGAAGCTGCCGCTTTTTCTCTTCATATATGATGTCAAACACCGTTAATCTCACGGGCCCGTCTGCCGTTGCGAATCTTCCCTTCAAGGTAAATCGGTAATCGATAAGGGCCGACGTATGCAACTTGTCCAGTTTCTCCCTTACGATGCTCGTCAACCGGGGCTGCACCTCATGCAAGACCTCCTCCTGCGTAAAAGGAGACGCCTTCATCGACTTGCGCCCTGAAGCATTCCTTCTAAAATCCGAACTGCCAACGCTAGTCCTACCCGGTCGATAATCCAGCACAATGTCGTTAAAAATGCCCACTTGCAGCGTGGTACGCCTGACAGCGCCCTCCACGTCCTTTCGTTTCTCTTGTTCCTCAAACCACTCATAAATTGCCGCTTTCATCTCTTCCAGTGCTTCTTCCTGTAGTGCGTTCATCGTCTCCCGCCTTTTCCACATGTTTCTTCGCTCATCGCATCCAAAATATCGTTTTTTTTCCCTTCGGAAAATTCACTATCCTTGCGATTTCCGAGCAGCCAGCAGTAACAATTCCAACCCTCCGACATTTTCAGCTCTACACCACTTGCAATCCATTTATCGGCTAGTTCTTGCGCAATATCCGTTACTGCCAAAGTTACTGCTACCACAAAATCCGATAGCATAGCTGCCTCAATCCACCGTTCAAAATCCGCCTCAGACATTACTTTAGGATCCGGGATCACTCCTGCAAAGTACATAGAGTCGTATTTCCATGTAGCTTAGAGCGGCCAAGGTTGCTCCTCATTAAATCACTTATTTATCACCTAGCTTTATCCCCACTATTCAACCTGTTATGTACATGAAAAGTTACCTTTGTCCCTGTACCTAACGTACTTGTGATATGGAGTCCTGTTCCAAAGTGTCGTTTTAATCGCAGATCAGTATTAATCAATCCGACGCCTGAACGACTATCTGCTTTCCTTTCTAATATTCCTTGCAATTGGACCTCGTCTATTCCGTCCCCATCGTCTTCAACGGTTATCTCTGCATGCGTCTCATAGACAGAAATCCGAATAAGAATCGTTCCTCCACGATTGCGCTTCATTATGCCATGTCTTATCGCATTTTCAACGAGAGGCTGGATCGTAAGAAATGGGACTTTTATGTCCCCACAGTCATCTGTCTCCCAAATAACCTGTAACCTTTCTTCAAACCGAACCTTTTCAATATATAGATAAGAACGTACTAGACTTAACTCCTCTTCTATCGGAACAAGCCTATCCATGTTTTGAAATTCAAATTTATTCCTCAGAAAATTGCTGAATTCATCGAGCAAAATACGCATCTTATCCAAATTAATATCACTTAAAGCTGTTACAGCATTCAACGCATTAAATATAAAATGAGGCTGGATTTGCGCTTGCAGCCATGCAGCTTCTAATCGCAGTTGTTCTCGAACCGATTGTTTAATCGTAGCTAACGCCTCAATCCGCGATTTTATTTCTATTGCTTCCACTGGCTTCGTCACATAATCGTTTGCCCCCGCTATAAAGCCGCTCTGAATATCTTTCGGTTGGCTTCTTGCGGTAAGGAGCAATACAGGGAGCTCCGTGAGTGTAAACCGCTCACGAATCATTCGTGTCAGCTCATAACCGGACATCTGTGGCATCATGATATCGGAGATGACCAGATCCCATTCCTTAGTGTCCAGTACAGCTAATGCCTCTTTACCACTCGTTACCATCGTTAAATCATATTCGTCTGGTGGTAGTATGGCTTCAAGTACTTGAAGGTTGACAGGATCATCATCAACAACTAATAGAATCGGACGTTCACGATTCATTTCTATTAAAGTTGTTTGATTCGTAGCTGGCGGAATCTTCACTTTTTCCATATACACTGAGGAGGCTATTTCTTGAATCGGCATGGATTGTAATGGTTCAAATGAGTTGGTCAAATCATTCTCTTCCTCCTCTTCCAAACCTGCTAGCCTTAATGAAAATGTGAATTTTGAGCCCTCTCCTAAAACAGAGGACACTACTAACGTACCTCCATGAAGCTCAACCAGTTGCTTGCTTATACTTAAACCCAACCCAAAGCCACCATCAATCATAGTCTCACTCGTGCTGGCTTGCTCGTACGGACGGAATAGGCGCTTAAGCATGTTCTCATCCATTCCGATCCCGGTATCAGCAATAACGATATAGGCTCGTCCATCTTTTACAAAAGCTTGAATCGAAATGACCCCATCATTCGTATATTTCACAGCATTATGAAGTAAATTGAAAACGATTTGAACAACCCGGTTCTCATCCGCATTTACTGGAGGAAAATCTTCAGGAATTTGATTTGCAATTTTTACAGACTTCACATCTGCATTTAATTGCAGCATATCAAGTACTCCGGTCACAATTGGCTGAATATATATGACTCTTTTGTGTATGCGCGGATTGCCTTCCCGTAAACTCATCACATCAATTAAATCGTCTAATATCAATGTCATTCGACGTCCTACAGATAAACCTGTTTCAAGCTCTTTGATACTCCTTTCCTGCAACAAATGCCGCTCCCGTTTTAAAACGGATTGTGACATATTAAGAATACTATGAAGCGGATTTTTAAATTCATGAGAAGTATTTGCTAGGAATTGATCTTTATGGTCATTCATCCTTTGCAATGTTGTCGCAAGCTCTTTCGTGTTCGCATGCATGATAAAATAATCTTTAAACCATACAGAGGCTAAACAAGCTATCGCAATAATCAAATCGAACGGATAATAGACAAGACTCAAACCGCTATCCAGCAAGATTAACGACCAAAGAGCATAGTTCATCAACGCAAGAAAAGAGAAAAGGAGTAAAAGATTGCTCTTTAAATCTTTAATTACTTTTTTAAACATCGTAATCAGCGTTATAACTGCAGCAGTACCACCTAATACATAATAAATAGGGAAGAGCATGATCACCTGAGTTGGATTTAAAAACAACGTGATGCCGGCAGTCCCTAGATTCATTATTTTATAGACAGGGTACATCCTACGCCAATATGGAAGCTCGCGATGATTCGTACACTGGAGCAAAGCATAGGCTGCAATAACGAAAGCAATATTAGTCAGCCTAAAATCCCAATCAATTCCAATGTAAAATAACTGATGGAACAACTTCTCATCCGTACTAAAGACACTCGTGATCGTTACACATAATGCAAGCAAACTAAAATAAAGCAGCTTCTTTTCCTTATTTCCTATTAAATACAAAATAAGTGCATAGACAGCGTGCATAATAAAAATAATTGCTGCTAAAAACTGCATAAAAATGGAAGCCTTCATCTCTCTGGCAATGGCTTCTTCTGAACCGAATTTTATGGATCGGACAATGCCCCCGCTTCGACTATCCACATAATTTGCCGCCTGAATCACGAGTTCGATTACACCGTTGTCATCTGCTGTAAAGGTTGTAGAATAAGGTAGATCCTTCGAAATATATTCATCCTTTGTTGTCGCCACCTGTCCGGATTTAGTAAGTAATCGACCGTTTACATATAATTCTGATGCAGTGCGTACACTGGGTACACGAATACTATAATTAAGATGCTTCGCCGGGTCTACATAAAGAAGCAAACGATAAGAGCCATACCCGTATGGAGATGGCTTGTCAGCATGCAAAACTTCACTCCATCCTCCCGGTACCTGAATGTGTCTTGGCGCATTATCGCCTAACAATTGTTGCCGACTACCATCTATCAACCATTGCGAGGGATAAAACTCCCATTCCCCATCAAGTAAGTGAATGCTGCCATCTTCTGCATTCCAATTGCGTAAATCGAATTGCCCATTATGAATTGACGCCTGTTTGGGATATTGAAACGCTTCCATCCATAAAATGCGAAAACCGGTTAAAATAACTAATATGAAAACTAGCAATAATATTATATAGCTCTTTTTCATTTGATATTTGGATGAGTGAGTTTCCACGAAGTATTTCTCCCCTAGTCATTTTCTTCTAAGACATTTAAATAAGCACTCTCCATAATTTACCACAGTTAATATAGGAGAAACAGACGATAAAGACATCTTGATGTCTATTATATAGAAATACCGACTTGGAATTTCGCGAGTTTGTTGTTCACAAGAAAACTATAGCATGTTCTTTTCAACTAAACTGCCAGTTAGTTGAACAAATAAAAAAAACGGCTGCCTAAGCAACCGCTATTCCACTAACGTACCCCGTGAGCTCAATGATCTGAAGAAATTGTTTCACTCAAGCTACTCCTCAGAAATCTCTACGTACTATCTTAACCCAATTTGACGCTGAAATTAGGCATTAACCTTGCCTAGGGCGAATATCTTAACGGGGAAATACATTAAAAAAAATGAGGCGATACACTTGGGATACTTCGTTACTGTGGAACCGGGCGTAAAAGTATTTATAGAGGACATCAATCCGAAGGGAAATAAAACGATACTTTTTATTCATGGCTGGCCGCTAAACCATAACCAGTTCGAATATCAATTCAATTTCCTTCCTAAGCTCGGATATCGTTGTATCGGAATGGACTGGAGAGGATATGGCAATTCGGATAAACCATTCGATGGTTACGGTTTCGATAGATTAGCAGATGATCTTCGTATGGTCATCGAAGCGTTACAACTAAAAAACATAACACTGGCAGGACACTCTACCGGAGGAGCGATCTCAATTCGTTATATGGCTCGTTATAAAGGGTACGGGGTATCTAAACTCGTCCTGATCGACGCTGCGTCTCCATCAAGCGTTCCAAAAGAATTTACGAATAAAATCATCGAAGAGACAAACAATGACCGTCCGAAAATGCTGCAAAACCAAACGGAGATTTTTTTCTTTCAGTACATTTCTGAAGCGAAATCCGAATGGTTCTTTCTAATGGGTTTACAAGCTGCGAATTGGTCGACCTCCGCCATTATGGTCACGCTAAGAGACGAGAATGTTTACAACGATCTTGGACAAATCGATGTGCCCACATTAATTATTCATGGAATTCATGATAAAGTCGTTCCGTTTACCCAAGCTAAGGAAACAAATAAACTGATTAAAAATTCGCAATTAGTTCCATTCCAATACAGCGGCCATTGCCCTTTTTTGGAGGAGCGTGATAGATTCAACCAACTATTATCTTCTTTTGCATAACGCCTCGGATTAGCCGCACCATCGCTCCCAATAATATAGTCCGATAATGCCCGATGATTGAGCAAACCTGCCCGTTAGCTTAATAAAGCAGCGTCAATCTAATACCTAGCTTTCAGTTCATTAATTCATCTTTTGGATACAACTGCTCTGCTGACATCTTCACGCCTGCATTCCCCACATCCCGCGAATCGACTCTGCCTCTTTGACCATCCTGCCGACTAGTTCCGAGACCGTAGGGATATCATGGATCATCCCTGTCACTTGGCCTGCCCAGCCGATGCCCTCTTCTTTGATGTCATCATAAATCCAGAGTTTGTTGGCAGCGCCACTGATGTATTCTTTTAAGGCCTCATAGGTCGGTGTTACACGCTCAATCTCGAGAATTTTATCTATGAAGTCACTACGCAACACTCGCGCGGGCGCTCCGATAGAGCGTTTGATTACGACTGTATCTGACTCGGAGCTTTCTACCAGGGCTTTTTTATAAGAAGCAGCCGCATGAACACATTCAACCGTAGCAACGAATCGTGTGCCCATTTCAATTCCCTCAGCCCCCAGTGCATGGGCCGCCATCCATCCACGGCCATCCCCGATCCCGCCTGAAGCAATCACAGGAATATCAACCGCATCAACTACTTGAGGAACGAGCACCATAGTCCCTACATCATCACGTCCCAAGTGGCCTCCTCCCTCCTGCCCAACAACAATAACCGCAGAAGCGCCTAATTGTTCAGCTTTTTGGGCTTGTCTGCGTGAAGAGACGAGCACGAGCGTTTTAATATCAGTCTGCTGTAGCATTTCCAGTATAGGGGCCGGATTCCCACCGGTGAGACTCACCACGGGAACCTTCTCGTCGATGGCGACCTGCACCCGATCTTCATAACCAATACCATGCACACCGATGGCAAAATTAACGCCAAAAGGCTTGTCCGTCAAAGTACGTACCCGTTCTATTTCTGAACGTAAAGCCTCTGCGCTCGGAAGACTCATCGCTGTGACCTGACCCATTCCACCAGCATTCGAAACGGCAGCTGCGAGGTCTGCATAACCTAAATAAGCAAGCCCACCTTGAATAATAGGATACTCTATGTGTAATAACTCCGTAATACGGGTGTTCCATTTCATCTTCATCTACACCTTTCCTATCTTTAACCACAGCAGAATCACAGCAAATAAAAGAGCAATTCCCCCTGCCAGATAATCCATTTTCTGAAATTGCAAAACCCTATAAGAAGTTCTTCCTTTACCATTTCCATAAGCACGCGCATCAATCGCATAGCTCAGCTGTTCAGCACGTTGAATCGTCGTGAAGAGCAAAGGAATAATGATCGAGACATAAGCAAATATCCGTTTAGGCAGTGATAATGCTGTAAGGTCATAACCTCTAGCCTTTTGTGCGAGCAGAATACGATCCAGCTCCTCCTTGATGGTAGGAATAAACCGGATAGCAATCACTATCATTAAGGAGAATTGTTCTACGGGTACCCCCATTTTGGATAGAGGTGCAAGTAGCTTTTCAAGACCATATGCTAAGTCTAGCGGTTTAGTCGTTAACGTTAATACTGAGGCTAATAAGATGAGCAATATAATACGCCAAACAAAACGTAATCCTGTTCGCAGTCCCTCTTCAGTTACCTCAATAAAGGACCACGACCAGAGGATCGTTCCTTTGGTGAACACAGCATTATACAGAAGGGTAAACAGCAAAACAAATAATAACGGCCGCAGCCCCCGCCAGAAGAAATGAATAGGAACCTTCGACAGCAGCAAAATTCCGAATACAAAAACAGTTGCAACTGCATAGCTAAGCCATGTTCCAAGCATCAGAAAGCTAAGCATGAGAATCACGATACTAACAAGCTTTATACGAGGATCTAAACGATGGAAAATCGAATGCGTCTCCACATATTGACCCACTATTACGGAATCAGCCATGTTGACGCCCCCTCGAATGCCAAATTGGCTGAACAGCATCGAAGATATCCTGCTCTTTACAGCTAGCAACCTCTATTTTTTGGCCAGATAGTTCCTCTACTAGCTTCAAAAGCTGTACGGGTTCAGGCATGGACAAGCCCAGCTCCACCAATAATTCTTCCTTTTCCATAAATAGTGTTCTGGGGTCAAAATGTCCTTCTAGCTGACCTTTATGGAAAACCAAAACCTCATCCGAGTACTCAGCAACATCCTCCATCTGATGCGAAACGAAGAGAATGGTGCGCTGATTTTGTTGCTGCCAAGTCTTCAGTAGCTTCAGCAAAGATACTTGGCTAGCTGGATCTAGCCCCGCTGTCGGTTCATCCAAAATTAGCAGCTTCGGATTCGTCATCAGCACGGAGGCAATGGCCACACGGCGCTTTTCTCCACCGCTTAATTGGAATGGATTTAAGGGGAGAATGCCCTCTGACAGACCCACTTGCGGTAAAATCCTTTCAATCGCCTCCGTGATTTGCTGGCGTGAAGCACCCTGCAGATTCAGAGCAAAAGAAAGCTCCTTTTGCACCGTAGTTTCGAATAGCTGATGCTCCGGATATTGAAAAACAAAGCCCAGCTCCGGGACCACCTTTAATTGTCCTTTGGCATCTCTGGGAGCAGGCTGCTGATCAATCCAATACTCTCCTTTTACGGTGGGAATCAAGCCCTTCAGCACTTTGACAAAGGTAGACTTTCCTGCACCCGTTGGACCGATAATCGAAATCCATTTGCCCGCAGTTATGGTGCAGTTTATATCGTGCAAAGCCATATGATCAGCATAGTTTACACTTAAATTATCTAATTGGTAGACCATTGTGATCGAATTATCCCCTTCCAATCGGCTGTTGGCGGCGCTGCTGAATGGAGCAATGCATGTACACGCACGGCAAAAGGCAGTTGTAATTGATAGTCCGCAACAGGCATCGTTTCAAAAAAAGCCAGTGGAGCACCATCATACTCAAGTCGCCCTTGATGCAGGAGTAATAAACGTTCTGCTGAAAGCACTTCCTCCATATGGTGAGTGATCTGAATAATGGTCAGCCCTTGACGATGCAGCTCTTGCATAATGGCAAGCACCTGCTGCCTTCCCTGAGGATCAAGCATAGAGGTGGCTTCGTCAAAAATAATGACTTGCGGGCGCATCGCCAATATAGCCGCAATAGCGACACGTTGCTTCTGACCTCCAGAGAGCTGATGTGGCATAGCGTCCAGGTAATCCTCCATATGAACAGCCTGCAAGGCATGCTCCAATCGACTGCGCATTTCCTCCCTTGGCACACGAACGTTCTCCAAACCAAAAAGCACCTCATCCATAACGGTTGTGGTGATAAATTGATCCTCTGGATTCTGAAAAACAAAGCCAATTTGCTGATGAATATCTGCAAGATCAGCTGGCTTTGTGGTGTCTAGGCCCTTAAACTGTACAGCCCCTTTTCGCGGTAGAAGCAGTCCGTCCATGAGCTTTGCAATGGTGGATTTGCCAGAGCCATTCGCGCCAACAATCGCCACAAACTCTCCTGCTTCTATCGTAAAGCTGATATCCTCTAGGACAGGCTGACCCTTTTTATAATAAAAATGAACTTGATCGAAGGTAAGCATTTATTCACTCCCCTTTTGACGATGCCAAGCAGCGAAAAATGCCCCAATGCTGTTCTCGGAAAATGCAGGTGCAGGCTTCTCCCATTTCGTCACTTTTGATCCATTCACAGCAAAGATTTCACCGGTTAAATCCGCGTCAGACTCACTCAATAATGCAGTCACAAAGGAAGCAATATCCTCCGGGCCACCTATTCGCCAAAAGTCTGGGAACGGTTCATTACGACTGGCATGTTTCGCTTTCAAATGATCAATGACAGGTCTGGTCATATCTGTTAAAGCGGCTGGCGAAATCGCATTGACTCTAATTTGATCACGTTTAAGCTCCGCTGCTAGTGTCCACGTCATTCCAAGTATTCCAGCTTTGGCTGCACTATAATTCACCTGACCCACAGAACCTGTTAGTCCAGCCGTAGAGGTCATCAACAGGATATCGCCACCTGTCTGGCGCATATATGGAAGTACGCGTTGAATGCTATAGTAGGTGCCATTTAGATGTACATCCAACACAGCCTTCCACTCTTCATCCGTCATCCGTAGACATTTCTGATCCTGCAAATTCCCAGCGTTAGCTATCAATACCTCAATACGGTCATACCGTGTAATAACCTCATCCACCATTGCAGTGACCGCAACTGGATCTGCTACATTAGCAGAGTATCCTGATGCCTCACCACCCGCCTGACGAATCTCGTGGACAACCTCATCGATTAAGACTTGTTTTGTACCATTTACAACCACTACATAACCGGACTTGCCGAGCTGCACGGCAATACTACGCCCGATCCCTCTGGTTGCTCCAGTAATTAAGGCTACTTTGTTCATCACTACACCTCTTTCACTGAAAAAGCTCCCGAAGCAATAACATCGCCTGCTTCTGTTGTAAGGGTCACTTTAACCAGGCAGTCATCCTCCGAAAAATCAAAAATCACGACATTATCGACCTCTATAGGCTTATGAAATTTCATATCATATTGAGTGATCCACTGTGCCTGATGCTCCTCGATATATAAGGATTGGGCTAATCCCATTAGATACATCCCATGCGCAATGGGCCGCTTAAATCCAGCCTCAGTTGCAGCATCCTCATCTAGATGAATAGCGGCCAGATCTTGGGAAGCTGCTGCATATTGCCGGATAGCCTCAGCCGTTATGCATTTTCTCATCATGATCATCACCTACCCGAATTAACACCGTTTCTGCGGTGACTATAAGCTCGCCTTCACATTTACAAACCAGCGTATGTGTGTAAAAGGTCAGCTTGCCCTGCCGGCCATCTTTTTGCACCTTGCTCGTTAATGCTAATTCACAATCTAACGTCATCCCTGCCGTAATCGGAGCTTGATATGAGAATTTCTGAGTGCCGTGAAGCAAGGGCTCTCCCCTGCTAAGCCAAGGAATATCGAAGACCTGCCAAAAAATAATAGGCATCGTAGAAGGAGCAATCAGATTGCCATTAGTCGTCTGCACGGGTGCCTCAATACTCTGTGCGTAATCCGATATCCACTCTGCAGTCATAAGAATCTGAAGTCGGACACTGTTCATTCCGTAACCTCCACAAGCGTTGCCAGCCCCAACCCGCCGCCAATGCCCAAAGTGGCAAGTCCCCTTTGATAAGGCGTATGCTGCATTTCAGCACATAAGCGAGTCATTAAAATCGCTCCGGACGCCCCATATGGATGACCGATAGCTAATGCGCCTCCTCCAAGATTGACCTTTTCCTGTGGGATCTGAAGCTCATTCAGTGAGGCTAGAACTTGCGAAGCAAAGGCTTCATTAAACTCTACGATATCTAAATCTGCTATGGTCAGCTGTTGACGATGTAACACCTTTTGAACAGCTGGAACTGGGCCCATACCTAAATAATTCGGATCTACACCTGCTGCTTGCGCATCTACGACACGCAGGATAGGTTTAAGCTTGAGTTGCCGACATTTCTCACGGGACATCATTAATAGAAGCGCCCCACCATCATTAATAGGACAGGCATTTCCAGCGGTGACAGTACCCTTTTCTTCAAAGATTGAAGGTAGCTTTCGCAGCTTGTCCAGGCTCGTATTAGCCCTTGGACATTCGTCGGTGTTCACCCACTCCCCCTCAACCAGAAGAGGTACAATCTCCTGCTGAAACCTACCACTTTGCTGAGCATGAACGGCCTTCTGATGGCTTTTCAAGGCATATTGATCCTGCTCTTCTCGCGAAATCCCATACTTCCGCGCTACATTTTCCGCAGCAATTCCCATATCCGGATCACCGTAAGCGCTAGGTGTAAAATGAGCACGGGTATATAGCTGCGGAACCCCCATCAAGGTTTGGGGCTTAGCCATTTTCCAAGGGGCACGACTCGTGCTCTCAACACCGCCCGCTAAATAAATCTCACCAGCGCCGCTTTGAATAAGCCGTGCTGCTATATTAATGGCCTCTAGCCCAGAACCGCACTGCCGATCCACAGTAACGCCCGGAACCGAAACAGGCAGTCCCGCTTCAAGCGCAGCTACCCGGGCAATATTTCCACCCGGACCGACCACATTTCCAATAATCACATCATCGATCATATCGACGGGCAGGTTCGTCTCTGCCACAATATGCTGAATAAGCGGCGCCAGTAATGCTTCCGGCTCAAATGTACTTAATAAGCCGCCCATCCTGCCAATCGGTGTACGTTTTGCCATAACAATTACTGCTTCTATCATACCATCGCTCTTTTCACATAGTCTTTCATCGCTTGCCGGGCAATTTTGCCACTGCTTGTATAGATAAACTCATCAACTGTCAGCAGTTGCTTCGGCGCTTTGTAACTTGCTAAATACTGGCGACAATAATTCTTTATTTCGTCTATAGATAAATGCTTTGCACCATTCCATTTCACGAGGACTGCCAGCTGTTCTCCCCAATAATCGTCAGGGACGCCAAGCACCATTACTTCTTGTATTTCCGGAAGATGCTCCAGTACTCGCTCTATTTCCTCTGGATAAACGTTCAGCCCACCGGAGATGATTCTATTTTTCAAGCGACCCGCCAGATATAAATAACCAGCTTCATCCTGATAAACATAATCCTCCAACACAAGCCATCCCTCTCGAAAAGCTGCTGCGGTCTCCTTCGGCAATTGATGGTAGCCTAGAAATATCATATCACTTCGCACATATAACTGCCCAATCTCCCCCGTAGGGACTTCACGGAACTCTTCATCACGAATGGAAATTTGCACTCCGGGATAGGGCTTGCCTACAGAGTTCGGATTATGCTCTTCCAGAACATCCAAATAACTAATATAACTCGCTTCTGAGGAACCATAGGATTCATAGAGACGCGTTCCAGCGAACACTTCTATGCCCTTTTTTTTGGACAACTCCGACCACTTTGCACCTGAGCTAATAATCGCATCAATCTGCGTCTGCCCAGGAACAGCCTGCTGCATCATGGATTCAAGCATTGTCGGTACAACAAACAACACCACACCCGGAATCTGCTTGCACAGCTCTAACACCTGTGTGGCGCTAAATTTTTGCGTAATATGAAAGTTTGCTCCACCATACAGACTCTGCATTACAGCGAACAAGGACAGCGAATGCACAAACGGACCCGGTGCTAAAACATCCTTCATAGAGTCTAATTCAAAGGCAGCACTCGATACCTCAAAGCTCTTTAACCACGATAAATGGGTACGCATATATCCTTTGGGTAGCCCCGTTGTGCCTGAAGTAAAACCGATAAATAATAACTCGTTCGTCTCTTCCAATTCAGCTTCTGGCTTCTGAGCTTTCAACCACTGATCATAGGAACCTGTTCGTTCATTTGAAAAAGTCAGCGTTGGGATGGCTAGGTCCTTGAAGACCAAATTCTTTACAGCTTCCGGCTCGGCAAAAATCATTGTCGGCTGGCACTGCTCTATAATAACCTGCAGTTCATTTGCACTCCACTTGGGATCTAAAGGAATGGGAACACAGCCTGCATAAATAGCCCCCAAGAAAACCTCGACAAATTCAATGCGATTCGTAGATAAAATAGCGATTTTGTCATGCCTAAGGCCCTTTTGCTGTAGACCATTGGCAATTCTCCGCATCGCTTGCACTAATGTTGCATAGGTATGAGTTGCTTGGTCATGGGTTAAGGCAATGCTGTCGGGCTGTTCTGCTGCATGACGCAGTATAGGAACTACTAGATTCATCCTTCACCACACCTATTCGTAATTTCTGTGACTACCGATTATGTACTCTCTCTTCGCTCGGGATACAATTAGAATGGCTACGATAGCTTATTTTAGCTTTATATTAATTTTATGTACATATTTATATGGAACGATTAAGCCCTCTTACGACTAAAAAAATCAAACAGCGCGCATCGATTATGATCGGTACGCGCTGGCTGTATTGTTGTTTATTCCTTCTTATGAGCGGATGATGGTATTCCATCTTCAGCAAAAGTAAAAGTTCGGGCGATATATAAGATAGGTGTGCTTACTGCGGTTAGTAAGAATTTCGCTAGATACGTTGTAAGCAAAATTTCAAACCACACACTCCAGTTATACAACCCAGCAAATGCAATGGTACAGAAGATTAGTGTATCCACAAAGGAGCTAACCATCGTACTGCCGTTGGAACGAATCCACAACTGACTTGAGGTGCTGTAATATTTGCGAATCCAGGAGTACAACCGAACGTCTAGGAACTGACTAATGAAGTAAGCAGTTAGACTACCCAACGCTAGTCGAGGCATCAGACCAAAGATCGTCTCCAAAGAAGACTGAGCAATATCGGTCTCTTGCGGCTTAAATACTAGTACCATTTGCATAATGACTGTCGTCATAAGCAAGGTGAAGAAGCCAAACCAAACCGCTTTACGTGCTTCTGCTCTTCCATACTTCTCATTAAGCAAATCGCTGGTCATATACAAAGTGACATACATCGTATTTCCGAGTGTCATCACGATATCAAATGGCATAGCAATCGTCTTAGCTACCTGAATGTTTGCAATTACAGTAGCGATACCTACCCAGGCATACATTCCACTTTTGCCGAACAGGCGGTAACAGAGTAGAAAAAAAGCAAAATTGACAATAACAAATAAAACTCCCCACATCAAATTAAACATATTGCTTAAACTCCTCCTAGTTTTGTTTACGCGGGATGGTTACGAACCGCGGCTTACATTAAGTTTTGGAACAAAACATTAATACTCTATCACACTGTCGTCAAACAATCCATAAAAATAAACAATTTATGAAATGGGTATTTATACCCATTTTTATTAACTAAAAATAAAAGTGTCAGTAATAATTCATCTTTTTCAGAAAAATATGCTATATAAACTAAAACTTTCACTATTCATCCAGAGGTTAATTCTATAGAATAGTATCAAACACTTCATTCCCGATCCATTTAGTTGATATATTACATAACTATGGAATATATTGCAGGTTGCCAGTCACTAGCAGTCGGTAGGGATATAAAGAAATGGGGCTTCGCTGCCCATAAAAAGGGGGAGAACAATATGTTTCGTTTCAAGCAGTCGATCAGTCGCAGATTTACGCGTTTATTATTTGTAGTTCTATTACTCACGTCTCTTTTGTTAAGTACCAGCTTCTACTTTATATCAACCAGTATTTTCAACAGCTATGTCATGCCACAAATCAATCAAATTCTAACTGCAGCTGCTCAGGACGTATATAAGAATATAAATACAATGCATGCTCAGCAAGCACTAAAGAAGAACGAACAAGCAGCCACCAATCTTGAATTCTATTTTCAGGATAAGAGAAAGCAGCATGGGGTTGAGACTATTTTTCTACTCAATCTAAAAGGTAAGGAAGCTGAGGTTCTGTCCGTAGATCATGATGCAAAATTAAAGCCGGAGGAAATTGTTAAGGTATCCTCTGCAATGCAGCAAGCTCTTAAAGGAAAGAGTGGACTAAGCGATACATACAAGGACTCGCATGGTGTACATAAGTCAGCTTATATCGGAATTCCCGGAAGTACGATGGTTATCGGAATCAGCAGTGATGTAAGCTTTATTCAAGAAAAAACAGACAGTATTCTGTGGACCAGCGCGGGGATCACTCTGCTAACGCTGATTATAGGCTCAACTGGTGCCTGGTTTATGAGCATGCGGATCACTCGTCCTATCTCAAAGCTTGCAGCTTACAGTGCCCGTCTTGCAGAGGGAGATTTCACAGAGGAATTAACGGTTAAAGGCAGTGATGAGGTAGCTCAACTGTCCAGAAGCTTCCAAGCGATGACCCTGCGCCTAAAAGAAATGATTGGACATGTACTCGTCACCTCAAATACTGTGGTCACCGATTCCAATTCTTTAAGAGAACGTGTTGAGGTCCTAAATGAAATGGCAGACCACTCTAGTACATCTGTTGTAGAAATTGGTAAAGGTAGTACGACCATCGCGAGCAGCGCTCTAGATAATTCAAAAGCTATGGAAGAAATCAATTTCGGCATTCAGCATATTGCTTCAGCAGCCACCGAAGTCACTGAGCAGATCAGTGAAGCTTCCGCTGAAGCGATTGGCGGTAATGAGATTGCCCAAAGTGCCGTTCTGCAAATGCGCCATGTTGAACGTGCCTCCCTGCAGTCGCTGGAGCAATTACAAGTTATGAATGAACGTTCAGTAATGATCGGAGAAGTCGTTCATAGTATTACTGAAATTACGAAGCAAATCCAAATGCTGTCGCTCAATGCTTCGATCGAAGCAGCACGTGCAGGAGAACATGGACGCGGCTTTGCCGTGGTTGCCGGAGAAGTACGCAAGCTTTCCGAACAATCCCGTAATGCGAATGAGCAGATTCGTGATTTCCTACTCGGACTTCAGGAAGATATGAATCGCTCCGTTACTGAGATGAACCATGTGAATTCTGAGGTAGCCTCCGGGGTAGGCAAGGTGGCAGAAGCGGGCGATGCCTTCAATCACCTTCTGATTCTGATCCAAAGCATCAATCAGAATATTCAATCCGTATCTGCGGCGACGCAGCAAATCTCAGCAAGTACAGAAGAAGTTAGTGCTTCCGTTGAGGAAACCGCACAAATCACTTCAAGATCCCAAGAAAGTGCGGACACACTATCCGAGAACTCCGAGCGCCAACGTATAGAGCTTGAAGGACATGCAGTAACCGTGCAGCATCTATATGAGCAGGCTAAGAAGCTTCAGGAAGCTGTGCAACAATTTAAGATCTAAAGCTTAGGCTTAAATAAAAACAACCCGTTCACACGAAAGTGTTGAACGGGTTGTTTTGTTAGTGTCTCGGCGCCCAAAGAATGACCGAAACGCCGATCACACAAATAACAGCACCAACCCAGTCATATACATCGGGTGTTTTCTTGTCTACTAGCCAGCCCCATAACACAGCGAGCACGATAAACACCCCGCCGTAGGCTGCGTACACTCTTCCGAAGGACGGAAACTTCTGCAACGTAGGGATGATGCCATAGCTTATCAGAATCAAAGAACCTACCAAACCGTACCAGAGAGGTCTTGATTCTCTTAGCCATAACCATACTAAGTATCCGCCTCCGATCTCAGCAAGGCCGGCAATTACAAATAGTAGAATGGCAGCAACCATGTCATCCCTCTTTCCTATTAAACTCTAAAAATATCAAATGATTCGCAAAATATGATACAACGTCATCACGGTTAGCAAGTATGTGTACAAGCAAGCATCCGGGCCACCAAACAACTGGACCCACAAGCATCAGCAGTGGATATAAACAGATTGAGCCAGCTGGCTACTATGCGTCACCCGCAGGAGCCACTCACATGAAATTGTGCTGGAGCAGCACTAGTACTAGTAGGAGCACAGCCTCTAGCAGCTCATTCAGCGCGCCATACACATCGCCGGTGAGCCCGCCGAGCCGGCTGCTAATCCGCCGCGCAGCAACGGTGCCGCTGGCCAAGGCCGCAGCTGGCAGCAGTAACGCTGCCGCCAGCTGCAGCGGCCACGCGGCTATGCCCGCGCCGAGCGCCAGAGGCGCACCGGCTGCGGCAAGCGAGAGCAGCGCGGCTATCGCCAGCGCGCGCCGCTCATGCGAGGGAGCGAGGCCGGCGAAGCTCGCGGCCAGCCCCTCGTTCCCGCGGGCAATGGGATAACGCACCATTGCCCGCACCATATACCAGCGGCTCCAGATCGCTGGCAGCAAGAGCAGTGGCAGCTCGTAATAGGCGTAGCCTTCGATTAATGCTGCCACTAAAGAGGCCTTTAACAGCAAGAGCAGCACGCAGGCGAGCACACCCATCGCACCCACACGGCTGTCCTTCATAATCTCCAGGATCCGTTCCCTCGGTCGGTAGCTTAGCAGACCATCCGCAGTGTCCATCCAGCCATCGAGGTGCAGACCTCCGGTGAGTCCTACCCATAGAATGAGGGTAATGACAGCGGCTGGCCAAGCTGGTAAAATCAATCCCGTCAAAGCTGCCCCAGCAGCTACGCAAAGTCCGATAGCTGCACCCACCACAGGATAGAACAGCACACTTCGGCGCAGCAGCTCAGGAGAAAATCCAGGGTCACTCTTTACAGGAAACCGGGACAAAAACTGAAAGGCAGCCGCGGCAGCATCCCTGCGCTCCCTCATAAACGATACTCCCTGCTCTTGAGTTCAATTGGAATGCCCGCAGTCACTAAAAAAACCTGCTCGCATTGCCGAGCAAGCAGCGAGTTCATACGTCCTGCCAGATCACGGTACAATCGGCCAAACGCATACTCCGGAACAATACCGTCTCCAACCTCATTAGTGACCAAAATGAGGTTTCCTTGAAATGTGCGTACACTGTCTTCAAGTCTTGTAATCTCGCTCTCAATCAACTCTTGCCTATCCGTAAATCCTTCCATGGCTAGCAGTACATTCGATAACCACAACGTTAGACAATCTACGAGAACCGCCTTTTCACCAGATAAACGCTTAAGAAGATCTGGCAAATCATAAGGCTCCTCTAACGTCTCCCAAGCATATCCGCTTTGCGAGCGCTGTTGCTGATGCAGTGCAATCCGTTCATTCATTTCATCATCAAACGCTTGTCCGGTTGCAACATAGAAGGCCTGATCTGCCAGTGACGACATCAGTTTTTCTGCAAAACCACTTTTCCCGCTACGCGCCCCTCCCGTTACAAGAATACTCATTGTTTCCCAGCTCCAGAGATGCCTGCACTTTCAAAGGTGGCCATTTCGCTCAAAATGCGGCATATCGCCTCAATTAAATGAAGGGACAATACGCCTCCAGTTCCTTCACCCAAACGAAGACCCAGGTTAAACAACGGTTCAAGTCCAAGCCGCTCCAGCATCAGCTTATGTCCTTGTTCTCCTGATAGATGGGAGCCTATCATATAAGCAATAGATTCTGGCGCAAGCGCCTTCGCTACAAGAGCTGCCGCGCCCGAAATAAAACCATCCAAAATGACAGGTACCCTGGCAGCAGCTGCGCCAAGAATCAGACCCGTCAAACCGGCGATTTCCAGTCCCCCTACTTTGGACAATACATCCAGCGGATCTGCCCGATTCGGCTGATTCACCTTTAAAGCGCGTTCCACAACTGCAATCTTATGTAGTAAACGTTCATCATCAATTCCCGTTCCTCTTCCAACGGCTACTTCAGGTGGTATTCCTTTTAGAGCACACAGAATAGCTGCGCTAGCCGTCGTATTCCCTATGCCCATTTCACCTGTAATAAAAATCTCTGTCCCGTTCTCAATCGCTTCTTGTGCGATTCTTATACCTACAAGCACAGCATTCATCGCTTCTTCACGACTCATCGCAGGTCCCACGGCTATATTATCCGTTCCTCGGCGCACTTTACAATCAATCAGATCCTCATGACTAAGGTCGCCGTTAACACCGATATCTACGAACTTTACCTCAGCCCCAGCTTGACGTGCCAGTACATTCACAGCCGCTCCTCCGCTGAGAAAATTATAGGCCATCTGCATTGTGACTTCCTGTGGAAACGCGCTAACTCCCTCGCAGCATACACCGTGATCGGCAGCCATAACAACTACCGTTCGTTTGGTGAAACTAGGCTGCTCCGTACCCGAAATTCCGGCGAGCTTAACGGCCAGCGTCTCCAATTGTCCCAGGCTGCCCGGTGGTTTAGTTAGAATGTTCAAGCGGTGCTCCGCCTTTAGGAAAGACTGTTCATCCGCTGGTGTGATTCGTTTAATTACTTCTTGAATAGATGAAATCATATTTTAACCTCCAATTAAAGATATCCGTATAACCTATTCTATCTTATCTACACATAAAAGCCCCCATCTATGATAGATGGGGACCACTAGAATTACAACTTC
Organism: Paenibacillus sp. FSL H8-0261; assembly: GCF_045040645.1. Taxonomy (NCBI): domain Bacteria; kingdom Bacillati; phylum Bacillota; class Bacilli; order Caryophanales; family Paenibacillaceae; genus Paenibacillus; species Paenibacillus sp. FSL H8-0261. The sequence continues at coordinate 1,423,899 of NZ_CP150297.1, read as the reverse complement.
ACTTTCATAAATCCTTCGATTCTCTCCAGCGCTTCCGTCAATTTTTGTAGGGATGCTGCATAAGAGCAGCGAATATACCCTTCTCCACCCGCTCCAAACACATGCCCCGGAACCGCAGCAACACCAACCTCCTTGAGCAGCTGCAAAGCGAAAACTTCTGACTTCATTCCGGTATTAGCGATGGAAGGAAAGACATAAAATGCACCCTCCGGCTCGTGGCACGGTAAACCAATAGATCGAAATCCACTAACCAGCAGCTTTCTTCGCTCATCAAAGCATCGTTTCATGTGATCCTTATGCTCCATACCGTTCCGCAGTGATTCAATGGCAGCGATTTGACCTAGTATTGGAGCACACATCGCAGTGTACTGATGGATTTTGAGCATCGCAGCAATTAATTCCTGATCACCACAAGCATAGCCTACTCTCCAGCCAGTCATCGCAAAGGCTTTGGAGAAGCCACTAATGACAATCGTTCGTTCCAACATCCCAGGAAGAGAGGCAATACTTACATGCTGACTATCATAGGTTAGCTCGGCATAGATTTCATCTGAAATGACAAGTAAGTTATTCTCTTTTACAATCTGTGCAATGGGTAGCCAATCCTCGTAAGTCATTACTGCTCCTGTAGGATTAGTCGGAAAATTCACCATAAGAATCTTGGAACGCGGGGTAATCACCTGCCGCAACGCTTCAGGAGTAAGTTTAAAACCCTGCTCGGCTGAAGATTCAACCTCTACCGTAATCCCACCGTTCAAATGAGTAATCGGCGAATACGCAATATAGCTCGGAGAAGGGACGATAATCTCATCCCCGGGTGTAATAAAGGCCCGCAGAGCCAAATCCACGGCTTCACTGCTTCCCACTGTAACCATAATCTCGTTAGTTGGCTCATAGCGGAGATTGAAGCTTGTGTGCAGATAAGAGGCGATCTCTTCTCTAAGCTCCAGCAAGCCGGAATTTGGTGTATACATCGTCTCCCCATTATTCAAAGCACGAATACAGGCAGCTCTTACATGCTCCGGTGTAACGAAATCAGGCTCGCCTACACCAAGCGATATAATATCCTGATTCCCTGTACTTAGGTCAAAAAAAGCCCGAATCCCCGAGGGAGCAATCTCCCGTACACGCGGAGTAATCCATTCATTATGCATGACTGAGCACCTCTTCTTTCGGACTCTTTTCTGTTAGGGAAAGGGAAATGATCTCGTCCAGCAGTCCGCTGAAGCTGTAACCTGCCGCTTGCGCGCTTTTTGGTAAAAGACTCGCCTTCGTCATGCCCGGTAATGTGTTCACCTCCAGCACATATGGAATACCATCCTTAATGAGCATATCCACCCTTGCGTACACGCTGCATTTTAGTGCTTTGTAGCAAGTTAAGGCTGCATCACGTACTCGCTCATACACCTCAGCTGGTAGATCAATGACTCGTTCGTCTGCCCCGCCATCTTCGTATTTCGCACTGTAATCGAACCACTCCGCATGCGCCGAGGTGATTCCCAAAACGGGCAGCATCTCTCCATTTAGAATAGAGCAAGTGATTTCCTGGCCTTGAATGTAGCTCTCGATCAGAATCGACTGATCACAGGCAAAAGCCTTCTGTACTGCGCTCAACAGCTCCTCGCTACTGCTCACCTTTTCCATACCGATACTCGAACCGCCTGCACATGGCTTCACCATAACAGGATATCCAATCCGCTCTACGGCTTCTTGAGAATAATCCTTCATACTATCCCAGCACAGCCAATCCGCCGTATTGACGCCTGAGCAGCGCATAAGCTTTTTGGAAAGATCTTTATCCATACAAATGCTGCTAGACAAAACGCCACTACCCGTATAAGGAATCCCCATTGTCTCCAGCGTCCCCTGAACCGTACCGTCCTCTCCGTAAGCTCCGTGGAGCGCAAGCAGCGCGATATCGATTCCTTTTGCCTGCTCAATAAGCTCTTCACGCTTGGTAATCACTATTGGAGCAACCTCATATTTATTGGGATCTAGATTCTTCAAAATCTCTCTACCGCTATTCATGGATACCTCATACTCTGAGGACACCCCGCCCATAATTACGCCTACCTTCATCTTCATCTCAAGCACCTCTTTATCCCATTAGTTGTCGTGCTGTTCTGCCAATAATCTCGATCCCCTTGCGGATATCCTCATCCGTCACTCTGGAGAAACCGATCCGTATCGTATTTTGACCTTTACCGTCAGTGAAGAATATATCTCCTGCTGTAAAAATAACCCCTTGTTCATGACAGGCCGCTAGCAGCGTCCTTGTATTAAAGCCCTCCGCAAATGTTACAAAAAGATGCAATCCGCCATCCCCTGATAACGCCGTATAAGGAATAAACTCCTTACAGCATTGCAGGGTTAATTCATATTTTCGTTTATATTCCGCTCTGGCTTTTTTCAAATACTTCTCTAAATGGCCACCTAATAAGTACTGATACAAAATGGATTGATCCAGCGTCGAGGTATGAATGGTGCGTGCGCGCTTGACGCTTTCGAGAGAATAGATCAGCTCCTGATCTGCCAGCACCCAGCCTACGCGTAGTCCCGGAAATAATACCTTTGAGAAGCTACCTAGATAGATCACGCTGTTGCCGCTCCCTGCTGCTGCGATAAGTGGAGCCACATGTGAGCCCGAATAGCGTAACTCCTCGTTAAAACCATCCTCGATCACTGGTATTTGGTACCGGTTCATCAGCTTCATTAGCCTCTGTCTTTTCTCGGGAGACATTACAATGCCGGTCGGATTATGATAAGAGGGGACAAAGTAGGCACAGTCAAAAGCTTGCTCCTGCAATGCCTTCTCCAGCTCAACCAGATCAATCCCATCACGCTCCATAGGAATCCCGGTGATCTCAAAGCCATTCAGCTTCAGATTTTTGATCGCCGTATGATGCGTTGGATTCTCACAGATGACCGAACCATTCTTTTTGCTAAGTACTGACAATACAATATCGAATCCCTCTGTAAAGCCATTGGTGATTAATATATCCTTGCCTTTCATTTCAACGCCTTTGTGCTCCATGTACTGCTTCAAATAGTCTATTAAAGGCTTATACCCTTTGGCATATCCATAATTTAGTAAGACGTTGCCTTCCACCGACATACGATCCATAAAGGAGCGTTTCACATTATCTAGATCAAAAAGACTCTCATCAGGTGCGATGCTCGTGAAGGAGATCGTCCCCTTCTCCGCTCGTATGCCGCGCTTCATGATATCCAGATCCTCCGCCAGCCGCGCATGATCATTGATACGCGTCTTCCAGTCCATCGTCCAGGAAGAGATTGTTTCACTGCCGAGAGGTGTAGGTGCCACATAACTTCCCTGACCCTGCACGGCATACGCAAATCCATCATCCTCAAGCTCTGCATAAGCAGAGATTACGGAGTTGCGGCTAACCTTAAGCAATGTGCTGAGTTCTCGTGTAGAGGGCAGCTTTTGATTGCCTTGCAGACCGCCTTTTATGATTAAGTGCTTCATATAGTCTTTAATTTGTATATACACCGGCCGTCCGGCTATGAGCTTAAAATCCTTAAACATCTCTCAATCGCCCCCATGACTATCATGGCATAATCACTCGCTTAAAAAAAGAACCACAGCCATGGGATTTTAATCCGGCTGTGGTTCTATGAGAGGACAAATGCCCAAAAAATCAAGTTATAGATCTATGCTTCGATCACAAGCTCCCCTTCTCCAGCAGGGATCTCAAAACCATTTAAAAACCGGGTTAGTATGTCCTCAGTAATCGGAAATGCGGCATTGGCGTCAAAACGTTCACTCCGGATAAGCAGTCGCTGACGCAATTCATCTGGCTGAATTTTTAAGTGAATCAGTTCCCACACGCCACCATAACTCTCAATAAGTTGCTTGTAATCGTTCCGTCTCTGACGTTGCCAGAAGCTGAAATCGATGACAACATGATGTTTTGCCTGAAGCAGATTCACCAGCTCCTTACGTAGCTTTAATTCCGATTCTATTAAATAGGAACCATAATTCTCCTCTGGATAATCCACTCCAAAACGGCCGTAAGTGGCCCAAATGTCCTCATCTATCGAAAGCCGTACGAATCCTTCTTTCTCCAACTTTTGAGCAAAGGTCGTTTTACCCGACCCAGCTACACCGCACATCATTACAACGATGGGAACCGCGCTAGTACGCTTTTGCTGGAGTAATTTTTCGATGACCCTCTTTTCATTCAGCATTATAAAGCATCTCCCTTCCACTTGATCTAGTTTAATTACGGCGATGATGATGGTATACTCATCGTTACAAAATACTTTCTCAAAGGATTGTGATAAGGTTATGGTGAAATCAGTCCAGCAGACCTCCTAAAATGAAAAACGAAATAATTTTAGGAGGTCATAATAAATGATTTTTAACCCGATTGTCATTGATAACTGGAGTAGAAAACCCTATTTTGAACATTATTTAAACAATGTCAGATGCACCTATAGCATGACCGCAAATATTGATATCACCCTTCTACTGTCAGAGCTTAAGCATAAGGGAATTAAGCTGTACCCAGCACTAATCCACATGATAACTACGGTGGTGAACCGTCATAGTGAATTCCGCACATGCTTTGATTCTGAAGGTAGATTAGGTTATTGGGATAGCATGTCACCTAGTTTTACAATTTTCCATGATGATGATAAGACTTTTTCAAGCATCTGGACTTCGTACGGTGAAAAGTTTAATGATTTCTATAACCGTTATCTGGATGATATGAAAATGTACGGAAGCGTGAAACAATTTATCGCTAAAGCAAACGAACCACCGAACACCTTCCCTATTTCTAGTATTCCGTGGGTCAGCTTTACGGGCTTTAACCTGAACGTGTATAACGAGGGAACCTTCCTACTTCCCATCTTTACTATAGGAAAATATTTTCATCAAGACAAAAAAATACTATTACCAATATCGGGGCAATTCCACCATGCCGTGTGCGACGGTTACCATGCCAGCATGCTGTATAATGAATTGCAATCACGTGCAGATACCTATAAGGAATGGTTACCTAACATCTAATTATCCACTTTATTCTGCTGAGTGCGAACGATAGTTTAAACATAAAGGGTTCCACATATTAGGTATGGCTAATATGTGGAACCCTTTTTTTCATTTGATTTTCTCATCAATCTCCCGAAATATCTGCCGACCATTGCCCGTTCTGCCAAAATAGCCTGAGTACCATCGCTGTTCCCGGAGAAGGTGCAACTGCGCTGTAGAATGTGACACCAGGAATTAACTGTGCAAGGAAATTCCGAATAACACCACCATGTGTGACTACCAATACCCTGCTTGTTATTACCTCAGCCTTTTTTTCACTAATTGCAGCCTGCACAAATGTATCCTCAGCCCCTCGCCCCAGATCTGACAGGAAGCTACGCAACCGTTTGTCAAACTGCGCCCATGTTTCACCATCCGGTGGTGTAATTGTGGAAGGATTATCAATCAACCTTCTATACAGTGAGTTATCCTTCAATTCCTCATAAGTACAGCCTTCGAAAGCTCCAAAATTTATTTCGCGCAGACGCGGATCGTAGACAGCCACCTTCTCTAAAGAAGGAGAAATGTAAGCTAGAGTCTCCCGACATCTAAGCAAATCGCTGCAAAATACACACCAAAAATCATTCGATACTTCAGACTGCTGCTTAAGCTGAGATAGCTGCTCTACTGCACTAGATAGCAACGGGAGATCCGAATGTCCTAAGTAACGATGCTCAGCATTCCACTGAGTTTGCCCGTGGCGAACAAGTACTAATTCTAGCTCTATTGAAGGAAACGCCATATCTAGCATTAGCCCCCGATCCATATCCATGCCACAACCGCGCATAAGCCTACAAAAATTGAAGAGGAGAGCATCATCATCCGCGAGGTCTGAATAATATCGTCCGGCTCCATCGCTCGTACCGGATCACCCATATAGGCTCGGAAAGAAGCGACACCATGATAGACGTTCTCTCCTCCGAGACGGATACCAAGTGCGCCCGCAACAGCGGATTCTGGATAGCCGCTATTTGGGCTTGGATGGAGACGCGCATCCCTCTTCACCATTTGCAAACAATTGCGCCAATCCAGACGAAGCAGCCATGCACACAGTGCCAAGAGCAATGCCGTAATCCGTGCTGGAATGAAGTTGGCAACATCATCAAGCCGAGCGGATGCCCAGCCGAGATCTCGGTATTTATCATTCTTATATCCCACCATGGAATCGAGTGTGTTTACTGCTCGATAAGCCATAGCAAGCGGCGCGCCACCGATGAGCGCATAGAACAATGGAGAAATAATCGCATCGACGATATTCTCTGCTACAGTCTCTACCGTGCCGCGCACAATTTCCGGGGAATCTAGCGAAGTCGTATCACGCCCCACGATCATCCCCAACGCCTTGCGGGCAGCAGGGAAATCGCCCTTCTGCAATTCCACATACACCGCCATCCCTGCATCCTTTAGTCCCTTGGAGGCAATCGTGGTTGAAATCAACCAAGCCTCGGCTATCCAGACGAGCCATGGTGAGATATATGACAGCAGCCATAGCAGAATGGCTGTCAGTGCCCAAGCACCACCCGCCACACATAGCGGAAGTAACACCCCTGCTCTGCGCAGGCTTTGCGGGTGGGACCATAAACGACGGATCGCCCGCTCCAGAGCCGTGATTGCTTTGCCCATACCGATTACGGGATGGGGCAAGCTACGCGGATCACCTACGATCCGATCAATTACATAAGCCGCAAGCAGTACTAAAGCGATTGTCACAGGCGATCACCTCTGTACATTCTCCAGCAATTCCAGCTACCTATTCTCATTAGCTGTCCTTCCTTGCCTGAACCGATAGCAAACTCCCTGTCACAGCGCTATATACAAGACGCCCGATTGCGCCCCCAAGATCGGTAGCGGTTCCGGCGTAAACATGCTCTGCCTTGTATCGCCCACTTTGGCTCACAGCGAGCACTATCGCATCCGTAGTTGTTCCGGTAGCGATCAGGCCATTCTCGGGATCGGTAATCCCGAGGTCTGCCAGTGCAGCAGCTTTGGCTTCGACAGCTGTCTGCACAGCATTGACCATGGCCGCCGGTGTCAGGCGGCCATCAATACCTAGCATTATGTTAATCGTACCCGGGCGATAAACAGCCAGCACATTGCGTTCCACACCCGCGCGCGCAGCATTTCCTGCGGCGGCAGTAACGCAAACAAAAATACCCGCTGAGCCGATGTCTTCCTCAGCTACCGCTGCATGCTCTAGCGGTACTGCCGTCATCAGACCGGCACAGCCAGACATTGAATAACCCCACTCGCGGAGCTTATTCTCCATATCCTGAACAGGATCACTACATTCATAATTGCGGTCAACATATAAATTGACGGCCCTCTCTAGCCGATTCATTCCTCCACCATAGAACGCACTCGATAAACCATCTGCTTCAGCAGGTAGCTCTAGTAGCAGATGGTTTCCCTTCCACTGTAAAGCAAGCCCTGGCCAGATGGCCGAATGGTACTCTTTTACGCCTCCTGCGAGGTTAAATGGAATCTTTACTTGCACCATATATCGATCTTGCTCCTTCCACAGCACATTACTTTTATCCATTCATCCAACCCGCTTCGCGGTCGCGCCTGTACTTCCCCAACCGTCTCACTTAGAAACTACCTAATTCTCTATTTCACAGCAAATGACTATCTGCTCTAAAATCTACTCCAACACATGCCCCTAATTTCAGCTCTGAACACATACTCAATATCCACTCCACAGATACTCGATTTCTACTACAACACATACTCCAATATCCACCTAGAAATCCATCCCTCACCCATCTATTGCACTTTATACAACAAATTCAGCTTTATTCACTGGCAAAAGCCATTCTGCTGTATTTCTTGCAATAGAATGTCACGTAAAAACCTAATTCGCATCATTTTCCAAATTTCTATTGTACACAGTGCTATAGAATCGAATTGCTACGCCAGCAAAGCGAGTTCTGTTGTACGAAATACAACGAATGCACTTTGGAGGATGTCCATCAGAAGCTATCTCACCAAACTTTGTCACAACCCTAAGCATGCGAGCTGAAGCCTGCCATCCGGTATCAAATCGCAACTTCTGCGGTACTTGAGTCACTTATTCATTAGAATCCCTGCCTTCTCTACGCCGCGAGTGTCACTTACAGTAGACTCCCATCCCCCTGCGCTACACCTGTCACTTAGCAGCAAACCCGCTGCCCTCTAAGCTACACAGGTCACTTATCCGCCAGAATTTCCTTCATCTGTTTTAGCAGCCGGACATTATCCTCATGTCCCTTAACTGCTACTCGGATATGCTCGTCTCCTAGACCGGGGTACATAGCGCAGCTGCGCACCAGTATACCGACACGCCCAAGACGGGTCTGCATCTCAGCCGCACTCCATGGCGAAGGCAGGCCACAGAGCAGAAAGTTGGCTTCGCCTGGCGGCACATCGCAGCCTAGCTGTATAAGGCCTTGACGCAGCAGCTCCCGTTCAGTGGCGATCAGTTCGCGTGTGCGATGTCCATACTCGTGCCCACACTCAAGGCAGGCTTCGCCCGCCAGCAGCGCCAAACCATTCACGCTCCAGGTAACCTGCTTTCCGGTCATCGCCTTTGCCAGCTCGGGATGCGAAATGGCAAACCCGAGACGCAGTCCGGGAATCGCATAAAATTTCGTCATCGACCGCACCAAAATCGTATGCGGAAACTGATCCAGATCCGGCAAAAGCGTATTTCGTTCTGCTTCAGGAATAAAATCAATAAAGGCTTCATCCACAGCCAAATACGTCCCGTAGCTTTCAGCCTTCTGCGCTAACCAGCGCAGCTCATCCACAGTATACTGAACGCCATTAGGGTTGTTCGGCTGTCCAAGGAACAGCAGATCAACCTTCTCCAGCAGCCCGGAAATCTCATTCACTCCAGCTCGGAAGTGCTGTTCCCTTGTCCCCTGAACAGATAATACTTCTGCGCCGAATTGCACAGATAGCTGCCGGTACTCAGAAAAACAAGGTTCTACGATACCTACCTTTTGCGGAGCAATCGCAAGCAGCAACAATGCCATAGATTCTGCGGCTCCGTTGCCTACTGTCAACCAACTACTATGTATACCAAGGTCCTTTGCTAGCAGACTTTTGAAGCGCCGATGTCCAGGGTCAGGGTAGGCAACCACCGTAGACAATGCTGTTCTAAGTAGCTCTAAGACGGCTGGCGGAGGCCCGATAGGATTGATGTTTGCGCTGAAATCAAGAAATGTGCCACCAGCCTCCTCATAAAGTTCCGCAGCTGTTAGCAAATCACCGCCATGGCCGTATTTTTCAAGCATATTTACACTCCCTCTATCCACTTTCGTTTGTTCGATATGTATCTCATTGCCACCATTATTGCGTCTTTGCCGGGAATACGTCAATGCTCACTAAAGGAATCACCTGAATAACCGCTTGCCTCAAATCGACATTAAAATCTACGAGATGTCAAAAGATAATAAAGTTCTAGACTGGCAGCCTCATCAGATCTATGGACACGCTGTCCCAGAACCCGAAAAAAAGAAGTCGACCATTTCGTTGGTCGACTTCTAATTTTTTTCTATTGCGCGGTCAAAATTTGTGGACCTTCAGCCGTAATGGCAATCGTATGCTCGTATTGGGCGGCGAGCTTGTTGTCCATCGTCCGTGCGGTCCAGCCGTCCGGATCGATTGTCATCAAGTAGGTACCTTCGGTGATCATGGGCTCAATCGTGAACACCATACCTTCCTTGATACGTGGGCCTTTTCCAGGCTTGCCGACATGCATATAAGTCGGCTCCTCGTGCAGGTCGCGGCCGATGCCATGAGCGAGAAGGTCGCGGACGACGCCGAAACCGTGTGATTCCGCATGCCGCTGAATCGCACTCGTCACATCGCCGAGTCGATTGCCGGGCTGAGCCTGCTCGATGCCCAGATCAAGACATTCCTTCGTGACACGCATCAACTTCTCGGCCATCGGCGAGATCTGCCCTACCGCATAACTCCAGGCCGAATCGCCGAGCCAGCCATCGAGCTCAGCGACCGTGTCAATCGTCACGATATCCCCTTCCTCAAGTGGCTTATTGCTAGGGAAGCCATGCGCGATTACATCGTTGGCGGAGGCACAGGTCGCATATTGATAGCCCCTATAGCCTTTCTGGTATGGCTTTGCGCCGTGCTTCAACATAATGTCCTCGAATATGCGCTCAATCTCGTTGGTGGTAATACCCGGTTTGATAAGCGGGGCGATTGTACGATGACATTCAGCCACCACTTGGCATGCCTTGCGGATAGCCTCAATTTCATGCTTGCTTTTTAAAATGACCATGTTCGTATCAGGACCCCTTCGTAATAGCTTGGATAGCGAGTCGGGCGATTCGATCGACGTTCAGATCGGAATTGCCCGCATAGTAGTGCAGCCCACAGCAACCGACCAGCACAGCAAGCATATGGTCGACGCTGTCGTCTTCGCACTGTGCGATCGATTGGAGTGGAACGTACAGGCGTTCCATAAACCGTCTCTTGGCGTGGTGTCGATCCCTTTCAGACAAGCCTACATAATGTTCCGCCGCCATTTTGTAGACGAGATATGCGCGGGCGTCCGACTGCCACAGCTGGAGCAGTGCTTTACAATACATCAACAACTGCCTGTCATCCGGTGGGCTGCCGCTGATGTCCGCCCATTTTGCGATAACTTGCTCACATCGCTCAAAGCCGCTTTCTAACACATCTTCTATTAATAAATGCCGGTTGGGATAATAATGGTATACTGTGCCGTAACCAAGACCTGCCTCGCGGGCGACGTCGCGAATATCAAAGCTGCCGCCCGTGCGAAAGTAGGAGCGCGCGGCGACGTCCAGGATCTGTTCTTTGCGCTGTATGCGTATGAGCTCATTTTGTTCTTTGGTACGGGGGCACATAACGTGTAACCTCCTTATTTAGACCTGCAAATTTGTCAATATAAAAATAGTAACCCATGGGCTGAAGAAATGCAAAAGATTTGTTGGTGTTCGATAAAATGAAGTACTGAACAATAAGACTGAGTGCTGGAAATTCTTCAATTTAAAAATCGCGTTAAATCAATGAATCCAATCTAAGACTTTATTTTCACCGAAACACGAAGCGATCTCTTTTGTTAAAAAACTGCTTTTGGTTTAAAATGAGAACTGTAATCAATTTTGCTGCAACGGAGGAATTCACTATGATTTTTATTGATAACACAGGGATTACTGACGCTTCCATCAATTTGGCGATTGAGGAATATGCGCTGAAACACTTGCCGATGGACGAGAGTTACCTGCTTTTTTATATTAACAGCCCATCTATCATCATCGGTAAACACCAAAATACGATTGAAGAAATCAATCAGGAATATGTTAAAGAGAATGATATTAAGGTTGTACGTCGTCTGTCCGGCGGTGGCGCGGTCTATCACGATCTCGGAAATTTGAACTTCAGCTTCATTACTAAGGACGACGGCCAATCCTTCCATAACTTCTTGAAATTCACCCAGCCGGTGATCGACTACTTGCAAAGCATGGGTGTTAACGCTGAGCTTAGCGGACGGAATGATCTTCAAGTCGGCGAACAAAAAATTTCCGGCAACGCTCAATTCTCCACACGTGGACGCATGTTCAGCCATGGCACACTGATGTTTGACCTCAATTTGGACAATGTACAAGCCTCTCTAAAAGTAAATCCAGAGAAGTTCAAATCGAAGAGCACCAAATCCGTACGTAGTCGCGTAGCCAACATCAAAGAGCTGCTAGGTACAGACATGACCATTGAAGAGTTCCGCTCCGGTCTCCTACGTTCGATCTTTGGCATGGAGCCATCCGAGGTCCCTCAGTATAAGCTTCAGGAAGCAGACTGGGACAAAATCCACGAAATTTCCAAAGAGCACTACCAGAACTGGGACTGGAACTACGGTCTGTCACCAAAAAGCAATGTCAAACACACACGTAAATTCCCTGCTGGAATTATTGATATTCGTATGGATATTGAGGATTCCCTCATTAAGGACATCAAAATCTATGGTGACTTCTTTGGGGTTGGTGACGTAGTAGATGTTGAAAATGCACTTCGTGGCAAACGTTATAATGAGGCAGAGGTTAGAGAAGCATTAGCTGATCTGGATTTGAAGCATTATTTCGGACGTATTGAGCCGGAGGACTTTATCGGACTGGTTTTCTTAGAGGAATAGTTACACAAAAATAAAGGGGCCTGCTTATCCTATGCGCAATTTGCGTAAAGAATAGACAAGCCCCTCTTTCATATTCATTTTAGTTCAAGGAGAAAGTATAAATACATAGACAACGAACGCTAGAGTCAGCATGATGCAGACGTTCTCTACGGCTCCACCTTTTTTCGTGCCTGTACTCATTAGCTTTAGACGCAGCTTAAAGGGTATTGGCGGCAATGGTGTAATTCCTCTTTGAGTAAGGGAGTCTGCCAGTAGATGAAGTGCATACGACATACCGCCAGCTATCCACAGACTGCCACCATCATTTATACCCGCTGAGGCAAAATACAATAAGGCGCTCCAGCCCACAACTCCATACAAGGTATGTGTCAGTCCACGATGAGGAACAACCGATGAGACTACAAGCACGCACGCTGCAATGTAGTTCCATGGATCATAGGCTTCCCCGAAGGCAAAGAGTGCTATGGCAATCAAGATCATGACCAAATGGCGCAGCTTTCGACTAGGCAGGAAAGATACACTTCCGACTAGCAGTGCAAGCACAATATTCCAAGGACGTTCCACGATTCCGGCAAAATAGAGATAGATCGCCGCGCCTATCAAAGCAATTTGCAGCGCTCTTAATAGAAATTCTGGAATCGCCTTGCGCACAAGCAGCGAATTCGGTTCATCGATATCAGGAAGCAAAGAACTTAATGCTGCGACCGCAATAACCGGAATCGTAATCTCATGCGACATCAAACTCATTACAGATAGGGTAACCCCAGTGCTGATTATTAAATGGGATCTGCCCATCATGGTGAAACCGCTCCTTTCTAAGATGCGAAAAACAAGAACAAATGTGCGGTTATCGAAGTATATCAAGACCCTGTTTTTTTGTCTAGCCTAATCCCTTAAATCCCTTTAAATATAAGCCTTTGAGCGATTCCTATCTTGTCCTCCCCATGAATATACGATACAATTTGGACAACTTGACCTTGTCGTTCTTACAAGGACGGCATTTGCCGAAGAGAGGATGACCTAAGAAGTGAAGCGTTCCCGTATGGCCGATTTCAGCCTGCTACTTGTGGCGATGATGTGGGGATGCACCTTTCTGATTGTTCAAAATGCTGTCAAAGTGCTCCCTCCACTCGCGTTTAACAGCATCCGCTTTACAGGTGCTGCCCTGTTGCTGGCTCTAATCACTTTTATTTTTTACCGCAAGGAGTGGAAACAGCTAAGTTTCCGCATGGTACGTGATTCTCTGCTGCTAGGCCTTTTTTTGTTTATGGGCTATGGCTTCCAGACCATGGGACTTCTATATACAACCACCTCCAATACCGGGTTTATTACCGGTCTATCGGTCGTATTGGTTCCGTTTCTCTCTCTGGCGCTACTAAAGCATGCCATTTCACGTTACACTTGGTTCAGCGCGGCGCTTGCCGCAGTAGGTCTTTATCTGCTGACCTTCACCGGCTCTGCCTTGTCCCTGAATAAAGGCGACGCTTTGATCTTGCTCTGCGCCATAGCTTTTGCGCTACAAGTCGCATATACTGGCGTTTATGCACCTCATTATCCGGCGTTGCCGCTGGCATCCTTGCAGCTCGCCTTCGTTGGACTGTTCAGTATTGTCGCTTCGCTTATCTTTGAAGGAGCTGCACCGCTGGCACACAGCGCAGAGCTTATCAAGGACCCGGACGTTCTCTGGGCACTTTTAATCTCTATTGGTCCTACCAGCGCTTTTGCTTTCTGGATTCAAACCGCTTGCCAGAAGTACACTACGCCTTCCCGGGTAGCCATTATTTATGCCACAGAACCTGTATTCGCTGTTCTGACAGGCTTAGCCTTTGGCGGAGAAACGCTTGGTATGTCCGCTCTGCTCGGTTGTGGTTGTATTCTGGGAGCTATGCTTATGGCAGAGCTGAGCCCGGAACCGGGTCAGAATCAACATAAGAAGAATTATTTTTCCAAATTACATTTATTTAGAAAGAGATAAGGAGAGAGACAAATGTACAAATTGATCGCGATTGATATTGATGACACTCTAATTAACGATGACAAGGAAGTAACACCCGCTACACAGACTGCGCTTGAAGAGGCTGTAGCCGCTGGCGTTGTTGTAACCCTTGCTACAGGCCGAGCTTATGCTTCTGCACAAGCCATTGCCCGTCAAACTGGACTTAACGTGCCAATCATCACTTACCAAGGCGCACTCGTTAAGAACTTGCTCGATGAAAAGGTACTATATGAGCGTTACGTACCACAAGATGCAGTACACAAGCTGTTCACTTACTGTGTGGAGCATAATCTGCATTTGCAAACTTACATTGACGACAAGCTGTATGCCCGTGAAGACAACCAGAAGATCAAAGATTATACAGACCTGAACAAAACGCCATATTATATTGAACCAGATTGGGAGAAGCTTGTCCCACAAAAAACACCAAAAATGCTGATTATCGATGATCCTGCATTCTTGGATGAGCTGGCTCCAATTCTACGTGAATTGCTCGGCGATTCCGTGCATATTACCAAATCTAAACCACAATTCCTAGAAATCATGCATCATGAAGGAACGAAGGGAATTGCACTTGAATTCCTAGCCAATCATTTTGGTTGTGATCTCTCCGAGACTATGGCTATGGGTGACTCTTGGAACGACCATGAGATGCTGGAAGCTGCCGGTCTGGGCGTTGCTATGGCGAACGCTATTCCTGCGCTGAAAGAAATTGCTGATTTCGTAACCCTGAGCAACAATGAAGATGGCGTAAAATACGCGATTGATAAATTCATTCTCAATAAAGTGAACTAAATCGGCTGAACTTAATAGTTTTAGTGATAAAGTTCAGTTGCAACTACGGTGAATATTTGGACTTACGGTCGCTGTTAGGTTTGAATTTCATGATTTAAACCGTTGTCAACGGTAGAAATTCAAACCTAAAGGCGATCGCTTACGCTCCTACAGTTCCAAACTTTCCCCTCCATTGCTCCTTCCTTTACCTCAAGTTCTTAAGTTCAATCTATATAAATTCACTTTCTTAAGAAAAGGGTGTTGCTACGCCATATTTTATGACGTTGCAACACCCTTTTGTTATTTCAGCAAGCTCGGTATTCCTGTAGATGCAAACTCTAATGCCTCTTGCTCTTGCTCACCCTCCCCAGCCTCTTCCTCTTCCAGCTGAGAATAGTACAAGCCATGATATCTTCCTTCTGCTGCAAGTAGCTCCTCGTGGGTACCACTCTCCACAATTTCACTGTTCTCCATCACTATAATGACATCAGCGTTCTGAATCGTTGATAGACGGTGAGCGATAACGAGTGTGGTTTTGTCTCCCATTAATTTACGAATCGCTTGCTGCACCAGCTTCTCCGATTCATTATCAAGCGCAGCAGTAGCTTCATCCAGCAACAAAATTGGAGAGTTCCTAAGAATCGCTCTCGCAATCGATAGTCGCTGGCGTTGTCCACCGGACAGGCGTGAACCTTCCTCACCGATATCTGTATCGAGGCCCTCCGGTAAGTCCATTACAAAATCATAAGCGTTCGCTTGTCGCAAAGCTTCCAGAATTTCATGCTCATCTGCATCTGGATTTCCATTTCGGATGTTATCACGGATACTTCCTGTATAAAGCCCTGACTCTTGCGGCACATAAGAGAAGTGACTCCTAAGTTTAGCTAAACTCATCTCGCTTGTCTTCTCATTATTTATAAACACTTCACCCTCATCAGGTTCATACAACCCAAGGAGTACCTTAAAAAGTGTAGATTTCCCTCCACCGCTCGGTCCCACAATTGCCATTTGAGCCCCTTTGTGAAGCTCTAAGCTGATTTTGTTCAAACTACGTCTCTCCACTCCCGGATAAGAGAAGGATACCGAGGACATGACCATACGCTCAAATTCAGGCTGTTTCGTAGCTGCTTCGGGTAAAGCCTCCACTTCTACAGGGCTATCCAACACTTCAAAGATCCGTCCCGCCGCCCCAAGTGATTGCTGCATCGAATTGATCAGTCCTGGCAATGCCGAGAACGGCATCACTAAATAATTCATGAGCTGGATGAAAGCAATCATCGCACCGACCTCAAGTGATCCTTTTGCCACAAAATAACCAGCCACGACCAGCGCCAGAAGAAACGTAAAGTTTCCCAAAAAAGAGGAGAATGAGCCAGTAGCTCCCTCAATTCTTCCCCGTTTTAATTCTTCGGAAGTGATATTCTCACTATGTTCCTGATACTGCTTCATTAGTCTGCGTTCAATGCTAAAGGATTTAAACACCATACTACTGCCTAGAATGTCATGTAAAAAGGAAGTAATCTTGCTCATATTAGTCTGAATCTTCACACTGTTCTCACGCATCGCTGAACCGAAGATTTTTCCCGTAAGGAACATCAAAGGCCCCATTGCAAAACAGATCAATGCCAGTAGCCAGTTAATATAGAGCAAATAACCAAAAGCCGCAAGAGCAAGCAAAGGGTTACGGATTAAATCAATCATTACCTCGCCGGTAGCATTACCCACAGATTGATTATCATTAGTAAAGCGGGACAACAAATCTCCGGAGTGATTACGGTCAAAATAAGACTGAGGAAGAGCTAAAGCATGTCGCATCATATCTAGCCGCAGTTCATTTCTGATCTTGGCTGAGATTTTATTTTTGAGATAGCGATCGAAAAAACCGTTGATTGCACTCACTAATAAGTAGATTAATCCGAATATAACCAGCCCTTTAAAAGCTTTCACATCAAGTCTAACCGCCGCATCCGTAATTACTGAGAGCAGCCAAGCAATCGTTAAATCCAGAACAATCCCAAATAAAGTCGTAAACAATAAAACCGTATATAAGAGCTTGTGCCTTAACATGTATGTACTTAATCTTGAGAAAACACCTTTCTGCTTCAAAAAAATCAGCCCTCTCCCCTATTAGCTACTTATTACTCCCTTCCTGTCGTTGATAATTATTCTATATATGTAAATATAAGACGGCAATACTTTCTGATTATAAAGGATAAACATGATTCTGAATACCGAATGCAATAGATATCACAAAAGGAACATCAACTGTCCGAGATTGCCCGAGTGATGCCCCTTAGCCAAATCGCATATATATTGTTGCTGTCTTTTTCATGTATACTAGAACCAGTTTGACTATCTTAACAAAAAATAGAGGAGTAACTTCACAACATGATCAAAAGACTTACTGCACTATTTTCAATTCCCTCTTATGCCTTACTCTTTTTATGTATGCTACTTCAGGGAATGGGGATTTCACTCAGTTCACCCTTCTTATCCATTTATTTCACGGAACAGCTTGGCGTATCTGTCGGATTGTTTGGTGTTTTTCTAGCCACCACGTTAATTGCCGGAATATGGATCAGTACACTAATCGGGAGACGCTCTGACCTTGGTTTAAATCGAAAAAACATTTACCTTGTTGCCACACTCTGTAATGCGCTGGCATATAGCGGGTACTTGCTCATTCAGGATTTCACGATCTTGTTCATCTACATGATTGTGTTCACCGCCCTCGGTGCACCAGGGATGCCTCAATTGTTCGCCATTGCTAGAGAAGCAGTGAATAAGAGCAATTTTACGGATACTGCGTTTGCTAATTCTACCTTGCGTTCTGCTTTCTCTCTCGGCTTTATTACAGGTCCTTTAATCGGCACCCTGCTAATCGCTGCTGTTGGGTTTAAGGGGATTTTCACGGGTACGATCGGAGTATTCCTGCTTGTTGCCTTACTCGTTTTCTTCTTTCTCAAATCAAATACAGTTACAGAGCTGAGCAGCAACAAGGCTGAAGTAAAAGTGAAAACTTTCCGGCTCAGTCAGAACCGCAATATTCTGCTTCCTTTTCTGATTCTGATACTCATGTATGTAGCTCACTGGACGAGCAGCATCAATACGGCCCTCTTTATTACAAATAATCTAGGGGGATCGACAAGCGATGTCGGTCTAGTCAGCAGTATATGTGCTGCGCTGGAAATTCCGTTTATGATTATGCTCGGTCTACTCAGTGCGAAGTACAGTAACCGAGCCTTGATGATGTGTGGGGCCATTTTAGGAGGAGCATATTATCTCGTTGTCATTTTCTCAGGCGAGATGTGGCAGATGCTTGCAGCCCAAGTTCTACTAGCCGTTTTCGTTGCTGTGATATCAGCGATTGGCATTAGTTACATCCAAGATCTGCTCCCAAACATGCCTGGGTATGCTTCCACGCTTTATTCTAATTCATCCACGATCGGTAGACTGATTGGGAGTCTTGTTGGCGGGGGCTTAGCCAGTATTGTAGGTTACCGGTATTCATTTGTGCTCTGTTTTATACTCATCATTGTTTCCTTAGTCATGCTCGCGGTAAGCGGACGTCACCCTTTAAATGAACCAGAACAATTAACTGTTTAATCCGTTTATTTCTACTTGCCCATTCTCTTCTAAAGTGAAGAGAATGGTTTTTTGTATATTGGAATTCTCATACCTGTCTGGGCTAGAGTAACGTTCTCCGGTAAAATATATGCTTCTCTCATATCCACATCATGCGACATATGGGTATACACTGCCTTTTTAGGCTTCACGATTTGCAGTAGCTCCGCTGCCTCCGTCATGTCGTACACAGAACGGGTGGATAGCTCCGCCGCTTCGTAATAGAAGCTTGTACCAAGGACCAGCAAGTCCGCTCCATGCATCAGGCGTGTCTCCTCAGCCCCAAGAGATATGGAATCAGGACAATACACCCATGTATAATCCTCCTTCTCTAGCCGAAAGGCGTACGAATATCCATTCTTACCATGGTTTACTTTCCAGGTATCTATCTTCCAGCCGTCCAGTTCTATCCCTTCATCACAGGGAATCATCTCGATGTGATTTCGCAGCCAAGGGTATTGCCGATCGATAATAGGAATAACTTCTGCTGGAGTATAAAGTTCACCCTTAATGCCTGTCCATCGACAAGCATCTGCCCATTCCGGTAGCCCACCAATATGATCAAAATGAGCATGCGTTACCAGCAGTCTTCGCATATTCCGCACTCCCTGCGCCTCCATCTGACGTCGCCAATCTGGCCCACAATCAATCACTAGGAAGTCACTGCCATTATCTATAAGTACAGAGGAACGCAGCCTTGTATTGCTCCCATGCTCCCTTGCTTCTGTGCAGGTCTCGCAGCTGCAATATATCCGTGGAACACCCATGGCATCCCCAGTACCCAAAAACACCAACGTATCCATAATCTCTCTCTCCTTCAGTTCCCATCAAGGAAGTCTTAAATTATCATATGTCTATCTTAAAGATGCTCACCAAAATATCCCCACAAAGTGAAGCTTCGCTTCGATGCGTACCCAGGTACTTTGCGGGGGCCCCAAATATATACTTTCGTCAAAAAAGTCATCCCTTAAGCAGTAGCCCTGCTAGGATGACTCTATTTTTACACCTCTACCTATATTCCGGCAAGTATCTGATACCAAATTCCCCGCTTGGAATAAAGCGTGCTTCGCACCTCAGCCCAGCCCCCTAAATAATTAATATCGAAGAGACCCGCTGGATCGGGGTAGCGGCTTTTGTTCTCCGCATAGACCTGTTTATCTACGGGACGAAAGCCATATTTTGCAAAGATCTCTTGTGCCTGTGGGGTCATCAAGAAATCAACTAATGCTTCTGCTGCCGCGCGTGTCCCATGCTTATCCGCATACTTCTCTACGACAGCCGCCGGGTTCTCAATCAGCATTGTATTTTTAGGAATAATGACTTCATATTTAACACCCTGAGCAATCCGGGCCAGCAGTTCATTCTCATAGGTGACAATGACATCACCCACTCCATACTCGAAGGCAGCCATAGATGCACGTCCGCTCTTATCCAAAGACTCCACATTGGCATGTACACTTTCTAAAAAAGCTTTCGCTGCTGCTGGATCCTTAACGCCCTCTTGCTCCTCTGACAGCTTCAGACCAGCCCCATAGATCGCGTTAATATCCCACTGCGCACCACCGGATGTTTTGGGATTTGGGTATAACACTTTAATCCCTGGCTTGGCTAAGTCCGCAAAATCGTGAATTCCTTTGGGGTTTCCCTCACGGGTACCAAGTGCGACTACCGAACGTGTCACCATGCCTTGTTCACCCTGCTCTTTCCACGTTGGCGCTACGAGTCCAGCCTTAACCAGCTTCTCGACATCACCTTCCATGGCTAGCAGTGTAACATCTGCTTCGAACCCACCTACGATTGCACGTGCCTGTGTTCCGGAAGCTTCATAGGACTGCTGAAAACTAATCTCCTGTCCAGTATCCGCTTTCCACTGCGCTGCAAATAACGGCAAAATATCTTCCATCGCATCCTTAGCCACACTGTATGCGCCAACGACTAGCGTAACATCCCCTTGCTTCGAAGGATCTGCCATCGTCGTAATCGCCTTCTCATTCCCGCAACCGACTGCCGCCAGCGTGAGTATGGCCAGCATTAGGGCAGCAAAACATCCGTGCAGTTGTCTGCTCCTTTTGAAATTCATTGCGGCCCACATCCTTCGAGGTAATGATTTTAATGTTTCCTTGAAAGTAGCTCTATGGCTGAACTAAAAATTCAAGTAACCAACGTTCGGTATTTGCCGTAATTACGCGGAATGTTTGGACTTTCGGCCGCTGTTATGCTCTAATTTCTTGATTGGAACCGTATTACGGTTGAAATTAGAACATAAAGGCGGTCGCTACAACTCCTACAGTTCCAAACTTCCACTCCATTACTCTATACCAATACTTCAGTTCCTCTAATCCTAGCTCATCACATTCGCTACTCTTCAAAAAAAAAAATTGAAAATCATATTATTTATTTTATATTAAATAAATATCGGCATCGGATCTTCTTTCAGGTTGTTCTCCTGGATCCAGCTTCGCTCATCATTAAACAGGTAAGCGCGGTGCACAAGGACTGAGATATCCTGTCCCGGCTGCAATGTTTCTTTCTCCAAAGAACGGTAAGTGACCAGTTTATGACCATTAACTTCAACCTCAACGAGCCATTCACTTCCACGGAAATGCAGATGCTTTACGACACCTTTTTCCGTAGCTGAAGCCATCTTGAACTCATGCAGGTTACCAACTTCAATATACTCAGGACGAATTAGTGCTTTGGTAGGCTTACCGTCTCCAGCGCCTTTAAAGCCTTTCACCTCAGAAGCATCTTCAATCAGTGTCGACTCCCCGATAAAAGTTGCCACAAATGGTGTTTTAGGCTCCTTATAAATATCCCAAGGTGTACCCTTTTGTTCCAACTGCCCTTGGTTGATGATCATAATCTCGTCCGCGACTTCAATCGCTTCGTCTTGGTCATGTGTTACGAAGATGGAAGTGATGCCAACACGCTCAATCAGCTCACGTAGCCAAGCTCGCAGCTCCTGACGGATCTTCGCATCAATAGCTGCGAACGGCTCATCTAAGAGTAATAGCTGTGGTTCAGGCGCAAGTGCACGGGCAAAGGCTACACGTTGACGTTGTCCACCAGATAGCTGATGCGGATAACGCTTCTCGAAGCCTTTTAATCCCGTAAGCTCCACCAGTTCCATAACACGGTCACGAATGGCAGTTTTGCTGGCCTTCTTAACTTTTAATCCAAAAGCAATATTATCAAAAACAGTCATATGCTTAAATAATGCATAGTTCTGAAAAACGAAGCCGATCCCACGCTCTTGAGGAGGAAGATTGTTAACTGTCTGACCATGAAAAATGATCTCGCCATTATCCGGTGTCTCCAGCCCTGCGAGCATACGAAGAATCGAAGTTTTACCGCCACCACTCGGGCCGAGCAGTCCGATCAGATGACCTTTTGTAATGGTGAAATTGACGTCCTTGACCGCATGAAAATCTCCAAAATGCTTATTTAATCCCCGCACTTCAACATGCATATTACTGCACTTCCTTTCTTCTCTTGGTCCATTCCATCAACAACAGTAGACCTGCGGAAAATGCAGCCAAAACTAGCGCTATTCCTCCAGCAGCCGTTACATTAAAATTCTCAACATCCTGATAGACTAGCGTCGTCGCCGTCTGGGTTTTGTTCATAATGTTACCCGAGACCACGAGCACCGCCCCGAACTCACCTAGTGAACGAGCCACCGTAAGGATGACCCCATACACAACCGCCCAACGAATCGAAGGCCAAGTCACCTTCCAAAAAATTGTCCAGCCACGAGCGCCCAGTGTAGAAGCAGCTTCCTCCTGCTGTGAACCAATCTCCTGAAGCACCGGCATTACCTCACGCACCATTAAAGGAAAGGTTACGAACAAGGTGGCAATGATCATTCCAGGAATCGCATAGACGATCTTCAGCCCAATCCCTTCAAA
Organism: Paenibacillus sp. FSL H8-0261; assembly: GCF_045040645.1. Lineage (NCBI taxonomy): Bacteria > Bacillati > Bacillota > Bacilli > Caryophanales > Paenibacillaceae > Paenibacillus > Paenibacillus sp. FSL H8-0261. Next base: position 1,401,382 of record NZ_CP150297.1, on the reverse strand, counting down.
CATCGCACCCAAGGCGCTATCCGGACCCAGCAGCAGGACAATCATCAGCCCGCCAATGACAGGGGACACAGCATAAGGCAAATCAACAATACTGTTAAGCAAGCCCTTTAGACGTCTATTTATCCAGTTCGCTCGAACAAGATACAGCGCCATCATAATTCCGAACAACGTATTTAATAACGTAACTACGATCACAACAAGCCCAGTCATCATAAGCGCATGCAGCGCTTCAGGCCTAGTCAGAGCATCCCAGAAACCACCAAATCCTTCACTAAAAGCACCTATAGCCATTTTCCCTAGCGGTGCAGCGATTAGCAGAAAAAACACCAAGTAGGTGAGTCCGATCCAAAATTTTCTCATGAGCGTCTCCCCCGCATCTGCAGCATATTAATGAGCCAAAGAATGAGAAAAGATAAGGTCAAGAGAATGACAGAAACCGCTGCTGCGGAAACCGGATTATCACTTTCAACTTCACCAAAAATAAAAACAGAAGATACGAGTGTACGACCTGGAATATTGCCTGCTACGAGGACTACAGCGCCGAATTCAGCAATTGCCCGCGAGAAAGCAAGCATTCCACCGCTGATCATCCCAGGAGCCATAGAGGGGAGAATAACATGCCAGAAGACTCTAGTTCCCTTGGCACCCATTGTATATGCCGCTTCCTCTTCGGAAGGATCAAGTTCCTCCAGCAAGGGCTGAACCGCTCGAATCACGAAGGGAAAGGTTACGAAGACCATAGCAATTACGATTGCCGGTTGATGAAAAACAATTTCAAAACCAAGCGCTTCTGCAGCCTTGCCGATAAGACTACCAGGTCCGAGCAAGAGTAAAATCATCAAACCACCAACTGCCGTCGGCAGTGCAAATGGTAAATCCACAAGACTATTAAGCAATGCTTTACCAATGAATTGATAACGAATAAGAACCCAGGCAATCATTGTTCCTAAAAAGACATTAATTAAAGTAGCGATGATCGCCAGCTTTAAGGTTAACAGCACCGACTTCCAGGCAATCGGGTCGCTTATGCTTTCCACAAAATTACCGAAACCCAGTGAAAAAGAGTTGTAATAGACCCCAAGTATAGGCAGCACGATCAATACTACAAAATAGAGCAAAATTGTAGTTCGGAAACCCCAAGTCCAACCTTTGTGTCTAAGCAGCGAATTCAATGATTTTGCCCTCCCACCTCCGGATAACCGGTCGGTATACTAACCAACATCCCCATTAATTATTCCTATTTATATACTTGGTTTTATATTATTACTACTTTACCAAATCCTTCTCGTTGTCGTCAATTACTTTCAAGTGAATTTGGGGTAAAATATATATAACAAAGGTTAGGAAAAAGTGGCACATCACAGGAAGGGGAATGATTATGCTGCATACACTGGAGATTACTACAACGAAACGGGATGAATTACGGGATATTACTCGTGAAGTCATTTCTTTTGTGAAAAAAAGCGGGGTGCGTAGCGGGGTGATCGTAGTTTATTGTCCACATACCACCGCAGGAATTGCAATCAATGAGAATGCAGATCCTGATGTGAGGCATGATGTTCTGATGCGTTTGGATGAAATCTACCCTTGGGAGCATCCGAAGTATCGACATGCTGAAGGCAATACTGCCTCCCACCTTAAGTCTATTACATCCGGACCTTCCCAGAGCATAATCATCCATGATGGCGAACTATTACTTGGACGTTGGCAGGGTATTTATTTTTGTGAGTTTGATGGACCTAGACGTAGACAATGTTTCTTGAAAATTATTGAGGGATAAACGATGAATGGCCGCTTCCGTTATTGCTACGGAGCGGCCATTAAAATATAACTAGAATTAATTATTACTTTGACCAAGCAGAGAAGTAGCGTTATACCAATGCACAGCTTTAAAGTGTGAACTTATAAAAAAAACAGCATGTTAAAGGCTGCGACATAAAACCTTGATATGAGCTGATGCTGCCTCTTTTACATCCTCAAATGATACTTTATCTTGGATATAATAAGATATAAATCCGTGAGCGGATAAGAACAAGGTTAGCGGCACGTTCTGCCAATCCTCGGACACATATCCCTCTTCCTTCATATGACGGCGTACAATACTTGAGAATAAATCAAAACATCGTCCCTGCTCTGCCCTACAATAAGCCAGCAGCTCTTCATCACGAATCATGAACATAATTTCATACTGATAAGGATGATCTATTCCAAACCTTATAAACTCCATAATTAGCTGCTCTACTCGAGTCATACCCTCTTCAGGTGGCTTATTCATTACTTGACCAAGCAAAGTAGCCACATGATTAAAATCTTCGACAACAATGGCGTAGAACAATTCCGCCTTCTCTTTGAAATGATAATAGAGAGAGCCGTGGCTGTATCCCAAATGCTGACCGATGCTTCGCATTGAAATCGCTCGATACCCTTTGGTAATAAACAGATGCCTAGCGGCCTCTAATATTCTTTCCCTCGACAACTCCTGCTCCACTGCTCTCCTTGCCATATACCTAATCCCCTTCGCTGTAGTAAATCCGCCGCCCTTCTGTTACCAAGGCTTGCCCTTGGGTTAGATCTGTTATCCATGCCATAAATGCGTCTCCCTCATCATTTCGCGGTAAACATAACAACGTTACTTTATCGGTGAACAAAGTCTCGCCGGTCTGAATACCTCTTCCCCGAAGTTCGTTCTCAACCTTGCCTAGCCAAGTGTAATCAATTTCTACGAATACCTCTCGTCTTAGCACACGGGTGATTACTTCTCCTGCTTCAAGCGCAAGCACTGCCCCATCCGTATAAGCTCTAATCAGCCCTCCGGCACCCAGCATAATGCCTCCGAAATAACGGGTAACAACAATTGCGACATTTTTAACTCCCTGGTTGCGAATTACTTCCAAAATCGGTTTGCCGGCTGTTCCACTCGGCTCCCCGTCGTCCGATTGCCTCTGGATTTCGTCTCTCTCCCCAATCACATAAGCAGAACAGTTATGCGTTGCGTCCCGATGTTTCTTCTTGATGTCTTCGATAAACAACAATGCTTCTTCTTCATTCTCAACTGGCATAACATGACCAATGAAGCGAGATTTGCGGATTACGACTTCCTTAGAACCGGAAGAGCGCACCGTTCGATAATGTTCTAACATAATTATTCCAGTCCTTATATACATATGATGTCTTCATATAATGTCAGGAGCAGCCCCGGTATTGGATTACCTATGGACTGCTCCTGGTGACTTACACTAGTATGAATGGTCTCTAAATTACTGCTGCAATACTATTCTGTAAGTCTTGCTTCCAGCTCTGCCTTTTCTTTTTCGTAACCCGGTTTGCCAAGCAGCGCAAACATATTCTTCTTGTATGCTTCAACGCCTGGTTGGTCGAATGGGTTAACACCGAGCAGGTAACCGCTGATGCCGCAAGCTTTTTCAAAGAAGTAAACCAAATAACCAAATGTGTATGGTGTTTGATCAGGAATAGTAACGATAAGGTTAGGTACTTGACCATCTGTATGCGCAAGCATTGTACCTTGGAAAGCCTTCTTATTTACGAAATCCATAGTCTTTCCTGTTAAGAAGTTCAAGCCATCCAGATCATCTGGATCATTCTCAATGGTAACATGATGAGCCACTTGATCTACTTGGATTACCGTTTCAAAGATATTACGGTTACCTTCTTGTATAAATTGACCCATGGAGTGTAGATCCGTAGAGAAATCAACGGAAGAAGGATAAATTCCTTTGAAATCCTTACCTTCGCTCTCGCCAAACAATTGTTTCCACCACTCCGATACAAAGTGTAAGGAAGGCTCATAGTTAACGAGGATTTCAGTTGTCTTACCTTTGCGATACAGAGCATTACGAACTGCAGCATATTGATAAGCTTGGTTAGTAGCTACATCTGGATTATTGAACTCATCCGCAGCGGCAGCAGCACCTTGCATCATCTCTTCAATGTTAATACCTGCTACAGCGATTGGAAGCAAGCCTACAGGTGTCAATACGGAGTAACGTCCGCCTACATCGTCTGGAATGATGAAGGATTCATAACCTTCTTCAGTAGCCAATTTCTTAAGGGCACCTTTTTCCTTATCTGTAGTAGCGTAAATACGTTTGCGAGCTTCTTCCTTACCATATTTCTTCTCCAGAGCTGCGCGGAAAATGCGGAAAGCAATGGCTGGCTCAGTCGTAGTTCCTGATTTGGAGATTACGTTCACAGAGAAGTCTTTGCCTTCTACTAGATCAAGCAAATGCGTGATGTATGTAGAACTGATGTTATTACCAGCGAAATAAACTTCTGGAGTTTTGCGCTTATCTTTAGAAAGGTTATTGTAAAAAGAATGCGAGAGCGCTTCAATCGCTGCGCGTGCTCCCAGATAAGAACCACCAATACCAATTACAATCAGTACTTCGGAATCGCTCTGGATCTTCTTTGCGGCTTGCTGAATGCGTGCGAATTCTTCCTTATCATAAGCTGATGGAAGATCAATCCATCCAAGATAGTCGGAACCTACACCAGTCTTATTATGCAACTGTTCGTGCGCTAACTTAACTGGAGCGGCAAGGTTGTCAATTTCTTGTTGATTGAAGAAAGTAAGGGCTTTGGTGTAGTCAAAATTAATCTTCTTAGACATCGGTAATGGAAACCTCCTGTTTATCTCTTTAAATTTGAAACCGCTTGTTACAACTTTATAATTAGGATACTTTAATTTGCCTTGACTGGCAAGGTCTTAGGGCACATCCCGGGCTTTAGAACCAAGTTTTCGAAAGTTTCATGGAAGCGTTTCCCGCATCATTAGGCATGGCTGAGCTGTGGTGCTAGCCTAAGTGCCGTGATAGAATGAAGAAAACGGAAGGTGGCTATACAAATGAAACAAATCGGTTTTATCGGACTTGGAACAATGGGAGCGCCAATGGCTTCCAACTTGCTTCGTGGCGGCTTTCAGGTGACGGTGTACAACCGTACAGCAGCTAAATGTAAACCTCTTGAAGCAGAAGGTGCCCAGACTGCCCTTACGCCACGTGCCGCCGCTGAAGGTAAGGATGTTATTATTACCATGATCAGTAATGATGATTCGGTTCGTGAAGTGTTTTATGGTCAGGATGGTATTCTTGATGCACTTAAGCCAGGCGGCTTAATTATTGATTCCAGCACAATTTCTCCAGGACTAGTTCACGAAATTGCCACTGCTGTAGAAGCTCGAGGTGGACATTTCCTTGACGCGCCAGTGACCGGAAGCAAGCCGGCAGCTATTGAAGGAACCTTGGTGTTCATGGTTGGCGGCAGTGCTGAAGTTATAGAACAGCATCGCGATATCTTCGATACTTTGGGCAAAAAGCTGATACATATGGGTGAGAACGGCAGTGGTGCTGTAGCCAAGCTGGCTCATAATGCTATGGTCGGCATTCACAACATTGCCCTGGCTGAAGGATTCGCTATCGCTGTAAAATCAGGTGTTCCAGCTGACAAGTTCCTTGAACTAGTGCAGCTTGGTTCTGCGGGTAGCAAACAAGCAGAGCTTAAAGGCCGTAAAATCATAGAAAATGATTTCAGCAATCAGTTCTCCCTTGCATTAATGTTAAAGGATTTGAAGTTAGCCTCCGCCCACAGCGATTTCACAGGCGTCCCTTCTCCAATGCTGGGACTAGCTAAAAGCATGTTTCAAGCTGGGTTTACCCAAGGCTATGGCGACGAAGACCTCTCCGCTGTAGTGAAATGCTATGAAGAGTGGATCGGACAAAAAATGGGTTCTACTGTATCCGAATAACATTTCACTTACTCATGACCGTTTCTCACATGACTTCCAATGTGAGAGGCGGTCTTTTTTAACTAATTAATTACTTATGTAGTTAAAATACACGAACGTTTGTTTGCATTAATAATACTAAATTATTCTTTGTAGTGCAAGAAAAAAAAGAAAAAGCCCTGCTTTTCAGCAGAGCTTTCTAGTTATCTCTTTATAGAACCGGGTAAGAACAGCAATAATCAGTTACTTCAAATACTTCCAACGCAAATTTTGAGTTGCCAGGGACATTGAACGTTGCTGCTCCCTTAATCTCCTGCCATACCTCAGTGCCGGGAAGCAGCACTTTAAGATCGCCGGACAGAATCTCCATAATTTCAGGACCATCCGTACCAAATTCATATACACCAGGCAACATGATACCAAGTGTGACCTTAGTTCCATCCTGCAAAATTACCGTACGGCTTGTTACTTGTCCGCCATAATATACATTGGCTGCTTTTTCAATCGTTGCGTTGTTAAACTGACTCATTACTTGTTCTCCCCCTAATGATTATTCAGTTAATTACAGAAGTGCTTTCACACGGCTAACTACATTTTCAACAGTAAAGCCGTATTCTTTCATTACTCTGTCTCCAGGTGCGGAAGCTCCGAAAGTAGTGATACCGAGGATATCGCCTTGGTCACCAGTGTAACGTTCCCAGCCAAAGGTTTGTGCCATTTCGATTGCAAGACGAGCCTTAACTCCTGGAAGAATTACGGAATCACGGTATTCTTTATCTTGTTTTTCGAACAGATCCCAGCTTGGCAAGCTGATTACACGAACATCGATACCTTCTTCAGCCAAAGCAGCTTGTGCTTTAACAGCCAATTGTACCTCAGAACCAGTAGCGATCAGTTGTGCTTGTGGAGTGCCATTCTTGGAATCAGAAACAACATAACCACCACGTTTGATGTTTTCACGAACGCCATCAACTGTTCCAGCAAGAATTGGCAAGTTTTGACGAGTCAGAACCAAAGCAACTGGATTCTCTTTGTTTTCCATAGCATAAGCCCATGCTGCAGAAGTTTCGTTAGCATCAGCCGGACGAATAACAGTCAGACCTGGGATGATACGCAGGGAAGCCAATTGTTCGATTGGTTCATGCGTAGGACCATCTTCACCAACTGCAATACTGTCATGTGTCAGTACATAGGTTACTGGCAATTTCATGATCGAAGCCAAACGGATGGCTGGACGCAGGTAGTCTGTGAACACGAAGAATGTTCCTCCGAATACTTTAAGACCTGTGTGCAGTGCAATACCGTTCATTGCAGCAGCCATACCAAACTCACGTACGCCGAAGTAGATGTTGCGGCCATCATAAGATTCTGGTGTGAACGATGTCAAACCATTCAAATGCGTCATAGTGGAGCTTTCCAAGTCAGCAGAACCGCCCACAAGCTGAGGAACACCAGCAGTCAGACCGTTAAGCGCACTACCGGAAGCAACACGAGTCGATACTGCTTTATCTTCAGTAGTGTAAGTTGGAAGGTTAGCATCCCAGCCTTCTGGAAGATCGCCGTTGATTACTGTTTCGAACTGTGCAGCAAGCTCTGGATATGCTTTTTTGTAAGCTGCGAATTTGTCATCCCAAGCTTTATTAGCTGCGATTCCGTTTTTCTTCACTTCTGCAAAATGAGCACGCACTTCGTCAGGTACATAGAAATCTTCTTCGTATACCCATTTGTAGAAATCTTTGGTCAGCTTAGCTTCTTCTGCTCCAAGTGGGGAACCGTGAGTACCGCCATGGCCGCCTTTACCTTGTTTGTTAGGGCTACCATAACCAATTACAGTTTTCACTTCGATCAAAGTCGGTTTGCTAGTCTCAGCTTGAGCTTCAGCAATCGCTTTGGCAATAGCCGGAAGATCATTTCCGTCTTCAACGCGAAGTACTTGCCAACCATAAGCATCAAAACGTTGAGCCACGTTCTCGGAGAAGGAAAGGTTCAATTTACCATCAAGGGAAATATCATTTGAATCATACAATACAACCAATTTACCTAGTTTCAAATGACCAGCGAGTGAAGCGGACTCGGAAGAGATCCCTTCCATCAGGTCACCATCACCACAAATAGCGTAAGTATAGTGGTCAACCACTTTATGTTCATCTTTGTTGTAGGTAGCTCCCAATTGAGCTTCAGCCATAGCCATACCAACAGCCATACCAATACCTTGTCCAAGTGGACCTGTTGTTGCATCGACACCAGCGGTGTGACCTACTTCTGGGTGACCCGGAGTCAAGCTGCCCCATTGACGGAAATTTTTCAATTCTTCCATAGGAAGATCATAACCACTAAGGTGCAACAAGCTGTACAGAAGCATAGAACCATGTCCTGCGGACAATACAAAACGGTCACGGTTTACCCATGTTGGATGATCAGGGTTGTGTTTCATTGTTTTTGCAAACAATTGGTAGCCCATTGGTGCAGAACCCATTGGCATACCTGGGTGGCCGGAGTTTGCTTTTTCAATGGCGTCAATCGCCAAAGTACGAATCGTTGTAATGGACAGGTTATCTACAGTTGAGTTTTCTTCCTTTTGAATCGCTTGTTCTTGTTCACTCATTTAATAGTTCCTCCTCTGAAATCTCAAGAATGTCATTTTGACTCTTATTGTATCATTAGTGTGGAAGCAATTCCAATTGTTTTTAAAAACTCTTTATTTGAACAGCTTATCTTTTGCAATATCGACGTATTTATATACACACAAGAACTATGAGACAAGCCAGAATTGCACTAGTCTATGGTCTAGTTTTTAATTGCGACTAAAGATTGTTTTACAATGCTCAAATATACAGTAAGATGGAGTTAGTTAAGCATAATTTTCATTCATTACCCAACATTTCCTAGTGGAAAGGAACTTTGAACATGAGTTCGAATAAGGACATCTTTATTGTGCTTACCGGTACAGGTACGGCCTTTAGTGGTTTTATTAAGTGGTTTACAAAAGCCGATCTGAATCATGCTTCGATCGCCTTTGACTGTGAACTGCGGGAGGTATACAGCTTCGGAAGAAAAAAAATGCACAATCCATTTGTGGCAGGACTAATCCAGGAGAACTTTATCGACCCTTTTTATAGCAGTGCTAATTGTTCCATCTATCAGTTGCGTGTTAGCGCTGAGGAATACGATACGATGTACAATCACGTCCAAGGGATGATGCAAAATCAGGAGCGTTATAAATACCATCTTTTAGGATTAATCGGTGTGCTTCTGAATATTAAAATCGATAGAGAAAATGCTTATTTTTGTTCCCATTTCGTTGCCTCTTTATTTGAAGAAACTGCAGTTCAGCCTGTGAATAAGCCTTCCTGCTTCGTTACACCGGAAGATTTCGCGCTTTCACTCTGTGCACATAAGATTTTTACTGGCAAGCTATCCTATTATTTACGTAGAGCTCAGAGAGCCTCTGCGCGCCCATCCTCTTTACCATTACATACTACTTCGGTTGCCGCACGAATGATGCGAATGAATGAAGACCGGACTGAAGGGGTCGTATAAAAGGTTCTATGCTTGTGAAAAAGGACTAAGCGGATTTAAATCCGCTTAGTCCTTTTTCATTAACCATCAAATAACAAATTGGACCATGTACTGTTTGCACATAAGCTCAAAGCCGATGGATTGATATAGAGATATTGCGCCTACATTTTCCTCAAGGACATTCAAATACACGTTAGAGGTAACCCTTCCCCCCGCTCGGGTGAGCTCGGCACAGATCTTTTTCCCGTAGCCTTGCCTTCTCCATCTTACATCCGTTCCGATGTTCCCCAATTCAACGTAATCTTCGCTATAAATATGGTATCCACCTACCGCAATCAGCTCATGTTGTTCCATCACACCATAGAACGGATACTGTAATTCTTCTTTTGAGAACGCCATTGTATCTAAATCGGCCATTTTCGACTCAATGAGTTCAAAATAAGGGGGACCCAAATGTAAAACGCTTGTATCCACCGGTGGTAACGCTTCTTGATGGATATGCTTCATTAGAAGCAGTTTTTTGGGTGACTTAACAAGTTCAAGCTGTGAAGCGAGTACAGCCATAACTTCTTCATTCACGATTACATTACCGACAGCATTGTCAGGTAAACTCAATTGATCTTTCATAAATGCAAGCACGGACCGGAGACAGAATGACTTCTCCACAGGGAATACGGAAAAAGCATAGAATGGAAGCCCTCTTAAAAAGGCCAATACGCCGAGCAATTCTCCCTGGTCAGTAAAATGTCCATAGTGTACCGAATTATGCTTACGAGCTGTAAGGTATGAATAGTATAAAAAATGCTGTTCCCTATTAATCGAATTCAAGATTGATTTCAATTCCGCTGGTGTTAACTCTCGAATCATATCTCCTACCCCTATCAATGTTTGATGCGTGCTTCAACATTAACATGATACCGTGAAGTTACGCAAAAAAGAGATGGGGTAGGCAATATAAGCTCTTATTCTACTTAATTCGATGACTCTGGAAATACTCCGACCAATCCGATGATATAACGACTATAACTGTATCCGTTTTGGTGTTGTACGCATTTTGAGCCGTAAAGGTAAAAGTGCTTTTTTTTGCTCCACCTGTGAAATTCCCGTGATGACACTAGAAGGTATACCCTTCTCTGGACAAAATCTAGAACCCTCCTAACGATAATCAAAAAGAGACTTGCGAAGAAATAGTTGCATTTTAATAGTTCCCCGCGCTGTAATGCCAAACCTTCCATCCCTTAAAAACGATTTTGAAAACAACAAAAAGCAACTTGGCGTAAATACCCAAGTTGCTGGTAATTTTTTTACCTGTAAAGATTTAGAGAGCTATTAGATTATATCGTTCCGGTAAAAGCACTCAGATTCATACCATAGGCTCCCAACGGAAAATAACCTTTTATTTAAACACTACGGTCTTATTTTGATGGACGAGGATCCGGTCTTCGATATGCCACTTCACCGCACGAGCCAGAACAACCCGCTCAATGGTGCGTCCAATCCGCTTCAGTTCGATGACATCATCACCGTGACTAACCCGCTGTACATCCTGTTCAATAATCGGGCCACCGTCAAGCTCTTCTGTAACATAGTGAGCAGTTGCTCCGATAATCTTTACCCCGCGTTGGTACGCTTGAGCGTATGGATTACCGCCAATAAAGGCCGGCAGGAAGGAGTGATGAATATTGATAATTTGGTGGCGATAGTGCTCAATAAACGACGGTGAGATAATCTGCATATACCGAGCCAGAATTATAACATCAATATCGTCTCCGATGACCTCAAGCTGACGTTTTTCCGCCTCAGCCTTAGTATCCGCTGTAACTGGAATATGGTGAAAAGGAATGCCGAAGGACTCGACATACGATTTCATATCTAAATGGTTACTAACGACGAGCGCAATGTCGGCTTCTAGATCGCCTGCTTGCCACTGCCAGAGCAGTTCCACAAGACAATGATCTTCTTTAGAGACAAAAATGGCTAATCTTTTCTTATGACGAACATTGAATATTTTCCAGTTCATCTTGAAACGTTCAGCCACCCCGCCGAACAAAGAACGGATCTCTTCCAGACGATCTCCTAATTCGGGAAGGTCAAACTCAACTCTCATGAAGAACATTCCGCCATCTGGATCCATTGTGTACTGATCCGATTGCACAATATTCGCGCCATGCTGATACAGAAAGTGTGATACAGCCGCCACGATTCCCGGTCCGTCAGGACAAGAAATGAGCATACGCGCCCGGTTGGAATAAGACTCAACACCTGACGAATTGTTTCTTTTTACGTGTAATTCCATGATCCTCATCCCATCCTCTCATCTGCATGTGCAATCTGAAGTCTAACTTATGCGTGAACGAGCACTTACTTGCCTGCTAACCATGCAATCAAGCGATGATTAATGGCTTCCTCGCTCAATTGCGGGAACAGCTCGGCAGCGATGACTTCATCATATAGACGCTCCAGCGGTTCACGTGGATCAGCTTTTTTAGCCTTGGCATCGTTCTTCAGCATCTCCCAGACATTAAGCACAAATTGACGGGAATCGATCTCCTTATTAGCAAAAAACTCACGCAGTTTTTCAACATCCTCTATAAACTCCGGTCCAAATCGTTCCGCTACGTTACCACGGAGCAAAGCAATTTCTACCTCATACATCGGACGCTGTTTCTTCGCATCTTTACCAACCCATGGCGTCTCAAGAATGAATGGCAGACCTGTCAATTTCTCATGATGGACGATTTTGTTAATCGTATCAAAACCGATCCAACCTGAACCAATTGGAGTGTGACGGTCTTTACCTGCTCCACATGGATTTTTGCTGTCATTGATATGGATAACCCCAAGACGATTCAAGCCGATAATCTCATCAAACTTGTTTAGAACGCCATCCAAATCATTTACGATATCATAGCCAGCATCATGAATGTGACAAGTATCAAGACATACGGACAAACGCTCGTTATGTTCAACCTTATCAATAATAGAAGCAATCTCCTCGAAGCTACGCCCAATCTCCGTTCCCTTACCAGCCATAGTTTCTAGGGCGATATGAACTTCCGTTTCATTGGTTCCCCCAAGTACCTCATTAAGGCCATCTGCAATCCGCTGGATACCGTACTCAGCATCCTTATCAGTAAATGCACCTGGATGTAATACGATATGCTTGACCTCAAGCGCATGCGTACGGCGGATTTCCTCTTGTAAGAAATCAACGGCCAACTGATACGTATTCTCTTTATAGGAAGCGAGATTAATAATGTAAGGTGCGTGAACGACAATCTCCTCCACACCATTTTCTTTCATTGCTTGCTTTCCTTCAACGGGATACATGGCATCAATCGGCTTGCGGCGCGTGTTCTGTGGCGCTCCTGTATATATCATAAATGAGCTGGAACCATACTCATTTGCTTCATTTGCTGCGGTCAAAAGACCCTTGTCCGAGCAAGATACGTGTGAACCTATTTTCAGCATACTTCTTCCCTCTTTCCTTCACGAATTATCCCCTATTCTACCGTGATCAGAAAAATAAATCTAGACAAGGTCAATATGCTGGGTTCTGCTTCGCAAAACTTTGGAAATAAGCTATACTTTTATAAGAGATTAAATTATGTGAGAATACTCATTGCCAAAAGGTGGTGTATGCATGTCTATCCAATCAGGACTTGGTTTATTATCCGCAACACCGAGCAATTGGTTCATGAACTCTATCGCTTTCTGGACATTTATGCTGCTGGGTTCCATGTGTATCGGCGGTTTTTTTATGTTCCGGAAATTCCTAAAGGTATTGCCGAAAGCTGATGGAAAATCAAAGCTGGACTGGCAAAATTACTGGGTAGAACGCAGCCGTTCACTCTGGAGTGATGAATCAAAGGCTTTTTTAGACCAGCTTGTTCAACCTGTCCCTAGTCCTTTTCGCGATATCGCCAAACATTCTATTGCTGCCGAGATCGGGAAGATCGCTGTGGAAAGTAATGCAAAAGAGGTTACTCGTGATCACTGCATTAAAGGTTACATAGTTGCCACACCCCGGCGTGACAATCGTTTCCTCGTCAATTTTCTTGAAAAGAACAAAATCGACTACTCTGCTTACCAGCATTTGTTCAAGTGATTGATAATTAGATGTTGCGTTCAGAACGGAGGCCAACCTTATGAAATATGTGATATGTGGCGGCACCGGTTTTATTGGCAGCGAACTAACAAAATACTGGCTGCGAGCAGGCAATGAAGTTGCAATCGTCGGTCGCAATCTACCTAAGGCTGCACCTTATCATCCTAAGCTGAGTTACCACACATGGGACAGCCTTAACAATGATCAAGTGCCTATAGAAAATGCGGATGCCTTGGTCAATCTTGCTGGTGCTTCTCTTAGCCAGCGTTGGAGTCCAAGTGGTAAAAAGGCAATCATGCAATCCCGTCTTGCAACCGTTTCCGCTGCTGCTAAGCTACTCGACCGTTTGAAGCACAAACCGTCTGTAGTCATTCAGGCGTCCGCTGTGGCTATTTACGGAACTTCTCTACAAGATACCTTTGGTGAATCATCGCCAGCCCATGTTATGGACTTCCCTTCTGAAGTGGTTAAGACATGGGAAGAGGCTACTGATGAAGCATACACAGATATCCGTCTGATCAAGTTGCGTACCGGTGTTGTACTTGGCAATGAAAGTGGCGCTTTCCCAAAAATGAAGCTGCCTTACTTACTGGGATTTGGCGGTAACATCGGCGCGGGGAACCAGTGGATTTCCTGGATACACCTGACGGATATCGTTCGTCTGATCGATTTTTGCATTCAGAATCCCGAAATAGCCGGACCAGTTAATGCGACTGCTCCACACCCGGTTACGAACGAAGAATTTGGGAGAACGATTGGCAAAGTGTATAAACGACCACATTGGTTTCCACTACCTGCCTTTCTACTGCGAATATCGGTAGGCGAATTATCTGAAATAATGCTAAATGGTCAGCGTGTCCTTCCTTCTAGGATGCTTAACCACGGATTTACATTCACCTTTCCAACTCTTCAAGTTGCCCTAGAACAACTTGAAACTTATAGCGGAGGCGACTAATGATCGAGTTCTCTATCATTATTCTGATGGGATCGTTTGATTTTCAAATAACATTTCATCCTTTCATCACTTAAAAAAGCACGTGGTATAAAGGTTTGAGCTTCCTTTATACCACGTGCTTTTAATTTAACTCAATTATTAAAATAACTAGGTAAAGATAACTACTAATACTACTGGAATTGCAAATACAGTAATAACTATTAAATACTTAACTACCACCCTAAAGTAGTAACTTGATTTCAACTTTTCACTGCCCTCAAGTTTCCTGTCTATCATTAATTTAAAATGATCTATATTACTATGATTATCAGATAATGCAATAATCTCATTGTACTTTTGTTCAAGAGCATGAAATTCACTATTAACTTCTTTTTGGCTCTTAAATTGAATATTCCTCAACAGATTTCTCACGTCACTTTCCAATGCATCGAGTTTAAGATAAGACTCTCTGTATTGAAGCGCTTTTCCTTTATAACCTAGTGAAGACAATAGTAATGTAGCTCCAAATAAACCAACTGAAGCAATCACTGACATTAAAGTAACATTCTTCGCTTGGGTACTAGTTGGGTCAAGGATTAAAGCCCATATTGAAAAAGCCAATACCACAAATGTATAGTAATTTGTTATTAAGGTAGAGATTAAATCATTCCGATTCATACGTGACTCTGCTTCCATGCGCGTTTTTTTTGTTTTCCATATTCGATCACCAGCTAGGTATTCTATTTCCTCAACAATTGTCTTTGCCATATCCCCCTGCTCCTCTATGAAAAAGACTGCACGTCTTGTTCAAGTTCTTTTACTGCAATATATAACTTTCCTTTAAACATTTTCAAAATTTGTTCGTCTGTAAGAGAATCAATCGTTTCTTTTTTAAATTTATAAACATTAATCAGAACGCGTCGTTGTTCTGAAGGCGGAATATTCTCGGTTCTTGGTATATATTGAGATTTAGCTCTTTTTTTAACTATTTCAAAATACGCCCTTACAAATTTTTTAATATTATTTTGTAATGCAGGATTCACCTTGAAAGTCTTACACATTTCACTTACGAACCAATCAAGATGATACAGAATTGGTACATCATCAATTTGAGAATAGAAAAATAACCATCCATACTTATTTTTTTCTAGAATAAAACCTGTAATTCGTAAGTTGATTTTCCATAAGAATATTTCACTATTATTTGTATTTTTATATTCACAAAATATCTTAATTAATGAACCTTCCAATTTCTTAATACTTTTCTCTTTAACAGTAAAGCCATAAATTGATTTGTCTTTATTCAGAGATGTGTATTTATATCCAAGATAATCAAAGCCCTTTGAGATATCACCTTCATCTTTTTTGTCATTCAATGAAAGGAATAGTTTATCGCAAAGGTCTCTTTTTATTGAATTAAAAATCCTATTTTTCCCTTTCTTATCACAAAGAATCAATATATCATCTACATATCTAAAATATCTTATATTTTGTTTGTTAGAAAATTTTTTGTCGACGTCTAATAAAAAGATGTTTGCTAAAATATTTGATATTGAGATGCCTTGAGGAACTCCCCTTATATTTAAGGTATCATTTTTCTTAGTCCCTAAGGGAATGGTGGGATTCTGAATTGCTTTTTTAATAAGATCTACAATTTCAATTTTCTTTATTTTCTTCGATACATTTTTTAATAATATATTATGATCAATATTGTCATAAAAACCTTTAATATCAATTTTAATGAAGTAATTATAATTATTAGAATTAATCTCTTTTTTTACATTATCCACTATGTTTTGAGTTAATTCATTTTTTATTTGATTGGAGAATGCTGATGTTAAAATTTCATTTAATACACCAATAGTTACTTTGTCTCTTATGGAAGGAATAGAAATAACACGAGGGAATTTATCCCTTCCTTTAGAGATTAATTTTTCTTTATATGGAATGAATCTATAAGAACCATTAGTAACTTTTCTACCAATTATCTTTAGATTTTCTTCGATTTTATTTTCAAAGATGGTTCGAGAAACGCGATCAATACCAGGAGAGGCTTTATGTGAGATTTTCGTATTATAAAAACGCAATAAATTATCTTCTTTATATTTATCTTTAAATTGGAGTGATGCGTTCATAAGTACTAATACACCTACTTTATCTTACTTTGTAGAAAGTCCCTGAAGGATTAGGATTATCACCCGTAAACAGGTCAAGATTAGGTACTAAATCAATGTACCCTTTAACTAGAATTACTCCCAAAGGAGTCCGCTTAGTAAGCTAAGCACGAGGTCAGGGACTTTACTACAACTTGTATTCTCACATATAAATTGACATTTGTCACCATATTATTCACAATAGTTACCATCTATATTACAAGTAAGGAGTTTGGCACTTAATGATATACAAAAACACTACAATTTTTGACTTTGAAACTACCGGACTCGACCCTCATAGAGATAGAATAATCGAAGTCGCTTTAATAAGAATCAGAGAAGGTAAAACAATTGGGAATTTAAGCTATTTAATTAATCCAAAAATGGATATTCCCAAGAAGATAAGTGACTTAACTGGAATTACAAATAATGAGGTCATCTATTGTCCAACAATTGAGCAAATATTCCCTTGGTTAATGTCTATCATAGGTGACAGTTTACTTGTTGCCCATAATGCTTTATTTGATTTAAGTTTTTTGGAGGAAAACAACAAAAGAATAAGAGGGAAATCAATTGGTAACAACTTTATTGATACTAGAGCTATTTGTATTGATTCTTTTCCCTATGAATCTCATCGACTTGATCTTATGTGCAATAAATTCGGAATAGCACTCGAAGGTGCACATCGTGCATCAAACGATGTAATTGCAACATGGACATTACTTGAGAATTTAAATAAAAAAATAAATTTGAATGGGTATTTAAATAAAATTTACTATTTTAAAAAATACGGAGAACCTAATTGGTCACCAAATTATGCAAACATCATCGGACTCTAAATTCTTAGCTCTTATACTAGTAATTAATACAATTTATAAAAAAATATGACATTTAATAATCTAAGGTAACATTGATTGATATAAAAAACTATATCAGCTTATTTAACTAGATAATTTTTTCTGCCAAATGATAATATGCTTGAGAGTCTAAAATAAAAGCTTTTAACTTCACTTTAATTATTTTAACAGCATCGTTGTACACTTTAACTTCAGCACCATATTCGTTTTCAATGTCATTTAATTCTATTGAGTTGAATTTCATCTCATTTTCAATTGCAGTGATGTGATAAGGAAATCTCGATTTAATTTCAAATGAAATCTCGTTCTCTAATAAATATTGTTCAAACTTATGATCATCCTCCTCTTCTAAGAAGTCGATAAGGTCACTAAAATACTGATTTATAAACGTATTATAATAATCGTTAAGAAATCTTCGATAAGTAATTGATGAGCTTAAATTCATAACAGCACCTCCTATAGAAATTAATAATCTTACGAGAACCTTATCTACACATTTCTTAATCTTTGATTCTTGTTGTATGACTGAAGCACATCCAATCCTCGGAAAGAATCAAACAATCCCTTAACTAACTCGTGCTTTTCCTTCGCTGTTAAATAACGGAGGCTTTCACTTTCTAGAATC
Organism: Paenibacillus sp. FSL H8-0261; assembly: GCF_045040645.1. Taxonomy (NCBI): domain Bacteria; kingdom Bacillati; phylum Bacillota; class Bacilli; order Caryophanales; family Paenibacillaceae; genus Paenibacillus; species Paenibacillus sp. FSL H8-0261. The sequence goes on along the minus strand of NZ_CP150297.1, from coordinate 1,383,446 downwards.
GTTCGTTCGATAAACCCAGTAAGTTCACGGTTTCCTACTGCAGAAGTCACATCAAGCCCTGCACGAATCTCACTACGCAGCGCCCTGAACATCTCCTCATTCATGGATATTCTTCCCTGTAAAAACTAATGGGTGTGCTGGCTCTACAATCCGCTTGCACAACTGCAAGATCTCCTGCTGAAATTGTGGAGAGTTCAAAAAGAGCTCCTCACGGTGTTGCAGCGTCCATGATGGGATAAAGGGATATACACCTTCAATGATAATTCCTTCAGGAGGCACCCATTCTTCCAAACGATCCACTGCAAAATTCACTACAAATTTACTCTTCTCCTTCACATGGGGGGGCATGCCAGAGTTAGGAGCGGTGCAATGCGACAGCCATCTCATAGTCTTATACATGCTTACATCATCATTTTTCAGGACCCAAAGTAGAATCCCACTTCGCTGCAGCACAGCTTTCGCACGCTCTTCCTCGATGCTGCCGGTGTCCACAATAACAACATCAAAGTTTCTCTCCGCAACCAGCCGCTCTAACAAATCCAGCGTATCTTGCAAAGTCATCTGCAGCATTTCCTTCACATTAATAACTGGTCTGAAAGCAGCAGTTCGGAGGTGATCATATCTAATGAAGTATTGTCCTAATTCGATCGTATCCGCTTCAGCCTTGTCTCGATTGGCCTTTATTTCATACAGCAGCCGCTCTAGTCCAGGCGTATAACCTGCAGGGATTCTGAGAAACAACCCACTGCTGTCTATACTCTCAAGGTTCAGATAGAAAACCGAAAGGCCCATTTCACCAAGCTGCTTCGCCATATTCAATGCTATCGTTGTTTTGCCCATGTTGCCGCTGGCAGAGACAACCCCCAGCAACAGCGTTTCATCTAGCACAGAAGATCCTCTACCTCTCTGAACTTCACATAACTGGAGAAATGCTTCAAGGAGGGAAGGAAGCGCCTGATATTTGGCAATCATCACTCCCCCTCCCAGACTCTTAACACTCTTACCGAGATAACCTCCATCCTCACTCAAAACTGCCCATGGAACCGTGCTTTTCCCCTCTACTAGCCAAGCCTCGATAAAAGAAGAGTCCCCCACAACAGCATCCGGGATGTCCTCTCCCCTCATAAATTCGATAAAAGCATCCATTCGGCTAAAAGCCGTAATACGCAGCATTTCTCCGTACTCGCTGTGATGAAGATAGTGCAATAATGGTTCGATATATTGACTTTCACGCACTGCGAGCACAATCCTTGCCGCCATGAAACCACGCTCCTTTCGATAAGAAGAAATGCATTATTTCCTCAAAAAAAGACAGCAAAAAAAGCACCGACAATAACCGTGGATACGGTAATTGAACGGTGCTTCCGTTACTATTCCTTTAATTTACAGCTATAGTAGCATATATATAAGAAGGCAGCAATAAGTTTTTTCACACACTAGCTGGATACTATACTCTCATCTTATCTTCGCGCCAGTTTTTAATGGCAGACCGAATATCAGCAGGGTTGAGCTTCTCCTTCACCGCCCGCTGACACAGTGCTGAAAACTCATCATCACCCGCATAACGTAGCGCTATAATTTGGGCTATTTCAAGCTCTGGGCTCAAAGCTTCGCCTGTCAGACGGAAATAGCGAAACTGCTCTTCCACCCTCACCACGCGGTCCTGATTTTTTGTCGCATATATACGAATTCTTGTAATCGCAAAAAGTAAGCATAAGGACATACCGAATAACAGCATTGGCACCGTTAAAGCACCATCATCACGTATCTCTTGAACAGCATAAATCGCCGACCACACAAACAAAATTAGCGCAAGCGGCATCGTCACAAAATGAAAAGGCCAATCAAAACGCATAAATCCCTTGGGCTTCCCTTTATTCATAATTCATCTCCATATTTTATATGACTTGTATAGCGCTTAAAGCTTGGTCTCGCCGGGAATTGCCACAATAAAGGGCTTGTTGTTCTCCCAGTTCAGCGACTTCCCTGATACTTTAGTCGTTCCATCCGCATTAACGATTCCGCAAATAATCTGACTTCCCCATACACTCGTATAATAATAGGCATAGGATGGGGCTAAAACAGGGGCTTTACCATATTCCTTCGCAATGGGGTGTCCGAATATCGCGGTAAAATCTTTTTTATCAGCCTCTTTCGAATTGTCCAAAGCTGCTTCCCATACGACTGTTCTAATGTTGTCTTTAATCTCATAATACGATACAAAATGCCCATAGATTATGAAATATCCATCAGATCTGCCTTCAGGAAAATAATACGATATAGACAACGCTTCATTGTCACCCGTTAATTGGGACGGTTCTCTTTCTTCAACCGGGAATTGTAAAGCAGCAATGCGGGAAACTACCAAGTCCCTACTATTATAATTCTGCACAAGCTTCGCATTTGCACGTTCCTGAACCCAGACAGTATTCGTAGTAGCATCTACCGTTACTCTTGCTCCAAGAGCTTCCGCAATAAATCTCAGCGGCACCGTAACTCTTCCATCCATGATGCTAGCAGGTGCATCCAGTTGTACAGATTCGGAGTTCTTCCACGCCGTTCGAGAACCCACAGCAAGCTTAATCTTCATGGAGTCTCTAACGATCGTTACTTGCTTTGTACGGGCTTCCCACTGAATAGAAGTATTCTTGAAGCTCTCAAAAGCCTTCAGCGGAACCATCGTCTGTCCAGAGACGATTTGCACGCCGTAATTCACGTTCGAATTATTCACCATTACCTTGAGCTTAGCATCTGCGGATACCGTTCCCATCGTACCTAAAGAAGCTAGCATAACTATTAATAGATAAAGTCCTGCCTTTCGCAACATCCCTTCATCCCTCGCTAAACGTCCTTAACTATACCAAATTATGGTTACATTATAACATCTAGCCAAATCCAGGATTACAAAAATCTTTGTTTGATCTCCGGTGTTGGGAGCAGACATTGCTCATCGCGCCCGAACCAACGGTAACGATTCCTTGCAACATAGCGGTAAAGGATGTTCCGTATTGGGCGCGGCACTACAATAAAGAAATACGCAGCAGGCCAAGGCCATCTCAATCTACGTGCAATCCGCAGTACAGCAGCCGACTCTGTATAATACACACCGTTCTCCAGCAATACAACTGTGTTCAACTGCCCAGGTTGAAGTCCAGCCTCACTCATTAGCTTAGCGGCAATTTCACTTTGTAAAGGGGCGAATAGAAATTTAGCCTTGGGATCACGCGGGATGATGAAACGAATCAAACCTTGGCAAAGATGACACACCCCATCAATCAACACAATGGACTTATTTTGCATAATGTTCAGCTCCTCGTTCATAGCTCCCCCTCCCTATAAAGATAAGTGTATCGCATATTTTGGGTAAACAAAAACGCGGGATAGAATCCCGCGCCAACATGTACCGTTCTTTAATTATTCAGCAATTGCCTTTTCAATCCATTGATCACCGATCATTTGTCCTTCGAAATCAGCAGTGAATGCCTCCATGCATTTACAGATGAAATCTTTGCGGCAAATTGGACATGGAGTTTTAAGCAGGCGGCTGATGTTCGTCATTTTCCATTCCGGAAACCGATTATAAAACGCACGGCACTCCGTTCCATCAGCAAGCTTGATAATGAACTCGTACAATCCTTCCTTATCGTTGCTGCTGGCTTTGGTCACATTCGTAATATTCGGTCTGTAAGACATCTTCATCACCCATTATTTAAATTTTTGGTTGTAAATTGCACACGCAACATATTCTCAGATACTTAGACATATTAAAGAATTTTAAGAGTGATGTCAACCAAAGACGCCTAACACGGAGGCTATTTATTGCTCTTTTCTGATCAACGCCTTTATTCAGTCATTATTTCCATAAAATATATACAGATACATTTAATTTATGATCATTCATTTTGCTGTGATTTGATAAACCGAATGGGCGTTAATGGTTCATAGAATTTTCTTATTTGGCTCACCCTCATTAATAGTGTACAATTAAATTGCGATAAATTAAAATTAGGAATTACAAAGGAGGTGGCATCCATGAGTATTTATGATTTTGAGGTCAACACTCTTCGGGGTGCAGAAGAATCATTGTCCAAGTACAAAGGTAAAGTACTCCTTGTTGTGAATACAGCTAGCAAATGTGGGTTTACGCCTCAGTATAAAGGGCTTCAGGAAGTGTACGAGAAATTTAAGGATCGTGGATTCGAAGTACTTGGTTTCCCAAGCAATCAGTTTGCTGGCCAAGAGCCTGGCGAAAGTGATGAAATTGCAGAATACTGCGAGATTAACTATGGAGTAACTTTCCCAATGTTTGAGAAGATTGATGTAAAAGGTGATGAAGCACACCCATTATTCAAATACTTATCAAAGGAAGCACCTGGTGTTCTAGGCTCAAAAAGCGTGAAATGGAATTTCACCAAGTTCCTGGTGGATCAAGAAGGCCGTGTCCTTAAGCGTTTTGCTCCTAAAACTACTCCTCAGCAGATCGAATCCTATATCTCCAAGCTTCTGAAATAATCCATTCAATAAGAAATTTAAAAAAAGGATACTGGCCACATCACTCAGCCCACTAGGTGATATGCGGTCAGTATCCTTTTGTCATTATCCAATATACGAAAATACAGCTTTCCGATTGCTCGTTAAGCATAAAAAAGAAGCCTTGCATCGCAAGGCTTCTTTCGTCATTCTGTATGCGGTAGAGAGGACTCGAACCTCCACGGGTATACACCCACTACCCCCTCAAGATAGCGTGTCTGCCATTCCACCACTACCGCGCGGTGAGATAAAACATAAAACTTTGTTTGAGGTCAACATTCATTATTATAAATGTACTTCCCCGAAATGTAAAGGCGTTGATTTAAGAATTTTCGTCAGCCCATTTCTGCTTACGATATTCAGTGAATGCTAGGTATTCTTTAATGAATTCCTTTTCCTCTGGAAGCAGTTTATTCGTTCGATCTTCATTCAACTTTGCTTCTCCGAAATCATAGTCCTCATTGCTCTCTTTCAATATTTCAGATGTATTTCTACCTAAAATAAGCCAGTCCAGACTTACATGAAAAAAAGCGCCGATCTCAATTAATTTATGTGTTCCCGGAGTAGATTTGCCCCGCTTCCAATCTCCCATATTACCTGTGCTTATATTTAACTGCTCGCAGAATGATTTCTTGGTGAGACCTTTTTGCTTAATTAAGTACTCTATACGTTCGTATATGGTCTGCATCCGTAAACCGCCCTTCACAAAAAAAATAAAAAAGACTTATTTAAGTAATTACCTATTGCAAAATAACGTAAAAAAGTATATAATTGGTGTTACTATGTATTATCCGATTATATCATATGGTTAGAGTGACGATAAGAGGCGACTCAGGTGACAAGTGTCTGATGTAATGCCGTCTGACCCCTTAATTAACATGTCATCCCGAAGGATCTCTAGGAGGGAGCGGTGACTTTTGTCAAAATGCTTATCATCTTCCATTATCCATTCACTTGAATATCTGCCGCACAATGCAGTGGTCATCAACAGCCAAGGAGTTATCCAGTTCACCAACAGGAAGTGGAAAGCATTTAGTCATGAATATGGCCTCTCCCCTCACAAACAATGGATTGGAGCTTATTATTCGGAGCTTCTGCAAGATGTGATCATCGATTCCGATCAATGGGCCAAGCTTTATGATTCGGTGAAAATTATACTCCGCAGAGAGCAACAGATTTATACCTCTGAGTTCATCATTCAAACCGCCTATAAAGGGACGCGAATCTTTCGATTGGAAATCTATCCGCTGCTCTCTGATTATTACCTAGAAGCTGCTTTTATAATTTCTCTATATGATTTGGGTGTATTTATAGAAGGAACTAAGATGTCGGGGATCACAAGCATCTGTTCGACATGTCAGCCAACACAAGAGTTAATCCCCATCTGCGCTTCCTGCAAATCCATTCGAAATTCTAAGGATGAATGGATCAACATTGAACATTTTTTAAAACATCAGCTTTCTCTGCAATTCACCCATGATATTTGCCCAGACTGTGTCAGACAGCTCTATCCCCAATATGCAAGAGCATTCAAGAACTAATCAACTTGTTTAACCCTATAAAAAAAAGTAAGAAAACCTCTGCGAAGCAAAGGATTTCTTACTTTTTATTTGTATGCGGTAGAGAGGACTCGAACCTCCACGGGTATACACCCACTACCCCCTCAAGATAGCGTGTCTGCCATTCCACCACTACCGCATAATATGACCCGTATGGGATTCGAACCCATGTTACCTCCGTGAAAGGGAGGTGTCTTAACCCCTTGACCAACGGGCCTTAGCAAGGTTGTCTTAACGTGACAACAAAAATTATGATACCAGAAATATAAGGACATGGCAAGCACTTTTTTTCATATCACTTCAGCCTATAGCATTCTTCGATTCTTCAATCATCTCTATATCCCAATCACGTCTAATCCTTGCCTTGATCACCTCATATTGTTCCCTGGAGTCGCTGTGTATCTCATGAACATAAAGAAGCTTCCTTCTAGGACCATGATCCTCGTAACGAATAGAAAAATTCACGCCGCAAGACCGTTATAATAAGACATATCTCCTTGATGTGTAAACGAAAGTATAGCTGTCTGTGTAAGAACAAGAGATATTAAGGAGGCTGCTAGATTGGATATAACATTTGTCTCATTGGTACATACAAAAAAACTTATTCCCAACCGATAAACGGAAGGAGAATAAGCTGTAAGCTGTTCATTTTTTCCCTTTTAATTCTTTAATCTGCATCATATGATGCCGGTCATGCGATATAAAATCCTTTAAATAGGACTCAAAGGAAAACCTTCCGTCAACATATTTCCCCGAGTATTTCCCCTCTTCAAGGTTACTTATACAATCTAATAGTAAGTTACGATACTTCATAGTCAATTCTATTAATTCATCTTTGGTTTTTGTCTTACCATATGTAACAGCATCATTATTGAATTGATCGTAATCAATAAGTTGAAGTGTTATCGCTTTATCACATGCTATCGGTTCTATCGTCGATTCATAGAAGTATTTATCCCATAAAATAATATGACTAACAACATCATGAATTGTCCATTTTCCTTCAGCGATGGGTGTTTTCCAATCTAAATCAATAATTTCTAGAACAAATCCATTCCATTCCTTAAACTGATTTAGCAAATCTGATCTGTTATTCATTGGTACATCTCCTTTTTTAGTAAACATCTTTAACAGCATTTATTAATACTCTCTTGATACATTATCTCAATAGCAAACTGTTATATGGGTACTCTCACGGTTTTTTTGAAAGCTCTATTAGTGCATTTTTTGCCGTAATTGAAGAATATCTTGATTGATTTCTTTACTATGATTAAAGAGTAGATGTTTTTCAAGGAGCAAGATAATATCATCAAAGTACGGCAAATCATATCCGAAATATGGATCCAAGTACCTGTCCAAACAAAATAATAGACCTCTCTTTTCTAACTTATCCAGTTAAATATGCCCTTGCTATATAATGTAAACCAACTCCTCTGACTACAAATTATGCTTCCTTCCAATTTCCCGCTTCATAAATATATTTATATCACTTATCGCATCTAATATTATCCCTCTATGGATTTCGTTATATCTTAATTCTTTTAAAATGATTGGTTTTACTAGTCTCTTATCTAATCGACCTTTAGTTCTTGCTATATGCGCTAAACCAAAAATTGAATTAGCTCTCACTCTTGCATCCTCATGCTGAGCTAGTTTAATACATATATCCTGAGCAAACTTCCAACTATGATGATAAAGACCAACTGAAATTGGCAAGTAAATTAGTTCTTCTAATTCTTGTCTAAATAAAATCTCTCTGATTTCATGATCGGTATATTCTTCTATATGTTTATAGATACGTTTCATATCCATTAACTCCTAGAGAAACAAATTTAGGTTGAATCATATCTCTATTTTATATATATGTAATCGATAAACCCTTGCCGTATCCATTCGCCTTCAAACTTTCTTTCAAGCACTCGATCTTCTTTATATATTAATTGCATATCAGAAAACATAGAGTCCGCCTCATCATAATCATAATAAGAGTGAATTACTAATTCATCATCTTCCATTTGCTCATACTGATGTTCTCCTAAATCAACTCCGTCACCGACTCGAAAATCCTTGATAGTTAAAAAATTAACAAATAATAAGCCACCAGGTTTTAGCACCCGTTTCAATTCATTTATTGCTTCTTTCACATCTTGTTTTTTCATATAAAAAATAGAATTATACGAATACACAAAACTCATCGACTCATCGTTTAATGCCAACTGTCTCATGTCACCCTGATATATGTTTAAATTCTGCCCTCTTTCTGCTGCGAACTGATTAGCTCTGTTCATTTGTTCAACATTCATCTCTATTCCATATGTAGCGTATCCATAATTCGCAAACAAACTTAGTGGAGGAGTATCCCCTCCTGCCCCACAATCTAAAATGGTCTTTTCCATGCCACTTTCATTACATAATGCCAAAAATCTGTACAAGGGTATTTGTTTAAAAAGCTCCACAGTTGTTTCTCTCCTTTGATTTTAGGTTTATGCCTTCCTCAAGCCACCTTAATCATAGCTAAGATCCTTCTTGTAGTAAAAGTGTTTACTTCCAAGCGGAGCATCTTCGATAGTTGCAATTACTTTATATCCATACTTCTTATAAAATTCGGGCGCTTGAAAACTGAATGTATCTAATTTGATAAAAGTACATTTCTTTGCTTTGGCAACTTTCTCTGCTTCTTCCAATAATCTTTTCCCGTAACCTTGACTACGATAGTTATCATCCACCCACAAAATACCAATTTCCATCCAATTCCAACATATCGCACTGTTGATACCGGCAACAATATCTCCGTTATCATCCTTCAAGCATAAATTTATCTCCTCATAAATGCCGTTTGGTACTTGTTTAGAGTTAAATTCAATAAGTTTTTTTCTGACGTAATCTGTTTCTTCATATGTGCTATAAAATATCTTAGGATTAATCGACATAAGTTCCTCCTGATGGTTTATCTCTAACATCGAATCCCCGCAATCCCAAAAGTCTCATTTATAACTTTCTCGTACTCATCCCATTTAAAATAAAAAGGCCCAACATCAATAGCTTTATTGCTGGGTTCCAGTTTGAAATCTCTCCATATGATAAGATCCTCTTCTTTCTCAATAAATACGGATATAAAGCCACACTCTTCATCTCCACACCAAGGGCAGACTAATATTGGGTATCTGTAGTACATATATTCATGCATTTGGTTTAATAAAAAATAGTTAATCATTTTCCTTTGATGCTCTTCACTCCCCCACCCGAGGGATGGAACCATGTCATGTCTTTTCAGCATTTGATAAAGAGACCTGCCATCAATTATTATGTCAGCAAATTTGGTATTTTTATTTCCTTCTTGATCCGGATCAAAACTATCATATCTACTTGAAGGTTTAGTTTGTAATTGATTTAAAGTTTTCATGTTCCCTCCGTTAAATTTCTTTCAGTAATATGAATGTTGCGTTAGCTGATATAGCTGGATTCATGAAACTTAACAAGTAAACATTCGCCTTTTCCACTCTATTCACCTTCCAAAATATTGAATTTGATCACTGATAATTCAGATTAAAAAAGACAAATCACTACTTAGAGTGATCTGCCCCCGGTACTTCCTCTATTCTATGTATGTCGCATTTAGCCACAGCAAATAAATTCGCACAACAAAAAAAGAGCCTCCATAATGGAAGCTCTTCTTATGTAATTCAGAACGGAGAGAGTGGGATTCGAACCCACGCACCGCTTACGCAGTCTAACCCCTTAGCAGAGGGTCCCCTTATAGCCACTTGGGTATCTCTCCATAAAAATGGCTCCCCGAACAGGACTCGAACCTGTGACAACTCGATTAACAGTCGAGTGCTCTACCAACTGAGCTATCAGGGAACATTAGAAGTAAATTAGAAGTGAACATGAATTAATTTATCATGATTTCAAGATCTAGTCAAGCAGGTAAAATAATTTTTGTGATCGTTTTCAAATTCATGCATTATTTCTGCCATTAGCTAGATTTAAGAGGAGATTAATCCCCCCCTTTGTTTATACGTAACACCATTCCCCGTCTTGCGGAAGCTGTACTCGATCCTGTAGCTCCTCCTTCTCCAAGTGAGCTCTTAGCTTATCCCTGGTAACAAGGCAATGGTTGATGGCGTCCATGTGTACAGCGATCACCTTAGTAGAAGAAGCATATTCGCATAAGTCTACGACATCCTGCTCATTCATTGTGATATGACCTCCGATTAAAAACTGCGCTCCACCAGCATTAACGATCGTCACCTCAGGTTTAAAGGCATCGAGTGCAATCTTCACCTCATCACACCAAATCGTGTCTCCTGCCAAATACACAACTGGTTCGTTTTCCGCCTGAAAGACAAACCCGGATACCTTCCCCATCAGCTTGCCAATCTCTCCGGTTCCATGCTGTCCACCGGTACGTGTTATAGTTACTCCTTGGAATGTCAGCTTATCGGTGATTTCCGAGACGTTCTCAAATCCCTGCTCTACTAGGGTATCCCTGTCCCCCTCCTGACAAAATAACGGTAGATTATGCGGCAGCAAGGAAACGGCAGCGGCATCCCAATGATCCTGATGAAGATGTGTGATAAGAATTGCATTAGGACTCAGCCATTGTTCTACGGCTCCCGGCAAAGGAACGAGCGGATTGCGGCGATCATTTTCAGTATTTAAAATAGGTGGATTAGCACCTTGCTCACTCAACATAGGATCAATTAAAAATGTACTACCACCATACTCTAGCCATAGGGTCGCGTTGCGAATATGCTGTATTTTCATCGGAAGCCCTTCTTTCTTTCAGATATCTTCTGCTACAATTAATTATAGTTGGACCTTGAAACAGAATACATTGAGATTGGAAAGAGATTGGCCCGTTCTACTTTCACGCAGAAAGGATTTTAAATAATGACGAGTTCTTATTCCATAGATGATGTGGATTTTCGCATCTTACAGCTTCTAATTGATGATTCCACGATCAGTCACAGAGACATTGGGCAGCAAGTGCATATGACAGGCCAAGCTGTGGGCGCGCGAATTCGCAAAATGCAGGACACCGGAGTGATTGAAGGCTACACTGTCCGCTGGAATCCAGATAAAGTTGGTGAGGCGATCAATGCCTTTATAACGGTCTTTCTAGGTTCGAATACGGTACATCCAGCCTTTCAAACATTCGCAAAGCAGCATGACAGCGTAAAAGAAATGCATCGCGTCAGTGGAGAAGGCTGCTATTGGATACGTGTTCGTACGGGAAGCCAAGAGGATTTGAATAACTTTCTCGACGAGCTGCTAAAGTTCGGAAATTACAGAGTCAATTTATCGATGGGGAAGCTTAAATAAGGCTGTATCGCCTATGAGGCCGCTATCGGAGCCAGTTGACCTTTTACGCAGCATAATCGAATATTTGGCATACTAACGGACCCTCTAGTCGCTATTGGCATGAAAATCACCAAATATGTTCTGGCAGACAGCCTTCGTCCAAAAAACGCAGAGCAGCTATTCTCCAATTACTGGAGAATAGCTGCTCTTTTAGTAGAAATTTAATTCAATAATCCGGCAGCTTTAAGTAATCTTGCTAGGATCACAGCTGCCTCTGCACGGCTAGTATCACTGCCAGGCGCAAAGCTATCTGCCGATTGGCCTTTCATGATTCCTTTTGCTGTCAAGACATTCACAGCCTCTTTAGCCCAAGAAGAAATAGTAGACGAATCTGTGAATGCATCTATCGCAGGGTTAACTCCAGATTCTCCAGCTCCAAGGTTTAACAGCTTTAGTGCCCTAGTTGCCATAATAGCCATTTGCTCCCGTGTAATAGGGGCGTTCGGACGGAAGGTTCCATCCTCATAGCCTTGAACCAGTCCTAAGGCTGCCGCAGCTTTGGTGTCTGCAGCATACCATGATAAATCAGACACATCACTGAAGGTCTTCGTTGTGTTCGCAGCGGCTAAGCCTAAAGAGCGAATTAGCATAGCTGCGAACTCAGCACGACTAACGGAATTCTGAGGTGCAAAGTTATCTGTGGATTGTCCGGTCAAGATCAGTCGACTGGCAAGCGTTTCGATCTCGTTCTTTGCCCAGTGTGAAGAAATATCTCCAAAAGTTACAGGATGTTGTGCAACGACGAATATCCCGCTAGCACTGCTGCTCTTAACAGTAACCTTGGTCATCCCACCTACGATCTCGAATAATGCAGGTACATAACGGAAAGAACCCGTCTGCTCATCGTAAATAAGGACTACTCCCGTCTTTACAACCAGTGCTCCCTCCATCATAAATGTACGATCTACATACGTAGTGCCGAACCCATTAGCAGGTACAGTGTTTTTGCCATCTGTGACCTTTAAGGTGACACTTGCCGGAGTTCCTTGCACATTAAAACCTTGCTGCTGCTTAGCCTTGGCAAGCAGTTGTTCCAATCCTTTTCCGCTTAGCGGATTTAGTTGGAACTCTAAAGTGCCTGCCGGCATTTGTGCCGCTTTCAGCACGCTCTCCACGAGTCCTAACGGGAAGCGATAGCTCATATCGCCACTGGCAATGACAAGCACCGCATTCGGGCTAAGTGCTGCTGCATTGCGTAGAGCTTCTGCGCTAAAGCGAGCTATACCATCTCCGTTAGCTGAAATCTCGATAAGAGCTTGCCCAGCAGTCGCCTTAGCTTTTAGCTGCGCATCATGATTAGCAGCTGGTGTTGGCGTTGGTGTAGCGACAGGTGTAACAGGATTTACTGACCCCGCCGGATCAGGAGTACTCGTTGGTTCAGTCGGATCCACAGGATCCGTCCCACCATTAGGTAACACCACCTCAACTGTATACACCCTCTTATCGTTGCCAACAGTTACCGTGAAGTCTGTGCTTCCCGCTTTAACTCCATGAATACTGTTGTTTGTAAAAGTAGCAATGTCACTGCTCATAAAATTAAGTGTAGCTTGTGTAGTAATATCCGCTCCTTCTTTGTCCAACACCTGAAGAATAGCTGACTTTCCTTGTTCTAGTACAACAGGTCCGCTCTGTCCATCTGCTAGCTTGATGGAGAAAGGTTTAACAGCTGTGGCTATCCCTTGGTTCTGTTCAATGATGCTAAAGTCAGGAGATGCATTGGACAGGAGGTTCATCCGTTCACCACGAATAATCAAGTTGTCGACGAGCAGGTTACCTTTCAGATTTTTCGTTACTTCTATACCGCTCGTACCTGCACCGTCTAATACATTATTCGTCAGAACAACTCCATCAATCGTCGTGAGGGCACTTCCCTCCAGATTACCGTGGGCAATCAGGCCAGAATAGGTGCTGTCGAGCGCCATATTGTTACGGATGAGTACTTTTCCTTTTAGGTTGCTCTCACCAGCGTACAGCCATAACGCACCGAGGTTTACCCCGTAGCCCGAATCATAACTACCTGTGCGAAGCAATGTATTCCGCTCAACGATAGTCGTTCCTTGGAACGGCTCTGCGGAGAAACGGGTAGATACAGCGATCCCGGCTCCGTTAGTTACAGTATCTTTTACCACGTTATCTTGAACTTTGTTATCTTTACCACCGAAGACCACAATGTTATCGGCCAACCATGGCAGTGAGACGTTATTAAAACGTGCCGTATTGTTATAGCTAAATGTCCGTTCCGCGCCATTCACTTCATTCAATTTGGTATCTGTGAACGACCACATCGCAATACCATCATCCCCTGGATAGCGGATGTCACTTTGTTCCATCATGCTGTTGCCAGTGCCTACAGCAAAGTTAATTCCATCCGCCATCAGATTGCGGATTCGAAGACCTGCCATATACAGACCATTCGTACGAGCCTTCTCACCAATAGGTTGTGTTAACCACAAGCCTGCTTTGGTATGTTCAATCCATATGTTCTGAATGACCGAGCCTTGGCCAAAAGCACCATGGAAGGCGTTAGTGAACGCTTCATCGTCCCGTACATTAATGCCACCTTCAATCAATAGATCGTATACGCCAACCTTGCCACCGTGACCGTAAAATTTGGCGCCATTCAGAACCGTATACCACATGCCTGCTCCACGGATTTCGGCTGTATCCAGATCCAGCAGACCCTCTCCGACATTAAAGGTACCTACCGGGAACCAAACCCCTTTCCCTGTTGCCTTCGCTTCGGCAAGCGCTGCCTTAAAGGCTGCGGTATCATCTCCCTCATCATTGGCTACCGCTCCAAAATCCGTTACAGAAATAAAGCCGGCAGGGCGAGTCAACTCAGGGGCTACCTGCTCCATATCCACCAAGTCGATGACGTATGAAGTCGCTTGGTCTCCTGTTCCTTTCTCTAAACGAATGGTTGCTCCGGCAGGAGCATCGCCAATCAGAGCATGAATTTCATCAAAAAAGCGATGTCCACTACCTTGACGAGGATCATTTGACCATGGGTAGCTACCATATTCCCAAGCATATTTTGAAGTCAAATTAAGCTGTTTCTTAACTCCATTTACATATAGAGTCAGTGTTTCTTCAGCACCAGCACCATCCGAACTGTCCGGAATGGAATAGCGCAGAACAATAGAATTAGCTGCTTCTGCAAGCTTGAACTCTATATAGTCCCCAGTATTCTTCAAGGCGACGGCTTGTCGTCCAGAAGCCTCAGAAGCCATAGTGCGATATTTCCGCGAAGGACCGATTAGTGTTCCGTTAGTCACTGCATCCTCAGCTTCATAGCTAATATAAGGAACTGTTGCCCCGCGGTAAACTTTGTTCACGCTATTTTTTACTGTCAGGCTATCAATGCCTACTTTATTCCAATCGATATTGTCGTTGCTTAGAGAAACGGTGTTGATTCCTGCACGCAGCTGCAGCTTCACCTGTACAGTCTTCCAAGAGGAAGTCTTGACCACGTTAACTTTATCTGATTCCTTCAGGCCGTTCACCTCAAGCAACAGATCTGTTACATCACTGGAAGTATTCTTGTAACGAACAACGGCATCATATTCACCGGCTTGCTGGGCATTGACTGCAAACCGTATAACATGATCTCCTTGGAATGCTTCTCCTCCTGCATACATTGCATCTGTAGGGATAGGCAGGAAGCTCCAAAGAGTGCTATCGGTTCCCACAGCAGAACCAAGTTGAACAGCTGATGCGTCGTGAGTAAGATAGGCTGTATTATCCGCACTTAACAGGAGCTTGTAGCCTAACTTCTCTTCCAGCGTCCACTGGGAACGTTCTGTTTCCCCAGAAGCTAACAAGACGGCTTGGTCTACTTCATTTAAAGAAAGATAATGTTTGGTCTGAACATTCATTATGCGTTTACGTCCATTTACATCTTGGATGATCCATTGGGTGTGAGCCGCCGTGTCGGAGGCTTCTGCATATACGAGTGCCCCTTCTTGTTCAGCCAATACTTTACCAGTCAGCCCTTTCGGCACGATCGTTATAATGTTGGTATCATTCTGAACTGGAGTTGTTGTATTGTTATTGCGCAGTTCTCCAGACGGAGTAGTAAACTCCTGCTGAGCCGCTTCAAGTGTCCATTGAGCTAAGCCGTCACTCACTAGTAGGAGCGCACGTTCAGCATATCCTGTCTTATTCGCAATGTTTATTAATTCATCGTCGTATTCTCCATAGAGACTACGAATGGTGTAGTGCGTATAATCGGAAGCCAAGCTTACTTCCCAAGCAGATGCTCCGTCTATAGCCGGTTCCGCGCTACTGCTCTCCAAGTATGAATAATCTCCATTCAATGTTAAATAATGGCCTGTTGCTCGATTGATAATCGTTTGTTTGCCGTCCTGCACAGATATATTCCAATGCGAGAATCCATTCTCTGCTGACGGCTGCCCGTACAGAACAACTCCGTGTTCATTCTCGTATAAATACTCCCCGCTGCTTGCATTCTTAAATCTTACAGGGTAAGCAGGGATAGGTGGCGCAATCGCTTCAACGGCTTCAGCGGCAAAATGAGCACTGTTTCTATCCGCTGCATCGGGAGCCTTACTGATCTTTATAATCGGATTCCCATTCTCATCAGAAGCCCCATACATATAGTGGCCAGCCCATCCACTCTTGAAAGTAGTCAGACCTGAAGGCTGCATATCCACAATCCACTTAATGCTGCCCCATACATCATAGACGGTTTGCAGTGTCTGAACGGCAACATTAGGCTCAATCTCATCTACTGCACCACCTATATGCTCCAGGGAGAGGTAACGTCCAGTACCTTTATTTTTAATCTTCACAGATCCATTGCTGCCAGCTATTTCTTGCAGCTGCCAGACAAAGGTATCGTCATTCATATCAAGTGAACCATAAGTAGCCTGACCTACTGTTACATCCTCGTTCGCAGCAGCTAAAGC
Organism: Paenibacillus sp. FSL H8-0261; assembly: GCF_045040645.1. Taxonomy (NCBI): domain Bacteria; kingdom Bacillati; phylum Bacillota; class Bacilli; order Caryophanales; family Paenibacillaceae; genus Paenibacillus; species Paenibacillus sp. FSL H8-0261. The sequence continues at coordinate 1,367,065 of NZ_CP150297.1, read as the reverse complement.
TACAGGATTTGGATCAGCGGTTGCAGATTCCGACTTATCCTGCGGCACCACTGCTTCAGTGTCCTGCGAATCATAGACAGCTTCGGTGACTGTCTTAGATTCTAGCAATTTCTCTAGTACATCTGGAGAAGTCAACAAAGGACCATCCTTAAGATATTGATCCTCACCATTTACAGCGTCTAGCTTGAAGCGGAACAAGTCCGGCTTTTTCTCAGTAACGGTAACAAATCGCCACTGTGGGCTGCCCCAGCCTGGATTGATCACACCATACTCGGCGTATTTAGTGAGATTTTGAAGTGAAATAAACTTCTCAGGAAATTTATTAGGTTCCTTATCGAGAACACTGCTGATTACGTATGTGTTGTCGCCAATATTTTTACCTGTCCAGATAAATTCCCGCTCCACATTATTCCTGTCTGGAAGCTCAGTGACCTGGATATGGCCATCTGGCATATTCATTGTGTTAATGTAGTGACCTGTTTTCTTGTTCTTGAATAACTTACGGCCATTATATTTCTCAATCAGCCATTGATCGGAGCCATCCTTTTGCATATTTCCATATTTCAAGAGACCATCAGCAGATTCATACCAATAAAAAGACTTCCAGCCATTTTGAATACGATAATATGGAATGGTGCCATCTGTTGGTGTGTTAGGGTCTAGAAGCTGCCACTGGGCGCTTAATGAAGTCGCATCCCCACTTGCTCCAGCACTGTCTCCACCCAAGGTAGATAGATAGATGCCTTTGCTCTCAACATTTTCTAGTGTCAGATAATCATCATAATCATCAGAATCTTTAAAATTCCATTGATCCGATGGTTGGCTTCCGCTGATCTGCTCAGCCTTGGCTGTGCCATCACTATACGAAAGGTAATGATTAGTTGCTGCATTACGGATACGTTTATTACCGTCATAATCCTCTATATACCATAGATAATCGGATGAATCAGCAGTATCTGGAGCAATTAATCCGTGCTTAAGTGCACCGTTTGCGGATTCATACAAGAAATCTGTAGCTACTTGTGCATCTGTATAAGTTGCCAAGCGTACCGGCTGCAACTCGGAAATAGGGACAACTGTCCACTGGGCATTATGACTGGTTGCTTCACCCGGCCAGCTGTTAGAGCGCACGTTGTTATCTTCCTCAAACTGAGGATTCAGCCATAAAGGCTTAACTCCGTCGGTTAATCCTTTATTACTTAAGGTAATAAAACCCGCTCCATCCGCGCCTGGTGCATCTTCTTTCACCCATTCACTTAGCATCACCTTGTCCGGATCGATTTCTTGCGAAAAAACTCCAGCCCAAGTCACTTCATTTTGCTTAATATAATGACCCGTCTCACGGTTTCGAATCATCAGTGTTCCGTCGTCCGTTCCCGGCTCAAGAAACCACTGGGCAGCCTCATTCTTCAAAGGCTGTTTACCGTAAAGTACATTTCCTTTCTCCTCATACATCACCTGACCGGGACGCATCCGGCTTTCCAACCGTACAGGTACTGTTCCTGCGTTAGGATCGATAAAAGCCCACTGCGGACTCTCAAACGTAATATTGATATCCGAGCTTACTTGCGCATAACCAAGCTGATTCTCCTCGTGGATAACCAGCTTACTCTCAGGCACGCTCGCGCTTCGGATGATCATGTATCCGTTTCTATTGGAAGTATCGATCAACCATTGATCCGTAACACTTCCAGCTCCTTGGAGATCTGCCGCCTTAAGCGTATCCTCTTTGCCGTTATTACCAGCCATTGTAATGTAGTGGCCCGTCTTCACATTCTTAATTCGTGACAGACCATTTACCGTCTCCACTGTCCAATGCGATGATGTGTCCGCTGGATTGGTCATGCCATAACGCACGATACCATCAGACGTTTCATATAAGAAATTATTTTTCCACTTATTCTTGATGAGTACTGTCCCTGATGGAATTAGCCCTGCGCCTGTTCCTCCAACCCCTTCTGCTCCTACGGAACCGCTACCGATTCCCATCACAGGCAAGCTTGAGAAAATCAGCAGCATCGCGAGCAGACCCGCCATCGCGGACCTGAATCGTTTCATAAATGTGCCCCCTCTACCTAATATGGACTTCCCTTCCATCTTAAGTTGGTAACGCTTACAAAACGATGTGTGATTTTATCCATAAAAAGGTGTATTTGTACGGATCTCCCGATAGGCCTGAGTACTACTGAAAATTGACAAATCCGCTGAACCCGATGATAGTTAATTTAATTAGAAACAAGCATTCATAAATGGAGGTACATATGAAATTCAAAATGGAATCACCTAAAATAACAGATCCAGAAGCTCTACTCCCTGAGCAAATATACTCGCTGCAAACCAAAGATGAATTCAGTCGTTGCAGCATAAGCGATACAGTTATTGATAATCAAGAAGCTAACAAGGTCAGCTTTGATCAAGTGGTTTTTAAAAATGTTACGATCATCGAGTCGTCCTTAACTGGGATTGAACTGATGGATGTAATTTTTGAGCGATGCGATCTATCCAATGTGGATTTTACGAATGCAATTGTTCATCGAACCGAATTCAGGAACTGCAAACTCATCGGTACGGACTTCACAAGAGGCAGATTCCAGAATGTTCGCGTGGTAGATTGTATCGGGGATTTCGCAACCTTTCGAATGGCTAATCTGAAGCAGGTTGCTTTTGAGAATAGTTCATTGATGAGCTCTGATTACTACCAATCGAATTTCCAGAAAGTCAGCTTCAGCGAATGTAATATTGATCAAGCCACATTGTCAGGATCAAAGCTTAACGGGATCGATCTTAGTGACTGCGAGTTTAGTGGCTTGATCGTGGATATACAAGATTTGGAGGGATGTATCATTTCGCCTCAGCAAGCTGTTTCCTTTGTTGGATTGATGGGTCTGGTTATAAAATAACGTGCTGTTCGACTTACTGGACTTCCAGCGCTAGCAGCTTCAGCTTACCCGAACATTTGCCGCAGCGGTAGCGCTTGGGGTCTACTTTTCGCTTACGCGGATACTCCATAGCACATGCTGTACAGATCAGCTTGTACCGGTAAGGGAGTGACTTTCGAGCTTTCGCACCCGGCAATGTCTGACAGTAGCGACTCCCGCCGACTTGTGCCAGCAGTCTTTTGAAATCAGTGTCACGATGCATATACCCTCGCTTCGCCAAATGCAGATGATAATGGCAGAGCTCGTGTTTTATAATCTTCTCCGTCTCTTCTCTACCGAACATAGCAAGCTGATGGGGATTAATCTCTATATTATGGCTCTTGGTAAAATATCGACCGCCTGTTGAAGATAATCGGCTGTTAAAGCTTGCCTTGTGCCTAAAGGGTACGCCAAAGCTGTCCCGTGATACCTGCTCAATCCACAGCTGCAGCTCTTCGTTGCTCATCGTTTCCATAGCGTTCTATCACAAGTCCTTTCCACGGGAATTAAGATCTCTACTTGAATTGTAACTTGTGCATAGGCTAAACTGTCAAGAAGGAAGACAAGTACGGAGGGAGAATGACCAATGCCGAAAATGCGGTATGTAATTTTGCAGCAACATCAAGAATTGCAATTCGTGGAAATGCCCGAGGAATATGCGTACCAGCTAAGTGCGCTCAATTTACGTCTAAACAAAGAAATCGACAAGCTGACAGCCGATAATGTACCGGATCTGCCCTTAGCTATTGCTGAGTGTGATTCATTGGATCTGCTACGCGAAGATTACTCCCTGGAGTCCGGTCTGGATTATATCAATAGATTGGAACAGGCCTTTGCCTCTGTTCAGGAGCAAAAGAACTATCCACTCATCTCCCTGCTGACCGAGATTCGGGCGCTGCAAGCTCAATTAGAGCAGTGGTACGAAGAGGAAGCAGAAAGCATTCTGTAAATCGTCACCTTTAGGCTCATTTCTCCATATGCTAACTTACGTAAGCAGTTAGAGGAGTGATACCCTTGCCACAGTGGCTCTGCCATCAACTGATGAAAGCCTATTACAAAAAAGACCGCCGTCAGATCAAGCTGCTGAACGAGTGCTGGTTCTTTTATCGTAATTCTGCGGAATCACCGGATTCCATCCAGAGAAATTTATAGGATTCGTTAAATTCAAAAATCCATCCCGCTACTTACAGGGGATGGATTTTTGTATAGGATTCGTTGGAATCCGAATTAGAACATAGGGAATACATATCTGACCAAGAAGAAAAGTGCTCCGAAAAAAATAATAATATAAGCAGCATATTTAATAAAGGTAGATGCGACAACACTGGAATCCGATTTCCGTTGCACCTCTGTATGCTCCACTTCAACGCTTCTATCTTTATAGCCCGGTTCCATCATCAATCTCTCCTTTCGAATATAGGCTGGTAGATAGTCTCCATTAACCCGGGGCTTTCAGAGTTGAAACAAAATTCCAAATCGAACCAGTTATTTTCCGGCATCATGAAACTGCTTTATTTCTTTTATGATTCCAAGCACATCGCCTTGTGAATTCGAGCTCCCTGATGGTTCGGCTCCAAGTGCAACGCTTCTTCAAATCGTTCTTTCGCTTCTGCCATTTTCCCTAAGCCTAATAAACCTAAACCCATCATGAACAAGCAATGAATTTGATTTCGTCTATTCAGATCATCCTCAAATACGAGGAAATCAGGTAAGGATACGGCAAAATAATCAATCTTCACCTCATCAAAGAGATGTCTTTCTGCGAAATCGATCAGCTTATTAAAACGCCGGTTCGCTTCCTTCGGATGATTCAGCTGTACCCATGCTAAGCCCTGATAGAAGATCATTTCTGGCGGCTGATCGTTGTAGTACATCGCGCTGGCTGGTTCTTTCAAGCCTTGAGACGCAATCGCCCAGTGTCGTGCAGCTTCTTGCATCTTGCCTAATCCGTTATAAGCCACACCAAGCTCGTAATACACATTATTCTCTTGCGCACCATCGAGCTTACCCTCACCTAAATTCTCTGGATAATGAAGCGCACGTGTTAATAATGAGATAGCCTCTTCATATTGGCCTACCTGATTCGCCTGCTTACTCAGTTCAACAAGCGCCAAAACATATTGCCCCGTAGCTTTCCCTTCGCCACCTTCCCATGGATGGAATTGGCGTCGTAATAGAACTGACAAAGCAACTTCATACTTGCTAAGCAAATTCAGTAAGGTCACATATTCAAGGTATAGATCATCCCGCTTCTCCACCAGCTCCATATGCAGCTGCAGTCTTGCCATCCGCTCCTGAGCAGAAACACCCATCTTCTTATACAATTGGTCCAGCTCGTAGAATACTCTCGCATCATTCGTATTGCACTGGAAAGCTTGTTCAAGTGACTGCAAGGAAGCCTCAGCATCATTACGCTTATTGTAATAAGCAAGCGCAAGGTTACGATGAACCGTCGGGAAACGATCATCAAGCGCGACGGATTGCTCCCAATGGCGAATGGCATCGTCGGTACGTTTTTTATCATAGAATAGATTTCCTAGATAATAATGAGCCTTACTATCTAGCGGATTGCAGGCAATCGCGCTTTCTAATACCTGCAGCTCAAACAAGCTGTTCGGGAAGCAATAATCAGAAGATGCTGCTTGAGCAAGCTGAAGCTGCGCTGTCGCCTCTTCCTCACGGCCCATTTTCTCGTGTACATAAGCCAATGTGTAATGCACCATCGGATAATTGGGTTCATTCGATGTCCTACGAATTTGCTCTAACACCTGTGCAGCTTCCGCGAACAATCCACTACCTGCATAATCGGAAGCTAGATTTAAATAGTTATGCACATCGTTTCGCATGAACCGTGCAAGCTTCATCTGAGCCTCAGCTGCTTCCTCTTGTCGCCCGAGCAATGTAAGCGTAAGCACTCTCTCATACGCTGCCCCGAAGTCCGCGATATCTAGTTTCAATGTCTCCTCTGCGAATGTAATCGCCTCAGAGTAACGTCCAAGCTTGCGTAAAAGTACTGTTTTTACATGTCTTGATTTATAGTTTCTTGTGTTACGTGCCAAAGCTCTAGTTGCGAGTTCCAACGCTTCTTCATACGCCCCACGTTCACAAGCAATTTGACTCAATGCATAGTATCCACTGTCTTGAAATGCTGCAGACCATACCGCCTTGTAGAAGGCAGCAAATGCTTCTTCCTTGCGATCCTGCAGTCTGAGAACTACACCAAGCTGATAGTATGCTTCACTATCATATGGATTCGGATTGCGCCAAGTCAGCGATCGTATAGCCGTACGGAAATGATTTTCCGCTTGCTTGAACAATCCTCGACGAAGCAGCAGTGTCCCATAAGCCACATTAAGCCGAATATCGGATGCATCTCTTCTTAAGCCTTCTTCATAATAATGCCCTGGCTCGAACGTAGCATGACGGTATTGTTCCAAGTGAACTCCAGCCAAATACAACTGCTCTGTGCTTTTTAATTCTTCCGGTAGTGGAAGTGGCTTGGCTGCATCTGGAACCTGTTCAATGCTAGGCTTCGCTGGACGATAAGATATGAGGCTGTTTCCGTTCACATCAAACACCGTTAGGATTAAGTGATGCGGCTGATCCACTTTATCTAACGTAATGACAGATTTATAGGTTAATTCTGGAGAGAGCGTAACGGTATCTTTCACGTACGTTCTATGCTGTCCTCTAAGTTCAATAACCGCTCCCTCGAATACCGAAGTTCCATAGGCCATCACAGTGGCAGTCCATAAAGTCTCATCCACCTCAAGATTAACGGCGGCATCAATAGAAGCATTTTTCACAACACCGATGTTCTTATATGGCATGAAATATTGTGTGAATGACTTCTCTTCATACGGCTGGAGCCAAGTGAAATCCGGTTGATTATCCGTAAATACCCCTGTCATTAATTCAATATAGGGTCCGTCCTCATCGGTTAAATTACGGTCCCACGCTTGACCAAATTCGCCGTTCCCCCAAGTCCACTGCTTTTTACCTGGGGATACATGGTGATTCGCTACGTGAAGCAGACCCGCTTCAACCCCATGATCATAACCACCCACGAAATTATAATCGGATTTGTACGCCATGTATGACGTAGGAACAGGAATATTTTTATAGCGTGAAATATCTACGCCTTCGGAATAGTCCATCTTGTAATACGTTCCTGTTGCAATAGGGAATCTGGACACATCACGCTTACCATGGTCGAATACGGCTGTGACATCCGGTGGAAATACCGATTGCGTATGGTCATTGACTGCAACCGCAGGGTTTGCCCACCATAAGAAGGTTTGTGGCTCCGAAGTTCGGTTATATAGCTGTGCTGTAACTTCGAGATAGGCTTTTCCAGGATGCAGCCTGAAGCCCGTTGTGACCTTCGTTCCATACATCCGGTCAATTTCACTCACCCATACGGTTGCACTGCCATCTTCATTCTCCGTAATTACATGCTCCACAGGGCCAAACGTGTTCGGACGATGATGCTGCGGCCAGTTAAATTCAATTCCACCTGAAATCCATGGTCCTGTCAGACCAACAAGCGCAGGTTTAATCACGCGATTATAGTAAACAAAATCATAATTGTTCGTCTTATCCAGAGCACGATAGATACGGCCGCCAATTTCAGGCATGATCTCGATGCGTACATATTCATTTTCGAGCATTACCATCTGATACGATTTCATTTCTTTCTCATCCATAATTTTATCAACCACAGGATGTGGATATACTCGCCCCGAGCTGCCTTGATAGACTCGCTTCTCGAGGAACATTGGATTTTTATCGGGTTCACCTGTTTCATAGGTAGGAATTTCAACCATTTCCTCCCATATGCGGACGCTGTTCGTTAAGATTGCAGAAGGCTCTTTCATACTCATTTCGTTCTCTCCTCCTTCGTGATATAGCTCTAATTTATCGTTGTATGCGCTTTTAAACAATTGACGATAATCTGTAACTGATGGACAATATTCTTATCCTAAAAATAATATTCTCCTTATGAATTGGTTGTTATTTCAAATAAATAAATTATGTTCTTAAAAAGGAGGGTTATCATGACAGATATCTCATTAAAGCCGGATGGCTTCGATGAGCAGAAGCTTTTTGTGCTGCCCGATTTCATGATGAATGAATTACATGAGAATCCGTTAACAAATTCCTTCTATGTAAGTGACATTGGCTGCTTCCCAAGAGCGAAGTTTCATTATCGAGAGCGTCCACAAGGATGTGACTCGCATATTCTTATATATTGCGTAGAGGGTGAAGGGTGGATGGAGAGTCATCACAATAAGCTGATCCAAATAAAAGAACGGCAATTAGCTGTCATTCCTACCGGAACACCCCATCGATATGGTGCTTCAGATGTGAATCCCTGGACGATCTACTGGATGCATCTAAAAGGAACGCATGCCGCTGCGTTGATTCAAACTTATGCCATGGACGTAGAGCCGCTAACCTTTACACTGAACCTTCATACCCAATGGATCGAAGATTTCGAGCAATGTTATGCCCTGTTATCGGATAAGCCTTATGCCATGCGTAATCATATCTATGTGTCTCAGTGCATTCGTCATCTGATCAGCCACGTGGGATTGAGTACCATGAACTCTGAGCAAGATAAAAAGAACGAACGTTATCTTGAGCAAGCCATTCGCTACATGACAGATCGAATCAACAGCTCCATTTCACTCCCGGATGTAGCGAAGCATATGGGGTTATCGAAGCAGCATCTAATTTATCTATTTAATCAAGAAACCGGGGTTCCCCCGATTGAATTCTATCTGCGCCTCAAAATGCAGCGTGCCAGTCAACTGCTAGCATTAACCGATTTACATATTAAAGAAATCTCTAGTGCTATCGGGATGCAGGACCCCTACTACTTTTCTAGATTGTTCAAAAAAATAATGGGATGCTCGCCGACTCAATATCGAAGCACCCCAAAAGGTTAAAATAAAGAAAAGCCACACGACCGCTGCACCAGGTAAACCAGTATAGTGGAGTGTGGCTTATATTTTTATTGTAGAGGTTCTAATTAAAACTACGGTTGGAAACCCAGGAGCCTTGCAGTTTACGAAGCATAATAATTTGTCCGGTGTGGTATGAATCATGCAGGATAAGACTCATTACCTCTTCCCCTGGGGCATGACCCGAACCACCCCAATCATATGCGCCTTCTTCCAACGCCTCAATGATTTCTCTAAGAGCAGCGTGCACGTCTTTCAGGTCTGCAACGGCCTTCGACCATGCTTCTTCCCCTTCCGTTGTTACAGTGAAGGTATCATCGTTGCTTTCAGCATCAGGTTGTTTGGGCAAACCTTTTAACTTTCGCAACAAACGCACCTTATAATATGTTAGATGGTTAACCGTCTCCCAGATGGAATTGACTGTACTCCCCTCTGGCTTCCAAAGTGCCTGTTTACTGTCCACACCTTCCAGTGCATCACTTAATGGCGGGGCCCAATCCTCGATATCCATGCAATAATCCCAATTTTGCAGCAGAACCTCACTGATTTTATTTTGCATGTTCAACCTCCTAATACTAACTGAATTATGTAACTACTTAAACCATCATATAGTGGTTACATTAGAAATGTAGCATATTTCCAGCGTTCGATCAAGTAACTAGCTAATCACAATTTTAACTGTTACAATCGTTTTAATCGAGAGTTGTGCGGAAAGGATGAACAGGACGTGTTGTGGGAGGATTTCATTAATAGTTACTGGCGGGATTGGCGAACAGGAGATAAGAACAAGGATCGGGATGAACTCGAAGATCCGGAGTGGATTGCGAAATGGCTGAAGAAGCATGCTCTGCTAGAAACACAGCTGCCGAATACGATAGAACTGGAACAGCTAAAGAAGCTTCGATCCCTACTATGGGACTGGGTACAGGCTATTGTACAAGGAAAATCGATGGATGGAGAAATGCTGAAGCAGCTCAATATCTATATGGACAAGGGTCCTGTTACGCGGCGAATGGTATGGAAAAGTGCCGAGCAAGCGGAGATTTCATTATTGCCACTACATAGCGGTTGGGAGCAGGTGATGGCGGAGATAGCGGCGTCTTTTGCGGAGGCTTTGCTTGAAAAAGAACCCTCAAGATTCCGTATCTGCGAGAATCCTGATTGTCTCTGGGTGTACTATGATGATACACGTAACCGTTCTAAGCGGTACTGCGATGATAAAGCTTGTGGCAACCTCATGAAGGTGCGGCGGTTCCGGGCGCGGAAGAAGGCTGAAAAGGGTTCGGAGTGACTATTAACTCTTGCGGGATGACGAATTTCGATCAACATTTATCCCCCCCAAACTTTTCAACACTCCTAATACGTCTTGCTAGTAAGTGCGCTAATAACACACTTATTACAACTAATGGAGCGTGAACAAACAATGAAAAAGAGCCCTTTTAACGTATTGAAGTTTGGTGTAGTCGGATTAACGGTTGTGGGAATAAGCGCTGGCATGTTACCAATGAATGGCACTGCTTTTGCTGATGCAGTGAACACGACTAAGCCTGCCATCAATGCCCCGATTTCAGCTGTACCGATTTCCACCATCAATAACACTGGAATCCAAATCAAAGAAGTAATTCTCACATCTTCAACGGAGCTTCTGAATACAAATATTAAAGTGCCACAGATCGTAGGTATGTTGGATACGAAGGCTCAGGAAGAGATCAACAGTATCATTCTCTCTAATGCGCAGAAAGACCTTGCTCTTTGGGAAAAGGATGCAACTGAAGCAGCTGCAGACGCTAAAAAGGCTGGTTTTGAGTATCGCCCATATGAGCTAAATATTATTTATGACTTAAAGGAAAATAAAACGGATAACCCTTCTGGAATGATATCACTTGTCGTTACTTCTCAAGGTGAAACTGGTGGAACGGGTATGCCTCGTGTAGATACATACAATGTATTTAATACGAAACAAGCGAAGCGGATTGCCTTGTCAGATTTCTTTGGAAACGACTTTAAGGAAAAGTTGAATGCCGGTATCCTTGCGAAGATCAATGAGGAGCCTGAGAACTATTTTATTGAGGATTTCAAAGGGATCGACGAAGAACAAGGTTTTTATATTGAAAATGGTGAGGTTGTCATCCTCTTCCCTAAATATAGTATTGCTCCAGGCGCCATGGGAACTCCTGAATTTCGTTTCAGTACCCATATTACGAACAACCCGAAGCTCGATTTAAGTACAATAGCTACATTTAAGAATGCTAATGGGGTTTCAATGGTGTCATTACGTGATGTGGCGAATCGTTTAGGATATGAAATCAAGTGGAATCAAACGTCGCGCTCAGCTGAGCTGAAGAAAGGTGCACAGTGGACAAATGTTACCTTAGGTAAAGATTCTTACTTTTTTGCCAAAATGGCACCTGTCACTTTAGGTACTGCTCCTATCCTAAAGAACGATACGATATACGTTCCGGTTAAAATGGTTACCGATATTTTACGTGTGGAAATTAAGAACGGCTAATTAGGCTAATGGCATTCCAGAATGATTTTTTGTTCTAGAATGCCTTTTTAAATTCATAGGCACTTGTGTACCGATTTCTGATCCATTCATGGTCACTCCTTTATTTACCAAGAGAAGTTAAGAACTTTTTTAAGTTAGTCATACGTCTTGCTGACATAAGACAACTGATGACGAAGGAATGAACTACCATGAAAGAAATCAAGGTTACACCACCGACTAACTCTTTAGAACCTGACAATTCCACGACTAGAAGGCGTTATATGCCGGGAATAGATGGACTTCGAGCACTCTCTGTGATCGCAGTTATCGCGTATCATCTCGACCTCAATTGGGCTCCAGGAGGACTTATAGGGGTCGGAATATTCTTCGTTCTGTCTGGATATCTGATCACGGATCAAATCATCCAAAGGTGGAAGCAAGACCGACGGTTCGACCTTAAAGATTTCTGGATCAGACGAGCGCGACGGCTATTGCCTGCTATGTTTGTCATGCTTTTTGTCACTGCTATGTGGCTTCTGGTGTTCGATCGTTCACGATTAGCAGCATTACAAGGGGACTTTATATCTTCAACGTTATACTTCAATAACTGGTGGCTTATTTTTCACGATGTATCTTATTTCGAGAGCTTTGGACCTCCTTCTCCTATAGGTCATTTGTGGTCGCTCGCTATTGAGGAACAGTTCTACTTCATTTGGCCATTGGTTATTATTGTAGGGTTACGCCTTGCACCTCAGCGAGGTAAACTCATTGTGATGTGTCTAACAGGGGCATTCCTCTCGGCACTTGCTATGGCGCTAATCTATCAACCTGGAGTTGACCCAAGCCGAGTCTATTATGGTACTGATACTCGAGCTTTTGCTCTACTGATTGGAGCCGCTCTCGCTCTAGCATGGCCGAGTCAAAATTTGACCGATAAGATTTCACGCAGATCTCGCTATATCCTTGACTTCAGTGGTGCAATCGGATTAATCACCCTCATTCTTATGATTTGGCGGACGAATGAGTACGGACAATTTCTTTATTATGGCGGCTTGGTTCTAGTGTCGATCCTTTCCGCAATTGTAATAGCTGTACTCGCACATCCTGCGAGCCGACTAGCTAAAATCATGGGTTGCAAGCCCTTGCGTTGGATTGGCGTACGTTCCTATAGTATTTACATATGGCATTATCCAGTCATCATTCTAACTAATCCTACAGTAGATACAGGTGGGTTCGATGGTTTCCGTGTTCTTTTTCAGCTGGGAGTTAGCCTCCTATTAGCCTCACTATCGTGGAAATATATCGAAGAACCTATTCGTCAAGGTTTATTAGGAAGATGGTGTACGAAATTAAGCATTCGTCTGCAATTCAAGATTCGACCCTTATTCATCTTTATTGTAGTCCCGTTAATCATATTGTCCATATCCTGCAGTAGCAACTTGGATACTAAGATATCCGCAGATCCGAATACAGGCACTATTACTAATCCCGATAAGAATGAACATAAGGTCACACTAGTGCCCCCTCAAAATGTACCAACACCTGTGCCTGTACCAGTACCAGTAGATCCACTGAAGAAGCCAGAACCTCAGCCTCAGGTAGAAGAAGCAGGTAAAGGTGTTACTGCGATAGGTGATTCCGTAATCCTCGATGCTGCTCCTTATCTACAAGAACTTCTGCCAGGCATTGTTATCGATGGTAAGGTAGGCAGGCAGATGTCACAGGCACAAGAAGTGGTCGATAAACTTAGGACGAAGGGGAAACTTGGCACTCGAGTGATCATTAATCTAGGTACGAACGGAGCTTTTAACTCCAATCAATTGCGGAAATTACTTATTTCACTTGAAGATGTTCAGCAAGTCGTACTAGTAAACACACGTGTACCGAAAAAATGGCAAAATACTGTGAATACTTTGCTTAAGAAAGTGGCTTTAGAATTCCCCAATGCTATGGTTGTAGACTGGCATTCCTCAAGCGAAGGAAAGGACTCTTACTTCTATGAGGATGGCGTTCATCTAAAACGAGAAGGTGCCAAATCCTATGCCGCACTTGTAGCTAAAGCCATACAAAAGGAGAATCAATGAGAATAGTAATCTAACAAACTAAAGCTACGCAATATAAAAAGAGAAGGGTTTTACGAATATGCTTAAGAGGAATAAAGAGAAATTACTCACTCTTTGTATTACAGATAACAAGGAGAACATATACCGTCTAGCTTACAGCTATGTGAAGAACAAAGAGGATGCATTAGATGTTGTTCAGGATTCGATTTATAAAGCTCTCTCCTCTATAGGGTTGCTAAAAAAACCAGAATCCGTAAAGAGTTGGTTGTTTAGAATCGTAGTAACTACCTCTCTAGATTTTCTGAGGAAACATAAAAGAGTTCAACCGGTAGATGATGAAGCACTCGACTTTTTTATGCCTGGTGCGGTAGACGTGTATCCAGATATTGATTTAGAAAGATCGCTGGATGATCTACCCCTTAAGTATCGAAATGTCATCGTCCTTAGATATATCGAAGATTTAAAGATCGAGGAAGTTGCGGAAGTATTAAATGAAAACGTCAATACAGTAAAGACTAGACTATATCAAGCACTCCAGTTATTAAGAGTCAACATGCAGGAAGAATCCTCAAAGGAGATCAATTAGAATGGATAACCAAATCAAAAAAATTATAGAAGATTATAACAAACTCCCTATTCCTGAGGAATTAGATTTCGTTGTAAGTAAAGCATTAAAGAAAAGGAAGATAAGAAGAATACGTTACCAGTGGATATCTGGAGTTTGTGCGGCAGCCCTATTTTTCGTGATTGGGATTAATGTCAATGTTAACATTGCCAATGCCTTCTCCGCTATACCTGGTGTAGACAGTATTGTTAAAGTGCTAACTTTTAGAGAATACAAAGTGGATGAGCAGACCTATAATGCAGACATAAAGGTCCCCATCATTACTAACCTAGAGAATAAAGAGCTGGAATCGACTCTGAATGAAAAATATCTCGAAGAAAACAAAAAACTATATGATGAGTTTCAAGCAGAGATGGAGTCTTTAAAGCAATCCGGAGAGGGTCATTTAGGGGTCGATACAGGCTTTGAGGTTAAAACGGACAATGCTGAGCTATTTGCTATTAGCAGATACGTGGTAAATACCGTAGGTTCATCGTCAACCACAATGCAGCACGATACGATAGACAAGAAGAATCAAATCCTGCTAAGTCTGCCTATGTTATTTAAGGATGATCGATATATCAGTATCATAAGTGAAAATATTAAGGAACAGATGCGCTCCCAAATGAAAGCAGATAAAGATATGTTCTACTGGATTTCAACAGATGAACCCAATGAAGACCTTTTTTATCAATTTGAAAATATAGCTAAAGATCAAGATTTCTATATCAACGATAAGTACCAGCTGGTTATTTCCTTTAACAAATATGATGTGGCTCCTGGCTACATGGGCGTTAGAGAATTCATCATTCCAACAGATGTTATTGCAGATGTTCTGGTCAGCCGTACGTACATTAAATAAATCATTATGAGACTCATAAGGGGTATGCGTTTTGTATCCCTTATGAGTCTTTTTTTGCGTGAAAAGTCATTCATCAATCCCTATGCCTCTAATGTCTTGCCATCCTATTTTTATTTCTTCTAATAATTCATCCCCTATCTTAACTTCTATACTTGAGATAGACTCTCCCCCAACGCTGTGGTAGAAATGAATCGCCGGATTGCCCACCAGCACCCAAGTCATGAACGAGCTATAATTTTTCTTCAATAAATTCTGTGCTACACTTCTTATGAGCTGCTTCCCTAGACCTTTTCCTTGGTGTTCCTTAAGCAAATAAAGTGCGTAAAGCTCCGCATCGTAGAGATCCGGCTCTCTTCGCGCCCCTCCATTTGCAAAGCCAATGATCATCCCAGACTCATCTTCAGCAACATACATTACCTCGTCTTTATTGGGATTTTCAAAATTCTGAATCCAGCGCTTCCTTCTAGCTTCTACTGTGAAATTATCAAGAAACTCGTCTGATATTAGTCCTTTATACGTGGTTTTCCAACTCGTAGCGTGGACGAAAGCGATCCCGTCTATATCACTAGCTGTTGCTTCTCTGATCTTCATTTTATCTCACCCCTGCAGCGCCTTTCGCACGCTTAATATATATTTCGCCTGATCTAATGGATTCACGCCCCGGCGGGTACGCTCAGCGGATACGTCTGGCGGAGATTCTTCATAGCCGGCAAAAAAAGAAGTAAACGTGCTACGCCCCTTCGTGTAGGAGCTTAAAGTAACCGGATAATCGAGCGACGTTGCCAGTGGCAGACGGCCTTCGATGATCATCCGCTCGCCTTGCAGCACAGGTGGCTCGAAGGTGCCGCGCATCTGAACCAGGTCGTTCATCACTCGGCCGCCATTCTCCTCAGGGACAACGATACGAACCTGAAGAATCGGCTCCAGTAGTTTAGTGCCTACCCGCGCGAGTCCATCCATAATCCCCATAGGAGTCGCTACGGCAAAATCTAGCGGATGGGTATGCCATACATGATGCTGTCCCTCGATTAAGGTCACTTTAAGATCGGTAACCTCCCAGCCGTACAAGCCCTGTTGCAAGGCTTCTGGTACACGGCGTGCGGTCTCGCTCTGATATTGTGGCAGCAGATCGGAACTCCGCACTACCGAATCATAAACTAAACCACTGCCAGGAGGTCCGGGCTCTATCTGAAACCGCAGAATCGCCCAGCACGGCTTCGGCATCGTATAAGCGATAAAGCCTTCCCCAGCAGAGGCTGGCGTTTCTTTATAGATAACAGAAGGCTGACCGAAGGTAACCTTCAGCGCATACCGCTCCTCCAGAACACTATTCAGAATCTCCAGCTGAATAGGTCCCATTACTTTGATATGCAGCTCTCGCTCATCCTGCAGCCACTGCGCATCCAAGAGCGGATCTTCATCCGCCAGCTCCTGCAATGCTCCGATAACCTTATGGTCATCCATATCGGTTCCCCAGAATACGCGCACCGTTAGCAGCGGTACAGCCAGCTTCGCCTCCTCCGGAATCGCCTCCGGATGACCGAGTACATCTCCGATCCGTACTCCTGAAAGACCATAGATTACAGCGATATCCCCCGCTTCAAGCGATCCGACATCCTCAGTACGACCACCCTCGACCTTGCGGATCTGGGTCACTTTTCCCTGAATATTCTGCGTGTAGTTCATTACCGTATCGCGGTTACGGATCGTTCCTTCATAAAGGCGGACAAACGCCATTCGCCCCATGCTTTTATCACGCTGAATATTGTAGACAATGCCGGACACCGGCCCCTCAACATTGCCACTAGCTCTCGGAAAATACTCAACCATCGCGTCCAGCAATGCAGTAATGCCAAGCCCCTTGGCGGCAACACCATAAACCATTGGGAAGAAGCGTCCTGAAGCGGAAGCTGTCTTCATATATTTTTTCCAAGCTGCAAGATCAATCGAACTACCTGACATATACGTCTCTAGCAGGTCTTCATCCCGCTCAGCCAATGCCTCTAATAATTCTGTCTGTGCAGCTGGATCAGTATCACTTCCCCATAAATCAATAGCTTCTATGTACTCCTGCTCTTTGCCTATCGGTTGCTGAACAGGAATGATATCACTAGATAAATAATTTCTCGCTTGGGCCAGCACAGCCTCAGGGTCTGCACCTACACGATCCATTTTGTTCATAAAAATAAGCGTCGGTATTCCCAGCTTCCTCAGCGCGTTCCAGATCATCTCACTTTGAGCCTGCACACCCTCTACCGCCGACAAAATTAGCACCGCACAATCCATCACTCGCAAAGACCGTTCAACTTCTGACAGAAAATCGACGTGTCCTGGTGTATCAACGAGGTTGATCTGCACACCTTTCCATTCAAAAGAAGCTAATGCCGCCCGAACGGATATTCCTCGTTGCCGCTCCACATCCATAGAATCCGTCAATGCTGTCCCACTGTCTACACTGCCGAGCGCTCGAATGCGACCGCTTTCATACAAAATATGCTCTGTTGTTGTTGTCTTGCCGGCATCCACATGGGCAAATATCCCCACATTAATCCGTTCTGCTCCCTGCTGTTGAATCATCTATAGTACCCCTATCATGAGCTAGATTGATCTAAATTTATATTGTACACATCCTTATGTCTCATAGTAATACATCCCTCCTTGTTGTTCCACCCTCCTACTAAATTGGTTAAATTCAGCTATGCCGGGTATGTAATTACTAAGTAAGAAGTCTAACGCCAAGGAGGAAATTCATCATGTTAGATCAACGATTGCAAAATAAAGTTGCAGTAGTCACAGGCGCAGGGTCCGGTATTGGAAAAGCTACAGCCATAAGGTTTGCTCAGCACGGAGCTAAGGTATATATGCTTGATCGCACCCCTGAGGAATCCTATGAAACTAAACGTGAAATTGAATCCATTGGAGGAACAGCTACAGTTATCGAATGCGATGTTTCCAATCCAGGTCTTGTCGAAGAAAGTATTCGTAAGGTTGCGGATGAGGCTCGGAAGATTGATATTATTTTTGCGAATGCTGGCATTAATGGTACATGGGCTCCAATAGAAACACTAGAAATCGAAGATTGGGACCAGACGCTAGATACCAACCTACGCAGTACCTTTGCAACAGTAAAATATGCTATCCCCCATATGAAAGAAAATGGCGGAAGCATCATTATCACTAGCTCTATTAACGGAAATCGAGTGTTCTCGAACATCGGCGCTGCTGCGTACTCCTCTTCCAAGGCTGGACAAGTCGCTTTTATGAAAATGGCTGCGCTAGAGCTGGCGCAATACGGTATCCGCGTAAATGCGGTCTGTCCTGGATCGATCGACACTCAAATTGGAGATAATACGGATAAGAGCGATGATCTTCAAGAAGTGAAGATTCCTGTAGAATTTCCGAAAGGCAATCATCCTCTGGAAGATGCGCCCGGTAAACCTGAACAAGTAGCCAATCTAGTATTATTTCTCGCCTCGGATGAGTCTTTCCATGTCACAGGAACTGAGATCTATGTAGATGGTGCCGAGTCACTCCTTCGCGGATAACGTTTTACTTGAATCTTTATAATATTTTAAATTACCTGCAACATTTTGGTCTAATCTACCATCTAAGAGTATGGAGGTGACGCATAATGAAGAAATCATTATTCATAAGTAATGTCAAAACAATGACGATAGCCTGCGGTATTCTAGCAGCAAGCCTGTCATTTGGAGCATCCGCTTTTGCTTTTTCGGATTTGAAAGGTGATCCTGCGGAAGCAAAAATTAACTCCCTGCATAAAGAGGGGATTATAAATGGAGTAGACAAAGATAAGTTCGCGCCTAAATCTAAAGTAAGCTTTGCCCAAGGGATTCAGTTCATCGTTGGGGGTCTGAATCTGTCTCCGAAGCCAGAGGCGGGTAACAGCTCATCCAAAGCTAGTGATTATTTTGATAAGGTGAACGACAAATCCTGGTATGCTTCAGCCTTCCTGACTGCCAAGCAAAATGGTCTTTCACTTGATCGAACAGTAGATCCTAACGGAACCATCACCCGTGCTCAGTTCGCTCACTTATTGACGCAAGCACTGCAAAGTAAAGGTAACTTCCCGGTTACACTCATGTATGTAGACATTAAGGATGGCGATAAACTTTCTACAGAGGTTATAAATAGTCTCCAGATCCTGTTGAATACACATATCGCCACACTCGATAAGAACGGTAATTTCCGGCCAAATGATGCCATTACCCGTTCGGAAGCAGCCGCGATGACCTACGATGCAGCTGCTTTTGCCAAACGCGTAATTGTGTCTAATGGCAGCCCTACTACTCCAACCTATGAGACTGAGGTTACACTAACCAAAGCGGGTGAAGGAGTAAACAAGGCTACATTGACCGTTAACAACTTACCGCATTCTGGATATGGACTAGTGATTGAGCGAATCGAATTTGGCAAAGACAAGACCGCTGTGATTTATTTTAATGTGACTGCTCCTGATCCAGGCAAAATGTACGCACAGGTGATCTCAAAAGCATCTGTTGTCACTTATCTGCCAGAGGGATATAAAGCGATCGCTAAATCGGTATCCGGATCTACATCTTATTCTTCTAGCGCTACGCAATAAAAGCTCCGGACTCGATTCTTATGGAACGAATCAAACGAAGGTGCCCCAAAAGCCGTAAAATGGCTACTGAGGCACCTTCGTTTTTTGGGTTCTCCCCCATGTTCTAAACTACCCAAGGACTAATAAGAATTTCTTACTTCTCAGGGTGTCCATTGATCGTGAATAATGCCTACTAGTGCATGATCCTCTCCAATCTTCTCGAAAACTAGACGCAGGCTGCGCCAGTCCATCCCTTCGACAGAAGGATCGATGCCAGTAATATGATATTCAACGAAATCATATTGCTCCTTGGGATACACTTCGTTCAAGTTATTGATCGTTGTACCTTGCCCAAGCCCCTTGTTCACAGCAATTTCGGCCGTCTGAATGAAGTCTGCATCGTAGACAAACCGCTTGTAGTAATCTGCGAATGTCAGCTCAATTAAATCACCCGATCCAGCAAATGTTCGCCAGACTCTTTTGGTAGAGTCATTCATTAATCCTTCCACTTCATCCTTGCTGAATACAAGATCATTCTTCGTATCTACGTATGCGTATGGAGAAAAACGTAACCCTTTATCTGAATGTACCCATGCGGCCAATTGCTTCATATCCTTATTTTTAATAGACCTTATGACTGTCGTCGCAGCTTCCTCTACAGTTGGCGGAAGTCCCTCCTGATCCAGTGGCTGATCCGTGCTTGATGGCTCCGTCTCCTGTAGTGGCTCCGTAGTAGCCGCTGGTTGTGCAGTTTGTGTCTGCTCTGGCGTTTGCTCAGGCATCTGCATTTGCGTCTGTTCTGGGGTCACCTTCGGTTCCGTTCCCGCTTCTGGCGTTCCTCTGCATGCTGTAAGCCATAACATAGCTGCTATCAGCGCCAAACCACCGATATTTCTTGCGAAGTACATAAGATCCCTCCTCGTTTTTGATCCCTCGCTCTTTAGACTGATTTGAACAAATGAAGGTTGCAGGCTTATACTAAAACTATCAGTCAAACAACTCTTATGAGAGGGCGGGGTTACTATTCATTTAACAGAAAAACTTAAAAGCCTTCCCCTGACTCCCGGCGTGTATCTCATGAAGGATGGCCTTGGCCATATTATATATGTGGGTAAGGCGAAACAGCTGAAACGGAGAGTGAAATCCTATTTTCAAAACTCGAAGTCTCATTCCCCAAAGGTAAAACAGCTCGTTCGACATATTAAAGATTTGGATATTATCCTTACAGATACCGAATTTGAAGCTTTTATGCTGGAGTGCAAATTAATTAAAGAAATAAAGCCCATGTACAATAGAAAAATGAAAAATCCGCAAGCCTATACGTATATCGTAATAGGAACGGATGATAAAATGCCTTCGTTAGAGATTACCTATGATCCTGCTGTTCAAAAAGGTAACCATATTTGGGGCCCCTACACGAGCAGAAGTACCGTGGAAAGAGCCGTGCAAGGCATCAAGGAAAGCTCAAAAATCCTTTGCAGCAATCCAAGCTTCAAAAATTCTTTATGCCTAAACCATTCGCTTGGCTTATGCATAGGGATGTGTGCTGGCGGCGATGCTGCCGTTCAATATAATACAATCATTGATAAAGTCATAGCCCTACTAAACGGAACGGATTCCAGTCTCCTTGTGGAGATGGAGCAACAGATGACTGAAGCTGCAGAGCAATTTGACTTCGAAACCGCCGCCAAATATAGGGATTACATCGGAGCCATCAGCTTCCTGAATCACAAAGAGAAGGTTATCGAATTCGCTGCAGAGAATCAGAATATCGCGATCCTTGAGGCCATGGATGAACAGACGCTTAAACTCATATTACTCAAAGGAAATCGCATCCTGGCGCATACTAAGCTCGAATACGCTCAACCCGATATTACCTACCTGCAAGCCGTTATAACATCAGCGATTATGGACACTTTCTGCGGTGAACTTAACCAGGCCCCGGCAGCAATTACTCGCCATGAAATTGACGAAGCACAAATTATATACAGCTATTTAAAAAGCAGCTCCTGCAGCTACATCATCGTGCAAGAGGATTGGCTTGCAGCTAACAATCATTCCCGTCTAGACACTGCGGTGGACGAGCTGTTGCGTATCTTTTTAAATGCTGCTCCAGCCCATTCGTATAATTAATCTACCTTGTAACTGCGGTGAATGTTTGGACTTCCGTCCCCTTCATCTCATCTATTGGCTCAACTGTTACTCTAAACTTACCCAAAAAGAGCAGGTCCTTCATTCCTTAGACGACAAAACAGGTTTCTCCCCCCATGTACGGAGCGGAAGAAACCTGTTTTGAAGCTTGCCTATCTCTCAACTATATTTACACAATCCTTCATCCAGAAGATTAACAGCAAAAGTTAATTGCTCTTCAGATACAATAAGCGGAGGATGCCAGGTGATGCAGTTCCCTCCTGCCAATTTAAAAGAAAGACCCTTCTCCAAGCAATAATACAGTACTCGCTCAGCTAATTCCTCATTCTTCTCTCTAGTCTCTCTGGACTTCACAAGTTCAATAGAAATCAGTAGTCCAGCAATACGGACATCTCCTATGCAAAGATGTTTAGCCGACAGAGTCTCAAGCTTCCCTCTTACAAATTCAGACCTGCTGATACATTGTTCCCGCAGATTTAAGTCATCGATATAATCGATGGTGGCACAGATCGCTGCACTTCCTAACGCCGGTTTTTCATGGGTATAGTGCCCCAAAGAAATATCCCCCGCACAATCATATTGCGTTCTGGTAAGCACCGCTGCTTGCGGGATCACCCCTCCACCTAACCCTTTTCCGAGCACGAGGATATCCGGTTCGATATCGAAATTCTGATGGACGTAGAACTTTCCGCTTCGCATCAGCGCTGTTGGAATCTCATCAAAAATCAGCAGAATCCCATATTCATCACATATTTTTCTTAATCTTGTGAAATAAGAGATAGGCGGGATATGCGTATCCGTCGCCCGAATAGGCTCAAGTAAGATCGCCCCGATCTCTCCCTCATGCTGAATCATATATTCCAGATAGTCGAGGCAGAAGGTAGCCACTGCTTCATGGGAATGACTTCCCAGCAGGTTACGGTATGCGTTAAAAGGAATGGCTTTCAGCATTCCTGGCATTTGCGGGCCCATGTCCTTTTTAAACACGTATTCTCCTCCGACAGCGATTGTGTCCAGCCCCGCGCCATGGAAGGACTCCCACATGGAGATGACCTTATGCTTCCCCGTCCATTTGCGAGCAACCTTAAGGGCCAGACCTACAGCTGCACTTCCGGAAGGCGTAAATAATACTTTATAGTCCTTTGAGGTCGTTTTGTTGATTAAAGCTTCTGCAGCTTTCACCGCAATATCTGCCGTAAATCTTCTTGGAATGAACGGTAGCTCGTCGAGCTGTTTTTTCACAGCTTCAGTTACGTAAGGATTCTTATAGCCAATCTGATGAATGCTATTTCCATGAAAATCAAGATATTTGTGTCCATTCACATCTGTGATATAACATCCCTCAGCATCTACGATACTGTTCAAGCATGGCGTTGACATGGATTGTCGCATATATGCACGCTCGTCCGCTTCGATCCTATCTATACTCACAGCGCTTAACTGGGTCATCCACTCTGTCCGCAAGGGGCTAAAGTTGATGTCACCTTCTCTTTTCAGCTCATGATTATCTCGCATAAGGTCTGATTCCTTGAGAAATCAGTACATTGATTCGCCCAATCAGCTGAGGCAGCTCACTCATCGATTGAATCGTAAAGTCTGCCCCGTTTTGAATAAAAGAGGTCTGTGTCGCTGAGATCACCGTTTCCTTCTCCACGTCTGAAAGTGCATTAAATTCCTCCTGGCTTAAGCCCATTTCAGAGCTTCCAATGATTACACCTACGGACCAGACGCCTGCATTAACACCTTCTTGAATGTCTGAAATCGTATCGCCTACCTTAACAACCTTCCATGCTGCCGATAGCTTTAAAGCTTCCATATTATGATAAATCATATACGGGTAAGGTCTTCCCAGTGAATGCGTTCCATCTGGCGTGATTACATAATCCGGTTGATAGCCCTTCCCAGCGGCATTCGGAATTACAACATCCATCATGGATTGGGTATATCCAGTGGTCGAACCAATCTTTAGCCCCTGGCTTCTGAGCACTTGGACGGTCTCAATAACCTGCGGAATCGGATCAGTATATTCGGATAAGGATGCCATCAGGGCCGGTTCGAATTCAGCATACAGGTTCTCTACATCCTGTTCAGTAAAAGCTCTGCCATACTTTCCTTCCCACAAGGCACCTACTCTTGGCATGGATAACATCGCACGGATATGATCTATTTTCAGCATCCCCATAGGGGCTCTAGCTTCCTGCATCGTAACTTCAATCCCAGCTTCCCGAAAAATATCAAGGAAAACATTCACCGGTGCAAAGCAGCCAAAATCTACCGCTGTTCCTGCCCAGTCCAGAATTACGCCTTCGACTTGATTCATTGTGTCATTCCTCCCATGTATGCTTCGATAATATTACATAAGTTCTGAATATCTTCTTCGTAAATCTCACCAATATTCCCAATCCGGAAGGTGTCGTGCTCCGTTAATTTGCCTGGGTAGAGGACGTAGCCTTTTTCTTTCACATATTCATAGAAATCTTCAAAGCTGAATGTCTCGTTCGGAAAAAGAAAGGTGGTTATAATAGGAGACTGCTTATCGTCTGTGATATACGCCTCTATTCCTATTCTCGCAAGTCTTTCTCTCAGTATGCGGTTATTATTCTGGTATCTTGCTGCCCTTGCAGGAATGCCGCCTTCTTCGATCAGTTCTTCAATCGCTTTCGAAAATGCAGCCACTACATGGGTCGGAGACGTATAGCGCCATTTCCCATCCGCGTCCATCGCCTTCCATTGATCGTATAGATCAAGTGATAGACTACGTGCATTCCCTTTACATGTGAGCAGCTTATCCAGCTTTGCAATGACAAACCCAAATCCCGGAACACCCTGAATACATTTATTGGCGCTGCTGATTAAATAGTCAATTTCAAGCCCAGGTACATCAATCTCTATTCCACCGAAGCTGCTCATCGCGTCGATAATTAATGTTTTATCGTAGGCTTTTGCCAGTTGTGAGATCATCTCAAGCGGGTTAAGAATCCCTGTCGTCGTCTCGCAATGCACCATCGCAATGTGCGTAATGGCTGGATCCTCTATAAGAATCCCTCTAAGCTCTGCCTCTTGGGGGAATTCATTATATAGGGTACTATACACACGATAATGGAGTCCGATATATTGCGCCATTTGCACAATACGTTCTCCGTAGGCACCGTTTGTAATAATCAAAAGCTTATCATCCGCTGAAATCGCCGTAGTCAGCACAGATTCCACTGCAAACGTACCACTACCCTGCATGAGAACTGTCGTATATTCATCGTTCGTTGCCCTTGCCAAATCCAGAAGTCTGGATCTGATTTGTTGTGTAATGTTCTTATAGTCCTGGTCCCAAGTACAACGGTCAAAGAGCATTTGCTCTTTGACCGTGTTAGTAGTTGTCAAGGGACCGGGTGTCAGCAGTTTATAGTTGTTCATGGCCCTAACACTCCTTCTAATCTTATTTATTTTCTTTAAAGAATTGTTGATGTTGCTCCAGCAGTTCCACAGTCAACGGCTTAACAAATTTCATACTGTGTGCAGGCTTATGGATATCACTAACCGTTTCATCTTTATATAGAGCCACTGGGTAATTTGTAATTAAGTCTTTTCTAGCATCTTTAATAATCGTTTCTGCCATTTTCATAGCCAGCTCTGTTGTTGCATCATCTTTTTTCACCACGGCTACGGATTCTGTAAGCGAGAAGTTACCTTCCGTTGGATCTACATAGTCAATCGGTGCGCCTTCTTCTTTAGCTAATACTGCCTGATGACGAAGTCCAAAGCCTGCAGCCACTTCTCCTGCTTTTACCTTTTTAATCGGACCGGAACCGGAGCTTTCCAGATGTGGGCCTACATTAGCAACTAAATCATGCAGAACCGTTTTACCTTCTTCTTCCCCGTATTGCGAAATAATCGCCTGAACCAACAACCAGCCTGTCGAAGAGTCCATAATGTTCGGAACAGATACCAAGCCTTTAAATTCTGGTTTTGTTAAATCCTTAATGGACGTTGGCATCGCCAAGCCCTTATCTTTAAGCACCGCTGTGTTTACAAAAATAGCACCGGTATTCGCCAAAATCGGCGTATAGTACGCTGGATAGGAATCTAGCGCGTTAGTCGTAAACGATAGATCTTTAAACATGCCATGTTTCTCTTGCGCACTTTCTACAAAATAAGAGCTCATCGTGATCAGGTTAGCCTCAATTTTGTCTCCCTCTGCCATCAGCTTTCCACCCAGCTCAGAAGTGCCCAAGGATTGAAAGAGATATTGCCCTTCGTACCCCGCACCTTTTAGCGCAGTCTCCATAGAGGCTACAGCTTCTTCATCCGCATTGGTCAAAATCACTACTTTACTCGCATCACCCGCTGCTTTATTTCCACAACCTGCTAATGTGAACACCAAACTCAAAGCCACGATAGACAACATAATTCCTTTGAATCCCTTAATTCTCTTAGACATAATTTCTCCCTCACTTTAACTGGTTTTTTTATATTTAAAATCGTTAACTAACGAGAGTTTGATTGCCGTTTCTGGAAATAGTCACCTAGGAGCTTAATGATAAGGTTGGTGCAAAAGATCAGGATGGATAGGACAAACACCTCATTAAATTTGGCGAAATGCTGCAGCTCTTTTATTTTGCTGGCAACTACCGAGGTTTGGGCAGTCACTAGAAAGATAATTCCGCTAATGGTCACCATCCCATTGATAAAATAGTAGCTGACCATCTCGATCACCGTGGATGCAGAGTTCGGTAGAATGACCCGGCGGATCGTCTGCAGCCAGCTGTCACCTAATAATTCAGCAGTGGTTTCCCACGATGGATTCATTTTCGCCAGAGAGTTCTTTGCCATCAAATAAGGAGTCGTAAAGTAATGAACAAGGGTACAGAGCACAAGAATCGTAAAGGTTCCTTTGAGACTGCTGTTATTGAACAGAAGTAGATACGACAGACCAAGGACCATACCCGGTACCGTGTTCGTCACCATCGATAGGATGTCAAAGGTCGCTTTCCCTTTTATAGGCGTTCGCACATTGATGATAGCCGCAGCATAAGCCACGATCGTACCTACGATTGCCGTCAGTCCTGCTACGAGCAAGGAATTTTTATATACATTGATTAAATCGCTTGATTGAAAAACATCCACAAAATGCTTGAATGTAAACGTAAGATCATAAGGATAGCCATTCATCAGTGGTGCAACGAACATGACTGCAAATACAGCTAGTAGACCGATTAGAATCACGGATGAGATTAGTCCAAGAACCGAATCTCTGCCTTTATTCGGGATCATCTCGATTTCAGTCACCTTGTCATAATGGAAATTGAATTTTTCAAGATACGTTAACAGCACAACCCCGAACGCCGCCGGTATTAACATCAGTACAGCAATAACTGCCCCATTGTTAAAATCCGGTATAGCCCCAAGCATGACCTGATACAGCTGAGTAGCAACCACGTTATACGTCCCCCCCACCGATGCAGGGATCCCAAAATCCGTGAAGCTTAGGATAAAAGAAAGAACAAACGCCCCTCCCAAAGTGCCCCACAAAGGCCGAACGATCGTGTTCATGAAGCTTCGCAACGTCCCATCCCCCATAAGCTTGGATACGACGATGAACTTTTTATCAATGTACTTGAACGAATTATGAATCAGCAGGAAAGCAGAAGGTAAGGTATAAATTACGTAGCCTATCAACAGC
The DNA here is from genome assembly GCF_045040645.1 of Paenibacillus sp. FSL H8-0261. Lineage (NCBI taxonomy): Bacteria > Bacillati > Bacillota > Bacilli > Caryophanales > Paenibacillaceae > Paenibacillus > Paenibacillus sp. FSL H8-0261. The sequence continues at coordinate 1,339,754 of NZ_CP150297.1, read as the reverse complement.
CCATTAAATCCATAAATCTCGAATAAATTCCGTCCGAAGATTTTAGTAATCAGTCCCTGGTTGCCAAAAGAGTACATTATCGCAAACCCATAAGTAATCGTAGGCAGCAGCATAGGAATCAGAATTCCAGTTCTAATGATGCTTTTTAACGGGCGATAGATTCTTGTACAGTGGATAGAATAGGCTAGGATAAAAGCTAGAACCGTCGTGATGAGTGCCGTAACACCGGAGACCTTCATACTATTTCCGATGGACTCTCGAATCTCTTGATCTGCCAGAATGGTGAGATAATTGGATACCGAATAACCTTGGCCCGTTTCAAACGAGCGGATAAATAAAACTGCCAGTGGCAAGATCAGGAAAACGATAAATAACAATACGATTGGGATAAAAATGATCCGCATTTCCGGTTTAGCTTTAGGCATAATGTTCACCGAACAGGTTATAGATATTTTCCCGTTTCACTTGCAGTTGCCCCAGAATAAATTCTTTTACAAAATCATTGCTGGGTTGTTGAATGATCTCTTGAGGTGTTCCGAATTGGGCAATATGACCTTGATTAATGATGAGAATTTTATCCGACAGGGTTAACGCTTCTTCAGGGTCATGGGTGACGATAATCGTCGTAAGCTTGTATTCTCTGGCGATGGATTTAATCCGAGCTTTAATAGATTCCTTGATGATTCCATCCAGTGCGCTTAGAGGTTCATCGAGCAGTAGTAATTTGGGCTTCATTACGAGCGTTCTTGCCAAAGCCACCCTTTGCTTCTGCCCACCCGATAGAGCGCCGATCTTCTTCGTTAAATGCGGCTTTAATTCCAGAAACTCGATATACTCCTGAACCTCATGCTCCGACGTTAATCCCTTTTTATTTTTCAGACCATAAACGATATTTTCGTAAGCATTAAGGTTGGGGAAGAGCGCATAATCCTGGAACACTATATTAAATCCGCGTTTCTTCATGGGTACATTGCTTAAATCTTGATCATTAAAAATGATTTGCCCCTGCTCCATCTTTGAAAGTCCCAAGATGATGTTTAGCAAGGTGGTTTTGCCACTCCCGCTGGGGCCGAGTAAGGAGACAATTTCCCCTGCTTGGATGTCTAGACTAATATCCTCTAGAACAACCTTGTTATCGTAATGCTTGCTTATGTTTTGTAATTTAAGCAAAGGTTCCACCTCCTCAAGTACAACCTCAGTATAAAAAGGTTTTGTTTTTGAGGATAAACAGTTACGTAAAATGTATGTAAATTATAAATAAGTTGTGAGTATATTATAAGTATATCATGACTAACTTATAAAGGAGTAGTTGCTACCCTATATTAATCCCTTTATACTTCAACTATCGAAAGCGATATAAACTTTGAATGGGTGATTACATGTTTCCACTGGAAAGACAAAAGAAAATCATAGAAATCTTAATGTTCAAAAAGGTTCAGAAGCTGCCGGAGCTAGCAGAAGAGCTTAATATTTCTATCGATACCCTTCGCAGAGATATCAACCTGCTGGACAAGCAAGGGAAGATCAAGAAGATTTATGGTGGAATTAAACTGGTGGAATCGGAGTTTGCTGAATCTCCAATGGATGCGCGGATGGTCGGTCACTTAGAGGAAAAGAAAATGATCGCCCAAAAGTGCAGCGAATATATCAACGATGGGGATTGCATCTATCTGGACAGCGGCTCTACCACCTATCAGATCGCCAAATATATCAAGAATAAAAAGAATCTCACGGTCATTACGAACTCCATTCCTGTGGTAAACGAGCTGATGAACAGTGCGGTTGAGCTTATTATCATTGGCGGAAAGGTCCGACTAAATGAGCAGTCTGTCATTGCATATGATTATCTATTTAATTTCAGTGAATTAAATATCCTTAAGGCTTTTATTTGCGCAAGCGGCATTACCCTTGAAAAAGGCATCTCCGACTATAACCTGGAGGAAGCGCAAACGCGCAAAAAAATTATCGATCTCTCCAAAGAAGTTTATGTTGCTGCTGACCATACTAAATTCGGGAAAGATGTGACCATCGGCATCGCCTCACTCGATAAAATTGGGTACATTATTACCGACCGTAATATAGATCGAAGCTTCCTCCAGAAGTTTAAAACCAAACGCACGAGCTTGATAATTGCGGAATAAAGACTTTCTTCATCCATCTAAAAACACAAAAAGGCCTCTCCTTGGATTTGAAATGGTGGTGGTAACTCCATTTTACCTAGGGGATTTTTGTGTTTTTTAGAATCATTGACACTTACCTGATGCGTTGATGATAATTAGGGAATTTCTCCCTATATATCAGAGATTTATACGCATCAGACTACTAATTAGGGAAAACCTCCCTATAATTCAGGTGATTCGTTGGTAAATGTAGATATTTGCCTAATTTTCAGGGAGGAATTCCCTAATTCCATTGATTTTATGCAAATATCAGCTTTTTTCAGGGAGTTTTTCCCTAATTACTCTCCCAAACATCATTTTTCCGAACATCCCCGAACTTAACATCATAGACAGCATTTCAGGAATCTCTTAAACTAAAAAATCAGAAGTACTAATACATTATGGAGTGTGAATATGCCCTTGAATCAGATGTCCGAGTTACACAAGAGAAACAAATTAATTATTTACTTGTTTTGGGGCTGTTTGTTGTTCGGTTCAATTTCGCTTTACAGATTTCCACAAACAATCATGGCGATTATATCAGCAGCGGTACCCCTTGGATTATTGTGTACGGTACTAATTTGGAAACGTGTGGCTACATCCTATATTATGTACATAACAGCTATTGGCTTTAATATCATTACATACTTCTACATCGATGCAGGGGCAAATATCATTAGTACGTTAATTCTATACTGGGGTCTAGGCATCGTATCCCTCTATCACAACTATCGCCCATTGCTCCTTAATGGTGTGATAGCTTGTATCTTACTCAACTATTTTCTAATGACCAAACCCGCTTTCGAATCCGTTGATGCCTTAAGTGTTAACGTTTTTCTCATCATGATGATACTGGTTCTGATCTATCAGAGTCAGATTGGTGCGAAAATGTTCAAAAATATGTCTAAGAGCAGCAACGAAGCTGAACATGCCAGAGCGGAAATGGAGACTATCCTTACAGGTGTTACTGAATCCGTAGGAGTTCTGAGTCAATCTAGTAATCTAATGCATAACAACGTACTGACAACAGATCGAATTTCCAAAGAAGTCGTAACCGCCTTCCAAGAGATAGCTAGTGGAGTAGAATCACAAGCACAGAGTGTTAGCGATATCTCAAATGCTATGCAGCAGTTAAACGAATCAGCTATGCAGGCAAATGCTGCCTCCGTCTCCATGAGCAATAGAAGCCGTGAAACGGATCAAATTACGCAAGAGGGGCAAGATGAAATCATTCGCTTAACTGGAACTATGTCTGAAGTTACGGATATCGTAACGAGTACTGCTGGCTTGATGACACAAATGAATGAAGAAAATCAGAAGATTGAATCGATTGTTTCCAGCATCGTAGGAATTGCTGAGCAGACAAATCTTTTGTCGCTAAATGCTTCCATTGAAGCCGCTCATGCGGGGGAACACGGCAAAGGTTTCGCAGTCGTATCCAATGAAATCCGAAAATTGGCACAGAGCTCCCACAATGCATCCGCGGACATTGCCCGGATTCTCAGAAGCATTCAAAATAATATTGCACAGGTTGGTGATATGGTTTCTAACGGGTTGCTAGTTGTAGAATCAGGGAAAAATTCCACTGATGATATCGCTCGATTATTCGAGGGTATCCGAAATAATACACACCAAGTGCTTGAACAAGCAGAAGACCTGAAGGATAGGAGCGATCATATCCGGCATGCATCCACCCTTGTACTGGGCGAAGTTAATTCAGTGGCTGCAATTACCGAAGAGAATACCGCAGCTATTGAACAAGTCCTCGCTAGCGCTGAGGTCCAGCAACAACATGTTTCTGAAACGGTGATTAGCATCAGCAATCTAAATGAGTTAGCTATTAAGTTAGACAATTTAACGAGATCTTCATAGATACAACTGTTTGTTTCAATACCATTCAGTCAAAAGAAAAAGCCATCTACTCCTCACGAAGTAGATGGCTTTATTTGTTCACTTAGTTCACTTTAGCTAAGACTTCCTGCCTCAACACGCGGCGGACGCATGGTCAGGCTGACCCGGCCCTTCTTCAGGTCAACACCCATCACCCAGACGGTGACATTATCTCCTACGGAGACAACATCCATCGGGTGCTTCACAAAGCTGCCGCTGAGCTGGGATATATGCACCAGCCCATCGTTCTTGATCCCGATATCGACGAATGCGCCGAAATCGATCACGTTGCGGACGGTTCCCTGCATTTCCATGCCGGGAACCAGATCCTCGATCTTCAGCACGTCGGTGCGGAAGATCGGCAACGGCAGCTCCTCGCGCGGATCGCGGCCCGGACGCTGCAAGCTCTCCAGGATGTCGCGAAGCGTTGGCACGCCGACATCCAGCTTCACAGCCAGCTCCTCGGCATTTTGTGCCTCCAGCTGTGAAGCCACTTCTTTGCTGCCAAGCTTATTTACATCGAGGCTTAGCTCGCGGAACAAGCGATCCACCACCGGATATGACTCGGGGTGAATAGGTGTGCGATCCAAGGTGTTGTCTCCACCTGGAATCCGCAGGAAGCCGATACATTGCTCATAGGACTTCGCACCCAGACGAGGGACCTTTTGCAGCTGCTTCCGAGTCGTGAACTTACCGTTCTCTTCACGATATTTAACGATATTTTTAGCAATTGTACCGTTAACGCCAGCCACATAAGAGAGCAAGGCAGGAGATGCTGTATTTACATCCACGCCCACATGGTTAACCGCCGATTCTACGACAGCCTTAAGACTCTCTTCCAGATGCTTCTGGGAGACGTCATGCTGATACTGACCCACACCGATAGCTTTCGGATCGATCTTCACCAGCTCCGCCAGCGGGTCCTGCACACGGCGGGCGATAGAAGCTGCACTACGCTCTGCTACATCCAGATCCGGGAACTCCTCCTGCGCCAGCTTGGAAGCAGAATAAACACTCGCACCAGCCTCATTAACGATCAGGTAAGCCAGCTCTGGATCGCCAATTTCGGCGATCACTTCTGCCGTAAATTGCTCGGTCTCACGAGAGCCTGTCCCATTTCCGATCACGATGAGCTGAATGCCATATTTAGCAATTAGTTCTTTAAACTTAGCAGCAGCTTCAATTTTCTTGTTGTTCGGCGGCGTAGGATAGGTCACGGCTACTTCAAGCAGCTTACCAGTATCGTCTACGACGGCCAGCTTACAGCCGGTACGATAGGCAGGGTCAACACCCAGCACACAGCGTCCCTTAACGGGCGGCTGCAGCAGTAGGCTACGTAGATTACCAGAGAAGATCGAAATCGCTTGGTTCTCACCCCGCTCGGTCATCTCCCCACGAACCTCACGCTCTACAGAAGGAGCAATCAGGCGCTTATAGGCATCCTCAGTTACAGCTTCTAGCAGTTCCTTCACTGGGGATGGCCCTTTAATAATCTTCCGCGCAATGTAGGCATGAATTTTGTCAGTGACAACCTCAATACCTACCTTCAGAATATTCTCCCGCTCACCCCGATTAATGGCGAGAATTCGGTGAGGTGGCATTTTGTGTACAGGCTCACGATAGCTATAGTAGTTCTCGTATACGGATTCCTGCTCTGCATCCTTAGCTTCAGACACAAGGATGCCCTGACTTGCCGTATATTGCCGAACCCAAGAGCGGATCGCAGGATCATCTGCAATGTTCTCGGCGATGATATCCAGTGCACCTTGAAGCGCTTGATCTGCGGTCTCCACTCCTTTTTCAGCATCTATATATTTCGTAGCCTCAGTTTGTGGGTCACCTTGTCTTTGCTGCTCCATCATCCAGTTTGCAAGCGGCTCTAAGCCTTTTTCCTTCGCAACACTAGCACGAGTCTTACGCTTCTGACGGAAAGGACGATACAAGTCCTCCACTTCCTGCAGCTTGACCGCATTGGTGATTTGTTCATGAAGTTCCTTCGTCAGCTTGCCCTGCTCTTCAATATTGCGGATAACGTCTTTCTTACGTTCGCCCAAATTGCGAAGATAAGCCAGGCGCTCTTCAATATCACGCAGCGCATTCTCGTCCAGCTCACCCGTCATTTCTTTCCGGTATCTGGCGATGAACGGAATCGTATTCCCCTCATCCAGCAGTCCAACCGTTGTACGCACCTGCTTCAGGCTAATGTTCAATTCCTTGGCAATCGCTACAGTAATCAATTCCTGCTCCCGCTGTGCGGCCGCCTCATCCGTAATGACTCCCGTATTGCTGTTATCTACCGTCATTAGTATCCCTCTTCCCGTACACAATCTGCTTATACAATTCTTGTTCTCATAACTAAAATAGTATCACAGATCGGCTCTGTTCCAAAGTCCAGCCTAGAGAGGAGGTAGATTGGGTGGTTTAAGCGCGTTGTCCCATTCCCCTTTTTCCAGAACTAAGTGACAACATAAAACATAATGCTAGAACAAACGCCGCTGCCACATATGGAAAGTTAATACTTAGATCAAAAAGATACCCTGCAACGATAGGCCCTGCGATATTTCCAAGACTCGTATAAGCAGAGTTCATTCCTGCTACGAAGCCTTGCTGCGTTTCCCCCGCCATCTTGGATAACTGGGTGCCTACCGCTGGTCGAAGAATATCCATAGCCAAGAATACGACAAAGGTAATCGCACAAATCGCCCAGAAGCCACTTACAAACAGCGTCAACAGAATAAACATTGCAGCAGTTATAAGGCAAGTGGAGATTACCTTATTCTCGCCGAATTTATTCAGAATCCAGCCAAACGCGGATACCTGCACCACAGCACCGGCGATTGAGCCAAAGGTAATCACAAAAGCAATATCTTTAGGGGTAAAGCCAAATTTATGGTCCACGAACAATCCGAATACCGTTTCATAGTTAGCCAATCCAAAAGCCATAACAAATACAATAATTAACCCGAAAAAGTAAGGTTCACGATAAGAACGCATCAATTGCGTGAAGAAGCTCTCCTGATTATTTTTAGATAGCTTCGCTTCCATCCGTTTCTCTACAGACAGAGACTCAGGCAAGATCAAAACTGTGATTAGAGCTGCGATCCCAGCCGCACCAGCCGCACAGAAAAAGGGTACCCGCATGCCAAGCTCAGCAAGATAACCGCCAATCCCTGGACCGATAATAAATCCGGTAGTAATGGCTGCATTAATAAGCCCCATGCCTTTCGCTCTCTCTTCAAAAGAGGTCGTGTCCGCTACATAAGCCATAACTGCTGGCATAATTAACGCAGCGCCTACACCACCGAGCAGTCTTGAAACGAACAAGAGCCAGGACACATTCGCCAGACCAAAGAGCAGCTCTGAAAAAGCAAACACGATCAGACCCGCAACGATCACTTTTTTTCGGCCAATTCTGTCGGATAACCTGCCCGCGAATGGCGATACTACTAATTGGGCAAGGGAGAATGAAGCCACTAACAGCCCAACGGTACTTCCTGTGATCCCAAGTTCATTCATGTAAGTAGGCATGATAGGGACTACAAGTCCGATCCCTGTAAAAGCAAGAAAAATATTAAGCATAACAAGTAGCATAGCGCCCCTGTTTCTAAGTAGTAATGACATTGTGTTAACCTCCGTAGTTTCTAAAGCCAAGTCTTCAAATAGTTTCCCTGTATAGACCGACCATCCGGTCTAAATTATAGCAAAAAAATAATCCTTCTAATCCGGTGCCTTTAAGAAGCTTCAGCCTTCTTGATTCCTGAATGTAAAGCTCCTTTCAAGCCCCATTATATCTTATCCCGTATATATCCCTTGTAATAACAATCGTACTGATTCCCGGTAATATTTTTTGATATCGTCCGGAGTCTTTTCAGGAATAGAACATTCAGCAGCTCTTCCGATCCCTTCGAGCATACCATTTACAATAATCACATAATCCTCTAAATCACCCTTAATAAAATACCCCGTGTCCATGCCTTCCTTCAGAAGATCACGACACGCATGCGAGGCAGCCTCATATAAATGAGCAAGCCGCTTAGTGATATCTTCCGGATGAACTCTGCTTCTTGAGAATTCCTCAAGCGCCTGAATCAACGGATTCTGAAAATCATTTGCATAGTGCTCGGCTAAAGCATATAAACGCTCCTGAACACCAACAATTTCATTTTTCTTATCTTCCCACGCCTGTAACCACTGCGCGGTATCCTCTTCTACCACATATAGAAAAAGTTCATCCTTGCTCGGAAAATGATGATATAAGCTGCCCTTACTAACATTCGAGGCTACGCAAACTTCATTCATTGTTACAGCTGCATACCCCTTCTGAACAAACAGCTGTGTGGCTTTAAGTACAATTCGTTTCTTTGTTTCTTCTCCGTCTGAACGTCCTCTGATTCTAAGCACCTCCTAAACCGACCGTACGGTCTAATACTATCAGATCATTTTGTAAAAGTGAACCCCTAATCCTTTTTTACCATGAGTTCGTAAAAATGCACATCAAAAGACGCCCGGATTCGTACCCGAGCGCCTATCTCATGGATTATCTATAACCCTGGGTGATTAAAAATCAATCAGTCCGAGGCTGATTTGCAGCGAATCATCCACCTTCTTCATAGTCTCATCATCAAGGTGGGTGATCTTGTCAGTTAAGCGTTGTTTGTCAATCGTCCTAACCTGCTCCAGCAGTATAACAGAGTCTCTGTCAAAGCCATGAGCTGCTGCGTCAATTTCCACATGCGTAGGTAATTTAGCCTTCTGGATTTGGGCCGTGATTGCGGCCACAATTACCGTCGGGCTAAAGCGATTGCCAATATCATTCTGGATTACCAGTACTGGCCTTACTCCGCCTTGCTCAGAACCTACAACCGGCGAAAGATCAGCAAAAAAAACATCGCCACGTTTAACGATCAATGTCTACACCCCGCTTACTAAGCGGCCAAGAGTGCTGTCTGCATCTTCCTCCGCGAGGAACGCCTCGCATGCCATGGTCAAGTTGATCTTAGCCATTTCCATGTAGCCGCGCTGCATGGACTCCCGGATAGAACGTTTCCTCCGTTCGCTCAAATACAGCTTCATGGCCTGCCTAATCAATTCACTCCGGTTGGAATTCTCCAATTGAACAATTCCGTCCACTTCCTGCAAGAGATGATCGGGCAAGCTGATCATGATTCTTTTGGTGTTCTGCAAATTGGCCACCTTCTCTTCCACCCCCACAAACCTTCTGCCCTTGTGTTCCAGTGTTGCAATATACAAGGAATTTTATACAAGGAATATATGCCGCCAGTATATCAAGTATGCTGCATCCCATTATAAACTAGAAATGGCGGTTCGTATAGGCTTTTAGTCATATCTCCTAAAACGATACAATTCCTTCTATTTTCTCCCTTGAATAACATCACTGTCAAGAACTTTAAGATTGTAACAGAGCATTTACTAATTTAGGAAGTGTGCCTTCACGGATATAAACGCGCGGCACCCGATGAGCCAGCATGCAAATTACCTCGTAGTGAATCGTTCCAAGATGGAGAGCCAACTCGTCTGCCGTGACCATCACGTCAGCTTGACGGCCGATGAGTACAACTTCTTCGCCTGCTTTAATTTGTTCCGCTTCTTCAGCGAAAGATTTGAGTGATACCATACACTGATCCATGCAGATTGTTCCGACGACAGGAACGCGGCGTCCACGTATTAACACCTCCGCTTTGCCAGTTAGCATGCGGGAATATCCATCTGCGTACCCCACAGGTAACGTTGCGATAATCTCCTCGCTGTCTGTGAAGTACCGAGTGCCGTAGCTGACGCCCCAATGAGAAGGCAGGCTCTTCACATATACAACCTGCGTCTTCAGCGTCATTACCGGATGTAGTTCTACCAGCTGACGGTTTACCTCAGTTGAGGGATAAAATCCGTACAAGCTGATGCCTACCCGCACCATGTTGCTGGATAAATAAGGTGAATCAATGGCCGTAGCGCTATTGCCCGTATGTATGATCGGGATCTGAATGTTCTGCTCCCGCAGCGTTTCCGCCACGCTCATGAACCGTCGATGCTGTTCCAGTGTATAGCTTTTGTCTAGTTCGTCTGCCTTGGCAAAATGGGTAAACATACCCTCCAGCTCCGCCTGCGCAACAGACTGCACTTCAGAGATAAATGCGGGTGCGTCATCTGGTAAAAGACCCAGTCGCCCCATCCCGCTATCAATCTTGATATGCACCTTCAGCCGATGTTCCGGATCTATAGGAAGCTGTCTAACAGCCTCTAATACTTCCGGTGTGAACAGTGTTACAGTTACATGGTTCTCCCAGGCAACGGCTATTCCTTCCGGAGAAGTGTAGCCAAGCACCAGTATAGGAATCAGTATTCCCGCCTGACGCAGCTCCAATGCTTCATCCAAAAAAGCCACACTAACATAATCTGCTCCGAGTCTTTCCAGTTCCCGTGTCACTTCCACTGCTCCATGGCCGTACGCATTTCCTTTGACGCATCCCATAAACTTTGTCTCTGCCGGCAAGTAGCGGCGAAAGGCTTCGTAATTGGCACGCAATTCATCCAGATTAATTTCGGCTACTGTCGGTCGATAGCTTGCTTGCACTTCAAAGTCACCTTCTTACGTTGTAGTAAAACGTCATAGCTGTAATGATCATTGTCTTAGTACTCATGGTAATGCTACGGAAGGTGGCTGTCAATGTGAGCTCAGTTATCTTTTCGCTTCAGTTCAAAGCGGCTGGAGCGCTGGCAAATATAGAAAGGCGGATACTACGTTGTAGAGGAAAGAATCCCACAAAACGCAGTATCCGCCTACTTTATATTATTTACCCGATTGTGCCTCCATAGAAGCGGCAATTTGCATCATTTCGTTAACAGGAAGATTAGCACTTGTAATTCGATATTCTATACCCTCAGACATCCAAGTCAAAGTCTGCTGCTCATCACCACTCAGAAGTCCTGCGGTAAAACCAAGATCTATCAGCGTTCCAGGAGCCAATGCTACTGCACGGTCCAATGGACGGGCTTCCATAATGGTGTATTGATAAACCCCATCATACCGGATGAGAACAGCATGATCCTTGTTCCCCTCCATTTTATGGGAGTCCTTCAACTCGACACCTGCCGGAACGTACCCCGGTTCGATAATACCAAAGTCACCCAGCTCAGCAGCGACAGGTTGCCCCTCTTGCTCCTGACCCTCAGGAACTACAACCGGATTTCCATTTTCGTCAACCTGAGCTACTGTACTTTCTGAAGCAGCACCTGTAGTCATATTCTTTTGCATATCAAAGGAATCCTTAGTGAAATCTGTATCGAATTTAAAGGTGTCAAACTTCACGTCTACAACTACCTTGGCTTCAGAATCAGAGACTTGAACCTGTTTAGGCTCATAAGTCTTTTTATCCAGCCAAATCTTCTGCCGCACAAGGGCATTGCTCTGATAATTCGCAGCTACCTCAAACACATAGTTATCTCCATCTTCCACAAATTGACGATTGTTATCGGAGACGATGCCCCGAACTAGTGTCTGATACAAATAAACCTGACCTTGATTGTCCGGCCAATCACTCTGGAAGCGGAAGCTCTTATTCATACTTGGTGTAAGTACGAACACTCCCTCATCATTACGAAGCACGATCTGCGTAATATCCTTCTGTACATTCGCCAAGCTGATCCGGTAATAAGAAGGGTTCTTGTACCATACCTCTACCTTATACTCCTGCGGCTGCTCGCCGGTGAATAGGGTCATAATGCCTGAAGCTTGGTACGTTCCCTGCTTACTCTCCAACTTGTCGGCCACATTGTTCAAATCCTTGACCACGGAAGCGGCATCCTTCTTCCCGCACCCCGTCATCACCAGGGCCACGCTCATAATGATCGCGAGTACCCATATTGTCCGGCGCATGACATCATCCCCTTAACCTGTTTTGAATGCATTGATTAGTACATGTCTATGAGGGACTTGGCCGCAATATGCAGACGGGCATGACAAGCTGGGAGTTAGATTTATTTTTTAGGAACATACAAACAAAAAAAGCCCACGCATAGCGCTGGCTTTATGTTTTATACAGAAATGTAATAACATTATGTAGGTCTTATCTTTTGAATAGAGAGAAAATTATACGATCAGTTTCTTGTTTCAACTCTCATTATCACTATGTATTGCTTTATTGTACTGATTGATTAATTCATCCAACCTCATCGACTGTCTGATCACATTTGGATGTAACAATCCACCGTATTCCCTTTCCATTAAATAAAGTTTGGCTCTAGCACCCTCTATTCTCTTTTGGATAATTTCTGGATTATTCATTACACTACCTCCTCAAATTAATATACTAGAGGTATATGTCAAATTCTATATTTTACAAATAAGTGCAGTACTATAAAGAAATGATTCTAATAAATACTAGAAGGAAGGTAATAATTACGTTACTATGCACTGCTAACAACAAAGCCATTTTTCTTTTCGTTGATTCGCTGCACCTTACTAATTAGGTTTCGGTATTCTTTTTGCGTTTCTAAAGATACCGTATGACGAAGCTCTTCGAACATTCCAACACATTTTATAATACATGATTCGCTATTTATTTTTACTGAATATTCTAAACTTTCCATTATATACTTTATACTAATCTCATATTTATTTCTTCTTATATAATAAAACGCTATCTCAGCCATCAAGTTGGTATATCTATCTTCGAAGATTTGTTGATTATAGGATCTAATCTCTAGCTGATGACGATCTCTACAATCTGATATTTTTCCCTCAAACTGCAGAAGAATATCATCCACGTTAAATTGGTAATAATTAGCTGCTTGAAGGATTTTGAACAGACCTGAGAGGATCTCTTCCTCTCTTTGTTCAAGATATGCCACATATTCCGGCAGCACCGTTATATCTCCTTTTAAAATTCGCAGCAAGTTAATATTAGCCCGTGCCCACTCCATACATTGATTCATAAGCTGCAAAGCTTCTTCCGTGTCTTCCCGAATCCAGTTCATATCCATATACATGTTAACATAATGTAAAGCCCTATCATAATCTCCTAGCTCTCTATAAACTACTGAACGTAACATGTAAGAGTATTGAATATATGAGAATAGTGGTATTTCAGGTTCCTTTTGAAGCCTGCTTTTTCTGGCACGATCGTATTTAGCATGATATTGAATTGTTGCTTTATTCCCCATTTCCTTAGCCATTGCCATTACCTTGTCCCAATGTCGTAAAGCACTATATGTATTCGCCAAATCTTTCAGCGCATCAAGCTGGTCCACCTCATCAAGCCGGTTAACAAATCCTTCAAATTGCACAGCTGCTCGCAAATTAGTATCCCGATCTTCACCCAAAGCGATCGTGAACAGCCTGTATTGGCAAAGAGCCAGCCGCTCTGAATGTTGATACTTCTCACTCTCAGCCACACTCTCATATAACATCGCTGCTGCTTTGTGCTTCCCTAGCGTAAAAAAATCTTCTGCAGTATCAAATAACGAAGGCGTATAAGATAAGCTATCCATCATGATCCCAACTACCCGTGCAATACATTCCAGCTTATCCAGCTCTGCACAGCGATATAGAAATGGTCGAAGACGTCTCCAATTCGGATTGGAGTGAACAAAACACTCATCCACATACAAATCATAGTAGCAGCCTTCTTCTAATCCCATACCTTCTGTAATCCGATCTAATTGTTGCATGGCTATTGGGCGATTCCCATTGATGATATTACTGATCGTGCCTGAATTTACCTTAGACACCTCTGCGAACTGATTGATCGTTATCCCCTGCTTCTTGAGATAGTCTGCCAGTTCTGCACGAATGGTCATCTGCTTCATGATCAAAGCCACCTTCCGCCAACATAATTCATAGATAAGCAAATAGCATTTTAATAAATATATGTCTAATTATTCCAGTGGTCAAATACTTTTTTTCTATTCCTTTTCATTATGCAATTATTCGGTGATCAATGTATAGACTTTAGATTAGTAAAAGATAAAAACCACCAGAATACAAGGTGTAATAAACCTTTTCTGATGGTTTTTCTTATGATATTACTATCAATAGTTATTCAATACATGCATTTAAATTCAACTAAGAGCTAGGTTTAATCATCATATCCAGCTTTTTAATATAAGGGTCTAGCATTTCAATTAACTTCTCTTGGTTTTGAATCTCTTCTTTCGAAAGCCGATCCATATGAACACTGCCATCTGCATCAAATACCTTAGCATCATAGCTTTGTAAGTCTATGATTAATCGTTCGATCTCCTCAAACTCTTTTTTAGTAAGCCTCTGTTCAGCTTTTTCAAGCAAGCCATTCCAGAAAGCATCACGATCTACGGATTGCACTGATTTCTTTGATGTTTTCGCTTCATTTATTTGTTCGAAATATGGTTCAAGCTTAGCCTGTAACTCTTTATATGCCTTCTGGTCCTTCACACCTAACTGTTCTAGGTGAAAGACGCCCTCAGCATCGGCCATTTGCAGATTATAAGATCCCAATTCCTCTAGTAAGGACATCAGCTTTGTGAATTCCTCTTCGTCAAAGCTTTGCTTCGCGTTTTGCAGTTTGGCTTCAAGCCTGTCATATTGTTGCTGGGTTACTCCTATCGTAGCAGCAGTTACTGGGGATCCATACATGTTGTCTGCCAAATAATGATATCCGGCATAAGCTCCAGTAGGAATTAATAGTGCAGCCGCCATAATACTTGCCACGAGCCATTTCTTCATACGTCTTCCCCCTTGTTTGGCCACGGCCCTATTTAATATTTGCTCCTTCAGTTCCGGTGGGGCACTTATATTTCTCGCCTCTTCCTGCAGAACTGTCCGTAACTCTTCATTGAAATTCATGCAGGTCCTCCACCTTTCCCTTAAAAAGAGTATGATTGTCTGGCTTCTGACGAAGCTTCTGCAGTGCAGCGTGAATACGGGATTTCACGGTTCCGAGCGGAATACCCAGTATCGCAGCACTTTCTTCCTGTGAATATTCGTTTAAATAATGCAGAATAATCACCTGCTTCAGCTTAAATGGAAGACGATCTACACTTGCTAGCAGGCGGCGGTTAGATAACCTGTCCACAACATCACTCGTGAAATCATGCTCCAGCATTAGATCTGTTTGTTCTACTTTTTTTACCATTCGGAGATGCGTCCATCTCTTTCTTCGATAGGTATGAATTTGCCGCATGACCACTCCCATCAGCCAAGGCTTAAAGGGGCGGTTTACGTCAAATTGTTCAAGAGAACGGTGCACCTGAATGTAAATCTCCTGAACGATATCATCCACATCGGAGGTTTCGCGAACGAGGAAATGAACGGTCTGATACACATCCCGGATCGTTGCTTCATATAGCTCACCATACGCTTCACGACTGCCGGCTAGCGTAAGCGCAATGAGCTGAGAATATTCATTTGGATGTTTCATCCCTCTCAATCCCCCCTTCGGTCTTACACTATATATTGGTAAATCAAAGAGATATCGTTCGATTTATTTTAACGAATTAAAAAAAGTATGTACTTATTAAATGCGGGAATCTATAGGGAGAGCTTCGATTCAAAAAGCCCGCACAATGCGGGCTTCCAGTATCACTGCATTCCAATCAGCAGCATAAGCCACCTGCCATTTACTTAATCTAATCGATCAGTGGATAGACTCTGCTACTTTGATCAAATCATCCTTATCCAAGTTAGCGGATGTTACACCGTATAACACACCATTGGCTTCCCAGTCTACAGCTTTGCCATTGTACAATACAGCGTCAACTCCATTTATTTTCACTTTTTCTATTGTACCGTCCGTCGACATCTCATAAGCCGTCTCTTCATCAGCGTGCCGCTGCTGCATAGTAATCCTCTCATCTGAGGCTTTATTAATAAAATATAGGTCGATATATTTACTGTTAGTTACTTCATCGTTATCGTCCTTATAAAACTCAGCGTGATCAAAGGTATAACCATCCGGCAAGTACTCCGGCAATCCCACATCAAAAATGGTATATTCATTTAGCTTGCTAGAATCCTTCACGATCAATATTTCCGGTTTCTCTTGATCCCTCTCAGATTGCGTAACCAACCTACCATCTTCAAACCCTATGATTTTTTCCCCGTCAGCATTGTAAACATCACCAGCCTTTTGAGCTGCATCGGGGGTCAAAAGTACATTTCCGTTGCTATCAAAAATCTTACCTTTCAATTCTTCCGGAATCACATTGTAATCCGCAGAGTATTCTACTTCATGGGCTACAATATGTCCTAAATTTATCGTTTGCAATACTTTAGATAACAGCTCCTGTGCGAAGGATGGTTGCACAAAAGTTACACTTAATGTACCTACTACAAGCAAAGTCGCTAGTACAACAGCAGGACGTCTTAATCTATGCTTTGTACGCAATCCTTTCCCCTCCTCTTGGCTGGCATACGTTCTCCGTGCCTTATTTAGAATGGCTGTCTTGTCTGAACCCTCGCTGAAATCTTTATGGGCCAAAGCTCTGCCAAGCTCCAGTAGCTCCTTATACTCCCCGACACCGTTTATGTCTTTCGCAGTGTCATTTATACTTTCATCTAAATCCGCAGAGAACTTCTGCTGTATTTCTTTACTATTCATAGTTGCTCCACGCTCCCTATTTCAGTCTTCAGCTTCTTCATAGTCCGGTAGAGAATCACACCAATGTTGCTCTCTGTGATCCCCGTAACCTGTGCGATCTCAATGTTCTTCAGGTTTGCCCCAAATTTAAGAGCCACAATATTTCTTTCCCTCGAGTTCAGCGTGTTCAACGCTTTAATTAGCTTGCCATTGCGTTCTCCCTGGAGGATCATGCTTTCCGGATCTTTCCTGCTAGAAACCAGTTCCTTGACGGCATCCAGCGAGAAGAAACTGCGCCGCTTCAGACTTCTGTAATGGTCATTGACCACATTCCTAGCGATGGCAAACAACCATACCTCCAAAGGAGCTTTTTCCTGGGAATAAGTCGAAAGCTTAGCTAATGTTTTCTCAAAGACCAAGCTTGTCAAATCCTCGGCCGTATGGAGTGAGCTAACCCGATAAGCCATATAGTTAAATATTCTTTTATAGAAGGTTTCAAAAATCGTTGTGAATAAAGCATCTATATCCGTTTTTTGTTGGATTTTCTCTTTAACAAAGGGGTGAAGCAATGCGCGCTCTTGCATCAATCAAACTCTCCTTTCCAGCAAAATTTTACTTAGCTAAGTAAATTCGACTGTTAATACGCAATAATTCCAATTCTATTACAAGATACTAAAAAGAAAGAGAGAACCCCTTAACTTGACAAGCTTATTATAGCTTCTATATATTTTAGGAACTAAAGTACATTGGAGCGTGGCTATGAGCACAGAGCAAGATAAACAATATGCTATCCATAAGGTTATGGAATCTATGGCAAATGTGCAGCAGAAATCCCAGTTCTTCATTGATATGATCACCAAGCAGGAGACCCTGACTCACAATCAGATCCTACTGCTGTTCCAGCTCAGGCTTATAGGTAGCTTGAACATTACTGACATCTCCGAACGATTCATTATTACACCAGGAGCCGCTTCCTCGATGTGCGATAAGTTGGAAGATGCCGGTCTTATCGAACGTGTGCGGACGAAGGAGGATCGCAGAGTCGTCAATATTGTCCTTACAGAACAAGGGCATCAGCGGATTCTCCATATCTTTGAAGCCTTTCCTACCTCGGATTTGGATAAAATCTCAGGAACCTTAGAACAAATAAATGTGCTAATGGATAAAATGATGAACTAAAAGCTTTTGGGTTATATATGCTGCCTGTCAGGAAACTGACGGCAGTTTTTTTATGTCCAAAATACTATATTGACTATATATTATAATAATTATATATTTTAATCATTAAAATATATTTCGAAAGGCGGCCCCTGTAAATGTCCAATGCTAATGATCTTTTTGAACGCCAGGAAATGATCGGTCCACCTCTGAAAGTAAGAGGTTCACTGACCCTCAAAGAAGATGTTCGTGCGGATACCATCGATGTTGTCGGCCATTTAAGTGCACAGAAGAATGTCACTACCGCTAAGTTAAAAGTATCTGGTGATTGTTCGATTGGAGGTCATTGTAGAGCCGAGCAGGTTATCAATCTGGGAGGTCTCCGTGTTCAACACATCCAGGCAGACAGACTGCAATCGTCTGGATACTTTTCTGCAGCACAAGATGCTGCACTCGAAACCTTCTATGCCGAAGGTGCTGTGAAGATCCATAGGTTAACTGCTGAATCATCCATTGAGCTACGTTTAGGAAACAGAAGCACAATCGATGTCATAAAATCTAGCGGTACCATTACTGTTAAGCCATCTTTGAAGCTAATGAATGCGCTAATCCCCTACTTCCGGAAGCTCACCTGCAAAACGATTGAAGGGACTAGCATCATGTTATATCGAACGACAGCAGATCTCGTCTGCGGTGAAGATATTGTCATCGGACCGGGTTGTTCTATTGGGGAGATCCGCTATAGCAAAAGTCTAACGGTAGACCCTAAATCACAAGTTACTCGGACCGTATTTTTAAATAAATAGCAAACGTAACAACCTTGTCTCTGCTTTGTTTACAGAAAGTGACCTACTACGCGCTGATTTAATCTATACTTAAGAGGATTGGACTTAATCCTCGGAGGTAATTATGAATAAAATCATCGTAATCGGAGCTATCACGCTCTTTTTAGCCGGATGCGGAGCATCGGCATCTATAAATATGGATACAACAATGGCAATTAACCAAACACAAACTACTGAAGCACCACTGAAGTTAATCGTTGATGGAGAAACCGTTCTTCCTTCTCTCCCACCTTTTTTCTCAGGTGATAAGGTCTATGTACCTGCAAAAGTACTCATGGAGTACTACTCATCTGAACAACAATGGGATAATGCTACGAAAACCTTAACCATCTCTGATGGAAGCAGTAAATATGTTTTGAAGCCAGGTAATGAGTATATGCAAGGTGACGGTTATCAAAATGAGCTGGGGGGACCTGCAATTCTACGAAATGGTATTTTTTATATTCCGGCAGACTCTCTAAACTCTCTCTCTGGTGCCACTGCGCAGCTGAATGCCTCGCAAAATGAAGTTTCCATTACATCAGGGGATGTTAGTACTACCGTAAGAACACCCAGTGAACCTCTCGCGATTGCTACAGAAAATAACCAAGTTAAGCTGTATACTGCCCTCAAAAATGGCGGTACCTACGAAGGATTTGTTGTAGAGGTGAACGGTAACAAGCATACGTTTAATTGGGAAGCACCAAGATTGTTAGGTTACACTCCTGAGATTCATTATGCCGATATAGATCAGGATGGGCAGGAAGAAGTTGTTGTCATACTGTGGCTAGGAACAGGTACGGGCTTGTCTATGCAGGAGCTTCACGTCATAAAGCCTGACCAGTGGAAAGAAATGAATATACCATCCGCGGATAAAGCTGTCTCAGCATTTGTTACCTCAAAAATCTCCAATGAAAAAGGCGATGCCTTAATTCAAATTCAGGTAAAAGGTTCAACTCCATCTATGGTTACTATGCGATATCCGGATCGTGGCGAGGATGGCAATCTTGGCGAAAAAGCCGGGATTGGTGCTGTGACTTACTACATGGTGGAAGAAGGCAAGCTGAAAGCTGAGACCAATGTTTATATCGGATTTCTGGAGAGTATTGGCACATTAACCTTTTCCTACAGATCAGGAAATGATGGAATGGAACCTGAGTCCATTCGTTTTGAGCCTCATGAGGAGTATGCCTCTTATGTGGTGGGTAAGCAGCTATGATTGATGCCCATATACATTTAGAGCAATATGAGCCTGAGGTTTCGGAACAAATGTTGAGTGAGATTCCTAACTTGGGGGTCGAAGCCCTGATTGCTGTCTCCATGAACTTAGACTCTTGCCTTCGCACTCAAAAGCTTGCCGCTACCTATCCCGGAGTGGTACGCCCAGCTTATGGTTTTCATCCAGAGCAACCCATACCGCAGAAAGCTGAGTTATCCACTTTGCTGGAATGGATTGAGCGTCAAGCCCGGGAGGATTTCATCGCTGTAGGTGAAATTGGACTGCCTTATTATTCGCGTGCTGAAGCACTGGAGCGCGGCGAAGCTTTTGATATGGAGCCTTACATTCAGCTTCTTGACCAGTTGATTGAGCTTGCCGCCCGAATAGATAAACCAGTGGTCCTGCACGCTGTCTATGAGGATGCGCTGATTGCCTGTGATCTACTAGAAAAGCATGATATAAAGCATGCCCACTTCCACTGGTTTAAGGGACCCGATGAAGCCATTGCCCGTATGATTAAGAATGGATACTATATCTCTTTCACCCCTGACATCCTTTATGAGACGGAGATCCAAGAGCTTGCCCGCCGCTATCCCCCAGAGCTTGTCATGGCGGAGACCGATGGTCCTTGGCCATTTGAAGGACCTTTTGCGGGTAGAGTCACGCATCCATCTATGATTCGAGATGTCGCCGCCGCTTGGGGAGCGCTACATGGCTACACTTCCAGCCAAGCAGAAGAGATACTGACTGCGAATACTAAGCGATTTTATAGCTTGTAAATAAACAAAAGGATGGTTCCTAGCGAATGCCAGGCCATCCTTATGAATAATCACAGCTTTATCCCAATTTGGGAGTTCACAACCTCTCCACACCCATTAACGTTCCGCCTGTGAATTCCATTCTATAAATATCCGGCTTTGTGGTTTGTAGTAGAAAATCCAGATTATATTTAGCGTCAAAATAATTCATCATAAGCGTCATGACTGCACCGTGAGTGCCAATCGCAACCTTTTGCCCACTGTGTTGTTTCAGTATATCTTGCAGTACGCTAACTGATCGCTTCTGACACGCATGAATGGACTCTCCACCAACCGGAACAAAATTTGGATCAGCAAACATTGTTTCCAGTAATGGATATAGCTCCTGGTCAGGCATGATCATATTTCCATCCGAAAAATGGATTTCCCGAAGATCTTCAACACTTTGAATCTCTGCCCCTAACTCCTGCGCCAAGCCAGAAACCGTATGTATAGCCCGAAGATATGGACTTGAATAAAAGACTTCAATTCCTTCGAGACGTAATTTCTCCGTTATCTTAAGGGCATCCGCCTCCCCCTTCGCTGTTAATCCACGTGTTCTCTCAGTTCCTCCGGGCAGCTTGGGTGACTCCCCATGCCTTACCATATAAATAAAAGTTGTCATTCTTTCCCCTCCTCTACCTTTACATTTCTCGTGTTCTATCCGAACTCCTTCATAAAAAAAGCCCTTACGGGCAAGAATCGATCCTAGCAAGCTAGGAAATCTCTTAATTGCACTCTATACAACTATTAAGCGTAAAAAGAGATCTGCTAAGCAAATAAGTGTAGTTTCTGCAACTAAAAACCATCATTTCTACTCCAAAAGAGAAAAAATCAAATTATAGCTGCACATAATACAACTAAAGTTCGCTTTGAACGATGGAACAGCATTTAATTGCAGATTCTGCAACTAAATGCTAGGTAAGCCCGCTAGGTAGTCTATGCTACTCAAGCCTTCTAGTCTGGCTAGTTTGCCTGACCTTCACTCCCCACTTTCGCAAGCTTATTTATGAATAAATCTGTAGCCTCAAGTTTCCACCACTTTAACCTTCCCCGGTTGCTCCGTTGAGCTATCACTTTTCTCTTTCTGCACAGGCCACAGCACGCGGCCAAATACTATCCCCAGCACACCTATCAAAGCGATTACGATACCAAAGTTTAAAAAGATTCGACTAGGCCCAGCAGCCTGAACCAGCATTCCACCGAGGAGTGGAGCGCCAATCATAACTCCACTAAGAATGGTACTCTGAATACCGAACACACGCCCTGTCATGTGCGGGGGAGTTTCTTTTTGTAAACAATAATTGAAGGTAATCATAAACATTCCGTTTCCGAGACCCAGTACGAATCCTAGCAGCAGTACAGGAAGGCTAGTCACGCCTGGCTGAAGCAGGCCAAGCCCTCCGACCGATACACCAATAAGTGCATAACCCGTACCTAGCTTCCAGCCGTAGCCTGTTCCCCGGTTCATTTTGTTCATGACCATGATCATCAATATTGCACCCACGCCAGTTGCCGCGACAAGCCAGCCCAGCATAGATTCCTCAGCAGGTGCGATAATTCTGAATAGACTTGTAAACTGAAAATCGATCATCTGAATAGCTAACGCACCAACTAAACCAAAGAGCATGCTGTTTAGCAGCAGTCTGCTGCGCAGCATAAAGCTCCAGCCTTCCTTCCACATCGTGCGGAGAGAAACATGCTCCTCTGGATCCCCCTTGCTCTCTGAGCTGACTTGTCCTGCTTCACTATTTTTAACAGTAAGTAGGAGCAAGTAAGAGCATCCTCTAAGACAAGCATTGATCAAAATACACCACTGTGGCGTCAGCACAGACAATGCAAAACCACCCAGTAATGGCCCAGCGATTTTGGAACCCTGATTTACGATTCCATTAAGTGAAGTGGCTTGAAGCAGCTGATCCTCTCTAACCATACTGCGGGTCATCGACTGCTGGGCAGGCACATTTAACGTCGAGATAGCAGCACGCAACATCAGTAACGGGAGTAGCCACACCATACTGGGAGCGAAAAGAACTAGTACTGTTAACAATGCCGTTAGTAGATCACACATCCGCATTAGCTTTAGCTTATTTAGTCGGTCAGCCGCTACCCCCGCCACGGAGCCGAGCAGAATCCCAGGTAAAGCTATGGAGACTGGAATTAAAGCCAGCATTAACGGACTAGCCTGCCAGCGGTACCCTACGAGTACCTGAATCGCCAGTGCATCGAACCAATCCCCAAAAGTGGCTGTCGCATATGCGCTGTACACACGCATATACACTTTGTTTTTTAGCAGACTCGTTCCTGCTTGTGATGAAGCATTCATCGGACATTCCTCCAAGTTACGATTAAGAACAAGAACATATGAATCATGATCTTAATGTAACGGAGAATTGTCAGAGAATTATCAGAGAGCTGTCACGATATTCATAAGCACGTTTTCCAAGGATTGCTCCAAACGATGGAATCCCCGCTCTTCCTTCTCACGTTCAAATAAATCTGCATATTTCTGATGCAAAGCTGACTGGGGAGAAAACTCGTTACAATAGTGAACAATTCGGTATAACGCATATATCCGCATCGGCACGAATCCTGACATCTCTAGCACCTGAAGCGCCTCATCCAATAACTGCTCTGCTTCACGCCAAGACTTGCGCCGTAGACACCACAAGCCTCTTGCAACTTTATAACTGCCGATCTCACGCAAAAAAGGTTTCTCCTGCAAAAGCACTTCAATGTCTTTCGCCATCCGCTCCAATTCCTGATCTTTTGTCCCCATCCACAAGTGTACGAGCATTTCGGAAATGGCCGTTACAGGAATGAAGTTCTCATACCCAGGCTCTTTAATCACTTCATGCGTTAGCTTTAATCGTTCTATTGCTTTTTCCGGTTGCCCGGCCAATGTGTACAAATCCAGAATATTAAGGATCTCCATTTCACGATGCTGGGGCGGCAAAAGAATCTTTTTCTCAAGGACTAGCTCACAGAACGCTAATTTCTTCTTCGGATCACCCAAAAATATATAACAGATCATCAAAGAATAGAAACGCTCTTCAATCTCAACTTCCTCTGTGTTCAGAAGCCATTCCAAATCTCCCTGCACAAAATGAATATAGATCGAATAGAACGGATCCATTTCATAACCCAAAACATCCTGTTGTCGCGCTAAGGTTAACATGGATCGTCCTTGGCCGTATTGATGATATTTTACGAATACCTCCCGCATCGTCTCTTGCATCTTTGCGTCATATGTAGTCGGATTGGTCATAGTTACTGAGGGTTCCCGCATCGTTAGACTATAGCCAAATCCACGAACAGTCTTAATATCCAAGCCTTGTAGCTTGCTAAGCTTTTTACGAAGGCGATAAATATGATCATCTACCGTTCGCTCTACTGGGTATTCTAGGGGCCATACCTTATCCAGCAGTTGTTCTCGACTGAACGTACGCCCTCTATTTTTGTACAAGAACTGAAAAAGCGTAAATTCTTTAGGGAATAATTCGATCGTTATCCCATCTCCGGTCACTTTATATTCACTTTCGATTAATTCCAGCTGCATGATAGAACCTCTCTTTCCCCCGAATCCGCTCATTGGTTACATTATATCAGCCCATCCAAGGCGTACTCCAGATTAAAAATAAACATACAAAAAGAGCAATCCGCAGATTTCTCTGCATGATTGCTCCTTACACTCATTGCTGGTCTTATCCAGCCATATTATTAGTGGAATCCTGTTCACTAAAAACAGAGATGTGACCTACCTTACCCGTCGAGTTTGGAATAATGAATTTCAACTGGAATTGATCATTGGCTTGATAAGTGTAGATCTTATCCTCACCATTTACTTTGGTATCATCCGGCTTGCCCAGTGTGGACTCGATCTGTTTCAGTGTTAGCTCTTGCAGCGCAGCATCACTGGAACGAACATCGAAGATTAGGCTCCCTTTATTGAATCCGAATACGACATGTTCATCAGTGTAGGTAGCATAAATACCTTTTCCCGCTGGCTCTTGTTGATCAGGTTTACCCCAATCGGCTTCTACCTCATCAATTAGTCCGGTATGAGCAGCATATTCAACACCGGGCACCTTCCCCTTTTTAGCAAGCTCAAGTAATTCTTGAAGTTGTTTGTCGCTATTCTGCGGATTCGCATTGGCTGTATCTTTATTAGTCTCCATAGGGGAAGCGGTCACTGCTGGTGCGGTTTCCGAAGGAGTGGCTGATGGGCAAACTTCTGGTTCTGCGGTTGCTGTTACCGTTTCAGTTGGCGCCGTAGTTGGGGAAGCAGAATTAGCTTGCTCATTGTTCGAGCTGCATCCAGCTAATCCAATCATTCCTGTGAGCAAAATAGAAGCTGCTAAAAATTTAATCTGTACTGACATGATGTCATCTCCTTAGTAGGTTAGCTCAAAACCAGCTTGCAAAAAAATGAAACTGAAAATATAGACGATACTGAAATGAAAAAGTTTCATCAGCCAAGGAGGGCTTGGCTTGGTCTAAATATCATTTACCCAAATCTGCTGAATATCAATAAATTACGGGACATCATCTCGGGAAATACTCCCCCTCAGTAAAAATATTCCACAATAACGCAACCTTAATCCTCCAAGCCGCATCTTATTAGTAAAGGGAGGGGAGCTTCATCTGAATATTATAGAGAGAATCAAAGCAAAGGATGAGTCAGCTCTCCGCCTATTGATGGACGATTACGGCGATATGCTGCTCCGAACCGCTTGCTTACTGCTCAAAGATCGACAGAGTGCCGAAGAGGCGGTACAAGATACTTTTATTCAAGCCTATGCCAAAATGAATCAGTTGCAGGATCCGGAACGGTTAAAGGCTTGGCTCATTCGCATCGTAGTCAACCGCTGCCGCATGAAGCAACGGACTTGGAGCTGGCGTAATATTTTCCCCTCGGGTGGGTCAGAGCTACAAGCCAGCGATGATGCGGGCTTCACTGCCGGGGCAGAAGATCTTTTCATGGTGGAATGGCATAATGTTAGACTCGCCGAGTTCATCAGGAATCTCGATTATGTTTACCGTGAATGTCTGACGTTATATTACTTTCATGAGATGAGCATCCGTGAAATTTCCGAGCAATTGAATACACCGGAGAATACGATTAAATCCCGGTTAGTTAGAGGACGGACACTCTTAAAAAAGATGTTGGAGAAGGAGGGACATTTCTTATGAATACGGGGAACACGGAGAATACGAAACGCGGAGCTATCAAGCAACAGCTAGATGAAGAACTACAACCCATACACTTCGAAGGACATGAACGCGTCCTCAAGATGACCCACCCTCCAACCTTTGGAGCTCGTCTCTTGGCTTTCTGGAATAAAGAAATCGAGATCCCTTTGAAACCTATAGGCGCCATTGGTGCCATTATTCTAGTCGTATCATTGACTCTGCATCAACCAGAGGTTAAACATCAACCACAACAAAACGTCCAGCAGCATCCGAACCGTGAACTTATTGAGGCTGGAGGTAATACGTACTGGAAGGATATCTATGATCAGGCGGTGAAGAGACATGCGAATTAAGATCAAAATCAAACATCTAGTGTCATTCGTGCTACTCCCGGCCTCCCTGCTCATTCTTCTATTTAACTTTCTGCCCTCCTCAAAGGCACAAATGGAGGAAAGCCCAGCTATTCAATCTAACCTGGCCCGTACAGAACTTCTGAAAAAGCTAGAGTCTACAACTGGCAGTAAACGTATGGAGCTTATTCAAACAAATATCATCGATAAGGAGCATGGCTACGATCCCTATAGATACGACGTAAATATTGGCCCCTCTATGAGTCAGTGGAATCATGATGAACCGAGTATTTCCGACTTGCTGTCAGAAGATAAAATCGCGTTGCTAGAGGAATACATCCTTGATGGGCCAGCGAATAATACACGTATATTTGCGGTTAAGCTGCTTGCCTACGAATATGATGCTCTTGGTCGTAGGGACGACGGAGATCAAGCGCTAAACACCGCCGCGAAACAGTTAGACAGTAATTCTATCGTGGCAAAAGAACTTGCGCTGCTTCAAGCAGAACGTGCCCTGAATCGTGGGGATACAACAGCCGCTGAATCTATTCTTGAACAAACCACATTTCCATACGAGAATCAGAAAGATTTAGAAGCGCAAAAAGCATGGCTTACCGGGCGCCTGCTCTTCACGAAAGGCAAAGCGCAGGAAGCCCTTGCCGTAGTAACCAATGGCTTGGAGAGCTACAAAAAATACTGGCAGGATATTCATAAACAAATGAGTCTTGTCATTAGTAACTCTGATAAAGACACCGCAGACAGCGAAGCAGCGGGCTCATCATCAAGTTCAGCACCAACGATTGGCACTTCAGAAGCCGAAATGCAGCTTGAAGCGCTAATATCTGCCATTCAGTCAGCTGTAGATATGGGAAGTACCTCAACAGCTGTCGTATCTGGAACCCTAACCCGAAGCGATGGGACACCAATCTCGCGCGCAGGTATTTTTCTCCGTGCTGAAAGCGAGGTTAATCACAGCATCACAGCTGCTGAACCGTACCGAATCGTCACCGACGATGAAGGGCGTTTCGAATTCCACGGTGTGATTCCGGGCTTCTATCAATTGCAGCTTGGACTTAGCTATGATCAGATCGACGGATGGACTTGGCCTGTACAGTATGACGATTGGATTGAAGTTAAACCGGATGATAGGTTGAATGAGAGCATTGTTCTACAACCTCTGCTTGAGCTTCAGTCTCCTATTAATCAGGAGACGATAACGGGTCAGTCTGTAGATTTCCACTGGAAGGCTGTTGAAGGTGCGGCTTACTATCGTTTAAGCGGTGGGGTCTCAATGGTGGGGAGCTCCTTCAGTTCGCAGATTCGGGACCATATCACGGACAATCAAGTCTCTATTCCAGTAGATGAACTCTATTACAATAGTGGTTTCTCCTACGGCAGTGGCGGAGAGGGCTTTGAATCGATTGATCCTCTATCTTTTCTCGTGTTCATGAATCCTGAAGCACGCTTTTCTTGGAATATCGAAGCATTTGACGCGGATGGACATCTGCTTACCCGCAGTAATGGCTACAGATTGAACGAAGACACCGTTGGTAATCTGCCCTTCTTCTATCTCAAGGAACGAGAATTAACCACAGCCGATAGACTATTGCTAAATAAGAAACCTGATCAAGCCATAGAAATGTACCAAAAGAATGTTGCAGATGATCCAGAGGATGCTCATGCCCTGCACATGCTTGTGAAGCTGATGCTCGCTAAATCCTCCCTGACGAAGGATGACTCATTAGAAGATCAGGCAATTCCGCTACTCCAAAAGCTCATACAGTTGCATCCTTATTCTAATTATGCCTTCACGTTGTCACAGTACTATTTTGACCATGCGGACTGGAAATCATATAACGAGTATTATTCCCGCTACATTGAGCTGAGTCAAACTAAGGGGGATGACTATGACCGCTCGATTAATGCTACAGCTCTCATGCATCAAGGCAAGCTAGAAGAAGCACGCGAACAATTCGCTATGGCTCTAGAGCATGATAACAGCCATCGTTTTATTGGTAGCTATTTGGCGGCAGAATTATACGCTGGTGAGTCGCTCTCTTCTGTAATGACACTGGCTGAACATTACCCCGAACACAGCTTCGGTCATAATGGGTATCGTTGGCCGCAAATGCTTAAACAGCTCATAGCTGAACGAACGAAACAGCCTAACAACTTTGACCAAGAGCTGAAGGAAAAACTCGGATGGTATATGAATGGTCAGACAGATGTTTTGAAGCAATGGATTGATAGCACAAAATCCTCAGCACTGAAAACCTTTATACAGGCTGTTTTAGCGGTAAGCTAACTTAGCCTAACTCACTTATACAAACAAAAATCCGGTCCCGCTCGTTGAACACGAGCTTAGGACCGGATTTTTAATTACGCATGAATTTATTTACCTTTAGCTTCCATCATGTAATTCTGGAAGTCCGTAATGCTCGGGTTGGACATATAGTGACCACCCTCTACTTCAATCGTTTGACCAGTAATGAATTTAGATTCATCCGATGCCAGGAACAACACTGTGTTTCCGATATCATCCGCTTCTCCATGGTAAGGCAGAGCGTTGAACTTCTGGAAAATATCCAGCACAGCTGGCGGCATATTTCTTGCAGCTGCAGGTGTTAAGATCAGGCCCGGAGCCACTCCGTTGCAACGAATCTTATCTTTACCATATTGTGTGGCGATGTAACGAGTTAGGTTCACAACAGCTGCCTTAGAGGAGCCATAAGCCGTGCGCAATGAGTCTCCAGCAAATGCTGACATGGAAGCTGTGTTAATGATCGAACCCCCGCCCGCTTTAATCATATGTGGAATGGCAAACCGACTGCCTAACAGAACACTTTTGGTGTTCACATTCATCAAGCGATCCCATTCTTCCAAATCTATGTTGACGACATCTAGGTCTTTTTGCAGATTAGTTAGACCTACATTGTTAAATAAGACTGTAATCGTGCCATACTGAGCGACTGTGAAATCAACAGCTTCCTTGATCGAATCCGCTTGGGATGCATCCAGGAAAAGACCTTCCGCCTCTCCACCCTCACTTTTAATCTTAGCCGCTGCTTCTTTGGCAGCCTCTACATTAAAATCGGCGATGACAACTTTGGCTCCTTCTCTAGCCATTAAAGTAGCGGCTGATAAGCCAATACCTGAAGCGCCTCCAGTTACTAATGCAACCTTACCTTGAACTCTTCCCATATTCATACCCCTTTATAATGTGATTAAGATTCTTAGATGACTTCATTTATGTTTCAGAGCTATCAAAGCTCGTTAACAACTTTTCATAGATTTTCAAGAATTGCTGCAGTTCTTCTTCATCGAGCTTCTGAAACATTTCAGCTCGGAGCTCCTGCCCTTTTAGCTGTGCTTCCTTCAGTACATCTCTGCCTTTGTCCGTGATAGACAGCAGTACATTTCGGCGATCATCCTCGTTATACTTGCGCTCGGCCATTTCCTGCTTAATTAAGCGATTGGCAATATTCGTCATCGCCCCCGGCGTATAACCTAGCTTCTTAGCCAAAGTAGTTTGCTTCTGGGGACCCTTTTTATTCAATTCTCCCAAGACGAGAACAGGAGATATCCCAATATTGTGGTCAAAAGCATTCATCCATCG
The DNA here is from genome assembly GCF_045040645.1 of Paenibacillus sp. FSL H8-0261. NCBI lineage: Bacteria > Bacillati > Bacillota > Bacilli > Caryophanales > Paenibacillaceae > Paenibacillus > Paenibacillus sp. FSL H8-0261. The sequence continues at coordinate 1,309,979 of NZ_CP150297.1, read as the reverse complement.
AACAATAATTTCATTCGTGAATAATTCAACTGCATGTATGAGTCTAAAAATATCTGGGTTTTCCAAGACATCCTCCTTAGATATTCATAATTATTGGCTGCTTCGAGATATATTTTAACACTAAAATATTTAATAGTAAATTGTTTAATAGTAAATTGTTTAATAGTAAAATACTTAATATTAAAAAAAGAATGCTTATAAAAGCATCCTTTAGATTGCGGATTTATCAACAACATAAGTACCAGCCATCATATCGTGAAGCGCCCGTTTACGGGGAGTAAATGCGACAAATAGATAATCCACAAGCATGATGAGGCCAAGTATTTTACTGAGGTCAGTAGCTAAAGGTGCCCATAAATTAAGAGTGGTGGAAATCACAGTGAGATCGTAGAGGCTTACGCCAACAATCATTGAAAAAATCGTACTAATGATTCGGAAAATATTTCGAATTAGAGCTTCCTTCAACGTTGGGATATTCCCTTGCTGATTGACAATTTTCATCTTTAAAACCAGCTTCCCAGGCGTTCCGCCAAATCTAACGATCATAAAAACATCAAAAACGACGAAGAAAATATACTCAAGGATGATGGGAATCTCCGAATGCAAGGATATAGCTAATGAATTGAATATCCAGTATACAATAACCGCAGGTATCAGAATGATAAGGAGATCAAGAATAGTAGCGAGAACTCTATTCCAAAAGCCTATGAAATCCTCCTGTTCCAAACGTTCAACTTTATAATTATCCATTTTAGGGCCTCACTCTCTATGCTTACTTTATTCATTCATCCTGATTATCCGCTCTTCAATAGTGGTTTCCAGTTCCTTATTATTCTTTAAAATCACCCGTCTATCAGAAAAATTATTCGTTAATTCAATTATTCTATGTATCGCTTCCTGATCATATCCCCGATTCCATTCAAAAATCATCACATACAGATTCTTAAACGATTGCTTATAATTCGCTTGCTCGAATCCAAGTCTTGTCTTTATAAACCTTGTAATGACTCTCAAATCCCTGAATACTCGATTAGGTCTCAGAATAACGATTAAATCTGCTTTTCCAAAGCTCTCTTGCCCCCACTTATAATGTACGCCTTCCAGGATCCATGACGGTTTATCAAGGATCTCCTTCAATTGCGCATCCCTTTCTTCAACAGAATAACGGAGGTTTTCGCCATTTCTATCCCATACCAAATTATCTGTTTCGTAATAATCCACACCATACTTTTTGGACAACTCTCTAGCGATATAGGATTTGCCACTTCCACAGGCCCCGATGATTCTAATCCTCATAGGCTTAGCCGCACGATCGGCAGGATGATAAGTCCAAGCGATATAACAGTTGTGATTCTCGTAGTGAGGATCGTTAGCTTTTGATTTTTCTGCGATTTGTACCAACCTTTAAACTGAAAATGATTCCGATACAGCATAAAAAATATCAATAAATTCCCGAGCGCCATACTCCAGTTATACACAGGCTGACCAAATATAGATTGATATATAAATCTCTCTACCCCGCCTAAAATAAACAAGGTCAACACAAGCAATACACACATTCGAAGTAATTCCAATATAAAAGAGCCGAATTTTGTCATTTCTACAGCCTTCCCTTCAAGATTTTCTATTCGCAAAACATCCATATTCATCCAATTATACACTTTGACCATGATGACTCCTATCGGAATATTCGAAAAACAACCCAGCCCAAGATACATTCTATCCTGAGCTAGGTTGTGTCGGTTCTTCCCTATGAGTGTATAGTTTTTTCCTTACCCTCTATTTCCTGAATCTGCGCCCTCAGATTAACGATTTCCGCCATTAACGCTTCATTCTCCTCCTCTGTATCCCTAATTCCGCTCTGGATCAATTGATTCAGACGCAGCTGCAGAAGAACGAGATCGTCCTCAAGGGCCTGTTCTTTACGGGTAAGCACTCGACTCCTGTCTTTTGAGATGTATTCCTCGTAGGAGCCTTGAAAAAACTTCGGTGCCTGCGCCTGTTCTAGTATTACCAAACGATTAGCTACTTTAGAGTGAAGAAACCGGTCATGTGAGACCATCACAATTCCTCCCGGATATACCCTTAGTGCTTCTTCTACACGCTCCCTAGTGTCAATGTCCAGATAATTGGTGGGTTCATCCAGTACTAATAGGTTAGCTTTTCCAAAGTACAGTTTAAGGAAAGCTACACGACATTTCTCCCCCAGACTTAAATCACCAATTCGTTTAAAGACATCCTCCCGCGAAAATAAAAAGCAGCCCAGAATCGTTCGTGCCTCCGTTTGGGTCATACCTGGCAGTTCAAGCAAACTATCCAAAATGGTGGACGACACCGCTAGATTATCGAGCTCTTGCGCAAAATAACCAACCTTCGTACGCGGATGCAGCCGCACTTCACCTTTGCTAGGTTGATGAATACCAGCAATCAGCTTCAGCAAAGAAGACTTACCGACACCATTAGGACCCAGAATAGCGAGACGATCTCCTCGATTCAATGACAAACTGAAATTTTTCAGTACAGGCGCACTACCCTTATATGCAAAATCAATCTCACGGAGTGACAGCAAAGTGTCCGCCATAAACCCTTCACTTTCAAGCTTCATCTTCAGCTTACTTGTCTCGCGTGGTAATTCTACACGGTTCTTATTCAAGCGTTCGAGTGCCGCTTCCTTCGCATGAAGACGAGATACGTTCTTCTTTGATTTCGCACGCAGGAAATCATGCTGTCCGGCAGCACGGTGTGCCTGTTGGAACCATTCGGAATACCTTCTGATGCTCTCCAGCAGCTTCTCCTTTTCCTGTTCCTGCTTCTTATATTGTCCCTCTAGCGTTCGCGCCTCTACCTCCTTCTGCTCCCGATACTGCGTATATCCACCCGAATACCGGCGACACCCCTCTGGACTAAGCTCCAGCAACGCCGTCGCCGTTCGATCGATGAACGTACGATCATGCGAAACATAAAGCACAGTTCCGGGATAGGTATGGACCCATTGTTCCAACCACTCCATCGTTTCTCTATCTAAGTGATTCGTCGGCTCATCTAGAATCAACAGCTTCGGCTGCTGGGCTAACAATGCTGCCAATTGAACACGTGTCTTTTGCCCACCGCTTAGCGATGAGTACGGCACATTCCAAACCGAACGCTCAAGTTTGAGCTGCTTCAAGCATTTTTCCGCTTTAGCCTCCCAGTCATATCCACCAAGCTGCAAGTATTGATCGTACACTTCGGCGTATTCAGCCAATCCCGCTTCACTCTCGTCGTTCTGCTCCTGCAACCTCTGACTGAGAATTTCAAGCCTGCGCTTCAATTGGGGGAGCTCTGGCGATCCGGCGATTACGTAATCCAAGGCGGTCACTTCTTCGGATACTTCTAGCTGCTGATCCAGCACACCCCATTCCTCACGTGGCAAACCATGATAGATACTTCCCTCCTCAAAGAGGAGGCGACCGATCAGCCCCTTAAGTAATGTGGTTTTGCCGACTCCATTACGACCGAACAAGAGCACACGCTCTCCTTCTGATATCTCAAAGGACACCTTCTCGAATAACAGGGTCCCGTTCCATTCTTTACGTAAATTTTTTGTTTTTATTAGGGTCATATTCCATTCCTCCGATTATATTGCAAATAAAAAACCGCAGCCAGCGGTCTGCGGTCAAATAGCGTATGATGGGGGAATGCGCCATAACATGAATAGACTAAGGCCATGATCACCTGCTGCAGGCAGAGTAAATCAAACAATAGATAGATCTATTCATATAAAAGCAACGTAAGGTTCCCGACCGACACACGTATCCCTGACCGTTATCACCCTGAACGGGTGATCCGTGACTTGTGCATATGCACTTCACAAGCTCTATGGTCTTCTTCTAGGAAACGTGTTAGTTATTCATTAGTCGGTGGTCCTCCGTCATTGTCCGAATTGGTTTGAATGAATATAGTATATACCCATTTAAGCCAGAATTAAAAGTTCAAGAATAGTTATAAAATAATCTTTACCGACTGAGACTGTGAACTCCATTGCACCTGAATACCAAATAATTCGGGCAAGATGCTCAGCGGAATCATCAATCGACCATTTTCATTACGGGACGCTGGTATCGTAAGCGTCTTTCCATTTACAACAGCCTGATCGGATAAAGGCTGATGTGCCACCGTACGATTTCCTATCGTAATTAGCAGTGCACCTGTTCCAGCTTTGCTCTGTAAAGTTCCACCTAACAAGGCTACAGATTCTCTCAGCGGAACAAATACACGGGAGTTATCCATTAAAAAAGGATCTTTTAGCTTTGTCGTGACTCCATCCAGCTCAAAAGCTCCAGCAAACATCTTACTTCCTACGGAATACCCATTTTTAGTCGCAATACTCTCCATAGCCAGTGTGCTTGTTGTAATAATGACCCTTGTATTTTTAGCTATTTTTGGGTACAGCCAGTGGATGTCATCATTATGCATTCGAATACATCCGGCGCTGACATACTTTCCTATGGAGGACTCATTATTATTGCCGTGAATCGCATATGTGGTACCATAAGTTCCGTTCACTTCTAGCCCTAGCCAGCGGTCGCCAAGTGGATTGGCCGGATCACCCCCGGGTATTTTCTCTTTGTAATAGGGTCTGTTCTTTACTTTAACTACCATTTTGAAGCTGCCTTCAGGCGTCAGTTCCTTTGATTTTCCTGTTGCGACTGGAAAAGTCTTCACAAGCTTGCCATCACTGAAATACGCGAGTTTGTTTGTCTTTTTGTTCACGATAATCAGATCGGATCCAGCAGCAGCTTCCGCCTTTCCCACACCTGTAAAACATGCAGCGAACAGAAGTCCAAATACAAGCATCAGCTTCATGTTCCGCTGTAATAATGATTCAAACCGGCCACCCGAAACGAAAAATCCCAATTTTCTCCACCTCCATATATAAAGACGAAATCATTTCAATTTTGTTGCATACCAACCTGTACCTATTCTTTTCAACTCGTCCCCCACATTTGACGCAGAGATTGCAATACTGTAACCAAGTGAACGCACATTAAAAAAGCCGACCTTTGGATAACCAAAGATCAGCTCTATATTTTATATGCTCAGTATTTCATGATTAGACAACTAATGTTTCTTACCTGAACCAAATGCAATCACGTATCCATCCGGATCTTTAATCGCAAAATCCTTCCAGCTCCCCCAGTCTGCTTCCTGAAGATCAGGCTCTTGAACAAATTCTGCTCCTTTACCCTTTAGCTCTTCATATAGCTCGTCAAGCTCAGAATGAGTCTCCACATAAGCATAGGTGTCCCACGGAGTGATCTGACCTTGTCCGGCTATATTTGGTTGTACATCTTCCGTACGAGCTGCTTGAATTAGCTTAAATCCCAGTGCAAATTCATCGCGTACCGCCCACCAATCATTCACTTCACAGCTTAACACTGTAGCGTAAAATTCCTTGGACCGCTCCAGATTGGATACCAGCCTTACTTGAACCGAAAACTGTACCTTACTCACTGTGGATCATCCTCCGATTGTCATATTTGACTTGATCAACATTTGCAAATTTAATATTCCAATTTTATAATATCATCCAATATACGGAAATTAAATCGAAATCTGCTGACAAGTTTATCGAAGAATGGAATCAATAATGACGGTAAGCTAGTGATCTTTCCTTTTATTCAGAAGGTTTCGAACAGCCTGCAAGCGAAGAGGATCTATCGGCTTTAGCGCATCTCCATCTTCTCTAACGGCTGAACCGAAATGCACTCGTCGCACACCCGTTTGTTTTATAAAATCACTTAACCCGTCTGCCGTTAACCCACTGCCAGCAAGAATAGATATAGATTGCTCCGAGGTAAGCTGCTCCAGTGCAGCAAGACGTTCCGCACCTTTAGGGGCTGTATTCTCGGCTCCTGATGTTAGAATGTCAGTAATTTGAGGATAACGCATCAATATTTCTAACGCCTCAAATTGATCCCTCACTTCATCAAAAGCACGATGGAATGTCACCTCCAAACCTTTTGCAGTATGAAGCAGCCTTTGAAGTGACTCTTCGTCAATTGTTCCATCAGGGCGTAACATACCCATTACGACAGATAACCCGCCGATAGATACGATATGCTGAATATCCTGCTCCATGGTTTCTATGTCATCCTTATCATAAGAAAAGGATCTGGCATGGGGTCTAACCATTACCCTGACCGGGATAGAGACAGCATTGCGCACTTTTTCAATAAGTCCCAGACTGGGCGTCAATCCCCCTTCACTGATCCCAGTGATCAATTCAATTCGATCAGCTCCATAACGCTCGGCCATTACTGCATCACTTAATGTTGTAGCAATAACTTCTAGTAACATTGTTGTCTCTCCTTTATTCATCTTAGAACCTTGCTTTCTGCTATTTTCTTCATCCGCACATTATCCTAACCCACATCCACATAAACACGCAAAAAAAGATCTTGATCCTCTACAAACACTAGAGAATCAAGACCTTTCGTTCTTAAACTATTCTTACGCCCACCACATACCTTGTGGTTGATCGCGAATAAGAATGGATTGCAAATTGGTTACTGCACGTTGGAAGCCTTCGTCTACCGTCATAAGAGGGTCTTCATGCTCGATGCTGACCACATAATCATAACCGTAAGTACGCAGTGCACTCATGATATCTGACCATTCAGATATGCTGTGTCCACAGCCAACGGAGCGGAAGGTCCATGCACGGGTCTGTACATCGCCGTAAGGCTGCATATCCGTCAGACCATACATATTAATATTGTCCTGATCCAGGTACGTATCCTTGGCATGGAAGTGATGGATCGCACCAGCTTTACCAAGAATCTTGATCGCGCCTACAGGATCGATGCCTTGCCACCACAGATGGCTCGGGTCTAGATTCGCGCCGATCGCATCACAGGTTGCTTCTCTAAGCTTCAGAATCGTGTAAGGAGTATGGCAGAGGAATCCGCCATGAAGCTCGATACCGATCTTAACGCCATGCTCCTCAGCAAGCTTACCAATTTCCTTCCAGTAAGGGATCAGTTTATGCTCCCACTGCCAGGTTTTGATGTCGCTGTACACGGTAGGCCAAGGAGTAACTGGCCAGTTCGGTGCTTTTGCATCGTCGCTGTCTCCCGCGGTTCCCGAGAAAGTGTTCACTACCTTAACGCCCATTAGCGAAGCTAGCTTGATCGACTTACGCAGAATTTCGTCGCCTTCACGAGCTTCTTCTTTATCCGGCGAAATCGGGTTATTATGGCAACTGAATGCACTGATCATAATGCCACGTTTCGTGAACTTCTCCAGATATTCCTTACGTGCTGATTCGCTGGCAAGCAGCTCATCTGTTGGACAGTGGGCATTTCCGGGATTGCCTCCTGAACCGATCTCTACCGCATTCAAACCAGCAGCAGCGATTTTATCAAGCATCTCATCGAGAGTCAAACTTCCAAATACAGGATCAAATACGCCTAATTTCATTTATAATACCACCTTTTCTTTGATTGGCTCCAAAGCTTCAGAATGTCCGTAAACTGGATAATCACGCTTCGTTGGTGCACACCAGTTCACACCATTGATGATCACTCTTTGGATTTCTTTGTTGTAATAGGTTGGATAAGATTCATGACCAGGTTGGAAATAAAAGATCTTCCCGTTCCCACGGCGATAGGTCGATCCGCTTGGGAACACATTGCCGCCTTCAAACCAGCCGACAAAAATTAGACTCTCTGGTGCTGGCACATCAAAGTGTGCTCCGTACATTTCCTCTTGCTCCAAATCGATATATTCGCCAATGCCCTCAGCAATCGGGTGACTTGGGTCCATGACCCAAAGACGCTCCTTCTCCCCTGCTTCACGCCACTTTAGATCACAGCTGGTGCCCATTAACTTCATGAATATTTTGGACATATGACCCGAATGAAGAACCACTAGCCCCATGCCTTGAAGCACTCTTTGGTGAACACGATTTACAATCTCATCACTAACTTCTTGATGGGCAACATGTCCCCACCAAATCAGTACATCTGTGTTATCCAGCACATCTTGTGTCAGTCCATGCTCCGGTTCATCCAGCGTAGCTGTCTGAGCGTCCAGTCCAGCTTCCTGAAGGAAGCTTGCCAATTGTCCGTGAATCCCTTGCGGATAGACCTTGAGAATTCTCTCTTCCTGCCGTTCATGGCGGAATTCATTCCATACCGTTACTCTGGTCACTTTGGACACACTCCTAGTTCATAGTTATCTATGTCGTTAAACTTGACTGTTTATTCAAGAAGAAACGCCGTTGTCATCCTTAGAAGATGACAAACGTTTCTCGTAGAAAAGTAAGGATTAAGTATAACGTGGAACTTATACTTTCTTACTTTTCAAAAAATACAGGCATGCCAGTCTCAGAGGATTTATAAATAGCCTCCAAGATGCGGGTAACAACGAGTGCCTGCTCTGGCTTCACTACAGGCTCGGTGTCATTGACGATGCTTTCGATCCACTGAGTAGCCTCCGTTAATGCAGGATCATCTCCCGCGCCATCATAAAAGTCAACGCCACCGGCTTCCAGGCTGATATGCTTCTCGAATGTCTTGCCGTATTCTTCTCCGTTAATGCGCAGACCGTTCTCCATATCCGCTCCACCTTCAGTACCGCAAAGCACAGTTTTAGCTTCACCAACATCAAGGGTATTCAGCGCCCAGCTTGCTTCGAGAACGATGCTAGCTCCATTCTCCATAGTAATGAATCCAATTGCGGAATCCTCAACTGTAAATTTCTCTGGATCCCACGGGCCCCAAGCGTTCGCAGCGTTTTTACGACCGGACAGCTTATGATAAGCGTTACCGACAACATATTTTGGTTTGTAGTTATCCATCATCCAAAGAGTCAAATCAAGGGCATGAGTACCGATATCAATCAATGGACCTCCGCCTTGCGCTTCCTCGTCCAGAAACACGCCCCACGTTGGAACTGCACGACGACGGATCGCTTTAGCTTTAGCATAATAAATCTCTCCAAGACCATCATTCTCGCATACCGTATGCAGATAAGCTGAATCTGGTCTGAAACGGTTTTGGTAACCGATGGTCAGCTTCTTCCCAGTTCGTTTTGAAGCATCGATCATTGCTTGCGCTTCTGCTGTGGTCTTAGCCATCGGCTTTTCACACATTACATGCTTGCCTGCCTCCATTGCCGCAATGGAAATCTCTGCATGGGAAATGTTTGGTGTACATACATGAATTACATCTATACTTGCATCTTTAAGAAGCTCTTTATAATCTGTGTAAACCACGGAGCCCTCATCCCCAAACTCCGCTTTTGCCTTCTCAGCACGCTCTGGAACGATATCGCAAAAAGCAACCATTCGAGCACCTTCCACTTTTGATAGCGCTGGCATATGTTTGCCGTTTGCAATGCCTCCGCAGCCGATAATTCCTACTGTTAATGTCATTTTTATTCTAACCTCCACTTGTTCCTGTTTTGATATCTCTATCATACAAAGCCCGGGGGCGTCTTTCTTCCTGCATTCTTGCTGTATTATTCCCGAATATTGTCTTATGGTATTTTAGGGGGGATATCCCCGTGGCATCTTTGAAAAAATGATGGAATGTCTTCACGCTGCCAAACCCGGCGGCTTCCGCCACCGCAGACATCGGCAAATCTTCATTGATTAAGATCCATTTAGCTTTGTTAAGCCGATATTCGTTTAAGAAAGCTATAAAGGTCATACCAGTATTCTTCTTGAATAGCTTGGTAAAATAATACGGACTAAAGCCCATATAGCTAGCTACCTCATTCAGCGTAATGGCTTCCTGGTAATGCTGCTCTACATAGATAAAAATCCGCTCTAATCTTTCCAGTGTTTCTCTGGACTGGTTCAGCGTATCTTCCGAGAACTTAGGCTGTTTATTGAGTGCACTCTTAGGCACTTCCCGTAAAATAACGGTCAATAGTTCAAACAATCTAGCTTTGATTAAGTAAGCGTACCCATCTCTTCGCTGCACGTCTTCCTCATAAATACTCTCAATCAGCCCTTTGATCTTCACGGCGGTTGCTTCGGGCCATTTTGAACTAGAATGCTCCATAAGCGTAAAAACCTCACGAAGCGAATAATCATTTCCGCTCAAAGCTGCGACTTCCTGAAACAGGTTAAGATCGAATTGAATTACTACCCGTTCGCTTTCAGGTGAAGCGAGAAAATAATGAACATCCCCACCGTTGATAAATTGAACCTCACCCTGCTCCATGTGAATAGGGGTATCATTTATTCCCAGATTTAGACTTCCTTTAGTTACATATATAATTTCAATTTCTTTATGCCAATGCGGATAGCACAGCGTATCTCCTCCACATAGTAAACTTCTAAAAGGAAAATGCTTATCCACATCTGGAATTTCGAGATAAATATTCATAAGCGCAGCTCCTTATCCGATTAAACACTAAACCAACGATAAACAATCAATCCGATTTCACGTAAGCGTTTACTGTCTAAATGTTAGTCCTCTAATATTCTTTTGTCAATTCTGGATCTCTGTATTCTTAATATCCTGCTCCAACTACATTTCTCCCTCTTATACACCACTTTAACAGAGATTTTCTGGTAATTTAATCGGTTTCATTCTATTAAAAAATAATTACCTTTCATGGTTCCTATCATTCACATATTTTTTAAGTGGAGTTGACAAGCATACCTGCCAGGATTTATATTCAGGGTAAGCGTTTACGTAATACTTTTTAAGGAATTTGATTTTCGAAGCGTAAACGTTTAATCTAAGGCTAACCGTAATCTAAGGAGTCGTATGAATGAACCCAACAATTAAAGATGTTGCACAAAAAGCGAACGTTTCCATTGCAACAGTCTCTCGCGTGCTAAACAATTTAAGTGGGTACTCCGACAAGACGAAACAAAAGGTAAATGAAGCTATCAAAGATCTCGGCTATCAACCTAACGCGATTGCTCGTGGCCTAATCAATAAGCGTACGCAGACGATTGGTGTAATGTTTCCAAGTGTTTCTGGAGCGTTCTCCTCCGATCTGCTTAAAGGCATTGAGGAATTGGCCAATGACCGCAATTACAGTGTAATGGTCTGTAATACCGACCAGGATGGTAAACGAACGTTAAAGTACTTACAACTCTTAAGGGAGAAGCAGGTCGATGGCATTATTTACTCTAGTGAGGTCTTGAAGAAAGAGTATTACGATGTGCTAGAAACCATGAAGATCCCAGTTGTGTTGGTTTCTTCTCAAACGGAATTTGCCAGTGTACCTTACGTGAAAGTAGACGATTACCAGGCTGCTTATGATGCTACCCTCTACTTAATTTCCAAAGGTCATAGCAAAATAGCCATGATCAGCGGAAATCCAAGCGACGCTATCGCTGGTGCACCCAGAGCCGAGGGATATCGTAAAGCGCTTGAAGCGAGTGGGATTCCTTTCGACAGCCGCTATCTCACCTTTGGAGACTTTCTGTATGAAAGCGGGAGCATTGCAATGGAAGCTCTCTTGGAGCAAGCCCCTGATGTCACTGCCGTCTTTGCCGCTAGTGATGAAATGGCGATTGGTGCTCTTTCCACGGTCATCAAATATGGTTTAAGTGTTCCCGACGATATATCCATTATGGGTTATGACGATCTTGGAATGGCGAAAATGATTATTCCTCCGTTAACTACAGTGCGTCAACCACTGTACGATATTGGTAAGATCGCCGTGGAGAAGCTTATTCAGATGATTGAAACAGGCGAGACTGTGGATAGCAAAATTGTCGATCACTTAATCGTGGAAAGACAAACGGTAAGATCACTTACCTGAGTCTTTTTACCCCTTTTACGTAAACGTTTACTCTCTCTATTGGTGATGCATATCTGCCGCCTATAAGTAGCAGAATATCAATTAGTTTTCATTTACGTACATGTTTAATCTCTTACATGTTCATAATACCAACAAATTATTAGGAGGATTTAATCATGAAAAAAACAATCAAACCCGTAGTGGTTAGCGTACTGGCTATGTCCGTACTTAGTGCCTGTGGTAGCAATGCGGCTGACAACAGCGCAAATAGTGGTGGAAATGCCTCCTCCGGTGAAAAGATAAAAGTCGAGTTTTTCCAAAATAAAACCGAAGCCAAAGCCACCTTCGACAAGCTGGTTGCGAAATTCAATGAAGCCAATCCAAATATTGTTGTCACACAGGTTAACCCGCCAGATGCTGAAACCGTATTGAAAACTCGTGCAGCGAAGAAAGATATTCCTGACGTGGTAGGAATCGGAGCAACTGACACCTACAAGACGTTATCTGGCAGCGGTCTTTTTGAAGATTTCACAGGCGATCCACTCGCTGAGAATATCCAGCCAGCATATCTTCAAATGCTGAAAGACCTGACGGGTTCGGACGAACTGAATGGTCTTCCATTCTCTTCAAACGCAAGTGGTGTCATTTACAATAAAGCGATGTTCGCTGAAGCCGGTGTTACTGTTCCAACTACTTGGGATGAGTTCATGGCTGTCGCTCAAAAGTTCAAGGACAGCGGTAAAAATGCTTTTTACCTGACACTGAAGGATTCATGGACAACACTTACGCCGTTCAACTCCCTCTCCACGATCATTAAAGGGAATGATTTCTTCAAGGAGCGTGCGGCAGGCACTGTAACCTTCGCAGACAGCTTTAACGAGGTTGCTGAAAAGCTGCTTAAGCTGACGGAATACGGACAAAAAGATATTTTTGGTAAAGGTTACAATGACGGAAACACAGCATTCGCTAAAGGTGAATCCGCAATGTACCTGCAAGGCGTATGGGCGATCCCAGAAATCGTGAAAGCCAATCCATCCATTGAACTTGGCGTATTCCCATTCCCAGCAACAAATGATGCTGCCGATAACAAAGTCATTTCTGGCGTAGATACGTTGCTGACGATTTCCAAGAACACTAAACATAAAGAAGAAGCAAAGAAATTCGTAGACTTCCTGCTTCAACCTGAGAATGTTAGCCTATACATCAATGAGCAAAAAGCATTCCCAGCTGTAAAAGGTGTAACACAAGATGATCCAACGATGGATGGCTTCAAAGAAGCGTTTACCGCTGGCAACTTGGCTGACTTTGCTGACCACTACATCCCAAGTGCGATGAAAGTGGATACCATCAACCAATCCTTCTTGCAAAAGAAAGACATTAAAGCTTACCTAGAACAGCTTGATAAGGAATGGGATAAAGTAGCTAACCGGAAATAAACTGATCAGACAAACATGAACCGCGAAAGAGAACGGGGCTTCCCCTCTTCTCTTTCGCTTTTACAATGAGGAGGATTACATGATGGCCAAACGCCGAGTCGCCTTTTATCTGATGACTATACCGGCATTACTTCTTTTCTTTGCCTTCCATACCTTTCCTGCAATCCAGGGTATATATTATTCGTTCACGAACTGGGACGGCTTTAGTGACAGCTTTGATTACGTAGGATTTAAGAACTTCATTAACATTTTTCAAGATGAAAATGTGTTGAATTCATATGTGTTCACTTTTAAATATGCCATTCTAACCACTATTCTTATCAATATCATCAGCTTGTTGATTGCGCTTGGACTTAACGCCAAAATTAAAGCTAAAAACTTTTTCCGTGGCGTATATTTCTTGCCGAATATCCTCAGCGTATTGATTGTTGGTTTTATTTTTAACTACTTGTTCGCTAATGTATTCCCTATTTGGGGTGCGAAAATCGGCAGCGAATTCCTATCACAGAACATTCTCGGTAACTCCGACTGGGCTTGGATCGGTATCGTCATTGTAGCCGTTTGGCAGGGGATTGCTTATAACACGATTCTCTATCTGGCGGGTCTTCAAACCATTCCTCATGATCTTTACGAAGCTTCCAATCTGGACGGCGCTAGCCGCTGGAGAGAATTCTGGAGCATTACGTTTCCAATGCTTGCTTCCTTCTTCACCATCAATATGGTGCTCGCGATGAAGGGCGGTCTAATGGTATTCGACCAAATCGTTGCCTTGACAGGCGGGGGTCCAGGTCGTTCAACGCAATCCATTGCCCACTTAATCTACACAGGCGGCTTCCAAGGCGGAGAATTTGCCTATCAATCGGCGAACGCCGTGATTTATTTTATCGTGATTGTCGTTATCTCCGCCCTTCAGCTTAAATTTCTGCAGAAACGGGAGATGGACTTATGATCAAAAAATCAACCAACTGGCCTGTAACGATTCTTATCGCCCTAGGCTCAATACTGATCCTGTTTCCGCTGTACATGACCATTGCCATCGCACTCAAGAATCCCGAGGAAATGGCTCAATCAATCTTCTCGCTGCCAACTGGCCTGCATTTTGAGAACTTCTCCAATGCGATTAAAGCAACGAATTTCTTCAATGCATTAGGAAATAGTACCGTGATTACCATTACAACAGTCGTGTTCATATTGCTTACCAACTCCATGGTAACCTATGCTATTGCACGTAATATGAAGCGAAGATTTTTCAAAGTGCTGTACTTCTATTTTATCAGCGCAATGTTTATCCCTTTCCAGATTATCATGCTGCCTGTGGTCAAAGTGACTACGGATCTGCACATGAACAACATTGTAGGGATTATTATTCTATACGTCGTATATGGTCTGGCCTTTAACGTGTTTGTTTACACCGGTTATATCCGTTCCATTCCGTATGAACTGGAAGAAGCGGCTACAGTAGACGGTGCATCAACCTTCGGAACGTTCTGGAAGATTATTTTTCCGCTTCTTGCTCCTGTTAGTGCAACGATCGGTATCCTGTCTTGTCTATCCACTTGGAATGACTTTATGTTACCGCTGGTTCTGCTCGGCGATCAGGATTCCTACACACTTCCGCTGGTACAATATGTATTCCAGGGACAGTTCAGTACAGATTTCAACTTAGCTTTCGCTTCATATTTGCTCGCATTAACCCCGATGCTCATCGTCTATTTGTTCGCACAAAAATGGATTATCAGCGGACTTACATCAGGATCCATTAAATAAAATAGTAAGATCTATATAGAGATAGGAGATTACAACCTTGGATAAAAAATGGTGGAAAGAAAGCGTAGTGTATCAAATTTACCCCCGCAGCTTTAAAGACAGTAACGGGGATGGTATTGGTGATCTGCAAGGGATTATTTCGAAACTTGATTATTTAAATCATCTTGGTGTCGACGTGGTGTGGCTGTGCCCAGTGTACCAGTCGCCTAATGACGATAACGGTTATGATATCAGTAATTATCAAAGTATTATGGATGATTTCGGAACGCTCTCCGATTGGGAGGAACTGCTTGCTGGTCTTCACAGCCGTGGCATGAAGCTGATTATGGACCTTGTGGTCAACCATTCCTCAGATGAGCATGCTTGGTTCGTAGAGTCCCGCAAATCGCAGGACAATCCTTATCGTGATTATTATATCTGGCGTCCGGGTAAAGACGGACAGCCGCCGAACGACTGGGGCTCCTTCTTCAGTGGATCAGCTTGGGAATACGATGAGAAATCAGAGGAATATTACCTCCATCTATTCTCCCGTAAACAACCCGATCTAAATTGGGACAATCCAAAGCTCCGCAAGGAAATCTACGATATGATGACCTGGTGGCTGGATAAAGGAATTGACGGATTCCGCATGGACGTAATCAACCTGATCTCCAAAGTACCGGAATTACCTAGCGTTTCTGGGGAAAGTAACGGAGAACAGCCTACGTACCACTTCGGTGGAGACTATTTCGTTAACGGTCCACGCGTACATGAGTATATGCAGGAAATGAACCGTGAGGTGCTATCCAAGTACGATATCATGACAGTGGGTGAAGCCGTTAATGTCACTCCAGAAGAAGCTTCACTGTATGTTTCCGAGGATCGTAACGAGCTGAACATGGTATTCCATTTCGAGCTCATGGACGTCGATTCCGGTCCTGGAGGTAAATGGAATGTACAACCTTGGAAGCTGGCGGACATTAAGTCCATTATTTCCAAGTGGCAAGTCGCACTCGACGGTAAGGGTTGGAACAGCTTGTATATGAACAACCATGATCAGCCGCGTATGCTATCCCGCTTTGGTGATGATAAGCTGTTCCCGAAAGAGTCTGGCAAAATGCTAGCAACACTGCTTCATACGCTCCAAGGTACACCTTACATCTATCAAGGTGAAGAAATCGGCATGACAAATGTACAATTTGCTTCCATCGATGACTACAAGGATATTGAAATTGTAAATATGTATAAGGAATACTTGGCTGCCGGACACTCGGAAGAAAAAATCATGAATTCCATTTACATCAAAGGTCGGGACAATGGCCGTACGCCGATGCAATGGAACTCGGAACCGCAGGCAGGCTTCACTACCGGCAATCCGTGGTTGGCTGTGAACCCTAACTACAAAGATATCAACGTAGAGAAGGCACTGGCTGATCCCGATTCTATTTTCCACTACTATAAGAAGCTAATTGAACTGCGTAAGCAGCATGAGATTATCGTATACGGAAACTATACAATCTTGGCCGAGGAGAATGAGCAGGTATACGCTTATCTACGTACTCTTGGAGAAGAACAGCTACTGGTTGTATTGAATTTCTTCGGAGAGCCTACGACTTTCGAACTTCCTTCTACTGTGAAATTCCAAGCGAAGGAATTGCTTATTGCCAACTACGAAGTAAATCCAGAAGAAGAACTAAACACAATTCAGCTTCGTCCTTATGAAGCTCGTGTATATAAGCTTAAATAATAAAATCCATCCGATCTGTCAGCAAAGGTCAATGGTAGAACTATAAAAAGGAGCCCTTCGGCTCCTTTTTGTTTTCCTATATGCTTGTAAAAACTTTAAATTTCACTTTATGTAGCTTAACCTTCAGTGTTTATAATTCCATAATGAATAAGGTCATCATATTTATTTTCTTTATAGATATGTTGCATGAATATGCCTTCCTCCACCATTCCACATTTCTGCATCACCCGCCCAGAGCCGGGATTTGAAGCAAAGTGTCTTGCAAATACTTTATGATAATGCTTTTCTGAAAAAGCAAACGCAATGATCGCTTTTGTTGCTTCAGTCGCGTATCCTTTCCCCCAATATTCCTCACCGATCCAATATCCAACTTCACCATTTCTGTGTGCTTGCTTATTTGTCAGTCCTATAGCTCCATAAAGCTCGTTTGTACTTTTATCAGTAATCGCAAACTCATAATACATATTATTGATAAAATTCTCTTCATGAGCTTCAATCCATGATATTGCACATTCGATAGTGTATGGATAAGGTAGAGTCAACGTACTTTTGTAGATATTATAATTATTGCAGAGGTCAGAAACACGTTTTGCATCAGATAATTCAAAGGGTCTCAAAATCAATCTTTCGGTCGTCATTGTTCTTTTCTCTTGATTAAACATTGTTTTACCTCCGCTCCAGAATCTCCTGCACCATCGGCATCGCCAAACTCATATTCTCCGCTGAAAGCTATATACTATCATCTTACATTGTTCCTCCTACCGACACTGGATTTACCTGTACCTGATCTGCATGCAATTTTTCAATAATCGCCAACAGGAAGGTTTCGGCTAGACTATTCTTTTTAATAGCACTGGCGGCCTCTTCCAAAGTAAACCATTCTGCATGATCTACCTCAGCACTCACCTGACTTAAGTCCTCCGTATCTGCAACACCTATAAAATTCAGCATCAGCGTATTAGAAGGTGCGAAATACAAGCTGCGCATATATTCATAAGCTACAATATCCATTCCTACCTCTTCTTTTACCTCACGAATAAGTGTGGTTTCCGCATCTTCACCTTTATTCACGTACCCTGCAAGCAATATATAATCTGGTCGGTTATACTGCTGAATCAATAGAATCTTATTCATATCCCGATTTAATACTGCTGTACTGATCGCCGTGCTAAAAATAGGGAATCTGAACGTTTCGCATGCATTACAATAAGGTACCTGCCCTTCCCCATCGCTTTCTTTCATTACCAACGCTGTTCCACACTCTAGACAATATTTCAAGCTGATCTCTTCCTTCTATAATAAAGTAGTCAATACCTATTCCAGTTGCGGTGGAACACGATGCTGCGTAGCTTGTTCAAACCCATAGGCTATGGATAGGAGCGTAGGCTCACTATAGGCTTTTCCGGAAAAAACTACACCAAAGGGCCCCCGAGTAGGATCACCATCAGCATCAATAATGCCCTGTTCTACATACCCTGCCGGAACGGTAATTAACGGATACCCCAAGCGTGCCGCAATATACATACCATCTACATCACCTGGCAGTAATAATGCATCCAAACTATATTGTTCCAACACGTAATCTATTCCTTGCTCGAGCGCTAGCTTTCTGTATTCTTGTTTCTTTTGCTGATATTCTTCTTCGGTTAAAGTTACTTCCTCTGACCTAGTTAATGTGTCTTGCCCATATTGTAATGCGATTTCAGCATGGATCTCATTATACGCTATCAGTTCTTGCAAAGAGTGAATCGGAACGGAATCATCTACCCCAGATAAATACGCATTGAGCCCCTTTTTAAATTCATAACAGATCACATCATTATTCCAGTTTTGTTGTTCAACGTAAAGCGTAACCGGATCTATAATCGTAGCCCCTTCATTCTTCAAAGTCTGGATAGCTGCTTCCATAATTGAAAGTCGCTCTGCATCTAAATGGTTATAATAATGCCGCGGGATGCCTATTCTTGCTTGCCGTATAAAGCTTTTATCTAAAAAAGGAGTATAGTCCATAAAAGCATGCTTCTCGCTCGATATTGTTGCTTCATCCTTGTCATCTACTCCCGTTAATGCCCCCAAAATAATCGCCGCATCCGTAACCGTTTTAGCAATAGGTCCAGGAGTGTCTTGGCTAACTGAAATAGGAATCACTCCAGTACGACTGACTAATCCGACCGTTGGTTTGATCCCGACGAGAGCATGCTGACAGGCTGGCCCAACAATTGATCCCGCGGTTTCCGTTCCGATCGATGCTGCTGCCAAATTCGCCGCAATAGCTGCCGCAGGTCCAGAACTAGATCCGCTGACAAATACGCTCCCAGGTCCGTAAGGGTTCAGCACTAGCCCTCCCCGGGAGCTATACCCAGCTGGCATTGAACTAGACATAAAGTTAGACCACTCCGACATATTCGCCTTTCCAAGCAAAACAGCTCCTGCCGACCGAAGTTTCGCAGCTACGAAGGAATCTTTTGCCGCGAATGATCCTGCTAAAGCTATTGACCCAGCACTCGTATGCATCTCATCCGCAGTATCTATATTATCCTTCAACAATATAGGAATACCGTGTAGACTTCCCCGACTTCCTTGTTCCTTACGTTCAATATCCAGTGCTCTAGCGATGTCTTTAGCCTCTGGATTGATTTCTAAGATTGCGTTTATGTCTATATCGTACTTATGAATCCGTTCCAAATAGGCTGCTACCAAATCTTCTGAGCTGACTACGCCTGCTTCCATAGCCGCTTGCAGCTTTGCAATATCCGCTTCTATTATCCATTCCTGAATTTTGATCTTCATCAGAACAGCTCCTTCAAGTATAATCGCCTTCGGCGTCCTTATAAGAACGGTAAGCGTTTAGCGAGAAATATAAGGATAAAGTATAGTGTGAAACGTATACTTTCTTATATTTCAAAATAATGTAATTCTCCCTAGCATAAACCTACCATAAATGATTAGCTCAAGGACATGACGAATTTGACTATAATTATTTAAACCTGTGATTTGACTCCCTCGGCTACAGATGATAGGGTATTTTCGAAGTTAAATTTTTCCGGGAGGGAATGCCCATGACGGAAGTAAAGCTTAGTATCGGATACGACGAATTCGAAGAAGGCCAAAGAATTGGCACTGAAATTGAGAAACTTAGTAGCAGCCCTGAAAGTTCTTCGCTGACAAGTCTAATTATCGGTGATTGGGGGCAAGCCTACGAAAATAGTTCAGAAGAAGTTGTAGAGTCACTGGTTACGCATAGTGCTAGTTTCCCTGCTTTGCGCAAGCTTTTCATAGGCGAGATGGGCTATGAGGAATGCGAGATTTCTTGGATTACCCAAAGTGATCTATCGCCGTTGCTCCCTGCTTTTCCAGAGCTACAGTCACTCACGATTCAAGGTGGGAATGAGCTGAGCCTCTCAGGACTCAAACACGACAAGCTAGAAGAACTGATTATTATAAGTGGAGGCTTAGGTAAAGCCGTTCTTGAACAGATTGCAACTAGCCAATTGCCGAATTTGCGCAAGCTGGAGTTATATCTCGGCGTAGATAACTACGGATTTGACGGCAGCCTAGTAGATCTTCTCCCTCTTATAGAAGTAGGAAAGTTCCCTAAGCTTACTTATCTAGGTTTAAAAAATAGCCAGATCCAAGATGAGATCGCAGGTGCATTAGCAAATGCTCCTATTCTGGATCAGCTAGATACGCTCGATCTATCACTCGGTACCCTAAGCGATGAGGGGGCAGAATTGCTTCTAGCCAGCGACAGAATCAAAAAATTAAAAGCATTAAACCTAAGCCATCATTATATGTCTGACGAGATGATTACCCGCTGGAAGCAAAGTGGATTGCCTGTTGATGTTAGCGACAAGCAGGAAAGCGATGATGAGGAAGACTGGCGTTATCCTTCCATCACAGAGTGAGCCTCTCATGAGGCCGATGATCGTTATCGGTATTCCCGGTGATAAACGGACTAGCGGCATCCAGCAAGCGCGTTCCGATCTTGGAATGCCCCCTGCCATTATTTTATCGTACGCTGAGTTTCTGCAAGGAAGATCGTTAGGTGATCTTATGGAAGAGCAGAAGAAACAGATATCCCGTCAGTCCTCCGTTTATAACGGAGTAGATCTCAGTGCAGCTCCCCCGCTACTGAGACTGGAATCGCCTGGCAGCAGCTTCGAGATAGAACGAGCCATTATCGCTCTGGGTGCACCGGATTCGGATGATATGGACGATTCCCTTCATCCCTTCGCCGATAGACCTGATCCGCGACCACTCCGCGTGAAGGTAGCTCGTCAATTGAAGGAAATGCAAGGTGTCCTGCATCATCCATCACAATGGTTCCGTGGCTACTGCCGAATGCTGGCTAGACTACAGCGAGAGGCTAACACCGCGTGTCCAGGTTCGCTGTGGTTAAATGACCCTACTGACATTGCGGCCATGACCGATAAACGCCAGACACAACAGATTCTGAGCGAGGCAGGGATTCCAATCCCTCGCCCAGTAGGCGAAGATCAGCAGCCTATGGATTATGACTCTCTCCGGGAGATGATGTTATCCCGGCGCATGCACCGGGTATTCATTAAGCTGGCCTTTGGTTCTGCCGCTTCTGGAGTGATCGCCTATCAAATCCATCCTGTGACGGGTGCCGAAATTGCCTTAACAACAGTGGGGGTCGAGGAATACATCACTCGACCACCCATTTACTATAATTCCGGTAAACTGCGACGGTACACGGATACCGCCACAATCTCGGGAATTATGAACTGGATCTACCAGCACGGTGCTTATGCTGAGCAATGGATCCCTAAAGCGGGGCTTAAGGGAAAAGCATTCGATATTCGCCAGCTAGTCGTTCTCCGCGAGGCCTGCCACGCGGTTGCTCGGGTCAGCCCTACACCAATTACGAATCTGCATTTACGCAACCAGCGGATGTCTCTTTCGGAAGCCGGTCTGTCTGAATCCGTACAGGAGCAGGTGCGGAATACCGCTGTGCAAGCACTGGCTGCTTTTCCCCGTTCCGGGGTAGCCGGAATCGATGTACTCGTATCCGAGGGTTCACAGCAATGTTTTGTCGCGGATGTCAATCCATTTGGCGACTTGCTGTACGATGTGAAATACCGCGGCTGCAGCACCTACGAATGGGAAATGAAGGTATTGTCGGCTAGAGACTATATCACACCTCCCTCCACACCGCTTATAAAGGAAGGATTATCTTAATGGATATGAACACCATCGTCGGCACTCATGACATTCTTATGATCACACTCGATACTCTTCGTTATGATGCTGCTGTTATGGAAGAATCAAACTGCCCGAACTTGTGCGGAACCGGATCATGGGAGAAAAGACATTCCCCAGGCAGCTTTACCTATGCGGCTCATCACGCCTTCTTCGGTGGTTTTTTGCCTACTCCAGCCACAACGGATAAGACGGAACATATCCGAATGTTCCATTCCCGAAACACCGGAATGAAGACGCATCCCCATACCTGGCTGTTCGATACACCCGATATCGTATCCGGGCTTGCTGCCGAGGGCTACCGTACGGTTTGTATTGGGGGCGTTATTTTTTTCACCAAAAAAAATCCACTCGCTCGTGTGTTACCAAGCTATTTCCAGCAAAGCTACTGGCGGATGACGTTCGGGGTCACCAATCCGCGTTCCACAGAGCATCAGGTGAATCATGCCTTGAAGCTGCTGAAGGATACTCCGCGCGAACAAAGATTGTTCATGTTCCTCAATGTCTCAGCCATCCACGGGCCGAATCATTATTTTATACCCGGTGCTAAAAAGGACTCCGTAGACAGCCAGCGCGCCGCACTCCGATATGTGGATGGTGAACTGGGCCGATTATTCGATGCCTTCCGGGAACGCGGTAATCCTACCTTCTGTCTGGCGTTTTCTGATCATGGAACCGCTTTTGGCGAAGATGGCTATCAGGGGCATCGCTTGGCTCACGAGACCGTATGGAACGTCCCTTATCGGGAATTTATTTTATAAAAGGAAAGGATGGAGAACTGTTATGACGTTATCGTCCTTCTCTTTAGAAGAGCTTCACCAATGGAAAGACAATATTACTGCTAACCCTTACCGATCTTATCTGTATTCCTATCCACACAAAACAGCTTACAGGGATCTACAGCCTCCGATACCACTAGAATCCTTATGGCGAGATGAGCCTGCAGAATCTTTTTTTCTATATATGCATATCCCGTTTTGCGGTGCTCGCTGTGGATTCTGCAACCTGTTCACCTTGCCTGATAAACGCGCGAATGTTCACGCTACATACGTAGACGCGCTAGAACGTCAAGCCAAGCAGTGGGCCGCGTTCACCAAACATAAGCCGTATGCCCGTTTCGCGATTGGTGGGGGTACGCCTACATTACTGGCGGCAGATCAACTGCGCCGTTTGTTCCACATTGCCGTTGATACGATGGGACTGGATACGAGCTCAGCCTCCATCTCAGTGGAAACTTCACCGGAGACGATCACCGAAGAGAAGCTGAATATTCTAAAAGAATATACGGTGGATCGGGTCAGCATGGGCATTCAAAGCTTTGTCGCAGCTGAATCGGCGGCCATCTATCGCCCACAAAATCCGGATGAGGTGTATCGCGCACTGGAGCTGCTGGGAAAATATGATTTTCCCATTCTGAATTTGGATCTGATCTATGGTCTTCCAGGGCAGACCGTCGATTCTTGGCTGTATTCGCTAAATCAGACGCTTAGCTATGATCCTGAGGAAATCTTTATTTATCCGCTCTATACCCGTGAGCATACCATCGTAAAGCCTGATGATATCCAGCGTCAGGAAGATATTCGCCTAGACTGCTACAAGGCCGCTGGGCAGCTGCTTAAAGCCAGAGGTTATCGCCAATATTCCATGCGCCGTTTCGCCAAGGAAACCGCAGGAACGGATAAACGCATTCTTGACTACAGCTGCCAGGAAGAAGGAATGGTCGGGCTAGGCTGCGGGGCTAGGTCCTATACCCGCAATGTGCATTACGCTTCCCGTTATGGGGTGAGCCGTAAAGCAACCGAGAGCATTATTGCCGATTACGTCAGTGCAGATCGTTACGATACGGCAGATTACGGAATTGTGCTAAGTCTAGAAGAACAGACGCGCCGCTTTATTCTAAAGGCGATTTTACATAGTGAAGGTCTGAGGCTTGAAGATTATAGTCTGCGCTTCGGAAATTCACTCTGGAGTGATTATCCTGAACTGTCTAACCTGCTTCATACCGGCTTAGGGAAAGAAGAAGATGGAGTATTACGCCTCACTACTGAAGGCATGGGCTACTCCGATTCCATCGGTGATTGGTTTATTTCAGGAGAGATACGAGAGCAGATGGAAAGGTTCGTATTGCCATGAATGCGGTCCTCTACTACCGTGGGTCTCTCACCTCCTGCAACTATGACTGCCCCTACTGTCCTTTCGGCAAAACAAGAGACAGCGCAGCCACTCTCGCGAAGGATCGACAAGGATTGGAAACCTTTGTCGAGTGGGTCTCTCTGCAAGGTACAGCGGGCCATCGGCTGTCTATCTTTTTCAATCCTTATGGCGAAGGGCTGATTCATCGCTGGTACAAAGAAGCGATGGTCTTGCTCTCCAATATGGAGCATGTGGAGAAGGTAGCGATTCAGACGAACCTTTCAGCAAATCTTGACTTCATTCATAAGCTGAATCGAAACAAGGCTGCCTTTTGGGCTACTTACCACCCCGGACAGGTGAGCGAGGATAAGTTTCTAACGCAATGCATGACTTTGTATGAGAATAATGTGCCTTTCAGTGTAGGGAGCGTTGGGATCCGCAGCGCCTTTCCTGCTATAGCCTCGCTTCGCGCAGCATTACCGGAGAGTGTATATCTATGGGTCAATGCTTATAAAGATAAACCGGATTACTATACTGCCGAGGATCTTTCCATTCTTAGCAAAATTGATCCGCATTTTGCTGTGAATGCTATGGATTACGAGAGCCTTGGTCAAACCTGCAATGCTGGAAATGAAGTCTTTTATGTACAAGGCGCTGGACTGGTGAAACGCTGCTATAAGGACAGAGGTGTCATAGGCAATCTCTACCGCGATGGCTTGGAAGGCCTATCCGCTGTAAGAGCCTGCCGAATGAAGGTATGCGATTGTTATATCGGTTATATTCATATGCCAGAGCTGAAGCTGCAAGACATCTATGGACCAGGTCTGCTGGAACGGATTCCTTATGGTGCTATGAATCATTGAAGCGAGAATTGCTGTAAGGTTAACTGCATGTTAAATTTCAAGAAATAGAGCCCTGTCAGTATTTCTAGACAGGGTTTCTTGTCTTCGTGTGGAATATCAAAAGTAGCCCTCGTCTACAGGGCGACAGCAAACACTAAGTTGGAGGGATGAATAGCTGATGAAAAACATTATTAATTTTGCGCATCGCGGCGCATCGGCAGTGTGTCCGGAAAATACTATGGCAGCGTTCCGCAAAGGTCTTGAGTTAGGTGCAACCGGGATTGAAACCGATGTACAAATGACAAAGGATGGCGGGCTTGTTCTTATTCATGATGAAACCCTAAACCGTACGACAAGCGGAAGTGGCTATGTGAAGGATAAAACCCTTGCAGAGATTCTGGAAGTGGACGCGGGCTCTTGGTTCAGTCCCGAGTTCAAAGGCGAGAAACTCCCCTTGCTAGAAGATTTGTTAGATCTGCTGCAAGGTCGAGATACAGTACTGAACATCGAGTTTAAAAATGGTACTTTCTTTTACCCGGGTATGGAGGAAAAGGTTATCGCGGCTGTACGGGATTTCAAGATGAGCGATCGCGTGATTTTTTCGAGCTTCAACCATTATTCACTAGCTCACAGTAAAACGATCGCACCTGAGATCAAGACAGGAATTCTATACGGGGAAGGTCTGTATCGTCCTTGGGATTATGCAGCTACGCTTGGCGCAAACGCACTACATGCTTATCATCAAGCAGTACTTCCTGAATTCGTCGAAGAAGCAGCTAAACATGGCATCGCTTATCATCCTTGGACCATTAATGATCCAGAGCGGATGAAGGCTTTAATCGAAGCTGGAGTGTCAGGTATTATTACCGATCATCCAGATGTGCTGGCTGGGCTTCTAGCTAAATAATAAGGGAGTGTGACTGTGTGAAAAAAGTCTGGTTGCTCGGATTCGGCTTTTTCAGCATCAGCATTACGTGGAGTCTGTATAACGCATTTGTACCCTTTTTTCTAGAAAAATACGTACATAGTGTGGCACTTATCAGCTTCTTGATGACGATTGATAATTACTTTGCCTTATTCCTGCAGCCTTGGATTGGCAACCGTAGTGACCGCACTACCTCGCGTTTTGGACGCAGAATGCCTTATCTTATGATCGGTATGCCTTTCGCTGCCGTACTAACCATGCTGATTCCGTTTCATACCGGACTATTTACACTTCTGTTGTTTATGATGCTAATGAATCTGGCCATGAGCTTATACCGTTCACCAACCGTCGCCCTTATGCCGGACATTACGCCAGAAGAGCAGCGTACAAAGGCCAACGGGCTGATTAATTTCATGGGTGGGTTCGGTTCTATTCTCGCTTTTGGCGTAGGTTCGATCCTGTATAAATCCAATCCAGCACTTCCGTTTATCGTAGCTGGACTGATTACCTTATTATGTATGTTTATCGTATCACGCTTCATTAAAGAAAATCGGGACGGCGTAAACGTACAAATGAAGCTTCCTTCAGAAGCAGCTACTGCCACCAAGCCCTCTCGTATTTCCTTTCGAAGTCAGCTTGACCGTACCACAGTATTTTTGCTAGCGGCGATTTTCTTCTGGTTCGTAGCATATCAAGGCGTTGAGACACTGTTTACCTTATATGGCAAACATCATCTCGGCCTAAGCGAACAGGCGGCCTCCTTCTCGCTCACTTTCTTCTCTTTGGCCTTTGTGCTGTTCGCCATTCCGAGCGGTTGGCTGGGCGGAAGATTCGGGAAGAAAAAAATGATCATCATCGGCGTATGCGGACTAATGACCATTTTTGCTCTCGTCGGTTTTGCAAAGGACTTATTGCTCCTTCGAGGGTTACTGTTGCTAGGTGGAGTCTTCTGGGCTTGTATTAATATCAATTCCTATCCTTATGTTGTGGCAACAGGGACAGAAGAGAGCATTGGTACACGAACAGGGATGTATTATCTCGTCTCTTCCCTTGCGGCCATCAGTTCGCCTCCACTATTGGGACTTATGATTGATATCTTTGATTACTCGATCCTGTTCTACGTGGCGGCGATTAGTATGGCAGTTGCTCTTGTCTGCTTGTTCCTCATGAAAGGCCGCAAGGATGTGACTAACAGCATTCATTCGCCTGGCGCATAATTTCATTTCAAAGGGAATAGTTAGTCCAATAAAAATAGCGGCAGTCTAGGACCTATTGTAGAGGTCTGATATGCTCCCCATACGGTAGACAGGCGAAATAAAAAAACCTGCTACTGTGAGGGGAGCTTATTCATGTCTAGAGGGAAATATAACGCTTTGGAGAAACTCACCATCCTCGAAGAGGTATCGAATGGGGAGATTGGTTTTTTAGCAGCTGCGACGAAATATGGGATTAACAAGACGACTTTAATGAAATGGCAACGTCGATATAAGACACATGGATATAAAGGGTTGGAGCGCCGTACACATCTTCAAAGGTACAGTGCTGAACTGAAGATCCAGGCGGTGAAGGACTATCTTGAGGGGGACTTGTCTCAGTATCAGATCATCGATAAATACAAGATTGCTAGTACGAGGCAGCTCTTCAATTGGATTAACAAGTATAATGGTCATAGCAGCTTAACAGCCTACAAAGGGGAAAGAACAGCTATGACAAAAGGGCGAACTACGGCTTGGCAAGAACGGATCGAAATCGTTCAGTATTGTCTGAGCAATCAATATGATTACCAAAAGACAGCTGGACAGTTTCAGGTCTCCTATCAGCAAGTATACCAATGGGTGAAGAAGTTTGAAGGTGGCGGCCAGGATGCATTAAAGGATGGTCGAGGAAGAAAAAAAGCCCCAGAAGAGTTAACGGCGGCCGACCAACAGAAACTCAAGATGAAGCAAATGGAGTACGAAATTGAGCGACTTCGGACGGAAAATGCATTTTTAAAAAAGTTAGAGGAACTAGAAAGAAGGCGACGCTAAATCAAACACGGCAGGAAACGATCTACCTTGCCATTCAAGCACTTCAAAAGGACGTGTCAGCAAGCGTTCAACTGCTATGCGAAATTGCAGGAATTGCACGCTCAAGCTATTACAAATGGCTAAATCGCAAGCCCAGCCCTCGTGAGCAGGAGAATGAGCAGTTGATCCATGTAATGATGACCATCTATGAGAAAGTGGAGCGCACTTTTGGGTACCGTCAATTAACTCTGCATATGCGCAGACAAACCGAAAAAACCATTAACCACAAGCGCGTAAAGCGGCTAATGAAGGTCATGGGAATTCAGTCCGTTATTCGGAGAAAGAGGAAAAAGTATGCCAATGCTACTCCACAACAGGTCGCGGAGAACGTCCTAAACCGCAACTTCCATGCGGATACGCCGAATGAAAAGTGGCTCACCGATGTAACGGAATTCAAGTATGGCAACGGCCAGAAAGCGTATTTAAGCGCTATTCTCGATCTCCATGATAAATCCATCGTCTCTTATGTATTAGGGCGTTCCAATAACAATCCACTTGTATTCCAAACGTTGAAACTCGCCTTACAAGAAGCCCCAGAAAACAGCCCATTGCTTCATAGCGATAGAGGCTATCAGTACACTTCACTGAGCTTTAAGAAGCTTCTGGATGGCAACAAAATGGTTCAGAGTATGTCCCGAGTTGGGCGATGCATCGATAACGGTCCAATGGAATCCTTCTGGGGGACCTTAAAATGTGAGAAGTATTATTTGCACAAGTACCATACCTTTGAAGAGCTTAAAAGGGACATTGAGGCCTACATTCACTTTTACAATTACGAACGGTTACAAGCAAAATTAAACGGCCGTAGTCCGATGGAATTTAGGACCAAGGCCGTTTAAACGATTTTGATTATTTGTACTGTCTACTTGACGGGGTGCAGTTCAGTCCATGGCTGCCGCTTGTATTTTATACCAACTCATTCTAATTCTTATAAACGGAGTAACGCCCCGTACCAAGCTGTTTGGCAGCGTACATCGCTGTATCTGCTTCATTTAGCAGCCTAAAATGATCCACCTTACCATGACTTATGCTGATCCCTATACTCATGGATACGAACAAGTTATGTTCGCCAAGCTGGTAACTCTTAGTCGTCTTCTCCAGAATCCGCACAGCAAGCTGCTCCGCTTCCTTCTGAGTGCTACCTTTGGCGACAATCACAAATTCATCCCCGCCGACGCGGAAAATATGACGTTTTCTTTTGCTGGAGAATTGAATTAGATTTTTACCCACTTCTTGCAGCAGTAAGTCCCCCACATGATGCCCCAAGCTGTCATTGATCGATTTGAAACGATTCAGATCCAGAAACAAAACAGCAAGCTGCTCATTTACTTTGCATCGATCCCAAAAATGATCCATTCCATTCTTATTCAATAACCCCGTTAAAGCATCCTTATACGCCAGTTCTTTCAATTGCTCTCTTTCAGCCAATACTAGATTCATGCGTGTAAGTAAAAACATGCATAGGGCTATCGTAAGACTATAGACCACCAGCGGTATAATAACCCCATCATCGTCCACTTCATTTCCCAGTAAGGTTTCTACACCTAGCTGGTGCATGATCCATAGGGAGGCGACGATAATGATCACGGAAAGACCGGTATGAATCGCTCTTTTTTGAGGCGTTTTAGATGAAATATCCCGGTAAAGTCTTAGCACTAAATAACCGGCCGCTGCTGCGATGAGAATGGAGAATAACGTTTGTAAGTAAATCTGGACCTCTGCCACCTTAAATTCGCACATCCTTCTGACTACAAAAATGATTAACTATCTGAGCAATTACTATATTAAAATGCTCTGAACATTATCTGAACACTAATTATATCTTCAAATGCCGTGCACAATTGTATAGTTCGCAATTCCATGTCGAATCGGATTTAATAATCCGGGTAATAGATGTATTACTCAGCAAAACAGTTACATTCAGTTCTGGAAAAAGTCTTCTAAGGCTACTCCGTAAAATCGCACCATGGCTAACGACCAATATACGACTGCCCGGATGTTTCTCCGCGATATCTTCGATGGCCTGACTGCCTCTGATCTCACTGGCCTCCGGACTTTCCAGTCCCAAATCTAGCTTCTTCCACTCACTTCCCCATCGTTCAACGCGATCTTGTTCCGTAGTACCTTCAATCTGCCCTGCGTTCATCTCACGGATCCCTGGTACTAAACCGGCGATCTCCATACCAAGCCTTGTTGCAATTACCTCTGCTGTTTGTCTCGCTCTAAGCAGATCACTCGAATATAAATAGTCCCATTGTTCAGTGCTGAGCCGCTCAGCAAGAAGAACCGCCTGCTGCACACCCTCAGCATCCAATGGATTATCCGTATGCCCTTGCGCTCTGCCTTCTTTATTCCACGCGGTACTTCCATGGCGAATTAAACCTATTGTAGTCATAAAGATCTCCCTTTAGTTGTTGAGTTCTAGTACTATTCTTGTAATGGTATCTACATTCTATCAGAATCTTTCCATGGATATTTGAAAAATGAGGTTATCCATGTTTTAGAACTTGAGGTATAATAAACCTTACCGCTTTTTACATCAGCTACAGGATAAGGAGATTTTGGTTAATATGAAAAAGTTATTGTTTCCGTTCTTTCTCGCATTTCTACTATGTTTGGTTCCGGTTTATACAGTTTGTTCCTCCACTGTTGATGCTGCTCCGGTTCCAAAAAACACCGTGTATGTGACCAAGAATAATCACTCGTACATCCCGCTGCGTCTCTTAAATAATTTCACTGGTATACATGCTGAAATGAATGCTAGTGACAAGCGTATAACCATTACGAACGCAGACACTAAGATTACACTTACTGTAGGACAAGCAGCTGCGCTAGTCAACGACAAGCCAGTTACACTAACCGATTCCGCTTTTAGTGATAACGGTACGGTATATATCCCTTTGTCCTTTATCAGCAAAACGCTGGGCTTTCAATTAGAGTGGAATCAGGAAGCCTCTTCTGTAACCCTTACTAATAACGGAATTTCATCAACGGTACCTGTACTGACTGGCGCACTTATCAAAGCAGATTCCTCCCCCGTTGTCAGTGCTAGTAAAACTTTCAAGGTGGGCGGAAGATCCTTCAAAGCCCAAACGGTTACGGTATCCCTACTGCATCCTAAAGTGAAGCTCGACGTTGTACTAGCAGGAAATACGGTGGGAAAAGTTGAGGACCTGAGCAGTCTAGCCAAGCGCAATAATGCCGTAGTGGCTATTAATGGTACGTTCTTTGATGCCTATACTAAAGGGGCCTACAAAGCTCCTTACGGTTACATGGTCAGTGGTGGAAAAATGCTCAAAAACAGCTCTGGAGATCGCCGTACGATTTTCACCTATGACAGCAATCACCTGGCCTCGCTTATTCCCGGACTAGAGTTTACGAACCATTTCGCTTCCGGATCTATGGAAGGGGCGCTCCAAGCCGGACCACGTCTGCTTGTGAATGGTAAGGTATCTCTTAATGTTGCAGCAGAAGGCTTCAAAGATGCCAAAATCTTAACAGGCGGCGGAGCCCGCAGCGCACTCGGCCTCACTCGCGACCACAAGCTAATTCTGCTAACTACTGGTGGAGCTACTATCCCACAGCTGGCAGAAATGATGAAGCAGGCTGGAGCGTATCAAGCCATGAATCTGGATGGCGGCGCATCGAGCGGATTATACTACAATGGCAAATATCTCACGACCCCTGGGCGTCAGATTAGCAACGCAATTGTGGTTAAATATCAATAGAATGATCTAGCCAGCGGCACGAACGAGCGTTGTGCTAGGTTCGGCTTCTACTTCTAAGAATACTTTTTTTGATGCATCTATTGCAGTTTGTGCAATAGATGCATTCTTTTTTATAGGAAAATAGGATGCTGTTGTACTTTGTACATTAGAATTCGACCCATTTGTAATAATAAGACGTTTTGGTAACCAATTGGTTGCAGAATGTGCAATAGAATCAAATTCCAATGTCTTTTTGATAGAATCTATTGTACAAAGCGCAACTATTCCTCATATTATTTTTCGGCAGCTAGACATCCTTTTTGCATAATTTTCCTAGTGCGTGTTACTGTATAACCGTGTGAACCACTGCATTCTTATATTTGATCAAAGGAGCACAACTATGGAGACTATTCTAATCATAGAGGACGATGCTAAGCTCGCAAGCCTTCTAAGCACGTATCTATCTAAATATGAATTTCGTACGGTGATAGTAGAGGATTTCAACAGGGTACTGGAGATTTTTAATGACACCCATCCTGACCTTGTTCTGCTGGACGTCAACCTGCCTAAATACGATGGGTTTTATTGGTGTCGCCAGATTCGCACTACCTCACTCTGCCCTATTCTTTTCATATCCGCTCGGGATAGTGGAATGGATCAGGTGATGGCGCTAGAAAATGGCGGGGATGATTACATCACCAAGCCTTTTCATTATGAAGTCGTACTTGCCAAAATCCGCAGCCATTTACGCAGAGCTTACGGCTCTTACTCACAAATTCAAGAGGAACGGACGCTCCAAGCCGGAGAACTAATTCTTTATCCTGAGCGGTATGTGATTCAATATGGCGGACATACTAGCGAGCTGACACAGAAAGAAGCGGTTCTACTGGAAGCCTTATTGCTAAAAGAAGGACGAGTTGTTAACCGGGAGCGTCTGCTAGATCTCATGTGGAAGGATCAGCATTTTATAGACGACAATACTTTAAATGTGTACATAACCCGTGTCCGCAAAAAGCTCAAGGATCTCGGTCTTGGCGATATTGTGGAAACCGTAAGAGGCGCTGGCTATCGGCTTATTGTCACTAAGGATATGCCATGAAGCTATTTTGGAGAGACCAGATTTCGCTAATCCTTTTCTATCTGTTTCAAATGCTACTTATTCCTTTGCTATATTGGCTGTCTGGAGAGAACAGACCGATCTCTATCATGCTCTATGGAATCGCTCTGAGCACCGTAGTTCTTTTACTATTTTTAGGCTACCGATATGTTCAGCACCGGAGATTGTATGCAGCATTAAGTGATCCTATGGACACGCTCCAAAAGCATCTCGTATCCTTAGGGGACACTCCACTTGCCGAAGCGATCCATGAGTTATTACAGCTTATTGACCGCCAGTATCAGGAGCAGGTAAATGGGCATGTCCGCCAAATGGATCAGCATATCGTATTCATGAACCGCTGGGTTCATCAGATGAAAACTCCACTCTCTGTAATTCAGCTCACGCTAAAGGATCTTGAAGAGGAAGCCGCTACAAGTATTCAAGAGGAATTAGAACGTCTACGCGGTGGGCTGGAGATGGTTATTTATACGGCAAGGCTTGACCGATTTGAAGATGATTTTCAAGTTGAACCGTTACTTCTACGCAAAACAGTTAGTGAAGCGGTAGCCGAGAATCGCAGACTCTTCATACGCCGAGGCATAAAAGTAGATGTACAGGTGGATGCCAATCTCGCTGTATATAGTGATGCCAAATGGTTGATGTTTATGCTGACCCAAATCTTGACCAATGCCGTGAATTATACCTCCACCTCCGGCACCGCTAAAACCGTTACCCTCTCAGCTCAGCGTGCAGGCACCGACACGATTCTGGATATTATCGACCAAGGCATCGGTATTTCTTCTGAGGATTTGAAGCGGGTTTTTAATCCCTACTTTACGGGTGATCGTGGACGACATTATCATGAATCGACAGGTATGGGACTGTACCTCGTTCGGGAGATTTGCAGCAGGCTCGAACATAAAGTGGTTATTCAGTCCCGGCTCGGAGAAGGAACCCGCGTGCGACTTATATTCAGCAACAGTGATCATCTACAGAAATAAGCCCAGAGGGTACTTCTAGTCATACTTATGGCTATGTAGTCCCTTTTTTTTTTGCAAATACCCCACTCTTGTTAGGATACGAACATAACCTTAACCACGTTGTAAGATAACGTTAAGGTAAATCCATAGCAGCTTATCACTCGATCTTATAAATTATATACATAACCCGTCCCTGCTTCGTGACGGATAAAATCACTTTTGTAACGGAAGGAATGTATGATATGAATGTATTAGAGGTCAAAGGACTTCATAAGGTATACCCCGGCAAAATAGCGACCCAAGCCCTCACCGATATCCATCTTAATATTGAAAAAGGTGAATTTGTAGGCATCATGGGCCCCTCCGGTAGCGGCAAGACAACACTGCTTAACATGGTTTCCACGATCGACAAGCCCTCCTCTGGCGAGGTGAATATCAATGGCAGCAACCCATATCTTTTGAATAAAAAAGAGCTCGCCCATTTTCGCCGCAAACAACTAGGCTTTGTGTTTCAGGACTTTAACCTGCTTGAGACATTAACCGTTGCTGAGAATATTGTGCTGCCCCTAACTCTGGATAACCGTAGACTCTCGCAGATGGAGATCTTGCTTCAAAGCGTCGCAGAACGCTTAAACATTACCGATATTCTTAGTAAACGCACCTATGAAATTTCAGGGGGACAACGGCAGCGAACAGCGATTGCCCGTGCGATTATTACTTCGCCTTCGATTATATTGGCCGATGAGCCTACAGGTGCGCTTGACTCCAACTCTTCACGGACGGTAATGGAATCGCTGGAGAATATTAACCACATAGAGGGCACGACGCTAATGCTTGTAACGCATGATCCACTGGCAGCGAGCTACTGTAATCGAATCGTCTTTATAAAAGATGGCAAACTGGCGGCAGAAATTCACCGGGGAGATAACCGTCAGGCCTTCTTCCAAAAGATTATCGATACACTTTCATTCTGGGGAGGGAATAGTCATGAACTTTCCTCAATTCGCGTTTAACAATGTGCGGCGTAATTCACGGGCTTATTTTGCCTTTTTCTTAAGCAGTGCTTTTATGGTCATGATCTTTTTCTCTTATTCAGTCTTTATTTACCACCCTAGTATTACGAACATCGCGCTGGGTGCGAATTCAGCCTCCGGCATGCAAATTGCTTCTTATATCGTGTTTATCTTTGCGTTCTTTTTCGTTCTATACTCGATTAGTGCGTTTCTGAAAATGCGTAATCTGGAGTTCGGCATACTGATGATTTTAGGCGCACGCCCCGGCCAGATCAACAAGCTGATTCTTATAGAAAATATGCTGATCGGGATGCTCTCTATAGTAACAGGTACGTCTTTTGGCATGCTTTTATCCAAGCTGTTCTTGCTGCTAAGCACGACAATTATGGGCATGGAGCCACTGCCATTTTATTGGCCAATGAAGGCGTTAATAATTACTTCTATCTCTTTCATTTCATTATTTCTGGTCATTTCGATCTTCACATTATTGTTCATTCGCAAGCATCAAGTCCTTGAACTGCTTAAGGGAAATGTTAAGCCTAAAAAAGAGCCTCGTGTCTCCTTCTTGTTCTCGCTTTTCGGATTTCTACTGTTGACCATCGGCGCTCTCGCTATACGGAAGCAATTGTCTCCCAGTTCACTCCTAGTCGCTGCTGTTACAGGTATTGCGGGAACCTATTTTTTCTACTCTCAGCTGTCCGTACTAGGAATACGATTGCTTAAGCTAAGCAGAAAACGGCTTTGGCGTGGAACCAATCTGCTGTGGATTTCCGAGATGAGCTACAAGATCAAAGACAATGCAAGAATGTTATTTCTTGTTACGGTAGTTACCTCGATTGCTTGTATGGCTTCAGGATTTCTTTTGTCCATCAATCAAGCGAACACGGAGCACTATAAAAAAACCTCCTTCGCAATGAATTATTCAAATTATAATCCAAAGGGAGAGATACCTGATTTAGGACACATCCATAATAAATTACAGAATGCCAAAGTCGAGTATACAGAGAATAAAGTTGATCTAATCTCCGCTGCCATTCAAGGAATCGATAAAGAAGCCATACTTAACATTGATATCATTTCACAGTCAGAGTTCAATCAATTGGCTCCTCAAATGAATGTTCCCGAAGTGGGACCCTTATCTGAGAAAGAAGCTGTATTACTGCTGAGCCCTCATATCCAGACACAGAATTATGCTGCTAATCAAACGGTTCTTTTGAAAAATCAGAAAGATGAAGAGCTGCTGCTAAAAGAACTGCGAACTCCCAAGATACATCCAATGGACCCCATGGCAAGCTCACTCTTAATCGTAGATGACGGCTTCTATGAGAAGTTTTCTTCAGCAGGGAAATACACTAGGCCATATGTGAGATACCTATATAAAATCCCTGCATGGGACGGTCCTACTCCTAATGCCAGCTCACCTGAAGCTGTCATCACTAAAGAGCTCATCCAGTGGAGTAAAGCATCCAACAGTGCTAACCATCAAAACAACGCCTTACTAACAGCACGAGCAGACAGCTATTTATCAACCAAACAGGGAACAGCCATATTTAGTTTTATTGGCATTTTTATCGCTTTGATCTTCTCACTTTCATCGGCCAGCTTTCTGTTTTTTAAGCTTCATAACGAGCTGAACACAGATAAGCAAATGTACACCGCTCTATCCAAAATCGGTCTAAGCACCAAAGAAATGTCAGCTTCTGCTACCAAACAGATCTCTGTGCTCTTTTATATTCCGATTGTGATTGCCACCATTCAGACCCTTGTCGTGATTCGTCCCATACTGAAGCAAATGAATATCACCGATGTAACTCTTCCCGTGCTAATTACATCCGGTACATTCCTTGCTGTGCAGACCCTCTATTTCATTATTGCTCGATCTCGTTACATTCATAGTCTCAAAAAAATAATGGTATAAAAGACTTCTCTTCAGTTTGCGGAACAGTGACTCTCACGTTACACTTGTTATATTATTCAATAAACCTAGCAAGGAGGCTCAAGATTTATGTCCAAGGCTGATCATATGTTATCCATTCTTTGGATGCTCAAGCAGCGGGGAAGAACCGCCGGAGAACTAGCGGAAGCGTTAGAGATCAGTGTTCGGTCTGTGTACAGATACATCGATGCGTTATGCATCAGTGGTGTACCCGTTATTGCGGATAGCGGGCCTGGTGGCGGTTACAGCTTACCGGAACATTTTATTGAGGCTCCATTATTCTTTGACTCCGAAGAGCAGCGTGCCCTTCTACAAGCTTCTTCTTTTGCCAGGGGGACCGGATATCCTTATGTTGAAGCTCTGGACCGAGCCCTATCCAAGCTAAAAAGATACAGCAATGCCCAGCAATTAGAACAAATGGAGCGCCATGAGAATGGTATTGAGACGATCCATTCTCCTTCCCCGTCGCTTAGCCATCTGATTCAAGAATTGGAATTGGGGGCAGCGAACGGATACACCCTGCAAATGGAATATCGTAAGGGTAATGGAGAAACCAAATCATCCCGTGCCATTGATCCTTACGGACTTGTACTCTGGAAGGGCCAATGGTACACCGTAGCTTACTGCCACGAGCGACATGAAATTCGTAGTTTCAGGGTGGATAGAATCATTGAACTATATCGTACAGAAGCTGTGTTTGCTCGTCCTGCTGACTTCTCTGCACGTGATTTTTTGTTAAAGAGCTTACTGCCTGCACGCAATACTGAAGAGAAACTAGTTACAGTACTCATCGCATCCGATGAGGGAGTCTTGAATGATCTATGCAGTCATTGGTTGTTCGGACATACGCTGGTACAGCGCATGGAAGGACAAGCCCGCTTTCAAGTGGACGAAACTTCTTTACTGACTTATGTACCCTACTTCTTGTTGCCTTATGGAACCACATTACGCATCATGGAGCCTTCTTCCCTGAAAGAAAGACTAGCGGACATAGCCATTAATTTAGCAGCTCATTATAAGACATAAATTACTTTAGGATCACTGACCGTAGTTGTCAGTGATCCTTTTGTATAGTGTAAATGAGTCTGATGGAATAAATGAACCTATAAATCAAGGAGGAATAACGAATGAAGGAACTACATTATGAATTTTATATTGACGGAACACCTGAGCAGGTATGGGAAACCTTAATCTCTCCGGAAGGTACGAAGCAGATTTATTACGGCAGCGTTATTCGTTCGACCTTCAAAGAAGGAGAATTACTGGAATACATCGGACCCGGTGCAGATGGAGATGAAACGCTGCATGTCTATGGGACTCTGCTGGAGTTCACCCCACAAAAAGCACTGCGTTTCACGCATAAGGTCGGCCCCTCCTATCATAAAGGACATGAAAGATATGAGTCGCGTATTTCTTGGCTGCTTGAACCGGTGGGCGGAACTACTAAGCTCACGCTTATCCATGATGAATGGCATCCTGAAGATCCTTCGTATGCAGGCAGCATCAGCGCTTGGTGGCAGGTTCTAAGTAATACCAAGACTTTAGTAGAGACTGGACGCACGCTTGATTTTGGAAGCTGGACGTAACTTCACGACTAATAAAAACTTGGATTAGACTATTCCAATTAAAGACAAGCCTATAAGTAGACTCAACCTTAGCCCCTCAGCTGGAGAGCGCAAGCCTTCTTTCTGTTAGGGGCTTTTTTGCGCCTAAATTAATTTTGCCTTAGGGAAACATTCTTGTTGCAGGGACAAAGTTGTTCACATATACTAATATTGTGTCAGACCACAAGAAAAATTCCAGTGCACAAAATAATAACCATAAAAATACAAATAATAATAAATGAAAGAAGGGGATCTAATGTCTGGAGCTAGTATTCCTTTATCAGATGCGGCTAAAGGAAGCACACTGCGTATCAGCGGCATTGAAGTTCAGGGTGTGCTTAGAAGAAGATTACTGGATCTCGGGTTTGTAGTCGGTAATGCCGTTGAGGTGTTACGGCGTAGTCCCTTAGGAGATCCTATAGCTTTTCGGGTAAGCAACACGACCATTGCATTACGTAGAGAAGAAAGCTCTTTAATATTTGGAGAAGTCATCGGAGGTGTAGAAGCATGAGTCATTTCACAGTCGCTTTTGCAGGCAATCCTAACACTGGCAAAAGCACGCTTTTCAATCTGCTGACCGGCATGCGCCAGCATACAGGAAACTGGGCAGGTAAAACCGTCATTACTGCTGAAGGCGAGTTTAAGCATAAGGACCATACGTACCTCGCAGTAGATCTTCCTGGTACGTATTCGCTGTACTCGAATTCTGCTGATGAAGAAGCGGCTAGAGATTATATTATTTTTGAACAGCCAGATGTGACACTAGTTGTTCTTGACGCTACCTCACTAGAACGAAATCTCAACCTTGCCTTGCAAGTGCTGGAGATTACCGGGCGGGCTGTAGTCTGCATCAACCTCATCGATGAAGCCCGTAAACTCGGTATCGACATCAATCTGAAACGTATTTCCAATCGTCTCGGCGTGCCTGTTGTAGCGATATCAGCTCGCAATAAAATCGGTATTAAGGCGTTATTGGATCAGGTGGAGCGAGTGGCTACAGGCGCATTCACTGCACAGCCACTGCGTATTACGTACAACGAGGAGATTGAACGAGGAATTGCAGAGCTTACACCGCTGGTAGAACAAACCATTGGCAGCAAATACCCGGCCCGCTGGATTGCATTGCGCCTGTTAGATGGTGATGACAGCCTTCTTACCTCACTTAAAGAGAATATGAAGAATAAAGAATTACCTGAAGTAAAGGAGGTCATCGGTCATGGAGTCACCGCATATCACTAAGGGATTAGATCCTCTAGATTCCTTGCTGTCCACAGCGAAAAAGCTCGCTGACGGCGGAGCGATACGGGATGAGATTGTCAGTGGTATCTATGGCGTATCCGCAGGCATCTGCGGGGATGCAGTCACCTATAGGGATAAGAAGAAGCTGAACAGCACTTATAAGCTAGATAATATCGTAACTTCAAAAATATGGGGATTCCCCATTATGCTCGCCATCCTCGGTATCGTATTCTGGATTACGATTGCCGGCGCCAACTATCCTTCAAGCTGGCTTGCTTCCTTCTTCGGCTTCATCGAAGGTTATCTGACTGCCGGATTTGAGGCGATCCATGCCCCCGCTTGGCTACACGGTGTACTTGTTCTTGGATTATATCGAGGAACCTCTTGGGTCATCAGCGTCATGTTGCCGCCAATGATGATATTTTTCCCAGTGTTTGCGCTGCTTGAGAATTTCGGATATCTGCCGAGAGTTGCTTTTAACATGGATCGGTTGTTCAAAAAATCAGGTGGTCACGGCAAGCAAGCTTTGACCATGTCTATGGGTTTCGGCTGTAATGCCGCCGCGATCCTCTCCACACGAATCATCGAATCGCCGCGTGAACGGATGCTCGCGATTTTGACCAACAATTTCGTTCCATGTAACGGCCGCTGGCCGACATTGATTCTATTGTCTTCCTTATTCATGGCAGGAGCGGCTACGACAGGCGCACTCCGTACCCTCACCACCGCCTCCGTACTTATGGGTATGGTACTGATCGGCATCATCGTTACCCTGACGGTTTCCTGGGTCATGTCCAAAACTGCGCTACGCGGTGTTCCAACACATTACACACTAGAGCTCCCGCCCTATCGTCGTCCACAAATTTGGAAGACCATACTTATTTCCTCTAAAGATAAGTCCCTTAACGTACTTACTCGTGCCATCGTCGTTGCTGCCCCTGCCGGTATTATCACTTGGATTCTTGGCAACCTGTTTGTTGGTGGAGATTCTGTCCTGAATCATATGGCCGCATTCTTCGATCCTTTTGCACACATGCTCGGCATGGATGGCTTTATCATCATGGCCTTTATTCTTGGACTTCCTGCGAATGAAATCGTACTGCCCATTCTGCTTATGGGCTATATGTCCTCAGGAGCTATGGTCGATATCGACAGCTTGGGCAGCATCAAAGATGTCTTTTTATCACATGGCTGGACTTGGCTGACCGCACTTAATATGATGTTGTTCTCCCTGCTCCACTATCCTTGCGGCACTACACTCGTGAACATCTATAAGGAGACGAAAAGCATGAAGTGGGCTGTTCTCTCAGCAGTCATCCCACTCGGTATCGCCATTGGAGTAACCTTTGCTGTCGCTCAGCTTGCTCGGTTGTTTGGCTGGGTGTGACGAAGCTTGTAGCATGAATTCATCTTACAGCAGCGAACTTTAACTGATTTCAACTTACATTAGCTAAATTTACTTTGTCTCACCTTACAACATCTAATGTTCACCGTATTTCACAAAATTCTGCCCTCCTTGAACTCATAATTAGGGAAATTCTCCCCCAAATTCGAACTTTATAAGCGCAAATTAAACTTTTTGCGGAAATTCTCCCTAATAAATAGTCGATTATAGGAAAAATAGGGCATTTCCGCAGAATTTTAGGGAGGAATTCCCCAATTATCGATCATATAGAGTAAAATACGATTAAATCAGGG
Source organism: Paenibacillus sp. FSL H8-0261 (assembly GCF_045040645.1). Classification (NCBI taxonomy): domain Bacteria; kingdom Bacillati; phylum Bacillota; class Bacilli; order Caryophanales; family Paenibacillaceae; genus Paenibacillus; species Paenibacillus sp. FSL H8-0261. Next base: position 1,268,831 of record NZ_CP150297.1, on the reverse strand, counting down.
AGATTTTCCCTAATTATCGATAATATCGAGTAAACCACGACAATTTTAAGAAGGATTTCACTTACTTCGAGTTTTGATGACCCGAGCTATACTTAAGCACCAGTACCCACACCGCCCACCACCTACTTAAGGTCAGCTCAAACAAATAAGCGGTCGCCCGAACAACTCCCGGGCGACCGCTTATTTCATCACGACATAACGTGAACCTACAGTTATAGCGTTATTTCTTACGCGTTCCACCATCTCTACGACGGTAGAGTACAGCGCCAGCTATCGCTATCAAAACGATAATGATTCCGCTGATCCCTACATTAACAAGTGGAAAAGAGTCACTCTCCGCAGCTGGTTTCCCCTCAACTTCAGTCGCCCCATTATTCCCAGTTTCAGATTTCGGCGAATGGTTTGATGTTACCTCCGGAGAAGCTGTAGGAGTACCTGCCGATATACTAGGTCCAAGCTCCTTCAGATCCTCTGATGCCGAGGCAAGCAGCTTCGTTCGGCTGCATAAACTGGCCTCTAATTTACCAGAGTCATCTTCGTCATTAGCATACGCATAGACGATATAACTTTCCCCTTCCACGAATTCAAACCCACAGCTGGCAGACGATAAAGCAGTACTCAAGGTAACTTTATTCCCCTTAATTCCTTTCCAGCTGGAATCGACTTCAAAGGTTACTTTTACTGGATCCGCAGATGAGATTATAGTCCCCTTTGGCTCCTTTTTGTCCACTACTTTCCCAGTAAAGACGGCTGAACTTGACTCCAGCGCCTCAAGTGGCTCCGCAGGTACAACACAGGAACACGCATAAGTAACGGAGGGACGCACCGTCAGTAAGGCCATAAATATTAACGTTATACTTAGGAACATCATAAGTGGACTGCGGAACTTGGTCTTAAACATCATAATAACCTCCTTCTTTACTCTACAGACGGAACAGAAGAAGAAAGTGTTACAACAATTTCCAAACAAGTTATACAAGTCTAATCTTTTCCATCCTAAATAGTCTTCATTAGTTCCTCATGTCTACTGTACCTACTCATAACCCTCGCGCAATTGCAATCATCCGCTGAATCCCCTCACGTAGCACCCCTTCGCTTGCAAAGGAGTAACTTATTCGAATCCTCGACCTCATCTCACCAAGCGGATCAAACAACTCTCCTGGCACAAAAGCAATCGACTGCGCCATACTTGAGGCAAACAGTCGATCCGCCGAAAGATGGTCCGGCAGCTTCACCCATAAATTCAAGCCCCCTTGCGGAGGCGTCCACTCCCACCCAGTCCCGGCCAGCTCCTCCTCTACAATCTCCTTATGCACCTGAAGTGCAATGCGTAGCTTACCGAGATGCTGTTGCAAACGTGATGACGTGTAGTAATGTAGGAATATCTTCTGGTTAAGCAGCGGAGTACCATTGTCCGCGAGTGATTTGGCCGTGATCAAGCGCTCCATAAACGGATAGCGACAAGCCACCGCACAGATCCGTAAGCCTGGGGCTACATATTTACTGAAGCTGCTAATATAGATCACCCAACCTTCGGTATCGTAAGCAAAAAAGGGCGGCGGGGGCTCCTCTTCAAAATACATATCGCGGAACGGATCATCTTCGACTAACAGACAGCGATAACGCTCGGCAAGCTCGACCAACAGTTTACGTTGCTGCGCTGGCACCGTATATCCAGTTGGATTATGATGAGTCGGATTGATATAGAACATGCGCGGTCTATGCTTTTTCATCAGCGCTTCAACTTCCTCCAAGTCGTAGCCCATCGGAGTGATCTCCACCGGAACCAGCCTTGCCCCCTCCCGGCGAAAAATATCCATGGCCACACTGTAGGTTGGTCGCTCCACAAGCACCGTGTCCATAGGCCCGAGCACAATTCGTGCAATCAGATTGATCGCCTGCTGCGCACCTGAAGTAATAAGCAGCTCTTCCGAAGATAACTGTAGCCAATGCTTCTTCCGAAAATGACGACTTAGCGTCTCCCGTAACTCCTCATCTCCCTGAACCGAAGAGTACGTCCCCATGACCTTGGGATATAAATCGAACACTTTTTTGACATAGTCGGATAGAAAAAGATTTGGCAAAAGACCTGGATCAATCAGCGCCTGTGAGAACTGATACTTAGCAGGCATTCTCTGTATATCCGAAAGAGGATTAGTGAGCGCATAGGCAGTCACTGCTGCTCCTTTTTCTACAATAGGAACCAAGCTAACAGGCGATACGTAATAACCTGATTTATCTTTTACATAAACTTTTCCATCCTCTGTCAGCATTCTATACGCTTTGAATACTGTCAGTCGATGTACCTGTAATTCCTCCGCTAGCAGCCGTATAGAAGGAAGCTTATCATGTGCCCCCCACTCCCCTCGCTCCATGCGATTCACTAGAAATTCATATACCTGCCGAAACAAGGGATGATTATTCTCCACGCTCGCTGACTTTTTCACCTCACTGCAACTCCTCTCCGAACAACTCCTATTTACAGTATTGTACACGATTTTCGAAGTCATCTGTTCTACTCAACATCATCTGTTCTGTGTTCTCCCCTATATGATTAACGAACTGATTCAAGGATCGTTATATACACACACTAAAGGGGACTTTCAAAATGATCTTATTCGCTTATGCACTTGTATGTCTGATCTTCGGCACGACCTTTCTAGCTATCAAAATCGGTGTGGATGCCGGTGCGCCGCCCTTCTTTTCAGCAGGCTTGCGATTTTTTGTTGCAGGCGCTGTTCTATTTCTATGGATGGTCTGGAAACGAAAAGCTAGCTTCTCCCTGCTCCTGCGTAAAGAAATGCTCTTCACCGGATCTGCGTTAACCTTTGGCACCTTTGCAGGTCTCTACTGGGCTGAACAATATGTATCTTCCGGGTTAGCAGCTGTACTCTCTGCCACGGGTCCGATCATGATTCTGTTGCTCCAAACTTCTATTCTTCGTCAAAAAGCACCTGCCATCTCACTATATGGTTGTATCATCGGGTTGACTGGCGTACTGCTGCTCGTTCTTCCTAATCTTGTCGTTGATATTTCACCGTTATGGCTCATCGGCTGCGCAGCTGTCCTCATTGGGGAATGCTGTTACGCAGTAGGTGCGATTTATTCTAAAAAAGTAATCAATAGTATGCCCGAGGTCTCTCCAATCGCACTAAATGCAGCCCAAATGATGTATGGTGGAGTGCTGTTATTCATTCTTTCCTTAGCCACCGAAAATGTACATCCTGAGTTTCTGTTCTCTTACGAGACCGCAGGTTCACTGCTCTATCTAATCGTAATCGGCTCGATGGTCGGTCATTCGTTGTTCTACTGGCTCGTCGCTAAGACAAATCCTGTGTTTCCCTCTACCTGGCTCTATATCTCTCCACCAATTGCCGTAGGGGTTGGCTTTTTCTTTTATCATGAAGCCGTGAATTGGGTTACGATCCTCGGTGTATTCACTATCATTGCTGGGACCATCCTGGTCAATGCTGATGCCTTGAAACAATTAATGTTAAAGCGTAGGGTACGTACATCTGCGTCAAAAAAAATGAATATATGACGTACTATATATTGCATTTATGACCACTATTGCGTATTATATAACCAAGTTAAATTAAAAACATCTATATATGACTCATATATGAAAGGAGGATTCGCTTAACGGCGCTTCTTTTCTAAAGAGGAATGCCTTTTTATCTGAAGTGGAGGGAATTGCGATCGAACTGACATCACGTCAACTAGAAATCATTGATATTGTGAACAAAAGAGCTCCGATTACCGGCGAACAGATTGCCGAATGTCTGAATTTAACACGGCCAACGATTCGCTCCGATCTCTCTGTTCTGGTTATGCTCAAATATATCGATGCTAAACCTAAAGTCGGTTACTTCCCGGGACTCAAATCATCTAATCGTCTGGGAAGCAATTATTTGTTGCAGGAGACAAAGGTAAAAGAGATTCAAAGTGTACCTATCATTATCCGTGAGACTACTACGGTTCAAGATGCCGTAGTTACGCTATTTCTACAGGATGTTGGCACCCTTATTATTTGTGACGAAGAGGGCAAGCTCACCGGTGTTGCTTCACGTAAGGATTTCCTGAAAGTAACCCTTGGCAATCCGGGTGCTGTCTCCATGCCCGTAAGCATGGTCATGACACGCCAGCCCAAAGTAGTCACAACTTCACCAGATGAGACGGTGCTTGATGCCGCACATAAAATGATTTTTCACGAGGTAGATAGTTTACCGGTAGTTGTTCCCAGCGCCACAGAAGACAATGGTACGAAACTGGATGTCATAGGACGCTTGACGAAAACTGCTATCGTAAAACTTCTCCTCGAACTAGAAGCCAAAGGATAACAGGAGGAATTCATGAGCATCGAGCAATCTTCCAACCTAATAACGATCTGCTCAGATTCTATAGGAGATACGGCGGAAGCTGTCGTGCAGGCCGTCATTCATCAATTCCAGAATCAGCAGATCACCATCAAAAGATACGGGAACATTAGACATGAAGATGAGCTCCGGAAGCTTATGGAAGAAGCCGCGCAGCATAAAGGTTTTGTCGTCTATACGCTGGTGCAGCCGGAGCTAAGAGAAATGATTAAAGAAGAGGCTGTACGGCTTGACCTTCGTATCGTCGATATCATGGGCCCAATGATGCAAGCTTTCATTGATACGTTTGACGACGCTCCTCAGCAGCGACCGGGTTTATTGCACCAGCTTGATGAAAACTACTTCCGCCGTATGGAGGCTATCGAATTCACAGTTGCCTGTGATGATGGCCGCGATCTCGGCGCTATGCTGAAGGCCGATATCGTTCTACTAGGGATGTCCCGTACTTCAAAAACACCACTTAGTATCTTTTTGGCCCATCGGGGGAAAAAGGTCGTTAACTATCCGATTATTCCAGAAATTGCTCCTCCGCAAGAGCTGCTAAGCTTGCCGTCGAACCGACTGATCGGACTAACCATGAAGCCGGAGTATATGCTGAAGATTCGCTCCGAGCGGCTGAAGGTGCTTGGGTTACCGACTGGCTCCCAATATGCAAGTCTGGAGCGGATTACAGAGGAGATGGAATATGCCTCTTCTCTGTTCAATAAGCTAGGCTGTCCTGTAATCGATATTACCGACAAAGCTATAGAAGAAACCGCCGGTATTATAATGGGTTATATCTAACATTCAGTTAAAATTTATGGGATGTACTGGAGGGAATTAGAATGGATCGCGAACTGGCTCTTGAGATTGTACGGGTAACTGAACTAGGTGCATTATCCTCAGCTCGCTGGATCGGGCGGGGAGATAAAAATGCGGCAGATGATGCAGCCACGACTGCCATCCGCTCCATGTTTGATTCTGTCTCCATCGACGGAACGGTCGTCATTGGTGAAGGAGAGATGGATGATGCTCCAATGCTCTATATTGGCGAGAAAGTCGGGAATCAAAAGGGGCCGTCTGTCGATGTAGCCGTCGATCCTCTGGAAGGCACTGAAGTGGTGGCCTGTGGTCTTCACAATGCCCAATCCGTGATTGCCATAGCAGATAAGGGCAGCCTGCTGCATGCTCCAGACATTTATATGGAGAAACTCGCTTGCGGTCCTGAGCTTGCCGGGAAGCTTAGTCTTGAAGACCCTGTGGAGGTCACTCTCCAGAAAGCATGCCTCTTCAGTGGCAAGTCCCTCTCCGAGCTCACAGTAATGGTACTTGACCGCAAACGGCATGAGCAACTCATTCATAGTCTTCGAGAAGCGGGTGTACGGATTAAGCTACTCGGTCACGGCGATGTGGCTGGCGCTATTGCGGCAGCCCTGCCGGATAGCGATGTCGATTTGTACATGGGCTCGGGCGGAGCACCTGAAGGCGTCCTTGCCGCTGCCGCACTGAAATGTCTTGGTGGAGAAATGCAGGGCCGTTTGCTTCCTGATGGACCTCTTGAGCAGCAGCGCTGTGTCCGTATGGGAATTTCTAATCCTACGCGAGTGTTATACATGGAGGACATGGTTGGCACAGGCGACGTACTCTTTGCCGCCACTGGCGTAACCTCAGGTGAATTTCTGAATGGTGTCCGTTTTATCGGCAAAGAGCGCGCTGAGACGCATTCGGTCATCATGCGGGCACAGAGTCGAACAATCCGCTACATCCGTAGCATTCATTTCCTGCCTGGCAAAGAAATACCGGATGGACTAACCGTTAGACAGAATGTTGCCTCTCTATAGCATTACACAAAAAAACAGGCTATCTCACCAGCTCACCCTTGGCTAGTGAAATAGTCTGTTTTTATTACTAAATAGATAATCATCTCTTATTTATTTCTAATGCGCTCACTCGCTAAGGTATCCATGGCATCCATGGTTCCGGTAGCTTGAGCCAAATTTCTCGCCTCTTGTTGATCAGCTGCCCGGAGCGCATCACTTTCCTTTACACTGCCATCATAATTTCGATTCTCAGCTGTATTCATATTCGCAATTTCCTCAAAACGGTCTGTGTTCAGACTATTATGCTGTACGAAGATCCGCTTCACTTCTTCCTCTTTCTGCTCGCCCTCCACATCCACCATTACAAGAATATGGCCTTCATCTACATAGTTATCGTACCGCTTGGCTTCCTCTTCAGGAATGCCAAGTCCAATAAGACCGCCAACTAATCCACCGCTGCCTGCACCTATTGCCGCTCCAGCAAGTGTTGCCGCAAGCGGTCCGGCTGCAATGATCGGCCCGATGCCTGGAATAGCCAAAGCGCCTATCCCCATCAAGAGCCCAGTTAATCCACCCAGCAGACCACCCGTAGCTGCACCAGTAGCTATTCCTTCCGGCGCTTGCGTCCCTGATTCATCTCTAAGCGTATCCGCACTCTCTGAATTTCTCGCGATAATCGATATGTCCTCTGTTCTGCAGCCTTGACGTTTCAACTCTTCAATTGCCCTCGAAGCTTCGTATTCGGCAGCAAAGACACCCACTATTCTCTTATTCATCTCCATTACCTCCTAATGATCGAAGTTAGCTCATACTTTCAGCTTCATAGCTTACTTAACCAAACTGAGCTGGGATAAACTTCTATCACAGAATTCGCAAACCATTCCAAGTAATGTTCCCACTAAAATATGCTGTATAATAAAAGAAAGCGGGCATAATCACCCTTAGTTAACTCTATAAAAGAAAGAGACTGAAGCATTCATGGCGATTTTTAATTATAATTCTGAGCGTCCCTTCAGAGGTAATCCCGATCTGCATCTCCATTACTGGGGGCGGGAGCAGTGTCTACCTGGGCATTTTTTCGGACCTGGAGTTCGTGACGTTTACAAAATACATTTCATTCATGAGGGAACTGGAAAGGTATCTGTGGGTGAACAAACCCATATCCTGCAAGCGGGACAAGCTTTTCTTACCTACCCTCATATCGTTACTTCTTATGCAGCGGACCTGACCAATCCTTGGATCTATTCCTGGGTAGCCTTTACCGGAGAACAGGTATCATATATTTTATCCAAAACCTCCTTGACCCCTGAGCAGCCAATCTTCCCGATGGATAAACAGCTTATGCCTAATCTCTACGAACGCCTGACAGAAGCAGCCGACAATTCAGATTGTCTTGACCTGCCGCTAAAAGCGATCATGTATGAGTTTTTCTCCCTCTTGCTACAAGCGGTGCCAGCTGTTCCGGATGTACTTCCTTTACCGCGTCAAAAGAGTATTTACGTCGAGCAAAGTCTCCACTTTTTGCATACACATTATTGTGAGAACATTTCGGTGGAAATGCTGTCTTCTTCTCTCAAGCTGGATCGCAAATATTTATCTTCCTTGTTTAAACGGACCATTGGTATGCCACCGCAGCAGTATTTATTAAATTACCGAATCGCTAAAGCATGCGAGCTTCTGACAGAAACCCTTTGTACTATCGGTGAGATCTCGCGTTCTGTCGGCTATCAGGACCCCTTACTCTTTTCGCGAATGTTCAAGAAGGTGAAAGGTTGTTCTCCAAAAGAATACCGTATCCGTCATCTCGAAAATGACATTGTGCTATAAACTTCTTCCTTGCTGACATACGTTTGTCCGGGATCTTTCGCTACAATAAGGACGTAACGTAATCAGAAATAAGTCTTTTTAGGAGGAAATAATGATGTATAACGCAAGCGCTACCAGATATGACAATATGAAATATAACCGCACTGGAAAAAGCGGTCTACTCCTTCCGGCGATCTCGCTAGGACTTTGGCATAACTTTGGCGGAAACGACTTATTCGAGAATGGTCGCGCCATGGCAAGAAGAGCTTTCGATCTTGGAATCACTCATTTTGATCTCGCTAATAACTACGGTCCCCCAGCTGGCTCCGCAGAAGAAAGCTTTGGTCAAATCCTTAAGAAGGATCTTGCTCCTTATCGTGATGAAATGGTCATCTCTACTAAAGCTGGATATTATATGTGGGCCGGTCCATATGGCGAATGGGGCTCCAAGAAATATCTCGTCTCCAGTCTAGACCAAAGCTTGAAACGTATGGGCCTTGATTATGTAGATATTTTCTATCACCACCGTCCAGATCCGAATACACCACTGGAAGAGACTATGGCTGCGCTGGATCTTATTGTACGTCAAGGTAAAGCGCTGTATGTTGGGATTTCGAATTACAACCCTGAACAGACACGCGAAGCGGCACAAATTCTGCGTCGACTTGGAACGCCATGCCTGATTCATCAACCTAACTACTCCATGATGTCCCGCTGGATTGAAGATGGCTTGCAGGATGTATTAGCTGAGGAAGGTATCGGTTCGATTGTGTTCTCCCCACTACAAGGAGGCATTCTGACAGACCGCTATCTAAACGGAATCGCTCCTGATTCTCGCGCTGCTGGACCAAGTGTATTCCTGTCCGAAGATGCCATTACGGAAGAGAAGATCGCTAAAGTTCGCAAACTGAACGAGATTGCTGCTGCACGTGGACAAAAAATGTCTCAGCTAGCGTTGTCTTGGGTACTCCGGGGAGGTAAAGTCACTTCTGCTCTGATCGGCGCAAGTAAGGTGAGCCAGATTGAAGATGCAGTCGCTTCCTTGAATGCACCGGAGCTAAGCGCAGAAGAGCTGGAGCAAATCGAGACGATTTTGCGAGGATAATTACAGATTAAACCATAAAGACGGCCAATGAGGTCAGGCAGCTTAAGCTGCTCTGGCATTTCATTGGCCGTTTTTTTAAACATTTTAGATTAAAGCTTGGAGATCAATTGCACTCATTAGCATGACAACCATTTCCTGACGAGAAATAGCCTTCTCAGGTGCAACTTCTGAGCACAGCATTTATAACAGAGTTCAATTCATGTACTACATTATCTGGCACGTCCGTTTTCTCACCTCATTACAGTATATAAATGAAGTCAACTTTAAAGTCAAAATAAAAAGCCTACTCCGAAGAATAGGCTTGATTGAAAGATATTTATGTTCGAGTTCCTAGTCTACGTAGGCTTCTGACAGTATATAAGTGCTACTGTTATAGGTCTCTACATCATATGAAAAATAGACGTAAACAGTACTGAGAGCATTAAAGTCTTTCGGCTGAAAAGAGAAGCTGAAACGTTGGAAGTATTCATTTTTATCACTGATAAGCCCAACCTCAATATCAGAAAGTTTAGCATTCTGTAAAGCCTTTGCAAAGGAATTGAGAGTTGATGCCGAATTCGCTTTTTTTGTGCCTGTTACCAAATCAGAATAATTATTTATAAAGTAGTCATCACCCAAAGAAGTTCCCGAATTCTCACGAGAAGTGGATACATTTTTCGATAAATAAGAGGCGTAGTTGGAAGTATCTCCACTTAATAGGGAATCTCCGTACATTTTAAGAAGAATCACAGCTTGTTCCTTTAATTTGCTAGTCATTTGTGATGTAGTTCCAGAAAGCACCTTGATATCACTAGAAGTCGATGATGTGCTTGTACTTGGAGATGTGACTGGAGTCGATGATGTGCTTATACTTGGAGACGTGACTGGAGTCGATGATGTGCTTGTACTTGGAGATGTGACTGGAGTCGTCGCATCATTATAAGGAATCCCGTTTGCGGAACCACTATCCAGTGAAATCACTTGTGTTGCGCTGTTCAACGACAAGTTGACACCAAGAGCCTCTGCTGTAGAACGTAATGGTAGATAGGTAGTACCGTTGTAGACAAGCGCGGAGAGACTCTTTCCATTACTATCTTTTGGTTGCCATGAATTACCATCAACTTTAAACTTGATATTTGAATTTAAAGCGGCTTGAATCTTTGTGATACCATTTGCTGCTCCCGCTCCAACTACCCCGAACACTAAGCTGCATACTACTAATGAACTGATGAATACGGACTTCTTCACTTGCATAGACATATTACCCCCTAGATGTAATTGATGTATCCCTTAGTATGTAGAACATTAGGTTAACCGTTGGGTTACTAATGGATTATCTCAGTACGATTCTTCTGAACCAAATAACTTTTTCATACCGTTCGCTGAATACCTCCCACAACCTTCTTCAAAAAAGGAGTTCCTGTAGTAGAATGAAAACCGCAGACAATCTTCTCCTCATTAAATATGTATGCAATGGAAATACTTACCTATGGTAAGGCATAATCTAACAAATGACAATGCATTTTTTAATATACACCATGTTATTTTCGACTATCATCCACTTTCTTCAACATACCAATCATTGTGATGAACACCAACACCCCGATCACTCCGACATCCAGTCCAATCCAATCTGCAAATTATGTTGATGTACATATTTACATATACAGAAGGGAATAGAACCGCAAAACCACCACCACCAACATAAGAATAATAAGGATACTGGCAAGAGTAGAGAGACATTGATCGCTTCCAGCGCAGCCGTTACTCCATAGAGCACAGCAGACAACGCCAAAAAGGAACGGGTATAAAAATACCCCGCTCCTATAGCTCCAGCAACGATAAAAATAAGTAAGGTGTAAAAAGGTAGCTTTTCAAGTTTATGTGTTGTCATCATAACTACTCTTGTTCGACAGGATTCACTGGAATCCCTTCTATCCTATTCACCCAAATATCTGCGTGATATACACCATAATTAATAATCCAAAGATAAACGAATACGTCGAAGGCCGTTCGTAACCATGACCATGACTCTCTGGAATAAGTTCCTTGTAGACGATGAATAGCATAGCCCCGGCGGCAAAAGCAAGACCATAGCCCACTACATTCTGTAGGTAACTCGCCGTAAAATACCCAATAACCGCAGATACCATTTCCATAAGTCCGGTAAGCGTAACGATTCCCAATGCTTTTAACTTAGTTGTTCTAGAGTTCATCAGAAAGACTGCGAGAATCAATCCTTCAGGCATATTTTGTGCACCAATCGCTATGGCCACGGTGGGACCCAGACTCGCCTGCTCACTGGCATAACTGAATCCCGTACTAAGACCTTCTGGTATATTGTGAATGAACAACGCAATCAAAACGAGCAACGCCTTGGAATCCATATTGGTATATCCGGGTTTATTCTCCACGTCGATATGCGGGATGTTCTTTTCAATTAAATCAAGCAGTAGAACTCCTGTAATCAGGCCCAAGGTTAATGCGATAATCCCCGATTCTTTAATCGCTTGCGGCATAAGTCCAAATGTAGAAGCCGATACCATTATACCTGCAGTAAAAGCAACGAGAACGTCCTTCCATTTCTCAGATAACCTCTTCACAAACAGGATCGGAAACGCTCCAAGCACCGTAGCCATTGCTGATACAAAGCTGCCAATAAGCGCAGTTTCCAAGTTTTCAACTCCTTTGGTACAAGTTCGGATAGACCAACATATGTTAACACAAAAAGTATTATTACTTCTATATAGCTTTTCCGAATAGTACGCTAATCATAAAAAGACCCCCATAGGCTCGCTTCATACCCTAAGGAGGTCTTTGTCTAACATGTAATTATGCGATTCTGTTACACTAGCTTCTTCCGAATCATGCCGGAAATCAGATCAATAATCGTAATCATCGCAATGATACCTAGCAGGATAATTCCAACACGGTCCCAATTCCGTGAACTGAGGGCGAAGATTAACGGTGTGCCAATTCCGCCTGCTCCAATCACACCCAGAATCGTAGCTGAGCGAACGTTAATTTCGAATCTGTATAAAGTGTAAGATAGAAAGCCTGGCAATACCTGCGGCACAACAGCAAACCATAACACCTGCATGCGGCTGGCACCAGAAGAGATTAAGGCTTCGAGTGGACCGTTATCAATATTCTCAATCTCATCCGCGAACAATTTGCCGAGCATGCCAACGGAATGCAGTCCTAGAGCCAGTACACCCGCAAATGAACCCGGCCCAACAGCCTTGATGAACAGCAAAGCCATAATGATCTCAGGGAATGTCCGTATAAAGCTTAATATTAGCTTGCCGGAACCCGAAATCGCCTTTCCCTTGCTCATGTTGACCGCAGCCCAAAAAGCAAAGGGGATACATATGAAGGTCGAGATAAAAGTCCCTAAAATTGAAATAGCTAACGTCTCAAGTAATCCTCGAAGCAGATCCTCCCCATCTGGTAAATAAACGAAGGCCCAGTCAGGAGAGAATATCCCGGCAAAGATGGCCTTAGTAATGATCCCAGCGGTTTCTTTAAATCCATTAAACGGCACTCCCGAAAAAGCCCAGATGTACACTGCCGCTAATGCTACATAAATCAGCCATCGGAAACGATTTTTACGAGGTTTGGGTACTAGGGTATTCCATGATTTACTCATATTAATTTCTCCCGCAGCTTAGTGCTTACATAATCAATAATCAAGACTACTGCTAATGTGAACAAGATGATGGTGCAAGTCTTATCGTATTCTAAAAAGCCTAATGTCACTTCATAGTAATGGCCGATTCCACCCGCACCTACCAAACCTAAAACTGCTGCAGCACGGACATTAATCTCAAAGGCATACAACACATAAGACATGAAATGAGCCTGTACCTGCGGAATGACGCCGAACATAATTCGTTGCGTCTTATTCGCTCCGACTGAAGTCATTGCTTCCAAAGGTCCCTGTTCAATCGTCTCCAACGATTCATAGGTAAGCTTGGCGATCAGCCCTAGCGAAAATACCGTCAAAGCAAATATTCCCGGAAGCGCACCGAGGCCAAAAATGGCGACAAAAATAGAAGCCAGCAGTAGATCGGGAATTGTGCGGATCAAATTCAGCAGCATACGTACCGGATAATGAAGCCATCGGCTTTGCGTAATATTGCTTGCACACAGCAAGGCAATGGGAACCGCCAGAATGGCACCAAACGTTGTACCGACCAATGCCATCCGGATCGTCTCCAGCATCGCATCTATAATATTGTCAAAATACCCCCAGTTTGGAGGGAACATTTCCTTAAGCAGATCCAGCATATTTGGCAGACCGGAGATCAGCTCTCCAATGGATGAATCGGTCAAGACCGCACTTCTCCACAGTAATACTACTAATATAATGGCTGTAAAATAATGCTTTATCTTCCTTGGCGGTTTGGGATGTAGCTTCTCTGCATTCACACTCATATCACATGCCTCCGCTTACAGGCTCACCTAACAACTCATCCTGATGAATCGGTCTGCCGTAAATCTCAGCAAATTTCTCATCGGTTGCCTCGGATACAGGACCATCGAAGACCACTTCTCCTGCCCGGAGCCCAATAATCCGAGTGGCATATTCTCTAGCGAGGTCGATAAAATGCAAATTGACGATGGTCGTAATCCCAAGCTCCATATTAATCTTTTTCAAATCATCCATAACCTGCTTGGTCGTCAGTGGATCCAGTGAAGCGACAGGTTCATCTGCAAGGATAATTTGCGCCTCCTGCGCAAGAACACGAGCAATAGCCACGCGCTGCTGCTGACCTCCAGATAGTTGATCTGCACGTGTGTAGGCCTTCTCAGCAATATTGACCCGATCGAGAGACTCAAAGGCTAAATCAATATCCTTCTGTGGGAATTTGCCAATTATCGTCCGTATTGTGGAATGATAGCCGACCCGCCCTGCCAATACATTACGAAGCACAGTCGTACGTTTCACCAAGTTGAAGCTTTGGAAGATCATTCCGATATTTCTACGGATCATTCGGAGCTGGCTCCCCTTTGCCTTCGTGATGGATTGCCCATTTATAAGAATATCGCCTTCTGAAATATCATGAAGCCGGTTAATGGAACGTAGCAGGGTTGACTTTCCAGCACCCGAAAGACCAACAATAGCTACAAATTCTCCAGCTGGAATAGTCAGGTTAATGTTGTTTAAGCCTTTGGTTCCGTTTAGATACGTCTTGGACACATTACGAAGCTCTATCATGAAAATCATTCCTTTTTGTGTTTTCGTATATTCGTATAAAAGAGATAGCCAGTCCGGGGGGGAATCCGGAGCTGGCTATCCTTAGTTCCTGTTATACACCAACATCGTTGTATCCTTGAACGGCCTGAACTACTCTGTTTTTACTTTATTGTTGTATTCACGAACAATGTCAAAGTTGCTATCTTGTGACTTCACATAACCTTCATGCGAGTAAATATCTTTGATAATCTCATGTCCTTCTTTGTCAGCAGCGATATCAATAAACGCCTGCTGAATCTTCTCAATCCATTCCTTATTCATATCTGAACGGACCGAAATCGTGTCGTTAGGGATTTTATCAGTAAAGGCGAGAACACGAGTATCTTCAAATACTTTCGGATAATCCTTAACGACTATATTACGTGCATCCTGGAAAATAGCTGCGGCATCTACATCACCGTTCAGTACAGCAAGTACGCCTTGGTCATGTCCCTTAACCGTGATAGCTTGTACATCCTTCAACGGATCAAGTCCTGCATCCATTAGTGTTGCAGCCGGCCATACAAAACCTGCTGAGGATGTAACGTTTTGATAAGCGATTTTTTTGCCTTTCAAATCGGCAACGGATTGGATCGCAGAATCTTTCTTAACGATAATCATAGATTTATAGAAGTCAGCCAATTCATCTGTCGGAGCACCCGTTTCATCATTTACACCAAAACGTTGAGCTTGAAGAATAACTTCAGCAGCTCCTTTTTCTTTTGCCAATACGTAAGCTGTTGGAGGAAGGAAACCTAAATCTACTTTTTTGGAAGCCATAGCTTCGATAACAGTGTTGTAATCAGTAGAGACACTTACTTCTACAGGAATACCGAGTTTATCACCCAGTAATTTTTCAAGAGGTTTCGCCTTAGCTTCGAGCGTATCCGCATTTTGAGAAGGGACAAATTGTACTGTGAGCTTCTCTGGAACATAACCCTCTGCTACAGGAGCTGCCGTTTCCTTCGGTGCATTTGCTCCATCCGTCGATCCTTGGTTTGCAGTATTGGTAGTATTGTTAGCACCACAACCACTAAGCAAAGTAATAGACATCATTAGCGGCAATACGAATTTACTTATTTTTCTCAAACGAAAGACCTCCACTGTTCTCTTTTTTTTTAGTACTTCTAGACTATAAATATTTTGTATTAAATCTAAGGCCTCTAACTATTAAATATATGTAAAATTTATTTTAATCTCTTAAAATTTCCAAATTATCTGATAGAATGAGGTCTGAACTTATTATCCGTAGGAGGCTACCCATGAATAAAGACAACACCTTAACCTGCGAAATCCTCATAACAAGTGATCTACATGGGCATTTAGGGCCCATTGATTACCGCACGGGTGAGAAACGACAAAAAGGCTTAGCAACCATTGCTAGCCTTATTAAACAAGAAAGATCCCATTGTCCAGAGCTAATACTTCTCGATAACGGTGATCTTATTCAAGGTACACCGCTAACTTATTATGCAGCCACACAGTACAGTGACAAACTAAATCCAGGCATAGCTGCATTGAATGAATTGAAATATGACGCTGCAATTATTGGCAACCATGAATTTAATTTTGGTAAGCCACTGCTTAATAAAGCCATTCAGGATTCCAAATTTCCTTGGTTATCTGCTGGAATTATAGATCGCGCGACATGTAAACCTGCATTTGGTAGACCCTATATCATCAAATGGGTAGACAAAAAAATCAAAGTAGCCATTCTAGGAGTTACCACACATTACATTCCCCACTGGGAGAATCCTGTCCATATAGAAGGACTTCAATTTAAGGATTCGTTAGAGACTGTAAAGCTTTGGTGTGCCACTATTAGAGAAGAAGAACAGCCCGATTTACTCGTTGTAGCATATCATGGCGGGTTCGAGCGCGACCTCCTTAGTGGTGAACCTGTAGAGAGACTAACTGGAGAGAATCAAGCCTATGCAATGTGCACAGAGGTTGAAGGCTTAGATGTATTAATTACCGGACATCAGCATCGCTTCATAGCTAGTGAGCTAAATGGTGTGACGATCATACAGCCTGGTTGTAATGGACATTCCCTCGGTAAGATTTCAGTAGTCTTTCAAAAAGAAAACGAACGTTGGAAGATTAAGAGTAAACAAGCCGAACTCCTTGCTGTAGACGACAAGACCGCTGTAGATGATACAATTCTAGAGCTTAGCAGCACGCTTGAATCAGAAACAGAAGCCTGGTTGGATGAGAGAATAGGTACAGTTATCGGTGACCTTTCTATTTCTAGTGCAGATGAATGCCGATTGGCTGACCATCCCTTTATAGAATTCATGAATAAGGTACAAATGGAGGCTACAGGTGTAGAGATCTCGACAGCAGCTTTACTTAGCAACGATTGCAAGGGCTTCAGTAACACCATTACTCGGAGAGATATTCTTTCCAACTTCATTTATCCTAACACGCTAACTGTGCTAAGACTGACCGGACAAGATATAAAAGAGGCACTGGAACAAACCGCCAACTATTTTCAAAAGGATCTAGAGGGAAATGTAATTGTTAACCCTGCTTATGTAGAACCTAAATCGCAACATTACAATTATGATATGTGGGAAGGCATCCACTACGAGCTTCATATCAATAAACCTGTAGGCAAAAGAGTCCTCCATCTGCTGCATCGTGGGCAGCCTGTAGAGGACTCTAAGGAATATGATGTTGTTATGAACAACTATAGAGCAAGCGGCGGTGGAGATTATGAGATGTATAAGGGCAAGCCGATTGTCAAAGAAGTACTGATCGACATGTCTGAAATTGTCACGAATTACATTGAAAAACGCGGCCAAATTGAAGCTACCTGTGATCACAACTGGAGAGTTGTTTAGGTCGTACTGATGAATGCCTCAATATCGGTTTCAATCAGCATTAAAGCACCTCTCCAAAAATCAATGGAGTGTACATCAATATCCATAAACTTTGCTACATCTGCAATATTATGCTTGCTGGTAGCACTAAGGAACTGACGATACCGGGCGACGAACTCCTCGCCCTTTTTTAAATATTCTGCGTAGAGTCCTTTAGCGAATAACAGTCCGAAAGAATACGGGAAGTTCATAAATTCATAACCAGCCATAAAATATCCGGCCTTGTTCATCCACATGTAAGGATGGATCGTATCAGGATCAATGCTCTCACCGTAAGCTTCCACCATACAAGCAATCATCAGTTCGTTCAGCTCTTGAACAGGAAGCGGACCCGAGGTTCTTCTCTCATATAGTTTAAGCTCAAATAAATAACGGGCATAGAAGTCTACAAGATAATACCCCGCATCGGAAATACTTCTCTCCAATAGAAGCTGCGTTTCCTTCTTGGTCGAACTAGTGAGTAGTGCCTGATTTACGATCGTCTCGCAAAAGATCGAAGCCGTTTCGGCAATCGGTATCGGATAATCTGTGTTCAGCATCGTTTCTTTTCCCAGACAGGAGCTATGATATGCATGGCCGAGCTCATGGGCAAGAATACTAATATCTATAGCATTTCCAGTGAACTGTGTCATGATTCTGCTCTCGCCTATCGGAAAAATATCAATGCAGAGCCCATATCCACCCTTACCCGCTCTAGGTTCTGCATCAATCCATTGCTGATCAAAAGCCTTTTGAGCTAAATTGGCCAATTCCTCGCTAAAGGTTCCGAAGCTAGAGACAATTGTTTTTTGAGCATCTTCGTAAGAGATTTTTACACTTTCTTCGCCAATCGGTGCAAAAATATCGTAAAAAGGCAGCTTTGTGGAATGTCCCAGCAGTTCGGCTTTCTTTTGATAATAGGTATGAAAAGCTGGCAAACTCTCCTGAAGAGCGGCGAGCATTGCCGATAAAGTTTCACTGTCCATTCGCGATGCCACTAACACCTTTTCCAGAGAAGATTGATATCCACGCATGCCATAAATCGTTAGCGCCTCACCACTTATTCCATTCATGCAAGCTGCACAAACCCCAGCAATACGACTACAAGCTTCAGCCTCGGCTTCATAAGCCGCTTTTCTTAATGTAGCGTTATTCTCATAGGCCATACTCCTTAGTTCCGCAAGCGTTACTTTCTTAGTTTCCCCATGTACTACCACATCTGCAAGTGTACTCGATACGCTCTCCATGTAGAGCCTTCCCCACGCTTTGGAACCCGTGCTCTGCATTCTGGCAATCGCAACTTCCACTTCCTCATTTAACACATAACGGGATTGCAGAAGAAGCTCCTTTAAATAAAATTGATGTTTCAGAAGATAAGTTGAGCTAACGATAAGCTCATCTATGTGTACACAAGTGCTAATCCATCGTTTAAAACCCGCAACTACCCCAGCAATCTCTGAGCTCAAATGTTCAATATCATCAGCAAGATTCATGGCTTCCTCAGAACTGCTGTCTGCGCTAAGCGTTAACTCTGCATAGGCTAATAAACATACATATACGCTTTTATAATCGTTGTAGAGCCTTAGAAAGTCCTCGATCGCTGCGACGGAAACACCCTCAAGCTTTAGATTGCCCTCAGCCCAGGCTTTTAAATCTATAATAAGTTGACCGAGTAGCTCACGATCGCCTTTTAACTTCTCTGACTCAAAGGAAGGATATAAGCTATCCAGATTCCATGTCATATTCATTTGTGAACCTCTCCTCTACTTCTTTGGCCATCCCTGATTTCTTCATTATACCGTCCTTAGTGGATAAAATCTGTATACTACCTATGTTTTCGGGATGGCGCAAGAACATAAAAAAAAGGACCCTGCCAACGTATGGCAGGGTCAAGGTCTATATTATAAGGGGGTTATGTGATTACTATAACCCTCTTAGCTTAAAAGAATATGAATAGTAGATAAAGATTGGCTTAATCTACAGATCTCTGTCCTCTTCATCAACAAAAAAAGGACCCTGCCAACGTCCGGCAGGGTCAAGGTCTATATTTAAGGGGGTTATGTGATTACTATAACCCCCTTAGCTTAAAACGATATGAATAGTACCTAAAGATTAGCTTAATCTGAAATCATCCCTTATTGGCTTAAAGCTGAAGGGTTATTTCTGGCCTTAGTAATCTGAATCCCAATATATATCATAAGGAACAGCACCATGAACCCAGCAGAATAACGATACATCATCCCATAATCGGATGCCGCCGAGATTGCCCCAAGAATAATGGCCCCACTGGCTACCCCTAAATCTGTTGAGTTATAAAACATACTGTTCGCCATGCCATACTGTGCAGGTGTAGACGTCCGAAGCATCCATGCCTGTATAGTTGGCTGAATAGCTCCAAAGCCGAGTCCATAGAGCAATGCGGATATAATGAGCATGGGCATGGATGTTGTATACGAGAGCACTGTTAAGCTCGCGACGACACAAACCGCTGCTGGAATCAGAACAGCAGCCGGACCTCTTTTATCAAATAATCTGCCGGAGATAGGTCTAATAATAATGATTGTTATCGCGTTAAATAAAAAGAACAAACCCACTTGCTCTAAATATACCGCTTCGCCGAACAAAGCGATAAAGCTAAGCAATCCACCATAAGTGATCGCGAGTAAGACATTCAGTATTGCAGGCAATACTAACTTTGTATTAAAAGGAACCTTGAGTGGTTTGGATGGTGCAATGGATCGCTCAATAGGCTGTTTTTTCGGTACAGCTGGAAGTGAACGTGAGAACAATAAGACTGGAAAGGCAAGAAGCAAGGTGAATGTTCCGATCATCGCCAGTGTTCCGAACCCCAATTGCTTCATTACGTTCAAACCAATCATAGGACCAATGGACATTGCAAGACTGGTTGATAAGCCGAAATAGCCGATCCCTTCACCCATTCTTTTGCTAGGAATAATCTGTGAAACAATCGTGGGAATAATCGTGCTGGCAATCCCGAACCCAATCCCATAGCCTACCCGCATCAGCAATAGTGACCCGATTGAGTCTGCTACCACATAAAGACCGGTTATGGCGGCCGCGATAGCTAAACCAATATATAGTAGTACATTGCGGCTAACCCTCCGCATCAGAAAAGCAGTCATAAAACGTGAAGCAATCGCAGTTAGCGCAAATACACTTGTAACCAAGCTGACCATAATATCTCCGGCTTGAAATTCACTTTTAACATAAGACGGAAATGAAGATAGCAGCATCTGTAAATTCATAAATAAAAATAAAGCACTAAACGTTAAAGCAATAAAAGACTTGGTCCATAGTTTCGTACGTAGTTCTTGTTGTTCTGGCATAACTTACGTTCCTACTCTCCATCATTTATTTGATCAATATGATTGTTTATTCTTAGCAGCAACCCCATGAGCAGCTCATATTCATCACTGGAAATACAGTTCATAATCTCATCTGTGACTTGATCCTCAATAGGAAAGGTCTCCTTAATCAGAGCTCTTCCTTTTTCCGTAATATAAACCTTAAAAGAACGCCGATCATTCTCCCCGGTTCTTTTATAGACCAATCCTTTTCCCTCCAAGTGATCCAGAATTCGTGTCGTAGTTGGTTTATCCTTACCCGAACGCTTCGCGATATCCTTCTGAATCAGCCCTTCCGTTCTGTCGACTTGAAAAAGCACTGACCATTGCTCAGGTGTAATATCATATTCCTTTAGCCCATTTTGGAATAACGCGCTTAATTTACGATAGGTCGTTCCCATCATAAATCCTAACGTAAGTTCGGATTGGTTATGCTTTGTCGTCATGATCAGCCCTCTTCTCATTTCATCTTCTTTTTAATAGTTGCTTAAACAATTATATTCTAGACAACTAAATTTGTAAAGGTGAGACAAAATTATAAACTAACTATTATTAAGTTGCTTGACAAAGTAAACTAAACACGGTATTATTATCTCATGTTAAAGATACTTAACTTAAAGACAACTAGAGCGTAACACGCTTAATATTATTTATTTGAAGGTTGTGTAATTCATGGGATTTCTAGACAAACTATTTGGTAGAACAAAAATCGAGGAGGAACAAACAATGTCTAAATTAAACATCGGAATCATTCTGGGAAGTACTCGTCAAGGTCGTTTAAGCCCACAAGTAGGGGACTGGGTTAAAAAGGTAGCAGATGCACGTGGAGATGCTAATTATGAGATCGTAGATATCGCGGACTTCAAACTTCCACTAATGGGAGAAGTTGATGCTACTGAACAAGCAACTGCTTGGAATACAAAGCTTGCTACGTTAGACGGTTTCGTATTTATCGTTCAAGAATACAACCACAGTATTTCCGCATCACTGAAAAATGCACTCGATTACGCACGTGAAGCTTGGAACAACAAAGCAGCGGGTATCGTGAGTTATGGTTCTGTAGGTGGCGCTCGTGCAGCTGAGCATTTACGTGGAATCTTGGGAGAACTGTCTGTAGCAGATGTTCGTGTACATCCAGCCCTGTCCCTGTTCACTGATTTCGAGAACGGTTCTGTGTTCAAACCAGCGGATCTTCACCTGACCAATGTAAATGGCATGCTTGATCAAGTATTGGCTTGGAGCGGTGCGCTCAAGACGCTTCGTTAAGATCACCCGCTTTAATATTATGAAATACACCTCTTGGAATAGACATTGATAAACCTATGGTTTGTCCGGTCTATTCTAAGGGTGTATTTTTTGTGTGTGATGAAATGACCACCTTGTATAGAATCTTTTCTCGCATAATCGGCGAGGATTTCAATCTACAATAAGGAGCAATGATCATATGGTTTGTGCTTGCATTATTAACAGCTCTCGCTTGGGGATGGAGAGTGTTTGGGGTGAAGTGCCCGGGCCATCGCATCCATATAGCTCTGAACGGCGCGCTGACTCACTTCCGCTTCTGGAACGAATATTTCGAAAAGATGAAAACATCCGGGATACAGGTTAAATTCGATATCTACACCTGCTTGCGCAAGTCGTGTTACATATTCGATCGTCTCATCTCGGAATAGATCAAGCTGACCTACACAGGTATAGGTTGGTGGCAGTCCAGCTAAATTCTCCGCTCTCGTTGGTACCGCATAGGAAGATATCCTGCTGGCATCGTTCTCCTCGCCCAGGTACATGTTCCAAGCCGTTAAGTTGTCCGTCCGGTTCCAGATTGCACCTTCTCCCGTAATCTCATGGCTTGATGGCGTAATGTTACGGTTGTCGAGCATTGGGTACAACGGCATCTGAAAGATAATGGAGGGTCCACCTTTATCTCGTGCCATCAGCGCAAGTGCTGCTGTCAGCCCGCCGCCACCGCTTGCACCAGCAATCGCAACCCGATTCTCATCAATGCCAAGTGATTCCGCTTCCTCCGTCATCCATACTAAGCCAGCATAACAATCTTCGATTGCAGCTGGATAGGGGTGCTCGGGTGCCAGCCTATAATCAACCGACACGACAACACATCTAGCCGTCTGAACAAAGCGTTCACACAACTCGTCGTCCATATCAGGATGTCCTAACACGTATCCGCCCCCGTGAATCCACAGCATAGCTGGAAGCTTGTCAGCATTTCGCCCAGCAGGTTCATAAATTTTTATCAGTATCTCCCCTGCAACACCCGGAATTTTTCGACTGGTTGTGTTTACATGCTCTGACCTCTTCAGTGACGGAGCCGACACTAAACTTCTGCTCCACTCTAAATTCTCTTCCAATTGAAACCCTGGAAATTGTGAATATGCCTCTCTTAATTCTGGTAGTATACGTTTATCGATACTCATGAAAATCCTCCAATACAATAATGATTGCTTGTATAATTCCTATTCCTTCTCAGCTTCCCACTTGGCAATTTCCTCTCGTACTCGTGGAGCAACCTCCGTTCCGAGCAGTTCTATAGCCCGCAACACCTGCTCATGTGGCATCGTGCTTAGTGGAACATACATCATAAAGCGTGTAATACCTACATGCTTCCGTAGATGAATGATCTTCTGAGCAACTGTTTCTGGATCTCCAACGTACAATGCGCCATCAAAGCTTCGGGCCGCATCATAGCTGGAACGGTCATAATACGACCATCCTCGTTCTTTGCCGAGCTTGTTCATGCCGTACTGGGTAGATGGAAAAAAGATATCTGCTGCCCGTTCCGTATCTTCTGCGACGAATCCAATCGAATGAGATCCCACCTGAAGCTGCGATACATCATGTCCAGCGCGGGCCGCCGCCTTCTTGTACAGCTCTACAAGCGGAGCAAAATTCATTGGATTCCCGCCAATGATCGCCAACATCAATGGCAGACCCAAAAGTCCTGCACGAACGGCAGAGCTTTGCGTACCTCCGCTGCCAATCCATATTGGTAAAGAGCTTTGGACGGGCCGCGGGTATACGCCCAAATTATGAATTGCTGGCCGATGGCCTCCCTTCCAAGTTACTTTCTCGGAACCCCGTATTTTCATAAGCAGTTCGATATTTTCATTGAATAGCTCCTCATAGTCATGTAAGCCATAACCAAACAACGGAAAGGATTCAACGAATGAACCCCTGCCCGCTATAATCTCGGCACGTCCATTGGAGATGCCGTCAAGCATAGCAAAATCCTGAAACACACGTACAGGATCAGCAGATGAAAGGACCGTCACAGCACTAGCCAGGCGAATCCGTTTAGTCAAGGACGCAGCAGCGGACAACACGATTGCTGGTGAAGAAGCTGCATAATCTTCACGATGATGCTCACCGATACCAAAAACATCAAGTCCCACCCGATCCGCAAGGACGATTTCTTCGACTACTTCTCGTAATCGCTGTGCATGACTCATCACAATTCCAGTCTCAATATCAGGCTTTGTTTCTACGAACGAAGTAACACCTATTTCCATGATTTATCACACCTCTTTTAATTTTTCTCCTGCACTACAACCAACAGATATTTGGGGCAACCCTATTTTTTTAAGAAGAATGCTCTAGACAACGGATTAAAGCTGTCCAATCCATCTCACCATAACCATGGGCTATTCCTTCAGATAAATGATGATGGATAAGTTGGCCCAAAGGTAGAGGAGCTTGGACGGACTGCGCTGCCTCTATAGCCAGTGCAACATCCTTCAGCCCTAGCTTCATTTTAAAACCAGCTGGTTCAAACCGCTGTTCTGTCATTATCGCCCCATAGTTCTGATATAAGGGAGATTGAAAAAGAGCATTCACCACATCCATAAAACGGGCTGGCTCTATGCCATACTTTCCTACCATCAGCTGCGTTTCTGATAAAGCTTCCAGCATAGAAGCAATTAAAAAGTTTACGCCTATTTTCACAACATTTCCTTCTTCGCTATAATCCCCAATCTCGAATATTTCCTGACCTAATTGTTCTAAAACAGGAATTAACTGTTGTCTGGCTTGCTCCGGACCTGCCAAAATGATGCGCAATTTAGCTGCTTTAGCGGCATCCGGACGCCCCAGCACTGTGGCAGACACAAAGTATTGCTTTCTCTCCGCATGCGCCGCGGATAATTCCCGAGCCAGATCTACACTGATCGTACTGGCAGATATGTGAATTCCTTTTTCTGATAATCCATTCAAAATTCCATTCGGACCCTCAACAATCTCCTCCAAAGCAGCATCGTCAGAAAGCATGGTTATGACCATATCGCTCTTTTGTGCTGCCTCCAAAGGTGTCTCGGCATAATGCGCTCCCTGATCTATTAGGGGTTGCGCTTTTTCGCGAGTACGATTAAAAACGATTAATTCATTACCAGCTTTCAACAAATTTTGGGCCATTGGAAAGCCCATTTTCCCAAGCCCGATAAATGATATTTTCATAAGTCTCTTCTCCGCATTAAGGATGATTTACAATAACGGAACGATCGTTCCAGAATAACCAAAAAAATTTATATTCCTGCAATTACAAAGCTTATCATCTCTTTGGCACGTTGCTGATCTTGATCTGCTTTTGCCATAATATTTATGCTTTGATGTAAATTCAGCAATAAATAAGACCACGCTTTGACATCAGTGGTTTTATCAAGTTCGCCTGATTGTCGGCCTTTTTCCAAAAGCTCGCAAAAAGCCTGTTCTAAATTCAAAAAACTAGTCTTTATCAATTCATTTATTTTTTCATCCCGCGACTCTAGTGTTGTAGCTGCATTCGTTACAAAACACCCGCCGGGTAGGCTCGTATCGTACGCTGAAGTAATATGTTGCTCAAAAAATTGTTGAATCCCTGCTCTAACGCTTGACGCCTGTTCAAGAATGACCTGTCTATTGAAGCTTACCTTTTTGTAATGTTCCAGTGCGGCAATGTACAACGTTTGCTTGTCAGAAAAAGTATCGTAAAGACTAGATCGGCTAATGCCCATAACCTGCAGCAAGTCCGGTATGCTTGTTGCCTCATAACCCTTTTTCCAAAACAACAGCATCGCTTGATGTAGTGCTTGATCCTCGTTAAACTCTCTTGTCCTTGCCATGAGTAACACCTCCTGTAATGGCAATATAACATATCTGGAACGATCAGTCCAGATAAACTTCGAGAGAAAACCTTACGGTTTGCTTGGCATAGCTGATGAACTATAATTAGCCCACAAAAAGACCTGTTCGGTAGGCTTCATCGCTTACGAACAGGTCTTAGTTTATTATTCCGGTCTCTCAATTTCAAAAATCTCACCAATCGTAGCGTAATTAGCTCCCGCTAAACGACTTACTGCATTTAAGGCTCTAGGGTCAATCCGCCCCTCCTGATAAATCGATTCATCGATATGAAACTGAACAATTTCGCCGATGAACAAATCACTCCCAGGTTCTTCTGCTCCTAGAGGTATCGCTTGTACAAGCTTACATTCCATTCGAACCTTTGCTTCCAATACACCAGGTACAGCTATATTTTTACTTGGGACCGGTGTAAGATTGGCAAGTTCAATTTCACTTTCTGCTCTTGGCAATGAGGCAGCGGTTTGATTGATTTTTCCAACATTCTCATCATCTACAATATGCACAACAAACTGATGATTGTTATAGATATTACGGGCTGTATCTTTTAATCGTCCCGCTGATCTTTGAATAGACAGTGAAACCATCGGAGGATTAGACGAGACGATATTAAAATAGCTAAACGGCGCACCGTTCAAAATGCCATCTTCTGATTGTGTAGTGACAAAAGCAATGGGCCTAGGAATAACAGTACCAATTAATAACTTATAATTTTCCCGCTCACTATTTTGCTTCGGATCAATCGAAATCAATCTCCCCAGCTCCTTCTTCACTCTTTCACGAAATCGATCGTGCTTCTAACGGTATCAATAGGGCGTACTAACTTCTCAATTTGCTCACGTTTAGGTTCCAAGAATGGTGGCAATGAAAGCTTTTCTCCAACCGTTTCGTATTCCTCGTCTCCCATAAATCCAGGTCCATCTGTTGCAAGCTCAAACAGGATTTGTGGAGCAACACGTGTATACAGCGACTCGAAGAAATGACGATCCACATAACCTGAGGTACGGAACCCAAAGTCTTCAAAATGCTTAGTCCACTCATCCAGCATCGCACGGTCTTCTACTCGGAAAGCCGCATGGTGAACCGTACCAAAGCCTTGACGCGAATTCGGTAAGTCCTCGTTATGCTCAACAATAATTTGCGCCCCGTTTCCGCCTTCGCCGACTTCAAACAAATGATAAACCTCTTCCTGTCCGATTTCTTTAAACAGCATGACTCTTTCCAACATTTCTTTAAAATAGCTGAAGTCAGCTATACGTACAAAGATCGGTCCCAAACCAGTGATCGCAAACTCTAAAGGAATTGGTCCTTTTTGCCATGGTGTACCTGATGAGACCCCTTCATTAAATTCATCGGAGATAAGTTGATATTGCTGGTCATCAAAATCTACGAAGGATAAAGTCTTTTTGCCAAACTGCTCTTTAATTCCGGTATGCTTCACATCCAGGCGATCAAAACGCTTTATCCAGTAGTCTAATGCAGCATCCGTTGGTACTCGGAAGGATGTCTTGGCGATCTCATTGGTTCCGTGAACACCTTTAGGAATGTTAGGGAAGTCAAAGAACGTCATATCCGTTCCGGCACTGCCCTTATCATCTGCAAAAAACAAGTGATACGTTTGGATATCGTCTTGATTGACGGTTTTCTTCACTAGACGCATTCCCAATACGTAAGTAAAAAACTCGTAGTTTTTCTCTGCGCTGCTTGTGATGGCTGTTACGTGGTGAATCCCTTTTAAATTTCTCATGATTATACACTCCTAAAGTTTAGTTTGATTTTGTAATATAATTCCCTAGATCAAGAAAGATTAATTGAATTATCTTAATGTTAAGATATCCACCAAAAAAAAATATCTTTCCAACATTCGATTACATGTATCTCACAAATTATCTTTACATTAATTATCTTTAACTTAAGATAAATTTAACACACTCCTTTGTTGTTGTCAACAAAACACTATAAAAGATAACAGCCTTGTTCAGTATGTAAATAGATATCCTGAACAAGGCTGTTTTG
Source organism: Paenibacillus sp. FSL H8-0261 (assembly GCF_045040645.1). NCBI lineage: Bacteria > Bacillati > Bacillota > Bacilli > Caryophanales > Paenibacillaceae > Paenibacillus > Paenibacillus sp. FSL H8-0261. The sequence continues at coordinate 1,241,158 of NZ_CP150297.1, read as the reverse complement.
TTTTGGTGCTTACTCGATCACAAATTTACCAACCGTCTCATTCATCATTTCCGCAATATTCGCCTGGTGCTCAGAAGAAGCAGCCACATCTTCAAACGCTTGTAATGTATCTGAAATGTGATTTCGAATGCCACTTACATTGTCCGCAGACTGTTGAGATACTGCGGCAACATTCGTCATCGCTTGATCTACCTCTGCCATTGATAGCTTCAGTCCGTGCATTGAAGATACCATTTCACCTGTGATCTCATGAAACATATCGGCATCATTTTTATATTGCATACTTACTTGCTCGAAACTCTCATAATCACTTATCACCGTCGAATCGATAAAATCCAGCAGCGCTTGTGATTGAAAGGACACATTCTCAAAAGCATCTTCCACTAGCAGTGTCATTTTCTGAATCTTCCCCACCGACTCCTCCGACTGTAGAGCAAGTTTGCGTACTTCATTAGCAACTACAGCGAATCCTCTTCCCTCATCCCCAGCTCTTGCTGCTTCAATGGAAGCATTCAAGGACAATAGATTCGTTTGGGCTGCAATCTCTGAAATGTACCCAGCTATCTCTCTTACTTCATTAACAACTTTCCCTGCCTCGATCGCGTGCATAATGGAATTCTGTTTCTCAGCATACAAACTTGTCGCATATTGAATCGATGCTACAGCCTTTTCCTTCGCGGAAGCTGCCTGTACCAGAATTTCTTCGGAGGTATTTAGTGCGACTCCCGCCTTATCACTTAGCAGATCTGCATTGGAGATAATCTCTTGTACTGTTGCATTTACTTCTTCTGTTGTAGCACTTAAAGATTCACTTCCAGAAGCAACCTCTTGCGAGGAATTATAAATTTGATCCATTGTAGCATTTACTTCCTCAACTGTTGCAGATAATTCTTCGCTAAGTGCACCTAACTCTTGTGCTGAAGAAGAAGCACTAGTTACGATGGTTTGTACTTGCTCTGCCGAATGATTAAGCGACTTCACGATTCGACCAAATTCATCTTCAGCATCAAACTTAGCTCTTTGAGTCAGATCTCCTCGACCAAACGCCTCTGAAAAGTTCAGGATAATGGTTACTGCTCGTGAGAAATATCTTCTCAAGGACAAATATGAACCGATTGAAATCAGGATAACGAGAAAAGCAACAATGATATTGACCGTAAGTCCTTTTTGAAATAGCTTCTTATTCTGAACATCTGCATATTGGGCACTTCCTAAGTTCATTTCAACTAATTTTCCAAGGTCTTCATTTCGTTTCATATTTAACGCTTCAAGATCAGAGATGATATCTTCAGCAGGATCATATGTAGGGGTATTTAGCATCTGTTCAAGCATTGGAAGCTGAATTTGCCTATACTGTTTCGTTAATGATAAAACTTCAGCATAAATCTCCTTTTCGTTTGGGAGGGAACGTGTTTCTTCATACTTATTCAAGATTTCATTGTTTTCAGCTTGAAGCTCAACAACTTTCTGATAACTCTCTTGAAGTTCGCTTGGATCATGACTAGCGATCATCTTATTCGTTAAGGTTACTATTTCATGATTATTAGATTCGAATTTCCCAAGTGCATAAACTGACGTAAGATCGTTCTTATACATACTTCTAGAGTTCGCATACATATTGCTGAAATACACACTACCAACGATCGCAATGATCAGAGCACCCAACAATAATATTGAATTTGTAACAGTAATTTTGCCTACGATAGTCCAATTTCTCATTTTCCTCATGCTTTGCACTCCCTATGTACTTTTAATTAAGCTTTCATATTCTGCTACTGGCATTGGTTTCGCGAAATAATAACCTTGAGCGATTTCACAATCTATTTGTTTCAAAAAATCAATTTGCGCCTCTGTCTCAACTCCCTCTGCCACAACTTTCATATTTAAATCCCTAGCTAGCTTGACCATACTGGCAATTACTATCTTCCCTGTCTCATCATTTGACTTACTCATCAGAAAAGCCCTGTCTAACTTAATGACATCAGCAGGGAAATATTGCAATACATTTAAGGAACTATAACCTGTCCCAAAATCATCGATAGCTATGGAAAATCCTTTACGTTTCAACTCCAACAAAATATCTCTAACAAACTCTAAATTTTGGAATACAATAGACTCGGTTAGCTCTAACTCTATCAATCTAGCAGGTACCTGGTATCTGTTAATAATATTCGTCAAATGGAGCAGGAAATCATTATGGTATAGGGTTATAAGCGATATATTCACTGAAATCGGAAGTGGCTGGATTCCTTCCTGGATCCATTTACTCAACATGATACATACTGATTTAAACACCATTAAATCTAATTTCACGATAAAGCGATTCCTCTCAAATATAGGGATAAATACTGCAGGAGATATAAGTCCCTTCTGAGGATCATTCCATCGAATCAATGCCTCAGCGCCATGAAAACTGTTCACTCGCAGATCCATTTTCGGTTGTAAATATACTTTAAATTCACCATTTGTCATGGCAGCATCCATCTTTCTTACGATGTCTTGCTCTTCGTGTATCTGCAATAGCAATTGTTCGTCAAAGAAAGTGCATGAGCTCTTGTATCCACCTTTAATGGACTTACAAGCGATTCCTGCTCGGTCAATACATGTGAGGATATCGCTCTGACGATCATCTATACAGTAAATTCCACAATTAATCACTAGCCTAAAACCTTCTTCATTTCCAAACGTATAGTCGCTCATTTGTTCAGTAAGTACTTGTATACGGATGAATAATTCCGCCTTATTGTCATACGAAGTGAAAAGAATAAAACGATCACCCCCTAAGCGTCCAATGACATCCTCGTCTAATGTGTTTGCTGTTAAGCTATTAGCCACTTGAATCAAAATGCTATTTCCTTCATGAAAACCGACAATTTCATTTATGTATTTAAATTGTTCAATATCAAATTGCAACACAGCAAACTTTGTATTCGGTTTCTCTTTAAGTAAATACTGAGCATCTATAACAAATTTATTCGTTCTAGAAAGATGTGTTAACTCATCCTCAAAGGCAATTCTCTCCATCTGTTTCCTAATTTTGCTCTTATTTAATAGAATGTTAACAAATATGATCAATAATAAGACAAACATGATTACACATAATAGAAAAGTCGCCTGACTCATTTGAGACGCTTTGGCCATGATCACATCTTTCGGTATCACGGAGAGAATATACCAGTCCTCAACCCCCTGGATGCCAGAATAACCAACCATTTTGCTATCTCCGTTAATCCAAAATATTCCTACTCCAGATTTTTTCGCGGTTATGTTCTCTTTAAAGTTTTGCAGTTGTTTCTTATTTCTAGAATCAATACTTATACTTTCGAATATGTTATCAATGGACTTATCCTCTTCGAGATTCTTCGATTTGATAATGACTTGTCCCTTTTGATCAATGATTTGAGAATAACCATGACCTTTAAAGAAGGAAACTGCAAGAGCATCATAAAGATCCTGTGTATATTTGCTGGCAGATAAAGCACCCTTCACTTCACCTTTAAACTTAAGTGGACTATTGATCGTGATAATTTCTTTATTGGAGATCTTATCTAAGAATGGATCAGAAATACTGCTAATACCCTGCAGAGCCTTTTGGAACCCTACTTCATCTGATACATCAAACATTGTCCCATCTGATGCGTAAGCTTTACCATCTGGGCTGTTGATGCTAATTCGAATAAAATTATATTTTTTATCAAAGTGATGCAGATATTTTTTGGTCTTATCCCAATCCATATAATTTATTTCCGAAATAGAATCAGCAATTCCATCTAATGAATCTAATCCACCCTGTATCATATTTCCAATCGATCTACTCGCATGTATCGTAGCTTCTGATGTAGCAGCAACCGCTTCTTGCTCATAAGAGTTAGCAGTCCATTTTATGAAATAGTAAGAGCACCCCCAAAATATCAACGTTGCCATTATGACGAGGCCTATCATTCTCCATACTCTCAGTGGTTGTGTTTGATCCATGTACTATCATCCTTTTTCCGATTTATTACGTTTTTATTAGAAAACGAATTAAAAAAAGCCGCTATCAGAATGATAACGGCTGCATATGCATCAAAAAATAAGATCAAGAAACTCCAACTGCATGCAACCGGCTGTCATATCTATATGTAGATTTAGACCCTATGGCTTTGTGTCCCTACTTTTCAATAGGTTTACCAATATTCTGTTTTCACTATTATTAGTCATAAATACTCTATTAATAATAGGTTGCTTCCAAAAGACCTATTTCCATAGTGAATTTTAATTTTTCCATGGGAAAATTTTCACAAATATCATTGTTAACTTTAATATAATATTTATTAATGTAAAGCAACAATTCTGCGAACAATTATAAAATTAGATACAAAAGCCCAATGTAACATTTATATATGTCACATTGGGACTTACTTCTCAACACGAATTATGTTTGTCTTACAAACGCATAACGAAGAACAGCTTCTTCTAAAATATCAATCCCCATAATGATATCATCCAAGTCTGTATATTCATTAGGATGATGACTAAGTCCATCTACAGAAGGAACAAAGATAAGCCCTACTGGACAGAGTTTGTTCATGTTCATGGCATCATGCCCTGCACCACTGATCATCCGTTGACTCGATATCCCCTTCTCTTCACAAATGGATTCTAGAACATGAGTGATCTCATCCGATAATAGGACAGGTTCCTCGGAGATGATTTCCGTACTCGCAATTTCAAGTTGTCTGCTCTCTTGTACTGAGGCTATCGTCTGATACAAATGGTCTAACACACGTTGCCTGGATGCCACGGAAGTAGATCTGATATCAATTTTAATTTCAACCTCTCCCGGAACCACGTTCATGGCTCCATTTAAGATTTCTATCACCCCGAGCGTCGCAACCGTTCCAAATTCTTGTTCGAGTTTGGCTGCTTTTTCAAGCTCTAACGCTATTTCAGAAGCACCCAGAAAAGCATCTCTTCTCATATTCATAGGTGTCGTTCCAGAGTGAGATGCTTTCCCTGATATTTGAATATGAAGCCTCACGGGTGCAGCAATTCCAGTCACAATTCCAATTCTTTTATTATTGTTTATTAAGACAGGACCTTGCTCAATATGTAATTCAAAAAACGCTTTTAATTCTTCATTCTCTCTACTCGCCTGATCAATACTGTTATAATCCAGTGCACATAGCGAAAATGCCTTTTCCATGGTAATACCGTCTTTGTCCTTCAAAGATCTATATTTCTCCTTCTGAAATAACCCTGACATTATTTTGCTGCCTACTGTTGAAATACCAAAACGCGAGGATTCTTCACAGGCAAATGAGATAATTTCGATCGGATGATCCGTTTCAATCCCTTTTTCGTTTAGACGTTTGATCACTTCCAAAGCAGCCGTTACACCTACTACCCCATCGTACTTCCCACCTTGATATACCGTATCCAAGTGAGAGCCCATTACAACGGGTGGGAGCCCTTCTATCTTCCCATTCCTTCTAGCAATCACATTCCCGCAATGATCCATCCGGATATCTAAATTTTCAGCCTTACACATCCGCATAAAAGCACTCGTACATGTCTGCTCTTCATTTGTATAGGCAATTCTAGTGATGCCCTTCTCACCCGAGTTATATTGATTAATATTATCAAATAAAGCCTGATATCTTCTCTTTCTATCCATGACAGTATCTCCAATCCTGGGTATTCATGATTATGGTTTCATCAAAATTCGTGAATGATATACAATAGAGGTATTGCTAGTCTTTAAAAATTACTTACTTGATGAGGTGTAATGGATAGCTATGAAGAAGACTATTATTTTTAAAGAAAATGATCAATTTACAATTAAAGCTGATTTTTATGAAACAAACCGTCCCCAAGCCCCTGCTATTGTGTACATTCACGGAGGCGGTCTACTTTGGGGTGATCGAGAAGATCTATCCGAGGAAATGATACAACTTTACACTAATAATGGCTTTGCGCTATTTTCGATTGACTATAGATTAGCCCCTAGGTCCACCCTATCTGACATCCTTGAAGATGTCCAAGATAGCCTTCTTTGGTTAGAAAAGGAAGGACCAAAACAATTCTCCATTGACCCCTCGAGGATCGCTGTAGTGGGAAGCTCAGCAGGTGGTTTCCTTGCACTAAGCACAGGAATGTTTACCCATAAGCCACGTGCGATTGTCTCCTTCTATGGATATGGCGATATTAGCGCTCCATGGGCACTCGAACCAAGTAAATTCTATTGTGAAAAGGATATCGTCTCCATGGAGATTGCAAAAGGTACAGTGTCCGATCAAATCATTACGAGCGCAAGCGTTGACGAGCGTTTTCTTCTCTATTTATATGCAAGACAATCCGGTCGTTGGATCGAAGAAGTGACGGGCTTGAATCCTTCTCTACATAAGGAAGAAATCCTCAAATTCTGTCCTATTCATCATGTAACTAAGGAATTCCCCCCTACATTGTTACTGCACGGAACGAACGATGTAGATGTGCCGTATGAACAATCGGTATTCATGAGAGCTGCGCTAGTGAAAGAAGGAGTACCAGCAAAGCTTATTACTATTCCAAACGGAGAGCATGTATTTGAAAAAGATTTCGATAACCCTGTTGTGCAAAAAGCTCTTCATCAGGTGATTGATTTCCTTCAGCTTCATCTTGCTGAGTAGATCTGTAGAAGAACAGGAAAATCCGGCACTAAAATAGTGCCGGAAAATATAGGAGACCGCATGAATTATTTCTTGTTTAATTCGTGGAAATGCGTCCATAAATGATCGCAATCTTCTCTAGCTTCCACTTTAATCATATTAACAACACTCTCATCATGACCCACAAAATATTCGCGAAGGTGAATGTCAGAGAAGCCATGCTCTTTCGCATCATCTCTTGTGCTGCAATAATGAACTTCTTTAACACCTGACCAAATAATAGCGCCCATACACATTGGACAAGGTTCACAGGTGGCATAAATTACACAATCCGATAAGTCCATCGTGTCTAGCTTTTTGCAAGCTTCTCGGATAGCTACCATTTCCGCATGTGCGGAAGGATCCGTGTCTCTCATCATTGTATTGCTAACCGCTGCAATCACCTCATCGCCTCGGACAATCGTTGCACCAAACGGGCCTCCAAATTTCTTGTTCATACCCTCGATCGTTGCATCTACGGCCAATTTCATGTAATCCATTTCAAAATTCCTCCTCTAGTTTAATTGGGATGATTTTAGTGTTTTGCTAAAGATGGTGTATAGAACAAAAGAAACAATTAAGCCACTAAAGAAAGCAAAATCATTCATCCTAACTAGGAAGGGGATACCCTTAAGAAATGCACCTGACATAGGAAGGATGAAGCTGACTGCTAGAACAGCCATCGCAACAGGATTGTAACCATTCTTATATTCACCATTGCTGCCTGCTGGGACATAGATATTATCAAGATTTAATACTCTTTTCCGATGAATAAAGAAGCTTGAAAGCATAATGCCCGCAATTGGACCAAAGATGGACCCAATAAAGCTATAGAAGTAGAATAAGGTCGTTGTACTTTCTACAAGCTTCCATGGCAAAATCAAAGTTCCAACAACGGCTGTTAAGACACCTGCAGTCTTTACAGTGAATTTTTTCGGGAAAAGAGATGACATTTGCAAGCCAGCTGGCAATAGGTTTGCAAACACTACGAAGGCGATTGCTCCTACGTTTAGCGCTAGAATCAATACAACAACAGCGAAAGTGTTTTCAATTTTATCAATGGCATGAACGATATTGAAAATCGGTTCACCAAACGCAATTTCTGTACCCGCGATTAAGGCCACACAAGTGATAGCAAAAAGAATATAAGACAAGATAAACCCTACTGGCAATCCAATCATAGCCGCTTTTGGTGATTTCGCACGATGTGTGAAGTCCGACATATTCACAACAGGACCCGCCCAGTTAGATACCAATGCACTCACGCAAGCAATAAAGACTAATGGACTTGAGCTTGGGTTCGCTGGTACATACTCTAAAATCGGACCAAACCCTCCAGCAATCTTGATCGCCCAAACAGCAGCACCAATAATAAACACATACACTACTGGGGAAGACCAGTTACCGAACTTACCTAATGTTTTCATTCCACCTAAGAACAACAGAACCGTTGCTGTCCAAAGAATCGCATAGGAGATCATTGTCGGGAATGCTAACCCGAATAGTGTGAAGCCACCGCCTAAATCCATATAATTCGGAATAAATCTAGCAAATATAACATTTAATGATTCTGCACCAACAACGGTAGTGGTTCCAAAGAATACTAATCCGGCAACAAGTCCTCGTATCAATGCCGGTATAATTGCTCCTTTTACCCCAAATGAATCACGCAGCAACATCGCGAATGGCAGCCCATATTTGGAGGCAGAATATCCGTTTAAAGCATAAAATGCGGAGACAATAATGGCCGAAAGCATAACGGCAAAGAGCACCTGTGTTGTATCCAATCCTAAGACGAAGAAGCCTGCAACTGTCATATACGACATAATATTATGAACAGCACCCATCCAAAGGGTTATATAGTTGGACATTCCCCAGTCTCTTTGCTCAGGCTTCTTGGGCAATAACTCCTCACCGTAACCGTATGATTTGTACCTATCATAATTTTGTTCCAACTTTGCTTGATCCATATCTACACTTCCCCTCGCTTAAATTACTTCACGATATGAGTGCCTGCTTGTTCATTCATCGCATCCTTCAAGCTTTCCGGATTCGTAATAATAACTCGCGTTCCGCTTTTCTCTAAGAAGCTTAAACTCGCCTCGATTTTAGGCAGCATACTTCCTGCTGGGAAGTGATTTTCTAGCACATATTGTTTAGTCTCATCAACCGTCATTTTGGAAAGCTCTTTTTGATTCGGCTTACCATAGTTGATGCATACTCTAGACACTCCCGTTGTAATAATTAAGGTCTCCGCATGAATTTGTTCTGCTAAAAGACTCGTTGCAAAATCCTTATCGATGACTGCATCAACACCTTTGTACGTGTTATCATCAGACTTCACGACTGCGATACCTCCACCGCCTGCAGCGACAACGACAAAGCCCCCGTTGATTAATGACTTAATCGCGTCTTTCTCCACAATATCTATAGGTCTTGGGGATGGAACTACTCTACGGTATCCTCTGCCAGAGTCTTCTACAAAGCTCCATTCCGGATGTTCTTTTTTCATTTCTTCCGCTTGCTCTTTGGAAAAGAAGGATCCTACTGGTTTCGTTGGATTCTTGAAATTAGGGTCTTCTGAGCTTACTTCGACTTGTGTAATCACCGTAGCCACATTCTTGTGGATCCCTCTAACTGCAAATTCATTAATTAAAGCTTGTTGAATTAAATAACCGATTCCACCTTGTGTATCGGCTCCACAATTCACTAGTGGAACAGGAGACATGCCGGCAATTTCATGTGCAATCTCAGATCTTCTTAGTCCAAACCCTACCTGTGGTCCGTTACCATGAGTAACGACGACATTGTAGCCTTCTTGCACCATATCAACAATATTGACGACAACTTCTTTTACTGCTTCAGATTGGTCATGAATCGAATCTAGCCCATTTTCCTTGACCAATGAATTCCCGCCAATAGCAACGATTACAGTCTCTTTCATCTGATGCCTCCTATGTTGCAATTCTTATGCGCTAACCGAGTAACTCAAGAGATTGCTTTTTGTGTGAGTGGTATAACGGATTCGTTGGATCATTCTTAATTGCGTTCTCGATAGCCTCAATGGCCTCTTTATGCTTACCAAGCGATCTTAGACTGTTCGCCTTATGGAAGGAGAAGTCATATCTATTCGGCTGAAGCGCTAGCAGCTTATCCATCTCGATAACTGCTTCTTGGTGTCGCCCAAGTTCTCTTAAATAATTGGATTTGTGGTAGCGATAGAACGTTTCATTAGGTGCCAGCTCACAGGCTTTATCATATTCCTGAAGAGCTTCCTCCGGTTTTTTCCATAGTCTTAAACAGTTCGCTGTGTAGAAATAAAATTCTAAATTAGCAGAATCCATAGATAAAACGCTTTCATAGCATTGAAGTGCCTCTTCGTATCTCTTTAATTCCTGCAAGAAATAACCTTTATAATAGATGAAATCCAGGTTGTCAGCATCCACTTCTAGTGCTCTATTGATGACGGATATAGCTTCTTCATATTGATCGTTGTTAGCGAGAGCCTTTGCCTGCTTCACATATTCGTTATTTTCTTGGAAGCTTTGTTCTAGAATCTTCACGACTTTATGTTGACCGTTCTCTTCGGCACGTTGTAGGGATGAGAGCCCATCTCGATCAGGCAAATGCACATCTGCTCCTGCATGAACAAGCGCTTCAATAATGTCAGAATATAGTCGTCCGCCATTCCCCAATATGACTGCTTCAAGTAGGGCTGACCAGCCTAGGTCGTTGACATGATTCACTGGAACCCCAGCATCAATACACACTTCTACTGTTTTTAAATAGCCCTTTTCGCTCGATGGTAACAGCGCTGTACCTCCAAATCGATTCACGCTCTTCAAATCAGCTCCACCAGCAATCATGAGACGCAGGATTTCATAAAAGCCATTTGCTGCTGAGCAAATAAACGGTGAGAGTTGTGTAATATCTCTAGTGTTCACGTCACTTCCTGCTTCTATTAATCTTTTAGCAATCGCGATTTGATTGTTTTGAGTTGCCGCCATTAACGCTGTTCGCCCTGCAGCATCTTTATAATCAACACTGGCACCTTCGCCTAATAGTTTCTCAACAGAAGCCAGTTCTCCCTGTTCACTCGCCTCAATAAGTTTTGTATTCAAGGATAGACTATCCAAAATTGTTCACTCCTTCACAGCCTAGCACGAAGATGTTCGTCTAGTTCGAAATAAGAATGGTGGGCTAAGCAAGTTAGCCCTCTTCTTATTTAATATTTTCACTTAATGCAAGTAATGCTTGTTCAAATGCTTCGATTGGAGGGTTAACGATACCTGCACCAATCATTCCAATCCCCGCATCTTTATGTGCAATGGCTGTATTGATAATCGGCATAATTCCTGTTTGGATGACTTTTTGAATATCAATACCTGTTGGAATCCCTATAAAGTCAAGCATTGGAATCGTCACGTTAGGATTTTCAGTGGTTGTGATTTCTGCCATTTTTGTGGTGTAACTGATTGCATCATCAACGGTACCCCCCACAAGCGAAACAATAGCCGGTGCAGTTGCCATAGCAAATCCGCCAATTCCATAGGTCTCCGTAATCGCACTGTCACCAATATCAAGACCAGAATCCTCAGGTTTGTAACCAGCGAACATAGGACCAATTACTTGTTGTGCAGGACCTGTAAACCACACGTTTCCAGCGATTCCACTCACACGGATACCGAATTCCACTCCGTTACGAGCCATTGTGGTAACAATGGTACTATTCTCAATGCCATGCGCAGCATCAAGGGCACATTTACATAGCGCCATCCATGTCGGACCCGAGAAATAATCGCTGCTGCTAACGAATTCAAACACTTCTTTTTTCTGCTCAACAGTGAAATCGGTTTGGATAATATAAGGCGTTAGTGCTTGAATGAGCAGGGTTGTTCCAGCTACATTTCGGTTATGACACTCGTCCCCCATATGAAGGGCTTGTGAGAGCATTAGGCGCAAGTCAATCCCATTTGGATTAAGTTTCATCGCATCTCTTAAAATAGGACCCAATACATCTCGCATCCAAATCAAACGCTGGATAACACTCTCGTCATTAGCACCCATACGAAGGATTTTGGACATTTGTTCACTTAAATTTGTATAGGCAATATTTCCATAAGTTTTATTCTCAACAATATGCATAAACATGGAAGCCGATGTTACACCAGCCATGGAACCAACACAGTTATGTTCATGACATGGCGAGAAAATAATCTCTCCAGACGCGGCTAGTACAGCTGCTGCTTCAATATTGGGGGCAAGTCCTTCAAATACAATAGCCCCTGTTATCGCACCTTTCATCGGACCATTCATTCGTTCCCAAGTGATTGGCGGGCCAGCATGTAAAATCGTATTTTTCGTCATACCAGGAACCACATTGATCGCTTGGTCAAAGCCAATCAGTACCGGTTGCGAGTTAATAATTCGCTCAACAGCCTCTTTGTTAGCAGCTTCAATCTTATCTGTAACACTTGGGTCTTCAAGCTTATCCAGCGCAGCAATTAATTCTGGATTCCCTCTGCCTGGCGGCGTCCACTCCAAGTGAGTTACATTCGCGTTTTGTTTTAATAAATCATCTCTAAAGTTCGCAATGCCTACATTTATGACATTTAGTTTATTCGTAAAAAGTTCATTGATTTTACTCATGACTATTCTCCTTTCACAACGAATTCTCTTGCTAGTAGACCTGCGTTCTGACTGCTGCTAGCATGTGTAGCACCAGAAGCTAACAATTTATTTATTTGACCTTCAATATTTTGACTATCTAGCTCGGTTCCAAGAATGTATCCAATAATCTCTAGATGTCTTCCTTCATCTTCAGCGGCTTGCTTCGCTTCGATAATCGCTGGAAGCATTGCGCCTACAGGATCTTCGTGTGCTCCGAAGCCTAGAACAAAGTCCATCACAATAACACCGACAGAAGGATCTTTCGCTTCTTGAATAAATCTTTCAATCCGAGTGGATGGATCTATCATTGGATGTGGCTTACCTTGTGTAAATTGGTCGTCTCCGAAGTCAATAAAGGTATGATCTTGGCTTACTCTAACATCTTTTAAGCGATATTCAGGATCTCTCTGAATGTTACTGTAGACATTATCGAATTTCTCCATAGCAATGTGCATCGCTTCATCACAGAGCGTACCGCCACTAAATAGTCCACGGATATATTTTTGCTGAGGATTTAACTTCGCTCGTACTTCTTCAATAAGCGGAAGATTTAACGCACGTTTGTTAAGCTTCGATTCGTCTGCTCCAGCTAAAAGTACCGCTTTAAGTGCCGCTTCTTTTGACATTTTTGCAAAATGACCGCCAGCTTGGGTGACCTTTTCTTCATTCCCACCCACAAACCAAACCACGACTGGTTTCTTACATTGTTTAATTTGTGCAAGTACTTTCTCTTCTACACTTGGTGCTGGTGGTTTAGATACGAGAACAATAACCTTTGTTGCATCGTCCTCTTCTAACGCTTTAATTCCGGCCAGCATCATAATGCCGCCAACCTCTTCACTTAGATCTCTACCGCCTGTACCGATCAACTGTGTGATTCCACCGCCAAATTCATGAATACGAACCGTTACCTCTTGGCTACCTGTTCCTGATGCGCCAACGATCCCGATATTGCCTTTTCTCACGGCATTCGCAAAGCACAAAGCGACATTACCAATAATCGCAGTACCACAGTCTGGCCCCATCATTAGCAAGCCTTTTTCTTGGGCTAAAGTCTTTAATTCAATTTCATCTTCAATACTTACATTGTCGCTAAACAGCATGACGTGAAGATTATTTTCAAGAGCTTTTCTTGCTTCTCTAGGAGCGTAGCTCCCATTTACGGCAATAATCGCTAAGTTAGCTTCAGGAGTACCGTTTACAGCTGAGGTAATTGTTGAGTATTTAACCTCACTCTTTCCTTTAGAGGAATCTTTCTTTTTCGTTAACAAATCATTGATGCTTTCGAAAGCACCCTCACATAGTTCTTCAGAGGCAGCCTTCACAATAATCACTAAGTCACTTGTTTTGGCACTTTCTACTTCAGGTGTCATCAAGCCCACATTTCTAATGACCTCTTTATTCATTTCAGTACCCATTGCAATAATGGCTTGTTCTACGATTTCGATCTGATTCGCTTTTGTTGAGAGTGACATCAAAGATACGGAATCGATATAAGTGTTTGGTTTTACTAAAACTTGAACAGTCATACTTGTACCTCCCATTTACTTGTTCATTTCCAGCCCTGCAACAATTCCTAGAGCTATATCAGTACCCGAAGTGGACCCTATAGCCAGTACCCTATCTAAAGCCAATAGCAATTCCTCTTCGCTACCTCTAAATAAAGCTTCCATCAAGTCACTTATAGACTCTCTTACCTGGCCAACTGCTGCTTTAGCTAATGCCATATAGCTGATATCATTGGTTAAAGCCTTCGCATGTAAGACGACTTCTTCACAAAACGATTGGTGTGAAAAGTATTGATGATTCTCGATGCCCATGACGGTAAACAATCCCACCAAGAAATCATCACCGGCTGGCGTTAAGCCTGGTCCAAGGCCTATGAGCGAAGTTGCATGTGTGATTGCAGTAGAGATTCGCTTGTTTTGCAAATCCGATACAAGTAATTGCGTCCGTTCATGAAGCATTCTAGACATTTCATCGTCAAAAGGATTCCCGCTCTTGAAAGCCCTTTCAATTCTGCTGTTATTTCCGTGAAGTTTGATATATTGCTTCATGGTGGATACATTCATTATTAAGACATCAGCTTCAGAAGGATATTTAGGCAGTTTACAATTCCATTTCTTAACACCATTCATTGTGATAGACATCTTATTAGCAATTGATAAAACGGAATGATCCGAACTTACAATGTCATTCACCCTGATATCTGCTTCTTCAAAGTGTTCTAAGTCAATAATAAGTGTATTAGGAGCATTATCGATTCCCTTACACGCAATAGTATACAAATCTCCACGATCCAAACATTGAATATTGATTGTGCGATTAAACGTGCTATGAACAAAACCATGAAACTTATGATGAATGATTCGTTGAATAAATTCTCCATCACCGGATTTCGCAAATCTCACTAGAGTCACCTCTGTTTTAATTCCTTATATTTTCAAAAAGGTGATTGACCTCCTTTTCACTTCAACAGATGGATGAATGCATTGAATAATATGATTTGGTTACATCGTACAAAGACAACGACGAGCGTAACTACCTTACGCACTTAATATATAATATACTGGTAGGGATCGTCATCGTTTAAGCGAACCAAAAAGAGTGCATCCTATTTGTGCATGTTATACAAGCGAATGTGTTAAAAGTGTGTCTGAGGAGCGTGCCAAAAATTGCTAACCGTTAAAGACTTAATGAAGATCAAGGCTATAGAGGGAATAAAAATTGTTGCTGGAGAACAAGGCATTGATAAATCCATATCCATCGTTAACATTATTGAGAATCCTGACGCCTTTGACTGGCTTTCACCTAACGAACTACTCTTATCAACAGGCTACATCTTTAAAAATAATGCAGAACTACAAAATCGAATTATTAAGGAACTTGCGGAGCTGAACTGTTCAGGATTGGTTGTAAAAATGAAACGGTACTTTGACAAGCTTCCTCAGAACATGATTGATGAAGCCAATAAGTATGGGTTGCCCCTTTTAGAACTGCCCTTTGAATACACACTCTCTAACATGATCTCGATCATTAATGAGAAGGTTTCCGGAAGATATGATTTGCTCAATAGAAAGACTTTAGATATACATAACTTGTTCTTCAAAATCACCCTCGAAGGCGGTGGTATTGCCAAAATAACTTCCATGTTATCCGAAACGATTAGTAATCCTATTATTGTCGTAGACAAGAATTGGCGATTATTGCATCACACTGAACATGCTAAGAACAACAGTCCTCTTGAGTATTATCTTGATTTTTCAAATCGACAGCCTGTTTTTAATAAAGCGTTCATCGATACTATTCCTACCAATCTAAATGAAATGAAAAAGTCTATTAAGAGGACCTATCATTCAGAAGGTGCAGAAATAAAATGTCGAGTGATTCCTGTCGCTGCTTCTAACTATATTTATGGCTATATTGTGATTTGGCAGACAGTGCAAGAGCTATCAGAATTTGATTACATTATTTTGCAGCAAGCCTCCACCATCATGGCACTCGAGCTGATCAAAGCAAAGGAAATTAGCGAACTTGAAATAAGAATTAAGCAGGACTCCATTGATGATTTACTTTCGGGGAAAATATCATCCCATGAAGCGCTGCAAACCTTATGTTATTTACATGGATTAAATCCGGGCTATATGTATTACAGTATGGTGATAAATATTGAAATGAATGAAGCAGACAAGTTTGAAGATATGATTATCGGAAAGTACAAAATGGAGTCTATTGCAAAAAAATGTGTGGACATCATTTATGACTTGTCGCATAAAGCGATTGGAGAAATAAAGTGCTTTTATAGAAATAATAGAGTCATCATTCTAGTAGGGCAAAATGAAGAAAGACCTCCTGTTGCGATTAGTGATGCCAAGTTATATGCAAATGAACTGCTTGAGGTACTTATTGAAAGAACGAAGGAAACACTCTTAATAGGCATTGGTCAGCAATACAGTACAATCAGCTCGCTGCATAATAGCTTTTCTGAGGCGAACGAAATGATTAAATTGATGCAACAAAAAAACCTTCAAAACAAGGTCTCACATTTTGAAGATTATTCGGTTTACCATCTGTTGGAAGCTAATATCAAAGTCGTTGCCTTAGAAGAATTTTTTCGGAAGTGTCTAGGTAAAGTGTATGATCATGATCAATTACATGGTACAAGCTACATGTTAACTTTAGAAAATTACTTTATTAACAATCTGAATGTCACCGAAACTTCAAAGGCTATGTTTTTACACAGAAACACACTTATCTATCGCATTGAGAAAATAAAGGAAATCCTAAATCTGGACTTAAAGCATTCAGAAGAATTACTACGAATTCAAATAGCGCTAAAGATATTTAGTATTTTAAATAAAACGATTTAAAAAAACTCCCCATACAGCAGCAGGGTTCATTATTACACCTGTCTACTACATGGGGAGTCTTTTTATACATACTTATCTCGGCCAGACAACATTCCAAACGTTGTAACTACTCCAGAGATAACGATCAGTGTGATCAGTGGAATCGTCCACACTTGGGTCATATCGTATAAATAACCGATCAATATAGGTCCTATGGCTGCAAGCATATATCCCGTGGATTGAGCCATTCCAGATAATTCTGCAGCTTGATTTCCGTTTCGGGCACGAATTCCGATATAACTTAGCGCCAATGGGAAATTCCCTCCCAAAGCGATACCAATTAAGATAATACTTAGGATCATTATGGGGTAAGATGAGCCCATCCATAGGCCACCATAACCAACAATGGAGCACATGCCTAATGCGAATGCAATCCATACTTGAGAGCGTAGTCGTCCTGCAAGAATAGGAACAAGAAAACTAACAGGTACGCCAACAATTTGTGTGAAGGATAATAACCAGCCTGCTGTCCCCCTACTTATGCCATAGTTATATAAGATTTCAGGTAACCAAGACATCGTTATATAAAATAATGAAGACTGAAATCCCATGAATAGCGCTATTTTCCAAGCGAGTGGTGAACGCCAGATTTGCTTAGCACTGATCCTTACACTTTTCACTGCATTATATTTGGCTGGATTTAATCTAATTAGAAGGATCCATACCACGATCGCTATGATTGTCGGAATTCCCCATACGATTAAGGCTCCGTCCCACCCAAGCTTCAGACCATGGGCTAGAGGAATACTAATACCTGATGCTAACGATGCGAACAATCCCATTGAAGTGGAATAGATACTTGTCATTAGACCGAACTTTTGTGGGAATTTCTCCTTCACAACTACCGGCAATAGAACATTTCCGATGGCTATCCCTACTCCAATCAATAGCGTACCAAAGAAAATAAAGAGTGTCATTGAAATGGAACGAATGCAAATTCCGACCAAAAGAATAACCAAACCTAACAATAGCGTCTTCTCGTTCGATAAACGAGCAGCGATTCTAGGAACGAGAGACGACATAACGGCGAAGGATATCAAAGGTATACTCATTAATAAACCTGCACTCCAATGTGCAAGCCCCACATCTTCTTGAATAACGCCTACTAATGGACCTACCGATGTAATCGCAGGGCGTAAATTAAAGGCTACCAGAACAATCCCCGAAATAAGTAAAATGATATATAACGAATTCTTGTTGTCTTGTGTCTGTGGTGAATGCAAAAACTAAATCTCCCCTCAACTAATCAAATGCCAAATGATCTTCAGAATGTAGCATTAGTTATAACATATAAGAAAGTAGTTTAAAAGTATAAAAACAAACAGCGCGCACCGATTGAGTATCGGCACGCGCTGTATTTCTAAGCTAGATAAAGAGAAATATTTAATTGTTTGATTTTCTCAATCCACTCTTCTGATAAACCTCTATCGGTTACAATCGCATCAAAATCATTTAACGAAGCAAAGTAAGTGGATTTAACCATATCAAACTTAGAGGAATCAATCACTAAAATTTTCTCAAGAGCACAATTAATTGCCGCATTCTTTGTGTCCACTTCACAACTGTTCGTGCAAGTAATGCCTAATTTAGCATTAACTCCAGCAGCAGAAATAAATGCTTTTGTTGTTCGTGTTCTACTTATTAAATCCAACCCTTCTCTGCTTTCAAACATTTGAAGTTCTGGACGGTAATGACCACCAATAAGAATAAAATCCTTAAATCCTTTTTTATGAATCTCAATTAATGCGTTCATAGTACAGCAAACAATTTCCACAGAATGATTTGACGGAATATGTTCGATGATTTGAGCGGTTGTTGTACCAATATCAATAAAAATAATATCGTTAGGCTCGATTAGTGAAGCTGCTAACTTACCTATATTATATTTTTCTGATGCTCGATTATTTTTTTGAGTTGTCAAATCATATTCATCTTGTTTATTCTCATTAGGGTCAGAACCATTATAAATAACCGCACCTGAAACAACTTGAACGATTTTATTTTCTTTTAGATATTTAATATCTCGGCGAACAGTCATTTCTGTGACATCAAGTTGATGTGAAAGTTCTTTGATGGATGCGCCACTTTTATTTTTTAGGATTGATACAATTGTATTTACTCTCTCTTGCTTATCCATGCCGGTTCATCCTAACTACTAATAATAAAGTATAATTATCAGAATTATACCATATCTAATACCCCAATACTTCCTGCCCTTTTACAATTTTAACTATGGCACTAGTTCCTAAACGGTCTGCGCCCAAATCGATAAATGCTTTAGCATCATCCAAAGAGCGAATGCCTCCAGCTGCTTTAATCTTCACATTCTGACCTATGTTCTGTGCAAACAGGCTGACATCCTCTTTAGTTGCTCCAGCTTTTGAAAATCCAGTGGATGTTTTGATATAATCAGCACCAGCTTTTGTAACAAGCTCACATACTTTCACTTTTTCCTCTTGGGTGAGCAAACAGGTTTCAACAATAACCTTTAATACTCTACTTCCACATGCATTTTTAATGGCACGTATTTCGTCGCAAACTTCCTCATAACGTCCACTTTTTAAGAAGCCCACATTGATCACCATATCAATTTCCGATGCTCCATTTGTAATTGCATCCGTTGCTTCAAATACTTTAACGGCTTGTGTACTATAACCATTCGGAAATCCGATAACTGTACATATTGCTATTTTGCCTTCAACATAATTTGCAGCTTCTCTAACATAAGCACTTGGGATGCAAACACTGGCCGTCTGGTATTTCATCGCATCATCACATAAATTCTTTATATCATCCCATGTAGCAGTAACATCAAGGAGGGTATGATCTACTTTTCCTAATATATCTTTAACATCCATTCTGTTCACTTCTCCCTTAATAATTAATTATAAAACGTTTAAAATGTTAATATTCTAACAATTGTTATTGCACTACATGTAACTAGTTTTTCCATAGCCATTGAAGGTGAAGAACCGAGCTCTGGGTGCGTGCAACTGCAACTAATAAGTGCTCCTAATATGTATCGGTTTAAGTTGCAATTCCTCAGTTTCCGCTACAAATCAGGTTTTCCCCCAATAACTCACAGGAACAACTACTGTTCTGAATCACACTCCTCCTTCTAATAACTCCGTGATATTTCATTTGTTACATTACCAATATATATTGTTATATTAATAACATATGTTTGAATTATAACACAATTATGAATATAGTCAATTATAGTAAAGTTGAAGCCCTTATTCGTGTCATACACCAATACATAGGCAGGAGCATAGACTTTAGGTATCTGTTAATTAGAGGTATCTAAGGAGGTTAATAAGTGGGATATTTTTACTTCAGAAATCCGTACTATGTGTGCCCAGGTCGTAGTTTCCCCCCATTCCAACCAATGACTCCAGGTGGCATGCAATCAGGCGGACCCATGCCCATATATCCTGGAAGCGGCACCCAACTACCAGGAATGCAGACGCATTCTAGTGGTGGCCCAGTATTTGCATATCTAACCATCACTGATATTCAACCTTTCCTCGGAAAATGGGGCATTTTCACCTTAAGTAGTGGTCAAAAGGTTGTAGCCTATGTCAATACAGTTAATGCTGATTCAATTAGTGTGCTATTTGCAGATGGCAAAAGTGCTGTCATTGACGTAAAAATGATATCCATGGCTGAAGGGCCGTTTCCCACAATGCCAGCTACTCCTGGTAGTGGATCTGGCGGGGGACCTGGTAGTGGTTCTGGTAGTGGTTCTGGCAGCGGCCCTGGTAACTGCACTTGGAAAGAAATCCCCGGCCTTGGTTGGATTTGCATATAATAACTCACGATCCGTCTAAGGGATTTTTCCTTCCGACGGATTTTTTTGTATTGTTTTACTAGATTACTTGTTGATATACGAAAAGGCCGCCGGATGATTTCCGACGACCTCTATAACTTCTCTTCAGGTTAAGTTATGATGCTGAGTAATAACCCCTTCTTGAGTTTGCTGATCCAACTTATAGCATATCAAAGCAATCACACATGCTGATATCGCCAGGATGGAAGCAGCTATAGGTAGGGAGATTAATCCTCCATGCTGGGCAACCACTCCACCAATTGCGGATCCTCCTGCGATTCCCAGGTTAGACGCTACTGGATTCAACGATGCAGCAAGGTCCTTCGATCTTGGTGAATACTGCTTGGCCAAATCTATCAAATAGAGCTGGGCTGGTGCGCTAACAATACTCGACATTACGGCTAGCATCATTAGTACGATCATTCCTAGAATCGAGATCGATGCGGTCAAACTAAAGACGATATAGACCACAGCTTGGATAAGAAATACGAATCTAAGCTTACTTACCGCATTTCCGGTTGCAACCTTGCCTCCAATCCAGTTGCTGACAATCGTGGCAATCCCGTATACAAACAGTACGCCACTAACCGAGCTCTTAGGAATATTCATCACTTGCTCCAGCAATGGTGTAATGTACGTGTACATCACAAACACCGCTCCCACTGCCGTAACTGGAATGAGAAACGCAAGAATAATGCGTCCATTCGTGAGCAGTTCGATCTGATCCTTAAGTGAGCTAGGCACAGGCTTCGGTAGTTTGCGTGGAATATAGGCATAATTTAGCGCGATGGCAATTCCGGCTAATACCCCATTTAGTACAAATGCTGCAGGCCAGTTGAAATACTGCCCTACAAAAGTTCCGATCGGTACACCAAATACATTCGCAACAGCGAAACCGCTCAAAATTGTAGCGATCGCTTTGCCTCTTTTCTCCGGGTCCACCGCTTCATTCGCTACCGTAATGGCTACAGAAAGAACAAAACCACATAGTACGGCAGTAACTATTCTAGTCACTAGCAGCATACTGTAGGTTCCAGTTATAGCACTCCACAAATTCAGCAGCAGAATCAATACAAGCGATACAAGAATCGTAATCCGTTTCGGGATACGGCTGAACAAAGACATCATAATGGGTGTGCCAATGGCATAAGCGATCGCGAAACCAGATACCAAGCCCCCGGCTGTCGCTAACGTTACTCCGAGGCTCGAGGATATTTCCGAGAGTAATCCAACGATAATATACTCCGTCGTACCCAGAATAAACGCCATAAAAGTAAACGAGAAAATCAATGCGTTCTGTCGTGATGTTGTCATGGTGCTCTCCATCCTATTTGTCTCTATTTTTATAAGAACATACCTACTCATAATACTCATTTAGACTATATTGAGCAATCCTATTTTTCATAAAAAAAGAAGCTTCACACAAGTTCAAAGAACTCATGAGAAGCTTCTAGTTTTACATCATGGAATTATTTTGCTTCAAAGAGCTGTTCAAAAGGTCTCTAACTCATTTTACCTACAACCTTAACTCTTAATCTGGTTGCATTTTCCGGATGATAGGCAAGTGGCGTCTCTTCAACCTCAACCAATTTAATCGTAGTAGGATCGGCTCCTGCCAATACCGCTTGTTTCACCGCTTTTTCCTCAGCATCCCTTAACGACTGCTCTCGCGGCTCTCGCGAATAAATATAAATTTGTTCATACTGTCCGCTAATTTGAGAAATCGATGCACCGATGGCATTGGCAACTCCACCGTTCTCTACTTTAATAATGCTGGCTACTCCGGGAATTCCATCTGGAATAATAACACTGCCCCCGCCTACGAGTACAATCTGTACATCTTCGGAAGAAGTTTTCATCTTATCAATCGCCTTGGCTATGATCGAAGAAATTACGGATAGGACTTGTTTGGAAAATTGCTCATCGATGTGACTTACTAAACTTTTATCTCCCACGTCAGCTAACCCAAGGCGAACCGCAATATCCGTCGTAGTCAAGGTGCTTCCACCAAATACGAGTGCTTCTTCTGTGATCTTATAGCCCACGCTATCCGGCCCAACTGTAATCTTGCCATTGTCTACGCGAACAATACTTCCGCCGCCAAGTCCTACAGAGATAATGTCTGGCATTCTAAAGTTCGTGCGAATATCTCCTACTTCCACTGCTACAGAAGACTCTCTTGGAAATCCATCCTGTAAGACACCGATATCCGATGTGGTGCCACCAACATCGAGTACCATCGTATTTTTAATGTTCGCTAAATAAGAAGCTCCCCGGATGCTATTTGTTGGTCCACAGGCAATCGTAAGGATCGGAAATTGCTTAGCATATTCAATCGACATAAGTGTACCGTCATTTTGGCATAAGTACACCTCAGCGCCTTGAATCCCTTCTGCTTCTAACGCATTTTCAAAACCTGTGCTAGTGGTCTCGATGACTTTGCATAAAGCCGCATTCAGTATGGTTGCATTCTCACGTTCAATCAGGCCAACAGACCCGATCAAGGAGGAGCAAGAAACCGGATAATTTGTCCCGTATGCTTCCCAGATTAAGTCTCGAACCTTGAACTCCTGGTCATTTTTGATGGATGAGAACACACCAATGATCGCAATAGATTCTACTTTATTTCGCCATTCTACTAGAAGCTCTTTAATCTCCTCCTCATCAAGCTCACTGAGCAACTTACCATCATATTCATACCCACCATGAACTAATGCATAGTTTCCTGATAGTTTTTCCACCATGTCTTTAGGCCAAGCCGTATATGGCAGAACAGAAGCGGTAGCAGGGAATCCTAACCGAATCACACCAACTTTGGCTAATTTCTTCCGTTCCACAATGGCATTAGTACACTGCGTTGTCCCAAGCATTGCATGTGTGATTTTCGTTTTATCAATGCTCGCTTCCTTCAATACATTACGCAGTGACGTCTCAATCCCCGTTTTTATATCCAGTGTCGTTGGGGATTTAACGCTATGAATTAATCGGCTTTGCTCGTCCAAAATAATAGCATCGGTATTCGTGCCACCTACATCTATTCCAATTCTAAACATGTTTAGCCACCGCCTTACTCACCAATTCTTCAATAGGAGCATAATCGTAATCATACCCAAAGTATCTCGGTCCTACCGTTTCGATTCCTTTTTCCGTTCTCCATTTAGGATGTGCCGGTAAGCCAATGACGCGTACGCGTTTTCCATATTTCAAGCTCTCTGTTGTAACAGGCAATAAAGTTTCATAATCGACTAAGCATATTAAATCCGGGGTCATGGCTACAACCTGGCCATTTTTCTTGGCAAGCAGATTCTCATTTTGAAAATATACCTTCATCTGCTCCTCTTTATTTCCTTCAATGCCCTCTAGGTTCATTTCCCCAAAATTGAAGCCGCCTTTGGTTTCCCGGATGACATCTGTTATTTTCCCTTGAAACAGCTCGTAACCGGATGTCAGGTTTAGAAGCTCTTCAAGCTTGTCTTTTGCATCTCTGTTGTTTGAAGAAATGATCTCTCCAATCTGCTCAGATAGCGTCACGATGTTATGGACACCGCTGTTCTTGATTTGAGCCCCAGTCGTTGGATACAGACTTACCAAAGCACTAGCTCCCATCTCCACAGTAGCTGTACGGGCTAACCGTTCGGTCCATTTATTATCGATCGTCTCAAAAATACCAATGTTCCCTTTTTCATCCGAAATTGCGAGCGGCGCAGCCGAAATGCCATCCAGGTTAAACGTCACCATCTGCAATTCAGGAAATGCCCTACCCATCCCATCGCAATCAATAAGCGGTAAATTCAGCTGTGCTGCAACGACGATCGGAATCATCGAATTGACTCCGCCTGCTTCCATCGGAAATGTGCCTGTAATTTTTTCTCGGCCCAAATATTTGGCCAGCATCTGAAATACCTTAACAAACTCATCGCCTTTCGGAAATTTCTCCACTAATACAGAAGGCGCACCCATCATGGCGGAAGGAATGAAAAAGTCTTCATCCTCGATTTCATCCACAGAATAAAGTCTTACAGGTCCGTACTTTTCAATAGCCGAAAGAGCCATGAGTTTACCGATGTAAGGATCTCCTCCTCCACCTGTGCCTAAAAATGCAGCGCCTACGGCAATATGTTCAATCGATTGTTCATCTAAATATCTCATTTATTTCCCTCCAATATGACAGTTTTTGAGGCAGTAAATCGGTAGCAGACAATATATAAGACAAATGAAATGACGATACCGAGTAATGGCTGATTTGATAATTGAGGTAAGCTTGGGAAAAAGGACAGCACAACGGGCATACAAGCAATAATGGATCCGACCAGCCAAGAAAATACCCCTAGACGATTAACGCCCTCTGTTTCCTTCCAACGGTTCTTATCGCCTTTATTCATGATCCAATAGGATGCAATCATTACCCCTGCTACCGGCGGAACCATAGCTGACAAGATCGACATCACTGGCGTGAAATAATTCAAGATACCAATCACAGCGAGTACAGTCCCGATGAGTCCAGCAATCCCTACTGCCCATTTTTCTTTTTCTTTGGAAATATGCAATACATTGGTAAGCGCAAATCCACCCGAGATTGCGTTGACCATATTCGTTTTCCAAGCAGCCAGAATCAAAACAGTACCCCCAATAAAAGGCGTTGTAATATTTATAAAGACGGCCGCAATATCGCTAGTCTGGTAAGCAATCGATAAAATAGCACCCACACTAATCATCAGTACGCCAGAAGGAACAATTCCGATTAACGCTGCTTTTAATACGTCAGAACGTTTTCTTGAGAACTGAGAGTAGTCGCCTGCAATGACAGCCCCTAAGGCAAATGAGCCTATTGTTACAGCTAAGCCATCCATGAAATTCATATGCTTCTCAGGCTGGTAGCTCCAAATGTTCTGCACGGAATCCATAGTGAACACTTGAACTAAACCATATATGCAAATCACGATTAATAAAGGTACTGCAATATAACTAAGTACTCTCAGCACTTTCATTCCGTACATTGCTGAGATCACCATAACCAAACCGCTAATTAAAGAAGCAAGGGGAACTGGGACTATCACTCCATACTCCGCCAGCAGGTTCGCCAGTGCCGCCCCGCATACATTAGCCTGAATCCCGAACCAACCGAGGCAAGCAATAGCGAGAATAATGGATAAAATCGTTCGCGAGCCTTTTTTGCCAAAGACTTGGGCTGCGACTTGAACGGTTGTTTTCCCAAGATCCGTACTCTGAATCCCCTGAAGTATCATAAGGACAACGATAATGGCGTACCCTAAAAAAGCGATCAATAATGTCATAGGTAAGCTCATACCAGATATCAACGTATTCCCAACCAGGAGGCCAGGTATACTGATCACCGCTCCGGCCCATACCATCCCCAGAGTGAACCAAGACTGAGGTGCTCCGTCCTTTCTCATGTTAGTTCTCCTCCTCGAAAAGTAATTTTTCTTATTATAGAAGGAACCATGGGATTACGTCTTTTTCTAAAATAAAAAAAAATCCGTGATTTTTGTCTTATTCGACAAAAACTACGGATTATACTAGCTATGTGTGAGTCGATAAATCATGCAAGCGATATACACATCGTAAGATTCGGAGTTGACGGTTACATCATAACCTATTAATTCACTGATCTTTCTAATACGATATTTTACTGTATTTTTATGAACAAACAGCATTTTCCCACAGTTATCAAAATTCCCCTTTGCATCTAACAAGAAGGTTATGAGTGTTTTTATCGACTCTGGATCACCTAGAATGGGATCAATCACAGACATCCATTCTTCAAGGATTTCTTCTCCCTGTTCACTTAACTCAATAGCTTGTTTCATAGAACGCATCTCGGCTGCTGTGTACAATTTACGATGCTCATACATCAGATGGACTTTCCGTCCCACACTGTTCACCAGCCGATACATGCGTCGTACGTCTTGTGTATTTCTCATTCGGGGAGCATAGACCATTTCGGATATAAGTGGAGCTGAATTCGTCGTGTCAATATACTCCGCTGCAATTTCATACTCATTGTACTTGTAAGAGCAATTTCCCATGAGGGCTATTATACAATGATCGATAGTTTGAATGACCGCCGTTTTATAATATTTGAACAAATGCTCTTCCAGCTCTTCACGAATTTGTTTCTCTTGCGATAAATCGTGAATATATACTAACCACATCATCTGAATGGAAGAGACATCAATGTGGAGAAAATGAGCCAGTCTTCGCATTTTTTCGCTTTCATCATTAATAATCGCTTTTACCAAGGCATATTCGCTAACCTCGTTATGCTTATCCCCCCACAAATTGATCGCTACTTGTACAACCTCGCTGATTTTATCGATGGTCTTCGCAGGTAATTTTGAGTTCTCTTTAATCAAAAATAAATGCAGCGCTTCTCCGTTTTTTTGATGAATACTCTTGTATTCCACATAGCAATTTGAAACAGGCTCTGCTTGTCCTTTCGTCATATTCATCAAATAGGGGGCGAAGGTCTCAATAATATACCCCACGTTTAACGATGAATTACGGGGCCACATTACTTGATTTACGATATCTAACTGGGTGTTCGTCAGGATGACGTTCGCTTTCAGCCGATCAGACAATATTTTCAGCGTAATTTCGACGCTCCGTGAGTGTTCTGGCAAAAGGGATACTTTCTCTAACGCTTCATTTACAAAATTATCATTGATCGTCTGATTGTTCAGAACAATCGCTTCCATCACTTCATAAATCACTTCGTTGTAACGAAGTGAAAAATCATTTTCCGGCATACAAATGATGATGAAATTTTTGGACTCTGCTAATTGCAGTACCTCGTCAGCTACTTCAGGAATGATAATTCCTACATAGTATAAGATCAATCCTACTTCTCCAAGCTCGTGCAAGTACTCAATCGTTTCACACTGTTTCTCTACACTGTCCTTAATGGAGTAAAAAGAGCTGATCACTATCTCTTCCGCATACCACTCTTCTTGAATGGAATGGACAATTCGAGAAGAATAATCCGCATTTGAAACCTCTAGTACGGATAAAGAAGAAATGGTGCGGTGTAGATTATTATTTCCAGTTAGCACCTTTGCTCCTCGAAAGGAAGGAAGTTGCAGCATATCTTTTACAGTTATCCCCATATCTTCACCACTTCTACTGTATTGTTATCTCATGTTGCCATTAATAAAGCTTTATACATCTTATTTTAGCACTTCAAGCTATAAGCTATGTATATTGATTTCGCTGTATGTATTCTCCTTTCTTCTGTGCAATAAACGAAAAAAAATGATACTATGTATGATGGGTAAATGACTTTGCTATAGCCTATATCGTTTTTATATATCGCAACAAGAGGAGATAATATGAGTAACGAACAAAACTTTTGGCTTGATTTACCGAAGCCGTTTTTTATATTAGCACCAATGGAAGATGTCACAGATGTTGTATTTCGTCACGTCATTAGTGAAGCTGCCAAACCCGACGTGTTTTTCACAGAATTCACTAATACAGAAAGCTATTGTCACCCTGTAGGAAAAGACAGTGTACGTGGTCGATTAACGTTCACAGAAGATGAGCAACCAATTGTCGCTCATATTTGGGGTGATAAACCTGTATTTTTTGAACAGATGAGTATTGATATGAAAAAACTTGGTTTTCGCGGTATCGATTTAAACATGGGATGCCCCGCACAAAACGTCGCGTCCAATGGAAAAGGTGCTGGATTAATACTACATCCTGAGGTTGCAGCAGAAATTATTCAAGCAACAAAAGCCGGTGGATTGCCGGTTAGTGTTAAAACAAGATTGGGTTACTCTGAGATTGATGAGTGGCGGGATTGGTTAACACATATATTGAAGCAAGATATTGCGAATCTTTCCATTCACCTTCGTACAAAAGAAGAAATGAGTAAAGTAGATGCACACTGGGAGTTAATCCCTGAAATAAAAAAATTACGCGATGAAATTGCTCCAAATACGTTATTAACTATAAATGGAGATATCCCGGACCGCGCAACAGGATTAAAGTTAGTTGAGCAATACGGCGTTGATGGTGTCATGATTGGCCGCGGCATCTTCACCAATCCATTTGCTTTTGAAAAAGAACCTAAAGAACATAGTCCAAAGGATTTTCTCAATTTACTTCTATTACAGTTGGATCTTCACGATAAATATTCAAATGAACTCGAGCCACGTTCATTTAAACCACTTCTTCGCTTTTTCAAAATCTATGTTCGTGGATTTAGAGGCGCAAGCGAATTAAGAAACCAATTAATGGATACAAGATCAACAGATGAAGTACGTCGTTTAGTAAAAACTGTTTTAGAACAAGAATTAGAATGAGGCATATTCACCTGTGAATTGCCCCGTCAATTAGACAGTATAAAACTATCTAATGCTTAACAGAATGAAAGGCCTCTCGTATTCCTACGAGAGGCCTTTCATTTTTACCCTATACGGTCAGAACGTAGTCCTCAATTCTAGTAAAATCAACTTATCCCCATATGGCAATGGAGATGATCCCACAGGTAATCACAGCCGACATGATAATTCTTCGCACTCCTTGCTTCTCTTTTAGTACAAGTATGCCAAGAATCGTACCTACAACCGTTCCAATTTCTCGTATTGGCGCAATTGAAGCTAGTGGAGCAAGCTTCATCGCCATCAGAAACATAAAATAAGAAGCTGGCGAGCAAATACAACCAATCAAGATCATTTTCCAGTTTTGTTGCCATTCCCTTGTAATTTGTGCACGACCGGCTCTTATAACCATGAAGAAAGCGACGATTACATAATTAATATTGGATAATTCAAGCGTTGATAGTGGAGATAATTGCTGGACAATTAGTTTGTCCATTAATGTATAGCCTGCAACACACATCCCTACTACAATTGCATAAAGAATGGATATAGAATGAGTCGTTTTCCCTTGATTTGCATGACGATTAACGATTCCACTAATAATAAAGAGCCCTACTATGATACAACAAAAGCCTATCCAGCCTACTAGAGTTAAGGAATCGCCGAATAACACAGCACTTAACAAGGTCACTAGCATGACACCAGTACCTCGCATGATTGGATAGGTCTGCGATAAATCACCATAGGAATACGATTTAGAGAGGAAAATGAAGTACGACCCTTGAAATAAAGCAGATATCGCCATATAGCCAAGTGTCTCCGCATGAAGCTCAACTTGGAGCAGCTCAATAATAAAATAAGGTAATAGAGCAAGTGTACCAACAATATGAATCGACCAGAGAAATACGTATTTATTCAGACTTCTCTTTGTAAATAGGTTCCATACCGCATGGGTAATACCTGAAAATAAAACTAAAAAGAATGCCATTGAAATCATAGAAATATCCTCATTTCACTTATGCGCTAACTCATATGTCCAGTTGCATCCCATCAAATGCTACTGTAATCCCATTCGGCTCAAAAATATAAACCAAATCTTCATGCAACAGATGAGCATTATGAGAGAAATGAGTGACTACGATTCGCCCTTCTGCTTTCATAACAAAATTCTCGATTAACCATTCCCGTGTTTTTAGAGTATCTTCAACATTCATGTGAACTTCACAATTTGGGGCATTCCCAGTCGTACATTCTAGAATAGCAAGATCCAGTTTTTTTCCTTTCAACCAGTCCCAAGTCTGTTTGGGAAACCAACCGCTGTCGTGACCATAGAAAATGGCTTTTTCATCCTTTTCTATGTAATACAATAAACAAGTTTCTTTAGAATCATGATTGGCAAGCAATGGCGTAATCGTAGCTGTTTGTGTTTGTACGGTTTCAAAGGGCTTCAAGTTGTGAAGTTGGAAGCGATGCCTTTCCGTGGCAAGCAATTGACTACAGTGCTTAATAGGCAAATCATGACCGTATAGATGAAGTTCTTCCTCTTCATTAAATTGAGCATAACCAAGCGCACGAATCAGTAAATCTTCAGGATACAAATGATCGGAATGTGAATGTGTAAACAATAAATCGCGAACCTTATCCATATCTACAGAATCACGAATGGAATGATGTAAGGTGTCCGCCGGAAAATCAATCTTAAGTATTTCATCAATCAAGACCGAAGTGCGTGTACGAATATTTTTCCCACCAAGTATTTTGGCTTTCTTACAAGTCTCGCAATGACAGAATAACGAGGGAATTCCTTCAAATGCAGCCGTTCCATGAAAAAGAACCTTCATA
Organism: Paenibacillus sp. FSL H8-0261; assembly: GCF_045040645.1. NCBI lineage: Bacteria > Bacillati > Bacillota > Bacilli > Caryophanales > Paenibacillaceae > Paenibacillus > Paenibacillus sp. FSL H8-0261. The sequence continues at coordinate 1,210,398 of NZ_CP150297.1, read as the reverse complement.
AATATTCCACCCTTGTAGTAGAGAACAACAGGGGGTTAATCCTGTTGTTCTCTCCGAGTAACACTCTAAACTGGCTCACTCACTTAATATTTGCATCATCCAAATACTGCAACCATTGCTTCGTGTATTCCGCTTGAATTTTATCGAGACCAGCTTTTTTCGCCTTTTCCATAAATAACTTCAAGCCGGCTTCAACATCCTTAACCATACCATCATTCAAAGGATATAAGTATTGCTTTTCAACTTGTAGAAGGGCCGCCTTCTCTGCTTGATAAGACGTCCAATCCTCTCCGAAACCTTGGAAAATATTCGGTTTTGCTATCTTATCCATTTCATCGAACATGTCTAGCACAGCTTGATAGCTCTTATCAAACAACATGAACTCCGGATTTCTCCATGCCCATCCATTCATACCTTCTCTTGTGAATCCATTTGATTGGGCATCACCAAGCATTTTATAATATTTTCCATCTTCAATTTCAAAATGCTTGCCTTCAATACCGTATTGCGTCAGCCAATTGTAGCGTTTATCCGTGACCAATTTCTCATAGAAAGCAAGAGCTCTCTCTGGGTTTTTGCTGCTGCGTGGAACTGCAAAGCCATTATGAATCGGGTGAACGGGTGAAGAGAATCCTTTCATGTTCGGATACGGGGAATATCCTAGCTCCCAATCCGGATGCAGTGATTTCACTTTGACAACAGCATCACCAAAGCGGTTAGGATTCTCACTTCCCAAAATTGCTGCGGCTTTACCGGCAGCAAATATATCACTACCACTATCTTTAATGTTCAGCATATTCTTCATAAAGTACCCTTTTTCTTGCCAACTCCTGAACATTTTTAAATCTTCCAAATGCTGCGGAGAGCCCCAATAGCTGGTTACGTCTCTTGGAGTGTCATACATGATGCTAAGTCCATATGGAACTTTATCGTTGGTATTCACAGTTTTAGTAGTCATTTGACGGATGGAATCTACATGACTAACCTCAGTATCCGCCAGAGGTAGCATATCCGGTTCATTTTTGCGTATGCCATCCAAATACTGCTCTAGCGTTTCGAGTGATTCCGGCTTTGGCAAATTATACTTTTTACGCAAATCTTCCCGATAGGCAATACCATCATTTACATACTCCTTCCAGATAGCTGGAACGGTGTAAATTTTCTTATCAACCTTGACTGCTTCCCAGAAATCCTGTGGTACATATGCTTGTAGCTTAGGTGCAGCCTTCGTTAGGAGATCATCTAGCGGAAGGAAAGCCCCTTTCACCGCATATGACTGGTAATTTGTCCATTCTGCCGTAAAGATCAGGTCAATCGGCTGCCCTGAGGACAACAGAAGCTTATACTTCGACTCCCAGTCTGTCCAGGTTGTGAAGTTGAATTTGACGGTTGCATTCAAATCTTCTAATGCCATTTTGTTAACTTCATCCTGAATGAGATTTAAATCCTTTGGGGCATCGCCCAGCATATAGAACTGAAGCTCTACTTTCTTGGATGTGTCGATTCCAGTCGCTTCTGATGCTTCTGGTGCTGGAGTACTGGTATTCGAATTCGAATTCGTTGTTGATTCTGACGATGCCTCCTTAGTATTCGTGCTATTACTACTGCAGCCAGCAAACAAACTTGCAGTTAAGAATAAAGAAGTGCCGATCGTTAACAATTTCTTTTTTCCTTTTCTCATACTAACCCTCCCCTTAATTAAATGATCTATGTCAGCCGATCGCATACGAGTTCCCTTCGTTTGCTTTCGGTACTAACCCTTCACTGCACCAATCGTTAATCCCTTCACAAAATATCGCTGCACAAACGGATATAAGAAAATAATGGGTCCAGTAACGACGATCGCCATTGCCATCTTGGTCGACTCTGTCGGAATGTCACGCCCTAGTGTTACACCGGTTCCAGTGGCCATTTGAGAAACGAACATCATGGTATTGATCGTGTTATACAAGTAGTATTGAAGCTGATACATGCTAACGTCATTAATGAACAAAGAAGACATGAACCAGTCGTTCCAGTACGTCAGAGCAAGGAACAGACCGACAGTCGCTATGCCAGGCATAGCAAGCTTCAGCACGATACTGTAGTAGATCCTAAAGTCGTTCGCGCCATCGATTTTGGCCGATTCGAATAATTCTTCCGGAATCGCAGATTTGATAAAGTTTTTCATTAAAATAATGAGAAAAGGTGTCATAAGACCAGGTAATATCAGTACGGCATAGGTGTCTGCCAGCCCAAAGTATGTAGTCAGCATGATGTACCATGGCACAAGCCCCCCTCCAAACAGCGTTGTGAAATAAATGAAGAAGGACAAATGATTGCGATACTTGAAATCTTTCCTCTGCAGAACGTAACCCGCCATCGTAATAAGAAACAATCCCACCAACGTTCCAATCACAGTTACAAAAATCGTTACACCATAAGCCTTGATTAGCTGAGTTGGAAAGATAAATACCATTTCATAACCTTCCAGCGAGAACACTTTAGGAATCAAGTGAAAACCGTCGCGAATAATGGATTCATTGGCTGTCAATGAGCCTGAAATGATCAGAAGGAAAGGAAAGAGACAGAGCAAAGAAAAAATCATAATAATCAGGTAAGCCATCATGCGGAAAACTCTAGAACTTAGAATGTTGTCATCCAATGTAATCCCTCCTCCCTACTTTAGAACAATGCGTAGTCATCATTAATTTTCTTGATGATATAATTCACTGTCATAATCATTACAAATCCGAAGATAGACTGATACAAACCAGCAGCAGTTGCCATACCAATATCAAAATTAACTTTCAAAGATCGATAAACGTAAGTATCTACAATATCCGTAACGTTGAAGAGCACTCCGTTGTTCCCGACAAGCTGATAGAACAGATCGAATTGACCTTTCATAATGCTTCCGAGTGCAAATAAGAGCAGAATGATAAATGTTGACTTCAACATAGGTATGGTAATATACCAGATTCGCTGAAAAATATTTGCACCATCAATTTTGGCAGCTTCGTAATACTCATCGCTAATTCCCATGATGGATGCAAGATAAATGACCATGGAATAACCCAGGTTCTTCCATAAATAAAATGCTGTAATCAGAAATGGCCAGAGCCATGGTGTATTGTATATGTCTACTGGATCCAATCCGAACGATTTGAGTAACTGATTAACAAAACCAGAATCAGCATTAAACATGTTAAACGCTAAAACACTAATCAGAACAAACGAAACGAAGTAGGGTAGAAACATAATGGATTGTGATAACTTTTTAAATAGCTTCCCTCGGACTTCACTTAATAGGATTGCTGCCCCTATAGATACCGCGTTACCTAATATGATAAAAACCACGTTGTATCCAAGCGTATTGATTGTCAACTTCAACAGAATTCCAGATTGCGTTAAAAATTTAAAATTGTCTAATCCTACAAACGGACTTCCAAATAAACCACCTGCAAAATCATAACTTGTGAATGCATAATAGATGCCGACCATTGGAGCATAAGAATTTATTAAGAAAAAAAGCAGTGTCGGTGCTATCATCAAAAACATGATTTTATTCTTATTTAATTCATAAAAAAAAACTTTCTTCTTAAACATGACTGACCTCCTCCTGAATAGAATTGCTCGTGAATCTTACTTCCAAATCATAGAAGAAGCGGATTCGATAATATACTGTACAATGACACACATTGCTGTAATCTCCGTATTTGTGAAGTATGAAATTTCTGTACTTTTGTGAATATTCACTACATTTAACCTAATTTCGGCTGCTGGATTTATAAATTTGATTGAAAGCACCAGACTGATGATTTATACTCAGACCAGCGATGAAAGGGGTTTCAAAAAATGATAAAACATTGGTCTAAAGAGCATAAAAAAGTTTACAGCCGAATACTCCTTGGCTCTATTGGATGTGTTGTTATTACCCTTTTGATAACTTCAACTATTCTTTATATGAACTTTACAAGCATCGCACTTAAACAAGTTTATCGTTCCGATTCAAATAGTCTAAATCAAATTAAAACGCAATTATCTACTATGACAGAGACTGTTACCTCACTGTCCTCCCAGATTTACTATGATTCTGCGGTATCTAAGTTGTTGTATTATGCGGACTTGAATATCTATGATGTCATTTTTGCACAGCAACAACTTGATAACTATCGCGCATCCTTACCATTCATTGAATCCATTTATGTATATAATGCGAAATCCAATCAGTTCTATATTAGTTCCAATAATTCACGAAGCGGAATTCAACCGAAGTCCGAACTGGATGATGATGGAATTCTAGACCTTTTTATGAAATTCAAAGAACATCGCCCCTTTCAACCGATTCCCAGAACCTATAACATAGGTTCGGTTCAGACCACTCCAGTATCAAGCTACACTTACTTATGTTATAGCGTCATTGATGATAATAAAGATTTAAATACAGCTGTTGTTGTCAATATCTCGGCATCATGGTTAGGCCTGCGAATGGATCAGTCGGGGAAAGAGATCTCGGAGAATAACACGTTTATCATTAATCAGGATGGAATATTATATTCCAGTAGTGATAAGCAAGAGATGCTAACTGATATATCTGATAAAACCTATATACAGAAAATTATTCAGGATACATCAGAATCTACATATTTTGTAGACACCGTGGATGGAGTTAAATCTTTAATAACGTTTACTACACCCGATTCATTAGGCTGGAAATATGTTCGGATTACCCCTTATAGCAATATCACTCAAGAAATAAATGAAATGAGGTATCGAATATTATTTATCTGTATTGGCATTCTTCTCTTAGGATTGTTGATTTCGTTAACTTTATCCCATAGCGTATATCGCCCGATTGACAAAGTCATACGCAAGTTCAAAACCCTGGAAACAGAAAGACGTAACCATCAACATATTCTCAAGCAGGATTTTCTTAGAAATACGATTTTAGGTAGAGAAACGAATAATGCTGAGGTATTACAACAGAAATTACATTACTTCAATTCAGAGCTTATGGTTAATAATAAATCACTGATTGTTTTGATAAGGATCGATCAATTCCCCACAGTCCTCGAGAAATACAAAGAAGATATAAAATTGCTCAAATATGCCATAATGAACATTTGTACAGAAATTTCCTCACCGATCTTTCAAGTCGAAGCCATTGATATGGGGGATGATAGTCTTTTACTTTTGCTAAACTTTCATGATCCGCTTTATATAACGGAACGGGATTCGCTGATTGAAATGGCAGAGCTTATGCAATTGTCAATCGCCAAACATTTAAAATTATCCATCACGATTACCTTTAGTCCTGTGAAGGAATCCATTGAGCAATGCATCTTAGTCTACAAGCAAGTACTTGAGGCTTCTTACCATCGATTATTCAAAGGATACGGCAGCATCCTCTTTTCGGTTGACATTATGAACTTAAAAACCAAAGAATATATGTTTCCAGTTCACAAAGAAAAACAGTTCATTGAATCCTTGATGTCAGGAAATGCGGAAAAGGCACGGAGCATCTATATTGATATCGTAGGAGAGATATCAGAATATTCTTTTACCGTTGTTCAACTTGTCGTATCGCATTTAGCACTTACTGTTAATAACGTCTTGCGAACATTAAAAAAGAACAATGCGATTTTAACATTACCCGAATTCGATACAACGTTCTTACTACCAAATCATGTTGAAACCATGGAAGAAATCAACACTCCATATTTCAAGATATTTGAAGAAATAAGTGAAAAACTCGAAGAGAAAAGAAGTACAAAACAAGAAGATCTCATTAGAAAAGTACATCAAATTATTGAGCGAGATTATAGCAATTCCAACCTGTGCCTAAATTCAATTGCAGACGAGCTCTCGATGTCTCCAATCTATTTGAGCCGGTTATATAAACAATTAACTACAAAAGCACTACCCGATATAATTAGTGAAATGCGGTTGAATAAAGCCAAAGAGCTGTTAAAGACCTCTGAATGTACCATTGTTGATATCGCAGAAAAAACTGGATTTACTAGTAGTTCGTATTTTTATCGTTTATTTAAGAACAGTACTGGTATAACCCCGAGCGATTATAGAAAAAAAAGAGACCCTCTACAATTTTGTGCAGCAAGCGAAAAAAAATGATACTATGTATGATGGGCAAAATGTTGTAAAAGAAGGAGAACTTAATGAGTAACGAACAGAATTTTTGGCTTGATTTACCAAAGCCGTTTTTTATATTGGCACCTATGGAAGATGTCACAGATGTTGTATTTCGTCACGTGGTTAGTGCAGCTGCAAAACCGGATGTGTTTTTCACGGAATTCGCAAATACAGAATATTACTGTCACCCTAAAGTAAAAGTAAAAGAAAGTGTACTTAGTCGATTAAAGTTCACAGAAGATGAACAACCGATGGTCGCTCATATTTGGGGTAATAAACCGGAGTATTTTGAACAGATGTGCATGGATATGAAAAAGCTTGGTTTTCGTGGTATCGATATTAACATGGGATGCCCAGTAAAAAACGTCGCAACCAATGGAAAAGGTGCTGGATTAATTCGACATCCTAAAGTAGCGGCAGAAATTATCCAGGCAGCAAAAGTTGGTGGATTGCCGGTTAGTGTGAAAACAAGATTAGGTTATAGCGAAATTGACGAGTGGCGCGATTGGTTGACACATATATTCAAACAAGATATTGCGAATCTTTCCATTCACCTTCGTACCAAAAAAGAGATGAGTAAAGTAGATGCACACTGGGAGCTTATCCCTGAAATCAAACAATTACGCGATGAAATTGCTCCAAATACGTTGTTAACGATTAACGGAGATATTCCTGACCGTGCAACAGGCTTAAAATTAGTCGAACAATACGGCGTGGATGGTGTCATGATTGGCCGAGGTATTTTCAAGAATCCATACGCTTTTGAACTAGAATCTAAAGAACATAGTGTGGAGGAACTTCTTCATTTACTACTTTTTCATTTAGATCTTCACGATAAATATTCAAAAGAACATGAACCACGTCTATTTAATCCACTTCGGAGCTTCTTCAAAATCTATATTCGTGGATTTGATGGTGCCGACGAACTAAGAAATCAATTGATGGAGACGAATTCAACCGATGAGGTGCGGCGATTGGTGCAACCTTTCTTAGATAAAGAATTAGAGTAATTCGTAATAAAAATTAATGGCCTCAGTTCTGAATTTCATCAGACAGAGGCCTTTTTTTATTAAAGATAACCTAATTCCACTCCAGTTTTGGCAGCATTTCTTTTTGCAGTTCACACATTTCATCGATCATCGCACAAGCTTGATAATAGGTTGGAGCTTGCGGATCAAGCAGAATCGCTTGCAGCAATTTTGTTCTCGACTCTTCAACAAACGCCTCAAGTAACAGCTTATGGATTGTACCTTGGATATGGATCGTTCCGATAATGGCAGTTGGCAGTTCAACCGTCATTGGCTTAAATTCGATACCATTTTTGTTAACGATCGCTTGTGTTTCAACGACCATATCATCTGGAAGTCCTTTAATAGCGCCATTGTTTTGCATATTAACAGCATTCAACTCGATTTCATCTTCGAAGAAGATCGCTTCAATAATTGGCACTGCATTTTCATTACTAATTTGAACCTTTTCTTTATCGAACGTATAAGCTTGCTCTATCCAGAGCTCTTGGTTCATTGTTTTCTCGAACAAGCCTTTATCTAAAGTACTGCCACTTGCACAGTATACAAATTCAGGTGTTCTAGAATCTTTCTTCCACAGCTGCTCACTTATTGGATCGTAACGGAACTGCAGGGGTAGTCCAGCATAGAAATCTTCTGCCCAAGAAATATACTCGCCGCAATGGTTAGTACCCGGATAAGGGAAGTAGCCATACGTTCGATACAACGTTCTGGATAATCCAACATGATCAAATTGTGCCAAACGGTTAGCTATCTTTTCTTTTTCATGGAGTCGAGGGTATAAATCCTCTCCCGTATTCTTGTTCCAGATCTTCGTGAAGAAGCCAAAGTGGTTCAATCCGCCGCCTTCAACAGCGATATCTTTACCATCCATCTCCAGAAATTCAGCTAGCTGATGAATACCGATGTCTAAACCATGGCATAAGCCTACCACTTTGATTGAAGTTAATTTGGAGATCGCTTCCACCAATTTCGCTTCCGGATTCGTGTAATTGATTAGCCAAGCATTTGGACACACCTTCTCCATTGTCTTTGCAATTTCCAACATCGGACCTAGATTTCTCAAAGTGTGGAACATTGATCCTGGACCGCCGTTCTCACCATATAGCTGCTTGCTGCCGTAACGCCGTGGGATATGGAAGTCTTGTGACCAGTAGTGATATCTCTCTACCTCAATCGCAACGATGGAGAAGTCAGCATCTCTTAATGCATCTTCCAAATTCGTCGTTTGCCAAATCTTCGCAGGATGAGAAAATGCCGTGAACATTTCGGTTGCATACTTGTATGTTCTATTCACATTTTCTTCTACAATGTCCATAAGCGCGATTTCGAGCTCTACTTGATTTTTTAAACGTTCTGACAACACCATATCTTGAAGTGCTCCTAGCCCAAAGGAAACACTTCCTGCTCCGATTAACGCAACCTTCAACTTTTTCATTGTCTTCAAGCTCCTTTTTCCTTTTTATATACGTTATAGCCAGCACCAATAATTCCGGCGTCAGGTCCAAATTCAGTCAACACGATTTTAATGTTCTCTTTTAAATGTGGAAGGACTTTCTTTTTAGCGCTTTCTATCACTCTATCAATCAGCCACTGGTTGTGATGAATGACCGCTCCTCCGATAACAAAAATATTTGGATCAATTGTTTGCATCAAAGAAACAATTGCGTTGGAAAAGTACTCAACCCACCTGTCGATCACTTCAATCGCTTGCCGATCTCCCATATGATATCTTTCAAACAACAAACTCGACGTGGCATCAATGCCATATAAAAACTTACTTTCCGCTTCAAGAGCAATGCCGCTGCATAGGGATTCCAAAGTGCCGTTATACAACGTTGAATGGTTTCTTTTGCTGTCGGAAATAATCATGCTTCCGATCTCGCCCGCATATCCATGAGCTCCTTGAATAATTTTCTTATCAAGTATGATACCGCATCCAATTCCTGAACTAACCGTTATATAAATGGATTGATTATACGGCTTGGCAGCTCCATGATCCGATTCAAGCACTGTGATCACGTTTACATCATTCTCAAAAAACACTTCATAATTCGGAAAGAACGCCCTGATAGTTTCGATACTAACATTCTCTAGGCAAGGGATATTGGTTATATCTCGAATAAACTGTGTTTGATCATTCCAAGGAATCGGCAATACAATACCTATCTTGCTTGCTAGCTGTTCATGATCGACTTTCGCTGTCATTTCCTTGACGGTTTTGAAAATTTCGTCAGCATTTTGGAAATCTCTTGTTAATGCCGACTCCTTCCGAACAAGTTCAAGGTGCTCATTCACTAATCCAACCCTTATATTTGTACCTCCAATATCAACACCAATAACGAAGTTACCCATATTACGCTCCTCAACTATGATGACTGATCCATATATTTGGCGGCTGCAGCATCTAAAAAGAAATCTATATGATCATAGCCGAGCAATTGCTGAGCAGGCAGCCGTGCGTCAGAGTTTGTGAAAATCTCCTTCACGATTTCAGCTTTGCGCTCTCCAGTTATGACGACAACCACTCTTTTACTACTTGCAATCTGTTCCAAACCTAATGTAATGCCTTGCTTTAATTCAGTCTGCTCATGAAAATATTTTTGAGCGACAGTCTTTGTTGTTTCCGACAGCTCCACAACACTGCTGTAATTTAATACTGGGCTACCAGGTTCATTTAATCCGATATGCCCATTCATACCTACGCCCATCAAGCTGAATGTAATTGGGTGTTGCTCGATAAAGTGATCAATTCGCAAGCATTCCTGCTTCATATCCGGCGATGTTCCATCAAAAAACACAATCTGTCTGCTATCCAGTGAAATCTGCGAGAACAGATCTTGATTCAACATCTGATAGCAGCTTCCTTCAGAGCTTTTGTCAATACCAACCCACTCATCCAAGCTAACGATGTTAAGCCTCTTGATTTTCAATTGGAGGTCCGCATCATTGGAAAATTTCTGATAGCTTTTTTGTGGAGTACTCCCTGAAGCCAGGCAGAACACGGGATGCTGATCAGTAAATAAATGATCTTTCATCTCTCTGGCAATTTCGTTTGCTACTTCCTCTTCATTCTCAAAGATTTTGATCATGTTGCTCACTTCCTTCTTGTTTACTCCGAAATGACATTTATCATCTCTTGCTGGAGAATAAGTATAGCTGCTCCGATTGCTGTTGATTGATGTAACTTACTCACCGAAATTTGAGGAGTCCACTCCGTATATTGCTCGACATAGCTTTTCGTGCGGTCCAATATACGTTCCGGAAACAGCGCTACCGTTTTACCGCTAATAATGACCTGGTCGATATCCAAGATGCTGATCATATTGGTAATCGTTAATGCCAGATTCTTCGAAACATAATCAATGCAAGCTTCTACGTCATTCGTTGAATTCAAATCATATGTGCTTAACAAATACTTAATAGCTAATTTGCTTTCCAGCCAACCGACTGAAGATGGAGTCCTTTTATATTCTGAATCAAAGCACATATACTCCAGCTCACCCGCACTTGCATTAACGCCGCGGTGAAGCTCTTTGTTAATAATCAAGCCGCCCCCGACCCCATCACCTGCAGCAACATGAACGAGACTCGTCAGTGCTTGATCTGAGTTTTCAAGATTCCGAAATTCCGCCACAGTCGCTGCGTTCACATCATTCTCCAGAAGAATGGGCAAGTTCACTTCGCTCTTGAGAGTTTCAATAATCGTTTCATACTTAAAGTCGTTTTCTTTATTGTGATGCGTTCTCATCCGGATCGTTTTCTTTCTTGTATTGATCGCACCATCAACGCCAATACCAATCCCCAATACAACACTATCCGTTTCCTTCGCTTTACTCTTCAAATGTTCTACAATCTCTATAAATATCGAAGTGAACTGCTGGCTATAGAAAGGAATGTCTGTTTCAATCGAATACGTTTCTAATATCTTGTTGTGCAGATTAATGAGTAATGCCGTTATCGTATTGCCAATAATCTGTATTCCGATGGTCGTATAGCTGTTTTCATTAAATCTGTAAACCGTACGTTTTCTTCCTAAGCCGCCAGATCCTTCACGACTTTCACCAGTAACAGTCAATAAACCAATCTGTTCAAAAAAGGTAACAATCTTGCTCACAGTAACAAAGCTCATTGCCGTTTTTTCTGTAATCTCGACTTTCGCTAGTTCAGGATGTTGAAGCAAAATATCAAAAACTATTTTCCTGTTCTCATCTTTAATATCATTGGGCAAAAATGATTTCATATGTCCTCCTCGTTATATTATTAATATAATTAATAAATGAAGTTAAATAATTAATCAAAAAAATCAGGTCAGCACTGACCTCTTGAATTTATTATATATTCACTGTAGTGAACGTTCAAGTGTATTTATTTAACTTCCTTAAATTTATCTGTTCTCTATCTTATTATCACCAACTAGGCGTGCATTTGGTACGCCACAAAAAGAAGCCTCTCATGAGTTCAATGAACTCACGAGAGGCTTCTAATCCAACCTATTTCAAGGCTTTATCAGCCTTAATTACATCATGCCGCCCATTCCACCCATGCCGCCCATATCAGGCATACCTGGTTTTTCTGGTTCTGGCTTGTCAGCAATTACTGCTTCAGTAGTCAAGAACATAGCAGCTACGGATGCAGCATTTTGAAGCGCGGAACGAGTTACTTTAGCAGGGTCAACGATACCCGCTTCGAACATGTTCACCCACTCGCCAGTAGCAGCGTTGTAGCCGATGCCGATAGCTTCTTTTTTCAAGCGATCCACGATAACGGAACCTTCTTGACCAGCGTTAGCTGCAATGGTACGAACTGGTTCTTCGAGCGCGCGAAGCACGATGTTAACACCTGTTTTCTCGTCGCCAGTTACATCTACAGCAGCAACAGCATTATATACGTTCACAAGAGCTGTACCACCACCAGAAACGATACCTTCTTCAACCGCAGCGCGAGTTGCGTTCAGGGCGTCTTCGATGCGAAGTTTACGCTCTTTCAATTCAGTTTCAGTTGCAGCGCCAACTTTGACAACGGCTACGCCGCCAGCCAATTTAGCCAAACGCTCTTGCAATTTTTCTTTGTCGAACTCGGAAGTTGTTTCTTCCAGTTGAGCACGAATTTGACTTACACGAGCATTGATGTCCGCTTTGTCGCCGCTTCCGTCTACGATTGTTGTGTTTTCTTTAGTTACGCGTACTTGACGTGCGTTACCCAGTTGTTCAATGGAAGTGCTCTTCAGATCAAGACCGAGCTTCTCAGTGATCACTTGACCACCAGTCAGGGCAGCGATATCTTGCAGCATAGCTTCGCGACGGTCGCCAAAGCCAGGAGCTTTAACAGCGACAGCGTTGAATGTTCCACGCAGTTTGTTCACGATCAACATTGCTTGTGCTTCGCCTTCGATATCTTCAGCGATAATAACAAGCGGTCTAGCTTGTTGAACGATTTTTTCAAGCAATGGAAGGATTTCTTGAGTGCTGCTGATTTTTTTATCAGTGATCAAGATGTATGGGTTCTCCAGAACAGCTTCCATTTTGTCCGTATCAGTAATCATGTACGGGGAAATGTAACCGCGGTCGAACTGCATACCTTCTACGACTTCAAGTTCAGTAGCGAATCCACGGGATTCTTCAACAGTGATAACACCGTCTTTACCTACTTTTTCCATAGCTTCAGCAATCAATTGGCCCACTTCTTCGTCAGCAGCAGAGATAGCAGCTACTTGAGCGATAGCTTGGGAATCTTCGATTGGCTTAGCGATTTTTTGCAATTCTTCAACTGCTGCACGAACTGCTTTGTCGATCCCTTTGCGAATAACCATTGGGTTAGCGCCTGCAGTTACGTTCTTCAGACCTTCACGGATCATAGCTTGTGCCAGAACCGTTGCAGTTGTAGTACCGTCACCGGCTACATCGTTAGTCTTAGTAGCAACTTCTTTAACCAGTTGAGCACCCATGTTCTCGAATGCATCTTCAAGTTCGATTTCTTTAGCGATAGTTACACCATCGTTAGTGATAAGCGGGCTACCAAATTTTTTCTCAAGTACCACGTTGCGACCTTTTGGTCCAAGTGTAACTTTTACCGCATTTGCCAAAGCATCTACACCGCGCAACATAGAGCGGCGTGCTTCTTCACTAAATTTAATTTCTTTAGCCATTGTGTAATTACCTCCTAGAATTTTTTGTATATCACGTTACTTTAAGTAGTTTAGATTTAGCTTATAATCGACTCTCGCTTAGTCAAGAATCGCGTGAATGTCGCTTTCTTTCATAATCAAATATTCTTTACCTTCGTATTTGATTTCTGTTCCTGCATATTTAGAGAAAAGAACACGGTCGCCTTCTTTTACTTCGAGCGCTACACGTACTCCATCTTTCAAAGCTCCGCTACCTACTGCAATAATAGTTCCTTCTTGTGGCTTTTCTTTCGAGGAGTCCGGAAGCACAATCCCGAATGAAGTGGTTTCCTCCTGCTCGCTCGGTAGCACCAATACGCGTTCACCTAAAGGTTTGATCATGAAAAAATAGCCTCCTTTAAAATTATGTTATTTTGCTTCAAAACATAGTTTAGAACTTACCTGTCTTACTTCAAAATCTCTGGTGTTTATGAAAAATATCAATTGGACGCTATGAATATCTGGTCCATCTCATATTTTCCATAAGCATTAGCACTCGACAGCTTGTAGTGCTAACAACAATTTTTATGATACTCAACTTGAGCCCGGATTTCAAGTCCTTTTACACAAATTCGCATTTGTTTTCGTAAAAAATAACGTTTCACTGGTTGTCCTAGGCACACACTCTATACATTCTATCCACAGGGTGTGAAAATATGCGTATGATATCAGTAGTCTCAACTGTACCACCTACGCCCGAACATTTCAAAAAACGGGGGTTTAAAACAAAAGAACTGTCTCTTTCGTAGAAAAATCTACTTAGTGACAGCCCTCTTATCATCATTCCTCACTCTTGGTGTACTGAGCTTCCCTTGCCGCATCCGCAGCAAGCTGTTTGCGATAGACGAAGGCGGACAGGAATACGCTGAACTCATACAACACAAGCAGTGGAATCGTCACCAGAAAGTCTGAGATGAAGTCCGGGGGAGTGATGACTACAGCAATAAAGACAAGCGTGAAATAAGCGTATCGACGCATTTTACGCAAGCGTATCGGGTTAAGAACCCTCAGTTTGGTCAGAAACATCACCAACAGCGGTAGCTCAAACAACAGCGCTAAAGGTAGCACCAGACTGAACATGAAGTTGAAATATTGCGCAATTCCGTAGGTCTCTTCCAGTCCCATACTCCGGGTGATAGAGATTGTGAATGAAAGCGCCATTGGAAATACAACATAATAAGCAAAAGAAAGTCCGATTAGAAAAAGAACAAAAACATAGGGTACATAACGTAGTGTTGCACTACGCTCTTCCGGTCGTAAGCCCGGACTAATAAACGCCCACAACTGATAAGCAATAAAAGGAACTGAAATGACTAATGAAACCGCCATTGCGATCTTCATATACATTCCGATACCATCCCAGAATGAGAACGCATGCAGAACAAACCCTTGCGCTAGATCTGTACTAATTAAATAATCGTAGATTGGCTTGGCACAGAACAGCCCCCCTACCAATCCCAAAACAAATACAATCAGCACATAAATAATCCGTTTACGCAGCTCGGTGAGATGATCCACCACCGACATTTCTTCCGATTCGAGAGACATCCTGACACCATCCCATGACAAGAATAGAAACACCACACCGACTTTATGTATAGCTGTGCCCGTTTCTGCAGAAAGCAGCAACCAAATTGAAAAAGGGACATCTCCTAAGTCTATTAGACTTGAGAGATTGCCCCATTGTTAAATCTTTTATTATTCCGGCAGGCGTTTGTCCTGAGGAATATCTGCAGCGACCGTCTGCGGGGCCGTCGGCACAGGAGCTTCGCTCTTCTTCACCGGATCACCATCACCAATGATTTCACGTGCGCCTTCTTTAAATTCACGGAAGGTTCGTCCAACTGCGCGGCCTAACTCTGGCAGTTTATTCGGTCCAAAGAGGAGCAGTGCCAGTATAACCAACAAGATAATACCCGGAGTACCAATTCCACTAAACATTATTATTCCTCCTTGTCCGTCTATCCGATCATGGTATCGATTACGATAATCTAATAATACCATAACTTATGTCACAGTTACATCCACTATCTTCTATAAATAGTTTATCCTTGTGACGTGACAAGAATATGACAATGTTATTGGCGGTATTGGCCAGTTACCATGAGTAACGCTTCAGGTAGTTGATCCATAATGGCTGCTAAATTCTCATGAACACCCTTCGGTGTGCCCGGTAAGTTGACAATCAACGTGCGTCCACGAATGCCGCATATCCCGCGGAACAGCATCACCGCACGGTTTTTTTGCATCACCGTACTTCGCATCGCCTCAGAAAGTCCAGGCACTTCCCGTTCGATTACACGCCGGGTTGCCTCTGGAGTCACATCACGTATCGCTAAATCCGTACCTCCGGTAGTCAATACCAGATCTGCTTGAAAATAATCTGTGAGTTCTATCAAAGCTGCGATAATCTCATCTTGTTCATCGGGCACGATCCGATATTCAACGATCTCGCCTCCAAGTTCCTCTTCCACCAGCTCCCGAATAACCTGGGCGCTCGTGTCTTCCCGTTCGCCCCTGGCCCCTTTATCGCTGGCCGTTAGGATTGCTGTTTTCCACGCCATAGGTTTGTCCTCCCTCTCTATGTATAATTGGCTGTACAGTGCAGCCCACTTGCTTCAGCGCATCGAACGTCAGCTCTGATCATGGTTCAAGCGCGTAATCTCCATTCTTGCCCCCACTTTTAGATACTAAGAGCGTTGGTCCGATAATCATGTCCTTCTGAAGAGCCTTGCACATGTCGTACACCGTTAGTGCTGAGGCAGAAACAGCGGTCAATGCCTCCATTTCAACTCCGGTCTTTCCGGTAGTATGGACTGTTGCTTCTATATAAAGTTCATCTTCGCTGTTATCGGAGAAGCGGATGTCAATACCGGTAAGTGGGAGCGGATGGCACATCGGAATCCAGTCAGACGTCTTCTTGGCCGCCATAATTCCAGCGATCTGCGCAACGGCAAGTACGTCTCCTTTACTGATCTTGCCTTCCTTGATGGCACTAAGCGTCTCAGTTGCCATCTTGATCTTACTCCGCGCGACAGCTGTCCGCTTCGTAATCTCCTTTTCGCTCACATCCACCATACGAGCTCTTCCCTGCTCGTTAAAATGGGTCAATTCCACGACTCACTCTCCTTTTCGGCAGTGCACTATGCCATTTTCAGTAATCAGCATGTCCATAAAGGCATCATGCTCATCCATGGGCACTTTCGGAACCAGTTGCATACCAAAGGCTAGCCCGATCCAGACAGGGGGCTTCGCAGCAGCATACTCTTCCGTCTCCCATGACGCACGCAATCGATCATAGTATCCTCGGCCGTAACCAAGCCTGCCTCCCTGAAGATCAAAAGCCAGCCCCGGAACAAACACAACATCCGGTAGTGTAACAACTTCAATCTCTTGTGAATCTTTGCCGGATACAATAGGTTCATGGATACCATACGCCCCCGGCTCAAGCTCACTCCAAGCGTTTACCATATGGACACTCATTGCACCACTTGCCGGAATGACACGCGGCAGCAGTACCCTACGCTGGTCCTTCCACGCCTGTGTAAGAAGCGCGTTGGTATCGAGTTCAGAACGGAAAGATACATAGGCCATCAGTGAGGCTATGTCTTTCGTCTTCAGCCACTCTGATGCATGCTTGCAGACCAGAAAAGACAATTCCCTTCTCTGGTCCGAGGAGAGCTCGTTTCGGGCGATGGTCTTCTCAGTTCTTAGTTGTTGCTTTGCTTTGGAGATCACCGACTCCTTGCTTGACATCGTCGGCCACCCCCATATATTTATCCCAAGCTTATCCTTGTTTGTAAATCCAGTTTACCACTCTTCTCCCCGGTTCGCCAAGGTGGATAGGACTGTGTTTCTGGGCCAGGTCGTTATTCTCTACTTCCGATATATCGAGCTCTCGCTTGGGAAACGCTTTTCATGTAAACTATAGAATAAGTTGTTCATACGGCTGAGGTATAAATGCCAAGGCGAAATATGCAAGGGTGGAGGTTTCATCGTTATGCTTCTTCAAGCGACAGGAATTACAAAATCATATGGTATACAGAACGTACTAGACGGCATAAGCCTTCAGGTAAATGAAAAGGAACGTGTCGGACTCGTGGGTGTTAATGGTGCCGGCAAATCAACTTTTCTGCAAATTCTTGCTGGTGAAATGTCCTATGACAGCGGTCAAATTCATAAATCAAAAGAAACTACTATCGGGTATTTAGCCCAAAATAGCGGACTTCAATCTGACAAAACCATTCATGAAGAAATGATGGCAGTTTTCGCACCGCTGATCGAAGCCGAGGCTGAGCTAAGAGAGATGGAAGTAAGCATTGCCGATCCTAAGCTGGCAGAGGACCCCAAACGGTACGAAGAACTGCTCGAAAGATATGCCCGCCGATCAGATTGGTTCAAGGATCACGGCGGTTATGAAATGAATACACGAATCCGCAGTGTCCTGCACGGCATGGGCTTCGGCGAGTTCCCACCGGATACACCTATCTCCACACTTAGCGGTGGCCAGAAGACTAGACTCGCATTAGCCCGCATTTTGCTTCAGGCTCCCGATCTTCTAATGCTGGATGAGCCGACGAACCATCTGGATATCGAAACATTAACATGGCTTGAGGATTATCTTCGCAGTTATGCTGGCGGAATTCTGGTCGTATCTCATGACCGTTATTTCCTTGATCGGCTTGTAACTACTATTGTAGAGATCGAGCGTCATCAATCTCGGCGTTATACAGGCAATTACAGCCGATATGTAGATTTGAAGGCTGCCGAATATGAAGCACGGATGAAGCAGTATGAGAAACAGCAAGATGAAATCTCAAGAATGGAAGATTTCGTTCAAAAAAATATTGTGCGAGCATCTACCACGAAACGTGCGCAGAGCAGACGCAAAGCGCTTGAAAAGATGGACCGTATTGATCGACCGATGGGCGATCTGAAGAAAGCCAGCTTCTCCTTCGAGCCGGACTTCATGTCTGGTAAAGAAGTGCTGCAAGTCCGTAATGTTGCGGTTGCCTTTAATGATGGTCCACCTTTGTTCAAGGACGCTTCTTTCGAACTGCGCCGGGGAGAAACTGCTGCACTCATCGGTCCCAATGGTATTGGCAAATCTACACTGCTGCAGTGTATGACCGGAACCCGCGAGCCTTCAACTGGAACTGTGAATTGGGGGACTAAGGTAAAGGTCGCTTATTATGATCAGGAACAGACCCGCCTCAATCCAAAGAACACAGTAATGGAAGAGCTATGGAGTGAATATCCAATGATTGAGGAAGCCAGAATCCGTACGATCCTTGGCAACTTCCTCTTCAGTGGTGAAGATGTTCTTAAGAAGATATCCGCGCTGAGCGGCGGCGAAAAAGCACGCGTTGCATTATCAAAGCTCATGTTGCGCGGCGCAAATATGCTCATCCTAGATGAGCCAACCAACCATTTGGATTTAGTCAGTCGTGAGGTTCTAGAATCAGCTTTAATTGATTTTGAGGGCACATTGCTCTTCATTTCTCATGACCGTTATTTTCTCAATAAAATGGCTGAACGGGTGCTTGAGCTTCATCCCGAGGGGATCGATCAATACCTTGGCAACTACGATGACTATATCGAGAAAAAACGAGAATTAGAAGAAATTGCGAAAGATGCCGCTGAATTAGCCGCCAAAAACGTCAACAAGGACGCTGCAATGCCTGAAAAAAACGCTGTTTCCTCCTTCGAAGCGGACAAGCAAGCCAAGCGTGAAGAGCGTAACCGGAAGCGGCGTATTGCTGAGCTAGAGGAAGGCATTGCCTCACTAGAAGAGTCGATCGCTTTTATAGAGAATGAAATGACTAAACCTGAAGTTTATCAGGATTATTTAGCACTTCAAGGTCATGAAGAGGATCTGAAGAACAAAAAAACTCAGCTTACCGATTTATTTAACGAATGGGAAATCCTTGCTGACGAATAATGTAAAATCCGCTTCATAAATATTTTTTCATATTTCTTATTTTGTTCATAAAGAGTTATCCACAGCTCTATGCACAGGTTTCGTGTATAACTCCCTACTAAAAAAGCCCCTTAGGGGCTTTTTTTATGCGTTAAATCGGTATTTTCGAATTACAGGAATTATTATCCACCGAATTATCCACATTATCCACAATTCCCACAAGGTTTCATTGCTAACAAAAATGGTTATAAGGCCATTTTAAAAAGGGCTGACATTGCTGATTTTACGCACTTTTTACACAATTCGTAGAGAATATGTGGATAACGTTGTCCACAACTTGACAAAAGACATAACCCCACCTAAAACCTGTCATCAAAAGCTAAAAAAGAACCCGCTATCTCTAAATCAGACAGCGGGTCGATGTATATTAAACGATTTGTGTAGAGAGCAGGGCAGCGTTACAGGCTGCAATATAGGCAATCCCTGCT
This sequence comes from Paenibacillus sp. FSL H8-0261, assembly GCF_045040645.1. NCBI lineage: Bacteria > Bacillati > Bacillota > Bacilli > Caryophanales > Paenibacillaceae > Paenibacillus > Paenibacillus sp. FSL H8-0261. The sequence continues at coordinate 1,190,664 of NZ_CP150297.1, read as the reverse complement.
GCCATGATAATATCTTGATGCGTAGCTGTGCCTCTAAATTTAAGACCTTCCCACTCTACCATAACAGCCGCTTCCGCCTGGGCGTTCTCTCCACTTCCAAGTGAATGCAGCTCAAGTCCCGCAAAATCGATATCCTCTGAGATGCCTTGCCCAATAGCAGCGATAATAGCTTCAAGCGGACCATCTCCAGTACTAGTATGAGAAGTTTCCTGTCCAGACTTCAAATGGCGAACCGTAACCGCGGCCACCCGGCGCTGGGCACTGCCTGCCAATACCTGAACCTCACCCAGTTCATAGACCTGAGCTTGCTGTCCAGTTGTACTGCTCACCATTTGCAGCAACTGGTCATCACTGACTACCTTTTGGCGGTCAGCGGTCTCTTTAAACGATTCATAAAGTGCATCCAGCTCCGCAGGCTCCAGCGTAATACCGTACTTCGCCGCCCGGTCCTTCAGCGCATGTCTGCCAGAATGCTTGCCCAGAATGATCATGCTACGCGGGATACCCAGCCGCTCTGGGTCCATAATCTCATAGGTGCTACGATCCTTCAGCAAACCATCCTGATGAATCCCTGACTCATGCTGGAAGGCATTTCTTCCGACGACTGGTTTGTTATAGGCGATTGGAAAATGCATCGCTCCGCTGATCAGCCGCGAAGTATCATACAGCTTATCAAGCACAATGCCTGTTTCTGCTCCAATCGCATCCCCGCGGGTTTCGAGCGCCATCACAAGCTCTTCCAGTGCGCAGTTCCCGGTACGCTCGCCGACTCCGTTCACAGTGACTTCGATCTGCGTCGCACCTCCATCAATTGCTGCCAGACTGTTGGCTACAGCCAGCCCCAAATCATTGTGACAGTGGGCACTGTAGCTTACCGTTTCTCCACCTCTTGCTCCTAGCCGCACACGTCGGAACATTTCCCCATATTCATGTGGCAATGCGTAACCGACCGTATCGGGCAGATTGATAATAGAAGCGCCTTCCTCAATAACAGCTTCAATCATTTCAATCAGATCATCGATTCCTGTTCGCGCAGCATCCATCGCCGTGAATTCAACGACATCAGAGAATTGACGCGCATAAGCCGTCATCTCGCGGGCTTTGGCTACGACTTCAGCTCTGCTCATACGCAATTGATGCTGCAAATGAATATCAGAAGAGGAGATGAACAGGTGGATCCGCCGGCGTTCAGCATCTTGGGTTGCCCGGACTGCCGCGTCAATATCCCCTTTAACCGCCCGTGCAAAACCGCAAATTTCCACATTTCGCACCTTACGAGAAATCGTCTGTACTGCTGCAAAATCACCAGGGCTCGATATCGGAAATCCAGGCTCCATCACATCAACACCCAGATCCGCAAGCTTATAGGCCAGCAGTATTTTTTGCTCTGGGGTTAGACTTGCACCCGGAGCCTGTTCACCATCTCGCAGAGTCGTATCGAAAATTTGTATACGTTTCTTTACTGGAATAATCATCTGAATTCCTCCTGTTTTCCTCTTATTAGATTCCTTACCCTAACCTATGCTTCAGCGCAGATCCACACGTCGACTTGTGGTCCTGCTAAATTCCCCACCCACTGCTGCCGGCAGCTGATACGAATGAATCCTCTCACAATTTGGAATGTGCAGAAGGTTCACTCTTGGCGTCTTATATAGCGCCTGAGTCCATAACCCGAGTCGCTTCAATAAGAACGCAAAAACCCGCCGTCTCTAATAAAGAGACGGCGGGTTACCCCTCCGCGGTACCACTCTTTTTGACGCATAGGCTATTCATATAATCAAGCCGTTAAGCTGCGTCCAGCTCTTCTTCCCGGTCCATCCTGAGGGAGTCAGGATATCTGGAAAGGTCCGATAACGGGGACAGCCGTAGGCAGCGTACTCTTATTTCCGCCGCTCCGCTCCCGGGCGAGATTCAAGACTTTCGGTGACTGCGTCGCACCACCCCGCAGCTCTCTGTTCACCGTCATTCCCTACTACTCCCGTTCTTAGCGTGTATTATATACATTCTCACTACTCAAAATCCATACAAAAAAGCCTGCCATCTCATTCAAGAGACGACAGGCTGTTAACCTTCGCGGTACCACTCTTGTTGATGCTCTGTACCGGTTAAGTTACTGCCGATTCCAATTGAACATCCACTTTACGGTCCAGTATTTAGATACTCGACCACCCTTTCACGGAGGTTACCCGTAGACGGTGTACGAACGTTCCGGCGACAATTGCCGGTAATGCTTCCACCGTTCCGCTCCCAGACGAGTTCAGGTCCCCTTCGACTGCGTCGCACCTACCCGCAGCTCTCTTATCCCAGAGTATCCTTACTACTTCCGCTCATCGCGTTTCCTTGTATAATTGAACTGATTATACTCGTTAGCTCCAAATGATGTCAATAGGCGGATACAGACCATTGTTCCAATGAGAATCCAGGGTCTGCTACCATATCCAGCGGAGTACCGCCATCATGCTGCCACTTCACGTATGCAGCAGCTCCAATCATAGCTGCATTATCCGTGCAGTATACCGGAGGTGGAATAATAAGCTCAATCCCCTCCGCTTCACAGCGTGAGATCAAAGCCGTGCGCAGGCCAGCATTAGCAGCAACACCTCCACACAGCAATAACTGCTTGGAGCTAGTAGCTTTAACAGCGCGTACCGCTTTTTCCACCAGCACCTCAACCACAGATTCTTGGAACCCGCGGGCAATGCCTGCGACATCTGGTGTGAGACCCTTCATCTTGCTCTGATTCACAACGTTCAGCACAGCCGACTTTAAGCCACTGAAGCTGAAATCATAAGAACCCGGCTCCAGCCATACTCTTGGTAACGGTACAACCTCAGTCGCCTCGCGGGCCAGACGATCCACATGAGGTCCACCGGGATAAGGGAATCCTAGTGCTCGTGCCACTTTATCATATGCTTCGCCTACGGCATCATCACGGGTGCGTCCGATAATTCGAAACTCACCCTCCCGCTCCATATGAACCAGTTCAGTATGTCCGCCGGACACCACTAGTGTCATGCATGGATACTGTAACTCTGCCACTAAACGGTTAGCATAAATATGCCCTGCAATATGATGTGTGCCAATTAGCGGCTTACCCCATGCGAGGGCAAGGCTCTTGGCAGCTACTACCCCGACAAGTAAAGCCCCCACCAAACCTGGGCCTTGTGTAACCGCCACCGCCGACAACTGATCTGGTGTAACCCCTGCTGTAGCGAGTGCTTCTTCTATCACCAGTGTAATTACTTCCACATGCTTACGGGAAGCTACTTCTGGTACTACGCCGCCGAAGGCGCGATGTGTCTCAATCTGACTCGAGATGATGTTGGATAACACTTCAGAGCCATCTTTGACTACAGCGACCGACGTTTCATCACAACTCGTCTCAATAGCAAGTATTAGTACAGGCTGAGCTGCGCCCGTTTCTGTCTTCATTTCAAGTCCACGCTTCCTTCCATATTCCCATGCTCCTCGTACTCTGGCAGATCCGCCCACATAATGAGCGCATCCTCACGATTATCGGAATAATATCCTTTGCGTGTGCCAGCAGATCGAAAGCCTTTTTTACGATATAAATTCTGTGCTACCTCGTTCGATACCCGTACCTCAAGCGTAATGGATTTCATCCCCACATAAGATGCCGTCTTCATAAGTTCTTCAAGCAGGCGCTCGCCCCATTTACGTCCACGATAGGCTTCAAGCAGGGCTATATTCGTCACATGCGCCTCATCCACGATGGCCCACATACCGGCATAACCGATAATATGACCTGCCAGCTCCATAACCATATATTTTGCAAAATGATTATGCGTCAGCTCGTTGCGAAAAGCTTCCTCTGTCCAAGGCATCGTGAAGGCTTCCCGTTCAATGATAAGAATGTCAGGAATATCCGTTAGCTTCATCAAACGAAAAACAAGTTCAGCCTCTTGAGCTATCATTGATTCCGCTTCCGTCATAGTTTCTTTAAGCCCCCTTCTCTGCTTAACCGCAGATTGGCCTCCGCTTCTGAGATCTGAGTATAGTTAGGGATCAAGCTATGGATGTCATCTTTCTCTACCTGAAGCCGCGCTTCTCCAAGAAATCCTGTCCAGCGACCTTCCATTTCATAAGGAACTGCAATAGAAACACCAAGATCCTTCAATGGACGAAGCGATTCCTCACTGCCATGAACTGCAGTCTCCCCAACAAACCAAAGAACAGCGGGCTTATTGCCTTCGACTGAAGCCTGTCCTAAACGTTCAGCTAAGTACTCCACCCAATCTGCCATCAGGCGGATGGCATCAGGCTCAAGACGGCTAGGAGCATTATTTCCCTCAGCTGCGAATAATCCTGTATACACCTGTCCTCGGCGCGCATCCATTAGTGGAATGATCCAATCAGGCCCGTAGCTGTTATTCTCGGTAGTTTGTTCCGACGCTTTGGTCATCACGTTATTCTTGAGGGCTGTTTGATATCCGCCCCACGCCACTGCATGTAGACTCGAAATACCGACAACTGGGACATCCCATGCCCATGCCAGCGTTTTGGCAGCGGTAACTGCGATACGTGTCCCCGTATACGATCCAGGACCCACACCAACAGAAATCCCGCCCAGCATTGCAGCAGTAGTTCCTGTTGCTTGCAGCGCCTGCTCAATGATCGGGAGTAAATGCACCGAATGATTCCGTTCTCCGGAAGCATTTATTTCATGCAGTAGTTCCCCATTCTCTGTAACTGCCACGCCTAATACTGCAGTTGATGTATCCAGCGCTAAAAGCCGCTTGCGCGGCTCTGTATTCTGATTCGTCATATTCCTTAACCCCACTTCTGGATCAGCTGCCGGCAAAGCTCACCATACGGCTCCCCGATTCCGGTCACCGTAATCATTCTTTCATCTGGCCCCACTGTTTCCATGTATATATGCATATGCCGCGGCGGCATTAAATCCGTAATAATACTGCTCCATTCCACCAAGCAGACCCCTTGCCCGTAGAAATACTCATCAAGTCCAAGCTCGTCCGCTTCCTGAAGCGAAATCCGATATACATCCATATGGTATAGGGGCAAACGGCCCTCGTACTCTTTAATAATTGTAAAAGTAGGACTGTTTACGATCCCCTTTACGCCGAGATGCCGAGCGTACCCTTGCGAGAATGCTGTTTTTCCTGCGCCCAGATCGCCGTCCAAGCCGATAATCATCCCTGGCGTTGAAGCAGTAGCTAGAGCAGCTGCAAGCAACTCCGTATCCTGGAGGCTGTAAGAACGGTAAGTGAACACCGTTTCGTCTGTATTGTCCAACTACAACTACCACCTTTTAAAATATACCTGCCAAAAACCATTACTATTAATTATATCGGTATGCTCCATCCATCGCAACAACTGTCCCAATTCAATCTCCCATGCCAGTATGCCAACAATAGAAAAAGAGACCTCTACGCAAAAATAAGCATAAAGAGTCTCTTTTATAAAAGTGTAATTTAGCTTATCTCAGCTCTTTGAACAAACCTTGTTAATGATCTTGCTCTTCTAACCGTTCAACGCCTACCGTATGCGTATTCGTTGGTCGAGAGCTCACTTGAACCGTAGCCATTCCGTTCTGTGCATCCACATGCTCAATCCATACAGGTTCTCCATCCAAATGTACACTTACCGTCTCTTTAGAAGCATAAATATCCTGTGCTCGTTTGACGTCCACCACTGTTCTCCTCCTTTATTTTACCTAAATCTCACGATTCTAATGGCGAAGTTTCTTCGAGGGTTGATTCCGCATCAAGCTTCTCCGAGTCCGAGACCTCACTTGCTTCCGGTGGAGCTATAATGCTGTCCCAATCCACCACTGTCGCTGGAATATCCTGTTCACTCAGCGCATCGATCCACTCATTTCCACGCGGTTCCATGACTTAGTATTCTCCTCCTCAGCTTTATTAGCCTGATTTTATATTTTCCCATGCTTCACAAAAAATGCACCCGGCTAGAAAAGCCTTTCCTGCCTCATACTAACCCAAAGCAAATAACTTAGATCAGGAGGCGTTTCTCATGCATACCGTTTGGAAAGGAGCCATCAGCTTCGGGCTAGTGCATGTTCCGGTTAAAATGTTCTCCGCTACGGAAGACAAGGACATTTCTCTGCGTTATATCCATAAGGAATGCGGCAGCCCACTGTCGTATGTACGTAAATGTCCGGTGTGTGACAAAGAGGTGGCTTGGGAAGAAATCGGCAAGGGTTATGAATATGAAAAAGGGAAGTTTGTTCTATTCGACAAAGAGGAACTGGATCAATTGACCGACGAAAGCAGCAAAAGCATTACCATACTCGACTTTGTTGATCTGACGGAGATCGACCCAATTTATTTTCAAAAAACCTATTACTTATCTCCGGATCAGGCTGGGACAAATGCATATCGGCTTCTTATGGAGGCCATGCGTCAAACTGGTAAAATTGGCATCGCCAAAATATCGATTCGTTCCAAAAGCAGTCTTGCTGCTATTCGTGTGCTGGAGGATTGCCTCGCCATCGAGACTATTTTTTATCCTGATGAAGTGCGACCGGTCTCGCAAGTGCCTGGCCTGCCCGAAGCAGGGACGGTGAATGATAAAGAGCTGGATATGGCCAAGCTGCTCATTTCACAGCTATCCACGCCTTTTGATCCGGCAAAATATACCGATGATTATCGCCAGCGTATGCTTGATCTAATCTCACATAAAATCGCAGGCGAGGAATTTCATATCGCTCCTGCCAAACAGGAAAGCAATGTAATTGATCTAATGGCAGCATTGCAGGCCAGTATTCAGGCTGTACAGCATATCCCTACAGATCCGGGTCCTTCATTAACAGATACTAAGAAAACAAAAACTAAAGCGGCTCCGGCTGCCAAAAGAAAAACAGCCAAGTCTAAAGCAGCAGCTGAGCCTGCCGATCAGCAAAACGAGGCTTCCGGGCCGATTCCAGTCATCGCACCAAAACCGAAACGCCGCAGCCCAAAAAGTAAAACAACCGTATCTTAGGAGGCTCTGGTGATGAAGCTTCAGCCTATTATTCCTTTTGAACCCATACTGGCTGGACAGCTTCCAGCAGGCAACCAGTGGATCGCACAGATTAAATGGGATGGCGTTCGCATGTTGTCCTATTACGACGGAAGCACTACTCAGCTTATTAACAGACGTGGAAATTACCGTACAGCGCAATATCCAGAACTTACTGATGTATCTGCTTACTGTAAAGCTGACTCCGTTATTCTTGATGGTGAGATCATTGCACTGGGGGACGGCAAGCCCTCATTTCACGAAGTTATGCGGAGGGATAGCTTAAAGAATGGCTCCACCATTTCCGTCGTTAGGTATCAGGTTCCTGTCATTTATATGATTTTTGATATTCTGTTTTATAATGGCCAATCGACGATGGATCAGCCTTTATTCTCACGGCAGCAGCTGCTAAACGATATTCTGCTGCCGCATCCCCACGTACAGGCCGTACCCAGTTATACCGATCCCACAGAATTATTCGCCGCCGCTCAGATTCAGAGCTTAGAGGGAATCGTCTGCAAGGATATCAACAGTACTTATGCTCCCGGTGGAAAAGATAAACGCTGGCAGAAACGCAAAATCATTTCTGATCTTACGGCAGTAGCCGGGGGTGTAACGTTCCGAGACGGCATCGTCAATGCGTTACTTCTTGGGCTGTATGATGATAAAGGGAATTTGCATTATATCGGACATGCCGGGCCAGGAAAATTGACTGTACAGGATAAACGCGACTTAACTGCAGAGGTACAGCATTTAAAAATAGATCAAATGCCCTTTACAGCTGATCCCCAGCGAGGGAAGGGTGCTTTTTGGATAAAACCGAAGCTTGTCTTCAAAGTTCATTTTTTGGAATGGAATACCTCAGGCACTCTTCGTCAGCCGGTTACTCAAGCTAGGGTAGATCTTCCTCCCGAATCATGTACTATGGAGCAAAAAGGATAAACTCTTTCCAAAAAAACGTCCTCCCGAATTTATCGAGAGGACGTTTCTTATTGCGCTGTAAGACTCGTTACAATGGTCTCCAGCTCTGCTTTTGTCTGCGCAGTATTTTTCGTATTCGTAAGCGTATAATCAATACTTCCATCCGCACTGGACCATACCAGCTGGACTTTAAGATCTCCGTGATGAGGACCAAACACCGTGTAAACCGCCTCAACCCCGTTGATGGTCAAATTTTCATCCTGGTCACCAGGCAGCTGCGCTAAAGTAACCCCTTCCGGAAGCGTATATGCTGGAGCTGATTTTAGATTCAATCTCTCCCCATTTCGCAGATAAGTGATAGAAGTTTCTGTATCGCTCCACTTTAAGCTTTGTGAGATCACTTTTTTACCAGCAGCTTGTGCTTTAGCTTTAACCTGATCTCTGAGGGTTTTATACTCTGTACTGAAAAACTTCGGAAGCACTGGATTTAAAACGACATCCTGCAACTTATATTCGTCTGGTAGAGCAGCGGGTATCAGGAGTGAATTCCCAGTTAATGAAGATAGCTTCTGTGCTGCTTCGTTTATAGAGCTGAATCTGTATGGCATATAGCTTACACTCAAATCTTCCTCTGGATTAGATTTTTTGTCATTAACATAGAGTGCCTTAATTTCTCCCGCTTGTAGGGGAACAGCATATTCTTTGGCAATCAAATCCTTAATCGTTGGCGATACCTGTGGTGATTTCTGCTCAACCGGAACCGTACCTTTGCTTTTATTATTGCTCCCCGCAGGCACTGCGCCTGCTGTTCCACTTACCGCACTCATTAACACTATCAGGCTCAAAGCCGTGATGGCCGCACTTTTTTTAATCATCATTATAATATCCTCCCTTAACCCTTGGTTATTTGATCATGCTTTTAGCTACAGCCAACATTTCATTTGTCGTCAGCTTACTGACCCGATTGTCTGAAAGGGTATATTGTATTGCGCCTGATTTATCCAGCCACACTAGCTTAGTGTTGAAACTTGCTTCTTTAGCCGAATCGGTTGTAAGAATTACTTTCCTACCGTTGACCGTCAGTTCTTTCTTAGTTTCCGAAGCTCGTACAAAAGGCACCGCTCCTTCGGGAAGTTTGGCGGGCGGCACTCCAGTTACAATGCTAAAATTGGCTTTTCCTTTGGCATACAGCTGCATAGACAAGTTCGTCTGGCTCCAGCTGATGATCTTGCTAAACAACTGTTTGTTGGGATCACCTGCCGCCGCTGCTGCCTTTAGTTCCTGCTCTAATTGTAAATACAGCTCTGAATCGTTTGCTACAGACGGTGGATAAATGATGGCTGTCGCCAGAGCAAAGCCCTTAGGAAGATTTCCAGGCTGTGGTGTAGCTGGACCCTTCAACGCTTTGAATTTAGCAGCAAAGGATTTGTAGTCTTTAAAAACAAATCCTTTGCCAGAGAAGCTGATCGTATCCTGAGGGTTAGAGACTTTGTCACGTACGTAGTAGGCCAAGTACGTCCCTTCCTTCAATCCCGCTACCAGGGCCTGCAGTTCCTTCTGGAGCTTCTGATCGGTTGGTACTGCAGTCTGCTGCCCAGAGGCAGCTGCGACCGAAAGAAACAAGCCAGGCGCAACCCCACTTACAACTACTCCTGTTCCTAACAAGGTTGCTGCCGAGAGCGCGATCAGTGTTTTTTTGAGTTCATTATTGAGCTTCAATTTCTAACATCCTCTCCTTCTAAAAGGGTGAATGTAAGCTCACCCTGTTTTCAACTACACTTCTATAACACTCCAGCATGAGAAAAAGGGACATTTTCTTACAAAAAAAGAGGCCGCCCCAAGCAACCATCATGGCTTTTGGGACAGCCTCTTTTTTTGTTCTTAACATTACAAGTGACGCGCCAAGTGATGCAATATGTGAAGCACCTATAGAGTAATTGGGGAATTTCTCCCTAAAATTCAGAGATTTCTGTTCATCGGACTTATAATTAGGGAAAACTTCCCTGAAATTTGGCCTATTCGGCAACGAATAAAGAAATTCCTATGAATATTAGGGAGGAATTCCCTGATTTCGTTCATTTAGAGCGAATATCGGTTATTTTTAGGGAGTTTTTCCCTAATTAGTTTAAAGCACATAAATCACACATAGCACATCGCCCACCGCCCCAACCAGAAGCATAGAACACTACGCGTGGCATATCGTCACATGGCACAGTAAAATCCATTACTTTTCCTATTCCATAAAAAAAGCTGCCTCCCAAGTAGATTTCACTACTTTTGAGACAGCTTCTCATATTGTACGGATAGAACAACAGTAGCTAGCGAATAAAACTATTGGCAATCACTTGCCATTGTTCACGGGTTAAACTGTTATTCAATCCATCATTTAGACTACGAATCGTCTGGCTGGATTCATCATACCAATACAAACGATTCTGGGAAGACCAACCTTTCGACCCTTTTTCAGTACCCGCCGCGATAAAAACCGCCTCTTTGCTGGTGTTTGTCAGTGACCATTTTTCAGCAGTCTGCCCTTCCAAGATAGACACTTGCGTTATACCACCCATATAGGCGCTCTGACTTAAGGATAGTTCAATTGTTTGATCCTCCTTATGGTAGGAAACCTCAGCGCTCTCTATGGCATTCACAGCGATCTTCTCCATAAACAGCTTTTGGCCTGTTTTATCGACCTTTGCTTTTTTTTGAAATTGTTCAAGCATTTCTTTATATTCCTTGTCTATCGGCCAGTAAGGAGGAGCGGCTTTAAAAGTGGCATACTCAAATTCATAACCATTAGCGAGTATGGAAGGCAGCTCGGGCCAGAAATCGCCAGTCCCTTTTAATTCTTTTACGAAATCTTGATATTTAGAATACACCGGAGAACTGAAAGCGAACTGCAATTGATTTCCATAGCCTAAACCTTTGGCCAACTTAGTAAACTCAGTATCATTCACATAATAAGCAGCCATTTCTCCAGCATTCAAGTGAGCAAGCACCTGCTCTTTATAAGTCGCTAATAAACTCAGATACTTCTCTATCGCAGGAGAGGTCGAAGGAATAGGGGTATTATAGTGCACCGTCTGTACAATAGCCTTCCCTCCGCTGTTCACTAGCGTAATAGCTCCATCCGAAGGCTTGGTGATATCAATTGCAGACTGGCTATCAAGTTCCGTTAAACTTCCAAGGCCAGACAGCTGAAGGGCACCAAACCCGATCATCCCCAGCAATATAGCTGCGGAGACTCCTGAGAGAAGTCTCTTTCTAAATTTAGATGGATGCGGGATTGTCTTCTCTTGCTTCTGCATAACAGGATCTCTCGGCTCTGAGAATGACTCCAGCTCGTCTCTGAGATTCGCCATTTCTCCGTCCATCGTTTTCTGTTGTTCATGAATCGCCCTTACCCGCTTCATAACTACTGCTTTTACATCTAGTTCGTCGCAGTTCCCCAATGCGTCCATTTTCTTTATCATTTTCTCTTCAACACAGCTTCGTTGCCCCACCATTCCGTCCCCCCTTTCTGAGCATTCATCATTTTGCCAAGCTTCGTAATCGTACGCCTGTATTTCTTCTTCACAGCATCAGTATTCTTATCGAGGATCTCCGCAATTTCCGGGAAGCTCTGTTCCTCAAAAATTCGCAGCACTAACAAGTTTCGCTCCTCTGTCTTCAGCTTCGCGAGGGCAAAAGTCAGATGCTCGTTAAATATGTAACGGTCCATCAACTGTTCCGGGCTTTCTGCAGGCGGATCCGGTTGAAAAAGCGCCATAATCTTCAAATGTCTTTGGCGTTTGCGGATCAGACTGAGGCAATGATGATAGGCAATTTTATATAGCCAGGAAGAAAAGCTCGCGAAAGGGCGATATGTGCCTATATGCTGATATGCCTTCACTAGAATATCCTGTACCGCATCCTCCGCTTCCGTACGGCTCCCAAGCAGCCGGCAGCAATAGCGGTAAATCGGCTTTTGAAAAGCTTCGACGATAAGGGCATAGGACTCTACCTCGCCTGCCTGTACCCGAACGACGGTGTGTTCGATCCCGTCCAAAATCAGCAAACTCCCCTTTCACATAACCGTATAACCTTATAACTCTTATGATCATCCAAAAGGGACACTTTGGAAATATTTTTTTCATGAAAAGGAACAGACTGGCACATAATACCCTCATTCCTATAACAGAGAGGAGGTTCAGGATGCCAGCAGCCATCAAAGGCACAATTACTGTAGACGGCCAAGAGATAACCATCACCAACCCAGAGAAGCTGCTATGGCCGAATTGCGGGATTACGAAGCGGATCTATCTGGAAAAGCTCGCCGCCCTCTCTCCCTACCTGCTGCGTTATTGTCGAGATCGGCTGCTAACCGTAATACGTTATCCGCATGGTATCTCTGGAATGTCCTTTTATCAGAAAAATGCACCTGATCCTCTTCCAGCCTTTGTCCAGACCGCTGTTCACGAGAATATTAACTATATCAAGCTGCAAGGTTTACCTGAGCTGATCTGGCTGGGTAATCTGGCTGCTTTGGAGTTTCATCCTTCTTTGCATTATGTAGGTAGCGAGCTGCCTTGTGAATGGATGATTGATCTAGATCCGTCGCGTGAGGTCGAGCCCCGTATCATGGAAGCAACTGCAATCGTAGGGACGGTCCTAACCTCCCTTGGTTTATCCTCTGTGCCCAAAACCTCCGGGGCTACCGGGGTGCAGATCATCGTTCCTATCGAGACTGGCGTTACTTTTGATGGATTGCGAAAAATCGGACACTTTGTGGGTCGTTATGTCACTGAAAAGCACCCCGATTTATTCACCTTGGAGCGTCTGAAGAAGAATCGGGGAGATAAAATCTATTTTGACTACCTCCAGCATTACAGTGGCAAAACATTAGCTGCACCTTACACACCACGTGCCAGGCCGCTTGCTACAGTATCCACACCATTGCTCTGGAAAGAGGTTCAGCAAAACGTATCTCCTACTGATTTTCATCTGCTCAATATTGAGGAACGCCTGCAACAGATGGGAGATCTTTTGGAAAAAGTGCCACCGCAGCCCGTCAAACAACTCATTGCTAAGCTTCCATAGGGATGGAATGCCACGAATAATGAGCCCAAAAACAGCAATAAGCCCGCAGCATCATTTCATGCTACGGGCTTATCAGGCGTCCCACTCAAGGACAGAAGGTATATTGTATAAGAATACGGCATATCGAGTCTTGTTCACCGTATTTATTGCTCCATTATTCGTAAAAATACCTTCTTTCAGTTAATAGTACTAAAGTGCCAAGCTAAAACGCCTGCGGCGTCCTTTTAGGATGGTAAGCTAATGAATTGCTTTCTTCTTGAAACGGCCACCTTTAACATCATGAATGTTACCTATTGCGATGAATGCACCAGTATCCCAATCCTCAACAATGGATTTAAGCTTAGCTTCTTCCAAACGGGTAATAACCACGAAGATCACTTTCTTATTCTCCCCGGAAAATCCGCCTTCTCCATCTAAATAAGTAACACCACGTCCAAGACGTTCCGTCAAGGCTTCACCGATATCACGGAATTTATCACTAATAATCCATACCGATTTCGACTGATCCAGACCCTCAAGTGTAATGTCAATTACCTTGAATGCAATGTAATAAGCAATTAGTGAGAACATCGCATTATTCCAACCGAACACAAATCCAGCTCCGGATAAGATGAACAGGTTGAAGAACATAACAACTTCACCTACAGAGAAGGGAAGCTTCTTGGCTACTAGAATCGCAACAATTTCTGTACCATCTAGAGATCCGCCAAAACGTACAACTAGCCCTACACCTACACCAAGAATGATCCCCCCAAAAACGGCAGCAAGCATTGGCTCAACCGTAAAAGCATTCACATGATGCAACATTGAAGTACCAATAGACATAAGCACAATTGCATATAAGGTAGATAAGGCAAAGGTCTTACCGATTTGCTTATAACCGATTAACAAGAACGGAAGGTTTAACAGCGTCAATAAAATCCCCAGAGGAATGTCGAATAGATGTGATAAAATAATGGAGATACCGGTAATCCCACCATCAATCATTTGATTCGGTACGAGGAATATCTCAAGTGCAACAGCCATCATTGCTGCCCCAATGGATAACATGATCATTCGCTGCGCGAACTTAGCCATTTTATGTGTTCCGGTCTTCTGCAGCTTGTTCTTTTCCTCTTTGGCAATCATTTGTGGACTCACATTCATAGAACTCCCCCTACAATTTAACAGTATAGTGTTGAAACATTCGGAAGTATAATTATAATCTATACTTTCTTACATTTCTTCTTATACAATTATTATATCACAAAATAAGCCCTAATAATGAATGGAACACGTTATATCCTTCGAAAAATTCAGATTTAGTCCTCTTTCCGCTCATAATAGCGGAGATAACAACTGACACAGCCCTTCACCGAGTTTGACAATTCTCCCTCTCTCCTTAAACTTTACAGGATCAATAAATTCACTGTGCTTTTGATCCTTCTCAAACCCTGTGACTAGAGGGGATATGGCATCAGGATGTAGCAGCACAGCAGTCAATTCAAAGTTAGAATAAAAGCTGCGCATATCCAGATTTGCACTCCCCACTGTAGCGAGCAGATTATCGATAATCATGATTTTGGCATGCATAAATCCTTTAGTATAGCGGTAGAATTTCACTCCAGCGTCTTGTAAATTTTCTAAATAAGACAAAGAAGCATGATAGACAAGCACATTATCAGGCTTCGCAGGAATGATAATTCTTACATCCACTCCACGAAGTACTGCACTTTTCAAGGCCCGGCAGATGGCAGGATCAGGAATAAAATACGGTGAAGTAATCCAAATCCGCTGTTTAGCTGCACATAAGGCGGCAAAATACATCTCTTGAGAGGCGTCCATTGCAGCATCCGGACCACTCCCTACAATCTGCACGGCTTCTTGTGACTCACAATTATGTTTTGGGAACAGACGCGGATGGCTTGTGCTTTCGCCAGAGGCCAATCTCCAATCCTTTAAGAAGACATACTGAATATAATATACTGAGTCTCCTTCGAGACGCAGATGGGTATCACGCCAGTATCCCATTTTGAGATCCTTCCCCAAATAATCATCCCCTATATTCATTCCACCCGTGAAGCCAACGAGGCCATCTACCACCAGGATCTTCCGATGATTACGGAAATTAAAACGACGGTCTAACAGAGAACTAATCGGAGGTAAAAAAAAGTGGAACTCCACCCCAGCATTTCTCATCGTTCGAATAAACCTACGACTTAATTTATGACTGCCCAGACCATCACAAAGCAAGCGTACCTTAACGCCCTGTCGCGCCTTCCGAATCATAACATCTTGAAATTGCTCACCGATCTCATCATCACGATAAATATAAAATTCCATATGTATATGTTCTTTCGCTTCTTCCATAGCTTCCAGCATAGCATCATACGCTTCTCTCGCAGATGATAATACCCTGCTCTTGTTATGACCAGTAATTGGTCCTTCTGCGATCTTAGAAAGCAAACCCAATAGACCCTTATTATTCTCAAACTGAGCGTTCCCACTCTCAGTAACATCCTTTACTACCTTAATATTGCCAGAGACATGCGAACGAATTTCACGAAATAGTGTAGTACATCTTTTGTTTAATTTTCGATTCTGTCTATAATCACGGCCCAGAAAATAATAGAATGCCAGACCCAGCGGCGGACAACAGAATGAAATGAACAACCACGCCAAAGCCCTTTGCGGGCGACGAAACTCCATAAATACAATTACTGCGACCTGAATAATAAAAAGACTTAGAATTATCGCAAAAATCTTCAATTCCCTACCCCCTTCATTAATAAAACAGTTACCAATAGACTCGCTGCGACGATTCTATTACTGGTTTTGCCGTAACTCTCTTTCTTTATTCAAACAAACCGTTGTCATGTTCCTGAAAGATATGGAATACATAGAGTAGTAAGACAATTCGGGATGAGCCTAATGCAAGTAAGGTCGTTAGCTTCGTGTATCGTAAGGCGGCTGCCATATGCCGCAGAAAGGAGAAGCCATGAAGAGTCAGCCAGATCATAACCGGATTACGCTGCTCGTCGTAAGGGATGCCGGACGCCCAGTCAAACAACTCCAGATCTCCAAGCCACTTGCGTTCGCCCTGCCGGCAGCAGCAGCCCTGTCCCTCTCCAGTCTGGTCACCTCTATGCATTTCCATGCCTCGCAGTCGATCTCACAACTGGAAGCTGAGGCAGCCGCACTATCACTAACCAATCTCCGCATGGAAATGAAGGTCGCTGACAAGGATAAGGATCTAATGCAGCTTCGTACTCAAGTCAGCGAGCTATCAGAAGAGGCAGATAATATTAAAGACAAGCTGAAGAGTGTAAATGCGCTGGAACAGGAGTTGCAGTCTTTGATTAACAAAAGCAAAGGCTCCGCCGCTGAAACAAAAGAATCAAAAACGGGATCAACCGCTTCAAACTCAACCTTAGGCTTATCGAGCCGTAACGCTGTGCCAATCCCAAATGAGACATCTTTTAAAGCTACAATCACATCACAGGTAGGCGGAGAATATATCGCGTCTTATCAGAACGAATCGCTGAATCTAGTGGAGGAAACAAAAGACGATTTCGAAGAGATCCACGGTATGCTCGATGAAATGGTCGAAAGTATTACTCAAACTATCACTCTGGCGGAGCATGCGAATAACGTTCAAGCAAATCAACAGGCAAAAAAAGCTCAAGCTGAAAAAGCCAGACTAAATGCAGCGGTACTCTGGCCTACCGATTCTAGGGTCATCTCCTCAAGCTTCGGCTACCGAACAGATCCTTTCAAAGGCTTATCCGCGTTCCATTCAGGTGTCGATATTGCTGGGAACTTAGGCGATCCTGTATATGCCGCCTTAGACGGGGAGGTCGTTACCTCCGAGCAGATGGGTGCGAGAGGCAAGTATGTCGTGATCAAGCATTCGAACGGGCTTGAAACCTGGTATATGCATCTGCAGGCAATGAATGTATCTGCGGGAGACAAGGTTAATAAGGGGCAGAAGATCGGCTTGCTTGGAAACACTGGTCGAAGCACAGGACCTCATCTTCATTTCCAGGTAGTGAAGCAGAATAAAACTGTGGATCCATTGGATTATGTTAAACCCTAAACGTTAATGTAAAAATATATGAAATAGGAGGAATTTATACATGTGGAATAAGCGGCAGCAGCGTGCCACTATCAAGTCTACTGACTCTCTGATTGGGCATGGGGGTACGCTCGAGGGTAAAGTACATTGCGATACGAACCTGAGGATTGAAGGTACCTTTAGCGGAGAAATTATATGCAGTGGTGTTGTCACTGTAGGTGAGGAAGGCACGGTGCGCTCCAGTATTAGAGCAGAAGAGATCGTTATCGCTGGTAAAGTATATGGAGATGTTACCGCAGACCGTAGGCTCATTATGACCGGTACTGGCGAGCTGCACGGTAATATTTCTGCAGGAGCACTCAGTATTATGGAAGGCAGCCTGCTTAATGGGTCCATCGCCATGCAAGAACAGCCCACCTCTGAACAAGCAGGTGAGCTCAAAAGTAATACGAAAAAGGACAAGACAGCAAAACGTTCCTCCAAAGCAGAAGAAACGCTTGAAGCCGGTTAATCCTATTTTTAACCAGCAACGTCCCGTTTACGGAAGACAAACCAGGAAACTGCTAAGAATATAACATAATACACTGCCAGCACAGCAATGGAGAAGCCTAGTGTAGCACCACCTGGACCAATATCAGATCCCATGTAGACCCTTAGATCCATATGAGTGAAAATTAAATATCTGGCCCATTCGAACACATCCGGATTAAGCAAAGCAGCGAAAATACCTTGGGCAAACATGATAAACATAGATAACCCTATCGCCAATCCACTTGCACGGAATACGGAAGAGATCATAAAAGCAAGCGTAACCGTCAAGAAAAGAGTGACATAGCGGCATAGGAGATCTATAAAGGAATACTCAGCAGGACTCCAAGCTGTAATCGAAGACAGTGTGTCTCCAGTTGGTGAGGCGAAAATAAACGATGAAGCTAAACCAAAAACAATCAATACTGCAGTACAAAGCAAGCTAAACAACACAATGCTAATGTATTTCGAGAGCAAGATCTGGGAACGGCTCCACGGGCGAATCAGCAGCATTTTGATGGTTCCCCAGGTAAATTCGCCCGCTACGGAGTCAGCGGCTATAACAACAACGAAGATCGTATTCAGGAAGAATACAACACTCACTATCATTTGGAAACTGTCCCAAACGCCTAAGCGTGATGCAGGGTTATCCGTTGTGAAATACATAAGAGCTGGAAGAAACGCACTAAACACTGCTAGAATAATCAGCATAATCCATGTGCGAGCACGACTATATATCTTGATATTCTCATTATGTATCAACGCTGTAAAATTACTCAATTCCTTCACCTCCTGTAACCTCTAAGAATTGATCCTCTAGCGTACGGGCAAGTGATTTGATACTGTACACTTTAATCCCACCAGCCACTAGTCTGGCATTAAACTCAGCAATTTCTTCACGTGCCGCCTCAACTACAAGCCCACCGCTCTTTAAAGTTCCTTGTCCAATGAGAGCAAGTGCAGCTTCGGCATCGTCAACCTCAAACAAGGTTTCTCCGATAGGCATTGTAACATTGCCTACCTCTTTTAGCTGTTTTACCTCAAGCAGTTGCCCATTCTGAATAATGGCTACACTGTCACACATGAGCTCCATTTCGGAAAGTAAATGGCTGGAGACAAATACGGTTGTTCCTTCTTCACGACAGAGTAGGCGCAGATAGTCACGAAGCTCACGTATGCCTTGTGGATCAAGCCCATTGGTTGGCTCATCTAGAACCAGTAGCTTTGGTCGGTTTAGTAGCGCCTGAGCTACTCCAAGTCTTTGACGCATACCTAGGGAATAAGTCTTCACTTTGTCATGAATTCTTTGACCAAGCCCAACCAGCTCCACAACCTCATCAATCCGTTGCTTACTGACTCCCGGTACCATCCGTGCAAATTGTCTAAGATTCTGATACCCGGACAGAAACTTGTACATTTCAGGATTTTCTACAATAGCCCCAACACTTGCAATAGCCTCTTTATAATTATTTTTAATACTATGACCACTAATCAGGACATCCCCACTGCTAATGGAAATTAATCCCACCATCATTCGTATTGTTGTCGTCTTCCCTGCTCCGTTTGGTCCCAAAAACCCGAATATTTGACCCGGTGGGATATCCAGCGTTAAATTGCTCACCAGCGTCTTAGAGCCTATTTTCTTGGTAACTCCCTGCAGACGGGCAACAGGTTCAGACAGCATTTCTGTATTTGACACAGTATCACTTCCTTTCATTTACAAACAAGTTTACCATACAGTTTTTTTCAGAAAATTACAAAAAAGAAACAGTCTAACGTTGTTTAGAACGAGGATTCGATTTGAACAAAAAGGGACCTGGCCTCCCGCAAACGAAAGAGTCCAAGTCCCTTATATCACTTCATTCAATATTACCTGTTTATTCAGAATGCAGTTATTTAGCCACCTACACGTGCAAGCTCGCGCATATTCGCTTCAAATGCAGCCATCAAAGCAGCCTCGCCGGTCAATCCGGTTTGCTCTACTTTGCGAATCTGCTCCATCATCCGTTTGTAATCCTTCGGAATAACACGAACAAACTTCGGCAAGCTATCTGCCCACTGATCCAATACCCGCGCTCCCGCCTTACTGCCTGTAAGCTCTACATGACGGCTAATCAGCTCGCGCAGCTCTTCGATCTCTTCTGGCTCTTCCACTCTCTCGAGAAGTACCATCTCGAGATTGCAGCGGCCGATGAAGGATCTCTCTGGATCGTAAACATAAGCGATACCACCGGACATCCCTGCCGCAAAGTTACGGCCAGTTTCACCAAGAACAACCACACGGCCTCCAGTCATGTATTCACAACCGTGGTCACCCACACCTTCTACAACAACCTTCGCTCCAGAATTACGAACGGCAAAACGTTCACCGGCGATACCGTTGATATAAGCTTCTCCAGCTGTTGCTCCGTAAAAAGCAGTATTTCCGATAATGATATTGTCCTCAGCTGCAAAGGTAGCTTTTGGAGATGGTTTGATAATAATCTTACCACCCGACAGTCCCTTACCAACGTAGTCATTGGAATCGCCTTCCACCGTAAGTGTGATCCCCTTAGGCACGAATGCACCTAAGCTTTGACCAGCAGAACCGGTGAAATGAAGACGAATCGTATCATCAGGCAAGCCGGCTGCCCCGTATTTACGTGTCAGCTCGCTACCAAGGATGGTTCCAACGGCACGATTAACGTTCGTAATCGGTAACGATGCTTCTACAGCCGTTCCTGATTCCAGTGCAGGTGCAGCCAGATCCAGCAGTTTAGAGACATCAAGCGTCTCTTCCAGACCATGATTCTGACGTTTACTGCAGAAGCGTGTGCTTCCCTCTGGCATTTCCGGTACATGCAGCAGACTACTCAAATCTACGCCCTTCTTCTTCCAATGCTGCGAAGCTTGAGCAGCGTCTAAGCAATCTGTACGGCCAACCATCTCTTCAATCGTACGGAAGCCAAGACTCGCCATAATTTCGCGTAAATCCTGTGCCACAAAGGTCATAAAGTTAACTACATGCTGTGGATCACCCGTAAAGTTCTTACGAAGATCTGGATTTTGTGTCGCTACACCAACCGGACAAGTATCCATTTGGCAGACACGCATCATGATACAACCCACAGCTACTAACGGAGCAGTAGCGAAGCCATACTCTTCAGCACCCAGTAATACAGCTACGGCTAGATCGCGTCCGCTAAGCATTTTTCCGTCTGTTTCCAGTACAACGCGGTCACGCAGATTGTTCAGCATCAACGTCTGATGCGTTTCGGCCAAGCCAAGTTCCCATGGAAGACCTGCATGACGAATGGAGTTCATCGGAGATGCACCTGTACCCCCGTCATAGCCACTTACCAGGATAATATCAGCGCGCCCTTTGGCTACGCCAGCAGCAATCGTACCTACTCCGACTTCAGAGACGAGCTTAACATTAATGTTTGCACGTGGATTAGCATTCTTCAGATCGTAGATCAGCTCTGCCAAATCCTCAATCGAATAAATATCATGATGCGGCGGAGGTGAAATCAAGCCCACACCAGCTGTTGAACCGCGCACTTCAGCCACCCATGGATAAACTTTACGCCCTGGAAGCTGTCCGCCTTCCCCTGGTTTAGCACCCTGAGCCATCTTAATCTGGATCTCATCAGCGTTAACAAGGTAGTTAGATGTAACTCCAAAACGTCCGGAAGCTACCTGTTTAATCGCACTGCGACGGGAATCGCCGTTGCTGTCCGGGATATAGCGGGCTGGATCTTCTCCGCCCTCACCAGTATTACTCTTACCACCGATCCGGTTCATTGCAATAGCGAGGGTCTCATGCGCTTCCTTACTAATGGAACCAAAGGACATCGCACCCGTCTTGAACCGTTTCATAATGGACTCCACTGGCTCTACTTCTTCTAATGGAATCGGTTCATAAGCTGACTTGAACTGTAATAAGGAACGAATCGTCAGATGCTTCTCACTTTCACCTTGAACAAGTGCAGCATATTTCTTGTACATCTTATAATCTCCACTACGCACTGAGTGCTGAAGCAGATGAATGGTCTGTGGGTTGAACAAATGATCTTCCCCATCGTTTCGCCATTGATAATCACCACCGGAATCAAGCACTTTATCATTTCCGTCTTTTTCCGTGAAAGCACGGTTATGATGGATAAGTGCCTCGGTTGCTACTTCCTCCAGACCAATACCGCCAATGCGGGAAGGTGTCCAAGTAAAGTAACGATCCACGAATTCCGAGTTCAGACCCACAGCTTCAAAGATCTGCGCGCCCCGGTAGGATTGAATAGTCGAAATCCCCATTTTGGAAAGAATCTTAACTACGCTCTTAGTCGCAGCTTTAATATAGTTCTTCACAGCCTTCTCATGCGAGATTCCCCGCAGTAAGCCTTGGCCGATCATATCATCCAAGCTTTCAAAGGCCAGATACGGATTGACTGCACTCACACCA
Organism: Paenibacillus sp. FSL H8-0261; assembly: GCF_045040645.1. Lineage (NCBI taxonomy): Bacteria > Bacillati > Bacillota > Bacilli > Caryophanales > Paenibacillaceae > Paenibacillus > Paenibacillus sp. FSL H8-0261. Next base: position 1,168,648 of record NZ_CP150297.1, on the reverse strand, counting down.
TAACCAAGCAGAAGTGCATAATGATGGACTTCACGAGGTTCACCGGATTCAAGCAAAATACTAACTTTTGTCCGTGTTCCTTGCCGGATCAGATGGTGATGCAAGCTCGATACCGCAAGTAGAGCAGGAATCGCAGCATTCTCACGGTCCACACCGCGGTCCGTCAGAATCAGAATGTTATGACCTTTAGCCATAACGCGATCAGCAGCCTCGTTCATACGCTCAAGTGCGATACGCATTCCTTCTGCTCCGAGCTCAGCTGGGAAAAGAATCGGAATAGACATCGACTTGAAGCCTGCACGACGAACATGACGAATTTTAGCAAAGTCTTCATTCGAAAGAATCGGTGTGTGCAGCGAGATTTGGCGACAGCTTTCTGGTTCTGGTTTAAGCAAGTTACGCTCTGGTCCAATTGTAGTCGTAGTAGAGGTAACCAGCTCTTCGCGAATAGCATCGATTGGTGGATTCGTTACCTGAGCAAACATTTGTTTGAAATAGTTATATAGACGCTGCGGACGGTCTGAAAGCACAGCGAGCGGCGCATCATAACCCATGGAACCTACAGCTTCAGCGCCAGTAGATGCCATTGGTTCAAGCACCTTGCGCAAGTCCTCAAAAGTATAGCCGAACGCTTGCTGCAGCTGCTGCACATTGTCATGCTTAGGATTTGGTAGCTCAGGCGCATCTGGAAGCTCTTCGAGACTGATCAAATGCTCATCCAGCCACTGGCGGTAAGGCTTCTCAGTGGCGATAGCCGATTTGACTTCCTCATCGGAGATAATACGGCCTTCCTTCGTATCCACGAGCAGCATGCGTCCAGGCTTCAGGCGGTCTTTATATAAGATGTCCTCTGCTGGAATGTCCAGTACACCCGCTTCGGAGGATAGAATAATCATGTCGTCCTTTGTTACATAATAACGAGCAGGGCGCAAGCCGTTACGATCCAGAATAGCGCCGATTTGCACACCATCTGTAAAGCCCATTGCAGCAGGTCCGTCCCATGGTTCCATCAAAGTGCTGTGGTATTCGTAAAAAGCTTTCTTGTCGGCGTCCATACTGTCATGATTGCTCCATGGTTCAGGAACCATCATCATGGCTACTTGTGTCAAGGAGCGTCCGCTCAAATAAAGAAACTCAAAGGTATTATCGAACATTGCAGTGTCCGATCCATCCGGGTTTATAACAGGTTTGATCTTACTCAGATCTTCGCCGAACACTTCACTCTTGAATAGCGACTGGCGAGCATGCATCCAGTTCACATTTCCGCGCAAGGTATTGATCTCACCATTGTGGATCATAAAGCGGTAGGGATGCGCACGTTCCCAGCTTGGGAAGGTATTCGTACTGAAACGGGAGTGAACTAACGCGATTGCTGATTCCAGCTCTTCGTTCTGCAAATCCAGGTAGAATTGTCCGACTTGTTCTGTAGTCAGCATGCCTTTGTACACGATCTTACGACATGACAAGCTTGGGATATAGAAGGCTTCAGCCTCTTCTACACCACCGTAGCGAATCGCAAGCTCTGCACGTTTGCGGATGACATAAAGCTTACGCTCAAAAGACAATTCGTTCGTAACCGAGGCCGAGCGACCGATAAACACTTGGCGCACAAAAGGCTTTGCAGCCTTCGCAGTTTTGCCAAGCATTTCATCATAGGTAGGTACATCACGATAGCCGAGTACTTCCTGACCTTCTTCAGCAATAATTTTGCTTAAGAGAGCCTCATGTTGAGCCCGAACTTTCTCGTTATGAGATAGAAAAATCATACCTACGCCATAATGGCCTTGTTCCGGCAAAGCAAAGCCAAGCTTCTGGGCTTCACTAACAAAGAAACGGTGCGGAATTTGAAGCATGATACCTGCTCCGTCACCAGAGTTGGGTTCGCTACCTTGTCCGCCACGATGCTCCATATTAAAGAGCATTGTTAAAGCGTTACTAACAATATCATGGGACGGTTTGCCTTTAATATGGGCTACAAATCCCATGCCGCAAGCATCTTTTTCGAACTGGGGATCATACAGGCCCTGTTTTCCGGGCAGTTCAGTGTGTCTCATCGAACGCAACCTTTCTATTATAAAGTATGGCGTAATCTTTGGAAAATTTTTCAGATTAAAATTTTAATAATTATTCAAGCCAGATTAGTGCTATTATTTTATCACCGGGGTGACAACAGCGCAATTTAAACTTTTTTATGATGCTGATTAACATTTCTTTTTGCGACACAGCTTTAGTGGACAAAAGTTTAAAAAAACTCATCTATGTATAATTATGCATAAATGACGCATAAGAACTTATGCAATGAAAGCGTTTCAAGAATTTTCATCACCCTTGAATGTTTGCAAGAAAAAGGGTTCTATGATTTAAACTCAAAAAAAAAGCGCCTCCCGGAGGAGACGCTTTTTAATTACTTTTTTTCAAATTATACAGTCATAGCTTGTTCACTGTTCATTCCAGCTTCATTGTCCCGACTGCGGGTCATGAAGTAAGCGAAAGTAAGAGCAAGGAACCCAAGACCGAAGATTGCAAGAACACCTACGTCACTCCACATTGCACTGAAGTCCCCTGTAGAAATTACTGATTTAAGACCACTAACTGTGTAAGTCATAGGAAGCAGTGGGTTAAAGAATTTCATCCAGTTCGGGATCAATTCAAGTGGGAATGTTCCGGCACTAGTTGTTAATTGGAAAATAAGAATAACGATAACAACAAAACGTCCCGGTTGATCCAACCAAGTAACAATGGATTGAACTACCCATGTGTAAACTAGACTAGTCAAGAATGTAAATAGGAAGAATAGCGGTACACTTTGTACTTCTAGTCCAAGTCCGTACAATACAACCACAGCAGCCAGCATAGACTGGATAAAGCTCATGATTGAGAACGTAAGCGTACGGCTGATAAAACGATTCATACGGCTTGCGCCTATTACAGCTGATTCACGCATTGGAATAACAATTGTAGAAATCAGTGCACCTACGAACAACCCAAGAGATAAGAAGTAAGGAGCAAACCCTGTTCCGTAGTTTGGTACATGATTTACAACTTGATCCTCAATCACAACCGGTTGTGCGAACATTTCCATCATTTTATCTGACTTATTCACGCTGCCTGTTTTTTCAGCAGCATCGCTAAGCTTAGTTGCCAGTTCTGTTGATCCAGATTTCAGATCATCCATACCATCTTTCAGCTCGCCTGCACCGTCAGCCAGTTTTTTCGAACCATCTGCTACAGCACTAATACCGGAACCTAGTTCGCCTACACCACTTAGCAGTTTTGAGGTACCATCGCCAAGCGCTTTACCGCCTTCAGCCAGCTTGCTGCCTCCAGCTGCAGCTTCTTTAAGCTTCGCACCAAATTGTTGCATCCCTGCATTCAGCTTATTGCCACCTGTTACAAGTGCAGATGCACCTTGTGCCAGTTTTTGCTGTCCTGTCAAAAGCTGTGTGCTACCAGCATTTAATTGCTCTGCTCCATCATGCAACTGAGTTACACCAGCAGCTACCTGCTGTGAACCTGAGTGCAGTTGAGTTGCACCTTGTGCCAGTTGCTCTTGCCCACTGTGGAGTGCAGTAGCACCCTGTGCCAGCTGCTCTTGACTTTGTTGCAGTTGCTCACTACCTTGTGCAACAGCTGCACTAGCTGCTAGGAGCTTCTGTACGGCCGGATTCTGTGCCAACTCAGGACTAGCCTGTGCCAATTGCTGCAAGCCTTGAGCGACCGCTTTAGCGCCCTCAGTAACCTTTGTGCTACCTTCTGCGGAAGCCTGCAAGCCTGCCTCCAGCTTCGCGCTGCCATCCACGGAAGAGGTTAGACCTGCTTCCAGCTTCGCGCTGCCGTCAACTAAAGATTGTGTTCCTGCTTGTAATTTAGTAGTACCATCTACAGCAGACTTCGTACCTGCTTGAAGCTGTGTGGCACCTGTTACAGCTTGCTTCAAGCCGTCACTAAGCTGTTTACTGCCGGCAGCGCTTTGTGCAACGCCATCTTGAAGCTGTGTATGAGCAGCCGACAATTGTTGCAAACCGCCTGCCAAAGTGCTAGAACCCGTTTGAATTGCAGTAGCACCTGAATTTAAATCAGACACACCTTTAGTAAGTGGTTCTACACCATTTTGAAGTTTACCTGTACCATCTGTCAGTACAAGAAGATTATCTTTCAGCTTCAAGGCTCCGTCATCTAGCTTACCAGCGCCATCTGCGATCTTGGAAGCTCCATCTCCCGCCTCGCCCAATCCATCAGAAACTTCTGTAATCTGATTGAATACAGACTCCACATAAGCCTCTGTTACCTTAGCGGATACTTTAGATTTAATTTCTGATACAGCCGTTCCACCGATCTGTCCGGCCAGGAAGTTGTAGCCTTCATTTGGCTCATAAATAATTTTTGCCGGTTGTGGTTCATCATCCAAAAGCGTTGTTGCTTTAGCAGAGAAGTCTTCTGGAACAATAATCGCCATATAATAGGTATTGTCCTTCATTCCTGCTTGCGCTTCTTCTAGTGAAACAAAGTTCCATTGAAAGCCATCGGTTACCTTAAGCTCTTCAACCAGATCATCTCCGGCCTGAAGTTGTTTTCCTTCATAATTAGCACCGACGTCTTGGTTGACAACAGCAACCGGTAACTCATTCATCTTGCCATACGGATCCCAGAATGCCTTTAGGAAGAATCCGCTATACATCACCGGAATAAATAGGATGGCAATCATCGGAATCAGCACCTTTGGATTTCTCAGTGCTGCGCCAAGATCCTTGGTAAATACGGATAATGATTTCATTCTGGTTCTCTCCTTATGAGCTTATGCTCTCTTTAAAATGCTTTGTTTGCGAAATATTACGTAACACTAGGTGACCGTTTTCCCCATCTGGTCAATTTAGGGGATAAAAAAACGCCTTTCGGCTCTTCTTCAATGCCTAAAACAGCTTGGAAATTGTTAAGGGAAAGCAATCTGATCACGCCATCCCTATCCTGAATCAACGCTTACTGTGCCAATCCTTCGGCGAGAAACAAATGAAAGTACATCTTGATCTGTTCCTTGTCCAAGGGAGTATGTGTTTTATTCAGTTCAGCAGTCAATACAATATATAGCCTGAACATGACTACAGATACGATTTTAGGATCGCAAGGTTTGATTTCTCCCTTTTCAAGGGCTTGTTGCACCTCCCGTTCTAAATATTCTAAAACTAAGTTCTCGATCTTCTCGAGCCCTTCTCCTGCCTGCGGCGTTCCGAATTCGCGACTCTCCTGGGAAAGCTTGATGAATAGCTCCTGCTCACTTCGAAATTCCAGCAGGGCATCCAGCACACGATGCAGGTTATCAAAGAAAGGTCTGTCTCGCCTGATCTCGCGATCAGCAATCATCTTCATTTCTACCATCATATCGCGCAGGATCTCATCAAACAATTGCTCTTTGTTTGTAAAAAAGGTGTAGATGGTTCCTTTCCCGACATTTGCGATCTTAGCAACCTGATCCATGGTAGTCGCCTTATAGCCGAATAATGAAAATGATTTTGCTGCGGCCTGAAGCACCTGCTGTCTTCGATCCACCACTGCCACCTGTGCCCACTTCCTTTCTCCAGAAAATATCATTACCGCTGACTATCTGACCACTTTACTAATCCGGTCAATTGGTCATTCATTACTTTAACATGTAGCTTTGCAGTTTGCAATACTTTAGAAAATCTTTTATTTTTTTATTTATTGCAGGGTTTTAACTTTCTATTTACGTCTTATTTGTATAATGTGAGTAGAGAACAGTTTTCCCTCATCTATTTAAGAAGAAATTCCGCATTTCTATTGAAAAGGAAAGTAGCAGGTGAACTTATGCGAAAGAAAAGAGTACTGCTGTTTTCGGAAGGCTTCGGTACGGGCCACACAGGAGCAGCCTATGCTCTGGCCGAAGGAATAAAGCTGCTGAATCCGGATGTCCAGTGCCGAGTCATCGAGCTAGGTAAATTTCTTAACCCGATGGTCGCCCCATGGATTCTTTCCGCTTACCGAAAAACAGTTAGCAGCCAGCCTAAGCTGGTCGGCATGATGTATAAGACACAATATCATAAATCATTGAACCCGTTGACTAAGATGGCACTTCACCGGATTTTTTATACACATGCCTCTCAAGTAATCGAGCAGCTAAAGCCTGATTTGATTATTTGCACACACCCCATTCCGGCCGCTGTCATTTCCAGACTAAAGCGTCGTGGATTGGAGGTCCCGCTGTATACGTTAATTACAGATTATGATGCACATGGTAGCTGGGTAAATTCCGAGGTCAACCGATATCTCGTCTCTACCCCACGCGTCAAATCAATTCTAACAGGCCGAGGGATTGCTCCTGAGCTTGTAACGGTCACAGGCATTCCTGTGCATCCGAAGTTCTGGGAACGATCCAACAAGACGCTGCTCCGCAAGGAACTAGGTCTAGCCGATATCCCTACTGTTCTCATCATGGGTGGAGGCTGGGGACTGATGTTCGGCAAAGAGATTATGAATTCACTCACAGCCAGAATGGATAACATCCAACTCATCTTCTGTATGGGCAGTAACGAGAAGCTTATAGCCAAAATGAAGTCCAATCCAAGGCTTAATCATCCTAACGTCAGGATTCTTGGATACACCAGTGAAATCAATAAACTTATGGATGCTTCCGACCTTCTAATCACAAAGCCTGGCGGTATGACCTGTACCGAAGGTCAGGCTAAGGGAATCCCAATGCTCTTCTATAAAGCTATTCCAGGTCAGGAAGAGAAAAACTGCCAATATTTCGTAGAGCTAGGGCTAGCAGAGGTACTTGACTGTGAGGTAGTGAATAAATGGTTCTCTATGATGCTCCGTGAGTATTCTGTTCTCGAAGAACAGCGTAAACGCCGTCTAGCCCCTGATAAACATCAACCGCAAAGTTGCGCGACTACCGTTCTGCAGATGTTAGGCAACCCCGCAGACAAAACAGCTGATATCAGAGGAGCAAGATCTCAAGCCCGAGGCGAAGAGCCTGTGTGCATTACACCATAAAGAAAAGCAGGTAGCCAGGGAAATTCCCGGCTATCTGCTTTTTTTGTATAGACATGTAATCAGGATTTATTAAATTTCTATACTTTCACCAGCTTTAAGCGGGAATCCCTCTATCCCCTCTTGTCGCAGACGATTACAGAAATCCATAGCATCCTGAGCAATATCCGGAAATGTATTGTAATGAAGTGGTATGACCTTGTCCGCTTGAAGCCAGCGCGCAGCAAGGAGCGCATCATCCGGTCCCATGGTCAGCATATCGCCAATTGGCAGAGCCGCCAAATCAATCGCAGTTCTTTCACCAATCAGACGCAGATCGCTGAATAGTGCGGTATCACCTGCATGGAATAACGTCTTCCCCTCAATCGTCAATAAAATACCTGCGGGTTGTCCAGCATAAATCCAAACGTCGCCTTCCTGAATCGATGAGGAATGAAACGCCTGAGTATATTTAACGGTAATGGCATCATAAATATGACTGCCGCCTATATTCATATGTTTTACCTTGGCACCCTTCATTCGGCAGTATTCTGCAAGCTCAAAAACAGCAAAGATCGGACAATCATTCTGTTTGGCAATTTGCACAGCATCACCTAAATGATCCGAGTGACCGTGAGTCAGCAGGACAGCATCTACAGTAATGTCATCAGGTGAAATACCGGAGTTCGGATTTCCTGACAAAAAAGGGTCAATAATAACTTTCGCTTGCTCTGTTTCTACCAGCAGCGCTGAGTGTCCGTAATAAGTGATCTTCATGACAATTCTTCCACCTCCAGGGTTATATAGTCCAGTTTACCCTATAAATAGCTGAGGTTCACAGATAAGGTCAATTATTTATAAAACGTATGATTACCAATGGTCTTCACATACTCCTGCGAATGATGTACGGTAAGATCCTGCGCAAGCTTAAGCGATAGGAAAAAATAAGTACTATCGGGAACTTCCTTCACCCCAGAGAGCGCTGCGTTCACCGCTTTAATACTATCATCATTAGGCTTGACACGTTTAAGACGCCCGTTAGCTACAGGACTGAATTGATGCTTTTGATAAATGACCTTATATATCGTGTCGGGGAAATTGGCTGACCGTAGCCTATTCAGAACAACGTTGGCAACTGCCACCTTGCCCTGGTACGGTTCACCTTCCGCCTCTGCCATTACAATTTTTTGTAGCAGAAGCAGTTCTTCTTCGGATACTGCGTAGCGCCGGGTTGCTTTACTTTGCTGCTCCTGGCTTAATAGCTCGGTCCGAGAGAAGTATAATGTTGTGAGGGGATTTTTCTGAGATGCCGAGACTGTCTTAACCACAGTCTGAGCGCTCTTTTTCGCTGTCGCTTTCTGCGCAGCTGAATTAGATTGTGCCACATCAGCCTTTACCCGAACTATGGAAGCCTGCGATGTATTTTGTGGCTTTATTTTATTCTTACTAAGCCATTCCACACTCTGCTCTGGTTTCCAAGTGGAACTGAACAGGTTAACTGTGCTGTAAAGCTTATTCATTTGTGAAACTTTTGTAGAGCCCCTCGTCTTACTAGATTTTGATTCTTCTTGCAAATAATTAATTACTGATGCTCGGCTGGTGGATTGCAGCTTATCCATCTGCAGATTATCTATTTTCCCCTCGGCAACCTGATTAGGCTGCATTAAGCTTATGGCAGAGAAACACACTAGTATAACGCCAACAAGCAACGCGATACAGCGGTTTTGTTTAAAGATTAACATGATATTCCTCCTATTTCACGGCACATTCCTATTGTATGTAACCGAAAACGGAAGCTTTGAAAACTTAAATACCGATTTTAAAATGTAATATTTTCAATCATTTCATACATAGGAATGGCATACATTCTGGTAGCATACAACACAAAACTATCAATCGTCCAGTCTCTATGAAAGATTTTTGATCTTTTTTCATCATCCAATTTCAGTAAATTTTCCAGCAATTTATCATCAAATGAAATTTTTCCAAGGTACTTTCGAGCCACTGTGAGATGTGGTTTGTACTCCCTGGATTCGGCCGAAAAACCTAAAGGAAGTGTAGCAGTGTGTACTCTCGCAGCCAGTAAATTCAGCTCTTCTAGTTCGCCAGAAACCCCTGCCCATAAAACTTTTGGAGCCTTTGGCAGACCAAATGTATTCCATTTGTCTAAGGATAGTTTGAAGGGGCGGCATTGCTCTGACATCTGCTTCAACGACATGATTAAATCCGGGATTTTCGTCTTTGGGGTGTCTCCTAAAAATTGCAGGGTAATATGATAATCCTCTGGATGAGTCCATTTTGCAAAATGAAACTTTTGAGATAGGTTAGAGCACTCTTCCGCCACAACTTGCCCAAGTTCTGCGGGTAATTTCACAGCAATAAATAATCGTTCTGAATCTTTATCCGACACGTTAGCATCCATATCAATTTCACCTTCTCCTATAGATTTGGTATCCTTATCCTATAACATTATCCATTTTCATCAAACCTTAGAGCAGGAGGAATACATCATGACTAAGTCCATAGTATGTCTACAACCACTGACAGCCGAGCAACAAGAAAGAATCAAAGCAGCAGCCCCCGGTTATACATTCATACAAGGTGACGGCAAAAATCCGGATTTACAGCTGCTAGCTGATGCTGAAATCGTAATCGGCTGGGCTAAAGGCATCGCCGATACGCTTCTTCGTCCAGATTCGCCCCTTCGCTGGGTCCAATCCTGGTCTGCTGGAATTGAGAAGCTCCCGTTAGAGCGTTTTAAGGAACGTGGAATCCTATTGACTAGTGGGAGCGGAGTGCATGCCGAGCCTATTTCTGCGGTAATCTTTGGCTTCATGCTTCTCTTCACACGTAATTTGCATACAGCCGTTCGCAATCAGATCAACCGCTACTGGAATTCTGACGGAAGTGAGAGTGAATTGTTCGGAAAGACAGCCGTTATTGTTGGAACTGGAGCCATCGGCAGCGAAACTGCCAGAATCGCTAAAGCTTTCCGGATGAAGACGATCGGAGTAAGTCGCTCAGGCAAGCCACTCGCTGATTTTGATCAAGTATATACCACTGACCATCTGCCAGAAGCTGTGAGCCAAGGCGACTTCATCATCAATATTCTCCCTATCACCGATGAAACTAAGCAATTATTTAATACTGCAATCTTCTCTGCCTTTAAACAAGGCTCCTATTACATTAACGTTGGACGTGGAGCAACTACTGATACTGAGGCTCTAATCCACGCACTGAATCGCGGTCAGCTTCGTGGTGCGGGATTGGATGTATTCGAAACCGAACCCCTCCCGCAGGATCATCCACTTTGGACTATGGAACAGGTAGTCATCACTCCTCATTCTGCTGGCATAACCGATCAATACGCTAATCGAATCGTAAATATTTTTACCGAAAATATAAATTCCTATTTATCTACTGGCACTCCATCCCTAAATCTCGTTGATTATGCCCGCCAATATTAAATTTAGTATTTGATTATTAAGAACACTTGTTCTATAATAAAAAAATCCAGGAATCAAGCATAAAGAGAGGTTAGCGAAATAGATGTTACTGTACACAATACAATGAGGAATGGAATCTTATCTTCCAAGAAGATCTCGTAAGATTAAAGAGATCTTCGCTGATGCACTTATTGATATTCACCATATGGGCAGCACTTCTGTTCCTGGGCTAAAAGCTAAACCAATCATTGATATGATGTCTGTTGTACGAAATATCGAAGTCATTGATGACTTCAACGCGCAAATGACAGAGCTCGGTTACGAATGTATGGTCGAGTTCGGTATGAGTGGCGAGGCAGCAGAACAATACGGTAATCTAAAAGAGGATCTTGCGAATCAATTTCCGAAGGACATTGAAGCTTATATGGATGGGAAAGAAGCATTTGTCACCGAACTAGAAAGAACAGCGCTTGAATACTATTCAAATCTTTAACTATAAACTGATCATACAAAATAGTCCCTGCATATCTATTAGGCAATCCTAATGGACATGCAGGGACCCTTATTTCACACCTGGATCGCAGCGCGCTTAATTAGAAGCTATGATCTCGTCAATATAAGCTGTAGCGGTTCCAGCCGTAGAAGGTGTAACAAACTGAATGCCAATGGCATCTACTTTCTTCAAATTCTCAGGCGATAGAATGGAATTGTTGCTGAGATCAATCGTGAACTCCGTGAATCCATCCTGAGCAGCTATCTTCGCACCCGAATCTACCCATACTGCATAGCCACCTAATTGAAGAAACAGCTTCGCTTGAACATCAGGCTGGTCAGAGGCGATTCTAACTTTAGCAGTAAGCTTGGAGAATGAGCTCAGATCAAGTGCAGCTACTTTTGATGCTGCTATAAAAGGATCTTTATCCTCTCCATTCCATGCGAAATCAAGCTTCAAAGATTGATTACCTTCAGCATATACATCAGAAGATACTGTGGCTGTACCAGAATTGATAGCCCAACCGTCATTCCCCGTCTCGAAGCCATAGTGAACATCCGGGACAGCTTTCTCCAGAGATACTTCCTTCAAATAAAGCTTCGCAGTTCCTCCATCATTGGAAACATCCTCAATTTTAATCCCAATCGTCTTTACAGCAGCCAAATCTACGCCCACCCCTGCTGCTGCAGTAGGCAGGGAAATAGATAAGGTCGTATAACCGTTAGAATCTACAGGCACAGGATCACCGCTGTCGCTCCATTTCCAGTCCGCACCTGTCTTGATGAATAGACGTGCTTTAGCTGCACCACTCGAGAGCTTAACCTTAGCGCTGATCGTATCCAGCCCTGTAATATTCAGCTTCTCAGGATTAATAGCAAGTTCGAAGGATTCTTTGGAGCTGCCATTTGTATCATTGCCAGTATTAATCAAATCAAATTGTACACTTGCCGCTTCTTCATTGGCATCAAATACTGGAGGTTGAGCGTTGGCAGACGAACCGTTGGTTGTAGCCCATCCTGCAATATCAGCTTCTGTAGCGAAGGCGTACAACACGCCAGGCTCATGTCCCTGGGAACCTCCATTTCCTTCTTCCGACATATCCGGAAGTGTCCCGTCATAGACCGCTTGAATATCGTCAAAGTAGAGCGAACCTTCGTGGCTCTGTCCGTCCATCGCATTCACATACAAATTAAAGCTCTGAACTTGCTTCAATCTTTCCTGTGTAAGCTGTCCGGCTTTTCCCCAGCTCATCTCCGTCAAATTCTTCAAACTTAATACTATTTTACCGTTCTTGTCTGGATTAATGACCGGATAGGCTTCGAAATATCCTCCATCAATGACAAGCTGCACCACTAGCTTAAGCGGCTCACCTTTCTCAGCATAAGCGTTGTCTCCATCGGAAGCTACCCACATACTGAGTGCATTATAGTCGGACCAGTCCAGCGAACCCAGACTTTTACCTACTCCGGTATAACCTGCATTATTAATCGTATAGTGCAGTTTCATTCCGTAATCCCCGGATGCCTTATGTTCGGAGCTTAAAGATACGCTCACATCATCTCCGCCAGCCTTAGGATATTTGGCTATCAGTGCTTCATCACTTGAGCCATAAGATTCAAAATTATCTACCAGTGCTTTGTCAGCAACAGGTGCAGTATACGTATTATAAAGACCGATATTATCTACATAGATTGGCAATTCACCTTTCACTTCCAAACCACTGCCAACCAGAGATATCGCTAGACCAGTGGCTTCGGTTGATTTAGCGGCATTATCCAGATCAATCGAAACATCAAATTTATAATACTGTGATCCACTCACGTTAACTTTCTCAAGATCGGACAAAGATTTATAGGATGAGTCCATGCCATACTTTGTATCCCAATCTGGTGGCAACTGAATGACACTGCGTACCGCAGCATTGTTAGCCTCATTCTGTGCAGCCTCCGGAATTAACACGGAGAACTTCACACGTGTAACTTGAGACAGATCCACTCCATCCAATGCAAGATCATTCAATTGCAGCTTCAATTCCTGCCAAGTATCCTCAGCAGACAGCCCTTCAGTAATGTTAATAACTAGCTTACCGTCAGCATCTAGTGACGCATGCTGCAAGACCGTCTTGATCGTCTCTGCGTTATTGGCGAGCCCTGACCAAGTACCATTGTTTTGGATTTGCTCCAAATCCTTGTCAGTATCAAAAGTAAGTACCTTTATTGGCGCTTCATTGATTTTTAAGAATACAGAATTAGTCTGTGCAAGTGTAGCATCTCCAGTTCCATATGCCCTCACTGTAATCTCTGCTGAACTGCCATTCAGACAAGCGTCTGGCTGCCATGAAGCGCTATAGTAGCCGTCTGTACCGAGCGTCATTTCCACCTCTACTCCAGAATCACCCACAGTATAAGTCACTTTGCTAGGCACTGCATTGAGTACCTTGGCCCGAATGATGGTCACGGCATCTGTTACTGTACTGATATTATTCGGAGTTACAATGTGGAGGAAAGGTTTCTTTCCTGCCACTTCAACCTCGAGATTGTACTTATTATCTTCTTTCACATCACTCGCAAAAGCCGTGAAATCATCTTTATAAAAATTCACAAAATCAGGAAGCAACTCATGATCTGCTTTATTAGGAACATTCTTATAAGGAACATACAAATTATTACCTTCACCAAAGTTCGCCCAAGTCAGCATATAAGATATTTTTGCCGCATCAGGGTCAGCCTTGATCGCATTCAATACTTTAGTGAACCATTCAAGCTCATTATTGCCTGTTGTTTTCATACCAGCAGCACTATAACCATACTCAGATAGGGTAACAATCTTACCTTTGTCTTGAGCAAGCTGAGAAATCATCTTAAGGTCTTTAACAAGACCACCCAGGAAAGCCTCCGAACCCGCATTCTCCTTGTTGTCATACTGATCCATTCCAAGAATATCAACAAATTGATCACCTGGATAAGTCGTTAAATATTCACTTTCATTTCCATTAAAAGATCCGTTTGGTGAGAATACATAAAGGAAGTTATGAACGCCTTTAACATCACGTAGGTATTCAACTGTATATCTGTACAGTTCCGCGTATTCACTCTTTGTCGTTGTAGCCGCACCCCACCAGAACCAACCTCCATTTTGTTCGTGGAAAGGACGGAACAGAACTGGAATCAGGTTGCCATCGTCATCCTTAAGATTGTTCGCAAAATCAGAGATGCGATCTAGATATTTATTAAACTCTCCATTCTTATCTCCGCCCGGCAAAATACGTGATACTACCGAGCGCGTTGCTCCTTTGGAATTCCCTGTATCGTTAAAGCTTCCACCCGTAACAAAATTGTACGGATGTGTACTTAGCGTTACAATACCACCCAAATCATGAGCCTGCTTCATGGCAGCGGATAATCCTAATCTACTCGCTTCATAATCTCCGCTAACTCCAGGAGGATTCTCATATCCATCTAAACTAAGGGTGTCCCAACCAAAAACCCCAGGATAATCACCAGTGGAGCTGTATACGTCAGAAATAACATTTCCGTTCTTATCCTTTCCGGCAAAAGAGACGGTAGTATCATGCTGATGACCGAACATAACTTGTTTGCCGCTCATGCTATCCAGATAAGCAAATAACGATTTGGTAGCAGCCGATGCATCTACGTCAACGATATGAACCCCAGCTTCTGGTGTTGCCGTTGGAGCAGCCGTTGCTGTAGGTTCCGGAGTAGCCGTCGGTACTGGCGTTGCTGTAGGCTCTACACTAGTACCACCTGAGCCCCCAGGCGCCGGTGCACTTGTTCCCTGTCCTACAAGAACTCCATCCTTCACAGTGTATGTTCCTTCTACTATAGTCACTCCATTTAAGACTACAGAGGAAGCACTTACTACAAGCTTGCTAATGGTACCCTTTGTTGTAATCAACGTTCCCGTTGCACCGTTACCAATCACAAGCTGATCGATTGTAGAACCTGAGCCTACTTCTATAATAGAAGCACTATCAATAGTCAGTTGAGTGATGACCGTACGATCCTCTATAACGACCCGAACTTTTCCTTCAGGACGATTCACTTTTACAACAGCGAATTTAGAATTTTTTAAATGAATCGAATGCTCGCCACCACCAGATATAAGTACATTACCTTTTACTGTTGCATTCTCCAAGACACCCTCACCATCACCAATACCGGAGGTAAAATAAAGGTTGCCTGATGCAGCTACATTCTTTAGTTCAACCCCACTTTGGTTAATGACAATATTCCCATGGATATCTCCCCCAGTGAATGTACCGGCTGTGTTGTAGTAGCCGCTAATCAATCTGTCAACGATAGTGACTACCTCCGCCCTTGTAATTGGGTCGTTCGGACGAAATGTACCATCTGGATATCCGGATAGAATTCCACTCAATGCTAGGGTAGCCTCTTTAGCGTAAGCGCTGATGGATGCTTGGTCTGTAAAGGCACTCGCTTTAGTGCCTGGCTCCAATGAAAAAACAGAAGCAATTAATGTTGCAGCATCTTGACGAGTTACTTCAGTATCCGCTTTCGCTTTATTATCAGGAAAACCTTTGTAATAGCCAGCTTGCTTCGCTATAGATAAAGCGCTTGCATACCAAGCTTTAGCAGGTACATCCGAGAATGACATTTCCGAAAGAGTGCTAAATCCAAATAGCTTATTAATAATACTTACAAGCTCAGCACGCGTTACTTTATGATCCGGCTTAAAAGAGCCGTCCGGATAACCTTGAATAACACCATTACCCTGCCATTTCTCTACACTTTCTCCAGCCCAGTGCGCCTTGAGGTTTTCATTTGTTTTTCCGTTAGCTAGCGCAGGCACAGCCATTGTAACGAGCATTACTGCTGTAAGAAATAGAGCAAAGCTTTTTTTGAACCTCTTCATTCGTTTTACCCTCCCGTTTTGTAAAGGTTTTCATTATTACTCAAGCAGAAGATTCGACTCCTTTATCAACCTCCCCATTTATTACCAATAACAATTTAGTTATTATATTAGCACCAAAGTAGCAAACAAACAATAACTTATTTTTATAAATAGCTATTTTGTTATAAAAAACACTGAATTTCAGGGTTAACAAACATAAATATAGTCAGATTAATAATAACAAAACACTAACAAAATATTCCCCGTTCTATAAAAAACAAACAAAAGGCCAGTCTCCAATGGATTGGAGGCTGGCCTTAACTTAATCTTCTCTTTTATCTAATCCAAGTCATAAATCGATCCGACTTTCAACCCGTATAGCTCATTGTATATCTTCTCAGCAAAGGCATCCGTCATCCCTGCGATATAATCAATCACCATATGTTCCCACGTCCAAATAGGATTCGCTTGTTTCTGATCCTTCTCAAAGCGTTGCAGCCAGTCCGATGGAATAATGGCTTTGGATGTCTGCGGATCAAGAAAAGCTCCCCATAGACGGCGCAGAATCCATTCACTACGTTTCTGAAGCCGCTGTACTCGTAAATCACGAATCATCGTGACCCAAGCGAAGCTTTTCAGCACACTTACGGTCCGTAGCATATCCTCATCTTCTTTTCCTTCCTTTATAAAGGTGACCTTCTTCCAGTCTCCATCAGGAATCACCCCAAGACTTGCGACAAAGGTGCTAACCCAATAAGCCTTAACTTCACGCCGAGTTCTGGAATAGTCGTTCTCGCAGGTTGGCATCTTTTCCATCCATACTCGAAGAAATGAACTAAGCACCTCTTCGACCTTAGCGCGGATACCTTCCTCCTCCCAGCCCTTCCAGAAGAAATCCTCTAACGTTGAAATTTTCTCTACGATCAGCCGCTGAATATAGGAATCATGCATAAAGTGTTCATGCACTTCAATCTTTCCAGCCTTAATTCCATCCTCCAAATCATGTGCAGAATAAGCGATATCGTCGCAAAGGTCCATCAGCTGAGCTTCCAACGTTTTCTTACCTGCTGGAATTCCCCACTCTTTGCGAATCTCCGAAATATATGCCCATTCGTGAAGGTACATCCCCTTCTTCAGTGAGGTGCCAGGAAACGGATATTTATTAATTCCGAGAAGCACTGCATCCGACAGATTTAATCCATCAATGTTCTCCCGCTTCTCCAGAAACATAATCAGCCGATAATTATGGGCATTGCCTTCAAAGTGCTCATAGCGCTGCTTCATCTGCTCATGAATGAGCAGCCTATCTGCACCCGTTGCTCCAGATTGCAGAGCAGCCTCATTCGTCTTCTTTTCAATAAGCTGGTCCAGAATGTTATCTAGTACCTCTTCCCCTTTATGTCCGAAAGGAGGATGACCAAAATCATGAGCAATGGCCGCGCATTCTACAACCTCTGGATCTATTACAAGTCCTGGGTTCTCAGCTTTACTTGTCTCCACCTCTGGATAAGATCTAAGCAGACTTTTCGCTGCCTCACGAGCAATCTGAGCGACTTCAAGCGAATGAGTTAGACGCGTCCGGTAATAATCACCCGTGCCAGCCCCGAACACTTGAGATTTGCCTTGCAGCCTACGAAAAGTAGGCGAATGAATCAAGCGTGAATAATCACGCTCATAAGCAGCTCTCGACGTTTCTAGGCGGGTAATTTCCGGATATTGCCGGTGTTCTCTTTTTTCAATAAGTGTCATATTCCCACCCCTAACCAAATGTCTATATATTGAACTTCATTATAAGGCATTTTCATAACAATTTTCACATCAAAATACAACGTTATCCCAATCCCAAACTGCAATGGAAGCAATCCACCAATCTAAAAGCAATTGAAATGGAGATATTAATCTTCGTAGGCAAAAAACATCTAGGAGGAATCCACTAAATGATTATGAAGAAATTGTCCGTAGCTCTTTTATCCACTTGCTTGATGCTATCCGTTGCTTCTGCGGCTTCTGCTTCTGCTGCACCAACCGAAACGAAACATGAGAAAAAAGTACATGCTGAAAAAATGAAGAAAGAAAAAGAACATAAAATGCATGAAAAGAAAATGCATATGAAGAGCCACTCCACTAAAGGAATTCATGCAAAGAGCATGAAGGCTAAAAGCATTAACACTAAGAGCATTCACATGAAAGCAACAAAAATGCCAAAAACAGGCCATGGCGGTGCTAGCGAACAAACTGAATAGGGAGGATGAAAGAGGGGGAATCCCCTCTTTCTTTTCTTACACATGAAAAAATGGATATCTTCATTTATATTAACCTTCATCACTTTAACCACTGCCAGTTGTACTGACTCACATTCGCAGGAAAGCAGACCAGACACGAAGTCACTACAAACACAGCAGCAAGAAACGATAACTCCTACTAAAGCTATTCAAAAGATCGATATTAAACCATCATTACCCAAACCTATCCTGCCTACTCAGCTTAGCATTCCAGCTATTAAAGTAAGCGCCAAAATAGAGACCGTTACATTGCTTCCAGATGGACAAATGGACGTCCCTAAGGATAGCAATATTGCAGGAATTCTGTACCCAGGAATATTACCAGGTGCTAAGGGAAATGTAATTTTAGACGGGCATGTGGATAGTTATATTGGTCCAGCTATTTTTTTCAACCTCAAAAAGCTTAAGCACGGTGATGAAATAACGGTATCCAATGCGGACGGGCGAAAACTAACTTATATTGTAGAGTCTGTAGAAATCTTCACCACTGCTGAAGCACCCTTGGAACGAATTTTTGGAAAGTCTACTGAAGCCAGAATGAATCTTATTACTTGTACAGGGAGATATAGCAGAAAGAAGAAAGAACATGAAAAAAGGCTGATTGTCTTTACAAAACTGAAACTATGAATATTTTGACCCTCCAAAGGAGCATTCTAAAATAAAAAAAACAGGTGAATTCATGAAAACTAGCAGCAAAATTATGATGACTACCCTCTCTCTCTTGTTATGCTTCACGAACTCCGCTCTAGGTAGCCCGAGCAAGAACCGCGACTACTACGAAAAAAGAGGAGACATGATTTGGGAAGTACATACTAACCAAAAAGTGATTGCATTAACGTTTGATGACGGTCCTGACCCTTCTGAAACCGATCAAATATTAAAGGTATTGAGTCAATATCATGCGAAATGCACCTTCTTTGCCATAGGAAAAAGAATTGCAGCGTATCCAGATGTGGCGAAACGAGTCATTTCCGAAGGACATGAATTAGCTAACCATACCTACAATCACGTCTATTTTAGAAAACCTATTAATAAAGCCCAGTTTGAGCGGGAGCTTAATTTAACCGAAGAAGAAATCATAAAGGTTTCTGGAAAGCATAGTGCTTTGTTCAGACCCCCGGGTGGCATGTATGACGAGACACTAGTTGATACTTCAAATAACATGGGCCTAAAGCCTATTTTATGGTCCTGGCATCAAGATACACGTGACTGGAATCGCCCTGGCGTGCAGAGTATCGCGAACAAGGTTATTCGAAACGCACATAATGGTGATATCGTCCTGTTTCATGATCATGTGCATGGACAATCTCAAACCAGAGAAGCGCTCAAAATTATTTTGCCGGAATTAGAAAAGCAAGGTTTCCGATTTGTCACCGTTTCAGAATTAATCAAATTATCCAATACACAGCAGGCAGGTAAAGCACAATAGCCTAATTGCACAGGACTTCAAAATAAGGTAGTCTTGTCCTATTATGAAGTTCTGGAGGCTTTTGTCATGTCTGATAACACATCCTATACGACTGAGGAAATTGCCCGTTTACTGAAGATCTCGAAATTAAAAGTATATGATCTGATTAAAAAAGGGGAGCTTCCCTCCTACCGTGTAGGAAAACAGATGCGTGTGGATCAATCCGATTTAGAAGCCTACAAACAGAATGCTCGAAGTGGCATGACCCTATCGACATCGCCGCTGACTTTTGCTGGAGCAAATCTAACACAAGTTGCCACACATTCTGGCCAATTTAATAGTAAAGCTACAGGACACAGCCTCGTGATTACGGGTCAGGATATGTCACTCGATATTCTAGCCACCTATTTGGAGCGTTGCCTGCCCACTGAGCGCCCTCTTCGTTCTTACGCTGGCAGTCTAGATAGTCTGATTGCCATGTATCAGGGCGAGTCGGACATCGTCAGTACGCATCTGCTCGACGGGGATACTGGAGAATATAACCTTCCCTATATTCGTAAAATCCTTGTAGGCTTCTCTTATGTTGTAGTGCGTCTGTTGACCCGAAGTGCAGGATTGTATGTTCAAAAGGGAAATCCTAGAGGTCTTCATGAATGGTCTCATCTGCAACAGGATGGACTTACACTGATTAATAGAGAACGAGGCGCTGGTGCACGTGTGTTATTGGATGAGCAACTCCGATTGCACGGCATTCCTGCCGCAAGCCTATCTGGATATGCGCAGGAGGAGAATAGTCATTTGGCAGTCGCTGGTAAAGTGTCACGAGGAGAAGCCGATGTGGCCATCGGTACTGAGAAGGCTGCTCAGATTGTCGACGGCGTTGATTTCATTCCCTTGATTCAGGAGTGTTATGATCTAGTGATGCTCAAGACACCGGGAAATGAGCACTGGATCACCACTGTGATTGATATTTTACGCTCGCCAGCCTTTCAAAGTGAGCTTGGGTCCATTCACGGATATGATCTCACGGAAACCGGGACGATTATTTACGAAACCTGATAGTCACAAGCTTGCTTCTTATTAAAGAGGTTTTGTTTTAACGGTGCGTTTCTAAAGAAAAAAAACCTAGTCCATCCCAGGTTACTCCTGGATGGGCTAGGTTTTTTTAAATTTATCAAGATTTCCAATCGACATTCCCACTGAGGTCAGCGGAGCGATCTCTGTCGAGCATAATTAAGTACGCCGGTTCACAAACATCAACATCACAGCAGACATAACAATAATGGAGCACACCCACATCCAAGCAAGGGTCATGTTGCCGCCATCCACCGCGACATAGATCGCTGTAGGTACAGTCTGCGTGCGGCCAGGAATATTTCCAGCTACCATGATCGTTGCGCCAAATTCTCCTAAACCGCGGGCAAAACCTAGAACATACCCAGCAGCGAGTGATCGACCTGCAAGGGGCAATGTGACATAACGCAGTACCTGCAGTTCGCTCGCTCCCTGCGCACGCGCCGCATCTTCAAGATCCGCTTCCACGCCTTCAAAGCCCGCCTTCACCGTACGGTAAACGAGAGGAAAAGCTACGACAACTGCAGCGATAACCGCAGCCCCCCATGTAAAAAGGATCGTATGCTCCGTCATTTGTTCATACCATCTGCCAATCCAGCTGCGACGACCTAAGACGACCAACAACACAAATCCGACAACTGTCGGCGGCAACACAAGTGGAAGCAGCATTACCGTCTCGACCAAGCTATAACCAGGGAACTTGCGACCTGCCATAGCCTTAGCCGCGGCCGTTGCAAGAATAAATACAATGATGCTGGTAATTACTGAAATTTTAACGGAAAGCCATACCGGGGCGAAGAAATCAGTCCAATTTATTTCCATCCTTATTCACCCCGCTTCTACTTATGATTTCTTATTTAAGGAAGCAAGAAGCCATAGCTTGCAAAAATATCACTAGCCTCTTTGCTTTGAAGATAATTGTAAAATTCTTTAGTTTCCTTTTGATTCTTTGAATCCTTCACGATACCCGCCGGATAATTAATAGCTTTGTGAACATGCGGGCCTACAGTAAGGGCGATCTTCGTCTTTTTTGAAGTCAATGCATCTGTCTTATATACAAAGCCTGCATCGACATTCCCCGTTTCGACGTAAGACAGAACCTGACGTACATCCTTCGCAAATACAAGTTTGTTTTGCAGCGTATCCCATACCTTCTTCGCAGTTAACGATTGCTGAGCATATTGGCCAGCGGGCACAGATTCAGGCTGCCCTACCGCTACCTTCTTAAAGGATTTATCCGTAAGTTGAGCGATTGTATTTAATGAAGCTTTTGAATTCGAAGGTACGACTAGAACCAACTGATTCTTAAGCAGAACCTTATGGTCAGAGATCAGTCCAGCATCCACTAACGCATTCATCTGTTTATCCCCTGCAGAGAAGAACAGATCCGCCGGAGCACCCTGCTCAATCTGCTTCTGTAATGTGCCAGATGCAGCATAATTAAAGACCAAATCAATATCGGGATGCTTCTTCTCATAGAGAAGCGCCATTTTATCTAAGCTATCCTGCAAGCTGGCTGCAGCGGATACTATAATCTCTGTCTTCTTGGCGGCTGCCTCTACCTCCAACCCTGCGCCCACAGATAAATTCACAACCAAAAAAATTGCTAATACACCAAAGATCCTGACTGACCATTTCTTAAACATTTCCATTCCTCCCATTTTCACATGTATATATGTAGATGCTATTCTAGCATACGTTTTTTCGATTTTCTATAGATTGAGTTGTGTTTGGATATGTTTAGTTATATATTGTTATAATTAGATAGTTAGAAATGAGTATCTTGGACTTACTCGCAAAAAAAGGATGCCACCGGCAACCATTTAAATGGTTGCTCAAGCACCCCATCTTTCGAATTGAACGAAGGTCAAATGAGCGTATCACTATTTATAGTGCGAACTCCATTTTTCCAACTGCTGCCTGATTACTTCACGATAATAGTACGGTTCAATGATTTCCGCTTCCTCTTCGAATCTCTTAATCCAGCGGACAAATCCTATATCTTGTTCCACGGCAACCTTAAAGTGAAAGCATCTAGATTGACGATCCACTTTACTTGGCTTAAAAGGCAATTCGTCCTTCTTAATTCCTTCCATTACCCGTTCCGAGAATTTCACTTTGAATTCTACCTGTAAACTATCCCTATCGAGTGACCATTTCTGCTTCATAAAGGCTTGCACATCAAACGCTTCCTTCGAAAAAAAACGATTTAATGGCTTCACATTAGAAAAATCGTTGATATGATATGTACGAATAACACCCTGACGATGACAAAATCCAATGAGATGAAAACGACTTTCCAGCGGGACCAGACAATAAGGATCAATGGTGATCCCTTTCTCTTCTAATGCATTCTCACTATAATTCGCTTGAATACTCTTTTGCTTTAATAAAGCCTCCAGGATCGGAGTAAGAAATGAGTGTTGTTCCATATGTGAACTGCTTCTTTCTGCCCACCCCACCCCTACTTCTCTTCTTGCACGTTCTATTGTTTCTTCTCTCTCCGCCTTACGTTTATATTCAGCTGCGACTACTTTTTCATACGCGCTTTCAAAATCTATGGGTAATGCTGGTTTTATATCTTTCATAATATAGCGTAATTGCGAAAATGCGTTTGCTTCTTCTTCCGACCAATCCAAGGGATAGAGTGCAAAATTCCCAATAAAAGCATAACCTTTTCCATGCCCCAGGTGGGTTATGGGAATATGCATGGCGCTAAGCGCGTCCATATCCCGGTAAATCGTTCTCTCGCTGTTGCCGCAGCGTTCCGCCAATTCGCGGGCTAATATCCCTGGCTTGGCTTGAACAAGTGTAATAATGCGCATCAGTCGGATTAATCGGTCTGTCATATTCAGTTCCCCTTGATTTATGGTTAAATAGACCCATTATTTTATGAAAAAAAGTAAAATTGTGATAGAACTTTTTTACTATGTTACCACATTTTATATTACAATTCTTCTTATAATTTTCCGCCGAATCCGCTGAAAAATCCAATTTATGTATAGGTCTTTTTTCGCTTATGTGCATCCTCGTGCAGTGAGTCCTATATTAAATTCCACCAACGGCTTTACTTCGTTGCTGATGCTCGAACCCGATCTGTTTATACAACATTTCAGCCTCTTTAAGCAGCAAAGGATCTCCAGAGCGTACTGCGAGTAGCAACATCTTATCCGCATGTCGATTGAGCATTTCGTGAGCTTCACTATGCTGGCCTTTACTTCGTAGTGCCTCTGCTGCTTCAACCGTTTCAGCCGTCTTCAACAATTCCAGATGCTTCTCAACATAAAAGCAGCAAGTATCGCTCAGAATGCGCGTATGATGCGCGTACTCCAGCTCAAGTACCTTCACGGGAAGTTCACGAACACGCTCTACGGTTGGTTTTTTATACTTCCACTGTAGGGATAATGCTTCATATTTACCTGCTACAGAACTAGAAGTAGTGAACTCCAATCCTATGAATTTGCGTTGTCCTGTTTTTATTTTTCCAAGCTTAAGCAAGAGGGAATTCCCTTCTCCAGCCTCCATTTCACATCCATAACAGCGCTTAAAAGTTACATGTGGCTCAAGCCAAACTCGTAGTTCAATATCACGTGCAACCACTTTGTGGCTGCTTGGTCGGCTATTTTCTGAAGGCAAATTTCCTTTCCATTCGACAAGTAAAACAACATCCCGATTTCCACCTGCAAAAATACGATCTTGACCCCACGTAAATATAGGAGTAATACTTTCCATCATATTTTCCACCTCTTTCTTTTTTTGGGTCTTCTATTAATGTACCAATAATGGCGGACAACTCCATGTCATGGAATGTATGTTCGGTTCTATATTATCGACAAAAAAAGAGCCATTCTACATACTAAGTAGACTGACTCTCGCAAAAACAGCCCCTTTTGTCTGTTTATGACGAAAATTTTATGTTTTTAACTTTAACGACTCTGAAGTTTAGGCTGCACTCGCTCCCGCTTAAAAAATAGTCCCAGCGCCCATTTGGCGCAAAGCAGAGAAAATATAAAAAATAGGACTGCCCAAAATATGGCCGGCACCGATGTCATCCTTGCCAGGTTACTGGCATCTCCCGCACGAGATGGGGATACAACGGCCGCATATACGAGAAATAAACTTCCCATTACAGACTCTTCCAAGGTCAAAAAAGCTAATAACAAATAATAATATTTGCTGGCCTTTTTCCACACCACCAGCATTAAAACATTCAGCGCAATAAACCCGCCTAACCACATCATTCCGAAGCTTCCCCGCACGTACATTACCAGCATAATCAATGCTACTGTAGTAGCTAAGATAAGTCCCCAATCATGCCGTCCTTTACTGTAGAGATAGAAGAGAAGCAATGCGAATAAGGAAGCAAGTACATACCCGGATAGCGACACCAGTATCGCTCTTCCTCCATCTTGAATGGCTGAATAGGTGACCCCACTATGATTCGCGTATAGTTCAATCCGCAGCACACTGCCAGACAGCAGTAAAGTCACCAGCGCATGACCAAATTCATGAATCATCGTGTCCAAATTCCGAAACAAAGATGAGAATGGAATCAACCTCGTCAAAAAAGCAGATCCGACCAAAAATAACATTGTCTTAAGCCATTTATTCATTCCGCAGCAGCCCCTTTCCGTCCAAAGTATACGATAAATAGTCCCTCTTCTCAATCATGTTGAGCACAGCCAAATCGTTCTTTACAAGGAAGTGTAACCTCACTTCAAACAGGCAAATATTACTGACCCAAGAAGCCCTATTCACGTTTAGCGTACGCTGTCAGAAGCTGTCAAGCTGTGTTAAAATAAAAGAAATATAAGCCTAAATTGGGTGGTGATTATATAGATGAAACAACGTAAATACCGTAAATATCTACAACTGTTATGTTCGCTCCTGCTTCTGCTGACTCTTTCCATATCTCTTCCGGCCCCAGTAGCACAAGCCAATATATTCAGTGATATCTATAATGGATTCAAAAGCTTTTCTGAGCTTCCAAATGAAGTCAATGAATTGAAAGAAGGATTTCAGCAGACAGCTGAAGAGCTACAACAGGCGAAGGATAAGCTTACGAATACCATGCAGGAAATGGAGGCCTACCGGACACAGAACGAAGCCCTTCAGGAGCAGAATCGCCAACTAACGCAGATGGTTGATGAGTTGCAAAATGACCGGACGGCACGCGAAGAATATTATCATAAAATCAAAGTGACTATTCTTACGGGGATTGGTCTAATTCTGGGGTATTTTATACTCATCCGTATTGTTCGTTTCAGCATGCTTCACCGTTCTAGAAAAGGAGACCGCCTGCGCTAATCTTGAACATTCAGTAAAGATCACGTCTACAGCATGAGGGAGATGAAATATGAACATCGATGTCCAAGATGAAAGCGACAGCGGGAGCGGACAAGCCGTAGCCTTCACCCTTGGGGAGAAGGAAGAGGTTCATGTGCTGCACCCACAACAAATTATCGCTTATCAAGGGCCTGCCACTGGACGGGCAGACAGATTTATGGATGTAAAGGGCATCTATCGCAAGCGAAAACTGATTCGTTCGGATATGTCTGGCCCTTGCCATTTTGTCGCCGCCCTTCCACCAGGTTATCGGGTAAAGATTCTGCAGCTTGATGGAAAGAGCGATTTATTGTACGACTTTAAACATCTCTTCTTCTACAGCAAGGGAGTTACGATGGATACACGAGTGCTAAGTATGAAGAATGTGCTCGTTACACGAGATATTGTGAAAGTGAAATTTACGGGTAACGGCATCATTGGTATATTGACTGAAGGTACGGTATGTGAAGCTGAGCTTCATCCTTACAATCCGCTCTATGTGGATGCAGGCAGCATTATTGCCTATCCTGAGAATGCGAAGCTGGAGCTTACCGTTTACGGCAACCATTTAGCTAGCCAGCATATGAGTTATCATTGGAAGATGACGGGCCACGGCCCTGTGTTGTTTCAAGCCGGACGCCAGAATCGCCGATTTGAAAGAGATAATAACGATGATGGAATTATTAAACGATTTCTGCGCGAAGCCGTGCCATTTGGTGGAGTATTTATTAAATAGAATGCTTCAAAAAAAAGAGCGCCATGCGTTAACCATACGCAGGCGCTCTTTGTGTATTCTATCCCTATAAGGATGTTGTCTTAGCCGATAAAGGCATTCAGCATCCAAGCATGTTTCTCAATGCTGCTTCTGATGCCAATCAGCAGATCCGCAGTTGGTTGATCGCTCAATTCTTCAGCAGT
Source organism: Paenibacillus sp. FSL H8-0261 (assembly GCF_045040645.1). NCBI lineage: Bacteria > Bacillati > Bacillota > Bacilli > Caryophanales > Paenibacillaceae > Paenibacillus > Paenibacillus sp. FSL H8-0261. The sequence goes on along the minus strand of NZ_CP150297.1, from coordinate 1,141,846 downwards.
AGCAATTGCATCTTGCAGTTCTTTAGCAACAGTCTTAAAGTCTCTCACGAGCTCAAGTACCATACCTTTAGCATCTTCGCCGCCGCGAGCTTCTTGTAAGTCGGACAATTCAAGATATTGCTTCATTGTGGAGGCTGGTTGTCCACCAATAGAAAGCAAACGCTCAGCCAAATCATCTGCATAACCCGCAGCTTCATTGTACAGCTCTTCAAACTTCTCATGCAGTGTGAAGAATTGAGATCCGCTAACATACCAGTGATAATGATGAAGCTTTACCCCGAGCAGGAACCAGTTCGCAGTTTGGCGGTTCAAAGCAGCTTGCAGTTCAGTATGGTTCTTTAATTGTGTTGTCATTAATAAAACCTCCTATGGTTCATTTATTATAATTGTATTTAGACTCGTTCTAAATCTATATACAATTTAACACACTCTTTCGCGTTTTGCAACTATTCTGGAGATTATATGTTGTGCCGATTCTAGCACAGCTTATGTTATAAAGCCTATTATGTGTGTCACACTTTGGTAAAAGAGTCTCTTCTCTAGATTAAAGAAACATCCTCCTCCGCTGTCTTTCCTTTCCTGCTGCGGAAGAAAGCCCTCATCTCATCACGCTTACTCTTCGGACTTAGGACATACACAGTATCCCCAGGCTCAATAACAGTACTTCCATGCGGAGTGACAATCTTTTTATTGCGGATAATTGCCGTAAATAAGATATCATCTGGCAGACCTATTTCTGAAATCTTCTGTCCAGCAATGGGCATATAAGGGTTAATTCCAATATGGTTAAACTCCGAGTCTGTCTTGCCAAGAGCAACCAGCTCCATCAGGGAAGGCTGATCTGAATCTTCTTGCCCCACAAGCTTCAATCGAGATGCTAGCGGGGAAATACTAGTTCCCTGAATCACCGCCGAGGTCAGTACGACAAAGAACACAACATTAAAGAATAGTCGTCCGTGAGACAGATCAGCCAGCAGCGGATAAGTCGCTAACACAATCGGAACGGCTCCACGAAGTCCGGCCCAAGAAATCAAAGTCTTCTCGCGGATCGTAAATTTGGAAAAGTGCAGGCTTATAAATACACCGATTGGTCTAGCTACAACCATCAGAATGACGGATAACAAGATACCTTGCCATGCCACTTCCGCCAGCTCCTGTGGAAATACTAACAAACCAAGCAGTATGAACATAAATATTTGCATCATCCAAGCAAAACCATGACTAAAATTCATAATGGTACGGTGATACATTAGCTCGGAATTCCCAAGCGTAAGGCCCATAACATAAACAGCCAGCAACCCGCTGCTATGTACCCATGCTGATAAACCATAGGTCAGAACAGCAAAGCCAATCGCCATTACTGGATAAAGACCTGTGGAATCCAGGTTAATTCGATTGATACAGAAAACTGCGATCTTCCCCAGCACAAAACCCAGTACTAAGCCAATGCCCATCTCCCATATAAAAGACAACAGCAGCCCCCATATCGCCATATCCGGATGCTGTATCCATTCGATTAGCGAGACTGTCAAGAACACCGCCATTGGATCGTTGCTTCCTGATTCTGCTTCTAACGTCGAGGTCAGACGTTTATCAATGTTCTTACCGCCGAGTACCGAGAAAACTGCAGCCGCATCTGTCGATCCAACGATCGCTCCAAACAGAAAGCTTTCTGGCCATGTCACATCAAGGATCAGCTTAGCGAATACCCCTACAATGGCTGTCGTCATGATTACGCCTACCGTTGATAAGGATAATGCCGGCCGAATAACAGGTTTAATATCCTTAATATTCGTCTGCATGCCACCTTCGAATAATATGACAACCAATGCGAAGATCCCGGCCATTTGCGTTAAGGAAGCATTGTTAAAAAAAACAAATTGGCTTAGCACCATCCCCGCAGCAAGAAACAGCACTAAAGCTGGCATTCCAAATTTAGTGGAGAACTTGGTGGAAAATACGCCTACAAGCAGGAGTGCTGCCAGTAATAATATAATATTATCTGCAAGTTGGGACACCGATTATTCACTTCCCTTTCTCTTCTAGCTTTAAAATATAAGAAGCTTCCTTATTTATGTACTTTATTACCCTTTTCGATATCCTTTTGAGACATTGAATAATATAAACAAGATTGGAGATTTCATTCCCCGGGCCTTATACTTTATGTAAATGCTTTCTCCCCATCGTGTGTACATATAGGAGGTTGAATGTTATGCAATTGAGATTAATTAAACCTGCGGAGCTAGACCAAGCGGCTCTGCTCGCAGATTCTGTCTTTCGTGAACCGGGTGCCACTTCAATGAAAGAACTGTTTCCACTTATTTTCCGCCCTGGACTCAGTCATTCCTACGCGGCTATTGCCGATGACGGAACGGTTGCTGCTTTCATGGGGCTCGTACCCTCCACGATCAAGACTGGAGATGCTTTCCTGAATGTATTCTCCATAGGTGCTGTCTGCACCGATCCCGCTTTTCGGGGCCAAGGACTGGCGGGCCAACTTCTACAGCTATGCCAGAGTCATGCTGCCGAGGCCGAGGCATCGCTGATTTTTGTCTCGGGTGATCGTTCGTTATACACCCGAGCTGGGTGCGTACCGTTCGGAGGTACGCAATTTGCCGAGCTGAACGCAAGCTCAGCTCAGGCTCTAGCAGCCGCAGCAGGAGAAGAATGGACGCTGCGGCCAATGCAGCCGGGCGACTTCTTCGGAGTCTACCGGCTGCTCAATGAACGCGAAGCCGGACATGTATATAGTCCGGGTGAGCTGGCGCTGCTGCTGGGGACCGAGGCTTACGCGGGTGTGATGGGCTTAGCCCAGCGCACACTCGTAGCCGTTCGGGACGGCAGCATCGAGGGGTTCGCCGCGGTGGCTGTGCCCGCGGCGGCAGACGTGCCCGCGCCAAACGCGGCGACGGCGGTGGAATGGGCCGGCCAGCCGAGCGCGGTAGCGGCATTGCTGGCCAAGGCAGCCTTGTGCGGCGGCGTTGGCACGCTGCAAGTGCCTGTGCCGTGGCAGGAGCGCGGCTTGCTCGCGCTTCTGCGGGACGCCGGCGCCAGCTTAAGCGGCGGCGCGAACAGCGGGACGGTCTGCATCGCAGACCGGGAAGCGCTATTGCGGCAGACCGAAGGCTGCCGCAAGGGCCTCGACTTGTCGTCCGTGCAGGACGACAAGGAGCTGATCTCGCTGCTCTTTGATCCAGCGAGATCAGAGGATTCCGATGCCATTCCTTTGCCGTATATGTCTGGACTTCGTTTCATTTAATGGATTTAAACAAGAATAAACGGAAGCCGTCCTTTTAAGGACGGCTTCCGTTTATTCGAGAAAGAGAAAGATAATATATGCCGTGGAACATATACATTCTGATCTATGAGGATATCCCAAACTCCCCCACCTTCTGCACTCAGTCTAAGAAATTGTGATGGGGCGTTGGGGAAGGAGTTTTATGGGGAAAAACTCCCTCTATTTAGGATGATTTCCTCACAATTGCCCAGTTATGCGGAATTTCTCCCTATAATACGGAGGATTTTCTAAAAAACGGCGATATCCGCTGGAATACAGGGAGAAATTCCCTATATTCCACCTGTTCAACCCTAAAACACAAAATTTATAGGGAAGAATTCCCTATTCCATTGTAGATCTATCTCACAGTAATTTAGTATGCGCTATAAATGATTATATAAATTCAAATGATACCCTTATTCTCTGGAATACACCTGCAGCTCTTGAATGGACCAATAATTCCCGCCGGATCCGGTCTGTACAATTTTGATATACCTCGTCTTCACTTTAGAAAAGGATATCTTAGTAAGCTCTTTCGCACCTTTACCAGACGTGAGTTTGTTCCAGTTTTGAGCATCGTCAGAAATATAGACTACATAGTCTCTTGGATAATCAAAAGGTGAAAGCGTGCTGTCCAAATCTATTCTTTCAATTTCATGTGCTTCACCCAGATCAATTTGAAAATACTCTCCGGAGGCCTGATGTTTCCCCGTATCCCAGCGCGTGCGCCGATCCCCATCGATAGCCAGACTAGGAGCTGATGCTGCCGTATTCACATTTGAGGATACCTTCCATTTAGTACGATCCAGAGGAACCAGTCCGGTGGCTGTAATCTGAACTTTATCGGACAGTAAATTAGAGCCGGATACCCTTACCGCGTAGGTATATAACGTCCCTTCACGTAAATTATGATCCGTATATTCTGTAAGCTTCACATCGGTGGCTACCACCTTCATTTCCCCACCGCTACCTTCAGCGCGAAGCAGCTCAAAGCTTGCTCCTGGTGCCTCCAACCAATTTAATTTTACAGCTAAACCTTTTGTTGCTGCGGCTTTGAATCCTTTAGGGGCCGACGGCTTTACTTCAGTGGAAGGCTGCAAAATATACTGCACAGCCTCTCCCGGAGCAAGTGTCTCCGTAAAGGTTAACGTGGGAGTAGCCTTTTTACCTGTTACATAACTTCTTGCTTTTTCATACGTATCCCCGTTTCCAAAACGCTCCCCTTCATACACCCCGTTTTTCGGCATAGTCACATTTACACTCACGGTCTGTGGAGTAGACTCAAAGTTAACGAAATTAACCAGTACCTTATTTGAAGTCGCCCCGCTTCCAGCAAGAGGCTTCAATGTAGAAGTATCCACGGCCCGAACATATACCAGCTTGTCGGCTAACACATCTTTGTTGGCAATTTGATAAGTTAGCGGAGCTCCATGTGTAGCATAGGCAAGACTGAGCCTTCTCATGATGCTGACACGTGAATCCTCATTTTCTTTTGTATAATAAATCTCTGTGGTCGCCGGATCATGCTCTTCTAAATTAAACCCGTATTTGAATAAACTGAAATCCTTAAAAAAAGCAGCATGCTGCACAAACATATCCGCATAACCAATATGCGCACGCATGATCCGGTCGAATACAGCCGCTGTCCGCTCCGTTGCCCCGTATTGATAGGCATCCACATGACTGTCCGAGGTACCAAATTCAGTGGTCAGCATTTTTTTGCCAAGTCCATTGTCTGCGCCAGTGAAGGTCTTCAAATTCTCAGTAAAGCTTCCTCCATTACTAAAAATATAAGAGTCACCGTAGGAGTGTCCATTGGTCAAATCCGTAACCTTCTCCAGCTCCATACGTTGCTCTGGATCACGTTCCCAGCCATCCGGATCTCCACATTCCTTCCCGGTTCCCTTCTGATTACCACAGGAATCTTCACTGTAGCTCGGCCAATACGCCCAGCCCGGAGCAACAGTTTGTAAATGGGGCGCGATTTGCTTACCCTTTTTATTCAACCAGTCCGCAATCGCCAGGTTCACTGCCTTAGAACGATTAAATAACCCTGGCTCATTATCTACCTCATAATATTGAAAATAAGGGCTATATTGTTCAAAATAATCTGTCAGCTTTTTCTCCGCATCAGCAGGCAACGATCCATCTGCCTTAAGCTTAATATCACCAGTATGCAAATACAGAGCAACCGCCTGCATGTTGTAATCCTTCAATACCTTGTAATATTCCAGCATATCTGAGCAGGATCTCCCGACATCACTGGCACAGCTGGTACGCATCACATTGCCGCTATAAGCCATCCCTAGCCATTTGATAACATAAGGCAAGTGCGTAACCGCACCTTCATCAAAGTAAAACTGCTTATTATTCACTACTGTTCCGGTCAGTGTATAGCTGCCATGAATAGGCTCGGAAATTGGAGCGTTAAGAGATTCTAAACGGAGATTATCCCAAGTCCACCAGGAATATTCGTCTTCTTTGTCACTGCAATATAAACAGCGAACCGTTTGCAGCTTCAATTCGTTCGTTCCCAGCTTCAATTGCTCCTTGGGAATGTATAATTCATAGGATTTTTGAAAGCTATATTCACTTTCTGTGCCCGATACGCCCGCAATTTGAATGATCCCTGACAATTGACGATTGGAAAACACACTCATTTGCGGCACGGATTTATAAGCATCCAGAATTCCTACGCTAAATAAGACCCCATTCTCCGGGATCTTATTTAGCTGATAGGTGATCGTTAATTCCGGCTGGGTCTTTCCATTCAAGCCTGCAGGCAAGCTCTGAAGAGCCGATGATTTGAGCGCTGAAGAAGGAACATTAAATATCTTCTTACTGCCAGAAGTGCCACTCGCAGCGAACTCAGCTGCTGAGCCATCATGTTGTCCCAGATTCCAGATCACAGTACCATCCGGTATTTCTGCTGCAACATCACTTCCTGTAGCTAATCTTGGTATATTGGCACCTACCTTATAATCGTTCGTCTTATTCGTTCCGAAAACAGAGACAGACAACAGAAACAAGACGGTTAATGCGGTGAATTTCAGTAATAACAGTAATGGTTTGTTTGCAGTTATCCTATTTTTTCTATTAGATATTCTCCTCGTTATTCCCATCCATAGGTCCTCTCTTTCTTCCGGAATGTCTAACCCTATCATTTCATTAGATTAAGGAAGGAACAATGCCCCTTGTGGAATCACCTGCTGCTTCTGGCTGGAACTCTCCCACAGCAAGCGAAGATTAGCATCTCCTTCATTCTCATAATATTCAATTTGGATATCATAAAGTGTTCCGGCTGTGAGCGGGATACTTCCTTTATGAAGGGTTGCACTTTGATTCTTCCAATTATCGATGATCAGCTTTCCGTCAATCCAGACACGGACTCCATCATCAGAGGATGCCGAAATCGTATATTTTTCACTGAATTTAGGTTTGAGCTTCCCTTTCCAGCGAACAGAAAAATGATCTTCATCTATCTCCTGTGCAGGTGACCCGCCATGCCAATTAAAATCAATCTTACGATCATCGCGGATAAGTACCGCTTCTCCCTCTAAATCAGTATTGTTATAGTATTCTCCAGTTAAACCCGCTAGGGTTACCGGGATTACCGGTGCTATCGAAGGGCCTCCTGTTGTGAGAACGTAATCCTCTCTCGATACTATAAACGAGTCATTCATAAAGCTTTTAATTGACTGTAGCGTATTATTTTCTGTCAGTAATTTTCCCCAGGTCATCATATAGACCCATTTATTTTGTTTCTCGGTTAATACTTCCGGGTTCGGCAGCTGTCCACTCTCCCCGATTCCGATAGGTTTACCTTCAGCAAGTGCGAGCAGATCCTCATAGTAGGACTGCTTATAATCGTTATTGTAGATATCCGCAGCCAGAACATCGAGTTTATCCGCACCCGGATAATATGCAGCATAAGGATCTGCCCATTCATTCGGCGCATTTGGATTCCACACCCACAGTAGATTATTCAGTTGATGTGTGTTTACAAAACGATCATAGACAATATTCCAAAGCGCTGAAAAATTGTCCTTTTTCCCCCACCAAAACCAACCGCCGTTCATTTCATGGTAAGGTCGCCATAAGACTGGAACTCCGGCATCACGCAGCTGTCCCAAATAGCCAGCGATCTCGTCTAGATCAGAGATTAGACTCTTATACTGAGCCGTCCCAGGCGTAACATAAGCATTAAACTTCTCTTGACTGAGACTTCTGTTTACATTGGACCATTCCGGAGAAGTCCCCGGCAAACTCTGATGGAATGTCATGGCTACAATGCCACCCTCTTGATGCCACTCCATTGCACTGTCTATAACAGCTTGTCGCTGTTCTGCGATCGTCCCTTCGGGTTGATTATTAATTGCCCCCAATTCATAACCATGTAGAACGGCATTTTGTCCCGATGTATTCTTCAGCTTATGAACCAGTTCATCTGGACTTTCTAGATAATCATGCTGGCCAGACAGGATTCCTTTGCCACGTAGATTCACCAAATTACTCAGCAGTTGCTTGGCTTCTTCAGAAGCTGATGGATTGCTTGGTATAGCCGGAGGAAGAGAGGAAGAAACACTCATAGCCTTCGGAAGACCCTTAACCTCTCCCCAAGGCAGCAAGGAAAAAATAATAAACACCGGTAATATAGTAAACAACAATCTGTTTTGCTTATAATATTTACGCAAATAAATCCTCCTTTCGGTAGCTGTACTGCCTCCACAGGTGCTAAATAAACATACCTGTTATCGGACAATCGTCTTCTGACCTAATGAGGACTATAGCTTAGTAGCTCTGCTATAACGCAGAGCTACTAAGGATCGACCTTTAATTTTCATCAATCAGGAGACATCCGGAAGATAAAGTGCACTTGCTGGAACTGTCTCTTTAGCTTGACTAGCACTTTCCCACATCAAGCGGACTCTCGCATCGCCTTCATTTTCGTAATACTCCACCTTGATATCGTATAGCTGGCCAGCCTTCAGCGTTATATTACCCTTACGCTCAGTACCACTTTGCTTAGTCCAACTATCAATCACGGATTGCCCATTCACCCACACACGGATGCCATCATCTGAGGTAGTGTAAAATGTATATTGCTCATCATATAATGGCTTAATTTTACCGCTCCAACGTATGGAGAAACGATCAATACCGAGGGCGGCATCCGGCGATCCTTGCCGCCAATTGAAATCGATAATTGCATCAGTTCTAGTAAGAGCTGCTGTTCCCGATAGCTGCATGTTGTTGTAATACTCTCCTGCAAGCCCCTTCGCGAGAGGAATTGCTGCCTCCCCCTCTTCTTCGGAAGGTGCCGGCGCTGGTGCGGCGCTAGGTGTCGGTACCACACTAGTATTTAATTTATCTCTAGTTAGGGTATAGTTGCTATTCATAAATGTTTTGATTGTATCTGCACTGTTATTCTCGTAAAGCATTTTTCCCCAGCTCATCATATACGTCCATTTACTTTGTGATTGCTGAAGCTTCTCCAGATTAGGCATTTCACCATTCTCCCCGATCGCAATCGGTTTGCCTGCGGCTAGACTCAACAAGCTGTCATAGTATTTTTGCTGGAAATCATTTTCGTATATATCTGCTGCCAGAATATCTACTTTATCAGCACCTGGATAAGTTAGCGCATAAGGATCTGACCAAACATTGGGAGCATTCGGACTCCATACCCATAACAAGTTATTTAATTTATGAACGTTAACAAAACGGTCATACATAATATTCCAAAGTTTAGAAAAGTTATTTTTCTTCCCCCACCAGAACCAGTTCCCGTTCATTTCATGATAGGGTCTCCAAAGCACCGGAACATTGGCATCGCGCAAGCTTTTTAAAGAGACTGCCACCTTATCAAGTTCAGCGATCAGATTGTTATATTGCTTGGTACCCGGTGTAACGTAACTATCGAACTCATTCTGACTAAGTGATTTTTTCACATTATCCCAGTCATAAGAGGTGCCCGGCAGGTTAGCATGAAAAGTCATAGCTACGATCCCGCCCGCTTTATTCCAGTTGATGGCGCTGTTCACCACATTTTGACGCTGCCAGGCCATCGTTCCTTCTGACTGACCGCTGATCGCGCCCAGTTCATAACCGTGAAGAGCGGCATATTGTCCGCTGGTTCCCTTCAGCATATTGTTAATTTCATCTGGACTTTCTAAATAGTCATGTTGACCAGCAATAATACCTTTTCCTGAGATCGAGTAAAAATAGTTAAGCAGCTTTACGGCTTCAGGTGAGGCTCCTGGGGTAACTGGCGTTCCAGAATTTGAAGCAGCTATGACAACAGACGGCGAAATTCCAACAGTAAGCGGAAGTGCAGTCAGAAACAAGACGAGTGACAGAAATGCGCCAAATAATCGATACGTACGGTAAGCTTTCAAAATAATCTCCCTTTCGGTAGCCAGGCTGCCACTCTTTCGAAGGCCCTATAGCTTTGCGTCCCTACCTTTCGATAGGTTTGCCTTTTCAATTTAAGAGAAATAATCTCTCTTACCGTAAGTATCGACGACAATTAATGATATATTTAGTGTTTTTATGACTTTTTTTGATAATTGAGTCAATTTACCTGTTTCAAGAAATTTTGGATTGGTTAAATAGATAGGTTAGACCTATGAAATGAATTGTTGTAGTTCTATATCATTCCAGTCTAAAGTAATACGAATGTTATCTTCTTCTACTAATTCAGAACCCGTCTGTACCTCTATAAACTCGACATCCGTCAAAGCAAGGATCGCGTGCTTCGTTCCTTCCGGTATACGTACCACGTCCCCAGCCTTCACATTATGTTTTTTCTCATTCAGCACAATACTTGCTTCGCCGCTGACGATTGTCCAAATTTCACTACGCTTGCGATGTAATTGATAGCTGATATTATTCCCCTCGGATATAAAAATCCGTTTGGTCAGCACTTCATTGCCTTCATCATATTTCACATAATCAATAACTTTGTAATGGCCCCAGCGGCGTTCCTCGTACATCGGTCTTTGTTCAAAGGTCTTCAGCACTTCTTTAATCCGTGGGCTCTCAGCTTTATGGGTAACTAGAATCCCATCCGGGCTAGCCGCAATGATCAGATCCTTCGCACCAATTACCGTAATCGGAATATCCAGCTCATTAATCAAGCAAGTCCCCTCAGAATCCGCCGTTACAAAACCTTTTCCTACATGCTTGCTGCTCATTTCCTCTGTCAGCGTATTCCACGTTCCAAGGTCCTTCCAGAATCCATCATACGGCTGCACCACAATATGTTCTTCTTTCTCCACCACTTCATAATCAAAGCTGATGGAAGACAATAGCTTATACTGCTTCTGCAATTCTTCATATCCTAAAGGCAACCCTTTACGCTGCAAAATATCTAACAAGTACCCTAAGCGGAAGGCAAACACTCCGCAATTCCACAATGCATTTTGCTCGATGAGCTGTTCTGCTTGTATGCGGTCTGGTTTCTCTTGAAAGTGACTCACCTTCATAAAACCATTCCCCCCCGCCTCTTCTGTGGTAGGAATAATATATCCGTATTTCTCTGAGGCATGTTCAGGAACAACACCCATTAGTGCCAGATTTGCTCCACTTTCCAGCATGGTCCCCTCAAGCATAGCTATGGTATCGAAAAAGGATGCTTCTACATAAGGGTCAACAGGCAATATTGCTACCGTCTCCGCTGGAGAAACACCTGCCACTGAATAAAGATAGGTAGCTGTTAAGGCGATAGCCGGAAAAGTATCCCGACGCTCCGGTTCAACAATAATCGGCACATGACTTCCCAGTTGGCTTTGTATCATTTCTACTTGGCCGCGGCCGGTAGCCAGATAAGATGATTCTGCCATCCCCGCTTCCTCCAGCTGTCTCCAGACACGTTGTACCATGGATTCTGGTTCACCTTGAGGGCTTTCAAGTACCTTTAGAAATTGCTTTGAACGTGAGTCGTTGGACAACGGCCATAACCGTTTACCTGAACCGCCTGATAGAAGTACCATTTTCATAGAATGAACCCTCCTTAATATATGGAAATGAGCATAATTGAATTGTTATCAAAACGTATAGCTTCCGCTTAGCCTTAGTTCGAGCGGATGCATTTTTAAAAAAATTTATTAGGTATGAACCACTCCAAGGGATTTTGGACTTCCGATCGCTGTTATCCTCAGATTTCCTGATTTGAACCGCCGCCAGCGGTAGAAATCCGAGGATAAAGGCGAACACTCCGTTTCTACAGTTCCAAATTCCCTTTCCGTTCTTTACCTAACCAACTTCCTCTAAATGCTTGAACCGTACTGCACCGGGCTGTACCAGCCGGAAGGCAGCACGTTTTTCTAAAGATTTGCTTCTGCTCCTATGGAGGCAGCAGCCAACGCAAGTACTACTACAACAACAAGGTTATCTGCTACTGCGATAAACAATCAGAGTACTCTAACTTTATAAATTGCTTAAAACTTATGATAAGGGAACGGAGTGACGGAGGGGAATTTTGGAACTGTAGGAGCGATAGCGTCCGCCTAAAAGCTTTCCGTAGGAAAGCTCACTTCGTAAGCATAAGCTTTTCCGGATTTCATCCGCTATTAAGCGATATAAATCAAGAAATCTGGAAACAAGAGCGGCTGGAAGTCCAAACATTCACCGCAGTTGCGACTGACACTTAACACAAAAATCTCAAGTTCAATATATATAGATTAAACCGCTCCAGCCACACTAGCAGAATAACCGCTCAATCCACCCATCTGCGGACGGCCGACAGAATGATAAACGAGGCCGGTACCCTCGATTTGCTCCTTGGAATACACGTTGCGTCCATCGATCAATACCCCATTACGCATGCTTTTCGCCAGCTGATGCAGATCAATCTCCTTAAGTAGGCTCCAATCCGTCAGGAGGCATACGGCGTCGCTGCCCTCAGCCGCTTCCTCAGGCAGATTGCACCAGCGAAGCTGCGGATGATCATATTGCTGCCTGAAATTTGTAGCTGCAATTGGATCATATAGTTTGACTGTTGCCCCTTCAGCCACCAGTGCCTCAACAATCTCTCTGGCTGGAGCTTCGCGGACATCATCAGTATTAGGCTTAAAGGCAAGCCCCCATATCCCAATCGTCGCACCGCGCAGGCTGCCAAGTGATTCATGCAGCTTGGAGATGATCATAAACCGTTGTCCCTTGTTCACTTCGACTACAGATTTCAATAATTTGAATTCGTAATCGACGTTGCCCGCAATTTGAATGAGCGCATTAGTGTCTTTCGGGAAACAGGAGCCTCCATAACCGATGCCAGCCTGCAGGAAGGATGACCCGATTCTTTGGTCCATACCCATTCCTTGTGCTACCTCGGTTACATCAGCTCCCACTTTTTCACATATATTGGCGATCTCGTTAATAAAGGAAATCTTCGTGGCCAAAAATGCATTTGAAGCATATTTGATCATTTCAGCACTGCGTATATCTGTTACAAATACATTTTCAGTGAAACCCTTATGAAGCTCGCGCATGGTTGGTTCCAGCTCTGGATTATCAAGACCAATGACAATTCTGTCGGGATGGAGGGTATCGCGAATCGCTGACCCTTCACGTAAAAACTCGGGAGCAGACACGATATCAAAAGAATGATGGGTAAACTTAGAGAGCATTTTGGAGATTTTCTCATTTGTCCCTACGGGAACTGTAGATTTAGTCATTATAATTTTGTGCCCGTCCATCGCTTTAGCGATTTCAGCAGCTGCACCCTCAATGTAGGTTAAGTCAGCTTCACCATTAGGCAGCGATGGCGTACCTACAGCAAGAATGATAATATCTGAATGCCGCACCGAATTCTGAAGATCTGCAGAAAAAGATAACCGTTCCTCACGAAGATTCAGTTCAATCAGTTCCTCGATTCCCGGCTCATAGATGGGCGATTCCATCTGTTTCAGCTTCTTAATCTTTTCCTCGTCCTTATCCACACAGATGACATGATGTCCGCCCAGTGCAAAGCACACGCCAGATACAAGACCCACATACCCAGTACCGATTACTGTCAGCTTCATACAATCATCCTCCTTTTAGAAAATTGACGTAGGCCTGCTCAACATACTGCTTGAACTTAACCATAAACGCCTGCTCATCGAATTTACGTGCATGCTCCATAATTTGATCGATATCCCAAGCGTAGGACTCTACTTCATAAATAGCCTTAAGCAGATCCTCCACTTCTTGATGCTGAAAGAACACACCATTTACATAAGGAATAATAGTATCTAGTGCCCCACCTGCTTGATAAGCAATTACCGGTCTTCCTGCAGCGTTCGCTTCCAGCGGTGTAATTCCAAAGTCCTCTTCTCCTGGAAAAATGAACGCTCTACACTGTGCCATCATTCCAGTCACTTGCTCATCTTCAAGCCGGCCCAGAAACGATACATTATCCTTAGCCATGCCTTCGAGACGCTTGCGATCTGGTCCATCCCCTACGATATAAAGCTTAAGTCCGTTACGGTTAAAAGCCTCTACTGCCAGATCAATCCGCTTGTAGGAAACAAGCCGGGAGACAATTAAATAATAGTCACCAATGGTTGAAGAGCTTGTAAACCGAGCTGTATTAATCGGTGGAAATATGACATCTGCATCCCGGTGATAATAATTCTGAATCCTCGTCTTCACTACTGATGAATTGGCTACGAACTGATTCACATTTTTGGAAGTTCGCTGGTCCCACGTTTTGAGCTGCTGCATGTATACCTTAAGCATTTTCTTGAACAACCCGGAATTCGACTGACGTTCCATGTAGGTGTCATAATCCCATGCGAAGCGCATAGGCGTATGGCAGTAACAAAGATGAAACGTATGTTTAGGAACTTGAATACTTTTCATAAAAGCACTGCTGGAACTCAGGACGATATCGAAACCGCGAAAGTCCAAATCACGGATGGCCATTGGATAAAGTGGCAGCACCCCTTTAAAATTGGTCTTTACCCCCGGAATCTTTTGCAGCCAGGAGGCACGGATATCCGCATCTTTGAGATTGTCAGTAAGGCGGCTTCCATTAAAAACCGTTGTGTAGATTGGAGCCTCGGGATACATGTGATGAAAGACTTCCACCACTCTTTCCGCGCCGCCCATTTGGATTAAGTAATCATGCGCTATCGCAATTTTCATGTGAATCATCCTCAAAGTTTTATGGAGCATCATCTTCAGAATTACCGCGTCATATCATCTGTCAGGTGCTCGCCAACAAACCTTTATAGTAGTCAACGATGTCCTTGACCGTATTCTCGATAACAAAATGCTCTTTCACTCGTTTCATCCCATTGTCCGCCATCCGCCGTCTTTCCTCTGGGTGATCCAGCATCCATTTAATGGAGTCTGCCAGTATCGCCGCGTCACCAGGCTCTATCAGTAGTCCTGTCTCACCTTGAACTACAATTTCTACCGGCCCGCCTTCATTGGAGGCGATCACCGGTAATCCCGCTGCCATTCCTTCAACGATAACTTGGCCAAAAGGCTCAGGAGTTACCGAAGTGTGAATCAGTAAATCAGCAGTATTCATAAGGCCTTGAATATCATCCACATGCCCTAGCATGCTTACATTAGTAAGCTCGTCGTTTGTTATCTTTTGAAGCAATTCCTGCTTATAAGCCTCTTCTCCAAACAGAGCGTCTCCGGCCAGCCAGAACTTCACACGAGGTTCGTTCTTAAAGCTTTTTGCGGCTTCCAGCACAATATGCTGACCCTTCCAATGCGCCAATCGACCAACTAGCAATACGTTGAAATCCTTCTGGTCCCGCATACCGATCCCATTACCAATCGCTTTAGCGAATGCGGAGTATACGACCAGCGTTTTTTTCGATCGCGGCAGCTCCAAAGCATTCAGTGTAGAATGTGAATTCGCGATGACTCCATTGGGGAGCAGGCGTGACAGCAAACGAATGCCTTTGGCAACGATAGGCTTTAAATAAGGGGCCCCAATATGATCCCGGATGTGCCAGATCAATGGAACGCCCGCTATTTTTGCAGCGATGGCTCCGTATAATGCAGATTTTAGGGAGTTGGTGTGCACGCAATCTACCTTCTCCGCTTTTAAGAGCGGCACAAGCTTGCGGCCATAAGCCAACAGCTTGAAGGCTGCAGCAGGTGCTCCCAAGTTGACTGCATTTCTCCCACGACTTCTGATGCTCTCATCCAGTGGAATAATACGGACATCCATCCCTTTTTCACGTAGCCGTTCAGCCAGCGCACCATCCTCAGCCAGAATTACCAGTGGATCGATCTGTTCTCCAATATGGGTAAGGATGTTAAACAGGGCAACTTCTCCACCACTCCATTTAGCAGTGTGATCTATATAGGCCACTCTAAGCATTACGTGGTCACCTCCTCTCCTAAAGCTTGCAGGAACACGGATTCTACTTGATCCGTAACATGCTCCCAGGTATATCTCTCCAGTACATGCTCTCTACATTCATCCCGGCTCGGAAGCAGCTTTCGATTGCTAAGCATATGGATCATACCTTCAGCCATGTGGTCACTACTTGAACTCTTAAATAGTAATTCCGGCCGGAAGCCTTGCAATATTTCCTTATTGCCGCCAATCGGTGTAGCCATCACTGGCAATCCTGTAGATAAAGCTTCAACGGTAATCAAACCAAAGCCCTCCAATGCCTGTGAGGGAACCACGAACATATCCGCTGCCTGATAATAAGAGGCTAGTTCATGATCGGGAATGTAGCCTAGCAGTCTTACCTTATTGCTTAAGCCATAGTCGGCGATCTTTTCTTCCAGTTCTCCCCGCAACGGCCCTTTACCACCAATCAGCAGAATTGCATTCGGGAAACGCTCCGCAACTTGCTTCCAGGCTTCAAGCAGCTGTAGTAGTCCCATCCGATTGACCAACCGCCGAACAGTCAGCACGGTTGTTGCTCCCTCAGGTAAATTTAAGCTTCGTCGAATCGCCAATCGATTCGTAGCGGGAATAAAACGTTCCACATTAGCTGCACCTGGAATCACAATAATTTTGTGTAGTGGCACTCCGTGCAGCTTATGGAGAATATCGCGGAACGTCTCACTAAGCACGATGAACTTATCCGCAAGCTTATAGGCTCTATGTTCAATGGATTTGGCGATGGTTGTTTTGACCCGGTGCTTAATGCCTTGGCCTTCGATTTTCATTTCTTCATTCCATGGGCCATGAAAAGTCATCACTACAGGAATCCCGCGTTTCTTTGCTTCCAAGGCTGGACCAATACCATAAGGAGCAAAGTGAGTGTATAAAATATCTATACGGCCACTGCCCTCTCCCATCAGATCGGCCGCCTTACGTTGGAAAGCATCCTTACGTTTCCAGATCCCATCTTTTGGATCTCCGGCATTGTGAATAATCAATTCCTCAGGGGTAGCTGGCGTTTCTTGACTGCAAATCAGCGCATGCACCCTATTACGTGAGGAGAGTTGCTCGCAAACGGATTTGAAATACGTGTTAAGCCCACCCGGCTGTAGCGACGGCCAGCTAAGGCCAGTCGTCATAATGTTCAATCCGTCACTGTACGGCATAGCTTCTCTCTCCTTTATTCTCCTTCTCGGTCTGACTCGTCTTCGCATTGTGCTGAGTCAGCTTTCCCGATCTAACTAATTCGTAATGCTTGAAGCCGACCATGAATTCATACATGACCCAGAATACGGATACACCGAAACCTGACATTCCCTTCTTGAACAAACCGTGTAAGAAATACTTTTGCAGGAAACGGGCTGGCGGTCTTAACAGCAGATGACTGACCCGAAATCGTTTGCCCTTGGCATACGCACTTTCAGCTTCCAAGTCAGTATACTTATTGAAACGTGCCACATGATCGTTAATACTGCGGTAACCATAATGCCAGAGAGTTCCTGTCAAACGTATAGTTCGTTCTTCAGAAACCTCGGGCATCTCGTGCACCAAGCTGTTTCGAATTCCATACGCTTTGCGGTTGTAAAGGCGCACTAGATATTCGCCACGATCCAGCCATCTGCCCATAAAATCACCGATCCGGTAGATAGAATAGGCAACCGATTGATCCTTAAGCCCCGGTTTCAGTTCAAGAATACTTGCGGCCAACTCGTCGCTGACCACTTCGTCAGTATCAATAAGGAAGACCCAATCATGAACCGCGCGTTCTACTCCGAACTCCCTCTGTTTCGCATATCCGGGCCATGGGTTGACGTATACACGACAATTCAAGCTTTCGGAAAGCTGAACTGTCCCGTCTTTGCTGCCTCCGTCAATCACAATCACCTCGTCGGCGAATAACCTGCAGGATTGTATGGCCTTAGATATTCGAACTTCGTCATCCTGAGCGATGATGACAGCCGATATTGGATAATTGCCTTGGCCGCCTACCACGCTTTTTACTGAATCCATGAAGGTTTCCTCCTTTGTCTTTCGCATTATCCATTCATATCCATCGGTTTCTTGCGAATGTAAGAATTCATCGTCGTCTTCATCCACTGGATGTCCTCCCGGGTAATGAGCAGCCGGGGTAGTTTAACTTTTAAGGTGTACTTTATATTGAGAACAATGAAGAAGAATCGCAGGATTGCTGATGACAGCATCGCTATCCCTGCTCCGAGTAAGCCAAACTTAGGGATGAGCAGGAACAACATTGGGATAACCAAGAGTAAGCCAAAACCTTGAAGCATCGAAACAATTTTCGGCTTGCCTAGCGCCATAAAGGCCTGCGCCAGAATGATCGTCCCCCCGCTAATAGTCACTTCAAGGAGCAATAAGCGAAACACGGTTAATGCCGCATTGAAGTCTTTGCCATACATCAACGGAATTACTAAAGGGGCTAAGAGCATCAGGACTACTCCGCCAAGCATGGTGAAAGTCGTACTTATGCGAAAGGCTTTGAATGTTAACTCAACTGCCTGTTCTTTGGACAGCTCAGAGGCCTTGGGAAACAGTACGATAGTAATCGAGCTTGAGAAAAAATTAACCATTCGCGATAGACTCACAGCCACTACATACAGCCCCAGATCAGCAGGTCTTAACAAACCGGCAATTACGATCTGATCGATATAATAAGAGAAATTGCCAAGCAAGTCATTGCCGTAGGAACCAAGCCCGTAAGTAAACAATCTTTTTAAATTCTGATAGGCCCCTCTCATCTTCACCTTATAGGTACGAAGCAAGGAAATCGTCATTCCGATAAACAGCGGCGCTCCAGGAAGAAGATAGGCAACTGCAGTTGTAAATGGATTCATCCGATCCAGCGCGATCAATATCCCGATCATCGTCAGTGTAAGCAACGGCACTAGATAGCGAATCCAATTAAACCTCTTGTATTCACCTCTGAATTGAAAAGCTGCATTGTTAATTTGAGAGATCACTATAATCGGACACAGAATCATTGACCACTGGGCAAAGGTCACAACCTCCGGACTGAAGGATTTCAGCCAATAGGGTAAGACCACTATGCCTATAATCATCGCTATGACCCCAAAAATGATGCCGAGCAGCAATGCCATACGATAAAGCACTCCGGCATCCTCCGGGTTTTTCTTAGCGTTATAAATCAGAGCTGATGGAATCCCAAAGCTCATGCTAAAGGCCAGAAACTGTGACCAGTTAATCATTGCCGTTTGTTCCCCACGTCCTGTCGGTCCAAGATAACGGGCGGTCAGTACACCCGTTAACATGTTAATCAGTAGGATCATGACACTGACAAACATTGTCTTCACGGCTGCCGAGCTGTTGTCCTTACTCTTCGCGAACAATCTAAAAGATGACCAGATTGTTCTAGCGGGGAGAGATTTTGCATTCAATTGCTGCATACGGTGTTCCCTTCCTTCTACTTTGTGTAATCTCCCTTGCGCTGAGGCCAAGACCGATCAGCATCCAGATTAAGTATCCCTTGAGTCCGGGAAACCCATTATCTGATACCAAACTGACTATCGCACCGGTCCAAGTAGCAAGAGCAAGTCGGGCGTAGGGCTGCAATTGGTCCCTGCTGATTACTCTAGCGAATATCTGTTTGACAACTGCGCCTAAAGCTCCGAAGAAGAAAACAGCACCCAGAATACCAAAGGTAAGCAGTAAGGCGATAACTCCGTTATCCATAATTCCGTACTCTCCAAGCTCGCCGTCATTACCAAGCTTAGTCCCTTGGCCTACACTACCGATTCCCTTACCTACTGGATTGGCGGCGACCATCGGCAGCATGTTTTGCCATAAGCTAAGCCGTTCATTATAAGAGTGATCTTCCTGAACAGAAGAAAGTGTCTCTACCCGAGCAACCAGTCCTTCGGCGCCAGGCAATTTCGGTACAACCCAGAACAACGCAGCAGCCACAAAAACTAATTGGATCAAGGTTTTCCACTTTCCCTTAGAAGGAGAGGTTCCAATGTACATGAGCAGCATCACCAGAAGAATCAGCCATGCCGCGCGTACTAAAGTAGTCAGCAGGCAGATTACAACCAGCAGCACGCCGATCCAGCGCAATGTTCCCCGCCATTTTTTCTCCAGTATCATCGGAACTAAAGCAAACGCTAAGAAGGTTGCAGCCGGTCCCGGCGAATTCAGCGTAGAGAACACTCGAATTTCCAATGGATATGGATTTCCGATGGACATCATATCCGCATATTTCATCCAGAACACATCCCAAGGTGGCACCGTCAAATACTGAACAATCCCGTAAATGGCAACTAGGACTGCAATATTGGCAAAAGCGGTAAGCAATCGATCGATATCCTTCGGCTTGAACTTCGTAACGGCAAAGTACGGTAATAACAGCAGTGGCACAATATAATTCGCTAAGTCATAAACTGAGCCCATGCCATTCTTAGCCAAACCGATTAAAGCACCATAACCCAGCGCAACTGCGAACATTAACATGATCCGCGTGGAGGCTTTTTGAATATTATGAATCTCCTTCAGCAGCGGAATAATCAAGGTTACACCGGTTAACAAGGGAGCTAAGCTCAGCAAGGATACAGAGTGATACACTCCTTCTGACCAGTCAGCAATGCGGCGCAGCTCTGGAGCTACGGCCCAGATTAGCAAGGTATAAGCAACCAGCATTTTCGGTCTAAGTATGGCTAGCAAGAAAGCCGGGAATAGGATGGCTGAGAGAATGGCTCCCTGCAGACTGTTCGATGAACTCAGCATCGCACTGGAGAAGCCGATGATCAGCGGAAGAGAGACACCTGCAGCTGCAGTCCCCCCTATTAATCCAACTGTCTTGATGAACCTAAGTGATGGGGGCGTAAATACACTCATTCCAAGCCTCCTTCCTTCACCTTATCCCGCTTACGCAGTTCCTTAAGTAATAAAAGTAGAAATTGTGCATCATCCACAAGATATCTTTTCCAGAGCCGGCCCGGCTCCTGGCTTAGCCGCCAGAACCATTCGAACCCTGTTTTTTGCATAAAGCTAGGCGCTCGTTTCACTGAGCCTGACAGAAAATCAAAGGTCGCTCCCACTCCGATCGATATCGGAGCTTGATAAGAGGTATAGTGGCGGTAAATCCACTTTTCCTGCTTAGGTGCTCCTACACCAACAAACACGATATCTGGCTGGCACTCTGTCAGCATTTCTATAATGCGTTCATTCTCCTCCTCATTGTGCTCGAATCCATAGGATGGAGAATAACAGCCAACCACATTTATTCCGGGATGCGCTGTTTTTAGATTCATTGCTGCCCGTTCCGCCACGCCTTCAGCTGAGCCTAAGAAGAACAGCCGGTACTTCCTTTGCTCAAAGGCGTTGCCCAATCGATTAAATAGATCCGCGCCGGATACCTTCTGCTTAAGCGGCTTGCCTAGCATTTTGGATGCCCAGATCAGTGGCATTCCGTCAGCAACAACTGCGCCTGCCTTCGAATATACCGTTTGAAATTCTTTATCCTTACGAAGCTTGATCACATGATCTACATTGCAAGTGAGGATATAAGACTGATTCCTCTCCTGAATGGTTTTATCAATGTAATCAAGCAAATCCATGAAATCATAGTTATCAAAATTGACATCGAACATGTTCACTTGACTCATCGTATCACTTCTTTTTGTGGGGAATCGGTTGGCTGTGAAGATCGATACAGGCAGTTCAGGTACCAACAGAACGGAATAATAAATTGGACCGTCGACAGCGTGTTATCGGAGAATGAGTAGATTAAAAACGCTGCAATAAATAACAAATAATAAGGTTTGATCGGTGAAGCCAATGCTCTGCACACCAGAATAAACACAGCCAATAAAGAGAACATCAACAGAATAGCGCCAATATATCCCCCATCGAAGTAAAAGCGGATATACTCGTTGTGCGGAACCACAAAACCTTTGTACAATGTTCCATCATTTGCTACCGTAACTGCACCAAGCCCTCTACCAGACCAAGGAGAGTCCGCAGCCTTGTTTAAGAAATACTCCCATGCCTCTGACCTTCCTGATAAATCAACAGCCGTATCTGTCTGTCTCTCAAAGGAACGTTTCTCAAAATTATCGAGCTGCCAGAAAACGGCGACCATAATCAGGAAAAATGCACCCAACAACGGAATTAGCAGATAGGTTCTGCCCTTCAAATATTGACGAAGAATATCATAGAAGTAATAGAGAACGGTAAGTCCAAGTGCCAATATAGGCCCTCTTGTTCCTGTTCCAATCAAGATAAAGAAATTTAGAACTAACATGATATAGAAAAAGCGTGCTTGCTGCGGATTCCGCTTCACCTCTATAAATGGAATCGCTACTCCCATAAAGGCCAGCATCGCTAGATGCGCAGGAATATTAGCCCCCTGAATCCGTACAGCGCCTGTATACTCGATGTTGAGAAAATTATGAACATGCGCAAGCTGCAGCAACAAACCAACCACTACACTAACAAGGGGAAGCATACAGATAATTTTGATTTGCAGCTCGGCTACATTCTTTTTCCAGTTGATTAATAAAAATACGAATGGAATCGATAGACCGATAAAAGCTTTAACTGCAATGGATGAGGTCATTTCCGGCAGCCAGATCGAAGATCCAAAGGTAATCACCAGCAGCGCCACCATTGCCCACAAGGGGTGACTCAGACGAAACCGCAAACCATTGACCAGAATACAAGGAACAAGCAGCATCACGATAACCAATTTATAAAGGGACAGTATCTCCATTCCGAACATGCTGCCATCATATAAAAAGTTAATCGATATTGCCGTCGTGATTAGAACGAAATAACTGATCAGTTCAGGCCGTGAAATCGAGATTCCCAGCAAAATAATCAGAAGCACGGCAGCTATCGCAATCATCGGCTGGTAGATGACCGCCGTTCCAAAGAACAGGGCCGACATGAGATAGAGCATCCCGTATGGCAAAACATTTAATTTGGAGCCCCACTCAAAATTTGTCATGTTAATCCCTCACCCCGCTGCGGAATGCCTCTCCCGATTGAGAATCATATGAAGCGTTCCACGAATACTCTCCAGCCTGCATTTGTTCAAAAGCCTTCTTCCTTTACTTCTTGAGAGGATAGAATCAGCCAGGATATACACGAGCTTAGCGGCTGTCTTTCCCACTAGAATTAGCTTGCCTTTTAACCCTTCGCTTTTCATAGCGTTAGAAATACCTTGGCTATAATAGCGCCTCATAATCCAGTCTTCCGTCAAACGGGCCGCCGGAACGAAATGGTCAACTGCCATTTCCGGATGATAGAGGATGGAATGCCCTTCTTTTTGAATCTGTCCGAATAACCAGGTCTCTTCACCGGAGAGTAGAGAATCACCCTTTCTTCCGAGATCCAGGGGAAAAAGACTGATGTCGAATACGAGCTTCCGCATCGCCATATTGGCCCCACAAGGATGAAGTTGCTTGGGATATTCCTTAATCCGGCTACCTAAATCAACAATCGTGTACGGAAGCTCAAAGGGTTTAATCAACCAGTCCGGACGTTTACTTTCAAATATCGGAGCGATTTTGCCTCCCATAGCCATGACCTCCGGTTTACTCTCGAAAGTACTGACAATCGTTGTTATCCATCGCTGGCAAGGTATCGCATCATCATCGAGAAAGGCAATCAGCGGCGATTTGGAAGCCAGAATTCCTGTATTTCTAGCCGCTGAAAGCCCCTGCATCGGCTCCATCATGTAGCGGATATCCACATCAGCTCCATGCTTTCCTATAAACTTTTTGACGCAAGCTTCAGTATCATCCCTGGAACAGTTATCCACAACAATGATCTCCGCCTGCTCTAAGTGATCTAGCTTTAAAAGTGACTGAAGCGTCTTGATCAATAAAGGTGCTCTGTTGTAGGTACAGATGATAATGGAAAGCTTAGGAACGTCTCCGTATTCACGCATCGGCATTCACCTAATTTCCACATTATTAATAAGCATCTTTTGAACCGAGTAACATCAGTCCGGTTTTAGCAATGATTTTTAGATCCAGCATGGTGCTCCGAATATGGATGTAGGTTAAGTCCAGCTGTACCATTTCGTCGAAGCCGACACTATTTCGGGCATTTACTTGCCAATATCCGGTACAGCCTGGTGTAACCGTCAAACGCTGTTTGTCATATTCCGTATACTGAGCCACCTCTTCAGGCAGCGGAGGACGAGGACCGACCAGACTCATTTGACCTATCAGCACATTCCACAGCTGAGGTAGCTCATCGATGCTCGTCTTGCGCAGGAATCTCCCTATCTGTGTGATCCGCGGATCGTTCTTAATCTTGAACATGGCACCGCTCACTTCGTTATAGGCCATCAGGTTTTCTTTTAACTCCTCAGCGTTACTAACCATGGATCTGAACTTATACATCGGGAATTGCTTTTCATTCTTCCCAACCCGGTTTTGCCGAAAGAACACCTTTCCTTTCGGATCCTCCAGCTTGATCAGAATCGCCACGACAACAAATAATGGCATTAACACGAGAAGACCAAGAGCGGAAAAAAAGATATCGATCATCCGTTTCATTATCAAATAGGACTCCGCTTCTTTCCTTCTCTCATCGGTATGCAGCATGTAAAGTTTCGGCAGGACCGCCTCGTAGTCTTCCGGCAGTTTTTGCATGCTCATCCTCCTCATCTAAAATTTTGCGAACTCAACTTAACTACTCAAGCTGGTTTGTCCCATTTTATTCAGCCATTCCGCCATTGCATCCATCACCGGATAGCGCAAATCTTCGCTCTGCAGTGCAAATTCAAGTGTTGTCAAAATATATCCAAGTCGCTCGCCGACATCATATCTTGTTCCGTCAAAATTATAGGCATATACCCGTTCGCTCTGATTCAGCTTTTGAATGGCATCTGTCAACTGGATCTCTCCACCAGCGCCTTCTTCCATCAAATCGAGATACTTAAAGATCTTCGGAGTAAACACATACCGGCCCATGATTGCCAGATTGGAAGGCGCAGTACCTAGTGGCGGCTTCTCTACAAAATTGTTAACCCGATACAATTTACCGTCCTGTAAATCCGGTTCAATAATACCGTAGCGATTCGTGAATTCATCAGGAATCTCTTGAACTCCGATAACCGAGTTTTGTGTTTCTTCATATTGATCGATCAGCTGCTTTAGGCAAGGTACTGCTCCTGTGACGATATCATCGCCTAACATGACACCAAATGGCTCATCACCGATAAACCGTCTTGCACACCATACGGCATGCCCCAGACCCTTCGGTTCTTTCTGGCGGATATAGTGAATTTCTACCTTGGCTGAACGCTGAACCTCTTTAAGCAGATCCAGCTTTCCATCTTCCAGAAGCCTAGACTCCAGCTCAAACGCATTGTCAAAATGATCCTCAATGGCTCTTTTACCTTTACCGGTAACAATGATGATATCTTCAATACCGGAAGCAATAGCCTCCTCAACAATGTATTGAATGGTCGGTTTATTGATAATCGGAAGCATTTCTTTAGGCATGGCTTTCGTTGCAGGAAGAAAGCGCGTACCTAGTCCTGCCGCGGGTATGATTACTTTTTTTACCTTTTTCATCGCACTTTACCTCCTAAAAGTTTTGTGAGCATTAGCTTCAATGATTTGACTTCGTACAAAACTCACTTCGAAAGCCTAAACTTAAGTTTTGTGAGCATTAGCTTCAATGATTTGACTTCGAGCAAAACTTACTTCGAAAGCATAAACATTTACTTCGCCTGGTTCATGGCAATTCCGATTAGATTAGAGCCGGTCTGTTCAAGCAGCGTCTTCGCTTTGCGAATCGATTCCCGTTTAGACTTTCCGTATCTGGCCACCAGGATCACACCATCCGCTTGAGGCGCCAATATCCGAGCATCACTGAAGTCGACTGCCGAAGGAGAATCCAGCAGGATCAGATCGTAGTTTTCTTTTAGTTCCTCGAGCAAAGCGGTCATTTTAGGGTTACCTAGCAAATCCGGCGGACTAACATGCGTTTTACCCGCCGGGATGACCGAAAGATTGGCCAAATTTCCGAGGACAGCGATGTTATCCGCCTCCTCTTGCCCACTTAAATAAGCCGCAAGCCCGTCACTACCCTCTACTTCAAACACTGTATGAAGACCGGGATGTCGCAGATTGCAGTCCACCACCGCTACCTTCTTGCCATCCTGGACGAAAGACACCGCTAGATTTGACAAAATCGTCGTCTTGCCTGCTCCAGCTTCTGCTGACGTAAAGAGTAGCACTTTTCCTCCGCTACCCTGCGCTATTCCAAGCTGGCGTATATATGTGCGTAGCGATCGGAACGATTCCGAGATATGCGAGGATGGATTAACGTCCGTAACCAGACTCTTATTTAGCCGCAACATAAGCACCCTCCTTCACTCTTGTGTTGCCGCCTGCTGCCTTACCCAAATCGCGTTTACGAATGGTTGCGATCGAAGCAATTACCGGAAGACCAAGGTCATATTCCGCTTCCTTTTCAGACCTTAATGTGCCGTTAAGAGTTTCCATCAGCAAAATAATTCCTAGGGCAGCCATAAGCGATACAACAAAGCTGATGATGAGATTCATCGCAAACCCGCCGTTCGAGGGCCCTGGAACATCAGTCGGATCGGCCGGTGTCAGCAAGGTAACATTGTCTACCCTCATCAGCGATGGCAATTCACGAATGAATGTCTGCGATACCGCATTTACGATCCCGGCAGCTTTGGTGTAGCTTTCATCCTGAACATTGAGGTTGATCACCTGGCTCTTCTCTGAAGTTTTAATCTCAAGCTTCTGACTTAGTTCATCAGCCGTCAGACCAAACTCCGGGTGATTTTCTATTACGCTTTTCATGATGGTCGGTGATTTCATAATTTCCTTGTAACTCTCAATTAAATTCAGGCTAAAGCTCAAATCATTAAGATTGTTGCTCTCGGGAGCCTTGGCAATATTGTTGACAAGCAGCTGTCCGGAAGCGGAATAGACGGGTTCAACGAAGTTTTTACTAACGTAGTAAGTCGTAGCACAGGAGATCAAAACGAACACCATGATGAGCCAAAACCTTTTTTTAATCAGGTTAATGTAATCCAGAATCGTCTTTTCCACAGTAACCCTCCTTCCGCTAAAATTACATTCTGAAAGCATTCATGAAAGTTTCAGTTGTTGCTTTAATTCTATCAATCCACACCATTCGCCACATGGCTCATATCATCACTTTCCTCTTCACTTTGGAGTAAGACGTTGTACTCCTTAAGAGGGGGGTGAGGTATACTTTAGCGCCATATTTAGGGCTAATTTAAGTTTTGACGCACAAAAAAACACGGACATCGAGTCCGTGTTTATGTACAATGCTTATAAATTAGTTCAACTTTCACTCATAAGACATTTCATATTTGGTCAATCCGACAGCATTTGCGTAAAGCGCTGCCTGTGTACGATCTGCCACCTGTAATTTCGCTAAAATCTGACTGACATGCTTTTTCACTGTAAATTCACTAATAAAAAGACGTGAGGCAATTTCTCTGTTGCAAGCGCCCTGTCCTAGTTCGATTAAGACTTCCTTCTCTTTCGGGGTCAATTCATCTGTCGGACTGCTTTCACTCATTCGCATCTTATCTTCCATCAGACCAGGATCATAATACTTTCTTCCTTTATGGACCAACTGGATAGCAAATAGTAACTCTTCTGGCAATGCCTCTTTCAGTACATATCCGTCTACCAGCACTTCCTCAGCTTTCAGAAAATCCTCTCTGCTTGCAGATGATGTCAGCAGAATAAACTTACTAACGATTCCACGAGCACGCGCTTTCTTGATGACATCAAGTCCTGATTCATCCGCTAGCTTAAGATCAATGAGTACAAGGTCAGGCTGCGTCTCCTCAATCACAAGAAGCGCTTCTTGGCCGTTCGTCGCCTCTCCAGCAAACTTCACATTCGGTTGCATCGAAATAACGGATGCCAGCCCTCTTCTAACTAGAGGATGATCATCTACAATGACGATTTTCATTAGAAACGACCTCCCGCCCTAAAGTTTATGCATTCTTTAATTCAGCTACACCCACAGGAATGGAAATCAAGATTCTCGTTCCCATATTTTCATTACTGGACAGCTGGAAGTCGCCACCTAGCGACTGCGTCAAATATTGCATATTCTTCATGCCAAGCCCACTCGCACTATCTTCGGATTCAATCCATAACAAATCAGTATCAAAACCAACACCATTATCACAAATCAATAATCGAATCCAAGTCGGCTTCAGAGACAGTTCTACATCCACTCGACTGGCAGCACCATGCCTGATGGCATTACCAGTGGCTTCGGAGATAATCCGAAAAAGCGCCTTGTGGTAAGGATAAGGGAGACTGAAATCATCTCCCGTTATTTTTAATTCAATATCAACATCATTTAATCTAGATAAGCTCTTTAAATGTGATCTTACCATACCGAGCCATGTAGGCCCGCCACTCTTCTTGGAGCTAAGACTGTAGATCGTGATCCGCAGTTCTTTAGCAACCTTTGTAGCAGAGTCATGAATAAGCTCAATTTGTTCTTCTAGCTCATGATCTGACATCCTCTTCCACGATTCCTTCAGCGAATGCGTCGCATACACAATACCAAAAAGGCTTTGGGATACACTGTCGTGCATTTCATCCGCAATCCGGTTCTGTTCGTTCGTGATGATCAACCGGTTCTCAATCACACCAAGCTCATGCCTTTCAAGAATATTCGCACTTAGCTCAGATAAGAATATCAATTGTTGAATATACCATCTGCGGCCTTCCAGCCCCTCTGTAGACTCCAGCTTGAGTCCAATCATCCCTACAAATCGGGTGCTCATCCGTACAGGCATCAGCAGGAAATCTCCTAATCCCGGAAGATTTCTAAAAATAGGCTCTCGCTGCAATCTCCATTCATGTTCATGTTTGCCCAGTTCTGAGAATAAGAACTGTTCCTCTTCCTGCTGCCAGCCGGTCTGCCTGCTCTGCGGTGCTGGTTCTCCGCTTTTCTTGGCGAACCAAAACAAAGCCTTATCCAGCTTCGTTAGCTTAACAACATAATCGGTGATCACTTGACCGATATTCATGAAATCATGTTGGCTTGAGGTTTCCACGATATGGTACAGCGATTTGATATGCTCCATCGTCTCTTTCGTGCGAGCATTCGATTCTTCACGTTGCCGCTTCATCCGATTAACGATCTGCATTATTATAACCGTAAGTACCAGTGTTAGAAACAGATTCCCATTTACAAATACAATTTTCAAAAAAGTTTTGTTCGCAGAATTGATAAAAAAATAACAGAGCACCGCAAAAATACTGATGTAACTTAAAAGCAGCGACCATCCAAAATAAATGGACAATGAGCCTGCAGCAATCAATACAGGGTTTAGCACATAGAGCCTAAAGGAACTCTCGTACCCACCGGTAAACAAGGTCAATGCAATAATTCCCACCATCTCTATACTAACAGCCAGGACGAGGGTCTTTGGCCTGCTTCGTAACCTCCGATAAAAAAATAAGAACGTTTGTGCAAACAGAAAGAGTATGGCTATAACAAGGGATTTATAAATTACGGAAGGTCCCGTTTTATCTAGAAGATACATGAGCGATGTGAGGGACAAAGAGAAGTACCTGTAATACTCAATCAGTTTGTCTTCTGCAGTTGGTTTGATTTTCATCCCACCACCCTATTCTCCAGTTTTTTGGAAAATGCGAGATTGTACTGTGCTCGATAAAAGCATCATACATGAGAAAAATCACAATAACAAGCTGACATTTCCCATGTTTGCGCTTCCATTTGAAAAATAGTTACAAAAAATTTATTATTTTTTTAGAAGATTTTATACCTAAAATTTGTCATTTTATCCACTATAGTTATAAAGAACTAACGTATTTATGTAATATTAATCCATAATTTTTAACATATCTCATAAAACGACAACAATTATATAATTATAACAATTCACATTGGGACTCTAGTAGTATGATGTCGATTTAAATGTTACTACGACAAAGCTGTGGCGCAATCCCCATATATTTTTTAAATAAACGTGAAAAATAGAATGGATCATTATAATGAAGCATGCCCGATATTTCTTTTACTTGTAATGGGGTATTTAGAAGCAGCTTTTTGGCCTCAGCCATTTTAAGACGGTGAATATATTCATGAAGCGGATACCCGCTACTACGCCGAACAAGACGACGAAGGGTAGACATCGAGATATGATGTTTTGCCGCAATTTGCTCTAGGTCCATTTCACCATAAATGCATAAATTCAGGTCCTCCCGAATCTGACGCATATAATCTGCCTGAGCATTCCAACTTTTTTCTTCTATTATAAAAGAACACTCCAATAGCATCCTTTCAACGAGTAGTGCGGCCCGATCCGCATCTGCAGGTTCTCCACTCTCCATTCGTTGTAGTACCTCTTCAAATAAGGTCGAAAGACCCATGATCGAATTCGCTTGGAACACATTCCCGCCAGCGATTAGACCCGACTCTAGCCATTCCGATACACGTGTCCCATTAAAATTAATATAATATTCATCCCAGCTCCCTCCAGGTGGTGGACCGAAATTGTAACTGTATCCTGGGCGAAAAAAGAATAAGCTGCCTTCACGCACCTGCTGTTCTTTCCCCGAAGTCTCCATATAGGTGCCACCACCAGATACTATGTAAACAATAGCCCAGTGTTCAAAAACTACGCCTGAACGGAATAACGTTCTTCCAGGCAAATGGCCGGCTTGTCCTACTCTAATATTTTTAAGCTTCAGCTTAGAGGACTCAACCTTCGGATCAATAATTCGTATTGGATATGGACTGATCATATAATCCATGCGCTTGGACATTATAGACATTCCCCCCTCTGTTTAGTAGTGATAAGGTTATTGTGAAGTTGATCATATTCTACATGAATAAGAGGTGTCCACGCTATGCTTAATCATTCTACACTACTGCTTCTGCCTAATCCGCGTGAAATCACATTGTCACAGGACTCATACCGTTTCCCAATAAGCGGAAGCATTGTGCTTCCTAGTACGGGAGAGGAAAGTTCAATGCCTGCTGCACAAAAGCTGCAAGCTGTGATTAAACAAGCCTTAAATCTTCATTTGACCTTATCTATTGGCACACGTCCAACGGTCGTATCCGCTTGTATCTTTAGCTATGTGCCGTCATTATCTGAGCAGGCATACGAAATAGTTGTTGATCAGAGCGGTATCGTTGTCTCCTATAGCTCACCTGTCGGTGCCTTCTACGCAGTAGCCACTCTGAAACAAATCATTGAACAAAGCGGCAGATCTATTCCTCATCTGCATATTCGCGATGAACCTGATTTTGGAGCTAGAGGGATAACCGTTGATATCAGCCGCAATAAAATTCCAAAGCAAGAAACCTTGTACCGAATCATTGACCTTATGGCCGATCTAAAGATGAACCAGCTTCAGCTATATATAGAAGGTACGCCGTTCGCGTACGAATCTTTCCCTCAAGTGTGGGAGCTTGAGACTCCAATCACAGGAGAGGAAATCCTGCTTCTAGATGCCTACTGTAAGGCGCGTTATATTGAGCTTGTTCCAAACCAGAACAGCTTTGGACATATGGAAGGCTGGCTTTCCCGTCCTGAATTCAATGCTTTAGCTGAAATTCCAGAGGGATTTATGCTTCCCAAGGAATTGTACATGGGAGATGTATATCCAGAAGGACTATTTATGCATCCCGGTACGTTTGATACCGAAGATCCTGCCGTGCTCCCTCTGCTAGAAAAAATGTTCGACGATCTGCTTCCATACTTCTCCTCTAATCAATTTAATGTAGGCTGTGATGAGACGTATGAGCTTGGTCTTGGCAAAAGCAAAGCGCTGGCTGAATCACAAGGTAAAGGTCAGATCTATTTATCTTTTCTTCAGAAGATTTATGAGCTTGTTACGAAACGCGGCAAGACGATGCAATTCTGGGGTGATATTATTATCCAACATCCCGAACTGATCCCTCACCTGCCTAAAGATATTATTGCTATGGAATGGGGTTACAGTGCGGAACATCCTTTTGAGTCCGATACCCTCAAATTCCGTGAAGCAGGCATTCCTTTCTATGTCTGCCCAGGTACCAGCTCATGGAACTCCATTACAGGGCGTAGCGACAATATGTTTGCCAATCTGCGTAGTGCAGCTATTCATGGCAAAAATAATGGTTCTATCGGCTATCTCATTACCGATTGGGGTGATCATGGGCATTGGCAGCATCTCCCAATCAGCTACACTGGATATGTTTATGGTGCTGCACTTTCCTGGAATGTAGATAACAATCTAGATGTAGACACTGCAAAATATTTAAATACATTTATCTTCGCGGATCGTTCCGAGGGTATTGGTCAACTACTCCTTGATCTCGGCAATTACTATCAGCTTGAATCCGAGATTATTCGTTCAAATGATACGGAAATGTCCCTGCTTCTTCGTACTAATCTCGACAATTTGTTAATTGTAGAGAAGCTTACCGAAGAGCATTTCAACAATCTTGAAGAATACATGCTCTCTATCGAGGCACGTCTCTCGGGGCTTGATCTTCAATGTGATGATGCTGATCTTGTTCTTAAGGAACTGAGTAACGGAATCCATTTTGTGAAGCACGCTGTGCAGCTTGGAAGAATTAAACTGCAGCTGGCATCCGCGCCAGATTCGATTGACCCTAATCTGATTACGGAGCAAATCAATGATTTGAATGTTCTACTTCATCAATATCGTCTATTGTGGACCGAGCGCAACCGACTCGGTGGCTTAGATCAAAGTATTTGGAGACTTCTACGTCTTAGAGGTCAATACGAAGCATTGAAATCGAAGTAATTTCCTCATCCTAGCTGCAATTGGCGAGTCGAACGTTGAATTCAACGTTTCCGACTCGCTAAGCGCAGCTCTTCATATTGATTTCCAAGCATTTCCCGCTCCCGCTTTTCATGCTTTTCTCTGCCAATTCCCTCTTTCATGCTTTCCTCATCCTCATAGATTTGCCACAGATCAGAGAACAAATAATCTTTGATTTCTACTGTTTTTCCATTCAATATCCCATTGGTCCAAATAAGTCCCGCAGAGGTACGCATCACAATGCGGCCGTCTGGCGTTTCAGCCTTTTGCCCCATTCGAATAGTCATAAGCATTTGTCCAAAAGTATAACACTCCATTCGTCCTTAAACCTCCTAAATTTTAGTTGTAATGGAATAAAGAGAAGGATATAATCAGGGCGAAAGAACCAGTTTTTTGCAATTTTATTGTAGGAGGGATGCAATGGATTGGCTAAATGATTACGAAGAAGAACTCCGCTTAGTATTTCAAGAAAGTAGAAAGATCATCTCCGAATTTCCTGAGCCTCTAAATTCACAAGGCATGTCCTATCTTGAACATTTTAACGTATTCAATGCGGAAAGCCACAAAAATTACATATGTTATCTATTGCCCTTTTGGCTTCAGAAAAGCTGTGGGCTCTCAGCAGAAATTACCCGTCAAATGTCGATGGGCAATGTCTTCTTCATGCTATATTTTTTCATACAGGATGACCTGATGGACAGCAAAGAATCCTCTACATACGAAAGACTACCTTTAGCGAACCTACTCTATGTTGAATTTTTGAATATCTACAGACTTTTGTTTCCGAATGACTCCTCTTTCTGGACATCGTTCAATCGTTATATCGCTCAATGGGCAGACAGTGTTAGTAATGAAACCACCAGTGATTATTTTCTTAATGATCGGATCAAGATCCCATATAAAGCCAGTCCGCTCAAACTATCCAGTACCGCTGCCCTTCTGCTATCTGGTAAGGATTCTCTTGTCCCGCAGTCTGAGGAAGTGATCGACTCTGTTCTGCTTACACTGCAAATGCTTGACGACTATGAAGACTGGAACGAAGATTTATCAGAAGGCAGCTATAATTGTCTCCTCTCACTCACACGAAGCTATCTATCCACTGACAAAGCAACCACACTCACATCAAAAGAGGTCGAATTCTTCCTGTTTACAGCAAACGGACTACGTACCTATGCTGAGCTAGCGCAGGATACGCATCGCAAAGTAATGGCTTCCAGCTTAGATATACCTCATCTCCTAGCATTCCACTCCATGTTGGTGACGAACTTACAACAGATCTCAGATTCTATAGAAGCAGAAAAGCAGCTTTTACAAGGTGGAGGCTTGTTTTATTATTTGTCAAAAAATATACAATAATTCTATTATTTTGTAATAAAAAGAATAGTATTAGCACAATTGCTATGTTATATTATTAAAGGTAAATATATACATTTTGGAAAGGGTGATTATTTTGTCAGAAGCAGTTCTTAGAAATCAAGTCATTCAAAAGGCATGGGAAGATCCAAGTTTTAAGCAAAGACTACTCGCAGATCCAAAAGCAGCTCTCCAAGAAGCGCTAGGCGTAATCATTCCCGACAGCGTTACCTTGAAAGCCGTTGAAGAAGGTTCAAATGAATTCTATCTTGTAATCCCACCAAGTCCATCATCAGATGTATTGAAAGCAACCGCAGCACCACGCGGTTCTTGGTAAGACAGCAGGATTAACCTCATAGGGAGTAGGAATCATCCGGAGCTTCTGCCAATGGCAGTATGGTAATGGATTCGGTTCCTACTCCTTTTTTGCTTGTAAATCTCACTTCACCTTGCATAGCTTCAATGATGCGGAAGGTGACCATCAATCCTAAACCTGTTCCTTTATTTTTCTTGGTGAAATATGGTTCTCCGAGTCGGTGCAGAACATCAGGGTCCATTCCTTCCCCGTTATCTTTGATGTGAATAATCACTTTATTATCTTCACCGTACACCGACATATAAATGAACCCTTCTTCACTGAATGATTCAATGCTGTTCTTGATAATGTTAATGAACGCCTGCTTAAATTTCGAGGAATTTCCTTTTACCCATAATTGGCCGGATACATCCAGAATCATTTTTCCTCCATTGATGTGACACAAGGGCTGCATAATACTCTCAATATGTTTGAATTCATCATATAAATTCAGACTAGAGATTGTCTCAAATTCTGGTTTAGCAAAGGTTAAGAAATCTGTAATAATATTGGATGCACGATCTAGTTCACTTAGAGCCATTGACATATAAATTTGCTCTTCGTTAACGGATTTCTCGCTAAGCAGCTGAAGAAATCCCCGGGTGACTTGTAGTGGGTTTCTTACTTCATGAGCTACGGATGCAGCAAGCTCGCTAATGATCTCCATTTTTTCCGAACGCTCCAATTCATTGTTGAAACGCTCTAGTTCTCTAGAGTAATTAACAACCTGTTGATGGTTATAGGCTAATCTTCGTTCCAGAATTACGATCAAGGAAATAATGAAAGCAACCAGCCCCCACTTCCACAAGAACAAATCATAATTCCCTTTTTGGATGTAATACCATAATAGCTCTGCAACTACAGTAAACGCAGCGGTTCCAAATCCAATGGCAAACACAATAGCATCTTTATTTCCTTTAAGAGAGAACATAACCACACATGCGATCAGCAGGATGAATTGGAGGATAAGGATAACCCCTATAATGGTGGTAGAAATAAAATAATAGAACTCAATATAGCGATTATTTGATAGGAGATTGATTAAAAGACATAACAAACAAAAAGAAGAGTAAAGCACTTGAAATTGACGAAATTTTCGAATGATACTGAATTTACCACTACCGAATAATTTCTCAAATAAAAAGGTAAGCGCTGGGAGAAGTGAAAAAAGGGCTAAGTCTAGGCAAACGTTACTAATTGGCCCCAATTTATTGTAAAAGGTATAGATGAAGGGGGAGTAGGTTATAGAAAGGATTCCGGTAGCCGCTATAACCACTGCTAGTGAAGCAACACTGGAGAAATAATCTCTGTTTATGTATAGAGCACTTATAAATAGAACGATAGCCACCAGAAAAAAAGCGCAGCCCAAAATCACATCACTTAATCCATTCTCAATATATTCATTAATTAATTGACTATGTTCACCGATCATTACACTTTTTTTAATTCCAATTCTGTCTTGCATGGTTTCTGTCCAGATATATAGTGTTTTCCCGTTATCTTCTTTACTTAAAGGCAACAGCAAAGAATAGTTATCCTTGATATATTTACGATTTTCCTCGAAGATCAAACGATCCTCCACATACACTCTCACATGAAGAGCATATAAAGTATCGATATACACCGAAGGAGACACATAACTTAAATCGGGTAAGGAAATGCGGGTCCAAGAAGAGGATACTCCTGAAGGTAACTCTGGGAGTCCCTTCTTAGAATCTACGTTCATCCAGCTTTGCTGGCCTTCACTCCACGGAATCTCTTGTCCTGCATTTCCTGTTTCATCCCCCCATTTCATTTGCCACTTTGTAATTTCTTGGGATGGATTTGGGTTCGCTGCCGATACAATAATAGAGCCACAACCTATCAGGAGGAGTGAAAGGGTGATTGTAATGTGGAGTATTCTAACCATCAAGCGCATATAGGCACCTCAGAAGGAAGTTTCAGAAACAATATTCTGTGTGTTACTACTTCGCTCACTATGCTACCCTTTCCTTCTAAAAAACGGAATAATCATTAAATTCTCCTAATTTTTTCTAGCCGTTGGCAATTTAATGATAATCTCCGTTCCTTCCCCCTTCTCACTTTGAAACTCAGTTGTCCCTTCCATCGCCTCAATAATTCGGAAGGTTACCATAAGCCCAAGCCCTGTTCCTTTTGTTTTATTAGAGTAATAAGGCTCACCCAATCGGGCCAGCTCACTACCATTCATCCCTTCCCCATTATCACGTACACTGATCATTACATGGGCTTCGGATTTCCAGGCCGTAACTCTAATAAATCCATTATCCTGTAAAGCTTCGATGCTATTTTTTATAATATTAATAAACGCTTGTTTAAATTTAGCAGATGATCCAATCACGCAGAGTTCCGACTGCAGGTTGAGTTCAATGACTCCCCCTTGCAAATTCGCAAGCGGAGAGAGGATACCCGACACATGCCGTAACTCTTCGGATACATCTAGCCTCTCAATAGTCTCTAGCCCCGGCTTAGCAAAGGTAAGGAAGTCTGAGATAATAACCGTCGCTCTATCCAGTTCTGCGATGGCCATCTGCATATACTCCCTCTCCTTATGATCTGACCGTTCTCCTAGGATCTGAAGGAAACCACGGGTTACCTGTAAAGGATTCCGTACCTCATGCGCTACAGAAGCTGCCAATTCACTTATAATCTCCATTTTCTCGGAACGCTGTAAATCATTATTAAACGTCTCAAGCTTACGAGAATATTCAACGAGTTGTTCATGGTTTCTCGTAAACCTTCTCCCCAGAATGACGATTAAGGATAATACGAAAACCATCATCCCCCACTTCCACCAATATAATTGATAGGATTCTCTGGATATGTAGTATACGATCAATTCGACAAGAGATATAAATGCAAAGATTGTAAATCCTGTAGTAAAAACAATAGCATCCCCATTGCCGCGATAAGTATGAATAAACGCTAAGCTTACCAATAGTATAAATTGCACAATCATAATGATGCCTAGAATATCAGCAGTCATGAATCTATAAAAGTCTTCCAGCTGATACGACAGAAGGATATTAATAACCATTAGTGAAAGACTGAATATAGAATAAACCACTTGAAACTTACGGAATCGGGTGACGATTTGTTTTTTCCCTGAACCGAATATTTTCTCAAAATAAAAGGTTACTGATGGCAACAAGGTGTACAATGCTAAATCAAAGAATACAAGCACGATTTTCCCATAATCCCCAAGGATGATCGGCAAAAACGAAGAATACGTAACCACTATGACTCCAATGGATAAGAGAATTAACACCAACAAAAATCCGGCCGTAAAAAATCCTTTTCTCAAGAATAATGAACAAATAAACAGGACAATAGCTATAAAGATAAACGTCATCCCAATGATGA
This sequence comes from Paenibacillus sp. FSL H8-0261, assembly GCF_045040645.1. Taxonomy (NCBI): domain Bacteria; kingdom Bacillati; phylum Bacillota; class Bacilli; order Caryophanales; family Paenibacillaceae; genus Paenibacillus; species Paenibacillus sp. FSL H8-0261. Next base: position 1,104,293 of record NZ_CP150297.1, on the reverse strand, counting down.
TATCCATTAAGCCCTGCTTCACATAAATGGACAACAGCTCACTGTAGCGATCTACCCTTATTTCGCCTTCTATTCCTAAATCCTTGCTTCCTCCGTGTGTCCATATGTATAGTTCCTTCCCTCCATCTTCTGTGGATAAAGGAATTAGAATTTTGCTGCCGTTGAAATTGTATTTATTCTCAGAATCATATACTAACGCGTTATTCACATAAGCTTTGACGCTATTTCCATATACCTTATTAATGAATAACGCGGATTTCTCGCTCATTTGCGGCAAAGAAAACCGGAGCCACGCTGAGGATGTACCTTTTGGCGTCTCTGGTTTGTTATTATGAGGCGTTACGCGAATCCATTCATCATCTGAAGCTGCTACAGCTTCTTCGACAGTCTCTGCTTCTGTATTTCCAAATCTAATCTCCCAACTTGGCAGCGCAGAGTCTGATGATCCAGCACTCACTATCGCCGCACCGTAAGGCACTATTGCTGTTAGCAATAGAAATAATAGCAAAGTAGCCGCTATCTTTGGTTTTGGCAACTTCATCGTAGCACCTCAGTAATTCATTAGTTGTTTAAATGATCATATATGATTCTTAATTTCGACAACCTTCGCACTATTCCTGCCTATTCTTGTAAATTTTCTCGAAAAAAGACGTTATTTATCGGCGTTATTACCCTGATTATTTATAAAACGATTCGATCATAGGCAATCGGGTAAAGATACATATGAGAAGTCCAAATCTTAACCTACCGAGGGAGTGAACGGCTATGGAAGATACACCTAATAAAACTGAAGCCGATTTTGCATATGAACGTTATATACAAGCTGATATTGATGTAGAGGATGTTGTCAATGAAGATGCCGACCCCGTGTTGGTTGGCGATAAATATTTGGCGGCGGATATTGGTTTAAACCAACCTGAGGAAACACTCGAAAGAAATGACTTACTGGAATCCGATGCATTCCTGGCTGCTGAAACGGCAGGACTAACAAGCAGCGATAATGTTGAGGACGAGGAGCTGTTAGAGATGGAAGAGGAGGATCCTCCACTGGAAGATATTCCTGATGCAGATGAGGTGTATCCAGGATCCATCATCGACCCTGCTTCACCACCAGTTGATGGCATGCCTGGAACGGACGTCTTAAACGGATCACAGGGAGATTAGACTAAATAAAGCCGCCGGGCTAGGATCCGGCGGCTTTATTTGTTTTTCAATATGAGCACTTTCTTCATTAATGGTTACTCTTGAGCAGCCGGTTATTCTGCTGAACGCGCTGCTGCAATTTGGGAATCCAGCTTACGGGTCTTAACCAATACCGCTGCTACAAGCAGCATCACCCCATTGATCACAAACACCCAGCGGATCTGGATAAAAGCCCCAAGTAATCCGCCTATAATAGGCCCGGCCATTGTCGCGAGTTGAGATGCCGCTTGGTTGAGACCAAAAGCACGTCCGCGAAACCCGGGCTCAATCACTTGTACAATCATTGCATTTACAGATGGAAGCACACCTGCATAGAACAAGCCGTAAGCAAAACGAAGAACGGCGAATTCTACATACCCTGTAACAAAGAATTGCAGAATATTACCGATACCTCCACCGATTAATCCAATGAACAAGATCATCCCGAAGCCCTTCCGGCTTCCGATTCTCCCCCACTGAGGAGCCATTAGCACAGTAGCAATACCCACAGCGGAGAATACAATTCCTGAGCTTAGCGAGGCGCTGCTTTTGGCGATTCCCATGTCTAGCAGATGTATCGGAATAAGCGGCTCCAGAATCATAACAGAAAAGGTGCTTATCCCCGCCAGCGATAGCAAAGTCATAAATGCGCGATTGCTTCGCGCTTCCTTGATATCATCACTTACATGAGACCTCGGAGCAGATCGGTCAAAATTCTCTTCTTTAGCAAAAAAAGTAGCAATAAGTGCCGAAACGAGTACAATACCTGCTGAGAATAAAAAAGCAACCCGATTGCTTGTGTAAAAGCTCACTACACCGCCGATCAATGGACCAATGATACTGCCCGTTGCTCCGGCTGTAGACATAATACTCAGCGCATAACCGGTCTTATCCTCAGGTGTGTTCGTAGCCACCATGGCTATCGCAGCCGGAACAAATCCAGCAAGCAATCCTTGTAGTACGCGCACGATCAGAAAGACGTAAGGATCATGCACGAAGTAATTAATCAGATATAAGGCTGCCAAACTGAAGCCCGAGCGAATAAGCATCGGCTTCCGACCATATTTGTCGGCGAGGGAACCCCAGTAGGGAGAAATTAAAGCGCTGGCTAGAAAGGTTATGCCAAAGCTAACCCCAGACCAAATTTCCAAATGATTCGTAACCCCAAGCTCGTCACTCAAAAAAATAGAGAGGAACGGAATAGAGATCGAATACGCCGTACTACAAAAAAAGACACCCACCCAAAGCACGATCAAGTTACGTTTCCATGAAAAGCGCATGATCTACACATCCTTTCTTGATGTTCTCGCGGAAACATTCCTATTATTGTAAACCTCTTTTGAGAATGTGCCAATCCCACATGTCACAACTGACCTTTGCATGTAAAGGGACAAAGAGGTTATTATGAGAAGTACCTACGAGATTATTCAAGAAAAAGGAGAGATTGATTAGTGAAGTCTACACGAGCAAGATCTGCTATCCTAATGGTCATGTTATGCCTGGTGATGGTTATTGCAGCAGGTTGCGGTAATAAGCCTACCAATAACAATGCCAGCAGTAATAATGGAAGCAGCAGTGGAGCAGCAGGAAATAACGCAAGCAGCGAGACAAATGCTGGCGCTAACGAAGGACTCCCTTCAGCTACAGCAAGCCACCCCATTGTGACTATTGAGATGGATAACGGAGGCATCATCAAAGCCGAGCTTTATCCTGAAGTTGCCCCTAACACTGTGAACAACTTCATCTCACTGATTCAAAAAGGATTTTATGACGGCATCATATTCCATAGAGTGATCCCTGACTTCATGATTCAGGGCGGTGACCCTGATGGTACCGGTATGGGTGGCCCAGGATATAGCATCGCTGGAGAATTCTCTGGAAACGGGTTTACTAATAACCTGTTGCATACGGAAGGTGTTCTGTCCATGGCAAGATCGCAGGCTCCAGATTCTGCCGGTTCCCAGTTCTTTATTATGGATGCAGCTTATCCTAGTCTAGATGGAAGCTATGCCGCTTTTGGTAAAGTTACCGAAGGCATGGACGTGGTTAAATCCATTGTTAGCTTGAAAAGAGATGGTTCTAATCGTCCGGAAGAGCCACCAGTGATGAAGAAAGTAACCGTCGACACACTGGGCGTCACTTACCCAGAACCACAAAAGGTACAATAACAAGCAAAAACGCCTTCGGCGTCCTTAATGGACGCCAACGGCGTTTTTGCTTGTGAAAGACTAATGAAAGTACCTAAGCGTCTTATCCCCGGAGTGATCTTCTGCTAAGAGCATGTTGACTGTTACGCAGGAAAGTACTACGAGTATTTCTTAATAAGGAAATCCGCTCCTCTGCAAGCTGATTTGCCGCAAAAGAAGTAGGAATTCCGTTTAGACGTGAGATCTCTAGCACGCGGGTAATGTTATCGTAAATTTTTGCAACCTGTTTAAATGCACGTTCTTTATTATATCCATTCAGCTCATCTGCAATATTAATAACGCCACCAGCATTAATCACATAATCAGGAGCATACACAATGCCCATTTCGTGCAGAGTATCGCCATGATAGGCCTCTTTTAACTGATTGTTGGCTGCGCCTGCGATCACCTTCGCCTTAATTACCCTGAGGGACTCATCATTGATCGTTGCTCCGAGTGCGCATGGAGCATAGATATCACAGTCTGTACTGATAATATCTGCGGGATCGACTGTTTTGGCACCGTAAGCCTCTACTGCGCGCCCCACAGCTTCTTTATGAATATCGGTTACGATAAGCTGAGCGCCCTCTTCATGAAGATGCTTACACAGCGAAAAAGCCACATTCCCAACGCCTTGAACAGCTACAGTCTTTCCTTCGAGCGAATCACTGCCAAACGCTGCTTTGGCCGCTGCCTTCATCCCTTGGTATACGCCGTAAGCCGTAGCTGGTGATGGATTACCCGAGGAACCATAAGTAGGAGATGTACCTGTAACATAATCTGTCTCCTGATAAATAATGTTCATATCTTCTTCTGTAGTGCCAACATCCTCGGCTGTTATGTAACGTCCATTCAAGCCCTGTATGTATCTTCCAAAAGCACGGAACATCGCTTCATTCTTATCCTTCTTGGGATCCCCTATAATTACTGTTTTCCCACCGCCTAAATTTAGGCCGGATACTGCATTTTTGTACGTCATCCCTTTCGCTAATCGAAGCGCGTCAACAATCGCTTCCTCTTCTGTAGCATAGGTCCACATCCGTGTTCCACCCAGTGCGGGCCCTAATGTCGTGTCATGAATGGCGATGATTGCCTTTAATCCTGATGCTTTATCCTGACAAAATAACAGTTCCTCGTAATCGTCCCGCTCCAATGCTGCAAACAATTCCATTCTTAATATCCCCTATCTCTTTGTTATATTCCACATGTTGGTTGTTACTCTTACCTCTCAAAGTATTGTAGCAGAATGTGTCGTAAAACAAAAAGAACCACGTCACCCTTATAACTTTCAATGGATGACGTGGCTCTTATATGAATGCTACTGCACCGAATAGAGTGCAATTGTCAAAATGCGTTACAGCTTAGCAATTGTTTCTGTAAGAACAGGAACGATTTGCGATTTACGGGATACTACACCTCTGAGAAGTGCTTTATTGTCATCAAGCTTAACATTGTACGCCGTTTCTACTGCACCTGCAACACGACCCAGAGCCAGACCCACAGAATCGTTATTGAGGATATCTGTAACTACAAACAAAAACAGATCCAATTCTTTTTCAGCAATAATGGAAGTAAGTGCAGTTTCCAGTTCAGCTTGTTTGGAGAGAACATCATTAACATCAACCGCGTTCACTTGAGCGATTTCAACTTTGTATTCACCCATTTTGAATTCCTTTGCATCCAAGGAAATCAGTTGAGCGATACTCTTGTCGCTAAGATCAGCTCCAGCTTTCAGCATGTCGAGACCGTAGCTTTCTGCATCTACACCAGCGATTTCAGCAAGCTCACGTGCTGCAGCTACATCTTCCGCAGTGCAAGTTGGTGATTTAAACAGCAAGGAATCAGAAATGATCGCAGACAGCATCAATCCGGCGATTTCTTTAGGAATAGCAACTCCGTTTTCTTTATACAACTTGTTAAGAATAGTAGCTGTACAGCCTACTGGCTCAGCACGATAGTATAACGGATGTGCAGTCTCAAAGTTTGCGATCCGGTGATGGTCGATAACTTCAACCACGCGCACTTGATCAATGTCATTCGCACTTTGTTGGCGTTCGTTATGGTCAACAAGAATAACCTGATTTGCTTCACCAGCTACGTTCTCTACCAGACGAGGAGCAGCGACTCCGAAATGATCAAGCGCAAATTGCGTTTCACCACTAACCTCGCCCAGACGAACGGCCTCAGCATCCCAGCCCAATTCCTTTTTGAGTGCAGCATAAGCAATTGCAGAACAAATGGTATCCGTATCCGGATTTTTGTGTCCAAAAACCAAAGTTTTTTCCATTTCCAATCTCCTTACTATGTTTTAGTGAGATTAATATACCATACATTGATAGCGGCTTCCAGATTGTGTGGTTTGAAAAATGCTTTATCGGCATTCAATTAGCCTCTTCTAAGGTTGCTCACGCCCTAGTCTTTGGAAGTGGTACCGGCTTGTCCTCCCCATGCAGTGGCTCATTATCCGAGAAAAGGTCCGGATTCTCTGTCAGCATCTGGCTTAGAATATCCGTCGTTTCTACCGTCCCACATACCCTGACTAACGCGTCTCCAAAGTTACCCTTGCGCATGGCACCGCCCTCTTCAAGCTCACGCTCCACCTTCCAAAAATGCTCCGACCAAGAGAGGCCACAATGTCTGCGAGAAGGCACCATGATTTCATCTCCACCCGGCGTCACCGTATATAGCTCCTCATGGGTATCCGTCATTCTGCCTGGAATATCGACCCACTCTTCAATGCCATGGATGAACGTATTCCGCCGAAGATCGACTCCCAGCAGTACAATTTCCGCCTTTCGATCAAGTAGCTTGCCCCATGCTGAACCACGGGCGCACGGCGTATCCCAGCGTTCATCCCCCGTAGTGAACTCCTCAGCATCTGCACCTAAAGCCGCTACAGAATGTGTCGGATGCCAAGAGCGAATGACACCTGGACGTTTACGGAATAACTCCGGTAATATCCCTACACAAGATGGGGAATCTTGAACAGAGAACCTTGGATTGTCTGCATTAATATAAGCCCATGTATGAGTTGGCAATACGAGCAGTCCATCCTTCATATATTCACTGAGTACATCCAGTACTGTGTTCGCGCCTCCATCTACTTCCCCAATGCTTTTTAATGACGAATGGACCAGAATAGTCCCGTGTGGATCAAGCTTTAGCTCCTGCAATTGTTTCATCAAACTAGTTGTTGTGTGCATTGTACACTCTCCTTATGTATGAACTGGATTTTATGATGCATAAACATCTACTTGCAAAAATCGCATTTTACTATTAAAATTATAGTAACTTAATAATACTCACTAAATCTTTTAAAGATCACAATATAACTTACTCACATTTAGCATTTACACGGAGGTAATTACACATGACATTAACATTAAAAGGACTACACCACGTATCCGCAATTACAGGTAAAGCGCAAGAAAACTTTAGGTTCTATACCGAAGTACTTGGACTGCGTCTCATTAAAAAGACAGTAAACCAGGATGATATTTCAGTGTATCATTTATTCTATGGTGATGAGAAGGGTAATCCCGGAACCGAATTAACTTTCTTCGAACTCCCGATGGCGGGCCGCAACCGTGCAGGCAATAACAGCATCTCCGCGCTCTCCCTTCGAGTGCCAAATGATGCTGCACTTACCTATTGGGAGCAGCGTTTCACCGAGCTTAACGTAGAGCATGAAACGATTCAAACAATCGGTGGCCGCCAGGCTTTAGCCTTCCGTGATCACGAAGGGCAACGTTTCATTCTAGTATCCGACGAAAATGATAATGGTGTTGCCGGCGGCATCCCTTGGGCTAAAAGCCCGGTACCTGCTGAATATGGGATTGTTGGCCTAGGTCCTGCACATCTTACAGTAGAAAGTGCAGAGCATACGGCGGTTGTACTGGAGCAATTGCTTGGCTTCCGCCGCAAAGGCACTTATCCTTCAACAATTGCGGGCCAGCCAGATGTGATTGTATTTGAGACTGGAGAAGGCGGATCAGGTGCAGAGGTTCACCTAGAGGAACGTTATGATCTAGAGCAGGAACATCTGGGACGAGGTGGTGTGCACCATGTCGCATTCCGCGTGGATAACGAGGAGGAATTGAAGCAATGGGTCGAGCATATACGCACAGCTCAGCTTCCTAACTCCGGATTCGTGGATCGTTTCTACTTCCGCTCCCTTTACTTCCGTGAGCCTAACGGCATTCTTTTTGAGCTAGCTACAGATGGGCCAGGCTTTGCAACAGATGAGCCAATGGAAAGTTTGGGCGAATCTCTTGCGCTGCCACCATTTCTGGAATCGAAACGCCAGCAAATCGAAGCTTATCTGAAGCCGCTGGATACTCGGCAATAAGATTCTTCAGCTCACTTAATAAAAGGTGTGAGTCGCTGATGCGCTCACACCTTATTTTTTATTGAAGATCCGTTGTCTTGCCTACAATGTCTAAGAGCTCCGACAGAACTCGAATTTCATATTTCGGTTGAACACCCGACGTATTCTCTTTACCGAGCGGGTTAAACCAGCAAGTATCGATCCCATAATTGATTCCGCCTTGAATATCAGAGGTTAAGGAGTCCCCTACAATCAGTACTTTTTCCTTATCCGAAATTCCCAATTTAGCAAAAGCATAATCAAAAATCCCTGTCTCCGGCTTCTGACAACCAGCCTCCTCTGAAATAATGATCTGCTCAAATGTTTCACTAAGCGGTGATCCTTGAATTCTGGAAGTTTGCACTTCTTTAATTCCGTTCGTAATGATTGCTAATCGACAGCCGGCAAGCTCCTCGCACAGCTCGATCGCTCCCTGGATCAGAAAGGTTCCCTCGCCTAAGAAACGTAGATACGCTTCACTAAACGCCTCAGGATCTAGCTCCAGCGCATTCGCAGCGAATAACCGATTAAACCGTTCCACGCGTAATGCAGCAGAACTAATCTTCCCCTGCTCCAAATCACGCCACAGCGCATGATTAATCTCCTGATAACTGGCAGCATAATCCTCAGCACCTGTGGGCATCCCAACATGTAGAAATGCGTTAGATAACGCGTGACTTTCTGCCATTCCGTAATCAAACAGTGTATCGTCAGCATCGAATAAAATAACGTCGTATTTCATAAATATCCCCCAAAACTCTTTTCTCAAAAAGGTACTACAGTGATACAATCAAGTCAACTTATCAGTCAGACGACAAAAATTTACTTTTTTAAGGTAGTTTTAAGCGAATTGTGTTATTTTAAAAAGAAAACGGTGGTGAGCGTCATATTATACGTTTTATCGTTTCTAATGTCTTTTTCTATCGTCTACTTTCTAATTCCGCCGCTCGGCAGACTAGCTTTCCGACTCGATTTTGTGGACAAGCCTCGTCAGGACGTTGAGCGTAAAATTCATAGAGAGCCTATACCGCTTACGGCCAGTTACGCCATATTCATTGGATTCTTCATTACCTATCTGGTATTTGCCCGTGAATTCTCCATGGAAACCGTCGCGCTGTTTGCAGGGGGCGTACTACTGCTGACCATAGGTACCATAGATGATTGGTACAAAACAAAAGGTAAGGATTTCCCGGCACTGCCCAAAATGATTGTGCAGGTTAGTGCGGCTGTTCTTGTTTATCTTTCCGGCAACGCATTTACAGGCTTCTACAACCCATTCTCAGGGGATTATATCGTTCTACCCGTTGTATTACAGTTTCTATTGACGATTATCTGGATCTTCGGCGTAACCACTGTCATTAATTTCTCGGATGGTATGGATGGTTTGGCTGGCGCCTTAACTGCTATTTCGGCCATAACACTATTTATTGTCGCATTAACTAAGGGGCAATCCTCTTCTGCGATTATGGCGATTGCACTCGTCGGTGTCACCATTGCTTATCTGCGCTATAACAAACCGCCTGCCAAAATCTTTATGGGCGACGCCGGGGCTACCTTTCTAGGTTTCATCCTTGCGGTAATCGCACTCGACGGCGCGTTTAAGCAAGCTACGGCCCTGTCGCTGTTCATCCCGATTCTGGCGCTGGGCGTTCCGATCTTCGACAATATTTTTGTCGTCGTCAAACGCTTTATCCAAGGCAAGTCCATTTATCAGGCCGACGCTACCCAGGCTCATTACCGCCTGCTTCGTGCAGGTTTGAGCCAGAAGCAAGTCGTTGCCGTGTTATGCTTGATCAGCGTTTGTCTATCCTTATCCTCTATCATTCTGTTGTTGATCGAGACTTGATGTATTATTTGCGGATTAGTATCGTACAAGAACAATCGCATCGGCTAGTCCATTGAAGTAATAAAAACGAGCAAGTTTCCAATCTGGAAACTTGCTCGTTTATTGTTTGAAGTTCATACTTCTTCAAGCCCATAACTCTGCAGCCAAACACATCATCCAACAACTCACCCATTACTCTCTTGCGTAAACTCGGCTAACCTACGGTAAATTCCTATAATTTCCTCCATAGGCATCCTCACTAATCCACTGGAAGAGGGAGCTACAAATTCACGTACACCGTCTACCTTCGGAGGTACATCCCCTTGAAATCCCCAGTTTGCTTTAGTCCTACGACTAAACTCTGTATATACACCTTTTCCTACAAAACAGGCGACCTGTGGGCGATACAATTCCAGCTTGGAGCGAAGCAATTCTCGGCCCTCATTATATTCCTCACGGGTAATATCGTCGATTCCGCGTGTAGGCCTGGAAACAATATTTGTAAAACCATAACCCAGCTTAAGTAGTTCCCCATCCTCAGACGCGTCGTATAGCCGAGGAGTAAGTCCTGAATTGTGCAAGATTCTCCAGAAATTATTTCGTGGATTCGCGTAATGGTGCCCTACCTCACCTGAACGAATACTCGGGTTAAAACCAATAAATACAATCTGTAATCCGTGATCTAGGTGATCAGAAATTCCATCCATGTGAGTATGCCTCCTAACCAAACGATGTTCTAATTCTACAATGGGGTATACACTTTAAGACAGGAAGCCGGAATTGGGTCCGCCAGCCATACCTCATTACCCGCACAATAAAAAGTTACACCCATTTGACCAGCGCTAATCGTATCAACAGTCAGTAGAATCAATTTCCCTCTGCGGCTTCCGGCCAGACTGGCAAAATGTGTCCCTTCGGACAAATGAACATATTGACGTCCCATCGATTGGAGTCCCTCTTCCAAAATAACTGAAAGAACGCCAGCATGAGTTCCGTGATAAAGCGTAGATGGCGGAGTTCCCGGATCATAGGAAATTTTGGTATGACTATGCCCGTACCGAGCTTTGATTCGATCTCCATTGATTTCAAATCGTTGCTTCTCGCAGCCTGCAACCACTTGCTGAATATCTCCCACAGTCACCTCAGACCATCTAGGAGCTTTCACAAGTACGGACAACAAATCGTCCAATGTACAGGAACCATCCTCAGGATCCAAAATAAGGCCATACTGCTCTGGAGTATGCCGGAGCAATTTAGTCATAAATTTACTTAACGACACTTCTGTAGCATTGCTTAACATTATATTTCTACCTCAATTCATAACTCATTTCTATTCTATTCTCTACAGCCGTGGATCTACAGGATCAGACTCCAAAGACAGCGCAGCAAGCACACATTCATGTACGCGTTCTATCGGCTCTTTACGAATAAAACGTTCCACCGATTCCCGGCTAAGCGCACATTCCATTAAGGCATTTCGCTCTTTTTTGCTTGTTTTGCGCTGCTTGAGGCGTACAAGATTGTCCGGCTGTAAATAATCTATTCCATAGATAATATGCAGATATTTACGCCCTCTCACCTTGAGTGCAGGCTGAACCAGTTTATCTCCATTACGTGTTATAAACGTTTCCGGTTTGATAACAATCCCTTCATGCCCATCCTCCGTCATCTCTTCCCACCAACGGATTATCTGTTCCTCGTCCGCTTCATTACAAACCGTGCGGTATTCAGTCTCCATAAATAAAGGTGACAACTCCGCTAGTTCACGATTATGCTCCAGATGCCAAAGATGGCTGTGCTCAAAGAAAGTTTGTCCGCTATGCGCAAGCGTATGGAAGGGAGCAATCTTAATCCCCTCTAATCCACTTACGTCCCAGCAATACTTTTGGAAAGCTTCCTTAAAAAGATGAGCATTCTGGAGCTTCTCCTCCATTTCCTGTATCCACGAGGTAACATCTCGCCCTGATCTTTCAGCCTCACGCAGCTTCTCCAAAAGATGCTCCCGATCTAACAGTGCTGCTTCAGCCACATGTGCATATTGGGAGGAAATCAGCTCACGCGCTTTCAAGTTCCACGGTACGATCTCCGCATCTAGGAGCAGCAAATCCGTGTTATTTTTCGCAAAATAATTCGCCTGCACGAGATCCGCGTTCAGCCTACGTAACACTTCAGATTCAGTATCCCTGTCAAAAAAAGCTCTGCCAGTACGTGTATAAATCGTGCCTAACGACGGCCTGCCCACATACGGTAATGCTGCCTCTTCATCCCGGAATAACAATAGGATGGCCCGGCTGCCCATATGCTTTTTCTCCGCGATCATTGTCTTCACACCTTGTGCGCGGAAATAAGCAAAAGCTTCACGCGGATGCTCCAGATAGTTCTCATCTATAGACACTGAAGGCGGCGGACTCATGGTCGGTGGGATATATACCAGTTCCTCAAGTGGAACCGTAAAGTGGGAGACCGTGTCTATGGCCGCTTTAACGAATTCTCCGCGCACAGTTATTTCACCATAAAGGTCAGTCTGGACTGAGTAGCCTTCCACGAATTTACGCAGGTTAGGCGGTGAGAATCTCCCCCGCTCCCAACGTATTAACGGACTGTCCGGATCACCTGCATAATCGTATTTCGCTTTAACACTAACAAATTTCCCTTCAGGGTAACGGTACGCAGTTAAAGATCCACCAAATACAGCACCCTGGTCGATGTTCACTGTATTTTTTACCACGGTTGGGAAAGGTCTAGGATCATGCCCCCAGACGATGATCTCCCCAGATTCGTGTTCGACATACCATTCTTTCCTTATAGGAGCACCCTTGCCATCCATTCCATCAGTGTCCCCATATCGGCAGAAGTCCTGAATCCGTTTGGACTGCTTGCCGATAAATTCATCGCGAATTCCGGCATGGGTAACTACGACCCGCCGCACGCCATTGCGGCCAAACAACAAGTGGCTAGGCGCGGACAACAGAAACTGTTTAAGTTCCTCCCTAAGCCTTTTTGCTTCCTCATCGCCTGCTTCTAGCGCAAATGCCTCCAGCTCAGCGGCGATATTCTCGTCTCCGTGACTTAATGTAACTTTGCGACCATCCAGGTAGCGGGCGATTTTCCAGCCATGGTTGCTGTCGATCATGCGGGCGATTCCAGCATCTACATGCTTTTTCCAAAACCTCATCGTCTTCAGCGATTCCGGGCCCCGGCTCATCACATCCCCAACAGAAATTAACTGCCTACCCTCGGGGTGTTTGTACAACCCTTTCTCGTCTTCCTTATATTCCAATCTTTCGAGTAGCTCGATCATCTCTTCATAACAACCATGAATGTCGCCGATTATATCAAGTCCTTTATCGATTTCAACCCAAAGCGGGTTCTGCTTACGTTCAAAAAGTACTGACTCCGTATTTTTCAAAAAATAAGTCGAGGCAAAGCCCTCGTCCTTAACACTCCGTAGCGAACGCTTGAACTGTCCATATTGTTGCTTGACCCGCTGGCGTCCTCGTGGATGATCACGCTGTACATCCCGCTCCAGCAGCGTTTCCTCTGGAACATCGAGCACCCAAGCTATACATGGAACATTATACTTATTTGCTAAATCTAAATATTGCTTACGGTATTCCTCTTGCAGATGTGTAGCATCCACCACCGTCAGTTTTCCAAGTCGGCAGCGCATGGCAATGACTGAATTCATTGCTTCAAAGGCTAGACTTGAGAGCAACTGATAATCATTAAAAATAATATCTGCTTCTTCGCGGGGACGATTCTTCCAATCCATAAAATCAGTGTCGCCAAGCATGCTACGGAAATCATCCGATGAGACGATTTCTGTCTGCAACAACGTGCCTTCATCTACTAATCTACGCAGTAAAGTGCTTTTGCCGCTATTGGAGGGACCCACCAATACAATAATTCCTGCATGCGGAAAAAGAATGGTTCGCTGCTTTTCTTTTTGCTCTTCTGTAGTCATTACAATGCTCCCTCCTTCCTAAATACCGCCATCTGCGTCGGGTATCCAAAAGCGTCAGAACCCTCGCCAATTCCTTTAAAATCAACCGAATAATCAAAGGAGCTCGTCCAGCGCATACACCACTCGGAGAACTCTGCTCGTCCCCATTCAAAACGGTGATCACTATGCCGCATTTCTTCCGCTTCCATCTCATACACCTCGTTATACTCCTTGTTCGGTGTAGTCAGGATCAATACCTTAGGACTATATTCCGCCAGAATAGTCTCCATCACTCGAGCCAGCCTATATTCGTCGATATGCTCAATAACCTCACATAGAATCATAATATCCTTGTTCCGCAGCGATTCATCGAAGTAGAACAAAGAACCTGTAACAGGCGTCGGCACGGTAACTCCTTCTCGGTCTTCAAGCTTCGAGAAGCGGTCTATTGCACGTAGCTGTGCGTTTGCGGAAGGCTCAACGGCCCAGATCTGCTTAACGCCCGGCACACTTCCGAGCCTTGCCGAAAGTTTTCCTTCGCCGGAACCAAAGTCAACAATACTACTCTTGAAAGCAAACCCTTCTACTGTTTCTGCAATCGCCGCATAACGCAGATCATTTAATCTAATTTTAGGCTCAGCTGAAAGCTCAGCAGGAGTAACAGCCACTTTTTCAGAAGAAGGGGTGGATTCCTCACCATCAAATTGCTTAATAAGATTAGCAAATCGTAGTGACCGCTTGAGAATTAACGCACGCAACGGATGACTATCCAACCAGCCTTCGCCATAACGCCTGATTTTCTCAATCTCATCATCACTGATAAAATAATGCTTATCATCATCTAATGCCGGAATCAGAATGAACAGTTGACGAAGGGCCGTTTGCAGCGTCTGTTCTCCCCGCAGCCTAATGTATCGTGCAGAACTGCGGCTTTTTAAATCAAAAGAATACACAGCATCTCCTCTTTCAAGCTCAAGCTCGTAGCCAAGTGCATGAAACAGTTCCTCAATCGTGTGATCAGGCAGGTTCGATGCTACTGGGCCAAAGGACAGCTCCAATTGAAATTTGTGATCTACCCAAGGCAAAAATACTTCCTTAGGCTTTCCATTAAGAGCTGTACCTAGCGCTGGACGGATATAAGAGCAGAACCGGCTGCTCGTAACAAACTCCCGATCGTTAATATATTGTGTGATGTCATTATGAGCTGCATTTCCTTTAACTAGAGCTATTGGATCTGGTGTGACATAGATAACGGCCTCTGTCTCTTCGTCGGAAGCTGCAGTGAATACTATACGCACTCTAGCTTCTTTATCGCTCCTGTCATATAAATTATGCGGGTTTTTAGCCAGCAGATGGGACAACATCCCTGCTCCTGACCCCGTCGCTTTGATGATCAAATGCATAAGCTTCATCTCTCCTTAATTAACAATTATTGAATTGCGAACTTACCAGTTCCATTGCCCCGTTTCGCCCCAGACCTCTATCAGTGCTGATCGGAACAAGATATCTAACGCTTCATCCATAACACCAACACTCTGTTTAAAAGCAGAAGCAACCGCCTCGTAATGAGCAATTCGCTCCTCCAAATAAATATTGATAACATCCAAGCGCGGCTCCAGATTTAGTTCATCACCGGACATTTTACGAAATAACAGGCTCTGCACAGCTTCCTGTAATTCTGAACCTTGTGGAATCAAATCCTGTACAAGCACATTAAAATCGAGCGGCGGCACTTCGTTGTATTTTTCAATCCAAGCGCATGCTAAGAGTGGTCTTAATACGTAAAAATATTTCTTGATTTTAACCTCACTGCCTTGCAGATAATCCCGGTAATTTCCTCGCGCCATGTTCAAATAGTGGTAAATGCATGATTTTGGCGAAAAGCTTTGTGGCGAGAGTTCACGGATACTTTCGGCTACAGCGTATTTTTCTTCATAGCGAATCGGTGATTCTAACCATTCCAGCAGAGGCGGATTAGATTTCCGAAATAGATTAAGCCCCTTCTTCAAGTCCCAACCATTAATATCAAGCATGTCACTGATCGGCCGTTCTATTACATCCCTGTGCTCAAAAATAGATAAATACGCCTCAGGTCTCCGTATGTATAGGAATCTAACATCATAATCACTATCTTTGGATGGAAATCCCCAAGCCCGGCTCCCCGATTCACACGCATACAAAATGCGGACTTGTTCTTCAGATTCAATGGTCCGAAGCTGTTGAATGATCGATTGATGTATTTCCGACATATTAACCCCTCCCTTAAACCTTCTAAATATGCAAAAAAGACCATGGACTCCATCGTCCATGGCCGGGCTTCACCTAAATACAGAACTCCTTACCGGTTAATATAGCGTTGTTGATTCACCGGAAATGAATACACTGAGTCTAAGGCTGACCTGTAAGCCAAGGTAACAGATGGACGCAAATATGGATAAGCATTATACGATGGCTGATTATTCATATTGTTATTCATCTGTCCTTACCCCCAAGTCAAATTATATTTTATTCAGTACCATTTCATCCTTAACCTATCTCCAAAAGCATAATCCAACTATCCAGTTTTTGTCAACCAGTAGTCTTTTTCTGTAATCTTCTACTCTCCTTATTCTTACCTTATTTCAGTAATACCTTCAGTTCAGGCGTCATATCCGATGCTTTTAACATTACGAAATCGCTATAACCTTCCTTATACAGCAGCTTCACAATGTAGTTGCCATTCTCAACTCCATAATTGAAACGATGATCTAAAATATCCGTTAATAGTGCCTTATCCTTCGTAACAACTGTACGATTTTTTTCACGTGCAAGCACTACTCTTTGTTCAGGACTCGTAGGATTCTTAGGTGTTTGCTTATCCATAAAGTCGTCTTTTACAATCTCTGCCGATTGGATATCTTCAGCTGTTATTCGTATTTTATCGGCATAACCTTTTTCGTTCATCCACTTTTCAAGCTCGTGGAAAGAAGACTTCCACGGAAAATAATAACCATAATCTGTAGAAACTTGATTACTGTTCTCTTTCACCTTTACCTCTACTTGGATATTAGCCACATCAGGTTTTCCGTCCTTATCTATCTGTACTTCGTAGGACATATTCGAAATTTCGCGTTTGATAATCTCCTTTAGCTCTGAAATTTCCTGAGGATCAGAGATGGCTACTTTTTTATTCCTGTTAGTAACCCACATATAATCCAGGTCTTTGTCTAAGAGAGCTAAATTATACTTTTCATACTTGTAAGCTTCGGTATCCTTAACCGCCTTGAGCTCTGATTCAAACCCCTTATTAGGGATCCAGTATTCCCTCACTAGCTTGTGACCGTTCTCCAATTGATAGGCGATGGTAAAATATTCATAAGCGTATTGTTGTGAGGTATGTTCTGGACGTACCGCAATTACCGCTTGATGAAGTTTACGGACAGCTTCTATATAATCTTTATCATCGGAAAAAGGGTCCTGCCCCATATAGGGTGTAGTAGTGTACAAATCATCCGTGGGGGTATACCAACGGTAGTTAGATCCCATATACACACCACTAATCTTATCACCGGAAGGTACTCTAGCTTCATACCCGGTAACACTTGATATCGGGATATACAGAAGTAACCCCAGCATTACTGCATAAACCGCAAACTCTGCTAACACTTTACGCGTCATAATCTGCCATGTTTTCCGAATAATCATTTCCGCAGCAACATAGCCGATAATGGCTCCAATGGCATATCCACTAATTACCCAGCCCATTTGCTGTTGCTTCATTTGTGCAAAATAATTCCCGGAAATAAGCATAGTACATAACATAAACCCTGCTTTAAACAGCGGGTTGAAATATCCAAAAGCAATAGCCTGACCCGCTTTTTCCGTATTACGTTTACGGTATAATAGATAGGACAACCCAATAAATAGAAGTGCCAATACCCCATAAATCCATAATTCTGTATTGGTGAATGGTTTGCCGGTAAAATAATACACGATATGAACAAACGGAGACCACATCTGCAAACTAGAATCTCGGAAGTTTACATTTGCATTTGCATAACCATAAAGATACATGACTAAATGGCTATTGATTAATGAAATCAGTACAACAGGAAGAATAAGCAAAATATAAATGATAATTCCCTGAAGAATAGATTGGCCCGTGCATATTCCCACAAAAACACTAAAGCAGAAGAGGAACAAAGTTAGAATACTAACTGTGATGCACCATTGCCAAATATCTGCGCCCTGAAAAATATAAAAATTACCACTCCATCGCTTAACAACCGCAACCACCCCTGCAGTTAACCAAACCGGCACCAACAGTAAGGTAAGTCCACTTGTCAGATGAGCCGTAAATAAATGCTCTCTGCGTAAAGGCAGGCTATGCCATAGATCTGATGGAGATTTTGCCTGAAGATATCGGAATAAAAAGAGTCCAGCAGCAACAGGGATCGTAATAATAAACAATGCTTGCACATTACCAGAGATGCGGAATAAATGATCGATTTCCTGCGGTTTTGCATTTGGATCGATACTCATGAACAGCTGCAATGGAAGTGCGAACATTAGGCCAAGTGCATATATAATCCCTATCCAGCCATGCTGGCGGAAGTTCTGGCGAATAATACTGCTATTAAAGTAGTATCGGCTGCGCGTCATATCCGACATCCCCCATTTCATAAATAAAGATCTCTTCTAACGTTAATGGAAGCAAATCGAATACGTATGGCTCGTACACTTGAAAAGTCGCTTTAATTCGCTCACGATCCCCTTTTACTATGTACAGGTTCACGCTCCCCCGGCGTTCTTGATGTAATATTTGCAGCTTCGCTGCTAACGGAATTTCATGCCGTTCATCCCGGAAGGCCACTTGAATCTTATGTGTATCCGCCTTAAGATCATCCAGATCCTTCTCAATCAGCATCTTCCCACCATGCATAATCCCAACATGATCACACAGATCTTCGATCTCACGAAGATTATGTGAAGAAATGATTACCGTCAGCTCGCGTTCAGCAACCTCCTGAAATAGCAGGTTTTTGATCTGGCGTCGCATTACCGGATCTAACCCGTCAATCGGCTCATCCATAATAAGCACATCCGGCATACAGCTTAAACATAACCAGAATGACGCTTGCCGCTGCATCCCTTTGGAGAAACGACTAAGCTTGCGCTTCTTATCGAGCTGAAAGACGGTCCCCAAATCATCAAAACGCTTCTGATTCCAGCTCGGATAGATCGAGCGATAGAAGGCTGCCATTTGCAGCATGGTGGATTGCGGAAAAAAGTAAGGAGAATCCGGCATAAAAATAACCCTTTGCTTAGTCGTCGGATGTTCGAATACCGCTTCACCCTCCACCTTCACGGTCCCTTTATCTGGAGAGAAAATGCCCGCCAAGGTCTTCAGCAGCGTAGTTTTACCCGCGCCATTAGAGCCGAGTAGCCCATAAATCGTCCCTTTACGTACCGTTAAAGAGATATCGTCTACTGCCTTCTCCCCTTGAAATAACTTACTGACGCCTCGAATCTCAATCATCACTTTTCCCTCCTTCTCTCTGCTTCTCCACTTGCTCATACAATGAACTAATCTCAGCTGCGGTGAACCCAAGGTATACCGCTTCCGCCATCAGTCTAAGCAACTCAGCACGTACTTCGGCTTTTTTAATCTCATTCTGTTCTTTTTTCATTGGGGCTACAAAACTCCCTTTCCCCTGCAGTGAATAGATATACCCCTCACGTTCCAATTCACGGTAAGCCTTCTGAATCGTATTGGGATTCACGGTTAGCTGCTGGGATAATGTCCTTACCGAAGGCAGTTGTTCATCAGTCTGCAAAATACCATGTAAAATCATCTCCTTGACCTTATCGGTCAGCTGCTCATAAATCGGCTTGCGACTGCGAACGTCCAATTCGAACATAACCATCCTCCTTTCACTGTCTTCCCTTAGTTCATGATGATGTGTATTAACTGTACTACTATTATTAATACAGTTTAATCTTTATGTCAACGCAAAAACCCCCACAGTTATAAAAACACTGTGGGGACTTTTTCTCATGAATAGACACTTTATTAGCCTGAGGCGGTATTCATACTCTCGTCTCTTGATTCAGAAAAATTCGAGTGCGCTCCTGCTGTGGATGATCAAAAATCTGCTCTGGTGTTCCAGACTCCGTAATCTCACCGTTGTCCATGAAAATCACACGATCAGCCACATCACGAGCAAAGTTCATCTCATGAGTGACAACAATCATCGTCATATTCTCCTCAGCAAGTTGACGGATGACGCGTAGTACCTCGCCCGTGAGTTCAGGATCAAGTGCGGAAGTAGGTTCATCGAACAATAGAATATCAGGGTTGAGCATTAATGCTCTCGCAATAGCAACCCGTTGCT
Source organism: Paenibacillus sp. FSL H8-0261 (assembly GCF_045040645.1). NCBI lineage: Bacteria > Bacillati > Bacillota > Bacilli > Caryophanales > Paenibacillaceae > Paenibacillus > Paenibacillus sp. FSL H8-0261. The sequence goes on along the minus strand of NZ_CP150297.1, from coordinate 1,084,417 downwards.
TTTGTCCACCCGACAGCTTTGCAGGATACACATCCGCTTTTTCAGCAAGTCCTACCTTAGAAAGTAAGTTCTCACTTCTAGCCGTAATCTCCTTCACGCTCTCCCGTTTCAACATCCTTGGAGCTAGCTCTAGATTGCCCCGCACCGTTAAATGTGGAAATAGGTTAAAGTGTTGAAACACCATTCCCATGGACGCCGTGATCTCACGAATACTTGCTCCACTAGCGTATTTTCCATTCTCCACGAGCGGCTTGCCTTGGATGAAGATGCTTCCACCCGTAATTTCCTCTAGATGTACTAGACTACGCAGCATCGTACTCTTACCTGAACCTGAAGGCCCGATAACAGCGACGGCTTCTCCTGCCTGGATATTGAAACTAACCTTCTTCAACACATCCAATTTGCCGAAGGATTTCTGTAAATCACTTACTTCTATCATGTTACTCATATTCAGACAGTCCCTCTACTCGAATTTAAAACGTTTCTCCAGTGCTTTGAAGAATAAAGTGAGCACCAGCGTCATCAGTAAGTAAATCACTCCCGCCACTACAAAGGGGGTTACAGTAAAGTCTCGATTTACTGCTGTTTTGGCATAGTTCAGTAGCTCAGGTACAGCAACGGCATACAGCAGAGCCGTATCTTTGACCAAGGAAATCGATTCATTGGCCACGGCTGGCAAAGCTACCCTAAACATTTGAGCTAGAATTACCTTGCGCAGCGTTTGCCATTTACTCAGTCCGAGTACTTTGGCTGCTTCATGCTGCCCTTTATCAATGGAGAGCATACCCCCACGGAAGATCTCCGCGAAATAAGCCCCATAGTTAAGAATAAACCCAAGACTCGCCGCAACGAAGCGGTCCATGACCAGATATTCCCCGATCACCGGAATCTGTGGTAAACCAAAGCAAAAAAATAACAATTGTAGTAAAAGTGGTGTTCCCCGCATGACATAGATATAGGTATGTGCAATCCAAGCCACGGGCTTGATCACACTCTTCGCCATCAAAGTGACTAGGAACCCGAGCGGAATCGACACCAAAATAACAATAAGAAACAATAAAATAGTTGTACGCGCGCCTTCTAACATCGGCCCGGAAATTTGTATTATATAATCCATTTTCATTTCTCCAATAAACTCTGTATATTGACCTTCTATTTTAATACCTTATTCTCACCAAACCACTTCGTGGAGATCTTCTCAGCCGTTCCGTCGTTGTTCATTTCATCCAAAGCCTTTTGAAGTTCTTCCAGTAGTGCCTCATTGCCTTTCTTAATTCCAATACCGTACTGCTCAGGAGCAAGCGATTCATCTAGTAGCTTAAAGGTATTAGGCTCTTTTGACATATAATATCTGGCTACCACTTCATCAATGACTACACCGTCCAGGCGCTTAGTCTTCAAATCTGTGAGCGCTAGCACATTATCCGGAAATTCCGACAGATTAGCAATTTGGTCTTTAATCGGATTAGCATTTAATGCATCGGCAGCGGAAGACAGACTTTGAAGTCCTACCTCTTTACCAGCCAAATCCTCAAGCTTTGAAATAGAGGAATCCGCTAATACGACTACAACCTGACTATTCTCAAGATAGGGCTTAGTGAATAACACCTTTTCCTTACGTTCATCTGTGATGGTATAACCATTCCAAATCATATCAATGCGCCCGCTATTCAGTTCTGACTCCTTAGCTGACCAGTCAATAGGCTGAAAAGTGATTTCTTTGCCCATTTTCTCAGCTGCAGCTCCGGCATAGTCGATATCAAACCCAACAATTTCATTGTTCTCATCTCTAAAGCCCATCGGAGCGAACTTATCATCAATCCCGATCACCAGCTTTCCATCCTTACTCCCAGAAGACGAACAGCCTGATAAAGCTGCAATAACCATGATCATAAATAAAACTAAAAGTGCATTTTTCTTCATCTCTTTTATCCCCCATCGTTGACACAGTGCTGTGTGCTTTAGTTCGCTAATACGTTATCAGAGTATCATGATAACATGACAAATTAACTACGTCGATAGATTAGAGAAGCCCACATGTGTCAAATCTACAAAGATTTCAGACAACAAAAAAAAGACGACAGATCAAATCTGCCGTCTCAACAATATGAATGATTTAATTTCACTATCAGATTTAGCGCTTATCGTTCCAAAAATTGTTAGGCTCCATATCTGAAGTAATAATATGAAACGCATAGCCTTCTTTCTTCAGCGCCGCTAGGATGCGTGGAAGAACTTTAAGTGTAGCCTTTTGATCATGCATTAGAATCACCGGGCTGCTCTTCTTCAGACTATGAACTTCTCTCATAACCGTATTATAGATGGAATTACTATCGTTCTTATATCTCCAATCCTCAGAGTCAACGTTCCAATCCCACAGATGGTACCCTTGAGTTAGTATCTTATCTCTATAAGCTTTTGTTAAATAAGGTTTACTACCATAAGGTGTACGAATCAGTGTTGTACTTTGACCTGTAATCTTCTTCAGAATTGCATTATCGTCATTCATCTCTTTCAACGCAGAAGCTGGAGAAGCATAAAATTTATCTTTCACATGTGTCATGCCGTGCAAAGCAGGTGCATGTCCATCTTTCACTAAGCGTTTCACTTGAGACGCGTGTGCGTTCATGTTATTTCCTAACATGAAGAAGGTTGCCTTCGCATCATACTTCGCCAAGATATCAAGTAGTTGAGAGGTTGTAGCGGATGGGCCATCATCAAAGCTAAGATATACAACTTTCCCCTTTGTGCCTGTCGTCCCTGTAGGTACATTTTGTTGCAAAGCCTTTTTATGTTGATTCACGAATGCAGCATCGTCTAATTTAGCCCCGGAATTATACACTCTTAATAAAGATTGAGCTGGCTTAAACGAAATTGAAAATCCAAGATGAGAGGTCATCTTCACAGGAACCATCGTTCTACCATTTTCCACAAATGTTTTCAGCGGAATAGTCTTTCCATTAGGGAGAAGAGCTGTTGCATGATCATTCAGCAGTTCGATGGAACCGTTGTTCCCTTGAACATGAATGCCAACACCCTGAAGGGTAAGATTCAGATTCAGTTCTAGGGACAAATCACGCAGTGAAACATAATATGTATCCTTTATCGACACTGCATCAATTTTAGTTAATTTATCGTTCACCCCTAATTTCAGGGATCCTGCTGCACCCGCTGCATTCACTGTATCTATCTCTCGTACCAAACCCGTACATACGAATAATACTACAAATAATAGCCACACTTTCTTTTTAAACATCTCAAAAAATCTCCCATCTCGTATATTTACCTATAACATTATCATAGATTAATAGATAGAAATTTGAGAGATTGTAACTTAATACAGAATAATTTGTTACCCTTTTTAAGACTTGCAGATATTTCGACAAAATTCGTCAAATACGGATTTCGGCCAAATCCTGTCACACCAACAAAAAATGGTTAAATTCCAATCCTTTTGCACAAAATAGATGTGTCCAAATTAGCAACTTTAGTAAATTATTGAACAAAGTTTGAACAGAAATAAATAACCATTAAACAGCGTGGCTACAGTGATCTTTATCATATCATTAGGAACTTGTAACAAATTGATCACACATATTTAACTTGATCGCCATTATTAAGGTCTATTATGGATTATATGGAAAAATAAGTCTTTTGCTTTCTTTCTCATTAGTTCTTACTATATATGAAGGTAATGATGAGGGTTAATTAATAGAAGTATTGAAGGAAGGAGCTTAAGCATGAACAAAAAGGGACCGTTATACGCTTTATTTCTCAGCCTAATTTTACTCTTGCCAGGATGCAGTTCAATCGCTGTTCTGAATCCGAAGGGGCCGGCTGCGAGAACTCTGTCTGACACGATCATCCTCTCCATTGTTATGATGCTCGGTGTTCTAGCAGTTGTCTACATCTTATATGTCTTTGTACTTTTGAAGTACCGCGCTAAGAAAAGTAATGAAGATTATATTCCTCCTCACGAGGAAGGAAACAAATGGTTGGAGGCCATCTGGATTACAATCCCGATTATTATCGTGGCATTCCTCTCCGTGGTCACTGTCAAAACGACAGTAGATGTAGAAAACGTTGCAGCGGATTATAAAGATCAGAAACCGCTTGTAATCTACGCTTCCTCCTCCAACTGGAAATGGCATTTCAGCTATCCTGAGGAAGGTATTGAAACCGTAAACTACGTGAACATTCCAGTTCACCGCGCTGTCGAGTTCAGATTGTACTCTTTCGGTACGATCTCAAGTCTCTGGATCCCTCAATTGGGAGGACAGAAATATGCGATGAGTGACATGCTTACCACTCTGCATCTTTCAGCGGATACTGTAGGTTCTTATACCGGAAGAAATGCGAACTTTAATGGTAAGGGTTTTGCCCACATGGAGTTCGAAGCCCTTGCGATGACTGATAAGGACTATCAAGAATGGGTAAAAGATGTTAAAGAAACAGCAGGTCCATTAACTGAAGACGAATTCAAAAATCTTTTGAAAATGGAATATGTCGGACGCAAAACATACACCAACACTCACTTATCCTTTAGCCCTCCTCCGGGAGAACATGGCGACCATATGAGTAATAATGGTAAAGAAATGGATATGGATAATGGAACTATGGAACATCAGGATAATAAAGAAATTCATCCGTCTCCTGCACCGTCTAGCGAGACAGAATTTAACAGCGAACCTAATCCAGAACTGGATGAACAGAGCACTACACATGAAGGACATTAGTCCATGTTAATTGAGCAACTTGAAAGGAGCGTTTCCTAATGGATTGGGATAAATTTAAGGTCCATGGCGAACCCCTGATTTACGGGGCTATGGCAAGTATTGTTTTAGCTACAATCGGGATTATCGTCGGCCTAACCTATTTTAAAAAATGGGGATATTTATGGCGCGAATGGTTAACTACCGTTGACCACAAACGTATCGGGGTTATGTATATCCTTGCTGCGCTACTAATGCTTTTCCGCGGCGGCGTTGACGCTATTATGATGAAGCTGCAAACCGCAGCCCCAGACATGAAATTTCTTGACGCACAGCATTACAACGAGGTATTTACAACACACGGCTTGATCATGATCCTCTTTATGGCCATGCCGTTTATTATCGGTCTGATGAACGTTATCGTACCGCTACAAATCGGTGCCAGAGACGTTGCCTTCCCACGTCTTAACGCTGTCAGCTTCTGGCTCTTCTTCTTCGGAGCAATGCTGCTTAACATTTCGTTTGTTATCGGGGGATCACCAGATGCTGGTTGGTCTGCATACTTCCCACTAGCAAGTATAGAGTTCAGCCCAACGGTGGGTAACAACTACTACTCGCTCGCGCTACAAATATCGGGTATCGGTACACTCCTCACAGGCGTTAACTTTATTGTAACGATTCTGAAGATGCGTGCTCCTGGTATGAAGCTGATGAAAATGCCAATGTTTACATGGTCCGTTCTAATCACGAACGTAATTATCGTATTCGCTTTCCCAGTGCTTACGGTTGCGCTCGCTTTGATGATGTTCGACCGGTTATTCGGCTCTCAATTCTTCACGATGGCCAACGGCGGTATGGATATGTTATGGGCCAACCTTTTCTGGGTATGGGGACATCCAGAAGTATATATCGTTGTACTACCCGCCTTCGGTATTTATAGTGAAATTATCGCCACCTTCTCCAAAAAGAACCTGTATGGATATACATCCATGGTCTTTAGTATGTTGATCATCTCCCTCTTGTCCTTCTTAGTATGGGCTCACCATTTCTATACAATGGGTCAAGGCGCTATGGTTAACAGTTTCTTCTCGATTACTACAATGGCCATTGCCGTTCCAACAGGTGTGAAAATATTCAACTGGCTATTCACCTTACGAAAAGGGCGAATATCATTTACGACGCCGATGCTATATTCGCTCGCGTTTATCCCGATCTTTACGATTGGTGGGGTAACAGGTGTCATGCTGGCCATGGCCAGCGCCGATTATCAGTACCATAATACAATGTTCCTGGTAGCGCATTTCCACTACGTTCTCATTCCAGGTGCTGTATTCGCCGTTATCGCAGGTTTCCACTACTGGTTCCCTAAAGTATTCGGCTTCCGTTTGAACGAACGCCTTGGTAAACATGCCTTCTGGTGGATTATTATTTCCTTTAACGTATCGTTCTTCCCACTGTTCCTTCTCGGACTTAAGGGAATGACACGTCGACAATACACTTATTCTGCGGATACCGGATTTGGTCCGCTCAGTATGGTCTCGTTCATAGGGGCGATAGGTCTTACAGTCGGATTTGTAATTCTGGTGTATAACATCTACTGGAGTACACGTTATGAACCAAGAGATACAAATGGAGATCCATGGGATGCACGTACACTGGAGTGGGCAACGAAAAGTCCGATTCCAGCTTACAACTTCGCAGTGGTTCCAACCGTAAAAACACGCGATGCCTACTGGTTCTCTAAACAAGACAACGTACCTCTATACGAAGACAAGATTACTAAGATTCATATGCCTAGCAATTCAGGCAAACCATTTATTCTGGGTGTTATCTTCTTCATTGCAGGATTCTCTCTGGTATTCAGTCTCTGGATTCCAGCCATTCTCTCTGGAGTAGGTATCCTCATCGTTCTAGCTGCTATGTCCTTCGATCGGGATCACGGATTCTACATCCCTGCAGAAGAAGTTATTGCTACTGAAAAGAAATTGCGGGGTGAGACAATATGAAAATAGATGCGTCTAAGCCGCTTGAATACTCAACAGAAGAGAATAGTAATAAAATCTTTGGCTTCTGGGTCTTTCTAGGAGCAGAGATTGCACTGTTCGCTACGTTGTTCACTGTTTACTTTGTAATGGTAGACCGTTTTGCCAGCGGCCCTAGCGGGCCGGACCTTTTTGAAATTGGTCCCGTGATGATCGAAACATTACTGCTGTTGACAAGCTCATTTACGATCGGTCTTGCAGTTCATGCTATGCGGCATGGTTACCAGAAAGCTATGATGGTCTTTTTCGGACTAACCCTACTCATGGGTCTCGGCTTCCTTGGTATTGAAATCATGGAGTTTGTCACTTATGTTCACGAAGGGGCTACACTTCAAACCAGCGGATTCCTATCCAGTCTCTTTGTACTGCTGGGAACACACGGAGCTCACGTATCGTTCGGGTTCCTGTGGGGTGCGGCTATCTTAATCCAGTTGAAGCGTCAAGGTATTACTCCGGCTACGGCCAATAAATCCTTTATCTTCTCGCTGTACTGGCATTTCTTGGACGTTGTCTGGATCTTTATTTTCAGCTTCGTCTATCTGAAAGGACTGATGTAGCATGATGAAGCAACTGTTTCCAATTCGCCATGTGATGGGTTTCTTAGCCTCTCTTGTCCTTTCTGTGGCTGCACTTGCTGTAATCTACCTTGATCTATCTAATAGTGCGAACATGGCTATCCTGCTTATTACAGCGCTCATTCAGGCTTCCCTGCAGCTCTTCCTGTTCATGCATATTGGAGAATCAGCTGATACCAAGAAAGAACTCTACCTCAATATCGCCTATGCCTTATTCGTTGGCTTAGTTACGATCTTTGGTACGCTCTTCATCTTCGTATGGGGCTGGTATGCTTAACTCCATTCAATAACACACAAAAGGACGTCTCCAAAGCCTAAATGGCTCTGGGACGTCCTTTTTTTCATTTCGCGTTATAATTTAAATCGCGCTAAAGTCTTCTGCAGATCTTCCGCCAGCACCGCTAAATACTGAGCTGATGCGGACATTTCCTCCATAGCAGACAGTTGCTGCTGACTAGCTGCGCTGGTGTCCTGAACACCCACTGCCCCTTTATTGGATATTGCATTGACCTGTTCCATTGCTGCCGCTACACCTTGTGACTCTAAGGAGACATGCGCAACCGCCTCTCTAATCTCTTCCGTCTGCAGCGTAGCTTCTTTAATAGAACTTTGAATCTCATGAAACGCTTGAGATACGAGCTGACTTTGAGCTACGCCGTGAGAGACTAGCTCGGAGCCGAAAGCCATTGATTCTACTGCTCTTTCAGTTTGCTTTTGAATATGCGTAATAATATCCGTTACTTTCAGTGAACTGTTTCGTGTCGCTTCTGCAAGACCCCGAATTTCTCCAGCAACTACAGCAAAGCCACGTCCATGTTCTCCAGCTCTCGCTGCTTCAATAGAAGCATTAAGCGCCAGCAGGTTCGTCTGTGTTGCAATTCCGTTAATCGTAGTAATAATTGTATTTATATCCTGAGACAGCTGCCCAAGGTTACTAATAATCTCTTGGCTCTGAGTTACGCCGGAGTCGATTTCCTTCATCTGTTCAATGATGTTATCTACGGCGATTACCCCTTGATCTGTTGAACCAGAAGCGACTCCCATAAGGTCGGACATTTCAAAACTGCTACTTTCTACGGCCGAAATATTATTGGTCATAGCTTGTATAGACTGAGAAGTACGATTAATGCTTTCCGTCTGTTCATCAAACCCCGCTGCAATCTCTCCAGAAGCTTCGGCGATCATTTGCGAAGCCAACGAGGTCTGCTCAGCACTAGCGCTCATCTCTTGCGATGAGGCTGATAACAATTCTGCACTCTCCGCAATGCCTTGCATCATCTTCCGTAAGCTCTCCAGCATATTGTTAAATGAGCTATTAATTTGGCCGATTTCATCCTTTGCGGTATACGTTGCTGTGACGGTTAAATCTCCATTTTCCGCCCGCTTCATTAAACCTTGCAGTTCCTTAAGAGGTTTCGTAATCAGTCGAATGATTGCAACACTAAGTACGATACAAATGATCCAAGAGAACGATATCAACACTATACTTTTAGTCTTCATGCTCTTAGCGGTAGCCGTAGACTCTGAATTATGATCTTCAGCTCCCTTTAGCAGCGAATCGCTTATTCCTTTAAGCATATTGATCATTTTCTCACGAGAATTACTAAACTCACCTGTGAATACTTGAAAGGCCTCTTTGCTACCTTTGCTATCTGCTACCTGAATAATATTATCTCTTTGTGCACGATAGTCTGTTAAGGAGGACTCATATTCCTTTATTTTACTCACTACCGCACTATCATTGTACTGGACGGTCTTCAACTTGTTCAAAAGATTATTATTTTCCTGAACTTTCTCCGTAATACTCTCTTTCAGTTGTTTGTTCTTGTTTACATCGACGCTAATCATGCGCTCCAAGAGAAAAGCTTCAATGGCCCGATTGTTTGTACGCATTTGTCCCACGTAAGAAACAGGCAATAAGTTTTCATTATACGTTTCTGTTGTTTTTTGGGCCATTTTGTCCATGGTGATAAAGCCAGTTACCCCCACAATGTTCAACATGACTACAGAAAATACCAATAGAATCCCAATTTTGAATTTCACTTTCATATTCTTCATCTGCATTCCGCCTTCACATGATCTTACTAACTATCTATTTTTATCGGTAAGAAAGGCGAATAGTGTGATGATTTTTAAATAAAATCATGAATAAAATGTCGAAAAAAAGTTTCTGTTGTCAAATAATGCAACGAACGAAAACAAAAACGGACACTCGACCCGCTAATACTCCGAATCTTAGTGTCCGCCTAACGAATAACTAACCCTACTTATTCACCCGATGAATAATACCAATATAATATATCACCGTTCTCTAAAATGTAGCTGTCCGCGCTGATACTTGGATCAGCATCTCTATTCGTCTTATACTTCCATCCACTGCTAGGTCCGCCATCAAATTCGGACAAACCATCTATAGATTTCACGTATTTACTTCCAGCGTTTCCGGATGACACTACCTTATCGCCCAATTGACTAATCAATAAGCTATAAGCCGTTTCACCTTCTTTTAGCGATACTGTTGTACTGTTCAGAATCGTACCCTTCTTGTTATCCCCAACGACTGAAAGGGTAGCCGTAGCTTTAACAGGAGCAATAACATCTGAAGCAATGTTTAGTGACTGAGTATAACGCGCCACACTAGGCACACTAGGCACACTATCTTTAGCATATCCGGTAACAATGATCGTATAGGTATTCGCTGGTAGACCTTGGTCAAATACAGCTACACCCTTAGCATTTGTGATCGCCTTCTGATCACCGATCAAGACCTGCACGCCAGCGGCTGGAGAAGTCACTGGATCGGAAGTAAAGGTATCCTTATTCCACACCCATTTTTTCTGAGAAACTGTTACAGTGAAAGCTTCACCCGGCTTCGGCTGTGCAGAGGATACAACCGCAGTATCAACAACCTGTGTGGTTTCTCCGGCATAATATACAAGAACACGGTCGGATTCCTGTAATTCAAAAGCGTCCATACCCACACTTGGATAGATCCATTCACCGCTACGCCATACTACGAAGCTCCACCAGCCATCATAAAGGCCTTGAGTAACTCCATGAATACCCGATACAAAATTACCATACGACGATTTCGTGATATCTACTTTAAAATCATTGGATAACCCCAATTGCTGCAAAGCTTCAAGCGCATTGGAAGCCTTTAAAGTCCCCTCACCGATCAGTCCTTGCGGACCCTCAACGGTAAGTGAAGCCGTTACATTCTTAGGAATTACCTTTAGATCTTGAGTATATTTAGCTATCGATGGCGCTTTTCCTTCACGATAGCCTGTTACAGTCAGCTTGTAATCACCTGCTGGAACATTCCCTGAGAATAGCGCCTCGCCTTTAGCATTTGTTGTTACGATGCGATTTCCAATTTGGACCTGAACGCCAGATGCTTTGGCAGCTACCGGGGAGGATGTATTCGTTACAGCGTCCCATTTCCATGTCTTACTAGTCACTACTACAGTAAAAGAACCGCCCTCTTTAAGGCTTGCTTTGGACACCGTTACCGAATCTACAAGTTTAGTATCATCTCCAGCATAATAAACCAAGACCTGATCTGAATCTTTAAGCGCAAAATCACTCATTCCAACATCAGGGTTGATCCATTGACCGTTACGGGATACGGCATACATCCATCCGTCATAGCCGCCGTAGCTTCCGGCGGGAATGTTTCCAATTCCTGTGACATATGCACCGGAAGGATTCGTGATCGGCAAGTTCGTCTGAAGAGCCAGCTTCTCTAGTGCACCAAGTACGTTGCTAGCATATCCATATCCCTGTGCTAAAGTACTCTTAGGACCCTCTACAGTAACAGGTGCATAGATTAAGGCATTCTGAACAGATGACTTAGAAAAATCGTATAACTTACTGTTACTGCCTTTATAGAGTAGATTGTAGGCTACAAGCGCCTGAAGGCCTTGCTCAGTAGCTAGAATATTACTGCTTCCGCCACGGCTATGAGCGAAGCTTCCGTCAGCTAGACGGTAGCTCAGCAGGTTACCGATCAGATTCACTTTATTCTTGGCATATTCTAATCCACTTGGATCTACACCGAAGGATGTGAGACCTAGAATAGCTTGTGCAGCGCTCTCAGCACTATCTCCGTAACCTCCATGACTATCCTGAGCATTAGAGAGCCAAGATACGGCTTGTAGCCCTGCTGTGTAAGCTTCTGGATTACGCTTATGTGCCGCTAGAGCGGTCAAAGCTATCGCTGTCATATCTGGCTCACTAGCGCCTGTCGTTAAGGCAAAGCCGCCATCTTGATTTTGCTTGGAGAGAATCTCAGCAATGAGCTTATCCGCTGTCCATTTCGCGTTATATGGAATGTTATATTTACCAGAGTCCAGTGCGAGCAAAGCATATACTGGATTATTAAGTGTCTGTCCACTGATTTTGTCATGATTATAGATCTTCTCTATTAAGTTATAGCCAGGTGTTGTTCCGCTTCCAGCAAAGTTGGTAGGATCAGCACCTACCGCTCTTACTGCGAGTACAATTCTCGCATAATCCGTTACGCTCGCGAAATTCCCCTCTGCATCCTTCACCTTTTTCTCAAGAGCTAGACGGTAACCTGCTGGCAGTTTGTATCCCGCTTGAGCCAGCCCAATCGCTTGCCAATCCGACTGCACGCCACCCTTTAGAATAAATTCTGCAGCTGTATAGGTCGCATCCGCAACATTAATTCGCTCCGCCTGAGCAGTTGCATCGCTAGATTCATCTAGTCCGGTGCTAACACCCGCCTCTGCGAAGATGGTTCCTGCCGGAGCAAGGGATGTTCCTAAAATTGAAATGACCATGAATATGGCCAGTCCAAGTACAAAAAACTTGGAGGTGACTATTTTCTTCATTGTTCAACCTCTTTCTATAAAGGAATGGATACTACATAAAATAAGAGCGCACAACATAAAGACCGCCCCTAGAAAGGGCGGTATAACCTTATTTTCATAATCATATCTATTAATACATAGCATGTCTATAGAAAAGCTTTGTATGAGTAACAAAAAAAAGAACAGCAGAACCAACCTTTCGGTATTGTTCTGCTGTTCAGAAATTCCTTTATTCAGCTGTTCCTTCCGGACTTGCAGTTGGAGAAGGTTCAGCACTTGAGTTAACACCCAGTGTATCCTTTGGAGCGGGATCTACAATCAATGTAAATCTTCCCGCCTTGATCATACTTTTCTCTACGATGGTCGCTCCCGGTTCTAAGGTAACCTCCACCTGATAGGATGGCTGTACCCCTTCTGTGACAGCTGTCGCGGATGGATCAACTATGTTATTCTCCGCATCAGATGAAGGCGTTGGAGAAGGTGTGGCATCGGCTCCTGAGTTAGTAGCGTCCGCACCTTCAGCCGTTTCAGAATTAGCGCCTGTGGCATCCGCTGACGGAACTGGACAAGTTCCATGGCTAGCAGCGACTTTAAAGCTCTTATCCACCACATTGGATGAAGTCATCAGACTAATCTCCGTCGGATTAAATTGCACACAATCATCAGCTTTGGCAAACGTGAACACCAATATGCTGCTCCCCTTATCTCCTTCGACGCTCTGATCCTTCAAGTATACTGAAGCCGGAGGCAGCTCATTGCCTGCACTCTGAACGGGTGTCGGCTCAGGGCTTGTCCCCGGCAGAGCCGTCTTTGGATCATCCGGACGCAGCATACTGAATACGATAATTGCGATAATCACCAGAATGCCCGTAATGGAACCGGAGATCAGGAGTCGAAATCGACTGCGGCTGATCCAGCGCGCCAGCGGGGAAGCGAGCTGGGAGCGAGCTTCATTGTACACATTTTGAAGAGCAGGCCGTGCTGTAGCAACATAGCTTTTACGGAACTCACGATTCTTGAAGGCTTCGCGGTCACTGCTCTGGAAATACTTCAGAATCGCCCGGCGGTAACCCGGATAAAGCTTTTTATTCGATATCGTAAATAAAGAATTTCCTTGAGACCATGCAAAGAATCGATAGATAACATCCTTATCGGTACCGGCTTTATGCTTTACTAATTCCAAGAGTGCGTCATAATCCAGTGGACCACCCTCGCGCTGACTGGTGTAGTAGAAAGCTAGAGGCAGACGTTCAAAAGGCTCTAGTACTCGGGCTTCCTTCAGTAAACGGCGACCGAGCAACTGTACATCGTCCAGTTCCTTTGGAGATAAGCCTGCAAAAATCTCTTCATTCGGCTTCTCTTCACCAAACCAGCGATAAGCAGCGCGGAGTGCATTTTCTTTCTGCTTGCTAATTCTATCTAGTGGCGGCTGCCAATCCACGACATTGCCATAACGTAAGAAAACAACCTCCAGTAAGTCCTCCTGCGTCATTTCAGTAAGGGATAGCCGGTTCAGCAAGAATCTGTCTGCAGATGCTGCAAGCTCCTGCATGAGCGAGAGTACTTTAGGAGATACCCCTGTCCCTTTACGTCGATCTTTCTCCGCTTTATCTACAGTGCCATGAATTTCCGCCACCGCAGCAACCGGATCAGTTTCCAGTTGTAGCTTTTCTAGCAAGTAATCCCTTACTGCATCCTGAGCAAAAGGTTGCTCTAACGCAGCCGGCAGAAAACGGCCCCAATGGAGTACAAAATTCAGAATGTCCACAGATTTAGATGCAGCAACTAGTCTTGATTCCATATAAGGCTCTAATAACTGCTTGCGGAAATACGCTTCAGACATTACCCGTTGAAAAAAAGTAGCGCTTAGCTCATCATTACTCTCAATGATACTGTAAGCTGCATTGAGAACATCTTTGCGTCCCGCTTCCACGCTATGAAGCATACCATTAATGAAATAATCAACAATTCTGACTTTGTAATTATGATCCCTCAGCACAAAATAATCCTTAAAGCACTCCATAATTGCAGGATCCGGGACATTCCTTTGCCGGACTAAATCAAATTCTCGGTCGAACCGCTCCAAGAAAATATCATTCAGTCGGATTCTGGAATGAATCGCCCCCTCCGCTTTAAGATAAGAGAGCAAACCACTCAGCACCGCGCTTTTGTTCTCTGTATATAAGTGCTCATTCCCCTGCTCAATCTCATAAAATACGGCTAACTCATTATAGAGAGCGAGCGATAGTTTATGCTCAGGACTTTCTCCGCGAAGGATCTGATCGGCAAAACTTACGAAATCGTCGAGATCCCCTGGATTCAGAAGTAAAAGCTTCCAAACCAGATCAGCATACGGCTGACGGGACTCGCCAAAATCTACATTCCCCATCCGACCTGAAACCAAATCGAATGTGAAGTCCTTCTCGATGCTGCGATCACCGGGACGGAGCGAACCTTTTTCTACAAAGCTAAGATGAATATATTTACGGCTTTGCGGTTCATTCGCATACGTAATCACGCCTAATCTGCGGCGGAATTCATACGGCAGCACGCTATATAAAATCTCTGTAAGCTCCACCGCACGTGCGGACAGCTCCGTGATAGGTACATTTAGAGCGATATAGATTTTTTTCTTACCTGCCACAGAGAGCATCACCGCTTGCAGCAATGCCTTAAATATCCCTTCATCAATCCCTAACAAGCGTAAACCCGCTATAGGATCAGGGCGACGATCCGTACGTATAACTGGAATAGCTGACAGCTCCGGTAAGGTTCCGCCCAGCTCTCCTTCATAACTTTTTGCGAAATCAGCATGCAGAAAGTCGCCGTAGCTCTGAATAATCTCCTCTGAACGTGAGGCCGGAACTACAAAGTTATGTGCAAAAAAGGCGCTCCGCTGGCCCGTAAAATCCGTCGCTTGATAACGACTCGTCCCAAGAACCGTGTCGCCATTCTCTGCATGGAACAGGTGCAGCGCACTAGGATATAGAGTCTCATCCTTCTCCCCACGCGCGGCCAGCTCTGCTGGAGCATCGTAGAGACAGAAGGGATGCAGTGTTTTTTTGATAAAATTATTGTCCAGACTGTCCGATTTCGCTACTGTATCAAAACCTTCAGTGGAACGAAATAATCCGCGGCGTTCGCGGGTATACATTTGTTGGGCGATCTTGGACCCTGAGAAAACATTCACGGGCCGTCGCTCCCCTCAATATACTTCAGCTTATGCAGCAGCCAAATAAACGGCTCGTCTACACGAATCGGGCTTACTACACCCTCAATCTTCTGATTCACAGGATTACTGCCCAACGCAGATACCGCAAAATAGCCCGTATTCGAGAAGTACACATCCATCGTATCTTTAAAAGGTCTGTCCACCTTACCAATAAATCTGCGGATTTCTCCGTCGATGTTATGGAATTCATCCATATTCAATGTTTTGCGATGGATATAGTTATTGAACACATTACTGTTGGACTTGATGTAATCGCCATCCTCATCCTTTAGCGAATGCAGCATATCACTTTTCGCAAGAACGACTGCTGTTGGAATGTCAGTTTTGCTCTTTTCCTGATAAGCGATAAAATCACCGAACATCGTCAGCACAACATCACGCGGCTCGTCATATTGCGAGACCCATTCGCCCGGGCGATCACCGATGTTAATATGAATCTTCTCACGGATCGAACGGATTTGCAGCGGATCGACCATAAACAGAATACCGGCAGAGTTCTTAATATGTTGACCGTGTAGTCCGAGATAATCCTGATCCACCATGCCCTCACCCGCTACATCAAAGAACACAAGTGTCAGCGGCGGCTTTTCTTCATCCTTAAAAACAAATTGAAAGATAAACGGCTCCTGCATTTTCTCCTTCTGTGTGGAAGCTAGCAGATCCCCGCGTTCAAACAGCGGTTCTTCATAGAGCGTACGGAACTTACGGCTAATCTCCGCGTTGAGCGGCATACAAGCGGCATCGAAATGACCTGCTGTCGTATGCTGCAAGGTATGAATCAGCGCGGTCATATATACCGACTTCCCGACTTGGGAAGCTCCGATAATCGAGATAATGTTACTTGGAACCTTACCTGCAGTCACAGGCAGCTCGTTATGGCAGGATGGACATAGCCGTCTGCGTGTAAGCACTCCATAACGATCCGTAAGCCCTGTTAACACATGATCGGTATAATGATGGTATTCTTCCGGAATATCCGCCGGATTAATGATTGCTTCTATGTCATCCACCGTATCGAGCCCAAAGCGCTCACGGTATTTATTCAAGGCATCATCCTCGCCCAGCGCGTAATTCTCATCGTCCTCTCGGCTATGCATAGCCCGAAAGACTACATCCTCCGGAGAGAACTTAGTGAAGCAATACGGACACACAATATCATAAAAAAGCGGCCTTGGCTCCGGCTGATTCTTTTTCATAAAACGGCTAAAAAAAGACATCTACTCATCCTCCCAAAAGTTGTATCTGCGTATCTTGCTATGGACAGGCATTGTCCAACACTCGCTTGTACGCATAGACTGATCTTACTCCGGCACCAGCTCGTAATAAAGCCCATACTTAGGACCGTCGGTGAAAAAGATGCGTACAAAATCATCCTTACCGATCTCAATCGGCGGGAGTACATTGCGTCCAGGGGCGAAATCCTGTACAAAGGGAAAGAGAATACCATCCTCTTTCCCTGCCGGATGTCCTCCCCGTTTCTTAACATAACAGAGGACATCTCGAGCCACTGGAACTTCTGCCGTAATCGCCATATGTACGGTCTTTTGTTTTCCGAATAATCCTCTTTTTTGTTGAACGGAATAATAGATTCTGGCTTTGCCTGCACTGACCACTACACGGTTCGCACCGTCACTTTGCCTCACCAGCAGTGTCTCTCCGTTCTCAGCAAGGCGAGCGTATATGGTATAGGAGACTAGGCCGATCTCATCCAATCGATCACGGTATCCATTGTTAGATTTGTATTCCTCACGAGTGTAGAGCTTCATTCCGACCGGAGGAATATCCCCGGTGCCAATAGAAGCCTCTTCTGCGGAGGTCTTATGGATGTACACCGCCTGTACGCCGTCCGGCCAGCGCCATCTCAGCGTACAGAACCGTTCATCCACTTGAGATGTCACATCCGTTATTACCAGAGCGGAAGCATTATCCTCGGCGTACCTCATCACTGTAAACCCCTTTCAACTACTAGAATCCTTTGCTATTCCGATTTCTCCGTCGATCAGGAAAGCTTTCTGACGGTGGATTAGGAGCTGCATTATTTCTTCTATTACGGTAAATACGTCCTTCACCTACCGGAATGACGCCTGTAAATAATGAGATGATTGCAGCCAATATAAGAACAGCAAGGAGGCGAATTAGGCCGTCAGTGAAATTGTGCCCGCTAAGTCCAAATTCCAGAATAAGCCCTGCGAACAACCCTGAGATAACGCCGCCAATCCCGAAGCTTTTTGCTAAATGACGGTTATCAAACATAATACCAAGACCGAGTCCAAGCGCAGCACCGATTAGCATCAGCGACAAAATACGAACTGCAGCATAGTATGGACTATCTGCCGTAGCATCACTACGCACCGTAAGCAATGTCCGATCTCCCAAACGATCATAGATTTGCTGGAATACATCACCCAAAAGAGCCGTATCTGTCACATCATAATAGTGACCGCCCGTTATTTTCGCAATATCCTGCAGCAACTGGGTACCGGCAGGATCCTGCATCCCCAGACCAATGGTATTTACGGCAATGCCACGATCTATATAGGTCTGTAATTCTCGTGAGGTGTCGAAATTACTCACTCCGTCCGACAGCAAGATAACCATAGCGCCTTGATTTTTTCTGCCGTCACTGTCTATCTCCTTAAGTGCTTCCGAGATCGCACCACTTATGTTCGTGCCACCCTCAGTTGGTTTCAAGTTATCAATGGCAGTCAACACCTTCTCACGATTCTGCGAATCTGAGAGTGGTGTTAACGGCTGGACGACTAAAGCTTCGTGGTTAAATGTCACCACCGCTACCTGATTGTCATTGTCCATTCTCGCAATTAACGCCTTAGCGGCTGAATAACGGCTGTTATCAGGATCACTCTGCGCCATACTGCCAGAGTCATCGATAGCCATTACAACATTTTTAACCGGTTTAGCACCGCCAAAATTCAGCTCATAAACAAATTCTGTTAATGCTCCAACTCCAAGTGCAAGGACAATCATCAGAGGCAGGAGCTTCCAGGATAAACCTAGGTAGCGCTGCTTCCACGAGGCTCCGTTCAGCCGTGGCGAGATCATTTCTGCAAGCAGACAACCGATGCCGATACCGAGTGCTACTATGGCAAAATAAATGCCTACGAGCAAGATGGAAGGCAGATCGTTGTACCAGCTTAGTAGCCACTCGCCAAAAAGAAAGGCGACCCCGCCGCCGATCAGACTGAAGAAGAGCAGGAGCAGATTGATTTTTCTCTGCATCGTTATACTTCCTTTCCGGGAGAAACCTGAATTGTACTCTTATGGCCTTAACATTGTTCGGGGGTTATGTAGCCCGATTAACGGGCTGCCCGGATGTGTAATCATCCCCCAGATTGCACTTTGTGCAATAGAATGGAATAAAAGAAACATCTATTTCTATTCTATTGCATAATGTGCATTGGAAATAAGGAAAAATGTCCCTATTCCAGAAATCTACTTAAATCTATTGTATCAAATACAACAGAACTCTAATTAAAGGTTATATCCGATGAATCTATTGCACAAAATGCAATAAAGAGACTCAAAGTGAGGGTACCCATCTATTACGCCATCAGCGCATCTCGGGAAGCTGCTCTTCACTCACCCCATGAAGCTGATAGCCATTCTGAGCATAGGTTTCATAATAAACCTTACCATTACGGTAGTAGAGCAGGTCTTCTAAATGGAAACCACCCATCAGATTTAACTTTTCCACTCCGCTCCTACGCTGTTCATGCACGAAGCCTAAGCGATAGATGCGGGTCGTCTCATCCACACCAAATGCATAGCGCAGGAATTCAGATGCGCTGTCTCCGAAGAAATATTTTTCCTCATGACGATGCTCTTGCGTGTATTCGAACAGACGAACATTGATCGTCGCGCTATCCTCCAGATTATGGTACAGACGCTTGAACAACTCTTCCTTGGATAGAACCTGACGGTTCTCATAAGCAGCCGCAACATTTGCACGCCGCAGCAATTCTTCTTCGAAAGATAGAGCAAACGGATCAGCCGTTAATATTTCCCGCTGACAAATGCCAATCAAACGCTCCGCTACCGCTTCTTTGCCTTGCTCTAAAAGCTTAGAAATGCTACCCATGTACTTGTCACTAAAGAATATTCCTGGCCCACGCCGGGTCTCGATCTCTTTCATTACTTCTTCTGTGACAACTCGATAGTATTCCATCACGTTCTGGCCAGTGGTTTCGTTCGTTCGCCCAATGCTGTCCATCACAGTAATACGTAACTCTTCTTCGAGCGTCTCCATAGCTTTCACACGGGCCACACATTCCACGTGAAGCTGCTCAAGCGCAGATTCCAAACGACTGCACAGCGCAAGCTCACTTTCCATACATAATAGCTCATATTTTTTGCCATATACCGCAGAGAATAAGTAATGAATGAAGTTGCGTACCGTTCGCTTGTCAAAAAGCGGCACACGCTGGAACGGTTGACGCTCCACACTTTCCGCATAAAGATCCTCGAGCTCATCCTGCGCAGAGACAAGTGCTGAACGCAATCCTGTCATATGCTGACGCAAAGCATGCAGCACACTGCCACCCTCATCACGATCAGCTGTCCACTCCGCAAGCTGATAGAATGTTACTGCTGGCGTAGCTGTTTCCTGTGCCGCCAATAGGGTGCGCCATCCACGAAGAGGATGAATACCTTCTACTCTCCGGTTAGACTCTGCGACAAAATTATTACGGAAATAAGCTTCGCCCCCATCACCGAACAGCTGCTGTTCAGCTTCACGAAGTGACAACTGCTTCAGCTCATTGTAGGACGGACGTCCATGGCTCATTAGCCCTGTCATTTCACTAAGGCCGTCTTTCTCCGGGACTAGCTGCGCCCTATGCTCCCGCAAACTATCAGGATCCAGCCCTAATAGAGATTGACGCTCGCGCATAGTCCATGGACTACCCTCACGCATATCCGCTGCAAGACGCCGGAAGGCGTGATACAGCACGGCCAAGGCAATTTGGACATTAGGTCTTCTCACGCCAGAAAAGCCTGCGGAGGCGTAGCCTTGTCTTCCTGTGCTACCTCTAATACCGCTTTTGAAGGTCATATTGTTATAACCACCGTGTCCTGTAGCTTGATCAGAAGTCGGGCGGACACGATTCTTAAGTAGGCTAATATGGGAGATGATCTCATAGTTATCATCCATGCCGTGAGCCGACATCATGCCGCGCTCATTCTTATCGGAGAGCAGATACACAAGGTCAAATAAAGCGGAAGGACCATGACTCACTGGAATCGACAGACCATCCTCGGTTACAAGCAGCGGTGCATTAAACGTATAGTCCGTAGCTTGCATTCTGTCCAATTCACGCAGAAAAGCCAGCCCTACTGAGCTGGAATATCCAAAATTATCCCCTTGCTCCCGCTCATTGATTAAAGCGTAGAGATCCGTCTGTACCGACTTGAAGGACTGGCTGAGTATTGCTCGAGCCAGCAGTGTAATTTCTGGCAACAATACATTAAGCGGGTCATCGACCCGCGTAATGATAGAGAGATGGATCACGTCAAAAGATGAATATAGGCGTCCATAATCCGCTATACTGTTGCTCAGCCGCCGAATAACTTTATTCATTTCAGCAAGATAACGTGTATCCTCATGAAACTTGCGGTAAAGTTCATGACGCACAGTGCGTGGATCTGACCCTGCCATATCCGGCAAGGCCATGGCCAGCACCCGGTCTTTTCCTCCTGCATCAGAGCCCCTCTTACTTCTGTCTGTGTCCTCACTCTTCGTGCCTGACACAGCATGCAATGCCATAACACCGCCGGCGTTATCCCATTTTCGTTCGCAGCTATCCAGCACCGGACCGATGGCCGGAGCAACCTTGTCGCCTACGAACAGAAACAGGGCAGGGTAATGGATGCTGCTGCGTCCATCCCCTTTACTGCGCTGTGCCTCTTCCTGTACCGCATATTGTTCACCATAAGATAATGCCAGTGTTTTGATCATAGGCCTATTTCAACTTTCTGCGGATGCTGCCGAGTTTGCTAGTCATACTCTTGTAGAAACTATACATCTCATCGCCGCTCTCATACTCTACCCGTTCATACTCCAAGCTGTCGCGTGCTTCAAGGAAGGATACATACAGCCCTTCCAGCTTATAGAGCAATGGGGTTACGTCTTCAGCGGCAGTCATTTCACTCGCACGACGAGCTGCCTTACGCAGCAGAACGCTGCGGCTCTTCTCATCCAGCTCCCGGAAATGACGGTACACGGCATATTCCACGTAGCTACGTTCTTTCATCAAGTTGGCAAACGGCTCCCAAGCGTCCTCTTCTTCATCACGATCATAAACGTAGAGTGCGCCTTTCTTGATAATGCTGTCCGTATACAACGCCTCGATGAATTGGTCCATCCACTTGTCTTCGTCCAGATATTGATGGAGCAGCCCTTCAAGCTCCGTTGCTTTTGCAGTCAGTTCAGCATATTTGGCTAGCTCAACACGAACACGAGAAATCAGTTGCGGTGAACGAATTAGATTCTCCTGTGCCATATCTTTGTTAATGCTGCCAAAAATATCTTTAATGCCTTCGCGTTCCAAGCCCTTCTCGCGCAGATTTTTAAGTTCATCAGCCGCCTTCTTCACTTCTCCGAGATTCGGACGTGAAGAATTTAACTGCATATCAAATCCACTCAACAGAGCATCCATATCAAATGGTTTCGTGAACACAACAGAGTATCTGTTGCTTGTGTTCTCGTCTACACCTTTTTCGATGATCACTCCGCTGGCCAACGCCTTTGCAAAGTCTGCACGTACACGTGCGTTATAATCACGCACACGAGAATTGACGTAGGTGTCACCCCATGATTTTTCCGGAATCGGAGAAGGCAGATACGTCCAGTTGTTCTTATCCGTCATCACCAGATGGCGGCCGATCCCTTCCTTATCTAGAATGGTCCGCTCATAGTTCTCTTCAAACACCCGCAGTGGCGTGTATACGAAGAGTGGCACACCGTTGCGGGTGTTAAGCCAGAAAATACGGTTTTTCACTTGGCTTTCTTTGATCGTAAATTGTGATTTGCCAAGCGCATTATTCTGATAATTACGAATCCCTTTCAGGATGCCAGGTGCTTTAACAGGTACGGAAACGAAGCCCCATGATGGGAAATGCAAGCTGCCCGAGCTGTTGCTAAGGTGGAAGGTAGGCACAGCCTCTTCGTCCAATTTACCGGCAATAATCCGCTCTACGAACTTATCCAACGGCTCTTCATGGCCGAATTTCATCACAAGGAAATCTTCCATCGAACGGGTGATCAGATCCCCGAACTTATCACTAAGGAACTCTGAAATCGAGCGAACGATATCAATCTCCTGTTCCTTAACCCAACGTCCGGAATGCTTCAGCATTTCACGGGTGAAGTCGCGAATCAAGTCGTCGCCGTCCTTCTGATCCATGATTTTGGAGATCGTCGCCGAAATATCCGGCACGTTAACAATGTTCCAATAATAAGTTTTGTTTCCTTTATAATCCGCTTGCTCTTCACCATTGATAAGGATGTCCCCATTCTTGGCAAAAATCGAGCTAAGCGCACTAAGAATCTCCGTAAACACACCATAAATCCGGCTGTTTTCATCGTTTAAGAGCTCGTATAAGTCCTCATAAAATTGAATCATTTGCTCAGTACGTTCTACATCGGCATGCAGCCAATACTCATTGATTTTAGCGTCAATATAGGCATTTTTCTTCTTCTCTTTGGATACAAAAGCACTGCGTGCATCGCTCAGCTTCTCATCCGCACTGTCCTGCGCCGTCTCAATATCGCGTGGCAGACGCAGCAAGCTTTCACGTAAAGCCTCAATATAAGACTGAATCAGCTTCAAAATACAGAAGCCCTTCTCTGTGTACAGCAGGCGGGAAACGTAGAACGGCCCTTGCTCTGGGTGCAGGAAGATGCGCTCCAGCTCTTCACTGAAACGTCCAACAATTTCGCCAGGCAGCTGCTTTTTCGTTTTAATATATTCCTCACGGGCACGAGCCAGGAAGTTCTGCTCCAGCTCTGTATCCATACTTACCACTTGATTCTTGACTACATTGGCATGACTCAGACGTTCGCTGTTCTCGTAACCTGGCAATGGCTCAGGCACACGCGATTCAAAGGTTTTAATCATACTATCGAGATCAATCCCAAGCTTACGTGCGAATTTCTCTACATCCTCTTGACCAGGCGCCTGCTGGAACATTTTTTCCATTTTATCAAACAAGCGGAAAGCCAGATAAGTCGTCATTTCCTCAATCGGAAGCACGGCAGACGAGGCACCGATAATGTTGTACTCATAGTTAGCTGGATAAGTCTTATTCATCTGCGCAATATTGGTGCGGATATTACTGATATAGTCATGGATGGCGAATTCTTCACCAGACTGTTTTTCTTCACTTGCCATAAAGTTCGTGATGTTCTCAGCCGTTACGTTCATACAGTAATCATACGCATTCTCTAACAGCTTACCTTCGGTATTCGTTGCAGAGATCAAATGGCATAAATTAAACGGAGGCAGTGGAGAGTTTACCGTCAAAATATTCCCGTATTGCTGCTGGAATCGCTCCCCACGACTATCTACATTCATCCAGTAATCCAGCTCTTTTAGCGCCGCATAACCGTTCTTGCGAATATATTCACGCGTATGCTCACTTAGACTTTTATTAGACAGGTTCACGTCCGGTGTAAAGAGATAACCCAGTGTGTTCACACGGTCAATACCGGCTGATCCATAATCACGTTCAATAATACCGCGTACGATATAGGCAATATCAAGGAACGCTCCACTACCTGTACCCCCTGACAGACCTGTCAAAAGGAAGACCATCAGCTTTTTGTTCGTGCCTACGGATAAGGTCTTGATCTTCTTATCAATCGCTCCTACAACCTGATTAATCTTGGTGAACAAGAGCAGACGTCCAGCCTGCCGCACACCAGCGGCACCGTTCATACCATCTGTGATACTTAGCTCGGGTGACAGCCAATCCGTGATGTACGAATCAAGGATACTGCGGTTCTGCAGCAATCCGCCGATTTCAGCATTCGCCAGCAATACAAATTCATTCTGTGGATCGAGTCCGATCCCTTTGTATTTCTTTCCGCGATCCTGTTCATTCGTTTCAAAAGCTAGAAACTCTACATTATCCGGCTTGTCCCGCTTCTTCTTGGATATCGGATCTTCCGGCAGCTTAAAGCGGCGGTTAATCTGATATTTAAGACGCAGCAGGGCATCAATGCCCGTGCCGCCTAGTCCAATGATCAGGATCGGATTATCAATCGTATCCACCCTGATCTTATCGCTGACAATCCCGCCACCTAGTGATACATCCAATTGCTGTATATGCTCTCTTACTACTGGTTTCATATGCTTATCCTCCTAAAAGTTTTGCGGAAGCTGTACTTCAGATTTCTTGCAAAACCACTTCTATACTAAATATTCGAGATAAATCGTCTTATCTACCGTGTGCAGGGACACTGAAACGCGGTCACCACTCTTCAGCTCAAGACCACGCGAGGCATCCGCAGCACGTCCGGATCTCTCTACAGTAATACCTTCTCCACTGCGTAACAGCAATCGGTCATTCTTAGCTGGTGTGAAAATAATGCTCTCACTTTCCTTCAGCTCAGGCGCTAATTGCAGCAGCTGATGAAGGGTGAACTTGCCTCTGAATCCAGCAAGTTTCTTATATTGTGGGTAGGTCTTCTCACCCGTATTGCCGTCTTTAACCTCAATTACCAGCTGTCCAACAAAACCACGTGCCGATTTCTTATTCAGCACATACCATGCGGCAGCGGCTGCCAACACCAGAAGAATACCACCAATAATGTAATACAAGGTATTGGATGAAGCTTCTTTCAGAGGTTCTTCTTTGCCCGTTCCTGTCGAAGGACTGGTAGTTGCAGCGCCACCTGCCTTCGCGCTGATTTTTACAGGAGCACTTTCACGATAGAAACTGCTTTCCTCTGCACGAACCTTCAGCTCATAGTCATGGCTTTCTTTTACCTCGAAGGTGCCCTTAAAAACATCCCCGGAGTTATCCAGTTCGATTTCCTGTACATCACCTGTATCGATATCTGTAGCAAGCAGTACCGCCTTCATATCTTGATACAAATTACTGAGCGTTACCTGAGTACCATTGCTGAACAGGTGAGAGGTAATATCAATTTTATCACCTTTTTTATAGGTTGCTGATGGCAACGCATCGATCTTAAGCTCCAAATCGTAGTTAAAAACTAGATTAATATCAATTTTATCCTTTGGCACACCTTTGACCTGAAGCTTCCAATCTCCTTCTTGCGGTGACAACAGCTTGATCAAGCTATAAGTAGAAGACTTCGACAGCACAACATCCTTGGACGGGATGGCGACAGCTTTTCCTGAAGGATCAGTTAGCTTCGCGGTCACAGGCTGTGACGACATAATTGAGATATTGGCTTCCAAAACACTGCCGTTAGGCACGTTGACAGTCACATCCTGATAATCCCCATTTGCAGTGATCGACTGCACAGGTACTACCTTTAACTTCAGATGACTAGCAAAAATTTCACTAAGTATTTGCGGAAGATCATCTGCGGAGTCCGTCGAAAATGCTTTACCACCTGTCTCAGTGGACAGATCAGCGAGTTTCTGTTTATTCAGCTTGCCGTCTGCGTTAAGACCAATCGTATAAATGGGATAGCCATTCTTCTTGGCAACCTCCACAGCGGCGTTCAGTTCTTTATCCGATTCGCTTTGCGTCCGGCCTGTTGTTTTGTTGAAATCGTTATTGCCGTCAGCTAGCATTACGATGATTGGCTCATGTTTCGGATCGCTACCATTCTGGAGCACCTTCACAGCTTCTTCCACACCGACAGCAATGTCGGTATAAGCTCCACGGTCCAGTCCATCAATAAAATCCTTCAAATCCTGTTTATCTGTCTCTGAGTTAATTTCCAGCAGGGCCTTCTCCCGCTGTACCTTGTCGGTATAGGCAACAATACCTACTTTATCACCTTGGGTGGATAGCATATCTATGAACATTTTCATCGCTTCGTTCGCGACTTTGTTCTTGTCACTAGTCTTCATGGAGTTGCTGACATCGATAAGAAGCACCGCATCAATGTGAGATTGCGCCGACGTTGCCGCATAGGCCTGAACCGCTGCAAAAGGTGAGGCAGCAAGACATAGCGCCAGCAGTAATGCCGGGAAGATACGTTGAAAAAGTGTCTTAGTTGTTCTGTTACTTTGATATTTACGAAGCATAAATAGGGCTCCTCTTGTGTTATATTAGGCACATATGACAGGTTCAGCACTGTCGCTAAAATCTGTAAATAGTATGCCATTATGATATAATTAAACCTTGTAAACTTCAACTTTAGGACCGCCGGACCAAAGTAGCAATGATGCATAGAGTGATCATTCTATGAGCCATCCAGACTGCGAGGCGTCTATGAGAAAGGACTGTTCCATGATTTCATACGTCATTCTTGGGATTACGTTCCTAATTGTCGTAATTCAGATTTCCATCTATGCTGCACGCCAACGTAAACCACTAACTCGAGATGATATTAACGACCGCCTACTGGCCGCTTTGAACGGAGGCGATAAAGGCCGTGAATAAGAAAAGACCTGTTACCTTTCGCCCTTTCAAGGCTCCTCGTTACGCTTATGACAAGCTTCGTATTTGTCGCCACTGCGGGCAATACACTGCTCTCGGTGAAGATCGATGCACCAAATGCGGTAAAGACTCACTTATTACGGTAGAAAAGCAAGCTGCATCCATTGCAGGAAGAAAAATGCATACGCGCCTCCTATTCATCTTACTGCTTACACTAGCCTCCGTCTATTTTGGGAATAGCATAGAGCAGATGATGTTATGTGGTGCCGGAGGGATTCTCCTCGCTGGACTATTGTACTATACGCAGCGAAAAGCACGGCAGAACGAGAATCTTCGTTCTCTTAACGAGCTGCTTGGCCGAGGGATTGGCATCATCAAAGAGGGACTGGAGATCAACCGTCAGGAGGCTGTCTCCGTACTCCGTGAGGATGATGTGCTTGCCTACGAGAAGCTGCGCGAACTCTCCATCCTGCTTCGTGGTGACCGGATCGCACGGCAGCGTATCGCCTTGCTGCATGGATTTTTGCTTCGCAAGGATATGGATTTAGAACTGGAGCAGCTTCTTCTTAAGGATTTCGAGCCGCTACTAGCCGAATATATCGGCGAGATCGCTAAGGTCCGTCCTGATCTGATCAAAGATCGTACACTACGATACGTAAAGAACTATGAAGTAGAAATTCGTCATATGAATAATGGTATGACCATCCTTACGGGAGTTGCCGGAGCTGCAGTAAGAATGAAGCGTTATGCCCTGCTCTACTCCAGTATGATCGGCCGATACGTGCAAGATCTACCTAAAGACCGCTTTATGCGGTTATCCAAACTTATTGCTGCGAATCCCCATGAACCGTGGAATGGCTTGGACCAAAGAGTAGCGGATATTCGTGAAGCCAAATACCGCTGGGACCCCGAAGTTCAATAGACATTCTTATATTTCAAGAAGAAACGGCATTGGCATCTGTTATGGATGACAATCGTTTCTCGTAGAAATATAAGGATAAAGAATGATGTGAAACTATGCTTTCTTATATTTTGAAAAAAGAGGCTACTCTATATGACGTTCAAACAATTAATAACCCTGCGAAACTTTATGATCATTTTGTGTATAAGTATGTTTGTGATGCTTGGACAGAAGGTTTTTCTCATCGCCGACAAAATACAAATAACCAAGGAAGCCAACCGTCTCTATGCTGCTGGCGATCTGATAAGTGCAGAGAATCAGTATCGCCTAGCGGCGGCAAACCATTCCATTCTTTATATGGAAGAAAAGGTTGCGAAGCGACTTGATGAGCTGTCACCAATCACGGCCATCCGCCAAGGTTTGAATGCCTTGGTATCTTCCACTAAAGCACAAGCTGCGACTAAAGATTTCACCGGATTTATGAAAAGTTATGATACTCTCCTCAGCTTAAAAGCTACATATATGAAGCCCGGTGGTCCTTATGAATCCTATTATCGCCAGTTATCGACCGATTCAGGCATTTCTGACCAGTTCACAACCTACTTCCGAGAATTTAAGGAGCAGTTTCTTACCGAACTTGCTCAGAGCCAAGATGGAAACAAGAGTGAAGAAGACACTTTTAAATGGAATCTGTTGCAGATTCCCGATGCCTATTACGGAAGCGCTGCATCCAAGGAGGAGTTGCTAGCCTCCAAGTTCAAAAGTCATGATACAGCTAAACTAAAAGCCTTAGCAGGCACAGGAAACTTTACAGGCATGCTGGAGAGCACCCTCTCCATGATGAATGCTTACAGCCAGCATAGTTACGAAGCGCCATGGGTACTTGGGCAGGCAGAAAGTAGCGGAAAGATCATCCTGAACAAAGATCTAGAGAGCGATAACATCACCGCCTTTGCTGGGCATGCTGTTGCTTATCGTAATTTTGCAGGATCGGCAGGGATTACTTCATCCAAAGTACTAACCTTAGTAGATACTAGTAAAGCTAAACTACTTAAAAATGCCAAGCGCATGACCAGTAAAGGTCAATATGCTGAAGCTATTCAGCTATACAGTGATCTTGCTCCGTTAGAGGATACTTCTTCAATCATAGCCGCTACAAGATTGGCTTGGAATATTGCCGAGCCTGTGCGCCTTCTCCCGGGCGGTGAAGAGCAAGGCAGATATGGGAACGTCATCTCCAGCAAGGGACTACACGATAAGAAGGTCATTGTGGCTGGAACGGATAGCAATGGTGTCCTCTATTATGCAGCAATGAATAGCGACGAAAGTGTCATAACTTTAACTGGAAATATTTTACCAAAATTCGAGAGTCTGCGCAGTCTAACTTTTAATGACCAGCTTGCTGCCTCTTCAGGTTCTGGTGCCCCCGTGGTTCTGGCTGAATCTGAGGTCGAAGGTGGACGTACCCTTTTTACAGCATATGAAATGAAATCGGATGGTATTTCGCAGTTGTTTTCAGTGTCTGGAGATAGCTATGAACTGCAGTCCGATGATTCCTTACTCGTATCTAACGCGGATCTCGGAGACGGTGTCGTTGGACAGACGGCACGTTATCGTAAAGTAGATGGCAGCTATCAATTTGCTGAGATTGTTCAGGAGTATGCGGTAATTTCAGCTTCCGATGTAGCGCTTCATCCTTTTGAAAAGGTATCTTTTCACTGTGAAATCGTCGCAGATAACTTCGGTAATATGCTGGCTTATTCGAATGGGGTTTATATTTTGCTTCAAGGAGACTTGGGTTCCGTTACAGGTAACGCGTTAGTTAGTGGTCAATATCAGAACGGTTATCAGCTTGTTGGAACGGAAATGGGAGAGCAATATGTGCCTGTGTTTGTGGTAGAATCCGTGGGTAGTATGAGTTTTGGACAGTAGAATATATGAGATAACTGCTTAGTCGAATTGAGAGATCGCTCATCGTGACGAATGAGAAACTTTATATATACATGAACCTAGGATCACCATGTCCGCTTAGTTTTTTTGTCCAAGGGGTGTCGGTAGCCCGTCTATACTTGTGGTGTTCTTCTCTTGTCTATATTCTTTCAGACCTGCTTCGCCCTTTTGGATAGACCAACGTTGTAACGTCTCTCGCTCACCGTCATAACTCATGAATGGGACCGAAAATCCGCAGGAAGTCTGTACCTTATGAACATCAATTAAAATGATCTGTCTAGCTCCAGGCAGAGGTGTAAAAATAGGGTACAGTGCTTCCCATTCAAATGAACCAGGCAGGATTACTGTCCCTGCTCCATACAGTCTCAGAATATTCGGCGGTCCTTCAAACGCACAAAACATAACCGTCACTCTTCCATTTTCCAGCAGATGTGCGCTCGTCTCATTGCCACTACCGGTCATATCGAGATAAGCCACCTGATTAGGAGACAAAATCCGCAAGCAATCATGACCCTTAGGTGAAAGGTTAACATGCCCCTCTTCAGATAGCGGCGCTGACCCTACGAAAAAAAGATGCTGCCGAAGAATAAACTCCTGATGTGCAGGTAATATAGCCGTGAATTGTTTTCCCATTTGGTGTTCTCCGTTTCGTTTTGGTTTGTGTGTGATTTGTTGGGTGGGACTGTCATGCTCCATCGAACATATAAACTAAACCAGCTACTTCAGCTACACTTCCTTAGTTCAACTCCATCAAAATTCATCCACTTCACTCAACAAGTTATTTCATTTACACTCCACTTGCTCCATCTCCTCCCAAACGGTTTGGAGCATCATTAGGGTAAATGTAGGGTACTTTTACCCCTCTTTCTTGCTTTTTGGGCTCTTTAGGGTAAATGTAGGGTATTTTTACCCCTCTTTCTTGCTTTTTGAGCTCTTTGGGGCAAATGTAGGGTATTTTTACTCTTCTTTCTCGCTATTTGGGCTCTTTGGGGCAAATGTAGGGTATTTTTACCCTTCTTTCTCGCTAATTTGGCTCATTAGGGTAAATGAAGGGTATTTTTACCCCTCTTTTTTGCTTTTCGGGCTCTTTGCGGCAATTGAAGGGTATTTTTACCCCTCTTTCTCGCTATTTGAGCTCTTTAGGGTAAATGTAGGGTATTTTTACCCCTCTTTCTTGCTTTTTGGGCTCTTTAGGGTAAATGTAGGGTATTTCTGCCCTTGAAGATTGCTACTTCGGATAGACGCAGCTAATGTGGGAGATTTTTACCGTTCTGTTGCACCACTTCAGCCTAACACAGCGAATGGTACGAAATTTTTACCGTTTACTGGTTAACAACACATCCGCATTTAAATATGAAGCGTATTTACTCATTCCTTCTATTGATATATATTCGTTTTAATCGTTAAGTAACCCTTCACCCTCACCCAAGGGATTCAGCTCATGCGCGAAAAAAGGAACTGCCTCTCGGCAGCCCCCAAATCCCCACTAAACATTTCTTTTAGCTAAAGTCTTTCAAACGATCTACTCAATCGCAATATAAATCTCAACCTGCGTGTTAGCAGGATCAAAATTCCTCGAATCGTAAATTTCAAAATCGCCCGTATAAGTTCTTACCTCTGTAGATGCCTTAAAATAAGCCCAAATCTCCCCCCATGCTTGCGAGACTACTTCAAATACCGGACCTTTTTTCGTCGTAAAAACCATATACTTGCTCTCCGGAACAGCCGCACTCACAATACCGCTATCCGCTAAATGTCTCTCCCCAGCCACTTCATGCCCAATCACAACGGTATAAGCTCCTGACGCATCACTCTCATAATCTGTATACAAGGCATAGATATACTCAGGCTTAACCGTATCCATCTGCCCCGCAATATTACTTTGGAAATACGTTTCCCACAGCCGCGATAAGCCCCCATCGGGACCCATTTCTACTTCATTTGTCGTACGTATGCTAACCCCAGCCAATGTCATTTTCGGTTTTTGTGCAAAATAAGTATTCATTATTCTCCCTCATTTCCTGTAATTGAGTTCAGTATACACAAGGGAAGTGGACATCTGTCTGTCCAGTTAGAGCAGAATTATCAATTTGGGTTATAAAAGCATCAATGGGGTAATTAATAGTATGGAACTACACTCGAAGGGAATGACTCCAGCATGTCAAAAATTAAATTAGCCGTCATCTACTACAGTGCCACAGGAACTAACTACCAGCTAGCACAATGGGCCGCGGAAAGCGCCGAGAAAGCGGGAGCTGAGGTAAAACTGCTGAAGGTGCAGGAGCTGGTTCCCGAGGATAAAATCGCGGCCAATCCGGCTATGAAAGCTCTGGCTGAGAAGACAAAAGATATCCCCGTTGCAACACCTGATGATATTGTGGAGGCCGATGCGATTATTTTCAGTTCTCCAACCCGTTACGGTAACATAGCTTCTCAAATGAAGCAGTTCATTGATACAACCGGAGGGATTTGGGGCAAAGGACTCACCGTAAACAAAGTCGTCAGCGCTATGAGCTCAGCACAGAATCCACACGGTGGACAGGAAGCTACGATTTTGGCACTCTACACATCGATGTATCACTGGGGAGCGATTGTCGCTGCACCTGGTTATACTGATCCCGTCACATTCGGTGCGGGAGGTAACCCTTACGGAACAAGTGTCAGTGTAGATGGAGACGGTAAAATGATCGAAGAGCAGGATCGGATCCGTGATGCTGTTTTTCATCAAGCGAAGCGTACTGTTGAAGTGGCTGGATGGGTCCAAGCAGGCAAAAGTAAAAACGCCAATAGTCAGAACTAGACGCCCACCTTCGATCGATATAGCAAACACCCCTCGGAGCTACCTAAGTAACGTGTAAACCGAGGGGTGTTGTTTATTTTATTTACTCTCCAGGATACTTAAGACCCCACTGCGCACGTATTTGATCCAGCAGTTTCAGAATCGCTAACGATTCATCCAATGACATGACTGGGCTTTCTGTTAGCCCTGCTTGTAGACAACGTCCTACTTCCTCTGCTTCAAAACAATATCCAATAGAAGCTCGATCATCCACAAAGCTCTCTACCTCCTCATCCTCAATATAGAGCGAAGCAGATTTCGGGTTCACTAACGTCCCTTCAACAATTATACGGCCCTCTGTTCCAAACACATGCGCTTCCTCCAGCGTATTAAGACGAATACCACCGTTCAACGAAGCGGTTTTTCCATTGCCATAATTCAGCAGCATGGAGAAATGCTCGTCCACTCCAGTCTCACCAATATGCACCGTACTGGAGATAGATTCAGGATGAGGTCCAAACACCATCGAGGCAAAAGAAACCGGATAAATCCCAACATCCAGTAGCGCGCCTCCACCCAGCTTCGGATTCAGCA
Organism: Paenibacillus sp. FSL H8-0261; assembly: GCF_045040645.1. Lineage (NCBI taxonomy): Bacteria > Bacillati > Bacillota > Bacilli > Caryophanales > Paenibacillaceae > Paenibacillus > Paenibacillus sp. FSL H8-0261. The sequence goes on along the minus strand of NZ_CP150297.1, from coordinate 1,051,199 downwards.
ATCTGCTTTCCGGATTCCAGTCGGTGCGAAATCCTAAGTCTGCCTTCACCAAGCGAACTTCACCGATTCTACCCTCGGCGATCCATTCTCTAACCTTCACAATTGCCGGGATGTAACGACTCCACATGGCCTCCATCAGGAACAGCTTATGATCTCTAGCATAGGCCACCACTTCTTCCAATTCTCCGCTATTCACGGTAAAAGGCTTCTCACATAGGACAGCTTTGCCTGCACGTAGCGCCAATAATGCATTTTCTTTGTGAAAAGGATGTGGCGTTCCAATATATACCGCGTCTACATTCGGGTCATTTACCAATTCCTCATAAGTAGCATAAGCATGTGGTACTCCATGATCCCTCGCGAATTTATCTGCACTTTCCTGTGAACGCGAACCCACGGCATATGCCACGCCATTGCTGGCGTGAGCTAAATCAGTAACAAACTGATGGGCAATCCAGCCTGTACTGAGAATTCCCCATCTTACCTTGTAAGCGTTATCCATTTTCATATGCATGTTCCTCCTAATCCTTCTGCTAAGTCTCTTTTAATTCTATCAGACCATTCTAATAAATGTATAGGAACTGATGCCAGCAAACACCACCGTCACCACCAAAATAGCAATATTCCAGATCCTGCTCAAAGCCGCTGAATGCTCGTTAGAACTCTGAATAAACGCTTTTTGCAAAAGGAACTGCAGGAATTTCATGATTATAAATCCCAAACATCCAAGCCCGCTTTGCAAAATAACCTCCAGACTAGACTTACTTACAAATCTATCAGCCATGTTCCCATCGTAATGAATAGGGACCCTATCAGGCATTTTGGAATATAGGAATAAATAAATAGCTACAGGAATTAAGGCTACCACACCGCTTAAGATCATCATCAGTTTGGTTTTGGACAACATTAATAACCTCCTTATACGGAACAATAATCTCTAGTTATTCTCCTTCCACTTCAATCAAAAATATCCGTTCCTTAAATCCACCACGACGTTCAGCTTTCTCCGCACGAAGCTCCTCCAGCTCTGCGCCATTACTTCCATGGATCTCCGCCAGCGCATGAATTACTTCCAGCATGTCGGCAAGCTCCTCTAGAGCTTCATCATTACTCACTGCCCGAAAATACTCCTCCGACTCTTCTATCAATTTTTTACGTAGTTCAGTTATGTATTCTTTGGACTCTAATATTCTTGTTGTAAAGTCTTTACCTTGAGAAGCTATCAGGTTAGGGATTCCGTCACGCACTAGCTTTTCATATACGGGCACTTAAGTTCTTCCCTTCTACTTGATGTTCGGACTGCCTTCACACTTGATCTGACCCCACCATTAGCCGTACTACAAAAGGAATATCTGCAGGAGCAAAAGTGAACTGACCGAGTGTAGTTGGAAACACCCACCTATATTCATCGTGATCGACAAGTTCAATTACACCTCCCAGATATCGGGCTTTCCAAGCAAACAGTCTGATCTCGACACTTCCATAGTTGTGCTCGTTCACGCCAAAGCTTTCATAGGGAAGGATTGTTATCCCCATCTCCTCCTGAAGCTCTCTTTGCAGACAATCTGCGATGCTTTCATCCTGCTCTATTTTGCCGCCAGGAAATTCCCACAAACCTGCCTGAGATTTACCTTGCCTGCGCCGAGCAATAAGAATCTGTCCTTCTTCATTATGTATAATCGCTGCCGCCACCTGGATCACAAGGAACACCTCCTTTATTGCTTTTTATTAGACAGATACTTCTATTAAAACATACATTTCATTCCAAACCAAAGAGACTCTCCCAAAAGCTATTAGGCCCGGGAAAGTCTCTTCGGTACAGTTTCTCTATAAATTCACAGCAACATCTTCCTTAAGGAAAGACTGCTGCTATTTCTTCAGCACAAGCTCTAGTCGAACCTCAAGATTGTTCTCCGTATCCAGCACAACGGTGTGTGGATTGCTTAAGCCAAAATCAGAAAAAGCCACTGTTGTTGTACCCGACAGCATCAGCTGTCCACCACTATACGCTGCTTGAGACTGGAAGGTAACATCCTTTTCTACACCCTTCACTGTAAGCGTTCCTTGCATTTCAACCGGCACAGTGGCTCCTTCGGTCCATTCCGTTGGCAGCTCCGAGAATGATTTCACAACAAACGTAGATTGTGGGAATTCCGTAACGGCTAGAAAATCTTCCCCTTTTACATGCTCATCTCTTTGACCATTGCCAGAGTCCAGAGCGCTCATATCTACTGACCCTTCTCCAACCATCGAAGTAGAATCTTCTATATTAACTTTCCAGGTACCTTGAACTTTGTTATCCACGAAGTTTACTGTTTCTTTAGAGGTGGTTACTGACCAATATACTTTAGAAGCATCCGTAACCGTCCAATCACCGTTTAATTGATCGACTGTGACCGCCATACCTACTGGTGCTCCAGTGTTAGTCGTGCTTTCTCCATTACCGGCTGTTGTGGCTTGCCCTGGAATCACGGACTCGATCTGTACATTATTGCCCAGCGATTTATCCAGCAATGTATAACCTGTGACTACTCCTACGATAATGACTCCGGCAGCGATCAAGGCTATTCTTTTTCTCTTCATCCTGTTCCCTCCAATATTCAAAATATTCTGTATATTTTCAAGCTCGTCCCTCATTCTAACAAAGCAATAAGTCGGGAAGAAGTCAGAGCAGAGCGAGCTATGATGTGTTAAACTTGTCGTAATTTTATAGATTGGAGGACCACCACATGATGAGATCCATTCTAATTGTTGAAGATGAGGAAGCTATCTCCAGGGTCCTCAGTGCCTATCTGAAAAAAGCAGGCTTCCATGTCACCCGTGTAGCCGACGGACGTGCTGCGCTGGAGTCTTTTGCTATAACACCTCCCTCATTAGTATTACTCGACATCATGCTGCCAAACATGGACGGCTTTGAACTGCTAAAGCTGATCCGTGAAAAAAGCAGCTGTCCCGTGATCATGCTCACCGCAAGGGACGGGATCAATGACCGACTAGCCGGTCTCGACGGCGGTGCGGATGATTATATGTCTAAGCCCTTTATTCCTGAGGAAGTGGTGGCACGCGTGAATGCTGTGTTACGCCGTCCTTCGCAGTGGTCCGATGGCAGCCGCAAACGGCATTATGGCAGTTTGTTTATCGACTTTACTGCACGAGCTGTCTTTTTAAACGGGGTTGAGCTGAGTCTTAGTCCACGTGATATGTCGGTCATGTTATTTCTGGCTGAAAGACCTAATCAAATATGTACTCGCGAGCAATTAATAGAACATGTCTGGGAGATGGATTACGAAGGAAGTGACCGGGCCGTGGACTTGTCTATCAAAAGACTTCGCCAAGCGCTGTCGCATTGGCCAGTAGATGAGGGGGAAATCCGTACCCTGAGAGGGACAGGATATCAATTATGGACAACCTAAAAAAAAGCAGCCCCAAACGCACTTCGATTCTCTCCTATTGGACGATTCGTTACCTGCTCATCATTAGTGTTGGCCTCCTGCTAACTGCACTAACGACGTTCTGGTGGATCCAACAAGAAGCTATGAGTAACCGGATGCAAACTACTGGATTATTAGCACAGGAGATTGCCGACCGGAGCGTAAATCGTGAGGGATCAATAGAGATCAGCCAAAATCTTGGAATGCTCATTGAAGACCGAAAACGATTCTTCAAGTTAACCGTAGAAATGTGTGTAATCATTACGGATCAGCAAGATCAGATGCTGTTCTCTATGCCACCACTAACTGAAGATGAGATGAGGCATAAACTTAATGATAGTCTTAACGACTCTCGCAGTCCGGAGTTCAAAGCTGCAGTAGCGTCCATACAATCGGATGGGGAAACGCTGGGACAGGTGATTGTCCTTCAATCCAAGAAATCGCTGAGGCATATCCCTCAGGAGGAGATCATTTTTTTCTCCATCCTGTTGCTATTTCTAATCATATTAAGTTGGCTAACCATTTACCTCTTGTCTCGTAAACTGGCAAAACCGATCCAGAAAGTAGCCAAAGCAGCCGCTCAAATCAGTCATGGCCGTTATGATATCGTTCTGGATAAGGACGCCAAAGAACGAGAAATACATGAACTGATGTTGTCTTTTGAAGAGATGGCAGGCAAGTTACAACAATTTGAGCAGTCCCGTGCGGTTATGTTAGCCGGTGTATCCCACGAACTAAAGACACCAGTGACCTCTATTAAAGGCCTAATCCATGCCGTTCGTGAAGGGGTCGTCGAAGACGATGAGGCGGTGGAATTTCTAGATATTGCTTTGCAGGAAGCTGGACGATTGCAACGGATGGTTGCCGATCTTCTGGATTACAACGCACTGACTGCAGGAATCGTCTCTGTCCGTCACGATCGACTGGATGCCGTGCCACTGTTATCTGAAATCGTGTATCAATGGAAGCTGACACAAGCGGATGAAGTTGCAGAGCCTATGCTCCATATGCCAAGAACTTCCTTATTTTTGTGTGGGGACCCGCTACGTATCCAACAAATCATCGTCAATTTACTTAATAACAGTGTACAAGCCAAAGCCCCAGACCGAATGGTGCAGCTTACAGTAGAGCTGCTTGAACAGCAAGGTCATGGCATGGCGGAGATTCGTGTTCAGGATAATGGGCTGGGCATCTCATCAAATCATAGTGAGCATGTCTTCGAGGCTTTTTTCCGAGGTAGCGACAAACAGAGCACACTACGGGGTCTGGGACTCGGTCTCACCTTCAGTCGTCTTTTGGCCGAATCTATGAACGGAAGCCTTGTGCTTGAGAAGCACTCCCAGGAAGGCTGTACCTTCGTGCTGTCTCTGCCGCTTGATCACTAAAAAATAGTCTGCGGGCCATCGTCATGGTATAATCATGTGCACAATCACACCGAAAACCGGAGGCTGTATATGCTTACTTTTGAACAAAAATTAGCGATTCTCGACTCTTACCCCCAACTGGAACGTAAAAACGTATCCCTTGGGCGCGTGAACTATCACTACGAGGAAAGCCAGCATGATAAGAAAACCGTTGCTTACCATCTGCATCCTAATGGGAATGGTTATGTGTTCGCAGGCTTATTGCGGGGCTATGAGGCAGATGATAAGGGCTTTGTGAACATTCGCGACTACTCGGAAGCCGAGCTGCGGAGTCTGTTGGATGCCTCCATCACCTCACTTTCTATTTACATTCCAGACGCCCCTGTAGCCAGCAAAAGAAAGAAAAAGACTGCGGCAGCCGCCGACTCACTCTGGACTAATGATGAGGGCCATACACTGACTCTAAAACTTGAGGATGATTTATGGTATGTCTATGCCGACCTTAATCTAGAAATGGCCTTTGAGACCCTTGAGGAAGCTAAAGAATATTTAGCAGAAGAGGGATTTACAGCACAGGAGTAAGCAGGGGTAATAATAACTCCTATCAGAAAAAAATAAAAAGAGGTGTCCTAACAGCCATTTGTTTTGGCGATTTGGACACCTTTTTTTCAGTTGCGCGCTTGCAAGCTCTACCCAAAACTTCGCTAATAAAAAACATTAATATCCCCCCTAACTGCCGAGACCATCATTCAATAATTTGTAGTATAAAAAGAATACTACCACTAAAACCCAAATTATGGTTAGATGAAGGGGAAGCTATATCCTAAAGGGAAAGAAGCGTGAACGCACATGAGTTTTGAAATCGTAGAAGCCACTATACCGGAGATCCAAGCTGCATTAGAAGCCGGAGAACTTACGTCAAAACAACTAGTTCTCATGTATTATGAACGCATAGCTGATCATGACAAAAATGGCCTGACGATTAACTCTGTGCTGGAGATCAATCCTGATGCATTATTTATCGCAGAATCTCTAGATGTTGAACGTACGATCAAAGGTTCCCGGGGCCCCCTGCACGGCATACCTGTGTTATTGAAGGATAACATCAATACAGGGGATAAAATGCATACTAGCGCAGGCTCGCTGGCATTGGCGAATTCTTTTGCCGGAGAAGATGCGTTTATAGTTACAAAACTGCGTGAAGCCGGAGCAATCATTATGGGTAAAGCCAATATGACCGAATTCGCCAATTTTATGACAACCGGCATGCCCTCCGGCTACAGCTCCCGCGGCGGGCAAGTCCTTAACCCCTACAATATATCTACACCAACAGGTGGCTCCAGTGCTGGTTCTGCGGTAGCTGTCGCTTGTAACTTTTGTACAGTCTCTGTTGGCACAGAAACCTCGGGATCGATCCTTAACCCCGGTAACTTAGGCTCCATTATTGGCATTAAGCCAACCGTTGGACTGCTCAGCCGTTCGGGAATCCTTCCGCTATCCAATACACAAGATACTGCTGGCCCTATGGCCAGAACCGTTCGTGATGCCGTTCTGCTGCTAAACGCAATGCTGGGCAACGATACTCAAGATGCAGCAATGGGAACGAATATAGGTAGAATCCACAAGGATTACACTGTATTCCTAGACGAGAATGGCTTGCAAGGCGCCCGAATAGGTATCCCGCGTGATTATTATTTCGAGGAGCTGACAGAAGAACAACTTGCACTATTCAATGCTTCTGTAGATAGAATGAGAGAGCTTGGAGCTACTATTATTGATCCTGCGGATATTAAGACCGCCCGGGAAATTAGTTATTCTTCTGTGGTATTGAATGAATTCAAAACAGCTTTGAACGCTTATTTATCTCGTTTGGGCCCTGGGGCACCGATGCGAACCTTAAAGGATATTATAGATTTTAACCATGCACATCCTGTGGAGGCTTTAAGATATGGTCAAGCTACGTTAATAGATGCAGAATATACCTCTTCCGGCACACAAACCGAACCAAAGTATTTGCTGCACCGTGCGACTGACCTAAAACTATGTAAGGAAGAAGGCATCGACGCCACCATGAAGGAGCACAATCTGGATGCCCTGCTGTTCCCCGCCGATTTCGGCGCCAGAATTACCTCCAGAGCAGGATATCCGTCCATCGTTGTGCCTTCCGGTTATACATCAGCCGGCGCCCCCTTCGGTGTAACTTTCTCAGCGAAAGCTTATCAGGAGCCTACACTCATCAAGCTCGCCTATGCTTATGAACAAAACTACAAGGTGCGAAAAGCACCATCACTAAAGAGTTTTATCTGATCACTTCTTATATCAAAAAGCCCGTAAACGGTGATGGTCTCATTCACTGTTTACGGGCCTTTACTTTTCCAAAATCTACATATACTTACTCATAGTCACGTTGATTCTCTTCATCGGCAATATTCTGAATTTCATCAGAGTGAATTAGAAACAACTCATACTCTCCTTCAGCATGCAGCTTCAGCGCCCGCTCTTTAAAAAACTTCGGACTCCCCTCCGCCGCATCCTCATCATAAAAGAGCAATATTCCGTCACTTTTGCGGAACAACAAATCGTCTCTAGCCCGAAACTGCCAGCTACCGTCATAAGGAGCATTACTGACCGCCCCGAAGAAATCCGCACCCGCAATAATACGCCGATACTCGTTCTGCTTTTCTTCTTTCCATTTCTCTTCCTGACCAGTATGCGCTGTAATGATCCCAAGCTTTAAGTCCGGATATTGTAGCTTAAGTTCGCTCACCACTTCGCATGCCCACAGATCCACACCATACTGGCCGGGCGTAATCACCCATTCCACGCCTTCTTCAATTAAAGGTTTTAATCGGTTAGCCAGTGCCTTTTTGATATAAGGAATCCCTTGATGCTTATTGTCAAAAATACCGAGCTCGTGCGCACGATACCCCGTTACTAGTAAAGTCTTCATGTGCTGCCTCTTTCCTGGTCGTTGGCTTATCCTTTAAGTCTACATATTTGTTCATTATATAACATTTGCATATTTCATTTCTTTAGGCAAACTCTCAGCGGAAATTAAGCAAACTTTCAGAACTGTTTGTTATATTTCTCCTAATCTATCTTTAACCTACTAAGGAGGAATAAAAAATGAGAAAGTTCGTCCCTATTCTAATATCTGGAGGCCTACTCGCTTCTCTATTATTGGCTGGCTGCAGCGCGAATTCAGAGGCCGAAGGAACAACTGCTGCAAATAACCAAGCAGACAGGGGTTCAGCAGCCAAACAACCACAAGCAAACGGCGATCAACAGAATGGCGGACCTAATATGTCCATGAATTTCGGTAAGATTAAGAGTGTAAGCGATACTACCCTTACCATCTATAAATCGGACATGTCTATGCCCCGACAAGGTGCTGGAGAAGGTGACGGGCAGAACAGTCAAGGCGGTACCCCACCGGAAAGACCTGATGGCGATCAAAGTACAGGAAATGGCGCTGCGCCCGAGAGTGGGATGCCACAAGGGGAAACGCCGGAAGGTGGCGGACAAGGCGGTGGGCCACAGGGAGGTAGAATGCAGCAAAGCTTCTCCGATGAAACCACAGACATCACGATTGATGCGGATACTAAAATCGTAGCGGTTACCTTCGACAATGGCACGCGTCAAGAAAATGCGATCACCTTAGCAGAACTGAAGGCTGATGATATTATCCAATACACACTTAAATCAGATTCCACCGTGGCGGAGAGCATTACATTAAGTAATGGCAATCCGGGTGGAGCTACTCCAGATGACAGCGCGAGCAGCAGCAGCTAATGAAATGCTGCACCACAAAAAAAGATCTCCGGGGACAAGTTGGTTCCCCGGAGATCTTTTTATATATACTACGAATTAGTTCTTATCCGACAAAATCAATACTCCACGGGCTGGCACAACAGCAGAACCGCTAACTTTATTGCCAGTCAGAAGATCCGTACGCTCAGTAGCACCAATATCCGCACTCAAATCACCAGTGGTGTGGTTCAGCAAGAATAGGTAGGATACGCCTTCCTTCACACGTTGCACAGATTCGATACCTTCCGGTGCAGTTACTAGCGGCTGAATGTTTTTGTCGGCACACAGATTGGCTAAGAACCCTTTCAAGAATCCCGCTTCTGGGCTGGTAGCCACGTAATACGCTTTACCTTCACCAAAGTTATTCACCGTCAAGGCTGGCATTCCTTTATAGAAATCAGATCCGTACTCTGCCAAAACCTCAGCACCTTCGGCATGAATCAGATCGCAGAGCAGATCACATTTGTAAGAACCACTCAAATTGCCCCACGCTTTGTCCATCACAATCTCATTGCTCATCCCTGGCAGCAGTGCATCAATTTCCTCTGCCCAAATCCCGAGTACGTTGCGTAGTTCCCCAGGGTAGCCACCTACGGTTACGAGGTCGTTCTCATTAACAATTCCACTGAAATAAGTCGTAATGAATGTACCGCCTGCTTTTACAAAAGCTTCAACCTTCTCAGCAAAACCCGGCTTAACCATATACATCACAGGTGCGATTACAATCTCATATTTGAACAGATTCTCTTCTACACCGATCATATCGGCTTCAATATTTTGTTGGTAGAGTGCATCATAATATTTATGAATCTCATTCACATAATCCAAAGCTACGGATGGTCCGCTTGAAAGGTTGATGGCCCAGCGGTTTTCCCAGTCATAAATAATCCCTACTTTAGCTGCACTCCGCGCATCCAATAGCTGATCTCCAAGCTGTCCCAGCTCTTTACCTAGCTCAGCGCATTCACGGAATACACGCGTATGCTCATGTCCGACATGCTCAATAACAGCTCCATGATACTTCTCACATGCACCAATTGAACGACGCAGCTGGAAGAACAGAACAGTGTCTGCACCACGCGCAACAGCCTGATAACTCCACAAGCGCATAACCCCTGGACGTTTCAAAGAGTTATATGGCTGCCAGTTCTGCTGGCTTGGCGTTTGCTCCATCAGCATGAAAGGTTGTCCATTCTTCAATCCACGCATGAGATCATGCGCCATGGCTGTAAAGCTGACCGGAGTATCGAGTGAAGGATAGTTGTCCCAAGAAATGACGTCCATATGTTTAGCCCACTCAAAATAGTCCAATTCATCATAAAAGCCCATCAAGTTAGTGGTAACAGGTACGTTAGGACTGTGCTCCTTAATCGCATCGCTCTCAATTTTGTAGCATTCCAGCAAGCTATGAGACATAAATCTACGGAAGTCTAATGAAATGCCTTGGAAGTTGGTGCGGTTGCCATCCCATTCTTCACTCAGCTCACTAGGCAGTACAATTTCTTCCCAATCATAAAACGTATGTCCCCAAAAACGTGTATTCCATGCTTTGTTTAATGCATCCAGAGAACCATAACGTTCCTTCAACCAGACACGGAACGCCGCTTCAGATAAATCAGAATAATCATAGTTACTGAACTCATTCGAAACGTGCCAAGCTACAAGCGCCGGATGATCCTTATAACGTTCAGCCAGCTTTCCTGCCAGCTTCGCTGCAAACTTGCGGTAAACCGGACTGTTTGGATTCGAGTTATGACGTCCACCGAACTTGCGTTTTCTACCCTTCACATCAACACGAGTAACTTCAGGATAACGATGAGCCATCCAAGCTGGGTGCGCTCCTGTACCTGTTGCCAGACATACGTAAGTACCATTTTTATATAGTCTATCCATTAATTCATCTAGTGATGAGAAATCATAAGTGTCTTCGGAAGGTTGGATCAGCGCCCAGGAAAACACATTAATTGTGGCAACATCAATTCCTGCCAGTTTAAACATACGCTCATCCTCTGCCCATACAGGCGCATCCCATTGCTCTGGATTGTAATCTCCACCGTACCAAATCTTAGGTAATTTATCGTTAATCACACTTCGCACATCCTTTATAGTATAATTATATATATATTGTAATCGGTTAACCTGACGCTATAAATATAAAATAATCTTCCCATCATATAAGAATATGGAACTAAGAGGAGATGGAGTCATTGAAGGGAATCGTGCATCGTAGAATTGTGTTCCCCCATGAGGGTGGACAGGATCTACCTATCACATTAGACAGTATCGGTCACAATCATCAACAGGAAAAAGTATCCCGCTTAGATGGCTACGAAACCTATCATTGGCTCCAAACGGCGTCTGGTGAAGGGGTGATTCATTTTGAGAATAAAAGCTTCTCCCTTCCCGCAGGCAGTGGTGTATTACTTCTCCCCTATACTCCACATCGCTATGAAGCTTCGGCTGCTAACTGGAGCACCTCTTATTTAACGTTCGGAGGCAGCTCTGCAGGGTCTATTTTGGAGACGCTGGGGATGAATATGAATTCTTTTTACCGCTGGGAAAAAGAGGCGCCTCTCTCCAAGCTGCTAAGAGAAATACTTGATCAGTATGATGCCTCACAGGACATGTTTGGTCTGACTGCCTCCACTGATGCTTATCGCTTTCTGCTTACTTTAAGCAAATATGGGCAACTGCATAACAACACAACGATATCCCGCAATGTGGATAAGCTGCAGCCGCTTCTGAAATGGATGGACAGCCATTATGGTGATCCTGATCTCGGACTTAACGATCTAGCCGATCAGCTCGGCGTCTCAGGGCGATATCTCAACAATCTATTCATACAAACCTTTGGGCTATCTCCTTATGCCTATTTCGTACGGCTACGTATCCGTAAAAGCAAAGAAATGCTTGTAAGCCAGCCGGATCTTACTGTAAAAATCATCTCGCAGAGAGTCGGCTTCCGTGATGTTAGCCATTATGTTGCCACCTTTCGCAAGCAGTCAGGGACTACACCGGAGCAGTTTAGACGACTTCACTAATACTCTAAGGTGTACAGCTTAATCGCCTCCTGCGTAGTGAAATGTTACATAAGGTTTCGTATGATAGAGCTCATCGCTGTGTGGATCTCATTAGTATGGCATGTGTGTCAGAGTAACTGCATTTTGTACACTTAAATCAGCCTGTTCAGCAGAAAATATCCATATAAGTGTATTCTATGCAGTTATATCCTCGGCATTTGGCTGTGAACCGCGATACTTCGCATTATAGCTGCATTAAATACAACTAAATCCATTTCATAGCCCGAGAGCACAAAATAAGTGTAGAAAGTGCAGCTATTCTGCACCGTACCAACTCACCTCCACTCCAAACGCAGCATTCTTCACTGCACAAACTGGCTTGTCTCGACAGCTCTCCCGACCCAAGGAGTACATTTAATTGCACTTCATGCAATAGAGTGTGCCTTTTCATCTCATTTCGAGCATTCTATTGCACTTCGTGCATTAGAATCTGGTGAAACCCATCAAAATCGACGTTTTCCATTAATCTGATTGCACAAAGTGCAACAGATTCAAATTCCCCCCACCCAAAAAGGAATTCTATTGCACAGAGTGCAATTACTTAGAATCTTTTACATCTCCAGAATTTCCACACCATACGGCTCAAGCTGCAGTTCTCCTGAACAAATCGATTGATTCAGCAGACTGTTATACTCCTGTGGTAACGGGATCGTCACAGACTCCCGGCTCAAATTAAGCAAGAATAAGAAGCTTCCTTGATCTCCCGAACGTACAGAGGCCTGTACTCCATCCGGCAAACCCTCAAATCTAAACAGCCCCTGCTGTTTGGAAAGGCGCTCCAATAAAACTGACCAGAATCTCTCTTCCATATGAGTCCCAAAGTAATAAACCTGACCTTTTCCAAAAGCATTGACGGTTACAGCCGGAGTTCCACTATAGAAATCATCGCCATACCACGCAATCGGCCATGCCACAACAGGTCTCAGGATGTCGCACCACTGCGTGCATTCATATTGGTTACCCTCAGCATCAACGACCTTATGGGTTTCAGCACCTATTGGATCATACTCCAGCACTTCAACCCCTGTGCAATAGCTCAGTAGCCCCGGTAGTGGTTGCATGACTGCGATGTTATTTGTAGTTTTCACGCCACTTCGATTGGTAATAAGCAAAGTTCCGCCAGCTAGTGCAAAATCCTCCAAACTACGTACGATCTCCTCATCCAGCAAATATAAATTCGGAGCAATCACTACTTTATATCCATCCAGCGATTGTCTAAGATCGATAACATCGCAACCCATACCGAGCTTCGTCACCGCACGGTGTATCTGTTTAATATTCTCATAATAATCGAATCCTTCAGCCTGAGGCTGAATATCCAGCGCTGCTTTCTCTTCATGAGAATGGAGTATAGCTACTTCATTCTTTAGCGTCGTTCCAGTCAGCTTCTCCCCTAGTGTATTAACCTCATGGCATAACTGAGTGAACTCCGCAAACCTGCGTCCTGGGACATTGCTGTGATCAATCAGTCCGTGCCAGAATTGCTCTGCTCCCGCGACTGCACTACGCCAGCGGAAATGAACGACGGTATCCGCACCTCTGGCTATCGTCTGCCACGCATAAGCACGAATCATCCCAGGATACGGCGTTCTCCACATCGGCATCCAACAACCTGGTGAACCACTTAGCTGCTCCATGATCCAGAAGTTTTGACGTTTAATACCACGGGTTACATCTAGTGATAGTGCTCCGCTATATGGTGTTGTCGCTTGCTTGGCTGGCGAAGTATTCGGATAATAGTCAAATGCAGCGACATCCAGATCAGCACCGACTGCGTACATATCCAGACGCTGCGGATAGCTATGAAAGTTATGAGTGATAAAATGCTGCGGACAAACAGACCGCAAAATTTCAATCTGCGTCTTCTGGAATGCTACCACCGAATCCCACTGAAACCGCTGATAATCTAGCAGGAATGATGGATTCTGATGTGGTGATCCGCCCAGTGGAACAGTAAGCTCATTCCAATCGCTATATTCTCCACTCCACACAACCGTTCCCCACTCTGCATTCACCCGATCAAGGCTGCCATACTTGGCTTTCACCCAAGTGCGAAAAGCTATATTACAAGCATCACAATGACAATCTAACATCCCGAATTCATTATCAGTCTGCCAACCAATAACGGCAGGGTGTTCACTATAGTGCTCCGCAAGTCGCTGCGTGATACGACTTCCGTATTCGCGCAAAGATGTACTATTATAGCAGCGGTGTCCGCGTACCCCCGGATGAAAGGTCTCTCCCTTCGCAAATAGCGGCAACACGTCCGGAAATTTCGTAGTTAACCATCTAGGAGGTGTAGCTGTGGGCGTACCAATCACAACCTGTAATCCATACTTATGAAAAAGATCCAGCGCGCGGTCCAGCCAACCGAACTGGTAATTGCCCTCCGCTATCTCTAACCGGCTCCATGCAAACTCGGCGACTCGAACTACCTTGACACCTGTTTCCTTCATTAATTTGATATCTGGTTCCCACATGGATTCTTCCCAATGCTCCGGGTAATAGTCCACACCTATCTGAATAAGATCATATCGTTTCATCGACGTCCTCTCCCCCTATCTTGTTATCATCAAAATAAAAGGCGCTCCCCGTCTCATAATGATGAGGTATACGGAGAACGCCTTTGTTAACCACTAGTCCATTTTAATCTTCTTTATGAACGAGTTTCACTTATTTCTTAAGCTTGTCCCAAGCTGCTTGCATGCCTGTCATCCAGCCATTCACATCAACCTTGCCAGCGATCATCTGTTGAATCACACTAGCAAATTCTTGAGTTACACCATCAGGGAATTTAGAGGATTGCAAACCATACACTTTGTCTTCTTTTACATAGTTCCATACGTCAGATCCAAGCTTACCGATATCTTCAGGAGTTGCTTCGATGGTGGACAACGCAGGGATGAATTTCCATTTTTTAACGATGTACTCTTTACCCATATCTGAAGTTACCAACCAGTTCAAGAATGTTTTAGCTTCTTCTTTAGATCCGGAATCTTTGTTGATAACAAGGTTTGCAGGAATACCTACAGTCATTTTGTCATTCTTTGCAGCATCTTCATTGATTGGCATAGGGAACATACCGATGTTCATGTCAGGTGTAATGTTATCAACAAGGGTTTGTGCCCAGTTACCTTCTTGCATCATTGCAGTTTCACCTTTAGCAAACATAGCCAAGTGAGTGTTAGCATCTGTAGTCAACGGATTTTTTTGTCCGTATTTCAAAGTCAAGTTGAGCAAGTTGCTCCAATCTTCAAACACTTTGTTACCTACGATTGTACCCGTACCGTCATTCAAGCTCTTAATGAAGCCATTTACATCATCTTGTTGAGCAAATGCTACGCTGATCCCTTGGTTACCAAGGAGCCACCATTCTTGATACGCATTACCAAAAGGAGTTACGCCAATCGCTTGCAATTTCTTAGCTGCATCTTCTAGTTGTGACAATGTTTTAGGAGTTTCAGTGATGCCTGCTTTTTCGAACAGGTCTTTGTTATATACAAAACCAATTCCTTCAAGGTTCATTGGCATACCGTACACTTTACCGTCTTTAGTCATTGGCTCTGCTGCCATAGGAATCAGATCTTTCACCCAAGGTTGATCGGACAGATCTTCCATCTTATCTCCCCAAAGCTCCATTTCAGCATATCCACCATTTGAGAAAATGTCAGGCGCGTCGCCGGAAGCAAACTTAGTCTTCAGTGCTGCAGCGTAATCGGCACCACCACCAACGGTTTGAATATCCAGCTTGATGTTAGGGTGTTCTTTTTCAAATTCAACCTTAAGCTCATTAAGACCTTCAACGATTTCAGTTTTGAATTGAAAGATCTTAACCGTCTTTACTTCACCTTTATCTGTGCCAGCGCTTCCATTTTGTGAGTTACTAGAAGCGTTATTGCCTCCACCGCATGCTGTTAATGCTAAACTCATAGCCATTACTGCCGAAAGTGCAACTGCCGAGCGTTTCTTATTCATTATATTTTCCCCCTTAAGATAGTGGACTACTTATGAAATATTTGGAACGGAGGGCTCGGTGTTAACCTTTCACCGAGCCAGCCGCTATTCCCTCAACAATGTAACGCTGCATGAACAGATAGAAAATGATAATTGGAGCAATCCCGATTACGAGAGCCGGAAGCGCCATATCCCATTGTTTGGTGTATTGACCAAAGAAGGAGAAGGTCGCCAGCGGAATGGTCCGAAGTTCTGGTGCCTGAAGAATCAAGGAAGGCAGCAGATAGTCATTCCATATCCCAAGTGCATTAAGCACGATCGTTGTCATTACCATTGGCTTCAGCAAAGGAAGTACTATGCGGAAGAATACGGTAATTGGATTACATCCATCAACTGTAGCCGCCTCTTCAATTTCAAGCGGAACGGACTTGATAAAGCCGTGGAATAGAAAGATTGCCATTGGAACACTGATCCCTAGATTCGTGATAATCAAACCCAGGAAGGAGTTGTTTACTCCCATTACATTTACAACTTTCAAGATTGGAATCATGATCGTTTGAAACGGAACAACCATTGCGGCTACGAACAACAGTAACAAAAACTGATTAAATTTCGTATTCGCCCGAACCATACGATAAGAAGCCATCGCACTAAACAGAGAGATTAGAATAACACTGATAACAGTTATGATAACCGAATTTCGGAAAGCTTCACCGAAACGTGCCAATTTCCAAGCACTTGTATAGTTCGACCACATAAATGTCTGTGGCCAGCTTGCAGCATCACTCAGAATTTCACCGAACGATTTCACTGAGTTTGCTAGCAAGAAATAAAATGGAGACAGGAAGAGCAGGGCCAGAAGAATCATCAACACTTCCACGCCGATATTCCATCTGCTTTTTGTCTTGGCGTTCATTAAGCTTCTACCTCCTTGCTCTTCGTAATACGGACTTGAATCAGGGTGATAATCGCCACGATAACGAAGAACAGCAGCGCTTTAGCAGTACCCAGACCGTAACGATTGTTCAGGAAGGCTTCATTGTAAATATTCATAGCAACCGATTCAGTAGATTTGAACGGTCCACCTTTCGTTAAGGAAAGGTTAAGGTCGAACATTTTGAAGGACCAAGAAATGGCCAAGAACAAACCAATAGTTACAGCAGGCATTATTAATGGAACTACAATGTTGCGTAGTACCTGCCAACGAGAGGCACCATCAATATCAGCCGCTTCCAGGACTTCTTTCGATACGTTACTGAGAGAAGCGATGTAGATAACCATCAGATAACCGGAAGACTGCCAAACAAAAACCATTACAATCGCCCAGAAGCCGGTTGTTGCATCACCCAGCCAAGGAAGATTAAAGAACGACCAGCCCGTGAGTTCTCCCATTGTTGCGAACCCTTTGATGAAGATAAATTGCCAGATGAACCCGAGCAGCAATCCCCCAATAACGTTCGGCATAAAGAAGATCGTCCGAAGCATGTTACGTGTCTTTAATGGTTTCGTTAACAGATAAGCTAGGAAAAACCCTACCACATTAGTCAAAATTACACCTAACACAGTAAACCTTACGGTAAACCAAAAGGAAGACCAGAAGTCGGGGTCATTCGTAAATATAGTGGTGAAGTTTTGAAATCCGACCCAACTTACATTACCGGATACACCGTTCCAGTCTGTGAAGGAGTAATACATCCCCATGATAAATGGGATAATCGTTATTAAGGTAAAAAACAAAACTGCAGGACCAACGAAGAATACCTGTTGACCTAACTGGGACAACTTAGTGCCGCGCATTTATTGTCCCCCCCTTTCTTTTGCTCACTTACTTGTTTATGCTTTATACACATATTATCTGTTTTTTTGAGCGCACCTCACACCTACGGAAGTGATCTTTCAGGTGTAAAATATTGATCGGATGTGACAAATTTCGATGAAATGGAACACAATTCGCACAAAAATGATCGTTTTCATCCTACTTCCAACACTAATTTGTATTATGGCCACGATGTTTATAAGCTACCACTTTAGTACTCAATCCTTAAGAACAAGAGCAGTAGATGAGAATACGAACCTTCTCTTTCAAGGTACTAGAAACATTGAAAGTCTGATTCAGGAAATCAATCGACTCTCCCTTATCGTCTATTCAGATTCAGAATTCTACAGATCTCTCGAAGCTGGATACGAGGATATGCTAGCAAATGCAAGAATTTATTCTTCTCTGAATTACATTTCATCATCTATGCCTGACATATCTCAGGTCTATTTATACGGTGTCAAGGACAACAAAGCCACTCTGCTCACCCAAAATACACCGAAACGTTGGCAGGGTGTTCCACCTTATCCTGACTCCAAGATCACTACCGATTCTGCGGTATCCTTACAGAGTACGCATTTAAGTCATAGCTACGGCCTAACGGCACCGATCCCGCAATTTATACCGGAGCCAGTGTTTACCTTACACAGAAGAATCGAAAGAGTCCCTACCACAAAAGCGCTTGGCTACCTGTCGATTGATGTCAAGCTAACGGCTCTAACCGACATCATCAGTCAGTTATATGATCAGAAGCAGGAGAAAATCTGGCTGCTGGATGGCAACGGAAACATTGTCTACGGGGACAATAGTGAAGAATTCGGCAAGAAACTGAATGCAGCTTGGTACGATACGAACATCAGGGACAAGCAAAGCTCACAAGGATACTTTGAAGAGGATAAAGCTATGTTTATTTACCAGAATATCGAAGGTCCAGGGTTAAATTGGACGCTGGTGAAGCAGATTCCCGTATCTTATCTTTTCCGAGAAGCCAATGAGGCGGCAACGATCAATATAGCACTGATGGTCCTGCTGCTGATTACAATTACAACGCTAACGATCCTAATCTCTTTTCGAATCACCGCCCCGATTAAGCAGTTGACCCGCTATATGAATCAGGTCCAGACCGGGAAGCTTGATATCGATATCCGTCCCATGGGCAAAGACGAGATCGGTGTCGTTACAGAACGGTTCCGCAGTATGATGGATACGATCAACAATCTGATCCTAAGAGAATACAAGCTGGAATTAACTAATAAAACGAATGAATTGCGGGCTTTGCAAGCGCAAATCAATCCGCATTTCCTTAACAACACCTTGCAGATCATCGGTACGCTTGCCTTGGAACTTAAAGTACCCCAAATCTACTCTCTTCTTTCTGCACTAGCGAAAATGATGCGCTACAGCATGTACAATGAGGAGAAGATTGTCACGGTTAAGGATGAACTGGATCATGTCAAAGCTTACATCGAACTACAGAAGGAACGTTTTGAAAATAAATTCAGTTTCCGTTACGATATGGAGGAAGCTCTTTTAGAGACATTTATGCCTAAGATGATTCTGCAGCCTATTGTAGAAAACTATTTCAAACACGGTTTTAACCATTCCCGCTCAGACGGATTTGTTGAGATCACCGCGGCCAAATTGGGCGACAAGCGAATGGAAATCTGTATTCAAAACAATGGAAATGCTATCCCTTCAGCGAAACTGGATCTTTTGCGGCAGAAGCTTCAACATTCCACTAGAACAGATATAGATTTATTAAGAAATACAGAGCAAGACAAGGAAGCTACAGGATCTGGTATTGGTTTGCCGAACGTTCTGGCTCGGCTCAAGCTCGTATGCGGAGATAGCGCCATCTTGACGGTGGACAACCTCCGAGTAGGTGGAGTGGTTGTAAGACTGGAAATAGACATTATAGCGGAGCGTGAGACGATATGAAGGCGTTAATTGTTGATGACGAGGCGAGAGTTAGAAAAGCTGTTAGACTTCTTGTCGACTGGGACGCACATCAAATCAATGAAATTCTGGAAGCCGGAAACGGAAATGAAGCTATTGAGATCATTCGGCAAGTGAAACCAGCCTTGGTCATTATGGACATGATGATGGAATCCGGTAATGGCGTAGAATTAATGACATGGGTTAACGAATTTGCCGGCAACATCAAATTCATTGTGGTTAGCGGACATAATGATTTCGAGTTCGTGCGCCAGACTGTTCGTCATGGTGGAATTGATTATATCCTTAAGCCCATTGAAGCGGAGGCAATCAATGTAGCAATCGCTAAGGCAGTGGCTGCTTGGCGTTCAGAGGAAGCTGACCGTAGCGAACGACAGAAGCAGAACATTCAGCTTAATGAGTTCAAGCCCATCTACGGAGAAAAACTGCTATCCGCGCTAATCGATGATCCGATCAACTCGGAATTATCTCTTCGAAGGTTGCGAAGCGATGGCATTATCCCGGAAAACGTCCTCTCTTCGCGCCTAATACTGGTGCAGACAGATACAGGAAATAATCTCCTACTTAACCGTTTTGGAGGAGACACCGGTCTCCTGAACTACGCTATCGTCAATATTTGTAATGAATTTTTGCAAGGTCAGCGTAAGGGTGTGGCTTTTCGTTACTGGGGAGGTCCTTCTGAGATTGCCATCATTCTATGGGATATCCAAACGTCTGTTGTCGAGCTTATAGGGAGAATTAATCAGGGTATCTATTCTACTTTGCAGGTCCGAATGCATTTCGGAATTAGCTGCATCGGCAGCCTGCCTAAGCAATTATCTTATCAGCGTGCAGAGGTGGCTGAGGCCTTACAGCGTAGAAATTTATTAATTCATGAGGATTACTGCCATTTTTCTACTTCCTCCGAAGAGTTTAAAGAGCGCAATGAAACCGCAAAGACAGAAATTCAAGGACATGCATCGCCGACGATCTTCGCACATGTGAAGGAAGATTGGAAAATGGCGGTCATCAGCGGAAGCTCTGATGTATTGTCCGCGGCAGCACAGCACTGGGTGGACGAGCTTAGCCGATGCGGAATTGTTACACCGGAGATTCTAAACTCGTGGAAGAATGATGCACTCTTATTTCGTTCCCAGCTGGTACGGGAAACGTTAGGCCCTGATGCCGATAGTGCACTAGCCGAGTTAGAACAGGCCGACCAGCTTCACCCAGCTCCTTATACGAATGGTTACTCGTTCTCCTTATTTGCTTGGCGTGACTGGTCATTTGATCTGATGGAGCGAATATCAAAAGTGATAGCCGCTAAACAAGCTAAAGAAAGCAATCCTATGCATGATATCGTGAAATATATCGAACTTAATTATGCCTCTGATCTATCCTTACAGGAGATTGCCGGAAAGTTCTTTGTTAGCCGTGAATATATTTCACGCCGATTCAAACAGGAATACGGCATTAATTTCTCCGATTTCATCGTTAACGTCCGGATAGATAAAGCTAAATTGCTTATGCAGAACCCTCGTCTAAAGCTGTCGCAAATTTCCGAAATGGTGGGGTTTCATGATGTGAAGTATTTTAGCAAGGTATTCAAGAAACAGGTTGGTGTATCACCCAAGGACTATCGAAACCAGTTTTAAATTTAATTAATACCACGCTACGAGAAAACGGTTGTCTCCTTTATGGAAGACAACCGTTTTCTCGCAGAAATATAAAGATAATGTATAGCGTGAAACTTATATTTTCTTATATTTTTAAAAAGGCGTCCGCGACCGTCTTACCGGCTATGCCGTTCGGATGCGGGTCGTCTGTTCCACTCATAAACTCTGGTCTGATCCGGTGATCGTCTGGTGCAGGCAATGACAATAGGCTTGCTATATCAAACACCCGGCTCACACCTATAGGCGGATTAGACAAAATCTCACGATTCACCTTGCGCCAAGTTTCTTCTCTTTCACCCTGAAAATTGAACGGTGGCACCGTACTTAGAATAATATTAGCTTCAGCATTTGCCCCCTTGATCTTAGAAATAATGGTCTGCAAGTC
Source organism: Paenibacillus sp. FSL H8-0261 (assembly GCF_045040645.1). Classification (NCBI taxonomy): domain Bacteria; kingdom Bacillati; phylum Bacillota; class Bacilli; order Caryophanales; family Paenibacillaceae; genus Paenibacillus; species Paenibacillus sp. FSL H8-0261. The sequence goes on along the minus strand of NZ_CP150297.1, from coordinate 1,029,748 downwards.
ACCAAGAAGCTCGTCCGCCGAACGGCAGCCAATATCAATATCATTTACTCCGAGTACGATCATCACTTCATCACTTTGCTTAGTTTTGTTTAGCCATGGACCATCCGCGGCGACATCATAAGCTCTAGCCCAGCCAGAGCCGAGATTCCATACACCAATATCCGTGCCAAGGCCATCCGCAATTCTCGCGACCCAATATTCGTACTCATCCTTTAATGTCCGCACACCTTGAGTAATCGAATCCCCCAAGAATACTAGTTTCTTGGTAACAGATTTCTTATACCCAATGAAGCTTGGCAGTACCAAAAGATTATCAGACGCTGTAAAACCATCCGCTGATTGCTGTGCGGCAAGATTTCCGGGCGCGTCATAAGCTGAAACCAGCATCCCTTCAACATTGAAAGGAATCGATTTACCTGCAGTGAGTGTCTTAATCGTCCACGTAAACGCCAAGTAATGACCCTCCGGCAGAACAATGCTTGTCTCATCACTCCAGAAACATTCGCCAGCCGCAACGGATTTTGAGGCTTTGCCCTCAAAGGTAAGCGCATGCTGTGTATTCTCAGCTATTGTTCCGTCTGGTTCTGTTCCTCCGTCAGCGATATAAGCTGTCTCGATAACCCAGTCGCCTCCAGGTTCACTGCCTACAGCTTCTTGCCCTTGATCCCATGTAGAATCCACCGCATTGCTATGCCAGAACTTTAACTTCAACGTACCATTTTCCCTTAAACGAATATAAGTCCGGAAGGTATGCGTAAACGGTTCTCGCCTATTCATTATAAAATTCGCTGCAGTTGAAAGAACCGTTGCTGAGGTATATTCCGTCTGGTTCAATACTCCACTTCCCTTTGTTAAATTAGTATCCATAACGTTCCCCCGTTATTCAGTAAGATTGTAACACTAAAACCTCTCCAATAAACCAAGGGAACAGATCGTCCACCCAGTTTACAAGAGAGGTTATGGCTATATCAATATGCTTTAAGAAACAATCTTATTTCAATGTAATCGTAAACGATACGGTTTTTGCACCTGCGTTTACTTTTACTGTAGTTTCATCTACTTGCTCTGCACCTTCTACAGAAGCGATAGCTCCCAGATCTTTAAGTGAAAGCGAGAATGCTTTACCGCTACCTTCCGCAGTAACTGTTACCGTACTGCCTTTACGGTCAGCCTTCACAGTCAATTCAGGAGCACCTTTGAGATCACGAACGGTTGCAGAAGTCGTAGTGCCATCTTCAAGTGAATATAAGCCGAATTTAACGCCATTCGCATAGTCGTAATCCGGTTTGTTATCCACACTGCCGATTGCCAGCAAGGAATTCTGGCGAACGAATAGTGGCAGGCTAAAGAAATCATATTTCTCTTTGCGCCATGATCCACCTTGTACGGTTTCACCAGTAAGCAAGTGAGTCCAGCGACCAGCCGGCAAGTAGTACTTCGCTTCGCCGTTTTCTTGGAAGATTGGGGCTACAAGCAAGGATTCACCTAGCATGTATTGACGATCCAACACTTCGCAAGTAGGATCTTCCGGGAATTCCATAACCATAGCCCGCATAGAAGCCCAGCCATGTTCATGAGCCTGTCCTGCTACATCATACAGATAAGGCATCAAGCTACATTTGAGTTTGGTGAAGAAACGGGTAACATCACAAGCTTCATCATCATAAGCCCAAGGCACACGGTACGAAGTGCTACCATGCAGACGGCTGTGACTGGACAATAGTCCAAACGCCAACCAGCGTTTGAATACATGTGCCGGAGCCGTGTTCTCAAAGCCACCGATATCATGACTCCAGAAACCGAAACCAGACAATCCTAGAGATAATCCACCGCGAAGGCTCTCTGCCATGGATTCATAATCTGCGTAGCAGTCACCGCCCCAGTGAACTGGGAACTGTTGGCCACCGGCAGTTGCAGAACGTGCGAACAATGCCGCTTCATTTTTACCAAGCTTCTCTTCTAGCACTTCAAATACAACCTTGTTGTACAATTGAGTGTAGTAGTTGTGCATTTTCATCGGATCAGATCCGTCGAAGTAAACTACATCTGTAGGAATACGCTCGCCGAAGTCTGTCTTGAAGCTATCTACGCCCATATCTACCAAATCACGCAGGTAGCCGGCATACCATTCACAAGCCGCAGGGTTGGTGAAGTCCACCAGTGCCATACCTGCTTGCCACAAATCACATTGATAAATGTCACCATTAGGTTTTTTGAGCAGATAACCATTTTTCTTGCCTTCTTCAAACAAGCGGGAACGTTGCCCGATATAAGAGTTGATCCATACGCAGATCTTCAGCCCTTTATCTTTCAGGCGTTTCAGCATGCCTACTGGGTCAGGGAATACGCGCTCATCCCACTGGAAATCGGTCCATTGATATTCACGCATCCAGAAACAATCGAAGTGGAATACGCTCAGTGGTAGATCGCGCTCTGCCATACCATCTACGAAGGAGTTTACGGTTGCTTCATCGTAGTCGGTAGTGAAAGAAGTCGTCAGCCACAGGCCGAATGTCCAAGCTGGAGGAAGTGCAGGTTTGCCAGTAAGTGATGTGTAGTTGCTGATAACTTCTTTGATGGTAGGACCATCAATCACGAAGTATTCTAAGCTTTCTCCAGCTACGCTGAATTGCGCTTTTTTCACTTTTTCCGAAGCGATCTCATAAGAAACCAACTCAGGGTGGTTAACAAATACGCCATAGCCTTTGCTGCTTACATAGAAAGGAACATTCTTATAAGCTTGCTCGGAGCTAGTACCACCGTCTTTGTTCCAAAGATCTACGGTCTGTCCATTCTTTACAAAAGCGGTAAAACGCTCACCCAAACCATATACGAATTCACCTACACCGAGATCCAGCTCTTCACGCATATACGTGTTGCCGTCTTGATCCGTGATATAAGCCATGGACTTGAAACCGCTGCCTGTAATTCTCTCGTCTCCACGATAGAAATCCACAGCCCATTGTTGGCCTTTGCGAATCACTACACGCAGTCCGCCGCTGATCAGCACAGTCTCGGAATCGTTTTCTTCAATCTTAACGTGATCTCCAGTACCTTTCGTGAGTTCGAAGACTGGACCGCGTTCTTGTACGCCATCATGATGAATAATCTTAACCCCTACCACACCTGGAAGCGGGGAATGAAATTTTACAGTAAGCAGGGTTGAATTCAGCGTCGCTGAACGCCCTGTGATTGGAGTTGTTTGAGTAATTGCTGTTAATCCATCTGGAGTCTTTTCTACAACATAATTTTGAACTGCACCGTTAATCGTGATACCATCACGCACCAGCCAGAGACCATCAGTAAATTTCATTGTGTACTTGCCACCTTTCAATTTGGTGTTTATAGTTGCATTATACCGATAAAAAATAAACAAAACTAATACTATATAGCTCATTTATAACACTATTTTGATGTTTTATCCGAAAGGAGTGGCATTTATGGACCGTACAACCCAGAGTTTGCTAAAAGAAGACAGAGTGCATGGCGATAGCATGTTTCCGCTTGCAGCTTATTGGATAGAATTACCGGCTGGAACACATGTCCTCGATACCCATTGGCATGAAGAAGCAGAGTTTTTTATGCTGCTCGAAGGAGAAATTCTGTTTCAGGTGGATACCGAATATTTCCCACTTAAAGCCGGTGAGGCTGTATTTATCGAGTCTGGTGATATTCACGCTGCCTATGTACTGAACGAAGATACGCCCTGCAAATTTTGTGCGCTCGTGTTTCTTCCTGATCTTCTCGCTAGTGCCCAATATGATACGATCCAGCAGAACACCATCTTACCCCTTCAGGAGAAAAGACAAAGCTTTCCTCGCCACCTAACACCGGCTGTGAAATGGCAGCATGAACTTCTCGGGCACTTAGAACGCATGATGGACGCCTACGCTGCGCAATCTCCCGGGTTTGAAGCTTTTATTAAAGGCACGTTACTCATCATGCTCTCGCTGATTGCTCCAGAGGATCGTTTTGTAAACCGCAGCCAGCTGGATGACGCTGATACTACTAAGATCAATCGACTTAAGAAGATTATTCTCTATATTCAGGATAACTATCAGGAGCCGATTAGAACTCGGGACCTCTCCGACCTTATCCCCATGAGTGAAGGACAGTTCTGCCGTTTTTTCAAAGAAATGACCCGTAAGACTCCAGTAGATTACATTAACTCTTACCGAATTCGCCAAGCCGCCGATCTACTGCAACAAAGCAACAGAAAAATATCCGACATCGCATTCGAGGTCGGATTCGATAATGTGAGCTATTTTATTAAAGTGTTTCGCAGAGCGATGAAATGCTCGCCTTCGGAGTTTAGGAAGGGGTCCCGTTGACATCTTGTTGTTCGACTTCTATTCATCGGTCGTTCTGAAGCTAATGGCTCTCTTTATTAATTCTTCCTGTTCATCTACCGATATATTATAGATAAATCTTATCGTCGTAGGAGGAGAATAAGCTATGCATATAACGAATATGACCTCTGCTATGGGAACGAGACTTAATGTAGCTGTTAGTCACCAAACTAACGATAAAACCATAAATTCAAACAGCAAGACAAGTGGTAGCGGAGACCACTTATCGTTAAGCAAATCTGCAAAAGCAGCTTTTCAAAATCAATCTAAAATGAGCGGAATGGTTGATTCTCTACTTAAACAAAAACAGAGTATCATCGATAGCAAGAACAGCCTAATTGAAAGAACCACCAAAAACTCACATAACCTTGATTCTATTCAAGATCAACTTAAGGAATTCGATAAACAGCTCCAAACGATTGACCAACAAATTGCGAAGTACACCTTTGAAGAGCAACAAAAGAACTTAGAAAAAGCTCAAAAAGAAGATCTATCGGATGAACCTAAAACCGAGCAAGAGATACAAAACGAAAGATTGAATACGATTGTTGCTATAAGCCAAAATGTTTCACAAATGGAGGTAGTTTCTTCTACCCATTCTAAGATGCATGGCGAGGCAAGAGTTCTGACCAAGGAAATCGAATCGGATGAAGCTCGTTCTACTCATTCTGCAACAGCCAAACGTGAGCAGTTATCCAAAATCGAAGATAGAATATCGGAAATGAATGAAACGTTAGGCGATACCATAAAAGACACCGGAGATAAAATTAAAGATCAGGAACGGACTGAGAAATTAGCCACCTACCAAGAAATTCAGCGTTTAGCCGAAGATTCTGATAAGTCGCAGCTAGAAATACTAATCTAACAAAGACAAAATTCTCTATATAGAAAAAGCAATCGGACCTCTACCACATCAAAGGGGTTGCCGATTGCTTTTTTATATGCAGATGATGTTATCTTTCAACTATTCCTTCCGAATCACGATAAAGCAGGTGCTGTCTGGCAAGGCCACTTCCTGTCCGCTCTCATCCATGAACCTTACTCTATCGCGCAGCGCTTCGGTATAACCTTCTTGCAAGTAATGCCGGAAAACTTCAATCTTCGCTTGCTTTCCTAAAGTCTGTTCAATAAATGAGGCAAACTCCGTAGGGGTAAAATAACCAAACTGTTCCTGTACTTCATGAATGTAAGCCTCTTCGCCCCAGGTATACGTATATAAAAACTCCATGGCATCATTAACAGGCATGAGTACTTCTTCTTCCCCTAATCTCTGATACTGAAGCTGACGTCCGGCAAAATCCTTCGCATAACGCTCCAGCCACGCCATACCGTCCTCCTCCAGAAAACGAACTTTCCGCAGCAATGCTGTGGGTTCGGTCATTATCCCATCGCGGATAATGATAACCCCGCCCACTGACAATACATCAAAAGCACTTCGCAGGGCGGCCGAGACGGTGTCATGATTGAACTTTTTACCATTAAGCGGCACATAAGAATATAGCTCATGCAAAATCGAAGAAAAAATTACCGTACCCACCGTTCCAGCCTCTACGAAATCTTCAAGGTTCAACGCATCTCCCTGCAGGACCTCCCACTGACGACCTTCCCGTTGCTTGCGCTGCCGCAGAGCTTCCACTACATTGCTCGATATATCAATGCCGATAGGGGTAACCTCTGGCATCCGCTCTTCCAGCAAATCCAGCAGCACACCGCCGCCAGGGCCGATATCCAGCACTTTTTTCCCAATGACATGCTCCAGAATTACAGCCTTATAATCTGCGGTATTATTCATTTGACTTAAGTAGGTATCTTCATTATGAAAACGGTCGAAGGCGTCTCTGCGTAGCTCGAACAAGTCGAATAACAGCAACACAGCACGTTCATACAAGGGCGATTTTTCAGCTTCCATACAGAATTCGATCAGCTTCTCTGCCGCTGCCGAGAATTGAAACTGAAAAAACACCGTGTCTGGCAGATGTTCCTTAGCGTATGGACGAAGCATTAGATGAGGATTCTCATCAGGTAAAGTCCCTTTTTCGATATCCTCCCATGTAAGCTCCGATAAATATTTTTCTATAATCCGCTTCTTATAAACATTGATCTTCTTAACACCCTTGTAGTCATAGTAAATTCTGTTCATAACCTGCTCGAAGCTGATATGGCGTAGGGGTTCATTCTGAGCCCTTTGGGCTGCAAGCAACATCACCTTCAGAAATTGCTCCAACGAGAAGGTCTGCATTGCAGATTCCACATACCAGAAGATAGTGTTACTTAAAGACTCCAACCGTTCCGCATGGAAGCCTTCCTGTGTCAGCTTTGCCCATTCTGTAGTGAAATCCTCTCCTCTAGAGATCGGACCTAGCCGCATTCTGCGCAGTCTTTCTTTCATCGGCATTGGACTAGCAAGTTCACCGGATGCAATCAGAGTGATAAGCTGTTTCACTTCATGCTCTACATTCAGCCATAGCTCGGGAGATACAGCTCCGATGATGCAATGATTGAGTACGGTTAGCAAGCGTTCAAGTTCCTCGGCAGTCAGTAACTGTTCCTCCACAAGATCACGAAGCGGCTTATTTACTTCCGGAGGCACCTCCCCACGGATTTGCTGTCCTATCAGTCCATGGGTTTCAATAAGCCGATGAACCAGTGCGCTTTTGTCAGAGACCGTACCGCTCAAATGTTTCCCGTATAACTGTGCGGAGCCAATGTTATGTACAAAACAGTTAATGCCTTCCTCCTGCCAAAGTAACCGCTCCTTCAATGTGCCACCCTTAGCTGTTTCTGACCAGATTAATGTTTCTTCCACAAGCTCTTTGATCCAAATCGAACGGGGAAGCTGGTCTAGCAGCTGCAAACTGCGTTCCACATAATCCAGCACGGGATTCCTGCGGTCCAACTCCTCCAGAGATTCCACACGCTCCAAATTTACAATCTGCTCCTCGGCTTGGACAATAAGCTTCAGCCAGAGGTTATCCTCCAAATGATCTTGTATTCCTTCACGGTATAAGGTGATGGCTTCCAACGATTTCAGCATATACTCCTCCTTCGCTCCAAAGTGGAGACTATAAAGACTTATTATTATATATACACTCCCGTTAATTAAAAAACAGAACCAGGATTCATGAAATTGCCATGTCCCGGTTCTGTTTATATTCCAATCCTCAAGTTCCGAACCGTTGCCGATATCCGCACTTGCGGCACAGCTCTTCTACTGCCTCTCTACGAGAGAACCCGTAAAACAGATTGTTCGCTCGCTCACCCTCTACGATTTCTGAGAATGGAGTCTCATGAATGTTGCCGAGGTTAATGACTCCTTCACCATCCAGACAGCACGGTACAACGGTACCATCCACAAGGATTGCCGCTTGGCTGCGTAGTGCATGACAGAACCCTTTTCCGTCATCTTCCGGCTCGTTCAGTGCAGGCCAACGGAACTCATGGTCCTGATTGAGATATACCCGTGGGGCAACCTTGACGCCGCTGCCAGGTACAACCTTTTCTTCGATCTTGAAATCAAGGTTAAAGGCTTCCTCCAGCACAGCAAGAGTCTCACGGTTCCGATTCTTCTCCAGATTGGTCAGATTATCCTCCGTCAAATTCCACAGCCGGAAGGAAATAATGACCCCTTGCGCGGAGGCTTCCCGTACAAAAGAAATAATCTCCGACAAATACCCTTCGCGGTTCTCAGATCCTTCATGCCCATCAAAGCTATGCAGAGAGAAGTTCATCTGTCGAAGTGCAGGTTTGCCGAGAATCTTAGGGCCAGCCTTATGAATTAACGTACCATTGGTAGTAATATTGACCTTGAACCCTTTGGCATGTGCCGCATCCAGCAGCTCACCAATCTTGGGATGCAGCAATGGCTCACCTTTTACGTGAAGGTAAATATGATTACTATGTGGCTTAATTTCATCTAATATCGTATTAAAAGTATCGAGCTTCATAAAGTTCTTCGTTCGGGCGGTTGGTGGACAAAAGCTGCAGGCTAGGTTGCAGACGCTTGTTATCTCAATGTATACCTTTTTAAAAGTCTTCAAGTGCTGCTCCCCATTCTATTTATAGATCTGCGGCATAGCGGAGGCCGATCTGTGCTCTGGCTTCCTCCATAACTTCTGCTACTGCCAAGGAATTGGCATGTGTATTAACTCTGCTTTCCCGTTCACCATTCTTAATTAAGTTGATAAATTCCTCAACCTCATAATACATAGACTCGAATACCTGAGGCTGCGTAAGCTCCTCGACGGTTCCGTCGCGATAATGAATCTTTACTTGGTAAGGTTGGTTGATCTTATCGATCACCATTGTACCACTTTCCCCTTGAATCTCAGCTGGCAAATAGGAATCAGCGATCTTGGAATGCATCACAACTGCATCCATATCATCATATTGCATGACAATACTTCCTTCTCCATCCACTCCAGAAGAGAGCATTAGACCCACAGCCTTTACAGACTTCGGTTTCCCGAATAACACTACCATAGGATACAAGCAGTAAACACCAAGATCCATCAACGAGCCATTAGAGAAGGCTGGGTTAAAAGCATTTAATACCGTTCCCTGTCTATAGGCGTCATATCTCGATGAGTATTGACAATAGCTTGCAAAATAACGACGTACTTGGCCAATCTTATACAAATTGTCTCTGATCACTCCGAAATTCGGCATGAAGGTCGATTTCATCGCTTCTACCAACAACACATCATTGTTCTGAGCGGCTTCAATCATTGCTCTAAGCTCCGCACTGTTTGAGGCAGCTGGTTTCTCACAGAGTACATGTTTGCCATGATTTAAGCACATAATCGCCTGCTCAGCATGCATGGAGTTCGGGCTTGCAATGTAAATAGCATCGACATCTTTACTGGAAACCATATCTTCCAAATTCGTATAAATTGTAGCTCCAGCATATTTTGCAGCAAAGGCCTGACCTTTCTCCATTGTGCGGGAGTACACGGCTGTCAGGATAAACTCCTCATTCTCCAAGCCGGCTTGCACGAAGCGGTCTGTAATAAAGTTTGTTCCAATGACCCCGAAACGAATTGTCATGATAATCCCGTCCTTTTTAGTTCTTACTAAAGCTCTATATGCTATTTTCTCACTCTCAGGGTAGTCATGTCTACTTTTCAGGACAAATTTCCGACAAATTCCGATAGATCCACTTTGTGAAAAAAAGCACCACTCCTTCATCTTTTGTCGATATCAAACTATTCATAGTAAACAGCGACATTATTTGTCGAAAGATGCAGTTAAACATCCCCACAAAGTGGGCCTTTGCTTCGATGCATAATCAGGTACTTTGCGGGGACCCCAAATATATTTTCTGAAACGTTAAAAAAGGCTCCCATTCTTAACTTAAGAACAGGAGCCTGCTGAGCCATATGGATTTACAACTTATTTATAAAAAGCCTGCAATTGACGCACAATTTCATCCTTGTCATGATCCACTACGGTTTGGTGTTGTGGCATCTCGAACAACGCTTTAATTTGTGCCGGGAATTCCTGCTTAATGTCAATCAGAGTAATCGCCTCATCAAACTTAGCTGGATGTGCGGTCGCGAAGGTAATCCCAATCTCATCCGAGCCATTAAAAGCTTCGTAAGCTGCGATTCCACATGCAGTATGCGGATCAAGTAGGTAGCTATATTCTTTTTGATACTTAGCAATTGTATTCAAGCATTGATCATTCTTCACGCCAAGCGCTGTAAAATCCTTCTGCACCTGCTGAAGCGCCTCGCCTTCAACCGTAATCTTGCCCTCGGTTTGCAGCTTGGACATATACGCGGATAGTTTCTCGGAATCCTCGCCTACCAAATAATATAGATAACGCTCAAAATTGCTCGCCACTTGGATATCCATCGAAGGACTGTATGTGCTTGTGAAGCTGCCCGGTTTGTATTCACCCGTGTTCACGAAACGCTCCAAGATGTTATTTTCATTCGTAGCAATAATCAGTTTGTTAATTGGTAATCCCATTTGCTTCGCCAAATATCCGGAGAAAATATTACCGAAGTTGCCGGAAGGCACGCTGATGTTAATCTTCTTCTCGCTGCTGCCATCGACATGCAAATACGCATAGAAGTAATAGACAGTCTGCGCCAGAATACGTACAAAGTTAATGGAGTTGATCGCACGCAGATGATAGCGACTCTTAAAGTCGAGATCCGCGAACAGATCCTTAATCACCTTTTGGCAATCATCAAAGTTACCATGAACAGACAGGTTCAGTACATTACTGTCATCAACCGTAGTCATCTGCAGCTCCTGCACTTTACTAACCTTACCATGCGGATGAAGAATACAGATCTTAATTCCTTCTTTGCCGCGGACACCCTGAATCGCAGCCGCCCCAGTATCCCCCGAGGTTGCTCCGAGGATGTGGATGATCTTGTTCTGCTTTTTGGAAATATACGAGTACAGCTCACCCATAAACTGCAGTGCTACATCCTTGAAGGCAAAAGTAGGGCCATGGAACAATTCTAATACATACAGGGAATCATTCACTTGGTGAATAGGCGTTACTTCTGGCGTGCGGAAATTGCCATAACTGGTATTGACCATGTCCTGCAAATCTTCTAAAGGAATCTCATCATTAGTGTAATAGGCGAAAATCTTCAGGAACAATTCCTGATAGCTAAGACTTCTCCACTCTTCTAAAGTAGCTGCTGAAACGACAGGAATCTCGGAAGGAACCATCAATCCGCCGTCATCGGCAAGTCCCATCAACACCGTATCGATAAAGCCTTTAGGTTCCACATTGCCTCTTGTGCTTATATACTTCATGCTCATCCTCCTGAACCCCTCATATACTATATATAAATATAAGTTTCACTTAATCGTTGCCTGTTTTCCCTATATACTACCACGTTTACGCGCTAAAGTCCGTTAATTCTTTGTCTTATTTTGCAGCTCTTTCCAGACGGTTTTGTTGCTGTACTGCCGTTCCGTGCTGACATCCTTGCCGAACCATTCCGGCGCCTTGAAGCTTTCCGCTTCCTCCAAAGATTCAAATTCAACCTCCAGAACGGACAATTTCAACTGAGAATAGACGTCGATCTCAACCGTTGTGCCATTCCACACCGCCGTAATCCGCTCTTTGACCAAGGCTACCGCATTAACCGCCTCAATCATCTGATTATATAAACCCTCTGAGATAAAATATTCGATCTCTTCGCGCTTGATCCCTTTGCCATCCTTAAACGTGTGTGTATACGTTACCTCACCTGAGTCCAGATCCGTAATTTTACGCACACGCAGCTCTTGTCCGCCGTCTATCGCCAGATAGGTCTGATCGATATTATGCCGGGTCACAATCTTCAATTCGCCTTCTTGAATAAGCTGCTCCGGAAATTCCGGCAGCAGAAACTTGCGTTCGATCTCCAAAGCCATGATGTTTCGCTCCTCTTCGTGCCATTTATTTTATATTAATAATCATCATAGGGGTGAGACAAACCCAAGTCAATGTAGATTATGGGGAAAAAAGTCTTGTTCTTATCGAATTACCTCAATAATAGAAACAGCGGCAGTCATGGACGTGGAGACAAAGCCCTAGACTGTCGCTGTTTAGTTGAGCAATAGTTACCCGTTAGCTTAACGAATAGTGGTTAATTTTACGCTGTCTAAAGATTTCCTAACAAAGCGGACATATTTTTTTGATTTTCTGCAAGCCAAATCATTTCCTTCGCAAAGCGAGCTGGCGGTACACTATGTTGATCCATGTTAGCATTAATCCACCATGTGCTTTCCATATACCACAACAACTGTAATGAATGTGTTAAATAGCCCTCTACCACGTCGCGTTCCTCACTGTACCCTTCCATAAACGCCGAAGCCAGGGAGACATCTAAATTATCATCTAAGGCACATGATATCACAGCACGAGCTACATCAAGCTGCGGATAGTCATATTTTAGTCGATCAAAATCTAGAATTGCAGATAATCCGTTATCATTAAATAAAAGATTATCTACCCAAAGGTCACGATGTGCCCATCCTGTTTGAAGTAATTCGAGTGGTTCTATATTCATTTCTTCAGTAGCTTTAAATTGAGTTTCTATCTCAGCAAGCAGCTGAGGTTTACCAAGTCCCTTAGTCTTTTCCCAAACGGAGTTCCAATGTGCTAAGCGCTCCTCACGACTTGGAGGAATAAATTGCGGACTATTTTTAATGCCAAGTGTCCCGTCATTTAACAATCGATGCATTTTTCCTGTTGCTCGACCTAAATCATATATTTGATGGACATTGATTTTACCTGGTGAAATTAGTTTTCCCTTGCAATACTCCATCACCAGGAAGCGTTCTCCATTATCAGATTCAAGCAAAATACTTTCATTCTGTGATAACACTTTGGGGCACGCTAGATCTTGGTCATACAATCTAATCTGTTGAGAGAGTGCTAACAATATCTCCTCTGACTTATATAATTTATATCTTTCTTTATTGTATTGTTTAAGTAACAATTCCCCTGCATCCGTCGTAACTTTCCACTTTAAGTTTAACCAGCCTCGTTTTATCGAAGTAGTTTCAATTACATTCAAACCGAATAAACGATGAAATGTTTTTAGTAGGTCATCCAAGATCATTTCCTCTGTTAATATTGTCTCCATCTGGTCAACTCCTATATTTATAGTGTATAAGTTTTTATTCCTTATGGAGACCTATATAACCTCTGGGATTAAATAATCAATCTGTTATTAATTTTGAATACATATTGAGATCTATAAACTTTCCGTTTACTCTTTCATACCTTCTTAAGGTTCCCTCAAACATAAAGTTCAGCTTTTGCAAGACTTTTACTGAATTCACGTTTTCGGGTTCCACTTTTGCTTCGATTCGATTCAGCTTCAAAGTTGAGAATGCGTAATCTAACAAAGCACTTATAGCTTCTGAAGCATAGCCTCTTCCCCAAAATGCTCTAGCAATGTCATATCCAATCTCTGCTTTCTCATTTTCAAAGTCTAAGGAGTTAAAACCACAAGAACCTATGATTTCATTGGATTCCATTTCAATTATAGAGAAACGAATAGCTTTGTTATCTAGAGAAAATTCATCAAGAAGTTTTATCATATCTTTTGCCTGAATTTCATCAGTAAAACTATCAATATTCATGAACTTGGTAACCTCTGGATCAGACCAAATTTTAAACAAACTTGGCGAATCCGATACCTTCATTTTTCTTAAATGTACTCGTTCTGTGTGTAACTCTGTAGTTAACATTATTTTTACCTCCATTAAATTTTAATAGTTGGTTTAAAAATAATGATCTCTGCGCATAGTTCAGTCCCTTCATTTTTCATTCCCCATTAGAATATCACACCATCGTTAAAACGAATAATATACCTCTTTTTCCTCAAGAAAATCGAGGCATAGGGTACTGCATATTTTGGAGGCATGCTCTTTTATCCAACCGTTCCTCTCAGAGTCATGAATAAAAAATACGTAACTAATAAAAATATCCATAAATATTTGTCCTTCAATGTACCGAATCTCATCAAGCGAAAAGCTTGATTTAGAAGCATAACCCTCCAAAAGCGTTTTGCGGAGCTCACTTTTCAACATGGAAGATGCAGAGCCCAAATCAAACAAGTAGTAACCATAACCAAATAAACAATAATCTATTAAGATAGGATTTTGTTCTGACACAACGACATTGCCCAGTTGAAAATCAGCATGAATGAATCCCCATGAGTTGTCCCTAGCGTCTAGTTCTGCTAATTGTTCTTTTACTACGAGTAGAACGCTACTAATAACTTCGTAATCCTCCTGATTAAGGGCTCCATTGTCTGTTCCCTTTCCAAGTTCTATTAAAGTTTCATCAATCTTTGTGACATTGTATACAGGTCTATGTAACTCCAAGGGCATTAGCGTTCGTGAGAATTCATGTAGACTGGCAAGATTTCTACCTAATCTATAAACAATCTGTTCAATGTTATCTTCATCTTGGGTTAGCGTCGAGCCTTCGATCCATTCTAAAAGAGTGGCCAAACTAGTACCAAATTGCTCTGAACTATATTCAGTAACCAGTTCCCCTTTTTGATTTAGAACAGGTCTTTGAACTTTTAGTATGTTCTTCTGATCGATTTCTCGCAGAAAAAACATTTCTGCCTGTAATCCATCTCGGGTATGTTGTAAGCCTGAGAACCCTTCCGATATTGGTTTATGTATACGTAACAAATAATTCTTGTTATCCGTTTTGTCGGTCACTTTAAATGTAATATTCTCATTATGTCTAATGAATTCAATGATGGGATCGATGAACGAATACTGCAGCAATACTTTCTCAGCTTCAATGATCATAAGACTTCCCTCCTTCAAATCTAGAATATTCTTTATATTGTACCTGTTGCTCGTTGTATTTTGTTGGAATTAATAACTATATTTAAAAAGTATCCTTTTGAATATCTTCTATAAAAAAATAGAGTTACATATTAGTTCTCTAATACGCAACTCCATTAATATCATTATTTATTCATAGCGTTAATGTAATATCAATACACCAAAGCCTTCCATAGTAACCTCACCCGATAACGTTGTCCCGCTCAGTAAATCCATTTTGGTCTCATGAAGATGGATCGCGACAGGAGCTTCACTATAATTAAGCAAAAAAGTATAACTGGAAGAAGTCCCGTTACGAACTTGCAGCTCTACATCTTCAGGGAGCACCAGCCAATCTACTGGCGACTGCAGGCCGACTTGATCTATGATTATGGACGCTGCTTGTTCATTAAAGACTGCTCCGTAATACCAAACCTCGCCCTTGCCGCGACGATTTCTCGTAACTGCTGGCTTCCCAGCGTAATAATCCGAAGCATAGACCGCCATGACTTCGACCGAATCATCCTCAATCCGGAGAATATCATTAAAATCATCTGCTCCAGTAACCCCTTCGGCCGCACCTGACCAGCTAATCGCCGTTGGCTGACGACTACCTTTAACCATTGTGAATTCTTCGACTGTGATCCCGCATAGATCCCTAGCAGCACCTGGGAAAGGACGCATATAACATTGGCCGCGTTCATCCTTATAGCCGGTTCTGCATCCGAAGATCAGTTTTCCACCTTGCTGAACGTATTCATCCAGAAGCGACGCTGTCTCATCTGTCATAATTGCCGGGTGAGGATAGATAAGCACATCGTACCGTGCGAGCTCTTTCAGCGTCGTCTTTTTGCGTAAATAGAGTACGTCATTCGGGATATGCTTCCGCTGGAGTGCCTTGTACCACTCCTTATTGCTCTTCCACATAAATGGACCATGCCACACATCATACTCTCCATCCCACTCATTAGCATAATCACGAACAATAGCAACGTTAGCCTGATTACGGGTGCCGATAAGTGCTTGCCCTGCCCCCGCCAGCTCTTGACCAATCTGTCCCGCTTCCCGTACTCTTCGGTTCGGCTGGTTATGGTAGTCGTTAATGCCATGCCAATAAATTTCATTGCCCATCGTGGCTGTCCGCCAGCGGAAATAAAGTACCATATCTGCGCCATGAGCGATCGATTGATAGGTCCATAACCGCATCTGTCCCGGCTTCGGAGATGGCATATCCATCCGGTTCACCCAGCCACCCGGTCCCGACTGCTGCTCCATAATACAGAAATTAGGGGAAATAGAACGGACAACAGATAATGAAAGTCCCCAGCCTCTGTCATTCAGCGGATTCCGCTCATTCGGATCATAAAAAATAGTCGAGAACTGCGGATAGGAATCATAGCTGAAGAAATCCAGTAATTCATCCGTCAGTTCATGGCTGTCGAGATGCCCGAACAGACCGTTCGTTGTTACCCACTGCTTAGGGGCAAGTTTACGGATGATGTCCGCTTGGTTTTCGGCAAAAGAAATCGTATTATCCGATATAAACCGCTTTTCATCCAAAGCCTGATGGGGATTGGGCTGCTTGGGTGACGGGGTAGGACGCGGAAGATACACCTGAGACCAATCACTATAACTCTGATTCCAAAAAACAGCCCCCCAAGCCTCGTTTAGCCGCTCAAGCGTGACATATTTCTGCTGCAGCCATTCCCGGAAAGCCTTATGGTCACTCTCTGAATAAAATTCACTGATCTCGCAGTTGAGCTCATTATCAATTTGCCAACCGACCACACCTGGATGATTGCCATAATGTTCAGCCATCTGTTCCGTAATCCGAGCACACAGCTCACGGTATTTTGGGCTACTGTAATTATAATGACGGCGCATGCCATGCTGAAGGGTAACACCTTCATACGTCACGTTTAATACTTCTGGATACTTATGGGTCAGCCAAGCTGGAGGTGTTGCCGTCGGCGTACCGAGCACAACCTGAAGACCATGTTTATGAGCTAAATCAATCGCCCGATCAAAGAGCCCGAAC
Source organism: Paenibacillus sp. FSL H8-0261 (assembly GCF_045040645.1). Taxonomy (NCBI): domain Bacteria; kingdom Bacillati; phylum Bacillota; class Bacilli; order Caryophanales; family Paenibacillaceae; genus Paenibacillus; species Paenibacillus sp. FSL H8-0261. The sequence continues at coordinate 1,013,053 of NZ_CP150297.1, read as the reverse complement.
TGAAATTCACCCTGGACTGGTTCAAAAATAGACCAAGCAAACTCCCCGATCCGAATGATTGTAAAGCCTAGTTCTCGCATCCGGCGATAATCGTCCTCCCACATACTTTCCGGCCAGTGTTCCGGATAATAACAGACGCCAAGCTCGAATTTTTCTGTTGCGACAGGTTTCTTCATGATTACCTCCAAAGTATTAAAAATATGCTTTCAGTATTTCATAATTCTATTGTAGTATCAGTATTAATAAGGCTTATATAACAAAATATTGCGATCATATAACTATCTTGCGTTAATTACCTTAATCCAACTAGCGCTCTGATGCGCGACAGAAATGAGTGCCATATAACATGAAGAAACAATGGTATTTGTCGACGCCAGCTTTTTCAAAATATGTCTGTTATCCTGAATTTTTGGGACATTACAGTCACTTTCCACAGCATACCGAGAGAAGAAGTGAAGGATTCCTGGGAAGCTATAACCTGCATTTAATCTTTGGTGGGGAGGGTTATGTATTCCATGAGGGCGAACGTATTCCGATGAGCAGAGGACGAGGGTTTCTTTACCCTAAAGGGGCCTACCAGCAGTACGGCTCTGATCCCGGAGAGCCTTGGGATGTTCGTTGGGTTCATTTTAGCACTCAAATTGTACTCCCCTTATTAGAAGAAGTGGACCAGTCTAGTGCATACCTGTTCACTTTTGATTTGGACGCTAAGCTGGACGAGCTATTCGAGGAAATGTACTTGCTGAGCGCTTCCTATGTAACACGTAGTGAGCCAAGGCTATCCGCGCTTCTGTATGAGCTTCTAGTGAAATTGCTACAGAATTCCGAACCGCTTCACGGCTCAGTACCGCACGAGGTCAGGCAGTCTATCCGCAGTGCCGCAGATATCATTCATGTCGAATGTGCCCGTCCTTGGTCACTGGAGTCGATGGCAAGACTAACCGGGTATAGCAGCTATCATTTTCTACGGCTGTTCCGAATGGTTATGGGCAAAACACCAAACCGTTATTTAACGGATTGTCGACTGGCCAGAGCCAAGCTTCTACTGGTTTCTACTGGACTCTCCATTGCTCAGGTTGCGACTCAGTCCGGTTTTGCCCAGTCCAGCTATTTCATTAAAGTGTTCAGAACGTTCGAGGGGATGTCCCCCGTAAAGTACCGTCAGGCTTTTGGATCATAATTCCTTAAACGAGAAAAAACCGAACGACAATCAGAGAAAACCCTGAAGTTCGTTCGGCTCAACAGTCATTTACTTAGCCTTTTCCATAAATACTCTGAAGTTTTCTACGATTTCTTTTGCTTTAGTACGATATAAATAATGACCTTCTTCAAATGTCAGCACTTTTCCATGTACAGAGTCTTTTACTTGCTTTTCATGCTCTGGTATCCATCTATCCGTTGCTGGATGATTCGCTTGCACAAAGAAAATTACAGGAAGATTTTTGGGGAAGGTTAAACTTTCAGCTGTTTTAAAATTAGAATACATACTTCTGGCTTCATTTAATTGGGTTGGATTGTATATGTTTTTATGATTAATCATTCTTATTTGATCTTTTGTTGTATCATCTAACGGTAGTTCAGCAATGGGGTCAGCACTTAGTTTCATTTGCAGTCTGACGAGACCTGATTTTTTGAGTAGATTTAAAGTTCTTAATGCCGAAGATTCAATCTTCCTCTCACTTAGCGATGGAACACTGCTATCGAGCCCGACAAATGCACTTACTTCATTTTCATATTTGTTAACATAATCAAGTCCGTAAATGCCTGAAATGGAGTGGCCCATTAGAATATAACGGTCAATATTAAGACCCTGTAAAGCTTCATGAATTTCACTTACAATATTTTCTGTGCTGCGCTCCTTTTTGGTCAGATCACTTAATCCATACCCAAAAGGCTCAATCATGACAACTTTATAAAACGGTGATAGCTCATCTATTAATGCTTTAAAATCAAGAGCTGGTGCTGCTGTACCATAGCCTGGTAATAGCACAACTGTTTCTTCGCCTTGTCCTTGAATCAAAATATTCATATTTTTCCCATCTACAGGTACTAACTGACCATAGGGTTCTATTTTTCTTTGTTCCGATTTGTTGCTGATCAGATTAACTGTATATACGATGGCGAGAAAAAGCATGATTGCTATGATTATTGCCCCTATTACTTTAAGTATCATGTTTAGTATTTTACTTGTTCTCGTACCCATCTTTGTTGTTATTCCCTCTTTTATTTTCACTCGTATCTTCTCCTGTCATCCTCTGTGTATTGGACTGCCCTATCCGACTGCTAAGGTAAGACTAACCAATGAAGATGTACTCCCCATGACGTTAACATGAACGGGGTATGAATAGGAAAAATATCATTTATACCAGCACACAAAAAACAAGCCAAGAGCCGAGCTCATGGCTTGTTTCCTTTTGAAATAAATTATCTCTTCTTAAGATTTACAGTAAATCTTCGCTCACAAAATCAACCATCGATTGAACCTTCAATCCCTTAGGAGCGCCTGGAATCCAGTCCCTTCCATCGTTCCCGCGTTCCGAGAACGTTATCGTCTTGGGCTGCCCTGGGAGAAGATCAAAGTAATTGTCAGAGAATATTCCTTCATCTTCTGAGGTCAGGTATACGCCTCTAGCTAATACATCGCTTGTCACAGTGAAGCTTAGACCTCCGCTATCTGGAGTTTCCATTATGTTAATTACTGAACGCTGCAACCGAATTTCTTTTTCCGGGATAAAATAGTGCACCTTACGATCTATCATCTCGCCATTAGCCTGCAAGCTGATCTCAAGCAATACATCGTTCGATCCATGACCTTCTAACAGTTCCGTCACTGGAGACGAGAATACGATAGCCGCTGAATCGGCTCCCAGCTCAACGGGATATGTCCACTCTCGCAGTACCGAACCGTTAAACTGATACAATTTAAGCCCCAAATCAGCGGTGACTACTGTTCTTAAATCAGATACGACATGAACGTCAATCCGCTCGTGGTCGGTACCGTCAATAGACAACAGAACATCTTGAAAGCTTGAGCGCACGGTATATTGCAATGCTTTCCAGCGTCCGTTGTAATCCATCCCCGCCCAAGAGGCGACCGGCCAGCAATCATTCATCTGCCAGTATAAAGTGCCCATACAGTAAGGTTTATTTCTTCTGTGACTTTCAATCGCGATTCGAATCGCTTCGGCCTGCAGGATTTGACTCATATACAGAAATGCTTTAAAATCCTTCGGCTGCGGCAGATACATATCCATGTATTCCTTGATCAGCAGATTTCCGCGTCCATTCTTCTGATGAGCCAGCATCACCTCTGAGGTAAGCGCCAAATCCTGCTCTTCAGCATAGCTCATTACGGTCTTTAGTTCCGGGAACGACTGGAATCCGTATTCACTCATAAAGCGGCCAACCTTGGTATTATAATTCTCAAAAGGCTCAATCGCGTGCCACACGCCCCAGTAATGCACATCCCCATCGCCCACAATCCGCGTCGCGTGTTGATTCATATCTCCAGTCAAATTCCGCATCGGTGAAGACGGCCAATAGTCCACACCTGGATGGAACGCGGCTACAGCCTCCGGTAGAATCCGGTGGAATATTTCCTCATAATCAGCCCACATTGTAGCTCTTTGCTCCGCGCTGAGTTTTTCTTTCCAGCCCCAGCCCATATTTTCCTCGAACTGTGACCAGGCCGAATCAATCTCGTTATTGCCACACCATAGGGCGATGCAGGGATGATTGCGCAATCTTTTGACGTTATACTCAGCTTCTTTCTTCACATTCGCAAGAAACGCATCATCTCCCGGATACATGCTGCAAGCGAACATGAAGTCCTGCCAGACCAACAGCCCGTATTCATCACAGAGCTTGTAAAATATCTCCTCTTCATAAAAACCGCCACCCCACACTCGCAGCATATTCATGTTTGATTCTGCGGCCGTGGCAATTTCATGCCGATACCGCTCTTCGGTAACTTCTGTGATGAAGCTGTCATTCGGAATATGATTGGCACCTTTGGCGAAGACCGACACACCATTCAGTACAAAAGAAAATGAAGCCCCTTTCGCATCATGCTCCCGAATCAATTGAATGCTGCGGAGACCGGTTCTTACACTTTTGCTAACTTCAACTTCCTTACCTTTCACCAAATCCGCTTGGAATGTATATAAATGAGGCTCGCCCAGCCCTCTACACCACCAGAGCTGCGGCTGATCTACCACGATATCCATCTCTATTTGTTGCTTGCCACTCTTTAAGGAAACCGCTTGCATCGACTCTAGACCATCAGCACTCATTCGCAGCATTCCCTGCCATGCCGCAGGAGCATCTACTTCAATAATTGCGGTTAATTGAGCCTCTTCCTTTGTGATCACATTTTGGCGGATATAGAGATCTATGATTTGAACTGAATCACGTCCCTTAAGGGCCGCCTTACGCCATATTCCACTGGTCAAGAAACGCGGACCCCAATCCCAGCCGTAATGATAGGGTGCTTTGCGGGCAAAAACACTAATCCGCTGTTCCTCTAGTCCCCCAAGCTCGGATTGATCATTCGGTGCAGGTAACGCATACCCCAGCTTCTCTAGCTTAGGTAGATCCTCTTTAACTACAGAGCGGAATCTCACTAGTATATGGTTTTCACCATTCTTCAACTGATCTTTAACATCCACTCTCCACGCCAAAAACATATTGTCTGCAGCGAGCACATGTACATTATTCACATACACGTCAGCATATGTATCAAGACCTTCAAAAATCAGTTCTGTGCAAGTAAGCTCCAACCACTCTTCACCAAGCTGCAAAGTGGTTTGATATTCCCAATCCTTCTTATCAATCCATTGTAGGTTATGTTCATTTGTTCCATAGAAGGGATCTTCAATCTTTCCGTTCTTCAGTAAATCCGTATGGACCGTGCCTGGCACAGTAGCCGGAAGCCACTCCTCGTCACCACAGCTTCTAAATTCCCACTTCGCAAGATTCATCTCTAGATGTTTCATAATATCCTCCTAATTGCTAAAAGTTTTGTAGAGCATATGCTTCTCCAAGTGACTTCGTACAAAACTCACTTCGAAAGCGTCTGCTTAAGTTTTGTAAGCCTATTCATCTTTCAAAATAACATACCTCTTCTAGCATTTCATTGAATCCACTTGTTATTCTTGGTATTTTGTTATCCATTCGTTAGGTATACACTAATTATAATCGTTCAAACAAAACAAATAAAGACAATAAATAATAATACAATACATTTCTAAACGCTTTATTTAAAGCTATAATGTTCATGTAAACGCTAACAAAATAATGAAAAGGGGATTAAGTTATGAGTAATAAGTTATTTTCGTTATCTTTTGTTATGGTTATGGTTTTATCATCAACGCTGGCTGGCTGCGGCTCGAACAATGGCAACAGCACCAATAACGGGGCTTCTGCAACCGATAAGCCCGCAGCAACTAACACAGAGACTACCGGCGGTGACACGACAAGCAACGCAACAGCCGAACCTGCAGCAGGAGCTGACATTAGCGGCAAAATCACCTTCCTGACTAACAGAACAGACATGATTGGCAAAGAATACGATGAATATTTAAAACGCTTTAATGAAAAATACCCGAACGTTAAAGTCGAATTCGAGGCTTCCCAGACCGACTATAATCAACAGGCTAAAGTCAGAATGGCCAGCGGCGAGCTTCCTGACGTTATGTTCATTCCTACCATTCCTAACTCCGACCTACCGAAATACTTCGCTTCACTGGATGATCTCGGCCTGAACGATCAAATCACCTTTAAAGACTTCAAATCCTTTGATGGCAAGCTGTACGGAATTACCACAGGGAACTCTACATCCGGGATTGTTTATAACAAAAAAGCATTTACGGATGCTGGCATCACAGAAACCCCTAAGACTTGGGATGAATTCCTGGCTGCCTGCGAAAAGCTGAAAGCAAAGGGTGTCATTCCGCTGTCCTCTAACTTCAAAGATAAATGGCCACTGGGTACATGGGCTTATGACACTCCGCGCCTAATTGCAGGCAACCCCGACTTCCCTAATGAGAAGCTGAACTCTGAAACACCATTTACCATGGACAACGGCTATGGCAAAGCCTTTAGCCTGCTCAAGGAGCTCAACGAAAAAGGGTATCTGGAAAAAGACATCAACTCCACCAACTGGGAGCAATCGAAAAAAGACATCGCTTCTGGTAAGTTCGCCATGTACTATCTCGGCAACTGGGTCATTAACCAAGTTATTGGAGTAGGAGCTCCTTCAGACGATGTTGGCTTCTTCCCGTTCCCTTATGACAATTCAGGTAAACCATCCGCTACTCTTAGCCCTGACTTCTTCTATGCTGTTGCTAAAAACAGCAAAAATTTAGAAGCTGCCAAAGCTTTCGTAAAATGGATGATTGAGGATTCCGGCTATGAGGACTTCGCGGGCTTTATCTCCCCACTAAAAGGAAAAGAATCTAATCTGGCTCAGCTAAAAGAATTCCAAGCTACCGGAGTAGAGTTAGTAGAAGGAACTGTTGACGATGCGAAGGTTACAGAAATCGGCAACAAGGCACAATTAGATCTCCCTGCTGTTGTACAGGAATTTGTGCTTGCCAAAGATCCGCAAACTGTATTAGACAAATGGAATAAAGCCTGGGCTAAAGCTAAGAAAGATCTCGGCTATTAATACAAACTTTTGACCAGAAGTACAACACGGTGCAAAATGGATTATCGCCCTTACGGATAGTCCATTTTGCCTTTCCATACCAAGCTTTTATGAAAGAAGGGCTAGCGATGTTCGGAACACTTTCCTATAACAAACAAAAAATGATAATCATTGTATCATTCCTTACGATCCCATTGTTGCTCCTTGCGACATTCACGTATTATCCAGCGCTTAAGCTGATCTATTACAGTTTCACCAATTGGGATGGCTATAGCCCTGAGAAACCATGGGTCGGACTTGCTAATTACCGCGAGGTCTTCTCTAATCCTGATATTTTCAAAGTATTTACACATAACTTTGCTTACTTCGCTATGGGAATTGTTCAGAACATAGTCGCCATTTATTTTGCGGTTGTTCTGAATAGTAAGCTCAAAGGGAAAAACGCATTCCGAATCTTACTTTTCCTTCCTTACATCATGAACGGAGTTGCCGTTGCTTTTATGTTTGGTTATGTCTTTGACACTACTAACGGATCTCTGAATATGTTCCTGAATAGCATCGGTCTAACCGGACTAGGACAGACCAGCTGGCTTGGAACAGAAGGACTGGTCAACTATTCTCTGGCATCCACAGGATTTTGGCGTTTCATGGGTTATAACATGGTCATCTACATCGCCTCCTTGCAGGCCATACCAAACGATATCTATGAGGCTTCAAAGATTGATGGTGCTGGACCTTTCCAAACCCTTTGGAGAATTACTTTACCGAATATGAAGCCAGTCATTCAGCTTAACTTATTTCTTACCGTCACAGGAGCACTGGAAGTCTTTGATCTCCCATTCGTATTGACCAAGGGTGGTCCTGCAGGCGCCAGCGAAACTTATGTACAGAAAGTTGTAGACACTGCATTTGCTTACAACAACTATGGTCTCGCTTCTGCCATGAGTATTATCTTGCTCTTCTTTGTCGTCATCGTACTATTAGTACAGCAACTAGTTCTTAGCCGGGGAGGAGACAAATAGACATGACAAACTCCAAATTCCGCTTTACAGATGTTATTAAATACTTCTCGCTAATCATCGGCGTATTTGTCGTGCTTTTCCCTCCTTATGTAGTTATCGTAAATGCCTTCAAATCGACTGATGAATTTAACAGTAGTAGCTCCATGGCACTGCCAAAAAGCTTTTTTAATTTCGATAATTTCATTGCGGTGTTCCAGCGTGGAGGTTTACTTAACGGATTTGGTAACGTATTAATTATTATAGCTATTACTTTAATTCTGAACATTCTATTTGGAACTATGGTAGCATTTGTACTGGGACGCTTCTCTTTTAAATTAAAACCTGTTGTCTTTGGTGCTTATCTAATAGCCACTATCATTCCTAGCATCACGACGCAAGTAGCCACTTTTGGTATCATCAAAAGCATGGGGCTTTATAATACACTCGGCGCCCCTATCGTGCTATATATCGGAGCAGATGTGATTCAAATTATTCTTTATTTGCAATTTATCCGTAACATTCCCGTGGATCTAGATGAGAACGCGATGGTAGAAGGTGCATCTCTTTTTAAAATCTATCGCTCGATTATTTTTCCATTATTGACGCCGGCTACGGCTACTTTGATTATCTTGAAGACGATTAGTATCTATAATGACATGTACATCCCTTATCTATATATGCCAAAACAAAGCCTGGGCGTAGTTACGACGATCCTGATGCGTTTTCAAGGGGTCAATTCGGGCGAATGGAATTTAATCTGTGCGGCCATTCTGCTTATCCTGCTCCCCACAATAATTCTATATTTCTTCCTACAACGTTATATCTTTGAAGGCGTAACCAGCGGCGCAGTTAAATAAGGCAGTTCACTTTAAGAAAGGATAACGCAAATGGTATCATTCATCCGGCTAGCCTTACGAAAAATGTGGTTGTTCCTTGCCAATCTTCCGATGGAGCGAAAACTGATCGTCGTATTTGTCTTTCTGATCTCGCTTCCAATCACTTATGTTAGTTATTTGTCCTCCCGCTCCATGTTCAATTCTGTTCTTATGAATGCAACGGAAGGCGCGAACCAAATGACATCGAATGCCTCTGATACCATTGACCGTTATGTTGCCGATCTAAAAAGATACACAGCGCTACCGCTGTATAACACCGATGTACAATTCTACCTAACTCAGCAAAATACCGACTGGGATAAAAGTACTGGCATGGCGATGTTCCTGAGCTACTTGAAGCATACGAAGGAAGAGATCATCGCCGTGTACATGGTGGATCAGTACGGTTCTGTTTTTTATGATAGAGTCCCCGGGATCCACGAGCTGTATCCTGAAGAACGACTAGCCGAATGGAAAACCTTAAGTGAAGAAGCTGGGGCCGCTCCTGTCATTCAAGGCAGACATACGATACGTATAAACTCCAATGTCCATAGAGAAGTTTTTAGTGTACTTCGCACCATTAATTCTGTAAGCACGCTAGATAATATAGGAATTCTCGTATTTGATGTAGACATCAACTTGTTTAAGGGGATCATTGATCCCGTAAACGCAGTTACACAAGGCAACACACTAATTGTAGATAATACCGGAGAACTGATCTATGACGGCGAAGACGCCTCAGACTCGATGCAAACCGGCGAGGGGCAAAGTCTGAACACGCAGCTTTTGCTGCAGCATGTGAATCAGCAACAGGATCATTTTCAAGTAGAAATGAATGGTCAGTCTTATCTTGCAGTGTATACTGTCTCGAAACAGACAGGTTGGACGACTATGGTTACGATTCCTTTGGCCCGTATCCTGTCACCTGTACAGAAGAATCGCAATGCTCTTATATTAACTACACTGATCATTATTGCTTTTGCACTTTGTGTTGCGACGTTCATCTCACATGCGCTGACCAAACCCCTTAAATCTTTAGTCCGTCTAATGAAACGGGTACAGCACGGTAATCTAGATGTCTGGCAGCACTCCAAATATAATGATGAGATTGGAATGCTTGGCAGTCATTTTAATCGAATGATCATAAGGGTCAAGGATCTGCTGCAGGAAGTATCCCTCACCGAGAAGCGTAAGCAGAAGGCTGATATGAGGGCACTTCAGAATCAGATCAATCCCCATTTTATTTATAATACGCTGGAGTCTATCCGTATGCTGGCAGAGAGCAATGATGACCCACGTGTAGCGAAACTCACCTATTTGCTTGGACTTCAGATGCGTTACAGTATTGTCCGAAGCGAAGAAGCCGTTACGATCAGACAAGAGCTGGATCATGTACGAAATTATTATCATCTGCTACAAATCCGGTTTCCAGATAAGTTCAATCTACACATTGATGTGCCTGAGAAATTTCTACATCTTCCTGTAATCAAGCTTGTCTTCCAACCCATTGTGGAGAACGCAGTTTTTCATGGCTTAGATCAAAAAGTAGGTCTCGGTACCTTAAGCATCACCGCATGGAGTGAGCATGGAAATGTCGTATTCTGTGTAGAAGATGATGGCATCGGTATGGATGCAGCTACCCTTCGTTCCTTAAATAATAGTCTGCAAAATGGGACTGAAAGTGAAATGTTTGGTATTGGCCTACGAAATGTGAATGAGAGGATCCGTCTGCATTACGGCAGCTCATTCGGGCTCCTTGTAGAGAGTAAGCTCGGAGTGGGTACTCGTGTTACGCTGCGTATTGAGGACATTACCTTCACTACTCATAATGAAGATGATATGAATTACAGAGAGGAGATGCTCTGATTGCTGCGTATTGCAATTGTTGACGATGAAATCCTGATCCGCGAAGGTCTGGCTCGAATGATCAGCAAAGAAAATACTGAATTTCTGGTCATCGGCACCTACTCCGATGGGAAACATCTACTTGACGAGTTACCTTCACTTCAACTTGATGTTGTGATTACTGATATTCGTATGCCGCAAATTAACGGCTTGGAATTAATTAAACAATTAAAAGGCAGTCACCCACAAATCCGCTCCATTCTAATGAGTGGATTTGTTGAATTTAATTATGCCAGAGAAGCCATACGCAGCTCTGCAGTAGACTACTTATTAAAGCCAATCGATAAGGAGCAATTATTCGAGCTGCTTTATCAATTGGAGGAAGAGCAGCAGTTCTCTCGTGACAAGGAGGTACGTCACCGTTCTGGTCTCTTACTGACCCTTCTTCAAGGCGACGAGCCCCCTTCACCTTTGCTTTTGTTGAGCCTTACTTTGCCCCAGCCTTATTTCTCAGTTTTTGTGTTCAAAGGAAGATCAAGAGAACCCGTCTGTTTTTGTGTAGACCGTCTGCGGCAAGAGATGGCATTTAGTATCGACAGCCTAGAGATTCAAAATGGACTGCATGTCTGTATCCTGTATTCTACAAAGCAACTCTCAGACAGCGATAGGAATGAAATCGGCGACAGGATCCGTATCTCTGCCAATGGTATGATACTGCATGTAGGTACTAGCAGTTCCTATAACGATACCGCCAAGCTTAGACAAGCATATCTAGATGCTAAGTTAGCCTGCAGCATCGGCATTTATAATCCTGACCGATTGCACTATGCAAATATTCAGAACATTCAGCAGTCTGAGATAAATATCCTTGAGCCTTTTAATGCGATCAAGGAACCATTAATCCATGATCTGCAGATCCTGAATATGGAGGGTGCTTTAGAGCGCGTGCATAACTTATTCTCGGTTCTGAAATCACAACAAGCTATGCCTCATCAAATTCTCCGTGTCTGTCGATGGGTTATTGAATCTGCGCAGAAAGAATTGCAAGAATTTGAGGCCCTCTACAAAGGTGCACCCTATCTTGGGCTGGATGAAAGCATCGCGTCCAGTATGAGCTTCAGTGAAATCGAGCGTAGTTTCACCAACCATTTCTCAAGCATTCTATTTGAGATCAGAGCCCATCGCCTAGAGATGTCCGGTACAGCTGTAGAAACCATAAAGCGCTGGATATCAGCCAACTATAATCAACATGCGGATCTGAACACCTTAGCGAATATGGTTTTTTTGACACCAAGCTATTTAAGTAAGCTGTTCAAACAAGAGACTGGACTTACATTAACGGACTACATCACGGAAATCCGGCTACGCAAAGCCAAGCATCTGCTCAAGAATGCCCCTGACCTAAAGATTCACGAGATTGGAGCAGAAGTTGGATATGGCGATCCTGCCTATTTCAATAAGCTTTTTAAACGTGTAGTCGGCGTTACACCCAATGAATATAAACGAATTTCTATCGTATAAGGAGTTTGATCACTTGCAATCACAGATTCACACGAGCAGCGATAATCATGAAATCACCGTCTATGACACCACAGAACTATACGGTGAACAAGGTGCGTTCCGCGTCATGCAGTTTTCCAATCAGGCCATTCAAGGTGCGCTGGATCTCAATCATCCAGAACGAATTGTGTTTGAATATCCGCGAGCCATCATTCACTTGATGGAATGCAATGCTCCCTCTTTCGAGGATGCCTTTCTTATAGGTCATGGGATTGGAACGATTGCTGGGCATTTTCTAGACAAAAGATTTAAAGTAGCTGAGCTAGACAGCGAAGTAGTCGAATTAAGCCGCCGCTATTTTGGATACATCCAAGATAACGTAGTGATCGGTGACGGACGTCAGATCCTTGAAGGTGAAGAACCACAGAAATATGATTACGTCATCTTGGATGCTTTCACCGCCGCGGGCACGCCGAGGCACTTAATCTCCAATGAATTTTTCAGCATCGTGTATTCAAAATTGAATGCCGAAGGGTATCTCCTAATGAATCTAATGGGAAAAGGTGAAAATGACCCACATATTAACGCGATTCACACCACGCTCGCGGAAGAATTCACCTATATCAAATCCTTTTCACTGCCTTCAGATGGGGCAGCGGATATCAAAAACATCATTATTATAGGTGGATTTAAGCCGATCCGCTTTCAAGCTCGCCACATGGCAGGCTTTAAAGAAATCCAGCTTGGGCAAGGATATCTTATTCAGGATTAAAGTTATGCAAATAAAAATGACCTCATCCTCCACTTCACTGTGGGTTTTGAGGTCATTTTTGGGTTGTTACTATTTGATATCCTTTACACCGGATTAGGGACAAAACTGCCACCTCGGCAATACTTCAAATAATTTAGCGCATGTACTTGTCCAGTCATTTCTAGTTCACCCTGGTAGACAGGATCATGCCAGCCTTCAATATCAATAGTTCCCTTATAGCCGGCTTGGCGCAGAATCGAGATGATATCCACCCAGTTCGTATCTCCGAAGCCAGGCGTCCGGTCCCACACATAAGGCTTAGGTCCGTGAATTCCGTATTCCTTGACGATATCCCAGGCAATAGTGGCATCCTTGCCATGTACATGGAATACCTTATTCACCCATTTGCGTAGCTGCGGAATCGGATCAATGAGACCTATCAGCTGGTGGCACGGTTCCCATTCCAGACCCAGATTGTCTGCCGGTACAGCATTGAACATTTTCTCCCAGGCTGAAGGATTGTGAGCGATGTTCCACTCTCCGGCCTGCCAGTTTCCACCCATAGAGCAATTTTCAAAAGCAATTCTTAAGCCACGATCGGCTGCCCTTTTGGACAATTCACTAAACACCTCTGCAAATCTCGGAATCGACTCGTCAATCGAAGAACCTGGAAGACGTCCAGTGAATCCGCCGATAATATCTGTGCCGAATAAATGCGCATGATCAATCAATCGCTCCCAGCTGGCGAGTGTGTCAGCGTTGTCGCCTGTTCCTGAAAGTGGATTGCCATAAATCCCAACAGAAGAGATGACAAAATCATGTTCAGCAGCCAGTTCCCTTAGTCGTGCAGCTGTTTCTACAAGATTGGTTTCACCTGTGGTCTGCCAAAAGTTCAGGTTAAAGGATTCAAAACCATGCTGAACGATTTGCGGAATCACGGTGACGGCCTCCCCGCCACGAACCAGAGTACCTATTCTCAATGTGTCTTGCATTTGGGTTACCACTCCAATGATAGCGTTTATAGTCAGTATTAAACCTTAAGTGTTTTGAGCATCTTGCAAGAGCCTCGCTTGAGCAATACCGCATCGTAGACAATATGCTGATGACCTGACCGTCCAGAAATTAGATCAAGCAGAACGCCCACACTGGATAAAGCCATTTCTGTACCCGGTTGGCTGATCGTATCAAGTGAAGGATGAAAATATTCAGCCATTTCGATCCCGTCAAAGCCAATGATTGAAATATCATCCGGAATAGACAACCCCGCGGTAAGCACCGCTTTGGCAGCACCGATAGCAATCGTGTCGGAGGCTGCAAATATTGCGGTTACTCCCTTATCCCTTTTAAGCAATCTTCGCGCTGCATCAAATCCAGAGCTAGGACTGTATTCACAATCTTCCACAAGCTGTGCATCATAAGGCAGATTATGTTCTTCCAGTGCTTTCTTGTAGCCCAAATAACGCCGGTTGCCTGTCGTTTCATCCAGTAATGGGGACTTGGCTAGAAAACCAATATTCTCATGCCCAAGTGAGACCAAGTAATTGGTGGCCTTATAAGCTTCCTTCAATTCATTAATGGTGACACTAGAAAAGATATCAGGGTCCACCTCTTGTGTAGATGTGATCGTTGTCAGAACAAATGGGACCGTCAGCTGCTTGAATTTCTCTTCAGAATGATTGTAAGTTCCGCCCATGAAGATAATCCCGCATAGATTCTTTTCTTTAGTCAGCTGAATCGCCGCATTAATTTCATCCGTTCCATCCTCTACCTGATGAATGAGGAAGGGATAACCTCGAAGATTAGCCTGCCGCTCGATTTCTTTGATCATATTGGAGAAAAACGGATTAGTAATCCCTTTAACCATGAGCGCAATATTCTTAGACTCCGTCGTTTTTAAATTTCTTGCATTGGAATTAGGAATGTAATTATATTCCTTAACAACATTCAGAACCTTTTCCCGTGTAGCCTTGCTCACCAGCCCCTTATTGTTGATGACCCTGGAAACCGTCGAGATGCCCACTCCGGAAATCCGCGCGATATCCTTGATATTTACGTCCACTATACTCCCCCACTTATAAGTAAGGGAGCTATATGCTACTATAGCTCCCTCACACCTTTTAACGTTCTTTAGTTCACTGGAACAAACTCAGCCAATTGCTTTTCTACTTCGGCAATAACCTTGTCAATTCCTGCTTTTTTCAGTTGCTCACGGTAATCCGCTACAGCAGCTTTAGGATCTTTGCTTGTTTTACCAAGCATCAATTGAACACCAAGCTGGGAATTTACGTTGGAGATCGAAGCAATCTCTGTAGTAACATTCGCTGGATCGAAAGTAAAGCCGTTGTATGGATCATTGATAGCCACTTTATCCCACTCTGCGAACAGAGAATTACGGATTGGGTTCTCTGTGTCCGTAGGAACTACGAATTTGTCATTACGAAGTGACCAAGCAGCGAAACCTCCGCCGTCTGTTTTTTCGTTGAAGCCTGCAGGCTGCTTTTTAACTCCATTTTCCATGACATATTGCTTACCTTCAATACCGTTTTGGATGAGGTTGTAGTAGCTTTCGTCAGTCATGAACTTCTCGATTACCATCAAAGAACGCTCTGGATTCTCAGAGTTGACACTAATTACGGTAGAGTTATCAACACCCATTTTACGTTTAATCTTCTTGTTAGCTTCTGCAAAAGTATAGAAATCAGTTTCTACCCCTGGTAGTGCCGTCTTATCCCCGCCATATTGACCGAGCCAGTCCTGAGTATGCGTCAAGTAACCCGCGGAGTTTGCTGCTCTGAAGTTATCCTTGCTTCCAAGTGATGAGGACAGTACATCTTTGCCCCAGTATCCCTTGTCTGCCCATTCACGCATCTTCACAGCCCAATCTTCGAATTCTTGGGTGTAGGCTGGAGAGAACACTGTTTTGTAGTCCTCTGCGCTCTTAGTCGCTAAATTGATTTCATTTGTTGAGATCCCTGGTGCATTAAGCCACTGACCAGTAGTATCTACGAGCATTCTGAACATATTTTGTGCATCTTCAGCTTTACCATTAATAGGTGGGAATGATTCATTGGCAACTACATTGTCCATGTATTTAACCATATCGTCGATAGATGCAATTTTTTCCATGCCGTATTTTTTCAGCAAGTCTACACGATAAGCATAACCGCTTGGTGTATATTCGCTATAAAGACTCGGAACACCATAGATTTTACCTTTGACCTTCGTATTTTCCCACACACTTGCTGGAATTTCTGCCTTCAGCTTAGGAGCAACTTTGTCGAGCATGTCAGTAATGTCTACCAATGCACCTTCACTTGCTAATGTATAGTAGTTTACCGGTGCTCCAGGAGAAGCATGTGACAAATCAAAATTTTCACCAGAAGCAAATAGCAATGGATATTTCGTTGCAATATCTGGCCAGTCGATATATTTAATTTCTAAAGTTGTATTGATATCTGCCTTGAGTTTTTTGTTAATCTCAGCTAGAATCGCCTTATTTTGAACACCTTCACTGCCCCACAAGTAGTACGTCAGCTTTGCTTCTTTGGAAGTATCGACTCCTCCTGTATTGTTAGCAGATGTTTCTGGTGATTTAGTAGCTGCTGCATCATTGCTAGAAGCATTGTCTTTGGATGATGAGCAAGCTGTAAGTGCCCCCGTAAGCATTAGGACAGCTAGTAAAGAAGACGCCATTTTTTTACCTTTCATTAGGTAAACCTCCCTTTTTTTCTGTTAATAATGATTGCTTGATTTATAATAAACGCCCTATGAAAAGGAAACGTCCATTAACCCTTTACTGCCCCGATTGTGAGGCCTGTTACGAAGTAACGCTGCACAAATGGATATAGAAGAATAATAGGTCCAGTAGCTAGCACAGCTGTAGCCATTTTAATGGATTGCGTCGGAAGATCAGCAGTATTGATTACCGCCCCCGAATTGACTAGCGCTCCGAGATTCGCCTGATTGACCATTCGCTGCAAGAAGTATTGAAGCGGATACTTCGTCGGATCGTCGATATACAACATTCCGTTATACCATTCATTCCAAAAGCCCAGTGCCGAGAACAATCCAATCGTAGCTAAGGATGGAACTGCTAGTGGAATGAATATCCGCCAATAGATGCGGAAGTCACCGGCGCCGTCAATTGTAGCGGATTCATATAGGGAATCCGGAATAGCTTTCATAAAGTTACGCATTAGGAAGATGGACCAAGCGCCCACTACACCCGGAAGGATCATGGCGAATAAGCTGTCCTTCATATGAAGATGTTTGACCATCAGGATATACGTTGGAATCAAACCACCGCTGAAAAGCGTTGTAAAGTAAATCATAAAGGAGAAGAAATTACGATATTTGAAATCTTTTCGGTTAAGTACGAACCCAGCCATTGACATCATGAATAGTCCAAGTACCGTACCTACTACGGTGATAAAAATCGTAACCTGATAAGCACTTACTAGTTTGCCAGAGTTATTTAACAGCAATTCATAAGCCTTTATTGAGAATTCCTTTGGCCAGAGCTTATAGCCTTCACGGACAATTTCCTGTTCATTCATGAACGAGGAAGAGATCATTAATGCAAAAGGAAATACACAAAATAGTGCAAAGATTGTAATGCAGAGATAGCTAACCGCTTTAATGAGAATACTGCCAGAATCCTGCTTGATTTTTGATTGTTCCACTGATATCACCCCTATTTCGTTTCTGAATTTAGAATAATGCGCTGTCTGGTTCGACCTTACGAACAATAAAGTTTATCACCAGTACCAGAATCAGACCGAATAAGGATTGATAGAAGCCGACTGCCGCACCCATGGAGAAGTTGAATTGCCCCACTAATGAACGGAAGACATAGGTATCAATGATATCCGTCTGCGGATACAGCACGGAGTTAGTACCAATCAGGTTGTAGAATAGGTCGAAGGAGCCTTTAAGAATGCCACCCAATCCGAACAACAGCAATAGAATAAAAGTAGGCTTCAGAATTGGAAGAGTCATGTAGCGAATCCGCTGCCAGGTCGTAGCCCCATCCATATAGGCCGCCTCATACAAATCATGATTAATTCCTGTAATGGTTGCCAAATAGACAATCATACCGTATCCAGTTCCGGCCCAAATCTTAAAGGCAACAATGATATACTTCCAAATCCCAGGGTCAGAGTAAAATTCATAACGATCTAACCCCAAGCTTACAAACATCGTATTAATAAAACCTGAGTTGAAGTTGAACAAGTTGTAGGCAAATACACCGACGATAACCATTGAGATAAAGTTTGGAAGAAGAATGACGGACTGCGTTATCTTCTTGAACCACTTACCTGCTATTTCAGATAACATAATGGCGAAAACGATTTGAATAATATTCCCCAAGGCAAGAAATACAACATTGTAGAGTAGTGTATTTTTGGTAATATTCCAGAGATCACCGTTTTGAAACAGGAACTCAAAGTTCTTAAGGCCAATGAAATTACTACCGAAAATCCCCTTGTTTAGTTTGTAGTCCACAAATGCGACGTAAGCGCCAGGCATTACGGCATAGTGAAAAATAATGAAGTATAGGATTACAGGCAGCAACATTAGAAAAAGCACTTTGTTCTTAATGACTTCCCGGACAATATTTCCACCCGCAAGCTTAATTCTTGACAATGAGCCCACCTCCAATTTGAAAGATGCATTTCATCATATGCATAACTTAGCTTCCTTTCTTGTCCCGCAACCAGCTTAAAACTGATTGCTCATCCTTTATGATAAAGCGTATCGGATGATATAGAAACGTTTCCATAATTTCTTTGAAACTCCCTGTACGAAAATCATACTCCCTAGATGTATGCGCTGTCAATTCATTTTATTTTTGTTTTTCTAGTAATAAAAATCACAATTTACAACCTAAATATAATGAATCAGCCGATTTCACGAAGATAATTGACTTTTTATGGCCTTCGGACTAAGATCGATATGTATCGTTTATGGAAACGTTTCTATCTGTTCTTTCATAAACATGTCAGCCTCTATCTATGACGTCTGACGTTGAACTCCCCGTACCGATCTATTACATGTCTCATCCAATAATATTAATCTGCGTATGCACACGGAACAGGGTATTGAAAGCTATCCTTTACTCGGAATCCTCTCCCGCTTAAAGTAGCGGCGAACAGAAATCGCAAGCGCTTTCTTATTGGTATAGCACATCTAATTTTCACAATAACTATCAATGCGCTCACGAGGAAGGTGTTAACCATGACTAAATCTTTTATCCAAGATCTTGTGAACGATATGACTCTGGAAGAAAAACTGGCCCAATTAACCCAGCTAGGCCCTCACTATTGGGGCTTGGATGATACCGTGGATTTAACCGGCCCATTTAAAGAACTGAACATTCAGCCACAAGTAATGGAGAACATCGGAAGTGTTCTGAACGGTATTGGAGCCAGAAATGTGATTGATCTGCAGACCCGGCATTTGCAAGCCAGTCGTCAGAAGATTCCTCTGCTCTTCATGGCGGATGTCATTCATGGCTACAGAACAATTCTTCCGATCCCGCTTGCGATAGGTTGTAGCTTTGATATGGAAGCTTGCGAACGATTTGCTGAAATTGCAGCCAAAGAGAGCGCAGCTGCCGGCATCCATCTCACTTTCTCACCTATGACGGATCTCGTACGCGATCCGCGCTGGGGACGGGTGATGGAGACATCCGGTGAGGATCCTTATCTAAATGCCCGTGTAACTGAGAGCATGGTACGGGGCTATCAGGGCAAAGACCTAAAAGAAAAAGGGCGGATCGCTGCCTGTGTGAAGCACTTCGCCGGTTACGGCGCTCCCGAAGGCGGTCGTGAATACAATACGGTAGATATGTCCCTCGGCGTATTACGTGAGTTCTATCTACCAGCCTATAAAGCTGCTGTAGATGCTGGTGTAGCCATGGTGATGGCCGCATTCAATACGATTGACCGCATACCAGCAAGCGGTAATTCCAAACTTCTCCGGGGAATTTTGCGTGAGGAATGGGGCTTCAACGGCGTTACCATCGCCGATTTCAATTCCGTAAATGAACTAATCCCTCATGGCGCTGCCGAAGATGGTCGTGAAGCAGCGGAGAAAAGTCTGGCTGCCGGACTAGATATTGAAATGATGTCCACCCATTATCTAAACCACGGCGCTGCTCTCGTCGAGGAAGGCAAGCTTGATATCTCCTTGATTGATGAAGCCGTTATCCGGGTGCTAGAACTCAAGGACGCTCTCGGCTTGTTTGACAATCCATTCAAGGATGCAGATCCACTAGTAGATGAGGCGCCCACGCCGAGCGCGGAGAATTTACAAGCTGCGAGAGAGCTGGGTGCCAGCTCAGTGGTGCTGCTGAAAAATGACAATAACGCTTTGCCCCTGAAACACGGTATGAAGATTGGATTGGCTGGTCCCTTCGCTACCTCTATTCATGTGCTGGGCGGCTGGTCTGGAACGGAAAAAGACCCGGCCGTATCACTCTACAACGGCATTTCTCAAAAAACATCTGCCGCGGATATTATTACGGCCATGACTGGTGAGCTGGGAAGCATGCTAGAGGGTGTTTTTGATGTGGAGGATGAAATCGAAGAAGCCTTTCAGCGCCTAAAAGATTGCGATGTAATTCTCGCTGCTGTCGGTGAGAATCAGCAGGATACGGGGGAAGGCGGAAGCAAAACCAATTTGCGCTTGTCGACCAATCAGGAGAAGCTGATCTGGCGTCTGAAAGATACCGGCAAAAAGATTGTTACCATTGTATTTAGCGGCCGACCGCTGGAACTAAAGCCTGTTCTTGAGGCCAGCGATGCTTTGCTGCAAGCCTGGTTTCTGGGTACGGAATCCGGAAATTCATTAGCTGATGTGCTGTTCGGAGATTATAATCCGTCCGCTCGTTTATCTATGAGCTTCCCTTACTCGGTTGGGCAAATTCCTGTTTATTACAATGCCTATCAGACGGGACGTCCCTATGATCCCCTATATCCCAATGTGCGTTATGTAACCCGATATCTGGATTGCCCTAATGACCCTCTTTTCTGTTTTGGCTATGGTCTGAGCTATTCCAGTTTTGATTACAGCAACTTCAAGGTTGATGCTGCCGAGCGGGTTGTTGCCTCCATTGAGGTGGAGAATACTTCAGACATCACCGGCAAGGAAACCGTTCAACTCTATATCCACGATGTCAGCGCAAGTGTCGTCCGCCCGGTCAAAGAGCTAAAAGGCTTCCGACAAATTACACTCGCAGCGCATGAGAAACAAGTAGTTTCTTTCGAGATCACTAGAGATATGCTGATGTTCTACGGAAAAGACGATCAATTGGTCTTTGAACCCGGGGAATTTGATATTATGATTGGTAGAAGCTCCGGAGACCATTTCACCCAGCGGATCTGGATCGGCTAACTATATTAGACAGTAAGGGAGATAACCCCAATGAGACACAGCTTATCATTTCAGCAAGATGGAATCTTGAAAATTGTACAGTTCACTGATCTTCACTGGATGGATGGAAGAGCCGAAGATCAGCGTACCCGGGAACTGATGGAACGTGTTCTAGAAGCAGAACAACCTGATCTTGTGGTCTTCACGGGAGATCTAATTTACACTGCCCCTGTCTCTCCTGGCGAAAAGGCGTGTGAAGACCCTGCCCAAGCATTTCGGGATGCTGTCGCTGCTGTAGAAAAAACAGGTACCCCTTGGGCCTTCGTATTTGGTAACCATGATACAGAAACCCTGATTTCCCGCAGTGAATTGATGCAGATAGCATTAGAACATCCCCACTGTCTGGCCGAAGCCGGTCCAGAGGATCTTGAAGGCTCAGGCAATTACACACTTGAAATAAAAGATCAGGATGGCCATGCGGCCGCGGTCCTTTATTTTGTTGACTCCGGCAGCTACTCCGAGATGGAGCATATCCCTGGCTACAATTGGGTTAGCCGGAATCAGATTAACTGGCTAACTGCTGAATCCGCTAGATTGAATCCTAAAACTGCTGAGAACAGGCTGCCTGCATTAGCTTTCTTCCATATCCCGATTCCCGAATATCGTGAGGTCTGGTCTACACAAGTCTGTCATGGGTATAAGTATGAGCGTGTATGCTCACCTGAGGTTAACTCGGGATTATTCTCGGCTTTGCTTGAAATGGGTGATGTGCTGGGCACCTTCTGCGGACATGACCATATCAATGATTTTACGGGCAGCCTGTATGGCATACGTCTTTCCTATGGCCGTGCTACCGGCTACAATACTTATGGAAAAGAAGGCTTTATGCGGGGCGCACGCGTCATCAGACTGACCCAAGGCACCCAAGACTTCGATACCTGGCTTCGTCTTGAAGACGGATCTGTCCTGCTGGAACAGCCAATTCATCAGCCTGAACCTGCTGCCGGTTCAGAACATTAATCGTCTTACTTTATTGTCTGCAATCTTTTTGCTCATTAATAGTTATAAAAAAGAACCCGCATAGTGCTGGTTCTTTTTTATGTTCCAATATTAGCTTGTTCCCATACTCCCCATTACATCGCTTTTTTTGTTAAAATAGAGTAGTCGACGTATTAAGCACTACAGCGTCAGTCATGGAACGGAGGCAAGTACCTGTGGATTATATTATTCTGGACATCGAATTCAACGGCCGTAAGTTTGCCAGCGAGCACCCTATGGAGGTCATTGAGATTGGAGCCGTCCGGTTAGACTCTTCATTGCAGTATAAGGATGAATTTTCTTCCTTGATCAAACCCATATATTTCTCTACCCTTAATTCTTTCATTAAGAAAAAAACCGGTATTCCACAAGAGGAAATCGATATCGCACCCCGCTTCCCAAAAGTCATCACTGCGTTTAGAGAGTGGCTCGATCTAAGTACAAACGGAGTTCTGCTGCTTACTTGGGGTGGCGAGGATATGAAGCGAATCATTCAGGATGTGCGCATGCACAAGATGGACGAATCCTATTGGATGTCTGCTACGTATTTGGATTTGTTAAAAGGTGTGCTGCGAGCACGTGGGCTTAGCAATGATATTAGTGTCGAAGGCGCTATGGCATTGTTCGAGCTTGAGCCTTCCGGCTCCGCTCACCGGGCACTGGATGATGCACGAATGACATCGGAGATTTTCCGTGCGGTGTTTAACGAGCTAGATTTCGAGCGCTCCCAGCATTATGTAGATACCTTCTCCAACGCAAAGGAACGCAAAACGGTCAAAGCTGCCATCAAAGCCATAACCGCGCAAAAAATAGTACCTACCTGGGAGCTTGTTGTTGAGCATTACTTCTCAGACCCAGCAACCCTCGCCGATCCACGTAAACTAGAGGAATTGCATAACTATTTCGCAGCACAAATGGGACTTAAAAAGGTTCAATAGTCTACTAAAACAGCATGTAGGACAACCTAAACAGCGGCAGTCTTCCCAATGAGCACTCAGAGGATGGCTGCCGCTATTTTGAGTTAATATAACAAAGTACTAAGGAACTTATCTCTGAAACTGTGGTAGAAAGTCGGCATTCTGCTCTAGAATATCAGCTAGCACCGCCTTGGCAATTCGTTCATCGCCGACCAGCGGGTGGAGCGTCAATGCCTGAAGAGCAGAAGCATAATCGCCTTTCACCGCAGCTTCAATCGTCAGCTCTTCATAGGACTTCACCACCTGAAGCAATCCTCTAATCTGTGGAGGCAGTGGCTTAACTAGTCCCAAAGCATGTGGGCCATCCGATTTAATGACACAATTGATCTCAATGGATACATCATCCGGAAGACAAGGTATTGCCCCTTGATTGCGAACATTTACAGTCTGAATATCGCCTGTATCATTATAAATAGACTTCATGAGCTGAACGGCCGCTTCAGAATAATAAGCTCCGCCACGTTTCTCCAGCTGGGCAGGCTTTTCATGTAGTTCCGGCTGTTTATACAGCTCAAACAGCTCCGCCTCTACTTCCTTCACATCATCTGCACGAGTTTTGCCTGTCGCCTGATAATATTCTAGCATCTCGCCGTACATTTCTTCCTTCATATAATAGTAACGGTGATAAGCGCAGGGAAGGGCACCTACCGAATGAATAAACTCAGCATCCCATTCCAGATCGGGAATATTGGCTGGCGAAGATTGACCGATGCTGCCAAGTCGGGTCATGAAATCCTCTGTCACATCATCACCATCAAGCACTACCCGGGTCGTCCAATTCAAATGATTAATTCCGACAATCTCAATGAACATCCGCGTTTGCTCCACCCCGTATAGCTCGGCAATCTGCATTTTTGTACCAATAGGTAGATTGCATAACCCAACGGACTTAACCTTAGAATACTTGGAGACAGCTTCTGTAATAATACCGGCAGGGTTAGTGAAGTTAATCATGAAGGCATTGGGCGCTAGCTCTTCAATATCACGGCAAATACCAAGAATGACTGGAATGGTACGGAGAGCTTTGGCGAAGCCACCTGCTCCTGTCGTCTCCTGACCGATCAGCTGATGAGACAACGGTATCTTCTCATCTCTTGAACGTGCGTCTAACATCCCTACCCGAATTTGTGTCGCTACAAAATCAGCATCTCTGATCGCTTCGCGCCGATCCAAAGTCGTATACAATGTAATCAGCTTTCCACTCGCATTAATCATCCGCTGAGCCAGTTCGCCAATAATCCGTAACTTCTCTGCCCCTTGCTCGATATCGGCTAAATACAGCTCAGTGACCGGAAACACTTCATGATAACGGATCAGCCCCTCAACCAGCTCCGGTGTATAGGAGGAACCTCCCCCAATAACTGCAATCTTTAAGTGTGACTTCTTCATTTATTGTTCTCTCCCTCTTGCACTCAATTAGTTTATAGTAACATCGTCATATCTTGTTCCTACAATTTTTTCTTTTGTCTTCTAATAAAATACTTTGAACAAGGTTAGGACCATTTACTATTCCAATATTAGTAATTTATTCGTCGTTTTCTTAGTTAAACCGCATTTATTTTATGTTTCCTCCGATTCTTCATCCGTGATATAATATAACAAATATGTAATCGGAGGATGTTTGTAATGACAAAGAGAATAAATAACTCATTATATTCCATCATAAAAGAACAACTTCTGAAACAAATTCAGTCTGGAGTATACGCAGTTGGAGACAAGCTTCCTACTGAGGCTGAGCTATGTGAGATGTTCTCCGCGAGTCGAACAACAATCCGCCTTGCCCTTAGCGAGCTTGAAAATCAAGATATTTTGGAGCGGTATCAAGGGAAGGGAACTTTCGTCAAACGTAAGGAGCTTCAGCTCAACCAGGCGCGCAGCTTCACTGAGGATGTGCTGATGAGTGGCAAAGAGCCCACCAGCAAAATTATCGAAGCCAAAGTAATACCAGCCGAAATGCCGATTAATGAATATCTTAATATCCCTTTAAAGGCACCCGTGAACCACTTGCTGCGGATACGTTATGCCGACAATGAGCCATTACTTTATGAAAATACTTATATCGCTTGGGATCTGGCACCTGGTCTTATCAATGACTACAAGGAGGGTTCGCTGTTTTCCTTTTTAGAGACAGAGCATAATCTAAAAGCCCACCGTTCCGTTGAACAGTTGAAACCCGTTCTAGCCAATAGTACCGCCAGCAAGCTGCTTGGAGTTAAGGAAGGCTCGCCCTCTCTGCAGGTAAGGACATTTACTTATTTAGCTGATAACTCCCCACTGGAGTACAGCTTTGGCGTATTCCGTGGTGATTTTCCCATCTATACAATTGAACGACAATTTTGAGGCTCATCACTGGCATCAGCTAATAATTAGCTAGAAGTAACCTGCCTTGAAGAATGCGAAGCGCCCTTGCGGGCGCTTCTTTCTGTACTCACTCTTTTATAATTTCAAAGTAGCGTCCCATCCAGTATGGCAGGGTGAATACCGACCCGGCTTCTATGCTACCCGTGCGATAGTTGTAGTTTGGATTGACGCCAGTGGATTGGCTCTCATTAGCAAACGGATTGGAATTGTGCTTAATAATCCGACGCTCATCAGGAGCGAGTGCGTAATTTGTCTGTTTGGCTTTATCGCGGTCTCCAGGTTCAATATAAAATACATCCTGGCGATCCCATTCAACAGGAAACTCAATCTGGAATTCAGGGAACCGGTAGAGGAATCGAACGGCCGACTGTAAATCTACATCTGTTTTGTCAGGATGCGCGAGCTGATACAGGAAGGTATAGAACGGATTCTCCTCCCGGACTTCGTTAGAGTACCACTGATCATAAGCCTCTACGATCTTGGCGTGTCTAAGCTCATCCTGTTCCAGTGTGACAAGTATAAATACCGGGAACCATCCAAGCTCTTCATCGGAATAGTTGATATATTGGGTCCAGTCATTGTGCAGCGTAGCATTGGCGTTGGTACTGTCGCCTGCATTGTCCATGGTTACCACCTCATTGCCGTTATCACTGTAAGCATTGGTAGCTTGGCGCACAATTCTCCGTTCAACATATTCCAACGCCATATCTATATAGCCCAGACCGTTCACATACGGATCTTCCTTACTATAGCTGCTAGCAAAAGCCTGTTCATATGCCATCTCGTATTTGAGCGAGTCCGCCGGATATCTTTTTTCAGTGACGAAGCTAGCTGTTTTCAGTACACCCATTACCTCGAGAGCATTGAGCGGTGCATCTTCATAGCCATAGGACAGTGCATCGTTCCCATCCTTATCGACACCAACACTGAATTCCCACTGTTTCTGCTTCTCCATAGTGCTAAGACTGTCGTTAAAATACTTCCCGAGCCATCTCGACCACTGTGTCGATTTGCCAGTAGCATCCTCAATATAGTAATGGTCATCCTTCAGAATCAGCTCTGTCATACGGTGCGTAGTTTCTTCAATAAAGGATTTCAGCTCTAACAATTCGGGATCATTACTGTCCCCTACCAGATATTTGAAGGCTGTATAGAACATAGCATAGTGGCCAATCACTTCATCTGATGAAGTATCCGCTTTATAGACGATCTGATTCATATCAATATGACCATCTACAATTACGCTACTAGGGAACAAATCATTGAAGAAATCAGGAATTTGCTCATACACAGGTGCTGTCAGCTGAAACAAAGGTTTATTCGTTTCGCTCGTTGTCTTATCTTCCTTTGCGGTGCTGTTGTTGGTGGCCGCCGTAATCACTGGAAGCACTTGATATACCGGACCGCTTTCCGTTGTTTCAACGATGGTTTTAATATCAATGCCTAGCTTCTGCCCCTCGGGACGTGTCAGGTTGAGCTCATCGATTGATGCTTGACTAAGACCGAGCCCATTATAATTCATTACATCAGTACCACCACTCGGGAATAACGTCGAGCCTTTTTTGTTCTCCGCATCCTTAGTCACCCTGACCATCGAATAGCCTATGGGTTCTACACCGTCATCGCGTTGCATGCTTGGAATAATCCCATTTGGATTATTCTTATCCGGACCGACGAAATTCTGGAACCAAAAACCATTCGTCGATTGATACCCATACACTGTATTTCCCACCGTAGCTGCAGTCGCCTCGCTAGTTAGCATATAGGAACGAACTGGGAAGCCATTTCCGCGGCCCGACACATAATCTAGTAGCAGCACTGCTTTGGTGGCACGGAGTGCAGCAGCCTTTGCGTCATTTATTTCCGCCACCTGCTCTGAGGTCGGATTGGTGCCGTATTGCTCCTGCAGCGCCTTATAGCGGAAGACCTCGCCCATCGCATACATTGTCGTCCATAAGCCATCATTATCACTGGTCGTAGGTGTTGAATTGAAAACACCAGTTGCCGAATTGTAGTTTACAGCATCTGTTGTGTTGTCCGTGTCAGTAAAGGTAAAGCTTGTGCCATGAACCATACCGCGTCTGTCCAGAATAGTCTGAACTAAATCCTCATAAATGAATGATTTCTCATGCAATGTTTGCTCCGGCATAGCAATATGCGTCACACCACTTGCTGTCCGCGCCCAAATACCTCCCGCTTCGTCACTAGCTAAACCAGTAACATGATTATCTCCGCCATACAAATATCTTGGACCTGCCATGTATTGAACGATATCCTTTGTATCACTTGCATTAAAATCGACCCGCTGTAGTCCATTCTGCGTACCAATCCAATAGACGCCTTCCTTATCGAGAACGACACTTGTCACATCACCGATCACTGACAGCGGCAAAAATTTCAACGCACTTGCGTCCGTAATCCAGTCAAGCGTATTCGGAATGGAAGCTGAGCCATTTTTATAGTAGGTCATTTTCTTTGACTGCACGGCCTCCAGCTGAACAGGTGAATAGCTAGCTCCAGGCAGCTTTGCTGCCCCTACAGGTATTGCCGACAGTGTGAATAACGTAACAGCAAGCAATGCGCCTGTTATTTTTCGAGCGCGTTTCTTCATCATTTGCATAAATTCATTCCCCTTCCCTTATTGATAAATATGCGATACACCTGTTTCCGTAATGGCCAAAACACCTGTGCTGCCGTCAGAGATTAGCAGAAGCACTTTATTATCCGTTAACTGCTTAGTCTCAGCTGTATAAGCTAGCATTTCATTGGTGGAAAGCTTAATTCGAGTAACCCCACTATCGGTTCCAATCCATAGGTACGTCCGATTTTTATCTAAAACTGAGCTGTTAATTCCTCGAAGGGAGGCAAAAATAGAAGGCTTAGCGTTGAATTGGTAGTTTACGAAGGTAATAGCGTTGGTGAGATCAGGCATAACTACTGCTGAGTTAGCGATTGAAGGTTTATACGAAGGATCTTGAAGAAAAGTTATATATTGCTTAGCCTTTCCTTCTGCCCCAGTAGAGCTAAAGGATTTAAGTACCTCTTCATAGCTGTACAGTATGGTAGCTTTTGGTTCGGGATCAACCGTACCAGGTTCTCCCGTTCCAGGATTTCCTGTACCCGGGTTTCCTGTACCGGGATTCTCTGTTCCCGAGCTACCGGAACCAGAACCGCCAGAACTACTCGACGTATTAGGCACCCCATTACCGCTGCCTTTATAATCGTGACCGTTTATTGTCACTTTACTAGCATTCACCGTCAGCTTGTTCGGCATCGATGCCAAGGAAACTCCCTCAGCATTCACTTCAGCTTCTGCAATTGTTCCTTCACCAGTTACTTCAGCCCCACCGTTAAAGAACAACTTCTTAATGCTCGCACCTTTCACAAGCTGAATTCTTGACTCTGCTGCTAAAGAGGCGACCTTAAAACTAGTGATTTCGCCACCATTAAAGACAAAACGTGTCTTTCCGGCAAGATTTAGCTGATTTACATTTCCATTCAATGAGACATCCGCAAGCCCATTTGTTAGTACATTAATTGTATCAATTGGGTTATTGGATTCATTAACAACCTGCGATCCCGAGAGGACATCTATAAGTGGGAGTGTCGTTGTCCCTTTAAGTACAACTCTTATTGGAGAGGACGGTTTATTGATTACAATTCTTTTTATTTTACTGTCCGTAATTGTGATACTGTTCGCACCCCCGCCGTTTATGTAAACGACGCCTCCGATTACTGCACTTTGCAGACTCAAATCTCCTTCCCCAACACCCGGAGTTATATATAAATTGCCTGTAAGGTTCAGATTGGATAGGACTGCTCCGGGCCTGTTGACAATCATACTGCTGCTAGAGATACCGGAATGTTCTCCGCCATCGGTGATCAGAATCCCCATAGCTCTATTAATCATCTTCACTGCCTCTGCACGAGTCAGCTCCTTCTTCGGCTGAAAGGTAGCCTCTGGTGTGCCTTCCACATAGCCGGCTGCCTTCATCGCATAGACCGCTTCCTTAGCCCAACTGGAGATTGCTGCATCATCAGCAAATGCGACACCACTGCTTGCCGAAGTCGCAACATTAAACACTCTGCTAAGAATAAGAGCAGCCTTCTCCCGGGTAAGTACCTCTAGCGGTTCAATGCCTCCCTCCCCATTGCCGAGAATTGCCCCAGCAGCAACCGCCTTGCTAATTTCTGGCGCATACCAAGCAGTCAAAGGTACATCCTTAAAGGTTTCACTACTCACTGCACTGAAATTAAAGATGCGATTGATCAAGGTAACGAATTCTGTCTTTCGAATTCCTTCGTTAGGCAATACCTTGCCGTCTTTATCACCTTTGAGTAGCCCCATTTCCTTCCACGAGGCAATTTCTGTTGCAGCCCATTTTGGAATAACCTCCGTCGTGTCTGCGAATGCGGCTGACGTGTACGCCATAGATGATGTAACAGCAAGTATAGCGAGTGCCTGCTTCAAGCTGAACTTCATATGCGCTCCTCCTTCATATTTTTGCTTTTAGTTTCACCATATAGAAAACTCAAATGCTAATATTATGTCACCTCCATGTAATATTCTCATAATTTGTAGTAACGTTTAATCACATTCTATTTTTAATCATAACAAATTGTCAATAGCTTATTTAGAGTGCATTCATTTTAATTTTATTCAGCATAATTCAAAACCCTTTAGAATATAAACCCTTATACATCCACTTTTGTTTGCGCTTTCATTCACTAATGTTAATTTTTAAAGCCCCCGGATTACAGTTAGCATTCCTGCATTATTTTTCTTATTAAAATCTTAAAAGTGATTGACATCACATTAAATATAATCAATAATGAGAACTAAGTTGTTACTACATTTATTTCATCCAATTTATTACTCCTCTTAGCTCATGCCAACATCGCCCTCCTGTGTTAACTTAAATCACACGAAAGCTAATGGAAGAAGAAACTTAGGCACTCTTAGCAGTATAGGAAGTAAGCACGATGTCAATTTCATTATTGTTTCTATTAAACTCAAGGAGAGATGATCGATTGAGAAAATGGATGATTGGACTAGTTGCATCAATGCTGATTACTACTTTGGCAGGCTGTTCCTCCACCTCAAACAAAGAGAGCACAGCAGTAAACACAGGCACTACTGAGGGAAAAACGCAGACACTTCGCATTGCCATGGGTTCACCAGGTGAAGGTTTAATTAAAGTCTGGGAGGACATTGGAAAGGAATTCGAAAGCCAACATGCGGGGATTAAAGTTGAGTTCAACTATCAGGATGATGATACATA
The DNA here is from genome assembly GCF_045040645.1 of Paenibacillus sp. FSL H8-0261. Classification (NCBI taxonomy): domain Bacteria; kingdom Bacillati; phylum Bacillota; class Bacilli; order Caryophanales; family Paenibacillaceae; genus Paenibacillus; species Paenibacillus sp. FSL H8-0261. The sequence goes on along the minus strand of NZ_CP150297.1, from coordinate 982,401 downwards.
CCAGACCATCGGGCTACCCAATCTACTCAGCGGCAAAAATGCTCCCGACCTCTATTTCGAGTGGGCTGGACAACGGCTACAGACAAGAGTAAGCGATGGTTATGCCGCAGATATTACCGAACAACTACAAAGCTCAGGCCTGAAGGATATGTTTGCTGACGGCACCTTCAACGGTATGATTGTCGACGGCAAGACGTATATGATTCCAACAGCAGGCGATGTGACAAATGTGATCTTTTACAATAAAGAAATCTTCAGTAAGCAAGGTCTTGAACCGCCTACCACCTGGGAGGAGTTCCTTACAGTGTGCCAGAAGCTTAAGGATGCCGGCATTACGCCGCTTGTTATCGGTAACTCCGATCTATGGACAGCCGGCAACTGGATTGCCCATGTCATTTCTAGAGTAGTAGGAGAAGATGCTTACAGTGAAGCGCTGCAGTTAAAGCAACCGTTTCATTCAAAAGATTTCATTAAAGCATACACCTATGTACAGGAGCTATGGGATAAAGGCTACATCAACGACAATGTGAATGCCCTCAACGACAGTGAAGGTGACATGATGTTCCTGAACGGTAGCGCGGCCATGCACCCCATTGGTAGTTGGCTTGTCCCAACCGCTGTTGAAGAAAACCCTGATCTTCAGCTAGGTTACTTCAATACTCCAGTCATGCCGGAAGGTAAAGGCAATCAGGATAGTGTAATCGGCGTACTTAATGGTATGGTCGTCAACAAGAACTCTAAGCTGATCGACGAAGCCATTGATTTTATGAAATTATATAGTTCAGCTGAATCGTCTAAAAAGCTATCCGATGCCGGGGCTGTACCGATCACTAAAGATGGTATTAATACCGAAACGACCCACCCGCTCTCGTTAAGCTTAAATGATCTGATGGAAAATGCACCTGCTCTAGTATCGCCTCCTGATACCGGCTATTCCATCGAGGTTGCAAATGCCTTAAATATGGCTACATCTCAAATCATTGGTGGAGCCAAATCCCCGGAAGACGCATTATCCGAATTGGAAACAACCATAGCCCCACTTAAATAAACATTCCTCATCCTTTATATAAGTCTCATCAGACCGCTCATCAGCAGTATACCTTGGGCGGTCTCCCCATACTTATGAACTGGAGGTATTGTCATGTCCGGCAAGAGTAATAAGCTTTCCCCTTACTTGTTCACAGCCCCCGCTGTATTGATATTTGCCTTTGTCGTGCTTGTGCCTGTTCTCATGACCTTCGTATTCAGCTTCTATGACTGGAACGGGATCGGCGCAATGACCTTCACAGGCTTCGACAACTATATTCGGGCTTTTCATGACCGTATTTATATTAGCTCCTATGGACATACACTTATCTATATTGTTGCTACGGTATTTGTGGAAGTATTAGTCGGACTTGGACTTGCAGGTTTAATAACAATGGGTCGCAAAGGCAGCGGACTATTCCGACTCGCCTTCTTTGTTCCTGTCATGTTACCAATGATTGTTATCTCCTACCTGTGGAAATTTGTTTACAATTCCGATTTTGGGATCGTCAATATGCTGCTGGACACAATCGGCCTGGAGAGCTGGACACGCGTCTGGCTAGGCAACCCTGATACCGCACTATACGCAATTTGTATTGTCTCCGGATGGGTATATGCTGGATTCTATATGACTATCTTTTATTCTGGCATACAGCGTATTTCCAAGGAGGTCTATGAATCTGCTTATCTGGATGGTGCAGGAGAAAGACATATTTTTTTCAAAATTAAAATTCCAATGATTCGTAATTTGGTGGAAACGGGAATCCTGCTATGTGTGTTAACTGGGTTTCAAGCCTTCGACCTGTTCTATGTTATGACCAATGGTGGTCCTTATAACTCAACGGAAATTGTTACTACCTATCTCGTCAAAGTCGTGTTTACTCATATGAGCATCGGCTATGGCTCCGCGCTGGCTGTCATCATGACGATTGTTATCGCTGTGATCGGACTCGTTACCGGCAAATTAACTAAGAAGGACTCCGACGCGCTGGAGTATTGAGAAAGGAGAACTGTATATGCCCCCACTAACCACCACTGTCATTCCTATTAAAAAAAACAGCAACTCCGTCAAAGCTACGTCCAACAATAAATGGTTCTCGCATATTGGATACTATATCTTCATGATCGTGCTCTCGTGCTTCTATTTCTATCCGATTGTTTGGCTGATCCTTTCATCCTTCCGTGAAAATAATAAGATCTTCTCAACTCCGTTTGCACTACCGGAAACGATTAATCTACAGAACTGGTCAAAAGCCTGGAATATCGGCAATATGAGTACCTACGCTAAGAACAGCATCATTGTCACGATATTAACTGTCATTGGCATTCTGCTATTCGCAAGCCTCGCAGCCTTCGCCTTTAGCAAGCTTCGCTTCCGTGGAAGCAGCCTCCTAATGCTGATGTTCGTATTCGGTCTGTTTATGCCTCTGCAATCGTTTTTTATTGCACAGAGCTATATTTTTGAGCAACTGAATTTGAAGGATTCTTATTGGGCACTGATTATACCTTATATTGGAACTGGGCTGCCACTTGCGGTCATCCTGCTTAAAGCCTATTTAGACTCCGTTCCCAGAGAGCTTATGGAGGCTGCACGCATGGATGGCTGTGGTGACTGGTTGCTCTACCGAAAGATCATTTTCCCTCTGTTGATCCCTAGCATGGCTACGGTTGGCATTTTCTCGGCGTTAAATTCCTGGAATGAACTATTGCTTGCCATGCTGTACATCCAGAATGATGCCTTAAAAACCATCCCAGTCGGACTCTTGGCGTTCTCCAGCAGGTATATGACCGATTACAAGCTACTGTTCTCCGCACTCGCTATCATTACACTGCCGATGATTATTGTGTATATCTTCTTTCACCGCTATATCGTTGCGGGTCTGACCGAAGGTGCACTTAAATAGTCTCCTATCACAACATAAATAATATAATTAAGCAGCGGTAGTCTTCCCAATGATCATTCAGAGGGTAGCTGCCGCTGTTTTTGGTAACTATAAAATAATATTTGACCTTTACGCTACGTAAAGGTGTACAGTGAATTTGTGGGAGGTGATACTACGGAATACACAGTGCAGAAGCTTGCGGAGTTAGCTGGTGTTAGTACACGGACCTTGCGATATTACGATGAGTTTGGCATTCTTAAGCCGGCTAGAATCAACTCTTCCGGGTATCGTATTTACGGTCAGCGTGAAGTAGATTTGCTGCAGCAAATTCTATTTTATCGAGAGCTTGGTTTAAGTCTAGAGAACATCAGAGAGATTGTTACACAACCGTCCTTTGACGGAACGAGAGCACTACGAAAGCATCATGATAAGCTACTGGAAAAGAGACAACAGCTAGATCTATTAATTGCTAACGTCGAACAGACGCTGGCTCATAAGGAAGGACAAATTATAATGAGTGATAAAGAGAAATTCGAGGGCTTTAAGCAAAAGCTGATTGAGGATAACGAGAAGAAATATGGTCAGGAGATTCGGGAAAAATACGGAGACAGCACGGTAGATCAGTCCAACAAGAAGCTGAAGGGTATGACTGAAGAACAGTATGCGGCTATACAGCAGATCGAGTCGGAAATGTTCGAGTTCCTGTTGCAGGCGATGGAAGCTGGAGATCCTGCTAGCGTATTGGCACAAAAGAGTGCTGACTTGCATCGCCAATGGCTCTCCTTCTACTGGAATTCTTATACCAAAGAAGCACATGCGGGTGTAGCTCAAATGTACGTGGATGATGAGCGTTTCACAGCTTACTATGACAAGCACCGTCCTGGACTTGCAGCGTTCTTAAGAGATGCAGTGCATGTGTATACAGGAGCAAAATAATGAGATAAAAATAGAGCAGTGCCGGAATTCCGGTCCCTGCTCTATTTTTTCGAATCTCTGCTGATACCTCTTACAAGCTACGATGCAGCAGCGATAAAACATTCCGAAGATCAGCTACAGCGACCTGGCCTGGTGCAGACGGCTTATGCGCGGCCCCAAACGTTAATGCTGAACCGAAGATTTCACCCGACAGACGGCTGACTACTCCTGCTCCTGCCATGGACATCGTAATAATCGGGCGATCTGCATGTTTAGTTTTCATAATATGAGTGGCTTCTAGCAAGGTCAGAACGTCACCTGCATCTTGAGGCATAACTGCAATCTTAGGCAAGTCCCCACCAAGCTCCTGCATCTTACATAGACGCGAGATTAGCTCCTCTTTGGGAGGTGTTTTATGAAAATCATGATTCGATATGATAACAGCTACGTTATGAGCGTGAGCAGCCTCAACTAATCCTCGTACATCCTGTTCCTCATTAAACAATTCAACATCAATAATATCTACTAGCCCACTCTCAGCAGCAGCAACATTAAGAGCTATGTAATATTCTATACTGACCTGCTTCTCTCCACCTTCCTTCGCACTACGGAACGTAAAGATCAGCGGAAGATCCGGAATGATCGCGTGAATATCACTTAACGCTGACTTCACTGCTTCTAAATCCTCCACTTTTTCAAAAAAATCCGTACGCCACTCCACCAAATCAGGATTTAGCTCTTTTAAGGCTTCAGCTTCCTGCTTCAGTTCAGTAAGGGTAGCACCAATTAACGGGACGCATATTTTAGGTATTCCTTCACCGATCACTACATTTTTAACGATTAATGTTCTGCTCATGATTTTAGCTCCTTATCATCCGATACATGCTTTATAAAATTTTCAACCTCAGGCAAATACGGCAGTGACGGTATTGCACCTGCTTTCCCAACAGCCAAAGCACCGACAGCATTCGCGAAGCGTAACGCTTCCTCCAATGACTTACCTGAGACTAACTGCTGTGCGAGTGCACCATTAAAGGAATCTCCCGCAGCAACTGTATCTATTGCCTTTACCGGGAACCCAGGAACTAACTTGGTCCCCTCAGCATTAACTAACAATGTGCCTTTAGCACCTAAAGTTACAATAACGTTCTTAACACCCTTTTGTAGCAAAATACGGGCAGCCTGCTCAGCCGTCTCTATACTATCGACAGTCATCCCAGCTAGAATTCCTGCTTCCGTCTCATTTGGCGTCAAATAGGTTACTTGACTTAACATCTCATCCTTAAGCCTTCTGGCTGGTGCAGGATTTAAAATGATTGGAATCCCATAACCATGGGCAATAGCAACAGCCTGTTCGGTCATTGCTAAATCCATTTCAAGCTGTAGCACGATTAACTTAGCTTGTTGAATTACAGGCGCCAACATCTGAATATCTTCCGCAGAAAGCTCCATATTCGCCCCAGAAACAACTATAATACGATTCTCTCCATCTTCTTCAATAACGATTGAAGCTACACCTGTTGCCTCCGTTTCACTCACTGAGATATGTTCTATATGAATACCTTCTTGCTTAATAATCTCCAGCATTTCGCTTCCAAAGGTATCTTTTCCGACGCTGCCGATCATACTAACCTCAGCACCCAGACGTGCTGCGGCAACGGCTTGATTCGCTCCTTTTCCACCGGGAGATAGAGCAAATGCTTGTCCCATAAGCGTTTCTCCTGCATTCGGTGCCCGGTTCGTACGTACTACCATATCCATATTTAAGCTTCCAATCACAACTATACCCAACTTAAACACCACCAATAATTATTTCTTCAATCTCTTTATCTTAGGGTCTTCCCTTCACTTTATCAATCACTTCCGTTGATTTTGCCCCTAATTGGCTATTTTCACCAAATTGACGTTATGCTTTTGTAGATAAAGTGTGCTAGAATGATGGTGCAATCGCTTCCACAACGATTGTTGACTGTTTTTTGAGCAAACGTTTGCATCGTAGATAATGCCAGCAGCTTTACTGCAATTCAATCTAATCCGCGATTAGGAGGCTTATCAAGTGAACGAACAAAAATTACCATCAGTAGCTTATTTCAGTATGGAGTACGGGTTACATTCTGATTTTAAAATGTATGCCGGAGGGCTTGGAATTCTCGCCGGAGACTACATTAAGGGAGCTAAAGACATCAATGCTCCTATCATCCCTATCGGGCTGAAGTGGAAACAAGGTTATACGGATCAAAAAATTGATGCGAACGGTAATCCATACGACTCCTATCACAATTATGTTTATGATTTTCTTGAAGATACAGGGGTGAAGGTAACCGTAAAAGTCAGAAAGACCGATGTGGTGTGCAAAGTATGGAAGACTGATTATTTTGGCAACAGCATGTTGTATTTACTGGATACGGATATCCCCGAGAATAATGATGCATGGATTACTGGACAATTGTACGGCTGGTTCGGTGAGGAACGGATCGCTCAAGAGATCGTACTCGGGATCGGCGGAGTAAAAGCTATGCGTGCTCTGGGCATTCCGATTGATGTCTATCATTTCAATGAAGGCCATGCAGCCTTAGCAGCCATCGAGCTCATTCGTGAAAAGATGTCCGGAGGCAGCACCTTTGAGGAAGCTTGGAAAGCTACTCGGGAAGAGGTTGTCTTCACTACACATACGCCGATAAAAGAAGGCAACGAAACCCATCCACTCGACCGCCTAGAGTATATGAGTGCATTCAATGGCTTAACCCGCGACCAGATGGAGCGTATCGGTGGCGAGCCGTTCAACATGACGGTTGCCGGTCTGCGACTCTCCCGTATTTCTAATGCAGTGGCTCAGCTTCATGCGGATACAGCCAATAAGATGTGGAAAGAGGTTGCCGGAAGATCGGACATCATTGGCATTACTAATGCCATTCATACCCCTACCTGGGTAGATGAAAGAATGACACAAGCCTATGAACAAAATGGAGATTTATGGGCAGTGCATAAGGAAATTAAGGGTGAACTGATTGATTTCATCAAAGAACGGTCCGGCATTAGTCTAAATGCTGACAATCTACTCATTGGCTTCTCACGCAGAGCTGCTCCTTATAAACGCAGTGACCTGATCTTCTCGCAGCCGGAAATTATTGAGCCTTATCTGGAGTCCGGCAAAATACAAATCGTCTTCTCTGGCAAAGCCCATCCACTCGATGATAACGGCAAAAAAATCGTCAGCAATTTAGTGGCGATGATGAAAAAATATCCGAAGAGTGTTGTCTTCTTGGAGAATTACGATATGACTATCGGCGCACAGCTGACACGCGGTTCTGATATTTGGCTCAACAATCCGCGTAGACCACTGGAAGCAAGTGGTACCTCCGGGATGAAGGCAGCCATGAACGGCGTATTGAACTGCTCTATTCTAGATGGCTGGTGGCCGGAAGCCTGTATAGATGGCGAGAATGGCTGGCAGATCGGAGACGGCTTCGAGACTACTGACTTCGAGGTTCTGGATAAGCATGATAGTGATGCGCTATACGATACCCTATTGAATCGAGTACTCCCAACCTATTATGAGAATCGTGAACAGTGGGTACAAATGATGAAGAAGAGTATCGAAACCACTCGCACCGAATTTGCCACCAAAAGAATGCTGGATGAATACTATAACAGAATGTACATTAAAAACTAAGTACAGAAAACGGATATTCCTATATCAAAATAGAACAGCGCACCCTCCAGTGATGGTAGAGGTGCGCTGTTTCTTTTTTAACTCTGCTTAGTAATTAATCACTCTATCTATCATATATATTGAATGGGACGACGATTACCACATACTGTAATGTGTCAATTATTCAAAAAGTGTTGCATTTTCCCCAAAAAACATTAATATAGAACTTATACTAAATCTAAAATCAAATCTTACGAGGTGATTCTATTAATGAGCTCCAATAATAATAATCTTACGACCAGCTGGGGTGCTCCAGTAGGCGACAATCAAAATTCAATGACAGCCGGTGATCGTGGTCCTACTTTGCTGCAAGATGTCCATCTGCTTGAAAAATTAGCCCACTTTAACAGAGAACGTGTTCCTGAACGTGTCGTTCATGCTAAGGGTGCTGGCGCTCATGGGTTTTTTGAGGTCACTCAGGAATTAACTCAATATACAAAAGCTAATTTTTTATCTGAGGTAGGCAAGCGTACCCCACTGTTCATCCGTTTCTCAACGGTAGCTGGGGAGCTAGGTTCTGCTGATACTGTAAGAGACCCACGTGGTTTTGCTGTGAAGTTCTATACCGAAGAAGGAAACTATGATCTCGTAGGTAACAATACACCTGTATTCTTCGTTCGTGATGCAATCAAGTTCCCCGACTTTATTCATACACAGAAGCGTGATCCACAGACACACTTAAAGAACCCTAATGCAGTTTGGGACTTCTGGTCTTTATCGCCGGAATCTCTACATCAGGTTACGATTTTGATGTCAGATCGCGGAATCCCAGCTACGTTGAGACATATGCACGGGTTCGGAAGCCACACCTTCAAATGGGTAAATGCCGAAGGCAATGCCGTCTGGGTGAAATATCATTTCAAAACAGAACAAGGCATTAAGAACCTTGCTCCAGATCTTGCCGCCAAAATAGCTGGGGAGAACCCAGATTATCATACAGAAGACTTGTTCAATGCTATTGATAAAGGAGATTTCCCAGCTTGGAAGCTCTACGTGCAGATTATGCCGATCGAAGATGCGAACACTTACCGCTTTGATCCATTCGATGTAACCAAAGTATGGTCGCAAAAAGATTATCCATTAATTGAGGTTGGCCGCATGGTACTGGATCGCAATCCAGAGAACTATTTCGCGGAAGTAGAGCAAGTTACGTTCTCTCCTGGCTCGTTCGTCCCTGGTATTGAAGTTTCTCCTGATAAATTGCTACAGGGTCGACTGTTTGCTTACGGCGATGCTCACCGTCACCGTGTAGGTCCCAACCATAACAGCCTGCCTATCAACCGACCAAAAGTAGAAGTGAAGAACTATCAACGTGACGGTGGCATGGCACTCGGTAACAATGGCGGATCTGGTGCCTATTACGAACCTAACAGCTTAGGCGGACCTAAAGAAGCACCACAGTACAAAACATCACCTTTCGAAGTATCTGGAAATGCCGACAGTGTCTCCTATAATAGTGATGACCATTATACACAACCTGGTGACTTGTATCGCCTGATGAGTGAAGAAGAACGTACCCGTCTTGTTCAAAATATCGTAGGCGCTATGACACCAGTTGAAAGTAACGATATTAAACTTCGTCAAATTGTTCATTTCTATAAAGCTGATCCGGAATTGGGACAGCGTGTTGCATCCAGCTTAGGATTATCCGTTCCAGACGGAATATAAGACTGTAATTGCACTTATACAAACAAAGAGGACCTTTACCCGTAAATGGGAAAGGTCCTCTTTTTTCATAAGAAAAGCTAAAACATATAATATATAAGAACGATCACGATGCATAGCGTGGAGACAACAGATAAGCACGAAAAAAAAGTATTCCAGTTATTGCCCTTCATTTGTCTTATACACGACCAGTATACTGCTTCTTTGATGCTCTGCCCCATCACGTGAAGATTTAACTACCGAACCGTAACAGATATTCACAACCTGTTCCTCACGCAGCCCTGCCAAGAACTCATTAGCCTTATTCTCAGCATACGAATTATCAGCATCTACAAACTCTTTTACTTGAATCATCCTGATCTCTCCTTTAATAAATTATAGTTACTTTTTATGTCTAGATTCTATAGGTGAACTCAACGAAATGTACATAGCGTATCACTCCCCTGGTAACATTTAATGTAAAATTATCTTCGAAATATAGTATAGGCACTCCGCAGTTTTCTACGAAATGCCTATAACATCAGCCTATCATAGCACCCAACTATACAATAGTCAAACGTTTTAAATACAATATTTAGTAAGAATTTATTGCCTTTGCAAAATGGATTGGATTTACATATAGAAGCTGTTATACTGATCAGAAGGTTCCCTCTAGGGGACCTCTATTTGTATAGGAGGGATTTTAATATGGCAACGCGTCATAACAAATTTGCAAAGAATGTGCTACTTAGAGGGGGTGAAATCTACTATGAACCATAGTCTAATTTATGAAGGCTCAAGGACACAACTGGTCCAGCAGCTTATTTATTTTGATGAGGAAAAAATCGCATTTCTAAATCAGTATTTCCCGGAACGAAGCAAACAAAGAAGTAATGCTGAAACGCTGTTGTCCCGTTATTGCTCCGAGCTGGAACAATTACTTTCCCGTTTCAATGGTGAAGAATTGAATTCACTCGTATTGATTGGAAGTCAGCTTCAGCTACGCTACTTAGACGACAATACTACAGATACCTACACCATCGTATTTCCAAACCAGGCAGAACCCAATGATAACAAGATTTCAATGTTCTCGCCTATTGGCATGCAGCTGCTGTTAGCTCAGATCGGCAGTACATGTCAGCTAGCTATTCCTTCAGGTGAGTTATCAGTAAAAATCGAAAGTATTAAGTTTGTGAATTGTGGTGAGGTGGCCGTTCTTATTTAAGCCCACTCGCACATATCACCAACATTAACAGCGTCCCTTTCCAATCTTATGGAAGAGGACGCTGTTCATCTATTCAGCCTGCTAAGCACTTCTTCATACTTTTATTTGAGCCTCAATCCTTCAGCCAGTTTACTGACTGATTTTTCGATACGAGATGCTCTGGTTTTAGGTCTTTTCGCCGCTTCGATCCAAGATACATATTCCTTCTGATAAGAATAAGCCAGACCGTTATAATAAGCTTCTGCCTGCTCATGGATACTCAACGCATCAAGGAAATCCTCTGGGGCTTCTACCTCCCGTAATTGATGATCTTTTTCCATCGTCACATGCACAATATCACCAGGTTGAGCTTTGGCTAGATCCCGTAGTTCCTTCTTTACCACCATAAAATGCTTTCCGTTTCCATGGGGCATAAGCGTTCCTCTATAGGGGATTCCATTTACACTTCCTTTTACCTGTATTCTGGACTTTGTTTCAAATATTTGTTCGGCATCAAAAGGGACGTTAAGATAAGTCCAGCTCCCACTTGCATCAGGTCGCACTAATTTAGCTTCAAATTCAAACATTGCTACCTCCTCAACTAAAAGCTCTAAGTTCTATTGTATCCATATGAATGTAACTATACAAAAAAAACACCTGCCTATAATAGACAGATGTTTCTTAATTATAAGCGGGTGATGGGAATCGAACCCACGCTATCAGCTTGGAAGGCTGAAGTTCTACCATTGAACTACACCCGCAAAGGTATAAAATCGGGATGACACGATTTGAACATGCGACCCCCTGGTCCCAAACCAGGTGCTCTACCAAGCTGAGCTACATCCCGTCAAAACATGTAATTACTTAGTAATAAAAATGGCGCGCCCTGAGAGATTCGAACTCCCGGCCTTTTGATTCGTAGTCAAACGCTCTATCCAGCTGAGCTAAGGGCGCAAAAATTATGGAGCGGAAGACGGGAATCGAACCCGCGACCCTCGCCTTGGCAAGGCGATGCTCTACCGCTGAGCCACTTCCGCAAAATATGGTGCGCGTGAAGGGACTTGAACCCCCACGTCGTGAAACGCCAGATCCTAAGTCTGGTGCGTCTGCCATTCCGCCACACGCGCACACTTTAAAAATAATGGTGAGCCATGAAGGACTCGAACCTTCGACACCCTGATTAAAAGTCAGGTGCTCTACCAACTGAGCTAATGGCTCTCATAAATGGCTGGGGATATAGGATTTGAACCTATGCATGACGGAGTCAAAGTCCGTTGCCTTACCGCTTGGCTAATCCCCAACAATAATTAACTAAATGGCGGAACCGACGAGATTCGAACTCGCGATCTCCTGCGTGACAGGCAGGCATGTTAGGCCAACTACACCACGGTTCCATAGACATAATGCATAAGAGTAAATTGGTTGCGGGGGCAGGATTTGAACCTGCGGCCTTCGGGTTATGAGCCCGACGAGCTACCGGGCTGCTCCACCCCGCGTCATTTAATAATTATATACTATTCATTTACACTACGCCAGCTAGTCCCAAAACATCATGCTTAAGGAAAATTTGGTTGCGGGGGCAGGATTTGAACCTGCGGCCTTCGGGTTATGAGCCCGACGAGCTACCGGGCTGCTCCACCCCGCGTCGTTCTTAAATGAATATGGTGGAGGCTGAGGGGATCGAACCCCCGACCCTCTGCTTGTAAGGCAGATGCTCTCCCAGCTGAGCTAAGCCTCCATGTTATGACCCGTATGGGATTCGAACCCATGTTACCTCCGTGAAAGGGAGGTGTCTTAACCCCTTGACCAACGGGCCATGCTAATAAACTTTATGGCGGAGAGAGAGGGATTCGAACCCTCGAGACGCTTGTGGCGCCTACACGATTTCCAATCGTGCTCCTTCGGCCAAACTCGGACACCTCTCCATAAATGGCTCCCCGAACAGGACTCGAACCTGTGACAACTCGATTAACAGTCGAGTGCTCTACCAACTGAGCTATCAGGGAATATGGTGGGCCTTAGTGGACTCGAACCACCGACCTCACCCTTATCAGGGGTGCGCTCTAACCAGCTGAGCTAAAGGCCCTTTTTAAGACACATCAATATTAAGGGCAAAAAAAATACCACGGGTAATGTGGTTGTCCGCTTGGCGACGTCCTACTCTCCCAGGACCCTTCGGTCCAAGTACCATCGGCGCTGGAGGGCTTAACGGTCGTGTTCGGGATGGGTACGTGTGGAACCCCTCCGCTATCGCCACCAAACGGGCATTTACATCGTAAATGCTCAGGCTTGATGCCTGAAAACTGAATCCGAATTGAATTTGCGTCTTAAGTATAGGATAAGCCCTCGACCGATTAGTATTGGTCAGCTCCATGCATTACTGCACTTCCACCTCCAACCTATCTACCTCGTCGTCTTCAAGGGGTCTTACTAATTGGGAAATCTCATCTTGAGGGGGCTTCACGCTTAGATGCTTTCAGCGCTTATCCCGTCCGTACGTAGCTACCCAGCCATGCTTCTGGCGAAACAACTGGTGCACCAGCGGTACGTCCATCCCGGTCCTCTCGTACTAAGGACAGCTCCTCTCAAATTTCCTGCGCCCACGACAGATAGGGACCGAACTGTCTCACGACGTTCTGAACCCAGCTCGCGTACCGCTTTAATGGGCGAACAGCCCAACCCTTGGGACCTACTTCAGCCCCAGGATGCGATGAGCCGACATCGAGGTGCCAAACCTCCCCGTCGATGTGGACTCTTGGGGGAGATAAGCCTGTTATCCCCAGGGTAGCTTTTATCCGTTGAGCGATGGCCCTTCCATGCGGTACCACCGGATCACTAAGTCCGACTTTCGTCCCTGCTCGACTTGTAGGTCTCGCAGTCAAGCTCCCTTATGCCTTTGCACTCTTCGAATGATTTCCAACCATTCTGAGGGAACCTTGGAACGCCTCCGTTACTCTTTAGGAGGCGACCGCCCCAGTCAAACTGCCCGCCTGACACGGTCCCCGTACCCGATTAGGGTACTAGGTTAGAACCTAGATACGATCAGGGTGGTATCCCAACGGCGCCTCCACCGAAGCTTGCGCTCCGATTTCTACGGCTCCCACCTATCCTGTACAGATCGTACCCAAATTCAATATCAAGCTGCAGTAAAGCTCCATGGGGTCTTTCCGTCTTGTCGCGGGTAACCTGCATCTTCACAGGTATTAAAATTTCACCGGATCTCTCGTTGAGACAGCGCCCAAGTCGTTACGCCATTCGTGCGGGTCAGAATTTACCTGACAAGGAATTTCGCTACCTTAGGACCGTTATAGTTACGGCCGCCGTTTACTGGGGCTTCGGTTCATAGCTTCGGGTTACCCCTAACCACTCCCCTTAACCTTCCAGCACCGGGCAGGCGTCAGCCCGTATACTTCGCCTTGCGGCTTCGCACAGACCTGTGTTTTTGCTAAACAGTCGCTTGGGCCTTTTCACTGCGGCCCCCTCGTGCTATTCACACTACCGGGGCACCCCTTCTCCCGAAGTTACGGGGTCATTTTGCCGAGTTCCTTAACGAGAGTTCTTCCGCGCGCCTTAGAATTCTCTTCTCGCCTACCTGTGTCGGTTTGCGGTACGGGCACCTTCTCCTGGCTAGAGGCTTTTCTTGGCAGTGTGAGATCATGACCTTCGCTACTATAATTTTCGCTCCCCATCACAGCCCAGCCTTAATGATGTGCGGATTTGCCTACACATCAGCCTCACTGCTTAGACGGACATATCCATCAGTCCGCGTCACTACCCTCCTGCGTCACCCCATCGCTCATAGCGGATTACGGTGGTACAGTAATTTCAAACTGTTGTCCTTCGACTACGCCTTTCGGCCTCGCCTTAGGTCCCGACTTACCCTGAGCGGACGAGCCTTCCTCAGGAAACCTTGGGCTTTCGGCGGATCAGATTCTCACTGATCTTTTCGTTACTCATACCGGCATTCTCACTTGTATGCTGTCCAGCGCTCCTTACGGTACACCTTCAACCCACATACAACGCTCCCCTACCCCAGATACATACGTATCTAGCCATAGCTTCGGTGGTGTGTTTAGCCCCGTTACATTTTCGGCGCAGAGTCACTCGACCAGTGAGCTATTACGCACTCTTTCAATGGTGGCTGCTTCTAAGCCAACATCCTGGTTGTCTGTGCAACTCCACATCCTTTCCCACTTAACACACACTTGGGGACCTTAGCTGATGGTCTGGGCTGTTTCCCTTTTGACAATGGATCTTAGCACTCACTGTCTGACTCCCGGCAATAAGTATATGGCATTCGGAGTTTGACTGAGCTTGGTAATCCTTGCGGACCCCGCACCCAATCAGTGCTCTACCTCCACTACTCTTATACCGAGGCTAGCCCTAAAGCTATTTCGGGGAGAACCAGCTATCTCCGAGTTCGATTGGAATTTCTCCGCTACCCCCACCTCATCCCCGCATTTTTCAACATGCGTGGGTTCGGGCCTCCAGTGCGTGTTACCGCACCTTCACCCTGGACAGGGGTAGATCACACGGTTTCGGGTCTACGTCCACATACTGAGTCGCCCTATTCAGACTCGCTTTCGCTGCGGCTCCGTCTTCTCGACTTAACCTTGCATGTTAAACGTAACTCGCCGGTTCATTCTACAAAAGGCACGCCATCACCCATTAATAGGGCTCTGACTTTTTGTAAGCACACGGTTTCAGGTTCTATTTCACTCCCCTTCCGGGGTGCTTTTCACCTTTCCCTCACGGTACTGTTTCACTATCGGTCGCCAGGTAGTATTTAGCCTTAGCAGATGGTCCTGCTGGATTCATACGGGGTTTCACGTGCCCCGCACTACTCGGGATCCGTCTCGGAGAGAACACAGTTTAGGCTACAGGGCTTTTACCTCTATCGCGGGCCTTTCCAGACCTCTTCGCCTACCATATTCCTTTGTAACTCCATGTGAGACGTCCCACAACCCCTAAGAGCAAGCTCTTAGGTTTAGGCTGTTCCGCGTTCGCTCGCCGCTACTGACGGAATCACTATTGTTTTCTCTTCCTCAGGGTACTTAGATGTTTCAGTTCCCCTGGTCTGCCTCTACATCTCCTATGTGTTCAGAGATGAGTAACTGCGAATTACCACAGCTGGGTTTCCCCATTCGGACACCCCCGGATCAAAGCTTGCTTACAGCTCCCCGAGGCAGTTTCGTTGTTCGCCACGTCCTTCGTCGGCTCCTGGCGCCTAGGCATCCTCCGTGTGCTCTTATTAGCTTAACCTTCGCTCCGATGTTTCGCTTGTTCGCACAATTGAAAATCTTCGCTTCCAGCTAATAACTAACGTACTTGTTTACACAAGTTTTAGCTAAAAGATGTTCTAAAACGCAAATTCGTTTCGGTATCCAGTTTTCAAGGATCAAGTTTAAAGATGAGAGCTTAAACTCTCAAAACTGAGCAACGAGTGAGTAACAGGCCTAAACCTGAGATTGTGGAAGTTTAACTTCCGATTTGAATGTCTTCATTGCAGAAGACGATTCTCCATAGAAAGGAGGTGATCCAGCCGCACCTTCCGATACGGCTACCTTGTTACGACTTCACCCCAATCATCTACCCCACCTTCGGCGGCTGGCTCCCTTGCGGGTTACCCCACCGACTTCGGGTGTTGTAAACTCTCGTGGTGTGACGGGCGGTGTGTACAAGACCCGGGAACGTATTCACCGCGGCATGCTGATCCGCGATTACTAGCAATTCCGACTTCATGCAGGCGAGTTGCAGCCTGCAATCCGAACTGAGACCGGCTTTGATGGGATTGGCTTCACCTCGCGGTTTCGCTTCCCGTTGTACCGGCCATTGTAGTACGTGTGTAGCCCAGGTCATAAGGGGCATGATGATTTGACGTCATCCCCACCTTCCTCCGGTTTGTCACCGGCAGTCACTCTAGAGTGCCCAGCCTTACCTGCTGGCAACTAAAGTTAAGGGTTGCGCTCGTTGCGGGACTTAACCCAACATCTCACGACACGAGCTGACGACAACCATGCACCACCTGTCTCCTCTGTCCCGAAGGCCGCCACTATCTCTAGTGGATTCAGAGGGATGTCAAGACCTGGTAAGGTTCTTCGCGTTGCTTCGAATTAAACCACATACTCCACTGCTTGTGCGGGTCCCCGTCAATTCCTTTGAGTTTCAGTCTTGCGACCGTACTCCCCAGGCGGAGTGCTTACTGTGTTAACTTCGGCACCAAGGGTATCGAAACCCCTAACACCTAGCACTCATCGTTTACGGCGTGGACTACCAGGGTATCTAATCCTGTTTGCTCCCCACGCTTTCGCGCCTCAGCGTCAGTTACAGCCCAGAAAGTCGCCTTCGCCACTGGTGTTCCTCCACATATCTACGCATTTCACCGCTACACGTGGAATTCCACTTTCCTCTTCTGTACTCAAGTCACCCAGTTTCCAGTGCGACCTCAGGTTGAGCCCAAGGTTTAAACACCAGACTTAAATGACCGCCTGCGCGCGCTTTACGCCCAATAATTCCGGACAACGCTTGCCCCCTACGTATTACCGCGGCTGCTGGCACGTAGTTAGCCGGGGCTTTCTTCTCAGGTACCGTCACTCCGATAGCAGTTACTCTACCGGACGTTCTTCCCTGGCAACAGAGCTTTACGATCCGAAAACCTTCATCACTCACGCGGCGTTGCTCCGTCAGACTTTCGTCCATTGCGGAAGATTCCCTACTGCTGCCTCCCGTAGGAGTCTGGGCCGTGTCTCAGTCCCAGTGTGGCCGTTCACCCTCTCAGGTCGGCTACGCATCGTCGCCTTGGTGGGCCGTTACCCCACCAACTAGCTAATGCGCCGCAGGCCCATCCCCCAGTGACAGATTGCTCCGTCTTTCATTCTTTCTTCAGGAGAAAAAAGAAATTATCCGGTATTAGCTACCGTTTCCGGTAGTTATCCCAGTCTAAGGGGCAGGTTGCCTACGTGTTACTCACCCGTCCGCCGCTAAGTTATTTTGAAAGCAAGCTTTCAAAATAACCCCGCTCGACTTGCATGTATTAGGCACGCCGCCAGCGTTCGTCCTGAGCCAGGATCAAACTCTCCAATTAGTATTGAAAAGAGCGATATGCTCATTTTGAAACATCTGACGAGAAAATTAATTCTCTAATTTTGGATATCACTTTCGTGATTTCCTACTCACTCGTTGTTCAGTTTTCAAAGATCAAGTTCTCGTTGGCGCCGTTTAATGTCTCAGCAGCAACTCTTATACTATATCATGTTCGGCTATTTAATGTCAAGCTCTTTTTTTAACTTCTTTTTCGAGCTCGGCATGTGTATTTCTTGGCCGGAATTAGAATATATCATGTATAGAGATTCATTGCAAGCATTTTTTTAAAATTCATATTATTTTGTATTCTGTTACTTCTTCATCATAATAGTCCACTTCCTTAGTGATATTTTCCGGCAAAGTGATGGCCTCTTATACAAAAAGCATTAAACACAAAAGAGCCCCAGCAGATAAGCTGAGACCCCTTTGTTAGATACAAGCTAAGCTTGAGTTCAATTCACGCAGATAATAGATTACTTCTGCCCTTTTTCTAATAATGCAAGGATTATGGTAACCGCCTCTGCTCTTGTTGCCTTCTGGTTAGGTGCAAATTTATTCTGCCCTACACCATTCACAAGGCCTGATTTCACTGCTGCTGCAATATATGGCACTGCCCATGCTGGTACATCCTTAGCATCATTGAAGGTTAATGTCGCTTTAGGATCTACCGTAATACCAAGAGCACGAACAACCATAACTGCTAATTCTGTACGTGTTAGCTCCTGTGTAGGACGGAATGTTCCATCATCATAGCCACTGATAATTTGCAGAGATACAGCCTGTGCCACAAAAGACTTAGCCCATGCTGGAATCTTCGCAGAATCCTTAAAGCTTGAAGTGTCACCATTCTCCGGCAAATGTAATGCACGTGCCAGCATTGTGATAAATTCAACCCGATTTACTTTCTGATTCGGACGGAAAGTATCATCCGGATAACCACTAACGAAGCCAGCTGCTACTGCTTTCTCGATAACAGCAGTCGCCCAGTGATTGCTAGTATCCGTTAAAAATGGCTTACTAACTGGCGTCGCAGTTGGTGAAGGCGCCGTTGTCGGTGCTGGTGTAGCTGTTGGCGCTACTGTTGGTGTTGGTGTTGCTGTCGGTTTTGTCGTTGGTGCTGTTGTTGGCGCTGTCGTTGGTGCTGTTGTCGGCTCTGTTGTTGGTGTTGGTGTTGGTGTTGGTGTTGGTGTTGGTGTTGGTGTTGGTGTTGGTGTTGGTGTTGGTGTTGGTGTAACTCCACCATTCTCATCGCCCTTAACAATACCGAACTCTTCAAGAACATATGGTCTAGCCTCATTAACATTCTGATCAATCTCATAAGATACAGCTGTCAGCTTCCCTGCATCTACAGTGATACCAACAAAGGTCTGAACTTGACCGCGCATTGGACGCGTAGCATCACTTGGGTCCGCTCCGTATTTAGCTGCTGTATTCTCATTGGCTACTTCAAAGAGATTATAGTAAGCATCTCCCAATTCTTTCTTCATGTTCTTATAGTAAACCTTCGCTCCTGCCGTAGCTGGAATCAGATAGATTGTTCCATCTGGGTTTACTGTGTACTCTACCGTTTGACCATTGAAGCTTTCCTTGATTTTCACTGTGTCTGCTGCAGTTCCGTCGGCCTTGATTGGCTTCGTCCGTGCATAAATATGGTCGTGGCCTTGAAGAACCAAGTCAATGCCCAGTTCAGCCATCATTGGAGCGACTTTCGCTCTTTCTCCATTAGCGCCCATAATATCTTTGTCAGTAGCATGGTTAGAGGTTGTATATGGTCCTTTATGCATAGCGACGATAATCCACTTCGCTCCAGCAACCTTCGCTGCTTTTACATCGGCCTTCATCCAATCCAACTGTGCTTTGCTGAAGTTAGCATATTCATCCGAATTCTCATTCGTGTTCAAGACTACAAAGTGCGCATTGCTGTAATCATAGGAATAGTATGCTCCTGTTTCTGTTGGTGAGCCTGCGGCTTCCTTAATATTGTAGTGCTCATAGAAGGCATTCGCTTTATCCTCATGGTTCCCCGCAACTGGAACAATAGTCGTATTGAGCAAGGTTTCCTGCGAATGGCCAAGCAACCAATTCCATTGTGATTCGTTGGTTCCAGTATCTACGATATCTCCGTTAATCGCCACAAACTCAGCATTCGGGAATGTCGTAAGTGCTTTTGCCATCGTTTCTCCAGAAAGAATAGCCTCATCTTCGGTCTTAGCTTGTGTGTCCGCCAGATCGATGAAAGTAAATGCACCTGTCTTAGCAGCTGTTTCGAAAGTTCCCACTGCACTCCACAATCCTAGTGCTTTATCACCTACACGGAAGTAGTATTTCGTATCAGCCTTAAGGCCAGAAGCTTCAGCCTTATGAACTAATTCATCCTTTGAATTTCTGGAAACAGCTGAACGTCCTGTAAACTCAGCAGCTTTTGTAAAGTCTGGAGTAACGCCCGTGTTCTCTACAACCTGCAGGTCGCTTCCTGCAGATTTCAACGCTGTGTACCAAGTGAATCCTTTTGCACTCACTGGATCGCCGTTAAAGGTAACGGTAACTTTTTTGATAGAATCGGTAGAAGCAATTTTAGCTTCTGAATTGGTTCTGTCACTTACAGCTTTGATAACAAATTGATAGGCTTGGTTCGGATTAGTATTTTCTACAGTGTAATTATAAGAAGTTTGACCTTCCGTATTAGGAACACTGACCGTCCAGTTTGCAGATACCAGATCATTTTGCTCATAAATGCGATATCCTGATACCGGTGCACCGGATGCAGGCGCATCCCAAGTTAACGTGATTTTTCCGCCATCTGCTACAGTAGCTTTTGCATTTTGCACAGGTTTAACAGCTACGTCAGACTTATGAATGCTGTATTTATCATACAAGTCAGTAGATCCACCAGTTGTCGTGGTGTAGGCTTCGTATGAAAATTCATTATTCGTTACAGTCATTCCTGTGAACATTTCCTTACCAGGCTGCTCGTATTTAGCTGCAAAAGGAAACGGACCTGCGCCAACATTATATTTTTTATTGCCCGCTGCATTTGTAATCAGGTATAACGTACCCTTAGGATCAGTTACCACTCCGTTTTTGTCCGGCTTAATATCCGTCAACGGCTGATTGTTGTACATTTGATAGCTTCTAGTATAGGTGTGGTCATGTCCTCCGATAACCATGTCAATACCAAGCTCATCAAATACCTTTGTCAAATTAGCTCTGTAATAGAGTACATCTGTATCATTTGTGTGACTGGCAACAGAATAAGGTGATTTATGCAAAAGCACAACCTTCCACTTCTGATCGCTTTTCGCGGCTTCACTGCGCAGCCACTCTACTTGTTTTTTGTAAATTTCGTTATTCTCAAGACTTGAGCTAGCACCATAATATTCTGTATTAATAACCATAAAGTGTGCTGAACCGTAGTCAAAAGAATATACCGAGCCATCTGGTTTTGCGCCCGTATTCGAGACATTAGGTAAATTAAAATGAGTTGTGTAATTGCTATAACTCTTACTTTCATGATTACCTACCAGTGGAACCAATGGAATATTTGCTAGAATATCCTTTGGTTTATTGAAGAACCATCCCCATTGCTCCTCAATATCACCGTTGTCTACCAAATCACCGGAATTCAGAATGAATTCACTTGTCGGGAATTTAGCCAATCCCTCTTGAAGGGTATGATTCCAAATATCAAAATCACCTTCAGTTGTACCTTGAGAGTCCGTTGTATATAAGAACTTAAATGCCTGATTACTGGAGCTTTCTGTTGTAAACGTTCCGATGTCACTCCAATTGTCAGCTTGTCCATCCCCAGCACGGTAAGCATACTCCGTTCCCGGCTGCAAATGATCAGCAATGACCTTATGACTAGTCAGTACTACTGGTTTCTTGGCTGACTTATCCGCTTTGGTCATATACACGCTTGTTGTAACCGATGTTCCTTCGTAAGTTTGAGCACCTACCGGGAACTGACCGTCCACTAATTTAGAAGCTTCTACTACTTCAAGCTTGGTACCCGTCACACTCTCAGGTGCATACCAGTTGAATCCCATACTAGTCTGAGGGTTTCCGTTAAAAGTAAGTGCGATAGACTCAGGCTTCCCAACTCCAGGGTCTACAGGCTCTACTACCGGATAAGCAATCAGGTTCATATCCCAATAGAGGTCAGAGCTACCATCACTCGACTGATGCACCTCAGCTGAAAGCTCATTACTTCCGTCCTTTAAGTTAGCCTTTACTACTTCGGTAAGGTCTACCTTGGTATATTCGTTTGGATCACTTAAGTTAGTTGAACTTTTTGTTTGAAAATTAATTTCGCCCGCTGGCATAGCCTCACGGTAAATTTCTTTACCGTTCAAATATAGTACAGCTCCGTCATCAAATGCGAAGTTACCCAAGATTTTATCGGATTTCGCAATCTCTTCCTTATTCACCGTTACGTTTGTACGGAAGTAAGAAGTACGATATTTCATACTCTTATTAGAACCGTAGCTTATATTTGTGTTCAGAGCACCAAATTGCTTGCTGCTGACTCCGGATCCACTATCTTTATAACCAAGCGGTGCTTGGCCAGACGCCCATGTTGAATCATCGTACACGGACCGCCATACCGTCCCTTGATCTGTTCCGTGATCTAGATACTTCCACGTAGAATTCCCTGCCAATAATGTAACAGGCTCTAACGATTGTAATTGCAGTAGTCCAGCATCCCCATTGCTGTCTTCAGCATAAGCTGGTATTCCTGTGAATGTAATTCCCAGTACCATAACGAAAGCTAAGGTCATGGATACAGCTTGTTTAAATAACCTGTTCATAATCAGTCTCCCTTACTGTTCTATGAAATGCTTGCATCCATTTATAGTAACTATTAAATATTTTCGCAATGTCTTTATAAACATAGAAGTTTGTAAAGTACATCGTGTATGTATTCTTACAAAAGTGGTTACAGTAACGGCAAGGTTGCCAATCAAGGAGGATAAACATGGACGATACTCATGCTTTTGTAGAAAAAGTACACGACACCCAAAAGAAAGCTGAAAAGAATAAAGAAAATCACGGTAAAAGTACACCAAGTCAAAAGCTGCCAAATAAACAGCACAGTAAGTAAAAGCGTTTAAATCATTGGCTCCCAAACACGACAAAAAAAGCAGCAAGCCTCTTCAACTACGGGAGACTTGCTGCTTTACTTTTTAAGGCACAAAGATAAGTGCTAATGAGGGCTTACTTCGTCCATTTCACTACATTTACTGCTACTTTTTCTAATTGCGTCTTGCTCAGTGTTTTATTCGGAGAACTAATAGTAACAAAGCGATCATCCAGTTTATAGGTCAAGAACAACGAATCGGTGGATGGACTATACCATTTAGCTTCGGTTCCGTTAGAGAGCTTTACGGTCTCACCTTTATATTCGTAAGCGTAATCACGAGGAGAAATGTTCACCTTCATCTGCTTAAACTGAAAGTTCACACCGTCATCTGAACCCACTACTTTTTGAAATGCGTCTCCACTCACCATTTGAGTAGGTGCATAGGCTGTTTCAAAACCTTGGAAATTGGCGAAGGCTTTAACAATCTCTTGTTTCTGAGTGTTGCTGTATTGTACAGGAGCCAGAGAAATAGTGTCAGTCACCGAGCCTCCTGTGCCAAGAATAACCTGATTGTTCACCGCATCAAAGGTCACAGGCACCTTCATCACATCAGCAATCGCACGTACAGGAAGATAGGTTGTATTGTTATACGTAATTGGTGCCAGTGCATTTCCTTTATTATCAACTGGCGTATAAGCCGTGCCATTCACCTTAAATCCAATGCTGTGATTGAGATATGCCGTAATTTTCTGAAGTTTAGTTCCTGCGTACACACCGGCTGATCCTGTGACTACCATCCCAAACACCATTGTTGCTATAATTATTTTTTTGTTTTTCATAAGTAAGCCCTCCTCGAAAGTTCAATCTTTGTTCTTACTTTAGCTCAAACAAAATAAGATTATGTCTCTAAGTTGTTTCTTACTTGTACCCATTTTGTAATTAAAAAAATCAAAATATCATTAATTCAAAAAAAATAAAAACAGCAACCCGCTTGTCCTAAAAAGGATCGTACGGATTGCTGTTAGATTAACTTTGATACGGCGTTGTAACCTTATACACTTCTGTATATAAAATTTCTCTATAAAGATTGAATTCTTCTACATCGACAGGGTTAGGGTAAGTCATAATTTGAAGCGGTAAATCCGCATTTCCCTCACGCAGAGGGGGCTGCACATAAGCATAAGGATTCAAATGGAAGCCCAGTCGCTCATAAAAGCCAATTCTCCGTTGTTCCATTTCACCCAGTGGCGGCTCTACTTCAAGAAGCACAGGCTTGCCCGACTGACGGATATATTCTTCCATCAGCTTTTTACCAATGCCCCCACCTCTTATACTTGGGTCCACGGCAATATGTTCTACAAATCGAAATCCTGGAAACTCCCAGCAAGCTATAAAAGCAATGATTTTCCCCTCAGCATTCACTTCGGTAATCAATCGATAATGTGGAACATCCAATAACTCCTGTTGCCCCTCATAGGTTCTGATCTCGGAGGTAGGAAAAGAGGCTTCCATAATAGCGAATATTTCATCAAAAGTTGTGTGATTCATAACATAGTTCTCACTTTCTGGATTTATATTTACACAAGTTATCTTAACCTTCTGAACCCTATGATATCAAATTTAGGCATCAAGGTACTAGTACCTGGTACTAGGATAACGTGCTATACTAAGCATAACAGTTATACACATCTTGTTTTATATAGGAGAGGTTCATATTGAATAATCAGCAGTGGATCGCACCTGAGTACTACAATCTCACTTCGGAAATGGAACGTCATGCTCCGGAAAAGATTGCGCTTAAGTGGTTGAATGAACAAGGAGACTACGAGGAGATCACTTACGGAGATCTTCGCAAGCAAGCTAACCAGCTTGCCGGAGGGCTCGCAGCACTCGGCCTTCAGCAAGGGGATCGTGTTCTTGTAATGGTTCCCCGTCGAATCATCGCTTATGTCATCTATTTAGCATGTCTGAAGCTAGGACTTGCCATTATCCCTTCATCAGAAATGCTTCGCGCAAAGGATTTATCTTATCGTCTGCGGCATTCCGAAGCCAGAGCTGTTATTGCCTGGTCCGAGGTCACTGATGAAGTTAATAAAATCTCGGACGATCTGCCTGCTCTGGATTACCGTCTTTCCGTATCCGGCGACCCTGACGAGCTCGGTCATGGATGGCTAGATCTGGAAGGCCTAATGATTGATCAGCCAGATAAATTCACAGCAGTCGAAAGCCACCGGGACGATATGGCGATCTTGGCATATACCTCTGGAACAACTGGCAACCCTAAAGCAGTCGTTCACAGTCATGGCTGGGGTTATGCTCACTTACGTATCACATCGCCTCAATGGCTCGATATCAAAGAAACCGACACCGTTTGGGCAACAGCAGCACCGGGCTGGCAGAAGTGGATCTGGAGCCCCTTCCTAACCGTCCTTGGCAACGGGGCGACCGGCTTTGTATATAGTGGATCTTTTCATCCCAAAAAATATTTACAGTTGTTACAAGATCACAACATCGAGGTATTATGCTGTACGCCAACCGAATATCGCTTGATGGCCAAATTAGAAAATCTCAATCAGTATGACTTGTCCCACCTTCGCTGCGCGGTTTCCGCTGGAGAGCCTTTGAATCAAGAGGTTATCAACACCTTCCAGCGGGAATTCAATATCACGATTCGTGATGGTTACGGTCAAACAGAAAGTACGCTTATTATCGGTACTCTCAAAGATACACCTATCCGAATAGGTTCTATGGGTAAGTCTATTGCCCCTGGTCTAATTGAAGTGGTAGATGAGGACGGCATTCCGTTACCTGCTGGAGTTGTTGGAGATATCGCAGTGCACCTAAGCATGCCAGCGTTATTCCATACCTATTACAAAGACCCTGGCAGAAAAGAAAGCTCTACTCACGGCGAGTTCTTCATAACTGGTGACCGGGCACGGAAAGATGAAGAGGGTTATTTCTGGTTCGAGGGCCGTGGAGATGACATTATCATTAGTTCGGGCTACACCATAGGTCCTTTCGAAGTAGAAGAAGCCCTTATGAAACATGCTTCGGTTAAGGAATGCGCGGTCGTAGCAAGTCCGGATGAAATCCGCGGACACATCGTTAAAGCTTTTATTGTACTAAAAGATGAGACCGCCGCTTCTCCAGAGCTTGTGAAGGAGCTGCAATCCCATGTTAAAGAGTGGACCGCTCCTTATAAATATCCACGCAAAATCGAGTTCATTCAAGATCTTCCGAAGACGACCTCCGGAAAAATACGGAGAGTAGAGCTTCGCGAGCAGGAGAAACGTGCTGCGCAGGAGTAACATAACAGTAGATATTTAATAAACAAAGAGCAGCTAGTCCGTAATAGGACTGCTGCTCTTCTTTATAGGGTATCAGCTTGTTACTCGGACCAATATTTCGCATCCGGGTTTAGAGCCGCGCCTACTTCGCCCTCTTTTACTAAATCGCAATCGAGGTAACCCTCTTCATCCAGGAAATAAACCTCCTGCTTGTAGAACTCACATAAAGTCTCCATGAACTTTTCAGGTGATTCATACATAACAATCAGATCCCCAAAATCATGCAGCAGGTCACATACACGTTCCACACCATCTGCAGATTTATAGTAACAAATGAAGTCGCTACCGTAGTTCGTTAAGATCGGCAAGATAACGCCATCCGCTTGATGGCCTTTTTCCTCCAATATTCCAGCTAAAATCTTCATCTCTGCTTCATATTCATTAATATGAATTAGACGATACCCTGGAATAAATTCGATCAGACTTGGTTCTTCTTCCTCACTGCTTGTACCCGAAACTGTGTTATAAATGGCCTTCAGCAGTTCAGGGGCTTCCGGAAAAATCGCCGTAATCTTCGCTTCATTATCACCCTTACCTAAGCTGGCAATATAGTCAGGACGTAAGTCAGCGGAAAGATTAAGATATTCTTGAAATTGTTCTGTCAATTTGTTAGTTTGCATGTTGTCATCCTTTACTTGTTCGAGGAATTCCACATCTTCATCAGCCAAGCATCAAAGTCAGCGCCCTTTTCGCCTTCGTAAATATCGTACACGTCGATTCTCATCTTCTTCAGTTTCTCTTTGAAATCTTCGTACGAATGATCTCTTGGCAAGCTCTTCTTGATTCTCAGGAGTATTTTGGATACGCCTTTTACTAGCTCCGGTTTATTCTTGGAAGGTGCTTTAACATCTTCGCCGAATGCCTTCAGTTTAAGGTAAGCCGCTTCTTGAACTGTATATACAGGATCGCTCTCCATTAAACGCGTCAGGATATCGATAATTTGTTTGTGGTTAGTCTGTCCCAGTTCTTCAACAGCTTCTAGACGGGCTCTCCAATCCGCAGAGCGGTTGGCAGCTTTCTTTAATTCCTCGTAATTCTCCGGTAGTCCATTATTGTTCAGTTCTTCGATCATTCCGTTCAATCCCCTTCTATTCAAAACTATCTATCTAACATTAACAGTATAACCAACCATTGCGCAAGCTAAGAGAGGAAGATCTTTGCATGACCTTTTCCTTCAAACATATTTCCACAAAATTGGGGTAAAGTATTCGAAAGAAAGTGTCCCGCAACATTCTATAGACTCTTTACGTTAGTTAACTAGAGAAACGTAGATCAAACACACCAAGGAGAGTGACCTAATTGAAAAAACATACCTTCATTCTAGCGTTAACTATTGTATTAAGTGTAATGCTTAGCGCCTGTTCCAGTAGTAACAATGAAGCCGTTGTCGAAACCAATCTGACGCCGAAAGAAATGATCGACGAGATGCTCGCAAAAGTGGAACAGCCTTCATTAATGGAAGTTGAAGAAGATATGGTGGCTCAGCTGTACCATCTAGCTCCATCATTACTTGAAGATTATAGCATTAGAATGCCAATGATGAATGTGAAAAGTAACGAAATTGCCATTTTAAAAGTTAAAGATGCAAAAGATATCTCTACTGTCGAAACCGCCGTCAAAGAGCGTGCGACTGATATTCAAAAGCAATTCGAACAATACCTTCCGGATCAGTATGAGAACGCCCAAAATTATAAGCTGGTCACAAAAGGCAATTACATCTTATTCGTGATTTCGGAGAGTGCTGATCAGCTGGTGACTGAATTTGATACCTTGTTTACTAAAAAATAATTAGCGATGGTATTCAGCAGCCTACTGTTCCTATTCCTGTTCCTGCCGGCTGTCCTTGCACTCTACTATGTTTCGCCTTGGCGAATCAAAAACCTCATATTGTTCTTAAGCAGTCTGGTGTTTTATGCTTGGGGCGAACCCGTCTACATTGTAATTATGTTGCTGTCCACCATTACGGATTACGGCTTTGGTCTACTTCTTAGTAGACCGAAGCTAACTAAGGTACAGCGCAAGTGGATTGTGGTTAGCTCTATGGTTATTAACCTGGGCTTATTGTCGTATTTCAAATATGCAGATTTTCTCATCCAAAATGTAAATGAACTCCTCGGTACTCATATCCCATTAACTGATTTACCACTACCTATTGGGATTTCGTTCTATACCTTTCAATCCATGTCGTACATCATTGACGTATACAGAGGAACTGCTAAAGCACAGCGAAATTGGATTGATTTCGGTACGTTTGTAGCCTTGTTCCCGCAATTAGTAGCCGGTCCTATCGTTCAATACAACACCATTGCAGAGCAATTACGAGCGCGTTCGGTGGATATCCCCATGTTCGCAGAGGGTGTACGAAGATTCATTATCGGACTAGCCAAAAAAGTGCTGCTTGCCAATAACATCGGTTTGCTCTGGCACACCATCTCCAGCTCCAATCTAGATTCCATGCCTGCTTTAACCGCTTGGATTGGCATTATTACATTTGCTTTTCAGATCTATTTTGATTTCAGTGGATATTCGGATATGGCGATTGGCCTCGGACTTATGTTCGGCTTCCGCTTTAACGAGAACTTCAACAAACCTTATATTTCACAGAGCATTACCGACTTCTGGCGGAGATGGCATATTTCCCTTAGCAGTTGGTTTCGTGACTACGTATATATCCCGCTTGGAGGCAACCGCCGGGGTTTAGGCATTCAGGTGCGCAATATCCTCATCGTCTGGCTATTGACGGGAATCTGGCACGGAGCAAGCTGGAATTTTCTACTCTGGGGATTATACTTTGGGGTTATTCTTATCTTTGAAAAATGGTGGGGATTAAAGCTACTGAGCCGCCTACCGCGCTGGGTAAGGCATCTATATGCCATTGTACTTATTCTCATAGGATGGGTCTTGTTCGCCTTTGAAGAACTTCCATTGGTGCTTAGTTACTTGCAAGCGATGCTCGGCTTTAACGCTCAGCCATTGTGGGATACCACCACTTTATACTTCACTTACACAAACGCGATTCTACTTGTGGTACTAACTTTAGCATCCGTGCCTTTGAAACTCTTCAAGCGTATGGATGATAGAACGATCCCTTCTCTGATTTGGTATGGTGTGCTGTTCTTCCTATCTGTCGCTTACTTAGTGGATGCTACCTTTAACCCATTCTTATATTTCCGATTCTAGGGGGTGATTGTTTATGAAGCAGAGAACGGATCGAATACTAGTGGTAGGATTTGTCGCGACGCTGTTTCTGGTGGGTATAACCTTTTTCTTACTGCCTGTTCAACGTTTCTCCGAGTTAGAGAATCGATATTTGCAAAGTGCTCCCCATTTGACATGGGACAATTTATTATCCCACACCTACGCGGAAGAGGCGGAAAGCTTCGTAACCGATCATTTCCCTTTTCGAGCCAAATGGGTATGGGTGAAATCGGCGGTGGAGCAAATGAGGTTGCAGCAAGAGAATAACGGAATATATAAGGGGAAAGACGGCTACTTATTCGAAAAATTCGAGGCACCTGATCACAAAAAGGTTCAGCAATATACAGCGGCTGTGAAGCGTTTTGCCGATAAAAATGCTGAAGCCAAAACGACCTTTCTGCTTGCGCCGACATCGGTAGGCTTGTACAACGAGCGTCTGCCTTGGTTAGCACCCGTATATTCGCAAGCCGAGGTGAATCAAACGATTGCTGAGGATGTAGGGGATAGCCTGACTTTTATAAATGGATTTGATGTTCTTGCTCCGCATGCCGCAGAGCCCATTTATTATCGAACCGATCATCACTGGACAACCTACGGCGCTTATTTGGCTTACGTAGCTTATGCTAAAAGTATGGGATGGCAACCTCTGTCCCAGAGCGAATTCGAGATTGAGACGGTAAGCGATTCGTTCCTTGGAAGCTACCATACGCGGAGTCAATTCATTGGGGTGGCACCAGATTCCATTCAAGTGTATAAGCCTGTTCATGATGTATCCACCAAGATGCATATTGTAGATACAGGTGAGACTTTAACAAGTATGTATGATTCAAGCTATTTGGAGAAAAAAGATAAGTACTCTTATTTTCTAGGGGGCGTTCATGCCCTCATGAAAATCACAAGCCAGCTTGATCCTAAAGTGATCAAACAGGAGAAGCTACTCGTCATCAAGGACTCCTATGCACATAGTGTAATTCCTTTTCTGACTCAGCATGTACCGGAAATCCACGTGATCGACATTCGTTATTATAACGGGAGTATCAGCGAGTACATGGCTCAGAATGATATTAAGGATGTATTGATGCTGTTTAATACAGCTACCTTTGTTGATAATGCTTCGATCTTGAAGCTGAATTGATGGATTAGGTGATGGCTAAGGAGATAATACGATAAATCTGGTGACGGGACGTAACTGCGGGAATGTTTGGACTTACTGTCGCTGTTGTCTCCAGATGTTTTTGATTTCACCGCTATCAGCGGATAACATCCGGAGACAAAGCATATGCTTCCGATGCGAGCTTTCCTTCGGAAAGCTTTCAGGCGAACGCTCCGCTCCTACAGTTCCAAAATTCCCTCCGTTACTTTTCACCATATTTATGGGTTAAATCTAAAAACCATTCACGATTATGTGTAGAATCGTGTCTCTGCTGATAGCTTTAAAGCGAATGAATCCTCCTTGAAGGAGTGCTTCATTTATTATGAGCTGCAATTCAATTCCACTAGCGTTGCATTAAGCTTCACATCACACCACTTTGCGGATTAGGGAAATCCTCCCTAAAATTAGTCAATTATCGGCTCAATTTGTGACTTTTAAGGAAATCCTCCCTAATAAATACGATAATACCCTCTTTATGAATGAAACACCCTGATAATTGGGGAGATTTTCCCTAATTATCGCTTGGAGCACGATAAATCTCACATAATTAGGGAGGTTTTCCCTAATCTAAACATTTAATCATTGATAGTGCCTGATACATATTCATTATGAGGTTGATTAAGAGTGAAAGAGTTGCAACAATAACTGAAGATTTCTTAAGGGACATTTTCCTCCCACTAGCAATTATTTTCTGTGACCTCAACATCAAACCAAACACTAAAACTAATATACGAATCCTCTAATGTGGCTTCATATTTTAGATCATTCTTAGCTAGAATCTCCGCGACGATAGACAGGCCAAGTCCAGTTCCGGAGATTTCTTTATTCCGAGACTCCTCGATGACATAGAACGGGTCCCAGATATACGCTAGATGCTTCTCTTTTAGGCGCGTGGTTTTATTAGTAATGGTGAATTTCAAAGTGCCTTGGGTATCATTCGCTACTGAGATTCCAAAGACATTCTCTTCCCCATATTTAATGGCATTACTAATTAAGTTGTTGAATACAATTTCTATCTGGCTGCTATCCTCCTCAACGATGGATCGTTCAACCGAATGGAAGTCGGTCTGTAACGTCAGGTTTTTATTTTTAAGCGTAATGTTATATTGTGAGATCACTTTGAGCAGAAGCTCTTTAAGATCGAATTTTTCTTTATACACTTCGGTCTTTTGAATCTTGGACAGTTTAATTAAGTAATCCACCATATCAGACGTATACTTCACCTGTTCCAAAATGATATCCGTATACGTACCATCATCCAAATCGTCTTGAATGCCAATGGTATACGCCTGGATTAAGGATAACGGTGTTTTTACCTCGTGTGAAATGCTTGAGATCAGTGTGTTTAAGCTTTGATTTTTCTTCTCCAGCTCTGCATGGGCACTTTTCAGGCGCTGACTCATCTGGTTAATGCTCTTTGATAATTCTTCGATTTCATCCCCCGACTTAATCGTCACTTGTTTAAAATCAAGATTAGAGATATCCTTCGCTACATCCTGCAATTGCTCTAACGGAGTAATGATTTTCCTCGAAAAATAAGCCACTAACAGCAAGCTGATAATAATCCCCAAAAGAATAGAATAGAAGCTGAATTGGTTTACGATGTTTAAAGCATCTGTATTGTGCACAACCACAGTGCCGATCAGGATTAGACTGCCATCCTGCTCGTATATTTTCGTTAATAGACTGGACTTCAATTTCCCCTGATTAAATAATAGATTCACCGTTTTTCCTTCGTTTACCTTTTGCAAAACTTCTTCCGTAATCCAGAACTTATTAAGTGCCACTTTATCTTTGTACAACGCAAATTGAATGTTCTCATTGATTATTGTTGCGCTTCCGTTGTTCTCAACCCTAACTATCGTTACATTGTTATTGTTCTCGATCGCTGTTTCTTTCTCCATGAGCTGATCCAGACTGAGATCCTTTACTTCGTCATATATGTCGTTAATTTTGGTTTTCATTTTGTAAAGGTAATAATCAGACGAGAAAAAATTGTGCAATGAATAGGACGTCCCAAATACAATCAGCAGAATAATACTTACCATAATCAATAACTTCGTGCTTATTTTATTGATTTTTATCATGGAAGCTGTACCCCATTCCCCTGTGTGTAATTACGTGGTCAGCCCCAATCTTATCGCGTAATCTTTTGATATGTGTATCCACGGTTCTCTCTTCACCAAGATAATCCATCCCCCAAACGGAAGATAACAAAGAATCTCTGGACAAAATCCGCCCTTTATTCTCGTATAGGAAGGTTAGCAGTTCAAACTCTTTTTTATATAGGGACAGCTCCTCCCCATTCTTGAACACTTTTTTTCGCTCAAAATCAATTTCTAAGTCCCGTATAGCAGCTACTTTTTCGGTACCCAGCATTTTTTTGATTCTCAGCATTAAGATCCGTGGATCGAATGGTTTTCTTATATATTCATCTGCACCGATATCTAATGCGCTAAATTCATCGTCATGGGAAGATCGAGCGGTCAACATGACCACCTTAGCTAAACTAACCTGCTTGATTTCATTGCACACCTCAATCCCGCTTCGCTTAGGCATCATCCAATCCAGTACCACAAGGTCGATTTTATTCGAAAAAAAGAGCTCCAGCGCCTCCTCCCCATCCGCTGCTACCCAAACGTTATAGCCCTCTTTTTCAAAATAAGTCTTCAATATAGTGGTCATATGTTTCTCATCATCGGCAATTAGAATGTTCAAGTAGCATCATTTACTCCTTTCCTTCAAGTCCTTTCTTCAATACTTCCCATATCGGGCTATCGACTACTTTTCGAGGAGGCTGTTCGCCATTCTCTATCGCTTGCCAATATTCCCAGGTTGGGGGCTTACTTCCCAATTCATAATCCATACCGTCCCAAGTATCCTCGCGGAAAGCATAAAACGCCCAATGCCAGCCGAAATCATCAAAAATCGAAATTAAATCAGCCATGTATTGATCTGCACCTTTTACTAATCGATTCGTTCCAAACTCTTCTGCAACAATCCGATTTGCGGGGATGTTATGTTCCTTTGCCCACTGCGCAACAGGTTCCAGAAATTCCTTTAAGGCTTCCTCGTTAAAAGCTTTTTCCGTTTTATTATCCCCGACCTTTATCGTTCCAGGATACTCATAGGTAAGCCCTTTTTTCTTATTTTGACTGGTTAGCTCGTAAGGCTCGTACATATGAAAAGCATACAACACATTCTCATCATCGATCGGTTTTAAATATTTAAAAGCCCAAGGTGTAGCATACAGCCCAGAATTTACGATAATTGGTGTCTTCGTATCT
The DNA here is from genome assembly GCF_045040645.1 of Paenibacillus sp. FSL H8-0261. Lineage (NCBI taxonomy): Bacteria > Bacillati > Bacillota > Bacilli > Caryophanales > Paenibacillaceae > Paenibacillus > Paenibacillus sp. FSL H8-0261. The sequence continues at coordinate 948,869 of NZ_CP150297.1, read as the reverse complement.
ACGGTACGAATAGCGGTCACTATCGTCTCATATAAAAGATTCAAATCCGCAGGGGTATTCTCTACTGAGCTATACCATTCGCTGTAGTCCTGTGTCCAGAAGTCATTAAATCCCGTGGCGGTCTCTGGATGTGGCTCATTTATCAGGTTATAACCGATTACCGCAGGATGATCTTTCAACCGGCTTGCTAGATCTCTCCAAAACACTGCCGCTTGTTCATGATAACTGAAATCTTTCCATATCCGGTCATCATTTTTGTAATTATTGAACTGCCTCCAGCGATCTCCGGGGAGACTGAGGACGGTCAGCACCACTTTGGAGCCCCGAGCCTCGGCTGCATCTAAGTCCGCTTTTAACTCGGCAAAATCCTCCTCAACAATCCCTTCATACTTATCTGCATTCCCTATTAGAAAATCTTTATCCGGGTTCGCATCCGGTTTGTCATTAAATAAATAGTCACTGTCTTTTGCCCATTTATCTGGTGCCAAACGAATGAATTCAATATTTTGCTCTTTGGCAGCATCATAGTTTTCCGGTAAAGATTTTGAATTCATGAAATTGGTTCCTTTTCTCTGGCCCTCCCAGAAGGCTAACTTCTCATTCCTTTCTGTCTTCTCTTCCTTCTTCAGTTCTGGATTGGCTTGTGATGGTACCGAACTGCATCCGACAACCAACAATAAGATCAACACGATAAAAGCTTTAGATTTCTTCATTTTCTCACCTCGTAGCATATCGTAGCGAATCTCTGTTACAAGAGTGTCACAAGGGGTGGAAATCAAGCCGAAATTGTCTCGTTTAATAACAGAAGCTCAACCAAAAGTACTGGTTGAGCTTCTGTTCATTCTCCAAACAATAGATCCAAAATTCGTTCATCCGCTTGGCGGTTCTTGCCTTTAAAAGGATAACAGTGGATATGAATCGCTGGATTAAAATTGATCTCAATAATGCTGTAATTGGTACCCTTCGCCTCTTCCCTAATATCATCAATCATCATGTCTACTCCACAAATAGTGGCCCCTGCAGCTTTAGCTGATTGAATGGCCATATCTTTATAGCTGTCAGGAATCTCATCAGTAAAGTCTAAGCTGTCTCCACCTGTACTAATATTAGAGTTTTCCCGTAGATAGATAACCTCGTTTAATGGAGGAATGTCACTCCAAGCCTGAGCATGGTTCTTCAAGAACATCTCTTCTGCTTCGCCGATCCGAATTTTTTCAAGCGGTGTTTTATACCCATGACCTCTTAGCGGATCCTTATTCTTTTCGTGGACCAGCTCTTCAATCATATGTACACCATCACCGACCACATTCGCCGGAACCCGGTGCAATACTCCGACTACTTCATCGCCCATGACTAGAAAACGATATTCTTTCCCCGTCATAAATTCCTCAAGCAGCACTGTTCGATCGTGCTCGAAGGCGATTTCGAAGGCTTTTTGATAATCTTCTTTGGAGAAATCATCTGTAAAAATAGTAATGCCGAGTCCAAAGTTGGTTGATTTGGGTTTGATCACTATTCGCTTATTACGATAAGTGCCATATGCATTCATTGCCGCTTCCAGATCTCCAAATGCCTCACCTGAGGGAACACGAATGCCTTGTTGTTTGAGAACTTCCTTCGTAACAATTTTATTCTCCATAATTAGTACCGTGCTGTAAGAATCCAGGGATGTCTTCGTAGCCTGCTTAACGTATTCTTTATGATCGCCTTTCGTAAGTACAACGAAGTTCTCTTCCCGATCAAGCAATTGGAACTTAATCCCACGTTTAACTGCTGCCTTCAGTAGAAGCTGTGTAGATAGCTCCAAATCCTCATATCCTACAAATCGGTATCCATTTGCAAGACTTTCCTTAGCATATTGTTTGGCTTTATTCAGATGATATTTAATAAAAGAGGATTGTTGAACTTCCGACTTCACAATCCCTGCAAAGCTCTGATCTGGATTTAGAATCTTATCCTTAGCTCCGTTCAGAACGTTCGAGAACTGTTTATCCTCTGGGTTCAATAGCTGAATCATATCCTGCATTTCTTGCATACAAATTAAAGCCTTCTGTTCCATTGTCCCGCAAGAATCTCCGTAATCATGCAAACAGCCTTTGATCCCCTCCATGATCAATTGATCATGATTAAGATTCGCCATCTTCTGATCCTCTACTCCGAACGGTTCATCCTCTTTTAATAGCATATACAGGATAAATAGATGAATGAAAGTCATTGATTCTTTGCTAATTCCTATTTTATAGAGTGGATTGAGATCAATAAAACGAAGCTCCAAATAGGCAATCCCATCCTGCAGCAGCTCCTCTAACGGATGTTTACCTCTTGCCGTCTTCACTCTAACCGGGCTATAGAACTCTTTTACACTTAATAATTCTTCCGATTCAATCAACGCTTGTAAATCATGTACATATTCGGTAAGCGAGTCAAAAGATACATAGAGAGGCTTTTCATTCCGATACCCACATTCGCTATTTCGCAGGGAATTCATATTCAGATAATAGAAGCTTTTATCATCATCTGATTCACCACGTGCCACACATTGCTCCATATAAGTCTTATCAAAAACAGGACTAGCACCTGTTAAATAGATTAGAAGCCAGCGGTATCGCAATAGGTTGCGGGCTATTTTTAAATAGGCAGCATCTTTGAAATCTTTAAAACTCTCTTGTGGATCAGCGATATCATGAAGCTTTTTTAGAAATTGTTCATCAAAAGAGAAATTATAATGGATCCCACTCAGCAATTGTCTTTTACGACCATACTTATCGGCTAACTGATGTCTATACTCGTCTTCTACCGGATTACCCATTTTGGCAATGGGAATTTCCTTATCGTTCGGCAGCATGGGAGGATTACTACTCGGCCACAGATATTCTTCATTAAGCTCTAGCGACACAATATCCTGCAGCGCCTCCAGAAAGTTATAAGTCTCTTCAATAGAATCAAAAGAGGGTGTCACCATCTCAACCTGACTCTCTGAGAAATCCGTTTGAATGTAGGGGTTCTCCAGCTTGTTTCCAAAGACTTTTGGATGTGGTGTCAGCGCAAGTCTTCCCTCTGGATCCACTCTGACATTTTCTTTTTCCAGTCCAAATTCTCCGTGAAAAATCTCCTTAATCAAATGGTTATCCTTTAAAAGCTGTATGAGTTTACGATTTAATAAAACCATTCCTACTCTCATCCTTTGCTTAGTAATTTGCCTGCTGTTTATTCATTCTGAACAAAGATCTTCTAAACCAGAACACAAGAATAACACCCTTAAACACACTGCTTAGCGCAATCGACATCCACACCCCATTCAAGCCAAAAGGTTCGGATAAGAGTAAGGCTAGTGGAATTCGGAGTGCAGTAAATGAAATACTAAAGATCGGTGGGATGTGGGTTTGACCCATGCCGTTAAAAGCACCTACTGTCATCAATTCCAGACACATGAATAATTGTGAGTAACCGATGATCCGCATATAATCTGCGCCCAATTCCAAACTTGTCTGGTCTGATAAAAACAATGAAAATAGCTGCTGCGGGAACGCAATAAATATAAGCGACACGATCACGCCAAAAATGGAGGTTAAAATTAAGGCCTGACGATACCCCTGCCCAATACGATCGAAGCGACGTGCTCCATAATTTTGACCAAAAAAGGCAGCAATAGCTCCCTGTAGTCCGCCAATGGTCATATAGGAAATGGATTCAATTTGGATTCCTACTTTTTGAACCGCAATAGCATCCGCTCCAAATCGTACAATGATCTTGGCAATGATGATCGATATGATCGTAAAGGTGACCCGTTGGATCGTTATTGGTAGCCCCATGCGGATGACTTCTTTCATTTGACGACTGTCCCACGCGGATGTGTTTGAAATGAGTTCTGACTTTTTTGTCTTCATGATAAAAAAAGCCGTAACCAAAATGTTAGCCATTAATGTTGCAATAGCTGCCCCCGCTACTCCCCATCCTTCAAAACTGCCCCAGCCAAAAATCAAAAATGGATCAAGGACAATATTAACCATAAGACCAATGGAGAAGATCTGAAACGGTTGTTTACTATTTCCCATAGCGTTTAAGAGAGTTGCGAATAACGTATTCACGATAGAAAATACCGATCCAAATATCGAAATCACTAGAAATTGTCTAGCCATCCGCTCTACTTCATCACTTCCAAGATCAAAAAAACCAATCAACTGATTCTTAGTTAATAGCACTAAACTCATATAGAGAAGTCCTAATAAAATAGACATCATAAATCCATTCTTTATATAAGATTTAGCCTTCTCTAACTGACCAGATCCCATACAATGCGCCACCTTAATCCCTGTACCGATCGTAACCATAGTCGATAAAGCAATCGCTAGATTAATGAAAAAACTCGCTGTACCAATCGCGGCAACCGGACCACTTCCTAATCTTCCAACCCAAATCATATCGACTAGACCATAAGTAGTAGAGATGAAATTCGTCGCAATAATCGGAAGTGTTAATTTCATTAAGGTAGGCATAATAGGACCCTGAGTCAAATCGTTTGTGTCCTTCAAGTCCTTCAAGTCTAATTACACCTTCTTCATCTAATTTCAAATCCATTACATAACCACACACTTATATAATCAATTGATTATATGTAAACAATATTTTGAGTTCGGATTTTTCGGCGAAATGGCTATTGAAAAGAACGATTAGTTCGTTTAGAATAAAACCAACGATCAGTTCTATATTTATAGAACTAATAACAAGTTCAGTATTTCACTGAAAGAATGGAGCAGCTCTTGGACTATAAAGTAGAGGTCGATTTTGCACCCATGTATGAATGTGTTAGTAGTATGACTGCTTTTCTAAGTAAGCAGAACCATACTGCCATGGATTCCGGTAAGCTCTGGGTACGCGATGTTCAAGCCAGATTCGCGCCAATGCTGCTACGTAAAATGCAAGAGGTCGTTAAGAAACTTGATGATTTCAGTTTGGCTCCTTATATTTGGTCTTGTCCGGGCGAGCGTTCGGTAGAGAGCTTTTTAGTCTGGTTCGATGCTTTAACATCTGGAGAGCTATATGAAATTTCCGGACGTTTCGGCCAATCGGTTCCCTCCAATCTTGCGGAGCTTAGGGATACTGCTTCTGATATCCTGCGCGAATGGAATGCAGGATACTTCAGTGGAATCGACCCTAATATCATCAAGGGACTTGAGCAGGAAGCCGAGTCAAGACGAAAGACGCTGAACGGGAGCAATGACATGGAAGTCTTTGAAGCAGCTACCGACGGAATGCGCCTCTATCCAACTGATCATCTGAAGCAGGTCATTATCATTCCGCAGTATCATGCTCGTCCGTTGGTTACTACCTCTATGTATGATGAATTCGTGTTTACTAGCTACTCTTGTGATGCTCTCCCTCCGGAAGCTGGACGGCCTGCTCCAGCATTACTCCGCCTTACCCGAGCGCTGTCAGATGAGACGCGGCTGTTTATCCTTCGTTTGCTCACAGGCAAACAGCTCAATTTCACAGAAATCGTACGTGAGGTCGGACTTTCCAAAAGTACAATCCACTACCATCTTATTGCACTGCGCGCAGCTGGCCTGGTCATTGTCCATAGCAATGTTAAGAGCACTTCGTACAGCCTACGTTTAGAAGCCTTAAACGGACTGCCTCAGCAGATTGGGGCGTATTTGGAGAGTTAAGCATAAACGCCTTTGGCGTCCATATAAGGACGGTAAGCGTATTTGCGAGAAATATAAGATAGTATAGGTGCAAAACTTATACTTTCTTATTTTAAGAAAGGAGCTACCAAGCAATGATAAAACGCAGCTATTATGGTCTACTCTCCACCATCACTTTAAGCGCTTTTGGAGATGCTTTTGGCTTACTGGCTATGGAATGGCTCGTCTATGAGCTAACCGGTTCTAAGCTAGCGATGGGAGCACTCGCGCTCAGCTCCGGCATACCTGAGCTGCTGTTGCGCTTGCTCGGTTCACCGTTGTCCGATCGGCTGCACCGGGTCCGTTTTATGGCCTTCTTGGCAGCCATTCGCTTGCTGGCTATAGCACTGCCACTCGGCATGGGCCTGGCTGGCCAATTGCAGCTGTGGCATCTGTTTGTCGCCGCGGGTCTCAGCGGATCTTGCGCCGCATTGTTCATGCCAACAGCGATGGCTGTTATTCCTGGCGTTGCCGACAGCCGGAAGCTGGTGCGAGCTTTTGCTATCATTGATGGCAGCAAAAGCGCAGCAGTCCTGCTGGGGCCTGCCTTAGCAGGTGCGTTGACCGCTACTAGTGGAGCGCTGCCCGCCCTTGGCATCAACATGATATGTTACGCAGCCGCCATCACTACCTTGCTGTGCTTACAAAAGCTACCGAAACCTTCTCCAGCCCCAGGTAGTTTCTCCATCACCGTTTACGTTCGCGAGATAGCCGAGGGCTTTACCTTCTATAAACAATTTCCTGCAATGCTTACGATTATGATCATGGCCTCCATCAGTAATTTAAGCTCAATTGCCGTCTGGACGATGATGGTCCCTTTTGTACGCGAAGTGCTCCACCGCGATGCGGCCACGATGGGCACGCTAAGTACAGTTTTCGCACTGGGAACCTTAGTCGGGCTAAGTGTGATTTCCATGATAGGGGAAATTAAAAAAAGACGGCTTGTCATGCTTAGCAGTCTGGGGACCATAGGTTTAGTGACTACCTTATGGGGGTTATTCCCTAGTTTTTCTTTTGCTCTCGCCGCTGTATTTGCTACTGGGACGTTAGGTCCCTTCTTCGGTTCCTTAAGCTCTTCACTCCATGGACGTCTAGTTCCGAGCCATCTGCAAGGAAGAGTCAATTCTATTCGCTTTCTGATCGGTGGCGGCTTGCAGCCTTTTGGTGCTTTTGCCGGTGGCGCGATTGCCCAGCATTACGGGGTGCCCGCACTTTTTATAATCGCCGGACTGCTTCCAATGCTCTGTGCTAGCGCAGCCTTGCTTCTCCCCGGACTCAAAGCGCTGGATGGTGACCTTTCCATCCTTGAGGCCACCCATAGGCGCCCCGTTGTGGAAGTTCCGTCACAAGGTGTTGTAGCTGAACGATAAGTGGGGATATGTAGAAGAGTTCACTGATTCTAATAGAAACAGCGATAACCTAGGACAAGGAAATCACGTCCTAAACTACCGCTGTTTATTTTAATTTATCAGGCAAAAAAGGAACCTGGAATTTCAATTTTTTCACAATAGACTACCCTCTGTCGTTGAAGGCGGTGGATGGCAGTCTGTTTTTTTATAGTCTTGTTAACGTTCCATTCACACTACTCTGATAATGTCTATAAGCGTTAGGTGGATGATCATCCAATCCCAATAAATGATGATGCGGAGGATAATAATGTTAACTTCTATAAAAAAAAGACTGATCGCTGGTCTAACCCTATTGGCTGTGATTAGTGCCGGATTAGGCGCAAGCCTGGTGTTGCCCGGGAAACAGGCATCGGCCGAGACTAAGACGGATCAAACCGCGCTAACTTTAACTCAGACTGAAGCCCCTGCCAATCTCGATGATACCGAGAGTCTGACCACCTTCGTTGATGGCATCATGGAACAAGATATGAATCGGCTGCAAATTCCGGGAGCAGTCATCTCGATCGTAAAGGACAACAAGATTATTTTGGCCAAAGGTTATGGCAGCTCCAATCTGGAAAAGGCAGCACCCGTTGACCCGACAACCAGCATGTTTCGAATTGCTTCAACGACAAAGCTGTTCACCTGGACAGCGGTGATGCAACTGGTCGAGCAAGGCAAAATTGATCTAGACACGGATATTAACACCTACCTGAAATCAGTGAAGATCCCTGCTACTTATCCTGAACCTATCACTATGCGCCATTTGATGACACATACAGCAGGGTTTGAAGAGGGTGGAGTGGGTTATCAAATCACTACAGACCCTGCCAAATTGCCGGGGTCAATCTCTGAAACACTCAATAAGCATATGTTGGCACGGGTAAGACCACCCGGACAGATAAGTTCTTATTCGAACTACGGTGCTACACTCGCAGGTCTAATTGTAGAGGAAGTTAGCGGTGTTCCTTACAATGATTATATAAAGAAATATATTTTTGATCCGCTCGACATGAAATATTCGACTGTAGTAGAACCTTTGCCGGAGTCATTTATGCCCAACAAAGTTGTGGGGTACAAGAGCGAGAATGGCAGTTTTATTCCAGGCACGCCTACCTTCGAGGGCGGGTTTCGTCCTGCCGGCTCGGGTACAGTATCAGCAGTAGATATGGCGCATTTCATGATCGCCCATCTGCAGAACGGGAAATATGGAGACCAGCAGATTCTGAGACCCGAGACGGCAGAACTAATGCATTCAACGGCGTTTCAATTTGATAAACGTCTGCCGGGGGTGGATCTTGGGTTCGCAGAGAAACAAATCAATGGGCTCACGCTGATCACTCATGGTGGTTCTGACCCCATGTTTAATACGGGATTGTATCTTGTGCCTGCCAAGCATGTAGGCATCTTTGTATCCTACAACGGCGGTGAGGGCGGTGATTCCGCAGAAGACCTCATCCAAGCCTTTTTCAACCGCTACTACACTGCTCCTGATGCGAGTCAGCCTGAATTCATCGCTTCTGATGAATCTATTCAAAAATATGCAGGAGCCTATCAATTTACACGCCGAAACATCAGTGATATTGATAAGTTTTTCAACTTTTTCGCTCAGCTGAATGTCTCGGTTGAGGATAATAAGCTATCCTTGGGAAGTGGTAGTGAACAACAATTGTATAGTGAAGTCAGTCCGAATATGTTCCAACTCGAGGGAGGTACCGAACAAATTGCCTTCCGCACGAATGAGTCCGGTAAGGTTACACATATGATCTTAGGGATGGTACCGGATATGCCGCTGGAGCGTACGCCTCTCTTGGATCAGAATAAATTTTGGCTTATCGTACTAGGGTTCTCAGGGTTGATTTTCATCACTGCATTGCTCGGACTAATCTTCTCCAGACGCAAGATTAAGGCGATGACGCCACCTGAAAAGTGGGCCATCTGCCTATCTGCGGGAACTGCTGGTTGGGCGCTGTTATCTTTCGTCACGATATTTATGGTGGTTATGTCCATGGACATGATGCAGAAGTTCAGCGGGATCAGTCTTTCGCTTTCTCTCAGTTTAGTTATGCCAATCATTTTGGTTGGTCTGACTTTAGCTTTACTAATCTCGGCTATACTGGTTTGGAAGAATAAATACTGGACAGCTTTCAAGCGTGTGCATTATACGTTAGTGACGCTTTCGGCTGTGGCGATGACTCTGTTCTTCTACTATTGGAACCTGTTAGGTTGGCAGTTCGGATAACGCCATTACTTGCCAAGAACAAATTAGATATAATGAAAGCTTAATAGAGGAGGAAAATCGTGGCTACTATACTTATCGCTGATGATGATGATAACATCCGAAAGCTAATGTCTTTATTTTTGCGAAAAGAAGGTTTTGACCTCAAAGAAGCCAGGGATGGTACCAAAGCTCTGTCCATTATACAGAACTCGCGTGTCGATCTCGTCATTCTAGATATTATGATGCCAGGATTGGATGGTTGGGATCTATGCAGAGAAATCAGGCGCTGGGATGCCAACATCCCCCTCCTCATGGTGACGGCTAAAGCGGAATCCGCACACAAAGTGAAAGGCTTTCAACTTGGTACGGATGACTATCTAACGAAACCATTTGATCCGCTTGAATTGGTAATGCGAGTAAAAGCTTTGCTTAAACGCTCGCTGGTCGTTTCTTCCCAGTCCGTGCAGTTAGGTAATGTGACGCTCAACCGGCGCACTTTTCAGGTCACGCGTGGTGAAGAACCGGTCACAATTCCTTTGAAGGAATTTGAGCTGCTGTTTCTGCTGGCCAGCCATCCTGGGCAAATCTTCACAAGAGAACAGTTGATTCTTCAAATCTGGGGATTGAATTATGAAGGAGACGGCCGGACTGTAGATGTGCATATAAGTCGGTTGAGGGAGAAATTCAGCGGCAAGGGCGAGCAATTTCAAATCGAAACGGCCCGCGGCCTGGGATATCGGCTGATCCCTATGCCATGATCAAGACATTGTATGTACGCGTCATTCTCACGTTTCTGGGCATCATTATCTTTAGTCTAGTCTGTTCCTTTTTCATTGGCTTGTATGTCTTTCAGAAACAAATAAGTTACGAGGGACAGAATGAAATGATCGTAGTGGGAAAAGAGATCATTCACCGCTATGATGACGCCAAACCTAAAGATACGGACGAGTTCCTGAATAGTATGGTTAAAGTATCCGCACACCCTATCCACCTGTACAATCATGCCGGAGAACATACCTTTTATGGGCTCAAGGGTAGTCCGGCTGTCACTGTCCCCCCCGAAGCTGTCAAACAAGTACTGCAAGGAAAGCTCTACCGTTCCTCCGCGGAAGATAAGGATATTTTTATCGGGATGCCTTTTATGTTGGACGGGGAGTGGCGCGCGATGTTCTTGCAGTATTCTGCTGAGAACGAAAATATCGTTAATCGGATGGTGCTCTTTGTGCTTTTGCTCGTGCTTTTGCTGGGTAGTGTATGCATTCTTATTGCCGCCAGATATTTGGTGGAGCCGATCAAAGCACTGACGAATGCAACAAAAAGACTGGCCAAGGGTGATTTCGAGGTGGAGCTTAAAGTGAACCGAATAGATGAAATCGGGGAATTGACACAAAGCTATGTGGAGATGGCAGGGGAGCTGAAGCAGTTGGAACAGATGAGGCAGGATTTCGTATCCAACGTTTCTCATGAAATCCAGACACCGCTAACATCTATTTCCGGCTTTGCCAAGGCGTTGCAGAACCATGATTTGATCGTGGAAGAGGAACGCAGCGAATATCTTGATATCATCATTGCGGAGAGTGAACGTCTGTCGAGGCTAAGTGATAATTTACTGAAGCTCGCTTCCCTGGATTCTGAACATCATCCCTTCAACGCAAGTCCCTTCAATCTTGACGAGCAGATTAGAACCATCGTTGTGACTTGTGAGCCCCAATGGTCAGCCAAAGGCATTGTTATCGATCTTGAATTGCCGGAAGTGGTCAAAATTAAGGGTGATGAAGATCAGCTGAAGCAAGTATGGATGAATTTGCTCAGCAATAGCATCAAATTCACACCGGAAGGCGGGAATATTCGCATCAGTATAGTTAGTAGTGCAGCAGAAGTATCTGTCACCATCATCGATAATGGAATCGGGATGTCCCCGGAAGAGTTCAACGCCGTATTCCAAAGATTTTATAAAATAGACAAGTCGCGGAACGGAAACAACAATGGCAACGGTCTCGGACTTGCGATCGTTAAAAAAATTGTCTCTCTGCATCAGGGAAGGATAGAGGTAGACAGTGCTATCGGAGAGGGAACGACGATTATCGTTAGGTTGCCCGTCTCCCCGTCTGCTCCCAGCCGAAAGAGCCTTAAGCCCTTTGAAGATACCTCAGCGCCTATGGATATCGTAAGGGAATAATCAAAAAACAGGCGATACCGGTAGACCGGAGCATCGCCTGTTTTTTAAGGTTAGATCTAGGAGCATCGCTACTAGAATTCCATACCGATTGTAATATCTTATAATGGCCAAACCTCCAGCCACTAGGTACTACCGCCCCCCTTCGGCTAAAAACCGATGGGGGGTTCTTTGAGCCTTTCGTCGATGTGGGTTTGGGTTTCGCGCTGATAGCAGCGGAGAGAACGGACTGATTGTGGAAAAGCGGAGCGTTCGCCTTTGTGTACGGATTTTACCCTAGGGGAAAAATTCAAAAAAATCTGGACACAACAGCGATTGTAACAACAGTCCGTTCTCGGAGCATCCGCCAGCGCAAAGCGCACAACACCCCGCACAAACACCCTAAGGCTCAATCAACCCATACTTCGTTTTTATCCGATCCAACTTTTCAATCATAGGGTTAGCAATGAAAAAGAGGAACACCACCGTCGAGATGGCATGCACCATATCAAACCAAAAGGCGGAAACATAAGTCGTCATCAAAGCCGATAATGAGAACTCAGAAGTGAACATCATCAGCGAGCCTATATTGATAATGCCTCCATATACCAAGAACGTTGCTAGCCCTCCAAATATACAGAGAGACAGCTTAGTCTTTTTAAGCAGACCTTTCTTGAAGAAAATGCCCGCCAGGAAGCCAATGATGCCAAAACAAAACATTTGCCAAGGCGTCCAAGGTCCCTGCCCAAAGAAGAAATTGGAGACGAAGCCCGCAACAGCACCGACCAGAAATCCTGCCTCAGCTCCCAAACTCACCCCTGCGATGATGACAATGGCAACAACCGGCTTAAACTGCGGCAACATGAAAAAGGCTGCGCGTCCAGCAACGGCAATAGCTGCTAGCACCGCTATGACGATGAGTTCCCTCGCCTGCGGCTTCCGATTCTCGAACACCAACGCAAACGGAATCATCGTGTAGAGGACGATCAATAGGCTGATAAAGTAATATTTGCGATCATCTAGGACAAAGATACCTAACAAAATTGTAGCTGGAATAACTATAAAGATTAGCAGTCCCGCTAATAAAGTTCGACGACTCAAACGACGACCCGTCACCTGCTTCGTTGACATAAATCAATCACACCCTCTATCGTTACTCCCTCGCTCCATACATGACGCGCCATACGGTTGGCGGCAGTCGTATAGAAGCTGTTTCCAGCAAAAAACTTCTGGGCTTCATTCGTAGTGATGATACTTCCATCAAAGAACATGGCGCAGACCTCCGCGTATTTGGCACAGAATTCAACATCATGCGAAACCATTACGATGGTAACACCTTCAGCATTAAGCTTCTGTAAGAATAAAGCTAATTTCTCTTTAAAAGGTCCATCCAGTCCCTTCGTCGGTTCATCCAGCAGCAGAATCTTTGGTTCTAACAAAAGCACTTTTGCCAGCGCAGTACGCTGCTGTTCTCCCCCGCTAAGATCATACGGATGCATCGAGAGAAGATGTTCCAGTTCTGCGAACTTAACCACGGCCTCAACTTTAGCCGTCTTTTCTTCCTTCGTTAAAGGGAGCTGGGATAACATTTCGTATAAATCTAACTCGACTGTTTTCTTCACAAATAAGGTTTGCGGATTTTGCGGGAGGATGCCCAGATTGTTAGTAAACAGTTCTTTGGCATTCATCTTCGCAGGGTTGTTCCCGCCAATTTGAACCTTGCCTCTATAGGGCTGAAGAATGCCGCTCATTAGTGACAGCGTCGATGTCTTGCCCGTTCCGTTTCCACCAACAATGCAATAGAACTGTCCCTGCTTCACTTCAAAGGACAAATCTTTAATAATATCCGGTCCGTGCTTATCATATTTAAACCATACATCCTTGAACTTTATGACTACTGGGCCGTCCTCTTTCGTGCTTGGCTGAGATTCCGAGATCGTTGCAGGTGTCTTATCCTCTAGAAAAGCATCCAACCATTGGCGTCCTTCCTTTACTGTAACAGGCCATGCTAAGTCATTCTCTACGCCTGCGTAAATTTGCATCGGTGAGGGCATGGACAGAAACATCGGATGGTTCAGCTTGCTTAGAGCTTCTCCCACCCTTTGCGGGGTATCATCAGCAATCACGATGCCCTCATTCAGCACAATCAGCCGATCTGTAAGCGGAAGAACATCCTCTAGACGATGCTCGGTCATGATAACGGTTGTTCCAAGCTCGCGATTAATCTTTTTAACCGTCTCCAAAAAATCGGAAGCCGCGATAGGATCTAACTGAGAGGTAGGCTCATCAAGGATTAGAACCGAGGGATGCATAGCCATAATCGCTGCTAAATTGAGTAGCTGCTTCTGGCCACCCGATAGCTCAGTCACACTTTTATGGAACCAGGTCTGAATTCCGAAAAAGCTCGCCATCTCAGCCACGCGCAAACGAATCGTAGAATTGTCATAACCTAAGCTTTCAAGGCCAAAGGCCAGCTCATGCCACACCTTGTCAGTCACAATTTGATTGTCCGGACTTTGGAGTACATAACCGATTTCCGCTGCTTGTGTCCGTTGATCGATCTCTTCTACAGGTTGACCCTTATAATAAATCGCCCCTTGGCGTTTGCCATGTGGGGTTAGGATTGTTTTCAGTTGTCTTAGTAAGGTACTTTTGCCGCAGCCTGACTTTCCACAAACAGTAATAAAGTCTCCGCTTGTAATCGTAAGATTGATATTCGAAAGAGCCATCTGCTCTTGTTCAGGAAAAGCAAAGCTTAGTTCTTCGATTCGATAGATTTCCATTTCATTGCCTCCACCATATTGATGAGCACAGGGATCATACATAGCGCAAAATAAACGATATATACAAGGATACTAAAAGGTGTAATTGCGCTCGCTTTAATCGACGGATAATATCTCATCGTGTTCTCACCCATTGCTGCGCCGATGGCTACCATCGCAATTAAGCCTGTCATGATCAAGAGGGCTACTTTGTCCCTGGCATCTAGACGGAAGATCGAAAAGCTTGTACGTCCAGGCAATCCATATCCTCTTGACTTCATGGAATCTGCCGTTTCAATCGCATTTTCCAGAGCCCAGGTGGTCATTATCGATAGGATCGTAATCCCATTCCGCGCTCTTGCGAGAAGATTTCCCTGCGTGACATCCCGGCCTATACATTTTTGAGCATTTGAAATCACCTTGATTTGCGCTAAATATCTAGGAACAAAACGAAGCACCATCGAAAAAATCAACGACAGTGCCGGCAGTATTTTTCCGAATATATAAATAAACTTATCTGAGGTCATCACGACGTTATAACAGGAGAACCATATGATTACCGTCACAAACATGCACGCCGCTGCTACACCATAAAGAATGGATTCCTTCGTAATGGGATTTCCATTGTTCAAATAGAACAAGATCGTTACCCCTTGATGATTAAAAACAGGGTTCATAATCGCCATAAATAGTAGAAAAGGAACCATGTACAGCAGATTAAATCGAACGGCTTTCTTTCCTTTTAACATAAAGGAGTAGACCACTGCACTGATAAGCGCAATCACCTGAAATATGGGATGCATGAACACCATGCTAAATAACAACACAACAACAAAATAAAGAAAATTCACAAACGGATGAAAGGTAGAAAAGCTATCCTTCATTATTTCTGTGCTCCTCCTGTGGCTACATAACCACCTACATCTCGACCTAAATCACAGGTGTATACCCATTCAACGACATCGCCATCCTTGAGAACATAACGACTGCTGCCGTAGTTAGGGAACCAGCCATTTACTTTGTACATCCATCCACTAAGCTCTCCAGCATCAAATTCATAAAGATTATTTATACCTTCAATATAATTACTGTTATAGATCGGAGTCATACTGAATTCCATATGGATTTTATTCTTCTTCATCTCTCTTAGCAAAACATCAAACACAGACTCACCTTCATAAAAGGTTACTTTCTGCGTTTTATAAATGATACCATCTGCCGGCAATACTTCAACCTTATCTTTATTGAAAATATCCATATTATCTAAAATCGTTGCTGCCGACACGGACAAAGTAGCCGTTAATTGCTTCTTCTTATCTACCGTTGCATCTTGCCATTCCACGGGCTTAGGTTTCCCGCTCGGCACTGGATCGGTAAGGAATTTATCCTTTTTCGGTTCCTGCTTTGTTTCTGTTGTCGCTACTTTTGAATCCGGTTTGGTTACTGGTTTTGCCGTCGCTTTCGTTTCCGGCACGGACGTTTTAGCCGCTTTCGGTGTTTCGGTCGGTTGTGCCTGTGTATCCGATTTAGGTGTTGCTGTCGGCTTTTCAACCTCTGTTGCCGCAGTTTCGGTTGGCGTTACCTCTTCAGTTGGTTTTACCGTTTCAACGGGCTTAGGCTTAGCTGTTTCACCAGGTGTAGCTGTAGGAGCTATCTCCGTTGTCTCGGCATCACTTGAGGTTGTAGGCTCTACATCAACATTCTGATTGGAAGCCGTATTGGCTGATTCTGCAACTTGAGACTCAACACTGTTACTCGCAACCTTGTTCGGGCTCTTTTGATAATTCCCGCCCCAAAAGAAGGCAATCGCCAATACACCAATAATTAGTATCGCTGTTAGCCATTTTTTCTTGTTCATTTCTTAAGTTCCCCACCTTAAATAATAAGCAAGGGTATACACGCTACCCTTGCTTATCTCTTTAAATAAAGTTCTATTTAACGTCTGTCATGTCATAAAGACTCGTCTGACCCTTAACGAACCGATCATAAGCAACCAGTGCATACATCGCTTGATCCGTAGCCATAAGATCTACTTCTCCTGGTTTCGCGCCTCCGTTACCTACTCCACCCTGCTTCACGTGATAAAAACCACCTTCAGGTGCAGCAAAGCCTAGCAACGCATCTACCGCTGAACGTCCATTTTTAATAAATCTGGAATCCTTATGCGGATCTATACCAAGTCCAGTTAAAGCTACGATAACCTGAGCAATGCTCTCGGAGTTCGTAGATTCCCAGCTTGCATAACCTCCGTCTGCTGTTTGTGTTTTGGATAACCAAACAATTCCTCGATCTACAGCAGCCGTTACTTTGGCATTCGTTTTGTAATAAGGGGTCAAGCCTTGAATAACCATCCCCGTAATATCCGGATCGGCCGCAGTAGCATTACTGCCTAGTGCCCATCCGCCACCACTGATCTCTCTGCCTAAAATGTAATCAATGAGCATCTCTCTTGTCGTTTGTGTCTTTACATTCTTAACCACTGGAATTTCGTAATGGTTACTGTCCAGTGCGATCAGAGCAAACACAGGACCATTAATACCTTGCTTGATTACAGTATCAAAATCCGCGAGCGGTTCCAGTAGGTTATAACCCGCCACTTTATCAATATTTTTGCCGATTGAAGTTAATGCCAAAATAACTCTATCATATTCCGTATATTTTACGCTATGCAGCTTCCCAGCTTTTTCTTTAAGGGTGGCTTCTACATTCGCATAGTACTTAGCGTAATAACTATCTGGAACCTTCACACCAGAACGTGCCAGCCCGAACACTGTCCAATCCCCGCCAACCGAGGAGATGACCGGGTTTGTTACTGTTTTTTGCAAAAAGGCTGCTGTGTTCTGAATATATGGACTAACTGCTTTGTCGCCACTCTTATAATCATGGGTTCTAGAAGCTACAACAGCAGCCATTTCTCTAGTTACAAGCTCTTTAGGCTTAAACTGATTATTATCACCTAACATAAGTCCGGTGGCAACAATGGTTTCCACATCTGCTTTTGCCCACGCAGACACAGTATTGATATCTTTAATAGCTGTCCCAGGCTTCGTAGCCGGGATTGATAATGCTCTGACAATAATGGCTGCCATTTGTTCGCGAGTAATCTTATCATTTGGCTTAAATTCATTATTAAAGCCTGTAATTAACCCTGCTTTATGAGCAGCATTCACATATGGATAGAACCAATCTCCCAGAGCGACATCCTTGTAGGTAATTCCTTTGTCACTCTTGATATCAAGTTCCAATGCTGATACTAGGATCTTAGTAAATTCTGCTCTTGTAATGTGATCTTTCGGATTTACCTGACCATTGTTACCTTGGATGTACCCTTTTACTGTAGCTGTTTCAATCGCTGAGAACGCCCAGGATGAGATCTTATCGGCGTCTTTATACACTTGCTTGATATCGTTAGGAGTCGCTGTTGGAGATGGACTCGCTGTCGGGTCACCCGGTTTAGCGATATCACCTGGAGCTGGCGTACCACTTGGTTTTGGTGTAGCAGATGGGGTTGGAGTTGGGCTCAAAGTTGGCATCGGTGCATTTAGATCCACACCCAAATTCGTAGTATAACGCCACTGAATTCTATCCCCGGCACTTAGGTTATATGAAGATGCACCATAATTAGGATATTTTCCATTCACATTATACATCCATCCACTACCGCTACCATGGTCAAATTCTCCATCACCAGCTATGGATTCAACATATACACTTCCAAATGTACTGTTCCAAGAATATCTATAGTCGATATCGCGGCTATCTAGCACTCTCTCTAGTACAGACCACACTGTGTCACCAGATTGTAGCTCTACCTGTACAGAAGGAACAACATATCCCTTCTTAA
The DNA here is from genome assembly GCF_045040645.1 of Paenibacillus sp. FSL H8-0261. NCBI lineage: Bacteria > Bacillati > Bacillota > Bacilli > Caryophanales > Paenibacillaceae > Paenibacillus > Paenibacillus sp. FSL H8-0261. Next base: position 930,815 of record NZ_CP150297.1, on the reverse strand, counting down.
TTGTAAGCTTATCCACGGATAGGGTTACATATGGTTTCGATGGAGTGGTTCCTCCACCATTGCCACTACCACCGTCGCCACCAGGTGTCTGAACTACACTGGATGTGTACGCAATGTAATCAGTGAAGTGATTGGTTTTTACGATTAAATCATTTCCATTATCGTAGGCATACTCTGACTTGCCGCTTGCCAAACCTAAGGCGTCACTTGCAAATTTTTGAATCGCATGAGGTGCACCATTTTGAATATAAGCTACATCTTTTCCTTTAAGGTCCTTAAAGGTTAATGTGATAAATTGACTGAATTCTACTCTTGCGCTGCCACCCATAGAAAAAGCTTGAATAATGCTCTCCAGCTTCTTATCCTGGGAAATAATCTGATTCAGACTATCTTTTAGTGCAGCTTCTGTGCCTGTTAAAGGTGACATTAGTTCAATCGCTGCGGCATTTCCACTTGTAACTTTTGCACCCTTAGGAATGACTACAGATACGTCACCTTTGGTAGCCTCAATCTGAGGAAGATCGCTGTTATTAGGTAAACTAACACTAACCTTCGATTGTTGACTTTTAGGAATAACTACCGTTATTTCCTTGTTGCTATCTCCTGTGCTGATCGGAACGATATAATCATGAGCATCATCATTGATTACAACTTCCGGCTTATCACCAGAAGGTAACGGAAATTCTTTCGGACCCTCTGGTTGTACAGGTGGTTGTTCAATTACCACATCATTCATATCAAAGAGACGGTTACTGTGATTAATCAGACGATCATAGGACACAAGTGCATACGTACCTTGGTCCGTAGCCATCCCATCTACTCTTCCGGTGAGAATATGCTTAAATCCACCATCCGGATCAGCAAAGGTAAGCAGTGCATCAATCAGTGAATTTCCCTTTTTAACAAACCTTAAGTCACTGTGCGGATCTATGCCTACGCCAGTTAAAGCAACAATGACCTGCGCGATGCTCTCACTGCTTGTGCTTCCCCAGCTTGTAAATCCACCTTGATCATTCTGTGTGCTTGATAACCATGCAATCGCGCGATCCACAGCAGCTTTTACATTAGAATCCTTTGCATAGTAAGGCGCAAGTGCTTGCATCGTCATTCCAGTGATATCGGTATCGGCTTTAGTACCAAATAACGCCCATCCACCAGTTGGTGCTTCTTTTTCTAAAATATACTGAACCAGTTTTTCTCTTGTGGTTTGATCTGTAACGCCTTCTACTACAGGAATATCATAGTTATGACTATCTAAGGCAATCAGCGCAAATATGGGACCATTAAGCCCTTGCTTCTGAACATATTGAAAATCTGCAAGTGCATTTCTTAGATCATACCCTGCAACATTCGTGATATCTTTTCCAATCGAGGTAAGTCCTAGAATCGCTCTTGAATGCTCTGTGCTTTTAGAAGCGTCCAGTTTTCCATCCTTCATTAGCTTAGCTACTTCAGCAGCTACATTATTATAATAAAGATTGTAATAGCCACTTGGAACCTCGAAGTTGGCCCGTGCTAGAGAAAGAATCGACCATTCCCCGCTACCTGTTCCAAAAGACGGATTTTTTACAGTGTTTAGGATATAGGCAAGGTTTTTATTTAATTGTTGTTTGGCTACAACGGTAGTAGGTTGTTCAAATGGAACATCATTCATGTCATAGAGACGGTTGCTATTATTGATCAGACGATCATAGGATACGAGTGCATATGTACCTTGATCCGTAGCCATAGCGTCTACTTTTCCGGTGAGAATATGCTTGAATCCACCATCCGGCCCAGAGAAGCTAAGTAAAGCATCTATAAGTGAATTTCCTTCTTTAATAAACCTAGGGTCACTGTGCGGATCTACGCCTACGCCAGTTAAGGCAACAACAACCTGTGCAATGCTCTCACTGCTTGTGCTTCCCCAGCTTGTAAATCCGCCTTGAGCATTTTGTACACTCGATAACCATGCAATCGCCCGATCCACGGCAGCTTTTACATTAGGATCCTTTGCGTAATAAGGCGCAAGTGCTTGCATCGCCATCCCGGTCATATCGACGTCGGCTTTGGTTACACCTAAAGCCCAGCCCCCGGCATCTGCTGCACCTTTTTTAACTTCTCTATCTAAGATGTACTGAACCAGGTTTTCTCTTGTGCTTTGATATATAACTCCCTTCTCATCAGGATCAGGGAATAATACTGGAATCTCATAGTTATGACTATCTAGTGCAATCAGAGCAAATATGGGACCGTTGTTCCCTTGCTTCTGAATATATTGATAATCAGCGAGTGCATTTCTTAGATCATGACCTGCAACATTCGTGATATCTTTTCCGATAGAGGTAAGTCCTAGAATGGCTCTGGAATTCTCTGTGCTTTTACTAGCGTCGAGTTTTCCATCCTTAATTATCGTTGCTATTCGCGTAGCTACATTGTTGTAATAGAGATTGTAATAACCGTTAGGTACTTTGTAGTTCGCACGTGCTAGAGAAAGAATCGACCATTCTCCGCTACCTGTTCCAAATGAAGGATTCTTTACGGTGTTAACGATGTAGGCCAAGCTTTTATCTAACTGTTCTTTAGCAGTGATTTTATAAGTAACCTGATAGGTTACATTATCTGCTTTGTTTCCTGCGCCATCTATAGCTGTTACTGCGATTACGTTACTACCTGGGTTTAGAGATGCTTTGTACTCACCATTAGTAGCTGACAGAACGACTTGGTTCAGCTTTACTACTGGAATAATGTCTTTATAGACATTGTCTGTAACCACTACTTTGAAGCTTACATCTTTACTGGATACTTCCTGTTTATCTTGTATACCTTCTATTGAAATCGTAGGCTTCTCTGTATCTGGCTCTTGTACTAGCGCATTAATCTGCTCTACTAGAGCTTGATCAACCTCTGTTGTTACAACTGCACTATCGGCAATTGCTTCATTCGCATGAGCCGGGATTACGCTTGTAGAGAACGTTGTAATAAATACTGCTACAATAAGTAACCAAGCTAAAAACTTATTTTTCTTCATGTTTCCATAACCCTTCCCTTCTCTTCCTATGTTAAAAAACAGAATAAACTTTCATAGCACTACAAAAAAACCACTCAACATAACGTCAAGAGGTTTAAGATAGTGAACCGCAACAATAGCAGGCATATACTATATCAAACACCTCTCTATCGCTCGTAGAGTTTAACGGTGTATCAGAAACAGGCAGATATTCTGGCTCAAGTATCATCACCCTTGCTACCTTCCCAGTTTCCCAGTGGTACCTTGCAAGGACTCCTCTTTCACAGCGGCGGGACCGCGCGGGATTCACACCCGCTTTCCATTTAACCAATCTATGATTGTATTTCCGAAACATTCATAATTGGCACCTATTGCTAATATTAATTTTTCCATGCTTCATCATATCTAATATATATGCTTTTGTCATGCAATATTTGTTTTTTGTATAACGAGTAGTTAGCGATAATCCTATTGAATATCAAATCATTTTAACCACAATATACTCTTTTTCTCTCAGCTCAAAACCATCCTCCAGTGACAAAGAGACCAAATCAAAGATTCGATCATACTTTTTATTACGTGGGAGCCCTTCTTCCTCAGCCCAGCATGTATAAAGCTCAAACTCGGCACCAGATACCCCATAATCTGTCATAAGCTTAAATAACTCCTTACAACACTTGAGTGAGGCGTTATACGATCCCGGTAGAGTATCTTTTAGCTTAGAGAGAAGCCACCCCAATTCGGTGAAATCCGGTACACATACGGACTCCGAAAATGCTTGCGAATCTCATCGTTCCAATACCCAAGTTCCTCTATAAAAATTCCCGCTGCATCTTCTTCCGAGTCATATACAAGACAGTCCTCATCTCTTAAATGAGATAGATCTGCGATGTCATCCAAAGGAATTATGCCTTGCAGGCGCAGAGCCTCTCTTTGTTTCTTATACTCCAGGGAATTTTTCACTTCATTATATGTCTTTGCTGACAGTACACTGCCTCTTTCTCCTAACGGAAGCTCTGTAGCCGAGCCTATGTAATGAAATCTGCTCACTGGATTGCCCTCCATAACTTTGGAATCACTTCAAATCACTAATTCATATATGAATTTACCACAAATTAGTAAGGTACTCACAGCAAATGTTCTATGTTAGGGTATTTGGTAAGCGTTTACAACAAAATATTGGAGGTGTACGTGTTCATCTAAGCACCAAAGTACTAAGGAAGGTCAGGTTTAAGCATCCTCAAAAATGATCTTACAAAGGAGAATTCAATGACTACTCGAATCCAGAAATCCTTCTTATCATTGACCCTTGTCACCGCTCTTCTGCTCTCTTTGTTCTCATCCATTGCCGCCGCTGCTACTAAGGACGAGCAACAAGCTAAGGCAGCACCAAAGAGTAAGATCCAATCCTATGTAGACGATATGCAGCCCGGATGGAACCTTGGCAATACTCTAGATGCTACAGGTGAGGATGAAACCTCCTGGGGCAATCCGCGTGTGACCCAAGAACTGATTAAGAAAATCGCCGCACAAGGCTACAAAAGTATCCGTATTCCTATCACTTGGGATTCACACATAGGCGAAGCACCGAACTACACTATTGAAAAAGCTTACCTCGACCGTGTCGAAGAAGTTGTAGGCTGGGCGCTGGACGCCAAGTTATATGTAATGATTAACGTCCATCACGACTCCTGGTTATGGGTAAGTCATATGGAAGAGAAGCATGATGAGACACTGGCGCGTTATAATGCAGCATGGACTCAAATTGCGGACCGCTTCAAGGATAAATCCGATAAGCTGATGTTCGAAAGCATCAATGAACCCCGCTTCACAGATGGCGGAAGCACCGATGAAGCGAAGATGGAGCAAATGCTTACAGAGCTCAACACTTCCTTCCATCAGATCGTTCGGAACTCCGGTGGAAAGAATGATGTCCGTCCGCTAGTTCTACCTTCATTAGAGACTTCTCCTACGCAACCTAGAATGGATCAGCTTTACAAGACGATTACAGCTCTTAAAGATCCGAACATAATCGCGACCGTTCACTACTATGGCTTCTGGCCGTTCAGTGTGAATATCGCTGGTTACACCACGTTTGAAAAAGATACAAAAAACGATATCATCCAAACTTTTGATAACGTTTACAATACATTTGTAGCTAAAGGTATTCCTGTCATCGTCGGTGAGTTCGGACTACTGGGCTTCGATAAAGACACAGGTGTGATTGAACAAGGCGAGAAACTGAAATTCTTCGAGTATCTTACCTATTATTTAAAAGAAAAGAAAATGACTTCCATGCTCTGGGATAACGGGCAACATTTCAACCGCAAAACGTATAAGTGGTCCGATTCCGAGTTCCACAACGTATTAATGTCTGGTCTGAAGGAACGTTCCTCCAGCACCGAGAGCGATCTGGTCTATCTAAAAAAAGGTGCAACGATCAAAGACACCAAGGTGAAGCTGAACCTAAACGGCAATAAGCTAACAACGATTAGTGTAAATGGGAAATATTTAACCAAGGGCAAAGATTACACCTTGAATGGCGAGGAGCTCACACTCAAGGCCAGCCAACTCAAAAAACTCACAGCTTCGCAAAAATACGGTGAAAATGCCGTGCTAACGCTGAAATTCAACAAAGGTGTTGCGTGGAGACTAAAGATCATCGTGAATGACACTGCCAAATTAAGCGATGCCAAAGGGACGACTGAATCGTTTGCGATTCCAACTACCTTTAACGGTAACCAGCTTGCCACGATGGAGGCTGTCTATACCGCTGGTGGCAATGCAGGCCCGCAGGACTGGACTCCATTCAAGGAGTTCGGCAATACCTTCTCTCCCTCTTATAACACGAAAGAAATCAAGCTGCTACCAGCGTTCTTTAAAGATGTTAAAGACGGAGAGGTCATCTTGAAATTCCACTTCTGGAATGGTGATATCCTTACGTACAAGATCACGAAGAGTGGAACAAACGTTGTAGGAAAGTCTTCTTAGCTTTCGCTGCATAACAAAAATAGGAGTGTCCCTTCACGGGGACACTCCTACTTTTAAGTACATCATACGTATACTTCTTCATACGTCATCAACATCAAGCGATAGACCAGATATACTCCAAGATAGGCTCCTGTCAAAAGGAACATCGGATTCAGAAAAATCGCATGGATCGAGGTCATAAATACTGTGTTATCTCTTAATATTTCATATATGGCTAGGGCAGAAATATTACCTAAAATAAGCGTAGATAACACAGAAGCGACATTAAAAACAATACGCCACTTTATCCATTTATGTTGTATCATTAGCATCACGATGGGAACCACTATACTGCCAAATACGATTAGAAATTTCATCTAGCCAGCCACCTCAGTATCTCTTTTAATCCTCCAGTTCAACACTTTCGATTTGCCCCTCGGCATTCACTGTCCACTCGATATCAACACCTGGCATCAATCCAAGCTTGTCCTCATCTTCGATCACTACATGATCGGGAATGGTTATGCTTTGCTCTCCCCCACCTTCGACTTTAACGGTAACCTGTTTACCTTTAGACGTAGTAATCCTCCCATCATATTCAATCTGCTGCAAAACAATCTTTTGAGTCGCATCCGTTATGGTAACCCGCTTGCCGCCGTCTGTCAGCAGCTCAATCTTTTTATGATAGCCATCCTTTAAAGCAACTTCCTTAATCACCCTCTTAACACTAACACCCGCCGGAAGTCCCTCTGTATTTGTACCGGACGAGGTATTGGGTTGTTCAGTGGCACTGTTCGTAGCTGCAGGTGCAGTGGCTTCTGTTGTAGGCGTTGGAGTTACTTGTGTGGTTTCATTGGCAGCTTTAGAGCAGCCACTTAATAGGACGGTGCAGGCACAGATCAAACAAAGAATTGAAGTTCGAATCTGACGTTGTGAATTTCCTTTATTCTGTGTCATCATTTACCTCCGCATTTAAATTTCTTCCAGTTCTATTTTGTGAACATAGTTTTACCTCTTCCCTTCCTTTTATACCCCAACTTCCCCATATAAGATCAATAGAATGGTAACAATTCATGAACATATCAAAAAACCGCCCTGATTTAAGATCAGTGGCGGTCCTTGTAAATTAAATTATTTGCTGCCGGTAAACGTAATTCCCTTTATAAAGAAGCGGTTGAAGAATGCATAAATAAGTAGTGCAGGTAGGGTAAACACCATTGATGCAGCCATAATATAATTCCAGTGGCTAATATACTGGCCCTTAAAAGTATTGAGACCAAGTGTAAGTGTGAACATCGACTTGTCTGACATGAACATCAGTGGCTTTAGAAATTCATTCCATGCACCCATGAATACAAAGATCGTCTGAGCCGCCAATGCGGGGATAGCTAGTGGCAGAGCAATGCGGAAAAATGTGCCGAACTTATTTAGACCATCCATCTCGGCAGCCTCCTCCAGCTCTTTCGGAAAGCTCAGGAAGAATTGCCGCATCATAAAGATGAACGTCGCATTTACCATCATCGGCAACGTCAGTGCGGCATAAGTATTCAATAAATCAAGCTGTTTCATGATCAGATATGCAGGCACGATAGTCAATTGGCCGGGAATCATCTGTACGGCCAAGATAAGAAAAAACACAACCTTGCTGCCTGTAAAATCAATACGTGCAAGCGCATAACCCGCCATAGAGTTGAACAAGGTATTGCATAGCGTTGAAACTACAGCGATGAGTGCACTGTTGAACATCCATCTGAGGAACAGCGGCTCCTTCACGAAGATGTCGTAATAGTTCTGGAAAGTGAACTGTTTTGGAATAAAGTTGATACTCCCTGACACAATCTCGCTTAACGGTTTAAACGATGAGGATAGTGCCCATAGGAAAGGTATGACCGTCACGCACCCATATGCGAATAACAGGAAATACAGAACCACCTTAACCCCTTTGGAATAGTTAATTACCACCTGATCGTCCTCCTAGTTCAGCTTCTCTTCGGAGAATAGCTTCCGCTGGATCAGCGTTACGATCATAATGACCGCAGCCAGCATGACAGCGAGCGCAGAAGCGTAACCGAAGTCGAGATTTTTAAACGCATACTGATAGATAAGCAAAGCCACCGTTAAGGTAGAGTTATTCGGGCCGCCGGAGCCTGCCGAAAAAATATACGATTGATCGAATAGCTGAAAGGTACCAATGACTCCCATGACTACCGTGAAGAAGGTCGCTGGCTTAATCATCGGAAGCGTAATAGAAATAAAACGTCTAAATCCTCCTGCCCCATCCAGCATGGCCGACTCGTACAATGCATCAGGGATATCTTGCAGTGCAGCTAAGAAGACTACCATAAAAAACGGAGCAGTAGACCATATATTCATAAGCATGATCGCCTTAAGAGCGACCGCCGGATCTCCAAGCCAGTTGTAACCATGCAAACCTACGAACTCAAGCACACGGTTCAGCAGACCGTTTGAATTGTAAATCCACATAAAAATAAGTGACAATACCGCCGAGGAAGTAACCGTCGGCATAAAAAATACGATTCGGAAGAAATTTTTAAATCTAAGCTTAGCATTCAAAATAACGGCTAATAAAATAGCAAATGCAGTCTGCAAAGGTACAACGAACAGCGCAAAGGATGCCGTGTTTTTCAGTGCAATCCAAGCTCTCTCGTCACCGGCCATACGTGTAAAGTTATTGAATCCAACCCACTTGTAACTGACATCACCAAGTAAATTTACCTTATGTCCTGATAAATAGAGCGAATAAAAAACTGGCAGGAACAAAAAAGTGCCCAGTACAAGAATAGTAGGAAGCAGGAACAGATAGGCCGTCACATTATTTCTTAGCTTCTTTCTAAATGTTGAGACTTGAGTCATGCTTCACTTTTCCTTTCGTATCAGAATGAAAGAAGGAAGGGGTGGTCCGAAGACCCTCCCCCTTCAATCCGTTTATTTTGCTGCTTCAATTTCCTTATTCGCTACATCTTCAGCTTTCTTCATTGCATCCTCAAGCTTAGAGTTGCCCATAAATGTATCTACAAATTGGTTATTGAAGTTATTAGTGATGGTAGGCAACGTAGATGCGGCTTGCCAAGGCGTTGCATAGGAGGCACCCGCTACAATTGCTCCACGCAGTTCATCCTTGTCGTAGCCCAGCTCCTGTGCGACCGATTTCCGTGTAGGAAGTGCGAACCCTTTGCTGGTCCAGGTCTTCATTCCGTCCTTGCCTGTCAAGAAAGAGATTAACTGCCAAGCCGCTTCTTTCTTCTTCGATTGCTTGTTCATTACATAAGCTACCGTAAAGGCCATTGTGCCTTTAGTGCCGTTCACCGTTGGAAGCTCAGCGGTAGCATAATCCAGATCCTTATAGTTGGATTCCAGGAATGGAATCGCCCAGTTGCCTTCGAATACGATAGAAGCCTTGCCTTGCCCGAACATTTCTCCACCCCAGCCAGCACCTACTTCCTTAGGCTCACCGGAGGATTTGTCAACGTTATGCATATCTACAACAAGCTGAAGACCTGGTAGTGCTTCCGCAGATGCGAAGGTTGCTTTGCCTTCTTCGTCAGAAACTTTTCCACCGAACGCTTGGATCATGAACATCTGACGTGCAAGCTCAGGAGCAACGCCGAAACCATAACGAGTGATTTTATCTCCTTCTTTTTTAGTCAGCTTGATCGCGTCTGCTTTCAGTTCATCCCAAGTTGTTGGAGGAGTCGTAATTCCCGCTTCGGCAAAATCCTTTTTATTGTAGAACATAGCGAGGGTAGAGAAATCCTTAGGGAATCCGTAAGATACATCATCCTTCTTAAAAGCATCAACCATTGGCTGTTCAAAGTCTGCAACATCAAACTCAGGTGTCACATAGCTGTCCAACGGCTCAAGCACATTAGCTTCAATGAGACCAGGTGCCTCAAATGCATCCAGATAGAAGACGTCCGGACCTTCTCCACCTATGAGTCTAGTCTTGATAACATCCATATATTGATCGGCAATCACTTCGTAATTTACTTTCACATTCGGATATTTAGCTTCGAACTCCTTCAGCGTCTGATTTAACAGATCCTGCTCTTCAGGACTCGCTCCCCAGCCTGCAAGTGTAATCGTAACCGGCTCATCCGTTGTCGGTGCTGCTGTTTCTTTATCTGTGCTATTGTTTGTTGCTGCCGTTCCTGCGTTACTGTTTGTTTTGTTGCCACCACATGCGGTCAACAATAGTCCAGCAACCAGCATCAAAGATAGAATTATTAACCCCGATTTTCTCATTTTCAATACAACCTCCTTAGTATTGTCAGGCTTTTTATATAAAAAAATTACGTATTGCCTATAGAATCACTAGTTCATAACCTGTCTGGTTAGATAAAATCTCCAGCTTTGGCTCGTTATCCACACGACTAACTCGCAGGCTGAGCGTGCCATTGCCAATCTGTAATTGCTCCACCTTTAAGTCATTCATACCGTTTAGAAGTGCAGGCTTGATCGTAATCTGCCGGGTTAGAGCATTCGGTTGAAGACCAAGCAGCGCTTGCACGAAGGTCAATGGTGTTCCAGCCGCCCATGCTTGTGGAGAACAGGCTACCGGATAAGGAACAGGAGCACCGAGCTGGTCACCGTAACCACAATACAATTCAGGCAATCTGTAATATTCAAATTGGTCAGCTGCATTCAGTAATCCTTGCATAACGGTGATTGCTTCCTCTGTGAACCCGGACTGACTTAGGCCAAGCAAACAGAGTGAGTTATCATGTGGCCATACACTTCCGTCATGGTAGCTCATCGGATTGTAACCTGTAGCCGCAGTACTCATAGTCCGAATACCGTATCCTCCGAAGAGATCAGGGGCTACTAGTCTTGCCGCAACTGCTTTTGCCCGCTCTGGCGAGGCGATTCCTGACATTAGAATATGTCCTGCATTCGAAGTAACGGAGTCTACCCGTTTCTTATCCTTATCCAAGGCGATTGCATAAAATTGCTCATCATCCATCCAGAAGTCTTCCTCGAAACGGGTTCGCAGCTGAGCTGCATCTTTTTCCATAACCTCTGCCTGTTCTTCGTGACCTAAGCTCTTGAAGATAGGAGCAAGTCGAGTCAGCGCCTGATACACATAACCTTGAACCTCTACTAGCGCGATCGGGGCCTCCGCATAATCACCATTACTATGAATGACGGAATCCGCAGAATCCTTCCAACCTTGATTGGCAATTCCCTTGGATGACTTCTGATAATACTCCACAAAGGAATCCTTATCATAATCGCCATATTCTTTAATCCAATTCAATGCAGCGTTGAGATGCGGCATTAAAGAGCTAACAAAATCAAGATCTCCTGTCCAGTGGTAATACTCTGCCGTAAGCAGCAGGAACAGAGGTGTTGCATCGATTGTGCCGTAATATGGTGTGAACGGAACCTGGTTAGTAGCCGCTAATTCTCCATACCGGATTTCGTGCATCACTTTGCCTGGCTGCTCGTCGCGCCACTCATCTTCCTTCTGCCCTTGGTAGGCAGCCATTGTAAGTAAGGTTCCCTTAGCAATTTGAGGATTCAAAGATAACATCTGCAGCGCTGCAATCAGGCTGTCGCGTCCAAAGGGAACGGAGTACCAAGGCAAGCCTGCAACCGGAAACTGCCCATAACCAAGGTCTGTTAGCAGCACCCGTAAATCTTGAACACCTCGATGGTACAGCTTGTTAAATAACGGCATATCACTGCTGATGGAAGTCGATGAAGCATTCCAACTAGCGTAAGATGCTCTGAGTTTATTCATTGCTTCCTTAGGTTCATGCTGCAGCGGCTCGTTGCCATCTATCATCGGAGCAATAAAGAAAGCGATTTCAACACTCTCCTGATGCTTCAGCTCGACATCGAAATGAACCTCACCTGTCTCGCTTATTCGGCTTTCCTGAGTATCCCATTTCACCTTGGTTTCTCTCAATAACTCATCTGCCCCGAGATAACTGATCACTCTTTCACCTGAAGCACTTCGTTCACCCGTCTTACTTCCTAGCTTTCCATGCTGAAACCCACGAATCACGAACATATCTGTAAAATCTGCATCTAACAGCACAGAGAAATCGAATTGGATTGCTTTTGGATAATAACTTGTTAACTTGAAGGTCTCATATAGTGCACCCTCATAAATAAAGCGTGTACGTTCGATTTCTACAGACTCACGCCACAAAATCAATTTACCGTCTTCCTCCATATGAGGATTGGTAAGACGAATGGTAGAGATATAATTCTCATCGGCAGCGGAGGATAACAATATCGGTCGCTGATTATTAATTCGGATTTCCATTCGGCTTAAGAAACGGGTATCTCTGGTATAGAGACCTAGACCCGATTGATCATTGTCCGGTATGTCTCCACTTTTGTCCGTCATTAGAAACAGATCATTTTCTTTAATAACTCGATAATTCAAAACTTCCCCTCATTTCTTCGCTGTGTATCCGAAACGTTTCGGAAAAAGCACAAAAAAATATATGTCTTCAGATAATCGAATGCTCTACAGACTTACCAAAACGTTTCGGATAAGGTATAATCGAATTATAAATCATGATGAAAGCATTTACAAGATGCATTTTATATTTTATTTTTTTAATATTTAAATACTACATATTGCCTTATTGTCCCTAAATATGAAGGAGGTATCCTAATGGTTACTATAAAAGATATTGCCAAAGCCGCCAGCGTATCCGTAACTACCGTCTCCCGAGCCTTAAATGGTTATGACGATGTTAACGAAGGTACCCGGCTCAAGATTAGAACTATTGCAGACCAATTAGGCTATAGCCCTAACATGGCTGCCAGATCGCTTATATCCAAAAAAACAAAGACGCTGGGTCTCCTACTCTCCAACGTTACAAGAGATAGCTCCAAAGACAATATAGCCTTTGAAGTATTATGCGGGATCAATGATCGTTCAGGAGAGCTGGATTATGACCTTGTACTCTTCAGCACAACCCCGCAAAAGCAAAGAGTGAAATCCTATAAGACTTTATGCCAAGAAAGAGGTGTAGATGGTGTCATTATTATGGGGATTCGACTGGATGATCCCTATCTCAAAGAAATCGTATCCTCTGATATTCCTTGCGTGCTCATTGATATTACACTTGAAGGGCCAAATGTCGGTTATGTCACCTCTGATAATACAAAAGGGGCGCTTCACGCAGTAACTCATCTGCTAGAGTCAGGACATCGCCATATTGCTATGATTAACGGACATACCCAAGCAGATGTAGCACTTCTTCGATTAGAAGGTTACCGTCTCGCCCTTGAGAATTACGGTATTCCCTTTGACGAATCCCTTGTATTTAACGGATTATTTTCCGAACAAGGAGGAAAAGAAGCTGCTCAGCAGATGATGTCCAGCCATCCTGAGGTCACTGCTATTTTTTGTGCAAGTGATTTGATGGCGCTTGGAGCTATGCAGGGTGTGAAGGAAGCCGGAAAATCGGTGCCCGAGGATATTTCAATTATAGGTTACGATAATATTGATCTGACAGCGTATTGCACACCAGCTTTGACTACAGTGAACCAACATAAATACGAGTTAGGAACTAACGCTGCTCAGATCCTCATAGATCTACTAGAGAAACAACAAGCCATTCATCATGTCATGCTTCCTAGCGAGCTAATAAAAAGAGATAGCGTTCGTACCCTTTAACATCATGAGGAACTCATTAACAATAAACAAGGATATCCCTTCATTAGGGACATCCTTGTGTTGTTTCAAATCGTGAATCAATACTAATTTATCACAGCGTCATAGCACGCCCATATCTAGCTAAATACTCTTCCTTCTCCTTATAATCCGGCATGAGGCTTCCAACCTTTCGCCAAAAAGAGCGGTCATGATTCATATGAAGCAAATGACACAGTTCATGAATGATTACATAATCGATAACCTCCACTGGAGCCATCGCTAGGCGATAGTTAAAGGTTAGCTTTTTATCCGAGCTACAGCTTCCCCACTTGGTTCTAGACTCTACAATGTCAATGGTTTTAGGCTTTACTCTAAGCTGTGTTTGATATTTATTGATCCGTTCACCTACAACCTTCTTACAGCTAGCGAAATAGAATTTCTTCAGCTTAAGTTTAAGCTCTTCCTCATTTAAATCCCCTGTCTCTATTAGCTCTTGCAGCGAATAATATTTGCCTAGATACAGGAACTTACCCTCGTCTTCATACTCTTTGAGCTTTGGTGTTTCTCGGTTCGCTTCAATACTTTGCAGCTTCTCCACTATTAATTTCCCATTACGCTCTACCACGCTTTTGATCGTCTCTTCACTTGTTTTCTTGGGAGCTTTGAGCGTTATACGCCCTGAAGAATCTATGTGAATGGAGATTTTCTTGCCGTTTCCATATTGAACATTAAACTCGATCACCTGATTGTCGTACTCAATCTTCATACCCACCATCGTTTCTATAAGGTTATTCGCAAAAAAAAGGAGAACGCGTTTAAGCGTTCCCCCTATTTTAACATGATTCCTCAATACACTGGATATCCTGCCACAAACATCGCTAAATACAAAAGACTCCCCGCAACAGAAACTACAGTAAGGATAGCATCCTTTGATTTCTCTTCAGTGATCGCGACAGCAGCAAAAGCTAGTGGAAATGCAACAAGCAAGTACCGCGGGGCTGACAGCAGCCAGGTAGCTCCGACTACGAACGCAAAATACACGATGAAATAGGCGGTGTATGAAGGTCGTATCTTTTTTGCACCCATGAACATGATAATTAGTGCTGAGAATATAGCGATTAGATTAGGCAGCCATAAGCCGAGAAAAGAACGGCTATCTCCACTCTTAAAGGTGCCCACAGCGTATTCCATCTGATATCTTACCGTATCAAAAAAGAGATAAAACCGCTGAGACCAATGCTCTCTCTGGTAAATACTGAATTGAAACGCATTTCCCGTCACGTGAAAATTAATAAACAGATAAGCCAGCAAGCCCGTTGATATGATAGCGAGAAAACATACAGCGCTGATGATTCTATGTATAAAGACTTTTTTACTTAATAGCTTATAGTTGCCCATCAGATCCCGTCCAAATTCAATCGCAACCGGTACAATCAGAAGCACTCCGGGAGAACGTGTATAAGCTGCAAGTGCACCGCATAAGCATCCGATCAGCCATTCCTTTTTTCTCACAAAATATAAACACATCAAAGATAATGCCAGAAATAGAGCCTCGGTCATCGGAATGAAGAAAAAGAACGCGGCAGGGAATATGAAAATGTATTTCACGACCCGCATGGCATTCTTTCGATGCATGTCTAGTGCAGCAAGCTCATAAGCGACCAGGGCTGCGACAATTGAAGTGATATTTGAAACGATGAATCCAGAAACGAGATAATTCCCTACGAATGCCTGAACTACTCTTATTAAATTTGGAAAAAAGGGAAAGAACACGATATGGAATCTCGCATCACCCTCGGTCACGTATCCATTCTCAGCAATGCCCAAATAACTAGAAGCATCAATTCCAGAGATATGCCAAGTCTCTGCCATTTTGCTAAGCAGACCACCTGAATAGCCATTCTGTATGATCAAAAATGAATACCCGATGAGCATAAGCAGGATACGACTCGCCAATATCCATCCAATAATATAAAGCCAAGCCTGTCTTCTATCCTGCTCCTTACTCTTCCAAGTCACTTCAGGTGCTGGATTCGTCAAAACAAAATCTGTCAATACAGGTATAGTGCGGAGCCCCAATAGCGCAAAAAGCCCGAAACAGACCACAGAAGAGAGGGTGCCCAACATGGTCCAGCTCTGAGTCGAAATGGCCCAGTAAATAGCCGTCACCATCATAACAAGTATGAAGATGAAGGAAATGATTTTGTCGTGCTTTTTCATTTGATCCTCCAGTTATTTAGTCCGAACAATTGTTTAGGAAAAAAAGGATATAATTACCTATAGAAATATAATAGTCTTTGTGTATTTTTTTGTAAATCACATCTTATCTCTTCGTTCCTTACTCCCCCTCATAGCTGAAATAAAAGTTCAAAGGCAATTCATCATCACTTTGAAAACTGTTCGACATCCTGTAGGTTATATACAATTTATCCTCGCCCTTGCCGTATGACCATGATTCTTCGATAGAGCCTGTTAATGGCTTTAGCGGAAGAGTCATCCTGTCAATCGTTAGGATAGATTTTTCGACTTTTTCAGCCGCCTCCTCATCCGCAGGTTTGTATTGGTTCATAAAAGCACGTACCAGTTCTCTCGCATCTTGATAACCGCTTTCCGATCTGGGAAAGACCGTTCCTACCCGGTAACCAATGATTTTATTGGTCTTAACATCTACCACAATCTGCTGTATAAACTCCTTTTGATTCACGGATAAGATATCATCCTGCATAATTGTACCCAAGGTTGTATCGTATTCACCCACTGCATCCGCAATTTGCAAAGCAGCAAGCCCTTCTTCACGCGGCTGCATGAACACAGCCCGATGCTCTTCCACATGTGTGAAAAGCTCAGCATACTTGGGTCTTTCCTTACTGCATGCAGTGAATACCAGCAAAAGAATGACTATTCCACAAATGAGATTGAAATATGATTTTTTCAAACGAATACACCTCCTGGCCTGACGAAACCGGTTTGGTTGATCCCCCCTAAACCTTACCATATATTTGAAAAAAGACACAGATATTCATGCCTTATATTAGAAAAATGAAGCCTGAACACGGCAGTGGGCCCCAAAGAAAAAGCCCGAGCGTTTATGCTCGGACTCAATATCATTCAAATGGATAGATCCAGAAATGCTCTGTTCCAAAACGATCTTGGATTTCTTTATCCTCTAGCGTTTTGCTGCCTAACAGTTCAGCGGCTTGGAATTGAGATTTATGCGCCTGAATGGATGCCATCTTTTGCTTCAGGAAATCTTTCACTTCAATGATAACCTGAGGCTTTCCAATCTCTTCAATATTATTGGCGAAAGCTATACAGTGAACAGGAGGTCTCTCTGCCTTGGGCATTCTTCCAACCGTTCGAACCACTGCAGCTCCGGTAGCATCATGATCGGGATGAACGCTGTACCCCGGATAGAATGTAATGATCAGTGAGGGGTTAAGTTCCTTCAGAAGCGCATCAATATGGCCCTCAAGCAGAGCTTGATCTTCAAATTCAATCGTCTTATCGTGGAAACCAAGCATTCTCAAATCCTGTATTCCAATCGCTCGGCAGGATTCTTCCAGCTCCTTTTTACGGATCTCTGGGAGGGTTACCCGATTCGCAAATGGCGGCACACCCATATTCCGGCCCATCTCTCCAAGTGTCAGACAAGCGTAGGTGACTTGGGTGCCGTTTTGCACATGTTTAGCTAGTGTTCCAGATATACCGAAGGCCTCGTCATCCGGATGCGGTAATATAACTAGAATATGTCTTTCCACTGAACTCCTCATCTCCTCTACCATTAGAACGGCTCCCGGCTTAATTGCAAGGATACGACCAGTTTGCCTTGGCTGTCATGACCGGCCAGAATTAATCTTTCGGTCTCACTCTCTTCATAGTGAGTTAGTCCTTCCGAGTACACCCAGCCTTGTGACATTTTTAGGCCTACGCGATAAGGTCCATGACCGGAAATCGAACCATGAGAATATCGGATCACAGCATTAGTAATGAAAGTAGCCGCTGGGTGCTTAGAACTATCGAAATGGGCAGCGTATGCTCCCGTCGTCATCTCAAGATGGATATATAGATCCTGATCTTTAAGCAGGTCGATCCTCTCTTGTATTTCGGATTGATTAATTAGCTGCAAGGTTACGCCTCCATATCTGAATGAAATTATACCTACGAAAAATAAGATCCTTACCTTATTAAGGACGGATCTGTTAAAGGATAAGCGGGTCCGTATTTCTCATCAAAGTATAACTTCCAAAGGTTTGTAATTCAATGGTCACTCCTGAGAAGAGGCCTTACACATAAAAAAAGAGCATTAGCCCGCGTAGCTTGATCAAACACTGAGATCACAATATATGGTAAAATCATTGTGGAGTCTTTGAATTACAGGAGAAAGGATGGAGTAACTTGGGATTTCATGAAACGTCTCTTTCAATCAAATATCCAAACGTAATGAGAACACTAATTGCAATGTGTTTTTTAGAAGTTTCCTTAATAATTACTATGTATAATAGTACTAACCGCACACCTGACTTCCTGTTCTTCTTTCCAAGAATATGGTTCATCTTTATATTCATTATTATCATATTTTCACTCTATCGATTGCTTAGTTCCAAGAGTATTACACTTGGCGACAATTTTATTATTTCTTTAAATAAGAAAAGATACGATGCGGATGAAATAAGTTCAGTGTTTATCGATGGTAAACGAATTGGAATTAAGACTGTTGACAAAAAGTTGGTTCCACTACATCTGTACTTTACTTTTAAAAAGGAGAATACGGCTAATGGCATAGAGGAAATTAGGGAGTGGGCACAAAGAAACAACAAGCCCATAAGATATAAGTTCTTCTTTGGATGGATTTAATGCAGGTTATGTTAGAAGGAAAAGCGAAAGCCTACTTCAATGCAAAGGGGCGTCCTATATCCATTTCACATGGATTTTTGGACAGCCCCTTATATATTTATTCACACTGCTGTCCAGATTGAATTATTTATGAAAATTGAATTCAGCCATTCATTCTTTCAGCCTTTTATCCAGAATTGGGCGTATGAACCAGATGTAATAAACCAGACAGAGAATCAATACTACAGATGTCAGAAAAAAGGGGATTTCATAATCCTGTCCAATCAAAATCCACCCCGTAAGCAGAGCGGCGGCGGATGATCCGAGGCTCCGAAATACGGACCTCATCCCTGCGTAGAGATTCCTCTCCCGCTCCTTAAAGGCAGACATCAACTGACTATCCAGCAGATTAGACAGCATCGTAAGCCCTCCCCCGCGAACCAGAAACACGATTGTGAACATCCAGACTGGCATAACCCAGGATAATGAGGCGAACACGAGTATGTTAACCAAAAAGACAGATACGATGGCCACATTGTGGCCAAAACGCTCTAATACGTAAGGCGTCATTAAAGAAGCTGCAAACAAAACAACTCCGCTTACCGCCAGCAGAATGGACACTTTGTCATCCATCCAGTTCAGTCTATACTTCACAATTACATTAAGAAATGACCCAGTGATGGCTATCGCTCCTCCGAGCAGGGCCATGAATACCGAGAACAGCCAGAGTGTGCCGGAAGGCAGCTTTTTCCTCAAGCTAGAGACTTCACTGTTCACTTCCAGAACTTCAGAGGTTCTAACCGTTTCGCTTTCCCTCCCCTCAGAGGGAAGCCAGAGTCCTCTAATCATACTGTGAACAACGAAAACCAGTGCAGCAAGCAGCAGCGTTAGCCCATACCCATCCCCGCTATCAGCCGAATTCGGCAAGTATCCGGCAGCCAGGGTTCCTGCCCCTGTAAATGCCGTAAACACGGCAAACATCAGGGAGAAGGCACTGGCTTCTTCCTTGCGCGAGGCACAATAGTGAAATAGCAACTGCACCTCAGTCGTCTCCACAAGAGTAAGGCCAATCGAGACCAAAGTTTGAGCCAAATAGAATATGCCGGAATGATTGCCAATCGCATAAAGTGCACTTCCTGCCGCTATAAACATGATGCCGGATACTAGCAGCTTTTTACGACCTATACGGTTTGCCGATATGGATACAGGAATAGCCAATGCACCCATGATCAGTATACCTATGGACATGAGCAGCCCGATTTCATCCTCCTTCATTCCTTTGGACAGCAAATGCAAATTAAGAACTAGCGAATACATACCGATGCCGATGCCATACATGGCTTCGGTCATAAGAAACCGGCGGACGCCGACAGACAGGCGCAGCAAGTTCCTCATATACCCAGACATACCCATAACCCCTTTCTTTGGTGATACAGTCAAATAGGAAGGGCTCCAAACGGAGCCCCTCTACTTTCAAATGTATATTTTAATTGTAGGGACCAAGCCCTATTCCGGCTGTGTCTTCTTTAGATAAGCCCGCCACGTAATACACCACTTTGCAGGATCATCAAGAGAAGATTCCACATTCCGGTGAACGGTACTGTTGTGCGGAGCTAGTTTGACGATATGCGGCTGCGTGTAAGCTTCATTCGAAATATGGGTCAGCGCCTCGATATATTCATCAAGATCTTCCTTCGAATAAGATTCAGTCGGCTCCAGGGTGAACGGCTGCGGAACGATGTACGGATGATGGGATGTCCAATAATGCAGGCCGAAATCACACATCCGGCGGGTGATGTCTTCTGTCGTTACGCCAGTCTCATCCGTAAGCTGCTTCCAGCTGTACCTTACCTGTTCAAGACGTCGACCTTTGATGTAAGGAGCGCTGGCTCCGCGGATTTGCAGAATTTTGTGATACAGGTAGTTATTATTCAGTACAGCGATTTGGGCCACATTCTTAAGACCGTCTGGCCCCAGGCTCATAATCCAAGCGTAGGAACGAAGTACAGTCTGGGCCACGCCGTGGAAGCTGCGGACTTTGCCGATGCTATCACCGCTTTGCTCTACAAGGACATAACGACTACCGTCCCAGTCAACAAGCGGACCGGGCAGGAAACGCTTAAGGGAATCGGTTACCCCAAGAGCGCCTGTAGCCGGCCCTCCGCACATGTGAGGTGCGGCAAAGGTCTTATGCAGGTTGAAGAAACACATGTCAAACCCGGCTTCCTTGGCCCGGGTGATACCCAGCAGCCCATTCGCGTTCGCCTGATCGTAGAAGCAGATTCCTCCTGCTTCATGAACCACGTCCGTGAACTCGCGGATGCGATGATTGTATATACCTGTGTCTTCCGGATTGGCCACGACGAAACCCGCCGTGCGTTCAGAAATGGCATTCTTCAGCTTCTCCAGATCCGGGAATCCGTCTTCATCAGGATGCAGTGTAATGATCTTATACCCCTTGACAGCTGCGGTCGCCGCTTGGGACGGATGTGAAAAGATCGTCGTAATGATCTCATCCCGCTGGTCTCCCTCGCCACGTGAATCATGATATGCGCGTACAATGGAAGCCATGGCCAGCAAGGCCTGGGTGCCACTGCTTGGCTGGAACGAGAAAGCATTCATCCCTGATATTTCACGCATCGCCTGGTCCAGCCTATAGTAGATTTCCAGAATTCCTTGAACGGATCCAGCATCCTGCAGAGGATGCAGTTCCATCAGATTTGGGGTACGTATAAGCATTTCATTGATACGGGGAATATATTTCATAGTACATGTCCCCTGTCCGATCTCTACATTAAGGTCGGAACCCAAAGTCTCTTGAGAGAGTCTTAAATAATGCCTAAGAACTTTGGCCTGACCGATCTCGGGCAGCGCCGGTGCTTCTTTTCGCCGCATCGCTGATGGAATTCGGGCGGAGCCTTGACCGACAACCTCGGCAATCCCAGCCTCGGTGCCCGGCGGGATCACTCCGCGCTCACCCGATCGGTGAAGCTCGAAGATCACCGGTTCATCCCATTTGGCCTGGTGAAAGCGGCGTACCTTATGATCTCTACGAATCCGTTTCATGGCTTTCCTCCTACTCTTCTGTACTATTAATTCTTGCAGACAATGTTCTCGATAGCTGAGGCAAGCCGGTCCAGATCTGCCTGCATATGAATTTCAGTTACGCAGTACAGAGCACATTGTCCCCACTGGGGATATGCGGAGGATATATCTTTTCCTCCGAAAATCCCTACTTCCAAAAGACGCTTGTTAATCTCAGCAACAGATATTCCAGTCTCGTTGAAATCTAAGACAAATTCTTTGAAAAAGGCTGTATCTTTAAAGCGCAAAGAGACCCCGGGAATGGCACACAGCTTATTCGCCGCATATTGAGATTTCTGTATAATGGTCTCCCCTACTTCCTGCATCCCCACTGGTCCAAGCAGGGATAGATAAACTCCGGCGGTAATTCCCCACAGGGCTGTCTGTGTTCCCACCGACTCTTTCCCCTTCTCCCGTTGGGCAAAGGATGTACGCTCATAGGCTACATCACCGAAGCCATATTCACCTTCCACTTCAGTAGGAACAATACCGAACAGGCGGGACGGATATTCCATCACATAAGTCTCTTCATCCCGGGTAGCGATGAATCCGGCTTGACCTCCACCATAGTTCATATGCATGCCCAGCGGCTGCAAATCCCCACAGACAATATCAGCGCCATAACGGCTTGGAGGTTCCAGTACGCCAAGGGAGATCGGATCAACGCCCACAATAGAGATAGCATTTACCGCGTGCACAAGCTCAGATATTTCAGCACCCTGATCCTCAATAATTCCGAGATAACCTGGATTCTCGAAGTAGAACGCCGCCGTTCCTTCCTCAAGCTTGCCCTGCAGATCATCCAAATCTATTTTTCCTGTCACCGGATCAATTTCCACGTACCTAATCTCCATTACAGGTGTACAGTAATTGGTAATGATCTTGGCTTTATCCGGATCGACGGATCTGGAGAGCAGCGCAATCCTACGGCCTGTAATCCGACCTGCCATTCGGATGGCCGTGGAGGCTGCCTGTGCCCAGTCGAAGGTAGGGACATTAACTACGTCCATATCGACGAGTTCGGCCATCAGGCTCTGATACTCGAACAAGGACTGAAATCGGCCGTGGTCTTCGTAAGGCTCTCCTGCATAAGCCGTCACGAACTCCGAGCGCTGATTAATTTCGTCGCATACAGCCGGAACGAAATGCTGCCAGCAGCCAGCCCCGAGAAAGTTGATATAATCGGCGCCATGCTTGTTCTTCGCAAGCAGAGCCTCGATATGTCGACGAAGCTCATATTCATTCATAGCTGGAGGAAGATTCATCTCCCGCTTAAGCTTCAGACTGTCTGGAATTGCATCATGCAGCTGGTCGACGGAGCTCAGGCCGATTTCCTTCAGCATTGCCTCACGGACTTCCGGTGCTGTATTCGGGATATAGGGATGGGCATAAGTTCTGTGTTCAGACAAGGTTAACGCCTCCGTCCTTAAAAGGTTGATTTAAAGTATTTATTTCTTTAACCGTTAGGCAATGCCGCCGCCATCCACAACAAGTACGCTTCCGGTGACCCAGGAAGACAGATCGCTAGCTAGGAACAATACCGCATTTGCGATATCACGTGGTGTACCCAATCGCTCCAATGGACGTCCCCCAGCAGAGGCTACGAGGAAGGTAGCTTCGTCCTGTTGAAGCTGCTTGGCTTCATCGCGTAAAAGCGGCGTATCCGTGTCGCCTGGGGACACGCAGTTCACGCGAATGTTTGCGGAACCGTGGTCAATGGCCATGGCTCGGGTGAGATTGACCACTCCAGCCTTGGCTGCACAGTAGGAAGCGGCACGGTCCCCGCCTTTAAGGCCCCAGCCGGAGCCGGTATTAATGATGCTGCCACCGCCTCCGCGCTCCATCACCGGGATTATATATTTGGAGAGTAGATAAACTCCCTTAAGTGATACATCCATTACCAGATCCCAGTCGGCTTCCTCAAGCTCGACAACGGTCTTACGGCGGATAATCCCCGCATTATTGAACAGAATATCGACCTTGCCGTACGCGTTCTCAATCTCTGAGGCAGCACGCTTACAGTCCTCCGAAGAGGAGACATCGCAGCGGTGGAAGCTTGCTTTCCTTCCCCGCTCTTTCATCTCATGAACAGCCTGCTCCCCTTGCCTTACATTGATGTCCAGCACAACCACATGTGCTCCGAAATCCGCAAGCAGTCCGGCCGTAGCAAGGCCGATACCTGAAGCACCTCCGGTAACAACAGCTATCTTTCCGCTTAAATTGAGTACATCCTGTGTGTGGAGCATGCTGTCCCCTCCTCTCATTGATGCGATTGTGGTAACCCGTACAGCATTTGTCTACCAAGCCACTCTGGCGTGGTATCTTCTGATAAAAACGGAGTGAGCAGAATACGGAATGTAAAAGCTTCCGATGTTACCTTATGATCCGGCATCTGGGCAGGTCCACAACTGTTGCTGCCCAGCCCATTCTGCCGGTAATCCAGATTCAGCGTGACGAAGTCACGCGGAACAAGCTCGCTTGCATGTTGTGCCTCTTCAAGATCCTTGTCCGTATAACGGCGCGCGCTGAATTCAAGCGTCGGACTACCTGCAGCAAGTAGACCAAGTCCGGATGCGTCTGTGACGGATAACCATCTGACATCCATCCGGTTCCCATTCTCCTGCGGATATATATATGGAGTGAATAGTCCATCAATTGAAGCTGTGTACACTCCAACACGGCATGCCTCTTTGCTGTCCGAATAATTCTCACCAGGTCCCCGGCCATACCATTTCACTCGATCCATGTCGCCTGGAATCTCCATCTGAAGTCCAATCTTAGGCAGCATTTCTGGCGGCTTGCCCTCCGGTGTGCCCTGCACATCCATAGTGATTTGCCCTATACTGGTTACGGTATAGGTGATTACACACCGGAAACCCCAATCAAAAACTGGCGGAGCAATCCTTGAACTCACAGTGATGCGGATGTTCCCTTCATCAAGCCAGGCCCAGCTAACCTCATCAACACGTTCTGTTAGCCGGTCCAGGTGTGCTTTGCGCCAGTCCGGTAGCACATACATGTCATTGTCGATCGGTGCACGCCAGAAATTCAGCCGCGGTCCGGCTTTCATTAGTTCCTTGCCATTCAGACGAAGCGAATCGATTCGCCCGCTCCGCGTGTCAAAGATCATCCGGAAGTCCTCATTTGCGAGAATGATCTGTCCAGCAGCTTCTGTGCAGTGAAGATTCCGCCTGATCTGCTGACTTCTCATCCCAATAGCAGCATTGGAATGGTCATCTGAATGCCCTGTATGATTATCGCCAACACGATTTCCCAACTCATCCTGCATTAGAAACTGAGCCCAAGCCACTTCATGCCCCTGCTCCGCCCAAAGACAGTCAGCGGCGATCGAGAAGCTGATGTTCAGCCACTGTTCCGCATCCTCACTGCGAAGGAGAGCATCAAGACTGTGGTCATAAGGAATCTCCACTTCTGCCTGTCCGCCCGCTTCAATCTCTGGCAGTGCAAGAACCCCGCTTTGAACGGTACGTCCATCCATGGTAATGCTCCAATCAGCATATAGGTGATCCAGTGTCAGGAAATCATAGCGGTTAATCACATTAACCTTGTTCCTGCTTATATACTCGACGCGAACCGGCTCGATAATTTTCTTATATTCAAGCAGGCCCGGTGATGGCGTTCGGTCCGGCCGGACTAGACCATCTATGACGAAGTTGCTGTTATTGGGCACATCCCCGAAGTCCCCGCCATAAGCATAATCAGCCTTCCCATCCGCCGTCTTCCAGCTCAGCCCGTGGTCAATCCATTCCCACACAAAGCCGCCCTGCAGTCTATCGTACTTGTCAAAAGTATCAAAATAAGGTCTTAATCCACCGGGGCCGTTGCCCATGGCATGCGCGAATTCACACAGAATATGCGGCTTCGGATGATCAGTCAACTGACCGAAGCCTTCCATCTTCTCAACGGAGGAGTACATCGTGCTTACCACATCACAGACCTCAGCTTCGCGATCTTCTTCGTAATGAATAAGCCGTGTTGGGTCAGCTTCTCTGCACCACTGCGCCATCGCCCGGAAATTGCAGCCGAAGCCGGACTCATTCCCAAGCGACCAGAAGATCACGGAAGGATGATTCTTGTCGCGCTCAACCATTCGCTGAACGCGCTCCACGTAGGCTTCCTGCCAGGCAGGATCATCGCTGAGTCTGGAAATGTTGCCTAGCAGTTCGAATCCGTGTGTCTCCAGATCGGTCTCTTCCATAACATATAAGCCGTACTCATCACACAGATCATAGAACCGGGGATCATTCGGGTAGTGCGCGGTTCTTACAGCGTTAATATTGTGCTGCTTCATCATCTTGATGTCCTGTAGCATGGTGGAGACGGTGACTGTGCGACCTGTATCCGGGTGATGATCGTGACGGTTGACTCCTTTGAGTTGAATCGCCTTTCCATTCACCAGGAATTGTCCGCCGCGCACCTCAACTGTGCGGAATCCAACCCGCTGAGCCGTCATCTCTACCGTATCTCCACTTTCATCCAACAAAGTGATCTTCAGATGGTACAAATTGGGGGATTCCGCACTCCACAGTTCCGGCTGTCCTACCGGCATTATAAGCTGCACATTCTTTCCTGCAGTAACCCGATCCTCAGCCCATGCAACAGATTCACCACTTCGTTTAAGCAGTTCAAGCCGCAGACTGCCCTGTTCAGCAGCTTCCCCTTGTATGTTCACATGAACAGACAAGATCCCATCACGGCTTGATTCATCCAGTTCCGTTATAATCCGATAATCGGCAATGCGGAGCGAAGACGGCTCGGAGAGCAGATACACATCTCTAAAAATTCCGCTCATCCACCACATATCCTGATCTTCCAGATAACTGCCGTCCGACCATTGGTACACTCTAACGGCTAAAGTATTGTGGCCCGGTTTCACATAAGGAGTGAGATCGAATTCTGAGGTTAGGCGGCTGCCCTGACTGTATCCGACCGGTTTGCCGTTTACCCAGATATGAAACGCACTATCCACCCCGTCGAACTTAATGGCGACATTCCGTCCGTTCCAGGATTCAGGCAGCATGAACTCTCTAACATAACTGCCTGTCGGATTCTCGTCAGGCACATGCGGGGGGTCTGCCGGAAACGGATAATATAGGTCCGTATAATGTGGAGTTCCGTATCCCTGTAGCTGCCAGTGCCCCGGAACCTGAATCTCATCCCAGCCGGAAGTATCATACGCCTCCTCGTAGAAATAATCCGGAGCCCACTTCGGCCCTTTTGCATAATTGAACTTCCATATGCCATTCAAGGATTTGAACCAGGGGGAGCTTCCCCTATTGTAAGTTAGTGCCCCTGACCAGTCAGAGTAGGGGATGAAGTAGGCCCGGCTTTTGGCCCGCCCTCGCTGAAGGATGCCAAGATCATCCCAATCCCTCCTGATAGTTTGCTGTGACATGGTTCATTTCTCCTCTCTTTTCTCTACTCTACTCTGCGCTGTGTGCTGTTATTAGATTTCCGAACCCGCTGCGGCGAATCAACCTTTGATGCCCGTAGTCGCAATGCCGCCAACGATGTAGCGTTGAGCGAAAAAGAAGATTGCCAGCGGCGGAATCGAGATCAGAACTGTAATCGCCATAATGGACTGCATATCCACACCGTACATCCCTTTGAACTGTGAGAGCCCTAGGGTCAATGTGTATTTCGTCTGGTCGTTAAGGAAAATGAGCGGACCCAGATAATCATTCCAACATCCCATAACCTGGAACACAGCGACCAGGATCAGCGAAGGCCCCATCAGCGGGACAATAATCCGTGTTAATACGGTCAGCTTATTGGCTCCGTCGATTGTAGCTGCTTCGTCTAGCTCCCGCGGGATGGTGAGAATGAACTGCCGCAGCAGGAAAATGAAATAGGCGGACCCGAAGAAAGACGGTACAATAAGAGCTTTGAGCGTATTAATCCATCCCAGAACGTTGAACAGCATATACTGCGGGATCATAGTGACTTCCCAGGGAATCATCATTGTTGCCAACACAACCAGGAACAGAAAATCCCTGCCCTTGAACTGAAATCTGGCGAATCCATAGGCTACGAGCGTGCATGAAATCAGTTGACCAAACGTCGACAGGATGGTAATAATCAGTGTATTTTTCAGAAACATATTGAAGGGCTGAATGTTCCACGCCTCTGCAAAATTGCTGAACTTCCATACAGAAGGAATCCATTTAGGTGGAAAAAGATACAGCTCGGACTGTGACTTGAGCGCAGTCGTAACCGCCCAGAACAGCGGAGCTATGAACAACAGTGAAAAAAAGAGCAGCAGAACGTATACGAGTATTTTCTTCACAAAGAACGTCTCCTTCCTTGAGCCTTCAGCTTCTCCTGAGGATTCTTCTTCATTTCACCTTCGTAGAACACCCAGGCTTCCGAGGATTTGAACACAAGAAAGGTCAAGCCGAGCACGATCAGGAACATGAACCAGGCGTTAGCTGCCGAATATCCCATTTTGAAATACTTAAACGCATTCTCATACATGTACATGGCATAAAAATAGGTTGCTTTCATTGGACCGCCTCCGGTCAGCAATAAAGCCAGGGTCAGCTGCTGGAAGGCTGCAATGATGGATGTAATTAAGTTAAATAAAATCGTCGGAGTGATCATCGGAATCGTCACACTGAAGAATTGTCTGAGCTTACCTGCCCCATCAATGGAAGCGGATTCATAAAGATCTCTCGGAATCCCTTTGAGGCCAGCCAGAAAGATCAGCATCATCGAGCCTTGTCCCCAGAGACTTGCGACCACCATCGCTACTAATGACCATTGCTTATCGTTGAGCCAATCAGGGCCCTGAATTCCGATCAGGGACAGGAAGTAATTCAGAATCCCGTAATCACCGCTGTACACCCAAGACCAGATCATAGCCAGAGCGACACCGGATATAACGGAGGGAATATAAAAGGCGGTTCGGAATATAGCACTGCCCCGTGTCTTCTGATTCAAGAGAATCGCAAGCCCAAGCGCCACAATGATGTTCAATGGAACGAACAGAGCTGCAAATTTGAGGGTGACCCCGAGTGAGGTCCAGAATAACGGGTCATCCGTAAACATTTCCGCATAATTGCCAAACCCGATAAAGTGTACTTCGCCGACAATCGGCCAATCAAAAAAAGAGATGATAAGGGAAAATAACAATGGCCCCAAGGTGAACACGAGGAATCCGAAGATCCAAGGAAAAATGAAGAGGTAGGGAACAGCCCTACCCCAACTACGTTTTCGTGTAGGCTTGAGCTGGGCCATAGGCTCCCCTGCTTGATGCAGAAAGGTCTGAGCCATCTCTTAACCTTCTTTCTGTAAATGTGTTATTTCAAATAACGTTGACTATCTTTAACAGCCTGATTCAGCACTTCCTGGGCATTGCTGCCGTGCATAACCGCTTCCACCGCAGCAGAGAGCTGGCGGTTCACTTCATTCCATTTCGGATTGAGCAGGAACGCAGGTGTATTGCTGGAACGCTCCAGCATCGTGTAGTACGGTTTATAAAGCGGGTCCTGATCTTTCTTCAGCTCATTTACGACACTGACCCTTACAGGCAGATCCGCCACACGCATCTTGATCGAATCATTAGACACATAGAATTTCACGAATTCCCAGGCCAGATCTTTCTGCTTCGAATCCTTGGCGATGGACAAAGCGGACTCCGCAAGCACCCCTTTGACCGGTTTGCCTGGGAACGCCGGGATTTCGACCGTACCTACATTTATACCAGCCGTCTTGAACGATTCCAGCGGCCAGATACCGCTCTCCCACATAGCGATTTTACCTGCTTTAAAAATGTCATCTCCGCTCTGCTGGCCTTTGCCTCCGGTCAGCACAGCCGAGCCGTTCTTAACCATGTCGCCGAGCATCTGGATAGACTCAGCTGTCTCTTTGCTGTTCATAAATCCTTCAATCGTTTTCCCGTCATCAGAGATGAACGAGCTTCCGTTGCTCCATACGAAGCTCTGAAGGTCATACGTATCGTTCTCTGCCCGAACCCCGAACCCGTACTGCTTCTTCGACTTATCGCTGAGCTTGGCCGCGATGTCCTGGAACTCCGTCCATGTCCATCCATCCTTCGGATAAGGGATCTTGGCATCATCGAACAACTTCTTGTTGTAATAGACCACACGTGTGGTGAACCCTGCCGGAATGCCATATAGCTTGCCGTCAATTTTGCCATAGTTGAACAATCCCGGATAGAAATCTTCGATGTTCAATTCTTTATCTTTGCTCGAATAGCTGTCCAGTGGTTCCAGGGATTGATGATAGGTCGGGAAATCCCACATATACATCACATCTGGCGGATTGGTTGCCCCGAATCCGGCGGCAAGCTTCTGGTCAAAACCGTCTGCATAAGCCTCTACCTGAACCTTCGTACCCGGATGGGCTGCTTCGAATTTCTTGGCGATGTCTTGCTCAATCTTTAGCGCGTCTCCGGTATCCCATGTCGCAAAACGAAGCGTCTTCGTCTCCCCTGAGCCTGCAGCACCTGTGGATGATGAAGGCTCACTGTTCCCCCCGCAAGCTGTGACCATAGTTGCCATTAACGTAGTGGCAAGTACAATAAGAGAAATTTTCTTTTTCACTGTGGCAGCCTCCCCTTTGAATGAGGTAATAATAATTGAACCGCTTTCATCTTAACTTTTATGAAAGCGGTTCAAAACCGATATCTATTCGAATGTTTGCGTACTTTTGTTCGATTTACAGATCGGGGTGTCCATCTGTTCGAATCACGGCGTCTTTTTGTTGTATGCGGTAATAACTAGGCGTCTGACCCGTGCAGCGCTTGAACCATTTGCTGAAATATTTACTGTCGCCCAGCCCTGTCCGCTCCGCAATATCCTGCATCGTCAACTGCGTATCCCGCAGCAATGCCTTGGCAAGCTTAAGCTTCCTTTTATATTGAAAAGCCACAAAGCTGTCGCCAACCGTCTTCTTAAATAGGATCGAGAAATGGCTTCGGCTAAGTCCCACCTGGCTCGCCAAATCGCTAACCGACCAATCCGCTCCAGGGTTCTCATGCAGAAGCTTCACGGCCTTCCAGATCGGTTCAGGCCAGTCCTGAGACGAAATACCATGCAGCTTCTCCACTTCCGCTTCCTTGTGAAGCGCCATGAAGGCCTTGCTTAAATCTTCAGCGTTGCCCAGCGGTCCTCTCTTAGCCCATTTCAGCTTCTCGATTTGGCTTTTCATCTGAACGAGCAGACTGTCCGCAATTTCCTGCTCGTCACCAGGTACAATCCAGTAGCAAAGGTCCTCACCGTAAGGGATGATAACAGGTGCACTGTGGGGCATCCGGCTATTCTCATCCTCATTAAGCTTGACGAGATCCAGGTAAGTACAATCGCATCCACAGGTCTTGATCAGATAAATGTACAAGGGTTCCCTATTCAGCGGCAGCTTCTCCCTAATGAGCTTATCTATTTCGTCAACAAATTTGCTGCTGTGTCCACTCTGCCAGGCAAACAAGAGAGAGCCTAGACGTTCTCCATAGATTTCGCTTGTTTCAGCATCCGCTACGGGAGCAGACGATGTCAGCTCCCTCTGGAACTTCTCCAGCATTCCTTCCAGCTCTTCATCTTCAAAGGCCGTCTTAAGCAGATATCCTGAAGCCCCAAGCTTAATTCCCTGCTGAGCAAATTCGAAGTCACGGTGACAGCTCAGCAGAATAATCCGGGTGTCCTTATCGACCTCTTTAACTTTGCGTAACAGTTCAATCCCATTCATCTCCGGCATGACAATATCGGTAATCACTATTTGAGGCAGGTGAATCTGATAGGCCTCCCAGGCTTTAAGGCCGTTCGGCGCATCCGCCACCACTTCCATCCCATACTTATGCCAAGGAATTGTAGAGCGAAGTCCTTTGCGCACGATACTCTCATCATCTGCAATTAACACTTTAATGGTCTTGGTTGTCTCCATGCGGACTCTCCTCCTTCTTGGGCCACCGAATTACGATAGTAGTGCCTTCACCTTTCGTAGAATGCACCATCAAGCCATACTGCTGTCCGAAATGAAGCTTGAACTTCTGATTCGCGTTCTGAACGCCGAGTCCTCCGCGTCTCTGCGGTTTGCTTTCCGGCTTTGCACGCATAAGCGCCTTCAGCTTCTCCTCAGTGATCCCTGCACCGTCATCAGACAATGTTAACAACAGATGCTCGCCTTCCTCCCGTACACTTAACGAAATGTTACCCTCCCCATCTTCAAATCCATGAAAAAAGATGTTCTCGAAGAGCGGCTGAAGGGTCATACGGGGAATCAGATACGGCTTAAACTCTTCGTCACAGGTCTGTTCATAACTGAATGCGGACCCGTAACGGATCTCTTGTATTTTCAGAAAATGCTCAATCATGCGGAGTTCACGGCCAAGCGTGATCAACTCCTGAGAGATATCCAGATTACCTTCGAGCACCATCGTCAGATGATAGAGCATCTGGCGGATATCCTCTGCCCCTTGGAGCCTTGCCTTCCACTGGATAGAATTCAGCGTATTGAAGAGCAGGTGGGGATTAATTTGGTAGTGGAATGCCTTAAGCTCGGCCTCCTTCTTCAGCCGCTCACTCTGCTCCACTTCCTGCACAAGGGATTGAATCCCCCCCACCATACGGTTGAAGCTGGTGTCCAGGCTACCGAGTTCATCCTTGCCTTCCACCAGGGTCCTCGTGTGTAGCTTGCCAAAGCTGACCTTCTGCATCGAGTCTTTCAGCCTGCGAATTCGAGCTGTGAATTTCGATGAGAATATATAAGCTAGCCCAAAGGCAAGCAGACAAGAAACAATGGCTACAAGTACTGTGTTGGAGCGGATCAGGCTCGAGGAAAAATAAAATGCTTTGGCCGGCAGCCTTGCTTCAATCTTCCATCCGTTGGCTGCAAGTGTCCTATTCCACACCACATCACTATCGTCTGGAGTGAATGGAGAATCTGACTGGTATATGGGTTGCCCTTCAGAACCAGTTATCGTCAAATGCGCTTTGGTATCTTCCTCAAACATATGGAACATATCTAGAAGAACCTGCGCATTCTCTTCTATTAAGATCGTGCTTCCGTGCTGGGTTCCAGCCGGATTATTAATCCGTACAGCGAGCCCCAGTATAGGTTCTCCGGTATCCGAAGCTTCCATGCCATGATTCATAGGATAGAAGCCCAGCCAATAGGGCCCTTTGGATGAATAAGTAAGGGCCCGCCAGGCGGGGATATCATTAAGCTTACTGACATCCAGATTATTCTCTCCATAGTAATAGCCGGAGCGGGTAATCAGATAAATACCTCTTGTCAGATCCGTCTTAAGTGATTTAAGCAGCGCCTCGAAGTCATCTTTATCCATAATCTCCTGATACGTAGTTGGAACGTGATCACCTAGTCCCACCCGTGCAGGATCAAGGAGATACGAATAGATTGTTCCTGTCGTCTGATTCATCCGGTTCAAAGCGGAGCTGATCTGCTGATCAAGTTGTGCCACGGTGTTCTCCCCGTATTTCCCGAATTGAGAGTTGATGACTATAGCGGATTGATAATAGTTCAAGGCTCCCAGTGACAGTAGCGGAATAATCGCGACAATAAGAAAGCAAAAGAGCAGCTTAGTCCGGATGCTGAAATAAGAGCGAATAGAGAAGCGATGATATAACTTCTTAAAGAAATGACTCCACATGACTTCTCATCCCCGCCTTATAAATTTCATTTTTATAGTTGAAGTGTAGCACGGACTGGCACACTCGGGAATATCTCGGAAAATGGGAAAGCACTTCCCCTCGCGCCGGTCTTGACCAGGAGGAAGTGCCCGTATGTTTTTAAGTTGTATACTCGTGCCCTAGGATTAAGAAGACACTTGAGGTCCAAGTAAACGCCCTGTCGCGAAGCCCTTGACCCGTCAGAGCATCGAAGTTCTCGGCCATGCCACTCTTGTTCAGCATATTGCAGAATCGGCGGGCTACCTCGCTTGCCAGTTCAACATCCCCCGCCGCGGCCACACCTTCCACGAGCAACATGGTTGATGGCGCCCAAATCGGGCCCCGCCAATAGCCATCCGGCATGTAGTAAGGGCTCTTCACACTCTCTGTAGCCCAGCCGTTCGGCGTCAAGAAGCGGCTCTCATCCCGCAGGCCATCCAGCAGTGCGCGCAGGATTGGCTCCGGCAGCCGCTTGCCAAGCAGAATGGGCATGAAGAGCAGCAGGCTGTCGCCGTCGGATGCTTCGTGAGTTCCAGAACGGCAAGCGGTGAACCTTCCATCCTTCCAGAAATGACGCAGCATTTTCTCCAAGGTCTCCTCGCCTAATCGTCTCCATGCGGTGCTTTCGTCGGTAAGCCCCAGAAGCCCGGCAATTTCGGCAAGCAGTTCAATCTGCAAGATTAAAAATGCTGCCAGATCCGGACTCTCCACCGGAATCCCGTTATTAAAGGCAGTACTGTTGTCCCACCCCGAATCGTTTCCATGATTGTACTGTGGTATACCGTCCTTGTCGTTATCCCGGTAATGGAACCACCAGTTCGTCCACTTGCTCAAGGGCCCATACACTTCACGAAGATGGGATTCCTTAATATAATCCGTCCGCTGCATCATCCAGGCCAGCGTCCAGCCATGAATAGGGGGTTTGTTGCAGTTCCAAAGCTCGTACTTGTCGTTGATAAAGTCCGGAATCAGGCCACTCTCATCCTGGCGGTCGAAGAAAATCATAAACTGGTCCCAGGCCAGCTCCGGGTGATGTCTGACCAGAGCCATCGCATTGAAGCAGTGATCCCAGCTCCAAATATTCGTCATCCAGTTCTTCGACATATACATTGCTGGCCGGGTCAAACATCCTTCCGCGGGAACCAGACAGGACCAGGTAATATAAGCCGCCAGTTCACGGCCGTCTTGCCAGCGTTCGGGAACGGTCAAGCTGGCACCCAGCCACTGGTCATATTCCTGTTGCACCGCTAGTACCGCTTCCTCCCATGGTGTCCAGGCATCACGCCGTTCCCATACCGTGCGGAATTCTTCCACCGCGAACTCGGCAATTTCCGTACCCGCTTCAGGGATGAACTCCGCCACAATGCGGGAACTTTTGATTTTGTCCCAAGGTACCTCCATCCGGAGAGCCCCGGTTAACCGGGTGAACATGAACCGGCATTCATGGGTGAAGCTATTTACTTCCCAACTGCCTGCGCTGTGTTCATAAGCATAATCATAGGCTGAGGTACGGAAGGTGAGGCGAATGCCACATCCTCTGCTCTTGAAACGGACCGTACGGCCATCTGTGATACAGATCTCCGCATAGATATTGTCGGTATCCGTATTCAAACGAAGCAGTGCAGGCTCTGCCTTAGCCTCGTACGGAATATACTGATTACTCTCGTCCAGCAGTTCAATTTGAAAAGCTTCACCAAATTTATCATCCCCACCACGCACGGTCCGTAAGTAAAGTCCCTCCGCCCTGACATCCGATTCAGGTAGTTCAGAAATAGCCAGAAAGGTGCCTCTTCGGCTGAAGGGTACCGTGTTAAGATTAAAGTTCATATCGTTGGACTCCTTTCCAAAGCAAGTATGCGCTTTCAGTTTATCCAAGGCGTTAGAAATTCGAAACAGACAGGTGTTAGCGATGGGGAGTCATATTGTTGGAGTGAGAAGTCTGAGGCGTACACGGGTGTCTTTTTGTTAGATGATCAGGGGTACAAATGTTAGCACGTCTTTATAAACGAGCATATCGATAGGGAAACGGCATATGAGTTTGGTAGAAAAAAAGGTTATCCGTAATACCTCATGTAGGCATTAACGGGATAACCTTTTGCTGGTAATTTAATTTAATTTAATGGGATCGAATAAAATAGTCTGGATCCTTTGTTGTTGGTATACCATACAATTTTGTCGCCGCTAACAATAGGGCTGCTTTCTGATAGTACAAAGTTCTTAATCGTTTGGATACCGCCAGTGGTTGCACCCGCTCCATCTATAAGAACATATTTCAGGTCACCCGGATGATTCTCTTTATCAAACTCCTGCCACAGCACCATCATTTTGTCGTCTGTGATTTTTACTAGTTCAGGGATGGACGCGATCAGGTTCGTACCAACATATTTAGCCAAGGTGATGTGGTTCACTGCTGTGCTAGACAGGTTGGCTTTTGGCAGAACACTAAGAACGATATCTCTCTGATCCTTCTCTAGTCCCACCATCTCATAAGACGTATATTCTTTGACAAGCGAATGGTCAATCGTATTCATAGCGACAATATAGTTCGCCGAAGACATCTCAAATCCGCCTATAGAAACGCCTGTGGTGTTCGCTCCGATTTTGCCGGGAATATTAAACAGGTCTACCTCGTTATAGCTGGTTCCATTTCCTTTATTCAGCACAATCGAACGAGGATAGGCATCACCATGATCCACTAGAACATGCGTAGCACCATCAAACAATACATATTGATCAAAAGAGTGACTGACATGATTCTTCTGGAATCTTCCCAGATCATTCGTCACGGTCATTGTTTGGGTATTCACGATAATGGTCAGCTGGGATTGATGATTTAGTTTATCTTCTGTCGTGTACCTTGTACGTGAAGTGTGGAATACAAGCATATCACCAGCCTCGGCCATACTACCAGAGCCAGAATCAAAAGGGCTAACCGTATAACTCTCGCCACCCTTAACGGAGACACTATCTACTCTATTGAAGCTTTTATCATAACGGACAATACGAATCACTTCTTTGCTATCATTCTCTTCGCGATTCTCTTGTCCAAAAGCAATATAGTTATACTTCTCCCCACTATAGAAACCACCAAATATCGGAAGTTCAAAAGGGATACTCTTATTTCCAGTTAGTTCAAACTTCTCATTATATGATTCAATCGTAACTTCCTTATTCGCCTCAAGGACACTTACAGTCCCGTCATTATTATTCACGAGATAGGAAGTGGCCGTACTTTTCCATCTGGGAAAATAAGAAGATACAGCGTTACTTTCGGTTTTCACCGCCGTCTTTACCCGGTAAGCATGATCTGGAACTTTTGAGAACAAGGATATTCGATCAGACTGAACGTCATATTCGATATCAAATGGAATTTTCCCCGCCAAATCTCGCAACTGAACATAGTTATTCTCGTCAATATTGTACGCCGTAATCGACTGTAGCTGTCCGTTCACTAGCACTTTAGAGGTCGACAGCGTAGCTGAATAATTTCTATTGCGACTATAGTAGTTGCTGCTAGCTTTCTTTTCGGGAGTATAGGCTTGCCCGGTTATGATCTCTATTGCATTGTTTGCTTTATTCCAAGTGATATCAAATTGACTGGCTGTTCCCGAGAAATACTCCGCTACATCGCGCAGCCGAAAATAATTGCTGTTCGAGATATTGAATCCGTTCAGATCCCTTTGTTCTCCGTCAAAATATGTACTGCTCTCGGTTACCTTAGCCTTCACCGTACTGCTCGCAAAAGTTGTAGTGCCGAGCGCTGGTATAACCAGTAATACAATTAGCAAAACACTAAAAATCCTCTTCATCCAACTTTTCCCCCATTTATATATAAATAAAAATACTATAATTTTTATCGGTATTTTATTCCTATTCCTCCACCACATAACTTACAAACGCCAAGCGCTTACTATCCGGAGACCACGAATTCACGTTAATCGTACCTTGTCCTCCAAACAATTGTACTAGTGTGCGATAATCTCCTCCCGTGCTTGCCATCAATCGAATCTCAACATCCTTATTCGCAGGGTGATCGCCAGGATCTACATCTCCTTTGCGGTAACTCAGGTAGGCTATCGTCTGACCATCTGGCGATACATGCGGGAACCAGTTATTACTCTCATCAAAAGTCATCTGTGTTTGCTCAGTGCCATCGGCATTCATTCGCCATATCTGCATCAGCCCTGTACGCACCGAGTTGAACCATATATGTCCCCCATCTGGTGAATATTCAGGCCCATCATCCAGCCCAGGCGAATCCGTCAGTTGTACCTCTACTCCCCCGTCTACTGGAATGGTATAAATATCATACTGACCATTGCGCTCTGCACAGTAAGCTAACTCAGCACCGTTTGGAGACCAACCATGTAAATAACTTGGAGCATTCGGTGTAACTAGAACCGGTTCGCCACCCTCCATGGGAAGAGTATATATACGAGATTTACCATCTTCTTTTGTATGATGACTAATTGCGATCTTGGTGTTGTCAAAAGACAGAACATGATCGTTATTACATTCCGTAGCAAACCCCGAGTCAATTTGAACAAGCTCACAGGTTGCGATGTCGAACGAATAGAGACAACCTCGACTATTATAAATAAGACGCTTACCATCGCTAGTCCAATTGGGTGCCTCGATTAAATAATCAAATGAGCGGAGCGCAGTACGTTCCCCAGTCTGTACATCTACGATTTCTAATGTGCTAATCACTTTCATTGTCCTCTCTCCCATCGTTAAAATATGTACATAACCCACTTCGACAGCTATTCTAAATCCCCTTTCTTCTGGTCATACCATTGTATAAGAAAAAAGATCCGCCTCGAAGAGTTCACTCCTCAAGGCAGATCCATAATCATCTTATAAACGTCCAGCCGCTTTTACTTTTACCAGCAAGGCATTGCCCGGCAAGTATGCAATCGGAATATCCTCAGACAATACGATCTGAACGGTATTGCGATCTGCACCGGCTAGAACAGCTTGCTCTATTGCATGGCTGCGGGCATCTTCCTTAGCTTCATCATAAGACATTTCGTCCAGGGAATAAATGCGCTCTGTCTCCCCGCTCACCTCACCTAACGCAGCGCCAATCGCATTCGCAGCATCATAGTGATCCGGTCTCACAATCCGTGATACACCTTCAAGCTTGTCTGCCACAAGAATACTTCCGCCACCGACCAAAATGACGTCAACAGGATCTGAGCTTGTCTTCATCCTATCAATCGCTTCCTCGATATCCCGCGTAATGATCTCATCTGCTCTTTTGCAGATCGATTCATCAAGTGCCTCAGTCTGCGCATCTTTCCACTCGTATCGATTAAGCTTCACCGCCACATCGGTTGCTGTGAGCGTATCACCACCAAAGATGAGGCCGCGCTTCAATAGCTCGTACCCCACGCTGTCCGGACCCACTGTTACCTGATCCTGCGTTTCATTCAAGCGAACGATTGTACCGCCGCCGATCCCGATCGATAAGATATCCGGCATGCGGAAGTTCGTGCGAATCCCGCCAATCTCAACCGCAGCGGAGGATTGACGCGGGAAGCCTTGCATCAGGACGCCGATATCTGTCGTGGTGCCACCGATATCAACAACAAGTGCATCATTCAGACCTGACAAGTGTGCCGCGCCCCGAATGGAATTCGTCGGACCGCAAGCAATCGTCAGAATCGGGTAACGAAGCGCATATTCACTGTACATCAGTGTTCCATCGTTCTGACAGATGTATAGGCTCGCGTCAATTCCATAAGTGTGAAGCGCCTCTTCGAAGCCCTTTACGACTCCAGCAATGACGTTAAGTAATGCGCCGTTCAGCAACGACGCGTTCTCACGCTCGAGCAATCCAATACTTCCAATCTCATGAGACAACGTCACAGGCATATCTGCGCCAAGTACTTGCTTCGCTAGTTCTTCGACACGTTTCTCCTGCGAGGTATTCACTGGAGAGAACACACCACAGATCGCAACCGCTTCGACTTCACCCTTCATTTTCAAAAAGCAGTCTAGAATCTCTTCTTCATCCATTTCAACAATCGTGCGCCCATCATATTCATATCCACCATGAACAACATAAGCATGTGGGCAAACCGTTGCCTTAAGTGTATCGTCCCAATCCGCAAGTGGAGGAACCGCAGTTGTTGCCGGTGCCCCGATTCGAATCAAGCCGACTTTCCCCAAGTGCTTGCGCTCCACAATAGCATTCGTACAGTGCGTAGTTCCGAGCATTGCATAACGAATCTGCGCCGGATTCACACTACTCTCTGCTAACAAACGACGGATGGATTCAGTAATGCCTTCATTCACATCACGTGTGGTATGCACTTTTATCGTATGAATGGTGTTTAGCTTGGAGTCGAGCAAGGCTGCATCTGTATTTGTCCCGCCGACATCAATCCCAATGCGGTATATTTCTTCCATGTTGTCTACATTCGTATGAGACATTACTCTGCTCCCCCTTTCTCTGCTGCCAATTGTTCAATTGGAACATAAGGTGCATCATAGCCAAAATATTGTGGACCTACCGTCTCGAGGCCCTTTGGTGA
Organism: Paenibacillus sp. FSL H8-0261; assembly: GCF_045040645.1. Classification (NCBI taxonomy): domain Bacteria; kingdom Bacillati; phylum Bacillota; class Bacilli; order Caryophanales; family Paenibacillaceae; genus Paenibacillus; species Paenibacillus sp. FSL H8-0261. The sequence continues at coordinate 891,095 of NZ_CP150297.1, read as the reverse complement.
ACGCCATTTCGGATCACAAGGGAAACCAACCACACTCACCCGGGCACCGTATTTCAAATTCTCAGTCGTGATTGGCATACCGGTATCCTGGTCAAGCACAGAGATCAGGTCAGGAGTAATAGCAATTGAATGTCCATCTTCTGTGGCAAGAAGGAACTCATTCTGGAAGAACAAAGTCATCGTACGTCCCTTTTTAGCATCTGTACCTTCGAAGATCGCTTCACCGCGTGTAAATCCGCCTTCTGTACGACGGCGAATGTCTACTGCCTTCCCCTGGAACAACGCATATCCATTCAGCTGCTTCAGCAGCATTTCAATTGGATTCTGCTTCAATTCCTTGGACTCGAACAATGTTTTTCCGATTTCATACGCAAGCGTCAAGGTATGTGGGATTGCACTTTGCTTTACCTGCGCTCCAGTTACCGGATAATCACAAATCGAAGCTGATCCGCCCATTTGAATCGTAACTGCACGCGCCATCCGCTCTTCCCAAACACCGTCGATCGCATGCATAAGCACACCGTTGCCGCGTTCATCTGCCATCGTAATCGGACTGCAGTCAATACCGTCCAAGTAGAACGTCACCATTTGCGATTCTGGAAAAGCCCGTCCCATGGCATCCGCATCTACGATAGGAATATTGCGTTCCGCAGCCGTAATTACGGGAACCAGAGAGTTACCGCCACCGACCTCAATCGGCATAATGGCGCTCACCTTGCGTCCAAGCTCTTTCTCAATCATATCTAAAGGCTTGATCATTTGCTGAATCGAAGGAATCTTCTCATTCATAACCGTAGGTGCGCCAATCATGGATATAGGAACAACCAATGCATCGTCCTCCAGATCCTCAGGACTTACTAAACGAACAGGACCATATTTGCGAATGGCTTCCATCGCCATCAATTTACCAATATGCGGGTCACCGCCCCCGCCTGTTCCAAGAACGGCTGCACCAACAGCAATGTATTGCACCGCTTGTTCATTTAATTCTGTTAGTTTGTGATTTCTCATGTTGTTATCCCTTCTTTGTCATGATTTTGCCGATAATCCACTGCACAATAAAGGCGAACATAAACGCATCTAATGCCGGAACGCTCGTGATTTGGAACCATCCAAATCCATCTGGCGCTGCGGTTGTCATAAAAGCGAACAACGTAGCTGCAACCCATACCGCTAAGGAGCGAATCACCCAGTTTTTGTTGCGATCCAAACCTTCAAAAGTGAATTTTTTTCGATCTACAAGCAAAAATTCGGACGTGTAGATCCCCCCGATTGGAGAGACAAACACCGTAATAATATTTAGGAAAGATAAAAACTTATCATAGATGCCAAGTACGGCAAGCAACGTAGCAAAGATACCTGCCACAATAGTAATTAGCTTTTTCGGAACCTTTTGGAACACGACAGAGAACCCTAGCGAAGCAGAATATAAATTGTTCGTGTTTGTCGTCCATTGGGCAAGGGTTAAGACGATAATGGCTGGAAGCCCAAGTCCTAGCGCAATGAAAATATTCGTCAGATCATCTGTGTCCATAATTCGAGATAGGAAAATAGCTACAATTGTCATAAAGCTGTTACCCACAAAAAAGCCGATAAAGGCCGCGGTTATAGCATGCTTCGGTGTGCGCGCCCAACGAGCGATATCCGGTGAAAGCACCGTGCCGACAATAAAGATACCAATAACAAGCGAGATCGCTGTCCCCATCGGGATCGCTGCTCCGCTAATCGGTTCCCACACGGCTGAAGCTCCTTTGGTGTGGAACGCGGAATAAATAGCCACTCCGATAAACAAAATAAGCAATGGTACGGACCAGGTGCTTAGTCGTTCAATAGATTGATATCCCCAAATAGCTGTCGACATCATCAAAAGCCCACCTATGAATGAAAGCACCCCTAAGGACAGATGAATATCCCATAATTGACTAAAAGCAGTCTGCATATTCGAAGCGAAGAACCCGACCTGCACCCCAAACCAACCCAGTGAGAAAATACCGAGGATAACTGCTACGACACGCGCACCCACATTTCCGAATAGAAACCGAGAGATCATCGATGTCGATAACCCTGTTTTCACCCCTACATACGCACATAACGCTCCGATCACCCCTAGGATTAACGAACCGATTATTGTTGCTGTGAGTGAATCCGTCAGATTCATTCCATTGCCAAGCTGAGCACCCAAGAACATCGCTGATAGGTCAATCCCGATGGCGATCCAGACGAGCGACATAGATAGCCATTTTTTACGCAAATGCGCTGGAACCGGCTCTCTCTCAAAATCCCCCGAGCTGAGCTCGTTCCCCTTTACTTCACTTACTTCTGCCATTCTCCCCATCCCCTTGTTGTTATCTTCTTCTGTAGCGCTATGAGGACGCACCCTTCCAATACATTTCAAACGCATGGTTTAGCTTACGCTCATAAATTCCCTTAGAAGTGTAATAGAAATACTGCATGCTTAATCCATCCATCAAGTTGAGAAAAGCATCTGTGAGAAGCTGCACGGATTGATCGCGAATTACGCCCTCTTCCATCCCTTTTGAGATGAATTGTTCAATGATCTTCGTCAGCATCGCGTCGGACTCTAGGAATGCTTCCTCAATCGTTTCCTTTAAGAATGCCGGTGGGAAGACCACATACCTCAGCACAATTTTGCTTGCTTCAGGACTCTTCTGATAGAACTCATACTGTCTAGACAATATGCCTCGTAGACTTTCCTGGGCACTCAGTACTTTCTGTTCTTCCGACAGCTCTTGAATATAAGTGTTATAGGACTGCATAGCCTCACGAAAGACCGTCATAAACAAATCCTCTTTATTCTCAAAAAAGGCATAGATCGCCGGAGTCTTCACGCCAACTTCCTTCGTAATTTCAGAGAGAGCCGTACCCTCGTAACCCTTCTCTCCGAATAGTCGCATCGCTACTTCTTTCAACTTGTTTTTGGTCAAGACATTCCACATCCCTTACTTACTTAATTAACGTTAATTAAAAAACACTATACATCTCTATGCATAATAATTCAATAGTTTTCATAAAAAATAAACCTCAATACATGCAAAAAAGCCGACCAACGTCAGGATAATTCCTGAATTATGATCAGCTGAGCGGTGAAATGGGTTTACTTTAAATGCATAAACGTGCTTGGGTTAATGTAATCTTTCATCAAACATGAGTTGAATTTGAATACCAAAGGGATCTTCAATGATACCATAGGCTTTACTAAACACATTACTAGATAAAGGAGCAATAATTTTTACGCGCTCATCCGTGATTAAGCTTTTATAGAAACCTTCAATTTCCTCTAAGTCAGCACTTTGAATACATAATGAAGTGTTATTACCCACTGTATATTTCTCATTCGTATTCATTGTATCTTCTGCTATCATTATTTTTGTTTTTCCGATTAACAGGACAGAGTGAGTAATATAATTCTTATTTTCATCCGTAAGCTGTATGGAGCTGTCACGTTCTGCTAGTTGTTGATAGGTAACACGTAACAATTCCTCTGCATCAAAATGCTTTTTGTAAAATTCTATAGCTTCCTTGGCTCTTCCCTTCATCGATAAGAAAATAGCTACTTCTAGTGTTGTACTCATAGTGTAAATCTCCTTCGTATATTTGATATGTGATCTTAAACTTATTATCATATATAAAGGTATCAAAACATGACACCTTAATAAGGAGCTTTTTATATGAAGAAATCAGAACGATTAAATGACATGATGAGATACTTAAACGGGCGAGAGTTTTTTAATCTAAGTGACCTTATGGAGAAATACAATATTTCAAAAAGCACAGCGCTACGTGATATTAGTTCATTAGAACAATTAGGAATGCCTATTTATTCAGAGCATGGCAGACACGGACGTTATGGACTTTTAAAAAATAGATTGTTATCCCCTATTATTTTCACGATAGATGAAGTCTATGCACTGTACTTTGCTATGCTGACGCTAGAATCTTATCAATCTACACCTTTTCATTTAAGTGTTAACAAGCTAAACGAAAAGTTCGAGCACTGTCTATCGAGTACACAAATCATCCAGATTCATAAAATGAAAAAAGTTCTACAATTCGAAATGTATCAGCATAAGCATGTCAGTCGTTTTTTAGATAAAATCCTGGCAAGTATTCTAAATGAATGTGCCTGTAACATTGAATACACAAAAAATAACCAGACAAAAAGCTACCCTGTACAATTCTTCAGAATTTCCGCGAAGTTTGGTCAATGGTATGCTACTGGAATAGAGTTAAATACGAATACATATAGGGTGTTTAGATGTGATCGAATAACCTTCATTGAAGAAGAGGAACGCACAGCCCGCTATTCTATAGAAGAACTTCTTAGTCGTTCCTTAGAATTTTATCAATCCGAGAACAGCATTCACTTTGAAGTTGAGATTGCGGAGCAAGCTAAGGATATTTTTTATAAAGAGCATTATCCCTCTATGAAAATAGAAGCTGGCCCGAAAACAGTCATAAAGGGATTCTATAATCCAGGCGAAGAAGAATTTCTAGCTAATTATTTCATGAGATATGGTCAATATGTTAGAGCGGTGAAGCCTGAAGGCTTGAAACAAATAATTCAGGATAAAATAGAGAATCTCTTACATCATTATCAAAAATTATAAATTGGAAAAAGAAAAGAGGGGCCTACGCCCCTCTTTTTTGTATGAATTATGATTTTATTTTTCCAATGGATAGACTCACTCGATAATTGCCATGCTTCAAAAGTTGTGCCAGAAATGACTCAAGCTCCTCATTCGTAGCAAAATGTCCAGTTAACACATAACATCCTTCTCCGCTAATTCGATGCACTTCGGAAATAGCTTCCTCCTCCATCACGAACTTCTGGAATAAAGGATGATTGGTTGATTCCACAAAAAATGTAATAAAGGCCGTGATAGAAAGACCTAGCTTTGCTTTATTAGTAACGATCGTATATTGTTCGATAACCCCTAAATCTTCTAAACGCCTAATGCGATTTCCGACCGCTTGGCCGGTCATATGTATCTTTTGGCCAATGTCCTTCCACTGAATTCTGGAGTTTTCTTTTAGTAATGCTAGTATCGCAAAATCGATATGATCAAAAATAAAAATCAATCCTTTCGTCATGAAAGCAAATGGATATATAGCGTTTCGCCAACTTATTCAGCATTTAAGCATGAATATCTATACTTAGTTATATCCTGATTCACTAGTTAGTAGCCATTGAAACAGTGATAACTAAAACACTTCAAAGGAGGCCCAAGAATGCTATTACAAGAAATTTTGGAGTATAACGATCAGTTCGTAGAAGACAAGGAGTATCTACCTTATGAGGGAACGAAATTCCCTAAAAAACGCATGATTGTCGTAACGTGCATGGATGCGCGACTGATTGAGCTGCTGCCTAAAGCCCTAAATATACACAATGGGGATGCCAAAGTCATCAAAACAGCAGGTGGAACGATTACCCATGCATTTGGAAGCATCATGCGCAGTATCATAACGGCTGTCTACGAACTGAATGCGGAAGAAATTTATATCATCGGTCACCACAATTGTGGCATGAGTCAAAGTAACCCTGAAGGAACACTTCAAAAAATAATGGATCGCGGAGTCGCGACACCAGAAATTCTTTCTTCACTTGAATATGCAGGTATCGATCTTCATAAATGGTTGTTCGGCTTTACGAATGTCGTAGATTCGATTAAAGGAAACATAGATCTGGTGCGTAATCATCCGCTCATTCCGAAAGAGGTAGCTGTTCATGGTCTGGTGATTGCACCAGACACTGGTAAACTCGATCTGATTGTAAATGGATATGAACAAATAACAGGCCACGACAAGCACTAAGCGATACTCATTATACTAAACTAAAGGGAGCAATGAAAATGAATAGAAAAGAAGCGACACAACAGATATTGGACGCTAAATTTGCAAAAGGATTAACTTGGGGCGAAATCGCAAAGGAAAGCGAGCATTCAGAAAGCTGGGTTGTAACTGCACTGTTGGGCCAAGCGACAATGACGCGTAATGAAGCAGATAAAATGGGGAAATTGCTTGAACTCGACGAACAAGTGGTTCAAGCACTCACACAAATCCCACACCGTGGCGATGTCATCGATATGCCGCCTACAGATCCAGGACTGTATCGCCTATACGAAATGCTGCTTGTATACGGTCCAACGATTAGAGAACTTGTTTTGGAGAAGCTTGGCGAAGGTATCATGAGCGCGATCGATTTCCAATTCGACGTACAAAAGCAAGAAGATCCAAACGGTGACCGCATCATTCTGACGATGAACGGAAAGTTTTTGCCATATCGCAAATGGTAATAGATTAAGAAGCGAGCCAGCCACCTTTTAACGATTTCACATCGAAAGGTGGCTTTCATTTTCCTTATAGATTGTATAGTTAACAATAGTAAAGGTGAGTTGATATGGAGAACAAACGTGTTACCGATAGTCTCAGCACTGTACAATGGTTCATTTTTTTGCTAGCCAATGCAGTGGCTCTGCCCATTGTCATTGGAGGTATTTTTCAATTGTCGTTTGAACAAATTTCAACCTTAATGCAGCGGACATTTTTCGTTGTAGGAATCAGTTCATTTATTCAGGGATGGTTAGGACATAAATACCCTATTGCAGATGGTCCTGCGGGATCATGGGTAAGTATCTTTGTCATATTAGGCAACTTAGCCTTAATTCAAGGGCAAGATCAAATGTATGCATTACAAATTCTAGAAGGAGGATTAATCGTAGCCGGGCTTGTTCTCTTCGTATTAGGAACTACAGGGCTAGTTTATAGGCTTCAATTTTTATTTACACCCTTAGTTTCGGGTTCATTTTTATTCATTCTCGCCTTGCAATTAAGCGGTGTATTAGTCAAGGGCATGCTTGGGTTACAGGGAACAAGCGCCGAACCAGATGTTATGGCAGCACTCATATCCTTTTTTATTTTTGGACTTGTTATTTTTCTCTCTATTAAAGGGAGAGGATGGATTAGTAGTTACGCCGTACTGATTGGAATCGGCTTGGGTTCGGCATTATTTGCAGCATTCGGGAAAGTGGGGCCAACATTTACAGATTCAACTTCCGTCTTGAAGTTCCCTCATATTTTTGCTTGGGGAGTACCTCAATTCGATCTAGGGATCGTGATTACCTCACTGTTGTTTACGTTTTTGTTAGTATCCAATACAATTTCTTCTATTTCCGCTGTAAAACAAGTAGTTCCGGTTTTACCGAAAGATGAAAAAACAGCATTAAGCCGAGGGATTTGGACGGGAGGGATCTCTCATATACTAGCCGCCCTATTCTCAACGATAGGCGTTGTTCCATTGCCAGCCTCGGCGGGCTTTATGAAATTAACAGGGCAGAAGCGAATTCGGCCATTTCTTATGGCCTGTATGTTATTAACCGTTATCGCGCTTATACCGTCCGTTGTCAATGTACTGGCGTTACTTCCAGCTCCTGTAGCCAGTGCAGCACTTCTAGCTACTTTTGTACAAATCGTAGGGATTGCATTCCAATCCTTGCTACAGGAACAGCTTGATCATCGCCGATTAACGATACTAGGAATAACGTTGTTGGTAAGCATTGGACTTATGTTTTTGCCTCCAGCGGTATTTCAGAGTCTTCCTTCCACACTTCGATATATTTGCAGTAATGGTCTGCTTGTCGGCACTATACTGGCCATGCTTTTAGAGCAAATTTGGAAAGGTGAAAAAAAATAAATCACTGTCAGAAATTATAAAGCTACTCAAAAGAGGTAAAAAACACATCTTGAAGAATGGCCTTAGCTTTCTTAAGATTGCGTGTATCAAGTTGGTTAAGCATGTCTACGATTTGACTCATTTCATCGATTTCCATTGCCTCAAGAGATTCTCCAGCATTTAATGGTTCTTCTTCAGCAACCGATTCCGGATGAACCCATGATGCTTCTAAAGTATCCTCGAACGCTTGGATCAGAAATAACAATTCATCTGTGTTATATCTCTGTAGAAACCGATTTATCCCTTTATTCATCTCCTTATGTAGTGTTTGATGCAAATCGAATATTTCTTTTCCAAGAGGTGTTGTAAGAAACAGCACTTCTTTTTTATTATCGGGGAGAAACTCCGTGCGAATAATTTGCTGCAGAACTAATTTTCTAGTGATTTTGGACACGCTACCTTTCGGAATTCCGAAATGCTTCGAAATGGTAGTGCCATTCACCGGCTCAAGCTGTCCAATTGCATCTATTACATGCAGCATCATGACTGTGGAGTCTTGGAGGAAATCAATGATAAGAGGATTACTACAGTTCTGAATCAACCACGCCTTCTCTTCATCATCCTCCGATTGAAATCGCTTTTGTAATTGGGGAATCATCTCTATCAGTTTTTTTATCAAAATATCCTTATTAGGTAAGTTCTCGAAAGAATGCGTCACTGTTAAGTCTCCTCGTAAATTCATCTTATGCTCATTTTAACAAGACACTGCTCATAAATAAAGTTTCCTAGAAATAATATTGACAACAAGGAAACTTAAAACGTATTATTGTTTCCATAGTCAATATTTTATTTCTAGGAAACAATAAAACGAAGAGAAGGTATTTATATGAATGTCATAGTTATTTTTGATCATCCATACGGAGCATCAGCGTCCGAGAATATCCCACATCAGCGAAGCTATTCCGCAGCCTTATTAGTCTCCGTAATGCGAGGTCTTACCACCAAAGGCCATACGATTGATCTTATCGATCTGCATGCCGATGGATTTAATCCAGTCATGTCGCGCGAAGAACTTGCTGCTTGGCGACAAAAGAAAACCACCGAACCCCTAGTCGCCAATTATCAGCAACGGCTTATGGCAGCAGATCATATCGTCTTCCTATTCCCCATTTGGTGGGAGGCCATGCCCGCTCTTACCAAAGGCTTTCTTGATAAGGTATTCGCAAAAGGTATTGTCTACGAGGAAATTAAACCTGGACGGCCCTTCAAATGCTTGCTCACGAATCTTAAAGGAGTGTCACTGCTGACCGTAATGAACACGCCCGACTTCTTTTATCGCTGGATTTTTGGCAACCCCATCACCAAAATTCTGTTCAGAGGGACCTTCCGCAAAATGGGAATACGGAAGAACCTCCGTTGGTATAATTATGCCGGGATGTCAGATCGCAGCTTAGAAGAACGTGTGAAGCATCTTAATAAAACAGAACAACGTTTTGCACGACTAGAGTAGATTAGATTACTGAAGCTGGGACTGATTTCGAGAGCTGAACCTCGGGTTTGTTCGCCTCCCTGAGCACCAGCAATCCGATGAATAAGGATACAACACCAATAATGATCAGCAGTGCTCCCAGCTCCTGACTGTAGGCTGTTAACGCCACATCCCGAAAAGCCATCCCGCGTATAAGACGATTAAGCCAGTTCATCGGCAATGCCCAAGCGGAAATTTGAAAAAACTCCGGAAACGCTAATGGGCTCAATTGGATTCCAGTGGCAAGAAACGACGGATACAATACGAAATTAGTTCGTAAATTAACTTTGGATACGTCTTTGGCAGTATAACCAATCAACAGGCCCATAAGTGACAGAGCAAAGGCATACACAAACAGCGGAATAATAAAAAGATAAGGTTCTGCTTCAAAGCGCATTCCCCCCACCTGCTTTAACAAGCCATAACACAGGAGCAGCGAGATCGTTGATAAAACAGCGTAAGGTACACTACGAACCCAAATCTGCCAAGGAGACTTCCCGTTTGCAAAAAGTTTCCCCTCCTGCCGTAAGCGAGGGGCAATTGAACCTGCTGCGCTTGTTGTAATCATCAGCACCACAATATTCACAAATCCAATGACCATAAAACTCACATAACTTGTGGTCGGATTAAACAACATCCGCTGCTGCAGGGACAACGGAGAAGCAAGTCCTTTAGAGGTTTCGGCATCCATCCCCTTTTGGAGGAGACGGGTCATAGAAAGAGTCATATTTTCCGTCTGGATGACTTCCTGAATCGCAGTTCGGATGCCGGTTAGACCTGATGGCATGGTGTTATCCATTAAGATGCCGAGATTCGTTGATATCCCCTGCTGCTGATGCAGCCCTAACGCTTTGGGAAGGGTGATGACCGCGACAGCCTGCTCATTTGCCAATAATGTTTCTGGATCTAAGGGGCTGGCATACACATTAGTTACCTTCATATATGGAGAAGCATTTATTTTAGAGATCAGCTGTCGTGAATACGAGCTGTGATCCTCATCAATGACTACAACATGCGATTCGCTGATTTGATTCTTCGAGAACATCAAGCCAAAAAATATAGCCGCGATAAGCGGACCAATAAAAATCAGGCGTAAATACTTACTGCCCGCCACGTACTTCCACTCGTCAATCAGTGATTTCATCGAGCTTCACCTCCGCTGTCATCCCCGGAAGCAAATCAGCATTCGCATCCATAGCTATACGGACAAGAAACATGCTTAAATCGGCTTGCCCTTTTTCACGTGACATGCGTAAGCTCGCAAATTGAGGGGCGGCTGCGATGGAAGTAACCACACCCGTCACCTCGGCTTTATGGTCCAAATACGGAAAATGAACGTCGATACTTTGATTCACCTTTAGCTTTTGGATTTCGCTCTCCTGTATGTAAAGGTCTGTATAAAAGTTGTTTTTTTGCAAAACCGCCATTGGCATTCCTAGCTGTATTTGATCTCCCGGCTTCACAACAATCCTGTTGACCGATCCGTCATCCGGCGCGAGTACATCTGTTTCTCCTTCTTCAGCGGATTTAACCTTGAACAATACCTCTCCCTGTTTTATAGAATCACCTACAGCCACACTGACCTCTACAATTGACCCTGGACTGTTCTGATAAAATATAGTCTTTTGCTCTGCATCAAGAATCCCTTGTTTCCTGCTCTCAGCTTGACTGACAGCATCCTTTCCTTTTATAGCAAGTAGCGAACCTCCAACGATTAACGCAATCGCAATTCCAATATATAAACCTGCTTTTATCTTCATTTCCCACTCTCTCCCCTTACCATTTTTTTAGCCGTATTTTCGGCAGCCTCCATAATCACTTCTCCCAATGTGGGATGAGGGTGAATGGTCATCGCCAAATCCTCTACAGTTGCTCCCATCTCAATGGCAAGGGCAAGCTCCGACACCAGTGTAGATGCTTCTACTCCAACAATTTGGGCACCAATAACGATTCCCGAGGTTGGGTCCGCTACAATTTTGACGAACCCTTCCGTTTCCCTCAAGGCCAATGCTCTCCCGTTAATCCCAAAAGAAGATTTGCCAATAACCAGCGGGATGCCTTTTGCCTTTGCTTCTGTTTCACTTAAGCCAACACTGGCCAGCTCTGGATCAGAAAAAACAACAAGCGGAATGGCTCTATAATCAACCTCGGAGGAAAGACCTGCTATGGCTTCTGCCGCAATTTTGGCTTCATAGGACGCCTTGTGAGCAAGGGCAGGACCCGACGTAATATCTCCAATTGCAAAAATATTCGAGATAGCCGTTCTGCACTGTTCATCTGTCTTAAGGAACCCCCTGCTCGTCACTGGCAAACCTATACGGTCCAGCCCTAAATTGCCGTCTGTATTTGGTTTTCTGCCGACAGTGACTAACACATATTCCGCTGTCACATGCAGCTGCTCCTGATTTTTCAAATAATGCAGTGTGATGGCGTCTGCACTCTGCACTACGTTCACAGCTGTAGCTCCGGTAATCATCTTAATCCCATCAGCTTTCAACTGCCTTCCAACAGGGCTCACAAGCTCCGCCTCAAATCCAGGCAGTACTTGATCTCCTCCCTCCAGAATCGTTACCGTTGTTCCAAATTTGGCATACATTTGCCCCAGCTCAACGCCTATATATCCACCGCCAATAACTACTAGGCTAGTTGGAACTTCACGGAGCGACAAAGCTTCTGTCGAAGACAAAACACGTCCGCCAACTGGAAAGGCTTGCAGCTCAATCGGACGTGATCCTGTGGCTAAGATGGCATTTTTAAAAGAAATGCTTTGCTCTTGTCCAGACTGACTGATAATAGCGGTATGCTCATCGACCAATCTGGCCTCCCCTTCCAAAATGCTCACACCTGCAGTCTTCAATAAATAGCCAACTCCACCTGCCTGCTTATTCACAATTCCTTGTTTGAAATCCTGAGTATTCTTAAATGACACTGCCGCATCCGCAGAGCTGAACGGTCTAAGCAACTCGTAACGATGGGATTCAGCAATTAATGCTTTGGAGGGAATACACCCAACATTAGTGCAGACCCCACCTAGCTGATTGCGTTCAACAATCGCCGTTCTCATTCCAAGTTGTGAAGATCGCAGCGCCGCCACATACCCACCCGGACCAGATCCAATGACCAATGTTTCTACGAACTCAAGATTCCCCATCTCCTGATACCTCCTGTACCTGCTATTTAAAATATGATGATCGTAATATATTATTACCATCATATTTTAAAACCGTCAACAACCGTGTTTATCCTTTCATAAGCAGACAGTGCTCAGAATCGTTAAATTGACAGGCTTTATTATGATGCATATAATATTTTAAAAGTAGAATTATGAAGCTATGGAGTGATTATGATGCCCTATCCCAAAGGCCATAAAATAAAAGTACGTAATACGATTGTTGAAAGTGCTGCCCAGGCTTTTCGCACCCATGGCATTCATGATGTAAGTGTTCCATTCATTATGAAGGGAGCCGGATTGACTCACGGCGGGTTTTATTCACATTTTGACAACAAAGAACAACTCGTCGCCGAAGCCTGCCGGTATGCCATCAGCGATACCATCGCACTTTTGCAGAAGGTCGCGGACCAGGAAGAGCAGAACCCCAAAATCAATGCGGTCATTGACTATTATTTAAGTCCGTATCACCGCGACAAAACGGAGATGGGCTGTATTATCCCTGCCCTTTCTGCCGAGATATCTCATTCTTCCGAAGAAGTTCGGCAAGTATTCACCCAGGAACTGGAGCGGATGACTGCTTTTATCTCCGATCTGGCGGGAATTGAACCCTCCAAAGGTAGCGCACTGTTCAGCACCATGGTTGGCTCTCTAGTTCTTGCAAGGACTGTAAATGACCCTGAACTGAGCGACAGCCTTCTTTCGTCAGGCAAACGGTATGCTAAAGAGCTGGTTACGATCTAAAAACAATAAACACCCCAAACAAATGAATCCAACTCAGAAAATTTTCGTAATATTATGAATTATAGATAACTGAGGGGTGTATCCAATGAACGAGCAGTATACAGCAAGGGTTGAATTGTTCGCAAAGAACGCGCAGAGGATCAAAAAGGCTTTTCCTTGGCATAATGCAATGGTTAGCCGTTTGGCGGGGTTACTGTACACAGCAGAGAATAAAAGTGCAGATGAGGATGCGATTCGTGCGAGCCACGAGCTTATTAAAGAAAATACCGGAATGTTTTCTTCGTTTAGGGGGAACTCTGCAATCAGTATTGCTACTATGCTCTCTCTTTCTGCTGACAAGGAACAACAGCTTGCAAACACACTGACCGTGTATGACTTATTGAAGGACATCAAATTTAGAGCCTCTGATTATCTCGTCGTTGCCGCTTATCAAATCGCCGCTAATACGACAACAGATCAGTATCAGCGTACGGTAGAACGCGCAAAGATGTTTTACGATAGTATGAAAGCGAAGCACCGTTTCCTTACCGGACATGATGATTATATCTTCTCTGCCATGCTCGGCCTTTCCGATATCGACGTGGACAGCGGCATCGACCGGATGGAGCAGCTTTACACTACACTAAAGCCTGAATTTATGTCGGGGAACAGTGTGCAAGCTCTGACACAGGTACTGGTTCTTGGAAAAGAAGCTTCAGAAGCAGCGGATCGTGTACTGGCATTACGAGATGCGTTCCGTGCACATGGCATCCGGTTAGATAAGGAATATACCCTTTCTTCGCTGGGCGTGCTAACTTTGCTCTCCTCCAACAATAAGGACATGGTTACGGAAGTCTCAGAGACCTTCGAATTACTGCGTACCAAAAAAGGCTTTGGCAGCTGGTCCATTGTAAAGCAGGAATTGCTACTGCTGTCAGCTGCGCTGGTAGCCTTCAAATATGTAGAGGATGTGCAAAGCGGCATTGTAACCTCGATGCTTTCCACCAGCATCACTAATATTGTGATCGCACAGCAGGCTGCTCTTGCTGGGGCTGCGGCTGCGTCGGCTGCGGCTGCAGCTTCATCTTCTTCAAATTAAGTGGAAATGCGAGGGAAGACATGGACTCGATACAACCAATCACCGCTAGAAATGAAGAATGTTTATACCGTCTACTGAATATTTGGGAATTATCTGTGCGGCATACCCATCTATTCCTGTCTGAACAGGACATTGATGCGTTGCGGCCACTGGTTATACAAGGGATGGAGCATATAAGTCATCTGCATGCTTTTATAGATGACCATGACCAATCGCTTGGATTCATAGGGATTCAGGATAACAAGATTGAAATGCTATTCGTAGAACCTGCTGCAATGGGAAAAGGAATTGGTAAATCGCTCGTTGCTTATGCTATACAGACACTGAACGTACGCTACGTTGATGTAAATGAACAAAATCCGCAGGCCTTAGGTTTCTATGAGCATATGGGTTTTCAAGTTTTTGAGCGTTCTGCACTGGATGAACAGGGGAATCCTTTTCCTATCCTGCATATGAAGTTATCGATCGGCTCACGTTAAAAGATTCCATCGCCTCTCAAAGCAAAAGAGACCGCTTCGAGTAGCCATAACAATGGCTGTTCGAAGCGGTCCTTTGTGTTTAAGTAGGATCAACTTTTGTTTTTGGTGTGGAAGCTCCGCTTATTCTACCGACTTCAACGCCTCAATCATATGAATCCGTTTGAGCTTAATATGCATGAAAGCCATGACTATGCCTGAGAACAGCAGTGTTAATAGCGCGGCATACACATAGCTTGGCCACTTAATAATCGGCGCGAACATCGTCGCATCCAGCTCAGCTGTATTCAAGACGAAGCTGTGCAATATAATGCCAAGACCCGATCCGGCTACAATACCAAGTAGGCTTAGCAGCATATTCTCGCGGTAAATATACAACGTTACTTCCTTATCATAAAATCCCAATACCTTGATGGTTGATAGTTCCCTGATCCGCTCAGAGACATTAATATTGGTCAAATTGTAGAGGACGACAAAAGCCAAAGCAGCAGCTGATACAATGAGTACCAAGGTTACAACATCCATACTCTTCATGGTGTCATCAAAGGCAGTACCTACGTTGCTGGAAAAGCTGACCGCGGCCACTCCCTCATTGTCCGTTAGCTTCTCGCCGAACTTGTCCTCCCATGCTTTATCGTGCGTGGTATAGTTCAGCAGCTCTGTGTTGAACACCGGTTCTTGTCCAAATACGGAAGAATAATACGCAGGTGTCATATAAACATAGTGCATTACATAGTTCTCTGTAATCCCTATGACCTTAATCTTGAATGTCTCGTTATCCTTGTTCACCACATTCAACTGGTCGCCGGGTTCAAGCCCGTATAATATAGCCAGCTTCTCCGAGATTATAGCGCCCTCGTTCGAAAGCGTGCGTTTTTCTCCACTCACTCGATCCCGCAGCTCCACATAATCGGATATCGCATCAACAGATGCAGGGATGAACATATGCACATCCTGATCATTTACACCACTGCTGTGCGCTTTCATCGTTTCCTGTGCCACACTTAGTGATCCAGTTATAGTGGACTCGCCAGTGATCAATTGCTCGTAGGCATCCCGCGCATCAGCAGACGCATCTTCATGCAGCGCTACAAGTGCATCATATTTCATAATCGTGCCGAACTGCTGAGGGGCAATGCTGCCGATCGAGTCTTTAAGACCAAACCCGGTCAGAATCAGCGCCGTACAGCCGGCCACGCCGAACACAGTCATGAACATCCGCTGCTTGTAGCGGAATAAATTCCGTGCGGTAACTTTCTGAACAAAGCTCAGCCGTTTCCATACAAACGTAACTCTCTCCAGTAGAATCCGCTGCCCGCTCTTTGGCGCCTTCGGACGCATTAACACAGAAGCATTGCTACGCAGCTCTACACGTGCGGCAATCCAAGCCGTCAATGTAGTGCAGATAAGCGCCACTATAATGGAAATGATGGAATACGACGGATAGAAGCTTTTGATAAGATCCGGCAGATTATAAAGTGAACTGTACGCATTATAGATAATGGTTGGAAACATGGTAAAGCCGAGCGCAAGTCCCGCAACCGAAGCCGTCAAGCTGGCAAGTGTACCATAAACCAAGAATTTGGCCATAATGTCACGGTTACCATACCCAAGCGCTTTAAGTGTCCCAATCTGCAAACGATGCTCCTCGACCATTCGAGTCATAGTCGTCAAGCTGACCAGCGCAGCAATCAGGAAAAAGAATACCGGGAAAGCACTCGCAATTGCCGATAATCGATCAGCGTTGTCTTTATATTCGGCATATCCCGGATTGGCACTGCGGTCAGTGACATAGACCTTCGGGAGCCCTAGTTCTGCAAGCTTTTGCTCCCCTGCAGCCAGTTCCGCCTTGGCAGAGACCAGCCCATCAGCAATGGCTTTCATGTTTGCAGCTTGTCCCTGCTGCACCACTTCTGGCTGGCGCTTTAAATCGGCGAGCTGCTTCTCGGCGGCGGCCACCTTGCCTCGTCCACTGGACAGCTCCTTCTCACCTTCCGCGCGCATCTCCGCAAGCCGAGCTTCCGGCACACTGGACATCGCCTGCTCTACTGACTTGGTATGCTGTTCGATCACTCCCTCATACTCTGGTGAATAAGCCTTCACTCCGGTTGTATCCTTGAAGGATAGATAGGCTTCCGTATAGACCGGGAGCTTAAAATCTGACTCTGGGATCGCTGCGAATGCATCCGCCGTCCCTTTACCAATTCCGCTGGTGCCCCGGGTACTCTTCTCTATAAATTGAGGACTTCGCACAAAGCCCACAACAGTATAATTCAAAGTTTCAAAGTTGTTCGACAACTCCGCATCCGTTCCAGCTCCGCTGAACGTTATTTTGTCGCCCAGCGAATACTTTCCAGCCAGCTTGTCATCCAATACGATTTCTCCGGAATCTTCTGGAAGACGTCCTTCAATCATACTGTACTGGTTAAGAGGTTTATCTGAATTGTAAGAATGGACTTTGAGTATCAAAGCATTATCGCCGCTGAACACATCTGCGCTGTAACCCGGCTGGACTTCATCGATCCCCGGTACATCGCTCAGCAGTTCGATGTTATCTTCGGTCAGACCATAGTTGGTCTGCACCTTCAGATCCATTAGTCTCGTCTCTTGGTAAAAGGTTCCGGCTGTATCCAGCATATCTGGACCGGCTGACTTGATGCCAGAAAAGAAACTAACGCCCAGCATAATGATTGCAAAAATCGAAATAAATCGGGCCTTAGTGTGCCTAATTTCACGAAAAATATCTTTCCATAACGCACGCTTTTTCATAGATGCCTTCTCCTTACCATTCGATATCTTCAACGGATACTGGCGAAGGATTGGTTACCATCTTCCGTACCTTAGCATTATTAATCTCAATAACCCGGTCTGCCATTGGCGCAATCGCCAAATTATGCGTGATTACGATGACCGTAGTGCCTGTGTTACGGCAGGTATCCTGAAGCAGCTTAAGCACTTGCTTACCAGTATTGTAATCTAGCGCACCTGTTGGCTCATCGCAAAGGAGCAGCTTCGGCTGTTTAGCTAGCGCTCTGGCGATAGCGACACGTTGCTGCTCGCCACCAGACAGCTGAGCCGGAAAATTATCCAGCCGTGCACCTAGTCCCACATCCTCCAACACCTTACGCGCATCTAGTGCACGCGGGGAAATCTGAGAAGCAAGCTCAACATTCTCCAGTGTGGTAAGATTCGGCACTAAGTTATAGAACTGGAACACAAAACCCACGTCATTGCGGCGGTAGCCCGTCAACTCTTTGGCACTGAACTTGGCAATGTCCGTACCGTCCACAATGACCTGGCCTTCGTCAGCAGAATCCATCCCGCCAAGAATATTAAGCACCGTCGATTTGCCCGCACCACTGGGGCCGACAATCACTGCAAACTCACCTTTATTTATCTCAAAATCAATTCCGTCGTTGGCAACGATCACACTTTCACCCATTTTGTAACGCTTGTACTCATTTTTGACAGCAACAAAGCTCATTTTCCATCCTCCTGTCTCTATCCAAACCAAGCCTAATCACTTTACATTGTTTCAGTTTATCATAATTAGAACGCCCAAGCCCGAATGGCAAACCCTCATTACTCAAGGATAAATTCACATCATTAATAAGTTCATTTTTTTGTAACAATAATGTAACAAGGAAATTTTACCGTAAACGATACTTAGTCAATTGATAATGTTATAATCACTTTGTTTTATTCACTCTTTTCAGGCAAGAGTGAAAGAACAAGAACAATCAGAAACAGGTGATCAGATGTTCGAACTGAAATGGCTATGGCAGAACTTAGAGGGCAACCGGACACGGTACATTCTAGCGCTCTGCCTCTCAGTAGTGGGTTCAAGTCTTACGATTGTAAACCCTTACATCAGTCAGCGCATTGTCGATACGTTTATAGCAGGTGACAATGCTCTGCAGAATCTTACACAAGAACGGCAATTATTGATTATGCTCTGTCTGGGCATGATTGGATTTTCTCTACTGCGCACAGGACTTGCTTATATTACAACCATGCAGTACGAAAGATCCTCGCAAAACATGATGTACAATATCCGTATTTTTTTGTACAACAAGATTCAAGGACAGGACAGAGAATATTACGACCGTAACCGTACCGGTGATCTCATGACCAAGATGACCGGGGATCTGGACATGGTTCGGCACTCGATGGCATGGATTTTCAAAACGATCATTGAATCGCTAACGATCTTCATTGCTGCTGTTATCTATTTTTTCACTAT
This sequence comes from Paenibacillus sp. FSL H8-0261, assembly GCF_045040645.1. NCBI lineage: Bacteria > Bacillati > Bacillota > Bacilli > Caryophanales > Paenibacillaceae > Paenibacillus > Paenibacillus sp. FSL H8-0261. The sequence goes on along the minus strand of NZ_CP150297.1, from coordinate 872,164 downwards.
AGATGCTCAGCTAACGCTGTGGATGCTAATCCTGTCACCGCCCATTTTTATCGTGGCTTACATATTCGCTAAACGCGTCCGTCCTATGTATATTGACCTGCGTGAGCGGCTGTCCCAGCTTAACACGACTACTCAGGAGAATATTTCAGGCAACCGTGTGGTTAAGGCTTTTGCCCGCGAAGAGTTCGAGGTGCAAAAATTCACGGAGAAGAATGTCAATTATTCTACAGCGAACAAAAAGGCCGCTCTTGTATGGCTTGATTACTTTCCTTATCTGGAATCCTTCGCTCAGGGCTTCAACGTCATTCTAATGCTGGCAGGTGGTTTATTCCTGATGAACGGCCGAATCACCTTCGGTGAATTTACAGCTTTCTCTTCACTGATCTGGGCTATATCCAACCCTATGCGCAACATTGGGATTATTATCAACGACATTCAGCGCTTTTTTGCGAGCTTGTCCAAAATCATTGATATCTATTACGCAAAGCCTAATATCGTAAACGAGCATACGTCTACTAACAAACGCCGTTACGAAGGCCGTATTGAGTTCGATCATGTCCGCTTCAAATATGACAGCGCTATCGTACTTGACGATGTTAGCTTTACCGTTGAACCTGGTGAAACCATAGCGATCATGGGCTCGACCGGATCAGGCAAAACAACAATCATCAACCTGATTCCTCGCTTCTATGACGTAGCCGAAGGACGTGTACTCGTCGACGGCGTTGATGTCCGAAAGCTGGAGCTCGATGAGCTGCGCGATAATATCGGCATGGCGACCCAAGATGTGCTCTTGTTCTCTGATACTATCGATGGAAACATCGCCTACGGTGATCCTGATCTTCCGGAAGAAGATGCGATAAGCTTTGCCGAGCTCGCAGCCGCACATGACTTCATTACCAAAATGCCTGAAGGTTATGATACCGTTGTCGGGGAACGAGGAGTCGGCTTATCTGGAGGTCAAAAACAGCGTATTGCTTTAGCACGCGCTTTGGCAGTTCGCCGTCCGATCCTCATTCTGGATGATACGACCTCTGCTGTCGATCTTGAAACGGAGGAACATATTCAGAAAAGTCTACGGGAGCTGGATTATCCTTGCACGAAGATTATTATCGCGCAGCGTGTATCTACGACCGCGCAGGCTGACCGTATTCTCATTCTGGATAACGGGAAGCTGGTTGAAGAAGGCACCCACGCCGAATTGTTAGCGAAACGGGGCTACTACTACGATGTATTTAAACTGCAGAACGAGGGTATTGGAAGGCAGGTGACCGCAAGTGGCAAGGAATAAATTCGACGTCGATGAGAATCTGGAATCGCCGTTTAATATAAAACACTTCCGGCGTGCGATGGTATACATCAAACGAAAGAAAACGCCAATGATTGTTGCATTTATACTCAGTGCACTTTCAGCGGCCATTTCACTATCAGCTCCACTGATCATGCAGCATGTGATCGACGTGACCATTCCGGCAAAAGCGAAGCTTGCGCTACTGGGCTGGGCTGGACTGATGCTTCTGACCATTGTAGTCAGCGTTTATCTGGCTACCATTCGTTCACGTATCATGACGAGTGTTGGGCAGGATATTATTTTTGACATCCGAACAGATTTGTTTAAGCATCTGCAAGAGTTGCCCTTCAAGTATTATGACGACCGTCCGCAGGGCAAGATTCTCATCCGGGTCGTAAACTACGTTAACGCCGTTTCAGATGTGTTATCCAATGGTATTATCAACTTTATTCTAGAAATCGTGAATTTGCTCTTTATCGCAGCCTTCATGTTCGCTGTTGATGTGCGTCTATCATTTGTCATCCTTGCAGGGCTGCCAGTATTCTTTGTCATCATGATGCTGATCAAAACTCGGCAACGCCGGGCTTGGCAAGCAGTATCCAATAAAAGCTCCAACCTGAACGCCTATTTGCAAGAAAGTATCAGCGGTATTGGTGTGACGCAAATGTTCTCCCGGGAACAACGCAACGAAGGAATCTTCACACGTCTCGCAGGTAATTTCCGTACAGAATGGATGAAGGCTCAACGTTACAACTTACTTATTCCGTTCTCCGTAGACAACTTGTCTACGATCGTTACATCATTGATTTTCCTTGTAGGCCTACTAACACTGAGTCCTCAAGACATGACCCTCGGCGTCATTCTGGCGATGAGCAGCTACGCTGCCCGCTTCTGGCAGCCGATTCTGAATCTTTCGAACCTGTACAATAACTTCATCAACGCCGTTGCCTATCTCGAGCGTATCTTCGAGACGCTGGATGAGCCCGTTACCGTCAGTGATATTCCGGATGCGAAGACACTGCGGCCTGTAGAGGGCCATGTCACTTTCGACGATGTGACCTTTGCCTATGACCCAGGACTCAATATTCTGGAGAATATCTCCTTTAAGATCAAAGCGGGAGAAAGCATCGCTCTAGTGGGACCAACAGGTGCAGGCAAAACTACAGTCGTCAATCTGATCTCGCGCTTCTATAATATTTCTAGCGGTAAGATTCTTATCGACGATCAGGATATCTCGCAGGTTACGCTGAAGTCACTGCGCAGCCAGATGGGGATTATGCTTCAAGACAGCTTCATCTTCTCCGGTACGATCTTGGACAATATTCGTTACGGTAAACTCGATGCCACCGAGGAAGAAGTGATTGCTGCGGCGAAAGCCGTGTGCGCCGACGAATTCATCCGTGAATTCGATCAAGGCTACATGACGGAGGTCAACGAGCGTGGCTCCAAGCTGTCTCAGGGACAGCGGCAGCTCATCTCGTTCGCAAGAACGCTTTTGGCTGATCCGAGAATTCTCATATTAGATGAAGCCACTTCATCGATCGATGCGAAGACTGAGCGTTTGCTGCAAAAAGGTCTGAATGAGCTCCTTAAAGGACGTACCTCATTCATTATCGCGCACCGCCTGTCCACCGTAAAAAACTGCGACCGCATTATGTATGTGTCTAACAAAGGTATCGCAGAAAGCGGCTCACATGATGAGCTTATCGCACAAAAGGGGCTTTACCACCGCCTTTATACGGCGCAGAAGATGGAAGCTTAATTGAATAAACACCAAAAAAGCTCAGGCCGAATTGTAGCCTGAGCTTTTTTGCATAGGTACAATGTATTTTGGTTTCAACGTTTAGAAAGTTGCCCATTCCGGGATTTTAAGCCAAAAATCCGACGCCTGACCTCAGGGGTCTGCAAAACCTCACTTGTAATCTTAACCTAGTCCCCTCAATCTTGTTAAGGACAATATTAGCAAATTCATGGTAATATTAGGGTCTTAAGATGAATGCTTTGGATAAGCGTTAATATTGCTTTTGGAAGCTATGTATAGTTCTTAAATCCAGATTATATATTCTATCTGCTTACCTTTCAGGTTCACTCCCCGATTACAATAGGTTATAATTATATAAAGCAAGAATAATTACAAGGGCGTGATAAAGATGCAATGGCAAGAGGTTCGGTCAATTTATCCCGATCAATATGTGCTGCTCGAAATTTTGGATTCTCATACCCAAGATAACATACAGTTCATAAATGATGTTGCTCTAGTGCGTGCCATTCAAGACCCCGATGAGGCTACCCGCCTATTATTAAACTGCAAGAATAACAATATTGTTTATCATACCGGACAAGAGAATATCACCGTCGAACTGAGAAATCATCCTCTGTATAGGAGTAGATAAGATGAAAATTGAGTTCATGCACGACTTAATTCAGACATCGATGACGATTGACTACAAAGGAAGTTCCTTAAGAATAGACAATTTAGTCATTGATACAGGTGCTGCTCACTCTCTACTGTCGTCAGACATTGTCTCTGAACTAGGCATCAGATTCGAAAATGGCGATAAACTTGTCCGTAGCTTTGGAATTGGCGGCGATGAATATACGTTTCAAAAAACTGTTGATCAAATCCAAATCGGTGAATTGATCATGAAGGATATCCCCATCGATTTTGGTGTTTTCCATGAAGGTATCAATTACATCAACGGTCTTATCGGACTGGATATTCTAAAAAGCGGAAAAATGGTTATTGATCTAAATCAGATGGAAATGTACCCTGCAGAATCCAGTCACAGATAGAATCAAGAAGGATCAAAAATACATTTGATCCATATCATTCTCCAAAATATCCTCAAAACACTCTATCTTCTTACAAACAAGATCATATGCGCCCTGTTCACTGCTTACTCCTTCCAGTTCTATTAAAGATATGGGTAGGATCATCTTACCTCCCGAAAGCTGATGTTTAATTTCTTTCATAGCAAACGGGGAGAAGCCCGTTCTACTGAAAATCATTGCACCATGTATTCCCTTGGCTTCCATAGTTGGAACCAGATTTCGTATATCAGATACCGATACTTTATTCTTTCTATTTTTGCATTCTATTAATATTAAAGCGCCTAACTTCCATAAAAAAGCATCATAAGAAACATTACAGCAATAAATATCCACTTCTGCTCTTCCTCTTTTTTCTCTAACCCCAGTAATTTTTATACCAGGTATAGTACGAATAAAATATTGGACCAATTCTTCAAATTCTATCCCCTTATCATATGCAGCAGGGATTAATGTCAGTTGGTGAAGCTTTTCTTTCCAGTAGTTATAGTCTAAATTAATCGATGACTGAGGTATTGGAACAACCAAATTGGAATTATTGCTAATAAACTGGCGAACAACGGGTAAATAAGCATTCCGGCTTCGCATCATCAGTAGAATATTTTTTGATATTCCTGTATCCTCTTCACCTTTCAAGTACTCTCTTATTTTACCTAGTGTTAATATCAGTATGGCTACGGCTTCATCCTCCTCGATAATCTTTTGCTCAATTATTTCGTAAGAACATATGTTTTCACCAATATACTTTAAGAATTTCCGATATAGCAATCGGGCATTCACAGATTCTAATTCCATATCATCAATGGTAGCCATCCCGTAAAGAAAGACATAAAACCATTCACTAAATACATCAATATATTCAAAATATAAACCAAAACCATAAATCGGGTTAAGCAGTATCTCCTCTACTTCTCCGATTGTCCATTTTCCAATATGCATACTATTTATTTTGCTCATTCCTGATTCAAAATCATCTGCAAGAGGTAAAAATATGCCTCCCTCCAACAACATACCCCAGTTACCATACATGTCTGGAAAAGTAGCCAATACTTTACGACCAACCATATTGCGTAATATAAAGGAGTAAATCATACACTGATTTCCTTTTAAAAAAGGTCGCTCACGCTCCAGCCAGAAAGATATTGAATGTCCTAATTCTTCATTTGGATTATATGTCGGATCATTTGTCCAATAAAAAACCAGTAACTCTAAATTTTCGTCCTCAGTCCCAAAAGTCATTCCCCTTGGATATTTAATATGATCACTTTCAATGACTTGGGATAAATATAGCCAATGCATCGTTTCCAGCGAGTAGTATTCTATTTTTCGAATTTCTCTTTCGATTATCTTTGACATATTCTTTTGGCGTAAAACCCGATCGAATGCTTGCCTAGTTTTTTCATTCCAAACATGTTTTATACGAGAAATCTTATCTTTGTGCCCGGCAATAATATATAGTTTAGGGGCTTCTGTAACCCCCTCGACATCACTTTGAACCAAACTGTTAGTCTGGCTATTCGCCACAAAATCCTTGAAAGGATAATGATAATTATCGATAGATTGAACAATTATTTCTTCCTCCTTGATAAAACCATCCACAATAGAAAGCAATACACCAGCACTGCTGGGGAATCTCATAACTTCTCCTCCTGATTACTCTTCTCCGAAAAATCTGCGAACCTGCGAAGCTTGCTTATATGAGTCCAGTCGGTAGTCATAATCAGCTTCTATTGCCTGCTTTACCATGACCTGAACTTGGTGATAAGCATTCCATAAAAAATCACATACACCTAATGAATTGAGTATTTCCAACAACTCAGGGTTAGCATTATGTTCAGCTAAGTCAATATCAAATTCATTTTCTCCATAACTTTCAGAACCGTACTTTTGAATAAATCGGCTCAGATCCATTAAGGACTCTTCTTTAACATCTTCTCCGCTAGAAGAGTCCATCAGAAATTCGATATCGAGTAAATCATGACCAATAAATTCAAATATTGAGGCTTCTAAACTATTACAACATGAACCAGGATTCTCAGGAAGCGTTGTATCAGAAGGCAGAATATAAGTTAAAGTAAGATCAAGAAATTGGAAAGTAGAAGAAGTAACTGTTTTAGGATCCTTTGAATCAATAACGGTTAAGTAGTCATTAAAAGCAGGAATTAAAAAATCCCGATTAAACCCTACAAGATCCATTTCAGAACATAGTAACCAAACATCGTGTTTGAAATCCCAGAAGTCATTTTGTAAGTCCAGAAATTCTTTATAAGAATTTGAATGCTCACTAGTATTGTGAGAAAGAAATACCTTTAGTGACAAGTACGCTTGAAACACTAATGTCTGAAACATATACCACTTCCCTTTCTGAACGATGAAGGGAAACGATAATATTGTTAGCAGGTCAACTTGATTGGTTTCAAATACATGTTGAAAGGCTTTATGCCTCTCTATAGTTTCTGCAGAAAAAATTGTTTGCCCCTTTCTCAACATATCTAAAGCAAATTCCGAAAACATTTCTTGAAGATTATTATCATGATTTGTGGGTTCGCTATCTTTGATTAGAAAAGCAGTTAACTTTTCAAAAAACAGTAAGCTCGTTGCAGGTATCTGTTTCTCATCATGATAAAATTCTAATAAGAGCGATAATCTATTCCAGCTCCCAAAAAACGGGTGAATAAACCATGGTTCTTCATTCTCATATAATGATATTATAATTTCCGCCTCTGACGCAGTTCGCGCATTCTTAATTATAAAGTCAATAATTTCTTGATCTTCTAAGACTTCAGCTTTACTACCTAATAGCGCCCTTTTTTCCTCATTTATAATTTCTTTTATTTTCTCTTCGGATTCTCTTCTTTCTATTATTCTCGTATTTCTTTCTGCCTCATATTGATTGTTTATTTTTGGTTCATTATCATACCCCATAGTCAATCTAAAAACTTTCCAAAAAGACTTACTATCACGTAACTTATACGTTTCTAAAATTCGGGGATAAATTATATCAATAAGAAAATCAATTCGTTCATACTCCATGTCAGATGCAAAAAAATCAATATCATCAAGCAATAAGTATTTGATTTCAGCTTTTATCTTTTTATAGTTTTTTTTCTTGAAGTTAGCATATGTCTTAGGAAAAACCCCTTCAAATTCTGTGAGAGTTAGCCAATGTTCAGCAAACCTGGAACGTCTATAATAGTCGTCTAATATTAATTCTTCATTTAAATCAATATGTAACAAAAGTACACTCTTAATTAAATCGGGAAATTCAATCATATCACCATAACTAAATGGATAGTCTTCATCATGAAGTCTATTACATAAATACTGAATCTTGCCCTTCATAAACTCTTTCATTCTGCTATTTTTCTCAACCTCAAAGTTAAACATAATATCATTTAGTTTTCTGACAATACAGTCATCTGGCTTTGTATATACAGATGATTTATTCTCAAAGAGATCCTTATCGAAATAAGAATACTTTAAAGTATCAAATTCAGTAATAATCTTATCTGTAAGCATATTTTCCAGCTTAGGTGTTAAATTTATTTTCTCTTGAATAAAGATATCGTCTTCAGAGTCATCTTCAATGCTGCGCTCCGAAACCGTCGCTTTAAACATAAACAGAAGTTGATTTAAAAATGGGCATCCTTGGATCAATATTTGGCCAAAGAACTCTACAGTATCAGATAGATATAAATATAAGAAATCTTTAATCGATGGATTTTGAAATTTAACCAAAATAATTGCTGTACCATTATCCCGATAGGTTTTAATCATTGTTTTCTCTAATTGGGCAATAATACTTTCGAATTCTAAATTTTTAATAGAAGTATTACTTTCATTCATGACATTTAAACAAGAGTAATAAGAATTCTTTAAATCACACAATCTCATAGGTTGCGAAGATAAAAACAAAATAAGCGCAGCTAATTGTGCCCCAGGGGTTTGCTGCATAAAAACACTCTTCCAGAAAGATAACGGCTCATCTAAGTATTGTTTAAAGGCATTATAGAACTCTGTGGGAGAATTATCTTCGATAAGATTCATTCCATGGTTTAGAAAATCATTAATAACTCTTGGTCTATAATTATTATGATTAATAATCTGTTCATAATGATTAGCGATAATCTCGACATAATCCCATTCAAGTTGGGAGAAATAAAGATGGTTAAATAAAATTTTAGCTTTAATTACCTCGGAGTAATCTTCCATTTGAAGCATACATTTTCCGATATCAAATGTTCTATTAAGCTGTTCATCATGATACTCTACTAAGCCTTGCTGAAGTACATATTCACGTGACGTCAATATCAAAATTTTATTCTTTGATCTAGAAACAAGTTCAATAAACTTCATCATGTGCTTTTCTTCGTTATGCGGGAGCTTCTCATCTTTAAATACATTTCCCCAAAAATCATCAAAAAAGAAAACCTGTTTTTCCTTCTCTTTGAACATTTCAAGCGCATTTCTTACCGTGTCCGCATAAATGAATTCACTATACCCCATATGTTGTAAATAATACGCCGCTAGACAACGTGCCAGTGTCGTTTTCCCAATACCAGGCTCTCCAGAAATTAATATATATCTGAACTTTTCTAACATTCTTAGTGCTCGTCCAAAACTAGGATTTTGAACAAAAACCTTCACCGTTTCCTTTATTTGATCAAGTTCAAATTTTGAATTAACTAAGTTAGCTCGATGAACAATTCCTTCAATAACTGAAGTTAGAACACCAGTACTACTAATCCACAATTTATAGTGGGTTTGTTCAACACTGTGATAACGCTCATTTCCAAGTAGGTGATTCAAATCATTTCTGTCGATAATATCATCCCGAGTTTTTATTAAACCTTCAAAAAGATCAATGATTTCACTTCGTTGATCTTTTCCAAGCTCAAATGAGACTACAAGAATGTAACGAGTCGGATTTAAAACCTTGGCCTTTTGCTTTTCTTGATACTTTAAGACACTTCGAAGTTGTTTATAGTTGTTCTGATAGCACTTTACCTGAACAATTATATTTTTTTCTCCTTCACAATAATTGAGATCGATCCCCCCATCTTTTCCTCGACCTGAAATTTTAAAGGCCACCTGCTCTTTTATTTCTAATATGTCTCTAGCCAATTCCTCAAACTCACGTGGAGATAAGCAGTTATGAAAATCATAATTTGGCATGCTTCCAGCCACCTTTATATAAATTAATTAACTCTCCAAAGAAGATCTTTACTTCATAGCGTAGACTACATTCCATAGATATTAAAATATGGAATGTGAATAAACTGAGATCATTAAAGTTAATTCTAAGCTCTGTTTGTCCAATGGATCTCTTTTAAAAATCATAAGCCCTCCTCTTTCACCTGTTCTTATTCCATCCGAACTTTATTCTCTATACTGCAATCTATCCCCTTTAAAAAACTAGAATTTCCCATATAGTTTCGCTAATCAAAAATAAAGGTAACCCTGAAGCTGGTTGTTCAACCATCTCCAAGATTACCCGTAGTACTACTAACTCTATTCATTCTTTTTTTGTATAAACACATACGTACTCTCATCCGACAGCTCATCAGCAAAGCTGAAATCAAACCCGTCGAAGCCTTTGATATCCTCCACACAGGTGATTTGCCGCTCAGCCATGAAGCGTACCATTTCACCTCTGGCCATCTTGACCAGGGTCGCTCTCTCAACGATCTTACCGCCGATTTCCTGCCCGAATACACAGCTAATCATTCGAACGTTTCCGCCAACATACGGGGAGATGCACTTGCTGTATTCCTTAGAGGCCAGATTCAGAATGATGTCACTCTCCGAAAATAGCTGATCTGCAAGCTTCCTGTTCCAGAACTCATAGATAGACTTGAAACCTGGTCCGCTAAGCTTAGCCTGCATCTCCAGCCTGTACGGAACAACGCCGTCAAATGGCCGGACGATTCCATAGAACCCGGACAATATCCGTAAATGCTGCTGAAGATATTCCAGCTCCTCCATTTGAAGTACCCCTGGTGCCATGTACTGGTACTGGATACCCTCATAGGAAAAGATAGCGGGTGTAAGATTCCGGGTTACATCCATATCCCGAATTCGCTCCACATTCAGCGTGGCGATGGCATCATTGCATTTCCATAGCGATTTGGCTTCTTCATAATTCAACTTTTGTAATAAGGCCAGAAGAGTCTGCGACTCGCTTATGAATTGCGGCATCTGGCGGCAATCCATAAAATCCGTATCCATCTTCATCTTCTTGGCAGGCGATATAATGATTCTCATGTTGCTCCCTTTTCTCTTTTCTTACCCCCGCGGGGAATTTAAATGTAATCTTATCCTATCACACTTAATCTTCGTAGGCTTGGGGCAAGTTCATGAAATTTGTTCACTGTCGCCCACTTTGCCCGCTAACTCCTCCATCTGTACCTTGGTTGCCGTTTCTTCTTGTCCCACCATTCATGCCGGGAGAGCTCCCTCCATCTTTACCCCGGCCACCGTTAAAGCCCTGTCCCCCGTTCACCCTTGAACCAGAATCTGTACTTGATATCTTCTGAGCGGTGATGGCGTCACAGGAGACGAGCACCATGGAACAACTAAGCACTACTATGAGCAAAGCGAGATATCGCTTGATCCGCATCTTTGAACCCCCTCTTTCCGAGCAAAAATGGTCAACGTGGAAAATATCTTTTTAACATATACTCATATATATCTTTAAAACCCATGTAGGATAACACGATCAGCAGCGGATATACCGGATAAATATACCGGGACTTAATCTCCCATAGTAGATAGAAACCGATAAAGCCCAGCACCACAAGAATCACAGAGGTTTCCTCATACCTTTTGGCTCTTATTCCACCGATTAAGCGAACGAGTATAAAAACATACATCAGGAAATTCAGAACATACAGCAACCACAGCAGCCCGCTTCGGTAGCTCGAATCCCCCTTAAATAGCTCCGTAGCAGCATTAGTGTAGCTATAACGGTCCATGACAAAGCCCATTCTTCCACCGTTACTGGATGATCCATCATTCCCAAGTCCATATCGTTCCATCTGGTATGTTCCTTCTGTCCAGGTCCAAACGATTTTTTTATAATACATTTTCACTACGTCGCTTAGGCTCGCCTCGGAGAGTTTATGGCTGATTTCCTCTTTAAATAGCTGCGTACTTTCTGCCTTATTATAATTAGCATCCTGCTGATAGATCGTATAGCTCTGCCAGTTATCCCAGAATCCAAACGTCTCCAGATTGATCCCCATATTCAGCCACATATAGACCGGTGCGGAATTTTCGTTAATCGGTTCATCTACGACATTCGTCGCCTGCAGCACAGCATTTTGCGCCCAACCTGGAACATTAAACAATAAAGCCGTAATAAACAAGGCGCTTAGAGCCTTTTTCACCTCGATCGCACGCATGTTGAACAAAAGACTGACTACCACAGCAATCAGAAAAATAACACCGATACTTCGGAAATAGTTGCCGACTGCCAGGAAGATGGCTGCGAAGACAATATCCTTTAAGGACTTTCTTTTGATAAATTTCACGGCAAAATATAAAGCACTTGTCAGAAAGGCAGTCGCGATCACATCGTTATAAATTAAATTACTCATAAACAAAGAAGGAATATAGGTAGCGGCAAACACGAGAATGCCATAATCATGATCCTCAGACTTACCCTTGAGCTCTTTATACAGCAGGTAAATCATTAACGAGGTTAAGAGTGTGAATAGAATATTGAATATTTTGATTACCAGATAATTATCCGGAAATAACTGTAGCAACGTCTTTAAGTACACAACAATCGAGAAATTAAACGGGAACATATGCAGATAACCCGTCGTGTCAAAAGATGAATAATCATTCCTGTACAGCATATCGAGTGCCAGTGAAAGCACCGTCTGCGAATCATCCGTCGGCAAGCGAGGAAATAGAAAAATGATCACGATCTGAATGGCAAAAGAACATAGCAATATGGCTGGAATGACGATTTTCCAACTGTACTGATTAAGCTTCAGGCATATTTTATACAAAATAACGCTTAACGCCAGCACCACCACAATCCCTAGAATGAAAAAGCCGAGCTGTTGCTTCTCCAAAACTGGCGTGTCCCCATATACGAAATAATTATATTTCGCTCGGATAAAAAAGGAGGAAGCGATAAACAGTCCTATGAAGCATGCAAGTATGAGATACAATGTTTTTTGAATTGCCCTTACCATGGAAACCCTCCTTTTCACAGTAGAAGTCTATACAAGCACATCCCCCGATTCATAAAAAGCATTATAAACACCCAAACTGAATATTGAATGAAAGCAGCGAACAAACGTAAATAGACCGCCTCCCTCGCAAAGGGTTGCGGTCTGTATTGTAATTCTTTTTAAGATGAAGTTCATTTAAACCCTTGGAAATCCAAATCTTTCAGGAAGCGATTACTTCCTAGTATGCTCTTTACCCTCTTCGATACATTAGGTCCTTTAGGTGTACTACCTCGTCTATTCAGTAAGATCCATCTTAGACAAGCCCATGCTTCCAACACCTCAAGCTCTTCCTGCTCCATAAAATTCTCCAATAGATAAGCAGAACGGAACATATCAGCGTAACGCTCGGAGATGTGGACTTTCAGCAGAATAAGTGACCATGCAAAATCATATCTAGGGTCTCCCAACTGGCCGTTCGTCCAATCGATGACGGTAAATCGCTGTTGTTCCTCTACTATATTTCCTAAATGAAAATCTCCATGAATGATACGATCTTGTCTCATTGGAGTTTGCTCCACTAGAGAAATCACAGCTTGATTAAGGTCTGTATGCTCTCTCACTTCAGGAAAAAAGTAGTCGATGAAATCGTACTTAGGTAGTTGTATATGTTCCAGCTCAGCGATATCTATTTGATGAATTCTGGCTAAAATGCTCGCGAGCTCCTTCATTGTCTTATTATTCACTTTATGAATTGGCGTTCCGTCAAAGCTTGTTAACAACACCTTATTCCCATCCGGATTGATTCCCCAACCCACTGGTTTAGAGACGGCTACCCCTCGTTCGGACAGGACTTCCAATAAACGGTATTGAAACTGAACATCTGGTTTGGAGCTCTTACTCCATGTTTTCAAGACATAGCTTTCCTGATCTAGATTGATCTTTAGAACCTCAGCTTCAAAGCCATCATCCATCGGATGCGTGGTTAAGCTGGCTTCATGATAGAGTAGCTCATCCATGATTTCATGGTGTTCAAGCCAGTTTACATTAGTTATAGGGGTTCTCAAGAGCAATTCTTCCTTTCGGGTGATTGTATATATCCAATTATTCTTGTGGAATGCCAGCTACGATCTCAATGCCACCATCCCATTCTATAACACCGATTTCCATAAAACCCTCCTACTATTCTAAATTATTCCTTTTCTGATCGTAGACATAGTAACATAGAAGGTAAAATATTGAAATGAAGTATACAATAACAAAAAGCTCTGTAGAAACTCTACAGAGCACTGTCAGCTTGAATCTAACTTTTCTACCTATGTCACTGAATAAAATGCTAATCCGATACTTGAAAAGATAAGCAACAGTATGGTAATAAAAACCGCAGATCCTATATACTTATTCTTTCTAGACTTACCCGTAATTGATATTCCTCTTTTTCCAATAAGAGAATATAAAATGAATCCCAATATGGGAGTGGTCGCAATCATTAAGAATACCCAAATCCAAGGATTTATTCCTCGATACAAACAATCATTGTAGAGCCATAGACATGATAACGTTATAGTCAATAAAGCAAATACAACTACTAATACAACTAATGGAATCATAACGTTCTCCCTCCTTTCCTATTTGATTTAGAATTCACATGTCCCAAAAAAGAAATGGATACAGTTTGCATAACGAAAGCCCGCGCAATGGCGACTCTTTGCTCCCCCCTATTTCACTTTTCTTTTGTACTTTGGAATATTCATGCCCTTGATAACCTACATTGAAATCATAAACCAATATTTTTTTGTTTTTTGGTGCTCGTTGTAATCCGCACAATACTCGTTGTAATCTGCAAACAAGCATAAATGCCTTCGGCGTCCTTGTAAGGACGATAAGCGTTTAAGCGAGAAATATAAGACATAAAGTATGGTGCGAAACTTATACTTTCTTATAGTTGAGCATTTTGCATAATTCATATTTTGATTCAGAGTCATGGTCAGGCCACAGCAAAATCTCAGTATTGTGAAAGCTGAGATATAACTGGGCAGACGGGCAGAATTTCGGTGAACCTGAAATTTTTAAGCGGCGTTTTGGACTCTTTGCTTCGCTATGGCAAGTGCAGAAGCAAGTAACACAATCGCATTCAGATATTGGTGGGCCGTCACTTTTTCAATACCCCAAACATGTAGCTGGTCTGCGGTTAAATAGGTCTTCATTCGAGAATTGTAGCGTTCCACACTCGTTCGTTTATTGTAAAGTTCCTTCCAACCGCGGCTTTCTCGATGTGGTAGCGCATAGCGCCTGAGATCCATTTGACTGTTGATTTTGACCACCATTCCATAATTGGAGGACGAACAAGCGGCCATGCCTAAAGGACAATTCACTTGACCTGTCGCATGTGGACAACGGAATTTCAAGTGTGCCTTCTCCTGTCCCCAATACGTCATCGGAAAGCCCATCGAACCACAGGGCGTGCCTTTGCGGGTGATCCCCGCTGGCGGTTCCTTTTCATTTCTGGGATTCAGCGGAATAATGGCTTGTGCCTTGACGTTCCGGGCCGCCTCGTAGTTTTTCATTTGGTCATAGCCCGCATCCAGCATGAAGAATTTTGCTTTGAATTTCGCAGCGGTAAGCGTCATGAGCGCAGGCCCTTCGTCTCCGTCGTTCACATGGGCAGGCGTTACCTTGAGCGCCATCGGAAGTTCACTCTTCGCATCGACGGCCAGATGCAGCTTATAGCCAAACCACTTGACTTTGTTGCCAAACGTATCGAGTTTGACTCCCCAGTTGGCATTGCCGGTGAGTTCGCTTTTTCGCTTAGGTTCTTTTTTCTCGTAGGCGTGAATGGCTGCGCTGTCGATGGCGACATGAGATCCGTCGATGATTCCAGCTTCTTGGCACTGAGCCACGAGATCCTCAAACAACCGCTGCGCAATGCCTTTATGAGTCAAATCGGCAAACACACGGCTTTAGGTAGCAATCGAGGGCGCCGATCGATCCAGCCGAAGTCCACACTGGTAACGGAAACGGAGGTCAAATTCCAGCCTGCGTTGTAAGCCTGTAAACGTATCGATATTCTCCAAGGGAGCCGCGAGTAACGCACGAAGAATGCCTTGACGACAGTGCCCATCCGCTCCTCGGGGTGAGGGGTTTCTCAATTCTATCGCGTAAGGTCGCAGGTCCAGTGTGCTGAAAAAGATAGGTAGTCGTTCTTTGGATTCGATTTTTTGGAGCTCTTCAAAGGAAAATAGACTTTCTTGGAGAATATACAAAGGGGGCTTCCTCCTCTTGAGTGTTTTGGTGTCGTTACCAAAAAACTTCTCCAAGTTGGGGTGAAGTCCTTTTTTATACCCAAAATTCCTTTGTGTAACAAGGACTTAGATTAATGCAAAATGCTCAGTTAAGTAAGAGAACATAATGCAAACAAAGCCGTTGTTAGTTCATTAAAAAAATTATTAACTAAAGACGATAGGTGAATTGTAATTTATATACATTAATAATTTTTATTTACTAATAATGAGACTTTTTAGATCAAGATGCGTCTAATTTATGATTTTTAATTTACAAAGTATTCCAAGATGGGATTCGTTGCATTGAGGATGGTTACATTTGCAAGGGGTATTGGAGGAATAAAAATATAGTAAAAACCTCTAATATACATAAATAGAGAGAAGAGTTGAGGTGTAAAATCATGAATATCAAAAAACTAACGTTAGTCGCTGTATTGGCTGTATCACAGTCTGCCGCAGCAATACCGGCTTTTGCTGAATCAGTTAATGTCCCCAATAGTAATGCGGAAGCTGTAATAACAGCAAGCACTACTGTTTTGGATATAAATCCCGAGGCGACGGATCCACTGCCACCATTGCAAAGTTCGGTTTCAGGGGGAGTAACATCACCCACACCCACACCTACACCAACTCCTGGTGAGAGTACAAACCCTATTGCATTGCCATCAGCTACACCACTGCCTAGTGCTACGCCTATAGCGACTACACTGCCGACTACAACAGATGTAATTAGTGCGGGAGCTAGCAATCAACTTGTACTTATGATGAACAGTAACAAAATGTACCAGAATGGCGTTCAATATTTGGCTAATCAACCAATGGCCGTGAAGAACGGCGTTTCCTACGTTTCGATCAGAGCTATGGTTGAACGTGTAGGCGTAAATTTCTATTACGATTATAAAACGAAAGAGACCATTGTTACCAAAGGCACCGATGTTATGCGCTTTAAGACGGATAGCAAGATATATTCAGTAAACGGGAAAAATGTGACGATGAAAGGCCCCGCTTATCAATTCAAAGGTACCTTCATGATTCCACTTACGTCAATCACAGGGGCGCTTGGAATTCCTTATAGCGTTGATAATTTGCAAAAACGAGTAATTCTTTCGCTGAATATGAAACCTATAGCTTCATTTTCTGTACCTGATAGTGTGTATGCAGGTGATAAGGTTAATTTTGTGACGTCTAGCGCTTCACCGAATGGTACAGCCATTGTGAAAGATAGGTGGATAGGTAAGCAGGACACTTATGATACACCAGGACAATACGTAGTATCTTACTACGTTCTGGATGCGAATGGACAGTGGAGTGATCCTTACTCTAAAACAATTATGGTTCTTAAACCAAACACACCACCAATTGCTAGTTTCACTACTGACAAGGATTCTTACAAAATGGGTGAACTGATCACTTATATAGATCAGAGTAGTGACCCAGATGGAGATGCAATTGTTGAAACAAATTGGTCGAATAAAGCAGAAGCTTTTTTCACACCTGGTCTAGCGATAGTATCTATTTCAGTAAAAGACTCACACGGTGCAATCAGCAATTATGAGAAAATCATTAATATTACGGATGAAACTTTGTACAGTAAGGAAGATTTCTATAGATTGTTAGCTTCTCCAGGCAGTGCATTTGATATTGACGGAACCAATGTTCCAAACTGGCAGAAGGTAGCTTACACTCTATCTTCCGAGCCATATACCCTAATTCGCGCCAACAGTCCAGAAACCGTAAATACTGAAGGAATCACTTACAAGGAAACATCGTTTGGTGGAACTCGTTTCTTAGTTCACCATAAGAATAATACGAATTTTAAAATGATGGCGTACGTGATAGCTAAGAACAACAATCTATACCCCACGACGATCACAACTGAGTATTTAGGAGTTGGAGGCCCACATACCTTTCCAGAAGCTACAGGGAAATTATCAGTTCAGCGATACTGGGCTTCCATGCAAACCAGACTAAACTATACGACAACTGTTCTGCAAGCTGGGCAAAGTGTAGCGATTCTCACAGAACTGAACAAACAAGCTATGAAACCAGGAGAAATCATGTCACTACAAGCAGATGTATTTAGTGATTATCCTATTGAATATAACGTAATAATGATTGACGCGACCAAAGACCCGCTAACTACACTTCCTACACTACCTATATTAGATCGTGATGGAGTGCATAACCGAGGAACTTATGCTGATTCTACACGTATCATGACCGTCACGGATGAAGTAGGAAGAACACCTGCAAGACTTGTTATAGGTGATAATTCAAGTGATTTAAATTTAATTGGTACGGACCCTATGTCAGGAACTGATGCATCCAATGCAGGCAATTTCGGCGTACTTTACAAAATCAAATTTGAACATGTTGCACCAAATTCACTAATTACATTCAACCCGCGTGGCGGTAATTATATGGGACCTGTAATGGTCAATGGGGAAATCATCCAAATGCCAAGTAACGGAAGTCTTACCAATTCAAACCTGAATAGTGTAGTTTATCGTAGTGGTGAGTTTGGTGGTTCCGTTGAGATTTACTTTACTGCAGCCTCAGGTAGTAACTTGCCAGTTAATTTCCTGATCACACCGCAACCACCTAAGAAATAGTGTTACAAAAAAACCAAACCCAAGAATCATTAGCTGACACTTTATTCATAGCATTAATTCTCAGGCCGTATTTTCATATGAAAATACGGTTTTTTATGCTTATACATTTCTTTAATGAAATCAGACGCAATGATGCGAGATATGTGGAGACAAAGGTGCCTTTAGAATGGATTCGTTAGAAGAAGACCTTGTGTGATGTTTGCTACGGTTTATCATCTGTAAAAAATAGAAGAAATAAAATAGTTGATTGAAATTAGAAGCATATTATTTAACAAGAACCAATCCATTAAGGGTTGGTTTTTTTGCTATTTTTTAGAAAGATCTATGTTTCAGCCCATCTCCAGGCCCATTAATATACAACAATACTCTACCAATTCCCCGTAAACCTCAAAAATTGAACATTGGAATCGGTGTTTAGAGTTTAATGCGGTCTATGAGTTTATAAATCATCAAGTTTTGAAAAATAAGTGGTTAAATTAGTTTCCTGAATAAGATGTACTTAATGAAGAAATCAGAAAAGTTTGAGATTACTTGTGAAGAACTATAATTACGGAACACAACAAACGCTGATTCTTTTCGTCCAGTTCCATACTAGTCTGTCAGACTACAACTTACTTTCTCAGTACTTTATTTTCTTATGACACAATGACAAATCGATTAAATACAAGCTTCCCCGTGTAGACACTCATTTAAATTAAACTCTCAACCCTATTCAAAATATCAAAATAATCCTTTTTTCCAATATTATGATATAAATATATTTACACATTCATCAAAATATAGTATTATTTACTCGTATATACCAAATATAGGGAGGTAATCCAAATGATTAAAGCTAAGAAGTTGCTTATTTCTTCGTTTTCGATGATGACTTTGCTTTTAGCTCCAGTCCAATCAATTTTTGCAGATCAAGCTGTTAGTCCTACCTCGCCAGAAGAAGTTATTAGTACCATTGTTCCAACTGAAGAAGCTGTTAGCAGCAGTTCTCCTTCATTGGAATCCCAGCTATTACTCTATGATTCTGCAGTTCAACGTGGGTCAGTCAGTTACTACATTTCTGGTTACTCGACAGATATATATTTAAATGGGACAGCTAAGGTCGATATTTATCCGACATCTCCTGGCAATTATTCTGTTTCTGTTTTTAACTCGAGCGGAAGTCTTGTAGATTTCCGTGATCACGGTTGGTTAACATCAAATAACCAAACGGGCGCATATTTTTACGGATTATATGGATATCATACATTTCAAGTAAACGGAGCCTCTGGATCATTTACGGTAACATGGCCATAATAGAAAATTGCTGAACTAATGTTTTAATACTTTCAAGCCATTTTTATAGATATTCGCATAACGCCTTTATTCTTACAGAATAATTGTTTATTGTTGTCGCGATAGACGAATGCTCATTTATGTTTATTCATAAGCATATATGAGCATTTCTATTTTTAAGATCAAATCTGATTTTAGTTGCTAATTTAGTATAGGAATCTATTTACCTTAAATGATCTCATAACATTCATAAGTAAGTTAAATATTTTTGAGGTGATATGCCTTCCCAGCCTCGTCCAATAAAATTGATATTAAGGAGATTACATATGAGAGCGTTTACTATTAAGTCATTTACTATTGCAACTATTCTATTAATGACATTTCAAGGAGTTGCCACAGCAAATAATTATGACGCTTCAAAGGAAGTTGCTGTTTCATTAGAAGATGCCGAGAAAGTTGTAGAAACATTTATTCAAACTTACAGTTTTCCAGAATCAATAGCACAAATAACTTCAATAACTCCAATGTATGATATCAACGATGTGCTAATTGCTTATTATTATAAGTTTAATGAGCAATATGTTTTGGTATCAGCGAATAAGGAGTACTCTCCGGTCTTAGCGGCAAGTAAAGGAGGTAGTTTGGAAATTGCAGAACTGAATTCAAGCGGTAAACTATATTATTTAGGCGGCTTATCAGCAGCTCAAGCGTTAGACTCTGAAGAAATTATTAATAGTGATGAAGATGCGAAATTAAAAGCTTCTTCTATTCGCGATGAGGGTCTCGCTAAAAATCCTAATGCAGATGCATCGTGGAATCATTATCTAAATAATTCAGCTGCTAAATTAGAAGTATCATTGACTCAAAAGAAATTGACTATGACCACTTTTAATCAATATGGCGCTGGAGTTACCAACCAACCCTCTGCGTGTGGCCCAACCACCATGGCAGCTATCTCTGAGTATTGGAGGGCTTATAGAGGGTTCAGTTTAATTCCTTCGACGTATGTTTACGGCTCTGCAGCAAATACAATAAACCATTTCTATAATGAACACGGCGGTACTGTTATTGGTATGTGGGTCGATCAAATGAAAGCAGGTTTAGTTTTACACAATGGAGATTTTTACGGTTCAGCATCTGCCTCAACGATAACAAGCTACGCCAGTTACCGAACCGAAATTAATAATAACCGTCCGGTGGCCATGAAATTTGATAAAAAGTTTACTTTCTTTGAACCAGACCAAGACTATGCGTATCCTTATCATTGGACCGTAGGAAAGGGCTATGCCTATAATAGTTTTGATAGCATGGTCATCGTAAATGATAATACAGGCGATTCTGATCACCAAGAACATTTCATTGACTTCCCTACTAATCAACCTATTCTTTCATTAGTAGCGTTTTCTATGTAACAATTTTCTAGGAAAATACTTATACACGCATATATAGGGGGATCAAATGACTAAGAGAAAAATAATTATATTAATTTTGGTCATGTTACTCCTAATCATTTCTATTGTAGTGGTCTATTTCAGTTTTACTGAACAGGCTAGTGAAAGTAGAGCAAAAGAATATGGTATTCAATATATACATGAAGAATATTCTGTTAAGGAGAATTTGAAGGTATTGAGTACTTGCAATCCTTTCTTTGGAAACGGGGGGTATCACCTAGTTCTCCAAGATACACAAGCAAATCGCTATTATATTATTGTAATTCTTGGTTCAGAGAACAATTTAATTTCCGTTGATGATCTTACTCAAAGTGTTTGGCGAGGAGAATCCGAGTTTCCTTGCGAATATTGATATATCCTTCATCACAATTATTTAATTCAGTCATAACAGCACACTCCTGTAGATCAGTAAAGTGCAGAAATTGACTTAATCAATAACGTACATTGTATATGAGCGAAATTCCATTCAACTATGAATGAGATTTCGCTTTTTTTGGACCACTTCACTTTTCCTATCTCATTTGTGTTTCTCACTAATTAAGAAAGTTGAGACATTTATTAAAAGAAAAAAGCACTAAAATCCTTATACTTTTAAGCCGTAAAAAGTAAGCAGGAATGTAAGACAATCATTATTGGAGCAGTTTTAAAAATCTCTGTTTTATTTGTTTCGGATATGTTATTCAATCATTAGTCCGGATGGGTGTCAAAAGAAAATTGTAGTAACGTAAATAGAGAATGGTTAGTTCAATATATGAGCGAATCTCCTCTATTTTTTTGTTTGAGCATTTTGCATAATTCATATTTCGAATCAGAGTCATGGTCAGGCCACAGCAAAATCTCAGTATTGTGAAAGCTGAGATATAACTGGGCAGACGGGAAGAATTTCGGTGAACCTGAAATTTTTAAGCGGCGTTTTGGACTCGTTGCTTCGCTATGGCAAGTGCAGAAGCAAGTAACACAATCGCATTCAGATATTGGTGGGTCGTCACTTTTTTAATACCCCAAACATGTGGCTGGTCTGCGGTTAAATAGGTCTTCATTCGAGAATTGCAGCGTTCCACACTCGTTAGTTTATTGTAAAGTTCCTTCCAACCGCGGCTTTCTCGATGTGGTAGCGCATAGCGCCTGAGATCCGTTTGACTGTTGATTTTGACCACCATTCCATAATTGGAGGACGAACAAGCGGCCATGCCTAAAGGACAATTCACTTGACCTGTCGCATGTGGACAACGGAATTTCAAGTGTGCCTTCTCCTGTCCCCAATACGTCATCGGAAAGCCCATCGAACCACAGGGCGTGCCTTTGCGGGTGATCCCCGCTGGCGGTTCCTTTTCATTTCTGGGATTCAGCGGAATAATGGCTTGTGCCTTGACGTTCCGGGCCGCCTCGTAGTTTTTCATTTGGTCATAGCCCGCATCCAGCATGAAGAATTTTGCTTTGAATTTCGCAGCGGTAAGCGTCATGAGCGCAGGTCCTTCGTCTCCGTCGTTCACATGGGCAGGCGTTACCTTGAGCGCCATCGGAAGTTCACTCTTCGCATCGACGGCCAGATGCAGCTTATAGCCAAACCACTTGACTTTGTTGCCAAACGTATCGAGTTTGACTCCCCAGTTGGCATTGCCGGTGAGTTCGCTTTTTCGCTTAGGTTCTTTTTTCTCGTAGGCGTGAATGGCTGCGCTGTCGATGGCGTCATGAGATCCGTCGATGATTCCAGCTTCTTGGCACTGAGCCACGAGATCCTCAAACAACCGCTGCGCAATGCCTTTATGAGTCAAATCGGTAAACACACGGCTTAAGGTAGCAATCGAGGGCGCCGATCGATCCATCCGAAGTCCACACTGGTAACGGAAACGGAGGTCAAATTCCAGCCTGCGTTGTAAGCCAGTAAACGTATCGATATTCTCCAAGGGAGCCGCGAGTAACGCACGAAGAATGCCTTGACGACAGTGCCCATCCGCTCCGCGGGGTGAGGGGTTTCTCAATTCTATCGCGTAAGGTCGCAGGTCCAGTGTGCTGAAAAAGATAGGTAGTCGTTCTTTAGATTCGATTTTTTGAAGCTCTTCAAAGGAAAATAGACTTTCTCGGAGAATATACAAAGGGGGCTTCCTCCTCTTGAGTGTTTTGGTGTCGTTACCAAAAAACTTCTCCAAGTTGGGGTGAAGTCCTTTTTTATACCCAAAATTCCTTTGTGTAACAAGGACTTTGATTAATGCAAAATGCTCATTTATAAAAAGGCGATTTCTCATTCAATTTTTGAATGGAAAGTCGCCTTTTTGTTGTCTTACGGAATTGGTAGAACTACGATTGAATTAAAATAGCCCTCATCGTACGAAAAGTCTGAGTATCCTTTTAACTTTTTGACTCGTTCATTGATGCTGCTGATTCCAATGCCGTACCTATTTTTCCCTTTTTCAGAAATTAATCGCCCATAGGAGAAATCCACATTCACATGATTCGACGAATTTACAATGATTATGAATAATTTATCCTCACTAAATTTTATTTTGATTTCAATTTCCTTTTTTATTTCTTCTGTTAATCTAAGCACTGCTTCTACTGCATTATCTAAAAGATTCCCTAAAATGGCCGCTAGATCAATGGTATGTTCTATAAATAAGTCGTGAGGAACTTGTAAGTCTAAAGTGCATTCTATATTATACTTCTTGGTTTGTTCTAGTTTACTATTAAGAATGGCATCGATTGGTATACAACCGGTTAATAATCTATATGAGAATACATTGGTTTTCAATAACTCCTGTAATTCCTCTTTTACCTCGTCTGTTTTTTTTCTCTCCAATCCATAGGCTATATTTAATAAAATATTTTTCAGATCATGTTTTAGCTTAGACATTTCCCTTTGGTTCTCTAAGCTCTCTTCGTAATATTTATTTTGTGTTTCCATTATGGAGTACTTATGGATAAGAAAATTCTTCCCTTCTAAACTGTTGTAAATCAGCATGATGCACACATTGACAATTAACAAAAAAATACATGGAACGAATTGATTAATATCTTTATATTGAAAAACCCAATATATACTCAATAAGGATAGACAGGGCACAATGCTTAATAACAAACATTCCTTATTACTTAATCCGATCTCATTATCAGATCTAAAATAGAGTAACAGCTTTGCCGACAACATCACAATTAATAACGATAAAAAGTTCGCACTAAAATATACGACAAGCATAATAAATAACTGGCCTTCAAATTTTTGATCATAATTATATGTAATAATAGACAGAGCCAAGTCTGCAAGTGTAGTGATCAGCGTAAAAAAGATAATGTGGTAGATCTTTCGAGCCATTGATCCGTAGAATGAGTACAATATACAGATACTCAAAAGAACAACAAATAAAAACAACCTGACCATAGGGTTTGTGTCATTAGACAATAATTTTATGATTCCCATAGAGACAAAGGTTATGGAATAAAATTTATACTTTGAAATTCTGAGGTTAAGAAATCCATTGAAATAAATAGAAATAGATGTTACCTGAACTAGTGTATAGAGAATAGCTAGCACCGCAATGCTCATAACCTCAAAATTTCTCAAAAGCCAATCCTCCTTTTTATGAAGTTGTTATAAGCATCTTTAACTACCTTTCTCTGACCTCTACTAATTGCGAAATTTTCTTTATTGGTGAGAATAATCTCGGTTCCCGAAACAATATGTATGTAATTCAAATTTAAAATGGTGCCTTGATTTACTTTTATAAAGGATAATGGATCAAGCATTTCTTCAATCTCTTTTATTGTGCCATAGAATGAAAATTCGTCATCAACGGTTACAACATGTATAATCCTACCTTTCTCAGATGAAATGGATAGAATCGTCTCACTTTTGATTTGATAGTTAAGATTTTGAGTTTTGAAGAATAAGTACTGGTTATTCCTTCTAACCTCATCAATAGCGTGAAGTAACACTTTACTTATTTGCTCTTCTTTTATAGGTTTTAGTATGTATCGAAAAGGTGAAACTTCAAAGCTTTCCATGGTGTAATTATCGTAGCTGGTAACATAAATGATAATCATATTTTTGTCTATTTTTCTAATTTCCCTAGCGACTTCGATTCCATTTAAAAATTCCATTTCAATATCTAAGAATAATATTTGATACTCTTCGTTTCTAGCTTTTAAAGCCTTCAACAATGATTTTCCGGATTCATATATGTCTATATCTAGCTCTATGTTTTGATACAAACCTGCACTATCCATAATAATCTTCTCTAACTTGGAACTATGTAATTGCTCGTCATCACAAATGCAGATTCTAATCATTCCTCTAAACTCCCTTTTTAAATAAACATATTATTTTGAAAATAATACCTTATTAGTAATAATTCAATAAAGAAGATCAGTAGTCCTTGTAAATAAAAAAGACGACCGAAGTCGTCTAGTAAATGCTTATTAATCGATTTCATAGCCAACGGTAAATCTTGAACCGCACAACTCATACCCGATCTGAGTGTATAGCCTAATAGCTTTCTTATTATCACCATGCGTGCCTAATGTAGCGATTGTTTTTCCCTGCTGTTTTAGATAGTCCAGTGCGGTGCAGATGATGTTACGAGCGACACCTTTTTTCTGCCATTCAGGAATGACGAATACATTCTCCGTTGCACTTCTCTCGTCCGTGATTCTCCAGGTTGAGGTGTTGCCGATCAATTGATCGCCATGAAACGCGCAGAAATTAACGATTTCGGGTGATCCCTGCATCCATCCTAAGTGATTTAAGCTCCAAGCCACACCGTCAAAGGAAGCAAGTTCAGCTTGACGATATTGTTCCTGAGCTTCACTATTGTTCAGTGCAGTTGGCTTCACCAGAACACCTTTTGGTAAAGGATTCTCAGGAATCTCTCTACTCAGGTCAAATTTAAACACGACAATCGTATCGCAAATCGTAAATCCGCGTGCTAGACAGAAGCTCAGCTCTTCGAGATTATCTGTGTCGAGATATTGAGCCATGATAATGCGCTTCTCTTGATACCCAGCTTTAATTTCTCTAGATCGTCCGATCAATACTTCGATCAGCGCAGCTTTGATACCTTCATCCTCGGCGTTCTCTGCAAATATAATTTCGTAATTAAGATATCGTTTGAAGTTTGGGTCTTCATCATGCCCAGCTGCATGAAAGGTATCATGCTCCATCAGATGAGCAACGGCCAGAACCTCTCCGTCGCCACTTACTGCACAGAACATATTTCGCTTATCCAGATCTCCATGGTACAGATATAGCATTTTTAGAACAAAGTCCATGCTTTCAATTTGCTCCGCATCTTCATCCTTCGGATTTTGGATTACAAAGTCCCTCATGAATAAACATCGTCTCCAATCTTTTATGGCGCTGCAAATCATTTCTTAGTTAAATAATGGATGAGGCAGGCTATGCTCAGCAAGGGAGAGTTTAGTTATAGTCATTGTTGCATTCAACACCAAGCATGATCTAAATTCTAGACGTCTAACCCGCTTTACCTTATAAAACTCAAAAAATAGAACCGATCAATTTGGTGACACAGCAAAAAAGCTCAAGCATCGGGGGTTAGCCGTGGCTTGAGCTTTTTGTTCAATATTATTAATCCCCAATCATTCTAATCATCGTATCAAAAGGATCTAATTCCAGGGTTTGCTGTCCATATTCCGTATGAATCGTAGTGCTTTGAAGCTGTTCGCTATTGTTAATGACCACGAGTATTTTGCTTTCCGGATAATAAGCACACTCTGTATATAAGTTGTCCGTAATGTACTTGGTCTCCGTGAACTCATTACCCGCAAAACGAATCAAATTCAGCAGCAATCTTGTATTCTCAAAGCTGAAGGTGAAAGAAGGCAGGTAGATCCCCTTTCCTTTACCGAAAGCATGGGTGGACAGTGTTATTAGACCATCCGTTTCATTCACAACCGCTGCTGCTCCATCGGTAAGATAAATGTTATTTTTGGGTGTTATGCTAGCCCCAATAGGCACTAAACCAAGCTCATCCTTCACTTCATATGTCCATTTTCCATGCGCTACTCTGGAGCCTGTATCCTCATCTACACCGAGCACATGTGCCATTTTGAAAAAGCTGTCATACCCTTCAAGCGCTGAAGGCTGATTCACGCCTATAAAAGTACCACCTTCATACACCCACTTTGTCAGTAAGTCCACACACTTGTTGTCCCTCCAGCGTTCTCCACCACTCCATGCTGAACCAGCCGATCCGGCATTGATCACTACATCACAATCTTTTAAAATTCCCTGACGGATATCCTCAAAATCAATGAACTGTACTTCAATCGGCAATCCGGATAAAGCCTCGTTAATATGAATCAAATCATGCATATACGTTTCATGGAAATGCCCGGACAAGGTCCACGATCTCAATTTGCCCCAAGCGTGCAGAATGGCCACCTTCGTCTTGATATGATACGGTTTGCCTTTATGATGCAACTCTTTAATTTCTCTGAATTCACCCGCAATCTTTGCGATATAATCACAAAAATCCGGATAAGGCTCTACAAGATGCAAATATCCGCCCAATCCAATTCGATCTATAGGCTCTCTGAGCAGAGCACGCCGAATATTGATCCAATATTTTTTGGCATCTAGTGTAGGGTTCCCTCCCTCCATAAAGGTAGGCAGTCCACCTAAACCAACCGGAAATAGGTAGGGATGCAGCCGAATCTCATGGGTAGCTACTTTTACACCTGAACACATTCTTGCCTCGAACCCTGAGAACACACATTTAATCATTCCGTCAAAGCCAAACTCCTCGAAACGATCATTGTAAGGCTCCATGCCAACCCAACTATCATCATAGAAGACATATGCCAGCTTGTCGTACCCATGCACAATATCAATTAATTTCTTACTAAATTCGATGACAAAATCATTGATAAATGCCATCCAGTCCAGCTTGCGCTGCTGCGGCGGGATATGACTGACACGATATTTTCCACCATTCACAAAATCCTCGGCCGTGAGCGAATACCCATATTTTTGAGCAAACAGATCAAGCGCTCTTGAGCTTACCGTAAAATCATATGAACCCCAGTCCGAGAACAAATGGCGATTGCGCTCATTGCTGCCCCAGATCCAGGCGAAATTATAAAATAGGGACGTAAACCGAACCACCGTTGTTTCCTTATGCTTACGGCACCAATCTTCAAGGAAGTGGAGCAAATACTTTTGCGTTTCAACATAGATGGGATCAATCTGCATTAGATGTTCTTTTTCCCAGTGATTCGTGGTGTGATTGTACATGGAGATCTCTTCCCAAATCCGGTAGACCATGAAGCTGACCGTATATTTATGCCAAGGCGCAATTCCAGTAATGACTACATTTCCTGATTCCCGTTCATAATTCCACTGTTCTTTTGGAACCTCTTCACCAGTAGTTCGGTCAAAAACCTGCCAGTACTTAAACGCCTCTTTGGAATCATTCACTCGGAATTGTTCAGCGAAAAAGTCCTCCATCAAATAAATGGATAAATAATCTTCGACCGCTACCTTCGGATTAGTAATTAAAAAGCTCTGCTGTAGCTTATCAGGGTTTTGAGATGCCCATTCGTTATGATCTCTGATGATACAGATTGTAGAATAAATGCCGTATCCTGCGTTGATAATCTCATCGGACAACTGTGTACCGTCACTGTCACGGATGACATCGGCACCCCACCGTTCAGCTAACTCTAAGGTCAGTGCCTCATAACCGGATTCGCCCGGTAGTGTAAAGGCCCCCGTTGTTTGCTTGGACAACTTGGATCCCTCCTATTTGAGCATATCGGACAGAAAAGAGAGTGCTAAGCCTTGACCCCATCCTTGAATCCAGTCTTTTGGAATATTGCGATAGCCTTCCCGGTCCTTCATAACCGCTGTTCCGCCCGATACTCCCAGTACACGTCCATCCTCGCTGATATTGCTTAGGATACCCTTCAGCGCCTTTTGCACATATTTGGTATGCAACGGATTGCCGTTATTGATCATTGCAGCCGCTATCCCGCAAGAGGCAGATACTTCTTCATAAGATTCTTCGTCATCAAGCACTGTCCGCCACAGGCCGTTCTCCGTTTGCACAAGCTTGAGTGCCGCCAATTGATCGCGCAGCGAACACTCCACGTCCATACACGCCGGATACAAATACCATTCTTTCAAAAGCTTTTTGACTTGCGACATGGTATATGCGCCCCAAGCATTTGCTCTGCCCCAATATAGTCCGGACATATGATCCTGCTTCACATTATTGTAGCCATGGTACCAGAGGCCGCTGCTAGGGTCTTGCAGGTATTTGATATGCCAGTAATATTGATTCAGGGCATCCTGGATCATTTCCTGATCGTTTAATTTACTTCCTACGCGTAGCAGAAAAAACGCCGCCATAAACAATGTATCTGCCCATGCCTGCTCTGGAAAATCATTCGAAATAGAAACGGTATGCTGCAGCACATGATCTCCGAATCTGAGCGCATGGTTCTGCAGATAATCCACCTTGCTCATTACAATATCCCAATACTTCTGGTTGCCTGTTTCTTCATATAATGTGATCAGCATATGGCCCATAGCACAGGTGTTTACCGTCCAGTCCGGCAGGCCCAGCTCGATATATTCATCTGCCCACTGGACAAGCATATCCAAATACTCTGTATTACCTGTCGTTTTATAAGCTCTGGATACCCCATAATAAGCCACACCACAAGGCCAGTCCCATGTTAAATCCATCGTCATTGTTTTTCTAACGACTTTGTCGATGACGCTTAGAATCTCTTCTCTGTCATAAGTTAATTGAAGCATCTTGATTCTCCTCTCTTTCGCACACACCCCCATTGGCGCTGAGAGCTGTCCGTCATATGTAAACGCTTTACTAACTCTATTGTAAGGAGTAAAATGGTCTGATTCTAAGCATATTCATAACTAAACTGTGCAATTTCAACCATTAACTAGTGGTTCTTATATTTCGGGATTGGCCGTGACTACAGAGAATGTTTGGACTTCCGGCCGCTGTTGTCTGCAGATTTCTTGATTTTATACCGCTCTTCGCGGTGGAAATCTGCAGACAAAGGCGGACGCTAACGCTCCTACAGTTCCAAACTTCTCCTCCGCCACTTTTTTCCCAAATTGTATAATATCAAATTCTTTTTATATAGTTGAATTTGATATAACGTTAACCTATAATCTACTCAACCTACGTAATAAGAATGGGAGTATTGAGAATATGCCCAGAAAAAAGAAGCCCGTCATTGAATACCGCCACTACAGCTTGCCGATAAACTTCCCTATTTTACTGCTAAGCGGTGAACGTTGGAAGATTTCCGATATCAAAAGTGAGCATCTCCATTTTCATAACCATCTAGAGATTGGCATTTGTCATTCGGATAGCGGCATCATGGAGATCAAAGGTGAATCCGTACCCTTTAAAGCCGGAGATGTGACCTTCATCCCTAGGTATCTTCCTCATACCACGTATAGTTCGCCAAATGAGGCCAGTCTTTGGTCTTATATCTTTTTTTCGCCAGAGGAGCTCTTTCAGCATTCATTCAAAAGCGCTTATAGTGACTTCGAGCCAAATTTGTGGGCGATCAAGGGAATGAATTGTATTTTGAACAAGGAGGAACATCCCAAGGTTTATACCCTTGCGACATCGGTCGTAGAGGAATTGAAGCACAAAAATCCTTACTATCAGGAAAGCGCCTACGGCTTATTATTATCCCTTTATATAGAACTGCTTAGAATCCATTCCCGGAATGAACCTTTGGCAGAGCAAGAAATAGAGCATAACCTGAAAGGTGATTTTGTCATCTCTCCGGTTCTGGAGTACATCACCAAAAACTATATGACACCTATCACCATTGATGATCTGGCTGATCTGTGCCATCTAAGCACCACTCATTTTCGCAGAAAATTCCATGAGATCATGGGGACCGCACCTCTCGATTTCCTAAACAGTACCCGCATTGAAGAGGCCTGCAAGCAGTTAAAAAGCACGGATGCTTCCATCCTCTCCATCTCTGAACAAGTCGGTTTTCAGTCCATTTCCAGCTTCAACCGATGTTTCTCCAAGCTTATGGGCGAATCTCCCAAACAATGGCGTAAAGGCGCACATTCCGAAGCCCAATCTGCAAAAGCATCTATATTGGAGTTTAAGGGGTGGGTATAGGGAAAGGGAGTCCCTGTTTACTTCATTTCACAAAATCTACTTAACACATGAATGATTTGCTCCTTGCTCATAGGGGCGTCGTGCCCTGGGATATACGTAGTGAATGAAAGATTTTTTAAAAACTCAACATATTCCTTCATTTTTATGGGATCAATTTTACCTTCTCCATGATAATAATCTCCACTATGTGCATCACCTGCAAATAAAACCTCTGCTTCTTTAACATATACAACACAAGAGTCTGCTTCATGCGGCCCTCCTACCTTGAGGATTTGGCAAGTGATGCCCCCTAAATCCAATGTTAAAGAATCCTCGAAAATAATCGATCCTGTGCTGACCAAGATCTTATCGAACGTATCATATTCTTTTTTCATACAGTTATAGGCGAATTCTATTTCTTCTTTTGTCTCTAAACGTTTTACAACGGACTCTTCATCCCATTTCCACGCTTTCAATCGCTTTAGTACCTCATTCGTTGCTGAAGATACTATGGTTTCCCCCTCAAAAGCATGCATACCAAAGGTATGATCCCAATGCCAGTGCGTAATCAAAGCATATTTGGGACGTGGTAGATTGTGATCATCCAAACCCGTTATAAAGGCATCAAAATGCGATTTTGAATTGCCACAATCAATCATAATTGAAAAGTTCTCACCTACAACATATCCCAAAACAGGTCTGTCTGTTTCCCTAACATTTTCTAAGTAATAAATAGATTCATTTATTTTTTTCAGTTCCATAAGATTGTTTTCTCTCCTTTAGAATAACGGGTCATTTTGTAATTTAATAATGGATCCGCAAGACTTATTGAGCAAGGGAGAGTTTAGTTTTAGGTGTTCTCACCAAGAGCATAGTCAATCTTACTCAAAAAAAATCAAAAGGGAGTCCTCCGGTAGCCACTTTTTATGACTATCGGGAGACTCCCTCAATGAAGTATCTGTTATAAGATTATTTAAATTTCTTTACAGTCGTCGATTTAACTTGAAATGCTCCATTTTTGTAAGCAAGAACAGCGGTTTCTTCGCCTTTAATTACGGAAGTAGCTTCACCATGAATCGTTCTTTTTGCTACAATCTCATAGACTCCGTTTTTATCTACATCAGTGACTTTCATTGAGTTGTAGAGCGAGCGTTTGCCATTCACTTTCACGTACTCATTAAGAAGAACTTTCACACCACTATCTTTGAAGGATACTACGTAAGCATTAGTGCTGCCGTTGTTACCGCCAGAGTATACAGTAATCATCACATCTTTAGATTTATCTCCGTTGAAATCTCCAACGAAGTTAATTTTTGGCTGGTAACCCGTGAAGCCTTTGAGATTACTGTTAATCACTTTTTTAGTTTTTCCTTCTAGAACGACGATGTTGATATCTGTAACCAGTCCACCATTTGCGGCATCCTTGTTACCAATCAGTAAGACATTATCCGAAACACCATTACCAGTTACATCCACTTGTTGTTTCGCTAGCAAAATCGTTTTTGCTGTTGTTGTAATCCCCTTAAGCTCAAAGCGTTTGCCAACGGTGAAATCACTTGTTGTAGTTGATGGTGTAGTCGCTGGTTTGCTATCGGACTTAATGGTTTCTGTACCCACAACCTTGAAGGCACCGTCTTTGAAAGTAAATGTTGTTTTTTCCTCGCCTAGAACTATAGCTTCAGCGTCACCGCGAATTTTTCTAGTTCCCACCAGATCATATACACCATCTTTATTAAGATCTACTTGCTCTAAAGTGTTGAAAAATGCTGGTTTACCATCCACAACAGGTTTTACACTCAAAAGTGGTTGTACCTTATCACCTGTGAAAGACAATATGTAAGCATCTGTTGTACCATTGTTACCACCGGAGAATGCTGTAAACATTACATCATTTGCTTTGTCCCCGTTGAAATCACCAATCCATTGAATTTCTGGTTTAAAGCCATCGAAACCGCTGATTTTTGCATCCTTCAATGTATTTGTTTTGCCATCGACAACAACCAGGTTGATATTGCTTACATAACCAAGTTCATCTGCTTTGTCACCGATCAGATAGATTTTATCTTGGACACCGTCTTTATTAACATCGTTAACTTGTTTTCTGATAAGAACAGTCTTATCTGTTGTGTTAACACCTTGCAATGCGAAAGGTTGGCCAACAGTCAGTTCTCCAAGTGCAGGTTGTTTAAATGGATCTTCTTTAGTAGTTTCTGTTTTGCTAACTTGGAATTCGCCGTTTTTGTACGCAAACCATACTTTTTCATAGCCTGTTACCACTGAAGTAGCTTCACCATGGAGGATTCTGATTCCAAGCAGTTCGTTCACGCCATCATTTTCCACATCGACTGCTTCTAATGTTCTGAATAATGCCCGTTCGCCTTTCACCTTCAAATCCCCGCCCAGAATAATAGAAGGGGTATCATTCTTGAAAGTTACGATTCTAGCATTGGTAGAACCTTGGTTGCCACCGGAGTACGCAGTAATCATCACATCAAGTGCATGGTCATTATTGAAATCACTTACATAGCTGATTTTCGCGTTCAAACCACCAAAGTCTTTAATCCCTGCGTTTAACACTTTGTTTGTTTTGCCGTTTACAACGATGAGATTAATGTTGTCGAAATCAGGAGATTCATTTTTGTCGCCAATGAGATATAAAGTGTCTTTCACGCCATCCAAATCAAGATCAACCGTGCTTGTTGCTATCAATACTGTATTGGCGTTCGTCTTAACACCAGCTAGTGTAAACTTTTGTCCTACTTGATTAGTGGATGGTGCTACGGTTGAACTGGTTGTTGTTGCGACAGGATTGGCCATTGCTTGAGATGAGAAAGATGCGACTGCTGCTACACATAATGCAACGGATAATGTTTTTTTAATTTTCATTGTGTTTCCTCCGATGGTTTATAAAGGTTGGTGTCGAATACAATCTCATTATATTCCTAGAAACATAGGACAGAGTGACGGTAAGGTAACATTATCCTATTAAAATAAAACAATAACTAAATAAAATATCCAAATCAGAGGAACTTCAAGAACTAAATAATGCCAATTTCTTTCGGGGATAGCGGTCGAAAAATCAATAGAAACGCTTTCATTGGCTATACCATGGGATTTGAACAACCCTACTTTTTTTTAATAGTTTGATAACAATTCTGTAAAATCAGTTTGATTCAAATGACGCGCAAACCTATTCAAAGGCTACAACGCTTGGAACTCCTCCAACAAGACTACCTCTTCTCCTTGTTCTTGTCTGATTCTAATATTTTCTTTTCCCCAAGAACACATAACGTCAACGATCTTATTGGCTGTAACGCCATATTCCGTAAGGCTATATTCGACTTTTGGCGGCATCTGCTGGTATACGAATCTTTTGACAAGTCCATCTCTCTCAAGTTCACGAAGCTGCTGGATCAGAACCTTTTGTGAGATGCCCTGAATATTGCGCTGCAATTCACTTGTTCTTTTGGCATCGGACATCAATAAGCAGATGATCAAAGCTTTCCACTTTCCGCCGATGATTTCTAGTGTTGCCTCTATCCCTAGATTATATTGTTTCATAGAAAACACCTCGTTCATACGGATCTATTTAAACTTACCCAAAACTTCATTTTTGCATATATTTTTTCGTGAGTCTAGTACGTACTTCAAAGTAACCATCTTACTTTATTGTGTGTATTTTCTTTTAATAAAACCTGCAAGATAATGATGATATTCATAAAAATAAGGCACAGCATTTTGAAGAAATACGCTTAATATAGGCCTGGAATGGAGATTCATTATGAAAACACTGGTGATTGTGGCACATCCCAACCTTGAGAATTCGAGGGTCAATCAACGCTGGAAAGAAGAGCTACTGCAATATCCAAACGATATTACCATTCATGAGATTTATAAAGAGTATCCTGACTGGAATATTGATGTTCCTAGAGAGCAAAATCTAATGGAAGCCTATGACCATGTGATCTTTCAATTCCCTTTGTATTGGTATAGTTATCCGCCTCTACTGAAAAAATGGTTTGACGATGTGCTCGCTTACGGATGGGCTTATGGATCAAACGGCGACAAGCTTAACGGGAAAAAGTTAGGGCTTGCTATATCCATCGGCGATAAAAAAGAAAATTATCAACCTGAGGGCTCTGTTTCTTTTACCGTAGACGAAGTTATTGCGCCATTTAAAGCCAGTGCCAAACATGTAGGTGCAGACGCACTACCATACCTTGCTGTCTTTGGAGCTTCATTTCAAGCCAGCGATGAAGAAATTAATACTAGTGCAAAAGAATATATCAATTATATCTTTAAGTACCATATTTGATACAAAAAGGGCTATCCCAAGTCTTGATCAAAGACTTTAGGGATAGCCCATAACGTTGGCGAAGCAGTCTAAAGCGTTTCTGTAGTGAGTGTAAATCCTTCGATCACAGCATCTTCGTCAACCTCAATCAAAATGCAGCGTCTACCTTGATAATTCACTTGCTTCACATATTTCAAATCCTGCGGACTGACCGAAATCGTAGCTACCTTTGTTTCGATCTTTATCGATTTTGTAGTGAATTTCGGCATCACACTACTTGCCTTCATCTCATAGTGCTTGTTGTCTACGATGGTTTCAAACGCACGTTCCACTTTTTCCATCGTCACGTCTTCAACACCGCTTACCTTCAGCACACGTTCTACATCTCTATAGTCGAGTTTAGGAGGTTCTTCTTCATCTTGGTTGGTTTCAATGACCTGGTGGATTTCCTCGTACAGCTGAGCAATGGTGGTCGCGTCAAGTTGTTCGCCCGCCACTTCCTTCACGATGTCTTCGAAAATAGCTCTCTCTTCCAGTGCCGTCACGGATCTTTCGGCGTTCAAGACCTGCTCGATGAAATGCGGATCTGGAAAATTCGATTTTCCCGTACAATACAGAATGCGGTTCACATCGGAATAATTGTCCGTCACGCTTGGGTAAAAGAAACCCTGCTCCGGCGTACTTAACTTGACGATCGGATCTACAATGACATTGTACTTAAATTCCCTTTCCACATAATCAAATAAGAGAGCTTTCCGTTGCTTCTCCGTGGAATTCACGCTGCATAGAATAAACGGATGCGCGAACATTTCGTTTTTCTCACTTTCCTCGGCTTCATCGTTTCTATCTTTGGTCGGGCGGTAATACTGTCCGCGAACAAAAGTGATCACCGTATCACGTTCATAATGAGTATCCGCCATCATTCTGTCCACCAACAGCAGCATCAGGTCCTGCCATTCATCTGGATCTCCTGTCACCAAAGCTTGGTGAAGCATCACCTGCGCTGGTTCCTCCGCTTCCGCCTGAAACTTCAACTCGAACAATTTCTGATCCAGTTCGCCGGTCAAGAGCTTTTTGAAATTGCCCATATACAGCTCCTGCTTCTCTCTGTCCACCATTCCAAACGGCAGGCGCTCCCAATGATAGATCTCATTGCTTTCCTTCATAATATACACGTTGAGAATATCGTAAATACTCATTAAATCGTGATCTAGCTTAAATTGCTTGCGTATATGCGCGACTTCTTTCTTTATCATGATTCGTTAGACAACTCCTAGGAAGATAAATTGGTCTTTTCAGTATAAAGGATAAAAAAAACCTTCGCTAGAAGGGGTTTTTATAGGTTACTTCTTTTCAGTACCGTTCCAAAGCAATAATGCAACGCACTTTACGTCATAATACTAGGCGGTTTAATCAGTTCAGACTCACGAATCGCCTGTGGGCGCGATAGTTTTGACCCTCTACTTATGCAACAATGCTCTCTTGGATCCAAAAATAATAAAACTGATCGCGGCCAAAACCCAGACACCAATACCGCCATAGAGCATCACCAAACCAAAGCCGTGTACAAGTGATGCATGGACGATAGCTCCGGATGCATCCAGTGAGGATAGTTCTGGAAAACCCTGATGGAGAGACGAAGTGTTTCCGGCAGCTGTTTTTTCGGCCAAAGATCGCAATTGTAATGCATCGACAGTCTCAGGGAGAGCCCTCTTCAAATAAGAAAAGATGCCTTCCTGTAAAATGAAGCCCATTACGGCGATGTTGATGGCTAGGCTGATTAATCTGGCACTCATGTCTATGCCGGAAGCCATGCCTGCACGGGTACTAGGTACCGAGCCGGTAGTCGTGTTGGTCACAGGCGTGTTGGTTAATCCCAGCCCAATACCAGCCAACAGAGAGCCGGGGAGCATAGTCAACCAGCTGGCGTGATCGCCGCCGCTGCCATACTTCATCAAAATGAAGCCCAAGCCGATAACGAACAGACCCAATGGGATAACTATGCGCGGCTGATAGCGGAGCGAAAATCGCTCTGCCAGGGGCGGAATTACCAGGGTGGGCAGTGCATAAGCCAGAACAGACAACCCGGCGGTTACGATGCCGTAACCAAGCCCGCTCTGGAAATAAATCGGAAGATAGATCATGAATGGCCAAAAACTGAAATTCATTCCGATGGAGCCAAGGAGAGCACCAGAAAAATTACGTATCTTGAATACGGAAAAGTCGAACATTGGATGGGCACTGTGCTTCTCCGCAAATAGAAATACAATGAAACTTATTGCCACTGCAACAAAGGTGCTGATGGATGCTGTACCGGTAAAGCCAAGTTCCGACCCTTGTGTGATAAAATAGACCAGGCCAAAAACCGTCAACGAAAGCGTGACGATGCCGATGATGTCCAGCTTTTTCGCCTGTGGATCGCTGGACTCCTCCACGCCGCTAAAGACAAGGATCAAAGTAAAAATGGTCAGTGGGACATGGACCAGAAAAACCCAATGCCAGTTCAATACAGCCACGATCATACCGCCAATGATAGGTCCAAAACCGAGACCGATACCGAACACGATCCCCCATGTGCTAAAGGCTTTACTGCGTACTTCTCCTTCTTGAAACCGATGTGAAAGAATGGCTATCTGGCAAATCTGCATCGCGCCAGCACCCACGCCTTGAAGAAACCGGCTGACGATCAGAACCGATGTGCTTTGCGCCAAGCCACAAATCAAAGATGTAATACCGAACAAGATGAGGCTGATAATAAAAATACGCCTCCTTCCATACCGGTCAGCCAGCGTTCCAACAGCCATCAGAACTGTCGCACAGGCAATGGTGTAGGCGTTCATAATCCATTGCATATCCTTGAGGTTGCCGTGCAATACCTTTTCCAGGGTAGGCAGTATCACAGGCACACTGGAAATTTCGAGGCCAAACATCAATGCGGACAAACATATAGCAGCTAATGTGATTATATTTTTGCGGGAGTGGGAGAGGCTCATTGGGAGTTTCCTCCAGACTCATCAATACGTGCCTGTAAATCTTCTGTACCTACCTTATTTAAATCAAATTTTCTCAATGGTAGCCATCCTCTCTAACTTTTCAAGTGTAGATCATCATTTTGGTGAGAGTCATATTATATAATGTAAATTATTCATTTTACATATTATAATCAATCCATTATGATGATTTAACAAAGTAATTAAAGGAGTTTTAATGAATTACCTTAAATCTAAAGGAGGGCATCCAAAGTGGATCATGTAGACAAACAAATTCTCTTCTTTCTTCAAAATCAAGCGAGGATTTCAATGACAGAACTGGGGAAATGCGTAGGTCTGTCCCAACCTGCTGTAACGGAACGAGTTAGAAGAATGGAAGAGAAAGGAATCATTGAGGAATATCGCACCATCATCTCCCCTGAAAAAATCGGAAAAAATGCGGCAGCCTATATGTTGTTTCGGACTAGAGACTGCCTGGCATTTCTTGATTTCGTCCATGCATCTCCCCAAGTTGCCGAGTGCCACCGTATAAGTGGAGAACACAGCTATTTATTAAAAGTAGTGACCGAATCTACACATGCTCTTGAAGAGTTTGGCAATCAATGTGATAAGTATGGAACCTATACGATCCTGATTGTTATGTCTTCACCGATAGATCATAGATTTCTCATTCATTCTCTCGAAGAAGCATCTAAAGTTGACTAATGCCAAGCAGAAGGGCACCGAGTTTGCAGAGAAGTAGCTTTATTAAGAGCGTCTTACAATAAGAAGGAATATATGTTTAGTTAGAAAAAAAAACCGACATCTCTGTCGTTTTGAGGAATACGTATGGTGGCACTTAGCGGATCGAATCGCTGACCTTCCTTTTTTTACTACTCATTTATCGCATGCTCTAATGCATAGTCTTCAAGCGGAATATCTACCTGTTGATCCATGGCTAGCTTGGCTAGCTGCTCACCAAGAAAGGGTCCCATCGTTAATCCGGATGAACCTAGTCCATTAGCAACAATTAGTTTATTCCATCCTTGAACCCTGCCCAACACGGGCAGAAAATCTGCTGTAAATGGACGGAACCCTACTCTTATCTCATTTAGGCTACAATCCGCAAGACCGGAAGCCGTTTGAAGACCTTTATTTAATATTTCTTGCATTCCTCCTGCGGTTACAGCAGTATCATAACCTACTACATCATTTTCGTGAGTAGCACCTACTACGATATTTTGATCCGCAAATGCAAGGATATATTGATCTGTAGGCGGCATTACCACAGGCCATTGCTCTGTACTCGCTTGTTGAGCAAGCTTCAAGTGCATAATTTGAGCCTTCTGATAACGCACCTGGAGCATGATCCCAAGCGGATGTAGCAAAGCGTTAGACCAGGCCCCCGCACACACAATGACTTCATCCGCTGTGAATGTCTGTTTTCCTACGCTAACCCCTTTAATTTCATGATCATCATGCTCAAGAATAGCATCTCCCTCAATCATCTGCGCACCGTTACGCTGTGCCGCCCTTAGCAAAGCATCACGTAATTCACGTCCGTCCACTCTTGCTGCACCCGATACATGCAGCGCATGATAACCTTCCGACAATAATGGAAACTTCTCTTGCGCTTCAAGATCCGTCAGCATCGTAAGTTCCCCTATTTCAGGGGCGTCCTCTCTGCGAAGCTCCGCTCTTTCTTTCATCGCGAGTAACTTTTTCAGATCATCATGGATACATATCGCTCCAACTTTTGCGTATCCAGTCTCGGTTTCTCCTGCCTCTTCCAACTCTTGAATAAGCGCTGGATAAAAGCTTGCTCCCGCTTTAGCAAGACGATACCATGCTTTGTTTCTGCGTTGAGACAACCATGGACAAATAATTCCTGCTGCTGCATCCGTTGCTTGTCCAACATCTTTACGATCTATTATTATGACTTCAGCACCTAACTTGCTTAACTGATAAGCTGCTGAAGCCCCTAATATCCCTGCACCAATTACAATAACCTTGTTCATGTCCTAAGTCCTTTCAGTTATTCACTTTTAATTAATATATTAACACATCCACTATATTTCAATGTAACAACCCGAATGATGATTCATTCACAACTTACCAGTTATATCTTAAATTTGACATTTCTAATGAATTATCGTACTATAAATCTCACTCAGTTAAAAGTACTTTAATTAGAGTACTAAAATAAAAGTGTTGTTCAGAAGAAAGAAGGTATACAGTTGAAGTTTTCACAGTTTTTGAAGTCCAAAGGGGCCATTGGTTCTATTTTTATGGGTGTGTTCTATGCCATTGCGATGCTTGGTATTTTCTTACCAGGGTATACAGCACTTCCAGGGAACATGGATGATTTAAAAATTGCTATTGTCAATGATGATGCAGGTCAATATGGGGCTCAGATTTCGAGTCAGTTCTCGGAGAGTTTACCATTCAAAACGATAAAAACCGATGTATCGAATAAAAAAGCGATGGATGAATTAGAACATAATAAGTTAGCTCTAGTTGTCCATATTCCAGAAGAATTTTCTGCCAACGTCCAAAGCGGTAAGGTATCCGCAAGTATTGATTTCACAGTCAACGAAGCTTCTGCCACCATGGTATCTTCAGCCATGTCTTCCGTTGTAGGAGAAATTAACAAACAATTAAGCGCGAACTTCTCAGAGCAAACCGCAAAAGGTGTGTTAATGAACTTTAACGTACCAGAAGAACAAGCCACCGCAATGGCTACACAAATTGAAAATAGTTATGTCGGGAATTATGTTGTCATCAATGATGTTCCGGACGGCATGCACAACAACATGTTACCTATGTTCTTAACTATGGCTGGTTATGTTGGGGCAATGATTGCCTCCATGCAATTAGTTGCTTCTTTTAAAGCGAACCGCGGGAAAGCAAGCAAGACAAAACTGTTTATGTTCGTTCAATTCACAGCTTTATTAATCGCTGTATTATCAACAGTCGTTGCTTTAGCCATTGCATTCTCTATTGCAGATGTAGACCTATCCTTACTGTTACCAGTTGCTGCTCAGCAAATTCTAATGTATATGGCTGCATTTAACGTATGTGCGATTATGGTCTTCCTAGTTGGCGAAGGCGGTATGGTCTTAAATATTCCAATCCTGCTCATGCAAACCATCGCCAATGGTGCTACCATGCCTCGTGATATGATGTATACACCATACGATTGGTTCGGCCGCATCACACCGATGTATTATTCTGTACAAGCTTATTTGGCACAAATGTTTGGTTCCATCAGTCCAGCACCCTTCTTATGGGGATTAGCAGGCGTATTTGCCGGGGCTATGATGATTAACATTGTA
Organism: Paenibacillus sp. FSL H8-0261; assembly: GCF_045040645.1. Taxonomy (NCBI): domain Bacteria; kingdom Bacillati; phylum Bacillota; class Bacilli; order Caryophanales; family Paenibacillaceae; genus Paenibacillus; species Paenibacillus sp. FSL H8-0261. Next base: position 830,532 of record NZ_CP150297.1, on the reverse strand, counting down.
ATCGTCCGGTTTGTTCATAAACCTGTACCTCTGACTAAAGAAGCTATACTGCCCGTTGAAGTTAAAAATACAGCTGAAATAACCGCCTAGGTTTGGTAAGATAGAGTTTAGCCAACAATTAGGAGTGGGTTCTGTGATGTCAATTCAAATTTATATCTTAAGTAAGTTAATGGATGAAAATAATTATCCTTATAAATTAAAAAAAGAACTATCCACCCCTATTCCTTTTGATAAATTGCTCAATCTATCTGAAAGCAAGCTATATTATCACTTTGAATCTCTTTCGAAACAGGGCTTAGTTGAACAGGTAGAGATTATCAAAGAAGAACATCGCCCAGACAAACAGGTGTTTTCCATTACTGATAAAGGGCGTAAAGAACTCCCGCTCAAAATTTATAAGGTAATAGAAAATGCAGAATCTATTTCAGAGATGATTGTCGCTCTTGTGAATCTTCGTTTTGTAGAGACTGATAAAGTGATCCCTATTATCGAGAAGAAAATTGAACAGTCACTGATAAGAAAAGATCAATTAAATCAAATTTACCATCAAATAGATGTAGTTAGCTCCACTCGTGAAGTCGTAGATTTCATGGAAAGCTACTACGTTTCTCAACTAGAGCAATCTATTCACTGGTGGAAAGATCTTTTAGAAAAACTGAAAACGAAAACGATATAAAAAAGAATGCCTTGGATTATAGCATAATCAAGGCATTCTTTTTTTATATCCAGCACCAATCGCAAAGCTTTTTTCAATTATTCACTTTTAATCAATAAATATAAAAAGTATGGGGCACCGATTAAAGCCACGATTACTCCTGCTGGTATTTCAGTATTGGCTACTACCATTTTACCAAGTGCATCTGCAATAACAACTAATCCTCCACCTATTAATAGGCATGCGGGAATCATTATTTTATGACCACGAAAGAGTCGTCGAACTAAATGTGGAACCACTAAACCTACAAATCCAATACTCCCACTAACGGCAACCGCTGGTGCCGCCAATAATACACTACACACTAAAAACCAAACGCGATATTTATTTAAAGACACCCCTAAACTAATTACTACTGGGTCATTAAGCCTTAGCACATCCAATATTAGATGGTTCCGAATTAATAAAGGTACAATAATAAGTAACCAAGGTAGCATAGCATATACGTGTTTCCAATTACTATTCCCAATGTTTCCTGCCAGCCACACCTTGATCATTTGATATTGCGAAGGATCTAGTACGAAGGTTAGCACAATTAAACATGCACTAATCGCAGCCGCAATAGCAATACCTGTGTAAATTAATCGTATGGGAATAATGCCCTGATTGCGATCATAGGAAAGCAAAAATAACAGGGCCACAACAATAAAACCGCCCAATAGGGCATAGAATGGCTGAACATAAGTATGTAGACCGGTAGAGCTATTTTGTAACAGCAAAAATAACATCATGGATAATCCAGCTCCAGCATTTATCCCGAGTATGCCTGGGTCTGCTAAGGCCTTTCGACTTATGGCTTGTAGCAGCATTCCTGCTATCGCCAACGCGCCACCCACTAGAAACCCCAATATCATACGAGGAATACGAAACTGAAAAAGTACAAGCTCCTGCCTCGGTGTTCCATTTCCTAATAGGGTCTGCCATAACTCTTGTAAGCTTAAGCTGCTTTGACCAGTAGATACACTATATATAAAGCCTAGCAGTAAAATGATTGCTATGATTATAAATTCCCATCGCAGCTTCACTATAGTTCCCGCCTTTCTTTACGTGCCAAATACAGAAAGAACGGAACTCCAATAACTGCAATTACAGCACCTACAGGTATTTCATAAGGGGCATTTACGATCCGTGCCACTAAATCAGCAAGCACAACAAGGATTGCCCCCAGAACTGCCGATAATGGAATAATATAACGATAATCTACACCCACTATGTAACGTACCAAGTGTGGAGCGATTAAGCCAACAAAGCTTACAGATCCAGCCAAAGCACATGAAATCCCAGCTAACATAAAGGCGGATAATAGTGAGAGATTTTTGATAAGCTTAATATTAACGCCTAGACCTTCCGCTGTCTCATCCCCTACAGATAATATTGTAATCGACTTTGAAATTACGATAGCAAGTAATAGAGCAAGGAGCATCCAAGGCAACATTTGCTGTAAATGAGCCATGCTAATGCCACTTAAACCTCCTCCATACCAAAAAGCCACCTGCTGTGCCACTGAAAAAAAGATACTTATTCCTTCACTTAAGGCAGTTAGCATAGCAGATATGGCGGCACCCGCTAGTACGAGTCGAATAGGTGTCATTCCTCGTTTACTTAATAATCCAACACTAAAGACTAAACCCGCTCCCAATCCTGCACCTAGAATACAGAGCCAAAGTGTGCCCGTAAATGTAAGCGTCGGCAGGAAAACCATAGCAATAACTAGCGTGACACCTGCTCCAGCATTTAACCCAAGAATCCCCGAATCCGCTAAAGGATTGCGACTAATTCCTTGAATAATCGCTCCACTTACTGCAAATCCAGCACCCGTTGCCATAGCGGCAAGAACCCGGGGCAAACGAATGGATTGAATCACCTGGTGAGTAGAAGCCTTATCATCAAAAGCAATGATCGACATGAATACATCTGCAAAGGGTATTTTTTTCGCGCCAAGGGCCATAGCAAGCACTAATACGCCTATTAATAGGAGGAGCATGAGGATTAGCAATAATAAAAAGGAAAGCTTTTTTTCTCCTGTTAGAGAAGATTTCTGAACATTTGCGGCCAATGTTTCCAACCCTTTCCCTTCACTTTACAAAAAGAGCCAGCCAAGGGCCAGCTCAGATGCAAACGAATATGATTTCTAACGCAAGTCAGAGGATGTGGTAAGCAAAAATTTGACGGCTCGACTAATCGCACCCGAGATTACGCTCACATGCTCCTCTTCCTCAAGCAATGCCCAGCTTACTTCGAAGCTTGGAATGTGTAAGGCCATCATGCTGTTACATAAATCCAAGCTATCCTTGACCATATAATCCAGCTCTTCTCCACCGGCAATCATAAGCGTTTTAGGTAAATGACTTAAAGTATTGCTGTGTAAATCAGCTTTAAAATTCTCATACTCATTTAATAATGCGTAATCATTCCACCAGATGGAAGCACTGCTTGCAATATAATGCGAAAACAAGGTAGGTTGTGTAAACAAGGTATGCAGAACAAATAATCCGCCAAAGGAATGACCATACAATGCTTGCTTCTGCTTATTGATAACGAACCGCTGGGCAATGACTGGCATTAACTCTTTTTCAAAAAAAGCTAGCAGCTCATCTGCCCCACCAAATTCTGGCCAAGGCTCCCCGTTGGGACGTTTCGGTAAATTCGCAAGCTCGGCTGGCATAGTTAAATCATAGGTTCGACGCACTGTATCGAATGCCTCACCCCCAGGATAACCAATGCCAACAACAATCGCGGGTGGATATCCTTTAGGCTTACGCGTCAGCAATCGAGTGATTTCAGCTGCAGTTTCAAAAAGCCCATTACCATCTAGCACATAGATGACGCCGTAGCCATCTTTTGTAGGCTCATCTAAAGGTTTGGCAATAAAGATTTCATAGTCCTTATGATTAGCTTCACTCGTAATCAGCATCGTTTCATAGTTTGGTTTTACGTACGGTTTGATGATCATGGCTTCAGGAACGTCACGATATCGTCCATCGTTTTTTGATAAGCAATTAATCCGCTGGATCTCCAGTGATCACCATCCACCTCGAACACTTTACCTGCTTGGACTGCAGGCAGCGCATTCCATAAAGGACTAGCTTTAATGTCTGCCAGGAAGGCATCTCCGAGACCATCATTATCATTAATAAAGATGTAATCAGCATCTAAATCAGACAGCATTTCCAGCGAAATATCCGCAGACATCTCACCTTCTACAAGAGTACTTTGAGCAAAACCTAGCTCACTCAGCACATATCCCCCGTAATGGAAGTTACCCACTAAAAAGATCTTACGGGCATTCGCGTTAATATAAATCGCTTTTTTACCGGCAGAAACGCTAGCTAGCTGTGCTTTAGTCTCTTCTAGCTTTGTATTATAAGCAGCAATAGCTTCTGTTGCTTTATCCTCTAATCCTAGCAATTTCGCAATCGTTTCTGTTGCTTCCACTACGTTACCAAGTGCATTCTTAAACACGTAAGTTGGAGCAATTTGCGAGTAGTTTTCATAAACACCATTTTGTGCATAAAAAGCAGTTGGGAATATAATTAATTCCGGCTCCAAATCCACTACAGATTCTGGAGAGGGAATACCATTAGCGAAGCTGATTTCTTCTACACCACTTAACGTATCCTGTAGATATTGCTGCGGTCTTTCACCCGTGGACCATTGCGCTACCGGGGTTACACCAAGCGTTACTAAGTAGTCCTCTAGACCAGGCGCATACACTTTTTGTACAGTTCCGGGAATGTTTACTGTATTGCCTACATGGTCAGTTACTACAAACGCTTCTCTAGCCGCTACTTCCGTTTCTTTTACAGCTGGTTCCTCCGTTGCGCTCGCTTCGCTAGTTGTTGCTGGAGTATCTTTTGCTTGCTGATTCGCTGCATTATTACTGCCGCAAGCTGTTAGTAGAATGGATAATAAACCAACCATTACAACATAACTTATTATCTTTGTATTAAACCCCTTCATGATTGACCTTCCCTCTTTCCTATTTTCTCAATAATAATCATTCTCAGTATTGAGTGTATAAGAGATAGGGCTCATTGACCATGTAACATCTTATGATTCCTCATGTACATTTTCAAGGTATCATCATCACAGCAACTTCTTCTAGCATCCGCTTTAAAGCTACAGGCGAATATTCGAACCAAGGATCTGAATGAATGACATAGATTTGTTGCTGTTTAATAGCCTCTAACTGTTTGAATCCAGCGTCTCTCTGCAAATGATGCCATGTTGCGCGTGACTCATCATCGGGGCATATAATCGTAAACAGCTTATCTACCTCCAACTTACCTAGCTCATCAAGAGTAATCTCGGTATTATATAGACCAGGCTGCTCATAACTAGATACCGCTCCCAAATCCTGAAACAAAAGATGCTCGATGCCTGTATTGCAATAAGCAAAGATTTGCTGCTGATAAATACGTATAACTAGAACTTTAGGCGGTGTAGAGGTCCACCCTAACTTGCGACGAACGTCTTCCAATCTTGCCCTATACTGCGTGATCCATTGTTTCGCTTCTTCTTGTTTATTTAATCGGGCAGCAAGTTCAGTTAACGCTATTAAGCAATCTTGTTTATCATCCAACCAATAGATTGGAAAATGATCCTCTATCTGTTTTACCAGCTCTGACGACAAATCTTTGGGAGAAATAAGCAGATCGATTGGCAAATGCAATAGCTCATTGGGGCTGCAATAATTTTTGTTTTGGGTCAAGGTTACCTTATGCTCGATTTCTTGCGACCATAAATTATAGTAGTACGGTGTCCATTTTGCACTTAAGGGTGCAGCAAACGGAACTACTCCTGCCGCATGTAAATACCCCATCATGTTCCCAGTTACAACACCGATATTTGATTTTTGCTGGCTGGAATACATCGTTGGGGATATCCCTTCGACCTTTTTGAACACTCGGCTAAAATAAAACTCATCACTATATCCAACAGCCTCTGCTATAAACTTCAAGCGAACGTCTTCCTTTTGCAATAATTGTTTAGCCTTTTGAATCCGCAGCTGGGTAACAAACTCCATTGGACTTTGTATATATTCCTGTTTGAACGCTGAGGAAAAATAACTGGAACTAAGACCAGTAAGATCTGCTAAATGAGCCAAAGATAAGGGCTTCGTGAAATTCTTTTCTATGTATTTTCTAACCTCACTTAAATCTGTCTTTTGAGATTGTTTTTGCATTCTGTCACCTCTTTACTGCTTGGATGAATTTTATTAAAATCACTGATTGATAATTATTCTCAATTATACTTTTGTTTTGGGAAGCTAGCAATGGTTGGAAGTATATAGCCTCGTAAAAAAAAAGACGCTCAGGGGAATCCCCTCGCGTCTTCTTTGTGTGTATCTATGGGCATTTCTACCCTAAGTAGACCATCTTATTTTGAATCAACAACCGGAACGGAAGCTGGAGCTGCAACTACTCCTTCATTCTTCTGTAAATTCTCTTTCACTTCTTCAGTCCCTAAGGACTGTACAGGAGCACCGATGCTGAAACTGTCGATGATCTTCCCAAGTGTGGCTTTGTCAAAGTCTTCTTGGGCATACAGTTCAACGGTAAAGCCATCTTTTTCCCAAATCACAATTCCATTTGCAAAATAAACCTTAGTCCCGTTAATTACTTCTGTCTTCACTTCTTCCGTAGTACTGATCCCATTGTCGCCGCCCTTGGAGATTAGGAAATTAACAGCTTTATCCCCAGAGTTATACTGCACTTCAACCATGCTGGTCCCCTGAAGAACAACATTCACAAACTTATAGTCTGCCATCCAGGTTGGTGCCGGGAAGTTCATTCCAAGCTCTGCACGTGCTTCATCCAGGGTCAACTTGGGTGCAACCGGCAATTCAATGGCAACATTCTCCCCGCCTTTCCCCTCTTCAGATGGAGTCATTGACTGTGCAGCCGAAGGGATTTCCTTATCGTATTGCGTGATTTCGAGATTTCCTACTTCAAACTTTGCCATGATCGATTGGAACATATCCTGTGCATAGGAGGTTGCAGAGAATGCGCCACCCAAACAAATTACTGCACTACCAATCACTATTGCATTTCTCCAGCTACTTTTTTTCATCGTTATCCCGTCCTTTTTCTCTGATTTGAGTTCAAGAGCTCCATGATCCAGCTTGTATACTAAACGGTTATAAATTCTTTCTTTGGCGGTAGTGTTATCCTGTTCGACATTCTCAAGCAGCTCTATGGTTTTGCTGAATTTTGTGAGATCATCATTTTTCTTATTCATGGTTGAATCCTCCTGCTTTTAAGGAAATATGCAGTTTCTTCAGACTTCTATGCAATACGACACCAATATTGGACTCACTGACGCCCATGATCTGTGCGACTTCGGAATTTTTCAGCCCAGCCCCATATTTCATTGCAATGATATTACGTTCCTTCTCACGCAGCTTGGAGAGCGCCTTAAACAGTGCTTGATTATTATCCTCACGAATCGCCAATTCCTCCGGAGACGGCTTGGGAAATATGAGCTCCAGCAAAGAATCTAGTGAGGTGTAGCTTCTTTTCTTCTGCCCCCGGAAGTAATCCGTCACAGCGTTCCTTACAATGGCAAACAGCCAAACCTCAAAATTCGATTTTTCTTCTGAAAAGCTGTAATACTTACACATCACCGTCTCAAACACCTGACTGCAAATGTCCTCTGACACGTGGTGGTTATTAATACGATAACTAATATATTTGTAAACACGTTTGTAGTACTTATCGTACATCCGGGTAAATTCCTCTTTTGACATCATGGCACCACGTGATCTTTCGATATTCTTGTAACGGTCCGCAGTACCTTGGATAACTTCCATCTTCACCCTCCTTCCACCTCACCTTCATCGAAAAGCTAAACAAATTGCGCAATTTGTTGTGAAGAAACTTACATAAGTTAATACGTAGAAAAGCCCAAACCATTAACAAATGTTTTGATAATTGTGGGATTAAGAAACCATCATACAACTTATAGTTCACCAAATGGAGACGGAGGACCTTTTTCAGCGATCGTTCATGGGGTTAATAATCACAACACAAAAAAACGCCACCCCGAAAGGCTGCGTTAATGTTAATCCCTTACTTACTGCTCCCCTAGCTTAATTAATTATTTTTGCAGGTGCAAGCTTTAGTAATTCTACATTTAGGCGTTGCTCTGCTTCCTCATCAATACGATAACCATCTGCTTCTAACCGTTCTATTTGCCGATCTAAGAAATAAACCGTATTAAAAATCTCAGTAGCACCCAGCACGGATAATACAGGTTTCAATGCATATTCAATAGCTAGAAGATGACCTAACGAACCCCCAATAGCAATAGGTACAATTCGCTTATCAACCAGCGCTTTTTGCGGAAGGAGATCTAAATAGGTTTTTAAAATCCCCGTATAGGAAGCTTTATAGATAGGCGTTAATATGGCAACAATATCTGCTTCTTCCACTAGCGCATTAGCCTCTAGAATCTCCTCGCTGGCAAAATTGGCCGTAAGCAAATCAACTGCAGGTAGCTCATGGACATAGATCGAATGATGCCCAATCCCCTCTTGCTCTAAAAATCTTCCAACCTGCTGATGGATAGCAGTCAACCGGGACTTTCTAGTATTTCCCCCATTAATAATGACTGCTTTGCTCATTACACATTCCCTCCTGTGCTCGCACCGGTTAGTGCTTTTTCAAGTGTCGGTACAACAGGTACAGATAGTCCTAAATTTCCTCGAAGCGTGTTACTGTCATATTCAGTACGGAATAAGCCTCTACGCTGTAATTCAGGAATCACTAATTCAACAATATCATTAAAGCCCTCTGGGAAATGGGGAGGCATCACATTAAATCCATCTGCCCCTTCATTTAAGAACCATTCTTCTAATTGATCTACGATTTGTTCAGGTGTTCCAACGATTTCCCGGTGTCCGCGTGCTCCAGCGATCCGTTCATAAATTGCACGTATGGATTGCAGATTTTCACGTTTGGCAATATCACGAATAATGTTGTAGCGGATACGCGGATTGGTCTCATCTTCAATGGAACTGAATTCTGGAAGTGGTTCATCGACGTCATACCCAGACAAATCAATGTTGGTGAAAGCTGACAAATACGATAATCCTACCTCAGGCAAAATGTAGCTGTTTAATTGCTGCTGTTTCAACAAAGCTTCTTCCTCAGTTTTCGCTACAGTAATAAACACACCGGGCATGATCTTCAAGTCCTCCGGCTTACGTCCATATTTAGCCAACCGACCCTTTACATCCCGATAAAAGGTTTGCGCTTCTTCAAGGGTTTGCCATGCTGTAAAAATAACTTCCGCGGTCTTCGCCGCCAGTTCTTTTCCAGATTCAGACGACCCGGCTTGAACTATCACTGGATGTCCTTGTGGTGTTGTGGATGAGTCAAGTGAACCTTGCACTTTAAACCAGGCTCCTTCATGGTCAACGGGATGTACCTTGTCTACATTTAAATACCGGCCTTGTTCCTTATCGATGACTAGCGCCTCAGACTCAATGGATAACCAGAGCTGTTTGACAACCTCCACAAATTCCTCTGCACGTTCATAGCGGGATGCATGCTGCAAATGTTTATCCTTACCAAACAGGAGAGCTTCCCCCTCATTAGCTGATGTTACTACATTCCAGGCGGCACGCCCCTTAGACAAATGATCAATGGCTGCGAATTTACGCGCTACATGGTATGGATCGTTATAGGTAGTCGTCAAAGTAGCTGTTAACCCAATATTCTTAGTTACCGCTGCGAGTGCCGAAATAATAATAACGGGGTCTAGCTTCAATGATGATTGTGCATTTCCCGAAAGCTTTTGACCCAATACATCTGCAAAAAACACCATGTCGAACTTACCACGCTCAGCCGTTTGTGCAATCTCCGTTAAATACTCCAAATCAAATGCCCGACTTGCCCCTGAAGAAGGATGACGCCAGCTTGCTACATGATGACCAGGTAGATTAATGAATGCCCCGAGTTTCATTTGTTTTTTTGTCATGCTAATCACTCCTATTGTTTATTTTTCAACTTATATAGAAAATTATTTAGCAAAAGGATTAAATTCGTTCGTATATAACTCTTCCGGTTTCACTTGGCCTTCCTTTAGCTCCCCATTTGCCACAAGCCAATCAATCCAAACATCGTATTCCGATGGTGTGATCACACCGCCTTTTTCAGAGATGCCCGTACTCTTCCAAAACTTAAGATTATCTGTGGTTTCCTTGCGTTCACGCTTATTAATAATTTCCTCGAATCGTTTAATTACTTCCTCCCTAGGTGTCGTTCGGGCCCATTCAATCGCCTTAGCCACTCCATCTACAAATTGCCTGACGGTATTAGGATTATCCTTGATATACTGATCTGTGAAAAAGTAATCACCCGCAGTAAACTCTGTCCCAAACACATCAATATCCTTGAAAATTTCTGCGACCCCTCCTGTTGTTAAAGCCCGATCCCGGGCAATCCCGCTTAACATAACCACATCGATCTGATGATTTCGCAGAATCTGTTCTGCACTAGAACTTGGGACTGTAACCAAGGTTACTTGTTCAATTTCTTTTTCGGTCAAGTTGCCTTGGCGTAAATAATCTTTAATGACGAATTCCGAATGGGCACCGAGAATATTCACCCCTACCTTTTTACCAATAAAATCTTTAGCCGACTTTATAGCTCCCCCCTCGAGGGCATATGCACCTACATACGTATTTTTATCACTGCCATAGGAGCCAATGACCGACTTTATTTTTACGTTCTTGGCGTAAGATTTAATAATGGCTCCATTGAATGCTGCACCAAAGTCAATTTGTTTCGTCGCGGTTAATTGAATACTTTCTGGACCACCCACGCTGTCACCAATAGACTCTAACTTCAGATCTCCTAAGTAGCCTAAATCGGCAGCTAGCTCTGGGAAAGAGACACTTCCAGGGGCAGACTGATATTGCAGAATCTGATCTTCTCCACTTTTCGCGGAGGACTTACCTTCTGAGCAGCCAGATAAAATACCACTAACCAAGCCTACAAGTATAAGCAGTGCTACTGTTTTGTTCATCTCGCTTCTCCTTTTCCAAATGAATTCTATTTTTCTGAGCTACAGTTCCAAACTTCCCCTCCGCCACTCTTCCTTTTTAGATTGTTTTAAGTTCAATCAATATATAATTAATTCAATTTGTTTAGTTGGTATTATTCCTAAAAAATATCATTTCAAAATCATCCTTCTATTCATTCACCGGTTGCTTCCATTTAGAAAATTTACGCTCGAGTAAGGTCAAGCCTTGGTTGATTAGCAAGCCCAATAAGGCAATGGTTAATATACCGGCGTACATTTGAGGGATTTGGAAGTTATATTGAGAATAAGTGATTAAATAGCCTAAGCCTTCTTTTGCCCCTACCATTTCTGCAGCAATCAATACTAATATCGCCCCTGTTCCTGCCATCCGAATACCTGTAAAAATAGTTGGCACGGATGCCGGCAAAATCACCTTTAGAAATAACTTAAACGACTTAATATTCATGGATTTGGCCGCTTTTATAAGCAAGGGATCAACGTTACCTACAGCAGCAATCGTATTTAGAAGAATAGGCCATGTGCAAGCAAATAGGACGATCGTAATCTTGGAGGTTTCACCAATCCCTAGCAGCAGCATAAATACCGGAAGTAAAGCGAGCGCAGCCGTATTTCGGAACAACTCCAACACTGGATTTAACAACTCCCTAGCTAATGGATACCAGCCAATCAGTAATCCTAACGGGATCGCAATTATTACCGCTAACGCAAATCCACTGAACGAGCGAATGATACTCGCTAAGAAATGAGTGAATAGCTCACCTGAAGCTATCAAATTCCATAAGGCGGTGATTACCTCAGAAATAGGTGGGAAAAATGCTGCGTCAACTAAGCCCGCCCGTGGTGCGATTTCCCATAGTAAGAACAATAAGACTAAAACAATAGACTGTTTAAACACCTTAAGTACGCCGGAAAAAGAAACAGGATTTCGTTTCTTAAGCTGTAACGTTGAATGAGCAGTCTTTACCGATTCGATGGGAATACCCTCCTTTATCAACTAAATATACGCACCTCTGTATTCAGGTTCATGCAAATAACCCCACACCTCATGCCGAGCCTTCACAAAATCAGGATGTGAGCGAATATCCGCATCTTCCAATCGTGATTTTAGCGGAATATTTACAATCTTCCTCACCGTCCCGGGTCCTGGTGTCAGGACGACTACTCGCTCCCCAAGATAAACGGCCTCATCAATACCATGCGTAATAAAAATTATGGTTTTTTGGGTCTTCTGCCAAATTCGTAAAAGCTCACTTTGCAGTGATTCTCTTGTTTGGGCATCCAGTGCGGCAAAAGGCTCATCCATTAACAAGACGTCTGGGTTAAAGGCAAGACTTCTGGCAATGGCTACACGCTGCTTCATCCCCCCGGAAAGCTCATGAGGATAACGATCTCCGAAATCACTAAGCCCAACTAATGAAAGAAAATGCCTAACCTGCTCTCTACGTTCGTGCTTTGGGATTCCCTTTGCTTCTAAGCCAAATTCAATATTGCTGCGCGCAGTCTTCCACGGAAATAAAGCATACTGCTGAAACACAATGCCCCGATCAAGCCCTGGACCTGTTATGGGGTGACCATCTATTAAAATGCGACCTTGTGTTGGTGATGATAAACCGCTGATCAAATCAAGCAAAGTTGATTTACCACACCCGCTTGGACCTACTATCGTTATAAACTCACCTTTTTTTACGGAAAAATCCAACTCTTTTACCGCTGTAAATTGCCCTGTTGCCTCCTTTTGCTTGGAATCTCGGACACTGAAGGTTTTGGTGACACTCTCAAACCTGATTTTTTCAGAAGCAGCCATGGACTTCACCTCTTTTAGTTATTATTCGGATAAGTAAACAAAAAGGCTCAGGTGACAACGACTAGCGTTTGTCCCCTGAGCCTCTGGTTGAACCAGTCAGCATATTCCGTTTTAAACATTTGAATACTTAAATTTAAGTATTTGTAATTTGTATTAATCTGATGGGATTACTATATTTTAATCCGGTGGGATTGTCAACAATAAATTCAACTATACTTAATTAAACCCAATATTGGCATATTTATTCAACGAATGAAATGCTGCATGATGAATGGTGCTACGGACGAAGCTGTAAGCAAGCTGAACAATGTAATTGCATAGTCGTTCAAAATATGCGCGATACTAGATGCCCAAATATTCTTAGTCTTCATATAAGCCCCTGTAAGAACAAGACGTACAAGGCCAATACCTACAAGTGCTTGTACGAGATTCCAATGATAGGTTGGTAGGTGAATGGCTCCGAAGATCACTGCTGTAACAAGAAATGCAATCCAGATTCCCGCTCTGCGAGAAAGCTTGAAATTCACCACACACAATTGCAATATAAACAGGAATGGTAAAATGGTTAACAATTCTTCACCAACAAGTTGAATCCCCATTTTGACAAACATCAATACTTTACCAAGAGAATCAAGTTCTGCAAAGACATTAACTACCGCATCAGCTACAGTATTAACTTTTACTACATAGACTAGAATGAGACCGACAATCGGAGTAGCAATTATATTAAAGATAAAGAACAGCACACCCCACTTAACATCATTCTTTGTAATTTTACGAAACAGGTGATTCGCATGACCCTTAGATGCCCAAATGAATGCAACAAGCGGAATTCCCGTGAACAATATAGGTGCTAAATATTCGTTAACTTTCAATGGGATAAACGGTATTCGAGTGGTCAACGCGATAAATCCCAATACAATCGCTACCATTACAACGAGCCATTTCATAACAGGAATTTGTACAGGTAATTCATTGTAAAACGGGTAATCTAAATTTTCTTTTGCTTTTTTCATGGGTTTTCTTCCTCCAAATATCGTACTAAACTCTTGATACCCATAAGTTAAACCACTTATATGAACCTAATGTGAACTGGATGAATATACAGAAACTTTTCAGAAAAAAACCAAAAAAAATGCCAATCTCCATTAGGAGTGGCACTTATCTATTCCATTTGATATTCCTTATTTGCCTGTCGCTTTTCGTTCGCCAAGCAAAGAGTTTAATTGCTCCAACAAATCCCCGCCACCCGTAAAAGATATGGATCCGATTTTCTCGCATATTCTCTCGAGGAATTCCAGCTCTTTCAGTCGGAACAGCGTCTGATTCTCATCCATTAGCTTTGCGGTGTTAAGCAAGCTTCGGGTTGAGGCCGTTTCTTCACGACGAGTAATTAGATTTGCCTGTGCTCTTTTCTCCGCAAGCAGAACGGTGTTAATTATATCTCTCATTTCCCCTGGCAAAACGACATCCTTAACCCCAGCACTCAGGAAATCTACTCCGAACTCTTCACCCTTCTCACGTAAACGGGATAGGACGAACGACGCAACGTCCTCTTTTCGTTTCAGAAGATCATCCAATTTGAGCGTTCCGACATATTCCCGCAGCATAAGCTGAAGCTGGATATGGATTTGCTCGTCAAATGACTTCATTTCCAGAGCACGTAATGGCGTTACGATCTTGTACTGACAAACGAAGTTAAGCCGCAGCGAAACTTTGTCTTCAGTCATGATCTCTTGGCCGATGAGATCCATTTGTTGTTGTCTTAAATCAATCGTCTTTACCACAGTCGAAACTGGACCTCTCCAGAAGTGGTACTTGCCAGGAGGAAGTTCTCGTTGTAATACATGATCATAAAACAGAAATCCAGACTCGTAGCTCGCAATTTCGTAGGACTGCACATTTGCTGTTAGCTTCGCTATAATTGCGCGGTTTACCTCGACAGGCAATTCGGGTTGTCTGATATCTGCATGGAAAAAGGTGTGTTCTTTAAGTATATTCCAGAATGCGTAGACACCAGGCTTAAGTAATTGAACAAATTGCCCGTCCTCATAGTACAGAATATACTCATGATCTTGTACACGTACGATATCGAGCTCACGCACGAGATCTTCATCATGAAGGAATAACTTCATATCTTTTCCTTCCACATTAAACGGTTTAGCGATATTCAACACCACAACGGTGGATTTTGACCACATTGAAAAGTGATAGCTCCCCGGCATCAGTTTTTTCACATAACTTCCTTTATGAAATAGCAAACCACGTTCGTCAGCTTGAATCGTTACTTTGTTCAACATAATGTTTCCCCCTAATTAGTTCGACCATTGGTCTTAGAATCCCACTGAAGTTCTGGCGGAATCTCGTTTTAGCTAAGCGATTTATCTGTTGTTCTCATGGATATTCTCACACTTTAATCTAAGAGAACTTCCTGAAATTTCGCACAAGCGGTATCCACGGATTGCAAAGCCTTACTTCAGTGCACTAAAGCTAGCTGCAAGGGATTCTAGCCTTTGGTCTTTTCTTCAATTTTTCGCTCGATTTAAAGTCGAGTGCTCTACCAGAATCGCGTCCAAGGCAATTGGGGAATCGAACCCTAATAAGGGATTCTTACCGATCCGATCGTACAGGATACCGTAACATAGCATGCACGGCACTGCGGGATACATCGATATCCGCGCCTCGTTACGACCGTCCAAATAAGAACCAATGTATGATGAAACGCCATTTGGCGTTTACCATCTTGCTAAATGCTGCCTTACAGGTTCTATAATCGCTCATTTCAGCCTTAACGAACATGGTGAAAGTATTACGACTGCATATAAACTTTTCCATTACACCCAAATCCCTCCCCTGTTACAATGGAAGAAGATGCTTCATTTGAACGGAGGATACCTTTGGCTAAGGAAAGCTTTGATAAAGAAATACAGTTTCTGCGAATGCTGGTGCTTACGAGCGGGGCATTCAGCAGACAACAGTTCGCAGACAGATTGGGGATTTCCGTTCACACCTTTGATAAAACGATCCGACGACTCAAACAAGTAGCTAGCTCCACGCACCAGCACTTGGCGGATGAACAGAGCAGGGAATTTTCCGAGACCTTTCGCCTCAGATATTATGACTCCACCGATCCATTACTCTTATTTCTATTCCGCGCCAAATCCGTAAAGGAATCTGAAAGCCAGCGAGTCTCGCTGCTTCTAGGTGCAATGAATGGACAAGCCTTGACTGCGAAGGATTTATTGGAGATGTGCTGCAGCAGTCTGCCTTCTGATCTACCTTTACCTGACGAAAAGACCATTCGCTCGGATCTCAAATACTTGGAGGAGGTCGGAGTCATTACAAGAGAGCCGGGATCTCGCCCGTACCGGTATCGAATCCAAGACGACTTGATTCGAAGCTTATTGGATGAAGAGCTTATCGATTTATATGATTTTGTAGATGTGATGGCGAACACTCAAGTCCCTTCCGTTCAAGGATATTTACTGCGTGATGGATTAAAAAAACATCTTCTCCGCAATCAAGTTGAGCGGCATGCCGTTGAACCATTTTTATATAAATATCACTATTACTCGAGGATTTTAGATGAGGCGCATCTGTTTACACTTCTTCATGCCATGCGCCATCGCCGCAAAGTCAGGTTTCTATATTTCTCACCGAAGTCTGAGAAAAGCTACGCATCCAAAAACACCAATCCCCTGTTTGAACGTGAACCAGAGGGCAAAGCTGAAAAGGTGGTTCCACTTAAAATTGTGTACGATCATCAATATGGAAGATGGTATTTGCTCTCATATGATAGACAGGGTATTCGGAAATACCGGATGGAAGGAATTACGCAAATCGAAGAAGCTGAACCTGTGGATGAGATCTGGTACGACGAAAAGAATAAAGAACTTGCCGAGAAGATTAAGTACAGCTGGTTGATAGATACTGGCCGGCCGGTGACCGTACGTGTCCGGTTTTTTAATCCGGGAGGTTCGGAACCGAACTTCATCAAGGAACGGGTACTCTTGCAGGGACAATGGGGGGAAATTGTGTTTGAGGATGAACATTCGTTTATTTATGAAATCATCGTAAACGGGGTGACTGAAATTAAGCCATGGCTGCGTAGCTTCGGTTCTAGCTGTGAGGTTCTGGAGCCCGCTTCGTTTCGCCGGGAAATAATTGCAGAATGGAAGGAGATCCAAGCTTACTATGAATCTGTTTGAGAAAATATTCAATCACCAGATCATTTCCCGATTGGAGGATTCCGGTACTTTCATGATCACTACGCACGAACGGGCCTGGCTGAAGACGATGCTGGAGCATCCCTCGGCAGCTAATGCTTTCACTGCGGATACTATGGACAAGCTACGTACTGCCCTTGAGTCGGAACAGGGGATGGATATTTCCAATCATTTGATTGAAAAAGCCCGTACGCTAGAAAAACAGGTCTACCACCCTCTTCTGCGATCTTTGCGCCGGCATATCATGAATAAAACGGGGATTCTTATCACCTACGCGATTAAGGGCGACCGTATTAATAAGGATCAGTTGGGGTTTCCGTATAAGCTGGAATACTCCATGGTCAAAAGAGAATGGTATTTGCTCTGGTATCACACTCGGCATCACTCCTTGATGAGTACCCGGCTAAAGAAGATCCAGTCCGTCACATCAGAACCAATCGAACCCTCAGCTGCAGAGAACATTCTAAGGAAGATCGGAAAAACGCTTGAATCACGTAAAACCGAAGTCATCATTGAAATTGTCCGCGTTTATAACGCAGAGCTATCCCGTATTCTATACGCCTTCTCCAGCTTTGAAAAAAATGTTGAGTATGATACGGAGAAGGATACCTATCGAGTCAGAGTTTCTCTGCTTGGGGATGAGCTCGAGTATTTACTTTCCAAGATACGTTTTCTGGGAAAGCGGGTTTGGGTGGTCGAAGGCGATTATTTGAAAAAGCGGATGCTTGAATCATCGTCAAAAGCTTTAGAGCGTTATGGAATCATACCCACCGATGAAGAACTATCTTCGTAATCTGAGATAAATAAGAGTCATGTAGTTAGCAATCTATGCCTACATGACTCTTTTGAATTACCTTTTAATATTACTGCTATGAAATCATCAACATAATCTTTTGCCATCTCATAACTCAGTTTCCCGACTCCACCAAGAAGAGCATCACACAATGACTCCTCGTTAGGATATTCTTCATAGAAAATGTTATCTTCGTATGATTTTAACATTGCAGGATAAGCCTCTGTTTGTACTCCAATAATATGGATAGCTGGGTTAATCGCTTTAGCCGCAACCGCGATTCCAGTAATAAGGCCTCCACCACCTATTGGGACTACTATGGTATCAATATCTTTATTCTGTTCCCCAATTTCAATTGCAACGGTCCCTTGCCCTCCATAGATTTCTAGATCACTATAGTATGCGTCAATATAGGTTAAGCCGCGTTCACTAATATACTTCATACCTAATGAATGAGCCTCATCATAATTTTTACCTAATTGCATTACATCGGCTCCGAAATACTTGATTTTATCTATCTTACTTATGGGAGTACCCAGTGGCACAATTACATTTTTTATTCCTAGGATTGATGCTGCATAGCTTACGGAGCTTCCAAAGCGCAGCTTGTGGCGGTTTGGATTCGGATCTTATAAAGAGAGAAAATAGAGTTTTCAGCATAAGAGAACCTTATATGATCTAGATTTACAATATGTATGATTATTCAACAATATGGGAACTATCCCTTTATTCAGATTATGAGTGGAAGTTTGCCCACTTTTTGAATGAATAGCATCGGAAAAACAAGAATTTCAAACATATACAAGAAAAAAGACTGTCGCATGTACAGTCCGAAAATAAAGTATGCGTTTATCCACTTTGGTTCCGATACCTATGTATTTTCCGGCAGCTATAGGGCATGCCTTAGTCCGAGAGAGCTGAAGGAACAGTAAAGGCATTTGCAAGCTGCATGCCATCCTTTAGTCCTTGTAGATATAGACGTTCATAAAGAACGGCTTGCTTCGATTGAAGCTTATCCTCCCAGTGCTCTAACTCTGGCATACGTGCAATGTCCATGGAGTCAAACAACGCTTGAAAAGCTTTGCGCTCTTCTTCAAAAACATGCCTAGGCTCGGATTGATGTTCAATCTGTGCGGTCACCTCATCCAATCGACCTTGAATTGTCTGTAGAAACCATACCGGAAAGCCCATCACATCTCCTCCAAGACAAAAGTTCAAACGAAAAGACGCTGTATGTCCAACTTTTTCTTGATACATCCGATTAATGAGTTCGTCCATCTTACGGCTCTGGGCCTGAACCGCTTCATTACTGCTTAACGGAATTCCCTGCTCCAGTGATTTCTGTCCGAGTTCATTCAGCTTGCGCTTTTCCTCCTCATATTTGTACTTCAAATGTTGCATTGCACCCCCACCTTCTTGGTAAAGCTATGTCTGTAGACATTTTCATTTACACTGATTATGAATAGTTTTTATTTCCTTTGTGTACGTATAACTATTTTAAAGTAAATCTATTAGTGCCACTCAAGAATGGGATAAAAATACACGTTAGCAAGAACAATAAGTTTCTGATTGTTACGCATATGAGTACCATACTTGGGAATATTATACGGTACGCTTATACGTATAGTCAAGATTTAAACTCAGAAGCGAGGAGATTCTAGTGGGAAAGAGAGTTATCGTGAAAATATCTCAGTTGACGAAAAAGCATGGTATCTCTCTACGAGAGTTGTCAAGAATATCCGATGTTAGACATGCTGCATTGAGCGAATTAGCCAACAATAAAAGAGAAGGTATTAACTTTAATCATATTATTAGAATAGCAGAGTCATTAGAGATTACCGATATTCGAGAGATTATTGATTTAGTTGACACTGGAGATACAAATTGACCAGTAATACTGCAAGTAATCTCATGGTCAACTTTCTAGGAATTAAATATCAAGTTAAAAATCAATAAAAAAACGAGGATACCTGATTCTAATACGTCAGATGATATTCTCGCTTTTTCGTCTTCAATCATTTACTTCAATCTTTTTTATCTGTATTTCATTCTTCCGCTCCATCAGTATTATGATTCAACCCGATCTACTACTACATTTTTTACAGCATCGCTCACCAACACAGCCACTCTCCACATGGGATGAATATCCGGTGTGAACAACTTTATACGATGAATCTCCAACAAAGTTTGATATATGTCCGCTTACGAGATAGCGACTCTTTTGAAGCTGATTTACCTGATGCATTTACCGATCTTGGCTCTCCACAAACACTACCTTCTCACCCTTTATGAGTTCAGCGATAGAATAGTATCGTGCACCAGAGTTATTAATCTGCGGCTTGGGTAGATGCTTCAAATGAATTACGCCTTTACTACAAAGATTATAAAAACGATACTCTTCTCCCGGATGATTAAATCCATATCCACCATTTATACGATTTGATATGTATTCTTTAATTCTAGTAGCAAAATCTATCTGTACACCTTCTAATAAAGCGTTGAGAGAAGGAGACAAAGGATCGAAAACAACAATCTCATCAATTTTATATAGAAACTCCATTTCTCCACCACCACTAGATCTGAAAGTTATATATATTGGAGTTTTATATGAAAAACCCTTCGCAGTATGTGGGCACGCATGAATAAAGTAATTTTTCGTTAACTCATACGTCTTACCCGCAGCAACCGATAGAACTTCAACCTCGTAGTACTTCATTCCTTTTCTCACCCTTTTAATAAAATCTATAAATTCTGTTGCAACTGTTACATCCTCACCTCTTCTTTTCTCTTGACTAATTACATCATTTATTAATTCTAAAATGTCTGTCCAAGTAAGACTGACAAATCCAGTTTCAGGTGGATGAAGCACTCTATACTTTGTTAAAGTTACACCTACCTTAGGCACATTAGCATCGAGCGGAAAATTTGTTGGATCAAGATACGACTCCAGCTGCCTTGTGATATCCTTTTGCAGTACAGAAGCACTTACGCTCTTGGCTTCAATTATTATAACTAGTTTTTTAGTGTTTCCTTGAAACAAAGACAAGGTAATATCGCGTCTTATTTTCTTTTCTCCAGCTGATAACATTTCTGCGTCTACCTGGACAAAATCGATTCCCTGCTTAAATTCTGGATACTTATATTTAGTCAGACGATTAATTTCTTTTAAAAACAGCTGTATCAAGTTAGGATATCTTGAAAATAGGTATGAGAGTCCTTTGGTCTGCTTCGTCTCTGTGTCCCCATGTATCAAATCAAAAAAGGTTGAATGGTAATCCGTATTTCCTTCATGATAAAGACGTAGCATAGTTTTCATTATCGATTCTCCCATACATGATAAATAGGTTTCGTATTCACTAGATGCTATCATTCATTCGATGAATAGTCTGTCAGAAATCTTTCATAATATCCCTCAGTAGCCCAAATCCCCAAAACTATAATAGAATAGAGTTATAACGCATAATTGATTTCATAAATACTAAACTGCATAACCGGAGGGAACTTATGAAGAAACATATCTACGTAGTCGGAGCTGTCATCATCGAGAATAATAAGATCCTCTGTGCACAGCGCGGGGCTACTAAAGCACTAGCTTACAAGTGGGAATTCCCTGGTGGCAAAATCGAAGAAGGCGAAACGCCACAGGCTGCGCTTAAACGCGAAATTAACGAAGAAATGAACTGCGTGATTGAAATTGGTGAAGAGATTGAGACTACCGTGCATGAGTATGATTTTGGCTTTGTGCATCTGACTACTTTCTATTGCCACCTACTAAGCGGGACGCCTACCTTAACTGAACATGTTGCAATCCAGTGGTTATCTGCGCATGAACTGATGTCACTAGATTGGGCGCCTGCTGATATTCCTGCTGTACACAATATTCAGAAGAAGCTGACAATATAACATGGACAATCCTATTCAACATTTAAAAAGCACATTAAATTGGGCGTTTATTGACCATCAACAGGACTCTTTGGATCAATACAAGCCTAGGCTTCTAGTCAATAATAAAGAGACCAGCGATTTTGTTCTTACTCCTTTGCTCGAAGAACTGGATCGCTGCCAGTCCTTTATTTTTTCCGTTGCTTTTATTACAGAGAGTGGACTAGCCACCTTGAAGTCGCATTTGGCTGATCTAAAAATGCGCGGGATAACAGGCAAAATCCTAACCTCAAATTATCTGAACTTCAATCAACCCAAAATCTATAAAGAGCTACTAAAAATCACAAATGTTAGCGTGCGCTTGACGGATCTAAGTGGATTTCATGCCAAAGGATACGTTTTTGAGCATGAAGATCATTCCACAATCATTATGGGAAGCTCCAACCTGACCGCTGCTGCATTAAAAGCCAACTATGAATGGAATGTGAAGCTAACCTCTTTTAAGCACGGGGGTCTACTGGGGCAGTTTCATAATGAATTCGAAAAAGTATGGGAAACTGCTGTCCCACTGACGGATAGATGGATCGAAGCTTATCAAGTTCTCTATGATGGGGTTCAAAAAGCAAACCGTAACCATCAATTGACGCTACCCTTGATTCCTGAAGCGATCCCGCAAACTGTTTTTAGTACAATTTCACCCAATAAAATGCAGCTAAGTGCACTAAAGAATTTGCAAGCTCTTCGCAGCACCGGAGCACATCGAGGATTGGTTATTTCGGCAACAGGAACAGGAAAAACCTATCTCTCTGCTTTTGACGCAAAGAACTTCGCACCAAGTCGAATGCTATTTATTGCACATCGAGAACAAATTTTGCACAAGGCTATGACTGATTATCAACGAATTATGGGGGGAAAAGATAGCGACTACGGTATTTTATCCGGTAACAGTAGAGATACAAATGCGAAATACCTTTTTGCCACCATCCAGACGATTTCTAAAGAATTAACTTTAGCAAATTTTGATCCTAAGGTATTTGACTACATATTGATTGACGAAGTCCACAAAGCTGGAGCCAATTCTTATCTTAAAGTTATTGAGCATTTTAAACCAAAATTCCTGCTTGGCATGACTGCAACTCCAGAACGAACGGATGACTTTAATATCTACGAGTTATTCGACTATAATATTGCCTACGAGATTCGTCTGCAGGAAGCTTTGGAAGAAGATATGCTGTGTCCATTTCACTATTTTGGCGTCACTGACTTTGAATACAACGACCGAATGATCGACGATACAACGATGCTCTCTCAATTGGTTACGAACGAAAGGGTTTCTTACCTAATCGAGAAAATGGAATATTACGGACACTCCGGCGAAACGGTAAAAGGATTAATCTTTTGTAGTCGTAAAGAAGAAACCTTAGAGCTATCCCGCATGTTAAATGCAAGGGGTTATCGCACAAAGGCATTAACAGGAGATGACTCTCAGGAAGTCCGTATGCAGTGTGTAACAGATCTTGAAGCGGGAAAACTCGACTATATTCTAACGGTAGACATTTTTAACGAAGGTATCGATATTCCTTGTATTAACCAGGTCGTAATGCTGCGTCAAACCCAATCTAGCATTGTATTTGTTCAGCAGTTAGGACGCGGTCTTCGTAAACACTCGGATAAAGAGTTCGTCACTATCATCGACTTTATAGGTAACTACAAGAACAACTATTTGATTCCGGTAGCCCTCTCCGGAGATAGGTCGCAGAACAAGGACAATATCCGTCGTCATATGAAGGACACCAGTTATATTAAAGGCGTCTCAACAATCAATTTCGAAGAGATTGCAAGGCAACAAATTTACCACTCGATTAGCAACAGCAATTTAACAGCACTTAAAATTCTTAGAGAAGAATATTTCCAACTCAAAAATAGGTTGAATCGAATCCCCCGATTAATCGATTTCCTTGACAACGATTCGATCGATCCACTGATCTTTACTGAGGAACACTTTAGCTATTATCACTTTTTGCAGAGAATCAATGAAACCGTGCCACATCTATCCGAACAAGAGAAAATGATTATAATGATGATGTCCGCCGAGATTCTTAATGGAAAACGCAAACATGAGATCCTACTGTTAAAGCTACTATTAGTAAATGATCAGGTTACATATGAAGAATACATAAATGCCCTGCAAGAAAGTGGTTGCTCAACAGATTCCGAAACGATCGATTCAGCAAAACGTATTCTAGACTTGTCTTTTTTCACTGAAGCGATGAGGAAGAAATATGGTAATGCCGCTATCGTAGAGTTCATTGCAGATCAGAATTTTGCATTTCATCCGAAGATGGCACAGTCCTTACAGAACAACGCTTTTTTTAGAGAAATAATCACAGATATTGTTCAAACCGCAATTCACAAAAATGAGCAGTATGTATGCAGCGAGCCACTGACTCTGTATCAAAAATACTCCCGCAAAGATACCTGCAAATTATTGAATTGGCATAGCGACGAAAGCTCTACCATGTACGGATACAAGACGAAGCACCAGACCTGCCCGATCTTTGTAACGTATCACAAGCATGACGAGGTCGAAGCAAGTACGAACTATCAGGAGGAATTTGTGAGTCCAGAAATTCTGAAGTGGTCCACAAGAAGTAGACGAACCCTTGAATCCGATGAGGTTAGAACGATACTTGAGGCAGACCAACGAAACATCGACCTTCATGTATTTGTGAAAAAAGACGATGCGGACGGAACGGAGTTTTATTATCTGGGTAAAGCACATCCCGATCAGAAAAGTGCTGTTCAGGCGTCTATGGTTGATAAGAATGGTACTTCCATATCCGTTGTGCATATGAATTTGGTGTTGGAGCATTCGGTGGAGAGTAAGTTGTATGGGTATTTGACTCGGGCTTAAGTTATATTTTGATTGTAAAAGTTTAATATATCCTATCCATCACAATTCAAATGATTATTTACTCATAAAAGCATAAAACATATCAGTATTTTCGCATCATACAGTTTAGCAAATTTTATTACTTTATTATATATACGTTATTATAGCTCGAATTAGGAATAATGCTGTATTCTTTTGTCAAACACAAGTCTTTAGTCATATCTTCAGCCGATGAAGAATTATGATTGGAGGATTAAGAAAATGAAATCCAGAATATATTGCCCTATTCTTAAATGGAAAGCTGGAGAAAAAGTTGCACTTGAAAAATTAACTCCTTCGCAGAAATCTTCTATTATTCCTATATTAGAACTAGTTGATTGTGGTGATCCCGAAAGAATAATAGGAGAACTTAATTTAACACTAAAAGGACAACCCGCATATTTAGATACCCATTACTGCGATGATAATGGATCACTGCTAAAATCAATACTAGAACTTGCCCGCGAGCATGATCTTAATTATTTCCCTGTTCTTTATTATGATGATCTACCTGAATATGCTGATGGGCTTCTTTATCTTGCTAAAAGAGCACTATTTCGGATACCTGTACCGGAGGATATAGATGGAGATAACTATGACAGTATCTTCAAATCTTTGGTTGACTGGAAAAAAGAGAGGGATACTCCTATTGATATTATGCTAGATGTGAATTTCATGGATGGGAAAGTCCAGGCAAGTACAAAGTTATCAGAACTTAAAACAGTAATACGATCTCATGTTTTAAACTGTGATTGCATTGAGTACGTTATCATTGCATCAACTAGTTTCCCAGAGGATTTGTCAGGGCTTGCTTCAGGAGAAGACACATTTATTGAAAGGTATGAAATTAAGATCTTCAATAAATTATTCATTGAACCAGAGTTTTCCTTGATTAAGGATAGATTGAGAATGTCAGATTACGGAGTCACAAGATTTACTGATACAGATCTGGACTTTTCAAGAATGAAGTATGGAATTCTTCCGAAAGCACGATACACCTTACAGGATAAGTACTGGATTCTCAAAGGGAAGAAGGATCGTACAACTAAAATTATGATCAGGGGTCATAAAGAAATTGCTTTGGAGATTTATAGATCTCCATATTATTATGGAGAATCCTTCTCATATGGTGACCTAGACTTAAAAGAAAGAGCCCTTGGTGAAAATGGAAAGGGCCCTGGAAATAATACAAGCTGGGTTACGATAGCTGCAAATCATCACATAGTAGCTGTAACTGATGAGCTCTCCAAACTGTACGAGCTTTAAGTTTTTCTCTTACGAAAGTTGAGACTATCTCACGATCAACCTTGTCACTCACGATCACACCCAGCTGGTATCGAGTCTTACTTTTAACACCTTTATTTATGCCTTGTGACTGAAGTAGCTCAAGTAGTTCATCTTTCCACAGAAGTTGTGTCAGGTCCAATAATTGCACTTTATGATTATCTTTGGGTTTTCTAATTGTTTTGATACGAATATCTTGTCCGATATTATTAACACAATCAATTCCCCACCACTTAGGTATTATTTCCCTTGCTTTCGAGATATGCGATTTAGTAGTAACTAAAGTTAATGTATCAAATACTCTATTGTAATACTCGATCTGAGAGGGCAATCTATCGAGATTGTCCCTTTCACTTTTTATCTCATATCCATGCAATTTACCGTTAACCACAGCAACATCAATACGCGCAGAGCCTGTACATACATCCAGCTCATCAACCAAAATTGTTGAAGGATCGGAGATAAATTCCTCTTGAAGGGCTATTTTTTTATACAGTACTCCTCTAATCTCTGGATCATTTAATCTATCCATAATAACATTCTGCCCCTATCATTATAACTCACCCTAACCATACTCATCATACTGATTATAAGTACCTTAGTAAAGTCCTTACATGAAATGAACCTTCTTATTCAAAAGGGCAAATTCTACAGGTCATCCTGATCTTTAGCAGTCAGTACATACTGGCCCATTGGTTTCTGATAAGCTGGACATCATATTCATATAGAATAAGAGTCAAAAAACACTCTGCGATCAGTACTGTGCTGAATTTCAGAGCGACTAAATTCTGTCTATTATGGTGAACTACATTCATAAAAATTTTCACTATACTTTAGAATCAATCAACAGCACGTGCCTACGGGTGGTTGATTCTGAAACTATGAGCCTGGATTGCCCACACCAATCATCGCCTCAACCTAAATTCAATTATTTGGGATATATCCCATAAAATCATTTACTTTATGGGCCTCACAGTATACATTATTCTTTAAGGTGAGGAGGGATAATTTGCTAAAAAAAAGTTGGGATAAAATAGAGCTTTATGTTATCTCTCTCTGGCTTCTATTTATTCTAATTATTATTGTAACAATTGATATTCCTATCTGTCTTAAAAACAGTTGTTCCTTTATTGGTTTCAAGAAACTTATTACAAGCAATATAATTCCAGTTTTCGCATTTATTTTGCTTTTGCTTGGTATTTTATTCTTCTTTAATTTTAAATATAAGCTTGCTGGCAGCCAACAAAATCATATTACTGTTAAAAAAATTGAAAATAGAAATTATGAGCATCTCACGTTTCTATCGACTTATATTATTCCCTTAATTGCCTTTGACTTAACCAAAATTCGATACGCAATTGTTTTATTTCTACTTTTAGTTGCTATCGGTATTATGTATGTAAAAACCAACATGTTCTATACTAACCCTACATTGGCATTATTGGGTTACAAAATTTTTAAAGTTAATGCCACATTTAGAACTGGTAATGAGGAAGAAATCATTATTATTTCAAGAGAAGATGTTTCCCTAGGAGATACATTAAGTTACAAAACAATACACGAAAATATCTATTATGTGAGGGTACGTAGATGAATAAAGAAGAATTAAATCAAAATTTACTGCGTTTTATTGATTCACCTAATACATTTGTGTGCGAAGTCTTTTTCATCCTAAATAAAGAAGATGGAAAAGTAATAAAGTTCGCAGATATTGATAATGACGATCAAGAAACACTCAAACTTAATTTCTTGAGCTCACTAAATGATTCAATAGTAAAAAATGATGAGTTAAGGATAGCTGATATTTCACGAATTGAAGAACGAAAAGAGACCCTTTTTCATTATGATTACGATGAGTTACCTCAAGGTTTTGAACCATTTACAATCTTACGATCGCAACACACTTTTGATCCATTTTCATTTACAGATGATAAATTCGAAGAAATATCAGGCATTGTTTTTATCTTATCTATTGAAGAACTGACATTAATTTCATATAAACAGCATTACCCAATCAATTTATATAAAAGAGATAGCAGAGCTATGGGTTTATGGAAATCTGAAAACCGCTTAGTCCAAATACCTGAAGATATTTTAAAAATATATCCTGACTTCGATTTCTTTTATCTGAATGATGTATTGTTTGTGAAAAACATAAAGGTATTAGAAAAGAATTTTGGTTATAACAAAGTAGTGTCCAAAAAAGCAAAAGAAGGACTTGAACTAATTGAAACATCTGAATTAGTCGTTGATGTAAGTTTTATGGAAGAAAGAATCTCTGACATGACATTTGCCCGTAAACTTGCGCAGATAAGTAATCATTCTATTGTACTTAATTCATTTAGAATAGAACAAATTGTTGAATTCATAGATAGCTTTACCCCCCTTACTGGTAAATTCAAATTTAATCATGATCGAAGTAAATTTGATCTAAGTACAAAAAAATCACAAAATCTCTTTTTGAAGCTCTTAAATGATGATTTTTTAAGCTCACAGCTTACAAAATTAAATTATGATAGTTCAAGTAAAGATCTTGTTGAAGTGTAAATAAAGTTATTTATCAGAGCAGAGATATACATATCTCCGCTCTTTCTATATTATTTTATTAGTTCAAAGTATTAACGTAGTTTTTTCTTAATTTCCAAAATTCATACTTCCCTCAATCCCCCTATGTATTTTAAATATAAATTTCAAAACTATCTCTACCCAATAATCTTAACCGCATTCTCTTTAATCTGTGTAACCATCTCTACAAGTCTTCGTTGCTTCGTTCCATCAAACAGCTTAATGAAGCTCTGTGGCTTGTCAAAAGGCGGCTTAATCAGTTCAGACACATTGTCGATATAACCGTTCTGGACAATATAATCAATTACCTTTTTGACAAAGACAATCTGCCCCTGACTCAGCGATTGATCATTGATGAATTCCGAAAAGGCAGCCGTTGCCGCCTCATACTCAAGCTTGGCAATTTTGCGCACAAGCAAGCCAAACGGGGTGTCCTTGAATTCCCGCTGATAGTCCTCTGCGGTGCCAAGTTCGCCTATAAAGATTTTCTCCAAGGCCTCATAGTCTAGAGCAGTTAACGGAATATTATTGCGGAGCTTGTGAATCACAAGATTGTCCCGGTTCTTCTCAATATAGCGGTTGACCTTGAGCTTATAATCCTCAAAGGTATAGGCCTCATACATTGCTTTTCCCTCGTGGACTTCAAGAACCTCATCGGCGAGGTTGGTATAAATCGGATTCCTGCCGCCTTCATCCACGATAAATTTAATGAGACTACGTAGCTCTGTACGTACTTTTTCAAAATTCAGTATATTAGCGCTTTCCCAGAACTCGTCCGTGCCTATGGTTTGGATAATCGTCAATTTTTGTCTAACCTGCGGTATAGTTGCACGCTGCAATAGGGTGGTAGCTACCTCTATCAGTTGTTTCTTTCCCTTCTTGTATTGAGGCGATTCCTCAACCTGTGCAAGCATTAGACCATATATCAAATTATCAAAACGTTTGGCATGCTCATCTACATCATCCATGTAAACAATAGGCGCGAGATACTTAATCAGATTGGATTGATCCTGCTCCAGTAGGCAGACAAAAGCCGCATTATGTTTATACTTCTCTATATATTGCAGCTGCATTTTTACAGATATTAATTCCGTATTAAGGGCTTGAATTTGTCCTATTACTATTTCTATCAAATCAGCACGAATCAATTGATAGGGTTCATCTATAAAGATAGACTGCTGCATATGATGAATTAACCGGACCCGCTTTGCATAAATAGCTTCAGACAAGCTGTGCGCTTCATTCCCCTGCAATCCCTCCTTATGTTGACGGAAGAACTCAAAGTTACCTAAATAATCAAAAATAACAAAAAGTGTCTTGTCCTCTCCCTCTCCAAATAGATCTTTACGAAGCCTTGTCCCACGGCCTATCATCTGCCAGAACTTGGTTTTGGAACGAATCCGCTTAAAGAACACCAGATTGACGATTTCCGGCACATCTATACCTGTATCCAGCATATCTACCGTTACGGCGATATAAGGACTTTTGTCGGGTATTTTGAAATCATCAATCAAGCTTTGCGTGTAATTATCCCCCGATACAATTCGCTGGGAAAAATCACCCTTATACTGAGGATACAGTTTATTAAATCGATCTACGATGTACTGTGCATGTTGTTTGGTTTGCGCAAAAATAATCGTTTTCCCCAGTCGGTCTCCGCCCGATACTTTAATACCCTGGGTCATTAGATCCTCCAGCACTCGATCCACGGTTGCCTGATTAAAAATAAAATCGTTGATTGCTGGAGAAGGGATAAATTCAGGCATCTCGCCATCATCATCTGTAAAATCCTCTTCATATCGCGCCTTATCATCCTCAGAAAGAGTCTCATACGTGATGCCCTGCTCCAGAAACTTCGTCGTAACTTCAATATTATGATAAGGCACCAGAACGCGGTCGATCTCTACAGCTGTCTCGTAAGGATAAGCATAGGTCGGCACACCGCTCTCCATCTCGAAGAAATCATAGGTATTACGATCCACTTCCGTCTTGGGTGTCGCTGTCAGCCCTACAATAATGCCGTCAAAATATTCAAATATGGTACGGAATTTCTTGAATATACTCCGGTGTGCTTCGTCCACGATAATTAAGTCGAAGTGAGCAGGAGTAAATAAACGCTTACCGTCATCGCTCTTAGCCCTATCAATCGCATTCAGCATCGTTGGATAAGTGGAAAAAACAATACGAGCCGTCTTGTCATCCTTATTGCTAAGCAGATTACAAAGAGACATATCCGGCAGATAGTTCTTAAAATCGTCCTTCGCTTGTTTGACCAAGGCTTTTCTGTCGGCCAGAAATAGGATGTTGGTCACATACCCTCCACGGGATAACACATCAGTTAAACTGGAGGCTGTTCTTGTCTTCCCGGTGCCAGTCGCCATAACCAGCAAAGATCGTCTATGACCTGTCCCAATATTCTCGCATACCGCACGAATCGCTTCCTTCTGGTAGTAGCGGTCTGTGATCTTATCATCAATAACCACTTCATCCAAAACCTTGCGTTCCTTCCGCCGATTAATCAGCTTCTGCAGATCTGACTTGGAGAACACACCGCTTACCTTACGCTGTGGAGAGGTAATGTCATCCCACAGATTGGTCTCGAATCCGTTGGTCGTGAACATCATCGGACGTCTGCCAGTCATTTGCTCCAGACAATCTGCATACAGCTTGGCCTGATGGGTTCCGACCTTCGGGTCTTTGGAGGTACGCTTTGCTTCAATGATTGCCAGAGGCAAGCCATCCTTGCCATAAAGCACATAGTCGGCATAACCTTTTCCCTCATTATTAGGCATCCCGTACAGTTCTACTTCTTCCCTTACATCATCACCGATTGTCCAGCCAAGTAGCTTTAGGTCTACATCTATGTATTTTTTACGAGTGCGGAACTCCGAAATGTCCTCTGGAGTAAAATGACGCTCTTCCTGGTGCCGCTCTTTGTCTGCGGTGAGCTTGTCACTCATTGCCGCGATCTGAGCACGTAGAGCTTCAATCTCAGATTCCTTTTGTTCTATTAAGCTATCTTTCTCTTTAATCCTGGCTTCATCCAGAATTACCTTCTCAACAGGAATATTACTCTCTGCGAAATGGCGTTCTTCATAATTAGCACCATAGCAATAATCAATCCACTGTACGAATTCAAATAAAGCGGCTAGTGACAACACCGCATCACTGCTGCTGATTGCCTTATCCGTATGTACCGCAAGGTTTCCCAGCTTGATGATATAGGAAAGCTTGCCCCAAGTCTGGTTATCCATCGCGAATTTAAAAGTGGGTTCATGAATCAACGCCTGCAAATTGTCCTTATACGGCATGGTAATGGTGTTATCAGCAGCGTAAACCCATTTCACAGCAAGCTCAAAAGCCTTACGGCTACCTACCGCCGCCATTGCCGGAGAGGTGGCAAGCACCCTCTCCGCTTCAATGGAAGCTGTAGCAAATAACTTATATTCCGTTTGTCCCTGTAAGAATTCAAAGTTAGCAGGCATTGGATCACCTCACGGGTAGAATGGTGGTAGAGATTAATTGAATAAGAGAAAATGATTAGGAAAAGCTATAGCTCGTTATTCAAAGTACTCGCTCATTAGACTGTCGAAGAGGTGCTGCGTTTCATCGATAGATATTTTGACGAGGGCTTTTTGTTCTTCGATTTTTAAATAGATATTTGAAAACTTATCTTGTAATTCAGTGTCAACTTTCAAATAAGGTAACTTATGGAGTTGATCTTTACTAATATTAATAAATGTACTACCATTAGATGTTACTTGAAAATGGTTATACATCATTTTCAAATATAAGTAGATAAAGCCTTGCATACTATATTGCTTAGGTCTTATGGCAGCTAATCCCCGACCAATGCAATACTCCTTATCAGATATATTCATCCTTCCAGCGGTAGCCCCTCTGACGCAAAATAGTATATCATCCTTCTGACACATTTTTGTTGGCTCCAGCGTCCACTGTTTTTCTTTTGGATATTTTTCTCTAAATTCAGAAGGCCCATTTAGTAGTGGCGTTCCTTCGCCTTCTTCATTATAGCTACTACCATTAGGCGATTGCCCCATAATAATAACGGCTAAATCTGACAGCTGACACATATTCCATCCTTTTGGATTTCCAAAAGGATCGCCGAACATATCATAGAAGGTCGAGTTCATAAGATTATCCAGCTCAGCAAGCTGCTGTTTACGCATGGCAAGCAGTTCTGCGGCGGTATCTAATGTTTTGGCAATTTTTTTTTGTGTTTCGAGCGGTGGGAGTGGGATTAGCATTTTTTCCATACCACTTTTTGTTGCATGAATCATGGCAATCCCCCGGCCCTGCTCTTTTATTGTTTTTGTACTTTGTTGAAGTAAGTGATACATGTATCCTTTTTCAACATGCTCACTAAGAACAATCTTCCAAATATGATAATGATAGATAGCCCTTGGTCCGTCCCATATCATCGGTCCAAATGAAGCTGACCAAGCATACAACAAATCACCTTTATTACAATACTTATTTTCTTCTAGCTGTAAATCAGAGTAGTACCACCCTCTGTTAGAAAAGAAGTTACCAACTCTTAAAACAGGGGTATCCCCCTTATCCAGTAATTCATCCTGCTTATATGCACGTCCATTTAGAAGTGTTACAACATCCCCCAACTTAACCTTTTCCCAATTACTCACCCAGCAGCCCCCTCAATTCCTCCATCTTGGAGACAATATCAAGGTTCAACTCATCTAATCGAGCCATGATTACTTCTGGCTTGTCGTACTCTACCTTTTCATATACAACCTCTTTATATTTATTGATCGACAGATCATAGTCATTCGCTTCAATTGCAGACTTGTCCACTAGGAAGCTTGGCTCTGTAGGTAGACGATCAGCTTCACCTTCAAGATTATGGTAACGGGCAATGATATCCGGGATATCATTGCCTTCGATAGGAGAGCGTTTATCATCCAGGGAATAACCGTCTGCCTTCATATCATAAAACCATACTTTATCCGTACCACCTGCACCAGTCTTGCTAAACAACAGAATAGCCGTGCTAACTCCTGCATACGGTTTGAACACACCACTCGGCATGGAAATTACTGCTTGAAGCTGATGATTCTCTACCAGTTCTTTGCGAAGTGATTTATGCGCCTTGGTCGAACCAAACAGAACGCCGTCCGGTACGATGCAAGCACAACGTCCACCTTTACGAAGAATTCGCAGGAAGAGTGCCACGAATAAAAGCTCTGTTTTTTTCGTATCAGTGATCGTTCTCAAGTTATCGTTGATACTCTCGATATCCACGGTTCCGGTAAATGGAGGATTGGCTAGCACAATATCATAGGAGGAAGCCGTATTATTCTGTTTGGATACACTATCCACATAATCAATATTTGGCTGGCTAATAGAATGGAGCATCAAATTCATAGCAGACAGGCGAAGCATCGTTCTGTCCGTATCAAACCCAGAGAACATCTCACCTGCGAAATGCTCCCACTGTTCACTGGTCATTTCAGACTCGTATTTTTCACGAATATATTCGGCAGAAGAGACAAGAAAACCTGCTGTACCGCAAGCTGGGTCAACGATCTTATCATTAGGTGTAGGCGCAAGCAGACGGACCATCAAGTCGCGAATATGCTTTGGAGTTCTGAACTGACCATTTTGACCAGCCGAAGCCAGTTTGCCTAACATGTACTCGTAAAGATCACCCTGCATATCCAGGTTCTTTATATCATGTTCATACAGTTCATCAAGACCTGTGATCATCTTTTGCAATACCTGCGGTGTTGGAACCAGGAACATGGCATCCTGCATATAACGCGAAAAAGCCGTCATGTTCGTTCCATTCATTGCTTTGATAAAAGGGAATACCTTTGTGCCGACAATATCATAAATGATCCGGGCATCTTTGGTTTTGAATTTACTCCAGCGCAGTTCTTGCCCCTCTTCGTCCTGGGGGAAAATCTTCGGCATGGCTTCACCGCTTAAAGCTTCAAAACTCTCATTCTCCAATTCCTTCTCATCGAGGGAACGAATAAACATTAAATAGGTAAGCTGTTCAATAACCGTTAAAGGATTACTGATACCACCCGCCCATATATCAGACCATATTTTATCAACCTTGTTGCGAACTTCTCCTGTTAGCATCCATTTTGCTCCATTCTATTCCATAATCACTCTTAATTCGATAATACTCCCTATATTATACACCTATCTACTTAATCAAAGTACCTAGAATCCCCTATACTTCCACTGCCCTCAGTCAGTTATAGCTATTACCCAATGATAGACCAGAAAATGTCCTAACCAAACAAAAAAAAGCGGAATTCAGACCTATGCTGAATCCGCTTTTCATTACCCTTCACAATTTAATCAATAAGCCCTGACTTCTGCAGTAGCCGCTGAATCAGAACTGCCACTTCCGCACGGGTGACATTAGCCTTTGCCTCCAGCTTATTGTCGCCACGGCCGCTGATTAAGCCAGACTTGGCGGCTAGCGCCAGACTGTCCTTAGCCCAAACGCCTATGTTGCCGGCATCTGTAAAGGCAGCGAGTATGCTTGTCGCATCCACTGTGCCAGTCTGGTCCGCAAGTCCTGTTAACTTCATCGCTTTAGCGATAATGTTCATGGCCTGCTCACGTGTGATTGGAGCATCCGGTTGGAATGTCCCATCCTCAAAACCAGTGATCAGACCGTACTCGGATGCCGTTTCAACTGCTCCTGCATACCAGCTATTAGCTGCTACATCTGCAAATGCTGTCTTCCCTTCCCCAAGTTTCAGTCCCAGACCGCGTACAATGATCGCCGCAAACTCTGCCCGGGTGATATCTGCATTCGGGTTAAACATCGTTTTGTTCACTCCATTAATCACTAGACGAGATCCCATATTGTTCACTGCGTCTTTCGCCCAATGATTCTCCACATCCGCAAAAGTCAGCGGATGCCAGACCACCGAATACGAACTGTTCGTCACACTCTTAATAACTGCGTAGTATTTGCCGTCCTTCAGAACGATTCTGGTCGGTACATGGCGCACTGTGCCATCTGGCTCCACAACGATTCCGGTTGTAATTCGGTTAGGATTAATACCATCCGGAAGCGCCATTATCCGCTCCACATAAGCATTGAACTGGCTCACTTCCACTGTCGATGTACCATAAGTAGCGGTAACAGTGAAATCTAGCGACGGTGCAACAAGTGTGAAGCCACCTCTACTTGCAGTACCTGCCACTACCTGGTTCATAGATGCCGAGGTCTCACTGATCGTAATCTTCAGTGTGATATCTTCCAGCTTCAAGCCATTTCCAAGTTTCTCAGCTAACGCACTGATGTTGATTTCATCGGCTGGCAAAGTATAAGTACCTTTGCTTGTCTGAAACACTAGGGTAGCCGATGCGTTCTCCATGTTCTTAATTATTTGACCGTTTAACTCAGCGACGATGATGTTGGAATCCAGCGTCACAGGAACGCTCACCACCGCCCCATTACCTTCCGCGTCCAGCTTCGCTTGGAGTTTAGCTGGGTCAACGACGATAATAGTTGTTGCCACGTTTCCTACGGTCGTTGTTGTTGCTTTGCCCGCGTTCTCTTCTTTACCGTTAACGAGTACGATCACATCGGTAACAACTGTGTTCGCATTACCGGGGGTTGTTCCGCTATTCGAGTTGCTTCCGGATCCTGGGCTGACCGGATCAGTACCAGATGTTACGGTATCAGCCACCACAGCTGCTGTTGCACTACCGTATTTCACCACTTTGCCGTCAGCATCTACCTCTGCAATCCCAATCGCATCCCCATTGGCCGCAGGAACCAATCCTTCAATGCCTACAAGCGTGTATCCAATCAGGACATCTCCCACATTGGGTACGACGATGCTACCAGCGCCAAAGTTCTTATAAAAGAGCTTATGCCCTTCAGCCAGCGCAGGTATAACGGTGATTTGCGTATAGCCGTTATTTGCCGAGCCACTTGGATCGATGGCAATCACGTTCAAGCCACCTGCAGGGTTAAGCATATTAATTGTAAAGGTCAGCGTAGTTGCCGGTCCCGCTGGAACGGACCCGCTAGCTACCACACGTACCTTAACGATGTTCTCACCACTCAAATCCGGCAAGTTGGTTCCGTCGTACCGTACGTAAGGTCCGTCGTCCACTGAAAATTCCATGCTTGTGTCCAGACCAACAATCGTATTGTTCAGATCATCGGCCGTGACTTCAGGCGCGGACGGGATGACCGCATTCGAGTCATGAACGATAACCTGAGCAGCAATAGAAGCGAATGCTGTTGCCGTTGCCTTTTCCCGAACATAATACGTGTCCGGCGCAAGGTCAGTAATCATTGTGTCTGTAACTTCTGTCCAAAGACTAGTGCTGCCTATTTTGTATTCCATTTGGACTGTCAGATTCTGAATGGTACCGTTATTAGCCCCATTGTACGTTACATCCGTAACAGTCACACCTACCGGAGCCGCTGCACGAGATGGAATGTTTAACGTCTGTACCGCACTGTCCGTAGTTGTTGAACCGTCACCTTTCTTAAGGATGCTCAGTGACGTTCCCAACCAGCTGCTATCAATTTCCAGCTTGCCATCTACTGGCACCGTAATCGCTGTATCGTTTACCATGTATGTGCCACTTGGCGTCAGGCCTGCCAACTGTTCAGTAGCATAGTCGATGACGGCTGCTGGCATCGCTTCTGGCATTTTCGTGAATGCCGATACCGTCACTTGCACCGAAGCCGAGGTAAATGCCGTCGCTGTTGCTTTCGTCCGCACATAATACGTGTCTGGAGTAAGCCCCGTCACGCTTGTACTAGGTACATCTGTCCATGCACCTGCTGTACCTTTCTTGTATTCCATTGCACTAGTAACATTGATGAGCGTACCATCGTTTGTGTTCAATCCCGTTTCACCCGTTGCTGTCACACCAATCGGCGCCACTGAACGGGACGGAATGCTTAGCGTCTGCACCGCGCTATCCGTTGTCGTCGAGCTGTTGCCCTTCTTCACGATGCTTAGCGATGTTCCTATCCAACTACTATTAATGTCCAGCTTACCATCTGCTGTCGCCGTAACCGCTGAACCTTTTACCGTGTACAGGCCACTTGGCGTCAAGCCTGTCAACTGCTCTGCCGCATAGTCAATGATGGCTGTCGGTGTTGCTTCCAGCGTTGGCACGAACGTAGCCACCGTCACGATCTTCGCTTCTGACGCAAATGCTGTCAAAGTCGCTTTCGTCCGGACATAATACGTGTCCGGAATAAGTCCTGTCACGGTTGTGCCTGACACATCCGTCCATGCACCTGCTGTGCCCTTCTTGTATTCCAACGCGGTTGTTACGTTCGTCAATTTGCCATCGTTGGCATTTATCGCCGTTTCATCCGTCGCCGTTACACCAGTCGGCACCCCTGAACGGGACGGAATGCTTAACGTCTGCGCCGCACTATCCGTTGTCGTCGAGCCATTGCCTTTCTTCATAATACTTAGCGATGTTCCCAACCAACTGTTACCAATAGCTAATTTTCCATCAGCTGTCGCTGTTACCAAAGCTCCGTTTACTGTGTACGAGCCATTTGACGTCAAGCCTGTCAGTTGTTCGACCGAATAATCAATAACGGCTGCCGGTACCACTTCCGGTGTCGCCACAAAAGCAACCACCGCCACTTGCACTGAAGCTGACGCAAATGCTGCCCCAGTCGCTTTCGTCCGCACATGGTACGTGTCCGGAGTTAGTTCCGTTACGGTTACACCCGTCACATCCTTCCATTCACCTGCCGCACCCTTCTTGTATTCCATCTCCGTTGTCACGTTCGTCAATGTACCATTGTTAGCATTTATCGCCGTTTCGTCTGTCGCCGTTACACCTATCGGCGCCCCTGGACGGATCGGAATGCTTAGCGTCTGCGCTGTGCTATCCGTTGTCGTAGAACTATTGCCCTTCTTCACGATGCTCAATGACGTCCCCAACCAAATGCTATCAATAGCTAGCTTGCCATCAGCTGTCGCTGTTAGCGAAGCCCCGTTTACCGTGTACGAGCCGCTTGCCGTTAAACCTGTTAACTGCTCAGCCGCATAATCAATGGTGGCTACCGGTGCCGCTTCCGGCGTTGGCACAAACGTAGCCACCGTCACGCTCTTCGCTTCTGAAGCAAATGCCGTAGTCGTCGCTTTCGTCCGCACATAATACGTGTCCGGATCAAGTCCCGTTACGGTTACACCTGCTACACTCGTCCATACACCTGCTGTACCTTTCTTGAATTCCATCTCGGTTGTCACGTTCGTCAATGTACCATTGTTAGCACTAATCTCCGTTTCATCCGTCGCTATCACACCAGTCGGCGCCTCTGCACGTGGCGGAATGCTTAGCGTCTGCGCCGCGCTATCCAATGTCGTCGAGGCATTGCCTTTTTTCACGATGCTCAGCGACGTATCCAACCAACCACTGTTAATGGCCAGCTTACCATCTGTTGTCGCTGTTACTGCCGTACCGTTCACCGTATACGAGCCGTTTGGCACCAGACCGGTTAACTGCTCTGCCGTATAATCAATGATGGCTGCCGGTGTCACTTCCGGTGTTGCCACAAACGTAGCCACCGTCACGCTCTTCGCTTCTGACGCAAACGCCGTCACCGTCGCTTTTGTCCGGACATAGTACATGTCCGGATCAAGTCTCGTTACGGTTGCACCTGAAATATTCGTCCAAGTACCCGCCACCCCCTTCTTGTACTCCATCGCAGTTGTTACGTTAGTCAATGTACCATCGTTAGCACTTATCGCCGTTTCATTCGTCGCCGTTACACCAGTCGGTGCCCCTGGACGGAATGGAATAGTCAGCGTTTGTGCCGGGCTATCCGTTGTCGACGAGCCATCGCCTTTCTTCACGATGCTCACTGACGTTCCCAACCAGCTGCTGTCTATAGCCAGCTTACCATCCGCTGTCACCGTTACCGCTGTACCGTTGTTAACCGAGTAGGCGCTGTTTGGCGTCAGTCCGGTCAGTTGCTCAGCCGCATAGTCAATGATAGCCGCTGGTGCCGGAGCTCCCGTCTCAAATATTTTAGCGGTTATTCTATAATGATCAGCATCCGTATTATCGGTTGTCACCAAGACAAGCTTGTCACCAAAGGTGGGATACAATTTGAAGCTTGGATAATATTCCACAGCGTACATCCAAGTGGCTTCATTGAAACCCTGCATAGCCACCGGAGCGGAATCCACCGGCTGATCCGATGTAAAGACTAAGTTACCGTCATTGTCATAATAATTCAGGTAAGCATACTGCGTTCCCGACCATTCTTTAAAGTTGTTGTACGCATCATTGATGGCATTGGTAGAAGTGGGATCCGTACTTACGGTTACAAAGCCCGGATTTGCACCATCCCTATAAATAGCAGCCGAAGATTCGCCTAGAGAGCCACTTACTGTAAAATCACCCTTACTCGTACCGTTCTTATCATATAAAGAAACCGTTGATGAGTCGTTTCTATAGTTATATTGGCTGAACATGAAATTCCCGTTGTTCAACGTGGATAGAAACAGCTGTTTTTCATCCGTTCTTATTCCTTTATTAATCGTATTTAACAGAGTCCCACTATTACTGAATATTTTCAGATAAACAGTATCCGTCTGGGGTCCTACTCCTGAATTGTAAGCAACCATATATACACCGTCTCCAGCGGATACATAAGACATGCTCGCATTATGGGAAACCAGCAGTGTTTCGCTCGAGATCGGGTTACCCGTAACAGAGAACACACGCGTAGCCGTGCTAATATTGTCGTTTCGTTGCCAGGAAAAAGCTATATTGCCGTCAGACAACTCCGTTATAGAGACAAAGCGCGTGAGTGCCGGGGTACTGGCGGCAGAGTATGTATTAATCTGCGTCTGACCGACCACCTTTTGTCCTGACTGGTTTAGCACCATGAAATAGGCATTGGGATTACTCTCCCTAACGGTTCCCAATTGCAAATTGTTATCCCCGCTGTCGCTTTTATGGTAAGTAATCAGAATCTTTCCGTCACTTAGTGCAAGCATATTCACATCAGTCATATTGTAATAGGTATCCATTAGACTACTCAGATCAACATCTGATCTAAGTGCTCCCGTGCTGTCAAAAATCTTCAAAAAATAAGAATATACGTAGGAATTGCCTTGATAAGCGAATGTGTTCAACACTACTGCGGTACTTCCGTCAGGAAGAACATCAACATCAGAAACATTCTTACCCGAGGCGTTTGTAACTGGAGGCTGAATGGGAATGTCCACCGTTTTGGTGAATGAGGGTATGGCAGCGTATGCCCGGAGTGAAATCATCGGCAGCAGCCCAATGACTAAAATAAATGCCAATCCAATCTTGCCTAACTTTTTTAACATCGCTTTCCTCCTTGTCGAATGACTATTCATATAATTGTTAACGCTTCCGTAATTGCAGTTACTACAGAAAAGAAGATTTCTATCCTATTATATCGACATTTCTTAGAAAATAGTTTATTTTTCGACAAAAAAATACACTAAATCGCGAATTTAATATGACTTTAGTCATATATATTTGTGATCAAAGAAAAAATCATAGATTCGCACATTAAAAAAGCCCTCTCTGTCTATTAAACAGATTAGGCCGTCACGTTTTGAATTCTTCATCCTGATTGCCGATGGAAAAGACAATCTATGATCATAGTTCTAGTTAATACAAAAAAACCGAGAAAGAACACTTTATTTAAAAGTGTAGATTTCTCGGTTATAGTGTATTCATCCGTTATTTAACTAGTTAGATTGCTCTTCCATCGCTCTAATGGATTCATCAACCTTCACCATCATGGAACATTCGACTCTTTTGCGGAAGATGTCACAGCTGAAGTCATAGGTTCCGACCAGGGATCCAGTCGCGTGCAGCGCATTGGCAGGACAACCGCCGCTGCAGTAGAGTTTCGCCCAGCAGTCTTTGCATTCCGGCTTCGAGTAGCAGTTGCTCTCTTTAAATTGACATTGCAACCCAGGTTTTGTGATGCCATCCCAGAGGTTCCCCATGCTATACTCTTCATCCCCTACGAACTGGTGGCAAGGAAAAAGCTCTCCCCAGGGTGTGACAGCAAGATATTCCGTTCCTGAACCACAGCCAGTGATTCTCTTCTGGATGCAAGGTCCTTCCGAGAGGTCAAGCATGTAGTGATAAAAGGTAAACCCCTTGCCTTGTTCACCTCGACCGATCATTTCCTTGGCGAGAATTTCGTACTGGTTGTATATCTCCGGCAGGTCCTCCTCGGTAAGTGCATAGGGTTCCTTTGGATCACAGATGACTGGTTCCATAGAGATCTTGTCAAAACCAAGGTCTGCGATATGAAATATATCGTTGGTGAAATCGACATTGTTACGAGTGTAAGTTCCTCGAACATAGTACTCTTGGTCCCCGCGCTTACGAACGAATTCCTGGAACTTCGGAACAATATGATCATAGCTGCCTTTTCCGTTAACCGTTTGGCGAAGTCGATCATGAACCTCTTTTCTTCCATCCAGGCTTAATACGACATTGTACATTTCCTGATTTAAAAACTCGGTGACCTCATCGTTAAGCAGCATCCCGTTCGTCGTGAAGGTGAAGCGGAACTTTTTTTTGTATTCTTGTTCCTTGCTTCTTGCATAAGCTACGATCTGTTTAACAACTTTCCAGGCCAAAAGCGGTTCCCCGCCGAAAAAGTCGATGTCCAGGTTTCGATGATGACCCGAATTTTCAAGCAGGTAATCGATAGCTTTTTGTCCAACCTCATAGCTCATGATTGCCCTATCTCCGTTGTATTTCCCTTGGCTAGCGAAGCAATAGTCGCATGACAAATTACAGGTATGCGCAACATTGAGGCAGAGTGCCTTAACATAAGTTTTTCGTTTTTTTAAATCGAGCGAGAGGTTCTCATACTCATCTTTTGTAAAGAGTTGTCCATCATTTTTAAGCGCCTCGATATCCGCGATGGTTTCTCGAATGTCGCTCTCGGAAATGCTGGAATCATCTTTATATTTATCCAACAGCGTTGTCACGATTTTTTCGGCAGAAGTTTTCTCATAATCCGCTATAATTTCATATGCTAGGTCATCAACAACATGCACCGAGCCACTATAGGTATCGAGCACGATATTGTATCCGTTTAGTTTATATTGATGAATCATACTTACTAATCAAGCTCCTTTTGCACACAAGTAGAAACGGCTTTGCCATCCTTTAGGGATAGAATCCATTTCTTAAAAATAGCCGCCCATCAGCAGAGCAATGGGCGGTAAAATTCCGAATCCTATCTGTTCATTGCATTTTCACACTTCTGGTTTGCAACGCCGCAGGAAGTTTTACAAGCGGATTGGCAAGATGTCTGGCATGCGCCGCATCCGCCGTGTTTTGCGGTATCCATCAGTTTGCGGGTGCTCAGTGTTACGATTCTTTTCACGATAAATAACTCCTTCTGTAATTTC
Organism: Paenibacillus sp. FSL H8-0261; assembly: GCF_045040645.1. Lineage (NCBI taxonomy): Bacteria > Bacillati > Bacillota > Bacilli > Caryophanales > Paenibacillaceae > Paenibacillus > Paenibacillus sp. FSL H8-0261. The sequence continues at coordinate 787,849 of NZ_CP150297.1, read as the reverse complement.
TTGTGATCACTTTCACTTAATTTCCATGGAACATCGTAGCAACCTCACGCAAGTACGTCTATGATTCCCGTCACCTAGCTGAGCAGAGCAGAGAGAGCTTGAACATAAGCATCAACGCTAATTTTGCTGCAGTCTTCATACTTGTGATCGTAAAATGCGGTAGCGGGAACCAGAGTCAGCGCAATACTAAAAAAGTGAAACAAAAAAGAGACGGCAATGATGCCATCTCTTTAACAACGATTTTTCCTCATACTTGTCCGTAAAGTCCAATAAATATAAGGATTTCATAACACTGTATCCTTCCTTACCAGTAGAGCGACATTCTCCGATTCCATATGCACTATATGCGAACATCCCTCTCATTATCATGGCTATTGTTATGGTGGGAAGAAGTCGCGTAGAATTAGGGGTTTTTGTAGAGAGTGTTTCTTGAATATTCAATGAAGTTATTTATTTTTATAATATACTACGCCTTAGTTCATAAAAATATTGCACACTTGGATGCTTTAACTTCATCTTCTCGCTCATGTTTAAAATTCGCTTTTTTCCAACTCGTCTGTCCACTAAGGCTAGAATATTCAATAAGATATCGTCACTTTCTAAGCTCTCCTCTATGGAAATAGATAAATACTTAGTAGCTATAACAATAAAATTCGATTTACTTAATGACGTCTGTGCTGACAAAAGCTCCTTTGCAACTTCTGATATTTTTCTGCTTCTTGCAATGACTATTAAACGATCCTCCGGGATGATCCCCTTGCTATCTTTTCTAACCGCTTCAATGTCTTCATGGTTGATAGGAATTTGAAGATCTGAATCATTCTTAATCTCCTGCTCCGTCTGATACCATCTAATTGAGCTAGTTCTATCATTCATATTAAGTACGTTCTTTTTATCTACCGAAATATAACAATCCCCTGATTTATCAGGTAAATAACGGTAACTACTTGCGCGATATTCAACCCTGCCGTATAACGCAGGACAGAGAAAACTCTCCAGTTGTTGCTTCAATTTGCTCCAGGACATGTATCCTCCTATGTTTTATGTTATAAATACCTGTTGAGGCAGTCGTTCTATTATACAATACATAATACAATCCCACTAAAACCTGAATAATATCTTGATACTGTACATAGAAACAAGCCGATTAGGTATAGACCCCGTGGTCTGGCACCTAATCGGCTTGCTATGTTACGCCTCAAACGTTTTTACTTCGGTTATTGGTCTTACTCGGGCAGATAATTCGATAACCGGTACAGGAAGTTTCAGCACGGGTCGTATTTCTGCTTGGATGGATTATTTCTCCATTACTTATCGTGACCTTTACCCGGGTTTTCTTTTGAGTATTCAAAAGTCACTTTTACAGGCTCGCTCATATAGCCAGTCGATAGATACGCCTCATTGGTTCCCTTTAAATTACCCGTAAGTTTGAATGTGAATTGGAAGCTTCCCGCGACTGTACTCTTCGTCTCATCTTCGAGTTGAACCTTGCCTTTCGGATCAAGCACCTTCAACTTCACATTTGTAAGGACGCCATTCATCAGCAATCCATCAATCGTTACTTTTTTCGCTTCCTCGTCAACCTTTACTTGTATGCCCTCAATACCCTTCACGTCTACAGCGCCCGAGAGGTTATAGACACCAAACTCGTAGATGGAATATCCGTAATCGGTTGCTCTTTTTATGCCTTGTAACTTCATGTATCTTGCCTTGACCGGGTTGAACTGAATCGTTTCTTTGCCATCATGCGCGGTAATAATTCCGTCATTTGGCATGACATTGATCCAGTTCTGCTTATCGTTCGACACAAGAAGTTTGTATTTATCGGCGCGAGCATATTCCCAATCGATTCGAACCGTATCCATTTCCTTCACTTCATCGAGATCGACCAGGAACCAAGTATTGTCCACGTATTCGCTCGCCCATCTTGAAGCAGGGAATCCATCGACGGCTTTAGCCGGTGCATAATTCGCATTATTGCCTTCGGTCGATGAAGCTTCTACCGTTTTATTCTGCGCCAAATTGCCTATCAGGTAATAGACGCTTTCCTTCAGCGTATTGTACGCCTCATCTTTTATCGTACCTGCCTTCTTGAATTCATCCAGCTTTGCGTTAAAGCCTTGGAGATACTTGGTGACTTGCGCTGCATCTTTCCCTTCATAGCGCTTCATCATTTCCAAATAGTTGTTCAAAGAACGCACCGTTGCAGAATTGGTAAATTGCTTCGCTTGTTCGAAGCGGTCGACTAACGCTTTCATACCAGATGCATTTGTCGTTGCTTCGATAACATATGACTTAGTCACCATATGCCCCGCCGTAACGGTAATGTTAAGCTCATGCTTGCCAAGCTTGCCTGCAAGCGAAATAACGGTACCCGCTGTATAAGGCTTGCCGTCATATGTCGCCGTCACTTTCGTCAGACCATCATCCGTTCTAAGCTTCCATGTAAAGGATACGGATTCTGAATCGGGCAGCTTCATCCCGCTCTGGAAAGGCTTGTCGTTCATCTGCACGTCTACCTCGGAAGGCGGAGCCTCGTTGACCTGATACGTTCCTTTAACAAATTGATACAGCCAGTCGTAAAGAACGCGTGTCGCTGGATCTTTACTTACCGCGGTGTTATAGACTGCATTGTTGCCTTGGTAATACGATTTGAAGCCATCCTTCATGAGCCCTGTCTTCGCACCGCTGTTCAAGTAATCGATATACCGCTCGCGGAACACGCCGTCCGTCAGCATCCGATCATCGAACTCGAGTTCATTGGACATGCCATACTGCTTCGCCAGATTCGCAGAATCCTCCAAGCGCTCGATATCCGTCGGCTCGAAGAAGTAGTTCGGTTGGATCGTCACCGCATCGAAGCCGACATCCTTCCACATGAACGCTTTATAAGCGAAGAAGTGCGGAATCCAGAAGAACTTCAGGTCCTTGCCGCTAATTTGCATGTCATGCAGGGTACTGCTCACCGAACGGATCAGATCCGGTCCGGATTGGCTTGTGCTGATTTGCTCTTCGAACCAGTACATACCTACAAGCTCGAGGTTAGCGTAACCTTTTGCTTCCCATCTCGATTTGACTTGCTGCAGCCACCATTGAACTGCTTTTTCACGGTTCGCAAGGGCTTTCTCTTTGCCAACGGAATCATTAAAGTTCAGCGATTCTCCACCTTGTTCAATAGCTCCGAAATTAGTGATCGATTCACCTGGATCCGGAATCATGAGGACAACCTTTTCCTTCACGCCAGACTCGTTCAGCGCATCGGATACTTCCTTAGCCGCTGCGTTTAACGCATCCATATCGCCGCCTACCGCAAAGGTTTTATCCAGATACCATTGCCAATCTTCCAGATAAGCCCGCCCGCCGAAATCACGACCTGGATTTGGAGAGTTAATGCCAAGATACAGAACGCCGTCGAAGAGTCGATCCTTAATCTTGCCGTCCTTATCGACATAACTAATGTTCGGAATGATCCGTTCTTTCGTCCAGATGCCTAAGTCATTCGCATATTGCCCGTTATACAAAAGTCCAAGATGCTCGATACCCGCTGTCGCCTCGCCTACCGCCAAGAATTTCGGCGTATACGTTGGAACAGTCACGGCTCCGGCAACTTTGCCGTCTTCACCGAGGATTTCAATCTCATCCACGAAAGTCATTGCACGCGTATGCATTGTGAATGTCACTTTCACATAGCGAGCATGGGCGATCTTCGCATCTGGGCCGATGGCTTTAATGCCGTCCTTGCTGCCGTCCCACACATAGGTCTCCGTGTATTTGCCGTCATTCCACAGCTTCTGCGTGGCATTGTCTTTGAGCAGTCCCCAGTTCACTTTGTCATCGGAGACGTACATCGATACCGTGAGTGGCACGAGTACATTGTTCGTTGGCCAATCTTCGAGGAAATTGGCTTTAATACCCGTGAGTGATTTCTTCGCCCCCAAATCAAACACAACTTCGCGTGTCTTACCCAAATGATGTCCAACCCATGCTACGTCGGATCTATTGCTTGCCCCATATATACCATCCGTAAGTGTGTTGCCTTCATCCGGATAGGAAGCTTCCGGCTCTTGCGACCACTCATAAGATAAGCCCGCTGCAAGATTGTGATATACCGCCCCATACACTGACGCAATAACACCCTCCGTACCCGCTCCCGGTAGGTCTGATGGATTCGTCACCTCGACCGGATCGGCTTCGCTCGGCGGGTTCACTGGTGTCTGTCCCTCTGTCTGTGTAGGCGGCAGCGCCTCTTCCGCTTGCGCGATCGGCATCATCGTTACGATCATGATCGCAACCATAACGAGAGCTACCCATTTTCTACTCCTCTTCATATCGTACGAACTCCCTTCTGATTCTTGAGTCAAGAAACATCAATCTCCTAAATGGTATGCGCTTCCATTTCACTTACCTCGATGCTCTTTCCTCCCTTCCGAGATTCCGACACGTCATAGAAGCTTATAACATATGTCAATGTCCTTATAGTAACATTATGAAAAGTGGCCTTTCTTTCAAATAGATAATTAATGACATTGGGTATACACTTGTTGACATGAAGGCCTTCACGTCGCGTTTTTATAGGTATAAAGATAGCGCTTACCTCCTAAGGTCCTACCTATTTTCTATCAATGTCCTCTAAACAATCCGCCACATAAAAAACGCAACCCCTCGAGGCTGCGTCGTGTTTATATATGGTGGCGCCTAATTACTGCGGCGTTCTACTAAATTGATGCCCTATCCATAACCGAACGGATGCTTTTTGTACTCTAAGGGGCTTGAGCCGACTCTATTTTTGAACACACGACTAAAATAGTACTGGCTCTTATACCCTACCTTCACGGCCAGATCCCCGATTTTGATATTCGGCATTACGTCATCCAGAATCTCCTTCGCCTTCGATATCCGAAGCTCGGTGACATAGTCAAGGAATGAAGCACCGATTTCTTGCTTCATACGCTTGCTAAGATAGGTTTGGTTGATATGAAATAGCGCTGCTACTCTAGTAATAGACAGTTCCGGATCCTGATAATGACTGTCAATATACTCGATCACTTTTTGGATAAGCACTGTTCCATCCCCTGTATACCCGGGAAGCCCCAGCTCCTTATCCACCCTGCTTTCATGTGAATGCAAAGGATATTTTGCCTGAAGATGCTCATCGATCCGATGAAGCAGCTTGTTCAGATCACTCTTCGGCACAGGTTTCAATACATAATCGAATGCTTGCAGTTGCACGGCTTGACGCGCATATTCAAAGTTATCGTAGCCGCTGATGATGACAACCAGAACCGACGGACAGCGTTCGCACAATATATTTATCAGATCGAGCCCATTCATATTCGGCATGTTGATGTCCACAAGACATACATGTGGTGGGGCTTCCTCCACCATATTCAATGCTTCGTTTGCACTTTTCGCTTCTCCTGCAACTTCAAAAAGATACGAACTCTCCTCAATGTATTGTCGCAAACCTTTGCGAATGATCGTTTCATCATCGACGATGACAATCTTCCACATCTTCATTCCACTCCCCGTCCAAAGGTATTCGAATGACCATAACTGTAATGCCATCTTCGTTCTTCACTGCAAGGCCATATGGCACCCCGTAAGCTAGTCGAATGCGATGGTTTACACTGTATAGCCCAAAGCCCGTGGCAGAACGATCATATTTATCATCAAGAAGGGCTTGATTCATCTGTTCAAGCTTCTCTTCAGGAATCATAACCCCATTATTTTCAACCTTAATGACCAAATAATCGACCTGTTTATATGCTGTAATCGAAATTTTGCACTTTTGATCCCCAAGTGGCTTAATCCCGTGATAAATCGCATTTTCCACCAAAGGCTGCAGCATGAAGCGAACGACTTGGCACTGAGCAAGCTTTTCATCATATCGAAGCTCGTAGTCCAGAATCTCCTCATATCGCACGCCTTGAATATGAAGATAACTCTCGACATGGTACAACTCCTGATCAAGCAGAATGTAGGGACTGCCTGTGCCAAGCCCTACTCGGAAATACGCGCTAAGCGCTTCCACCATCTCCACCACATTGTCTGCTCCATGTTCCATTGCCATCCACTGGATCGTATCCAATGTGTTGTATAAAAAGTGTGGCTTGATCTGCTCATGAATCAGTCTGAGTTCCATCTCCTTTCGGTCCTGCTCCACAGCGTATAATTGAACAAGCATGTCATTGAAGCTTCGCCCAAGATCGCCGATCTCATCCGAGCGCGTAACATCTGCTCGTATGGTTTGGTTGCCGTTCTGCACATTTTCCATTACCTGGCGAAGCGACTGAATTGGACGAATAATGGAAGAAGCAAGCAGCATCAGAAAGACGATAAACGCACTACCGATAAGAACGCCTACCAGCAATGCAGTCCGCTGGGTTTTGATCACCGCTAGCGATAGACTTGAATTCGGTACTTCGAGTACTAGCTTCCAGCCTTCCACATTTTGAATTGGAGCCTCAAATACACTCATGTTCTTCTTATCTGCTGCATCCTCCGCTCCATCTCCTTCACCCAGCTCTCTGCAATCGATGATAAGCTGGCCTGACTGGTCATATAGCATTACATCTTGAGCAATCTCCTTCATCTTCTTGACGGAGACGGCTGCGGCAATATAAGCCACCTCATCATTCACCGATGGATTCACGCGATAGAGAATGACGACGATTTCAACTGCATTCGCTTTGGATACGATCGGATTGCTCACCACATAATTGGAATCTGAATTCAGCAGTTTTCGATAGTAGGGTCGGTTTAGTATCGAAAAAGGCTTGTCCCTTGCTGACCAGGAATTTCCGTGAATATCCACCACGCGTATGGATTCGTACTCTACTTGCTTCTTCGCCTCGAACTTATCGATCTCTTGCAGCAATTCATCTCGTGTCCACTGATGGTCCGAAGCTAGAGAAGCAAGCATGTCTATCTCTCCAATGCGCTGATTAAACCAATAATCGATCTGGTCGCTGCGTGCATTAACCACTTGCTGCGTTAAGTTCTTATTCAAAGGGACAACCGTATGGTTCATCTCCAAATATATTGTTACAAGCAATGCAATGAACAGCAGCAAGAAGCAGCTTCCTGCGATTAACGTAATTTTTAAGTGAATTGTTTTCATTGTAATCATAGCCCTTCACAATATCCGTTTCTTACATGCCCGAAAAAGACAAAAAAACGCTAATCTGTGCAAATACATAATGCTGTACTAAATCTATAATAGGTCTTGTGCATATTTTCACATGAAATAACATTCATGTCTAGGCTAGAGATAAAGGATTTGCCTAGCAAATCTTCCTCTCCCTAATGTATGTAACCAATTCACAACAGAATGAAGGAGATATTATGCGAACTCACACGAAAAAGCTGTTATCTATTCTACTAGTCCTCAGTCTTATGTTCACGCTTGCTGCCTGCGGCGGTAAAGATGCAGCACCCGCTGCAGATGCAAACGGAGTTCAAGTCTTTGAAGGAGTTGGGCAAGGTAAACATGGCGATATTAAAGTACAAGTTTCCTTATTAGATAACAAGATCACTGACATTAAAGTAACAGAGCATAAGGAAAATGAAGTACTTGCAGAACCTGTTTATACGCAGCTCAAGCAAGATGTCATGGCAACTAACAGTGCAAAAGTTGATGCCGTTAGCGGATCTACGGTTACAAGCAAAGGATATCTCGAAGCCATTCAAGATGCAATTACGAAGTCTGGACTTACCCTTGTCGCTGGCGCTGCAGTCAGTGGAAACAAAGACAAAGAAGAAGCCGAGCAAACCTATGATGTTGTCGTCATCGGTGCCGGGGGTGCTGGCTTTAGTGCGGCTATCGAAGCGAACAGCGCTGGAGCTAATGTAGTTCTGCTCGAGAAAATGCCAGCTGTTGGCGGCAACACATTGATCTCCGGTGGTGAGATGAATGCGCCGGACAACTGGGTTGAACGTGCTCTAGGCATCACAGATGACACGGCTGAATTGTTCTATAATGATACGATGAAAGGCGGAGACAACCTCGGGGATCCAAAGATGGTTCGTATTCTTGCCGACAATGCTCTAACATCTGCCGAATGGCTGCGCGATGAGATCAAGGTAGAGTTCTTACCTGATCATCTGTTCCAATTTGGAGGCCATTCCAGAAAACGTGCGTTGATTCCTGTAGGTCATACAGGTGTTGAATTGATTACTAAGTTAAAAGCCAAAACAGACGCTGATCAAATCACGATCAAAACGAATATGAAAGCCGAAACCTTGCTGAAGGATGAAAGCGGCAAAGTAACCGGTGTAACTGCGACTTCGGGTACTGGCGACAAGATCACATTCCATGCGAACAAAGGCGTCATCATCGCTACCGGTGGTTTTGGATCCAATGTAGAGATGCGTAAAAAGTATAACCCTAAAATGGATGAAAAATATATGTCTACCGATACACCAGGATCTACAGGTGACGGTATCGTTATGGCAGAAACGATTGGCGCCAAACTGACAAACATGGAGAGTATTCAAACGTATCCAATCTGTAATCCTGAGACAGGTGTTATTTCCCTGGTTGCAGACTCCCGCTTCGATGGTGCGATCCTGATTAACCAAGAAGGCAAGCGCTTCGTTGAGGAATTAGAACGTCGTGACGTTATTTCTAAAGCAATTCTTGCCCAAACGGGCGGATATACGTATCAATTATGGAATCAAGGCATTGAGGATATCGGTAAAACGATCGAAGTTCATCAAGACGAATACGATCAGCTCGTTAAACAAGGCTTGCTCTTTAAAGCCGATACGATTGAAGAGGCGGCTGATTTCTTCAAAATTGACGTGAACACTTTGAAAGAAACGATTAATAAAGTTAATGATTATGCGAAAACAGGTAAAGACCTTGATTTCAAACATCGCGGTGGATTGAAATCTCTTGAAAAAGGCCCTTACTACATCGAAAAAGCTGTACCATCCGTTCACCATACAATGGGCGGATTGGTGATCGACGAGAAGACTCGCGTATTGAATGAAAAAGGCGAAGTCATCCCTGGGCTGTTCGCTGCAGGTGAAGTAACAGGGGTCATTCATGGTGCAAACCGTCTTGGCGGTAATGCCATCGCTGATATCTTCACGTTCGGCCGGATTGCAGGCAAACAAGTTGTAGCAGAGTAATCTTATGTTTGTGTAACTGCTCTATTAATAAGTTAGTCTTAAAAACGTGCAAGATAGTTTGTAGAGTGTAGGTCGACTGCTAACTTTCAAGTTGCCCTCTATGACATAGCAAACCGCCCTGTCCGCAACATTGCGAACAGGGCGGTTTTTTATGGTGGAGCCTAGGGGCTACGCTCGTCTAACTCGCGGCTCTTTTATCGTTCTCCGTTAGTGGAATTAATATTGTCCATTTCTTTCCTGGTACTATCACTAGAACTATAGCAATTATTTAGTGTCTACTTGACAAGGGTTCCTCACCAACAAAGCTACCGATTCTACGTGTACTGTATGCGGGAACATATTATCCTGGGATGTGCACTGTAGCAATCCACGGAAACCTTGATATGACGGGCTTTTCCCAATGACCTTCCGTTCTGGATGGCTGACTTCGGCACGTTTCTGTTGATGTTTTACATCAATTTTTTGAATACATGAACTTATTGCAACCAGCGATATAGTTGGGATAGGTGTTTAGGAATAATCCTTATGAAATATGTAGTGTTCCCGACTTCCGTATGATTTATTTAGTTCGCTTATGGTTTTTAGTGATTGTTTACGTCCCCAATTAGTGCCTTATAATAATTTTAATTATTCCCACATACCACATGGATGGAGTATCCAGTGAGAAGAAGTTATACGGTACTCTCACCACTGTCGTCCAAGTATACCTCGGGCCTTTAAATGTTTTTGTAGTTCTGCCCTTATCTCTTCTTGTTTTTGAGGCTTCCTACAGAACTTCTTATTTACTGGAACTCGAAGTGATTTTCTTCTGCCTTCCCTAAAATATGATTTTTTAAACGCTGTCTATTTCCTTCATCACTAAAAAAAATATACGCAGCTATAGTTTTATGCCAACCTCTTTTATTTCTTACTGCACTAGGCATGCCCAAGAATCTTCCTATTTGATCAAGATCGATATCATAAAATTTTTCTAGATCTGGGTCGTGTACTACAAGCTTAATCTCATCTCTAGCCTCTGCGGCTTTAAGGTAGTGTGTTATTGCTACTGCATGTTTAAATAAGGTAGCCTCTTCACGAAGAGGAATATCCCCATCAATAATGACAATAACTTCTTTCCTTATTTTTAAGAATAATTCTACAAAGAAAGGAATAAAGGCCTTACCATTGGGATTAAAAACTTCAAGTGAATTATCAAATTCGTTCTTCAAAGATGCCAATGCAGTTATATCAGAGTCCCCTTCGACAATAATCACTTGCTTATAAAATAAGCACCTATAAAATTCATCACTTTTTAAATTTTGCTCAATAAAACTATCGAATGCGTGGCGATGATTTAGTAAATTTAATTTGTATTGAATTGAAGAATCGATTTGAATATTTGGTTCCTCTACCCTTATATTCTCAATTTTATCCGAAGTCATTCTATATAATTCTATCACTTCATCTTCTAGCACATTGAATTTCGAGTGATTACTAAAGAAAATTATATCTTCTAGATTAACTTTTAAAATGTTGAGTAACCGAGAATTATGCGTTGCTACTCTTACAACAAAATTACATTCAAGCAAGATACCAAAAAATTCGGCAATTACTTTTAAAAATTCTTCATCCAGAAAATTTTCCGGTTCATCGAAATAAATAATCCTTACATGATTTAAGTTGTAACTAGTGAATATTGACATCATATTAAAGAGCTTTTCTTGCCCCTTGGATTTCTTTTTAAATAGGTTTAATTTTCTCATAATATCTTCACAAAAGGAAATTACTCTAAAGACTCTGCCAGATATATTTTCCTGTTCTGACTCTCTGCCTGACTGACCACGGGAACCCTCGTTCAAGTAGTTGTAGGACATATTTTGAAAATCCACAGAAATTTTATTCATCTGTTTTGGAATTATGGGCATACCATCTTCAGTAATTAGGAATGCCCTTTGTTCTTGTTCTTTTAATGCCTCATTTAGCGCATAAGTTTTACCAGAACCATTCATTCCAACTAAAAATCTTATTGGTTTTGAAAAATCATTTATTGGGTTCATTTTTATACTCCATTTGTATCGCATAGCAATACTTTTGGTAGAGTAGCTTTAAATCAACAGGCTCCTCTAAAGTACAGCCCTGTCGAATACTTATTAACCGCTTTACATCATCTGCACTAGCATTAAATCTCTCCAATTTAATACTAGTTAGCGCTTCAATTTTCAGAATGAAATCTTTCAAATCCTCTTTATGTTTTGGTTCTATAAAAGTAAGACTTATATCTATGGCTCTATTAAAAGCTCTCTCTCTGATCAGATTAGCTAATGAATATTCTGGAGATAATTTTTTATCCCAATTCCAATCGACCTCTAACTGCATCGAAGACATAGCTTCGCTAATAATACCCTTTTTATACTCAGGCACAAAGTTAAACGGATCTATTTTATCTTTTACCGATGTGGGTAATTTATTATATTCCGCTTCCCAAAAAACAATTTTGTCTCCGAGAACGTCTACTAAATAGGAATTCTCAATGTTACTTTTATCTACCATTTGTAAATCATAAAAATAATAATACTCTTTAAGTATATTTATAACCTCTGGCTTAAAACATATGAACCCCTCAATTGTATCACCGTTATAATGACTAGAGTTATGCATTCTAGGCTTCAAGTCTATCAAGTCAAGCACTTGAATATTTCGATTTTCCCGCTTGCTATTACTTTTATATAATGGGATTTTAATACTTCCTAGAACAAAAACCGAACTTTCCCCTCTATCAATTTTTATGTAGGCTTCAGACGATTTAAATATATCAGATTTAGTTTTTTTTATGTGATCGCTATGAGTCCGATATTCGAATTCAGCCACCAACTCAAACTTCGGATACATATTGCTCTTGGGGTCATTGATATAATTATTAAAGATTTTCTTTAGAATTAATAATTTAAGATCATTTGTAGACTTTAAAACAGGTATGCCTTGTATATTTGAATATTCATCGTTACAAAATGCATTTACATAATTCGAATTAGTATATTCGTATTCATTAATCTCGTCTGATACGAGTAATGGGTTCAACTGATATAAACTCCTCGATTTATATTTTCTGTAAGTTATAACATTATGGATGAAAGCACTATCATTCATTGTATTATCGTATTTAGTTGGCTCTTCCAAATGAAATTCCATGTTATCTTTTAACCAAGTAGCATTTATCTCTATAGATTGGTGTTTTAAAACTAGTTTCAAATAAAAATCTTCTCCGTGATCAGCTGTAAAATTACCTTCTTCAATTATTGCTGGTAAATAATCATCATCTTCAAAACCTTTAAAGATCGATGCAATTTCTTGAATTATTTTTGGAATAGTATTTGTTTTTTTTATTTGATCTAGATATTTCATATGTTGATCACCGCCTAAAAAAAGATGGGTTTTAAGCTTCTTAATCAATTGGATTGTCTGAACAGATACCACAACACAATTAATTCCTCAAACGACTGCCTAACAAATTTTATAATATAAACAAAAGCTCCTGAGTATCAAATTCACTTACCACAACATCTTTTATATTTATCCCCACTACCACATGAACATATATTATTTCGTCCGATTTTTTTAGCCCCAGTTTGTTTTTTAAATGATGCAATTCTTGATTCAGCATATTCGACAGACTTTCTTGCAATTTCCTCCTTCCTTGCATCTGGTATATTATCTTTAGTTAGATAAGAAAAGTCGACTTCATTCAGTACGCCATCTCTTGAATAAGTCAGATAGAGACCTAATCTTTCATTATCATTTGTTCTAAGTAATGTAGCCAGTATATAGTCATTGACATACTCATTTGAAAAAGAAGTAATGCCTTCTTGATTACAGGCAATGGTTATCTTTACTTCCCCGAATAAGCTCAACGGTATTAATCTTCCCGTTTCACTTTGCCTTCTTAAAACAGTTTTAAGTTGTGCTTCTATCTGTTCTCTTGTATCACCGTCCATATCCAGAAGAGAACTCACAACTTTACATCTTCCTTTTTTAGCTTGATTATCCAAAATTCTAATAATTTCTTCAATCATGATTGGGATTTTTTGTTTTGGTTTATCAAGTACTTCTTCATCAAATATTAACTTCACAAAGTAGTTATCCAATTCTTCACGATACCCTTGCCAGAATTATTATTTTTGACGACCATCTTATAGTCATTGAAGTTAAAGCGGGGGCTTTTACTTATACACCACCTAGTACGGATTTTCCTGCTTATATTCAGTCAATAAAGACTCTTATTAAAAGTCCACGGGATCAAGCTAAACGATTTATTGATTATTTGTTTAGTGAAGAGACAGTTACAGTTTATGATGAACAGCATAATCCAATACGTAATCTAAGAAGTGCGGATTTTAGACAAGTGACCATATGCGGTATTACAATAGATAATTTTAATTCTTTTGCCGCTAGAGCATCAAAACTCACCCCACTGGGGGTTGAACTTGACTTAACTCCAGTCTGGAGTATCTCAGTTGACGACTTAAGGGTTTGTTTAGACTATTTTGAATCTCCAAGTAAGTTTACTCACTTTATTGAACAAAGATATAAAGCTGCTCAATCAGAAGAAATCGAATTATTTGATGAACTAGATCATTTGGGTATGTATATCAAGTATAATCAATACGTTACTAGAGCAAGAGAAAGTGGTGGACGTCGAGTCTTGTGAAGTTGTTATAAAAAGTAGGAACAAACTAGGCTTATGCCTAGTAGGTTAATGATTTTAGGCACTTAAGTTTTTAGCGGTAGATGTGTTATTATCATGTTCGAGGATTATATTTGTTTTACCATCCTGCGTAATCAGCTCAGGTTTTTCGGTTCTTTCCTGTATTTTAACTTGAGTGTTATTTCCCTCTGTATTAACTGGTAGGTTTAATACCTTATTTGCAAAATCCATTATTTTATTTAAAACCCCCATAATGAACTCAGTACTATAACCGGCTGCAAACATGAGTATATTTATTTTAGATATTCCTATAATTTCATCATCCTTGTATAAAAACAGACTCATAAATACCACTGGAAATAGAATTGCCATCAATAATCTAACTTCCTCATTCTTGTCCAATGCTCTCGAGAACACTCTTGATATTGCACCGATCATCCCTATAAGAACATATGAAAAAAGATTAAATATATCTTCCGATATAAAATTAAGCCAACCTATATCTGAATTGAAATGTACACCCGATCTATAAAAAATAGTAACTACACCATAAAACAAAATGCCATAAGCTGAAAAGTAAAAGGCCCGATTATCTTTTTCCTGCTCAAAATTTTTTATCTGTTTCTTTAGTTTTATAATTTCATATTGAATCCTAATGAGTTTTCTTACGCTAATTTTTTTTTTAATTAACTTTATTTCTATTTTTTCACACTCTTTAATATATTTTTTGCTGTATGTACTTTCATCCTCTAATAAAATCTTAAGTTGTAAAACATCTTCAATTAATTTTTCTTTGGTTAAATTAGACAATATAGTCACCCCGAAATTCAATGTTTAACTGTTCCATAAACTAATTAAAATTATCCTAGCACAGGTTCCCTAGGATGATATTAAACATCAGCAATCTCCATGCTTTCCTGACTTCATTTCCAGATTGCTCTACTATAATCTACAATGCGACCTGCCAGATCCTAGATAGTCTACATGATTTTTTTAGATCTATACGACATAATTACTGATCAATCATCATTAAGCTACGACAAGGACTATGACTATTCTTAATAGAAATGCTTGAAATTAATTAACAAACAATCTTAGCCGTCTATGTCCGATAGTTCCTGGAAAAGCCCCGCAATTCCAGGTTTGTAGTTTATACTGCGGTAGTGCTCAATACTTCCATTATCCTTCGGGTTAACCCATAGGATACTACCATCTCGCATATCATGCCTCAGTTCGACGTCAAAGAGAAACTTTTCATAAAAATGCTGATTTCGATCCACATGACTCCAGTCCTTGGCTGATATCCAACCATTTATGTACTTAATTGGATAAGGGAATTTCTCTATTAAAAGAAACATAGCCCTCATAAAAGAAGAACCATATCCATTATTAGCATCCTTTTCTTCAATGCGGAGATCAGCAATCTCTAATATTTCGAATTTCTTTTTATAGGAAAGATACATTGCAGGAGTAAATGAGCTTTGTCCTTCCTTAGAAAAAATACGGCTACGGAGTGCCAAGTTAAGCTCGTCTTCGCTGACCAGCTGTCGATAAATTATAATTGTTTCTCCATATTTGGTTAGCTCTGTGAGGATAACCTCGTTTTTCAATTGTCTTAATTTTTCAATTAAATATGAAATTTCAAACGTTACGTCGCCTTTTCGCTGAAGCGGAGTTTTAATTTTCGCATCAGGCAGCAAGTCATCAGAAACTATTTTAAATAAATCAAACATCACTTACCTCCATCTGATTCAGAATTAGAAAAGACCAAAAGACCAAATAGGATAGGGACCATCTTCTTAAATTTATCTTATTATCCTCGAATTTTCATGTTGTCTGAAAAACCATCGAATAACTTGAGAGGACACTACTTTTAAACATTTTGCAAACGCCTCAAGTTGATCACTTGGGCATTCATTACCTTTTACCCGATAGTTGGTCTTTGCGTGTGCAATTTTATTTCTTGTATCTGATACTGACATTGCTAATTCATTAAGAGCATGCTTCTTTTCATCCTTACTACTATTTATAGTTATCTTCGCAAAACTTTTCAAATGAGGGGGTATTGATGATATTTTTATAATTTCCACTAGATCACAACATGTTTCAATTGTTAATCGAATTGCTTCTTTATCTTTCTTATAACTTCCTAAATCTTCAAATGTCTTTTCTAATTCTAAAACATAATCTGCGTCAGGACTCAGCGCTCTTGGACTATCTAGCTTATTTAGTACCGTATCAAGCAACTCTTTTTTCACAACCGTTTGAGAAACAAATTCAATTACTTTTGTATAAGATAGTATCAAAAATTCCGGATCATCTATTTGTGCTGCTGAATTAAAAATTGTTAATACGTCATTTATTCCTCTGCCTCTTACTAGCGGGCGAAGGCGTCGTTTTTCTTCAGCCGCTGTTAACTCACATTCTTCTCCCCCCCAGTAATCAACTCGAGGAGAAGTGAAGAGATCTATATCATAAGAAGTGCTGAGCTCATAAATATATGACTGCACCAACTCATCTATAATCATTTTATCTATTACAACCTCTGACTCTGACCTCATTTCAATAAATAAATCATCATAATAAATTGGAGGTGAATGCTTGTCGTAATTGTCCATTTGGGTAATTAATAATGCAAAATTCGTTAATCCCTCAACAAGATCAAACTGTATTAATTGTTCATTTATTGAAAGTGTTGTTTCAAATGAGTAAGGACTTAGGTTTCTGTATGCTTGTATCCTTTCTATATTTTTCGAATTCACCCTTACCAAGACATGTTCTGAACTTAAATATTTATAGTTATCTATAATGCTTGCTTTTTGAACTTCAGCTATTGCCTCAAAACATTCACCTAAGGTTAGCCCATAACCTTCCCCTGTATATGGTAGCTCAATTATAACCTCTGACTCATAATCAACTAATATTTCTTCATCTCCATAATCCTCCATTGAATCAAGGTCATAAAAATCATAATCTACTCTGTATTCTTTAAAATAAGCAAACAATTCTATTATTAAGTCATGTATTTGATCGTCTACAAATTTAATCATGAGTCCTCCTTGAAAGGGTTCATTACTTCCTTAAGCCAAGCACATCAGTCAGCTCCTATATGCAGGCTAAGACTATCTTTGACATTATGGATAATGATAATTTCATTAGGGATACCTCCTGTGCTAGAAAGAGGAATTCCTATCTCTTGATGACGTCCAGTTACATTATGTCTATTTGTAATTAGAACCGGACCATTCTTAGATTCAGCAATAAAACCTGTACCAGTTGATAGCGGTTGTCCATTAAGTTGCATTTGTAAAAATAAGGATTAACATGAGGGCTTTGCGATATATATTATTTTTCTTCCTCCGCATTTAGAAATATGCCGCATAACGTATTATTTACGAACTTTGTAAATAACTCCATATATAGAGTATTCGCGAAATTAATAGGCTATCCTGCCTGTTCAATTACTTAACCATCTATTCTGAACTCTTGGAAAAAAGTAGGCGAATAACTTAGCATTCTCCTACTTTTCCCACAAGACCATACAAGGTTTGAGGGGAGAGTTCCATTTAACTATAGCGGAGATTGGTTTTTTATGTTCTCACATCCGGACAACCTTTCCATCATGAGCGTCCCTACCTTTGGTTTCGACAGTTCATAAAGAAAAATGGCTTTCGATACATTCGGTTCCATGATCTCCGGCATACCTCAGCCACAATCCTGATTAACCAAGGCGTTCATGCTAAGATTATCTCAGAGCGGCTTGGACATGGGAGCATCGCGACAACCATGAATATTTATGGACACGCGCTCCGTACTGCTTACCAAGCTGCAACTGATAAATTCGAATCGTTTTTTATATCTGATGCTACACAAGGACAATAAGGAAGACTTACAGGCCCCGTCAGTGTTTACTGACGGTTTTTTTTAGCTTCAGGACCAAATCCATCTTGAAGGTTTATCTATTGTTATAACCTTAGTCCTTAGGGTAATAAGGCATCTAATGCAATGGATTACATTGCCCTCTAATTCGTCTAGAGTTGAAAATCCCTTGCTGAATTCATCTACTACAAAGTAATCCTCTAATACTTCTGCACTTCCAAAACCAATACAAAATGCATGTTACACCTATTAAACACCTTACCGATTGTAAAAAATAGTATTTATCACCTATAGTTTTAAGTATGATGAATAATATAGGTTGTAGACTAAGAGAATAGAGTATTAGACTACTGTATCTCGCAGCGAAAGGACTGGATAGCTCAATAATTTCGCGAATACTCTACAAATGGAGTTAATTACGGAATTTGAAAATACGACGTTAGTTAAACTGCAAAAAATAAAAAAAAGAAGTAATATAAAGAAAGAGGTTAATAAATGAAACATTTCTCTAGACTTAGTAGTGTTCCCATATACATTGACATTGCATTGGATAATTTTAAAATTGCAATTACTGCTGAACATGAAATTACTAAGATACGTAATAATAGTGAATTTAATCAAGACGAAAAAGATTATTATTTACTTGAACAACAAAGAGTGAGCCACAAACAGTCGATTACTACAGTTGTTTTTATATCAATGGCAATTGAGGCTTATATTTACGATTATTCTGCTAGAGAATTGTCAGATAACTATCCTAAAACATATTTAGACAAGTTAGATATTATCTCAAAATGGGTCATTATCCCAAAGCTAATTACAGGTAAGGATTTTCCTATAGAACGACAAGGATTTCAATTACTTAAAAATTTATTTGGATATAGAAATAAACTTGTCCACTTTAAATCAACAAATATAACATCTGACACATTAGAAAGTATTCAAGAAAAATCAGTTGATTCATTTGAAATGGCTTTAAAGGCAGTTGAAACATTAATTGAGCTGAGTAATGACTTGGCAACAATTGATAAAGAAGAACCTATAATGTTTTTGTTTGATTTAAAAGAATGCAAAAAAGTAATAGAGTATAAAAACGAATTAGTATAATTAAAGAAGTTGCAACATCAGCTATATAGAGTGAAATTAAGAATCTAACTTGCTTAACGAAATCCTTACTCCCAAGGGGTTCGTCCTTCGGCTGTCCATCATTCTTAAGTTCAGCTTATAGCAGTATATTCACGCATCGGGCATCCCCCCTTGGTCCGGCAGAGAATTTTAGGGACAGTAAAAGCTTGCCGGGCACACCCGACTTTGTCAGACGTCGTGAATACGGGCACGTATCAAAAATTTTTTTTTAAAAAAGGGGAGTCGCGAGTGGCATTAATAAATTTGCTTAGCTCTTTACCGGATACTTACAAACCTGCTCTTATAACATCTTCTACAGCTATTTTAGGAGCTTTCATTGGTGCAATTGTAGCTCAGTACTTATCTCATAGGCTTACTCTCAAAAGAGAGAGAATAAAACATTTGGGCGAAATATATTATAAATTATTTTCACCTATTGTTTTCGAAATCTATTCATATATTGATATTAGAACGCATTTTAGAAGAGGCCATGATATTAACCCAGATGTAAGTGAAGATTTAATTTTCAGTCAAATATTTAACCATGTGGAATCAAACTTAATGTATGCTTCTCCGAAACTAAAGAAAGCGTTTCATGAAGTAAAGAAATCAAAATATTCTTTTGATGGTTCAGGATTTATGACTCAAATAAATGAATTATTATTTTTGCTAACTATATTAGAAGACTTATATTCTCTTGAAAGTGACCTGAAAATATATGATGAAGAAAATATTAATGGGTTAATTAACAATAAGATCTACCTAATAATTTGGGCTTTAATATTATATATATCCTCAGACGAATCTCAAGCATTAGAAGTAGTTAAATACAAATGGTTATTGGATGATGCAAAGCTCAATGAAAAGAGCTATAAGTTCATAAAAAAACAATACGGTTTTTTTATTCTTACTGAACAAAAAAATAAAAAGAATACTTTTTCTGCATCAAATTTTATTCAATTTATAAAAAATGAATTGATAATAAAACAAGAAGATAAGGAAATGTTTGATGAGATTATTCAAAACAATATAGAAGTGCTTGATTAAGTTTCTCGAAAAAGATTGCAACTTCTATTAACAATATATTCACACCTACGAGACTAACTGCTCAAGCTCAGCCGGGAACTTTGTCTCCTTAAGCCTCTCTTCGTTGTGAATACAGAACGTTATCATATCCCTTTAAAAATGTTGAGAATAAGGAGGCTTCTAGTATGAATTTTTGGAATTTAAAATATAAGATTGAGTCATATCTGAACTTCATTAATAAAATCAATGTTAAAGGCGTAAGTTTTTATCGTGATAATACGACAAATTATGCTGAGTTGAAGATCGAGGCTCAAAATATTCAAGAAGCTGAAAGGCATGGAGAAATTAAGCTGAAAAATGTATTGAGAGCGATGGAATTTAGCTTAAACCAAAGGATTAACTATCACATAATTGATATTCAGCAGGAGAAAGGCAATGGAGAGACAATGCTAATGGGGACTTCGAATCTAGCTAGTACTGTTACGGTAAGAGTTCCATTTCCAGAAAACCAATTAGAGAATATCGATAATATTTTTATAGGGATCAATAACTCTGATGATATTGCAATTATAGCCTACCAGTCATATTTAAAGGGAATTGAAGTTGGGGAATGGTACAATGAAGCATTTCTTAATTTCTTTAAATCAATAGAAGTTATTGCAAATACGTATCTTGAGGCAGGAAAGAAAGAAAAAGAAATTTCCAGTGAAGAAGAACTAAAATTCTTAGTAGAAGAACTTCAAGAGTATGTAGAGTATAAAAAAGATGATCTTACTAAGCTAAAAAAGATTTGTTCTGACATACATAATCTCGGGTTTATCGAACTAAAAAAGAGAATCGATGTAGCCTTAATAGATCTAGATTTGAGTGAATACAGTGAAGAAACAAAAAGATTGGTGAATTTTAGAAATAAGTTTATAGCTCATGGAAGTAGTAACAAAATCATCAAAATTGAAGAGCTTGAGAAGTGCAAAAGCATTTCTAAAATGATGATCAAAAAGTATATCGAAAAAAATATCAGTTAACTGTGTATAGAGTTAATGCTAGAGCCACTACAGAAATTTGTTGATACTTCTCGCTACTTCTAAAGAATATTAAATCCCCTCCCGTCCCCTCTGAGGGGACGGATGATTACTTCCGTGCATCCAATACTCGCCGTGTGACAGGCTCAGCAAGCTTTGTTGGGCGCGGAAAAGTGTGCGTACAAATCAATTGCCTATCACGGTTAAATGGATGCTCCATGGTCTTGACAGACTTACTTCAGTTCTACTGCTAATCCCTTCTAACATCATGGCTCTATTTTATTAACATAATGGATCTGAAAAATTAACATCGTGGCCCTCCAGCACCGAAGTATCCAGTAACATCCGAAGGATTACAAATGATAACGATTTTGCCATAATGATAACTCTAAGAAGCTAACTACCAACGGACCTTAGACAGATTAATAGCATGCCGGGTGAATATTCGAAGAGGAAACGGCGGTGGCACTTGAAAGATTTAAGTCGTGGAAGTAACACATAACTTTGTATTCACTCAGAGAAATAAACCACGTTCGGCCAGAGATAAGAGGCGTTTCGTGACAATATCTCAAAAGTGTATCAACTTCATTTATCCTTATATTTATGCTGTAGCGGCTCCCCCCTCGCAGTCGCCGCCCCCTAGGAAATGTCTATTAATAAAAAAGTATCTGGCCAGGTCATTATTTTCAATTCAAAACTTCCATCGATTTTTATATTGGAGCCGATCTAATACTTTTTTTCTTTTAAATTGTTACACTCCCATCGATATTTGCATCTGATTCTGTACAACTGTTCAGAGAAAATAAAATATTAGACTGGCAAGCGTTTCATTAAGCTAACGGGCAGATTACGTTAATAACTCACCGAAGGAAGATCTCCGCCAGTTGCCCTGAAATCGAAATTACATGGAACCAAATCAGCTTTCTTTTCTTGGTAACCAATTCTGAATCAGGGATAATTAATAATATAAAAAATATCGACAAGGAGATCTAATATGTCAAATCAACCCTGGCGGCAACTTGCGCTAAGCACTACTATTACCGTTATCATTACTAGCATAATCACCACCATATTAGCGCAGGTAGTTTGGACTCTGCAAGACGCTAAGAACTCGGAAGGGAAAAAATGGGATAAGAAATTTGAGACTTTCACAAAAGTATCTGGGTCCTTAGCAGAACATACCACACTTCTCGGCTCAAAACTTAAATTCCAAATTGAACTTCACTCTAGAACAAAAGGTATAACTTTCTCTTCAGTCGAAGAGAAGTTGAAAATAGAAGAGCAATTAGAAAAGAGCCTACCATATGAGTACGATGGTCTGGTCGATTTCGATAAGAACCTTCCAAAACTTTATGACTCTTTTTTTACTGCCGAAGCAATTTTCGGAGATAGTACTGACCAAGCTCTAAGCGAGTATTTGAATTATACCGTAAACAAAGAACCTCAAGATTACATTGATTTATATCTTGCAACACTCAATAAAACCAATGCCACAATAGACATTAATGATTTGATAAGTCACGTATACAAAGAAACCGATACGTATAGACAACATGTTCTTACTGAAATGAAAAATGAACTGGGTTTATAATATTGTTTTTTAAAAGCAAAGCAAGGAGCAGAGTAAGTTGTTCCTTTTGTCGCAGCAGCTGCGCCGGCCGCCCACCTTCGCATATTGATGTTGATGTTTAAACAATCCCGTACGTAGGATCTCATTTGGATGTAGGGATGGACTCGATGAGGTTTAGATTAGATAATACGGGAAACTATAGTTGAACGAAACAAGGAACAGTTTGCCTCGGCAGCTGTTCCTTGTTTTATTAAGCAAAAGGGCAGGATAACGGAATGAACCATCGAATATCTTCTATCAAAGAAATCGAAATCATATGGAGGAAAAACAATGATTACTCCCCCAATAAATTCTAGATACGAAATCTCTTTTCCCACAGAATTACGAAAATACTTCACCGATGCACACCTAATAACCATAAAGAACAAATCAAGATCATCTGTATATCACATTAAAGGAACTTCTTAAAGTCACACCAAAAGATCAAATGTATTGTGAAGCCATAATGACAAAGTTTTTATATAATTTTGCAGGATGTCCAAAAGTAGTGCATTACATATCAAATGAAACAAATGATTATCTTGTAACAGAACGGTTAGCTGGTACTGATGCAGCAAGTGATGAATATCTTGAAGAGCCTGGGCAATTATCTGAAGTATTTTCTTTAAGCCTCTTAAAGTTACATCGAGTCAATACTGAGTATTGTCCGATCACGAACGGATTAGAAAAAATGGTTATACGTGCAGAGAGGAATTATAGTGAGGGCAGAGAGGAATTATAGTGAGGGCAGAGACGAAAAGGGACTTCTTAGGTATTTGGGATATACAAATATCAAAATTGCATACGAAGATATGATCTCTTTGTTCAAGGGTGCCGTAGAAGAAAGAGTTGTTATTCATGGAGACTATTGCTTGCCGAACTTAATACTTCAGGATTTTATTATGACAGGATACATTGATGTTGGGTATGGTGGTATAGGTGATCGCCATTATAACATTTTTTGGAAACTTTGGTCACTACAATTTAATCTGAGTAATGAAGATTATTCCCAGCAGTTTGTTAAGGCTTACGGCAAACATTTAATCGATCAAGATCGACTTCGTCTTTGTGGGCTTCTAATGGATCAATCTAAAACTTATTTTCAAAAGCTGACGATTTCTTCAATTCAAAAACCCGTTAAATCAATAACTCTAGTCTAATACTTTAATTTCACCGAACAACAACCACAAAAAAAGAAGACACAAAAAAATTTCCGGTGTCTTCTGTTCATTTAGGCTGAAATCCGGTGGATTTTTACATCAATTTCACATCAAGTCTATCCTTCGCCATCTGTACCATCAATGTTATTAATCTGTACCACTTTGGAAAACACAAGTAAGTACAGGGGTTTATTTCACTGTATCACTTTTCACCAACAACGCCACACTCTCCACATGCACCGTATGCGGGAACATATCCACCGGAGTTACCTCCACTGTCTTATACCCTCCATCTTCGAGCACCCGCAAGTCCCTTGCCAGTGTCGATGGATTACACGATACATACACCACACGCTCCGGCTTCATCGCCAGAATCGTCTCCAAAAGTCGTGGATCGCAGCCCTTACGCGGAGGATCGACTACGATAACATCTGCCGCAATCCCTTGCTCTTTCCAGTTAGGGATTACATCCTCAGATGCGCCTACCTCAAACACTACATTATCCATACCATTCAAAGTGGCGTTCGCCCGTGCATCTTCAATCGCTTCACGTACGATTTCTACACCGTAGACCTGCTTAGCATGCTGCGCAAGGAACAATGAAATCGTCCCGATGCCACAATAAGCATCTATAACAGTCTCGTTTCCCGTAAGTCCTGCATATTCCACAGTCTTACCATAGAGAACTTCGGTTTGAGCCGGGTTAACCTGATAAAAAGAACGGGCAGAAATCGCGAATTTCACATCGCCGATATAATCGTAAATAACGTCGTTCCCCCAAAGGGTACGTGTTGTATCACCGAAGATTACGTTCGTCTGCTTAGTATTCACGTTCTGGCAGATGCTTGTAACAGCTGGGATTTCATGACGAATCTCAGTGATCCATTCGTCCAGATGTGGGATGCGTTCGCCATTAGTGACGAGTACGACCATCATCTCACCAGTACGGAAGGCTTTCTTTACTACGACATGACGCAGTAAGCCGTTGCCGGATTCTTCATCGTAAGCAGTAATGCCGCGCTTCCGTCCGATTTCTTTCACCTTGCGCACAACGTCATCATTATCTTCATGCTGAATCAAGCATGTTTCCATATCGATGATCCGGTGGCTTCCTCTCGCGTAAAAGCCGCCCACAAGGCCGCCTTCGGTTACACCGATCGGCACCTGAGCCTTGTTGCGATATCGCCAAGGCTCGTCCATGCCCAGTGTTGGGCGGACGAGAATGCCCGCTGCCTGATCCGTTCCAGCGTCTCCGCCACCACCACTAACCCGGAGCTTCCCAATCCGCTCCAGGTTGTCCACCACCAGCTGCCGTTTCCACGCCAGCTGTGCCGCATAGTCCATATGCTGCAGCTGACAGCCGCCGCATTGGTCATAGATCTCGCAAGGCGCCGCGATGCGGGCGCTGCTCGCCTCTACTAAATTCAGCAGCTTGGCGTAGCCATACTGCTTCTTGGTCTTGAGCACCTTTGCCCGGACCTTCTCTCCGGGAAGAGCTCCCTGCACAAAAAGGGTAAAGCCTTCTACGCGGCCTACCCCTTCACCTTCATGGGTCATGCCGATAATATCGAGCATAACCTCATCATTTTTATTCACAGGCAGTCCGGCGACAGGCGCCTTGCCGACTGGGCGGCTGGTGCTGCGTCCACTGCGGTGTTTACTCATTATTTATTGTTCACTTCTTTCATTATCATCGCTGTATAAACCCAATTATCATAACTATATATCCCACAATAATCTTCAATCGCTCTTAGCTTAGTTATTTTCAGCAAAAATCCGCAAATGCTGTGGCAAAATCCGGAATCGCCCTGGCAATTCTCCACCCAGTTCGCCGTCCAAGTTCAATTGGACATGTCCTGGAGAGATTACATCCATCGCATCCGTACGGAAATAAATAACCTTCTTATCATTCAAATGCTCGCCACGAAGAGCCAATCTGACCAAACGGACAAACTCTGCCAGGTTGCATTTTTTAACCGCTATAACATCTAATAGACCGTCATCGATCCGAGCGCCGGGAGCAAGCTTTTCGAAGCCGCCAACAGAATTCGTATTTGCAATCAGGAACAGCATAAACTCATCATGAATAACTTCCTGCCCATTGGCACGAATGATTAGTTCCTGAGGAGATAGGCTGACCATTTTTTCAATACCTTTTAAATAGTACGCAAGCTGCCCAATCATGGTCTTCAGCTTACTAGGAACTTCATATGTCAGTTCGGTTAGGCTACCGCCGCCTGCTATATTAATAAAATAACGGTCATTTGCCTTACCGATATCAATCGGACGTGTCTCTTGGCGAATGATCAGATCACAGGAATCTTCCCAGTTCTTCGGGATCCCCATTGCACGTGCAAAATCATTAGTAGTACCAAGCGGCAAAACGCCGAGCGGGGGAAGATTAGGCTTCTCCGCCATACCATTAATAACCTCATTTAAAGTGCCATCGCCACCGGCTGCTATGATCAAATCATAACCGCGTTCTACTGCATCTGCAGCAGCTAGCATAGCATCGCCTTCTCCGGTTGTTGCATGGCAGGTAGCTTCAATGCCACCAATATCCAGCCGGTCCAAAATATCGGCGAGCCGCTTCTTCATTTCTTCCCGTCCAGAAGTGGGATTATAAATCAATCTCGCAGTTTTCATTACCGGAACGCCACCTGTTTTTATAATAGAATAACCTAATTGATTATACCTAATTCGGACCACTACAATCAATGTTAAAGGCCCTTTCATGCAAATATTCCATTATACAGCAATTAATGACACTAAGTTTAGAGAAAAACAACTATTTATATGTGTATGCAACAAATCCCGTATTATCCACGGATGTGGCCACTTTTTTTATGATTAAGTGTGCTCAAGGGTAGGTGCTTTATCGTTTCATTCGAATCTGTTCGAGGAGTGTCTCTACCTGTCTCTCAATCCAATGCGGAAGAAGGGGATGGGGCAGAAGCGTTTGACCAGAATACTTATAGGTTAACCCTTTAAGTCTGTTCGGAACCACATGCTTAGTAAAATAGCCTTCACTCAAAAAAAGCGGCGCCACCAGAACCTCGTGACCCTGCTCCTGCCAATACTCTACCTTGCTTCTTATACTATCCGGACTCAGCAGACCATAGTCGGCCGCCGCTACGCCACTTACCTCACGTACACGTCCCGCCAGCGAAGATATACCTTTCTGCCAGCGCTGCCGGAAGCCATCATAGACACTGCCATGGCCCACAAGCAAAATCGTCTCTCGCTTCGGTTCCGTAGACAGCTCACGTAGCTTGTCCCAGATCATTACAGCGATGTCCGGATCATCGTCGATAGGATAACCGTAGTGAACTTTAGCCTTCACTGAGAACAGCGCTAAATCCGTCTCACGTTCAGGCTCAGGTTTGGCGCCAAGTGCATATTCTATCTCATCGACATGTGTGCTTCCTGAGGAAACGAACAATGGGATCACAATAATATCTGTGATCCCTGCGTGTTCCAGCTCATTTATTCCATCTTGAATCAGACGGCCCTCTACCAGCTCTAAAAAAGAGACCACAACAGGAATCTCTTCACCTAGCGATAATCCGCTTACGGCTTCCTCTACGATTGAAACCCAAGCCTTATCGCGAGAACCATGACTGATAATAAGTACGCCCGGTACCATAAATTAGCGTCCCAAACGTTCCAGCGTTAATTTATATCCGTCATTGCCATAGTTCAGGCAACGTTTTACACGGGAAATCGTAGCTGTGCTTGCGCCCGTCTCTGCTTCGATCTGGTTGTAGGTGGAGCCTTTGCCGAGCATACGCGCTACTTCCAGTCGCTGCGACAGCGATTGAATCTCGTTCACAGTGCACAAATCATCAAAGAATACGTAACATTCTTCCATATTTTTTAACGTTAAAATAGCTTCAAATAATTGGTCGATACTTTTATCATTCAACTTCTTAAGTTGCATCAGCTTTTCATCCCCTAAAAGTTCTATCAGCATTAGTTTCTCTAATTAAGCTCCGTACAAAACTAGCTCCGGAAACATAAACCTCATGCGACTATCCTGCCTTTACTATATTGCACTGGAGCGCATTTTTCAAGCATTAACGATTTCACGCTGTAAAGAGTGAAATCGATGGACAAACGTCCACCCATGGCGCACACTCAATATGTACCAAACTACGTTTGTTTCTTCCTACATAAGAAATAGCACCTACACTATAGTACTACATAAGCGCCGAAAATCAAGCATGTACACGCTTTTTTCACTTCTTAAAGACGATTATAGGCATTCGCCCTTTTCCGCTCCTATCACGGGTAACCCGGGCATTCGTCTATACCGTATGTTCGCCCATGACATACAGTATAGCAAACCACTAACAAAGGAATGTGATATTATGCCTGATCATTACTATAATCATTCCCGCCGGAACCAGCGTTCACTGACCGATACTTATAATGCATCTGCTTACCCCGGGCTCAGTCCATATGCGCCTTCATCCCCCCCAGGAGAGAGCGGAATCCTTCCCGCTTTAGGAGCAGAAGCTGCCACTGAAACAGCTCTAGCGCTTCCTGCTGCTGAAGCTACAACAAAGGCAAGCGGCGGGCTTGCCGGATTGCTTAGCGGCTTAGGCGGTTTAGGCGGCGGGGGCGGAATCGGCGGGAATATGGAGCAAATCAAAGGTATCATCGACCGAATGGGCGGTATTGACGGGATCGTAAACTCCATGGGTAAAGTGCAGAAGGTGATGTCCGGCTTCCAGCAGATGGCTCCGATGGTTAAGCTCTTCATGGGTAGCTTCGGCAAAGGAAAAGGAGCAGCAGGCGCACTGGCAGCCGAAGAGGATGCCGCAATGTTCAGTCCGAGTCGGCGCAAAAAAAGACGCTCCACCTCTGGGCGTCGTAAATCTACTACAACCACACGCCGGCGCTCTACTCCCTCTACCGGAAAACGTCGCCGCAAATAGCGGTGACGTTTTATTTTTACTTAAACCATCCACTACGCCGGAACCATCTGAACATGCTAACACCCACCACCAGCATAAACAGCAGAACGCCAAAATACCCATACTTCCATTCGAGTTCAGGCATCACTACAAAGTTCATCCCATAAATTCCGGCGATCAGCGTCAGCGGCATGAATACGGTGGTGATTACTGTTAGTGTTTTCATGATCGAATTCATCCGGTTGGAGTTAAGAGAAATGTAGCTATCACGTAGATCCGCAGTCATTTCTCGATCTGCCTCAATCATATCCGACAGTTTTAACAAATGGTCATAGATATCGCCAAAATAAATCCGTTCCTCACCGTTGCTCTGGACATGCTGCGAATTCACGATCCGGTACATCAAATCGCGCATCGGCACAATCGTCCGTCGCATCTTGAGCAGCCTTCCGCGCACATTAAACACTTGGCTCATCAAATCCTCCACCGACTCACTGCCGCCATTGCTCTCCAGATCCGCAAGCTCGTCCTCTAAACTATAGAGGCATGGAAAATACTTATCTACCAGCTTGTCCATTACAGTATATGCAGCCGCCATCGGACCACCCGACCAGCCTTTACGACTATGTATTTCACGCTTCACCTGCTCCCAAGCTTCATTCATCTCTGTTTTTTCCTGATGATGATAGGACACGAGGTAATTCGCACTCAAAAAAAG
The DNA here is from genome assembly GCF_045040645.1 of Paenibacillus sp. FSL H8-0261. Classification (NCBI taxonomy): domain Bacteria; kingdom Bacillati; phylum Bacillota; class Bacilli; order Caryophanales; family Paenibacillaceae; genus Paenibacillus; species Paenibacillus sp. FSL H8-0261. Next base: position 758,575 of record NZ_CP150297.1, on the reverse strand, counting down.
GTCAATCTCTTCAGCATCCAGCGTCTCTTCATTCAGCGCATGCAGCACAAAAAACTGCACTTCCTCATAATGATCCAGCTTCGGCCGCTGTAGCACATGCATACAGTCCTCAATCGCCAAAGGGTGAAAATGAAAATAGTGATCCAGCAGCAGCGTCTCTTCTGCCGTAGGTGTAGCAAAATCTGCCCATATCCATGCATAATCCTCCCGCCGGATATCCTGCAAAGGTATGTCTGTCAGCACCTCACCTGTATGCGTCACCGCAAGTGTACGTATCATAAATGTTCCTCCGCTTCATCTTCTTCCACGCATCTATTGTACCGCAAGAAGTGGAGTCTTCCAAAAATAACAAAAAAAGAATCTCAGCCGAGAAGTCGTAGCTCTGAGGTTCCATTATTCTATAACGTCCCATTCCGGAAAGGATGGAATACCCTTTAGTAAGTTTCGTTCATCCTCTTCTCCCTCTGATCATTCGGCTCATAGTGTATATAACGATGCTCCTCAGATGGCGGGGATAGAATGGATAGAGTAAGTTGGGTTGGGTTGGGTTGTCACCGTACTTAATCAAATCATATCAAGTGATTTGTTTAAGGATTAGTTAGTTTAAATTCTAACCGCCGCCTAGATTCGACAGATGCACAAATAGCTACGTCCAGACATAAGCTCATAAGCACCTTATCCAAACTTTAACCACTCTCGGTTGTACGAGCTAGACTCTGCAAATCTTGGGCACTTATACCCTTCTTTATGCTTCTTCGACGTCATTCGCCAATTCAGGGGCATTTATACCCCTCTTTATGCTTCTTCGACGATATTTCGCCATTTCAGGGGGATTTATGCCCCTCTTTATGCTTTTTCAACGCTATTTCACCAAATCTGGGGTATTTATACCCCTCTTTATACTTCTTCGACGATATTTCGCCATTTCTGGGGGATTTATGCCCCTCTTTATGCTTCTTCGACGTAACTTAGCTAATTCTACGGGATTTATACAGCTCTTTCCCCTCCAATCGCCCAATTCAATCATTTTTACGGGATTTATACCGCTCTTTCCCCTCCAATCGCCCAATTCAATCATTTTTACGGGATTTATACCGCTCTTTCTCCTCCAATCGCCCAATTCCACCATTTCTACGGGATTAATACCGCTCTTTCCCCTCCAATCGTCCAATTCCACCATTTCTACGGGATTTATACCGCTCTTTCTCCTCCAATCGTCCAATTCCACCATTTCTACGGGATTTATACCGTTCTTTCTCCTCCAATCGCCGAATCCCGTCAATTCTACGGGATTTATACCGCTCTTTCTCCTCCAATCGCCCAATTCCACCATTTCTACGGGATTTATACCGTTCTTTCCTCCACCAATCGCCGAATCCCATCAATTCTACGGGATTTATACCGCTCTTTCTCCTCCAATTGCCAAATCCCGTCATTTCTACGGGATTTATACCTCTCTTTCCCCTCCAATCGCCCAATCCCGTCAATTCTACGGGATTTATACCGCTCCCGCCCCGCACCACCCAAACAACAAAAAAAGATGTCCGCAGCCATAGGCTAACTGACATCTTTTTATTAAAGGGATTTAAAAAATGATTTTGAAAATCAGACCGGCTAATACCGCACTGATTGGAATCGTAATAAACCAGGTAACTACAATACGTCCAGCTACTCCCCATTTCACGGCAGAGAAGCGTTTCGCAGAGCCAACACCCAGGATCGCTGAAGTGATAGCATGTGTGGAGCTGACTGGCAAATGAAGCAGTGTTGCCGAGAAAATAACGGAAGCCGCGGAAATATCAGCCGCGAAGCCGTTGATCGGCTCGATTTTGAAAATCTTCGTACCCATGGTCTTGATAATCTTCCAACCACCAATGGAGGTACCGAGTGCCATAGCCGTAGCCGCAGCAATCTTAACCCATAGAGGGATTACATCCATAGTCTCTTGGCGTCCTGATGTAACGAGGGCAAAGGTAATGATCCCCATCGCCTTCTGCGCATCATTCGTACCATGAGTAAACGACTGTAATGCCGCCGTCACAACCTGCATGGAACGGAAGCCCTTATTAACCGTATGTGGACTACGCTTTGCAAAAATCCATTTCAGGACTGTCATGATGATATAACCGATAACAAATGCAATAATTGGCGAGAAGATCAACCCCTCGACAATTTCCACAAATCCGCCCCAGTTAATATGCGACGAACCTGCACCCACATATACTGCACCAGCCAAAGCGCCGATCAGTGCATGAGAGGAGGAGGACGGAATTCCGAGCCACCAGGTGATCAAATTCCAAATAATCGCAGCAATCAGCGTGGCTATTATGATATCCAGACCATTTTCCAGCAACGTGGGGTCTGTGATACTTCCGCCAATTTTCTTAGCTACACCTGTAAACATCAAAGCTCCGACAAAGTTCATCAGTGCCGCCATAATAATAGCTGTTCGAGGTTTTAACGCACGTGTAGAGACAGAGGTAGCAATCGCGTTGGCCGTATCATGGAAACCATTAATAAAGTCAAACGCAAGCGCGAGAAATATAACAATTCCAAGAATCCATATCGATGTTTCCATATTCTAGTACCCCTTATGAGTTGCGCATGATGATCGATTCCAACATGTTGGCTACATCTTCACATTTATCTGTAGTGGTCTCGAGTCGCTCATATAATTCCTTGCGCTTAATCAGCTCAATCGGGTCCTTAACGGTTTCAAATAGAGCTTTGGTACAAATACGAAGGACTTCGTCCCCTTGATTCTCAAGGTCATTCAAACGGATCGTATATTCACGAATGGCCAGCAGCTTCTTCTGGGAAAGCAAATGAACCGCTTTTTGGATTTCATAAGCACACTGACGAAGGATTTCGGCAAATTGTACAATGTATTCATCCGGGTCAAGAAGGTTGTACATATAGAAACGTGAGGCAGATGCCTCCAAGCCATCAATGACATCATCCATGCTTGTAATCAAGTCCATAATGTCGTCACGCTCAAGTGGCGTAATGAACGTCTTGTTCAATTCCTTAATTACGGTGTGCGTGTAAGTATCACATTGGGATTCGTACTTCTTCATCTCTGCAGCGAAACTATCGACATTATTCTGGAGATCAGTGATATTCTGAGCAAAATAATCTGCAGCTTGGACAATGGTATCCGCCATATTTTCCAGCGTCTCAAAGAATATGTCCTTTTTTCTCAACTTCATTGTTTTAAACCCCTTTACATAATATTACCGTGAGTACAGAGTCACCCATATGTAAAAAGCATGAAAATGAATGACAACCCTTGTTATCTTAACATATCCGTAGAAGGTATAGAAGCTATAGAAATGAACTTTTTTACACTCTATTAACACTTACCCATAATTCCGAACACAAATCTGTATAACACTGGATATTCCGACTTTCTTAGGTTGCACTATCTGCTCCGCCATATACCACATGACTGCTAAATGAAGGTGCATTAGGGACGACCAAAATATGGGTGATTCCTGGATACATTAGCTCTTCTTTACCATCCTTCACAAACCGAATCACATCACCTGGCTCACGCGACCATCTGCCCTTTGTGACCTGTCCTCTCTGAAAGAGCAACGCTTCTCCACCAAGCTCCACATCAACCTGAAGTCTTCCAACATCATCAAGTACTTTATGATCGGAACCCATCACCATCACATTTGCAGCTTCTACTGGCTTATTGTTATTCAGATCCAAATGTGGTTTACCATTCACGTAACGCTGATAGGTCTGGAGCTGAGTATCGTATTTATAGTCAATTTTATAGCTTTTAAGCAAGAAGTTTACGCTAAACTCAGCGGCCTGTTCTCCGCCTGTCGGTATGTAATCTGGATTGTTAAAAAGATACCCTGGCACCTTCACACTTTTGTCATAACCCAGCTTCTCGGCACCTTCCCGCAGCTTCGCTGCATTACTGTAGAGATTATGAGGGGCTTTACGTGCTTTGTCCCGCCAGAAATAAGCTCCGGCACGACCGATTTCGTCCATATCTGCTTTTTTCTCTTTTTGCAAAATAGCATAAGCCGCGGGGCTCCCCCCGGCATGCACCGTCACACCACCGTAGCTCTCGCCAATATCGAGCAGATAAGGGCGAATACTGCGAATCGGTCCGATTTTGACCACTCCGGTATGACTTTGAAAAATACCAATCAACCGCGTAATGCCACCTTCAGCAAGGACCTCATATAAAATATCCGCTTCACTCACCCCCGACTGTGGCCGGGCCGCTGGAGCATTATTAATCATAACAGCTAAGGGACGTGGGAGACTGTTTTCAGAAACGGGAAGACCTGTTAATCCGGAAACGAGTTCAGCAGATGGATCTGCTGTAGGCGATGGCTGGATCGTTTCAATTGGAGCGGGATCTGCTGTAGGTTGCTGTGTCGGGGCAATTACATTATTTGCACTCTCTGTTCCGCAAGCGGAGAGCAATAGGGTACTTAGTACAAGGGCAGATAATAGACGGGAAGAAGAGCAGTTTACTTTCATAAGCTTGTAGTTCCTCCTAAACGTTTTATGTATCTTAACTGGTTTCTTCCATTTAATCACAGCCAGTCCCATTTGTCTTGATCCGCTTGCATCAAGTGTAATCGACTTCAGCGTCCTTATTAGGACGATATACGTTTAAGCGAGAAATATAAGGATAATGCATAGCGTGAAACTTTTACTTTCTTATATTTTAAAAAAGGGCACAGCCGATCTCCGGCTGTACCCTGCGTGTATCTTATCCATTTAGTCTAGCTTCCAGCAATTGAGGCTTAATGTCCCATATTGATACGCTTGAAATATTCGCTCTGCCTTCCTGCTGCCATCCGCTGTTCCCATCGCATAAAAGAGAGGTGCGAAATGCTCTCTTCCGTAAGACGGAACCGCATCACGAACATGCGGAGCTTTTTTCTCATAAGCAAACAGTGAAGGTAAATCCCAAGATTCTAACCCCTTGGCAATCCACGCATCGAATTCAAGCGCCCACTCTTCAGGCTGATCACTTTCATTAAGCATCCGCAAATTGTGAACAAGTCCACCGCTTCCTATCAGCAGTATGCCTTCGTCACGCAGAGGGGCTAACATCCGCCCGATATTGTACTGTTCCTTGGGAGAACGTAGTGAATCGACGGATAAAGCGACTACCGGAATATCGGCTTTCGGAAACATTTTTTTCAGTATTACCCAGACACCGTGATCGAGTCCTCGCCCCAGAACGGGCTGATGTGAAAGATTGTTACCCTTAAAGAGCTCGGAAATCCGCTTGGTTAGAGCTGGATCGCCTGGGGCTGGATAGGTCAGCGTATACATTTCTTCAGGGAATCCGTAGAAGTCGTGTTGTGTTTCGTGCTTCTCATCCATGGTGAGTAGCTGTTCTGGGCTATCCCAGTGCGCTGAGAATACTACTATACCCCGTGGTGCTTCTAGTTCTTGACCAAGCCGCTCCAGAAAACGGGTATACTCGTTATCCTCCAGTGCGAGGAGCGGAGAACCGTGCGCGATAAAAAATGACGGTAATTTCATAGGATGCCAACCTCCATAACCCAGTATATGGTGTGCATCTTTATTTTACCGCTAATTTCAAGTTATTGCGAGTAAAGTCCATCACCTATATCATCCAATTTTGCCACTCTGTCTGCACATGCTCCTGTTCGTTCATCCACTCTCTTGTCCGCTTTAGCAGCTGCTGCTGTGCTGGCCCAGAAGAAAAGGTATGATCACCTTGAAAAATGATCTCTTTATCGCATCGTCCCTCAGGACGTGTCCAGAATAATTTCTGGTAAAGGAATGCATAATCCACGGGGATGACATCGTCAGACGTACCATGAATGACGAGCACATCACCACTGAATTTACTAGCCTCTTGGAAAGGCTGGAAGGCCGCCAAAGAATTGAAATATACCGGTGTGAATGAGTAGCCCACGTAATCCGCCGATCCATTCTTCACCGATCGATCATAAGCCTCCCGCCCTACGATCTTCACAATATCATTGAAGGGGTAACCCACGGAGGCCCACAGCACGAGATTCTTCACGCGGCGATCACGAATACTTGTCAGAAGTGCAACCGCCCCACCCAGACTATGGCCAATAAGCGTCACACGCTGTGGATCCACATCGGCAGAGCTAATTCCGTAATCGAGCACCGCTCTAGTCTGAGCGATCATCGACTCCATATCCTCCCCGCCGTAATTACCGCTGCTCTCGCCGCAGCCCGCATAATCAAATCGAATGACCATATACCCATCTTGCGCCAGCTCACGAGCTGCTTTGACAAATATCCGATCGACTCCAATCCGGTTACCCACAAATCCATGGCAGATTACAGCTAATGGCAATCTGTCCTTGCAACGTGTGGAAGTTCCCTTCTCTTTACTCGGATAATGGATGCTCGCTGTCAATTCTTCGCCGTTATGCCGAATTACAATATTCCGTTCCATTGCCGTAACCTCCTATATTTAATCATTATTTTAATTTGTTAGAATTCCGATTAACTTAGTATGAATTATATTCTTATTATAAAGATTTCGTTCATATTGTCAACAGGAACGGGACAGATCTTAGTAATTTGCAAGAGCAAATTCGGAGTATAAACCGGAACGTCAAACAGCCAGTCTCCAAAATAATGAAGACTGGCTGTTTTTCAATCGCATGATGAGCTTCCAGGGCCGTCAATCAATCATAGCTGTCGTTAAACATCTCATGGGTTTCTTGACTGCCTTCCCAATCCTTAAGCGCACCCTCTGTTGCTGGTTCTTCTGTGGAATTCCACATGCTGAATCCATCAGAGCCGCCCCAATCCCCCATTGAATGATTGGGCGTAGGCTCGAAACCGTTGCCCATGACACTGTCCTGTTCTTTCTTGTTCTCATGTTCCATAAAGCTCCCAACCTTTCCCAAAGCTATATTGATCAAGCAACAACATTATCAGTGTTCACTCTTATAAAAGGATTATGCATAGAAAAATAGAAATGCTTGTCCTTGCGCTGACCTGTCAGGCAAACGTATACTCTAGGTTAAAGACTATACCGATTAACACTACTGGAGGTTTACATCCCTATTATGAAAGTGAAAGATATGATTAAGGAAAATAACGCCCTGCGTGAGCAGATGACGCCTTTCAATCGATCCTATTTTGAAGATATGATCCTGACGATGCGCGCCAGCAGGGTAGAAGCTCTCCGCGCTGAAGAACTTTTACTGGATGCAGCCAAGCTGCTTCTGAAAGAACAAAAAAAAGGTAAAAACGCTAAACAGGTGTTTGGCGAGAATCCGGATGATTATTTTAAAGAGATCATAGACAGCGTTCCCACACGCTCAGCACGCAGCAAATGGAACTATTACTTGATGATTCCCTGCGCGGCTCTAACCTGTTTGTTCGGGATCTTTGCTATAGGTGGACTCTTCTTGCAATGGACTAACGGATCACCTGGGATGTTCGGAGAGATTAGCCTCTTCACCCTCTTCGCTGTTGGGGCAGGTTCCATTATCTTGATAGAACTTATTATGAAATGGTTAACCTCCTTGTCTGAGGGGGATGCACCTAAAGCCAAGCCCTTTGATATCAAGGGCCTTGGCGTCTATATCGGAATCGCCGTAGTTGCCGTATTTATTGGCTTGTACCTCGACCGATTGTTTCCGGTCATTACTTTATCCCCGTGGGTAAGCTTAATTGTTTCCCTGATTGGGGCAATTGGACTAAAGTTTATATTTTTTAGAAAATAAAAGTCATGCTCCACCCATATTTCATCCGATAGACAGGGGGAACTTTCATGAATAAGAAGCAATATATTCTCTATTCTGTTCTAGCATTAACATTGGGACTAGGCGCGGTACCTATTGGAACGATTCAAGCTGAAGGCGCTGCCAGCCCTCCTGTGGGAGGCACTAAGGCAAATCCTTTGACAGCAAACAATAGTCATGCGGAGGCTATCTATAAAGCAGCATTGCCACTGTTGTCTTCCTCTAACAAGTTACCCGAAGCTATTAAATATTTGAACGCCAATATGTATGCGGTAGGTTCGTATCGTGCCACGATAATGACACTGAAGCTTGAGAATTTGCACAAGGCGGCGCTTCCGGCGTGGGAGAGCAAATTCAGTACCAGCAATGTCCAGCGGAAGCTCACCGCCATCTATAAAGCTGGCGCAAGTATGAAGACCCTTGCTGATGCCACAGAAGATCTCACTCTGCGCACACTGCTGAAGAGTGCCAGCGAAAATGGATATAAACTGGAGACCGCGGAAGGCACTTTTTTCCCGGTGATCGATTATGAGGCTTACCGCAAATATAAGCTTTATGTCACTGACGATATCAGCGCGTATCTATCCATTATGGCTACGGAGTCTGATCTGCCCTCCTCCAAGGATAACGGGCTGGTCATAGGTTGGACCGATGTAGCTGCGCGAGCACTATCTCAAGAGCAATTTATTCAAAATCATCCGAAATCAAACCGAATTTCAGCCGTGAAATCCTTATATTCTATCTATGTTAACAATACGTTTTACGGCCAGAATAACACGCCCCTTTTCCATTATGACAATCTTGAAATGGACTTGGAGGCGCAGAAAGCCTACTCTAGCATTCTCACCAAGAATAAAGACAACAGCCCATTCCTGCAGAAACTAGATGGCTTCATGAAATTGATGAAGGACAAAGATTATAAATTAACAGATGAAGTCGAACAATACCGTAAGACTGAATTACCTCTCTAGTATGATATACAAAAGGCCCGTCCCCACTCATTCTGGGACGGGCCTTTCTATGTTCATTAACGAAATGATTAAAGTGATGAAAAAAATTAAATAAGGATGTTAAAGAGATTGGAATCCTTATTGATTTCTACATAATCTACACCCTTCTGCTGCATCCGTTCGATAAGTGGTTCATAAGCTTCAATGGACAATAGCTCTATGCCTACAAGCGCGGGACCATTCTCTTTATCATGCTTCTTGATGTACTCGAAACGGGTAATATCATCCTCTGGACCGAGGATTTCGTCCAAGAATTCACGCAGGGCACCTGCCCGTTGTGGGAAGTTCACCATGAAGTAGTGCTTTAAGCCTTCGTAAATCAGTGACCGCTCTTTGATCTCCTGCATACGGTCAATATCGTTGTTACCCCCACTAATGATACAGACGACCGTCTTCCCGCGGATTTGATCACGGTACTGATCAAGTGCTGCGATAGGTAAGGATCCCGCTGGCTCAACCACTATAGCATTCTCGTTATACAGCTCCAAAATGGTGGTACAAGCCTTGCCTTCAGGCACCATCACGATGTCATCCAGATGCCGAGAACAAATATCATAAGTCAGTCCACCAACGCGCTTTACAGCCGCTCCGTCCACGAACTTGTTAATTTCTTTTAGCGTTACCACTTCTCCAAGCTTAATTGCTTCAGTCATTGAAGCAGCACCAAGCGGTTCCACACCAATCAACTTAGTAGATGGACTCACCGTCTTCACATAAGTGGCTATTCCTGCTGCCAGACCGCCCCCACCAATCGTTACAAACATAAAATCCGCAGGGTGATCCAGGTTCTCCATCACTTCCATCGCTATCGTTCCATTGCCTGCAATAATTCTCGGCTCATCAAACGGGTGGATCAACGTCATACCATGGTCTATACAAGCTTGCAGCGCTTCATCATAAGCATCATCGAAGGTATCGCCCTTCAGAATGACCTCAACAAACTCGCCACCGAACCGCCGTACTTGTTTGACCTTCTGATTAGGTGTTGTGCTTGGCATATAGACCTTGCCCTTAATTCCAAGTGCCTTGCAGGAATAGGCTACACCTTGTGCGTGATTTCCTGCACTCGCGCAGACAATACCTTTAGCTCTATCTTCTGCAGATAGACTACGAATCATATTATAAGCTCCGCGGATTTTAAAAGAACGGACAATCTGCAAATCTTCGCGCTTCAAATATACTTCGCAATCATACTTGGCCGATAGTACGGCGTCACGCTGTAGTGGAGTCCGGATGATGACCTCCCGCAGTACGTGATGAGCCCGTACGATATCTTCCATTCCTACGATTCGGTCTTCCTCTTCTCTCATAACCCTCTCGCCTCACTATCATCTATTCATTCTACTTCTTGTAAACATACTCTCCCAAAGACATTATTTCAAGCATTGTCCGCTGTATGCAATACAATTATTGATGCAAATCTTATACTTTCTTATACATGCAAAAACGCCTTCATCGTCCCTAAAAGGACGGTAAGCGTTTATGCGAGAAATATAAGTTATTTATAACGTGAAACAAATAAATTCTTATATTTTAAAAAAAGAGACTACAGGAATCTCCCATAGCCTCTTTAAGTTCATGTCCGTCCAAGATCTGAATTCTACTAATCCTGTTGCTTCAGCATCCACTTCAGCAGATCAGGTAGGCTTGTCCACAAACGCGAGTGTACAATCACATATTCGATAGCTTCATTAGCGTCGCCCATTCCCACAAAATCCGGTAGGTTATGCGGCAATCTCTTAATTCCTAACAAATAATCCGGCACATGCTTGTTCACATTCCGCGCTACGCGGTACAACATTTTCAGTTGGGAAGTAATCCCATTCTTCTTATATTCTAAGACCATCCGGTCGTAAGCTACTGTCGCCGCTGCATCATTGCCGAACTTTTCCAGCACCTTTTCTGTCTTCTTGAGCTTGTTGGTGTAGAGATACGCAGCCGTTAAAAGGTAACGCGCACCTGTGTTATCTTCAGGATTCAGCTCTAAAATGTGCTCAAGTACATTTTGTGCTTCTTCTGCATTTCCGCTAAACCAACAAGAGTCGGCGTAGCTTTTGCAAATTCGAATGTATGGACGAGTCTCGTGGAGGTCCCAGAAATGTCCCTTGTTCTCAGCGAAAAAGGCTTCCCCAAGCTCACGTTCACCTGCATCCATCCCTGCTTTTAGAAAAGCACGAGCATCTGCTTCATTCTCTGCTTCCTCAGCCAAAATGAGATAAGCATCCGGACTGTCCGGATAAACCTCTAATGCGGCTTCAGCTAACTGTATCCGGCGGTTGGATGAATTGGTTTGCATAGCCTTTTGTAATAGTGCTTGCTCCTGATCCTTCGGACTGCCTGAGATATTCAGCAAAAGTAATTCTTCTTCCGCACCACCCATGCCGTATTCCTCAATGTAATTGAGCATCTCTTTGACTTTTCTAGAGATGGTAGGCGTAGTAACCTCATGTTTGGTAGCAAGATCCGCTTGTGTTAGGGAGAAGCCATATTCTTCAGACAAAATAAATTCGATCGCCGCGCAGAAAGAGCCCATTTTCTTCACAGCAGGCTTAGTCTTACGGGAATAACCATTCCACAGAACTAGAGCTTCCCAAATAAGCTCTCTATCATAGCTTTCTCTCATGCTCTCAATAAGGTGCAACGCCAGTTGTTCATGTGCTGGATGCTCCCAATTCAGATCACGTGACACTTTTTTTCTGAGCGTAGCAAGAGTTAGCTTCACTTCAGGTTGTGCTACGGGCTCCTGTTTCTCAGCCACAGTCTCGCTAGCTGCCGCTTCTTCCTTGTTTACAAGTTGCATGATGGACTCTACTGCAGAAGTTTCTTTACCAAGGCAGCATTTCTTATATTTTTTCCCGCTTCCGCAAGGACACATATCATTTCTTCCAATCTTACTCAAAACGAATTCCTCCTTAAATCTGTGAGTAGCCATTCGCCATAAGCGTATCGCTAGTATGCACTATAAGTATCATCATTTCCAGGCACGAGGCATCCTTTATAAGGTTACTTCACAAAGTCTGAAGGACTCCGATTTAAAAGGGCCTTCCCATGATCGGAAAGACCCTTATCTGTATATATCCGCACATTTTCCCCCGTACGTGTAGTATTATAGCACTTCTTCTATCACTTGTCAGTCCTTTTTTAGGACTTTAAGCGCAAAAAATGCTAGATACAGTTCTTTATCCTTATACCAAAGCTTTCATAGCGATGTCGCTGCGGCTTTGTTTTCCGGAAAAAGAAATTCCTTCGGCTCTAGCGTAAGCTGCAACACGAGCTTCAGCAATCGTAGCACCTAGGCCTACCACGCCTAGCACCCGACCACCATTCGTCACCCAGCTTCCGTCTTCACCACGCGCCGTACCAGCATGGAAGATCAGCCCTCCTTGGCTGTCTTCAAGACCTTCAATCGGTACACCCTTTGGATAAGGGCCTGGATATCCTCCCGAAGCGAGAACTACGCATACAGCCGCTTCGTCGCTCCATTCAATGTCGATATCTGCAAGTCTACTCTCTGTGACCGCCAGAAAGATTTCTAGCAAGTCGCTCTTGAGTCTAGGCAACACGACCTGAGTCTCAGGATCACCGAAACGAGCATTAAACTCAATCGTCTTTGGTTTACCCTCAGGAGAAATCATCAGTCCCGCAAATAGTACACCGCTAAAGGGACGACCTTCGTCCACCATAGCTTTTGCCGTCGGCTTAATGATGGTCTCGATCGCTTCTTGGATAATAGCCTCATCAATATGTGGTAAAGGCGAATAGGTACCCATTCCGCCGGTATTAGGACCTTTATCCCCATCAAATACGGGCTTATGATCCTGGGCAGCAGCCATAGGACGTACCGTCTCTCCATCGACAAAAGCCAGAATCGACATTTCCTGTCCAGCTAGAAATTCCTCAATAACAACCTGAGCGCCTGCCTCACCGAATACCTTAGTGACCATAATATCAGCGAGCGCTTGCTCTGCTTCTTCCAACGAATAAGCAACCGTCACGCCTTTTCCTGCAGCCAGACCATCTGCCTTGATTACGATCGGAAGCGGCTGTTCCCGCAAATAAGTTAGCGCAGCTTCATAGTCGTCGAACTTCTCATAGGCTGCTGTCGGAATATTATATTTATGCAAAAGATCCTTCATAAAGGTTTTGCTGCCTTCGATCTCCGCCGCATTCTTGCGTGGGCCAAACACAGGAATATCCTGTGCTTCAAAAGCATCCACAATCCCAGCAGCGAGTGGATCATCTGGACCGATTACAACAAGACCTACTTCCTTCTCTTTCGCAAAAGCCGTCAGACGATCGAACTCAAATACTCCGATCGGCACACATTCGGCTAACTGCGCAATCCCGGCGTTGCCGGGTGCGCAATAGATTTTACCTGCCTTGGGGCTTTGGGATAGACTCCAAATCATCGCATGTTCCCGGCCGCCGCCGCCAACCACTAAAATATCCATCCGAATATGATCCTCCCAGTGCTCTAGTGTTTGAAATGACGGACGCCTGTGAAGACCATAGCAATACCATACTCATTAGCGACCTTAATTGACTCATCGTCTTTAATGGAGCCGCCTGGCTGAATCACTGCAGTGATTCCTGCTTTTGCTGCCATTTCAAGCGTATCGCCCATTGGGAAGAACGCGTCGGAAGCGAGTACGGCTCCCTTAGATTTTTCACCAGCTTGTTCGATTGCAATTTTAGCTGCACCAACGCGGTTCATCTGTCCTGCACCTACGCCAACGGTCATATCATCAGCAGCCAGCACAATCGCATTAGATTTCACATGCTTAACTACTTTCCATCCGAACAACAATTGTTTCAATTCTTCCTCGGTTGGTTTACGGTCCGTAACGACTTGTAGATTATCTGGGTTCACAGAGTGCACATCGCTCTCCTGTACAACCATTCCTCCATCAATAGAGGTAACTACAAAGCTGCTCTTACGCGCACTAGCCGTACTAAGGTTACCGATTTTGAGCAAACGGAGATTCTTTTTCTTCGTAAGGATTTCCAGTGCTTCTTCCGTAAAGCCTGGTGCCAACACGATTTCGAGGAAAATATCTTTCAGCAGGTTCGCTGTGTCTGCATCAATAATCCGGTTTGCTGCTACAATCCCACCAAAGATAGAAGTTGGATCCGCGTTGTAAGCTTTTTGATAAGCTTCGTATACACTTTCACCCACACCTACACCACAAGGGTTCATATGTTTAACCGCTACGACAGCAGGCTCTTCAAATTCTTTCACGATTTGTAGTGCTGCGTTAGCATCGTTGATATTGTTATAAGACAACTCTTTGCCGTGCAATTGTTCAGCCGCAGTGAGTGTATCCAGTGCCGCCAATGGCTTGCCATAGAACGCCGCTTTTTGATGCGGATTCTCGCCATAACGCAGATCCTGAATTTTCTCATAAGTCACGGTGTAGCGCTCTGGCAGAGGCTCGCCAGTAACGTTAGCCAAATAATCGGAAATCAAGGCATCGTAAGCCGCCGTATGACGGAACACTTTTGCCGCAAGACGTTTGCGTGTTTCTAGCGTTGTATCTCCACCTGCGCGAACCTCTTCAAGAACAGTAGCGTAGTCATTAGCATCCACCACTACACTCACAAAAGCATGGTTCTTCGCCGCAGAACGCAGCATCGTAGGTCCGCCGATATCGATATTCTCGATGGCTTCCTCGTAGGATACGTCAGGTTTTGCGATAGTTTCCGCGAACGGATACAAATTCACAACAACCAGATCGATGTAGTCCAGACCAAGCTCCTTCATTTGACGCGTGTGTTCCTCGTTATCACGAACCGCAAGCAATCCACTGTGTACAGCAGGGTGCAAGGTTTTGACACGTCCGTCCATGATTTCTGGGAATCCTGTCACATCGGAAATCCCGATAACTGGAACACCTTCTTTAGCCAAAAGCGTGCTTGTTCCACCTGTAGAGATAATTTCTACGCCTAATGCAGACAACTCGCGGCAAAAATCCACGATACCTTGTTTATCCGATACGCTGACTAGCGCTCTTTTGATACTCACTTTGAATAGTCCTCCTTCAGGTTGTACGTGCGATTTAATATGAAGAAAACCCACAACGCGACACATAACGCCGCTTATGCAATATTTCCCGAGAAATACCCTGAAACATCTCGGTCTGTCACCAAATGTCGATCCAAAACTTCGAATGGCTGCGGTGCAGCTTACTTTTCGCGGATAATCGTCTTTCTTCCACTCAGTTCCACTTTCCCGCTGGCAAAAGCGCCAACCACTTCGGGATACAGCTCATACTCAACCTTATGAATACGTTCTGCCAATGAATCCGCCGTGTCGTTATCCTGCAGGGCTACGCTGCGCTGAGCAATAACAGGCCCGGTATCCATACCTCCATCGACAAAATGTACAGTAACACCCGTCAGCTTCACGCCATAATCCAGCGCTTGTCCGATTGCATCTTTTCCTGCAAAAGCAGGCAGCAGCGATGGATGAATGTTAATAATTCGTCCAGCATACGGCGTTAAAAGCACTGGTGTAATAAGACGCATGTATCCTGCCAGCACAACCAGCCCGATTTCCCGCCGCTGAAGCTCTGCTACAATCTCTGCTTCGTAGAGTTCACGGCTGGCGAACTCTTTTGGTCGTAGCAAGAGGGCGGGAATGCCCGCATCCTCCGCTCGCTTAGCTACAGGTGCCTCTGGCTTGTCGGATACAAGCAACTCAATATTGCCCTCACCAAGCAAGCCCGCTCTCTGTGCATCGATCAGTGCAGCAAAATTACTGCCTTGCCCAGAAGCAAAAACAGCGATTCGACTCCATTGCATCACACTTCAGCTCCAGTAAAGGTTACTTTGCGTTCCCCTTCTGTCACTTTACCAATGATAAAAGCCTCTTCTCCGCTCGATTTGAGCAGTTCAAGAGCATGTTCTCCATCAGCAGCACTAACTACCAGAACAAGTCCAATTCCCATATTAAAAGTAGTAAACATATCACGGTTGCTTACGTTTCCTTTGTTCTGCATCAATCCGAAGATCGGCAGAATCGGCCACGATCCGTAATTAATCTCCACATCTACACCGTCAGGCAATACGCGCGGGATATTCTCGATGAATCCGCCACCCGTAATATGTGCCATCCCTTTCACCGGAAGCTGCTCCAGCAGCCCCAGCAAAGGCTTCACATAAATCTTAGTTGGTGCAAGAAGTACATCCACAAGCGGAGATCCAAGCTCCGGAAGCACATCATTCAGGCTATAGCCATCTTCCTCAAGCAAAAGCTTACGCACCAGTGAGAAGCCGTTGCTGTGCACGCCGCTAGAAGCTAAACCAATCACTGTGTCTCCAGCAGCGATGTTAGCGCCTGTTACCAGCTTCGCTTTGTCAGCAACGCCAACTGTGAATCCAGCGATATCATACTCACCCGCTGAATACATGCCCGGCATTTCAGCCGTTTCGCCGCCAATCAGCGCACAACCTGCTTGGTGACAGCCCTCTGCGATTCCTGCTACGATCGCTTCGATTTTATCTGGTACGACTTTGTCGCAAGCCAGATAATCGAGGAAAAATAGCGGCTCCGCGCCTTGCACTACAATGTCGTTCACGCACATAGCTACAGCATCGATCCCAATCGTGTCATGGCGATCCGCAGCGAACGCGATCTTAAGCTTCGTGCCTACACCATCAGTTCCCGATACGAGCACTGGCTCTTCATATTTATCTTTATTGAGGCCAAACAGCGCTCCGAACCCACCAAGATCCGTCATTACTTCTGGACGGTAAGTACGTTTTACGTGCTTTTTCATGCGTTCTACCGCTTCGTTACCAGCCGCAATATCCACTCCGGCGTTTTTATAAGCTTCCGACACTTGGGACACCTCATCTTTTAATAGTTTAGAGCGCGTTTGGGCGCATTCGGAACTAACTTCATTGGTGGTTATTGGAGTTATTACGAGGAATGTTTGGACTTCCGATCGCTGTTATGTTTGGATTTCCTGATTTAAACCGCTCATCGCGGTAGAAATCCAAACATAAAGGCGAACGCTACGCTTCTACAGTTCCAAACTTCCTCTCCATAACTCCCTCTAACCACCAGGTTTCCCCTACTGCAAGCCGCAGTGCGCGCCTTGCACATGGACCTCAAGACCTCGGTGCATGAGCTGCGCCATGCACCTCCTTAAGCGAAGCGCCGATCTTGGCAAGCCAGTCTCGGCGGTAGCATGCAGACGGAGGGCTAAAACCCTACGCTAGCAGCTGCAGCCGTCTTTTTCTTCCCCGCCAAAATCAACCTGCGTCGGGTAATCATTATCGAAGCAGGAAAGGCATAGCCCGCCTTTGTAATCATCTTTGTTGTGACCACCAATGGAAGTGATTAAGCCCTCCGGTGACAAGAATGCCAAGGAATCGGCATTAATCTCTTCGCACATTTCCGCAATGGACTTGTACGACGCGATGAGATCGCGGCGGTCTGGGGTATCAATGCCGTAGAAGCAAGGATTCTTGAAGGGCGGCGATGTAATCCGCACATGAACCTCTACGGCTCCCGCTTCGCGGAGCAAATTGACGATACGCCGTGAAGTTGTTCCACGCACGATGGAATCATCGATCATGACAACACGTTTGCCATCGACCACACTGCGCACGGCGCTTAGCTTCATTTTCACACCTTGCTCACGCAGCTCTTGGCTCGGCTGGATGAAGGTCCGGCCTGTATACTTATTCTTAATGAGCCCAAGCTCATAAGGAATGCCCGTCTGCTCCGCAAATCCAATCGCTGCCGAGATACTTGAATCCGGTACACCAGTTACGAGGTCAGCATCTACGAAAGCTTCTAATGCCATTCGGCTACCCATCCGCTTACGGGCGGTGTGCAGGTTAGCGCCATTCATATCACTGTCTGGGCGAGAGAAGTAAATATACTCCATCGCGCATAGCGCTTTACGTTTTGGCTCGGTAAAACGGTCCTCTAACAGGCCATTTTTATCAAGCACGAGCAGTTCGCCAGGTTCGATATCGCGTACTAACTGTGCTCCGATAACTTCTAAGGCGCAAGATTCGGAAGCAAAAATATAGGCGTCGCCGATCCGTCCCATTACAAGCGGACGCAAACCATGGGAATCCGAAGCGACAATTAATTTGTCATTCGTCATAAGCAGAAAAGCAAATCCGCCAACCAGTTGTTTTAGCGCATCCTTAGCCGCTTCAACAAAATCCTTAGACGAACGTGCAATCAGATGCGCCAGCACTTCTGTATCACTTGTGGTTTGGAAGATCGATCCGCTTTGCTCAAGCTGTTTACGAATCAACGGTTCATTTACTATGTTACCGTTTGTAGCAATCGCCAAATCACCGTCACGATATTTGAATACGAGCGGCTGTGCATTAGTTAAGCGGCTGTCACCGCTGGTGGAATAACGTACATGCCCGATGGACATGTCTCCAACCAGTGAGGCAATTTTGTCCTTGTCGAATACTTCTTTTACTAACCCCATTCCGCGGTGATAGTTGAAATCACGACCATCTGCTACGCAGATGCCCGCACTTTCTTCCCCACGGTGCTGTAAGGCGTGCAAGCCGTAATAAGACATGGACGCCGCTTCCGGGTGTCCGAAGACCCCGAAAACGCCGCATTCTTCTTTTAATGTGTCAAAAATATCTCCCGAGCCCGTTCCTTCATTGTAAAAGTCACCAGTCCACAGGATAGGAGTCTCCTGCTCTTTCCCGGTCTTTATTTCATAAGACATGGAATAGCATCCTCCCAAACGAATTTCAATTCTGCTACAGCTTCATCTAATACGGATGCACCGTCCAGATTCACGCGCAGTCTGTCTCCACCTACAGTTCCGATGATTTCCACTGGAACGCCGCTTGCAGCAATCGCTGCTTTCAGCTCTTCCGCACGTTCAGGTGCTGCCGTCAGCACGATACGTGATTGGCTCTCACTGAACAAAGCTACATCGGATCTAAGTCCATTAGCAGAAAGTTCAACGTTCGCACCAATACCACCACTGATACAGCTCTCTGCAAGTGCTACAGCAAGACCGCCTTCGGACAAGTCATGTGCTGAACGCACCAGGCCGCCGCGAATCGAGGTAAGCACTGCGCTCAGCAGTGTTTTCTCAGTAGCCAAATCCAAAGCTGGAGGGCGGCCTTCGGTTACACCATGAACAGCATATTGAAATTCACTACCACCAAGCTCAGCTTTTGTTACGCCTAGCAGAAGAATGGAATCTCCTTCTTGTTTGAAGCCTTGAGTCGTAATATGATCCGTATCCGTTACTAAACCAACCATGCCGACAACCGGTGTTGGGTAGATGGATCCCGTCGTATTTTCGTTATAAAGACTGACATTCCCGCCGATAACCGGAGTATCCAGCACACGACAAGCTTCAGCCATACCATCAACCGCACGCTCCATTTGCCAGAACACATCAGGTTTCTCAGGGTTCCCGAAGTTTAGGTTATCGGTAATAGCAAGCGGTTCAGCACCCGAACAAACGATGTTACGAGCCGCTTCGCTGACTGCAATCCGTCCACCCACTTCAGGATCAAGATAAACATAACGCCCGTTACAGTCCGTGGTCATCGCAAGTCCTTTACGTGTACCATGAATGGTAACTACAGCCGCATCAGATCCAGGTCGAACAGCCGTACTAGTCCGAACCATGTAATCATATTGGTTGTATACCCAAGCTTTGCTTGCTACGGTTGGTGATCCAAGCACTGTACGCAGTGCGCTGCCCAGATCTGTAACTTCCGCGTAACGAAGCGTATCTACCGATTCATTTTCTACATAATAAGCAGGAACCTCAGATGGTTTGTTATACACTGGGCACTCATCCACGAGCGCTGTTACAGGCATGTCGCCAACAACCTCGCCGTGATGATACAGCTTCAAGCGACCATCATCCGTTACTTTACCGACCTTACAGCAGATTACACCCCAGCGATCAAAAATCTCTTGCGCCTGAGCTTCATCCTTCGGTTCTACTACGAACAACATCCGTTCTTGCGATTCTGAAAGCATCATTTCATAAGGGGTCATGCCGTCTTCACGTTGTGGAACCTGATCAAGATATAGCTCCAAACCATTACCAGCTTTACTTGCCATCTCTGCACTAGAGCAGGTAAGTCCAGCCGCACCCATATCCTGAATCCCAATAACGATGCCGCTGTCGATTAACTCTAGACAAGATTCCATAACGAGCTTCTCCATAAATGGATCGCCTACTTGTACAGCTGTACGTTTAGCTTCTGACTCTTCACTTAGTTCAACGGATGCAAAAGTAGCCCCATGAATCCCATCACGTCCAGTAGGAGGACCTACGTAGAAGACTGGGTTTCCTACACCTTTAGCGACACCACGCTGGATTTTATCATGATCAATCAGACCGACACACATTGCGTTAACAAGCGGGTTACCGTCATAGCTATCATCGAACATGATTTCGCCGCCCACGGTTGGAATCCCGATACAGTTACCATAACCAGCAATACCCGACACGACATGCTCGAACAAATATTTCACGCGATCGCTTTCCAGCTTGCCGAAACGCAAGGAATTCAGCAGTGCGATAGGTCTTGAGCCCATGGAAAAAATATCACGAATGATACCACCTACGCCTGTTGCCGCACCTTGAAAAGGTTCTACCGCAGAGGGGTGGTTATGACTTTCGATTTTGAATACAACCGCTTGGTTGTCTCCGATATCTACAATCCCTGCACCCTCGCCGGGTCCCATCAGGACACGTGGTCCAGTAACTGGGAAACGTTTCAACAATGGCTTAGAGTTCTTGTATGCACAGTGTTCGGACCACATTACGCTGAATACGCCGATTTCAGTATAGTTCGGCAAACGTCCCATAAAAGACTTGATGAGCTCATATTCGCTGTCCGACACACCGAATTGGCTGTAAATTTTCTGCTCTGCGATCTGTTCTGCGGTCGGTTCCTTAACGGATACTTGCTGCGTCATGACGATCCCTCCAAGTCTTCAGTATAGATGTGAACATTCGTTTGCCATCTTCAGATCCGAGCAAGCTGTTAGCTGCACGCTCAGGGTGAGGCATCATGCCGACTACATTCCCCTGCACATTACTAACACCCGCAATATCAGCGACAGAGCCGTTAGGATTATCGCTATATGTGAACACAATCTGATTGTTAGCTTTCAGTTCTACTAAGGTCTCTTCATCACAGTAGTAGTTTCCTTCGCCGTGAGCGATTGGGATGATGATTTCTTCATCCTTAGCATAATCAATAGTAAATGGGGTTTCGTTATTAACAACCTTAAGCACTGTATCATGACAACGGAACTTCATGGACATGTTACGACGCAGCGCGCCTGGCAACAAACCAGCCTCAGTAAGAATTTGGAACCCATTGCAAATGCCTAGCACGAATTTACCTTGCTCTGCTGCTTTAGCAACTTCAGCCATTACAGGAGCAAATCTTGAAATCGCGCCGCAGCGCAGGTAATCACCATATGAGAATCCGCCTGGAACCAAAATGCAATCATACGCCGACAAATCTGTCGCTGTATGCCACACATAATCGACTGGTTCGCCGAGACTGTCCTCTACCGCCTTGTAGCAATCAATATCACAGTTAGAGCCTGGGAAGACAAGTACAGCAAATTTCATGTCGTTTAGTCCTCCAATTCGTAGCGGTAATCCTCGATCACCGTGTTGGCAAGTAGCTTTTCGCACATTTCCTTGAGTCGCAGTTCTGCTTCAGCACGGTTATCCGTGTCCAAAGTCAGCTCCATATATTTCCCAATACGCAAACTTTCAACTTCTTGAAAACCTACCGAATGAAGTGCTCCTTGCACTGCTACACCTTGTGGATCGAGAACGCTCTTCTTAATGGTGACATATACCGTCGCTTTTAACATATGCTTGTAGTTCCTCCTAAATTTTTATGTGTATATACTTTCTGAAAGCTGAAACTCTACTAAAAGTAACTCTAGCTTTAAAAACATACACTTCATTTATTCCCATGAGTAAACACACAATGTTGAGCTATAAAGACTTGCCAGTAAGACGATGATAAATGTCCAGATAACGGCGCGTTGTTTCTTCAACTACTTCTAGCGGAAGTGGATCAGGTTTGCTATTTTTATCCCAGGAGGATGCAGATAGATACGTACGAACAGGTTCTTTATCCATACTATCAATTTCGATATCAAGAGCGTATTTGTCCTTGGCCCAGAAACGTGAAGCATCCGGCGTAAAAATCTCATCAATCAGAATCACCTTGCCATCCAGCAAGCCGAATTCAAATTTGCAATCTGCTAGAATGATTCCCCGCTCAGCACAATACTCTCTGGCAAAAGAGAACAATTGCAAGCTCTTCTCCTGCAGCTCGAGTGCCAGATCAGCACCGATTAGCTCCTGCATCTTTTCAAAAGGAATATCCTCATCATGACCTACATCGTTTTTAGCCGCAGGGGTAAAGATTGGCTGTGCCAGCAGCGCATTTTTGCGCAAGTTCTTAGGAAGCTCAATACCATTCACTTTGCCAGTTTCTTGATACTGTCTCCAGCCCCCACCGGTGATGCACCCACGCACAACACATTCGATATCGATGCGCTCTGCTTTGCGTACTACCATAACACGGTTTCTGAGAGCTTCCTTGTCCTTAACGATATCTCCGAGCAGATCCACATCGATATGAACGACATGATTCTCCATTAGCTCTTTGGTCTTTCCGAACCAGAACGCACTCAGACGGTTAAGCACATTGCCCTTTTCAGGTACCGCTGGGTCCAGCACATAGTCAAAAGCAGATATCCGATCCGTGACGACGATCAGTACATTCTCCCCTAAATCGTATAGCTCACGAACCTTCCCTTTATAGAGCAGCGGCGCATTGATGAGTTCCACGGCTGTGGATACGGCCGACGATGTCATGACCTTTCCTCCCTTGAACTAATGATCTTGATTACTGCAACTGGTCTCAAAGGCGTAATTCCGAGGAATGTTTGGACTTCCGATCGCTGTTATGGTTGGATTTCCTGATTTAAACCGCTCTTCGCGGTAGAAATCCAACCATAAAGGCGAACGCTAACGCTTCTACAGTTCCAAACTTCCTCTCCATTACACCATTCGACCAATTTCCTTTATATCTAACTCCTTAGTTCACCACTAACCTATCTTTTTTAGATAAGCTCTAGCTTGCGGAAGATGGTGTCCACATGCTTAAGGTGCCAAGAAGGGTTAAATGCATCTTCAATTTCTTCTGGGGTAAGAACGTTAGTGATCTCAGGTGTAGCTTCCACGATATCGCGGAATTGTTTTTGCTCTTCCCAAGCTTGCATAGCACGCGGTTGAACGGTATCGTACGCTTGCTCACGGCTAAGGCCTTTGTCGATCAGTTTAGTCAAGATCCGACCGGAGAAAGGAACACCGAACGTACGGTTCATGTTACGCTTCATATTCTCTGGGAATACAGTCAGGTTCTTCACGATGTTACCGAAACGGTTCAGCATGTAGTTGAGCAGCATTGTCGCATCCGGAAGGATGATACGTTCCACAGAGGAGTGCGAAATATCGCGTTCATGCCAGAGTGGCACGTTCTCGTAAGCTGTAACCATATGTCCGCGAATGACGCGGGACAGACCGGAAATGTTCTCGCAGCCGATCGGATTACGTTTATGCGGCATAGCGGAGGAACCCTTTTGGCCTTTGGCAAAAGCTTCTTCCACTTCACGAATCTCACTCTTTTGCAGAGCGCGGATTTCAGTAGCGAATTTGTCTAACGATGTCGCTACCAAAGCAAGAGCAGCCATGTATTCAGCATGACGGTCACGCTGTAACGTTTGTGTAGAGATTGGAGCTGGGCTTGTGCCGAGCTTGCGGCAAACGAATTCTTCTACAAAAGGATCGATGTTAGCGTACGTACCAACGGCACCGGAGATTTTTCCGAACTGTACACCGTTCGCAGCATGGCGGAAACGCTCCAGGTTACGTTTCATTTCTTCGTACCATAGAGCCATTTTCAGACCAAAGGTAGTTGGCTCGGCATGAACACCATGCGTACGGCCCATCATCGGCGTATCCTTGTAAGCAATAGCTTTATCTTTAAGGATCTCAATAAAGTTGATGATATCCTTCTCTAGAATTTCATTCGCTTGACGCAGCAAGTAACCTAGCGCTGTATCTACCACGTCAGTAGAAGTAAGACCGTAGTGAACCCATTTGCGTTCTGCGCCAAGACTCTCGGAGACCGCACGTGTAAATGCGATAACGTCATGGCGAGTCTCTTGTTCTATTTCATCAATGCGTGCGATGTCGAATTTAGCGTCTTTACGCAATTTAGCTGCGTCTTCGTGCGGGATGACTCCGAGCTCAGCCCATGCTTCACAAGCGCAAATTTCAACTTCCAGCCACGCTTTGAATTTATTTTCCTCCGTCCAAATAGCTCGCATCTCAGGTCTGCTGTAACGTTCGATCATATTCTTTAGTTCCTCCAAAGTTTAGATTGCTCCACCCAGGACAAGCCGTCTCCGGTATCCTTGCAGAGCAGATTGATATGGCCCATCTTGCGGCCGGTCTTACTCTCAGTCTTGCCATATATATGAAGCTTAGGTACAACACCCAGCTTATTATCTTTTTCGTCCTGTGTACAGGTCGCTTTAATCGCGCCATCCAAATGCTGGCCTAGTACATTTACCATAACTACAGGTGTCAAAAGCGTTGTATCGCCTAGCGGCAGATTACAAATCGCCCGGACATGCTGCTCGAACTGTGAAGTCGCGCAAGCGTCCATGGTGTAGTGCCCGGAGTTATGCGGCCTTGGTGCTAACTCATTGACGTACAATTGTCCGTCCTCTGTGACGAACATTTCTACTGCCAGCAGTCCAACCGCATCAAGTCCAGCGATTAATGTCTCTGCCAATTCGCATGCTCTCCGCTGAATCTCCTCTGATACTCTTGCAGGCACAATGGACAGATGCAAAATATTATTCACATGAATATTTTCCGACGGTGGGAAGCTCTTAACCTCACCAGAAGCACTGCGTGCAGCAACAACGGATATTTCACACTTAAAAGCTACAAACTTCTCAAGCACCAGCTCCGGTACAACGGCTCCGGGTGCTACTTGCCGGAAGGCTTCTTCCAGCTCTTTTTCCTGACGGATCACGGCTTGTCCCTTGCCGTCATAACCGCCTGTGGCTGTCTTCAGCACACAGGGTAGTCCAAGTTCAGCCGCCGCCACTTTCAGCTCCGCAAGGCTATCTACCTTCCGGTACGGGGCGACGGGTACGCCTGCCGCCTCGATGGCGGCTTTTTCGCGCAGCCGATGCTGCGTCGTATACAGCAGCGCGCTGCCCTGCGGCACGTACGATTCCTCCGTCAGCAGCGCGGCAACGCCCGCGTCGACGTTCTCGAACTCGTACGTGATGACGTCCGAGCGGCGGGCTAGCTCCCGCGCCGCGTCCCGGTCGTTATACGCCGCTGTAATCTGCGGCGTGACTTGACCGCTAGGCGCATCCGGCGCAGGGTCCAGCGCCACGAAGCGGTACCCCATGGCGCTGCCAGCCAGCGCCATCATGCGCCCGAGCTGCCCGCCGCCGAGCACGCCGACGGTCGCGCCAGGCAGTAGCGTCCGGACGGTGTCCGTACCGGACGCATCCATAGCGGCTGGCGAAGTAGCGCCGCCAGCCTCCTGCAGCTTCAGCTCCTCCGGTCTCATAAGCTGTCGCTGCTTTCAAGGACTTCGTCGCGGATCGCATCCCGCCGCAGCTGCGCGCGCTGCTGCACTTCTGGATCGAATGCTCCGATAATCTGTGCAGCCAGGAGGCCTGCATTAATGGCCCCTGCCTTACCAATGGCTACCGTTGCCACTGGAATGCCTCCTGGCATCTGCACGATGGAGAGAAGCGAATCCAGCCCATTAAGCGCCTTCGACTGCACTGGCACTCCAATCACAGGCAGGATCGTCTTTGCTGCCACCATACCCGGCAAATGCGCTGCACCGCCCGCTCCTGCAATAATGACGCGAATACCCCGGCCCGCGGCTTCCTCCGCATAGCTGAACATCAAGTCCGGTGTCCGGTGCGCAGATACTACCTTCTTCTCATAAGATAATCCCAGCTCTTCAAGCACCGCACAAGCGTGCTCCATCGTATCCCAATCCGATTTACTGCCCATGATAACAGCTACCTGCACAGACATGATTCGACCTACCTTCCAGTCACTAGTATGGATATCTTTATCTTGTAAATTCGAATAAAAAAAGCCCGATGACCAGACGCATTTTGCTGCGGGAGGATCGGACTAGTAAAGAAATTAGGAAAAAATAATCCGCGTGCCTATCATTAGGCTGCATTAAGCGCGGAAAATGGCATAATGCATCATTCCGTTACCCGGACCGCATTGCCGCATTCTATCATCCTATTTCCTCGTAGTCCGGTAATTTACGGTTCCCGGGTAGAAACTTCCGGGCCATATCCCCGGTTTTATACGAGTTGCTCATGACATCAGTTTAACAATCCCCTACACAGGATGTCAACTCAAACACGAACATTGGTAAATTCCGATTAATAATCGTTCGCTTTTAGGCGTATTTAATTTCTCAATAACCACTTATTTTGATGATAAAGACTTCTTTCCGTACACTATTAGCTCTAACAACAGATGTTATATTAACTGTAGAATAGGCTTCATATAAATACATATAATTCCTTTACTGGATATGATTTTAGTCATTTCGTTTCTTAATAATCAAGTATAAACGCCTTTGGCGTCCCTGTATGACGGTTAGCGTTTATGCGAGAAATATAAGGATAAAGTATAGTGTGAAACATATACTTTCATATATTTGAAAAAAGGAACGCCATAAGCGTCCCTTTTAACTTTATATTATTTTACTACCAGCACTGGAATGCGGGCGCTTTGTACTACATTGTGGCTCACACTTCCCAGAACAAACTCACGTATTCCGCCAAGTCCGCGGCTGCCGATAACAATTACATCTATAGCATGTTCTTTAGCATATTTCAAAATCACTTCAGCGGGTGATCCTTGTAATAGCTCAACCTCAGCATTCAAGCCTTCAGCCTCAAGGCGTCCTTTGACTTCTTCCGTAGTCTGCACTGCTAAATCATAATATTCTTTATTTACTGAAGCCGGTAGTGGTGCCAGAGCTTCTCCGATAAAAAATCTTGGAAATTCAAATGCGTGTACGACATGCATCGTAGAGCCCGGAGTTACTTTTGCGAGTTCAATTGCGCGCTCCAATGCTTGATTAGAAGCCTTAGATCCATCATAGGCGAGTAAAATTTTAGAGAATAACATGTACGCCACCTCTTTTTCTAGTTTGTAATCATTAAGACTATCACCTTAAAAAATAGCTGTACAAAAAGATATTCAGCAACAGAAGTAACGGAATTCCGATCCTAAAGGACATATGTCGCGTCTTGTGGCGCTTACGATACATGGCAATCAGCACGCCTAGTGCCCCGCCCATAGCTGCCAGCAGAAAAAGTGTCTTCTCAGGTACACGTTCTCGCCGTTTACGGGCTTTGTTCTTGTCTTCGGACATCACTACATATCCGATAATATTAATTACCACAAACCACAACATTATAACCTTGACCATTCTCCCGGGCTCTCCTCCTTGCTTCCTATCTATCTCTATTATATTCCTCTTTTTCACAAAAAACCAATCATCCTTACACACTCTGATAACTTCGCTACCTGCCTCTTTCTTTTCAATGCTTCGAATCATTCATCCATATCCATGACAACACCGCAGCCAGCGCCGCCGCAATTCCACCCAGCCAGAACCCTCCGGTCAAGCCATAAAGAGCGCTCATCCAGCCTGCCACGAACGGCCCCGCCGACATACCTATTGCATAAACCGCCTGATAGAAGCCCATAGCTGTTGCACGCTTATATGGATCTACTTCTGACACCGATTTGCCTAGCAACAATGGAAAAATCAGTCCCTGCATAAATCCGTTTCCTACCTGAGTCAGACAGAGCGTCGCTAGCGTCGGCATTGAAGGAATAAGAAGTGTAAACAATGCACTTCCCGCGAAGCCTAAGAGAAGCGTGCCCCGGTCTCCTAGCAGCCTACCAAATGTCCGTGAGCCATAGAGGGTCGCGACAGCATGCGGAATCATAAAAGCGAGCGTCAGCCAGCCCAAGCTTTCTTTACTTGCTCCGATATTCAGAGCTTGGTTTGGCGTATATCCGAACATCGTTATGAATAGCACACAGTGTGCCAACACTGACAGCAGAGAAACTCTTACCAGAAGTGGCTCCTTCATAACACCCGCTAAGTCCTTGATCTGGATCGCACTTTGCCGTTTCTCCTGTTTTTGTTCAGGCAGCCGCAGCGCAAGCAGCAGCGCCGCAATCGCTACAATTCCTCCAATCAGAAACGGGGTATTCCAGCCCCAATGCTCCACCATATAGCCACTGATCATCATACTGGTCAATTGGGCAATCACCGTAGTGAATTGCAGCATGCCCATCGCTTTTCCAGCTTCCTCTTTCGGGAAATATCCCGCGAACATCACAGTGTACACAACCCATGCCGAAGCCGCTATACCGGATACCGCACGTGCTGCCAATGCCCACCCAGGCTGTGCTCCCCACATGAAAAGAAAGCAGCTGGCTCCGCTCGCAATCAGTCCCAGGTAGATAAACGGACGCCGCCGATTCAAATAATCCGAACCGATGCCAATCGGCAGTCGGAACAGAATCTGCATTAACCCATATACGCCAAGCACCATGCCCACCATAAAATATGATGCTCCCAAATGCTCCACATAAGGGGAAAGCACCGGAACATAAATATAAGAAGAGAACCAAAACATAAATACAATAACGAGAAAGAAAAACTTACTGCCTCCCTGCCCCTCTGGGCTACCTGCTGCTTTTAGTTGATCCACTTGTTGTTCAGCTGCCACCCTAATCACCTGCTCTATGTATTTGCTTAACATTCTAATTCAAAGCCTATCTGTAGACCACAAAAACTTACGTGGACAGAAAAAAGGGCTACTGAGTACACTCAGCAGCCTTTTTATTACGATACATGCGATCCTTTTTACTTATCCTTCTTTTGCCCTTCAAGCGCTG
This sequence comes from Paenibacillus sp. FSL H8-0261, assembly GCF_045040645.1. Classification (NCBI taxonomy): domain Bacteria; kingdom Bacillati; phylum Bacillota; class Bacilli; order Caryophanales; family Paenibacillaceae; genus Paenibacillus; species Paenibacillus sp. FSL H8-0261. The sequence continues at coordinate 729,754 of NZ_CP150297.1, read as the reverse complement.
CTTTCAGCAGTTCCCCAAGGTTAGAACCAATGCTTTCTTGCTTACTGTATTGCTGTACCAGCTTTTGCTGTTCGCGTTTATTCACATGCTTATGATCCTTATCCAAGGTTTCTGTGATTCCACAGCCCAAACATTGTACGAACATGCCTGCTTTACCCTCTTTAAGCTCCATTTTCTTATGGCACTGTGGACAGCGGCGATTCGATAGTCTTTTCTCTCCGGCACGGGTATAACCACAGTTATCTGCAGGGCATACAAGCAGCTTGCCACGTTTGCTCTTTTTCTCCAGCAGTCTTGTACCGCATTCCGGACAATTACTGTTCGAGACATTATGCGGTTTATATTCTGCTCCACTAGTTTTGACGCCAGTTACCAGCTCCTGTGCCATACTGCGGATGCCTTGCAAGAAGAGCTCCGGCTTGCCTTGACCACGCGCTATTTTCTCCAGCTCGGCTTCCCAGCGCGCGGTTAGATCTGGTGTCCGTAGCTGTGTGGATACCAACTCAATAAGCTGCTTGCCTTTACCAGTCGGATGCAGCAGATTCCCTTGGCGTTCAATGGTGTCGGAGCTAACCAGCTTCTCGATAATATCCGCGCGGGTTGCCGGGGTTCCCAGTCCGTGCTTCTCCATTTGCGTTAACAGCGAAGCTTCATTATAACGCTTCGGTGGCTGTGTTCGTCCAGGACGAACCATGCAGCGGCCAATCGTGACAGTTGCTCCTTCGCGCAGCTCAGGTAGCTTCACACTGCCCGCTGCCGGCTCGTCCGCAGATTCGTCATCGTCATCATTACTCATATCTCCGCCGTATACTTCGCGCCAGCCGGCATCTTTTACCGTCGTCCCTTTGACATGGAAGCTTTCGCCTTCCACATTGACGGTTACAGCTACCGCATCATAACGAGCTGGTGGGTAGAACAAGCTAATAAAACGCCGTACAATCAGATCATACAGCTTACGTTCCTCAGTACTCAGACCATTTAACAAAACGGTCTGCTCTGTCGGAATAATAGCATGGTGATCGCTTACTTTGCTATCATCCACGATCCGCTTCGTAATCGGCAGCTGCTTGCGAAGCAGTGGACGTGCCAAAGCTGCATATGGGCCGACAGCTACACTGTCTAATCTTTCCTTGAGTGTGCCCGTCATATCTGATGTTAAGTAACGACTGTCCGTACGCGGGTAAGTTACAAGCTTGTGCTGCTCATATAACCGCTGAAGCACACTGGAGGTCTGCTTCGCGGAGAAGCCGAACTTCCGGTTCGCATCACGCTGCAATTCAGTCAGATCATAAGCGAGTGGATGAGGTTCGCTCTTCTCACTCTTCTGTACCTTAATAATACGGCCGCTGCGTCCAGTAAGCTTATCCTTTAGACTTGCCGTCTTATCCTTTTCAAATATCCGACCATCGCCGTTACTGGCCCGCCATGCCGCTTGGAAATCTCCAAAATCAGCAGTCAGCGTCTCAAAATCAACGGAACGGAAACCCGTAATCTCCTGTTCACGATCCATGATCATCCCTAATGTCGGCGTTTGTACCCGCCCTGCGGAGAGCGGCGAACCGAACTTACATGTCAAAGCTCTCGTGACATTCAGTCCAATCATCCAATCCGCCTCTGCGCGGCACCGTGCAGATTCATACAGACGATCAAAATCGCGACCTGGGCGGAGCTTTGCGAATCCTTCTTTTATCGCTTTATCCGTCTGAGAAGATATCCAGAGCCGCCGGAATGGCTTTTTCCACCCCGCCATATTCATAATCCAACGTGCCAACAGCTCTCCTTCACGAGCAGCATCCGTAGCTACCACAAGCTCCTCAATATCCTGACGCTTCATTAGGTGCTGAACAGCTTTATATTGCTGGTTGGTCTCACGCAGCACCTTCAGCTTTGCCTTCTCCGGCAAAATCGGCAAATCCTCCAAAGCCCAAGTTGCAAACTTTTTATTATAATCTTCAGGCTCTGCCAGGCCGACTAAATGACCCAGTGCCCAGGTAACCACATATTTTGGACCTTCAATATAGCTCTTCTGTTTATTATTACATCCCAAGACTCGTGCGATCTCGCGTGCAACAGACGGCTTCTCCGCCAATACTAATGTCTTCATAATGCTCCCCTTTCCACATCAAATTTCATTATATCATTAAATGAATGTTAACAAATTTCGTCAGGCCTTACCGGGTCACTCCGTTATACACTAAATAAATCAAACAACGAAAACTCAGTGAGTGAAATCTTCATTCCATTAGAAAAGCCCGTATCTGCTATGCAGACACGGGCTTTTTTTGCTTATGGGATTAATAGTTACTCTTGCTCCACCTGAATCGTTTGTTCAAGCTCCGGATAATAATGTTTAACTTGTTTTCCTTCTTCATCTCTTAATGCTTTATGGCTCTCATCAATGGAGTAAGTAAACGGCTTAACTGTAATTGTTTTTGGTGTTTGTGGGAACGGACTGAAATCTTTGTCTACCATAGGATAGACTATAGCCGGCAAGTTGAATGACCCACTCGAAGAAAATGCATTGCCTAGTTCATCAACAATTTCATAGAACATTTCAGAGGTTGTGTATCCATCCTTTTCTTTCACAGTTGGCGCTTTACCTTCTTCGCTGAGCTGTAATCTGCTTGTGGCTGGAGTTAATTCCAGCTTGGTAATCGTATAACTGAATTCTTCTGCCTCTTTTGTTTGGTTCAGATCAAGCTTGATAATTCCTTCCGTTACTTTTTTCACCGGCACCTTGATTTCAAAAGGCTCTGCGATTTGTGTAACAGGCACAGTGATGCTTAATTCAAATTCATTCCCCAAAGCCTCTACATTATTTAGATTTCTATAATCGTATAAAATAGCATTCTTTTTACCCTCAACATCGCCAAAAGACGACATTTGGCTCTCCAGTTTCTTTCCATTCGGCAATTTCACTTCTGCTGAACCCAACAACCCTTTTTCGGACTGGTTCATTGTCACTTTCGCATACTGCTGTTCTTTTACCGCTGGATCGAATTCAATCGGTTCAATAATCATTTCTGCCATCATCTTATCCTTATCAATGCCTTCCCGTTCAATCGCAAAAGCCAACCGCGAGCCGTCATAATAGGCATCGGTAACCTTCAAGGTCACTCCATCATGGGTAACGCTTTGGTTAGGCGCAGTAGATAATCCTTTTTCTTTAGCAGCATTTAGACCTTTATCGTCAATCCCCTTAAAAATACTTCCTACAACAGGAATCTGCTTTAACGTTTCAGCCATGACTGGGGATATAAATCCGCTACCGATTATTCCCGCACCCAACACTGCTGCTGCCGCGGCAGCCACCAATGATTTTTTCAGAAACTTATTCCCACTTTTTCTTGACGCTCGCTTTTCCATTCCCTCGTCTCCTATTCGCTTCATAATTGAATCGCTGAAACTGTCTACCGGCATTTCATGATTTTGGAATGTTTGACGAATGTGCTCCATCTTCTGACTTTCAGTTGGATCTTGCCATTTCTCCATGGGGGCTTCCTCCTTCATTCATTCTTTGCCGGACTAACTTTTTGCGTAGACGTTCAAATTTCTTGCGTAAAGTAGCTGAATTACAATCCATAATTTGACCCATTTCTTCAAAACTGTACTGCTCTACTACCTTAAGAATCAGAAGATTGCTCTCTTCAGCTGTCAGATCATCCATAAATAACTTCTGCAATGGCTCCTCATCGTTAGGATTATAATGGGCTTTCGGCTGCTGCTCTTTATATAGCGACAACAGACGGTTTCTTCGTTTGCGTTTGCGAACCTGATCCAAACAATGATGATAGGCCACTTTATACAGCCATGAATTAAAAGAGACTCGTTTCTCATAACGTCTGAGTTCCTGATACACTTTTACAAATATATCTTGCACAGCATCCTCTGCTTCTTCATGACTTCTCAAAATATAATAGCAATACGTATAAATCTTTCTTTCATAGGCTTGTATTATAGTTCTATAGGCTTCGCGGTTACCCGCAAGAACCTGATCAATAGCCTCTTCAATTATTGTTTGATTCACTTGGACCCCGGGGCTGCGACGTTCCAAAGAATCACCTCCTTGTTATTGACTACAACTATATAACGATTGTGATCCCTTTAATTGTGACAGGCTCAAAAATTTTTCCAAATATGTTATATACACCATCTATTTTTCAACAAAAAAAAGCGACTACCCCGATAGATGCTCGGAGAAATCGCTTTTATAATAATATTCCATATTTATAAACTTTTTACTTATTTATATTTTTCAACTCAATACATGCTTCAAAAAATACAATATCACTATTCTGGCCACGGACATATATACCATCATCCGTTACAGCTGAGCGTAAAATAGTCAGTTCATCCCCAAACTTAGCTTCTTGTAGATATGTAATCCGGAAGCGTGTGAACTCTGCATTATCCCATTCCGCTAAACTGAGTGCATCACAACATAAATCTCCGTATCGGGCATTATTCAGATGTCCGTTGCTATCCAGCCCACTATATCTTACCTGATACCGATAAGCTTCTTCCATAATAATATCAGTAGGGATCGTTACCTTAACAGGCATATCCCCTACTGAATCGCCATTATAGTGCTTAACCTGAACTGGAAGAGCGTTCGGTCTGAGTATCTTTCTCTTCTCAATATCTACTAAAGCCCATATAGAACGCGCTGTGGCAATCTCTATATGATCTGCATCAAAAATACGATAATCCCGTTGCCATAAAGCCCCTTTAGTACCTTTACTCCAGGTATGTACGCTAAGCACATCATTTGGGCGAGGAATACGCTTAAAATCAAGATCTAACGTAATCATCATCCAGCCCATTCCTGCACTCAGAATTTCTTCCACACTTATCCCCAAATTACCCACTGCGAAGTCTGCCGCACATTGCATGATATCCAGAATAAAGGATAACTTACCCTGTGAACGATAATCCGTGTCGCTCGCATGTACAGAAAAATCTTCTATCCACACAAGATTACTACTGTTGTCCATTGTTTATCCTCCTGCCATGCAAAATATCCTTGCATTTTCTTGAAGTATCCACATATACCACTGCTCTATCCACATAAATTGGGGACTACTTTCATTTTTGAATATATTTTATTATTTCATCCACATGTTAGTAACTTTTATTTTCTCGTTATTTCCCCATGACTTATCCACATTATTTAAATTAAGCGATAAAGGGAACAAAAAAGCCATTGTTGATAAATCAACAATGGCTTCGTGTGCTTGGCAACGTCCTACTCTCCCAGGACCCTTCGGTCCAAGTACCATCGGCGCTGGAGGGCTTAACGGTCGTGTTCGGGATGGGTACGCGTGGAACCCCTCCGCTATCGCCACCAAACATGCGTCTGTGAAACAGACGCTGCCGCGTGAAATTCGGTTCATCACCAGAAGTGAGAATGAATTTCTAAGCGTGTTACAGGCTTGATGCCTGAAAACTGAATCCGAATTGAATTTGCGTTCTAAGTATAGGATAAGCCCTCGACCGATTAGTATTGGTCAGCTCCATGCATTACTGCACTTCCACCTCCAACCTATCTACCTCGTCGTCTTCAAGGGGTCTTACTAATTGGGAAATCTCATCTTGAGGGGGGCTTCACGCTTAGATGCTTTCAGCGCTTATCCCGTCCGTACGTAGCTACCCAGCCATGCTTCTGGCGAAACAACTGGTGCACCAGCGGTACGTCCATCCCGGTCCTCTCGTACTAAGGACAGCTCCTCTCAAATTTCCTGCGCCCACGACAGATAGGGACCGAACTGTCTCACGACGTTCTGAACCCAGCTCGCGTACCGCTTTAATGGGCGAACAGCCCAACCCTTGGGACCTACTTCAGCCCCAGGATGCGATGAGCCGACATCGAGGTGCCAAACCTCCCCGTCGATGTGGACTCTTGGGGGAGATAAGCCTGTTATCCCCAGGGTAGCTTTTATCCGTTGAGCGATGGCCCTTCCATGCGGTACCACCGGATCACTAAGTCCGACTTTCGTCCCTGCTCGACTTGTAGGTCTCGCAGTCAAGCTCCCTTATGCCTTTGCACTCTTCGAATGATTTCCAACCATTCTGAGGGAACCTTGGAACGCCTCCGTTACTCTTTAGGAGGCGACCGCCCCAGTCAAACTGCCCGCCTGACACGGTCCCCGTACCCGATTAGGGTACTAGGTTAGAACCTAGATACGATCAGGGTGGTATCCCAACGGCGCCTCCACCGAAGCTTGCGCTCCGATTTCTACGGCTCCCACCTATCCTGTACAGATCGTACCCAAATTCAATATCAAGCTGCAGTAAAGCTCCATGGGGTCTTTCCGTCTTGTCGCGGGTAACCTGCATCTTCACAGGTATTAAAATTTCACCGGATCTCTCGTTGAGACAGCGCCCAAGTCGTTACGCCATTCGTGCGGGTCAGAATTTACCTGACAAGGAATTTCGCTACCTTAGGACCGTTATAGTTACGGCCGCCGTTTACTGGGGCTTCGGTTCATAGCTTCGGGTTACCCCTAACCACTCCCCTTAACCTTCCAGCACCGGGCAGGCGTCAGCCCGTATACTTCGCCTTGCGGCTTCGCACAGACCTGTGTTTTTGCTAAACAGTCGCTTGGGCCTTTTCACTGCGGCCCCCTCGTGCTATTCACACTACCGGGGCACCCCTTCTCCCGAAGTTACGGGGTCATTTTGCCGAGTTCCTTAACGAGAGTTCTTCCGCGCGCCTTAGAATTCTCTTCTCGCCTACCTGTGTCGGTTTGCGGTACGGGCACCTTCTCCTGGCTAGAGGCTTTTCTTGGCAGTGTGAGATCATGACCTTCGCTACTATAATTTTCGCTCCCCATCACAGCCCAGCCTTAATGATGTGCGGATTTGCCTACACATCAGCCTCACTGCTTAGACGGACATATCCATCAGTCCGCGTCACTACCCTCCTGCGTCACCCCATCGCTCATAGCGGATTACGGTGGTACAGTAATTTCAAACTGTTGTCCTTCGACTACGCCTTTCGGCCTCGCCTTAGGTCCCGACTTACCCTGAGCGGACGAGCCTTCCTCAGGAAACCTTGGGCTTTCGGCGGATCAGATTCTCACTGATCTTTTCGTTACTCATACCGGCATTCTCACTTGTATGCTGTCCAGCGCTCCTTACGGTACACCTTCAACCCACATACAACGCTCCCCTACCCCAGATACATACGTATCTAGCCATAGCTTCGGTGGTGTGTTTAGCCCCGTTACATTTTCGGCGCAGAGTCACTCGACCAGTGAGCTATTACGCACTCTTTCAATGGTGGCTGCTTCTAAGCCAACATCCTGGTTGTCTGTGCAACTCCACATCCTTTCCCACTTAACACACACTTGGGGACCTTAGCTGATGGTCTGGGCTGTTTCCCTTTTGACAATGGATCTTAGCACTCACTGTCTGACTCCCGGCAATAAGTATATGGCATTCGGAGTTTGACTGAGCTTGGTAATCCTTGCGGACCCCGCACCCAATCAGTGCTCTACCTCCACTACTCTTATACCGAGGCTAGCCCTAAAGCTATTTCGGGGAGAACCAGCTATCTCCGAGTTCGATTGGAATTTCTCCGCTACCCCCACCTCATCCCCGCATTTTTCAACATGCGTGGGTTCGGGCCTCCAGTGCGTGTTACCGCACCTTCACCCTGGACAGGGGTAGATCACACGGTTTCGGGTCTACGTCCACATACTAAATCGCCCTATTCAGACTCGCTTTCGCTGCGGCTCCGTCTTCTCGACTTAACCTTGCATGTTAAACGTAACTCGCCGGTTCATTCTACAAAAGGCACGCCATCACCCATTAATAGGGCTCTGACTTTTTGTAAGCACACGGTTTCAGGTTCTATTTCACTCCCCTTCCGGGGTGCTTTTCACCTTTCCCTCACGGTACTGTTTCACTATCGGTCGCCAGGTAGTATTTAGCCTTAGCAGATGGTCCTGCTGGATTCATACGGGGTTTCACGTGCCCCGCACTACTCGGGATCCGTCTCGGAGAGAACACAGTTTAGGCTACAGGGCTTTTACCTCTATCGCGGGCCTTTCCAGACCTCTTCGCCTACCATATTCCTTTGTAACTCCATGTGAGACGTCCCACAACCCCTAAGAGCAAGCTCTTAGGTTTAGGCTGTTCCGCGTTCGCTCGCCGCTACTGACGGAATCACTATTGTTTTCTCTTCCTCAGGGTACTTAGATGTTTCAGTTCCCCTGGTCTGCCTCTACATCTCCTATGTGTTCAGAGATGAGTAACTGCGAATTACCACAGCTGGGTTTCCCCATTCGGACACCCCCGGATCAAAGCTTGCTTACAGCTCCCCGAGGCAGTTTCGTTGTTCGCCACGTCCTTCGTCGGCTCCTGGCGCCTAGGCATCCTCCGTGTGCTCTTATTAGCTTAACCTTGATTTTTCCTAAGAAAAATCTCACTAATAACATTTACTTGTTTACACAAGTTGCTAAAAGATGTTCTAAAACGCAAATTCGTTTCGGTATCCAGTTTTCAAGGATCAAGTCTTACTTGAGAGCTTAAACTCTCAAAACTGAGCAACGAGTGAGTAACAGGCCTAAACCTGAGATTTTGGAAGTTTAACTTCCGATTTGAATGTCTTCATTGCAGAAGACGATTCTCCATAGAAAGGAGGTGATCCAGCCGCACCTTCCGATACGGCTACCTTGTTACGACTTCACCCCAATCATCTACCCCACCTTCGGCGGCTGGCTCCCTTGCGGGTTACCCCACCGACTTCGGGTGTTGTAAACTCTCGTGGTGTGACGGGCGGTGTGTACAAGACCCGGGAACGTATTCACCGCGGCATGCTGATCCGCGATTACTAGCAATTCCGACTTCATGCAGGCGAGTTGCAGCCTGCAATCCGAACTGAGACCGGCTTTGATGGGATTGGCTTCACCTCGCGGTTTCGCTTCCCGTTGTACCGGCCATTGTAGTACGTGTGTAGCCCAGGTCATAAGGGGCATGATGATTTGACGTCATCCCCACCTTCCTCCGGTTTGTCACCGGCAGTCACTCTAGAGTGCCCAGCCTTACCTGCTGGCAACTAAAGTTAAGGGTTGCGCTCGTTGCGGGACTTAACCCAACATCTCACGACACGAGCTGACGACAACCATGCACCACCTGTCTCCTCTGTCCCGAAGGCCGCCACTATCTCTAGTGGATTCAGAGGGATGTCAAGACCTGGTAAGGTTCTTCGCGTTGCTTCGAATTAAACCACATACTCCACTGCTTGTGCGGGTCCCCGTCAATTCCTTTGAGTTTCAGTCTTGCGACCGTACTCCCCAGGCGGAGTGCTTACTGTGTTAACTTCGGCACCAAGGGTATCGAAACCCCTAACACCTAGCACTCATCGTTTACGGCGTGGACTACCAGGGTATCTAATCCTGTTTGCTCCCCACGCTTTCGCGCCTCAGCGTCAGTTACAGCCCAGAAAGTCGCCTTCGCCACTGGTGTTCCTCCACATATCTACGCATTTCACCGCTACACGTGGAATTCCACTTTCCTCTTCTGTACTCAAGTCACCCAGTTTCCAGTGCGACCTCAGGTTGAGCCCAAGGTTTAAACACCAGACTTAAATGACCGCCTGCGCGCGCTTTACGCCCAATAATTCCGGACAACGCTTGCCCCCTACGTATTACCGCGGCTGCTGGCACGTAGTTAGCCGGGGCTTTCTTCTCAGGTACCGTCACTCCGATAGCAGTTACTCTACCGGACGTTCTTCCCTGGCAACAGAGCTTTACGATCCGAAAACCTTCATCACTCACGCGGCGTTGCTCCGTCAGACTTTCGTCCATTGCGGAAGATTCCCTACTGCTGCCTCCCGTAGGAGTCTGGGCCGTGTCTCAGTCCCAGTGTGGCCGTTCACCCTCTCAGGTCGGCTACGCATCGTCGCCTTGGTGGGCCGTTACCCCACCAACTAGCTAATGCGCCGCAGGCCCATCCCTCAGTGACAGATTGCTCCGTCTTTCATTCTTCCTTCAGGAGAAAAAAGAAATTATCCGGTATTAGCTACCGTTTCCGGTAGTTATCCCAGTCTAAGGGGCAGGTTGCCTACGTGTTACTCACCCGTCCGCCGCTAAGTTACTTTGAAAGCAAGCTTTCAAAGTAACTCCGCTCGACTTGCATGTATTAGGCACGCCGCCAGCGTTCGTCCTGAGCCAGGATCAAACTCTCCAATTAGTATTGAAAAGAGCGATATGCTCATTTTGAAACATCTGACGAGAAAATTAATTCTCTAATTTTGGATTTCACTTTCGTGATTTCCTACTCACTCGTTGTTCAGTTTTCAAAGATCAAGTTCTCGTTGGCGCCGTTTAATGTCTCAGCAGCAACTCTTATAATATATCATGTTGTTCTCAGTAATGCAAGCTTTATTTTTCGAAAGCCGTTTATATAACTCTCTCAAACATTGCCTGTACGCTGTCTAACAACGCTTAACTATAATAACCTATCTATTCATAGAAAAGCAACCCCTAATAGAAAAATAAACAACTAGCTTAATAATTAAGCTGGTTGTTTATTTAATAGAGTTATGAATTTATCGATGCAAATTAATAGTATTTTGCTGCAGTATACTTACTTGAAGCCTTAATAAAATCCGTATTCTTCTTACTCTTCGCTGACGATGCATCTACCGTTGTATCAATAGTAACCCATTTCCCATCCATCAACACTTCATTCCATGCATGGTATTGCGTAACGTAGCTAGTATTCCCCATCACCAATTTAGCAGGCACATCTACACTACGCAGCATTGCGGCAAAAAGAGAAGCATAGTCATAGCAGATTCCTTTTTTAGTATTCAAAGTGTTGTTAATGTTCGGAATGTAATCTGTTGTTACGTTATTAGCAAGAGAATAATCGTATTGTACATTAGCAACTACATAGTTATAGATTGCCTTAACTTTCTCTTCATCTGTAGTTTTGCCTTTTATAAGCTCTTTTGCCTTAAGGATCGCTTTATCAGAAGAACTCCATTTCACATTCTGTACGGAGCCCAAATATACGGAATTCGAGTCACTCATGGTTACGTCTACTACTTCGGAATATAACGCTTTGTATTTATTGCCGGTTGTGTTCTCAAGAACAGAAACCTTATAAGTACCATTACCTTGTTGTAAAGGGAAGTCCTCAGCTTGTCCAGAAGCATATAAGTTATATGTATAGCTGCTGTTGTCTTTAGTGATCATGAGTTTGATTCTTTTATCTTTCGGAATATCATAGTTAATTCCAATAACACCTTGAGCCACTTTCGATGTAATCAACCAGCTTGCATCTACACTTGCGGCTTGAGCTGTGCTTACCGGAACCGCAGTAATCAGTACGAACAGCGCCACCATCATAAAATAAACCTTTTTCACGGATAAAACCCCTTTCGGTAGCTGGCTGCCATCCTTTCGGGAAGGCCCTTTAGCTTTGCGTCCCTACCTTTCGATAGGTTTGCCGTTATCGTATAAGCTCTATCTGTTCTAATTTCACTAGACAAATTAACAGAATCAGTCCAAGTAGAAATATGAATCTAAGATTCTTATATATTTTATAAAAACAAAAAAAGCCTCTTCATTCGGTAACTGGCTGCCATCCTTACGGGAAGGCCCTTTAGCTTTGCGTCCCTACCTTTCGATAGGTTTGCCGTTTATCGTGTTTAGCTTTTATAGTCTTATACTACCATATTTATCCTCGTAAACAAGAACAAAATTGCTAGATTTACTATTATTTTATAGTTATTTCTCTGTATTTGAATTCTCTTGTTATTTCTCGTCAACGATTAGGAAAGCTTGGCATGAACAATCAAACGATGTGTAGGATCTACTAGTGGGTCACACGTAATTAGAGTAAGAATTTTATCTTTGTTATTCCCGTCTAGAACAGACACATCACTAGGAAGTACAACAGAAATATCATAAACCTCGTAATTATAAGTCTGATCGCTAGTCTTTACCGTAATCGTATCCCCAATCACAACCTCATTCAGCCTGTTAAACAATCTGCCCGTAGTTCTAGCTCTATGTGCAGCTATTGCGGCGTTCCCTATTTCTCCTATTGGAGTTGTTTCTTTCATATGGGCCGCGGCATGCTTCATATTCGCTTTAGTAGCCCCTTCTAATACAGGCAGCTTCAGATCGATCTTATCGATCTCAATTAATGCGATAACTTTGCCACCCACTTCAATTTCTGGTTCCGGCTTTTCTGTTTCTTGCGGCTGTGCTTGTGCATCTAGAGCTGATTCCTCCGCTAGTAGCTGAGTGACCTCGGCATATCTGCTCTTCAGATCAGGTGGTGGAGTACTTTCACTGGTGCTCAGTTCAGCCGATTCTAATAGCTTATCCTGCTGCCAGTCGTTATACCATTCGTTAGCTTTTGGATAGAGCATGATAAGGATCCCCGCCAGTATGAGCACATACGAGAATTTACGCATGATTTTCACCTCCGTAGATTGTTCTACTGAACTTTAGAATACCCATTTACGACTTCCGAAGAAGTTAATGATCACCGTCACAAACGTTACTAATACCTTAGAGATCAACACTTGAATGCCTAGTTTGTCAGTCAACAGATGCATTAGCAACAGCGATATTCCGAGTACCACCAGATTCAGTACGATAAACTTCAGCAACTGCGTCTTATCAAAACCCTCTTTATTGCCACGATCACGATCCTTGAAGGTTACTTTTTTATTCAAAATAAAGCTGTTCGCTGTCCCTGCACTATAAGAAATCACCTGTGCCAACGCATATACCATCCCAAGTGAGTTCAGTAATGTGAAGATTACGAAATCAATGAGGGTGTTTACCAGACCTACAGCATTAAATTTGAGAAACTGTATGAAAGCAGTCCGAAAGTTCTTATCTGACATCTTTGTAATCCTTCCGGCGATCCACTTCTTCTTCGTTACGATATCCTATAGTCTCACTGACAATATACAACGGTCTATCCTTAGACTCGTCATAAATCCGTCCAATATACTCACCGATTACACCTAGCAGCATCAGAACGATACCGTTAAAGAGCAAATTGACCCCTACAATGGAAGCCCAACCTGGAACCGTCCATGAGGTGAAAAAGATTCTTTGAAACAATACGAAGAATAAATAGAGAAAGCTGGAGAAGGAAAGAAAGAATCCGACATACGTAGCAATCTTAAGTGGTTTATGCGAAAAGGAAGTGATCCCATCCAGCGCAAAACGAATCATTTTCTTAAGAGGATACTTAGTTTCTCCTGCAAATCGTTCTTCCCGCTCATATTCCACCATCGTCTGCTTGAAGCCGACCCAGCTCACTAAACCTCTGACATATCGATTTTTTTCCTTGAGACCTCGCAAGACATCACATACCTTACGATCAATAAGACGGAAATCACCTGTGTCCGTGGGAATGTCTACACTTGTCATGCTGCTGAGCAATCGATAAAAGATCTTGGCCGTTACCTTTTTGAACATCGTTTCTCCACGGCGCTTCAGCCGCTTCGCATACACAACGTCATAGCCCTCTTTCCACTTCTCGATCATTTGCAAAATGACCTCCGGTGGATCTTGAAGGTCAGCGTCAATAACAACAACCGCTTGACCTTCGGCATAGTCCATGCCAGCTGTAATTGCTACCTGATGTCCGAAATTACGCGAGAAGTCAATTAGCTTGACGCATTCATCCCGATCACTGATCTCCCGAATCATCTGGGCCGAACGATCACGACTTCCGTCATTAACGAAGACTAGCTCATAAGTATCGCCGCATTCGTCCATTACTTTTTTCAAACGTTCATAAGTAACGCTAATTACTTGCTCCTCATTGAACATGGGTACAATTACACTATATCTGGCTTTCACCTTTATTCCTCCTAAAAGCTTTATGGAGCGTTACATCTTTCTGTACTTCATAATAACGCTGTAAGCATAAACTTATTGTTATAGATATTGTTAAAAAATCTTAGAAAACCCAAGATGGGAACCAACGCAGCATATCCTTCACATAATCTCCGCTTACCTGCATCCCTGACAGGACAGGATAGAACGCGACAAAGAGCAGTAAAGCAACAGCCACATAGACATAACTAACATAACGAGCCTCAGGATATTTACTATCTAGCAACTTCATTATATATACAATACCAAGAATCATAAAAGGCACCATAGCAAAATAATGGTAGATAAAGGTTTCCCTTGGGACAAGCATCCACGGAACATATTGTGAGAAAAAGGCGATCCAGATCATATAAAGGGTCTTATCTTTGCGTTTCAGTGTAATCCACAGTGTTGCCAGCATTGCGAAAATCCCCGTCCACCAGATAAGCGGATTCCCCATAGTCACTATACTGCTGACCTGACCTTGCGGCAATCCCTCACTGCCACTGAAGAACCAGACGGGTCTCTTCATAAACGGCCATTGCCACCAGGAGGAAGCAAAAGGATGTGTAGCTACAAGCTGACTGTGATAGTTGTACATGTTCTTTTGGGAATCAATCAAGCCTTTTATAGTAAAGCCCTCTGCGGATGCAGATAAACCCGGAACAAAAGATAAACTATAAATAATGACCGGTATGATTACGAAGAATGCAACACAACTTGCTAGCGTAATAATGGTATTCTTCCAGAACGAATTTACGGCTTCGCGACAGGTACCCAGCAGTTCCTTATCTTTGATCTTCCCTTCCGCGAGCAACCGTCCCGATGCTTGGTATTCTCTGTAGCGCTCGAAGAGCGAGATAGCTAGCATAATGGCCAGCCCAGCTCCTCCGTACAGTACAATCCACTTGGAGGCGACACCAATTCCGAAGAATAGCCCGGACCAGAACAACGGAATTAGCGTTTTTCTTAAGGGCTGCCTGAAGAAATTCATAGTGTAATATCGCTGCATGAAATAAAACATTAACATGATGAAGAATACTCCGTATACATCGATCGTAGAGATTCTTGTTTGTGTGAAATGCATGAAATCCAGTGCGAACAATCCAGCTGCAAGTGCTGCGTATTTGCTCTTTTTAAAGAGACGTAGTGCCATTACATAAATGAGAGGCAGCATGGCAATCCCGAACAATGTTCCGATAATACGCCAGCCGAAAGGATTAACTCCGAACAGTTCCATCCCTACTGCGATCAATAGCTTGCCTAGTGGTGGATGCGTGTTCTCATAAGGCACAATCCCGTGTGTATATTCATAAGCTGTCCGTGCATGGTAGATCTCGTCAAAATAAGTGCTATTCATAAAGTTAGAATATTCAGGGATGAGTGACTGCTCGTCAAAAAGATTGGCAGGCTCTCCTCTTTTAGCGACTGCATTAGCATCCGGTGTAACACCGGCTATAGAAAGAGGTACTCTTTCGCCTCCCTGCTCATAGAAGGCCATTTCATTTAAAGTGAACCCTGGAGATGTAACTGTAAACTTCACGTATCTTGCTGCAACGTTCAGAGGTTGGCTTTTCCAGATGAAGACATTCCCAACATCCTCGCTTACATCCAGCGGACTACTCCAGACCTCAGGGGATTCACTGAATTCGAGCTTAAACTTCCCGGTACCTACGCCACCGAAGATATTCACGCGTTCCAATTGTTTGCTCTGTCCTAGATCTACGTAGAAGCTTTCACCGCTGGCAGCTGGCTCCCACAAGGTCTCTGGAGATTTAGTAGAGCCTAAATTATATAAAGCAATTGCCGCGTAAACGGCAGTAATGGCAAGAATACATATCCAATCTATACGCTTAAACTTCATCGCTTAAGTCTCCCTCCCTTCTGGTGCGGTCTTATTTGCTCGACGACTTTAAGGTCTTCTTCATATTTTTCTTCAGGTGTTGGTGGTGCTGGAAGAGGCTTTACTCCCCCACGAACATACACGTCGTAACCGATATAGAGCATGTATAGCAATAATAATAGGTTAGCAATAGAAGTGACCAAAACGATTCCATCTGCACCTGGATTTACACCTGCATTTAGATGGGTCAACGTATAAGCCACATTGATATACTGCGTTAAGCTGAATCCAAGAAATAAGGATAAAAACCTACGATCCCGACTCGCTATATAAGTGAACATACATAGAATAACAGCAGGGAACATATAACGTTCATGCATTTTGGTTCCAAGCACAAAAACTACTACAATGAGCGCCATACCGATAAAGTAGGATTTGGATAAATCCAAGCGATCTTTTTTGAAGGAATAAAACGTTGCTATGGCTACTGCCACTAAAATAAATATGAAGCCCCATACACGGTAAGTAATACCTAACCAAGTTAGGTCAAGAGATGACCACATCGGGTCAGTCAGTGCATATAGATTAAATGCATTCACAGAAGAATAGGGATAGGAAGATAACGTACTCTTATACAGATTAATAAGGCCAACTAAACCACCGTTATTCCAGAAAAATGGTGCCGCGAGCAATCCGAATATCCCTAATCCATACAAAGCTCCAAATCCAAGCTGCTTCCAAGCACGGTGATGATAGAAAGCAAACAATAATACCGGTGTGAATATTAACGATTGTGGTTTAATTAAAGTTGCTAATGCAAACAAAATCGCGGATTGAACAAACTTTTTGTTCGCAGCGCCATGGATACTGAGCAACAGGAAAATCAAAAAGAATGAATCCGCTTGTCCCCACGCCGCTGAATTAACAAGCACCGCCGGATTAAACAGAAATAATAGCGTTAAGCCAAAAGCAATCCCTGAGCCGAGTTTTTTGCGGGACATTTGATATATGAAGTAACCCAATACCAAATCAGAAATAATCGCTGGCAGTTTGAATAGCAGATTCTCTCCACCCGAACCATGCGCAAAGCCAAATACACCGCGAATAAGACTAAGCATGTACAAAATGTACAAATAACCAGGAGGATAATCGGC
Source organism: Paenibacillus sp. FSL H8-0261 (assembly GCF_045040645.1). Taxonomy (NCBI): domain Bacteria; kingdom Bacillati; phylum Bacillota; class Bacilli; order Caryophanales; family Paenibacillaceae; genus Paenibacillus; species Paenibacillus sp. FSL H8-0261. The sequence continues at coordinate 712,898 of NZ_CP150297.1, read as the reverse complement.
AAAATACCCTTCTTCATAAAACTTGCCTGGACCTAAATCAACCATGCGCTGACCCCAAGCTATAAAGGTATTCATGTCGTTCTGATAGCCTTGAGCAGTCAGACCAATCCAGACCCTTAGGATAAAAGCAACCCCGATGGCAATGCTCAGCCATTTGGAATAGACATTCTCAGGTTGCTTCATAAGCTTCTCACTGCGGAATGCCTTGGTATAAAGCACTGCAAAAAATACACTGAAAAGCGCTGAGATCAGCAGCATCTTGGTTGGAGATACCTTATGTGGGGTATCCGCTTTTTTGCCACCAGCATCCTGACTAACTGCTGCACTATCCAGCGAAATGACGTTGGCCCCTTCAGGAGCAGCGTCTAATTTTTCTACAGACAAATCATCAAAATAAGCTTTACCTTGAATCAAGCTGGAGTAACCTCCCAAACTTGCACCTATGCCGAATTCTTTCTGCTTAGGTCCTGTCTGGCCTATGTATTCAAGATACTGCCACTCTCCTGCCGTATCCGTTACACTGGGATAACCCCCACCTACTCCAACGGCAAGTATATTAGCGCCCATTCCCTCGCCTGCGGTACTTACTACTTTGATCCATCCAGAGATTCTATAATAGCTGTCCGGCGTCGCCTTAATCGTCTGCACCCATTTCAAATGATTGGGCTCGATATTCTCAATGACTGCCGCTTTACTACCGGAGTAAACCTCGTCCGATTGGATTGAAAGTATGCCCGAGTTGTCTCCAGAAATCCACATATCCTTAGTCCAGTTAGAAGGAGCATCCTCTCCTCCCTCCTCAAATCCAGGGTTCTGCAATAGATTTCCATCTGCATAAATGCTTGTTACAGGAAGCAAAAACAATAACAGCATCAATACAGTCATTGCGGCCGTACGTGTACTCTTGATCATCGTTCCAACCTCACCTCGTCTATATTAATCCAGCCTTTACCGCCTTTAATAAAAATTTCAGTTTGCTCATTCTGACCGATAGATACCATTGGAAGTGTAAGCTCTTGATAAACCTCACTAGCAGGTATTTCAGCCTCCGCCCGCACTACGCCATTAACTCGGACGCCAACCCTTCCTTCTTCTCCACCGGCACTAACCATTATACCAAGCTTATATTCTCCAGGTTCTGCTATTCTGATAGATTGTGTAATCGTTTTGTCAAATCCCGGATCAAGATAGGCCAGATAACTTCCATTATAGGGATTATTGGTCGCCACACCCGTACCGGATGAGAAGCTCCAGCCTGATATCCCCTCTTCAAATCCTCCATTTGTAAATTCCGAGATTCCCTCTACTACCCCAGTCTTAGCGGTCACAACAGTATAGTTGGCAAACCGTTTAACCGAATAATTATCGCTTTCAGCAGGAATGGGATCACCATTCCACAAGATATATGTCGCTGTCTCTCCTGGAACTATGCTTGAATATCCAAATCTATATCTCCCAAAGGAAGACACCTGCTGAAATGCACCTCCAGGATTAGAATAATTAACGGTTGCTAAGAAATCATGGGGATTGATCTGCTCATAAAAAAGCACATAAATATAAGGCATATTAACTTTATCAGTCACGTAGATGTTCCCAGCACTCTCTTCAGAAGCATATTGTATGGCCTCACCGAAGGATTCATAGAAAGCTGGTCCTATCTCTTTGGGATAATCACGGAAATAAACTGTAGTGAACAGAGAAAAAAATAAGCTAAAGGTTACAGCCGACAGAATTCCTAATACTTTTACTTTCTTGCTTAACCACATAAACCCTGCAACAATCAGCAAAATGATTGGGTAGAAAATTACATTCATCCGATTAATGTTTACGTTCGTAACAAAGGTCATCAAAACGGAAACAAACAACCAAAGTAAAATAACGAGCAGTCCCGTCCGCTCACGACCACGGTTCCGTATTGTCGTTAACATAAATATAAGTCCTATAAGTACAAAGGGTAACGCAATAGGATACGCGTATCCATAAGGTGAAATCGAATTCCAAGGCAAACCATCAGATCCGCTAATTAATATCTTCAAAAATTCCCGGAAATTGCTTAATGTTGTATGTAATAGTTGCCCTCCGAATATAGAAGTTACCTGTTCCACACGCGGTGTTGTCAATCTCGGAATTGAGAACAATGGGGTCAAAATCCCCTCTAGCGACAATCGATTGATCATAATAAATAGGAAGATTGGGAGTGCCATTAATATAAACAGAGCACAGTTCCATAGAATGGTCCGAAGCTTTAGTGCTCTTGTATAGAATAGAAGAATTCCAGCACCTAAAGCAAATATCGGCACAAAAAAATAGGATGTTCCATAGGCATAAAGTGAAAGGGCAAGCATAATTGTAAAGCCATAAGACCACTTCGGAATTTGAAATGATTTAAGTAACATATAAACGGAGAACAGAATCAGGGTGGGGAATAAATTAGATTCCAGTGCCCATCTTGACATCATAATATGCCAAGGATTAATTGCGATAAAAAACATCGCCACAATACCAGCAGTTCTGGAAGTAAATAGCTCTTTGGAAAGAAGATAGAATACGAGCATACCCAGTAGACCCATGATTAAGCTAACAGCACGTACAGACATTGGAGTGAGTCCGAACAATAATATGAAAGGCATTGATAAGTAAGCATAAAGTGCATTCTGTCCGCTTCCCCAAGCAATGAGGTGAATAGGTAAATGAATACCATTGCGGTCTATTCCATAATGAAGAATAGCGTAAGCATCATAACCTATAGATGCCTCATCCTGATTCAAGCCACCTGGAATCGAACCAAAGTAAAAAATGCGAATCACAGCCCCCAGCAAAAACAATAAAAGAGGCCAAGGATTACCTTTAAAATAAGAAGACCAATTGCTAAATCTTGTGGACAACATTCATCACCTCTTCAACAATATAATCTAAATATTGGATGATGGAAAGGAAGAACATCCAACAAGTTAAATAGGAGAATACATTATCCAAAATAAAAAAAACGGCCCCTTCAGTAATGAAGGAGCCCGAGATGAATTTCAGAAATACTGTATATATGTTAGCCCTCGCTACCAAGGAATACATAACGGAGAACGATCAGAATCGCAAGTACCCACATCATCCAGTGAATATCGTATTTCTTCTTACCCGCAAGGTTAGCAACAGAAGCAAGGATTACATAAGTTACGATACCAAAGGAAATACCGTTAGCGATATTATAAGTGAAAGGCATGATTACAAGTGTTAGGAACGCCGGAATCGCAACAACCATATCTTGAAAATCGATTTGACGGATCGATTGTGCCATCAGCACACCTACGACGATCAATGCTGCGGCTGTAGCAGATCCAGGAATAAGAGCAACCACTGGAGCAAGGAACAATGCAAGCAAGAAACATACGCCAGTTGTTACAGCTGTAAGACCTGTACGTCCACCTTCAGCAACACCTGCCGCGCTTTCTACAAAAGCAGTAGTAGTCGAAGTACCCAGTGCAGCACCACCTGCTACAGCAACTGCATCGACAAACATTGCATTACCTACACGTCTATTACCTTCTTCAGGGTTATCCATAATACCAGCGCGTTGAGCCGTACCTACAAGTGTACCAAATGTATCAAACAACTCTACAAATGTGAAAGTTGCAATCGCTGAAACAATACCTGTGTGCAGGATACCATCCCAGTCAAATTGGAAGAAGTTCAATTGTGTGAAGTCAGGAACCCAAGGCGTTGCCGGACTGGACAATGCGCTGAAATCAACTACGCCCATCAACATACCAGCGACAGTTGTTCCCAAGATACCGAATAAAATCGCACCTTTAACGTTCAATACCATCAGGATAGAGATTAGAAGAAGTCCGATAATTACCAATTGGACATTGGAATTCTCTAGGCTACCCATGTGAATGATAGTTTCAAAGGAAAGGACATCTGTGAAAGTGTTAGCAGGAATGTCTTTACCGGCTTCAACACCAATCGTCATGAGTCCACTATTCTTAAGACCAAGGATCGTAATGAACATCCCGATACCTACTGTAATCGCATGTTTCAAGCTGTCAGGAATTGCAGTTAGTAAGATCTGTCGCACTCGAGTTACAGTCAGCAAGATAAAGATCAAACCGGAAATAAATACAGCTGTCAGACCCATTTGCCAAGTGAATGGATGCTCTGATGTGGCGGAAGATAGAATTACGGAAGCAAAATATGCGTTAAGTCCCATACCAGGTGCCAATGCCACTGGAAAGTTTATGAACACGCCCATTGCGATGGTGAAAATACCTGCTGCCAGCGCAGTCGCTAGAAATACAGAATACCAGCCCATATCAATACGGCCAAATGCTGTTAAAGTACTCGGATTAACCGACAAGATGTAAGCCATTGCCATGAACGTGGTCAAGCCCGCCATGATCTCTGTACGAACTGTGGTACCGTTCTCTTTCAACTTGAAAAACCGATTCAAATTGTTCTCCCCCTAAGGTATGTTGTGTGTCTGACAGCAACAAAAAGCCGGTATCTGTTAGACACCGGCTCGAAAAAAAGAGTAGCCTCCCATGACCATAGTCCTAAATTAAGGACAATGCGGGGTTGCTCTGCTCTTCTTAATCGTAGCCAGGTCATTACGGTGACCTCGTAGAAACTTCCAGGCCAATTCCCGGAAATATACGAAAGAATTATGTTGTTGTGCTCTATCATTTTAGGTGGACATCATATAAGTTGTCAATGATAAAAAGCGAACATTTTCGACTTTATTTTTTCCATTGTTCGTAAATCATACATTTTCATGCTTGTATCTACTATCAAACTCGTTCTTGCAATGCAGCTTATTAACTATCCGATCACTTTTTATATGGGTATATTTCACTATGTTTCTAGTTATTGATCTTTAGTGTACTTATAACTATGCCAAGAATTAGCTAAATGCCCTATTGCTAAACAAACTACTGCAATACTCAGCCAAATAGATTTTCCCCAAATCGCTGCCAATCCGAATGCACATACTGGGAGGACTGCCATCGGGATCGGAATAATTCCTAAAGGGTCCCATAACAATTTATATTGCCTCCCCTTAACGATATATCGAATCCAAAGACCATAATAAATAGCAATAAACAAGACAATAAAGACAGCAATTACGCCAAGCTTTACCTGTTGAAAGTTATCCTGTGACATCGCAAGAATACCTATACAACCCAATTGGCCTGCTCTCTCCAAGAGGGTATAGATTGGTCCTGCATCTCGCAAACCCGAAGGTACATTTTCAGGTGGAAACTTAATCATTAGCAAACTTGGGGCAAGAAGGATTAATGCCATTAGTGTGCCGAGAAGAGAAAATCCCATGTTAATTTCTCCCTATGATAGATTTTTCCCATTTTATCACATTCATATTGAGCAGCTATATAGCGTCTATCACATTTTTTTGAATACAAAAAAACCAACAGCCCCTTGTTCAATAAGGAGTTGCAGGTGTTTGTTAAGACTCTATCGCAAAAAATCCTTTGAGAAAAATTAGCGAGTGGATGCCCAAAAGGCCAAAGCAAACATTGTCCAGTCATTCATCACGTGCACTATAAACGATGTCCATATATTTTTAGTCTTAAGATATGGATATAGCAGAACGATCCGTGCAATACCAATACCGAGAATAGCTTGGACAATATTCCAATTATACGTTGGTAAATGGTATGCCCCAAATAAAATAGCTGAAACTATGCAGGCTAAAATTATAGCAGACTTTCTACTCATCTTAAGTTTCTTAACTCCAAATGATAGCACGACCAAGAATGGAAGTATCGTGATTAATTCTTCACCAAACAGCATCGGGATCGTTCTCAAGAAGAACGGAATTGCATCAGCAAAATTACCATTGAAACTATCGGTTGCGGGATTAGCGCTCGTACTAAACAATTTCGTAATAAGGAAACCGACAATACCTGTCACAATCAAATTCGCAACGTAAGTTCCAAGAATTAAAAGAATATCTTTAGCTACTAATTTTCTGAATAATGATGTCCATTGACTTCGTGCCACAAAGATTACTGCTGCTAAAGGAAAAATCACATTCATAAAGGGCTGTACATTGGGACCTCCAAACATAATAAGAAACAGAGCAAAACCAACCGCGACAGAAACGAGAAAAATGAGGCTGCTCTTCAAATTTAGACTAGGCGATGACAGTTCACTGTAGAACGGGAAATCATCATTTTTACGCTCAAATCTGAAAAAATCACTTTTATTATTCATAATAAATCAAATCCTTTCAAGGAAATATAAAACTTATGCTTCCATTAATCCATCTAACGTACTTACATCATAATTGCTTTTATGTCCCATTACGACAAAGGTCTTATAAATAGGACCTTAAATTGAAGAAATTTCCAACGGATTCGATTTATTTGATAATATTTCCAATCAGCTCAAAAAACCACAATGAGTAGACTTTCAAATATCAAAATTTCGTAATCAAATTAGATTCTCTCTGAAATATAATAAAAGCTCACGATTTCAATAAGAGGGTGGCGAACGAATTGAATACCTACGGTGAGGTTGTTCGAAATATACGGACCAATAAGGGATTAAGTCAAAAAGAAGTGTATTTAGATATTATCTCGAAATCATATGCCATTGAATTTGAAAAAGGAAACCATGAGATCACATTAAGACTGTTAGAACAAATTTTAAATCGACTTATGATGGGGATTGATGAGTTTTTCTACATTTATAGAGGTTATAAACTATCTAAACACGATACATTTACCAACAAATATTCCAAAGCTGGAAACAATAACGATCTCGAAGCATTAATTGAGATTTATCAAGAACTACATCAGAGAGAGGATCTGACCTCAAAAATTCATCTGGCAGAAGTCAGGTCTCGTATAAGATTATTGAAGCACTTTAACTTGACGGGTCAGTTTGAGAAGAATGTCATTTTGACAGAAGATATCGAGACGATCACTAACTATCTCAACAATCTGCAATCCTGGACCCTCCAAGAAATGCAGCTGTTCACAAATACTTTAAATTACATAGATTACGATCAAAGAGATATACTCTTTCAAACGCTTATTAAGTCTATGAAAAAATATGAAGCTCACGAACGCGGACGAGATGTCATATGTGTAATGCTAACCAATATGATTTACGAATTAATTATGATCAATCAAATAAGCTATGCAGAGATCTTACTAGAGAACTTAAATAATATTAGCAGTCCTCAATATCAAACGCTGTTCTTTAAGATTGTATATAAGTATTATAACGGTCTAATTAAAATTAAAAGGAACAGTAAAGAAGAAGGGACGAAGCTTGCTCAATCAGCAATCGATGTATTATATGAATTTGGTGAGCCCTATCAAGCAAAAACATTAGAGTCTATATTGTCACAGATCTTACAATAGATTTTTAGCAAAAGTCCAGTATTTAAGACTTTCCAGCTAGTTGGAAATACATAATAATCTAGTAGAACTTAATTTATAATAAAAAAGTCGAAAACCCTAAACTACAAGGTTTTTCGACTTTTTAAGTCTATTCCCACTTCATCATTACTTCTTATTTTAGATAAGCTTGAGCAGTTGATCTATTCGTTGAAGCGTAAAGGTCGCTTCCTTGCTGTTCACCGCGTCACCTACCGCTGCAACTTCCATTCCTGCATGGACGCCTGCTTGCACTCCGGCTACCGCATCTTCGACAACCAGGCATGCGGATGCATCACATTCCAGCTGACTTGCCGCGAGCAAAAATACTTCCGGGTCCGGCTTGCTTCTTGAGATTTGATTACCGTCGACTACGACGGCGAACCAATCTAACAAGCCTACTTGTTCAAGAATGAACCGCGCATTCTTACTGGAGGACCCTACAGCGGCGGCGACCCCCTTCACCTTTAATCCTTCCAAGGTCTCCGTTACACCGGGTAAGATGTCAGCAGGTGAAAGCTGCTCCAGAAACTTACGATAAATCGTATTTTTCTCCTCTGCTAACGATTGCTTCTGCTCATCTGTAAATTGTTTGTCCGAAGCACCGGATAAAATAATATCCAGACTCTCCATGCGACTCACACCGCGCAATCGGTTATTGACATCCTCATCGAAAGGAATGTTCAGCCGATCTGCTATTTGCTTCCAAGCCTTATAATGAAAATGATCCGTCGATACCAGTACACCGTCAAGGTCAAATATAACGGCACGCATCATAGTCTGGCTTCCCAATAGCCGCAGAACGGATCGACCGGATTGGTTCCTTTAAATTCAGATTTGCCTTGGATTTTGTCAACGATCGCATTCAAGGAATATTCATTTCCTGAGTATGCATTGATGAACGTCGGAATACGCGGCACATCCTGCAAATGGAAAGGGTTCGCCACGGATACGAACATCGTTGGCAATTCTTTAATAAACCATGGAATATCCCCACCATATGGCGGTGTATAGTTAATCCGCAGATCTGTCTTATTACTCGCTGTCGCGTAGTTCGCGAAGTAAAGCGCGAAGTCATATTGTTTCACATAATCCCGAACCGACATGAACATGGCTTGCATGTCCATCGGATCATGGACGGTAACTTCAAATCCAGCATTCCGCAGCTTCTCTACGAATGGCTTATGGGTTCCTCCCGCGGAGAAGCTTCCTTCCTCATCACCTAACACGACGAGCAGCATTCTCTTATGCGTTTCCGGTGTAACCGGTAGTAATTGCTGCGTATCTTTCACTAATGTTACGGATTGGTCGGCGCAAGCCTGTGCCCATTGGTGATGTTGCTCAGAACCAATGACCGCTAAAACTGACTCATCAGGAACCAAGGTATTCGTACGAGCTTGCTCATGCAATCTTAAAGATGCCTTCAAGCCAAGAATACGCGTTACAGCTTGGTTCAAGCGTTCTTCCGTCAGAATGCCGTTACGAATGCCGCTTAGCATATACTCTAGATCTTCCTCAAAGTTCCGATTGAAGAGGAAGATATCGCATCCCGCAGCAATCGCTTTTGGTACAGCCAGCTCACGACGTTCTGCTATTGTAAATCCGGCCATTAACGTGGCATCACTGACGATAACACCGTTAAAGTTCAGCTTCTCGCGCAGCAAATTTTGTAGAATTTCTGACGACAACGAACTTGGAAGCAAATCCTCATCCTTTAATTCTGGATTAAAATGACGTTGGTAGGCTGGCTGCATAATGTGTCCGACCATGACCGTATTAGCACCTTCATCAATTAACGTCTGATATACATGTCCAAAAGTCGCATCCCACTCTTCTGTGGAGAGTGAATTTATAGATGTCAGTAAGTGCTGATCCCGATCATCGACCCCGTCACCCGGAAAATGCTTAATCGATACCGCCATACCGTTCTCGTGGGCTGCCTTCATGTAAGCAAGTCCCATATCAAGCACGGTCTCTGGACGATCACCGAAGGTACGAACATTCGTAATCGGATTGCGGAAATTCATATTAATGTCGACAATTGGTCCAAAGGACCAGTTCAATCCCACGGCTCTTCCTTCACTACAAGCCACAGTCCCTAGCTTATACGCCATATCCGGATCATTTGTAGCCGCCACTTGAAGCTGCTTCCCGAAGTAAGTGCCTTCCGTTGCAACCCCATCTCCCCCATTTTCCAGGTTCGCTGCGAGAAGCATCGGTATCTTACTGTTCTCCTGCATGGATTTATGCGCTGAGCGGATCTCTTGCGCTGGACCCGGACGATACATTAATCCGCCTGGCTGGTATTTTTTCACCATATCGATCAAAGCCGCGTTGTCACCCATCCCTACCGGGCAAAAGAGCTGTCCGACTTTTTCTTCTAACGTTAAGCCTTCTAATGTTTCTTGTACCCATGTAATATCTTGTTCGTTCAGGTTAAATGGTTTCTTCGTCAAATCTACTTGATGTAGCATATTGTTTTCTCCTCTCGATATCCTTGAATTTATAATGCAATGTTATTGCGTGCTTTCAAATCTGCTAGCATTTGACTCTCATCTTTATCTAAGGTATAGAACAATAGTGCGATAATGGCTAAGACGTAACAAACAATAGGAATCCAAATAAAATTTAGTTCGATGGCCCGCAATGCCGAAGCCGTCTGCACTGCTCCCGCTTTATAACCGCTAAGTCCAAGCATCCAGGCGGATAACGCGCCGCCAATACCCATACCGAACTTTACACCGAAGCTTGAGGAAGCTGTCAGCAAGCCTTGTGCACGAACCCCTGTTTTCCACTCGCCGTAATCCACGGTATCCACGATCATAATGAACAACAATCCGCCTGCAAAACCGCCACCAAGACTAACAACGACGCTTCCAGTTATTAGTAATGTGATGCTGCTCGCTTGATCTCCCATGAACATGATCAGTTGACCGATAATTGAAACGATTAATCCGAATATCATGATATTCCGTTTACCTAATTTTTTGGTTAAGGACGGCACGATGACTAAGGTCAAGATCATGACTAGGTTCAAGCCCATTACCATTGGAATCAGGTCAGGTCTTTCAATTTTATACGTGAAATAATAGGTTGTCGTCTGGGTCTTCATGATGTTCGCCACCCAGAAAATAAAGTTTATAAACAACATGATTGCCCACGGCCAATTGCCTTTGATCGCTTTCATGCCCTCTTTGACCGGTAAAGATTTCTGAGAAGAAGCGGATACTACGCGCTCTTTCGTATTGAAGAATGCATTGATGAACAGCACAAATGCAATTGATGCAAAAATGATCATCGTCCAGGTAAAGCCTTTGGCATCATTGCCTTGCCCTAATTTATGAACAATCGGCAATGTAAAGGTCGTTACGGCAATCGTCCCTACCATGGCAAACAGGACACGAATCGTACCAATAACCGTTCTCTCTTGCGGATCACTCGATAGACTGGGCAGAATAGAAGTGACCGGCAAATTGATACCTGCATATAGAATCCCTAACAGGATATAGGTCACGTAAGCATACACAATTTGTCCCGACGGACTAATATCCAGTACAGAGAACGTTAGCACAGCGATAACGGAAAATGGCAAGGCTAACCATAGGAACCATGGACGCGATTTTCCCCATCTGGTATTTGTCTTATCGATCATGATCCCGAAGAAAGGGCTGTCAAAAGCATCGATAACCCGGGCGATTAAAAATAATGTACCTACAGCAGCCGCACTCATTCCGATCGAATCTGTGTAGTAGAACAACAGATAGGTTGTTACTACTTGAAAGACGAGATTGGATGCAGTATCGGTAAGTGAATAGCTGATTCGTTCAAACCATGGTACTTGTTTGGTTGACATATGTGTTTACCTCCTGCTCATTATCATGCTTTCATTATAGTAAGCGCTAACAACAATAACTTCCCGCTATTTATCCCTGTTCCATCGCAAATTTAACCTCTTTGAAACCTACTTAAGCTTTGTGGAATTGTAGTAAGGTCAAATATGAACCTGTCAGAGGACAAAAAAGACCCCTACATGCCTGCTAGGGGTCGATTTATCATAGATTAGATTCTTTTCATTTCATACAATTGGACTTCATGCGGTGAAAGTTCTGCTTTGAGATTAAATTGCTGATCGATGAGTTGAACGAAAATTTCCCGTTTCGGAAGACTTACACTCCTTAGATAGGAAATATCCTCCGAATGAAGATGTACGGGGTGTCCCATGTCCACCCAACGATCGTAGGAGCTGCCCCATTGGCGGTTCAACACTGTTTTGCGAATCTGATAGCTGCCTGGCGCAAGGCCCGACAATTCCAAGGTAAGCTCGAGCGGATCGTTATGCTTGAAAATGCGATAGCGATCGTATTCATTCAAATGAGAGACGTCATTACGACGATACAAGGCATCTGTATGTACATAATGGAATAAGAGCACCTGAATCTCATTTCCTTGTCTCGTAATACAATAGTTCTCGCCGCGCTGGATCATCTCAGAACCTAATTTGGCAAGCATTTGATAAGCGTGATAAGCAGCTTTCTCAATCCCGTTGTTCGTCATCAGCCCGAGTCCGCCGTGAAACACTTGATTCGGCACAAGAAACTCTTCCAGAAAATCTGTACTCGTCCAATAACAAAGACTATCCACTTCGTCGATCGTATCGATGACGTTCTTCACGATATAAGCGGATTGATAGCATGTATCATGAATCAAGTCTCGTTGGTTGCCGCTCGAATTCCACTCCGTCAAGTGAATTTCCTTGATATTTGCTCCGGATTCAACAACTATATCACGCGCTTTGACGATGACTTGCGATAAATAATCTTCAGCCGCCGACAGTGTCCAATATTTCGACATTTCCTCTGCCGTCCAAACGAATTCCTCCGACATCCCCCCATCGAGCTGCATGGCATCGTAAAAAATCTGATCGAACGGGTAGCTATGGAACGATATAAAGTCGGGCAAACAATGGTTTTGCATGCAGAAGTACAGAAAATCCTGTAACCAAGTATCATTAAGAATCGTTGGAGACAACAAGCTTGGCCCCCCCATTCTAAGCTTGGGATACTTCCGGATCACTTCATGGGTTGCCTGATAGAAGGTGAAATACTGCTCTTGAGTCCCGCTCCAAAAGGAGATGACATCAGGTTCATTCCATACTTCAACATACCAAGTAGTCACCTCTTCAACGCCGTATCGCTCGATACAGTGGTCCATCAGTGCTTCGACGAGCCCCATCCAGCGCGTTAATTGATTGGGATAGCTGACATTGCTCTTTTTCACGAAAATTGTCGCATCACCAGACGCCAGCTTCGAAGGCATAAACCCAAGCTCGATGAACGGCTTCAGGCCTATGCTCAGGAAAAAGTCAAATAGCTGATCCACATAAGTAAACAGATAATACGGCTCGCCTCGTCCGTTCTCATGATACACCATCATCTCGTCGTCGAAGATGCCATGAAACCGGATATAGGAGAACCCGATATCCTTCTGAAGCTGGATGAGCTGCCGCTGCACCTCTCCGAATAAACCCTCTTTCGCTTTGCCAATCGAAGTCAATTTTCGCCAAGTATGCATAAGCGGCGTTGAAGTATTTACATCGAGGTGGATGCTCTCTGTCTTTATGACCATTTTATCTTGCATAATAAAGTTGGATTCCTGAGATTCGCTCGGCAAATATTTGAATAGCTCCTTGAAGGCATCCTGTTGATTCATTTCCAGATAATTAGGAGTCTTCGATGCTCTGGCATTCGCATAAGCGGACATATCTCCCGCGCGCTTCGCGCGATACTCTCTCGGTGTTGCTCCGTAAAACTCTTTGAATACCTTATTAAATGATTTGATACTGGGAAATCCGTTATTTAGCGCCACTTGGGTGATCGTTAAATCACTGTAATTCAATTCATCTAAAGCATGCTCCAGACGCACACCGTTAAGGTATTGAGAGAAGGTCGTACCCAAAAACTTTTGGAAAAATCGAGACAAATAGTGCACCGACAAAAATTCTTGCTCAGCAATCTCTGTTAAAGAGATCGGCTTCGCATAATTATGTTGAATGAACTCGGTAATGGCCAAGAGGCGATCCATGAACTTCACATCGGATGATGCATCTTTGCCCTGCAAAGGCTTGGAATAATATTTAACAAGATACGCCATGAGCCGGAACAATAAACCTTTCAGCTCCAGTTCATAACCCAGTGCTTGTTTCGTATACGTCAGCATCATGTACGCCAACATCTGACGGATCGGATCGAACTCGATCTGATGCTGATGGTCGTATAGATAAGAATCACAATGGAACTGCAGCTCTTTAATTACTGTAAACTGCTCTTCTATATAAGAATGAGACACCTGCAGCGCTAAGATCAAGCTGTTCTCATCGCCACTGATCGAATGAACCTCCTTCGAATTAATAACGGTAATGGCTGATTCGTGCAGAAGATGCCGCTCTTGTTGCCGAAACAACTCGATCGTGCCCTTCAGGACAAAAATAATCTCTAAATTTTCATGCCAATGCATCTGCACATGATTCGGGCGATGAAGCAATAACCGGAACGGAGTATAACGATTGGTTGTGATGACCTCATAGGTAGTTTTCATATGGACATTATTCCACATTTTTTTCGTACTTAGCAATCAGCTAGAGGGTGGTGATGAATTTTGCTGCATAAGGGATTCTTGACTTTTTTATCATGATTATTTTCTTATCCTGAGACCAGACCTGCTGACCTCCAGAAAAGAAGCAAAGAATAAGGATAAAGCAGATAAGTTTCCTATATTTTTCACTATCCTTCTTTTATTATAATGGGGCTATCTGATGTAAGGAGGATTTCCATGATGACAGCAAAAAATTTCGTATGTTCCTCAGCAGAACCCATTGTACAGACCAAAGCTGGAAAAATGAGAGGCTTTCAGGTCAACGGCACTCATACCTTTCACGGGATAAAGTACGCAGATGCCAAGCGCTTCCAGATGCCCACAGAGGTAGCGCCTTGGGAGGGAATTAAGGATGCACTCGCTTACGGTTATGTGTCTCCCATGTTAACCCAGGATCAGCCCGTCATGGAAGTGCTGGTTCCTCACCGTTACTGGCCTATGGATGAGAATTGTCAGTATCTGAACATCTGGACCCAGAGCCTTGAACCGCAGGCCAAAAAACCTGTTATGGTATGGCTGCACGGGGGCGGTTTCGCAGCTGGCTCTTCTATTGAACAGGTAGCTTATGAAGGAGACAAGCTTAGCGAGTTCGGCGATGTGGTCGTAGTAACCTTAAATCACCGATTGAATATTCTGGGATACATGAACCTGTCTGCTTTTGGAGATAATTACGTCAATTCCGCTAATGCCGGAAATGCCGATATGGTAGCAGCTTTAAAATGGATCCAGGAAAACATTACAGCTTTCGGCGGCGACCCGGACAATGTGACCATCTTCGGACAGTCTGGTGGCGGTATGAAGGTATGGACACTAATGAATACTCCGGCAGCAGACGGCCTGTTCCATAAGGGCGTTATTCAGAGCGGATTAATTGATGGGTTTTTGGACACCCGCAAGACCGATAGCACCGCCATAGTAAAGGCACTGTTAGCAGAGCTTAATATGAGCGAGGCCGAAGCAGAAAAATTGGAAGCGGTTCCTTATCCTCAGTTAGCAGCAGCTTATAATAAAGTTGCACCAGCGCTCGCAATGCAAGGGGAATACATTGGCGGCAATCCTATGCCTAATGAATTCTATGTAGGCGATCCAAGAGAGGTGGGCTTTACCGAGCATGCGAAGACCATTCCGGTCTTGATTGGTAGCGTATTTGGTGAGTTCGCTTTTGGTCCCGGTGTTCCTAACAAGCAGGACGTGTCTGAGGATGCCACCATGGAGATGCTGACTCAAAAGTATGGCAATCATACGGAGAAGCTGGTCACACAATTTAGGGAAGCATATCAGGATAAACACTTGTCCGACCTGCTATTCTTAGATACCTTCTTCCGTGTTCCAACCCAGGACTTTATTGAGAAGAAATCCGTACACGAGGAAGCTCCTACCTACTCCTACTTGTTTGCTTATGAATTTCCTTTTGAGGGCGGCAAGACAGCATGGCACTGTGCTGAGATCCCTTTCGTGTTCCATAATACGGATCGTGTTCCCGTGTGCCTCGTTCCGGGAGTTTCCGATCGGATGGAGGAACGCATCTGTGGTGCCTGGGTAAACTTTGCACGCTATGGCAATCCTAACATCCCTTCCCTCCCACAGTGGCCGGCATGTAAACCGGGAGATGAGGCTACCATGATTTTTGACCGCAACTGTGCATTAAAGCATAATTTTGATCATGCGTTGATGGATACTTTATTGAAAACGAACCCGAAGCTGCCTTTCCTGCCAAGCAGTGAAGCCGAAGAGGAAGGATTTATTTTGCATTAAGCAATCCCCCCTCGAAAACTCTTTGATTCGGGTCAAAAAAAACTCCCTTCTGTCTGCTAAATATCGCAGATAAAAGGGAGTTTTTCTAATCTATTATTATTGGTTAGCCTTTAGACAAAATTAATTTTAAATTTGAGAACTGCTGTGGAATATAAAATTTATTATACATTAACGGATAATCTGGCTCTGTTTTGTCGTAAAGGGTTTCTAATAGTAAAAAGCACTCGTTCCGTCCCATTAATTTATCTTTCCGATCAGCTAAGTTAACGGTATGCGTATATTTTATTTCAATATTCCCATGGTTAGCATCTACATAAGCCTGTTTCTCTAGAAAATCCAGCATTCTCTCTTTATTATCAAGATCCAAAGATAACCTCTCTACTGTCTGCATGGACATAAAAGTAAAAGCGTAAGCATGTAGCTCGCCTCCCTTTCTATACAAACGCTCCAAAGCTACAACTGTAGCTGAATCTCTTCTTAATACTTGTTTGGTATGTTCCGTTTGCGGGTCCAGCCGATAATGTAGATCTACTTGGTCAAATGCGCTTATATGACATTTATGCATGGGGTTGCTCAGTTTCTCTAATTGAATATCCTCTTGTTTAAAAGAAGATTCAAGTACAAAGTTTCCCTTACCACGTACATTTCTTACTAATCCATCATCTTGCAAAAGAACTAAAGCTTGCCGTAAAGTAGCGCGACTAACCCCAAGTTTTTTGGCTAAATCCGGTTCTGAAGGAAGCTGACTACCTACGCGGTATTCTCCTTTGTTAATCTGAAGAAGAAGCTCATCATATACATTGATATAAAGCGGCCGTTTCAATTTATCTAGTTTATGTGTGTTCATTCATCTGATGTCCTTTTCTCCCCATTATGACACATCATTTTTCAAGCGACAAGGAATGTCATTCTCTGCTTCAATCACAACGTAAAAACCTCCAAACAGAAACTTTGGAGGTTTTTATGTGATATCAATTATTTAAGAAATGGCAAGAAAGACTCACCGTTGTCTGGCATATTAACATCAAAGTTATCCGCTATAGTCGCACCGATATCAGCAAAGGTATCATGCTCAGGTAATGCGCCACTGTCCTTTAATTGCTTGGAATAGACTAGAACAGGAATAAACTCACGAGTATGGTCTGTACCAGGGAAGGTTGGGTCATTTCCATGGTCAGCCGTAATGATTATCAAATCATCTTCTAGAATGGAATCGAATACCTCATCTAATCGTTTATCGAATTCCTCTAATGCTCTTCCATAGCCTTCCGGATCACGACGATGACCGTATAAAGCATCGAAATCAACTAAATTCAAAAAGCTCATTCCAGTGAAATCTTTTTTAATTACATCAAGCAGTTTATCCATGCCATCCATATTGTCTTTTGTACGAATGGATTCTGTAACGCCTTCACCATCGAAAATATCATTGATTTTACCAATGGCGATGACATCATAACCTCCGTCTTGCAAGCTATTCATAACCGTTTTATGAAATGGTTTCAAGGCATAGTCATGACGATTGGAGGTTCTCGTAAATTTCCCGGGTTGGCCTACATAAGGTCTGGCAATAATACGACCAATTAAATAGGCAGGGTCTTTGGTGATTTCCCGAACCTTTTCACAAATATCATATAACTCTTCTAATGGGATGATTTCTTCATGAGCTGCAATTTGCAGAACCGGGTCAGCAGAGGTATAAACGATCAGATCCCCTGTTTTCATTTGATGCTCGCCATATTCATCAAGAATAGCCGTTCCACTTGCAGGCTTATTCGCTACTACTTTTCGGCCAGTTATGTCCTCGATCTGTTTAATTAATTCGTCGGGGAATCCATTTGGATACACATTAAAAGGTTGATCAATATTTAAACCCATGATCTCCCAATGACCTGTCATTGTATCTTTCCCGACTGATTTTTCCTGTAATTTAGTATAATAAGCAAGTGGTCTCTCTGCTTTTGGAACACCCAAAATTTCTTCAATATTAGATAGACCTAATTTGGCCAGGTTGGGCAGATTTAATCCATTCATATGTTCTGCAATGTGTAAAAGGGTATGGGAGCCAACATCGTTAAATTGATCCGCGTCTTTTCCTTCTCCAATGCCTACTGAATCCATGACGATCAAATGTACACGTTTAAATTTCTTCATTCTACTCTCATCCCTTATCTAGTAATTAAAAATAATATAACCGGAACGACTTTTCATAATAGGCTTCCAATATCTCATGCTGTATAAACTTTATATCGTTTACATTAGTTTCACATAGAAGGAAAGCATTTACGCTAACTCTAATGCGATCTCCATCATTTTAGTAAATGCAGTTTGGCGTTCCTCCGAAGTGGTCTGTGCTCCTGTAATAAGATGATCACTCACTGTTAGAATGCACAGCGCATTTACACGTGCTTGGATAGCGTTCCAATAGAGGGCTACAGATTCCATTTCAACACCCAAAATCCCTACATCCTGCCACTTTTTATTAGCTGCCTGATCCGCATTATAAAATATTTCACTGGATAAAATATTACCAATATGAACCTTTTGTCCTTTATCATCTGCTATTTTCTTAGCTTTCTCCAAAAGCTCAAAAGAAGCCGTTAGTGGATATTGTCCAGGTAAATTATATTGATGACCATAATTGGAATCCGTTGCAGCTCCCATACCAAAAATTACATCGTATAGCTCAATGTTTTCTTGCATTGCACCACAGGTACCAATTCTGATTAAATTCTTAACTCCAAATATATTGATTAATTCCCAAGAATAAATCCCCATGCTCGCTGGACCCATTCCCGTACCCATAACAGAGATTTTCTTCCCTTTGTAAGTACCGGTATATCCTAACATTCCTCTTACCTCGTTAAAGCACTGGTAATCTTCTAAAAAAGTTTCCGCAATGAACTTAGCTCTTAAAGGATCACCAGGCAACAGAATCGATTCAGCGATCTCTACCCCGTTCGGTTTAATATGAGGTGTCTCTTTGGAAATAGTCATCATTTTGATTGGCCCCTTTAGTAGAAAATGTACTTGTTTATCTTGTCTATTTTTTAGACAAGTACAATTTATCATAACTTTTCGAGGGTTGCAAGCCCTTTCAACAAAACGTGTTCATGAAAGATTTGTGAAAACGGCGTCTCCAGCACAACCCTTTACTTGAGAAATAAAAAAACTCTCTTTTATTTGCTAAATAACGCAAATAAAAGAGAGTTTTTTTGAACTCTATAGTTGCACCGATCCTATTCCCACTCGATTGTTGCAGGTGGTTTCGAAGTTACATCGTATACGATACGGTTTACGTTCTCTACTTCGTTGACAATACGTACAGAAATCTTTTCAAGCACGTCCCACGGAATACGTGCCCAGTCCGCAGTCATACCATCGATGGAAGTTACTGCACGAATGCCCACAGTGTAAGAATACGTACGAGCATCACCCATAACCCCTACACTCTTCATGTTCGGCAATGCAGTGAAGTACTGCCAAATTTCACGATCTAAGCCTGCTTTAGCGATTTCCTCACGCAAAATGAAATCAGAGTCACGCACAATAGTAAGCTTCTCTTCTGTAACTTCACCCAATACACGGATAGCAAGACCCGGACCTGGGAAAGGCTGACGCCAAACAATTGCATGCGGCATTCCTAGCTCTTCACCCAATTTACGAACTTCATCCTTGAATAAGGTATTCAATGGCTCAATCAAGCTGAATTTCATATCTTCCGGCAAACCGCCTACATTGTGATGGGATTTAATCGTTTGAGCTGTAGCCGTTCCGCTCTCAACAATATCCGTATACAAGGTACCTTGTGCAAGGAATGCGAAATCTCCAAGCTTGGCCGATTCTTCATCAAAACAGTAGATGAATTCATTACCAATGATTTTACGCTTTTGCTCTGGATCTTCAACGCCTGCAAGCTTGCTCATGAAGCGCTCGCGTGCATCGATTTTCACGACATGAATATCGAATTTACCTACGAAGGTCTCCATAACACTTTCAGCTTCACCTTTACGCAAAAGACCGTGATCAATAAACATACAAGTTAATTGGTCACCGATTGCACGGTGAATAAGCATTGCAACTACGGAAGAATCTACGCCACCGCTAAGTGCGCAGAGTACTTTTTTGTCTCCAACTTGGTTACGAATATCTTGAATAGCTTCATCAATAAACGATTCCATCGTCCATTTGCCGTCGCAACCGCAAATTTGATACAAGAAGTTCGAGATCATCTCATTACCATGTACAGAGTGACGTACTTCTGGGTGGAATTGAACCGCGAACAATTTACGCTCATCATTGCTCATTGCCGCGATTGGAGCACTTTCAGTTCCTGCCTCCAGCTTGAATCCTGTTGGAAGTTCAACTACATGGTCACCGTGGCTCATCCATACCGTCTGACGGCTCTCTAGCCCAGCAACGAGTGCAGTACCTTCTTCAAAATCAATATCGGCTTTACCGTATTCACGTTTAGCGGAGCGTTCCACTTTACCGTCAAGTTGGTGAGCCATTAGCTGCATACCATAGCAAATACCGAAGATCGGTACTCCTAAATCATAGATCGCTGGATCTACATGTGGAGCATCTTCAGCATATACACTGCTAGGGCCACCAGAGAAGACAATCCCTTTTGGTGCAAGTGCTTTGATCTTGTCTACTGGCGTATTGTACGGCAAAAGTTCGCTGTATACTCCCAAGTCCCGAATTCTGCGCGCGATAAGTTGGTTGTATTGTCCCCCAAAATCGAGAACGACGATAATTTCATTTGGCTTATTCATTACGAGCCTCCCTTGATTATTGGATTCATTATACTCATGGTTAATTCTCATCGTCAAGGAAAGGAGAACACACTTCTCATAATAGGAGAGAGTTAAACTTCATGAAGAACATTCCTTTCCATGGAAGGAATTGTATAGCAGCATCAGCTGTTCTGACCGATTAAGTTAACCGGAAGGTGATGATCAGGCATTCACGAATAAACGCGGACGCATCATGAGTAGTAAGCTCGCTGATCTCTGCCGGTGCGGGTGATGCTGGCGCCGCAGACATTGCAGGGATTGCAGATATCATCGACCTTGCTGACATTCTAGACGTTGCAGACATTGTAGGCATTTCGTTCACGGGATCGGCTGCGACGATGGCTGAAGGCGCGTACGCCAGGGTCTCCCACTGGCGTACGAACTGCCGGACGGCTTCGCTTAGTCCGGCATCGTAGATCTGCAGGGAGTCCACATACTCCCTGCCAGTGACACCGGGCGGCGGCGGTCCATACCGCTCCGCCAGCCCGTGCCAAGCTAGAGAGGCAGCGCGCAGCTGCCTCTCGCGGCTCATGCTGCTGGCGCTGCGCGCGGCCAGCAGCAGAGCCAGGCTACGCCGCCAGCGCCAAGCGGCGGCGGGAAGCAGCGCCGCGGCAGCGAGCGGCGCGGCAGAGGTCCTGCCCGCCATCGGCAGGGCGGGCAGGACCGCGCTTCGCGCAGCTTGCGGCGCGAGCGAGGCTGCCGCAGGCAGCGCCGGTGCGGCGAAGCCGGCGGCAAGGGCGGGGCCAGGCGTTGGGTCGAATGGGACCCAACCGGCGCCGGCGAAATAGACCTCCACCCAAGCATGGGCATCGCCCTGGGTGACTAAATACTTCGCCGGCATAGTATCGTCCTGCAAGGTCCCAGGCCCAAAGCCTTGAACATAACGAGCAGGAATTCCTGCACTGCGCAGCAGTACGGTCATAGCTGTTGCAAAATGAACACAGTAGCCTTGTTTCGTCTCAAATAAAAAGCGATCCACAAAATCAGATCCGGATGGTGGAACCGTTGTGTTCAACGTATAGGAATATCCATGTTGTAAGTAATCCTTAATGGCAGTTACAGAGTCATAGCGGTTACCTGAAGAAGCTGTAAGCATCTCCGCCAGATCTCTCACTCGTACGGGTAACAAATCTGGCAATTGCAAATACTTGCCCATAATGTCCTGAGGATCGCTACTGCTTAAACCACGAAGCAGTACTGGATCGCTCTCAGGAAGTAAGGACTCCACTGAATATTCTGTGATCCGTGCAGAGCCTATTGAATCAGGCAGACGAAAACTCTCTCTGTCTATGTTAGACAGCACATATCCCAGTTTACTTCCGCCCAAGAGTTCAACCGACTCAACATCAGTTATTATTCCCGCATTGAATAAAGGAATTCCCCCGGAAGAAGGGGTGGCAAATTGTATCCGCTGTTGAAGTGTTCGTTTCCTAGTTTCACCGCTTAGCATCAATGAAGGATTCTTTGGAATACCAGACAGATTAAGCGGCATAAACTCTTCGCCCCCCCTGATCCATCGGCGACCATCGTAGTAAGCAATGCTCTCACCTCGCCAGTAAGTACGCTCGCTAGTTATAGCTGTAAAGACTGGTTCAGTATTGCGGGATAACGGAGCACCGAGTTCACCGTCATTCGAACTATACCCTGTTGTTCCTGAAGCATTAGACGCCTTATCTTCTGGTAAATGGCCTGAAGCCCAAGTCTGCAGCTTCTGAAATGTCGATTGCAACGTAAGCTCGCTGGTTGGTCTTGCCCCGAGCAGCTGCCCACCGAACCATGCTGTTGCCATCACGACAATGGCTGTCGCCAAAGTCAGCCCTCCCCAACGTGCATAAGGCAGTGTAGTAGCTCCCTCACGTTCTTGAAGACGCAGGAGACCACTCATCGCGTGCATCCAAAAAATAAGACCCATTGATATCACAATATCCATTGTGGTATTGACGTCAAAGCCCATATCCAAGATCAGCAAGTAAATGATTGTAACTGCTGTGAATAGCACTGTACTCCCTCGGAAGAGTGCCAGCTGCTGTACTGAGGATACCAATAGCCCCCAACCTACAATCAATATCAAAAGCCTGCTGATCTCGCTTAACTGAGAAACATGTCCTGAAAGAAGCAGAATGAGATCATT
Source organism: Paenibacillus sp. FSL H8-0261 (assembly GCF_045040645.1). Taxonomy (NCBI): domain Bacteria; kingdom Bacillati; phylum Bacillota; class Bacilli; order Caryophanales; family Paenibacillaceae; genus Paenibacillus; species Paenibacillus sp. FSL H8-0261. Next base: position 690,165 of record NZ_CP150297.1, on the reverse strand, counting down.
CGGAATTTCGTCCGCATAAATCCCTAACCACCCTATGCCTTCGCCCCCACTGCATAAGTAAAACCATGCTGAAACAGTAATAAGAAATTGAATACTTAGCAGTAGCCACCCCGGAATCTGAAATATCCCCCATAACAGCAACACTGCCGCCAATACCATTAGAACTTGTAGCATCTTGGAGGTATCTTCTAATAAAGCAGACCTATATAAAGGGAGTAACCATTCAATAAATAGCCCCATAATGGCCAAAGAGAACAGCAAACGATAGTACAGAGGCACTTTTCTCTGCTTACCGGCATGTCTGTTCTCTATTTGCCCCAAGTTGAACTGAAAGCCATTCATAGCCAGTTCTGTATCACCCGATTTTCCCTTACCGTAGTGTTGGTTTTCCGGATGATTCATGGAACTCTACCTCCCTGAATCTGAATGCTGGCAATGCATCATCCAGACAAAACATTCGTGCTCCAAGACGAGCCAAACTATCTCCGACAGTTCCCCTTCCAGGCTGGCGAGCCTCCCCTGGCTTCGGTGCTGATTGGTCCCAAGCATAATAAAGCTCCACCTTCACACCTTGCATCAAGAACTTGGCAATCACCTTGGCAGATTCCTCTTCTAGCCGTCCCGTGATAATGGCTACTGTCATCCCCGGAATCCAGCCTCGGGAGGCATCATCAAGCAGCAGCGACAGGTTTCTAGTGCCATCCAGAGAAATTTCAGTCAGAATATCCAGCACTCTCCCTGGGATTTTACCCAGACCTTCATGTCTAGCCATACCTTCTGGCCAACCGCCGCTAAACAACTGAACATAAGCACCTGAACGCTCAGCGGAGAGCATCAGCCCCATCGCAGTCGACACCGCTTTCTCAAATGCTGGAGGCGAATCGTCTCGGCTCCCACGAGGTTTAAGCGCATCTGTAGGAACCTCGTAGCTGAACGGGTCATTAGCCAATACGATACAGGTCATTCTTGCCTTTTCCCGTTCTGGAACTTTGCTCTGCAGTGCTCCCGTTCTTGCACTATTCTTCCAATGAATTCGGCTAAGTGGATCTCCTGGCTCATAATCCCTGGATTCCAAAGCCTCATCGCTGATGCTTCTTCCCCTTCTAGAATACAAGGTGTCACCCGTCATAAATCCGCTATCTGGTACAGTTCCACCAAAGTATAAAGGCGCTGGCAGCACCTTAAAACTCTGTCCTCCATCCGGTTCAGATCTTCCCGTGAACCAACCCGGAAAATCTCCCCAAGTTACTCTACAGCCAAGCAGATGATGATTGCCGCGAGATAAATTTTCAATCGTGTATGTGTATGAAAAAGAACGTTTGAATCCAGGAAATAGCAGCTTCTGATGATGGCTATCACCCCAATAATCGGCAATGGTCATCCAAGGGAGAGGCAACCGAGAAGAGAAGCTCAGCTGTACCTTCACATGAAGTGTATTTCCAGCCATCGGTCTCGCAGGAGTAATTGTACGAACTAGCTTAATCGTCCGTGGACCAGAGAGCTGAAGCATAAGTCCACCGAGCATAATAACTCCAACAACGATCAGGAGAAACAGCAAAGACGGACCTCCTCGCCAAACATATAAAGCACCTATAATTCCAGCCACAGTTAGCATCCTTAACCATTCCATCAGAGCACTTCGGCTACGCGGATAAGAGAAGCTTTTGACACTTCCGGCATCTTTCTTCAATTGATCAATTAGTGATGAAGAGGACAATGGGACACCCATCCTTTGGTCATAGACTTGTTCCCAGCTCAGGAACTTATTACTATCTATTCTTCCCATGAAAAAGGGTGCCCAGACATTTGTTTTTTCTTTTTACTAGACAGCCTCAGCTCTTCTTTCAGAATGTTTTTACCCGGCGTTCTACTTCAGTAACGCTTATATTAAGCGGAGGATGACCTGTTGTCTCCAGCAGTTCTCGTAGCGATACCCAGATCGATCCACCAATCATTTCTACCCTCGCATCGATTGTCTTTTGACCCTTATCAGGATGGTTTAGAATCAATTGTTTGTTCATTACATCGGCAATGACCGCTTTCCCGTTCCAATCTATTTCTCCACTTCGGCTATTCACATCCCAGCTAACTCGCCCTCCAAGCCGTTCAATTACAGCACGAAGCGGAACCATATACTGTCCATTTCGCACAGAATATTCCCCGGTATTCAGCTTCGTCTCCAGCTTTCCTACCTCCAGAATCAATGGCTTTCCAGGCGCAAAGAGCTCCGCATTCGGTGTGATATTTGAGGCGACCCAAGCTTCTGAAGGCTTTTTCCGCCCCAAATTAGTGGCTTTTGCAGAGACTCTAAATTGTACAGGTTCTACCGTTTCATCCAATAGGCCAAAGTCATATCCAGCCGCCTTATAGCGTGCAATAATGTCCGGCAGCGCTTTGACGCTCTCTTGATGACCGCCACCATCATGTAGCAGCAAAATAACCTGGGAAGACTTCATATCCATTGTGGATTCCTTCAAAATTTCTGAGGCTGGCACGCCTTTCCGTTTAGAATCGCCGCTATCCACCGTCCAATCCATCACCTTATAACCTGCTTGCTTCAATAAATTGAAATAGGTATTATCAAAATGATCATAGGTTCCACCTGGGGCCCGGATAAGCTGTGGCCGAACCCCTGTAATCCCCTGAACAATCTCTTCAGTCTGTTTAATTTGATTCCAAAATTCCGTGAATCCACTATATAAATCATGGTAATTATGATTATAGGTATGATTGCCAATCGCATGGCCCTGTTCCCATATGGAGTCGATGAGCTCAGGATGGCTTTTCGCTTGATTACCAAGAACAAAAAAGGTTGCCTTCACACCTTCCTGATGTAAAATTTCAAGTACACTGAAGGTGTTATCGCTAGGTCCGTCGTCAAATGTAATATAGACTGTTTTTTTAGATTTTTTTGCTGCTGTGATTGCAGAACTCGTTGTCGAAACCTTGGATATTTTCTCTACCCCATTAGCTTGAGGGAGTTGAGTCACAGTAAGGGCCGCACTTGAAGAGGAGTGAACTTCCGGAGATGCAGAAGCGAGTGGTTCTACTGCAGATGGCAAATCTTGCATCGTCGCTGCGGTAAGCTTATTCTTAACAGATACAGACTCGGCGCTAGCGGGCTGCAAGGATCGGAGCTCCCATGAATTCAAGTTTTTCCCTATACTCCATCCGAGCATTACGATGAATATTACAACCATAACGAGCAATCCGCTTATCAACTTTCGGCGGCTGTGTGCGCTTTTATTACCCTTCATCTTCTCTACCTCCAGCATTCTATTGGCTTAAAAGCCATTTGGTAGATTGTATGAAGACAAGCTGTAAAATAGAATAAGGCAACTGCCTCTTGGAGAGTGACAATCTTATGGAAATGCTGAGTTTTATACAAGAATTATTCACCAAATATGGATATAGCGTATTATTCTTTGGATTACTTCTCGAGTTCGTTGCCCTGCCCTTTCCCGGAGAGACCACTATGGCGTTTGCCGGTTTCCTTTCCTATACTGGGAGACTTGATTTCTTTACGCTAATTGTAGTTGCTTTTGCAGGCACCACAGCTGGGATGACCCTCACCTATTTTGTCGGATTAAAAGCCGGTATGCCCTTTATCCAGCGATATGGAAAATGGTTTCTATTCTCACCTACTAAGCTAGAAAAAACACAGAAATGGTTTGAGAAATACGGAAGCTTTCTAATTTTTATCGGTTATTTCATTCCAGGGGTACGGCACTTTACAGGTTATTTTGCTGGTATTATCGCGCTTCCCTTCCGTAAATTCGCCCTATATGCTTATAGTGGAGCCGTATTCTGGGTAGTACTGTTTCTTAGCATCGGAAAGGTGTTTGGTCCACAGTGGATGGGCATCTTCCATTTGTTCGAGTCATATGCGCTTTGGATTATTTCTGGTGGTGCAGTAATAGCAGCTCTTGTGATCATTTACCGTTATCGCAAAAACATTGGTGCCCGCCTCTTCCCTGGCAAAGCTGCCACTCGGATTCAGGCCCAGATTAAAAAACCTTCCAAGGAGCGGTGAATTCACCGCTCTTTTTACTACGTATCAACGCATACCCTGCCAACAGTATAGCAATTATAGAAAACCCTGCTCCCCCAGTAAATCCCAGCGCCCGAGGCTCTATCCATGCTTTATTTTCAAGAATTTGCTAAGATGTAGTACATCATTACATAACGAAATTATCCGAAAAGGAGGGCTCTATTTTTGAAAATTGATCGATTGCTCTCTATCGTCATTCTACTAATGAACCGGCGTCTCATTCAGGCGAAGGAGCTCGCCGACATGTTCGAAGTGTCCGTGCGTACCATTTACCGTGATATTGAAAGTATTAATGGGGCTGGAATTCCTATCGTCACCTATCAGGGATCGGGTGGTGGTATCGGCCTTATGGAAGGCTACCGGTTAGACCGCAATGTATTGACCGACCGCGAGCTGGCTGATATTTTTTCCGCTCTGCAAAGCGTCTCCTCTTATGGAGGAACTGAACACACTCTGCTCATGGAGAAGATCAGTAGCGTAATCCCGCCCTCACAGACCGCCGCTTTCCGAAGCAAAACGACCCAGCTTATCATCGATTTCTCTCCTTGGGGTCTTCAGCCTATCCTAGAAGAGAAGATTGCAACTCTAAAAGAGGCGCTGGAAGAAAATAGAACTGTGGCCTTTGATTATGTCAATGCCGAGGGGCAGTCCAGTCAGCGTTCTGTCGAGCCCTATACTTTAGTCTTAAAAGGACAAGCATGGTACTTGTATGGTTACTGCCTGCAACGCCAGGATTTCAGATTATTCAAGCTGCATCGTATGAAAGGACTCGTTAAAGAAAAACGGGAGTTCATTAGAGAAGATAGGGACATGCATGAGCTACCCTGGAGCACTGATTATCAGCGAGTGACTTCTGCCTCAGTAGTGTCGCCAATCCTTCTGCACTTCACAGCTGAAGGCAGACATCTAGCGGAAGATCGCTTTGACTCCACTGAGCTTCAACCGGACGGACATGGTGGATATAACGTGTCCATCCATTATCCCGAGGACGGATGGCTCTATGGTTTCTTGCTCAGCTTCGGAACGGCTTTAGAAGTGCTAGAGCCGGAACATATTCGTCAGAAGCTTGGAGAGTTGGCTCTTGGGGTTGCCAAAAAATATGCAACCTCGCTTTAAACCTGACGGTATGTCGTCAGATTCATAGTTCTATAATGTACTTAAAGCGAGTGCTCATAAGCTTCGCATACTTTTAAAAGGAGTGCTGTATATGAATCAAGAGCATGTAGGGCAAATGCAAGGCGAATCGAAATTTTGTCAAAGCTGTGGGATGCCTATGCCTACGGAAGATTTACTTGGAACGAACAAGGAAGGGCAAAAGATCGAGGATTATTGTGTATACTGCTACGAAGATGGAGCATTTAAACAGCCTGATATTACGCTGCAAGAAATGTCTGACATTTGTACAAGCTACTTGGTTCAAGAAGGAATGGATGAGGCTGTCGCCCGCAAATTACTCGCCGAACAGCTGCCTCATCTGAAACGGTGGAGAGGCGTAGCCAGCTCTCCTTCAACAAACTAATAATCAGCACAAAAAAGCGGACCAAGTGAATTCTTGGTCCGCTTTTTATAGGCACTTCGTCTATATGTTACCTTTTTAAGCTCAGGTCAAACTGTAGGAGCCTTCAAGTAGGGGCTGCTGCAGCGATTTAAGTGATGGTTCTAAATCAGACACAGCATTCCCTTCCTGACTGCTGGCAATCGACATCATCAGCTTGATTCGATTCGCTTGGTTAACTACACTAACTCCAGCATCATAATCAATGGCGACGATATTCGCACCTGGATACAACTCCTTAAGGCCCTTAATCATCCCACGCCCGGTAATATGATTGGGCAAGCAGGCGAACGGTTGAATACAAGCAATATTATTCACACCATTATCCAGCAGATCCATCATTTCTGCAGTCAGGAACCATCCCTCACCCATCTGATTTCCTACGGATACCAGTCGGCTGGCCTTCTCAGCAAGACCATAAATATTTTCCCGTCCTTTAGCCAGTCCGGCATCCTCAAGAGCTACCTTTATCGGCTTGCGATAAATCTCCAGATAGGAGATCAACATCGGATTAATATATCCTAGCCGTTTACTTTTACCGAATTGCTCGGCTTTGTAGATCGGATTATACACGCAATAAAAGATGAAATCTAAGAAGTCTGGCATTACCGCTTCTCCGCCCTCTGCCTCAATCATCTCGATGATGCGGTTGTTGGCGTCCGGATGAAATTTAATCAGGATCTCTCCAACAATGCCTACTCTTGGTTTAGTAGCACCTGTAACGGGCAGCTTACAAAAATCAGCTACAATTTCACGAATCAGACGTTTATATTCTCGGAACGAGAAGTTGACTAGGCTGACCTTACAGCGCTCCATCCCCTTACGGAATAAACGCTCAGCACTCTGTGGAACGACCTCATACGGCCTAAAATGATTTAGCAACCGCATCATTAGATCACCATAGCAAGCCGCAGCGATCAGCCGATTTGCCAGCTTAAGACTGATTCGGAAGCCTGGCTGGTTCTCCATTCCAGAAGCATTCAGCGAAATCACAGGAATCTGTTCTAGGTCTGAATCCTTTAGGGCTTTGCGGAGCAAAGAAATATAATTCGTCGCCCGGCAGCCACCGCCCGTCTGTGACATGATTACAGCGGTACGATTCGGATCATAGTCCCCACTCTTCAGTGCCGACAGAATCTGCCCTATCGTTACAATAGCGGGATAACATGCATCATTGTTAACGTATCTAAGGCCCTCTTCCGTCTCTTCAGGCCCAGTGGTTTCAAGGATCTTGAGACGGTATCCCGCATCGCGGAAGACCTGTTCAAACAATTCAAAATGAATGGGCGACATCTGCGGCGCAAGGATCGTGTACGTTTCTTTCATTTCCTTCGTGAATGCTACATTAGCCTGTATTTTAGGCGGCTTCTGTGGCAGCACCTTTCCTTTTTCCCGTTCGCGCATCGCTGCCAGCAGTGAACGCAGCCGAATGCGCGCAGCGCCAAGGTTGCTAATCTCATCGATTTTGATCAGCGTATATACTTTGTTATGCCTTTCCATAATGTCTTGTACGGCATCACAGGTGATCGCATCAATCCCACAACCGAAGGAAGTCAATTGAACAAGCTCCAGGTCGGTTCGGACTGCGGCAAGGCGGGCTGCGCGGTACATTCGGGCATGATAGGTCCACTGATTAACTACCGCCACATCCCCTTCACTTCGGTCCAGATGGCAGACAGAATCTTCTGTCAGCACGGCGAGTCCCATACCGGTAATCATATCTGCAATGCCGTGATTAATTTCAGGATCCGCATGATAAGGGTGACCACAGAGAAGTATTCCCTTGTTCCCAGTGCTGGCAAGATACGCAAGCGTCTCTTCACCTTTGGTACGCACATCACTTTTGGCGCGGTCAGCTTCAGCAAGTCCTGCCTGCACAGCATTCGCAATCTCTTCTCTCGGAATCCCTGTAAATGTCTTCACGAGTCCCTTAGTCAGCGCAGATCTATCGTCGAAGGTCAGAAACGGACTGACCAGCGTGATTCCATTATCCTTTAGTCCATCCATATTGTTGCGAATGACCTCAGGGTAAGAGGCGACCACCGGACAATTGAAATGATTATCCGCTGCTTCATCTTCCTTCTTCTCATACACTACGGCAGGATAAAAAATAAAATCGACGCCTTTACCGATCAAGCTCTGCACATGTCCGTGCGCCATCTTTGCAGGATAGCAGATCGATTCTGAAGGAATCGTATCCATCCCACTTTCATAGAGCTTCTTGCTTGATTTAGGAGAGAGAATTACCCGGTAGCCAAGTTTGGTGAAAAAAGTGTGCCAGAACGGGTAATTCTCGAACATATTCATCGTACGTGGAATACCGACAGTGCCCCGTGCTGCACCTGCCTCAGGTAATGCTTCATAGTCAAAGAAACGTTCATACTTATACTGCATCAAATTTGGCAGTACATTCTTCTCTTTCCTGCCTCCTGCACCACGCTCACAGCGATTGCCTGTAACGTAGAAGCTCTTGTCCGGGAACCGACTGATCGTTAACGCACAGTTATTTCCACAGCGGCCACAGCGACCTGAAGATACCTCGTACTTAAAGTTGGCTATTTCCTCCGGTCCAAGCAGTGTACTTTTTCCGTCAGCCCCTGCTTGCTCACGGGCAATCAGTGCACAACCGTACGCTCCCATAACGCCAGCAATATCCGGTCTGACTACCGTTCTCCCCGTTAGGCGCTCAAAGGCCCGCAATACGGCTTCGTTATAGAAGGTGCCGCCCTGAACAATAATATTCCGCCCTAAATCCTCAGGGTTGCGAATTTTAATTACTTTTTGCAGGGCATTCTTAATTACGGAATAGGCAAGACCTGCCGAAAGATCAGCCAGCGACGCACCTTCCTTCTGAACCTGCTTCACTTTAGAATTCATGAATACCGTACAGCGGGAACCCAAATTAACAGGTTTGACTGCTTCCAGCGCTGACTTCGCAAACTCCTCGATACCTAATCCGAGCGCAGAAGCAAAGCTCTCCAGAAAAGAGCCGCAGCCTGCCGAACAGGCTTCATTGAGCATTAGACTGTCGATAGCACCGCCGCGGATCTTGATGCATTTCATGTCCTGTCCGCCGATATCCAGAATAAAGTCTACTTCCGGCATGAACTTAGATGCGGCCTTGTAATGAGCAACCGTCTCCACTTCACCGCCGTCCGTCCATAAAGCGGCTTTGATTAGCCCCTCTCCATAACCTGTTACATAAGAACCTGCAATATAACAGCCTTCCGGTAGAACCCGATACATTTCCTTCAGTGCCTCACTGACAGAATACAAGGGATTCCCCTTGTTGCTGCCATAAAAGGTATGTAGAATTTCGTCAGCAGAGCCGGTCAATACGAGTTTGGTTGTTGTTGACCCCGCATCGATCCCCAGATAACAAGGGCCACGATACACAGCCAGGTCTGATCTGGCAGCAGAAGCTTTACCATGGCGCTGACGGAACGCAGCAAGCTCTTCGGGGTTCTCAAACAGCGGTGGTAATTCAGCATCCGCTGCCCGATCCGCTGTAAAATCCACAGCCGCTATTCGCGCGATCCAGCCTGAAAGCGGCAAAATAGTAGGATCCGCTTCAGAGAGTGCTGATCCAATCGCTACGAAATACTGCGACCGCTCGGGGAAAAGAATATCTGACTCCGCAAGTTCAAGTGTCTCCGCAAAACGCTGACGCAGGGCTGGCAGGAAGGTTAGCGGTCCGCCAAGGAAAGCCACCCGTCCGCGAATCGGACGTCCGCAAGCGAGACCGCTGATCGTCTGATTAACAATACTCTGAAAGATTGAAGCCGCCACATCCTCCCGGCGGGCCCCCTCGTTTAGTAGCGGCTGCACATCGCTTTTGGCGAATACACCGCAGCGTGAAGCGATAGGATAGATTCGCTCATGCTTCTCTGCCAATGCGTTTAAGCCCGCTGGGTCGGTCTGTAGCAGTGATGCCATTTGATCAATAAATGCTCCCGTTCCTCCCGCGCAAGCCGTATTCATACGCTGCTCAATGCCGCCTCGGAGATAGATGATCTTGGCGTCCTCACCACCCAGTTCAATCGCCGTATCGCATTCTGGAATCAGCTCGCCAATCGCCTTTGTACAGGCGATCACCTCTTGAACGAACGGTACGCCTCCCAGTTTGGATAAAGATAAGCCCGAGGAACCGCTTACAGTAAGGGCTGCGCCTCTCTCAGGAAATCTGCTCTGTACATCAGATAGAAGAGAGAGGGCTGCTTTTTTTATATCGCTATAATGTCTTACATAGTCCTGATAAACAATAGTGTTACGCTCTATAACAACCACTTTCGCAGTAGTTGATCCGATATCAAGGCCAATACGCAGCATTATCACTACACCACCTCGTCTTGCTCCAAATTTGAAGCAATTATGAGGAAACTATATCATGACAACACCTTATGAAAGCTGTTAAAAATGTAACAGACTTTTACAAAAAGTTATTAACAAACTTTATGATTTGGAAATCCCTGCTATGGCAGATGCTACATGACCTTTCACTCGTACTTTCCGCCATTCTTCCACTAAGATCCCCTGCTCATCGATCAGAAAAGTAGAACGTACAATGCCCATGAATTCTCTACCATAGAGCTTCTTAAGCTGCCATACACCGAACATTTCACTGACCTTATGATCCTCATCAGACAACAGTGGAAAGGGTAGACTGTTCTTCTCCGTAAATCTCATATGCGAAGCTAAAGGATCTGGACTGATGCCTAAAACAACCGCACCAAGCGTAGTAATCTGATCATGGGCGTCCCGGAATTCGCAGGCCTCCTGCGTACAGGCTGGTGTCATATTTTTAGGATAAAAATATAAAATGACCTTTCGGCCCAGGTAATCACTTAAACTAACCTCTTGCCCGTTGGAAGACGGAAGAGTGAAATTCGGTACTTTTTGTCCAATAGCTACTACGTTCAAGTTATATCCACTCCTTCTTGATATTGGAGGATCGAGCATGAATTGCGCGTATCCCCAAAAGAAATTATAATGTAGAGAATGTGAATGCGAAAGGAAGAACGAGAAATGCCACCTAGAAAGAAAAGGCACGCAAAGACTGGTAAGTCAAAAAAGAAACCGCTGCTTTGGACACTGGCCATTATACTCCTCCTTATTATCGGTGGAGCCATTTACTACTTTACATCCATCTACACTGAGCTTGGCAGCATGTCGAACACCGAGAATTCACCATTTAAGAATGCTGAAACTGTTGATGTCGACACGCCAGAACCTCCAAAATGGGAAGGTACAGAGCCTGTTAATATACTGCTAATGGGCGTAGATGCCCGCGGTGTCAAGAAGGGAGAAATTCCTCGTTCTGATACAATGCTCGTAGCCTCACTTGATCCCGTGAAGAAGAAAATCAGCGTATTCTCAATTCTTAGAGACACTTACGTTCCGATTCCAGATCACGGCGAAAAACGTATTAATTCAGCTATCATTTATGGACCTAACACGGCGATGCAGACTGTAAGCGATCTGCTCGGCATCCCGATTCAATATTATGTCTACACGGACTTCCAAGGATTCATCAAGCTAGTAGATGCCGTTGGTGGTGTAGATTATGAAGTCGAGAAAGATATGGTGTACAAGACCATTGCAGATGGTCCCGAGTATGACATTGATCTTAAAAAAGGATATCAGCATCTCGACGGTAATAAAGCTCTGCAATATGTACGTTTTCGACATGACGCTACCTCCGACTTCACTCGGACCGAGCGCCAGCGTGCTTTTCTCAAGGTTGTGGCTGACAAGCTGATCAAGACCACATCCATAATCAAGCTACCGAATATCCTGTCTCAAGTTACGCCTTATATCGAAACTAATCTGACAGTAAATGATATGTGGAAGCTTGCAACCGTTGGGTACGATAGTACCATGGGCGGTAGTGAGCAAATTCCGCCAATGGATCTGCTCAAAGAGGAAACTACAAGTGACGGATCGCAGGTTATAGGCATTCGCAGTGAGAAAAAATTAAAGGAATTTGTTCAGGATACCTTAAATGGCCCTGAGCCAACGCCTACACCTTCAAGTTCACCAGAGACTACTTCAAATAGTAACACTAGCGGAACCCAATAAAGATCTGACAAGCAACGTTCACAAGTAGACACTACAGGCAATGGTATAATACGGGCGGACAGCGGAAACACCGTTGTTCGCCCGTTGCCATGAGCACCAACAATCGAAAGGATGATCACATTATGAATCGTTCCACATCTGAGCAACTTTATCACGAAGCCCTTCAACATATCGTTGGAGGTGTAAATAGCCCTTCCCGCTCTTTTAAAGCCGTTGGAGGCGGAGCACCTGTATTTATGAAACGTGCCAGCGGATCTCACTTTTGGGATGTAGATGGCAATGAATATATCGACTATCTCCAAGCCTATGGACCGATCATTACCGGCCATGCTCACCCACATATAACGAAGGCAATTACCACTGCAGCTGAGAATGGTGTTCTTTACGGAACCCCAACAGAGCTCGAAATTAAGCTTGCTAAAATGCTTAAAGAAGCTATTCCGTCTATGGATAAAGTCCGGTTTGTCAATTCAGGCACAGAAGCGGTTATGACTACCATTCGTGTCGCTCGTGCTTATACAAAGCGCAGTAAAATCGTAAAATTTGCTGGCTGTTATCACGGCCACTCTGATCTAGTGCTCGTAGCAGCAGGATCCGGGCCTTCTACGCTTGGCATTCCAGATAGTGCCGGCGTTCCTAGCAGTATTGCACAGGAAGTAATCACTGTTCCGTTTAATGATCTGGAAAGCCTGCAAGAGGCACTAGAAAAATGGGGCGAAGATGTCGCCGCTGTAATGGTTGAACCGATCGTCGGTAATTTCGGTATGGTGATGCCGAAGCCCGGATTCCTCGAAGGGCTCTGCAAGCTGGCTCATGCTAACGGCTCACTCGTTATTTATGACGAAGTCATTACGGCCTTCCGCTTCCACTATGGTTCCACACAGACATATGCAGGACTGGATAACCATGAAGACATTACTCCTGACCTTACAGCACTCGGCAAAATCATCGGCGGCGGTCTACCGATCGGCGCGTACGGCGGACGTAAGCATGTGATGGAACAAGTAGCCCCACTAGGACCGGCATACCAAGCGGGAACAATGGCGGGAAATCCTGCTTCCATTTCCGCAGGGATCGCCTGTCTGGAAGTGCTGAGCGCAGAAGGCGTATATGATGAGATGGAACGGCTTGCGATCCGCCTTGTCGGCGGTCTTCAGGAATCCGCTGACCGTCATGGCATTCCACTGACGATCAACCGCATCCGTGGTTCATTCTCTACTCATTTCTGTAAGCATCCAGTTACAAATTACGATGAGGCACAGGATACAGATGGCGAATTGTTCGGCAGCTTCTTCCGGCACATGTTGAACCGAGGGATTAACCTCGCCCCTTCGAAATATGAAGCTTGGTTCCTAACGACAGCACATACCGATGCAGATATCGACGCTACGCTGATTGCAGCAGAAGAATCATTCCGCGCTATGGCGGCTGAGAAATAAGACGTTATTTACAGCCACTAAACATACTAAAACCTACCACCAAGCTTCTGGTGGTAGGTTTTTTGCATAGGCACTATTCGAAATCAATTTGCTTGTCCAATATAATCTCTGTCATGGCAGGTCGAAACATTTGGTCTCCTCCGGGTATTAAGGCAAATTGAACCGTATCCAGATCCGCTGGCAGCGGTGGCGAGACCAAGAACTGCATTTGTGTATGAGCTCCCCCTCCGTGACCTCCATGCTGCTGGATTTCATAGGCTGCCTCGCTCAAAATCTCCAATGTTAGAGCCGGTTTAAGATAAACTTGCTCCACTGTTTCTTTTAAATACTTAATCTCCACAGTAACTATACTGAGCGTTTCATACTGCATAGCATGTGTAAGTGTATACTCGCAATCTTCGAGGACTGTCCGCTTCACAATTGGAAGTACGCCGAGCAGTAAACCGGGCTCTTCCCAATATTTCCGTCTGGGCACAGCCTCATTCAGACTGTGTATATACTGTACAATCTGAGAAGTGTCCATCTCGAATCTAGTTGACCATTCCTCAAGGAGCTCACTTTCGGGGGAGAACCGTTTTTTGCCTGTTATAGCTTTACGTTCCTGAATCAGAGTCAAAATCTGCTCATCAATCTTCTTAACCTCATCATTATATTCGTTGACCACGCCTCTTATTGGCATTCTACCCCAACCCATTTAATAACCTCCTTCTTATAATAAAGTTACTTTCTACCCATTAGCTATATGGTACCTCCTGTGGATTAATTTGTAAAATATTCGAAATCTTTCAATCTTGCAGATAGCAAAAAAAAAGCATGTACCCCTCAGCTTTATGCTGCAAGACCACACGCTTTATGATTCAGAGATTTTCTTTTACTCGTACAAGTTACGGATTTCCACTCCCTGAGGAAGCTTGAATGGATTTTCCTTGTTGATTCGGTCGTAGAACATGATCCCATCGAGATGATCAATCTCATGCTGGATAATGATGGCTTGGTAGCCCTTAAATTTAAGGACCACTTCCTTCCCCTCAAGATCATATCCCTTTACCTTCACAGATTCATAACGAGGTACAAAACCATGCACCGGCCGATCAACGGACAGACACCCCTCGCTCTCCGGTAAGTACACCATGGTTAGTGAGTGACTGATGATCTTAGGGTTAACCCAAGCATGCTCTACAATCCTCCCTCTCTCGTCCGTAGAATACATCACGAACATACGCTTCAACAGTCCGATTTGATTCGCCGACAGACCTACGCCAGAGCGTAAATTGTATTCTTCGGAAATCTCCGGGTCCTGGCTGTTCTTCAGAAACTGAAGCATACATTGCAGAGTCTCGCGATCCTCCTCCTGTAGAGGAAGCTCCACTGGTTGAGCTACGGTACGAAGTACGGGATGACCTTCCCGTACAATATCATCCATAGTGATGATATATTCAGCACTAAATTTTGAACTAGACAATATTCCATCCACCTTTGCCTTACGGGCTTAATTTAAAATACCTATGATATAGTATGCAGATTTATGGATTTATGAAAGCCGTTCGCAGTTTGCTACTATAATTAACATCAAATCCAAGTCCGGTCGCCAATGCGGCAAGGGGAAGATAAGTTTTATCTTCTTTGCCTACCTTTTGCAGAAAAGCAGGGGTATCAATGGCTACATTCTGTCCATTCACCTTAATAAATTTGCTACCGATCGTGATTACAACCGTCCGGCCACCGTATTCAATAGTAGCACTGGAGGTCTTATTATCCCACTTTCCATTAGCGCCTACGGCATTTAGAATATCTTTAAGCGCCAAGAAGTTCTGACCATTCTTAAGGATGGGCTTATTCGGCGTATTTAACTCCACACCCTTTACAACAATCGACATCGGTACAGTATCCGTAGCCGTCACCGCTACAGTGGGAATGCGGTATTCCCCCCATTGTAATTCAGCAAATACTTTTGCAATGGTCTCGTATCCAAGCTGCGTAGGGTGAAAATCCGCTTGTCCTGCCCCGATAATATGTGTGAGTGATCCCTCTGAGCCGGCAAACTTTGCCGCTACATGAGCTACTACTACCTTTGCTCCCTCTTGATTCGTACTTGCAGCCACACGATCTGCCGAATCCGTAAATTTCGCTGCTGCGGTCATCAATTTAGTGTACATCGCACCAAGAGCGATCTTAGGAGCAGGCTGGTATTGGTCAGCCAATATAATTGTTGCTTGAGGATTTATCGCACGAATATTCTCAAGACTCGCCTTCACATTCGTATTGTAATCCGCTAGCTTCTGCTCCAGCTGAGATTCAAAATCTGTATCTGTCAGCTCCTTCACCTGTAAGAAAAGACGGCTTACATCATTCCCGCCAATTGTAATCGTAATCAGATCGGCTTCCTTCAGCTCTGATGCGATCTGCGGGGTTAACTTTACGAATTGGTCAATCCGCGGATCTGGAAGACCTGACTGAATACCTTCAGCGGTAATCGCTGAGCCGTCCTTGATGGCTCCAGTGTAATTACGTAATCCAGCAGTGGTCAATCCAAGAATACCATAATTGGTAAGCTCGCTCCGGCCATGATACCACCCCTGCTCCAGTAGTCGCTCCGCATAACCGTAAGGCTTGGTATTCACATCCGTCATTCCCGGCTCGTATCCGGCAGTAATCGAATCGCCAAGAGCTACGATGCGAAAGACATCCTGACTTGCATCTTGTGATGTAGACGTGTCAGCTGCATTTGCCGATCCGGCACCTACGCCAATCAGCACAGATAACAAAAGCATACTGCTTGTGCTAGCTGCTAAAATTCTTCTCCACTTACTTAGCATCGTATCCCTCCCAAAATGTTCTAATTCTCATTCTACCATCCCTGATAGCAACGCAAAAGAGCGGCCTCCCATATTCGGGAAACCGCTCTGAACATCACAATTATTATCACAGCTAGAAACGAATGTCTTATTCTTTATTTGAATCCTCTTGTGAATTCAAATGTTTCCCGGCACGTTCCAGATATTTATCATATCGATCGTCTAGTTCATGTCCAATCTTACGATACCGCAGCGTCTCCTCCACAATAGGATCCATTGTGGTCTGGATACGAATTTCATACTTCGGAGAGATCTCACGGATTTCTTTAGCTATACGGTCACCCTGTTCCATCTCACCATCAACCAACATTTCGCTTAGCTTGCGTTCCAGATCATCCTTCTCGCTCATGATGCATCGTCCTCCCTAAAGCTTATATCCTGTTGCTTCAGCATTCTTCAGTGACGAAACCAAGTATTCGTGAATATGACCATTACTTGCTACTATATGACGAGTGCCAATATCGTATGGACGCCCAAGCGTATCCGTAATTCTGCCCCCTGATTCAAGCACTAGCAGCACTCCTGCTGCGCAATCCCAAGGGCTTAAGCCTACTTCCCAGTATCCATCTACCCGACCTGCTGCCACATAAGCCAAGTGTAGAGCAGCTGAACCTCCTGCGCGAATACCACGAATCTGCGGAAGAATGCTCTGCAGTCCTGCCATATTTACAGGTTGCGCAAATTCACGGTCCGGCGGAAAGCCCATTGCAATCAAGCTGTCTCCAAAAACGTCCTCCGTAGAGACTTCGGTAGGAACACCATGCATGTAGGCTCCCTTACCTTTTTCAGCAACGAACATTTCATCACGAATCGGATCGTAAATTACCCCCACTGTTAATTCTCCACGAATCACTAAAGCAATGGAGACACAGTAAAAAGGAAATCCGTGTACAAAATTAGTCGTACCATCTACAGGATCTACAATCCACAGATATTCATGCTCACGAGCTTCTTCCAATGCAGCGGTTGCTGCTGCTGCTCCCGGGGAAACGCCTTCCTCACCGAGGATCGCATGATCTGGATAATGTGTCAGGATCAACCTGCGAATCATCTGTTCAACGCCTTTATCTACTTCCGTGACCAGATCCTGTGCTGATGTCTTTGTATTAAGTTCCTTCACCAGGCCCTGTCTGCTTTTTATCCATTCTCCTGCTTTGGCAGCAGCATTAATGGCTACCGCCGTATGTCCCTTGCTTGTTACTACATAGGGTTCACGTTCTTTCTTACCCTCTGGTTTTAAAGGACTCATATCTTCACTCCGCTTCCTTGAACATAATCGCCATTGGCATGAAATTTAAAGCAATCCTATTCACAATACCGTTCAATACGCCAAAACGTTCTCAAAGTTCCGCCATAAGGGATACCCATTTCTATGATCCCTTGAATGTTAATCGTAATAAAGTTTCATTCAACGTACCCTATTTCAAGTTACATATCAAGTCATGATAGGGCCCGTATTCGGGACCTATCGCCTTATTTTCATTGTTTAAGGTTCGATATTCACACTTGCCCCATTTAATACAGAAATTCCGTTACCGGCATCAGCCAGCTCCTTCATTGCTTCCATCAATCCAAATAACGCACCATCTTTAAGTTTTGCCTCAATCATAACATCAATAGCAGGGGTATCTGCAGCTATCCGCTTTAAAAAAGCTACTAATGGCGCAGGCTCCACACCATCTGCATGGCTGCGTGGATCAGACGGACTGCGCGGACTAGATACATGAATCTTAGGCGGGAAAAGCTCTCCAGACGGAACATCCTTCTGCGCAAGCTCGCTTCGCCATGTCTGCTGAATATCAGGCCACAGCTCCCAAGGGAGCTCTCCTTCATTATTCACCCATTGATGGTGAATATCCAGCACCATCGGCAGGCCTACGTTCTGGCAGACTGCCAGTGTCTCCGGGGCTGTGAAGGTCTTATCATCATTCTCCAGCGTAATACGTGCCTGCAGCGCTGCTGGTAGCTCGCGGAAATGCTTCTCAAACCGCTTGGCTGCCACCGGCTTGTCCCCATAGGCTCCGCCAATATGAATATTGTTCTTCGCCATGGCAGGAAGTCCCATAGCATTTAGCATGTCCGTGTGGTGCTGCAAATCCCGGATGGAACTTACTAGCACCTCAGGACGGGGTGTACTAAGCACTGTAAAGTGATCTGGATGAAAAGACACCCGCATCCCATGCTTTTTCACATATTGCCCCACTTCCGCGAATTCCTCAGCGAGCGCAGCAAACGGATTCCAATCCTGTAAATCAGGATGCGTCGCCAGAGGAATCAACTTGGAAGTGAGACGGTACACGAAGATGTCCGAACCCACATTATGCTTCATTAGTCGCAGCGTATTGTGCAGATTCATCCGAGCGAGGTTCTCCAAACGCCGAAGTGCCGCTTCACGGTCATCCAGCTTCTTGAAGGAGGCCATCGTCATAGTCTTGGATGGTGAGCAGTCTTTGATAACGGTGGACATCGCTACATATCCAAAACGGACAATCATCCCTGCGCTCCAAAAAACATTTCATCTGCTAGTGCAGTTTGCACTTTTGATTCTTCTTCATTCAATTTACGCACGAGTTCCATTTCGACCGCTGTAACCTCATGCCCCTGAAAATTAATCTCTGCAATCGAGGCTGAGATTTTGACGATCGCTACAGCTACATTCTCAGGTGTGTAGGCAATCACCTTCTGACCCGTCGGATACACGCGAAAGCCCTGCTTCACCATTTTGGTACGCCCATACTCCAGCAGCTCGTACAGCTCTTGTTCATTCTTGAACTTACAGACGGAATTGAATTCAGTTTGAAAACCCATATTTTGTCGCCCCTTTCCAGTCGGGATGAACCCGCTAGTAGCTTCAATTACTCGTTATCATACTTAAGACCTTGTTTGAAATTATAGCGCTCTAAAGCTAACTCAATCATACGGTCTAACAGAGCTCTATAGGATACACCTGTCTCACGCCACAATAGCGGATACATGCTGTAAGGAGTGAAGCCAGGCATCGTATTCACTTCGTTAATTAGAATTTTACCATCCGATCTCCGCAGGAAGAAGTCCGCCCGGGTAATCCCGCTACCCTCAATCGCTCTAAAAGCGGTTATCGCGGACTCCCGCAAACGATCAGCAACTTCAGAATCTACTGGCGCAGGAATCATCATTTGCGATTTACCATCCGTATATTTAGCTGCGTAGTCATAATATTCTCCAGAAGAAACGATTTCACCCGGAACAGAGGCCTCTGGCTCATCATTTCCGAGCACACCGACCTCTACCTCACGAGCATCCACGAATTCCTCAATAATGACTTTGGTGTCATAACGGAAGGCGAAATCTATAGCTTTTACAAGACTTTCCTTATCAGAAGCCTTAGAAATACCTACACTTGAGCCCAGATTAGCAGGCTTTACGAATACTGGATATCCCAGTTTATCCTCTACACCCACAATCAACTCATGGCTTTTTCTTTTCCAAGCGCTGATGTTAAAATAACAATATTCACACTGATCCAGACCTGCATCAGCGAATAACTTCTTCATAACAACCTTATCCATCCCTGCCGAAGAGGCAAGAACACCAGCCCCAATGTAAGGAATATTCGCCATTTCGAACAACCCTTGAATTGTTCCGTCCTCGCCATACGTGCCGTGCAGCAGTGGGAACATAACGTCTACCGCTTTATCCGCACCGGATAGTCCACTAAATACTACATTCAGGGCTGTGCCCATATCTTCCGTTGCATCTGAAAGCTTGAGCTGCTCTACCTCACTATAAGGTGCCGATAACGTCTCTCCGACTTTCCACAAGCCCTGTTTTGAAATATAAAAAGGGATAATCTCATATTTATCGTAATCAAATGAGTTCATCACGGCAAAAGCCGTCTGTAGCGATACCTCATGTTCTCCGGATTTGCCCCCGTACACCAGCCCTACGGTTAGTTTTGCGTTCCCCATACCTTTACAACCTCTTTCTGTCTTATAAATAGTCGTTAATATGAAAAAAACGGTATTTCGTTTGTTCCGTCCATGCGTAGGAATCACGATAGTCCCAGAAGCGATGACGACTGCTAACTGTACGTGCATTCACAAGCGGCATGCCACCAGCATCAAAGGCTGTGACGATCGTGCTGTGCTGATATTGCCCGTTACCATCCCAGTCATATTGAATGATATCGCCCAGCATCAATTGCTCCGGCCGCTCCATGACTTCCGCACGCAAGCCACTGCTCCGGCTAACGCTCAAATAGCGCTGCAGACTGTCTGATACAGCCCAGCTATAACTCCACCATTCTTGTTTTCCTTGGTAGCCTTTGTACCACCAACCCGTTTCTCTTTTACCAGTATAGTTGATAGGCGCGCCCCCTGCAAAGAGGCATTGGGAGACATAATTCGTACAATCTACCTCAAATGTTTCGAACTCCGGATTCCCGTCTTTCCACCAACGATCGGCATAAGCCACCGCTTCTTCACGGTTGTAGCGAACCTCTCTTGAGCCCGAGATCTCACCAAGAATATTCCGGTTTAGAAGGGGCTGTGATGGCAGCGGAGCAGGCAAAGCTTCCCCCCATTTGGACAACCTGCCTGATAACTCCGCCTCAGCTCTATGAACTGTATTCCTTTCGGGAATGGTTCGTTCAATAGCAGCGATTTCCCAACCCCCTCCGTCCCGCACAAAGGTCAACCGCTCCAGCTCAACCCTATCCTCGCGGTGGTTAACGCCTCCTTTTTCATAATAAAGTGCACTATGCAGCGTAACCTCTGCTACCACCTCATTCGGAGTCTGCCGGACGGTCCGTAAAGTCTTCACACCTGTTTCCCCACGCAGCGGAGTGATCCCACGAGCGGTATACCATTCAGCGATACGGCGTGAACGTTCCCCTTGCTCCACCAGAAAACGTGGATCTTTAACGGATACGGAAACTGTTTGCGATGAGGACTTAGGTTCCACCTTGGCCTTATTCACTTGATCTACATATACATATAGACTCTGCTTCCACTGTTGTTCCATTATACTCGCACCCCTTCATTCCCTTTTAACTACTGCTCTATGTATATGAAAGGAAACAGGCCGCTATACAGATCGCTTCAATTTACATGGTAGGGCATATGCTTTGCTTATAGCTTACGTTTTAGAGGTAACTCTAAATGGTTTCAGAGATGCGATATTCGGGCTTTATATATAGGAAAAAAAACTTTACTCCCCTCTTTGTAACCGTTATAATTAAATAATATGCAATGTGAAATTGAGTTTCAATAGATGAAACAAGGAGGCGCACATATGCCAAGCAAGGATCATTTCTCGTTGGCCCGCACCCTGGAATCAGGTGGCAAATCTTATCGCTATTATGATCTTAACTCCCTTGAGGAACAAGGATTGGGCTCTATCTCTTCCCTTCCTTTCTCGATCAAAGTATTACTTGAGGCGGCTGTTCGTCAATTTGACGGACGGGCGATTACAGAAGAACATGTGAAACAATTGGCTGATTGGTCAGGCGACATTGATCGCAATAAAGAAATTCCGTTTATCCCTGCTCGTATCGTACTTCAGGACTTTACCGGTGTTCCGGTAGTCGTAGATCTGGCAGCTATGCGTGACACCGTAAAGAAAGCCGGCGGAGATCCTAAACAGATCAACCCGCTCGTTCCCGTTGACCTTGTAATTGACCACTCTGTTATGGTTGATGCTTTCGGTACGGCAGACGCTTTGGAATACAATATGAACGTGGAGTTTGAGCGCAACGAGGAACGCTACCGTTTCCTTCGCTGGGCACAGACCGCTTTCAATAATTTCCGCGCAGTTCCTCCAGCTACCGGTATCGTGCATCAGGTGAATTTGGAGTATTTGGCTTCCGTAGCCACCACTAAAACTATCGATGGTGAAACTGTCGTTTATCCAGATTCCCTTGTTGGAACGGACTCCCACACTACGATGATCAATGGACTTGGTGTTGTGGGCTGGGGTGTAGGCGGTATTGAAGCTGAAGCAGGTATGCTCGGACAACCGCTCTATTTTGTTACACCAGATGTAGTGGGCTTCAAGCTAACAGGCAGTCTTATCGAAGGGGCTACAGCAACAGACTTGGCACTGACAGTGACTGAAATGTTGCGTAAAAAGGGCGTAGTCGGCAAATTCGTCGAATTCTACGGTCCTGGTCTTGCTAACATCAGTCTCGCTGACCGGGCAACGGTTGCTAACATGGCGCCAGAATACGGAGCAACGATCGGTTTCTTCCCTGTAGATGAAGAGACACTTGCTTATCTTCGCAGCACAGGTCGTCCAGATGATCTGGTAGAGCTCGTTGAATCTTATTACAAAGCACAAGGCATGTTCCGCACTTCGAATACGCCAGATCCTGAGTTCAGCGATGTAATTGAACTTGACCTAGCTTCTGTCGTTCCAAGCTTGGCTGGACCAAAACGTCCGCAAGACCGGATCGAACTTACGCATATGAAAGAAAATTTCGAAGGTATTATCCGTACACCTGTAGACAAAGGCGGTTACGGTCTCAGCGATGAGAAAATCGCCCAAGTTGTAGAAATAGAACATAAAAATGGCACCAAAAGCAAGCTGAGCACAGGCGCGGTCGTGATCGCAGCGATTACAAGCTGTACGAATACTTCCAACCCTAGCGTTATGCTTGGTGCAGGTCTTTTGGCGAAAAAAGCTGTGGAACGTGGTCTGACCAAACCAGCATACGTTAAGAGCAGCTTGACTCCAGGATCATTGGTAGTTACTGAATATTTGGAAAAAGCAGACTTGCTGAAGCCACTTGAAGCACTGGGCTTCTACTTGGCGGGATATGGCTGTGCTACTTGTATCGGTAACTCCGGTCCATTGCCTGAAGAGGTTAGCCAAGCCATCACTGATAACGATATGACCGTAGCTGCTGTAATCTCCGGTAACCGTAACTTTGAAGGCCGCGTACATGCTCAGGTCAAAGCCAACTACTTGGCTTCACCGCCGCTCGTAGTTGCTTACGCACTGGCTGGCACTGTAAATATCGATTTGCAGACTGAACCGCTTGGATTTGATCCACAAGGTGAGCCAGTATTCCTGAAGGATATTTGGCCAACTACTGCTGAAATTCGTGAAGCTATCGGTCTCTCCCTTAGTCCGGAGATGTTCCGTCGTAAATACGAGAATGTATTCACTGCTAATGAACGTTGGAATTCTATCCCTGTTCCACAAGGCGAGCTGTATGAGTGGGATGATAATTCCACGTATATTCAGAATCCGCCATTCTTTGAACATCTGGCAGACGGTCTGGGAGACATTAAGGATATCAAGGATGCACGCGTTCTGGCGTTGCTTGCTGATTCCGTAACGACCGACCATATCTCACCTGCAGGTAATATCTCTACCTCTGGTCCTGCCGGCGAATATTTACGCGATCATGGTGTAGAACGTGCAGACTTCAACTCCTACGGCTCACGCCGCGGAAATCATGAAGTCATGATGCGTGGTACATTCGCTAATATTCGGATTCGTAACGCAGTAGCTCCAGGTACAGAAGGCGGAGTTACAACCTTCCTACCAAGCGATGAAGTCATGTCCATCTATGACGCTTCCATGCTGTATCAGGACGCTGGACAGAATCTCATCGTTATCGCCGGTAAAGAATACGGCACAGGAAGCTCACGTGACTGGGCTGCCAAGGGCACGCTTCTGTTGGGTGTTAAAGCTGTTATCGCTGAGAGCTTTGAGCGGATTCACCGCAGCAATCTGGTTGGTATGGGTGTGCTTCCACTGCAATTCCAGGAAGGCCACGGCTGGAGCAGCTTGGGACTGACCGGACGCGAGACCTTCAACATTACCGGTCTCGATAACGAGGTGACGCCAAGCCAAGATCTAACTGTTACCGCTACCCGTGAAGACGGTACTCAATTCGACTTCCCTGTTACTGCACGACTCGACAGCACGGTTGATATTGATTACTATCGCAATGGTGGTATTCTACAAACTGTACTTCGTCAAATGCTGGCGGATGCCACAGATTCTTCGGCTGTATCGGTAGAATAGATTTATCGTAAGACGCACAAGGGAGTGCCCTCTGGCCATTAAGGTTAGAGACACTCCCTCGTCTTATTATATTTGAATATTAAACGGCCAGCCTCCGATCATCCGGAGACTGGCCGTTTTTCTCATGTTGGGCTATGGAATCATCATGCCCATTTCACTTGCTGCTTCCTTCAAGATGGCAGCATACTCCACTAACGTATCCCTAGACAGGCGGCTGACCGGCCCTGACAGTGATAACGCCGCAATCACATTTCCACTACGGCCTGTGACAGGTACCGCCACAGCGGCCGCACCAGACTCACGTTCTTCGAAACTCGTGGCATACCCCAGCCGGATGATCTCATTAAGCTGATCTTTGTATACACTCTTCTCAACGTAATCCGGCCACTCCGAACTCTCCAGCAGCTCTCTCAACACCTCAGGTGGTGCATACGCTGCTAACACCTTACTCGACGCCCCTACGGATAATGGCAGCCTCGCACCGATCTGTGCAACTCTACGAATCGCTTGCTGGCTCTGTACCGCCTGAATACGTACGCGTTCAATACCATCCCGTAAGTAAAGGCTGACCGTCTCTCCGAGTCGATCTCTCAGCCGTTCCATAGATGGCAGCAATACCGCTGCCGACTCGTCAAAAGCAGGCAGATGCGTAGACAACTCCCAGATTCGTATACCCAACCTATATTTTTCTGTCGCCGGATTGCGAATAAGAAAGCCCTTTTCCTCTAGTGTTGCCAGCAATCTGTGGACTGTACTCTTATGTAAGTCAATCTTTGATGCGATCTCCGTTAACCCTAAATCTCTGTCCTGCGTAAAACAAAGTAATATATCAAGCGCACGTTCTACCGCGCGTACCGTTAGCTTTCGGTCCTCCACAGTAATCCCCCTTCGTGTTTCATCAAATGAAACGCGGTTACATTATAACTAACTCTATCTTAGTGCAAAACTCTACGGAAAGTCCAGTATATTCACTGAGTCGAAAAAGACTGGTCCGCACTTTACAGTTACATTACAAAACGGTCCAATTCATTGACTTTGTAAGTGCTTCAACTTACGATAAACATATTAAATATACTAATGCTTTAGTATCATTTTCGACAAATTATCCTAGGCACTAGTACTCACATCATACTTAGGAGGGGACCTTATGGATCTGACAACCAGCCGAGCCGGCACGTCAGTCTCCCGTCGTCCTAAACTACCTAAACAGGGCAGTTCATCACGACTATCGCTGCGGATGATCCGTGTTAAGCATATTATCGTTGCATTGCTATTATCTATATTTTTCTTTTTAGCATTTTGTTTTGTCTCGCTTCATGGCTACATCGCTTGGGTACTATCCAATCCAACCGTCGCGCCACTGTACTCCAATCCTATGATGGCCAAAGGCCTCGCCTACGAGGATGTAACTTTCCCCGCTAAGGATGGAAGTCGCATGATGAACGGCTGGTATATTCCAGCCAAGGATGCTACTAAGACTATCGTGTTCAGCCATGGCTATGGTGCCAACCGCGAAGAGTCTTGGGTACCTATGTACGATCTCGCTCACTATGCACACAGTCTGAATTTCAATGTCGTAATGTTTGATTACGGATTTGCTGCCCAAGGTAATAAGGATATTGCAACCGGCGGCAAAAAAGAATCCCAGCAGCTTCTAGGCGCCATTGATTTCGCAAAGGAACGCGGAGCTAAAGAGCTCGTTGTTTGGGGCTTCTCCATGGGGGCTGGCACAGCACTGCAAGCAGGATTAGTATCTGAGGACATCGACGCGATGATTCTGGACAGCACCTTTTTGTTAGAACCAGACACGCTGTATCATAATATCAAGCAGAATATCGATCTGCCGCGCCAGCCTTCCCTGGCGATCATGGAAATGCTGTTCCCGGTACTGAACGGTACGGGACTAGATCAGATTCCATATGCAAAGGTTAAATCCAAAGATTATCCTTTCCCTATCCTTTTCATGCATGGAACCAAAGACGATAAAGCCCCTTATCCTATTGCCGAAGAACTAGCAGCAAATCAGAACAATCCGTTCTCTGATTCCTGGATCATTGAAGGTAGTCATCATGAGCTGTTGTTCCGCGAGCATCCCCGTGAGTATTTGCGGCGGGTCTCCGCTTTTTTAGGGAATGTCCATCTGGCCAAAAATAATAATGGCGATCAGCCGGCGATGGCAAGTAATTAACTAAGCGCTAATAACCATACGAACAGCCTCTTCCAGGGACAGAAAGAAATGTATCCTAGGAAGAGGCTGTTTTCATCCCCAGGAAAGAAAGAAGCCAAAGAGGCACTCTAAGTTTATGTTCTTCATAACCTTCCAAGACCGTTCATATAATGGACTGATAAAGACATATCACGGGAGGTTTTCTTGGCATGCTATATGTATACGGGCCGATGCTGCCAGTACGTATTCTGGAAGAAATCGTATTTTGGAAAACACAAGAGAAAGAGCATACCGAAGTCATCAAAGCGATCGTACCTAAATTAGAGGACCCTTATGTGAAACTCCTCGATGAATGGGCCGTTGTTTTTGGTGCAACTGAGCAGACGGCACAGCAGCTATTGAATGCTGCCCTTTCCGCTTCTCCTCCGCCACAGGCAGAACTCACTGCGGAAACGGAGAAACTGCTACATATCTCCTGCAATCAATCCCAAGAGTTCGTCCGGCAGCTCTTTGCCATCATGGAGAGTAGCGCAGCGGTCAAAGCCGTCCCCCTTGCAACTACTGTGATTCTGCATATTATTCGCGAATCAGAATACTTCTTAGCCGTACTGCAGACACTCAGCTCGCCCGGAAAGCTTTCACAAGTCATGCGTGATTACACAGAGGATTATGTCGTAAACATCGATACAGACGATACTATGCGGAATGATGGATTCTCTACTTTTACTGACACTGTTCCTGATATCCGCGATAAAAACGACGCGGTACCCATTGGCGGCCATACGCTACCTCCCTTGCCTTACACCTATAATGCACTAGAACCTTATATTGACGAAAAGACGATGAGAATTCATCATGATAAGCACCATCAAAGTTATGTAGATGGATTAAACAAGGCTGAAGTTAAATTAGCAGATTCCCGTAAGAACGGTGACTTCGATCTCGTTAAGCATTGGGAGAGAGAATTAGCCTTTAATGGTGCAGGCCACTATCTTCACACGATCTTTTGGAACGTGATGTCTCCGCAAGGCGGGGGCCGCCCAACAGGTGCTTTACTAGAAGCTATAGAACAAAGCTTTGGAAGCTATGACAGCTTCAAGAAACAGTTCACCGAAGCTGCGAATAAAGTAGAAGGTGGCGGCTGGGCCATTCTCGTCTGGAGTCCACGTAGCCATAGACTAGAAATTCTCACTGCGGAAAAACATCAAAATTTATCGCAATGGGACGTTGTTCCGCTCTTGGCCTTGGATGTATGGGAACATGCCTACTATCTGAAACATCAGAATAATCGTGCGGATTATATTAACGATTGGTGGAAGGTCGTCAACTGGCCATATGTGTCAGAGCGTTATGCGGCTGCCAGTAAACTGGCATGGAAGCCTTACTGATCTCTTACCACTTCGTAGAAGACATCACTTCTATTCGCTTATATTGACCCAAAAGGACCCATCGTTCACAAAAAGTGAATGATGGGTCCTTCTAATTTCGAGGTATAGACACCTCTATATACTATTCTTTAATCAAGCTCAGAAACTCCGCACGAGCGGCGGCATCCTCCCGGAAGACCCCTCTAGTAGACATGGTTACCGTCTTACTTCCTGGCTTCTTCACTCCACGTGCGCACATACAAAGATGTTCACCTTCCACAACGACCATAACGCCGTGAGGGCTTAGTACCTCCGTCATAATATCCGCAATTTGCGTCGTAATGCGCTCTTGAACCTGCAAACGCCGACTCACTGCTTCAACTAGGCGAGCTAATTTGCTGAGTCCAGCAATCCGTCCGCTCGGAATGTATCCAATATGCACTTTACCGAAGAAAGGAGCCATGTGATGCTCACATTGGCTGTAATAGACGATATCCTTCACGATCACTAGCTCTTCATGAGACTCATCAAAAGTAACACCGAGCGCCTCGCGGGGATCTATCGAATAACCGCCGAATATCTCCTCGTACATCCGCGTAACACGCGCTGGTGTTTCAAGCAGTCCCTCGCGGCCGGTATCTTCACCGATTAATTCTAATATTTTCTCAACGTGATACTCGATTTGCTCACGGTTCTCTGATACTTTACCGTTCACGTATTCATTGATGTTCCCCATGATGTCTCCCCCTTCCGCACCCGTATAATTTCTATCCGGACCCGGTTACTTACTTCTACGTTTATTCCCTTTAGCTGCTCCTGGTCGGGCGCCTGTCTGGTTCTGATTCTTCATCATCTGTTGGGCACGTTGCATTTGTTTCCCATTCAGGTTATAACCCATTTGTTTCGCAACCTTTTGCAGCATTTCAGGATCATTCTGCATAGTTGTCATTTGTCTGCGCAGATAATACACACCGATAAAAAATCCACCGATGAGACCTACGACCAATGTAATAATAGGTAATGCGATATTCATCTAAAGCCCACCTCTACACTCTATTGTCTGCATCGCCATATGGCGCGCGAATCTATCATAGCATTTCGAGAACTGGACAGCAATTGGGAATATGCAACCTGTCTATGATCTTTTTCCTTCATTAAACATCGTTGTCCTCTCGTGCCTGCTTCGCAGTAAGGAGCACATCCTGCGCCCGGCTCAGCATTTCTTTTACCGTGTCATGCTCTTCGCGCTCTAAAGCCGATTCAACAGCAGCTAGAGCCTCCTCACCACCGATGCGTCCCAGCGCCCAAGCAGCAGTGCCTCGCATCTCAGGCCGCGGCTCTTTCAGAACAATTTCTGTTAGCTTTGGCACCGCTTCTACTTCCTTGAAATTACCGAGAGCGATGATCGCATTTCGTTGCATCGGCTTTTTGCCTCTCCAGGCAGCAGAGCTATTTCCGAATCTCTCTTTGAATTCACGGTTGCTAAGATCCAGGATTGGCATTAACAATGGCTTCACGATCTCAGGATCAGGCAGCATCTGAGGGCGATGATTCCAGTTCTTCCCTCGATTCTTGGGACATACAATCTGGCAGGTGTCACAGCCGTATAGACGGTTGCCAATCTTGGTCATGTATTCATCACTCAGAAATCCTTTGGTCTGCGTCAGAAAAGAAATACAAGCCTGCGCGTTAAGCTGACCCGGCCCCACCAGTGCACCGGTTGGACAAGCATCAATACACTTGGTACACTCCCCGCAGCCTTCCTCAACAGGCTCATCCGGAGCAAAAGGAATGTTCGTAACCATCTCCCCTAGATAAATCCAAGATCCCCATTTGGGTGAGATGATAGAACAGTTTTTGCCGCTGAAGCCTATCCCCGCTCTTTCCGCTACCGCTCTATCTACCAGTACACCGGTATCGACCATACTTTCCAGCACAGCCTCCGGTACACGTTCATGAATAAAGTCCTCTAGCTTACTTAAGGCCTCCCTCAGCACATGATGATAATCCCTGCCCCATGATGCTCTGGCGAGAATACCTCTTCGTGCACCTGGCTCAGACTTCGGAGGATTCTCCATTTTGGAAGGATAGGCCACAGCAATTGAAATAATAGATAAGGGCTTGTCCCCAGAGCTCAGAGCGGGGATTGTCCTTTTATCCAGATCCGGTTCCTCGAAACCAGATTCATATCCTTTGTCTCGGTGGTCTTGCAAAATATTTTTCAGATATAAAAAAGGCTCTGCTGTAGTAAACCCGATATCATCAATACCGAGTGACGTCGCAGCCTCCTGAATCTCCGCTTTAAGCTGTGCCCACTTGGAAGGCGGGGGTGCATACGGTGACTGAAATGTATTGTTCATTTCCGCCTTCTCCTTTTCATGTTATCGATAAAATTCTTATAACCCTTTCAGTTTAGACAGCGGCCACCAGATATAATCCGCCCTGCCTACAATCATGTCCTGTGGGATGGAGCCGAAATAACGACTATCTTTGCTTGCTGAAGCATGACGGTTATCTCCCATGACAAAATAGTTTCCGCTCTCCACAGTTAACGCCGCGAAATCCGGGTCTTCAATCTCGGTATCTATATACGGCTCATTCACTATTTTTCCATTCACATATAACTGGTGATCCTTCACTTCTATGATATCTCCAGGTATACCAATGACTCGTTTTACTAAAAAGTCCTTCCGACTTGGTCCAGTGCTAGGATCATGAAGAATGACGACATCCCCGTGTTTTGGGTTTACAAACATCAATGAAAGCTTATTAATAAAGAGCCTCTCACCTTCCACAAGCGTTGGCTGCATAGACTGACCTTTAACCGTTGATATATTGAACACAAAAATATTAAGAACCGACATTACCGCAAAGACAACTACCGCTGTAAGCAACCAATCCTTCAATTCCGCGGCCAAACGACCACCAAAGCCTTTGTTTGATCTGGACGATCTATGTCTTTGCTTCCGATTACGCATGAACTCTACTTGGGACTCCTGACTCAATATGTCACCTCTTATTCTCAATTATTGATGTCTATACTTGCAGATATTATAACAATAAAAAAGCATATCTCCCAGCCATTAGTAATGGACTTCTGGAAAATACGCTTGAGTATGAATGAAACAGACTATATCATCAACTATAGTTCTTTATTTAGTAAATGTTTCCGCTTACGCATCTGAGTGATCAAAATTACCCAACAATGCTCAGCTTCCGGACAGATTTAAAAATTTGATTCTCGCTATATCCCATAGCTTCATACAATGGCAATGCAAAAGAATTATGCTCATCGACGGCTACGTAGATACCACTAACCTTACGAGCTTGAAACCTGGATTCCATAGCCGATACCAGACTTCTACCGACTCCTCTGCGGCGATAATCAGGATGTACAGCAATCCGGAAATAACAACCGTGGTTTTTCTCAATCGTACCAATCAGTGCTCCAACAATTTCTTCTTCATCTTCCGCAACTACAATGAGATCTGAATCCCATGAAAGCTGCCTGGAGAAAGGCTCGATAGTGTTCTCGAAACATTCTTCCGATAATGCTGTTTGCAGCAAATCAGTCACAGGGCTAACGTCGCTTAATTGAAAGGAACGAACGTGCATTCTTTAAAATCTCCCTTGTCTATGGCTTATGAATTTAACAAAAAGAAGGGGTTCCCTTAACATTGAGAAAATAAAAAAAAGCATCAAATACCGAGGAATACCTGCTTTTAAATCTATTAAAGCACACTTTTCTCGTGATATCATCATTTTTCTTTTGAAAGCGCTTAATATCAAGCGTTTACATTTTGACTAAGATTCATTGTTTCATTATAAGGGTAATTATAAAGAGTTATGTCTATGGGGTGACGGCTCTTTATTTTAACATTTTAAATACAATTGATGATTCTGTTTACACTCCCATCATACTTTATAAACATTTATGTTTGTTTAGTGTTGCATTATTGATCCAGATACTGTTTAATTAAAGTATCCTATTGGGAGATACCCTATAGTACATATCAACAATAAAGAATTTTGACGATAAACCGCCGAAGTTCTTTATCTATACAAATTCTAATATACTCAGGAGGGATTTTTCCATGGCATTTCAATTACCAGCACTTCCTTATGCAAACAACGCACTCGAACCACACATCGACGCTTTGACGATGGAAATTCACCATGATAGACACCATAACACATATGTGACTAATCTGAACGCAGCTTTAGAAAAGGCACCTGAATTGCAAAGCAAAAGCATCGAAGAACTTCTTACAGATCTGAACGCTGTACCAGAAGCTATCCGCACTGCTGTTCGTAACAATGGTGGCGGACACGCTAACCACACCTTGTTCTGGGAAGTTATCGGACCAAACGGCGGCGGCGCACCAACTGGCGCACTTGCAGCAGCTATTGACAGCGAACTGGGCGGATTCGAAAAATTCAAAGAAGATTTCGCAGCAGCAGCAACTACTCGTTTCGGCAGTGGCTGGGCTTGGCTAGTTGTTAAAGATGGCAAACTGGCAGTAACAAGCACACCTAACCAAGACAACCCAATCAGTGAAGGCGCTACTCCAATCCTCGGACTTGATGTATGGGAGCACGCTTACTACCTGAACTACCAAAACAAACGCCCTGATTACATCAAAGCGTTCTGGAACGTAGTAAACTGGGAAGAAGTTGGCAAACGTTACGAAAGCGCGAAATAAGGAATTAAATTCGGCTTGAGCTTATAGCTTAATAGCCAATTTAAAAAGGTATCCCCTGGCCTAATAGGCTGCGGGATACCTTTTTTTATGTTGCTCTACTGGGCAGAGTCCCCAAATAGCCTTCGTCTTACTATAATTAGGGAAAAACTCCCTGAAATTCAGCGATATTCTCCATAAACACTAGTAATAAGGGAAAACCTCCCTAAAAACCAGCGGTTCTGGAGCATAAATAAGATATTCACCGAATTTTTAGGGAGGTTTTCCCTAAAATGATTAAAAATAGGCGGAAAGGGCATGATTTCAGGGAATAATTCCCTAAAAACAATTTTGATCACTCTTGAGGTCATAAAACAACAGAAGCAATTAGATGTAAGCATAGTACATTCCATACTTCTACATCAAACATTCTCTACTTCCCCGACTTCGCCAGCTCTTCCTGCTCATCGAAATAAAGATTCAGCAGCTTCAAGAAGACATTAGGGAACGCATAATTAGCCATGTCCTCACGACTGATCCAGCGAACAGCTCCGCCATCCTCTGGACTAGCATTACCGTCCTCAAATTTCTCGACGGGCACGCTGCTGTCCATCTCTGGGAACAGGCCTACATCCGCGGTGTAGGCTGCCCGTACTTCTGCCGCTATTGGCAGCGGAAGGGCGTCCTCCTCCCTGCACCGATACACCTGCAGGGTCCACACAATATGGCTGAAGATATGCTCAGCAGCCATCCAGTGCTCCTCAGGCCGGGCGGAGATCCCGGCCTGCCGCAGTGACCGGCGCAGCCGGTCCAGCGCCGCGGCCTCCGGCAGCCGCGCGTTCTTAGCGCCGCCTTCCGCTGGCGGCGCCTGCCAGTGCGGCAGCTCCCACATGCGGGCTAACAGCCCGCTTTGTGGCCGCTGCCGGATGAGCACTTGGCCCGCGTGGGTACCGCGGCCCTCGATTAAGGCCGCCAGCCGCTCCTCTGGGCGCGGCGGCTTGGCCTTGGTCTTGACGGGCAGCGAAGTCTCGCAGCCCGCCAGGCGCGCAGCACAATGCTCCATCACCGGGCAGGTTAAGCAGCTCGGTGATTTCGGGGTGCATACGAGCGCCCCGAGCTCCATAAGCGCCTGATTAAATGAGGCAGCTTCCCCCTCCGGGATCAGCTCAGCAGCCAGGCGCTCCATTTTCACGCGGGTGGGTCCCTTAGCGATATCATCCTCGATGAGGAAGTATCGGGACAACACCCGCATTACATTACCATCTACCGCTGGCTCTGGCCGATTAAACGCGATGCTGAGAATAGCCCCTGCTGTGTAAGGACCCACTCCCTTTAAGCTGAACACCGCATCACGGTCATTCGGCACCTGTCCACCATAAAGCTCCTTTACCTGCTTGGCTGCATGCTGTATATTACGTGCGCGGGAATAATATCCTAAGCCTTCCCAACACTTAAGCACGTCTTCTTCAGGGGCGTCAGCGAGTGACTCCACCGTCGGAAAGCGTTCAATAAAACGATTAAAATAAGGGATTACCGTATCTACCCTTGTCTGTTGCAGCATAATTTCAGAAATCCAAATATAATAAGGATTGCGATGCCTGCGCCATGGCAAATCCCGTTTCTGCCCTTGATACCACTCCAGCAAATGATAACTGAAATATTGCTTGGCCTCCCACAGCTCCTGATCTTGTTTATCTTGTCCTTCTTTAAAATCCAGCTGTTTTGGTCGTTCATCTTGATCTTGCAGATCTTGTACTTTTTTTAACTCTCGTCCTTCTTCTCGTTCCTGCAAATCCTGTCGTTCTTGTTGTTTCATTGTAACTCTCCTTGCCCTTCTATAATCACGGTTCAATTCATGAACCTAGCTCCTCCACCACCGCAAAAGCTGAAGCCAAATCACGGCCATGTGTTATCGTAAGATGAATGGTATACTTCTGTCCTTCAGGTAGATCTAGTCTGCTCCAGGCTTCGCATGATAAGGTTACTTCCGGCTTACCTTTACGGTCAGGTAATATCTCAATATCCTGAAAACCAACCACATTACCAATGCCACAGCCTAAAGCCTTCACAACGGCTTCCTTGGCAGCAAAACGCCCGGCTACGAACTCAGCCAACCTTCCACCTCGTTGCTCAGCAAGCTGGTACTCATGCTCCGTTAGGATGCGCTGGTTGAATTTCTTGCCCTGTCCCCTGCGCATTACCTCTGAGATTCGCTCAATTTCTAACACATCATGTCCGATTCCGTAAATCAAAATTTCACGCTCCTTATGGACGTGTATCCTATACTACTTCAATAATGGTATGATCATTATACAGGTCATTCATTTCAATTTTAAATTATAGTCCTATAAGATTCTTTCTGCTATCTTAAAAGAAAATGCTTTGGAAGTCTATCTAGGCGCCTTCGTGATGGACTTGCTGATTTACTTTATTTATATATAGAGAGAGGGGATTACCCTATGCAGCATCGTAATTTCGAAATACCCGCTGGTGAAGACGCTGTTCTCCGCTGCTCACACTTTCCTGCCCAAGAAGCACCTAAGAGCCTTATCGTTATTGCACACGGCTACAAGGGCTTCAAAGATTGGGGGATGTTTCCTTACATAGCCACTACTCTCAGCCAAGATCATGAAGTGATCACCTTCAACTTCTCTCATGCTGGAATCGGAGAGGATCTGCTGCATTTTACCGAGCTTGAAAAATTCGCCCGCAACACCTTTCGTCGCGAGCTGAAGGACATAGAAATACTGTTGTCCTACCTTAGCCAGCACCCGAAATTCGGCAGCTTACCCTTATTCCTTTTAGGACATAGTCTTGGAGGGGGAATTTGTCTGGTCTACACGCTTGACCATCCCAGTGAAGTTAGCGGGGTCATCTCCTGGAACGGGGTTACGAAGCTCGATTTGTTGACGGAAGAACAAAAGCAGGAGATGAAGCAAACAGGACGAACCCACGTCCTTAATGCACGCACGGGCCAACAAATGCCGCTGGATGCTGTTATTTTAGAAGATATGGAGAACCAACAAGAACGTTATAATATCCTTGAACGCATGAAGACAGCGTCCTTCCCAGTTGTTCTTATTCAAGGCAGTCTGGATGGAGCGCACCTCCGGCAAGGATCTGAGCAGCTCACTGAACTCCGACCCGATATTAACTGGGTTCATATTCCTGAGGGTAATCATACCTTCGGTACTGTGCATCCTTTTGCCGGTACTACCCCACAATTGGAGCTTGCGATTGCTTCGACCACTAATTTTATCGATCAAACGCTGGCTAACTAAGATTCTTGTAGCTTATCCATCTCACAAAAAACCGCCACGAGAGCTGCTACAACGCAGACCCGTGGCGGTTTCTACTTCTACCTATTCTAAATTCCAGGAATGACATTGCGCTTATGCGCCGTTCTCCGGTAATAATTCTCGAGTTTCTCCGCTACCTCAGGGTTAACCTGTTTGCCTTCCAAATAATCGCTATTATCGTCATAAGTAATGCCCAGCTCGGTTTCATCCGTCTGCCCCGGCCATAAGCCTGCCGTAGGTGCTTTAGTAACAATATCCGCAGGCACACCAATATGAGCAGCTAATTGACGAACCTGACGTTTGTTAAGTGTGGATAGAGGTGTAATATCTACAGCACCATCCCCCCACTTGGTGTAGAAACCCGTAATGGCTTCTGAAGCATGATCCGTCCCTACTACAATCAGATTGTTCTCAAAAGAGAGCGCATATTGCATAACCATACGTGTTCTCGCTTTAACATTCCCCTTGCCTTGATGGGTCATATGACGATGTTGGCCCAAGGACTTCAGGCTATGCTCAACTTCAAGCGCAATCTCATTTACAGCTTCCTCAATGTTTGTCTCCACGGTATGGGTCAGATTAAAAGCTTTTGCGACATCATAGCTGTGCTGGATATCCTCTTGAACACCATATGGCTGGTATACGCCAAGCGTAATATACTCTGTGCCTTCTTGAGCCGACAGCTCGTCCGTAGCCTGCTTACACAGACCCGCAGCTACCGCGCTGTCCACCCCGCCGCTAATGGCGATCAATAATCCTTTGGCACCTGCCTTCAGCACGTACGACTTTAAGAAATCAACCCGTTTGCGTACCTCTGCTTCTACATCAATCGTTGGCTTCACACCAAGATCAGCAATAATTTCTTCCTGTAAACTCACAAACCACACCCCGTTCCATCAGAAATGGTTCCATATCCATCAAAATATCCATACCAAGTGAAGCTCTATGCTTCTAAGTATATTCTATCCCATTATCGCTCTTATATTTTGAAAAATCCCGCAACAGCCGAATTACCGACTAATGCGAGATTATATGGAATAACTTTTTTACTTACAAAAACGATCAAAAACTTCTTTCAACTCAGCAGCAATTTCAGCAGCCGAACGATTCTCAACACTATGGCGTTCAATAAAATGAACGAGCTCTCCATCCTTCATCAATGCGATGGAAGGGGAAGATGGCGGATAAGGAGCAAAATATTCACGCGCTTTAGCAGTAGCTTCTTTCTCTTGACCTGCAAACACTGTGAACAAGTGATCCGGAGCGATCTCATTTTGCAATGCCTGAGCTACACCAGGACGGCATTGTCCAGCGGCACAACCACAGACCGAATTCACGACTACAAGCGCCGTACCTTTTGCGGTAGGAAGAGTGGCTTCCACCTCTTCTGGAGTCATAAGCTCCTGAAACCCAATGCTTGTAAGGTCATCACGCATAGGCTGAATCGAATCTCTCATATATTGATTAAAAGACATGGACATTTCTCTGCACTCTCCTTCACTAATTACTGTTTTGTCAGATAACATTACAGCAGTACTTACTAACTTTATTATACATTCATACTCTGTGAAAGCAAGAGATGCTACAGTAACCTGATTCAATCCGCAAGCATGGCTTCGCTATATTCTTCCTTTACTAAAGGGAATGAGATGGTAAATACTGTACCCTCTCCTTCTACAGAATCTACAGTTATTTTACCGTTATGCCGTTCCACAATACTGAGACACAAGGATAACCCTAGACCCGTTCCCTCCCTTTTTGTTGTGAAGAAAGGGGAAAACAACTTCTCTCGTTGACTGTCCGACATACCGATTCCCCTATCCCTTACAATCAGCTCCACTTGTTCCTGAGTACTATGTGTTTCCAGTGTCAGAATCCCCTTGGATCCCATAGCCTCCATGCCGTTTCGGCCTAAATTAAGGATAAGCTGCTTGATTTCCCGAACGTTTAACTCCAATTCATGGATGGATGCGTTCAGCTTTAGCTCAACACTTTGACCACGAAGATTAGCATCCGCCCACAGCAGCGGACTGACTTCTTCTATAACTCGGTGTAATAGCACTTTCTCCTTATCGGATATCCGGCTTTGCGCCAGCGATAGAAAATCATTAATAATGCTATTCGCCCGATCCAGCTCCTCTAATACGATCTGATAATAAGAATCCAAATCATCCGAGCTCTTTTCTCTCATTAGCTGTAAAAATCCGCGAACTACCGCCATAGGATTACGAATCTCATGGGTAATTCCGGCAGCCATCTGCCCTACTAAGCTCAAACGTTCCACATGATCCAGCTCTGAGCGGAGTTTCACTTCATCCGTAATATCCTGTGCAATGAGTACCACTCCACTCGTTAATCCTGAGTTCTTATGCATTAGTGGTGCTGAATAAATTTGATAGATCCGCGTTCCATGAATCATTCGCTCATGGGAACGCCGTTTATGCTGAATGTTATCCCGTACCCTCATATATGCATCAACATCCGCTGAACCATTAAAAAATTCCCTAACCGGCTTGCCAATAATATCTTCCCTTCTCAAATTGGGATAATGAATTCGTGTCATTCCCAACATACAATCATTGAGGTCGGTCACAACTCCGTGATCATCCAGGGACATAATACTCAGAGGTACTACATTTGTAATCTGCTGCAGCTTCTCAGACTCCAACTGGAAATTATCACTTATACTTTCCATATGTACTTTAGCCCGCCAACTACTCCAGACCATTTCAACAAAATAAACAAAAATACCACCTAGTGCGATGCTGAAAAATAGATACAAAGTAATCAAAAGTGACTCGCCAGAATGAGCCTCATATATATTTTTTCCACCTATAATAGGCACAAGTGCAATGAACAACATATTCGGACAAAGAACCATCCATAACATACCTATCTTCTCTACCACTGTGCCTTTCTTAAAAGGCTTAGCTAGCCCAAACAGCAACGGATATAATAATATTCCTGAATTTAATATCATATTACTTATTCCTGCTGGCTCTGCAATGAATATATTACAGACAAGCAAAAAGATGGACAGCAGAATGCCTGAACGTACAGTTCCATATAAAATACCGATATAAGCAGGAATCATTCCTAAATTCAAATAAGCAATACCGAATAAAGTCGTCGAAAGAATAGAGCATAGCATAAGACTTAACGCACACGCCAAAACCAAAAAAGTTTGATTATCCGGGAAACTACCTTTTTTTCGAGCCACAAGCCCTCGGTCCACCCACCACTGAATCAGAAAAAGAAAGGAGCATGCTGCCGATATTTGCAATAATATATCCTTAATTGCGCCAATAATTACAATCACACCCCAAAATGGACAAATTCCCCTACATGACTAGATTAAAGCACAGGATTACTCTCCTGACAACGATTATAACCAAGTGAGCGGACAAGACTGGTTACATGACAGTCAGAATGGTATGATTCCGTTAGGAAAACACGAAGTAACACCCGTGTCTTAACATGTAAAGGAGTAAAATTTCATGAGCAACTTCGATGTGATCGTCATAGGTGGCGGCCCTTCGGGATTAATGGCAAGCGTGGCCGCAGCAGAACACGGGGCATCCGTACTACTGATCGACAAGGGAGCTAAGCTAGGACGAAAGCTCGGGATATCTGGTGGCGGACGCTGCAATGTAACGAACGTCAAGGAGAGAGATGAGTTAATCTCCCATATCCCGGGAAACGGGCGGTTTTTGTATAGCGCCTTCGACCATTTTAATAATCAAGATATCATTGCCTTTTTTGAAGGCTTAGGCATTGCATTAAAGGAAGAAGACAACGGACGGATGTTTCCCGTCTCCGATAAGGCCTCCAGCGTCGTCTCCGCCTTAATTAACAAAGTACGGGGTCTAGGTGTGCAGATTATGACGGATAGTCCTGTTTCACATGTAATATATGAAGAAGGGGCCGTTAAGGGCGTTCAGCTGGGCTCGGGCAAAACGATTTCCAGTGCTGCCGTAATCATCGCCACCGGAGGAAAGTCCGTTCCTCAGACCGGCTCTACTGGAGATGGGTACCCATGGGCTGAAGCCGCAGGCCACACCATTACTGAGCTATTTCCGACAGAGGTACCGATTATTTCACGGGAAGAGTGGATTAAATCCGGTGAGCTGCAAGGATTGTCGCTACGCGATGTGACACTTACTGTATGGAATCCAAAAGGAAAGAAGGTCATTTCTCATCGCGGAGATATGATCTTCACCCATTTTGGATTATCCGGGCCAATTGCGCTGCGCTGCAGCCAATTTCTGAGACAGGTCCAGCGTAAATCAGGGAATGACACGGTTGAGATGTCCATCGATCTCTTCCCTGATCTGAACTTGCAAGAAGTGGAATCATCGCTGCAGGACAAGCTGGACCAGGAGCCGAAGAAAGCGATCCGCAATTCACTAAAGGGGCTGCTGCCAGAACGTCTCATTCCCCTCTTGTTAGCTAAAGCTGACCTGGATGGAGATATTACGGGTCATCATGTATCCAAGAATGGATTGCATGCGCTAGCAGGTATCTTGAAAAGGATGCCCGTTAATGTTCATGGTACCCGCTCCCTGTCCGAAGCCTTTGTTACGGGTGGCGGCGTAAATCTGAAAGAGATCGATCCCAAAAGAATGGAATCTAAGCTTATGCAAGGGTTATTCTTCTGTGGAGAGGTACTCGATATCCATGGCTACACTGGTGGCTACAATATAACAGCAGCGTTCTCTACTGGATATACAGCAGGCAAACATGCTGCTGACCTTCGCCTTAGTTAATACGTTGCAACTAAAAACAGCGTGACTTGAGAGGTTTCTCAAGTCACGCTGTTTTTTTTATCTATCTATCAATCTTTGCCCAATCGGAACGTACCAAATATTCTGCTGATAAAGAGTCCAACCATGTATCCAACCGGTACGAACAAGATGATCCCCCACCATCCATATAAAGAGAGACAGATTAGTGCGGAGGTAATCATTGTAAAGGGAAGTAATAAAATAGGGACCGCATGCATACCCGCTTCAGCCTTTTGTTCTTTCGTAAATGGAAGTATCCCGATGTAATCATCCCCAACAAACAAAGACCAGAACGAAAACAGCCAAAAAGTCATAAGCGATGTTAATACTACAAATCCTAGCCATTTAAATCCCGATGGAATGATAAGGATCGCTACCGCGGACACGGCAGTGAAAGCCAAGTAAAGCTTTAAATGGGCCGGATTCCGTATGAGTGCCTTAATCGCTGCCGCAGAGAAACGGCTCTCGGCAGTCTTTGATTTAAGCAAAGGCTGCGACTTCCGGAAAATCCATGGCTTATGGCGAGTCGGGCGAGGTTTATCCAGAACATGGCGGAGCAGTATGGCCGCTATCTTCATTCGCTGCTTGTAGTCCTCGCGCACATCGTTCATAAATGTCCCACGCATCAATAAGCGCCACCGGAAAGCAAATATTGCAACGACTGTGAATACAACCGCACTCAGCAATATGATGAGCGGGCGATCATTCCAAAGGCTAGCTACTCTGAAATAAATAGCGTTCGGGACGGAGATCGCCAGAAATAGCCATAACCAGCGACGCCAACCTTGCTTCTGTACTTTTACAAGATGTCCAAGTAACTTAACACACCAACTGCACGCCAAGGTCAGAGCGAACAGCGCCCATACCTCCGATGACGTCATCTCAAATCCCCGAATCAGAAAAGGCAGTAACAGTGCAAAAGCTACACAGAACTTCAGCGAGGTTACAATCAGGCTGTAGAGCAACCCGCGAAATAGGATCGTATTCATCCATCGTTGCCGTTGTCTAAGAAATAATAGATCGCCTTCCTGCAATAACAGTACCAAGCCCCCGTTGCAGATCAAGAGCACTAATAATGAAGGAATGAGCATAAACGGCAAATTCACACTCCAAGCCGGTAGCGCCTCATTCCAGAACCCATAATACAAACGCCCTCCCAATAATCCCCCGGGAATAAGAATATATAAAAGAACGGTCCAATCAGCCGCCGTACGGATAATAGCGGATTGCTCACGCCAATGAGAGAATAGCCGCCGTCTGAATAGTTGTTTAGCGTTAGAAAAAGCAAACGCCCGCTGTCCCTGCTTACTCATGTTAATTCGTCGAAGCAATCAAACAACGACGCCTCCGGCAGTCCAGCATAATCACGTATATCTTCGAGTGTTCCTGAGGCGGCAACCTTTCCCCCGGAGATCAATACGAAATCATCGCATATTTTCTCTGCTGTATCCAGTACATGCGTAGACATTAATACACCAGCTCCGCGCTTCCGCTCCGCTTCTAGCAACCGCAGGAAATCTTTAGTGGCGCGCGGATCTAAACCAATAAATGGCTCGTCCACAATATAAACATCCGGCTGTACCAAGAAGCCAAGCATTAGCATCATTTTTTGTTTCATGCCCTTAGAGAATCCAGCTGGAAGATCATTGCGCACATGGCCCATACCAAACTGCTTCAACAGTCTTTCTGCAGTTTCTTCGAACTGTTCGTACTTCAGTCCATAGGCAGCGGCCGCTAAATCCAAGTGCTCCCACAATGTCAAATCCTCATAAAACACAGGTTGCTCCGGTACATAAGCGTAAGATTTATTAACTCCACTAAAAGACACCTTAGCCTTGGTATTCTTCAACAAACCAAGCAGGGTCTTAATGGTTGTACTTTTCCCAGCACCATTAGGTCCGATCAGTCCGAGCAGTTGACCTCGCTTCACTTGAAAAGAAATATCGAATATGCAAGGATCTCCCGCTTCATAGCCAGCTTCATCGATCTCAACATCGAGCACAATGTCGTCATAGCTCTCGGTATCCACTGTAGTTTCTTCTTTTTCCATACTCTCCATCTCCTAGTACTTCTAATAAATACTATTATAAATTGCATTCCCTATTGCGTATATGAATGATATTCAAATGATCAACAGAGGCAATCGCAACTTATCTAATCGTACTATATATTTTTCCTGAAAATAATCAAGCTGCTTTTTTCACAATAATAACTTAAGCCCTGCGCAATAGCGAATAAAAGAAACCTCCCATCAAAGGGAGGTCTGTCCTACAAGGTCAATGTTATTCGTCGCAGCTATTCCTTCCTGCTTCTTGATCGCCGCTTCATCCCTGCGCTCGATTTTACCACGCAGCATTAACAGCCCTAGTCCTAGCAATCCTGTAAGCAAACCAGATAGAATAAAGGCAGATACCGGCCCAGATGCTGTCACTAAGGCTCCACCGGCTACAGGTCCTAGAATAACAGCTGCGCTTGTCAGGCTGCCTATGGTTCCAAATACACGACCCGTGTATTCCGCAGGTGTCCGTTGCTGGAGCATTGAATTGAAGGGGATAAACGCTAGTCCTGCACCCACACCAGCAAACATGAAGGACCCAAACAAAGCAATGTTCATCCAGATTCCGGCTTGACCATGAGCAGTTACGATCCCTGCACTTGAGAAGACAACGCCCATGATTACAGCACCTAATCCCATAAAAATAAGCGGATGCTTACCACTGCCTAATCGGCTTACAAGCAGCGCAGATAGCAAGGTTCCAAAGCCACTGGCTGCTACACACCACCCCAGCAGATCTCCGTTCACACCTGGAATCTCCCGGAATAACGTTACAATCTGAGAGTCTCCGATCTGTAGCATTAGCAGCACCAGTACTAGCATAACAATGCCACACAGCACTACAGGCATTCCTGCAATCACATGCAGACCTGCCGACATTTCTTGGCGGAAGGATTTACGCACCTCCGTATCCCCACCGCTTGCTTCCGTATCCTCCTTCTTTATCACAGCTGTACGCGGTAATCCAAGCAAAATAATCGCCGATAAAACGAATGTAGCAGAATCGATCATATAACAAACAGATATGCCGAAGGCTGCAACTAGCAATCCACCAAGCGCTGGACCCACAATTTTAGTTATCTGCTCTATAGATGAGCTAAGCGCCATTGCTTTATCCATCTGAGCCGCAGGAACAAGTTCCTTAATCTTTCCGCTTTTGGCCGGAGAGAACAGCACATCCATACATCCCTTAGCCAGCAGCAGTACATAAACCTGCCACAGCGAGCCTGCAAATACCAAGCAAATAACAACCGCTGCACGGGCTATATCCGAACCAATCATTAGTGCCTTGCGGTTAAAACGATCACTTAAGTAACCTGCAAACGGTCCTCCTAAGAGCAAAGGCACTGCCATACATAAAGATATAGCCGTAATTTCCCACGGTGTGGCATTCCATTTAAACCCTACCATTGTCAGTAGCGCTAGTATATGCAACCAGTCTCCTACATTCGATACAAGCTGTGCCGCAATAAGCAGCATGAATGGCTTATTTGCGGTTAGCTTACTTTCTTTTAAACCATCAATATGATGTTCCTCCATCCTTCCTTCACTCCCCGTTACTATTTCTCAATGAAATAATAGTAAAATATTGGGGATTGTCATTCATCCGTCTGGAGGCGTAAATAACACTGAACCGGGGGATGAAATTGATATCCTTTCAGAGACTGAAGTAAAAAAACATTCAATTTCAGCATCTTCAAAAAATTGTTTGATTTTTAATAATTAAAAGTTGCTCAT
Source organism: Paenibacillus sp. FSL H8-0261 (assembly GCF_045040645.1). NCBI lineage: Bacteria > Bacillati > Bacillota > Bacilli > Caryophanales > Paenibacillaceae > Paenibacillus > Paenibacillus sp. FSL H8-0261. The sequence goes on along the minus strand of NZ_CP150297.1, from coordinate 646,085 downwards.
TGTGACAAATCACATGTTCTTCATTCGATCTTTCACGTATTCTATTGTTATCTCAAAGTTCGTTGCACAGGTAAACCGTGCACTAATTAATATGATTACAGACGTGCGACGAGTTCACATGATTAACGATAGAGGGTGGAGAAGCATGATACAATCTTATGAACGTGATACACAATTAACACTACATTTGTACCGGGTATTTGCCAAATCATTCAAGAGTATTAATGAGCATGCTGTTACCGGCAGCAAAATTGAAGGTTTTAACCCTACTGCCTTTGCCGTCATGGAAGTGTTGTACTATAAGGGACCACAGCCCATTCAACAAATTGGTGCCAAACTACTGCTACAGAGCGGCAACGTGACTTACGTTATCGACAAGCTCGAAGAACGCGGCTATTTGCAACGCAAGCCTTGTCCAAGTGATCGTCGTGTGATTTTCGCAGAGTTGACCGCGGAAGGCGAACGTCTCATGAATGAGATGTATCCGAAATACTCAGAGCGTCTTCATCTTGCTTTCAGCGGACTGAATGATGAAGAGAAGGAACAAATGATCACTCTACTCAAGAAGATGGGTCTGCAAGCTGAGAAACTTTCCCCTCTTCCCCGTAAGTAGAGCTAGAGGTTAGGCTGCTTTTTACTTCATATGTGTTAGACAAGCTGTTATTGCACGAAGAAGCCCGACCGGTAAATACCCGGTCGGGCTTCTTTATGTGATTTAGAGAATGAGTTATGCCTTTTTCAAAGACGACGTAGCATCCTCTACCGAAGGTACACCCTTGCGCAAACCCCAAGATATAACTAGTGACAAGACTGCGAAAACTGCCATCACAATAAATAGTGAATGAAGTCCCCCTTCTAGTGCACCACGTAAACTGTTTGATACTTCGCCGGAGAGGTTAGTGCCTGTATGCGAGCCTAGCAGCTTATTAATATCATCACCTGTAACGTTTGAATCCGGTTGTTTTCGCAACAGCTGATCAATATTCAAGTTCAGCCAGGAACCGAAAATAGCCACCCCAATGGTCTGACCTAGTGACCTTGTAAATGCATTAAGTGCTGTGGACGCACCGCGTTGATCATATGCAACCGACGACTGAGCGATAATCGTGAAGACCGTAGAGGAGTATCCGAAACCTACCCCACAGACCAGCATCAGGCATAAAAGGATTACCTGTGAAGACTCTCCTGTCAAGAAAACCAGACCAATAGCTCCAGCAGCAATCATCATTAATCCAAGCATTGCCGTTCGGCGAGAACCCGCTCGCAGAATCATCCGTCCGCCTGCGATTGACCCAAACATCCAGCCTACAGACATTGGCGCAAGCAGCAAGCCTGAGATCGCAGCGCTTTTTCCAGAAACGCCCTGAACCCATAAAGGGATATACGTAGAAAGTCCAATAATTAATGTGCTAACAAGCAGGTTGGCACCCGTTGATACTGCGATATTACGATTTGAGAATAGGTTCAGCGGAAGCATAGGCTCTGGTGCACGGCGCTCCACAAGCAAAAATAGGATTAACAGGATAACCGCTGCACCCAGTGTTGCGAGTAATAACGGAGAGGTCCATGCCAGGTTCTGCCCTCCCGTGGAGAGTCCAAAGAGTAGAGCACCCATGCCTGCCGCGAACAGAAGGACGCCTGGCACATCGATCTGTGTCTTCCGACGCACCTTTTCTTCCTTCAGGTAGCGCGCAATAAATACCATTGCCAACACGCCAAATGGCAGATTGAATACAAATACCCAGCGCCAGCTTAAGTAATCTACCACATAGCCACCAAGCAGTGGCCCTACCAAAGAGGAAATCCCCCATACAGAGCTTAGCAACCCTTGTGTCTTTGCTCTTTCTTCAATGCTGTAAATATCACCGATAATGGTAAAGGTCATTGGAATAAGTGCACCCGCACCGATCCCCTGTATCGCGCGAAACAGGATCAGCTGTTCCATACTTTGAGATATGCCGCATAATAATGAGCCTAGTAAAAAAACAGCCGCTCCCCACATGAATACAGGCTTGCGTCCGAACAGATCACTGATTTTGCCGAAAATAGGTGTAGTAATAGCCATTGCCAGTAAATATGAAGTAAATATCCAGCTCAGCCACTGCATTCCCTGAAAGTCGCCTACAATCGCCGGCCCGGCTGGTCCTGTTACAGTCCCTTCAATAGCCGCCAGAAACGTGGCCAGCAGTACCCCTGTTAATATTAGTTTACGTTCTAAATCCCCTGTTGACTTCAATGTTCCAAACCCTCTCTTTATGTATTAAGTGGATTGCCACTCCTCGCGCAGTAGAGCATGGAGAGCAGTATCCTGAAAGCCGGAAGCGATCTGCCTGTATTGACGCAATACGCCTTCCTTCTGAAATCCAAGCGTATGAACCAGCCTCTCCGCACGGATATTATCAGGATGACAGAGCGCTTCAATCCGATTCAAGCCCATAGTATTGAAACCAAAATGGAGTACAAGCCCAAGCGCTTCTTTCATATATCCAAGCCCCCAAAAGGTAGGCGACAGATCACAGCCAATTTCACCACGGTAAGCTCCCTGAAGCTGCCAATGGTTATATCCACAGCTACCTATGACTTCCTCCCCTGGTCCAATAATACTCCAACGTAAGCTCTCCTCTTCCTGAGCCATCTGTGATAGAAGGTCGATAAGCTGCTTCGTCTCTTCTATAGAGGATAATGCCGGTGCACCCAGCCAGAGAGAAACTTCCGGATGAGACCAAACCTGAAATAACGCTGAAGCATGCTCAGTAGTCATAGCACATAATTTTAATCTTCTACCGATCAGTGTAGGTGTCACTCCATTGCATAGATACAATTCTCCGCTCCCCCTTCAACTTATCAATTATACATCATTCAAGAGTATATCCTTAAGCTAAAAGTTCTAATTTCTTTAACTTTGAAAAGAACAAATTGTATCCTCTCACGTAAAAAGCGCCTGCACCAGAAGGTTAATTCTCCCTTGATACAGACGCTTTTATGGAACTTTGCTTTAAATGATTTCAGTCTGCTCCCTGAATAACCTCACTACACAGCACCTGAAGTTTGGCTCGAATATCCTTGAACTCTTCAATACCCGTGCCAGTAATACTGTACCCTTCACTATGTGCAGTCAGAAAGTTGTCCAGCGTCAGCTTTTCCAATTCCTGTTTCACTTCGCGTTCTCCTACACGATACCCCATGTCTTCCAGTCCGAGCAGCATCTCCGAGATCGTCACATCTTTATCATGAGCACAATAAAGCATGTGAATTCCTATGAACAAGTTCTGTACATCAGCGCGCATATTCCACTCCTTCTGGCAACAAAGCCTTCGGTATTTACTCTTGCATTACCCTATGACAGTTCATTGGAAACATCATCACAAGGGTTCAGCGCTACAGAGGGATCATAGCCCATCCCAAAATATTACAAAACAATGTTGTGTCTTGACGTACCCCTCATAGCTGTACTATGTTGTTAGTTACAGTTATGGCTTCATATTGAATTTAAAGTACAGGAAGGTGATGCTTCATGTTTCAAGCTATGCCATATGATGGAACGCGCAGCGAGCAGTTTGAAGCCGTTCTAATCCAACTCGAAGCATTGATAAAGGACGAACCAAGTGCTACAGCCAATCTGGCTAATGCTTCGGCACTACTTAAACACGCTCTACCGGATACGAATTGGGCCGGTTTTTATTTATTTGACGGCAAGGAGCTAGTACTTGGACCTTTTCAAGGCCTCCCTGCATGCATTCGAATTCCGCTATCTCGCGGGGTGTGCGGAACTGCAGCCGCCGAGCGGCGCACACTTGTAGTAGGCGATGTGCATGCATTCCCAGGTCATATCGCCTGTGATGCAGCCTCCAACAGCGAGATTGTTGTTCCTTTAATAAAGGATGATCGCTTGCTTGGCGTACTTGATATCGACAGTCCGCTCAAGGATCGCTTTGATGATGAAGAACGCCGATTTCTGGAGCGGTTCGCAGCTTTAGTATCGGAAGCTATCTAAAAATTTCTTCGTTTTATATCCCATAAGAAAAAAGGCTGTCTTATTTGTAGGGGTTACCTACTTATAAGACAGCCTTTTTATGTTGATCCTACAGTCGAACTGGACTAATGTTCCAAATCTCAGCTGCATAGCGACTAATTGTGTTATCGCTGGAGAATTTACCGGAATGACCAATATTAATAATGGACTTCTTCAGCCATTCTTGCCGGTTGCGATATGCCCGATCAATTTCGACGTGCGTCTCAACGTAACTAGCGAAATCCTTCAGGACAAAAAACTCATCGTTATTATCCAGAAGTGAGTGGAAAATGCTCTCAAACTCCGTAGCGTGACAACATATAGGTCCTGGTTTGATTAACTGATCCAGCACTTCTTTCACACGACTATCCCCGTTGTAAATATCACGCGCATGATAACCGCCATGCTGGTAGTAATCCATGACCTGCTCAGCACGAAGTCCGAACAGGAACATATTGTTGTCTCCCACCATTTCATGCATTTCTACATTTGCGCCATCCATCGTTCCTACCGTCAATGCACCGTTCATCATAAACTTCATATTCCCGGTACCGGATGCTTCTTTGCTGGCTGTAGAAATCTGCTCACTGATGTCCGCTGCAGGAATGATCTTTTCTGCTAGGGATACCGAATAATTTTCAAGGAAAAAGATACGAATCTTCCCTTTAACATCCGGATCTTTATTGACTACCTCCGCTACTGTATTAATCAGTTTGATAATCCGCTTCGCCAGATGATAACTTGGCGCTGCCTTTGCTCCGAATATAAACGTGCGTGGAACCATATCCATCGAAGGATTATCTTTGATTTGATTGTACAAATGCAGAATATGCAAAATATTAAGCAACTGGCGCTTGTAGGCATGTAGACGTTTCACCTGTACATCAAAGATAGAGTCAGGATCGACATGTACTGAATGCTTACTGTAGATGTACTCTGCAAGACGAAGCTTATTCTGGCGCTTAATACTGGCTACTTGTTCCTGGAAGGAAGCATCCTCACAATATTTAATCAAGCCAATCATTTCTTGAGGATGGCTCACCCAACGGGTCCCTATCGATTGATTGATTAAATTAGCCAGATCTGGATTGGCATGCAGTAACCATCGCCGATGGGTAATTCCGTTCGTCTTATTATTGAAACGGTGTGGATACATTTCATTAAAAAGTCGCATCTCGCGCTTCATTAATATTTCTGTATGCAGCGCCGCTACTCCATTGACACTATGGCTCGCTACAATCGCCAGATGAGCCATCCGAACCTGATCATCATGAATAATCGCCATCTGCGCAATTCGATCCTGATCCCCCGGATAACGACTCATAAGCTCGCCACAGAAACGCGCATTGATCTCTTCAATGATAAGAAAAATACGTGGCAGTAGCTCCCTAACCATTTGAATAGGCCATTTCTCAAGCGCCTCGCTCAGAATAGTGTGATTAGTGTAAGAGACCATACGCGTCGTGATACTCCATGCCTCATCCCATCCTAAACCATGTACATCCATCAGAATCCTCATCAATTCAGGAATCACCAACGTTGGATGTGTATCATTAATATGAAGAGCAACCTTGTCTGGCAGCGATTCTATAGGAATCCCAAGCTTGGCATAGGTACGCAGAATACTTTGCAGCCCCGCGCTACAGAGGAAATACTGTTGCTTCAGGCGAAGCAGCTTGCCTTCGTATTGAGAGTCATCTGGGTAAAGGAACTCCGAAATGGATTCTACTGAACGCTTATACTCCAGAAACTTATGATAGTCCGTCCCGGCAAAAGAACCAAAGGTTCTTGAGGGCTGGGTGATGGATTCTGCACTCCAATTACGCAGTGTATTCACATGCCGGCGATCAGCACCAATGATAGGGACATCGTAAGGCACTGCACGAACAGCCTCATATTGCGTATGATCAAATATGAGCCGTCCGTTCTCTTCGCGGGTCTCAATAGTCCCCCAGAACCTAACTTCAACCTGCTTGTCTTCGCGGCGCACTTCCCATACATTATCATTCTGCAGCCAGTAATCAGGAAGTTCCACTTGATACCCATCAACGATCTTCTGCTCGAAAAGGCCATATTTATACCGTATACCACAGCCATGTCCCGCATATTGCAGGGAAGCGAGTGAGTCCAGGAAGCAGGCGGCCAAACGACCGAGACCTCCATTCCCTAACCCAGCGTCCGATTCCTCCTCTTCTATATCCTGCAAACAAAAGCCAAGGTCCGCTAAACCTTCACGTACTACTTCCAGTACACCCATATTCAACAGATTGTTCCCCAGAAGCCTACCGATCAAGAACTCCATTGAAAAATAGTAAACCTGCTTATCTTTATCGAGCTTATATTTCTGGTTCGTTTCCGCCCAATTTTTCCCGGCGTTCTCACGAATCATGTTGCCCAGTATTTTATAGACATCGGCATTCGAGGCTTCCTCAAGCGGTTTACCTAATTTACCAATGAGGGTCTCACGGAATGCCTGTTTGAAAGATTCTTTATCGTTAAACAACAGTAGGTCCTCCTGACAAATGCTTTTATTAGAAGTGCAGCAGACTGTGCCATTAGATCAGATAGGTTAATACTGCTTTGTTCATCTAATCCAGTCGTTAGATCTTGCTGCTCTTGGCGATGACGAATGGACGTTTGCTATCTCCAACAAGAATTCGATTCTTACTCAAATGTACGTCTTTATCCATGATTACATTCTCAATGACCGCATTTTCTTCGATGACGCATTTTTGCATAATTACTGAGTTGATGATCTTCGCTCCCTTACGTACCTGAACCCCCCGAAAGATCACGCTGTTCTCTACCGTTCCAGCTATAATGCAGCCATTAGCCACCAACGAATTACTGACATTAGCACTTTCCAAGTATCGGGTCGGAGCCTCATATTTAATCTTCGTCTGTACCGGGCTTTCTTTGAACAAACTGAAGTAATTCTCCTGCTGGAGCAGTTCCAAACTGTTCTTATAATAACTCTCTAATGAATTAATTACGGCATGATAGCCATGATATTCGTATGCGGCGATATTAAATTTGTGTCGGTTCTTCTGAACTACATCTCGGAAAAAATAACTCTCTCCATGCGCAATGCAATGCTCCACCTGCTCCAAGAACAGTTTTTTCTCCATAATGAAGATATCCAGATATAAATTAGGATGGTCTTTCTCATGATGGATATTAGTCACCTTATTCTCTTCGTCTACTTCAATACGCTGGCATAGATCATGTTCTGGCTGCAGTTCTTCAATCTTTTTATACACTACTGTAACATCGGCGCCCTTCTCCAGATGGTAACTGTACAAATCCTGAAGATCGATCGTATTGATATGCTGGCTGCCGGAAAACACGATATATTTAGCAGATCCCCGTTTAAAAAGATCCAGATTGTTATGATAATGCTGTAAGTCCCCGAGAGAAGTATCCGTTGGATCGTTCCAGTCTGGAGGCAAAATGAATAATCCCCCATGCTTGCGGTTCATATCCCACGATTTTCCGTCACCCAAATGGTCCATTAGAGAACGGTATTTACGGCGGACGAACAGGCCAACGCTCTCCAGGTCTGCACGCATCATATTAGAAAGCACGAAATCAATCAACCGATAACGACTGGCAAAAGGTACGGCTGCACCACAGCGGAAATAAGTGAGTTCATTTAGTTTGTCGAGTTCATGATCCAGATTAATTACACCCATGAGTTGCTTCATCGGAATCCACCGTCCTCTTATAATTTATAAGAAAGTATAAGTTTCACGATATACTTTATCCTTATAAATCTCGCATAAACGCTTACCGTCCCTAGAAGGACGCCGAAGGCGTTTTAGCTTGATTATATGGTTTTGGCCACAGCTGATTTACGTTTTTTGCTTTTATTGTCGATCAGCAGAATTTCGTTCTCGTTCTCCCGTTCGATGCCTATTTCCATATAATCGTCGATTACCGTATTCTCACTAATAATCGCTTTATGAATGCGTACGTTCTTGCCAATCTTGACCTTAGGCATAATCACGGAGTCCGTAATTACACTTCCTTCACCCACTTCTACACCATAAAAGAGAACCGAATGATTCACTTCTCCGTGCACTATGCAGCCTTCATTAATAATGCAGCCTGACACTTTCGCCCCAGGGGCAACATATTGGGCAGGTTGATTCGGATTACGTGTAAAAATGCGCCAGCTGGGATCATTTAGATTAAGTGGCGGAGTATCGCTCAGCAAATCCATATTTGCTTCCCATAAGCTAGTTACTGTACCTACATCTCTCCAGTATCCTTCAAAAGGGTACGCAAATAAGGAGTTTCCGTCCTCCAGCATCAAAGGAATGATATCCTTGCCGAAATCGTGGGATGATCCTACATTCTCCCCATCCTCTAGTAAATGCTTGCGGAGAACCTCCCATTTGAAGATATACACCCCCATAGAAGCTAATGTGCTTTTTGGCTGAGCGGGCTTTTCCTCAAATTCGTAAATTTTTAGATCGTCCTCCGTATTCAAAATTCCAAATCGGCTTGCTTCCTCCAGCGGAACGTCAATGACAGAAATTGTGCAATCAGCGTTTCTTTCCTTGTGGTATTGAAGCATAGCGTGATAATCCATTTTATAAATGTGATCACCGGACAGAATAAGAACATGCTCTGGATCAAACTGATCCACAAACTTAAGATTCCGATAAATCGCATCGGCTGTTCCCCGATACCAGCTGCTTCCATTCTCACGTTCATGCGGTGGCAACACGAATACCCCACCGTTCTTACGGTTCAAATCCCAATCGCTGCCTACTCCGATGTAAGAATGCAGTATGAGTGGCTCATATTGAGTCAGCACACCAACTGTATCAATACCTGAATTGGAGCAGTTACTTAAAGGGAAGTCGATGATCCGATAGGTCCCTCCAAAATAAACAGCGGGCTTGGCAAGCGATTTGGTTAAACCTTTCAATCTTTTGCCTTGGCCTCCAGCCAATAGCATGGCTACCATTTCCTTTTTCTTCATGGAAAAGCCTCCCTTGACTTATGGGTAATATGAAGTTCAGCAAGCACAGGTTGAATGAACAGAAGTTCCAAAAAGAAATGAATGAACAAGAAGTACACTTGAAAGAAATGAGCCTTGATAGGAAGATGGACAAAGATGAGAAAAACGTGGAAGGAAATGTAACACGTTCGAATGATCTTTCCTAAAATGGGTAACTTTCACCAAAATCAGGAGATTATCCTTATTGTAAAGTGTTCTATATCCGCCGTCAAAACCCTTTATCACATTTTCGAAAATCCGAATTTTTTAACCTTGTTTGTTATTAAACACATTAATATTACTTATAACTAAATTAACCGCTTTGAATCATCATGAAATAAGAAAAGGCTCCTTTAATCGTAAAGCAAAGGGACTCATCTTCAGCAAACATTCAACCGAATATGTCATAATGTAGCTATCTATCACTGATTTGGAGGTACCTATGATGAAAGCAGCTCAAGGCGTTCGACTACTGCTCGTAGATGATGAGCCTCATATATTACAATTTCTAGAGCTGGGTCTCCTTAACGAAGGATTTGAAGTCAGAACCGCACCCGACGGAATAACAGCCATCTCGGTCGCTGCTGAGTTCAAGCCACATGTAGCCATCCTAGATGTCATGATGCCTGGCATGGATGGATTCGAGTTATGTCATTACCTTCGCTCGGAAGAGACGGAACTAGCCGTTATTATGCTAACTGCAAAGGATGAAGTGGACGATCGAGTCAAGGGTCTCACTATTGGTGCTGACGATTATATGGTCAAGCCCTTCAGCTTCGACGAATTGCTTGCCCGAATTCAAGCGCGGCTACGCAATCAGTTTCCAGGTCTGCTCGGCGAGGTACGCTGCGGTCCATTCCGAATTGATAGCCGTAGAAAAGAAATTCGCTTCAAGGAAGAAGTCCTTGAACTCTCACCCACGGAATACGAGTTATTACAGTATCTCGTTATTAATCACGGCCTTGTACTAAGTAAACCCATGATTCTTGATAAAGTGTGGGGCTATGACTTTGGTGGTGAGGAAAATATCGTTGAGGTCTATATCCGTTCGCTTCGCGAGAAGCTCGGGGATAAGGAGCACCGTATTATCCGTACCCTGCGGGGAGCAGGCTACCGGGTAGATCTATGAGTACGCGCATCTCTAAATGGTTTCGTAAGCTGCCTGCACCACGTTCTCTGCGCAAGCAGTTGCTAGCCATTTCGCTGCTCATTCTATCAGGATTGCTGCTGCTAATCGGAGTATTACAATATATACTCATGCGGGATTTCATATATAGCAATAGAGCAGAGTCTATGGAAGCGCAAATACGTTCTGTTCCCCGTGAGATGTTTTTCAACTTTTTCAATTCCTATGACGAGGACACCATAACTCCGAATGAGGGAAACACCGAGTATAACGGCAATTTGCCGGGGGAAAGAAACGGCGAGAATAAAATCCCAAATGGTCAAAGAACCGGTGAGAATAGGCGTCCACTCCTGCTGGATGCCCATACAACCCTCGCTATTTATAGCTCAGATGGCACCTTCAGGGACTTACAGCAAATGACTTTATCTGATTCAGCCGCGCCTAGATTAACGAATGAGCAATACAATAATCTGCTCATTCATACCACGGATAGAGCAACAGGAAGTTACAAGCTCATAGAGGCCGATGACGGCTCTGAACATCTGGCTATATTCGTGAATCTCTATAGACCTGGAAATACTCGATTGCTACTCCAAATGAGTGTGAATACCGGACCTCTTACGGATGTAATCTTACAGCAATTGATGATCTACGCAGGTTTGTCAGTGATTGCTTTATTGGCTGGCTTCTTCCTATACTTGCCTGCCCTTCGAAAGACGCTGGTCCCTCTTTCAAATATGGGAGAGTCCGCCGAGATCATTGATGCCGGTAATCTGAATATCCGATTTCCAATTAATCAAGGCCAGACTGAGATCGACAAGCTGGCCCATTCATTCAATGGTATGCTCGAGCGTCTCGAAATATCCTTTCATAATGAACGGGAAGCCAAGGAACAGATGCGCCGCTTCGCTGCCGATGCTTCTCACGAGCTGCGAACGCCGCTGACCTCAATCCACGGTTTTCTGGAGGTCTTACTGCGAGGCGCTGCGGACAACAAAGAACAGTTATACAATTCATTGCGAAGCATGCATGGCGAATCGAAACGGATCAATAAGCTGGTGGAGGATTTGCTGCTGCTCGCTCGGATGGACGGCGCCCCTCAACTGCGGATGACGGATCTGCTGCTCGGTGAGGTCATTTCCGAAATGAAGCCGCATCTGCTCTTGTTAGCGGATCAACGCAAGGTTACTTTTGATATCTCGTATGGCATCCATGGTAAATATGAACCCAATAAAATCAAACAGGTGATTCTGAATCTGTTTCACAATGCAGTTCAGCATACGGATGCAGAATCTGGCAACATTCATCTCTCTTTACATGCTAGAGGAAATGAGGCCATTCTAACGGTGCAAGACAACGGCTGCGGGATTTCTCCAGAGCATATCCCACATATCTTTGATCGCTTCTACCGCAGCGATTCCTCTCGCACACGAAAATATGGTGGATCTGGACTCGGCCTTTCTATTACCAAGTCTATCGTGGAGGCACATCACGGCAAGATTAGTGTAAGCAGCACTCTCGGTGAGGGAACAACGTTTAGGGTTACCCTTCCTTGCGAGGAAGGATTAGCCAAGAGAGAGTAACAACCGTTATAATAGATGATAGACTTAAGCCTATGTCTACGATGCGAGTTTTGCTTCACAAAACTTAAGCCTATGCTTTCGATGCGAGTTTTGCTTCACAAAACTTTTAGGAGGTCAAAAAATGTACGAAATCGCCGTAATTGGAGCCGGTCCTGCCGGTGCAAGCGCAGCCCTGTTCGCCGCCAAGGCGGGCAAAAAAACGTTGCTGATCGACAATGATAAAGGCATGACCCGTAGAGGATGGTTTGAAAACTTTTATGGAATTTCCGAAGTAGGCGGTCCTGATCTCGTAGAAACCGGACATAAGCAAGCCGTCAAATTCGGCGCTGAGCTGGTAGCAGAACAAGCTATTAACCTCACTTCCAGCGGCAATGGATTTGTCATTGAGACCGAAGACGGAATCATTTATGAAGCCAAACATGTTATTCTTGCAACAGGCGCCCTTACCGATCTAGCCGCCAAAGCAGGCGTGGAAACTAAGGATGGTACAGAGCCAAGAATCAAAACAGTAGTCGCTGTTAATCCAGAAGGTAAAACAAATATTGAAGGCATTTGGGCTGCAGGTACCGTTGCCGGAGTAAGTGTACATGCCATTATTACTGCAGGCGATGGCGCGAAGGTAGCCATTAATGTGATTAGCGAGTTAAATGGTACGCGTTACGTGGATCATGATGTACTAAAGGCTTAATCAATGACTGAAAATATAGACCCGGAGACGATTCTTAGGAATCTGTCCTCCGGATTTTTTATATCGCAAAAAATAATTGCACTTGGTGCAGTTATTTCATACTTCATCCCCTCTATGACTCTTTTAAGTGTAGTTTATGCAACTAAAAACAGATGGAAAGAGTATTTCCATTGGATTATGAAGAAATAAGTGTATCAAGTGCAACTAAGTCGATACATAGCAGTCTGATGCGCTTTTTAATTGTATAAAGTACACTTATTTATTCATCCTCACCTACCCTGTAAACGCCCCACGCGCAAAAAAACTGCCCCAAACATCATCCCACCGCCGCCGAAGGCGATGTTAGGATCGTTTGAAACAGTCTCCTTTAATCACTAGCGTGTACCCCAAGGTAACGCCCCCACTTCTTCACTTTCCTTCAGACTAGCAGCCAGTTTCTGCAAATACGGAACCAGTAATGGACGCAACTCCTCCCGCATCAATCCGACCTCCAGCGTAGCCTGAATGTAGCCGAATTTATCACCAATATCATAACGTTTGCCGATCAAATCCAGGGCCAGCAAACCTTCATTACGACATACCTCATGCAATGCATCAGTCAGTTGATATTCACCACCTGCTCCCCGTTCAAGGTTAGCCAGCACTGAAAATATCGAAGACTCCAAAATGTAACGTCCCATAACCGCATGCTCTGAAGGTGCCGTATCCGGGGTGGGCTTCTCCACCAAACCTTTAACTTCATGGACGCCTTGTAGAGAACCGCTTGATGAAATAATTCCGTATTTATGAACATCCTGCCGTGGTACCGACTGAACACCGACGATGGTCTTCTCCTCTTGTTCATACAATCGCATCATTTGCAGCAGCGCCGGGTCCTCCGAGACCATGATATCGTCACCGAGCAGAACAGCGAAGGGCTCATCGCCAACGAACTGTTCCGCACAAAGGATGGCGTGACCTAGTCCTAGCGGCTCTTTTTGCCTAATGTAATGAATGCTGGCCAGTTCGCTAATCGCTTGGACTTCACGAAGCAGCTCCTCTTTTCCTTTTTCCAAAAGCGTCTGTTCCAGTTCCACTGATTTATCAAAATGATCTTCAATCGACTTCTTGTTGCGGCCCGTCACGATAATGATGCTTTCAATACCGGATCGAACAGCTTCTTCTACGATATATTGAATCGCCGGCTTATCCACAATGGGCAGCATTTCCTTGGGCTGAGCCTTAGTTGCAGGCAGGAAACGAGTGCCTAAACCCGCGGCGGGAATAACCGCTTTTCTAATCTTCACAACGAATCCCTCCCTTGCATTTATTGACGATGTAGAACTTGCTGTTCACGAACATCCTGCTGTTTCTTACCTTCATAGAACTCTTGAACAATATAGAGCGGACGTCCCTTGGTCTCATCATAAATCCGACCGACATACTCACCCAGAATCCCTAACATAATGAGCACAAAACCATTAAAGGTCAGTGTGATTCCGATCATCGATGCCCAGCCCTTAACGACTGAATCCGTAAAAACCACCAGATATAGCACATACATCAGATATAGAAAGCCGGAAGCCGACAGCAGCATGCCAAGGTATCCTGCCAGCTTCAGCGGCTTATAAGAGAAGGAAGTAATTCCATCCAGCGAGAGCTTGATCATCCGTTTCAGCGGATATTTAGTTTCTCCAGCCAGACGTTCATCGCGTTCATATTCAATGGATTTTTGCCGAAAACCGACCCAGCTGACTAGCCCGCGTACGAACCGATTTTTCTCCGGCAGGCGTTTGAGCTCCTCACAGACTTTACGATCGATGAGGCGAAAATCCCCTGTATCGACAGGGATAGATATATCGGTTGAATAACGAAGTACTCTATAAAAGAGACTGGCCGTCCACTTTTTGAATAAGGATTCTCCGTTTCGCTTTATCCTTTTGGCATATACAACTTCATACCCCTGCTTCCATTCCGCAATCATGTCCAGAATCAGTTCCGGCGGATCTTGCAAATCGGCATCAATAATGACAACTGCATCCCCTAGGGCGTAATCCATTCCGGCAGTAATAGCGATCTGATGTCCAAAGTTACGAGACAAGTCGATCAGCTTCACACTCTCATCCCAGTAGCTATATTCCTCAATCATCTGGGCGCAATTATCTGTGCTGCCGTCATTCACAAAGATCAGCTCATACACTTCATTAGTTAAACCCATTACTTTTTTGATACGTCGATACGTCTCTTGAATGACCGCCTCTTCGTTAAACATCGGTATAATAATGGAATAGCGCACGTTGGTACTCATGAGCAGCTCCTCCTTAAATTTGAATAATGAAGCGTGCCTGATCTATCTCATAACACGCCTCATAGGATTAACATTTGCCTAGTTTACAGTAACTTTGTATAATATCCCGCTGTTTCCTCCATCGCTTCCTGCCCAATCGGCTGCTGGAACTTCTGTACCATTCTCTGTGATCCAAGTCGTTAACTCGGAGCTTCCCCCGCGTCCACCACCCATACCACCGCTATTGATCAGGAAGTACTTCACCTTTCCACTCACTACAAACGCCTTTAGGGTATCTGGGGTATACACGGTGTCTGAGTTAGAAAATCCGTTCAAAATAACAACCGATGCACCCTTGTCAACGATATAAGGAGCTGCTGTGCCATAATCCAATGTAGCAAAAAGATAAGGCTCACCAGTATTGTTCTCCTCCAAATAGGACAACAGACTCTCATTCGCACTTGCGGCGCTATTACGTCCAAAATTGCTTGGACTGCCTCCCATTCCCCCTCTACCCTCACTACTGCTCGGGCCTGCCTCAGGGGTTTGACTGTTCAAGCCATAAGTAATGGGAGTAGCTGCCCAGTAGAGCGGCCCAATTAACAATACTAATACGGCTGCAATGCCTGTCGTATAAATAAAGGATTTCTTCATGCCTTTAAGAACTACCAGTACCAGCGAAACCACTATGCCTGCAGCTAAAATCCCAATGGACCAGCCACTGCCAATCGTATCGTTATAAGGATGAACAATGTACCATTGGAAACCTGCTGTAACCAGCGTTGCGGCTGGCAATAGCCAAGACAGCCAACCAGAGTGCTCGCGATATAGCGTCCACAGCTTTGACCATCCTGCACCGACTAACGCTGCAACTGGCGGAGCCATCATCACCAGATAATATTGATGGAAGAACCCTGCGATACTGAAGAACCCCATAACGGGCACCAGCCACGCTAACCAGAAGAGAGCTTCTTTATGAGCCTGGGTAAAGTTCTTTCTCCGCAGATTGGCGAATAATCCAATGATGCCTAGCAATACAAAAGGCAGCATCCAGCTAGCTTGACCTGACAGTTCTGATTGGAACAGGCGCAGTGGGCCTGCTGTTCCTGTATTGAACATTCCGCCTCCGCTTCCACCGCCATTCATGCCGCCACGATTCCCTCGCTCGCCGTCGTCGCCACCAAATTGCCGGCCTTGATTGTCTGTTCCACTAGGAGGCTGACCTGGTGCACCTCCATCATCGTCACCAGTCTGGCTATTTGAGGTCGAATTTGTGCCTTGCCGGCCCGAAAATGCTGCACGTCCACCATCAGTGCCACTATTACTGCCTGACCCATTCATAGCTGGCATCTCACCATTCATAGCGGGCATTTCACCGTTCATGTTTGGCATCTCACCGCCATTCATTCCTGGCATTCCACCGCCACCACCACCTGCCCCACGATCCCCCGTTAATCGGGCAACGCCATTGTACCCAAAAGCAAGATTCAGCACTGAATTGGTACCACTACTGCCGATATAAGGCCGTTTGCTGGCGGGAATCGAATCCACGATCACTGCCCAGGATAAGGAGACTACAAGCAATATTGCTGTGGAGGCGGCCAATACTCCCGTCTTCCGCTTCCAGTTCACTTTGGCAGCTAAGACATAAAAGAGATAAAAAGCCGGCAGAACCATGTACGCCTGCAGCATCTTCTCGTTAAACCCAATACCGATTAACGCAAATGCGGTAAGAAGGCTGCCCATCTTGTTGCTCTTCGTCCCTTTAAATAAAAACCATGCCGCGAGCAGAAGGGTGAATACAAGCAGCGCATCAATATTATTCGTCCGGCTGACTGCCGCTGCTACCGGAGTAGTCGCCATGACTAGAGCTGCTATACGTGCTGCCGCTCTGCCAAAGGTAGGCTTCACCAGCAGGTATACAAGTAACACGGAGCCCACGCCGCCGAGTGCCTGTGGCAAAATCACACTCCAACCATGCAGCCCGAAGATAAGTGCGCTAAGTGTCTGAATCCAAAAGGTAACTGGTGGTTTATCCACCGTTACTGAACCCGCGGAGTCCAGTGAAGCGAAGAAGAAATTATGAAAGTTCTGCAGCATACTTCCCACCGCGGTAGTGTAGTATGTATTCACATAGTGGTCATTCCAAACTCCATAACCGTACAAAAAAGCGGCAATTAATAAAATGAGCCACAATATAAGATCCGAGCTTATTTTTTTGAACCTACTCATCTCCATCCACTCCTATCCTTTGATCGTCTATATTCCGGCAGTTCTGTGCCCCCGGTTCAAACTTTCTGTAGGTGTATTATTTCACCCTTACCTTAACTCTCAATGAGTCCAAGCTGAATGTTTGCTGAATATACAAGGCCGCCAGAACGCAAAAAAAGCCCCACAACTGTGGAGGCTTTCTGTTCAAATCCCAACCCAAGCAAATATTTTAAAATAGACTATTCCATTCTGCCCATAGTAACGAGCTTATTCACCGTATTCCAATTACGTGCTGTAAGCGTCATACCCAATATTCTGTCAAAAGGAACCTTGAAAAGCGGCGACTGGCTCACACTGACCTCATATAACACGTACATCTCTCTGCCGACAAAACGCACTTTATCGGGTCCATTCTCATAAGTGCGCAGTTTATCCAATACTTCCGCTGAAGGCTCGGCTGGTAAAAAAGTAACATACCATCTTTTGAATTCCTCTGGCTCGGAGAGCTGAAAGGGATCGTTAGCGATCACGTTCTCCATTTCTGCTAAGGTACGGATAATAACAGAGACCTCGAATCCAAAAACCTCATGAATCTTACGTTCAATGACTCCAGTAAGCAGACTCTCCGAACCTTCATCACTCTCAAATACAACATTTCCGCTCTGAATATACGTTCGTACATTTTCAAATCCAAGAGTCTGAAACATCGCCTTCAGGTCCAACATTTTAATAATTTTGTTCCCGCCGACGTTAATTCCACGCAGCAGCGCAATATAGGTAGTCATAGAATACGCCTCCGTTTTTGTGCCATGATCAGCTTACCTCTGCGGCTAATGTTTGTAGACGTTTACGAACTTCTTTTACCAGCAGCTCCTTCTCTGGAGGCGAAAGCCCCTCCACCAAACGCGCGGCAGCGATCGGCAAAATCCAGCGGTCTACGTCCTCATAAGTATGTCCTGATAATCTGAGATACTCTTGAATATATCCCTTGGTTAATTTTTTTCGGATAAAACCAAGCATTAATTTGGAGAATGCAGAAGCTCCCGGAGGCATAGCCCCCAAACTGAACATCACTACGGAACGCGCAGCATCTCCAGCAGGTTCTCCCACTACACCTGTCATCCAGTCGATCACCCAGAGCTGTTCATCCATAAGCACATTGTCGGGATGAAAATCCCCATGACATAAACGAGTACCTTCCGGCAGCTTCTCCAGATACTTCAGAATGACGGATTTCTCCTCTTCGCTCAGCATAGGTGCTTCCAATATCTGACTTTTTAACATATCCTTTTGCTGGCCGATTTCCTCTTTAGTTTCAAGCTTATGCAAATCACAATGAAGCCCCGCCATCAGCCTGGCATATTGGGTAACTTTCCAAGGCTTCTCACCCATCACCTTTAGCAGGGAGGGACCTTTAATTTGTTGAAATACAATACCTTGTCTTGATTGTTCAAAAATAAGCTCAAAAGGCTGAGGTGTCCGAACACCCCGCGCATGTACAAACTGGCTGATTTTATATTCCCTGCTGACGTGTTGCTCTGCTATATCCTCCCGGTACAATTTAAGAATCCTCTGATCGTCATGCTGCCAGATCTCCGCAGTTCTGCCTTCCCCAACAAGCTTCGCCTTCATTCGCCAGCCTCCATTTAGTCCAGATTAATACGGGTAAAATGCTCAACAACCGGAAATGGATCGTAGTAATGGTGAAGTAGCACCTTCCATTCCTGATACTGGCTGGATTCTCTGAATCCTATGGTGTGATCTTCAAGCGTTCTCCACTTCACAAGCAGCAGATACTTATGATCATCCTCCAAGCAATGTTGCAATTCATGCCCTATGTAGCCTTCGATCGAAGAAATTAAGCTTGATGCCTCCTTGAAGCTTTTTTCAAATTCAGTAGTTAAACCAGGCTTCACTTGCAGCATCGCAGCTTCCAAAATCATAATCAGCATCCTCCAAAGGTTATGTATTTAAAGCATCACGGAAAAATTCATGATAAAAATTAATAATAACAAGCAGAATGGCTAGTGACTCGTTGACCTGCTCTACCTCAAGGCTATGATTAGCATCATCGATTCTATACACTTTTAAATGATGAAGCCCACTAATTTCACCAGAAAGCTGTTCGCTAAATAAAGGGTCGCTTCCGCCATAAATTACAGTCCCACGACTCTGCTGTATCAAAGGAATCGCCTCAGCTAATGGTGTTATATATAGATGAGACGTCTTTTTCTGTATTTCTAGCTCTTCTGCAATTCTCCCTGCTATGACCGAACCCACGCTTTTGCTAATGAATAGAATCTTTTTGTATTCAGGAAGAGATGCAATGGCCGCCTTACATTCCTGAATGAGAATAATCATTTCATCACGCTTAAAACCTACTCTAGCACTCTGGTAGCCATATTCAAGCAGCAGGACATCGCAATTATGTTCCCGAGCTGCTTTGGCCGCATAATCTAGCAGAGGGCGTTCAGCCGAGTAATTTTTACCTGGAAAAATAACAGCCAATGCCTTAGATCCTTGAGTAATATATTTATGTCTAACCTCTCTACCCCAATAAGAGGACATAATGATGTTGCTGACGTTCATACCTGTTTCCCTCTTTTCTAAAACAAACATTCTATATATATCTATCATTATAGCTAACTTATGTTTAGTTTTAAAATCAAAGAATTCCTAATCTTTACTAGAGATCAGGAATGTTCGAAAGTAGGTCTATTGCTGTGATGCCACCTGCTTATTTTTACTTTTACTAACCTTAATTTCAGCACAAATCCACAATACCAACGGAATAATTACCTGAAAAGGAAGCGCATATATTGGATAAATAGTATAGGCAAAATGCTGCATCTCCATAATATCCTTGAAGATAAATCGAGAGAAATAAACCATAATCAATCCCAGCTGAAGCACAACGGATCGGTAGCTCTTCAGTTTGAATAATTTAGCGACTCCAACACTAGCCACATATAAACATAAGCTAGCCTTTATGAATATCGTGATGACAAATCCAAGTGCTGATGATGCCTCCATTCGGGTCAAAAAATCCCCTATATTAATCCGACTAACCGCTACATAAGAGGGGAAGTATAAACTTTGAACAATATCAGGATTGAGAATCAGCAAATTCCGCAGAGAAACGAGCAAAATCACCCCACCAGAAATCAGCAATCCGCTTAGCAGAATCTTTTTGGCTGAGTCTTTTGCCGGTAAATGACTAAATACGCCCATAAAAAGAACAATTTCAGCAAAAGGAAAAGTAAATGATCCAAATGTATCTGCAAATATTGGTGACCATCCACTGTCAAGAAAAGGCTTCAAATAGTGATACTTGAGCTTGGGAATGGCTAAGATTTCAATAAATAGAACCTCAGCTAAAAGAAGCAGCAGAAATAGCTTAGCACATCTCCCAATCACCTCAATTCCTGCCTTAACCACCCAAATACATAACAGACCTACGCATAACATGGGTGCAATCATAGGCGTCTCTGTCAAGGCAACCGTTTTACTAAATTCCCCAAAATTCCGTAGAACGAGGGCCCCCATATGCAGCGCGTACCATATATACATACAAGAAACTACTCTCCCAAAGATAGATCCAAATACGATGATCAATATATCAAATAGATTCTTACCCGGAAAAAGCACATGAAATCTGGCGTATATAAACAGCAGGGGAACCGTTAAAGATATGGCAAAAAGTAGAGCAATCCAGCTACTGTTGCCCGATTTCCCCGGCAGTCCCATGAATAGTGAAGTCCCAATAATAAATAGAACAACAATACTTATAGAATGCCCTGTGGGTATGATCTCTTTTTTCATGCTTAAATCTCCTCTTGGACTTGTAACTAAAATAACTTGCTGATCCAGCTTACAATTAAAGGTGAAGGACTGGGAAGCTGCCATTTCATGGCCAATGCAAAAGCAATACAGAAAGAAAACAGACATAGTGTACAACACACATAAAAATCCCGTTTCATCCCTTGCTTTAACAATCCGTAAGGATCCATCAATATAACAAAAAAGTAGATCAACACAACGATAACAGCCAATTTAATCACCTATTCTTGATGGATCTGGATAGATCTTGAGTTTTGAGCACTGCTCTCAATAATTACTGTTGAATTTACAACCACATCTAGATCAGAGAATTCCCGTTCCCAATCTTTATCAAGCTCGGTCCAGGTCTTAGGCATATTCTCAAAGATAATCTCTCCGAATCCAAAAATATCGGAATGATATTCCTGCTGCAACTTTTTAATTACAGAGAGAATATGCTTCTGTAATTCCTTAGCGGCACGCTTCTCTATAACATTTTTACTATTCAGACTAGTGAATCCTTCAGTAGTCATTACCTCATCAAGCCCGGTATGTGTGACCATATTTATCTGTAATTGGAGCTTACCGTTTACCCAAACAGGCTTTACTTTTGTTTTATTGGAAAAAATCTCAAGTGTGAAGTCGGGGGCTCCCTTTTCGTTATTCACGGTTAACACCCCACCCTTTATCTCATCTTTAATAAACAACATGTACTTGGTCTCTTCGCCACTCAGTTTGCCAATCATTTTGTCCATTTTGAATATAGCAGTTCCACTAACACGCGGATTTTTCTGACCATTTTTCTCGTGAATATAAATAAGAGGAGCTATAGCACAATCCCCGGGCGTCTCCAGCTTTTCAATGAAGTCCCAAATCTCCACAACCGGGGCCGTACTTACATTTTGTTCAATTGCCATCTGCTGAGCAAGACCATAAGACATAATAGTTTCTGTTGAGCTATTTAAATTAATTACTTCCTGAGCCGTCTTCTCTTTAGAAACAAACACGTATACATCCGATCGAGTTTCTGTATCTCTGTTGTACCAATCAATCACCTTTACAACCCCTTCCTTGGCTACCTCCTCACTGATAATGATCGCCTTGGAATGGCTCCAAAATAATTTCTTTCCCGTGATTGAAATCATGCTTCGCACAATTTCAAACAACGTTTTACCTGAAAGACTAACCATCTTATATCCCGCTTGACTAGACTTCATCCCCTCTTTTGTATCCACGATTTCGACCGTTGCTAACAGCTTCCCGTCAGAATCTTTATCGATGCCAATGCCTGCTACAACCGCCCTATCTTCAATTTCAGCGTAATCCCAACAGCCCAAGATACTGACCAGAAGTAATAGCGATATACAAGCTAGCAACCCTTTTTTGATTTTTTTCATGATCGATTCCTTACTTTATTTGTCGCTTTTCTCTTTCGGTTACGGGCTCCAATCATCGCTGGACGTAGATACATATGCCACCACGGCGCCCTTATAGCTGTATCCTTAATATCCTGCGGGTGAATAGAACCTACTCCAAGCATGTACTGGACCCCAAAGGAACGTAAACTCATCAAATGAATCACTAAACCGATCACACCTAAGAAATACCCGTATAATCCCAGAAAGAAGGTAGCCAATAGCAAAAGCGACCTTACCACAATTAGTGGACCCGTCAGTGTAGGGTTAAGCAACGCCATAATTCCTGTTAAACCCACTACAATAATCATAGGTGCGCTAACTATCCTCGCCTCCACAGCTGCCTGACCCAACACAAGCGCACCTACGATACTAATCGCCTGACCAATGTAGGTCGGTATTCGTTCTCCGGCCTCTCGTAGAATTTCAAATATCGTTAGCATGAACAAGACCTCCACGACGGTCGGAAAGGGAACGGCTACTCTCGATGTTGAAATACTAAGCAACAACATGGTAGGCAACATCTCCTGGCTATAAGTAACCAAAGCCACGTACAAAGCAGGAATACTAATAGACAAGAAGGCTCCAAGTACCCTTATCATTCGGTTAAACGAACCAAAATAATAGTTAATATAATAATCAGAACTGGCCTGAAAATTCTCCACAAACAAATAGGGCACTGTCATTGCATAAGGACTGCCTTCCATTAATAAGGCAACTCTGCCCTCCATAATTTTGCTTACTACAGAATCAGGACGTTCTGTGCTTCCCGTCATTTCAAAGGGTGAAAAGGGTTCATCTCGAATAAGCTCCGAAAGAATAGATGTATCCAATACAACATCTATGTCCACCTGTTGAATTCGGTTCTGCAGCTCTTTAATAACATCCGGTGAGGCCAAACCTTCGATATAACAAATACAAGTTTGTGTTTTGGAGCGAGTCCCGACTTGACCATAAATAATCTTTAAGTCCGGACTTTGCACTCTTCGGCGTATGAGCGTCAAGTTTACAAGCAGCGACTCTGTAAAACCTTCTCGCGGACCTTTTACGCTTTTTTCCGTCACAGGCTCCGCGATGGCCTTCGTTTCCCACCCCTGCGCACTAATGTTAAGCGCACCCGCAAAGCCATCCATCAGAAACAATGTTTTTCCAGCTACGACCGCGCTAACCATCTCATCCAAACTCGTAGAGCAAACCACATCGCTAATGTTAATAACCAGCGTCCGAATTTTCTCCATCATTTCAGCTGTATTCCCGCTATCCATTGCCGTAAAATCAAAATCCATTAGAGGCTTTATCACCCCGTACTGGATCATTTCCCTGTCTACCATTCCGTCTACATAGACTAATCCGCAGCGGATGCCGTCACTATGGATATTATTTATCACCCTTATTCTAAGTGTTCCATCATCCTTGAATATTTGTCGAAACAGATTCATCATTTCATCTAGTGACGTACTCGGAGTCTGCCCAGACGTCGTATTTTGTTGAGAATCTTTGCGGTTACCTCCTGCTGTCTGTTCCTCCACAGTAGTCACTCCTGTCACAATAGTTTCCTAGAAATTATCCCCCATCTCACTAAATACTATCCGCCAAAATTATACTGTAAAGGGATCAACTTCTTCGCAAAGAAGAGTAAACTCCATACGTTTAAAATAAAAAAAAGCCGCTTTAGCAGCGGCATGTTGAATGTTTATGATTGTAGTGATCATCTGGTATAATTTGATAAAAATAAGAGATAGGAGCTCCCTATGACACCATTTACAGAACAAGTGATTCGTATCATACAATCTATACCTGAAGGAAAAGTGATGACTTACGGAGGCGTTGCTCGTGCGGCAGGAAGCCCAAGAGGCGCAAGGCAGGTAGTTCGTATCCTTCACTCCATGAGTAGAAAAT
The DNA here is from genome assembly GCF_045040645.1 of Paenibacillus sp. FSL H8-0261. Lineage (NCBI taxonomy): Bacteria > Bacillati > Bacillota > Bacilli > Caryophanales > Paenibacillaceae > Paenibacillus > Paenibacillus sp. FSL H8-0261. The sequence continues at coordinate 622,058 of NZ_CP150297.1, read as the reverse complement.
ATAAGCTTCCCTGGCATCGGGTTATCAACGCCAAAGGAATGATCGCCTTGACTGAAGATGAATCCAACTCCCTCCAGAAGCTTTATTTGCAGGAGGAAGGGATTATTTTTAATGAAAAAGGTGTGGTGGATCTGAAGCAATACCAATTTGATCCCGAATTTATGGATTAACCACGTATGCGCTTAGCGACCCTTCCTCTTTCACTGGTTCCAAGACCATTCAACAAACAGTACATCGTAGCGTAGATAACCAGCAATACAAACGCTATGAACAAGCTAAAAAATACCGACTGTCGATTCAAGCTGTCCATAACCAGTTGGTACAACTGATGCCGGTCCGTCAGTACATCCCAGCTATTCAGCCTGTAGACTCGGCCAAGCAGGACACCATACCCCCCAAGTACACATGCTGCGAGTACGAATATCCAAGAGAACAGCAGGCTGCTTTTGCGATAAACAACCGTCTGGAACTGGTATAAAGAGAAGAACCCGGTCAACCAGCCGCTCCAAGTGAACAATAAGAGGGTAACCAGATCATACCAATACCGATTCTGAATGGTGCCATCCACGATATATCTGCTTTTTCTTATCGTCAGATGCACCAGATCCGTCATGAGATAAGGCGCGTTCGGAAAGAACAGCAGCCAAGCGACGCCTAGCGGAACAAGCAGCAATCCACCTATCTTCCTTTTATCCAGTTCATAAGCAGCCATAGAGAACAGGAACGGAATCCAAGCCAGGAATAAATTCCAGAGTAAAAATGCATAAAACGAATCCGTCTGTAGTGACACTACACGATATACGGCCAATGACGCCACAGACAGACCTGCCAAGAGCATAAACACCTTCGGATAATGCAATTCCTTCATGAGCTTATATTCTCCTTATCGAGATAGTTTACATCTAACTTATACCCAATTGTACAAATTTGGCATTCCCAAGTCCAATCTCAAGCATAAACGCCTTTGTCGTCCTTATTAGGACGATCAGCGTTTAAGCGAGAAATATAAGGATAATATATGATGTGAAACTTAAATTCTTATATTTGAACAGAAAAACCCGGACGCAGAAACGTCCGGGCTGACTCTTATCTATTTCACTCAAAGACCACTATTTAGTTCAGGTGCAATTACAGGTTTCTTACGCCCTTTCAGACCGCGCACACTTCCCGCCTCTTCCAGACAGGAGAACGCTGTACACTCCCTAAAAGCGGCATGGCTACATCCAATACACTTGTTGTAATCGATGCTGTTAAGTGCGTCATTAATGGCTTCCCCGGTGTGCGGATAAAACTGAGCCTCACCTATGGTACTATACAGTCCAGTTCTCTTGAGTAGCTCAAGCGGCTGTGGCTGAATACCTGAGATCATAAGTTTCCCTCCAACAGCTTGTAAATGCCGCACCAGCTCTGCTAAATTGGATTCTCCAGTGGTATCCATGAAGGGTACTTTCCCCATCCGCATTAATATAATTCTAGGTTGATCTGAACCATAGCTTGGCATAGTGTCATCGAATCGATAAGCAGCGCCAAAAAACAGCGGACCTTCCACCGTGTAAATCCCAATTTGCGGACAGTCATGACTCTCCGTAACCATATGTGCCTCTACCTTAACGGACTTCGGATCAGGCAGCACTTTGGCTACCAAATGAACCTCTCCCATTCGTTTCACAAACAGAATAACCGCAAGAATTAATCCCACCTCTACAGCCAGCGTTAAATCTGCAAATATCGTTAACAAGAAGGTGATGAATAACACCAAGGAATCGCCGGTCTTGATCTTAAGCAGATGAAGGAACTCTTTGCGCTCACTCATATTCCAAGCTACTACCATTAAGATCGGTGCCATCGCAGCTAAAGGAATACTGGAAGCATAGGGTGCGAGCAACAGGAGAATTAGAAACACCACAACACCGTGAACGATCCCCGAGATCGGAGAAACAGCGCCACTCTTGATGTTCGTCGCTGTTCTAGCAATTGCTCCTGTCGCTGGTATGCCCCCGAACAATGGAGCAGCAATATTTGCGATTCCCTGACCGATCAGCTCTCGGTTACTATTATGGCGGCTGCCTGTCATTCCATCCGCTACAACAGCGGATAACAATGACTCTATAGCACCTAGCATTGCAATGATAAATGCCGGACGAATTAGCAGGGTAATTCGTTCCCAAGTAATGTCCGGAAATCGAAAGCTCGGTAAGGTATTAGGGATTTCTCCGTAAGCAGAGCCAATCGTAGTCACTTTGCCGCTAAAGAATAACGCAGCAACCACAGTCGCGCACAGAAGACCTACCAATGATCCAGGCACCTTCGGAGCGAATCGAATCGCTAGGATAACGACGGCAAGACAAATCACGGCGGTCAGAATACTGTATCCATTCATCGTCGATAGATGAAGCCCTATTTCTTTCATATTATTTACAAAGCTCTCATGCCGTTCTATATTCCTTAGTCCAAGGAAATTAGCAATCTGCCCGGTGAAGATAATGACCGCTATCCCTGCTGTGAAACCAATCGTTACTGGCCTCGGAATAAACTTAATCAATACACCCAGCTTTAATAATCCCATGAGAACTAGAATAACCCCTGCCATCATCCCAGCGATAAGTAAGTTCTCATAGCCATACTCCATCGCAATGGCAAACAAGATAGGAATAAAAGCACCTGTTGGCCCACCAATTTGAAATTTTGATCCTCCGAACAATGAAATACATATTCCGGCAACGATTGTCGTGTAAATGCCATACTCCGGTTTTACACCAGATGCAATAGCAAATGCCATCCCCAAAGGAATGGCAATAACACCAACGATTGTTCCCGAAATCAAATCCTTGCGAAATGCATTCATGTTGTAGCCTTTATATCGGCCCCACCCTGTCATGATCAAACCTTCTTTTCTTTAAATATCTGATTATTTGAATATAAGAAGAACATTACTCTAGGACGCAACTGTTGTCAACGCCAAAATAATGTTATTCCTTTATTCTCCGCGCATACCTTCGAGCAATGAAATGGTATTCACCAGATGGTTATCAAATATTTGTTTGGCTACGACCAGAAGATCTTTAATTAGAGGATCACGTAACGAATAGATCACAGTGGTGCCTTCTTTTACACTAGCTACTACATTCTTGGCGCGTAAAACAGCTAGCTGCTGGGATACAGCAGAGCCTTCTGATCCTAGAATGGCTTGTAGCTCATTCACATTCTTCTCACCTTCGCTGAGCAGTTCCAGTATACGAATTCGCATCGGATGAGCCAGCGCCTTGAAGAATTCGGTCTTAAATTGCTGAATTTCGGTGTTCATAGACTTCTACTCCTCATACTTACTTCTAAATCTAATGCTATCTTTGTATGTTATCTTAGTCCCTGATAAGCGTCAAATACTCAAAGGGTAGATACTCACATTACGAACCTGTACTTCTACAAACACACCAAGCGCCATAGGCTCACCGAGACACTCGAACATCACTAAACTTTCACCTATTCGCAAAAATCCTGTTCCGTCCTCTTCAATATTCTCCAGCACACCGGTAAAAACAACCTTATCTCCCTCTAACCTAGTATTGAACTCACTAGCAGGTGCAGGCAGAATATCCACCCATCTCATCAGCAGCTCCGAAAGCTCGAATTCCACATCTGTTTCCGTATCTGGCTCTACAGGAGCACCGCACCAGATCCCCCGACCCTCGCCAAACTCTGTGCGAAAGAATACCTCATCCTTTTTCATGCCATTCTTTGTTATTTTGATTTTCATAGCTATTATTCCACCTTGATAATTTATAACGACCATTATACATGACAATGAACCGATATTATCAAGTGTAATTCTGAGTAACCTTGTTCAGATACGTACTAGGATGCAGCCAAGGATACTTAAAGAACTCACTTTTCTTCGTAATTCTCCGTGAGACACCCAGATCATAATCGATCATAGACTTTATCCGCTCTGCGAAGGCCTCCCCTTTCACCAGCATTCCCAGCTCGAAATCGTGGCAGGCGCTTCTCTCATTGATGTTGTAGGAGCCATGAAATACCGCCCGTGATCTATGGTCATAGGTTATTTTCCAATGTGAAAAACGACCTGTGAAACTGTAATCATAAAAGGAAACCCCATTGAGAAACGGCTTATACATATTGCCTCGTACCGCCGCAGTATTGGTAGGATGATCATTAACCTTCAGCGGATTGCAGATGCTCAGATGACAGGAACAGTCTGGCCCCAGCTCCCCCAGCCGATCCCAAAACTCTTGATCAATCAAATAAGGATTTACAATCACCGTCTCCTCTGTCGCATAGGTAATTAAATTCAAATAGTATTGCTGAATTAAGTTAACTGGATTACCCGGAAAGCTTGCAAACAGTGTACATTTTTCCTCCCCAAAATGATAATTTACATTCGGATGGTAGAAGGCATCATCCACGTCAAAATGATCACCTCCCAGAAGTAACCAACGGGAATGAAACTTAGCATTTAAAGGCTGCGCCGCCGCGCCACGGATCCGGAAGCAGCCATCATGCCACTCCTCTTTTTTACTAGGAATCCCCTGTAGATGTCCTTCTATACTGATCGAAGAAGATGCCTGAACAGGCGTCACGTACGTGTATTGATCTCCAATATTCAGGCTGCCAATAATAGAGGTTACCCCATCAATGACCATAAACTTCCGATGATCAATGACATTCAGCCCAGTGATTTCAACGTCCTCTTGTACTTTATCCTGTAAGAACAGGATACTTTCCGGTACGCCTTGTTGCTTCAGCGCCTTCCGCTTCACACGCCATTCTACGGCTGTATAATAAGAATTGAAGGTATTCAACAGCTTAGCTCCTGCATTCTCGAGCCTTTCAGAAATCTTGGAAAATTGACCAAACGCCAGATTATTCTCATACCCTAAAGCTGTCAGCGCGTAATTGACCATGATCCGTACCTTCACCCCCCGTTTAAGGGCGTGAAATAATTCATCTGCAACCAGATTGCCTGAACGGTCATTAAAGAAGAGCATCACGGACAGGTGAATATAATGCTGTGCCTTCTTTATTTCTTCTAGTATCATCCCTAGGCACTCGGGTCCATTCACGTAAGGATCTACTTGGTTATTCCATGTGGTTTGTGGGGCCAGAGCTTTTAGCTTGTCTGAATCTAATCTGCCTAATACTTCAGTAAGTTGCCCCAGCAATCTTGGGCTAAAGCCAGGAACCTGAAATAGCTGCTGACCCTCCGTAATGACTCCGCCAATGGACTGTCGGTATGCTCTAGCCGCCTCCAGATCAATCCCCATTAGTCTGCGCTCCGCCTCTTCTCCTGCTTCGCCCATAATGCAAACAAGTGAACCGCCTGATAAATAATAGTTCACCATATCGATCATATTTTTCTGTATTTCCATATGTAAGATCCCCTATCTTTATTGTGAGTGCACATGTATCAAGGTAAGGATAGATACCCTTGAACCCCTCCTTATAAACGGGGAACATAAAAAACAGGAATGCCCCGCAGCCATTATGGCTATGGAACATCCCTGTTTAAGATCAACCAGGATTCACTAATAATCGAGATAATTTATTTCACTTGCTCTGCGCTAAATACTTTTACGTCTAGTGGCGCAGCCAAGAATTCACCAGCTTTAGCTGAGAACGCGGTAAAATGAGCGCTCGTATTGTGGCTGGATACGGCTTCAGCGTCGCGCCAAGTCTCCACCATAATAAATGAGTTCGCTTCTCCGGCATTCTCATACAGCTCGTAAGAGAGATTTCCTTCTTCAGCGTGAGTAGCTGTGAGAAGTGTTTTGGACTCCGCCAAAAACTGCTCGCGACGTTCCGGATTCACTTTAAGTACTGCATGGATAATGATCATTGTATTTTCCTCCTAAGGTATAAAATATTATTTCCACTCAGCAATCTTATCGATAGGCAAACGGACAGATGGGTAACCTGCATCAACAGCCTTACCGATGGAAAGCAACATTACAGGAACATAACGATCTTTTTCCATGCCAAATGCTTCTGCGATTTGATCTTTTTCATAACCGCCAATTGGGTTTGTATCGTATCCATGTGCACGGGCAACCAGCATCAATTGCATTGCAACAAGAGCACCATCAATAAGCACAGTATCTTTGTTAACTTCACGTGGCAAGGTAGCAAAGTGAGCAGATAATCTAGTTAATTGGTTTTCTTTTACTTCAGCAGGCATTAGTCCACGTTCAACAGCTGTACCATAAATCTCCTCAGCGTAGTCGAAATTGTTCAAATCACCGAAGATGGCAATCATAGCTGCAGAGGTTTCAACTTGTACGCCATTAAAGCGAGCAAGAGGAGCTAAAGTAGCTTTTGCTTCGTCACTTTCAATGACAAGAAACCGCCAAGGCTGCATATTTACAGAAGAAGGTGCAAGAGTTGCTTCCGTAAGAATCTGAGTCATCTCTTCTTTGCTGATCTTAACGGATGGATCATATTTGCGGATAGAGCGGCGACCCGTAATAATTTCTTTAAAATCATTGGTTTGTGTTTGTGTAGCGTTCATATGTGTATTTCTCCTTTGAGTGTGTGATTTTGGTAGTTACAACAGATTGATATTAGATTGCAGACGATTAAGCATATCTATGAGCACTTTTCGCTCCTGATCGTTAAATCCAGTAAGCAGAGTAGCGACAAATCGCCTCTTCTCTTCGCCATATTGAATCATTCTTTCCCGCCCTTGATCCGTTAATGAGACCAATGTAACCCTGTTATCTGCGGGGTTGTTGCGGCGAGTGATCGTACCACTCTCTTCCATCCCTTTCAAGTGCCGAGTGACGGCGGCCGCATCTATATCCATGCCCTTTTGCAGCGTAATTTGGCTGACTTCATCCACCTGGAATAGTTCATGCAGGAGGCGAAGCCGTGTGGGACTAATGCCAGCACATCGTTCGAATTTCGGACAGATTCCCTTGTTTAATGCCTGCAGCAGTTCAAATATGCGGTCTTCCTCAGGATAGTGCTCCGTCAAAATATACCTCCTTTATAAATTTAATTGCATGCAATTGTTTTGTATAAAATTATACTAACTGATAATCATTGACCCGTCAACTAATATATCAAATCATTTTTTAAAAATCAACATTGCTTATCCTCTTATGGTGCTATAGTCTTGAACAAAAAGGAGGAATCCTATGAGAATCTCCCTGATTCAGCTGGATATAGCATTTGGCAAACCCGATATGAATTATGCTGCTGTAGCAAATAAAATTAGTGTAGCGGCCGCCACAGCCCCCGACTGTCTTATTCTCCCTGAGCTTTGGACCACTGGCTATGATCTGACCCGACTAGAAGATATTGGCGATCCAGAAGGAGAAATTACCAAGGAATTCATCTCCAGCTTAGCCAGACAATACAACATCAATATCGTCGCTGGTTCAGTCGCTAGCAAGAACGCCTCCGGTGTAACTAATCGTATGTTTGTATTTAATCGAACTGGCGAACTCGTTGGCGAATACAGTAAGCTACATTTGTTTCAGCTAATGGATGAACATCTATATTTGCAGCCTGGAGAAGACAAAGGCCTCTTCACATTGGAGGGCACGTTATGTGCCGGATTAATCTGTTATGATATCCGATTTCCAGAATGGGTTCGTGCCCATACCGCACAAGGCGCAGAAATCTTGTTTGTCAGTGCAGAATGGCCATTATCCAGGCTATCTCATTGGCGTGCACTACTGATCAGCCGAGCGATCGAGAACCAATGTTATGTAGTAGCCTGCAACCGTGCAGGAAGCGATCCTAACAATACCTTTGCTGGGCATTCTATGATAATTGATCCTTGGGGAGATATTTTATGTGAAGCTTCTGAAGGGGAAGAAATCCTAACGGGGGATATCGATTTACATATGGTGCGTGAAATTCGAGCACAAATCCCGATTTTTGCAGACAGACGTCCCGACTTATATGCTTAAAAAGGACGTAACAGATGCTGGCCTCTCGCCAGATTTCTGTTACGTCCTTCTTAATGATGCTCAATATCCATTTATCCTTGGGCATAACGTTCATGCAGGACTCGCGCAGCATCCAGAACACGCGGATCTTCATAGTCTAGGAAATATCCGGTCTCCTGCTGTAGCCTGTCAGAGGATTTAAGCACCACTCCACGGTGGGCTAATGCTTGTCTAATACCTTCGGCAAATACTTCAGTCGCATTCGGTCCACCTAGTTCGCCAAGCCCAGCGATCGTCTCTGGACGAACCCGCGGATAAGCTAATGCTGAGTCTCCTCCAGAGGCTTGCTCATAGAATTTATGAATGAGTTCACCACGTTCCTGTCCCGAACCCGAAACCACTACAAATGCATGTACGAAATAAGCATTATTTTGTCTGCGCTGAGCAATGCCGCAAAATTTCCGCCCACCGATCGCCAAATCGAAGTCCCCCGGGCAGTAAGAACCAACAATTTCACCAGCCTCAATTTGTGCCGCAGCCTGTGGATGACTCATAGCCACTGCCTCAGTGATCAGAGAAGCCAGAAGCCTAAAGTCATCATGAAAGTCCAGCTTTCCACGTCCTTTGGGGAGAACTAGCGAAACATTAACAATTCCATCATCCAGAGGCACCGCAGCACCACCGGAATGTCTTACCGCTGTACGAATGCCTCGCTGCTCCAACTTAGCCATCGCTTGGGCCGCGTACGGAAGCTTGCTGTCCCGTAGGCCGAGCACAACACCCCCAGAATGACTCCATAGGTGCAGACTAGGAGGAACAAGTCCCGCTCCGACATCCCTACAAAGGGTCTCTTCAAAGGCGAACGGGATCAACATCTCCCCGAAGCCCTTTGCTTCCGCATCTATCCTGTCATCCTTTAAGATTAGATGCTGGAAAAGTCCCATTTCTGCAGGAAGTCCGATGACTTCTTTACTTCTATCAACAGATCCATTGATCATTGCATCGTACTCCCGAGTATCCACCGATTCCCCTCTTTCCCGTATTATCCGTGATATTGTAATCGATCTGCCTCGCTAGTGCGAAATCAGAATTGAAATGAGGTTATGATAACGCTATCCTTATAGTATACGAACATGCCCCAGCTCGAATAGGGGGTAGCCTTAGGTTCATGCTATACACAACGTTAAGGAGTGATGCCGCATGACAGTGGAAGTGATGAAGGAACGACAGTTAACCAAGACAAGACAATGGGAACAGGCACTTAACCTGCTGTATATTGATTTCTGGGATTACTGCCATGATGCAATTAGCAAATTCGATGACGAGGACATTCACCAAGCAAGAGTGAACTGCCGTAAGCTGTTAACACTGCTATCCATTCTCGACCCTGGACATACTCTAGGGCTATACCCCCTATTTGAAAAAGCCCAAAAGAGATTAGGCAAGGTCAGAGATACAGATGTTCTGATTGAATCGTTCAAGACTAAACGTAAACACGCCAAGGAAAACGGCGATACAAAGACAGCAGAACTGTTGAAGGCTGTGATCGACCACCAAAAGGACAAGCGCAAAACTTATCGTAAAAAGCTGGCCGATGAGCTGCCTAAGCTAATCAATGAAGATCTGGATGAGAAGTGGAAAGCTTTCCTAAGTGAACAGCTAGAGGCCCTGGTAGCGAAAAAAGATGCCAACGTTGTCATGCGCGAACTTGAGGTAGCTTACGAGCAGAAGAAAAAAGCTTGCAAGGCTATATTTCGTGGACAAGATGCCGAATCAGAAGCAGCCTTCGACTCACTGCATGAGCTGAGGATGGCTGCTAAGGAACTGCGATATACCGCTAGTGCAGCCTCTTTTGCGTTAAATCAAAAATTTCATGCCCATGAGGAAATATATAAGCAGATCCAAGATCAGCTCGGGCTGATAAACGATAAACGCCTTTGGCTGGAAACACTAAATGCTATTGGGCGAGAAGAGCTGAATGTCGGCAAAAAAACATGGAATACCTTTACTGAGCAATTAAAAACCGATGTACTCGATGCGCTGCACCAAAATGATGTCATACCGCTCACACATCAAATGAAGTAACTCTGAACCTTTTACAATCTCTCTATTCAGCCGTTGTATCTGATGCGCCGTATTCTTCTATATTCACATTTACTTCATAGGTAATCGGAATTTGGCTGAAGGTTTCGTCCCAGTTATCCTTGACGCTCCGCCATACGGCTGGATGCTGATTATGTAGACTGGTGCCGAAACCGGCAGCTTCAGTATGCAGCTCCTTCTGCATCTTTGTTACAGTAGTTTGCACCATTTCTAGGACACGCTTCTGCAGCAAGGCTTTATCCTTCTTTACAATTCCGTCGTGTAATTTCTTCGATTTCTCGGCAAAGACCTCAGCATATCTACCTGTAGATGTTATTTTCACGTTAAAAGAGATCTGACCATTATTCACATTGGCTTTGATCTTGCTATGCATGGTTTTAACCTCATAGGTTAAGAGGTCATTGGTATCCGGATTATACGTCTTAAGCACTCCCCCTAGCCCCTTTCCGGTCAACCAGGCCATCCCTTCCAGCTCCGACTCATCCAAAAACCCAACAAGCTTCCCCGTTTCCCCGTTGATTACACCTGCTCCCGATAGCTTTGTCTCCTGATCAATAGGAATAACATTTTGCAATAAGAAGCTTTTCTTTCCTTGCAACGGGCCAACAACTTTTGCCAGAGATACCGGCTCCCATATCCCCATATTCCGGTCTCTGTTATTAAATATCCCTTCGAGTACAAAGGCAGGAGTCTGACCCGGCAGCGCATTTTCCAATACATCCTTGGCCATTCCCTTGCTGACAAATAACATAACACTCGGACGAATATCATTATCCCGCGTAAAGAAATCTATGATTTTAGTAAGATTATTGGAACGCGCGAGTTTTTCACTAATCACAATAACCTTTAAATGATGACCAATCGGAGTGCGTCTAGTACGCAGTGAAAGCTGCCGCATCGCTTCAAAGATAGAATCGCTAGTTTCACTCATATTATAGTAATTCTTAAAGGAGGAGGAAGAGGAACTGGCAGAAGACTTCATGACGGCGCCTCCCGATCCTTGTGGAATCGTAAATTGATAGGTACTTATTATTTTTTCAGGCTTCTTATGGCTCCCACCTTCCGGATTAGCTACTTCCTCGCCTCCTGACTCCTCCGCACTGTCCAGTGCAACACCAATCTGCATGTTTAATTCCTCGATCGGTACGCTGCTCCAGCAGCCTGATAACAGAGAACATAGTACAGTGAGTACGATCCACAACCTCCATTTTCTCATGAAGCAGCCCTCCGGAAGTATGTGATGATTAATAATGGTAAAGGAAGCACTCCGAATAAAATAAGCATACAATCACCAATGCCTGATCCTAAAGCAAACAAAGCATTCACATTAGGAGGAATCCTAGAAACTATATAAACAACCGGAAGTAATGCCAATAAACAGCTTTTGAAGCTTCTATGAATGATTTGAGACAAACCTAACGCCGCTGCATAAATCGCAACACAAAAGGTACAAAAGATCTGCATAATCCAGATCACCAGCAACAACGACTCAAACCTTTCAAAGATGAGATAGTTCACCTCAAAGCTACGTACAAGATCGAGAAACGGCCAGGTTCTTGTGAGAACTCCATCTATAGAAAAGGCACCTATGGTTGCTACAACTGCCAGGACATAAAATATCGTCGATATACAGGTTCCGGCTATAATTACCTTTACTGCTTTTTGGGGCTTGTCCATAAAAGCAACAACGAACAGCATCGCTTCACCAGCTGTAAAGGTCAGAATGGTTGGCCTGATCCCTTTCCATACGGGTTCCATTCCCTCTCCCAGTACTGGAAGTAGATTATTGAGGTCAAAAACTTCGAAACTTAGCAGACAAACCCCCAGAAACACTGTCCAGGTAATCGGAACAATAAGTCTGCACATGCTAGTGATCGCATTAATTCCTCCTCTGCATAAATAGAAGGCGATCCATATAAAAGCAGCCACTATCGCCCAAGGAGGTGTTCCTTCCAGTAGAAAAAAAGAGGTCACTTCCTGCACCGAACGTATCTCAAAGCCGGCAATACTGAGAAAATACCCAATGACTCCTATTGAGAGAACCACTCCGAGTGGTTTGCCGATGATCTTCCCGATATATTGAAAAAAAGTTTGGCCTGGAAACCTTTGACTAAGTTTCACAATGATCAAGCCTAACAGAAAGGAGATTAATCCCCCTAAAAAAATACTTATCCATACATCTGGACTACCACTGGCCTCTACAATGGTCCGAGGAAGCGTAAGTACCCCTGCCGCAATCGTATAATTGGCTAGAATGATCGTCGCTTGAACAGCAGTTATTCGATCCTTTACCTCGGCGCTCATGTTCTCTTCCTCCTTCACCTAGACTTTTCACCCTTTACGCAAAGGGTCCTTGGGTTTCAACAATGTAGGCCGCCCGGTTAAAAATTGCAAAGGCATACGGAATATAAAATCTTTCCAATTGACTGTTCTATTCGGGACTGCCAGACCAAGATAGGGAACACCAAAACTCTTCAGCTTAATTAAATGACTACTAAGCAAAAGAAAAAAAAGTACCACTCCGTATAATCCAAAGATTGCTGCAAAAAACATAGCCGCAAACCGGAGCATACGAAGCGTCATCCCAGCACTATACATTGGCATAGAGAAGGAAGAAACAGCAGTAATTGATACTACAATGACTAGGATTGGACTCACGATTCCTGCTTCTACCGCAGCCTGGCCGATGATCAAACCGCCGACAATCCCCATCGCCGGACCGATAGGTTTAGGCAAACGAAGTCCAGCCTCCCGTAAAATTTCAATCGAGGTTTCCATAATCAATGCTTCGATTAATACAGTGAAGGGAACGCCTTGCCTGGAGGCAATAATGGAAATGGCCAGCTTCGTTGGAATCAATCCAGGTTGGAACGAGAGAAAGGAGATATATAGTGCCGGCGCAAACAGTGATATCGTTGCCGCAAAAAAACGTAACAGACGTAGCAGCGACCCTACCATCCAGCGATCGTTATAATCCTCTGGAGATTGCAGTAACATCCCGAAGGTAACCGGCATAATCAACGCGAAGGGAGTACCATCAATTAAGATAGCTACTCTTCCTTCCAGGAGTGCTGCCATTACGCGGTCTGGTCTTTCTGTATTCTGAATCTGCTGGAAGGGACTATAACTATTATCCTCAATCAATTGTTCGACATAACCAGATTCTTGAACATCATCTATATCTATCGTTTTAATTCTTCGTTTAACCTCTTCTACAAGCTCATCATTCGCAATATCCTTGATATAGGTTAAGATGAGTTCCTTCTGCATTCTCTTTCCTAGAGTAAAAGAAATCATCGCTAGCTCCGTACTCTGCCCGTGTCTACGCAGCATTGCCGTGTTGTCGCTTAAAGTCTCATTAAATCCGCTCCGTGAGCCCCGTAAGACTGCTTCAGATTCTGGCTCTTGAATCCCTCTTGTAGCCCCCTTTGGACTACTAAGCACAAAAACTTCTGATATCCCCTCCACGAGCAGCACGGCAGATCCAAATAACACCTTCTGAAGGGAGAGGTATGCATTATCCGTAAGCTCAACTTCCGAGATAAGCAGGATCTCGTGGATGAGAATATCTTGTAGATCTTTCGCTTCCGCTTTGTTATTCATGTTCATAAACGGCTGATATGCATTCATTAACGGTTTTAAAATATTCTGATCCATTTTGTCTTTGTCCGTTAGACCGTCTACGTACAAAAGTGCTGCCCTTGTCTTAATGCTTCCGATTCGCAACTCCCTTACATTCACATCATGCATATCGGCGCTGATCTCTCTGAATTTCTGCAAATCATCCTCAAAATGGCCACTATAAGATATTCTCTTCCCCTTATCCTTAGTTACTACATTCGAGCTGGACTGCTTCACCGGCCCTTCTAAAATGCCTCTTTCTCCAGAGTTTTCTACGGAAGAAACACCTCCACCTTTGCTGCCAGTAGCTTTTTCCGCTCTAGTCGTTATCCTGTCTTCTTTAGCTTTAGCCCAGCTTATTGTACGAAGCAGGAAGAAAGGGACACAGAAAATCATAATCCCTTGGAAAACCACACCCCAACTTGGAATTAATTCTATTACCTCATTCCACACCCCTAACACCTCCTTTATAGCTGTGACCGTATTTTTTACCGAAGATGGATAATTCATGCATACAAAAAAGACCCCATAGTATGGGGTCTCCCTAAGTTAAACTTCATATGTTCTTATACCTCTATTGTATCTGTAAAGTGTCGGATGCTAGCCTTGGACGTTCGGCTGACGTAATTAAAGTTTATTGCGGCATCATGCGAGTGGTGATCGCGATGCGATTCCATGCATTGATTGTAACAATTGCCATGATGATCTCGCCAAGTCGCTTAGTATCGAAATGGCGCTCCGCTTCCGAATAGACATCGTCCGGTACATGTCCTTGTGTCACGAGTGTAACCGACTCGGTCAGCGCAAGCACTGCACGCTCCTCGTCGCTGTAGAACGGCGCTTCACGCCATGCGTTCAGCATGTAGATGCGCTGTTCCGACTCGCCTGCCTTGCGGGCATCCTTCGTATGCATATCGATGCAGAAGGCGCAGCCATTAATTTGTGACGCTCTGATTTTGATTAACTCCAATAACGACTTCTCCACGCCTGTCGATTGTACGAACGCTTCAAGACCCATCATCGCTTTGTATGCGGCTGGAATTTCACCGGCCAGATCCATTCTTTGTTCCATGGGGATAGCTCCTCTCCGGCTGTAGACCGGTTATCTTTTGATTGTTTCACTAATAAGACAATACAAAAGCTCCGTTTGTGACAGGTTACCCCATTCGTTGTAATTTATCGGGATTGAGTACGATATAAATATGCTCGATCCGCTCCCCGGCCGCATCAAGCTGGAAGCTGATCGCCTTAAGCGGCCGGCCATCCCGATAGATGACGATGCCCAGCTGGCCGTTAAGTAGCACCATCCTTTGCGAATCTCCGAGGAAGCCCTTCGTAATGACGCCTCCAATGAAAGCTTGAACACGATCCCTGCCCGTAATAGTGAAGATCGCTGCGCGAACTTTACCGCCGCCGTCCGACGTAAGCAGCGCGTCCTCGGTCAGCAGGCTGACAAGCGCATCGACGTTGCCGCCTCGAGCAGCTGCGAGGAATGCTGTCGCAAGAGGTGTTGCCTGAGCCGTGTTGTTTGGCAGAACTGGCGATTGTTGATGCAGCTTATCATTAGCACGGCTAAATATTTTTCGACAGTTGGCTTCTGATTTTCCTAATACATCGGCAATTTCGCTATATTCGAAAGCGAAGGATTGGCGCAAGATGAAGACGGCTCTCTCGACAGCCGATAAATGTTCCAGCATGACGAGCAGGGCGTAGGATACATTTTCATCGTGATCGAAAAGATCAGCAGGATTATCGCCGCCTCCATTCGTAAAGCTGACGAGCGGCTCCGGCAGCCATGTGCCGACATATTGCTCTCTCCTTATACGAGCGGATTGCATATAGTTGATGCAACGATTTGTTGTCATACGGATTAAGTAAGCTTTCGGATGGGTGATATCTATTGTTTGTAGCTTGCTGTACTCGATGAATACGTCTTGAACGAGGTCCTCTGCATCTGCTATAGAGCCGGTCATACGGTAAGCGATTGCTTTCAGCAGAGAGTGATAGTTGGTATATGCGACCTGAAAATCCATACGTGCTAGACTCCTTCCAAAGCTGTGCCTTTCATACCGTCACGGCTCACCGCGGCGTCTACATCGTTCAGCGGATGATCAACAATGTAGACGCTCTCCTAGGGCTTCATGTCTAGCCTATTTAGTGCACGCAGGAAAATATCCGGATGAGGCTTCTTAATGCCTTCTCAGCTTGAGATTAATATAGCATCAAAATACAACTAAATTCCAATTCCCTATGCTAGAATAACCTTGTTCAATATCCCTTGGTAGGCTGCTATCGGACGTAAGCCAACCAACTTTTCCATTGGCTGCCCATCTTTATATACAATGACTGTAGGCATCCCCATAACACCAGCTTCCCCAGCCAGATCCGGCAATTCGTCACAATTCACCTTCACAATAGAGACATCGTCTCCATATTCCTGATGAAGATCTTCCAAAAGAGGCAACAGCACCTTGCAAGGGGGACACCATGGCGCACCGTAATCTACCAAAACCGTTCCACCACCGCGAATCTCTGCTCGTACCCAATCAGCGCTATCTGCATTTGTAATAGCCATTTGTCATTCCTCCTCAAAGTTTTCAACTCCAGCAGTACCTACTCCAAACTCTCCAGTGTACATGCCTCTAAACTACTCTCGTTCTGCTCTTGCAAGATAGAGGCCATTCTTTCTTCCAAATTGCGTTTGATCTGATTCAGTTCTACAAGCTGACGTTCAATATCCTCAAGCTTGCTACGGTATAGTGGCATCACTTCTGCGCAGAAAGCTTCTTTGTTCTTCAAAACACAATGTAGAAAGCCCGCGATCTGCTCTGTGGACAGACCCAGGTTCAAATATAATTTTATCGTTTCTACCGTCTCCACAGCGAGCGGAGAGTACTCCCGATATCCGTTGGCCTGACGGATCGGCGAAATTAATCCCTGACTCTCATAATAACGAATTGAACGGACGCTTACGCCCGTCAGTTTAGCAAGCTCACCTATTTTCATAGCAATCTCCCCGGGGTTCATGAGAATTGTTCTACACCAGTATAAACCCTGACATCAATGTAAGAGTCAACAAAAAAAATCCAACCGTAGTTATCCCACAGTTGGACTCATTTATAATCTTACAACAAGTATATCCGCCGCTTATATTCTACAATAATCCTGCTGCCCAAAGCCCACCTCTACGAATCATTTCGCGGAATGGTTCTACTGAGAATGATGGTAAATGATGCCCTGGCATTAAATAAACAACCCGGCCCAAGCCAAATTCGTGACACCAAGCCGCTTGGCGCATAGCTCCCTCATGAGAATATTCAGCGAGCACCGTTGTTTCGAAATAAGGATGCATCTCAAAATAATACGGCTCATCCTCAATTACAAATTCTTCAATTCCCTGCATAATGGGATGCTCTCGTGCGGGTATGGACATCTGCAGCGAAGTATACTCTGGATGATGGGTGAAATGTGCGCCTAGCATAGCACCAAGCTCCTGATTGCGCTGTAAGGAAATTCCGTTATGTACCACTAGTAGTCCGCCCCCGCCAGCCACATAAGATAGCAAAGCACCACTTTGTTCCGCGGGGATTTTGTCATCAGAAAATTCAGTGTAGGAGATTACCAGCTTGTAGTCAGACAACGTTTCTTTATTGAGAAGTGCATAATCCTCTGAAGAGAAAACCTGTAAGTCATTCGCAAGGATTTGTTCGATCTCCCGGTCCACGCCAGCAAAGGGGTGATATTTAACCTCCGAGTAGCTTCCGAGTGCGAGTGCTTTTAGTGTAGACATGTTATCAGCGCCTTTCTTCTTATCTATTTTGAAATATCCGTTCTACCACGGCCATGAGCTGCCATCCGTATCCAGATAGGCTGGTTCCTCGCCCATATATTTTTTATAATCCAGAACAAGGTCGATAATCTGCTCCGCGGACTGTTCAGGAGTCATTTCCGCTTGCTCATCCTTCTTACCATGCATATAAGTCTGCAGCCAGCCAGGATGGAACACCATTACTTGACCGCCAAGCGTTCTCAGATGATTGTGCATCAAGGAGGATTGCATATTCAGTGCTGCCTTCGACATACAATAGCCATACATGTTGATACGCTTATTTCGGGCAATACTGCCTGCCTCCGATGAAATATTGACGATTAATTTATCCTCACTTTGTAGTAATAGTCCCATCAGTGCATTGCTGACTCTTAACGCGCCAAGCGTATTTACATTATATATTTCTGCCATGCCTTCATCATCCAGCTCCACCAGCACAGTAGCATTATCAGCAGAACGAATAATACCTGCATTATTAATAATCATATCGACATATCCAGTTTTACTGGCTATCACTCTTGCAGCCTGCTTCACACTATCTTTATTGCTGATATCTAGGGGGATAAGCTCCAACTGTTCAGGATATTGCTCTTTAAGCGCTTTCAAATCTTCCGATTCTTTTAAAAACTGTCCTGCAAATACTGAGAACTGGTTGGCCAGCAACGAACGTACAAGCGACAGTCCGAGCCCATGATCAGCTCCAGTTACACATGCAACTCTCTTCATTCTTCTGAACACTCCTATCTCGTAGCGATATGGTTAGGCATGTTGCTTCTTTTCACCTTAGCATGCTGTACTCTTTTTTTCAACGCGATTGGTTTCAGGTATATCGCCTCTTGTGCAAGCCTTTCAGAATCCTTTTTGTTTTAATTTTGATATATGTTACAATCATGATTACAGGTTGTTAACAACACAATTGTTAGCAAAATAACGATCCCAGGAGGGTGATATCTATGTCTATTCAACAACTCCATACGCTGGAGGATCTTGAGCAATATGTAGCTAAGCCTGGCAAGAAGCTGCTGTTCAAACACAGCACGACCTGCCCGATTAGTGCTAAAGCTAATGAAGAGTTTCAGGCTTATCTGAAGGATGCGGATACTGCCGCTGCAGTGGTCTTAGTCATCGAGGATCGTCCCGTTTCCAATCAAATTGCTGAGGATTTTGGCATCAAACATGAATCTCCACAACTCTTCCTGCTTGAGGACAATGAGGTTCGCTGGAACACTTCCCACTGGAAAATTACAAGAGATGCTATCAAAGAGGCTGTGAACCAATGAGTGAGCCAGTGATTGTCTATTCAACCGCAGGGTGCAGTGACTGTAATTTGGTTAAAAATTATCTTACGGAGCAGGGTGTCCCTTTTGAAGTAAGAGATGTTATGACCAGCACAGTCTATCAAGAGGAAGTTGAGAAGCTTGGATTCATGGGTGTTCCTGTCACTGTAGCAGGGGATCAAGCGATCAAGGGATTTAATCTTCCTGCGCTCAAAGCACTCATCGAAGCTGCCCAATAATTAAGCCATTAAACTATTCAGTACATGATGTAATTCATAGCTGCAAAAAAAGGGTATCCTCATAGCCAATCGGCTTGTGGATACCTTTTTTCAAAATATAAGAATCTATAATTTTCACGCTATACATTATCCTTATATTTCTCGCATAAACGCTTACCGTCCTTTAGGGACGCCGAAGGCGTTTTTACTTGTTAGTCATAGTCTATGCTTCCTCACGTATGAGATCTGCCACGACCAGCACATCCACGTTTCTGGCAGAACGCAGAATCTGCTTGGTAACATCGCCGCGGATACTTTTTCGCAGCCATGAGCGTTGTGATTGACCGATAATAATCTGAGTGCTCTGCAAAGCTTGAGATCTTTCAAGCAGCAACGACGCCACTCGGGCGGGGAGCCCACTCTCAATCATCTTAAACGTTCCACCCAGTCGTTCCGTCAATTCCTTTAAATCATTTATACGTTTATCATATACGGGTCCATTTTGTTTAAATTCCTGCACATACGTAACATACCAGCAAGCTTTTAGACGATATGCAATCCGAAAACCACGCCGAATTAAACGCTCCGCATGATCCCCCAAGGTGATACACACATATATAACTTCCTGACGCCGCCAAGGTCCCCGTAACGAACCAACACGTTCCCAAGATTCTAGCCTTTCATCAACATCATCAGCAATTTCCCGCAACGCCAGCTCCCGAAGGGCGATCAAATTCCCGATTTTGAAAAAAGCCCCCAGCGCCTGATCCACCTTGGCCATGGCATATATTTTCCCGTCCTTCATCCGCTCTTGAAGTGTTTTGGGGGATACATCTATAAGTTCTACCTCATTAGCCCGCTGAAGAATGCTGTCCGGAAAAGTCTCTCTTACTCTAACACCTGTAATTTGCTCTACGGCATCATTCAGACTTTCTAAATGCTGAACATTCACGGTAGAGATCACAGATATTCCCGCATCCAGCAGCTCCATAACATCCATATAACGCTTCTTATGTTTGCTGCCTGGCATATTGGTATGAGCAAGCTCATCCACTAGCACGACTTCTGGATTACGCTTAATAATTGCTGCCGTATCCATTTCCTCAAGAACAGTCCCGCGATACTCCATACGTAGACGTGGAAGGGTCTCCAAATCACCGATCTGTTCAAGGGTTTCTTTACGGCCATGTGTCTCCAGGAGCCCGATCACGACATCGATCCCTCTCTTCAAGAGATCGTTCCCTTCACGCAGCATCTTGTAAGTCTTGCCCACACCGGGAGCAGCCCCAATGTATACCTTAAAGGTTCCTCCGCGAATCGCATCGATTTTATCCTTTACTTCCTGACTACTTAACCTGTGATAGGCATCCGCTTTCCGTTCATTACGGCTCTGCCGGGTTGGAAGTACACGCTCTCCCTCACGGTCTGCGCGATCCGCTACGAAGAACACATCCACACCTCGGATTTGCTTCAGTAACGAATTGGCGATCGAGCCTTTCCATAACTCCTGCCAAGCGGTCTGTTTGGAGTGTCCCATAACGATCCGGGTAATATTGTGCCGGGTTGCGTATTTTACCAACAGACGAGGAATCTCCCGCTTCGAGCGAAAGGTGATTTCCTCCATAGAAGCACCAATCTTCTCGGTCAGCTTCCAGAGGGAACGCTTAAAGGTGGCTGCTTCCTTAGAAAGGGTGAGGCCCTGCTTCCAGAATGACACCACTGACAGATCCCCATTTAGCCGCTTGGCGATCTGCTGTCCACGTCGGATATGGATCGAGCCATTCCAGTAATACTGTGCGGAGACCAGCACCTTCTCTGCGATCCCCGAAGCTCCCTGCAGCCCTTGTTCTTCCCGGTGTTTCTCCAGCGAGTCATTAACATCCTCAGCGACCATCCGAAGTGCCAGCTCCCGCAGCTTGCTTAAATTACCCTTATTAAAAAGCGATCTCTGCTGGCGTTTACCTAAATGGCCATCGGACAAGCGCTGAAGTATTTTTTCAGGGGTCACATCAATTAGAACGATATCATCGGCAAGGGTAAGCACCTCAGCGGGAAGAGAATGCTCTACCTCAATCCCGGTCCATTTCCGTGCCAGATCCGCAGCACCTTCTAGTTCGTATACATTTACAGTTGTGATGACACTAATCCCATTACTCAATAAGTATTTGATATCGTCCAGTCTTCCAGATCTCTCTGCACCTTCGCGATTCTGGTGGGCCAAGCCATCGGTTAGCACAACTTCAGGATTACGTGCCACAATAGTTTCTACATCAAGATCCTTCTTCTCTATATCCTTTTGAAACCAATGAATACTTGGTATCCGTTCCAAATCGCCCAGCTGATCCTTAGTTTCTGGACTCTGATTCGTCGAAACCGCACAGATCACGACATCGATTCCCTGCGCTTTTAGCGCCTGGCCCTCACGCAGCATCTGATACGTTTTGCCCGACCCACTGACCGGACCGATATAGATCTTCAGACGTCCCCGATGCAGCTCATAGATAGAGAGCAGCAGCTCCTCCGGCGTCTTCCTCCGGTATGTTCCCATCAAGACCACTCCTTAATAACCCCGATCATGCATGTACCCTTCTGTTCCAAGAAGAAACGACGTTGTCGTCCTTCAAAGATGACAGCCGTTTCTCGTAGAAATATAAGGATGATGTATAATGTGAAACTTATACTTTCTTATATTTTAGAAAGCAAGATATCCCTGCCCGATTCTAGTAATCTGGCAGGGACATTTACTATATTTATTTGTTCGATAGTTTCAGTAGATCCATGTTCAGCTTCAACACATTGACCCGTTCTTCACCAAACAACCCTAAGTCACGACCCTCGGTATGCTTATTTACGAGCTCTTCCAGCTGTGTCGCAGGAATACCTGTTAAATTGCTAATCCGAGGAATCTGCACCATAGCTGAAGCTGGTGTGATATGCGGATCAAGCCCCGAACCCGAGTTGGTGACCAAATCAACTGGCAATTTGTTCACGGGCACATCCGGATTATCGAGCTTCCACTGCGTAATGAAATCCTTTGTCCGCTGCAGCATATCCGGATTGGATGGAGCGTAGTTATTGGACCCTGAGGCTTCTGCTTTATACTCAATACTAGACACACGACCATGAAATAGTGCTGGGTTCGTAAAGTTCTGCCCAATGAGTTCCGAGCCTACAACTACTCCAGCATCATTCTTAAGCAAGCTGCCGTTCGCTTGCGACGGCATTAGAACCTGGGCAAGCGCTGTAGTTGTCAGAGGATAGATCACTCCGCAGAGAACAATAAATACTAAACTTAGTCGCACAATAATAAAGAAATAAGCACCTTTCGATGATGATAACTGCTCTTCAGTGTCCTCCATGGAGTTTCCGTTATTCACGATGCTCTCACCCTTTCAATGATTAGTCAACACGTCGTTAAATCCATACACTTACGATCATATCAATGAGCTTGATGCCCGCAAAAGGAACAACCACTCCGCCTAGCCCATAGATAAATATATTGCGTCCAAGCAGCTTCGTAGAGCTCATAGCTTTATACGACACACCCTTCATAGCCAGTGGGATGAGCAGCGGAATAATAATCGCATTAAATATTAAGGCGGATATTATAGCTGAGCTTGGCGAGCCTAGTCCCATTACATTCAGGGCTTCCATTTCAGGAATGGCGAGCATGAACATCGCCGGAATAATAGCGAAATACTTCGCGATATCATTCGCGATACTAAAGGTTGTTAACGCACCCCGCGTCATCAGCAGCTGTTTACCAATCGCTACGACCTCTATAATCTTCGAAGGGTCAGAGTCCAAATCGACCATATTTGCTGCTTCCTTAGCAGCTGTAGTGCCGCTATTCATGGCTAAGCCCACATCAGCTTGTGCAAGGGCAGGGGCATCATTTGTACCATCCCCAGTCATGGCAACCAGCTTACCCTCGTTCTGTTCGCGGCGAATGACTGCTATTTTATCCTCAGGTGTACTTTCAGCGATGAAATCATCTACCCCCGCTTCACGGGCAATCGTAGCTGCGGTCAGCGGATTGTCACCCGTACACATGATGGTCTTGATCCCCATTTTCCGCAGCTCATCAAACCGCTCTTTCATGCCTGGCTTTACGGTATCCTTCAAGTAAATAAGTCCATAGATCCGATTGTCTACCGCAACCGCTAACGGGGTCCCCCCCATCCGGGCGATGGCATCAGAATTACTGTCGAGGTTCGCGGGAATGACACCGCCTTTCGACTGTACCCATTTCTTCACGGAGTCTACCGCACCTTTGCGTACGCAGCGTCCATCTTGCAGGTCAATACCACTCATCCGAGTTTCGGCCTTAAACTCTACGAATTCGCCACCTTCAGCAAGCTTGCTGTCATAGCTGCGTTCCAGCTTCTTGGCCAGCTCAATTACAGAACGTCCCTCAGGCGTCTCATCCTTCAGGGAACTGATGGCCGCCCACGCTGTAAGCTCAGCTTCCGTTTCATTTCCGACAGGAACAAATTCACTTGCCATCCGGTTCCCGAAGGTAATCGTTCCGGTCTTATCTAGGATCATCGTATTAATATCGCCGGCAGCCTCAACTGCCTTACCCGACATGGCGAGTACATTAAACTGGGTCACCCGGTCCATACCCGCTATTCCGATTGCCGAGAGTAGCCCCCCGATTGTTGTCGGAATCAGACAGACCAACAAGGCGATCATAACCGGAATATCAAGATCAACGCCTAGATAAGTTGCAATCGGCCGCAAGGTCACTACTACAATCAGGAAAATCAGCGTCAGACTGATCAAAAGCGTATTTAGTGCGATTTCATTCGGTGTCTTCTGACGTTTCGCCCCTTCAACAAGGGAGATCATTCGATCTAGAAACGACTCACCAGGATCACTTGTAATTCTGACTTTAATCTCATCACTGACGACCCGTGTACCGCCTGTAACGGAGCCAAAGTCCCCACCAGCCTCCTTGATTACAGGTGCGGATTCACCTGTAATCGCTGATTCATCTACGGAAGCCAGCCCTTCAATCACTTCACCGTCACCAGGGATGAGTTCTCCCTGACTGACGATGACGATATCTCCTTTACGCAGCTCGGAGGAAGAGACTGTCTTCACCGCTCCTCCAACCAGTTTGTTAGCTGTGATATCTTGTTTTGTTTTTTTGAGCGAATCGGCTTGGGCTTTACCCCGGCCTTCCGCCAGTGCTTCAGCGAAGTTCGCAAACAGCACTGTAAATAGCAGAATGAACAACACTGTGATATTGAAGCCTATCGATTGCTCTGCATTAAAATATCCAGGAGCCAGCACCATGAGGAGGACAATGATCGTACCGACCTCTACCACGAACATGACTGGATTTTTGATTAGCGTTACTGGGTTAAGCTTTATAAAACTATCCTTTACAGCGCTAAGGAGTATGGGTCCCGTCAGCAACTTTTTTCTTTTTACAGTACTCATCTTATTCTCCCTCTTCCTACCGTAAGGTTAGATATTCTGCAATGGGGCCGAGTACAATGACCGGCAGGAACGTCAACGCACCGATAATCACTACTGTACCAATCAGAATTCCCGTAAACAGTCCATTGTCTGTGCGGAACGTGCCAATCGTCTCAGGAACCGGCTTCTTCTTAAGCAGAGAACCTGCTACCGCCAGCATTGCAATGATAGAGACATAACGACCTAGCAGCATGACAATCCCGGTTGTGACATTCCAAAAAGTTGTATTGTCTGCAAGCCCTTCAAATCCTGAACCATTGTTCGCGGCAGAAGAGACATATTCATATAACACTTGGCTGAGTCCATGGAATCCAGTGTTCGTAATCGCCCCTTGCCCCAAATCGGTCAGGAACGCAGCTGCAGTTGGCACAAGGATAATGAACGGATGCACAAGGATCGCAATGGCAATCAGCTTCATCTCCTTGGCCTCTATCTTCCGTCCGAGGAACTCCGGTGTCCTGCCGACCATCAGACCGCACAGGAAGACACCCAGAATCGCATACATCAGCATATTGATCAGTCCGACACCTTTACCACCGAAGACATTGTTGAGCATCATCAGTGCAAGAGGCGTAATGCCTCCCAGCGGCGTCAGCGTATCATGCATATTGTTAACACTACCTGTCGTAGCTGCGGTTGTTACTGAAGTAAACAAGGAAGACTGCGGTATGCCGAAGCGCACCTCTTTACCTTCCATGCTACCTTGTGAAGATTCGATTCCTAGTGCATTGATCGCCGGATTACCTTTTGATTCAGCATAGAAGTTTAGGCTTAATAGCAGAACAAACAAGGTCATCATTGCGGTAAAAATTACCCAGCCCTGACGTTTGTTCTTGGCAAACAATCCGTACATATAAGGGAGCGAAGCTGGCAGCATCCACATAGAGAGAATCTCCAGAACGTTCGTAAGTGGATTAGGGTTCTCAAAAGGATGGGATGAATTGGCCCCGAAGAAGCCGCCACCATTCGTGCCCAGATGTTTGATCGATTCCAAAGAAGCTACTGGACCGATAGCAATTTGTTGTGTTTGGCCCTCTAGTGTAGTGACTTCAAGTGATGGCTTGAGCGTTTGTGGCACATGCAGTCCTACCAGCACCAATGAAACTAACAAAGCTAGCGGAATGAACACACGAATATGTGCTTTGACGAAATCCTCGAAGAAGTTCCCGACTGATTTCCGTCCCGTGATTCCTCTGACAAAGGCAACCGCAACAGAAAATCCGCTCGCTGCAGATGTGAACATCATCATCGTGATGACAGCCATTTGTGAAAAATACGAAAGTCCCGTCTCCCCGCTGTAATGCTGCAGGTTTGTATTAGTCATAAAGCTGATCACCGTATTGAACGAAAGCGTCTGTTCCATATCCGCAATTCCATTCGGATTTAGCGGTAAACCCCGCTGCAATCGAAGAAAGATATAGCTGAAAGTAACCAGTACGATATTCGTTAAAACAAAGCTGAGCGCATACTTCTTCCAGGACATACCGTCCCGTTTTTTCAGGCCGATCAGCTTATAAATTCCTTTTTCCATGCCTCCAAACCATCGATCCGTACGGTTCGGTTCATTAGAAAACACATAATATAAATACGTGCCCATCGGCTTAACCAGCAAGATAAGAATTACGATTACAGCCACTATTTGCAAAATGCCCATGAATGCCCCTCCTTAAAATTTCTCCGGATGAATCAATGCGTAAACCAGATATACAAACAACAGTAGGGTAACAGCGATTACTAGAATCACAGCTTATCCCTCCCTGTATCCTCAACTACACCTGCGCACCAGCGCATAAATCCATAAAACAACCCGTAAATTACAGCTAACGAAGCCACCATATACAGATCCATCATATCTCCCGCACTCCTTCTTTTATCCTTGATGAGGTGATTTATCGATTAGAAAATCAGCATCACCACTATGAGAATAGATTACATAACTTGCACCAAGTCTTTTATAGACCAATCTAGGATTTATTGAGCTTGTGATTACAAAAATCGGCTGTGTCGTCCAGGTGCGGCACATCTGAATGTAGCGGCAGCATAACGTAAAGCTGCTCTCGAACAGATATACCCGTCCTACCGGGAACGGCGGGCGAAACCAAGTATTCTGATGGCGGGTATCAACTAGAACGACTTGTTCAATCCCCATCTCTTCGAGTAGGGCCTTCTCAGGCAAGTTGTTGGTCAATCCGGCCATCTTAATGCCTCTGAATTTTAGAAGCTTAATAAAATGTTCGCCTGCCTTCGTTGGCGCACATACCAGTACATATTCATTCTGATCTGTCATCTCTTATTCTCCTCAAATGCTTTGCTTGTAAGATCAGAGCTTGATCACCCTGATCTTGAAAGAAAAGCTACCGCTAATGATGAATATAACGACCTCTTCGTGAGGTTTTCCATAAATGCTTTGCTTAAAAAAGCACAGCAAAAAGCCACAAAGGATTCTCCTCTGTGGCTCGCTAGCGGTCACATTGCACTCATCCTCTCTCCATACGCTTACGAGGTTAGCTGTCGGATTCGGGCGGTGAGAGTCGCCCTACCTGTATAGATGCGAGCTCACTCGCATCTTCTACAGGATTCACCCCATAACCGGCTTCCGACTCTCACATCGTCTGCCGATTGTTGGTTCCCCCGCTTTCCTTATCGGAAATTAAGCGGATCAAATATTCGATTGTTGTTGAAACAGGAGTAATCATACCCTTATGCAGGAAGAATTGTAAAACCTGATTGATGCCAAAATAATGCAAATTAAAAACTATTTTCGCGTTGGATAGCGCTTACTTGATATCCAATCTCTCTATATCTCTTGTTTACTCGAGTTTTAATCCATTAGCGAAAAGCGGGCATACCATGTGATTTTATTCACCACAAATGTAGAAATCTCAAAAAATCGCCTTTAGTAGGTAAGAAAACAAGAAGTCGAGATTAAGCGAGGAAGAAGCCCGATAACTCGCAATAAATACCTATTTGGTTCCCTTTTCCGTCGTAGTAGGCAGGATTTGGTTTAAATTGCGCTCAAAAGAACACTTTCTGTTTTTACAGAAACACCTTGAAAAGAGTATGATTCGGGTTGAATCTATTTCACGAAATACATTCAACGCTGAGTTCCTGCATTTGCAGGGAACGGGGGAACCATCAGGCCACATGGCCTACTTGGGGTGAATCCGAAGGAGACTGTTCAAGTCTCACATAGGTAGGGCGACTCTCACCGTCCGAATCCGACAGCTAACCTCGTAAGCGTAAAGAGAGAGACCCTTGATCCGCCACGCTTTGGCACAGGTGTGTGTATACCTGTATTCCAAAACCGCAGCAGAGGTCCTCCTCTTGCTGCGGTTTTTGCGTTACCTGAATCTATAGGGTGATAGCATGCTGGACGGGGTGAAAGGAATGAAACACTATTATTGGGGAACTCAGCAAGGGCTACTTGAGCCGATAAGTCTAAATTATGTTTGCTTTGGAGCGTTGTGGTTCGAAGAGGATCATCACAGAACTATTGTCGGCTATGCTTTTGGTCAGAAGCAGATTGAATCACTTCGCCATTTCAGCAGCCCATCTACCTGTGAATACTGTATGGACCGAACAATTATATACGAAATATATAAAAATATCCGAGAAAAGCAACAGCTGCAGGATTGGTCAGCACACCAACGTTTTCCGTGGCTCACCGCCTTTAAGGAACCGTGGAAAGATGTTGCTGTCGGTTGGTACGTAATGAGATCCCGCAACACCTTCCCCTTACATTTATCCGTTATACGCAAACAGAAATTCGGACTATGGCTGGAGCATGCCGCAGTCTGTGAGAATGAAGCTGAAATGCTCGCCTGTATAGAGAAGGCTAATGACATTCACCATGTAGATCTTAAGCTTTTGGAAACCTAAGGAGGAGAAAACTGTCATGGACCAGCGAAGACTATCTCGCATAGAAGTATTCGTCTTTGATTCACCTGAGCCTATTCATTATGGAATGGAGGCTGATCAAGGCAGCCGTTATGGCATCCTGAAACTTACCTGTAAAGGAGGTAGCAGCTGGGGGGCATGTCTTATCTCTGCCAATACCAAAACTTTCGATCTTATTAAATGGAGTTCTTTTCTCAGAATGATATACCATTGCCGGCTAGAGGAAGCGATAGATAAAGTACGTACCCATGGTTCAGAGTGGGATCAGACTCAGTTTGAGCTAGTACAAGGTGCTTTACAGGATTTAAAAGCCAAGCTGCAGGGTAAATCCTTGGCAGGGCACATTGAACAAGGTCGTCTGTACAGAGCTGTCGCTGGTGGGAGAGATTCCAAAGGAGGGCGGCTATATTATAAACCATCCAGTGTTGCGCTTCAAAAACATAGTTATCCAGAACCTGATACCGCCGAGCTTATCAACAAATCCATTTCTTACTTTTCTATATTATAGGTTCATCCCATAAACAATTCTGAAAGGATCGTGTTTATCATGCCTGACCCCTTACCTGCCGAATCCCCCCGTAGAACTATATTTGCAGAGTGTGTTCAGAAGTGTACGAATGATATCTATATGCTCAGTTCCATGTTGTTACAACAATCAGCAGAAGCTGAGGAGGTTACTATCCGTACTTTTAAAGAGCTTCATAAAATATTCCGTCAAAAAAGCTTCGACAGCCAGCTATTCTCTATCGAAGCTTACCGCTCTTGTATCCGACAATGCGCCGATTATTACGCACGCCGGTCTCTTCTGTCTGCCAAGGCGTTGCCTTGGGAGGAACAGCTTATAAAAACGATGTGGTATGGCCTAAAGCTATCTTTACCTCAAATAAGCATCATCCTGCAAAAGAGTGTTCCTGTACTAAAAGCGCAGCTTAGGCGTGTGCGGGAGCAACTGACTGCTCCAGAGGATTTGCTGCCTAGTAGTAATCTATCCGTTGTCTAATCCCTCAAAAGGAAACGACATTTGAGTGTACGGAGGATATATTGGACTCAGGAGCCCTGGAGTCCGCAACTATCTTCCAAATAACTTTTACGATACGTACACAAAAAAGAAAAAAGCCACGGCATCTGCCGCGGCTTCCTTTCCCTACTATTACGCTTTGCTCTTACGCGCCTTACCGTACATCCACAATCCCGCAATCATCCCTACCATGGCAATCCCAGTCAATACACCCTGAGTGAAATCCATAACAGCGGATCCATCTGAATGGAGCATTCTACTAACCGTAGCCAGAGATACCGAACTCATTAAAAGCATCATATTGTATTGTTCACTTTTAGTCATGATTACCACTCCTTAAAAGTTTATATATGAAGCCACTTAGATCTTGTAAGCCTTCATCGCTTTTCTGATCTCTTTAATACTTGGACGTTTGCCGTACATCAATACGCCTGTGCGATAGATCTTGGCAGCCAACCATCCAAAGATGAACGTGGTAACAAGCAGGATGGCTAATGATACAATAACTTGCCAGATCGCTACTTCACCAACACCAATTCGGAGCAGCATGGTCAATGGAGAGGTGAACGGTACATAACTCGCTACCTTAACCAGCAGAGTATCCGCATTGGAGATACTGAACAGTGGAACATAGAATGCTACGAAGCCTAACATCATAATCGGCATAACCGCTTGGCCAAGATCCTCTGTACGGCTGACAATCGAACCTACAGCTGCATACATCAAGGCATAGAGGAAATAACCTAGTACATAAAGAACAATTCCATAAAGCAACAAGTTAATATTAAGCTGGCCTAAATCCAGGTCTAAATCTTTCAAAATCGTTGCATTATGCGGAAGCTTAAGATTGACAACTACCGCTGCGATAATGACGCCAATTTGTAATAATCCTACTAAGAAGACACCGATAACTTTACCAAACATTTGCGCTAAAGGTGAGGCACTTGTAATCAGAATTTCCATGATCCGTGAGCTCTTCTCTGAAGTAATCTCAGCTGCGATCATATTACCGGTCATCATGATAGACATGAAGAACAGCATAAGCATGGCGTATACAATGACGTAATTAATAGGTGGAGTGGATTCCTGCGACGCATCCTTATCTCCCGCAGTCCCATCAGGGTTGAGCTGCTGAGTAGCTATCTGTACCGGTGTTGACATAGCAGCAATCTGCTCCTGCGTCAGCTTGTCGCCAACGATGAACTGGGTGTTGGCCTGCTGAAGGGCATTTTGGAGATAGATTTGCACATCGCCCTTCAATTCACCATTTTCACTATGATAAGTAACGGGTGGAAGTCCTTCGCCAGTAGGTTCTGCAAAAGTAACGTACCCCTCTACAGTCCCTTCATCTAAAGCTTTCTTTAGCTCCGCATCATCGGCAGAAGTATATTGCACAACTTTTGCCTGCGGCATTCCTTCAGGTGAAGTATATGCCTTCAACAACTCTGCAGCCTGATTTCCCTCTTCCGCGATCACAGCAATTTGAGTCTCTGCGTTTGTTTTAGAATCACCCTTAAACTGATCGATGATGTACGGAAGATTCATCCCAATGCTGAGCAGCAACACTAGAATTAATGTAGTAATCATGAATGATTTCGTTCTTACTTTATTTTTAAAGGTAAAGCCAATAATTGTCCCCATCTTATTCATGAGATTCACCCACCGCTCTGATAAAGATTTGATTTAATGTTGGTTCCTTAATTTCAAAATGCTCCACTTCACCCTGTGCCATCGCCTGCTGTAGGATACGTTGTGCTGCGCCGATCTCACTGATTGACAACAGATAACCTCGCTCCTGTCGCTGTACTGCTGTTACACCTGCAATTGATTCTAGACCGGTCACTTCGTTATCCGTACGCAACAATACTTGTTCACGAGGATACCCACTCTTAATCGTACGAATATCGCCCTGCACGACAGTATTGGAACGATCCAAAATCGTAATATTACGGCAAAGCTCTTCAACATGCTCCATCCGGTGAGTAGAGAATAAGATACTCGTTCCCTGATCACGCAATTCTTTTACCGTATCTTTCAGTAGTTCCACGTTAACAGGGTCCAAGCCACTGAAGGCTTCATCAAGGATGAGAATTTGCGGCTTATGAACAACTGCGGCGATAAAGCCCATTTTCTGCTGATTCCCTTTGGAGAGCTCTTCAATCTTCTTATTGTAGTAATCCGGAACCTCAAACCGATCGAGCCAGTAGCGAAGGCTCTTATCTGCATCACTAGCCGACATCCCGCGCAGACGTGCCAAGTAGACGATTTGATCGCTTACCTTTACCTTTGGATATAATCCTCTTTCTTCGGGTAGATAGCCCATGGTTTGCTGAAGTTCACTGTTATACGGCTTTCCATTATACAAAATATTCCCGCCATCAGGGTAAATTAGGCCAAGCACCATGCGCATTGTGGTTGTTTTCCCTGCACCATTTGCCCCCAGTAATCCGTAAATTTCCCCCTTGCCTACCGTTAGGTTAATTCCGTTTACAGCGGTTTTTTCTCCATATTGCTTCATTACACTTTCCAGCTTTAAGGCTTCCATTTCTCTAGTCCCCTCTCTTGTGATCAATCAGGATAGGACGGTGTCCCTGTGTCCATAAACCCAATATTTCGTCCAATTCTAAACTGCGACTCTTGATAACCTTTACGCCCAAGTCCTGAATGCGTTTCTCGTTCTTAGAAAATTGTTCTATGATAAAAGAAGCTACACCCGGTGTATCCATGGTAAAGTTTATACCTCCCGGTAATTCCGCTGATAACTCAGCAAGCTCCTCTTCACCTGCAACCTGTACCCATACCTCGGTCCAAGTACCGAATAAACTGTCTTTCTCGGCCATACCCAGCAGTTCACCTCTATGCATAAGCACGATATAATCTGCCAACCGCCGCACCTCTTCCACAATGTGTGTGGAGATGATGATCGTAGCGTTGTTCTCATCCATATATTTAAGAAGCGTCTCTATCATAATCTTCCAGGCAAAGGGATCAAGACCTGATGAAGGTTCATCCAATAGCAGCAGACTTGGGCGTGACGCAAGTGCTGCGGCAATTTCGAATTTCCGACGCTCACCCTTAGACATCTTAGAAAGCCTCATATGATATGGAACCTCAAAGCGATCCATTAGATCCTGAAAATACGACTCATCCCAGTTCGGATACCAATGCTGTCGAAATTGAGCGGCCTCTTCTGCATTCCAGTGGTTCTCCTCAGTAATCGACGTCTCAGGAACATAGGCAATGTTCTGCCGCAGCTCCAGAGGCAACCCGCTAACATACTTGTTCTCAAACCAATATATCTCACCTTCCTCTGGATTGGTCAGCTGCATCAGGAGATTCAGTAGCGTGCTTTTGCCAGATCCATTCTGACCTACCAGGGCTGTAATATATCCTTTTGGCAGATTCATGGTCAGCGGTCCTATCGTCTTGTTTCGCCGCTGTTTAAGTACATTCCGCAATTCTATAGCCATCTGTACCATATGAATATGCGCCCCCCTTTCATTCCTTTGCTCTATACTTGCGTTCTACAATCTCCATAAAAATCTGCTCAAGTTCATCCTTGCTGCAATGTACCGATCGGCCGATATCCACAGCACTTTCAAGTGCTTTGCCTACCGTGTCTCGTTTGTATTCTTCCATTGCTCCGTCGCCTATGTGGGATACAAAGGTACCTGTTCCTTGTCTCGTTCGCAGCAAACCTTCGTTCTCCAGATCCTGATATACGCGCCGCACTGTAATTACACTGCATTTCAGATCTCCTGCGAACTCACGAATCGAGGGCAGTAGCGTACCTTCTGTAATGACTCCGCTAATGATTAAGGATCTAAGCTGAGTCTCTATCTGATGATAGAGGGGCTCTGCACTATTTTCGTTGATTTGTACCGGTATCCACATTATTACACCTCGCCTTCCACTCTAGCGTGCTAGAGCGCAGTCCTTGCCATTCCGATTTTTTATACGAGATTGCGACTCTTCAGTCGATGTATAGTCCATTTAGAGAATAACTGCACAGATATTGTCCCCAGCAGAAGTGACCCCCACATGATCGGAGATAACAGCCCCCACTCCTTGGAATAGGAGATACTGTATAAAAACAAATTGCCTCCCCCAAGTGTAACTAGGAATGATATTCCCCACGATAACACTACGATAAGCAATGTTAGCCATAGATAAGCTTTGCCGCTAAAAAGATACTCAATAAAAATATATAGACCTGAGACCATGAATCCGAAGCCGAGCCATGTAATGGCAAAAGCTATATACGAGGGAACCGCCAGCTCTGTCCGGAAATTTTCCCCTAACAAGTAAACAATACCGAAGAATAACGTACCATTTAGAATAAAGGAGCCTACCCCCTGAAGTTTTCTCCGCGATAGTATTACTGCAGCTGGAATCGGTAAGGTTCTTAAGTAAACCAACATTTTTGTGTAAGAGTCTTCACTCCAATATTTCATGGAACGGCGAGAGAATGTTAATCCCAATAAGGGTATAAAGGAGAGAAATAAGAAATCCGTTATCATCGTCCGATCCTGCTCACCTAGTACGTCATTTGCTACCAGGCTAGTCATTCCACCAAGATAACACATAAAAATAACTGTTATTACGAGGGTCCCTAATATCTTTAATTTGTCTCCGCGAAAATCAGAGCGCAACATAAACCATGAATCTTTTAATGTTCTCATTAAAACTAACCTCGCTTTACAATGTCTTCAGCGTCTAGCAGAAGCAGGTGTTCATATCCCTGTGCTTACTGTATATATCTATATACACAGTATATGACCTTAATTTACCATTGTCAATCCTGTAAATGGAAAACATTCAAGAGGATTAGGAGGTTTGCGTTTCCCGCCCTTTGGAGAAGGTTTTGCACGTATGGGAAACTGATCATTATTGGGATTAACTAATCAGAGGATTAAACATAACTTATGGAGAGGTTGAATGTGAGCGAGGGACGCAGAGCGAGGACAGCCTCATTGTTGCTTCGCCAATGGATTGTAGGTGTAGGGCCAGTTGTTGCGGCTCGGTGGGGTGATTGAAGGGCGGGAGCGACTCCTCGGTGGGTGTGACCACTAATGGATGCGACCGCTCAATCGATGCGAAGGCTCGACGGGTGCTACTGCGAGTGGATGTGATCGCTCGGTGGGTGTAACTGCTAGTAGAATCAACAATTAGGGAAAACCTCCCTCTAATTACTTGGATTTAGCCTGAAATCATCGTTTTTAGGGAATTCCTCCCTATAAATTCACCCATTTCTACGTTTTAGAGCTTAAACGGTTAAAATACAGGGAGAAATTCCCTAATTATCGTTTTTCGAGCTCAAAACTTATCTCTTTCAGGGAGGTTTTCCCTAAACACTCCCCCAACTCCATAAACTAAAATAAGCCCGCCATCCATCATCCCTATTTAGGAACGAGCAGATGCACAGGCTTATTTCATTACTATTCACACAAATTCACGTACGATTCGCACGCATATTCACATGCTCTTTTCAAATGCCAATCACAAGCTCTTTTCACGCAACTATCTTACGCGCCCAAAATAACTTCCCACACTGGCTTGGTGTGTCCACCTGGATACAGAACATAAAGCAGCACATACACCATAACGCCAGTAATCGCAGTAATGAACCAGATTATAGATGTCACTCTGCCCCACTTACGGTGCTTGGAGTACTTCGCCTTAAATCCAAGAGTTAACGTAGTAAGTCCGAATACCGCAGCTACCGTTGCCAGCACGATATGGAAGATCAGAAACACTTGATAAATCGTCTGAAGTTCATCCGGTCCGCCCCATGAGGTGTTTCCCACGAACAACGTTCTAGATACGTAAACAATAAAAAACAGGAGCGCGGCGATTGCAGCAGCAATCATCGTCTTCTTGTGCGCCTCGCGTTTGCCCTTAATGATGAGCCACCAGCCAATAGCTACGAGCACCGCACTGAGCACGATGAACGATGTGCTAATAGTTGGAAACACCGTAAAAATATCCATGATTCTCCTCCTTGGCAGTCTACCAGTTATGCACGGGTCAAGGTGCTCTCCTCGAGTGCTGAGGAAGGCGTCGATAATTCATCGCCCTCTTGTCCGTTCTCTTTTTTATACCAATGATAGAACACATAAGCAAGCATAGAGGCAAAAATAAATTCCTGAATGAACTTCATCGCGATACCTCCCACCTGCTGATCCACTTTTGGTGACAACAATGAAAAGAACGCAGGACCCCCAAAATTCTGAAGTAAGGCAGAAGGATCACCCGATATACAATAGCCCATGGCAAGTGCCCAAGTCTCCGGATCACTGTAAGTAGCATAGAGCGGTTGATCTGCAAAAATAATCAGTCCGCATGCTGGTGTCAGCAATACCATGTTTAGAAAAATAAACCCAATCTTGCCCAGTCCACTCGCCATTCGGCGCTCCGGTAGCGGATTGATCAATGTCCACCACATTAAGGCAGCTGTTAGGAATAAAACAATATAGTAGATTCGGTGAACGGTAAAATGCAGCATCACATAATCATGGATAACAGGAATATGGTACAAAGAAAATAGTCCATTAAACAGTAAAGCAGCTACCACCGGTCGAGCTAAAAAAGACAGCCGGCGAAATGGATTTACTCTCAATATGCTGCGCCAGATAAAATCTGGAATCCCCAGCATAATCAGCGGCACCGCCACTAGGTATGACAAGGCCATACTAACCATGTGGAATGAAAACATCATATGTCCTAATAGACTAACAGGACCGCCTTGTGCCAGATAAAGCGCAAGCATTCCGCACACAAATAGTGCTCTTCGCCAGAACGGAACCGGAACTGAATCGGCATGACGTCCAGCAATCGGACCAATCCAAACGAAATAACCCGCCGTCAGCAGCAGCATGACCGCCAGAAAAAGCGGGCTCCATAGTTCTGCAAAGCTAAAATATTGTAATCCGAGCATAACCCTAACCCCTCCTAGCGCAGGATCTAGTTAAACACCAAAAAGAGGGGGCATCTCAGCCCGCCTCTTTCTTTATAGTCCGTTAATTCCACCAAACCCAATACAGCGACATAATAATACAGGTACCGGCGGTAAAAAAACCACCCAGCATGAAAATAATCGGTATTAGATGTCCTTTATCTTTCAGGTGCATCCAGAAGCCCATCTGTACAATGACCTGAATGACTGCCATCACCAGTAGTAGAATAACCGCAAAGGTGGCATTCACCCCTCCAGCCGCAACAGCGGCGAAAGCAATTAAGGTCAAGACAATGGACAGTATAAAGACAACAATATGCCTCTGTGGCCCTTCATGCCGATGACGATGCTTATACCCGTCGTTCTCTGGCACATGCTGATCTGTCGTCATAGTGTCTAGCCCACCTTTCCAAGTAGGTATACAACCGTAAAGATGAAGACCCATACCACATCAATAAAATGCCAGTACATGGCTGACACATACACTTTTGGTGCAGTAACTACGGTTAATCCTTTACGCATGAGTTGCCCAATCAGGATGGCGATCCATGCAATCCCGAAAGCTACGTGCGCACCGTGGAATCCTACTAATGTATAGAATGCCGAACTAAATGCACTTGTAGTCATTCCGAAGTCTTCGTGTCTCACATATTGAGTAAACTCATAGATCTCCAGAATCAGGAAGCCAAGCCCTAAGGCTACAGTTACCAAAAGCCAGTTACGAAGCACTGCCGGACGGTTTCTATGCATCGCTTGGATAGCGAACACACTCGTCAAACTGCTTACCAAAAGAATGAATGTCGCAGCAGCTACAAGCGGTAAGTGAAACAATTCATTCGCCGATGGCCCCTCATTCGTCTGATTACGCAATGCGAGGAACGTAGCGAACAACGTACCGAACAATACCGCTTCCCCACCTAGAAACAACCAAAAGGCAAGAACCTTGTTTCGTCCTTCGAGCGTAGCTTTTTCCGGCTCGTGAGGAAATTCTTCCTTAGAAGCTTCTGCATGTGCCGTTGTCATGTCCGCTCACTTCCTTCCAGCTCTTCAGGTTCAATATGCCATCCATGATCATCATACAGCGAACGCAACAGCATAGATCCAAACGTAATGATAAGACCGATGGCTGTAACGATATAATTATTAAACATAAAGCTCATAAAGGCGTTGCCGAAGTCATCCCGACTAAACATAAAGCCCAGTCCAGCGATGAAAATTCCAACAGACATTGTGAACGGCAATATGGTTGCAGACGGCATATGAATCGAACCAACGGGTTCAGCCGGAGTCATGCCTTTATTTCCTGCCATCTTTTCTTTCCAGAATGCATCAATTCCACGGATAAGCGGGGTTTGCTTGAAGTTATATTCTGGCGGTGGCGAAGAAATCGTCCATTCTAGTGTACGTCCATCCTCCCACGGATCATCAGCTGCATCCATTGGCTTTCTTGAAGTTAGGAAGACATTGACTAAGAAAATAATCGTACCGACAGCCATCAGCCCAGCACCAATTGTACTGACTAAATTCAGCAAATCGAATTGCTGATTCGGCAAATACGTAAATACCCGACGCTGCATCCCCATGAGTCCAAGAAAATGCTGTACAAAGAATGTCAGATGGAATCCGATGATAAACGTCCAGAAAGTCCATTTGCCCAGCTTCTCACTTAGCATCCGACCAAACATCTTCGGCCACCAGTAATGCAGACCTGCAAACAGGCCAAGCACCAAGCCGCCCACAATAACGTAGTGAAAATGCGCTACAACAAAATACGTATCATGGAACTGAAAGTCAGCAGGCGCAGAAGCCAGCATGACGCCAGTGACGCCACCCATCGTAAAGGTAGGAATGAATCCTGCCGCGAACAGGTTTGGTGTCGTGAAACGTACTTGCCCGCCCCACATCGTGAACAACCAGTTAAAAATCTTGATTCCTGTCGGAACCGCAATCAACATCGTTGATACAGAGAACAATGCGTTAGCTACCGGCCCAAGTCCGGTAGTGAACATATGGTGAGCCCAAACCATGAAGCCCAAGAAGGCAATCAGGATGGTAGCGAACACCATTGAGCTATATCCGAACAATCGCTTCCGTGAAAAAGTCGGGATAACCTCCGATATAATTCCGAAGGCAGGCAGAATGAGGATATATACTTCTGGATGACCAAATATCCAGAAGATATGTTGCCAGAGCACCGGATTACCCCCAGCCCCAACCTCGAAGAAATTGGCTCCAAGTATCCGGTCGAATGTCAGCAGTACTAAACCTACTGTAACTGCTGGAAATGCAAACAAAATAATTGCGGAAGTAATAAATGTAGTCCAAGCAAACATCGGCATCCGCATGTAGGTCATTCCCGGCGCGCGCATCGTAATGATCGTGGCTAGAAAGTTAATCCCCCCGATGAGGGTACCTAATCCGGCAATTTGAAGACCAATCGTATAAAAGTCTACACCGTGTGTAGTGCTGTATGTACTCGTAGATAGTGGGGTGTAGGAGGTCCATCCGGCATCAGGAGCGCCACCCATTATCCAGCTGAGATTCAGTAGAATTCCGCCGAACAGGAAGGTCCAGAAGCCAAGTGCATTTAGAAAAGGAAAGGCTACGTCACGTGCACCGATTTGTAGCGGTATGACGGCATTCATTAAGGCGAAGATGATTGGCATGACGCCGAGGAATATCATCGTCGTACCATGCATGGTAATAAGTTCATTAAACGTTTGGGCATCCAAAAAATTATTCATTGGCTTGATGAGTTGCCAGCGAATCAGAAGTGCTTCAATTCCGCCGATACCAAAAAATAATCCTCCGGCCCATAGGTACAAAATTGCGATTTTTTTATGATCGACGGTTGTTAGCCAATCCATAAGTCCTGTATGGCGCTTCACACTGTGGCCATGCCCCAGAGGCTTGGATGAATTCAAGGTATGCGCTGCTTGAGCCAAAGTTCGTACCCCCTTTTTCGAAAGTTCCGCCCGCCTTTAGGCTAAGGCATTAGTCCAGCTTATAGTTGGCCAGATACTCAGCAATGCCATCAATCTCCGCATCACTTAGGCCTAGATCTTTGGGGTTAGGCATCAGATTGCCCGGTTTTACGGATTGTGGATCATGCAGCCATGTTTTGAGATTCTCCTCAATTGGTGCACCATCCTCCCTCGTGTCGTCGTTGAGCAGGATCCCTGCAATCGACTCCCGAGAACCAATTCCGGTCAAGTTCGGCGCATTATTAATCCCTTGATCACCTACAGCGTGGCAAGTCAGACACGCCGCTTTGAACTTCTCAGCTAAAGCAGGATCCTCTGGCAGCACAGCTACGGGTGCTTTCATCGAATCTATCCACTTCTGAAAATCTTGTTCACTAACCGATTTCACCTTAAATTCCATGAATCCATGAGACGGCCCGCATAGTTCCGCACATTTGCCACGGTAAACGCCTTCATTAGGTGCACTGAAGCTGAAGCGGTTAATCGTCCCGGCTGGGTTGGTGTCGATTTTACCGGAAAGGGAAGGGACCCAGAAGGAGTGCAGCACGTCTTTAGTCTCCAGTTCAAAAGCAATATCTTTGCCCACTGGAATAATCAGATCCTGCGCTGTAGTCACCTTGTAATCGGTATACTCAAACTCCCACCAATATTGGTGGCCGGTTACTTTAACCTTAATCGCATCCTTGTCATTGGCATGATCATCTCCTGCGGCGAACACTGCTTTCACCGTTGGAACTGCCAGTACCACTACGAGGATAAGCGGAATGACCGTCCAGAGAATCTCAAGCTTGATGCTACCCTCAACCTGCTCAGGGATTTCATTCTGACCCGGCTTTCGACGGAAACGGATCAGTACATAAGCTGCAATCGTAAAGACAATCAGCAACACGACGATCATAATACTGATCGACAGCTCCATTAATCCATAAGACATTTCCGCCTGAGGTCCCTGTGGTCTGAGCACTGACAAGTCCTCACGACCGCACCCGGCAAGAAAGAGACCAAACATAGCGGTCATGGGAAGGAGTCGCTTTACAGCCTGCCACGTTTTCATCATTGATCTACCCCGCTTTTCCCGATTTCGTAGGTTCCTGTTTTTTTCTGTCAATTATAACAATCACTATTAATATAAGTTTAAGGGAAAGTTTTGTCAATCGTTCACAACTAGTTCACATTGTAATTTTCGACATAATAATTCCTTGTCCCACCTGCATTTATACGCATTTTTTGAAAACGCAATCAAATAAAAAATGATCGTTAAAGCGCATTCATTGTGAAATGTGTCTATTAATTCATTTGACTATTTTATGAGAGACAATATTTCTTATTCATAAATGTACATACAAAAAAAACCGATTCCTGCAACAAACGCTGCTCGGGCACGGTTTATAAGAATCCTCGTGGATGTTATTACTCAAAATGATGTCAAAAGTAAGTGACACTCGTATCTGTTAGCTAGGAGACGGATGAATTCATCTTTACCAGCTCATGCTCCACGACCATGGTCAGTTCTTCTTCATAGCCTCCGGTAATCCGATATTTTCGGACGTACTCCTTTACGAATTTCTTGGGATCTTTGGGCCGGAAAATACGTGTCATTTCCCGTAAACTTTCCTTGACTTCGTTATGACCTTTACTTGCCATGATCAGTTCCCTCCCAAAACATTGAAAATGAATGCTCCGTTGTAGAGAATGCATGATGAAAAGTACGCCGTAACCTCGAATGCAAGTGAAGTAACCATTACACATACGTGGCTTGCATTATCCGCCAAAACGTAAAATTCAAAGCTTCAAAGCCTTGAGATACTGGTTCGCCGGTGAAGCAGGTTCGTCGTGATTTGGGCTGAGAGTAAGGACGCCTGTTGAACGAAAGCTCCTTGACACTTTTATTACCCGAAGAGCCACTTACTGAATCACCCCTTTCGGGCCTTATCGTTATATTGTATCATATTCCGGTCCAACTTCCACCTTTCCTTGTAAAATGTGCTAATTGGAAAATTTTTATTTTTTTACAATGTTCTTCGTAAGTCATATTGCTCGTGTCGGGTTAAAATACAATATGTTCTATAGCAGGCCACACCTAGCACATACCACAGCAAGAAAAGGAGATCATTATGGGCCAACCTACACCATTACTGACTTCATCTTATAACGTAGTTCCCGCGATGACTACCGCGCTACCCGAGGAAACTGCAACGCGCCGTGAGGGTCTTGAACAAGCTGATTATGCTATTCAGAAAGAATATCCAAAGATGCATAGTATGCTTATTGCTCGCCATGGCAAGCTCATCTTTGAACGTTATTACGGCAACCATCATGCCGGGGCATTAAATGATCTTCGATCTGCGACTAAAAGCTTTATCAGCACAATTACCGGAATCGCTATCGATCGGGGAGATATCCCTGATATCGATGTCTCGGTTTCCAAGGTACTTCGTAAACATGTTCCATACCTGCACTCCCCTCATTTATCAAAAATCACTCTTCGTCATCTGCTTACCATGACTTCCGGATTTAGCTGGATCACGGGCAAGAAGCTGGGGGAGCCTTTCGTCCGGAATCTCCATCGTAGTCGCCGCTGGGGTTCCTTTGCTCTTAGTATGAACATAATTCCGGAACATATCGGTCAATTTCAATACCGTAGTATCGACACCCATCTGATTTCGATGATCCTTAGTGAATCTACAGGTCTTGATGCATTCACCTATGCTGCTGAGCATTTATTTAGCCCTCTCCGAATGACTCACACGGCTTGGTTACCGAGTCCCGAAGGACATAGTATGGGACATATTGGTCTGTACTTAAACTCAAGAGATATGGCTAAATTTGGTATGTGTCTGCTTAATAACGGCGTATTTGCAAAACAGCAGATCATTCCGAAGCATTGGCTGCAAGAAGCACTAACTGCACAGACTACGGGATACCCGGCTTTTGGAGATTACGGATATCAGTTCTGGGTGGGTACGATGAGCGGCCAACCCTACAAGCTTGCCCACGGTCATGGCGGACAGCAAATCCTTCTCCTACCCAAGTTAGATACGGTAGTGGTCTTTACAGCAGAGAGTAAGACAAACAATTGGAAGAACCCCCGCAAGCTGTTGGAAAAGTATATTATACCCACAATGAGCTAAACATACTTTTTCCTGACAAGTCATAGGCTTTTAAGGAAGAAGGAGTAGCGAACTAACCCCCTTCTTCTCCAAGTAGAAGGAGAGTGAGCCCTTTGTCCCCTTTCAAATCATCCACCGGATTGCCCGATAATATTGCGGGCGCGCTGTGCTATTTTTTCCCTTTTATCGGCGGCGTGGTCTTTCTCGCTCTGGAGAAACGCAACCGCTTCGTGCTGTTCCACGCGTTGCAATCACTGCTTACGTTCGGCGTGCTGATGATTCTCCATGTCCTAACCGGATTTATCC
Source organism: Paenibacillus sp. FSL H8-0261 (assembly GCF_045040645.1). NCBI lineage: Bacteria > Bacillati > Bacillota > Bacilli > Caryophanales > Paenibacillaceae > Paenibacillus > Paenibacillus sp. FSL H8-0261. Next base: position 579,346 of record NZ_CP150297.1, on the reverse strand, counting down.
CTTTTCTCGGTTCCCTGTTGAGTGCAATCCTTTCTCTTTGCAGCTTTGCTATATGGCTGCTTATGATCTATCAAGCTTTAAGCAGCAGATGGTATAAGCTCCCTTGGGTTGGGGATATCGCAGAAAGTCAGATTCGGCATCTATAAACACCGCTGAACTAACACCTCTTATCGCTGAAAAGTATTCCCTTTTGCCCATCCACTCCTTACAATGGAAAGACGGGCATCAACGGAATTCTACAGGCTGGAGGAATTTAAATGTATCTATTCATCATAAACCCGCGTTCCGGCGGGGGCGCAGGCGGGCGGACCTGGCATACTGTAGAGGCGCTCATGAAAGTGCGGATGCTGCCATATATGACCTTGTTTACGCATAGCGCAGAGGGTGCAGAAGCCCTCGTTCTAAATACAATTAAACACCGTGAGGACTGGAAAGCCGCGATTGTAATCGGCGGCGATGGCACGCTGCACAGCATCTTGGGTGCCCTTCGTGGCAAAGATATTCCTATGGCAATCATCCCTGCCGGCTCCGGTAACGACTCCGCACGCGGCTTCGGCATTCCGCTTTCGACTGAAGCCGCGCTGGAAGCTGCACTTAGCGAACGGTATATCGAAGCCGATCTGATCTCAGGCGCAAACGGACTGACTTTAACAGCCGTTGCCAACGGCTTTGATGCTCAGGTGGCCGAGAATGTGAATGCCAGCCGTTACAAACGGCTGTGCAATGCCATTGGCGCAGGCCAACTGGCTTATATCATCGGCATATTGCATACGCTGATGACGTTTAAGCCATGCCGGGTGAGTGTTGCGTGCGACGGGACGGAGCACGTCTTTGAGAAGGCATGGCTGGTCTCGGTCTGCAACCTGCCCAGCTACGGCGGCGGGCTCTTGATCTGCCCGCAGGCGAAGGCCGATGACGGCCAGCTCGACGTCTGCGTCGTGCACGGGTGCAGCCGCGGGCAGCTGCTGCGGCTGTTCCCAACGGTACTGAAGGGCAAGCATGTAGCGTTGCCCTTCGTGTCGATGCTGCGTGGACGTAGCGTAGCCGTCAACTTCGCAGAGGCCCGGCCGGCGATCGGCGATGGCGAGAGCTTCGGCAAAGGGCCGCTTGCCGTGCGCTGCGAGCCTGGATCGCTGCGGGTGCTCTCGCCGCTGGCGGCGGTTAGCGCGCAGCGCCACGCCGATCCTGCAGCGGCATGCGGTAGCAACGGGTAATCCATACCCGTGTATCACAAAAAAACAGCAAGAGACAGGCTTATAAACCTGTCTCTTGCTGTTTTGTGTTAACTTCATCCGAATCTACACCAAAGAGTCTTAGCTAAGTAGCCCTTCCTCTTCTTCCACGAAAGAGATTCTTCCGTCCTCCAGTGAAGCGATTCGCACGAGTGATTCTACCCGGTAACCAGCTTCCTGCAGTAACCGATTTCCTGGCTGGAACGCTTTTTCGATCACGATACCAATCCCAACCACACTTCCTCCTGCCTGCTCAACAATACGAGCAAGTCCGAAGGCGGCTTCGCCATTCGCCAAAAAATCATCGACAATCAGAACCCGCTCACCCGGAGCAATGAACTTCTTGGAAACGGTAATTTCATTCGTTTCTTTCTTCGTGAAGGAGTAAACCTTTTCTACATAAATATCCTCTGTCAGCGTCAACGATTTCTGCTTACGGGCAAAAATCAGCGGAACCTCCAGCTCTAATGCCGTCATAATCCCCGGAGCAATTCCCGAAGATTCAATCGTCAGTACCTTCGTAATCTCTTCGCCGGAAAAACGGCGGGTAAACTCACGGCCAACCTCACGCATTAGAAAGGGGTCCATCTGATGATTCAGAAAAGAATCTACCTTGAGCACGCCTTGCCCGAGTACAATACCTTCTTTTAACACCTTTTGTCTCAACAGCTCCATAGTGCTCCTCCTTCTCCCATCAATGAATCCTTTCTCCCCACTTTATAGACCTGTCGGTTTTTGTGGTAATAAATTTCCAACGATAGATTTTAAATTATGATCATCTTTGCTCTTTTCTTGCCCGTTATCATAACCCGTAATTCGAATCTCCACGAAATCGCCCGGATTTACCGGTTTAAAGATCAATTTCTCGCGGTCTTCCAGTCTCACGTTAAATTTCATGTCCTTGAACATTTCAACTAGCTCTGCTTCTCCGGGACTTGCTCCTTTATCCAGAAACAGCAGTCCACGCAATTTTTTAGGACCATCCTCATGCACCACTTCAAAATGTACGATACATTCCATGCTTTCACCTCCCTGTAATAGCTACTGCGCCTGTTCTTCCCCATCATCGCCTGGATCATGCATCACATATTTGCTGTGAATTTTGCTGTAACGCTCACCATAACGTTCTTCTAATTCTGCGCCCATATCCTGCTCCAGCTCGAACAGCACCATTTCCTGTGCAAAATGATTCAATAGCAGATCTACTAAGACCGGGTGCTCGGTTACAACCGCTTGCGCCGATCCATCTTCATAGCGCATCCCGAGCATACACCAGCTCCGATCGATCACGAATGAGAACTTCCGTCCATCTGTTCGCTGAGAATCTCTTCCGAGAGGCGGCCATACCGGATAGGCGGCAGGAGCAGCATTGCCACCATCAAACGCCCACAAGAGTCTAACGCCACGCAACTCCGCCTGTTCAAGTTCACTCCGTAGAAGTGACGCTTCCTCACGCCACATATCCACTACAATCTCTTGCTCAGCCATATTAAGTTGGCGAATAAGAGCGCCCAATACATTGCGGTCACCTTCCACATTATAAAACGAAGGGCTAACAGGTCCACCGCGAGGCATCTCACTTTCCATATAAGCCAGTGAAGCTTGAACCCGTCCCGAGATCATGGTCGCAAGCTCCTCTGGATTGAGAACACTGTACCGCGCAGGTTCTCCTTCGCCACATCGTACATATCCCTGCTGCGTAAGGCGTTGTAACGCCGCATACACATTCGATCTTGAAACTCCGAGCTGTTTGGCAACCTCATAGCCAGAAGCCTGACCTTTTGTCGCAAGCTCTACCATAATTTTGGACTCCATCTCTGTGAAGCCCAGATTGCGCAGATGCAGCAGCAGCTGTTCCATCTTGTTGTCCCCCTAAGCTGACTGAAATCCGTTCTATATTTGCTCTGACCCACATCGCGGGCACCATAAGGAGCCCTTAGGTAATTCGTTCCGACAGATTTGGCACTGGATCATATCTCGTACACCATGGTCCTCAGTGACCGCAGATTCCTCCTGGTGCTCATTCTTGTGCCATTCGCCGAAGCGACGGTCTAATTCAAGTTGTCTTTTTCTTTCCCGTTCCAGCTGCTCGGCTTGTTTACGTTCCCGCTCAATCTCTTGCTCGCTCGCCTTATATTCTTCAAGTGGCAGCTCATCATCCGGATGCTGAACTTCAGCATATACAACACTCTGCGGGTGCAGCTTCATTGCAATTTCCTTCTCTTCATCCGTAAGCTCATCTGCGCCATAATATTGATCTTCATCATCTTCATTCACAGATTGAACAAATACCGGTGTAGAAGGCACCCTTCTCGAAGCGGACAATGGCTCCAGCTTACTTCCGCATTTCGGACAAAAGTTTGCATCAAGCGCCACAATATGACCACATGAACATAACCGCTCATTTTTCAGCTCAGCAATTCGTGTCCGCAGGACTTCGATTTTTTCCTGAAGTTTGGAACAGTTACGGGACAGCTCCACCATTTTACCTTCAGCTACCGACATATCCTTTGAACGATATCCTTCATAAAAAAGTCTGCCCATTTTCGTAAATTCAACTTCCATCTCTTGTTCAACATCGGAAATAAGTCCGTTCAGCTTGCCGATCTCTACTGAGTTTTGGGCTTTTTCGGTAACCCGACTCGCGCTATCTTTAATTTTTTTGATAAAACTCATTACAGTTCCTCCCTCTCCAGCGATACGTGTTTCTATCATACCAAATGTATCGAGTAGATTCATTAATGTGCTTTAATACGCGATTTAGAGGAGAATGTTCCTATAAAATCCATACTAATTGATTTAAGCCACTTCCCCCTTACACTTATGGGTTATATTTCCTAATTTTGAATGTAATTTTGCGTCAGGGGTTCTACATCGGTTAAAATAGAATTATCACAAATAACGAAATCGGGAGAGTTTCAGTGGAAGAACATGAGAGCACACAGCTTACGCTTAGTCAGCTACAGGTACACGTAAAGGATCTGCAACAGTGGCAAGGTAACAGCAACGAGGATTTCGCCAAACTGGTTAACGAATTCGAAGCCTTACCGGCACTCTATCGCCACGCGTTAAATGATCTTCAGAATAAAATTGATGTAATCAAGACGGAATGGCAATCCCGCGACGGCTTCAGTCCCATCGAACATGTCAAATGCCGGATCAAAGAACCAAAGAGCATTCTTCAAAAGATGGAGCGCAAAGGCTACGGTTTCAGCTTGGAAAATATGGAGCAATACATTCACGATATTGCCGGAATGCGGATTGTATGTGCCTTCGTTAAAGATATATACCGTTTAGTAGATCATCTTAGTACACGCGAAGACATCCGCGTGCTTGAGATTAAAGATTATATAGCTCATCCTAAACCAAACGGATATCAAAGCCTTCATCTTATAGTCGGTATCCCACTCGTCCTGCTGGAAGGAACACGCTGGGTCAAGGCTGAGATCCAGCTGCGCACCCTAGCTATGGACTTTTGGGCAAGCATGGAACATATTCTGTATTATAAATTCGATAAGCAGTTGCCTTCGCATGTCGCTGAGGAACTAAAAGAAGCCGCGCGCGCTGCTGATGAACTAGATCAAAAAATGCTTCGTCTTCGCCGCGAAATTCTAGAGCTTTCAGAAGGAGAATTGCCTCCTGCTGGTCAGCATTAGAATAACTAACCAGAAACTCTGTTAGATAATTAGGCAAAACAAGAGGCTGTTTCAAGAGTAGCATTCCCTACTTTTGAGACAGCCTCTTTCGTATTTTCACTTACCGCTTAATCGGACCCTTAGTCGCTCGACGTGCAGACGCTTCTGCAACCCGCTGCATAATCAAAGTTAATCCCTCAATGGCTTTAGGTGTCTGCGGTAGCAATGTTCCCCAGTCTTCTGTAACTTCAGCTACTACTACCGGCGAAGGAAACGGTCTAGCCGCAATCTCATGGAACTGTGGCCCAGGCTGATGTAGCGAACCTTCAGCAGCCGCTTCTGCCAGCCATTCGCCAGAGGAAATGGCCGGACCCTTGCGTTCAAGCCGAGCCAATTCCGTAGAAAGTTCACTAACAGAGGCCTCTTCTTCCTCTGTTTCAGCTTCGTCGCTAGAAATATTCCCTTCAGCCCAAAGGGCAAAAATTCCGTCCAAGAGCTCTCCTTTAGTAAATCCTCTCAGCGAAAGTGCCAGCAGTGGCTCTTCAGCAAGACGTTCTTTAATAAGCTTCAAAGTTTCCGCCTTATACTCCACACCTTCACCCTCAAAAAGGGCTTGCTCCAGCTCACTATCCGTAGGTAGAAGCTCAAGCTCTGCCAGTTCACCCGTCAAACGCCCTTGCAGCAAGGCAAATACTTCCCCGGGACTTAGTGCCAGACTTCGTAATATTTCTTTTCTTCGGGAAGCATGCCATACCGGAACCTTCAGAGAGAGAGGTCGATCCGCTTGTTGTTCCTGAGCAGGCGCGCTGGCGTTCAATTCACCCTTCGACCGAGACCCTCCCGTCACTTTCCCAGGTAGCACCGTCCATGCTGCTTTTACTAATCCAGGCACAACTTCCAGCTGCATCTCTAACCGTTCACTCATTGTTCGATCCCTCCGTAACACTCATATCTGTCTTACATCCAGTCCTGATCCTGCAGTTCAATAAGTTCCTTCAGCTCATGATTGGACATCTCAGTCAACCATGTTTCGCCAGAGCCAACAACCTGCTCGGAAAGATTTTTCTTACGCTCAATCAATTCATCAATACGTTCTTCCAACGTTCCTTGGCAAATCAACTTATGCACTTGAACATTTTTATCCTGACCAATTCGGAACGCCCGGTCTGTCGCCTGATTCTCAACTGCCGGATTCCACCAACGGTCGTAATGGATGACATGATTAGCTCTTGTAAGATTCAACCCTACGCCACCCGCTTTTAAAGAAAGTACGAAGAAGGATGGGCCTTTTCCCTCTTGAAAATCATGAACCATCTCGTCGCGCTCTCGTTTTGGAATTCCGCCGTGCAAGAACAGCGGCGCTGTTCCATAACGCTTAGTCAGCTTGCTAACCAAGAGCTCACCCATCGCTACATATTGAGTAAAGATCAACACAGATTCTCCGACCTCCGCAATGCTATCCAGAATCTCGAACATGACTTCCATTTTACCGGAATGCTCACTTCGCGGACCCCTGCCTTCTTCTTTGCGGAATAGCTGAGGATGATTACAAATCTGCTTCAATTTCGTAAGAGAAGACAGCACGAGTCCTCTGCGAGCCATCCCGCTACTCTCTCCAATCACGCCAAGCATTTCATCCACGACACCCTGATATAGGACTGCCTGTGTTTCCGTCAGCGGACAATAAGACTTCAGCTCCAGCTTCTCCGGTAAATCTTTAGAGATATCCGGATCGCTTTTCAAGCGGCGCAACAAGAATGGAGATACCAAGCGATGTAATTCCCTTAGTCGTTCTCCACCCTCTCCAGATACATAACGCTGCCGGAAGGAATGGTAGGTTCCTAGATAACCCGGGTTTAAAAAGTGAAAAATAGACCATAACTCACCTAGTCTGTTCTCTACAGGTGTCCCCGTCATAGCTATGCGATGCGGCGCTGATAGCTTCATCACACTTTGCGCCTGTTTCGTCCGATGATTCTTAATATACTGAGCTTCATCCAGCACCACAGTGGACCACTGAACATTCGCTAAATCCTCGCTGTCACGACCTGCTAAATGATAGGTCGTCAATACAATATCATGACTGGCAGCCAGTTCTAAAAAGCTATCTCCCCGCACTCGGCGTCCACCATGATGAATGTGAACTTTAAGAGAAGGCGCAAAGCGCTGCAATTCCCGCTGCCAGTTCCCCAAAAGTGAGGTTGGGCATAGAATCAGCACAGGCTCCTGCTTCTCTTCAGGTGGAGCACTTAAAGCACGGTCCAGCAGGCAGGTAATGACCTGCACCGTCTTACCGAGACCCATGTCATCGGCCAGACACACCCCAAATCCCAGACCACTGAGAACGGAGAGCCATTGATAGCCGCGCTCCTGATAAGGTCTCAGGGTGCCGTGCAGACCTTCAGGTACGGCACGCACTGGAAGATTACGCAATATGTCGCCCCGCATCAGCGATGACAATAGTCCGGATGTTTCCATCCCCGTGACCGACATCCCTTTCCAGAGCCGCTCTTCACCATCCTCAGCCTCTAGACGCATCCAATCGGCCGCGGTCATTTCCCCATTTTCATGGCGTTTCATATATCTAAGAACCTGGCGAATTTCTTTAGGATCTACCTCAATCCATTCTCCGCGGAAACGTACAAAGGGTACGCCTGCCTCCACTAGTGCGTTTAGTTCTTCTTCACTGATTGTACTCTCCCCAAGTGAGGCTTCAATGCGAAATGAAATCAGCTCTTCCATCCCAAGAGCCACTGGAGCAGGACTATCAATCCCACTCACTACCGGCTGCATTTTCATCTTCATGCCAATCCGGCGGCGTCCCTCACGGCTCCAGCGCGATGGCATCTGCACGGTTATTCCACGCTCACGCAGCTGCTGCACCGTCTCCTTCAAAAAGAAATAAAGACGCTCTGGTTCCAAATCTGCTCCCGTAGGTGCAGGCATAGAAAGAGCGCGCTCTATGTCTGGAGAGATTCTTGCCGCTCGGCCCAGCGCTATAAGAAGCTGCTGCTGTATATTGCGATAGCGTTTCCCCCATAACGTAAACTCTCGTTCCTTACTGCTCCAAATCGATTTTGCCGGAATCCAGAATTCCCCTTCTTCCTTGTTCTCCGCCCAGAAGGTTAAGCGCCAGATTTCGTCATTATCTCCAGGGGGCTCAAGACGTAGCCCAAGACCCAGCTGTCCACTCCGCGCTTCTTCAGGTTCCGATTGCGGCACATCGCTACCAGCTGTCTCATTCACAGTAGCCAGAAGATCTGTCACCTCTGCTTGAGTTCCCTGCACGGGTATATCCCGGCTGCCTGTAAGAAGACTATTCCACCACAGCTCAGTTAAAGGGGAGTAACCCCGGCGATAATTGGCTTTGTAAGGGGTAAGTTCACTTTCAATACCCGCAATCACTTTCTTTATCTCTGCAGTCATTACCGCCTGCATAAAGGAGTAAAGCACATAGGCGCCCGCCTCTTCCCTCGAAGATAAATCCCCCGCTTCAGCAATATGCGTCCCTAAGGCCAATACCGGCATGGACGACGCCAGCTGCAGAAAGATCTCCTTATCCTCCTGCTTTCGAAAAGCTGGAGACCAGCAGACCGTTGCTGCTTGTTCACCACCACGACGGCGTGAACCTACCGGACGTGGGGGCAAGGCTCCTGGTGTAACGCCGCCAGTACCCATCAATTCCAGCGCAAAGCGAGCTGCTGCCGCCCAATAGCGCAATTCGCCTCCAGGTTCTACTCCCTGATCTCGGCATAACGTCTCATCCCATGCCAGAAGCAGTTCAAATGCATCGCTAGGGACTAAGGCGAGCCCTTCGAATGTTCTTCCGGGCAATCCACGGCGTGCTGGCTTCCCCTCTACAGGAGGAGCCGGATATTTCACTTCTGCGAGCCGCAGAGCAGCACTCGCAAAAGGGCGAACTCCTCCCTGCAGCTCCAGCCGCTTCACCACTCGGGTCCAAGCGTCAACCTTCGGCTCCGAAGTTTCGCCAGAGAAGCAAAATAACACATCCCCCAACCATATTGCATAAAGATGCTTAGTCATCGGTGATCTCCTGTCTTTTAAGCAAGCAAAAAAAGAACCAGTCCGCCACCATCAGGTGGTAACTGCAACCTTTTCCGCGAGAAATAAATTTTGAAGCTATACAAGTAGAAGTAGTTTCTCCATCCTTTTAGAGATGAGATACACTCCTGTAAGAAATATAAGGATAAAGAACTAGGATAAAACTTATCTGCTCTTGAATCTTCATCTCTTCATCTTATACGAAAAAGCGCTGATTTAAAAACGTTTCTGCATATTTTCTGTAGATTTTTATACAAATAAAGTTGAAGTACGTAGAAACACCCATGAATTTGATTCATTTCAGCATATTTTTAATAAATGTTCTAGCCACTATCGTAAAATACCCTTCACCACTACCATACTATCCATGAACATTATGACTCACTAGTCACTTCTTTTCTTGTTTATAGTCTTAATTGTGCCGAAAGCGGGTATATTCTAAGTAAGCATCACCCTATTAAAAAGCTAGGGAGTGAATTCTTTGAGACGTTATAATCCTTATAAATGGTGGAATCTTCTGTTCTTTTTAGGTGTGATTATCGTGAATGTGCTCTCGGTCACCTTACCATTAGGCGGGCACAGCACTGGAGAAATCTCTGATAAATATCAGACCTACATCACACCTGCCGGTTACGCGTTTTCCATCTGGTCATTGATTTATCTACTGTTAGCCGGCTTCGTTATTTATCAATTCCGCTCCTATACAGCCTCTAGAGATTCTGTGCGGGCGATTCAGTTCTGGTTTGTTCTGAGCTGTATTTTTAATATGAGTTGGCTCTTCCTTTGGCAATACTTATACATTGAGCTCTCTCTGGTTGCTATGGTGCTGATGTTAATCACACTGATTGTCATTTACCGAAAAACACGTTTGATCGCTAATCCTACCTCAGGCGAGAAATGGCTGATGAAGCTACCCTTTAGTATATACCTTGGCTGGATCTCTGTGGCTACTATCGTGAACATCAGCGTTGTTCTGGAAAAGAATCATTGGGAAGGTTGGGGTCTTAGCGGTAGCACTTGGGGCGTTATTATGCTCTGCGTGGGAACTCTACTTGCAATTGTGGTCAGCTATCCTTACCGAGATAGCATTTATCCACTCGTATTCGTGTGGGCCTTCATTGCGATTGCCTTGGAACACAAAGAGACCAGCGATGTCTATTTAACGGGACTGATTACAGCAGGCCTCCTGCTTCTTTACAGCATCTGGTTATTTTTCAAACCCCGCCGTAGCAGGTATCGGAGATACAGAAGTTACTAATTCTAATATAAAAAATGGCAGGCTAGGTTTTCCACCTTAGCCTGCCATTTTGGTAAAATAATAAAAGTGCAAAGGATAACTCCTTATTTCTTACGAGCTACCGCTTCAATCTCAACAAGTCCGTCTTTAGGTAGACGCGCAACCTCAATAGCACTGCGGGCAGGATAAGGTTCTTTAAAGAAGGTGCTATAAACCTCATTAACGGCCGCGAAATCATTCATATCCTTTAAGAATACAGTTGTCTTTACTACATGGTCTAATGTTGCACCAGCTTCCTCAAGAATGGCTTGTACATTGTTAAGCGCTTGACGCGCTTGTTCTTGTACTCCCTCAGCCAAATTACCCGTTTCCGGATTCAGACCAAGTTGTCCTGAAGTGTATACCCAGCTACCCGTGGTTATAGCTTGACTATAAGGACCGATTGCTCCGGGTGCTTTTGTTGTAGCTACTTGTTTTTTGCTCATCTTACTACCCCTCTCCATTATGTGCTGATCATTTATTGTCCATTGTAAGTCCTGTTCTCATCTTAATGCAAATTTATTAGAGACCCAGAAAGCTTAGCGTTTCCCAATCACATGTATCACTTCATTCGTATAAATATGTAATCCACGGGTATCCGCAGACGCAATGTTAACCATAGCTCTTGCGACTGTCGTACCAGGTATCGCACGATATTTAGCCGCCTTACCCACCATTACAAAATCCAGCGCTTTCATCAAACTGGCTCCGACTCTCTCCCCTAATCTGAATTCTTCACGTTGGCCTAGTAGCAAGGAGGGGCGAAATATATGCATACCTTGAAATCCAATAGCGGTTAAACCTTCTTCCGCTCTTCCCTTAGTCCGACTGTAGAAATTACGCGACTTCGCCTTTGCCCCTATTGAAGAGACGACCAAAAACTGTTTAACACCCTGTTCTCTCGCTATGGCTGCAGCATCAAGCGGATACTGTAGATCGACTCGTTCAAACTTTTCTTGTGAACCCGCCTTTTTTATCGTAGTCCCTAAACAACAGAAGATGGAATGTACCCCTACGAACGACTCTGTATAGTTTCTTAGGTTCTCCCAATCTACAACGATTTGTTTAAGCTTAGGATGTTCTATGGCTAACGGTGTCCGTACAAGCACCCTTACTTCTTCCCAGCTATCACGATTTAACAATTCCTCCGTAACCGCTTTGCCTACCAATCCGGTGGCACCTAATACCATCGCTATTCTTAACAAGGAATAACCCCCTTTTACTTCTATTCGTCCTTTAGAATACGACGACCTAGCAGAAACGCAAGCGCAATCATCAGCGTCCCTACCACTAGCTGCATACCGTATACCTGAGTCCATTGCGGCCAGTGCGAAATTTTTTCATAGAGCTGACCGCCAATAAGCGGACCAAAAAAGGATGATAACCCGGTAAGCGCCGCATATGTGGCCATATACATCGGCCGTTCTTTTTTCGGCGTGTCTCCAATAATAAAGTTAAAGGCCAGCTGGTTGAAACCGCCTACACCAACACCAAAAACGATATGGGCCGCGAATAAGACCACCAGCATCGGCATCACAGACAAGAGTCCCCACATCAATGAGGACAACGCAATAATTGGCAAAGTAAAGAATAACAGTCGCTTATTGCTGTATTTCGCATTTAGATTGCCCCAAACGTAGAAGCTAGCCATCATAAACACGGTCTGGGACACATTAAGCAATGACAACGTTTCATAATTAATATGAAGTAACTGCAACATGACATAAGAGTATAGCGGAACCGTTAGGTTCTGCAACAACAGCCAAGCAGCCAGAAACAAGGTTGACTTCATAAATAATGTATCTTTAAGCGGTTTCTTAAACATGGGCAAAAATTTATGCTCTTCTGATTTCTCGAACGGTACATCCGGATAAAAAAAGAATACTACGACATTCGATATCGAGAAGATCCACACAACAATATATAGAATCAGAAAACCATGACCCCCGGGATAACGGTCCAGAATAATGCCTCCGCCATACATAACCAAACTACCAAGTGCATTCAGGACCGTGTTACGAATCCCAAAATAACGTCCACGTACCCGTGCGGGAACTAGATCACTAATCACAGAGCTCCACAACACACCACCAGCAGTATTGGCAATAAAAGCAGTAGTATATAAAGCAATAAATGCGATGACCCAATATTCTTTAGGAAAAATAAACGGGATTAGTCCCGTAGAACCCCAAAGTATCCTATGCAGACCGATAAAAGTAACCATAGCCCATTTGCGACTTGGCAGCTTCTGAATCAGAAAAGCTACCCCAATCTGTGCCACATTAACTAATGTAGTAAGCGCTAGCACAAATCCAATTTGGCTAGAGGAAGCTCCTAAATACAGTAGGAATCCTGTTAGGAACTGCCCTTGCAGCAGTACCTGAAAAATAGTTGACGGCACACCTTCCAGCGTAGCTATACGCAAATTTCTGCGATGCACTGAAGGTTTACGAACACGTTTTGAAACCGTAACCTTATGCTTATTTTCCATGTTGTCCATAGAGGCGGTAACACTCCTTTGATGCGGCATTGGCTTCATTCTACTCCGCATCAATCTACTGTCAATACGCCAAATCACCAAATAATATTGGAGCTTTACTCACTATCCACTTCAAGGGGCAAATAAAGCGAAAATCGACTCCCCTCCTCTTCCTTACTCTCCAGAGAAATGAACCCGCCGAGCAATCTGGCCAAGTCATTACTAATAGAAAGTCCTAGTCCTGTTCCACCATATTTCCGGCTAGTCGTTCTGTCTGCCTGTTGAAAGGCTTCAAAGATCATGGCATGCTTCTCCGGTGCGATTCCTATGCCACTATCCTCCACATCAAATACAAGCCAATGTTGCACGGCATCCCCTTCCCCACCTTCCTGCTCGTGGATATGCAGCGATACGTAACCTGTCTTTGTAAATTTAAAAGCATTTGAGAGCAAATTACGCAAAATCTGCTGTACGCGATGTGGATCGGAATGAATCATTGGAGGGACATTCTCATCCATGGAGATATTAAAATCCAGTCCTTTTTGTTTGGCCGTCACAGCGAACTGCATTGCCAGCAAATCTGGGATCTCGCTAACATTTAATTCTTCATTTATAATATCTAATCGACCTGCCTCCACCTTGGATAAATCCAGAATGTCGCTGATGATCATCAATAGTTCATCACCCGAACGATGGATAATGGCTGCATACTCTCTTATTTCTGCTTCCGTAAGCAAATCATCATTTTCTTCAATTAATTGCGATAAATTAATGATGCTATTCAATGGAGTTCTAAGCTCATGTGACATATTGGCGAGAAATTCCGATTTGAATTGAGATGCCATCATTAACTGATTAGCACGCTCTTCAAGATCAAGCTTGTTCTTATGTAATTCTTCAGTCTGAGTAGACAACTGTTCGTTAGCATGCTGGATCTGCTCATTCCTTAGAAGACCGAGTTGAAAATCACGGATAATTAATGAGAACAAAATACTTAAAATTAGCCCCGCAGGGAACGTAATTGGCATAATCTCTCTTATGTACTCTTCCACAGGGATAACGCCTAACGCCATAATGTTTATGGCATTCATAAGATTAACGATTAGAATAACGATCAGACCTTGATTCACAATACTGAGGGTTGAGCGTCTGACCCAGTAGCTAAGCGCCGCGCAAATAACTCCCAAAATAAAAAGATTTAGCATTCCTGCAACTGCTGCCTCTGTCACTCCAAAAGTTAACCTTGTAAGCCCCGTCCCTATACCGATCAATATAAGTGTGATGGGTCTAGGATACGCCAGCGTCGAGATGATTAAGGGTACAAACCGCAAATCAAAGATCACATGGTCGTCCAGATTATAACCAAAAAGAGTACTGATCCAACCAGCAAAGATCGCCAGGATCACCCAGCTCGCCTTCTTTATTCCTACACTTGCATTTGAAATGGTATGTTTATAGATCAGATTAGCCAAATAGGCCACGGCTATAAGAATTGCGGTATTCCCGAAAAATATTTTAAGATACCCCATAGTTTTGCTCCTACCTGCACAAGATAAATTACAGATTTCATCTCACAATAATACCATAGCTTAACCTACGCACACCTAATTGTTGCATAGGAAGAGCGCAAATCGTATACGATTTGCGCTCTTCCTATGCATTTTATATTTGGGCATTGAGAGTATAAGCTATTTCGAATTAATCGCGGTAAGAACGTCCCCAGCTTTGATACTCTTTTTCCGCGTCTTCTTTCGAATGTCCATAACGCTCTTGTAGTTTACCTACCAACTTATCCTTTTCACCATCAATCACATCAAGATCGTCATCTGTAAGCTTGCCCCATTGCTTTTTGGCCTCGCCTTTGAGCTGTTTCCATTTTCCTTTAAACACATTGTTGTCCATTATATGCTCATCTCCTTAGCTGAATTAAGTAGGGTAGAATACTATCCTGTGTTATCGTTACATTACCCTGTCCTATGCGCCATGAATCTTACCTAATCTATAGAAAGTCACAATTTGTCAAATAATAGTTTAAAAAAAGGTATTCAAATCCTTTAAAATTTGATACAATCAATGTATAAATTAAACATTTAATTTTTTAAGTGATTTTTTTCACATGAGTTATTTGCTCTATGTGCTAGAATGCCCTCGGAGATGAAACAACATCATTAAATTTTTTTCTATCGTATGCCGATATATGTCATGATACTGTTAGAGTTTGGCTCTTCACCCCAAGATTAAAGTGACAAATATCATTTATAAAGTGATTTTTATCACTTCGCATTACTATTAAAATGTTTTACATTTTAATATATATATTTTAAACTATATTTTTGGAGGTCATAACAAATGAAAAAAACAACAGTAATCTTGTCGACTGCCCTTATCTTAGGTAGTTTGCTTGCAGGTTGTGGTAACAACACAGACAACACACCGGCGGCTACTAATGCTCCAACAGAAAACAGTACAGCAACTAATTCCACTAACACTGGAACTGAAGCGGCTAAGTACAAAGACGGAAATTACTACTCTGCTGCTGAAGTCGACGCTAAAACTGGCTGGCAGTATTATGCGCTTCTGACTGTAGAAGGCGGTAAGATTACTAAGGCTGACTGGGACGCTTTTAACGTAAATACTGCTGGTGACTCTAAGAAAAAACTTTCTGAAGATGGTAAATATGGCATGAAAGCTGGTGGTGCTTCTTCTGAATGGCACGAGCAAGCAGCAAAAGCTGAAGCTTTCCTGATTGAAAAACAAGATCCAGCAGCTATAACTTTAGACGCTGAGGGGAAAACTGATGCTATCTCCGGTGTATCTGTACACGTATCTGACTTTGTAAAAGCTGCTCAAGCTGCTCTGGCTGCTGGACCTGTTGAAGCTGGTCAATACAAAGACGGAGGTTACCATGCTGAAGGCGAAATGGATAAAGACTCCGGTTGGAAATCCACTGTTGACTTGACTGTTGCTAACGGTAATGTTGTTGCTGTTAAATTCAGTGGCGTAAATGCTGCTGGCGACGACAAGAAACAATTCTCCGTCGATGGTAAATACGGTATGAAAGCTGGCGGCGCTTCTGCTGAATGGCATGAAGAGATCGCAAAAGTTGAGCAATACTATCTTGAAAAAGGTACTGCTCCAGAACTTACAGCTGAAGGTAAAACTGATGCAATTTCCGGCGTGAGTATTCATGTTGGTGAATATTTTACACTTGCTGAAAAAGCACTCGAAGGCGCGAAATAATTTCGCATAACCTTCTGCAGTTAATCAGACGAATGAGGTGAATTTCTTTTGAAAAAAATAGTCATTTTGGGCGGCGGCTACGGCGGCGTACTCACGGCTAAGAAACTGGCAAAGAAATTTAAGAAAAACAAAGATGTTGAAATCACACTGATCGACCGGAATCCATATCACACTCTATTGACTGAGCTGCATGAGGTTGCCGCGAACCGTGCTCCAGAGGATTCAATCAAGATCGATCTAAAGAAAATCTTTGCTGGACTTAAAGTGAATGTTGTTCTTGACGAAATCAGCAATATTGATTTCAAGGGTAAGAAACTCAAATCCAATAAAACTACCTATGCGTATGATTACCTTGTAATCGGTACAGGTAGCAAACCAACCTTCTTCGGCATTCCAGGTGCAGAAGAGAATACCTTCTCCTTCTGGTCTTACGATGATGCGGTAGCATTGAAACGTCAAATCCGCGACATGTATACCAAAGCCGCTATGGAGAAAAATCCAACTGTACGCCGTGCAATGTTAACTTTCGTTATCATTGGTGCCGGCTTTACAGGTGTCGAGCTTGTTGGGGAAATGGCTGAGCAACGCGAGGAATTGTGCAAGGAGTTCTATATCGACCCATCCGAAGTAAGATTGATTGTGGCTGATATGGCTCCGAAGATTCTGCCTATCCTTCCAGATAAGCTGATTCAAAAAGCCGAAGCTCACCTTCGCAAGCTGAACGTGGAAATTGTTACAGGCGCCAAGATCACTGAAGTAGGCGAAGGTAGTGTTGCCCTTGGTGAGAAAAATGTTGTCGCTTCACAAACCATTGTTTGGACTGCAGGTGTTGAAGGTTCTGAAATCGTGGGTGGACTTGAAGTACAACAACAAGGACGCAAACGTATTGTTACGAATGAGAACCTTGAAAGTGTAGATCATAAGAACGTATATGTAGTAGGGGACAACATTTTCTTCATTCCTGAAGGTGAAACTCGTCCTGTACCACAAATGGTTGAGAATGCTGAACAAGCAGCTCCGATCGTTGCTGGTAACATTGCAGCTGACATTCAGAACACTGCTAAAAAAGCATACAAACCAGGTTTCCACGGTACCATGGTATCCATCGGTAGCCGCTACGGTGTAGCAAACGTTGGTTTGCCAGGCAAGTTCTTTATGCTTACTGGTTTTATGGCAATGTTATCCAAACACTTTATCAATATGTTCTACCTGTCTCAGGTTGTAGGCTTCAATAAGGTTTGGACTTACATGATGCATGAGTTCTTCCATGTTGAGAACCGTAAGAGCTTCTTGGGCGGACACTTCTCCAAGCGTTCACCTAACTTCTGGCTCGTTCCGCTTCGCATGCTGCTTGGTGGAATGTGGTTATATGAAGGTATAGATAAGCTACGGAAAATTTGGGTAGATCCTAACAAGATATTCCTAATTCCAGCCGCTCCTTTTGCAACGGATGCTTCATCAGCAGCCAGCGTAGCGGTGGATGCAGTTAAAACAACAGTAGATGCACAATCTGCAGCTTCAGCAGTATCCACTGCAAAAGAAGCGGTTGAAGCATTGCCAGTTCCTGGCTTCGTATATAATATTACAAACTGGTTCATGGATTTGATGTTCTACAACAACGACGGAAGTTATACTTTCCTCGCAAAATGGTTCCAAATCGGTATGGTATGTGCAGAAATCGTGTTCGGTATTATGCTCATCGTTGGTCTGTTCACAGCTATTGCTTCTATAGCGACGATAGCCATGTCCGTCATGATCTGGTCGACCAAAATGGCTTCTACAGAAATGTTATGGTATGTTGGTGCGGGTATCGCCTGCATCGGCGGATCGGGCAGCACATTTGGCCTAGATTACTATGTACTTCCTTGGCTTAAGAAACATTGGAAGAGAGTTCCGATCGTCAGACGATGGTATCTATACACCGACTGATTATAAAGCCCTGAATTCGTGTAATTTATTTTAAAGAAAATATGTAGATTGCATGTCAGTAAGCTAAATATGGATGTACTTCAGAGTAATGTGTCCCTAGGACACATTACTCTCCTTATTTACAAGAAGAAAATAATCTTCCTAATATCAGGAAATGGTCAATTTATTCTTTAATGAATGGTTTTGTAGGGATGATCAGGGGTATGGTTTCTTCCGGCAAAACCGACAAGAAGGAGAGAATCTTGTGAACAAACAACTCATAGAAGATACCCTCCGGTTGTTGCATACTGAAATGTCACCTATTGCCGGAATTGAGCTTAATCCCTCTCCGGCTGCATGTGAGCAGCTAATCTCGGTACTAGAACGCCATGATCTGGAATACAACCGCAAAGTCAATTTGCTGGGTATTTACACTATTCTCACTTTGGCAGCTGAGCGCCATATGGAATGTATCCCACGTCATCCCGACCTTACACGCAACATTTTGGATGGAGATTATTTGTACAGCTTTTACCTTCAGTTTGCGGTGAAATGCCGTGAGCTCGACCTAGTTGCTTATCTAGCTCCTTCGATCAAAAAAATGCAAATTAGACGGTCAAATGGAGACTTCGCGGAACATGATCCAGCGGCTGGAATCGAACAGTTCTTGATTCAAGAGTGCAGACAGCGCAGTCGCACAAGCAAAGCCATTTGACAGGTGGGATCTATAAGATGAAGCTGCATGAGGCCTTAAACATAGACATAGATGAAATTAATCGTGAAATCGTAAATCTTGTGGCACGAGATAAGGATGTTCCTAAGAAATCACAACTCGGGCAAAGTGTTCTTGAGCTTATAAATTCCGGAGGTAAACGCCTCCGTCCTCTTATGGTCATTGTTGGCAGTCGTTTTGGCCGAAAGGATACGGGTCGAAGAGCGCTTCAATTAGCTGCTGCCGCTGAATTTATTCATGTTGCCTCATTAATTCATGATGATATCATTGACGATTCTGAGTTACGGCGGGGCAAACCCGCCCTACATACTAAGACGGGCACACTATCAGCTGTGCATATTGGCAATTATATGTCCGCTCGGGTTATCGAACTGTTAAGCAAATATACCGGAGACAAAAACAAATATGTTCATGACTTATCTTCTGTAGCTACTGCTCAGCTCTGTCTAGGTGAGTATCAGCAAATGGAACATGCTTTTGATTATGAGATTACAATGGAGCAGTATCTTGAGAAGTCCTTAAACAAAACAGCTCTTCTTATGGCCACCTGCTTACGTGTGGGTGCATTATCCACCGAAAGCTCAGAGGAAGTGGCCAACCTTCTGTATACCTTTGGCGAAGCCTTAGGCATGTCTTTTCAAATACAAGATGACCTGCTGGATTTCACGCAGTCTGAGGCTGTGCTGGGTAAGCCCGCCGGCAGCGATCTGCGTCATGGTCAGGTTACCCTGCCAGTGCTTTATGCATTACAGGATCCAAAGCTTTCGCCTGTGATTCGTTCAATCGGCCCTGATTCTTCCGATGCTGAGGTGGCACATGTGCTTGCCCTTATTAAGAGAAGCGATGCCTTAGCTCGCGCCGAACAGTTCAGCCAGAACTATCTAGATAAGGCTGGAGCGATTGTGCAGCAGCTCTCCTCCTATCCGGCGCATGCCGATCTGGATACGCTGCTGCAATATTTTGCCGACCGTGATCGCTAAGGATCTGCTCTCAGAGCAATCAAAAACGGATACCACCCATTTACTTGGGTTGGTATCCGTTTTTTTTATGTACTTTTGCTAAACAAGCCGAACGTAGCGCAGCGCCCGTGAGCGTGTTTAGCTCTTGGAGAATAGTCTCTTAGGATTTGACGTTACTATATAGGGAATTCCTCCCTCTAATTAGCTAATAATCACTTGAATTCCACGATTATAGGGAATTCCTCCCTCTAAAAACCTAAATTCGCATGGTTTATAGACCAATCAGCCAATTTAGAGGGAGACTTTCCCTATAACAAGATCTAAAGTCAATAAAGCTCGGTAATATAGGGAGGTTTTCCCTATAAGTCTGCCTTGGATTAGTTCAGCCCTCTCATACGGCTCTAGCCCCCCCCCTCGCAGATGTCCACAAAAACAAAAAAGGAAAGCCGCGTAGCCAGCTTTCCGATCCCTTTGCCTACCCTCTTTTGGGTAGGCTGTTGTCTTTTGTTGTTAGCTTGGAGGCAATGCGCCATTGGTTAGGACTTCACTGCGTGGAATTTTGGAACTGTAGAAGCGTAGCGCTCGCCCGAAAGCTTTCCGTAGGAAAGCTCACTTCTAAAGCATACGCTATTCTCGGATTTCTACCGCAGACAGCCGGTTCAAATCAAAGAAATCCGAGAATAACAGCGATCGAAAGTCCAACATTCCACGCAGTGCAGCTTCCTAACCTCCTAACCATCCATCGAACTAACTCTCCCTAGCTAACATAAAAAAAATCAATCAGCGTACACAATAAAATCACTATGCTGATCACCTGATTCAGATTATAAGAGGCCACCTTCATCAGCTTACGATTCGATGGTTTTATAATCTTATGCTCGGTCATCAGGAGCAGCGTCGCAATGCCAATCCCTACCAGATACATCCAGCCGAGATCACGCCATAAATATAGGAACAATAGCAGCATAATCATGATGAAATGTAGTCCTTTTGCAATGCGCAACGCGTTCTCTAGTCCAAAAAAGCTAGGAATAGACCATAGACCATGCCGCCGGTCAAAGTCGATATCCTGAGTGCCGTAAATAATATCAAATCCGGCAATCCACAGCATAACAACAGTACCGATAACAAACGGTGTAAATGCGATATTTCCGGTTACAGCGAACCATGCGCCAATCGGTGCAGAAGCAATAACAAATCCTAAATATAAATGACTGAGAAAGGTAAACCGCTTCGTGTAGGAATAGGTTGATATCAATACGATAGCCACCGGTGACAAGATCAAGCAGAGCAAATTAAGCATGCCTGAAGCCACAATGAAAATGGCATAGTTGACAATAACAAAGACAACAACTTCTTTTTCCGCCAGTAAGCGTTGAGGCAGATGTCGATGTGCCGTACGAGGATTCTGTTCATCGAACGTACGGTCCGCTAGCCGATTGAATGCATTGGCGCCATTACGGGCGCCTATCAATGCAATCAATCCCCAGATCATCACATGTCCCGATGGCCAGCCCTCTGCGGCCCATACCATCGATATAATAGCAAATGGCAGCGAAAAAAGTGTATGAGAGAACATCACCAGTTCGCTGAACATTTTAAGCTTTAGGCCTGCAGTTTTAAAAATGTTTAGAATAGCCATTAGTTTTCCTCTTTCTTCGCTACTTGAAATTCATTGTATTAGTCATTAAGCTCCGCAAGAACTTCGTTCAGGACGTTAAGCATCCCGTCGATATCTTCTTCCGTAATAATCATCGGTGGCTGGAAGGCTAGTACATTGCGCCCTATGCCATTTTTGCCGATTAGATAACCTCGGTCCTTCATCGCCTCCAGCACTTGATCTGTAAGTGCCGCTGCACCCTCAGCATCTACACCCGTTAGCTCCGCACCCAGCATTAGTCCAGTTCCCCGCACATCAACCATCAACGAAGGATAACGAGCTTGCAAAGCCTTCAGACCTGCCTTCAATCGTTCTCCGAGCTGTACCGAGCGTTCAGGAAGCCGTTCATCTCGAATATAATCAAGCACAGCCAGCGCTGTTGCAGCAGATACCGGATTCCCTCCAAATGTGGAAGCTGAAGGACGGTTTAGGGCAAGGGCAATCTCATCGGTTGTAGCGAAGGCTGCAACTGGAATTCCGTTACCGAGTGCTTTAGCCATACTTATAATATCGGGCACAACGTCAAAATGCTCCATAGCAAACATTTTACCAGTACGTCCAAATCCAGTTTGGATTTCATCAGCGATTAGGAGTACACCGTATCTCTCTAACAATGCTTTTACATCACGGAAGTAGGTTCGGGTTGGCATAATCATTCCGCCGTTGCCTTGGATTGGCTCTACGATCATGGCAGCGATAGTATTCCCCTTCTCTTCAAGCACCCGCTCTAGCGATTCCAGGGATAACGATGCCGCTTCCTCCAGCGATAAATCCGGATGATAAGGGCGAGGAATAAACTCAACGTCATGATCCAAGTATTTATCGGTACGCCACATAGGCAGGCCTGTCACACTCATAGTTAGATTGGTACGGCCATGCAGGCCACTCTCCAGCGCTATAAATCCTTTACGTCCCGTATACATCCGAGCGAGCAGCAGAGCTCCCTCATTAGCCTCAGAGCCACTGTTAACAAAGAAGGTCCGTCGTAGCCCACCCGGCATAACCTCTTCCAAACGCTCTGCCAAATCTACACTCGGTTGAGTTAGATAGATGGTTGTCGTATGCTGCAGCTGCTGCAGTTGTTCAATCGTGCGTACTGTTATAGCCGGATTACAGTGACCACATGCGACTACGGATACGCCAGCGAAGAAATCCGTATAGGACTTTCCTTTTTCATCATAAACAAACTGCATTGAACCACGAACAAGCTGAGGTGCATCACGGTAAAAATGCTGTGTACAAGGATAGAAATATTGCTTACGTTTGGCTGCTACTGCTTCTCTTCCGATGAAGTCTTGTTGTTCCATGAAGGGTTCTCTCCTTTTTGTGAAAATAGTAACTTATTCATAGAGTCCTGTGCACCGCCCTATCACTAGGCGATATTTAGTTCCCATTAAAATACAATTAGTTGAACTGTAGCGAGCCCAAAGTATAACCAGCATAGACTGGCTTAAGGCCGCCCAGCATGTCATCCCCGCTATCAGATCCGTTGATTGCCTGTTGATAAGAAACAATAATTTCACGTAGCTGTTCGACGCTATAGGTTGCTCCTTCAATACGGAAGCTTGATATCCCTAGTCCACTCATCTCACTCAACAAAGGTAAATAGCAAAGCTCTTTTGCGAATAAAAGATGGCAACGGCCGTGCTGATCACGATATACCGGATTCTCGCCTTGGTCTGTCTTTAGTACCAATACATTATTGTGTACATATTGATTATCCTCTTCAGCAATAGGCTCCATTAACTCCGTATTCTCATAAAGATCATGTTCCATATACATTAGTGCAGGTGTACCATGAACAACAACTTCCAAAGGCGTTTTGCAATGAGAGGCAAAGGTAGCAAAATGCTCTAGCGTCATTTCTGGCGATACCGAAAGCTGAGTTAAACCTAAGTTAGCATATAATTGCGCTGAAAGATGATTGTATACATTTAAGTTACTGTCCCCAATTAGCGGATAGCCTGTATTGTTATAACGACGAATAGCTCCTAAATTTGTAACGATAATACCGTCAATCGGCAAGCGTTCTCCGCCAAGCAATTGATCATATTGGTCAAAATGCAGCTCGGTCATCATACGTGGTAAACCCAAGTAGATTTTGCTATCGCCCTTTAGCTCACCCAGTTCCTTGATGTCACGCTTTGTAAAAGGTTTATCTGGTTCAAATACATCCCCTGGCAAGTAGAGGCTATCTACACCAAGCTCTAAGACCATCCGTGCCTGTTCCATATTATTCACACGTACAGCTAACTTAGCTTTTGTCTTTTGCGGTTGCTCGACCTCAGCCAATCTTTCCCGCAACTGCTCAACTCGTTTCTCAGACAGCTCACGCTCTGCAGTTGGTGTACTGAATACTTTTCCAGTGCTATAAAATTTACCAGTTCCTTCATAACGGCGGTTAATGTTAGTCAGTCCTGGTTTGCCGAAGGCATACGCCGTCGAAAAGTCACGTTTACGGTTGTTATGAAGCTCTTTCGTATCTACCGTACGATCAAAGCCAATCGGATCATCGATATACCGGTCAATGGCTTCGCCGTAGCTATTCGCCAGCATCACCATAAACTCCTTATCCCGCATGCGGCCCTCTATTTTGAAGGAGGTAATCCCTGATTCAATCAATTCCGGAAGATGCTCATACATAAACATATCTTTTACAGCTAGGGGGTATTCGGCCGGATATACATACCCGTCTTTTTTAACCCGATAATCCCAGCGGCATGGCTTCATACATTTCCCACGGTTACTGCTCATACCGAATACATGGGAGCTGAAATAACAATTCGCACCGTGAACGGAGCACATATCCCCGTGAATAAAATACTCCAGTTCCATCCCACTCCGCTGACCTAGCAGCTTAGCTGTCTGCAAATCCATTTCCCGCGAAGTAACCACACGACTTACACCCAGGTCACGCAATGCGTAGATCATTTCCAGATTGTGAACATTCATCATGACCGAAGAGTGAATAGGAAGATTAAGCTCCATCTCGCGAATTAGCTCCAGCACTGCCATATCCTGAACAATCAAGGCATCAGGACGAGCACCATCAAGGAAACGCAAATATTCTTTAGCCTCTTCCACATCTTCTTCACTAAATAGGTTATTCACTGTGATATACACTTTTTTGTCTAGACGGTGAGCAATATCTAGTGCCTCTACGATCTCCTCATGAGACAGATTATATCCTTTACGCATCATTCTCATATTCAATACAGGTCCACCAAAATAAACTGCATCACATCGTGCCTGGATCACTTCCTTGAAAATCTCAAACGTTCCTGCGGGTGCTAATAATTCAATCTCTCTACCATTAAAATAACGTGCCATTCAAGTTCCCTCCCAAGTTGATACTCTCCATACAAGTTGTACTTTACACCAAAGCTACTGCAATCCCCATTACAATAAACATAGTAATAAAAATAGTATCGAATATGCCCCACCTTAGGCGGTGATACTGGCTACGCGGAGCATCCATACGAAAGCCACGAGCTTCCATGGAATATACCAGATCCTGCGCACGCCTAAACGCACTAGCGATAATCGGAACCAGCAAGGACACTAACATCCGCCCCTTTTCCTTTAAAGGTAGCTCCTTCAGATCAGCACCCCGTGAGGCCTGCGCTTTCATGATAATCTGCGACTCATCTAGAATCGTAGGTATGAAACGAAGGGAAATGCTGATCATCAGTGTGATACGGTCGGGCTTCAAGCCAAACTTTTTGAATGGAGCCAAAATCCCCTCTAGCCCTTGATTCAGCTTACCCGGCGTTGTGGTGAATGTAAGTAACGCCGTGAAAGTGATCAGAAAGAACATGCGGATGACCGAAAATGCGCCTAATCTTAGCCCTCCTTCATAAATGGACCACGAACCAAGCGTAAGCACCGCCTCACCCGTCTTCACAGACAGCAGCTGTACGATAAAGATAAATAGCATTAAATACCGTAAAGGCTTAGCTGCTTTCAGGAAGTATTTAAGCGGAATCCGAGTGGAAGCCATAACCGCTATTGAGAAAATAGCCAGCAGCGCCATAGCCATCCACGAACGGGAGAGCAGGATAACAGCTACGTATAATAGCATTCCGGTGATTTTGGCACGAGCATCTAGCTTATGCACCCATGAACCGGTCTCAATACTGCGCCCTATGATTAGCTTCTCATTCATGACCATCCCTCTTTCCTTCGCGCTGCTCGCTAGAGTTGCCTGATCCAGATGGCAGCGAAGCGATTAGCTCTGCTAAGCTCTCTGCCGTTAAGCGAGGAGCTTCATCCGTAAGATCAAAGCGATCAGCTACTGCACGCCAGTAACGAAGGGACTGCGGAACCGTCAAGCCACACTGTTCCAGAATCGAAGGGTCATCTGCCAGCGCTTTTACGCTGCCTTGAAATGCCGTACTGCCCTCTTTAAGGACAAGCCAGTTGTCCGCGTAAGGCAATAACTCATCCATCCGATGCGTGACGACGATGATCGTTCTCCCCTGCTCACGGCATAAACGCTCCAGCAAGTGGATTAGATCTGCACGGCTGATGGGATCAAGCGTAGCCGTCGGTTCATCCAGAACGATGACTTCAGGGTCCATAGCTAGTACGGAGGCGATAGCTGCCTTACGCATTTGCCCACCGCTCAATTTAAAAGGATTCCGCTCTAGCAGCGCCAGATCCAGCCCCATATCCAACATGGCCTGTCTTGCGCGTGCCTTTGCCTCTTCGAGGCTCATGCCGAAGTTAAGAGGACCGAAGATAAGATCCTTTTCGACCGTATCTTCAAACATTTGCTGCTCTGGAAATTGAAATACCAATCCGACTCTACGGCGCAGCGGCATCAGCTTAGGTGATTTCTCCCCCGCCTGGATGGTTACATCGAGTACTTTTACTGTACCCTCCGTTGGTTTCAGTATCCCGTTAAACAACTGCAGCAGTGTCGATTTACCAGAACCTGTCGCCCCAGCAATACCAACCATAGAGCCTGTTGGAACACTGAGGTTAATGTCGCGGAGCGCCGTCAGCTTCCATAGGCTTCGGTCAGCATAGGAATAACTTACTTGCTGTAATTCTATGGCCATAACGTGTCTATAAGCTCCTTTTCACTGGCGGGAACATCCACATGGATGCACTGATTCTGCAGCTCGCGTGCAAGACGCCAAGGATACGGTTCACACAGATGGCATTTTTGCAGAAGCTCCTCGTTCCGGAACAGCTCCGCCGGTGTAACATCAGCAGCTAAACCACCTCCATGCAGTGCAAGCACCCGGTCCGATGCCAAAATCTCATCTGCATCATGCGTAATCATAAGGATCGTATACTTTCCTTCCGCTCGCATATCCTGCAAAATACCAAGAAGATCATTTCTGCTTCCTTCATCCAACATAGAAGAGGCCTCGTCAAAAATGACGATGCCTGGTTCCATAGCAAGAATGGAGGCGATAGCGACACGCTGCTTTTGGCCTCCAGACAGCTCACCTGGGTGTTTGGACAGCAGATGATTTATTCCCAGCCTCGTCGTATAAGAGTGTAATCGTTCAGCCATCTCTTCGTACGACAAACAAAGCCCTTCCAGGCCGAATAAGATATCTTCCTCTACAGTGGCTCCAATAAACTGATTATCTGGATTTTGGAACACCATACCGATGCATTGCCGAATGCTTCCGATCGTTTCCTCACTCAGTTGCATACCACTAACCACAATCTCGCCAGCACTCTTAGGCAGCAAAGCATTTAGTAGCTTAACTAGCGTAGACTTCCCGCAGCCATTGGGACCAACCAAGCTAACCCATTGTCCCTGAAAAATAGATAACGTTATATTTTGAAGAATCGGATGCTCAGGATCATAACCAAACGATACCCCATCCAGAGAGATGATAGCTTGTCCTTCTCCCTCTAATTCTTGACCTTCATATGATTCATTCATGTTAGTCATCCTTCCGCTGATGTGACTAATCAGTCCAAAAACTCTTCAAACAACGATATTTTTGACAATGAAGCCACCAAATAACGGACTGCATAGCCCACGGCAATTCCTGTTACTACTCCAGTGATTAGCAGCATGGGAAGATAATAAAAAATACTAAGGGATGAGAATACCATAGAAGCTGCCAGCAGCTGACCGATATTATGTGCAATCCCACCAGCTATACTAATGCCGATCAAGCTTATACTCTTGCCTTTGCCACTAATCAGCATTAACACGAACATTACAACAAAGCTAAACAGCGAACCGAATAAACTGAATAGTAAGCTTGAAAAAGTACCTAGCAAAAATGCAGTAAGCAACGTTTTGAGGATGACAAGCAGGAATGCGTCCCGTCCACGTAAAAAGTAAATACAAGTCAAAATCATAATGTTAGCTAATCCTAGTTTAGCACCCGGCACCAGTCCCATTCCTGACAACGGAATCTGCGCTTCTATTAGACTAAGCACTACTGCCACTGCGGCGAAAATCGCAATAATTACCGTTCTTTTTAAAGCTGTTGCAGATTCACTACTGGACATAGGCATCTATATCATCCTCCCCCGACGCACTTGTGATTTCCACTAATACTCTATGCGGTAGACAGACAATCGTCTGTTTGGGCAGGGTAATAAAACCAAAACCTAGGCATACTTGATCCGGGCAGTCGGCATCGTACATTTCAATCCCGTAATCATGCACCTTCAAGAGGTTATAGCCACGTTCGGTACGGACCTCAATGGTTTGTTCTTCTTTTGTAAGCTTTACCGTTTTAAATAACTCGCCGTCCACCGTTACATTGGCTACGAGATTTTTACCGGCCCCACCTTTATCATCATTGTCCGAAAACCATCTCGGTGCGAGAAAAGCGAGCGCAGCAATTAACACGATGGAAATCAACCACACATCTGCGCGTTTCATAAAAATCTCCCTTATTTTTTAATTAAAATCCAGACTTATTAATTATAACGGTCTACCCTCAATCCTTCAATCAATGTTGGGGTTTATTGTCAGTTTTAGAGAGCTGTTCACAAAATAGGCACGCAAAATAACCCCAGCAAACACAACCCATTCGTCTCTGGCATTTTCAGTTGTAGTTTGTAGCGTTTGCAAAAATATCCAACTTACATTTTAGCCCATTTGCACCGAGATCGCCCATCTCCTCTGGTTTACTAGCTTTTCCGGAATAATTCACAATTAACCCAATTTAAGTTACTTTCAAAATCTAAGCGCTCCTTATCGAGGTTTGTTCCTCTCTAAAATCAAACAACCCTTATCTTGGAATTCATTATTATATTTGCCTTTTAAACAATACTGTGTTATATTTATATCGTATTTGTTTTCGATATATTGTATATCCCCATCAAGAAGATGTCAGGCCGACTATTTTACACTTCGGCAATTTGGACACAGAGGCTTCATGTTTTCTTGCAGAAACTTTCCTTTTTATGAGACTAAATTCGAAATATAGCATTCCGATTCACACTGGCGCGGTCAATGGAGCCGCAAGGGCAAAAGAGAGGTAGGGCTTTTGTCGTATTGGAAGGATTATTCTCGCCACACGGCTGCTGGAAATAACAAGGAATTAAGACACCCGTTACTCACGAACGGCGGGGGATGAATATAACGAAAAAGCATGGCTGTACGAACCTTACATAAGGACACATGCCATGTGTGGAAAAATATAGGCGCCCGATAACCGCTACCTAGCGGATATCGGGCGCTGTCTACGTTCAGGGCTTCTAATTTACATATTGATTCACAAAAGCTGTTACTACGTTTATATACCCCGTCTTATCCATATCATAAGCTAACCCATGCCCTGCTTGCGGCACTACGAACTTCTCTTTGGGACTCTGACATGCCTCATACAATTCATTCATCATACTATATGGTACAAAATTATCGGCATTCCCATGAATAAAAAGAATCGGTACCTTCGCCTTCCTCACCTGTTTCAAGGCAGACGCTTCACTAAAACCATACCCTGCTTTCAAACGAGTAATTAGACTCGCACTTTGAATAAAAGGGAAACTTGGCAAGCGATACATACGCCGTAGTTGGTAGGCTAATTGTGCTTTAACTGAGCTGTAAGCACAGTCCGAGACAATAGCTTTAACCTGCGGCGGGAGTTTTTCACCTGAGGTCATTAGCACTGTAGCACCACCCATAGAGACCCCATGCAGCACAACTTGAGCACTGGGCCCAGTCTTTTCTATTATATATTCAATCCACTGCAAATAATCCTTGCGCTCATGCCATCCAAAACCAATATAATTGCCAGCGCTTTCCCCATGTCCCCTGGCATCGGGAATCAGGATATTAAAGCCCAGTCTCTCGTAATAGATTTTGGCGTACGCCCCCATATCCTTCCCTTTTCCAGAATAACCATGAGCTAAAATCGCCGTACGACCTTCAGCACGATCCGAAAGGAGCAAGTACCCTCTTAGTTGTAGCCCGTCCTCAGATGTAATCTCCACATTCTCAAAGCTCTGACTGGAGATCCAATCCTTCCCCTCACCCCAAGAAGCCCCGGCAACCGGTGGATCAACCTTCAAATCACGATTATTACTCAGGAATTCCTTCGGTGCTCGTTTAATAGCAATTCCATAAAAGAAAAAGCCCGCATAGATCAGAGCTCCTATGACGATGACAGCGCTAATGAAGAACCATACCAATTCATCTTCCCCGTCCTTTCCTCATATCCGTTGTAAATCAGTATAACATCTACTTAGAATGCGCCAAAATATAACAATCGTAACAAAAGAAAACCGCCATCGGAATATGTCCCGAAAGCGGCTTTACTATTCTTCACGGCATAACTTGTATTCAAGCTACAATCACCGTTTATTATTTCTTGCTCGAGAATCTATTTCTCATTAGCAATCCAATAAGTGCAAAACCTAGACCAGTTACATAATAAGGGACTGAACTTGATTCTCCCGTTTTTGGAAGTTCATCCACAGGTGGATTACCTAGCGGGATTGTATCATCCACTGCAGCAATATCCTCTGGTGACGGCGTTGGTGTTACTGTCAATACTGGTCCTAATGGAATCTCATCATCATCAACAAGTACCTCTGTGTTGCTCGACGGTGTTGGTGTTGGTACTTGTGTTGGAGTCGACGATGCTACAGGGCCCAACGGTACAGGATCATCATTAACAACGATAGTGCCAATTACAAATGATGGTGTTGGTGTCGGGAACACCGGAGGCTCCGGCGTTGGCGTCGGTGTTGGCGTTACTTCTGACGACGGTGTCGGTGTTGGCGTTACTTCTGACGACGGTGTCGGTGTTGGCGTTACTTCTGACGACGGTGTCGGTGTTGGCGTTACTTCCGACGACGGTGTCGGTGTTGGTGTTGGCGTCACTTCCGACGACGGAGTCGGCGTTGGTGTTGGCGTCACTTCCGACGACGGAGTCGGCGTTGGTGTTGGTGTCACGATCGGCGTCGGTGTTGGCGTCACGATCGGCGTTGGTGTTGGTGTCACGGTCGGCGTTGGTGTTGGTGTCACGATCGGCGTTGGTGTTGGCGTCACGATCGGCGTTGGTGTTGGCGTCACGATCGGCGTTGGTGTTGGCGTCACGATCGGCGTTGGTGTTGGCGTCACGGTCGGCGTCGGTGTTGGCGTCACGGTCGGCGTTGGTGTTGGCGTCACGGTCGGCGTTGGTGTTGGCGTCACGATCGGCGTTGGTGTTGGCGTCACGGTCGGCGTTGGTGTTGGCGTCACGGTCGGCGTTGGTGTTGGCGTCACGGTCGGCGTTGGTGTTGGCGTCACGGTCGGCGTTGGTGTTGGCGTCACGGTCGGCGTTGGTGTTGGCGTCACGGTCGGCGTTGGTGTTGGCGTCACGATCGGCGTTGGTGTTGGTTTTGGTTTTGGTGTGTGTGTTGGCTTTGGTGTGTGCGTTGGCTTCGGTGTCGGTGTTGGCTTTGGTGTGTGTGTCGGCTTCGGTGTCGGTGTTGGCTTTGGTGTGTGTGTTGGCTTCGGCGTTGGTGTTGGCTTTGGTGTGTGTGTTGGCTTCGGTGTCGGTGTCACGCACGGCGTAGGCGTCACGGTCGGCGTTGGTGTTGGTGTCACGGTCGGCGTCGGTGTTGGCGTCACGGTCGGCGTCGGTGTTGGCGTCACGGTCGGCGTTGGTGTTGGCGTCACGGTTGGTGTCGGTGTTGGTGTCACGGTCGGCGTCGGTGTTGGTGTCACGGTCGGCGTCGGTGTTGGCGTCACGGTCGGCGTCGGTGTTGGTGTCACGGTTGGTGTCGGTGTTGGTGTCACGGTCGGCGTCGGTGTTGGTGTCACGGTCGGCGTCGGTGTTGGTGTCACGGTCGGCGTTGGTGTCGGAGGTGGTTCTTCCCCTCCATATGGATACCAATGCATCTGCACCCCACCAGCAAATCCCTTTGCAATCAGCGTCCCATGCAGTTCACCGGAATTATAAGTTACTTTTGCAAGCGGAGCTAGGATAGTTCCTTCTATTGTTAAACTTCCAATATCAACAGTGCTAGCTTCATAAAAATTAAATAATACCTTGTTAGGGCTACCTCCCCAGATTTGAAAGCTTGGAATGTTAACTGAACTTCCGCTAACGTTAATGATAACTGTGGCGCTATTTGCAATATTAAACTGTAAGCCATTAGCACCAGCGAAATCGGCAGCACTAAGATTAAGAACGTTAAATGGTTCCGGAGCATCAATCGTTATTTTCCCATATTCCTTTTTGAAAGTTCCTATTGTAGCAAGCGAAGAGAATTCATTAGAACGTCCAATAAGAAATTGCTCTTCAGCATCAAAATCAATAGGAGTCCCTTTTCTCGCTGGTTCTTTAAGATCTACACCGTTGCTGGAAAAAACACCACCATAAACGGATGCTCCATGAACAGTCCCATTAGTAAAACTGATGTCATTACCAGCAATAAGAACATCTCCACCTGGATTATCCTTGGATACGCCGTAATTCTGCAAAGTAATATTACCTTTGGCCGCAAGGCGCCCATGAACCTGATCATTAGATTGTTTGAAATCGCCAAAAATAAAAGTATTAAAATTCCCTGCAATACCTAACACAGGTGTAGGAGTATAGGGAAGCACCTCCCCAGCCGCATTTACCAAATGACCTCCAGAAAGACCACTACCTACTGTCAAAATCCCCGCTAATATTAGTGCTAGCAGCGGTTTCATTCTTCTTTTCAAAAAGCACACCTCCTAAATCTATGATTTATATTCAATCAGAATAATTACCAGAAACTCTAAAGGACCTAACAACAAAAAAGACCGCCAAAAAAGAAGTGGAATTCCCTTCTCATGGCAGTCGGACGGTCATAGCGCATTTAAGACACTTTAGACTCCTGGACTTTGCGTCCCACCCTTTCAGGCGGTTTGCTATTATCATGATAATATATGTATTGACTTGCAGATTAGAACTAGCATTTTAAGCATCCTATTAAATAATCGTCTATGACTTTTAATACTTTTGAACTAATAATAGTTTAGCGCTCCATCCCCACAATTGTCAATCAATTCCTTTTGATATTCATACGCGTAAGCAAGCACAAAAAAAAGCGCCTAAAGGCGCTTCACACAAAGGTTTTCCTTTAATTTTAAAGTAACTTTATCCAACCTAATATCGATATCCATAATGGAATACTTAGAATCAAACCAAATACCATTCCACGGCGGAGACTTCCTTCCTCATTCATCCTAATTCTCCCTTTATATAAGTCTGAAGCATTATTTTTTATTATTACAATTTTAATATATTTTATTCTTTCTAATTTAGTTGTGAATTCAATCACATCGGACTAGCTGTTTAGAAATACCATTGATTATTTTTGGAATATCGGGGTAGAATACGAATATACGTTCCCATTAGAGGTGATGAGATTCATGAATAGAGCTGAAAGCAGGGACAACATGCTGGTGAAATCTTATTTATTGCTTCCGATGATTTTATCAGCTTTCGAACGGGACTCCGCCATTCTATCTGCACATTTACGAACACCCACCCCCTATCTGGAGGTTCTTGAAACAGCCGCAGCAGTTGCTACAACAGATCTAAGAGATGTTCGTTCAGAGATGAGAAAACGGGGAATCAAGGTTTATGGGCAGAACAGACTTAACACGGGGATAGAAGCCAAATTTATATGTCGTGGCTACCATGAACGAATGCTGCTGTTAAACGACATTGTCGCTGCCCAAGCTGCCATTCATATGCGCAGATATCTCGGTCTGGATATTTCATCTTTTAAGAGCTATGAAGAGCAGTATCAGATTAAGTGAAGTAGCGAAGAAGCTGCCCCCTCCCCCATTTAATTAGCGAACAAAAAAATAGGCCTTACCATGGGAGTTGGCAAGACCTGAGAGATTTATACCACAAAACACTGGGGGGTGTTTGGTGTCTTCAATATATACCTTGAACCTGAAAATAAGATGATGCTCACATGAAAATTACATTAAAAAACTTCAATTCGTCGCTTAGGCTATCCGCTTGATAGTTAGCCACGAGTGCTTTGAACTAATTGTTTCAAAATGATATAGTGAGTTCGTTGCTCGCAGGATGACTTGATAGCAGGTTGTAAAACATAATAAAGTCGGGACCTGAGTACGTAGCGACAACAGGCGTTTGCCTTTTCGTTGAATATTTTCTGAAGGAGGGTAATAGCCCATGAGTGATGAAATCTGTATACCACCTGGCATTCAGCAGAAGGACACTAGCTTTGGCTACACCTTGTCTATCATTAGTGGTAAATATAAAATGACTATTCTCTACTATCTCTCTGAAAACAAGATCGTGCGGTTCAATGAACTGCAACGGGGTATCGGCACAATACCTTTTAAGACGTTAAGCGTTATGTTGAAAGAACTGGAAGCCGACTGTCTCGTCAGGCGCGAGGAATTCCCCCAGATTCCCCCTAAAGTTGAGTATTCCTTGACCGAGAAGGGCCAATCGCTTATTCCGGTGCTGGATATGATGTGCACTTGGGGAGAGAAAAACTTCGTTCCAGCCGCGCAAGAGATAACAATACCTTTTACGATTTAACGACAACTTATGACAAAAGCAGCATTTCCATTAATGAAAATGCTGCTTTTTGTTTCAATTCTAATTACATATTTTCGATAAATTCAACATAGCCTTGCGAACTGACATCCAATTTCTTCAAGTAATCCGTACTTCCTACCGTCTCAGATTCCGTGCCATAAATGGCATAGAAGGAACGATAATCAGCGTTGCAGTACAAAAAAGTCGTGTCAAAGGGAGATAAAATACGGTCAAGCCCGTAGCCGAGTTTACCTTCTTCACTAAAGTCTTTTGCACTTCCTCCGGCAGTTACAGCTAATGCGATTTTTCGATTTCTTAATTTATCACTCTTCGAACCATATGCCCATCCGTAAGTAAATACTTCGTCCAGCCACTTTTTAAGCAGAGGTGGACTACTAAACCAGTAGACAGGGAATTGTAAGACGAGCTTATCATGCGCTTCAATCAGTTGTTGTTCCTTTTCCACGTTGATTTTTTCATCGGGATAGGCTTTGTACAGCTCGTGCACCGTATATTTGTCTGGATATTTACGGAGTTCTTCGATCCAGCGTTTATTAACGACGGATGTTTCGATGTTTGGGTGCGTGACGACAATAAGTGTTTTCAATGGTGTATCCTCCATGTTTGAATCAGATTTAGGACTTGAGTATACCTCCCACCATGCCATCGCGTAAGTATGCACTTTTAGTTCACGTACTTACCTAAAGGTAAGCACTGCAACCTGCCTGCACGTATGATTGATGTATAGTCTTCGGGGCGAATCTCGTCTTCGGTGTACACCAAATATCACACAAGAGAGACTGGGTCATTCCGCCATTTTACTTGAGTAAAGGTTAGACGAATGTTAGAAGATAGGTGATTTCAAGACAAATGGCACGGTCCCGAAATCCCGGAAACCGTGCCATTGCGCAATTCTTAGATATGCTGGTGAAGGGAATTGAACCCCCGGCCTACGCATTACGAGTGCGTTGCTCTACCCCTGAGCTACACCAGCTTAAGGCTGATTTTTCTGTCAAACAAAAAATATTATACAACTTTCAGTCAGAAACGCAAGCCTATTTCTCCCTATTTCCCTACTCTCCCAAACTGCTATTCCACCTGTAGTTTACGCTCCACAGACTCCAGCTTTCCACGGCTAGTGGAGGGTTTATCGCGGCGGTCGTCTATTTTAAGTGAGGTAGAGACACGCTCTGCACCTGCGGCAAAAGGAGACTCGTGCAGCGCTTCGACTGCAGCAAAAATACGCTGAAGAGGCCCTTCGATGATTGTACCCATGGATGTAAGCTCATAAGTAATCCCTTCTACCGTCTTCAGCACTCGCTGCATATCCGCAACATAGCTGCTAAGGCTCGTACTACCTGTTCCAATCGGAATAACGGTTACTTCAGCAATAGGCATGAGAATACCTCCTCGGAATTTTAAAGTATGTGTGTCCTTCTATTGTAACAACTCCACCGCTCTCCCACAAATGATCTCAGCTTTATTATGCCCCTTCTTCTTTCCCCAAAATTCTCCGAAATATGACTTTCGCCACAAGTATTTTTTTTAACATGAATTCTAGGGTCATCTGCACTACATTTATGGACTCTTTGTGGCATCTTTTCGGACAATTTATGAATCATTTTTTATATGCCTGTGGATCAATTGTGGATTACTTATGGACAGCCTGTGGATCATTTGTGGAGTACTTTTGAAGAACCCGCTCCCCGCGCGGGTTTTCTAAAAAACTGTTTACAAACACAACATCTTGGGTTATTTTTATCTAACGACAACAAAATATAGTGGAGACAGGCGCTTTGATCCTTTATCGGAATCAGAGCTTAATAGGGAAGTACGGTGAAAATCCGCTGCGGTCCCGCCACTGTAACCGGATGCCCCTTACAAGCTTTTAGAAGCTTAAGATGGGCAGATCTCCTGGCAGAAGCCACTGAGGGGTAAGAGCCCCCTTGGGAAGGCGCTGAGAGGTCCTACGGAAGCCAGGAGACCTGCCTGTTTCGACGACACCAACTATGAGTGCCTGCGAGGAACAGGAACGGTGTCCGCATGCGGTCATCTTCTTAGAGGCCACTACAAATATCTGTGTGGATATTTACATAACGCATCGGGCATTTTCTGCCATCCTCGCTAGAGGATGCTTTTTTTATGAGATCACAATGAATATACGGCCGCTCATGCGGTCGAACTTCTTAATGATAAGACGATAGACTGAGAGGAGAGCTATACAATGACGTTGTTGGAGAGACAATTTAACGGTACAACAAATGCACGAGAAGTTCTTTTAGAAGAGCTCATTGATTTAGGACGCGATATTATCGACAGCCGGGATTTGGACTTGCTGCGCGAGAATGCCAATTTGAACGGAGAGAGTTTCTCCGGTAAAATGAGCAAGTTCGGCAGTGAATATTCAAAATGGTATGCCCGCAACTTTACGATGCCGCCGCAGCTAGTGCAAGCCATTGATGACAATGTCGTCTATGTGCATGATCTGGATCAATACGCAATCGGAACGACTAACTGCATTTTTATCCCGTTTGATAAGCTTCTCCGCGAAGGCTTCAACACCGGCAACGGCAGTGTTCGTCCTCCGAACTCCATAATGACAGCTATGTCACTGGTAGCAATTATTTTTCAATCCCAGCAAAATGCTCAATATGGCGGCGTATCCGCCAATAAGCTCGACTATGATCTTGCACCTTATGTAACCAAATCCTTCGCTAAGCTGTTCCGCAAGGGTCTGGATTATTTTGATGAGGGACAAGCTAATGATTCTTTGGGCGAGATTACAATGAGTCGGACCGATCTGGCGGAGTTATATCCAAAAGCGTTTCGTTTTGCACTAAAGGAAACCGAAATCGAAACCCTGCAAGCGGCTGAAAGTATGGTACATAATCTCAACACCATGTCCAGCCGATCCGGTGGGCAAATTCCGTTTACCAGCATCAATTATGGTACTTGTACTTCACCAGAAGGTCAGCTTGTGATCAGCTCCCTGCTAACAGCAACGATGAACGGACTTGGCAGCGGAGAAACACCTGTGTTCCCGATTCAAATCTTCAAATGCAAGCAAGGAGTCAATCAACAGCAAGGTGATCCTAACTATGAATTGTTCCTAAAAGCGGCGGAATGTTCTGCACGCAGACTTTATCCGAACTTCGCTAATCTGGACGCTCCGCTCAACTTGCAGTATTATGATCCAAGTGATCCTGATACGGAATTTGCTACAATGGGCTGCCGCACCCGAGTGCTCGGTGACCGTTTTGGGCGTAATCATTGCTCCGGGAAGGGCAACCTTTCCTTTAATACACTGAATCTGGTTCGGCTCGGTCTGGCACACGGCACAGTAACAGGCCGACGTACCGTCGCAGATGAAGCTGGCTTCTATGAGGATCTAAACCACTATATGGATATTGCGCTGGAAGGACTTCTTCATCGGTTCCACATCCAAAGCGCGCAAAAAGCTAAAGCATCCGATTTCATGATGCGAGAAGGCGTCTGGGAAGGCGGCGAAAATCTCGCTCCTGAAGACTCTGTAGGCGAACTACTTAAGCATGGTAGTCTGTCGCTTGGCTTCATCGGTATGGCGGAATGCATGAAAGCCATGTACGGCAAACACCATGGCGAGGATATGGAAGTCCATGCCAAGGCTGTGGCTATCGTGCGTCACATGCGGGAGTATTGCGACCTTAAAAGTGAGGAACTTAATCTCAACATTACCTTGTTCGCAACACCAGCAGAGGGCCTGTCCGGCAAATTCACCAAGATTGATCGCAAGGTACTGGGTTCTATTCCGGGCGTAACTGACCGTGAGTATTATACGAACTCTTTCCACATCCCTGTATACTACGATCTAGGTGCTGCTCAGAAGATCAGCTTGGAAGCTCCTTTCCATGAATACTGCAATGCCGGGGCTATTTCTTATGTCGAATTAAATGGCAATGCCCGCAGCAATCCATCTGCTTTTATCAAAATCATTAAATATGCACTAGAACAACAGGTCAGCTACTTCAGCATTAACCATCCGATTGACCGCTGCTCCAGCTGCGGATACGAAGGTGTAATTGGGACAAACTGTCCTTCCTGCAACGCACATGAGAATGACGTGCACATCCGTCGTTTGCGCAGAGTTACAGGTTATTTAACTGGCGACTATCAGACCCGCTTCAATGCCGCCAAACAAGCCGAAGTACGGGATCGCGTTAAGCATTTATGAATATTTGCGGATACTATCCGGAGTCGATTAACGAGGGAGAGGGCATGCGGGCCGTCCTCTTCATCAGCGGCTGCCGTCATCGTTGCCCGGGATGCTTTAATCCCGAGACATGGAACTTTAAATATGGAGAAGCCTTCACCTTAGAACGTCAACATGAAATCATTGCAGAAATCGCCGCTAACCCTTTGCTGGATGGTCTAACACTGGCAGGCGGCGATCCTTTTTTCTCGGCAGAAGAGGTACTTGGGTTCATTCATGAGCTTCGCGCCGTGCTCCCAGGCTTCCCCATCTGGATTTACAGTGGTTATACGTATGAGGAACTAACCGCCCTTCCCGGTTCGCCGGAGTGGAATCTACTTACACAGTGTCAGGTATTAATAGATGGACGTTTTATAGAAGAATTGAAAGATACTACACTTCCTTACCGAGGAAGCTCTAACCAACGCATAATCGACATTCCGGCCAGTACGAACGGCTCGGAGGTCTTTCTGTGGCAGCCTACTGCGCTATAATATATCAATTTTTGATATTCAAAATTAACCCAAAATAAGAAGGGATGAAATAACCATGCCACAATTCGTAGTAAAACCAGATAATCGCCAACTGGCTTTTGATGAGAAGCGCCTTTCCGTATACGCCGACCGTATCTTAGAAGGTCTTGATCAACTAAATAAAGAAACATTGCTGCGGGGAGTAATTTCCAAACTGCGTCGTGACTCCGTAAGCGGAGAAGAAATTAGCAATGCCTTCACCATGAGTGCTTTAGAGCTTGTAACGAAAGAAGAGCCTACTTGGAAGTTTGCAGCTGCCCGTGCCCTTCTGACTACCCTTTATAAAAAAGCAGCCGTTCATCGCCGCTATAAAGCTTATCCAGAAGAGCCTTACGGTGAGCTGTACCCGCTAATTACGGATCTCGTAAAAAAAGGAATCTATCGTGAAGAGCTTCTAAGTCATTACACCAAAGAACAAATTATCGAACTAGGTGGGTGTATCGATTATACACGCGATCTTTTGTTTGACTATATCGGTCTGCTTACGCTATCCGACCGTTATTTGGCGCATGATTTTGACGGCCGTGTAATGGAGCTTCCGCAAGAACGTTACATGATTATTGCTATGTACCTGATGCACCGTGAACCACCTGAGAAACGTCTTGAGCTTGTAAAAGAAGCTTACTGGGCTATGAGCAACATCTACATGACAGCTGCTACCCCTACAATGTCCAATGCCGGCAAAAAGGTCGCTGGACAGCTATCCAGCTGCTTCATTGATACGGTAGACGATTCCCTAGAGGGTATCTTTGACTCTAATACAGACGTAGCGCGCCTTAGCAAAATGGGTGGCGGTATCGGCGTCTACCTTGGTAAAGTACGGGCACGGGGTTCGGATATCCGTGGCCATAAGAACACTAGCTCCGGCGTAATTCCTTGGATTCGCCAATTGAACAATACAGCAGTCAGTGTAGATCAACTTGGAACACGTAAAGGTGCTGTCGCTGTCTACCTTGATGTATTCCATAAAGATATTCTCGCTTTCCTCGATCTTAAACTAAATAATGGTGACGAGCGTATGCGTGCACATGACGTATTCCACGGTGTAACCCTGCCGGACTTGTTCATGGAAGCCGTTGAATCACGCAGCCACTGGAACCTCTTCTGCCCACATGAAGTGAAGAAGGTTATGGGCTGGACGGATGAGAACGGTCGTCCGCTTGGTCTGGAAGACTTCTACGATGAAGAGCTTGGTAAAGGCACTTTCCGTGAAAAATATGCTGAAGCTACAGCCAATTTGGAATTGTCCCGTATTACCGTTCCTGCGATCGACATCATGAAACGGATTATGAAATCACAGCTTGAAACAGGTACTCCATATATGTTCTACCGTGATACGGTTAACCGGACGAACCCGAACCGTCACCAAGGTATGGTCTTCTCTTCCAACCTGTGCACAGAAATTATGCAGAATCAATCCGCTACCGTTATTGAACAGGAAGAATTAGTAACCAAAGATGGCAAGACCCGGATTGTTATCTCCAAAATCCCTGGCGATTTCGTAGTCTGCAACCTGAATTCGAT
Source organism: Paenibacillus sp. FSL H8-0261 (assembly GCF_045040645.1). Taxonomy (NCBI): domain Bacteria; kingdom Bacillati; phylum Bacillota; class Bacilli; order Caryophanales; family Paenibacillaceae; genus Paenibacillus; species Paenibacillus sp. FSL H8-0261. The sequence goes on along the minus strand of NZ_CP150297.1, from coordinate 538,897 downwards.
TCACTTGGCACGTGCGATTCCAGCTGGTGTGCTGGAAAGACTTGTACCTATCCAAGTACGTATGCTGGACAACGTAATCGACATTAATAATATTGAAGTTCTGCAAGCACAATACACGAACAGCCAATACCGCGCAGTGGGTCTCGGCACATTCGGCTTGCATCACCTATTGGCACTCAAGGGCATTCGTTGGGAATCTGATGAAGCCGTAGAATATAACAACCATTTGTATGAACACATCAACTACCTGTTGGTACGTTCGAGCATGGAGCTTGCCCGTGAAAAAGGCCGTTATCCGAAGTTCGCCGGTTCCGATTGGGAGACAGGTGCATACTTTACTTCACGTGGCTACGTTAGCGGTGAACAAGAAGGTAAATATGTAACCACTGAACAATGGCGCGAGCTGCAAGAAGAAGTGGCTAAAGACGGTGTTCGTAACGCATGGATGTTCGCGATTGCACCGAATGGCTCCACATCGATTATTGCCGGCTCCACAGCCAGCATTGATCCTTTGTATGAATTGCTTTCCTATGAAGAGAAAACAACTTACAAGATCGCTAACCCAGCACCGGATCTGTCCGACAAGACGATTTGGTACTATAAAACTGCGTTTACAATTGACCAAAACTGGTCGATCCGCATGGCTTCTGCTCGTCAGCGTCACGTCGATCAAGGCCAAAGCTTTAACCTGTATGTTCGTCCTGACATCAAGGCTACCGAGTTCCTTGAGCTGCATCTGAACGCCTGGAAGGGCGGATTGAAATCAACTTATTATGTGCGTAGCCGTGCTTTGACAATAGAAGAGTGTGATTCTTGCGCTAGCTAATTATCTTAGTGCCCTGAATAGAAAAACGATGATGAATTTCGTAACTGCGAGGAATGTTTGGGCTTCCGGCCGCTGTTGTCATCAGATGTCTTGATCTTTACCGCTATTAGCGGATGACATCCGATGACAAAGGCGGTCGCTGACGCTCCTACAGCTCCAAACTTCCTCTCCGTTACTCCATCACCGCCTTTCTATGAACAAGACACCAAAGAAAGATTACCCGCGCAAAAAAATGGAGGGAAAATAAATGCAACTACAAAAGATTTTTAACACTGAAGCACCCAACCAATCCACACGCATCATCGACGGTGAGTGCTCCGGTATTCTGAACTGGAACGATATTCGCATGCCACATATGTACAAGCTGTACAAGGTGCTGCTGCTTAATCACTGGATCGCCGATGAAATCCCAATGTCCAAAGATGCGCAACAATTTCCTATGCTCGATGCTGAGGAGCAACGCGTATTTAAGATCAACATCTCCCTGCTCGCCGTGTTAGACTCGATGCAGACGATGTTCGTAAGCGACGTGAAGCGTTATTTTACTGACTCTTCTCTAGAAGCTATCTCTGCCATTATCGGACAACAAGAAGTGGTGCATAACCAATCCTATTCCTATGTTCTTTCCTCAATCGTGTCGGAAAGTGAGCAGAAAGAAATTTTTGAATATTGGAAAAAAGACCCTGTCCTGCTGGAACGCAATCAGTTTATCTCTGATATTTATCAAGAGTTCCGTGATAACCCTACGAGACAGACCTTTTTCCATGCGCTGGTAGCGGATCTCATCTTGGAAGGAATTTTCTTCTACAGCACCTTCGCCTTCTTCTACAATCTGGCCCGTGACCAGAAGATGATGGCGACCAGTCAAATGATCTCTTATATCCAACGTGACGAGAACCAGCACTGCTATTTCTTCGCAGAAGTATTTAAGCAGCTGCTTGTAGATTTCCCTGAGTTGAACACTAAAGAGAACATGGATTACGTGTATCGTACGATCGACCGCGCGGTAGAGCTTGAAACCAACTGGGCTTACTACACCCTTACTAATGTCCGCGGTATTGATCTTAACGAGCTTAGTGACTACATCAAATATACAGCGAACAAGCGCTTAACTTTGATGGGTATGGAAAAAGCCTACCAAGGCGTTGATGTTAACTGCATGCCTTGGATCAAACCTTTCTCCGATGATGCGCTTAATGCCACCAAAACCGACTTCTTCGAAGCTAAATCCCGTAACTACGGTAAGGTTGGCGACGATAACGGATTCGACGATTTGTAAGACCGGATTATAACGAACCCTATATAAAAAAAGAGGCCATTCTCTACTTTCATAGTGAGATGGCCTTTTTGCTATAGCAAAAAGCGTCCCTTCACCCCTTGGATCAGGTATGAATGAGACGCTTATATAGTTGGTATGAATCCATTCGAAACAGAATGCTTGCTACTTAGTCTTAAGCCTTGCGTTCCACACGATGTGTAGTTTCTTCTGCAAGCTCAGCTAACGCATCATTCAGACGCAGCTTCAGCTCCTCAGCAAGCTCTACCACTCCGTGATCATTACGAACCACCTGAGAATCCACGGCATACACTCCACCAAGAATGTAACGTGCACCGAGTACAGACAACACAGGTTTCAAAGCATAATCAATCGTAAGTAGATGTGCAAGACTGCCACCCATGAAGAGCGGGAGTACGATTTTGCCGGCCAATCCCTTTTGTGGAACTAGATCCAAGAAGGTCTTCAGCACGCCTGTATAAGAGGCTTTATAAACCGGGCTAACCACGATTACCGCATCCGCTTCGGCTACAAGGCCGTTCGCTTTGACGATAGAATCACTCTCAAACTTGGTATGAATCAAATCTTCCGCTGGCAGCTCTGCAACGTTAATACGCTCAACCTCAAAGCCCTGATCCGTTAAGCTTGCCTCCGCATACTCTATAACTGCATTGATGCGCGATACCAAGGAAGGTGTTCCGTTAATCACAACAATTTTAGCCACTTCTCCACCTCTTTCATCCCATTAAGCAGCTCACACTGCAAGTATTTATCCCGACAGGAATACTTCAAATTAATATTAATCCTATCGCAGATCAGATATTATTGTCAAACCATAAACGCTTGCGCTCATCCCACTCTTGCGATATACTAAGCAACAATATTAAATCCAAGAATCAGGCCAATGACCGGCATCCAACCGTGAGGCGTCTGCGACCGGAGCCTATAATGACTCCCTAAGTTCACCGGGTTTCGCCCGTTACCGCGAAGACCAAAGAGGGTCGAATTCTTTCCTGCTGTTAAGGAGATTCGATCAACCTGGGTGGCACCGCGAGCTGACGCTCCTCGTCCCATGGATGAGGGCGTTTTTTGCGTTTTTTCAAGCATAAATACCTTCGGCGTCCTTTTAAGGACGGTAAGTGTTTGTGCGAGAACTAGAGGGATAAAGTGAAGTGTGAAACTTACACTTTCTTATCTTTTAAACAAAAAGGAGCGAGCGATATGCTGGAAATGAACTGGATCAAGGATAATCAAGAACTTGTAAGAAACACTGCCACATGGAAAAGAGTCGACTTCCCACTGGATGAATTGCTGGAATGGGATGAAAAGCGCCGAAGCCTGCGACAAGAAGCCGAACAAATGAGAGCCGAACGTAATGGGCTAACCAAAGAGGTTGAACGATTATTACGGCAGGGTGACCGCCCTGCTGGAGAGATCGTCAAGGCACAGGTACGAGAACTCAATCATCGGCTGAACCTGCTGGAAGCTGATCTGAACGAGGCTGAACGCCGCTGTAGAGAGCTCATGCTGCTCGCACCGAATCCGGTGTCGCAGGATACACCCATCGGCAACGATGATAACGATAATGTAGAACTGCGGTTGAACGGAGCGGTGCCGGAATTCGGCTTTGCGCCTCGTGATCATGTGGAGCTAGGTGAACTCCACGATATTATTGATATTCCCCGTGGCGTCAAAGCAGGCGGTCCTCGCAGCTATGTGCTCAAAGGAGCCGGCCTGATGTTACATCTCGCTGTACAAAGACTTGCCCTAGATGTGCTCACTGCACGCGGATTCACCGTGATGGATGTTCCTGTGATTGTCCGCCCTGAAGCGTTGGAGCGAACCGGATTCTTCCCGGGTGGGATGGATCAGACGTACGAGCTCAGCGGAGATAATCGCTGGCTGGTAGGCACATCTGAAGTGTCGCTAGTTTCACTCTACAGCGACGAGATTGTAGAGCTCGACACACCCATGCGATTAGCCGGAATGTCGACTTGCTTCCGCCGTGAAGTTGGATCAGCGGGGCGAGATGTGCGCGGGCTGTACCGCGTACATCAGTTCTCGAAGATCGAGCAAGTCGTCTTATGTCGAAATGACGAGGGGGTCTCGGACCATATGCTTCACGAGATCCTCGCGAATGCCGAGCACATTCTCCAGCTCTTAGAGCTCCCCTATCGAGTTATGGCTGTCTGCACAGGGGATATGTCCCTGAAGACGCATAAGCAGTATGACATCGAGACATGGATGCCTAGCAGAAGCGCATACGGTGAGACCCATTCGGCTTCTAATCTACTCGATTTCCAAGCTCGCCGTTCGGGCATCCGTTATCGGGATGCGGACGGTCGCTTACAATACTGCCATACCTTAAATAACACCGCAGTGGCTACGCCAAGAATTCTGATCCCGCTGCTGGAGAATCACCAGCAAGAGGATGGTTCTATCTACATTCCTCAGGCGCTGCGCAAATATATGGACGGATTAGAGCGGCTAGAACTTCCACAACAGTAGTCTGTTTTATCCAAGTAAATTTAAAATAAATAATGCCTATTCACTTCTCAACAAGAAGCTGAATGGGCATTATTTTTTTCCAGAAACGTTATACCTGGGTCAATTGTTCATTCTCTATGGTTATTAAAATGTAAAGTTTAACATTAGACGACCTTTCATTTTACATATGAGTGCTAACATTTAGTAGGTTTCTAATAAAAGATTTGAGGGGAGAATACTTATCCAAATGATTATTTCTTCAAGAGTAAGGAAATGGTGGGCTAGTGGACTGGCAATGTTAATGCTTGTCGGCAGTGTGCTACCAGCTATTCAGACTGCCGAGGCAGCACCGGATAATAGCAATGTTGTTATCTCACAAGTCTATGGCGGTGGTGGAAACAGCGGAGCAGAGTTTAAGAATGATTTTATTGAATTATACAATCCTACCAACAAACCTGTAGTTTTGACTGGATGGAAAGTTCGGTATACTTCCGCAACTGGAACCTTTAGCAGCGGAACAGAATTAACAGGAACTATTCCTGCAAATGGATACTACCTCGTCCAAGAGGCTGCAGGAACAGGAGGAACTGCTGCACTACCTACTCCTGATGCCGCAGGTATCCTAGCTATGAGTGGGACAAACGGTAAAGTCGACTTGGTTGACCCATCGAATAATACGATAGATTTAGTTGGCTATGGTACAGCTACAGGTGTTGAGGGAACTCCAACCCCTGCTCTCACCAACGCGACAGCCGCTATTCGTAAAGCCGCAGCTGGTGCACCAGCTGATAGCCGTGGTCTAGATACGGATAACAACGTTGCGGATTTTGTTGTTCAAGCAGCAAGTCCACGCAATAGTAGTTATGGTAAAGCACCAGAGACAGCTAGCTCCGTAGTAGCTTCACCAGCCGCTAATGCCTGGCCGGTAGGCACTGAAATTTCTCTGAACTCTCCGACAGTTGGAGCATCCGTCTATTCAGCTGTTTATGGATCAGGTGGTTCAACTGATTTCCAACCTTACACAGGGCCTATCACCTTAACTGAGGACACTACGATTAAGGCGTATGCTTCAGAACCGAATATGCCAAACAGCGCAATAACAACTTTTGACTACACGATTCTGACCAAAACAGACGTCGCAACAGCACGCCTTGGTAATAAAGGTCAGAATATTTCAACAGAAGGTATCGTAACTCACATTAACGCAGCAAAAATGTATATTCAGGATGGAACCGGTGGGATCGTACTTTATGAATTCCCAGAGTTCGCAAACGTTGGAGATCGTGTTGCAGTTAGTGGCGAGATGGATATCTACAGCAACCTGCAAGAGCTCAAACTCCAAAGCGGACTTCAATACTCTGTCGTTGCGAGTGATGTAGGTGTACCCGCACCTAAATTGATTACAGCAACCGACTTGTCTGCAGCGAACGGAGAAAACCATGAAGCTCAGCTGGTAACTATGAATAATGTCACTATAGATAATGTAAATGGAAATACAGTGACTGCAAGTCAAGGCGGACAACAATTCACAATTTTCTCAACCCTGCCTAAACTAGTAAAGGGTGCAACCTTTGATAGTATCACTGGGGTTATCGAGCAATATAATACAACTTATCAATTCATTCCACTTAACGAAAACGCTTTGGTGGAAGAAACCTTTTCCGTAATGGCGAGCCCTGGTGCAGGTCGCATCATTAAAGGAAGTGCTGTGACCCTATCCAGCCCTACCCTTGGAGCACAAATTCATTACACGACCGATGGAACTGAACCGACAGCAGCAAGCAAGCTTTATTCAGATCCAATTACAGTTAGTAAAGATCTTACCATTAATGCAATTGTCGTAGCAGATGGCAAGACAAGTAAGGTGTATACCTTTGCTTATAAAGCTTCTGATCTCCCTCGTATACATGATATTCAAGGAGAATCTCATGCCTCTGAGTATGTAGGTCAGAACGTTACTGACGTAGAAGGTATCGTTACCCAATACGGATACACATTCGCAACTGGCGCTTATAGAGGTTTCTTTATGCAGGACCCTCAGCCGGACAATAATGTGAACACATCGGAAGGTATTTTCGTTTACAGCACAAATGCATCCCTTAAACCTAAAGTTGGAGATTTAGTGCGCGTTAATGGAGCTGTTTCCGAGTATAACGAAGGAAGTGCGAGCAATCTAACCTCCACTCAAATTAATATGACATCACTAACAGTAGATTCCTCTTCTAGTTATACTGTGCCTGAACCTATCGTACTTGGCAAAGGTGGAAGAGCTATTCCTTTTTCCATCATTGATAATGACAGCATGACTGATTTTGAACCTAGTGAAGATGCCATAGATTTTTATGAATCGTTAGAAGGTATGCTTGTAAAACTTCCTACCCCTACGATTATTAGTCCTTACTGGACAAGTGGTAGCGGAAATTCCATGCTTTATAACATCCCTACAAGAGTAGAGAACGATACACCTGATGTCATCACACCAGCTGGTGGACTAGTTCTAAAAGAATATAACCAATTCAATCCTCAGCGCCTTATCATTGCTTATGGAAATCCGGGTCAAGAAGTCATCACCGGAGATAAGTTCGCTGGAGATATTACAGGGGTCATCGGATACAACAATGGCAATTTCAAAGTAATTCCGGAGAACGGTAAGCTGCCAACCATTACCCCAAGTACTTTTAAACAAGAAACAACTACTCTTGAGGTTAATGAGGACAAGCTATTAATCGCTTCATACAACATTGAGAACTTCTACCCAGGCGTCGGAGCAACAAAAATCCAGAAACTTGCCGACTCCATCACGAATAATATGAAAAAGCCTGACATTATCGGCGTGGTCGAAATGCAGGATAGCAATGGTGAAACCAATAATGGAATCACTGAAGCAAGTGCTGACGAACTGATTAAGGCTATTGAAACTGCTGGCGGTCCTGTATATAAATACACAGACATCGCTCCAGTCAACAATCAGGATGGCGGAGCTCCAGGCGGAAACATTCGCGTAGGCTTCTTGTACAATCCAGCAAGAGTACAGCTTGCGGATAGTGTAAACGGTCAAAAAGGTGCATCTACGCAATCCGTTGCTTATGATGCAGCGACAGACAAGCTGACTTACAATCCGGGACGAATTGATCCAACGAATGCTGCATTTGCTAGTTCACGTAAACCACTTGCTGCACAATTTATTTTCGGCGGCGAAAAAGTGATCGTGATCGCAAACCATTTCAATTCAAAAGGCGGCGATAATGGTCCTTTCGGGAACGTCCAGCCACCGGTATTGTCCAGTGAAACACAACGTCATAAAATTGCGGCGGTCGTAAACGGATTTGTCAAAGAGGTTCTGACTGCAAATCCTGAAGCCAACGTCGTAGCTCTTGGCGATTTGAATGATTTCCAATTCACTAAAACTGCAACTATTTTAAAAGGTACAGAGCTGGACAATTTGATCGACACATTGCCTTTAAATGAGCAGTATACGTACACCTATGACGGAAACTCTCAAGTACTGGATCATATTCTTGTCAGTAAAAATCTAACGGCTTCTTCCAAAGTAGATGTCGTCCATCTAAATGCCGACTTCTCTCCATCGAAAGGTCGGGTATCCGATCATGATGCGGTTGTAGCACAGATTGATTTTAGTACTGCTGAAGATTTTCCATTAACAGTTCTACACACCAACGATACGCATGCAGGATTAGATACTGTAAGCTCACCAAACAACATCTTGCGCCGTGTAACAGCAATCAAAACTGCTAAAGCGACTACAGAAAACCCTATTCTTCTCGATGCGGGTGATGTGTTCTCCGGAACACTCTACTTCAACAAGTATCTGGGTCAAGCAGATCTGGCCTTTATGAATCTGGTCAAATATGACGCTATGACTTTCGGTAATCATGAATTTGATAAAGATTCTGATACGCTTTCCAAATTTATTGGCAACGCTAAGTTCCCTTTTGTCTCATCTAATGTGAATTTCTCTGCAGATGATATTCTAAGCAAAATGTTCACCAACGAAATTGGTCGATCGGGTAATGCGGCAACCATCTACCCTGCTCTGATTAAAGAAGTAGACGGAGAACAGGTTGGTATCATTGGTCTGACGACAGAAGATACAGCGAACATTGCTTCACCAGGTAAAGTAACTTTTGAGAATGCTGTAGTGAAGGCAAAAGAAACTGTCGCTATGCTGCAAAAAGAAAAGGTTAACAAGATTATTGTTCTCTCACACCTTGGCTACGAAGAGGATCTCAAGTTAGCCAAAGCGGTTAATGGCATTGATATTATTGTCGGTGGTCACAGCCATACGCAATTAGATCAAGCGGTTGTAGATAACAGCGATCCTAATGCACCGAAGCTTATTGTACAAACTGGTGAAAAAGGACTCTTCCTTGGTCAGCTTGAAGTTAAATTTAACAAAGATGGCGTACTGACAGATTGGAAAGACCAATTAATCTCCATCGACGCTAAGAACGGCGCTAACTATGTTATCGCAGAGGATCCTGAAGCTAAAAAGATCCTGGATACCGACTATAAGCCAGGTATTCTAGAACTGAGCAATGAGGTAGTAGGAAACTCAGAGGTTATTCTAAACGGCGTTCGTGATAATGTTCGCACAAAGGAAACCAACCTCGGTAACCTGATTGCCGATGGTATGCTTTTTGCAGCCAAGAAAGCTGGCACTACTGCCGTAATCGCCCTGCAAAATGGTGGCGGTATTCGCGAGTCCATCAATGAAGGACCAATTACACAAGGTGAAGTACTCGGAGTACTACCATTCAATAACGATCTGGTTACGATCACTTTGACCGGACAAGAAATTAAGGATGCAATGGAGAATGGGGTTTCCAAAACTCCAGCAGCAGACGGGCGTTTCCCGCATGTTGCAGGGTTGAAATTCTATTATGACTCCACGAAGCCTGTGAACGAACGTGTATTACGTATCGAAGTGAAGAACGGAGACAAATATGTTCCTCTAGATCTAAAAGCATCTTATGAAGTAGCTACTAATGCTTTCACAGCTAAGGGTGGAGATTTCTATACTTCCCTTGAGAAGGCCTATAAAGAAGGCCGTGTGAATCTGCTGTACCTGCCGGACTTTGATGTATTTACGAAGTATCTTAAAGAAGTTGGAACTGTCACTGCGAACACTTCCGCTGTTGAGGGCCGGATTGTGGATCTGAAAGGTGCACCATTGCCGGAGATAACCCCAACTCCGACACCAGTACCAACACCAGTGCCAACACCAGATCCAACACTAGTGCCAACATCACCAACAGTGCCAACATCACCAACAGTTCCAACATCACCAACAGTTCCAACATCAACAGCAACAGTAGCACCAACGGCTGCACCGCAAGTAACAACAATTGATGCTGCTGATCTGACCAAACAACTTGCTGAGCTGCCAACTGGTAAACATGAACTGGTTATTCCGGTTAAAGCGACTACTGGCGGCGCTCAAGTAGAACTCCCAGGCAGTGTGCTTGTAAAACAAGCTGCTGCACAGCCTAACACCATTCTTACCCTTACTACTGATGGCGCTTCGTATTCCTTGCCGCTCAGTGTTGTAAACAGTGTATCGCTTGCCGCTCAATTAGGCACCAGCGACTTTACAATTACGGTATCCATTCTATTAGCGGATTCGAAAACGCTAAGCAGCACAAACCAAGCTATCGCTTCACAGCTAGGTAATGCAACTTTAGCTGCTCCAGTAATCGAATTTAGTGTTTCAGCAGTAGCCGGATCTAAGCGTGTACCGCTGAACAACTTCGGCAGTACTTATGTTAATCGGACTATCAATGTACCTACTTCCTTAAATTCAAATAACGCAACGGCAGTCGTCTTCGATCCTGCTACAGGCAAGATTTCCTTCGTGCCTGCGATATTTGCCCCTAAGGCTAATGGAACAACAGATGTTACGATTAAACGGAACAGCAACAGCTATTACACCGTTGTTAAATCTTCCAAAACGTTCGGAGATATTAGCGGACACTGGGCTAAAGCGTCCATTGATCTGTTAGCTTCCAAACTGATCGTTAGTGGAACCAATAGCGATACATTCTCTCCTTCACAGTCGATCACACGGGCTGAGTTCGCAGCATTAATTACGCGTTCTCTTGGACTTGTGACAACGGGTGGCGAGACAACTTTTAAGGATGTAAATCCAAACGCATGGTATGCTGATGCTATTCGCACTGCTGCAGAAGCCGAATTGATTTCTGGTTATACCGATGGCAGCTTTAAGCCAGGTAGCCCGATCACTCGGCAAGAAATGGCCTCTGTATTAGCTAAAGCCATCAAGTACACGGGCAAAACCTTAAATGCCGATCCTGCAGCACTAGCTAAATTCAGTGACGCAGCAAGCATTCCTGCTTGGTCCCAAGCAGCAGTAGCAGAAATCGCTGCTGAGGGCATCATTCAAGGAGCGAAAGACGGTTCCTTTGCTCCACAAAAGCTGGCAACTCGTGCTGAAGCCGTTACGATGCTGGAGAAGACCTTGAAATCTCTTCAGTTCATCAATTAATAAAGGCTCACAGCTCTGAGGACAAAAAGGCGGTTCCTAGGGTGCATAATGCACTCGAGGAACCGCCTCTTTTTCATATAACCTCTAGGATTCCATCCCAGCCTCATTCTCTTCATAATGACTTGTATCCCCGTGCAGCAGGATCTCCGGCACGCCATCCGTAAAATCAATCCTGGATAAGCAGGTTGGATATATGTAAGGCAGATCCCATAGCTTAGGCAACTCTCTGCCCTCAAAATAAGCCATCAAGAGCTTGATCACTACCGTATGCGTTACGATAAGAATCGTCTCACCCTGATGGGCAGTGAGAATTTCCTGAAGCTTCTCCAGTGCTCTTGTCTGCACCTCTGCGAAGGTCTCGCTGCCCTCCACTTTAAACCGGTCGGGTTCCTTCCAGAAATAACGATGCTGGTCTGAATACTGGGCTGCCAGTTCAGCAGAATCTCTACCTTCCCATACGCCCATGCCAATTTCTTTAAATGCATCGGAAATCTTCAGCGGAACATCCCGCTCTCCGCGTATAATTTCAGCTGTACGCAGCGCCCTTGGGCTAGAGCTTGCATAAATGACATCCAGATTTGTAGCCTGCATTCCCCGGCTCAACCATTCCGCCTGTTGTACGCCAAGCGTCGTCAGCGCAGAATCCATATGACCTTGCATACGATTCTGCACATTCCATTCTGTCTGTCCATGACGCGTTAGATATATCGTTGTAGTACTCATCCGTTGCTTCTCCTCCTAATCCCAAATTCAGAGATAGTCTACTTCCTGTTTTGCTCCATCCAGTTCACCGCATAGTCTACAATTTCACGCTGTGGAATCAATTGAGCTGCAGCTGAGGCGATATGACCATTTGTAATGAGCCCTGTCTCTTGCCCGAATTGCTCAGCAAGTTCAACGAAATCGTCAGAGTTCCAATCTAGCTCCTTGAATTCCACCCACTGTCTATGACCATCCACTAGTATAGGTGCCCCGCCAATGACTTCCTTCTTTCCTTCATAGAAGGCCCGGCATTCAGCAAGATGTAATGAAGTATTATTCAGATTTCCTACGCCTAGCAGCAGTACACTTCCCCCCAGATCATAAATACGAGCTAATGGAGAGTCATCCCCCAAACCGTATTCGAGGGAGTGACCATATATAATCTCATCCCTATGCTTGCCCCAAGCCGCAAATGAATGAATGGGGTGATCGCTGCGCTTTACCTCTTTTTGTCTACGGAAGCAATCCGGAATAACCCCCATTCCCCTCAGTGGGGTCAGGTCTGGATCATAAGCCGGCATCTGCTCACGGATACTCTGCCACCAAGATTCGGGCACCGGTGGGTTACTCCAGCCAGCAGGGTCCGTCAGATCACTAGAATGCGTGGGCATCACAAGTGTACCTGACTCTCCAAGGACCTCCTCAAGCGCCAAAATAACGGCAACCGGGCCACCTGCCACCCATTGGCCTAGTGATTTGAAGGACGAATGCAGTATAATCGTCATCCCCGCCTGTACACCCAGTCGCCGAAAGTCCTCTGCCAACGTCTGAACTGTAATCAAATTGCCTTGAATTTCTTCCACCCTTCATTCCTCCAAACTCTCTTGCTGCTAATCCTAGCAAAGCTTCTCACTGCCATTATATAGGAGGATCACTTGTAACGACACCCTTAACGCCCATCAAGGTACAGTACAGCAATGATATTTATACTAAAGCTACTTATCCTGCCTTTTACGACAGATCTTCAGACAGCATTTTGGCTCTATAATCCCCTGGAGAGATCCCTTCCAACTCTTTGAATACACGGGCAAATTGCTTACTGTTCTCAAAACCTACTTTCTCCGAAACCTCAGCAAGCTTGCCACAGTCTTTCGCTAGCAGTTCTTTAGCATGACGGATGCGTACTTTTTTTAAATAAATGACAAAATTCTCACCTGTATATGCTTTGAAGGCTTCGCTAAAATAAGAATAATTCAAAGAAACATGGTTACTAACCATAGCCATATTTAGTGGACGAGCATAGTTCGTTTCAATATAGTTCAACGCTTCCTCCATATCAGCATGTTCCGTATGAGCAGAGCGCACTCCTACAATGTAATCACTCACACTCAGGAGCAAATTCTCAAGCGCACGATAATAATCATGGAAATGGCGATAGTTATACATGTTACCAACCGTACGATATAGCTTTAACACCTCAACCGAGGCTTCCCCATACAGCCGAAATACTTCATCCAGCACCTGCTCATTGATACTCTGCCCGACACTCTCGAGATAAGACAAGTCCAGTTCCTTCAAATGCTCTGTTTGAAAAATAACAGACAGCAGGCATTTTATTTCCTTCTCACGTTCTGTCCCAAGCATATTGAGCAGTTTACGAAGCGCCTCCTTCGGCAAAGGAAAGTTACGACGCTCTTGACTGACATCCTCGTAATCCAAAAATCCTTCTTGCGGAAACAAAAAAGTATATTGTAGTGCCCGACAAGCTTCCTTGTAACAGGAACGAAGTTCTTCGAGACCTTTTCCCTCACGGCTGATTCCGATCGATAAACTAGTTATTTCTCTAGCTTCAGCTTGACGGGATAGTTCCATAAAGCTCTGTCTACTAGTCCCGATTAATACTAACTTACCGTCCCATTCCGTTATAATTTCTGAAAAACACTTTTCGATTGGCCCCATCAAACGTTCGACCAGCCCTTGAACTTCTGTCGCCTTCATCCGAGTCCCATCATTAAAATAGTAATTCAGCACGCCAACTGTAAAAGGAACCTCCAAACCATTTAGCTCCTCTTGCTGCTCGGGCTCCAACTGAACCTCCTGCTGCTGCAGCAGTCCCCGTAAACGGCTGGAGCGTAGCTCTTTGCGAAACTGTTCTGCTTCCCGCTCTATTTTCTTGACGCTGAACTCCTGTTCTTCCTGTTCCTTATGGATATGCAGCAGGATTTCGAACAGCTCATCTCGGCGAATCGGCTTAAGTAGATAATCCTTCACACGATAACGTATGGCACATTTAGCATATTCGAAATCATCGTACCCACTTAGGATCACCACTGCTGGTTTTTTCTCGCCTCTTACCTCCACAGATAGCTGCTCCAAAAGCGTAATTCCATCCATTACCGGCATACGAATATCCGTAATAATAATATCTGCACCATCTGTCTTAAAGACCTCGAGCGCCTCTGCACCATTGCTCGCCATTATGATCGAATATGCGGACGGAAATTCCCTTTCAATCATGATCTTCAGACCTACACGAATATTTTTCTCATCATCAACGATCAGTAATTTCTTCATGGTTGTTTTTCTCCCGTCAAAAGAACTTTCGGCAAGCTTAGACGTACCATCGTCCAACTCCCTGCCTCGCTCTGTACTACAAGCCCGTATTCTTCGCCATAAAAGATTTGCAGACGCTGGTGTACATTTCGCAGTCCTATGCCCCCTGCTCTCTGGCTTACTTCCCGCTGTTCACAGGAGCTATCACAATCACAACATTCATCCTTAGCATATATCGCCTCGTTTAAAGCAACTAGACGTTCTGGGGTAAGACCGATACCATTATCACGAAGCTCTATGGAAATATCACCTTCCGTTTCCGAAATATGAATATGAATGTTCGGGTTCTCTAAATTCTCTTTTTCACCGTTCCAAGCATGCTTAACACTGTTCTCTACAATAGGCTGCAGTGACATTTTCAGCACCTCTAGCTCCAAATATCGAGGTTCAATATGAAGTACAAGCTTAACCGGGTACTCAAAACGAATATTCATTACTTCAATGTAATTCTCAATATGGCGGACTTCATCGCGAAGCTTCACATACTCCCCAGACCATTTGAAATTATAACGCATCATTCCACCGAGCGAAGTTAGTGCGTCTGATATCGTTCGCTGATTTTCAATTTCAGCAAGCATTTTAATATTTTCAAGTGTGTTATACAAAAAATGTGCATCTATTTGATTATGCAGCGTGCGCAGCTCAGCCTCTTTGGACAATGCCTGCTTACTCACAGCCTGAGCCACCAACTTATTAATTGTATTCATTAGCTTAGAGAAATGATGGGCAAGCTCACCGACTTCTCCCCCACCCCGAATCGTAATGCCACTATATGCTTCACCTCTGCGCACGCTTTTCATCGTTTCGGTCAATCTGCGCAGATTTTTTAGAATAAAGGCATTCATCACATAAGCGATCAACGTGAGTAAAATAATAAATCCAATGTTAGCTCCAATAATAAAGTTGCGTGTACGGGAGATATCCTTCAAAACACCCTCCGTTGAGACCACATTTAACAGATAAGCATCAATACGTTCCAGCGGTGTGTTAATAAGTAAATAAGATTTACCGTTGGCTGTATAACTACTATCCCATTCACCAGTAGCCTTGAAGGTCTTGTATCGTTCAGTAATAACACTAGCCATCTCCTCGTTATCCTGTAGAAAAGACTGATCAGGACGAGTAAATAGCTGCAGCTCACCATCTACAAGGAACATTTGTGTCTGGTTATCCCGTACATCGGTATATGTCTTTGGTGTAAAGCGGTTCAACATCATATCTACTTGAACCATCCCAATATGGTTGCCAGCAGGACGACTCATCTCACGTAGTAAAGAAACCTTCGGCAAACTCTCAGTCGGTGCACCCAAGTATCTCTGCATCAGATCCGGATCACTCCTTTGAAAAGACCAGTACTCCTGTTCCTCCAACTGCAGTGCTTTCTGGTACCAGGGCTCGGAAGAGACTCGTTCTTCGCGAAATAAAATCGGCCAAATTTCATGCATCGTTTTACTTTTGGAATACAGCCGTAAATGCTCGATATTCGGATTATTAAATTGAATACGTGTCATATTCACATAAACATTTGTATTAAAATCAACCAAATCTTCAAGCATCGGCTCAGTCTCATTCGCAAGAAAGTCTTTAACATCCGAGTCAGAATACGCCATCTGTGCTGCCCGCTCCATCGCTTCAATTTGATTGTGGATATGCAATTTTTCCATTTGCAGCAAATACTCATTTTTCTCAACAGCATCTCGGAAATAGGT
Source organism: Paenibacillus sp. FSL H8-0261 (assembly GCF_045040645.1). Lineage (NCBI taxonomy): Bacteria > Bacillati > Bacillota > Bacilli > Caryophanales > Paenibacillaceae > Paenibacillus > Paenibacillus sp. FSL H8-0261. The sequence continues at coordinate 522,761 of NZ_CP150297.1, read as the reverse complement.
ACTATTGATAGACTCATAAAAATAGACGGACACCAGCAAGCACGGACCTATAATAATAAAAACATAGGCAGCAATCAAACGACTCTGCAGCGACCTTCGTCCCCACCAATATAAGAAGGAATTCCAAATTTCTTTGCTGCGCTCACGCATATTATCCCTCTTCACTTCTTCAACGTTCACCTCGCTAATATCGTGAATACTTAACATACTTAACAACTATACCTTATTATTGTTTCAAAATAACCCAAAAACCCGCAATCAGCGGGCTTCTGGGTTATATTTTATTGGGCGAGCTTCACTTTGTTCTCTTCATACTTTTTCTGTTGATAGGCTTGGAATTTATCTACACCTATATCCTTTTGTTTCGCTAAATACTCACTCCATATTTTATCGAACTCAGCATCCGAAGAAGCCATAAGCAGCTTAGGAATCGTCTTCCCGCGCAGTTCTTTCAGCTTTGTAGCAATGATGCCTTCAGGGGAGTTACCTGTAGGATCAATCTGTTGGAACGTTGAAGTACTAGTCGCTTTTCCTCTCGTCCAATCTTCCAATTGTTTAAAAGGTTCTACTGATTTAGGTGCCCATTGATCCGTGATATTCGTGTTCTGCATCATCCAGTAGGTGAACGAAGATCCGTATTGCTTATCAAACGCCGAACGATCCTTATTCATTAGATCAAACACTTCAGGCTTAAATTGGTCTTTGCCATCAATCGTTTCGTAGCTGACACCCTTTTCACCGAGGAACAAATCTTTATTACCTTCTTCACTGTTCAAGTAGCTTAGGAAGCGGATAGCGCGAGCTTTATCCTTTACATCTTTGGAGATCAGCGTTACTGTCCAGCCTGCGATCGCAGGTCCATCTAGGGTCGGTTGATCCAAGTTCGTATTCGAAGGACCATCAATAGCAATATAAGTTTTGCTAGGATCTTGTTGGTAGATCGTACCTAGTTGCGCTGCAAAGTCTGTACGTTGGTAGAGCATCGCGAAATAACGACCTTGAGCGATCTTCTCTTCCATTTGTGGACGTTTATCAATAAAGATATCTTTAGCAAGCAGTCCATCCTGATTCGCTTGGCGAAGTGTCTTCATCCAGCGGATATATTCAGGATCAGTCTCACGGGCATATACCTGACCATCTTTTTCTCTAGGAATTGCCAGGAAGTTCTGAAGATAACCTTCCAGAGAATCATTACCGTTTACACCAAATTCATGCAGACCAAGCGGGATTAGCGGCTGTCCATTTACGTCAGGGAATTTCTCTTTCGCTAACTTAAGCGCATTCAAGAAACCTTCTGGTGTGCGCATATCAGGACTGCCAATCGCTTCATACATATCCTTACGGACCGCGAATACTTGGTTGGATACGTAGTTCTCTCCATATTTCTCATAGTCAGCAGGAGAGGAAGAAGAGTTAGGATAGCCATACACATTGCCATCTTCCTGAGTGTACCAATTCAGCTTATCTTTATCAGAAACTTTGTAGAAATAAGGATCATATTCATCAGCAAGCTTGTTCAGAGGTAGCGCAAGATCACCTTCGATTATTTTCTTAATTGCATCTTCATAGAAGCCCAATGTGATGAAATCAGGCAATTTACCAGAAGCAATGAGTGTGTTCAGTTTCTCATTCTCGTTACCAGCCGGAACGATGAAATTAATATCAACGCCGGTCTTCTTAGTTACATATTGAGAAGTTGGGTCCACGCCCCATTTGTTAGGGAACCAAGAGAAGTTCAGGTACCAGTCAAACGTAATCGGTGAAGTGTCAATCTTCCAACCTGGTTCATCAGCAGACAATGTAGCAGCAGGTGCATTTGTCGCCCCCGTGTTCGTTTCTTTAGTACCATCCGAATTTCCTTTAGCGTTATTTCCACTGGAACAGCCTGCGGCTGACAAGGCCATAACCGCTGCCAGAAGTAGAGCCATCGCTGTTCTCGGTTTGCGTTTCATACCCATATTCTTTACCCCTTTTCTATGATTGTTAATTATAAGCTCAACCCCAGAGCTCATAGAGATGAGCTGCTGGAGGAGTTACCTTTACTAAGGATCAGCCCTTAATGGAGCCGATCATCATGCCTTTAACAAAGTAGCGTTGTAAGAAAGGATATACGAACACGATAGGAAGTGTGGTGACCACCATCGTCGCCAGCTTAATAGACTGTGACGTTACGCTTCTTGTCATGCCGCTACCTTGTGCAGCGACCATCATTTGAGTCGAGCTAGATTGTGCTACAACGCGGAACAGGTACGTCTGAATCGGCTGTAGCTCTGTATTATTGATATAGATCATACCTGTAAAATAATCATTCCATTGGAACACGCCGTGGAACAGCGCAATGGTCGCAATAACAGGCATAGACACTGGAAGCACAATTCGTAGGAAGATGGACCAATCATTAGCCCCATCAATCCGGGCCGCTTCCTCCAATCCTTCAGGAATCTCTCGGAAGAAGGTCATGAAGATAATAAGATCGAAGAAGCTAAACATCGCAGGAATGATATACACTAAGAAATTATCTAGTAACTGAAGGTCTTTGATAAGCAAGAAGCTAGGGATCAACCCTCCCGCGAAGAAGAGCGTAACTGTACCCATAAACATGTAAAACTTTCCACCAATCAAGCCTTTACGAGAAAATGCATAGGCTACCATCGCTGTGAAAAATACATGCAGGACTGTGCCGATCACTGTTTTGGCAACGGTGATCCACATCGCCTGCATAATGCCAGGGCTGTCGAACACTGCCTTGAAGTTTCCTAGACTGAACACCCGCGGCCACCAGTATATACCACCTCGCATAGCGTCCGTGCCTTCATTAAAGGCATTGACGAGTACGTACCAGATCGGATAAAGCGTTATGAAGCAAATACACAGCATAATGATATTGTTGACGATATCGAATAGGGCCTCGCCCTTCGTTTTGCGATTGAGAGCAAACATGTGTAGGTCCTCCTTATCCTAGAACAATGATGTATCGTTGATTTTTTTAGACACTTGGTTAGCTATCAGCAGCAAGATTAGAGCAATAATCGATTTTAATAGTCCAACTGCAGCCGAATATGAGAAGCGGCCTGAGAGAATCCCTGTGTAGTACACATAATAATCGATTACATTACTTGCACTATCATTCAACGAGTTACGTAGCACCAAGATCTGATCGAAGTTGGAGCTTAGTACACCACTGACTGCAAGAATGAAGAGAATACTGATCGTCGATTTGATGGCCGGCAGCGTAACGAACCACATTTTCTGGAATCTTCCAGCACCATCAATCGTAGCAGCCTCATACATTTCAGGAGATACACCAGAGATTGCTGCTAGATATATAATCGCTGACCATCCAAGTTCCTTCCAAATATCAGATGAAATAACAATCGTCCAGAAGTAGCTAGGTTCGGCCAGATAGGTAATCGGCTGATCAATGATATTTAGCGCTAACAAGATGTTATTGATAATCCCTATATCCGCAAGCCAGGTCGCTAGAATCCCGCCGAGTACAACCCATGAGAGAAAGTGAGGTAAATACGAAATCGTCTGAATCCACTTTTTGAATCTCACCGAACGGACCTCATTTAGGAATAGTGCAAATATAATCGGCAGCGGAAAACCGATGAAGAGCTTGATCAAGCTAATGCCTAACGTATTCCTAATAACGTCAACCAAGCTTTCATCTTGTAGGAATTCTTTGAAATGAGCTAGTCCTACCCATGGAGCTTCGGAAATTGATTTGACGATGTTGAACTCTTTGAAGGCAATAATAACTCCATACATTGGAATGTAGTTGAAGATGATCATCCAGGCTACACCTAGTAGGGCCATGGTCTGTAAATGACGCTGGGCTAAAAATCTCCTCCACAGCGAGTTTCTATTTACTTTACCGGTTTCGAAATTGCCAGGAATTAACGGATTCATCGCTGGGCTTACTTCCACGCTTTTTTTGTTCTCCATCCTTTGGACCTCCAGGCTATGTATCTTTTTCTTTTTCTGAAGCGCTTACAATATCTATGTATTTATTGTATTTGCTTTTGCCTGTCTCCGTAAGGCTTTGAATTTCGGGTTATAGGTTCCATTTTTCGGGTTCAAGCTAAAACGCCTTCGGCGTCCTTTAAGGACTTTCTTATATTTGGAGAAAAAAATAAAGGGAGGGCCTAGGCCCTCCCTTATTTTCTATGCCATTATTGCTCGAATTTGCTTGATCTCTCCACGCCGCAGAGCCTCTGCCTCATCGCCACGAACGAGTGCTCCTGAAATTTCGGTCACTGTTCCATCGTGATAGACGAGCGTCATGCTCTGAATAACAACCTTCTTCTCACCAAATGTATTCTCACATTGTGGGTTCGAATAAGTTACTTCCGTGCCACCTAGAAATGTGAAAGAGAGATTGCCTTGTTCATCAAATAGCCAGCCTGGTAGAACCGGATCCAAAGATAATGTAAGCTGTCCATCTTCTACTCTGAAAACATGGCTTCCGGCCATCATCGTTCTCCACATACTCAAGAATTCAGCAGTCGACCCACTTAATCTTGCAACGAACCCTCTACCATGATTGTTCGGATCAGGATTACCTCCGGTAGCGATAAAGGATGAATTTTCAAGCGTGCTGCGTCCATAGACAGCCGGATCTAGGAACGGAACTAGCGAGGTCTTCAGTTCTCCGTAGAACTCCTCATAAAGCCCGCCCTTCAACAGCTCAAGTAAATATTTATAGGACATATGCAGGAAGTTGGACTCCCGCTCTAGCCAGCCTGGCGTAAAAGCTCTCATTCGTCCGATCTCATGAGACTCACCCTCTAGACTAACCGAAGTTTGATACATAGACGTAGTCGGATCATATAACTCTGTTTGCTTAATCAAATTATAGATTTCTTTGGCTTGCACCGGATCTTTCAGCGTCTTCAACAGGCGAGTAGGCCCCTCAAGGAAGTATGGCAATGCATAGACCTCAAACTCCTCTACCACAGCTTTTGGGAGGCCGTATCCGCTAAGTACTGGTTGACCATCAGCATCTGTTACCTGCTGGAATTTCTTCGCCTCAAAGCGGAAATAGGTTGGGGTAAGTCCGTTACCAAGTTCTACTGCCTTGTTGATTCCCTCGTCGATTTTGACCAAGAACTTGGAGAGGGCCTCACGAATGTATTCTAAGGTTACTTCAGACTCAGTTCCAGTAATACCGAAACGGATACGTGCTCTATAAGCCTCACGCGCCGAAGCTACAGTATCCCAATAATTAAATTGTTCCAAATCTCCCGATAGAACCGCCGTGACCGCATGATATACCTCTTCAAGCAACTGGGCAATTTCTTCTGGCAGGTCTACAGCTCCTTGGACGCTTTCTTTGCTGTTCAGAGCATCTAACAAAAAGACTACGGTACGTTTCAGCTCAAAAGTCTCACTCATTCCGGAGCCGAACAATCCAGGCAGTCCATTCATAGCATCGTTCCAGCCCGGCTTATTGCCTTCCATTTCTACACCCATACCATAAGGATCAAGCGTAGCAAATTTATTCAAGGCAAGAGACAGCATCTTCACGAACAGATTGGTGTGGTAAATGGCGCCGTGACCGCCTTCAGTACGCAGCCAATGGGTATCTCCAGCTTTCCATTTCAGCTTGTGCAGCTTCTCCTCATCCTCAAGGAGTGCACCATATTGCCGGGCCTTTCCGTCACTGATTACATATTTCTCACTACGTGGCAGCACATACGCTGGGCTGTCATAGAACGCATAGGTGTTATCCCCAAATAGAAGCTCCTGCTTTTTGTCAGGGAAGATATCCAAGTAACCTACTACCAGATCCATATTATATGTCCAGTGATCCGACCAGAAGCCTTCGCCAAAGGCTGCCTCAATGTTTTGCTGTGACAGGGCAAGTAATCCCGACAAAAATTGTTGTTCGCTTACCTTCAAGGCAACGTTATGATCCGCAATATAGTTCACTAAGCTACCTGGTGTGAACCGAGTGCTACACAGCTTTACAAGCTCAGCTTGATGATCTGCCGCAGCTTTTCCAATCCACTCCGCAGCTTGTGCCTTACTATCCGGTTTCACTTCAAAGGTTGTTCCTTGCACGCTCAGTGGATTGTAACCATCCGCCTGAATCAAGCTATAGAACATTTTGATGTTAAAGCTACCCACCTTCGGATTAAAAAACACATCATTTCGACGATTCTGATTCATATCACGGAAGTTTCCGTTCCCCTGTGAATAATATTCTGGGGCGAGTGAGAAGAAATTGTAGTCACGCTCCAAGTCACCGTGCTTACGCGAGTATAAGTGAACTACAAAGCCATCACCACCATTGTCAAAGACAAAAGGATAGCCTCCACGCAGGAAGTTATCGAGATAGGATTGACGGCAATACGCATCAAACACAGCCGATGAAGTGTGAGTAGCAATGTCTTCCGTTAATTCCTCCGTCAGACCTGCGGCCTCTTGAGATTTAGACAGGATATATTCATCGCGGCATAACTGCTCCGCCTTCTTATTGATTTTGTCGATGTCATTTACATGTCCAACCAGTGTATTCAGGATCAGATTGCTACCTGGTGCTAAACGTCTTGCCACTCCGCTAAAACCGCACGGAACCTTGTTGACGGGGTATTGTGGAAGCTCGCCCAGTTCGGCAAGGGTTAATCCCGCAAAGCGGTCCGGGTACGTAAGCGAGGTATTGCCACCAAAGACTAGCTCGAAATCGACGATTGGCGAGACTTTTTCTCCTTCTCCAGTGAACGACAGGTAGAAATGGCCATTGGTAATTTCGCTAACCTGTGCATCATCATTGGTACTGGAACGCAGCTTATAGAACGGAATACCATTCTCTAAGTTGTATACGTCCATCCAGCTGCGCAGCAGATTCCCTATTTCCTTGTATCCACTGTTTTCTACGCCGTAAGGCAAGATTTCAGGCAAACCATCCATCAGCTCCAGCTCGATCTCTTTACCGCCGATGTTCTCAATCTCTACCCGACGTACCAATGCTGCATAATCGTCATTAGGCAAATTAAAATAGTGTACGGTCGTCTTCAGACCATGTCCGGCATGGCTTTCTTCAATAGTAAGCCCATTAGGCAAAATGGTCATGAGGCGCTTTGCAGCAGGATCTGGACGTGCAGATTGAAACGGTTCATAAATCTCTTGCTCACCTTTAATTTTGATAAAGGTTCTGAAACCGGTCGTCCCTACGTTCTTATAAGAGATATTTGCAGGAGAGAATTCCATGATCGGCGAATTCTTATCGCGTACCCCGAAGCTGCAAATGGCCTGACCCCGATTCACATAAAAAGTCCACATCGGAATTCCCTTCAGTCCGGCAAGACCCGGTAAGAAACTGGAAAAAGGCTTTCCTTCATCAAATTGCTCCATTACAAATGTACCTGATTCGAAATAATAGTTGCTCATATTTATGTCCTCCTAAGTTGTAGATTATTTATGAAATCAAATGCGTTACGATGGAATGAGGCGATAGCTCGCAGCTTGCAATCTCTTCGCCTAGACCTAGCGTTACATTGTGCTCTTCTTCACTTTCATTCATCAGTACGACAGCTATACTACCGTCAGGATTACGGAATGCTGTGGTTAAGATACCTTCCGCTTCAGATGTAAATCCGATCCGTACTGCACCTGGCGCAATGAATTTACTGAAATGCCCAATGTAATAATAGGAGCTGTTATAGTGCACTTCATCCGTTGTAGTATCTGCAATAATCGGCGCATCGCAGAGATTGCCTACATGGTTAGGACCTCCAGTCTCATCCAGTACCAGGTTCCAATCCAGGTATCCTTCTGTCCACGCATTGAGATCTCCAATCATGTTTCTGCCGTAACGTTCGCCTGTAAACCATTCTCCCAGCTTAACGCCGCCCTCTTGGCAGCCCTCTGTGAACAACAAATGCTTGTCAGGAAATAAATCATGTACCTTTTCTACTTTGTCGAACTCCTCGCCTCCGTACCAGTGAATACCTGTACCCCACACATACTTTGCAGCTTCAGGATCAGATAATACTGCCGAAGCACGCTCGACCATAATATCGCGGTTATGATCCCAGATTACAATGTTCACATCTGAATGGCCGGTCTGATGCATCACCGGTCCAAGATAATTTTTAACAAAATCCCGTTCCTCTTCCGCACTATAAATACATGAATCCCAGACCTGAACGGCAGCCGGCTCATTTTGCACGGAAACTGCCCAAATCGGTACTCCCTCTTTTCCATAAGCTTCAATGAATTTCGTATAGTAGCGCGCCCAAACTTCTGCGTATTCCGGCTTCAGTGATCCACCGTTATTCATTTCTCCATTTGTTTTCATCCATGCCGGAGGGCTCCAAGGAGAAGCCAGCATCGTGAATGCACCGCCTCTTACTTCCATGGCATCTTTTATCAGCGGAAGTACCCACTTATGGTCATGTGAGATATCAAAAGTAGCTAGCTCTGTGTCATGATCAGCAACATAAGTATAATTACCGAGGGCAAAATCACAGCTGTGTATATGAACACGCCCCATGCTATAGCCTAATCCCTCTACTGGATGGAAGTACCGATGAATAACCTCTGCTCGTTTCTCGGAGCTCAGACGTGACAACGTATAAGCAGCAGCTTCAGTGAAAGCGCCGCCAAATCCAATCATCTTTTGAAACTCCTGCTCTGGCTTAATCTCCACATCGGCAGACCCAGATCCTACTCTTGCGCTAAAAACAATTGCATCTTTTGGAGTTAAGCGTTCCCCTGTATCTTTTGCAGTTACCACAGTTTGAACTTTTGCCATTTCATCCAGCTCCTTTGAATTGTTTTCTTACCAAAGCACTAGTCTTTACTGGATCATCTTCCGATGTTATAGATTCGGAGCAATGAGCCATCAAATCGAAACAAACGAAACCGGTTTCGTTTGTTTCGAAAAAAAATGATCTTCCAAATCAATTGAAAGAGCATTTATAACAATGGGTCTATTATAGCTCCATCTCACTACATAAGATGTGCCAAATACCACTATCTCATCTCATAAGAACAATTGAAAGCTATACTGTCTTTTACTTTAGCAGGACTCTTTTCAGTTCGTCAAGATTTATCAGACTACTTTCCGCTAATCGGAGGTGCACAGGATTCCCGTTCAACCACTTCCACCGGAACTAAAATCGCTTCCTTATCTAATACTTTACCTTCAATTGAGGTTAAAAGAATGTCCGCCGCTTGGCTTCCAAGAAGCTCCGTATCCTGACGCACCGTTGTCAAAGCAGGTGTAACGTACTCGGCAAGATCGATGTCATCGTAACCCATAACTGAAATATCCATCGGTACGGAAAGTCCACTATCTTTAGCGGCCATAATAGCCCCTAAGGCTAGTAAGTCACCGGAAGCAAAGACGGCGGTTGGACGTTCAGGGAGCTTAAGAAGCTCCAGCATCGCGTTATAGCCGCTTTCTCGAGAATAAAAGGCTCCGTTTACAACATAGGACTTAGGTACTTTAAACCCTCGCTGCTTCATAGCGGTCTTGTAACCCAACTCCCGCATTTTACCTGGAAATGTGTTCATGCCGCCGGATATATGGGCAATCTTGCGATGCCCCAAAGAGGCTAGATACTCCACTGCCAGCTGGGCTCCAGAAGTATTATCTGAGCATACCGTATGCGTCTCAGAAGTCTCGAAATCCATAATAACGGTAGGAATATCACTCTCAAGCAGTTCACGGAAATACGGATCCTCATAATCGGACAAGAAGACAACAACGCCGTCTACGCCACGAATCCTGCAATTCTCTAAATAACCGCTTTGCTTACCACCGACATCTTTGGAGATAAACATGAGGGCATAACCCTTTTCAACAGCAACCTTCTTAAAGCTTTCGATCACAGCGCTGAAAAAAGGATGGCGAATACCAAATCCCGTATTCTCTACGAACAGCACGCCGATGGTCCACGATTTCTTAGTGGTCAATGTACGGGCATGTGAATTTGGCAAATACCCCATTTCTTGGGCAACCCGGAATATTTCCTGACGAGTTTTCTCACGTACATCGGAATAATTATTAAACGCCTTAGAAACCGTTGTTGGAGAGTAACCGGTTCTTTTGGCAATATCGTATATCGTTGTCAAATCGGCTCGCTCCTTGCCCTGACAAATGAAATGCCTTTTGTTCACTGCAATTTTAACGTCTTTCCGTACCGCCGTCCAGCGAAAAGTAACTTTGTACAGAGGGGAGTAGTGTAACGGTCTGAATCAACAGCCCCAGACTCATATAGATCAGATGTATAATTGCAACACTATTCAGCATGTACGTCTGCACCGTTATCCAAATGATTTGCCCAAACCCGATATACAGAGACAAAGCCCAGAAGCTATATAATTTCTTGAACGGATTTAATCGTTCCACCAAGTGCCACTGAGGTCTCTTGATCAGACCATAAACAACGAGGAGGGGCAGTAATCCAAATACGATAAATAGCAGAATACCCGGGAATAAAAAATCAGAGAATGGCGATCTTTCCAGCATAGAAGTCGGCATTTTCATTAGATCCCCGCTTGGATCTATTACAAGAGCACCGCCCCCTCCTAACGCTCCAACCCCTAAAAAAATAAGAAGAATATAAAGCCATGTTACTGTACCCGGCCTTCCCTTCGTTAATTCCATTTCACTTCCCCATTTCCAAATAAGAATTAGAGCAACCCTATCTAGATAACGAATCTGCCCTTTTTTCTATTTTACAAGTTTTCCCTGTTTATCACCGAGATGCATATCACAAATTTGGCTGTGTTTATGGTTTTTTTACGTACGATGTGAACAGCAGCGCTTTACGTTATACTAAGTTTAGAAGCTAACATTTCAATTAACGGAACTCATAAATGAACATCATTGAATCCAAAGCATAAACAATTTCTACGTCCTTATAAGCGAGAAACCCAAGACATAAAGTATGGTGTGGAACTTATAGTTTATATTTCAAAAACAAGGAGACAGGACATGCGTACACATGCGCTGCACCTAACATACCTATGAACGATACCGACCTTCTATCTACCAAGCAGTGTGCTTATTGCCACAAGCTAAAGCCGCTCACAGAATTTCGCAGACGTACAGGCAAACGTTCCAAGGGGCAGTCACGCCGTGGTACCTGCCGCGAATGTCGGAAACAACGGGAAACACTAAATATAAAACTCACAGCAAACCCCTTACTGGTGAAGCTTGATACGATCCAAACCCATCAGCACACTCTATTGGAGCGTCCCAAAGAGGGAAAGCCGTCTTCCGCTGCTGCTTCTTCAGCACAATCTAATCCGAACCGACGCGTACGAGGTTTGGAACAACGAAGAAAACGGCCGCATTCTCAAAGCACAAAGCTAAATCCCGAAGATCCAACCCAATTGATTCCTTCAACCAAAGGGATGATTCTAATGCGTGGTCATAGCGACAAAGGACGGCGCTGGCATCAGGAGATTGATCTAGCGCTTGCAATTACCCTGGTCAGGGAACATGCCGCTATCGTTGTAAACCGTCGAACGATTCGACGATTGTATAGTAATAAGGATTTTCGCGCTTATATACTAGCCAGAGACAATTACACCTGCTACTTCTGCGGCGCTTATGGGGACACCATTGATCATTTACTACCTCGTGCTAAAGGGGGTCATACAACCCCAGATAATTGCGTCTGCGCTTGCACGTTATGTAATCAGACTAAAGCTGATAAATCTGTTGAGGATTTTATGGGCCGAATATAACAACTTAAATCAAAAAGCCCTAATCTCGTAGGTTGTTCTGTTTCCGTGAACAGAATAACCTACGAGATTAGGGTCGCTTTTTAATGTGGAGAAGTGTAGTTTATTTAGTTGCCTGTAATATTCTTAACTCGTCCTACCTGTCCGCTAGTCAATCTGACCTTAATGCCATGCGGATGCCGAGGCGAGTTCGTGAGAATATCTTTCACCGTACCGTGTGTTAGCTTGCCTGTAGGCTGATCCTGTTTAAGTACAATATCCACTTCAAGCCCAGGACGAATATCCGCTCTTACTTGTCCGTTCATGATGTAATCCCCTTTCATGGGTTATAATGTTGTCAACTACAATAGATAAGGATGAGACGTTATGGCCTTCGGCATCAATAGAGAAGAATTATCCCGGTGGAAAAAAGCGGTCTCCGCAGGAGAGATCGCCTTCTTGACTCATTATTGGCTGGATCCACGCTTTCCCGGCATCACTACCGTCACCAAGGTGGGCTGTAGTGATCTTACCACACTGAAACACTGGTGCGAGGAGAATGGATTGCCTGCCCAATATATTCATAATCGTTCATCGTTTCCCCACTTTGACCTCATTGGACCTAGGCAGGCAGAAATCCTTCGACAAGAAGGTCAATGGGATCAACTGGAACGTTTCAAACTGCTCTAAATACAAATTGTGATTTGAGACGTATTAATTACTTCTTTTTGCGTAAATCCTGCATGATTTTACGGCCGGTAGGTGTCTGAGCTAAACCGCCCCCTGCAGTCTCGCGGTGTTTCTCTGGCATAGCTGAGCCTACCTCGAGCATGACCTTGATAACTTCATCAGAAGGAATCACACTACGAACACCAGCCAGTGCCATATCTGCGGCGGCAAGTGCAGTAACTGCACCGAATCCGTTTCTAACAATACAAGGAATCTCAACAAGTCCGCCAACCGGATCACAAATCAGGCCTAAAGTGTTCTTAAGTGCTAACCCGACAGCATGCACTGCTTGTGCAGGCGTTCCGCCGCGTAGCTCGGTTAACGCGCCTGCTGCCATCCCAATGGCAGAACCTACCTCAGCTTGACAGCCGCCTTCCGCACCCGATACAAAGGAGTTATTGGCGATGACATAACCGATGGCCCCGGCTGCGAACAATCCGGATACCATGTAGTCATCATCCCAGCCAAACCGTTCCTGACAGCTGAGAAATACACCCGGAATAATCCCGCATGAACCAGCAGTAGGCGTCGCAATGATCCGGCCCATAGAAGCATTCACTTCGGATACAGCCAGCGCGTAAGCCATAGCTTGACCTGCAGGTCCACCTAGGCATGGCTCATCAGCCGCGTTGTATGCTCCTACACGCTGGGCATCCATGCCTGTAAGGCCGCTGCGCGAAGTTGTATCTTCATGCATCCCGCGATGAACAGCCTCTTTCATCACGCCATAATATTCACGCATCGTGGAAAATTCATGATCACTGGAACGTCCAGATTCCGCGCTTTGCTCTTCGAGCATAAGTGCTCCAATCGTGAGACCACGTTCCTCACACAATACAGCCAGCTCGCTAAGTGTTTGAAAATTCATGTTAAACTTTCCTTCCCCTTCTCATCTTGCTTACCTTCGTTTAAATTAACCAGCTTCACGGATTTCACAGCAGTGAGCGCTTTAAGCGCTTCAATAAGCTCCGGTGTAGCCGCTTCATCCAGCTCCAGCACCGTTAAGGCTGCACCACTACGATTCTTGCGATCCAGAGACATATGCCCTATATTAAACTGTCCGTTACGCATCACTTCCGTAACACTCGCCAGAACACCTAAATAATCCATATGATTAATCAGAACCGTCGGATAGATCCCCGTAAGCTTCACTCCAAAACCGTCGATATCAACAATCTCGATGTTTCCGCCACCAATAGATGTCCCTGTTAGTGTCAGTTCACTTCCTGTTTCTTGTCCGATGAGATGCAGCTTAACGGTGTTCGGATGTGGGAACAGACCTGTTCCTTGCTTAAAAGAAACTTCCATCCCGGCTTCGACTGCCAGTTCTAGGGAATCTGGAAGCCGATGATCGTCGGTAGTGAAATCAAGTAACCCTCCAACAATCGCCCGATCTGTGCCATGTCCCTGATAAGTTGCTGCAAAAGAACCAAAAAACGTTACTTCAGCCACACGCGGTACTTCACCCAACACCTGCCTTGCAGCCCTCCCGATCCGTGCCGCCCCAGCGGTATGTGAGCTTGAAGGACCGACCATCGCCGGACCAATAATTGAAAATACATCCTTAAAACGCATAAAAGACCTCCTGCCTGCAAGAATAGGCAATTATCGTACTCCTATATAGTATACTGCACTAGCAGTCGGAGTTCACCGTGACATTTGCTGTGATATCCAAATGCCTGACTTTGCGTATTCAAAGGCTAGTATTTCTATTTCATGTCTTGAGTATCACAAGATATCCTGGGAGCACAGCATAATTCCACCTCTATACTGCCAGCCCATCCCTTCCCAGAACCCTCTTCCATGTTCATTGGTTTCAATAACCATCAGGTGGCACTTGGCAATACCGGCTGCGCGGAGATTCTCAAGACAAGATCATACTTGTTCCCTCGCTCGAACAGAATGACATAAAGCATGAAGAGCGCTCCGAGGAAGCTTTTCCAGCTCCAGCAGCGCTTCGTAAGGATCGCCCTCTAATCCCATAGCTTTCGCAAAGGCAGGCTCTGTCTTCCATCCGCTTGATTTTAAAAGAATGATCCGTTCGCGAAAATCATCATCCATCTGAGCTAAAATTTCAGCTTCAACGATCATATGCAAATAACCATTCTGGAGCTCCGTTCGCCTCGGCTGTCCAAACAGTTCGATAGGCCAGCCCTTTACCATAAAGTTAATTTTCGTTCGAGGAATGCCTTGAACCACTCGTGATTCGCTAACAAACCCCTCCATGGCTCCAAAATATCGAACAACTTGCGCCTTAAACTTCACAGGATCATAAACCTCACAAATGATATCCAAATCGCTGCCCTCTACTTGAATTCCAAGCGGTATTGTCCCAACCAACAAAGGGGTGTAGTCTGTTAGCAAATTCATAATCTCCAGCTCTGTAAGAAGGTTATAGACCTCTTTCTGAACCACGGTTCCATGAATCAAATCATCGACATTTCTCCAATCATTCATTTTGGACAAGCGCCTCCTCCGACTTGGGTTTATAAAAGCATATGTATGTATTGATGACAGCGCACGCTTTTCTGGGCGCATGCATAGAAATATACGGAAGGTAGAACGCAAGGAGGTTATTTCAAAAAAATGAATCCCATCTACCCCTATTATGGGGAGCGGACAGTATGTAAAGAGCAGCCTATTGCTTTTCCTCCACAGCATCAAGATCGTCAGCCGGGCCTGGAGAGTCTGATGAATCCTCGTCCCATCAGTGAAAACCCGGAAATTATCGGCAGTGGAAAACTGAAGGGAAAGGTTGCACTCATCACCGGAGGCGACAGCGGAATTGGTAAAGCCGCAGCCATTGCTTTTGCAAAAGAAGGTGCAGACATTGCTATAGCTTATTTATACGAAGCCTCAGATGCGGAAGTCACTCAAAAGCGGATCGAAGAATTAGGGCAACGTTGTCTAAGGATTGAAGTTGATTTACGCCATAAGGAGAATTGCTTCAGGGCTGTGGAGCATACGATTCGCACCTTCGGCAAGCTGGACATTCTGGTCAATAATCACGGTGTCCAATATCCACAAAAAAGTATTTTGAATATCACAGAAGAGCAATTGTACCAGTCGTTCCAGACGAATATCTTTCCATTCTTTTACCTCACTCAGGCCGCACTTCCACATCTTAAAAAAGGTGCATCCATCATTAATACCGCTTCCATTACTGCCTATCAAGGAAATAAGGAGCTCATAGATTATTCCTCCACCAAAGGGGCGGTGGTCTCTTTTACCCGCTCTTTAGCCTTATCTCTCGTAGACGCTGGCGTCCGAGTCAACAGTGTAGCTCCCGGTCCGGTATGGACCCCACTGATTCCCTCAAGCTACTCTGCAGAGGAAGTTAGTATCTTTGGTACAGATACACCCTTTAAACGTGCTGCACAGCCTTATGAGCTAGCAGGAGCATATCTCTTTTTAGCGGGCCCTGATTCTTCATATGTTACCGGGACATGTATACATGTCAACGGTGGAGATATGGTCACCAGCTGATACACAACACACCACGAGAGGAATGTATACCTATGAATAAGATGCCCGATTATGATATTCCTTCAGTCCGTTTAACAAGCGGCATGTATGCCTTAACAAAATTAGCCTGCGCAGGGCTAACGTACGTCCTTATCTCCTTACTTATGCTTGGGTTTCCACAACATAACGGCATACCAGAGGGTTGGCCACTTTCGATCCCCTATGCGATTTACGCTTATGGACTACCAGCCGCACTAGTAGCCGATGTTCTGCTGCGCCTCCTGCGTTCCACATCCCACATCGTTTCCCTTGTTGTATACGTAGCCGCAGGTTTCGGTGCAGGTCTATGGCTGGCAGCAGAACAAGGTGCAGAGCTACTGCTGTGGGGCTTGGCTGGAATTTTGGGACTGTTGCTGCTACGAGTGACGCAACTGGGTGTTGAGCGTTCCCCTCTGTTACTGCCTGTGTTTGCACTATTTCTACCGCTGCTTTGCTTGCTGCTGTTATAAGCTGCACTCAGAGTGCATCTATGATATCACCGGCAATAATAGCCGCTGGATTATTCCGCTGACGGGCGGCTCTCTCCCCTGCTAATCCGTGTAGATATACACCAAAAGCTGCTGCCTGCGACTCATTCAGTCCCTGAGCCAGCAGGCTGGAAATGATGCCCGTTAGCACATCACCGGCTCCACCAGTACCCATGCCGGGATGGCCTGTGGTGTTTACATAAGCTTGCCCTTCAGGCGTTGCTATAACCGTATGTGCTCCTTTTAATACAAGCGTAACCCCATGCTCTTTCGCATATCCCATAGCCAGACTGATGCGGTCCCGTTGCACTTCAGCTGTTGTTATAATGGCAAGACGGGCCATCTCACCTGGATGAGGCGTTAGAATCACCGGATGGCGTCTACTTGCCCAGCTCTTGTAATCAGCGTCAGCTAATATATTTAAAGCATCCGCATCGATCACCAGAGGACAATCCGTCCCTTCCCAGAGATTGCGAAGCCATTCTGTATCAGCCTCGAATCGACCAAGACCGGGACCAATGGCAAGAACATCTCGCTCTTTACTTAGCTTCAGTAGCTCTGAAACGCTCCCTGCTTGCCAGGTTCCATCTTCATTGCCCCCAACATCGGCTAACATGAGTTCAGGGGCAGAACCGATGATACAGGGCAGCAGCTTCTGAGGAAGCGCCCATGTCACTAATCCGCAGCCTGCCCGGAGCGCAGCACGGGCAGAGAGCAGTCCGGCGCCGCTCATTCTTAAGGTGCCGGCAGCAAGAAGGACATGCCCATAAGTACCCTTATGGCCTTCAGGCGAACGCCGGCGGGCCAGATCTACGCCCAGATGGGCATGCAGCACTTCCGGTGTCAGCAGGTGAACCTGCACACCGCTTTCAGGGGCCAAAGAAGACGGAATGCCGATGGCCCGGACCTTCACATGCCCCGCGGCGCCTGCACCGGGGTATTGCAGGAGGCCTCGCTTGAGAAACGCGAGGCAAACCGTCACTGACGCATGAATGCAAGGCTCATGCGTCTCACCGGTGTCCGCGTTCAGACCACTCGGGATGTCCGCGGACACGATCACTTTGCCGCTGCTATTCGCTGCGGCAATCAGCTCCGCATAGGCGCCGCGCGGGGCTCCCGCGGCGCCGGTGCCGAGCAGCGCATCCAAGATGCCGCTGCACTCGGCAAGGTCCAGCCGATCCCTGCCGTATACCACGGCAGGAAGGCCCATAGCTGCAGCCGCATCGCGCTGCAGAGCTGCCTCGCCGGAGAGCGACTCCGGCGGCACCGCATAAACGAGCGTGACGGCGATGCCGATCTCGCGAAGATACCGTGCGGCGGCGAGGCCATCGCCGCCGTTGTTGCCTTTGCCGACGAGGATGAACCATCGCTCGGTGGCGGCATTGTCCAAGGTCAGCGCATGATCTGCGCTGACCTGAAATGCCACGCCAGCCAGCGCGGCATCCTTCCCGACGTCTTCCCATCCAGCTGCATTTCTGCAGCCCTCTCCACCTCTCCGCCGGCACAGCGCAACGATCTCCTCTGCGATCACTCTTCCCGCATTCTCCATCAGCGCAATAGCTGGAATCCCCAGCCGCTGGATTGTTTCTCCGTCCAGCCGCCGCATTTGCTCAGCAGTTACCAGATACATGGTTCGGCCCCTTTCCGCTACACTTCAATCCACAACTAGCTTGATATCAATAAGCTACAGTAAATCTCGTCCGGCTAAAATTCCCTTCCTCCAGCTCGTCCACCATAGCTACAGCAAAATCCTCTACACTGATTATACTTTCGCCATTCTCATCAAAAACGAGACGGTCGAGTCCAATGCGGAATTGGCCTGTACGTCGACCTGAATGAACTACCGCAGCAGGACTGGCATACGTATAGTCCAGTTCTGTGTTTTTGTAAATTTCATAAGCTTCCGCATGTGCCTCTGCCAGTGGTCTAATCTGAGCAGGGAAATCTGCCGTATCCATCAACAGCTCTCCTGATTCAGTCTTCAAACTCCCTGCACCACCCACAACTAACAGTCGATTTAGCCCAGCTTCTTGCATTCCCTCTACAATTGCCTTAGCTGCTGTTAGCAAATCCTTCTCTTGGCCGAGTGCTGGACCGTATGCACTGATTACCTCTTCATGTCCACGGACCGCAGCTGCAACTGAAGCAGGATCTAGAACATCTACAGTCGTGATATGCAAACGTTCATGTTCAAGAGTTACTGATTCTGGATTCCGTACCGCAGCTGTTACCTCATGTTTTCTTTTTAAAGCCTCCTGTACAATCGCCTTTCCAATCGTTCCTGATGCACCCAATACTACAACATCCATCTGTTTTTTCCTCACTTTTTCCGGGTAAGGCCAGCGTGCGGCCTTCCTGCTTATTTATATTTTTCAATACTCGTCTCAATAGCCTTTCCCTTACAACCTTTAATCATTATTTATCCCCTGCGGTCCATTTGAAATCAAATCGCATCCGTTAACTTCCAAACGAAAAACCCCTTCACCAATACAAGGGGCACTCTCTACTAAGTAGCATGTCCTCACATTAAGGACGTAAAAACATTCCCTGAGAACGTGGCATGACCGATTCAAAGCCATATTGTGCATACAATTTAGAGGCTTCCCCATCCGCGATTAGACTGACATAAGCCTTGTCCGGTACAGTATGAAGAAAATCCCTGATTTCCCCCATGATCAATTTTCCTAAACCGCGACCCTGATAAGAAGGCTTCACTGCGATATCCGTAACCTGAAAAAAGCATCCCCCATCGCCAATCACCCTGCCCATCCCGACCAAGGAATCCTCCTCATACAAAGTTACCGCAAAAATAGAACGAGGTAGCCCTATTGCAGCACCTTCCGCGCTCATTGCACTCAATCCAGCCTCTTTTCTCAGCGCTAAATACTGTTCCACTGAAGGACATTCATGACGTATATCCAGCTTTCCTGTTGTCCCCATACCGTTCCCCTCCTAGCATCTTACAATAAAATAGAATTAGCGCCGTTCAGCATTGCTGTTCCAACTATATACGACTCAATGGTGCACAGGCAAGACTCGCCTCCGTCGAATATACAAAAGCCGCCTGGCACATAGGCTAGGCGGCTTTTTTTATCAACGATTTTCATTATTATGAAGTATTATCTTCTTATTAAATAGGCGATTACTCCCAATAATCTGGTTAACTGATCTGGTATATCGTTTACTACCACAAGAACAAGTCGTTCCCCTTTAACTTAAAAATAGCTTCCATAAAGTAATAATCGCCATAAATGATTGAAACATGAATGTCTTTATGATGATACGCTGCTGAACCGCCCATTAAAAGATGATCAAAATCTTTCGTCCAGTCGCAGCGAGTAGCGTCCACTGTTTTCAGGAGCTTCAGCGCAGCGTTCAGATAGACCTCCTTTTCGAGCTCGCCAACAACTTGGGCGATCTCGATCAGTCCGCAAGCTGCGATCACCGCTGCCGTGGAGTCTTCGTAAGCGGGCTCCTTCGGTTGCCGGAAATCGATTGGAATAACCCCGTTATCCGGAATATTAGCCATAAAATAATGCGCCACCCGTTTGGCCGCCTGCAAATACTCCGGCTTTCCCGTATGCGTATAACTGATCATAAAGCCGTATAAAGCCCAGGTCTGCCCACGTGTCCAGGACGAGCCATCCTCGTAGCCTTGGCCGCCGTAAGTTCGGACCACGCCTCCATGGAACGGATCGAACTCCACGATATGATTCACGGAACCGTCCGGCCTGATAAAAGCTTCTAGAGCAGTGTCCGCATGCCTCATTGCGATTTGCGCATATCGCGGATCTTTAGTCTCTTCGCTCGCCCAATAGAGAAGCGGGAGATTCATCATGCAGTCCACAATCGCCCACCCTCTTGTATCTTCGCTGGCCGTATCATCGTTCCAAGCGCGGATAAATCCGCCTGCCAGATTAAATCGTCCAGCAAGTAAGTTGGCGGCATGCATTGCCCTCTTACGAGATTCCGGATTTCCGGTAACTTTATAATTGGCCAAGCTCGTAGGCAACCACATAAATCCGACATCATGATGCAGACCGTAGAATTGATGGAAGCAGGCATCCAATGCATCCTCCGTGAAATTGGCGATTTCCTTGTACTTCTGAGCACCGGTTTCATGGTGCATGAGCCACATCATACCGCCCCAAAATCCATTCGTCCACCAGTTGATATCTTTTTCGATCTGATTGTCGTGCGTGCCATTTCTTGTCGTGTATGGAATTTTGTTTCTTGATCGTTCACATACGGCGTCCATTTTGTCCGTTAGTTTAGAAATGACATTATCTACCCAAATTTGATCATCAGCCTGAAGGTTCAACAATCTGCTCACTCCTATTTTTAACTTTCTAAGGGTCCCCCCTTTTCAAGCCCGTTTGCTTATGTGCATATCTCTTTCGTTTATCGAAACCAAGTACTGATCTCCAAGCTCGAAGCTAAATACACCTTCCTCTTCTTCAATAATCTGAACGGCAG
The DNA here is from genome assembly GCF_045040645.1 of Paenibacillus sp. FSL H8-0261. Taxonomy (NCBI): domain Bacteria; kingdom Bacillati; phylum Bacillota; class Bacilli; order Caryophanales; family Paenibacillaceae; genus Paenibacillus; species Paenibacillus sp. FSL H8-0261. The sequence continues at coordinate 501,879 of NZ_CP150297.1, read as the reverse complement.
GCTGTTGCCCCCCTTGAAAAGGAATAAGCACGGTCAAGAAAGTCATAGTACCGCTGTACCTATCCTGAAAGCGGACCCTTGTCGAAGGCCTTGAGAGATCGGTCTCATCGGATAATCTTCCCTCCAAGAGATTCAATTCTCCCGTATGGCTTGTCGCTATCGCCAGATTCGCAATATCACTTGTCGCGACCACACCGTTCTTGTTCTCCTCCACCTCGACAAAATCTAGATGGAAATAACGCTGAACGCTACGATCATTTAGTCCTTCTACCCGATCTGCAATAACAATGAACCGATTATCGACTAGTGAAATATGCCGATGATGGACAACCGGATCATAGTTTGTATGGCTGGCGCTGGCGAGCTGGTAGAAGCCTCTATCCTCTACATTGTAGAATCCACCAGGCTTTTGTGGCCCAAATGTAAAGGAATTTATATACTCGAAATGATCTCGCTCATCGATCAGCAGCGTAGAGTGATAATTCGAGCTCTTAAACTGCTTACGGTCCTCATCATTCCGATAACAAAAAAATCCGGGATCGCAAATCATGTCTTTTCCGAGCGCCGTAAAATCAAAGCTCATCAGATCGATATGGGCATGGGCATTCTGAATCGGGCTTTTACATGTAAACAAAAAACTGAGAGCCTTCGAATCCCAGCCACTGCGGATAATTGCTTGATCCAATGTACGATTCCAGAATGTCGTGGGCTTATCCAATACAAACTCTCTATCCTGCAAGGAATACAGCTCCTCCACAAATTGGCGGACATCGAGCGCTCTCCATACATGCTTACTAGCTTCCCTTACAACTTCGTGTACATCAATCAAATTCGTTGCAAGCCCTAGCCAGGAGCTATCATTCAAGGCATAATACCCATAAACGCCAGACATTACCGCAAGCGGATTTGCAAAAGAGTCTCCGACAGGTACACATTTCCCGGTTGGTCTTAACGAGTAGATCGAGTAATCCAAATTCTTTCTGAACCGTCCCATGTACTCCGCAGAGAACTCAAAATCGAAACGTTTAGCCAGAACGACAGCCAGCCCGAACCAGAACATGCAGCCATTATGATACGATGGACAGCCTTCAATTTGACCGCCATCCTCTGTCAGTTGCGCCATGCTGCACTTTTCGATGCCCTCTATCGCAAAAGCCTTCCATTCCTCGGCTTCTTTCAGCTCGGGAAAGTAAAGAGCAGTCGTCAGAAGGCCCAAACATTCCATTAAATAATGGTTATGATCCGCTTTAGGCCACAGCTGAGGAGACACGTTACGCAAAGCTTTTACTTGCTTGTAAATGACTGTTAAATACTTCTCCAAAATTTCTTCCGTGAACAACTCCGAAGGGCCTAGATGCTCCAGAACAAGCGGCCAAATTTTGTAGCCCCGGATACCAATCTCCAAAACCCTCAGCGGATGGCATTCCGTAAAATAGCCAATCGGCTTAGCCAGTAAGTCCTCAGGAATAGTGACCGTTTCGATCCAGTCCAGCATTTCATCGATGACCTTGAGTCCGTATTTCGCGTCCTTGGTGAGCGAGTAGGCTTCCAGTAAATCCTGCCAATGCGTCATGCGATTCAGCTGCCATAAATATTCATTGTCATTATGTCTGCGCTCTAGCCAGCTAGGCGGATTCCCGACAAACTCTCTGACTCCCCCTGTACCAGGAAGCATGATCATTCCTTGATAGGCGAATTCGGCATTCGCAATCGTCTCGCGCACGTGATCAGGCATATGTGCTGCGATATAGGCGGCTTTCTCGTCCATCGGCTCAAGCCGTGAGCGCAAGTTAGCTAACAGCTCCGTCGTAGTCATCGGCTCTTTCAGCAATGATTGCAGATTCATTTATTCATCTCCATTATGTTATTTTGAATTCGAAATGCCCCCTCCGAAATCATCAAGACTCCGGAAGGAGCGATTCCAGCTATTTCATGTAACGGTCGTATGCACCTTGCTCCAGAGCAAGCAAATCCTTGATGCCCAAGCTTTCCAGCTCTTTAATATACTTGCTAAATGTCTCATCGTTTACTGGTTCCACGCCGAGCACCCAACGCTGCAGCTTTTCCTCCACATAAGTCAGTACGCCCGCATTTAACTCCTCAAATTTGGTCCGTTCATCATCTGTATAAGAAATCGGCGGATAAGCCTTCATAATATAGCCATTGTCAATGTATTCCTTGATGCCTTTCAACGCAGTTGCGTTTGTCCATTGTTCTTCGTAAGCGTAGTCTTGATAGAAGGCGAGCTCGATCTGGGCTCCCTCTTCCTGAAGCTGTTGAATGACTGTCTTTTCTTTATTTTTCAATAATGAATCTTTAAACTTCGGTTTGCCGTCCACGAGGTCGTAGTCCTTACCTTCGATGCCAAAGTTCATCAGTCTCCGACCCTCTTCGGAAAACCAGAAATCCATATATTTGATCGCTTCTACGGGATGCTTGGTAGTCGCCGAGATTCCCCATCCGCTTGCATGCGTCCCCTTGCGAGAACTTTCTTCGATTACTTTGCCTTCAGTGTTCGCTGGAGGCGTCATCGGAACAAAAGAGAAGCCTGGAATCTCAGTCGCAAGAATGTCATTGAAGTTAGCTGTGCTGGCGAACCAGTCGTGCGTCATGCCGCCGACATTGTCTCCGAGCAAAATGTTACGCGCCTTCTCTCCGCGGGTGAAAATTTCTTTATCGATTAAGCCTTCCTTATACCACTTCGCAATATTTTCGATGGCAGTCTTATAATCCGGCTCATACATGCCGTACTTGACGACACCGTTATCCGCGTAAAATCCGCGTTTGGCCGCATCGGCCCCGCCTTGCACGCCCCACTGAATCAGTAGATCGTAAATTCCATCCAGCTTGGATCGGCTGAAGTATGGGATTTCATCGTTTACTCCATTACCGTTCGGATCTTTTTCTTTGAAGGCTTTCAAGAGCGCATACAGCTCATCTACAGTTTTCGGCTGCTCTAGTCCCAATTTATCCAGCCAATCCTGACGTACAAACCAGCCCCTTGCAGCCGGTCCATCTGGCGTAAAGTTAAGGAAATACGTTTTGCCGTTATAGGCTTTCATATATTTAGCTGCATCTGGATGTTCGGAAAAGAACTTTTTAATGTTCGGGGCATATTTTTCAATCAGATCATCTAGCTCAAGAAAGGCCCCTTCAATCCCAAGGCTGTCGTACTGCTCCTTAATTTGATGATGGACCAGATCCGGAATTTTTCCGGAAGCCATCATTGTATTGAACAGTTCTTTACTATTCGTCGAGGCCTTAGATGCAGTACCCTTTAGCTTAATATTGGTCATGGCTTCCGCTTCTTTGAAGACAGGCCAGTTATCGTCGAATATAAACTTATCTGAGTAGTGCATATGGAGCGTCAGTTCAACCGGCTCTTTAGAGATCAAGTTCCCGGATAGTTGTTCTGTATCCGACCCTTTTGAATCATTCGCTGAACTTCCACTATTTTGCGGAGCGTTATTGTTACTACAGCCTGCCAGCAGCATACCGACTGACATCATGATTATTGCAGATGATTTCATCCATTTTTTGTTACCCATATTCATGACCTCCCAATATTGGTTTCTTGATTTCATAGTAAAAGGATTGAAGTAGCCATTAGCCTTTGACGGAACCGATCATGGCGCCTTTGACGAAATATTTCTGAATGAAGGGATAAGCTGCAACAATCGGTATAATGGAGACGATAATAGTTGCATAAATGATCGTTTCCTTAGAATATACCGCCATATTCCCCATTTCGTCGCTCACGTTCATTTCTACGATGAGTTTCTTTAGCAAGACTTGTAGCGGTACCTTACTCTCGTCGCTCAGTAGGATCATCGTCCAGAAATAGCCGTTCCAGCGGTGCACCGCATAGAATAATCCGATCGTTACAAGAGAGGCTTTGGACAGCGGCAGATACACCTTCCATAAAATCGTCAGATCATTTGCTCCGTCAACCTTTGCCGCTTCCTCGAGTTCCTCCGGAATACTCTGGAAGAACGTTCTCATGAGGAAGACATAGAAGGTCGTAATCGCGAAACCGATAATGATCGTAAACCTGTTGTCAAGCATGTTCAAATCTCTGAAATTGAGATACATCGGAATCATGCCCGGTTGGAACCACATTGTCAGCGCGATAAAGAAGCTGATGGCCGTACGCCCCATAACCCGTTTCTTGGACAGGGCATAGGCCCCGCAAATGGTGAGAATTAAATTGACGATTACGCCGAATATCGTGTAATAAAACGTGTTAAAATAGGCAATCCAAATCCCCTTTTCCGATAATACCTTTGCATAGGAGTCAAAGTTAATATCGCGCGGCAGCAAGATCACCTTGCCGGTAACGACCGCATCAGAGGAGCTGATGGATGCGGATAAGACATAGACAAACGGATATAATGCAAGCAAAGCGATTATTCCAAGAAATACACAGTTAAAGATATAGAACAGCTTTTCGCCTCTGGTTTTTTTCATCTTCCATCACCTACCATAATCCAGTCTCTGTTAACTTCTTGCTCATCTTGTTGGCAAATACGACTAGAATAAATCCAACGACGGCATTGAACAGTCCCACCGCTGTCGCCAGGTCGTAACGTGCATCCTGTAAACCGGACCGGTACACGTAGGTGTTAATAACGTCGGCCGTCTCATAGGTGGCTGGCTGATATAGAAGAATGATCGCCTCATAGCCTACTTCCAACATGGAGCCCACCTTCATGACAAGCATGATTGCGATCGTCGGAATGATGGCAGGAAGCGTGATATGCCACATTTGCTTCCATTTATTAGCTCCATCAATAACCGCTGCTTCATACAAAGCCGGATTGACACCGGACAATGCAGCTATATAGATGATGGTACCAAATCCCGCTTCCTTCCAAATATCCATGGACCCGATAAAAATCGTACGGAAATAATCGGGATTGGTCAGAAAGTATTGCTTTTCTCCACCCATCATTTCGATCAGGATATTGATAATGCCGTTGCTAGGAGCCAAAAAGTTAGTAACGATCCCAGCTACGACAACGACCGAAATAAAATGGGGCAAATACGTGAAGGTCTGCACCGTTGCTTTGAATACCCCATTCTTCAATTCGTTAAATAACAAAGCGAGGATAATCGGCACAGGGAACGCAAACAGCAATTGATACAAACTGAGCAATACTGTGTTTTTTAATAGCCGCCAGAAATATGGACTTTTAAAAAAGGTCTCGAAGTGTTCAAATCCAACCCAGGGACTCGCTTCAATTCCTTTATATACACTGAAATCCTTAAAGGCGATTTGCAGGCCGTACATCGGCTTATACGCAAAGATGATATACCAAGCCAGAAACGGTATCAGGAGTAGATAAAGATAACGGTCCCTGATCAGGTTGGTTTTTATTTCTTTAAAGTTAAGCAGCACTCTCTTCTCCTCTCGCAACGATGTTTAGCTGATCCCCTCAGGAGCGCTCCCAATTGAAAGGTCAGCGTTGCAATTTAAACTATAGGAATGAATGTAAGCGCTGTCTATCGCCATTATTTCATCTAGCGGCAACTCTTTATGTCTGGGTTCATAATGTGCATTATTTTATGTATCAACAATTTCTCGTTATATAGAGAAACGCCCGTCGAACATACAATAGCCGCCTGGCAATTAAGCTAGGCGGCTTTGTTTTGAATCAACGGTTCTCATTACTTGAAGCCTCATTCCTTCTCGTTAAGTTTCTTTGCGTATTGGCCAGGAGCTAACCCTTCATATTTGCGGAACATGCGAATAAACGTGTTTGCATTGTTGCACCCGACCATTAGTGCTAAATCTCCAATTTTGATATCTTTCTGCTGACGCATAATCTCTTTAGCTTGCTGCACACGATAAAAATTCAAGTAATCTTTAAAATTTTCTCCGGAATGATTTTTGAAAGCGATACTGACATAACCAGGAGAGAAGTTAAACTCCTCCGCTATCATGCTAAGCGATAAATCCCTATTGTAGTTGTCATGAATATATTCAATCATCCGCTTTACCGTACTGTTATCCATCATTTCATTCTGCTGATCAATCGTATCCATCATGGCGCCGAACAAGGAAGTAATGGCGGAAACCATCAGCTCCTTCGATTCGCCGTGCTGTACGATGTCCAGAGATTCCTTATGAGCTTGAACAAACTCTTCGAAAGGCATATTCAACTGCTGGATAATTCGGCTCAGCGTAGCCAACACAAGCAGGCTGAACTGGTCGAGCTGCTGCCTGGTTAACTGCCTTTGCTCCAGATTTTCCGATAGCAGACGGTTTAGCGTATTTAAAGCATTCTCCCGCTTGCCGCGAATCACATAGCTGATCAGCTCGCGTTCCGTATCGATAGGATAATAATAGCTGACCATCTGAACTTGACTGAGTTGTTTATAAGTAATGACGGAAGTCTTGTCCACAGCCGATCTTCTCTTCAGAATATCAAGCGCCTGGATAAAGGAGCGGTCAATTTCCCCAGCAGAAATTACAGGCTGGCCTACAGCTGCAGTCAATCCGTATGCATGCGCGTCCTCGATTTGAGCCATCGCTTTCATGAGCTTCTTCTGAATGGATTCCGTATCGGATTCACTGATTATGAAGACAAATTTGGTGAAATCATGATCAAGCAGTTCACAAGGGAAATGAACCTTCAACTGCTCATGAATAATCAAGGAAGTCTTTGATTTTATCGTAAGAATCGCATCTTTCGAATATTGCTCCTCCAATTCCTTAGCGTTCGAGAATGAAATCACACAAACGCTCAAGTTGCTAGAAAGGCTTTGCAGTTGATGTGCATTTAGCAGGTCATCAACCTTGTCAGGTGGAACGAGTCCATGGAGCAATTCCCGCAGGAACTTGTCTCTCATCGAGAGCTTGTGCTCATGTAGCGCGGATTTCATCTGTTCATTGGCTTTACTTATACTCGTCGCTGTCTCGTTCAAGAAAGCGAATTCATCTGCTCCCGCTGGCTCACCGTAGCTCTTGAACAATCCGACGAGATGACCCACAGGCCGGTACATACGCCTGGAAACTGCATAGGCGAACGCAAGTCCCACAAAGATAAGAATGGCTAATAGAAGTACAGCCCCTTTTAAATTAGGGGAAAAGGAGTCTACCAAAGAGTAGTTCTGTGTAACATACATATACGACCATTGCGGCATCGTATTCGAGCGGATTAAATGGAAATCGAATTCATCATTGGATAGCTTCTTATAATCCACGGTTGCCTGTTCATCCAGTTGTGCCAGTGGATAGGCAAGCAATTGCTTTTTCCGTTTATCGTCAAAGTTTGATTTAAGCGTTACGTATCGACCATTCTCGATAATGGCAAAAGCTTCTTGCGCATCAGGCGATAGGGGTGGCAGCAGCAATTGTTCAAAGAATGAGACAACAAAAAATAATGAATTCCCTATTCCTACCCGTTCCGGATTAACGATTCGTATGGATGCGCTTTCATTGTTCGTCGACGTTATATTTTGACTGCTCGATATCGTTATGTTTGGACTCGTACTGTCTGTACCTAATTGTGCCAAATCCTCATTAGTGATTCCCATATCTTCCATATAGCGTCTTCTATCCGACGAAATTTGCGGCGTAATAACCAAATCGTCGTTAGTCTTCATTAAATCGATGCTATAGCCGAATTCAGAGAATGCATCTATATGATTTTTCAGTGCATAAGAGGCTTGCGTGATCTCATAATAATCGCGATCTTTTTCGGCAAATTTAACAACATGATCATCTAATCTCAATTGTGTAATTAAATTGAAAGAAACACCGAGTTTCGTGTCAATTTTGTCGCGCGATTGCATGAGAAAATTCTGCTGGTTTTGACTCAATTCCGATCGCACTCTTTGACCGTCTTTAAAAAAAGAAAGGCAGACCGCAATCATCGTGTAAGCGAATACAATAATAAGATAAGCTATAAGTAGTTTTGTGAAAAAGGACTTTCTAAGCAATGTGATCTCCCCTTGATGATTCCTTTATAAATTGAAAATCACCCAATGGTAAAATTTTGTCTCCTTATTGGGTGAGCGTATATCTTTACACTCTTTTGGAAATATCTAACTCACACTATATATGAATATGAAAATGCCGTCCATTCCCAAAATTCATACACATCCACCAAAGTGGTAAGTATTATATTCTTGAATCCTATTACTCACTGTGTGGAATAGTATTTATAACAATATTCTAAAAAGGTTGGTGGCATAATGTCTCCTGTAGCAAAGCTGTTTAAATGGGGAACGTGTGTGTATGAGGCTTTTCTGGCTCTGCCTGTCCTCGGCGGTCTCTTTATTATAGCGAATGGTTGGGTCCCTCTTGCCGTTGCCTTTTTGCTCCACGCTGTAGCCATTGTAATCCTGCAAAGAGAGCGGAAACCCATCGTAGGGAATGTTCTAGGCATTATCACCTCGATTTTAGCGTTTATCCCACTCTTAGGTTGGATTATGCATGGCATCACTGCGCTCGTACTGTTGGTTGAAGGGATTTCCTCTTCACGTCAGGCAAATCGTTATTAATAAGAGCACCTAAATCGTCAGAAAAATAACCCGCCCCTATTCAGGAGTGGGTTATTAGCGTTTATTCTTAAATATGATATATACCTTTATGATTGCCCGAGATTGTATCAACGTCCTGCCGATTGGGAATCGGCCCGCCGGGTTCCACTCTCATTAATGTAACGCCCGTTTGCGTTGCCATTGCCATTCTCAAAACGTTTGCGTTCCGTACGCTCCATCTGAACAATCTGACCTTCATGCACTACGATGTGCAAGGAGCCAAATTCCATATCATCCAGAAGCCCTGCAATCCGCGTAAGCCATAAATCATCCACTTTCAGCGGTTTAGCCATTCTCTAGCCTCCCTTTCCCCATACAAAGGATTATATCCGCCTAATCTCCATAATTCCGTTATTACCAACCAGTATACTATGAATTAACTTAGCACGGAACCAAAAGTACTGTCAATGGGCATTTTTTCGTGATAACCAGCTTTTAATAATCATCGTCACCAAAGCCAACAACAGGAGCAGAGATGCTACTGCAAAAGAGGCTGAAAATTGATATTCATTGTACAAAATCTCAACATGCAGCGGCAGTGTATTCGTCTCCCCACGTATATGCCCGGACACCACAGAAACTGCGCCGAACTCGCCCATGGCCCGCGCATTACACAAAATAATACCGTACAATAAGCCCCATTTAATATTAGGAAGCGTGACTCTGAAAAAGATTTGCCACCCATGTGCTCCGAGGGTAATCGCTGCCTCTTCCTCCTGTGTCCCTTGATCCTCCATCAGTGGAATCAACTCACGTGCCACAAAGGGAAAGGTCACAAACAGCGTGGCCAACACGATGCCTGGAAGCGCAAATACGATCTTGATATCATGGGCGCTCAGCCAAGGGCCAAACCAACCGTTGGCGCCGAAGACGAGCACAAAGATCAGACCGCCGATGACAGGCGATACTGCAAAGGGAAGATCAATCAAGGTAATGAGAAACCCTTTACCGCGAAAACGAAATTTGGTTACTGCCCATGCAGCCGCTACACCAAAAAAGGTATTCAGTGGTACAGTGATCGCTGCAACAAGCAACGTCAGCCGCAAAGCGGAACGGGCATCTGGATCGGTCAGAGCGGCTATATATACATCCCAGCCCTTTTTCAGCGCCTCTGTCAGCACAACAATCAAAGGCAAGGCAATCAGCCAAAAAAGGACTAGTCCAGCAGCTCCGATCAATACCCATTTTACAGCCTTGGTTTCCGTTGTCGCTGGCGAGGACGTATTCTTCTGTAGCCGGGGGGCTTGGAGTGGGATGGTGCCTGCCAAAAGTTATTCCTCCTTTAAAGGGTTTTACGAAAGCATGATTAGCTTCTGAAAAATGCCGTATTTCGGTAGATGTGAAGTGTCTTCGAGAAATCTTGGTTTTCCGATCGGTTGCTGTCTCGGAAATTTAATGAAACAAGATTACTGGTAATGGGTCACTCCAAGGAATATTGGACTTCCGATCGCTGTTATCCTCAGATTTCCTGAATTGAACCGCTGTCCGCGGTAGAAATCCGAGGATAAAGGCGAACGCTAACGCTTCTACAGTTCCAATATTCCTCTCCGTTCCTTTCTTACCAGTTATCTGGTTCAAAACTTCGAGATCGCTATCGCTCCTCTAAAAGCAAATGCACTCTGCGACTCCTCAATTTGCCTTAGGATTCCGCATTTCACGGAAGCAAGTATGCTTCGTAAAATAAAGTCGTCATTTACCTGTTCGGATGTAGCCTCGCTAATACTCGCTCAGCAAGTTCTAATACAAAAACATTAGAGAAAAGGGAATAAAATCTGAGTAAAACCGAAAGACCTACCGAGAAGTCTTACGCACCCAACGCTGGAGCGTATTAATGACTAACAGCATTAAAAAGGAAATGAGCAGCAGGAGCAACGCAACGGCGGTAGCACCAGCGTAATCATACTGCTCCAGTTTGGACATAATAAGCAAAGGCGCAATCTCCGTTCTCATCGGCATATTACCGGAGATGAACACGACAGAGCCGAATTCACCAATACCACGGGCAAATGCCAAAGCAAAGCCTGTTAACAACGGCGGGAACAGCTCAGGCAGTACTACTGAACGAAAGGTTCTCCAGCGGCCTGCACCGAGGGTTGCCGAGGCTTCCTCCATATCTCGGTCCAAATCCTCCAGCACCGGCTGTACCGTTCGCACGACGAACGGTATCCCGATGAACATTAAGGCAAGGGTAATGCCAAGCGGAGTAAATGCCACCTTTAATCCTAGTGGCTCAAGCCACGCCCCGATCCAGCCATTTGTGGCATAAAGAGCCGTCAAGGAGACACCAGCTACAGCTGTCGGTAAAGCAAACGGAAGATCGATCAGCGCATCAAATATTCTTTTGCCCGGAAATTCGTAACGCACTAGTACCCACGCCAGCAAGAGACCTAGAATAGCATCCACAAAAGCAGCAGCCGCTGCCGTAGACAGGCTGACACGATACGAAGCCAATACACGCGGATCGGTAGCTACATCCCAGAATTTCGCCCAGCTCAGCCCAGTAGAATTGAACAACAATGCTGAAAGTGGCAAGAGTACCACGAGACTCAGGTAAAGTACGCTGTACCCCATCGTTATCCCAAAACCGGGTAGTATCTTTCGCCGCGTTGTCGCCGATACAGCTGTAGTCGTTGCGGTGACATTCATCCCCTATTCATCCTTTCTCGCCTTCGGCAGGTTAGCCGATCAGCCCCTTACTAGGGACAAATCTCTTAAAGAAAAATATAATTTTCGTTTTATTAATCTGTTATTTAGCACCCGGCACATAGATCTTGTCAAAGATCCCGCCATCGTTAAAATGCTTCTCTTGCGTTTCTTTCCAGGTTCCGAATTTATCAGCCAATGTGAAGAGCTTTATTTCCGGAAACTTATCTTTATATTGTTCTTTCACGCTTTCTAGCGTTGGACGGTAGTAGTTCTCAGCCGCGATTTTTTGTCCTTCTTCCGTATAGAGATACTTCAAGTAAGCCTCGGACACTTCACGCGTATTTCTTTTATCCACAACCTTATCTACTATTGCTACCGGCGGTTCAGCCAGAATGCTCTCAGATGGATTTACGATATCGAATTTATCTGGACCAAGCTCTTCTACAGAAAGGTAAGCTTCATTCTCCCATGCAATCAGCACATCGCCAATTCCACGCTCTACAAAAGTGGTCGTAGAACCGCGCGCACCCGTATCCAGCACCGGAACATGTTTGAACAATTCTTTTACAAATTCCTCAGCCTTAGCTTCGTCGTTATTGTTGTGGTCTAGCGCGTAACCCCACGCCGCCAAGTAGTTCCAACGTGCGCCACCTGATGTTTTCGGATTCGGTGTAATCACTTCTACGCCTTCCTTAAGCAAATCCGGCCAATCTTTGATTCCTTTTGGATTTCCTTTGCGTACTAAAAATACGATCGTCGAGGTGTACGGTGAACTGTTATGATCAAATTTACTTTGCCAGCCTTCATTAATAAGTCCCTTTTCCTGCAAGGCATCAATATCATAACCAAGTGCTAATGTCACAACATCCGCTTCCAGACCATCAAGTACAGCACGGCTTTGTTTCCCCGATCCACCGTGGGATTGTTTAATGGTGACCTTCTGTCCTGTTTCTTTCTCCCAATAGGTAGCAAAGGCTTTATTATAATTCTCGTACAATTCGCGAGTAGGGTCATAAGATACGTTCAGTAGTTCTACTGGATCTTTAGATGGAGTTTTTGTTGCTTCAGCCGCATTTGTGGCCTCCGCTGAATTGGTTGTTGCTGGTGCGTCTGTTGCCGAACTAGCACTATTGCCGTTGTTGTTATTGCTGCCGCAAGCAGCAGTAAGCCCTGCCGTCAGCAACAAGCTAAACCCTACAAGAAGCCCTTTATTCATCTTTTTCTTCATCTTTTCCACTCCCCCATGTTTTTCTTGCCTTCATTTCTTTCCTGTGGATAACAAAAAGAACGGAGGAAAGCCCACGTATGGCAGGTCAAACCGGTCCTATGACACGTGTCTGCGAGCCTAATGCAGGCGTTCCTCCGTCTGTACGGTAAGAACTTTCTTCAATTATTCCTATCTACTTAGTTGGTTTATATGGATATAATACTGAAACCCTTTAACCGTGTCAAACCTTTTTTTCCAGCCAATGACAAAGGAATCTTTCAAATCCCACGCTATTCAGGCAATAGTGTGGGTTCCTGTAAGATCCACTTGTTATTGATGCTATAAAGTAATATTATTGCTACAGCTTATGGTCTAGAGAAATTACCGCTTAATGTCGGGAGTGAGAATCATGGGTATGGATTTAGAGTACGTCCCTGCGCCGATAAGACCACGGCTTCATAGGAGAATGACTCAAGAAATTAGTCGAAGGATTAGGGGAACTTACCGTTATGATACAACGGTCTGGAGGACAGCAATCGCTGGTCTTTGGATCGTTTGCTTTTTAGCCTTCACCACTGCCGTATTAGGTATACCCACTGGATTAGGGGTGCCAACAGATATTGCACTCGCTGCAGGTACGAGTACCATTCTGCTGGCCATTGCCAGCAATATCATTGCTGTACTGATCGCCTTGACCGGACTGCGCATCCCACGACTATTCGCAGGTTGTGTATTGAGCGATGTTGGAGCGATTCTACTAATCTTATATTACGCAGATTTTGAGATTGAAGCTGCGGCTCTCATTGCTGTTCTACTATCCGTATTAGGTGCATTGGGCGGATTAGCCATCGGTCTGCTGCGCAGCAAAAGAATAACCATGGGACTTCTGCTTACCATTACGGTGACTTTTTCCCAACTTGCTCTGGCAAACGGAGTGCAGGAAATACCTACTTTGGAACCCATTGATATCAGTGATTCAGATGTGATTCCATTAACAGCCGCAAGTCCATCACAACCTGGCAATCAAGCCTATCAGACCTTCACTTATGCCAGCGGTAAGGATCTGCATCGGACCGAATACGGCAAGGATACCAATGTGATCTCTTCTACAGTAGATGCTTCTGCTTATATTAAGGATTGGTCAAAACTCCGCACTTTATTCTGGGGTTTCGATTATAATGCACTTCCACTGAACGGCCGAGTATGGATGCCTGAGGGCGATGGTCCCTATCCGGTAGTTCTGATGGTGCACGGAAATCATATGATGGAAGATTACTCTGACGGAGGGTACGCTTATCTCGGTGAACTCTTGGCCAGCCGGGGGTTTATCGCAATTTCCCTGGATGAGAATTTCCTGAACTATTCTGCTTGGTCCGGTATTCCGGACAATGATTTCAAAGTACGGACCTGGATCATTCTGAAACACCTGGAACAGCTAGCAGCTTTCTCGGATGAACCAGACAATCCTTTTTATCAAAAAATAGATTTCACAAAAACCGCCCTGCTCGGCCATAGCCGTGGAGGACAAGCTGTTGCTATGGCAGCAGACGCCGAGCGTTGGTTCAAAAATGATCCCGTTATGAAGGCAGTAGATCGTTTTAATATAGCCTCTGTGGTCGCCCTTGCCCCTACGGACAAAACGATAGACGATCAGCAAGCCCGTCTCAAGGATGTCAACTATTTGACTCTGCAAGGGGCTCGTGATGGGGATGTACATGATTTCTATGGTGACCGGCAGTATATACGTACATCCTATTCCCAAGGGTCCTCTGCTTTCAAAAGCTCGCTGTATATTGCGGACGCCAATCACAGTCAATTCAACAGTGATTGGGGCGCGTATGATCAGACATTACCTGCTGGCCTCTTTTTAAATCGAGCGCAAACTATGGATGCAGATAAGCAGCGGCAAATCGCTAAAGTGTATGTATCAGCTTTTCTAGAGACCACTTTGCATGGAAAAGACGAATACCAGAGCTTGTTCCGGGATTACCGCAGCGGACTGAAATGGCTACCGGAGACCACTTACTACAATCGATTCCAGGATGGGGGATATCGGCCTGTAGCCACATTTGACGAGGACCGCAACAAGAATACCGTTAATCTCGGAACAGCAGAAGCATCCGGATTATCCTGGTCGGAAGAGCTCGCGAAGGATCGTGAATCGAAGAGCAAAGCCACATATGGTGTCGTTCTTGAACGCACAGCCAAAAAAGACGAGGAAGCTTATTACAACATTAAGCTTAAAGACAGTGTTGTTACTGAAATGGCCCTTTCAGACGCAGATGGCCTTACATTTTCCTTAGCAAACCTCAATGGTGATATCAAAGATGAACTAAGTATTCCGCTACCTCCCAATGTAGAGGTTGAATTAACCGACAAAAATGATACCTCGGCACGCTTGCCGTTAAGTGAGGTAATGGATATTCTTCCACTTCCGCAAACTCAGTTCACGTTATTCCCATGGCTTGAAGAACGGATTAATGATGGGAAGTACGGTGATCTGTCCGAAGCTGTATTTCAGACCTATGAGATGCCGTTCGAACAGTTTCAGGAGGAAGAACCTGAGCTAGAGCCTGAGAACCTGACGGAAATCACCTTCTACCTTGAAGCCGAGGGAGATAAAATCATGCTAGATGACATCGGCTTTTACGATCTAGGAATTCGAAATATGTTTTAAGGTAACTTGCCATTATACCATTTAAGGCCTTCCCCTCAGCACATGTACAGCTGATTGGAAGGCCTTTTATTTTGATAAATTTCGGGGAATAGCCCCTAATATTGAAACATACAATAACCTATTCCCAGCCTACACGGCTTGAATACAGACCGGTGTCTTTATCTTCAGCTCGTTCCCTGTAGGAATTAATCTGCCACTGTCACTATCGATGGAGAACGAAGTAATAATATCACTATTTTGATTCGCAGCGAGCAGCTTGCCACCAATAATGGCGAAATTACGCGGAGTACGTCCGCCTGTAACCTGCCAATCTACCGCTTCAAGATGACCTGTTGAACCCTCAATATGGAACAAGGCGATACTATCTTGTCCCCGGTTTGAGACATACAAGAATTTACCACATGGCGATACATGAATATCGGAAGCTGTATCATCACTACCCGCATTATATTGCTCTGGAAGCGTGCTGACATGCTGTAAAATGCTGAGGTTTCCATTCTGCTCATCATTAGCAAATACCGTTACTGTACAGTTTAGTTCATTCGCCAGATAAATCCATTGTCCTGAAGGGTGTACCGCCAGATGGCGTGGACCTGAACCTGGTGGGAGATTAATCTCCCGATGCTTAGACAGCTTACCTTCTTCAAGGCGATAAATCAGGATTTGATCCAGTCCCAAGTCGCAAACCAGTATATGCTTGCCACTTCCATCCGGAATGACGGAGTGTGGATGCGGAGCTTCCTGACGGTCTTCACGAATTCCTGAACCTACATGTTTCACTTGATCAGACATGACCTGAAGCGAACCATCCTCATTTACAGGAAATACGTTGGCATTGCCACCGGAATAATTAGAGACGAATATGTAATCTTGCTTAGGACTGATCGAGACATAACAAGGAGCGCCACCTTCCGTAGGACGACTTCCAAGTGGACTCAACGCTTTAGTAACAGGATCAATAGCAAAAGCATAGACCTCGCCCTCATCCTTCTCACTAACCGCATAGAGCACGCTGCCTGTGCTGTTTACTGCTAAAAACGATGGATTCTCAATGCCCTTAGTACCCTCAAGAATCTTCATTTCCCCTGATGAAGGACTAAGTGAGCAGAGTAGAATAGCTTCCTCACCTTCAGGGTTGTACGTTCCCACATAAAACAATACCTCATTAGGCCGTTCCATAGTAGCGACTCCTTTGTTTGTATAAATTGTATTTACTTCTTAATTACCCTTTACTGATAGCAACTCACTCAGTATTTTATAATATTTTTTCACTATAGCATGTTTATAGTTGTAATACATTATCGAGTTCAATTTTGAAGCCATTTCCTAACTCTTCCGGCAGTAGTAAGTTTTTACAAGTGGTTTAAACATGATTGGCAAGGTTAATAGTAGACATCGAAAACAACAAAACGAAGGAGTTGAAGTAACATGAGTTTTTTATGGATGTTAATTGTTGGTGGGATCATTGGTTGGTTAGCGGGTCTGATTATGGGCAGAGATATTCCAGGCGGGGTAATTGGTAACATTATCGCAGGTATTATCGGTTCATGGCTCGGTGGCGTGCTTCTGGGAAGTTGGGGACCTAAAGTAAGTGATTTCTATTTCTTCCCTTCTTTGATCGGGGCCGTTGTTCTGATCTTTATCGTCAGCCTTATTCTTCGCTCAACAAATGGACGTAGCCGTTCATAAGCTTAGGCTGAACCAATAATTATTGGACTACTTATATTATTAAAAAAATAGCAGGTCAAGGTTAACTACCTTGACCTGCTATTTGGTGTTTTCGGCCTCTTTCTACTTAATGTAGTATGCAGTGCTTTTCACGGAGCTACTACCTCCATACAGCGGCTACACTTCAATGTTCCGCCATCGTTTTTCTGTTATAATGAAGATACAAGTGACTCAAATCATAGAGAGGTCGTGAATCATGGGTAGCATTAACCCCTCACTCCTACATATCGGCTCCACTATAGGGACCTTGCTCATGGCGCTAATGGTTATTTTTATTCGTCTAAAAGCTAGCGCACGTCCGGTTACCATTCGAAAAATATGGATTCCACCTCTCGGGATGTCGACTGGCTTTGCCATGTTCGTTGTACCTGAAGTTAGGTTTCCTTTATGGTGGGCAGCACTCGCCTTTTTGATTGGCTGGTTCATCTTCGCGTATCCTCTAATACGCAGCACAAACTTCGAACAACGGGATGGACAAATTTATGCTCAGCGTTCTAAGAGCTTTGCTTTCATTCTGCTCGGACTCCTTTTAGTTCGCACCTTACTTCATGAATTTATTAATAGTTATGTCAGTATCCCTCAGTCCGGTGGGTTATTCTTCATCTTAGCCTTCGGAATGATTCTTCATTGGAGATTCTTTATGTACAAACGTTATAAAGCTATGACCTCCTCGGAGGCACAGTCCTTACAGTCATAAGTATATATTGTTATTCTAAGAAGCCATTTCAATTCATACGATTGAGATGGCTTCTTACGTGGATGAATACCTTGTAGGAAAAAACATTTTTCTGTGTCCGATGTTAGGTAACTTGTGGAGGGATACGTTAAAATATATGCATACCTAACAATAGAAAGCGAGGTCAAGGCAATTGAAAAGTAAATCAAGAAAAGTTGCCATCGTCGGTGCCGGGATGGTCGGTTCCAGCTGCGCCTACTCCATGGTCAATCAGGCAATTTGCGACGAGATCATGATGATCGACCGCACCTATGACCGCGCTATGGCACAAGCACTTGATCTCTCACACTGCATGGATTTCACAAGCACACGCACCAAGGTGTATGCCGGAACCCATAGCGACTGCGCAGGAATGGATGTAGTTATCTTAACAGCCGGCGCTAATCCAAAGGCAGGGCAGACAAGACTTGACGTCCTGGAAGCTTCTGCAGTCATTACTAGAGAAATTATTACCAACATTATGGCTGGGGGATTCGATGGAATATTCGTAGTCGCCGCTAATCCAGTCGATATTGTCACTTATATGGTATGGAAAATATCAGGGCTGCCTCGCCACAGAATTATTGGTACAGGAACCTCCATTGACTCCTCGCGCCTAAAGACACTACTATCTGATGTTTTCTCCATCGATCCACGCAGCGTAAACGGCTACGCACTTGGAGAACATGGTGAATCCCAGTTTGTAGCTTGGTCACATGTGACGATTGGCGGTAAGCCCATCCTGCAAATTATGGATCAGCATCGTGAGCGGTTCCAGCATCTAGATCTGGAGGATATCTCCCGCAAGACCAAAGATGCGGGCTGGGAGATATTTACCAAAAAAGGCTCCACACATTTCGGTATTGGCAGCGCACTGGCTTACATTACTCGTTCCATTCTGAATGATGAGCATAAGATCATTGCCGTATCCGCAATTCTGGATGGAGAGTACGGGCAAAGTGGTATATGTACCGGCGTACCTGCCATTATTGGCAACACTGGAATTCAAGAGCTACTGGAGCTTAACCTAAACACCGAAGAAGCGGAGAAATTCAACGCCTCCTGCAGCATTGTTCGCTCAGGCATTGAGAGCTTACACTTGGAAGACAGCATTTAATCTCCTGCAAACAGAAAAAATCGCTCTTTGGGGATCGGTGAATAACACCAATACCCTAAAGAGCGATTTTTTTATCCTTGATCTTTAACTTTTAATGCTCGGATACTGTTCAGTACAGCCAGCACGGTTACCCCAACATCTGAGAATACAGCCTCCCACATCGTGGCAATCCCAAATGCGCCGAGAATAAGAAATATAGCTTTAACGCCTAGAGCAAAAATAATATTTTGCCATACAATCATCCGTGTACGCTTGGCAATTCCGATAGCAACAGGAATCTTCGAAGGCTCATCGGTCATAATTACAATATCTGCCGCTTCAATCGCAGCATCGGAGCCCAGTCCGCCCATTGCGATCCCAACATCTGCTCTAGCTAGTACTGGGGTATCGTTAATTCCATCACCGACAAAAATAATTTTCTCGCGATGTGACTTTTCACGATCCAGCTTCTCGATGGCCTCTACCTTATGCTGCGGCAAAAGCTCCGCGTGAACCTCATCTACACCTAACTGCTTCCCAACATCTTCAGCTACAGAAGAAGCATCGCCAGTTAACATCACCGTTTTACGGATGCCAAGCTTCTTGAGGCTCTGAATAGCCTGCTGCGAGTCCTCCTTCACTTCATCAGCAATCACCAGATAACCCCCATACTGATGATCCACCGCGATGTGAACAACTGTACCGCTTTGCGCTGGCACGTCATAAGTTATGCCCTCTCGCTCCATCAGACGCGCGTTACCTGCAAGTACGGTCTTGCCTTCAATCGAAACCTCGATTCCATGACCGGAGATTTCGTTGTAATTCGAGATCGTTTCCTTAGAAATCTGTTCTCCATAAGCCGCCCTAATCGATTCGGCAATCGGATGGTTCGAATGGCTCTCCGCATAAGCAGCTGTCTGCAGCAATTCATCCTTAGACTTGCCACCTGACGGATAAATTCCTGTAACCTTAAATTGCCCCTTAGTCAACGTTCCGGTCTTATCAAAGACAACTACTTTCACATCATTTAACGCTTCAAGATAGTTGCTTCCTTTAATCAGAATACCACTGCGTGAAGCTGCTCCAATCCCTCCGAAGAAACCAAGTGGAATCGAGACCACAAGCGCACATGGACAGGAGATTACGAGGAATACAAGCGCCCGGTAAATCCAATCTGAGAAGTTTGCCCCGCTAATCACTAGCGGAGGAACGACAGCTAGCAGCACAGCTGTGATCACTACTATAGGTGTGTAAGCCCGTGCAAACTTAGTAATAAAGTTCTCTGTTTTGGCTTTGTTGCTTGAAGCATTCTGTACCAACTCCAGAATTTTGGATACGGCTGATTCACCAAAGGTCTGTGTGACTTGCATCGTAATAACGCCGTTCCGATTAATAAATCCACTTAATACTGTGCTTCCCGGTCCAGCCGAACGCGGTACAGACTCCCCGGTAAGTGCTGATGTATCCATCATGGCGCTTCCCTCAAGGATCGTTCCGTCCAGAGGTACCTTCTCACCCGGTTTCACAACAATCACATCACCGATCGACACTTCCTCAGGAGAGACTCGTTTTAGATCATTTCCAAGCTTAAGGTAAGCAAATTCGGGACGGATATCCATAAGTGCCGTGATAGATCGACGTGAACGGTTTACTGCTAGACCTTGGAACAACTCTCCGATTTGGTAAAAGAGCATAACCGCTACGCCCTCTGGATACTCACCAATCGCAAAAGCACCGATGGTTGCAAGAGCCATCAAGAAATTCTCATCAAATACCTGACCCCGGATAATGTTCTTAACCGCCTGCCAGACAACTTCACTACCCACAATGAGATAGGCTGCTAAGAAAATCAGCAGTTCTACTACACCCTCCACCGGTAAGAATATTCCGGCAAGCGCGAGTATCCCACCGCCACCTAACCGCAGTAGAATCTTACGCGTATCGCCTTCCCCATGCTCGTGGCTGTGGCCATGGCTGTGACCATCCGCATCATCATGCTTATGTCCGTCTGCAGCCTGATGATCGTGTTCATGGCCATGTTTGTGATCCTCTCCATGCGTATGACTACTGTTATTCTGCAGCTTGCGACTGCCCTGAGTCTTCTCTCTTACATTTACATGGGGCTCAAGTGCCTTCACCGTTTTCTTTGCTTCTACAATCGCCGATTCCTCATAACCTGCGGCGGTTTCCATCGTCATTGTCTTCGTAACAAAATTAACGGAACAAGACGATACGCCCTCAATTTTCTTCACTTTATCTTCGATTTTCCTTGCGCAATTGGCGCAATCTAAGCCTTCTAATTCCCACTGACGTTTTACTTTTCCTTGCATCGTATCCATACGGCACATCTCCTCAAATAAAAACCATATATGAGCACTTGTTCATATGTTTTCTTATTGCTATTATATTCTCTTTATTTTTGAAGGTCAATACGTCATATACACCATTTTTCTCCGCTCTCATAAAAATTAAATAAATTGATCTTTTCGTGAAAATATGGTAAATCATGTATGATCACACCCGAGATGAATTGGCAACTAAATCACACAGAAGGAAGGATGAATGTAGACCATGTCAAAGCTAGCCAAGACGTCTTCTTTTTCACAGAAACACCCTGTTTGGACCGTTGTTATTATTGAGGTGCTGTTACTTCTAGCTGTATCTGCCGCCGGGACTTACGCTACAATTAAAGAGCTTTCGTACACCGCCCCTGTACTGATCTCCTTTATTCCAATCGCGCTTGTACTGATCATCTACTTCACGGTTAAGAACAAATGGAGTGATCTTGGCTTCCGTCCTCTGAATACCATTTCCTCTGGGAAGTGGATTTATTACGCACCTCTAGCTGTCGTCCTGATCACCATATCCTTTAAAGGTTTTCGTGAGATCAGTACGTCTGAGGTGTTGTTCTTTATCTTCTTCACCCTGCTTGTAGCCTTTGTGGAAGAAAGTATTTACCGCGGATTGATTTTCAAGACTTTACTCACTAAGGGCGCTAAAACGGCTGTGATTACTTCAAGCATACTCTTCTCTATTACCCACTTGCTTAATGCTTTATCCGGTACAGACATGACGCAAATCCTCCTACAGCTCGTATATTCTCTTCTGATCGGTTTTGTGCTTACCTTGTTGATGCTGAAAAATAATAATATTCTACCGCTGATATTGTTTCATTTTGTACATAATCTAATTCAGTTTGTTGGTAACGATAATACAAGCGAATATATGGGGATCGATCTATTCATCCTTCTCGTACTCGCTGTGCATTGTCTCTGGCTGGCTCTATCCTTTAGAAAACCAACCCTATCGAGCAACCTAAATCAATCTAGTTAACGCAAAAGAGCGGTTCTCCAATAATCGGAGAACCGCTCTTTTTTGAAAAGTACAGCTATTCATGACGGACATGTTCATGCGTCTGCAGAAAAATCTGCTCTACATGCGCATCGTTGAGCGAATAGAATACCGTCTTTCCTTCTTTACGACGCTTCACAATTCGTAAATTCCGTAAATAACGGAGCTGATGGGATATCGCAGATTGTCCCATATCAAGGATCACGGACAAATCGTGTACACATAATTCTTTCTGGGACAAAGCGTAAATGAGCCGCACTCGTGTGGGATCACCCAACGCTTTGAACATCTCTGCCATTTTATCCGTTATTTCTCGGTCAGGCAGAATCAATGCAATGGATTCCGGTTCAAGCTCCGAACCCTTGCATGTGTTATCGCAATCTTCTAATGCCGTTGGCTCCATGCTATCGCCTCCTCCACCAGCTAGTCAGCTTTGCTGATTGTTTTCCTCAATTATATGAAAACCAGCTCTGGATGTCCATGGAGAAGGCTTTTATAAGAATCGCTGTAAATCAGACCGCTTTACGATAAAAGGAGAATAGTCCTGCCGCAAAAAACACAATAAAACTACCGCCCACTACCATCATCAGCGTTTCGAACGGTAAATTAAAAGCCCCAAACGTGTCATCACCATACGGCATCATAGCCAACATCGGTTGTACCCAAGGATAATAGGGGCCATAGGTTGAAGAATTGGCGATCAGCATATTAGGAATGGTCAGACTCACATTCAGCGCCAGCGGTGCGCCAAAACTGCTCCAGCCTTGAGAGATAGCCAGTTGCAGTGCAGCGAGTGGCAGACAGGCAATAAAGCCGCCAAATACCGAGCTAAGCAGCAGCGACCAAGGGATCGAATCCGGAATATTTCGGAAAAAACCCATTCCCAGCACCATCACCAGGAACGTTAGTTGAACCGCAGCCAGCAATCCGATAATCATCACATATTTTGAGAGGTACACTGATAACCGAGTCACAGGCAGAGACAGCAACATCTTCCAGCCTCCGTCATGATGCTCATAACGACAGATCAGCGCTGCGAAAATACCCGAGAGCACAGGTAGAAACAGCAAGGCATGCATCATGGACATCACATTTAACAACAGTTCCCAACTCATCTTCTCCCCTTGATTATCCGCCAATGCCCCGGGAAGTAATGCTAAAATCGGACTGCCTATAACTAAAAGCCAGACATATGATTTAGACATTTTTAATCGTTCTGCCGACAACACTCTCCAAAATGAATTCATCGTTAATCCACATCCTTTCGTGCGAAGTGCAGTGCACCCGGCAAAAGAATCAGCAGCCCCAGCAGCAACCCTGCACCGCTAAATAAGAGACGATGCGAAGATTCCCAAGCCATATATGGCCATGTTAAAGGAACCCACTCCGAAAGTAACATGGAGAAGATAGACACCAGAGATAAGGTTATTCCAAGAGCAACTGGCAATGTCTGATTACGGTTAGCCAGAGAAAGCCACAGCTGCAAAGCGATAACCGGCAATGCTGCAATAT
Source organism: Paenibacillus sp. FSL H8-0261 (assembly GCF_045040645.1). Lineage (NCBI taxonomy): Bacteria > Bacillati > Bacillota > Bacilli > Caryophanales > Paenibacillaceae > Paenibacillus > Paenibacillus sp. FSL H8-0261. The sequence continues at coordinate 478,400 of NZ_CP150297.1, read as the reverse complement.
AGGACATAAAGCCAATTCGTAACACATCCAAATACGGAATCAGTTCGACCTTGAAGCCCAAAACAAGCCCTAAACCAACTGTACCCACCGAGAGCAACAAACAAGAAACCGCCACTAGCACCAAACATAACACCAGCTTAGCCATAAATACTGAAGTACGTGAGATAGGTAGTGCCAAGAGCTGCTTCCACGAGCTCATCTGATGTTCTACATTTGCAATCAACGAGCATACTAAGGTCCCTCCAAGAAAGAGAGCAATGGGCACAAATGCAGCCACATTGTTCAGAAGCCCACCCCATAAATCCGCACTATACTGCTCGCGAAGATAATCATAACGAAGGCCGAAATTCAAGCCTTGCATGGCTACAAGTCCAAGCGGTCCAAGAAACACTAGAAACCAGAGTCCCTTGCCACGGATTTTGAGCCAATCCGCCGACAGTGCCCGCCACATCATGATTCCTCTCCTCCTACAACCTGCAGGAAGAAGTCCTCAAGTGATTGTCTCCGCTCCTCTACACGATAAATAGCATGCCCATTCTCTACCAACGCTTTGACTAGCAAGGCAACTCTTGCATCGATCATCCGGGAGAAGACTAGCTTTTGGTCTTGAAGTATCCCTGTGTACCCCCGTTCTTCAGCAAGACGCAGCGCGGCCTCCGGGTCCGAGACTGCTAACCGCATTTCTCCCCCGGCTTGCCGCTGCAGATTCGTTATACTATCTTGGTACACCATTTGCCCTTGACGAATGATCCCTACGGTATCCGCCATTTGCTCAATTTCACTAAGCAAGTGACTGGATACTACGACGGTAATCCCTTGCTCCTGCGGCAATCGTTTAATCAGTCCGCGAATTTCCTGAATCCCTGACGGGTCAAGTCCGTTCGTCGGCTCATCCAGAATAAGCAGCTCCGGTTCCCCGAGCAAGGCAGCAGCAATACCTAGTCTCTGCTTCATCCCAAGGGAGAACCCTTTAACTGGACGTTTCTCTTCCCCTGTTAAGGAAACAATATCTAGCACCTCAGCAATCCGTGACTTCGGAGCACCAAGGATACGCCGGATGGCTTCAAGATTATCCACAGCGCTTAAGTGCCCGTAATAAGATGGAGACTCGACAAGCGACCCTACCTTCCGCAAAATTTGCAGTTTATGCTTGCGAAGATCCTGGCCGAAGACTTCAATCCTTCCTGATGTTGGAGTGATCAGTCCAAGCAGCATACGAATTGTTGTTGTTTTCCCTGCCCCGTTCGGGCCAAGAAAGCCATAGATCTCTCCCTTGCGGATGTTCAAATTTAAATTTTCCACCGCAGCCCGGCCACGGTATTTTTTTAATAAATCCTTCGTTTCAATCACTGTTTCTTTCATGTTCCTCACCTCGGTAATTAGCATAACGTCCCAAGGTTAAGAACAAGGCGGCACGAAGTTTAAGTTTTGTTTAAATTTGACGATATGGATGTTCAATGAAAATAAAGTCCTAGACCGCCGCTGTTTAATCAGCAAGATTTCTTAGAACAACGGCATAAGGGTAAGGCTTGGACTTGGTAGCCACTCCGTCCTTCTGTAGTCTGCGGCTTCTCACAAAGGCAACAGTATGGGCGGCGATCGACGAGCGCTGTGCGAATCAGGCATTCAACATTACGAACGGCGACCTGTTTCGTTGGAATGAGTTATAGCCGAAAATCGCTCAATACTTTGGCATGGAAACAGCGCCTCCGTTGCAGATGTCTCTAGACGTTGTCATGGCGGACAAGGAGCAGCTTTGGAACAAAATGATTGAGAAGCATGGGCTTGCTCGGCATTCCTATAAAGACGTGTCCTCTTGGCTATTCGGCGATTTCGTGTTTGCATGGGACTACGATTTTTTTGCCGACGGAACTACGGCTCGACGTTTAGGCTTTCACGAATTCGTCGATACCGAAGAAATGTTTATGAACATCTTTGACGACTTCCGCAAGCGTAAAGTCATCCCGTAAATTACCGTATAAATTAAGAGTGCCTACCTTATACGTGCTCAACATTTGGTTTTGTTTTATGTGGTTTTATCTAATGTTCGTTAAAAAAGCTTTGCAGCGTTTCTAATTTTACGCATAAAAATCTCCGTTCTGTCCATTCTACTTTTGATTAAAACACAAATGACCCGCAGGAAGGGACACTTTTAAAAAGTGTTCCATCTTACGGGTCACCGTTTCAGAGTTGAGGTTTTTGTACTCCTATTCTCCGACCAACCCAACACTGATTGTATTGCCTTGAACAAATACCTGGAAGAACAGTTTAGTTCAGTCCTTGTCCTTTTTAGTGTAATTCAACATGATCGTTTTTGGCTCTGGATTATCCATTGGGTTCTATACCTCATGCACCTTGACTTGTTATTTCTTCGATGGTGTTTCATTTTTGTGTTCAATAATTTGTAATACTTTTGGTTCAATAGCTTTTAACTGTTGTTCATTTGAACGATTACTTTTAGGAACTTCACCATTAATTTCACCTTGAATTTGTCCATCAACCTGTGTTTTTGCAATGACATCAATCACTTGTTGTTTAGAGACATTTTTAGATGCTGCAATCTCCACAACAGATTTACCTTTTGCTAATTCTTGTTTTAATTCTTCTGGGCTAATTTTTAGTAAAGAAAACAGTTTTGCATCATTTAGATAGGCATCAGCAGAATAATCAGGCTTACCATTTCTAGAGAAAAAACCTTCTACTTTAATGTTTGAAGGTGTAGTCTCACCTCCGATCAGAGAAACACTGATTGTATTGCTCTGAACAAATACCTGATAGAACGGTGTTTTTGATCCCTTTTTGGTGTAATTCAACATAAACGTTTTTTGATCCGGGTTCTCCATTTTCTCCATAGCAAATTCGTACTCTTCGATGTTGCCATACATTTTATCAATTAGATAATCTACCTTCGACTTGATTTCCTGATCGGATAAAGTAGTGAGTGGCTTCTCCTTAGGCTCCCAATTCTCTTGAATCACGTGTTCAATCGCACCCGTAATACCGTTTGTATGAAGGGTAATCTTTTTGCCGGTTCCTTCTTTTTCCTGCAGTATGATGCTTGTTTGGACACCTTGAACGTTGCTTGCATCGATTATCTCAAACGATTTTGTTTCGGGAAATGTGCTATACAGCTTCTCAAGTGTTGCTTTGCCAACCTCATCCGCCTTGACTTGTTCAGCATTCATTGGTGTTCTAGTAAACATTTCAATCAGGGTAGGGGCCGCATATGCTGCGGTTGGAATTAAAATCGCAGCAGCAACTATTCCACCAATTAATCGTTTTTTCATGGTTATTCCGCTCCTTTTTGGTTGCAAATATTGAGAATAGGATTGTTCTATTCGTTTGGAAATAGCCGGAGGGCACTCCATAGTTTCTGCCTCTTTGTGCAGATGTTCACGGATTTTGCGTTCAGTTAGCATTGATCTTTTCCATCCTTTCTGGGGGGAGATTCCATAAGTTTTTTCGAAGCGCCTGAAGGCCAGCATGATATCTGGACTTGACTGTACCCAGCGTAATATCAAGCAATGTCGCGATTTCCTCAAGAGTATAGTCGTGAAAAAAGCGGAGGATAATCACCGTTCGCTGTTTGTCGGTCAGTTTTTGGATTGCCTTCGATATCATTTGGTTCGTCCCATCCATCAACACAGCAGGTTGATCCCAATGAGACTCTTCCCGAGAGAAGGCACGAATGCGTTCAAAAATTCGGAATCTCCGCCAGCTCTTGACCCGAAATCTCTGCACTTGACGGATTACCAAGCCGTGTAGCCAGAAGTGGAAAGGTCGGTTCGAATCGTAGTTAGCTAGTGATGTCCACATTTGCATATAGATCTCATTCATGACATCTTCCCGATCCTGCTGATGATCCACCAGAAAGGAGACTGTCCGGTAGACGTCCTGATAGGTGGCATCATACATCGTATGAAACGCCTGTTGATCACCGTCTTTCATTTTTATGAGTAACTGGTACATGTATTCACTTTGCATTCAGAGGGCCCTCCTAAGTAAGCTGCTTACACACTATATTGTCTCTCTATCAAAAAAAAGTTCGGTTTCCTTTGTTTTTTTTTGCAAAAGGCTGATTGTCGGCGGCCATCGATCAGGAAGACTACCAGAAGTGCAACGCCCCATATGGCAGCCGTGGCCTGTCTAGTGCTTTATTTTTCAGTCTAATCACACTGATCACTTGCTGTCGTAAAGGGGTATCAAGTATTAAACATTACGTCCACTACGAGAATAAAACAAAAGCCGGATTCCTTAGAGTAGGAAAACCCGGCTTTTGTTTTATTGGATAGTCCTTAGCGTATATTTTCGTTAAAATGTTGGCGGGGCCCCTGTAAGCATTGAATTAGCCAGAACGGTAGCCTTTCCCTCGTACTTTCTCTCTATATGCGAATCCCCCCAACGGCACATCAGAAGTAGGAGTTCCTTTAGACTCCAGCTCTTAAATTCATTATTACGTTTCTTACCGAATGTCAGATGAAAGAGAATAACAGGTTTCCATTTCCCACCATCACCTCTAAAGTTGCCTCTACTGCAGTATTGTATATTTTTTCAGTCTTTTTCACACAACTTGCCCCTTTTCGAAATATTTCAACACAGGTCATTGGTAACTCCTGAGAATTGGAACCATTAAATAGCCCTATTAAACATTATAACTACAACCAAATATATTACGCTATTCTGCTCGTTAGTTGTTAAAACAGGTGCCGTTGAGCTCGTTTTTATTGACTATTTTTTCCCGTGAGAGCTTAATGACGATGGTAAGTCTAAGATTTTATTTTCTTTCTACAGCGGATTAAAGATTACTACGGAAGTTCCATCTCCTGTACTCTCCATATCCCACTCTAACTCCATATGCTTCATTAACAGATCCACGATGGACAGCCCTAATCCTGCCCCTTTGTAATCGGATGGACTCTGGATACCTCTGCCGTGATCCGTAATCAAAATAACACGTTGCCCATTACGGGACTCCGTAGAAATCCCTACATAAAGACCACTGCTGGCATGACGTACAATATTCTGAAACAGATTATCAAGAATACGGCGGAACCAGACCTCATCCACCATCCAGAACAGCGGATCAGCCTCCAAGTCAATATCGATCTCGAAGTTCTCTTTTTCCCATACGGGGTACCAAGCAGCAGCACTTTCCCGCAACAAGCGCAAGACATCTTTACGCTCCTTCTTCAAAGTGATTCGTCCGCTGTTGAGGAGATTGTAGGATAAAAGATTCTCGATCAAGACGCTAAGATCTGCTATACGCTTATCCATTAGCTCTAAGGACTGTTGTCCTTGCGGGGTTAAGCTCTCTTTAGTCATTACATGGATGTGACTGCGAATAACCGTTAGTGGTGTACGCAAATCATGAGATAGGTTAGATACTAGACGTTTACGCAGCTCTTCCTCTTCGATTTCCCTCTTTCGACTTTCGTCAAGCTTCGCCACCATCGTGTTAAAAGCTTCCTCCAGTCTGCCAATCTCATCCAGCTTGCCCGTCATAATAGACTTAGGCATTCTATCCGGTCCCGTAATCGTCATCGCGGTTTGCAGCTGTAGTAGCCGTTTGCGTATTTTTCTAAAGAACAGCAAAGAAACCAGTGCGAACCCTCCAAAAAGTACAAAGAGCACAAAGTAATACAAAGCCCAAGCCCCGACTCCCCCATAAGCCCCTTTGTTGAGCAGCTTGTTTGGAATTTGCATTACCATAAACCCTTTACCCGCATCCACTCGGTCTCCCATGAAGGCGACGATGGCTAAAGGATCACGTTTTGTACTTTCTTTCATAAAAAAAATAGCCTCAGCCGCCGTCCACTGCTCCGGAACTCCGCTGCCATGGTCCGGATTGCCTTCATCAGGTGTGAGAATCAACTGGGTCATTCCCTGCCCATCTACCCAAAACATAGTAGCCTCAGTGTATTTCCGGCTCATTTCATGTAGCCGCTCATTTATGCCTTCTGAAGAAGCATCTTCCAATTGAAGCGCCTCTTTATGCCACATGGTCTCCAGCGCTGCAACACTCGAATACAGAGAGGTGTCTACAGGTGGAGCCCCTTTAGTCACTTCATTAACCATATTGTAGAGAACAAAAGATAACGGCAGGACCACAGGGATAAAAAGCAGTGCAGAAACAATAATAAGCAAATATCCCGATAGCAAAGAGGAGTTACGCTGCTTGCGAATGCGCCCTAACCCCCTCATGCTCTTACCCGATATCCGATCCCCCGGACAGTTTCTATAATTTCGGGATTGCCCGGATCAAGTTCTAACTTTTCGCGCAAATATCGTATATGTACCATCAAAGTTTTATCCCCTTCGAGATAGGCTTCTCCCCAGACGGCTTCATAAATCTGCTCCTTCGTCATAATCTGGCCGAGATGACGCAGCAAATAAGAAAAAATCTGAAATTGCTTACCCGTAAGCATGACTTCTTCCTGTGTCTGAGCATTTATTACTCGGTTATCCCCTTCATATACGACTAGGTGTTTAAGCGTGAGCGAATCCTGAACAGATGCCCCATTCCGCCTGAGCAGCACTTCAATTCTGGCAGCCAATTCATCCGGATGAAAAGGCTTCGTCAAATAATCATCCGCGAATTCAAGCCCCTGCAGTTTATCATCAATAGAGGTTCGCGCAGAGAGCATCAAGATCGGAAGCTTAGGGTACGCCCGCTTCAATCGTTGTCCGACAGTAAAGCCATCCAGGCCAGGAAGCATTACATCCAGAATGGCCAATTGACAAGGCGCCGCTTCCTCCGTCGCTCCCTCCCCGCTCCGCAGCCAACGCACACTATAACCACGCTCACTTAAATCCGCAGACACGACGCTGCCGATTTCATGATCATCTTCAATATATAACAGAGTAACGGTCATGTATTTTAAGTCCTCCCCTGAGAAATTACGTAAAAAGTTGAAGTCATTATAACATGTTTTAACAGGTCACTCAGGGACTTATCTTTTAAAAAAGCCCTCCTAAACCCGTGGGGGATAGGAAGGCTTTCGGAATCGATTTTAAATTGGTTTAGGGAGTCCACACGCCGTGCTCTTTATTACTGCCAACATACTCAATACGCGTTGGAGTAAGTTCAAGAATCACATAATTAGGGTCATCAGGCCCTGTAAACCATGGCTCCAGCTCTTTGTTCCATACCTTTGTGCGCAGCCCTTCATCTTTAGAAACGGCAACGGTGGCTTCAATCTCCAGCACGTCTTTGCTTCCGCCTGACTCATATCCAAGCAGCAAAAAAGCATTCGGATTATTCGATAATTCCTCCACCTTATGAGTTTTGCGATTCGTAGCTAAATAAATCTTCAAACCCTCATGGAAAATGGCCATGTAACGTACTTTCGGCTTATTTCCTTCTTCGATCGTACCAAAGGAACCAAACTTGTTGTCATCCAATGCTCTAATAATGAGTTGCTCCAGTTGTTTGTTATCCATTACGTAAATCTCTCCCTTCAAGCATGTAAACAAAAGTTTATATATCCAAGCTCACCGTTTGGATTTATCATAACAATGGTGCTTATTATAATGTACCCTTCCGGTTCACATTGAATCCGACCTTACTCCATAAACCACTTTCAATATAAGGGGCTTACTTCGTGAAAAAACTGATCTGGATCGGCTGTCTTTCCTACTTTGTCATTGGACTTGCTCATGTAGTGCTGGGATCTATTCTTCCCGTTCTGCTACAGCATTATGACCAAAATTATAGTGCCGGCGGGCAATTAATCTTTAGTCAATTCGCTGGTTTTCTGGCTGGTGTGCTTGTCTCTCCCCTACTCAATCGCCGTTTCGGGAAACGAGGAGGCATTATTATCGCCACCGCTCTTCTCCTGACTGCTGAGATTGCGTATGCTTTTCTACCCCCTTGGGAGTGGATGTATGTCATTGCTGTTGCGGCTGGCTTTGGTTTCGGTATGATCGAAGCCGTCATCGGCACCATCATTATCGGAGCTGTGACAGAAGGAACCGCGATCGCGATGAGCCGACTTGAAGTCCTATTTGGGATAGGAGCACTTGTTATGCCTCTTATCGCCAGTCCGCTCATTGCTACCGGAGCATGGAGATTGGCATTCCTAATTGTCGCTGGCTTCTCATTACTTTCCCTCATTCTCTGGGGAAGAGGCCATTTTGGGAATCTGCAGCGTATACTGGACGAGCGAGCACCTCGCAAAGTCTCAGCATCCGCACATTCCTCGCAGTCCAGCACACAGCTTCCGTATAAAGGGAAACAATGGATTCTGCTGGGCATCTTCATCCTTTTCTTCTTTCTCTATGTAGGTACGGAGATGAGTCTGGTCAACTTTATGCCCGCCATCTTTATCGCCAAGCTAGGGATGACAGAATCTGCGGCGGCGCTGACAGTCACTTTCTTTTGGCTAGCTATGTCTACGGGAAGATTGTTTGCTGGAGTGATTGCAGAGAAAATTTCTTACCGTGTATACATTTTAAGTAGCTGTTTAATGACCTTGTTACTGCTGGCTCTTTTTCCGTTCACAGATAATCGATTAGCTGCATTCATCGTAATTATGCTACTTGGGCTATTTATGTCCGGTATTTTCTCCATAGCTCTAGTCTTCTCCAGCAAGATGCTGCCAGGAGCCGAAGAATCAACACCCAGCATAATGATCGCTGCTGGAGGTGTCGGTGGAGCTCTGCTGCCCCTATTTATGGGCTGGTCTATGGACCATCTAAAAGCGGCACAAACTGCTGGGTTACTTGCCGGTTTTGCCGCCTTCTTGTTCTTGCTGAGCATTGCCGCATGGAGATTCCAATCCAGACAAGCAGTGCAAAGAAAGAGTTCCAGTATTTAGAATGTTAAAATGGTATCAACCTAATCCTTTTAGGGTAATGTCATCTATAAGCATATTCTGAGCACAAGGATGGACGATGAATGGATAAGCTTTCAACTGAGCCTTTATTACATACTGCGCTTATGCAGTTTATTTTTCCCTTTTCAATAAAAAAGGGCGATTCTAAGAAGCTTATCCAACAATTGCAGGATGATGGCTTCACACGTTTTTTTCTGGATAATAAAGAATTAGAAAATGCCTATTACGGAGAAGGCCACTGTGTTTCCCATGAACGGATGGAGCGCACCTATTTACCGTTTGCTGCACACATTCTTTTTCCACGCAAGAAGGATGAAGACTCTTTCCGCCGCTTTTCCAGAGTCAATAATCTGGACTGTATTCTAGAGATTCCTCAGCAGTCTATATTTTTTAAAATTCTCTCGACGGATATATTCATATGTCCTTTTCAGCTTGGATTTGTGACGATACGTGTCCAGCTTGAGGGGGATTCGATTCCCTTTAGTAATGCACTGGAATTCGCGGACCGCTTCCGGACGCTTGAGAATACCTTCGTACAGGATGACTACACCTATATCCATTGCGGAGAACAGACCTATGAGATGGTAGAGGATTTTGTCTTCCGAAATCTGGTGGATGGACTGGAGCCTTTTCTGGATCACTCGGATATTAATGGGGCTTATTTCGAGACCCTTCCCTTTTTCGTAGATGAAAGAATGCAGGTGCAAGCCTTTTATGGCTTTCAGAGTGAAGGGGATTCTGATGAGATTAGTATAAATATACGCTATCGCGCCTCTCAGCTTGATGGAATTGATCTGAACGGGAAGCCCTATGCCAGTGCCAGCGATCCAGCGTATATTGCGAACTACTGTCATGAGCATTCCTATAATCGATGGGGCCCAGACTCGTATTATATGATGAATGAGCAGACCTTTTGCTGTCTAACCCGAGCTGAACCAAAGATCGCCGTTAGCCTCGCCAACCAGATGTACGGGCAATATTATTACGGATTTCTACTCAATATTTTCCACAAAATCGTTCTGCTAAAGCTGGCAAATATGCATTCCCGACTACGCATAAACCACGATTATGATGAGATCGATAATTTAATCTACTCGATTAATAAATTCTCGGCAAAGTTCTATTTCTTGGAGCTGATTTCACAGTCGCAAGGACGGGAGATTTTTCTTCAGCTGCGTAAAGTATACGGGAACGACGCTCTGTTCGAGGAAGTAAAAGAAACCTTGACTGACCTTTTTCAGTATCAAGATAAGTTCCAGTCGAAGCGCCGGGATAATCTGCTGATGATCCTCACTGTATTTACGGTGGTAAGTGGGATTTATGGCATGAATCAAGTCATTGACGATCTGGATGGAAAGATTCAATGGAGTAAGATGGTTAGCTATTCCCCCTTTGAGTTTCTTGCTCTTTTCGTGATTATGAGCGGGATAATGATCAGTGTTGTCCTTACGCTAGGTGCTCTGGTTACTGAGCTTAAGCGGCGTCATCGCAAGAAACATAAAGATCTGGATTAATGAAAACGGACGGAGAGATTTGAAAAATTTAGGAGCGTGCTACTAGACATTCCGAGAACAGCCGTCTATAATACACCGTATGCAAGCATAAACGCCTTCAGCGTCCTTATAAAGACGATTAGCGTTTAAGCGAGAAATACCCGTTAACTTCATAGAACCAGGGGTGCTGGAATTGGCCGGCTGAGATTGTATCCCACAAGATACTGACCCTTATACCTGATCTGGATAATGCCAGCGTAGGAATCGCCAATTGGTTTTGGTCCCTGTGACCTTTACTAACCTTGCGCCAAGCCAGCGTCCCGATCACTCGGGGCGCTTTTTTTGTGTAGATCACAAAAGATGTAGAAGAAATGTACATACTACACTTTATGGTTCATGTTGGATGACGGGATCTGGCAACCTTAAAGGAGAGAAGAAGACATGCAACTCAAAAAAGCACTTATGCTTAGCCTCACCTGTATGCTCATTCTTGCGATTGCCGGATGCGGCAGCAACAATGGGAATACAGCCGGAAACAAAGGAAATGCTGCGGATTCGAATGCAGCGACCGGATCAAATGCTCCGAAAGAGCTTACCAAAGTTAAGGTTGCACTGGATTGGACACCGAATACGAACCACACCGGTCTATACGTAGCCAAGGATCTTGGTTATTACGCGGAAGAAGGTCTGGATGTAGAAATCGTTCAACCTGGCGCAGCGGGTTCTGATACTATGGTTACCTCTGGCGAAGCCGCTTTTGGGATCAGCGCTCAGGAAGGATTGACTCTAGCCCGTCTACAAGGCGTTCCCCTTGTCTCGATTGCAGCCATTATTCAGCATAATACTTCGGGATTCGCCGCTCCAGTGGATCGCAAGATTAAATCACCAAAAGATTTTGAGGGTAAAACTTACGGAGGTTGGGGCTCTCCCGCTGAGGAAGCAGCCATGAAGGCGATCATGGACCCTGTTGGTGGCGATGTGAAAAAGGTGAAGCTAATCAGTATTGGTGAAGCTGACTATTTTACTGCAGTCAAACGTGACATTGATTTCGCTTGGATCTTCTACGCTTGGACCGGTATTGAAGCCGAACTGCGTGGTGAGCCTCTGGATATGCTCTACTTGAAGGATTATGCGCCTCAGCTCGATTATTACACCCCTGTGCTGACCACGAGTGAGAAACAGATTTCTGAGAATCCAGATTTGGTGAAGGCTTTCCTGAAAGCCACATCGAAGGGTTATCAATATGCGATTGATCATCCAGAAGAGGCTGCCGCTACATTATCCAAGGCTGTGCCTGACCTTGATGCCGAGCTTGTCCTAGCTAGCCAAAAATGGCTTAGCCCGAAATATAAGGACGACGCCCCACGCTGGGGAGAGCAAAAAACCGAGGTCTGGCAGAATTACGGCGACTGGATGTATGATTTGAAGCTGCTGGACAAACCGCTGGATGCAGCTAGTGCATTCACGAATGATTTTTTACCGGCGGAGTAAATAACAATTATAAATGAATCACTTCGTTATCAAAGTTGGATTTTTGAACTTACCTATTTCAATGAGAGTTCAAAAAGTCAGCTTTCAGAACCAAGAAGGTTGGACGTTACTTGAGGAAGGAGGAACGGAGCGTAGTGATGTGCTACGTGAGTACCGGACTTCCCAAGTTCGTTCAAGATTCGACGCCGAATCTGCTTCCTGAATTACATCGTTATCAAAGTTGGCTTTTTGAACTTACCTATACAATTTGAGAGGATTGATTATTGTGGCTAATACATTATTAAGCATTCAAGTAATTCCTAAGACTCCAAACAATGAGGACTCCATCCCATACGTAGATAAAGCGATTGAAGTTATTCAAAAATCCGGCGTTAAACATCAGGTGAATCCACTGGAAACTACTATGGAAGGTGAACTGAGCGAGCTCCTGGAGGTTGTACGTCAAATGCAGGAGGCGCTGATCGAAGCAGGTAGTCCAAGCGTGATCTCCCAAATCAAAATCGCTCATAACCCTAACGGAATCAGCATGGATAAATTGACGGAGAAATATCGGCCGTGAGATCGACCTGGAAGCTAATATGGCCGCCCCTTGTGGCGGTCGTCTTCTTTTTAACCGTATGGCAGTTATCTGTTTCTCTATTCCATATCGAATCCTGGATTCTGCCGAGTCCTGCTGATATTGCTCGCGAATCCACCAGTAATGCCTCAGGTCTCTGGGCTCATACGATGGCTACGCTCCGACTCACATTAATCGGTTTTCCTATTGGTACAGGTGTAGGCTTGATCGTCGCTCTACTTTTGCATCTTTTACCTTGGGCTAGACGGGCTTTTTATCCACTCATTATTCTGAGTCAAAATGTTCCCTCTATCGCACTCGGACCACTGCTTATCATCTGGTTTGGCTTCGGTCTTTTGCCCAAAATCGTGCTGATTACACTGGTATGCTTCTTCCCGGTAGCTGTCGCTGCAATGGGCGGCTTGTCTCAAAGTGATCAGGTCATGATGAATTATATGAAAATGGCGGGCGCAAGCAAGTGGCAAATCTTCACCAAGCTGGAGCTTCCGTCTTCTATCCCGGCACTATTTTCCGGTGTGAAAATATCAGCTACCTATGCGGTTATGGGAGCCGTGGTCGCTGAGTGGATTGGCGCGGATAAAGGGATTGGCTATTATATGCTCCTGCAAAAATCGGCTTACCGTACAGATCGGATGTTTGTCGCTATTGTTATTATTGTGCTCCTTAGTCTTGTGCTTTTTGCGATTATCGCCTTGCTCGAAAAATGGTTAGTTCGCTGGAAACCGCGCCGTAACTCATAGAAAGGAAGATGCCTGTATGTCTCAAGCGACGCAAATAGAGCAAAGAACAACTGAAAACATAAGCTCTCCTGAAGCTCATACTGCACCACCTGCTCTTGAAGTAAGCGGCATCTCCAAGTCCTTCACCCATCGTCGCCGCGAGACGAACGTGCTTAACAACGTCTCTCTTAAGGTAGAGCAGCAAGAGTTCGTTTCGATCGTCGGTCCTTCCGGCTGCGGAAAAAGCACCTTATTCCATATGATCGGCGGACTAGTGAAGCCCGATGCAGGAACGATCCGCATGAACGGCAGAGCCGTTACGGGTCAACGTGGTGAAATCAGTTATATGCCGCAGCAGCCTGCGCTTTTTCCTTGGCGAACGATTGAAGATAATGTACTTCTAGCCGGGGAAATTAAAGGCGCTCTGCAGGATGGAGCTCGTGAAGAAGCGCGCCAGTGGCTCGCCAAGGTTGGCTTGAATGGATTCGAACAGGCTTATCCGCATATGCTGTCTGGTGGGATGCAACAGCGTGCTGCTTTTCTCAGAGCATTGCTGGCTCCGCAGGAGTTGATGCTGCTCGATGAACCTTTCAGCGCATTGGATGCACTAACTCGCAGTGAAATGCAGCGCTGGCTGCTGGAGCTGTGGGAGGAGAATCGCCGTTCCGTGCTATTCATTACCCATAACATCGAAGAAGCGTTGCTGCTCTCGAATCGTATTTATGTATTCTCGGGTCGCCCCGGCTCCATCCTACATACTGTTGATGTGCCATTTCCACGGCCACGCCGCGATGAGATTACGGATTCCCCGGAATTCCTTAAACTCAAACGCCAGCTGTCACAGTGGATGCGAGAAGAACAAGCTAAAAGCGAGAAGTAGCTTTTTGAATAGAGGTCACTCCACTCACTTTAAACGAGAGATTAAACAAAGAACCGCCCGGGCTTCAATTAGCCCAAGCGGTTCTTTTGTTTTAACCAGAATAGCAGTTAAATCTTATTGTGCTTGTACAAACTCAGCAGATTTAATCCCTGCTTGACGGCCGAAAATAATGATTTCAGCTACAGAGTTACCACCGATCCGGTTTTGACCGTGCAATCCACCTGTAACTTCACCAGCCGCATACAGGCCAGGAATAGCAGCGCCGTCTTTATTTAATACTTCTGTGTTCGTATTGATCTTCACACCGCCCATGGTGTAATGAATCCCTGGGGCGATCTTAATAGCGTAGTAAGGACCCGCGGATAAATCGTTGTCCATCCCTGTTGTTCTGCCGAATTCAGCATCGTTCTTGTTCTTTACCGCGCTGTTCCAAGTATCAAGTGTCGCTTTTAGCTTATCGGCTGGAACACCGATTTCTTTCGCCAATGCTTCGATGGTATCCGCTTGGATCACGAAGCCCATTTTGTCATATTGTTCAATTGCTTTCACGCGTGATTTGACGCCGGAATCAAAGACAAGCGTTGCCGCTTTTTCAGGAAGTGCATTGATCGCTTCGGTAACTTTATCACGTGTAGTCAATTCGTTTACGAACCGTGTGCCTTCGCTATTCACGAGGATAGAACCTTCGCCGCGTACAGCTTCCCCGATCAGATAAGATTTTTCTTGTTGAACTGTTGGGTGAACCTGGATTTGATCCATATCAACGGTGGTTCCGCCAAGTGCCTCAATCATCTTGATGCCGTCGCCGGTACTGCCGATTTGGTTAGTCGTTACGTATCCTTCCAGATCAGGTCTAACTTTTGATATCATATCCATGTTGGATCCAAAACCACCTGTTGTTACAACAACTGCCTTCGCTGTAATGGTTTTTTCATCAGCTTGGTTAAAGAGTACTTTGACGCCGTTAGCCTTACCGTCTTTTTGAGTAATTTCTTTAACATCCGCGTTCACAAACAGTGGAATTTCTTTTTCTTGTACGTTTCTAACCAATCCTTTGACAAGGTATTGGCCTACCGCAGAGCCGTCTTCTGGACGGTGGGTGCGTTTTTCGCTCATGCCGCCTGTGATCGTAATATTGTTCAGCTTGATTCCGATCGAATCCAACCAATCGATTGCACTTGCGGAATTGTCAACGAAGAAACGAAGCATCTCTTTATCGTTCGTGTCATGGCCGCCCTTTAGTGTCTCTTCATAAAACTTATCATTGCTATCTTCAATGCTTTGCTCTTTTTGAAATTTCGTTTGGGAAGCGTTCATTCCTGAGGAGGATTTACTTGTATTCCCACCTGCAACCGGCATTTTTTCTAAAATAACAGGGTTCAAGCCTTTGGCCTTAGCTTCCAGTGCAGCAGACATTCCTGCACCACCAGCACCAACAATAACGATATCATAATTATCTTTTAATTGATCCAGTGGTGTGTAACTAGCTTCTGATGCACCTGATACGGCTTCAGCTTTATCATTTTTGGCCGTCTCATTTACCTTACTTTTGTTCTCGTTGCCATTACTATTACCTGCGCTGTTGCTATTACTGTTACCGCAGCCTGCGATTACGAGCATGACAGAGAGAATGAGAATGAGAGCAGTACTTGTTGTCTTCTTCATCTTTATAACGCCCCTTTGTGAATGTTTTCACATTAATGATAACGCAAAGATGCTGTTTTGGGAAGTTTTTTATGTAATTAGTTATGGTTACTGTTACATTTCCATGAATATTTTCATTTAAATTTTCATAAAAATTCTTAATTTCAATATTTCCTCAGCTTACTACTCAAAAAAAGCCACCCTTTCCAGGGCGGCCATCTGCCTTATTTCCTAATCATAGCTCGATACACGAATTTAGGAAGAACTGCTTGCCTGCGCCAGCGCGACTTTTGTCCTTTGGCCACAGGTGCGAATAAGAGTCGATGCAGCCACTCCAAATTGAGCTTCTTCCATATCGCAGGGGCTGGAGTCACTTTTCCCGCTATAACATCCAAGCTTCCCCCCACGCCAAACACAACCTTAACCTGAGAAAGCGCCTGTTTATGCTTATAAACCCACTTGTCAGAGTATGGAGCCCCCATCGCGACAATCAGGAAATCTGGCTGTGCGTGCTGAATCTCTGCCACAATGGCCGGTTCCTCTTCTTTAGCAAGAAAACCATTATGTCTTCCGGCAATTTTCACATTCGGATATAGCTCTGTAATCTTTTCGACCGCTTTACAGCTGGTATGCTCATCCGTGCCTAAGAAATAAAAGCTCCAGCCCAGCTTATTCCCTTGTGCGAGCAGCTCAAGAAGTAGTTCATACCCCGTAACTCGTTCAGCTATAGGGTCACCTTTTCTTCTCGATGCCAGCACAATGCCAATCCCATCAGGAGTAATCAAATCTGCCTCATGGAGTATGGTTCGAAGCAGCTCATCCGATTGGCTTGTTATCGTAATTTCCGGGTTCGCCGTAATCAAATGAAATAGCTTCGGTTCTCCGGATTGAATATGTTTTGTTAGATGAAGTGTTGTCTCGTTTAGTGTTAGTTTTGAAAAAGGAACGCCTAATATAGAGACTGTCCCAGCCATTTAATCACCTCTTACTGAAAAGTTCATTCCAGTATACCTTACCGTAATCAAGAAGGATAGTCAGCGTCATTACTCCGTTTATTCCTCCAAAAACTTCCACCACTCTATTAACCAAGGTTCATCGATCCCCCGCAGGCGGAATTCCTCCAAAAGTATCTTTCGAAATTGTTTTTCCATTTTGACAAAATTATTGTCCTCCTGGTACATGGGAGCAAAGGATTCATCCTCTCTAAGATAACTCCAAAAATCGCCTGCACACTCCAAAATCTTTCGACCTGCGACCGTTTGCTGCGCTACGGGAACAAGCCATTTGTCATAGGGATACGGATAACCTTCAATAGTGATTGCACAGCGTAAAGCCTCTTTATAAAGGGAAACCGCTAAGAACAAGATTGGAAAGGCGTCGCCACGAACTACAGGATTATCTAGACTTCTGGCATAGCTTCTTAGCTGTATGTATGAATTCTTACGAATTTTCATTAGTACTTCAGGTTGGAGTGGAACATAGGAATGGAAAAGTGACTTCAGATCCAGCAGATCGTAGTAAATATAGGACACTGATGCATTCCACAGCCATTCCATATCCCCGCTCATTAAAGCTTCTTTGATATCAGATATTTTATGGAGTGTATAATGCCCTGTCTTCCCACTCGGAAGCCTTAAATCCATAAAAAAACTACTGTGCTCCGGAATCAGCCCTTTTTCCTCGAACCGATGATTAATACTGTTGTAAGACTCATCCTCACAAATAATGATTATATCTACATCCGACTGCCCATCTACCACCCCGAGTGCGGTCGATCCATCTAGGATAATGCTTACCCTCTGACGATCTTCTTGCAATAACGGATGATTCAGGATCTCTTGCGTAATGAACTTTCCAATCTCCTCTAGTAATTCGCGATGAAGTAGCAACTTATCAGGTGTTAGTAAAATATCCGACAATACTGATTTCATCATCATATCCATTAGCCTCCAATCGATCTCAACCCCACTATTAATATAGCGCTTACATTTAATCTCAAATGTAGATTCGGGAATATTATTCTACACTCCGAAGATACATCTTGCAACGATATATGTAGTACCCTTTTGCCTAAGCCTAAATATAATGAAGTATCTATTTACTTGAAAAGGGGTATAAGCATGGCGCAGCCAAAAGTGATTGCTACAGTCCGCTCTGCCGGACCGATCGGAGATATCGAAGTAAATGTCAGCACAAATAGGGTATACTTTGTTAACCCAGACACTGAGGCTGGAACTATCGGGGTACTCGATGGCATAACGAATCGAATTATCGCACGCATCAATGTTGGAAGACTGCCAACACAGCTTGGGATTAACCCCCAAACTAACCGAATCTATGTAACAAATTTTCGTGACGATACGGTTTCTGTTATTAACGGGCGGACAAACCAGGCGATAAAGACTGTGAAAGTGGGCCGCATGCCTGATAATATCGGAGTAAATGTTCGAAAAAATTTGATTTATGTAACTAGCATAGCAGGAATTATATTCGTCATCGATGGGAAAACAAACCAGATCAAAACGAAGATTGAAGTCGGCGGTCGCCCTTCCAGAATCGTTATTAATGAGCTTACAAATCGTATATATGTGACCAATACAATAAAAAATTCCGTCTCCGTCATTAATGGAAATACACAGGCTATCATTGCCACCATAAAAGTCGGTAATAACCCTGTGATACCACCCGCACTTAATGTAATCACAGGCCGCATTTATGTCGCTAATAACTTAAGTCGGTTTCTCTCGGTAATCAACGGCCGCAACAATAAATTGCTGCAAAATGTACAGCTAGGGCGTCTGCAAAGTGAGGTCGTTATCAATCCGCTGACAAACCGTATCTATGTCTCAAGTGCACAAGTTGAAGGTAAAGGAAAGCTATTCGTCATCAATGGAAGTAACAACAAAATCATCACTACAAAGGTTCTGCCTACCTCCTCCAACATAACCATTAATCCGAATACAAATCATTTGTTTGTTGGTAATTTCGATAAGAACCACATGTCCGTTTATAACGCCACCACGTTTAAAAGGCTCGTAAGATTCCCTTTAGTGTCAGGCAGTACTGTGCTAAACCCAGTCACCAATAGAGTTTATGTTGGAGGAAATGATTCCATCACAGTCATTCAGGATGTATCAGAACTTATATTTTAAAAAGGCGCCCACCATTAGGTGGGCGCCTTTCTATATAACAAATCTCGTAGAACTAATGCGTTGTAACTTGCTTAGCAGCTACTTTCTTTGCAGTCACTTTCTCTTCTGCCGTTTCCTTAGGCTGTACACCTCTTTTAATAAAGAAGGCTAGAATAAATGCAATAATCGCTACGCCTACAGATACCAAGAATGCATCGTTAATTCCTTCAATAGTAGCTTTCGCAATGACTTGATTTTGTATACCAAGCAATTGGTCTGCCGAAGGTTTAGCCGTTAATTTACTTACAGCATCAGCGACCATATCTTTCACATGTGAAGTGGTACTGTTAGACATAATGGTTACGAGCAGTGCCCCACCTATCGCCCCTGATACTTGCTGAATCGTACTGTTCATAGCTGTACCATGCGGCGTATATTTGGCTGGGATAGAATTCAAACCATTGGTCATAACTGGCATCATCACCATAGAGATCCCGAACATTCTCACCGAATATAGAATCATGAGTGTCGAATATTTAGTAGTTTCAGTCAGATCACTAAAGAAATACGTACTAATCACTACAATCGCTAGACCAATTAGCGCTAATACCTTACCGCCGAATTTATCGAACAATTTACCTGTGATTGGAGACATAACACCCATAATTAACGCACCAGGCAACATTAGAAGTCCCGAATCCAGTGGTGAAATCCCTCTAATATTTTGCAGGTAAATCGGCATTAGCATCATCGCTGAGAACATTGCCATATTCAGTGTAATCGAAATCGCTGAGGATAAAGCGAACATCGGATATTTGTACACTCTGAAGTTAAGCATAGGCTCCTTCATCTTCATTTGGCGCATAATGAAGATCACTAATCCAATCGCTCCGATAATAAGCGCGGAGTAGACCATTGGATCATCCCATCCTTTGTTCCCAGCAGAACTGAAGCCGTATAGGAGACCCCCGAAACCAATCGCTGATAGAACTACAGATAAGAAATCAATCTTAATAGCCACATCTTTTTTAGGATCATGCAATTTGAAGAAGGCCAGAATGAACACCAATACGGCGATTGGGGCAATCATAAAGAATAGTACAGGCCATTCATAGTGCTGAATAATCCATCCAGATAATGTAGGTCCGATAGCTGGTGCAAAAATCATAACCAACCCGAACATCCCCATAGCTGAACCACGTTTCTCAGGTGGAAAGGTAGTGAACAATACATTCATTAATAATGGCATCATGATCGCAGCCCCTGAAGCCTGAACCATTCTGGCGATCAGCAACACAGGGAAGCTTGGTGCTAATCCGCCGATAAAAGTTCCTATCGCAAATAATCCAATCGCGATTAAGAACAACCGTCTCGCGGTATACTTTTGAATCAAAAAAGCTGTTGAAGGAATCATGATCCCGTTCACCAGCATATAGCCCGTTGATAGCCACTGTACCGTTGAGGCACTGACATTAAAATCCTTCATAATCGATGGTAAAGCTATATTGAGTAGGGTATTACTCAGTAAAGCAACAAATGCACCAATCATGAGGATTGCCAATATCCCGTAAGATGCTTTACTTTCTTTTGCTTTCATTTTGGAATCCTCCATTCTATAATCATACTAACGGTTCAAAATTGAACTCGTGTTATAATCCGGTGTAGAATATATTACTCCCTTATTTCTCGCTTGGCAAGACAAAAATCACTTAAAATTGAAATTGTATTAAGTGGAAATATACGCTAGTCTATATTGGAACAAAGAGTTCAGCTTAAAGGGGCACCTCAGATGATAAATAAACGAAAAGAGCAAGTGGTTCATAAAGCGCATGAATTATTTATTGAAAAAGGCTACCACGCCACATCCATTCAGGATATTTTGAATCATAGCCGGATCTCCAAAGGATCTTTTTATAACTATTTCCCTTCAAAAGGGGATCTCTTTAAGGCTGTATTTACGTCCATTCACGATCGACTTGAAGAAGGGCGAAATTCCCTGCTCATAGGTCAAGATCCTTCTGACATTAAGATATTTGCCGAGCAGATTCAGCTGGTCATGAAAATCAATAAGAAAAATAAATTGTTACAGCTCGTAGAAGATGCTTTGGTCTCCAATGACCCAGACTTAATAACGTTTATCAAAAAAACAAAGTTCAGCCTCCTTACCTGGGTACATGAACGTTTCCTTCATATTTTCCCTGAGGATAAGAAACCCTATTTACTGGACGGAGCCATCATTTTTACAGGAATTCTGCAAAATATGCTACAAATCAACAGTGCTATGAATGAAGTCATCACCTCTAAGCAAATCATTGATTATTGCACTACGCTTATCCAAACCATTGTTGAAGAAGTAAGTCAAATGGGCATTCAACTCATCTCACCAGAGCATGTGGGCAAATTATTACCCGCAGCGGAATATAGTGATTTTTTCAATAATGATTTGTCCTTTGCAACCATCAGCTTAAAAAAAGTAATAGAGAGATCATTTACAACTGGTGATGCGAACCTCACTAATTATCTAAAGCTGTTATACTTTATCCAGGAAGAAATCATGAACAACAAGGAACCGAGACAGTTCTTAATCGAAAGTGCTCTACTATCCTTAAGGACATGTCCTAATCTAAATGAAGCCAAAGAGTTTAAGCATTATCAGGATGTATTATCTAAAATGCTGTAAAGCTAACTAAAAGTGTGGTGAAGCATTTGTTCAAGCTATTATTAATCGAAGACGATTCAACGCTGTTTAATGAGATCAAGGAGCGACTTACCCAGTGGTCTTATGATGTGTATGGCATTCAGGATTTCAGCAATGTCACGCAGGAATTTATAGAGATCAAACCTGATTTAGTCATCATCGACATCCAATTACCTAAATTTGATGGGTTTCATTGGTGCCGAATGATTCGTTCCCACTCTAACCTTCCGATTATCTTCTTATCATCCCGGGATCATCCTACAGATATGGTAATGTCGATGCAGCTTGGAGCCGATGACTATATTCAAAAGCCCTTCCATTTCGATGTACTCATTGCCAAAGTACAAGCGATTCTTCGGCGCGTCTACAATTACAACACGGATAACCTTGAGCTCAAGACATGGTGTGGAGCAACCGTGGATTATGAGAGAAATGTATTGACGCATGATATGGGATCGATTGAGCTTACGAAAAACGAGATTTTTATATTGAAATTGCTTATTGAGAAAAAAAATAAAATCGTCACCCGCGAGGAATTAATCAATAGCTTGTGGGATGATAAACGTTTTATAAGTGACAACACCCTTACCGTCAACGTAAACCGGCTGCGAAAAAAGCTGGATGAGATAGGCTTGGGTAGTTTCATTGAAACGAAAGTAGGACAAGGGTATATGGCCATCGAAGAGGAAGCACTATGATTAAAAAGTATCTCTTGGAAAGAAGTAGCTGGATCCTACTAGTCCTCTTTACCAATCTTTTTATACTTTTTGTCACCTATATGGATTCATCAATCCCATTCTCTTCAGTTCTCTATCTGGTCTCCTTGTCGATGCTTTTTTTTGTGATGTTCTTAATCCTTCGCTATCCCAGAGAAACCAGGTTCTATAAAAGCTTGGTTGAGCGAGATGATGATCTGGATGTAACGAGTATCGCCACCCCCGAAAGCCCGTTTGAGCATATTATTGAGGAGAGTATTATCAATCAAGCTAAATGGTTAAAACAGGCAGCCTCGAACAATCAAATGACGTTAGAACAGGAAAAAGATGAACTATTATCGTGGATTCATGAAGTGAAGACCCCTCTGACAGCGATGCATCTAATGATGGAGCGAATCGAAGATGATGTAATGAGGAAACATCTGACCTATGAATGGCTGCGCATACATCTTCTGCTGGATCAACAGCTACATCAAAGGCGAATTCCCTTTATCGAAAATGATCTGTATATAGAACATATCGATTTAGAAACGCTTATTTTCGGGGAGATTAAGACGTTGCAATCCTGGTGTATTCAGAAGGGAATCGGCTTTGAGCTGAACTTGGAAGTAGCTGAAGTGCTTAGTGATGCCAAATGGCTGGCTTTTATTATCCGACAACTACTAACCAACGCCGTAAAATATAGTGAGGCTTCAGATATTACAGTGAGTAGCTATCAGCAAGCTGAGCATATCGTTCTTGAGGTGAAGGATGGTGGGCGCGGGATAGATCCAAAGGATCTGCCTCGGATATTTGATAGAGGATTTACTTCCACCACCGTGCATCGCGACAATGCCGCCACAGGGATGGGATTATATTTAGCCAAAAAAGCGGCGCAATCCTTGTTGATGGTCATCGGAGTTGAATCGAGGCCCGGATCAGGGACGACGTTCACTTTAACCTTTCCGCTTAAAAATGAATTTGTGAAGCTCTCAAGCGTGTGACAACAATGTCACATGCTTTTTTATTTTGTTCGGGCAATCGAAGGATAAGAACGGCAAAGCCTTTTATAATAAAGCTATACAAAAAGAACGAGTATAAAAAGGGAGTGAATCATTATGGCAATTCTTGAAGCCACTAAAATTCATAAAAGCTACGGAAATAAATTAAACAAACAATCCGTGTTGAGTGGACTAGATATTTCTATAGAAGAAGGCGAATTTGTTGGGATCATGGGCTCTTCCGGTTCAGGAAAGACCACCCTGCTTAACGTTCTCTCGTCAATTGATCAGATCAGCAACGGATCGATTACCATTGAGGGTACTGAAATTTCTAATATGAAAGAAAAGCAATTAGCTGAATTTCGGAAAAATCATTTAGGATTTATTTTTCAAGAATACAATCTCTTAGATACGCTGACGGTGAAGGAAAACATCCTGTTACCTCTATCCATTACCAACACCCCTAAGAAAATTGCCAATGAGAAATTCGAAAACGTCGCGAGGGAGCTGGGGATTTTAGAGTTGAAAAATAAGTACCCGAATGAAATCTCTGGGGGTCAAAAACAACGCACCTCTGCAGCCAGAGCCTTCATTCATGATCCAAGCATTATTTTTGCTGACGAACCTACAGGAGCCTTGGACTCTAAATCTGCTTCTGATTTGTTAAACAAGCTGAGTGAACTAAATCAAAGACGAAAAGCAACGATCGTTATGGTTACACATGATCCAGTGGCAGCTAGCTATTGCAGTAGAGTTATTTTTATAAAGGATGGTACGATCTATACGCAATTAAATAAAGGAGAACAATCAAGACAAGTCTTCTTCAACGACATCATAAAAACACAAGGTGTATTAGGTGGTGTGCAGAATGAGCATTAATGTACTGATGCTTCGAAATCTGCGAAAAAACATCAGAAATTACTATCTGTATGTATTTGCTCTCGTTTTTAGCGTGGCCTTATATTTCGCCTTTGTTACGTTGCAATACGATCCCTCGATGGATGCAGTAGAAGGCTCGATCAAAGGTGGCGCAGCAATCAAGGCTGCCTCGGTCTTACTGGTCGCGATTGTATCCATTTTCCTGTTATATGCAAACACTATCTTCATCAAACGCCGGGGAAAAGAAATTGGTCTGTTCCAGTTAATAGGGATGACCAAAAGTAAAATATTCCGAATCCTTTCGGCAGAGAATTTCATCCTATATTTTGGTTCTTTAATTCTAGGAATAGCCGTGGGCTTTTCTATTTCCAAATTAATTCTTATGATTCTTTTTAAAATAATGGGGATCGATGCGATAGCATCCCTTCGTTTTTCTACCCCAGCCCTGGTTCAAACGCTGATCGTATTCTTTGTAATCTATCTTTTGATCATGCTGATGAATTATGGATTTATTAAAAGACAAAGCATTCTATCCTTATTCCGGGTGACCTCAACCACAGAAGGCAACGTGAAAAAGCTGTCCTTCTTTGAAATGATTATAGGGATCGTTGGGATTGGATTGATTCTGCTTGGCTATTCGATTTCATCCCGATTATTTAGCGGAGACTTAACATCAATGACTGAGCTATCTATATCCATGATCACTATTCTGGCTTCAGTTATCATCGGGACTTATCTTTTTTATAAAGGCTCGGTAAGCTTTATCTTTCATCTCATTCGTAAAAAGAAAAACGGGTATCTGAATATTAAAGAGGTGTTGTCTCTCTCCTCCATTATGTTCCGAATGAAATCAAATGCCGTACTGTTAACCATCATTACAACGGTATCAGCTCTGGCGCTGGGTTTATTATCCTTGAGTTATATTTCTTTCTACTCTGCTGAGAAAAGTGCGAAGCTCTATGTTCCGTCAGATTTTATTCTTACGGATATCCAGGATGCTAAACAATTTAAAGAGGCATTAACGACTGAAAATTTGCTGTTTACGGAAAAAATAACCGAAGTCATTCAAGTGGATGTAAATATAGAGAAGCTTCTGGCAGAAAATTCCAAATCGCTCGGTATGATGTCGAATAATATGACTCTTCCCGTCATCAGTGAAAATTCGCTGGAGGGCATTGATCTATCCCCGGATGAGGCCTATTTTACGAAGACAAGTAGTGCAATGGAGAATCTGATTTCTATGAAGGACCAGGGTGGCATTGAATTCAAGGGACAACATGAAGTCATTCCGCAGTTTTATAAAAGAATTGATATGGAAGCCCCCGTTTTATACAATTTCACAGGTGGTGGCTTACCCCTTGCTATTGTAGACGACACGACCTTTGAACGCTTAAAGAAGGATCTAGATCCAGCCCTTCAAAGAAAGTCCTCTCTTAATATCGGCATCGATATGAAAGAACGGGCAAGCGTTGAGCAGGCTAATGAGCTTTTTCAGAACATGAAATTTGCAAAAGGCCACATAAACGACTCTCAACTGGAGACGATGAACAATCAAAAGCAAACTATGGGACTTATCATGTTTATCGTGGCCTTTCTGGGGTTAACGTTCCTGATTACCTCTGGATGCATTCTTTACTTTAAACAAATGGATGAAAGTGAGAATGAAAAGCCCAACTACACGATCCTCAGAAAGCTTGGTTTCACGCAAGGGGATCTGCTTAGAGGGATTCAGGCGAAACAATTATTTAATTTTGGGATTCCATTAGTCATTGGATTGCTTCACAGTTACTTCGCCGTAAAATCAGGATGGTTCTTCTTCGGTACAGAGCTCATGACACCGATGATTCTGGTGATGCTGCTATACACCGCTTTGTATTCGATTTTTGCAGTGCTATCCGTGTTCTATTATAAAAAGGTAATTAAAGAGTCACTTTAAAAAAAGAGGGGTTCCACAAGCCAGCATGGCTTAGGAACCCCTTGTTGTTATCATACCTCTATCTCCTATCTTCATATTCAATTCTAGTTAACCCGTAAAAGACTATATCCTCGAATTTATCCCATTTTAAAATATGCCGTTTAAATTCCCCTTCAAATCTCATTCCAGCTTTTTTCATAACGTTAGAGGAGGCAGGATTTCTAGTCATTGCCGCTGCCCATATTTTATTTAATGCGAGGTCTTCAAATCCAAAATCAATTAATCGCTTAGCTGCTTCAGTCGCATAACCATCTCCCCAAAAAGATCTTCCTACCCAATAAGCAAGCTCACCTCTTTGATGCGATTTGTCTATATTTAGACTCATACAGCCTATTAAGGTATTACTCTCTTTACTAATTAAAGCAAAAGGAAATCCTTCCCCTTCGTCTGCGCTTTTCCTACAGGCACCAATCCAAGATTCAGCCGCTCCATCAGGGTATGGATGAGGAATAGACAGCGTTGTTCTAGCTACTTCTATATCCCCAGCAAGCTCTTGAACTTTACTTGCATCTGTGGATTGAAACGGTCTTAGTATTAACCTTTGTGTTTCAAATGTAGGTTGCATAGAAAGTACCTCTCACTATTGGATTTTCAATAGATTATATTACAATTGTTGGATATTGCAATACATATATCAGCTATTCACAATCCCCAATACGAAACCATCATATCCTTTACTTCCCACTGTCTGAATGGCAGTAGCCGAAATCTTAGGCTCTTCAGCCAACAGATCATAAAATTCCCGTACGCCTATTACACGAGGATCTTTGCTATTCTTGTTAATGATCTCGCCTTCACGAATCACATTATCGCCTATAATCACCGTACCAGGCCGGGAAAATTGAAGCGCCCACTGTAAATAGTTAGGGTTGTTGGGTTTATCGGCATCAATGAATATAAAGTCAAAGGGTTCCACACCCTCTTGTTTCATCTGAGACAACTGCCCCAAAGCATCGCCTATACGAAGTTCTATCAGATCATCTACCTGAGCAAGCGCGAAATTGGCCCCAGCCACCTGAGCATGCGATGGATCTAGCTCCAAGGTAACGATATGTCCGTCAGACGGGAGCGCCCTTGCCATCCAAATTGTACTGTACCCACCCAAAGTGCCAATCTCCAGAATCCGGCGTGCACTTTTCATTTGAACCAATAGGTTAAGGAATTTGCCCTGACTAGGTGAGACATCAAAGGGCGGCAGCCCTGCCTGTTGATTCGCGGACAACACTTCCTCCAGCACGGAGTCCTGCGGAATTAAGCGCTCTGTAATGTACTGATCGACTTTATCCCATGTAGTCGGTTGATTCATATTTATCACTTCTCCTTTGAAATAAAATTTTCATTTCCACAATTAGGGATCGGTCGTAACTACGAGGAGTGTTTGGACTTCCGGCCGCTGTTGTCTCCAGATTTCTTCGATTAAAACCACTATTCTTGGTTGAAATCCGTAGACAAAGGCGGTCGCTGACGCTCCTACAGTTCCAAACCTCCTCTTCGGTACTCCTTTTCCCTAACTAAAGATTTAAGTCCAAAATATAAGTTCATATTCAACTTCAAGTTCAAATTCAACTTCAACTTCAACTTTATACCTGTATTGTAAATCAGTTATAATCATAAATATAATATATCTTTAAAACTAAACTATATATTAAATATATGAATTAAACGATAGCAGATAGGAGCTTAACCATGAATCTACACGCCTTGCGCTTATTCCATGTAATCGCATCGACAGGAAGTGTGACACGCGCCTCCGAAACTTTAAATATCAGTCAGCCTGCGATTACGGCTCAGATCAAGAAATTCGAAAAGGAAATATCCTTCACCCTATTTAAGCCTCAAGGTAGAGGAATTGCTTTAACGGATGCAGGTGAAGAGCTTGCCCTACTCGCGAAAAGACTGTTCGCCGTTGAACAGCAGATCGAACAATTTGCTCAAGATTACGTAAACGGCACGAATGGAAGTATTCGTCTAGCCGCGACGTATTTGCCCGCTCATTTCCTTATCCCTACCTGGATCGCAAAGTTCAAGCAACAATATGAGCAAGTGGAAATGGTGATTACTACCACCAATTCAAGCGATGCCCTGAAGCAGCTGTTAAATGTAGACGTGGATATGGCGATTTACGGAGGGATTACCGAGGCCTATCCAGATACGATCCGGACAGAAGAGTTATTTCAGGATGAGTTATGGTTTGTGGTCGCACCCCATCACCCCTATGCACATCAGCGAATTTCTTTATCCGAAATGATGAAGGAGCCCTTTGTCATGCGTGAGGAAGGGAGTTCGACGAGAGAGAGATTATTATCGTTATGCCGTACATATAATACGCCAGCTCCCACGATCTCTTTGCAGTTTAATGGACTTCATGAAGCGATTCAAGCCGTTATCGCCGGGTATGGCGCCAACTTCGTCTCTTCACTCGTTGTTCGCGAATATGTTGAACGTGGAGAGTTATGCCGAGTTTATGTTGAAGGCATACATCTGAAGAATAGCATTGCAATCTGTACGCGAAAAAATGAACCATTATCCGCCTCGGCGGCAAACCTTATTCAAATGATTCGCCAAAATCCTTATACGATGTAGCATTAATGTTTATGGAGGCTTATCGGAATCGAGGCAGGGAAGCATCCTGGAGCATACTTTTCGCTGCATACCTCTCGCTGGAATAGTGAAAACCTGCAATAGTGCAGCTTTTTGTACAGGCATCCTCATCATGCAGACCAAAAACTGCAAATGTGCAGGAAATATCATCACAAATGGCTTGAAAGCTTCTTCTAGCACAAAAATAACTGCAGATTCGCAGGAATAAGTGCTTCAGCTCTCCACGTATTATAAAAAGATGTACTTTTGCAGGTTTATCCACCGATATAGTTACTAATTAGTCAATCATCACATTTTGAGCAACACTGTGCTGATTATGTCCTCGAGCCAACCTATATTTACGTAAAAAAGACTGCTCTCCGGGCTGACTATATCCAGCCCGGAGAGCAGTCCTTGTAAGTACCGGCTTTATTGGAACGCCTTACGCTTGCTTCTTCTCCGTTAAATAGTACAAGAAGGCCAAGATCGGCAGCGCCAGACCGATCAAGCTGGTCAGACTCCAGCCCCCGTACGCATATGCCCAGCCGCCTAGTGAAGAGCCAACGGCTCCGCCTACAAAAAATATCGCCATAAATAATCCGTTTAAACGTCCTCTCGCCTCGTTGCCAAGGGAATAAATTGCCCTTTGTCCAAGCACCAGATTACCCGATACCCCCATATCCAGCATAATAGCTGCTGCAACCAGCAATCCGAGCGTCACTCTTGAATCATTCTGAAACAAGTAAGCAAGAAGAAAAGCCACAGCTGCCAGCACAAACGCAAGTCCGGTCAAAGGGCGGGTCCAGCCCCGGTCAGCCAATCTCCCAGCGATGGGAGAAGCGATAGCCCCAGCCACTCCGGCTAGCGCAAACAAGGCAATGCCTTGCTGACTTAAATGATACGTATCGGCCAGATGCAAAGAGACCGTCGTCCAGAACAGGCTGAAAGCTCCAAACAGGCTAGCCTGATAAATCGCCCGGCGGCGTAACACTGGCGTACTCTTCAGTAAAGTACCTAGAGAACGGATCAATCCGCCATAATTCATTGTAGGCACAGGTTGACGCTGCGGCAGCACACGGGACAATAGAAGTGTTAATAAGGAAATCACTACGGCGGATATGGCATAAATCGCATGCCAACCCCACAATCCAGAGACAAAGCTGGCCAGTGGCCGGGCGAACATAATACCGAGCAGCAGCCCACTCATTACATTACCGACCACCCGGCCGCGCTGCTCTTCAGCAGCCAGAAAAGACGCATACGGCACAAGAATCTGGGCAGCTACGGAACCGAGACCAATGAACAGGGATGCTCCCAAAAAGATCGCTGCATTCGGAGCTAGTGTGGCTGCTACCAGTGATACCACCACCATAGCCAGCGACACCACTGTCAGGCGGCGATTCTCAATAATATCGCTAAGCGGTACTACGAACAAAAGTCCAAGAACGTATCCTACCTGGGTCAAAGTTACAATCAGACCCGCTGCCCCAGAAGAAAGCTGCGTAGCTTGGGCGATCTGTCCGATCAGGGTTTGGGCGTAATACAGATTGGCCACAATTAGTCCGCAGGAGGCCGCTAATAGAAATGTAATCCATCCAGGGATCGTCTTTCCTTCCGCATGCTCCATCGCTGAATTCACTGAACTTCCTGAACTTACAGGATTCATTCGTCTTCCTTGATTCATAAGATCTCCACCCTTCGATTATAAATACTGAACGTACCGTTCATTAATTAATTTAAATATATACTGAACGTTCAGTTTTGTAAATAGGCGATTGGCTACTTCACATAACCTTTTGTATAATGAACGTATAGTTTCTTTTTAGATCGCAAGTTAAATAAAGGATAGATTAATCGGGAGGGATCTCTGATGGATAAAAAAAGAGGACGGCCGCGCAATAGCGAAGCCGAGGCTTCTATTCTGGCAGCATCGTATGATTTACTACTAGAGACTGGATTTGGTGCGGTGACCGTAGAGAAAATCGCGGAACGGGCCAAGGTAAGTAAAGCGACCATTTATAAATGGTGGCCTAACAAAGCAGCTGTGGTCATGGACGGCTACCTCTCTGCAGCATCCGCAAGATTGCCAGTGCCGGACACCGGTTCGGTCATGGACGATATTATGATGCATGCCACAAACCTGGCTAATTTTCTTCGCAGCCGAGAAGGAAAGATCATTACCGAGTTGATCGGCGAAGGTCAATTTGATGCCGGCCTTGCTGAGGCCTATCGTGCGAGGTTTTTCGCTCCCCGTCGCCAAGAGGCACGACAGTTGTTGGAGCGTGGGGTGACCCGGGGCCAATTAAAAGCGGAACTGGATATTGGGATCACGATTGATCTGCTGTATGGACCGATATTTTATCGGCTTCTGATCACAGGGGATGAGCTAGACGAAGCTTTTGTGAAATATTTGATCACCTCTGCCTTTGAGGGCATCAAAGCATAACGAGCATAAACGCCTTTGGCGAAACTTATACTTTCTTATATTTTAAAAAGCCATCCTTTGCAGGATGGCCTATCACTTATATTTACACCGTTCGATCTAAGTTAACTTCAAACGTGTCTCCAGTTACATAATCCATATACCTCGTATTCCCATCGTAATCCAAATAAGCTTGATAGCGGGTACGAATAGCCGGTTGTGTAATCCAATCAAGTACTTTCTCTTTTGCCATCCACATCACTTCAGAGGTTTCCTCCGAGGTACATAATTCCCCACCCACAGGCTTGCAGATAAAATCAAACATAACCTTGGTAGGAACATCGGTTACACCGTCATACCATTTATGAATGCCTGTATTGGAATACACACCAATCAATTGAGATACCGTGACGTCTATTCCACTTTCCTCTTTAATCTCTCGAATTAATGCATCCACCAGGTTCTCTCCGACCTCTACTTGTCCACCAGGAAATACCCATCCACCATCATGAGTCTTTACTAAAAGGATATCTCCTTGTTCATTTTCTGCGAATCCACCTGCCGCTACAATATGTGTTGGCCAAGCCATAGAATGCACCTCTTTTTAGAAGAGGTTAACAATTTAATCAGCATTTGTAAACGATATTTTTCTATTCCATAACGCTTTAAAAGCTTCGCAATGCTCTATTAAATCATCAAACTTTCCTTCACCCACGACCGAGCCTTGGTCCACTACCAGTATCTTATCAACGTCTTTTATAAAATTTAGTCGGTGGGCAACAATAACGATGGTTTTATCCTTAAATTCCTGTAAAATCGTCTCCATGAGACTTTGCTCCGTGATATTATCAAGTGCAGAAACAGGTTCATCTAGAATTAGAATGTTTCTTTTCTGAGCAATGATTCTGGCAAAAGCTAATCGCTGTCTCTCCCCGCCTGATAATTTAACCCCTTTTTCACCTACCAAAGTATCTAAACGATCCGGTAATTGGCTTACCTTTTCCTGCAGATGAACCTTTTCCAAAATCTCATACAACTCTTCATCGGACAAGGAATGCTCATCAAATATAATATTGTCCCTAATCGTAGCGTCAAAAATCGGCGTGTCTTGTGATAAGTAAGAGATATGATCATAGTAGCTATCCAGATGGATCTCATCGATATCCTTACCGTCCAATAAGAGTTCACCTTTGTCCTTTTTTAATAAGCCTACGATTAACTTAATCAGAGTTGATTTCCCGCCCCCACTTAATCCGACAATAGCAACCGACGTTCCTCGCGCGATCGAAAAGGATAGATTATTCAAGATCTTCACTTGTCCATAATCAAAAGATACATCCCTAAATTCAATATTACCGTGGATCTCAGTGATAACTTCTCCTCGTTCTAGATTCTTATCTTCTGGGGCATGAATAAACTCCTCAAATCTCTTGTAGGTCACTCTATTCAGTCTGTAATCTACAAAGAGGACATTGAAGATAGCAATCGGTGAATAAATCTTATCAATAAACATAAACAAAGCGACCACAACACCAAGTGACGTCTCACCTGCGACAATGCTTTTCACACCGTAAATTAAGACAACGACTTTAATAATCGTGACAAACAACTCGAATATCGCGAAAAAAGCTTCATGGATCATTTGTAACTGAGCATTTTTTTGAATGATAGTGCGTGCAGTCTGGCTTAATTTATCGATCTCTTTCTCATATCTTTTGTTCGTTCGGAAAACGACTAATTCCATAAATCCACGGATAGAGAATCTGGACATCTTTTCTTGTTCCTCTAGAATGGCCGCCTTCATCGCATACAGAAATTTCAACAGCAGATTCGTTATCAAAAAGACGACCACGTAGCCAGCAGCAATCACTACCATGATCCTTAAATCATAGAAGCTGATAAAGATAAGACTGAACAGAAGAGTGGGCAATAACTCATGTAATGTTTTGAGGAAAAAGGAGAAAATCATGCTGTTTCCAGCTGCTGCTCCATTCTCGATCACTTTAATCATCTGACCTGTGCCCATATCCTGATAGGCTTGATAGTCGATTTTGGATATTTTAGATAGTGCAAGTATCTTTAACCTCTCCGTTATACTGTTCGATAAATACACACTTGGGTATTCGTCCACATAATTTAGGATCACCACCCCAGCCAGCAAAAGGCCGTACACCAAGATTAAATTAAATATCTCACCAAAGCTGTTGATCACCGTGACCTTGTCTAATATTTTTTGAAACACTACAATGCCTAAACTACTCAGCAGTTGAATAGTAAAACCCAATAAAATATAACCGCATATCCACCATTTCAGGTGAGCTAGACTCTTTTTCAACATATCGTTAATCCCCTATCTTTTAATTGAATGCAAAAAAGCCAGGCAACCCCACCATCCAACTATTAAAAACCATCCACAATTAAACGGTTCTCAAAGTTAAATAGGTTAAGTGCCTGGCTCTATACAAAAAGCTGCCTATGGCACCGTTCAAAGCTCTAGTTAATGTAATCAAAAGGGTAGACTCCCCCCTTGATAGCTGGTACGCGTTTGACCCAGCCCGATAACTAGTTACTTCGAACGATACGGAAAGACATCCATTTCACCCCAATTAAAAGAATTGTTCCTATTATAATTCTCTAATCCATATATTTCAAGAATTACGTTTGACGATACGTAGTCCTGCCACTTGGCCCACCTTATGTCCTTCATGCGAAGCGAACTTGATCGTAACCGCTGAGTTGCTGCTCGTGATCGTCTGCGGAAGCTCGTAACGAATCGTCTCCAGCTTGTTCATCTCTTCAGACTCAAGGACGCCTAGCCCAAGTTGTTCACCATCTGCCGTAATATCGAAAGCCACCGAAGTATCGTTGGACTTCAAATACGTTACCACCAGATCCACTTGCTCCTCTGGCAAGACTTCCATCGTGAAGGAAAACCAGCCATTGATCCAGCTATCGCGATACTTGCGGTTGTAGATTTTGCCTAAGCCTACATACTCTCCTTCGAAGTTATGGTCACGTTCAGGTTGCATTTCAGCAGGTTGTACCGAATCGACGGTTAGCTGTTCAAGCAGCAAGTTATTCTCCACGGCTTCGCGATATTCAACTTCTATCAGCTTCCATTCCTCCGGCGTAAACAAATCCCAATACACAGAATAACGATGATCATGCATAGGGTAGAATGGACGAAGCTCATGGTCTCCTGGATATCCTAAACCTTTCATCCGGAACACATTTTTGCTAACGTTAGACTGAATCAGGCTGTCCGTTAGTGTCTCGCGATCTCCGATTAATACAGAAGCAAGGGCGCGATCACTGCCTAGCTCAGCATTTATAGGTCCAAAATCACCTGCAAGCACAAGCGGTCCATAGAGGAATGCAATTCGGTTTGGATTATCCGGCATGGACTCGATTCTTACCGACATCGGAATATCATATTCGACAACGTCTCCATCCTGCCATACTCTATCCAAAGCTAGGTAGCTGGATTTGCCCACATTCACTTGAATGTCTTCACCATTTACTTTAACGCTCATGCCTTGCTCAGCCCAGTAGGGGTATCTTAGCTTCAATGTGAATTTAGTTGGTTTCTCCGTGCTGATACGCAGGGTGCCTAGTCCCTCTTCAGGGAACTTGGTCTCTTGCTTCAAACTAATGCCTTGCTCTTTCCAAGTCACTGTTGAAGGTACGTACTGATTCACATACAGCTCATCTTCACTATGGAAGTAAATCGCCGAGCCATACATAGAATGGCTTTCCATTCCTGAGCCTACACAGCATGTAAAGCTCTCAAACTGGGAGTTGAACGACTTATGTCCACCCATTTCGAGGGATACAAAATAACACACACGTCCATCAACCGGCTCCTGAGAAGCTAGGATATGGTTATACATTGCACGTTCGTAGTAATCCGCATATGCGGCATAAGCATCCCACTGGAACATATGCTTGGTCAGCTTCAACATGTTGTAGGTATTACACGTCTCACATGACCCCTCTCCCAATCGGTCGTTCAGCTTATCCGGTTCGCCGAAATGCTCATTATAGCTGTTGCCGCCAATCACGTACGAATGATGATTCACGACCCGATCCCAGAAGAAGCGGGAAATACCTGCATAATGCTCCTGCCCTGTTACCTCATATTGTCTAGCAGCTCCAATGATTTTTGGAATCTGTGTATTAGCATGTCTTCCAGCTAGGGTATCTTTTTCTATAGCAAGATCATTTAGCACTTCCCCATGATAAAAGCTTTCCGCTAACGTGAGGAAACGGTCATCACCAGAATCCTCTGCCAAATCTGTGAGGACTTCATTCATACCGCCGAATTCACAACGCAGCACCTCTTGGATCTGATCTTTATTCAGCCCTGAAAAAATATCCTCAAGCCACATTCCAAGCTTCGTTTCCATAACGAGCGCCTTCTGATTTCCGGCCAATCGATAAGCATCACGAAGACCCGCAAACAGCTTATGCATCGTGTACAGCGGTACCCAGCCACCGTTGAGGTCAAAGCCCTGTGAGCGAATGTCGCCTACCTTCACTTCCTCAAACAGCTCTTTGCCACGAGGAATACCGGAAATGAAGCCATTACCATGCGCATTCTGACAATGTTCCAATTCGTCTACTACATAATTCACGCGGGTGAGCAGCTCTTCATTCCCTGTAGAGGCATACATTAACGCACATCCAGAGATATAATGGCCTAACGTATGGCCGCTAATGCCTTGAGATTCCCAGCCTTCATAGTGAGCAGCCTTAGGCTCTAAGCCAGCATATTGACGAAAACGCGACAGAAGCCGATCTGCCTCAAGCTTGAGTAAATAATCCGTATTTAACTCCATCGCATGGAGAAGTGGACCTGAATCAATGCGTACATTCTGCAAATCAAAAGCTTGCGTCTTCAATGAAATCGCTCCCTCGCAATCTTGTCAGGGTGATATGACAAGTGTATATTTGTATCCATAAGATAACATCGGAACGTTGATTTGTCGGTAGATCAGCCATACAAATGGTGGACAAATCCGACTTATTAATTGCTAGGAGGACCGCATGACCTATTTGAAAATAAATGCAGATACTCCTGTTCATTTTACTGCGGCAGGTGAATTCATCTCAGAAACGCCATGGAAACATGTGGAGCGTGTTATGGGGAACTACGAACTAATCATTGGCGTGAACGAAACGGTATATTTGAGTGAGCAAAACAAACAATTTGAAGTAGGCCCTGACGAAGCCCTTTTGCTTATGCCTAATCGCACGCACGTCGGCTATAGAGAATCACGACCCGGGGTTAAGTTTTATTGGTTTCATTTCGAGCTGAAAAGCGAGGGTTTATTGCTGAGTGAGGAGGAAATGAAGCCTGAGGCGGAAGAAATCTTTTCGCGCACACAGCGCTTATGGTCCGTACATGATCTATATCTACCACAGTTCATAAAGATCGAGCACAGTGACCGGATTCATATCCTGGCGAATCAAATCCTCCATGTGGCTAACTCAGGATATTTGACCTATTCCAGTGTTAATTATTTGTTGACCTCACTCTTAATTGAGCTATCTGAGCATGCGCTTCAGCCGTTCGCCAGTAAGCTAATCCGTGCGCAACAAGATGTCACCTTTGTAAAAATAGCCGAGTGGACAAGAATACATGCAAGTGAACCTCTTACGGTGGCAATCATCGCGGAGAAATTCAATTACAACAAGGATTATTTAGCTCGGCTATTTAAACAACATACCTCGATGGGGCCCTTGGAGTATATTCATTCAGTACGTGTGACTAAAGCGAAGGAGCTGCTAACCAGAACCGCCCTCAGCGTGAGGGAAATCGCGACAGAGACGGGGTTCACCGATGATAAATATTTCATGCGCCTCTTCCGAAAATACGAAAACATGACACCGACCCAATATCGTAACGCCTATCATAAGACGTTTATGAATAATGATTGAAGAAAAGAAGCTGCCTCTAAGTAGCATTCACTACTTTTGAGACAGCCCCTTCTCTAACTAACAAACTTTAAATTATTGAATCGTTTGCGAAGAAGAATTCCAGCGCCAGCGCGGAGTCGATCCTTGCAGATGCACCCCTCCATACCATTCATCGATTCCTTTTTTCTGAACCCAGTCTTCATTTCCAGCCAATACACTTTTGCCTAGCTCGGTTAATGCAAGCTCGCAGTCTTTGAATGGCATTACTGGATCGTTATAACCAGGAAAATCATTGAACCCATGGGTTTGCAGCAAAGGGTACGGGCGTTGTGCCATCTGTCTTAGAATATGCCAATATTGCAAATCGCCCATGCCTAGTATATGAAGCTTATCTCCCACATTTTTGAACAACCCGTAAGGGGAATTCATTCCAGCATGAATCATCTCCAGAGTCATCTGTTCAACAATACCAAGTCCATTAGAGGTCGATGGGAACCGAGATAAATGCGCTATGAAGGCGTCATGTGCAAATGGCAATGCGGATGTATCCTTAGTTAGTAGCTGTTGTAATGATTCTGGATTCGGTGATACATAGGCTTCCCAGAGTTCTTGGCCTACCTTTAGCTCCTTGTCGCCGATTAACTTCCACGTTCCTGATAAAGTCTCCATTTGCTCTACAGATAGTTGTCCAAGTCCTCGAAACAGCTCAATGCCGGGATATTCTCCAATGCACAATAAACTTAGCTTCGTGGATCCCTTCTTCTGCTTCGAGAACCAATGGAGCAAATAGCACAGCATCGTCTGATCGAATAGATCATGCTCGAACCATAATACAACTTCATCATATTTATGAAAATCAGCTAAAATCTTCTCTTGCCTCTCACTATTTTCAATAAATTCCTTCTGCGGAATCCCCATCGTTTGTTCTAAATAATGCGCTCTTACTAAGCGGTTATTCTGTTCCGCAGGCTCTAAAAAGACCGGCCCATGTGAGTAGACCTCTCTCCAAACTAATACATCCCCTTGTACAATTCCCTGACGCAGCTTCTCTCCCACTACATCTCCGTTTACAATATGAAGCACACCTTTTCCTCCTTCGTACAAATGATTGAACACGGAGAGGACATCCGCAACAGGTAGCGCACCCTTAAGCTTGCGGCGAGCATCAAAGAGTCGTTTCTTCAATACCGGGACTGAAGTCCCCAGAAAGTCAGCAATCTCTTGAAGGGAATATCCCTGAAAATAATATAATTGAACGGCGATCCGCATATTGGATGTCAATGCAGCTATAGACTCGTGAAGCAGTAGCCGCGCTTCTTTTTTCTCAATAATGTCTGTCACATTAAATGAAGATTCTCTCGATTCCACTGCTTCATCGTAAGGTACTGCAGGATGCTGCTTTCTTCGCAAGATACGATAACATTGCCGCACCACAATCGCTTTAAACCAGCCCGGGAATGCCTCTACTGCTCGTAATTTATTCAAATGCAAAAAGGCTTCTGTGAAAGCTTCCTGCACAGCATCTTCCGCTAATTGATAGTCACGCAGCTTTTCGAACGCAACTGCATTTGCCATCGGTGTAAAGTGCCTAACAATCTGTTCAAAAGCTTGTCGGTCTCCTTGTTTAGCCTCTTCGATATACTGAAGCATTTTCTCCCCCGCTCCCTTCTTCCGTATTATATACAAGTGCCAATGAAGTTCCTAAAGGTTACGGATGGGATTGAAAAGTCAGACGTTATTTATTTTTTCCTATTACATCCTTTGCAACCTCTAGAGCTGAAGAGGCTCGCGGCCAACCTACATAAAAAGAAAGGTGGGTGATGGCCTCCACGATTTCTTCAAGTTGTAAGTCGTTCTCTAAAGCCAAGCGCAGATGATAGGGAAGTTGTTCCGTCATGCCTCCCATCACCAAAGCAGAAATCGTAATCATGCTACGATCCCGAAGTGATAATTGCTCCCGTCTCCATAAGTCCCCAAATAACACATTTTCCGAGTAGTCGACGAATGCTGGAGCGAACTCCCCTAACGATTCCCGTACATTTGTGACGATTTTCCGATGCGCCATATTACACCTCCCTAACCGGAGGTTGTAGCATTTGAGCAACACCGTTACCAAACGACCAATCTTCGAATTCCGTGTCGACGAGCACAATGAATATATCTTCTTTTCTGATGTTTAGCGTCATCGATAATTCCTCGGCTAACATCGCGTAAAAGCTTGTTTTCTGCTCCGTCGATCTTCCGGATTTCAGCGTAACTTGGATATATATCAGTCCGTCGCTTCGTTCAATATTTAAATAATCTTTACTATAAAAAAATCCCCCCGCTTTATGCGCATGAAAAACCTGAAACATATCCTCCTCCGGTACATGGAAATGCTGAATTAACGCGCTCATAATCGCTCTGCATATTCCTTCTAGCTGATGATTGTCGTATTGTTGCTCCAGATAACTGACTCTAATGAATGGCATTTTAATTCACTCCTTCTTTGGAATTCTTTTATTGTACTCTCAGTATTTTGATTTATATAATTGAATAAGATAATAATCTTAATCAATTATACCGATAGAGGTGACAATCGATGGATCTAAAAGAACTGATGGCTTTTAAGACCATCCTTCAAGAAGGCACTTTCTCACGTGCTGCCGAAAAGTTGAATTATGCGCAGTCTACCATTACCAACCAAATTCAAAGACTTGAAAAAGAACTGGGCATACAACTCTTTCACAGAGGCTGGGAAGTAGAACTGACAAGTGCTGGGCAAGTTTTTGCAGCGGAAATCGATAACCTTATTCAACATTGGAACTATGTATCAGAACTCACCAAGGCTTTACAGCATGACGAAATTGGCACACTCCATATCGGAGGCATTGAATCCATGATGGAATCCGTCCTACCGAACGCCTTGGGAAAGTTTCATGAGCAAAAACCCAAAATGGAATGTAACTTCATTCAGGGTAACACTGATTCGCTCTCACAACTTGTTCTACAAAGTGAACTGGATTTCGCCATCTGCGGTGAGCCGTCCGACCTGTCTTTCTTTTATTTCGAACCGCTCTATCACGAGAAAATCGCTTTTATAGTAGATCACAATCATCCTTTAAGCGGACGAGACAATATTTCATTTCGAGAAATTCTTGAATATCCAATTATAGCTGGAGGACACACTTGCTTATATTATCTTCGGTTAGCTAAGCAATTTTCGAGATTCGAATTAAAGCCCACTCTATCCACCATAAGTCAAATTTCTGCTATTCCTCATTTTATAAGAAAGAACCCTGGGGTGGGGGTAGTGCTTGATTCGACAGCTTTAATGACAGATATCGTAAAAATCGATGTTGAACTAAGCGAGCCGTTCATTCAAGTGGGTATATTGCAGCGGCGCAACCGAGAATATCTAGCAACATCATCAAAAAAACTATTCATACAAATCATAAAAGAGGAAATTGAGAGGATTAGTAACGCTAATCCTACGCTCAATATTTGAACCTCAAGCTAGTTCCATATATGATAGCTATATCATTGTTCTCAGGGAGGATTCACCCAAGTGGCTGTATTAATTAACGAACAAATTAGAGCATCCGAAGTAGTACTTACTGGACTTAGAGGTGAGAAGCTGGGGATTGTGTCCAGAGAAGAGGCGCTGGCCATGGCTCGTTCAGCAGGTGCTGATCTGGTATGCACCTCACTAATGAGCAGCCCACCGCCCTGCAGCCTAACTGCAAAGGGCAAAGCAAAAGCGGCCGCGCAGAAAGAAGCAGCCTCAGCACGCAAGGCTAGTGGTGGCTCAGCAGTAAAGGGCGGCAGCAAGGAGAAGGTCAAAGAGCTCCGCTTCACGGCTCATATTGAAGAGCATGACTACGATACGAAGCTCCGTCAGGCTGAGAAGCATCTCCGCTCCGGCAAGCCGGTGCAATTAGTCGTGAAGGCATCCGGCGCCAAAGAAGCGGCTGCCTCCAAGGCCGTATTGGAGCGACTAGTGACTGACTTGAAGGAAGTTGGAACGAAGGACACTGGCATCCAGACAGGCGGCAAAGGTTCACAGGTGAAATTAAATCCACGGTGAAGAGTGGCCTATTCGCTCCGATCAAATAGAGCTAGTAAAAAGGCCATCCTCTGTGGGATGGCCTTTCACTTCATAGGCAATGTTCTTACTCACTCTTAAGCATTCACTTTAAACATGATTGCCCATTAATCCCCTCGGGCGATAGTTCATGCCGCCAGCATAAAGGTGGGAGACATCTCCTAGTCCAATACATCTAGGAACCGCAAAGTGCTCGCTGCGCTCTTCAAACAAGATCGTCGTTACCGAGCTTGGCGCTAACCAAAATACGGACCAAGCCAAAGCTAAAGGAATCTGTAATAAATGAGCTAGCCATGCGAGACCAAAGCCACCATGGCATACTACTCCAATCTTCTTGGTAGAAGGCTCAAGGATCCGATACAGGCCATCTTCTCTTTTATAATGGTGTCGGAGTAAGAATTGATCTGAAGCCGCTTGTAATTCGCTGAACCGCAATCTGTATTCCTCTTGCTTCAACCAATGATCTGTTTCATCAGACCATACTCTCTTTCCACTCGATAGTTCGCTAATATGTTCTCCGGGGCTATCCCAAATAGACGACAATTGCCCATCTAACATAATCTCTGTCCAATCCAGTTCACAAGTCCAAGGTTCTGTCTGAATTACAAGTCCCGTCTCTTTGGCCACATAACTGGCTGTTGTCTGTGCTCTACCCAGTGGTGAAGCATATAGTTCATCCAGACCGATAGATGCCATGCGTTTTCCTAGTGCTGCTGCTTCCTGATGCCCGAATTCTGTTAGACCATCTATGGAATAGTCCGGATCACCATGACGAATCAGAAATATTTGCATAATAATGCCCTGCTCCCCTCAAATCCAGCCTTTTTCCTCTGCCAGTCGTACCGCCTCAATTCGACTTTTCACTTCCAGCTTATTGAGTATTTCTGAAATATAATTGCGAACAGTTCCGTAAGAAAGGTGTAGCGAAAAAGCAATCTCCGCCGCCGTTTGCCCTTCACCAGCCAACTTTAAAATCTCTCGTTCCCGTGCTGTTAGTGGATTTTCTTCCCGCAGGCTACCAAAAACTAACTCGGGGGATACCTCCCGATGTCCAGCCATTACACGGCGAATAGATTCAGCCAGCTTATCTACAGGCTCGTCCTTCAACAAATACCCTTGTATACCAGCCTTCACTCCACGCTCGAAATAGCCCGGACGGGCAAAGGTAGTCAAGATGATAATTCGAGTCGGACAACCTTTACTCCGCAATATTTCTGCAACCTCCAAACCGCTCTTGAACGGCATTTCAATGTCCATGAGACATACATCCGGCTGAAGCCTGTCGATTAAAGCTAACGCCTCAGCTCCATCACAAGCCTCTCCGACGACTTCGATATCATCCTCAAGATCCAGCAGCGATGCCATCGCTCCCCGAAGCAGACGTTGATCCTCCGCTATAACGATGGTTATCATGCACTCTCACCTCCTGTTGCTTCCTTAACGATTAGAGGGATCATAACGATCAGCGTAGTTCCCTGACCTTCTTCTGAGCTTAGCGACAGAGAGCCATCAATCAGGGATAGACGTTCCGCCATCCCCTTCATACCATTTCCATCACTAAGCTCACCATTACATCTCTCACCGTTCTGGAGGCCAATTCCGTTATCTTTAACGGTAACTCGAACTTCTCCGGCGGTCTTTACCACCCCGATGAAGCATTTATCCGCTCTACTATGCTTCACAATGTTAGTCACTGCTTCTTTAATACAGAGGCTGAGAATATTTTGCGTCAGATCGGATACTCCCTCTAGCGAGATGTCCCCTTCCACTTCCAAGGCAATCTCCGCCGTGCGCAGCATTTCCCCGGTTTCTGCCAGTTCTTCTGCTACTGAGATCGCACGCATTTCCGACACTAGCTCGCGCACCTGACGGAGCGCAGCCCGCGAAGTACGCTGAATTTCCCGCGCCTCCTCTTGGGCTCGCTCCGTATTTTTGGTCACCAGCTTCTCTACGAGCTGGCTTTTTAATGTAATTAAGGACAGCGTATGCCCGAGGGTATCATGCAAATCACGAGCGATTCTCATGCGTTCCTCACGCTTCACCAACTCTTTAATCACCTCATTAGCTTGATCTAGCTCTTTCTCCAGCTTCTGATGTTGATGCATGGATCTTACGCCGAATGGCATAATCAGCATAATAACGATAAACGGGACTAAGAACATAATACTAACCCATTCCAACTCACGGCCTACTAAGACCAGCACCGAAAGTACCATGACCACAAAAGAAGTAAATGCAATTTTAAACCCTTTATTCTCCGTATAATAAGCTATAAAATTCACGGTGAAAAAGCCCATATACAGATTAAAGGGCGTATAGAACAAGCTAAGCACCACGATGATCACCATTTGAGTCGTTAACCAAACATTAAACACGCCACCCCGAACCCAATACAGCTGGCGATAGCTGATGGCAAACACCGCTATCATAATCCCACCTAGAATGAGCTTCACTCCAGTCTCCCCGCGCAAATTCAGGATGGGCAAAATCAGATATACAGCCCATACATAAGGGAAAAACCCCTGACTTCTCGGAAATAACTGGAACTTTCCACGCTCAGTCATTACTTTACACCGCTTCCTGTTTTTTTCGAATATAAACCGATAGTAACATAAAAACTACCAAATATCCGAGCAAAATCAAGACATTACTCCAATGCGGGGCTGAACCACGTACAATCTCCCACGCCCCATTTCCATAGTTATAAGAAGGTAACCAATGACCAATCTTCTGCATTAAACGTGGTAAAATCTCAATTGGCATCCACATGCCCCCCGCTACAGCAAGCGCCATATAAATCACGTTACTGACTCCACTAGCCGTATCCACCCGTTTCATAGCACCCACAAGCGTACCAATCGCCAAAAATGGAAGGGAACCGATCAGAATCCATAGCCCACTAAGCACCCATTGACCCGCAGATAAGGAGACACCGTTGATTAAATATCCTGCGGCAAAAATACAAATGACCGAAAACAGATGCATCATCGTTTGCCCGAACATTTTTCCGAAGAAATAGACGGAACCCGGTAGCGGGGTAATCCGAATAAAGGTAGTCCAGCCTTGTGTTCGTTCTTGCACCAAACGAATGCCAAGCGTCATGATCGCAGAGCCCATTACACTAAAGGTTGCCATCGACATTAAGTAGTGAGCGCGCCAAGTCGGGTCATCGTTACCTGTATTAACCACGCGGGTGAAGATGAAGTAGAACATAATGGGCATGAGCAATGACCAGAATACGTAATAAGGATTACGGACGATCCTCAGCATCTCGGCTTTACACTGTACAGTAATTAATCTCATCTTTAGATAGCCTCCTCTTGGTTCATGGTCAATTGTTCAAAAGCGTCATCCAAACGTCCCTGATCTATACGAAC
Organism: Paenibacillus sp. FSL H8-0261; assembly: GCF_045040645.1. NCBI lineage: Bacteria > Bacillati > Bacillota > Bacilli > Caryophanales > Paenibacillaceae > Paenibacillus > Paenibacillus sp. FSL H8-0261. The sequence continues at coordinate 434,001 of NZ_CP150297.1, read as the reverse complement.
ATCCTTCACGGGAAGTCCAGTAACAAAAATCGCTCGCAGCGCTTCATCCGTATCGTCTGTCGTCACATGAATTCGGCCCTCTTTTTCATAACAACCCTCAATAGCGGTTAGTTCCAGCAGGCTCCTGCGTAATTTTGATCGATCACCTATTGGCAAAAAGGACAGCGAACGCTTCACAATCCGCGATTTAATCTCATCTGGACTTCCGTCAGCAACTAAATGGCCTTTGCTAAACAACAGAATACGATCCGCAATATCTTCAGCTTCCTGCAAGTAATGTGTCGTGAACACAATCGTCTTGCCCTGCTCCGCAAGTCCACGAACCGTATCCCAGAACCGCCGCCGGGAAGTAATATCAAGTCCAACCGTAGGTTCATCGAAAAAGATCAGCTCTGGATCACCAGCCAGGGCCAGCGCGAAGCCTAGACTACGCTTTTGACCGCCCGAGAGCTTCTCGGCGTATCTATTCAGATCCGCTGGCGCAAGCCCTGTAGCTTTAATTAGAAACTCCATATCCATCGGCTGTGGATAATAGCTACGGATCAGAGCAATGATCTCCCGAACCTTCAGCCGATCCATCACACTTACCTCTTGCAGCATCGCGCCGGTCTTTTCACGTACGATTTTATCTTTTGGATGTTGTCCAAATATTTTCACTGTACCTTCAGTGGGCTCTAATAACCCCAATAACATTCCCAATGCCGTTGTTTTGCCTGCTCCGTTCGGTCCAAGAATAGCTGTAATCGAACCCTTGGCAATGTTGAAGCTGATATTATCTACTGCTTTCTTATCCTTATATAATTTGCTAACTCCATTCATCTCAATAACACTGTCCATTTCGTAACCCCTCCGATTCCGAATGCGTTTGATCTATTTCAATCATATGGAAAAAGGAGACCTGACATTAGTATGGACTGTCATTTCTTTAAGATGACAACTGTCACCTTCATGCCTCAGGGTACGAAAAAGAGGTTGCCCTATCCGTAGTATTAACTACGAATAGAGCAACCTCTTTAAGCGAAAACGCTAGATTACCTCTTGAAGAATCCTTTTTCGAGCAGGAATTCCTTCATATGCATTCGCGCTGGCTGTGCCAGCCGTTCTGCCATAATCACCGACCAAGGTGTATCCTTGGCACCATGCGTCCGCTCACGCATATAGTCTGAAGAGACTTTATCGTAAGTCTTGACCTGCTCCACTGTGGTTTCGGCATTGTAGCGATTGCGATGTAGAACAGCCTCTAATGGCAGACGCGGACGCAGGCTTGAGGCTCCATCAGGGTAGCCCACACACATTCCAAATATCGGGTAAACCAGCTCGGGCAGTCCAAGCAGCTCAGAAACCTCCGCAATCCGGTTACGGATTCCGCCGATATAAACAATCCCGAGCCCGAGTGATTCCGCAGCCACAGCAGCATTCTGAGCAGCAAGCGCAACATCAACGGTAGCTACAATAAGGTTCTCCGTAGAATCTTCATACGATGTCTCTCCCTGCAAATGAGGTTTTGTGACCTCACGCAGCCGATATAAATCCGCGCACCAGACCAAAAAGACTGGGCATTGTTCGATATAAGCCTGATTACCCGATAATCCGGCAAGCTCTGCTTTTATAGCCGGGTCAGTCACTGCAATAACACTATAGGCTTGTACACTGCTGGAAGTCGAAGCCATTTGGCCTGCTTCAATAATAGCTGCAAGCTGCTCTTCACTTACTGGCTTATCCTGATACTTGCGGACAGATGCATGGTTCATTAATAGAGATATTGTCTCGTTGTTTTCTTGCACAGCGGCCACTCCTTACATAGTTAGGTTTCTCTTAAAGCTTTACCCGCTGCAAACGAAGTGCATTCAAGACGACGGACACAGAACTGAATGCCATCGCAGCTCCAGCTAGCCATGGAGCCAGAAATCCGAGTGCAGCAATCGGTATACCTATTGTATTGTATGCAAGTGCCCAGAACAAATTCTGCTTAATATTACTCATCGTTTTACGGCTCATCATAATGGCATCGGGTATGCTCTTCAGATCTCCCCGCATCAGTGTAATATCTGCAGCCTCCATTGCTACATCCGTCCCTGTACCAATCGCCATGCCCGTATCTGCGGTAGCCAGTGCAGGAGCATCATTGATGCCATCCCCAACCATAGCTACCTTTGTCCCATTCCGCTGCAGCTTACGAACTTCCTCCGCTTTGCCTTCTGGTAGAACCTCTGCTAACACTTTTCGAATACCTGCTTGCTTCGCAATAGCTTCTGCGGTGATTTTATTGTCACCTGTAATCATAATGACCTCTATGCCCATCGCATGAAGCGCAGCTACAGCTGCTTTAGAGGTTGGCTTAATCGTATCCGCCACAGCGACAATCCCGGCAATATCATCGTCCACCGCTACAAGCATAGCTGTCTTTCCTGCCTCTTCCAGTCTCTTCATGACTGGGGTCCACTCTGTGATGTCCAATTGATGATCTTCCATCATACGCCGTGTACCCACCCTAACTTGTTGATCGGAGACAACAGCCATAATTCCCCGTCCAGGTACATTATCAAACTGTTCAGCGGTGGGTAAGATCAAACCTCTGTCAGCGGCTCCTGCTACGATTGCTTCCGCAAGCGGATGTTCTGATAATTTCTCGGCTGCCGCAGTTAAAGCTAATAGACGATTCTCTGCACTTTCTTTACCATAAGCGGCAATTCCAGTGGTAGTCACGATATCAGTCAGCACGGGCTTACCATTTGTAACCGTACCTGTCTTATCCAAAACAACGATCTTAATCCCTTGTGCGCCTTCTAAATGCTCACCACCCTTGAACAGAATACCAAGCTCCGCAGCGCGGCCCGATCCCGCCATAATGGAGGTCGGCGTTGCAAGACCTAACGCACATGGACAAGCGATTACGAGCACCGCAATAGCTTTTTCAAGGGCATCGGCAAATTGACCAGGTGCTGCCCAGAAGTACCAGACCAAGAAAGTGATCATCGCAATGCCTACAACAATCGGTACAAAAATACCTGAGATGACATCCGCGATCCGCTGGATCGGCGCTTTGGAGCCTTGGGCCTCCTCCACTACTCTAATGATTTGAGCGAGAGCAGTGTCTCTTCCTACTTTGTTGGCTTTAATTCTTAAAATCCCATTCTTATTTAATGTAGCACCGATAACGGTATCTCCAGGTTTTTTCTCTACAGGAATACTTTCTCCGGTCAACATAGACTCATCCACAGAAGAAGAACCCTCTACTACCTCGCCATCCACCGGCACCTTTGTTCCAGGCTTCACCAATACAATATCACCGGGAATCACTTCATCTGTCGAAATATTCATTTCTTTGCCATCGCGGATCACGAGAGCCGTCTTTGCCTGAAGCCCCATTAAGCTCTTAATAGCGTCAGAGGAACGTCCTTTGGCTAGCGCCTCGAACCATTTACCGACGAGGATGAGCGTGATGAGTACAGCACTCGTCTCATAATACATTGGGGCGGTATGATTCATTCCCTTCATACTTAATGAATCAATCGTCAGATAAAGACTGTAGAAATACGCTGCTGATGTCCCCAGTACGACCAACACATCCATATTGGCACTTCCGTTACGAAGTGCTTTATACGCGCCTACGTAGAACTGCCAACCGATGATAAACTGTACGGGGGTCGCCAGAACAAGCTGAAACCAAGGATTCATAAATAACTCCGGTGTTGGAATCCAGCTTGTGAATGAGAAATGACCTGCCATCGCCCATAACAATGGGAAAGAAAGAATAGCAGAAATGATCCACTTCCACTTCTTATGCTGAATTTCCTGTACACGACGATCCACATGATCCTTGCGGTCTTCTTTAAGAGTAGCTTTATATCCGATATTGCTTACCTTCTCCATGATCTCTCTTGGACTAATATTACCGGGAGTATATTCTACATGTGCCGTTTCCAGCGCTAAATTCACATTCACTGCTGCGATCCCCGGCGTACGACTCAACACTTTTTCGATCCGCGCCGAGCATGCAGCGCAGGTCATGCCTGATATATCAAAATCCGCGGTCTCTTTGACGGTATCATAACCAAGAGCGCGGATTTTATCTTCAATTTGTGGTAACCCTGATACAGAAGGATCGAATCCGACAGTGGCTTGTTCCAAGGCTAAATTTACATTTGCGCGAGAAACACCCTCCATCCGGGACAAACCTTTCTCAATTCGAGCTGCACAAGCAGAACAGGTCATGCCTGTAATCTGTACGGTCGCTTGCTGTTCATTGGGTGAAGCTGTTATTTTTAACTTATCCATGATTCCAAAGCCTCCTCATACCCCTATAGAGTATGATAATTTCTATAAAAAGAAAAGGCATTGGAGCTTATGGCATTCCCATACAGCTCCAAGCCTTATTACTTTGCTTCAAATTAAACTACATCATACCCTTGCTCTTCAATAGCTTCTTTAATAGCTCCAAGGCTCACCTTGTTCTCATCATACTCAACGGAAACTTTTTTAGCAGCAAGATCAACTTTAGCAGTAGCTCCAAGATTACCTACAGCCTTCTCTACAGAGTTGACACAGTGACCACAAGACATTCCTTCAACGTTTAATGTAGCGTTCGACATTATAATTACCTCCAGTAAATGTTATGAAGCCATGCTCAAGGAGCATTAGCTTATTATTTCATTAATTTGTTAACCGTAATTAGCAGCTCATCGATAACCTCATGTTCACCGGCTTCGATTCGTTCAATAATACAACTCTTCATATGCCCTTCCAGCAGCATCTTACCAACACCGTTTAGTGCCGCTTGAACCGCTGCGAGCTGATTGAGCACATCGTCACAATAAGTATCCCGCTCTATCATACCCTTTATCCCGCGGATCTGGCCTTCAATCCGGTTGAGGCGAGTATTCAAACCATTTTTGAAATCTGTCGAATGATGACTCATTCGTTCTCCAGATGCTGAAGAATGACAGTCAGCTTCGCAGGATTTCTCAGTTTGTTCTTGCTTACTAGTAGACATAAGAATCAGCCTCCTTGCCAATAATATAATATACCCCCGTAGGGTATGTCAAGAGGCGTTCTTTATTTCCTATCCCCCAAATCCCATTTTTTCAAGCTTAAACGCCTGCGGTGTCCTTATAAGGACGGTAAGCGTTTAAGCGAGAAATATAAGACATATAGTATTGTGTGAAACTTATACTTCTTATATTTGAAAAAAACTATTGCTACCCTATTCAAATTTGAATATAATAAATTTTGCTTCTAACCTATGAACATTTTTTGAACGGATTTATCACTATTAGAAAAAGGAGCCTGCGAAGCATGCATACTAAAGAAAGTAATCTTAAACTCGTAGTTATCGGCCTGCTGCTCGGTATTCTGATGTCCGCGATGGACAATACCATTGTAGCTTCAGCTATGGGAACCATTGTTTCCGACCTTGGTGGTCTGGACAAAATCGTATGGGTCACTTCGGCCTATATGGTCATGGTAATGGCTGGAACCCCTATCTTCGGCAAGCTCTCGGATATGTATGGACGTAAACGTTTCTTCATGTTCGGACTGATTGTATTCCTGATTGGCTCAGCACTGTGCGGTACTGCAACCAGTATTACACAACTAAGTATTTACCGGGCAATTCAAGGAATCGGCGGCGGTGCACTAATGCCTATCGCCTTCACCATCGTTTTCGACATTTTCCCTCCTGAAAAAAGAGGAAAGCTGACCGGCCTTTTCGGTGCGGTCTTCGGAATCTCCAGTGTACTCGGACCATTATTGGGTGCATATATTACCGACTATGTAGGCTGGCAATGGGTATTCTACATTAACCTGCCGCTCGGAATTATTGCACTTTTTCTGATTGCAACTTCTTACAAAGAATCGATCTCTCACGCTAAACAGCGCATCGACTGGGGCGGAGCCTTCACTCTCGTCGGCGCCATTATCTGCCTAATGTTTGCGCTAGAACTGGGAGGCAATCAATACGCTTGGGATTCCAGTGTCATTCTCGGCTTATTCGCCGGCTTCGCTGTACTCTTGCTGGCATTCATCCTCATTGAGAGAGTGGCGGCTGAACCTGTTATCTCGTTCGCGATGTTCAGTAAACGGTTGTTTGCAACAAGTAGTGTGACAGCCTTGTTCTATGGCTCTGCCTTTATCGTAGCCACCATCTACATTCCTATCTTTGTACAGGGCGTATTTGGCGGCTCCGCTACGAATTCTGGACTGATCCTCATGCCGATGATGATCGGTACGGTCGTGGGCAGTCAGACCGGTGGGCTACTTACAACCAAAACCAGCTTCCGCAACATTATGATCCTATCCGCAGTCTGTTTTGTAGCAGGCGTCTACAGTCTAAGCACTTTATCACCAGATACCTCCCGTCTCATGCTTAATGTATTCATGGCCTTAACTGGATTCGGCGTGGGCTTCTCCTTCTCCGTGCTAAGCATGGCAGCTATCCATAATTTCGATATGCGCCAACGCGGTTCGGCAACATCAACAAGTACCTTTATGCGCTCGCTTGGGATGACGTTGGGGATTACGATCTTCGGTATTATTCAGCGTAACAACTTCACTAGCAGCATTAGCGAAGCTTTTGGCGGAAGTGAGCAGTCAGCAGCCTTCGGCGATCCACGGGCAGCCCTGACACCTGAAGCAAGAGCCAAGATTCCACCTGAAATTTTAGAAAAAATATCTAGTGCACTGTCCTCTTCAATCGCACATACCTTTATGTGGGCCATGATTCCTGCCGTCCTTGGTTTAGTCTTTGTGCTGCTTATGCCAAAAGACCGCCTCACCATTCCGAGTAAAACTGCTCAGGCGTCCGAGGGTAAAAGGTAACGATTATGTCGATGAAATTGGCTATTCTCGGACTATTGCTTGAACGAAATATGCACCCCTATGAAATTACACTAGTCATGAAAGAGCGCTCCATGGACCGGATTACAAAGCTCCAGCTTGGGTCTCTCTACTATGCTGTCGATAAACTTGCACAAGATGGTTATATCGAAGCTTTAGAAGTGATTAGCAGCAGTGATCGCCCAGACAAAACCATTTACGGTATTACTGAGCAAGGTAAAAATTTATTCGAGCAGTTAATTCTACAGCAAATTAAAAAGAACGAGCCCTTCTATCATCCGATGTATATGGCTCTAGCCATGTCCCGTCATGTTGATCAAAACAAAGTGGAGAAGCTGCTCGAAGAACGTATTCGTGAAACCGAACATCAGGTGAATCTGGCTTATCAGGTATATGAAGAACATATTCCTATTGTTCCTCGTTCCGCCCTTCATCTCATGTACGGCACCTATGAACACACCCTTATTGAACTAAAATGGCTACAACGTCTCTATGATGATGTTGTAGCACGCAAGTTGAATGACATTGGAACACCACTTAATACAGAGTAGAGTCCTTAGGACCTCTACTCTTTTTTTCGCTTTTGCAGAGACAATAAATACCATACTAGAATCTAAGCGTGTACAATATGTACGTGTACGCAATCATATTTTCCTAGGAGGAATCACATTGTTGAGAACACTGCCTTTAAACAAGCGCGGTATACCAGCCAGCCGTATTGCTCTAGGTTGTATGGGATTTGGTGGGGGCTGGAATCATGAACCGATTACCGCCGAGAATGTTAAGCAAGGACATGCAGCCGTCGACGCAGCACTATCTATTGGTATCAATATGTTTGATCACGCAGATATTTATACCCGTGGTAAAGCCGAGAAGGTATTCGGTCAAATCTTTAAAGAACGCCCAGGACTCCGCGAAGAAATCATTATTCAATCGAAGTGCGGTATTAAGCTAATGGAGCCTGGAGACAGCTCTAATGTCTTTGACTTCTCAAGCCAGCATATTCTAAGCAGTGTAGAAGGAATATTGTCGCGACTAGGAACGGAGTATATTGATATTCTGCTGCTCCATCGGCCTGACCCCCTAATGGATCCAGAGGAAGTAGCTTCTGCTTTGCATCAATTAAAGGCAACAGGTAAAGTTCGTCATTTCGGCGTCTCCAATATGAGCGCAGCGCAGATCAAAATGCTGCAAGCCTATTGCGATGAACCTTTTATCGTAAACCAGCTACACATGAGCCTAGCCAAGCTCAGCTGGGTCGATGCTGGAATCAGTGTAAACCGTGAACCTTGGAAGGATATTACCTTTCCCGAAGGAACCCTTGAACATTGTCGAATGGAGAACATTCAGCTTCAAGCTTGGGGCCCACTCGCACAAGGCTTATTTAGCGGACGTTCATTAGAGGATCAACCAGAGAATATCGTCCAGACAGCTGCCATGGTTAAACAACTTGCAGATGAAAAAGGAACAACACCCGAAGCCATAGTGCTATCCTGGCTAATGACACATCCGGCAGCTATTCAGCCTATGATTGGGACTGTGAATCCGCAGCGCATCGCTTCCTGCGCCGATGCGGACAAGCTGGAGCTTACTCGTAAAGAATGGTATGACCTATATGTTAGTTCACGTGGTACTCGTCTTCCCTAACTGAGCCCACAATTAAACTCGCAAGAATTCTTAATAGCCTAATCGTGCCTCTCGCATGATTAGGCTATTTTTAATACATTCCCCTCCTATGCATCGTTCTCTATTGCGAATAAAAATAGATATCAAGCGATAAACCGAGATAAATAGAGATAAATTAACATTTTTGTTCTTTATAGAGCACAAACGAGACTTATTGACAGTTTTCTTTTCAATTTATTCCATGTATTATTCATTACAGAAGTTGTTCTCAATAAAGAACAACAATAACGAACCAAAGTAACTCAAGACATTGAGGGGAGGTATTCCTCTGAGACCCAGATCAGCAAAAAGAAGACCTAAACGAAAGAAACAAATCGGATTACGTGTTCTGCAATCAGGAATGGCTGTCTCCGTCTTGTTTCTGACTACCTCGCAGCAAGTGGGTAGTACCTATGGTGGTTTTGGAGCTACTACGCAAACCACTAGCACAATTAGCTTTTGCGAAGTATTTCCAAACTCGATCAAGGGGCTTCTAACAGAACTCAAAGATCATATCGAAAGAGCTACTGCTTTAAAAGGATCGCTGCAAAGCTATACCCCTTCAGGCAGTCTCTCAGACGTTTCGGGAATAGAAGGCATGACGCTGGATGAGCTTGATGTCGCAGCGCAAGAGATTTCCACACAAATCTCCGCGCTTCAATCTCAAATCGATGGCGTGAATGAGCAACTGGCCACCAACAGCCAAATTTGGAACGAAATCAATGGAGAGCTGAACGCAGCAGCAGCCGTCCTATTCCAGATTGGAGGATATATGACCTCTCTAGATTCAAACTGTCTAGAAATCAAGGATGAACAATTCTTCAGAGAGCTGCAAAGCAGCCTGAATCAAAGCGGTGTAATCTCTGAATCCCTGAATGCTTCCTTAAAGGGAGTCATCCAATATCTAAACTCCATACACGACATCGGGCTTCCATTTGCTTCGGTAGTGACCAGTGATGTATATGGACAACCCGAGTTACGCAACGAGGCGTTTCAGCAGCCGTTACCTTTCCTGATTCCTTTTAGTCAGCCGGCCGGCAATATCTCTAGCGAACTTACCTCCACTTATGAAAATCTCAATACTGAAATGAATGATCTTAAAGAATCGGCTACTTCAGGAATCAGCAATCTTCAGAGTCAGCTCCAATTGATCAGTCAAACCCGTGAACAACAGTTGGAAGCACTTGAGAAAGCCCGACTAGAGGCGCTGGAACAAACGAAGAAAGAAGAAGAACGTTTGGCACTGGAGAAAAAAGAAAAGCAAGAAGCTGAGGAGAAAGCAAAAACGGAAGTGACTCCACCGAAAGGTGAAGCTACTCCAGAGAACATAAATAAAGAACAGCCTGAAGCCCCAGCCACTAACCCGGTCGTTCCGGAAATTGGTGAAGAGCTAACGATTCCAAAAGATGTACCACAGCAAGCGGTTCCTCAGGAGGCGCCAAAAGCGGAAGATACAACCACTTCCCCACCGGTAGCAACACCAGCCCCTTCGGACCCTCAACAAGTTAAAGGTGGCGAATAATATGCGGATTAAAAAAATGATCAACAATACATTATCGAGCATCATGCTTGTGATATTCATTCTGCTGGTGGTAGCCGTAGTTTTATCAAAGGCCTCCGGCGGTGAACCTGCCTTCTTCGGATACCAGATCAAATCGGTACTCTCAGGTTCGATGGAACCAGGGATTCAAACCGGATCGATTGTCGCTTTAAAACCCGGAGGAGATATGAATCGCTTCAAAAAAGGCGATGTGATCACCTTTAGAAATGAAGAAAACCTGCTCATTACTCACCGTGTTGTAGAAGCAACAATGAACAACGCTACTGGTGAAGCCATGTATCGCACGAAAGGCGATAACAATGATGCGCCTGATATGAACCCTACCAGTTCCACGAATGTTGTAGCTGAGTATACCGGGGTCACCGTACCTTACGTAGGTTACGCTATGAATTTCGCAGTTTCCAAAGCTGGAAGTGTTGTGCTCATGATCGTACCAGGCTTGATGCTCCTGCTCTATGCCCTGTATTCATCATGGAAGGCTGTAGCTGCACTCGAAAAGAAAAATGCTGCTATACTTCCCACCTCTCCACCTCCAACTGAAATACAGTAATTCGTTGATTGTCCGCTTCCGCTTACGAACCGGAAGTTACAATATATAACTTTTATAAAAAAACCACAAAAACCGAGGAGGAATTTTAATTATGGGTATCAAAAAAACATTGGGTCTTGGCGTAGCATCAGCAGCACTGGGTTTATCATTGATTGGTGGAGGAACCTTCGCTTACTTTAGTGACACTGCACAAAGCACTGCTACATTTGCTGCAGGTACACTCGATTTGAACTCCGACCCTTCAGTTATCGTTGATTTGAAGGATCTGAAGCCAGGCGATACGATCAAAAGAGACTTCAAACTAAAAAATGACGGTACACTTGATATCGGTTCGATCCTCCTCAAAACAGCTACCTCTATTAATGATGTAGGTGGTAACAACGGCGCTAACGATTTGGCAAAATCCATCAAAGTTAAATTCCTGGTGAATAAAGATAAAAGCGGCATCTTACCTGGTAGTGAAGAGAAAGTAGTTTGGGAAACTACCCTAGCCGATTTGAAGACTCAGACACCGGATCTCGTAAAAAATACTGGACTTGATGCAATCTGGGGTACTAGCGAAGCATCTGGAATTAAGGCCGGCACAAATGATAGCTTCACCGTTCAATTCGAATTTGTTGATAACGGCCAAGAGCAAAACTACTTCCAAAAAGATTCATTAACTCTGACTTGGGATTTCGTAGGTAAGCAAACTGCTGGATCCGCTAAATAATCTAATAAGTCTTCCATTCGAAGAGCAGCAGATTCTTATTCCGGAAAGCGGATAAGTAGATGCTGCTCTTCTCTTTACAATAAACTTTGTCGAATTTATCGATATTTGCTATACTAATAACAAAAATTACGGAGGGGCGTCAGCATAGTGGCACAAAATATGGGCCAACGTATCCAGCATCTCCGCCTAGAAAAGGGGTTATCCCTATCTGAGCTTGCGGACAGAGCGGATGTTGCTAAATCGTATCTTAGCAATGTGGAGAGAAACATCCAATCCAATCCTTCAATCCAGTTTATCGAAAAGATCGCCGATGCGCTTCAGGTATCCATCCACGCTTTGCTCTATGGAGAACCTAATGATGCTGAGGAGTCACCTTTAGATTCGGAATGGTTCCGATTGGTGCAGGAAGCTATGGCCTCAGGCATAAGCAAACGCGAATTCAAGGAGTTTCTGGACTACCAGAAATGGCGCCTTGATCAGAAGGATTAATATTCCACCTGACCTGATAAGATCCTCTTCTACTCATACTATCAAACATAAGCGCCTTCGCCCTCCTAACATGGACCGCGAAGGCGTTTTATATTCTAGTAAAATATAAGGACTATTTATCTTGTATACTTTCTTATATACCGAAAAAGGGCCCAGCGAGTTATCGCTGGGCCCTTTTTCAAAATATAACGCACTAAATGTATTACTGCACGGCTTGCACAGTCTTCTCATGAAAGAATCGACGAATTTCATCTGCCTTTATGCCAGCCTTCTTAGCTGCTAATAATAAATGTACCCACTCAACGTCTAGATCAATGACCTGCTGTTCTCTGTTGCTTCCCTGGTTGGACTTGTCCAAAAAATCTCCTCCTAAGATTTTACGTCCCCAGGCAATCCGGCTGTCATAGTATTTCTACCTTAGACCCGCGACTTTGTGCCCCTGCCTTTCGGCAGGTTTACCTTTTACTGGACCCTTTACACGAAAGGATCTACTTTGAAATATATGAAAATCGCTAACTGCAATAACATTATACTATACTAAAGTGGAAAAGTGTGTCGATTTCTGATTAGTTTTTCCATTAAAAAACAAAAAATAGAAGCTCTTTTGTGCGATATCTTGTCCTTTTAACACGATACTCGTCCTATTCATAAAATTAATTAAGCCGATAGAATGATACTTCCTTCCCTATTAGTTAAAAATAAGGATATTAGAATCATTTTAGTGGGCCTTAGGAATGGGTAATGAGAAGAAACAGCGTTCTTTTCATTAGAACAAGCTAACCCATACCATTTTGCGAACGTATTGGACGAAAGAATGAATTGATTACACGTGTGGAAAGTAGCACAATAAGATGAGAAATGAAACCGCAATCATCACAGCTCCAGTAAGCGTTGACACAAAATGTCACGTATGGAGTTCATCCGTTAAGGAGGATGTATTCATGGCAGCCAAAGAGCCCTATAACGAATCCATTTGGAGTAAGTATTACGGACCCAATTTAGGCTACATTCAAGAAAGATATGAACAGTTTGTGAAAGATCCTTCCACCGTAGAGAATAATTATCGCGAGCTTTTTACAAATTCGGGTCCCCCACCCCTAACACCGGATAGCGAACCGGCTCCACAGCCTCGCATTTCGGGAGACACCGAATGGCTTAGAAAGGCAGTAAGAGCTTCCAAGCTAATCGCTAATATTCGTATATATGGCCATATGGCCGCTGATATTGATCCGCTTGAGCGCGATCACAATCCCATGGCTAAATATCTTGAACTCGAAACCTATGAGCTGACTCGTGAGGATCTGCTCGCACTACCTGCCACGCTCATTTGGGAGAATGCGCCGAATGATGTGCATACCGGATGGGATGCAGTTCAGCGTATGCGTCAGGCTTACACCAAGACAATCGCCTATGAATTCGGGCATGTGCATGAAGAACAAGAACTGAAATGGTTGAACAGACAGGCAGAATCCACAAGCTCACCAGCGCCTTTAAATAATGCAGAACGTAAAGAGCTGCTAAACCGCCTGATCCAAGTAGAGCAATTCGAAACCTTCCTCCACAAAACCTTTGTGGGTCAGAAGCGGTTCAGCTTGGAAGGCAATGACGCTCTCGTACCGATGCTGGATGAAATCGTACGCGCTGCTGCGCATGACGGCGCAGAGCATATTCTGATGGGCATGGCGCATCGTGGTCGCCTCAACGTTCTTGCACATATTTTGGGCAAACCTTATGACATTATATTTTCAGAGTTTCATCATTCTCCGAACAAGGAGCTTTTCCCTTCCGAAGGCTCTACAGGCATTAACTATGGCTGGACGGGTGATGTGAAATACCATCTGGGTGCAGACCGCGCTGTCCGTGAAGGAGAAACCGTACGCACAAGAATAACACTAGCGAATAATCCAAGTCACTTGGAATTCGTCAATCCTGTCGTGGAAGGCTTCACTCGTGCTGCTCAAGAAGATCGGAGCACAGCCGGATTGCCGAAGATTGATACCAGTAAAGCTATGGCGGTACTGATGCATGGCGATGCTGCTTTTCCAGGTGAAGGGATTGTTGCAGAAACACTTAATATTGGCAAACTTCAAGGTTATCAGAATGGCGGGACGATCCATATCATTGTTAATAACCGGATCGGCTTTACGACAGAAAGCGAAGACTCCCGTTCAACGCATTATGCGAGTGACATCGCCAAAGGATATGAAATTCCAATTATCCATGTCAATGCTGATGATCCTGAGGCCTGTATATCAGCAGTTCGTTTAGCTAGTGCATATCGCAATCAATTCAAAAAGGATTTCGTTATTGATCTCATCGGCTATCGTCGTCATGGACATAACGAAATGGATGATCCTGAAACTACACAACCTATCGTGTACGGTAAGGTACGCAATCATCCAACCGTTTACAAGGTGTATGCGGAGCGGCTACAGCGTGAAAAAATTCTTACAGCTGAAGATGTACAAAAGATGCACGTTGAAACAGAAGGCGTATTGCAACGTGCGTACGATAGTATGAAGGAAGGCAATCACAAGAAAAAAGAACCAAAGGCCTTCATTCCTCTTCATACAGATCGCTCAGCGGCAGGCACTACAGCCGTACCGATCTCCAGTCTGCAAGAGATTAATCGTGAGCTACTGAGCGTACCTGATGGATTCCAAGTCTATCCGAAACTGGAGCGAATTCTGCAGCGTCGCAAGGACGCACTGAATGAGGGTGAAAAGGTCGACTGGGCACTCGCTGAGTCCCTCGCCTTCGCAACCATCCTGAAGGATGGAACGCCAATTCGACTTAGCGGTCAGGATGCACAGCGTGGCACCTTCGCACACCGCCATCTGGTGCTGCACGACAGCAAGACAGGAGAATTATTCTCTCCGCTTCATCAGCTTAGTAATTCTCGCGCTTCCTTTGGCGTATATAACAGTCCGCTATCTGAAGCTTCTGTGCTAGGCTTTGAGTATGGTTATAATGTGTTCGCACCAGAAACCTTCGTCATCTGGGAAGCACAATATGGCGACTTCGCCAATGCAGGTCAGGTTATATTTGATCAGTTCATTGCCGCTGGACGTGCGAAATGGACGCAGCGCAGCAATCTCGTCGTCATGTTACCGCATGGCTACGAGGGACAGGGACCCGAGCATTCCAGTGGTAGATTGGAACGCTTCCTACAGTTATCCGCGGAAGAGAACTGGACCGTTGCTAACTTGACCACTGCTTCTCAATATTTCCATGTCTTGCGGCGCCAAGCTGCTTTATGTGGACAGGAAGACGCTAAACCACTGGTGATTATGACGCCGAAGAGTCTCATTCGTAATCCGCGCAGCACATCTGCCGGAACTGAGCTCGCTTCCGGACAATTCCAGCCTGTGTTAGCTGAGCCTCTGCTAGGCCAGAAGCCAGGTGAGGTCAAACGTCTAGTAGTCTGCAGCGGTAAAGTAGCTATCGACATCCAAACAGAGCTAGAAGCTGCTTCAGACAAAGATTGGTCATGGCTACATGTACTGCGCTTAGAGCAACTCTATCCGTTCCCAGAACATGAACTGAGTGCTCACTTAAGCTCCTTCACATCCCTTCAGGAAATTGTCTGGGTGCAAGAAGAGCCGAAGAATATGGGCGGATGGAGTTATACCGAACCTCGGTTACGGGACATCGCACCGCAAAACACTAGCGTGAGATATATCGGACGTCCTGAACGTTCCAGTCCTGCGAGTGGTTATGCAGATGTTCATAGCTTTGAACAGCGTAGAATTGTTTCAGAGGCCCTAAAAGCAAATTCACAAGTACAAACAGCTGTACCGTCCTCTTAAGAGGACGGTATCACAATAGCGTAAACCATTATGTTTGGGGAGGTAACGGCCTGTGTCAGAAATCTTAGTACCCGATCTGGGAGAATCTATATCCGAAGGAACCATCTACAAATGGCTGGTTAAAGAAGGCGACACGGTAGGTCAAGGTGATGTGCTTGCTGAGTTAGAGACGGATAAAGTGAATTTGGAAATTAGTGCGGAGGTGGAGGGTGTCATCTCCTCCATCCTACGTCAAGCGGGCGAGAACGTAGCCGTTGGCGAAGCCATCGGCATCATTGGAGCCGCTAGCGGCAGTACGCCGCAGGCCGCTGAGAGCAAAGCGCCTGAAGCGGCACCGGCAAGCGGCAGCGCAGCAGCCGCACCTGTAGCAGCGCCCGAAGTCGCTGTAGCGGGTGGCGAAAGCCCCGCTGCACTGGCATCGCCGGGCGCACGCAAGCTGGCACGGGAGCGCGGCATCGACCTCGGCGATGTTAGCGCCCGTGATCCTATCGGCCGGATTGGTCAGGCCGATGTGTCGGGTCATGGTGCAGCAGCGTCACAGGCCGCTGCACCGGCAGCTCCGGCGGCACAAGCCAAGCCGGAGCCAGCGAAGCCGGCAGCGAGCAAAGCCGCGCCGGAGGATGGCAAGAACGTGGAGCGCAAGCGCATGTCGCGCAGACGGCTCACGATTGCCAGCCGCTTGGTAGAAGCGCAGCAGACCGCAGCCATGCTGACCACCTTCAACGAGGTGGACATGACAGCGATCCTCGACATCCGCAAGCGCCGCAAGGATGCTTTTAAAGAGAAGCATGAGGTAGGACTAGGCTTCATGTCCTTCTTCACCAAAGCCGTGATCGGTGCGTTGAAGACCTACCCACTGCTGAATGCAGAGATTGACGGTGAAGATCTGATCGTTAAGAAATTCTACGATATCGGTATTGCCGTTGCAGCTAAGGAAGGTCTGGTGGTTCCGGTTGTCCGTGACGCAGATCGCCTTAGTTTCCCGGAAATCGAACGTCAGATTGGCGAACTCGCTTCCAAGGCACGCGCTAATACACTTAGTCTCTCCGAGCTTCAAGGCGGTACGTTCACTATCACCAACGGTGGTGTATTCGGTTCACTATTATCCACCCCGATTCTGAATACCCCTCAAGTAGGTATTCTAGGGATGCATAAGATTCAATTGCGTCCAATTGCGCTGGACGAAGAAAGAACCGTTAACCGTCCAATGATGTATATCGCCCTTTCCTACGATCACCGGATCGTTGACGGCTCTGAAGCGGTTAGCTTCCTCGTCAAAGTGAAGGAATTGCTGGAAGATCCAGAAGCACTGCTGCTGGAAGGCTAACCCTGATCGATCTTCCGACTTAAGAATATAAAGAAGGTATCCCTAAAGCTTCGCATTAGGGATACCTTCTTTTATATCTGAATCAACTCTCCCATATCCTCTTCCTTAATTGCATTCTCTACAACTAAAATCCGTAAAAACGTTTATTTCCACTAATCTAACCAGTAATAGCTGTATTAAATACAACTACAGGGCTTATATAAAGGTATTAGTTAACTTTAATTGTATATAGTACAACTAGCTTAGCGCATGCAACTACAAAACTACAAGAATCTACTTCAGCAGCTCACCAGCCACCTGCAGAAATTGCTCCTTACTCAAAATCTTATCTCCGTAGCTGCTTAGTGTATAATACGCATCCTGCTTCTCGTTATACCAATTCAGATAATCGTAGCTTACCTCTTCCTTCACTACTTTGTTATAGATCACTTCTGTGCCTGCCACCATAATCTTATCCGCTTGATTCTCAGGTTCTTGCTCCACGAACACTTTCCCGCCATGCATGATCGTGGCAGAGATACCTATAAAAGCATTATTCTTGGAGTAAATTGCACTGATCCAGCCTGGTTCCGACCAAGGTATAGCCTTCATAAATAAATTACTACTTCCCTTATCTTTGTTTGCTTGGGCAGTAAGATCTTGTAACGTCTCCTGATATAGAGAACTGTTCTTCTCCGCATCCGTAGTCGGATGATTAGGGTTTATAACCCCATATTCAAAAGCATACCCTGCTACCAATGCAGGAAGCATCGGCGCCCCTGTCCGTTTGATTTCCTTCAGGAAATCAGAATATTCGCCTATCCGCTGCTCTGTATACTTAAAAGACAATTCTGTTGCCAAGCCTACTGCACCTACATTATTGTTCACAAGATAGGCGATCAATTCTCCCGGTTTAGCGAAAGCATCTACTTTCTGTGCATACTTATCATAGGAGGCTACTCCTGCAGATTCATTCGGCGCAACATGCTGAACCTTTACTACGCCTTCACTATTGCGGATCTGTATATATTCCGATGCAGCGTAAGCTGTCACTGAGATCATCAGGAACAAGGCTAACATACTGGCAATTGTCGTTGTTTTATTCATCGTCTTCAGCGAGAGCGAGAATGATCGCTTTTGCTCTGATATGCCACGGATATGTCCCATAACCTTCTCTTCTACATCGATCTCACCCAGAAGTTCATTCCCGGCTGAGGCATAAATTATATTTTGGTATTCATCGCTGATTGTGGTTCGTTCCATCTGATCTCCTCCTCCAATTTCATAACTTCCTGCACCTTCCGCTTGATCCGATTCATTCTCTTCGTCAGTGCATTGGGACTGACCCCAAGAATTTCGCTTATCTCCGCATAAGTTTTTTCCTCGAACACCCGCAGAATAAGCATATTCCTCTCTTCCAGCGACAACTGTGCTAAAGCGGCTGACAATGAGGGATTAAACAACCGATCATCCAGCTCTTGTTCAGGACTTGCAGACATAAAATCAGGCTTGAAGATACTCATGACTCGCTTTTGCAAACGCCGTCTGCGCAGCAGGTTTAAGCAATGATGATACGCGATTCGATAGAGCCATGCCGAGAAATGCATTTGCGACTTGTATTGATGGATAGATTGATAGCCTTTTACCAAAATATCCTGAACTGCGTCCTCCGCATCCTGCTTGTTTTCTAACAAACGATAGCAATAGTGGTAGATTGGCGTTTGGAAAGCTCTAACGATAAAAGCATACCGTTCGATATTGCCCTTTTGAATACTAATGATGAACTCTTCCAGCTCCTTTGGGTCTAGCGAATCCTGTGGCGTTGTAAGCACCTCCTTAACCTTTATATCTTCTATAACACTTGGGCAGCGAAAAAAGTGCCTATGTAAACCGAACTATTCTCCCAAATTCACTCCAATTATACACATGTAGAGGCTAATAAGAGCTATACAGTCCGTAACCCTAGCAGAATGAGCCAAAAATCAATAGTAGCTGCAATACGGACCGTGTTTCTGTAATATTCTCCAATGAGTAATTCATTCTGAATTCAGATCACCTTAGTTTTTTTGTTTCACATGCTCCACGGACTACTGCCCGCCATTAGAAAAAAGACGTACAACTGTTGTCAGTTTGTACGTCTTTGTTTAATTTATTGTCTTTTTACCTTTAAGCCGTCCGTTCTGTAGCTTTGAGCCGAAGCGCTTTCTTCTCTTTCGCTTTCTCCACCGGAGGTTTTAGCGAAATCGCGATGATACAGGCCAGAAGACACAAGAGACCAAAGATCACGAAGGTAGGTTTAAACCCGCCCAGGAAGACAGCGATGAACGAACCGGAAAGGGCTCCAATACCGAAACCTTGATATACGATTCCATAGTTCTTACTGTGATTCTTAAGACCAAAGAAGTCACTGACAATCGCCGGGAACACTGTAATGTTACCCCCGAAGCAGAATGCAATGGCAGCTACACAAGTGAAGAACAGTCCGAAATTCAGCGTCGCATAGCTTAGGGTCAACATAGCGGCTGCCGTTACTGCAAGCGAAGCGCCTACCAGCTTCAAACGGCTCATTTTGTCAGACAAGGCACCCAAGATCAAACGTCCTGCTGTATTAAAAATTGCGATCATCGCTACGGCATTAGCTGCCGTCTGTACATCAAGTCCAGCCAGCTGCACACCGATGTCTTTTACAATACCGATCAAATACAGACCACACATACAAGCGGTAAAGAAAATAATGAACAACAGATAAGCTTCTTTCGTACGTAGCATTTCTTTTACCGTGTAGTCTTTTGGTTTAGCGATAGTCGAAGTTGCTGTTGCACCCAGTGATGCCGCTTGTACTGGAGCTTCTCTGACGAGCAAGGAACCGATTACAATCATCACCATAACAATCATGCCCCAATACATAAACGTATTAGACACACCCACCGAGTCGATCAAACTACCATTGATATATTTAAAAATCAAACTCCCCGTTCCGTAAGCACCCACGGACACACCGGAGATTAAGCCTTTATTATTCGGAAACCATTTAATTAAGTTAGATAATGAAGTGATATAAGCTGTTCCGTCTGCAAAACCAACGATTACACCAGCCAATATATAGAACATTAGAAGCGAATTGGCCTGAGAGCTAAGAATCAATCCTAGACCAAGCACAATCCCTGCGGCGGCAGTTAACCGGCGAAGACCAAAACGATCCTGCAATTTCCCTGCGAACAAAGTCGCAAAAGCGAGTGCAAAGCTCGTGATCGAAAACGTAATCGAAACAGAATTAAGCTCCCATCCGAATTTTGTTACCAGATGTGCATTGAACAAGCTCCATGTATAAATGGTACCTAGACCCATCTGCATAATTACTGTTCCTAATACGATAAGCCACCGTTTGGCGTTTTTGTTGTCCATCGTCGAAGTCATGGTCTATTCCTTCTTTCCCTCTCGTGATCTGCTACAAGAGCTTCTATTGCCTCTTTATTGTAGCTAAACCAGCGGATGTTGAGAGAAATTTGGCATGAGATGACGAAAATGAAGAATGAACTGCATTTATAGGCGCATGATCTGCCTGAATTCCTTTACCTTGCTTCGACTTACCGGCACCTCAAACTCCAAATCATGCAGGCGCAACAAGTATGTATTGTTGAACCAAGGGATGATTTCCTTGATTTTGGACAGGTTAACGATATAGGAACGATGGCAGCGAAAAAAACGATCCTCCGGCAGTCGATTATAAAAATCGCTGATGCTGAGCGCCATACTATACTCCTCACCTTTAGTTATTACGCTCGTACTTTTCTCTTGTGCGGAGGCGTAATAAATATCATCAGCATTCACTACGATAATCTTTTCATTTTTCCACAGATTCACTTTATCACTAACTGGATTACGTTCCTCTTCCCCATGTCTTCCGCGAGCAGCGAACGCCCCCTCTAGCTTGTGCAGCATAGCCTTAATACGAACCTCACTGTAGGGTTTAAGAATATAGTCAAACGCTTCAATCTCAAATGCCTCGGCGGCATGCTCCTTATACGCAGTAATAAACACTATATAAGGTTTTACCGAGAATCTGCTAATATTCTGAGCCAGCAGTACTCCGTCGATCGAGGGTATGTTAATGTCCAGAAAAATCACATCTACCGTCTCAACCTGTAAAAATTTGAGTGCATCCAGCCCATCTTCAAATTGTGCGGCAATGTCGATCCCACTGTGAGTTTCTATTAAATAAGCCAGTTCCTGTCTTGCTAGCTCTTCATCCTCCACGATAATTGCTCTCATAGACCCTCCTTTTTGACATCAAAATAAATGTTCGTCCCTTTATCGAGCCTCTGAATCGTAAGACCAGTTCCATAGATGAGCTTGACCCGTTGATGTACATTAAACAGTCCGATCTTATTCTCCGGCATATCGCCAGCATAGACCTTCTCTATGGTTTCTTCGCTGATGCCAGCTCCGGTATCCCGAATGCCAACTCGCACATTATCGCCTTGATCTTTTACAGAAATCGTTACGGTTCCCGTCCCTCGTACCTTCAATATGCCATGTATGATCGCATTCTCTACAAGCGGCTGAATGATCAGACTCGGAATCCGAACCTGAACCTCATCAATATCATAGAGGACATTAAGCCGGCTTCCGAAGCGCGCTTTTTCAATCTCTACGTATTGTTGAACCTGTTGCAGCTCGCGCTTAATATCAATGAATTCATCCGTTAGCTCCAGATTGTATCTCATATAACCGGACAGATTCACGATCAGCTCGCGCGCCTTATCCGGGTTAATCCGAATCGAGGACGCAATCGCGTTCAGCGCATTGAACAGAAAGTGTGGGTTAATGCTTGTCTGCAGCGCCTTTAGCTCCGCTTTGTTCGCCATTTCTTTAATGCCCTCAACCCGCGATACTTCCATTAGTGTAGAGATCATTTGCGACAAACCTACAGCCATAGCTTGTAGAGAATAAGTGATCTTGTGGGCTCTGGTGTAATAGATTTTGAGCGCTCCCGTCACTTCGCCTTTTTCCTTCAATGGAATAATAATCAGCGATTTAATCTCCGGATTCACATAATCACTATCGTCGTTACGGATCGTAATTTCACCACTGGACAACGTCACTTTAGTTTCTTCACTTATAATTTCATTGGTCGTAGTATAATCCTCTTCTCCAACACCAACGTAAGCGAGAATGAGTCTTGTATCCGAAATAGCTACAGCATCTGCACCGATATCTTCTTTGATAATTTGGCAGATGGTACGAAGCGACTCGGGATTAATATTGCGAAAATAAGGCAAGGTCTTATTGGCAATATCCAGTGCCAGCTTGGACTGCTTCGCCGCAATCCGTTCCTTTTCACCTTCCACACTCTGCACTAGCATGACAATCAGACCGACACTAATCTGGCTCATAATCATCGGAAAAGCAATTTTGGACACGATATCCACACCCAGCGACGACGGTTCGGCCATCACTAGAATGAGCAGCATCGTCAGGGCTTCACAGGCCATCCCGGCCAAAATACCGGCCATCCAGCGACGTTCACCAGAAGTGCGGCGGTATATTACCCCTGACACAATCCCTGCGGTAATACTCGTAATCAGACAAGGAAGAGAGGTTACCCCTCCGATATCAATTAAAAAACGGTGAACCCCTGAGATGATGCCTGTTATGAGTCCTACCCATGGCCCGAACAAAATCCCACCAGACACGATGGCGATAATTCGCACATTCACAAGCGAGCCTTCCACATTAATGCCACTATAGGTACCGAAGATGGCAAATAAACTGAATATCGTCGTCGCTATGGCAAGCTCCTGCGGGGCGTAGGTTCCTTTTTGAAAAATCTCTTTAAACCGCGGCAGACGAGTCAGCACGAACAGACACATCAGCAGTAGTGCAGCTCTTTCGAATAATTGCAGTAAAATCGTAAACGTATATTGCACGGTCTCCGCCTCCAAAGGACTAGATGTCGACTTATTATAAAGATAGTTCATGCCTCTGTCCATTCAGCCTATCCTTTAATACCTCTATTGAAACTCTTGTTGTATGATATGAACAGAATAAAAACATACATATACGGAGGTGGGCGGTTTGCAAAAATTAGAACACGAGGCAGATATCATACAGCTTGTACAAAATGATCCCTGGATGATGGATATATTAGAAAATGCTAGATCGTTGCAGTTACCTGACTGGTGGGTTTGCGCTGGCTTTGTGCGTGCAAAAATTTGGGACACCCTTCATGGCTTTGAAGAACGGACACCTTTGCCAGATGTTGATGTTATTTATTATGACGACAGCAATCTTCAAGAGGAAGTGGAAAAGGATTGGGAGGCGAAGCTAAGAGATTTAAACCCCAATGTTCCCTGGTCTGTTAAAAATGAAGCAAGAATGCATACCGTCAATCAACTTCCACCTTATACATCAGCTGTTGATGCGATATCCAAGTTTCCGGAAACCGCCACAGCGCTTGGACTCTCCCTAGATCCATCAGGTAAAATCATCCTAGTCGCTCCACACGGAATTTCCGATGTTATTCATGTAGTATTACGACCTACCCCACATTTTACTGAAAACCCGAACTTACTCCCTATTTATGAACAACGCGTTATTAAAAAGAACTGGCAGGAGACGTGGAAACAGTTGCAGATCAGCACTACCTAAAATAACAAAAAGCAAGCCCCCCAATATAGCAGGCTTGCTTTTCTGGTTTTATTACACCGCCAAATCGATACCTACTACACCAACGACATCTCCCTGACGATTCTTAATCGCTCTGGATAATGTAACACAAGAACGCTTCGTAATCGCTGATACATAAGGCTTCGAGACATATTCACCTTCATTTATGGCCCCATTCCACCAATCACGTCGCTTGGCATTCAAGAGGCCAGCCGCTGGCTCGGAATAGATAAAGGTCCCATCCGTCCGATTGGACCAAATGGCTTGTACATCCGGAATTTTTTTAATGTAAGAGGTCAAAACACCTTGATGAACTTCAGTATCTGGGTCGTACAGTTCTTCCTTAGTTGAAATTGTCTCCAAGAGACTCTGCATTTCTTTAAGCCGGGCAGCATATTGGCTCATCTCGATTTCTTCTCGGGCTGCTATGCTGGTAACCGATTGCTGCAACGATTGCGACTCCGCTAACAGATTAGCGCTGACTTCGTTCAGCTGCCCGATCTGGCTCCGCTGCCGTGTCACCTGTTCCAGCGTAAGATCGACATTGGCAATCGTCTCATTCACGATAGCCACTGCCCCACTCAGCTCCGTCGTCACTTCAACAATCAGCTTGCCCTGCTTCGCGGCAGCATCGATGGTTTCTGTTACGGCGCTGCCTACCTCATCGACTCTCGACGCGATATCATCGAGTCGAAGCTTCACAGTGCCGACCTCGTTCACCCCACGTTCCACTGAAGCTTGCTCTTTCGTCACGGATTCCAGCACCTGCTGTACTCCGTTATTAATGTCGAGCAAGATGCCAGAGGAACGGTCTACCGAGCTCTTGCTTTGATCAGCCAGCTGCCGAATCCGGCTGGCCACCACCGCAAATCCGCGGCCCTGTTCCCCGGCCCGGGCCGCTTCTATAGAAGCATTAAGCGCTAGCAGTGAGGTCTCATCCACAATTCCGTTAATAAGCGTATTGATCTCTTCTACCATCGCAATATGATTACTCAAGATAGTAAACTTAGCTAACATGTCCCCGCTCTGCATCTGTAAATCCTTCATCACAGCATCTGCGATGCTCAAGGAATCAACCATGGTTGTCATTCCTTGACGAGCATATTTCATATTTGACCCCAGTCTCTCCGTCAACTCTTCGATATGTGCGGTAACAGATGCTACTCCGCCCATTGTCTGATAAGCACCTTCAATATTAGCTTTAGCTTCGTTACTGCGAATCCGCAAATCCATCTCGTATTCATGTGAATAATCTGCTGTCCGCTGCAGCTCTTCTGTATGACGACTGATTTCTTCGAGTGCACCATGCAGTCGGTCCGAAGTAACTACAATCTCATTGCCAAGCAGCTCAACTTTATTCTGCGACTCCTTCAGCAGCGCTTCTTTGCGGTAACCGTAGCGGGACAAATTCAGTGAGACCCAGCCTAGAGAAGCCATAAGCAGGATGATTACCAGCTTATGAATCCAGAACATGTCTATCAACAAACTGTAAACACTGACAAGGAGCAACAGGACGACTACAAAAATCTGGCTTCGACGAATCTGCATCATTATTCCCACTCCACTCGATTGATGTTATGTATTCTAACATTATATCAGCAGAGTTAATTAAAGGAAATACTTTCTATACTATTCCTTTTCGATCAGTCTTTCCACACGCAAATCCATATCCCTGGAGGACCTACACCAACGTAACCGTAATATACGAATATATTTGGAGATAATTGGTCGAGAGGGAATCCGTAATTATTGTCGAATATATAAGCAAATTGCCACTGGAAAAGAGGAACACATTATGCATACTACATCTCAAACTCCTCGTCAGACCCATTGGAATCGCGTGCTGCTTAATGCATTCTGGATCATCCTGATTGTGGATTTAAGTATTCATATGTTTGTTTCTCAATGCCTATGGGGCCAACATTCGGATACCCTAACCATGGGAGAGTTTATTACTCAGTCGCTGATTCCTGATTCCATCATATTGACTTTGATCATTATTCTGGAATTTATCTATAGATGGAAACCCCTATGGTCCGAGCTAGCTATTACAGTAGCGAGCCATTTATTTGCGCTTCTGATGATCATCAATCTCAATGATGAACTGTATGTTATGTCATTAATTATGCTGCTGCCGCTGCTTGTATCCATGATCTATATGAAGTCTAGCTATATGATAGCCTCTTCTGCTGTTTGTCTACTGTACACGATCATTTTATTCATCAAGGCATCTAATCACGGATATGTCCCCATCACCCAAACTATCATTATTGTTCTTATTTTTGCCGCTACTGCTTTAGCAGGCTTTGCAGTCATCGGTCGTGGGCGTGATTTGATGCGATCGCTGGAGAACTCTGTAAAGTCAGAACAGGAATTACGCATTCAGAATATAATCATGGATCGGCTATCCAAGATCGATCCTCTGACGGACCTTTATAATCATAAGACGTTTCATGAATACTTAGGATGGCTGATCGATCATCAGCAGAGTAATCCATTTCCCATGCAGCTAGCCGTTATGGACATCGACAACTTCAAAAAAGTAAATGATTCCTATGGGCATTCCGTTGGAGATATCGTATTACAAAAGGTTGCAGCGATCCTCCTCGAGCATGTCGGTCCTGATGATTTCGCGGCTCGCTTTGGCGGGGAAGAATTTGTCGTCATTCTGACTTCTAAAACCCCTGATCATTCTCATGAGATTATGAAGCATATTCTAACGTCCATCACCGATACCCCTTTTGCGGAAATGAACGGTAAAAGCGTAACCGTCAGTATCGGTATGCACGATTTTATAGGAACAGATTCCAAAAACTCTACATTTCAGAAAGCAGACGATGCACTTTACGAGGCTAAGAATACTGGGAAGAACAAAATCGTAATCAGCTAAAGACCGAACACAAGCAAAAACGCCTTCGACGTCCCTAATGGACGGTAAGCGTTTATGCGAGAAATATAAGGAAAAATATATAGCGTGAAACTTATAAATTCTTATATTTGAACAAATAAGCCCACGGATCTTTTCACGGGCTTGTTTGTGTTCATCTGTTTGAATCTGACTGCTAAATCCCATAGCGCCTCTGTGTTTCCAAAAGCTCTTCGACTGCCTGCTTTGGCACAGGTCTGCTAATCAGGTAGCCTTGAACCTTGTCGCAGCCTAATTGCTTGAGCAAATCCATCTGAATAACCTCTTCTACACCCTCTGCTACAACTTTCAGTCCCATATTATGCCCCAACTGTATAATGGACTGCACAAAAGACTGGCTGTTAGCTTTTTCTGAGAGTGAATCAATAAAGGTTTTATCCATCTTGAGCGTTGAAATCGGCAATTGCTGCAAATAGCTAAGTGATGAGTAACCCGTTCCGAAATCATCCAAGGCGATACTAATGCCCTTAGATTTAAGAAACTGCAGCTTACCCAGAATACTCTCAAATGATTTCATAAAAATAGACTCCGTGATTTCCAGCTCAAGACAGCTTGGATTTAAGCCACTTACTGCCAGACTATCCTGTACCATCTCGATAAAATCGTTCTGGAATAGCTGAATAATCGAAATATTGACCGATATTTTATAAGGAACACCTGTACGATCTTGAATACCTTTCATAAAGATGCAAGATTCGCGAAGCACCCATTCACCAATATCGATGATCAGTCTGGAATCCTCAGCAATTTTTATAAACGAAAGTGGAGATACAGAACCAAGCGATGGGCTGTTCCAACGAATTAAAGCTTCAAAGCCTGAGATGAATCCGGATTCGATATCCATCTGGGGCTGATAGTTCAGTTCAAATTCATTATTGTTCATTGCACTGCGCAAATGTTTCTCTATATTCATTCGTTCATTAAACGCTGTATGCATCGATTTGTCATAGACTACATAAGTTCCCTTGCCATCCTCTTTAGCACGGTACATCGCCACATCCGCATTACTCAAAATTTGCTCGGCCGTCTCCCCATCCTCTGGATAAAAGGAAATTCCGATGCTTAGCGAGACGTACAAATTACTCTCTCCTATTAAAAAGGACTGCCTGAACGCTCTCATTATACGCTCTGCCAGATTCAACACAGCCTCACGGTCCTCTGTATCCTTAATAAAAATAACAAATTCATCTCCACCTAGCCGTGAGAGCATATCTCCTTCCCGCATCAGTGACTGCAATCTCTCACTTGCCTTCCGGATGAGTACATCCCCGGATTTATGACCTAAGGTATCGTTGATGTATTTGAAATTATCTGAATCTAGAAACAGTAGTGCAAATTTCCCTCCCGGATGCTTTAGATACTTCTCCATGGTCTCCAGCAGACATAAACGGTTAGGTAAATTACTGAGCGCATCCACATAAGCCAGACGATGCATATGTTTCTGATTGTCTAGAAGCATATTATATTGTACCAGAAGCTCCTGTTGAGTAGTCGCGAGCTGCTCATAGGTCGCCCCAAGTTCTTGGTAGCTGTTGCTCAGATTAAGCTCCGCTTGCTTCCGCTCGCTGATATCAATCAAGGAGCCCATGAATAACAGAACTTCATCCTTTGGATTAACGGTAGCCTTACCCCTAACTTCAAACCACACGATTTGATTATCTTTGGTAATCATGCGGAACTCCGTTTCGAAAATAGGTGTAACACCCTCCAGGTGATCATGTTTAAGCTTACGGGTTGAAGCTAGGTCATCGGGATGAACAATACTAAAAGCTCCCTCTTCAAACGAGTTGATTTCATCCTTCGTGTAACCTATGAGGTCATACCATCGGTCTGATAAATGAAATCGTCTCGCCTCCAAATCAAACTCCCACATATATGCACCAGAACCTTCTGTGGTGAGCCGGAAACGTCGTTCACTGATTTGAAGCCTATTAAATTGTTCCTGTAGATCGACCTCTGTCGCTGAGAGCTCTTCGTATGTAGCTTCCAATTCCCTATAACTTAGCTGTAGCCTCAGCTCATTTTGTTTACGATTATCGATATCCACACCTACTAGTACAAAGATATCGGCTGCTTGCTTATCAAGTCCTTTTAATAAGGCTGTCCGGAATGAGAAATATCGCGCTTCAGATGACTGGTCTGGGAGCTTAATTTCTACGTTGTTAACATATTCATTCCGTATTGCCCGCATCAAAAGATCACGGATTGCAGCCGTACTACCTTTTAGACCACCGATATCCTCAATATTTACTCCCAGCACCTCTTTTTCGCTTAAACCCGTCATCCGCTCAGCGAACTTGTTAAACCGCACTACCTTTTTATCTGTCTGCACCGCCCAAACTACCATGCCACTATGCTCTATAACATCCTCAAAAAATTGATGCTCTGAATAAACAGCACGCCGTAAACGATTAATATTCATTTTAAGCAGGACTCCACCCAGCATAAGAAGACAGAATAGAAGGATTGCTCCGTAAACCCATCTTTTGTGGATCATGCCTTTATAATAATCAGAATGAACGAAGAAATAGTTCTGGTACAATTCTTCAAAAGCACCCGAATGCTGTAATTCCACCAATCTCTCGTTAACATAAGAAACTAACTCCGGTGTAGACTTATTGATTGCAAAAGCCACATCCCTGGGATAAAGATCATTCATTTTCTTAATAATACTGTCCGTCTTCCCCTGTTCAACGAGCAGATAATCGACCACCTCCTGATTCTCAAATAGAAGGTCAATCTCCCCTTTTTCTAAAGCCTCCAAGGCTTCAGGAATCGTAGCAAATTCTACGTAATCATTAATTCCCAGTTTCCCGTTCAGTACTGTTTCAGAATACTGCCCGTTTCCTAGACCTATCTTATAACCTCCAAGCTTATTTAAATCGATCTCACCCTTAAGCCCTCGCCTTGCGTAGATTGAAATATAGCTTTTGAAAACAGGTTCCGAAAATAACAACTCTTGTTTTCGGCCTTCCGTTACTGCCATTAGACCCGCTGTTTCGATATCTCCCTGAACGAGCCGATTATATACATCAGGCCACTTTCCTGTACTGTAGTGGACATCGTAATCCTGCTTCTCAAAGATCATATTACTCAATTCAATATCAAAACCGGTCATGTACCCATCTTTTATATATTTATAAGGTGGATATTCCAGCTCTACTTGATATTCGATCTCCTTTCTTTCGGCGTGAATGGCAGTAGGAGGTAAGAGCATAAATAGAATGCTAATCAGAAGCAACAGTCTGTACTGCTTCATCGCTCATTCCCCCTTTTTACTGAATTTACAGTAATATCCTAAATGTTATTCGACAAAATATGGCAATACCCCTGCTTTTTCTTTCCTCGTCACATAATATACGCAAATCCCATCAATGAACCCTTCCCTTTGTAAATTATATAAAATTACGGATGCTACATTTTTATATTGCTTTTTAGATGGAAAATGTGGATAATAGCAATAATGATACAAGTTGATAATGATTATCATTATTAAATAAGTTATTGATTTCACTTTACTATATTTAAGTTAAAAGGAGACTGATCACCCATGAACGTTACCTCTACCCGAACAACACTACAGGTTGACGATTATCTGGATCTGCTCAATCTTGCCGTTAAAGTTGGAGATTTAAAATGGCAAAAAGAAATTAAATCCAGATTGCAATACATTCTTTGTCTGCCGACAAGATAATCTTTCTGAATATTCGCCGCATTCCTTTAGGGAATGCGGCTTTTTTTGCTTGTATGATTGGCAGCCATGTAAGAATAGGAGTATCCCCGCGTCACGTGAAGGTTAATGATATAGTATAATTATCAGCATAATATATTGAATACAAAGTCCTTCAGATTGGAGCGTGTCAGCTTGAAAAAGTATTTAGCTTTATTCTTATTGATCAGCGTGTTATGGATACCCGTTGCATACGCCGCCGAAATCCCTGCTCAACAGGGATTAGTAACCGATAAAGCTGGAATGTTTAGTTCCGCAGAAGCGACGTCCATTTCTGCTGCTGCCACTGGAGATCTCGTTACTATGCATGTACTCACCGTAGATTCCTTAAACGGCACTCCGGCCGATAAATACGCCGAGGATACTTACGCCTCATGGGGACTGTCCACTCGCGATATTCTCTTGCTGATCTCCGCTGGCGATCAGTCCATTGAACTTAATTTTAACAATCCTGGCTTTCAAACCTCGTTAAATGCCTGGTCCCAAAATCAGGGAGGAAAATCAGGAAGTGCTGCCATTACAGCGCTGCTTGATACTTATTTCATCCCTTATGCCAGAGAAGGAGACTTCTCTGGAGGGACAAAGGCTTTAATTAAAGCGGTTCATTCCATCGGGGAGAGTACCGGAAATGCTGGAGGAAGTGCAGGAAGCGGTAGCGCAGTTGGCAGTACGAATAGCGGTTTAGGGAACGGAACCTCCGGTAAACCAGGGAACTCGGTCAGTACAGGAAGCCGCTCCAGTAGCTCCATGTTTACGATTGCCGCCATTCTAATCGGAATCGTACTAATACTACTTGTGCTATTTATTGCGATCACAGGTCTACGTCGACGCAAACAGCTAAACGTACAACAAGAGCAGTTATCCGATTTGCTAGTACGGGCGAATCGAGCATTGGAGTCATTAAAGCCATTTCAAGGGATCGTTCAGGGAAAAACCGAGGTACTGGTAGAAGGCATTTCAAAACGACTCTCTGCAAAGCTCGTTGAAATCTCTTCACTGCAAAATGATGGGCAAGGTGTACAGCCACCCTTTTATCGTTTGACTGCCCTTAAGGCAGCCGTGGAACAATTACAGCAGACAGAGGACTCCTTCCGCGCAGCGCTTGAGGAGGAAGAGAAGAACATTGCTGTCATCAGTGAAGCTGATCGCAATGTTAAACAGCGAATTACAGAGCTGAAAGAGGATGCACCAGAGCTTGAAGAGCAGCTACAAGGTGCGGTTAAAGAAACTGGCTATGCACTTCAAGAAATTGTAGAAGAGCTCAAGGAGCTTGCCGAGGAGACCTCTAAGGCAGATCAATTGGAGCTTTTTGACCCTATCGCCGCACAAGAAATTACCGAGGATGCACAAGATCGCCAAGAAAAGATTGAACAAGACCTGAAGGATGTCGATCTCTACGATGATAAGCTAAACCAGTTCCCTACGGTATTAGCTGCAGCCCGTACCAAAATCACAAACATCATCGAGCTGAATTCACTCCACAACATGAAGGTAAAACCATTTGACCGTCTGGAGCAGGCCCGCGCAGAATCGCTGACGCTTGAAGCGCCGCTGCGTGTTGGAGATATGGATGAGGTGCGCAAGATTGGCGCCACTCTTGACCTTCTCCTGGATGAGGCTGTTGCTATGACAGAACAACAAGCACTCCTTCGGCAAAACAACCGCAGAGATTTAGAGACATTCCGCACCGAATGGAGCCAATTAAAACAGCGGCGAGACGGACTGCAAAGCCGGATTACCGAAGCACGTATGTATTTTGAAGAACAGCATGTGTCAACTGTGGAGAACATCCTTACAGAGTGGAGCACACGCCTTCGGGAAGGTGCTAGTGAAGTGGCGCAGATTGAGAATTGGACTAGTGATGAGCGCGGCGAATATGATAAGGCCCACAATGCGCTAGAAAAGTTGCTATCCCTCCTAGATGAAGCTGCAAGGCAGTTCGATGGTGTCTCAGAAAGTCTAAATGCACTTCATGAAAGACTGGATAAGGTCACTCGCCTCTTTTCCGAAGGGCAAAGCCGGGTGGAAACGACCCAGCGAATGCTGCATAGCAGAGGATTATCTTCTAGAATTGACTTCGAGCTATCCTTACTGCCGGAATACAGTGCACTGGATCACCGCCTGGCATCCCGGCCTTATAATCTTGAGGAACTGGAGTCCCTTGGCCGTTCTTATGATTCACAGATCACTTCCTTTGTGAATGAAGCGAACCGACTCGTTCGTCAGAAGGAAGAAGAAGAAAGACTAGCTCAATTAGCTATGATGAGAGAACAGCAACGTCGCGCGCAGGCTCGCAAGCGAATGTCCTCTGGCCCACCTTCATCAGGTGGATTCGGTGGAGGACGCTCCTCCGGTGGCTCCTCCTGGGGTGGAGGCGGCAGCGGTGGCAAATCCTCCGGCGGATCTTCTTGGGGCGGCGGAGGGAAGTCCGGCCGAAATTCATCAGGCGGATCCAAGTGGTAGACTATCTCCAAACAAAAGACTCTTCCAGCCTGCTTGGGCGGAAGAGTCTTTTATTATGAATTACTACTTGCATGACGAAGAAATAGTCATGACAAGCCCTTTATTTTATTGGCAGATAAATCGTAACGGCCGTACCTACGCCCACTTCACTCGCTATGGCCACTCGCCCTCTATGTGCAGATACTATCTTTTTAACAATCATGATTCCCAGTCCATTACCATCACCTCTGGTCGTGTGAAAAGGCTGGCCTAATTTATCGAGTACTTCCCGGTTCATACCCTCTCCATTGTCTGTGAAGGTAATCTTCTGGAATCCATTCTCCACATCTAGGGCAACTGTAATGCTTCCGCCAAAGGGCAAGGCTTCCATTGAGTTTCTTAGGATGTTTAGGAAGACCTGCTTGATATGATTGCGATCACACAAGATATTCGCATCAAAATGGAATTGCGTGTTCAATGATATATTATTCATCTCCACTTGAATCGCAAAGATGCTGAGCACTTCCTGCAGAATCGTGCTACATTGTTCTACCCTATAATGTGCGGCCTGCGGTTTACCTAGTATGAGGAACTCACTCACAATGAGGTTCATTCTTTCTACTTCTGACATAATAAGATCATAATGTAGCAGTTGCGAATCTTTATTGGCCAGTTGAAGCATTCCTTTGACTGTAGTTAGCGGATTGCGAATCTCATGTGCGATACTCATGGCTAGTTGTCCAGCAACCACTAGCTTCTCTGTATTGCGCAGCACTTCTTCCGTTTTTTTCATCTCTGTGATATTACGAAGACTCCCAATCACACGAGCTAAACATGCATTCGAATCATAAACCGGAAGCACATCCAGCATATAATGTTCAAACAAACCGTTGCTCTCTTGAATCACTTCCAGCCCAGCACATGCCTCTTGCTGAAGAATGACATGCTGAAAATAAGAGCCCACATTTCGAATTTCGAAGACACTGGCACCGATAACAGATTCTTGATGTTCACCATCCAAATGAAGCATGTTTAAGCAGTTCTCATTTATATTGACGATCGTTCCGAGTTCATCCGTTATAATAACACCCAAATAATTGGTATCCAATAGGATTCGATTTAAAAGCTGAAGCTCAGCATTCCCTCTACGCAGCAAAATCTCGCGTTCGATGGAGTCAGCCATGGTACAGAGTAAAGGCAATAAGTGGGGATGCGCCACATCTATATCCGCCATAAATGATATCGTCCCCAATATTTCTCGTCCATCCTCTTTATAAAAAGGAGCCGTACAGCATACTAAACGATGAAGAATTTGATGATAATGGTCTTGTCCCTTCAACTGAAAAGGCCGCTGGTGTTCGAGACACAACGCAATTGAATTTGTACCCACTTCTTTATTTAGTTGTACACCTTCTTTGATGCCAACCTGCCCAACGAGATCAATAATTGTCGGATCCCCTTTGAACGCCAATAGATAACCTGCATCATCCGATATCGTAACAAGGATCGGATTACCTTTTACTGAAGAAAGGAACTTAGTCACAAAAAAATCAATAACCTCAATCACTTCACTATATACACGGAGTTGTGACCCCAGTTCATCTGCAGCATAACATTTTGGAAAAATAGGAGGCTGCTCAGGGTCTATTCCTTGATCCATGCAATGCTGATTGGAAGCCTTAATGATAGTCTCATCCGTCAGTACCCCTGTTGTCTTTTCCAAAGCCTTACCCCATTCTGTATGAATCTTCAATTTTGTAATACTAATATGTATTCTACTTCTTTCCCCCTAATCCTTTTGAACCCTAAAAAATCAAAATATCCCAATGCGAATAAATTTCTTGCAGCACAAAAAAACTCCGCTCTTTTAAAGAGCGAAGTTGCGGATGCACATTATTTCTTCTTAATCCTTCGTGTCGTCAAGAAAAGGTTTGTTCACATAATAATACATAACCCCCATCAGAACTCCACCGCCAATTAGATTTCCGATTGTAACGGGCACAAGATTATGTACCACACCGCCCCACGAAACCGTTCCGGGATGGTCAAGGACTAATGCAATTGCAAAGGTGCACATATTGGCAATACTATGCTCATAACCGGAGATGAAAAAACAGAATACGAATAAGACCATTGCGAACATTTTGGCCCCATCGCCCTTTATATTCATCGGGATGAAAAAAGCCATACAAACGAGCCAGTTACAGAGGATAGCACGGAAAAAAAGCTGACCTGCCGGAGCCTCCATTTTATGCTCAACCACATATAGTAAAAAACCATTTACATCAGAACTGTAAAACAGGCCTGTTAAAAAAATCAACAGTGCAAATGCAGTAGCACCAAGAATGTTACCTATATAACTCATGACCCACATGCGTACAACCTCGGTCCATTTCATTTTGCGCCTCAAAGCCGTGTACGTGTAGTAGAAAGTATCTCCGGTAAATAAGTCCCCTCCCCCGTATGAGATTAGGATGATCGCTGCTCCAAAAGTAATCGCAGCCATTGGATACGCAAATGGTGAATGCTCCATATAGAAGTAGTTGCCTGTCTTGAATGCTACAATTACGCCGAACCCGATAAACATACTGGCCAGCATGGCTCTGGCAATATAGCGCAATATACTTTGCCGATAGATCTTTTGTTTCTTAAGTGCTAATTGTTCAACCTGAAGCAGCGCCTCGTTCTCCATGTGACCTCCTTAGGGATTTTGGTATTTCCAGCTAGTTAAGGGCTAATCGTACAGCCTTGAGTTATTATACCCAATAACCCGCTGGAAATTACTTGAACCAAGTTGTGGTTGAAAATCCCCGAATTTCTTAGAGGAATTGATGTTAATTCCCGCTAACTATCGTCATTCAATTTGGCTATCGCTTCTGCTTTTTCGCTGCTGGCCACGATGATAAGCACGAGTATTAAACACCCTAAGATCATATGCCTATCCCCACTTTCTACACATGTAGTCTTGTGACAACTTATGTATGAGGATAGGGCTTTATGATTGCTGTGAGTCCTTGTTCCCTTATTAGTCTTTCAGGACCCCTGTGTAATAGCTTATTGCCTTATAATCTTTATCATAAAAAATAACGATATATTCTTCTGTCTGTCCATTTAAAGCCGGGTTCAAAGAATTAAACATTACATAAGATGAACTGCCAGCTTGGTAGATTTCATTCACATGCTTCGCTGTATTTTCAAATGTGAAAATTTGTCCTGCCTCGAGTTTCGATCGTGGTGTAACTGTGAAATAAATTGCCTTTGGATTTGCGCGTAAATAGTCTCGGACATTAATACTGTCTACACGGGCCCCGTTCCCATAGTGACGCTCCATAGTTACGCCTTCTGATATCTGGACCTCTGAGCCGTCCCATATAGGAGATTGGTTAGAGAATTTCATCAGCCGTGTCGTATAACGTAAAGGTTGACCTGCCGTATCGTAATAAACTAACGTTACGTTATAAATGCCCACCTTATCTCGAATAGGCAGAACCGTTGTATTAATCTCTGAAAAAGGATGTTTGCCATATATACTTGGAGTCTTTAAATCGACCTCAGTGATTGGATTCTTGGTAATGTAGAAAGAGAAGCTCCCAATCCCTCTTCTCAAAGAATCCGGGAATTCTATAGAATATGCATTAACCAACGT
This sequence comes from Paenibacillus sp. FSL H8-0261, assembly GCF_045040645.1. Taxonomy (NCBI): domain Bacteria; kingdom Bacillati; phylum Bacillota; class Bacilli; order Caryophanales; family Paenibacillaceae; genus Paenibacillus; species Paenibacillus sp. FSL H8-0261. The sequence continues at coordinate 397,662 of NZ_CP150297.1, read as the reverse complement.
ACCGTTGAATTTAGCAGATCCAATCCCAATATAAGAAGAGACAAGAGGGATATTCTGTAAAGGTCCTGATTTCTTGAAATTTTCAAGCTTTATTTGAGCGTTCATAAGCTTTTCTTTGCGCTGCTCACTAATTCGATCTCGGAGAGCTTCATTAAGTATCCCATAGGCTCTGGTGGCTCTATTTATAGTATCCTCATCCTTCAACTCCAGACTGAAAGGAATGTCGTCAATTCTCTTCTCGGCGGCTTCAACTGCCAGCTCGTCACTTAATTGAATTTTTCCTTCGTAATAAGCAATAGCCTTCAAATTGGTGTCATAGAAAACAATCATATATTCTGCTTCGTTGTAGGTTTTATAGTTATAATAAGACTCGTAAGCAATAGGAATATATCCAGGTGATGTTGCCCCGCTGGAAGTATAAGTAGTTTCGACCACTCTAATTCGATTGCTTTTGTATAAAGTACGCGAGGCAGAAATACTATCATTAAGTGTAGGGTTCTGATCCAAATCCATGTAATACTTAGGATAAATCGTATAAGAAACCGCATTACCATTTAACTGTGCAAAAGCATTTGTAACATCAATAATATCAGAATAGTATTCCCCTGGATTTATCCAACCGTCATAGATAAATTTTTCTTGTGTAATGGTCACTCCACTTTCCAACTTCACCATGTCACTGGCTTGCTCAGTTTGCGAGAACTGCAAGTTCATCTTTTGGGTGTAATACCCTGTGATTTCTTCTTTATGGTTTCTAACAACAACCGATACATACTTTTCCCCATCCCTGCCTCCATCTATATAACTAGAAGACACCGTGATTGCGGGTAACATGTTAGCTGTAAAACCGGACATAGTTATATATGAATTAAGATTAGTAAGGCCCCAACGAAGATCTCTATCATTAATCGGCTCGGATGTAATATAGTAAGTGATCTGATCATTTAGATTCACTGTTGTGCCAAAAACTTTACTAAAATCAACTTTCAGATAAACGGAATTTGTGACTGACTCATTTGGAGTAGATGTAATATGAATATCTAAGGCGGGCAATTCTTTTATAGGCATTGTAGGTTCAAGGGTTGACGTTGGTGAAGCAGTGGGTGTGGGTGTCGGTGTAGCGGTTGGAGTAGAAGTTGCCTCAGATTGACCACCACCAGCACCTCCGCCACCACTGCCTCCGCCAGCGGATGCTGCAGTTGCCGTTGCCGTTGGCGCAACACTAGGTAAAGAAGTTGTAACTGGAGAAGTTGTCGGCAACACTATATGTGTAAGAGCCTCAGCGGAATCAATCAGTGTCAAGGACTCTGCACGGGTTAATGCCTGTCCAGGCGCAAAAGTCCCATTAGGATATCCTTTCAGAACACCGGCTTTAACTGCTGAAGCAACGCTTTCTTTGCTCCATGCAGCAATTTGTCCAGCATCGCCAAACACCTTCAGTTCATCAACACTCCCCCCTTCCAGTTTCAACAGTCTGCTAATAATGACTGCTGCTTCCTGGCGGTTAATTGGAGCATTCGGACGCATCTCGTTGTTAAATCCTTGGATATATCCGGCTTCAACTGCTCTCGCTATCTCATTATATGCCCAGTTAGTAGAAGGCAAATCATCGTATCTAATCTTAGCTAGCTTCGTATAATTAAACGCACGGTTGACCAATGTCATAAACTCAGCTCTTGTTATGGTTTGATTTGGCTTTACAGAGCCATCCTCAAAACCCTTCAACTTGCCGCTGTCTAACCAGCTATTAATAGCTTTTTGAGCCCAATGGCCTTCGTAATCCTTGCTATTTTGTGCTGTTACTACCCCTAAAGAACTAAAAAGCATACTTACGCCCAGTGCACCAGCTAATATTCCCCTAAACTTTCTGCCCATCCATTTACCCCTCCCAATAGGTATGCCCGTTTCTCTTGAAACAGCGCATGATAAAGCCGATCCTTTCATCTTAGGTGCACCTGAGCATCAATAAATCCATCAGATCTTTACCATAATATATCATGAGAAAATTTTAGTAAATTGGAATATATTATAACTAATGTTGAAAAATGAACAAAGAAAAAAGCCTGCTGATAAATTCAACAGGCTTTACATCCTATACTGTGTATTCATGCAAATTTCAGAAACAATTAGTTCAAGAAGCTGCTCAGTTGACTCTCAGCCTCTCCTTGCTTCAGTGCCTGAGGCTTGTCCGCCTCATTTAGTCCTAAACGATTGCCTAGTTGAGTATTGATTACTGTCATTTTAGACGTATAATCCTGGCAGCTCTCAATAATACGACGGTTGGACTGTTCTGAAGTGTCTAATGCGCTAAGCAAATCGCCGATCGCTTGATTCACAGCTTCCATAGACATAGAAGGCTTAGATAGCAACTCGGTTGTTTTCTCTGTAGTGGTACGCAGCAAACGTGCATTTTCTTTAAATTGATCTTCAATCGTTTTATTCGTCGCTTCTACAGCGTTGATAACATTCTCCTGATCCGCTAACGACATCGCAATCATTGCCGACACTGTGATTAGATTAGAGGTCTTATCAATGGCGTTATTCACGGAATCAATCAGCTTGTCATTATTGTCATTAATGATGTCTGTAGCAGCAATCGCTTGATTATACAGCAGAATCATTTCTGTCATCGACTGAATTCGAACCATCACTTTACGCAAACCGCGCTCCAGATAAGCTTTACGGTACTCATTCTCAGGCTTCGCGATCTCTACCTCGAACAACTCTTTCAACTTAGTGCCGAAAGCAATTTTGGTCTGTAGGTTATAGATCTCTTCCATAGAAGTACGTTTCAGCTGACGCATATTCACAATGCTCTCTTCGAGGGTATCTCTACCATCGCGAAGCCCTGTAACAATGGCATCAATGTTCGTGCGGACCGACTGATATTTGTACACATAGTTCTTCATCGGACTCTTGCGTAGCATCTTGCCAAAGAAGCTCACATTCTTACTTTGCTGCAGATTCTCACACTCATTCCGCAGCTTCATAATCATGTTAGGCACTTCAACGCGTTTACCAGACATCAGGTCATTCACCGGGCGATCCAGCAGCTTCAAGGTTTGTCCTGCTTTTTCCTGCGTCTTAACCCCAAGCTTACCGATATCATCCATCAAGGAATCCAGTGTAACAGTATCCGTTTGGGATACCTTCTCAATTAATTGTGCCGCTTCCTCGACTACCTTTTGTTCATCTTCTTTTTTTAATTGGATCAACTGCGTGGACATGGGATTCCCTCCTATAGTTCGGAACTGCTGTACCGCTGATGAATCAGTTCCGCCTTCGTCTGAAGTTCCATCAGGTCTTTATGTTCGATCGTGGACGCAATATCCGATATTTTGGAATCGACATCTCTTAGACCGTTCAGCAGCATTCTCCGATTCTTCGTCTTTGCTTCACCGCCTAGGCGTAAGAATGGGTTGATTACACCATTCAAATCCTTCAGAATCAATCTGCGGACCGTATGATTAATCTCGCCGTTATTCAGCTCCTGCAGCAGTGGAATTACACGTTGAAGTCTCGCGAAGAGCGCCAATGATTTCTCGACAATTTCATTGTCCAGCGTATCCTTCTGCCCTTCTGAGATAATCATATCTTCCAGAATGCTAAGATACTCCACAACCGGAGCGAACTCCGGTCCAATCTTCACCGCGCTCTCAGTTCTACCGTCATAGCTGTGATTACCTGATGTAGTATCATTTGTCGTGTTGCTTAATTGAGGAGCACTCGCAGCGGGTGCCTTAGCAATAGGTGTCGTCACTGGGCCTGCTGGCAACACCTCCGCTGGGAGATTGGTTTTTGGACTTCTCGTTACCAGAGCACCTATCCCCGCACCCGCTAAAGGCAACAGCAGAGAAATGAATTCGGGAAGAAAAGAACTCGTTAATACAGCAACAACGTAGCCGATACCGGCGTAAAGCAATACTTTCGATTTAAACTGAATTGTTCTCACCTCTTGTGAGCGACTTTATGAACGCTCAATTCACGGCATCCGGAATGACAGATTGGCCGTTTAATTTCATAATCATCGGTTGCTCCAGATGGCTAGCTAATACATCACCTTCAAAATTCATAGGCTGAACCTCGCCACCTAGTGCGCTTTTGACGGCTAAATAAGGAAAGTTAATCCCTGACAGACATGACATATGCAGTCCACCGGACATTCGTGGGTTAATTTCCAACAGCTTTGGAGTATCTCCATTGTATTTCATTTGAATATTGAAATTGAAGGGGATCTTGTAAACTTCTGCAACTCTAGCTGCAATCTCCTCCAGTTCAGGAATATGCTCCATCAATCGCAGACGACCGCCCACTTTTCGACGTGGCACAGCTACTAACAGCTTACCGTTCTCATCTGCCAGACAATCTATACTATACTCGTAACCCTCCAGTAATTCCATCACCATCAAATCAGGGAAGGTCTCTTTGCTTGCAAGAATACGATAGGCATCATCAAACGTAATCAATGGAGTTACATACCCAAAAAGCTCTTGAAGAGGATCGCGGGTATTGTCGATAATACGGAATCCTAACCCGCCTTCTGTTTCAGTAGGCTTAAAGCAAACACGATGTCCCTTGGCTACAAGGTCCTCGTAAGCCTCTTTAAACTGTTCCGCTGTACTAATCACATGATAATCTGGGATACTCATAATGCCTTGCTCACTAACATTCTCGTAAAATTTACCTTTGTCCATAATGGACTCCAGCAAATCAAGATCTCTACATACCAGAACCTTTGTACCAATCGCATCAAACATTGCCGCATGGAGAGCAATATCAAGCATATGCAACCGTGGAATAAAAACATCGATCTCATTACGCCGACAGAAATCAACGCAAAACTGAACATATTCTATTCCCTTCAGCGCCGGCTCGGTTTCAGCAAAGTCAGCACCTTGTAGCGACATATGGCGGATATCCGGGTGTGTCGCAAAGATTTGAACCGGTATACCATCCTCGTTATTGCGGAGGAGATTCATATAATGGTAAGCCACGGAAAACCAACGATTGAAATAAATATTTACCTTTTTCATAGTGGCCCCACTCCCAATGCAGTTAGATTATTATAGATCATATTTACATACTGCAAAATCTCATCTCCAGCAAATACACCTGATTCTTTCGTAAATGGATATCTTGATTTTACAAGACCACTCTGTTGCTCTGCAAATATTTCACCATGGCAAGGGGCAATAGCATAGTCTGCACTCTCAAGCAGACTCTTATCTAGCAGTGAGTCCCCGGAGGCCACCATTGGTTCAGAGCGAACGGTGCGCCGCAAATGGAGTATAGCATCGCTTTTGTTCACGGCAGCCGGCACAGCGTACAGCTTGCGGCCTTGTAAAGAAACTCTCCAGCCGAGATTATAGAGCCGATCTGATAAATTAGTGATTTCATCTAAAGGCAACTGATCCCGATAAACCATGAAGGAATAGAATAGATCATCACAATAATTCTCACTAATGATCCAATCCTCACGTACAACCGCTTTGATATATGATCTAACCTCTTCAGCCCCAGCAGAGTGACGAGCTACCAATCTACCGATTGATTCTCTCCATTCCTTATCGACAACTCCACCGATTAGGATATTTCCCCCATTGCTTGTAACCGCATAGTCAGGTATGACCGTTTCTTGAAACAGATTAATACGCTTATATTGTTGTATCGTACGCGTAGTAACCGGGATGAAAATAATCCGCGTGTTCAGATCCATCAGCTGATTTAATGCTTGCTGCGAAATGTAGGATCTCGTCTTTCCCTCTATAATTTCCGCCGGAATTAGACCCGGAGTATTCTCCGGCACACCTATTGCACCTAAAGAATAGATCAAAGTACGATCTAGATCACTAGCATATATCATTCTGTCTCCCCCTTCAGCGGTTTAATTATTCCGCAGCAGGAGTACGTCATCCCAGGAAAGATCTCAACAGGAACACCCCGGTCCTTCGCTAAGAGAAGAATATGCTTTAGATTCGGATTATCCATAGTATCGACAAGAATTTTCCAAGGTACTCTGCGCAGTAATACGCGGGTTGTTTCGCCGACTCCCGGCTTTATTAGATTAATGTTATCTATACCGAAAGTCTCCTGAATACTCTGAATATCACGAAGACCCTGCCAAGTGATTTCTGGCGGATGCTCCAGCATCTGTCCAGCAATATTCTTCGCTTCTGCTACTATGGAAGGAAAATACGGGCAAATCGTATCAATAAATACATTGGACTCGTCCGCATCCAGCCACTCCTTATAAAACTTTGAACCATGAAATTCCTCAGGACCAATGAGATCAGCGTGTAACACCGTTCGGCTCATCAGCCCTGAAACGGTGGAGTTTAAGCAGGCGCTAGGAATGAGATAGTCTTCTCTAGTCCCAAACATGCCTGCGCAGTTTCCCGGGTCAGCCAATACGGCAAGATCATCATTTAAGCGAATACCATACTTCTCATAGAGGGTGTTGCAAGAATCAATCAGCACCCCACGGATAGCCCCTTTTCCTGTCCACCCATCCACAAACTGCAAATCAGCATCAAGTCCATGCTTCTGCAGAATGTAGAGTATCGCATTCTCATCTATACCTTTTCCTCGAATAATAGAAATACTATAATGCGGCAAGTCTACCTTGTATCTCTCAGCTATATAACGCTTAATCAGTATACCAATGGGTGTTCCTGCTCTAGCTAAAGAGACAAGCACCGTACTTAGTCCTCTTCTTGAGACAATCATCTCAGAAACAATGGCAACAGCTAAAGCAACCTTCTTAGCTGATTGCTGCAGCGTCTCATGAAACAAGTCGATATACTGCTCGGTAGGCTGATATTCAACGGGCAACATCTCAGAATAATGGACACCCGATTGGATAGCTTCCTCCCTTTCCTCTGTCGCAAGCTCCAGCGAAACGTCACTAAGATCCTTGAGCAGAAACGTAACATCTGACGGTGGATAGCTACCTAGCGGAACAGGTTCTGCTATTTTTTTGTCCATGACTTTATGATTACTTGTTCCCTTCATACTGGAGGCCTCCACTTCTTCCTTCAGGAGTCAGTACAATAAGATGCACTTTATGGCGGGCCAGTGTCTTCAGTATATCAAGCATGGGTTTCATTCGTTCATGCGGTACATCACGCTCAATCAGCACGAATATATCATCATACTGATCAGAATCCACATTATAAATAAAGTTTGTAATTTCCGGATCGCTAGCTGAAGGATATGCGGCAGCACTATGCACTCCGTAATCTGGTCGACGTTCAGGGTGGATTGGACTGCGAGTAGAGGACTGATATGAAATGCCTTCCCCCATCTCAGCAGCTATCCGCATAGGAAGGTACATAAATTCCCCTACACCCATCACTAGAGTCTTAGAATCTCCCCCTCGCAGTTCTCTTAGCTGAGCGGCTATCCGGGTTACTCCTACATCAAGAGCATCATTATTCAGCGACTCCAGTCCGAAACGTCCGCTGTACTTCAAATAAGGAGACGAGTTGGTGTCACCATATGAATCTACGGATGTTGCCTGCAGACGTTCTAAACCGTCCACTACATAAGTGGTCACTACTTCGGATTCCACTGAAGACGATAACAAATATTTGTCATTCCTAGCATTTAGCAAAGGCGTGCCTTTTACTTCAATACTTCCTTGAAGCAAACATAAGGACTTAATCCGAATCCCCAGTTCCTGTTCTAATTCGCTATAGGTATGAAGATTATTACCGCTCCTCCAATCCAAAATAGAAACGACTACGTATTCCTCCCGAGGGAATTTGGACTGAATATCACGGATCGTATTAATCGCTGTATTCCCAGTTGTAATCTCATCATCCACCAAAATAATCGGCTCAGTCCCTGATAATAGCTTAGTATTCAAGGCGTAACATAGATGGTCAACCGCATGTGAATGCTCTTCTTCAAAGCTAACAATGGACTCCAAATCGATGATATGTTCACGGGTAGTATGAATATATGATGCTGCATCGGCAAACATGTTGTACACACTGTGACCCAGCGCAGTTGCAGTCTCAGCAAAACCAATAAAGACAACAGGCCTAGGAAGAACTAATTTTGCCGCTAATAAATGCTCATAGGCTTCCTTGGCAGACTCAGGGTGCATCAGTCCGTGTACAGCTTTATCTAATAAATCTTCCATCCTATCATTATCCGCAGAATTACCGTTCATCTCCTGATATAACAGCAGCGCTAATGCAGCACCACTTAGCAGAGAGGTGTACGGATTAACAGGGATATGTTTACCAAGTACCTTGCTGACGAACAAAAAGGAGCGTTTCTTATTAATCCGGGCTGCCATGGAGAATAAAGTATCCACAGGCAAATGAAAGGGATTAGATGTTTCGGTAACCGTAACCTGCAGGTTCTCGACTATGTTATACGTGTGTAAATTCGTTTTCGGGTAATAATCCGACAAAATGCTGTTGTTCATGTAACACCCCGTATATTTGTGATCGTAGTAAAATCCGTTTTGCCCAGTTCAAATGCGGCTTAATCTCGTTCATCTTATTAGAATATTGACTCTTGAAGACTCCTAGGCTGCCATCGTTACTCTCTACGATACTGCAGGCGTCAACATATTCCTCGTGCATTACCGTGTACATGGCCTGAACAGGTCTGAGGTGTGAGGGATGTATAATCGTCTTGCCCAAGATTCCATTTTCTTTATCTAAAATCACTTCACGAATAAGCCCATCCATGCTGCTAGAAATGTAACTATTTCGCATGTCGCGGCCGTTTTTACCATAGGTGTCCTCAAACGGAGTCTGCCGTAGCTGTGGTCTGAGCACCCGATGCCCTTTATTCGCAAAATATTCCCAGACTGGTCCGGAAATTACATACCCTTCTTCCACTCTGCCAAAAATATTAATAATATCCGATATGCAGTCTCGAATAGGGGTAAGATCATAAATACTAATATCAGGACTACGGCGCAGTCCGAATAAACTTGAGAAGTCTGTTGCTCCAATTCTAACGTTCAACACATATTCGCGGTAGTTGCCTAGCAAATTACGAATAGATAAAAGACTATCTACCCGGCTCTCCCGGTAAATAATAGGCGCACTTTCCAGGATTGGCATGCCATAAAGCACTGGGTCTGAGTAACTGCGCGTTCTATTGTAATCGGCTATCGCCTCGAAATATTGGATTCCGTTGTCGACCGAAAACTTAGGGAAAACAAACCCTGTTAACATCGTAACCAAAGATCCTAACCGAAAAATCAGCTGCTGTAGCTGCTCCGGGTTACGAACTCGGATGAAGAGAAGCGGAAGACTATCACTCCCGCTTGGCTCGTTCTCCTCATATGCGGCGAGAAAAATAAGATGCTGAATGAGAGACTCCTCTGCATGGTCAACCTCGTTATCTCCGATCGCATCCTCCAGATCAATAATAACGGTTACAAGTCCTGCACTTTTAAGCTTCAAAATGTCTTCGGGAACACTAGCACGAGTTGCTGGCATATAAAGGGCAGCTCCAACAGCATGAGCCAGCAAATCTTTACTCGTAGTATTATGGTTAAATGAAATCGGCGGATTATAAAATAAGGCTATTTCTTGTTCTTTCGTCAGGTAATCGAAGTATCTCAAGATGGTTCCCCCTTATAGTTTTGCGAAGCCAAGCAAAACAAGCGCAGGCCTCTCCTATAGAGAGTGGCAGAACCAGCTATACCCTATCCGGTTCTCTCATATATAAGTGAAGGCCTACGCTATAAACATATACGATTACCTGAAAGCAGCAGTGTTCAACTAGCTTTGAAATCAAGCATTTCTATGGGCTTCTTTTTTCTTACGCAGTACGCTGTAAAGGATCGTACCACCGAATACAAGAATAATGATTGAAAAGAATAATACATGTGGCATTTCGTAACCAAAAGCGCCCGCGAGCATTTTACCAGCAATAATGGCAATAAGCGCAAAAGCGGCACGCTCGAGTTCCGGAATTTTATCAATAAGCTTTAAGAATAATTGCGCTACTCCCCGCATCATCAGAACGCCTATGATTCCGCCCATAAAGAGCACCCAAACCTGGTTACTAACACCAAATGCAGCAATAACACTATCAATACTAAAAGCAATATCCATTAATTCAACAAGGAGAACCGTCTTCCAAAAAGAGAACCCCTTATTCTCGATCTTCTCATCGCCACCGCCCTTAAATAACCCGCCATAAGCGATATAAAAGAGATAGGCTGCACCAAGAACCTTAACCAACATGAATTTAATAAGAAATGTCCCTAGACCGATAGCCAAAAACCTGAATACATAAGCTCCTATAATACCGTAAAAGAGCGCCTTCTTCTGTTGTTCTTTAGGTAAATGCTTAACCATGACGGCGAGAACAAGCGCATTATCTGCAGAGAGCAGTCCCTCTAGCAGAACTAAGCTACCAATAATGCCCCAGCTAACCGGGTCTGAGAGCGTACCTACCACATCGCTCCATGAGAAAAAATGACCGTAGTTCTCACTAATATTCCTAAAAAAATCAGCGAACCAATCCATTACACTTGCGCCTCCGAAAAAATCGTCTATTTACTGCCAGCAACCCAGCGCAGTCCCCAACCATATGCCTCATCAATCTCCCGATGACCACTGTAATATTGGACCAGCCGTTCAACACTGAATGTCTCGTTATTCACATTCCGAAATAACGCGATGGCACACATGCCTTTGCGGTTGTTATGCTCGTCCAAATTGACAATAATATCGGGGCCATCACTCTGGGTAATCGTGACAACACCGTCAGCTTCTGACCAATTGGTAACACCCTTATAAATAAAAGAAAAAATTAGAATCCGTTCAATATCAGCAATTTCGCTGCCATTAATCCGCAGATTCTCACCGGTTGTTACAGAGCCTGTCCGGTCATCTCCATCAAGCATGACATAAGGAGGTTGGTTCAATGAGCCAAAAGCATTGCCCAGCGCCTGAACTACTCCCTTACTGCCATTCTTCAACTCATATAGACAAGCAAGATCTAAATCCACACCATTTTTACGATTAAATAGCCCTCCACCCTGCTTCTGATTCCAGTTAAGGTTAATTAGCAATTCGCCCAAACCACCAGCTGATTTCTTCAGGTTGATCGAATCGCCTTTTTTCTTCAGTTCGATCTTCTTCAGGTTGAGATTGACCGGAGGGGGTGTTACAGGTGAAGGCGCAGCTGCAGGAGGAGGTGGAAACTGAATCTTAGGCTCCGCTACCGGCGCTGATTGACGTTTAAGCTCTGGCTGCGGCGGAGCAGCAGGCTTAGGCACTGGTATTGGTGTCGGTGCCGGTTCATCGTTCGCTTCTATCCCAAAGTTCCTACACAGTTCCTGTAGACCACCAGCAAAACCCGCGGCAATGGCGCTGAATTTCCATTCACCGTTATATCTATATAATTCTCCTACCACAACAGCCGTTTCCACGGAGAAATGATTTTCAAGATCACATCGGAGAAGCTCCGCACCTGTTACTTGATTCAGAATCCGAAAATAGGCCTGATTTACCTGCCTAAAGCTTTGACCTCGCTTCTCGCCATCATAAATGGTAAGTGTAAACGCGAGTTTCATCACATCAGAAGGAACTTTGTTTAGTTCCACGTCAAATTGCTTGAGGCTGTTTGATGTAGGCATTTCCTTATATCTGATATAAGGTGTAGACGGATTATTATAAAATATCAAATCCTCATCTTTGCTTACTTTACCTTGCGCTCCAAGCAAAAAAGCAGAAGTATCAATCTCAAGTGAAGATGGCGATTGCCAGCCAATCTCTACGATAAGAGAATCAAGTCCAGGATTGCCTTTAGTTAAATCAACCTTTTGTCCTTTGACAACTGTAATACCCATTCTTACACCACCTTTATAAATGGAGCAAGCATAAACGCCTTCGGCATCCTTATAAGGACGGCAAGCGTTTAAGCGAGAAATATAAGACATAATGTATCGTGTGAAACTTATACTTTCTTATATTTTTAAATAACCCCACAAAGTGGAGTTTATACTTCGAGACCCATTCCATTTCCTTTGTGAGGCAATCCATAAAGAATTAAAAAAAGGGCAGGATCGGTGATGACCCCGCCCGGAAGATGCTATTGCGCGTCCAGCCCATAATTTTTACACAATGCGCTAAGGCCGCCGCCAAAACCACTACCTACTGCCTGGAATTTCCAATCCGCACCATTGCGGTAGAATTCGCAGAATACAACTGCCGTCTCTGTTGAGAAATCTTCACCCAGGTCGAAACGGAGTACTTCACGATCTGTGGAAGCATCCACAACACGTACGAAAGCATTGGAGACTTGTCCAAAGTTCTGTGCACGAGTTTCGTAATCATAAATCGTTACGGTAATACCAATACGCTGAATATGGGCAGGGACTTTGCTAAAATCAACGATAATTTGCTCGTCATCTCCGTCGCCTTCTCCTGTACGGTTATCTCCCGTGTAGACTACAGAGCCTGCGCCACCATTTGGGTTGTTATAGAATACAAAATCATCTGTACCTTTAGCTTTGCCGTCTTCATGAAGCAGAAACGCTGAAGCATCGAGGTCAAAATCTTGACCTCCACTATACTTATTAGTGTCCCAGCCCAATCCAACTACTACCTTTGTCAGACCTGGATTAGTCTTGGTAAGATCAATCCGCTGTCCTTTGGAAAGACTGATCGTCACTGACATAACCTTCTTTCATGAGTGGATTCAGTTCACTGTGTATTACAAGATTTATTGCAAGCCGTAATCGCGAGTCAAACCGCTCAAGCCGTCTTTGTAGCCGCTACCGATTGCATTGAACTTCCACTCTGCACCATGACGGTACAATTCACCGACAACAACGCCAGTTTCAATAGAGAAGTCTTCACCCAAATCGAAACGGATTAGTTCTTCATTGTTCAAATCATTTACGATACGCACATAAGAACGAGAAACTTGACCAAAGTTTTGGCTTCTTGTTTCAGCTTCATAAATTGTAATAGTAAAAGCTACCTTTTCTACATCCGCTGGGATACTCAAAAGATCCACTTGAATCTGCTCATCATCACCATCGCCGTCACCTGTACGGTTATCACCTGTATGAACAACAGAAGCGTTCTCGTTCTGTTTATTATTGAAGTAAATGAAGTTGGTTTCTTTTTCAACTTTGCTGTTCGCATTAGTCAAGAATACGGAAACGTCCAAGTCGAAATCTTTACCGCCGTCATATTTATTAGTGTCCCAACCAAGACCTACTGTGATTTTGGATAGACCTGGATTTGTTTTTGTTAAATCGATCTTTTGACCTTTGGATAGATTAATTGCCATGATAACATTCCTCTTTTCTTTTATTTGGATTATACGTAGCGTTCTGCCAGTTGATTGATATGTGCCGCGTGACTACCCTCACCAATTGCGGCGAACTTCCACTCTCCACCTTGACGGTAAAGTTCCCCACAAATAAGCGCCGTATAGCCATTGTAATTATCAGATAGGTTGAAACGGATTAGCTCATTGTTGCCTACAGCGTTCATCACACGGATATAAGCTGATTTAATCAATCCGAAATCCTGTTTACGGTTCGTGGCATCATAAATATTCACAACTACCAGAACCTTGTGTACATCGGAAGGAATGGCATTCAGGTTAACCATGATTTGCTCATCGTCTCCGTCACCATCACCCGTGAGATTGTCTCCGGAGTGAATGACAGAGTTACAAGGACTTTGCTTGTTATGGAAGCACACCAGGTTACCCTTCTTAACTAGCTTACCATTCTCGTTCAGCATCAGTGCTGAAGCGTCACAGTCCACGTTGGCCTGTTTCTTCACACCGAAGAATCCTCGAGCTGGCTCAGCCGGATCCCAACCTAAACCTACAATTACGTTAGATAAGCCTGCATTACCTTTTGTGAGATCAATCTTCTGACCTTTTACCAGATTAATTCCAGCCAACTTTACGTACCTCCATTCCCTAAAAAGAATCACCATCTATTAGTCTAGCTTTTGGATGTTATATGAGTGATACGCTAAAGAACTAAATACGTTTCATCCGAACTCATGTATATGGTATTACATCATTTATAAACTGAATTCACCAGGGTTTAATCCCAAGACACCGCAAATATGCCGCACAACTGCTTTTTCATTGTCATCAAAATCACCATCAGCTGATCCAATAGCTGAGCACACACCCACAATTACACGTCCCACATCTGGTTTACCGGTAAACTTACCGATTGCTTTCAGTGCTTCCTGCTTACCGATTTCTGGTGAGAACTCAAAGTTACTTACATAAAAGTTGAACTGGGTAATGACATCTCTCATGTCAAACACCTTAAGCTCATTACTCATATTCATGTAACCAGCCATTTTATTCTTTTCAGCTTCTTCTATTTTACCGTCGGCAGCAGCAACCAAGGCGCAGCCCGCAACTACCGCATTCATGAAATCTTTATTTTTGAATTTCTTTACTTGTTCTGTTAGTCCGTTTTTGGTTGTATTCAACCAGTTTTTAAATGTGCTCATCGTTTTCTCCTTCTATCACTGCAAGATTATGATAACAAAAGATATCCCAGAGCCTCCTCTCCACGTATCCGACAGAATTTTCATAGTAGATCCCTGAATCACGGTTTACTCTTCTAATATACCTGATAAAATAGCAATATTCTACTTTTCCAGACTTTTACAGTACTTTTGATAGAAAAGATTGTGTCCGATCTTGCACAGGAATTCCGAACAATTGCTCCTCTGTTCAAAGAACCCCCGTATTTCTCGTTGAAACACCAAAAAAGGCACTGCCAGAGATTCTATCCTCTCTAGCAATGCCTTTAGCATATTTAACTGTGAAGTCTTTTAAAGAATGATGTCCCCATCATAAGAACCAATCATTTTGTACAGATCCGGTCGGCGATCACGGAAGACGCCCCACTCGATCCGTCCGACTTCCAAAGCATCCAGATCAAATTCGCTCACTATTACAGCTTGCTCGTCCCGGCCTGCTTCAACAATTTTATTGCCTTGCGGTCCCGCAATGAACGAAGAGCCGTAGAAATTAATGCTAGAATCTTCATCAATTTCTTCACCGATACGGTTGGAGGCAACGACTGGAATAAGGTTAGCCGCTGCATGCCCAAGCATACAAGTCTGCCAATGATCTTTAGAGTCGATCGATCCATCCTGCGGTTCTGATCCGATAGCGGTTGGATAGAACAGAATTTCTGCTCCCATCAGGCTCATCACTCTAGCCGCTTCCGGGTACCACTGATCCCAGCAAATCCCTACACCAATCTTGGCATAGCGAGTGTTCCATACTTTAAAGCCAGTATCTCCCGGATTGAAGTAGAATTTCTCTTCATACCCTGGGCCATCTGGAATATGGCTCTTGCGGTATTTGCCCAGTATCGTTCCATCGGCATCGATTACAGCTAGTGAATTGTAACGTGCGTAGTTCTTTTTCTCATAAAAACTGATTGGCAGCACCACTTGCAGTTCCTTGGCTATTGCTGTGAAATGATTAATCGCTTTGTTATGCTCAAGCTCTGTTGCATATGCGTAATAATCAGCCTTCTCTTTCTGACAGAAATACGGAGTCTCGAACAGCTCCTGCAGCAAAATAATTTGTGCTCCCTGTGCCGCCGCTTCTCTGACCAATGTTTCAGCTTTGCTGATATTCTCATCAATATTGCTGGAACAGCTCATTTGCGTCGCAGCTACTTTTACATTTCTCAAGAATCTGTCCTCCTTATATATAAATGTCCCTTTGGACGTTTAGTTTCCTTCAATTATTGCTGAGCAGGCATTTGTTGCGTAGTGCAGTGAACGTTCCCGCCCTCGGTGATGACCGCCATACCGTTAACTGTACGAATCTTACGTTCCGGGAACAAACCAGCCAGTACTTCCTCGGCAAGTTTATCTGTTTCCACCGCTGTACCGCCAAACACAGGTAAAATAATTCCACCATTTACGAAATAGAAGTTCAAATAACTGAGCGTCAGACGGCTGCCGTCATGATCCACCCGTGGTGGTTGCTGAATCTTGATGATCTCCAGCTTACGCCCTTTGGCATCTTTGGCATTCTCCAAAATACGAAGATTCTCCTGTGTAATCTCAAAATTCTCGTCCTGCGGATCCTCACAGACCTGAATAATGACTTTACCTGGAGCAGCGAAGCAAGCGATATTATCCACATGACCATCGGTTTCATCACCACTTAGACCACGCTTAAGCCAGATAATAGTTTCTGTACCTGTATAATTGCGCACGTACTCTTCAATATTCTCGCGCTTCAAATCCGGGTTGCGGTTCGTATTGAGCAGACATTCTTCTGTAGTAATCAAGGTGCCTTCTCCATCCGTATGGATCGAGCCGCCTTCCATCACAAGCGGCGCATCAAAGCGTGTCACTTGTGTGTGTTCGAGAATCTGTGGAGCTACCTCATCATCCAGATCCCAAGGTGAATATTTACCGCCCCAGGCATTAAACTTCCAGTTCACGCCTGCTAGAACGCCGTCTTTATTAACAACAAAGGTAGGCCCGTTATCACGCAACCAAGCATCGCTATGCTTTATAGGTAGTAGCGTTACATTCGGTCCGCTGACCAGACGTTCTACCTTTTCCACGTCCTCCGGGTTAACGATAACCGTAATCGGTTCAAACTCGGCAATAGCTGTAATAATGTCAGCATAACCTTGGCATACCGACTCGTGGTTGTCCGGGAAACACATAGATTCCTGCACCGGCCAGGAGATAAAAGTACGTTCATGCTTGCCCCATTCCGGTGGCATTGTATAGTTCAAATCTTTAGGATTCATGTGTTAACTACCTTTACTATTATATTTGGAGCCAGCCCTGCCCTAAAACTCCTACCTCATCATACAATAATATGTTCTAGTGCTCAATTCCCTAGAACACTAATAATGTTGGAAGGAATTCGGGTCACAAGAGATCTGACTGAGCTTATAGTGTAATCCTTTTTACCACATCGCCCTCAAAATCCTTAACGATGAATTCTCCACCCTCAAGGATACCATAGGAATTCGGATTATTCTCTTTAGGCAGCGATATCGAACCGGGATTCAGCACGTATACGCCCTCTTTTACATCCGCAACCGGAAGATGGGTATGCCCCTGAATAAAGATATCCTTCTCAGATAGTGCCGGTAAATTCTCAATACTAAAGCCATGACCGTGTGTAACATAGATTCGTCTGCCTTCATGCAGGAGCATCACATAATCGCCCATCATCGGAAACTGCAGCAGCATCTGGTCTACCTCAGCATCGCAGTTACCACGTACTGCCGTTATAGGCTTCTTTTTGTTATATTCATTCAGTTTATTAGCAACTCCCTGCGGGTCATAACCCTTCGGCAGTGGATTTCTGGGACCGTGATATAAAAAGTCTCCTACGATTACAAGACTGTCTGGCTGTTCTTCCTCTACCTTTTCCAAAGCCCGTTCTAACCAGAATAAAGAACCGTGAATATCGGAAATAAACATTAGCTTCATCATGTATTCTCCTTTTCGACTTAAATAGATCTTGTGCTTAGGTTTCAATTTTAACCTTGAATAGGCAAACAACGCAAAAGCGGACGTTCCTCCAAAAGGAACGCCCTGCCCTATATGCCTCTATTCTTACGGCAAATTCGATGATCCCATCAAGAATCGGTCCACTTCGCGGGCTGTCTGACGCCCCTCATCAATGGCCCAAACGACAAGGCTTTGGCCGCGGCGCATATCACCTGCTGTGAATACCGCCTCTACATTGGTCGCTTGTGCTCCGAACTCCGCCTTGGCATTTCCGCGCTCATCACGTGCCACCCCAAGCTCACCTAGCACAATCTCTTCGGGCCCTGTGAATCCTAATGCGAGTAGTACCAGCTGTGCCTTTAGAACTTCTTCACTGCCTGGTACTTCAACCGGAACTATCCGTCCCTGTTCATTGCGAGTCCACTCAATGCGCACGGTATGCAGCTCCTGCACATGTCCACCATCGTCACCAACAAAACGTTTCGTCGAAACGAGATAACGACGTGGATCTTCCTTATACAGTGAAGCCGCTTCTTTTTGGCCATAGTCCACCTTAAGAACCTTTGGCCATTCTGGCCACGGATTGCTAGGCTGACGGGTCAGTGGAGCTTGTGGCATAATCTCAAGCTGGATCACACTACGACAGCCGTGGCGGATCGACGTAGCTACACAGTCTGTGCCAGTATCCCCGCCACCGATTACAACTACATCCTTATCTGCCGCAGACAAGTATTCACCATCAGCAAGCTCTGAATCCAGTAAGCTCTTAGTATTCAGTGTCAGGAACTCCATCGCCTGATGAATGCCCCGCAGCTCACGACCCTCTATAGGAAGCTCTCGTGCCTGCATAGACCCGCCACACAAGATAACAGCATCGTGCTCCGCCTTGAGTTGTGACGCCGAGATATCTCTCCCAATCTCTGTACGAGTTACGAATGTAATGCCTTCAGCCGCTAGCAGGTCTACTCGGCGCTGAACCGTCTTCTTATCCAGCTTCATGTTCGGAATACCATACATCAACAAACCACCAATCCGATCTGCCCGTTCATACACGGTCACCGTATGCCCCGCCTTGTTAAGCTGAGCTGCACAGGCAAGACCTGCTGGACCCGAGCCCACTACAGCTACCTTTTTACCTGTGCGAGTAAGCGGTGGCTCAGGAACAATCCAACCTTCTTCAAAACCTCTATCTACAATCGACTTTTCAATCGACTTTATCGTTACGGGCTTGCCGTTCATCCCTACTGTACAAGAACCTTCACAAGGTGCCGGACACACACGTCCAGTAAATTCAGGGAAGTTATTGGTCTTATGCAGACGTTTCAGTGCAACCTCCCAGTTCCCACGATAAACCATATCATTCCATTCAGGAATCAAGTTGTGTAGAGGGCAGCCGGAAGCCATACCAGACAACAGACGTCCTACATGACAAAATGGCGTACCACAGTCCATACAACGCGCGCCTTGCTCGCGCAGATTCTCTTCATCCATAGGAATCGAGAATTCATCCCAATTCTTAATCCGCTCAAGCGCCTCACACTCCGAAGGCGTCTGCCGTTCAAATTCCAAAAATCCGGTTGCTTTCCCCATCTCTCTCATCCTCTCTAAATATCCCCACAGATATATACTTCCTAAACCGTTAAAAAAGAAAAGTACGCGCTATGTTTGTCTGCTGCCAAGCCTATGCCACTCTAAAGCGACAAAGTAAATGCTTTC
The DNA here is from genome assembly GCF_045040645.1 of Paenibacillus sp. FSL H8-0261. Classification (NCBI taxonomy): domain Bacteria; kingdom Bacillati; phylum Bacillota; class Bacilli; order Caryophanales; family Paenibacillaceae; genus Paenibacillus; species Paenibacillus sp. FSL H8-0261. Next base: position 378,463 of record NZ_CP150297.1, on the reverse strand, counting down.
ATATTAACATCCAATATCATCATCGAAAATGAGTAATGTCACCTTTTTATGTAAAATGAAACAATCAAATTAAGAAAATGGAAAAACAAAAAAAAAAGCACACAGTGTACTGTACCTGATTAAAGTACGTTACTCCGCATGCTTTTCAATAATGATCTTGTAAAAGACTAATTATTTCGCCGTCAGGACTACTGTCCCAATCCCATTTACAGTTAGCTTATTTCCAGTCAGCTCCTGCGTAAGATCAGCCCCGAAGATGGTCTTCCATGCTCCAAGCTGCGGCAGAACCACAGTGGTCTGTTCAGCATTCGCATTAAAAAGAACATAAATATGCTTCGCTGCATCTCCTCCAGCATGGCCACGTAGCGTGTAAGCTACTGCACTTGCCGGTGCTTTTTCAAAAACCAAATGGTTCCGAATGTCCGCTGCTGTTCGCATACGGAAGGCCGGGTGAGCTTTACGCAGTTCGATTAACTGTTTCATATACGCCACATCTTCCTGATGCGCGGCGCACAATTCCCAGTCCATACGATTGATATCGACCGAAGATTTATAGCTATTCTCCACCCCGTCCTTCGTACGCATAAACTCCTGTCCTGCATGGATAAAAGGAATCCCCTGACTCATGAACACTATCGCAGAAGCTAGTCTGTGCATGGAACGGCGCTGAGTAATCGTCTCACCCTCGGTGGACAATACGATTTTATCCCATAAGGTATGATTATCATGACACTCCACATAATTAACGTTTTGCTGAGGCTCCTCGGCAAATTGCTTAATTCCTGGGCTGAAGTCAATTCCTCCCGCAATCCCCGCCTTGATCGCAGGCTCCAGACCCATCATTCCACTGATGAAGCCCGGCTGATCGTACAAAAAGATATTTCCTTTAATAGCATCCCTGAAATCATCATTAAAATGTCCGATTCCCGGCATAAGGGAGGCATTCTTCTGATGAGCGAGCCGTTCCATCGGTAGCTCAGTCCCCATCATCCAGCCTTCACCGATCGTCATGATAGACGGATCTATCCCATCCAGACGCCGCCGAGTTTCCCGCATCGTATCGACATCCATCAAGCCCATCAAATCAAAGCGGAAGCCGTCGATATGGTATTCTTTAGCCCAATAGACCACGGACTCCACAATGAAGCGGGACATCATCAAGCGTTCTGTAGCCACGTCATTGCCACAGCCTGAGCCATTCGACAGGCTTCCGTCTTGTTTATAACGCAAATAATAGCCAGGAACCAGTTTAGTGAAATTCACGCGATATCCGTCGTACACATGGTTGTAAACAACATCCATAATGACGCGGAGTCCACGATCATGAAGCGCTTGAATCATTGTTTTTAGTTCTTGAATGCGTAGTCCGGGCACATAAGGATCCGTAGCATAGGAGCCTTCAGGAGCATTGTAGTTCTTCGGATCATAACCCCAGTTAAAATGAGGCTCATCCAGCTTCGTCTCATCTACACTCTCTGTAGAATAATCATAAATAGGCAATAGCTGCACGTGGGTTACACCGAGATCTGCGATATGATCGAGTCCGGTGAGAATGCCCTCTGGTCCGCGGGTTCCTTCTTCCGCCAAAGCGAGATATTGACCCTTATGAGCCATACCGCTTGCTGGATGAATGGATAAGTCACGCAAATGAAGCTCATAAATAATAGCGTCTACAGGATCCACAAACGACGGCTTATCTTCCGTCCACCGCTCAGGGTCCGTCTTGCGCAAATCTAGAATAGCACCTCTGTCCCCATTCACGCCGACAGCACGCGCGTAAGGATCAGCTGCTTCATTCCACTGTTCACCTAGACGCACTCGGTAGGTATAGAACTTGCCATCTAAATCACCGTCAACCGTAGCTCTCCACGTTCCCCGAATATCGCGAATCATAGCATATTTGGACCCCGCAGCTCCCTGCCATGAATCATAAATTACTAGCTCTGCCTCCTGAGCCGTAGGGGCCCAAAAGCAAAATGATGAACAGGCCGATGAATATGTAAGTCCGAGATCATCCCCGTCATAACTAAACAACTGATCAAACTCCTGAGCGAATACGGAAATCCCTCTAGTAGTCGCAGGATCACCATAATAAATCGGTTCCTTCATTTCCTTTTGTACGGACAAAGCACCTATCCCCTTTTCCAGTTATTAACTGGATTATAGTATGATCCTCGAATTTGTGCAAACGTTTGGACTCAAAATAACCAGATCATTTTTCCAGGGTAATTGCATAGCTAAATCACGATTAACTAGGCGTTTCTATGATATTCATTCCCACCATTGTAATGATGTCTTTATTTGCATAATATGGGATGCGGCGTTCTTTACAAAGAGCAATCCTTCCATCCTTATACCTCACACCATTATCCTGAACGATGAGGATTGGACGATCCCCGTTATCAGGTACTTCATATCCTATTCCTAATACCCAATGGTAATCGTAAGCAAAATTCCCTCTCCACCGAAAATTAAACCATTTATCAAATTTAACAGCTACTGGCCGACCTGCATCAATCTCCACTTTATACACATCGAAATCGTTAAAAGTAGAGACAGAAAGTTTATGTCCCCCTTTTGGCGAGATTGAAGAGTGGATATAAGCTGTGATCCCCTTTACAAAACTACGTGTACTCATCCCCAAAGGGGTACCTCCGTGATGACTGTATATGTAATTAATATGAGCTGCTTTAGAGTGAAAATGACCTTTGCCACGAATAAAGTCCATTCCTAGCTGGGTATTCCAATACTCGGTTAAAGCTGCCAGCGTAGCTGGTCCACATGCAGAAGACGGGGATGAAACCCCAGCCTCCCACTGTGTGTATGGATCTACCGATAGTTTGTTACTGAGACTGGAGTTTCTATTCCTCATCAGGATGGTTCTCCCTTTGAAGAGTTCGGCTTAGAAGCTGAAAGGGCAGGGCCTTCCGGAAGTAAAATCACATTTTCACCAACATCCATAGATCCCTCTGAATTAGATCGTGATTCCATTTCCTGTGCGGGCTTCTGCTCTGCCTGAGCAATATCTTCCTCTTCGCCCTCATATTTGTTTTCAGGATTAATCTGTAGTGTGAAATAGAAATTAGAGCCGTTTCCTTCGCTACTCTCCACCGCAATGGCTCCGCCCATCAGCTCGACAAGCTTCTTGCAAATGGCTAGTCCTAACCCCGTCCCGGCATACTTACGATTAAACGAGGAGTGCAGCTGGTAGAATGATTGAAACAGCTGATGCTGCTTTTCTAAAGGAATACCTATCCCCGTGTCTCTGACATTAAACTTCAAAGTCGATTTCTTTGAAACCACGGACAATTTTTGCTCCACATAAATACAGACTTTACCTCGGTCAGTAAATTTAATCGCATTGCTGACCAGATTAACCAATACCTGACGTAATCGTCCTGCATCTCCCATAATGAACGTAGGAACTCCTGGTGCCATGCTGTAAGACAGCTCAAGATTTTTTTCCAAAGCCTTAGCCATAAACAGATCCGTTACACTGTCCAGTACCTCTCGAAGATGCACGGGCTCATGTACGATCATCATTTTTCCGGCCTCAATTTTACTGTAATCGAGAATTTCATTCAGAATATATAGAAGAGAGCTACTGCTCTCCTTAATAATATTTGTGTACTCACGTTGTTCTTCATCTAGTTCCGTCTCGGCAAGCAGATCAGTCATCCCTACAATGCCGTTCATAGGCGTGCGTATTTCATGGCTCATAATGGCTAGAAACTCTGATTTAGCCTGGTCCGCTTTTTCCGCAGATTCCTTCGCCCGAATGATCTCCTTCTCATCTGTAATATCCCTGAAGACGACTACAACACCCTTAGGTTCACCTTTATCAAAAAGAGGGGTTACTTGGTACTCCGCAAGAAAGCTTGTACCATCTTTACGCCATAAGACTGCATCCTTGCTCTGGTAAGATCCCCCTGACCTAATGGCTTTGATAAGTGGCGACTCCTCTGGTCGGTAATGGATCCCATCAAGCGCTGTCTGCTGAATATGATCTAGATAGGTATGACCCATGATCTCATCATGTTCATAGCCGAGCATATGCAAACCTGCAGGGTTGATGAAGGTCACCTTCTCCTCCATATCGAGTCCAAAAATACCCTCAGATACTGCATTTAATATAAGGGTGTACTCATTGCTTAGCTTCTCAATTTGTTCTGTATATCTTATACGTTCCGTAATGTCACGGGAAATACCATATACACCAACCACTTGATCGTCTACAATGATCGGAATATTAGTGGTATTAATCTCTACAAGATGGCCTTCTTTATGAATAAGCGTCAGATCATAGCTTTGGGGATAGCCCTTAGCAGCTAAGTTAAAATGATACAGCGTCTTCTCCATGTCCTTCTCATGCACAACGGGACCAAAGTACATTCCGATCAGTTCTTCCAGCGAATACCCGGTCAGCTTCTCCAGATTCGCATTGGCTGTTAAATAATCCCCTTGCAAATTCATTGAGTACACAGCAGAGGGATTATATTCAAATAAGGATTTATAGCGCTGTTCATTCTCCTGAAGCTTGAATTCGAACTGTTTGCGCTCTTCAACTGCATGACGCGAGATTAAATCCAGCGAATTCTCGGAAATCAATCTATAATTACGTTCACTTTGATAAATCTGTTCCTCTAGATCTCGTTGATCTGCCATTTGTTGGTCTGCAATCTTTCGGTCTGTAATATCTTCGGCGTACACAATAATACACGAAGGGGCTTGTCCTGCTGTTCCAAATCCTGAGAATGTCAGGGAAAGCCATACCGGTTGATCCCCTTTGTGAAAGCATTCTTCCTTCTTCCAGCTCCCTGCTGGAGAATTCTGAAGCTCGTCCATCACCAATCTATAGGAAAGCTCTTTCGAAGGCGTCTGTCTATTTTCCATTTCTGCAAAAATAGCCCCAGCAAGAAACTCAGCTTCCGTAAAGCCAAGTAAATTGCAAAAAGCCGGATTGACCTTCAGCCAGTTGCCCTTACCATCGTTTAAAGACAGTACGGCTATTCCCTCTGGGGACCACATAAATGCATGTTCCAACATTGTGCTATATTCTACCGCGTTATCCATCTACGCCAGACCTCCTTTGTTGCGAACGTTGCATCCTTTATTCCATCCTAAGTTCAGTATACGATAAGAGAAGTGAGTATAGAAATGCCCTCCGTATCATTTTGAATTGTGAATAGCTTAATTTTAAATATTGACTGGATGGCCTGGGGCAAACTATTATTAAACATAATAATATCGTTCGTGACCTATTACGCTGGAAGCACCCGTAATAAAGGCTTTTGCCTTTGCTACGGGTGCTTTTTTTTGTTGCCATTAGGTTTCGATAATAGGAGGAGAATAAATGAAAATATTTAAGCCAGTGCCCTTACTACTGCTTACGATCCTGCTACTGCTAAGCACATCATCAAGAGCTATTGCTGCATCTACAACAGAATTAACCCCTTCTATAAAAGCAGCTTTTGATCTGACGGCCGCAACGGCAGAAGGTCCTGCCAGGGTTAAGCTGACTTCTCTTTACAATGATTTATCCACCTTAAAGCTGCAGTATGATCAGCGCGAGGAGCAAATCCGAATCCTTCACTACAATAATGAGCAATCGCTAGTTGTGGTTCGTCAACAAATTAAAGGAATTGATCTTGAAACAGTGACCCGATTGGAAGCCTCCGTTAAGAGTAGCAAGCAGCGCTATCAGCCCTTATTTGACCAGTATAGTGCACTTAACAAGCGAATTAGTATCGCCAAGTCACTTAAGGACAAGACCTTGAATACCGTACTGCGTGCCCAAGGTGATGCTATGAAGATCTTGGTTCAGTTGGCACGCCAAGAGATCAGTGACAAGCAGAATCAGCTGAACGCCGCGAAAAAGAAACGTTCCCAAAAGATAGCCGAAGCGCGTAAAACCTTGTCTGGCATTGAAAGTCCTCAAATCACGATCAAATCTAACAAGAGCGTGATCACCTCGTTAAACAAACGTGTCTCAGCAGATTGGACTGACTTTAAAGCAGCGATTCGCAAACAAAACCTTACCCTAACCAACCAGTCCTTAGCTGCACTGGTCTCCGGTTACCGTCAGATCGCAACCCATAAGCAAAAAATAATTGAGCTCGAACAAAAGGTTTCCCTTGTTATTGCGAATACGAAGAAGCAAATCAGTTAGCGGACTTCTTCTTCTCATTTGCTCTGCGGTAAGCCATCACTTTGCGGTACATGCTTTTATTAGAAAGATGTTTGAAAATATATGGATCTGGACTCGTATTCACTTCAATAATCCAAGGCGTCATGTGCTTATCTAATCCTACATCTACACCAATCTGTTTAAAGCCAGGATATTTCTTATGGTAGAAACGTCCGGTATCCTCACCTAGCTTTCGCAATATCTTAAGCATCTGAGCTTGCTGAGCATCGTTCAAATAAGGCGACAGCAGCTTCTCCATAGACATTAGCGTACCACCGTTATGATAATTGGTAACAATCTTGCCCTTCTCAGCTACTCGGCCAATCAATCCGGTAGTTTCCCATTTGCCACGCGGACTGAGCTGGACCATCACACGGATATCAAAACGATGCTTTCCGTGCTTTAGCAAAACAATCCCTCTCTGAATCAAGTAACTGCGTCCGCGTGTTGCTTTCTTAAGGGATGAATAAAAGGTGTCATAGGCTCCAAAGGTTTTTATCTTTGTTCCACTTTGGTATTTGTATTCTGTTCCATGAGAATCCTTACTCTGTTCAACCTTCATTACACCGTTACCATAGGTGCCATGTTCCGGCTTAACGTAAATCATCCCATATTTCAAGAGCATCGTTCTTAAGTTTGCTTTACTAAACTTCACTGTTTCTGGAATGAGCGGTGAAATCTCGGAACTTTGCATGAGCACCTTGGTTTTAATCCATTTGCTGGTCAACGCAGACTTTAACTTTGTTCCCAATTGCCCTCTCCCCTGTCACTCAAATAATGATAACAGCCTTGCTTAACCTTAGTATTTTATGCTCCGACTATATGAATGGAATGGGTTGAACGCCCTCTCCGCTCTCAGATGTATCTCCAGATACTCAAGCTGCATATGGTGGGAAGAGGATAACCATTAGCGGATCAGAGGAGGCATGAACCATGCATATTTGTATTATTGCGCCGGAACGTCTCCCGGTTCCGGGAGACGGGTCAGTAGAAATCTGCATTTGGGCCATTGCCAGAAGGCTGGCTGAGAAACATAAGGTTACCATTGTGAGCCGCAAAGTGCCGGGACTGCCCGATGCTTCCATATTGGAGCGGGTCAGAATCATTCGGTTGCCCGCAAGTACTCCCGTTCATTATCGTACTTCGGTATTAGACTACATTCAGAATGAGTCATTTGATATCGTTCAGGTCGATAATCGCCCCCATCTTATGTCTGCTGTAAAGAAACGGCTCCCTCATCTTCCGGTATTTCTATTTCTGCATTCTCTTACATTCACACCGGACACAGTTAAGACTGCTAGGGCCTTGTCTAGAGCAGATCTGATTATTGCGAATAGCCACTCTCTACAGCGAAGACTAACCCGTCGCTTCCCGCAATTAAACAATGAAATCCGTATTGTCCTGCTCGGAGCAGATCTTGATCGATTCACTCCTGTAGCGCTACAGGAAAAATACCATCTTCGCAAACTTTACAGACTCCCGAGGGTCTTTACCGTCTTATTCGTCGGTCGAGTCATTCCCCGCAAAGGGGTGCCCGTATTGATACGTGCTATGTACCATTTAAATAAGCACCTTCCTGCTCATCTTGTAATTGCAGGCAAAGGGAAACCGTCATATTTGCGACAGCTGAAGCTGCTTGCACAGCGACTAGGCGTATCCGTTTCCTTCCTTGGAAATGTAGCTCATGAGGATATCCATACCCTTTATCAAGCAGCCGACTGCTTCGTATGTCCTTCTCAGAATCATGAATCCTTTGGGCTTGTTAATGTAGAGGCCATGGCCTCGGGACTACCGGTCATCGCTTCTAGCAATGGCGGTATCCGTGAGATTATCGACTCCGGCCATAACGGATATCTGGTGGAACGATATCGCGAGGCCTTGCCCTTTGCTAGAGATTTGCTGCGACTAGGCCGGAATCCGGAGGTAGCAGCAACCATTGGGAAACAAGGACGAGCGGATGCGCTTGAAGCCTTCAATTGGCAACGTACAGCAACTGATTTGGAGCGGATTTATCAAGCTGCCTTAGTACAGCGATAGACCCTACAAACATAAAAAAGTAGTCCGCCTCCATTCACTGGAGACGGACTACTTTGATTTAAATAAATTGAACAACCGTAAGTACAAGCCCTACAACAAAACCGCATAAGGCACCGTTCACACGAATCCACTGAAGATCTTTACCTACTTTATCCTCCAGCATATTCACTAGACTAGCATCGTCCATGCTATCCAGATTCTCCTTCACCAAAAGACCGATTCGGAAGTGGTTAGCCTCTACAAATGCAATCAATGAAGCGCGAATCCGCTCCTCCCAGCTACCGATCCACTCTTGTTCCTTACTAATACGGCGCATAAGAAGGGTGTATAGTGCAAATAGTTTTCTTCCGCCAGCTGCCCGGTCCTCTTCTAATAAGGAGAGTGCCTTACTACGTACGTTCTCCAATTGAGTATGCAGAAAAGCAGTTACCGCTTCTCCCTCAAGCTCTTGTAGTGCCCATTCTTTCACAGAAGTCATTCTAGCCTCATCATTAACAATCTGGAACAACGCCACCCGAATTTCCCGGATGATCTCTTCACGATAAGGGCTATCCTCTTCACGAAAATCGCGAATACCGGACTGCAGCATGCCTTGCAGCATTTCACCAAGCATATCCGCATCCATGAATCCAACGAAAGCCTGAAAAGCCATCCCTTTCAGTCCACCGAGCTTTACTTCAGCCAGTTTCTCACTGGCGATCTTACCCAGCATAGCTTTCGTTTCAGGACGACCGCTCCAGTTAGATACCCCTTCTAGCGCATAATCCAGAGCCGCTACATCTTTTCCATCGTTCATTAATTTAGTGACAATCTTATCAGCCGCAACTCCAAGCTCCGCTTCACGAATATAGTCAGAGGCTGCCTTTTGAAGAAAAGGTACAGCTTTCTCTACCGGAAGACGTGACACGAATTCGCTAAGTTGCTCTAGGATCTGGGCTCTCGCCTTCTTCTTGCTAAAGAACTTCGTCAGCAGCTTGGAACTCATAGACATAATGCCAAACTTGCGCAGCTTGTTCTCAATACTCTCTTTGTTCAGCAGCTCAGTCTCCATAGCGGTAATTAACGACTGAATAATCTTATCCCGATTCTTGAGCAGCAGTGAGGTATGTGGAATACGCAGCCCGAGCGGATGGCGGAATAACGCGGTTACCGCGAACCAGTCGGCAATCCCCCCAACCAGCCCAGCCTCAAAGCCACCTCTTAGTAGAATTACAGCGAGATTTTCAGGTAGAAATAGTGTAATCAGAAACCCACATGCCATAAAAGCTAGTGACATGGTGGCCAAGTTTTTGGATCTCACGATTAGTCCCCCTTACATACACAGCTGCCGATGTCCTTACGCAGGAAAAATACCGACGGATCACGTCCCACGAACATGAACTGACGATAGACTCGGCTAGTCGATTAGTTTAACAACTATTGTACCACGACTGAACTATATTCTAAAAATATACGATTAGACTAGGAATGAAAAGGTGTTTTTGGTTTTCAGAATATTAATGATAAGATACAATTAACGTTCTCACTAGCCCGCGAAGGGGACAACTATGACTGGATAAGGAGATCTTACAATATGCTGATTGCTTTAGATATGGATGGAACATTGCTGAACGAAGAAGGACAAATTAGCCCAAAGAACCGCGAGGCGATTATAAAGGCTCAAAATTTAGGTCATATCGTAATTATTGCTACGGGACGCTCTTTTATGGATGCGGAACGACAACTGCGGCTGGCAGATCTGGAATGCCCTGTAGTTAGTCTGAATGGCGCAGTGGTTACATTGTCTGACCACACGCTGGCAGCAAGTAAACCGCTGAAGAAGGAAGACATCATTCCTGCATTACGCTGGATGAACGAAATTCCGGATTTGTATTACGAGGTATACACAGAGGACAACGTATATGTGGAGCTCAATAAACGGGTACGATTAGAGAAACTATCTGCACTAAGTGAAGAAGAAGTACCTGAGGAAGTCAGCTGGCTGCTAAAAGCAATGATCGATCAGCAGTTTCAACAAGCGGCTGTAACTTACGTCGAAAGTATGGAAGAGATCTGGAGTAAAGAAGAAAACGTCATTTATAAAACATTAGCCTTTTCTCTAGACCGGGAACTGCTCAAAGAAGCCTCCACCCGCTTCGCCGCGATCCCTGGCCTTATTATTACAGCCTCCCATGTCAATAATATCGAAATTAACCATGAGGACGCCAACAAAGGCTCCGGTGTAGCTATGCTCGCCGCCCACTATGGCATCCCGCTAACAGATGTAGCCGTAATGGGTGACAGCTATAATGATCAACCCATGTTCGAGGTGGCAGGCTACCGGATTGCCATGGCTAACGCAGCACCGATTCTGAAGGAAATGGCTGAATTTGTTACCGTCAGTAATGGGGAAGATGGAGTGGCAGCAGGACTTGAGCATCTTATTTCTAAATTCTGAGCCAACATGCCTGGCTTAAATCATAAACAGCCAAAATAACCTCTAACATCAACCTGAGGATGGGTTAGAGGTTTTTTTAAGATTGTCTTAACTAATTATAGCTACAGCTTTATACAAGGATGATTGTCCAAGCTCAATGGCTTGGCAAACTCAACGTCTTTTAATAACTCGTTATTCCGCTTATTGTGCATAACACGTGATTCGGATAGCTCTGACTGAATCTCCTTGAGCATTTGACGATTCTCATCATATAAGGTAACTGCCAGTGTATGATCATTTTGTCTTACAACCAGCTCCATATTGGGCTTAACTTCAAGCGATACCGTTTCAAAAGGAGACATATCGATGATAACTTCCAGTCCCACATTCTTGAATGTATAGGCGTAAGTGATTTCAAGTCCACGGTTATACGTGGCTTCGATCCTTCCATTTCCTATATTCACATCATAAGCCAAGGATTCAAGCTCTTGCGGAATTCTTGGAGCAATTGTCAGTATATTGTTAATCAGGTCTGGACGGATACCTAAGAAATATTGGTACCACACACGCAGGTGCTCAGCATTGGACCAAGCTTGCAGGTATGCACCCGTCAACTTCGCCCATTTCTCATCTTCCTCAGGATAAGCATCCATATTCTCACAAAGTCCACCAACAACACCTAAATTCAAGGCCTGCCAGTTCATATTCTTGAATAGCTGATAGGCCGTTTCTTCCTGCCCTGCTTCAATCATACGCTGCATCGCAATACCATTAAGCCAAATCCAAACCGCACCGTTATGGTAAGCCTCGTCTTTCGGATAATGAGATGTTAAATGAAACGGACGAAACAATGGATGATGTCTATCTAGCGAAGCAACACCCCATGGATAGACCAACTCTTCCCACGCGGTACGAATCGCTCTAGCCTTAAAATCGTTTTCATCAAACATTTCAAAAGCAAATAACTGGTTTGGGCGCAGGGAGAATTCGGGCTTGTCTTCTGCATCCAGTCTGTCTGCTAAATAAGGATGCGCTTGATCAATGAAATCAACCTCAAAATGGCGCTTCAAGGTTTCAGCAATGCCCTTCCATTTATCAGCATTCACCTTGTCATTCATATATTCAGCAAAGTAAACACCAGCAAGCAATTGGTTATACCAGAGTGCTTGAATATCATTGGCACGGGTATCCCGAGGAGAATATGACTCCAAATTGCCATCCCGGGCATCCATCCAAGTTTCATTATCTGCGTGCTTTAAGTACCCTTTATCATCTACCCAATATTTTATGGAACCTTCAATACTATATTGTACATTTTGATAAAGCTCTTTAATGATCGCTGTATCTCCTGAATACTTAACGTAATCCTGCAACTGGATAATGAATCGCGGCGTACCATCCGTTGTATGGTAATCCACTTTTCCAGGAGACAAGATATTTGGAATTCTACCAAAGTATTTAGAATCTTCGTCCGTATTCTGAAACTCTGCGAATGATAGCAAGATATTTCTAGCCGTTTCGAATTGCCCTGTAACGAGCACGGCACCTGGAAGAGCTATGAATTGATCCCGTCCCCAATATTCGTTAAACCATGGCAGCCCTGCATAGATACCATCACCCTGCTGTCTTGTAACCAACTGATCCATTGTGATGTTCAACCAATTCATGGCTAAAGTAAATGTATCATCACTGCTGGTTAAATGGGCATTATGGTGTAAGAAATCTTCCATCCGCTTAACACGTTCATCTTTCAAAGTACTAATATCTTGTCTAGCTTTAAGGACTAAGCTTGCTGCTTCTTCGGATGTCTTACCTGCAGCGATATAATAACCCCCAGCGTTTGCATCGGCAATTAGAACTTCATTATCCATATGCAAAGGTGAAAGGTTGATAGCACTAACTGCAATCACCCAATCTCCCTCGATAGCGCTAAAGAACGCGAGATGATCCTGTTGGTTTATATAGCTAACATTCTCTCCCCTTAAAACGATGCCTATGTCTTCCTTAGCATTAGCGAGACTAATTTCTAATAGATTATGATAATCCAACAACCACAGCTCTTCTGTAAGATCGGCGTGCTTACGCACCATTTTATAAGGATAGGCCCAAACTTCAGATTGTCGATTGTCTAGCTTCTGTTCACCTACGAATAAGGTGTATCCACCGAAAATTCTATTCTTAGCAATATTAAGTCCCTCAAAAAATGCATGTTCCACATGATCCGTATGATGGGATTGCGTAAAATAAAATGCTGCCTCTTTATTCGTAAATGAAATACTCCGATTGGCATCTTGAGAGACAAATGTCTTCATGTCATCCAGAATTGATGTATGAACTTGATTACTATTCATTGTAAGCCTCCTACTTGAAAATAGTAGGCCGCTATGAAGCTTCATAGCGGCTGTCTACTAATATTTATTCTTTAACCGAACCAACGACAATCCCTGATACGAAATACTTTTGCATAAACGGATAAATCAACAACAATGGTAGCGTAGAAACTACGATTTTAGCAGCGTTCAAAGTCTTATTCGAAACTTTTGCTAATTCCAATAATTTTTCAGGATCTGTAATGTTCTGAACCTCAACGCTAAGCTGTTGGATATAGGTTTGCAATGGATAATTCGCCGTTTTATTAATATATACCAGGGCACCAAAGTAATCATTCCAATGGCCCACAATAGTAAAGAGCGTAACGGTGGCAAGTGTAGGCAATACTATCGGAAGATAGATTGTTCCTAATATTCTCCACTGTGAAGCTCCATCTATATTTGCAGCTTCCTCTAGAGATTTCGGTACAGCCCGGAATGCATTCATCAGCAAGATAACATTCCCTATCGGTACTGCACCCGGCAAGATCAATGACCAGATGGAGTCTAAAAGATTAAGCTCTTTGACTACCATAAAGGTGGGAATCAATCCACCTGAGAATAACATTGCAAAGATAACGAGATTCATATAAATCTTCTGACCCGTGAATACTCGCGAACTTTTAGACAATGGATAGGCTGTAAGAATCATCAGTACCATATTCACAAGCAGACCTAACACTACCCGTTCTACAGAGATCATGAATGAACGCCAAAACTGGCTGTCAGACAATAACTTTTCATAGGAGCTAAACGTCGGATTAACCGGGAATATACTTACTAGATTTGCGGAAGCCGCCGCATTATCACTGAAAGAGATGGCTACTAAATTGACTAACGGTATGAGACAGGACAAGGCGAACGCTAGAACAAATACCCAGATAATAACATCTGCAATACGACCCTTGATGTTAGATGCGTAAATGGGAGAACCCCCCTTTCTTTAGAAAATACGATAATCCGTAAGTTTTTGGGCCAATTTATTCGCAGAAAGAATCAGTACGATACCAACGACCGACCGTAATAGGCCAACTGCTGTACCTAAGCTGTATTGTCTTTCTACCAGACCCACCCGATAAACGTAGGTATCAATAATATCCGAAGATTCATACACCAAAGGATTATACAGATTGAAGATCTGATCAAAACCAGCATTCAATACATTCGGCAAGTTCAAGGTTGTAACCAGCAAAATAGTTGGCATTAAGCCTGGCAACGTGATGTGCCACAGTTTCTTAAACCGGTTGGCTCCATCAATGGAGCCCGCCTCATAAAGTCCGGGATCAATGGATGTAAGGGAAGCTAGGTAGATGATTGAACCGTACCCAAAACCCTTCCAGACATCTGTTAATACTAGCATCGGTCTAAACCAGGTATTGCTGGCCATAAACAAGACCGGGTCAATCCCAAACCAACTTAACATAGCATTAACAGGACCTTCATAAGAGAAGATATTCATGACTACAGTAGCTAAGATCGCCCATGACAAGAAGTTCGGTAGATAAACGACCGTCTGTATGAATCGCTTAGCAAACTTTACCCGAATTTCATTTAATAACAGGGCAAACACGATGGATGTAAAAGTACCAACGATAATTTTCCATAACGCGATAACGATCGTATTACTGAAAATCTGTTTGCTGTCAGGAATTTGGAGCATAAATTTGAAATTATCAAGACCTACCCAGGATGAACCACTCATTCCCTTAGCCGGAACATAATTTTGAAAAGCCATTATAATACCGAACATTGGAATAAACGAAAAGATAATTAGGAAAATCATGCCTGGCGCCATCATGAGATGGAATGCTGTCTGATCTTTTTTATTTTTCATTTACGGATCATCTCTTTCAACATCATTTGGTTGCTATCGCTTCGTTAACTTCCTTAGTAATTACTTCGCCGCCAGTTTTATTCCAGCTATCTACAAACTTATCAAACGCGTCAGGTGTTTGCTCACCTGTAATGATCTTCAAGTACATTTCAAGTTCCATTTTAGTAAGTGTCGGCCATTTCAACGTCATGGATGATGTACTTCCAAAGAATAATGGATTCACTTCTTTAATATTAGAGGCTTTCACCAAACTAGCTGTCGTAATACTGGAAGTATATCCAGCCCATGCATTGGAGTCTGGTGTTTCTCCATTCTTCTTACTATCAAGAAATTTCTTATAGGAGTTATAAGCCGTTAAATCCTCATTGCTAGTTAATTTACTTGTATCGCCTGTTTCTAATGCTTCTTTCATGATGTCAACGTTACGATAGAAAGCGTCATAATAATCGATATTAATGGCGAGCGGAGATCCGCCAACATTCATGCTCTTATAATCTTCAAATTCTTTCAAAGCTTTTTCATCTTTTTCTTGGTAACGCTGATAGTCATATTGAGCACTCACAAGCTTGGCTGCAAGTTCAGGATGTTCAAAGCCTTTGCGAACAACCAAATAACTGCTGGAAGGATTTCCAGTGAACATTGTAAGCGAGCCATCCTCTGATTGTGGGGCAACATAAGATACCCATTCCGCTTCTGGATTCAGCTTAAGTGTGTCAGCCACAGTCCAGCTTCCCCACCAGTTATCCATGAATGACCCACTTTTTCCGCTTGTAAGTAGCGCCTTGCGGTCATCACCAGTACGTACTGCAAACTGACGATCAATCAAGTTATTCTTGTACATTTCAGACAACTTGGTCAGTGCTGGCTTCATCTCTGGTTGAACAGATCCGTATACAGCCTTTCCACTTCCATCATCAATCCACTGTTTTGGATACGCACCATATAGTGAAAAGATATTATTAAATGAGAATTGTCCACCAGAGACACCGGCAACGTTTTCATTATCGACAACAAGACCTAGCGTCTTACCCGCTCCGTTACCACCTGGATCTTTTTCTACAAATTGCTTAATAATGTTCTCGACATCAGCCATTGATTTCGGCTCAGCAAGTCCCAATTTGTCCATCCAGTCTTTGCGAAGCCAGAGGATACCAGGACCATGTGAGATTTCAGTAGTTGGTATGGCCATCAGCTTGCCATCGAACTTTGCGCTATCCAGAACACGACCACCGTAGGAATCATAAATTTCCTTAATTCGATCGCTGGCAGTATTTTCATAAACCTCTGTCAAATCTGCAATCAGATCGTTCTCATAAAGCTGTTGCAATGTCGCGTAGTCAGGAACCACCATTAGATCAGGGATTTCACCGCTTACAATCGCCATCGAAACTTTCTGACTATAGTCTGTACCATCATTGGACTCAAACGAGGTCGTATTTTGAATGTTCAGCTTATCCTTGAAATATCTTGTCCACACATTGTTTGTGGCATTATCTTTCTCATAAGGCGTTCCTGCAAGTGCTGAATAGCTCGTTGCCACTTGTCCAACAGAATAAGTAACTGTTTCAGGATAGGCGCCAAATGGAGTCGTCTGTGCTTCTTTCCATGCAGGATCACTCGCATCTGTCTTTGGGGTAGATGCTGAAGAATTATTAGAACTTGAACAACCTACCATAGCAACAGCTAATAGTGATGCTAATACTATGGAGCTTGATTTTCTCAATTTATGTTTCATTATAAGAGCCTCCCTTTTTCTATAAAAAAACTCGTATTAGAAAACGATTTCAAAGCGCCGGCCAGCTTCAAAAAAATTTTTATTGTTACTTCCTTAAGTTTATAGATTATTGCTATCCATCGTAAACGCAAAAAAATTATGTTTTACACAAATAAATACTCATCATTAACGATAATATCGAGGAATAATTGCTACGGTCGAAGATGTTATACTACAATATCAATGTCACTACATGTCGAAAGGTGGTAAATAATGTTATCCATATTGGTGGTAGATGATCATAAGGAGGAGCGAGAGGGGATTGCTTTCCTCATTAAGGAGCTTGGCTTCCCCCTCCAATTGCATGTTGCAGAAAACGGTCGTAAAGCACTTGAATATGTAAGCGCACACTCTGTCGATATTCTATTTACCGATGTGCGGATGCCTATAATGGATGGATTACAGCTAACAAAGGAAGCATTAAAGTTGCACCCCAAATTAAAGGTGATTTTATTCAGTGGATTCGCTGAATTTGAGTATGCCAAAACAGCCCTCTCCCTGGGCGTATCCGAGTATCTTTTGAAACCGGTTAACATTGAAGCATTCCAAACTACTTTAGAAAAAGTTATTCAGGAATTAAAGAGCCAGCAACAAAAAGAAGAAGCGTCACAAAGAAAGCTAAGCTATGTGAGAAAACATCTACTCTTCTCTCTAGTCAATGGCATCGGAAGCCCGCCTCCTCTTCAAGAGCTGTCTATTGAATTACCCAGCCATTACAATAAAATGCTTTTGTTAGAATTCGATAAGCCATTTTTTGAATCTGTGGATTCGGAGTTCGAAGAGTTTGTTCTTGGTTTAGTAGACACATCTGCTGATTACTTAAATCTAAACGGATGTCAGAGTCTACTACTGTTTCCCGAGCAAGAGTCCCCTTCTTCCCGGTTTGATAATAATTCAGCGATGCACCTGCATCATTGTATCCTTGATAAATATAAAGTGAATTGTTATCTCGCTATGAAAGAGGAACTAACCTCAATACTAGATTTAGGTTCACTTTTGACTTCATTAGAAGAATTGATGGAATATCGTTTTTTTCTCCCAGATACCTTTGTGTTTAATACACAAAATGACTTACATTTCTCTGAGGCCTTGTATCCAGACCTTACAGATAGCCATCTACTAGATCAGATTCGAAATAATCTGAAGGATCAAGATATTTTTAGCTTACGAGCAAATACTGAGATTTTATATCAAAAATACGTACATCAAGTACAGTATTCACATTTATATGTAAAGTATATGTTCTCCACAATCTATCAAGAGATCATGACACAAGCTGCACCTATATCAGAAATGGAGCTGCAGACTGCCGTCGAGATCATATATGGATCTGAAGATTTGCGGGATATCAAAGATATCATATTTGAAGGTATCGCTCGGATTGATCAGAACTCTACTAACCATGAGCCTACTCAGAACCGTGATGTCGATGCCGTCAAACAATATATTGAACAATATTATGCAGATGATCTCAGTCTGGAAATGCTTGCTGCTAAAGTGTATTTGTCTCCACATTATCTTAGCTCCATATTCAAGAAGCAGACAGGCTGTGGGCTTAATAAATATATTAAGAATGTCCGCATGCAAAACGCAAAAGAGTTGTTAACAAATACGCATCAAAAAATATCAAATATTTGCACCGCAGTGGGCTATCGCAATATTTCATACTTCTGCCAAAATTTCAGGGATTTCTATGGGTACACACCAGAAAAATACAGACAGTATAATCAGAAGTCCTCTGTATATCGGGAGGAGCATCATGCAACTTTGGCGGACACTTAAGCAAAATATTCGCGACTTGAAGTTTCAAACCAAGATCATGCTTTCATTTATGTTAATCAGTATGATTCCTGTGATTGTATTGGGCAGCTTCTGCTATCAAGAAGCCAAATCATCCCTCATTAAGCAATCCAAATCTGATTTGAAAGCAGCCTTAAATCAAGGGGCTTTAGCTTTAAATAGTCATCTGGATGTCTACAATAAACTCATGAATTTCTTGAGTTTTAATCAGGAAATTATTAATTCAGCTAATCATACCTATACAAGTATGTATGAAATGTATGATCAGTTAACCCATGTGATTGACCAAAATTTCAATACGGCACGGTATCTAAATACAGGTGTAGAACAAATCACTCTGTATACAGGAACCAATCTTTTGGCACATGGCAATACTGTCCGAGCCCTAAATGATATTAAACAGAAACATTGGTACCCGACGTTGATGAAGTCAGTCGATGTCCTGTGGTTTACGGATAATAAGGAGATTTTTGCTGTTCGACGCATTATTAATACGAAACAGAAAGATCCAAAAGAAAATGTGCTGTATGCACGTGTGAATTACGATTCGTTATTCACACCTTTTGACTCCCTACTCTCTCAAGGTTCAGAGATTCTCGTCAAAGATGCTTATGGAAAGTCGATCTATGCCTCGCCTGGTATAGAAGGATATATTCCTTCCAATAGCACAAACAACTTAGATACGCTGCAATGGAAAAATACAAAGTACACTGTATTGCAATCTGAAGTTCCTATATCAGGATGGACAGTGATGTTATGCAAACCTACGAAGATGATTACGAATTCTGCTTGGAAAATCCTTTCGACAGTTGGGCTTGTTATTGTTGCCTGTATTGCTGCCGTTGCTATAACCGCCAATCTATTTTCTCGAAAGTTCAATTCACAAATTAAGCGTCTGCGCAATAATATGCGCACCGTAGAAGAGGGATCCCTGGAAGTCACCGTCACCAGCACATCCAAAGATGAAATTGGGGATCTAATTAGAGGCTTTGGCAATATGGTTGACAAAACAAAAGTGTTAATCGATAAAGTCTACATTGAGGAAATTTCACGAAAAGAATATGAAATGAAAGCCCTACAGGCTCAGATTAATCCTCATTTTCTATATAATGCTCTTTCGCTCATCAATTGGAGAGCCATCCGAATCCATGCAACAGATATAAGTGAAATGGCGCAGCTTCTATCCACGTTCTATCGGACTACGCTGAATAAAGGGAATAATATTATTTCGGTTTCAGATGAACTATTGAATGTACAATCTTATATACAGATTCAGCTTAACATGCATAGCAATAGCTTTGAGATAGAATATCAGATCGACGAGGCTATTCTCTCTTATTACATGCCTAACCTGATGCTTCAGCCTCTAATTGAGAATGCTATTATTCATGGTATTGAGAATAGAGAAGAAGAAGGAAGCAAAATTATTCTATCCGGAGAAATGGTGGAGGAGTGTATCATCTTCAAAGTAAAGGATAATGGCGTTGGCATCCCACAAGAACGACTCAATCTTCTGCTTAAATCCCAGTCTATAGGCTATGGGCTCAAAAATGTAAATGACCGGGCTATGCTAATGTACGGACCAGAGTACGGCTTGTCCATTACCAGTATTCTAGGACTGGGAACGGAGGTCACATTTCGATTTCCATCCAAAAGATACGAAGGTGGCTCAGATCTATAACTCTTTTAAATGCAGTGATGTTAACTAGTTACACTCTAAAATTAAATTCAACCGGGACATGTACGCTGGATTAAACCCGGTTGATTTTTTTCAATCTATTGAATTACAAATGATCAGGAGCGCTTTCCTCCCCCACCCATTCAGCAGAAACACGTACATAATCCCCCACATCAGAAGATGTCACCAGTTCAATAATGATCAATTCGAGTGGCGTAATCGCCCGCAAACCATGTCTCGCACCGGCAGGTACTATAACTGTGTCTCCGGCTGCAACTGCATGAAGAACGCCGTTCATACGGTACTCTCCATTGCCCGAAAGAAAAGACCATATTTCTTTGGTATGCCTGTGAAAATGATAGCTGGTGTGCTTCCCTGCCAACATCGTGATTTTGGAAGTCGTAACCTCAACTCCTGCTGCTGTTCGTGAGAAATCCAGAATGCGTGAGCTCCCCCACCGCTTTTCTTCAATCATCGGCTTCGCGGCATGACCCTCCAGCTTCTGCTTAATCCGTTTCGCCTGCTCGATCCCAGCAACTAAAATACCATCCGCACCCGCCGCCACAATCAAGCCTGGGGCACCGATGACATGTACGGGACAAGAGAGTTCGTTCACTAAATAGGTTCCTTTTGAATCCTCAGAAATGCTCCCCCTGCCAATTACCTTTTCCTGCAAATGAGGGGTAAGCGCATCCCAACTACCAATATCCGCCCAAACTCCGGTGTAAGGAATAACTACCGCTCGCTGCGTATGCTCAAGCACTTCATAGTCAAAACTTCGTTCTGGCAATTCGTCATAACGCTCCACTAGCTCCATGTAATCTGCTGAAAGATTCCGTTCCACCATAGTTGAGAGCAAGTATCCTAATGTGCAGGAAAACACCCCACAGTTCCATAGTCCTCCACAGGAGATGAACTCGGCTGCCGCCATTTCGTCTGGTTTCTCTGCAAATTGCTTCACATTTAGAAAAGACGTCCCCTCTGAACCTTCACTCGGCAATATATATCCGAACTGTGTGGATGGGAATTCAGGCGTAACACCGATCAGGGCAATATCCGCTTGTGATTCGGACAGCACGCTGGGAAACTGCCGAAGCTGACTGAAAAAAGAAGCCTCCACATAAGAATCCACCGGAATGACCACAACGATCTCTTCTAAGTCTATTTTCTTCACGGAATGCAAATAGCTCGCCGCCAATGCAACTGCAGTAAAAGTTCCCCGCTTCTGTGGCTCCGCCAGTAAAGCAACCTGATTACCAACAGATTTTCGGGTAATTTCCACCTGACTGCGATGGGTTACAATGCAGCTTGAATCTAACAATCCTGCCTCATCCAGCCCTCTACATACTCGCTCGATCATCGACTCCATGCCGCCATTTTCTGTTGGGAGAAGTCTTAAAAATGCCTTTGACCTGATCTCATTCGACAGCGGCCACAGCCTCTTCCCCGATCCCCCTGAAAGGAGCACGATCTGCAACGCTATCGCCCCCCTGCGCTGGACTTACTACTCGGTGTTCTCACATACCCCTTCCGTTTATGAAAAGACAATGATCTATACTTTTCGGCCAGCTCATTCAGCTTCTGCTTGGACAGCTGACCTGCGTTCATATGGAGGCCTTTATTACGCGCTTTTTGGATCTTCATGCCCCCACGATCCTTCGAATACAGGTAATTCCCATAAGTTTCGAATTCAGAAAAAGCAAATTGCTTAGTGCGGTTCATACTGTGTATAATCGCCGAATACCAAGGCTTCTGATGCTTTGCTTCAATCTCTCTTTTCATCTGAGTCAATTGGCTGCGTTCAAACAGCATATAATGCGTCACAAAAGAAGAAGCAGATGCCGCCTTCTTACCCATTAGCTTCCTATAGGTTGTAAAGTACTGAGGCTGACTCCAATTGCGGCTGTAAAAAATCGTCTTTCCCTTCTCACGGAATCGATGAGGAGCGATTAAGACCGTATCTGCATCGATGACTAAAAAATAGTCAGCCGTACACAGCTTGTCACCATTCAGTTTCAACAATTGCTGGAACAACCAACCGGATCTTTCCCATTTCCGTGAACGGTAATGGATATCTTTTTTTGTAATCGGGAGGACTGTATTCTCATCGACAAAGGTACAGCCCTTTTTTCGGCAGAAATCCAGTATACGTGTCTTTTTTGGAGCAACAATCAATATACGACCTATCGGATGCTTAACATGTGTTCGGACAGCGTCAATAACATAGGGGAGTGTAGCCAAATCTTTCTCGATAGCCGGAATCAGTACATCTATGGTAACGGCATGTCTTATGCGGACCTTTTTAGGCGAGGGCATACGGTCATCTCCATATCATGATTTTGCTTTAGGATATGAGGATAATAAGGAAAGGGAATGGGCTTTACTGTAAACTTAAGAGAGGACAAGGGGGATTTATATCCTTCTTTTCGCCCATAAGGCCAAATCCGCTCACTTCTGGGGGATTTATACCCTTCTTTTCGCCCGCAGAGCCCAATTCCAACTTTTCTACGGGATTTATACCGTTCTTTTCGCCTGCGGAGACCGATTCCAGCCTTTCTACGGGATTTATACCGTACATCCCGCCACTCGAGCCCAATTCTAGCTTTTCTACGGGATTTATACCGTACATCCCGCCACTCGAGCCCGATTCCCGCTTTTCTACGGGATTTATACCGTACATCTTGCCCACCAATCCCCATTCACACAACCAAGCTCCACACACCCCCATACTATATCCAGCATTTTTTTCTGTGCAGCAAAAAGGCTGGGATGGTATATTGTAGATTGGCTAAATTTCCGGCGTATTTTAATCGGCACATTTTAAGATGAGCTCAACCATTCTCCAACTAGTTTTGTTGAGCTCACTCTATACAGAAATATATGAAGGTGAATCTATTGAATAAGCTCTTATTTCATAATATTCCGCTGGGAGCAACCGGCGAACGCATCCCGCAAGCGGCTGTAGCTTCAGCACAGACCAGCAAGGAGCTAGTGAAGCGGGAGGAGGGGGACTCCGCTTATTTCCGGAGGCTGGAGGAAGGCGGCATCCTGCTCAACCGCCCGCAGATTGCTGCGGTGCGCCATCATAAAGGGCCGCTACTGACACTGGCCGGTGCAGGCTCCGGCAAAACCTCGGTTCTGATCTGCAGAACCGGTTATTTGTTGTCGGTGCGCGGCGTCTCGCCGAGTCAGCTGCTATTGCTGACTTTTTCGAGTAAAGCCGCGGCAGAAATGCGCGAACGAATCGCCCTGCTCCCGGGAGTTAGCACAGCGGACGTTGCAAGACTTCAGGCCCGTACGTTCCATTCTTTTTTCTTATTTTTCTTGCGCAGACAAGGATTGCAACAGGAAATTTTCAGTGAGACACGGCGCCAGCACATCCTATTGAAGCAGATCATGCGTGAGCTCGGACTGCCGAAGGATGCTTATCCACCGGAAACCGTACTCTCTCTGCTCTCTTCCTGCAAAATGAACATGGGCACCGTGGAAGATCTACCAGAAGGCACCACCGCCGAAAAAGAAATGAAGTCCGTTCTGGAAATATACGAACAATGGAAACTAGACAATTTCAAAATCGATTTCGATGATGTCCTCTTAATTGCTTATCGGATGCTGAAGGAGCGTCCGGAGCTTTTGCAAGAGTTGCAGATGAGATATCTGTACGTGATGGTGGATGAGTTCCAGGATACAAACGCCTTGCAGTATGAACTTGTCAAAATGGTCGCTCACCCACAGCATAATCTAATGGTGGTTGGTGATGATGACCAAACGATTTATTCCTTCAATGGAGCGCGCAGTGAGTTCATTCTAGAGTTCGAGAAGCTCTATCCGGGAGCAAGGGTTATTACGCTCGATATTAATTACCGCTCAGGCCCAGCTATCGTTGGACTTGGCAACGGCATTATCAAGCACAATACACGTCGGCGTTCCAAAACCCTGCAAGCCGCAAAAGGTAGTGGAAGTCAGCCACGATATATGCGTCCGCAAACTGCAGATGAAGAAGCCGAGCAGATGATCGAGCATATTTTAAACGAGGTCTCTAGCGGCAAAAGAGAATATAGCGACTTCGCCATGTTGTACCGGGCGTCGAGCAGTAATCGGGCCGTTCTCGAACTGCTCCTTTTACGCGATATTCCCTATATTGATTACGGAGAAGGGCAATTATTGTACGAGCACTGGCTGATCTCTCCGGTAGTGGATCATTTGCGACTCTCCGTGAATCGGCGAAATTTTGCAGCGATGGAGAATATCCTGCCGACGCTATATATGAACCGTGAAAAAGGCATGAATCACATCCGCCAGATGGAAGCTAGACAGCCCAAGCAAGGACCGTTAATCCACCTGTTGTCCATGCCCGGCATGGAGGATTTCAAAGGAACCAAGCTAAGAGATCGGCTCGATCTAATCCGAAATATACGCGAGCTGACCCCAATACAAGCAATCCGGCAGATTCGTACCCAATTCTACGATTATTTCATCGAAGCGAATGAACGGCATCAAGCGACGCTGCATCGAGAGACGTTAAAAGAAATGCTAGATGAGCTAGAATCCTCCGCGGCGCGTTTCGACAGCATCCCTGCCTTTCTTGATTTCATAGATAATGTCACGGAGCGTAACGAGCATAATCGCCAACCAGGTACTAAAGAGCAAGGCAATCGGATTGCATTAATGACCATTCATAAATCAAAGGGGCTAGAGTTCCCTGTAGTCTTTTTAATTGGAGCGTCTGAGGGAATTCTTCCGCATAGCTCTGCACTGGAGGGTGATCGGCTAAAAGACCGCAAGCTTGCGGCCGGAAGCAGCGGAGCCTCAAGCTTAGCAGCACTGGAGGAGGAACGGAGACTGGCGTATGTAGCCGTTACGAGAGCCCGAGAGGAGCTATTCATCAGCTCACCTGCACAGCATCGGGGTAAAAAAGCGGAGGTCTCCCGCTTCATGTTATCCGCCTTCCGTTCAGCGGTTTCTTCCACAGCAGCAACTACGGTGAGTAGAACCGTGACAACAAGATCCTTGCCGACCAGCCGAGCGACCACGACAAAAACAAAAACCCATGTCGTTCCGGTATGGAACTGCACGGGCAACAGTTGTCCTGGTTGGACACGCATGAAAGCTGGCGGAGCAGAGGATCATCTAACCTCAAAGCCCTGTCCCTTATGTAGCTCACCTATGGCAAAGGATCAGCGAGAAGTTCCCGTATGATTTACACGCAAAAAAAGCAAGTTTCCTCTTCCCTGGAAACTTGCTTTTTTTAATATAAATATATATTTAAGCTGTAGTTACTACTGCTTCTTCAACTTCTTCATGTACAGTCTTAATCTGAATCATTACTGCATTCGGATC
The DNA here is from genome assembly GCF_045040645.1 of Paenibacillus sp. FSL H8-0261. Taxonomy (NCBI): domain Bacteria; kingdom Bacillati; phylum Bacillota; class Bacilli; order Caryophanales; family Paenibacillaceae; genus Paenibacillus; species Paenibacillus sp. FSL H8-0261. The sequence goes on along the minus strand of NZ_CP150297.1, from coordinate 353,028 downwards.
GGTCAGCACTTCGATTCCATCTTGGAAAATCAGGTCAGAAACTAGCAGCTGATCGCCAATATCAAGTTTACTAATATCTACTTCCATAGAAGTAGGCAAAACGCCCGGCATACAACGAACTTCTACTTCATACAATTCCACTTGCAATACGCCACCGGCTTTCACGCCGATTGCTTCCCCTGCAAAATGAATCGTAACTTTACTATCCATATTTACAGACATGTTCACATGCTGGAAATCAATATGCAAGATCTTACCTGACAGAGAATCCTTTTGAATATGCTGAACAATGATCGGCATTGCTTCATCGTCCGTTGTTTTTGCTTGCAGAATAGCCCGTGGATTTTTTCTCAAAGTACCCAACAGCTCTTTTTCATCCACTTCTACGTTCAGAGTATCTTTACCCACTCCATACAATACAGCCGGGATACGTCCCTGTTTTCTCGCTAATTTCTTTTGGGACTTTGTTTCGCCAGTACGCTTGTTTAATTGAATAAATTTACTCATTTTTTATTTCCTGCTCTCTTTGACCATAAATTCTTGTCATCCTAAGTATAACATGACCATATAATCTAGTCAAATTTAGCGGAAATCTCCCTTTTCCACACAAAAAAGAAGACTTGAGTGAATTCAACTTCCCATTCCTCAACTCTTCCCAACTGCACTTCCTCAATTTATTTAACTCTTACTTAATTCATCTTCACCTATCACTTCTTCTATTGTACAATCACTTTCATTCAACTCTTCGATTCCGATGAGTTCCCCAGGCTGTACATTAAAATATAAACAAAGCTTTAAAAGCAAGTCTCTGGGATACTGTACCATCTCATCCTTATACATACGGCGAACCGAATCAAAGTGATAATTAATATCCTTAGCAAGCTTTCGTATAGAGAGTTTGGGATCATGATTCTCCATGACCACACTTAATTTACTTCGGATAACCGGCATACATTCACCCCCAGCTTAAGTCCACGCCCACAAAAATCCATCGCGATCCCACGCGATTTTGCCGCCGTGCAGCTTCCGGAAAGCTTTCTTTACTTCCTTGGACAGCGAGGCATTGCCATTCTCATTCACAAATACAAATTGTTCCCCAAAGTTCTCTTTCACATATTCAATCGCCGCGGTCTGATACAAGGTACCCGTAAACCGAATTTCCTTAACCATCCATTCCGCTACATCTTGTGCTGTTACTTCCATATGGATGTGCCTCCTTTCATGTACTTCATGCTAAAATGTGCCCTCATTATAACATGAATACAGCCCGACCGGACAAACGTCCGAATCGGGCTGTATTAGGATGTCTTAATTATTGTGGATAGGTATGATTCGAAGGATAACGAGTCTTCTGTCCACCGCTTACCATCAACAGAATCCCTGTAATCAAGTGTAATACCCATCCCACTATTGGAATCCAAGCCAATAAAGAAGTTACAATTCCGAGCACTGAACCATAGATAGATTCATTGTTCTTTAAAGATAAAATCAAAGTGATTAGATGAAGAATAAACATAAATCCCAGTACAGAGTACCCACTGAACACTACAATAGTAGCACCCAGAAATGGAATTGCCAAAATAATTTCAAACGAGCCTGTAATCCATTTCATAGCTTTAGAAGCGCTCAAAAGACAACCTCATAATAGGTAAAATATACTATTTATTATACAAAAACCCAGCGTTCCCGTATATGATTTTCATCTTGCTTTACTATTTTATTTTCATCCTAAAATCACAGGTTCATTCACCTCATGAAGTGGTTGCTTTTGCACAAAAGGGGGCAAGCCTTCCTTGCTCATTGCAGCTGAGGGAGCAAGCCCTAAGCAGTGGCACATTAACGGAGCCAGCCTTAATTGGGGGATTGCTTGATCTTCTTTTGCCAGAGGCAATGCATCTACTCCAAACGTATATAACGGCACATCCCGCTCGGAAGAGGTGACCCCTCCATGGTACCCATTTGCGTTCATCCCATGATCTGCCGTAATCAGAATCTTATACCCCTGCTCCATCCAAATAGGCAAAACAGTGGCTAGCAGTCCATCGGCGTTACGCACGGAAAGCTCATATTCCTTGCTCTCCCCGCCATAACGATGCCCGGCGTCGTCTATATTCATGGAGTGAATGTATAGAAAATGCGGATCATAAGCACTCCGTAAATACACGGCATCGGCAAACACATGACTGTCAGGATAGTGATCCTCGAAATAAAAGCTGCCATGCTGAATTGGCATCATCACATTATGCTGATGGCGATCAGCCAGTGGATCAAAGGGGGCCGAATTATAAAGCTCACTGACCCAATGATAGGCGACAGCAGCTGTACGCAAATTAGCGGCTACTGCCAAATGAAATACACTTTCTTCATGGCTAGGTCTCACAATATGGTTAGCCGTAATTCCATTTTTGGACACGGGTGTACCCGTTAAGAGCACTTCATAAAGCGGACGTGATAGACTGGGTAATTCCGACTGTACTCGATAACAAGATAAGGATCCTTGCTCCACAAGATGCTCCAGATAGCCCATGTATTTGCGAGCAGCATCATATCTAAGTCCGTCCAAGACAACCACAATGAGTTTATTGGTCATATCCGTCAATCTACTCACGCTCCTTCTCGCTCTAAATGTAAAAGCTCGGAAGGGTTCAGCGCCAATGTGACTTTGTCCCCTTCTCCAACCCGCAGCCAGCGTCCATCATTTAAAAGATCAACCGTTAAGCGGATTCCTTCAGCCTCAACCGTACATCGAATAATATTGCCTAGCACAGACACCGATTTAATCATTCCATTCACCAGTTGTGCTCCGGCAGCAGCCTCCTGCTGACCCGCCCCATCATGCAGTAACGTTACGGCTTCGGGGCGAATAGCAAAGCTGTCCATCCCACTATCTATTCCGTGGAACAGCGCCATCACCTCTGGCCGAGTCAATACATTATAACTGCCCATGAACCGAGCAACGAACTCTGTGCGCGGCGCGGTGTACAGTCCTTCCGGTGTTCCATCTTGGACGATGCGTCCACCATTCATAATGCAGATGCGGTCGGATAGAATCAGCGCTTCTTCCTGATCATGCGTAACGAATAGAGTCGTCATGTTAAAGCGCTTCTGAATATCACGAATTTCAGCACGTAGATTCTTGCGGATCTTGGCATCGAGTGCACTCAGGGGTTCATCCAGCAGTAATACTTTGGGCTGCACGGCTAGAGAACGGGCCAGCGCTACCCGCTGCTGCTGTCCACCGGAGAGTGACTGCGGATAGACGTCCCGCTTCTCCTCTAGATCGACTAAAACCAGCAGTTCCTCGCAGCGGCTACGTCGGGCGGCTTTGGACAAACCACGCATCTTCATTCCATACTCAATATTTTGGCTCACCGTCAGATTAGGGAATAGAGCATAAGACTGGAACACCATCCCCACCTCGCGTTTACGGGGCGGCAGATTTGCCAGATCTTTATTCTCTAGAAGGATTCTGCCGCCATCCAGCTCCGAAAGGCCAGCTATGCAGCGAAGTAACGTACTTTTCCCGCAACCGGAAGGTCCTAGCAGCGTCACAAGCTCCCCTTCACGTATCTCCAAATCTATATTGTCTAGCACACAGGTCTCACCAAACATTTTGAGTATTCCCTGCAGCTTCAGATAATCGTTCATCCCTTAACGCCTCCTCCCATCTTTTTGCCAAGCTTCATTAGTACCATCGAAAGGACTAGAATAAACAGAAAATACGAGATGGCAATCGCACTGGCTAAATGTCCGCTTTCGCCCATTCTTTGATATAGATACACCTGAATCGTCTGAATATGCCCGCCAACTAGCATGTTTGTAAGAACAAATTCACCGAACAGAACGGAAAATGATAATAAGGTAGAGACGATAACGCCAGGCCAGATATTTGGCAAAATCACATTCATAAAAGCCGTTCTGCGGCGGGCTCCAAGCAATTCTGCGGCATGCAGCAGTTCTACGGCGTTAACGGTCAACAGACTATTGCGAATGCCCTGATACATATAGGGAAGAATGACCACAAAATACGCCCCCACCAATAAATAAGCTGTTCCAGCGATATCAAAGAGGCCAGAGGAATAGGTACGAATAAGTCCCACCGCAGCCACTACACCAGGCACCGCATAAGGCAGAACAACAATCACTTTCATAAAGCTCTCCCAGCGCGGAAAATAAATGGTGATGACAAAAACAGCTGGCAGCATCACGGCCAGACTCAGCACCACGCTAATCAGGCATAAATACAGCGAGGTCCAAAGCGCCTCCAAAAAACGAATATCCTTAAACATTTCTCCGAACCAATTCAGTGTCCAAGCTTGAGGCAACAAGGTATTCTGCCAGTCCTGCGCGAAGGCATAAATACCGGTTGCTAACAGTGGAAGTAATAAATACACCATGAGCATTAGCATGAAAGTGCGCGGAGCGAAGCCTGCTTTACGTATATTCATTGCCCCACCTCCTCACTAGCTGCCGTCCACAAGCGCCGAGAATATTTGGTTTTCACATCCGGTTTACTGAGAGCTTTAGCTCCAAATCTCTCCGTTCGCCGAACCATCAGATGATTCAAATAGACGGCCAAAATCGTAGTCAGACCCAGCAGAACAGCAAGCGTACTCCCCATTTCTGGCTGAGTAACCACATCTCCAGCAACCAGTGAACCGATACGTACAGCCAGCAGATTATAATTCCCGCCAACCAAAGCATATGCCGTTGCATAAGCACCCATCGCATTGGCAAACAGTATTCCCAGTGTGCCGAAGATCGCCGGAGTTAGAATTGGCAGCCCAATCGTCTTCCAGAACTGCCACGGTCCTGCTCCCAGCAAGGACGCCGCCTCTCTCCACTGCTCACGAATTCCGTAAAAGGATGGATACAAGAGCAGTAAGGCTAATGGAACCTGAAAATATACATACACCAGAATCAGACCAGACCAGCTATATAAATCAAAATCGGTAAAAACACTCCAGCCCCACTGTTTGAATAAGAGCGTAAACACTCCATTGTTACCAAGCAAAATAATATACGCAAAAGCCAGCGGAACTCCTGCGAAGTTAGAGGTCATATTCGACAGCATTAAGAGTCTGTCTCTTACCCTCGGAGTGAACCGAGTAATACAATATGCACAAAAAAGTCCGACAATGATCCCTATCAGACTTGAGGTTAAAGAGATCAGCAAGCTGTTCTTGATTGCCTGCATGTAATAGGCACTTTGCAGTGCATGCAGGTAATTGCCTAGCGTAAGTCCAGTTCCATCTGCCTTTTGGAAACTTCCCGTCAGCATGGACAATACAGGCACCAGCTGAAATGCCAACACCATCAGTGCAAACGGAATGAGTGCCAGGATCACACCGCGGCTTTTCTGTTTCAACTTCCTCACTCCTTGTCGCGGGAATAGAACAAGGGCACCTTACGGCATCGTAACGAAGGCGCCCTGTTTCTTTTTTTGGGGGAAGAACAATTCTAGTTCAAATGCACAAGCACACGTTCCTGCCATAACTGTGGAATGGTCTTCGCTGTTTCTTCCCATACCTTGTAATCGCCAACAGGCTTAGCGTTAACATACTCCTCTTTTGGCAGCAGCTTAGCCGCAACATCATCCGGCAGTGTTACACTGTCACGGATCGGACGAGCGTACCCTTTGGCAAGATTAATCTGTCCTTCATCACTAAGGATGTATTGACGTGTCAGCTTCGCAGCGTTAGGATGCGGCGCATATTTGTTGATGATCGTTGCATAACCGCTCACCACACTGCCTTCCTTCGGAATGGCTACTGCGAAGCCATCTTTGTTGATCTGATCTCTATAGTTCAAAGCGTTGAAATCCCACAGCAGGGTAACTTCTACTTCCCCTTTTTCAATGTTGGCAAGAGAAGCTTCTGCATTGGAGAGACGTCCTTTTTTAGCTAAATCCTCGAAAAAAGCAATCCCCGGTTCAATGTTCGACTCATCGCCACCAAAAGCAATCGCTGCGGCCAATACAGCCATCTGCGCTTGAGCAGCTTTGGTTACATCACCTACGATGATTTTGTAATTTCCGTTCTTCAGATCTTCCCAGCTCTTCGGTGGATTAGCCACGAGCTTGGTGTTTGTCAGAAACGAAATTGTCCCTTGATAGCCGACAATCCAATTTCCGTCCTTATCCTTAGCCCAATCAGGGATCTCATCCCAGTAGGTCGTTTTATAAGGTTGTGTTACTCCTTTTTCCACGGCAACCGATCCAAAAGCGATCCCTACATCTCCGATGTCAGCCGTTGGTTTATCTTTTTCCGCATCAAACTTGGCAATTTCCTCCGCGCTCGACATATCCGTATCTGAATGTGTAAGACCATACTTACTACTCATATCACTCCATGTATCTTTCCAGTTCGCCCAGGAATCCGGCATTCCCACGCTGATAACACTGCCCTCTTCATTAGCTTTACTCTCGATCTCGGTCAGACTTAATTCTTTGGTGCCAGCATTTCCATTCGTTGATTCGTCAGCCTTAGCCGAATTTCCACAAGCAGCAAGCAACAGGACGAGCAAGGATAACATTAGACCCATCGATAATTGATTTTTGATCCCTTTTTTCATGATTTCCCCTTCACTCCTATTTCTTATTTGCGGGCTTCTCTATGCTCCAACTGTTAGGCACCCAATTGCAGTATAGGCGTGTACTATTTTCGCGGCATTAAGGAGGATAGGAATATTTGTAAATAAAAAGTAAGACATACCAAGTATAAATGCATTCGGCGTCCTTATAAGGTCGCCGAATGCATTTATGCGAGAAATATAAAACATAAAGTATAGGTGCTAAACCAATACTTTCTTATATTTCAAAAAACCACCTGATCCACTCAGGCGGTTCTCGTGTTTATGCTTAAAGCTATACTACCTTCTACGCGCCGCCACACTTACCACGCCGTATCTATAGAGCACTTTCTTGCCGAACCAGCCAAATAACCGATCCGTGAAAAAGCCCATAAAGCCAAGACAGAATAACCCTACAAAGATCCAATCTGTCCGGAAAAACAATCTGGAATTCCAAATCAGATAACCTACACCTTCGTTCGAAGCAATCATTTCCGCACCGATAATCGCCATATACGAGGTTCCCATCGCTAACCGGATGCCTGTAAAAATATACGGTATCGTCGCCGGGACGATCACATGAATCAGAATTTGCCACTCACTGGCGCCCATACTACGGGCTGAGCGGATTTTATCCTCCTCTACGGACATCACACCGGTCAAGGTATTCAGCACCACAATAAAAAAGGTAGCGTACATAATCAATGCAATCTTCGACTGCTCCCCAATGCCAAACCACACTAAAAACAATGTAATGAATGCAATCGGCGGGATAAAACGAATAAAGTTCAGAAAAGGCTCTGCAAAGATACGAATTACATTCACCTTTCCAATAATCAGACCTACGGGAATCGCCATTAAACTGCCGAGTACCCAGCCAATTAGCACCCGGTAAAAGCTAATCCCGATATATTGCATCAAAGTTCCGTCTTCCAGAAGTTCCCGTCCACCCTTAAGCGTACTCCACGGTCCAGGGATCACATCAGGACCGTAGATCACTGCCCCAAGCTGCCAGACGCAGAGTGCGGCAATCCATAGTATGGATACAGAAACCCATTTCTTTTCCACCCATTTCATCATCTGTCCCACCCTATCCTATTCTTCGAAATGGCTCTGAATCTGGTTGTATAGCGAGTAAAATTCCGCTGAGGCTACGTCCCGTGGATAAGGCAGCGTATTGTCATAAATGTCCGTGATGTTAGAGGAAGGGCCTACAGACATAATGCCGATCCGTTCCCCCAACAGCAAGGCTTCCTGAATATCATGGGTTACAAAAATCACCGTCTTATGCGTCTGTTGCCAGATGTTGACCAGTTCGTTCTGCATCGTCCTCCGGGTCATCGCATCAAGTGCACCAAAGGGTTCATCCATCAGCAGGATCGCTGGATCATTGGCAAGCACCCGTGCCAGCTGAACACGCTGCTTCATGCCTCCCGATAGCTCCTTCGGGAACTTCTCCTCATGCCCGTTCAGTCCTACAAGTCCGATGAACCTATCCGATATCGTGCGCCGTTCAGCCTTTGCGATTTTCTTCATTCGCAGTCCAAACTCCACATTCTCTCGAACCGTTAGCCAAGGGAATAAAGAGGAATCTGCTTGCTGAAATACAACTGCCCGATCTCTGCCAGGCTTATTCACCTCTTCGTTATCCACCCGAAGGTTACCGCCAGATTTGGAAACAAATCCGGCGATCATATTCAGCAGCGTCGACTTTCCGCAGCCACTTGGACCGAGTAGAACGAAGAACTCTCCGCCTTTGATTACGAGATCCACATCTTTAATAATATAATGAACATCTCCAGCGGCTGGCTCACTGTAGCTCTTGCGTAGCCGCTCAATATGAATGGTGTGCTGCTTAGCAGGTAATGACATGCTGAACCCTCCTATTTCTTATACGTGACTTCTTCCGGCAAAGCTTTGGTAAGCGGTTCAAGATTCAGCTTGCTATCCAGATCGAAATCCTTCTCAATGATTCCAGTGTCGACCATATATTTCTTCTGCTTCGTCAGACTGTCATACGCCGCCTGTGTGAATCCGAGCGCCCATGGATTGTTCGGAAGATCTTTGATCGTCGATTCCTTAGGCTGCTTCACTTCCTCGTACATCAAATCAGCAACCTCATCTGGATGGGCCTGGGCATAGCCCCCTGCTTCATCCACTGCTGCGAGAAAGTTCGAGATCCCCTCTGGATTTTTTGTTACAAAATCATTCCCTGCTACAATGCCCATCCCTAACCGTACGGTTGTTTTGGACATATCCGTCAGCTCATGTACGCCTGAAAGGGCACCCAGCTTATCATTAAGAACTGAACCATAGAACCATGCACCATCCACAGCCCCCTGCTTCAAAGCGATATAAGATTCGTCAAAGGCTCCCTGCCCTATCAATTCCACATCACTGAGCGCGATGTTATGCTCTTTTAAATATTCATCCCAAAGGTACGGAATGAAGGTTCCACGAATAAAGCTCAGCTTCTTGCTTTTCAATTCCTCAGCTGTCTTGATATCATCCTGTACGAACAGCTTCCATTCTGTAGAAGCTTCATCTGTCGCCAGACCCGCAGAGGCGATGATAGCGTAATCTCCTTTCGACACTGCGTTCAACAAGGGAAAATCGGCCCCGAAAGCAACATCTACCTGTTTAATGAAGAGTGCATTTACACCTTCTGCCGGGGAACCAAAGTTGACTAGTTCGGTGTCTATCCCGTGTTTGGCGAAGATACCTTTATCTAATGCCACACGAAAGGTTGGATTCGTATTGATGTCAGCGATTTTAATCTTCAATGTCTCTTTTTTGCCGTTCAATGCTCCATCTTTAGAGGACGACGCATCACCTTTGGAGCTGCAACCTGATAATAGGATAACAACGGATAAGGATAAGAGCAGAAAGCTTGAGCTGATCCATGACTTTTTCACAACGACATCCCCCTCAAATGTATTAGTTGGCTTTGCGGCTACTACCTTCATCAGTCGTCGCCACACAAGCAGCCCCCTCAACAAACGGCAGGGTTGTTGCCACGTTCACTACCGAATCCGATCCCTTAGGTGCAGCTCCTGGTACTCTGAACTGCGTGACATCTATCGGCTCAATCGCTTGTTCTTCCGGCTTCTCCAGCTGCGGTACCCACGCATAAGGCACACGATAGGAACGGTAAACCATGTTTGTATTTCTGGAATCGTTATACGGCGAGATGTATTCCCAGACCAGTTCATGCTCTGGCGTAACCTCGAAAAGTCTACCGTTAGATCCTTCTGTAATTAAGGTGTTGCCATTCGGTAACCGCTGGGCTGAGCTAATATAAGGACTATAGAATTTATAAGAATCCGTCGGAACAGAGAATCCTGCTTCTGCCGCGGTATACTGCCATTCAATTTCGAGTGTCACTGGATTAATCTCTAGAATTCGAGAGTAGTCGCGAAGTGCATTTTTTTGCCCAAAGGGTGAAGATGGATTGGGAAGACCATAACCGCCCCAACCTCCGTTATCAAATACAAGCAGGTTTCCTTCTCCCGGCAAGCCCTTCGGAATGATGTGCGCATGATGCTGGCCAATGATCCAATCGATATGCTTCAATTCTGGCAGTGAGTAGTCTGGACCAATTCTCCACACGATGGCCCCGGTACGCTTATCTGTAATTGCGATAATATTCGCTTCCCGTGCATCCCAGATCACGTTATCTGGATGGAAACGCTCATCGCCTGCATCGTAAAACTTATTAGGTCCTACATACGAAGCTGAATTGATATGCAACCAGTCACCGACACCGCCCCCCAGATTCCCGAAGGAGCGTGAGTTAGGATCACGGAATAAGACGTTTTTCGCCGCTTCATCAAACCCTAGCTCTGCAAAATGTTCATTCGGGGCCCACTCCCAAACGATATTCCCTTCCCAATCCACTTCGATAATCGTGTCATCCAGCAGCTGCTTGTCGGAGATTTGGTGGTTGTAGATATTTTTGTGAGCGAGGATTAGGGTTTTGCCACCGTCTACCTTAGGCTCTAGCCCTGGTGCAAAATAACCCACCGGATTGCCTTCACGCTGATAGTCATGATGCTGGCGGGCATACCAGAGCGGTTCATAACCCGGATCTTCTATATGTTCATAGCTGTTATATTTCCATACGATGTTACCGTCCCAATCGACCTGCACCAGATCTACATTATCCTGAATGCCAAATTTGGGATCTCTCCTTCCTGTACTGCCTAGCACATAACCACCAGGGAAGATTTTAGCCGGAAACCCGAGCAGTCCCTTCCACAGATGCACTTCTTTACCGTTCATATCAATCAGTACAACACCTTCTTCACCCGCTTGAAATACGGTATAGCCACTCCACGCTTTGCTCGGATTAAATACGGTTGCTCCAGTTGGAAATATGGTTGAATGTCCCATCGTTCATCTCTCCTACATTTAATTTATTTTAATAGCTAAGATAATTACTTTTCTTTGTGACTGCTCGTGGCTTCTGTTCAAGGTTTGGAGAAGCTTCAGCCTCAGCATTCTCCTTCACCAGCTTCAGCAAGATGTCTGAGAATCCTTCGAGATTACTAATGATCCGCTGATAAAAGTGACTTTGCTGCACCAATTCCTCTTCCGTGAACCCCTCAAACAGAAGCGAAATACATCGTTCCCCAATGTTGCTGTTAAGCTCTGCCATCTTCCGGCCTTTGTCTGTGATGTCCAGCATCACCGTCCTGCGGTCCCCTTCCTTACGTCTGCGTACAGTAAATCCGCCTGCCTCAAGCTTATCGCTCAAAGCTGTGATCGCACCTGACGTAAAGTCCAGTTCATCTGCTAAATCCCCAAGCCGCTGTTCACCCTCGCGAATGATTTTATGTAGAATCAGCATGCCGGGTAAAGAGATGCCTGCTACTGCAACCTTATCCCGTTCCTTTACAAATCTGCGGACCATCTTGCGGAATACCCAGTCCGTCTCCTCCAGCTGTCTCCAATACGTATCGCTCATTCTTACCTCATCTCTCTCCATAGCCAACAAAAAAAGACTCCCAGCACAACTCCCAGGCAAGGGAAAAGTGCGGGAGCCTTTGGCGGTCCAATCGGCTCAGATAAATTATTTCACTGTTCATTTAATTAGTGTTTAAGTATTGCTGATATCATATAACCCTTTATTCCTACCTGTCAAGTATGTATTTTTAATTCTAAAAAAATTACCCCGATACCGGTGCAGATTGCATGCTTGTACTAATTCAAAATCAAATAAATTTTAAGCTTTTTCATTGACATTTTGCCCATTGTTAAATATATTGTACCTAAGAATAAATGTTTACCTAGGGAAACAAATTAGATAATTAAAATAAATGTTTCCAATAGGAAACAAATCAATAAATTTCAAGACGAGGAGCTTTTTAATGATTGAAATTAGAAACCTAAACGTGGATTATTTCGGTAATTCAGCGCTAGAAAATGTAAATATCGATATTCCCTTTGGGTATACCATCGGAATTATCGGGCCAAATGGTGCAGGAAAATCGACATTCATTAAGTCATTGTTAGAAGTAATCAAGAAAAGAAGCGGAACGGTGAGGGTAGAGGGAAAAGACATTTCTGAGTATAAACGGAAGATCGCATATGTACCGCAAAAAAATGATATTGACCTTACTTTTCCAATCACAGTGAACGATACAGTGCTAACTGGAACCTATCCAAACTTAAGAATCTTCCAGCGCCCCGGGAAAAAAGAGCGGCAACGCGTCGAGGAATGTATGGCCATGGTAGATATAAGTGATCTTGCAAATAAACAAATTAGTAATTTGTCTGGAGGGCAACTACAAAGAGTTTTTATTGCCAGAGCGCTTGCCCAAAAAGCGGATGTATTTTTTTTAGACGAACCTTTTGTCGGCATAGATCTAGTCAGTGAAAAAATTATTGTAAAACTGCTTAAACAGCTTCGCGAAGAAGGGAAAACCATATTGATCGTTCATCATGATTTACATGAAGTCGAAGAATACTTTGACAAAGTAATCATTCTCAATAAAAAGCTTATTGCTTTTGGCGATGTGAAAGACACCTTTACAGCCGACAATATCCTCAATGCTTACGGTGCTTCCTTAGGTAATCTTGTAATCAAAGGAATGGGGGACGCCGAAAATGATTGATTATTTCTCATCATTATTAAACATTCCGATCTATGCGCTTAACGCCGGATTGTCTGCTATCATTCTCGGCATTGTTTCAGGGGTTTTAGGAAGTTTTATTGTACTTAGAAAAATGTCATTAATGGGAGATGCTTTGTCTCATGCTGTATTACCAGGTGTGGCGTTATCTTATATTTTAGGGATCAACATTCTTGTAGGAGCTTCATTGTTTGGACTTTTAGCGGCCATCCTCATTCAATTCATAACAAGTCGCAGCAATATCAAAAGTGATACCTCGATCGGAATTATTCTCAGCTCATTTTTCGCTCTAGGAATTGTCTTAATCACTTTCGCCAAGAGCGGGCTTGATCTAACTCATATTTTATTCGGTAACATCTTAGCCGTCCCGCAGTCCGAGTTAATGCAATCATTTATTATCATGCTTGTTGTTATAGCCATCATTTCATTGTTGTATAAAGAGCTGTTAATTAGTTCGTTTGATCCTGTCGTCTCTAAGGCATTTGGTTTAAAAACGGGATTCTATCATTATTTATTGATGATGCTGTTATCCGTGGTTACTGTGTCCTCATTATCTCAAGTTGGAATTGTGCTTGTTATTGCAATGCTAGTTATTCCAGCAGCTACATCATATCTTTGGACAAATAAGCTGATCCATATGATTATCCTGGCTTCCACCATCGGCGCTGTATCTGGAATTATAGGTGTGATCATTAGCTTCAGATTCAATTTACCTACAAGTGCCACCATTGTTCTAGTAGGGGTAAGTTTGTTCGCTATATCATTTATTATCTCGCCCAAAAATAATTTTCTAAGAAAAGGGGTTAAAGAAGGATGAAAAAAACAATAAAGATGCTCTCTTTGACAATGTTCATCTTACTATTTACCGCATGTTCAAACGTTAGTGAGGGAGAAGCAGACCATGACAAGTTGAAGATTGTTGCAACCTACTCCATTATCGCGGATATGACCGAAAACATTGTAGGGGAAAAAGCTGAGGTCTATAGCATGGTTCCCATCGGAACAGACCCGCATATGTACGATCCATTACCTAAGGATACAAGTAAAGTATCTAGTGCAGATTTAGTTTTTTATAACGGATTGAACCTGGAAACAGGTAAGGGGTGGTTCCAAGACCTTCTTGATGTCACTAATAAAAAGGATGTCGCTTTTGCCGTCTCAGATGAAGTAACTCCAATGTACCTAACAGAAAAAGGCAAAGAAACTCAAGAAGATCCTCATGCCTGGCTTGATGTTCAGAATGCTATTAAATATGTAGATATCATCACTAAACATGTAATCGAAAAAGATCCGGACAACAAAGAATTTTATCTGAATAACCAATCAGAATATGTTAAGAAACTTAATGAATTGGATCAATATGCAAAAGAATCGGTAGAAAAAGTCCCGCAGGAGAAACGCATTTTAGTTACAAGCGAAGGGGCATTTAAATATTTTTCAAAAGCCTACGGATTTGAATCCGCATTTATTTGGGAAATCAATACCGATAGTCAAGGAACGCCAGAACAAATGAAAAATATAATTAAAATCATTGATGAAAATCAAGTGCCGGCTTTATTTTTGGAAACGAGCGTTAATCCGAAAACAATGGAAACCATCTCCAATGAAACGGGTGTACCGATACATTCTAAGATTTTCACCGATTCTTTAGCTAAGAAAGGCGAAGAAGGCGACACATACATTAAGATGATTAAATGGAATATTGATAAAGTCGTTGAAGGATTGTCGTCATAAAAAAAGGCTGTCGAGATTTTTCTCGACAGCCTTAACTTTTATAATAACGAACCATTATTGGCCACTTTCTAGCACAATTGCATGACTGTCCTCATCATAAACCTGCATAAAAGCTGAAACCGTCGGCAAATATTCAGCTGCCACATATAAAGTGCCCTTTATGTTTTGCACATTAAGGCTTGCATCTGGCTTTAGGGAAAGTGTCCACTCCCCTTTGCTAATCATCGTCTCTTTGCTTGCCGAATCCCAACGAATGTCCGCTCCCCATGCGCTAAATAGCGCTCTAACCGGTAAATAAATTTTGCCGGATTGCTCAAGTGATAGATTGTTAGTATTCAATTTCACCTGTACTCCGTCCAACCATACTTGCATGTCCTTACCCGCTGGTAGTAACGAGACTGCATCGAGCAGATCACCCTCGCTACGCAGTGGCTTAAGGGCTTGCAAATCGAGACTCAATACCTTCAGCTTGTTATTCAGCGTATCCGTCACATACAATTTCCCGGAAGCAAACGCAACACCGGAAGGCTGATTAAACATCACTTTATCCAATGCTCCAACTTGATCTCCCAAGGTGCCCTGCCCTGCAACTGTGATGACTCTTCCATCTTTCTGAATGGCCCGAACCCTATGGTTCAGACTATCAGCAATCAGCAAGACTCCATCGGCATAGGCCAGTCCACGAGGACGATTGAACAGCGCAGACAGACGATCTCCATTGTGGAACCCTCCAGCCATATATCCAGTCACTGGATCAACTGTCGTTGCTTTGCCCGCAAAGGTCTCAACCATATTGCCTTTAATCAATCGAATCATCTGATTCCCACTGTCAGCCACATAGAGATTACCGGTTTCATCGAACACAAGACCCACGGGCTCATTAAATTTGGCCGAAGCTACCGAACCATCTAAATAAGCACCAATATTACCCTGCTGACCTGCAAAAGTTGTCACAATACCTTCCGGTGTAACTTTGCGAATCACATGATTCAGCGTATCGGCTACATATACATTGTCATTACTGTCTATTGCCAATCCACCCGGCGCGTTAAACTGCGCG
Organism: Paenibacillus sp. FSL H8-0261; assembly: GCF_045040645.1. Classification (NCBI taxonomy): domain Bacteria; kingdom Bacillati; phylum Bacillota; class Bacilli; order Caryophanales; family Paenibacillaceae; genus Paenibacillus; species Paenibacillus sp. FSL H8-0261. The sequence continues at coordinate 337,530 of NZ_CP150297.1, read as the reverse complement.
GTATTGGGTTGTCCATCTTTATAGCCAGCCGCTCCCGTTCCTGCGAAGGTATATACTTCTCCATTCTTAATTTTACGGATGACATGATTGTCGGTATCACTGATATAGATAATGCCTTTACTGTCAGCAGCGGTATACGTCGGATGATTAAACAAGGCCTTTGCACTCTTCCCATCGATATGTCCTTCTGCACCTTGTCCAGCCACTGTCTGCAGCTTACCATTACTCCACTTGCTGATAGTACTGCTTCCGGACTGTACGATAATGAGGTCATTGCTGCCAGATACAGCAGTCAATCCCCATGGCTGTTTAAGAGAGAGTACAGCGTTAGAAGAGATATTCTGATTTATACTCCCTTGAACGTTGCCGCTTACGGGTTGTACTGCCTCTGCGGTAACGATGCTAGATTGTACTGCGCTTATGAGCATAAATCCACAAACGATGGAGATGAGTTCCTTTTTCATTATGTTTGTTCTCCTCTCGAAGGTTATTGCGCCTTTAAAATAACAAAGATAATCTAATCTGGAGGTTGTCTACTACTACCTCTACAGGGCCGTTTTCTGTATCTTCAATCCTCACGAGAGGAATAGTAACGATATAAGGTTCGGGAAATAATCCATTCAAGAACTCCGGAGTAAGTTTAAGCACAAAAGTATTCTCACCGTTCCGCTCCAGTACATAATCTGTATCTTCTAGTGGAGATGGATCTCCTAGATCATATTCATAACGATATCTAATCTCCCCTACATCATAACCCAGCGAATGGATGATAAATTCTGGTGCTTCACCTTCACCTATAGGGCCAGTATGGTTAAAATAACTCGGAGTGATCATTCCCTTGTAGGTAAAACCGCCATCTGCTATCAGTTGATCCTCTTCCTGTACTTCACCCCCGGAAAGAGCATTCTTTAACAAACCGCCGTTTATCTTGATTTGAACGAAAGAGCTATAAGGAAGTGATTCACGCAGCTGAATGTGAAGCTTATTCTCTCGAATATATACCTCACCTAAATCGAGCTTGTCCTCACTTTGATTCAAAGTAACACTCACCCCATCCCTCGCAGCATTAGGATTAGAGTCATCTGCGATATTAAAGACTAACGGTGCTGTAAACGGCAAAACAATCTCATTATCACGGACGAGATAGTCATAGATATGTTCTCTAAATTCCTGCTGGTCTAGCTCAGGCGCACCTAGCGGATTAGGTGTTGGCTCCGGTGTTGGTACCGGCGATGGTGTTGGTGTTGGTGTTGGTGTTGGTGTTGGTGTTGGTGTTGGTGTTGGTGTTGGTGTTGGTGTTGGTGTTGGTGTTGGTGTTGGTGTTGGTGTTGGTGTTGGTGTTGGTGTTGGCTTTGGTGTTGGTGTTGGTGTTGGTTCCAGCGTCGGCGTTGCTGTTGGCTCCGGCGTCGGTGTTGACGTCGGTTCCGGTGTCGGCGTTGGTGTAGGTCTCGTCGGCGATGTTGGTCTCGTCATATCTAAGGGAGCTGAACTAGATAGATCATAGTGAATCTGAGGTGGAATTGTTGGAATAGGCGGACTTGAGTGAACGGGCATAGCGGCTTTTATTTGCTCGAGTAGTTGCTCGATTTTTTTCTTAGCCGATTCGAATTCTAATACCTCTTCTTCGTTCAGATATTTCAAATGCTGCTCTAGCGCAAATTGTGGTAATGCATTTAGGGACAACTGCGACTCTATCCATTGTTGATTCTCCATAATTAACTGCTGGGAGGCTGTTATCATACGCTCAATTAGCGTGGGATCAATAGTCGAAACTACATGAACTGTTCCTTCCAGAACTCCCAGATAATCGCCGTTATTCCCTATCCCATTATTAAGGACTACGTTACCTTGGCTATTAACGCTAACAAAAAACTCTGTACCCATAACACCCATAATAGCTGTTGGTGTCTCAATCTCAAAGCGAGAATCGCCATCCAGTTTCTTTTTCACCTTGATCAGGACTTGCCCGTTTTGCAGCTTCAGGCTTGTTTTCCCACCCAATGCCTTTGCGCTTTCTACTAATTGGCTAATGGTAAGCGTAGTACTAGCTCCGATCGTAACTTCTTTGTTAGCATCAAGATCGAGGCTAATTTGCCCATCATTGCCTGTTATAATCGTATCACCTTGGGTAATCGCCATTCCTTTAAAAGCGTTGAATTTCTTCGTTCCACCGCTCTTTTTCACTTCAGACTTGCCTGAGACCGCAGTTATTTTCCCAATTTTTACGCTATCCTTCGCCTCTGTGACAACTGCTGGCCAAAGAATACTGAACAATAGCATAAACGACAGTGTAAGCTTTAACGACCTCATCTCAATCCCTCCAGTTCATAGACACTGATTCCTTGTTCCTTGCCCTTTACCTTGATCTCTCCTAATGAAACGGCTGATACTCTATCTTTTACAAAAGCGTAGGTAGCCTCACTGATGAGGATTTGTCCAGGCTTCGCATTGCTTTCCAGACGGGCTGCCGTGTTGACGGTGTCGCCAATCGCTGTATAATCCATCCGGGTCTTGGAGCCGATATTCCCGAATACAGCTGGACCAGTATGCACCCCGATACCGAATTTCACTACAAGACCAAACCGTTCGAACAGCTTTTGTTCCACCGCAGCCGAGCCTTCCTTCATCGCCCACGCCGCCTTCACCGCTTGCATTGGATGATCCTCCAGCAGCAATGGAGCATTAAAGATCGCCATCGTGGCATCCCCGATAAACTTGTCCAGCGTGCCATCATACTTAAAAATACAACCCGCAGTCAGATCCAGATACTCATTCAGAATCTCAACAATCTCCTCTGGTTCAGCAGCCTCCGATAACGGAGTGAACCCGCGAATATCAACGAATAACAGGGTTAGCTCTCTGCGGCTTCCTCCCAGCTTCAGCCCTTCTTGACCGTTCTTGAGAATTTGATCGACAACCTGCGGAGCAACATATCGACCAAAAATATCCGTAACTCTACGTTTCTCCATCAGTTCTTCTAAATATTGAAAAGCTATTACGATAATACAACTAACGATTAGAAAGGGAATCACATAACCCAGTGAAATTACTATCCCTTGGTCATAGAAAAAACGACCTGCAAAGATAAGAAGTGCAATGATGACCACAATGACCGCGTAGGAATATAGCATCTTCACTTTACGGAATAGTAGATAGGCTAGGAGCGCAACAAAAAGCAACACTACCTCGTTCCACTTCCAATCCAGTACCCGCTTATAATTATCGTCCAGTAGAGATTGAATGATATTTGCATGAATTTCCACACCATATAACGTATTTTTTCCGCTAATTGGTGTTAGGAAGTCATCCTTAAACCCTGTAGCATAGGGCCCTATAAGCACAATTCTATTCTCAAAATAAGATGGTGGAACCTCTCCGCTAAGAACCGCCGAATAAGGAATCTCCTCAAAGTCGCCATTGCCACCTGAATAAGGGATATAAAAGCGCCCAAAGTCATCCAGTGGGAGTTTCTGCGGATCAGCAGTGCCCCCCATCGCCTCTCGATATTTCTGGTAGACCGTCCATGACAAGCTGTGAATAGACTCCCCTTCATAGTCAAAAGAATAAAGAGCCTTACGCACCACTCGATCAGTATCGGTAATAGTATTGATATGGGCGGTTGCAGCCGCGGCCTTCCGCAAAGCCTCAAACGGCTGGGATAGCTCCAGCGCTTCGATCTTTCCCTGCTCGGTATTTGGCGCAAATGTGCCATATACCGGCAAAACTACATTCCCCGCACGGGCCACAGCCGCAGCGAATTCTGTATCCGCCTCCGGGTCCTCCGAGCCTACAGGGAACGTAAGGTCAAAACCGATCACTGCTGGATGTCCCTCGGAGAGCGTATCTAACAGCTGTGCATGAACATTTCTGCTCCACGGCCAGCTGCCAAAGTCCTCCAAGCTCTGGTCGTCTATCCCGATGATAGCAATCGTTGTATCCACAGACCTCTCGTGCTGCATCACGCGGTCTTGTAACAGATGATCAATGGAGTCAAGACTCCCTCTATACAGTACAACCGCAAAAATTACCGTAAGTAGAAGCAAAATATGTGCTAACTTTACTCTCAAGGTTCGTTTCTCCAATCTATGTATTATGCAATGAGTCCGAGCCAGCGCTATAATAAGCGTTCAAATACGTTGGTAATTGATAAGCAAAGAAGAAGGGGGCAGTGGATAACAGAATAAGGAATACAAGCAATCGTGGATGAATACCCATTCCTGCGCCAATTGGAAGAAGTGCCGTAACAAGGAGAATAACTGCCGGATCATCGTGAATAACTAGTGTAACAACGAAAGATATCATTATGACTGCCAGCAGGAAGCTAGATTATGTCTATTAAAAATTTATTCAAAAATATTATATATGAAAAATCATATGAATAGTAAGAATTTCCTGCTTTGCTAGAAGAAAAGGAATATAGAGTGCAAAAAATGACAAAGGCAGGCCAGAGTTACCTCTGCCTGCCTTTGCCATACTATTCTTATAAATTGATTATTCCATATAACAGTTTTGCAATTTCAGCACGGGTTACTTTGCCACGAGGATCGAAATGATTGTCGCCCTTACCGTCAAGGATTCCCTTAGCTTGCAATTCACTTACCGCTTGCTTCGCCCACTCTGATACGCTGTTTATATCCTTAAAGCTTGCAGTAGCAGCAATGGAAGACTGCACTCCAGCTTTGTATTGTATCAATTTCTGCAGGACAACAGCCGCTTCTTCACGTGTAATTGCATCTTTAGGACGGAACTTGCCATCACTGCCTTGGATGAGTCCAAGCTGGACAGCTTTGTCTATTGATGATGCGTAATAAGCATCTTTTGATACATCTGCAAAAGCACCATTCCCCGTAGTTTCACTTGTCTCATTCAATCCGAGTGAACGAATGGCTAGTGTAACAAAATCTGCACGGGTTACATTCGCTTGTGGACCATAGTGCGTATCGTCGATACCCTTAATCACATGCTTAGCCGTCAGCTTGGAAATGTACAGCTCTGCCCAGTGACCAGCGGTATCACTAAATTGCTTATGGTATTCCAGTACCGCGAAGGAAGAGAAATGATCTGTTGTAAAAGTAACGGTATTGCCTTTAAACACTCCACCCAAATATTCCAAGGTACTGCCATTTACATAATAGACACCCGCAAAATCTGTATCAAGCTTAGCAAGCTGTTCCTTCGTCAGCGTCAGGGTAATCGTAACAGCACCTTTAAACTGATGAATAGCCGTTTCTTTGCCGCCTGCTGTGGTACTGAGGTTCAGCGTCACGGTTGCCTTGGATGGACTTATTCCAGCGACATTGCTTTGTACAGCTGTCGTAGTTGTATCAACGCTCAGCAGCAGCATTTCACTGCCGGCCGGGATCGCTGGTAAAGAGCTTGTTGGTACGCTTAATGTAACGCTGGAAGATACAATATTCAGATTCAGCTTCTTGTCGGCAGCCTGTTGGATGCTCGTTGCATCAAGTGCAATTCTAATCTGATCTTGAGCCGAGGTTGCCCCGCCTACGCTAATCTTTAGGCTTCCCCCTGTAGCAGCTTCCTCTATCAGCTTCTTCAAGGCTGACGGATCAGCTGTATACGTTCCATTACTTCCTAATGCCAGTTCAATGTTTCCTTTTCCCGCTCCAGGTGTGGCTGTAGGCGTTGGAGTCACTGTTGGCACTGGCAAAACTACTGGAGGTGCCGATGTCACCTCTGGTGCTGGTGTCGGCGTTACTTCTGGCGATGGCGATACCTCTGGTGTTGGTGTCGGTGTTACATTCTCTTTCCCAGTGTAGAAGCCCCAAATGTCTGAAAGCACACTACCAGAGTTATCATCCTCGACTTTTGTATACCACTGGTAGTAGCTTTCTGGATTTAGCTTACTCCAAGTGACCTGAGTCTCCGTACCGCTCTCTACTTGCTGCTGGGTCGCAATTGTCTGATCACTGTAAACCTTAACTCCAATGTAATCGGTAGCTACACGTTTGGTTACAGGCTGCAGATCGAGATCTAGTACGAACTCATCTTTGCCAGGGAACTCATTTTCATCATAATAATTATAATCATCCAAGTAAGGCGAATAAGTCTTCACACGAAGCTTGTTGTTAGCTACATCGAACTGAAGCAGACGAATATAACCAAGTCCACCCTCTTCGGCACCTTGATAATCTGCCAGCATTTGATATACACTGCGGTCCGCAATGCCATCTCCATTATCATCCAACTCATCTACCTTAAGCTCCGCATCATGATAATGACCGGATAAAGCTGCGATTACGTTCTTGTTAGGTTTTACAACCTTTTCAAAGATCGTATCGGCAATCGGTGCGCGGTTATTAGATACGAGCAGGTATTCATGAAGACAAAGAATCGCTTTACGTTCTGGATAACGAGCAACGACCTCATTCATCCATTCAATTTCCTCTTCAGCCAGTCCCCAGCCCATATATACGATAATGAAGTCATTTCCGTTCGCAGATACTAAATCATAATGGCCCCGGTTGTTGTCATAGGATCCGCCAAAGGTTGGCATGTCCTTAAATCTCCATTCCCCAAAGTATTGCCAGAATTTCGTGTAATCTCCGGTTTGATGGCCTACATCATGATTACCCGCAAGAACACCATATGGAATACCTGCATCCTCAAGTACCTTCATATCCCGATCGGCTTCTTGCCATTCATATTCCTGATAGGATTTGTCCACTACATCTCCGGTATGAATTACATATTTCAAGTTCAAATTATCCTTATTGTCGGCAATCCACTTTACATTTTTCTGATAAATGTAAGGGTAGCTTTGAGAATAATATTGCGTATCAGACATCCATACAAAAGAAAAATCATAGGTATCCTGCGTAACTGTAGGTGCAGTCTTAGTCGCGGACGCAATCTCATCCTGAACCATGACAGCAATGCTATCTCCGCTAGCGAATTCTCCAACAGTCACCGTAGATTTCAGTTCAAAATCCTCAGTACCAGCAATTAAATGATCCAGCTGTATCCACTTTTCTTCAGCAGGACTCCACGCGTAGAGACTTACTTTACGACCTGGAAGTGAATTACCCTTCCATTCAATATCCACACGATCTGAAGCCTTCACCGATTCATCCAGCTTAATTTCATAGCGCTGATATGGGAATTGCTCAACAGCATCGTTAATTAAGTACTTTCCGTCAACTGAACTTATTTTGCTGTATTCGTCACTGTTAAGGGCTTCTTCGCCCGCAGGAACGGATTGCTTCGGCGGTTCTGTATCGGATGCGTTCTTAAATCCAGTAAATCCTTGCTCTGGATGGTTACCATCGTACTTGAAGCCTCTATAGAAGGTAACATCCATCTTATCCTGGTTAGGATCTTCAACCTTAACCTTCAAGGTCGGATTCGTACCCACACCAATCTCCCAGTTCTGAGGTGAGATCAGGAGTGGTGCAAATGGATTTTCATTCGGTACATGGAATGTAATTACCTTTTCCACCTGATTACCTATCTTATCCAATGCGGTGATAGAAAGCGTATGGTCTCCACCGGACAACTTTCCGGATGTAGTAGCATAAGGCAGTTCAATAACATTGCCGTCCAGCTTCACGCTAACTTTATCTACACCTGCGTAAGTATCCTTGATCTCAGCAGTAATTACGAAATTACCACGATAAGTTTTTCCATCTTCAATCGATGCTTTAATGGATGGTGGCGTGTTGTCTACAACTACGTTTGACGATACCTTGGATCCACCTTCGGTCACTGTTACTTTATGTTCTCCGTCCGTTACTTCTGTAGTATTCCAGTTATAAGCCTTCGAACGGAACAAATCAGATTTCAGATCGAACCGGAAGCCGATGGATTCATGCTTACCTGCGCTGTCCCCCATCTTAATTTCTTTATCACGTTCTGCATAAGCAGGGTCCCAAACTTCAGTACCGTCTGCAAGTAATAGGCGCACATTCTTTACTTCAAAATCATCTTTATTCTCCTCGGGACGAGGGTCAAAAGGCGATGATTTAGAGCCCGCCCGAATGTAGATCACATTATCCTTGCCCACTTGCAAAGCGGCAGAGGAGATCGGGAAGGTCAATGTCGTATACGTAGTAATCGGGTCCATAAAGGTGTATAGAATACTCGCATCCCCTAATTCTTCTGGTCCCATGGTGATACCGTTTTTGAAATAATAATCTACATTCTTCGCATCAAATACAAAGTAAGCATCATTCTCAAGCGCGGCATATACCTCGTTATCGCCAAGCACCTTATTGTCGATGCTCAGGCCCACTTCATCAGCCTTTGCGGTAGCAGAGGTTCCTTTTACCGTCATAGAGCCATTAATGAATTGCCCATCCTTAACATTCAAACGAAGCGCTGATTGATCTGGGCCACCTGTAATTTTCACTTTCATTACCGGAGATTCAGTCTCATTTGTGCCATCGGAAACGACGAAATAATACTGTATTTCATTTCTGCCGATCAAATCAGCAGACGACAATTTATAATGATATAAGCTATCGTTAAAGTCTTGGGATAGATTATGGCTGACAAAATCAGGCTGCTTATCCGAAGCTACCCTTACTTCTACAGACGTAACGGCTTTATTGTCATCCGCGAAAGCCTTCAAATCCAGACTCATCGACTGATCAATCTCCGTTACAGCAGTCAGATCATTTACCGTCGGATTTTCGGTATCCGGATCCACATGGATCGGTGTGTTAGGAAGCAGTGCAACATCTACCTGCCCTGGTGACGGAACCGCTGATCCTGTACTAATCTTGAGCATTTTACTTTGCCCATTCACAGGATACTTGTATAGAAGGGCTTTATTTTCTTTGGTGTCGTCACCTTTAGCCCCACCATCATAGGTAAGATCAGCATCATAATACGCAGAGGAAATTTCTTTCTCGGTATTACTTTTGATTACGACGGCCCGGCGGCCAGAGTTCGCCATCCCATCGCTTTTGATTTGAAAGAGATTCGTGCCATCCATCAGATTAGTGTTGAATTCTGCGTTAAAATCACTAGCGTTGTATGTACTGTTAGCACTATTAATAACCCAAAACACTACGGACTGCTGTGCAGGAATTACAAAACTCTCTTTCGTAGAGGGCCACTTCACATCGGAAGCATTGCCTTTATCAGGATAGCGATAATAGATCTTGTAGTTTTTAAAATCAATCGGTGCATCAGTATTGTTATATACCTCAATGAATTCAAAAGCATCGCTGCTCGTTCCTTTTACATTCGTCGAATTGGGCAGCAGCTCTGTAATTAACAGCGGTGGCACATTATTCGAATCAAATGCAGGCAGGTTCACATGAACAGAATAGCTCTCTGTTACATTGTTTACACGAATGCTGTAGTGCAGTTCTGGTTCTTCCAGTGCAGCCGCAGGAATCACGGCCGTGTATTCCCCCTCACCTTTTGAGGTCATGGTGATTACCGTATCTTTCACCTGAGAAGGAGAGCCGTATTGCAACTTCACTACCGGTAGCGTTCCGTCTGGTCCAATCTCTAGGTTCGTAATCTTCGCGGTGACGGGAAGATCCGCTGGATCCACACTGCTCTGCGAGTGGTGTTCAATTACCGGTTGCTTGTCTCCAGGTACTAGCTCAGGCAGTTGCTCTGGATCTACGGTTCCTGGTGTAGCCGCAACCGTTCCCGAAATCGCCATGAGACTCATCATAGAGCTGTCGGATTGCGAATACTTATAGAAAATCCCGTTGTTTTCCTTCACCTGTTCTTTTCCATAAGAAGCAGAGACAATAAGAGCATCTCCTGCTTTACTTTTAATTTGTAAGTTGCGCGGAGAAGTGTTTGCCATACCACCGCCACCGTTAATACGGAACAGGTTTACACCTTCCTGCAGAGATGCTGAAGGATTAAAGTTTTTGATGAAATCTTCGGCAGGAACACTCAGATTATTGCCGTTCATAATCCAGAAGACGATATTTCCATGCGCCGGTATGACCGCATCGCCATTTGGTGTCCAAGTATCTTTGTCATTATAAAAGAAATAATAATCCTTAAAGTTAACCGGCTCGTCCGTATTATTGTAAACCTCAACAAATTCGTAACCATCTACAGAACTACCATCCGCGCCTTTTACATTTTTAGTATCTGGAACAACCTCTGTAATAAGTAAAGAGCCTGGATTGGTTGGTGTCGCGTATACATCTGTCATTACAGTCGGTTGACTTAAAAGCGTGTTGAGCTCAACCTGTTCATCAAAATGTGCTCCTAATTCGGAAGATGTCTGCTCTGTATCCGGCCGCTGTTCTTCCGCATATCCTGCTGGAACCATGATCCCCAACATCAAACTACTTGCAATTACGCTGGATAGAAAACGTTTAGCTTTTGCTGTTATTCTCAAAACTCCGAACACTCCCCGTAAGTTTGATTGTGACCCTTCTGCATAAATATGCAATTTAGATCATCTGGAAATTATACTAGGGGTATATTATCGCTATATCATTTCAATGTTAAATCTTTAGGTTATCTTAAATATTGTTTAAGCTTCAGCTCAGCTTTCCGGGTTATAATAGAAATAAGTTAAACCACAACCATCACAGACACTTTCAACAGAAACCATAAAACGTTATTCGTAAAATAAGAAAAGAGGACTCTAATGGATATAAAAAGAGTGATTATAGTAGGAACCGTAGTTATAGTAATGTCTTTCGGAAATGCTTGGAGTAGCCTTACTGCTAACGCAAGCTCGTCAACTCAATGGTCCACCACAAGTGTTGCGGATAAAGACGAATTATTATTGAAAGCCCTTAACCAACCCACAGATGATGATCTGTACGATGCCTTATATGACGGCAAATCACTTCAAGATATTGCAATAGAACAAAACACAGATATTGAAGATGTGATCGATCTACAGGTAACCCAGCTAACGGAACAGCTAGATTCACGACTAGCCTCTGGAAGCATTACAGCCGAGCAGTATGCAGCACACAAAGCGGAGCTGAGGGACATCGTTACGGAGAGTGTTCTCACTTCTTTCGGCTAAGAAAGATACATATAGTGGCCGTATAACATTTCTCCGCGCCAAAATAAAGAGGGTGATCCGAAAGCCATTGAATGGCTATCGGATCACCCTCTTCGTATATTCAACGCTATTTAACTGAATTCCTAAGTCTCTATCTTGTTATCTCTATTGATCTCCAGTATATCCAGGAAGAATACAAAAATTGGAATGCCGAGAATTAGACCCCATACACCCATATAGTGCTCAGAGAAGAGAAGTACGATAAAGGTGTAGAACATAGGCAGGTTCATTTTGGATGACATCAGTTTTGGATTTAAGAAGTAACCCTCGACAAAATGTAGTATGGCGATCATAACCAATACATATATCGTCATTGCTATGCCACCAATGTTGTAACCAATAATACAAAGTGGTATTAAGGAGATCACAAAACCTACAACTGGAATCAAACTAAGCAGGAAGATCATAATCGATAAGGCGAATAAATACGGAAAACCTAAGATCCAGAGTCCGATCACCGTAAAGCATGTATTAAACAGCGCGATCAGAATTTGCGCTTCGATCACTTTACCAAACGATGAGATGAATTTTCTACCGAAATACTCAAGCTCAACATAGAACCAAGAAATCTTGCTCTCTTTAAGACGGGCAGTGAAACTGACAATTCTGTTCTTCTCAAGGATAAAGACAAAGCTCAGAATGGTGGATAATACGAAGCTTGTGCCCCAATTACTTATTTTCAGGACGTATTCAAGACCATCTTTCACATAAGACTGGTAGTTCAAATCCTTAAGCTGGGCAAATAAATACTGCACGATTTCGTTCTGCGGAATGTTTGCAGGGGTTAAACTGGTCAGAAAATTAGTTAACTGCTTTATCTGTGTGAAGACCTTCGGTAAATAATTCACTAAGGTCACTACGATCAGAGCAATCAGAGCTAAATACAAAATAACAATAATGACTTTACTGTTGACCGCAACATATTTATTGATTCGCTTCGTGAGCAGCACCTGAAAGCTGTTCATTACATAAGCAATCAGAAATGTTAACAGTACTAAATTGAGCATATCTCTAATACTGAATAGCAGCAGGGCAACCAGCCCCAAAATAAAAAAACGCCGGACCGTTAAATTCGCGTAATAACGCTTAAATACTTCCATCTGTTCTCTCCATTCGCCTACCAATTAGTACTCTAATTATAGTCTACAGTAAGGAATTCACTTATAGCAACTAGTGATTCGCCCAAATTGGCGAAATTTCTCACTTTTTGTAAACTCCTAATGAACATAGGGAAAGCTGATATCCATTCCATACATTTCCTTAGCCGTTTATGAGCCTCCCGTTGTGTTCATTAACTTAACGATTCGACTCTTCTGATCGTAGTTAAGATCAATATGTAGATCCTTGCATAATTGTATAAACGGAACCATCAGGGTCCCTTTCCTCATTTCGGGCGCACTACCAATCAGAGCTACTCTTTGGTTATTCAGGGTTAATTCCATAGGCGAATCTATATGTTTAACCTGCTCAAGAGTTTGGACTGCAGTTAGACTCTGACTTCCCCCGTTGATCCGGGAGGCATTCCGGTCCGTTCTCGCATTGATCCCATCCTGGATTTTAAATGTTAGCGAAATTCCGAGTGAATCACATGCCGATAGCAATCGGTCATTGTATGATCCATAAGGAAAGGCAATCGCTGAATCGGTATTCCCCAGCTCTTCCTTCAGTCTTTGCTCCGCCTTGGCTAAATCACGAGTAACTCTGCTGTAGTACTCCGTATTCATTTCGTTTCTGTTCTCATCATCGATATATAACAAAGCACTGGCGGCTGGCCGCTCCCCACCCTCAGCATCTACGATACCATAATGGTGTAAATCGTACGTGTGACTATAGAATCCCATCCCGTCCCGCTTCATTTCCCGCATCTGCTCCCAATTGAGCTTCGGCACACTATTCGGATCTGGGTGATCAATCGTAGATACGATAACAAAATTCACTGCCGTATAGCCATATTTTTTGAGAATAGGAAAAGCCAACTCATAAAAGCTCTCATATCCATCATCAAAAGTCAGCAGCACCGCATTATCTGGAACCGTGCCGCCATTCAGCATAAATTCACGGTATTGTTCCATCGTAATCACGTGAAACCCTTCTTGCTTCAGCAGGTTCATTTGATCATCAAACCGATCGGCAGATAAGATCCAAGGAAACTGCGGCATTGGCTTCTCTGAAAGATGATGGTACATCAGCACAGCTACATGATCTCTATAGTAAATACCTTTCGGAAGTGCCCCCTGCTTCTGCCAGCCGATATGCATATTAAGGGCCTGTTCTGCTGCAGCCTTGGGAATCATTAGCTCATCAGGCGAGCCCGGATATGTAGCTACTGTCTTAATGATTTGACCGTTCACATCTATAGTAACTGCAGAAGACTCGTGTTGATTGTTGAAAATAGCAGCAAGACTTATTAGCAGAACAATGACTAAAAGTATCATATATTTTTTCGTATGCAATCTCTGAATCTCCTTAAAAAGATCTTTTATTCACTATGTAACTACATATTTGGTGACAGTTCCACCTACTTTTGGTTACATTTTCTTTTTTATTTTGTTTCTTATCATAAAAATAGGAGGCGAACCCTAAGCCTGAACTGACTTAAGGAACACCTCCCTCACATGGAGATCTATATATAATTATGTACATCTATGTGTAATTGTAGACGGTCTAGGACCTTCTCTTGTCTACAAAGTAATTATCTTCCCCTAGCTCGTCCACAAACTGCTGCAGCCAATCATAATATTGAACGGCATGCTCCAGCTTCTCCAGATCCTTCAGACAGAAGTGCCTCTCCTCCTCAGGCGTATCCACGGCATGAACCAATCCCTCCAGCTCAGGAATAACAACATCCAAGGCTTGCCTCATGACATCAATCTCCCGCTGCAGCTTCATTCCAAAAAAGTTCTTAAAGGTCTGAAAGAAATCTGTTTCCACTGCATACAGATCCTTTCGCTCCCGCTTCTCCTCCAGCTTGGTCACCATCTTGGAAGCCATCAAAGAACGAACTCCATAGCTCATATTACTCTTACTCATATTCATCACATTCTTCATCTCTTCAAGCGTCATCGGCCGGTCTTCAAAGAACATAATTCCATACAGCTGCCCGAATGAGTAATTGGCGCCATATAAGTCCATCGTCTGAGCAATTGCATCAATCATCGGACGCAGCAGCTGCTCGCGTGGAGATAAGTCTCTATTCTCTTCACCAAAGGCTACCTGTTTCATAGCTGCACCTTCATTCCACTTAGAATCTACTTTCTATTTTACACAAAATAGCAACTACTTTCTCTAATCTCTTAAATTTTTACATAATCTCGCATCGATCTTTACGCCCGCTTGACCACGCAGCTGCTCGATGAGTGTACAATTTTTTTTGAACGGAGGAGCTTTCCTCAGAATTATACCGCTAAAAACAGAAGATGGAATGGGGTATCGACAGAATAATGAAACGCACAAGATTTATAGGTGAGTTGAAACCGGTGCTCTTCACCTTGCCGGCAATGATTCCATTCGTGGTATTTTGGCTCGCGCCATTACTTTATGTATTTTATCTCAGCTTTACTGAATGGGACTTCATGAGCCCCGAGAAAACCTTTGTCGGACTAACCAACTATCTGGATCTGTTCAGCAATCCCGCCTTCTATAAAGCGCTAAGAGTAACCTTGTTATTCTGTGCGGGAAGTGTACTGCCCGTTATTCTGATCGGACTTGGACTTGCACTCCTGATGAATGGGAAGCTGAAAGGCTCCACCCTCTATCAGGTATTGCTTTTCTCCCCTTGGGTCACGCCGACCGTGGCGGTATCCATTGTCTGGTCCTGGATCTATGAACCTGAAATTGGCCTTGCTAATACTGTACTTGACCTCTTAGGTCTAGAAAAAATCGGTTGGCTTCAAGATCCTAAATGGGCACTGCTCGGCGTTCTGCTCGTGACGATATGGAAATCGGTAGGCTGGGCGATGATTTTTTACTTGGTGGCACTACGCAATGTCCCTACCGATCTGTTGGAAGCCGCTGAACTGGATGGAGCAAATGCTGTGCAAAAATTCAACCGTATTACTTTACCGCTAATCTCGCCAACGACACTGTTTCTGTTCATCGTACAGATCATTGGTGCCTTACAGGCATACGACCAGATTAACGTACTGACACAAGGTGGACCTTCGGGATCAACACGTACCTTGCTCTATATGTATTATCAGTCTGCCTTTGAAGCCTTTCAGATTGGAGAAGCCTCTAGTGTCGCAATGATTCTGGTATTTATATGTATGCTGCTCTCCGTAATCTCACTAGAGGTTAGTAAACGGACAACCCATTATCAATAACTACTGCTGTAAAGGAGAACGACTGATGAATGCAACGACCGTACGAGTGGGCAAACTGGCCCGCCATCTATTTTTTGCAGCTATTGCACTGATCATGGCCTTCCCCTTCTATTGGATGGTCACCAGCGCCTTAAAAACCAATGATGAAATCTGGCAGTCTCCGCCGACGATCTGGCCGAAAGAGCCGCTGTGGGGTAACTTTTCAGCCGCCTGGCACGAAGCCCCTTTCTTTAGATATATGGGCAATAGCGTATTTGTCGCCGTGTCGATTGTTATTTTGCAGGTGATAAATTCCGGGATGATGGCCTATGCGCTTACGCATATGAAATTCCGCTTCAGAGGGCTGTTCGCAGGTGTCATTCTTTTCGGCTATATGGTCCCTGCCACCGCCGTTTATCTTCCCGGATATCTGGTATTGTCCCAGCTTCATCTACTGGATTCATATGCCGGGTTGATTCTATCTAACTGTGTAAGTGTCTTCTCTATCTTTCTAATTCGGCAAGCCTTCCTTCAGGTTCCCCATGAGCTGGTAGAGGCTGGAGAAGTGGATGGTTCCTCGCATATGCGGATTCTCTGGACCATTCTTGTCCCCATTACACGGTCTTCCTTTGCTGTGCTAGCCCTGATCACCTTCATTGATCAGTACAATAACTATTTCTGGCCAATGCTCATCACCAAAGATCCTAATCTACAGCTGGTCTCGGCCGGTCTGCGTAGTTTCTTCACTCAAGGAGGTGCTTACGGATTGAAATGGCCGCTGATCATGGCCGCTAGCGCATTCACCATCGCCCCGTTGCTGCTAGTATTTCTACTAGCTCAGAAAACCATCATGCAAAGCGTAAACATGACCGCTGGTTCCAGCAAAGGATAAGCTAACTATTCTATTTAATAAGAGGAGAATGATGATGAACGTATTGAAGAGACTGTCCGCCCTATCTTTGGTTGCCGGATTTACAATGTTAACAGCTTGTGGAGGAAATGCGAGTACAGGTAATGTTACAGCGGCAAATGGAGCTTCTTCCTCCCCCTCCGCAGAGGCTGCGCCTACACAAAATGCACCGATAACGATTGAGTTCTGGTATGGTCTCGGCGGTAAGCTTGGTGAGAATATGGAGGCACTGATTCAGAAATTTAATGCCTCTCAGCAAGAGGTCATTGTCAAAGGTATCGCGCAGGCAGACTACACTGAAACCGAGCAGAAGCTGCAAGCGGCGATTGCTACAGGAAAAGTGCCTGCTGCTGCTCTCTCCTCAAACGTAGATTGGGCCCGCAAAGGATATTTCGCACCGATAGATGAGCTTATGGCATTGCAGCCAGATTTTAATAAAGAGGATTTTGTCCAAACCTTTCTAAATCAGGGCCAGGTTGATGGCAAGCAATACTTCCTGCCGATGTATGGAACAACACAGGTTATGTACTATCGCAAAGATGCTTTTGAGAAGAACGGAATTGATGCGAGCACATTGAAGACTTGGGAAGACCTAGCTGCCGCAGCTGCGAAAATGACCGTGAAAGACGGCGGCAAAACCACCTTCTTCGGTTGGGAGCCTATGTGGGGTTCAGGGAACATGATTGATGCCGTGCTCAGCAAAGGAGGCACTATTCTTAGCGAGGATGGGAAACAAGTCATGATCGACTCTAAAGAGTGGATCGAAACCTGGGATTTGTTCCGCAAATGGATCCACGAGGATAAGATCATGCGGATTCATTCAGGGGGGCAAGGCTGGGAATATTGGTACAAAACAATTGATGATGTAATGAAGAATCAATCCGCAGGCTACACCGGCTCCAGTGGCGATCAAGGTGACCTCGACTTTAGCATTGTTTCTGCTATGGAGCAGCCAGGCTGGGCAGGGATTGGCGAGGGCAAACCCGTAGCCCAAGCACTGATGGCCGGCATTCTATCTAAAGCTAGCGACAGTGAGAAACAAGCGGCTATGAAATGGCTAACCTACTTCACAAATGCCGAGAATACTGCCTCTTGGTCCATTAATACTGGATATATTTCGGTGCGCCAATCCGCATTGCAAGACCCGGCGTTTGTGTCATTCAGTGAAAGCAATCCACAGATTAAGGTTCCGTTGATGCAAGCTTCTCATGGCTCTGCACCATTCCAAGATCCTACTGGCGGCAAAATCAACGATGCGCTGAAAATCGCCGCTGATAAGGTGCAAATTGAGAATATTCCTGCAGCACAGGCACTTAAGGAAGCACAGGAAACGGCGCAAGCAGCGCTTGATAAACTAAAATAAAGGCGGTGGAGTTCATGTCTGAGCTCATCACGCCACAAGGCAGATACGCTGTAGCAGCTATTCTATTCGACAAGGATGGTACGCTGCTCCAGTTCGTATCCCTCTGGGGCAGCTGGGGCGAGTGTTTTTTAGAGCGATTCACAAAGGTTATGAAGCAAAGAGGACTACAGATTCCAGAAGAACAGCTCCCTGCATTAATGGGAACTATACACAATGCCCAAGGAAGCATTACCGATTATGATCGGAACGGACCCCTGGCTATGGGGACTATGAGTGATCTCTATGCCATCCTGTCATGGCAGGGTTATTTGCAAGGTTTATCGTGGGCGGAGTCCATGGAGCTTGTTCATCAGTGCCGTCTGGAAGCGGATGTTATGTTGGAAAAGAAACGCCCCGTTCACTCGTTGCCGGGTATTCATCGTTTTCTCGATGAGTGTGCGAGTGCTGGTATCCCTCTCGCCGTGGTGACCGCAGATGAAACAGATGCTGCAGAGAAACATCTCCAATGGCTCGGCATACGGCACTATTTCTCCGAGGTAATTGGAACAGACCTTGTGGATCAGGGTAAACCTTTCCCCGACATGGTGCAGCTTGCCTGCGAAAGGTTGGCCGTTGAACCCGCGCACACAGCAGTTATCGGTGATACTAATGGGGATATGCGAATGGCTAAAGCAGCGGGTGTGCAGGTAGCTATAGGTATCACTGAAAATGAAGACATTAGTGCTTCGTCGCATATTCTCCCGGATGCAGATCTCATTGTGCGATCTTACGCTGAACTTAGCATCGAGGTTACTTCCCTGTGAGAATAGAAGGAATATGGGCATGGATGTTTCTGATGCTAGCTATTGTGTTCGAACTCTCAGGGACCATCTCAATGAAAATATCTCAGGGGTTCACTCAGCTCTGGCCTTCCGTGCTCATGTTTCTGTTCTATGGAGCCAGCTTCACCTCCCTGAATTATGCCCTCACCTCTATTAAGGTAGGCGTTGCTTATGCGATATGGTCAGGGGCGGGAATCATCCTTATTTCTTTCATAGGAGCCCTGTTCTTCGAAGAAAAGCTAACCCTGTCCTCCCTACTATGGATAGCCGTTATCCTAACCGGGATCATAGGACTGAACATTAGCGGGAAGACGCATTAGTGAACAGCCACAGTATTTCATAGATTCGTAAGATGAAGGGGGATGCCTAAACATGAGCGCGAACACATTACCTGAAGAGAAGCCTGTTATTACCTTTCAGATCATCACGGATACGCATGTCACCGCTGACCGAAATCATGAGTACAATCTTAACTTTGAGCTGGCGCTCCGTGATATAGCTGCACATGGAAAAGGCAGCAGTGGGATTATGCATATCGGTGATGTCACAAACCATGGTTTTTCTGCTGAATATAAAGAAATGCTTCGTATCATTAATCAACATAAGGCTGACTTGCCCGACATTACTTTCACTTTAGGTAATCATGATGTAGGCCTCGGGATTTGGAAGTCTCGCTTAGGGATGTATACGTCACAGACTGGAATGTCTGGACCCTATCATGATCACTGGATTAATGGCTATCATTTTATTTTTCTAGGTACAGAAAAAGGATTGCCTAAATTCTGTCATCTTTCCTCTAAGCAGCTTGATTGGCTGGAGCATAAGCTTGGGGAGCAAGCTTCACCGGATCAGCCTATCTTTCTTTTCCTGCATCAACCGCTTAAAGATACAGTAGCTGGATCGTTAGAATCACAAGATTGGTATGGTGTCACTCAAGATAAGGAATTAAAAGAGATTCTTTCGAGACACCCCCAGACCTTGTTATTCACTGGTCACACCCATTGGGAGCTAGAGGTAGACAACACTATGCACCCTGGCCATGGAGAGATGGCAACGATGTTTAATGCTGCTTCTGTCGCCTACCTTTGGACAAACGAAGATAAGCATAAGACAGGCAGCCAAGGCTTCTATGTGGAAGTATATAGAGATAAAGTGCTTGTCCGGGGCAGAGACTTTAAGACAGGAACCTGGATTGAAGCTGCACAATATGAGGTTGCTTATACAGCAGTAAACGTATAATGAAACTCCCCGCAGCAAGCTGCGGGGAGTTTCATTCTGTGAATTACACGCAGAAGGATTAGCCGTACCGCCACGCTCTGTGTTATTCATCCCATGCTTCTAACAGCTTTGGAATGCCTTCTACAAGAAGCTTGTGGTATACCTCGGAAATATCTTCAATATCATCCGTATTCGCCACACCCAGCAGCGTCTGCATAACGATCCCGTCAATAGCTCCAATCAGCAATGAGGAAATGGCTTTATTGTATTTCCCGGGTTGTTTTTCGTACAAGCGTTGCAACAGCTCGTCGGTATGACCAATCCATTTCTTATACTTAACTTTCAATTGATTGGAGATTTCCTCATTCCCTAGTATCGCTTCCTGGGCAAGATAGAACTGCATTCGATTGTCATCTATTTTGTTAAAACGATCTTTCACATTCTCGCTGATTTGCTCAATAACTTCCCCGCGGCTATACTTCCCTTGCTGTACCTCCTCGGCAATTCTCGTAGATACGGATAGACTGCGATCCATCGCATCATAAAGAATCTCTTCTTTACTATTGTAATGATGATACAACGCCCCCGTGCTAAGCCCGGCTTCATCGGCAATTCTCCGCATAGTCGTACCCGCAATACCCATTCGATAGATAACACGATTCGTCGCCTCAATAATATGTAATTTTTTATCCTCAGACATAAACTCCCCGCCCAACTAAATCGCTTGTTGCGAATTATTTTTATATGAAAAGAGTACTGAATCTACTTTGTTTTTTGTGTGTTAATTAGCACAGACAGAACCAATTAATTCCTAATACAATAAAACCGAACAGTTGTTATGTTTATGAATTAACCAAGCTTTGTAGGGTTGAAGCTCAGTATCGGCAACAATTGATTACGCTTTCACAAAAAAAGGAGGTTTATCATGGATATTCCTGCATGGCAGTACGGCGTTAGTATGATCGGCTACATAGTTCTGCTTCTTATTGTTGTCAGTATCATGCGCAAGCATTATAAGTTTGCCCACTGGTTCTGGATTGCTTCTTTACTAACCTTTCCCTTATGGCTTATGGGCGGTGTCGAAGGCTGGTTTCGGTGGGCAAAGATTTTAAGTGTAATTCTTCCTACGATATTTGTTGGATTCATTCGTATTGCTAACTACGAGAAACGAAAAGGACCGTTCTGGAATGGGTTACAGAAGGATTGGGTATTGTGGTTCGTATATGGCGTTCTATTCCTTAATATCATGGAAGCGACCATTAAAGACTTTACGATGGGGAATACGTTCAATGCGCTTACCGGCCTCCTATTATGTATAACCATCCCTTTTGCGCCAAAATATTGGAAGATTTCTACAGAATCACACGGCGATCTCATTGCATATACGACAATCGGCTGGAACTTCCTCTATACAACTTGGAATGCAGCCTTCGTCTATGCCGAGAGTCCGAAGTTCTTTGCAAGCTCGCTATGCATTCTTCTCGCAGCCGAGCTCTATCCCATCATCAAACGCCGCCCAGAACTCTACATCATTGCGCGGGTCTATACATTAGCGGCACATCTACTTCTACGTGCCTGCTTCGTTAGCCTGTTCCCGACACTAATGGATGCTTCATCGTGGTACAATGCAGACGTCATGAACTATTGGGGAATCATCAACTTTATTATGATTGTTCCGTTTGTATTCTGGCATATGTGGCAGCTGCACACCGGCAAAGCAGAAATCAGCTTCCGGCGTGGCCGGATTGAAGTGAACTAACCAAGAACGCCCTTATCCTTTCCATGAGGAAAAGGTAAGGGCGTTCTTTCTTTATTTCTTCTCTGCTCGGAGAGGCTATCGTTGAATCGGCTCGATCCGGTAGCTTGCGTTAGCGCTGGCATCGTCTTCCACACCGGCTCCAGCGTGAATCTGCCAGCCGAATGACAGCACAGATTCCAGCCGGTTCTTCTCGGCTGTCGTCAATACTATTTCTATGGCTTCTCTACCCTCTTCAAGCTCCAACTCTGCCTCTTTACCAAGAACAACCCATATCCAGCTACGAATACCACGAATCGTGTTGTACTTGATCTGATAGCCTGTCTTCACCGCTTGCTCGAACAATTCTGGCTGCTCCGCTTGTAAAGTGGTCAACTGCTTATAATCAAATTCGTATTCACTCTCATCAACGGGCAAATCGCCCTCCGCCACTTTACGAAGAATATCCTCATTGGACCAGCCCAAAGCGCGAAGTGATTCTACCAGTAAAGCATCCCACTGGGATAACTTTACCCGGTTCAAACTGTCTGACATCCTGATTCCCCCCATACCTGTATATAGATTCTACTTATTCCGTGAAATCATAAGCAACATAATGACCCGGACTAACTTCCTGCAATGTAGAGGTCTCAGCCCTGCCGTACTCTGCCGAATATCCATCTAAAATAATTCTCTGATTAGCCCGCTTAGGGTCCGTTTCCAAAATCGAAGATAGCAGCGCCTTCGTATAAGGATGAATAGGGTTCTCGTATAGTTCGTCACTTTCGGCTACCTCTACGAGACGACCGCCATACATCACGCCAATCCGGTCCGAAATATGCCGTACCATCGACAGATCGTGCGCAACAAAGAGGTAGGTCAACCCAAATTCCGACTGCAAATCCTCCAGCATATTCACTACCTGAGCCTGAACAGATACATCCAGCGCTGAGATTGGTTCATCGCACACTACGAATTCAGGTTTCACAGATAATGCTCGAGCGATCGAAATCCGTTGGCGTTGCCCCCCACTGAATTCATGAGGAAAGCGATAAAGATGCTCTCTTTTTAAACCCACCTTATCCAGCAGTGCCGCAACAGCCTCTATACGCTCGTCGCCTTCGTGGATCCCGTGGATTTTCATAGGCTCACTGATCAGATCAAGTACATTCAGGCTTGGATTCAACGAGGAATATGGATCTTGAAAGATCGATTGAATCCGTCTGCGAAAAGGCTTAAGCTGCTTCTCTCCAAGCTTGCTCAGCGGCTGCCCGTCAAAAGACACTTCACCATCTGTATAGTCATACAATCGCAGCAAGCAGCGTCCAACCGTGGACTTGCCGCTCCCCGACTCTCCGACCAGTCCAAAGGTCTCCCCCTGACGAATCTGAAAGCTTACGCCATCTACCGCCTTAAGCACTGATGTATTACGTCCCCATATATCCTTGCCTTTGGAGAAATGTTTCTTCAGATTATTTACGTCCACTAGAATCTTATTATCACTCAACAGAACCGCTCCCTTCAACACCAGCTACGGCTGGAGTCTCCTGCACACCGTCTGCCAACCAGCACATCGAACGATGGCCAGGTGATAATTCGATGACTGGAGGACGTTCGCTGCAACGGGCAAAAGCATTAGGGCAACGTTCCATAAATGGACAGCCCGAAGGAGGATCTAGCAAATCCGGAGGTGTGCCTTCGATAGGGACAAGGCGTTCCCGCGACTTGCCGTCACGTTTTGGAATCGAGCGAAGCAGACCTTTCGTGTAAGGATGCTGTGGGCGATAAAAGATATCCTCTACCGCGCCCTCCTCCATCACAAGTCCACCATACATTACGATAACCCGTGTACATACCTGTGCGACCACACCCAAGTCATGGGTAATGAGCGCTACAGCTGTACTGGTATTATTTTTCAAATCTTTAAAAAGATCGAGAATTTGTGCTTGTATTGTTACATCGAGCGCAGTTGTCGGCTCATCCGCAATCAATAGCTCTGGCTTACAGGAAAGAGCCATGGCGATCATGACCCGCTGGCGCATCCCGCCGCTGAATTCATGCGGATATTGCTGCAGCCGCTGTTCAGGATTATTAATACCAACCTGACGCAAGATGCTTGCTGCCTCTTTAAGCGCTTCTTGCTTATTTAAACCCCGATGCCGACGGATGACTTCCGTAAGCTGCTGGCCGATTTTTTTTACAGGATTAAGAGAGGTCATGGGGTCCTGAAACACCATTGCTATACGATTGCCGCGTAGCTTTCTCCACTCTTTTTCCGAAAGGTTCGATAAATTCTCACCACGAAAATTAATATTTCCACCGATAATTTTACCCGGAGGTGTAATTAACGACATAATCGCCTTGGCAGTTACACTCTTCCCACTACCAGATTCTCCGACGATTCCTACCGTCTCACCAGCATCTATATGAAAGCTAACGCCGCGAACTGCTTGATTCTCTCCGTCCCTTGTATGGAACGAAACCTTCAAATCCTCGACAGACAATAGCCGTTCCGTCATGATGTCTTCACACTCCTATCTTCGGATCAGCTTCGGTTCAAAGCCTACCCGCAAAATATCACCCAAAACATTAAAGCTCAGTACCGTTAATAGTATCAATAATCCAGGGAATAAAGCCAGATATGGCGCTTGAGCGATATATCCCTGCGCATTGTTAAGCATACTGCCCCAAGTCGCATTCGGAGGCTGTACCCCGAACCCGAGGAAACTTAGGGACGACTCCATCATTATCGCCGAAGCGATATTATTCGTCGCACCTACAATGACAACAGGCACTAGCCCCGGAAGAATATGACGCCAAATAATTCCGAAATTGCTCTGTCCGGAGGCTTTTGCATAGAGTACATATTCGCGTTCCTTAATCGTCATCGTCTCTGCCCGAATGACACGGGCGATATTCATCCACATTAATAGAGCAATAATAATGATGATATTCCCAACACTCGGCTTCAGAAATACGCTAAGCAGCAGCAGAACTAAGAAAGAAGGAATGGACAGCACTACATCAAGCATCCGCATGAGAAGATTATCAACCCATCCGCCAAAGAATCCACTGATTACGCCTACCGTCACACCTATACCTGTAGCAATGATCATTGAAGCAAAGCCAACTAGCAGTGATACCCGGCCACCATACAATGCGCGGGCAAAATAATCCCGGCCATAGTCATCCGTCCCGAACCAGTGATCGGCTCCCGGCGATTTCAGACGTGCCAGAACATCCATCGCATTCGGATCATGTCCAGATAAAAAAGCAAATATAGAGCCCAGTGAGAAGATGATTAAAGTAATGAGGGCTGCGACGCCCAATTTATTCGTAAATAGCTCATCTCCAACACTTTTCCATTTACTGCGATTCATGAGGTCACCTCGTTAATTTAATTCGTGGGTCCACGAAGCTATATAGAATATCCGCGACCAGATTACCGATGATCAGCATTAAAGAGGAGAATAGAGTAATTCCCATAATCACGGGGTAATCCATCCCTTTAACTGCAGTCATCCCCAAAGAGCCAATACCTGGCCATGAAAATACTGTTTCTGTAACAATTGCGCCTGCCACCAGATCACCCATAGACATCCCGAGCAATGTAATTACAGGAAGCAACACATGCTTCATTACATGACGGAACAGAATCGTTGTCTTGTTAGATCCAAAAGCATATTGAATCTGCACGTACTCTTCTTTTAGCTGTCCAATGGTACTAGAGCGAATGTATCGCACATAACCAGCCAAGAATCCAAAAGCAAGCACGGTGCAAGGCAGGATACCATGCTTGAATACATCAAACGCCGATTCCACACCAATCGTTCGCATCCCCATAATAGGAAGCAGATGCAGCTTAATCGCGAATAAGTACATTAGTAAGATGGCAAGCCAAAACAAAGGCACGGATATTCCGACATAGGATAAGAAATTAATCAGCTTATCTACCCAGCGGTTCCGGTTTGCTCCAGCAATAAGACCGAGTGGAATCGCCAGCAAAACAGCGAGACCGATCGCAGAACCCATCAAACCTGCCGTTGCAGGAAGGCGTTCTAGAATTTGATCCAATACTGGCTGATGATTCACTAGGGAATAACCGAAATTCCCCTGTAATATTTCTTTAATCCAGATTAAATATTGAATGTAGGCTGGCTTATCCAGCCCAAGGTTATGCCGGATGCGCTCAATATCATCTGCGTGCATATTCGGCGTAACGAAGGATAATACCGGATCCCCCGGAGCCAGCTTAATCATCGCAAAGCACACAACCGAAACAAAAAACAACATCGGCAGGGTTTGCAGTAATCTTCGGACGATAAGTTGTCTCATACGTTTATTCTCCCAGTTCTGTATCGGTAAAAAAGTAAGCTGGATAACCCAGCTTACTTTTTCCCGTTTTTATTTAAGGTAGATTTTCGATAAATCTTCAAAAATAACGACAGGCTTCAAGACTGCTTCTTCTAGACCGCCGTAGTTCTTGGAGACAGCTACAATAGTCTTAGTATTAGCAATTGGATAAATCGGTGCATCGTCAGCAATGATCTCTTGGATCTTCTTATAGATCTCACCACGTTTAGTCACATCTGCTTCTCCTGCACCTTCATTGAACAACTTATCGACTTCAGCATTATTATAATGCGAGTAGTTAGAGTCAGCAGTAGAAGTATACAAAATTCTGTAAGCATCAGGATCGTAACCCATAATATAACCTGCAATCGCAAGTTCAAAATCTGTTGAATTCATATCGCTGAACTTCTGACCATATGCCGAGGCATCCATATTTTGCAGTTCAACTTCAGCGCCAATGGCCTTTAGCTTTTGCTGCACGTATAGTGAAATGGCTTCCTGAGCTTTATTACCGCTCGATACAATCAATCTCAATTTCAGATCGCTAACCCCTGCCGATTGCAGAAGCTCTTTCGCTTTTTCCACATCATTATCGAAAGAAGGTACGTCATTAGTATAGAACAATGCATCCGGAGTCAAGAATGACTTCGCCGGGTCAGCATACTCGCTAGAGGAATAAGCAGCCTGAATGATTTCATCACGGCTTAGTGCTAGAGACAAGGCTTGACGAACTTCTTTTTTAGCAAGAGCACCTCTATCGCTGTTCGCGTTGAACAACAGGTACGACAATCGGCCTTCACTATAAGGAAGAATTTCGAAATTGTTCGAAGCTTCAATCGTTCCAACATCCTGTGGATCTAGATATTTAATGTTGATCTCACCACTCTGAAGTGCGAGATTCGCAGCATTCGTATCTTTAGCAATCCGGTACGTTACAGAATCAAGATGTGGCTTGCCGCCGAAGTAGTTATCAAATCTTTCTAATGTAACATATTCGCCCGCTTTATATTCCTTAAATTTAAATGGTCCAGATCCAACAGGATTAGCATTCTTGGTGCTTTTCTCTAGATCCGTCTCATTCTCAAAAATAT
This sequence comes from Paenibacillus sp. FSL H8-0261, assembly GCF_045040645.1. NCBI lineage: Bacteria > Bacillati > Bacillota > Bacilli > Caryophanales > Paenibacillaceae > Paenibacillus > Paenibacillus sp. FSL H8-0261. The sequence goes on along the minus strand of NZ_CP150297.1, from coordinate 310,718 downwards.
GCTTTGGAATTGGAAATACTTGCACTAGTGTAGCTTCAAAAGCTGGGCTGACCTGCGGAAGCTTGAACTCTACGGTCAGATCATCCACCTTAACGGCCTTAACGGGTTTATCACCGATGAATAAGTTCGCTCTCAACATGCTGTTTTGCTTCTCATCGAGGATACTATCAATCGTGAACACGACATCGTCAGCAGTAAGCTTTTCTCCGTCATGCCATGTCAGTCCGCTTTTCAGCTTCAACGTATAAGTCAGGTTATCTTCTGAAAGGGTCAGGCTGTCTGCCAAGTAGAAGGTCTTCTTACCATCATTTACTTGGAACAGTGGAGCAAATAGCGCTTGGTCAATCGTAAGACTGACACGGTCACCCGCGTAGTTCGGATTTAGAATAACAGGATCAGCAGCGACTCCAATAATCAAGTTGCCTCCATCTTTTATCTCAGTGCTTGCTGTCGTTCCATCATTAGTAGCAGGTGTCTGATTTGTATTTGTAGAAGTGGCGGTGTTCCCTCCGGAGCACGCACTAATCAAAAATGTTAACAAAATCAAAGTAATAACTCCAGATAATCCTTTACGCATAAGTTTCTCCCCCGTATTCTATGTTCTGCGTTGCTTGTGTTTTTTTATATTGTATATCGGAATACTAGGAATTACAATGGATAGCATTTCACATTAATGTAATATTGAGGGAATCGATTGATGGTTTATCCATAGCGCTCATCCTTTGCTGTTCATATTGTCATCTAATTATTCGGTTATTGTACAGCAGATCGTTACGAATTAATACATCTAATACTCATTTACTTTACAGAACTTTGAAAAATAAGGATTATTGCCGCTCTCCTGTAAATATATTGAGAACATAAGGATCATCCAAGGAAAGAGGGGCGTTCCCCAAGGAGGCGGCAATGACGGAAAACAAGGTTCGCGTATTGATTGGCAGTCCAATCCACCAGAAGCCTATGGTTTTAAAAGAATTTCTGAATTCCCTGCTTCGTCTGAATATTGCCGATATTGAGCTGGATTACCATCTAGTTGATGATAATGATGATGAGGAGTCAAGTCGGCTGCTCCAGGAATTCCAAAGCATGGGTGATCATATTTATCTTCAGAGCTCCGGCTTTCACGATGCGTATATTCGCAATGATACTACCCACTTTTGGAATACCAACTTAGTCTGGAAAGTAGCCAATTTTAAGAATCTCATGATCAACCGCGCCCAAACCTTGAACTATGATTATTTATTCCTTATTGACTCTGATCTCATTCTCCATCCCGATACCCTCAGACATCTAATAGGTACGAACAAGGATATTATTTCAGAGGTATTCTGGACGCAGTGGCAGCCCGAGACTATGTTTCAGCCGCAGGTATGGATGCACGACGAATACAATCAGTGGGAGCTACTGCCCGGTGAAAAACTGCAACCAGAGGAGATTAATCGCAGATTTCATGAATTCATAGCAAAGATGCGGATTCCCGGAATCTATGAGGTGGGCGGACTCGGGGCTTGTACATTGATTAGTCAGCATGCGATAAAAGCTGGAGTTAGCTATAATCAAATTCGCAACATTTCATACTGGGGAGAAGACCGTCATTTCTGCATTCGTGCCGCAGCCCTTGGTATTCCCTTGTTCGTCGATACCCATTATCCGGCGCTACACTTGTATAGAGACAGTGATTTGAGTAAAGTAGAGGATTTCATCAAAGAAACTACGGAGACCAAAGCTGAAGCCACTGATACTGAGAACAGTTCATCTACGGACGAAGTACCTGCATCAGTAATGCCGACACCCACCACAGACAACCCAGACAACGAAAGCTCCAAGGAGACAGTCCCCCCAGCCAGAAAGCGGCCCAAGCTAACCCTCACCATGGTTGTGAAAAATGAAAGTGGACGCTTTCTGCGACAGGTTCTGGAAGAGCATCGCAAATACATCGACGAGGCCGTCATTATTGATGATGGCAGCACCGATAATTCAGCAGCTATCTGCCTGGAGGTGCTTGAAGGCATTCCCGTTCATCTCGTGCACAATACCATATCCAAATTCAGCAATGAAATTGAGCTGCGAAAGCAGCAATGGGAAGAGGTTCTGAAGACGAAGCCCGAGTGGATTCTGAGTCTGGACGCAGACGAAATCTTTGAAGCGAGCTTCGCGGCAAATATCGAACCCCTGCTGTACGCTGACGAGGTCGATTTATTCTGTTTCCGTCTCTATGATTTATGGAACGACACCCATTACAGAGAAGATATTTACTGGCGCTCTCATTTGAATTACCGTCCGTTTTTGCTTCGTTATAAAGAAGACTTCAACTATGTATGGAATGAATCTCCACAGCATTGTGGGCGATTCCCGGAGAATGTCTTCGAGCTTCCCCACCAGCTAAGCAACTTGCGACTCAAGCATCTAGGCTGGTCGAAGGCAGAATTCCGCTTAGAAAAATATCTGCGTTACATGCTCCTTGATCCCGATGGCCAATACGGCTGGAAGGAGCAATACCTGTCCATTCTGGATGAACACCCTCATTTAATACCTTGGGTGGAATGAGTGTAATCATAAAAAGGACGTTCACAAAACCTTAATGGCTTTGTGGACGCCTTTTATTTTTACATAGTACGATTCGTTTTGCTAACTTCTTCTTATTCAGTACGCTGTGGTTCATCGAGATCTGGTTTCATAATGCTCACCGTCAGGCCGCCGCCGAATTCGTCTACTTGAATCACCGTACCTTCTGTGGCTTCACCAGCAATGATCGCACGTGCCACACGGGTCTCCAGACTTCGCTGGATGAAGCGTTTCAGCGGTCTCGCCCCATACACTGGATCAAAACCTTCCTTAGCGATAAAACGTACCGCGGGCTCAGTTAACTCAAGACCAATCTCCCGGTCAGCAAGACGCAAACGTAATCCGTCCACCAGTTTGTCCACGATTTTTTCGATCTCACCCAGGGTCAACGGCTTGAACATCACAATATCGTCAACCCGGTTCAGGAACTCTGGACGAAAATGACCAGTTAGTTCCTTCATTACGCTATCCTTGGCAGCCTCCGTAAGCTGACCCTTCTCATCGGTGCCTTGAATCAGATGTGGTGAACCGATATTTGAGGTCATGATAATGATCGTGTTCTTGAAGTCGACCATCCGGCCCTGCGAATCGGTCAGACGTCCATCATCAAGCAGCTGCAGTAGAATATTAAATACATCGGGATGCGCCTTCTCCACTTCATCGAGCAGCACTACTGTGTAAGGCTGACGCCGTACAGCTTCTGTAAGTTGGCCGCCCTCCTCATATCCAACGTATCCCGGAGGTGCACCGACTAGGCGAGAAACACTGTGCTTCTCCATATACTCCGACATATCGATACGGATCATGCCATCTTCGCGATCAAAGAGAGAGACCGCGAGCGATTTGGCCAGCTCCGTCTTCCCTACCCCAGTCGGACCGAGGAACAGGAAGGAACCGATCGGCCGATTCGGATCTTTGATCCCGGCTCTTGCCCGAAGCACGGCATCGGCCACCAAGCTGACAGCTTCATCTTGGCCCACAACTCGTTCATGCAGCGTTTCTTCCAGACGCAGCAGCTTATCCCGTTCGCCTTCAACCAGTCGGCTAACCGGCACACCCGTCCAACGTGACACAATATCTGCGATCTCCTCCTCGGTTACAGCTTCACGCAATAATCTTGTATCCTGATCCTGCTGTGCCGCTTCTTCCGCTGCCTTCAATTGACGCTCCAGATCAGGAATGATGCCATAGCTCAATTCGGCTGATTTATTAAGATCGTATTCCTCCTGTGCATCGACCAGATCCTTGCGGGCTTGCTCCAGCCGTTTTTTGAGGTCGCGGATGCCTTGAATCGCTGACTTTTCCTTCTCCCAACGCGCCGTCATCCCAAGCTGCTTCTCCTTGAGATCGGCGAGTTCACGTTGTAAGATCTCCAGACGGCGTTTGCTGGCGTCATCGGTTTCTTTTTTGAGCGCTGCTTCTTCAATCTCCATCTGCATCAGACGGCGGGTCACTTCATCCATCTCACCCGGCATGGAATCAATCTCTGTACGGATCATGGCACAAGCTTCATCTACTAAGTCGATCGCTTTATCCGGCAAAAAACGGTCCGTAATGTAGCGGTTAGACAGAACGCCTGCAGCGACGAGGGCGCTGTCATGGATTTTGACTCCATGATGGACTTCGAACCGTTCCTTCAGACCGCGTAGAATGGAGATCGTATCCTCTACATCCGGCTCGCTGACCAGTACCTGTTGGAAACGGCGCTCCAGCGCAGGGTCCTTCTCTATATACTTGCGGTATTCATCGAGCGTTGTGGCACCGATACAGTGCAGTTCGCCGCGAGCCAGCATCGGCTTCAGCATATTGCCCGCATCCATCGAGCCTTCAGTTTTCCCTGCACCTACAATCGTGTGCAGCTCATCAATAAAAAGAATAATACGGCCGTTACTTTCACGAACTTCCCTCAGTACCGCCTGCAGGCGTTCCTCGAATTCACCTCGGAACTTCGCGCCTGCTACAAGGGAACTCATATCCAGCGAGAAAATCGTCTTGTCCTTCAGCCCCTCCGGTACGTCTTTGCGTACAATCCGGTGAGCCAAGCCTTCCACAATCGCTGTTTTACCTACACCTGGCTCTCCGATCAGCACAGGGTTATTCTTCGTTTTACGGGACAGAATTCGGATCACACGACGTATCTCAGCGTCACGTCCGATGACTGGATCGATCTTACCCGCGCGAACCTCTGCTACAAGATCACGTCCGTATTTCTCCAGCACCTCATAAGTAGCCTCCGGCTCCCGACTCGTTACACGCTGATGCCCACGAATCTCAGCAAGTATAGACATCAGCTTCTCGCGTGTTAATCCACGACTGACAAAAAGATCACGCAGCTCACGATTATCCCTGCTCGAATCCGACACCATGGCCAGCACGGCATGCTCCACCGAAACAAACTCGTCTTGCATCTTCGCCGCTTCTTTCTCCGCCTGTTCCAGCAGATGAATCAGCGATTGCGAGGCATAACGCCGTACTGTGCTTGCCCCTGATCCGCTTATGCTCGGCTTGCGCCCAAGCAGTTCATCCGTGCTGCGCAGCAGCTCAGCTATGGGGACGTTCATCTTTTGCAGCAATCTTGGCAGCAAGCCTTCTTGCTGCTGGAGTAACGCTTTTAAAAGATGGAGATTATCGATCTCCTGATGTCCGCTTTCTGAAGCCAGCGACTGCGCCGCAGCCACTGCTTCCTGCAGCTTTTGAGTAAGTTTATTGAAATCCATAGCTCTCTCACCTTTCTATTTAGGACTGATATATAGGATCGGCCGTTTTGGCCGGGATAGATTAATTTAGCGGGATTAATACCGCTGAATTGGGCGGATGGGCCGTATTTGGCGTTATCTGCGGGATTAATACCGTACATTTCGGGTGATCAGCCACATTTGGCGTAATCTACGGGATTAATACCGCACATTTGGACGGATGAGCCGCATTTGGCGCTATCTACGGGATTAATACCGTACATTTGGACGGATGAGCCACATTTGGCGCTATCTACGGGATTAATACCGCACATTTGGACGGATGAGCCGCATTTGGCGCTATCTACGGGATTAATACCGTACATTTGGACGGATGAGCCACATTTGGCGCTATCTACGGGATTAATACCGTACATTTGGACGGATGAGCCGCATTTGGTGCTATCTGCGGGATTAATACCGTTCATTTGGACGGATGAGCCGCATTTGGCGCTATCTGCGGGATTAATACCGTACATTTCGAGTGATCAGCCAAATTCGGCCCATTCTGGGGTATTTTTACCCCTCTTTTCACTCATCGAGCCCAATACGACTCATTCTGGGGCATTTTTACCCCTCTTTTCGCTCATCGAGCCCAATACGACTCATTCTGGGGCATTTTTACCCCTCTTTTCGCTCATCGAGCCGAAATCGGCGCATTCTGGGGTACTTTTACCCCTCTTTTCGCTCATCGAGCCGAAATCGGCGCATTCTGGGGTATTTTTACCCCTCTTTTCGCTCATCGAGCCGAAATCGGCACCTTTAGAACACTTTTACCCTTCCTTTTCCCGACACTTCTCACAGTTCTCTACTATAGTTAGTTTCTAATTAAGTTACTTTTCTACTACTAGCACTCTATTCACCATATTCACCAGCCAAAATCGATCACGAACATACAAAGTTACCTCTACCTACCTATTAATTACCCACTTTTGCCTTCGGGCGCTGCGCACTAGCGCTTTGACGTTTAGCTCTAGCCTCGAAATGGCTGGATTCAGCCAGTTTACGGTACAAATTCTTCTCCGCTTCGCTGGTTGGCTCAGGGACAACAATCTCAATACCAAATAAAATATCACCGTTCGCACCATTCTCACGCTTCAAACCTTTGCCTGGGATGCGCAGCGTTTTACCACTTTGAATTCCTGCAGGAATCTTCAATTTCACAGCACCGCCACCCGGTAATGGAACCTTCACCTCACCACCCAATACCGCTTGCCATGGAGCAACTTCAACTACACCGTATAAATCGCCAGCTTGAAGCTCGTATATATCATGAGGAAGAATATGAAGTGCCAGCAGTATATCGCCACCCTGAGCTATGCCACTCTGAGTGGTTCCTGCGATTTTTAAAATCGTGCCTTCACTAGATCCCGGCGGAACTTGAACGTCCACAGTTTTATCACCGATCTGCACTCTTACAGTTGCTCCCTTATAGGCCTGCTCCAACGTAATATCCAGCTGCGCCTGCGTCGTACTGCGCGCCTCACCCCATGGATTGCCGTTCGCACGCCCACTACTACTACTAGAAAAGAAATCAAAGCCAGCGCGATCCGCCGATCCCCGATTCCCAAAAAACATTCCGAACAAATCTTCCTCCGAAATGCCAGAACCTCCTGCAGAATAAGTCCCACCGTTCCAGCTTCCACCATAGTTTGAATCCCACGAAGAGGCTCCGCTCGACGCACCTCCACCAGCTCTACCACGCTGAGCCCCATAAAGCAGCTCCTCATCGTAAAGCTTGCGTTTCTCCTCATTGCCCAGCACTTCATAGGCTTCAGCCGCTTCTTTGAATTTCGCCTCTGCCTCAGAAGCTTTGTTGACATCGGGATGCCACTTCTTGGCCAGCTTTTGATAAGCCTTTTTAATTTCCTGTTTAGTTGCTGTTTTGCTCACGCCTAAAGCATCATAATAGCTTTTGTTAGCCATTCGGATTCCTCCTTTCAACGCTTTATTAAATACAACTCATCGTACGATTCCGAGAAAAGACGCACCATAGCCGGAATCCTCCACTACAATGCGCCTTTTATTCATAACACTATATTAAAAGCTCGCTGCCAATCTCTAAGATGCTGAGCGGAAACTATTACCGCCTAAATTATGCTTATTCAGACTGCGATGCGCTAAAATCTCCGTCTTGAATCTCAATGCGTTTCCCTTGTGGTTTTTGCTGTTTTGGAACTTCCAGCTTCAGTAATCCGTCTTTCAAAGACGCGCGAATCTCTTCCACTGCAATATCCTGAACATAGAATCTGCGAACATATTCACCATATCGACGTTCTCTACGTACAATTTGATGATCCTTGTTCTCCTCCGCATTCTCTTCCTTCCGCACCGCTTTAATCGTCAAGTAAGGGCTGGCATAATCAATGTCGATTTCTTCTTTTTTAAAGCCAGGAAGTTCAGCTTCAATCAGGTAAGCCTGCTCACTCTCGCGAATATCCGTTCTGAAGGACATCGTCGAGCTCTTGATCGGTACAAAAAAATCATCATTAAAAACATCATTCAAAGACTTAGCCAGCATACCAAAAGCATCATCTCTACGTTTACCAAAAGGAACCAAATCAAACATTATCCATTCTCCTCTCATTGACTTTGACTTTATTTGACCTATGACCTTATTATAGTCCCCTATCAGAGGAATAACAAAATCGATTTAAGCCAATTTTCAGTCAAATTCAGGCAAATCAGCTGATTTAATGCTACAAATTTTAATGTTTTTAATGTTTTGACCTTTTTTGACCTTTATTTGATCTATCCTTCAAATTTCAGCACGATTAGTATATGTTTAGGCCCCACGTTCCATACAAGCCAGCATTTTCGCTTTCATTACAACGCCAAAACATCCTACTCAAAAAGAAATGATATAATGAAGGTCAAATAACGACCATTTTTCTTACGGGAGACCAATTGTATGCAACCAACCTATACTATGGATGATACGCAGTGGAGTAAGCTCATCCAGAATGTCGCCTATTATTTCGATGACCTCACCCTCAAACGAGGGTTCCAATATTATAAGCAAAGCCGTATTCGTTCGTTCACTATGACGGAGCCATCTAAGATCAATGCCCTTGTTGAAGGTAGAGAGGATTACCGCGTTACTATTGATCTGGACAGCTTCACGCGGTGCCATTGCAACTGCCCAGTTTCAGGACATTGCAAGCATATGGCCGCCGTGCTGCTCAGTTTTGCTGAACAACAGAATAGGTCTGTACAAGTTCTAGCTAACGCCAAAGCCGCATCTTTTCTCCCAAAAACATCTAGTAGTTCACCTGTCGGAACCGATGGAAAGCACCAGCAGCAGCTAAAAGAACATGCCAGCCGGATCGCTGACGGAGGCATCACGGAGTGGCGCGAGTATTTTGCGTTCTGCATCACGCCTCTGGCACATACCACTCGGAATCCTGAATATGTGGATCGGGCATTGTCTTCCATTACTAAATTTAAGCCGAAGTTATCACCGGAAATAGACAAGTTATTTACCCTGCATGCCCATCTTTTTCTTCTAGAAAAGCTGGCTAAGCCTTCCGCCAATCTACCCGGTCAGGTCGCCTTTACCTCATCACTCGGCTATTACACGCAAGTAGCGGTCTCTGAACTACAGGAAGCAATCACACGTCTGTTAAAAAGCACACTCCCGCTGTCTCCCGAGCAAGAGCAGGAATACGATCTGTGGCCGCATATCGTCGAGACCCTCTCCTACTTGCGCCGTGAGATGTTGACGGAGTCGCGCGATCGCTTGCGGGATCAACCCTCTTTTTCACTGTGCTATGACCTGCTGTGGAGAAACTGGATTTATCCGAATACAGGCGGAACTAAGCTTTATCTGGATGAAATCAAACAGCTTCAGCAGGCAGAAAGTGAATTAGGCGCTTCCCTGTCACGCCATGCGTGGCTATTAGCCCAGAGCCGCATGTATTTTTATCTGAAGGATGACCCAAAGGCTTGGGAATTACTGAATAAGGCTGCCGAGCGCCCAGGTCTCCATCCTGATGAGCTTATGAGCTTCACCTCCCCGCTTCTGGATGCAGGTGAATGGTCACGCTTGGTGGGCTGGCTTGCTCAGATCGGTCCACTGCTGAGTAGCAGACTCTATAATCTGAATAACTATTCGAACAGATGGGAAGAGGCCGTTCGCCACCTTCCTGAAGCTGAGCCGCAGATGTGGAATACATTAGCCACCATGTTACCTATCTCTGGAGAAGTATACGAAGAGAAATTAATTACCTATGAAAAATGGCAGACATGGATGGATTATCAACTGTCCATCGGTAAGCTGCCTTCCGAATTTCGTGTTACAGACCTCCAGCCTATGGAGAAAAACGCACCCGAAGTTCTACTCCCTTTCTACCATCAGGCCGTCGAAAGATTTGTGCTGGATAAGAATAGACATAGCTACAAGGCGGCTGTGAAACTATTGAAGCGATTATCCAAGCTGTATAAAAAAATGAAACAAGAAGAACGGTGGGAAGAGTTCCTCATTGCCTTCACCACAAAGCACAGCAGACTCCGTGCGCTGCAAGAGGAGCTTCGGAAAGGAAAGCTAATACCATGAACATGCATTTGCGCACGTTGACCATCCGGCTTACATTAAGCCAGTATGGCGACGCTTTAATATATGGAATGAATGAAAGAGAAGATCTCGTGCCCGGCTTGCAGCTTAAGCAGCGGTTATTCGCCTGGCATGAGGCGTCTTTTTATGGAACCGAGTTAACAGTTCAACCAGCTGGCGAAGGTGTAGAGCTAGTGATTCTACCTGCGGAGCAGGTCATCCCTTTCTTTGCAGAGCAGAAGCTGCTGGCGCATATCGAATGGAACTGGGAGGGCGATGCGGCCCATCTCACTGAACTGGTGCCACTACTGGCTATATGTCTGGAGAACAAACAGTATATTCCCGATATCTCCGCTTATCGTGCCGGGAGGTTGCAATGGACCTGGGATGAGGGCGCTTTGGCGCAGGTGGCAGTGGAGAATGACACTGCCAAAGGGGCCCTTGAGGCGCTAAATGGCGGCAGCGAATTTAGCCGCGGGTTACGCGCGGCGTTCTCCGCCGCCGTATCGCAGAGGTATTACAGCACGGAGGCCGAGGCAGGCGACCTCCGGAGCGAATTCCCGCTTCTATTCGATAGAAGCGGGGCCCTTGCAGCGGGCATGGATACCGCTGCATGGCTTATCGCCATTGGCTGGAAGGCGGATACCGCGCCTTTCCGGCCTGCACTTCAGCTGCTGGAGCCGGAAGGGGATGAATCCCCTTGGCGGCTGCAGCTGATCCTTCAGGACAAGCGCGATGAATCCGCGCTTGTTCACATCAGGCTCGCCGATGATGGCGAGCCGCACGGCTTGTGGCCGACAGCATGGTCGGCCCACGTGCACGAACGCGCCGCGGGATGGCTGGAGCGCCTCCGCGGCAGCCTGCCGCCCGAGCGCTTCGCGGCGGGCGGCGACGTGCTGACCGAACCGCTCAGCGATGGCATCGCTTGGCGGTTCTTAACCACCGAGAGCCAGCGGCTGCTGGAAGCAGGCTGGCAAGTGCTGCTGCCGGCGTGGTGGGAAGCCGCCAGCCGGAAAAACCGCGCCTGCGCGCCAAGATCAGCTCCGGCGAGGACAAACGCAGCGGCGGCGAGTCGCTGTTCGGCCTCGATTCGATCATCGATTTCGATTGGCGAATCTCCATCGGCGACGTCGACCTCACCGAAGCTGAATTTGCCGAGCTGGTCGCAAGAGGGGAACGACTCGTCCGCTTCAAAGGCAAATGGGTCTCGCTCGATCCCGCACTGCTGGCGCAAATCCAAAGAGCCATGGCAGGTATGGACAAGTCGCAAGGCTTGTCTTTCCAAGATGTGCTTCAGCTTCATTTGCTGCAAGCGAGTGAGGAAGCTGAGGCTGAGGCTACAGAAGAGCAGCTTCAAGAGGATGCGGCGCGCCTGCGGCTCGAGGTAGAGCTAAACGAGCATTTGATCAGTCTCATTGGTCAGCTCGGCCAGCGCTCACAATGGCCGAAGCCTCCAGTGCCCGCAGGACTCCAGGCAGAGCTACGCACCTATCAGCATGAAGGATATGCTTGGCTGACTTTCCTGCGTCAATTCGGTTTGGGGGCTTGTCTAGCCGATGATATGGGGCTTGGCAAGACCGTCCAACTCATCGCATATTTACTTCATATCAAAGAAAATACCGATCCTAGCTCATCCCGTCGCCAGACCGACCCTCCGGGTTGGCCTGCTCTGATCATCTGCCCTACCTCCGTGCTGGGCAACTGGCAGAAGGAATTGCAGCGCTTCGCGCCTTCTTTGAATGTGATGCTTCACTACGGAAGTCGCCGTTTGGACGCAGGATTCTTCTATGGCGCTGCGTCGCAAGCTGACGTGGTTCTCACCTCTTATGCGACTGCAGCGCTTGATCAGGAGTTGCTGAAGGAATTCACTTGGGCGGCGATTTGTCTGGACGAAGCACAGAACATCAAGAATGCTCAAACGAAGCAGTCGGTAGCTGTGCGCAGCTTCCCCGCTTTACACCGGATTGCGCTGACAGGAACACCTATAGAGAACAGATTATCCGAGCTGTGGTCCATTTATGATTTTATAACCCCAGGTTATCTGGGTAGTGCCAAAGCCTTTAACGACCGATTCAGTAATGCCATTGAGAAGGAACGTGACGAGAAACGTACAGCGGACCTACAGAATCTCGTGAAGCCGTTCATGCTACGCCGTAAGAAAAAGGATCCTAACATTCAGCTCGATCTTCCAGATAAAAACGAGATGAAGACCTATGTCCATCTGACAGCTGAACAAGCTGCGCTCTATGACCAGACCGTAAACGGACTGCTCGACCGTATGCAGAAGTTGGAAGGTATTGAGCGTAAGGGCGCCATTCTTGGGGCTTTGACCGGACTTAAGCAGTTATGCGATCACCCGATGCTTGTGACTAAGGAGGCCCTCCCTGAAACGGATTCGGACAACAAACTGGATACCAGTCTACTCATTAACCGTTCCTCTAAACTTGAAAGACTGCTGGATATGGTTAAGGAACTGCGTGCAGAGGATGAGCGCTGTCTCATCTTTACGCAATATGTTGGGATGGGAAAAATGCTTCAGGCTGTTCTACAGCAGGAGCTTGGGGAGCCTGTCCTTTATTTGAACGGAAGCACCTCCAAACAGGCGCGTGACCGAATGATTGAGCGATTCCAGACGCCTGCACCTTCCGCGGACGAAGGGTCCAGACGTCCAGATGCACCACCGTCTGATCAGCCGAATGTATTCATCCTTTCTCTCAAAGCCGGAGGTGTCGGTCTGAACTTAACCGCAGCCAATCACGTATTCCACTTCGATCGCTGGTGGAATCCGGCCGTTGAGAATCAGGCGACAGACCGCGCCTATCGGATGGGCCAGACGCGTGATGTACAGGTGCATAAGTTCATCGCTCTCGGGACGCTCGAAGAAAAGATTGATGAGATGCTGGAGAGTAAGCAGCAGCTAAGCGATAATGTCATCTCCAGCTCCGAAGGCTGGATTACCGAGCTGTCTACCGAGGCTTTGAAAGACCTATTTACATTACGGCGAGGCTTAACAGACTAATCTTAACGCTTGCAACGACCATCAAAAGGAACATTCGCATCTACGCGGATGTTCCTTTTTTCAATCACTAGAATTTATCTTCAGTACTGGATTAAAGAACGCTCACCATTGCTCGGACATCTTAAAGGTGACTGCGAGATCATCATCACCTGAAAGTGAGTTAACCACCAAAGTAACCGGCTCATTCTGAAGCTCGTAAGAGAGTCGCTCGTTAAGCAAATTAACAGCCAAATTCGCATAAGCACCGGAGATTCCCGATCCTGTACCTTGCATAATCACCTTTCCACCCGTGACCGTAGTGCAGGTGTAATTCACCAGCAGTGCCGTGTCCGTGGCAGGAATATCCGTAGTTGGCGTTGGGAAATTTTCGAATGTCCCATCCAGAATACCACCTGCGACGACCATATATCGCACAGGTCTTTTGGATAGAATATCTAAAGCCGCCGGTCTAATCTCAGCCGCAAGACCTTGTGGAATAGTAAAGGCAGAACTCCTCATAAAGCTAATTGCCGCGAAGTCAGTCGATGTAACCGATACGTTATCACGGATTTCCGAGGTTATACGGCTTACTTGAAACACTTCCAGATTAACAGCCGTCCAGACACCGTTCACATCCACAAGAAAAACCTGAATCTTCAATTGGTCCTGTGAATACACAAAATTAAATTGGAATAAATCCTCTACAATCGTGTAGGTCTTGCTTGACGTTTCCCGATATTGCAGCTCAAATAATTCTTCAATAAAGACTGTCTGAGGACTTGCACTATTGGCTAAACCCGTTAAATAACAAGCCGCGCCAGCTGATCCATTGTTAACCACTTTGATCACAACTTGATCTATTGGACGAGTACCGTCGACAGGTAAATTAATGATGGTGTTTGTAGAGAGGACAGGCAATGTCTTCACACCTCCTATTCATATCAAATTATATATATATGGTATGCAATCATTTTTTAGAATCCTTGGATTGATATTAAAATAGAGATGTGCTCCACCGAGCATAAAATACAGATTTGCCACCAAATAAAGGATGTGGTAAACTCGACTTAACTTTTTATGAACGGAGGGTTACGTGTGATAGACTTTATCCGAGTTAGAACTTTGCGCGGCTAATTGAATAGCGCTAAAGCTCTGCCCATGTGCAGAGGACTCAGGATAGGTCTACCCATTTAACTCCATAGAAGCCAATAAACCAACTGCTGCTCGTAAGGGATTAGGTTATCATTTCCCTACGCCCCAGCCGTTGTTTAATTCGATATATCTATGGAAGACCCTAATGTCGTAACGGAGATTTCTCCTTACACATTTGTTCTGACGTCCTCTAACGAACCGTAAGCACAGGCAGATGTCCTGTGTTTTTTTGCGTTTACTATTTACTATTGGAGGATGAATAAATATATGGAACAACTACGAGAAAAAGCTATTATAGTCGGTGTTCAGCTACAAAACGAAACAAACTTCGATTATTCGATGGAAGAACTCAGTAATTTGGCAGCTGCCTGTGACCTAGAAGTTGTCGGAGAACTTAGTCAGAAGGCAAGCCGGATCAACCCTTCCCACTATATCGGCACAGGCAAAATCCAAGAAGTATCTGCGCTCTTAGAAGCGAATGATGCTCCTATTGTTATTTTTAATGATGAGCTGTCTCCTTCACAGATTCGCAATTTGGAGTCTTCTCTAGGCCGTCAGGTCATTGATCGAACGATTCTGATCTTGAATATTTTCGCAGAAAGAGCGAAAACCAAAGAAGCACAGCTGCAAGTAGAAGTAGCCAAGCTGCAGTATATGCTGCCCCGCCTGACAGGTCTCCGAGAATCCCTCGGAAGACAAGGCGGTGGTGCTGGGCTGAAGAACAGAGGCGCTGGTGAAACGAAGCTGGAGCTGGATCGCAGAAGAATAGAAGAACGCATTTCAGCGTTACAAGTTGAGCTCCAACAGCAAGTAGCAAGGCGCCAAATTCAGCGAAAGCAGCGGCATAAGAATGAGGTTCCTGTCGTCTGTCTCGTCGGCTATACAAATACCGGCAAGTCCAGCTTAATGAATGTGATCGTGGAGACGTATCATCCCGGCTCTAATAAGCAAGTGTTCGCCAAGGATATGTTATTCGCTACGCTGGAGACATCCGTTCGGAGCATTGAGCTACCGGATCACAAAACCTTTTTATTAACAGATACCGTCGGATTCGTCAGCCAGCTTCCCCATCATCTGGTCAAAGCCTTCCGCTCCACGCTCGAAGAGGTGACCGAAGCTGACTTATTGATTCACGTAGTCGATATTTCCGATCCACAGCATGAGCAGCATATGGCCGTCACTGATGAGACTTTGAAAGCGCTCGGCGCGGACCAAATTCCAACGGTTTATGCCTACAACAAGGCTGACCTAACTGACTTGCCTTACCCTCACCTTGAGGGTGACAATGTCTATCTCTCTGCCAAACAAAATAGTGGGGTAGCTGAACTTACAGATCTGATTCGCGGCCATGTGTTTACGGATTATGTTCAGTGTGAAATTCTGATTCCATTTGATCGCGGCAATGTAGTCTCCTATTTCAACGAGCATGCCCATGTTCAATCCACTAGCTATGAAGAAACAGGCACACGGCTTGCGCTAGAATGTAGAAAATCTGATTTCGAGAAATTCCGCAACGACTTTGTTGAGCTTTAGGCTATTAGACACAGCAAAGGGGCTGTCCCATAAGTCATAATGACTCAGGGACAGCCCCTTCTTTTTCTTATTGGTGGAGCTGAATCCGGTTAACTACCCGAAACATTTCACTTAGTGTGCAAGTAATTTATCCAACAAACGAATGATCATCGCAACCGACTCCGCACGGGATGCAGCATCATTTGGTTTGAACAATTCGTTGCCTTTACCAGTTACTATGCCAGCAGTTGCAAAAGCATTGATTTGTTCTGAAGCCCAGTTCGTAGCTACATCCAAAAATAGATTGGATGCGTTAGGAACATAGTTTGTCAGACGAGCAAGCATTGCAACGATCTCAGCGCGAGAAATTTCTTGATTCGGATGGAAAGAACCATCACTGTAACCCGTAATTACCCCTTTAGCTTGTAATGCTGCAATCGATTCTGAAGCCCAATGCCCTTGCGTGTCAGAGAAAGATGAACCGCTTGAATTCTGTAGACCAAAAGCTTTTGCTAGCATTGTGGCGAACTCGGCGCGAGTTACCTTTTGATTCGGATGGTAAGAACCATCACTATAACCCGTTACAATCCCCATCTTAGCTGCACGCTCCACTACAGAGGCACTCCACGATGATGCCGGAACATCCGTAAAGTTTATAGTGGGAGCAGACTTCTCTTTTTCCACGATAGCTTTAACTGCATCTACATTTACCTTGTCGTTGAATACCGGCTTCAACGCTGTTGGCTTCGATGTCGATGTTGGCGGTGTTGGCATCGCTGTTGGCTTCGGTGTTGATGTTGGTGTAAGCGTTGCTGTTGGCTTTTGTGTAGATGTTGGTGGCGTTGATGTTGAATTCGGTGTTGGTGGCGTTGGTGTTGGTGTCGGTGTCGGTGTCGGTGTCGGTGTCGGTGTCGGTGTTGGCGTTGGTGTTGGTGTTGGCGTTGGTGTCGGTGTCTCAATTTCCGTTGTTTTCTTAACAGAAAACTCATCGATTAATGCACCCGCACTTGTACGTGCCTCCACATGAATCGCATCCTCAGTAATTTTAATAGCGGAGTATACAGGAACGTCTTCATCAAAAATATAATTCAAATAATTATATTGGGTGCCATCATAGAATTTCCAGCCTGAAGCACCACCATCAAGGTATACAGTACCCTCATTGGTAGCTTTATTTGGCTTTCCATCCATCATTGGATAGGTGCGCGCATATACATGATCATGACCAACCAGAACCAAATCGACTTTTTTCTTTTCTAATATGGGTGCAAAATAGGTTTGGGTGTACTCAACAAGGGATTCTCGGCCATTCTCTGTATGATAAGCTGGACGGTGGAACATAACGACAGTCCATTTTTTATCATTTTGATCCAAATCGTCCTTTAACCATGCTGCTTGATCAACCATCTGTTCCTCTGTGCCTTCTGAGTTCAATACGACAAAATGAGTATCATCGACTTCATAAGAGTAAGCATATTGCAGTTGGGATTCTGGTCCGTTTTCCGGGAAATTCGCACCTTTGGTGAACACATCCTTCCCTTCACTCTTCACATCATGGTTGCCCAGTGTTAGTGCAGTCGGGAGTTTTGTTGCATAAACAGAAGATGCTAGCCAGAACTTTTGCCATTCTTCGAATGCGCCGCCCACATCAACCATATCTCCACCATGCATAATAAACTGTGTTGATGGATATTGTGTCAAAGCGTTAGTCATTAGCTCTTGATAGATTTGTAATCCTGGTAGTTGATTCGTATGGGAATCCGTAATAAACAAGAATGAGGTCGGTGTTGATTTATCCTGATCGACAGTAGAATATTCATGCCACTCCGACCATTGGTCTTCATAGCCTACACGATATTTGTAAGTGGTATCTGCTTTCAAGCCCTTAACCAGGACATTATGAAACCGGATTTCACCCTTCGTTCCATTTTCCTTCATACTAAGCACCTGCAGCTCACTCTCAGCTTGCTGCTGCTTTACTTTATTGTTGTCTGGGCTTGCACCTGCTCCCCATTCACCAGTTTCGATGTATTGAATATACGTAGAGGTTTGATCTGGTTTTGTTTGCCAGGCAGCACTCAGTTGTGAAGACATATCCTCTGCGACATAGGTTTGAATATATTGCGGTTCATTCATACCATACTGCTCTACAACTTCATAATTGACAACCTTACTGTTCTGATCACCGATGACTGCTTGTACCTGATAGGTTCCAAGTGCCAATGTAGTGAGGTCTGTTATTAACTGTCCTTTAGCATCTGTTTTACCAAGGCTGCCGCTCAATAACTGACTACTAACATCAGCTTCAGAGATATAACCTGTTGTTTGTCCGTCTGCGAGAATAACCTCGTAAAATCCATTCTTAGCTGCTGTTGAAGCATAGTAACGTTCACCATCATTTGCAACCATGATTACATTAGAAGATGTATCATCATCCTCATATACACTAGACGTAACAGTGTTAACTGTAACGACTGAGCTTTGCTTTAATAATCCAGTGAAAACAATATCCGCACCTTCATACGGATTGCCTCCATGGTCTAACACTGTAAAGGTAGAAGGTGTACCCAAACCAACTCCCGTCATTTTTAGCTGATAAGGGAAACCGATTGTATAATGAATAGGCGCAGCTAATGGTGTACTCGTCTGAACGCCGCCAGCAGTAAGACTCGCATTACTCATTGTTATGGTTTTGTACGCTTCACCACGCTCTAAGACGGCATGAGAGCTCACTCTGAAGTTAACAGTAACGACATTTTGAGCTGCTGCTATTACGTTATCAAGTGCTACTTGAACCATGCCGTGCTCATTATCAATATCTGAGGTTAGGGAAACTCCAGCCGCCTGAGTAATGCTTTCAACTTGAAGGGTGCTTGCATCATAATTCAAGGTGAATTTTGCCTGCTCTGCTTTCAAGTAATCTTTGATATTAATATGAACAGGATAGATTTCATTACTTATGGCTTCTTCGTCTGCAGTCATGAACAAACGCTCTCCTGCATTTATTGTGAAGGTGAGTTTTTTGGTTGCCGGGTTACCATTTTTGTCCTTCACTTCAATCACAAGCTCATGATAACCGCCATCTACATATTCTCCTGGGTAAGTTAATAAATTTGTATCTGGAGAATAGTGCACTTCATCCGTGATATCCGTTCCATCTAACTGAACAGATAAGGTACCCAAATCCAGACCTGATCCGTTATCGGTCAGCTCAACCTTCAATTCATCAAGTGGAGTGTTTAAGACTTCATTTTCAACAGGGGCTTTAGGTTTAATGGCAGGAACGTCCTTATCCTCATCAACTTCATCATAGATAAAGGTAATATCATCTACCCAAATAGAGCCCTTGTTTTTCTTGCTCATATTCGATTGTTTCAATTGGAAAAACAATTCAAGAACAATCGGACCCGGTTTACCCTCCGGAATATCTGCCTCGATATATTTCCAGCCGGACCAGTTGATACCCACTTGATTTACATCATAAAATTCTGCCTGGAAAGAAGATCCGCCTATATCTCTAAATTTTGTCGTCAGCAAATGTCCTTCATTGTTTGCATAAACCCACATGCCTACTTTAGTAGGGTAACCTGTAACTGGGATATTTCCCGTTTTATACCCGACTTCAATTTGAGAGGGGTTATCTACTATGCCGATCATATCGTAATCAATTCTAGCCGAATATTGCCCATTTCTTACAAGCTTCTTGTTATCTTCCAAATGCAGCGTAGCATTATACATACGTTTAGGATTAAATTTCACATCATTGATTCCATCTTCAAAATCTTCGACCAGGATGGATGGCGTAGTATCATCTGCTGCGTAGACATAATTATTTTGACTAAAGCCTGTATTAAACCCTCCTCCTAGCAACGTTATCGCTGATGCAATCACTATTGTCTTACGTAATGTATTCATGCGCTTATCCTTCCCCCCTGTTAGTAAAGTATTGATCAATGAGTACTATAACAGTTCAATGTAAAATTAAACCTTTGCTATTATTAAAGATTTAAATTGTATGCATGACGTAATATGCAAGAGTCACAAAGAGGTGCAATACAGCTGCTCAAGCTTTAATGACTACGAACTAGAACTATTGAATCCACACGAAAAAAAGACACCCTAGATGGTGTCTTTACTGAAACTACGTATGACGGACAAACGGATGGTGAAGTGATTCCAGAACACCACCTCGTTCGTGTTATGGACAACTGAAGAATAACCGGGGCTGTTTCTTTTGTAGAACATCTACTTATGAGACAGCCCCTTTTTTTCAGGAAGATTACTCTTCTTGGTACCCTCTTAGCTGTTAAATCTTATAAATGTAGCTTCTAGTCCCTATTCTTGAAAACACAGTGCACTCAGAGCCTCTATTTTCCGCCATGGGTAAGATAGAGCCTGTAGATAGTCGCTGTAAATAATTAAAATCAGGATGTATCGACTCATTCGTAAGAAAAGCTGAGGTATTGCTTCCGGGCGATCTTTCCTCATTAAGAGAGGCTATGATGACTTCTGCAGTGGTTATCCCAATGCCGTGGCCATAATACAGGTCTTCTTCAAGCTTAACAGCATTTTCACCCTGCCATTCTGGCTTGCTAGGCGCATGATCTGGATTCCTGAAATACACAATATCTCCCCGCAGCATCTGATCCTTATTATAGTTCGTAATTAAGCGCAGATTCTCGTCGTAGTTCCAATCCCATAAGAATAAATCCGTAAAATACCTATTAAAGGCTTCTTCACCTATAGCTTCAATTGTCGCCCTGTACATAACAATGACCATCGCTGTCGCACATTCGAAGGCATATAAATGTCCGTTCTGAAAAATGTCTTTAATCCCCACCGAAGGCGCCACACCAGCGTTTAGCTGTAGTCCTCCAATATCTGTACGCGTCCAAAACTGCGGGTTGCAGCGCGACTCATCAAATGTTGCAAAATCCGCTCCACTGTTATTTAAAGCTTCCGCCGATTCCACGATGCTGTCTCTCATTTTCCGTTCAAAGTCAAGGGCATCGGGTGAACGAACTTCCTTCACCATGCTTAGTCCCTCCAATATTATAGGTTCTAAATATAGGTTATTGTACGTGTTCGCTGCCCAGTTGGTGCTTAATTCATTTTATTCCCCTGACTCAACAAACCACTGATTGAGCTGCCTGGTCTCTTCCGTCAAAATATCCAAATATATAGAAGTGCGGTATCCCGTATCCTTTAAGCTTTTTCCCGTAATCTCTGCTATGCGATTTAATCTGTACAGCAATGTGTTGGTATGAATATGTAAAAAAGCGGCGGATTCCTTCAAGTTTCCACTGAGTGATAAATAAACGGCAATCGTTTTTAGAAAATCACTTTTATGCTCGCGATCATGCTCTTTTAGCGGATACAGTAAAGGACTTTTACGGGTCCGACTACGTTTTTGCTCTATAATAGCCGGAACATACGCCCAAAATCCAATATCCTCATACAATAGTAACTCTCGGCCATGAAAAGGCAGCAGCTTCTTGATTTCCAGAATGGAACCCGCTTCCCAGTACGCAATGGCTGCCGACATATATTCAGTGTAATCCAGGCTACAGCCTGCAGCCAGCATACAGTTCTCACTCTTACGCATATCCTCGATAATTTTGTGCATGAACGAATACAGACCACCCGTCCCTTCCATGCGAAAGCTGAATGAAAACAATATAATTAACCGATTGTGCTCAGCAGTCAGAAACAATAATTTCAGCCCCGGATAGGAGGTCATAGTTTGCCGAAACCGAAGTACGAAGTGGTCATTGATGACCTTGTCACTCTCAAACACGCTAATATAAAATTTGTCCGGCAAAAGAATCGACCAAACTTCCGCATCCTGCTTGATATTCGCTTCATTGTCGTAATGGGAGGTGAGCAGCTTCCAGAAAAAATCCTCCTGCGTTTTCTCCTGCTTCGTCTTCCAACCCCGTTGCTTCAATATATAACGACCAACAATGGCCGCCGCTTTCTCTACAATATTCTCTGCGTGTCCTTCAACTAGATTGCCTGCATCCACTACCCATATGTACCCGAGTATTTCCTTCTGATGTTTGATGCAAATAGCGAGTCGGGGGCCAAGACCTACCTCCATGACCGCAGGAATCCGAATCGGACGTGTAGCGCTCTCAAGCTGCTGCATAATCCCCTTCTTGCGCAAGCCAATAATGACAGCGTTAGGCACGCGCTTTCCAATAATGGTCGAAATTCTCGCGGAATCACTCTCAAATTGATGGGAGCTGTATCCGATCACATGATGATTGCTGTCCTCAATCGTAACTTGGGATTGAAGAGATTCACTAATCGCATCCGCCAACGATTCCATACTATCGAAGAAACGATCAAACAATGGATCCTTTTCCGTCACTAGCCCCACCCCTGCCTGAAAAAATAGCCGAACCTTGTACTCTAGAGTGATTTTATTATAGTATGCGTGCTCCTAGCTGACTATAAGATAATGGGATGGGGCGAGATGGCGGGACCTTGAGATCGCCGGGTGGAGGAGTTACGAGGTTATAGAGTTGCGTGGGGGCGTATTTGCTGAGTACAGGTTACGTTGGTTGCGAAATGGCGGGGTTATGGAGTGGCGTGGGACGGAGTTGCAGGTTACGTTGATGCGGATTACGGGAAGCGAGGTGACGGAGTGGCGCGACAACACTTAAACCGCTACTTGAGAGAGCCCCCTTATAGTTTTTAGGGAATTCCTCCCTGTAATTGTGTCTCTTTAGCTTTGACTGCTACTAATCAGGGAAAACCTCCCTATAATTCCTCCAATTCAGGCACAATCGGGCACATTCTTCGTATTTTTAGGGAGAAATTCCCTAATTATAGCGTTTCAAGCTATTTTCGCGTAATTTTTAGGGAGGATTTCCCTAAAAATCATCTTCAACAAATCTCTCACCGTAACAAAAAACCAAATACTGACTAATCAAGCTGTAACTAGCCAAATCAGGCTACACATAGTTGAAACTTGCTAGTTTTGATCGAATTCAAACCAACTTCTACGTTGTCTATCCACCTTTAGCGTCGCGCTGGCAACATCAACAGTACCTAACCATACCAAATACAACTTAGCTACTTTTAACAATACACCAACACACATCCACCCGATCCAACCATCTTCATAACGCAGTCCTACAGCCTTTAACACCGAACTAGTAGATTTCTGCTGGATCTAGCCACACTGAAGCCGCTCCTAGCTACCTCATAGATCAAACTAACAGACTTCTACCGGATCTCCCCACACCGAACTGAGCCGAAATTATTACTCCCACAAACAACAAACAGCAAACTCCCAAAGCGGGAATTCGCTGTCTATTGTCCCTAAATATCACCACTCATTTGGAACGCATCTATTTAGCTCTATTTAGCTCATCGTGAACGTCTGCTCCATAGCTTGTTCTACCGTAAAATGTTTCTCGCCAAGCGCTTCAGCCACGGCTTGGCAGGTGATTTTACCGTTGGCGACATTTACGCCGCTTCTTAGGCCGGCATTCTCCTGAATCGCCTTGATCACGCCTTTATTGGCAATTTTCAGGGCATATGGAACGGTGACATTGGTTAAAGCGATCGTCGAAGTTTTGGCCACAGCGCCCGGCATATTAGCAACAGAATAATGCAGCACGCCGTGCTTGATAAATACAGGATTATCATGTGTTGTCACTCTGTCGATCGTCTCTACGATACCACCTTGGTCAATGGCCACATCGACAATCACCGATCCCGGCTTCATGGTCTTGACCATTTCTTCTGTAACCAGCTTCGGTGCTTTCGCACCCGGAATCAACACCGCACCTACCAGCAGATCTGCCTCAGCTACCACTTTGGCAATATTGTAAGGGTTAGAGATCAGCGTATTGATCTGTGCCCCAAAAATATCATCTAATTGACGCAATCTTTCTGCACTGAGGTCAACAATTGTAACATCAGCACCCAAACCGATAGCCATTTTTGCAGCGTTTGTACCTACTACTCCACCGCCGATGATGCTAACTTTGCCACGACTAACCCCAGGAACACCGGAGAGAAGAATCCCTTGTCCGCCATAGTTTTTTTGCAAGAACTGAGCGCCAAGCTGAACAGACATCCGGCCCGCCACTTCACTCATCGGTGTTAATAACGGCAAGGTACGTTCATGAACAACTGTCTCATACCCGATGGCAAAGACACCCTTGTCTTTGAGCGCAGCGGCCAGAGAAGGTTCAGGCGCAAGATGCAGATACGTGAACAAAATAAGGCCTGGACGGAAATAAGGGTACTCGCTTTCCAGCGGTTCTTTCACTTTCATCACCATTTCGGCAGAGCTCCAGACCGTAGCTGCGTCCTGAATCAGCTTCGCTCCGGCAGAAGCATACTCTTCGTTCGGAAATCCACTTCCCACACCAGCCCCAGCTTCCACCAGCACTTGATGTCCTTCTTTAATAAGGCTAACTACACCCGCAGGCGTTATGGCTACACGATTCTCATTATTTTTAATTTCTTTAGGCACTCCGATAATCATCATTCATCTCTCCCGTCTAATGTAGATCCCTTATGTAAAGAATAATAACATACGTTTAGCATTCCCAATTTGGTAAAAAATTAAAATATTATCTATCATCATTGTGTTTTTACACAAAGGATTCGACTTAAACCGCCCAGTAACTTTATGTCATTTGGTACCCAACACAACCCTAATCATTATCTCATAAAAAAAGACACTGCTTAAAGTGTCTTTTTGACGATTTTGTATGAAATTAAAGCACTACTTCCATAATAGAATGTTATGTTTAGTGACGCGTATTACTTTGACAGTAATAACAACACCGTTTCTAGGATTACATTTACCCCTTTTTCACAGTCTTCATAGGAGGTAAACTCCTCTTCACAATGACTTTTTCCCTTCACACTAGGTACAAACACCATCGCGGATGGCAGAAAGCTGGCTACGAACTGAGCATCATGCCCTGCGCCACTTGCGATCTTCCGTTTAGAATAACCCAAGGCTTGTGCCGCTTGCTCCACTAAATCACATATCCCCTGGTCAAACCAAACAGTCTCTCTGCCCCAAAGCTTGGTCTTACTTACTCCGCAGTCCAGTAGCATCTCCGGCAAGCTATGAATAATAGCTTCCACCTCACGGACAATCTCCATATCTTTATGTCTAGCCTCAATGGTGAAGATCACTTTATTAGGAATGACGGTATGAATATTAGGAAACACATTCATTCTGCCCATGGTATACACCAGTTCAGAATCGAGCGCACTAAGCTTGTTTCTAAGCTCCGTGATCAAATCCGTGGCAGCGAACAAGGCATCCTTGCGCATTGCCATAGGCGTGGTGCCCGCATGATCCGATTCCCCCGTCACCTCAATCTCATAACAGGCCATGCCAACTACACAGTCCACCAGACCAATCGACAGTTCTTCTTGTTCTAGCACGGGACCTTGCTCGATGTGAAGCTCCAAATAAGCAGTGGCTTCGGTAATACGATTGCTCGCGTCTCCCTCATATCCACTCTCCTCCAGCGCTTCGCCAAAGGTAATGCCCTCCGGATCTTTTTTATTCAACATTTCTGCCTTGTCGAACTTACCGGCCAGCACACCAGAAGCCATCATCGAAGGCTCAAAGCGAGCCCCTTCTTCATTTGTGAAATTCATAATGGTCACCGATAGCTTCGGTTTTATCCCGTGATCCACGAGTGTGCGAACTACCTCTAGTCCAGCGATTACCCCAAGGATACCATCGAATCTGCCGCCTTTTTTCACAGTATCCATATGCGAACCAATCACAATAGGAGGCCCAGACTCTACACCCGCAAGCGTAGCGTACATCGTGCCCATATCATCCACCTTCACAGACATCCCCAATTCTTCACAACAGGATCGAAAATAATCCCGAACCTTAAGATCCTCTTCCGTCAGCGATAACCGGGTCACGCCGTTGTTATCTGTACGCCCATAATCCGCAAATGCCTCAATCGTATTCTTTAATCTCTCACCGTTCACGAATATTTTTTGCAGCTGCATCGTAGGTCCCTCCGCTTCGAGCGTTCATGATTTTATAGACTTTCTATATATGTTATACCAATCGATATGATTGTCATTTTACATACTGTAATAATTATTATTCGCGTAATGTTACAACAAAATAGAGGTAGCAATAAGTAAACTAAAGTAGTATATACAATCTTTTGAGACGGAGGGTAAGCTTAAGATAGCTATTTATCCCGTTCTACCAAGGAAAGGAGCAGCACATGAATCTAAGCATTGTGGTCCCAGTATACAATATAGAACATTATATAACCCCTATGTTTAATTCACTCCTTACCCAAAGTGAACCGCATTTCGAGGTTATTATCGTGGATGACGGATCTACGGATAACACTTACAACGTTATAGCAAATATTCTCGCACTTCACCCCACCCTTTCCTGCAAAGTCATTCGAACAGAGAATCAGGGGGTTAGTTCGGCTAGAAATAGAGGCCTAGCAGAAGCCACAGGGAATTATGTGTTGTTTCTGGATGGAGATGATTATATTTCTGCAGACTTAGTGCGGACCATTCATACCTATATCCATGACGCTGGCCCCGAGATTATCTGCTGGGGTTATAACCATGTTTCAGAGGATGGAGTCACTACTTTGAGTTATACATCCGCTTATAGCGACATAACAGGCAGTGAAGCGCTGACTCATATTTTTGTGGACAAAAGCTTACGAATATGGACAGGGAGCATTGCGTACAAACGGGAATTGTTACTCCTTCATGATCTCCAATATACGGAATGCTGTGTGAATGGAGAAGATCAGGAATTCATCTACAAAGCCTTATCCAGAGCCGCCAGAGTTGTCACGCTTCCGGATATTCTATCGTTTTATTTACAAAGAAACACGTCAATTTCCAACAGCTATAATGTGAAAAAATTTGATGTCGTCGATGTATTCAAACGGGTCGATGCCTACTTTCAGGCACATCCCTTTGAGCAGTTGGATACGATATCCCCTTATATAAGAAATCGTGAGCTGATCGAGAATTACTTTTTCAACATAAAGACCTGTCTAAATGAGACAGAAGGGGTAAGCATTCAGGAGTTACTTCGCGACATCGATCATACCTATCCTGAACTAAATCAAGAAATGTATGAACTCATAAGACGTTATAGGGGCAATGATCGAAGATTAGCCCTTTATATCCGAGCATTCTTAATCTCCCCGCTTCTATATCACAGATTCATTTCTGTGGAGAGAAGCTTATCCAGGTTCAAGCGAAGGGAATCTAGAATATGAAAAAGATGCTGATCTATGCCTATACCGAATTTAATTTGGGCGATGATTTATTCATAAAGGTGTTGTGCGAGAGATATCCGGATACGGAGTTCAGAATCTGCGCTCCACACCTATACAAGCTATGCTTCAAAGAGATCAAGAATCTCAAAGTGATTCCTTCCGATTCCATTTTCTTAAGAGGTATTGCCTATATTTGCAGAAGATTAAAGATACATAATCTGGTGCAAAAATATATGGCAGACCACTCCGATGGCGTTGTTCATATCGGCGGATCGATTTTTATGCAGGCAGAGCATTGGGAAGAGCATTTCAAGAACGCAGAAGCTATTCGGAATAAGAATAAGCCCTACTATTTATTAGGATCGAATTTCGGCCCTTACACAGATAAAGAATATTATGAGGAACACAGGCGGATTTTTAAGGACTATACAGACATCTGCTTTAGAGAAAAGTACTCTTATGATTTATTTGAGGATCTGGATCATGTCCGTTTAGCACCCGATATTATTTTTCAGCTTAACCCGTCAGGTCTTCAAACCGAACCAGAGGATTATATCGTCTTATCCGTCATTAAGCCTTCTGCTAAAGGTCTGAACGGTTTTGACAACCTCTATTATGAAAAAATGAAAGAACTCGCAATTTATTTCATTGAAAAAGGCTACGCTGTTCATTTCATGTCATTTTGTGAACACGAAGGCGATCAGCTGGCGATTGAGGAAATCCGGAATCTTATGGGCCCCTCCTATGAGGATGCCACCCAAGTGCATTTATATAAAACGAATATGGAAGAGGTCTTGGCCGTTCTAGCCCATTCCAGCTTTATCGTAGCTTCAAGATTCCATGCGATGATCCTCGGCTGGGTATTGGGTAAACCAGTGTTTCCCGTCGCTTACAGCAAAAAAATGATCAATGTAATGGAAGATGCCCAGTTCAAAGGGCTATATACCGATTTCACTACACTGGAGCAGCTCCAGCCTGCGCAGGTTTTTGAAAGTATGACTACTCACTATATGGATGTCACGCCGCAAGCCAAACATGCCGAAAGGCATTTCGAGCATCTGGATACGTATTTATCGCTTTACGAAAGGAGGATACGTTATGAGAGCCAAGCGGAGCATTCTTAACTTATCTTTTGGACTCGGGAGTCAGCTCATTACGATCATCCTCGGTTTTTTTATACCCCGACTGATTATGGTCAACTATGGCTCAGAGGCCAATGGTTTAATCGCTTCTATTGTACAAATTATTAGTTATTTGGCACTGCTGGAAGCCGGCGTAGGCGCCGCTTCGATCCAAGCCCTATATAAGCCAGTAGCTTCGGATGATAAGAACCACATCAACTCTATTTTGGCCGCCACCTCTAGCTATTATAAAAAAACAGGCATTTATTATTTCTTCGCCGTCCTTCTAATCGCCACCGTGTATCCATTAGTGATCACTTCTGACATCGATCGATTATCGATTATGCTCATTATTTTACTCACAGGAATGGGCGGAGCGATCAATTATTATTTCCAAGGGAAATTCAAAGTGCTTCTCGCTGCAGAGGGAAAAAGCTATGTAGAGACTTCTATAGTCACCGTAGCTAATATTCTGAACAATGTAATTCGGATTCTGTTATTACTTCAAGGCGTTAACATCATTGCTGTGCAAGCTTCCTATTTCATATTGACCATACTTCAAATCGTCGTCTTCTATATTTATATCAATAAGCATTACAAATGGATCAACCTAAATCTCAAACCAGACTATGAAGCCATTGGGCAAAAAAATTCCGTGCTAGTCCATGAGATCTCCTACTTAGTGTTTAGAAATACCGACGTGCTGATCCTGACTATATTTACGAACTTAAAGATCGTCAGCATTTATGTCATGTACAACATGATTTTTACGATTGTAGATAACATCGTCCAAACCATAAACGGAAGCGTGAAGGCTGCTCTCGGTCAGAGCTTTCATGAGAGTAAAGAAGCCTTTATTAAATTTTATGATGCTTACGAAGTGTATTTTATGGGGCTCATTTTCTCGATTCTAACGGTAGCTTACATTCTAATTCTACCTTTTATGAAACTGTATACTGCTGGGGTAAATGACGTGAATTATATCGATATGTGGCTGCCGATCCTGTTCGTAGTCATCAAATTATTAACCAATGCCAGAGCTTCCTCCAATAATGTGATTACGATCGCCGGACATTTCAAGAACACACAGAACCGTTCCATTCTAGAATCCACTATCAATCTAGTCGCTTCTATTGTCTTCGTTATCTTTATGGGAATTTACGGTGTATTGATGGGGACGATAGCCGCTCTCTTGTATCGTTCCATAGATATCGTGGTCTATGCTAGCAGACATCTGCTGGATCGGAGCCCTTGGGTCACTTTTAGAAGATGGCTAACGAATGCAGTAGTTTTTGTGGGCATTATTCTGATCTCCAACGCCATCGACATCCCTATCCATTCCTATGCAGGAATTATGTTGTGGGGTGTACTGTTAGGGCTTGTGATCCTGCCCGTATATTTCGTAATTGCCTCTTTAATGGAACGGGAAGTATTCCTATATACATGGGGGCATCTCAAAACGTATCGATATAAACTCAAAAGTAAAATTGCAGCTAGACCTAAGGTAAGTGGTTTATCCAAATAACACAGCAGGAGGCCCCCAAATGGATCATAGCGAGGTTTTGCAGCAAGCCTGTTACGTCTTTCTAAATGACCTTAATGATGAAATCAACCATTCATCTGCCCTTCAATTGGATGATCAAGAGATATTCCAACGATGCCGCATGATCATAGATAAAGACCAAAATCCGCAAGTTAAAACCTATCTAGAAATCTTATCTGAGGTGATCCTTGCTTATCTCACAGGGAGAGCTTCAGAAGATGCATTAAGGTTCTATCTGTCAGAGCAATTCAGTATTGTGAACGAAGAAATTGACGGGTTAATCCATGGGATCGTTGCAATCAAACATCAGTCCTCCCATACGGATACTTCACACTCAGCACTCCTTTCCTTTGCCGATTATCCCAAGGTTAGTGTCATTATCACTACTTACAATAGAAAGGCATTTCTATATCAAGCGATCCAAAGCATCTTAAAGCAAGACTATCCTTATATAGAGATCACAGTTATTGATGATTGCTCTACAGATGGCACGGAAGAGTTAATGCATCAAAGCTTCGGAGGCGAGTCACGGGTAATCTACATGCAGAACGAAAAGAATAGCGGGCCGGGAAATAATCGCCGTAAGGCTTTTGCTGCTCATGGTGATGGTGAGTATGTTCTTTTTCTCGATGATGATGACTATCTGATTGACATGAATTATTTAAGTAAGGCTGTGGACTTTCACAATCACCATCCCGAAATAGCATTTGTGGCTGCTAATGTGTTTCTGGAATTTTCAAAGGCCAAGCAACTGAAGATCAGTAGCCTACAGCTAAGCAGGATTATTAAGAAGCAGGATTATTTCATGAATTTCGAGAAAAAAGGATATCCGAAGCCCTCCTCCACCTTAACAACTGTCTTTAAGCGTGAGGCTTTAATGGCTATGGATATCCTGAATATGAACATGGTTAACGATGCTTCTATTTATCTGCGTTCCTTGTTGGTCGGTGATGCTGGCTTCATAGATACCCTTGCCGGTGTGTACAGATTACACGGGGACAACATTACTTTTAATTTGAGTCAGCGATTCTTAATTGAGAATCTGGAGGAGAAGCTGTTAATTAAGAATATGGCCGTTCAGAAATATGGCTATCACGAGCAGGAAATGACGGAATGGTTTAACCATAATGCATATGATACGATCTCATACTATTTATTAAATTCTGCGAAAGACGCCACAGACTTTAAATTCATGTATCATTGGGCCCTTAACCATTGCCCGCCGATCTACAATCAATTAAGAAATGAATTCCGTACAAAGCTTATTAAAAAACAATTATTACGGATCTCATTACTTCGGACGCTGCTCGGAAGATGATTCACGCATTAGCTTATCGAGCAGCAGTAAGAATCCTTTTACCTCTTCTTTAGGGATGTCGGCGTACTTGTCTCCAATACTGATCTCACAATAAGAACTATGTTCTCCCGTTGGTCTTATCGCTGCGCTTAAACCGATTCCTGTTGCCTCATATGCAGAAGACAGGATCGGTTCAATGCTCTCCCTAGACATTTGAAAATGCATATGAAACATGTTGGAGACAGGCTCAGCAGGTAACGTAGTCACCGCATGACATTGATTAACTAAAGCAGCAAGCTCTTTAGCCCCTTCATAATACTGCTGCATCTTATCTACTCTTTGCTGGTAGTAATAATCAGAGGAAATAATGTATGGATACAGACTGATTAGGTCGCCACCATGCCGCCGTTTCCATATCTTCGATTGCTTCGTAAACTCCTCACTGCCTGCAAGAATCGCGCCAGCAATTCCTCCGATTCCTTTATACAGTGAGATATAGACACTATCAAAGAGGGCGCAGATCTCAGCAGCCGTCTTTTCATAATAGGGAAGTGTCTCAAGCAATCTTGCGCCATCCAAATGCAGCTTAATTCCCCGAGCACGGCAATGTGCAGAAATCGCTTCAAGCTCCTGATACTCTGGTAACTGTCCGCCAATCTCACGCTGTGGCAATTCAAGCAGCAGACAAGCAATATCATCCTTCATTTGTAATACATCATCCAAGGTAATTAGTCGATTCTTATCCGCAAGTAGGACAGGCTCGATATGATGCAATTCCTTCAACCCATCCTGCTCATGGATCTCTAAATGACATAAAGGGTGATAGGCGACGCTCTTGAGTCCTTTTTCATCACACCATATTCTTAAAGCGATTTGCTGTGCCATCGTTCCACTCGGAAAGAAGACTGCTGTTTCTTTTCCCAAAAGCTTCGCCATTTCCGACTGGAAATCCTCAATCACCTTTCCCGATCCATAAATATCAGATGGTGTACTATTCTCTACAGCTTCAAAGGCTTCCTTCAAGACTTGAACATCTCGATCCCCATGACCTACGATTCGATAAGTCGTTTCATTAAACGCCTCTTGCACTGATTTTTTTCCGTTCATTGGTAGAATTGCCCCTTCCGTGTTTGCCTTGTCCCTAATATAGACGAATTTCAAAAAATCCCATCTTAATTTTACCCGATCTAAGGTGAAAAAACATGAGCGCTGTGCTACAATATTGGAATTGCAACGGCAATCTTAGGGAGGGTTATTGAATCACATGCTCATCATTGGTATCGCCGGCGGCACCGGCTCGGGAAAAACAACCGTAGCCCGCTCCGTCATTGACCGTCTTGGAACGGGAAAGGTAACTTTCATATCTCAAGATAACTACTATAAAGATCATTCACACCTCAGCTTCGCTGAACGTGAATCCATCAATTACGATCATCCTTTCGCTTTCGATAACGAGCTGCTTATTGAGCATCTTAAATGTCTGCGAGAAGATAGGGCCGCATATGCACCGGTGTATGACTTCACAGTTCATGCCCGCTCCACTACGGAGACTGTAGAACTGAAACCCAACAATATTGTAATCATCGAGGGACTCCATGTTCTATCCGACGAGAACCTCCGCGATATGCTTGATATCAAAGTCTTTGTTGATGCTGATCCTGATGTACGCATCCTCCGCCGGGTACTCCGCGATATCGAGGAACGCGGTCGGAGCATTCAATCGATCCATCACCAATATTTGAGCACGGTTAAACCAATGCACGAAGCTTTTATTGAGCCATCCAAAAAATACGCCGATTTGATCATCCCTGAAGGTGGCCATAATGAGGTCGGTATCCAGTTGTTGTCCATCCTAACTGAGAAACATTTATATAACGACTGGACGTCCTAAAGCTCTTAAATACCTAGTTCTAGCCCTAGCTGTCGAGATTCTCTCGACGGCTTTTTTTTGCATGCTCATCCCCAAACCTGCAGTTGATTATTCAAAGAATAATCCCACCGCATTTTGGTAATAGCTAATTTCACAGCAGCTTGCGGAAGAGGGATAACAACTATGGGATTTCTAAACAGAAACATAACAAAAATATTCAAAAACCCTACATTAGGGCACCCCAACCCCACTAGAGAATTACCTAAAGAACCTCTCAAAGAAAACCTTCAAGAAAATATTGAACATATAAAAAAGGCGCTCGGCAATAGCACAGACCTTGTGATCAGAGATTTCTTCATTGGCTCCAAGCAACAAATGAAAGCCGCTATTTTCTATACAGATGGACTTGCTGACAGTAAAGCTATTCAGGATTTCATTCTGGAGTCTCTTGTCTTAGAAATTCCAGATTTGAGCTTAGAGCCTGATAGTGACAACTATTCCTTATTAAAAAATCACATGCTTACCGTAGGTGATATCAAAGATGCGATGGAGTTCCATTCTTTGCTAAACTCCCTATTATCAGGAGATGTGATCCTTTTACTAGATGGATACGCTAAGGGTTTCACGATTGGCATGCGTGGTTGGAAAGACCGTGGTGTCACGGAAAGTGCTACAGAAACGGTGATCCGCGGACCTAAGGAAGCCTTCACAGAAAGCTTGCGTACCAACACTGCATTAATCCGGCGGAAAATAAAAGATCCTAATCTGTGGTTAGAAACACAACAAATCGGACGTGTGACCCAAACCGATGTATCCATTATGTATATCAAAGGAATTGTAGATGATGGGGTTGTACAAGAAGTACATACACGTTTAGATCGAATCGACATCGATGGCATCTTGGAGAGTGGTTATATCGAGGAATTAATTGAGGATGAAACCTATACTCCATTTCCAACGATTCATCATACCGAACGACCTGATGTTATTGCAGCTGCTCTTATGGAAGGAAAAGTAGCTATTTTAGTAGATGGAACGCCTATAGTCATGACGGTTCCTACTACATTCGTTTCCTTCATGCAGACCGCTGAGGATTACTACCAACGTGCAGATGTTGGTACCTTAGTTCGGATGCTCCGTTATTTCTGTATATTCATTTCTCTTTTAGCCCCATCCTTATATGTAGCTATTACTACTTTCCATCAAGAGATGTTGCCTACAACCCTACTCATTAGCTTAGCTGCTCAACGGGAAGGCGTACCGCTTCCAGCGTTTATTGAAGCCCTCTTAATGGAGCTTGCTTTTGAGATTCTAAGAGAAGCCAGCGTGCGTATGCCTCAAACCATAGCCCAATCTGTCTCTATAGTGGGAACGCTAGTCATTGGAACGGCTGCAGTAGATGCTGGCATTGTTTCTGCCGCCATGCTCATTGTCGTTGCTGTCACGGCAATCTCCAGCTTTGTTCTACCAGCCTTTGATCTCGCCTTGACGGTCAGAATGCTTCGTTTCCCAATGATGTTTCTAGCCGCTTCCTTCGGATTGTTCGGGATCATTATCGGAATTATTGCGATTGTTCTGCACATGTGCAGTTTACGCTCCTTTGGAGTTCCTTATATGAGCCCGCTAGCTCCGTTTAATCTTGTTGATCAAAAGGACACCTTTTTCCGAATGCCTCGTTGGGCTATGTTTACCCGTCCTAAGCTAATCAATCAAAAAAATCTCGTTCGGGAAAAGAGTACACCGCCGGAAAAACCGGGAGATCTGACGGAGGAATAAATCTTGAAACGAAAATCTTTGTGAAATTCGCTTGTTGGGGAAAGTAACTAACTCTTTCTTGGAAGAAATGAAGTAATCATTAGGAGTGAACGAAACCATGTTAGAAAAGGGAAAAATAAGTGCCCGTCAGCTAACCATTCTTGTCATGCTCCTTACTATTGGCGATTCTATCCTTATAATTCCCTCTTCCACTACAGAATACGCCAGACAAAATGCCTGGATTTCCACTTTAATTGGGATGGTAGCAGGTTTATTAGCAGTCTATATGTACAGCAAGTTCGCAAAGTCATATCCCAATTTAACGCTTATTCAAGTGATTCAAAAGGCTTTTGGAAAATGGATAGGAACTATTATATCCCTTACATTTTTAATCTATTTTCTTATGGTTTCCGTTGGAAGTATGCGAGAAATCGGTGATTTTGTGACCTCGGAAATGTTACCTGGAACCCCTATTCCGGCCACTCTAATCTTGTTTATACTGATTATGATTATGGCAATACGACTCGGTATTGAGGTTATAGGGCGAGCTAGCGAGCTCTTCATTCCTATGTTCATTGTCTTATTCCTAATCCAGACGATTGCTATTATTCCCCAGATGGAAATTGTCAGAATACTGCCCGTATTGGAGGACGGAATAAAGCCTGTTCTAAGAGGGGCTATCTCCATCACTACTTACACCTTTTTAGAAACAGTTGTCTTTCTCATGATACTTCCTTATGTAAATCAACAAAAAATGATAACAAAGAGTTTCTTACTGGGTACGCTTCTAGGCGGTATTGTAATTTTTATTACGCTCACCGTCTCCATCCTGGTGTTAGGTCCGGATCTGACGACTAGAGATATCTATCCCAGTTATAACATCGCAAGGCGTATATCAGTTGGCGGATTCTTCGAACGGGTTGAAGCCATGATAGCTCTACAATGGATGTTAACTTTGTTTATAAAAGTAACTTTGTACTTCTATGCTTTCGTTCTGGGGTTGTCCCAATTATTAAAATTAAAAGATTATCGCGTGTTATCCTTACCCACAGGGATGATTTTAGTGGCACTCGCTCCAATCATTGCTCCGAATTTCACTTATTATAACGCTATTTTTGATAATTATTGGGTGTACTATGTTATAACCTTCGGTATTTTTGTACCGTTTGTGTTATTAAGTATGGGCATCTTTCGTAGAGCACTCAGCAAAGACTTAACATCTCGGAACTAAAGATTGTTTGGGAGGTTGTGAACATTGGGTATAGTAGTGATCCTCATCATTGTAGCCGTTATTATAGCCTTCGAAGTGCCTCTTATGCTGAGGAAAAATTTAATCAAGGAATTTTGGGTTTTTTTATTTCTTCTGTTGCTGGGAACTTTTTTTAGTCTGATTTACGTCATGAATATCTCGATCTCAGACCCGTTAGCCTGGATGGTGTTCATCTATAAACCTGTAGCCGATATGGTAAATGCCTGGTTATCTTAAAAATAATGGGACTAAACCCGAGAGATCTAACGGAGGAATACACCATGAAACGAAGATCACTTCTACTTTGTCTTCTTGTTCTCATACAAATTGGGTTAACTGGTTGCTGGAGTCGACAGGAAATGAATGATCTCGCGATTGCCGTAGGGATCGGCATCGATAAGATCGGAGATCAATATCAAGTTTCTGCACAAGTGGTTTTACCCAGTCAAATCGCTGGCTCAAAAGGGGGAAGTCCTCAATCACCCGTTAACCTTTACAAAGAGACAGGAAATACTGTATATGAAGCGCTTAGGAAGATCACAACCATTAGTCCACGTAAAATTTACATCTCTCATCTGCGGATCTTAGTCCTTAGCGAGGCTCTGGCTAAAGAGGGAATCAATGACGTTCTTGATTTCATGTCAAGAGATACCGAAGCGCGAAATGATTACTTTATTGTGGTGGCAAAGGATGCACGGGCAGAAGATACTTTGAAAATATTAACTAGCCTCGAAAAGATTCCTGCTGTGCGATTGTTTTCCAGCTTGGAAACATCGGAGAAAAAATGGGCACCTACATCTACTGTGACATTAGGAACACTGATTACAGAACTTGTAAGTAGGGGTAAGAATCCAGTCTTAACAGGGGTTGTCATCAATGGAAATGTAGATGCAGGAGAAACTCCTAAGAATGTAGAAACCGTAGATTCTCCAACAGAATTGAAATACTCTGGATTGGCCGTATTCAAAGAGGACAAATTGATCGGTTGGCTAAACCAAGAGGAATCAAAAGTGTATAACTATTTAACGAATAAGGTAAAGAGTACGATTTCCTTCATTAATTGTCCCCAAGATAAAGATAAAAAGATATCTCTTGATATATTTAAGGCCGAATCAAAAGTAAAAGGCAGCATGAATGGCAACAACCCAGAAATCAGTATCGAGCAACATATAGAAACAGATTTAGGAGAAGTTCAATGTAGAAATCTAGACCTCACCAATCCAAAGACCATCACCGAATTAGAACAAATCGCTAACGTGAAAGTAGAGCATTTATTCCAGACTACGATTAAAAAAGTACAACAAGAATACAAATCCGATATTTTTGGATTTGGCGAGGTCATCCATCGCTCTAACCCACAGGCGTGGAAAAAACTGAAGGATAATTGGGATCAAACCTTTGTTAACTTACCAGTAAACGTAAAGATGAACATAGAGATTCGCCAGTTAGGGAAAGTAACTAACTCTTTCTTGGAAGAGACGAAGTGATAAATTGGAGGGAACAAAGCCATGCTCGAAAAGGGTAAAATAAGTATTCGTCAACTTACCATTCTTGTTATGCTTCTTACCATTGGGGATTCCATTCTTGTAATCCCCCCTTCCACTACACACTACGCCAAACAAAATGCCTGGATTTCCTCCTTAATTGGAATGATCGTAGGTTTACTAGCCATTTTTTTGTACAGCAAATTCGCAAAGTTATACCCCAACCTAACGCTTATCCAAGTGATTCAAAAGGTTTTTGGAAAATGGATAGGGACTATTATATCTCTTTTGACCTTAATGTATTTTCTCATTGTTACCGTAGGAAGTATGCGGGAAGTCGCTGATTTCGTGACCTCGGAAATGTTACCCGGAACCCCCATTCCGGCCATTCTAATCTTATTTATACTGATTGTCATTATGGCAACACGACTCGGTATTGAGGTTATCGGACGAACGGGTGAGATCTTTACTCCCATGGTTATAATCCTATTTCTAATCCTAACGGTCGCCATTATTCCTCAGATGGAAATAGTCAGAATGCTGCCCATATTGGAGGACGGAATAAAGCCAGTGCTAAGAGGGTCCATCTCCATTTCGGCTTACACCTTCTTAGAACCCGTTGTCTTTCTAATGTTCCTCCCTTATGTAAATCAACAAAAAAAAATAACAAAAGCCTTATTACAGGGCTGTTTCCTAGGTGGGATTATCATCTTCCTGACAGTCACTGTTTCCGTATTAGTACTAGGTCCGGATTTAACGACCAGAGATATATATCCCAGTTATAACATAGCAAGACGCATATCGGTTGGTGGGATCTTTGAGCGGGTTGAAGCCATGATAGCTCTAATGTGGATGTTAACCTTGTTTATAGAAGTAACATTATACTTCTATGCTTTCGTCCTAGGGTTATCCCAATTATTAAACTTAAAAGATTTTCGGGTGCTAACTCTGCCTACTGGGATGATCCTAATCGCACTAGCACCTCTCATTGCTCCGAATTACACCTATTACAACGCGGTGTTTGATAATTATTGGGTGTACTACATTATAACCTTCGGGTTATTTCTACCCTTGGTATTGTTAAGTGTGGGGATGTTTCGAAGTGCACTGAGCAAAGACTTGAAATTTCGGAATTAAATAGGAGCGGCCTTTTTTACCTAATAACAATCCGAATCCGAGTAGGGTCACCGAATGCGGTGAGAAACCGTGTGATGCTGCTGATATCATTAAGTTTAATCTCTTGCGGTTCTATCTCCCCACCCCGATTCGTAAATAAGCTTAAACATATGAACTTTTTGAAACTACAATATAGATCTCGTAGATTCTCTAACGATTAATTCTGCAGGGAAAATCTGATGCGCATGATTTACCTTCTTATTAATGAGATCAAACAAAATCTTAATCGACGCTTCCGCAATTTCTACTACTGGCTGTTTGATGGTAGTAATAGAAGGATTATAATAGAAGGAAATATCCAGTCCGTCATAACCTGCCACAGAGTAATCTTCAGGAACTCGCTTGCCTGCTTCAAATATGGCTTTACAAGCACCGATGGCCATACTATCTGACAAGGTGAAAATAGCAGTAAACTCTTCCCCTGACTCTAGCAACTCTTTTGTAACCGCATATCCATTTTCCATACTATAGCTGTCAATATTCTCTTTCATCCGCCGTACTAGCCGTTCATTATAAGCTATTCCATGATCAGAAAGAGCCTTTTTATATCCTTCATATCTTAATTTACCGATACTCACATCATCTTCAGGCGCGGTAATAACTGCTATTTTTTCATGTCCCAGATTACATAAATAGTCTACAATTTTATAGCTCTCATTAAAGTCATCTACAGATACGGAGGAATAGTTACTTAGATCAAACTCTTCCGTCATCCCAATCGTGCTGAGGACAAATGGAACCGTCAATTGCTGTAATTTTTCTTGAGAGTGTGAGAATAATCCCCCCAGGAACACAATTCCCTTCAGGCGCTTTTCTTTCTCCAGCTCAATTGCCACTTCGATCTCATCTTGATTCTCATCGACTCGCTGTAGGATAAAGGAGTACTTCTTTCGCTGGATCTCTTTTTCAAATACTTTAATCATCGGGCTGAAAAATGGATTTGATATCCCTTTGATCAATACTGCAATCGTTTTCGAATCGGAACGTTTTAAATTTCTGGCACTGTTATTCGGTACATAATGGTTTTCTTTGATGACCTTCATAACCATCGCTTTTGTTTCTTCATTAATATCCGGATGATTATTTATAGCTCTAGATACTGTAGTCACGCCAACCCCACATAATTTGGCGATATCTATGATAGTCAATCTCTCCATTTCTACCTTTCCTTTACACGTTAAATAAGAAAGTAGGGGATTCTTGAAGAGAAGACTCCACAAGAAAAGCACCCTACTCGCTTCTACATACATATTCTATTTAACCCTTAACGGCTCCTGCAACGACACCTTCGATAATATATTTTTGGCAGGTGAGGTAGAAAATGATGATGGGTACAATAGCTAGAACTAGCATCGCCATCATAGCTCCCATATCAATCGATCCGTATCCACCTTTTAGGTACTGTATCGCAATAGGAATGGTTTTGTATTCAGTACCGATCAGTAGGTCGGGCAACAGGAAGTCATTCCATACCCACATTACATTAAGGATCGCTACGGTTACAGCTATAGGCTTAAGGATGGGCAATACCACTTTAAAGAACGCCTGCGGTGGATTACATCCATCAATCATAACCGCCTCTTCAACCTCCAGTGGGATGGACTTCACAAATCCACTAAACATAAATACCGATAGCCCTGATCCAAATCCCAGATAGATCAAGATTATCCCAATCGGATTGTCGAGATGCAGTACATTGGCTGTCTTAGTCATTGTGAACATAACCATTTGGAACGGTACGATCATCGAGAACACAAATGCGTAATACATCAAGTTCGTGAATTTTGATTTCACCCGAGTAATATACCATGCGGTCATGGAAGTGAATAACACGATTACAGCAACCGAACACACCGTGATAAACAAGGACATTCCAAAAGCACTGAAGAAATCAATCTTCGCTATACCGCTAGTATAGTTCTTCAAACCAACAAAAGTAGTTCCATTAGGGAATAAGAAAGGTGTATCACTAATGTAGAACTTACCTTTAAAGGAGTTCATCAGAACAATAAAGATCGGAGATAAGAACGCAATGGCCAAGACCAACAAAATAGTGAATATGGAATAGTCTTTTGCTCTAGTCTGTTGCATTAGTTCTCAACCTCCTTTCTTCTAGTAATGACAAGTTGTACTAAGGCGATTAAGGCTACCAGTGCAAAGAATACGACGGCTTTCGCTTGACCAACACCTTCCCATCCTGTTTTTCCGTAGAAGGTATTGTAGATATCCAGTGCTAACATCGAGGTCTGCTTAGAAGGAGCACCAGCGGTCAACGCTAGGTTTTGGTCAAACAATTTGAATGAATTCGATAACGTTAAGAATAAACAAATGGTAATGGATGGCATTACGAGTGGAATCGTCACATTACGTAAAATCTTTGAACGTGAAGCTCCATCAATTCTTGCGGCTTCTACTATATCCTTAGGCACATTTTGAATACCTGCAACATAGATAATCATCATGTAACCTATCAATTGCCAATTCATAAGGATGATTAATCCCCAAAATCCATAAGTTGCGTCAGAGGTCAAAGTAACTCCAAATTTATACAGAATCCCATTAAAGATCAGCTGCCAGATATACCCTAATACGATACCGCCTATCAAGTTAGGCATGAAAAAAATAGTTCTAAATACGTTAGTCCCTTTTAGCTTTCTAGTTAACAACATCGCCAGTATGAAGGCGAATACATTAATCGTAAGAACAGATAGAACTGTAAACTTAACAGTAAAGCCTAGTGCATTTAGAAATTCTTGATTTGAAAATGCTTTAATGTAATTGCCAAACCCTATCCATTTTGCATCATTAACGGTAGTAAACTCTGTAAAGGATAAATATATACCTAGCAGAAAAGGTACAACAAATGCGATCCCAAAGGCTATTATGGTCGGTAATGCAAAAAGAGCAAAATATTTTCTTATCGATTTTTCCATGGAGTCTTCTCCTATCTCAGGATGGAAAATGATGAAACAGATGAATTCACTCGAATTGTTGCTTAGTGCCACTGAAATTCCAAAGGGAATCCAGTGGCACTAAGCTTTTATCTTTATAACAACTGAGAGTTATTCAATCATTTTTCCATGCATTTATTATTTTGCCTTTTCAGCCTTCCAAGTGTCCTTAAAGATGGTTACAACTTCATCCCAGGTTTTATTGCCTTGAGCATATTGCAAGAGCGCATCACCAAAGACATTTTTGAACTCTTCACTTGGGAATGCCGCAAATGTCCAAGCTACGGAAGTCAGATCTTTTTCCATCCAAGCGGATACTTCTTTAGCAAGTGGATCTGCTGGTTTTTCGCTGTCTTCAAACGTGTTGAATGGAGCGATAAAACCTAAGTCGTTCGTTACATAAGCTTTACCTTTTTCACTGGAGAACAACCATTCCAAAAATGCGATAGAAGCTTGTTGGTTCTCAGCAGAGGCTTTGCTGTTGATTGCCAAATAGTTTTCTGTACCTACAGCCAGACCTTGTTTTTCTTCGCCTTCCATACCTGTGTAGATAGGCAAGAATTTGATGTCCTCAGCTTTAACTACGTTACCATCTACATCATTGATTTGTGACCAAGCCCAGTTACCGTTTTGAACCATTGCTGCGTTACCCAGTGCGAATTCAGCCATGGAGTCCGCTACAGATTTACTACCCAGAAGGGATTCTTTAGTCACAGAGTTTTTGATGTAAAGATCAAAGATGTTTTTGAATTTATCGTTATATTTGAATTCAACTTCCTTAGAAGCTAGACCGGCAAGAACTGTGTTATCAAACTCAGTGTTGTCTTTGAATTCATAGTACAGCGGCAAGTTAGCCAAGTGAGTCTGCCATCTCCATTGTTCACCCGCAGCGAGGGAAGTCGAGGCGAATACGCCTTTGATACCCAGTTGATCTTTTTTAGCGGTCATATCTTCTACTACTGCTTTCAAAGTCTCGAAATTATTGATTTCAGTTGTAGAAGAGATCGAAACAGCTTTGTCAGCTAAAGCAAAGTATTTCTTCATAATGGCGTCGTTGTAGATAATACCGTATCCTTCAACTACGTAAGGGATACCATACACGCCTTCGCCTTCAGTTACAGCCAAGCTTTTGTCGGACAAGTAGCTGTATAGCTTAGTATCTTTCAAATCCAAGGTGTAATCTTTCCAAGCTTGGAAACCAACAGGTCCATTAATTTGGAAGATCGTAGGTGCATCGGACTTAGAAATTTCGGATTTCAATTTGGTTTCGTACGTACCTGCTGCAGCTGTTACGACTTTTACTTTAACGCCTGTCTCCGCTTCGTAATCCTTAGCGATTTTTTCATATATCTCTGCAATTTCAGGCTTGAAGTTTAAAAAGTAAACCGATCCATTTTTACCAGATGAAGCGTTTCCACCATTGGTTGCTGTATTGTTCTCTTTATTCCCACACCCTGCTGCCAAGACTACAACCATAGACATTACCAACATGAGCCCTAGATATTTTTTAATATTCTTCATTTTTCTTCCCCCTCGAACTTTTTATTAAATTACCTCTCTTAAAGACGTCTCCGAGCTTGCTCACCGAGAATAATGTCAGCGTTTTCATTTCACTTAAATATTCTCCGCCTTTTTTCCGGTATCCTTATCGGTAACGTTTTCAATTGAAATATTAGCACACCGTTTGGAACATTTCAATAACCATTTTATTGCAGAAACTCGCCATTACAAATCTTCAAACGTTATAATAGACAAGTATAAACGCCTTCGACTTTCTTATATTTTTTAAAATAACTATGAATAGGTGATGGCATATCTTATCTCTGATCGAAAAGTATGAGTTACAATTCTCTAATAATAATTATTTTGGCGATATCGGGGTAGAGCCCTCTTACTCCATTGTAGAAGGTACTCTTCCTGTCCTTGTGTCTGCTCCGCATGCCATTAACCACTATAGAGAACATGCTGTAAAACCTGCAGATATGTATACAGGCTCTCTTGCGCTGCTATTACAAAAACTCACCAGTTGCTACTGTATCTATTCCAATAGCTTCTCCAAAGAAGACCCCAATTACATCCTTGGCGGAGAATATAAAGCTGCACTTGGAACAATTGTCAAAGAACATCAAATTAACTTTGTTATAGACTTGCATGGTGCCTCTAAGGATAGGGAATTTGATATTGATTTAGGTACATTACACGGAACTTCCATACAAGAAAATAATATAAATGAAGTCGTACGTATTTTTTTCAATAATGGTATTACCAATGTTCATCAAAACCATACATTTTCTGCATCTCATCCGGGAACGGTCACATCGTATTCCGCCAAAGAGCTGTTAGTTCAAAGTATTCAAATTGAAATTAATCGAAATTATCGTAACCCGAAATCATTTGATTTATTCCAAAAAACCATTCATTCCCTCGAACAAATCATCAATCAATTGGGAGGTGCCTAACATAAATATCGAGCAGACCTTCACCCTATTGGACAAACAAAGCTATACTGCCCGGGAAGAACTCACGATGAACCCCGATGAGCTGGCTGAATTAGGCTTAGTCCACCATATCTTTGTCGAGCTTAAAGCAGAGAATGATGCTCAGGTTAGCTGTTTGCTTTTATCTAAAAGTGATATCCCTAGAGGCAGTATTCAATTATCTAAAAGAGCAAAGGACAAGCTAGGAGATTGCCCCATAACAGGATTAACCATTACTAAACCTGAGTACAACACGATCCTTCGGGGAATTCCTAAAGTGGACGAGATTGCCAAACCTTATGTCAAAGCTTGTCCAACGCTCGTCCGCAAATATTCGAACCATGTAGAGCTGATTAATCCTAAGAATGGCTTTCGGGTAAACTTAACGTTAAAAGAGGATGACACAGCCAAGCCGAATGCACTATATTTCAACAGATATATCATGTTGTTACTTGAGACTCATGCCACTGAGGAGGATCAACTAATTATTACCCGTGCAAGAACAAGTCCTCAGTCC
This sequence comes from Paenibacillus sp. FSL H8-0261, assembly GCF_045040645.1. Lineage (NCBI taxonomy): Bacteria > Bacillati > Bacillota > Bacilli > Caryophanales > Paenibacillaceae > Paenibacillus > Paenibacillus sp. FSL H8-0261. The sequence continues at coordinate 266,491 of NZ_CP150297.1, read as the reverse complement.
AAGCCAGGCATACATAAACTTATACATTCGGGAATCAAACGGCCCTTAACCGCATTAGGAAATCTTTTTATTGGCAAAAGAGAGCTTACGCTAAGAGTAGGACATCCCTACCCTTTTGATGAGCACCAAAATCTATGCCGAATTCACCCCAATGTTAGAAAGCTGCTGGGTATGGAAGAGACCGACAAAATCGTCATCACCTATAACAACAAAGAAATCACCGTCCCCATCTTAGATATAGATACTGAGCATATTGCCCAGTTGATCAAGCTAAATGAGGAGGATGATCAGCTCAAATTTAACGACAGCCACTTATTTATCGGAATCACCGCTTTGTCACGAAATGAACTAGAAATCCCCAGTATCGGCACATCGGTTACCGTAAAGAGAAGTATGAACTCCCTATTCTTAAAACACTTAAATAAGCTGGTCTTGCCTGTAATTGCTCTATTGTTTACAGTAGTACAGCTGTATAAGGATTTGAACTGGAGCATCGCTCTGACCGTTGCTATTTCTCTGATACTACTTCCGATAATCATCTACACGACACTATCTGAAGAACGAGCAAAAATTAACTAAATGGAGCGATGATCGTGGAATTCACTTCACAAGCCCAGGTAGAAGATATGATCTACAGCTCTTATCTAAGAGCCATTAACAACATCACAGAAACTTTGGATGGACAAGTTAGACGACCGGAATTAACCAGAGCATTGCTGGAACTAGTCGGAAATCCGGATCGAGATCAACAATACATACTAGTCACAGGCAGTAAAGGTAAGGGCTCCACCTCAAGGTTTATCTCTTCTTTGTTAAGTCACCTAGGCTATAAAGTGGGCTTGTTTACCTCCCCTCATCTGGTTGATTTCAACGAAAGAATACGGATTGACGGGCGGGCCATATCCACAGAGGATTTTATACGATTAGGAAATGTGGTTCGCGAGGGATTTCAAACGATTGAAGATCAGCTTGCCGCTGATGAGTATCAAGGTCCTGTTGGGGTGGGTCTGGCGATTGCGACGTTGTACTTCAAGGAGAATCATACCGATTTCAATGTAATTGAATGTGGAAGAGGCGGAAGGTTTGATGACACGAATGTCCTGAAGAATGATTGGGCTGTCATTACTCCGATTATGGAGGAACATGTAGCTAATTTGGGACCTGACCTGAACAGCATTACACTACATAAACTGGGCATCGTCAAAAACAAGGCTACTAACGTCTATATCAGCAAACAGAAATCGAGCGTACTTGCGACTATAAAAGCGAACCTCACTTCCAACGCTGTGCAGTATTATGAGGAGCAGTTCTGGGCTAACTCTATTGCAATAACACCCGTTGGAACTACTTTTAATGTTCAGACAAATCAAGCGGTTTACCCGTCCTTAACGATTCCGTTATTGGGGCAATTTCAAGCTCTTAATGCAGCCACTGCAGTCGCACTATGTGAGGATATTACAAGTGGTCCTCTGAATAGGGAACTCGTTCTCAAATGCTTTGCACAATTGCAATGGCCGGGTCGCTGTGAAGTGATCTTCCATGATCCATTAACGATAATTGACGGAGCAATTCATAAAGAATCGGCACGCTATTTGGCTGAGCTTATTCAACTGGTGAATCCTGACCGCAGCCGAGCTGTAACTTCAATTATCGGTGTCCCAAAAGATAAAGATTACCCAGGGGTTATCGAAGTGATGAGTTCGGTCTCGGATCAATTAATCATCACAAAGCCCGATATTAGTCATCTTTCTTTTCCTACAGATGCACTCCATGTTGCCAACCGATTTATCGAACAAAGTTACGAGTTCCCCTATTTAGAGGACGCTCTAACGCACATACAAACTCGCTCGTCTTCCGAGATTATTGTAATTGTCGGCACGCAAACCTTTATCGGAAATGCCAAAAGATTATTCGGACAATCGCTGCTCGATATCGGCTTATAGCTTCTCAAAGCGCTGAAGAATGACTTCCTGATAAAGATCAGATAGAGCTGGCACTTCACTTGGATTCTGCTTACAATACTCATCTAGCATAACCTTATGATTCACTTCGATCACCCTGAGGCCTTGGTCTGTCTCCAAAATATCCACGGAGCAGAAATCAAGGCCCATCGCTTTAGAGGTCTCGGAAGCAAGCGCCGCAAGCGCCGCTCGTTTGGCCTGATCGCTAACCTCAATAGCAACAGCCCCGTTAATCAAATTGTGCTTCCACGAGCGAACTCTTTTTTTTCCAAGGAATACACGCGCCTGGTGATTAAAAGTTACGATTCTATACTCAATCTCCGCTTCATAATAGGGACCTATTGCCCCATTAAGCTGTAAAGAAAATAATAAATCCAGCTTTTCGTGCAGATCCGCTATCTCATTAATTTTGTACACATGGTTTCCCTGTGCCCCGTTATCCTGCTTCATAACTACCACCCCATTGAGCGTTTGGAAATAACGTTCAGCCAATGAATAAGGATTCAAGTTGTTAAATTTGGAGTCAGGATGTGGCAAATAGATATGTTCTACCGCGGGGATATTCGCCTTATGCAAAACGTCATAAGTTAGAGATTTACTCATAGCAATGATCGTAGAAGCACTGTTGTTTAGTCCGATCTCAGCGTCTACCATCACAAATGATTTCAATCCATCCGTAGCTCTATATACGAAATTCGGTGTAACTTCCTCAAAGGTAATCCCTGAGGTTGTAACAGAATGCTGGATCATTTTTAAGTAAGGTCTAGTCGTCATTCAGTTTCCTCATTTCTAACAAAATATGACCAAACCTAATCATAGCATGAGAAATATCAATCGAAAATAACATTAACATGTTATAATTACTATCACAAAAACCTTAGAAATCTTGTTCTAGGGACTTTCCCAAAAAAATAACAGGGTTAATGTTATGTTTAATGACTGATAGCGCTTTTATAGTTAAAAATAAGTATTGATTATTTAGTGATCATCCTCTATGATAAGCTTATCAAGCGAACCAAAAAGTTAAAGCGATTAAACTTTAATACCAAGGTATCTATTATTATTGCTAATTAATAGTATTAGCACGACCAAAAGTTAAAGCGCTTATACTTTAAAATGAGAGGTTGGTGTGTCATGATCAATCGCGAGAACAGGCGGCAGACTTTCTACATGTATCTGTTCATTTCTCCTTGGATTATCGGCTTCCTAGTATTCGCCCTTTATCCTATCTTATCATCGCTTTACTTCAGCTTTACTGATTATGACATCATACACCCGCCTAAGTTTATCGGGCTCGCTAACTACACAGAGATGTTTCACAATGACCTATTCTGGAAATCGGTGGTTGTCACACTGAGATATACCTTCATCGGTGTACCTATCCAGCTTGTTCTCGGTCTTGGATTTGCGCTATTGCTTCACCAGACCATTCCCCTGCGCGGCTTTTTCCGAACGGCCATGTATTTTCCAAGCATGGTATCCGGCGTGGCCATGTCCCTCCTATGGTACTGGATCTTCAACCCGCAGATCGGGCTCTTCAATTACATCCTTTCCTGGTTCGGTATTCATGGACCGGCTTGGCTGATGAACCCGGACACTGCACTATATGCCTTGATCATCATGACCTTCTGGACAGCAGGCTCAGGAATGATTTTATTCCTCGCAGGTCTGCAAGGCGTACCGGCTAGCTTGATCGAAGCCGCTAACCTTGACGGTGCCGGACGCTTCAGAATTTTCTTGAACATTACCTTACCGATGATCTCTCCCGTGCTGCTTTTTCAACTAATTATGGGACTGATCGATTCCTTCCAAGTCTTTACCCAAGCTTTTGTTATGACTCAAGGAGGTCCAAATTACTCTACCTGGTTCTATGTCTATAATCTCTACACCAGTGCTTTCAAAGAATATCGTGCCGGTTATTCCTCAGCCTTGGCATGGGTGCTCCTCATCGTAGTTATGCTGTGCACCGCACTAATTATGAAATTGTCTAACCGTTATGTTCACTACGAAGGAGGCGGACGCAAATGAGTACAGTCAGAGCGCTAAGCCCCCAGACTAAAGGAACCAAACGCCGTCGAAAAGTGGAGCCTGTTAAGATTTTTAGCTTTATTACTTTAGTAGTTACAACATTTCTGATGCTGCTTCCTTTGTTCTTCATGGTCTCCACTTCACTTAAGTCCAAACGTGAGATGCTGAAGTTCCCACCCACCTTTCTTCCAGAGAGCTGGCAGTGGAGCAATTACACAGAAATATTTGATACCCTGCAGTTCGGTACGCTTTACAAAAATAGTTTAATTATCGCCGGTCTCAGCGTTGTAGGCACCTTGATTTCTTCAGCGCTGGTCGCCTATGGATTCGCCAGATTCAGAGGTAGAGGAAATCAGATATGGTTCATCCTATTGTTGAGCACAATGATGTTGCCTTATCCAGCCATTATGATTCCGCAATTCGTACTCTTTTCGCAAATGAATTGGATCGACACCTTCCTACCCTTGATTGTGCCTGCTTTTTTCGGCTCAGCTTATAACATTTTCCTGCTGCGCCAATTCTTCTCCACGTTGCCTGAAGAGCTATTTGATGCCGGACGCATTGATGGATGCGGCGAAATACGGATGTGGGCTACTATAGCACTCCCACTCTCCAAACCCGCCCTTGCAACTGTAGCTATCTTTGCTTTTATCTACAACTGGAACGATCTGCTTACACCGGTGCTTTACCTAAGCTCGTCAGAGAAGTTCACGCTACCCGTCGGGATGGCTTCTCTCACCTCATCGAGATTCCGCATTCCACCTTGGCATTTGCTGATGGTCGCTTCGGTTCTAGCTATGGTTCCTATCGTTACGCTGTTTGCTGTAGCACAGAAACAGTTCGTCGAAGGGATTGTACTTACAGGGATTAAGTAATAATCCGCCATCCGGGCGGCCAAATATACTTGAAATCATGGAGGGTTTAGCTAATGAACAAGAACAGGAAAAGTAGTGCGCTTTTACTTGCAACAACCATGCTTGTTGTTCTGGCATTGTCAGGCTGTAGCGGCGGCAAATCGGCGGGTAACACTCTATCTGAAGGAAATAGTGGCTCGACCAATTCAGGAGGCAAAGCAGAAACGGTAACTATCACCCATTACACAATAGATTCAGAAGACCGGACTTTTGTTGAGAAATTAATTCCTGATTTCGAAAAGCAGCACCCGAACATTAAAGTAAAAGTGGAAAAAGCACCTTATGAGCAGTTCGACAGCAAGCTGCAAACGCTAATTGCCGGTGGCAAATCACCCGATGTGACAAGTCACTGGGGTTATGGAGGTTTCGCAGAATACTACAACAAGGATATGCTGCTCGATTTGACCGACCTTTTAAAAGAGGATGGTTTCAAGGCAGCCGATTACAACATCCCAGAGAACCTGATGAACATTTATAAGGTTAAAGATCACACATATGGTATCCCAGTTAATATGTATGTCACCTTGATGCTCTATAACAAAGACATGTTTGATGCTGCCAAACTGACTTACCCAACAAGCGATTATGAAGATAAGAGCTGGACGTTTGAAAAGATGGTCGACCAGGCTAAACAAATGACTCTCGTCTCCGATGATATTGCCAAAACACAATATGGCGTAGACTTCACCTGGTCTGAACGCGATATGCGGCCATTATATTTTGGAGCGCAGCCTTATTCAGAGGATACATGGACTAATGGAGGCGTGCCTTCCGAGACTTATTTTGATTCCCCTGAAGTGATTGCTGCCTACAACAAACTCTTTGATCTCGTCTTCAAAGATAAAGTCTCTCCTTCCTCCGAGTGGAGCAAAAGCGTAGCCGGACAGAACGGTGATCCCTTTGTTGCAGGCAAAATCGGGATGTCTATCGGTGGCTCATGGAACCTTGCAGGTGCGAATGACTTTCCCTTCAAAATCGGCGTAGCCGCTGTACCATGGGGAGGCAACGATAAGGTCCGCAGCACACTTTACGTCGATCCGCTGCTGATCTTGAAGGACTCCAAACATCCGAAGGAAGCTTTGGAATGGATCAAATATTTGATCACTACCGAAGTGCAGGAGAAATCCATTGAGCTTAGTGGCGGTAACCCGCCAGTCAACACCGAAGCTGCTGAAGCTTACTATAAACATTTTGACGGCATCGATCCACAAGATATCAAAAATGTCTACGAGGGTGCTGTGAACTATGGCTTCGAATCCTACAACCATTTGATCACCAACTACTCGCAAATTAATGACATGTTCATTAATGAATTGCAGCCAGTAGAAACTGGACATAAGACGGTGGAAGAGGTGATGACGACGATTCAGAAAAAAGTTACGGAGATCATTCATCGTTAATATTTGGCAGATATACCGTCCCTTTAGGGACGGTATACCTGTTTGAAATCATACGTTTAGCGGACAGTCTGCCAACCCTGTATACTAAAGGTAGAAAACAGGATCGGAAAATCTGCCGCGAGGAGAACTAGAGATGAAAGTGAGTATTTTTGATGTAGCCAAAAAATCAGGATTATCGGTTGTAACCGTATCTCGGGTCTTAAATGGGGCCGAATCGGTACGCGAGAATAATCGCCAGAAGGTGCTGGAGGCCATTAAAGAGCTGGATTATCGCCCTAATGCAGCGGCACGCAGTCTGGCAAGCGGTAAGACGGGAATTATCGGAATTATTGTCACGACCCTGCAGGATTCTTTTTTTGACGCAGTGGTCAAAGAGCTGAATGAAGTCTTAGCGATGCATGGTTATTTTTTGGCCATCTCCATCTCAGCAGGCATCGAATCGGATGATAGTCATTATTTAATCCAGGAGGATCGTGTAGACGGTTTGTTTCTACTCTCTCCGATGGAAGAGGATAATTATATTGTGGAATTAAAACGGCGCGGCATCCCCTATGTGCTGATTGATAACCAAAAGCCCGAGAATGACACCTACTCTATCACAATTGATAACTTCAAAGGTGGCTACATGGCTACCAGTCATCTGTTAGCGCTTGGTCATACGTCAATTGCTCATCTATGTGGACAGGAGATGTTCCGTAGTACGCGGGAGCGGCGTGCCGGATTCCTACAAGCGCTTGAGGAAAAAGGTCTTACTCCATTTGAGATTGTACATGGTGATTTCGAAATTGGAATGGGATACGAAACCTGCAAGCGTTGGCTGAACGAAGGACAATTACCTACTGCGGTATTCGCTGGCGATGACAATATCGCCCTTGGCGTCATCAACGCGTTAATGGAAGCTGGCATTCGGGTACCCGAACAAGTAGCTGTGATTGGTTATGATGATCATTATATTGCTTCACAGCTTCATCCATATTTAACAACGATCCGTCAGCCTTCGGACAAAATTGGATTAGCAGCTGCCGAAATGCTCTTAAAGCGTATCTCTGGAAAGATGAAGCGCGGAGCTGGAGTAAAGATTGACCCAGAGTTAATTGTACGGGAATCTACTACTTCCAATTAATTAAATCATATAAACAAGGAGTGACAACCATTGACTTACTACTTGGGGATCGATGGTGGAGGCACCAAAACCTATGCTCTGCTATGCGATGAACATGGCAATGTTCTCGGTAAGGGCAGGAGCGGTAACGGCAACCACCAGACAGGCGCACTTGAGGCAGCCAACAGCATTCGAGAGGCCACATTCGGGGCACTAGATGAGGCTGGACTCCGATTGGAGGACATCCAACATACCTATCTTGGGCTTGCCGGTGCTGACCGAGAGGCCGATTATCTCATTCTCCATCCAATGATTCGCGAGATCGGATTTATCAATTACACCATTAACTGTGACACCATGATCGGATTACGTGCAGGGACGACTCGCCCTTATGGAGTTGCACTAATCTGCGGCACAGGCACCAATTCGGCAGGCAGAAACACGCAAGGAGAGCACTATCAGTGTGGTGGCTTTGACTACATGTACGGTGACTTCGGTGGTGGCGGTGCTCTCAACATTGAAGTCTTTCGTTCTGTCATAAGAGCTTGGGATGGACGGGAGCAACCTACCCTCTTGACCGGACTTCTACTCAACTTGCTAGGTTATGAGGAAGTTGCAGATATGTTTAATGATTTCCTCAACCATTGGAAAAGGGTCCCTGTTCATGCTGCTCGATTGCTCTTCGAGGCAGCAGCTGAAGGAGATGCTGTAGCCTTAGAGATACTAAATCGTCAAGGCGTTGAGTTAGGGAAGTCCGCTGCCGCAGTCATCCACAAGCTTGGGATGGAGCAGGACACCTTCGATGTGGTTCTGGCGGGCAGTCTGCTAACCCGTGGGGATCGCGGCTGGATTCGCGGACCTATTGAGAAAGCTGTACAAGCCGCAGCTCCACAAGCAACTGTGGTGACTCTTGCCACAGAGCCTGTAGTAGGTGCCGTATGGTCCGCGATGGATCAAGATGGTTTGACCCTTAGTAATGAAGCGTATGAGACCATGCGACAATTTCAAGATTATGAATCGATCCAACAAACAAAAAAGACAGGAGTGGTTGATCTTGGCAACTAATCAAGGATTAAAGATCGCAGTTATCGGTGGGGGTTCTTCGTATACACCCGAATTGGTAGAGGGATTTATTCTTCATTACAAGGAGCTTCCTGTTCGTGAACTATGGCTCGTAGACATCGAACCTGGACTTCGCAAGCTGAATATCGTTGGAAATCTCGCTAAACGCATGGTTGAGAAATCCGGGCTTCCGATTGAAGTTCATCTTACAACAGACCGCCGGAAGGCTATCGAAGGTGCAGACTTCGTCAGCACTCAGATGCGTGTCGGTATGCTTGATGCCCGCGCACGTGATGAATCGATTCCTCTTAAATATGGTGTCATTGGTCAAGAAACGACAGGTCCTGGCGGAATGATGAAAGCACTGCGTACGATCCCTGTCATTCTGGATGTATGCCGGGATATCGAAGAGCTGGCTCCTAACGCATGGCTGCTCAATTTCACCAATCCTGCAGGAATGGTCACTGAGGCTGTTCTGAAATACTCCAAAGTAAAGAGTATCGGTCTCTGTAATGCACCTATCGGTCTGATCAAACAAGTATCCGCCAAATATAACGTAGCTGCCGACCGTGTTTATGCCGAATTCGTTGGTCTGAATCACTTACACTGGATTACTCGAATCGACGTTGAAGGTGAAGATAAGCTGGATGATATGCTCACAGAGGGCTACAGTGCCAAGAACGTGCCAGCCCGAGAGTGGAATCCAGAATTCCTAAAATCTCTTCGCGCCGTGCCTTCCTACTATTTGAAATATTTCTATATGACGGATGCCATGCTCGAAGAGCAGATGGAATCGTTTAAGCAAGGTATCAACCGTGCTGAAGTCGTCAAACGCGTAGAAGAAGAGCTATTTGAGCTATACGCCAACTTAGAGCTGAGTGAGAAACCGAAACAGCTAGAACAACGCGGTGGTGCTTTCTATTCAGAAGCAGCAGTTAATCTCATGAGATCGCTCTATAACGGTTCAAACGACATCCAGACCTTGAATGTTGCTAACCGTGGCATACTGGACTTTTTGCCAGATGATGCAAGCATTGAAGTGAACTGTGTTGTCACCAAGAACGGACCACTACCTCTACCACTGACTAAGATTCCACCGATGGCCAAAGGGCTTATTCATGCTGTCAAAACCTACGAGCAGCTAGCCATTGATGCCGCTGTGACCGGTGATCGTGCGCTTGCCCTTCAGGCAATGGTGCATCATCCACTCGTTCCATCTGTAGATGTGGCGGTTCGTATGCTGGATGAAATGCTGGAAGCCAATAAAGAGTTCTTGCCGAACTTTTTTACTAAATAACCATAGAGATGAGGCGTCAATATGTCAGCTAAAGCGGTTTGGAAAGGCGATGTGAACCAAGCCATCTGCGCGTTTACATTTGATGATGGGCCTTCCCAGCTTCCCGTTGAATTATGGCTTGATGTTTTGGAGGAGGAAGGTGCTGTCGGCACCTTTTTCTTCACTGGGGAATGGATGGATCGCTATCCAGAGAAGGCGAGATTGATCCTGTCCCGTGGTCATGTGCTTGCTCCGCATACGTACCATCATCGGCGAATGGCCCAAGTGCCAAAGGCGGTATTCTTAGAGCAATTGAAGCTGACTGAGCTGGCCTATCAGGACGCAACCGGTCTCCCTTCTCCCAATTTCATGCGTTTTCCATATTGCTCATTCCGGGAAGAAAATCTCGAGTGGCTGACAGAATGGGGCGATTATCTAGATATTGAAGGCGTTGACTGCGGAGATTGGTCTGGTATTTCTGCTGAAGAGATCGTTGCCAGAGTTGAACCTACGCTTGAGAATGGAACCATTGTAGTCATGCATAGTAATGATGTTGCAAAAGGTTCACCGGATGCACTGAGAGCACTTATTCGGATCGCCAAGCAAAGAGGCTTGGAAAGTGTCGGCGTACCTGAGATCCTTGGGTCCATTGGCGTAGAAGTAAACCACAGACCCTGGAAAATAGTCGTAGACGTTCCCGCAGAGTTAGATCATCTCTTGGAAAATTGGATCCCTTTAGAAAATAGTAAGCAGCTTGCCGACCTCGCGACCCAGACAACTGAGTGGAACATTCCGCAATATACACTGCATTTCACTTCTGAAAAGGAGTGGCTGGAGCATCTGGAGAGTCCACTAGAAGAGGTTGGAGTGACAGAGGATCGCGAGTTGTTTACCATACGGCAATTTGATGGCAGCTATTGGGGATATGTACGCGCGGGTGTCATAGACAATACCCTTGTATTATTAGATTATGCGGCTAAAGAAGCGCAGGCTGATACCTTGGTGTACTTACTTCGCTGGGCTGCGGATACTTCGATCAGATTGGGACTAACCAAGATTGAAGCCAGACTCAATATTCGTAAAATGAGCGAGATGTGCAGACAGTTAGGCTGGCAGTCAGAGATAGTAGAAGATCAATAAGATATAATGTATTTCCTTAAGTCTGCTAAATTAAGCAGGCTTTTTTTATTCACCTCAAGTTTGCTGTAGCTTCTATTGCACCTATTTTATCGTATTTCTCGAATCACCTGTGCAATGCCAGAAGAAATATCAGGCTCTTTTACACTAGATACATTGAGCTTTAGAATTCTCTCTTTTTTCGCAAAATAGGGAAGGTAACCGCTATCCGCCATCTCCACTCGAATGAAATTTTTTTGCAGCCTTTTGATCATCTGCTCTGCTCTAAAGTTATCCTCCAATTTCAGATACGTATGCACACCTAGCTGACTGGCAGGAACATAGGCATAATGCTGTTCAGACGCTGCATTTGCCTCCCTCATAATCGAATCATGGAGGAGCATGGATCTTTTTCCGTAGCAGGAACGCATCTTTTTTCGGTGGCGCTCGAACATTCCACTTTTTAAATACAACTCCAAGGCAGCTTGAGACAGCATAGAACTATCTATATCCATCAGTCTTTTGAATCGGTTAAAGGACTCACAGAGCACCTCAGGAAGTACAGCCACACCAACGCGCAGACCTGGGAATATAATCTTGGAGAAGCTTTTTAAATAGATAACGTGTGATGTATTGTCATAGGCATAAATCGGATCTTGCTTCGTATCCTGCTCCAGATCTGCCATGTAGTCATCCTCAACGATATACACATCGTATTTAGCTGCAAGCTGGGCAATCGCCTTCTTCTGGTTGCGGGTATAGGAAACGCCAAGCGGATTATGAAACCGTGGTACGGTATAGAAGAACTTGAACTGGCCCGTCTTAAATAACCGCTCTAATTCATTCAAATCCACCCCGTCATCCGAACGCTGTATCCCCTCTGTCTCGATGTCGTACGTCTTCAAATACTCCATAAACAGTGGGTAACTCGGCTGTTCAATCAACACACGCTCCCTGCCATTTGGAAAAGGAATACGGGTTAAGAGTCCAAGTGCTTGCTGCACACCAGAGGTGATGAAAATCTGTTTGGAATCAGCAAATACCTGATATGAGGCCAGTTGCCGCTGCATTTCACGGATCAGAGACGGCAGCCCTTGCGGCGTTCCATAGATAAACAAATCCTTACGGTACATATCGATCGCCTTATTAATACAATGTTGAAAATCTAGATACGGAAAAATATCCGGGTCCGGTGCAGATGCTGTAAAATCAATCCAGTGTGCGCCCTCTTCTTTTCGCTCCCCACTGCGTTTCATGACATAATATCCACTCTTTGACGCGGCATAGATTAGATGTTTGTCCTGAAGGTCTTGGAGTGCTCGAATAACCGTGCTCTTATTGCAATCATAACGTAGCGCCAGCTCTCGAATAGAAGGTAACTTGTCGCCCTCACGATATGTATCTTCAGCGATTTGTAATTCCAGATCGTTGATTAACTCCGAATACTTATATATGCCCTTCACCTACCTCCGAGTCTATTTTGTACCGGTACAGATGAACAATAATTACATTGTAGCATAGCTGTTCTAGCCTTAGAATAAAGAGCATAACAGGACCGGTCCTAAATGCGCGCAACACTTTGGAGGTCTTATAGATGAATACATCTTCTACTCAAAAAGCGATAGTAGCTGCTGTCTTGAATGCTATTATTGTCGGGTTTTCTTTTATATTTGTAAAAATGGCTTTAACCGTCTCGGACCCATTCGATACGTTAGCTCACCGCTTCACGTTATCTTTCCTTGCCGCTTCATTATTTACTTTTCCAGGATGGGGGCGGGTGAAGTTTGGTATTTCCAAGGCAGCAGTGGTAATCCCACTCGCTCTACTATACCCATCGTTGTACTTTACACTTCAAGCCTTTGGACTTCTGCATACAACATCTGCTGTAGCGGGCATTATTCAGGCGACCATGCCCATCTTTACCATCATTTTAGCAGCGATGTTCTTGAAAGAAACTACGAGCGGATTCCAGAAGATCTCCACCTTAATCTCGGTTGCAGGCATCATTCTTATCTTTGCCATTCCGGGCGTGAGTATTTCTTCCTCTAGTCTGTGGGGCGTCTTACTCATCCTTATCTCAGCGCTATCCCTTGCCGGCTATAATGTTACGGCCCGAAAGCTGACACGAACTTGGAGTCCTAAAGAGCTCACTTATATGATTACTTTATTTGGATTTATATTTTTTAATGGATTGTCGATCATTAAACATGGTTCGGCAGGAACCTTGAATCAATATTTCACACCTTTTCAGGAGCCAAAATTCATATTCTCCATGATTTATCTCGGTGTGCTATCTTCCCTCGTGACCTCCTTCCTCTCCAACTATGCTTTATCCCGAATGGAGGCTTCACGCGTGAGTATCTTCGGCAGTCTTTCGACAGTTGTCTCTATTCTTGGTGGTGTACTCCTACTGAATGAACAGTTGGAATGGTATCATTGGACCGGCACGGTGATGATCATTGCCGGGGTAATCGGAGTGAATTGGCGGAAAAGAGCAAGGGTTCAAGCAAAAAGCGAGATTGGGTTGGACTAGATACATTTACGTAACAAAAAGACACCCCTCGAGGTGTCTTTTTGCTTTTACCTTTTCATTCTCTCTATTCTGTATCAAGCTGCGGTTATCACTGTTACTTCGACGTTTCTAACGCCTTGATTTTTTCTTTATATTGATCCAATAGTTTAGTTAAAGCTTCCTTAATCACAGTGGAATCTTTGGTTTTAGCCGCGCTATTCAGATCCTCTTGGGCTTTGAAGAAGGCTTTATCAGCCTCACTAAGTTCTTGAATTGAAATCGTAGCTTCAGTTGATTCTACTGCCGCAATTGCAGCTACACCTTTAATTGAAGTAGAGGCAAAACTCTCCATCTTCTGAGCTTCAGGTAATTGGATATCAACGCTGCGACCCGCTTCAATGTAACTCACGGGCAGAGCTTCAGCTGATCCAATCTCTTTCGATAATTGAACTCCCTCCGCCTGCTCAGAAGGTACAAGCTCAGAAACTGCGGTAATGCTAAATCCAGCAGCCTTATAATATTGATCCAAGGTCTTCTTCCAGTCTTCCAGAGTATTAGGTGCGTATGTTTTAGCCAGTTCCAGGGGATCTACCCAATCAAAGCTTATTAAGCTTGCAGAAAGTGATCCACTATTTGCTGGAGTAACCACGGCTGCTACTGTTGTCTTCGCACTTTGATCGTTAGCTCCACTTGCTGCGTTCACTGCAGTCGGTGCGGCAACTGCGGACACTAGTAGGGCGGACAACGCTAACTTTTTAAATATCATCTGTTGATTCATAAATACAACACTCCTCGTCGATTTGAATGATCTTACAAGTCCAAGCTTACAAAATGGGTGTGGCATAACATTGGTTAATTTGTGGAAAAACGATGGCAGACCCCTATACCCACCTATGGATTGATATAATTGCAGAAGAATACTCTGGAGGTAACGAAATGAATACCAACTATCTCATTGCCGTAGTAGACGATGATCAGCATATACGTAATCTTGTAGAAGCCTATTTACAAAAAGAAAATTACCGCACGATCGGCCTTGGCAGCGCTGAGGAAGCATGGACCTTATGGCAGACAAGCCCACCGGATATGTGGGTGCTCGACGTAATGTTGCCTGGCATGGACGGGTACGAGTTTTGTCGGCGGATTCGCAATGAAGCCGAGGTACCGATTATTATGATCTCCGCAAGAGATAATGAAGTGGATAAAATATTAGGCTTAGAGCTTGGCAGTGATGATTATCTGGTCAAGCCATTTAGCCCCCGGGAGCTAGTTGCTCGCATTAAACGCCAGTTACAACGCTGGTATAAAATGAGTAATCCCGTGGAACCCGCAATTAGTAGCCCACACCTATCGACGCAAATTGAGGTTAGCCACCTACAGTTATTATTGGAGGAAAGACGTGTGTTCTGGCACGGTAATGAGATTGAACTCACCAGCAAAGAATTCACCCTTCTAAAAGTTTTTGCAGCTTCTCCAAACCGCGCATTTACAAGAGATGAGCTGTTAACCTATGTTTGGGGAGATGACTATTTTGGGAGCGACCGCGCCGTGGACCATTTAATTAAACGAATGCGAAAAAAACTAGACCTGCTGCCGATTGAAGCCGTTTGGGGACATGGTTATCGTATGCGTATTGAGGAGGGAATGGAGATCAATGAAGCTAGCACATCAGATTAATATAGCTTTTAGCATCGTATTGGTACTGCTCCTGTCTATTACCGCTGTCGTGATCCACTTTGTACTGCTCAATCATTTTGTAGGAACACAAAAGGCGGAATTACGGACCATCGGCTCTGCCATGTCTGCTACTATGGTTCAGGGAGCCGCATACAAGGGAAACATCGAAACTGAGGTCCATGCGCTGCCTGCGATCATCCCCTCCACTGTAGGTACTGCAAGCGTCGAGGCCATTCTTAGCGATGAGGAAGGCAGAGTATTGTCCACCTCATCAAACATGAGTTCAATCGCAGTAAACTCCAATACGCAATTTGTAGCAGGCCAAACCTCTGACCTCCAGAACATTTGGAATGGAACAGATGCAAGATATATAACGGAAGTGAAGTCCACCCCGATAGGCACGCTAACTCTGCTTACACCTATGAGCGCAGTTACAACAATTGAACAAGCTCTGCTCAAAAGACTTCTAATCGTTTTCGGTGCAGCAGGGGCATTCATGCTCCTATTTGGCCTGTTTATCACGAAAAAGCTAATCCAACCTCTAATGAAGCTGCAGCAAGAGCTGAAAAAGGTAAAGGAACGCCACTTTTCAGCCGTTAAGCTAATCAAAGCTGGCGGAGAGATTGGCGCTGTCGCTAAGTCGGTATATGACATGGCTGGCGAATTGAATCGTTTTAACCACGTACAGAAGCAATTTTTCCAGAATGCCTCACACGAATTAAAGACCCCACTAATGTCTATCTCTGGGTATGCTGAAGGGATTAAGGATGGTATCTTCGAGGGGGAAGGGATCGATAAAGGTCTGGATATTATTATGAGTGAGAGTAGTCGTCTGAAGAAACTCGTTACTGAAATGACCCTGCTTGCGAAGCTGGATAGTGAGGAGGATATATTTAGAACTAGCGAGCTTTCTCTGGACGATTTAGTCGTAGAAACAATTGAACGCATGAACCCCCTTTTGATGAAAAAGGGACTGACCCTACATGTATCCTACGATGACTGTGAGCCACTTACGATCCGGGCCGATAGAGATAAGCTATTGCAGGCGCTGCTTAATGTAGTTTCCAATGCAACTCGTTATGCCAACCAGCATATCTACATTCATGCTTCGGTTAAAGATGATCAGGTTCTGCTCTCCGTTAGTGATGATGGCCCTGGCATATCAGAAGACCTGCTTCCATACCTGTTCCACCGATTTGTAAAAGGAAAAGATGGCGAATCAGGGCTAGGACTAGCCATATCCCGCGCGATCGTTGAGCGCTCCGGAGGTCTGATTTCGGCAGGGAACCGTAAGGATGGCGGTGCAGTGATCACCATGGGATTCCCTACACTCTCCCCTACCTAGACAGTTTTATGTCGAGCGAACACCAAAAATCGATCCTCCTAAGCACCTCTAACTGAGTTCTTTCATTGTTAAAGAAGGCGACAAGGTAGCTATGTTGACCATCAAGAGATTTCCTTTAGAGGAGATCTCTTTTTCGTCTTCAAATCTCTTTATCGTTCGTTTAATGGCCTTCGGATTTAGGGTAATAATAAAGCAACATGCTATTTAATGCATAATTTAAAACATCCTGTGTGACCCGGAGGTATTAAAATGAACAAGTTCGACGCTATTATTATTGGTTTCGGTAAAGGCGGAAAGACCCTTGCCACAGAACTAGCTAATCGAAAATGGAAAGTAGCCGTGATTGAACGCTCTAAGAAAATGTACGGTGGAACTTGCATTAACATCGCCTGTATCCCTACGAAATCCTTAGCTTATCAAGCCCATCAAGGGGAAGATTATATAGAAGCGGTCCATAATAAGGATCAGCTTATTTCAAGTCTACGCCAAAAAAATTACGATAATCTAAATCAGAACGAGAATATAGAAGTTATCAATGGTGAAGCTTCCTTCTTATCGGATCACGAAGTCCAAGTAAAGGATGCCGGTGAGACGAAAATCTTAACCGCGGATAAAATCTTCATTAATACGGGCGCTGAAACCATCATTCCTACTATTGATGGGATACAAAATAGTAAGTTCGTATATACCAGCACATCCATTATGGATCTTAAGGAGCTCCCAACTAAACTAGCCATCATTGGTGGTGGTTATATTGGATTGGAATTCGCGTCGATCTACAGTCAATTCGGCTCACAGGTTACGGTGCTGGAGAGTTCCTCGAAATTCATTCCTAAAGAAGACCGCGATGTCGCGGACGCCGTCCTCCAAACCTTTACCAAGAAGAACATTGAGGTCAAACTGAATGCAAAGGTTATAGGACTGAAGGATGTTAAAGATGGAACAGTTATCTCCTTTTCGATAGATGGTGCTATTCAAGAATTGAAAGTCGATGCTGTTCTGGTTGCGACAGGTAGAAAACCAAACATTGAGGGATTAAATTTAGAAGCAGCCGGTGTAGAAGTTACAGATCGGGGTGCTATTAAGGTGAGCCCTTCCCTAAAAACCACCGTTCCCCATATATGGGCCCTCGGAGATGTCAAAGGCGGATTACAGTTTACCTACATCTCATTAGATGATTATAGAATTGTAAGAAATGATCTCTTCGGCGATCATTCCCATACCACAAATGACCGTGACGTTGTTCCATACAGTGTATTTATTGATCCCCCACTATCCAGAGTAGGAATAAGTGAAGAAGCAGCCGTCGAACAAGGACTTGAAATTAAAGTCGCTAAGTTGCCTGCAGCAGCTATTCCACGTGCTCGCTTAATTAACGAAACCGAGGGCTTCCTAAAAGCAATAGTGGATGCAAAAACCAATAAAATCCTAGGAGCTACATTGTTCTGTGCGGAATCTAGCGAAGTGATTAATATCGTGAGCATGGCAATACAAACAGGGCAAGATTTTACCTTTTTGAGAGATCATATCTTTACTCACCCTACAATGAGTGAAGCTTATAATGATTTGTTCTCACAGATCAAAGAATAATTCTACATGCATGGCAAACAAAAAGACACCCACACGGGGTGTCTTTTACTTTTACTATATAACACGATGCCGAACCCACTTCTTACCCATGAAGCGCCGTAGAAATATGAATCCTCTAATTCCCCACTCACAGTTCATAGCTAACCAAACCCCAAGAAGACCGAAATCCAGAACAATACCTAAGATATACCCAAGTACTACGCGGAACAACCACATACTCAGCATAGACACCATAGATGTGAACTTGGAATCTCCTGCTGCTCTAAGCGCTGACGGTGTTATGAAGCTAATAGACCACAGCGGTATTTGTACGATTGTATTGATAAGTACAATTATGAAGATATCCCTCACAATCTCCGCAGGTGGATGGAACATCGACACTAGCGGATGGAAGAAAGGCATAACTAACAATCCCATCACCACAAAAGAAAGGGAAGATGCTACGAGAAACGATTTTATAAATTTCCGGGCATCCTTAACATTATTGCTTCCCATACATTGTCCAACTACTGTAATAATCGTCAAAGACAGCGCATTGCCCGGAATTTGCATAATCCCCGCAAAGGAAGAGGCGATAGCATTTGTAGCAAGCGCGTAAGTACCGAGACTGACGATAAAGACTTGCGTCAGAATCTTACCACCATTAAAGAACATCTGCTCCGCCGCAAACGGCATACCGATGAACATTATTTTTTTGAGCATGGAGAATTGAACTACCAATAAGTCACGAATTCGAATATGCAGTTCATTGTCCATCCGGAACAGATAATACAGAGCGCATATCGCGCCCAAATATCGAGCTATATTTATAGAAATGGTCATTCCTAGAACGCCCATATGCAAAAGATTAATAAATACGAGATTCAAGAGGACGTAAACTAAATTCATAATGAGTGATAGCGCAAGCGAGGCTCTCGTCCTTCCGATTCCCCGAAGAGCACCACACACTGCCTCTACCACAGCTATTCCAAGATAAGAGATACAGCTCCCAATCAAATAGATTCGGGCGTTGTGCATTACCTCGGGTGAAGCTGCTCCAAATAGTAAGTTCAACAGCGGATTATGAAAAAGAATACCAAACATACCAATAATAAAAGCCATAAGGGAAACCGATGAAGTGGCGCCTGCGGTAGCTTTTGATACCATAAGACTATTACCGCTTCCTTTATACTGCGCTACGACAACCGTACCACCTGTTGATACCGCGATAAACACACTAATGAGAAAAAGATTAAGGGAATCAATCATGTTCACCGCACTGATAGCTGCCACACCGGACGAACTGATCATAGCCGTATTCACTAGATTTAGCCCCACTATAAAGGCTTGATCTACCAGAATAGGGATAAATAAAGCAATCATATGGCGATAATCTAACGATTCTCCTGAAAAATATTTTTCAAGAAACCGCACACTTCGCTTCGTATTGACATTTACATTAGGTTCCATCTTCGCTTCACTTCTTTTACATTAGAGTTATCCAGATCTGAAATATCCTTATAAATAGAAAAAGGCTCTTCAGGTTGAAGAGCAATTCAAAAGTACAGCTAATTTATAAGCACTTAGGTATGCGGTCGAGAGGACTCGAACCTCCACGGGGATTAACCCACACGGACCTGAACCGTGCGCGTCTGCCAATTCCGCCACGACCGCACAAAATATAAAAGAATCATGCAGTGCAGAACTAAATTATCATATATTAGCGCAAAGGGCAATACCTAATGTAAAAAGAAAAAGTGTACCGAGTCCCTATTAGGGATCATCGATACACTTTTTAGAAGAACTATCGGATTATGAAGCTTGTTCAAGCATACGGTAGATAATGACTGCCGCTTGAGCGCGGTTAGCTATGCCCTTAGGTGCAAATTTACCACCCTCAACACCGTTAACAATCCCCAATTGGGTCAGTTGTGCTATAGCGTCCTGTGCGTAAGGAGCAATACTGGACTTGTCTGCAAACTTGCCCAGCGCTGCATTCTTATCAATCGGCTGTAGTTTATCTTTCAATGCATTAGCAATCATAATGGCCATTTCTTCACGAGTCACTTCACGACCCGGTTCAAATTTACCATTTCCAGAGCCTTGTACAAGTCCGGCCTTCACCGCAAGGGCAATAGAATCCGTGTACCAAACTCCTTGTTTAACATCGCTGAATGAACTGGTTGTTGCCGAACCCGTCAGATTCAGTGCGCGTACCAGCATAGTAATAAATTCTGCTCTAGTCACTGTTTTAGTTGGCGCAAAAGTATTTGCATCCAATCCTTTTATAATGCCCTTAGCAGCCAATGCTTGAATAGCTTCTTGCGCCCAAGCTACCTTACCCAGATCTTTGAAGCTTGCTGCTGGAGCAGTAGTTGGCGCTGGTGTTGCTGTTGGTGCTGGTGTTGCTGTTGGTTTCACGGTTGGAGTAGGTGTTGGAGTTACAACATTAGAACCTCCATCGCCATTGCCTGATCCCGTATCATCAGCCTTCTCTTTGTTAGTAATACGACCTTCAATTGCCGCCTTGATCTCTTTGCGATCAAACGTCTTCACAATGTAATCGTAGAATACGTCCAAATCAATCGGACCAGCCAGAGAATCACTCGCTTCAGTCAGAACCTTGTAGTTATCTCCACCCGCAGCCATAAAGTTATTCACTACTGCCGTATATTTCTGCATAGGATCAATTGGTGTTCCATTAGTCAAAGTAAGATTCGCAACACGATCCTTTACTGGAAGATACATATTCGCTGTATATTTCAGTCCGGAAATTTGCAGCGTTTTGATATCTGGTGTTCCATCAGCTTTCACATTCCATTGCTGTTGCAGTAACGTTTTAATTTGTGCTCCAGTCAGAGTCAGCTTCACAAGCGTGTTGCCGAACGGCTGAATTTTAGCAAGGTCTCCGAAGGTTACAGGACCCTTCGGAAGATCCGCACGGATACCACCCGGATTCATAAAGGCAAAATCAGCAGCACCTGCTTTGTCATCGAAGTCAGCAGTACGCATAGCGTCAGCGATCAAATTACCAAGTGCGCTTTCTTTGGTGTAAGCATCGGTACGAGTGATAGTTCCGTCTGTTGTACCCACTGGTTGGGTAAGTTCAGGATGCTTCTCAAGGTAAGCATTTACCAGTGCCACACTTTCCGGATCTGGTGTTACACCATCGTGATTGGTGTACGTTACTACAGCAGACTTGTCCTTCACATCACCCGTTTTAGGATCAATGGTCAGCTTAATATCTTCAAATGCCATACCGTAAGAATACGCTTGTACAATCAGCTTACCGTTTACAGTTCCGTTTGCCAGACCATGGTTGTCACCAGCAACGATAACATCAACCGGAGAATCAGCAGGAAGTGCTCTGGCCAGATCAGCAGCTTCACCTGTAGTAACTCCATTTTTAGTAGTGGCAGGATCATGTGCAAGCACAACAATCGTCTCTACGCCCTCAGATTGGAGCTCCTTCGCATATTTTTCAACAGCCGCTACTTCCTCATCAGGTGTGAGGAAATATACACCTTCTGTGCCGGAAGGTGAAACTTTGCTTGGTGTAGCCTTCGTCACAAGTCCAATAAAGCCGATCTTTACACCACCTACTTCTTTGATTACATAAGGTGCAATAATAGGTTCGCGGGTTTCCGCTTTCACCGCATTTGCATTTACATAATCAAAATTCGTACCTTTATGGGTAACGTTCTCGTTCTTAGGGTCCACACCGCCTTTCAATTGTGTCATTAATGCATCGACACCTTGGTCAAATTCATGGTTCCCCAATGATCCAACATCAAATCTCATCATGTTCATCCACTCAATCGTTGGCTCATCGCGCTCAAGTGAAGATACTGGAGCTGACGCACCAACAGAATCCCCATTATGAAAGAGCAAGGAGTTGTCATATTTAGCCTGTGCTTCATTCAGATAAGTTGCAAGAATTGCAGCTGTTCCCACATTTTTGTCATTCACAACAGAAACTGTATCCAGTTGTCCGTGGAAATCATTGATTCCGAGTAGGTGAACTTCAACATCCTTAGCTGGGAGAGCAAGCTTATAAATACTAAACCCCTTAATATCTTTTTCGCCAGTGTCTTCAATGTTGGCTGGCATAGTAACTTTTGCCGCTTCTGGTGATGAAGTAAAGGTGATATTCACATCTTTTAAAATAGGTGCCAATGACCAGTTACCATCCGCAGAAGGATCAATGGTACCTACTTCTCTGATGTAGTCCATAAGGATCTGACGATTCTCATCCTGAGAATCGACTAGAATCTCTGAACCTTTCACACCCGGAAAGTTCCCTCCACCACTTGCGCGGTAGTTGTTAGTCACAACTATGAAATCTTGGTTCGGATCCAAAGTTTTACCTTTATACGTAATTTGCTTCACACGACTCGATAAGGCATCATTAATCTCACCAGAAGGAGTGTATTTTGCAGCTTTGGTTACATCAATTGTGTACTTAATGCCATCAATAACATCGAAGTTATATACAGCAAATTTGTCATTAAGCAGGCTTTGTGGTGCTGCACTCTCCACTTTGATGGTATTAAACGCACCCGCACTCATCTCAACCCATTCCTTAACAACAGAGCCTTTAACTTTAATAGCTTTCAGCGTGTTGTCATACAGATACAAGTCACTTGCACTGCGAATCGTCAGTGGACCTTTCTCAATACTCGTGTACTCCGAAGGACCGTTACGTCCAGCCTTGAAAGGAGCACCTACGCTAAGAATCGGAAGATTTTTATACTGTGGAAGGTTAGTGTTAATATACTTCTCCACATACCACTTTTGGGCATTGGTAACGATTTGCACTGTAGGATCGTCCTGAACCATTGCAAAATAACTATTCATCGAAGCAGTAGTAACGCCTAGCTCTTGACCTGTGTAGTCAATAGTTGCCTGGTGGTCTGCTGCAACAGCAGCATCTATAGCAGGATCTGGTTTTGTATCGGCTATGGAACGGGTCGAGGCTTTAGAGTTTTCTTTGTCGACTTTCCATTTGCCGTTCTCCTTCACTAGGTTAAGATCAATCAGCCCCAGATAACCTCCACCATAACCTGCTTGCACAGCTGGAGTACTATTAATGTGGCCGTAGACATTATCAACAACAGATTGAGCGCTATTATACGGCAGTCCCGTTAGTGGGTCCTTGAAAGAAGCATCGAGGGATTTATTATCACTTGTCGGGAACACTTTGTGGGTGTGTGAGAAGGTAATCGCATCGATGCCGTCAACTTTACTTAAAAGATTAATAGCATTTTCTGCATCAGTACCTGCAACTGCAGTTGCATCGAAGCCGGTATGTGCTATTGCTACGATTACATCGACATTCTCACTCTTCAGGATAGGAACAAATTTCGCTGCAGTTTCTGCAATGTCCTTGACGATGACATGACCTTCCAGATTAACCTTGTCCCATTCCATAATCTGAGGGGTTACAAGGCCAAGCACGCCGACCCTAATTTTCTGAGGTTGGTTATCGCTATCCATAATAGTCTTGTCGATAATGACATAAGGTTCAAAAGCATTTACGTCATTGTCTGGGTTACCATCTTTATCATCAATATATATATTGGCATTTACATAGGGGAAGTCGGCACCACTCAATGGATTATTAGCACTGCCCTTAATAGTACGTTTCAAGAAATCCAGCCCATAGTTGAATTCATGATTACCAAAAGTCGCAACATCATATTCCATAATATTCATAGCCGCAATCATAGGGTGTAGCTTGGTCTTTGATTCCATAAGGTTACTTTCGTTCGCAATGTAAGTCCCCAATGGTGTACCTTGAATCAGATCCCCGTTGTCGAGCAGAAGATTATTAAGAGGATATTCGCTTCTAGCATAAGTAACCAACGTAGCTGTCCGATCGAGTCCTACAGTTGTAGAGGCTGCATTCTTAAAATAGTCCCAGCCGTAGACATTGGTGTGTACGTCCGTGGTGCTCATCAACCGGAGTTTGGCTGTGGCATCGGATGCGGCTTCGGCTTTATCCGGACTCCAAACCGTACCCAAAACGACTCCACCTAGTACCTGTGCTGAAAGCACTGCAGTTGCTAGTACAGAAGCGAGAGGCTTGTTCCATCGTGTCTTCCATCCCATAAAGATTTATTCCCCCTAGTAGTTTTTACATAATTTCGGTGATATTATATCACACAAACATGACGAAAACGTATATGATTGTAAAATTAATATAATTTCGTGTTAAATATATTAACATGTGAAGAAAGACCTAGGTCACATTTTTATTTTATTAGATCAAGAGTCTCTAGACATACAAAAAAACACACCTTATAGAGATGTGTCCCAGGAAAGCGCATACATAAAATCAAAACACGTCGAATCTTTATCTGATAATAACTCTCTCAAGACCCACTCATGATGGCAGTAAACCCAAAACAAATTGCCGTGATTAAAGACAAAGGTGTCATCACAAGTCTTTCTTTTTTACTCTTCGATAATATGTTCATTACGGTATTGAGAATTAGATAGACTGTAAAAAAGTAACATACGCCTCTATCAAAAGGTAATCCAATAGAAATCACGTTGCCTGCCTGCAACAAGTACAAGATTGCAATCAGTTGTATAACAACTGAGATCGCACACGCAATCCTCATCTGTAAGGGCATGATTCTATGTTTGCCACCCATTGCAAATTCACCATAAGGTAATCCTAAAGACAGTAATATGTAAAGAATCGCCGCTCCCGCAAAAGTAATACTCCCAATCCATGCAGATAACATCCTACCACCCCCTTCACTAATTGTTATTCGAATCTTATAAGCGGAAGAACACCTTTATAAATGCAATGGGCTTTCACGAGAGATACTTGGAAATCGATATTTATGTATAACGTCGTTTTCTCATCCATTTTTTGGACTTTCTTTTCATATTAATGATGAACCAGCACAAGCAACACCAGAATATCTGAGTAATATAGAATTAAATAGACCAATGAGGTGATCCACAAATGTCAAACAGAGCAAAAATTCGCAAGCGAGCTGAACAGCTCAAGGGTAGACCTGTATGCGTTACGCTTCATGATGGACGTACGTATGTAGGATGGATAACTGGCCTCGATAAGGATGGATTGACCCTCTCCAAACCACGTAAAAATAAAAATAAAAACAAAAAATCAAAAAAACACTCTTCTTCCCGCTCCCGGAAAGCGAACGTATCAGGACTCATGCCATTATTCGGCTCACTTTTCGGAATGGGAGGAGGGGCTGCTGGCGCTACCGAGGCTGCAAGTTCAGGCGCTTCAGGATTCGGTAGAATTATGGGCTTCGTAGGGATGATCCAAAGAACAATGCCGGTTGTGAAAATGGGCTACAATATGATTAAATCTATTTCCCCATTCTTGAATGGACTAAAGGGTTTAATGGGATAGTCAAAAGACACCCCTCAAGGTGTCTTTTATTTTCTCTCATGAACTTATCAGTTTCTTCAAAAGTCTCCCCGCAGATTTTACTCGTGGGCGCTTTAAATGCTCCTGTACATAGCGATAGTCCGTCAATTCAACACTAGCATCACGAATCGCATAGGTAAAATCATCATCAAAGGGTAGACGGTATTCCCAGACTCGCTTCTCCCAATGTGGTATATTTGCAAGCATCCACGGATCGTCGATTCCGGGATGAATATAGGTTTCACTAACACCATCAGGTAGCGAATACATCTTGGCGATAATGGATTGTTTGAAACGATCGTACGTCTCACCCTCTTCCACACCAAAAGGATGCGACAACAAGTAATCAGGAATCGGGACTCCAAGTGTATCGGCCAGCCCGGATCCAAGTGCAACTGGACGTTCAATATTTTTCAGCGATCCCAGAAGAGGATCTTCTGGATGGATGTATCGGAAAAATCGTGACGGCAATCCCCAGCGCGAAATTCTCCACAACGTCTGCGGAAGCAAGCTGCGTCCCGTTTCCATACCATATAAACTTCCCATATGGTTGTCTACATGACTAATCACTATTCCGAATTGTTTCACTCTCTCATACTGCGCAACAATCTCCTTCAGCACAGCTTTTGTCTGTGCCCCCTGCTCAAACTCTTTTACCGTCTTATATTGATGCCCGCCATCATCATGTAGTGAAGAGTCCCCCGTCAGGCTGCTCCAGCGTAAAGCCTCAAACTCACTAGTCATCGTCAAATGAAGGCCCACATTTCGTTGCTGCCTACGGCTACACCATCTAGCCGCCTCCTCGAATCCAGGGGCCACCGCCATTATCGTCGCTGAAGATACTTTTCCCTCTTCTAATAGATGCATAATCGCCTGATTCATGGCAGGGCTTTGCCCAAAATCATCACAATTGATGATTAATCTTTTGCTCATAGTCAGCATCACCTCTCAATTGCCCCGTAAATGTAAATTTAATAGTAAAAGATATGACAACAGATATCGCTAGCAGACATAACGGTACCACGCTTATTAAATACCGGAACGTTGCTTCTGGATCAGACCCTGGATCATCGCCACCCTTGTAACCAAAGATCATCCCTACAATGAAAAAAGCCAGCGCCGAGATTAATCCGCTCGAGCGAGTAATGAATCCACTTACCGCGGTATAGATGCCTTCTCTTCTCAGACCTGTCTTCTCCGCATCCTCATCAATAATTTTGCCACCTACGATTGCCGGGGTTACTAGAAATCCTGCTAGTCCGAAACCGACAACAATGCCAGCGGCCACACCACTTACAAGATCATACCCGAACCATAGCGGAATGACAGATAAAGCATATAGGATAAGCGATAGCCGCCATGCCTTGACCCCATCCATTTTACGAATAATCCAATACCACACGAACACTAATGGAATGACCGAGACAAAGACAGCCGCGAGCATAATAGATACCTGTGCTTCTGAAATATGTAGAACATATTTTGCATAAAAGGGAATCATCGAGCTTACAAGTCCATTAACCGTTTGGGCAAAAGAGTTCGAAATATTAAACACCCAGAACTTCTTATTCCGAATCGTTTCCCGAAAAGCCGGGATGAGCTTCAACGGTTCAGTCTTAGTGGTCTCTTTCTTCTCTTGGACATTCATCATACATAAAAACATAAACACGCCGAAGACACAGGCATACACAATAGCCATATTAGAGAAGTTAATTGCTGCGAAAAGTTTTGGCGTTAGAGCCGTACCGATTAACAGAGCAACCACTTGATACCCTTGCTGAATCACCGAGGCTTTTGCCCGAATACGATCTCCACGGAAGAGCTCCGGAAGCAGTGCGCCATAGTTCACCCACAAGACCGTAGCGACAGCCTCATAGAAAATAAGTGTCACTAGAAACCAAGTGAAGAGTCCATTTTCAGATAATCCGCCGGGTGGAGAGAACACCAGCACAAACGCCAGCATAAATAGCGGAATCGAGCCGAACACCCAGGGTCTACGCCGACCATAGCGGGTATTTGTGCGGTCTGACCAGTATCCAAACAGCGGATTATTCACCGCATCCCAGATCAGAAAGATTGTTCTGGCCAGTGTAGCAAGTCCAATGCCCAAGCCCAATTTCTCCACATAAAAATAACTGTAAAAAGAACTAAAAGCCTGACTGGGAACCATCATCGCAAACATCCCTAAAGCAAAGGTGTACGGCGAGTTCATCCATTTATGCTTCACTCACATACCTCCCATATGGTAATCGTCTAATTGTAATATATTACCACAATCTCTGGGAGTGTAGGGATAAAAAGTCTAAGAAATAGCGAAAGGGGATGTCCTAATAGCCATGAACATTGGCTATGGAACATCCCCTACTGAATACTTAATGGAGCCAGAACAGCAGCTATGCTACGCCGGATATCCTAGTTATAAAAATACGATCATGGACAGGATGAACATAAAGACTACACCCACAAGCATTGGCACAGATGTGCGTTTTACAATCTCAATCGGATTTTTCTTAACAGAGCCAGCTACAATAAGAACAACGGCCGCGACTGGAGAAACTGCTCTAAACAGGTTACCTGCAAGACCCATTGGCACTGTAACTGCAATCGGGTTAATACCCGCAGCGTTAGCAAGAGGAACCAATAAAGGAATCATCGAATAGAAGAGCGCCGTACCGCTACCGCTCAAAATAACGATTAGAGCAGTCAAGGCAACGAGAATGAGTGGAAGAATAAATCCAAGGCTGGAACCGTGAATACCAGTCATCGCTGTTTCCAAGGATTCAATAAGTCCAATTGATTTCAATCCAGTAACGAATACAGAAGCCGCAACCAGCAGAACAACAATTGGAACCGCGCTGCCCATGCCTTTAAAGAAATGCTCTGTACCATCTAACACTTGCTTTGCATTCCTTTTACGGATTAATTCACAAACAATCGCAATAGCGAAAGATAATAAGGCAACTACCTCAACGCTTATATTAATAGTCATACTAGATGCAGATTGAAGTATAAATACTACGATCAAGAACAGGATAGGAAGCACTGGCAACAAAGCGTAAACCGTTGTAAACAGCTTTCCACCTTCCACTAGCTTAACATCCTTTAGTTCAACTTCTGCGTGTTCTGTGTCGACGCCCATCTTTTTATCCATACGTTTTTGCCAGAAATAATGTACAACAGCCATTACTAATAATGTAGGGATGGAGACTAACGCGTGGTAACGGAATACATAATCTGTTACGGTCAAACCTGCATACTCAGCATATTGTGCTAATTCAGTTGCAATTGCCACGTTATCCCCACCCATTGGCGTTGGTACGATGGTCGCAGATGTAGCAATAATCGCAGCTGCGGATAACGTTGACATTCCAGCTTTTTTCAACACAGGGAATAATGTTGCAAGTAAGATTATAGCCAGGTTTGAGGCACTAGGTATTACAAGAGACAACAAATTTCCTAGCAAAAAGACTACTGGCACAAGAATATATACCGATTTAATTTTACCTAGTGGTTTCGTTAATACATTGACGGTCACATCATTCGCATTAATATAGGACATGTATGCTGTATATCCACCAAGAATAAGAATGATAAAACCAGCAGATGTGAGTGATGATTTAAACTGGTCTGCTATGGCTACCAATGGATCTAACCATACAGCACCCGAAGATTCAAACCCTTTAGCACTTATTCCATTACCCATTAGTATTCCAATGAACATTAGAACAATACCAATGAAGAATAGTGTAATCTTAATATCCATCTGCTTTATTAACATATATACAATAATAACAATCGCCAGAATCGCAGAGCCGTACATGATTATGTCCATCGCGCTGTCCCCCATTTAGTTGGTGTTAGTTCGTTAGTTGCACTTTCTCAAGCTATCTAATAGCCATTCTCGAAATAATTGCTGATCGATATCAAGACACACTTTAGCATTATTAGGTTTACCTAAATATCCTTTCAAATCAACGATTGTTGTTCCTGCTGTCATACTGCCGTTCAGTTCGATATCCACGTGAGTATCAATCGTTTCAAACATTTCTGGTTTTAACAAATAGGCAATGGCACAGCTATCATACATTTTTAACCCGGTCTTCATGCTGCCGCCACGGTACCGCTGAAAGAGGCTGTGAATCATTTTCCCAACATCGTTCATGTTTTCTAATTGGGCAGAGTCTTCTGGTAATACAAGCGCTTTCCATCCAACGTCTAAACCAGCCATAACAATCGGAAGTCCACTATCAAACACAATTTTTGCAGCTTCCGGATCCACATGAATATTAAATTCAGACATTACCCCCATATTTCCTCTGGAGGCTGATCCCCCCATTAGAACGATATCTTGAATGTTATTTTTTACCTCGGGATAAATTTTCAACAATAATGCAATATTCGTAAGCGGTCCAATCGGAACAAGCGTAATCGGGGTTGTACTTTCTTTAATCACCTTATACATGGCATTAACTGCATTCTCTTCAAGCAAAAGATCATTTGTAGGTTCTTCAAAATCAAAACCTTCCATTCCGCTAACACCATGCACATTACTCGCATCTTGAGGTGTTCTAATCAGCGGGGCAGCCGCACCCATGGCAACGGGAACTTCCTTTTTAAAATATTTCAGCAGCTTTAATGCATTGTTTGTTACTTTGTCTACGCCCACATTCCCTGCTACAGTTGTGATTAGCTTGACATCAAGTTCTTCACTATACAAAGCAATAGCTATAGCTACTGCGTCATCAATCCCAGGATCTGTATCAATTATAATTGGTCTTTTTAACATATTATTTATCCTCCATCGGGTTATCAATTTTATATGATTTATCTACAAATTTAACCATTCCGTGGCCAAAATCCTGATTAGGACGTTGAATAAATCCGAATTTCTCGTAGAATTTCTCTGTATTCGGCGTAGCCATTAAACCTATATATGCGTTCTCGCACGCTTTTTCCTGAATGTAATTCATTAAGGAATGCATAATAGTATATCCAATTGATTGCTTCTGGTATTCAGGATCAACTACTACATCCTTAATGAAGAACACAATTCTATCGTCACCGACAATTCGACCAATACCAATTGGTTTATGATCATCGAATATAACAACTGAAAATAGCGTCTTCTCTAAGGCCTGTGCGACATCTTCTAATGAATATTCTTGAAAATCCACTTTTCGGCGAAGCTCAGCATACATCTGTGGTGTTAATGCGTTTGGTTCTTTTCTTAGCATTAAAGAATCGCCTCCTAGTATACCCTCAGCCCATGAATTGTTTCAGCTCTTTTAATAAAGGCATCCCTCCTTGAGCACCGACCCTGCACCCATGGTATCTACTGTTTGAACCTCTGGCGCTTTGATGAAAATATTTTCTCCATTTTTGTAATAAATAATTCCATCTTTTCCGTTTGTGACAATTAGCTTTTCTTTCTACTTTTCGCGAAAACCAAGGGACTTCATAAGCATTTCTGCTTCTTGCTCGTTTGGAGAAATAATGACGGATGAGACTCCTGTTGAGGTATGTGGAACCGGTTCCACATTCTTAAAAAAAATATGATTCCTCTTTAAGATGCGACAAGTATATGTGATTTTATGATTGTCCAAATCTAGGTAACCGGTTACATATATCATATGAAATCGCATTCATTCTGTCAAAGGTAAAAATTATCATAAAAAGTAAAAGACACCCTAAGATGTCTTTTACTTCACTACACCCGTTACACCATGTTTTTATTTCAGTGGCTTCCACACCCAGTTCTCTATTTCTGGTAAATCATTTCCCTCTTCACGAATGTATTGATGATGTTTCTTAAGGATCGCATCCATTTCATCCAAGATGGTCTTATGTTCATCCGCATCAGGCAAGCTGAGAATAGTCTCCTTCGTCAGGTCAAAGCGATCCATCTGATTCAATACACGCATATCGAATGGAGTTGTAATGTCCCCATTCTCACGGTATCCATGTACATGCAGGTTATGGTTATGACGCTCAAAGAAAAAGTCTCTAATCAGACCTTCATAACCGTGGAAAGCGAAGATAACAGGTTTGTCTTTTGTAAAAAACTGATCAAACTCTTCGTCAGATAAGCCACGAGGATCCTGTTTTCGACTTCTTAGTTTTAATAAGTCCACCACGTTGATATATCGAATCTTAAGTTCAGGCAGTTTCTCATGCAGGATGGAGATTGCTGCCAAGCTTTCAATTGTTGGTTCTGTACCTGCAGAAGCAATGACAACATCCGGCTCTCCACCTTGATCGGTGCTTGCCCAATCAATAATCTTCAGGCCTTTTCCAACCAATTCTTGTGCTTCGTCAGCACTAAACCACTGTAGTCGCGGTTGTTTGGACGTAACGATTAGGTTTATTTTTTGACGGTCGTTTAAGACAGTATCAAAGACAGCCAGCAAGGAGTTCGCATCCGCAGGTAAATACTCACGGATAAATTCAGACTTCTTGTCAGCTAAGTGACCTAATATCCCTGGATCTTGGTGAGTGTAACCATTGTGGTCTTGTTGGAATACGGTTGAAGTTGCCACCACATTTAAGGATGGGATATCTGCACGCCAGCTTTGATCCTTTGCCTTACGCAGCCATTTGAAATGTTGAGTAATCATAGAATCGACCACACGCAAGAAAGCTTCATAACTTGCAAAGAAACCATGACGGCCAGTCAACACATACCCTTCAAGAAAACCTTCTGCCTGATGCTCGGACAATTGAGAATCGATAACACGTCCATAAGATGAGAGAAATTCATCATTTGGTTCCTTAATTTGATCCAGCCATTGCCGGTTGGTTACTTCAAAGATAGGTCCCAGACGATTAGACATCGTTTCATCCGGTCCGAAAATTCTGAAATTGCGATTTCCTTCGTTAAGAGTAATAACTTCCTTCAGGTATTTACCCAGAACAGACATATCTTGTGCAATAACTTGACCTGGTACGGAATTATCAAGCGCAAAGTTGCGGTAATCTGGCAAATGCAGGTCTTTAATCAGGTTGCCGGCGTTAGTTACAGGATTCATTGCCATACGGCTGTCTCCTGAAGGCAGGATCTCGGCAATTTCAGCTTTCAAACGGCCATTGTCGTCGAATAACTCTTCCGGTCTATAGCTGTTCAGCCACTCCAGCAACGCTGGCGCGTATTTCATATTTTTTTGGTCAACCGGAATTGGCACTTGATGGGCACGGAACGAATTTTTAATGGGCACACCTTCCCATTGCTCTGGACCTGTCCAACCCTTAGGAGAGCGGAAGACCAGCATTGGCCAGACCGGACGAGTAAGATTATTGTTCTCACGCGCATTTTTTTGAATCTCTTCAATTCTTTCGACGATAGTATCGAGCACCTTGGCCATTTCTGGATGCATTAGATCAGGATCTTCACCTTCAATAAAGAATGGTTGCCACCCCATACCTTTAAAGTAGGCGGTAATTTCTTCTTTCGATTGACGAGATAAGATCGTTGGGTTACTGATTTTGAATCCATTCAAGTGCAAGATCGGCAGGACCGCACCATCGGTAACTGGGTTGATGAATCTGTTGGAGAACCATGAAGTAGCTAGTGGTCCAGTTTCAGCCTCGCCATCGCCAATCACAACAGCCGATATCAAATCGGGATTATCCAGTATGGCACCGACACCATGAGAAAGAGAATAACCTAATTCACCGCCCTCATGAATAGAACCAGGTGTTTCAGGAGCGGCATGTGAAGCAATCCCACCTGGGAATGAGAATTGTTTGAACAATTTCTTCATACCTGTGATATCTTGCGTAATTTCAGGATAAATTTCCGTGTAACTACCATCCAGATAGGAATTTGAAACCATAACCTGACCACCGTGACCAGGACCTTCAATATAGAACATGTTCAAATCATATTTAGTAATTACACGATTCAAATGGGCATAAATAAAGTTTTGGCCAGGAATAGTGCCCCAGTGTCCGATGGGCTTAATCTTTAAATCTGCATCCTTCATTGGCTCCTTTAACAACGGGTTATCTTTTAAATACAGTTGACCTACGGAAACATAGTTCGTAGCACGCCAATAGGCATTGAGTTTTTCTAAATAAACTTTTGATGAGTAATCACATTCCATGGATAATACCATTTTTCCACTCCCAAAATTTTATTTTTTTGCTTTTACTTTGCCGTATTTTAAATATCATAAAAAATATAGAGACACTTTTTTTCGATAAGGTTATGCTTGATCGCTTAACTCTATTTTGTACAAAACAAAAAAAATAAGACCGAGAAAAATTCCCCAGTCTTACTCTTAGTCACCGATATCTATAATGGAATTAGGGCATAATTTCAACCGGATGGATCGGATTCTAGAAATCTGTTCGTTATTTTCGACGGCGAATGTTCATGCGATTATACATCACTAAACCGGCTATGACCATGCCCAGCGTACCTATACTACTCGCTACTTCAGTCTGCATACCAAACAAAATACATACGTTAGTCACCAGGCTTCTCGTAAGCAACGCGACAATAATTAGCATGATCGGACGCCAAAAGTTATATCTTCTCATTTCAGTAACACTCCTAATCCATTTTTCTTAAGCGCTTAACCTAATTTATCTATATGTATTATAGCATAAGTAAGTAACCGCATACATTTTACGTAATCCTAACAATTATGATCTAATCAGGGTATAATTCAGCACCCACTCTCCTTCTTTGTTCGACTTTAGGTATAGACTTATCATTTTTTACGGATTATAATAACAAACGAACACCAAAAGACGAACATTAAGGCGGAAATCATGACTGAATATATGCAAATATTCCTAGGCACTTCATTTTCAAGCAATTCACCAAAGGAAATTCAAATTTTAAAAGACCATCTCTACTGCATTAATACAGATGGAATGATAGAAAAGATCGTTTCACCAGAAGAACCCGACTATCAAACTTTACTAGCTACTTATCAAGGCCAAGACAACTTCCATCGATTAGCTGAAGGTCAGTATTTTTTGCCTGGCTTTATCGACTTGCATGTTCACGCCCCGCAGTGGGCTCAATCTGGAACTGCATTAGATATTCCACTCTATGATTGGTTAAATACGTACACCTTCCCACTGGAGTCTAAGTTTTCGGACCTGAATTTTGCTAAAAAGGTCTACTCTGATGTGGTTGATACTTTACTTGCGAACGGAACTACTACAGCCCTTTATTTTGCAACGGTGCATAAAGAAGCCAGTTTACTATTAGCCCAAATATGTGCGGATAAAGGGCAACGCGGACTCGTTGGAAAAGTGGTAATGGACGACCCTCAAGGAAATCCAGAATACTATCGCGACACTGACACCGACACCGCACTTAAAGATACAGAAGAATTTATACTAGCGGTAAAAGAACTAGCCAA
The DNA here is from genome assembly GCF_045040645.1 of Paenibacillus sp. FSL H8-0261. Lineage (NCBI taxonomy): Bacteria > Bacillati > Bacillota > Bacilli > Caryophanales > Paenibacillaceae > Paenibacillus > Paenibacillus sp. FSL H8-0261. The sequence continues at coordinate 231,738 of NZ_CP150297.1, read as the reverse complement.
ATCTACTAAGCAAGGCGTTTATCCAGTAGTGACACCTAGGTTCATTCCTAGCTGTACAAATGAGGCTTTGCAAGGTTTAGGAGACTTAGCCGCCAAATATGATACTCATATTCAATCGCACTGTAGTGAAAGTGATTGGGCACATGGTTATGTACAAGAACGATTCCAGAAGAACGATGCTTTTGCCTTGCATGATTTCGGTCTGCTCCGTGATAAATCTGTAATGGCGCATTGTAATTTTTTAGAAGAAGACGATGTAGAGTTATTTGCAGAGACAGGAACGGCTATTGCGCATTGTCCGATATCAAACGCTTATTTTGCCAATAGTGTCATCCCTATCGCTCATTTCCACTCCAAAGGTGTAGAGATTGGTTTAGGGTCTGATATTTCTGGCGGTTTTTCACCTAGTCTCTTCGATAACATAAGACAAGCTGTAATGTCTTCAAGAATGCTAGAGGATGGCGTTAATCCTTCCCTTCCTGCACAAGAGCGTGGATTATTAGGATCACGGATTAAGATTGATGAAGCTTTCTATCTTGCTACTGCTAGCGGTGGTAAAAGTTTAAGCTTACCTATCGGTCGGATACTAGAAGGCTATACATGGGATGTTCAAATTATTGATACGAAATTACCATCGGCTAGATTGCCTATTTTTGATGGGAATGAAGATTTAGAGGACGTGTTTCAAAAGATGATGTATTTAGCTCGACCTGAGAATATCCGTGAAGTCTGGGTACAGGGTGAAAAGGTTCATTCACGTTAAGGATCGATAAAACTAGAAAATATAAGGTGGGCATCTGAGTGGAAACACAAGCAAACGTACAAGATCAAGCGCCATTGAAGTCACAACTATTAACCGTTCTACCTGATGAAAAAGTTTCCTTCGGTAAATCCATCATCCTAGGCTTTCAACATGTATTGGCAATGGACGTTTATGTAGTTCCTTTCCTGATTGCAATGTTAATCGGCTTACAACCGAATCAGTCAAGCGCGTTGATTCAATCTACCTTTATTGCTGCTGGACTTGCAACGATTGTGCAGACTTATTTCTGTATGAAGCTTCCTATCGCGCAAGGTCCATCTTATGTTCCGCTTGGTGCGATCGTCAGTATTTATGCCGCTAGTGGCGGCGGGGAGCTGGGTTGGAGTTCCGTGTTAGGTGCCAGCTTAATCGGTGCGGTTCTAGTTATTATTTTGGGCTATGTCGGGATCTTTAATAAAATCGTTAAGAACTTTATCCCACCCATTGTAGGTGGTACGATCATATTCATAGTTGGTCTTTCTTTATTACCTGTTGCTATAAGAGACAATATCTATGGAGCTTCAGGCGCTTCAATCAATCAGAACGTTTTGTTAGCCCTTATTTCAGCAGGTACACTCCTTTTATTCGTGATTCTCGGTTCTATGTTCCGTAATAAAGGATCGATCTTCCGAATTATTTCCGTCATGATGGCATTAGTAGTTGGATGTATCTCTGCTAACTTGATGGGTGTGTTAGATTTCTCAGCGATTAGCAAAGCGAACTGGTTTAGTATGCCGCGTATCGCTTTTGTAGATTTCGGATTCTCGTTCAACTTTTCGGCTATTATCACCATGGTTATTATTTATCTCGTACTGCTAGCTGAAACAACAGGTACCTGGTTTGCTGTCAGCAACGTAATCAATAAACCTTTAACAGACGAACATATTAATAAAGGGGTTATCGGTGAGGGGATTGGCTGTCTTATTGCTTCTGCACTCGGTTCAACACCTGTTACAGGCTATTCTACCAATGCGGGCATTATCTCCATCACAGGTGTTGCCTCCCGCCGGGTTTTCCTCGCAGTAGGAGGATGGTTTGTCCTCTTCGGTTGTTCTGGTAAATTAGCTGCTCTGATCTCCTCGATTCCATCCGCTGTAATCGGCGGCGTCTTCGCTATCGTTTGCGGGATTATTGCAATTAATGGTGTGCAGGTGATGAAAAACGTAACGATTGGCGAGAAAGAAATGTATATTATCGCAATACCGATGATTATCACGTTAGCTTTGGTACTCATTCCTGGCGACTACCTACATTCCTTGCCTTCATTTGTGCAATATTTATTGGGCTCACCTATCCTAGCGGCTTCATTGGCTGCGATCTTATTGAATAAATTATTGCCAAGTGGAAAATAGAACGTAAAATGCTAGATCTTAAAACGGGCATCAAATGATGTCCGTTTTTTACTTATTTCCTCAGCTTATTGGGTAATGGAATATGCCTAATTGACTCAATGGGATGATACAGTAACATCCATGGACCTGAAAAACGCATAACCCCTTTTATTCTTTGACGATACTCCGGTTTATAACAATGAATAGGGCATTTAGCACAAGCCGTTTTCACTTCCCCGAACTTACAATAAGCTAACCTCTTCAGAGCATAATCGTTTAGATCCTGACATTCGTTGCAAAGCCCCTTATGGTGATGTTTTTTCTTACAATATATACGAATCATTTTCGTGACAATATCTTGTTCTTTTTGAATTTTAGGACCTTCATTTAACTTTCGGTTCACCTTTATTGTCATTTATGAGCCCCCTTGTAACTTGTACAATAAGATCTCATCTAATTATAGAGGAAAAGCAGTCCTTCTTTTTTTACATTTCTAAGGATTTTTATCATACTACACACCCGAGGCGTTATTTCGTTATACTCATAATTCTTTTAGAAAGGCTGTAACGTTTATAGCTTTTTACGGATATATAAAATGAGGAGGTGAACGGATGCAGGACAACGAGGAATTATACAGGGAATATTCAACCCAAGTATATAAATTCGTATTTAGCTTTTGTCATAATCACTTACTGGCAGAAGAAATCACCCAAGAAACCTTTTATAGAGCTATAAAGTCCATACACAAATACGATGGAACCTGCAAAGTATATGTATGGCTTTGTCAGATTGCTAAGCATGTGTGGTATCAGGAACTGGACAAGCAGAACAAAAGGAAGACTTGTGAATTAGAAGACCCTCCTTTTTCTAACACAAATTCAACAGAAACTGAATTCATTTTAGCTCAAGACAAAATGGAGTTATTTAAACAGCTTCATTTACTTGATCCAAATACCAAGGAAGTATTGTATCTGCGTTTGACCGGAGAGTTCAGCTTTCGGGAAATTGGCGAAATTCTCGGAAGGGATGAAACCTGGGCAAGAGTTACCTTTTACCGTGGAAAACAAAAATTAATGAAAGGAAGATCTTCATGAAATGCGAGATCATTCAGGATTTATTGCCCTCCTATATCGAAAAGCTAACCTCGTTACATAGCAACGAAGAGATTGAAAAACATCTGCAAACCTGCGAAAGCTGCCTTCAGTCATATAACGAAATGACTGCAACAGCAAATCTAAACGTGCCTATTGTTGATAAAGAAGAGGTTAACAAACTTAATTATTTTAAAAAGGTGAAATCAAAAAACATAAAGGTAATCGTCCTTTCCATCTTATCGGTAATCATACTGGCTGCAGCTCTTATTGGACTTTTTGTGATTGGCTTCCCTGTGTCCTCAAAAGATGTGACCATCGATTATCAGAAGACAAAGACTCATTTGGAGGTTCATCTGACTTTGGAAAACGGCAAGGACTTGGTGTTCTCAGGAAAAACCAAATTTATCCGCGATGAAAATAATAATGTGATCGGTTCCGAAACTAGGTATACCCCTAGAGGCTTGATTCACAATCCCTTTGATGATGTAGGAAAAAAAGTTATGTTGGGGACGGAGATTCAAACCGATCTGGATTTTCCAAACAAATTTATCCTTGAATTCAAAGATAAAACTATGACGTTCATTAATGGCGTTTTGGTGGAGTAGACATTGCCGTTAAAATGAAAAAAGACACCTTTTAAGGTGTCTTTACTGATACTCCATGTGGAACTTAGTATCTGTTCATACCTCTATGATGAGCGAAGGACTTGTCTTCTCATCCACATCGTTGCAACCCACTTTTCGCCTTTGATCACTGGCGTACCTGCATGCAAGGTGGACTCGTTTAATTCATGATTATCGTAAAAATATTCGAAGTAGACCGCCATACCTTTGTTAGGACTCACTGTTAAATTAAGCATAGGGAAAGCTGTTTCTCCACCTTCCTCCACATCATTCAAATACATCACGAGCGTACTAATTCGATTATTGCTACTTGCTCGACTCGTTTGAGTGAAGAAATCATGATGGGGTAAATACTCTTGGCCAGGGATATACAGCAGAACTTGCAAGCCATCACCATGCTCGATAGGAATATTCATAATTTGAGAGAATCGTTTCTCGATTCTTGTAACCGTCTCATTCTCCTCACAGAACACACCACTGCTCGTTCTAATCGGATTGACCGCATGGTCTTCACCAATTCTTGAACGTTGCAATCGTTGCCTAGAATATTCAATTAACTCATTACACTCCTCATCGCTAAGCACATTTCCTAACAAGACAACCAGCGGTTCCTCATACTTGGCAAGAATTCGAATCTCTCGATCCTCTGTCTTAATCGTATTTCCAGCATGATCAAATATCGTCCGTTCTTTGTCTGTCGCATTCCCTGTCGTATTCCCTATCATCCTTATGCAGCTCCCAAGTTATAACATCCATCGCAAAAAACATACCATAAAATGGTTTTATTTGCTTGATTAACTTCAGAACATCTAAAGACTCAGAAAATCAACCTATTGTACGCTTATATAAATCTACAGACAAATCAAATCCCTTTCGATACACAAAAAAACCTTCAACCACATGGCTTGCGGTTGAAGGTTTTCGCTGTCGCTAGCTTAGTTTAGCTGCTTCGAGGAAGCGCTGTAGAATCACGGTCATTTCGGCACGTGTAATGACGTTGTCCGGGGTAAGCTGACCTTGATTGCCTTTAATGATTCCGTATTTAATGTTAAGCGCAGCAGCTGCTCTTGCGGACAAGTTAAGCAAGTGGTGATCTTTGAATGCGCTAAGCTGTTGGGTGGCTTCACGATCGGTAATCGTTGTTTCTAAACCGGCAAGCTTCATGGCTTTCGCCAGCAGCACCATCGCTTCTTCCCGACTTAGCTTCTCGTTGGGAATGTACTGACTGCTATTACTTGTCGTTACTAACCCATAGCCCTCCGCAATGGAGACCGTTTCATAATACCACTGACCACTTTTAATATCAGAAAAGCTTGCAGACTGATCGAATTCATGCAATCCGAGAGCCCGAACCAGCATCGCCGTGAACTCTGCTCGGGTAATTTGCTTGTTCGGCTGGAAGCTCGATTCGGAGATGCCTTGGACAATCAGCTTCGACGCCGCTTGCTCGATCTCTTTCTTCGCCCAATGCTTCTGAATATCGGCAAAGGTTTTAGAATTCTCTATTACGGCATAGGCGCTATTCGTCAGGCTGTAAATAATGGCAAATGTCTTGCCGTTCTCCTTCACTATTCGGGTTGGCACCGGCACAATGTTTCCGTCCTTCGTAATCGTAATGCCCGTCATGATTCTACTGTAGGGATCTGCCGAATTTGGGATAGTGATCGTCCGCTCGACATAGCTGAGAAACTTGTTGAGTTCAATCGTGGTACCACCATGCTTTGCCGATATGTTGAAATTGATCACCGGCGACAAGAGTCGGGCTTCACCTAACTTATTGGAAACCTGCTCGATATCATTATCTGGCGCATTATTAATCTCGACTTGAATCTCCATGTTGCGCAGCGCATCTTCCGATCCGAAGCTCTTCGCGACGAGGCTCCAATCAATCTGATTAGCGGCTAGGAGATAGGAAGCAAGCTCCGTTTGAATTTGAATATCCGCGTTTCGGTCATTTAGTGTTTTGATAATTTGACTGTTTAAGAGTAGAAGAACACGATCCGAATCATTGTGAACCGGTATGAAAATGAATGGTTTATTGGATAAGGAATCAAGGTAACGCGATAATTTTGCTTCGTCGAAGGTTACCGTTGTCACTTTCTTTCCGTTAATAACGGCAGTTGTTACTTTTCCTAAATCCTTGTGCTTCACACCATTGATTTCAATCTCCAGCTCTGAACCTGAACTTAAGCTTGAAACTAAACTTGAAACTGAATCCGAACCGGATTGAGCGGTCGGGACATTCAGCGTAAACGTAACACTCGTCTGATTGCCTGCTGCATCGGTGACGACGAGCGTATAGTTGGCGGAAGAAGTAATTGTCGCTCCATTTGTGAACGGCTGGCCGTTTAAGGTAGCCGTACCCTCATTGAATCCAATCGTTAACGGACTCGTATAGTTGCTTATTCCTGCAGTTAGGCCGGTTATCTTCGGGTTTGTTTTATCAATCGTGAAGGATACGGTAGTAATGTTGCCCGCCGCATCCGTGACGACGAGCGTATAGTCGCCTTCGTCTCTGACTTCAGATCCGCTTACAAATGAATCTCCGTTTAAGGTTGCAGTACCCATGTTAAAGGTGATCGTTCTGTCGGTATTATAGCTCGCTCCGTAAACAACACCGATTACGGATGGGCCAGTTTTATTCATCGTAAAGTTGACTGTCGTAACGTTGCCTGCCGCATCCGTCACAATGAGCTTATAGCTGCCTTCTCCGGAAACAGTCGCGCCGCTCGTAAACGAGTCTCCATTCATGGTCGCTGTGCCTTCGTTAAACGCGATCATTCTATCCACATTGTAGCTTTCTCCTTCAGCAACGCCGGTAACCGTTGGGGCAGTTTTATCGATAGTAAAGTTAACCGTCGTAACGTTGCCCGCCGCATCCGTGACGACGAGCGTATAGTCACCTTCTGCGGAAACGGTCGCGCCGCTCACGAATGGATCACCGTTCATACTCGCTGTACCTTCGTTAAATGCAGCTGATTGGTTCGTATTATAGCTAGATCCTTCAGTCACACCACTAACCGCAGGAGCAGTTTTGTCGATGGTGAATTGAATGGTTGTAACATTGCCCGTCCCGTCCGTTACGATAAGCGTGTAGTCGCCTTCGTCTCTGACTTCAGATCCGCTTACAAATGAATCTCCGTTTAAGGTTGCAGCACCCATGTTAAAGGTGATCGTTCTATCCACATTGTAACTCTCTCCGTCAGCAACGCCGATAACCGTTGGGTTGGTTTTATCGATAGTAAAGTTAACCGTCGTATTGTTGCCTGCCGCATCCGTTACAATGAGCTTATAACTGCCTTCTGTGGAAACCGTCGCGCCGCTCGTGAATGGGTGGCCATTCATAGTCGCTGTGCCTTCGTTAAACGTGATCGTTCTGTCCACATTGTAGCTCGTCCCGTCAGCAGCGCCGGTAACCTTTGGGATGGTTTTATCGATAGTAAAGTTAACCGTCGTATTGTTGCCTGCCGCATTGCTGACGACGAGCGTATAGTCACCTTCTGCGGAAACGGTCGCGCCGCTCGTGAATGGGCTTCCGTTCAATGTAGCTGTGCCTTCATTAAAAGTGACCGTTCTGTCCACATTGTAGCTCGTCCCGTCAGCAACACCGGTAACCGTTGGGGCAGTTTTGTTGATGCTAAAGTTGACTGTCGTAACGTTGCCTGCCGCATCCGTCACAATGAGCTTATAACTGCCTTCTGCAGAAACCGTCGCGCCGCTCGTGAATGGGCTTCCGTTCAATGTAGCTGTGCCTTCATTAAAAGTGACCGTTCTGTCCACATTGTAACTCTCTCCGTCAGTAGCGCCGGTAACCTTTGGGATGGTTTTATCGATAGTAAAGTTAACCGTCGTAATGTTGCCTGCCGCATTGCTGACGACGAGCGTATAGTCGCCTTCTGCGGAAACGGTCGCGCCACTCGTGAATTGGTGGCCATTCATAGTCGCTGTGCCTTCGTTAAACGTGATCGTTCTGTCCACATTGTAGCTCGTCCCGTCAGCAACACCGGTAACCGTTGGGGCGGTTTTGTTGATGCTAAAGTTGACTGTCGTAACGTTGCCTGCCGTATCCGTCACAATGAGCTTATAACTGCCTTCTGCGGAAACCGTCGCGCCGCTCGTGAATGAGCTTCCGTTCAATGTAGCTGCGCCTTCATTAAAAGTGACCGTCATATCTGCTTTATAAATTCCATTATTAATAATGCCATACACGGTAGGCGCGGTTTTGTCGATCTGAAATTCTATTGTCGTTGAGTTGCCAGCAGCATCCACCGCGATGAACGTATATGTTCCTTCCACACTCACGACGGTTCCGCTGGTGAATGGACTGCCGTTCAACATTGCGTAGCCTTCATTAAAGGAAATCGTCCGATTTGAATTATAAAGCCCGTTATTCGTGATGCCGCTCACTACGGGTTTAACGGTATCAAGCGTAATTGTATCACTTAAAGTTATGATATCTTTACCGTCTGTTATTTGATAATAAACGGTTTGGATTCCTTCTGCATTAAACAACGTCCAATTTTTGCTCGACAAAACGTCTTCCCATTTGCTCCATGTTAGCTGATCGTTCGAAAACCTCACTTGCAACACATCTTCAACATCTGGATCGGAAGCCGTTAAATTCAGCTTCACGCTGCTCGAATTCGTGTACAGTGCGCCGTTGTTAATCGCTATCGATCCAGTTGGAGGATCGCTTTGCGCATAGGTGACGATGAGTTTAGGATGATAGGCTGCGGTGAGATACTCTTTTGAGCTGACGAATGCGCGTGCGTTCGTTAAACTTTCATTGCCTTGGAGGATGAATGTAGCCTGCCGATCAACCGCACTCGTGATTTCGGCCACAATAGGCGTAACATCAAAGGTTACGAATCCGTCATTGGGTATCTGGTTATTGGATTTCCGAGTATAGTTAATCGAGGATTTTTGGGGAAAGACGGCTCTGTCCGTATTATCCATATCGTTATTGTCCGAACCGTACGCGTCTAAATAAAAATTGGCAAGATCACTTCCTTCTTTGAAGTTCACATAAAGCTGAAGCTCATATTTGATCGGCCTACCCGGATGCGGGAGGTTAGAATCCAGATTGAAGCGTAAGGCTCCTCGGGCCGTATAAGCCCCTCCTTCAATACCTTTGCCAATATATATCCTGCCTTGCATGTCATTATTAAACACTCCAAAATCGCTGTCCCATAACAAATCACTTTCTGCCGATAACGATTGGGTCGTTATCGGCGGATCCGCCGCCAAAACCGGACCCGCCGCCGGTGCCAGCAATCCGACGAATAAAACGGCGATAATAAAAAAGATTGGTTTTCTTCCTTTCAATATGGTCTTCCCCCTTTGTAATGGACAAAAAATCTGAAGTTTTCGTTAGCTTCAGGTCGAGAAACGTAAAGGCCCCGTATTTCGTTATTATCGATACGGATATTCTGCGTCAACGTAGATAATGAAGTACATTGGAAAATAAAGTTACATATTATTGTGGGGTTGGCTACCTCCGGCTACCTGAAGCACCGCTAGATTCACTTGTAAGTTTTCTGCGGATCAGGGTCATGCCACCTTCAGTGACTATCTCCAATCTATATAATAAATCTTTTAAAATGCGATAAGTAGTGACGTCAGTCATCAAATTGTCATATGACATTTTTACATTTTATGGTGTAATAATCCATAACCTCATTCAGTTGTGGATCTATATGGTGGAGGTGAGCCGCAGCGATCCCCTGTCCGAAAATAACACATATCTGTATCCCCTTTATACCTGAACACTAATAAAAAAAGCCCCAAACATATTGTTTGGGGCTTCGAGCTCTATATTAGAGTTTTACGACATTCTCAGCTTGTGCTCCGCGATTGCCTTGTACGATATTCCACCGGGTTTAATATCCCACTTTTCCTTTGATACGTAGATAGCATAACTCCTGCTAGAATGAACAAAGACCCTAATATTTCTACACCTGTAATAGGTTTGGACAATAATATCAATCCCATGATCATAGCTACAAAAGGTTCTAAATTAGATAATACAGACGCTTTTGAAGCATCAACATGGCGAATATTGTTATTCCAAACCAGTGTAGCTACACCATGTACAACAACAGCGGTTCCGATCAGAAGAGCCCAATCCGTAATATTCGAGCTCATTCGTACAGGTGTATCTAGCGAGAAGGCAAATGGGATCGATACAATAAAGCCCACCAGATTCGAATATAAAGTAATCGTGAGTGGATCTATTCTTTGTGAGAGTACCCTAGTCATAATAATCATAATGGCGAAGGTTATCATCGTTACAACAATCCACAGTAGTCCTTTATCAAAATGCAAAGAGGAGGATCCCCCTTTTACAACGACAAAATAAATGCCTATGATCGCTAGAATAGACCCCATCAACATACGGATCGTTAATCTTTCCTTTAAAAAAATTGCCGCTAATAAACCAGTTAAAATAGGAGTCATAGCTAAAATAATTGCAGATGTTGTTGGATCAGCTGTTTGCAGCCCTTTAAAAAAGGACCATTGATTAATAAATACACCAATGACACCTAGAGATAAAATTAGGAATACATCCGATTTACTCACCAGCTTAAAATTCTTTTTGTAAGCCGTTATTCCTACTAGACATAACACTATAAATAAAAGTCTCAGTGAAGTTAATAGACCGGGGGAGAAGTCCTCAACTAAGATCTTTCCAAACACAAAATTACTGCCCCATACGACTACACAAAAAGTGAGCCAACCATAAGCTTTTAACATTTAAATCACCTTTCAATAATACCGACTCCACAATTTTCCCATTACAGCCTTACGCCAAAAAAAATAGACCCCACCCATCGTAAGATACGGGGTCTATTGTACTGTTGGTTAGCAAACATCGGTTCTTCTTTGTATCTATTATAACCTCCATGGGTTTTTCATGCGCTTAATTTATAGAGGAAAAAATATCCACAATGCGTTGAATGTAACATATTAAGCCTCCACTTTTTTCTTATTCTTCATGGACCCGGGAGCACCCGTGCCAAACTGATAACGGTAAAGTACAACTACAGCAATAATCACTAGGGACATGACGAGAAAAATATTACTGTACACATGGGCAGTTGCATTAGCATTCAAAGGATTGAACTGCACAGCGGCAGTACCCTTGTCGAGCATTTTACCGACCACACTCATGGCCATCGCGCCAGAGATAAAATTGATCATGGAGAGTAATCCCATACCCACTCCTGTTTCCTCTTTTGGCAGCGATCGCGAAATCGTATTGGACATCGAGATTTGCATGAAAGTCTGGCCCACGTTCCCTAATGTTAAAATAATGGCAATGAAATATGCCGATAATCCAATAAAAGTAGAGAGTAGGGAGAAAGCAAGAAATAACAATACCGAAGCGACGAACACAAGTACGAAATTACCACGATCATCAGCCAACCTGCCTCCCTTGCGTCCCATGATAGCCGAAGCAATAGCAGCTGGTACTAACACGAACCCAATGGTCGAAGGGGACAAACCATTCACTGTCGCTAGAAATTGTGGTGTCATGAATGTCATGCTAAAGCTCATAGCTGTCGTCGTAAAAGCAAGCAACAACCCAATCGAATAGGTTTTGTTACGGAACAAAACGGGTTTAATAAAGGGTTCCTCAGCTTTCCGAATCCGAATGATAAATAAGGCTAGCAAGACAAGGCCCCCGAGGAACAACCACAGTTGCATCTGTGTGATGGCAAGCAAGAAGATTGCGACTGCTGCAGCTAGTAACCCGCCACCAAGGACATCAATACTTCCTGCCTTCCCTCTCGCATTATCTAAATACTTTCGGAAGAAAGGAAGCGTCAGTAGCGGAAGCAAGGAAAGGACGAACATGAGTCTCCAGCTTCCAAAGCTGGTGATGAGGCCTGCAGCGACCGGTCCCAAAGCATTACCAAGCGCTAACCCAACCGCAGAAGTTCCAAGCGCTCTCCCCCTCTTCTCGGGAGCAAAATAACGGATTGGAATGATCATTGCTGTTGCAGGAAGGACGGAAGCACCGGCAGCTTGAATTACACGGCCCAGAATAATAATCCAAAACTCACTAGCAAGCAGACCTATTAATGAACCGAGAGCGAATATAAGCAGTCCATACGTTAACAAATCCTTCAACCGATATTTATCCGCCAATTTCCCCATGACGATGGAACCTACCGCGTAAACCACCATATAACTGGTCATAATCCAACTAACCTGCGAAGGAACGAGATTAAACTCTTTGCCGATCTCAGGAAGAGCTACATTGAACATCGTACCGTTCATAACCGAGAATATTAGGGTAACTACAAGTATTTTCAGCAGCTTATCTGCATTTTGTGATGATGTATCCGCCATAATCTAAACCTCTTTTCTGATTAAATTCATAATGAATTATAAGTAAAAAGATAAATAATGAGTATCCTCAGTATTATATATTACTGAGGATACTCATTATTTTCTCACCTGTCAAGTTATATCCTTTACATGGAACTATAGCTGGATACGCCTTATAAGAGTATAATATAAAGAGTGTACTCATTAAGAGTACACACATATTCACCGTTGCCATGAAATTGAGAATGAAACATTGACAATAAAGTCAAGGAGGCACTACATCCATGAACACAGATCATCCCAAGGCGATAGACGTCATTCACATATTAATGAGATCAACCAACTACATTAAAACAGAATTTCAATCCCAGTTATTAGCGCTTAATACGCCTTATCATCTCTCCGGTCCCAGGTTACGTCTGCTTTCAGTCGTTGCCGAAACAGGCAATATCCGTATGAATGAGTTAGCTGTTAAGTTAGGGATCAAAGCACGCACCGTTACCGATTTTGTTGATGCACTTGAGCAGGATAAGCTCCTCGTTCGAATTCCTGATCCAACCGACCGACGAGCTACACTGATCCAGCTTACGGAGCTTGCACAATCCACGATTGAGGAAGTTCTTACTTTCCAGGATACAGTCGCTGACAACATGCTGGAGAATCTTTCAATGGAGCAAAGAAAGCAATTCTATGACCTTCTATTGCAACTAACCAAAAACAAAGCAATCTCCGATTTATGTGAAGAAGCTAAGTGAGTCGCAGCCATATCGAGGACAGGAACTCACGGCACCCAGCTCACCTCCCCCGGAACTCATCCCTCAGCAATCTGCGGTTTCACCCTTGGCTGTCGATCCGGGAGCAATTGCTGGTTGTTTGTTTCGGAATACGTACGTTTAGCTCGTGAATAGAAATCAATTCTGGTTTTTCCCGGTGTTCGTAGGACGCACCTCGGTTGCGGGGTTTCAGTGGAACGGAAGATTTTGGGTCTACACTGGAATCCTTCACATGCTTCTAAATAAACACGTAAAAAACTCCGTTCCGCTAGGAACGGAGCTTTTGGATCTACGTCAGAGTTAATTATCATTTAACCCTTAATGCTTGGCCACAGCGTGCACAGTAGCGGGTACCCTGAGGAGACAATGACCCGCAGCCTTCACAGTAAAGCTCCTTCGTCATGGGCTTCACTTGATCGTCATGCCTTATCGCCTCATGCGTGGTTGGATTCAACATATTCAATGCATGGAACTCCTCTTTTCTTCCCCTACGAATAAGTGAGAATAATAAATAGAGTCCTATAAACCCGACTACAGCCATAGCTGCCGCCTTCATCAGACCCGATTCAAAGTGATAATTCCATAGTGCATGCATCACGACTGCCGACAAAAACATCTCCATTGCACGTAGCCCTCTCGTCCACGGATTACCGTCTCCCAAATTCGAGTGCTTATGCATGCTGCTTACATACCAGATACCCACAGTTGCAATCGCAGTCCATGTTCCATGACCGAATGGCGATAATAATGCTCTCATCCATAGGACGGCGAGCATCCCAAGTGAAGAAGCTTCGTCTATATGCACCCATCCATAAATAATACTTTCCACTGCAGCGAATCCCATTCCTGCTGCGGCACCAAACACCACTGCATCCATCAAAAAATGGATTTTTCGCGTTCGAACGAGCATCACACAGACTAATAATTTTGCAGTTTCTTCTATTAGAGCTACAGACAAAGGTACGTAAAACTGCGAAAAGTCAAAGGAACTTGCTTTTACTTCAAAAAGCCAAATCCGCTCTAAATACCAAGCCAGAGGGATAGCAACAATTGCGGTAGACACAAAAACTAAACCAAGCCTCCTCTGACGAAAGCCTATTAACTGCTGATTTCTCACAAAAGCTACGAATGCTAGGGGACCCACGACACCTCCAACAATTAAGGCGGCGATCTTCCACCATTGGCTATGAAGGAACAGTGCCAAGAAGGATAAGACAAGGAATCCACCGACCAGCCATAGCAACTGGTTAATCCAATTGTCTTTGGCTTTAGGTAGCGATTCATTATCCTCGATAATAGACTCCTCGCCGAAAGCAATTGTAACTCTCTCCATCAGATGGGGGGTTCGCATATTTAGAAACTCAATGAGTTGTTGACGAACCGGAGCGTAATAATCGAGTATAGATAAGAATTCTAACTTGCCCATGATTAGCAATTCACTATCTTCTATCGCGATCAACGTGTGTGAGGAAGCCGTGTCTGTTAGTAACTCTGTCTCTCCATAAAAATCCCCTTCACGAAGAACAGTCTTGCGCCGCTTTTGACCGTGAAGTTCGATACTCCCGCTACTAATCATGAGAAATTGATCCATTACCGCACCTTCTACGATAATCTCTTCGCCCTTCGTTACTTTCTTGATCATTGTAATCTCTGCAAGACCCCGAAGTTCAGCATCAGGGATGACCGACCAAATTGTCGCTTTGCGAAGCATACTATGGATCATTCGGATCCGTGTATTCACAAGTACACTCTCATAAAATAGCGGACTCAGCTTCGCCAAATATTCGAACGAGGAACGGTCTAGACGCAAAGCTTGTACTGGCCCGATTGCCGTAACACTAGCTGATCTTTGTACGTTCCGAATAAGACCGATCTCTCCTACTAACTCTCCCGGTCCAAGTTCAGCTAAGAGCAGCGCCTTTCCAACTAAGTTCACCGAGGTGACTTGCACTTTCCCTTGCCATATAATGAAACAGTCCTTAGAGGTGGACTCTTCCATAAGAAGTCGTTGTCCATCCTCTAAAGACATAAGTTTTATAGCGTTAATTACATTTCGTAGCTCATCATCAGGAATACCTCGTAATAACGGATGATCACGTAGAAAATCGACTGCAGCACTTGGTATCATAGGTTTAACTCATCACCGCATATTTCCAATAACACTACTTCTGGAATCTTGCATTTTTTTAATAAAATTTGTCATTGTATCAAAAGCTTCGTTACGTTTATTCGTTAGACTTTGCAGGCGCAGCATATCCATTTGCTGACTATTACTTGCACTATCAATCTGTGATTTGATTTGTCCCAACAGATTCTCAAGTTGCCCTTTTGTTTGCGGTATAGCCATACTCATAGCAGTAAACATGGCCCCCTTGTCATCTGCCAGCTTTACAGCAGCGTTGGCCTCGGCACCTGAAGGAAGCTTCGCTAGCTCTTCATTGATCACTCCTAGCAATTGATTCAGTTTTGAGATTGTTTCATTCTTGGCTTGTACGGATGCGATTTGATCTTTCAACTGATCCTCTAACATAGTTGCACGACTCGACTGTACAGCCATCATTGCTGCTTCAAGATCCATGCCCTGAATGTTAACCTGTGTCATACCACTCATATCAACGCTACCTACCGAATTTTGCGTGGCATTTCCATTCAGGGCATCCTTAACAGAGTTATACACCGAATTGTTATACAACAAAGCCCCTCCTACAATGATCCCCAGTACAAAAGTACCTGACATAGATAAAACTAATTTTTTCACGCTCATTTCATTTCCTCTTTTCATTTATGGATGATCATTGCGTCATTACGATTAACAAATCCAAATATGCGCTTTCTTTGTTAATATTGTTATATCATTTTGGGTAATTAATGGTCTGTAACCCCAATTACAATTTCCAAATACTCGAACTCAAATTACATCAAGTATATTTCTAAGTCTATCTATGTTGCACACGAGTATTTTCCTCTGATCAATACGTATTAACTGCTCATCCTGTAATCCAAGCAATGATTTTGTCACGGTCTCGCGCGCCGTTCCTGTCATATCTGCCAGGTGCTGATGCGTCAGCTTCAAATCGATTAGAACACCCTCATCAGAGGGCACTCCATGCTGTTCTGTTAGACGCAGCAATACGCGAGCAATGCGCGTACGCACGTCAATAACGGTCAAGTCTGTTATTAATTTATTGGCATCACGTAGACGATCTAACGCTGTTTCCAAAATGCCGATTAATATTTCTGGATTACTTTTTAATAAGGGTATGAAATCGCGTTTTTTCAGAATACATAAGGTGGATTTCTCAATGGTTCTTGCAGACGCAGAACGTGCTCTTTCATTTTGCAATAAAGCCATCTCTCCAAAGAAATCACCTTCTCTAAAAATAGAAAGGATTACATCCCTAGAGTGGTTATCTTGATAGATTTGAACAACTCCAGATATAACCAGATAGAGTTCCTCTCCCTCTTCACCTTCAAAAAAGATGGACTCTCCCTTTATATAAGTACGCTCGCTACATAACTTGGCAATTTCAGCTAAATATTCATCATCAAGATGTTCGAAGAATGGGAAGTCTCGTAACAGTTGTGGGTTCATCTTCAAGAGCAGCCTCCAGTGTATCATTTTATAATTTCTATTAGGCTTCAACTCTAGCAAAAGTTAAATCTTTAGGACCATCCTTTATTGTAATACTTTTAAATTAAGATAAATAGTGACTGTAGTCATCAAATTATCATGTGACATTTTTACATTTTCTGGGCATTTAAATAAAAAAGAATCAAACGCATGGATCATCGAAAAGATGCTCATGGCTTGACTCTTATTTTCTACTTAAAAGCTCTTCGTAAGGCCTCAATTCTTCTTGCTACACTCTCCTGCACAATTTCACTTTTTTCCGCTATATCATACCCATGAATGGTCCCCTTGGTATAATACACTTCAACCTCAATCCAGGTTCAATTATCGTTAGCTCGACTGTTCCGTCTTTATAGCCTGCAATAACTTGTTTCGTTACATTCACACCTTCAGGTGAGTTGAATTTATTCACACTTCTCGCAATGAGTTTATTCAAAATTGGTAATAACAAAGGATTTAATGGGAGTGTCGTCTTCGCGTAGGGTTCAAAGTCGCTATGGATATTATATTTATTCATTGGATTCCTCCTCTAATAAGTTATTTACTTAAGTACATATTAGCAAATCGTACTAAACTGTCTAGCAATCGTAAGATCAGCGTTAGCGCATCCGACCACGGCTGCGTCGGCATGATTCAAGTAATAAGATCACAAGAAAAGCGACCCTTTAAGGTCGCTTTTCTAATGCTCCTTTTGAAGCTGAGGCACGTCGAACCGCTGCTTGAAAAGTTTACGAAGCACGGTTTAGAAAAAAACTATCTATTCCAACTTCATATAATACAGATTCGCCGTACTGTCCTTCGTAATGGTATGTGCGCCCGCCGTAAGGGAGACAGTGGCAATGCCATTCGTTATAGGATAATTTGTTCCATCCACTTTTATTTTGGTTCCTTCTGTATTGAACACTAGGGTTAGGGTTGAAGCTTTAGCAGCTGTGAACTGAATACTGGTTGCACTCTCGATTTTTAGACATTGGGTTAGGGTTAAACCCTGATATGTCACATTTCCCTTACTTGTTGAGAGATTTCCTTGGATATTGAAGAAGCTGCTCGTTGTTCCATCAGTGGTAAAGTTATGAATGGTTGCTCCCGCTGTCGGCACTGGCGTTGCCGTCGGTGTAGGTACAGGTGTTGCTGTTGCTGTTGCTGTTGCTGTTGCTGTTGCTGTTGCTGTTGCTGTTGGAGTCGGTGTCGGACTTGTTGGGTTTGAATTGCCCCCTACAGAGACAAGCCCCGTTGTGTAGCTTCTGATTGCAGACATCAGTGCAGTATTCAGCGCATACGATGCGTCATCCACGGAATCATTAAATTCCCATGTGAAGTCTCCACCATTCAGACGTCCGGCTTTTGCCGTAACAACCTGTTCCACATTGCCTACGTTGTCAATATTCGATACGTTCACTCCAGTTTGGACGCTCGTATCGAAGTTATTATAAGCTGTTCCGCCTTTTAATGCTTTGTATGAGCTTGGGACGGTTTCATTTCTCGACGAGGCTAAATAGGCATCAAATGAGGTTGCATTAGCAGGAGCTGTCCCTGTGTTGGAGTTAGCGTAGATAAGACTTGAAGCATCAACAATTAGATTGTTATAAGCTTTAATCACACCCCCATTTTCACCCGAGAACGTACCCTCACCTAAAGCATCTGTACCCTGTAAAGAACTAAGCATTGGGTCTTTAGTATTTCTAAAAACATTGGATTCCACAAAAGCCGAAGCTCCGGTTGTAACGCCGACACCATATTTCGAGACTCCATCATAGAAGTTATTATAGACGTGAACAGAGGCCACTCTGATCCGCGGATGACGGGAGTCCGAATGATCGAACCAGTTATGGTGGAAGGTAACAAAGAATTCTGCAGACTCACTAAGTCCGACTAGAGCAGCCTTTCCGGAATCAAAGTAGTGGTTGTACGAGATGGTAATGTACGTTGATCCTTTTTTGAGGTCCGTAGATCCGTCACCTTTGGCTTGGTCCGCGTCGCCCCCTGCGGATCCATAAAAAATATCATTATTATGCACCCATACATTCGCATTGCCTGTGTCCATTGAAATGCCATCGTCAGGAAATAACATCACACCCAGATTTCTTACTTCCAAATTACCAACATATCTAAGCAGCAATCCCCAACCGTATGCATAAGCATCTTTTCCGATACCTTCGATTGTAATATTCATTTCCGAATAATTATTTTTACCTTTGACTTCAAGATATCCACTGCTGTTAAGCTGTCCACTCAGGTCAGCAGCTGTAACTTTACCGATAATTCGGATGGCAAGTGGGGTTGTATCATAACCCTTTTGTCTCAGAGCCAAGATGCTACCAAGACCAACGCCTGTTTGTACAGCACCTGAGCTGTTGATTTTCACATCAAGTGTTACGGTTTTCGCATTCTGAGATGTTATATACAGCACTTGAGCACCATTCTTGAGGGTTCCATTCTCATTATAAGCGCCAGAACCCGTACCAAATGGCGAGCTTGCCGAAAAAGCAAACCCAGATCGATCATATGACGTTACGGATAACGTATTTGATACCGCACTTGCCGTTCCTCCCCCTGATAGGGTAGCTTCAACCTTCATTACATAACTTCCAGCTGCAAGCCCTACAGCATCCGCTCTCCAATAGGAAGAATATTTGCGGATCAATTCATTATCAATCTGTTGGTACCCCGAATCTGATGCGCTTGCCTGTTTAACATATACGTTATATCCTGTCGCATTACTTACAGGTGACCATTCCACATATGCCGCTTCATTCCAGCCTCCACTGCCTGTCATCGAAAGACCAGCAGCATGCACTACTGTATTTGTCCATCCACCTGCTATCAAAGAAAGTGCAAGAGAAAACAACACACCAATACTGATTACCTTGGCAATACTTTTTTTCATTTTATTCCCTCCTGATTCTAATTTGTTGCAGATAGAATTGTAACCGCTTGCAAGAAGATATAAAGCTTCCTTTTCACCTCCTGACAATATTACATTTTATGGGACTAAAACATCCTCAACATATCAGAACAGAAATCAGTTCCGATACAATCATTTCCTCATATTTTTTCACATCTAACAGTATTCTGAGTTAATGATTATAGGACAGAGCATTGATTCACCCGTCCTTTCAGCAATGTATCCTGGGCTCTTGTGAAAATACAACATGAATAGCCACACAGTAGCCAGCACATAATAAAATTCACAACCATTAGATAATCAAGGGAGGAGCTTTCAATTGAGTGCAAATCAACCAGATAAGAATCTAATCAACACAGTAAAAGAACTGGAAGCCACGCCCGTAAACAGCCTGGAAGCCCAACAGCAGCAGCAAGCCCGTAATGATCGCCGCAAACAAGCTCTGCATGACAGCGATGGCAAATTCTCAGAAAATGAATCTGGGAACTTCCATTAGAGTCTTCAGCTATGTCCGCACCCCAATAAATCGCACGTTTTATGATCCTTTCCAAAATGAAAAAAACGTAAAAAAGCGACCAACGATGGTCGCTTTTTTACTGATATTAAGAAATGCCTTCTCCTGCAAATCATTCTTATCTTCAGTATCCAGACGAATACTCTTTGCTTTCTTTTAAGCGAGCAATATCATGGCCCGTCGGGTTTTGGAAGACACGAAGCCCAAATATCGGTACAACTGCAAAAATGTGATCAAAGATATCAGCTTGAACCGATTCATACACCACCCAGTTAGTATCATTGCTAAACGCGTAGATTTCTAAGGGCAGTCCATTATCCTCTGGCGCGAGCTGTCTGACGATCAGCGTCATATCCTTATGAATTTTAGGATGATTCCTCAGATACTCATGAATATATTCTCTGAATACACCAACATTCGTGAGATGTCTTCCATTTACTTTACTCTCCGTATTGATTTGATGTTCGATATTATAAATGCTAATTTCATTTAATCTCGCCCTTATAAAATCGGAAAGGTGGTGAATCTTCTGGAATTCCTCCATCATTTCTTTTGTACAAAAGCATATGCTGCTTGTATCGATATGAACGCTTCGTTTAATCCTTCTGCCGCCAGATACTTGCATGCCCCTCCAGTTTTTGAACGAGTCTGAAATAAGGGCGTAGCTGGGAATCATGGTGATTGTTTTATCGAAATTCATAACCTTTACCGTATTCAATGTAATGTCAATTACATCACCATCCGCATTATATTTAGGCATTTCGATCCAGTCACCTACACGAACCATATCATTAGATGATAATTGAACACCTGCCACCAAACCCAATATAGAATCTTTGAAAATTAGCATAAAAACAGCGGATAATGCACCTAACCCACTAAGTATAATCAGTGGATTCTGACCAATGAGGTTAGAGATCACCACAATAACACCAATGATAAATAGAATAATCTTTGCAACCTGAATGTACCCCTTGATCGGCCTAATCTTGGAGACCTCGAATGAGCGATAAATAGCATCGATGGCATTAAGTAGTGCATTAAACACCGTGATAGTGACGATAATCATATAAGTTAAGGCGGATTTTTCAATAAAAGCCTGATATAGCGGAAAGATAGACGCAGAATAATAGATGATGAAGGCTGGCGCCAGATGCGACAGCTTGTGAAACACTTTTTTCTCCAAAACGATATTATCCCATGCATACCGATCCTTACTAATGAAATGAATAATTATCTTCAGCACGATTTTTTTGGCTATTAAATTGGCCAGTACAGAGAGTAGTGCTATAAATAAGACCATGATTATATTCGAAAGATAACCTGTCATTTGTTCGTTTACACCGTATCCTGCTAGTTGATCTTTTATAAAATTCATCATTTCCTCCTGCTGTGTGTTACTTAAATTGTTTGATGAAATGGACTAGCACTAACATTCGACGTATCGATCGTTGCGGGTGAACTATTATGGCCTAGTTTCAATTAATTGTATTAACCTGGTTAACGCGCTTGAGTAAATTGTGTCATGTCTATGCACAAACCATACCTGCAAATCTCGATACTCTTCAGGCAAACGGTGGGAAGTGATTATGCCCTGTTCTTCCGCCTTGGCAATCGATGACTGTGGCAACATAGACACACCAAGTCCAGAGGAAACGCCATCTAGAATAACTGCTAATGTGCCAAATTCCATAATCTGATAAGTGGTCAGGCCAGTGCCTCTCAGAAAACTCTCTGCTTTTGCCCGATGCGTACATCCAACGTCAAAGAACAACATCGGTTTCATGAGTAGCTCATACATTTCGTTTTGTCCCGGCTCAGAGATCAACACCAACTCCTCTTCAAAGGCCGCGATATGTTCTATATCTGGCTCATCAACAGGACCATAGACGAACGCTCCATCAAGCTCGTAATCCAACACCTTTTGTAAGAGCGCATGTGTCACACCCGTAGTGAGCGATAAATTAACATCCGGATATCGTGATTGATACTCGGCCAATAAAGGAGTCAGATGAATGACTGCTGTCGCTTCAATGGAGCCTATCCGAAGAGGCCCTGCAGGATGGTCCGAATATTGTGTTGTTTTCACAGCCTCGTCCATCAGAGTCAGTATTTTATCCGCATATCCCAGTAAATTCTCGCCAGCCAAAGTTAGCGTCATTCCTCGATTGGATCTCCGAAAAAGGGGTGTTTTCAACTGAGCCTCAAGATACTGAATTCGAGTCGTCACATTAGACTGTACATAGTTCAACATTTGCGCAGCCTTGGTTATGCTACCCTCTCGAGCCACAGCCTGAAATATTCTTAAATCTCCGCTTTCCATTTCTATATCACCTGCTTGGTATGATCATTTATGATACTCACAATCGGTTTTGTTCATTTTACTGTATGATTCCCACTCTGTACAATTCAATAAAGATTCATTGAAATACGAATGACTGGAGGATTAGGATGAAAGCAATCGTACATGCTGGGATGAACGGCTTGAAGAGCCTGACATATGAAGACGTTGTTGATAAACAGCCAGGCTTCGGTGAAGTAAAAGTAAGGCTGAAAACCGCAGGGTTAAATCATCGAGACTTATTTCTCATAGCGGATCGAAAAAATGAGGATGCTCCCCTGATTATGGGCTCTGATGGGGCGGGTATAATTGAAGCGGTAGGTGAAGGCATAACATCACTTACAGTAGGTACCGATGTAATCATTAATCCGTGTATCGGATGGGAAATCACCCACGATGTCCCGAACGTTCCGGCCATAGTGGGCGGCCCTTCAGATGGTACATTTGCCGAGTCTATCGTCATCCCTGCGCAAAATGCCATCAGCAAGCCAGCTTATTTGTCTTGGGAAGAAGCGGGCGTGTTGCCCTTATCTGCCTTGACAGCCTATCGGGCTTTGTTTACGAGAGGCCGCTTACAGCAAGGTGAACATATCCTTATTCCGGGTATTGGTGGCGGTGTGGCTACTTATGCCATGCTTATGGCTTCAGCAGCGGGTGCAAGAGTCAGTGTCACATCACGAAGTGAATCAAAAAGGCAAGTTGCTCTTGCACATGGGGCAGATCATGCCTTTGACAGTCATAGTGATTGGAAGGAAAGTATGAAAGGAGAAACTGTGGATCTCATCCTGGATAGTATCGGGCCAGCGACGTTCCAACAGTACTTTGATATCATTAAGCCAAATGGCCGGATCGTTACGTTTGGAGCAAGCTCAGGAGATCGAATGGAAATAGCAGCACGATCCATATTTTTCCCCCAAATCAGTATCATCGGCACCTCAATGGGAAGCAGTGAGGAGTTTGTTGCGATGCTTCAATTTATGGAACTCCACTCGATACGCCCTATCATTGATAGTGTGTATCCTTTACAAGACACCCTTCAAGCCTTTCAGCGAATGCAACAGGGGGAGCAGTCTGGGAATATTGGAATAAGAATTGATTGAAAAAAGACACCTTGTGAGGTGTCTTTTATTTACTCTATATGGAACCGAGGCGTGGCACGGTAAATCCATTAGCCGCCGTGTGTTCTAGGGCATGTAAGTATTTCCACTGCAACATGCCAAGAGTCAGCAACCATCTATCCTATTACGTGGCGCTAACACGTCGTTTAGCAAGCGCCATCGCGGCAGCATAGCCGGAGCTCCAGGCCCATTGCAGGTTATAGCCGCCGCAATCTCCATCGACATCCATCACTTCACCTGCCAAATACAGCCCAGGGACTAACTTAGATTCTAACGTTCCTTCGATTAGCTCCGTCGTATCGATGCCACCGGCTGTTGTTTGTGCATTCGTGAAGCTATTGGTATCGGTCACTTTAAATTCCCAACGTTTCAAGATTCGATAAAATATTTTCTTGGTTTTCCATGATAAATCCATACAAAGCAAGTGCGGCTGTTGATCAATTCCAGCCTCCTTCAGCAGAACTGGAATCAGTTTCTTGCTGACGATGCCCACAAAAGAATCGGCAACCGTCCGGTGTCCGAAGATCCCCCAGTGGATCTCCAGAAAATCAATTAACTCTTCCTCCATGCGCTCCGGCATTAAATCAACCGACAATGTCACCGATTCTCCTATTCCGAGATTATACGCAGCCTTTCTGCTGAGCTGAAGTATGGGCGGGCCCGAGATACCATAGTCCGTAAAAAGAATCTCACCAGACTCAGTGCGGATGACTTCATTGTTTACGATAACATGGGCCTCTCCCTCAAATTTGATGCCCGATAGTTCCTTCAAATACGGATAATCCAGCTTCAATTGTACAATGCCTGGCACCGGGTTGATCAGGGTGTGCCCCAGACGTTGGACAAGCGTATAACCGGAGCCGTCCGTTCCCGTTTTGGGAGCGGTAAGGCCGCCTGCACATAGAAAAAGATAGTCGCTGGTATACACAACCTGTTCCTCTGTCTCCGTCTGGCAGGTTATCGCGAACCGCGGATGTCCCGCCGAAACGGTAACATCCAACACTTTATGTTTATAATATACGGGAACATTCCGATCCTCCAGCGCCAGCTTAAATACACCCGGCACCGAAGCCGCCTGCAGCGACATCGGATACATCCGGCCATTCTCCAAGCTTACAAAAGGAAGCCCGAGCGAGGAGAAAAATTCGATCGTTTGGCGGACACCGAATTGCCGCAATACATGTATTGGGAATCCTTCCTGATTACTGTGATACTTGCGTGATAAAGCGGCCGCTTCATCCGTACCGGTGGCGGTGGATTGGTTCGTAATGTTGCAACGCCCGTTACCCGTCGTTATTATTTTCTTCCCAAGCCGGTCATTGCTTTCAATAATTGCTGTATCAATACCTTGATCCCTCGCTGTAACTGCAGCCATTAGACCTGCAGCACCCCCACCGATAATGAACAGCTCGTGGTGCTTAGAAGTCTGATCCTTATACATGTTAATTGATGCATCCCTTTTCCTAATAAATTTATTGAATTGACTTAGCTAGCGCCATCGCGGCCACATATCCGGAACTCCAGGCCCATTGCAGGTTATAGCCGCCGAAATCTCCGTCGACATCCATCACTTCGCCAGCCAAATACAGCCCAGGCACCAGCTTGGATTCCAGCGTTCCTTCGATGAGTTCCGACGTATCAATGCCGCCGGCTGTCACTTGCGCATTCGTAAAGCCATTGGTATCCGTCACTTTAAATTCCCAACGCTTCAAGATTCGATAAAATTTCCCCTTGGTTTTCATCGATAGATCCTGGCAAAGCAGCTCTGGCTGTTGATCTAAGCCAGTCTCTTTTAGTAGGACAGAAACAAGCTTCTTATTGAAGATGCCAACAAGGCAATCCGCCACAGTCCGGTGTCCAAAGGTCTCCCAGAGCCTTTCTAAAAACTCAACTAGCTCTTCCTCCGTGCGGCCCGGCATCAGATCAACCGACAATGTTACCTGTTCTCCTCTTGCAAGATGATACGCAGCCTTCCTGCTTAGCTGAAGAATTGGCGGGCCGGTAATACCATAATCCGTGAAGGCAATTTCGCCCTGTTCACTGCAGATGACTTTACCGTTCACAATGATATGAGCTTGTCCCTGAGATTTGATAGTGGACAGTGCCCTCATGTTCGGATATTGCAGCTTCAATTGCACAATGGCCGGCAAAGGCTTAATCAGGGTGTGTCCCAGACGTTCGGCAAGTGTATACCCAGGAGGTTCTTTTCCCGCATTTGGACCGGCAAGGCCACCCGCAGATAGAAGTAGATAGTCGCTAGTATAAACAACATCCTCCTCTGTCTCCGTTTGGCATTTTATCTTGAAGCGCGGATGATTCTTCGAAACAGTAACATCCAACACTTTGTTATTGAGGTATACCGGAACATTCCGATCCTCCAGCGCAAGCTGGAAAATATCCAGCACCGCTGCTGCCTGCAGCGACATTGGATACATCAAGCCCTCCTTCAATCTTGTAAGTGGAAGCCCGAGAAAGGAGAAAAAATCTATAGTCTGACGGATGCCAAATTGCTGCAATACCGCAATTGGAAATCCGGCCTGATTACTGTGATACTTGTGCGATAAAGCAATTGCTTCATCCGTACCCGTTGCAGTGGATTCATTCGTAATGTTACAGCGGCCATCACCTGTCATTAATATCTTCTTTCCAATCCGGTCGTTACCCTCCAGAATGGCAGTATCGATACCCATATCACGCGCAGTAACGGCGGCCATTAGTCCGGCAGCACCTGCGCCGATAATAAACAGCTTGTGGTGCATAGAAGTCTGATTCTCATACATGGTTGGTCAATGCATCCTTTATCCAATTTTTCTAAAAGCACAGAGTCACTTTATTAAATTATAGCATAAGTATACTGGTTTTCATTTATATCTCCCTATTAACTCTTCCTATCCTATGTTTGCCATTTTTATCCTTATATAGAACCTTGAATTTTTCTTCACGCCTTCTTCACTGCAATCTTTAATTCCACATACGAAAGATACTGGATCTAGCAAGATACTCATTTTTTTGAACCGTCACGCATAGTCCAGATCATACTCTGAAAATATGAAAAAAGACACCCTTCATGGTGTCTTCAATAATACTCCATATGGAGCCGAGGGGAGGCTTGGAAAACCCACAATCCGCCGTCGTGTGATGCTGAGAATTTTTGGAGAAGTAGCTTAAGATCACAATGCCTCAAATCATCAACTTTTACAACATATGATAAGTATCAAACTTCTCTTTCAAATTGCAGACTTATATTAACTTTTTATAGTTTTCCAGTATTGATAGCCACAAATGATGCAACAAGGTATTTTCTTTGTATCTTAATGAAGATCTTCATACAATGCCTTGATCACAATGAGCTCAGATTATTATTTATTATGAATGAGCTATTCATAGGTAATTTGATATACTAATTGTATCATCTTAAAGGAGGAAAAAAATTGAAGGTTTTCTGGACGTTTATTTCTATTATATTTGGTTTCATTATCATTCTATACTGTTTACCTGTATCAGGAATAAAGATATATACTTCCTATGGTAGTATCGATTCTTGGATACAAATGTATGGAGGAATATTCGGCAATATAATCGGTGGTGCTATAGGCGGTTATGTTGCGTTTTTAATTGCAAAAATGCAGATAGATCATCAGAATGAGCAAGAGAATAACGATAAAATAAATCGAAAAATAAATCATATAAGACTGTTAATTGGTGAATTGGAGCATAACAGCCGAGTTTTACATGAATCAATTACCGAGAAAAACAAAAGATACTTTTCACGACTTCAAGGTGGAATATGGAAGTCCCTTAACATTTCCATGGATTGGATGGATTCAGAAATTTTCAAACAACTTTTCGATCTCTATATGAATATCTGGAGCATTAAAAGATTGGAAAGTGATAATCGATTTCAAGAAACCGAGATAGAGCGATGTAATAACTGTCTTATCAATTTGAATGATTTAGTGAATAAGTTAAATAATAAGCTTGAAGAATTTCAAGCATAATTTCAAAGACAACAGAATGAACCCCTGCCCGTATTAACCATTGTGGTTTTGTGCGGACAAGGGTTAATTTTTCCGAGCCGTGGCTTGGCAAATCCACAATTCGCCGCCGCGTGATGCTACAGTTATTTGGTGAGGTTGCTTGAGACATGAAATGGTCTAGTGCTGCTAAAATAATTTATCAACAGGAAAGTCCTTAGAAAAATAATCTTGATGAATTACTAAATGATCATCAGGTATACCAAATTCGAATGAGAATTTTTCCTTTATTCTGTGCGGGTTGGGATCAACAATCGTAATTCGAGGTACAGTTTTCCTTTTCATAAAAGCATTTTTAAACAAATGGTTGCTTTGAATATCCGTCACTGGAAAAGAATATCCAATAATAACAATCTCACTTGCTTCAGTCAAACAAAGTTCTGCTTCTCTCCATAGCTCCTTAAACAAGTGGCCGTACATGTCGTAGGTTTTGTGTTTAACAGGTGGGATAATTAAAGGCATTGAAGTAAGTCCAGACTTCCCAGCAGTGCCTTTAGGCATATGAGGAAATCTTGGAGTTACTCTTACGAACACTTGATCTTCTGGAGCTGGCTTTCCTGGGTCCGGTATATTAGGTGGGTAATATCCATAGGAGTACGGCTCGTAATTACTCATATACCTACCATTATGTGTATCGTAAGGATCAATTGTAGATTCAAAAACATAAAAAGTTTCAGGGCTAGCTGACTGAGTCATTGTTATCTTCTCATTTTCAATTGTAGTTGCACTACTTAGCCAGTTGGTAGAACCGTGTAGCTTAATAAGCTTAGGATAATCAGTTTTTTGTGGGATTGAAGCAGACTCCCATGCATTTCTATAGATCATTTTAGGCGTTACGAAATACCCAGCATCCGAAGTCCATTCTGTAGTTTCAGCTAATGCTCGATCCATAAGCGTATCCCAATTGAAAGTAACAATAACATCATCTTTTTTCAAAAGCTTAGCTAAATTTATGTGTGGTTCAGACACAGGTCCATTTTGTATTTCATTAATAACAGAAGTAAATAGAAACACCAATTGATTATAAGACTTAAAGGATTCCCTAAGACTGACACAGTCCTGTGAATCATTAAAAGCACGAAGTAACTTTTCCTCAATCTCAGAATGTAAAACTTCAATGTCTGTACTATAATTCACAAAATCTTCCGGTTTCATCTTGTGATGTTGGTTCAAGTAATTAATAATCTCTCCTACCAAAACCCATGGATTTTGACTTATTTCTAACTTGTTGTAAGTTTTAAAAAAATCAATTGCAACGGGCATTCTAATCTTTGTTGGGGAACCATCATAAGCTTTTGATGCGCCAGCTCCCAGAATGATAGCTTTCATTCTTTCAACTCTCCTTTGGTTCAGTTTCAGCTCTGAGATACGAATATGCTACTCTCACTCCAATGCTATTTTCACCCAATCTAATTGGAACCATGATGAACCCATGTCCAACATTATTTGTTGTGGTTTTATATGGACAAGGGTTGGATTTACAGAGCCATGGTTCTGTAAATCCATAATTCGCCGCCGCGTGATGCTGAGGATTTTTGGGGAGGTGGCTTAATAAACATCTTGCATTGATGTGTTAACCTCTAGGAAACATGATAAGTATCAAACACACCATTAAACCCACAAGATTTAATAACATTTTCGTATTGCTTACGTAGTGCAATATCATCAAAGTCATTTAGATACCAAGTAACATCTGCATTCGGTAATCTGCGACAAATCTCCGTTATGTATATTTTATCAACCTCGGAGAAAGAAAATCCGAATGAATATACTCTATCAACAGATATTGTTCTAATACTATTAAAGAAATCCTGGTTCCCTTTAATAGCTTCGGTTGTTTTCTTTCTTAATTTCCCTTGCATACCCTGTAGTGCGTTCTCAGAACCAACATGGCGACCCATATATTCTTCTGTATAATCAGTATCGTTTCCATGCCCAAACAATAATTTGCCGCCTTGCTTCCCATGAATGTGACAAACATTCTTCGCTTCGTATAGCGCCTCTAACGTAGCAGTGTAATTGAAGGTTAGGAAAAGATCTTTACCATTATCAATCAGCTTTTCAAAATCACTCTTGGGAGATACTTTATTAATATCTATTGTATTAATCCATTCAGCAAAATAATCGGTAATCTCCAATACTGCTCCAACGAGATTGCTTGATAGGTCTTCATTTCTGTAAACTTTGTGCCACTCGTTATCATCATCATCATCAAAGTTATCGAGGTATTCATCTAAATCTAAATAACCAAGTGATGTTTCGAGATCGGACCATTTTTCACCTTCCGGCTCGGCATTGGTAATGACCTCCATCAAGAAACCTACTACATCAATATCACCATAACTCATATCACCATCAGGCATCATTTGAGCTTCGGGTACACATCCATCGAATAAAGCATCAGGATATTCCTCCTTAAGATATTGATGGAAGTCTTCATAAGATGTTTGCATACCATGAGCTAAATCAAATCCATTACCAATAGTATATAAATTCGCCATTTTCATCACTCCTTTGCTCAAGTATACAATCTTATATTAACTAAGTCAATATAACTAAGTTATTTTAAAAGTGTATAACTTTGTTTAAAAGGAGTTATAAATGGATAGACTCAGCTCGAGTTCCTCATCTCTAAATTGATAGAGTTGCGTTTTGGGTCCGGCATACCTTTGTTCCTTCTTATTAAGAACCTCTAAAAGACCCTGTCTTCCCTTAGTTGAAAGAAGCTTTTTGGAGAAGTTTGTTTCGTCAACCTGAAATTCAGGCACAGTATCCCTTAATAGTCGATGTAACTCTCGGAGAGTAAATCCTGTTTCATCTAAAAATTGTCTTGCTATTGTCGTTGTTAATAATTCAGTATGCATTCGTTTAATAGCGCAACGGAGAATATCCTCATGATCAAATGCTAATCCTAATTCAAGTGCTTCATCTAAGGTGAAAAGTTTTGCTTCCATAGCATCTGTACTCGCTTCTAGATCCTTAAATACTACTTCCCTAAACACATCAGTCCCGTTTTGAACAGTTACAAAAACCTCTGGTCTTACTAATGCAAAATATGCAACAGATGGTATCCATCCCCTTGGGTCTCTACCTTCGTTGTAGAATGTCTTTAGCTGATCAAGTTGAAAGTCTTTGACAATACCAGTTTCCTCTTTTAACTCCCTTTCTGCCGCTGCATCTAAAGTTTCATCCATCTTAGAAAATCCCCCTGGTAATGCCCATCCCCCACCATAAGTTTCATCTTTTCGTCGAATCAACAGAATATAAGTTTTAAATATGGGCATATGCGGACGTTTTTTACACTCGAATTCAGGTATTACTGTAAAAACACAAATATCTACAGGTAATCCATCAGGTGTATGAAATGCCCAAATGGAGTCCACAGCACCTGGCAATAATCGTTTTTCACCTCCTGGGTACTGGCCATAAACTGCAATATTATTTTCAGATCCAACAACCAAATCGTCGATAATACAAGACGTATGGTTTGAACTCAAGCTCTTATAGAACTCCCCATTCAAATAAACTTCATACGATAAAGCATTTGCATCAGCTAATTCGGCCCAATTTACACGTACTGGTTTTGTTAATAAGCGTTCCATCCTTAACTTGCCCATTAACTAACACGCCCCTTTAACCCTGTTTATTTAACTACGTTATTATAACACAATTAATTCCTTTTAAATAAAAAAGCTAGTATTTGCAGAATGTTTATTACATTCTACAAATACTAACCAAATCAAATCATTTCCGAGTAATTCATTTACCATTGTGGTTTTATATGGACAAGGGTTTACACAACTGAGGGGAGGCGAACCCCTGTCCGAAGATAACGGCACATAAGCTTCTACGAGTGTAGTTACAGTTTTGATGTCACCCTAGAAGCATTCTAACCAGCATTTGATGAGTCTGTCTGATTTTACTTAGATAAAAATTGGCTATATTACTGCTCTTGCTTGTTATATATTCAACAAATTATAGAATCGTATAGAAATTACTTATCTATGGTTAAAAAAGGAGACTGATCATAGGAATAACTCCTTAGAATAGTGATGCAATTATATAAGTTAATACGCAAAAGTACCTTTGCCGCTACAGATGATGGCTGGATCCTTTTAATTTTTAGAAGTGCTAATTCCCTGCAGAATCAAGATACGTTTCAGCTTCTTCTATCGATTCGTACAAGTTTGCAATATCTTTAAACATACGATGCATTTGCGTTTTGTAGAAAGAAGTAGGCGCAACATACACCCATTTGTGTTTTGTAGAGATTCCAGCTTTCACAGCATCTTCACTAGTTGGAGCAAGAATTGCCAACACTTCTTGCTTAAATACCAGGCCACCAGTAATTACAGTCATACCTGTAAACCCTCGCTTAGTTTTCTTCAGTACTTTCGGAAATTGTTCCGCGTACGCAAGGGCATCCTCAACATCCATACCGTCCGATGTTACAATAATTCTGTTTTTGTTTTTAACATAATCAATAGTAAAACTCATGATAGTAATTCCTCCGAATGTTTTTGTTTTTGGATGCTTAATACTATAATTTTATATCAGTTCGAGCTCTTATAGATATTATTAACTTCAAAGTGAATGATCTAATTTTAGATGTAGACAACATGTCTACAATAATGAACACATTTAGTTCCCTATAACTCCTTGTCTACATTCGGTCTACAATCCAACCACTAAACAGCAAAAAACCCGCTATTTTAGCGGGTTTTTCTTATGGAGCCGAGGGGAGTCGAACCCCTGTCCGAAGATAACGGCACATAAGCTTCTACGAGTGTAGTCACAGTTTTGATGTCACCCGAGTATCGCCCCGTAACCGGCTATACGTTGGGTCAGCCTGATTATCTTCTTCCGTTGACCCCAGGCGGAGACCAGACGGCGTATCCCACTACTTGTTAGCCCCTATCCCTGTCACATGGGCGATGCAGGGTAGAAGCACGCGCGCAGTTTCTTAGGCTGCGAAAGCGTAGTTGTTTTGTTGTTTGCCGTTTAATAGGCTTTAGCGTTGATGAAGCGGACGCGTCCCCACTACTCGCTACTCATGCTCGAACTACCCCCGTCGAATCCAAGAACGGCCCCTCATTAAAAAGGGCGCTTCGGATCAAGCGGATCTTCCAAGCAAGAGAGATCCTATCCACAGCTTCTTCTTCAAGAAGTCTGTAACGAAGCAATAATCTTACTTACTCAGTATATCACATTTATCAATACTTTAACACGTAGGTTAAAGGAATTGAAGGTGGAAACTGGTACTCATTTGAATCGTACATTCATCCTAGATTATCTGGCGATCTTTTGCTTTTCACGCAATACACGCTGGATATCACGCTGAGCATCACGCTTAGCAGCAGAGTCACGTTTATCGTACTCTTTCTTACCTTTACCAAGACCAATTAACAGCTTCGCGTAGCCATTTCGCACATAAACCTTGAGTGGCACAATCGTAAATCCATCTCGCTTGGACAAGCCCAGCAGTTTATGAATTTGCTCCTTGTGCATCAGCAATTTACGAGTACGCGTCGGGTCAGTAGGGTTAGCACGATTACCTTGTTCAAAAGGGCTGATATGCATGTTGTGAATGTGAATCTCACCGTTACGGATCGTAGCAAAAGCATCTCCAATATTAGCGCGGCCATTACGCAGCGACTTGATTTCTGTACCTGTCAGCACCAAGCCAGCTTCATAAGTATCCTCGATAAAATAATCATGGGAAGCTTTTTTGTTCTGGGCAAGTACTTTCCCGTCTGCTTTTTTACCCATGAGAATCACTCCTTGAATCATATTCATAAGTTAAAGTAACCATGTCTCTCTAATCTTAAACGACATAGTCATCGAACGTCTGATCTATATTGTAACAAATGGAATCGATTGTGCGCAAGGAAGGATCAGGTAATCCTTTCCCAGCCATTTTGACAACTAGTTGTCAGTAAGTTTACCCAATAGTTAACTTTAATTACATTTATTTATAAAAAAGGTGTTCATGTTTCTATATTCACTCATTCCAGTCAACTCATACCCTTTTCTATTCACTCTCTCCCTCCGACGCTACGCTAAAGCTAGATAAATGTACTTTATACATCTATTTAATATATTTAGACGCTCGATGGTTGTTTAGTTGTACTTTCTGCAGTTAATAACTCAAAATCATGCGGTTTTGAAGATACTGATCAGATTTAGATGTACAAAGTGCAATTAACCTCAATCTCTACTGAATCGCCGGAATTTCAACTGCACATTATGCAATTAAAAAATAAGCATCGTGATAGCACTGGTTACTTTGCTTCAACTCAAGTGTCATAGTTACAAAACGACGCTGTCACATAGCTTCTTCTGATTATTACTCAACAAACTTGCGGCAACCAATAGTCTCGGTCAGAAACGAGAATTTCACACTTGAGCAGCGAAAAAGAATTAAAAAAGCACCGCCCCCAATCTGGTCAAGCCCCCATTTTATAGACGCTGAAAAAAGACCCTAGGCAATAAGCTGTTTCCGGTACTCTACCGGAGGCAGCTTATTTAGCTTTCGTTGTGGCCGATGTTGGTTATAAAATCGAATGTAATCTTCAATTTTCCTTTGTGCCTCATCGATATTTCGGATATCATAAGGATAGAGTCCTTCCGTTTTGAGATGCGAGAAGAAGCTCTCCATAGAGGCGTTGTCATAACAATTGCCTCGGCGAGACATGCTGATTCGGGCGCCAACCTTTGGCAGCATGTCGTGGTATGCATGAGACGTGTACTGGAACCCCTGATCGCTGTGAACGATCAGTCCGGTCACGTCTTTTTGTTGACTCCACGCCTGCTGAAAGGTCCGGAGAACCAGTTCATTGTCGTTCCTAGCGCTCATTTGATAAGCAATAATTTCGTTATTGAACAAATCTTTAATAGCTGAAAGATAGAGCCACTTTTCGCCTATGCGATATTGCGTAATGTCTGTCACCCATTTTTGGTTGGGAGCATCCGCTTTGAAATCCCGTTTCAATATATTTTTCGCCACACGATCTCCTTCGGAAGTAGCATAATTAAAACGATGTTTTCGGCGGATCCTCGAACGAATGCCTAAATCCTGCATAATTCTGAGTACCTTCTTATGATTCATCCAAACCCCGTGGTCTTGTAGCAAGAATAATTGAATTTGGCGATAACCGTAGACTCCGTTATACCGTTCATATACCTTTTGAATGAGCGCCTTTGCTTCCTGATCCCGATCTGTTCCTTTGCGCTTCAAGAAAGCGTAGTATCCACTTCTGGAGACCCTAAAGAGTTTACACAGGTCGCTAACGGCATACTCTTTTGCAGCGCTCTCAATGGTTCTATATTTGTGCGTTTCACCTCCTGCATCCAGATTTCCAAGCACTTTTTTAGCATTTCATTTTCCCGTCTGAGCTTTTGAACATACCTATCTTGATCGATATATTCTTTACGACGCCCCCGTTGATCTAGTAACCCAAATTCCCCTAGCTCTCGGTATTTCTTCATCCATTTCTTTACCCGCCCTTGGTCTTGAATCTCAAAATGCTCCGTAATTTTCCGGTAAGTCCATCTTTCCTCCACATGTAAACGAATGGCCTCTTTTTTAATCTCATCCGAGTAAGTTTTGAACTTCTGTCCTTTAATCGCCATAAAAATACACCCCCTAGAATTTCATCGGACAAACCAGGGGTTTTATCCAATGTCTATTCTAAGGGGTGCACTTCAATCAAGGGAGCGGTGCTTTATCTTTCGTCATAGAGCTACGAAACGTAGCCCAATAACGTTATTTATTTCTTCTTTCTCTTACGAGGAGCTCCGTCTGGTGCGTTACCTGTAGTGTCGCTACGTTTAGAAGCGGCTTGTTCCGACGTCTGAACGTTGCCCGGTGTCACGGATTGACCGATGAACACACCGCTTTTGTTCTTCTTTTTCCGGCGACCTTTACCTGTTGGAGCGCCGCTACGGCCTTCTCCACCGCCAAAGTTACCGCCGCGGTCCTCACGGCTACGGAACTTCGTGCTGCCGTCCAGGCCGCGGACTTCGCCGCCGGAAGAGTCAGACGCAGGAGCGCCGTATCCGCCTTTGCCGGAGCCAAAGCCGAAGCTGATGCCGCGTCCACCACCGGCACCGCCGTTGTCACCGCCGCGGCCTCGCCCGCCGCTGCGCTCACGTGGCGCGCCTGCGTTGCCCGCTTCGCCCCCGCGCTCTGCGCCGGTGCTTCCGCCCGGCGCCGCAACTACCCGGCTCGCATCCTCGCCGGCATCACGCCCGCGCTTCCGCTTTCCGCGTCCGCCCGGTGCACCAACACCGGCCGCTTCGCGCGGCCCTTCACCGGCGCGCACACCAGCGCCCGGCTTACCCTTGCCCGCGCCTACAGCAGCGCCGGGCTTGCCTTTACCGCCGCGGCCCTTGCTGCCCGCGCCGCCTTTACCCCCGGCTGGCGCCTTGAAGCCGCCGCCACCTGGACGGCCGCCTTTGCCACCGCGGCCGCCTCCAAAACCACCGCCGCGATGTTCACCTGGCGCGCGTGGTTTCATGTCGACCAACTCGAAATCGATCGTGTGGTCATCCATATTTACCTTGGCGACTCGAATCTTAACCTCGTCGCCAATGCGGAACACCCGCGATGTGCGCTCGCCAATGAGCGCCATATGGGCCTCGTCGAAGTGATAATAATCGTCGCTCATCGCACTGAGACGAATAAGGCCTTCGACGGTATTGTCCAGCTCGATGAACATTCCGAAGCTGGTCACACTGCTGACCATTGCCTCGAATTCCTCGCCTACTTTATCCTGCATGTATTCAGCTTTCTTCAGCTGCTCTGTATCGCGTTCTGCTTCTACTGCCAAACGCTCACGTTCCGAGGACTGCTGAGCAATGTCAGGCATCCGACCAGCCAAATAATCATGTCGTTTCTGGCTCAGCGCCCCTCCATTCTCAATCACTTCACGCATTACACGGTGAATGACCAGATCGGGGTAACGGCGAATCGGAGAAGTAAAGTGGGAATAGTATTCTGCAGCGAGTCCGAAATGGCCTGTGCTCTCCGCATCATATTTCGCCTGCTTCATGGAACGCAGCATCATTGTGCTAATAACGGTCTGTTCTTTAGTCCCTTGGATTTGCTCCAACAGATCCTGCAAAGCACGTGGATGAACCGAATTGCCACGGCCCTTCACGTGATATCCGAAATTGGCCGCAAAAGCCATAAAATTCTGTAGCTTCTCAGGGTCCGGATCTTCGTGAATCCGGTAAAGGAACGGAACCTTCAACCAATGGAAATGCTCAGCAACCGTTTCATTCGCCGCGAGCATGAACTCCTCGATAATCTGCTCAGCTA
Organism: Paenibacillus sp. FSL H8-0261; assembly: GCF_045040645.1. Classification (NCBI taxonomy): domain Bacteria; kingdom Bacillati; phylum Bacillota; class Bacilli; order Caryophanales; family Paenibacillaceae; genus Paenibacillus; species Paenibacillus sp. FSL H8-0261. Next base: position 194,916 of record NZ_CP150297.1, on the reverse strand, counting down.
CAGAACGCTCACGCTTCACAATATCTACAGCTTTACCGTTCTCATCTACGATGATTTTGCTTTCTTCAAAGTCAAAATCAACCGCGCCCCGCCGCATCCGTGCATCACGCAGCTTCATCGCCAATTCTTTCATAAGACGGAAATCATCAATTAATGGACTATAGCGCTCCAGCAATTCAGCGTCTTCATCCTCCAAAATTTTGCGGACATTGGAATAAGTCATTCTTTCCTTGGTGCGAATCACACTTGTAAAGACATCGTGCTTCACGACCTTCATTTGTTCATTAAATTCCATCTCACAGGACATCGTTAAGCGGTCTACCTGCGGATTTAAACTACAAATCCCGTTAGACAAACGGTGAGGCAGCATCGGAATCACCCTATCCACCAAGTACACACTACAGCCCCGATCATAAGCTTCTTTATCGAGCTCAGAGCTCTCACGCACATAATAACCTACATCAGCAATATGCACGCCTAGCTTGTAATGTCCGTTCTCCAGTCGCTGAACATTAACCGCATCATCCAGGTCCTTAGCATCCTCACCATCAATCGTGACAATGTTTAGTCCGCGCAAATCGCGACGTCCCTGCTCAGCAATTTCCTCTTCTGTGATTGAATCCGGAGCGTTGTCCGCTTCGTTCATCACTTCAGCCGGAAAGGCCTCTGGCAGCTGATGCTTACGGATAATAGATAGAATATCGACTCCTGGATCATCCTTATGTCCGAGGATCTCAATAATTTCACCCTCTGCCGCTGATCGGCCTTCTGGATAATTCACGATACGTACAACGACCTTTTGACCGTCTACCGCCCCCATGAAGGATTGCTTCGGAATAAAAATATCGCGATTAATCCGTTTATCATCAGGCAGCACAAAGCCATAGGTCTCCAGATTTTGAAATACGCCAACCGTCTGCAATACTCCCCGTTTTACAATGCGCTCAACTTCGCCTTCCATACGTCCGCCGGACGGACTTTTAGAGGTAATACGGATAAGGACGATGTCACCATTCATAGCTCCCTTAAGATCATTCGCATGGATATATACGTCAGGATGATCACGATCATCCGGGATAAGAAAAGCGAAGCCTTTCGCATGAGCCTGTAACCGGCCTCGCAGTAAATCCATTCGTTCCGGCACGCCATAACGTGCATTACGAGTTAATACAATTCTTCCGTCCTGCTCTAATTCAATTAGTAATTCCTCGAACTTTTTAAACCCTGTGCTATCTTCTAGAGCAAAATGGCTCACCAGCTCTTCATAAGTCATTGGTTTATATGCAGTTTCCCGCATGAAATCGAGTAATATTTCTTGTGTTATCATGTTCGTCACCCCAGCCCTCCGCGGCTCCAAGCCGCTGGCAAATATGTATGTCTTGTCCTGCTCTGTAGTAATGCCAAGTAAAATTTACCTTTACCTACTTCATACCCTAGTATACACGAAATCAATCCTGCGCATCCCTGTTACTGTCATCCAAAGGTAAACGCAGTACGAAATTTCATTCACATCGAAGGAGAAAGTTTATTTATTAAGGCTTTACCGTAACGAATCTTATTCTTTCTGCTATGCAAAGAAAAGCACCTGCAGGTGCTTTATCCCCTTTTTATTATAACAAAAAAGCCTTCGCTCCATTCCATTCAGAACAGAGCGAGGGCTTACTGTAGGTACTTTAGTCAATGAAAACAGCAGCTAGAATCGCCATAATGAAGAATCCTGCAGCAAGTCCAACTGTTACACGTTGTAGTACGAGTTCCATACCACGAGCTTTTGTTTTACCAAAGAGATGCTCAGCACCACCGGAGATGGCACCGGAAAGACCCGCGCTTTTCCCCTTTTGCAGAAGAACGACCGCAATAAGACCGACGGAAAAAATCAGGAGCACAACTTTCAAAAAGATATCCATTCACTTCCACCTCCTACGCCTAAGCATCACTATCTATGGTAATTGAGGTTATCACGATACATAAACAGTATTCTTATTTTATCATAGCAGTGCCGGTAATACAACCGCCTAGACTGTTAAGTCGTAGCTTTTCTTGAAAGATTAGGATAAACATATATTAAAAAAAGACCCGCCATATGGCGGGTCTTCGTACTCTGCTATAAAAGCAGATTATCTTTTAAGGTTGTAGAAAGATTTCAGGCCGTTGTATTGAGCCAATTCACCCAACTCGTCTTCGATGCGAAGCAATTGGTTGTATTTAGCAACACGGTCTGTACGGGAAGGAGCACCTGTTTTGATTTGACCAGCGTTAGTCGCAACAGCGATGTCAGCAATTGTGCTATCTTCGGATTCACCGGAACGGTGAGAGATAACTGCTGTGTAACCAGCACGTTTAGCCATTTCGATAGCATCGAAAGTTTCAGTCAATGTACCAATTTGGTTAACTTTAACCAAGATGGAGTTACCGATACCTTTTTCGATACCTGTTGCAAGACGCTCAGTGTTTGTAACGAACAAGTCGTCACCAACCAATTGAACTTTGTCTCCCAATTTTTCAGTAAGCAATTTCCAACCATCCCAGTCGTCTTCGGACATACCGTCTTCGATTGTGATGATAGGATATTTTTCAACCCATGAAGCAAGAAGGTCAACATACTCAGCGGAAGTGTAAGATTTACCTTCGCCAGCAAGGGTGTATTTACCGTCTTTGTAGAACTCAGTGGAAGCAACGTCCATACCCAAGAATACGTCAACACCTGGTTTGTAACCAGCTTTTTCAATAGCTTCGATGATTGTAGTGATTGCTTCTTCATTCGAACCAAGGTTTGGTGCGAAACCACCTTCGTCACCAACAGCTGTGTTCAGGCCTTTAGATTGAAGTACGGATTTCAAGTTGTGGAAGATTTCAGCACCTGTACGAAGAGCTTCTTTAAAGCTTGGAGCTCCTACAGGAAGAACCATGAACTCTTGAACGTCGATGTTGTTGTCCGCATGCTCACCACCATTGATGATGTTCATCATTGGTACTGGAAGAGTTTTAGCGTTGAATCCGCCCAGGTATACGTACAAAGGAATATCCAATGCTGCTGCAGCTGCGCGAGCTACGGCCATGGATACAGCTAGGATTGCGTTAGCGCCCAATTTTCCTTTGTTATGAGTTCCGTCCAAAGTGATCATCAATTTGTCGATGCCCACTTGGTCAAGAGCGTCCATACCAATAACTTCTGGAGCGATGATTTCATTTACGTTCTCAACAGCTTTCAGAACGCCTTTACCCATGTAACGGGATTTGTCGCCATCACGAAGCTCTACAGCTTCATGAGCGCCAGTGGAAGCGCCGGAAGGAACGATAGCGCGGCCTTTAGCACCGGATTCAAGATAAACGTCAACCTCTACAGTAGGGTTACCACGGGAGTCAAGGACTTCGCGAGCATAAACATCAGAAATAATAGTCATTTTAGTTAATCTCCTTTAAACAATGTTTTGGTTTTGATTGTTGAAGCTTAATCTTAGGTATTGTTTCCTTATTTGCGACTAGCGATCATGGATTGACCAGTCATTTCCGCAGGCTGCGGAATTCCCATCAGATCCAGAATGGTTGGTGCTACATCAGCAAGGATACCGCGATCGCGCAATACAACATTTTCATCCGTAAGGATGAACGGAACCGGGTTAGTAGTATGAGCTGTGAACGGACGACCGTTCTCATCAAATACCATGTCTGCATTACCGTGATCGGCGATAATGATCGCAACGCCACCCTTGGCAACTACTGCGTCCACTACTTTACCTACACACTCATCAGTTACCTCTACAGCCTTGATTGTTGGCTCCAACATACCGGAGTGTCCAACCATATCAGGGTTTGCAAAGTTAAGGATAATAGCATCCTGTCTTTCAGCTTCGATTTCTGCTACGCAGGCTGCAGCCACTTCGTAAGCACTCATCTCGGGTTGAAGATCATAGGTTGCCACTTTAGGAGAGTTGATCAAGATACGAGTTTCTCCTGGAAGTTCCTCATCACGTCCACCACTGAAGAAGAACGTTACGTGCGGATACTTCTCAGTTTCCGCGATGCGCAGTTGCTTCTTGTTGTGTTGCACAAGTACTTCACCCAATGTGTTATCCAGGTTCTTCGGTGAATAGGCTACATAACCTTGTACCGTTTCACTGAAAGTAGTCAGGCATACGAAGTGCAAGTCTTGCGGGAACAAAGGACCCCGGTCGAAACCGCGGAAATCTTGATTCGTGAACACTTGTGACAATTGAATAGCACGGTCAGGGCGGAAGTTGAGGAACACGACGGAATCGCCGCTTTCTACTGCCGTTACTGGCTTGCCTTCACTGTCTACAATCACGCTAGGTTCAACGAATTCGTCGAACACGGAATTTGAATAAGATGCAGTGATAGCTTGCAGAGCATCTGTGTATTTCGGTCCTTCGCCATAAACCATAGCACGATAGGCTTTTTCTACACGATCCCAACGTTTGTCACGGTCCATTGCGTAATAACGCCCGGATACCGTTGCAATTGTACCTACTCCAACTTCTTCAATCTTAGCAACCAGATCTTGAACAAACTTCTTACCACTATCTGGAGGTACGTCCCGGCCATCCATGAAAGCATGGATATACACTTCGTGCATATCTTCTTTCTTAGCCAGGTCAAGCATAGCAAACAGGTGATTAATATGGCTATGTACCCCTCCGTCGGATACAAGCGCGTAAAGATGAAGCTTTTTACCTGTGTTCTTAGCATTTCTAACTGCGGCTACCAGTGTTTCATTATCGAAGAATTCGCCCTCACGGATCGATTTATCGATACGAGTCAAATCCTGGTATACAATCCGTCCTGCACCAATATTTAAGTGCCCTACTTCAGAGTTGCCCATTTGGCCTTCTGGAAGACCAACAGCTTCACCACAAGCAGTAAGGGTAGTATTAGGATATTGTTTCAAGTAACGGTCATAGTTAGGTTTGTTAGCTTGAGCAACGGCGTTACCTTCAGATGTTCCACGCAAACCGAAACCATCCATGATGATCAAAGCTACAGGTCTTGGAGCTGACATCTTACTTCGCCCCCTCAACCAATTGAACGAAGGAAGCAGGCTGCAAGCTGGCACCGCCAACAAGCGCACCATCGATGTCACTTTGGCCCATGTACTCAGTTACATTCTCAGGCTTCACGCTGCCGCCGTATTGAATACGAACAGCTTCAGCTGTTGCAACATCATACAAATCTTTTACAAGACTGCGGATGTAAGCAATAACTTCGTTAGCATCTTGGGAAGTGGAAGATTTACCTGTGCCAATAGCCCAGATAGGTTCGTATGCAATGACAACTTTTGCTGCTTGCTCGGCACTAAGTCCTTGGAATGCAGCTTCAGTTTGTACTTTACATACTGCTTTAGTTTGATCAGCTTCACGCTCTTCGAGCTTTTCGCCAACACATACGATTGGAGTGATACCGTGACGGAATGCAGCATGCATTTTCTTATTCACGATTTCATCTGTTTCGCCAAAATAAGCACGACGCTCTGAGTGACCAATGATTACATAGTCTACTCCAAGATCGCTAAGCATTACACCACTGATTTCTCCTGTGTAAGCACCGTTATCTTCAAAGTGCAGGTTCTGTGCGCCAATCTTGATGTCTGTACCTTTTGCAGCTGCTACAAGTGCAGGCAGGTTAGTAAATGGGGCGCAGATTACAGTCTCAACGCCTTCTACTTCTGCTTTGCCTTTGATGTCAGCAATAAAGCTTTCTGCTTCAGGAACTGTTTTGAACATCTTCCAGTTACCCGCAATAATTGGTGTTCTCATGAATTAAATTGCCTCCTTCTATACGTCTTACTTGTCGTTCAGTGCTTCTACGCCAGGAAGCGCCTTGCCTTCCATGAACTCAAGGGATGCACCGCCACCAGTGGAGATGTGATCCATTTGGTCAGCCAGGTGGAATTTTTCTGCTGCTGCTGCGGAATCTCCGCCGCCAATAACAGTGTAACCTTCAGTTGTTGCACAAGCTTTTGCTACTGCAAGTGTACCTTCAGCGAATTTATCGATTTCGAATACGCCCATAGGTCCATTCCAGACAACCAGCTTGGAGTTCTTGATAATATCGGCATAAAGTTCACGAGTCTTAGGTCCGATATCAAGTCCTTCCCAACCTTCTGGGATTTCATTGTAATTAACGATCTTAGTGTTAGCATCAGCACCGAATTTATCAGCAACCACAACATCAACAGGAAGCATGAAGTTTTTGCCAAGTGCTTTAGCTTTTTCGATGAATCCAAGAGCAACGTCAAGTTTGTCGTTGTCTACAAGTGACTTACCGATTTCAAAGCCTTGTGCTTTAGTGAATGTATAAGACAATCCACCGCCGATCAGGACGTTATCAGCCAAAGACAACAAGTTATCAATAACATCAATCTTGTCTTTAACTTTCGAACCACCGATGATCGCAGTGAAAGGACGTTCTGGGTTAGTAAGAGCTTTACCAAGAACGGTCAATTCTTTCTCCATCAAAAGACCGGATACAGCTGGTAGGAAATGAGCGATACCTTCTGTCGATGCATGTGCACGGTGAGCCGCACCAAACGCATCATTGACGAACAAATCAGCCAGTTCAGCGAATTGTTTAGCCAATTCAGGATCGTTCTTTTCTTCGCCTGGGTAGAAACGAACATTCTCAAGTACAAGTACGTCGCCTTCGCCTAGCTCAGCAATTTTTGCTTTGACAGCTTCGCCAACAGCTTCGTCAGCTTTAGCTACTGGTTTGCCGAGAAGCTCGGACAGACGTTCAGCAGCAGTAGTCAAACGCATGGAATCTACGAATTGACCTTTAGGACGTCCCATGTGACTCGCAAGAATGATCTTTGCACCGTTCTCAATCAAATATTTAATGGTTGGAAGGGTTTCGCGAATACGAGTATCATCAGTAATCTTACCGTCTTCTACAGGTACGTTGAAATCCACGCGTACAAATACGCGTTTACCCTTTACTTCTACATCACGGACGCTCTTTTTGTTCATGATTAATTCCTCCACACCCAAAGTTGTTTCTAGCAGGAAACAAGAAATACATTTAGAAAGAGCGGAAACAAGGAACTTCTGTTTCCGCTCTATAGATGTTACTTATATCAAGTCAATTACTTAGCGATTTTAGCGAATTTCTCCAAAGTACGAACCAATTGTGCAGTGTAGGACATTTCATTGTCATACCAAGCAACAGTCTTAACGAGTTGTTTGTCGCCAACAGTCAATACTTTAGTTTGTGTAGCATCGAACAGGGATCCGAAAGTCATACCTTTGATATCGGAAGATACGATTTCATCTTCAGTGTAACCATAAGTGTCTGGATCGGAAGCTGCTTTCATTGCTGCGTTGATTTCTTCAACAGTAACGCTCTTATCAAGAACAGTTACAAGCTCAGTCAGGGAACCAGTTGCAACTGGAACACGTTGAGCCGCACCATCCAATTTACCTTTAAGTTCTGGAATAACAAGACCGATTGCTTTAGCAGCACCAGTAGTGTTAGGAATGATGTTTTCAGCTGCTGCACGAGCGCGTCTGAAGTCACCTTTAGCATGTGGAGCATCCAAAGTGTTTTGGTCACCAGTGTAAGCGTGAATTGTAGTCATCAAGCCTTCAACGATACCGAACTTGTCGTTCAATACTTTTGCCATTGGAGCTAGGCAGTTCGTTGTGCAAGATGCGCCGGAAATAACAGTCTCAGTACCATCAAGAATGTCATCGTTAACGTTGTAAACGACAGTTTTCATGTCGCCAGTAGCTGGAGCGGAGATAACTACTTTCTTAGCTCCACCTTTCAAGTGTTTTTCAGCTGCTTCTTTAGTTGTGAAGAAACCTGTGCACTCAAGTACGATATCAACGCCTAGGTCGCCCCATGGCAATTCTTCAGGGTTGCGGTTAGCAAGAACCTTAACTTCTTTGCCATTGACTTTGAAGAAGCCATCATGCACTTCAACATCACCTTGGAATTTACCTTGAGTTGTATCATATTTAAGCAAATGAGCAAGCATCTTAGCGTCAGTCAAGTCGTTGATTGCTACCACTTCGATACCTTCTACATTTTGAATACGGCGGAAAGCAAGGCGTCCAATACGTCCAAATCCGTTAATTCCAACTTTTACACTCATTGAATAGTTCCTCCTAGAATTCGTTTTATTTATTCAAAACAGACCGTGAAGCCTGTCATGACAACAATGTTAAGTATGATGCAAGATATATGTTCTAGTGAGTTACGAGGATATCTGTAACTGATTATCAATTTCCTTGCCGATTTCCACAGCAGCAGCCTCGTCGGTGACGAGTATATTCTCCTGCCCGAAACGCAGCATGGCATGAATGGCTTTGGCCTTTGGTTTGCCTCCAGCAATACCGATGACTGTCTCCGTCCGAACAATATCTTCTAGACGTAGTCCCATCGTAAGCATCGTATGGACAACCTGACCATCTTCGTTAAAGTAATACCCAAAGGATTCAGCCACGGCTCCCTCACCCTGGATTTCTGAGACAGTTGCCTCATCCAGCTTGCGGCGGCGAGTCATTTCAATGGCATCCCCAATCCCATGTACAATAATACGCGAACTGCGGATGATTTGTACAATCTCTCCAATATTAGAGTCAAGTGCTAGTGACTGGTAGGCATCCCCACTAAGTAAATCAGGTACATGCAGCAACCGGTAATTCGCTCCTACCCGTTTTGCCATTGTTGAGGCAATCGTATTGGCTTGAATCTCCATACTCTCTCCTAATCCACCACGCGCCGGAACAAACCAAGCGTTCTTATAGGAAAGGGATAACGGCGGTGTCAATTGATCAGCCATATCGGCAAGCGTTGATCCACCTGTGACAGCAACTATATCATCTGTACGAAGTACACTGAGCAGCGCTTTTGCACCCGCTCGGCCAAGCTCACGTTTAGTGAATGGCGATGACTCACAATCACCCGGCACCACAATAACTTTATCCAGACCGTACGTTGCCCGAATTTTCTCTTCCAGCTCATCCAGACCAAACAGGCTCTTAACGACCGGCTCTAGCAAATCAAGCAGTCTACGCCCAGCAGCGCTAATGCGCATGCCAACGCTCTCGATCTCAATGAGCCCTTGCGATTTCAGAAGATCCGTCTCGGCACGCAGTACCCGCTCAGTCATATCAAGCGAAGCGGCAAGCGTTCTGCGCCCAATTATATCGGACAGCATGATCTGATGAAGAATCGTGTACCGTCTCTTAAGGGTTTCCATGAGATCAGGCAGAAGCTGCTTTTGGATATCTAATAAATTACGCATACTTTCACTCCTGCAACTTCGTCTTCCTCTATTCCCTTGTTCATGGTCTCAAAATGTCCCGGGTAAACTTTTTAAGTCCCACTCATATTCTAACCAAATATTGCTCGAAGTGCAAGTCTTCCGAGAGTAGAATTCTCAAGCGCTTGTCTTCTTATACATTTATAGGATTGGGAAAGAGGTTCAGCTCCAAAAAACCTGTCATTAACAATCCAGATTCTTTAGCTGAGTGAAATACAATGTACGCTTGTCCACCTTGAAGACTATGGATAGAGCCTGTGTACAGTATTATTATTTCATTGCAATTGCACAGGAATTGTATTATAATCATTTTTGTTGCGCCCGTGGTCCAATGGATATGACGTAGGCCTCCGAAGCCTGAGATCCAAGTTCGATTCTTGGCGGGCGCGCCATTAATTTCACTTTTGTACATAATTTAGTAGTGCCTATACTACTACTTAACCAAAGAGCCGCGTGTCGGCTCTTTTTTTTGAATATAAGTTTGACTTTCTTTGACTTTTTGTTTGAATTTGTTTATCATGTGGGTAATACGGCAAGAGTAAAAATGAATACATTTGAAGAACCAATATCAAGGAGGTTTTCCACGTGAGTTATATTCCTATGGTAGTAGAACAGAGCAACCGCGGTGAGCGCGCTTATGACATCTATTCCCGCCTGCTGAAGGACCGCATCATTTTCCTTGGAACGGAGGTTAATGACGTGGTAGCCAATTCTATCATCGCACAAATGCTGTTCTTGGCTGCCGAAGATCCGGAGAAGGACATTCACCTTTATGTGAATAGCCCAGGCGGTTCCATTACTGCAGGTATGGCTATTTTTGATACAATGCAGTACATTAAACCGGACGTTTCCACCATCTGTGTGGGTATGGCAGCTTCTATGGGAGCTTTCCTACTTAACGCTGGCGCTAAAGGCAAACGCTTCGCGCTGCCTAACAGTGAGATCATGATTCACCAACCTCTGGGTGGTGCTCAAGGTCAAGCAACGGATATCGAAATCCGTGCCCGTCGTATCCTCAAATTGCGTGATAAGTTGAATCGTATTCTTGCAGAACGTACGGGTCAACCGCTAGAACGTATTGAGAAGGATACAGATCGTGATTACTTCATGACTGCTGCAGATGCGGCAACTTACGGTATCGTTGATAAAGTCATCGAGAAAACACTGCCTAGCGGTGTGTAAGCTATAAAACAACACAAAGAGGCTGTGCCCTATCCACTTGATGGTTAGCGCACAGCCTCTTTACTTTTCAGACCACCACTTCATACGAATCTCAGTTAAATCAAACCGCCATATCCAAGCGCATCGAGTTTCTCAGCAATCACACGGTAGCCTCGGCCATTCGGATGTAAGTGGTCAATCGATAATAGCCCTCTCTCATTTCCTGCAAACTCACTATAGATAGAAGCAAACCCACATACTCGGCTACTATACTGTGAGGCATAGCGGTTAAACTGCCGCACCCACTCTGTAGCACCCACTACCTGAGGATAAGGATTATACAGTCCCACAATCCGAATGATAAAAGGTCTACGCGTTCCCGTCTTCAATTGGAAGAGGATACTCATAATTGCAGCAAAATTTTGTTTGCATTCTTGCAATGATCTTCGCAGCTCTTTAGATAAATTTTCAGGTTGTCTAGCTGCAGCCTTCGCAGCATGGATTAAATCGTTGCCACCGATGGATAGAGTGATGATGTCGGCTGCTCGAATGGCTTTGCGAGTCATTGCACTCCCCCGCAGCCGCTGTTCCAGTTCAGAAGTAGTCAATCCATTCACGCCCAAATTCGTAGAGGCTACATTAGAACGCAGTCTCCCTTCCGCCATTCTACGGTACACCGATACAAAACCGTTCCCTGGCAGAGCGCCAAATCCAGTCGTCAAGGAATCGCCAATTGCAGTGTATTGATAGCTCATAGCTCTCCCCCGTTCATAAACTAGTTACTCCATTTAGCATATGAATTCGAGGTGATTCTGGTAAGGGGGAGATGTCCAGTGGTGACACTAGCGGGTACGACTTCTCTATTTATTTTACAGCAGCAAATGGGCTACCGCCTTCCGGCAACAATTCTTTGAAAGTAAAGGGATATTCCGGGAACCCCGCAGCATAAGCTGTGTATTCATACAATTGGAAGAACAGAACGACCTGATCATCCTTCAGATAAAAATACTTTTCCGTATTCAATCCGTTGAATCCTCCCAAATAACTTTCCTCCGCTTTTACTAGCTTGTTCAACTTAGCATTCAACTCTTTTTTGTAGTTTGGGTTAGCTCCGAACAGGTCGCCCAACAGTAGACGTTTGCCATCCTTGAGCGAAAAGGTAAAAGCCTCCCGATTGGTCATACCATGAGCGCCGCCCGTATCGCTATACTGTGACATCACTAAGCTGATCACACCATCCTGATTGTAGGTCACCACATAATCTATATCATAAGTATACTTAGGCTCTGACCCAGATCGATTCGAGATATCCTTCTCTGCGCCTGCAGCGAATTTCATGGCACTTTCTTTCAAAATATCATTCATGGCCTGCTGTGCATTGGAATTGCTTAATCCACTAAACTTCGGATAATCAAGCTGGATCAAAGCCTCTTTTCGATCCTTAGCATAGGTCTCTGTAGTTACTATCAACGCATTCTGTGATCTATTCACCACATTCAACCTACTAGAGCCCCGACTCCAATCCACTTTATAGCCTAAATAATCATTTAACAGACCTGATGGAACATAGAGCCGATTGTTTATTAGCTTTCCTTCATACTCTCGAATGTAATAATTGTTCACCCAAATTGAAGTACCATAGCTAGATAACAGCAACTTGGCCTTAGTCGTTCCCTTTCCGATCGTGTATGCATTTTCTTTTTTATCATAAGTTAGAGGTAATTGCAGCACATCACGCATAAAGGTAATCGGAATCCAGACCTTCCCTTCCTGCAAAATACCTGTCTGCTGTGAAATCACCCCGTTCGCCTTTAAAACTATACTTGTAGCAATAGCCTTGCTCTTCGTCTGATCAGAAGCTGCATAACCCGTATCACTGGGCAGCAATCCTCCACCAAGCAATAATCCAGCCGACATCAAACCTATGCCCCATTTGCGTACTGTTTCTTTTGAAATATTCACCATCTAATTTTCCCACTCCTTTCCAGTTTATTAAACCTAATCTTGGAGAATTTACACAAAAAAAAGAGGCGCCCCCCACTATTACTAGTGGAAGATCACCTCTCCTCTCTGCAATCATCTTGTTCTGCTACTATTTCAATTCATACATTACGCTCAGCTGTGTTGTAACTTTAACTACTCCCGGTTGAACGGATGTGCTTGCACCAGCATCTGCTGCAGCCATTTCCATTTTTAGATTCTGTTCAAAATAAACCGGAGTGACATTGCCATCATTTTGGCTGACCGTGATTACTTGACCCAGGCTACGTTTAGCTGCCTTAGCAATAGCACCTGCTTTAACATCTGCGTTCGCCATCGCCTTTTCAATCACCTGAGCTTCAAAGGCAGAAGTATCTTCCACGGAAAAACGTGCATTTCCGATATTATTTGCCCCCGCCGCAGATGCAGCGTCTAGCAATTCACCAACCTTGGTCAGATCTCTATAGGACACTAACAGTGTATGATTCGCGTTGTATCCTTTCACTTGCTGTCCTTCTTTTTCGCTATAACTGTAGTTGGGTTGCACATAGAATTGGGTACTTTGAATATCCTTATCTGCGATTTTCCAAGTCCCCTTCAGTAGTGTAGTGATCTTTTGGATTTTAGCAGCATTTGTTTTTTGCGCTTCTTGCGCAGTTGTAGCCGTAGTATCCACACCGATGGACAAGTATACAATATCCGGCTTGATGGACAATTCACCTTTACCTACTACACTAACGACATTTTTCTGCACTTCATCTGCGTAAGCCTTTGCGGGACCTTGGAAGACTCCACTCATGCTAATCCCTCCAATTAACAAACTTCCTACGATCAACACTGAACCAATCTTTTTTACCAAACCTTTCATATTTGCCAGCCCCTTTCATCCTTTGTGATTTGTTATTATCCTCTAGACGAGTCTTTTTGGTAAATGTTGCACAGTTAAAATCTATTTTTTGGTATAAAAAAAAGCCCCTGGGGGCTTTTTAGTCATTCGATAAAAAGTCACTTCAAAAGATTATTGGTTCTCAAGCTCTTCTTTGCTGACGAGACTCGTCAAAGCGTTTACAGCTTGATCCGCGTCTGCACCATCCGCGCTGATATAGATCTCCGTGCCGGAACTGATCGCTAGGCTCATAATACCCATAATACTTTTGGCGTTTACTTTTTTATCGTCTTTTTCCACGAAAATCTCCGACGAAAACTTGTTAGCTTCTTGCACAAACAATGCTGCCGGTCGAGCGTGTAGCCCTGTCTTCAACCGAACAACTACCGGGTGCTTTGTCATGAAACGCTTACCCCCTAATTGAGTTCTCCCCAAAAATTTCACATTAATTTTATATTATTATATCATTATAACGTAAACCACACTAGAAAAAAAGTGACTAGCCGCCTCGAACCTTGTCCGCCAGTTCATCAATCTTACGAAGACGATGATTTACTCCGGACTTACTAACCGTACCTTTCAGCATTTCACCAACCTCTTTAAGGTTGATATCTGGATGTGCCATTCGAATTTCTGCAACTTCCCGCAGTTTATCCGGTAGGCTCTCCAGCCCCACTTCTCGCTGCAGCAGTTTGATATTCTCAATCTGCCGCACCGCGGCACTTATCGTTTTATTGAGATTCGCGGTCTCGCAGTTCACGATCCGATTCACGGAATTACGCATATCACGCATAATTCTTACATCCTCAAATTTGAACAACGCTTGATGCGCCCCGATCAGACTTAAGAATTCGATAATCTTCTCGCCTTCTTTAATGTATAGAATGAACCCTTTTTTACGTTCAATGCAGCGTGCGTTTAGGTGAAATTCACCAGCCAGATCGACCAGCGCCTTACAATGCTCCTCATACATCGAGGAAATCTCCAAATGGTAAGAGGAACCCTCCGGATTATTAACGGATCCGCCCGCCAAAAAGGCACCCCGCAAATAAGCACGCTTACAGCAGTTATTCCCAACAATCTCTTTATCAATACCGTCGGTAAAAATAAATCCTTCGGACACAATTCTGAGATCATTTAAGATTTCCTGTACGCGACTAGGGATTCTAACGATATAAACGTTATTTTTCTTCAAACGCATTTTTTTACGCACGAGTAGCTCAATATGGACCTGGTAATATTTCTTAAGTAAAGAATATACCCGCCTTGCAATCGCGGCGTTCTCCGTCGAAATGTCGAGAATCACCTTTTTGCTTGAAAGCTGCACAGATCCATTCATACGGATAAGCGCTGACATTTCCGCCTTCTCACAACAGGGCTCACTCTCCACCATCGTCAGCTCTTTTTTGGTAAGGGCCGCAAAAGACAAGGGTCTCACCTCTTTCTGAAAATAAGTACGTCATTCATATATACAAGCATAAACGCCTTCGGCGTCCTTTTGAGGACGGTAAGCGTTTAAGCGAGAAATATAAGAAAGTATAGGTGTAAAACTTATATTTTCTTATATTTTAAGTTATACCCTAGGGTTTCTGTTTATCCAATCTTGCACAAGCTGATAGATATGATGACTAAGCTTATCAGTATCATGCCTTAAATAAGTTCGGAATAACACTAGCTTATCCGCTATAACTTTATATGCACTGCCTTCTAGTACATCCTTATCGAGCTGTACCGGACGTGCACCCTTCTCAGCGTACTTCGACTGCACCTGCTCAGGAATTTCACCGTCATTCACAATAATATAATCAAATAAATGAATCCCAATATGATCATAAACGGCTTGTAGATGGTCATTTACAGTATAATTATCCGTTTCACCAGGCTGAGTCATTACATTGCAGACAAAAATTTTGATTGCATCAGAAGATACAACTGCTTCTGCTAGCTTCGGAACAAGTAGGTTCGGAAGAATGCTCGTATATAGACTCCCTGGACCCAAAAGAATTGCATCAGCATTTCGAATCGCTTCAAGTGCTTCAGGCAACGGTTCCACATCAGCAGGCTCCAAAGAAACCCGTTTAATGATCCCGCCTGCTTCCGGTATCTTAGATTCACCCGTGATAATCGTGCCGTCCGACATTTCTGCACGCAATACTACGGCATCCCCCGCAGCGGGTAATACCCGTCCGCGAACAGCAAATAATCGGCTAAGCTCACGAACAGCTGTGACAAAATCGCCAGATATATCTGTAAGTGCGGCAAGAATTAAATTGCCAAGACTATGACCCGCCAAGCCTTCGCCCGTGTTGAAACGATATCTCATAATATCCGCCATGAGCGGCTCTACATCAGCCATAGCTGTTAATACGTTGCGGATGTCCCCAGGAGGCGGCATTTGCAGTTCACTGCGCAAAATGCCCGAGCTTCCTCCATCATCTGCTACGGTAACTATAGCTGTAATATCTAGCGGCTTTTCTTTTAAGCCGCGAAGCATGACAGATAGCCCCGTGCCACCGCCCATAACGACGATACGTGGACGCTGTCTTTGTTCTTCAGCCACTATGGACCCCTTCTCTCATTAGTGCCGATCACGCTCGGAATCCCGATGACTAACGGCTACGGATTCCGTTTCGCTGACGCCCAGCATTTTGCCCAAATATTCAGAAATGGCTACTGAACGGTGTTTCCCGCCTGTACAGCCAATGCCGATAATAATCTGGGATTTACCTTCCCTACGATATTGCGGAATTAAGAAATGAAGCATATCGAGCAGTTTGGTCAGGAACACCTGTGTTTCAGGCCACTTCATTACATAGTCATAGACATCGCTGTCCTGACCTGTTTTTGGCCGCAGGTGATCCACATAATGTGGGTTAGGCAAAAAGCGAACATCGAAGACGAGGTCTGCATCAATAGGAATACCATACTTAAATCCGAACGATGTAATGTTGACGGAGAGTGTACTTTTTCCTAAATGCGAGAACCGAGAAACGATCTTCTCCTTGAGCTGCACTGGTTTCATACTGCTAGTATCCAGACATAATGTAGCTGAATTCTTTAATTCCTCAAGCATTTTACGTTCCAGCTTGATACCATCAAGCGGAAGTCCCTTAGGCGCTAGAGGATGATGACGCCGGCTTTCCTTGTAACGCTGCACAAGCACCGAATCCGTAGCATCCAAGAACAAGATTTCACAGCCAATGGTTGACTCATCTTTAATATAGGCTAGAGACTCGGACAAAGCAGTGAAGAATTCCCTACCGCGCAGGTCAATCACAAGCGCTACCTTGGCGATCTTACCCTTCGACTGCTCAATCAGTTCTGCAAACTTAGGGATCAGCACCGGCGGCAAATTATCGACACAGAAGAACCCTAGGTCTTCCAGACTCTGCACAGCAATTGTCTTACCCGCACCTGACATTCCGGTAATAATGATCAGGGTGGCTCCAGCCGTTGGAGTATTGTCCAATTCGGTCATTAAAGCGTCCCCTCCCTAAATTAGTATATGAATACTCCCTATCTTTTAAGAACGAAGCAGAAGACCTGCTGCACCCACAATACCTGCATCATTACCAAGCTCTGCAGGAATAATCGAAACACCAGTCTGAAGCGGAGCCGGTGCGAGCTTAGCAAACACACGACGAACTTCATCAAATAGAATATCTCCAGCCTTAGACACACCACCACCAATGATGAAGACCTCAGGGTTAAGCACGGCTGCAACAGAAGCCATAGATTTACCCAGGTAGTATGCTGCACGGTTTACTATGCGAATCGCTACTTCATCGCCAGCCTTAGCCGCATCAAAGACTTCCTTCGCAGCAATCTTCTCTACCATTGAGAGGGAAGTACGATCACCACGAGCTACTGCATCGTTAGCCATACGAATAATTCCTGTAGCGGAGGAAACGGTTTCCAGACATCCCATATTACCGCAACCACATTGAATGGCTTCCAAATCCGGCACTACAGTGATATGGCCAAGCTCACCTGCTAGACCTGCAAAACCTTGATAAATCTTTCCGTTAATAATGATTCCGCCACCAACACCTGTTCCTAGCGTATAGCAGACACAATTTTCAATCCCGCGTCCTGCACCACTCCAGGCTTCACCCAGTGCAGCCACGTTCGCATCATTGTCTATTTTGACAGGCTTGTTCCAGCGATCTTCCAAAATGGAGCGAATCGGCACATCTTTAAATCCTATGTTGGGCGCAAGGATAATGATTCCTTCACGAATATTTGTGAACCCTGCTACGCCCGCGCCTACACCTGCAAGCTGATCCCAAGAGTACGGGGAATCCTCCACAATTTGGCGTACATACTTCTCGATATTATCGATAACAGTATCGACACCTTCTGCAGTTCCTGTGGGTCCCTCATAAGTATGCAGTAGCGTTCCCTCAGCATTGCAGATTCCAACCTTAATTGCAGTTCCACCCAAATCCACGCCAACGTAGATATTCTCAGACATGTAACAAGCCACCTTTTTTTATACTAAAATAGTTAATCCTAAGTACCAACTATAATAGAAGCCCCCTCTGTGGTCAAGGAAAGACAACACACCCGGGAATTCCTTATTTTAATACTATACTCTATTATATTCTAAAAAGACCCCCTTACGACTAAGTAAGAGAGTCTTCTGACTATATTATTATCTGGAAAATAACCTAAAACACCCATTTATTCTGACAAAATACGCTTTTGCCCCTCCAGTGCACGGATAGGTGCGATATTCTGTGTAAACTCCAGCGTACCCATATACCGACCAGTCTCGTCGCGGACGGCGAAATAACGGATATAGATAAATTTATCCTTGATGTTGATCCAGAAGTCCTCAGCATCCTTACGACCTGCCTTAAAATCTTCCAGAAGCTTCTCCACCACATGAACACTTTGAGGCGGATGACAGTTCTGTACCGTGCGGCCGATAACTGCCTTAGTTCGGGCAAAGATACGTTCCTTCCCGTGTGAAAAATATCGAACGACATCATTCTCATCAATGAATGTCAGATCTACTGGCAGGTGATTGAGTACTGTTTCGAGCTGATGCAATGACAACAGCCCTGTCTCAAAACGGATGAACCCTTCTTGCGGAGCGGCTCCCACTGCTCCACCCTGCAATGCTGCACCTTCCGGCTCTGCGGCACGTTCGGGTATCCACTCCTGCTCCGGCGCCGTTAGGCAGAATCCGATCTCATCGCTCTCCCGAGCGATTTTGACCCATTCGTCTTCCGTCAATTTATCCAGCGACATAGGCAATAAAATATTTTCTTCCTTAAAAATCATTTCATTAACTTCCTTGATGATCTCCGTAAGTTGAACACCAATATCTGCTGCATTTCCGCTGTAGCTGCTGAGCGCTGCTTTTGCATCTTTAATCATACGACGGATATGATCATCCACGCCCCACATTACCTTGGTTGGTCCATAAATGCCGTATTTTTCAAGGTAAGGGAACAACAGATTTTCTTTTCGACTATAGTGTTTATCTAGATCCAGCAGTAAGCTAAGATCCTTCAGCAGCTTAAAGATCAGCTCCTCGCTGTCATTCTTCTGGAATTTGGTAGCATGCAAATCTAAACGGAAGTTCACAAGTCTTTCAATCTCACGGTTTTCTAGCTTGAAGGTGTGGACTGGGTGGCCGGGTTGTTCTTCAGGCTTTGAGGAGCGGTGAATTTGCTCAATAGAGCCTTTGAATATTGCTGTATGCACCGAACAAAGCCGCTGTACCTCGGATACCGGAATTCCCTCTTCAGTCATTAACGAATGCTCCATTGCAGAGATTTCCGCAACAGTAACATCACCTACAGCTTCCTCGAAGCGTGCCTTAACCTCTTCAACACTTTTGCCTGCATGCAGTTCTTTAATAATCTCCTTGAGCATGGCTTGGCGACGAGTTTGCTCCGGTACATCAACCTCGCGGTTATTTATCAGTTCACTCATTATTGATCTCTCCTTAATGAAATTTTGATGATAGATTCCTTTATTTCATAATCTCGAAGCCATGTCGTTCAAATGCTAACTTCACGGTGTTGAGATCCATTTTCTTCAGCTTGATTCCTTTGGATAAGGTCATGAAACGGCCAGCGGTCTGCAGCATACCTGGCTTAGCAATGTCCTTAAAGCCCAGCTCTACCATAATCTCAACGACCTCTGGATGCCGGGATACCATCTCGAAGATAGACTCATCCATTCGCAGCATTTTTTCCATTGGACTCTTCTCCTTTATATGAGAACTATTCTCAACAACAGATTAGCACAGGCCGTACAAGGCAATAGTGATTGCAATCACTAAATTAGAAGAAAGCAATGACCGTTCTTTTAAAGATGGATTATGTATAATGTGAAATTAAAAAAACTGCCCCCTACGCTACATAGCATAAGGGACAGTCTAATTCGTAATAAATTATTTATTATAGCGTTACTCCTGTTTTGAATATGGATATCTCGCGGAAGTTATTCTTCTCGTTATTTACCCATTCCCCACTAGCCACGCTGATAATGTAGTTAATGAAGTCACGCAGAACCTCATCTGGAGAACCATCTTCAACCAACACACCCGCATTAAAATCGATCCAGTGACGTTTACCTTCATACAATGGGGTATTGGTAGACACCTTCATTGTTGGCACGAATGTACCAAAAGGTGTCCCCCGTCCGGTCGTAAAGATCACCAATTGGCAGCCAGCAGCAGCCAGAGCCGACGAAGCCACTAGGTCATTGCCCGGCGCGTTAAGAAGATTTAAGCCTTTGTTAGTGATAAGCTCTCCATACTTGAGTACATCCATTACCGTAGAATTACCGGATTTTTGAGTGCAACCCAGCGATTTATCCTCAAGCGTAGTAATCCCTCCGGCTTTATTGCCTGGTGAAGGGTTTTCATATACCGGCTGTTTATAGTCCATGAAATACTGCTTAAAGTCATTGATGAGATCAACAATTTTGTGGAAAATAGCTTCGTCTGCAGCACGTTCCATCAGAATCTTTTCGGCGCCAAACATTTCAGGTACTTCAGTGAGTACAGTTGTGCCGCCTTGGGCAGCCATATAGTCAGACAGACGTCCAAGAAGCGGATTCGCTGTAATCCCGGACAGGCCATCCGAGCCTCCACACTTCAGACCAATCTTCAGCTCAGAGAGTGAGACTTCTTCCCGATGATCGCCCTGTACGTTATTGTAGAGTTCCTTCAGCAGCTTTACGCCTTCTTCAATCTCGTTTCCAACCTCTTGGGAGACAAGAAAACGCACTCGATCGTCATCGTAACTACCCAGCATGTCTTTAAAAATATGCAAATTGTTATTCTCACAACCTAGTCCGAGCACAAGTACGGCACCCGCATTTGGATGCTTAACCGCGTTAGCAAGTATTGTACGAGTATTGTCATGATCATCACCCAGCTGGGAGCAACCATAGTTATGCTTCAGTACTAGCACGTTATCGAACGGCGCAATATCCCCAACCTCTGCCTTAAAAATATTGATGATCTGCTCCGCCACTCCATTCACACAACCAACCGTAGGGACGATCCACAGCTCATTACGAATACCTACAGATCCGTCAAAGCGACGATACCCCTTAAAGGTCAAATTCTCCGTTTTAAAAGGATTGGGGGTCAGCTTCTGCTCAAAAGTATATTCCTCAACCCCTGTTAGGTTTGTCTTCGTATTATGGGTATGCACCCACTGGCCCGGCACGATAGGCGCTTTAGCATGACCGATGGGATAACCATACTTCAATACATTCTCGCCTTCGCTAATACTGGTTAGTGCAATTTTATGACCTCTAGCAATATCTTCCGTAATTTTTATCTCTTTTGAACCAATCACAATGGTGTCGCCTGCTTGATAGTCTTTAAGTGCAACTGCCACGTTATCAGCCTCGTTGATCTGCAGTACCTCTTTCATAGTCTTAATCATGTCGTTATCCACCTCCTGTGTATTAGTTGTGTGCAGGTCTCTTCACGTACGCTTGCAGCGCTTGCTTCATACCTGTTCTCTCAATCGCAATGAGCCCTTCTGTCACCTTGTCAGTAAGACCAGCCACTTCATTCAGGTCACAGCCCCAGCGATTTGTCGCTGCTAATACCTCGACAGCCAGTGCCCGTAACCCAGTGTCTGTGCCATCCCATCCTCCCCACAAGGAGGCGAACCATTCCAAAATATCCGCATCATCCGCCAGCTGAATCTCTTCTTCCCCTCTACGTCCTTTATAGAAGGCAATTAATGCACTCATTGAGAAAACAAGCTTCTCGGGCAATTGTCCTTTGGACTCTACATATTGCAATAAAGAAGGCAGATCTCTTGTCTTAAATTTCGAGATAGAATTAAGGGAGATGCTCATCAAGTAATGCTGCACATAAGGGTTCAGGAACCTTTCCAATACCGCGTCTGCAAAAGAATTCAATTCCTCTACCGGCAGATCCAGCGTCGGAATGATCTCATCGTAGATTAAGGACTTCACGTACGCCCCAACCTCTTCGTGCTCAATGGCCTCGGCAACCGTATCAATGCCGTACAAATACGCTACTGGTGTCATAGCTGTATGAGCTCCGTTTAAAATCCTCACTTTACGAGTGCGATAAGGGGCCATATCATCCACCACCAGCACATTAAGACCTGCTAGTTCAGCCGGGAACTCCTTTTTAATCCACTGCGGTCCTTCAATCACCCAAAGATGGAATTGCTCGCCGACAACGACCAGCTTATCCTCATAGCTCAATTCTTCCGTAATCTCAGCGATGGTGTCTCTTGGATATCCAGGAACGATGCGATCTACCAAACTACAGCAGAAGGTGTTGGCTTCATTCATCCAGTTTACAAAGCCCTCTCCCAGATTCCACAGGTCAGCATATTTCAAAATAACCTTCTTAAGCTCATCCCCATTTCGGTCAATCAGCTCGCACGGAATGATGATAAAACCTTTAGAAGCATCACCGTTAAAAAATTCAAAACGCTTATACAATAAGGCCGTCAGTTTACCTGGAAAACTGCTCTGCGGAGCATCGGTTAACTTGTCGCCCGCTTCAAAAGCAATTCCCGCCTCAGTGGTGTTGGACACGATAAAGCGCAGCTCTGGATTCTCGGCAAGCTTCATATACTCCTCATGCTGGGCAAAAGGATTAAGCGTCCGTGTAATACAGTTGATGACCTCATGTTCTTTTACCGCTGCTCCATCTTTGATTCCTTGGAGATAAAGCGTATATAAACCGTTCTGAGCATTTAGCATTTCTGCAAGTCCGTTGCCCAGCGGTTGTACAACCACCACGCCACCATTGAAATCCGTTTTTTGATTCATGGTATGAATCTGCCAATCTACAAAAGCGCGCATGAAATTGCCTTCTCCAAATTGCAGAACCTTCTCAGGATATTGCTTGTAAGCTCTCCAACTATCACTATTTAATCTGTTCATATAAACGCCTCCTATTTATAAATGCACACGTAAAACTAATTAAATATACTTTATAAGACAATATTTTTATTACTATTTTATTAATTTATGCACACGTGAAAATTTTAGTTCAAAATCCTTCACAAGTGAAAGGATCAAGCTGCTATGCGCAGCTTTTGCTTCTACAGTTTCCTAACCGATTCTCTCGCAATAAACTCCGTATCAATCGAGGTTAGCCCGTCATTCTCCAAAGGTTCTTTAATTAAGCTTAGCAGCTTGCGGGCTCCTTGCTCGCTGATCTTCTCAATAGGACGTTTAACTGTGGTAAGCGAAGGATTCGCAAAGAGCGAAAATCCAATATCATCAAAACCAACAATAGAAACATCGTTCGGCACCTGCAGCCCGCGCTCAAACACAGCTTTCATAGCCCCGATCGCCATATCGTCATTGGAACAGAATACTGCCGTCGGCGGTTTTTCCAAATCTAGCAGCTTGCCCATCGCCTCATATCCACTTTGCATATCGTAATTACCATTTCTCATATAATCGTTACGAACAGGGATATTATGGTCAATCAAAGCTTTTATAAAACCGTCTCTGCGTTCCTGCGTGGATTTAAAGCCCTCAACACCTTCAATGATCGCAATGTCTTGATGCCCGGACTCAATCAGGTGTTTGCCTGCATGATAAGCGCCTTCCCGGTCATTCGAGATGATATTAATAATGGAGCGATCATCTATCTGCCGATTCAGCACAACGATTGGAATGCCTTGCTGGACAACATGGTAAATGAATTTATTATCTGCTTCACTCTGGCTCATTAGAATAATTCCATCAAAGCGTTTGTGATGAATAGAGGAATATTCCGCATAATCGTCGATCCCACGGATGAACAGATTATACTCTACATCTATGACACTATTTACACCACGAATCGTATCAGAGAAGAAACCAGACGTGGTGCCGTTGGCGATACTCGTGAAGAACAAGCCAATGGTGTATGACCGCTGCATCACAAGGCTTTTGGCATTGTAATTGGGGACATAACCCACTTGCGCAGCGATCTCGGCAATTTTTTTACGTGTAACTTCTTTAATTAGGGGACTGTTGTTAAGTGCTCTTGATACAGTTGTATGTGAAACATTCGCCAGTTTGGCGATATCCTTGATTGTAGGTGCCATGGGTCAACCTTCCTTATCAAACGGGTTTGGCTCTTCCATGTAAGGATATCATAACGATTACCTAGTCACCAATGCCTGTTTCGAGAAATTGAAATAATGATCAGCGTTATTGTAACAGATATTCTCAATCATACCGCCTAACAGTTCCATATCATCCGGGGCTTCTCCATTCTCTACCCAAGAACCTACAAGATCACATAGAATTCTTCTAAAATACTCATGTCTGGTATATGATAAAAAGCTTCTGGAGTCTGTTAACATTCCGACAAACTGGCTAAGTACACCTAGATTAGCAAGCGTCTTCATCTGTTCCAGCATGCCATCCTTGTTATCGTTGAACCACCATGCCGTCCCGAATTGAATCTTCCCTGGAATTCCGCCGCCTTGGAAGCAGCCCATTAAACCAGCAATGACATGGTTATCATTTGGATTCAGCGAGTACAAAATCGTCTTAGGCAGCGCATTCTCACGATCCAGCGCATCTAACAGACCTGCCAGCGGTTTAGCAATCACGCCATCATTAATCGAATCATAGCCGGTATCAGGGCCGAGTCGTCCGAACATTACGCTGTTATTATTACGTAGCGCATGGATATGGAATTGCATCGCCCAATCCAGCTCGTTGTACAATTTGCCAAGGAATACTAATGTGAACCCTTTATATTTCTTTTCTTCTCTCTCACTTACAGTGCCTTCACGAAGAGCTTTGTTGAATATAGCCGTAGCTTCCTCCAAGGTAGCAGGCTCAAACATTACTGCATCCAAAGCATGATCGGATACACGGCCCGCTCTGGCATGGAAGAATCTCACTCTGCTCTCCAATGCTTCTAGAAACTGACCATAATTCTCAACATCCATTCCTGAGACTTCGCTTAGCTGGGCTACCCAAGGCTTAAAGGTAGGACGATTAATCTCAAGGGCTTTATCTGGACGAAACCCCGGAACTACGCTGGCATCGAATCCACTCAAGCTGCTGATTTTTTCATGATATTCCAGAGAATCTACTGGGTCATCGGTGGTGCATACAACAGTTACTTTCGATTTAACAATTAGATCTCTCGCTCCATATCCTTCACCTTGCAACTGTCTGTTCACTTCAGCCCAAATCTTCGGAGCATTAGCCTCATTTAGCAAATCATATACTCCAAAGAAACGCTGCAACTCAAGATGTGTCCAATGATAGAGCGGATTCCCGATAATCTTAGGAACGGTTCTAGACCATGCCAAGAACTTTTCATAGTCACTAGCATCACCAGTAATGAACTTCTCCTCTACACCATTTGCCCGCATCACTCTCCATTTGTAATGGTCGCCATACAGCCAAGCTTCGGTAATATTGTTGAACGTCTTGTTCTCATAGATCTCTTGAGGACTGAGGTGGCAATGATAGTCGATAATAGGCATATCTTTCGCATGATTATGAAACAGCTTAATGGCGGTTTCACTCGACAACAGGAAGTTCTCATCCATGAATTTTTTGCTCATGAGGTTTGCTGCTCTCCTTTATAATCATAATGGGAGTTACAATTAATTTAACGTGAACATTTTTCGAATCATGATATTTTAACTCAGTTATTTCTTTGAATTATAATAATTTCGTTGCTACATATGTTTAAATTGTTCACGTTAACATTATCTCTCTTATTGTAAACGTATTTTTAAAATGCGCAAGCCCTTTTCGAAAGACATTGTTACAGTTATTTCAACAGCACCCAGCTTCCTGCTACAAAAAAAAGCAGGCGACCTTTAAGATAAGGATCACCTGCTTGAATTCATTCCGATTAAATTTAGTTATATTAACTACCCAAGTTTTCGCTCCAGTCATGTACCATTGTGCCTTCAAGGTATTTCTCAGCGTCCATTGCTGCCATACAGCCAGTCCCTGCTGCGGAGATCGCTTGACGGTAACGGGTATCCTGTACGTCGCCGCAAGCGAATACACCCGGAATGTTCGTCTCGGTAGTACCTGGATTTACTACAATATAACCATTGGTATCGGTCGTAATCTGACCGCCCAAGAATCCGGTATTCGGCGTATGACCAATAGCGACAAACACGCCGTCCGCTTCGATGAGTTCTTCAAGCCCTGTAACATTGTTGCGAACCGTCAGTCCCTTAACTCCAGACTCGCCGGTTGTTACTTCAAGCGGTGTACGGTTAAGTGCCCACACAACCTTACTGTTATCGCGTGCGCGGTCCTGCATAATTTTTGAAGCTCTGAGCTCATCACGACGATGAACCACGGTTACGCTAGAAGCAAATCTTGTTAAGAAGCTGGCTTCCTCCATCGCAGAGTCTCCACCACCGACCACGATAATCTTCTTGTTCCGGAAAAAGAAGCCATCACAAGTAGCGCAAGTGCTGACCCCACGGCCCACATTCTCCTGCTCCCCTGGTATTCCTAAATATCTGGCAGAAGCACCGGTAGAGATAATTACCGACTCTGCCTCTAATACACCCAAACCATCTACTGTCACTTTAAATGGACGCTGTGAAAAATCCACTGAATCCACCCAACCATTCTTGAATTCAGCACCAAAACGTTCAGCCTGCTTCCGCATGTTGTCCATTAAATCCGGGCCGAGAATCCCTTCGGGAAAACCTGGAAAGTTCTCCACTTCCGTTGTCGTTGTCAGTTGTCCACCTGGCTGCATCCCTTCAATTACAAGTGGGTTAAGGTTGGCACGTGCCAGATAAATAGCAGCAGTAAGCCCGGCCGGGCCTGTTCCGATTACAATCGTTTTGTACATAACAGTGGCCTCCTCACAATAGGGTTTATGCATCAAGAATTTAGATATTTTCAGTAAACGGGGGAAGACTGTCGCTCACACTTCCCTGAAAACTACATTCATCATCGATACGCCGAGCATAACGACTGACCATCGACACGGATACGTCATAACGCTGAGCTACCTCGCGGTAGGTGACTGGAAGGTTATGCATTTTTGCGATCAGATATTCTAAAGCAGCACACCAGCCTTCCGTTTGACGGATAAAAGGAACATCTGGATATATGCTACTCACGAATTGCTTCCAAAGTAATTCAGCATCTTTTTTCTGGACGGCATCAAATCTCCGGTCCATCATACTTACCGTCTGGTCGATGACTTTTTGCCAATCTTCTCTCCATTCGGGCAATCCCTTCAGACGCGCATTAGAAGTTTCTTTGGCTTCCTGAAGTACATTTTCCTCCGGAACACTACCAATCAGTCGCTGCAGGCTCAGAAGCGCAGCTTCCTGCAGCTTTTCTTCCTGCAATGGCTGTTGCTTCAGAAGTCCTTGTAGAATCTCGGACATTTCTTCATCCTCAATCCAGCGCAGAGCTTCCGTAACCTGAAGCTTCGTATTGGCATCACCGTAGCGAAGTGCCCAGAAGAAGGAAGATCGAAGCAGTGGA
Organism: Paenibacillus sp. FSL H8-0261; assembly: GCF_045040645.1. Lineage (NCBI taxonomy): Bacteria > Bacillati > Bacillota > Bacilli > Caryophanales > Paenibacillaceae > Paenibacillus > Paenibacillus sp. FSL H8-0261. The sequence continues at coordinate 167,641 of NZ_CP150297.1, read as the reverse complement.
TTATTCCGCACCTCTTCAGCAAAGCTGCCTTTGTTGTCTTTCCACAGCTTCAGCTGCTCTTGAAAGGGGAGCTGATAGTTGTAACTGATTGGAGACAACGCCTTGCCTTCCCCCTGCGCTTGCTGCAGTTGGGCCAGAAAAAATCTCGGCACAGCCGATTCCGGATCCAGCTTAGCAGCTTTTTGCCAGCAACGCTGAGCCTCTGCATAGAGACCGCTATTACTTGCTGCTGCCGCACAGTAATGGTACAAACTGGCGTCACCGCCGACTTCCTCATCTTTCAGCAGGCGCCGAAAATGACCATAGGCGGTTCTATGCCGTCCCAGAATCCCCATCGTAGTGGCCATCTTGAATAAATGCTCCTGGTGAAAAGGAATAGTCGTCTCTAGCAGACGTAATAATCCAGCCAGTTGCCCGCGGTCACCTTCATACTGCAAAAAGATCGCCAAGTTACAAAGTGCGTGCAAATTCCCAGAGTCCTGTTCAAGCACCCGCATAATGCATTCTTTGGCTTTGGTAAAACGACCCATATAGAAATACGCAAGGGCTAGGTTGTTATGCGCCGCCAAGAAGTCTGGCGTATTGCTCACAATCTCTTCAAGCAAAGTTACGGCTTGTGTAAACTTGCCTTCTTCCAACAGCGCTCGGGCCCGCTCATGCTCTATTACCCCTTCCCGGCTTCTAATCCGGATAAGTGGTGCAGGACGATCGAGCTCATATTGCAGAAGTTCCATCAACTCTTCCGATTCGGCCAGAAATTCACCGTTCACATCTTCTTCGAGATAAGTAACAAGTGAGCGTTCTGCCTCCTCATAGCTTTCCATATTGGCGAAGTTGTTAGCCATATAGAAATAACATTCCGTCATTCCAGGATCAATATTCTCCAGCACATGGGTCAAAATGTCGTTAGACGCCTCATAATTACCCATCTCTGATAATACGCCTGCTACGTTACAATGATTTACCGGGTTCTCCGGTTCGTACTCTACAGCTTTGCGAAAATTCTTTAATGCCTTATCATATTGAAAGCGATCCAAGGACCGAACGGCTCTTTCAAAGAAAAAATTGGCATTCAGAGTGACAGGAATAACATTACCATTCTCCTCATACTCTGAAGTTCTCTCCATCATGGAAGCAAGGCACCCCCTTATAAGAAGCTTCCTTTTATACTAACGAAAAAATAGGAGGACGGTGCCCAATGGGGTATACCGGAGCTCCAAACTTAATCGCTATTCCGTTCCCTTTATGGGTGCGGCTATCTTCACACAGTATACCACATGTGACCGCGAGATTCTCAAGTTGAGAAAGACTCTACCACTCCACAAACAGCAACTTTTTCACATAAAAATAAAAAAGACGGGGAATTAAATTCCCGCGTCTCTGAAAAGCTTATCGATCGAACCGCCCTCAAGAATAATACGTGTAGCTTGTGCAAGCATCGGTGCCACCGATAAGACCGTAAACCGACTTGAATGATCATCTGGCAGCGCAATAGAGTCAGTAATGACCACTTCCTGAACAGAGGGATGGTCAAGCCGCTGCAGCGCAGGTCCTGAGAACAATCCATGCGTTGCACAGACGATACTGTCCTTCGCACCTCTCTCTTTCAGACCCTCAACCACATTCACGATGGTAGTCCCTGTATCAATCAGGTCCTCGATAATAATCGGTGTACGTCCCTCGACATCACCAATGACATGAGTGATTACAGATTCATTATGGGCTGGACGCTTCTTGATCATAATGGCAAAAGGTGAATCCAGCTTATTTGCCAGCTTCTCAGCCATAGATGCACGTCCTGCATCCGGAGAAACAATGACCAAATCAGACATAGCCTTGGCCTTCAAATGGCTGCTGATCAAATCGAGAGCAGTCAAATGATCGACCGGAATGTTGAAAAATCCTTGAATTGCCGCTGCATGCAAATCGATAGTGATTACACGGGTTGCGCCCGCGGTCGTAAGTACATCAGCTACCATCTTAGCCGAGATCGGTTCACGAGGTGCAGACTTACGTTCCTGTCGAGCGTATCCATAATACGGCACAATAATGTTAACTGTACGTGCTGATGCCCGTTTAGCAGCATCTATCATCACGAGCAGTTCCACGAACATCTCATTAATGGGATGGGAAAGGGATTGCACCAAAAATACGTCGCAGTTCCGGATGCTCTCTTCGTAATGCACGTAAATCTCGCCGCTCATGAAACGGGTCAGCTTAATCTGCCCCAATTCAACACCAAGTCGCTCTGCAATATCTGCCGCCAGCTTTGGATTCGACGAACCGGAAAAAATACGTAATTGTTGATGATGCATAATACCCTCCTGCGGATTATAAATTATAGTTTGAACGGAACAGTGGTACGACGGCGTCCCTCAAATACAGCCAGCTCACGGAAGCCTGTGTGCCAAAGCATGCTACGTGCCTCTTGCAAGCCGTCACCAAGCTTGGCAGGGTCATGTGAATCCGAGCCGAGCGTAAGTGGTATACCGAGCTTAAAAGCCTCCTGTAGCAGATGTTCCGCCGGGAACATCTCAGCACATGGCTTGGTAAGTCCTGAAGCATTCAGCTCCATGGCAATTCCGCTATCCGCTATAACCTTTAAGGTTTCCAGCTCCAGCATTCTCACCTCTGCTTTACCTTCTGGTGTCTGAGGACCATAGCCGAACCGTTTAATAACATCCATATGTCCTATAATATCATATAATCCTGATAACGCCGACTTCTTTACAGCATCATAATAAAGGTGATATACCTCTAGTTCATCCTTGCCTTCCCAGCCATCAACTTGTCGATAATCCGTGATATCCCACTCCCCGAGAAAATGCACAGAGCCTATCAGATAATCCCATGGGTAAGGAGATAAAATCTCACGAATTTGATCCTCGTAGCCTTCAATATAATCTGCTTCCAGCCCTACCCGCAGGTCTATGACTCCGCGGTAGCGTTCCTTCAGCGTCAGGCATTCCTCCACATAACGAGGCAGTTCAGCCATTGGCATGGCCATTTCAGGGTAATAGCTAGCAGGATCAACATGGATGAGCGGCAAGTGGTCGGATAACCCTAGCTGCTGAAGACCAAGCTGTATCCCACGCTGCACATACTCCTCAAGCTTGCCCACGGCATGACCGCAGCGCTCATGATGCGTGTGGTAATCGATATGCATCCGTCAGTTCCCTCCCTAGTACTGGTCCCGGCGTGGGCGCTCGTGGCGGGTACTCAACTCTTCCATGATTTCATCCAGCGGAAGCTTGCGCTCCTGTAGCAGTACTAGTAAGTGATAGATCAGATCACTAACTTCAAGACGCAGCTCGGCATTATCTTTATTTTTGGCGGCAATAATCGTTTCAGAGGCTTCTTCGCCTACCTTCTTAAGGATCTTATCGACACCTTTATCGAACAAATAAGTTGTATACGCGCCTTCCGGACGCTCTACTTCCCGCTCAGCAATCACGCGCTCCAGCTCACCTAGAACAGCAAAACGCTCACCATCCGTAAGGCTAGTAGCTAACGATTTCTGAGACTCCTCGGCTTGGTTATTCAAAGGAATGTCACGGAAAAAGCATGACGTAGCTCCAGTATGGCAAGCTGGTCCTTCAGGGACAACCTTCACGAGCAGTGTATCACTATCGCAATCATAGGATATGGAAGTAATCGCTTGTGTATTGCCTGAGGTTCCACCTTTGTGCCAAAGCTCGCTGCGTGAGCGGCTCCAGAACCAGGTCTGGCCACTTTCCAACGAGAGCTGCAACGATTCCGAATTCATATAAGCAACCATCAAAACTTCTAGTGTGTTAGCATCCTGCACAACGGTAGGCACCAACCCCGCTTCATTCCAGCGAATGCCGGCCAGCGCTTCTTTTTGGCTAATGGATGTATTCTTTTCTGTTTCGCTCATCGGATCTCTACCCCTTTTTGCTTCAAGTCAGCCTTTAAGTCGTTAATGGCAATCTCTTTATAGTGAAAAATGGTCGCCGCCAGTCCCGCATCGGCTTTCCCTTCCGTAAATACATCGTAAAAATGCTCCTTCTTTCCAGCGCCGCCAGAAGCAATCACAGGAATACTAAGTAAATCGCTTACTGCTGAGGTCAGCTTCAGGTCGAAGCCATCTTTCGTCCCATCTGCATCCATACTTGTGAGCAAAATCTCGCCTGCACCCAGCTTTTCAGCTTCCTTGGCCCAGGTCAGAGCACGGATACCAGTGGGCTTGCGACCACCATGTGTATACACTTCCCATTCACCAAATGCCTCGTTATATTTAGCATCTATTGCTACCACAATACATTGAGAACCAAAACGGCGTGCACCTTCCAGAATTAACTGTGGGTTAGTGATAGCAGCCGTATTAATGCCGATTTTGTCTGCGCCTGCACGAAGAATCCGCTTCATATCATCAGGTGTAGAGATCCCGCCGCCCACTGTAAAAGGAATGGCGATTTCACCTGCGGTCTGCCGCACAACCTCAATCATGGTCGCCCGGCCTTCTACGGAAGCCGATATATCGAGAAACACAAGCTCATCTGCACCCTCACCGTCATACAGCGCTGCCAGCTCTACCGGATCTCCGGCATCACGCAGATTCACAAAGTTAACGCCTTTGACTACCCGTCCGTCCTTAACGTCAAGACAGGGGATGATACGTTTTGCTAACATTATTAATCCCCCTTTCCATGTGTTTCCCTAAAACATTTTGATCCCCCTAAATCCCGCTCCACTCACTCTATAATCACTATGTTCCCACGATTCTTGCTCCTAGTAGGACGACGGACTCGCGACAACCGCAAGACCAAATTCATATAGGCGATCTGTGGGCTTGCGCTCATGATATAATCGGTTCATTTAATTGCACAATGTGCAGTTATTTCACCGTCCGTCCAGCAAGCCCTCCGTTAGCTAAAGGATTCTGAATTGGAACAATAGTTGTATGAAGTACACCTATACTATCAAAGGAATAATGCCCAACCTGCCGCTTAATTAACTTATTGCAGCAGATTCCACATCAGGCTTTAGCTGAAACCACCTTAGTCGCTCAATAGCTTAGTGGCTTATTAGCCTAGTTCAACGTTCTATTGCATTCTGTACAATAGAATCGACCTCAAACAATCTAATTGTGCCGTCTGTTGCATTTCGTGCAATAGATTCCTGAGAAATCCACAAAAATAAGAGCTTTGAACTGTTTGGATTGTACAAAGTGCAGTCAGATAAGCATTCAGCTTCTTTAAGCAGCTTTCTATTGCACAAAATACAACCAGCACCCCTAAATATGATTTTCACAGAGTAAGAACGAGTTAATTAGTCAGGTTCGTCAACTAACGCACATACTCAGCACTACTTCTGCCCGAGCGCCTGCAAAGCTTTGGAAAGATCAATATTGCCCGTGTACAACGCCTTGCCAACAATAGCTCCGCCCACACCGCTGCCGCTGTGTACGTTCAGACGTAACAGATCATCAAGACTGGTGACTCCGCCGGAGGCGATCACCGTTTTACGGCTGACCTTCGCCATGGACACAATGCCCTCCACGTTCGGACCCTGCATCATCCCGTCGCGGGAGATGTCGGTGTAAATGAACGTCTCGGCTCCTTTTGCAGCCAGTTCCTTAGCCAGATCCTCAGCACGTACCTCAGAGGTGTTCAACCAGCCATGTGTCGCAACATAACCGTTGCGCGCATCAATGCCGATAGCTACTTTATCACCGTATTTAGCCAATACCGCTTCGGTAAAAGCATGATCGTTAATCGCAGCAGTTCCGATAATAACCCGACTAACGCCAAGCCCAAGCAATTTTTCCACGTCCGCAAGATTACGAAGGCCACCGCCCACCTGAACAGGCACATTAGCATTAGCAGCAATAGCGCCGATAATCGCATCATTCACAGGATGACCTGCTTTCGCGCCATCTAAGTCCACCAAATGAATGAACTTTCCGCCCTGCTCTTCCCATGATTTTGCCACCTCCAGTGGGCTATCATTGTATATCGTTTCCTGACTGTAATCCCCTTGTTGCAGCCTGACACATTTTCCATCCCGGATATCAATCGCCGGATATACAATAAAAGAAGACATTTGGCGCTCCCCACTTTCGTTACATTATATTTATAGCGTAGCTTACGCCCGCTCTCCCTTTAATTTCAAAAAATTTCCCAGCAGCTTGATGCCTAGCTCCCCGCTCTTCTCCGGGTGGAACTGCATGCCGAACACATTATCTTGCCCCACAATAGCTGTGACTGGGTAACCATAATCGGTGACAGCCAGCAGATCACTCTCATTCGCTACAAGCGCATGATAAGAGTGCACAAAGTACACATGACCCTCATCAAGATCTGCAAAAAGCGGACTTTGCGGCTGCCTAAAGCTCAGCTTGTTCCAACCCATATGCGGCACCTTATAGCCATCTCTAGGAGCGAAACGCACCACCGAGCCTGAGAGAATATCAAGTCCATCATGGCTGCCATGCTCTTCACTGCTACTAAACAGTAGCTGCATACCAAGACAGATCCCAAGCAGCGGCTGGGTTCCAGCAGCTACCTGTTTGACCACTAGATCCAAACCGCTTTCCCGCAGCTGCTCCATCGCATCGCCAAATGCACCGACACCAGGCAGAATGACACTATCAGCAGCAAGAATTTGCTCGGCTTCCCCCGTCACTATACACTCATAACCGAGACGTTCTACCGCCTTGCTCACACTGTGCAGGTTGCCCATGCCATAATCGACGATTGCAACAGTCATGCTACAGCACTCCCTTCGTAGAAGGCACACCCTTCACGCGTGGATCAATCAGTGTCGCTTCATCGAGTGCCCGTCCGAGCGCCTTGAATACAGCCTCAATCATGTGATGTGTGTTAGAACCGTAGTGTACGATCACATGCAGCGTAATCCGAGCTTCCAGCGCGAACTTCCATAAGAATTCCTGAACAAGCTCCGTCGAAAAGCTGCCCACCTGCTGTGAAGGATACGTTGCGCGATATTCAAAGTGTGGGCGATTGCTGATATCGATCACAACCTGCGCCAACGCCTCATCCATCGGTACAAAAACACTCGCATAACGTTTGATTCCCTTTTTATCACCCAGTGCTTCGTGCAGCGCTTGACCTAGGCAGATCCCGATGTCTTCAACCGTGTGGTGATCATCAATTTCGATATCTCCCCGCGCCTGTACTGACAGGTCAAACTGGCCGTGCTTCGTAAATAGGTCCAGCATATGATTCAGAAAAGGAACATCCGTCTCCAGCTCGGAAACTCCACTTCCATCTACGTTAAGAGACAGCTTGATATCCGTCTCGTTTGTTTTACGGCTTAATCCTGCTTGGCGCAAGGCCTGTTCATTATTGTTCTCCATATCCGTCTCCACCTTTTCCTTCGTTCTTGAGTCGAATCTCAATGGCTCGTGCGTGGCCTTCTAACCCTTCGCGACGCGCCAGCTCTATAATGGTCTTTCCATCCCGCAGGAGGGCTTCTTTACTGTAATAGATCAGACTTGATTTCTTTATAAAATCATCCACATCCACTGGCGATGAGAAGCGTGCCGTACCATTGGTCGGGATAATATGATTCGGTCCGGCAAAATAGTCGCCCACAGGCTCCGAGCTATACGCTCCCAGGAAGATCGCCCCAGCATTCTCGATGCTGCCCACAAGGCCCATTGGATCCTCGACAACAATCTCTAGATGCTCTGGTGCCAAACGATTCACTACGGAGATTCCCTCCTCCATAGATTCCACAACAATGATCGCCCCGTAATTTTCTACGGATGAACGGGCGATCGCCTGTCGCGGCAGCTCCTGTAGCTGACGCTCCACTTCAGCAGCCACGCTATCCGCCAAGCTCTGCGATGGCGTGACTAGAATCGCCGAGGCCATCTCGTCATGCTCGGCCTGCGAGAGCAGATCCGCTGCGACATAGGCCGGCTCAGCGGTCTCATCTGCGAGCACGACAATTTCGCTTGGTCCCGCGATACTGTCGATGTCCACGGCACCATATACCTCGCGTTTCGCTAGCGCAACGTATATATTGCCGGGCCCACATATCTTATCTACCGGCGCTATGCTCTCCGTCCCAAAAGCCAAAGCAGCTACCGCCTGCGCTCCGCCCACACGGTAGATTTCATTCACACCTGCTTCTGCAGCAGCAACCAGGATGTAAGGATCAATCCCTTCTTTGCCGCCGGTGGATGGCGGGGTTACCATAACGATCTCCGGCACGCCTGCGATCTGTGCAGGGATCACGTTCATCAGCACCGAGGAAGGATAAGCTGCCTTACCACCAGGAACATATACCCCTACCCGCTTCAGCGGACGAATAATCTGTCCCAGAATCGTGCCATCGGGCTGAAGATCCATCCACGAATTCCGTTTCTGTCTAGCATGAAAAGCCCGGATATTGGCTGCAGCCGCTTGAATAGCGGATACGAAAGATTCTTCTACCCGGCCATACGCCGCCTGAAGCTCTTCCGGCGTTACCCGCAGCTGATTCAGCGTGAGCGTGACCCGATCAAATTGCTCCGTGTAGCGAAGAAGCGCCGTGTCTCCTTCTTTTTTAATCGCGAATACAATTTCCTTTACCGCCTGATTTTGCTCTGGCGTTCCATACTCGACTTCTCGCTCTAGCTTAAAATCCTTGCTCGATACAACCTTCATCGCTGGTTCCTCCCTTTACCCCTTAACATCTGTCACCTACCGCAAATTTGGTTCCCCTATAACCGCCTGTAGTCGGTCACACAGCTGCTGTATCTCTTCATTTTTCATCCGATAGCTCACACGATTGGCCACAAGACGGCTCGTAATTTCGAATATGCTCTTCATTTCAATTAATCCGTTATCCCGCAGCGTTTGGCCCGTCTCTACCATATCCACGATACGATCAGCGAGACCAATCAGCGGCGCAAGCTCAATTGAACCATTCAGCTTCACGACTTCAACCTGCTGTCCCTGCTCCCGGAAATACTTTGATGCCACATTCGGATATTTCGTAGCTACACGCTGCTGAATCCCCGGCTGCCAGTTCGGCAATCCAATGATTGACATCCGGCATCGAGCGATGCCAAGATCAAGCAGCTCATATACATCACGATCTTCCTCCAGCAATACGTCCTTGCCCACGATTCCAATGTCGGCCACACCATATTCTACATATGTAGGTACATCTACTGGTTTAGCTAATATAAACTCCATGCCTGCCTCAGGCAGCGGAATAACAAGCTTGCGGGATGCCTCACCATCCGGTGGAATCGGGAGACCTGCCTGGCGGAACAGCTCAGCAGCCTTTTCATAAATCCGACCTTTTGGCATAGCGACCTTCAAAATCTGTGCCATCGTTAAGTTGCCTCCTTTTCCATTTCCATACAAAATTTATCTTAACCGCTCACTCTTACTAGCGATATCTCAGCCATGTTCACTTACAAAAGATACAAAGGTATAGATTTCGCCGTACCGCATACCATCTGCTTCGATCGTATCCGTATCTAGACGCTTCACCGTTTCAAGCTCTTCTGGACCTGCTGCTAGTCTAGTCACTACTGCGTGCCCTTCCGACCGTAAGCGTGTTGCCTCTTCCAGACCTTCTTTTCTGCGAGTAGCATCATATTGGATCAAGATAGGCAGCTCTTCCTCTTCGCTCGATCCAGCCACACCATCGAGAATACGATTCGTTTTTAAAGAAAAACCTGTAGAAGGGATCGGACGTCCAAACTGCTGAAGGAGATTATCATATCTACCTCCACTACATACCGGAAACCCTAATTCCGCTGCATAGCCTTCGAAAGTCATCCCTGTATAATAAGAGAAGTCCCCGATCATCGTCAGATCGATCAGCACATGCTGTGATACGCCGTAAGAGACCAGTACCTCCCACACCTTGCATAAATGATCTATTGAATGACGGGCAAGCGGATGATCGCTAAGCTCCAGCGCCTGTCCACAAATCTCCTTGCCTCCACGCAAACGTAACAGTCCATCCAGTTCATTCTTCTGAGCTTCCGTCAGATCCAGCCGGCGTAAGGTCTCCCGAAAAGAGACGTAGTCACGGCCCAACAAATGGCTTTTGAGCTCCTCCTGAGCCTCCGGCAATTGTGGAAGTGCCTCTTGAAATAATCCATTCAGAAAGCCTACATGCCCCATAGCGATTTTAAAAGATTTCACACCCGCAGCCTGCAAAGATGAAATTGCGAGCGCCACTACTTCAGCATCAGCCTCAGGTGAATCGTCACCTACCAGCTCGACCCCTGTCTGGAAAAACTCCGCTTCCCGCCCTGCTTCTTCCTCAATGGCACGGAAAACATTAGCGTGATAGGACAACCGCAATGGCAATGGCTCATCCTTTAATAAAGATGCCACAACACGGGCAACCGGAGCTGTCATTTCAGAACGAAGCACTAGCGCCTGACCACGATTGTTGAGCAATTTATAAAGCTTTTGGTCGGACGTAGAGCTAGCCACGCCAACTGTATCGTAATATTCTAGCGTCGGAGTCATCATTTGCTGATAACCCCAGCGACTCATGCAATGCAGTACATCATTCTCAATTTTGCGTAATTTCGTTACGGCCCGGGGCAGATAGTCCCGAACGCCAGACGGCTTCTCAAATCCCTTTGGTTTGGACATCTTCATTGTTCACCTCGTCAGTTATCATTAGATACTGTTTATATTTACTTTACTATGGTAAAGTGGTAGCAAATTAAAGTATTTTCAATATCGTATCATGGTCACTGCTTTTTCGTCAATCTAACGGGGTAAAGCTATGACTTCCATTCTAATGCTTGTATGCTTAAAGCTTGTCTACCTAGGTTGAATTGTTCACAAAGAAAATCTAAATCAAACACTTATGTACTTCGAACCAATACTTGGGAATTCCTTTATTTTGCCTCCACGTTTATCCAATACTATAATGAGCTAATATGATTGTACTTCATAATTCTGTAATTAGTGTTCTAAAAATCTACTTACAACTAGAAAGAAGGGCTAATGCGTGACTAAATCCTATATGATTGGCGTTGATATTGGAACTACAAGTACCAAAGCAGTTCTCTTCGAGGAAAAAGGAGCCATAGCTGCACAAGCTAATGTAGGATATCCCTTACATCAGCCCTCACCCTCAATAGCGGAGCAGGACCCAGAACAAATCCTGAGTGCAGTCTTCCATACTATCTCTAAAGTTATGCGGCAAAGCGGTGTATCTGCGGATGAAATCCTATTCGTATCCTTCAGTTCAGCCATGCACAGTGTCATTGCAGTTGATAAACTGGGTAAGGCCCTAACTGCCTGCATCACATGGGCTGATAATCGCAGTGCCGGATGCGCACTTCGTTTGAAGGATGAGCTAAACGGTCATGAATTGTATCTACGCACAGGTACACCTATACACCCAATGTCTCCGATCACCAAGCTAATGTGGCTTCGTGAAGAGCAGCCTGACGTATTCCAGCAAACCTATAAATTTATTTCCATTAAAGAATACATATTCGCAAGATTGTTTGGCGAATACGTCATCGATCATTCCATTGCCTCTTCCACAGGCATGCTCAATCTAGAGAATCTAGAGTGGGATAAAGAAGCTTTAGAGATTGCTCATATTACAGCGGATCAACTCTCGCGGCTTGTTCCCACCACGCAGATCATGCAAGGGCTGCTCCCTGGTCTAGCTGAGGAACTTCTGCTGCTCCCTACAACCCCATTTGTTATTGGCGCCAGTGACGGCGTCCTGTCCAATCTCGGCGTAGGTGCAATTGAACCCGGTGTAGTGGCCGCTACGATTGGTACGAGTGGAGCAATTCGTACCGTAGTGGATCACGCGCTCACCGATCCCAAAGGACGGACCTTCTGTTATAACTTAACCCCAAAACATTGGGTAATCGGAGGACCCGTCAACAATGGTGGTATGCTGTTCCGTTGGGTAAGGGATGAGTTCGCGGCCTCTGAAGTTGAAACCGCCAAACGACTAGGCATTGATCCTTACGAGGTTCTGACTCGTATTGCAGAGCAAGTTCCTGCGGGAAGCGGTGGACTTTTATTCCATCCTTACTTGACTGGAGAACGGGCGCCGCTGTGGAATCCGGATGCCCGCGGCTCCTTCTTTGGCCTTTCTATGAACCACCATAAGGAGCATATGATTCGATCAGTACTAGAGGGCGTAATCTTCAATATGTATATGGTTCTCCTTGCTATGGAAGAACAAATCGGACGCCCAAGCAGAATCCTTGCCACTGGCGGATTCGCCCGCTCCTCAGTGTGGCGGCAGATGATGGCTGATATCTTTGATCAGGAGGTTGTCATTCCGGAGAGTATCGAGAGCTCCTGCCTCGGTGCGGTTGTACTTGGCCTTTATGCTACGGGTCGTGTAGATTCCTTTGATGTGGTGTTTGACATGATTGGTTCAACCTATAAGCATGATCCATTGGATGAACATACCAAAATATACAAGCAGCTACTGCCGATCTATATTTCTGTCTACCGTAGTCTCGAAAGCCAGTATCAAGCCATTGCAGAATTTCAGCGAGAACAAGCTGGAGAATAAGGCAAAAATAAAAAGCGTCGGTTTGCCCTCATATGTGGGCAAACCGACGCTTTTATATTTCCTTGCAATAGACTATGCACTTTTTGATTCTGCTTTTGCTTTCTGTGGACCCGAGCCGAAGATGATCCAAGCCGATTTAATATATCGGAAGGCAAAGGCCACTACCACCCATGAACCTAACAACGCAAAGAGCCAACCCCCAGCAATCGCTGCGGTATATGCAAGAGAACCCCCGTGAAACGGTAATTTTCTATAGAAAAATAGCAGTAACGGATGCAGTAAATAGATTCCGAAAGAGCAAGCTCCGGCAGATAACAACAGTCTTGTGAGCAAGCTTCGGCCCGCTCCGTACAATAAGAAGGAGACTTGTAGCAACACCACACAAGAGAGTAGCGCATGAAGGTTAGAGAATCCCTCATACCATAAACTATTGATGACTGTTTTCTTCGTATAGTTGTTAAACCATAGCTCAACTTGAACAACCCCAGCTACGATCCACAACAACCACAACGTAATCCATACCGGACCTTTACCGGCGCGCCAGCCTTCACGTGAAGGTACCAGCCATTTTTTCAAAGAAGGATAATATACTGCAATCCCAGCACCCAGCAAGAAATACGAGAAATAAGTGATTGCCAGACTCCCCTTGGACAACTGCCAATACCCGTTATTAGTCATGTATTTATTCAGCAACACAAAACCCCATTGTAGAGCCAATCCGATTAGCGGTGCCCAAGCCGCCAGACGACGAACCTTTTGCAGACACCACAGAATGAGTGGAAACAATACGTAGAACTGAATAATGATAATAATATAATACAAATGCGTGTATGCTGTTCCTGTCCACAAATACTTCCAAAGCTTAGAAGCCATCTCCCCTGGAGGTAAACTCCATGTATGTCCCGCCGTCATTTTTAATGCAAAATACAACAGTGAAAATAGTACATAAGGCACGATAATATAAAGCAGCCTTCTACTGTAGAACTTCCCCAGCGTCTTTCCACCCAGAGGACGATCAATATAGTTATAGAACAGCACGAACCCACTCAAAAATATGAATGAAGGTACAGCAAACTGGCTGAATTTATTAATAAATAAGAACGGATGAAACATGTTTGTACCTAGTGTCTCCGCCAACGTTCGCGAAGTAGCATGAATAGCTAGCACTGCAAAAATAGCAATCGCTCGAAAAATATCCAGCTGCGGAATTCTTTCTTTTTGTCTCATTATCTTTCCTCCTGTTAAGCTCCGCATCAAAATGATGCCTAATCAAGTATTAACCTTCCTCATCTCCTCCGAGGCATGTCCTGACTTTACCTTGGAACTAGACTCTAGAGACCGAGGAACACTTCCCAAGAAGATCCATGACTTAGGAATTCGGCGAAAAGCAAACTGCACCATGAACCAGCTTCCTCCCAGTGCAACTACAAGTCCTCCATAGATGAAGAAAACATAAGTTAGCGATTCCAAGGGAATATGATATCGGAACCTGCGATATATCGCCAGCAATAGCGGATGAATCAAATAAATTGCAAATGACAACTCACCTAAACGAGTCAAGAAAGCAACGATCACACGAGGGGCCTTACGATAAAGCAAAAATGCAGAGTACATCAGAACCAATGCTGATAACATCGTATGGACATTCCATAATAGCTCGTACCACAGCGAATCCGTCCACACCCCAAAATGGCGGGCTACATACCATAGCTGCACATGGATAAAGGCTGCAATTAACCACAAGCTTACTAATAGGGCAGTCCATCTTTTTTGCTTGGCAGCCAGCTCACTCCATGGCTTTATCAGCCACAGCTTCACCTTCTCAAAGTGAATGGCGATATAAGCACCCATCATATAATAAGCTAGGTAGGAGATTGCCAAGCTCCCTTTTTCAACAATGTGCAGTTCGTACTTATTCCAAAAAATAAAACCCCACTGAAGCGCCAAACCCATCGGTATCGCCCATTTCATTAAGAAGCGGGAACTCTGCAGTAGCTTAAGCAGCACTGGAAAAAGCAAATAAAACTGAATGCTAATAAAGACAAAATACAAATGCGCATATGCGGAACCCGAGAATAACGCTCTAGAAAAGCTTAACAAGTTATCTCCAAGGCTCTGCATCAATCGTCCGTTCACATATAGAGTTAGTGCATAATAGCCCATAGAAGCTAGCAAATAAGGCAGTAAGATATACTTTAATCGTCGACGGTAGAAATTAATGATCAAGCTACGTGTCACAGGACGACCATAATAATTATAAAACAATACGAAGCTGCTAAGGAAAATAAATGAGGGCGTACCGAATTTAAAGAAAATGTTAATCCAGTTCAGCCAGTAATAATAAGGTGAATGCAGTGCCTGCTCTCCAGCAGCAAAAGATGAGGCATGCACATGCAGCACTCCTAATATAGCTAGAGCTCTGAAAATATCCAGCTGGGGCAGCCTTTCCTGTCTCACAGTATTCATATTAAATTCCTCTTCTCTACTATGATGGTTGTTCATAGAGACGCTAAGCGGAATGTGGAAACTGAACATACCAGGAAGTCTGCACTTGCTGAATTTACATTCTGATATTTGACGCTGAATGCCTAGCGTGGGATTTACGTGATTACTAAGGTTAATTATACCGCCTACATCCGAATAAAAAACTTAAGAAGATCTTAAAGTTTTCTTAATATGCTTCTCCAAGACGCAAGAAACCCTGCAGATCCTGCGCTAAAAAAACGCAATATGAAACTGCAGGGTTTACGAAGCATCTTTTACACTTGTTCCGAAGAATCTTCCGATGAAGCTGGACGTAGCTCTCGCAGTGGATTGCCTCCTACAAAAGAGCCAGCCGCCACATTCTTGTGTACTACTGATCCTGCGGCAACAACTGCCCAATCACCGATGGTTACACCGGGAAGAATCGTTGTATTCGCGCCAATCAATACATTTTCACCAATCACTACTTCTCCCAGGCGATACTCCTTGATTAAATACTCATGCGCCAATATCGTCGTGTTATAACCGATAATAGAGTTCTCACCCACCGTTATTTTTTCCGGAAAAAATACATCCACCATCGCCATCAGACCGAAGGAGGTATGCTTGCCTACCTTCATCCCGAGAATCTGACGATAGATCCAGTTCTTTAACGGTAGAATCGGGCAATAACGGGCAATCTGAATAAAAATAAAATTGCGGACACCCTTCCACGGGCTGACCGTACGGTAAATGTACCAAAGTGAGTTATGACCTTCTACAGGATATCGGGTTACGTTTCTCACGATTCACTCGTTCCTCGCTCCACAATTTCTATAATATCCTTCATGTTATGGATGATATAGTCGGGATCATACTTGCGGAGAGTCTCTTCGCCTTTTAAAGACCACGATACTCCAGCCGCATATACACCAGCAGCTTTTGCTGACTGAATATCAACCGTACTGTCACCCACCATAAGAGTTTTACGAGGATCAACGCCAAGGTTATTGACTGCTGTCAGAACAGGCTCTGGATGTGGCTTTGGTTCAGTAACATCGTTCACCGTCACAATCGTATCCATGTACTTTAGCAAATCAAACATCTCAAGCGATTTAATCGTTGTTGGACGAATTTTTGTAGTCACAATCCCCAATTTAATTCCACGACGTAAGAGCTCTTCCATTGTTTCATTCACTTGAGGAAAGGGACGTACTAACTCATCGTGATGTTCATAATTATAAGAACGGTAGGATTTCTCAAGCGCACCACTTACATCCTCAAGTCCAGAGAAGACTCTCATCTGTTGCTGAAGGGTTGTGCCCATATGCGGAATAATCACTTCCCTAGTGAGTGGAGGTAGACCATTGTCCTTCAGCGCGTACATGAACGAACTAATAATTAGCTCATTCGTATCGACAATCGTTCCATCTAGATCAAAAAGAACGCATTCTATCATAAGCTTTACTGCTCCTTCTTATCTCCATCCGCAGGCTGTCCTTGCTCAGGTTGAGCCCCGTGACGAGCTTTCTGCGGTGTATTTACTGCGCTTTCAGGCACTATGGTATCTGCTTTGATCGGTTTAGTACATACGATAGGATCAGAATAATGTGCTTTAGGCTCTCCGGTGACCCTACGAATAATGATAAGCAGTACAGCTGCGACGATGATCAGTAGAGCAAGCAGCTGAGAAATACGGATATTTCCATAGCTTGGGTCCAAGTATCCTTGCTCAAAACCTAACCATTCCATCGGTTTCCACAATCCGTTCATAAAGGATGCCAAGCCTGCACTTCCATTAAAGGCCAAGCTGTCCGTACGTATGGCTTCAATGAAGAAACGACCGATGGAATACCATATAAAGTAAGACATGAAGATCTCACCGGCTCGCACAAACTTCTGACGACGAAGTAGCATTAGTAGCGCGATACCCAGTAAGCTCCAAAGAGATTCATACAAGAAGGTCGGATGATGAAAAGCATCCCCTATGTACATTTGGTTCACAATGAAGTCCGGTAAATGCAGTTTATCCCGTAAAAAAGACTCTTCAACCACGCTGCCGTATGCCTCTTGGTTGACAAAGTTTCCCCAGCGTCCAATCATTTGACCCGCAAGTAGTCCAGGTGCACAAATATCAACGATACGCCAGAAGGGGTAGCCTTTATAGCGGAAATAAATAATCCCGCAAATAATGGCTCCAATTAACGCACCGTAAATGGCGATGCCACCATTCCAGATCTTAAAGACATCTATTAAATTATCCTTATAATCCTCCCATTTAAACGCTACAAAGTAAATCCGTGCCCCAATAATGGCCGAAGGCACACCTAGCAGCAGCATATCCATAAAGAATTCTTGTGGTATACCAAACCGTTTGCCCTCGCGGATCGCAAGAAATAACCCCGCGAGTGCACCGAAACCTAGTATTAATCCGTACCAGTGTACTTGCAGTGATCCAATTGAGAAGAAAATAGGATTTAGTGCCAATGGGAACATTCTCTCACACTCCTAATCGAGATCATCCATATCTTCAGATATGGTCGCAGTTAGCTTATTCGTGAACTGCAGGGCTGCATTAAAGCCCATTTGTTTCAGGCGATAGTTCATCGCTGCAACCTCTATAATAACTGCAAGGTTACGTCCTGGGCGTACGGGAATCGTTACAAGCGGAACATCTGTGTCAATAATCCGTGTCGTTTCCTCATCAAGTCCAAGTCGATCATACTGCTTGTCTTGCTGCCATGCTTCCAATCTAACAACAAGTGTAATCCGTTTATGATTACGAATGGCACCCGCACCAAAAAGTGTCATTACATTAATGATACCTACTCCACGGATCTCCAGTAAATGACGGATTAACTCAGGGGCTGTACCATGCAGCTGGTTATCTGAAGTCTGACGGATTTCTACGGCATCATCAGCAATCAATCGATGACCGCGTTTTACAAGCTCAAGGGCTGTTTCACTTTTACCAATCCCACTACTACCCGTAATTAGCATACCTACACCATATACATCACAAAGTACGCCATGAATAGTCGCCGTAGGAGCTAATTTTCCTTCTAGAAAGCTCGTCAAACGGCTGGAAAAAATAGTCGTAGCCATCGAGCTGCGAAGCACAGGAAGGGCCTTTTCATTACTTATGTCAATTAACTCCTGAGGCACTTCCAAACCACGTGTAATTACAATACAAGGTGTGTTATCATTACAAATTCCACGAAGTCGACTTTTCCGCTCAGCTTCGGGCAGCATGGAGAAAAAAGCGAGTTCTGTTTTGCCTAGCAATTGAACACGTTCTTCTGGATAATATTCAAAATAACCAGCAATCTCTAGTCCAGGGCGATTCAGGTCATCGACCGTGATGGGTCTCTTTAGACCTTCCTGGCCGGAAATAACCTCTAATTGAAAATGCTGTACCAATTCAGATACTTTTACTTTCTTAGCCATGTAATTTCGTCCTTTCGTCACCTGCGGTATTTGTCCGCTTACTGCGTCCGGTTGGCAGCGATCTCTTTACATTCCGGAGGTAATTCTCCTGCTATCTTAATTGATAACGCTTATGAATGCAATCTTAGCGCCTAACCAAACAGGGGCCATCTAAACAATAAAGCCACCCTTTCGGGTGGCTTTATCAAGAGAGAAAAGATCTTTACAATCTTATCCCAACAAAATGTTAGCTTCGGATTCTTTATCAAAGAAGTGAATTTTGTTCATATCAATAGCCAATTTAGGCTTGCTGCCTTCGCGAGTAGTGGAACGTCCATCTACACGAGCGATTACAGTAGATTTACCAAGGCCGCTCAAGTAAAGGAGCATTTCGTGACCAAGGTTTTCAGTAACATCAACCAATGAAGTGAAGATTGTGTTCGGGGAAGCTTCCAAGAATACTGGCTCTTCATGGATATCTTCTGGACGAACGCCCATGATTACTTCTTTACCGATGTAACCTTTGTTGCGGATGATTTGAGCTTTTCCGCCTGGTACTTCAACGTCAAGGTTCTCAGCACGGAAACGGATAGAACCGCTCACTTCGGACAAAGTACCATTGATAAAGTTCATTGTAGGGGATCCGATAAATCCAGCTACGAACAAGTTTGTAGGTTCATTGTACAACTCTTCAGGGGAAGCTGCTTGTTGAATGATACCATCATACATAACTACGATGCGATCACCCATTGTCATAGCTTCTGTTTGGTCATGCGTTACGTAGATACAAGTAGTTTCAAGGCGCTTAACCAGTTTAGTGATTTCAGCACGCATTTGACCACGAAGTTTAGCATCCAAGTTGGAAAGAGGCTCATCCATCAAGAAGACTTGTGGATCACGTACGATAGCGCGTCCCAAAGCGACACGTTGGCGTTGACCACCGGAAAGCGCTTTTGGTTTACGATCTAGCAAATGCTCGATATCAAGAATTTTAGCAGCTTCGCGAACTTTCTTGTCGATTTCATCCTTCTTCACTTTACGAAGTTTCAAACCGAAAGCCATGTTTTGGTATACGCTCATATGCGGATACAGGGCGTAGGATTGGAATACCATCGCGATATCGCGGTCTTTAGGTGCAACGTCATTAACTACACGATCGCCAATGTACATTTTACCTTCGGAGATTTCTTCCAAACCAGCGATCATACGCAAAGTTGTGGATTTACCACAACCGGAAGGTCCAACCAATACTAGAAATTCCTTATCTTTAATATCAAGATTGATATCGATTACTGTTGCTTTATCTGAACCCGGGTATTTTTTGAAAATATGCTCTAAACGTACGCCTGCCATTGTATTTCCCCCTCGAGTTAATTATTAATTAGTTAATATAAAAATTCTGTTTCCTTGTACATTTATATTACCCCAGTCGGGACACTATGGCTATTTGTAAGGTTCACAAAAAACCTATTTCCTTTTCGTCACTTTATACAAAAGCATAGTAAGCTTAACAATAGCAGCGTCCCCAAAGCTTCGTACATCTGCTCCGGTCTCTTGTTTTATCTTATCCAGACGGTAAAGCAGCGTATTTCGATGGATATACAACTTCTTGGCGGTTTCACTTACATTACAGTCCATCTCAAAAAAGGTCTCCAAAGTCAGCAGCATTTCTTTATCTGATAGTACAGAGGAGTAGTCACCAATTTGTCCAAGCAACTGTTTGCGGCGTACATCAGGAATGCTGTTAACCAGACGTTCCAAATGCAGTTCCCAAGGTAAATGAATATACTCTCCTACTTGAAAAATACGACCGAGTACAATCGTCTCCCTGAGCAAAGCTACAGATCCAGTCAATCCCTTAACAGGGACTATAGCCGGAGCTACTGCCAAATGGAATACCCCTACCCATTCACTAGCTATCAGCTCATGTAACCCCATACTAGTCTGTGCTAGAAGATCATCTACACTCTCTTCTTCATCATCCTTATCATCCCCGCCCGTAAGTAATTCTTTACGAGCTAAAATTAACCATTCCTTCTCTTGAAGGGGAATAAGCAGAATTTCGTTCTCAAAATAGCTACGCAATAATTTCATCAGTGAACGATAAGAGATCTGTGGACTATGAGCAATCTCACTACTTAGGAGGAATGGAATCATATCTCCGAACAGACGTCCCTTTAGGGTGATCTCATCGGGAATTTCAGTGTCATTCTTCTCTTGCTCTAGCTCCGTGTTCAACCAAGCGCCAAGCTGCCGCGCCTCCACTTCACCTTCTTCTCTAAGCCCTGTAGCTTTAAGTGCAATAGCAAAATTTCGAACTGCATAGTTGACCAGTTGTACTTCCAGAGAGGTGAGCCCCTCCATTTCTACCCAGACAGCGGTTATACGTCCGTCACTCTCATACAAAGGTGCCCAGAGATGACCCTCATGGATTACCAGCTGATCCTGTCCTTCTAATCCCATGCTAAAAAGAGAAGCTGAATGCTGCCTCCCTAACTGCTTGATTCCGGTTCTCTTTCCGGTGAGCTGCTCTAATTTTTTCCGCAATGTCTCACTATCCATAGTCACCATGCTCCACCACTTTTGCTCTTTTCGCCTATTTTAGCATATTCTCTTATATTATGTTAATCGCTACAGTAGCGCGCTACTATAATACAACCATAAAACACAAAAAAAGCCACCACCATAAGGTGATGACTTTCTGTTTGGGATGAGCCATGAAGGACTCGAACCTTCGACACCCTGATTAAAAGTCAGGTGCTCTACCAACTGAGCTAATGGCTCATAAATGGTGGGGGATGATGGATTCGAACCACCGAACACGTACGTGAGCAGATTTACAGTCTGATGCGTTTGGCCACTTCGCTAATCCCCCAGGGAAAAGTGGCTCGAGACGGATTCGAACCGCCGACACGAGGATTTTCAGTCCTCTGCTCTACCGACTGAGCTATCGAGCCATATTAAATTGACATAAAAATAAAGTGGTAGCATTAAACTTCCCACCCTAGTCTTGTGGAAAAAAATGGCGGAACCGACGAGATTCGAACTCGCGATCTCCTGCGTGACAGGCAGGCATGTTAGGCCAACTACACCACGGTTCCGCATTGATAATAATGGTGCCGGCGAGAGGACTTGAACCCCCAACCTACTGATTACAAGTCAGTTGCTCTACCAGTTGAGCTACACCGGCACGGTGTAAAAAGTAATTCTAAAAAAGTAATAATGGTGGAGGCTGAGGGGATCGAACCCCCGACCCTCTGCTTGTAAGGCAGATGCTCTCCCAGCTGAGCTAAGCCTCCAGGTATTATGGTAGCGGCGAAGGGGATCGAACCCCCGACCTCACGGGTATGAACCGTACGCTCTAGCCAGCTGAGCTACACCGCCACAATAATTAGAAATGCTATGGATTGAAAATGGCGGAGAGAGTGGGATTCGAACCCACGCACCGCTTACGCAGTCTAACCCCTTAGCAGAGGGTCCCCTTATAGCCACTTGGGTATCTCTCCAAACGATATCAGTACCACAGCAATCCAAACAGGAATTTGACTCCCTGAAAACTGAATCCGAATTGAATTTGCATTTTAAGTATAGGATAAGCCCTCGACCGATTAGTATTGGTCAGCTCCATGCATTACTGCACTTCCACCTCCAACCTATCTACCTCGTCGTCTTCAAGGGGTCTTACTAATTGGGAAATCTCATCTTGAGGGGGGCTTCACGCTTAGATGCTTTCAGCGCTTATCCCGTCCGTACGTAGCTACCCAGCCATGCTTCTGGCGAAACAACTGGTGCACCAGCGGTACGTCCATCCCGGTCCTCTCGTACTAAGGACAGCTCCTCTCAAATTTCCTGCGCCCACGACAGATAGGGACCGAACTGTCTCACGACGTTCTGAACCCAGCTCGCGTACCGCTTTAATGGGCGAACAGCCCAACCCTTGGGACCTACTTCAGCCCCAGGATGCGATGAGCCGACATCGAGGTGCCAAACCTCCCCGTCGATGTGGACTCTTGGGGGAGATAAGCCTGTTATCCCCAGGGTAGCTTTTATCCGTTGAGCGATGGCCCTTCCATGCGGTACCACCGGATCACTAAGTCCGACTTTCGTCCCTGCTCGACTTGTAGGTCTCGCAGTCAAGCTCCCTTATGCCTTTGCACTCTTCGAATGATTTCCAACCATTCTGAGGGAACCTTGGAACGCCTCCGTTACTCTTTAGGAGGCGACCGCCCCAGTCAAACTGCCCGCCTGACACGGTCCCCGTACCCGGTAAGGGTACTAGGTTAGAACCTAGATACGATCAGGGTGGTATCCCAACGGCGCCTCCACCGAAGCTTGCGCTCCGATTTCTACGGCTCCCACCTATCCTGTACAGATCGTACCCAAATTCAATATCAAGCTGCAGTAAAGCTCCATGGGGTCTTTCCGTCTTGTCGCGGGTAACCTGCATCTTCACAGGTATTAAAATTTCACCGGATCTCTCGTTGAGACAGCGCCCAAGTCGTTACGCCATTCGTGCGGGTCAGAATTTACCTGACAAGGAATTTCGCTACCTTAGGACCGTTATAGTTACGGCCGCCGTTTACTGGGGCTTCGGTTCATAGCTTCGGGTTACCCCTAACCACTCCCCTTAACCTTCCAGCACCGGGCAGGCGTCAGCCCGTATACTTCGCCTTGCGGCTTCGCACAGACCTGTGTTTTTGCTAAACAGTCGCTTGGGCCTTTTCACTGCGGCCCCCTCGTGCTATTCACACTACCGGGGCACCCCTTCTCCCGAAGTTACGGGGTCATTTTGCCGAGTTCCTTAACGAGAGTTCTTCCGCGCGCCTTAGAATTCTCTTCTCGCCTACCTGTGTCGGTTTGCGGTACGGGCACCTTCTCCTGGCTAGAGGCTTTTCTTGGCAGTGTGAGATCATGACCTTCGCTACTACAATTTTCGCTCCCCATCACAGCCCAGCCTTAACGATGTGCGGATTTGCCTACACATCAGCCTCACTGCTTAGACGGACATATCCATCAGTCCGCGTCACTACCCTCCTGCGTCACCCCATCGCTCATAGCGGATTACGGTGGTACAGTAATTTCAAACTGTTGTCCTTCGACTACGCCTTTCGGCCTCGCCTTAGGTCCCGACTTACCCTGAGCGGACGAGCCTTCCTCAGGAAACCTTGGGCTTTCGGCGGATCAGATTCTCACTGATCTTTTCGTTACTCATACCGGCATTCTCACTTGTATGCTGTCCAGCGCTCCTTACGGTACACCTTCAACCCACATACAACGCTCCCCTACCCCAGATACATACGTATCTAGCCATAGCTTCGGTGGTGTGTTTAGCCCCGTTACATTTTCGGCGCAGAGTCACTCGACCAGTGAGCTATTACGCACTCTTTCAATGGTGGCTGCTTCTAAGCCAACATCCTGGTTGTCTGTGCAACTCCACATCCTTTCCCACTTAACACACACTTGGGGACCTTAGCTGATGGTCTGGGCTGTTTCCCTTTTGACAATGGATCTTAGCACTCACTGTCTGACTCCCGGCAATAAGTATATGGCATTCGGAGTTTGACTGAGCTTGGTAATCCTTGCGGACCCCGCACCCAATCAGTGCTCTACCTCCACTACTCTTATACCGAGGCTAGCCCTAAAGCTATTTCGGGGAGAACCAGCTATCTCCGAGTTCGATTGGAATTTCTCCGCTACCCCCACCTCATCCCCGCATTTTTCAACATGCGTGGGTTCGGGCCTCCAGTGCGTGTTACCGCACCTTCACCCTGGACAGGGGTAGATCACACGGTTTCGGGTCTACGTCCACATACTAAATCGCCCTATTCAGACTCGCTTTCGCTGCGGCTCCGTCTTCTCGACTTAACCTTGCATGTTAAACGTAACTCGCCGGTTCATTCTACAAAAGGCACGCCATCACCCATTAATAGGGCTCTGACTTTTTGTAAGCACACGGTTTCAGGTTCTATTTCACTCCCCTTCCGGGGTGCTTTTCACCTTTCCCTCACGGTACTGTTTCACTATCGGTCGCCAGGTAGTATTTAGCCTTAGCAGATGGTCCTGCTGGATTCATACGGGGTTTCACGTGCCCCGCACTACTCGGGATCCGTCTCGGAGAGAACACAGTTTAGGTTACAGGGCTTTTACCTCTATCGCGGGCCTTTCCAGACCTCTTCACCTACCATATTCCTTTGTAACTCCATGTGAGACGTCCCACAACCCCTAAGAGCAAGCTCTTAGGTTTAGGCTGTTCCGCGTTCGCTCGCCGCTACTGACGGAATCACTATTGTTTTCTCTTCCTCAGGGTACTTAGATGTTTCAGTTCCCCTGGTCTGCCTCTACATCTCCTATGTGTTCAGAGATGAGTAACTGCGAATTACCACAGCTGGGTTTCCCCATTCGGACACCCCCGGATCAAAGCTTGCTTACAGCTCCCCGAGGCAGTTTCGTTGTTCGCCACGTCCTTCGTCGGCTCCTGGCGCCTAGGCATCCTCCGTGTGCTCTTATTAGCTTAACCTTGATTTTTCCTAAGAAAAATCTCACTAATAACATTTACTTGTTTGCACAAGTTGCTAAAAGATGTTCTAAAACGCAAATTCGTTTCGGTATCCAGTTTTCAAGGATCAATGTTTAAAGAAGGTATTGAATTAAAAATTATGGTGGAGCCAAGCGGGATCGAACCGCTGACCTCCTGCTTGCAAGGCAGGCGCTCTCCCAGCTGAGCTATGGCCCCATAAAAGATATAAAGTTATATGGTGGGCCTTGGTGGACTCGAACCACCGACCTCACCCTTATCAGAGGTGCGCTCTAACCAACTGAGCTAAAAGCCCATATAACATATATAACATTGTGAATCAACCAAAGAATGGTTGTCCGCTTGGCGGCGTCCTACTCTCCCAGGACCCTTCGGTCCAAGTACCATCGGCGCTGGAGGGCTTAACGGTCGTGTTCGGGATGGGTACGTGTGGAACCCCTCCGCTATCGCCACCAAACGCATACGAAAGAGACTTGCTCTTTCAAAACTGAACACGAGTGAGTGTTCGAACCCTAAGGTTCTATTGTGGAAGTTTAACTTCCGATTTGAATGTCTTCATTGCAGAAGACGATTCTCCATAGAAAGGAGGTGATCCAGCCGCACCTTCCGATACGGCTACCTTGTTACGACTTCACCCCAATCATCTACCCCACCTTCGGCGGCTGGCTCCCTTGCGGGTTACCCCACCGACTTCGGGTGTTGTAAACTCTCGTGGTGTGACGGGCGGTGTGTACAAGACCCGGGAACGTATTCACCGCGGCATGCTGATCCGCGATTACTAGCAATTCCGACTTCATGCAGGCGAGTTGCAGCCTGCAATCCGAACTGAGACCGGCTTTGATGGGATTGGCTTCACCTCGCGGTTTCGCTTCCCGTTGTACCGGCCATTGTAGTACGTGTGTAGCCCAGGTCATAAGGGGCATGATGATTTGACGTCATCCCCACCTTCCTCCGGTTTGTCACCGGCAGTCACTCTAGAGTGCCCAGCCTTACCTGCTGGCAACTAAAGTTAAGGGTTGCGCTCGTTGCGGGACTTAACCCAACATCTCACGACACGAGCTGACGACAACCATGCACCACCTGTCTCCTCTGTCCCGAAGGCCGCCACTATCTCTAGTGGATTCAGAGGGATGTCAAGACCTGGTAAGGTTCTTCGCGTTGCTTCGAATTAAACCACATACTCCACTGCTTGTGCGGGTCCCCGTCAATTCCTTTGAGTTTCAGTCTTGCGACCGTACTCCCCAGGCGGAGTGCTTACTGTGTTAACTTCGGCACCAAGGGTATCGAAACCCCTAACACCTAGCACTCATCGTTTACGGCGTGGACTACCAGGGTATCTAATCCTGTTTGCTCCCCACGCTTTCGCGCCTCAGCGTCAGTTACAGCCCAGAAAGTCGCCTTCGCCACTGGTGTTCCTCCACATATCTACGCATTTCACCGCTACACGTGGAATTCCACTTTCCTCTTCTGTACTCAAGTCACCCAGTTTCCAGTGCGACCTCAGGTTGAGCCCAAGGTTTAAACACCAGACTTAAATGACCGCCTGCGCGCGCTTTACGCCCAATAATTCCGGACAACGCTTGCCCCCTACGTATTACCGCGGCTGCTGGCACGTAGTTAGCCGGGGCTTTCTTCTCAGGTACCGTCACTCCGATAGCAGTTACTCTACCGGACGTTCTTCCCTGGCAACAGAGCTTTACGATCCGAAAACCTTCATCACTCACGCGGCGTTGCTCCGTCAGACTTTCGTCCATTGCGGAAGATTCCCTACTGCTGCCTCCCGTAGGAGTCTGGGCCGTGTCTCAGTCCCAGTGTGGCCGTTCACCCTCTCAGGTCGGCTACGCATCGTCGCCTTGGTGGGCCGTTACCCCACCAACTAGCTAATGCGCCGCAGGCCCATCCCTCAGTGACAGATTGCTCCGTCTTTCATTCTTTCTTCAGGAGAAAAAAGAAATTATCCGGTATTAGCTACCGTTTCCGGTAGTTATCCCAGTCTAAGGGGCAGGTTGCCTACGTGTTACTCACCCGTCCGCCGCTAAGTTGTTTTGAAAGCAAGCTTTCAAAACAACTCCGCTCGACTTGCATGTATTAGGCACGCCGCCAGCGTTCGTCCTGAGCCAGGATCAAACTCTCCAATTAGTATTGAAAAGAGCGATATGCTCATTTTGAAACATCTGACGAGAAAATTAATTCTCTAATTTTGGATTTCACTTTCGTGATTTCCCACTCACTCGTTGTTCAGTTTTCAAAGATCAATGTCTCATCTTTCGTTGTCGTTGCTTGTCAGCAGCGACCTTTATAATATATCACAGCACCTTTGTTTTCGTCAAGCGTTTTTTTAATTTCTTTTTTTCGCTTACCGTTTCAGCAAGTTGTTAATCAACATCTTGTCCAAAGGGGCGAGACTTAATGTATCATATTTTTCAAACTCACGTCAAGCATTAAAACAAAATAATTCTTAATCCTATTAACATTACTACGCCTGGAAGACCAAGAACCGTTACTGCGCCTATGGTTGCGGGATTCAGGGGAATATGAACTTGTGTGATTAAACCCGAGAAATTCACTACATATATCGTGAGCGCAGCCAGTACCAAATGAGCTCCGAACAGACTAAGCCATCCAAAGCCAAGTTTTTTCCGGAATACAATTACACTTAACAATACAACCGATATGACCAGTACTCCTATAGCTAACATTCTTAGCATGTTGATCCCTCCTATATCTCCATTTGGTTAGCGCCTACATCTGACTGCTATTTAATCCAATGCTCTTTGCATGTTTGAGATGTATCTGATACTTACGCTCTGCTGCCTCTAAAATATAAATAGCATAATCAATTTGATCTTGACCCAACGCTTCATCAAACATTAGGTACGCTCTCTCCCACTCAGATTGCGCCTTACGAACCTCCAGCAACGTTTCCCAGCCCTCCGTATCTTTTCTACCCTGTTCTTCATCTGCTCCCCGCCACAATGAGGTCCACCATCCCATTACTCATTCCTCCTCAGAATAATTTCGATGCAAAATTACATCTCGTTATTCTCATTCATATCGGGATAGGGACAAACTTAGAACAAAAAAAGGAGGCCCAGGGGGCCTCCTTTTGAAAAACACGACTTTAGAGCTACTAGAATAGCTCACGACGACCTTCCAACGCTTTGGACAAGGTAACCTCGTCGGCATATTCAAGATCGCCACCAACAGGCAAGCCATGGGCTATTCTGGTGATTTTAATCTCAAAAGGCCGAACTAGACGAGAAATATACATCGCCGTTGCCTCACCCTCAATGTTGGGGTTGGTCGCCATGATAAGCTCACTCACTCTTTCATCACTCAAACGAGTCAATAATTCCTTCAAGCGAATATCATCAGGGCCTATACCTTCCATAGGTGAAATCGCACCCTGAAGAACG
The DNA here is from genome assembly GCF_045040645.1 of Paenibacillus sp. FSL H8-0261. Lineage (NCBI taxonomy): Bacteria > Bacillati > Bacillota > Bacilli > Caryophanales > Paenibacillaceae > Paenibacillus > Paenibacillus sp. FSL H8-0261. Next base: position 139,291 of record NZ_CP150297.1, on the reverse strand, counting down.
TGATAATACCCATTAAACTCTTTGGTTCGTTCTATTGCCACCAAATCCTTGGAGTCTTGGATCACACAGATTACTGAAGGATCTCTAGTTTTGTCCTGACATATCTTACACGGGTCCGTATCCGTAATATTACAGCAGACGGAGCAATAATGAAGATTACGCTTGACACTTACTAGCGCTTTAGCAAAATCAATGACGTCATCCTCTTTCATGTTAAGCACATGAAAAGCTAACCGGGCGGCTGTCTTCGGCCCAATCCCGGGCAAGCGCGTAAAAGCATCGATCAGCTTGGCTAGCGGTTCGGGATAATACAAATTAATAATTCTCCTTTAGACGAAAGTGGAGTGAGTGAATTAGAACAAGCCTGGGATCTTCATTCCACCAGTAAATTTACCCATATCATTGTTCGCAAGATCTTCAGCTTGAGTCAAAGCATCATTAACTGCAGTGATTACCAAATCCTGTAGCATTTCAACATCTTCCGGATCAACAGCTTCTGGCTTGATTTGGATAGAAAGCAGCTTTTTGTGGCCATTAACTTGAACTGTAACTACACCGCCACCTGATGAGCCTTCAATCACCTTGCCCCCTAGTTCTTCTTGAGCTTTAAGCATTTGCTCCTGCATTTTCTTAACTTGCTTCATCATTTGGTTCATATTATTCATACATCATCTCTCCTTTGGAATGCGCAATTTGCGCTAGTATGCTTACATTACTCTTTTATGACAACAAGGTCTTCTCCAAAAAGCTGGATAGCCTCATCAATCCAAGGTTCAGATTTCGCATCTGCAGTATCATGTTCATGCTCTAGCCGCAACTCTTCCTTGCTAGGCTGTCCCACTGACTTCTGAGCGGCTTCGTTCCAATCGCGCTGCATAATAGTTACCAGTCTATAAGGTTTACCAAGACGCGCTGCAAACACATTCTCAATGACCTGTCTGTTTGCTGGCTTCTCCGTTGTATCACGATGAATCGTGTTCTTAAATGCAACAAGCACAGCATCGTCCATTACAGATACAGGTTCTCCGTCTACAAACCACGCATGAACCGTTACCTTCTCCTCTTTTACCCCTTGCAAGACAAGACTCCACTGTTTATAGATAGCTGCAAAATCAGGACTATCCTTACCAGCAATAAACTTATCAACATTTGGAGGCATTTTGGAGGTTGCAGAGATTCTAGGCGCAGAACTTGGAGTCGGATTCGATTTCGCAGAAGAGGCACCATCTCGCCCACCTCCGGAAATACCACCGGCCTGCAATGCCTGCTCCAGCTTTTTCTCCAGCGCAGTAATCTGTCTCTTGAGCAGATCCAGTTCACCAGAGTGGACTGCAGGAGCATTCGCCCCTGACCCAGCCTGCAATGCACCTAACGGAGCAGCTGATGCGGTCTCACTTTCCTCTTGCTGCAAGCTACAAAGCTTCATCAGCGCGACTTCAAACAAAGTCTGCGGATGAGTAGCATATTTCATTTCACCCAGGTACTTATTAAGTGTATCTACGATCTGAAACAGACGATCCCGGGAAAATGCGGTGGCCATATCTTTAAACTCGGCGGGATTAAGCACTCGCTCCGTCAGTTGATCGGCCCCAGGTACCATCTTAATCATTAATAAATCACGGAAATAATACATAAGATTCTCTAGACATTTATCAGCACTCTTACCTTCATGCATAAGCTGTTCAACAAGCTCCAGCAGAAGACCCATATCACCTTCCAATATGGCAGTGGCAAGACGTGCAAATTGCTCAGAGGGTATCCCTCCGGTCATCCCCAGGACTTGCTCGTACGTAACTTTGCCATCTGTAAAAGATGAAATCTGATCCAGCAAACTCACTGCATCGCGCATACCCCCATCAGAAAGGCGGGCAATATACTGCAATGCGTTAACATCAGCTGTAATCCCTTCCTTCTCACAGATAGCACTCAGATGTGCTGTCTGCTCTTCCAAAGCTACTCTGCGGAAGTCAAAACGCTGACAACGAGAAATGATCGTCGCTGGCAATTTATGAGGTTCCGTAGTCGCAAGGATGAACATTGCATGTGACGGCGGTTCTTCCAATGTCTTTAATAGCGCATTAAATGCTTCTGTTGTCAGCATATGCACTTCATCAATAATATACACTTTACGGCGCACCTCGGTAGGTGCATATTTCACCTTGTCCCGGAGGTCGCGAATCTCTTCTACGCCCCGGTTGGATGCCGCGTCTATTTCCTGCACATCCATCACATTACCCGCAGTGATTCGCAAGCAGGAAGGACACTCGTTGCAAGGCTCCGGACCTGGCCCACGTTCACAATTGACCGCTTTCGCTAAGACTTTAGCAGCACTTGTCTTACCAGTTCCCCGCGGACCACTGAACAGATAGGCATGCGAAACCCGCTGTTCACGAATTGCGTTCTGCAGCGTTTGGATAATGTGCTGTTGTCCAACCATGTCTTGAAACGACTGCGGCCGCCAAGCACGGTACAGCGCGATATGTTCCACTATGCATTACCCTCTCTTAGGCTGCCTCTTTCCCGGCATTTGTCGCAAATTTATTATACTATATTCATCGGCCATTGACCAAAAACAAAAAGCATCTTTGCTTGTGGCAAAGATGCTGTTATAAACAGAATTATAAACCGTGCACCTGTTATTGATGACTACGATCCAAGCGGCAACCCTACATGACTGCTCGGGCTAGGCCACCCTCCGGCACAAGAGTAAACTTACTTATGGCTGCTTCCTTCCGGACCTGACCAGGTTCATAAGCACTCATTGCGGAGGACCCAACCGTCAACACAGCCCGTAGGAACCAAGGCCTCACATCGATAGCACCTCTAACAGGAATTCAACCTCGCTACAGCGGATTGCGAGTTACAGGGCACCGCTACCTCCCCGTCTAGCACGGCGAAGATAAGTATAGCTCACGCTCGGACAAAAATCAACTCCAAGACATAAAATGAGCCCCCAGCGAGAAAGCTGGGAGCTCGATCTAACCATTAAGCCGCTAAGCGGCTGTTCCAATTAGATACCGTATTTCTTCTTGAATTTATCAACGCGACCGCCGGCATCCAGGAACTTCTGCTTGCCAGTGAAGAAAGGATGGCAGCTGGAGCAAATTTCAACACGAAGCTCTTGTTTAACAGAGCCAGCTTCGAAAGAGTTGCCACATGCGCAGGTTACCTTAGTTAAGTTATACTTTGGTTGAATTGCTGCTTGCATTTTGAATTTCACCTCTCATGCCCTAAGCCTCATGCGGACCCAGAGTTATATGATTACACTGTGGTATTTTAGCACGAAAAATTCAATTGATCAATATGTTTCATTGGTAATTCATTGGTACATTTACTCTATTAAATGTTGAGTTGCCGTTGCTTTACCCGAGCCATATTTGCTGGTGGTACATGTGTGTAAGAACCAATAACAACATCCGGCAATTCGTCCCGGAAAATTTCCAGCATCGTCTTCATGCCGAGAATTTCACCCTTAGCAGGAGGAATTAACTCCAGATAACTCTCTGGATCAATGTTCAGATTACGCATCTGAATAAGCTTCAGATCCGTACGTCTTACAAACTCCACCATTGCCTCAATCTCTTCTTCGCGATCAGTTACTCCAGGGAAAATCAGATAGTTGATCGATGTGTAAACACCTTGCGAGGCAGCATACTTCAAAGACTTCTCTACATTAGCCAATGTGTAGCCACGTGGTTTGTAATACGCATTGTAATGATCATCTAAGGCACTGATCGTGCTGACACGCATCAAATCCAGCCCAGCATCGACGATTCCACGAATATGATCGCTTAAACCAGCATTGGTGTTGATATTAATGTAGCCCATGTCAGTAATCGAGCGCACTTCACGGATTGCTTCTATAATAAGTTTTGCCTGCGTAGAAGGCTCACCTTCACAGCCTTGTCCAAAACTGATAATCGATTCAGGCGTCTTCAAGTGCTCCAACATAACTTGTGAAATTTCATTGACCGTTGGTCGGAAATTCATACGAGTCTGCGGAGACACAAAACCACTATCATCAGGTTGCTCAGAAATACAGCCAAAACATCCAGCATTACATGAATAAGAGACAGGTACACCGCCCTCCCAACGCCCTAAGAAGGTGTTGGAGGAAGTCAGGCATTCATAACCAAGCGCACAGTTAGAAAGATGCTCATAGAGACGGTTATCAGGATATTTGGCAGTCAACTCGCCAACGCTTACCTCAAGATCCTGTTTATCACAGTTCAGTGGGTTCCACTTCTCCGGATTATCGGTTGGATCCGCCGCAACATAGAACCCGCCATCCTTCCACACTACAGCCGAATACCCAAACAGAGGAAGCTTGTAAGACTTATCTGTCTTTACATACCCAGGAAGACACAAGCGAGTATAGCCCTGAGGCAGCAGCGCGCCTACAGCCTGTGAGCCATCCGGCAACGCCATCATTTCACCTGTCTCAGGATCCATACCCACAGCCCGCGTACTAGGCAAGCCCACAAGAGTGGCGCCTTCAGGCAGCGGAATCAACTCTTCCTCCAACATTTCAACGATCATATCCCCACTACGGGCTAACCCGTACAGTTCTGGATGATCATATACGTTTCCTTGCCCGTCGGCATATACCAAATACATGTTAGTCTCCTCTTATTATCAATTCTCAAGTTGTAGGTACTGAAGAAGTCTTTGCCCGTGTTGTGCGACGAGCAGCCGTACCACTGTTGGAAGTTCCTCCGCTACTTGCAGTTCCATTTGGCGATTGTTTAGCTCCCGCAACGTCAAATGATGCTAAGAATTCAGCATTAGTCTTTGTATCACGCAGCTTTTTGATGAATCCCTCCACAAAATCGTAGGATTCATTCATATTTTTGCGAATCGCCCAGATCGTATCAAGCTCTTCTTTGCTCAAGAGCACTTCTTCACGACGTGTACCTGAACGACGAATATCAATAGCAGGGAATATACGGCGTTCCGCCAATTTGCGGTCCAAATGAAGCTCCATATTACCAGTACCCTTAAACTCTTCATAAATAATATCATCCATACGTGATCCGGTATCAATTAAAGCAGTTGCTAAAATAGTCAGTGAACCGCCCTCTTCTACATTCCGTGCAGAGCCAAAAAACCGTTTCGGCCGATGAAAGGCTGCTGGGTCAATCCCCCCACTAAGCGTGCGTCCAGATGGTGGAACCACAAGATTATACGCACGTGCAAGGCGGGTAATGCTGTCTAAAAGAATAACTACATCCTTCTTGTGCTCAACTAAACGAAGAGCTCTTTGCAACACAAGTTCGGCCACTTTAATATGATTCTCTGGAAGCTCATCAAACGTCGATGCAACCACTTCGCCTTTTACTGAACGCTGCATATCAGTTACTTCTTCGGGACGCTCATCTATTAGCAATACAAAGAGTTCAATCTCAGGATTATTAGTGGAAATACTATTGGCAATTTCTTTCAAGAGGAGCGTTTTTCCTGCTTTAGGAGGTGCTACAATCAAACCCCGCTGCCCCAAACCTACAGGAGCGAGCAAATCCATTATTCGGGTAGACAAATGAGTAGGGGATGTTTCAAGCGGTAGCTTGTCTTGCGGATAAAGTGGTGTTAATGCTGGAAAATGTAGTCGCTCCGCTGCGCTAGCAGGGTTCTCGCCATTAACGGCATTGACTTGAAGCAGGCCAAAATATCGTTCATTTTCTTTCGGCGTCCGGCATTTCCCAGATACAAGATCTCCGCTTCTGAGATCAAACTTCCGAATTTGTGAGGCTGAGATATAAATATCTTCAGCGCTAGGCAAATAGTTAATCGGCCTTAGAAATCCATAGCCCTCAGGTAGAATTTCCAGTACGCCTTCCATAAACATAAGACCGCTTTGCTCTGCCTGTGCCCGAAGGATCGCAAAGATCAGTTCCCGTTTCTTCAGCTGTCCGTAATAAGGGATCTGGTATTTCTTGGCCAGCTTATACAACTCGGTCAGCTTCATTTCTTCCAAATCGGAAATTTGAAGATCCATGTAATAACCACCTATTCAATTTTTAAATGAGTTCGCCCTAGTCTATCTACTAGGCAAAATGATGAGTCTATTAAAATGCCCATTAGGATATTAATACCCAATTTGGAAGGATATATGCGGTAAATAAGCAAATAAACCTCCTTCCAAACGGGATATCCTAATTTTATTCGTTCTCACGCCAAACATGAGCACCAAGTTGTCGAAGGTTGCTCACTAAATTATCATAACCACGGTCAATATATTCTACGCCGGTCACCTCGGTGATCCCATCCCCTACTGTCAATCCAGCAATGACAAGAGCAGCGCCTGCCCGTAAATCAGTCGCTTTCACCTTTGCAGCGTTAAGCTTACCACCCTCAATAATTGCAGAACGGCCTTCAACGCGTATTTTCGCGCCCATCCGTACCAATTCTGGCACATGTTTAAAACGGTTGCTGTAGACGAAATCGCTAAGCACACTAACGCCTTCCGCCTGTGTCAACATACTTGTCATAGGAGATTGTAAATCTGTAGGAAAGCCAGGATAGGTCAACGCTTTGACATCTGCGTGCTCATATTTAGCTCTACCTATAACGCGAATACTTTCGTCAAGCTCTTCAATATCAACGCCCATCTCTAAAAGCTTGGCCGTTAAAGCTTCTAAGTGCTTAGGAATAACGTTATCTATCAACACATTACCACGCGTAGCCGCAGCGGCAATCATATAAGTTCCTGCTTGAATCCGATCGGGAATAATGGAGTGACGGCAACCGTGCATCTCCGATACCCCTTCGATTCTGATGGTTTCTGTACCGGCGCCTTTAATAACAGCGCCCATAGAGTTCAATAGGGTTGCTACATCTATAATCTCAGGCTCTTTAGCCGCATTTTCAATAATTGTGGAGCCTTTGGCACGTGAAGCCGCCAGCATGATGTTAATAGTGGCACCTACGCTTGATACGTCTAAATAAATCTTCGCACCGCGTAGCTCTTTAGCATATAAGTGGATAGAACCATGTTCGTTGGTAACTGTTGCTCCCAGTGCCTCGAATCCTTTGATATGCTGATCGATTGGACGAGGTTCGAAGTTACAACCACCGGGTAGACCTATTGTCGCTTCTTTGAATCTTCCAAGTAGAGCTCCCATCATATAATACGAAGCTCGAAGTTTCTTAACCGGACCATTAGGCATAGGTATAGATACAATACGCGAAGGATCAATTTTCATCTGGTTGCCTGACCAAGATACACTTGCGCCAAGCTCTTGCAAGATTTCGGAGTAAACGGCTACATCACTAAGGGACGGTAAATTATCAAGAACAACTTCAGATTCGGCCAAAATCGCCGCAGGAATAAGTGCAATAGCACTATTCTTTGCTCCACTGATGGTTACAACGCCCTCTAGCGGACGTCCACCGCCAATCATTAATTTTTCCATAGATTTATCAATTTCCCCCTACGTGTATTGCAGCTGTGTGGGCAATACGTGCTGTGGACTTTTAGTGATGAAAATGGAAAGACACCGGCTAAGCGGTGTGCTTTCCTCATCAAACTATTCAACTGGGCAGAGCTACACCCTGCCCTTTACAAATTGCTTGTCCACCTGTGGCGGAAGCTAACAATGATTAGGCTTTGTTGTTGGATCCAAATTCGCGGATTTTACCGATAACGGTTTCTTTGATCGCATCGCGACCTGGTGCGATGAATGTACGTGGATCGTAAGCATCAGGTTTAGCAGCTAGAACTTCGCGAACAACTTTTGCGAACACGATTTGGTTCTCAGTGTTTACGTTGATTTTGGAAGTACCCAAGGAGATAGCTTTCTTGATGTCATGTTCAGGAATACCTGTACCACCATGAAGAACCATTGGGATGTTAGTAGCGTCGCGGATTTCTTCCATTTCTTTAAATCCGAGGTTAGGCTCGCCATGGTAAGGTCCATGAACGGAACCTAGTGCAGGAGCCAAAGTGTCGATACCTGTTTCTTTAACAATACGTACGCACTCATCAAGCTTAGCATACATGATGCCGCCGATAACGTCGTCTTCTTGTCCACCAACAGTACCTACTTCTGCTTCTACAGAAACACCTTTAGCGTGAGCATATTCAACGACTTTTTTAGTCATATCAATGTTCTCATCGATTGGGTGGTGGGAACCGTCGATCATTACGGATGTAAATCCAGCATCAATTGCTGCTTTACATTTATCAAAGCTAGATCCATGGTCAAGGTGGATCGCTACAGGAACTGTGATATTCATATCGATAATTAGACCTTCTACCATTTTAACAACAGTAGTGAAGCCGCCCATGTGACGTGCTGCGCCTTCGGATACACCAAGGATTACTGGTGATTTCTCTTGTTCAGCGGCACCAAGAATAGCTTGTGTCCACTCCAAGTTGTTAATGTTGTACTGACCTACTGCGTATTTTCCTTCAAGTGCTTTGTTCAACATGTCTGTCATAGATACTAATGGCATGGTTTCATCCTCCTAAGAATGTTGGTTGGCTATGTTTTTAAACCGACATCACATACAGGCTTATTATAACACATCCTGAGTCAAATACTAAATAGGATAAACAAAAAAATGTCCCGGTGGGACGATTTTTATCCAGCCCGTATAGCATTTGCACTCAAACTGTTTATAATCACCATAACCAAATAGAATCGATACAGAAAATATTACTTTAACTGCATTGATCTACAGACTTATTATGAAGATGCATATTGACCGCTACCCGCATTTCATCGATGTCAAATGGCTTTGTGAAATGCATCAATGCGCCTAGCTTGGTTGCTTCCTTAATCATATCCAGCTCCCCATAAGCGGTCATCATTATGACCTTAATGGATGGATTTAGTTCCTTCAGATGCTTCAAAATCTCGAGTCCATCCATTCCCGGTATTTTCATATCGAGCAAAACCAAGTCAGGAGACTCACTGCGAACAATGTCTAAGGCCAATTTTCCGTTAGCTGCTTGAAATGTCGTATATCCTTCGCTATTGAACACTTCCATAAGAAGAATCCGAATCCCATTCTGATCATCGACAATTAACACTTTCTTTTTTTCCATATAATACCCTCCCAGAGATTAAGCCAGATTGACTATACCGCGCTCTCCACAGCTAACGGCCCCTTCAGAAACTAACCCATACGAAACCTATTATTCGTGCTTCACTGCTCAAATCCTGCTAATTGGATAAAATGGGTAAATAAAGAGTCTGAATTACAGTGATGTCATTTACGGAGCTCTTCAAAATGGACAAACAGGCATAAACACCTTCGGCGTCCCTATAAGGACGGTAAGCGTTTAAGCGAAAAATATTAGACATATAGGATAGATGAACAACTTATACTTTCGAATAGTTAAAAAAAAGAGCCTCCTATGGGAGGCTCTTCAGGTTTGATATAAAACCCGTAGGTTCCAATTATATTTACAAAATTACTGCTGTTCGGAATGAGTCAAAGAAGCTTTGACGAAATCACGGAACAACGGTTGTGGACGGTTTGGACGTGAAGTGAATTCCGGATGGAATTGAACCGACAAGAACCAAGGATGTCCCGGAAGCTCTACGATCTCAACTAAACGGCCATCTGGAGAGGTTCCGGAAATAACCAGACCTGCTTTTTCAATCTCATCACGGTACGTATTGTTGAACTCATACCGGTGACGGTGACGCTCATAAACCAGTTCATCATCGTAGCAAGACATTGCCAGGGAACCCTCAGCAATCTTACAAGGATACAAGCCAAGGCGCATAGTACCGCCCATATCTTCAATATCCTTCTGCTCAGGAAGCAGATCGATCAGTGGATATGTTGTGTTCGGATCAATTTCGGAGCTATTCGCACCTTGTAGACCTAGAACAGAACGGCCATATTCGATTACGGAAACTTGCATACCTAAGCAAATTCCGAAGAAAGGTATCAATTTCTCACGGGCATAACGAATCGCGGAGATTTTACCTTCAATTCCCCGATCACCGAAACCACCAGGAACAAGAATACCACCAATACCACGCAGCATTTCATCCACGTTCTCATCCGTAATTTCCTCTGCATTCACCCAGCGAATCTTAACCTCTGCATTAGCAGCAAAGCCTGCGTGTGAAAGTGATTCAACAACGCTCAAATAAGCGTCATGCAGTGCTACGTACTTACCAACAATCGCAATTTCCACTGTTTTTTCAAGCTTCTGAATCCGTTCAAGCATACTTTCCCATTCACGCATATCTGGCGCAGGTGTTGTAAGCTTCAAATGATTAACAACAATCTCGTCCAATCCTTCATCACGAAGATTCAATGGAACTTCATACAACGTTGAAGCATCGCGGCATTCCACAACAGCATTAGCATCAATATCGCAAAAGAGTGCGATCTTCGCTTTCATATCTGCGGAAAGCTCATATTCCGTACGGCACACGATGACATTCGGTTGAATACCGATACTGCGCAGCTCTTTAACACTGTGTTGTGTCGGCTTTGTCTTCACTTCTCCAGCAGCCTTGATATAAGGAATCAAGGTTACGTGGATATACATCACATTTTCCCGTCCGATATCACTCTTGATCTGACGAATGGCTTCCAGGAACGGAAGACTTTCAATATCACCTACGGTTCCACCAATCTCTGTGATTACAACATCAGAGTTGGTCTCGCGGCCTGCACGGAACACGCGTTCTTTGATCTCATTCGTAATGTGTGGGATAACTTGTACAGTTCCGCCCAAATACTCTCCACGACGTTCCTTGCTGATTACGGATGAATAGATCTTACCTGTCGTCACATTGTTGTTCTTTGACAGATTAATATCAATAAACCGTTCATAGTGTCCAAGGTCAAGGTCAGTCTCCGCACCGTCATCGGTTACGAATACTTCACCGTGCTGATAAGGACTCATCGTTCCAGGGTCTACGTTAAGATACGGATCAAATTTCTGAATCGTTACCTTTAGACCTCTGTTTTTGAGCAGCCTGCCCAGCGAAGCGGCGGTAATGCCCTTGCCCAGGGAAGACACAACGCCACCCGTTACAAAAATATACTTTGTCACTGTAAAACCCTCCTAAATAAAGTCCAGACATAAAAGCGGCGCATGGTGTTTATCGTAACCCGTTTTACTATCATCAAAACAGGGGAAATCAAAAGTTTGATTCACCGGGGAAAACATAAAGCGTCGTCCCGCAAATTACATAAAACTACAGCTACTTTGCATCTAAAAAAACAAAAAAGTGACACCCGTAGAACCGGGGCACTTTTTATTTTAAGAAACGCGTTTATTAACTTACATGATAAGCCCATGCAATAGTTTACTCTGACGTTCCCCCACTGTCAAGGGAGGAATTATACCATCAGCAAGACTCTTTGAAATTATTTATCTTACTTGTCAGCTTCTGCATCGTCTTCATCTGAGTCATCTTCTGCATCGTCTTCATCTGAGTCATCTTCGTCTATGTCATCTTCATCGATCACGACATCTTCGTCGACTTCTTCTTCGCTGTCGTCGTCGGAATAGAGGTCGTCGCGATCTTCGTCGATAGCGTCGAAATCCTCTTCTTCAGCAGCGTAGTTTTCTTCTTCTTCAGCAAAGTCGTCATCTTCCAAATCATCGTCTTCATCGTTGATGATACGCACGCGTTTGGTGTTACCAACCGGATCATCAGAGCGCTCTAGAGGATACCAGCGTTTCAATCCCCAAAGGTTGGTTCCGACACAGGCAAAACGCCCATCAATGTTAATCTCGGTATATAACTGGGCAATAGTATCTTGGCTTTGTTGATCGGTCATGCCGCGCAACTTGGCTACCTCGACCATCAGATCACGGTAATAATACGGTGTATTGGCTGCCTTAAGCACTAGAAAGGCCAAATCCACCATCGGCATTTCTTTAACTTTCTCAGGGTCTAGCTTTAAATTGAGTGGCGTACTCACTAAAGGACACTTCCTCTCACGCATTGTTCACATTACGGTTTATTTCAATAATATCCATTAACAAAACTAAGTAAAACCTATTTGACAACAAATTGCAAGTCAAAAGCGGTAACAGCTAACAGAAAGAGCCTTCAGGCTGTTATCCATAGCAGAAACCTGTCTCCATCTTGAAGAAGGATAAACCCAAAACATATGTACCGGTTTGAAACTTATAATTCCTTTTAAATAAAAAAAGGCGGAGGAAACCCTCCGCGCATGACTGTATCCACGCCAAGGATCGGCTCCTTACGTGATGTTACAAAGAGAGTGTTAATCTCTTCTGTCTATTTTATGTAAAGCGCCGTCTTTTGACACGATGGGCAGCCCATTTCGTTAAAAAAGGGCAAGTTCCCATTCGGACCCCCTCTTCCACTCATACAATATGGCAGCAGGGCACCGAGGAGGGGACAGCGAAACCTATGGACTATTACAAATTTTGGAACATGCTTCTTGAAGAAATATCGGTTGCCCCCAACAATGGTGAGCGGCGTATTCTTACCTTCAATGATCCCCGCCAGTATGCCGGGGCATTCACACAATGGAAGGCGCTGAAAGCGAAGCAGCCTGAGCTGCGGCAAGTGCAGGTATCTCCGCTGATTCGGGCCTTTTTTGTGCCTGCTGCCGGAGCTGGAAAACTAATGAACCGATTTGCAGACCTCCTAAATGTCGAAGAGGATCTACAAATACAAATCCATTCCATAGCTAACGAAAAGAGCGGTACCGCCACACTCCCTTGGGGAGTAAAAGCCATTCATGCTCCTCAGGCATGGTCCAAATCAACCGGAGTTCACGTCAAAATCGGCGTAATCGACACAGGTGCTGATTACCGCCATCCCGATCTGAAGCATTCATTAGCCTCTGGGGTCAACTTACTACACCGCGGAATGTTGCCGCTAGATGATAATGGACACGGGACTCATATCGCCGGCACTCTAGCTGCGGCAGGAGGAACACGCGGTATGATGGGAGTGGCTCCACGAGCGTTGCTATATCCAGTCAAGGCTTTTGATCATAGCGGCTCCGCGTATGTATCGGACATTGTACTGGGCATTGATTGGTGCGTACAGAATAAAATTGATATCATCAATATGAGCTTCGGAATGAAAACTAGAAGCAAAGCGCTTCACAATGTGGTTATTAAAGCGTACCGAGCCGGAATCGCTGTCATCGCCTCATCCGGGAATGATGGAAAACGTGGCGGAGACTATCCCGCACGTTATCCTGAGACGATTGCCGTGGGTGCCATCGATAAAAGACATCGTGTTGCTGGCTTCAGCAACCGCGGTTCTTATATCGATGTCTATGGCCCCGGCGAAGGCGTGACCTCCTGTTGGCTGAAGGAGGGCTACAAAGAGATGAGCGGCACCTCCATGGCGACCTCTCATGTCACGGGAGCCGCTGCACTGCTGCTCTCGGTGCGACCGGGGCTCTCGCCAAGGGAGCTGAAGCTGCTCTTGCGCCGCACCGCGTCCCCGGTGCGGCTGCGCAAGGGGCAGCGACGCGCATCCCTTGGCGGCGGCGCTGCCGATGCCCTACGCCTGCTGAAAGCAGGAGTGAGGGCCAAGCGGGCGGTATCCGCGAACGTATAGACCCTACCCGGGCACCGGGTGGGTCACTCTGACGTGAGCGCAGCTTGTGCCGGTGCGAAGAACGGCACAAAATAAAATCCGCCTCCCAGGGAACCGGAAGGCGGATTTTTTGTCGTTTGATGTTGAATTACATGCGGTCTGGTGCGGAAACACCAACAAGACGCAGGACATTAGCAATGGTGGTACGCGCAGCACCAAGCAGTGCAAGTCGTGCCACGGTTTGAGAGGCATCCTCAGTGATTACACGTTCAGCTTTGTAATAACTGTGGAACATCGCAGCCAGCTCATATACATAACGGATGAGGCGATGTGGAGCATAACCTTCAGCCGCAACAGCAATTTCTGCTGGGAGCTCACCAATTTTGCGCAGCAGGTCATATTCATGCACTGCTGTCAGCTTGGAGAAGTCAATCTCAGCGTAATCAGGAATGGAGATCCCTTGCTCCTCTGCCTGACGGAAGATGCTGCAGATACGCGCATGCGCATATTGAACGTAGAATACAGGGTTCTCATTAGAAGTAGAGATCGCCAAGTCCATATCGAAATCGAGATGGGAATCCATGCTACGCATGGTGAAGAAATAACGAATCGCATCGATTCCTACTTCTTCCATCAAATCTTCCATCGTAACCGCTTTGCCGGTACGTTTCGACATTTTAACCTTTTCACCATTCTGGAACAGGCTGACCATCTGAGCAATCAGAACCACTAGCTTCTCAGGATCATTGCCAAGTGCTGACATCGCCGCTTTCATCCGCGGAATATAGCCATGATGATCCGCACCCCAAATGTTAATCATTTTATCGTAACCACGGCCATACTTATCGCTGTGATAAGCAATGTCCGGTGTAAGGTAGGTGTATGTGCCATCGTTCTTAATCAGAACGCGGTCTTTATCATCGCCATACTTAGTCGTTTGCAGCCAGGTTGCCCCATCCTGCTCATAAACTTCTCCACGATCACGAAGCTCATCTAGCGAGCGTAACACTTCTCCGTTCTCGTACAGGGAAGTCTCACTGAACCAGATATCGAAGTTTACGCGGAATAGTCCCAGATCACGTTTGATTTTATCGAGCTCTTTATTAAGTCCATAAGTCCGGAAAAAAGCTGCGCGGTCACTCGGGCTCATTTCGAGTAGTGTATCACCCTTTTCAGCCACAAGCTCTTTAGCAAATCCCTTAATATCCTCGCCATGGTAACCGTCTTCAGGCATTTCTGCTTCTTGGCCCAGCTCCTGCAGGTAACGAGTTTCAATGGATTTGCACAGGTTGACCACCTGGTTACCGGCATCATTAATATAATATTCCCGTGTCACCTGATAGCCTGCATAATCAAGTACGTTGCAAAGCGCATCGCCGACAGCAGCACCACGAGCATGTCCTAAATGAAGGCTACCCGTTGGATTAGCGCTGACGAACTCCATTTCAACCTTCTGACCTTGACCGATGTTAATACGGCCATAATCATCACCCTGCTCAGCAACAAGGCTGATAATTGGATACAAATAATTCTTGGACAACGTAAAGTTAATAAAGCCTGGTCCGGCAATCTCAGCTTTTTCAATAGAAGCGCTGCTAGTATCCAAATGTTCTATAATTGCCTCAGCAATTTGGCGCGGGTTACGTTTTGCGATTTTGGTCAGCTGCATAGCAGCGTTCGTAGCCAAATCACCGTGTGCCTTATCTCTTGGTACTTCCAGTACGATATCCGGAACCTCTTCCGGTGCAACAATTCCTGCATTTACAATTGCATCGGCAATGGCTTCTTTTACCCGTTCATTCACTAGCTCCAACGGATTCTTTCTCTGTGTCATAATTTCGGTTCCTCCTGTATATGCAAACTAATAGCAAACTTTCCTGACAATTCCTCGTATACGTACAAATCATATTCCCATGCAACCGTTAGGGAGCGCCCTTCGCGCACCACGTCCAGCTTGTTCGTTTCTGTAGAAAGATTAAACTGTGTATATGGTGAACGATAGAATCCCGGCAGACGCCGTCCGGATTGAAAGCTCTGTTCCGACTGTATCCCACCGTGGCGGATTAGCTTTAGCTGATTGCCTGCAATCTTTATTGTTGTACGAACAGAAATTTCCTCTCCTCGAGGGCCTTGCTCTAACTCTTCATATTGAATATATAGATGCGGTCCTTTGGATACTACCTCTCCATTCGCTTTCATAACATTCCGCTGACCATCTTGAAGGCTCACGAGCGTAATAGAGACGTCATATTTGTTAGACTGTAGTTCGGGCATCACACGTTCCTCCATTCTGCAAGCCTCTGCATTCTGCATAAGAAAAACGCCTGTCGTAAAACTTAAACATTTTTATATTCATTCAAAGGCCTATTCGCTTTCCCATTGTACACTATATCCAGTTCAAAGAAGCATTTCAATCTCAGAATCCATTAGATCTAGCTTAGCTCATAAAATTTTACCATATTGATGGATAAAAGCACACTTGGAACATGTAGTAAAACTGTACACAAGTGCAACCAACTTCATAATCACAAAAAAAACGGTTCCCTTAGGAACCGTTTAGAAAACTAAAAGCTATGCTCGCCGCTACCTTTACTAACCCGCCCGTTACAAGGACAAAATTTTCAACGAAAATCTAAGTTGCCAAGATGCGCCGCCATCTTTAGTTACATATAACGATGAATAATCGCGTTCGCGAACGGCTAGCCAGCCTTCTTTATTACTAGTGAACGAGATTACTCCTTCATACCCAGCAATCGTCGGAAGATTGGTCCACTGCTTGCCACCGTTATATGTGCGTCCTACCGCTACTTTTTCTGCTGCGTCGGAATAACCCACCAAGAAGGTCGTATTGTTCCCTATCAGCTCCAAATTTCCCGGTCTGCCAGACGCAGGCCCTTTATTTACTACAGCTCTTCCACTACCCGGAGCAGGCCCACCCCCAGCAGTTTCCTGAGCGATCACTCTATTCCAGCTTTTACCCTTATTCGTACTTGTATATAGGGAGTATGAGGTTTGACTCATCCCTGAGCCGCCATAGAGAACCACATCAACTTGATCTCCCTTTGAAGTGATTTGCCCATACTCTGGATCGGTAAAGGCTACCTTTAACGATAAACTCCAAGTTTTGCCACCATCTGCGGTCTTCATTACCCGGTAGCTGGTTCCAGGCACAGTTACAACGGCCCAGCCGGTATTACGATCACTGAAATAAGCACCGCGTGTATTGGATGGGGTTGAAATCTTACTCCAGCTAAGTCCCCCGTCCTTGGTGTAATACGTTGATGCCCTGTTATACCCGAAACCAATCTTACTGTCGATAAAATCGATTCTTTCAAAGCTAACAGCTTTATTCGAAAGTCTTTTCCATTCTGAGCCGCCATTAGAGGTACTGATTAAATATCGAGCTTGACCGTCTTCTACAGAAGCAAGGGCAAAACCATGCACGTTATCGGGAAAATCAATCTGTTTAAAGCTCCATTGGCCTTCATAAATTTCTTGAAAATTGCAGCCTCCATCAGAAGTGCCAATCATAAATCCATTGCCTGCTGCCCGTCCGATATCTCCATTCAGAAACTGAACATCAGAAAAGGTAAGCGGTGTGGATACGTCTCCTGAATGCTTGTTTTGCAGAGACTGTAGTAGCCCATGATCTCCAGTGCCGCACGCCGCTGGTGTAGCCGATGCCGCAGCATGTACAGAAGAAGCTGATGCACCCCAGCCTGAAACCATTATTAGCGTCGCCGAAAGGGCGGTTATTGTCGATCTGTGAATCTTTTTCGTCCAGTTCATAATGACACCTCCTATTGTATATATACCCTCGCTTTCAATCTCTACTCTTTTATACCTCCTGAAGCACGCATGATCCACCATTGAATAGTCACAAAATGGAAACAGTTTGTCATCTCCTATTTAAATCTCCTCCGGTGATAGTCCCTTTAACAGATCACCTAGTTATACAATGAATATCCTTCCAGTTCCTTTCCCATAATACAAGGAGAAGGGAGTCTGGTATCATGTCACGTGAATCAACGAGTCCACCCAAACGAAAAAGCCGCTTCCGCCGTTTATTCCGGCTGCTGGTAGCCATGATTATATTGTTTCTACTGACCACGGGAGCTCTGCTCGGTTACCTATACCAAAAAGATCTCCCTCCCATTGGCGACGATGTGCGCTCCAAGCTACTCGACTCCAGGGGCAATATTCTTGCCACCTTTACCTCAGACGGGCGTAGCCGTGAACCGGTCAAATTAAGTCAAATTTCTCCCTTACTCATTGAAGCCACACTAGCCGTCGAGGACCGTAAGTTTTACGAGCATTCCGGATTTGACATGAAAGGGATGGCTCGGGCCGTGCTCGTCAATCTGGAAGAGGGAAACCGAACGCAGGGGGCTAGCACGCTAACTCAGCAGCTCGCGAGAAATCTTTATCTCTCCCACGAGAAGACGTGGACGCGTAAAGCTAAAGAAGCCTTGTATACGATGCAGCTCGAGATGAAATACAGCAAAGATGAAATCTTGAACATGTATTTAAATAACATCTACTATGGCCATGGTGCCTATGGCATTGAAGCAGCCTCTCAAATGTATTTTGGTAAATCTGCAGCAGACTTAGACTTGGCAGAGAGTACCATGCTAGCTGGGATTCCAAAAGGACCAACCTATTATTCGCCGTACAATCATTTAGACAACGCTAAAAAACGCCAAAAAATCATTTTGACTGTCATGACCAATTTAGGACAAATCACACAAGAAGAAGCAGGACAGGCTGTTCAGGAGGACTTGAACTTAAAGCCACAAGGCCAGAAGGATACCACTGTGGTTGCACCTTATTTCAGAGATTATATCCGCAATCTGGCCACAGAATCTCTTCACATCAGCAGTGATGAGCTGGAACAAGGGGGACTAAATGTTTACACTACCCTTGACCCTGACATGCAGCATGCCGCAGAACAAGCAGTCGACAAAGAGATGGATCAAAAGAGTGATCTGGAGACCGCTCTTGTTTCCATTGATCCTCGCACTGGCTACATTAAAGCTATGGTCGGCGGAAAAAATTATCGTACCAACCAATACAACCATGCTCTAGCCACCACACGTCAGCCTGGCTCGTCCTTTAAGCCGATCATGTATTTAGCAGCACTCTCTTCTAAAGAGATGACTGGTCTTTCCGTTTTCAAAAGCCAGCCAACGATGTTCCATTATGATAACAATCGCAAAACCTACCAGCCTCGGAACTTCGGGGATAAGTATCTGGGCGAAATCAATATGCGACAAGCCATTGCAGCATCCGACAATATCTATGCCGTGAATACGATCATGAAGATCGGCGCGGATAAGGTGAGCGAGATGGCAGGCAAGATGGGCATTGATAGTCCGCTTCAAAGCGTGCCGTCACTGGCACTCGGCACCTCACCGATCAGTCCGCTAGAAATGGCTGCGGCATTCGCTGTTATTGGAAACAGTGGTCAGAAAATGCCCACCACAGCCATTCTAAAAATAACGGATTCTAATGGTATGGTGCTGTATGAAGCACCACAGCCAAAGGGTGAAGCCATTGTAGAGCCTTCTGCCGCCTATGTGCTGACCCGTTTAATGGAGGGAGTATTTGAGACTGGGGGGACAGGAAACCGCGTAGCTTCTATAATCAAACGTCCGGTAGCCGGCAAGACTGGAACTACGGATACAGACGGCTGGATGGTAGGCTTCACCCCCGAGCTGTCCACTGCAGTTTGGGTTGGATATGACAAGGGGCGCGACATCACAACTACCGATGGCCGACGGGCAGCTCCAATTTTCGCGGAGTTTACTGAAAAAGCGTTGGAAAATATCCCGCCTAAGATTTTTCCCATTCCAGATGGCGTAGTCAGTGTATACATCAATCCGCAATCCGGTAAGCTAGCTACAGCAGCCTGTCCCGAAAAAGAACTGGAGACTTTCATTAGTGGAACTGAGCCCACCGAATACTGTGATCAACATGGCAAAGTTCCCGCTGTCGATGATGTACAAAGCAAAGTAGATCCTGCTGAAGAAAGTCGTTCCCTGTGGAACAATATTAAACGCTGGTGGTTGAATTAACCTCTTCATTAATTGAAGAGGTTTTTCTTTTTTATTACTTATTTATTGTAGAATCCATAGGATGGCCAAACTCGATTTTCACTTCTCCCACAAAGGATGTAACCGCTTCATTAATTATATTCACCCCATTCTCTTAACTCACAATTACTGCTATAATAGTTAGTAGCAACCAAAATATAAAGATGTAAATGAGGGACATGGGATGAAGGATACAGGCATGATCCGGAGTTTAGACAGTCTTGGGAGAATTGTGGTTCCCGCAGAAATCCGTATGACTCGTAATATCGACATTGGTGATCCTATCGAATTTTTTATATTAAACGATAACACCATCATACTCAGGAAGTACACCTCGACAGAATGTACGTTTTGCAGAAGCCACGACCATGTCACCTACTATAAAGAGCAATTTATTTGCAGTAGCTGTCTAAAAGAAATTGCCGACCCTGAACGCATGTCTCAAGTGCCTGAGGCGCGCCAAGATTTTGCAGGCGAAGTGTCAGAACACAGCAGCACGATCCGGAAGACGAAGACAGAGGATATGTGCCAACGCCTGGAGCGGGCCATAGAAGAACATCCATATGCCAATCAGAAAGAGCTTGCTGAAATTCTTGGGATCAGTCAAGCCAGAGTAAGTCAACTCAAACGCAAACTTAGTACGGCAGGCAAATCGTAAACTAATTCATTGTGTTCAATTCAAAAAGGCTTCGACTCTCCTATTTCAGGATGTCGAAGCCTTTTTTCTGTATCAGGTAACCTTGACCGGGTAATTCATTCCTACTCGTTCAGTGTAGCCTTAAGCTCATCGGAGGACGCAGTCCACCATGCCTCATTATGAGAGATCAAGAGGGATTTGAGGGCAGCTTTTTCAACTGCGCCAAGCCCTCCCACATCGATTTTGCGTTTTAGAGCAGCATCCAACTTATTGACATGCTCGGCGAGAATTTTCCAACCGCGACGTGCTTCCGTATCGATCCACATTTCGCAGGCCGTTATTCCACCATAGAATTGACTATCCTGTGTACGGTCCACTGCTACCCATACTACCCAAACCTGTCTACCATTAGGTACATCTTCACGGTTCATGGAGAATTTAATCCCCTTTTCAACCTTACTCTTGGCATGCATGGCACCAATATCAATGACTGCTTCACCGCCATCAATAATGACAGGCGATACGTTATTGAGCTCTATAGAGCCTGCTCCAAAGCCTTTATGTTTACTTTTGGCATTCACAATATTTAAGGCAATCTGTTTCTTGCCCTCCGGTTGTATATTGTCCACGAGTGCACACCCTTCCTCTTACGAATAATTTAATTTTAGCTAATAATGCGGCGATTGCAAACATATACATCCCGTAGATGCTTGTCACGGGAGGAATCACACTATGAAGTCACTGTCATTAAGGTACATCATCATCTTTGCGACCCTGGCCACCCTCGTGCTATTAGGAGGCATATGGGTCTATTCGGGGGATAACTCCACATCTTCTGTTACTAGCTTTGTTTCAAAAGAGGCCAAGTCCTCAAGCGGCACAGCTCCTGCAGCTGCACCACAACAGACACTGCCTGAAAGCGCCCCCGTTCCAGCAGAAGAGGCATTAAGTCAACGAGTTGTCGAGTATCACATCGATGTTCAGCTTGTTCCTGATACAGAAACCTTAATCGCTTCTGAGACGGTAACCTGGACACACCCCGGTGTAAAACCGGTAAGTGATCTATATTTTCATATGTATCCAAATGCTTTTGCTTCACCAGATACTACCTTTATGAAGGAGTCCGGGGGAACGCTCAGAGGTGACACCATGCCAGAGAACGGCTTCGGAAGTATGACTTTAACCGATTTGCGCACAACAGAAGGAACATCACTAATGCAAAGAGTGCAATTTGTACAACCCGATGATGGTAACGTCAACGATAAGACACTCCTAAAGGTACATCTCCCACAGCCGGTTAATGGTGGAGAAAGTGTCACGCTTAAACTCCAGTACGAGGTCCAGCTCCCCAAAATATTTGCCCGTATGGGCGCATCAGGCAATTTCGTGATGGCTGGGCAATGGTTCCCTAAACTTAGTGTATACGAGCCTATGGGCACACGCGGGGTTAAGGAGGAAGGCTGGGATTTGCATCAGTACCACGGCACCTCTGAATTTTACAGCGATTTTGGCATCTTTAATGTAACGATTGCGGTTCCTTCCGACTACACGGTAGCTGCGACCGGATTTCCTGTGAAGAATGCCAAGCTAAAGCAAGATCAGAAAATATATCAGTTCTACGCTGACGATGTCCATGACTTTGCGTGGGCGGCATCCCCTGATTTTACAGTAGCGGAAGAAGCCTTCTCTACGCCAGAAGTGCCTGGTGTACGGATTAAGGTGTATCTCGATCCATTACACAAAGACTTAAAGGAACGATACCTTCAGGCCGCTAAGGCAGCTCTGACCTACTTCAGCAAATGGTATGGTCCTTATCCCTACTCGACTCTGTCTATTATCGTTCCGCCTAAGGAGGGGAATGGGGCTGGAGGAATGGAGTATCCAACACTCATTACAGCGTTTGGAGCCACAGACTCTTCTCCTGACACCTCACTTGAAAGAACCGTCGTTCATGAAATTGGCCATCAATACTTTTACGGCATGGTAGCCAGCAATGAATTCGAAGAGGCTTGGCTAGATGAAAGCTTCACTTCTTATGCTGAAGACAGACTCATGGAGCAAGAATATGGCATCAAAACGAATCTCCCTCTTCAGTCCAGCTTGGTGACCAAATCAGAGCCGCTAAATTTAGAAACATGGAAATATGCCGGGGCAGAATCCTATAGCCGGAATGTGTATATTCGTGGAAAGCTAGTACTTAAGGATATTGAACGCCAAGTAGGCACTAAGGCAATGAACAGCATCATGTCCACTTACGCACGCAAATTCCGTTTCCAGCACCCCACTACGTCTGATTTTCAAAAAGTCATTGAGAAGGTAACCAAAAAATCATGGCAGCCTTATTTCCAAGATTATATTTATGGTGGTGGTGCTCCTGATTTCTCAGTAGATACGATTACGATTAAAAAGAATGGCAACAGCGATGCTCAGAGCTATGAATCCATAGTAAAGATTACAAACAAAGGGAGCCATTACGTTGACGTTCCCATTAAATTCACATTCGCCGATGGCTCTGCTACAGAGCGGGTCTGGAGCGGTGAAGGAGCAGAGACTACCTTCCAATTGTTAAGCGATAAGCTTCTGCTCTCTGCTGAGGTTGATCCTGAGCATACCATTCTGTTAGAAAACAAACATCTTAATAACTTCAGACTGGCGGAAATAGAGCCCAAAACGCTCTCCCGCTGGACATTAAGTGTAACTAAACTAGTTGAAACCGTGCTCGGAACTCTTGTCTGGTGAGGTGAATGATTGTGAGAACATCGATAACCCGCGGCTGGCAAAGCATGAAGGAGCAATTTTATATTCTGATTCTGCTCTTCATCTACCGACTGCTCTGGGGCTACTTTATGTACGGCTTCATCCGATCTGCTATCGTTCCAATTCTACTACGTTATCCAGATAAAGACGCTGGAGGCAGCGGAATGGGCAGACTACTCTATTATGTCGAAGGGCAGTTCAGCTTGAACACAGATCCTGCGATACGTACTTGGTTATGGATGTTCCTAGGGCTTGTTGTCTTACGACTGCTACTCTCCCCCTTCATAAGGGCAGGATTACTGCATGAACTCCATCAGGAGCGAAAAGGAGAGCGTGGCCTGTTCTTTTTTCCCGGTATGAAGCTTTATGGATTTCCAGTGTTTATCTTCAGTCTAATCGAATGGGTGCTGGCTCTACTTCCGTTATACTGGCTTGCTCCAAAAATGTACGGGCTATTCTTGTCCTCCTTTCTGAACTACTCTTTGTTACTTCATCTAGTTCCATACGTATTGGCATGGCTTATATACATCTTTATCGTGCGCCTGTTCCTTCTATATATGCAGTTTGGTTATACCAGCGGCACGGGGATATTCTCCTCCTTATTCATTTGCTTGAAGTCACTGATTCCGGCAATAGGAATTTCAATCGTACTTGGTGCAGCAGGCCTGATCCTTTTGCTAGTGTGCGGAATAACGGGTATCTTCTATCCTGGCCTACCAGCACTTCTTATTCGTCAACTTTCATCACTGCCCTCAACACTCTTCAAAATGTGGGGAATTTCAGCTCAATATCATCTATGGCACAGTAAAGCATTTCCACAATAATTTGAAGCATTACAGAACATAATATAAGAGTCCCGGTTCCTGAATCAGGAGCTGGGACTCTTTCGCGTTATAGACAAATTATGAGGATTTGCAAAATCGTAAAGACTTTGTTACAATAAGTCCTGTTCCATTGGTAACAAGTTTGTAATCATTTGAAACGATTTCTACATAACTTCATGTATTTGTCGTAGTCATGTCGATAAGTCACTATCTGGTGCATAAAACGCCGAATTCCTTGCACCGGGAAGTGGGGGAACCATATTTTGGGTGAATTGATCTCGCTTTGCAGTGATCATAGGGGAACCTTCTACCGAATCCTTAAGCTAACCTCACAGGCATTGGAAGGGGTACAATTTTTTTGAAGAATTTAAGAAAAGCATGCGTCGCTGCGGCGCTAGGACTTGTGATGGCGTTCTCTATTGGTGGAGGAAGTGCCTTTGCAGATTCTAAGATGGACAGTGTTATTTCAAAGACAATTGGAGTTACCTATAAAACCGGAGGCACTAGCACTGCCGGGTTTGACTGTTCTGGATTTACTACGTATGTATTCAAGAAGGTGGGTCTTTCTTTGCCCCGTACTTCAAAAGCTCAATATAATGTCGGAACTCCTGTAGCCAAAAGCAAATTGCGTTCAGGTGACCTAGTTTTCTTTAACACATTGGGCAACGGCGTATCCCATGTCGGCATTTATGTTGGAAACGGAAAATTCGCACAATCATCATCTTCATATGGCGTGACCATAACTTCACTTAGCCAGTCCTACTGGGCCAATCGCTACGTTGGTGCTAAAAGAGTAATGAGTACTTCCTCATATCAAGCTATAGCCTACGATTAATACTTCCCCACAACTATAACCTCATAATTACATTATATAGACCTGGGTTTGATTATTGACTTAATCGAATCCAGGTTTTCTTTTGCCTTATTATATTCTTTACACCTCTAGAACGGACTTTAAACACTTTTATTTGATAAAAATTTCAATAAATATAAAAATTAGTTTAATATTATCGCTTACATATGCATTTTGTCTTTAAAAAAACGAATTTTTCTGCATGATTATGTTAAAAACGATTGCCAAGCGGCACTCTGTTTGTTACAATAACTGCAGTAAGATTTTAGTAACATTTTTGTAATCATTAAGTTGTTATTTACAAAGGTTTTGTCATGTATTGATTACAAGCTATTCCTAATCAACAGTATCAGCCGAGTTTCCTAACTATTAGGAAAACGGGGGAACCAACTTTGGGTGAATTGACCTCCATTTTTAGAGGGGTCATAGGGGACCTTCAACCGAACCCTTAAGCTAACCTCGTAGGCATCCGGAAGGGGTATAAACTTTTGAAGAAGAAGCTAGCAGCAGCAGTACTTAGCTTTTCCATTATTTTCACCATCGGAGCAGGAAGCGCTTTCGCGGATTCCAAAATGGATAAAGTGATCGACAAGACCATCGGAACTAAGTACGTATCCGGCGGCATCTCCACAAATGGATTTGATTGCTCCGGATTTACAATGTATGTATTTGATAAAATTGGTATAAACCTACCACACCAATCAGGTTCCCAGTATCAAATGGGTACTGCTATCTCCCAAGATGATTTAAGATCTGGAGATCTTGTATTCTTCAATACAAGTGGTAAGGGTGTCTCCCATGTTGGTATTTATGTCGGTGAAGGCAAGTTTGCACACGCATCTTCCTCACGCGGTGTAACGATTAGCTCCCTGAGTGATAGCTACTACGTGAAACGCTACATCGGTGCTAAACGAATTATGAGCACGGATGCTTATCATTCTGTTGCTTCTGAGACAGAAGATAATGATGATGTTCAATAAGTAAATCGTACATAGGCTCTTTTCCAAGATGTTGATTCTTGGGGAAGAGCTTGTTTTTTGTCTTATTTAGTATTTACCCCTCTCAGAATTTGTAAAACAATAATCCTCATAAATTTCTGAGTCGACCATGCCTCTTTTTGTATATAATTAGTTACAAGCATAAACGCCTTCGATGTCCTTATAAGGACCATAAGTATTTTAAGCTAGAAATATAAGACATTTAAAGTTCCCCCGTGAAAGGAGGTCCTTGACCTTATGATAAATCCCTCTGTTACTTTTCATGTAGCGACTATGGAGACCAGTCACGCGGAAGAGATTTGCAACTGGGATTACACTGCCCCTTATAATATTTACGGCTGGATGCCGTGGGAGCAAATGCAGGCTCTTGGAATCGAGTTCGGTGACCCTCAGCTACGGAATGAGCAATATGTCTCCATATTAAATGGGCAAGGGATTTTGTGTGGATTCGCGCAGTTGTTTCCAATGGAAGGGGTTGTTCGCTTGGGGATTGGTATGCGCCCTGATCTATGCGGTCAAGGTCTAGGAAAAATATTCATGGATGCAATCGTGCAAGCAGCCTTGCTTCGTTATCCTGAGCGTGAGATTGATCTAGAGGTATTGACCTGGAACCAGCGGGCGATCCGAACTTACCAAAAGTGTGGATTTACGATTACCGATACGTATGAACGCCTAACCCCCACAGGAAACAAACCTTTTTATTGCATGGTCTATGATAAATAATATTAAATTCCATATTTTTCAATGATTTGATGGCATTATCGTTCATTTTTTTGTCACAAACCCTATGATAACGCTTCACCTTGAGCTATAATGTAGGGAGCAGCTTACATAGAAGGGACGAACTGGGATGCAGAAATGGATCATGAGCGGTTTGTTTTTTGCCGCCTGTGCCTTTGCGGTAGTACTTATGTTTACACTTCCAGGTAAAGAAGAGGTAGCTGAACAGAATAAGCCCACGATGCCGGAAGTTCAATTGGATGCAGCAAAAGCGGAAGCAACCGTGAAAGCCAGCTGTATCACCTGTCACGGCGATCAGCTTCAAGGTGGAGTTGGACCTAGCCTTCAAAATGAAGGTAGTCAGCATGATGCTGAAGGAATCTACAGTATCGTCACTAAAGGACGAGGTCAAATGCCTTCCTTTAAAGAAAAGCTAGCCCCTGAGGAGATTGCAAACGTCGCCCTCTGGCTCTCAGAGAAAAAGTAACAGTAACTACTACCTAAGCAACTAAAAACGCCCGTGCCAGAAGATAGTTCACTATCTGCGCACGGGCGTTTATTTATGAGTTTGGGCGACACTAACGATTTTTCTCAAAGGCTTCATTAAATTCATGTGCCTCTCGAATATCTAGAGCTGTAATACCGTCTTCCTCATTTGATTTCAGTCGTAAAGTCACTATCTTATAATCAATTGTAATATGTGGATGGTGATCAAAGGCTTCTGAAATGGTGGCTACTTCATCAACGAAAGCAATACCCTTCATATATTGGCTGAACATATATTTTCGCACCATGGTATTCTCTTCCAGCTTCCAACCTTCCAGCTTGCTGATCTGCTCACGCAGTTCTTCTTCGGTAAATAACAATTCGTTTCCTCCCTTACTAAAAATTGCAGTAAAATCCGCAGGTCCCTTTACTCGTCTTATTCGTTAAACAAAACATCCCTTAGCTTCTGAGGTCCAAGGGATGTGCCAGGATAAAGGCAATATTTTCGATTAAATGTATTCAAGAATCCCAGCGATTATAACTCGGCTACACCAATTTTAACACGGGCTACTAACTACGGGCAAATTACGCCCCGCGCCCCCTCTTCTTAAATCAAAACAACAGAGGCTAAATCCTCTTCTCCGACTAAAATATTAATGCGGTGCGTGTCCTTATCGTAAATGATAACGCCGCTCCCCACCTCAATCATAGGTTCATTACCCAGCGCGAAGAAAAGATCCTCAGCCAGTGCCTCCCATACCTCCATCTTGGATTCCTGCGGCAATTCTTGCCACTCTTCCGGATCCATTTCAAAAAATAAGTACCCATCGGAAATTCTTCCGACAGCCTCAGTCAAATCCGTTAGGATTTCACCGTAATCTCTACCATGCTTTACACCCACATGTATCACTCCGTTTTCTCCACAGATGAATAATTACTTACCTTATCCATTATAGCCGAAAAAATGACTTCACAAAAAACGGAATGATGTCGATAAATAAGAATATACGTTATTCGGTTTCGAACAGAGTGCCTTGCCGCTGTTTCAAGGATGATATACGCGGCTTTGTCGGAACACATCTTATAATCTCATGGACGAGGTGCATAATGGAAATTTCAACAATACTTGGTTTAATTTTTGGTCTAGTTGCAGTTATTTGGGGTATGATCCTCAAGCACGCTCCTCTTCACGCTTTAGCCACACCTGCTGCTTACGTTATTATCTTAGTGGGTACGGCAGCTTCCATCTTTATGGCCTTTCCGTTCTCGGAGGTCAAGAAGATTCCAAGTCTGTTTAAAATGATTTTTGTCAAAAAGAAATTAATCAGTAAATCCGAATTAATTACTATGTTCATGGAGTGGGCTTCTATTACACGGCGTGAAGGTCTGCTGGCTCTTGAGTCGAAAGTCGATGAAATAGAAGATAACTTCCTCAGAAATGGCATGCGGATGATTATTGATGGAAATGATCAGGATTTTGTCCGCGATGTTCTCATGGAGGACATCCACGCCACAGAGGATAGACATAAAGCAGGCGCACTCATTTTCTCACAAGCAGGTATGTATGCTCCTACACTTGGCGTACTCGGGGCCGTTATCGGACTTATCGCCGCTCTGGCTGATATGAGTGATATGAACAAATTGGCTGCAGCAATCGGGGCTGCCTTCATCGCAACACTACTCGGTATCTTTACAGGTTACGTATTATGGCATCCTATCGCCAATAAGCTGAAACGACTTTCCAAACGTGAAATTGAAGTTCGAATGATGATGGTCGAAGGTCTTTTGTCCATACAATCCGGTGTATCCACTATTGCCATCAATCAGAAGCTTGCTGTCTTCCTGACACCTTCGGAACGAGCTAAGTTAAATGATGAGAAGGAGAGTGGATCGGGTGAGCAAAAAGACTAGACGACACGAAGAGCATGAAGAACACGCCGATGAATCGTGGCTACTGCCTTATTCTGATCTTATGACCCTTCTGGTAGCCTTGTTCATCGTAATGTATTCTATGAGTGCAACGGATGCCAAAAAATTCGAAGAGATGAGTCAAGCCTTCAGTTCTGCTCTTAATGGCGGTACAGGTGTTCTTGAAGAGCGGGCGGCAATGCCATCTAAGAGTCAAGAGGATTTAGGAAAAAATGATCAAATGGATAAATCAGTAACCAAGAAAAATGAACAAACAGAAATGGCTAAGCTGCGGCAAAAGGAACAAGAGGATTTAGAGAAGCTTAAGAAGCAGTTTGATCAATATATCAGCAAGAACGGCCTTACCGATCTACTCAGTACTAAGCTCAATCAATCCCAGCTTATGATTACGATAAGTGATAACGCGTTGTTCGCATCCGGACAGGCAGTAGTTAAAGATGATTCTCGACAATTAGCAAAGTCCATCTCAACCATGCTGCAGCAATTCCCGGATTATGATGTAGTCGTGCAAGGACATACCGATAATATCCCTATCTCTAATAGCGACTATTCTTCCAACTGGGACCTGAGCGCCGATCGCGCCCTTCAGTTCATGAAGATCTTGCTAACAAATACGAACCTGAATCCACGGAAATTTAGTGCGATTGGATACGGGGAATACCACCCCATTTCTGAAAATACAACAGCTGTTGGACGAAGTAAGAACCGCCGGGTTGAAGTATCCATTATTCGTAAATATCAAGAAACCAAAGAGTTCTCAGGTATTGCTCCTTCCGATGAATAATGGTTATCCTATTACAAACATAAAGAGCTGTCCCAAGGTCTTAGACCGATGGAACAGCTCTTTTTTGATACATTGTATTCAAATCTAGGCTTTTCTAAGTTATAGAAGTTCGTAGTTCAGTGTAGCTCCAAGTTCTTGCTTCTCTTCAGCAGACAGCTCACGCCATTCTCCTGTTTGTAATGCCCCTAGACGAATATTCATAATCCGAATGCGTTGAAGCTTTCTAACCTCGTAGCCAAAAGCGCTGCACATACGGCGGATCTGACGATTCTTACCCTCCGTCAAAATAATACGGAATACACGCTCTGTAATACGAGTGACCTCACAAGGTAGCGTCTTCTCACCTAATATCTTTACGCCACTGGACATGCCGGTAATAAATGATGGCGTAATCGGTCTGTCTACAGTAACAACATACTCTTTTTCATGCCGACCTTCGGACCGTAAAATCTTGTTAACGATGTCCCCATCGTTGGTAAGCAAAATCAATCCTTCTGAATCCTTATCGAGTCGCCCAATGGGGAAGATTCGCTCATGATGACCTACAAAGTCAACAATATTCCCCTTAATATGCTGCTCTGTAGTTGAAGTGATACCCACTGGCTTGTTTAACGCAATGTAAACCGTCTGGCTTGATGTTTCAAGCGCAACACCATCTATTCTCACATCATCGCCTGGAACGGCCTGACTGCCAAGCACAGCAGGTTGTCCGTTGATCGTAACTCTACCACCTTCCACCAGCTTATCTGCTTCACGGCGTGAACAGTACCCTGTCTCACTGATGAATTTATTAATTCTCACGTTGTCCTTCACTCCGTTCATCCTTAATATTAAGCCAAGGGCTATCCGTACCAGCTGCAGGCAGCTTGATCATAACAGTTGTCCCTTGACCCACTTCACTTTGTATTTCCAAATGACCCTTATGAGCCTGAATAATACGTTGGCTAATCATTAGCCCTAAGCCTGTTCCCGACTCCTTATTGGTGAAGAAGGGCTCACCCAGCTTAGGCAGCATATCCTTAGGAATTCCTTCGCCTTGATCTGAAATAAGAATGAAGACAGAATCCAAGGTATTTCTTAACTCCATTGAAATCACACCACCATCAGGCATAGCTTCAATAGCATTTTTGACGATGTTAATAAACACCTGCTTTAGCTGGTTCACTTCACAATGTACGGTGGATGGATATTCAGAGAATGTCGCACTAAACTGAATCCCAAACAAATGAGCTTGACTGTCTAATAGAGAAACCACATCACCAAGGATATCCCGCACATCTTTTTCCTGGAAATGAACAGCTTGAGGCTTGGCCAAAATCAAAAATTCACTTACGATCAGATTAATCCGCTCGAGCTCGGACAACATCAGTTCAATATGGAGGGGGACCAAAATCTGCTTTTCTTGTTGAAGCTGCAGAAATCCTTTTAGCGTCGTAAGAGGATTACGAATCTCATGAGCTACTCCCGCGGCTAATTGGCCAACTGTAGTCAGCTTCTCAGAGCGTCTAAGCAGTTCCTCCATTCGGTTACGTTCTGTCATATCACGTGAGACGTGAATAAAGGAATGTGGATACCCGTCTTCATCACGAATCACTGAGGTACTAACACTAACTTCAACAATTGTTCCATCACGTTTAAGTCTTACCGTTTCAATTGGTGGTAGAACGGCACCACTCTTTAACGCATCAAGCCGCTCTTCCTCCTGCTTAAGCGCTGTCGCAGGCACAAGGTAAGGCTTATTCCCTAGCACCTCTTTGGCACTCCATCCATACAGCTCTTCGAAGGCTCTGTTCGTACTAGTAATTCGGCCGTCCATATCGATGGTATGTATCGCATCAGAGGTTCCATTAATGACCGATTCCAAATGCTCCTTAACCGCTCGGTTCTCTTCCAGTGTCTGTTTGAGTCGATTAGTGCGCTGCATGAGATGAGCCGTCATAGCGTTGATTCGTAGTGCCAGTTGCCCTAACTCATCCCGGCTAGTTACCTTAAGTGGAGGCTCGAATTTCCCTTTGGCTACATCGTTTACTTTGGCAAGTATCGCCTGAATAGGACGAGTAACAAATCCAGACAGTATGTAACTACATAACAAGAATAATGTAAGTAATAACAGTGAAGTTGTCAGATTATTAATTAATTGTTCGTGAACCACAGATGAAATCACGGAGTAATCCAAAACGACTCCAATCACATAAGCTTTCAGTCCAGGAGATTGGATAGGGATGAAGCTTTTGAGCACTCTTTTTCCAAGCACTTTCGTCTCCAGTGTAACCGGCTTCTGCTTCTCCTGAGCCAATAGAATCGCTGTTCTATCCTGCTCCACATTACCATAAGTATAGGTGCCGTACTTAATGGGACGGTTACCAAGATTCTTATTCAATGTGTCAGTTCCATCAGCCTTCATACTTGCTGAACCAAATGTTACTGGGTTAAATCCTGTGAGTTCTAAGATCCCTGGATTAGCTTCTTTAGTCTGCGCTGCGATTTGATCGGGATTGGTAATCTTGACATAGTCGCTGGCTGCAGTATTGAGAATAACAGGATTTATGATGTAGTTGCTCTCTTCATCATGGTAATATCCCCATTTTTCAATGAAATCGAGATTGTAGGTTGAATAATCAAAAGGGCCTGACCAAAAATGGTCCATGGCCTGCCCCTGACCCACGGATACCTCCTGATTATCGAACAACTCCAAAAAGGCCAGATACCAGTACCCCCAGTCCTTTGTGGACACCCCAATATCACTAGGTAGCGAAGACCTCGCTATTACAATATCGTTATCAGTCTTTACCAGAATTGAAATATTAGACACGCCCACCTTGGAAGTTAGGGCCTTAAGTTCTTCATTCGTCACATTCCTATAGTCGGGGTCCAGCTCCTCGGAGGCAAAGATAGCCGCCATCCTTAAATTATGCGCAATTTGATATTCTACATAGTTAGAGCTATAGTTACTTTGTTCTACAGAAACGGCCATTTGCATAGCGGTTAGTTGCATATTATTAATACTTTCATTCCGTAGATTATTTTGGGCGGCATAAAGGTTAAATGTCAGGTTCAGTGCTAAAATTAGCAACACCGCCCCAAAAATAATAGCAGATAGTTTTGTCTTTATGGACAAACTGTTTGTTCACCTCTTATCCACTGGTAAATCCTTGCGGGGCCTACAATAAACATCATACCTTTTGCCCTCACATTTGAAAAGACATTTCAATGTAGCGTTCCAATTCAAGAAATATTGAAATTCAAAAGGTCTTTCTCTACAATATACAAGTATAAATGCCTTCGGCGTCCTTATACGGACGGGGAGCATTTAAGCGCGAAATATAAGGACAAAGTATAGCGTGAAACTTATACTTTCTTATATTTTAAGAAACCATCCACAGCTTATGCACATATAAACATTTTATTATAAAACGATGTGTACAAAAATGTGTATAAGTAGGCGGTTATCCACAGAGTTATGCACATTTTGTTAAGAACGAATATTTGTTCGTTGTACAATGGATATAAAGGAAGGGAAGATGATCTTGAATATTAAAGCAGGTGAATCGCTAGATGATATGCGAGCGGTTCATGAACACTGGATGAGGCAGGCGATAGCAGAAGCCCGCAAGGCTGAAGCATTAGGGGAGGTTCCCATTGGGGCGGTCATCGTACGGCATGGTGAAATTATCGGACGTGGATACAATTTAAGAGAAACTACAATGGATTCTACAGCTCATGCAGAAATGGTTGCCATTCGTGAGGCCAGCAATGTCATGAACTCATGGCGACTGCTGGATTGCCAGCTGTATGTTACTTTAGAGCCTTGTCCTATGTGTGCGGGAGCGATTGTACAATCAAGAGTACCCCTCACTGTATATGGCACTCCTGATCCTAAGGCTGGATGTGCTGGGACCCTCATGAACTTGCTTGAAGAACCGCGTTTTAACCATCGCACCGAAGTGATTCAGGGGATTTTACAAGAAGAATGTGCAGACCTACTGACCTCATTCTTTCGTCGTTTACGTCAAAAACCATCGAAACAAGCATAAACGCCTTCGGCGTCCTTATAAGGACGGTAAGCGTTTAAGCGAGAAATATAAAACATAAAGTATAGGTGCTAAACTTATACTTTCTTATATTTAAAAAAAGGAGAGACCTGAAATGACCCTTACTTTATATCATACCTCACATGGCATCTATATTTCTCCTCTAGAGCTAAAGGATACAGAGAACTTACTGGAGCTGCGTTTGAATAATCGATTAACACATGAACCATTTGAACCAAAGCGCGATGAGCAATTCTACACTTTGGAGAGTCAACAACGGATCATCAATCAGCGTCTGGTGGATGCTCAGGAGGACAAAGCCTATATGTTCGGTGTCTATCTGCTTGATGGACAACTAATAGGTCAAATCACGCTATCTAATGTCTCAAGAGGTATAGCTCAATATGCTGATTTAGGCTATTTAATGGATTATCGGATGCAAGGAAAAGGTTATATGACGGCAGCGGTCGGATTAATTCTAGGCTATGCTTTTCGAGCTTTAGGTCTTCATAGGGTTCAGGCAGCCATCTTATTGCATAATGAGGCTTCCCGGAGGGTGCTGGAGAAGAGCGGATTTAAACCTGAAGGTATCGCCCGCCAGTATCTCAAAATAAACGGTCAGTGGCAGGATCATCAAACCTACTCAATATTGGCCGAAGATGTATTACCGGATGAACATAAATAACTTCCTACTGACTCGTTCAGAATTAAAATCTTTTTTTCTAATAAAAAGACCCGCATGGGCGTATATCATACGCAACATGCGGGTCTTTCTCTCGTAACTTCTTATTAATAAGTCCCCAAGCTACCGAATTGCTCCTCTAGTTGATCCATTGTAATTACATCATCGCCCTGAGGAATGCCAATCTTGAACTCTGGCTTCTCGTTAATCTTGCCATATTGACCTGTTCCGTTTACAGAGAAGGCTACGTTCGTGCCATCTTCCGGATCATTTACTTTAATGTCCATCAATAAATCCTGATACACAGGGAATCCGTCTTTATTGATCGCTGTATTGTAGTGGAACTGATTAATTGTAAGATACTTATCAAGATCCGCCAAACTCTTATCGAATTCAGTTCTAGTTTCACTTGATGTGATCTCTTCTTTAGCCTTAGCCAGATCAGCATCATTAATCTGCAGCATATCCTTGTATTCTTCCTTGCTCACAATATCAATGATTTTAGGCAGGGCATTATTCACAAAGATGGTGATTGCTTCTTTAACATTATCGTTTGTCACTTGGAACTGAACGACTTGTTTAGCTTCAACACCTTCTGGTAAATTTGCTTCCTTTGGACTAAGCTCTTTGAAATACTTTCCTTCATCGTATTCAGCTAGTACAGTGTCCATCACTTCATTAGAGAACTTTTGCATTTTCTGCGTATCCAGAGAGCTTGGATTAAACTCAGCACCCTCTTGCTCTGCCAACGCCTTCAGATCCACCTCTACAAACTTGTTAACGATTGTCTCCGGAATCGGGAAGAACGGAATCGATGGAATCTTAACATACAGCTTCTCAGTGGTCATCACCATAGGGACATTGAAGCTCATGCTCATATCGCCCTTGAGATTCAGAACCATAGTTAGCTCTGTCTGCATTGGATCAGCCTGATAAACCCCGTCGACGGTAATATCAGCATTCTTGAGCATGCTGAGTACCTGTGTGGTCATTGCAGCAGATTCAGCATCAGCAGTCTCGATGGTTAGATCATTGATCGAGAATTTACTCTTCATCTCATATGAAGACATCGTAGTCGCTTTTGACGCGGCTGATTTTAAGGCCTCTTTTGGCGCCTCCTGTTTACTTACACATCCTGGCAGAATTACTGCTGCTGTAAGCAACAGTGCCGCAGCCGATAAACCCCATTTTTTGTTCATTATTTTTCTCCTCTCCCATGTAAAAAAAATCTCCCCCACTTATCATAAACTATTTGTAAAAATCAAGAAACACTTCTTTATAATTCTTATTGTTTTTATTTGTTATCCTTGCGGATTATGATGGTCTACATGATTGGCTTGTTTCACCTTTTTAGAGCCAGAAAGTGGTTCTGGTGCAGAAGAATTATGCTCCTTTCTACGCTGGCCATCGTTGGGCTGTGCCCCGGGAACTGGAATACTTTTTGGCTTTGACATTGTTCATTCCTCCTAAGGATTAGTTATATTCTGTAGAGCCTGAGCACATTCGTGAATTTGCCGTGAATACTGCTGTGCTAATAGCTGTACTGCATCACTATGCTCATCAATATGAATTCCACTCTGCTCCACATCAAGCAGATCAACAGCGACCTCCCTGCTATCTACATACCTGCAACGAAAATCAAGTGAGTATCCTTGACGTCCTGCTGCATTAAAATGAATAAGCAGACTATTCGGATCACCATCATCCGCTAGTACATTGAAACTGTCCCCATCCTCCATTAACGCAGGCAGGCGTTCTTGCCAGGCCGAGACAAGATTATGCTGATCTACTTCCAATTGTCTGTCCATAATTATGATCATCCTCCTTCTCTAATACATTGCGGAGAAATCAATCTTTTTATTCTCAATGGAACTAGGTTCATCAAACAATAACTAAAACTGTACCAGTTCAAGCACAACAAAAAAACCGCCTCCAAAGGAGACGGTTTCTATCTGCTTATTTCTTAAAGTTCATAAAGGAATGGCGGAGAGGATGGGATTCGAACCCATGTGGGCTTGCACCCTAACGGTTTTCAAGACCGCCCCGTTATGACCGCTTCGGTACCTCTCCAAATGCATATAAATTTCACATGCATTAGTAATTGTACCATATGGTGCGAAGAAAAAGCAACTATTTTCTTAAATAGTTTTAGGTTGGATCGATTTTACATTGCGCATATACGGTTGTAGACATTCCGGAATCAGAACACTACCATCCTCTTGCTGATAATTCTCAAGAATTGCTGCAACAGTACGCCCAACAGCCAAAGCAGATCCATTCAGTGTATGAACAAATTCAGGTTTGGATTTCGGATCTTTACGGAAACGAATATTTGCCCGACGCGCTTGGAAGTCCTCCGTATTCGAGCAAGAAGAGATCTCACGGTACATTCCACTCTCAGGCAGCCATACTTCCAAATCGTACGTCTTAGCCGATGTAAAGCCCATATCAGCTGTACATAGCCCAAGTACGCGATAAGGCAATCCAAGAAGCTGCAGCACACGCTCAGCATCTGCTGTCATTTTTTCTAACTCCTCATAAGAGGATTCAGGAGTAGTAAGCTTCACCAGCTCTACCTTGTTGAATTGATGCTGACGGATCAGACCGCGAGTATCACGGCCAGCTGAACCCGCCTCAGAACGGAAACAAGAGCTGTAAGCTACATGATACTTAGGTAGATCTGCTGCTGTCAAAATCTCTTCGCGATAGTAGTTGGTTACAGGTACTTCCGCTGTAGGAATCAAATAGTATTCAGTATCACGTAACTTAAACAGATCTTCCTCAAACTTAGGAAGTTGCCCCGTTCCGTACAAACTGTCTTTATTCACAATGTATGGCGGCAGCATTTCTTCATAGTTATGCTCACCACTGTGCAGATCCATCATAAAGTTAATAAGCGCCCGCTCTAAACGTGCTCCCAGTCCTTTATAAAAAACAAACCGAGATCCCGTAACCTTCGCTGCAGCTTCAAAATCAATAATATCGAGCTGCTGCGCAAGCTCCCAATGTGATTTCGGAGTAAATCCGAATTCCTTTGGCTCCGACCAGCGACGCAATTCTACGTTATCATCCTCAGATTTACCAACTGGAACTGAATCATGAGGAATATTCGGAATACTCATAGTAAGTTCAGCAATCTGAACTTCCAATTCACGCACTTCGTCATCAAGCTCTTTAATTCGGTCAGATACCGTACGCATTTCTGCAATTAGGTCATCTGCTGGCTCACCATTCTTTTTCTTCTTCGCTACTTCACCAGATACCGTATTACGACGGTTCTTAAGACCTTCTGTTTCTTGCAGTAATTCACGTCTGCGTAGATCAAGTTGTGGAAAATCAGCAATTAAATCCAGTGATTTACCCCGTTTCTCTAAGGCTTGTTCAACTCGAGCGTAATCACTGCGTAATACTTTTACGTCTAACACAAAGTTTCCCTCCTGAAAACAGCCTAAACTCTTTCAAATTGCTGCTTACAGCTTTGAAAGAGTCAGAATGTTCTTATATGCGATTCTGTTGTTGCACTTGCCTAGTAGCCTCTACCATATCAGCAAAATATTGATGCAGTCTGAAATCATCGGTCAATTCTGGATGAAAAGAAGACACCAGCAGGTTACCCTCCCGTGCAGTTACAATCTCATCATTATAGACTGTAAGCACATCTACATCCGGGCCTACCTCGTTGATAAGCGGTGCACGTATAAAAACAGCACGAACCGGCTCATCAATTCCTTTAACCTCCAGATCACATTCAAAGCTTTCCCGTTGACGACCGAATGCATTCCGAGCCACCGTAATATCCATTAGCTCCAAATGCCCTGGTTCGCCGCCAGCAATTTGTTTGGCCAGAACAATCATACCCGCGCATGTTCCAAAAATCGGCTTGCCCTGATGGGAGAAATTACGTATGGCTTCGATGAAGCCATATTTTCGCATCAGTTTACCGATCGTTGTACTCTCACCTCCAGGAATAATTAGGCCATCAACCTCCTCAAGCTGCTCTACTCGCTTGATAGGTACGCCCACTGCTCCGGTCTTCTCTATACTAACAATATGCTCCGTAACTGCGCCTTGAAGCGCCAGCACTCCTATTTTCATCCGGCAACCTTCTCTCTATTAACGGCCACGCTCCGACATACGTTCAGCCGGGGTTAGAGTTGCAATATCAATCCCCTTCATTGGTGCGCCAAGATTCTTAGATACTTCTGCAATCAGTTTGTAATCAGTATAGTGTGTAGTGGCTTCAACGATCGCACGGGCAAATTTCTCAGGGTTGTCCGATTTAAAAATACCTGAGCCTACAAACACACCATCCGCACCTAGATGCATCATCAGGGCAGCATCGGCAGGAGTTGCTACACCGCCAGCAGCAAAGTTAACAACCGGCAGCTTACCAAGCTCATGCACTTCAAGCAGTAGCTCGTAAGGAACTCCCAGGTTCTTAGCTTCATTATATAGCTCATCCTTGGACAAATTAGTTACTTTGCGGATTTGACTATTGATAAAGCGCATATGACGCACTGCTTCAACAATGTTGCCTGTTCCAGGTTCACCTTTCGTACGGATCATGGATGCACCTTCGTTAATACGTCTCAAGGCTTCACCCAAGTCTTTAGCTCCACATACGAACGGAACAGTGAACTCACGTTTATTAATATGGAAGACTTCATCAGCAGGAGTAAGAACTTCACTCTCATCCAAATAGTCAACACCCAAGGATTCCAGAACCTTTGCTTCTACGTAATGGCCAATACGAGCCTTAGCCATAACAGGGATACTTACCACTTTGATAACTTCTTCTACAATTGTA
The DNA here is from genome assembly GCF_045040645.1 of Paenibacillus sp. FSL H8-0261. Taxonomy (NCBI): domain Bacteria; kingdom Bacillati; phylum Bacillota; class Bacilli; order Caryophanales; family Paenibacillaceae; genus Paenibacillus; species Paenibacillus sp. FSL H8-0261. The sequence continues at coordinate 100,180 of NZ_CP150297.1, read as the reverse complement.
GGATCGGCCATCCGTGCTACACCGCCAGCTGCGCGAATATCAGAAGGCACGCGTTCCAATGCCATAACAGCTACTGCACCCGCAGCCTCAGCAATTTTTGCTTGTTCTGCATTCATGACGTCCATAATGACGCCGCCTTTTTGCATTTCTGCCATGCCTCTTTTAACTCGCGATGTTCCAGTTTCCATGTCCTAGCCCCCCGAATGATCTATCTTAATCTAACTTGTAATTTTACCCCAATGAAGGTAAATATACAATCCACTTACTCGGATTTAACGCAATTTTCGATGCTAAATTCATTAGAACAAGTTCTTGATCCCTGTAAATAAATCGCCGAAGAAATCTCCAATGGCTCTAAGGAATAAACTGAACCAACCGGCTTTCTCCGCTTCTTCAGCAGTAATCAGATTAACTGTCTTCTGCTGAACATCAGACATGCCTTCAACTTGGTAGGAATAAGTAACCTTACCCACTTTAGCAGATTGTTCTATAGGAGCAACTAAGGTTGCTGGATCATTTATTTCAACAGTTGTTTTAATTTGAGGGGAGGTTGTTCCCTTAGGGACGATAAACGAAACAGCTTCATCCGTAACTACAGACACCTTTTTATTTTTCCCTTTAAGAACTGGCACGGTTTCGTTGCCGGCTAACACTGCTTTAGGGGCCACGACCTGTTTGATTTCAAAATTATTAAATCCGAAATCAAGTACTTTCTTCGTCTCTGTAAAACGGTGTGGCTCTGTATTAGCCCCCATTACTACACTTATCAGACGCATGCCATCACGTACAGCTGTACCTGCAAAACAATATTTTGCTCTAGCGGTATGGCCTGTTTTCAAACCATCCAATCCCTCATAAGCATAAGCCTTAAAATTCTGGATACTCTTGTTAGCTTCCAACATCCAGTTAAAGTTAATCATTGGTGCGGTATCACGTTCACGGAACTTGTACGACTGAACCGTTGTAAATCTATTAAAATCAGGATGATCAGTAACGATATATTTGGCAAGAATAGCAGCATCCATCGCTGACATTACGTTTTCTTTCTTATCAGTTGAGCGGAACTTCTTAGGCATGTCAGCTTTGTCTAATCCAGTAGAATTAACAAAATAGGCAGTTTTCATCCCCATCTTCTGGGCAGTCTGATTCATTAGCTCTACGAATTCCAATTCTGATCCGGAAACTAGTTCTGCCAAAGCTACTGTAGCATCATTTGCAGATCCGACAGCCATTGCTATATACAGCTCTTCAACCGTATGCTCGTCATTTTCCGCTAGAAAAATACGTGATCCAACCTGTTTAGACGCATTTTCCCCTACTATGACTTTTTGATCCCATGAAAGCTGTCCAGTCTTCACCGCTTCTGCTACAAGATACTCTGTCATCATCTTAGTCATACTAGCTGGAGGCAAAGCCTCATCTGCATTCATAGATAAAAGAATTTCACCTGTTGTTGGTTCTATTAGAACCGCTGATTTCAAATTTAGACCCAGTGATTCCACAGAAGGGATCTTTACTGCTTTCTGAGTCGTCTGAGTTGCAGTACCAGCTTGTATTGTCGTTGTCGTACCTTCCTCAGCGAATGCCGGAAGTGGAGTGGAAACTAACATATTTAAAAGTAGACCTACTGTGACTGTCTTAATCATAAATTGCTTACCGTTAAATTTCTGTTTGTGCTTCAATGATTACTACTCTCCTTTAAACCTCATATCAATAGCTTGTTCTATTCTAACACAGGGGTACACGCAAAAAAAGACAGACAGGACGAAATAGTCCTGTCTGTCCAAAAAATAGTCTTTCTAGTCCATTACACGGAATAGTTTGGCGCTTCTTTCGTAATTTGCACATCATGTGGATGGCTTTCGCGAAGTCCGGCACTTGTGATGCGAATGAAAGAAGTGTCATTCCGAAGTTCTTCGAGTGACTTGGTCCCACAGTAGCCCATACCCGAACGCAGTCCGCCAATCAATTGATGAACGGTATCCGAAAGAGGCCCTTTAAAAGCGATACGACCCTCAATTCCTTCAGGAACAAGCTTCTTATCGTCATCCTGGAAATAACGATCCTTACTACCTTGTTTCATGGCACTCATACTGCCCATACCACGATATACTTTAAATTTACGGCCTTGATAAAGCTCCGATTCTCCTGGGCTTTCTTCTGTACCCGCAAACATACTTCCCATCATTACTGCATGAGCACCAGCGGCAATAGCCTTAGTGATTTCACCGGAGTACTTGATTCCACCGTCAGCGATGATAGGAACTCCGTACTCACGAGCAACCGTTGCACAATCATAAATGGCTGTAACCTGCGGAACACCGATACCAGCGATAACTCGTGTTGTACAGATAGATCCAGGTCCAATACCTACTTTAACTACAGAAGCTCCAGCTTCAATAAGTTCACGGGTTGCTTCACCTGTAGCCACGTTACCAGCAACAATCGTAAGATCAGGATACAACTCACGAATTTGGCGAACCGCTTCAATAATATTAATGTGGTGACCATGTGCAGAATCGACGACGATCAAATCCACACCTGATTTCACTAACGCTGCAGTACGCTCGAATGTATCTTTAGAGATACCAACAGCTGCTCCAACCAGTAAGCGACCCTGTGCATCTTTCGCTCCGTTAGGGAACTGAATCGCCTTCTCAATATCTTTAATTGTGATTAGGCCCTTAAGAACGTTATTCTCGTCCACCAGCGGCAATTTCTCAATTTTATGACGTTGTAAGATGCCTTCTGCTTCTTGAAGTGTCGTACCTACAGCAGCAGTCACGAGATTCTCATGTGTCATAACTTCTTTGATTGGAATATTAAAGTCATGAATAAAACGTAAATCTCTATTAGTTAGAATACCGACCAGTTTGTTGTCACTGTCTACAATCGGTACTCCGGAAATACGATATTTACCCATCAGCAGTTCAGCATCGGATACCAGATGTTCTGCTGAAAGAGAGAATGGGTTAGTAATAACTCCGCTCTCAGAACGTTTTACACGATCCACTTCTTCCGCTTGCTGCTCTACAGGCATATTCTTGTGAATAATCCCGATACCACCCTCACGAGCAATAGCAATGGCCATAGCCGCTTCTGTGACTGTGTCCATACCTGCACTCATAAGCGGGATGTTCAACTTCACATTCTTACTTAGAACTGTAGTCAAATCTACTTCCTTCGGCAGTACCTCAGATTTACGCGGAACCAGCAGCACATCATCAAAAGTCAGACCTTCTTTACCAAACTTATCTTTCCACACCTGGGTCATTCCTCCTCGGTTGTTTTTAAATTATACCCGCCTACAAACTTTATAAAAGAAGAACCTTCGACTTTAAGTCCATTCACGACAGACAACTCTGTACATCTGGAAGTTGAACAAGTTCATATCTTCAATTTAGGTTTGAGATGCTTATCCAAAAATATATTATTGCCATCTTAGCAAAGGGCATTTGGACTGTCAAGAACATTACATCATCAGAGTAGGTATTCAAAAAACGACTCACGCGTAAGCGAATTATTGGACTATTGTCCGCCCTGAGTGGACATTTAGTGGTGAAATTATACAATCCACCATACCCATCACCAATGCTTACACCTATCTCTAATGTAGTATCTCAAAATAAACCCTAATGAATTCTTCAATAATACAACAAAAAGACCACTGTCGATTACTCAACAGTGGTCTTGCGTGCTTGGCAACGTCCTACTCTCCCAGGACCCTTCGGTCCAAGTACCATCGGCGCTGGAGGGCTTAACGGTCGTGTTCGGGATGGGTACGCGTGGAACCCCTCCGCTATCGCCACCAAACATGCGTCTGTGAAACAGACGCTGCCGCGTGAAATTTCGTTCATCACCAGAAGTGAGAATGAATTTCTAAGCGTGTTACAGGCTTGATGCCTGAAAACTGAATCCGAATTGAATTTGCGTTTTAAGTATAGGATAAGCCCTCGACCGATTAGTATTGGTCAGCTCCATGCATTACTGCACTTCCACCTCCAACCTATCTACCTCGTCGTCTTCAAGGGGTCTTACTAATTGGGAAATCTCATCTTGAGGGGGGCTTCACGCTTAGATGCTTTCAGCGCTTATCCCGTCCGTACGTAGCTACCCAGCCATGCTTCTGGCGAAACAACTGGTGCACCAGCGGTACGTCCATCCCGGTCCTCTCGTACTAAGGACAGCTCCTCTCAAATTTCCTGCGCCCACGACAGATAGGGACCGAACTGTCTCACGACGTTCTGAACCCAGCTCGCGTACCGCTTTAATGGGCGAACAGCCCAACCCTTGGGACCTACTTCAGCCCCAGGATGCGATGAGCCGACATCGAGGTGCCAAACCTCCCCGTCGATGTGGACTCTTGGGGGAGATAAGCCTGTTATCCCCAGGGTAGCTTTTATCCGTTGAGCGATGGCCCTTCCATGCGGTACCACCGGATCACTAAGTCCGACTTTCGTCCCTGCTCGACTTGTAGGTCTCGCAGTCAAGCTCCCTTATGCCTTTGCACTCTTCGAATGATTTCCAACCATTCTGAGGGAACCTTGGAACGCCTCCGTTACTCTTTAGGAGGCGACCGCCCCAGTCAAACTGCCCGCCTGACACGGTCCCCGTACCCGGTAAGGGTACTAGGTTAGAACCTAGATACGATCAGGGTGGTATCCCAACGGCGCCTCCACCGAAGCTTGCGCTCCGATTTCTACGGCTCCCACCTATCCTGTACAGATCGTACCCAAATTCAATATCAAGCTGCAGTAAAGCTCCATGGGGTCTTTCCGTCTTGTCGCGGGTAACCTGCATCTTCACAGGTATTAAAATTTCACCGGATCTCTCGTTGAGACAGCGCCCAAGTCGTTACGCCATTCGTGCGGGTCAGAATTTACCTGACAAGGAATTTCGCTACCTTAGGACCGTTATAGTTACGGCCGCCGTTTACTGGGGCTTCGGTTCATAGCTTCGGGTTACCCCTAACCACTCCCCTTAACCTTCCAGCACCGGGCAGGCGTCAGCCCGTATACTTCGCCTTGCGGCTTCGCACAGACCTGTGTTTTTGCTAAACAGTCGCTTGGGCCTTTTCACTGCGGCCCCCTCGTGCTATTCACACTACCGGGGCACCCCTTCTCCCGAAGTTACGGGGTCATTTTGCCGAGTTCCTTAACGAGAGTTCTTCCGCGCGCCTTAGAATTCTCTTCTCGCCTACCTGTGTCGGTTTGCGGTACGGGCACCTTCTCCTGGCTAGAGGCTTTTCTTGGCAGTGTGAGATCATGACCTTCGCTACTGTAATTTTCGCTCCCCATCACAGCCCAGCCTTAATGATGTGCGGATTTGCCTACACACCAGCCTCACTGCTTAGACGGACATATCCATCAGTCCGCGTCACTACCCTCCTGCGTCACCCCATCGCTCATAGCGGATTACGGTGGTACAGTAATTTCAAACTGTTGTCCTTCGACTACGCCTTTCGGCCTCGCCTTAGGTCCCGACTTACCCTGAGCGGACGAGCCTTCCTCAGGAAACCTTGGGCTTTCGGCGGATCAGATTCTCACTGATCTTTTCGTTACTCATACCGGCATTCTCACTTGTATGCTGTCCAGCGCTCCTTACGGTACACCTTCAACCCACATACAACGCTCCCCTACCCCAGATACATACGTATCTAGCCATAGCTTCGGTGGTGTGTTTAGCCCCGTTACATTTTCGGCGCAGAGTCACTCGACCAGTGAGCTATTACGCACTCTTTCAATGGTGGCTGCTTCTAAGCCAACATCCTGGTTGTCTGTGCAACTCCACATCCTTTCCCACTTAACACACACTTGGGGACCTTAGCTGATGGTCTGGGCTGTTTCCCTTTTGACAATGGATCTTAGCACTCACTGTCTGACTCCCGGCAATAAGTATATGGCATTCGGAGTTTGACTGAGCTTGGTAATCCTTGCGGACCCCGCACCCAATCAGTGCTCTACCTCCACTACTCTTATACCGAGGCTAGCCCTAAAGCTATTTCGGGGAGAACCAGCTATCTCCGAGTTCGATTGGAATTTCTCCGCTACCCCCACCTCATCCCCGCATTTTTCAACATGCGTGGGTTCGGGCCTCCAGTGCGTGTTACCGCACCTTCACCCTGGACAGGGGTAGATCACACGGTTTCGGGTCTACGTCCACATACTAAATCGCCCTATTCAGACTCGCTTTCGCTGCGGCTCCGTCTTCTCGACTTAACCTTGCATGTTAAACGTAACTCGCCGGTTCATTCTACAAAAGGCACGCCATCACCCATTAATAGGGCTCTGACTTTTTGTAAGCACACGGTTTCAGGTTCTATTTCACTCCCCTTCCGGGGTGCTTTTCACCTTTCCCTCACGGTACTGTTTCACTATCGGTCGCCAGGTAGTATTTAGCCTTAGCAGATGGTCCTGCTGGATTCATACGGGGTTTCACGTGCCCCGCACTACTCGGGATCCGTCTCGGAGAGAACACAGTTTAGGCTACAGGGCTTTTACCTCTATCGCGGGCCTTTCCAGACCTCTTCGCCTACCATATTCCTTTGTAACTCCATGTGAGACGTCCCACAACCCCTAAGAGCAAGCTCTTAGGTTTAGGCTGTTCCGCGTTCGCTCGCCGCTACTGACGGAATCACTATTGTTTTCTCTTCCTCAGGGTACTTAGATGTTTCAGTTCCCCTGGTCTGCCTCTACATCTCCTATGTGTTCAGAGATGAGTAACTGCGAATTACCACAGCTGGGTTTCCCCATTCGGACACCCCCGGATCAAAGCTTGCTTACAGCTCCCCGAGGCAGTTTCGTTGTTCGCCACGTCCTTCGTCGGCTCCTGGCGCCTAGGCATCCTCCGTGTGCTCTTATTAGCTTAACCTTGATTTTTCCTAAGAAAAATCTCACTAATAACATTTACTTGTTTGCACAAGTTGCTAAAAGATGTTCTAAAACGCAAATTCGTTTCGGTATCCAGTTTTCAAGGATCAAGTCTTACTGAGAGCTTAAACTCTCAAAACTGAGCAACGAGTGAGTTGTGGAAGCTTAGCTTCCGATTTGAATGTCTTCATTGCAGAAGACGATTCTCCATAGAAAGGAGGTGATCCAGCCGCACCTTCCGATACGGCTACCTTGTTACGACTTCACCCCAATCATCTACCCCACCTTCGGCGGCTGGCTCCCTTGCGGGTTACCCCACCGACTTCGGGTGTTGTAAACTCTCGTGGTGTGACGGGCGGTGTGTACAAGACCCGGGAACGTATTCACCGCGGCATGCTGATCCGCGATTACTAGCAATTCCGACTTCATGCAGGCGAGTTGCAGCCTGCAATCCGAACTGAGACCGGCTTTGATGGGATTGGCTTCACCTCGCGGTTTCGCTTCCCGTTGTACCGGCCATTGTAGTACGTGTGTAGCCCAGGTCATAAGGGGCATGATGATTTGACGTCATCCCCACCTTCCTCCGGTTTGTCACCGGCAGTCACTCTAGAGTGCCCAGCCTTACCTGCTGGCAACTAAAGTTAAGGGTTGCGCTCGTTGCGGGACTTAACCCAACATCTCACGACACGAGCTGACGACAACCATGCACCACCTGTCTCCTCTGTCCCGAAGGCCGCCACTATCTCTAGTGGATTCAGAGGGATGTCAAGACCTGGTAAGGTTCTTCGCGTTGCTTCGAATTAAACCACATACTCCACTGCTTGTGCGGGTCCCCGTCAATTCCTTTGAGTTTCAGTCTTGCGACCGTACTCCCCAGGCGGAGTGCTTACTGTGTTAACTTCGGCACCAAGGGTATCGAAACCCCTAACACCTAGCACTCATCGTTTACGGCGTGGACTACCAGGGTATCTAATCCTGTTTGCTCCCCACGCTTTCGCGCCTCAGCGTCAGTTACAGCCCAGAAAGTCGCCTTCGCCACTGGTGTTCCTCCACATATCTACGCATTTCACCGCTACACGTGGAATTCCACTTTCCTCTTCTGTACTCAAGTCACCCAGTTTCCAGTGCGACCTCAGGTTGAGCCCAAGGTTTAAACACCAGACTTAAATGACCGCCTGCGCGCGCTTTACGCCCAATAATTCCGGACAACGCTTGCCCCCTACGTATTACCGCGGCTGCTGGCACGTAGTTAGCCGGGGCTTTCTTCTCAGGTACCGTCACTCCGATAGCAGTTACTCTACCGGACGTTCTTCCCTGGCAACAGAGCTTTACGATCCGAAAACCTTCATCACTCACGCGGCGTTGCTCCGTCAGACTTTCGTCCATTGCGGAAGATTCCCTACTGCTGCCTCCCGTAGGAGTCTGGGCCGTGTCTCAGTCCCAGTGTGGCCGTTCACCCTCTCAGGTCGGCTACGCATCGTCGCCTTGGTGGGCCGTTACCCCACCAACTAGCTAATGCGCCGCAGGCCCATCCCTCAGTGACAGATTGCTCCGTCTTTCATTCTTCCTTCAGGAGAAAAAAGAAATTATCCGGTATTAGCTACCGTTTCCGGTAGTTATCCCAGTCTAAGGGGCAGGTTGCCTACGTGTTACTCACCCGTCCGCCGCTAAGTTACTTTGAAAGCAAGCTTTCAAAGTAACTCCGCTCGACTTGCATGTATTAGGCACGCCGCCAGCGTTCGTCCTGAGCCAGGATCAAACTCTCCAATTAGTATTGAAAAGAGCGATATGCTCATTTTGAAACATCTGACGAGAAAATTAATTCTCTAATTTTGGATTTCACTTTCGTGATTTCCTACTCACTCGTTGTTCAGTTTTCAAAGATCAAGTTCTCGTTGGCGCCGTTTAATGTCTCAGCAGCAACTCTTATACTATATCATGTTCGGCTATTTAATGTCAAGCTCTTTTTTCAACTTCTTTTTCGAGCTCGGCATGTGTATTTCTTGGCCGGACTTAGAATATATCATGTATAGAGATTCATTGCAATACTTTTTTTCAAACAATTAGTATTAAGCTATATATCCTTATAACGATACCAGAATCTTTACCTTCTGATCAACAGTAGCCAAGGAGAACCGCCGCTAGACAGCTCCCCTGTGCTCATTGTTGTATTAATACTATTCGTTTGTACGGTTGCGCATATGCGGGAATAGCAGTACGTCACGAATAGATGCAGAATTGGTAAGCAACATGATCAAACGGTCTACACCGATTCCCAGTCCACCTGTAGGAGGCATACCATATTCCAAAGCACGGATAAAGTCATCGTCCATTTCATGGGCTTCGTCATTACCTTGCTCTTTCTCCTGGATTTGCGCTTCAAAGCGTTGACGCTGGTCGATCGGATCATTCAATTCACTAAATGCATTCGCATGTTCACGACCCACAATAAACAATTCAAAACGATCGGTGAAGCGTGGATCCTCATCGTTTTTCTTCGCGAGTGGTGAGATTTCAACCGGATGTCCCATTACAAAGGTAGGCTGAATCAGAGTTTCCTCTACAAATTGCTCGAAGAAAGCATTAAGGATATGACCGAAAGACATGTGCTTCTCTACAGGTACACGGTGCTCTTTTGCCAGAGCCTGTGCTTCCTCATCTGTCATATGAACACTGAAATCAACACCGGTTACTTCTTTAACGGCATCAACCATAGTTACACGACGCCATCCTGGTGACAGATCTACCGGCTTGCCTTGATAGTCGACCTGTTGAGTTCCTAATACCTCTTGGGCAATATGAGCGATCATATTCTCCGTAAGGTTCATGATGTCCTTGTAATCAGCATAAGCTTCATACAGCTCAATCATAGTAAACTCAGGATTGTGACGAGTCGAAATTCCTTCATTACGGTATACACGACCGATTTCGTATACTTTTTCCAGTCCACCAACAATAAGACGTTTCAAATGAAGCTCAATAGCAATACGCATATAAAGCTGCATTTCAAGCGTGTTGTGGTAAGTAATGAACGGACGCGCTGCAGCTCCACCGGCAATCGCATGAAGTGTAGGTGTCTCAACTTCAAGATAGCCAAGTGAATCCAAATAACGACGCATAGATTGAATGATTCTTGAACGAGCAATAAAGGTCTGTTGAACTTCCGGATTAATAATCAAATCAACATAGCGCTGACGGTAACGCAGCTCTACATCTTTAAGACCATGATATTTCTCAGGAAGCGGCAACAAGGACTTGGACAAGACTTCGAGATTATGCACTTTGATGGAGGTCTCGCCTGTTTTGGTTTTGAATACTGTTCCGCGAACGCCGATGATGTCTCCTAGATCGAGAACATTGAACGCTGCGTATTGCGTTTCAGGAATGCTGTCTTGACGAACATAAAGCTGAATTCTTCCACTGAGATCTTGGATGTGCGCAAAACTGGCTTTACCCATAACACGTTTTGCCATAATGCGACCCGCTATGCTGACTTCAACAGATAGCTCGTCCAATTCTTCTTTAGAAAGTCCATCATACTTCGATACTAGGTCGCCAGCGTTAGCTGTACGCTCATACTTTTTGCCGAAAGGATCGATACCAAGTCCTCTTAGCTCGTCCAATTTGGCACGGCGGATTTGCAAAAGCTCACTAAGTTCGTTCTCTGCATTCTCCACATTATTCATTTCCTCGGTCATGCTATTCATCCCCTTGCAGATATAAATCCCTTATATTTTGAAAAAAAGCTTCCCTAAGGAAGCTTTCCCAAACAATGTTCCCTTATCTGCCTGCATACAAGAAAACTACTTATACATTCGGCAGCACATCTATTTACAGACTATAAGATCTGTACACTACTTCATTCTGATATCGAGAATTTTATATTGAATAACGCCTGCAGGTGTATTAACGTCAACAATCGTGCCTATTTTCTTGCCGATGATGGCTTTGCCTACTGGACTTTCGTTGGAGATCTTATTATTCAGTGGATCGGACTCCGCTGTACCTACGATCGTGTATTCCATAGTGTCACCATATTCCAAATCTTCAACACTTACAGTAACACCGATACTTACCACATCAGTAACGATCTCGTCGCTATTAATGATGCGCGCGTTGCGAAGCATCTTCTCCAAGGTGATAACGCGTCCTTCGATAAAAGCCTGCTCATTCTTCGCGTCTTCATACTCCGAGTTCTCACTGATATCTCCGTAGCCAATCGCTACCTTAATCCGTTCAGCAACCTCGCGGCGTTTCACAGATTTGAGGAATTCCAGCTCATCTTCCAGACGCTTTAGCCCGTCCGGCGTAAGGATGACTTCTTTATCGCTCATCTCAACCGATTCTCCTGTCGTATACATTTATTGAAAACACCATACTATATGCTAATCTAGGAGGATAAGAACCCTCCCTGCTGCATTGCTCTTACTGTAACGGCGATTTTATACTGTGAAATTATATTGGAACCGCTACAAAATGTCAATGACACCACATATAAAGTGGGATGTGTTCAAAAAGCGTAAGGAAAACAACGTTTATACTGCGGAAGCAGACATTTCATTACCCTTATTCTCTTCTTCATGCTTTAGCTGGACGACAAAATCATTCAAAATCTTCACCATTCCATCACGTTCTGTCTCTAACATGAGCACATCCTTTACTCGTGCAGCAGACTTCAGGCCTTTTAAATACCAAGCCATATGCTTACGCATATCCCGAACGGCTACTGCTTCTCCCTTAAGTGCAACCAGCCGATCCATATGAAGAATGGCAACCTTAATCTTCTCATCCAATCCAGGTTCAGGCATCAGTTCCCCGGTGCTTAAATACTGAATCGTACGGTACAGCATCCATGGGTTACCTAGCGCACCACGCCCGATCATCACGCCATCACAACCGGTCTGATCAAGCATAGCCCTAGCATCTTCAGGTGTATTGACATCACCATTGCCGATAACCGGAATGGAGACCGCTTCTTTTGCCATCTTGATATAATTCCAATCTGCACGCCCCGTGTAGAGTTGCTCCCGTGTTCGTCCATGTACACTGACAGCCTTGCCACCGGCACGTTCTACTGCACGTGCATTATCTTCGACAAAAATATGCTCGCTATCCCAGCCAATCCGCATTTTCACGGTTACGGGTTTATCGACAACATCGACAACCGCAGAGACCATTTCATAGATTTTGTCGGGATTCAAAAGCCAGCGGGCTCCTGCATCACATTTAGTTACTTTAGGCACTGGGCATCCCATATTGATATCGATAATATCAGCATTGGTTTCTTTATCAACCACTTTAGCTGCCTGCACCAGTGATTCTCTATCCCCGCCAAAAATCTGCAAACTAAGCGGTTTCTCCCGTTCATCCACGAACAACATTTCGCGAGTACGAGTATTTCCGTGAATAATAGCCTTGTCGCTCACCATTTCCGCACAGACTAAACCTGTTCCAAACTCTTTAGCGATTAGACGAAAGGCCGGATTGCACACCCCAGCCATAGGTGCCAGAACAACTTGATTTTTCATCTCAATGTCGCCAATCTTCAGCATTCGTATCACTTCCATTATTCCTATTTGAATTGCTTAAAAATTATGAGTCAGGGTTCACCAACTCTTCGGTTGTAACCCCTAGTACATTCGCAATTTTATCTAAAATTTGATCTTCCAAACGTCTATTGCCCCTCTCGACTGCGCCAAGCACAGCCAAGGAAATTCCAGTGAGATCCGCAAGTTCCTGTTGAGTATAGCCTTTTAGCTTGCGGAATGCCCTGACCCTCCGTCCCATACGCTTGTTGTCCACAACCGAATTCCTTCCTTCCCGTCTATGTCTTGAAGCGCTGCTGTAATCAACTTGCGGAGTCCGGAAGACTGTTCATTCTGTGGAACGATATCACTGAGCGGAAGCATTACAAATGCACGCTCAAACATACGCGGATGCGGTAACGTTAAATGCGGAGTATCAAGTGTCTGGCCCTCTACCCACAATAAATCTAGATCTACCGTTCTCGGTCCATAGCGAATATCCCGGATACGACCCAGCTGCGTTTCGATCCCCAGCATTACTTCCAGCAAGGTCTCTGGCGCAAGCGTCGTGCGCAAAGCTGCTGCCATATTAAGAAACTGCGGCTGATCTAAATAACCTACTGGCTCTGTCTCGTAGACTTTGGAGCAGCGAACTACCGATATTTCATCATGATTATTCAGTCTGTTCAAAGCCTCTGACAGCGTGCCTTCACGGTCGCCCAAATTAGCCCCTAAAGCAATATAAGCCTCTGATTCTTCAGAGGTGGAATGTATATTCATGGACTTTGTTCTCACTTTCTAGTTCTGCGCAGCTCCACAGTCACTCCCTGAAAATGAATGTCGAATGGCGGATGCGGTTTAGTTACCTTTACCGTTACTGCATTGATAACAGTATAAGTGTCCAGTACGGAGGATGCAATATATTCTGCCAGAGCCTCAATTAACTTAAAGGACTTTATTTCGACAATGTTTTTGACCAGTTCATGCACTTCAGCATAGTTTACGGTTTGGTTCAAATCATCGTTCTGGCCCGCTCCCTGTAGATCAAGTTCCAGCTCCAAATCAATGTAAAAACGTTGGCCCAGCTTACGCTCTTCTTCAAACACACCATGATATCCGTAATATTCCATTCGATGCAGTGTCATTTTATCCATCTTTAAACCCGCCCTTTTTATAAAATATCTTTATTCACGCACCAATGGAGGTGCAGCATACAACATCGCATCACACATCTTGACCGTTCGTTTTATTAGGGACACATCATGCACTCGTACGATCTGGCAGCCCTGAGCAATACCAAAGGCTACTGTAGCTGCGGTACCTTCCACAATATCATCAGCGGGCAAATCAAGTACGGTCCGGATGAATTTTTTGCGTGAAGTCGCCAGTAACAGTGGATAGCCAAACTCAGTCAACCCGTCCAAAAGCATCATCGCCTGCAAATTTTCATTAAAATCCTTCGCAAAGCCGATCCCTGGATCCAAGATGATATTGGCTGACTTCACTCCTGCGGCTAAAGCAAGATCAATACTTTCCTTAAGGTCTGCCGACATATCCGCACCTAGATTCGTATAATCACGGTCCTGCCGGTTATGCATCAAAATAATGGGACAGTCTGCAGCTGCTGCCACTACCGCCATTTCCGGATCAGCCTTACAGCCCCATATATCATTAATGATATGGGCACCAGCAGCAATAGCTTGGCGTGCCACTTCAGCTTTGTACGTATCTATAGATAACGGAATATGCGGTGCCGCTCGATGAATACTCTCGATGACAGGCAATACACGAGCTAATTCCTCTTCAAGCCCCACTGGCTTATGACCAGGACGGGTAGATTCTCCACCAATATCTATAATATCAGCACCGTCTGCGGCCATTTGTAGCGCATGTTCTACTGCTTTGTCCGGATCATCCCAAAGTCCTCCATCTGAAAAAGAATCCGGGGTTACATTCAGGATGCCCATAATCAGCGTTCGATTTCCCAATTCCAAATCAGTATTTACACAGCGGTATGTCCGCTTGAATATGGCTGGTCTCATTTCGTTATTCCCGTCCTTTCTCTATAGAATGAAATCAAATCCGAAGTCATTCTGCCGCAAAGACCATCGCCTACGGTAAATTTTTTATCTTTTTCCCAAAGCGTTGTGACCGGGACAATTTCTTGTACGGAATTAGTAAGAAATACTTCGTCGGCTATTTTTAACTGCTCCCAATGATATGCGCCCTCTTCTACCCTAATCCCAGCACTACGAGCCAGCTCCATTACCATTTCCCGGGTAATTCCCGGTAGAATCCCAGCTGAGATATCTGGAGTGTAGAGAATATTGTTTTTTATAAAAAAGATGTTGCTGACAATGCCCTCTGCTATGATCTCTTGTGCAGTCAACATCAGTCCTTCAGCACCATTCGCCGCAGAGGCATAGCCACTAAGCTCACGCTTGGCCAAAATATTATTCATATAATGCAGAGACTTGAATCGCACTGCTCCCTCCGGAGTGTTACGCCGTAAGGACAACAGTTGCAGGTCTTTGCCTTCGCTATATATCTTTTCGGATACTTTCGGCAGCGCTTTGATGTACAGCAAATGATTGGGTTCGCAATAGTCGCCCGCAGGTAATCCGAGAATATCCTCACCAGCCGTCACGGTATAGCGTATATAAGCTTCTTTTAATTCATTTTTGTCCATAACACGCTGGATCCACTCCTGCAGCTGTTCAACATCCTGCGCAAATGGAATACCAAGCTCCTTGCAGCCCTCTGCCATACGCTTCAAATGACGCTCCAGCAGAAAAGGCACTCCCCCATACGTCCGAAAGGTCTCGAACAATCCTATGCCGTATAAAAAACCGTGATCCAGGGCGGAAACCACGGCTTGTCTTGCATCTATGACACCATTGTTAAATCCTATATATTTCATGCCGTTTCTCCGGCTCTCCGTTTCAAGAAATTACGCAGCATCGTATGACCATGATCCGTAATAATCGATTCCGGATGGAATTGCACACCTTCGATAGGGTATTCTTTATGGCGCAGTGCCATAATCTCCCCTTCTTCGGTCTCCGCTGTAATCTCCAGACAATCCGGCAGACTCTCGCGCTCTACAATCAAAGAATGATATCTTGTTGCCGTAAAAGGAGACTCCAGACCTTCAAAAACCGACGTGCCCTTATGATGAATCGGGGATGTCTTTCCATGCATCAAACGCTCTGCACGAATAACATTTCCACCAAATGCTTGGCCTATCGCCTGATGACCAAGGCATACGCCGAAGATCGGAATAATACCTTTGAAATGATGTAACAATTCCAAACTGATCCCCGCTTCATTAGGTGTACATGGTCCTGGAGAAATTAAAATATGATCGGGAGCCATTTTTTCAATCTCTTCAATGGTAATTTCATCGTTGCGGTGTACTTTAACCTCTTCCCCAAGTTCACCCAAATACTGTACGAGGTTATACGTAAAGGAATCATAATTATCGATGACCAAGATCACAGTGTTTCTCCCCCTTCGGCGCCGCTGGTAGTTTGGGATTCCTGCTGTAACTCACTACAGAGTACTGCCTTCACTACCGCTTTGGCTTTATTATGGCATTCACGGTATTCACGGTAGGGATCAGAGTCGATCACGATGCCCGCACCTGTCTGAATATATCCGACTCCATCCTTTACAGCCAGTGTTCTAATAATAATATTTAATTCCATATTTCCGTTATAGTCAATAAAGCCCATGGATCCTGTATACGGCCCACGCCGAACCGGCTCCAGCTCTTCAATGATTTCCATTGTTCTTACTTTGGGCGCGCCTGTAATCGTTCCCCCTGGGAACAATGCTGCGATTACAGCATAAGCATCCTTATCCGGTGCGACCTGGCCCTCTACCTGCGAAACGAGATGCATCACATGAGAGTAGCGCTCCACCGTCATTAGCTCAGGCACGCTGACGGATCCATATGCAGCGACACGCCCGATGTCGTTGCGCTCCAGATCGACAAGCATAACATGCTCGGCGATCTCCTTTTCGCTCCCGCGAAGCTCCGCCTCCATGGCGGCATCCTCCGCGGGAGTCAGGCCTCGGCGCCGGGTGCCGGCGATTGGCCGTGCGCTCACTTTGTCCCCGTGCAGCTTGACGAGCAGCTCCGGTGAAGCGCTGGATAGCGCGAAGCCGGGCGACCGCAAGAGCCCCATGTACGGGGACGGATTGAGCTTGCGCAGCCATTCGTAAACATCCTCCGGCGAGGACTTCAGCTGCGCCTCCTGGCGCAGCGAGAGGTTCACTTGAAATACATCGCCTTGGCGGATGTATTCCTGAACGTCCAGCACGGCCTGCTGGAACTTCTCAGGCGAGAAGGCCGAGGTCATACCCGGCCACTCCCCTGAGGAATCTGTGAGGGCCTCAATGCTACCTTTGACCTCTTCGTTCAATCCCGAAGCAGCGGATACCAACTGCCACTGCTCTACCATTCGTCCAGCCTGTTCTATAGCACCGAGATAAAGGTTCTGCAAATCCTCCATCCCACATTCTGCTGGAACCAGGACGTGAACAGCACAATAAAGCACATGCTCTTCGTGATCATAAATCCATACCTCATCCATCCTCATAAAGAGATAATCAGGAAAACCGGGATCATCTTGTGCGAGAGACGGTAAACGCTCCAATGAGCGAACCACATCGTACCCTAGAAATCCAATACATCCACCGGTAAATGGAGGAATGCCCTGAACGTTTAGACTTGGCGAGGTGAAGCCTGACATCCACTGCTGTAGCAGCTCTAGCGGCTGACCTATCAGCGTTGTAGTCTCATGTGAACCCTCATCGGCTGTATGACCCAATGATTCGGGAGAAAGGCTAAACACCTCAGCGCCTTCTCCCTTGCCTTTTAATATTGATACAGGATTTAAACCTAAGTACGTATAGCGGCCACCCTTGCCACTCTCCAACACTACGGAGTATTCGGAAGCTAGTTCCCAGGCCTTCTTCCAGGATGCGGGCAATTCCCCCGAGCACTTGGGTGATTTTATAATCAAGGGGAACATGCTCCAGTCTTCAGCTGCCCATTGTTCCCACTCATTCCATGTCGTTATGATTTCCAAAGCCATCCTCCTAAAAGTTTTATGGAGCCATTACATCGTAGACATCACTTCGCAATAAAACTCGCTTCGTAAGCATTTGCTTAAGTTTTGTCTAGCATAATCCTACAGTTTAATCTTCGGGACAAAACTTACTTCGTAAGCATTTGCTTAGTTTTATCTAGCAATTACTTATTATTAATCATCAGTAGTATATTGCCTGTCAGTATACTGTACTTAAGGCATTATTGAAAAGCCCCCAGCTATAGGAAATTAATATGGCTTTTGAGTCTTCGGTAAAAACCTTAGCATTTTTCAAAAATATAAAATTAACACGTCTAGGGTGTAGTATATCCACAGAACCTTTTGCCCATATAATCAACGAAAAGAGTCTCCATCACCACCAGAAAAGTGGTATGAAGACTCTTATAAATTACGTTATTGCAAACAATTACGCTTCGAAATTGTAAAGTGGTGTACTCAGGTAACGTTCACCATTACTTGGGATGATGACAACTACCTTCTTGCCAGGACCGAGGTCTTTAGCAACCTTAAGTGCTGCAAATACTGCTGCACCGGAAGAAATCCCAGACAAGACGCCTTCTTCTTTAGCTACACGGCGTGCAGTTTCGAATGCTTCATCGTTCTCAACATGGATGATCTCATCATAAATGTCCTGGTTCAGGATTTCAGGAATGAAGTTTGCTCCGATACCCTGAATTTTGTGAGGGCCTGGTTTGCCTCCTGCCAAGATTGGAGAAGCAGCAGGTTCCACAGCATAGATCTTCACGTCAGGATATTTGCTCTTCAGCACTTCACCTGCACCCGTGATCGTTCCACCTGTTCCGATACCTGCAATAAAAGCATCCAGCGGGCCTCCGATGGACTCAATAGCTTCAACGATTTCAGGTCCAGTGGTCTCACGGTGGATCTTCACGTTCGCTTTATTCTTGAATTGCTCCGATGGGAAATAGCTTGGGTTCTCTTTCAGAATTTCTTCCGCTTTCTTAACCGCACCATTCATGCCTTCCGATCCTGGAGTCAGAACCAATTCTGCTCCGTATGCACGAAGTAGATTACGGCGTTCCAAGCTCATGGTTTCCGGCATTACGATAACTGCCTTATAACCTTTAGCCGCAGCCACAAGTGCCAAGCCAATACCAGTGTTACCACTAGTTGCTTCTACAATTGTACCTCCAGGCTTCAGTAGACCTTCACGTTCAGCTTCTTCAACGATGCTGATTGCGATACGGTCTTTTACGCTTGATCCCGGATTCTGATATTCCAATTTCAAATAAATATCTGCGGAGCCTTCCTGTGCCAGACGATTCAAACGAACGAGCGGAGTACCTCCGATCAATTCTGTTACGTTGTTAACGACTTTAGCCATGAGCAAAAACCTCCTTAGAATGATAAATGCGATATAAGAACGTAAATTGTGACTTTACTCTTCTGTATGTGTGTCCCTATTATGCAATAATAACTGCTATAAAGGGGTATAGATATTGGACCACCGTTAGTTATTTCCGACTAAAACGGTAGGTTTTACGTTAATATCATATTATCAATCTTGCAGGCTGTTGTCAATATTTATTGCCACATCATATTTCGTACGCAAATCACTCTCCACTTGCTGTAGAGGGGGTGCTTGCTCCAACGCCAGCTCTTGACGTATCAGCGCCCGAATTTCCTTTTGGTCCGGAATATTTTGTGTGTGAATACTCTCTAGTCGAATGATAGCGAATTCGTCCTCCGCCTGAATCGGCCCCGCTATATCACCCTCATCCAAACTAGCAGCGGTCTTAAGCAGCCCCTCAGGCCAAAAAGGATCGTCTTCCTCTACTTTACCCAAACGGCCTCCTTGCTGCCGACTCTCTGCATCAATGGAAACTTCCCTAGCTAAATCAGCAAAATTCTCGCCCTGTTCCAAGCGATCCATTACTTGCTCGCCTTCATCATAAGATGAAACCTTAATCATGGAGAGTTCCAATTCCCTTTTGGGAGTGAAACGCTCCGTGTTTTGGTCTAAATAAGTATCGATATCAGCTTCCTTAATCGTAATACCATCAGTGGCTATTGCTTGTAAGGTCAGACGATAAGCCGTTTCTGCGAACACTTCCTGACGAGATAATCCCAGCTGAGACTGCATTTGTGCATAATACTGTTCTTCCGATCCGTATCCAACCATAGTTCGTGCAAGTTCTTGCTCAACCTCATCGTCGGTCACGGTAATCCCCAGAGCCTTTGCTTCCATCTCCACAACAATATGATTGATCATTCCAACCAGCACTTCGTGGCCATGCTTTTTTTTGAGCTCATCCATCCACTGCTTATCTGTTATCGGTTGTCCGCCTGCAGTCGCTGCATCCGGTGTTTCGTTTTCTGTTGTATCCCCTTTTAGAAGAGCCATGGCGCGTAAGCTCCAGAACAATAGGCCCCCGAGCATTAAAGTTGCAACAGCCAGAATAACAACCGTATTGCGAAGTGCACGTTCCTGTCTCGTCATCATCCCATGCCCTACGATTTCGCTTGTTCTAAAATGACCTGTAATTCGTCCTTATTAAAAACATAAGCCTCGTTGCAAAAATGACATACAACTTCAGCCTGCTCATCTTCTGCAATTAATCTCTCCAGTTCATCTTGCCCTAAGCTAACCAATGTCTGCTCTACCCGCTCACGCGAACATTGACAAGCAAAGTTAATATCCAGTTCATCCATAACTACGGCATCCGGCAAAAGAAAACGCAGCATTTCTTCTGGCTCTAGACCCTGATCAAGAAGTGTTGTCACGGAAGGCATAGCCCCTAGGGCTTTTTCGATCTCCGTAATCTCCGCATCCGTCAGTCCTGGAAGAAGCTGAACGATAAACCCTCCGGCTACAATCACTGACTCATCGGTATCCACTAATACACCTAAGCCAACTGCAGCTGGGGTTTGTTCAGAAACAGCGAAATAATAAGTGAAATCTTCCGCAAGTTCTCCGGAGATGATAGGAATACTACCTCGATAAGGTTCCTTCAAACCTAAATCCTTTATAATATCAATGAACCCTTCAGTTCCTACGGCTCCAGCAACATCCAATTTGCCCATACTATTGCTAGGTAAGTGAATGTGAGGATGGTGTACATAACCGCACACTTCTCCCAACGCATTGGACTCCGCAACGATTTGCCCGATCGGTCCATCCCCTTTGACCATGATACATAGCTTCTCTCTTCCTTTGAGCATAGCGCCCATCATGGCTGCAGCGGTAACTGTACGTCCAAGTGCGGCTGTAGCCGTTGGATACGTATCATGTCTGCGCCGCAATTCCTCGACCAATTCTGTTGTGCGGACAGCAAACGCTCTCACTTTACCATTCATAGCCGTTCCACGGATAAGTCGATCCTTCTTTTTTTCCATTGGGTGCATAGCCCTCCTATCTCTTCGCCCTTTAGGCTTCTTTATCTTTATTGGTTACGGTCATAAATAATTCGTAATCCTTCTAGTGTTAACATAGGATTTACTTCGTCGATACAATCCGTCTCCCCCGCAATTAGCGAAGCGAGGCCTCCAGTAGAAATAACCTTCAGTTCCGGAGCGTTCATCTCGATTTTGATACGCTTTACAATCCCCTCGACTTGGCCTGCATACCCAAAAATAATACCAGCCTGCATAGCGTGAACTGTATTACGTCCGATAACCTTTTTAGGTTTCTCCAACTCAATTCGTGGCAGTTTCGACGCCCGCTGGTATAAAGCCTCTGTAGAAATAACAAGACCCGGAACAATCGCTCCTCCAAGATAATTAGCCCCTGCATCGATACAGTCGAAGGTCGTAGCCGTACCAAAATCAACAACAACAAGCGGACATTTATATTGTTCAATCGCAGCCACAGCATTAACAATCCGGTCTGCGCCAATCTCACGCGGATTCTCATAGCGAAGATTAAGTCCCGTTTTTATCCCTGGTCCTACGAGTAACGGATCTTTGCCTATATACTTTATACACATATCCACGATAGTCTTAACCAGAGGTGGAACTACCGAGGATATAATTACACCTTCCACATCTTTAACAGAGATCCCTGACATCTGAAAAAGATTGTGTATCAGCACTCCATATTCGTCCACGGTGGATTGGCGCGCAGTACTTAGCCGAAAATGATGCAACAATTCGCGCTTTCTGTATACACCGAGAACAATATTGGTATTACCGACATCGACAGCAAGCATCATGATGAGGACCCTTCCTTCTTGGCATTAAGGTCTAGACTAATATCCAAACTGGAAAAGGAGTACGTAAGGCGTCCTACAGAAATCACATCCACACCTGTTTCTGCGATCCCACGAACCGTTTCTAACGATACATTGCCGGAGGCCTCTGTCTTGACATGTGGAGCTTTAGCTTTAATCCTAGCCACCGCTTGCTTCATCATCTCGTTAGACATATTATCAAGCATAATAATATCAGCACCTGCTGCCAGCGCTTCTTCGACTTGCTCTAAGTTCTCAGTCTCTACTTCAATGCTCATCGTATGTGGAATGTTCTTCCGCGCACGACCTACTGCCTGCCTAATACCACCTGCACCTTTGATATGATTGTCCTTGATCATAACCGCATCATATAGACCAAAGCGATGATTAAAGCCTCCACCAACACGAACTGCATATTTTTCCAGCATACGATGTCCTGGTGTAGTCTTACGTGTATCTACTAGACGAGTCGGTAATCCATCGAGCACCTGTACGAAAGATGACGTACGTGATGCTACACCGGAAAGACGCTGCATCAAGTTGAGTGCAAGCCGTTCACCCGTAAGAATTGCATGTGTGCTTCCCTCTACCTCAATAATTACAGTCCCTTTTGTCACTGCTTGACCTTCTTCTACAAGGGCTGTAAAGCTAAGCGTAGGATCAACAATTTCAAAAACCAACTCTGCAATCGGGATACCACAAATTACGCCATCTTCTTTAGCATGAATAATCCCTTTAGATTCATGGCCAACAGGTATTGTCATTTGTGTTGTTACATCACCGGAACCAACATCTTCCCGTAGCCAAGCCTTAATGGATTGTACTAGTTCTTCATTGTAACCATTAAACATCATCGCTTAATTCCTCCACTATTCCCAGATCGCGAATTTGAAGCAGGTGCTTGCGCCACTGATCATCACTTCGCTGCGGGTAATCCTCACGGTAATGTGCCCCGCGACTCTCTTCCCGTGCTAGAGCAGACTCTGTCACGAGCAAACAGCAGGTCAGCATATTAGCGAACTCGTATTCCTCGCGTTTAGTCAATACGGATCCAAAGATGGGTAGCTGCCGTTTCAATTCTTCTATTCCCTTAGACAAGGTCTCTTCATTACGCCGTAATCCGGCATATCGAACCATTACCTTTTGTAGCTTCAAACGGCGTTCCACAATAGCTTGAGTTGGCGAATCAACACGCCCTTCGTTGCTACTAACTGATGTAACATCACGACCAAGCGGAGATATTTGGCGAGTCCGCTCAATAATACGATGTCCAAAAACAACTGCTTCTGATAATGAATTGCTTGCTAATCGATTAGCCCCATGTACGCCTGTGGAAGAAACCTCCCCGCAAGCAAACAAGCGAGGAATCGTACTCTCCCCATTCAGATCGGTCTTAATGCCCCCCATCATATAATGCGCAGCTGGAGCCACTGGAATCCAATCACTTGTAATATCCAGTCCATAGCCCATACAGGTCTCATGTATTGTAGGGAAACGATGCTTCACCATTTCTGGGGATTCATGCGTAATATCCAAATAGACAAACGTTGACTTTGTAAGCTCCATTTCACTTACAATAGCCCGAGCTACAATATCTCGTGGGGCTAGCTCAAGTAACTCATGATATCGTTCCATGAACCGCTCTCCATTAATATTGCGCAATACTGCTCCTTCCCCACGAACTGCTTCGGAGATTAGGAATCTAGGAGCTCCAGGATAACTCAATGCTGTAGGATGAAATTGAATAAATTCCATATCTCGTATATGAGCCCCGGCACGATAAGCAATGGCTACCCCGTCGCCTGTAGCTACTTCAGGGTTGGTAGTGTATCTAAATAATTGTCCTGCACCGCCAGAGCACAAAATAGTCGCATCCCCTTGCAGGAATAACCGTCCGCCGCCGGGACGCTGCAACAATGCGCCTACACATTCTCCACCTTCAGTGATGAGATCAATGACATAATGATCATCCCACACCTCAATGTTCTCATGTTCAGCTACCTGTTCAGCCAAGGCACGAACAATCTCATAACCTGTAGCATCTCCATTAGCATGCAAAATACGACGGTGACTATGCGCTCCTTCCTGCGTCAAAGCCAGTACCCCATCTTCCTTATCAAAAAGAGTACCTAAACGAATTAGCTCATGAACTCTATCTGGTCCTTCATTAACAAGTGCATCGACAGCTGTGGATGAGCAAAGACCTGCTCCCGCCATTAATGTATCCTGCCGGTGGTAAGCAGGGGAATCGTCCTCAGCTATTACAGCTGCGATCCCCCCCTGTGCATAGCGAGTATTACTCTCCATTACTGATTTCTTTGTGATCATAATGACACGCCGATCTTCACTAGCTTTAATAGCTGTGAACAATCCGGCAATCCCTGAACCGATAACAATACAATCTGTCTTTACTTTAGGAATATCCCGAAGATCAAAATCAACCAAATATTGTGGAATCATGACCGCGTTTCACCTGTTTCAACGAAAGAGTAGCGCATACTACCGGACTTGTAGCATGCGCTCTAGGGAAGTTCTGGCTTTGTCGGCGACAGCAGGCGGTACATAGATTTGTGGCTTCATCGTCTCCAGGCATTTCACCAGTTTTTTTAGATTGTTAACTTTCATATTAGGACAAACAAGAAATTTTGTAGCAAAATGGAATTCTTTATCCGGACTATCTTTACGAAGCTGATATCCTGTACCATCCTCAGTTCCAACGATAAATTGCTTACGGTCAGATTTCCGGCAATACTCGAGAATGGATGTAGTACTACCTACATAATCACCCATGGCCACTACTTCCGGACGACATTCTGGATGAACTACAAATTCTGCTTCTGGGTATTTCGCTCTCATTTCTACTACATCTTTAACAGTCAACATATCATGAGTGTTGCAATAGCCTTCCCAGATAATCAGTTTTTTGCCGGTCTGATCTTGTACGTATTGACCAAGATTCTTATCGGGTACCCAGATAATTTCTTCAGCATCGAGGGATTCGATTACTTTCACGGCATTGGCAGAGGTACAACAGATATCAGTTTCCGCTTTAATCTCTGCAGACGAGTTGATATAAGTCACCACTTTAGCATTTGGATGTTGCGCTTTAAGCTTACGCAAACCGTCTACATTGACCATATCAGCCATTGGGCAGCCTGCACGTTCATCAGGAATAAGGACGGTTTTGTTTGGAGCCAGAATTTTAGCACTTTCCCCCATGAAATGAACACCGCAGAATACAATAACCTCTGCATCAGTCTCTGCAGCCTTCTGAGCGAGTAAAAAAGAGTCTCCCCGGAAATCGGCAACCTCCTGAATTTCATCACGTTGATAATAATGAGCTAAAATGATTGCGTTTCTTTCCTTCTTAAGCTGTTCAAGACGTATACGAAGTTCTCGATTCTGTTCCTGCTTACGCTCAAGTGCCAGAGCTTCCACCGATTGTTCTCCCCCTTAAATCTTCGCGGCTTTACGCCGGTGCGATGTTATCAAATGGCATGAGCCATCATCCGAAAAAATGAATAAGCTGATGTTAATAGTAAGTAATATTAATCACTAATGTACACAACGTTCCAGCCCCTGTCAATGTGACTAGACAGGCTTCTAAGCATGAAATTACCTAAAAATTAAAATAAAAAATCCGGAGAGCAATTACGCTCTCCGGATTAATTTACATCTTATGAATAGTGATCCTGCTTAGGTAAGGCTAGTTCCGCCGCCTTTATTGTCATCATCAGATCCGTCATTACCCTCAGATTCAGGTTTGTTCGGGATTTCCTTTGATAGGTTCGGAGGCGTGGAATCAGTATCTTCAGACTTGCCTTGAATGCGGACACGCACATCACCGATATTATCAATGACAGGTTCGCCAACTTCAAGCGCAACGCCTTCGCCACCCTCAGCCTTACCATCTTCAGAAAGGAATCCTTGTTCAATCAGCTCTTTAATCTGATCAAGCTCAAGTGTTTCCTTCTCAAGTAACGTATTGGCAATCAGGTGCATTTCTTTAGAGTATTTGAGCAACAGTTCTTTACAACGTTCGTAGCTCGAAGTAATAAAGTTCTGCATTTCTTGATCAATCTCATAAGCAATGGAATCACTATAATTCTGTTCATGCCCAATATCACGACCCAAGAATACTTGGCCTTGAGAAGAGCCGAACTGCATAGGTCCAAGCTTATCGCTCATACCGTACTCCATGATCATGGCACGCACGATGCGCGTAGCCTGTTGGAAGTCACTGTATGCGCCCGTACCGATCTCACCAATAAACAATTCTTCGGCAACACGCCCACCAAGTAATCCAGTAACCTTATCCAAAAGCTCCTGCTTGGTAACGATCATCCGATCTTCCTTCGGAAGCATAATAACATATCCGCCGGCACGTCCGCGTGGGATAATTGTAACTTTATGCACCATATCAGCATGCTCAAGGAAATAACCAGCTATAGTATGGCCTGCTTCATGGTAAGCAACAATGCGTTTCTCACGGTCACTGATAACCCGACTACGTTTCTCAGTACCCACGATAACACGGTCAATGGCTTCATCCACTTCAATCATGGAAATATCTTTGCGGTTACGACGTGCAGCTAGCAATGCTGCCTCATTTAGCAGATTCTCTAGATCAGCACCCGTGAATCCAGTTGTGCGTTTAGCAACAACATCCAGTCTTACATCTTTCGTAAGTGGCTTGTTACGAGCGTGAACCTTAAGTACAGCTTCACGGCCTTTTACGTCAGGGCGGTCAACCGTAATTTGACGGTCAAAACGTCCTGGACGAAGTAATGCAGGATCAAGTATATCAGCACGGTTAGTTGCCGCAACAATAATAATGCCTTCGTTACCACCGAATCCATCCATCTCAACCAGCAATTGGTTAAGTGTCTGCTCGCGCTCGTCATGTCCGCCGCCGAGTCCGGCGCCGCGTTGACGACCCACAGCATCAATTTCATCAATGAAGATAATACATGGCGCGTTCTTCTTAGCGTTCTCGAACAAATCACGTACCCGAGAAGCACCGACACCCACGAACATTTCTACAAAATCGGAACCGGAAATACTAAAGAAAGGAACACCGGCTTCACCTGCTACTGCACGTGCAAGCAATGTTTTACCTGTTCCCGGAGGGCCTACAAGCAGTACGCCTTTAGGGATACGTGCACCGACAGCTGCAAATTTGCGCGGATCTTTCAGGAACTCAACGACTTCGACAAGCTCTTGCTTCTCTTCGTCCGCCCCTGCAACATCCTCGAAGCTGATTTTCTTCTTCTCTTCATTATATAACCGAGCCTTGCTCTTGCCGAAATTCATGACTTTACCGCCGCCACCTTGCGCCTGGTTAAACAGGAAGAAGAACAAGATGAACATAATGACTAGCGGGATAATAGAAGAAAGGAATGTCAGCCAAATGCTGGTACCTTCCATTTTCTTCTGAGTTAATTCAATCCCATTAACATCACTGGCTTGAATCAGTTCATTAATAGCAGCATCTGTTGGAGGAATATATGTGGAGAAGCTTTTCGATTTAGTATCGGCAGGCAACTCTCTATATTCGCCTGTAACTAAAAAGGCATTACCCTCAAACTGAACCGTCAAATCCTTCACATTGTTGCTCTTGATCTCCTGCCGTAACTCGTCGTATCTAGGGAAATCGGCGGCTTCATTTCCATTGCTCACAAACTGGACAATACCCACCACGACTAAAAATAAAATCAAATAAAAACCAGAATTCCGGATGAACCGATTCATCCCCTACCTCCTCTCGCAACACTCAAGTTATTGTACCATAGCCTCTTGGGACACCTCAAATAAAGGAAGCCAAGGGTGCCCGATCCGTATGATCAAGGCAATCAATAGTTCAATTGGAATAAATCTCAGGCTTCAGTACTCCAACATATGGGAGGTTCCGATACCGCTCGGCATAATCCAATCCGTAGCCTACTACAAATTCGTCTGGCAACACGAAGCCTGTATAGCTGGCTTCCAGATTAACCGTACGACCTGAGGGCTTATCAAACAAGGTAACCACATTGATAGAAGCAGCATTGCGGTTGCGGAGTAGCTCAATCAAATAGCTGAGCGTAAGGCCACTGTCAATAATATCTTCAACGATCAAGATATCGCGGCCTTCTACCGATACATCTAAATCCTTAATAATTTTGACAACACCAGAGGACTTGGTGGATGCTCCATAGCTAGATACTGCCATGAAATCCATCTCAACAGGTACTGTAATGGCTTTAACCAGATCTGCCATAAATATAAACGCGCCTTTTAGTACACAAATGACTAAAGGGGTACGTCCTGCGTATTCTTCGCTCAGTGTTCGACCGAGCTCCTTAATTTTCTGCTGAAGTTCCTCTTCGGTGATCAAGACTTCTTGAATATCATTTTGCAACTTGCGAAACCTCCTAAGTTATACTATGAAAGACTTACATCGACCATTACGTTTCTTCACGGTCATCCAGCTCTGCTAGAGACAATAGAAGTACCGAGGTCGTTTGCCGCCCTACTGCGGCATGCATCGAGCGTCTTACGCCCGGAATCCAGACAATATTGCCCAAACCATCACAAACGAGGGGGATCATTGAGCGTTCAGCAGCAGGTATTTTATCATCAATATAAATATCTTTTACCTTTTTGCTTCCGTTTAATCCCATGACTCTTATGGTATCTCCAGGCAATCGGGAACGTATCGTTAGTGGAAAGACCAGTTCATCACGGTCAAACCAAGCCGACATCTTCCCATAATCCTCCCCCTGTACAAAAAAGTTTTCTCTCTCCAGCACCGCCATCGACATCACCTTACCTATTTCCTCCAGCTTAAGCTCGGAATCCGGTAAAAACAGACGATATGTATAGCTTGCCTGTTGCTGCGCGGGCTTGGACGAGAACAAGATGATATCATATTGCCGCACACAAGTCAGGCCTCCACCTAAATCCAAACTCCAGGTGGTGGGATAGCTCTGCAGCGTTCCCCGACGTACAGATTCAATCTTGGAGAAATCAAGGGCAGATAGATCCGCCGACAGATAATTTAATATTAGTTTAATCAAACGCCGTTGTAAAGCGGAGGGTATGGCCGCAAATGAAGCTCTGTTAAAGGTATATTTCCCTTCCCCTTCCGAAACCAGCTCCTCAAAGCATTTTACCGCAGATGCCTCCATATATTCATCCTCAGCTCCTGCAATTTCCGCAAGCTGCACAAGTGACTGTCTCACTCTGCCGTTATACCTTTCCAGAAAAGGAAGAACTTCCAATCGAACAGCATTCCGCTTGTATTTCGTCAGCAGATTAGTTGCATCCTCGGCATAGGTGAAACCTTCATTCTGACATAACCCAAGAAGAGCCGTTTTGTTAATACGTAGGAATGGACGAATGAGTTCCACCTTTTTTTCTGTTCTTTTCCACTTGATACCGGACAGCCCCGATAAACCGCTTCCTCGCAATAGACGCATAATCACCGTTTCTGCCTGATCATCCGCATGATGAGCCAGAGCAACAGAGCGCGCCCCATAACGGTGTGCGGTATCAATCAGAAATTCGTATCGCTTCTCGCGTGCTGTCCCCTCAGGGCCGAGTCCACTCTCCTTAGCCAAAGAGGGAATATCGAATTCTGCCAACTCAAAGGGCAGTCCCAATTGTTCAGCCATACCACGTACTAGCTCTGCCTCTTCCTTAGACTCCGCTCTAAATCCGTGATTCACATGAGCGCATATTAAGGTAAGTGGCATAACGTTTAAAGCTATTTCATGCAAAACATGCAAAAGAGCCACAGAATCCGGGCCGCCGGAAACTGCGACTACAATGGTGTCATGGGGCGCCCACAGCTCGTGCTCGGCTGCTGACTCCAATACTGACTCCACCAGTCCATTCATTTGCTCCATATGCGGCCCCCCTTCTCTCTAACTATATGTATAAGTTCAAAACCGAAATACCCAATAAATTGTAAAGGCAAGCACAAACAAGGATAACCCAAAAGCATTTTTGAGCCAGCGAGGTGTGTCCATACTATCAGGACGCTTTCTACGCGAATTGTAAATATGGTTTCGCCAGAGCTCTGTAGCATCTGCGGAACCGGTGAAACCTCCTTTTAACGCCAAACAAATCCAAGAGGATAGTTTCTTGTCGGGTAGATTTCTAGCCAGCTTAAACAGCTCATCTACACTTCTTGTCTGCGGCAGCTGTAGCGCAGCTTTCTTGAGCCCCTCTTCATTCAAAAGACGGAGGCACAGTACAGCAAAAGCGAATAGATCATAACCCTCATCACTCGTGCGGCTGCCTGCATTCCAAAAGCCACGGTCATGCCATTCGGTAAACTGCTTCACACTGCGACCAATAGGACTTGTGCCCCCAAAGTCGATCAGCTCCACTTCGCCGTACTTTGATACCATGACGTTCTCCGGCTTCAAATCCCCGAACACAAAACCGCATTCATGCAGTGTGCGCAGCTTATCAAGCAGACCAAGCCCTACCAGGCCTAACCAGTCGGGACCGTTTTTCGATAAAAAATGATGCAGAGGTTTGCCTTCAACATACCTCATTACATAGAAGGGGACATTATCCCCATTCGCAAAATCATCCGCTTCCAAAAAATAAGAAGACAATGGATTCTCACGACGAGCACGATGCTCATTCCGCTTTCGCCGTGATTGCAGCGAGGTTAGTACATTGATCTCCGATTGAAGTTCAAGTGTATCGTATCCGATTTTTAGCGCGTACTTTTCCCGTCTGCCTTCTCTTTGCACAAGATATACGGTTCCGTTCGCGCCCCTTCCCAGCATCCGCTCAACGACATAACGGTTACCCCGCCATTTGCCGTTAATTAAGGTACCAGTAGGATAGGACGGATTAGACGACATACCCACCAATCATCCCTTCTCTTTCGTCGTGGTCATCACTTAGTCGGCGTCCACGATGTTCATCCAGTGTATCATAACGATAATGTTCAAGCACCTTGAAAATAGCTGGACCCGTCGGTGTCGCGCCTCTCATGTGTAATTTAGAGAATAACGTACGAATACCTGACATGTCATGGGTCCAATCTAGATCAAGCTTGGCATCTTCGCTGCTGTTATTTCCAGGATAATGGAACACAGCAATCTCACTCTTACCTTCCCGTGCTTCCAAACTGAGCGCCAAATCGCGGATAGCATCTTCCACAGCACCCAGTTTAGGTTTCATACTAGCACTGGCATCGATAAGAAGTGCAATGCGCAACGGTGTTGTTTCTGTCAGTTCATCTACAACTGTAACAACCTGTGAACGTTGAACAGGAGGTAACTGATCCAATGAGCCATCGCCTAGTATCTTTTTTACCTCTTTATTAACCGCCTGTTGGATCGTCTGAACCACGGTCTTGCGTGTCATCATCTGAATCGTCTGCGCCAGTTGTGGCGTTCCGACTATTCGGCTAAGGCCTCCCCCGGCCTTGGCAATGTCGGCAATCTCCCGGCTTCCGAGCTCGCCGATCGTACCATAATCAACTACACCAACCACATTTACGGTGATTCCCTCCTGCAGGGCATGCGCCGCTGCCAACACCGGACTTTCTCCTACATTCGAACAACCGTCAGTAATGAGCATAATTTGCTTCATAACCCTCAACTCCCCCTTTGTTTGAACCTCTGTTTCTAGCATATCCAGAAATGAGAGATTTCAAACGGTCGCTTTTGTTGGGGAAATTTGTGATCTGAACTAAGGGGATAGTGAATAGGGGAACTGCGAGAAATGTTTGGGCTTTCGATCGCTGTTATTATTTGATTTCTCTATTAAAACCGCCCTCTGCGGTTGAAATCAAATAATAAAGGCGAACGCTCCGCTTCTACAGCTCCAAACTTTCTCTCCGTTCCGTACCTTCACTAGTAAACAGTTTAGATCTAAAAAAATTACGCACCAAAGTCAGCGAAACTTTGAAACGTAAATAGTAGAGACCGGCGAGTTTCATATCACAGACTCGCCTCGACTACCATTCAAGCACGGCACTATGCCCGTGCTTCAAACCTTTAACAATCAGTACGACGCCTTGCGCGTACTAAAACATACAAGCAACACGACGCTTCGCGCGTGCTAAAACATACAGGCAATACGACACTTCGCGCGTGCCCAACCATCTAACTTACCGTACGCGGACGCTCCATTCGGCCGACACCAGGCATATGCAGGCTGGACCACTCTGGGTGGAAATGATCTACACGACTGACGACAATCGTCATGTCATCATGGATCTCATTGCCCTGATAACGAATTACCTTATCTAACAGGCTATCCGCCAAATCTTGAGGATCATCCCCCTCAAGCTCTTGGATCAACCGTTTCATCCATATCTCCTTATTAACGGCATATCCTGGCGCATCATAAATACCATCCGTCATCATAATCAAAATATCACCGGCCCGAAGCTGCATGCTAATCAGATCCACATCGATATCTTTAATGATTCCTATAGGCAGATTGCTAGAGGTTATTGGAATGACCTCACTACCCCTCCGGATAAAGCTCGGTGCGGAAGCAATCTTCATAAAAGTTGTCTGTGCGGAATACTGATCGATCAAAGCCATGTCAACGGTAGCGTAGAACTCGTCAGGAGAACGTAATAAGAGAATAGAGTTTACCGACTTTACAGCCAGCTTCTCATCCATACCGGATTGCAGTAGCTTTTCTAACATACCGAGGGCGGCACTACTCTCCATTCTCGCTCGCTCACCATTTCCCATTCCATCGCTAATGGATACTGCAAAGGTGCCATTTCCAAGCTCTACGGTACTGAAGCTATCGCCAGATAACATATCTCCTCCTTTAGAAACAACGGCCACTCCTGTGTTTATCTCAAAGGCTTTGGCTGAACCGAAGGTAACCATCGACAATCCTTCCCGAGGATGGACTGCCGTCTCGCTCATGACAGCAATATTCTCATCTAGTATGTCGGAAAGGAGCGGAGCGATCATTTTACGGCATTCATCAAAACCACGAGTATAGGCATGCACCACCTCTATTTCTACACGCCCAGGATCTAAACTTAGGATTTCGATACTATGAATAGACAGCCCTAATTTCTCCAATGTCTCACGGATTTGAGCTTCCTGACGATACATAGCCTGTCCCTCACGTTTTATTTCACGCGCTAGGTCCTCCATAACCTGTGACACGCCCGATAACTGCTCGGCAACAAATTGACGACTATCGTATATTTGTCTTTTCCATCGCATATCATGTTGGTAAAGATCATATTGTCCTTTCATGACTTCAAGTACTTCACCAGTTTTACCGCAAATCCGGCTCCATTCCGGAGGCAGCTGAGCTGCCGTAATATCAGGGCATTCCTCAACAGTAGTCATCATATCTGTCATATATCTATACGTCTGATAGAATTTTGCATCCCAGCAGTGGGAACGCCGAATGCATCCTGCACAAGCACCCTCTGTCACCGTACTCATGAAATCCTCCATCTCACGGTCTGATTTCCCTACTTCTCCGGCACGTGGAATCTGACCAAAGCTGCTCGACAGCTGCTGGAATACCTGTGAGAATTGCGTCACCCGTTCTGCCGTTAAATCCCTGACCCTTCGCGCATATTCGTGTTGAGATCGGCTATGATCTGACGTGCCAGGAACATATTTAGCAATGGCAGATATCATCGCCTTAGGCGTTATAAGAAATAGCACTACCGCTACGCAGGTTTCCCATGTTGAGGCCATCATATCACCCGGACCCGTAAAATAGACGGAAAGGATCGTGGATCCTAGCAACATCCCGATAGATACTGCACCTTTTCGACCACCCTGCATCATTCCCGCTAGCATTCCAGAAAAAGCAAGCAGGCTCATCTGATAGATAGCACTAATATCCGCCAAACTGAGAATCAATCCGGTCACCACCCCAACAGCAGCCCCAAGAGGAGCCCCCCCTGCCATGGCGAAGAGTAGAATCAAATATCGTGACAATATATGCTCCAAAGACAAACCATTAAGGGTCCAGCCCACAAGGCCCGTCATTACTGAGGCAAGTAATATAATAAGGCACAGAATCTCCTCGTTCCTGAGCGCTCTACTTTTTTGCTTATAGGTTAGTAGAGGCAGCGCTTGAATGAACACAAGTGTAAGCACAAAACCTAGTAAAGCATCTAGTGTTGTCATCATAAGCGGATACCAAGAAAGAGAAGGTCCAATAACAATCTGGAACAAGCCAACCATAAACGAAGACACGAACACCATAAGTGGTGCATAGGATAAATCTATTCGTTCATAACTTTCCAAGCCTTTATAAACTAAAAAGAAAATAATCAGCTCAGCAGTAGTAACCAAAGCTCCAGGGAATGGAGTAAAGAGACTTCCAGCTATAATGGCTGCAGCTACAGGTAGAATAGAGTCGCGACGCATAAACACAATGACGGCAAAGTATGCGACAGCAAAAGGGGATAGTTCGTCCAGAATCATGGCTCTACCCAGCAGAAACCCCATGAAACTGAGCAATAGCATCCATTTCTTCGCTGCTATTAGCTGAACATACCGCTGCTTCTGACCCCAAGCTGTAATACGCGTGCGCAATGCTTGTCTCTGCTTCTTATCTTCACTTCCTACTCTTGTCCACTCTGGCAAATTTACCACGTTGCTTTTACCCATTCCCCTACACCACCCGTTTAAGAATTTATGGTACTCATTATATAACCGGGGAATTGAGAAAGTTTGTCAGAAATGGAGGGACACACACAAGAAATTTCCGACAAAAAAGCCTTCATTCATGATCTGTAAAAAAGTGGTTCTATCCCTTGCGGGACGGTAGGTTGATTGGTTTCAAGATTGTTTACAACGTAATTTCACGCGCTGACGCGGCGGTCTTTCGTCAGCGATTGCCCTAGAGTTATGTGAGAATGACATGGATGCTGTCGGCAATTTTATATGACATGACAAAAAAACCGCAAGGGCGAAATGCCCCTGCGGTTATTTATGATGTACAGGTATTGGATTACACGCGTTTAGCTCCACGGCCTCCGCGCTTTCCTTCTGTGTTCTTCTTAATCGAAGATATCCGTTCTTCGCTGTCTTTCAGGAATCGCGACATTTTATCCTCGAATGAAGGTTTACCGGCTGCAGGCTTAAATGGACGCCCACCCCGTTCACGATTGAATCCACCGCCGCCTCCACCACTGCCGCCGCCTCCACCGCCGAAACGGTCTCCGCCGCTAGGACGTTCTGGTCTTGGAGCTCTAGGCGGACGTACTTCCGATGCTGGCTTGTCAACAGCCTGCTTAATGGAAAGTCCGATCTTGCCGTCCTTATCGACGTTGATCACCTTGACTGTTACTACATCACTAATCTTCAGATGATCGTTAACATCCTTGACATAATTATCGGCGATTTCCGAGATGTGAACGAGACCTGTGACACCTCCTGACAGATCCACAAATGCTCCGAAATGCGTGATGCCTGTCACTTTGCCTTCTAACTTGGTGCCCACTTCAATTGCCATAGAATAAAATGATCCTCCCTTAAAAATATACAGACGAATATTAAGGTCATCCTGTCTGCGGTGATTTGATTATACAGTAAAGAGCAAAGCAAGGCAACAGAGTAAAAGCCTCTTTTCGCCGCTATTATTGCTCTGATTGCTCTGTTCGAATAGGAGTTTCCCCTTGAGGATAGATATTGTACCATTTACGTGCTAATTGGCCAATATACTCGTCATCATTAAGTCTGGATAATTCATATTTTAATTGAGTTAAAGATGCCATGACATCCTCACTTGTCTCCTGTTTCTTTGCAAGTTCCTCACCCTTGTCCGCAATGACCGCACTTTGAGCGAAGTAAGTATAACCCGCCCAACCAAAAAATACTGCCACAAAGACAATCCACATAAATCTTCTTCTCTTCGCGCCTGCGGCCGAATTTTTGCTATGATTACTTTTCTCTTCCGCAGTAAATCTGTTCATGCAACGTACCCCCTAATTCAAGGTCAGCGTTTCCGCCATTTGGTAATCCATTCAGTGATCTTCACAATCCAGGCGCTATGTGTCAGCCGCGATAACTGTGGAGAGATCCACCTAACAGGTAATACCCAAATTGGTTTGGTCAGACGCAGCAGAAGCTTAAAGATGAACCGCAGAATACGACCTAGTAGCTTTAGCAGCCCTAAAATAAATCGCCAAAGCCAGAGAAGAGGTGTACCTATCAGGATCTCCACAAGTCTCCACAGCAACCTGCACATATACTGAACCGATTGAATTAACCTTAACACAAAACGCCGCACCGTAACACTGAAGATTAAAAAATAGATCCATACTCCTAGAAACAAACCTAGAAAGACATAAAACCGCAATTGTCCTTGATTTCCGGCATACAGCATACGAAAAACGAGCAAGGCGGCCCAAAGCCAATACAGTAGATCTAGCATGGCATTCAGCCATTTGGGAAAATTGAACTTCAGCGACAGCACCCGGTAGCTGTCAT
The DNA here is from genome assembly GCF_045040645.1 of Paenibacillus sp. FSL H8-0261. Lineage (NCBI taxonomy): Bacteria > Bacillati > Bacillota > Bacilli > Caryophanales > Paenibacillaceae > Paenibacillus > Paenibacillus sp. FSL H8-0261. The sequence continues at coordinate 64,032 of NZ_CP150297.1, read as the reverse complement.
AGGCCAGTCCCATTGCTAGCCCGGCAATGATCATGTAGAACAGCGTCACCCACTGGACTGCAGGATTCATTTAAATAGCTTACCGAGCAGACCTTTATTTTTGCCCTGCGATCCGGGATCGAGATAAATCAGGGAATGTACATTGCCCTCTAAGGACAACATTCCGTTCTCCAGACTTAAATTTTTGATATGTAAATGATTCCCGCGAATGGTGAGATGGCCGAGTTCTGTACGAAGCAAAAATTCCTCGCTGTCGAAGCTCTCCACATTTTGCACGCCCGTCAACTCCAGCTGCTTCCGACTGCGCATGTGCAGATCATGCTGTTTGTTTACCTTTCCTGGCTCGATCATAGCATGTACCCCTCCTTCTTACCTCTAATCTATGGCAGAGGCAGAAGTTATAGAACATCCCGTCCCACTAAAAATAATACAAACAAAAAGAAAAAAGAAGGCACAACTCTACAAAATGTAAAGTTATGCCTTCTTCTATTACTCTTACCAGTCCAGTCCGCTGCTTTTGGCAACAGGCTCTTCCCGAACTAGAGTATACATACCAGCGGCCTCGTCCTTGCGAGTCGTTTCGACCAGCTTTTCTACTTTGACCGTTACAAGCTTTTGTCCAAATTGTACAGTAATCTCGTCACCGATCTTAACTGCACTACTAGGTTTAGATTCCCGCCCGTTAATTAGTACCCGGCCTTGTTCGGACACATCCTTGGCCACTGTACGGCGCTTAATTAAACGGGACACTTTCAGGAATTTGTCAAGACGCATTAGTTAACGGCTTCTTTAAGCTTGTTACCAGCTTTGAAAGCCGGTACAGTCGATTCTGGAATTTCAATCGTTGTGCCCGTTTGCGGGTTGCGACCAGTGCGTCCTGCACGTTTGCGAGTTTCAAAAGTTCCGAAACCGATCAGTTGGACTTTATCACCTTTTGCCAAAGCTTCTGTAATCTCACCCAAGAATCCGTTCAATACTGCTTCTACATCTTTTTTTGCCAATCCGTTTTTCTCGGAAATGTTGTTTACCAAATCTGTCTTGTTCATAATTTAAAGTTCCTCCTAGGATACGAAAAAATAAATGAAACGAGAATCACCACCATAATATGGGGCGAATCGCATTTCGTCTTTATGTTATTCTTGATGTCACCTTAAAATCCTGCCACGATTCGTCGTTTTTTTAAAAAAGAAGCAGTTATTTCTCAGAAATCGTCGCAGAATCTATTCTATAGCACTATTAAACTACTGACCACATTCTAAATCAGAAAATAAAAGCTACATCCACAGCATTGCCCCATTTTTGAGTCCATATACCGTAAAGGGGCTGTGAATTACTAGACTTTTCGCTCCCCAGCCTTAGCCTCTTGCCACAGTTCTTCCATCTCTTCCAAACTACTATCCTTTACGCTCGTTCCCTTGCGCTGCAAGCTTTGCTCAATATATTGAAACCGGCGCACAAATTTGCGGTTAGTCCGGGTTAATGCCTCTTCCGGATCTGCACCGATAAAACGAGCGACATTCGTAACTGCAAACAACAAATCCCCAAGTTCCAGAATTTGATCATCTGTTGCCGCATCTGTGTCAATCGCCTCCTGCAGCTCATCGATCTCCTCACGAATCTTGGCTATGCAATCCGTAGCGTTGTCCCAGTCAAACCCCACCTTGGATGCTTTTTTCTGAAGCTTGTATGCCTTCATAAGAGCAGGCAGGTCACGCGGAACACCACTAAGAACTGATAATTCCTCTGGCTTCACACCTTTACGCCGCTTCTCTTCTGCCTTCATGCCCTCCCAGTTCTTCAGCGCTTCTTCGGCATCATTCGCATTGGTATCCCCAAATACGTGAGGGTGACGGAAGATAAGCTTATCATTCAGCCCTTCAATGACGTCATACACGTTAAACGTGCCAAGCTCCTCCTCCATTTGAGAGTGAAGCATAATTTGCAGCAAAAGGTCGCCCAGCTCCTCTTTCATATGATCGGGGTCATCCTCATCAATCGTTTCAAGGACTTCATAGGTTTCTTCGATTAAATTTTTGCGCAGGGAATCATGTGTCTGCTCCCGATCCCATGGACAACCTTCCGGGCTTCGAAGAATATCGACAATCTCATGCAGACGGGCAAAGGTACGATTTCTTAGATTCTCGTCACGATTCGCAGGTACATAAACTAACGACAGGTTGCCATAACCGTCGAGTCGATCCAGTTCGTACAGTGGGACTCTTACAATACTTTCTTCGTTCTCGACACCAAGTGCATGCCCCACAACAACTTCATATTCAGGCGGGTACAGCTCCATCAGACTTAATTTTGTCTCCGAGGCTGTAAAGCTATCGTACACCTGACCAATCAGAGTATGTAGTTCAGGCTGAAGCTGAGCACTGCGAATGCCTGAAGCATCTAGTAACTGAAACCCTTCAATGGGGTCAAACCCCAGTCGAACAAACGCCTCGTCGAGAAAGCTCTCCCCACCCAATATTTGCAGTTCAATGCCTTCCTCAGGACACCGCTCGCGCAGCTGCGAAACCGCTGATTCCGCAACCATAGGATGACCCGGAACCGCGTAAACAATATCTGTACCGTCTGCTGCTGCTTGAGCCTCTTCAATCAGTTTTGAAGTAATCGCTGCATACACCTCTGGAAACGAGGATAAAGATTCATACAATCCATCAAAGGACTGGGAAGTTATTTCAAGCTCGGAAAGGGCAGCCATGACTGGATGCTCTTTTGTGCGGACATAGACAACGGATGCTGCCTTCAGCTTCTTTATAATTCCTAGCGTCAATCGATCAGGGTTGCCTGAACCCAGACCGACGACCGTTAATGTTGCACTCATGTCTGTTCCTCCTCTTAAGCGGCTGTCTCAGCAGACCGCATTTTTATATTGTGATGAAAACGTTGATTAAGGGAATAAGCGCAGCTTCTTCAGCTTGTCCGCCAGGGACGGGCCGAAGCCTGGAAGCTGGCGAAGCTCGCTCTCGCTAAGGAGCCGAAGGACTATAGCCCCTACGGCAAAGACAGCGCAGCCTGCGAGCACCCCGAGCAGGCTCTGCGCCAAGCTGGCAGTGCGCCCGCCGCCGATGCCAGCGGCCGTAGCCGCAGCGTCCACGCCCCAGCTGGTGGCTGCAGCGGCAAGAGCCAGGCCCGCTGTGAGCAGCGCGGGCCTGGCCAGGGCATCTGCGAGGCGAAGCCGCAGATGGCCCTGGCGATACAGCAGCAGCACGTTGAGCGCTGCTGCGAACGAATGCGCGGCCACGCCAGCGATGGCTGCGCCGGTAATGCCCTGCTGCGGAACCAGCAGCAGGTTCAGGGCCGCCTTGAGCAGCGCGGCGGCCAAAAGGTGCAGGGCCGGGGCGCGCACGTAGCCGAGGCCCTGCAGGAGTGCAGCCGAGATGATACTGACCGTACCGCCAACAGCGGTTAAGGCCAGCCAAGTCATAGTGCTGCTACCGGCGGTGTCGCCATAAAGAGCCATATTAATCGGCTCAGCAAGCACTGCAAGGCCCGCTGACGCTGCCAGCCCTAGCAGCCAGAACCAACGCAGCGACAAGCTGCAACGGTTCTCGATCAGCTTCATGTCTCCCTTGTACTTCGCCTCTGCTAAGGCTGGTATGAACACGACAGACAAAGAAGTGGCAATCATCGTTACAATCTGCACTAGTGGCAAACCACGATTGTATACACCAAACTGTGTCATCGCCTCCACTTCGCTTCCTACAGAGGATAGCAAGCGAGGTACAGTGAATACATCTACAAGACCGATAAGAGGCATTGCGAGCGCGCCAAGCATCACGGGAATTCCATAAGCCAGCAAGTCCCCTGCTTTAACGCCCATAATCCGTTGATTCGAACGCCCCTCATTGTCTGCATTGGGCAGCTTTAAATCCTGACTTTCGACAGAAGCTGAAGCATCTAAAGGGGCCCCTTGTCTTAACACCCGCCGATGACGTCGCAAAAATAGCAGCATAATCACAAGCCCTGCTGCCCCTCCCCCGGCTGATCCGAGCAATGCGCCAGCAGCAATGCTCTCAGCGCCTGCACCCAGTGAGGTCAGGTATAAGAGCAGTACAATCATTACCGTAACACGTACGGACTGCTCTACAATTTGTGACACAGCCGTCGGAACCATATTATGAAGACCCTGAAAGTAACCCCGAAGAGCTGACATGATTGGAACAACCGCAAGTCCCCAAGCACTTGTCCGCAAAGCGGGCATCACATGCGAGTTGCCGACCCACCCAGCTATAATCGGTGCACCTGCATAGGTGATTGCTCCGATAACCAAACCGCTTATGGCTGTTATAACCGCAGATAACCGCAGAATCCGCCGACCCTCGTCATCCCGCCTTCCGGCAGAAGCTTCAGCGACAAATTTGGATATGGCCGCTGGCAGACCCAGCATCGCTACCGTCAACAACATCGTGTACAAAGGATAAACCGTGTTGTATATACCAAATACCGCATCTCCGCCTAGATTTTGCAGCGGGATTTTTTGGAGTGTACCTATAAGCTTTGAAATAATCGCTGCCGCACTTAGAATAAATGCCCCTTGCAGCAATCGTGATGTTTGTGAGTTAGATTTCATAAAGTACCTGCTTCTACAACTTTAATGGGATGAATTTCTATATTATAACGTATGTATACCCACAAGTAGAAACGGTTTTGTAAGAACGACAAAACCCCGTTTGCCCTTTGTATATCTTACCAAAAGGAAAGCGGGGTCTACATTACGGTTATTGCTCCATTTGCTTGCCAAGGAATGCGGCAGCAGTTTCGGCCATTTTCACTTCCATTGTCGACATTTTCGCCGAATCATCCTTGCTTACCATCACTACACAACCAATAGGATCTCCACCGGAAATGATCGGTGAGGCTACATATGAGGACACCAAATCCGGATGATCTTTAGCGATTTCATAACTGCCTTCGTTGGTTTCCAGTACAGTCTTACGACTATCCATGACCTTCTCCAAAAGAATTCCTACTTGTTTCTCCAAATAGTCTTTCTTGGAGCCCCCAGCCAGTGCAATAAAGGTATCACGATCAGCAATCATCGTAATATGCCCAGTACCTTCGAACAATGACTCCGCGTACTCTTTTGCAAAGTCACCAAGCTCGCCAATCGGGGAATATTTCTTGAGTATAACTTCACCGTCCCGATCGACGAAAATTTCCAGTGGGTCGCCTTCTCTAATCCGTAGAGTACGTCTAATTTCTTTGGGAATAACCACTCGTCCGAGATCATCAATACGCCGAACAATTCCAGTAGCTTTCATTTCACATGTGCCCCGCTTTCTTAAGAAGTATGGTCTTACTACTGTCCATTATGGGAAAGGATAATCCCAGTGATTTATCGTAATATCTGACCATAGTATTCATCTCTTCCCAGATCCTTATACATAAGCTGACATGTATTAATATCTGCATCAAGATAAAGGCCGTTCTGAAGATGTTTCTTCGAAATAAAAAGCCATCTTCACATTAAGTGAGGATGGCTTTTCTAAGGTAAGCTTGTCCATTTTTACCGATGTTTATTCAGCAGCTTTTGTAGCACTTGGGGATGCGCTTGGCGCAGTAGTAGCTTCTGTTCCGCTATTTTTTGTTCCGGATTCATCTGCGGCAGCAGAGCTCTTCGGCAGATTGATGCTCTCAATAATACCTTCCAGATCTTTCTCCATGAACGCTTCTAGGTTCTTGGACACAATGGAGCTCTTAATGCCTTCTTTTTGTTCATCCGTTAACTGATCAAAGGTTTTGTCGGTACGGGACTCCACCTTGATAATGTGGTAACCATAAGAAGTCTCTACAGGATCACTAATGGTATTCAAAGGCAAGGTTTGAGCAGCCTTCTTAAACTCGTCTACATACGTTCCTACAGCTTTATCTTTATATTCTCCGCCTGTTTCCTTAGAGCTTGTATCGTCAGTGTATTCCTTAGCGATTGCTGCAAAATCAGCTCCGCCGTCCAGCTTTGCCTTAACTTCCTTCGCGATTTTCAGTGCTTCTTCGCTAGTGCGCTCTTTGTTGTTAGCATCTGTCAGACCGATTAGCACATGGCGCAAAGTCGCTACCGTAAAGTCACCTTTTGTAGCTTCAAATTCTTTGACAACCTGATCATCTGTCACTTTAAGCAGCATATCCTGATAAACCGTCAGCACACGCTCCATATAACTATGGATATCGCCCTCTGTAACGTCTGCGTCTTTAAGTGTTTTCTTATAAGTGTCGCCCAGAGCTTTCTTCAAGTCAGCGATTTGGCTATCAGCCTCTTTCTTCGCCTGCTTCTTCGCTTCATCCGTTGCTTTGGAAGCCAAATATTCAAAGCCCACTTCCTGCTTCAAAATAGATTCCTTAAACGCCTCAATCTCTAAATATTGCGCTTGCTGTGGGGAGAGGAATTTCATGATTTTTTGATCCATAGCAAATTCCTTCTCTGTGATTGTTCCACCTTTATAAGTCGCAACTGCCTTGCTATCATCAGCACTACTACCGCATGCTGCTAGCATAGAAAAGGAAACCGCTGCTACCAATGAAACGAGCAGTACTTTCCATGATTTTTTTTTATTTAACGACATTGTGTAGTTCTCCCTTCGATTTAAAAGACTGTTTAGCTTCCTTAAGAAACTGTTCAAGCAAGTCAAGCAGCTGTTTATCACTTAAGTCTTTCGACTTTACTCGGATACTGGCTTTAGCATCTCTATCGAATTGTACACGTCTTTCGAAGCTATTTCCAACTTTGGCGAGTTTGGCCGTATCCAGAGCGCCAAGACTTCCCTCATAGAAATTCAGGGTAACATCATCACCACGTCTGATCATGGAATCAATACCATACATTTTTCCATACACTTTTAGACGAGCCACAGTTAATAGATTAACAACTGCTTCAGGCAGTTCTCCGAACCGATCCAAGAGCTCATCCTCAAGCTCAGAAGCATCATCGAAGGATGTTACTGCCGCAACTTTTTTGTAGATTTCAATTTTCTGGATACTGTCGTAAATATACTCGGACGGCAGATATGCGTCAATCGACAAATCAATGACGGTATTGCCCTCTTTGAGCGAGGTGTCTTCCTCTCCAAGCACAGTAACCTTACGCTTGCGGATCTCCTCCGCCAGCATTTGTGAGTATAGATCAAATCCCACGGATGCAATAAAGCCATGCTGTTCTGCACCAAGTAAGTTACCGGCACCACGAATAGATAAATCCCGCATCGCTATTTTGAAACCAGAACCCAGTTCCGTAAATTCCTTAATAGATTGCAGCCGCTTCTCTGCCACTTCAGTCAGAACCTTGTCCCGCTGGTAGGTAAAATAGGCGTACGCAATCCGGTTGGACCGGCCTACACGTCCACGTAATTGATAGAGCTGAGACAAGCCCATCTTATCGGCATCATGCACAATAAGTGTATTTACATTAGGAATATCTACACCCGTCTCAATAATACTTGTGCTGACCAGCACATCGTATTCTCCATCAAGAAAATCAAGGATCGTCTTCTCTAGCTCCGCTTCCGACATTTGGCCATGTCCGATGCCTACCCTAGCCTCAGGAACAAGCATAGAAATTTGAGCGGCCATTTCTTGAATGCCCTGCACACGATTATAGAGATAGTAGACTTGACCGCCACGAGCCAATTCACGCTCTACAGCTTCCCTCGTAAGCGTCTGACTATGCTCAACAACATAAGTCTGCACGGGGAAACGGTTCTCCGGCGGCGTCTCAATGACAGATAAATCACGCACTCCCAGCATCGACATATGCAATGTACGAGGAATTGGAGTTGCTGTCAGGGTAAGAACATCTACATTCGTTTTTAACTTCTTCAGCTTCTCTTTATGAGTCACGCCAAACCGCTGTTCCTCATCCACGATCAATAAACCTAAGTCCTTAAATACAAGGTCCTGAGACAACAAACGGTGGGTACCAATAACCACGTCAACCGTTCCTGCCCGAACGCCTTTAATCGTCTCATTCTGCTCCTTACGGCTGCGGAAACGACTTAGGACTTGAATATTTAGCGGATAATTTGCAAAGCGTTCCCGGAAGGTCTCATAATGCTGCTGAGCTAGAATCGTTGTCGGTACCAGCACAGCCACCTGTTTACCTTCAATCGCTGATTTAAAGGCTGCTCGTATAGCTACCTCCGTCTTACCATATCCAACGTCTCCACAAAGAAGCCGATCCATTGGACGATTCTGTTCCATATCCTTCTTAATCTCTTCAATCGCTCGAAGCTGATCCCGAGTCTCCTCGTAAGGAAACATTTCTTCAAATTCACGCTGTTCCTGTGTGTCTTTCTCAAAACCATACCCTGCTGCACTTTGGCGTTCAGCGTACAGTTTGATTAGATCATCAGCAATATCCTGAACGGAAGAGCGGACCTTATTCGTCACCCGCGTCCATTCATTACCGCCTAATTTATATACTTTCGGCTCTTTATCTTCTGAACCGACATATTTCTGAATCAAGTCAATTTGCTCAATCGGAACCGAGAGCTTATCGCCACCCGCATATAAAATATGCATATAGTCGCGATGAATACCGCTGACCTCCAGCGTGCCGATCCCCATATACTTACCGATACCATGGTTCTGGTGAACAACATAATCACCAATTTTCAGCTCAGTATAACTCTTGATCCGTTCAGCATTATCTATCCCTTTGGAGATCTTCCGTGCCTTCCGCTGCTTCTGAGAGAACATCTCTCCTTCAGTGATAACGGCTAAATGAATAGAAGGCAGCTCAAAGCCTGAACCCAGGTTTCCTTGTACGATCGTTGGCTCATCAATGCCGTAGTCATAAAGGACTCTGCGCACACGTTCAATCCGTTCTTCACTGCTCGCAAGCATCATTACCTTTACACCAGACTTCTGCCAACGCTCCATTTCCGATTTAAGCACATTCATCTGACCATGGAAATCCTGCATCCCACGACTAATAAACCCAAGAATGTTCTGTGGTTGAATGTGTGGGACCTGGCGCAAAAAGATCGACATAAACAGGCTTTGGAACGGACGTTTGTACATCACAACATCTGTCTCGACAGAGAGATCCAGATCCGGCAATGTTTTGCCGTTTTGCATCAGATGGAGGTTCCATTCCGATTCATCTCTTTCGAGCTGTTTCGCCGTTTCAAGCAGTCTTGTCGGCTCATCGAGAATAAGGATCGTATCCTGGGCCATGTAATCAAATAAATGAGAGCGTTCAGGGTATAAAAGACTGATATATTTATAGATTTCAGGAAAATAGGTTCCTTCGCGCAGCATTTCTAGCTCGCGTCCAATTTCTTCTTTTAGACGCAACTTAGCCTGCCGATCCGCCATTTTCTCAAGCTGTCGTTCCAGCATAACAGATGCTTCAGCAGAAGCAGATTCCTGGCGAAACCTGCTCGCTATAATCTCTTTAGCCGGTGTAATCTTCACACTTCGTACTTTATCAATAGAACGCTGATCGACTGGATCAAAAGTTCTGATCGAATCAACCTCATCATCAAATAACTCAACACGATATGCCAAAGGAGAAGTCATTGGATAAAAATCAATAATTCCACCTCTTACACTCAGTTCACCGCGATTCTCAACCCGCTCTACTCTTTCATAACCCATTTCGATCATGGACATCAAGAATTCATCCAGAGCAAGCGTTCCATCCTGAGAAACCGTAACCTGTGCCTCTGCCATAACCTCTGGTGCAGGGAGCAGTCTGCGCACTCCCGAGTAGGGAACTACAACAATACCACGGAAGCCCTGGGCACATTTGGTCAGTACATCAATACGCTGGGCTAATGTCTCTGGACTTGAGACAGCCGCTTCCGCAGCCACAAGTTCATTAGCAGGATAGAGCAGAACTCGTTCCGGGGAAAGCGCTTCCTGTAAATCATCGGCCATTTTCTGAGCCGAAAACATATTATGAGTCACCACAAGCAAGGGACGAGCTGTCTCTTCATGCAGTGCTGCAAGCATGATCTGTCTAGCTGAACCTGTAAGCCCCGATATGAGCTGCTCTTTCATACCTGCAGCTACACCCTGGGTGATAGACTGGAAATCGGGATCCTTGGAAAAAGCTTCTATAATACCTTGTAACAACAGGCGCACCTCTCTTACTAAACAGGCTAACGGAAGCCAAAGCCACCGTCACCTATTATGATTGGAATCGAAAAGAAGCCTCAGCTGTAACGCCAAGGCTTGCGGATGACGATAGAGACAGGCGCTATCACCTACTGAAGCGGACTCGTCAGCAAGCTAAGCTCCGGATTATGCTCTAAAGCCTCCTTGCAATAGTCGCAAGTCACCTTTACCGTGATCTCACCTTCTGAATTATACGCTATTATATCTCTGCGCTCCGCAGGGGTCAAGGAATGAAGGCCCAACTGCATTTCTGTAACATCACTTCTATTAATGCTGCCTAGAGATGTCTTGCAGTGCCTACATACATAGTTTATTGCCATCTATATGCCTCCTGAAGGTACTATATACCTTCAGTATGTCCGGGGAGCATCATCTTTAGCCTCATAACCAACAGAGTTTACAGATCAACCATTGAATTTAGCCATCGTCTGTTCGAATGAATTCTGTAAGCTGAACTCCAGTGCATCACAAGTATTAAGGATCATCTGCTTCAGTGGATCGCCTTCCTTTTTAGGAAAAGAAGAGAGAACATAATCCACTATTGCAAAACCCGGTTCAGGGCGAGAAATACCCATGCGTACCCGATTAAAGCTTTGAGTACCTACATGCTGAATGATCGATTTAATTCCGTTATGCCCACCAGCACTACCTTGATAACGCAAGCGAATTTTTCCGATTTCGGTATCCAGATCATCGTAGACGACGATCATATCTTCTAGTTTAACTTTGTAAAAATCCATATAAGCGCGAACGGCCTCACCGGACAAATTCATAAAGGTCATCGGTTTAATCAATACGGTTTTGACTCCCCCGATAACCCCTTCACCGATCACGGATTTACATTTGCTTTGGTTGAAGGAAATCCCGTTCTGAGCCGCAAGCTCATCCAATGCCATAAAACCAACATTATGCCTTGTTTTCGCATATTGTGTTCCCGGATTTCCCAATCCGACAATCCATTTCATTATCGAACCTTTCCTTTCCATCGGGCTCTCCGGCAAGAGAAGTCCGTTTTTGGTACAATAGATCTTATCTACATATCTCTGTGCAACCAGAGCGAAATTATACTCCGAAGACAGGTGATAACCTATGCTACATCAAAGTGGAATCTTAACACATCAGCGCGATTTTCAGTACCATATCCAATATGCTGTGCCTGTGGAAATATACAGAGGCGACGTGCACATTGACATTGGTGTATTGACAGCAGTGGACGAAGGATTCGTGGAGCTGCAAGGGACACTCTATAACCGCAGCATATTCACCTTCGTCTCCCGCGCCGGGTATTGAAGCCAGCGCTTCTACCTGCATCACGCCGATAAGGGTTACATCTCCGAGAGTGGAGGTGTAACCCTTTTGTACAATATAAGAATGTATAAGTTTCACGCTATACATTATCCTTATATTTATTCAATCTCAAACAATTTACTAATCGACAACTCTTCATGAACGCGGATAATTGCCTCACCCATAAGTGGAGCCACGGACAACACTTTGAGTTTAGAAGTTGGGTTCGCGCTGCGAATTGGAATCGTATCTGTCACGATAATCTCTTTAATTGGAGAATTCTCCAGACGTTCATGTGCAGGACCAGACAATACTGGGTGTGTACAGCAAGCGTATACTTCCTTCACGCCGCCTTCCATCAAAGCATTAGCACCAAGTACAATAGTTCCAGCAGTATCGATAATATCATCGATCAGAATGGCTGTTTTACCTTCAATATTACCGATAATGTTCATGACTTCGCTGACATTCGGCTCTGGACGACGCTTGTCTATAATTGCAAGCGGAGCGTTCAGGAAATCAGCAAGCTTTCTTGCACGTACTACACCGCCGTGATCTGGCGATACGACAACTGGGTTCTCGATTTGTTTGGAACGGAAATACTGAGCCAGGATAGGAACTCCCAGCAAGTGATCCACTGGAATATCAAAGAATCCCTGAATCTGCATAGCATGGAGGTCCATCGTAATTACACGGTGGGCGCCGGCTTTTTCAATCAAATTTGCTACCAGCTTGGCTGTAATAGGGTCACGGGAACGAGCTTTCCGATCTTGACGAGCGTAACCATAGTAAGGGATAACCACATTGATGCTTTTTGCGGAGGCGCGTTTGAGTGCATCCACCATAACTAAAAGCTCCATTAGGTTGTCATTAACCGGGCCGCAGGTGGATTGAACAATATACACATGACAACCCCGAACGCTCTCTGACAGCTTGACCTGAATTTCTCCATCGCTAAAACTTGTAGTATGCGATTCACCCATCGGAATTCCGATGTAATCAGCGATTTGACTAGCAAGCTTTGGGTTGGAGTTACAGGTGAAAATCTTTAATTTGGAATCACAATAAGTCATAAAATTTAAACCCTCCGTGACGGAATTTAGCTTTCCAAAGGCGCCGGCGCGGAAATTCAAGTCCGTCCGGCGCTTCTTAGCAACGCTTTACGATGGACTCGAGTGGTCTTTCTTCGCTTTTGCACGGGAACGGATCTTCTCTGCATATCCCGGTTTATTCTCCTGCCGTACTCTGGCAACAGCCAGATCGTTCTCTGAAACGGAACGCGTAATTGTCGAACCAGCTACAACAAAAGCCCCCTTGCCCACAGAAACCGGTGCAATAAGGTTAACGTTACTGCCGATAAAGGCATCGTCTTCAATTGTTGTCGTAAATTTATTATACCCGTCGTAGTTAACAGTAATCGCACCGCAACCGACGTTTACATTCTTACCCACAGATGCGTCGCCAATATAGCTAAGATGCGACACCTTAGAACCGTCACCAATCGTAGCATTCTTGATCTCGACGAAATCTCCAACCTTCACTTCTTCTCCAAGTATAGAACCTGGACGCAAATAGGCAAAAGGCCCAACGGTAGTCCGTGCGCCAACTTGTGCTTGATTCAATACGGACTGCTTAATCGTCGCGTCGTCCATGATCTGACAATCTTCGATTTCACTTGCCGGTCCGATCACACAGTTCTCACCGATTACAGTTTTACCCTTCAAGATGGTTCCTGGATAGATCGTTGTATCCGACCCAATGACTACATCTGCTCCGATATATGTGGAGGCAGGATCGATTATGGTTACGCCACCCAGCATATGTTTGCGGTTGATACGTTGACGCATAATACCTTCCGCATCAGATAAAGCTAAACGGTCATTAACACCAATAGACTCGTTAGCATCCTCAGTCTGGAATGCTAGAACAAGATCACCTTGCTCACGCAAAATACTGATAACATCTGTCAAATAATATTCCTGTTGATTATTGCTGTTAGTAACCTTCTCTAAAGCCGAAAATAACTTGATGTTATCAAAGCAATAAATTCCTGTGTTGATTTCATGAATAGCTGCCTGTTCGGCATTACAATCTTTCTGTTCTACGATCTTCATTAAGCCGCCATCTTCACTACGTATAATCCGTCCTAATCCAGATGGATCATCCATTACTGCGGTTAATACAGTCGCTGCCGCCTGACGCTCCTCATGCAGAGCCATCAATCCTATCAGCGTCTCCGATGTAATAAGCGGAGTGTCACCATAAGCAACAATCGTCGTTCCTTCTTCACCACCGAGCAAATCCTTAGCTTGTTTGACAGCGTGACCAGTACCGAGCTGAGTTTCCTGCAGCACGTATTCCGCACTTTGCCCTACATAGGCCTTAACCTTCTCTGCGCCATGCCCAACAACAACAACGGTGCGCTGGCATCCGGTCGCTTCTACTGTATCAAGCACGTGCCCTACCATTGGCTTACCGCAAACGGGGTGCAGCACCTTATATAATTTAGATTTCATTCGCTTGCCTTGACCTGCGGCAAGAACTACAGCCATTCTTTTCAAGAATGCCAACCTCCTACTCTTGAACTCACTACTGAATATATCTCATTCCGGGCAAAAAGAAAAGAGAACCATGAAGTCATGGTTCTCTTTTCTATAAACCCCATGTTAGAAAAGCATTTATCGCTGCCTTTCGAAGATGTCGTCAAATCCTTCACTAGCGCTAGCTTTTCTTGCAAGATCAAGCTGCTTAAGTCATGAAGTATATTCGGTATGATCTTATCAAAAACGGCGGATCCTACGCCACCCAAAAGGTAGCCGTCTTCCGAGGCAGCCTAAGCTCCCTCTTCAATAACTTCTTCTTCTTCTTCAGTAGCGGCGCGATCGTACTCGGCCAGAACCGCGGATTGAATCTTCTCGCGTGTTCCCGAAGAGATCGGGTGAGCGATATCGCGGAATTCGCCATCCGGTGTACGCTTGCTGGGCATTGCAACAAACATCCCGTTATTACCATCGATGACGCGAATGTCATGAACAACAAACTCGTTATCGATTGTAATGGATGCGATTGCTTTCATTCTCCCCTCAGAGTTAACGCGGCGGAGTCTGACATCCGTAATTTGCATGTGTGTGTTCACCACCTTTTTCCATCAGAGACTTGGTGTATAATTCCACACAGCAAAGCGAATTCCTTCTTTTTGATTCCATAAAATACCTAAAAAAGAAATATATTTTTTAGGATCTGTTGTTTTCGACACGCATCGGGTGATTTTCTTAATATCCCTTACGTTTTCGACAATTTCCACGCTTTTTGAAAACAAAGAAACGTCAATCTATCAAGAGGAAAAGTAGTTACCCGGATGCGCGGAAATCCGCCGCTCTTTCGAGTCTACCTCGCTTAGTTTCACTAAAGAAACATAGTCATGCAACAGACGCTCTTCCGTCTCTACTGCACCTGATTCGACCAACACACCCACTCCAGCAACTTCGGCATTGAACTCACCGAGTAAATCAACCATCCCTCGAACGGTCCCGCCTGCCTTCATAAAGTCATCTACAATGAGTACCCGTGATTTCTCCTTGAGTGCTCGTCTAGAAAGAGACATGGTATGTATGCTCTTATGTGATCCAGATACATAATTAATGCTTACTGCTGAGCCTTCTGTAACCTGATGATCACGTCGTACCAGCACCACTGGCAAGCCGAGCTGTGCTGCCGTTGCATAGGCTAGCGGAATCCCTTTAGTTTCTACTGTCATCACCACATCGATTTCCGATCCATAAAAGGCCGTTGCGATGATCTTCCCAGCTTGCTCCATCAAAGATGGCAGTCCAAGCAGGTCCGACATATACAAATAACCACCAGGCAATATCCGATCTGTCTGTTCCAGCTGCACACATAAACGTTTAACAAAAGAGAGCGCCATTTCTTTAGGCATCACAGGAATATAACGTACTCCACCTGCTGCACCGGCTAAGGTCTGAAGCTCTCCAATGCCCTCACCTTCAAATACTTCTTTTATGATTGCCAAATCTTCACTGATGGAGGACTTAGCCGCTCCATACCGATCGGCAAATATAGACAGCGGCAGTAGGTCATGTGGCCGCTCAAGTAAAAACTGAGTCATGTCTACCAAACGTTGGCTTCTTTTTAATTTCTTCACGGAATGCTCCTCGCCAAAACCGAATATTTTATGAAAAATATATCACTTTTGTACGGGTTTACACAAGAGAAGCATACTAATTAAGTGATCTCACTGCATAGACTTCCTTGCAGAACCCTCGCAGTCCATTATAAATTCTTGCTACTTTAGACTGCTTGGACACTAAACCGAACACTGTAGGACCGCTGCCGGACATTAACACTCCGTCTGCTCCGAGCTTAACCATCGCCTCTTTGAGCTGCTGGACCTCTGGATGTAGCTTTAGGGTAACATCCTCAAGCACATTGCCCAGATGATTACACACGCCCCCAAAATCTCCAGCTTCGATCGCGTCCTGCATCTTTCGAGCCGAAGGATGAACAGCTATATTATTGCTCCGCACACGTCCGTATACTTCCGCAGTCGATACATTGATAGGTGGCTTAGCCAATACTACCCAGCATTGCGGAGGATTCTTAATCGGCGTCAGCTTCTCGCCACGACCTGTTGCCAAGGCAGTGCCACCTGTAACGCAGAAAGGCACATCTGAGCCAAGCTCAGCGCCAAGCTCCTGCAGCTCCTGCGCAGGTATACCTAGGCGCCACAGTCGGTTCAGACCACGTAGGGTAGCCGCTGCATCACTGCTGCCGCCAGCCAGGCCAGCTGCCACCGGTATTCTTTTATCCAGATGGATATGTACACCACTCTTCACGTTATAACGCTCTTTAATAAGCCTAGCCGCTTGAAAGGCCAGGTTCTTCTCATCTAGGGGAATATAACCCGCTTGACTTGATATTATAATAGTATCCCTTGGCAGCTCAGACAGCTCTAAACGGTCTGCTAAATCTACCATGGTCATAATCATTTCCACCTCATGAAAACCGTCAGCACGCTTGTGCAGCACATCCAGCATCAAATTAATTTTAGCTGGTGCCTTCTCATACATTTTCAAGGCGTTCACCCACCTTCAGCTTTTCCCGTAAAAACAACTTAACATATTATATGAAAAACTTCTAATGAAGTCCAATAATAAAAGGGTGTCGCCAGTTAGACGCACCCTTTTTCGTTAAATAATTGTTCACACGCTAAAGATTAAGATTTCCGGGCAGCCTCTTCAGCGAGCTGAATCGCTCTTTTTACCATATTACCTGCATCCTTCGCCCGTATTCCTCCCCAGCCTTCACGTTCCACCGTTTCGTAAAAACCAAGCTCCTTGGCTAACTCTGTCTTTAGTTCTTCCGACATCATGCCTCGTTTTCTGCGGCTCATTACGGAATTCCTCCCTTATGAAAGAAAATGATAAACCGATTGCTCAATTAGTATGCTTGCTTAGAACAAGGATCATTCACTGAATATTAACGCAAAAAAAAGAAACAGTCGTCCTTTATGAAGGACAACCGTTTCTGATACAAATAAAAAACAGCCTCCAAAGGAAGCTGCCCGTGAAACATTAAGCTTTAATATACATAATCCGCATCTGCCCATCGTCTTCACATACTGTGATTTCCACAGATTCAGTAAGGATATCGGCATAGCTATAGGAGACTCGCTTGAATGTTTGCTGCTCCTGATCCAGTTTGACAATAAATACAGAAGGGTACGTTTCTTCCAGGACACCGGTGCGTTCTACGGTTTTACGACGACCTCCGTTTGCACGCAACGTGATCTTATGACCGACGTGAGCTTCGAGACTGCGTTTGATTTCCAACAGCGCGTTATTAGCCATTGCCTGACGACCACCTCTTTTCTTGTCCATTATACAACTTCCCCAGGTGTTTGTCAAAGCAAATAAATAATTATAGATGATGAATATTTGGTTGTCAACGGAATTTTTTTGCGGAGAATCAGAGGCGAACTAATAGCCTTGTTATCTGTAATAGGTTTACCACAAAGCAAGAAAAATAACATTGTCGATCTTTAAAGATAACTACCATTTCACACAAGCATAATCGCCTTTGGCGTCGTCCCTATAAGGACGGTTAGCGTTAATGCGGGAAATATAAGGATAATGTATAGCGTGAAACTTATACTTTCTTATATAAAAAAAGGGTTAAGCTCATCGCTCACCCTTTCTTCGCGTTACTCTATTCGGCCACTCCAAATTACCTATTAGCTTTGAAAATAGACCAGTACCTGTCGATTAAATTGCGGAAGGTGTCACTTTTAGTGCTGACAGGTTCTGCAGACGCGGCATCCCAATACGGAAGCTGCCACGGGTCTCAATACCGCCGATTCCCTGATTACCACTAATGGTGTTGTTCAAAACCTCACTCAGATTCACCGTATCCCTAATGGGCGTGAACGACGATTTTGCCGCTACATAAACTGGGTCTAGGGCATGGATCAATATCCGTCCAGGAGAACTGGCGAAATTCGCCCCTGCCCCCAGCAGTGCTTCAAAATGTGACTGACAAGCACCTGCAACAATCGTCAACGCATCAAAATTTCGCTCATAATCCCTAGCTACCCTAATAGCAGCTACGAAGTTTTGCGAATTTTTATAGCTGCTCAGACTGTGAAGATCGTAAGTATGCTGTTGCTTCAGCACCCCGTCATGACCGGTAATCACCACAATATCTGGACGCACGCGGGGCAGCAGCCGGTATAAAGTGTCAGCCATTGCGGACTCATGAACATGATGGCCTTCAGCAGGGATCCGCAATTGCTCGTATAAGCTAAGGCTCTTATTCAAATACGCTGGATCGCCATCCAGATGCAGTACTTTTCCCGGCACTTCAAAATAAGCAGCTTCCTTGGGCGATGGAGCCCATGCTCCTTCTGATAGAGCGCTCCCGCTCCGCTGACTTTGCTCCTGTCGGTCTTTCCGCAGCTGTGTCAGTGATTCATTCGCTTTAATCTGTGCCTGCTGTCCTCTTTCCGTAATTCGGGTAGGAGGCACTTGAACCAAGTCATTCAGAGGAGAATCCGCCAACAGACGGAAATCTGTGCCTTTAATGACGGCTCTGTCCTGCACAATATGATCTACACGAAAAGTCAAATCTCCGCCATAAGATTTGCGAACGACCAAGTCTCCTAAATTCATTACAACCACCACCTCTACCCCATCGTATGGGCAAAGGCCTCAGTTGGTTCATAACTAGCTATGTTTTTAGCTTATTCAATTCCAGCAGCCAACAGAACACCGCTCAATCGGGCGTATTCTTCTAGACTTAACGTTTCTCCACGACGGGTTGGTTCAATACCAGCTTCTGCGAGTAAAGCCTCCAGACGCTCACGTCCCTCTTCAGGGAAGTAACGAGCCTTGAGATTGTTAGCAATCGTTTTGCGACGCTGTGTGAAAGAAGCTTGGACGACCTCAAAGAAGTGCTTCTCACTCTCAACTTCTACCGGTGGACGCTCTCTTACCTTTAGACGGATTACAGCGGACTCCACATTAGGTTGAGGAATGAACACCGTACGCGGCACAATGCAGACGAGCTCAGGCTCGCTGTAGTACTGCACGGCAATGCTAAGGCTCCCATACTCCTTTCCTCCCGGAGAAGCAGCCATACGCTCCGCAACCTCTTTCTGAATCATTACAACGATGTTATCAAGCGGAAGCTTCTCTTCGAGCAGCTTCATCAGAATCGGAGTAGTTACATAATACGGCAGATTGGCAACTACGCTTACCTTGTTCACGGATGCAAAATCTTCTTTGAACAGCTCCTGCAGATTTACATTCAGAACATCATCATTACGAACCTTAACATGCGGATAAGGGGAAAGTACGTCCCTTAAAATAGGAATCAGCCTACGGTCGATCTCCACAGCGGTCACCGCACCAGCGGTTAGCGCCAAACGCTCCGTCAGGGCACCAATCCCAGGACCGATTTCCAATGCCCCTGATTCGCTATCTAGCCCAGCAGCGTCAACAATCTTGTCCAATATATTTTGATCAATCAAAAAATTCTGTCCTAAGCTCTTCTTGAACTTGAATCCATAACGTTGAATAATTTCTTTCGTCCGTTTTGGAGTCGAAATTTCCTCTCTACCACTCATGAAGTAATGCCCCCCTGATCAATTTGGGCGAGAGCTCCGGCAAATTCCTCCCGCGTAATTCCAAACATCGCCAGCCGCTTGTACAGCTGCTTGCCATTACAATATCCGATTCCAAGCAAATTACCAAGTGCCATACGTCTTTCAGCTGCCCGAGGGTGTACAAGCATTCCAGCGGCCATTAAATCATCAAGTCCAATTAAAGCAGGTGCACCTTCAAAAGAGGTATGTACATTCCGCAGCGCATGACGAATCGCCTCTGGTGAAGCGTTCTCCACACCGATATCTCCCTTGCGGGTTGCGTCCTTCTCAGGAATGAAGGCATGCTTACAGCCCGGCACCTTTGCGGACACAATCTTACGAATTCGTTCACCCGCATGATCCGGGTCAGTAAGGATAATCACTCCTCTACGCTCCATAGCAAGCGCGATCTTCGCAATTACGGTCCGGTCTACAGCCGAGCCCCCTGTTTCGATCGTATCTGCTTCTACAGCACGTTTAACAGCGACGGTATCACTCTTACCTTCAACGACAATTAATTCCTTAATCATATCTCTTGACTCCTTCCAAAAAAAGCAAAAAAGAAGAGGTTTCGCTCCTCTTCTTTTGGTTAAAGAATGTATAAGTGATGAGCGGTTGCTCTGCGATCAACGAAATGATCATCTGGCGTTCCTTAACGGTTATCATCACTATAGCTTATCAAAGAATAATTTGCAAAAGCTTCAGCCTAGTTTAACTCCGGCTTCACAGGTCCAATCACATAAACGGTACGTGATTTACGTCCGAAATTACGCACATGGCTCAGTGAATCATAATAGACATCTACTTTATTGCCTTTAATGGCACCGCCAGTATCTTCTGCTCGGCGGAATCCAAGCCCCTCGATATATACCCACCAGCCAATAGGAATTACATTCGGGTCTACCGCAATTGTACGACCTTCCGTTACGCGTGTTCCGGAAGCAGTTTTGTTACCAATACCTGGCTCTTCTGATGAATAAGCTGTCATGGAGACGTTCTTAATCATCTTCTTGTACTCAAAGTCTACGCCAGCCTTGCTTGTGACATTATTAGTCTTAGCGCTAACCTTAGCCGTTTTTGAAGTGGTGTTTGATTTGGAAGTTGTTGTAGTCTTAGCTACAGCCGGCTTAGGAAGTGCTTTGGTACCAACGGCAATAATCTTATCTTTCGTTACCGTTTGTACTTCCTTACCAATCATGCGCATAGAGGCCAGTTCTCCGTCTTGGTAGATCTTCTCAATATGCTGAATCATGACGCCTGGTTTGCCTGCCTGTGCCACTCTAACTGTTCCCACAGTAAGGGAGGGGTCTGCTGTCTTGATGACTCTGAAGGGTAAGTTAGTTGTTCGCTGTACGGTCTGTTTGTTGATGCGAACAATCTTAACCTCCATGTTTGCAGAAATGGTGGTGTCTAACGAAGGGAAAATCTTATCATGACCTTCTAGGGTAATGCCCATTTTCTCAATTGCTTTACCAATTGTGTCCTCGGTCGTATATAACGTTTTTGTTGCTCCATCCGCAGTAAGACTAATTTTCTGCGCACGATTGATAACGACACGGTCACCGTCTTTTATTTCATCACTCAGACCTAAAGATAGTTCATCATGCGGCTGCAGCGAAATTTGCTCTTTCTCCAACACATCACCAAGAAGCGCTTCCCGCGTTTCAAGCGTCTGTGTTTGCCCGTCTATTACTAAAAATAATTGTTTGTTACTTTGACCGTGTACGTACAGCAGAATAAGTAGCGCGATAGCGACTGAAATCACGCCTGCAAGTAAAAGTACGCGAGTATTTACTTGCTCCCACCGTAATGCGAAAGACCTGCTGGATGACTGCGAATCATGGGATACTTCTGGTTGGAATACGCCCATTCTCTCCATCCTCCTTACATAGCCCCGTCGTCAATTGTATATCATGAGGACTGAATTCCTTTGACGAAACTATTTGAGATTGTCACAGGACACGCACGTAATAACTTAGCGTCTCCTGCTCATGGATCGCCTGCTCGGCACAGCTACTCCCACCCCTGTTATATAACAGTATGTGGGCAACATTCTATTTATTCAAAAATAAAAAAGCCTAAAAAGAGTTCAACTGAGGACTCTTTCGTGGCTTCTCCAATATCAGAATAGAGAATGCTTGTGCACGAGGTTGCCTCTCTTACTTGCGCTTACGGGGTTAGCTGTCGGGTTCGGACGAAAGAGAGACGCCCTATTTCAGGTCACCCGCTCATGGCGGTTGCCCTTAAATTCACCCCAAAGACCACGTGAAGAAATCAAATACTGTCCTACGGCACGTCTAAACCGTATTTAAAATACAGGCATGCGGTAGGTCAATATTGGTTCCCCCGTTCTCCATACGGAGACTCAGCGAGACGATCCATGAATCAATGGCTGTCACTATAACACAGCTCACATCACTGAAAAGATGATATCCTGTTTTGATGCATGTTGTAAAGGACGATTCAACCACGTTTACGCAAAAATATGGTTAAAATATTGTAATATTCAGCCGTTTTTATATTAAAAAAGTTTAATATATCGGCCATTCTCTATTTTTCACCTGTTTTGCTCCCGTTTTCACTCAATCCCAAATCGTTCCAGTGCGTTCGCATACGTTATTTTAGCCAATTCTTCCCATGTTAACCCTTTAATTTCAGCTGCTGCCTCTGCTACAAGCTTCACATGAGCGCTCTCATTTCGCTTCCCGCGGAAGGGGTGTGGAGTCAAATATGGAGCATCGGTTTCGATCAATAATCGGTCTAGTGGTGTCTGCGCAAGCACTTCTTTTGGCACTCTTGCATTTTTGAACGTAATGGGTCCTCCAAAGGATAAATGAAAACCAAGATTCAAGCACATTTTAGCTGTTTCCCAGCTTCCTGAGAACGAGTGCATCACGCCTCCAACCTCATTTGCTTTTTCCTCCCGTAAAATCCGTACAACATCCTCATGTGCATCACGATCATGAATACAAATCGGCATATTTAATTCACGGGCTAGTCCAATTTGCTTGCGAAAAACTTCATGTTGCACATCCTTGGGAGAAGTATCCCAGTAATAATCCAGTCCGATTTCACCAATAGCCACTACTTTTTTATGACTGCATAGAGAAGCGATCCAATCGAGATCTCCTTCTTTCATATCAATCGCATCCTGAGGATGCCAACCCACTGCCGCATAAATATAATCATAAGATTCCGCCAGCTTCATCGTTGAGGGAATCGTCTCCCGATTAAATCCGATATTAATCATCTTGCTAACTCCTGCTTCTACAGCACGAGCGATAACTTCTTCGCGATCCTCGTCGAATTGAGGTGCATCCAGATGCGTATGTGTGTCAAACAGAAACATTTTAACCCTCACTCCTTGTTCTTTTTTAGATATATAACAATATAAGTTTCACGCTATCCGTGATATCTTATTTTTCTACTCTTCTTGTCAAAAATCCCATATTTTCTTGTATTATTTTGCAAAAATCTCTGCAATAGAAGCAGGCAATCGCGTAAGCGCATTTCTCAACTTATCCTGAGGAAAATAAAGATGATATCTTCCACGGTGAATGCCGCTAATAGAACGCACAATATCCGACACCTCTGAAATTTCCCGCAGATGATCATGCCGATCAAGCAGCAGAATTTGTTTATTGTCAAAAGCTTCTCCCGGACGGAACACATCATAGGGCAGATCTGTCGGAAAATCAATCTCCAAATCATATTCTGGGTGAAGTCCGGCTGCCGCAAAACTGCTGCGAATTTCAGTAATCATATCTGTATCGAGATTCTCCACCTCAACATATTTATACAGTTTACGATGAATAAAACGGGTACACAAGTCACTTAGTAGCTCATCTTTCTCAAGTGTCCACTGCATAAAAGCCGTCTGTACCAGTGCTTCATCTAGCATTAAATATTGCTTCACTGTCACCTCACCACGGAACAAATCCTCCAGCGGATTAATCATGAAACTAAAATTGTACCCCTCTTGGAAAAGCTCCTTGGCTCTACGGAAAATTTGTCGCAAAATAATCTCTGAGCTACGTGTCACCGGATGAAAATAGACTTGCCAGTACATTTGATAACGCGACATTAAATAATCTTCAATGGCATGCATTCCCGATTCTTTTACAACAATTCGACCATTATAAGGACGCAGCATTCTTAAAATCCGATCAATGTCGATCGTCCCATAGTTTACACCTGTATAGTACGCATCACGCAGCAAATAATCCATGCGATCGGCATCTAGCGGACTGGAAACCAGATTTACAACAATTTCATGCTCATAAGTTTTAGCGATTACAGAGGCTACTTTACGAGGAAAATCCTCCTCCACATCACGTAAGATCTCAGTAATCTCTGTGTCCTCCAGAATAATTCGACAAGTCCAATCCTCATGATTCATTTCAAAAGCTTCTTCTATAGAATGGGAAAATGGACCGTGTCCCAGATCATGCAGCAAGGCCGCACACAAGGTGAGCAGACTTTCTTCAGGAATCCAATCCTTATACCCGCTTCGTTCAAATTGCGAAATAATTCTACGTGTAATTTCGTACACCCCTAGGGAATGAGAAAACCGACTATGCTCTGCGCCATGAAAAGTAAGATACGAGGTCCCCAGCTGGCGAATACGGCGTAAACGCTGAAATTCCTTTGTATTTATTAGTCGCCAAATAATAGTATCCTGCACATGGATATAATTGTGAACCGGATCTTTGAAAACCTTTTCTTCTGTGAGCGGCTGCTTCATGAGATCAACTCCTTTATTAAATTTAATATGATTTTAACCAATATAAGTATATAATAAGTAATTATGTCGTACTTTGTCGAATGGTGACGTTTTTAGTCTTGGTAAATCGACAAAGTTTATTTTTTCACTTTTTTTAGAATTCGTGATTGTTATAGGGAATTCAAAGTTTTCGTGAAAAAGCACTTATTCAACAGATGAAAAAAGGTTGACTGTTTTGGGAATCGTTGGTATTATAAATATCATAAAACAGTGAACAATGTCGAATAATGACGTTTTTGGAACATTGAGAGGAGTAACGATTGTTATGATGAAATCAACAGGAATTGTAAGAAAAGTAGACGAACTTGGACGGGTAGTTATTCCCATTGAATTGCGCCGTACTCTTGGCATTGGTGAAAAAGACGCACTTGAAATTTACGTTGATGGTGAGCGCATTATGCTTAAGAAATATGAGCCTGCCTGCATTTTCTGCGGCAACGCTGAGAACGTAACTTACTTCAAAGGAAAAATAGTTTGTCATGAATGCATTTCTACTATCCCTACCCCTGTGACAAACTAAAATAAATAGTATATAATAGAACTAATCAAATTGTTAATTCTAACCTTTTCATATCTCCTTGACCTCCCGTGACCGCGGGAGGTATTTTTTTTCTGCAATCACCTGTGTTTCCTGCCCAAAAGGTGTCTACAAGGATTAACTCCCCTCATGACACCTAATAATGATGGGGAATGCGGTGAGAGCATGAAGCAAATCGAGTTTTTACCATGATCTGGTCTATCTTGGGCTTCCTTTTGGGAACCACCTTCAGGCTAGAATCTCGTCAGCTTCGTAATACCCCTCCGCACCTTGTTAGCCTCTTAGAATTAGAATCCGTCAATAATACTTACTGCTGCTCCGTTTTATCCAGAAGTGCGTTATAAATATCCCGCTTTGACACACCACGATCAGAGGCTGCTTTTTTCATAGCTTCTTTACGCGGCATATCTGCTGCTTCGTAATGAGCAACATGTTCTTCAATATTTAACTGGCGCCACCAAGCCGATTCCGCCATTTCAGCATCTTCCTTGCTCTCGCCTTCAACGACGATAACATACTCACCAAGCGGTGGATGTTCAGCGAGCCAATCCGTACATTCCTCGATCGTCCCACGTAGAAACTCCTCATATCTCTTCGTCAGTTCACGAGCAAGCACAATTCGCCGATTGCCAAATGCTTCATGGAGATGAGCCAGTGTCTTCACCACGCGATGTGGAGATTCGTAGAACAGTATAGTCCCTTGCGCCGAACGAAGTGGACTTAATACCGCACGGATATCTTTACGTTCTCGAGGTAAGAAGCCGATAAAAGTGAAAGTAGTCGTAGGCAGACCAGAGGCAATTAATGCTGACAAAGCTGCGTTAGCTCCGGGTATAGGAATTACTGGTATACCATGACTTATGGCAAGGGCTACAAGGTCTGCACCAGGGTCGGAAATGGCTGGTAAACCGGCATCGCTGACGAGTGCCAAATTTTTTCCTTCTATTATATAGCGGATAAGTTCAGGTCCACTGGCAGCCTTATTATGCTCATGATAACTGAACAGCATAGAGGGTGTAATTTCAAAATGGCTCAACAATTTCCGAGTTTGTCTTGTATCCTCAGCTGCAATAATATCGCATTCCTGCAAAGTGCGGACAGCACGATAAGTCATATCCTCTAAATTACCGATGGGTGTTGCCACCAAAAAAAGTGAACCGGTTGATTCCTGCTTATGTGTATTGTTATTGTTCTGAAAACTGCTTTGGCATGATATCGTCATGATTTACCCTCTTTAGCACCATAGTAGATGTCCATAATTTCTGGACAGTATTGATTGTCCTCATTATATACAATGAGTGGTGGATGTAAACGAACCTCCGGCTTACCATCACGTATCGCTTCAATTAATACCATATTAGCTTCCAGATGCGCACGTGGATGTACAAAGCGAATAATCTTAGGCTCGAGCCTATATTTTCTCATAAGACTAATAATATCGACCAATCTTTGTGGCTTGTGAACCATACTTACCTTTCCACCGGTGCGAACCAGTCTCACACAGGCTTGAATGACCTCCTCCAGCGTACACCCGATTTCATGACGAGCCATAGCCTGATGAGTGTTCAGCTTGAGGTCACTGCCGTTAAGCGGCATATAAGGAGGATTGACTGTTATTGCATCATATACGCCATGTCCTGCTACTTTATATAACTCACGTAAATCACCTTCATGGATCACAACCTGATCCTGTAGCCCATTTAGAGCCACGCTACGCCGAGCCATATCCGCTAAACGGGGCTGAATTTCAATCCCTTCTATAGAAGCTTTAGTTCGGGTCGTCATCAAAATAGGAATTACACCATTCCCAGTACAAAGATCCAGGACTCTCCCACGAGGCGGAACGCTGGCGAAACGGGCAAGCAGTACAGCATCCATAGAAAAGCTAAATACTTCGTCACTTTGAATAATGCGCAAGTCATGCGTTAATAAATCATCCACCCGCTCCGTCGGCAACAAAGGAACAGATATATCATTAAAAGAATTTGTCATGTAGTAATCTCCTAAATGTTTTGTTGAGCTAAAATTCAAAAAAAACCGTAGGATCAATCTCCTACGGCTGGATATCCTCATTTATTAAGAAAAGAAAGACAGAACAGACAATCACCTTCCGTACGTAAATGTCCAAAATAAACATTACAGATGTGAAAGCCTTCATGGTAAAGCCGGGCCAAGTTGTCATAACCTTCCCCGACAACCTCTTCTGTTCCCTCTCCGGCAGCTAAAAGAGCTTCCGCCTCCGCAGAATCTACGGTAGGATCCAAAGGTGCATCCCGCTTTAAAATTTTGCGAAGCTGTTCATTCTCCAGAGTTAACCTCTGATTAGCTTCCATCAGTTCTTTTACCGTCTGTTTCCATTCTCCAAGATTGGCGCGCATCGTTTCCATCTGTGCTTCCATATCCTGCATGTGTGCAAATATATTTTTCTTCTCCAAGTTTCCACCCCGAAAGTAACCTTATAATGGTTTACTTGACGACAACATCATCCATTGGAAGTTCCTTAACTTTGCCCACTTCAAACAACTGTACATGAACCGTACGGCTTCCGGCATTAAGTCCTACTACTTTGCCATCACCCAATGAGGTCACGACAATCTTGCCGACCGCTGGCATTTCTTCCTTTACACTCTCATAATTGTCATGCTCAAATTTCAAACAACACATCAGACGTCCACAAAGTCCTGAAATCTTCGTCGGATTAAGTGACAGGTTCTGATCCTTCGCCATTTTAATGGATACGGGTTCAAAATCCCCTAACCAAGATGAACAACAAAGCACTCGCCCACAAGGTCCAAGTCCACCTAGCATTTTAGCCTCATCACGCACCCCAATTTGCCGTAGCTCAATGCGGGTCCGGAAGATACTTGCTAGATCTTTAACCAATTCTCTAAAGTCGACCCGTCCTTCGGCCGTAAAGTAAAATATAATCTTATTACGGTCAAAAGTAAACTCTACATCGACGAGCTTCATTTTGAGACCGTGGTCGCGTATTTTATTTAAACAGGTGGTAAAAGCCTCTTTAGCGGCCCCTTTGTTCTCTTCAACTACGCGTGCGTCGGTTTCTCCGGCAATACGCATCACTTTTTTGAGGGGCAAAACTACGTCGGATTCTTCCACCTCTTTTTTGCCTACGACAACTTTACCGTATTCAACCCCACGTGCTGTCTCCACAATAACATGTTGATCCCGTTCAATCGGAAAATCAAGTGGATCGAAATAATATATTTTACCCGCTTTTTTAAAACGGACACCTACTACGCTGTACAAAAATTAACCCCCTTGTTTGCCGGTAAAAGGAATCTATGGGCATGTCCGCTCCCTGATGATCCATGCTTCCTTCCTCGTCTGTTAAAACGATATTTCCAGGTAAAGCGACATCCGGAGGATATATCATAACTAATCCTTTAACTTTCCAGTCGGATTAAAAACTGCTCCAGACACAATTGGGCATTGGCATTGGATCGCAGCTTCTTAGTGCTCTCTGCAGCAAATCCCATATAAGCCACCCATTGTTCCGCACTCCGCTCACGGGCATGCCTGGAAATAAAGTCTAACTGATCTATGAAAACGATACTCTCATGCTTACGATACAGGAAGTAAAGCATATCTTTAAACCACAGATGGAACATGCTGAAGAAGATATCCAAATGTTCAGCGAGTCCGGTCTTGAACAGCTTCTGCCCAGCAGTTGCTACAGCGGAGCTGCCCTTGCCTAAGGACTCCTTAGCTAATTGTAACATTACATTTCTCATTTCTGCAAACCAATTCTGTTCCAAAAGTTTCCTGCAACCATCAAGTCCTGAACTAAGTGATACTGCACATCGAGCTAAGGGTATGGGAACGCCCTCACTTGCCAGAGCTTGGAGCATAATATCCGGGTTTAACGGACTAAATGGAATCCGCTGAGTCCGCGACTGAATGGTTGGCAATAAGGAACGGCTATTATCAGAAATTAAGATTCCAACAGCCGGAGCTGGTGGTTCCTCCAGAAATTTCAGCAGACTATTGGCAGCTTGTACCGTCATTTTGTCTGCTCCATCTATAATATAAACTTTCGGATTCACACCCTCTGACCGATAGGAAAAGACGCGCTGCAGCTCACGGATTTGATCTATTTTAATACTTGCTCCATCTGGCTGCAGCAGTGACAAATCAGGGTGGTTTCCATGTTCTACTTTGCGGCACTC
This sequence comes from Paenibacillus sp. FSL H8-0261, assembly GCF_045040645.1. NCBI lineage: Bacteria > Bacillati > Bacillota > Bacilli > Caryophanales > Paenibacillaceae > Paenibacillus > Paenibacillus sp. FSL H8-0261. The sequence goes on along the minus strand of NZ_CP150297.1, from coordinate 34,954 downwards.
CAGGCATTCCCCACAGGCATCGTCCTTGCTCTGGGTACAAAATATAGCTTGGGCAAACATCAGCGCCGTTTTCATTTGTCCACTGCCTGCCGGCCCTGTAAATAAATAAGCATGACTCACAGCTTCTTTGCGCAAGGCGTTTTGGAGTAGCCGCTTGGCGTTCTCCTGGCCTACTATATCATGAAAAGGCATAATTTCCTCCCAAAACTTTCAAACATAAACGCCTTTATCGTCCTTATAAGGACGATAAGTGTTTAATCGAGAAATATAAGGCTAAAGTATAGTGTAAAGCATATACTTTCTTATATTTTAAAAAGAAAGGTTGATTAACAACCCACGGATTTCTCCAACGCGTCCTAACAGATCGATCCGGCCTTGCTCACTATTCAGCAAATCATCTGCCATTGATAGCAAAGCCGAATCAATTTCCTCAAGCAGCTTGTAACGCTTGCCACGTCCACGTCGATCCCATCCGCGTGTTTCCTTCAGAATGACGCCTCTTCGAGCCGTTTCCTCCAGAAATCTTTTGATCATCATCCGGTAGATGGTAAGCTCACGAATCGTCATAGACTTAGATAAACGATCGCCTTGAGACTGTATTTCTTTGATCTGGCGATTCAGTTCATCTTTGGTTTTCTGCTCACTTTGCTGCTGAAAAACATCAGAGAACGTTTTTTGCTGAACGGGTTTGTTAGCCCCTTCTGCATTTGGCATCTCACTCTTCAAGGGCCTATACCCCGGATTGATCTTCAAAGGTTATCTACCGCCCTTTTTATAAATGGCTTGCTAATCTATATTATACTTAATAATGTTCAAAACGATCTACAGGAAGTACGAATACAGTAGCTCCACCCACTTGTACCTCAACAGGAAGTGGCAAATACGAATCCGTTGTTCCACTCATCGGTGTTACAGGAGTGACTAACTGCTCACGCACTTTACAACTGTTTCGGATTACCGTCAATACGGATTCAATCTGACTGTCTTCTACCCCGATCATAAATGTCGTATTCCCCGCTCGTAGAAATCCACCTGTACTTGCAAGTTTAGTAGCACGGAAATTGGCTTTGACTAGCTCGCTGGACAACCGGTTACTGTCTTTATCCTGGATAATTGCAATGATCAACTTCATCTTCGCATTCCCTCCCAATACTTTTATGGTGTATTACTACTTAGAGTTACTCGTAGTAACCCTTACTTCATAAGCACACGCCTAATTATATGTCACTTCTCTTAGTATATTAGACAAAACACCCTAAAAACCCTTTAATACTCTCTCTTCAAGAGTTCTCACGATATCTTGTTCTACCATATGAATGGGGCGATTAGCATCCAGAACTACTATTCTGTCCGGATTGGCCTGGGCTAATAATTGATAGCCTTCACGGACCTTCTTATGAAAAGAAAGGCTCTCCAGATCCAGACGATTCACTTCCCGTTCTTGATTCGCTGCAATCCGTGACAACCCTATCTCTGGGTCTACATCCAGATAAAAGGTTAGATCCGGCATACGGTTCCCTATCGCAAAACGATTAATACTCCATACCTCTTCTATTCCGAGTCCTCTCGCATGTCCTTGATAAACGAGGCTGCTGTCTACAAAGCGGTCACAGAGTACAGTAAGCCCTTCTCTAAGAGCCGGTTCAACGACTTCGGCGAGATGTTGGCTTCTTGATGCAGCATATAGTAATGCCTCTGTACGCGCATCCATAGCTGTATGGGCAGGATCTAGAATAATGGAACGAATCTTCTCAGCAATCTCAACGCCACCCGGTTCACGGGTAATTCGATAAGGCATGGACCGGTTCTGTAAATAGGCCGTTACTCTACCTAGTACCGTTGTTTTTCCGGAGCCTTCGCCCCCTTCTAATGTTATGAAGAAACCTTCTTTTCCCACTTATGCTTCTCCGCCCTTCTGAATGTTGTATACCTCAATACGCTGCAAGACCGGATCAGCACAAGCCTGAAATTTGGCGCCTCCTTTGGCTAAACCAGCCAGCCTTCTTTGGATCTGATCTGTGATCACTTCACCCGGATATAATACCGGGATGCCTGGTGGATAGGGAATAACCATCTCTGCCGCCACTCTACCCACGCAATGTTCAAGATCAATACTTTCAATCTCATTGGCCGACACCGGCTTCAATGAGAAGTGAACAGGATCTGAGATTTGTAAAGAATGGAAATTGTTCCACGTGGAAATATTGCGAGCGCCTGATAAGTCGGGGGCGTTCGGTGATTCGGAAGGTTCCTCCGAATCTATTTCCCGCAGCGCCTGCAGCAAATGATCTGCATCTCCAGCCTTCGATCCAAGGCTGAACAGCAGCACTACGTGCCGGTCATCGCTCATCTCCGGCACGCAGCCCTTTGCCTCGAGCTTGCGCTGCAGCTCGAAGCCGCTCAGGACCCCGATGGCGTCATAAATGACGACTTTAAAGGGGTCCTGTGTCACATACGCCGCCAAAGAATCAGGCGGCGTATTCGGGTGCAGCGGCTCTGCCGGCTGCACTAGTCCGTAGCGCGGCAGCTCCGCGAGCCCGCGCCGCAGAACGTCCACGGCGGCCAGCCCCGCCGTGAAGGCACCCTTGCCCCGGCTGTGCAGCAGCCGCCGGGCAAGATCCAGCGACGCCATCATAGGATATGATGGGCTGGAGCTCTGCACCATGGCGAGCCGCTGCCGGAGCAGGGCGCGGTTGAGCCGCGACCCTTGAACATGCAGCATAGCGCCCATGGTCATCGCTGTGAGCATCTTGTGCGTGGACTGCACGACGCCATCCGCGCCACAAGCAAGTGCCCCGGCTGGCAGCGCCGGGTGCTGCCCGTAATGCGCCCCATGCGCCTCATCCACAAGCAGCGGTACACCGCTGTCGTGACAAATACTCGCGAGGGGCGCAAGATCACTACCCATGCCGTAATAATTCGGCATGGTAACAAGTACAGCTGCGGCTTCAGGATAGGCTGCAAGTGCAGCCTTAACAGCTTCGGCCGCCGGCGCCACTGCCAAGCCGCTGAGTGGATCAATCAGAGGCTCCAGAAAAACAGCATGTACTCCAGCCAACATCAGTCCATGAATGACTGACTTATGCACATTGCGTTGAACAATCATAATCATTCCAGGCTCGGGACAAGCGGTTAGAATAAGAGCCAGATTGCCGGCTGTACTTCCTCCAACCAGAAAAAAGCTTTCCTCTGCTCCAAAGCAATCTGCTGCCAACTCTTGCGCTTCCTTGATAACTCCCTCAGGATGATGAAGATCATCCGTTCCGGAAATTTCCGTAACATCATACTTCATTACCTCATCTAAAAAGCCAGCGCCTTCAACGCCATCATATGCCTCTCCATTCTTATGACCTGGCACATGATATGATCTATTACCCATAATTCTATATTGTTCCAGCATTTCGTATATAGGCGCCCTACAACGTTGTAATTTATTCATATTAAATTCCTTCCCATAGGGTTCCTTCTATTTTAACGTAAATATTCGCAAACGCCTACGCTTCAGTGTAAAAGCGGCTCTTTGGACAACAAAACGGCTCCTCCCGCCTGAAGAACGAGGAAGCCGTGTATTGAATATCACTAATGCAGCCTTCGTATCTTTCATCCAGACCGCTCTCTTAATTGCATCATTTAACAGAGTTACTCTACTTAAGCGTTCTTTTGCAATCCAATCTTCTTCATCCGGCCGATAAAAAAACGGTACTTGGCATCTTCAGCCTCGGTACGTATCATCTCAGCCTCACATTCCTCACAAATAAAATGCGAGACAATCACAATACCTTCCTCTTTTACCTGTCCACAAATGATACAAGCTTGCCCGGTTTGCTGTTCCATAACCATCCCACCTTGACTCTTTTAAGAACAGTATGATACACCTTCTATCATTTTAAACCTTTTCATAGTTTTTTCATATCCTTCGTATCGTGCATTATATATATTCCGTTGCCGTTATATCGGTGAATTTTCGCCGCAGTTTAATAAAATACATCCAATCGCCGATATTAAGAACATACGAATTCAAGAGGAGGTTAGACTATAATCTATGGAACCCACTACCAAAGGTGCAGCTACATTCTATCAATATAAACTAATTAAAAAAGTAAATCTAACGGCACGCCTGCTGCCTATTTATATTATGCTTCCCTTATTAGTCCTTGTGCTCGAAACCGTATTTCTTTCCTGGTGGAGCATTCTTTACATAATCATAGCAGCGCCTGTAGCCTTCTGGGTTCAATATGTCATTTCACGCTCAGTTCTTTTAATCTCAGGACACCCCATTTCAAAAAGATGGTCTGTCTCATTTAAACTGCCTTGGTTAGGGTTTATGCCTGATCAACATATTAGTTACCGTATATTCCGTAAAGTACAGCTACATAATTTCTATATCGGTCTTTGTATTGCAGCACTCTTTATTTTCTGGTCACCGCCAGCATTTACAGTATCACTGATCACTTGCCACTTATGGCTCCTACTGCCTCGTCTTTATACTCTGTTCAGACTGAATCGACAGGATCAGGGAGGCATGCTGAAATTCAATCCGACCGATGTATCCTATTACTCTCAATAAAGTGCAGCAGTATAGCTCATATTATTTTCACGTATTAAAAAATAAACCGCCATCCTTAGGGATGGCGATTCTTTATTTCGTCTTAAGGCCTTTAATGGAGGTCTTCTTTTCTTTAGGAATCATCACTACAAAATAATCATCGTGCACTGTTAAATGAACCGTTAACCCATCCTTCAGAAAAACGCCCGAAGAATCACTATCATCATCTTCCTGTTCTGTCCATCCCCAGGCTTTAATAGCCTCCAAATAAGGATCCGGAATACCATTCTTCTCCTTTAATCCAGGTAAAGAATAACGTACATAATCCATAGCAACGTTAGTAGTGGTCTGGTCTGGTGAGTTTGCCTCATGGGGGACAGGGAAGCTTTTCTCATTCAGTGCACCCTCAAAAGTATCCCACTTAGGTTCTTTAGCCCCGCAACCTGCCAGTATTAAAGTTAAAATACAAGAAATCATTATTAACTTGAATATTTTTAATTGTTTCATGCCTTAAATCCTCCCTACCTCTACAATGCATCTAAAGACACAAGAAAATTCAAAGTTAGAATTTATGAGTAGTTCCTTCGTATTAAAGATCTGCTAACTATTAGCACTTTTCTATTATACTTGTATCCACCGCAGCGTCGGTAACAAAAATGTCATTCCACAGTAACCTATTCTACTGTTATTACTAGCCTTAAATACTTGCATAATAAAAAAGAAAAAAAGCCACTGCTGATATTATCAACAATGGCTTAATCTGCTTGGCAACGTCCTACTCTCCCAGGACCCTTCGGTCCAAGTACCATCGGCGCTGGAGGGCTTAACGGTCGTGTTCGGGATGGGTACGCGTGGAACCCCTCCGCTATCGCCACCAAACGGGCATTTACAGCGTAAATGCTCAGGCTTAATCGCCTGAAAACTGAATCCGAATTGAATTTGCATTTTAAGTATAGGATAAGCCCTCGACCGATTAGTATTGGTCAGCTCCATGCATTACTGCACTTCCACCTCCAACCTATCTACCTCGTCGTCTTCAAGGGGTCTTACTAATTGGGAAATCTCATCTTGAGGGGGGCTTCACGCTTAGATGCTTTCAGCGCTTATCCCGTCCGTACGTAGCTACCCAGCCATGCTTCTGGCGAAACAACTGGTGCACCAGCGGTACGTCCATCCCGGTCCTCTCGTACTAAGGACAGCTCCTCTCAAATTTCCTGCGCCCACGACAGATAGGGACCGAACTGTCTCACGACGTTCTGAACCCAGCTCGCGTACCGCTTTAATGGGCGAACAGCCCAACCCTTGGGACCTACTTCAGCCCCAGGATGCGATGAGCCGACATCGAGGTGCCAAACCTCCCCGTCGATGTGGACTCTTGGGGGAGATAAGCCTGTTATCCCCAGGGTAGCTTTTATCCGTTGAGCGATGGCCCTTCCATGCGGTACCACCGGATCACTAAGTCCGACTTTCGTCCCTGCTCGACTTGTAGGTCTCGCAGTCAAGCTCCCTTATGCCTTTGCACTCTTCGAATGATTTCCAACCATTCTGAGGGAACCTTGGAACGCCTCCGTTACTCTTTAGGAGGCGACCGCCCCAGTCAAACTGCCCGCCTGACACGGTCCCCGTACCCGGTAAGGGTACTAGGTTAGAACCTAGATACGATCAGGGTGGTATCCCAACGGCGCCTCCACCGAAGCTTGCGCTCCGATTTCTACGGCTCCCACCTATCCTGTACAGATCGTACCCAAATTCAATATCAAGCTGCAGTAAAGCTCCATGGGGTCTTTCCGTCTTGTCGCGGGTAACCTGCATCTTCACAGGTATTAAAATTTCACCGGATCTCTCGTTGAGACAGCGCCCAAGTCGTTACGCCATTCGTGCGGGTCAGAATTTACCTGACAAGGAATTTCGCTACCTTAGGACCGTTATAGTTACGGCCGCCGTTTACTGGGGCTTCGGTTCATAGCTTCGGGTTACCCCTAACCACTCCCCTTAACCTTCCAGCACCGGGCAGGCGTCAGCCCGTATACTTCGCCTTGCGGCTTCGCACAGACCTGTGTTTTTGCTAAACAGTCGCTTGGGCCTTTTCACTGCGGCCCCCTCGTGCTATTCACACTACCGGGGCACCCCTTCTCCCGAAGTTACGGGGTCATTTTGCCGAGTTCCTTAACGAGAGTTCTTCCGCGCGCCTTAGAATTCTCTTCTCGCCTACCTGTGTCGGTTTGCGGTACGGGCACCTTCTCCTGGCTAGAGGCTTTTCTTGGCAGTGTGAGATCATGACCTTCGCTACTGTAATTTTCGCTCCCCATCACAGCCCAGCCTTAACGATGTGCGGATTTGCCTACACACCAGCCTCACTGCTTAGACGGACATATCCATCAGTCCGCGTCACTACCCTCCTGCGTCACCCCATCGCTCATAGCGGATTACGGTGGTACAGTAATTTCAAACTGTTGTCCTTCGACTACGCCTTTCGGCCTCGCCTTAGGTCCCGACTTACCCTGAGCGGACGAGCCTTCCTCAGGAAACCTTGGGCTTTCGGCGGATCAGATTCTCACTGATCTTTTCGTTACTCATACCGGCATTCTCACTTGTATGCTGTCCAGCGCTCCTTACGGTACACCTTCAACCCACATACAACGCTCCCCTACCCCAGATACATACGTATCTAGCCATAGCTTCGGTGGTGTGTTTAGCCCCGTTACATTTTCGGCGCAGAGTCACTCGACCAGTGAGCTATTACGCACTCTTTCAATGGTGGCTGCTTCTAAGCCAACATCCTGGTTGTCTGTGCAACTCCACATCCTTTCCCACTTAACACACACTTGGGGACCTTAGCTGATGGTCTGGGCTGTTTCCCTTTTGACAATGGATCTTAGCACTCACTGTCTGACTCCCGGCAATAAGTATATGGCATTCGGAGTTTGACTGAGCTTGGTAATCCTTGCGGACCCCGCACCCAATCAGTGCTCTACCTCCACTACTCTTATACCGAGGCTAGCCCTAAAGCTATTTCGGGGAGAACCAGCTATCTCCGAGTTCGATTGGAATTTCTCCGCTACCCCCACCTCATCCCCGCATTTTTCAACATGCGTGGGTTCGGGCCTCCAGTGCGTGTTACCGCACCTTCACCCTGGACAGGGGTAGATCACACGGTTTCGGGTCTACGTCCACATACTAAATCGCCCTATTCAGACTCGCTTTCGCTGCGGCTCCGTCTTCTCGACTTAACCTTGCATGTTAAACGTAACTCGCCGGTTCATTCTACAAAAGGCACGCCATCACCCATTAATAGGGCTCTGACTTTTTGTAAGCACACGGTTTCAGGTTCTATTTCACTCCCCTTCCGGGGTGCTTTTCACCTTTCCCTCACGGTACTGTTTCACTATCGGTCGCCAGGTAGTATTTAGCCTTAGCAGATGGTCCTGCTGGATTCATACGGGGTTTCACGTGCCCCGCACTACTCGGGATCCGTCTCGGAGAGAACACAGTTTAGGTTACAGGGCTTTTACCTCTATCGCGGGCCTTTCCAGACCTCTTCACCTACCATATTCCTTTGTAACTCCATGTGAGACGTCCCACAACCCCTAAGAGCAAGCTCTTAGGTTTAGGCTGTTCCGCGTTCGCTCGCCGCTACTGACGGAATCACTATTGTTTTCTCTTCCTCAGGGTACTTAGATGTTTCAGTTCCCCTGGTCTGCCTCTACATCTCCTATGTGTTCAGAGATGAGTAACTGCGAATTACCACAGCTGGGTTTCCCCATTCGGACACCCCCGGATCAAAGCTTGCTTACAGCTCCCCGAGGCAGTTTCGTTGTTCGCCACGTCCTTCGTCGGCTCCTGGCGCCTAGGCATCCTCCGTGTGCTCTTATTAGCTTAACCATGATTTTTCCGCAGGAAAATATCATACAATGACATTTCTTTTGGAATCATCTCACTAATAACATTTACTTGTTTACACAAGTTTTAGCTAAAAGATGTTCTAAAACGCAAATTCGTTTCGGTATCCAGTTTTCAAGGATCAAGTCTTACTTGAGAGCTTAAACTCTCAAAACTGAGCAACGAGTGAGTAACAGGCCTAAACCTGAAATTTGGAAGTTTAACTTCCGATTTGAATGTCTTCATTGCAGAAGACGATTCTCCATAGAAAGGAGGTGATCCAGCCGCACCTTCCGATACGGCTACCTTGTTACGACTTCACCCCAATCATCTACCCCACCTTCGGCGGCTGGCTCCCTTGCGGGTTACCCCACCGACTTCGGGTGTTGTAAACTCTCGTGGTGTGACGGGCGGTGTGTACAAGACCCGGGAACGTATTCACCGCGGCATGCTGATCCGCGATTACTAGCAATTCCGACTTCATGCAGGCGAGTTGCAGCCTGCAATCCGAACTGAGACCGGCTTTGATGGGATTGGCTTCACCTCGCGGTTTCGCTTCCCGTTGTACCGGCCATTGTAGTACGTGTGTAGCCCAGGTCATAAGGGGCATGATGATTTGACGTCATCCCCACCTTCCTCCGGTTTGTCACCGGCAGTCACTCTAGAGTGCCCAGCCTTACCTGCTGGCAACTAAAGTTAAGGGTTGCGCTCGTTGCGGGACTTAACCCAACATCTCACGACACGAGCTGACGACAACCATGCACCACCTGTCTCCTCTGTCCCGAAGGCCGCCACTATCTCTAGTGGATTCAGAGGGATGTCAAGACCTGGTAAGGTTCTTCGCGTTGCTTCGAATTAAACCACATACTCCACTGCTTGTGCGGGTCCCCGTCAATTCCTTTGAGTTTCAGTCTTGCGACCGTACTCCCCAGGCGGAGTGCTTACTGTGTTAACTTCGGCACCAAGGGTATCGAAACCCCTAACACCTAGCACTCATCGTTTACGGCGTGGACTACCAGGGTATCTAATCCTGTTTGCTCCCCACGCTTTCGCGCCTCAGCGTCAGTTACAGCCCAGAAAGTCGCCTTCGCCACTGGTGTTCCTCCACATATCTACGCATTTCACCGCTACACGTGGAATTCCACTTTCCTCTTCTGTACTCAAGTCACCCAGTTTCCAGTGCGACCTCAGGTTGAGCCCAAGGTTTAAACACCAGACTTAAATGACCGCCTGCGCGCGCTTTACGCCCAATAATTCCGGACAACGCTTGCCCCCTACGTATTACCGCGGCTGCTGGCACGTAGTTAGCCGGGGCTTTCTTCTCAGGTACCGTCACTCCGATAGCAGTTACTCTACCGGACGTTCTTCCCTGGCAACAGAGCTTTACGATCCGAAAACCTTCATCACTCACGCGGCGTTGCTCCGTCAGACTTTCGTCCATTGCGGAAGATTCCCTACTGCTGCCTCCCGTAGGAGTCTGGGCCGTGTCTCAGTCCCAGTGTGGCCGTTCACCCTCTCAGGTCGGCTACGCATCGTCGCCTTGGTGGGCCGTTACCCCACCAACTAGCTAATGCGCCGCAGGCCCATCCCTCAGTGACAGATTGCTCCGTCTTTCATTCTTTCTTCAGGAGAAAAAAGAAATTATCCGGTATTAGCTACCGTTTCCGGTAGTTATCCCAGTCTAAGGGGCAGGTTGCCTACGTGTTACTCACCCGTCCGCCGCTAAGTTACTTTGAAAGCAAGCTTTCAAAGTAACTCCGCTCGACTTGCATGTATTAGGCACGCCGCCAGCGTTCGTCCTGAGCCAGGATCAAACTCTCCAATTAGTATTGAAAAGAGCGATATGCTCATTTTGAAACATCTGACGAGAAAATTAATTCTCTAATTTTGGATATCACTTTCGTGATTTCCTACTCACTCGTTGTTCAGTTTTCAAAGATCAAGTTCTCGTTGGCGCCGTTTAATGTCTCAGCAGCAACTCTTATACTATATCATGTTCAGCCGTTTAATGTCAAGCTCTTTTTTTAACTTCTTTTTCGAGCTCGGCATGTGTGTTTCTCGGCCAGAAATAGAATATATCATGTATAGAGATTCATTGCAACACTTTTTTTAGAAAGATTAAATACCATAAATCATGTATTAATGAATACACTCTATCTTTATATACTGTTGCCTTATATACATTCCATAATATAAAAGAAAAACAACTGTAAAAGATATCAGTTGTTTTTAGAAGATAGCTTAGACGAATCTAAATTAATTCCGCTTCCTTCGCTCCAGTAATTACGGAAACGATACTGTTTCGAAGTATCTCTGCATTATACGCCTGGTATGGATCGACATTGAAAACAACAGCATCTGCAATAAAACCTTCTGCAATCTGCCCCAGCTCGTTACCGCTCCCTAGAATGTCAGCAGCGCTTTTAGTAGCAGACTGCCACGCTTCTCTGCGAGTTAAGCCATAATCAATCAACGTATCCAGCTCTTGAAGGTTATAACCATGTAATAAGGGTGTAGCATAATCTGTACCGAATCCAATACGAACGCCTTCTCTTTTTGCATAATTAATGGCTTTGGAATGCGATTCAGCAGCGCGGGCTGCTCGTTCGCAAATGATCGGGTTCAACGCTAGAACCCCTTTCGGATCTGCGGCAATGCGATAGATGGATGTAGTAGGTACAAAAGCTACCTCCGAATTAGCAAGTCTCCCTGCCTGATCTTCAGTTAGAAACATCCCATGCTCTATAGATTCCACGCCGGCCCCAATGGACCAGTCTATCGTCACTCCACCCCAGGTATGAACCAGTACCTTCTTATCATGAGCATGTGCATTACGAACAATGAAGGCGAACTCTTCTTCGGAAAAGATCGGATCTACGACTTTTTCGGTGGGCGCCCCAAGACCGCCTGTGGCCATGATTTTTACCCAGCCCGCTCCTGTAGCAAAGATTTGCGCCATCCGTTGTTCCAAATGCTTAAGTCCACGGGCATCTGCTGCTCCAAGCATATCGCTGCTGGTATGCACTCTTAAAGGCTGCTGATATTGCTGAACAAGATGCTGCACTGTGCTGGGCAGAATTCCGCCTGCATCCCGTACAGTCGTTACACCCGTCCTTAGAGTAGCCTCAAACGCTTGCCCCTGCATGGCTTCGATCTGCTGGGAGTCGCGCTTCAATTGGTCCGCATGATCAAAGTCTGTCCAAGCAAGATGCGTATGAAGATCAATTATACCAGGACTTATCCATAGTTCTGTGGCTGTAGGAGTTGAATTATTTTGTTGCGACTCCGCTTCAGTAATAGATGAAAAATAGCCATCCTTGATCACAACATCAAATCGTTTACCTTCGATGCCTGCTATATGAATATCCTTGAATGTATGCAGCTCTGGATGCTTATGGATCATCTTCATTCCCCCCAAGCCAGCCGAACAGCATGTAATGCCTGATCAGGGTCTTGTTTCAATAACTCAGCAAGCGTTGATATGGCTTCCTCCACACTTTTCCGAGCAGCATTTGTTCCGAAATGATTGATCCGCAAAAGATGGCCAAATAATTCTCCGTCTCCTGGAGCCACAATGCCTATAGGTTTTTCGATCTGCAAATCTTGCTTTCCAGCAATCCGAACCGTTGTAGTCAGTGTAGAATAATGTCTGCTGTCCTTTTGCCAAGGCTCAAGCCCCAAGGATTCTATACCAGCTAATGTAGCAGCTGCAGCCCTTTCATGACGCTGAATGATTTGCTCCAATCCCTCTTCTTCAATTCGTGTCAAGGCCAGGATCAGAGCTCGAGCCTCTAAAGTAGGGATATTTGGAGCAACCCGTAGCGGCGCAGTGCCATCCAGCGAAGGTTTGAGATCCAGCAAGGACAGAATGGAGTTACGCGGTGCATTTTTATTAGACTCAAGAAATTGCCAGCCACGTGGTGAAATACTGACGGCGCTAACACCGTTAGGTCCAGCCAAGGCTTTTTGTGCGCCTATCACAGCAAAATCAACTCCCCATTCATCGACCAGTAACGCCTCTCCCCCAACCGCAGAAACTGAGTCCGTCACAGTAATGAGATTGAACTCCTTTGCAATCTTAAATATTTCTTTAGCCGGATTAGAACCACCTGTAACTACTTCAGCCTGAACAAAGGAAAGGGCACAAGGGCTAAACTCTTTAATTGCGGAAGCAACTTGGTCGCCAGTGACCACTTCATCAAAAGGAACCTTTACTTCAATAACCGTTGCTCCTCCCCGTTCAAGCCACTTTCCAAATAGACTTCCATAGGGACCTGTTACTATATTTACAATGGTTCGACCAGGCGCGGCTATTCCTGCAGCCACTGCCTCGATCCCCAGAATTGCCTCAGCTGGGATGATAACTGGTGGGTGCTCAGTAAACAAGATAGTAGAAATCAATTGTGTAAGCTTATTGTACTCATCCACTGAAAGTGGCACATGTACATTATATTCTGGGCTCATAAGAAACCTCCTGATGTACTTGATTTTGGCATTTTAGGAACCGCCGACAACAGCTCGTAACTATATTCATGTTTAGGCCGGATGAAGAATTGATCCTTCGGACTCTGCTCCACGAGCTTTCCTTGCCGCATAACTGCTACCGTATCGCTAATTGCATTGATAACTCCTAGATCATGGGAAATAAAAAGCATGGTGAGATTAAGCTCAGCTTTCAGCGTATTGAACAGTTCGAGTACACTAAGCTGCACAGATACATCCAGCGCGCTTGTAGGTTCATCGGCGATCAGGATATTTGGTTCAACGCTTAATGCGCGAGCGATCGCTATCCGTTGCCGCTGACCACCAGAAAATTCATGCGGGAATTTATCTAAAGCCTTTTGCTCCAAATGAACCTGGTTCAAAAGCTCTTTACATCTTTGCTCAACGTCCGTACGTCCCACAATTTTATGAAACAATAAGGGCTCGGAAAGAATTTGCCTAATCGAATGCTTTGGATTCAGCGATGCATCAGGATTTTGGAAGATCATCTGGATTATTTTACGCTGCTCACGGCTTCTTTTCTTTTTTAATTCTTGGGTACCTAACAGGATCTTCCCCTCATGCGGAGCAATCAGTCCAGCAATTACTCGCGCCAGTGTAGATTTCCCTGAGCCAGATTCTCCAACTAGTCCAAGAGTGGTGTGCTGCTCAAGATTCAGATTGATACAATCCAGTGCAGTAAATCCGCCATAGTGAACAGTTAAATCTTTAATTTGCAAGGCTAGTTCCATGAGTCTCTACTCCCTTCAAGCTCTGGCAAAGGAAGCACCGAATCAATGAGCATCTGTGTGTAAGGGTCGGATGGATTTTGCAAAATATCAAGAGTAGCGCCATGCTCAACAATCTGCCCTTGTTTCATTACACATAGGCGTGAGCACAAGTTGGCTGCAATCGCGAGATTATGCGTTACAAAAACCATAGCAAATCCCAACTCCTGCTGGAGGTTCGTGATCGTTTCAATAATTTGTCGTTGAACCGTGACATCCAGCGCCGTTGTCGGCTCATCACAGAGAAGAATACCTGGCTTGCACGCCAGTGCTAAAGCGATGACTACCCGTTGACACTGACCGCCTGACAGCTGACTCGGATATCGATCCTTTTTCTTTAAAGAATCAGGGAGACCAAGTCTTTCGAGTAGCTCCAGCGCAATCATTCGCGAAGCCTTTCGACTAACTTTCTGTCTGTAATACACGACTTCAGCCAGCTGATTGACAACCATACAGAGTGGATCAAGTGCACCTCTTGGGTCTTGAAACACCATCGCACTGCTTACGTCACTCTTAATGGTGCCACCTGTCTGTTCAACACCATTTGGAAGTAGTCCCAGAATTGCACGCAGCGTAAGCGATTTTCCTGAACCCGACTCACCTACTAATCCTAGACTCTCCCCTTTGCTCAGCGAAAAGCTAACATTGTTGACTAATCTCTCTTTTGACTTCGCTGCCAGCGATAGTGCGTTTATTTCTAAAATGGGTTGTATAGACATCATTTTTTCCTCCATATGTCTGCCAAACCATCACCTAGGAGCGACAAAGCTATTCCGGTATACACCACTGCAAATCCTGGGACAGCTGAGAGCCACCAAGCTGTAGTGATGAAGGGCTGTCCATCCGAGATCATAGTTCCCCAGTCTGGAGTTGGCGGTGTAATACCGATCCCAAGATACCCCAGTGTAACAATGGCAACAAGCAATCCAATCATGTCTGTCATAAGAACGACCACAGCTTGCGGAAGCACATTGGGCAGCAAATGACGCAAAATAATTTTCACTCCGGGTAGCCCTAAGGTTTGAGCGGATGCCACCCATTCCTGATTGCGAAAAGATGCGCTAAGACCTCTCACTACACGGGCAAAAACAATCCAACCTACAAGGATAAAAGTAATATAAATGCCTCGTTCTCCTGCTCCACTGGCAAAAGCAACGATAATGACGATTAGATAAAAAGGAAAAGCGATCAACGTATCTGACAGCAGCGTAATAACTGTATCAATCCATTTGCCGTAATATCCTGCTAGCATTCCTAGGAACACACCTATGCAAAAGGGAATGATTTCTGCCAAGACCATGATTTTTAAATCAGTCCTCGCTGCATAAATCAATCTAGTAAACAGATCACGTCCCAGCTGATCGGTTCCTAGCCAGTGTTCAGCCGACGGAGGCTGCAGAAAGGCGCTCAAATTTTGCTCGGAGGGATCATAGGGACTTATATACGGTATGAACACAGTCAAGAGAATAAGAGCTGCAAACATAATCAATCCCACTAGAAGTGAAGGGGTATTCCATATTCGTTTTAAGCTGCTAGTCATTTTGCCAGCCTCATACAATCGTGGTTCTAGTCTTATCGTTTTCATTGTTTTCCCTTCGTTCTGGGATCAAGCCACCAAGAAATGATTTCAATCAAGAGACTGATGATCACAACAGCTAGCGCACAGTAAAGCGCTATTCCTTGAATAACCGGAAAGTCCCGTTTCGAAATTGAAGTGAATAACAAGCTGCCAATTCCCTTTATTCCAAACACCTGTTCAACGACCAATGTACCGCCGATTAGATAAGAAATATTCACACCCATCAGCATCAATGTTGGAAGTGCCGAATTGCGCAGCACATGTTTAAATAAAATAACCCTGCTTGGTATTCCGGCAGCCTTAAGTGTAACTACAAAATCCGATTCTAAAACTTCAAGCATCTGTGCTCTTAACGAACGGACCAGCGTAGGAATCTGTGAGAAAGCAACGGTGATTGCCGGAAGGGCAAGACTGTGCAAAGTTCCAACCCACCCTTCACTTACTCCCCCAACGGGGAACCAGCCAAGACGGACACTAAAGAGCAAAATTAAAAGTAAGCCAACCCAGAAGATTGGCATACCCAAAGTTATTGTAGGAAAAATACGTATTAAATGATCCAGCAGTTTATCCTTATGCGTAGCTGCTACTGTAGCAAGCAGAAGTGATACGAAAATCGCCAACACACACGCCATTACTATGAGCAACAAAGTGACAGGGGCCCGTTGCATAATCAACTCTCTTGTTGATGTACCCATAACAATGGAGTTTCCAGTATCCCCCTGAGTAAATAGCGTCTTCAGAAATCGCATGAACTGCTCCCATAAAGGAAGGTCCAGCCCAAGAGTATGATGCATACTCTTGAGCGCCTCAGGGGTACTGTATTCTCCCAATATCATTTTAGCTGGATCTCCAGGCACAATTCGGATGATGAAAAAGACTGCTATCATTACGCAGCAGATCACTGCCAGCGCCTTTATAAGTGATATCACAAACCAGTTGTAAGAGTCCTTGCTTCCTCTAGGTTGATTTAACACCTGCTTAAGATTCGTCATTGGCTGATGCGGACATCTTCGAAACGGGCGCTGCCGTTAGGTAGAACAACAAGGCCATCGACTGAAGAACGAATACCTTTCAAAACATCTGGATAATAAAGCGGAATATACGGCACTTCATCAGCAAGTGTCTGCAGCAGCTTAGTATAGATTTGCGCGCGAGCATCGCCATCCGCGGTTTTTTGGCCCTCATATAACAGCTTCGTTACTTCATCATTCGTATAATGCGTCCAATATGATTTGCTGAAGCCTTCCGGATCAGTTTGAAAAGCAATGATCGAGTTCGCTTCCGGGGAATCCGCTTGACCGCTATTAAGCATAGCCGCAAAATCATATGCAAAGAAACGTTCACGGAAAGTAGCAAGCTCAATCGATTCAATCTCAATTGTAATCCCGATTGTTTGACCCGCTGCCTGGATAATTTGTGCTTCTTGTGCTCTTGTACTGTTGCCGGAGGCTACAAGTAATTTGGTAGTGAATCCATTAGGGAAGGCAGATTTAGCTAGCTCCTCCTTGGCTGCCTCAACATTGAAGTTCAGAGCCTTGATTGTATCATTGGAGTTATAAGGAATCGTTGTTGGCAGTAATGAGTTTGCCGTTTGTGCATAACCAAACGTTAATGCTTTGGTCAAGCCTTCACGATCAAGCGCCAGAGCGAGAGCGCGGCGAACATGCACATCCGAGAAATGTTCATCCAGCGTATTAAAGAACAATTGCTCTGTCACCCAACTGCCGTTAGTAATTACTTTTGTGTCAGCTCCATCTTTGATCTCATTGGCATTTTGCAGCGCTAAAGATTCAATGGCATTAACTTCCCCTGCCTTCAGCTGGTTGATTGCTTGGCTATCGTCCTCAATCAACTTATAAACTAGCTTATCAATATATGGTTTACCTTCTTGCCAGTAGAATTTGTTCTTAGTGAAGGTCAGATCACCCGCTGTATCCCATGATTCAACCACAAAGGGTCCCGTTCCGATGGGCTTCTTAAAGAATTCTTCTTCGGAAACTCCACCAAAATTGTTAGGCAAGATGCCATTTGAGAAATTGGATAGCTCTGAGATAAATGGTGTATAAGGCTCTTTAAGTGTAATAACAAGCGTTTTGTTATCCTGCGCCTTAATTGTGCCGACCTTTGCCGATATTGCCAGCGGGCCGCCAACCTTCAAGTGCCGCTCAAGGGAGAATACAGCATCTTCTGCAGTCACATCCGTACCGTTTGAAAACTTTAAGCCGTCGCGAAGTTCAAAAGTATACGTCAGGCCATCCTCACTGATACTATGTGACTTCGCAAGCCAATCTACAATTTCGCCCTTGCTGTCAAAAGCAATTAACGATTCAAATACTTTGTCGATAGCAAAAGCATTGTTGGACGTAATCTGATTATGCAAATCTAGCGAGGTTACAGAAGCAGGCCGACCATAGACGAAGGTTCCTCCTACTGCAGGCTCAGCTGTTTGAGGACTCTGAGTTGCTGTTGCTGGACTCGCACTTTCCTGCGCATCTTTATTTGAAGCAGCCTTATTATTAGATCCCGAGCATCCTGCAATTACCATCAATAGCAAAACTGCTATTGCCCCCAACAGAACCGGTTTCTTAACAGATACATTAAAATATGACATAATCCGCTCCCCCTATAATTCTTATATGTTTAGTATGAATTGTATTATGGGTTAAACGCTGTAGTCTGTCAAACAAAATTTAAATCGTACCAACCCTTTAAGTAAATAAATACAACAAAAAGACCACTGTCGATTACTCAACAGTGGTCTTGCGTGCTTGGCAACGTCCTACTCTCCCAGGACCCTTCGGTCCAAGTACCATCGGCGCTGGAGGGCTTAACGGTCGTGTTCGGGATGGGTACGCGTGGAACCCCTCCGCTATCGCCACCAAACATGCGTCTGTGAAACAGACGCTGCCGCGTGAAATTTCGTTCATCACCAGAAGTGAGAATGAATTTCTTAGCGTGTTACAGGCTTGATGCCTGAAAACTGAATCCGAATTGAATTTGCGTATTAAGTATAGGATAAGCCCTCGACCGATTAGTATTGGTCAGCTCCATGCATTACTGCACTTCCACCTCCAACCTATCTACCTCGTCGTCTTCAAGGGGTCTTACTAATTGGGAAATCTCATCTTGAGGGGGGCTTCACGCTTAGATGCTTTCAGCGCTTATCCCGTCCGTACGTAGCTACCCAGCCATGCTTCTGGCGAAACAACTGGTGCACCAGCGGTACGTCCATCCCGGTCCTCTCGTACTAAGGACAGCTCCTCTCAAATTTCCTGCGCCCACGACAGATAGGGACCGAACTGTCTCACGACGTTCTGAACCCAGCTCGCGTACCGCTTTAATGGGCGAACAGCCCAACCCTTGGGACCTACTTCAGCCCCAGGATGCGATGAGCCGACATCGAGGTGCCAAACCTCCCCGTCGATGTGGACTCTTGGGGGAGATAAGCCTGTTATCCCCAGGGTAGCTTTTATCCGTTGAGCGATGGCCCTTCCATGCGGTACCACCGGATCACTAAGTCCGACTTTCGTCCCTGCTCGACTTGTAGGTCTCGCAGTCAAGCTCCCTTATGCCTTTGCACTCTTCGAATGATTTCCAACCATTCTGAGGGAACCTTGGAACGCCTCCGTTACTCTTTAGGAGGCGACCGCCCCAGTCAAACTGCCCGCCTGACACGGTCCCCGTACCCGGTAAGGGTACTAGGTTAGAACCTAGATACGATCAGGGTGGTATCCCAACGGCGCCTCCACCGAAGCTTGCGCTCCGATTTCTACGGCTCCCACCTATCCTGTACAGATCGTACCCAAATTCAATATCAAGCTGCAGTAAAGCTCCATGGGGTCTTTCCGTCTTGTCGCGGGTAACCTGCATCTTCACAGGTATTAAAATTTCACCGGATCTCTCGTTGAGACAGCGCCCAAGTCGTTACGCCATTCGTGCGGGTCAGAATTTACCTGACAAGGAATTTCGCTACCTTAGGACCGTTATAGTTACGGCCGCCGTTTACTGGGGCTTCGGTTCATAGCTTCGGGTTACCCCTAACCACTCCCCTTAACCTTCCAGCACCGGGCAGGCGTCAGCCCGTATACTTCGCCTTGCGGCTTCGCACAGACCTGTGTTTTTGCTAAACAGTCGCTTGGGCCTTTTCACTGCGGCCCCCTCGTGCTATTCACACTACCGGGGCACCCCTTCTCCCGAAGTTACGGGGTCATTTTGCCGAGTTCCTTAACGAGAGTTCTTCCGCGCGCCTTAGAATTCTCTTCTCGCCTACCTGTGTCGGTTTGCGGTACGGGCACCTTCTCCTGGCTAGAGGCTTTTCTTGGCAGTGTGAGATCATGACCTTCGCTACTATAATTTTCGCTCCCCATCACAGCCCAGCCTTAACGATGTGCGGATTTGCCTACACACCAGCCTCACTGCTTAGACGGACATATCCATCAGTCCGCGTCACTACCCTCCTGCGTCACCCCATCGCTCATAGCGGATTACGGTGGTACAGTAATTTCAAACTGTTGTCCTTCGACTACGCCTTTCGGCCTCGCCTTAGGTCCCGACTTACCCTGAGCGGACGAGCCTTCCTCAGGAAACCTTGGGCTTTCGGCGGATCAGATTCTCACTGATCTTTTCGTTACTCATACCGGCATTCTCACTTGTATGCTGTCCAGCGCTCCTTACGGTACACCTTCAACCCACATACAACGCTCCCCTACCCCAGATACATACGTATCTAGCCATAGCTTCGGTGGTGTGTTTAGCCCCGTTACATTTTCGGCGCAGAGTCACTCGACCAGTGAGCTATTACGCACTCTTTCAATGGTGGCTGCTTCTAAGCCAACATCCTGGTTGTCTGTGCAACTCCACATCCTTTCCCACTTAACACACACTTGGGGACCTTAGCTGATGGTCTGGGCTGTTTCCCTTTTGACAATGGATCTTAGCACTCACTGTCTGACTCCCGGCAATAAGTATATGGCATTCGGAGTTTGACTGAGCTTGGTAATCCTTGCGGACCCCGCACCCAATCAGTGCTCTACCTCCACTACTCTTATACCGAGGCTAGCCCTAAAGCTATTTCGGGGAGAACCAGCTATCTCCGAGTTCGATTGGAATTTCTCCGCTACCCCCACCTCATCCCCGCATTTTTCAACATGCGTGGGTTCGGGCCTCCAGTGCGTGTTACCGCACCTTCACCCTGGACAGGGGTAGATCACACGGTTTCGGGTCTACGTCCACATACTAAATCGCCCTATTCAGACTCGCTTTCGCTGCGGCTCCGTCTTCTCGACTTAACCTTGCATGTTAAACGTAACTCGCCGGTTCATTCTACAAAAGGCACGCCATCACCCATTAATAGGGCTCTGACTTTTTGTAAGCACACGGTTTCAGGTTCTATTTCACTCCCCTTCCGGGGTGCTTTTCACCTTTCCCTCACGGTACTGTTTCACTATCGGTCGCCAGGTAGTATTTAGCCTTAGCAGATGGTCCTGCTGGATTCATACGGGGTTTCACGTGCCCCGCACTACTCGGGATCCGTCTCGGAGAGAACACAGTTTAGGTTACAGGGCTTTTACCTCTATCGCGGGCCTTTCCAGACCTCTTCACCTACCATATTCCTTTGTAACTCCATGTGAGACGTCCCACAACCCCTAAGAGCAAGCTCTTAGGTTTAGGCTGTTCCGCGTTCGCTCGCCGCTACTGACGGAATCACTATTGTTTTCTCTTCCTCAGGGTACTTAGATGTTTCAGTTCCCCTGGTCTGCCTCTACATCTCCTATGTGTTCAGAGATGAGTAACTGCGAATTACCACAGCTGGGTTTCCCCATTCGGACACCCCCGGATCAAAGCTTGCTTACAGCTCCCCGAGGCAGTTTCGTTGTTCGCCACGTCCTTCGTCGGCTCCTGGCGCCTAGGCATCCTCCGTGTGCTCTTATTAGCTTAACCTTCGCTCCGATGTTTCGCTTGTTCGCACAATTGAAAATCTTCGCTTCCAGCTAATAACTAACGTACTTGTTTACACAAGTTTTAGCTAAAAGATGTTCTAAAACGCAAATTCGTTTCGGTATCCAGTTTTCAAGGATCAAGTCTTACTGAGAGCTTAAACTCTCAAAACTGAGCAACGAGTGAGTTGTGGAAGCTTAGCTTCCGATTTGAATGTCTTCATTGCAGAAGACGATTCTCCATAGAAAGGAGGTGATCCAGCCGCACCTTCCGATACGGCTACCTTGTTACGACTTCACCCCAATCATCTACCCCACCTTCGGCGGCTGGCTCCCTTGCGGGTTACCCCACCGACTTCGGGTGTTGTAAACTCTCGTGGTGTGACGGGCGGTGTGTACAAGACCCGGGAACGTATTCACCGCGGCATGCTGATCCGCGATTACTAGCAATTCCGACTTCATGCAGGCGAGTTGCAGCCTGCAATCCGAACTGAGACCGGCTTTGATGGGATTGGCTTCACCTCGCGGTTTCGCTTCCCGTTGTACCGGCCATTGTAGTACGTGTGTAGCCCAGGTCATAAGGGGCATGATGATTTGACGTCATCCCCACCTTCCTCCGGTTTGTCACCGGCAGTCACTCTAGAGTGCCCAGCCTTACCTGCTGGCAACTAAAGTTAAGGGTTGCGCTCGTTGCGGGACTTAACCCAACATCTCACGACACGAGCTGACGACAACCATGCACCACCTGTCTCCTCTGTCCCGAAGGCCGCCACTATCTCTAGTGGATTCAGAGGGATGTCAAGACCTGGTAAGGTTCTTCGCGTTGCTTCGAATTAAACCACATACTCCACTGCTTGTGCGGGTCCCCGTCAATTCCTTTGAGTTTCAGTCTTGCGACCGTACTCCCCAGGCGGAGTGCTTACTGTGTTAACTTCGGCACCAAGGGTATCGAAACCCCTAACACCTAGCACTCATCGTTTACGGCGTGGACTACCAGGGTATCTAATCCTGTTTGCTCCCCACGCTTTCGCGCCTCAGCGTCAGTTACAGCCCAGAAAGTCGCCTTCGCCACTGGTGTTCCTCCACATATCTACGCATTTCACCGCTACACGTGGAATTCCACTTTCCTCTTCTGTACTCAAGTCACCCAGTTTCCAGTGCGACCTCAGGTTGAGCCCAAGGTTTAAACACCAGACTTAAATGACCGCCTGCGCGCGCTTTACGCCCAATAATTCCGGACAACGCTTGCCCCCTACGTATTACCGCGGCTGCTGGCACGTAGTTAGCCGGGGCTTTCTTCTCAGGTACCGTCACTCCGATAGCAGTTACTCTACCGGACGTTCTTCCCTGGCAACAGAGCTTTACGATCCGAAAACCTTCATCACTCACGCGGCGTTGCTCCGTCAGACTTTCGTCCATTGCGGAAGATTCCCTACTGCTGCCTCCCGTAGGAGTCTGGGCCGTGTCTCAGTCCCAGTGTGGCCGTTCACCCTCTCAGGTCGGCTACGCATCGTCGCCTTGGTGGGCCGTTACCCCACCAACTAGCTAATGCGCCGCAGGCCCATCCCTCAGTGACAGATTGCTCCGTCTTTCATTCTTTCTTCAGGAGAAAAAAGAAATTATCCGGTATTAGCTACCGTTTCCGGTAGTTATCCCAGTCTAAGGGGCAGGTTGCCTACGTGTTACTCACCCGTCCGCCGCTAAGTTATTTTGAAAGCAAGCTTTCAAAATAACTCCGCTCGACTTGCATGTATTAGGCACGCCGCCAGCGTTCGTCCTGAGCCAGGATCAAACTCTCCAATTAGTATTGAAAAGAGCGATATGCTCATTTTGAAACATCTGACGAGAAAATTAATTCTCTAATTTTGGATATCACTTTCGTGATTTCCTACTCACTCGTTGTTCAGTTTTCAAAGATCAAGTTCTCGTTGGCGCCGTTTAATGTCTCAGCAGCAACTCTTATACTATATCATGTTCAGCCGTTTAATGTCAAGCTCTTTTTTTAACTTCTTTTTCGAGCTCGGCATGTGTGTTTCTCGGCCAGAAATAGAATATATCATGTATAGAGATTCATTGCAACACTTTTTTTAATATAATCTATAAATAAGAGACTGTGCTATTAATCACCCTTTATATATTGGTATATACCTGTTAGCACAGTCTCATTTATGCAGTCTCTTAATACTTCCCTCTCTAAGCAATGATCTCCTGAATATACAATTCTCGCTCCAACATTAGGTTCACAATCGTACCCTCTACCTTAATCATAGGACGTGTTGGATTAGCACGGTCAGTAAATATGATCTCTCCATGACGTCCATCGCTCAAACGTATTCTGGTTCCATTAAACAAATCGGTACTCTTCTGTATAAAGGTCTGTACAATAACTGGGTCGAGCTTACCGAAGCTTTCTGTCATTATCTGCTCTAACACTAAATAAGGAGACTGTGCTTTTCTATAGGCCCTTTCTAGAGTCATTGCATGGAATATATCTGCTACCGCAACTACTTTAGCGTAAAAATGAATCTGGCTACCTTCTAGCTTAAGTGGGTATCCAGACCCGTCAACCTTCTCATGATGCTGCAATGCTGTTAGTCTTACCCCTTCATTAATCGCTGTAACATTACGCAACAATTGATAGCCATATGTAGTATGTCTGCGAACCTCTTCTATTTCAGCACTATTAAGTGACTCCGGCTTATGTAAAAGAGAACTATCTACTTTTGCGTTTCCGATGTCATGTAGCAATCCGGCAAAAGCGATCTGCATCCAATCCTTTTGCGGATACCCGCACCATTGAGCGATCTTATATGATGTTAACGCGGACAGTACGGCATTGTGATAGTTGTAATCCTCGTCTTTTAACGTACGTGGAGAAAACTTCAACACATGATAATCCTTCAAATGACTAATAAGTAACTCTAATTGACTCCGCAACTCAAAAATAGGAAGTGAGGCTGCCGTTACCGAACGATAGCTAGTCCTAATAAGTGCGATCATTTTTTCATATTCATCATGTAGTGGGGAATTGTTCTTAATCAGCATCGATTCATTTATAATCGCTCCAGCTTTAAGTGCTGTCTGCTTGGCGTTTTTTTTGACAGCATCAGAGTTGTCCTCTCCCTGAACACCTTCGATCTCCACTTGCCCAACCAAAAAAGCTTCTAAAATTTCTAGATCACGGGGGAGTAGTATTTTTCCCTTGGTGAACAAAATCCCCCCCAAAGGTGTAATTACATCTTTGGTTATCTTTGAGCCCGCTTTAACTTCTCCAGCCAATACACTTGGCATATACTCAGCCCCTTAATTTCTATAACAATAAGCTCAGGATTACCGAAATCTAATATGACAGATAATTTCTGAGAAAATAGTACTTTATATACTGATTTATACTCTATCGGCTAATTATAGTACGGATAAAAGGAAGCGACTAGTGAAATGAAAACTATTCTTATAAAAATTCTCATTAAATTTCATTAAATAACTAGCTATTAATTCAACACAGCAAAAAGAGCAAGGGTCTCTGTAATAGAAGCCCTTGCTCTTTATTGATATAACCTACTCTAAGTTATCTTCTTGATCCTCAGCGATTGTTTCCGGTTGATCAATATCACCAGATTCATCTACTGTTACTTGTTCCTCGAGGCCTTCCATATCTTCAGACAATTCGTCTTCTTCGTTCTTATCTGCTCTGCACAGAGTAGCCACTGCATCATCCTCGCGGATGTTAATTAGCTTAACCCCTTGCGCATAACGACCCATAGTAGAGATTCCATCCATGCTGGTACGAATCAAGGTACCGCTTGTAGTAATGATCATTAAGTCTTCATCGTTCTTAACGACTTTTAGACCAACTACAGGGCCATTCTTCTCAGTGAGATTAATGGTCTTGATTCCTTTACCACCACGAGTCTGGGAACGATAGTCACCGGCTGGTGTCCGTTTACCATAACCCTTGCTAGTAACAATCAGAACCTCAAGCTCCTTATCGACACAATCCATACCGATGACATGGTCATTACTATCAAGCGTAATGCCCTTCACACCTGTCGCGCTACGACCCATAGAACGAACATCATTCTCTGAGAACGTAATCGACATTCCGCGAGCTGTACCGATAATAAGATTTTGCTGTCCATCTGTCAGCTTAACCTCAATTAGAGAATCCTCTTCACGAAGGTTAATAGCGATAAGTCCGCCTTTGCGGATGTTATTGTAATCCTCAAGCGGCGTCTTCTTCACGATACCTTCGCGGGTAGCAAAGAACAAGTACTTGTCACTATCGGTTTCTTCCACTTGGATTACGGCACTAATCTTCTCACCTTGTTCAATTTGAATCAGGTTGATGATTGGTGTCCCACGTGCTGTACGTCCCAGCTCTGGGATCTCATAAGCTTTAATCCGGTATACCTTACCCTTATCGGTAAAGAACATCAGATAGTTATGAGAGTTACTCACGAAGAGATGCTCCACAAAGTCCTGATCCTTGGTGTCCATCCCCATGACTCCGCGCCCTCCACGCTTCTGACTGCGGTAGGTGCTGACAGGTAGACGTTTGATGTATCCCGTATGTGTAATAGTGATAACAACCTCTTCACGCGTAATAAGGTCTTCATCCAGGATACTTTCTTCACCAACGGTAATCTCTGTCCGGCGTTCATCAGAATATCTATCACGAATATCCTGCAGCTCGTTACTGATGATTTCCAGTACAAGATGCTCATTCGCCAAAATTTCACGGTACTCTGCAATTTTAGCTAGCAATTCGTTATATTCATTCTCGATCTTTTCTCTTTCCAGACCGGTCAGACGCTGCATCCGCATATCGAGGATCGCTTGAGCCTGCTCTACGCTAAGGCTAAAGGTGCTCATTAATCCCTCACGGGCTATGTCCGTTGTCCGAGAAGCACGAATTAACGCAATAACTTCATCCAGATGATCCAGCGCAATACGCAGACCTTCTAAAATATGAGCGCGTGCTTCGGCTTTTTTAAGATCAAATATTGTACGACGACGAATAACTTCAATCTGGTGCTGCAAATAATGATAGAGCACATCACGCAGATTAAGAATTTTCGGCTCGTTGTTTACGATGGCCAGCATGTTGATACCAAATGTAGATTGCATAGAAGTATGTTTATATAGATTGTTCAACACAACATTTGGATTCACATCACGTCTCATCTCGACAACTACACGCATACCGTTACGGTCAGACTCATCTCGAAGATCCGTTATACCCTCGATCCGTTTCTCACGTACTAATTCTGCGATTTTCTCAACCAGTCTCGCCTTATTCACCTGATACGGCAGCTCATGTACAATGATGCGAGCCTTACCGTTATTCTCTTCAATCGTTGCCTTTGCACGCATGGTCACTGAACCACGCCCCGTACGATAAGCCTGACGAATACCCTCACGACCCAAAATATATCCAGCCGTTGGGAAATCTGGGCCTTGGATATACTCCATCAATTCCATAGGGGTGATATCAGGATTCTTAATCATCGCCTGCACACCATCGATAACTTCACCTAGGTTATGCGGTGGAATATTAGTAGCCATACCTACAGCTATACCAGATACCCCATTAACGAGCAGGTTCGGATAGCGAGCTGGTAATACAACTGGCTCATTCTCTTCACCATCATAGTTGGGTGCGAAATCAACTGTTTCTTTGTTCAAATCTCGAAGCATTTCGCCTGCAATCTTGGAAAGACGGGCTTCTGTATAACGCATCGCTGCAGCCATATCACCATCAATCGAACCAAAGTTCCCGTGACCGTCCACAAGCATATAGCGCATAGAGAAATCCTGAGCCATCCGTACCATTGTTTCATAGACGGCTGAGTCACCGTGAGGGTGGTACTTACCGATAACCTCACCGACGATTCTTGCCGATTTCTTATGAGGCTTATCCGCAGACATTCCAAGTTCCGACATCGCAAACAAAATGCGTCGGTGAACCGGCTTGAGTCCGTCCCGCACATCTGGCAAAGCCCGGCTAACAATGATGCTCATTGCGTAATCCATAAAGGATTCACGCATTTCCACGCCAATGTCCCGATCTTTGACTTGTGGGTTATTTTGTTCAGCCATGAGTTGCTGGACCTCCTTCAGTTAAAAAACCGCTACCCTTAATTATATTACTTTCACAAAAGTAGCACAATTAAACATGATAGCCTTTTATCTTCTAATATTGATTTCTTTTGCGCTGATTAGGGTATTCGCCCTTTCCGCAAATGTCTTTAGTACATAGACTGTAAAGACAAGAAACACGGTTTTATTATCCTAGTATCGTTCGATAAGGCATAACCCCATATCCTTATATTATACCATTGTTTAGGTAGCTTGTCCTGATTTTCAGCTGCCAAAGATTATGCTTCCACAGCAAGTTTTGTACAAGGGAATTCCAAAGAGCAAATGCTGCACAAAATTGTTAAGGAGGAAGATAATGAAGATTCAACGAGTCCCAAGTAAATGGGCTAAAACAAAAGTTATCCTTCAAAATCAATCTCTATCTCTATATGTGCCTGATACTCGTAAATATGATTTAAATGTTCTTAAAGAAATGCTTGCGTTATATGCCATGGTCTATATAAAACCTGATCGCGGAAGCTTTGGTATTGGTGTAATGAGAGCTGAGCAGCGTACGGTGATTTTAAGTCCTAGCCAGCAGAAGACTGAAATGACTGTCACCGCCAATAACGAGGAGAGAGAACAGCAAGAAGCACAGGTCCTATATATTTTAAGATATGCAAAGACGGCAGAAGTTTTCTTCTCCCCCGAAGAGCTGCATGAGGCCTTACAGAAACGAATTCAGAACCATACCTACCTCGTCCAAAAAGGAATTGATCTCCTGCGTCATCAAGATCGTCCCTTCGACCTTCGAGTTCTTGCCCAAAAGACTCCATCAGGTGCATGGGAAACAACAGGAATGCTCGGAAGAGTAGCTGCCCCTCAGAAAATCGTCACCAATTATCATAGTGGAGGCAGTATTCTGTCAGTAAATACATTATTAAAAAATCATATGAACCCTTCTGAAACACTCTCCACGATTAATCAATTAAAATCTTTAGGCGTACAAATTGCAGGCCAATTGGAAACCACCTATCCAGGAATTAAAGAAATTGGTCTGGATATTGCCATGGATCAGCATATGGATATGTGGCTGCTTGAGGTCAACACGCTTCCATCCATTGTTGTATTCAAGTTATTTCCTGATAAATCTATCTATCGTAGAATACACCGCTATGCTGTAGCATACGGACGTGTAAAAGCTAGAAAATCCCCATATACTACCCGCAATAGGCAATATACTAAAGCCTAAAAATCAGCTCTGAAACCAAAAAAACCTCCAGCATTCTCATTCCGTTAGGAACAGAAGCCGGAGGTTTTTATGCTTGAATGTAATTGTTACACATCAAGGTATCTGACGCTCTTCGCATGCTCATGGATAAAGTCACGTCTTGGTTCAACATTATCGCCCATCAGCGTATCAAAGATACTATCAGCAAGCATCGCATCTTCAATCGTTACTTGTAGCATCATACGAGCCTCAGGATCCATCGTCGTGTCCCACAGCTGGGTAGCATTCATTTCACCCAAACCTTTGTAGCGCTGAACATTGACCTTAACATTCTCACCAAAAGAGGCGATAATCTCATCGCGTTCCTTCTCGCTACCTGCATAACGGATCACTTTGTTGCGTTCTATCTTGAACAATGGCGGTTGTGCGATATAGATATAACCTGCATCTACTAGCTTCCGCATGTAACGGTAGAAGAATGTTAACAACAGAGTTCTAATATGAGCTCCATCGACGTCGGCATCCGTCATAATAACGACTTTATGGTAACGAGCCTTCGATAGGTCAAAATCATCACTGATTCCTGTACCAAGAGCAGTAATAATAGCCCGGATCTCGGCGTTGGATAAAATACGGTCTAAGCGTGCCTTTTCTACGTTTAGAATCTTACCACGCAGCGGTAGAATCGCTTGGAAATGACGATCCCGGCCCTGCTTGGCCGATCCACCCGCAGAGTCACCTTCGACGATATACAGTTCGCTGATAGACGCATCCTTGGATGAACAGTCCGCAAGTTTACCAGGTAGTGCACTGACTTCAAGCGCACTCTTACGGCGGGTTAACTCACGAGCCTTACGAGCGGCTTCTCGTGCACGTGAAGCTGAAAGCGACTTCTCAAGGACACGGCGTGATACTGCCGGATTCTCTTCCAGGAATTCCTGCAATTTCTCTCCGAACAGTGATTCTACTATTCCACGGACTTCACTATTTCCGAGCTTAGTCTTCGTTTGACCTTCGAACTGAGGCTCTGGAATTTTGACAGAAATAATGGCTGTCAATCCTTCACGCACGTCGTCGCCAGTCAGATTTGAATTACCATCCTTCAGCACACCCGCTTTACGGGCGTAATCGTTGATAATACGTGTTAAAGCACTTTTGAAGCCGGATTCATGCGTTCCGCCCTCATGGGTATTAATATTATTCGCAAAAGAGTAGATGTTCTCTGTATACGAATCATTATATTGGAGAGCTACTTCAACCTGAATCATATCACGTGAGCCTTCCACGTAGATTGGTTCCTCGTGCAGCGCTTCTTTTTTCTCATTCAGATATTTCACATATTCAACGATACCACCCTCATATTTGAACACGTTGGTGACATCGGTCCGCTCATCATGCAGTGAAAGCTCAATTCCTTTGTTAAGAAAAGCTAGCTCTCGAATACGAGTAAGCAGTGTCGCATATTCAAAGACCGTGGTTTCAGTAAAGATTTCAGGGTCCGGATGAAAAGTTGTAGTCGTACCTGTCTCTTCCGTATCTCCAACAACTTTGATCTCATACTGTGGTGCACCACGTCTGTATTCCTGCTGATAAATATGCCCATCACGCTTAACATTAACAACAACCTTCTCAGACAAGGCATTTACTACGGAGATACCCACACCGTGTAAGCCGCCTGATACTTTATATCCGCCGCCGCCGAATTTACCGCCTGCATGCAGTACTGTCATTACAACTTCAAGCGTCGACTTTTTAAGTTTTTCATTTTCACCTACAGGTATGCCACGTCCATTATCGATAACAGTAATCCCGTTATCCTCATGAATAATCACTTGAATCCGGTCACAATAACCTGCTAGGGCTTCATCGATACTATTATCTACGACCTCCCACACCAAGTGATGGAGACCTTTAGAACTAGTGGAACCAATATACATGCCCGGACGTTTCCGGACAGCTTCTAGCCCTTCCAGTACCTGAATCTGGCTCTCATCATATGTCGGTTGATTCATTGACATGCCTTCACCTACTTCTTTCAGATTATCTCTTTGTTACTAAACGCAAGTTATATTTCGAGCAAAATTTTGGCTCTTTTTTTGAGAGTGGAGGAGGAAATGGGGGAGTAATACACGATATTTTTAGTGACGACAATAGATTTTGCTTCCTCTTCACCAATCCGCTCAAGCTTCTTGTCCTGCTCAGAGTAAATGACGAATTGCTTAGACACCTTGGAAGATTTCTCAATCGAAATATCAAATATTGCAATTAACTCCGAAGAGCGAATAATCTTCTCCCCGCCCAAATGAATATACATGATCTTCCTCCGCTCTTTATAACTCCACTTTTCCATCATGAACATGATATAGGCTGGCGCCCTTTAATTTATCGGCATTCAGACCCTCAATCCCGGTAGCGGTAATGAATGTCTGTACCTTGCTTTGAAAGGTTTCAATAAGCTGGGTCTGTCGGTAAGGATCAAGCTCGGATAAAACATCATCAAGAAGCAGCACAGGATATTCTCCGATTTCTTCATGGATCAGCTCGATTTCCGCCAGCTTGAGCGATAAAGCCGTTGTACGCTGCTGTCCCTGAGAACCGTAGACCTGAGCTTCCCTTCCGTTGATAAAAAAGGACAGGTCATCCCGATGGGGACCCGTCAGCGTCATGCCGCGCCTGATTTCTTGTTCTCTCGTTTGTGATAACTTTAACATAAAATTGTCTAATAAGACAGCTTCATCTTCCTCATCCCGATCGCCGAAAGAGGGGACATAGAGCAATTTCAGTTCTTCTCCGCCGTTCGTAATCCCCCGGTGTATGCTTTCAGCCCATATTTGCAGCTTCTTTATGAATTGTTTCCTTTTTTTGACGATTTTAACACCGTGCTCCACAAGTTGAGCATCCCAAATTTCCAAAAGGTCTTTTCCCGCTGCCTCTTTCCCCCACAACTGCTTCAGCAAATTGCCTCTTTGTAAGAGAATTTTTTGATACTGCTGGAGGTGAAATAGATAACTGGGCTGGACTTGGCCAATCTCCATATCGAGAAAACGCCGTCTGATGCCAGGTGTGCCTTTGACTATCTCTAAATCTTCCGGTGCAAACATAACCACATTGAGTGATCCCACAAACTCACTAAGACGTCGTTGTTCTAAACCGTTAATCTTAGCTTTTTTACCTTTGGCAGATAGGGTGAGCTCTAGCTTGAGATCGCCGTACTTACGTTCTACCTCGGCAATGATCTGAGCAGCATCTCCAGGGGCATCGAATGAGATAAGTTCGCGATCCTTCGAGGTGCGGTGGCTTTTGGTCATCGCCAGGACGAACAATGCCTCCATGAGGTTTGTTTTGCCTTGGGCGTTCTGACCCAGAATCAGATTCACATCGCCCAAGCTCTCCAGACGCAGCAGCCCGTAATTCCGATAATGCTGCAGACCGATATTTTTAACAAACACGAAATGGTTCCTCCCCTAGCCTACTCCTCTTTGACTCCTCCGCCTTCAACCTGAAATGTGCCGTTATCCTGCACTTCAATTTGATCACCCGGATAAAGTTTTCTTCCGCGCCGTTCCTCTACTTCTCCGTTAACAAGTACATGTCCTTCTTGCAGCAAAGCTTTAGCCATTCCACCTGTGGATACACAATCAGAAAGTTTCAGGAATTGATCCAGCTTAATATATCCACTGTGGATAAGTATTTTTTTCATGGTTTTTATCCTTTCAGCCACTTATCCACATGTTCATGAATGTTGGCATTAATTTGTTGTACGGTAAGGCAAAATAATATACAAGCTATTGGTTTGATCGAGTGGCTTCAAAATGATCGGACTCATCATTCCTGTAAATGCTATTACAAGTTGCTCACTCTCAATAACTTTTAAGACATCGAGCATATATTTGGAGTTGAAAGATATTTTGAGCGGTTCACCTTTGAAATCAATGACTTCAAGTTCTTCGCGAACTTTACCAAGCTCAGAAGAGCTAGATGAAATTTCAATACCACCTTGCTCAAGCGTCTGCATGCGCACAATATTGGTTTTTTCTTCACGGGACAGCAAATAAGCACGATCAATCGATTCGCTTAATTTTTTTGTGTCCAAAGTTAGTTCTGTTTTGTAGGTTGTTGGAATAATTCTAGAAGTATCCGGATAAATTCCATCAAGGATCCGTGAATAGAACAGTACTTTGTCGATTTTAAAGAGAACTTGATTGTCCGCAACCACAATATCAACGAGCATATTTTGATCAGGAATAATCTTGCTTAGCTCATTAAGAGTTTTACCGGCGATTACGATATTTGCAAATTGGACATTCTCCGTACCTTCTAGTTTTGCTGCTCTTGTAGCTAAGCGGTGGCGGTCTGTCGCTGTAAACTTAAACTCATTATCAGCCAGATTCCACAGTATACCTGTTAAAATCGGAGTTGTCTCTTGGGTAGAAATAGAAAAAGCGGTTTGTTTAATCATATTTTTCAGCAAATCACCTGGCAGGGAGATAGTATCGTTCTCCTCAATACTCGGTAGCACCGGGAATTCTTCAGGGTCTAAACCTACGATCTGAATCTCAGTGGATCCAGAAGAAATATACGTTTGGAATCCTTCTTTAACTTCCATGTGAATCTCTTTGGAGGGCAGCTTCTTAATAATCTCGACGAAAAATTTAGCGGGAAGAACAACACTTCCTGGCTGATCTATCTTCACGATCGTATGGCTGTCATTCTCTGCTGGAATAAACGATTGAATCGAAATATCGGTGTCGCTTGCAGTTAATGTTACGCCTTGATGGCTAACTTCCAGCTTAATACCGGTCAGAATAGGGATGGTTGTTCTACTGGATATAGCTTTGGATACGTGTTGAATGGATTCGTTGAGTTCATTTTTAAGAATGCTTATTTTCATGATTTCACTCCTAGCTGAAAAATTGGGAATTTCGTTGTATTGGTAGCTCTTTATTACGCGTCTTTACATGATGAATTATTATAGTTATTTAATAGTATTAGTAGTAGGGGCGTCTAATATGTGGATAACCCTATCAAATAGCATAAAATTAAGCCTACCCACATGTGTATAGATTGTGTATAGGCTCTTTGTTCCTCTTAGGAAGGATTTTTAATTTTCTCCGCAAGATTATTTACCACTTTGTACAACTCCTGATCGACCTTTAATGACTGTGTAATTTTATCATGCGCATGAATTACGGTCGTATGGTCACGTCCTCCGAATGCCTCACCAATCTTAGGGAGCGAATAATCGGTTAGTTCACGGGAGAGATACATTGCGATTTGACGTGGAAAAGCTACGGCTTTCGTACGTTTTCGCGCTTTGAAGTCTTCAAGGCGTAAATTGTAGTATTCACCGACTTTTTGCTGAATATCAGCGATGGTAATCATCTTAGGCCGGCTGGAAGGAATAATATCCTTGAGTGCTTCAGCTGCCAAATGAGTAGTTACATCCTGGTTAGTTAGCGATGAGTAAGCAACAACCCGGATTAATGCACCCTCCAGCTCACGAATATTGGTGTCAATCTGGTTAGCAATATACATCATGGCCTCATTAGGGATATCAAGGTTCTCTGCCTTCGCCTTTTTGCGCAAAATCGCAATTCGGGTTTCTAGATCGGGTGGTTGAATATCCGTAATCAAGCCCCACTCGAACCGGGAACGTAGCCGTTCTTCCAGTGTGGGAATTTCCTTTGGCGGTCGGTCGCTGGAGATGATAATTTGCTTGCGTTCTTCGTGGAGCGCATTGAACGTATGAAAAAACTCCTCCTGCGTGGACTCTTTTCCAGCGAGGAATTGAATATCGTCAATAAGCAAAATGTCAACGTTACGATACTTATTGCGGAAGCTTTCACCGCGGTTATCACGGATTGAATTGATAAATTCATTCGTGAATTTCTCTGATGAGATGTAAATAACCTTGTTATTCGGGTTATGTTCTAGAACATAGTGCCCAATGGCATGCATTAAATGGGTTTTGCCCAGACCTACACCACCATATAAAAACAAGGGATTGTATGCTTTGGCCGGCGCTTCGGCTACTGCCAGTGAGGCTGCATGCGCAAAACGGTTGCCGGAGCCGATTACAAAAGTGTCAAAAGTGTACTTGGGATTGAGTAGATGCGTTTGCGCTTCTTCTCGTGATACTACGGGAGTGGGAGCGGATTGTTGAACCACAAGCTCAGGCGGCTTGCTTTCTTCAATCACGAATTTTACATCCACTTGTTTCCCAGTGACTTCGTAGACCGTTGCTCCTACTAGTTTGGTGTAGCGACTTTCCAGCCATTCTACTGCGAACGTTGTAGGTGCCGAGATAATGAGAACCTGGGAGTTGAAGGTTATCGCTTTAGTAGCCTTAAACCAGGTATCAAAGCTCGGCTTGCTTAATTTGGTTTGAATAATCGATAAAATTTGCTGCCATAATTCGGAAGTATGGCTGTCCAC